>CAVYBF010000028.1:0-998822 GCA_963766625.1 uncultured Acidobacteriaceae bacterium | reverse complement strand
TGAAGCTCTTAGCCATTAGCTTTTAGCTCTTAGCTAGAACCTGAGCAGCAGTTGAAAGCTGGCTTTTGAGCTTCCCGCCGACGCTTTTCGAATTTCAAGGATATTCCGATTCTAAAGAATGGGATTTTCAAGATGAAGAAAAAGCTAAGCCGATGTAGCGTGGTTGAAATCGGAAACAAACAAGAAGAAAGTAAGCCACACCCAATCTATTCAGCTGTGAGGTATTGAGCCTCAGGATCTTTGAAAGTTCGTCGCTGAAAAGCGACAACGAGATGGCGTAGAGATCCTTCGCTGAAAGGCGCTCAGGATCTCGGCAGCAGGCTCTCAATCGCCGCCTTGACGGCGGCTCATTGACGTCTGCTAAGCGCCTCGACTTGTCGGTAATCATACCGCGGGGGTTCCACCCGTTCCCATCCCGAACACGGAAGTTAAGCCCCGCTGGGCCGATGGTACTGCACGCGCCAAGTGTGTGGGAGCGTAGGTCGTTGCCGGCATAAATAAAGGCCGTTGAGAGAAATCTCGACGGCCTTTTCCTTTTAGGTGGGAATAGCGCCGACTTCCGTGTTACTTTGCCGGAGTGTGAGCCTTCGGCGCGGGTGCGCCGCGTAAGAGACCCTCGGTGCTGAGGTCCTCGTCAACGTCGGGCCAGTGAATGCCGTAGCCTCCGCCGGAGATGTTCCAGTTCGTGCGCTGGGGGACGCTGGCATTCAGCAGACGCGGATACCACACAAGAGGGACAGTGATGATGCGGCCGTCGCGCAGGGAGACGCTTAGCGCGTCGTCGGAGAAGGTGACGTCGAGGACGCGCTCATCCGCCGCTGCTGCCGAAAAACTCATGCCAAGCCTCCAAAAGCCGTGCCCCGTGGTTGAGCACTATTGATTGTATCTCGCGCAGTTCGTGGGCGCGAAATCCAAAGTTCGCGGCCAGTTGGACGGGGTTGAGCCAGAATTTTGCCGATGAGTCATCGCGATCGACGTGGATATGCGGCGGCTCGTTTGGTTCATGGCTATAGAAGTAGAATCGGTAAGGGCCCGAGCGGAATACCGTCGGCATGACCCGATTGTAACAAGCCCCGCTGGGCCGATGGGACTGCACGCGCCAAGTGTGTGGGAGTCCCTTCGACGCGCTTCGCTTGCTCAGGGCAGGCTCTTCGGCAAGCTCAGGATAAACTCCGGTCGTTGCCGGCATTAGGATGTAGCCGAAGTGGCTGAGGTTAGCTCCTTCCGACCGGATGGTCGGAGGGGGCTTTTGCGTTTTGGGGTGGTTTCCCACGTCTCGCGAAAGCGGCGAGACGTGGGCAGCCAGCGAGGGTGGTTGAGATGGAGGTCCTTCAGCGACGATAGAACTGTCGCTTCAGGATGACAATCCGATCAATGGAGTCAGTCGATATGAGTGGGATCACGATTTGGGCTGTGGCGGAAGAGCGTCCGGAGAAACTTACTTGTAAGCAGTTGGGCGAGATTGCGGAGGCGGAGTTTATTGCCAAGGCGGTGAGCATGGGGTTTGTGGTGGCTAAGCCTTGGGGAGATAGCGAGCCTTATGACTTTATTGTGAATCCGAAGAAGAGTTTTTATTTCTGGCGGGTGCAGGTGAAGTCGGCGCACACGGTGGGAGCGGATGGCGGGTGCAGCTTTCGGGCGCACGATCATGAGCAGAAGTCGTATTCGGCGGAGGATATTGATGCGCTGGTGGCGTATGCGCGTCCGATGAATGCGTGGTATGTGATGCCGGTGCGAGTGGTGGAGGAGTTGAAGTCGTTGATGCTGTATCCGGAGAGCCGGAAGTTGCGGTCACGGTTTGAGAAGTGGAGAGAGGCTTGGGAGGTTTTTCGGAGAGCGGTGCGGCGGGGACAGAGATAGGGTAGAGGTTCGCAAACGTTCCTTTTTGGTTGGATGTGGCAAGGCAAAAACAGCAGGTTCCTCCTATCTCGCTTCGCTCGCGCGTCGGAATGACATGGGTCGATGGTCCCGGACGGGAAGTCAAATTCCCGTCCCCTTCGGCAGGCTCGGGGCAGGCTCTGCCGCTTGAGTACTTGTGAGATTTTGGCTTTCGGGAGCGCGGCATGGATGGGGGACCCGCGGCTGATCCGCTGTTGGCGAACAGCAGGTTCCTCCTGTCTCGCTTCGCTCGCGCGTCGGAATGACATGGGGTCGAGGCAGGCTCAGGGCAGGCTCTCTTGCTCTTTCCACGCGACGATCTTTTGTGCAATGCGAAGAGCCTCATTTATGCTGAAGGTAGGTGATGCCTGATGAGCCGTAAGGCCTGCGTGGTTGGCGCTGGACCGAATGGATTGGCGGCGGCCATCGTTTTGGCGCAGGCTGGGTTGCAGGTGGAAGTGTTGGAGGCGGAGGCGATCGCGGGCGGTGCGGCGCGGACTTTGGAACTGAGTTTGCCTGGCTTTCGGCATGACTTTGGATCGGCGGTTTATCCTCTGGCTGTTGGCTCGCCTTTCTTTTCGTCGCTGCCGCTCCGCGATCATGGTCTTGAGTGGATTCACTCGCCTGCGGTGGTGGCGCATCCGCTGGATGATGGAACGGCGGTCGTTCTGGAGCGTGATCTCAGCTTAGCGAAAACTTCTCTGGGCGAGGACGGGACGGCGTGGGGCGAGCTGATGCGGCCGTTCGTTGAGCACTGGAATGAATTTATTGCGGAGGCGCTGCAGGCTGTTCCGTTCATTCCGAAACATCCTTTGCTGATGGGGCGCTTTGGAATACTTGCCGTGCAACCGGCCAGCTTGATTGTTCGGCGCTTTCGCAATGAACGCACGCGGGCTTTGTTCGGAGGGCTTGCGGCGCATTCTTTTCTCAGTCTGAGCGAGCCTTTGAGCGGCGCGTTCGGAATGCTTATGGCAGTATCGGCGCATGCGGTGGGATGGCCGATCGCGCGGGGCGGGGCGCAGTCACTGACGAATGCATTGTGCGGAGTGCTTTCGAGCCTGGGGGGAAAAGTGATTACGTCTTTGCCGGTGCAAAATCTGGAGGGATTGGCTGAATATGATTTGTTCCTGTGCGATGTTTCTCCGCGCAACCTGATCAAGATGGCCGGAGAAAAATTATCGCGCGGGTACAAGCTGCGGCTTTCCAGCTTTCGGTACGGGCCGGGAGTTTTTAAGGTGGATTATGCGCTGAATGCGCCGGTACCGTGGAAGGCAGCGGAGTGCGCTCGTGCTGCGACGGTGCATCTCGGAGGCAGCTTCGAACAGATTGCGGAGTCGGAAGCAGCGGTAAGAAGCGGAAAGATTGCTGAGCGGCCGTTTGTTCTGGTCGCGCAGCCTAGCCTTTTTGACGACTCGCGCGCGCCTGCGGGCAAGCATACGCTTTGGGCTTACTGCCATGTGCCGCAGGGATCGACGGTCAACCTGCTGGCGAAGATTGAAGCGCAGATTGAGCGCTTCGCTCCGGGGTTTCGCGATTGCGTTCTGGCGCGGAATATTCTTTTTCCGGCAGATCTGGAGAGGATGGACGCAAACCTGGTTGGCGGCGACATTTCGGCGGGGATTCTCGATATGCGACAGTTTCTGTTTCGGCCAACTTCGCGACATTATGCGACCTCGGCGCGCAACATTTATCTTTGCTCAGCATCGACTCCGCCGGGAGCGGGGGTGCACGGGATGTGCGGATATCATGCGGCTAGAATGGTTTTGAGGCGGATGTGTCGGCCTTGACAGGCGGGGAGGCAGTCCCCGTCATTTCTTTGCAGTGAGGTGTGTACTACTTAGCATCCGTGCCCCGCTGGTGCAAGCGCTGGGCCTCGGGATGACGCCCTTGCGCGGGTGAGTGAGCTGCGCCCGCACGGTTTATTCTCGCGGGCCGACGTTGGGCATTTCGATGGCTTGAATTTTTCCGTCCGGATTGCGCTCGATGGTCGGTGCGTAGAGGCCAATGAATTCGCGACGCCACCACAGGCCGGCTTTTTGCTTCTCTGCCATGCTGGTAAACCAATACTGCCAAAGCACGGCACGGACTTCGCGCGGAGGGTGATTGGGGAAGGGATTGCCCGCGAACAAGCTGACAACGTCTTTGTCGTTCTCGAGGAGTTTTACTTCGGTTCTGGGCACGATGGGATATTCCTGCCATTGGCCTAGCGAGGCGAACCATAGATTCCAATCGAAGCGCGGCTGATAGGGGGCGTATATGCCGGGTGCCTGATTGAGTTCCTGCGGCTTGAAACGAAAGGGATATGGGATCCAAGTGGTGCCGTCGTTCGAACCCTGGAACTCGATTTCGTAGCGGCCTCTGGTCATGACGCCGAACAAGCCGTAGCGATTGGCGATGCGAAAAGGCTCGAGAGCCATGACAGGGGTTGCGGGCAAGGGAATCTGAGAAAACATCCAGACGAGTTCGGCGGTGGTGTCGTAAAAAATCCAAAGCAGCATAAAGCTGGCGAGCGACAGCTTTACGATGTTCAGACGCCTTCGGAAAGAGCTTGCATGTTCGGCTGGCGTGGGTTCGGTTCGATCCGCGTGAGCCAAGGCTTCATGTGGGACTTCAAGGGATTGTTTCGTTTCTACACTGGGAAGTGATTTTCTCCAGCGCGATGGAAGAAAGCGGGCGAGGAAACGGTCGTCGAGGAGAAGCAATCCCAACACCAGAACCAGGTAATTCAGGAAGGTGTAGTTGGCGGTGAGGATTACTCCGATTTCCCAGGGAGTCACGATGAAGAAACAAACGATGCGCCAGCGGCGCGGCAGAAATAACATCCAGACCAAGCCGAGTTCGAGAACAATGGTTGCGACGGCGGTTGAGTAATGGAACCGATGTGGCAGGTGCTGCACGTACCAGCCGATCCAGGTGGGTAGCGGGCCGTTCTGGTAGTACTCGTCCATGGCGGTGAAGTGGCGCCATTCGGGATCTCCACCGAGAATTTTTGCCAGGCCGGATTCGAAGTAGATTCGGAACCACTCCCATTGCAAGAGAAACAAACTGGCGCGCAAAGGTGGCGATGATGCGCCGTAGCCGGGGCGGAATCCGGCTGGCGCAAAGAAGAGCGAAATGAATCCTGCTTCGAGAAGCATGCCGTCAGACTGGTAGCCAGAAAAATCCTGGGCTGCGGTCACGAAGGAAAGAAAACAAACGAAGCAGAGGAAGAGCATGCCTCGCGGCCAGATGTTCAGGACGAGCAGTAGAGAGGCGATCATACCCACCCAGCAGAGCGCGCCGAGCATGGGATTGCCGCTCGAAAGCCAGAGCAGGGTTGGCGCGTACCATGCGCCTTGCGCGGGTCCGAGCTGATGGGCAACGGCTTTTAGATATTCAGTGGCCGGAAGGATTCCATTGGGGCCGATGAGTCCGCGAATCTGGAAGACTAGCGAGAAGAATGCCGAGAAGAAAATCAGGCCGAGGGCACGCAGGAAAATCCAGCGGGGAATGAGCCGGTCGCGGGGGCCGCGTTGCGAATCGAAGAGAGAGTAAAAAGCGGAGCGCGCGCGGTCCATTAGAAGAGTTTATGCCTCAGGGGCTAAAGCCCCGCTTCTTTATTGGCGCCGGCGGCACGGCTGAAGCCGTGCCCTGATACGAATCGCAATCGGCGCGGGTTAAGGCGTG
Organism: uncultured Acidobacteriaceae bacterium; assembly: GCA_963766625.1. Taxonomy (GTDB): domain Bacteria; phylum Acidobacteriota; class Terriglobia; order Terriglobales; family Acidobacteriaceae; genus Sulfotelmatobacter. Next base: position 993,278 of record CAVYBF010000028.1, on the reverse strand, counting down.
CTTGATACGAATCGCAATCTGCGGGTGAAGGCGTGCCCTGATGCGAATTGCAATCGGCGCGGATGAGCCTGTCGTGATGCGAACCGGGATGCCTCGCTTTGCTCGGCTGGACAGCCGAGGCGGCTGTCCATACATGCCCAGTTGCTGTCCTACATGAGTGTTGATTGCAGAAGAGGCTTGCTCGAATTGACCATGCGGCTTTACCTTTTACATTCCTTGCCATTTTGGAGGCTTTGTTGGCTGCTCTCAAGATTGCTCCTGCGGTGAAGAAACGGGCTGCACAAATCAAGGTGCTGCTGATGGATGTTGACGGCACGCTGACCGATGGCGGCGTCACGCTGCTGTCGCAGCCTGACGGCAGTGCGCTGGAAATCAAGACATTTGATGCGCACGATGGGCAGGGACTGACCCTGGCGCAAACGGCCGGGCTGCGCACCGGTTGCATTACGGGACGCGAAAGCTCGGCACTGCTGCGGCGCGCGCGCGAAATGAAAATAGAATTTGTCTACATGAAGCAGGCGTTGAAAATGCCGGCTTATGAGGAAATTTTGCGCAAGGCGGATGTGCCGGATGCGGCGGTTGCTTATGTCGGCGACGATCTTCCGGATATTCCTCTCATGCGGCGCTGCGGCCTCGCGGTTGCCGTGGGGGATGCGGTTCCCGAGGTAAAAAAAGTTGCGCACTACACGACCAAGGCTCTCGCCGGGCGCGGCGCGATTCGCGAAGCGGTGGAACTCATTCTCAAATCGAAGGGCATCTGGGAATCGATGATCGACAAGGCTCGGGCCTGAGCCTGACTGATCTCGAGCTTGCGCGAGCAGCCGGATTTGTCCCATCCCCGGTTGTCGAATCCGCATCCTAACGTGAGTTTCTTCGCTCAGCAAAGGAGGATGCGTTGCGATGGGACAGCGCAGGCGATCGAAAGTTCTGATAACAATTTTCATCCTCTGCAATTTATTTCCGCGGCACGCTTTCAGCTACTCTGTTCTTACTCACGAAGAACTGATCGATTTAGCCTGGAACGATTCCATCCGGCCGTTGCTGCTGGCGCGTTTTCCGAAGGCGACCGAAGCTCAGTTGCGCGAAGCGCACGCGTACGCCTACGGCGGTTCGGCGATTCAGGACATGGGGTACTATCCGTTTGGCAAGCAGTTTTTCAGCAATCTGACTCACTACGTTCGCAGCGGAGATTTCATCGCCTATCTGTTTCGGGATGCGCGCAATATCGACGAATACGCATTCGCGATTGGAGCATTATCTCATTATGTCGGCGACTCGGTGGGGCACTCGACGGCAGTTAATCCGTCGACGGCAATTGAATTTCCCAAACTGGAGCACAAGTTCGGGCGAAGCGTGACCTATGACGAGAGTCCGCACAGCCATATTCGAACGGAATTTGCGTTTGATATTGACGAACTCGCCAACCGCGAATTTGCGCCTCCGGCCTACCTGAAGGCGGTTGGCTTTAAAGTGCCGCGCAAGGCGCTGGAGCGCGCGTTCATCAATACTTACGGGATCGATTCGCACGAGATTCTTGGCCGCGCACACCCCGCTCTGCGCAGCTACCGCACGTCGGTGCGCAAGTTTATCCCGGATTTCGCGGAAGCGGAGTTGGTTCTTCATCGGCATCAGTTTCCTCCGCAACCGAACGACGAGAACTACCGTCTCTTTTCTGAGCGGGTTTCGCGTACGAACTATGACCGCCACTGGGCGCACACCTTCAAGGGACCTGGAATCAAAGCTCACCTGCTCGCTGTTCTGGTTTTTATCGTTCCGAAAGTTGGACCAGTTTCGGATTTGGCGATCAAGATTCCGACGCCCGAAACTGAGGAGTGGTATTTGAAAAGCGTAAATCACACGGTGGATGTTTATCGTGATCTGCTCACGAAAATGAGAACCGGCGTGGATTCTCCGCTTCGGCTGGCGAATCTCGATCTCGATACCGGAGCGATGACGAAACCCGGAAGCTATCCGCTGACGGACAAGACGTACGCCGAATTAGTGGAGCGGCTTACAGCGAGTCCGGAGCGGATTGTTCCGGCGCTTCTGAAAAGAAATATTCTGGAGTATTACTCCGATCCGAACGCGCCGATCACGACGAAAAAGAATGAGAAGGAATGGAATCGGGTGACCGCAGGTTTGCAGGTTCTGAAAGGGATGAAGGTTGGTCCGCCTGAGGAATGGTCGTTGACCGGGCAGGTAGCTGGGAGCGGGGCCGAGCGATAGTTGCCTCAGGGGCTAAAGCCCTTCCTTAATATTGGGCCGGGCGGCGCGGCTAAAGCCGCGCCCTTTCAAAACATTGGCGCTGCACGGTGCGGCTGAAGCGGTGCCGCACCGGTTGCCCTTAGGCTACGCCCCGCGCCTTTACGGGAGCGGTAATGTCCAAAGCCGGCTGCTGGGCCGCTTTTTGTTTCGCCACGGCACGCGCCGCCAGCGGCTTCAGCCACAGTAATGCCATGAAAGCGGCAATCAGATCGCAGGCAATCATGGCCCAAAAAACTTTCGACCATGAACCGGTCTTGGCAAACAACCACGCGGCTCCTGGTCCGGCGAATGCAGCCGCGACTCCCTTTGCGGTATAGACGACGCCATAGTTGGTGGTGGCCCATTTATTCCCATACAAATCGCCGGTGATCGACGGGAACAACGAAAAGATGTTGCCCCAGGCGAAGAAACAGAGGCCGGAGAGGGCGATGAACCACAAGGGATGACTGATCAGTTGCAAGAGGGCAAAGACAGCAAGTGCCTCGAGGACGAACGAACCGAAGATGGCGTTTTCGCGGCCGATGTGGTCGGAAACCCATCCCCAGAACGGCCGAGTCAGCCCGTTGAGGATGCGATCGACTTCGATGGCCAGCACCAAGGCGGTCATGCCGAACACCACCACAATCTTATCCACGTGGTAGGAAACGGCCATGGGCTTGAGTTGCGCGGTGACCACCAATCCTCCGAAGGCCAGCATGACCATCATCACGTAGATGAGGTAGAACGACGGCTGCTTCAACATTTGCACCGGCGTCATGTCGATGGCCGAGGTATTCACCTTGGCTCTGATCTTTTTCTCTTTCTCGGCCCAATTGGGCGGCGTCCAACCCTGCGGCGGCCTGGCCAGAAATAAAGAACAAACCAGGACGACGATGCCCTGCACGAATCCCCAGACGATAAATGTGTGTTGATAACCCATGGTCTTGATCATCTGGGCAATGGGAGCAATGGTCACGGCGGTGCCGATGCCGAAGGCTCCAGCGGTCAATCCCACACAAAGGCCGCGATAATCGGGAAACCATTTGAGCGCATTTCCGATTGCGCCGCCGTACACCACCCCGGCGCCGATGCCGCCGACGCTGTACCAGAAATAGAGCCCGCCGACGGTTTCGGCATAGCCTGATCCAATCCAGCCCAGGCCGACCATAAACGAGCCGAGGCCGAGCATCAGCCGTGGCCCGATAACGTCGACCAGGAAGCCTTCAAAGGGAACCAGCCAGGTTTCCAGCAGAACAAAGAGGGCAAACGTCCACTGCACCGCTTTGAGGGTGACGTGGAGATGCGCCTGGATGGGGGTGGTGAACAGGGTCCAGGCGTATTGCAGGTTAGCGATGGCCATCATTGCGACGATGCCGGCGATGAGCTGGATCCAGCGGTTGGGAATGCGAGACGGGTGAATCAGGGAATTTGGAGAGACGGTAGCTGAAGAACTCATTGGGTTTCACCTCGGCACAAACTTGGACTCGATCGAACAAAACCCCCGACACTTCGCAACGGTCGTGCTATATACTGGTCCGGTCATTGAACCAGCGGCGCGAGGCAATTTACCATCCTGCCTGCGTACTGTCAAGCTATTAAACAGCTGTATTTCCGCCAGAATTGCATGATTTCTCGTTCTGACCAATAAAAAGAAAAAAACATGGATCAAAGCCTGCAAAGTCAGATTGAAACCTACCTCGGTCACCTCGAGGGCTTGATGCGCCGCGGGCAACAATTGCGTGAAACATTGTCTGCCAATCCTGCCGATGCGGGGGCAATCGCTGCGACCCGCCGGTGGCAGGAGGACTGCGGAGTAACCGTCAATCAACTCTCGGGAGGGAGCAAAGCGCACTGGCTGGCGCGCGCCTTCAGCCAGGCATTTCTGAAGCGTTCGCCGGATGGCACGGCCGCGCAAGGCGCGGCACCGGCGGAGATTGTGCAGCAACTGCTGATTGTTCTGGGACAAGCCGTGAGCACGCTGTCGCAGACCAACAATGATGCGATTGCCTCGGCAACGGCCGAGGCGCCGGCTGCGCACCGGTTCGATTTCGTGCACAATGCGGAGATTCGTCCCGTGCTGGAGCGGGCGTATGCGGACGGTCGAAATGCTCTGGATAAGGGCGACTTTCAACTGGCGCTGGTGACTTATTGCGGAATTCTGGAAGCGATTGTGACCGACGCGCTTGAACATAAGGGACTGCCTGGGCTGATCGCATCGGGAGCGCCCGCCGAGAAAATATCTGATTGGTCGTTCGAAACGCGGCTGGCGGTGGCCGAAAAAGCTCGGCTGATCCGCAGCGGCGGAGCGCGGCTGCCGGAAGTGGCGCGGACATATCGGGATCGAATGGATGCGGAGGGAGAGGCGATTCCTGAGGGAATCGTTTCCGAGCGCGACGCGCGACGGACTGGGCAGGTGCTTCATGTGATTATGCGGGACCTGGATCCCGGGCGGTAGCCCTCAGGGGCTAAAGCCCTCCCTTATATTGCGGCTGTACGGCGCGGCTGAAGCCGCGCCCTTTCAAAACTTGGCGCTGCACGGCGCGGCTGAAGCCGTGCCCTTTCAAAGCAATTCTTCAAAGCAATTCTTCACAGCAGTCCTCGAAGCAATTCTTCACAGCAAGTTGTGAGACGCCTTAAGCTGCACAAAGTTTAGTCTTCCAAGTCTTGGCGAAACACTGGTTGCGCGGGATCGATGCTGCCTTCGATCACGCCGACCAGCAAATTTCCGTAAGCATTTCTGGCTTCTTCCAGAGATGAATAAGCGCGCTCGCGCTGCACTCCACCTTCAGAGTAGACGAGTGTGAAATAGCGTCCGGAAGAATACTGCAGCTCCTGGAAGCTGCCAGGTATGTCCGGATCGCCCTGCTGGCCCAGGACATCCATGAGGGCTACCGTCCATTTTCTGCCGCTGGGGTCGGTGACGACCTCGTGTTCGAGGTAGACCCAATCGTCCATGCTCCAGAGAGTCATGTTATTGAAGGCAATGCCGCGTTGCGATTCCAACCCACGCCACAGTCATTCCGGACCTCACGCTTTCAGCAGCGAAGGAGAAATCTCACACCGAGCCCACGCTTGCTCGTGAGATCCGTCGCTCCGCCTGAAGAACGGCTCCGCTCAGGATGACGCCTCGCTCAGATCATCATGTCCTTTGGTCCGTTTGCAACAGCTGACCTAGGGCGCGTCCAACCTGCGATGCGGTAAACGGCTTTGGAACCAGCAAAACCTTACGGGCTTTCCGCGACCGCAGACTTTTTTCTGCGTCTTCCGGTGTGTCGCTGATGATCACGACCGGAAGAGCCGCATGATTTTCGTGCTGCCGGATTGCATCGAACAGCGCTTCACTCATCTCGTACGATGTGCAATCGAGCACCACAGCTTCGGCGTGATGCTCGCTCGCCAATTCGTTCACGCCGCTGGTGTATCCCGAAGCGAAGACTTCGTAACCGAGATCGCGCAGCGAAAATGTCAGAAGCTCGGCAATATCCGGCGTATCGTCGATCAGCAGGACCTTGCGCAAGCTAGTTCTTTTCTGCGGCCGTCCCGGTTCCGGGCAGTCGCGGTTTTTTGCCTTGCGAGGGCTCGAGGTCCATTACCCAGATGCGCCCGCCGGCGGTGTAATAAGCGCGATGATCGTTTTCAATCATCGCTCCCCAGGCTTCGAGCGTACGCATGGCAAACGTGACCCCCTCAAAGTTATTGCGAGCGTGGTCGAGCACCTCGTTGGTGTGCCAGTTGTTGGTGAGAATGGCGTCGCCAGGGTGCACGCGCAGCACGGTGTAATACTTGTCATAGGCCGCTTCTGTGCGCACATCGCGCGTGGCTCCGCGCTTCTTGCCTTCGGTGACAATGTAACTCTCTTGTCCTTCGGGCTCGACTTCAGGCTCGCGATTTTGGGCTAGTGATTTTGTGCTCATACTGTCTCCGCCACGGCTTCGGCCTCAGCCGCTGCCGCCATGTTGGCTACATTCTTTGCGTCTGCCGCCTGAATCAGGGCTTCGGGCAATTCGATTCCCATCATCTTCCATTGCTGGTTGGCGAACTTCTGCATGTTGGCGACGTGCTCAGCGTGGAGATGGCCGAAACGCCCCTGCAGCTTCAGGTATTCGGAAACCGGCCGCATGCTCGCCGGCCGGAAGCTATAGTCGAACTCGCGCTTCTCGGGATTCCACTCCCACATGGGATAGAGGCCACATTCGACGACGAGACGGCCAAGATCGATGGAGCGTGGCGTCTCATAGACGAAACCTTTTTGGCAGGGAGTATAGACCATGAGATAGGCTGCGCCCTTGTGGTTGAGGCCTTTGCGGACTTTGTTCATGAGGTCGATGGGATATCCGACGCTGGCGGTGGCGACGTAGCAGTGCGGATGTCCGGCGGCCATCATGCGGGCAAGATCTTTGGGATACAGTTTCTTGCCTTCGGGAACTTCCGGGCCCGGAGGCGAGAATGTGGTCATGCCGCCGTATGGGGTGCGCGATGACGCCTGAATACCGGTGTTGGCATACTGCTCGTTGTCGTAGCAGATGATGAGGCAATCGTGATTGCGATAGAGCGCACCGGAGATCGAGGCGAGGCCGATGTCAGAAGCGCTGCCGTCGCCAGCTTCGCAGATAATGTTGGGGAATTTTCCCTGCCACTTGCCTTTGCGGATCATGGCTTCATAGGCAGCTGAGACTCCGGCGGTGAAGCTGCCCGCGCTGCCAATCTGGGTGTGCGCCCAGGGCACGTTGTAGGGTGTGCACAGGTACGAGCTGTTCGCGACGTACATGCAGCCGGTGGGGCCGACGAGGATGGTGTTGTCACCGGCGGCTTTGCTGGTCATGCGGTATTGGATTGAGGGGCCGCATCCGGCGCAGGTGCGGTGACCGGGAACGAACGGTTCGGATTGCGGCAGCTCGGGGTTGTAGAAACGCGCGCCTTTATTGGGAGCTTCCAGGATCGGCAGGATTTGCCGCTGCACTTCGATGGTTGCCATTGATTATTCCTCCGAGAAATCGTTTACGCTTCTAGTCGGGGGCTAAAGCCCCTTTTTATTTTTGCCGCCGGCGGCACGGCTAAAAGCCGTGCCCTGATACGATTCCCACTCGGGCTAAAGCCCCATTTCGTCGCTTGCTTGCCGGCGGGGCTAAAGCCCCATTTCATCTGTTGCTGCTTACTGGCGCGGCTTAAGCCGCGCCCTTTCAGAACCTTTGATGTGTCGGTCCGATTAGTGTTCGAAGCCGACCCAGTGCGTGCGCTTCTCGATCTTGCCGAGGCGCTGCGCATCGAGCATCTTCTCGGTCATCCAATAAAATTCTTTCAACACGATGGCTTCGCCGCCCATGCCTGCCATGAATGACATCATGAGAGGACGCTTGTCGGCTTCGTAGAGCGCCGCTGCAGCTTCGGCATAAAGTGCGCCGCCGCTGCTCACACTGCCCAGCGCCATGTTGGTTTCGATCACGCCGACCACTTTGAATTTGCTGAGCGACTCACGAATACGCTCAGTCGGATACGGCCTGATCGTTCTTAAACGCACCATGCCGACTTTGAGGCCACGCTCGCGCATGTGCTCGATGGCAAAGCGCGCGGTTACCGCGTGCGCGCCTTGGAGAAAGAAGACAACCTCAGCGTCGTCAGTTTTGTACTCTTCAAGCCAGGGATCGTACCGGCGCCCGAAGATTTGTGCGAACTCTTCGTGCGCCTGTTCGATCACCGCCATCGACTCTTCCATGGCGCGCGCGCGCTCGAGCTGCAGGGGAGGGCCTTGCTCGGGCATGATCTGCGGGCCGTGCGAAACCGGCCGCCGTGGATCGAGCGGATACGGATGCTTGTATTCGGGCAGAAATTCCTTGACCTGTCCCGTGTCAGGCAGCTCGACGTCGCCGGTGATGTGGGAGACGAAGAATCCGTCCTGGCAGACCATCTGGGGCAACAGCACGCGGCGGTCTTCGCCGATGCGGTAGGCGATCAGGTGATTATCGAACGCTTCCTGCGCATCGCAAGACCAGCCCATGATCCAGCCCATATCGCGGGTGGAGAGCGCGTCGGTGTGCTCGGAACCGAAATCGCCGGGAGGGTCGAGGGTGCGGTCGGCGATCATCATCTGTACCGGCATGCGGCTGCCGGAAATCGGCGAATACAGTTCATAGGCGAACTGCACGCCCACGCCGGAGCTCCCGGTGAAAACGCGCGCGCCGGCTGAAGACGCGCCGTGTGCAATGCTTAGCTGGGAGTGCTCGCTATCGGCCACGATGTACTCGGCATCGAGTTCGCCATTGGCGACCATTTGCGCTAGAGCCATCATGGTTGCGGTATACGGACGGATCGGATAGGCGGCAATCACGTCCACATTGGCGTATTTCGCGGCTTGCGCCGAAGCGACGCAGCCGTTGATACGCACCATCCTTTTCTTTGCTTCCATCACTGGCATGATTTCGCTCCAAAACCTGCGGGGGCTAAAGCCCCCCTGAATTTTTGCTCACTTGCGGCACGGCTGAAGCCGTGCCCTGATACAAATCGTTTCCAAGGCGGCGCGCCTGAAGGCGCGCCCTTTCAAAACTCGTGACCCGGCCCTTCAAAACTCGTGACCCCGCGCCCTTTCAAAACTCGTGACCCGGCCTTTCAAAACTCGCGACCCTTCGATTCAAATCTCGTGACCGTTCAATCCGATCACGAGGCCGGGTCAAATATTTTTCGGGGCGCGCTCGTCGAGGTGCTTCAACTGCTCCGCCTGACGGCCGTGCAATCCCGGCGTGATGGCGAATGCGGTATCCATGCGCACGACTCCGGTATCGAAGTCGAGCTCGGGAACGCCTTCGAGGCAGCCGGTCGGGCACTCCTCGATGCAAACGCGGCAGCCTTTGCAGTAGTCGACGAGAATCTTGTAGAGACCGTTCGACCGCTCTGGGCGCGCGATGCAAGGCTCGGGACAAACCAGGTAGCAGTTGTCGCAAGCATTGCAGGTACCGCAACTGAAGCAGCGATTGGCTTCTTCGACGGCCTGCTCTTCGGTGAACGCCTGAATCACTTCGTCCTGCGTCTTCTTGCGCGTTTTCGGCGGGAGCAATTCCTGCTGCACGCGCGGGAAATGCGGGAAGTAAGTCATGTTCATGCGATTCAGGTCGAAGATTACGTCGACCGGAATCGTGCGTGGCTGCAGGGCCTCCCCGCGCATGACTTTGTCGAGATTGAAGGCGACGCGCTTGCCGTCGCCGACGGCGTTGACGACCATCAGCGGCTGGCCGGAGCCAAGCTGCACGATGTCGCCGGCAGCGAAGAAGTTTGTGTCGCCGAGACGGCCGAACTTGTCGATCTTGATGGTGCCACGCTCGGTCTTGAATTCCTGTGGCAGCCAGTTAAGAGAAGCACGCTGGCCAACGGCGATGATCACATTGTCGACTGCAAACTTCTCCGGCTTGGCTTCGCGATCAATTTTGATCGGCGACGCGTTGATCGCACCCTCGAATTTTGCAGGATGCAAGTGCAGCGCTTCGACCTTGCCATTGCCGAGTACCGCCGTTACGGCGCGGCCGTGAATCAGCTCGACACCTTCCTCCAGCATGTCGTGCAGATCTTCGGGAACCGCCGGCATTTCCTGGGGATTGCCTTCGACCGTGATCATGGTCACTTCGACGGCGCCTTGGCGCAAGGCTTCGCGAGCACAATCGATTGCCGTGTTTCCGCCGCCGATAACAACCACGCGCGCGCCCACTTTCACTTTTGATGTTCCCATGCCAATGTCGCGCAGGAAGGGCAATCCGTAGAGCACGCCTTCTTTGTTCTCGCCTTCGGCGCGCACGCTGTTCGGCTCAGTCAAGCCGACGGCAAGGACGCAGGCGTCATAATTCTTCTTGAGATCGTCCCAGGAAACATCTTTGCCGACTTCGCAGTTGGTCTTAATCTCGATGCCGAGTTGCTGCAGGCGCTCGATTTCGCGGTCAAGAACGTTCTGCGGCAGAACCCAGTCGGGAATGCCGCCGCGATTCAATCCGCCGGCTTTCGGCGATTTCTCGAGAATCGTGACTTTGTAGCCGAGCCGCGCCAACTGATAGGCGGCGCTGTGACCCGCGGGACCTGAACCTACGACGGCCACTTTCTTGCCATTCGGCTTGCCGGCTTGCACAACGTCATTGGTGAGCGCCTGGCCGAGGTCGCCAAGGAACCGCTCGACCGCGCGAATGGAAATTGCCTCGTCGTACTTGCCGCGATTGCAGGCCTGCTCGCACGGGTGATAGCAGACGCGCCCCGTCACCGACGGGAACGGCATGTCTTCTTTTATTAAAGCGTAAGCATCCAGATATTTGCCCCGTTTTACGAGATCGAGGTATCCCTGAATTTTTTCGTTGGTGCCGCAAGCGTTGTTGCAGGGTGGCAACTTGTCGCGGTACACCGGACGAATCGCGCGCCAGTTGCCGGTGGGAAAAAGATCCTGGCCTTTTTCCTGCGTGGGCGCGGGGGTGATACCGGCGAACGGGACAGTTAGCCAATCGGGTATTTTTGTGCCTTTTGTCGACATTATGAGTCCTCTCTTAAACGGCCACGGGGTTCAGTTGCATGACTTTCATTTCTTCAAGCGCCAGATTGAACGCATGTTGGTTGGCGATCATCGGCTGAATTGTTTTCATCTGCACGATGCCGGTGGTCTTCACGACGGCTGCAATCAGCGGAGCGGCAATATCAGGCGCGACCAGCTTACTGCGCTCGGCGGCACCTTCGGTGGAAAGCCGGTCAAGACCGAGTTCGCCTAAGCGGTAATAAAGCCATTTGTGATCGGCGAGTTTGGCGGCGTCTACGCACACTAACTGCGCGAGGCGCTCGGGGCCGGGAACAAAGCGGATCATGTAATCCGGGGTGTAGTGCGTGTTGATGATCAGCGTTCCACCCGGGGGCATGCCGCGCATGTAATCCCATCCCTTAACCATGGTGCCTTCGACGAGCACGACAATGTTGGGATGTTCGTTCTCGTAGGTGAGTTCGTTTTCGAGAACGCTGTCGCTCACGCGGCAATATTTGCGGGTTGGACAGTTAGTGCGGTCGGGATTGTCAACGTAATTCTCCATCGCCTGCGCGTACTTGCCTTCTTTGCGCGCCGATGCGGAGACGGAATTGACGATGTCGCGGCCTTCTTTGTCCATGATGATGCCGCGCGTCCAAACGGTGAGTTCTGTATAACTCATGATTAACCTCGTGATTGCTGTGGCCAACTTTTATTCGTTATTCGTTATTCCCTGGAACTTTCGAGGCGAACATTCCCTGCCCTCCCTGCCCCCGCATCGCCCGGTTGCAGGTTCGCCTCGTTTAACTGCGTTACCCCATTACGATCAGACTTCAGGACTTCAAGAAAATCGTTTCGCAGGACAACGAGAGGTGCGCCGCGTGCGCCATCCTGAAATTCTGCTATTGCCGCGAGCGTTGCCTTCTTGCACAAGCTCTCGACATCGGCGCCAGTGAGGCCTTCGGTAAGAGCGGCGAGTTCTTCGAAGTTGACGTCTGCTGCCAGCGGCACCCGATGCAGGCAAAGCCGCATGATCTCGGCGCGATCGTCCACGCTGGGTCTGGAGAAATTCAAAATGTAATCGAAGCGGCCGCTGCGTAAGAGGGCCGGCTCGATGCGCTCCGGACGATTCGTGGCGGCGAGAAGAATTACGCCCTTCACGTCGTGCAGGTTATCGATTTCGCGCAGAAGCTGGCTGAGAATGCGCTGATAGATGTCGCTGCCGAAATGGTCGGCGGCAAACCTGGGCGCAATGGCGTCGATGGTGTCGAAGAACAAGATGCATGGCGCTGCACGGCGGGCTTTCTTGAACACCTCCCGGAGTGCACGCTCCGATTCGCCCAGCCACTTCGAATAAAGCTGTGGACCGTCGATGGCAAATAGCGGAATCTGCTTCTCGCCTGCAAGCGCCCGGGCCATCGCGGTTTTGCCAGTGCCCGAGGGGCCGGCGAGCAAGATGCCGCGCGGCGGTGTCAATCCGACCTGTTCGTAAATCTCATCATGAACGTGGGAGTGCTCGACGACGCTGTGGAGTACGCGCTTCACTTCATCGAGGCCGGCGAGCGAGGCGAAGCTGGATCCGCTCTTTTCAATGAAGAATTCGCGCGTGGCGCTGGGCTCAACTTCTTTTAATCCGGCGAGAAAATCTTCGCGAGTAACCTGCAGTGATTCGAGCTCGGGAGAAGTCTCTCCATCGTTCGCCAGCGGATACGCCGCCAAAAATCCACGCAAGGCGTTCATGCCTACTTCCTGGCATAGGGCTTCGAGATCGGCGCCGACAAAGCCGTGAGAGTGCTCGGCGATTTCGCGCAGATCGACGTCTTTGGCCAGCGGCATGGCGCGGGTGTGAATTCTTAAGATCTGCAATCGCGCCTGCTGATTGGGAACTCCGATTTCGATTTCGCGGTCGAAGCGTCCGGGGCGTCGCAGAGCGGGATCGAGCACCTCTGGGATATTCGTCGCACCAATCACGATCACCTGGCCGCGGGCAACGAATCCATCCATGAGACTAAGAAGCTGCGCCACTACGCGCTTTTCTACCTCGCCGGTGACTTCGGCGCGCTTGGGAGCGACGGCGTCAATTTCATCAATGAACAAAATCGCCGGAGCATGTCTTGCGGCTTCTTCGAAGACCTCGCGCAGTTTGGCCTCGCTTTCGCCGTAAAACTTGCGCATGATCTCGGGGCCATTGAGGTGAATGAAGTGCACCCGACTCTCGGCGGCGACAGCACGCGCCAGCAGAGTTTTACCTGTGCCTGGAGGCCCATACAACAAGACGCCCTTTGGCGCCAGAATTCCGAGGCGTTCGAATACCCGCGAATACTTCAGCGGCAGTTCGACGATCTCGCGGACCCGCGCAACTTCGCGCTCGAGGCCGCCAATATCTTCATATGAAACCGACGGCGCGCGGGATGCAGTCTGATCGCCTTCCACCACACGAATATCGGTGCGCCTGCCGATAATGACCGCGCCGGAGGGAATGGTGCGCACTACCTGGAAGTTGATGGCTTTGGCGAATGTGGGCACGCGCACGGCGGTGTTGGCAATAACTGGAACGCCGATTAGATCCTCGACAATTCGCTCGGGGGCGATAATCGCGGGAGGAGCGCCGACCCACATCGGCGACAAGCGGACGGCGACGGCATCCTGCTTCTCGATTACTGAGACCGTTACCTGCTCCTGCAAGCCGGCGTTGCAGTTACTGCGGCAGGTGCCATCGATCTGGATCATGCCCTCGTGGCCATCGTCGGCGAGCTCGGCGCGGCCAACTGCGACCGTTCCGCCGGTGATTTTCAGCACATCTCCTGAACGAGCGCCGAGACGCTGCATGTCAGCCGGCGCGAGCCGGGCGATGGCGTGGCCGACATCCTCCACGCGCGCTTCTGCGACGCGCAGAGTGAGAACGGTCGTGGATGTCGAAGGCACATCGCTCATGGCAATCCGCATGCCGATCTGATCGCCGCCGTCGCTCCGATCGGCGCTGCTCCGATCGGCACTGGAACGTGCTTCGGCGATCTGTTCCCGCAGTTCGACCAATTTAGTGATCCCCAACTCCCGCAACCAAGGCGGCCCACACCGCCCCGATTAGAACTTGTTCAGTACGATCTCTTCAACGTCTTCAAGGTGCCGGCACATCGCTGCATTGGCGGCCTCGCCGTCGCGCCGCTTGATGGCGGCCAAAATACGACGATGACCGGAAAGCGATTTCTGCGGTCGGCCGGCCACTTGCAGCGACCGAGCGCGGGTATCGCGCAACTGCTCCATCAGAATATCGATGACTTTCAGCACCACGCTGTTATCGGACGCAAGGGCAATGCTGTAGTGGAACTCGGTGTCTTCGTCTACGGCGGCGTCGCCTTGCTTTTGTTTTTCTTCCTGCCGGCGCAAGATCTCTTCCATCTCGGCGATTTCTTCCGCGGAGGCGTGCGTTGCGGCGCGCGATGCCAGCGGCGGCTCGAGCATCTTGCGAAAATCGATCAACTCGCCAACCAGTTCCTTACGCCGCTTCAAAGCATTGGCAAATGGATTTGCGACTGAATCTGCAGAAATTTCTTTGACGATCGTTCCCGTGCCCTGGCGCGGTTCTACCATGCCCAAGAGTTCGAGACCACGGATGGCATCGCGAATTGAGCCGCGGCTCACGCGCAGCGTATCGGCCAATTCGCGCTCGGAGGGCAGCTTGTCGCCTGGCTTGAGTTTCTTGAGAATGAGGCGTTCGATCTGCTTGGCAACTTCTTCGTAAACGCGGTTGCGGCGGACAACTTCGAAATCGGGTTTGGTAGCGGTACCCATGAAAACTCAGGGAGGGCAAGTGGTCCGATAAGTGGACCAGCCGACCAAGAGAGTATACTCCCGCTGTCAAGCCAGTAACAACGGCTGGAGAAATTATTTTTTAGCCTGCAAGGCTGCTTGCGCGGGCAATACGTCATAGAGCGGTTGCACTGGCGTGACCGCGGAATTTTCATCGGCCACGGAGATGGCGAAGATGCGAATTTTGTCGTTGTCCGGTAAGGTCAGAGTCTTTGCGCCCGAGGTCAGGTCGATGGTATAGGCAAATAAATAAGAGTAGCGATAGGGCACATTTTCGCCCTGTGCGTTGTGATAATGATCGCAATACCACGCCAGATCGGCGCGCTTGATGTAGCCAGGTTTGAGGCCAAGCATCTCGCCGTAATCGTCATGGGAGGTATCTGTTGAGCTCCACTGGCGATCGTCCCATTGGCCGATGAATCCGCCCCAATCTTGAATGTTGAGGTCTACTTTTTTGTTTCCGGTTTCGAAGGTTGCCTTCTGATCTCCGTCTGCTGCGGCTGCAATTACGTAAGCGCGATCGTAGTGACCGGTGGGTAAATCGATCGTCTGGCCCTTCGCTATAACGGCATTGAGAGATCTCGCCTGGGCCGGGCCGAGTTGAAAGTTCACATCGTTGAAGGTCAGTTCCGTGGGCATCATTTCGGCCGGCAGCGTGTTTCCGTGGCCATCGAATCCGGTGCTCGTTGTTGCCTCGACTTCGCTGGCCGTTGCGAGGTCATAATGCAGCGGGACAGGCTGCGAACGTACCGCGGCAACTTTCGTTTGCGACGTGGACAATCTCACGGCAAAGGTGCGCGGTTGATAAGCGGAGAAAGAGGTCAGCAAGGATCCACGGTCGATTTTGGCCGGGCCGACTGGCTGCTCCTGGCCGTTGACCTCGCGTGCGGAGGTAAGCGGCGCGGAAAATTGCATGCGGACATCGGATTGCGGGCGGCCGTCGAGCTCGACGAGGCGCACAATGATTTCGTCGCTGAGTTCCGCTTTTTTCAGCGCGAGCACGCGGATGCGTGGATTGCTCACTCTCAATGAGGAAAACTCGCGGCCCAGCGATCCTGGGTGGGGCGAAGTTTGAAAGGCAATCAGCGGATCGTTCAGCTCCTGCCCCTGCCAATCGGATTGACTGTCGCGCCAGCCATTCGGGTGGCCGGCAATGCCGTAAATGAATTCATGATGGCCGATATCCTGCGTGCCCTGGTCGGGATATCCACCGCGGGTGCCGGGCGTCCTTATTAATGTCAGGCGAATGGTGTGGTCGTTGGGTTTATCCGATCCATTCTTGCAGTCGGTGAGAATGGTGGCGCCGAATTTGCCGCTCGCGTCCGTGAGGTCGATCCACTGGTGCGAGGGGACTTCGAACTTTTTGGGTTCGGCGGTTGGACGCTCGATGGTGCCGATGTCCCAGTCGTAGGTTGCAAGTTGGTTGGACGCGGTCAGCGGGAATGTTGCCTTTAGATTCGACTCTTTCGTGTTCCAGTCGATGGCGTTCGCGATCTCGACGCGCTTGCCTGCATCGCCGGCGGCGAGGCGGATGGTCTGCACAAATTTCGATCCGGCGGTTGCTCGCGTTACTTCGATCGCTACGCGGGCAGGACCGTTTTCCACTACGCGAATATTCGCTGGACCGCTCACGTACTCTCTGGGCGCGGCCTGTTCCTGATCCCAATCCATGTTCCAGGCCGGCCATTGTTGAGGATTGTCGTATGAGATGGCCAGGCGCGCTGGGCCGAACAACAATTCTTTATTGATCGATTTGTCGAAGATGCTCGATATATCTCCGTCCGAGTTCAGGGTCACACGGTAGTAGCGGTTTTCCAATGAATTGTTCGAGACCCGCAGTTCTGAGAGCTGATCGACGGGACGATTATTCAGCTCGATATCGTAAACGGCGTATCCTACACTTGGAGTTTTGGCGAGGAAGATCACTTTGCCATTCGAGAGTTGAGAGGGAACTTCTTTTCGATCGGGCCCGAGGACACGAACCGCGTCCACCAGTTCAGGAGGGAAATCAATCGCGGCTTCAACCACGTCTTCGCGCTCAATATTCAGCGGATTGAAAACCACGATGGGGACGCCTTTCACCTGAGTATCGAGGCCTGCGGCGACTGCCTCGGTCGCACTGGTGAGCACGCCGGCGAACTGATTCATGGCGATCACGTCATCATTCCAGGCGAACTCGTAAGCTTTGGGAGTCGCAGTCCCGGCCGCGAGATCGTGAAAGTGTCCGCCCATCACTAGTGTCCAGGCGTTGTTCAAGCGCTCGAGCGGATAGGGACGCGCGCCGAGCCACGCGGCCGCAATCGAACTTTTTTCTGCGGCGTCGGCCAACAATTCTTCTTTCCGCAACCATCGTTTTTGATAGGCCTGCGAAGTCAGCGAGCCGGCGGAATGATTTGTGAGCTCCATTTCGCCGGTGTAGCGCGGCAGGCGGGCGGCTTCCGCGGGAGTGATATCCAAAAACATCTGTTCTGCGTTGGCGGAAATCACATGCACCGGGCCTTCGCCGAGCTGCACGGGCGGTCCCTGATCATGGGAGAAACGGGAGAAGAGAGAATCAACCTCGAGGGGCAAACTGGCTTTTCCGCCGGAGATAATGGCCTCGAGGCGTTTCACTGAATCTTCATTGGGAGCGCCGCCGATGTCGCCGGTTCCGTAATAGTGATAATCGGTAAACACGCCACTGACCTTGCCGTTGAGCTCGACGCGGGCTGCCCAGTCGTTTTGATGATGGTTGAGTTCCTGATCCTGACGCGCTTGAATCTCGGCCTTCTGCTGGTTGCGCACAGCCAGATACTCTTCGATCTGTTTGGCATCCATGGTTGAGTTGGTCTGATCTGCATGGACCAGGGCTTGGCGAAGCGGTTTGAACCTTTTATTCAAATCATCGAGAACTTGATCTGGAGGAAGCGGAGGAAGCGGCTTACTCAAATCGCTGTTGATGCCTCCGGCGTAATCGCCGGGATTTAACCCCGCGAGCACGCTTTCGCCATCTGGACCTACCCACACGCCGACATTGAAGGGAGTGCCTTCCGGGGTTTGCTCGAGCGATTCCGGACCGCCGCCGGGCGCGGACGATCCCCAGACCAGCTTTTGGGTGGAAAATCCTTTTACTCCTGCATGCGCGAGGATCGTGGGCAAGGAGGAGGGGAATCCAAAACAATCGGGCAGCATGTATTCGGCGCTGGCACGACCCAGCTCTTTGCGAAACCAGTTATTGCCGTATAAGACTTGCCGGATGATCGTCTCGGCGCTGGGAGCATTGACATCGCCTTCTTCCATCGACGATCCCGCGGGGAACCAGCGGCCTTCAGCGACATACTTTTTCAGCCGGGCAAAATCGGCCGGGTAATATTCCTTCATCAAGCGATAACGATTTGCGCCGCTGAAATTGAAAATGTAATGAGGATATTTATCGATCAGCGCAAAGTTATCGTGCAGGGTGTTGCGAAGATATTCGCTGATGACTTGCGGATACTCCCATCGCCATTCCGTATCGAGATGCGCGTAGCCGACGACGTACAGAGTGGGCTGCCTGGTTAAATCCGGCTGGTTGGATTCTTGTGCTTTATCTACACTCGGCAACATCAGGCAAAATAGCAGCACCGTCATTTGACGGCAATGGAAATGTTTCATCCGGCCAGGCCTCCAAAAAGCATTGTTAAACCCCGTGTGCTTTCGCGGCATCGAGTATTGTTACACGCCGCGGCTGCAATCCCGGAGGAGAGTGTCCGGGGCCGCATCCGTCGAGTGCGGCGGGCACATGCGGACGTGACCTCGATCACAGCGGGCCAGATCCCCAGCAGGCATTATGAAAATGAATTTCAATTTCATTTTCTGGATCAGGCATTTACATCTACTCCTATGCAAGGCATCGAGAGTCAGTCCTTATTCCCATTCTCTGGATTTCGATTTTCCGGAACCACAATTCTTGCAATCTTACTTTTATTACCCCTCCTTTTATTGCCCGTCCTTTTGTTTGCAGCCGCGAATGGAAGCATTTCAGGAACGGTCAAAGATCCGAGCGGCGCGGTGATTTCGGCGGCAAAAATCACTCTGATCAATGCGGCGATCCACTCGGAATATACGGCGCTTTCCAACGGCGAAGGCTTCTTTTCCTTTCCGGCGCTTCCGGTTGGAAGCTACGAGTTAACCATCGAGGCTGCCGGCTTCAAGAACGAACGCAAGACCGGTGTGAACGTCGATACGGATTCGACTGTTACGTTGGACGCGGTTCTTGCTCTTGAAGTGCACTCGGAAGCGGTGAGCGTTGAGGGCAGCAGCAGTGCGCTGCAGATTCAAGTGGACACGGTGGCGACGCATCTGGGAGAACTGGTGACCGCCTCGCAGATGACAGCTTTGCCGCTGAATGGACGCAGTTATACGGATCTGCTGCCGATTCAGCCCGGCGTGGCGCCGGCTTCGACGCTGCTCGCCAGCTCGGTGATCATGGCGGGAGTGACGGGAGGGCTGGCGCCATCGGGCGATTTGAACGCGGGGAATTTGTCGATCGAGGGACAAAGAGAATCGTCGAACGGATTCCTGGTGGATGGGATCGACGTGCAAGAACACATGAACGGAGGGACCTCGATCGTCGCGAATCTGGATTCGATTGATGAGTTTCGCGTGCTCACCAACAATTTCGACCCCGAGTACGGAAATTACAACGGCGGCATGGTCACGGTGATCACAAAGTCGGGAAGCGATACATTTCATGGAAGCGCATTCGAATTCCTTCGCAATACCGGGCTCGATGCGCGTGGCTACTTCGATCCCACGCGGCCGGAGTTTCGACAAAATCAATTTGGCGGAACTCTCGGGGGGCCGGTGGTGCATCAGAAGGTTTATTTTTTTAGCGATTACCAGGGAACGCGAACCAACGAAGGCATTGAAACCGGGCTGATTTCAGTTCCATCTTTCGACGATCGCGCTGGGAACTTGTCGGATCTTTCTGGGACGCTGACGGGAACTGTAAGTGGGAACTACTTAGCGGGCTTGCTCTCGCAAAAACTTGGCTATACGGTTTCGGCGGGAGAGCCTTATTACAGGGCGGGATGTACGAATTCTACATGCGTGTTTCCGAACGCCGTAATCCCGCGAGCCGCGTGGTCCTCACCGGCTTTGGATCTGTTGAAATACATTCCTACGCCTAATGATGGCAGCGATCAATTTTCGACTTCGGCTTACGCGGAGACCGTTCGAGACGATAAGTTTTCGGGGCGGATCGACGGCAATACTCGGTTCGGAGAAGTCTCCACTTATTACTTCTTTGACGATTACCGGCTGGATAATCCCTATCCCGGCCAGCAAGGAGGAGCGACGGTTCCCGGCTTTGATGCCCGTACTTTTGGCAGAGCGCAACTGCTGAGCGTGGGAGATGCAAAGGCCTTTGGAAGCGGAGCGGTTAATGAGTTCCATGGCGGCGTGCTGCGCAATGCAAATGTGATTGGCCAGCCAAATGGCGGCCGGGGTGTGAGCCTGGCGGCTCAGGGATTTGTGAATGTCTCAGGCGTGCCGGGTTTTACAGTCCAAGCGCCGCAGTTTGAGGGCGTGGAGAATGTGGTTTTTCCTTCGTTTGTCATCGGACTTCCCACCACAAATGAAACCCAAGTGAACAATACGCTCTCCTTGAGCGACACATTTTCCAAAGTGATCGGCACTCACACTTTGAAGGTCGGCGGGCAATTTCATTTGGATCAGGTGAACGAGCACCCCAACGCTACATTTAACGGAACTTTCAATATTGATGGAACCGAAACCGGTTCGGCGTTCGCCGATTTTCTGATCGGAGTGCCGAGCAACTTCACGCAGTCCTCGGGGCAGCCGTTTTATTTGCGGAACCGCTACGAAGGCTTGTTTGCTCAGGACAGTTGGCGAGCGCGCAGCGACCTAACGATTAACTTCGGCGTGCGCTGGGATTACATCATGCCCTTCTGGGAGAAATACAACCAGATTCAAACGATTGTTCCGGGCAGGCAATCGGTTCTCTATCCTGGGGCACCGGAGGGTCTGGTCGTTCCGGGCGATCCCGGAATTCCGAGCACAATTTCGCCGGCGAAAGCGAACAACTTCGCGCCTCGGATCGGTTTAGCCTATGCACCGAAATTCGAAGATGGAATGTTGAAACAGATTTTCGGAGACGACGGAAAAAGCAGCGTTCGGGCGAGCTATGGGATCTTCTATACGGCATTTCCTGGGCTTTCGGCGGGCGTTATGTACGCCGTTCCTCCTTTCGGATATACCTACCTGACTCCCGGGCCGCCACTTTTCGCGACGCCCTTTGCGACTGCTGCAAACGGCACTCAGAGTAGGAATCCGTTCTCGCTGACATTTCCTTCGCACAATGTTTCCGCGCAGAATCCGGATACTGGATTTAATTGGTCGAGCGTAATGCCGATTGAGGGCGATCCTTATTTCTATTACCGCAATACTGTGCCCTATACCGAAAATTACATGCTTTCGTTCGAGCGGCAAGTTACCGCGAAGACGCTGTTGACAATGAGTTATGTGGGCAACCAGGGGCACCACATTCTTGGCGTGGTTTCGACAAACCCAGGCAATCAGGCTCTGTGCCTGGCCTTGAGCCAGCCGAGCGAAGTTGCGCCCGGCAGTCCAACGTGCGGGCCGTTCAGCGAAGATGCACACATCACCAGCAGCAGCGGACGCGTTTTTGAAGGAACCCGCGCCGGCCTGGGGCCCGACTACGGCGAGGACACGGCCCAGAAGACGATTGCCAATTCCAATTACAACGCGCTGGAAACCAATCTGCGGTATGTGGGGCAGCGGTCAGATTTTCTGCTGTCATACACCTACAGCAAATCGATCGATCAGGGATCGAATCTCGGTGAGCAGCTTAACCCTGTCAACCTGGGCGCGACGCGGACGATCTCGGCCTGGGACATGCGACACAACTTCGTGGCCAGCTATCGAGCCAATCTGCCGTTCGATCTGCTGTTGAAGCGTTCGGACCGTTTGACCGATGGATGGAGTCTGGCCGGAACCGTCCGCTTCAGCACGGGGTTTCCTGTGACGCTTTACGACGACTCGGATAATTCGCTGCTCGGAACGCTGGGCAATGGCGTCAACAATTATCTGCTCGACACGCCGGAGTATCGTGGAGCGCCGCACGATATCAATATCAATATCAATACGAATCCAAGAAGCGGGAGGCCTGAATTCAATACCTCGGCATTCAGCACGGAAACGCTGGGGCAACTGGGCAACGTTCCGCGCCGCTTTTTTTACGGTCCTGGAATCGATAACTTCGATATGACGGTGATGAAAGTGGTGCGGATCGCCGAATCGAAATCGCTGGAGTTGCGCGCGGAGGCATTTAACCTATTCAACCATGCGCAGTTCTACGGCGCCGGTGCGGTGGATGGCGAAGTGAATAACAACCCGCATTTCGGACAAGTGGTGAGCGCGGCATCTCCTCGGTTGATGCAGCTTGCCACGAAATTCAGTTTTTGAAAGAGGGGCGTTTTTGAGGGGCAGCGTTTGGTACCATCGTTCAATCGCGGCTCCGGCAACAGAGGGGCCGGATGGCGAATCTAATGCCTTTATTCAACGAGCCTGTCAGCGTGAGATCAGCCGCGAGCCCGAAACCGACTTCGTTGCTTAACGATCTGTTTAACGATCTGTTCAACGACGCGGCCGATCATCTGCGCAGCCGCATCGTGGCAATCTACGGAATCTTGTTGGCGTTCAATGTCACCGTGTGGATTTGGGCGGGGATTGCATTTCACCATTATCCCGTGCTGCTTGGTACTGCGCTGCTGGCCTACAGTTTCGGCCTGCGGCATGCGGTGGATGCCGATCATATCGCGGCCATCGATAACGTCACTCGCAAGCTGATGCAGGATGGAAAGCGTCCGGTGGCGGTGGGATTCATGTTCTCGCTGGGCCACTCAACTGTGGTGGTGCTGGGAGCATCGGCGATTGCGGGTGCAGCGCTTGCCCTGCAACATCGGCTGGATGCTTTCAGAAACATCGCGTCCGTGGTCAGCACACTGGTTTCGGTATTTTTCCTGTTCGCGATTGCACTGGTGAACCTGGTGGTGCTGCGATCGATTTACCGAGCGTTTGTACGAGTGCGACGCGGCGAGCCTTATGTGGACGAAGACCTGAACATGTTGCTGAGCGGGCGCGGATTTCTTTCGCGCTTATTCCGGCCAATGTTCCACATGATCACTCGCAGTTGGCATATGTATCCGCTGGGATTGTTGTTTGGGCTGGGATTCGACACCGCAACCGAAATTGGGCTGCTTGGAATCTCAGCGGCGGAAGCGGCAAAAGGGCTGTCGTTCTGGGCGATTCTGGTTTTTCCGATGCTGTTTGCGGCGGGAATGTCGTTGATCGATACCACCGACAATGTCTTGATGCTGGGCGCATATGGATGGGCGTTCGTAAAACCGATTCGCAAGCTCTATTACAACATCACAATCACTTGCGTTTCCGTAGTGGTTGCACTGGTCGTGGGAGGGATTGAGGCGCTGGCATTATTGGGCGAGCACTTCCACCTGCAGGGATGGTTCTGGAATGTGATTGCGAAGCTCAGCGACAATTTCGGCACGCTGGGTTATTTCATTGTCGGGCTCTTTGCGCTGAGCTGGGTGATTTCGATCGCGTTTTACAAATGGCGGAGATTCGACGATCTCGAAGCGAATGCCTGATGATTCTATGATGAAGAAGGAATTGTTCGGCGAGAGTCCGCGGCTCTGCTAGGATGGCAACCCGAGGAGGACTTATGGCCGAGAATCAGTCCGCTCATAAACACCCCGAGTCCGATCAGCGCATCCGAGCATTAGAAGAACAGGTGAAGAAACTCGAGCAGCAGATACGCGATCTCCAACAAAAGATGCAGACCCACGATCACCCGCACAGCCACTAGATCACGGGCAACCGGCTTCCCGTGTTACTTCGTGCTTGCTACAACGTAGACGTAGCGCAGCGATCCCCGACCCGTGTTGGTGACGTTGTGCTCGGTCTCCGGCGGGCAGTACAGGGCGTGGTTGGCTTCCACCCGCAGAGTTGAACCGTCTTTGAAGGTCATCTCGCCCTGCCCCTCAAGAATTACGAGCAACTCTTCATGTTGCCCGGTACTGTGCTTGCCGACCGATTTGCCTGGCGCAAGAACCACGAGTCCAGACTTCATGGTCACGGTTTCTGGGGGCCCTCCGAGCAGTTGCAAGTGATCTTGTCCATGATTGTCGAGCTCAATCACTTTGGTATGGGGCTTTTCTTGCGATTTTGCTGAAACCGCGAGGCATGGGAGAAGGATAATCATTCCGAAGAACAATAGTCGTTTATTTGCGGTTGCTGGGTTCATGTCGATCACCAACTTGCGTTCAGGATTTACTTCGGCGGTCATTGTACCCAAGACCCGGAACGTTCAAGGACTCAAGCCGTCCTGGTGAGGCTAGCGGACAGGAATTGGCGGGAACGTGATGCAGATCACTGCGAGGTGTGCTGCAAAAGCGCCTACAATACGAATTACGCATGCCCGAGGCCTGCCTAATTCGAGTCCGGGGAGTAGTGCAGGGAGTGGGATTTCGTCCTTTCGTTTACCGATTGGCCAGCACTCATCAATTGAACGGCTGGGTCCTGAACGGGGAAGAAGGAGTCGAGATCCATATCGAGGGTGAGGGGGCAGAGCTCGAAGACTTTGTCTCTGAGTTAAAGAACCAAGCTCCACCGGCGGCCGTGATTGCAGAAATCGAGGTGCTGCCAACGCGGGCGCTGGGATTCGATCAGTTCACGATTCGGGAAAGCCAGCGTCGCGATCATCCCACGGTGAGAATTTCGCCGGACCTTCCGATTTGCGACGATTGCCTGAAAGAACTCTTCGATCCGGGCAATCGCCGATATCTGTATCCGTATATAAACTGCACGAACTGCGGGCCGCGTTACACCGTGATTCTGGCTCTTCCGTATGACCGTCCGAACACGACGATGAAGGATTGGCCGCTGGATGAGTTCTGCGGGAGAGAATATAGCGATCCGGCAAACCGCCGATTCCATGCACAGCCGGTCGCGTGCGCGGAGTGCGGTCCTTATTATTACCTTCAATCTGTTCAGCCGGGCGAAAACAATTCAGAGGAGCCGCACAATAACGGCCACAAGCCATCTGATAACAATTGCATTCAGAAAGCTGCCGAGATTTTGCGATCCGGCGGTATTGTCGCCGTGAAGGGATTAGGCGGGTATCACCTGGCGTGTGACGCGCGCAATCCTACGGCGGTCGCTGCGATGCGCGAACGGAAATATAGAAAAGAGAAACCGTTCGCTTTGATGGCAAAAGATATAGCAGTTGCGCGAACTCTCGTTGACCTGAGCGCGGAAGCCGAAGATTTGCTTACTTCGGTTGCCCGGCCGATTGTGCTTGCGCCTGCGAAGGTCGATCTGGACCAGGTCGCTCCCGACAATAACGAACTTGGTGTGATGCTGCCTTACACGCCTTTGCAGCATTTGTTGTTTGCAGCTGGGACTCCCGATGCCCTGGTGATGACCAGCGCGAATCGATCGAGCGAACCGATCGCCTACGAAGATGATGACGCTCTGGAGCGGCTGGCTGGAGTTGCCGATTCTTTTTTGATCGGTCAACGGCCCATTGCGCGCCGCATAGACGATTCGGTGGCGCGGGTTGGAGCCTTGGGTCCTGTGATTTTGCGCCGCGCCCGCGGCTATGCGCCCGGCGCGGTTACTTCGCTTCCGGCAAAGCGCCCGATTCTCGCGCTCGGCCCGGATTTGAAAAACACGATTACGCTGGTGGTGGATGGCCAGGCATTCGTTAGCCAGCACATCGGCGATCTGGAGCACTACCAGTCTTTTCGAGCTTTTCAGGAAACGATCGACGATCTGGTCTCGATGTATGAAGTCCGCTGGGACGATCTGCTGCTGGTGCACGATCTCCATCCCGAGTATCGCTCGAGCAAGCATGCCGCGACGCGGCACGCGTCGAGCATCCATGGCATTCAGCATCATCGTGCGCACATTGCGTCGGTGCTTGCTGAGCGAAGAGAATGGACGAAGCGCGTGATCGGCGTGAGCTTCGATGGCACCGGATATGGCGACGATGGCTCGATCTGGGGCGGAGAGATTTTTGTTGGCAGCGTTAGGGAGGGCTTCGCGCGGATAGCTCACTTGCGCAGTGCGGCTCTTGCTGGAGGCGACGCGGCGGCGCATTATCCCGTGCAGGCAGCGGCAGGATTTTTGGCGCAGATTGATGGATTGTCGAATCCTGATAGGGGTAGGCTGAATTTGCCAAATTTTAATTTGCCGAATGTTTTCGAAGCGCCTTTCAGCTTTCCCGATCGTTATCGCAATGCGATCGAGTTAGTGCGCAAGAACGTCCGCACATTTCCGACTACTTCGATGGGACGGTTGTTCGATGCGGCCGCCGCATTGCTGGGCTTTACTCGGGAAGTCACGTTCGAAGGCCAAGCCGCGATGTGGCTTGAACAACTTGCCCGCGCCGCACCGGAAGCCGATGCGTATGATTTTCCGATCTCAGCCGGCGAACTGGATTTTCGGCCGTTGCTGCTTGCAGTTGCCGAGGATCGCAAGCGCGGCCGAAACGTGAATGAAATCGCGCGCGCTTTTCAGAGAGGAATTGCGCAGGGGCTGTGCTCTGCCCTGCAATCGATCTCGCGTGATCAGCAACTCGATACCGTTGTTCTTTCCGGCGGAGTTTTCCAAAACGAATTGTTGCTCGAAGACGTGAAATCATTCCTGCGCGAGAGCTCCCTGCAGCTGTGGACCAACCATGAGGTTCCTCCGAACGACGGCGGAATCAGCCTTGGGCAGGCCGCATTGGCTGCGTTCGGACGCTTCGACAGTCCTAAACAACCCGGCAGGCAAGCTAATGAGTTCAGCCATGCATGAACTTTCCATCGCGATGAGCATTGTTGAACTGGCGGAAGAAGAGGCCAAGAACCGTGGTGTGCAAATCGAAGCAGTGCACTTGAAGCTGGGCGCGCTCTCGGGAGTTGTGAAAGAGGCGCTGCTCTCTTGCTATGAAATCGCTTGCGAGAATACGACTGTGCAAGGCTCGCGGCTGGTCATTGAGGATGTTCCCGTAATAATTTTCTGCCCCACCTGTAACGCGCAACGCACCTTGAGTTCGGTGCAGCAATTTACCTGCCCGGAGTGTGACACTCCCTCATGGGAGGTCCTGCAGGGCAAAGAGCTCATGGTGGTTGCATTGGAGGTCAACGAATGCGCACCGAACCGCGCCTCATAGAAGTCCGAAAAAATGTTCTCAAGCAGAACGATGTCATTGCTCGCGCCTTGCGCGAGCGTTTCCGGGGTGCCGGAGTTTTCGTGGTGAGCCTAGTCTCCAGTCCTGGCTCGGGAAAAACCGCGTTCCTGGAAAAAACACTGACCCTACTTCGGGCGAAATATCGTGTCGCTGCTCTGGTGGGTGATCTTGCCACCGAAAACGATGCTGAGCGCCTGGCGCGCAGTCAGGCTCCGGTAAAGCAGATCACGACTGGGACGCTTTGTCATCTGGAAGCGGCGATGGTGCAGAACGCGCTGGAAGGTTGGAACGTCAACGATCTGGATTTTCTGTTTATCGAAAACGTGGGCAATCTGGTTTGCCCATCTTCTTATGACCTGGGCGAAGATCTTCGGCTGGTGCTGCTCTCGGTGACAGAGGGTGAAGATAAGCCGCTGAAGTATCCGACAATTTTTAACAGCGCAGACGTTGCCGTGATCACAAAGATGGATTTGGCGGAAGCCGTCGAATTTAATCGGGATATTGCTTACAAGAACATTCAGGCGGTGCGGCCGGGCATGAAGGTGATTGAGGTTTCGGCGAAGACGGGGACGGGACTGGAAAATTATTTTGCTTTTCTGGAGCAGCGGCTCAGCGAAATGCGGAACACGGTGTCGATATAGCGCGTTTCTCGAAGCGATTGCAGCGGCTAAAGCCGATTTAGTAAGCGTTCTGGTGCGGCACGCCTGAAGGCGTGCCCTGATACGAATCATTGATTGCCCTGATACGAATCGTTGATTCTTCAAATTGATTCTTGACCCTGGTTCTTCAAATTTACTTACATTGATTCTTTATGTCCGGTTCTTAGTGCGCGGCCGGGCACCGCCCAGCACCAGCCGGCAAAGATGGTCGACGAACTCTGGAGTCATGCTGTCATGCCGGATCAGAAACCGCATATAGATCGGCCCATAGAGGGAATCGAGCAGCAAGTCTTTATCGATATCTCGGCGCAACTCGCCGCGGCGGATGCCGCGCTGCAATGTGGCGTAGGCTTCTAGGCGACGAGGCCATAGAAAGCGTTCGCGAAAGGCGGAAATCAGCTCTTTGTCGCTTTGGCCACCCGCAAGAATGGCGGAAACAATCCGCCCGCGCCGGCTGCGAAAAATCTTAATCAGTTGCCGCATCTGCTGGCTCATATCGGTATTCACCGAGCCGGTATCCGGATAATGCAATCGTCGTGTTGTGCTACTGGCAAATGCGTCTGCGATTAGCGCCGCCTTATTCGGCCACCAGCGATAAACCGTGGCCTTGCCAACCTTGGCGTCAGCGGCCACCGCTTCAATGGTCAGTTCCGCGAAGCCATTCTTGCCGAGAAGATTTAACGCGCTGCGCAAAATAGCGATACGAGCCGCTTCGCTGCGTGGCCGCCCGGGAGGACGACTGCCATTGCTTCCGCCGTGGTTACTATTGATCCGCGGTGCATAGCGCATATTCCCACACTAACATATAATGAAAAGACTTGTTTTAGAATCCGATACGGGGAGTATCGAATCTAAATTCGAGTCTGTGGATTCGACGGCAGCGTGCGCGTCTTGGGCTTTTCTTCTGGTTTCAGGAGTAGCGTCTACCAATGTGGATTGTTGCATTAGCACTTCGGCGCCCCTACACCTTCATTGTGATGGCGCTCGTCATCATCATTCTGACGCCAATCACTATCCTGCGCACTCCAGTCGATATTTTCCCGAACATTGATATTCCGGTGGTTTCGGTTGTTTGGTTCTACACCGGCATGTCGCCGCAGGACATGGCCGATCGTATCGTGGCCAACTCTGAACGCGGCATCACCACTACGGTCAACGATATCGAGCACATGGAGTCGCAGTCAGTGTACGGGCTGGGGATCATCAAGGTGTTCTTCCGTCCCGGCACCAACCTGCAGGGCGCCATTGCGCAGATCACCGCAATCTGTCAGACCTCGGTTCGAAGCTTGCCGCCCGGGACGACTCCGCCGCTCATCATTTCTTATAGCGCTTCCACCACGCCGATTATTCAGCTCGGCCTCAGCAGCAAGACTTTGCCGGAGCAGCAACTGTTCGATCTGGGGCAGAACTTTCTGCGCAACTTTCTGGCGACGGTACCCGGCGCAGCGACGCCGTATCCTTACGGCGGAAAGATTCGTCAGATTCAGGTCGATCTCGATCTGCCGAAACTGCAGGCTTATGGCCTGCAGCCGAACGACATCGTCAACGCGGTCAACGCGCAAAACATAATTCTGCCCAGCGGCACCATCAAGATGGGATCTCTCGAATACAACGTCGAGATGAATGGAACGCCCAACACAATTCCGGAACTGAACGATCTTCCGGTGAAGACGGTCAACGGATCGACGCTCTATATGCGGGACGTGGCGCATATCCGCGACGGCTTCGCGCCGCAAACCAACATCGTGCGGCAGGATGGAAACCGCGGCGCGCTGATGTCGATTTACAAAAATGGCAATGCGTCGACGCTTGACATTGTTAAAGGCGTTAAGAACATCGTTCAGCAGGCCGCACAAGCACTCCCGCCGGAACTTAAGATTTCGGCGCTGTTCGATCAATCTCTGTTCGTGCGTGCATCGATATACGGCGTGATTCGCGAAGCTCTGATCGCCGCGGCGCTGACCGCCATCATGATTCTGATTTTTCTGGGCGACTGGCGGCCGACGATCGTCATCTCTATCTCGATCCCGTTGTCGATTTTTGTTTCCATCATTTTGCTGGGCGCAATCGGCGAGACGATCAACATCATGACTCTCGGAGGGCTGGCGCTGGCAGTCGGAATTCTGGTCGATGACGCCACGGTGGAAATCGAAAACATCGAACGCAATCTTGCCATGGGCAAGGAGATGAGGCACGCGATTCTCGATGGTGCAGCGCAGATTGCTGTACCAGCATTCGTTTCCACGCTCAGCATCTGCATTGTGTTCGTGCCGATGTTCTTCCTGACTGGAGTGGCGAAATTCCTCTTTGTGCCGCTGGCAGAGGCGGTTAGCTTCGCCATGCTTGCCAGTTATTTGCTCTCGCGAACTCTTATCCCCACGCTGGTGATGTACATCATGCGCGGGCACGAACATCGCGAAGGACAGCCGAAGACGTTCCTGGGCCGGTTCCAGCGAGGTTTCGAGCGCAAGTTTGAAGATTTCCGCCGAGGTTACGAATCCCTACTCGAGACCACGATCGACCATCGCGGAGCCTTCATTACGGGCTTTCTTATTTTCTGCATTCTGTCGTTGGGGATTTACTTTTTCTTAGGCGAGGACTTTTTCCCGCAAGTTGATGCTGGTCTTCTTCGCCTTCATGTGCGTGCGCGTCCTGGTCTCCGCGTGGAAGAGACTGCCAAACTTTGCGATCAGATCGAAAACGCCTTGCGCCAGGAAATTCCAGCCGGCCAATTGCAGACCGTTCTTGACAACATCGGTCTGCCGAACTCGGGCATCAACCAGTCTTATAGCTCGAATGGAACCATCGGCAGCAGCGACGCGGAGATCCTGATTTCACTCGATCCTGAGCATCACACGCCAACGGCTGCGCTCATGCGCCATCTTCGTGAGGCGCTGCCGCGGCGTTTCCCTGGGGTCGAGTTCTTCTTCCAGCCCGCCGACATTGTTACTCAGATTTTGAATTTCGGCCTGCCTGCGCCGATTGATGTGCAAGTTGTCGGCACCGATATGTACACCAGTTACACGATTGCACAGCAGATCGCAAACCAGATGCGGCATGTCCCCGGAACCGCGGATGTGCATGTGCAGCAGTTGCTCTCGCTGCCCACGCTGCATATGGATATTGAGCGAACGCGGGTTACGCAGGTCGGCCTGACCGCGCGGGATGTAGCGCAAAGCGCACTGGTGTCGCTGAGCGGGAGCTTTCAGACAACGCCGAATTTCTGGCTGAACCCGAAGAACGAGGTTACCTATCAGGTGGCGGTACAGTCGCCGCAATATCGCATGACCAACCTGCAGGACCTGTTGAATATTCCCGTAACCTCACAGCAAGGTCCGCAACTGATGGGCAATCTGGTGCAGCTGTCGCCGGTTACGCGCGCCGCTACGGTGAACCATTACAACGTGCAGCCGGTCATTGATGTGTATGCCAGCACGCAAGACCGCGATCTTGGCGCCGTTGCTGCCGATACCGACAAAGTGATTGCGAGATTTAATGGCCAGTTGCCGCGAGGCACACACATTGTCGTGCGCGGGCAGGTGGCGACCATGCGGTCGTCATTTATCGGCTTGGGAGCGGGCCTGGCGGGCGCAATTCTGCTGGTCTACCTGTTGATCGTGATCAACTTCCAATCGTGGCTTGATCCCTTCATCATTATTGCCGCCTTACCGGGAGCGCTTGCGGGTATCTGCTGGTTCCTTCTGCTTACCCATACGACCCTCAGCGTGCCATCCCTCACAGGTGCGGTCATGTGCATGGGCGTGGCCACGGCTAACTCGATTTTGATGGTGAGCTTCGCGCGCGAACAGATGGATGAAGGCGTTCCCGCAGTGCGTGCGGCAGTCGCGGCCGGCTATACGCGTGTCCGTCCGGTGCTGATGACCGCATTGGCAATGATCATTGGCATGGTGCCGATGGCGCTGGGTCTTGGCGAAGGCGGCGAGCAAAACGCGCCACTGGGGCGGGCGGTGATCGGAGGGTTGCTGTTTGCGACTGTGGCTACGTTATTTTTTGTGCCGAGCGTGTTTGCGGTTTTTCATACCCGCCTGGAAGCGCGGCGGGCAAGGCGCCAGCAAAGTTAGACTGGGTTCGGGGGAATCTGGTGTTCGGGAGGCCGGGCGATTATGAGTGGAGCAGAGGATGACTGAGGAGAAGAAACCAAGAACGGTGCTGGACGCGCAAAAAGAAGCACACGGAAGTGTCCAGCATGCCGGGAACGGCCATGATGGGCCATCGGCGGAAGGCGGGCAGCATGACGAATTTCATGCGGTCAGCGCCCAAGCGCGACGCGACGAGGAAATCGAAGAGATCCAGAAACGCTCGCGCCATCAGCCTCCAACGATTCAGCGTCCGCCGGAGCTGCCGCCTGCACCTCCGGGCAGGGCCTTGATGATTGTAGGAGTCCTGCTGCTGGTTCTGATCATCGCCGGCGGGGCGACCATTTTAAGCCGCATGACTCATGAACGCGCTCTCGCCAAAGAAACCGAAGCGGAAAGCATTCCCACGGTTGCATTCGTCTATCCGCAAAAAGAACAATCTGACGAGGAGTTGATTCTTCCGGGATCGCTGCTGGCCTATGTGGAATCTCCAATTTATGCGCGCACCAATGGTTATCTTATTCGCTGGTATAAGGATATCGGCAGTCACGTCAAGAAAGGCGACTTACTGGCTTCCATTGACACCCCAGAAGTCGATCAGGAACTGAATCAGACGCGGGCCACACGGCAGCAAATTCTTGCCCAGTTGCAGCTGGCGAAAATCACTGCCGACCGTTGGGAAAAATTGCGCAACACGGACGCGGTCTCGGCGCAAGAAGCCGACCAACAGCAAAGTGGATATAAACAGGCGCAGGCGAATCTGGCTGCGGCCGATGCGAACGTCCGGCGTCTGGAACAGCTCGAAGGCTTTAAACAAGTGTACGCGCCGTTCACCGGAGTGCTGACGCGGCGGCTCGTTGATCCGGGCGCACTCATCAACGCCGGAGCTGGCGGCGCCGGCCACGAACTGTTCGATATGGCGCGCGTGGATCCTCTGCGCGTCTTCACCAGCGTTCCGCAGGCTTACGCGCCCTTTATTAAGGTTGGCGGAAAAACCTTTATCACTTTGCAGGAAATGCCCGGGCAAAAATTCGTTGCCAGCATTGCTCGCACCGCCGAGGCCATCGACACAAATACGCGCACATTGCTGACGGAGGTCGACGTTCCTAACCCCGACAACCGGCTTTTGCCCGGATCGTTTGGGGAAGTCCACTTCAAAGTGGGGAACAACGTGGACAAAGTTACGGTGCCGGTGAATGCCATGCTGTTCCGTTCGCAAGGCGCGCAGGTCGCGGTGATTGGACCAAAGAACAAGATCGAATTGCGGCAAATCAATATTGGCCGCGACTTCGGCACTACGCTGGAAATTCTCGGTGGGGTCGCGGCGACGGACCGGGTCGTGGTCAATCCCCCGGATTCTCTGGAAGACGGACAACAGGTGAACGTGGCTCAATCTGCGCCGCGGGCCCCACAGCCCGCCAGCGTTACCCCGGAAAACAGCGAGCAGCCGGAACAGAGCAATCAGCAGAAGGGAAATGGACAGTGATGCGGGCGGGACTTTTATTTGTAATTGCGGTGCTCACTCTCGCTGCGGGCTGCACCGTTGGGCCGCGTTACAGCCGCGCGCCCGCTCCAACTCCCGCTCCCGATGCGTGGAAGACGCAGCCGCCCTGGCAGCAGGCCGCACCGAAAGATCAAATTCCTAAAAGCGCGTGGTGGCAGGTGTATAACGACCCCACGCTGAATGGGTACGAAGAACGATTGCTCAAGGCAAATCAATCTCTTCTGGCCGCAGCCGACCGTTTGGATCAGGCGCGCTCGTTGGCGCGGGTTGCGACCGCGGACTTTTTCCCGCAACTGGCAGCTGATCCGAACGCGACTCGCGAACGCGGCTCCGGCAATCGGCCGCTGAACGGTGAAGCGCCGGTCATCAACGGAGTCACGCAAACCGTGCCTCCTTATACGGAAAATGTGTTCACCATTCCTTTTTCGCTGAACTGGGAAGCTGATGTGTTCGGGCGAGTGCGGCGCAATGTGGAAGCAGCTAACGCCAACTTGCAGTCGACCGCCGCTGATCTGCAAAACGCGCAATTGGTGCTCACTGCCGAACTTGCCGGGGATTATTTTTCTTTGCGCGAATTGGATGCTGAGTATCAGGTGGTGCAGGAATCGGTCGGTTACGAGCGCAAGGGGCTCGATTTGGTGAACCGGCGGCACTCGGGCGGCATCGCCAGCGGATTGGAAGTCGCGCAGCAGGCCACAGTTCTCGACTCCAGCATCGCGCAGCTATCTTTGGTGCAGCAATCGCGCGATCAATATGAGCACGCCATTGCAGTTCTGCTTGGGCAACCGGCTTCCAGCTTTTCGATTCCGCCTTCACCGCTAACCGCTACGCCTCCGCCGGTGCCGCTCGGGGTTCCCTCGGACGTGCTCGAGCGCCGCCCCGATATCGCCAGCGCAGAGCGGCAGATGGCTTACGAGAATGCCGAAGTCGGCTTGGCGCGCACTGCTTTTTATCCGCACATCGAGATCAGCAACACCGGTGGAGGCTGGCAAAGCACGTCGATTACGAATCTGTTGAGTGCGCCGAGTCTTTTTTGGTCGCTCGGGGCTGACGCGCTGCAGCCGATTCTTCAGGGCGGAAGAAATCGCGCCAATCTGGCCGCCGCGCGCGCTGCCTATGATCAAGCGGTTGCGAACTACCGGCAAACTGTGCTCACTGCGTTCCAACAGGTTGAAGACGGCATCAGCAACCTGAGCACGCTCGCGCAAGCCCTCGCGACCCAAGGCACGGCGGTGGAAGATGCGCGCCGCGCGCTGGCCATCGCCAACGATCGCTACGTTGGGGGGGTAACGAACTATCTCGACGTAATTACGGCGCAGACCACGCTGCTGAGCAACCAGCGATTGGAGACGCAACTTCTCGGCCAGCAGATGGTGAGTTCGGTTTATCTTGTGAAAGCGTTGGGCGGCGGCTGGGATGCCAGCGAAATCAACAACGAGATCGTTCACCCGAAGGCTGGGCAGATTCTGCAGCAGTGAACACCGCGCAGTGTTGCGGGTAGGCGGTTGACAAGCGCCGAAGGAAAACTTGATCGAGCTTCGCTCGATCGGACAGCCGAGGGCGGCTGTCCCTACACCGGCCGGGTAGGGAGAATCACTGCCACGTCCACTTCGGCTCGCCTTCGCGAATC
Source organism: uncultured Acidobacteriaceae bacterium (assembly GCA_963766625.1). Lineage (GTDB taxonomy): Bacteria > Acidobacteriota > Terriglobia > Terriglobales > Acidobacteriaceae > Sulfotelmatobacter. Next base: position 958,602 of record CAVYBF010000028.1, on the reverse strand, counting down.
GCGATGTAGCGATCAAGGGGCAAATCGGTGAGGCGCTGCTTCAAGCCGCTCGGCCGCGGCCATTCGATTTCCACCCAATCGATTTTCGTCCGTGGGCCGATTCCCAATACCATTCGGGGATCATGCGAGGAAAGAAAACTTCCGCCGCCCACCTTCATCTGGGCGCGTTTCAAATCTCCCGCCTGGTAAGTCACACGCGCGCCAATGGCATCAATATTCGCTTTCTTCCCGATCAGCCGTAAACCCAGCCAATGATTGTGAGCGCCCGCTTTATTTCGCAGCAGTACTGGCTTCTCGTCATTGCATGAAATCAAAACGTCGACGGCGCCATCATTATCAAAGTCTCCGATCGCCAGGCCCCGCGCCGACATCGGCCGCGAAAAGACGGGCCCGCTTTCAGGGCTCACATTCTTCAGGGCATGCCCAAAATTGTTAAGACCTGAATTGTTAAGACCAGAATTGTGAAAAAGCAGCAGCGGCTCGCGATATTTCACATTCTGATAGATGTTCTCGATCTGATCATCGGGATGGCCGTCAGCGATGATTAAATCCATGTTCCCGTCGTTGTCATAATCGAAAAATTTCAGTCCCCAGCCGCTCATCAATCTGGTGGCGCTGGCGATTCCGGTTGCGGCCGCAATATTGTCAAAGGTTTCATCGTGATTGTTCTGATAAAGCGCATAGGCTTCGTGATCAATATTCGCTACAAAAAGGTCCATCCAGCCATCCTGATTCAAATCAACCGAGTCGACGCCCATGCCGGACCGCGGCCGTCCCTCCTCGCTGTAAGCGATGCCAGCGGGCTGGCCGATTTCTTCGAACTTTCCGTGCCCGCGATTCGCAAACAGAAAATTTGCGACCGTATCGTTGGCCACAAACAAATCCATGCGGCCATCATTATTTATGTCAGTGGCAACCACTCCCCAGGCTTTCCCCTTATAGTTTGCAATTCCGGATGCAGTCGAAACGTCGGTGAAAGTACCGTCGCCGTTGTTGTGAAATAACCAACTTGGCATCGGCTTGTACAAGTGCGGAACGCAGTATCCGGGCAGGTTGTTGGCCTTGCAAGGCAGGTTCTTCGACTTGTCGAAATCGACGAAGCGGCCGACAAATAAATCCAGGCGGCCATCATTGTCGTAATCGAACCAGACCGCGGTGGAAGACCACCCGGGCGCCGCGACTCCGGCCTTTTCGGTAACGTCGGTGAAAGTTCCATCGCGGTTGTTGTGATACAGAATGCTCCGGCCGTATTGGGTGACGTAGATGTCCGGAAATCCATCGCCGTCGTAGTCGCCAACTGCGACACCCTGCCCGTACCCGCCCGCGCCCACGCCAGCTTTCTCGGTGATGTCGGTGAACGTTCCATCGCGATTGTTGCGGTAGAGCGCATTTCGCAGCGGCGGATCGGGATTATAAAAATCGCACTTGCCACTATTGACGAAGTAAATGTCCATCCATCCGTCGTTGTCGTAGTCGAGAAAGGCGCAGCCTGCGCCGGTTGTTTCGGGCAAATATTTCTGCTCGGAATGGGCGGCAGTGTGCTTGAAAGTAATCCCGCTCGCGCTGAGCGGAATCTCAGTGAATGGATAACCTGGTTCGCGCGAAGCGACAGAAGTTGCAGCCGCAGAAAAAGAAGGGGATCGGAGAGAGCCCGGGAACGGCGAACGAAGAGAAGAAACACGCAGGAGAGGCGAGAGTGCAGGCAGCGCGAAACTGCCGCCAATCCAGCGCAGAAAATCGCGACGATTATTTCTCATCTCTACTGCGGCTGATGGGACGACGATCCCTGTCCGGCATTTCCGCCCCGCTCCCCAATCAAGCTTTGATGAATGGCAAACTCCTTTTCGCCTTCTTCTTTGTGCCCTGAGCGCGCGAACGCCATCGCCAGGTTGTAGTGCGCGTCGGGATTCTTCGGGTCCAGCTTTACGGCAGTTAGGAGCGGCGCGACCGCATCGGCGTATTGCTTCTCGGCATTCAAAGACATGCCGAGGCCCAGAAAAGCTTCTCCAAATTGCGGATCGAGCTTCGCGGCGCGAGAAAAATGGCTCACCGCGTCGGGCCATTGCTGAGTCTGGCGAGCCATTTCGCCCAGAACATATTCTGCTCCAGCGTTCCTGGGATCGATTTTCAGCTCCTCGACAAATTGCTGTTTGGCTTCGTTCGCGGCTTCAGGCGTGGGATTTGGCTTCGAAAGCAGCAATCGTCCTAGACGAAAATGAATTCCGGGCAAATTCGGATTCTGCTGCAGAATCGCGCGGTATTCTTTTTCGGCGTCATCCCACTTGCCTTGCGACTCGAAGGCCTCGGCCAGCAACTCGTGCGCCTGATAGGAACTCGGGGCATCGCCCGCGAGCTTCTGCGAGGCCATGGTCGACAGATCCGAATAGGCGTGAACCGCCACATAAAGAGCGTCCGGATCTTTTGGGAAATCCCGGGTCAATACGCGCAGGAATTCCAAAGCGGCATCGGTCTGATGAAGGGTCATGGCGCAGCGCACGCCGTCGACGGCAGTCTTCAGCTTCAGTTCGCGGTCTTTCACCTGAACTTTGACCGGAAGCTGGGCGAGATTTTTCCTTAAGAGAGGCAAGGCCTGGTTGCAGTGGCCGTTCTCGGCGAGGCCGGTGGCATTCTGCGCAGCGGAAGAATCGGGAGTGCTCTTGCTGACGGACTGCGCAAAAACGCTGGTGGCGGCCGCGGCCATCAAGATGGTTAGAGAGATCAGAAGCCCGGGGCGGAACATATTTAAGCGATCATAAACGAAAAAGCAGGCGGCCCAAAGGCCGCCTGCCGGGTTGGTTGATTGTTGGTTTGTCACCGCATCAGAAGTAGAACTTCAAAGCGAACTGCATTTCTCGGGCATCTTGCGTGTTGGTGAGCCGCCCGAAGTTTGTATCGCCAAGGCTCGTGTCAGGCGCGTTGAAGTTTGGATGATTGAAGGCGTTCAGGAAGTCCACGCGGAACTGGAACCTCATGGCTTCGGTGATTGGGAAGTTCTTCTGCAAGCTGATATCCGCATCGACATATCCCGGCCCTATGGTCGGCCCTTGCGCTGGACAATCTCCGAACGAGCCCGGCCCCGGGTTCGTGAATACGCTTGGATCGAACCATTGCAGGCCCACGCCCGGCACCGGCGTCTTCGGATACGAAACCGGCCCATTGCAGTTCGGCCGCGGCGAGAAGATGTCGCCCGTACCCGAGGTGTCGCTGCCGCGCATGTTCAGTGGGAATCCGCCATGCCATGTCAGAATCGGATTGATCGCCCAATTACCGGCCACCGCGTTCGCCACAGCCGGCATGTTGTGGCCGAACATTTTGCCGCGCCCAAATGGCAGGTCGTAAACCGCATAGGCAGTCAGCATGTGCTTGGTATCCCAATAGCACTGTGCGTAATCGCCGTTCGGATTGAAGATGTTCTGCCAGTAGCTGTCGGCGTTTTGCGATTGACCTCCCCAGCTTCCGTAATATCCGGCGCTGTTCGCCATACACTTCTGATAGGTATAGGAAACCTGCGCCTCCAGGCCGTTGCCGTATCGCTTCTGCAGCACCGCCTGCAGAGCGTTGTAATTCATGTTGCCGACGGCAGCGCTCTGCTTCACGAGTCCGAGCCCATTGGGCCCGTAGGTCGGTGCGGTTGTGGCAACACCATCGATAATGGTTCCAATCGGATTCAGGCCACCGATGTAGGGATAAGTGATCGTGCCGTTCGCGTGCAGGTCGCCCTGATCCAGATCAATCGGCACCATCAAATGTGTCGTGCGTTGCGCCACATAGCCGATCTGGAACGTAGTGTTTCTTGCAAGCTCCTGCTGAATCGTAAGATTCCATTGATCAGCAACAGCCGGCTGTACATTTGTCCAGGTCAGCATCGTCGAGTTAATGAAAGGATCTCCCGATGGAGGCGCCGCAGCGGCAAACGCAGTTGCTGTGTTGAATGCGGCCGTGCCGGTCGTCGAGTTAGTCCCGGCCGACTGAGAAGGCGTGAACGGCGGATTTTGCGTCGGGCGCAGGTTGGTTCCAGTTCCTTCCTGGAACGACGAAATCGCTATCCCGCCGCGGATCACTGTCTTTCCATTCCCCCAGGCCGGGCTCCATGCGAAGCCTACCCGCGGCTCGAGGTCCGGCAATCCCCAAGTTCCGCCATACAGGCCAGCGGGAAATCCATTTGTTCCGACTACGCCGTTCGGCACGGGGTCATTGCCCGGAAACTCCAGGGCTCCGGTAAAGATATTCACGTTCACTTGGCGATTATGCAGCTCAGTCCACGGGGTGCGTGCTTCGTAGCGAAGTCCGAGATTCAACGTCAGATCGTTTGTGACGCGCCAATCGTCCTGCACAAATCCCGCAATGAGCCAATCCCGGGCGTGCCAGCCGCCCGTGCTTACGCCTCGACCCACGCTCTCAGGAAGGCCCAAAGCAAAATCTCCCGACGGGTCGCCGCCAGTGGGCGAGAGTACGCCTTTCACGAGGGTAGCTGTTCCTGTGTAGTTCCCACCGGCTCCGAGACCGAAAACTTCGGCACCTAACTCGCCGGCGTTGCCCGGATAAAATACATTCAGGTTGTAGCGCTGCAGTTGGAAGCCGGCCTTCAATACTTGCCGGCCGTGCGTGAAGATGATCGATTCGTCAAATTGCGTGACGGTCGAGGAAAAATGCTGCGGGTTCACCAATGAACCCAAATTTGTAAGGGCGCCGGCGTCTGCTACCGAACTCCCAGTTCCGCCATCGAATCCGAATTCCGGCATTCCGTCGATGCCCGCCGGGTTTCCATCGGCGATGCCCAGCGCGTTTGCAAATGCGCCCACCGAGGGATCGAACGTCACCGTGGGAGCGATCAGTTTGATTCCGTTTTTTCCGAACCGCACTTCATTCAACAGATTGGGCGAGAACGAGTGGGTCCAGTTGGCGCTGCCATTGTTCAACCACGCCTCGCTCAGGGAGTTGCCCAGCAGTGGCTGCGAATTTGTTCCGGGATCGAATTCATCGCTCTTCGAATAGCGCAGGTTGACGTGGTCGCGGCTGGAGGCGATATAGTCGACCTTGATGTCGCCCTGGTCCGTGTTGTATCGGTCGTCGGTCGTATTGACGGCGGCTCCGAAACCATTCGACAGCGTGCTGACTGCCTTCGGATATAACGGGCTCGTCACCAACGCCCTAAATACCGGATCGAGATTCGCGGCAGGAATTATATTGCCGGGAAATACCGGCCGTGAAGCTGCTGGTATAAAGGTACAAGGCGTCTTCGATGTGCCGCCGGTTCCGGCTGCGCAGGGATTGTAGAGCTGCGTGCTGAGGGCGCTGAAGTTGCCGCCGATCTCCGCCGCCGTAAGAACTGTAATTTGGCTGGAGCTGGCCGGCAAGTCGCGGCGCACACCCTGATAATCACCGAAAAAAAACAATTTGTTCTTGATAATCGGGCCGCCCAGCGTGCCGCCAAATATATTCCAGCGGAGCTTCGGAGTAGGCAGGCCCCCCGGGACGCCGGAGACGAAGGAACTGTTTTCCCACTTATTGGCGTTGAAATAGTCGTTTCTCAGGAATTCAAATACATCTCCGTGAAAACTGTTCGTGCCAGATTTGATGGTCGCGTTGATGATTCCGCCGGCGTAGTTGCCGAACTCGGCAGAAGCGTTTTGTGTGATGAGATTGAATTCTCCAATCGCATCCGGTGACGGGGTATACCCAGTTAGGTTGTCCGATGCCTGGTTGTTATCCACCCCATCCAGCAGGAAGTTGTTATCTTCTTCACGATTGCCATTAATGTAGGGGCGACCGCCACCGTTGATTGAGCCCTGCGTAGTCTGCGATCCATAGTTGAACGTGGAAGGGTCGGTGGTGGTGACGCCGGGAGAAAGCAGAGTCAACTGGATGTAGTTGCGGCTGGTCAGCGCCAGGTTCGCGATGCTGGTCGAGTCCATGACGGTTCCCACCTGAGCGTCTTCGGTTTGCAGCACTGGCGCCGTGCCGGTAATTTCCACCGTCTCAGACACCTTCCCGATCTTCAATTGCACGTCCACGCGTGCTATCTGGTTCAGGACTAGCGCAAATGGCGGTCGCACCGCCGTATCGAATCCGGGTGCCGTAATCTTGACGCCGTAACTGCCGATCGGCAATCTGAGCAGGCTGTAGGCTCCGCTGTCGTTGGTTTGTGCTGTCCACACCGTGCCGCGCTCGGCGTCGGTGGCCTTCACTTGTGCGCCTTTTATGGGTGCGCCGCTCGGATCGGTAACCGTGCCCACAATCGAAGCGGTGACCTCCTGCCCCACAGCCGGCTTCAACGTAGCCGCCATCCCTACCAATGCCAGCGAGACTAAAAATCGAATCCCCAGCTTTTTCATCGCACAACCTCCTGAGAGCACCCGCTTAGACACGCCCACAATCGTGGCTAATACAATCGCATTATGCTATATAGCACGCGATGGTTGATGGTCAAGAAAAAAATGCAGTTCACTGCAATTTGTTTTACGAATCGCGTCGAACTGCTCTATATCGCACCCTGAGGGAGTTCTGTGGTCCCGGGAACCGATTCCGGCCACTTTTTCCACAGATGTACGCCCAATCTCGGTGCAAATGCAACAGTACGCGGTTAGAGGACGGAGAAATTGGCAGGGGTGCGTATCCCGCGGTCTTGTTTTAACTGGATGCGCTCTATAGCAATTCAATGAAGAAAGCTTGCAGATTGCATTCCGTTCGCGACGTTTTCACTTTACAGGATGGCACCTATACGCTATATAGCAGATGGGTCTCAATGGGTAAGATCGGCTATGGCTGGAAATCATCGTAACGGCACGCCCGTCTACAAACGCATCCAGAACGCGATCCGCAAGCGGATCGAGGCGGCGGAGCTGAATCCGGGCGATGCGGTTGCATCCGAGCGTGAGCTGGCCAGGATGCACAAAGTCAGCCTGATGACCGCTCGCCATGCCCTTGCCGGCTTGGAGCGCGAGGGTATTGTGGAGCGCCGGCGGGGCGCGGGCACCTTCGTCGCCGCCCCCAAAATTCACTTCAACAAGTTGATGAGCTACACCGAGCATATGTCGAGCCGCGGGCTGGCGCCCCGCTCGCGGGTGCTTGCGGCGAAGATCATCGAGGACGAGCAGGAAATCGCAGCCCGCCTCGGCCTTCCTGTGGCCAGCCGAATGGTCAAAATTACCCGCCTGCGGCTAACCGGCGAAGAGCCATTTGCTCTGGAGACCTGCTATCTTCCCGCTCCTGAGTTTTCCGGCCTGGTGAGCGCCAACCTGGGGCGAAGCTCGCTTTTCGGCACCCTGCAGCACGATTACGGCGTGGACCTCGCGTATGCCGATGAAGAAATCGATGCCACTGCCGCCGACGCCAATCTTGCCGAGATGCTTAGCCTTCCTAAAGGTTCGCCTATTCTACGTATTCGCCAGGTGATTTATTCGACCAAGGGCAAAGCCACCATTTACGGAGTCGGCTACTACCGTTCGGAGCGCCACACCCTTTTTATTCGCCGCTTTCGGTGATCGCTTGTTGGGGTGCGGGTATTTTGCCCATGCTGCTTCTCGATCGCGTGGCAAGATTCAGCAACCGACGACGGCAGGAATGGCGGACCACTCCGCGCGCGAAAAAGGTTCTGTTCCAGATGCCCGGCGGTAGTATGCTCGCGGGAATCATTTTCTCGATCGTTTCTCGAATCCCCGGAAAGGACGCGTCACGTGGCTGATGACTCGAAAGCCGCTTATAACCGCTTTCTCCTGCTGGTCGCAGGGCTTGGAGGCTTGCTCTACGGCATCGATGTCGGAATTATCGCCGGCGCCTTGCCGTATCTCGAAGCGACTTCGGGGCTGAACGGGGGGCAACTTTCGATCGTAGTAGCCGCGGTGCTGCTGGGCAGCGTGATCTCGACTCTGTTTGCAGGAACGCTGGCCGATTGGATGGGCCGCCGGCGGCTGATGACCCTCAGCGGCCTGCTGTTCGTGGTCAGCATTCCGGTGATTGCGCTCTCGCACGGCTATCAACCGTTAGTTCTCGGCCGGTTGCTGCAAGGTATTAGCGCCGGACTGATTGGGGTGGTCGTTCCGCTTTATCTGGCGGAATGTCTCTCGGCTTCCAGCCGGGGCAAAGGCACGGGCATCTTCCAGTGGCTGCTGACGCTGGGGATTGTGGCCGCTGCGGTAGTGGGAATGTATTTCAGCATCCGGGTCGAACAGGTTGCCAGACTGGGAGACGCGGGCAAGCTGTTCGCATTCAAGGACACTGCATGGCGCAGCATCTTTTGGGTTTCGCTTCCACCTGGCGTCTTGTTTGTGATCGGCAGCGTCATGGTTGCTGAGTCGCCGCGCTGGCTTTTTCGCCGAGGCAAGCGCGATGCTGCTTTTGCCGCACTTCTTCGTTCACGTTCGAACGATCAAGCTAACCTGGAACTCGGCGAAATGCAGCAAGGTGTGGCAGCCGAAAAGGCGCAAACTTCGAGCGGAGCGAAAGTCAAAGAATCGCTGCTTCGGCGCAAGTACGTGATCCCGTTTGTGCTTGCCTGCGTGATCCTGGCGTGCAATCAGGCGACGGGAGTTAATTCGATCATTGGCTACAACGCGAACATCCTGATACAAAGCGGACTTTCCGATTTGCAGGCGCACTGGGGCTATGTTCTTTTCACCATCGTGAATTTCCTGACGACGATCGGCGCAGTGATGCTGGTCGATCGCAAAGGGCGAAAGTTTTTACTGTCGTGGGGTACCGCCGGCATCATTGCGTCTCTACTTTGTACTGCGTTTCTGTTCCGCAGCACCGAAAAACTTCGCGTTGACGCGCGGGCTGCGGTTCAGTCGATGGTGAGCGCGGACCAGGGGCTCGCACTTCGTTTTGATGGCTCAACCGCCAACAGTCTGCTGGCTTCTGCTGGAGATCAAAGTCCCGCAAAATTCATCGCTGTCAGCAATCGGCCGACATCGTTGGTAGTCATTTATTCGTGCGGAGATTTTCGCGGCGCCAGCCAAGCCGTGCGCTCTGACGAAGTTGCCGCTAAGCCCATCGAAATCAGCCGCGCAGCTTGTCTGCCTGCCAACAAAGTCATCGCGTTTTTTTCTAACCCGTTCGGCAATCTCGATGCGGCCCGTGAGTCACCGCTCAAAATCGACGACGCGCTTATCACTCCGGTTCCCACTGCGCATAACGGCATGCTGGTGGCGATCACTTTGTTCCTCTTTATGGCTTTCTATGCGGTTGGTCCCGGCGTATGCGTGTGGCTGGCACTTTCAGAATTAATGCCGACGCGTATTCGCTCGAACGGGATGAGCATCGCTCTGCTACTGAATCAGGCGGTCTCGACTGGCATCGCCGCGGTATTCCTTCCGACAGTTGGTCGATACGGGTACTCGACGATGTTCTTCGGATTCGCCGGGTGCACCGTCATCTACTTCATTACGGCGGCATTTTTCCTGCCTGAAACCAAAGGCAAGACGCTGGAAGAAATCGAAGCGCACTTCGAAGGCGCGCACAAAAAGGCCGACCTGGCAACGGCGTGATTTATTCCAACGGCCGCTGGCTACGTTCGGGCGTGCCGCTCGCTGTTTGGTTTGGAGCCGCTGAGGGCAAAGAAGAGGATGTAGAGATAGCAAATCACCGGCAAAAAGAATGCGTGGTGAATTCCGATGCGGTCGGCAATTGCCCCTTGCGCGAGGGGGATCAGCGCTCCGCCAACAATCGCCATAATCAGGATTCCCGAACCATCGCCGGTCAGCGGGCCCAGTTCTGCCACGCCTAATGTAAAAATGCTGGGGAACATGATCGAATTGAAAAATCCCACCAGAATGATGCTCCACATCGCGAAGTGGCCGAAGCTGAGCATAGAGGTCGTCACTAATGCGGCCGCACATACCGCGCAAATCCCCAGCAGGTGACCGGTTTTCATCTTCTGCAACAGACCTGAGCCGATGAATCGACCAACCATTGCGCCGCCCCAATAAAAGGCGACAAAGCTGGCGGCCACTTTCTCCGTCAGACCGCCGATCTCAGGCTGGATGAAATAATTCACCAGGAAGCTTCCAATGGCCACTTCTGCGCCGACGTAAACAAAAATTGCGATCGCACCAAAGACCAAGTTGGGATGCTTCCAGATTGAGTCGTTTACTTTTTCTCCAACCTTGTGTTGAGCTTGGGGAATCTTCGGCAAATGGAAACATCCGATGGCAACGGCCAGAAGGACTAACGCGACGCCCAGGCCTACGTACGGCAGTTTCACTGTGGCCGCCTCGTGCACGCGATAGGCGTGCAGAGCGTCTGGAGCCAGCGCACGGATCTGCTCAATGGTTTTGGGCGCGGTACTCAAGATCAGCAGGCCACCGAAAAATGGAGCAAGAAAAGTTCCCAGCGAATTGAATGCCTGCGTCAGATTCAGACGGCTGGAAGCGGTCTCCGGCTTTCCCAGCACCGTCACGTAGGGATTCGCCGCCACTTGCAGGCAAGTAATGCCTGCGGCCAGCACAATCAATGCAACCAGAAATAACGGATACGATGGCACGATGGCGGCCGGTACAAATAAAAATGCACCCAACCCCATGGTGAGCAAACCCATGACCATCGATCGCTGATAGCCAATCCAGTCGATGATCTTCGCCGAAGGGATCGAAAACACGAAGTATGCTCCGAAGAAGGCAAACTGGATGAGCATGATCTCTGTGTAGTTGAGGTCGAAGATCGATTTGAGGTGAGGAACGAGAATGTCATTCAGACAGGTGAGAAATCCCCACATGAAAAACAGTGAGGTCACCACGGCTAGCGGAATGGCGTAGGAAGTGGATGAGTTAGAGACCGAAGTGGGTGTGGAACTGCGAGGAGGAGCAATTGCCATGAATGCGGTTTCCGCCTGTAAAAGGAATTCTGGCTCCGCCGATCATAGCATCGCTGGCTTCCCTTACGCATGGCTGGGCCCAGGGCGGGGTGCGGCTTCCGAAAGTGCCCTTGAGCGGCTCCTTCTTAACTGCCCACTTTGCGGGGAGCTCGCGTGGAGCGCCTCACGCCATCGGCTGCAGCTTTACCAGCCAGTTGGCGGGTTCCGGAAGGATCGCGAATGTGGGCAGCTTACCGCGCACCATCGCCACTTCGTCGCATTTGTGATATCGCGGACAAACGTGGCAATCCTTGTAAATCTTGTCGGGCAAGTCCTCGCGGCGCGCCATCTGGAATCCCTGCCGGGCAAAAAATTCCGGCGCACGAGTGAACAGGCAAATGCAATCCACCCGATGCCGTTTAGCCTCAGACATCAAAGCCTTCATCAGGCGTGTGCCGCCGCCGTGGCCCTGAGCTAGCGGACCAACTGTGATCGAGCGAATCTCGGCCAGGTGTGTTCCATAAAGATGAAGCGCCCCGCATCCGATGATTCGGCCTTCGTGCTCGAGGACCACAAAGTCGCGAACGTTCTCGCAAATCTCGGGAAGAGTGCGGGGCAGCAAAGTTCCATCGGCCGAGTAGGCCGAGATCAGTTCATGAATGTGTTTGGCATCCGGCAGGATGGCTTTACGCGTGCGCATGAACTTCCTCCCGCAATGCCTCGACTTTCTTTTTTGCGGCCGCCAGCCCGTGACGCACTCTCGCCGGCGCGGTTCCGCCAGGAACATCGTGAATCGCCAGCACGGATGCCGGTTTCAGGCATTCGTAGAAGTCTTCATTAAATGCCGGATTTAGCGAATGTAAGTCATTGAGCGCCAAATCCTGCAGTTCGCAATTCTTCTCGAGGCACAACTTCACTGCCTTGCCGATCAACTCGTGCGCCAAGCGCGAAGGAATTCCGCGGCTTACCAGATAAGTAGCTGCCGCCCAGGAGTTCATAAATCCTGATCCCGTCGCTTCGGTCATACGCTCGAAATCGAACTCAACTTGTTTCATGAATCCGGCAATCAGCGGCAACATTCCAATGACTGCGTCGGCCGCATCGAACAACGGCTGCTGCGTCTCCTGCAAATCTTTGTTGTAGGCCAGCGGCAGGCCTTTTAGCGTGATCATCAAAGCTGTGGCGCTTCCGATGATGCGGCCGGTTTTTCCTCGCACCAGCTCCAGCAAATCCGGATTTTTTTTCTGCGGCATCGCGCTGCTGCCCGTCGAGTAAGCCTCCGGCAACTGCACGAAAGCAAATTCCTGCGAGGAAAAAATGATCATCTCCTCGGCCCAACGGCTCAAATGCAATCCCAGTAATGAGAGTGCGTTCACAAACTCGAGGGCAAAATCGCGATCGCTGGTGGCATCGATGCTGTTGGCGCTCTGAGCATCGAACTCAAGCTCGCTTGCCATGAAGGTTCGATCAACCGGCAGAGTTGCGCCGGCTACGGCTCCGGAGCCTAGAGGAGATACGTTCACACGCTTGCGGCAATCGGCGAGCCGTTCGCCGTCGCGCAAAAACATTTCGAGATAAGCCAGCAGCCAATGCGCGACCAGCACCGGTTCCGCATGCTGCAGATGGGTGTAAGCCGGCATTGCGGCACTGCCAGCCTGCTCCGCGCGATCGACAAACGATGCGCATACTTCCGCCAAGTCAGCTCGGATCTGGTCAATCGCAGACCGTACGAACAAACGCAGATCGGTCGCAATCTGTTCATTGCGGCTGCGTCCGCTATGCAGTTTGTATCCGAGGTCGCCGATCCGCGCCACCAGTTGCTTCTCGACAAAATGATGCACGTCTTCGGCTTCATCGTCTTGAGGGCGATTCATCGCGCCAATCTGCTGCAAGCCTTCCAGAATGCTGATGAGCTCGTCGGCCGAGAGAATCCCCGCATTTTTCAACGCCTGGGCATGCGCCGCGCTCGCCTGGAGTTCGTACTTCAGTAGCCGGCAATCGAACTCAAACGAGCGCTGCCAGCGCTCAAATTCCGGATTCAATCCCTGCCGGAACCGTCCCGACCACATCTTCATCGGGCAACCTCCACACGGGAGCGCGCCCGGGTGCGCGAAGGCAGCCCCAGAATGCGAATGAATCCCTCCGCGTCTTTCTGGTTGTAACTCTCGCCCATGGTGAATGAGGAAAGATCGGTGCGATAGAGCGAGTGCTCCGACTCGCGGCTCACCACGGAGACATTTCCTTTGTATAAGGAGAGGGTCACGCCGCCTGTAATCTCTTTTTGCGTGCTGGCGACAAATGCGTCCAGTGCTTCGCGCAGCGGAGTGAACCACTGACCGAAATACACCAACTCTGCATATTTGAGCGCTACTTGTTGCTTGAAGTGAGCCAACTCGCGCTCCAGGCACAGCGCCTCCAGTTCGCGATGCGCCGCAATCAGCAGAGTTCCGCCAGGCGTTTCGTAACATCCGCGAGACTTAATTCCCACAAAGCGGTTTTCGACCAAATCCACACGCCCAATTGCATTGCGGGCGCCGATTTCATTCAATAACTCAACAAGTGACACAGGATCGAGCTTCATGCCGCCGACAGAAACCGGAATGCCCTTCTCGAATCCGATCGTGACCGTCTCATCTTTGTCGGGAGCTTCTTTCGGTGAGCGCGTCATCTGCCAAGTGGAATCGAGCGGGGCGTTGGCGGCATCTTCCAACTCTCCGCCTTCGTGGCTCAAGTGCCACAAATTTTTGTCGCGACTGTGAATCTTTTCGCGGCTTGCCGCGACTGGAATGCCGTGCTGCTCGGCATAATCCAGGCAATCTTCGCGCGACTTCAGAGACCACTCCCGCCACGGGGCGATCACTTTCAACTCCGGCGCCAGCGCCTGGTATGCCAGCTCGAATCGCACCTGATCGTTTCCTTTTCCGGTGCAGCCATGCGCCACCGCGGTTGCGCCCTCGCGCAGTGCGACATCGACCTGATGTTTGGCAATCACCGGGCGCGCCAGCGAAGTTCCAAGCAAATATTTATGTTCGTACACCGCGCCTGCCTGGAGCGCGGGGAAAACATATCCCGTTAGAAATTCCTCACGGAGATCCTCGACGAGAACTTTGCTCGCGCCGGTTTTATATGCTTTGTCGACGACGGCTTCAATGTCATCGCCCTGGCCGACATCGCCGACCATGGCGATCACATTGCACGCATAGTTTTCCTTCAGCCAGGGAATAATGATGGAGGTATCGAGTCCACCGCTATAAGCAAGTACAACTTTTTCAGGCATGAGCACTCCTCGCAGGCCGGCGATCGCCGCCGCCCAGCAATAAATAAAGAATCGCTTTTTGAACGTGCAGGCGATTTTCCGCCTGTTCGAAAATCAACGACTGCTCGGAATCCATTACCTCATCAGTAACTTCGAGACCGCGATGCGCCGGCAGGCAATGCATGAACACCGCATGGGGCGCGGCTTCCGCCATGAGTTGCGAATTCACTTGATAAGGCGGAAAAACCTTTTCGCGCTTTTGTGTCTCTTGCTCCTGGCCCATGCTGACCCACGCATCCGTGTAAACGGCGTCCGCGCCTGCGACTGCTTCGTGGGGATCGTTCATGAGCTGAATTTGTGCTCCGGTTTTTTTAGCGATCTCTTGCGCTGCGGCGACGATCTCAGCGGAAGGCTGATAGCTCGCCGGGGTTGCGACGCGAATCGACGATCCGAGGCAGGCCGCAGTCAGTAGCAGCGAGTGGGCTACATTATTTCCATCGCCCACATAAGCCAGACAAATCTCTTTTAAATCTGCGAAGCGCTCCCGCAAGGTTAAATAATCCGCTAGCGCCTGGCAGGGATGCTCCGCATCGCTGAGCGCATTGATCACTGGAACAGACGCAAGTTTGGCCATATCCGCGATGGTTTCGTGCGAGAAGGTTCGAAGCACGATCACATCCACCCAGCGCTCCAGGTTGTGGGCGACATCGCTCAAGGTTTCGCGCGCGTCGAGGCGCTCGTGCCTCTGGTCGACGAACATCGCAGCGCCGCCCAACGCCAGTATGCCTCCCTCAAACGTGAGGCGCGTTCGCAAAGACGGCTTTTCGAAAAACATTACCATCTGGCGTCCGGCAAGCGCCGTTCGAAAATCCGCAGGCCGCGCCTTCACGATCTCCGCCAAATCCAATACTGCCCGTACACCGTCCGGCGCAAGGTCGCGGGTCGAAACCAAATCCGAACACCAAAACTGCCGGCCGGGCGCCGCATTCTTTACTGCTTTCGCGAGAAGCGGAGATTTTCTCGCTACCATCACCGATGAACTCATGAACAGGTAACCTCCGTTCCGCAAGACAATTTTTCCAGATAGAAATGCGGCAACAACTCTGCCTCATTCGCGGGCAAGATTCGCACACGACCGACTCCCTGCTTCAGGGCGCGGGTACAAGCCTGCAGCTTGGGCAACATTCCGCCACTGACGATCGACGCGGCTGCCAATTCGGCCGCCTGTTTCGTCGTGAGCCACGGCATTACTCCTCCCGACGAATCTTTCACGCCCGGTACGTCCGTGAGGAAAATCAAAGTATTCGCATGACAAGCCGCCGCACACGCTGCCGCCATTTCATCCGCGTTCACGTTGTAGTACTCGCCATCGGCCCCCAGCGCCAGCGATGCCATCACTGGAATTCCGCCCTGCGCCCACAACGCTTCAATCCAGCAGGGCTCGGCAAAACAAATTTCGCCGACGAAACCCAAATCGCGGCCGTGAACAAACTTTTTGCGCGCACGAAACGTCATGCCGTCGCCACCGCAAAATCCGATTGCGGGCATTCCCGCATTCTGAATCGCCGCCACCAGCTTTTTATTTACGACGCCAGCCAGCACCATCAAAGCCGCATCGCGAGTTTCCGCATCGGTCACGCGCAAGCCGTCAACGAATTCACTCTTCTTGCCCAGCTTTTCCAGCACTTGCGTCAGGGTGCTTCCTCCGCCATGAACGACCGCCACGCGATGCCCGTCCTGTGCCAGTTCCACTACGGACTTCGCGCACTTGCGCAGCGTCGCCGCATCTTCAATCGCTTTGCCGCCAATTTTTATTACTACGATCACTGCAAACCCTCCTGCTCATCCCAGCCGTACATCCAGTTCATGTTTTGGACGGCCTGTCCAGCCGCGCCTTTCAGCAAGTTGTCGACGCAGGAGACGATTACGAGGCGGCGGCCATCTTCGGCCAGACAGAATCCCAAATCGCAATAGTTCGTGTGCAGCGAAAACTGCAACTGCGGGAGCTTGCGGCTGGCGAAGACCCTCACCCACTTGCGTCCCTCATAAAAGTTCCGCAACAAGGCTTCCACTTCGGCCGGTTGCATCGTGCGGTTCAAGCGCAAATAGATGGTCGACAAAATCCCACGCGGTATCGGCAACAGATGCGGGGTGAAGGTCAGTTCGGCATCATTCAATCCCAACTGCTCAACCATTTCTCCCAAATGCCGGTGCTCGAAAACCGAGTAGGCCGACAAATTGTCCGCGACAGCAACGAAGTGAGTGCGCGCGGTCGGAGATTTGCCCGCCCCGGAAACGCCTGACTTGGAGTCGGAAATTATTCCGTGCTCGCGATCGATTACTCCGGCGTTCACCAGAGGAGCCAGCGCCAAAATCACGGAAGTCGCATAGCAACCGGGATTGGCCACCAGCTGCGCGTTTGCGATGCAGTCAGCGTTCAGCTCTGGAAGCCCATACACCGCCCTTGCGGTTAACTTCGCGGCTGTTGCCGCATCGGCATCCTCGAATCCGTAAATTTCGCGATGCTGCTCTTGCTTCACCCTCCACGCGCCACTCAGATCGATGACGCGCAATCCCTGGGCGATCGCCTCGGGAACAATGGCCCGGGATACTTCGTGCGGCGTTGCCAGGAAAATTAATTCCACTCTCTGGCGTTTCAGCTCCGGCCAAGAAAGTGACTGCAAGGGATAGCCACCATTTCCCGATAATTCCGGGAAAATCTCTGCGAGATCGGTAGGGGTATGCTTTGCGCCAGCGTTTACGCCGCTCCCGGGTTCATTGGTTGCGCTTTCGCGGCGCAACAGCACCGGCTTCTCCACACGGGGATGACGCCCCAGAAGGCGCGTTAACTCGAGGCCGGAATATCCCGTCGCCCCCAGCACCCCGATCTTCAATTTTGCGGCCATCAGCCCAGCATCTCCTCAATTCGCGCCGCGACTTTTTTCGCGGCATCTTTATCAGGGCAGACAATCAAAATCGCGTCATCTCCGGCAATCGTTCCCACGACTTCTTCCCACTCCTGTTCATCCAGTGCGGCGGCGACCGGCTGCGCGCTGCCGATAACCGTCTTCACCACCAGAAGGTTCTGCGCGGGACGGGCGTCGAGCACAAATTCCCTCACCAACCGCTTCACCGGAGGGAGAGCAAGAGCCGCCGCCTCGCCCTGCGGGACCGCGTATCCAGCCGCAGTCTTGATCAAATTCAAGTCACGGGTGTCGCGCGACAAAGTCGCCTGCCCCACTCGGAATCCGCGCTTGCGCAGCGCCCGCTGCAAATCCTCCTGGCTCTCAATCGGCCCTGACCGCAATGCCTCGAGAATGGCCCTCTGCCGCAGCGCTTTATTCATTATGAATATTTATTCATAATGATGAATAAATATTCTGTAATCATACTGGATGAATCTCGGCTGTCAAGGGGAAATCGAGGAGTGGTACAGTTACCGTCGGCGGTACGTGAGCTATGCTTCTCTCCTTCGATCAGGGCACAACCAGTTCGCGCGCTCTCGTGTTTGATGATCAGGGTGCCATTGTTTCGGTTGCGCAACGCGAATTCGCGCAGATTTTTCCTCAGCCAGGATGGGTTGAACACGATCCGGAAGAAATCGTGGCATCGCAATTTGCGGTCGCCATCGAGGCGATGGCGAAAGCCAACGTGCAGCCTCGCGAGGTCAGGGCGCTCGGCATCACGAACCAGCGCGAAACGACTATCATTTGGCACCGGTCGACCGGGAAGCCGGTGTACAACGCGATCGTTTGGCAAGACCGGCGTACAGCCGATTTTTGCAGTCAGCTCAAATCGCAAGGGCACGAAAATTTAATTCGGCAACGCACCGGCCTGGTGATCGATCCATATTTTTCGGCCAGCAAGATTTCCTGGATTCTCGACCACGTTCCGCGCGCCCGGGAGCTTGCCGAAGACGGGCGACTCGCCTTCGGCACCGTCGACAGTTGGCTAGTGTGGAAATTAAGTGGTGGCGGCTTGCACATCACCGACGCCAGCAACGCCTCCCGCAGCATGCTTTTTAATATTCATGCTGGCCAATGGGACAAGGATCTTCTCGCGTTGTTTCGGATTCCTGCATCGTTATTGCCGGAAGTTCGCCGGTCCAGCGAAGTCTATGGGGTGGTAAGCGGCATTCCGGAACTCAACGGTATTGCGGTTGCAGGGATCGCTGGCGATCAGCAAGCTGCGCTTTTCGGCCAACGCTGCACTGCTGCGGGACTCACTAAGAACACCTACGGCACGGGATGTTTCCTTCTGCAGAGCACAGGTTCGCGGGCAGTGGCTTCGACGAATCGTCTGATCACCACCGTGGCCTGGAAGATCGGCGCCATAACCGACTACGCTCTGGAAGGCAGCGTGTTCGTGGGCGGAGCGGTGGTGCAGTGGCTGCGCGACGGGCTTAAGATCATTCGCAGTTCATCGGAAGTGGAGGCTCTCGCCAACTCGGTGCCGGATAATGGCGGCATCTATTTTGTTCCCGCGTTCGTTGGACTTGGCGCTCCACACTGGGATTCGTTCGCCCGCGGCTCGATCCTCGGGCTTACGCGCGGCTCGACTGCCGCACACATCGCACGGGCGGCGCTCGAAAGCATCGCTTATCAAGTCGCGGATCTCACCGACGCCATTCAGACGGACACACACTCTCCGCTTCGCGAGTTGCGAGTTGACGGCGGGGCGTCCGCGAACAATACGCTCATGCAATTCCAGGCCGATATTTTGGGCGTGCCCCTGGTTCGTCCGGCGCTTACAGAAAGCACAGCACTGGGCGCGGCATACCTTGCCGGTCTTGCCGCGGGGGTATGGAAAGATGTCCAAGCAATCGGCGACCTGCCGCAAGATTACCAGTGCTTCGAACCTCGCATGCCGCGTTCGCGAGCAAAAGATCTGCGAGAACGCTGGAATGAGGCCGTGTCACGCTCGCAATCGTGGGAGCGTTTGTCTCCGGAACTTCAAGATCGAAAATAGGTTATGGAAGCAGCCAAATCCGAATTGGGTTTGGGTGCCTGAGAGTTCGAGCCTAGCTACCGCTCTGCGTGATACCCAGATAATTATTTACGGTGCTCAGCGGCAAACTCAGACTGCTCGAGATCTGCGGCACCGTCTGGCCCTGGTTATAGAGGTTATAGACCTGCTGTGCCTCGGTTAATGTGACCGTATCCGAGGCGGTCGTGGCTTGCTGCACCTGTCGTTCGACTTGTTGCCGAGCCTGTTGCTGTGCTGCCGTTGAAGGAGAGTTCGCCGCGGAAACTTCTGCGGTCGAAAGCGCACTGGAAATAGCAATACTCATAACGGACTCCTTTCCCTCCCACCCAAGGTAAGGTCGGCAGATGTTTTCATGGCTTGAGCGCCATGGGCAATTTTTCTGGAAACCGTAATGTGAAATTCCCTAAATGGCGCGCTGCCCAGCAATGGAAATCTCGCATGGAAAGTAAACGTCAGGAACCAAGGCGGCCGAGCAAGCCAATTCGTAAAAGTTCGTAAAAGACAAGGGAATCCAGCAACTTCGGATCGATAATGACGTTCATATTGTTGCCACGTCGAAAAGCGAGAGGAGAAAACACTATGTTCAAAAGATGCATGCTCGCGCTGACGCTTGCCGGCCTCGTCTACACGGTCACGCCTGCTGCGGTTGCGCAGGATAATGGTAATAACAGTCAGCAGCCTGCTCAGGCAGCGCCGATGGAGCACGGCCACGGTCATTGGGATCCGCAACAGCGGACCGATATGCTGACGAAACGGTTGAATCTTACTTCGGACCAGCAGGCCAAGGTGCTGGATGCTTTTAAGTCAGAGCAATCGCAAATGGAGAGCGTGCGGTCGGATACGTCATTGTCGCGGGAAGATCGCCACGCAAAAATGATGGACATCCACAAAGCGACCAATGATCAAGTTCGTGGGGTGCTGGATCCCGATCAGCAAAAGAAGTTTGACGCGATGCAAGAGCGCCACCATGAGCGAATGCAGGAACATGGACAGGCTCCGCCGGCGGAGTCGCAGCCGCAGTAGTGTTTCATGGGGCCTTGCAAGAAAGTCGGGAAAGTAGATGGCTCCTCGCTGAAGAAGCGCGGAGCAGATTTTTTTGTCTGCTCGCCGCGACATTTCACTGCTGTAGCGTGGTCTCTGATTTCGGCACTTTCTGCGTCAACTGCGAAGGCGTGGGCAATTGCGATTGATCCCAACCACCGCCCAGAGCTTCGATGAGAGAGACGGCTGCAGTCATCTCCTCGACATGAATTGTGGTTAGGGTTTGCTGATCGGCGAGCAATGTGGTTTGCGCGGTTACGACGTCGACGTAGGGATCGACTCCGGTTTCGTAGCGTGCCATTTCCAGGTTAAGAAATTCCTGAGCATGCTTGACCGCCTCCTGCTGCCTTTCGATCTGCTGCGAATAGAGGCGGACGGCGGCGAGGTAATCTTCAACCTGCTGGAAGGCGGTAAGCGTGGTTTGACGATAGGCCGCAAGATCCGCGTTGTAAGTGGCGGTGTACTGGTTCAGTTCGGCACGATACAAGCCGCCGTTGAAAATAGTTTGCGAAATCGAAGGGCCGATCGACCAGAAACGGCTCGGCCAGGTGAACCATTTCGTAAACGAGGAACTTTCAACTCCTCCCGATGCGGAAAGGGTGAGAGCGGGAAAGAAAGCGCCGTAGCCGATACCGATGATGGCATTGGCTTCGGCGAGCGTACGCTCAGCCGCGGCCACATCCGGACGGCGCTGCAATAATTCGGAAGGCACACCCACGGGAATCGGAGGAGGGGCGGCGAGTTCGGGGCGTACCGGAATCGAAAAGTCGGTCGCGAGTTTGCCCACCAGAACTGCAATTGCGTGCTCAAATTGCGCACGCGCCACTTTCACATTGATGGCTTGCGATTGCGCGCTTTCGAGCGTGGCCTGGGCTTCGACCACGGAGATATAATCGGCGACTCCAGTCTCGTAACCTGCTTTTGTCACTTCCAGAGCCTTCTGGTCGGCTTGCACGGTTTCGTCGAGAATTTTCTGCAGAGCGTCCTGGCCGCGAATTTCGAAATAGTATTCCGCCAGGCTGGCCTGTTCGGTGAGTTGCTCGCCTGCAAGATCGGCGGCGCTTACCTGCGCGGCATACTGCGCCTCACGCACCTCGTTGCGAATCTTGCCCCAGAGGTCGGGAACCCAGGAAACATCGACCGGGAAAGACAGGAGAGTGCTGGTTCTTCCGGTATTGGCTTGCGACGAATTGCTCAATGTGCTTGACGATTTCGATCGATTCCAGGAAGGGTTTGTGGTTATTGTGGGCCAGTACAGGGCGCGGGCTTCGCGGATCTCGGCACGCGCGGTCATTAGATTTTCGAAATATTGCTTGATGTTCTGGTTATTGATGTTGACCTGATCTTCGAGCGCGTTCAGTTCCACATCATTGAAGATTTCCCACCACTTGCCGCGCAGCATGGCTTCCTGTGGGTTGGCAACTTTCCATCCTTGCGTGTCCTGAAAGTTGACCGTGGATTCTTTGTAGTTGGGCGCGGCAGGCGTGGCAGGTTTGGGGGCGTGATATTTGGGCCCAAGCAAGCAGGCTGGCGTGACAGCCAGAACGCCGACGCATAGCAGCATTAGAAAAAGCTTACGAGTTGGCCGCAGAATGTTTCTATGCATTTTCGGGTGCTCCATTGGTTCCACCATTGGCTCGACCGGGAGAGTATGTGTCTCTGCGTTTGCCGGTGAGGCGCAGCCGCAAGCGGTCTAACTCAAGGTAGACAACGGGTGTGGTATAGAGCGTGATCAATTGGCTCAGGAGCAAACCGCCAACAATCGTAATGCCAAGCGGGCGTCGAAGCTCCGAACCGATGCCGGTGCCGAAGGCTAAAGGCAGCGCGCCAAAGAGTGCGGCCATCGTGGTCATCAGAATAGGACGGAAACGCAGCATGCAGGCTTCGAAGATCGAGTCTCTGGTGTTCTTGCCTTCTTCGCGCTCGGCGGCGAGAGCGAAATCGATCATCATGATGGCGTTCTTTTTTACGATTCCGATGAGCAGCACAATTCCGATGATCGAAATGACGTTCAAGTCCATGTGAAAAATGAGGAGCGCGAGCATGGCTCCGACGCTGGCCGAAGGTAGCGTAGAGATGATGGTTAGTGGGTGGATGAAGCTCTCATACAAAATACCGAGCACGATATAGACGGCGAGCAACGCCGTAGTAACCAAGATCGGCTCGGTCGAAAGCGATTGCTGGTAAGCCTGGAGGGTTCCGGCGAAAAAGCCGGTGATGGTCGAGGGCATTCCCAGGCGTTGTTCCATCTGCGTAACTTCTTTCGTGGCCTGGCTCATCGACATGTTGGGCGCCAGGTTGAAAGAGACGGTCACCGAAGGAAACAGGCCGGTGTGGTTGACTTGTAGCGCGGTTGTACCGGTCTGCGAAGTGGCGAAGGTAGAGAGGGGAGTCATCGCTGCCGCGTTGGTGCCGTTCGGGTTGCTTTTGATGTAGATGTTATTCAAAGCTTCGGGGCGCTGCCAGTATTGTGGAGCGACCTCCAGCACCACGTAGTACTGGTTCAGTTGGGTGTAGATTACCGAGACTTCCGACTGGCCAAAAGCGGCATAGAGCGAATTATCTAATGAAGTTGCAGTCTGGCCCAGGCGCGCCGCGGTAAGCCGGTCGTAGGTTAAAAAATCCTGCAGGCCCCCGTTTTGCTGATCGCTGTTCACGTCCTGCAGGCCGGGTAGTTTTTTCATGTTCTGCAACAGAATCGGCCCCCAATGCTGCAAATCCGCGATGTTGTCCGACTGCAGCGTGTATTGATAGAGGGCATTGCTCGAGCGGCCGCCGATGCGAAGATCCTGCACGGCCTGCAAAAACGCTGAGGCGACAGGCAAGCGATTCAGTTTGGGGCGCAGGCGATTGATGATTTGTGCAGCGCCGACCTTGCGCACGTTGAGGGGCTTGAGAGCGACGTACATAAACCCTCCATTGCTGGCGCCGTTGCCGCCCGTGTAGGCATTTACGTTCGCAACTGCAGGATCGGCCTTGATGACCTGCACTAATTGCAGAATCGAATAATTCATGAACGGGAAAGAGGCATCCTGCGGACCCTGGACGCCGCCGACGAGCGCTCCCGTATCCTGCTGCGGGAAAAATCCCTTGGGCAGGCGAAAGATCAGATAAAAATTAAGCGCGATGGTGAGCAGCAGCACGAGGATAGTGGGTGCGGGATTCTCCAGCACCCACTCGAGCGAACTGCGATACAGCGATAGCATGCCGTTGAAAAAGCTTTCGCTCCAGCGATAAATCCGCCCATGGTTGCCTGGTTCTTCCCGTTTCAGCAGATGGGCGCACATGGTGGGGGTGGTGGTGAGAGAGATGACCATCGATACCAGGATTGCGGTGGCGAGAGTTACAGCAAATTCACGGAAAAGCCGCCCGACAATTCCGGCCATAAGCAGAATCGGAATGAATACGGCGACCAGCGACATGCTGATGGAAAAAACCGTAAAGCCGATCTCTCTGGCGCCCTGCAAGGCTGCCTGCATGGGTTTCATACCGGCCTCGAGATGCCTGGCGATGTTCTCCATGACGACGATGGCATCGTCGATGACGAAGCCCGTGGAAATCGTGAGCGCCATGAGCGAGAGGTTATCGAGGCTGAAACCGAGCACGTACATTACGGCGAATGTGCCGATCAGAGAAACCGGGACGGCGATACTCGGAATGATAGTGGCGCGCGCGTTACGCAGGAAGAAGAACACCACCAGTACGACCAGAATGACGGAGATGATCAAAGTACGCTCGACATCGTCAACCGAAGCGCGAATGGTGGTGGTGCGATCAAAGACAATAGTGGCCTTGATGCCCTGGGGCAGGATGGCTTGCAGGAACGGCAATTGCGCTTCGATGCGCTGGACAGTTTGAATGATATTTACGCCGGGCTGGCGAAAGATGATGATGGTAACTGAGGGAACGCCATTGAGATATCCCGCCGTCCGCAGATTCTGGGTGGAGTCGACGACATCGGCTACATCGGAGAGGTGAACCGCTGTCCCGTTGCTGTAGCCGATGATGAGCGGCTTATATTGGTCGGCCTGGGTAATCTGACCATTGGTAATAATGTCGGCGCTCTCGGAACTGTTGGAGAGCTTGCCACGCGCCATATCGGAATTTTGCAGGCTGAGTACGGAGCGTACGTTGTTCAGCGTCAGGCCGCGGCTCTCGAGCTTGGTCGGATTCACCTCCACTCGCACGGAGGGCAAAGCACCGCCGCCGACGTATACCTGGCCGACGCCCTGAATTTGCGAGAGCTTTTGCTCCATGACGGTAGAGGCTTCGTCGTAGAGCTTCGGGGTGGGGTACTTGTCCGAGGTAAGGCCCATGATCAGAATGGGAGCGTCGGAGGGGTTGACCATTCGGTAGGTGGGATTGGCAGGTAAGTTGACTGGCAGATAGCTGCGTGCCGCATTAATGGCGGCTTCAACGTCGCGCGCCGCTCCGTTAATGTCGCGCGACAGATCGAACTGCAGGGTGATGGAGGTGCTGCTCAGCGAACTGGACGACGTCATCTCCGAGACGCCAGCGATGTGACCCAATTGCCTTTCGAGCGGTGTAGCCACTGACGAAGCCATAATTTCTGCGCTGGCACCGGGAAGACTCGAGGAGACGGAAATCGTGGGGAAATCGACCTGGGGCAAGGGAGCAACTGGGAGAACCGTAAAGCCAACGGCTCCGGCAATAGCGACGGCAACAGTCAGCAGAGTGGTCGCAACCGGGCGGCGAATGAATGGCTCCGAAAAACTCATGGGGTCTCCGGAGACGCTTCGGGTTCGGTCGTGCCTGCCTGCAAGTCAGGCTTAGCTTTGCTGAAACGTTGTGCCAGCCGATCGAAGAAAATGTAGATAACGGGAGTGGTGTAAAGCGTGAGCACCTGGCTTACGAGAAGACCGCCGACCATGGCAATGCCCAGCGGACGGCGCAGTTCGGAACCGTAGCCGCGGCCTAAGGCAAGCGGCAGGCCGCCGAGCAGGGCGGCCATGGTGGTCATCATGATGGGGCGGAAACGAAGCAGGCTGGCTTCGTAGATGGCGTCTGTGGAATTTTTCCCGCGTTCACGCTCGGCTTCCAGAGCGAAGTCGACGATCATGATTCCGTTCTTTTTCACGATGCCGATCAGCAGGATGATACCGATGATGGCGACCACGCTGAGTTCCTGATGAAAAAGCATCAGCGCTAGCAGAGCGCCGACGCCTGCAGAGGGCAAGGTCGAGAGAATCGTAACTGGATGGACGAAGCTTTCATACAGGACGCCGAGCACGATATATACGACAACCAGCGCGGCCAAAATCAGCACAGCTTCATTCGAGAGGGAGTTCTCGAATGAGGCTGCGGTTCCTTGAAATCCTGCCTGTATGGTTGCAGGGAAGTTGATTTCGCCGGCGACGTCGTTGATCTCACTGATTGCCGTGCCGAGCGCAGCATTGGGCGCCAGGTTGAAGGAAACGGTGACGGAAGGGAATTGTCCCTGGTGATTGATGGAGAGAGCTTCAGTCGTGTTTGTGATGTGGGCAAATGTGCTGAGAGGGATCGCATTCGCGGCCGTAGCTGAAACCAGGGTGTTGGGAGTGGTTCCCGCGAAAGTACCGGCGTTGAGCGAACTGCCGGACGAAGTGCTGGCAGGCGTCAGCACGGTGCCCGAAGTGTGAAGGGTGTTGGCAGAAGGAGTGTAGAGAACGGAAGTGGTGGTCGCATTGGAGCCGGCGGATGCCGATCCGCTGGCTGCAAAAGACGTTGAAGACGCGGCTCCGGTTGCGTTCGAAGAAGCATTGGACTGCAAATACAGATCGCTGAGGTTTTTGGGATCCTTGCTCCAGTTCGGCTGAGTCTCCATTACAACGTGATACTGGTTCAGCTGCGTGTAGAGGGTATTGATCTGGCGCTGGCCGTAGGCATCGTAGAGAGTGTTGTCGATAGTTGCGGGCGCGATGCCAAGGCGCGAAGCGGTCACGCGGTCGATGTTTAGTGCAACCGCCTGACCGCCAGTTTGCTGGTCGGTAGCAACATCTTCCAGGGTGTGCAGCTTCTTTAGCTGAGCTACAAATTTTCCCGTCCACGAATTCAATTCGTCGATGTCAGGATCTTCCAGCGTGTATTGATATTGCGTCCGGGTGACGCGGTCATCCACGGTGATGTTCTGCACGGGCTGCATATAAAGATAAATTCCATGCACGCTGGCCAGGTTTTGCTGCAGGCGCCGGATCACATCGGCCGCGCTCAGAGAGCGCTGTTCGATCGGCTTGAGATTGATCTCGACGCGTCCGCTGTTCAAGGTGGTGTTGGTGCCATCGGCGCCGATGAACGACGAGAGACTTTCGACGGCGGGATCTTTCAGAATGATCGAAGCCAGCTCCTGCTGTTCCTTGGCCATGGCTTCGAAAGAGATTGATTGCGGCGCTTGCGAAATCCCTTGAATGACGCCCGTGTCCTGGGTCGGGAAAAACCCTTTGGGAATGACGATGTATAGGAAGATGGTTAATACGAGCGTGCCGACCGCGATGAGCAGGGTCGTGGTCTGATAGCGAAGGACGACTTTCAGGGTGCGGCCGTAAAACTCAATCATACTGTTAAACGCATGCTCGGAGGCGCGATACCAGCGGCTCTGCTGCGATTCGGGCTCGTGCTTCAAAATGCGCGAACACATCATCGGGGTCAATGTCAGCGAGACCACAGCCGAGATGATGATGGTGACCGCAAGGGTTACGGCAAATTCGCGGAAAAGACGGCCGACCACATCGCTCATGAAGAGCAGCGGAATGAGGACGGCGATCAGGGAAACGGTTAATGACATGATCGTAAAACCGATTTGTCCCGCGCCTTTGAGAGCGGCCTCCATCGGCGATTCGCCTTCTTCCAGATAGCGCGCGATGTTTTCGATCATGACGATGGCATCGTCGACGACGAATCCGGTGGAGATGGTGAGCGCCATCAGCGAAAGATTGTCGAGGCTGTAATTGAGCAGATACATGGCGCCGAATGTGCCGATCAATGACAGCGGCACGGCTACGCTGGGAATGGTGGTGGCGCGAACGCTGCGCAGGAAAAGAAAGATGACCAGCACAACCAGCCCAATGGTCAGCATGAGTTCGAATTCGACATCGTTGACTGAGGCGTGGATGCTGGTGGTGAGATCGGTGAGTTCGGTGATCTGCACGGCCGCGGGCAGGTTGGCCTCGAGCTGCGGCAAAATTTTCTTGATGCTGTCGACGACGCTGATGGTGTTGGCACCGGGCTGGCGCTGAATGTTCAGAACGATCGCGGGCTGAGTGTTCATCCAGGCCGCAAGCTGCGCGTTTTCCACGCCGTTGATGACCGTGGCTACATCTTTGACCAGAACGGGAGCGCCGTTGCGATAGGCGACGACGACATCGTTATAGCCTTCGGCCTGCGTAATTTGATCGTTCGAGTCGATCTGGTAATCCTGACGCGGGCCATCGAAGTTTCCTTTGGCCGAGTTCGTGCTGGTTTGGGTGAGGGCGGTGCGCACATCTTCCAGATTGATGCCGTAGGAAGAGAGCTTGGTGGGATTGACCTGAATGCGGACGGCAGGTTTCTGTCCGCCGCTGATGCTGACGAGCCCGACGCCGTTCAGTTGCGAGATTTTCGGAGCAAGTCGAGTATCGACGAGATCTTCGACCTGCGACAAGGGCATGGAGTCAGAAGTGATTCCCAAGGTCAGAATCGGAGCATCGGCGGGATTGGTCTTGTTGTAGACGGGGGGGACTGGTAAGTCGGAGGGTAAATAACTTTGCGCCGCATTGATGGCGGACTGGACCTCTTCCTCGGCGACATCGATATTGAGCGCAAGATTGAATTGCAGGACGATGACGGAGACGGTTCCGGCGCTGGTGGAGGTCATCTGGCTGAGCCCCTGCATTTCGCCGAACTGACGTTCGAGGGGCGCAGTGATCGTGGTTGCGACCACGTCCGGGCTCGCGCCTGGGTAAAAGGTCAGCACCTGGATGGTGGGATAGTCGACCTGAGGCAGAGCAGAAATCGGCAACTGGCGGAACGCCACTAACCCGACCAGCAGAATGGCAACCATCAGAAGAATGGTGGCGACCGGCCGCAGAATGAATGGGCGAGACGGACTCACGGAGCATTCCCCTCAGGATTTGGAATTTGCAGAGGCTTCTCGGAAATCGTAACTTTGGAACCGTTCTGCAATTTCTCGAAACTGCTGTCCGCTACAACTTCACTGGCGTTGACACCTTCAACCGCGGTCCTGCCGCCTTCGGAGACGCCGGTTTTGATGGTACGCATGTTGGCCTGGCCATTTTGAATTACGTAAACGAAAGCCGTACTGCCGTTGTGCTGGATGGCTGAACTGGGCAGCAGGATCTGATCGTGAAGAGTTTTCACCAGCAAGCGGGTGTTCACGAACTCGTTGGGATAAAGCTCGCCCTTTTTGTTGTCATAGGTAGCGCGCACTTTTATGGTGCCCGTGGTGGTATCAATCTGGTTGTCGAATGAAGTGACTCTGCCGGTGGCGAGCTTTTTATCGTTGGCGCGGTCCCAGGCATCGAGGGGAAGACCGATGCCGTGATGCGGCTGCGACATCACGTCTGCGAGGTTGTCTTCCGAAATGGTGGCGACCACTGTAATGGGCTGAGTCTGCGTGATTACAACCAGGCTGGTTGTGGAGTTGGCGGTGACGAGGTTTCCGGGATCGACCAGACGCAGTCCCACCCGGCCATCGATCGGCGCGGTGATATGGCAATAGATGACCTGCACCTGATCGTAGCGCAAGGTGCCTTCGTCATTTTTTACGGTTCCCTGATCCTGCAGCACGATCTTTTCCTGATCTTCGAGGGTCTGGCGCGGAATGGCGTTACGAGCCCAAGCGTCTTTGTAACGTTGCAAGTCCATTTGCGCTTGTGCCAGCAAATTCTGATCGCGCTCTAATGCGCCTTCCGCCTGGATCACTTGCGCTTCATAGGGGCGGGCATCGATGTCGATGAGCGGATCACCCTTGCGGACGTACTGGCCTTCTTTGTAGTGGACTGCGTTGATCACACCGGTCACTTGCGCAGTGATGGAATCGGTGTAAAGGGCAGTTACGGTGCCGATAGCATTGAGGTAGACGCCGATGTCGCCTTTCGTGGCGGTGGCGGTGGTAGTGGTTACGGGCCCGGAAAAGGCACGGCGTCCACCTGCTCCTTGAGCGGGAGTCTGGCTTTGATTGTGGCCGGCGAAGATCCAGTACAAAATAAGTGCAGCCACCACGAGAACCAGAATCCAAATCCAATATTTTTTCTTGCCGCGTCGGGATTCAACTTCCGGCGCAGGCAGTTGATGGTCAGGAGGAGCTGGCGCAATCGAGCGGGTTTGATCCATGAGATCCTATGGCAAGCCTGGGTTTGTAATCCATACAAAACATTACAGAAATACCGCTCCCGAGACAAAAAGGATTTTGATGCGGCGGCAAGGGCGGCAGATGCTAAGGAATTTCTGGAGGTGTTTTGCGGAAAGGTGCGGCCACCGCGTGATGAGAAATTTCTGATGCGGGGTTCGCGATCATTGCAGAATCTTGACGCGACGGATGACGTAAGTAGGAAGATTTTGCCGAGCGAGGTTGCGCAGCGCTGCAAGATCTTCCCCTGCAAAGTTGAATCTTAAATTTTTCTTTTCGCGCCCATCTGCGCGGGTCGATTTCCAAGCACTTAGATGATCAGACTGCACGATCGAGATTGGAATGCGGTGTGCTTGTATGAATCGGCGAAATCGCAATTTGCTTGAGGGCATTTTATGGACAGCGGCTATTACGCGACCTGCGCGGGACTGGCGGCGCAGACACAAGCTTTGGAGTTGGTGGCGCACAATTTATCGAACCTATCGACGACCGGGTATCGGGCGCAGCAGACGACATTTCGTTCGTTGTTGGTGGGTGACGCGTCCGTGAGTGTGAATCCGCTGAATGTTGCAATCAACAATTTTGGAGTCTTGAGCGGAAGCCGATTGGATTTAACTTCCGGCAGCTTCAGCCCGAGCGGCAATCCGCTGGACGCGGCGGTTGCGGGCAAGGGATTTTTTGCGGTGCAGTCGGCCAACGGAATTTTGTATACGCGCAATGGCAGCTTTCACACGACTGGTTCGGGACAGCTTGTAACGGGCGATGGAAATGCAGTGTTGGGACAGCAAGGTCCGATCACGCTGCCCAATGGGAATGTGGCAATCAGTTCGGATGGAACGATTTCGGTGGATGGAAATGTGGTTGACCGGCTGAACCTCGCGGAATTTCCAGCGGGCACGAACCTAACGGCGGTGGGCGATTCGACCTATCGCGCTCCGACAGGTGCAGCGGTGCCGGCGGTCGAATCTACAGTTCGGCAGGGCATGTTGGAGGGTTCGAACGTGGGTGCGATGGAGGGAGTCGTGCAGCTGATTACCGTCCAGCGCAACACCGAATTGCTTTCCCGCGCGATGAGCGCTTTCGACAGCCAGTTGAACCAGACAGCGGTGCAGGATCTGCCGAAGGTGTGATGGCAAACGAAGTTCGCGGAAACCGCAAGAGATAAGAACAAGAACAGGAAAGAAAAAATATGATTCGTGCACTGTATACCGCGGCCAGCGGCATGACGGCCCAGGAATTGAATCTCGACAACATCGCCAACAATCTGGCGAACTCGAGCACCGCCGGATTTCGCAGCCGGCGATTGCAGTTTGAAGATCTGATTTATCAGAATCTGATCATGCCGGGGGCGGCGGCGACGCAGCAAACCACCGAGGTAGCCGGGCTGCAGGTGGGCCTGGGCACAAGGTCGGCCGCATCTGAAGTGCTTCAGACCCAGGGAGATTTCAGCCAGACGGGCAATCCGCTGGACCTGACGATTCAAGGGCAGGGATTTTTTCAGGTGTTGTTGCCGGATGGGCAGACCGCGTACACGCGGGCGGGAAGTTTTCACACCGATCAGAACGGCAACCTGGTCGATCAGGATGGCGACGCGGTGCAGCCGGGAATTTCCATTCCGACCGGTTCGACCTCCATCACTGTGGGATCGGACGGCACGGTCAGCGTCACCGTGGCGGGGCAGACCCAGGCCCAGCAGGTCGGCACACTGCAACTGGCGCTGTTCAATAATCCCGGCGGGTTGAACAGCACGGGAAGCAATTTGTTTCTGGAGACGACCGCTTCGGGCGCTCCGATCGTAGGCACGCCGGGCGGCACGGAAGGTTTGGGAACCATCGTGCAGGGCATGCTCGAGCAATCGAACGTGAGCGTGGTAACCGAGTTCGTGAACATGATCGTGGCGCAGCGTTCGTATGAGGCCAACTCGAGAGTTGTGAACGCGGCCGACCAGATGCTGCAGACCATCAATAATCTGGGGCGATAGACACCGGGGGTGACTGGCGGTAAGGCAGTCAGGGCATGAACATGAAGTGGATCATTTTTTTTATGTTCGCGGGAGCGTGGTTTGCACTCGGTCTGCAGAGCGCGGCCGCGACGGCGTGCTCGCAACTCGGCGTCAAAGCCTATGTCGAGGTGGAAGGCGGTGAACTGACTTTGGCGAACTTGTTGAGCCCCGACACTTGCTCGCGAGTGCAAACCATGGCAACCCGAGTGAGTCTGGGTGTGGCGCCGCTTCGAGGAACGGTGCGGGTGTTGAGGCGCTCGCAGGTGCGGAGTTTGCTGGAGGGTCTTGCGGCGGCCAGCGGGATGAGCGATGAAAGAGTGAGCCAAGTTCCCGCACAGATCGAAGTTCCCGCACAGATCATAGTACAGCGCGCCGGAGCCACAAAGTCTTGCGCCGCGATCGCAGATTTTGCGCGGCGCAGTTTGACTCAAAACAGCGATCGCAGCTTTTCGCTGGAGAACTTCAATTGCGCGGCGGCGCAGTCGATCCCCGAGGATGCGCCGCTCGAGCTTACGAAAACTTCCTGGAATGCGGCCTTGCAGCGCCGGGAGTTTTCTCTGCGCTGCACCCGGGCCGAGGATTGCGTTCCGTTTATGGTTTGGGCTCGTGCGCGATCCGCCGGCCACAACTACGATTCGGAATCCAGCGCCATGCGCCTTGCTTCCCTTGGGGAATCTTCGGGGGCCTACGCCGCGGTGAGCGAGCGGCTGATCAAGCCCGGCCAGACGGCGACGCTACGCTGGGATGAACGAGGAATTCGCATCGTGCTGCCGGTGACGTGTCTCGACGGCGGGGGGCTCGGCCAGACAGTGCGCGTGCGCTTCAAGAATGCCGGGCGGATTCTGCGCGCGGAAATTCTGAGCGATGGAACCTTGCGGGCGGGACTGTGAACCGGGCTCTGATGGAGAGGCGGATGAAGAGGCCCCGCGAGACGCGGTCTTGCCGGATGCTTCCCGTGGTCGGCAAAAGGGGGAAACCTTGGCAGACGATCAGTTGCGTCGGGCTGGTCATTCTCTTAGCCAGCCTCTTAGCCAGCTTGGCTCAGGCGAGCCCCAAGGGTAAGGACAAAGATAAGAACAGTCCTGCAAAGCATGACGCGCTCACCGACTACATTCGTCGCATGATGGGAACGTCACCGGCGCCGGCGGCCAGCAGCCTTGGCAGCCTGTGGGTCGACAACGGCCGGATGGCGAATCTGGTGTCCGATTACAAAGCTTCGCGGGTCGGCGATCTGGTGACCATCAACATCTCGCAGAACTTATCGTCGACCAACACCGGCAATGTGGCGACCGGCCGCGCCTTGTCTGCGAGTTCGGGAATCACCGCCTTGGGCGGGCATATCACGACCAGCGGGGTGGCAAACCTGCTTTCGCCAAACTCCAATCAGGCGCTGACCGGGAAAGCCCAAGCGACCTCGACCACGGCGCTGAGCACGACTCTGACCGGGCGGGTGGCGGCGTTATTGCCCAGTGGAACGCTGGTGGTTGAGGCCGAGCGACAGATTGTGATGAACAACCAGCGGGAGACGGTTATCGTGCGCGGGCTGGTGCGCCCCGGCGATCTCGACGCCACCAACACGGTGACCTCGAACAGCGTCGGCAATCTGGAGGTTGAGGTGAAAGGCAAGGGCGTGATCAGCGAAGGGGTGCGTCCGCCGAATGTGTGGACGAAGTGGTTCTTGCGGATTTTTGGGTTCTAGGAAAGTCATGGGTGGAGCGATGGGCTGGGGAAGGTGTTTTTCGCGCTATGCGGTTTCTTTCGTGATTTTTACCACAAGCTTCTCTGCCGGACAGAGCGTGGATCGCAAGATGCTGATCCGCGACATCGCGACCGTAGAGGGAATCCGCAACAATTCGCTGATTGGTTATGGACTGGTTGTCGGCTTGCGAGGCACCGGCGATAAGCAGCAGACCTACTTCACGATTCAGACTCTGGCCAGCGTGCTGCAGCGCATGGGGGTGGAGATTCCGCCGAGCGTGCTGCAGACGGTGGTGCAGGTGAAGAATGTGGCGGCGGTGTTCGTGAGTGCCAATCTGCCTCCGTTTGCCCGGCCCGGCATGCCGCTCGATGTGACGGTCGGCTCTGCCGGCGATGCTCGCAGCCTGGAAGGCGGGCTGTTGCTGCTCACGCCGTTATACGCCGCCGACGGCCAAATTTACGCGGCCGCGCAGGGACCGCTGGTGCTGGGCGGCTATGCCGCAGGATCGGGAGGCAACGCCAAACAGGTGAATCATCCGACCACCGCGCGCATTCCCAATGGAGCTCTGATTGAGCGCGACAGCTCGCTCGATCTCAGCAAGCTGCACAACTTTTCCCTGCTGCTGAATGA
The DNA here is from genome assembly GCA_963766625.1 of uncultured Acidobacteriaceae bacterium. GTDB lineage: Bacteria > Acidobacteriota > Terriglobia > Terriglobales > Acidobacteriaceae > Sulfotelmatobacter. Next base: position 924,856 of record CAVYBF010000028.1, on the reverse strand, counting down.
GGCCAGCTTTACGACGGTCGAAGAGGTAGCCGCGGCGGTGAATCACGAGCTGGGTTCGGCGGCGGCGAAGGTGGTTGACAGCCGGCGGGTGGAAGTTCAGGCTCCGGCGGGCGGCAGCGATCTTCCGGCGCTGCTCGCCCGGGTTGAAGATCTCGAGGTCGAGGTGCGCCGCAAGGCCAAGGTGGTGGTGAACGAGCGCACGGGCACGGTGGTGATGGGGCAGGACGTGCGGCTGGGCGCGGTTTCGATTTTGCATGGCAGCTTCTCCATTGAGGTGTCCACCAGCTACGCGGCATCGCAGCCAACCCCCGGGTCGGCCGGACAGACCGAAATCCTACCCGAAACGAAGCTTACTGCTAAGGAAGCTCCGGCCCGCAACGTGGCCTTGAGCGAGGGCGCGAGCGTGGAGGAACTGGTGACCCGGCTGCAGGCCATTGGAGCAACCGCGCGGGATGTAATTTCGATTTTGCAGGCGATCAAAGCGGCGGGCGCGCTCGAAGCCGAGCTGGAGGTGATCTGATGAGCGCAGTTTCCGGTTTTTCCTCGGCGAACGCGGCCATAGCCGCCACCTTGCCGGCGGCTTCCACACCTGATTTGCGAAAGGGCAAAAAAGCGGCGCGCGAGTTTGAAGCGCAACTGATCGGCACGGTGCTCGAATCCTTCGAAAAAACCTTTGCCACCCTGCCCGGACAGGATGAGATTGCCGGAGAAGACAATTACAACTACATGGGGACGCAGGCCATGGCATCGGCCCTGGCGGAGGGCGGCGGCTTCGGAATTGCGCAGATGATTTCTGCCCACTTGATAGCACGAAAGGAGGTGGGAGCAAACCCGGCTACCCATGCGAGCGATTCCGGAAGTGACCGCTAAAGTTTTCATAACTTCTGCCGATGGAACAACATGTAGGTGGAAGGACGGGGCGGTCGTGGGTGCGCCAGGACGAGAACCGGATACGAATTGAGGAGCATTAAAGTTTTTTAATGGCCTGCCGATAGCTAAATTGCAAGTGAGATTGGTAGGAGGCAGTTATGAGAATCGATGCAAATTCGGGGGCGCAAGGGCTTCCCGAGACCGGGCGAAGCGAAAGCCAGAGTGCTTCGAGTGTGGGCGGCCAGTTGGCGGCGACGGGAGCGCAGGCCGGAAGTGTGGGCGGAATTTTGGGCGAGGATCAGGCAGAGCTTTCCGGAACCCACCAGCAAGTGCAGGCGTTGACCGCGCAAGCCTTGCAGTTTCCAGAAATCCGGCAGGAAAAAGTGAACGCCCTCCGCCAGGTGGTCGAGGATGGAAGCTATCAGCCCGAATCCAGCCAGATTGCCGGCGCCGTGCTTATCCACATGCTGGTCATGCCTGCGGCGTGAACTCCAGACGAGCGGGCGAAGGCCGAAGCTCGGGTGATGTTCAGGGCGAAGTTCGGAACGAATATTCGGAATGAATGTTCAGAACGAATTTCGGGGCAAAGTTCAGAACAAAAGTTCGGGGCAAAGTTGTGGTTAGCAATGATCTGGCGATTGGTTCGACGGCCGAGCGCATGGAGCCGGTTCCGGCCATTGCACCCACAGTGGGACAGCCGGTCGCGGAAAATCAGCGGGATCAGCCGCGACGGCGTCCGCCGCCTGCCGAGCCCGTCGTGACAGAATCGACCGAGGAAAGCGCACCGGATTCGGACGGTGGATCCGACGTGGATCGTGAAGGGCCGCCGCATCGCGTAGACAGTTTGGCGTGAATGAATTGTCAGGCGTAAATGGCGCGCAAAAGAGGCGACTTTCGAAAGAATTCCCGGTTCATTGTGCAATGAGAAATCTGGCACCATTGGCAAACCAGTTCGAGGAGCATCCCAGATCGGGTCTGGCTTTGCTGAGCGCGATCGAAGCAAGCCTCGAGGGCAGTCGAAACGCCTTGCTCAGTTTCGATCTCGCGGGCATTGTAATGCGGACCCGTGAACAGGACGGGCTCAGCCGAGCGTTGGCGGCATTTCTCGATGAGGCGAGCCGGCGCAAGGGCGCTTTGTCCGGACCACCGGGATCTCCTGACCTGCGAATCATTGCCAACAGAATTCAATATGCGGCCCGGGTGGAGTCCGCGCTGCTGGCGCGGTCGGGAGCGAAGCTGCGAGTGATGGCGAACATGCTGGCGGGGACGAGCATGGTTTATGGTCCCAGGTTGGCCGAAGCTTCCCGGCGGTAAGAGCCGCCATCCTACTTTTTGAAGAAAGTCTGAAGGATTTATGTCGAGCTTGAATGCCAGCCTGGCCACCGCGCTAAGCGGTCTGATGAGCGAACAGGGCGCGATGGAGACAACCACCAACAATATCGCCAATGTCAACACGCCCGGCTACTCGCGGCAGGTTCCGGTATTGGTGACAAGCGATCCCGTCGAACTGGGAAATCTGACCTTCGGCACCGGCGTGACCCTGCAAAGCGTGGAGAGCATCCGCGACCCACTACTGGAGTCGCAGATCCAGCAGCAGACGCAGAGTGAGAATCAATACAGCACGCTGGCATCGGCGCTGCAGCAGACGCAGCTCAATTTCACCACCACCACCAGCGACATCGGAACCGAAATCACAAACTTTTTCAACAGCGTCAATCAGCTCTCGGCCGATCCCACGGATTTGTCGGTGCGCCAGGGAGTGATCACGGCCGCCGACAACCTGGCCACCAGCTTTAACACCACCGCCAACAATCTCACCCAGCAGCAGGGAACCCTCGATTTGAGCGTGGTGCAAACCGTTGGCCAGGTCAATCAGCTCACCAGCCAGATCGCGCAACTGAATGAGCAAATCAGCACCTTGCAGAATTCCGGGGAGACTGCCGGATCGTTTGTTGACCAGCGCCAACAGGCCATCGACCAACTCTCGTCGCTGGTGGATGTTTCGGTAATTCCAACCAACAACACGCTTACGCTTACCACCGCCAATGGCGCGCCGCTGGTGAGCGGCAACCAGAGTTTTCAGCTCTCGATGCAGTCGAACTCGGCCGGCTTGCACGAAATTTATTCCCAAGGGAATAACATCACCAGCCGGATCACTTCCGGCCAGTTAGGGGGAACGCTGGCGGCGCGGGATCAGGAGATTCCCGCGATCGAGAACCAGCTCGATACCCTGGCCGCAGGGATCGCCAACTCGGTGAACGCGGTGCAGACGACGGGCTACGATCTTAACGGGAATCTGGCGACGAACGAGCCACTTTTCAACCTGCCGCCGGCGAATACGACCGGGGCTGCAGCCAGCCTCTCAGTAGCAATTACAAATCCTTCGTTGATTGCCGCCAGCTCCGACGGCAGCGCTGGGAGCAACGGAAATGCCGAGGCGATGTACGCTCTGAGCAACCAGGCAATCATCGGCGGGCAGAATCCCACGGACTATTATTCCGGGATCGTTTCCAATGTGGGCAATGCCACAGCCAACGCCTCGGCCGAGCAGACCGCCTCGAATCTCATCTTGCAGCAGCTTAACGATCAGCGCTCCTCGGTTTCGGGAGTTTCGCTCGACGAAGAAGCCGCTAACATGGTGCAGTACCAGGACGCTTATCAGGCCTCGGCGCAGGTGATTAGCACCATCAACGACATGATGTATGCGGCGATTCAAATGACGACCTTAACCGGCTGACGAACATGCGAGTCAATCCCAATCCGTATCCCGACCTGCTCGCCGAGGTTGCCCAGACGCAGCAGGAGATCCAGACCGACGAGCAGGAGATCGCCACCGGCCAGACCGTCAATCTTCCTTCCGACAACCCGGCTGCGGCGGCCAGCCTGGTGCAGAATGCCAGCCAAACCTCCGAGGCCGACCAGTTCGAGCGCAGCCTGGGCAGCATCCAGGGAGAGATGCAGGATGCCGATTCCGCGCTCAATTCGGTAATTACGGCATTGCAGCAGGCCATCACGCTGGGAACCGAGGGCGCCAACGGCACCGTCAATGCCGCCGATCGCAACGCGATTGCCACTCAGGTCGAGGGCATCCAAAGCCAATTACTCGGGCTGGCGAACCTTACTTACCAGGGCAATTACGTGTTCGCGGGAACCGCCAGCCAGACCACACCCTACGTGCTGAATCCCAGTTCTCCGTCGGGGGTAACGTACCAGGGAAATTTGGGGGTGAACACGGTGACGCTGGGAAACGATTTCTCCCTGCAAACCAATCTCCCCGGTACCGAGTTATTCTCCGCTTCCGGCACCGACATGTTTCAGAGCATTCAGGATCTGATCACCAGCTTGCAGAGCGGCAGCAATATTGGCACAGCGGTCACCGAAGTCGGCAATTCCTTAAATGCAATCGACACCGCGCGCGTGTTCTACGGCAATGCCCTGAATCAGCTCAACTCGCAACAGACCTATCTCAGCAGCCAGACCCAGCAACTGACACAGGAACAGAACACGATCGACGCGGCAGACCTGCCCAACGTGATCAGCAATCTCACCAACGGGCAGGTCTCTCTCCAGGCCACTCTGGAGACCATCGGGCAAACCTCGCAGACCAATCTGTTCGATTATTTGCGGTAACAACAAAATGAAAAAAGCCGGGAAGTTTGGGGGCACGCTGAGATAAGGAGACAGTCAGAGAGTCTGGCGCGAGGTCCGAAGCCATTCGCCGGCGGAGTGCAACCGGAAGCGGTGCGCTTCGATGCGGGATCTTTCGGCTAACAACGTGCGGTGAATCGATGGGAGAAGATCGCGCAGGCGTTCCACTTGCCGGCGATATTCCGCAAGCTCGTAGTCTAATTCTCGGTTCCTTTCTCGCTGGTCTTGCGCGGCCGGACTGGTCTGCGCGCGCAAGCCCGCGCCGGCGGCGAGCAGTTCGGAAAGCAGTGCGCCCATCTGGTCCGGAGTGACGGTGGCCTCGGGCTTCGAGGCGATGCGGTCGAGACAAAGGCTCAGGCGTCGATTGGTGTCGCGCATGATTTGCAATCGCGAGGGCATCAGGCGTTCCAGTCGGCGGATGGGGTTTCGGGCGAGGCGATCGCAGACGCCGGTTGTGAAATATCCTGAGACTGGTGGGTTGCCACGGAAGTAGAGCGTTCGACCTCCAGCCAGGCTTCGTAAACCAGGACCAACTGCGAGATTTGCTCTTCCAGAATTCGCGCCGATTGTTTGAGCTGGGCATCGAGCAAGCCGGTACGAATGAGATTGTAAAAGCGCTCCAGATTCCTGGCGACGTCACCGCCGCGTTCCATATCGAGCGAACCTTGCAATTGCCCGATGACGGTAATCGCGTGATTGATTTTGCGGGTGCGCAATTCGATCTCTCCCTTTTCGAGGGCGAGGACGGCCTGGCGTAAATCTTCAATGGCCTGCTCGTAGAGGCAGATCACCAGCCGTACCGGACTTGCGCCCCGTACGGCCGCTTCGCGATAAGAGGATCGTGCATCCACTGGTTAGAGTCCCGAAGTTAGAGTCGGCTCGCTTGAAATGAGCGCGCCACTCGAAGAAGTTCCGGAGCCCAGGGTGCCCAGCGTCTCCGTCACTTCCTGCAGAAGCAGAGGATAAGCCTGCAGGGAAGCGCTCACCGCGTCATATTGCTGGGTCAACGCGGTTTGTTCGTTGTTCAGCTGAGTTTCGAAGTTGGTGATGTTGGTAGTTAAGCCTTGTTGCTGGGCCGAGTTTTGGGTCACATCCACATTCAGGGGCCCGGATGAGGGAGCGGTCAAATTGGTTAAGTCGGCGTTGAAAGTGTTGGCGAAACCCGTTCCCGACGCATTCTGAAAAAGATTCAGGACAGCATTGGGATTGGAAGCGACCACCTGCGCAAGCGTCTGGCCGCTGGCGTTGGCGCCCACGGTCAAGGTGCCGTCGTTATTCATGTTGATGCCGAGCGCTGCCAGATTGATGATGCCGTTGTTCACGGTCGTGGCACCGGTACCGCCGGGTAGGGCGTAGGCGGCGTCGGCCAGAATGCTCGACTGCAGCGAACGCAGTGAAGTGTCCGATTCCAGAGGAGGCGCGGGGGTAGCGCCGGTGGGATCGACAGCATACTGCGCGTTGATGCTGCTGACTACGGTGTTGTAAGCCGAGACGAAATTGTTGATGGCGGATGTGATCTGACCCGCATCTGGGGACACGGTCAATTGAACCGGAGTACCGGGAGATTGGCTGACCAGATTTAGCGTGACTCCCTGAATCGCCCCCGTAATGTTATTGCTGGGGCTGCTGAAGGGCACACCATTGATGGTCAGGGAAGCGTTGGTGCCGCCTTGCGGAGTGTCGAAGGTCAGCCCGGTGGGATTGGGATTCGTGGTTAGCAGAGTGTTGTTCGAAGTGAACGCCAGGGTTCCGGAGGGTCCGGTGGCTGGCGTGGTGAGTTGCAGATTGTAGCCTCCAGAGTCCTGAACGACGGTGGCTGTCACTCCCCAGCTGTTGGCGGAGCTTTGCGTGTTGATGTAGCTGGCCAGCGTGTTTAAAGTGTCATTGCTTCCCTGAGTGATCGGGAGGTCTGCTATGGTTCCGCTGGAGCCTCCGATTTGCAATTGGATATCGCCGGAGGTCTGGCCGGAGGCGAGAATGGTTGCGTCCGGATTGGCGACGTCGGCTGTGGTCAGCGGCCCAGTGGAGACATTTTCGGTAACGGCGAGCGCGCCGCTGGCGCCAGTATTCTGACTCTCGAGCGCCAGGCGCGACCCACTGGCATCCGTGACGACACTAGCGGTTACGCCCCAACTATTGGCGGAGCTTTGGGTATTGATATAGCTCGCTAAGGTGGTCAGCGTGCCGTTGCTTCCAGGGGTGATGGCGATGTCATAGGTCGAGCCGCTTGCGCCTCCCACCTGCAGCTCGAGGTTTGCGCCGGTTGACCCTGAGGGCAGAATGGAGGCGTCTGCCCCGCCCGCAACCGTTTGGGTGTAGAGCGAGCCCGCGGTCGCGAGATTGCCGACTTCGATCTCATAGGTGCCGTCTACGGCAGAGCTCTGGGCGTTCGCAGTCAGTATTCCGGTGTCCGAGGAGGTTGCAGCTTGGGTGGTAAGCGCCCCTGCAGGATCTGCCAAGGCTGCGACTGCAGTTTGCAAGTTGGTGAGATTGTTTTCAATGCCTTCCAGCACGCCATTTTGTGTGGCCAACGTCGTGCCCTGGTTTTGCCACACCGTCAGCTCACCACTCTGAGAGCTGATGATTTGTTGCACCAGCGAACTGACATCGAGGCCTTGCCCCGAGAGGATGGTGGAAGGGTTCAAGCTTATACCCATTGGTTTATCCTTTCCCGACCGCGACTGCTTGCTCGAACCCTGATTCCTGAGCCAGCTCTTTCGAGATCGCCTGGGCGAGATTCAGCAACTGCTGTGGCGGCACCTGCAGAACCAGGGTGCCGTACTGGTTTAGAAACTGATACACCGCAATTTCGCCCGGCGGTTCCATCTGCACTTTGACTTCATCTTGCGCGGCATTCGCTTGCGATCCGCGAACTTGCGACCCATCGTTTTCCCGCGGCGAACCCCTTCCTGAAATGGGTTGAGGCACGGCTTGCGAAAGCCGCACCACCGCCTGTTCGGCCGGAGATTCAGTCGAAGGCGGAAACAGGAGTACCGCATTCATGCTCATATCGAGCTACCCGAGGGTAAGCGGAAAGGAGGCAGGCTCGACTGCCTCCTTCTGACTTTTTACTGCGACGGCGTTTATTGCAGCAGCTTCAACACGAGCTGCTGTTGCTGGTTGGCCTGGGCCAGAGCGGAGATACCGGTCTGCTCCAGGATGGAATACTTGGTGAGGTTGGCGACGGCAGTCGGAATGTCGGCAGCCGTGATCGTGTTTTCTGCCGAGGTCAGGTTCTGCACCTGGCTGTTGATGACGTTGCTGGCGTCCGTAAGCCGGTTGACGCTGGCGCCCAGAGTGCCGCGCGTGCTGGCTACGTTGGCGATAGCCTGATTGATCAAAGTCAGGGCGGTTTGCGCATCGGTTTGCGTACTCAGGTCGGTGGTTGCCAGATTCACGGCAGCGCCGCCGCTGCCGTTGGTGATCCCGGTGGTCGACAGGCTGCCGATGGTGACGCCAATCTGGCTGGATCCGATCGAAGTTGAATCACTGAGAAAAATGTTTTCTGAGGTAGTGCTTACGGTCGGACTAGTAAGCGTCCCCAAGACTGTTCCGGTGTTGGTGGAGTTGACCGCCAGATCGTTGTTGCTGTTGGGATCGACCACCACAAAATCATTGTTGGAGTTGATGTAAGCCTCGAGTCCGGCCGGATCGGTGGCCGGGTTGTTAATGGCACTAATCAGGCTGCCCACAGTGCTGGTAGCACCAGCCGTGTAAGTAAGGGTTTTGCCTCCGGCGGTAAAACTGTAGACCGAACCGTTCGTCAGCGCGGTAGCGGTTCCGCTCGCCGCCAGGGAAGCATTGCCGACCAATTCATTCAGGTTAGGAGTTTGCGTCCCGGTCGTAGTGGTGTTTGTGAAGGTAGTGGGAGCACCCGCGACCGGAGCGCCGAGCACGGGGTCGTCGGTGGTGACCGTGAGATCGGAACGGTTCTGCGGATCGGTAATTTGCAGTTGGCCGTTGACCAGCCCAGCGTGAGCTCCGACGGTGGTGTCGGCGTTGATGGCATTAATCAGGGATTGCACGGTTGAGGCCGTGGAATCGGCGACGGCGGTGGTTCCCGTAATAACGCCTGCTTCACCAGTTACGGCGAGGTTGTTGTTGCCGGCAGTGTCCGTAACCTGCAATTGCCCGCCGACTAACGCCGCTTCTAAGCCGGTGGCGGCACCGCCGCCGACGGCGACGCCGGTAGTGGCGATGGTGCCACCTCCAGTTTGGCTCGTGCCGGTAGTGATCGCGGTGATCAGTGTCCTCAGGGTTACCGCGCCCGAACCGACCGTATAAGTGGTGGTAACGCCGCCTCGGGCTACCGACAGAACTCCGTTGGCAATCAAAGCCGTGCTCAACGTATTCGGGCCGCCGCCAGTGGTTAGTTGGACGTTAGGGTTGGCGGCGCCGGTCCCGGTCGGAAAGTTGAATGTAACTCCCCCAGCCGTTATCGAGGTGGTTTCGCCGGCGGTCAGTGCGTTGTCGAGAAATATTGGGGCCGTGGTGCCGTTATTGGCGCTGGCAACTTGGTTAAGGTTCGTTGACGTGCCACTTTGAAAAACCGCCTGGCTGTTATAGGTGGTGCTGGTGCCGATGCGGTTGATTTCAGCCAGGATCGACGCGTACTGCGCCTGGATGGCGGTACGCTGCGTGTCGGAAACCGTGCCGGTGGCCGACTCTGTGGCTAGCGTGACTGCAGTATCGAGCAGGTTGGTGACCTGGGCGAGTGCGCCATCGGCCAGTTGCAACTCGCCGACGCCGTCATTTGCGTTCGCCACCGATTGCGTCAAGGCGGCAATGTTGGCCTGCAGGCCGTTGGCAATGGCCAAGCCGGCAGGATCGTCGGCGCCGGTATTGATACGCGAACCCGACGAGAGCTGTTGAAGAGTTGTGTTCAGTGCGTTGCTGGTGAGGGTAAGTTCGTTTTCCGCAGCGATCGACGGAATGTTATTCAGGATACCAAGAGGCATTGTTAGCTCCTTTGCTTGAGTTGGTCCCGCTCTTCTGCTTCTGGAACCGCCTCCTCAGCATTGGATCTCTGTGGAGTTCCCGTTCCACTTCGTGCTCTACGGAACCCGAATGTCTTTGTTCCCATCGGCGATTTGGGTTTCTGCTTTAGCGGTTGCCGCATGCGGATTGGCTATCGGTTGTAATTCCAAAGTAACTGCCAATCGCGACGCTTCGAATAAGCCTGGGCTCGCACTCCGCCGATAGCTTCTCTTAGGGAACCAGCTCCCCAAGGCAGCGCGTCGAAGCGCAGACACAGAGAAAATGATCAGGCTTACGCGTCTCAATAATCAGGCTTTCATCGTCAACTCCGACCTCATCAAGTTTGTCGAGCAGTCCCCAGACACGCTCATCACGCTTCTCAATGGAGAAAAAATTGTGGTGCGGGAGACGGCGGAGCAAGTTTTGGAGCGGCTGATTGCGTTCCGGAGGTCGGTGTTGCAAGGGCTCTCCTTCGCCTGGGACAGTTCGGCTTCGCATAACTTGTTCGCTGAGCGTCCCGAGGCAGGAAAGCGGGAGCCGCAAAAGTGAGCCTGGATAAACTGAGCCTGGATAAGGCCAGCCTGCTCGGGCTTGTCGTGGCGCTCGGCGGAATCATTGCCGGATTGTTGCTCGAAGGCGGGAACATGAGCCAGATTTTGCAGCCCACGGCAGCCATGATTGTGTTCGGTGGAACTTTAGGAGCCGTGATGGTTCAGTTCCCCCTGCCCATTGTTTTGCTGGCTTTCCGGCAGTTGGGATCGGTGTTCATCAATCCGCAAAGAGATCCGCAAGAAATCATCACAAAACTTGTGCAATATGCGCAGAAGGCCCGGCGTGAGGGCATCGTGTCACTGGATGCGGAGTTGCCGAAGATTGAAGATTCGTTTCTGCAACGTTCTCTCATGCTCGCCGTCGATGGCACGGAGCCGCAGGAACTGCGCAAGATGATGGAACTCGAACTCGACAATCAGGCCGAGTACGAAGAGCAGGTTCCGCAAGTGTTCGAGTCGGCAGGCGGTTTTGCGCCAACCATTGGCATTATTGGCGCGGTGTTGGGATTGATTCAGGTGATGCAGCATCTGGACAAGATCGACGAGGTTGGCAAAGGCATCGCAGTCGCATTCGTGGCGACGATTTACGGCGTGGGATCGGCAAACCTTTTGTATCTGCCCATGGCGGGCAAGATGAAGTTGCGGATTCGCGATGCGCAAATCCTTCGAGAGATGACGTTAGAGGGAGTCGCCTCGATTCTGGAAGGCATGAATCCGCGCATGTTGGAAACCAAGTTGTTAGGTTTTCTGGTGGAGGAGCATCAGAAAGAAGAAGATGATGATGACACTGAGGAAAAGGCCGGAGAATGAGTCCACGACGCAAACGCTCGCCCGCGCACAGCAATCATGAACGCTGGCTGGTCTCTTACGCCGACTTTATTACGCTGCTGTTTGCGTTTTTTGTGGTGTTATACGCTTCCTCCCAGGTCGATCAAAGAAAGGTGGGCAGGTTAGCGCTGTCAATCCAGATTGCATTTCAGGAACTCGGCGTGTTTCCGGCTTCTACGACGCAGATCCCGCTCGATCTGAGTGATCCCATGCCTTTCAGCACGGTGCAGGCGATTCACAATGTGAAGCGAAACTCCGATCTGCAGCGCAGTGCTTCTCCTCCGGAAGATTCTCTTTCCGGCAGTGACGAGGAGACCGACATTTCAACTTTACAAACGGAGTTGCGGGAGGCTCTGAAGGAAGAGATCGTTTTGCATGAAGTCGCCCTGCACCGGGAAAGCGATGGCCTGGTGATCAGCCTCCGCGATTTCGGATTTTTCGATAGCGGGTCCGCGACCATTAAGCCGGAATCTTTATCCGCGCTCGATCGCATTGCCTCAATTTTGGCGATTCGCACTTACAAGCTGCGCATCGAAGGGCACACGGATAATGTTCCGATTCATACGGCTCAGATGGCCTCCAATTGGGAGCTTTCAACGGCACGTGCCAGTGCAATCGTTCGCGTGCTCATCATGGATCATCATTTTCCTCCTGACAGGCTTTCGGCTGCCGGCTACGCGGAATACCATCCGATCGCGAGCAATCTCACGGCACAGGGACGGGCACAAAACCGGCGGGTGGACATTGTGGTGCTTACAGCCCGTGGAGAGGTAACGAATCCGTCCAACAACACCGCATCCGAAAAGCCGAGTCCGGCAGTGCGGCAGTGACTAACTCTTCCCAGCCGAGGTCCCTAGAACAAGCGCGTCTGCTTCCAGTAGTTCGCGTACTGCCTTTATTAGAGTACACACTGAGAAGGGCTTGCGCAGGCATGAACTCTGGGAGGAAAAGCATGTAGGTTGCGTGAGTTCCTCTGCATAGCCGCTCATCAACAGGACGCGGCCCGGCGGATGCATCGCCTGGAACCTTTTGGCAAGATCATCGCCATTCATGCCTGGCATAACCATGTCGGAAACAAGCAGATCCAGCGGCTGCGAGGCATTGCGACAGGCTTCTAATGCTTGGGCACCGTCTGCCGCCATCAATACTGTGTATCCGGACGAAGTTAAAGCTGCGGCCATCGCTTGCCGCACAAAAGTTTCGTCCTCGACCAGCAGAATCGTATTCACCACCGTAGCTCAGCAGTTCGATTGCCGTTCTCTTTTTCATGACAAGACGATCCGTGCAAGGCGGTCTGTGTAAGCGGCGAGTGCTCGCAAGTTAGTGCGTTGTGAGTTATTTATCGCAACGGAGGTTGGTTGTAATTATTCGACTTGATTTTGAGATTATCCGCCGCCGAAAAGCCCATACCGGTACCAGGAAGAATTAGCTCTCCTGATCCGGGAAATCCGTCACGCGTTCCTTGCCTACTTTTCGTGCCTGGGGAGGGTGAGCACGGTCATGTAAGGATCCAGCAGAAGCTTATGCGCGCCCGCGGGAGCCGGCAGCCGAAACGCTGTTTCTGCTCCATCAGCGAATACACGCCCCAACAAGACCGGTGACTTTCCCTTGATCACCGCATAAATCGGAACGGATGTGACCAGATCATCCGGGCAATCTGTTTGCCGAACCACCCCGCTGACGAGAGCTGTCTTTACCTTCGTCTTCGCCGTGAACCTTACTCCCGTCAGCTCCAGCTTCGGTAGGGATGTACCGTTCACCCACCCATCCAGGAACCAATCCAGAGAAGCTCTGCCTTCGTAGCGCAAGCTGGGTGGCAAATCTTCGGCAAATACCTCGAACAATTCGCGAGTGGTAATGGACTTTCCGGCATACCGATCGCGGACTTTGCGCAATCCTCGCACGAAAGGGTCGTCCGTGTTCCCGTTAGAGTTGCCACGATCATTTTCTGCCGCGTCCTGCAACATGGTTCGCAGCATATGAAACAGCCAGGTTGCACGCCCGTAAGTGATGTCTTCGTAGCCCTGCGGAAAGCGGGAGGAGAGCAACCGGCTTCCCAGAGTCACAGGCCCCGGGTCTTCATTCTTGTTTTTTTCGATCAGGTTATCGCGATATTTCTCCATGACCAGTCGGAAGCCGGCTGGATTTTTATCCTGCAGCATCATCAGTGCGGAGTAGTTTGCTAATCCCTCAGAAAACCACCGATCACGATAGGTGTTCCAGGTAACCAAATCGCCCCACCATTGATGCGCTGCCTCATGAGCGGGCACCAGTTGATCGATTAACGCGCCGGCAGCATTCATGTGAATATCTGCCTGTTCCTGCTTATTCAGAAAAGCGTAGGAGGAAAGAAAAATGAGTCCGGGCCAGCCTTGACTTTCGCGGCCCGGCAATTGCGTCAAAGCCAATTGGCTATATGGGAACGGGCCGAAGCGATCTGCATAGTAACGAATGGCATCAGCCGTAAACTTGGCCACAGCGCGCTCATTGCTTGCGGGCGACGGCGCAGGAAGCGGAGATGGGGCCGGCGTCAGAATGGGGATGGAGTGGCGGTGAAAAGCGCCGTCTGGCGGAGGCGGCAGCGGAGGATTTACGGGATTTGCGGCGAAGTCCCGCTCCACCGTGGCTGTGGCATAAGCGTCCACAAGCACGTTTCCGGCTTTTGCTTCGGCACGAACATATTTGCCGAGGTCGAAACCAGCGACGGGAATGGGCCGTTCCGAAACCCACCGTGCGACCTGCTCGCCTTCACCGCCAGTGCCAGGCGAAGCTGGTGGTGGAGCAGGCGATGGTGAGGAGACTGGCGTGGGCTTGCCGGTTGCTACCAGGGTCCAGCCTGGAGGGTAGTGAAAAGTAAGATCGAAGTCGGCCATAGCCAAGCCACGGTTGGGATACCATGTGCCGCGCTCCCCGACGTAAAGCAAACCGTCGCCGGCTTCGGCCAAAACGTCTCCGCTATAAACGAAGTGCAGGTTGATCTGTTGGCCCTTTACGGCCGGCGTGGGCAGAATCACAGCCACCAGATCGTCGCCGCTGCGCGCCAGCCGCGAGCCTTCGACCGCGGGATTGTGGATGAATTCAACGGCGCGCCCGTCGGCCTCGACGCTCTGCACCTGCAGAAACCGGGATAATTCAAAAATCAGGAAACGTGATCCCCCGTGTTCGGTGTCAAGCTGCAGTTTCACTTCAGCATCGAGTTCTTTGGGAGGCCTAACATGCGCGTCGATCACATAGCTGTGCACCAGAATCCGATTCTGGCGAGACTCTGATTCCCGCGGCAGCGTTTCCGGGATTTTCTTCTGCAGAACTCTTGTGGGTTCGGCATTTCTAATGGAGAACGAGGTCCAAACGTCGTAATAAATGTTGCCATTTTCCGCCGTGCGCGTTTGTCCTGCTTCGATTTGCTCCTCGGCGGTCGAGTCGAAAAAAATGTCGAAGACGCCGAGAGTGTTTCCCTGCAGCCGCGCATGAAGCAGGCGATCTTCGGGGTCCGTTTGGGTTTGGGGGGTAGAGTTTTTTGTGCTCCCGTCCGGCAACAGTTCACTGAAGGTAGAAAGCAGACGCATGGCGTCTTCTTTTGCCAGATTGCGGGCGGTCTGATCCCATTGCGTAACGAATTCTTCCTTCTCATCCGAGGCTCTTAGTCCCAGCTGTAGCTCGGTTGCGGTGTTGTCATTGAAGCGGAAATATGCGCTGGAGAAACGCTCTTCCAGGATAGCCATTCCGGTAAACCGGCTCATCGACCTTCGTTCAACATCGTCGGGGGGACTGAGAAGAACTTCTCCATCCCCTACGAATAACGCCCCCGTAATTTTTCCCAGCACATCTTTCGTGAACGCGATGGAACCGTCATCCAGGGTGATGTGAATCGCTGCCCGGTCAATCGAGGCGTCGCGCACCCGGAAAACTCGTGCCCGATCGAGTCCGACGCTGCCGAGCTGCAGATAGAGGGACTCTGCCGGCCCAGGCAGATGAGCTTGCGATCCTGCTGATTGCGCTTCTGACGCCGTGGCAAATGCCGAAACAGTCAGGCACACAACCACCAGTTTGGCTATTTGGAGAGGTACTTTGGTCACGCCAGTGAGGCCCCTTCCTGTTGGTAGAATGCGCTTCGATGCGGCTTCGTGTCACTAGCTTAGGAACATTATGGCTTTTGCTCGCCGTGGCGGCAGCGGCCGATACGATCCATTTGAAAAATGGCCGGACGATTGTCGCCGATAGCGTTCGTGAGAAGGGCAATCGATACGAATACGATATTGGCGACGACAGCTATGCGATCCCCAAGAGTTCAGTGGATCACATTGAGGCAGGCGGCATGCCCGCGCCCAGCGCTTCGAGCGCCGGGAGCAGCGGCGACCTCCCGGTTTTCTTTCCTGTGGAAACCCTGGCGAATGTTGGTGACCTGCCGAGGAACATTATTAAGGATAACAAGGTCGATCCCGATGCTCTTTCAAAACTGGAAGACAAAGGTAATGCCGAGCTAGGCGCGACCGCCGATTTTATTGCAGGCAAGTTCGAATTCGAACACGGCAATATAGATCAGGCGCGCCACCACTTCGATAATGCGCTTCGATTCCAGCCGGAGAATGCGACCGTCCTTACTTATTATGCCGTGTTGCTGGTTCGAACCGGGAATGCGGCGCAGGCGCTTCTCTATGCCGAGCGCGCGGTGAACGCAGCGCCGCAATCGGCGGATGCCTACACCGTGTTGGGTTACGCGCAGCAGGCCTGCGATCACACGAGAGAAGCGGTCGCTGCATGGAAGCATTCGCTGGCGCTGCGTCCGGACGCGAACGTGCAGCAATATCTGGCGAAGGCGCAACGCGAACAAAATGTCGAGAGTGACTTTTCGCAGCGCGAGAGCAGCCACTTTGTCCTGCACTACGAGGGCAAGCAGACTTCGGATGCATTTCGTGCCCAGATCCTGGCATCGCTGGAATCGGATTACGACGATCTGGCGCGCGAACTGGGCACGCCGCCTCGCGACAATATTCTCGTAACCCTCTACACCGAGCAGGCTTTCTTTGACGTTACGCGCGCTCCTTCATGGACAGGCGCGCTCAACGATGGCAAGCTGCGCATTCCGATCAACGGGTTGAGTTCGATGACTCCAGATCTGGCACGAGTTTTGCGCCATGAGCTGGCGCATTCGTTCATTAACAAGCTTTCGGCGGGACGTTGTCCAATCTGGCTGCACGAGGGAATTGCGCAGCTCATGGAGCCGAAATCGCTGGGCGGCGATGGACGGCAACTGGCGCAATTGTTCAAGTCGCAGCGTAATATTCCGCTGAACATGCTCGAAGGCAGTTTCATGGGCCTCTCCGGAGCGCAGGCTTACGTCGCCTATGCGGAATCGCTGGCCGCCGTGTCGTATATCAATGACTCTTACGGTATGAGCGATATTCAGCGAATTCTGCAGCGCTTGAGTGAAGGCAGTTCCACCGAAGCCGCTCTAAGAACAACCATTCACTCCGATTACGGGCAACTCGAGTCTGAAGTTGGCAAATATCTGAGCGACAAATACGGCAATTAGTCTGGACCTATTGGCAATTCTGCCCGTTTGCCGAGCGCCATTGCTTATGCTAGTTTCGTCCAAGGATGTGCGCCCTGTTTCAGTCCGGAGTGCCACAGCCCCCTGTAGACCCTATCGCGCGGGCCCCATTCAGTTTCCCCAAGATTGTGGGGGCGGAGATCGCCGCAACGATTTTCCACCACCGGGTCGCCGGTGATTTCTACGATTGTTTCCGGGTGAGCCCGGAACGCATTTTATTTGGATTGCTCGACGTGGCTGGGCGCCCTGACACCAATCGGTTGATTCTGGATACCGCGCAAAAGTTCTTCCGTACTCTCGGAGTTGAGCTCTTCGCGCGTCCCGATATCAATGAATCGGATGCCATGGTCCAGCTTTGCGTTCAACTGAATCGCGGCATCATGGAAAAGGCTGCCGGAGTTCACTCCTGCCCCGCTTTTATTGGCTGCTATCACGAAAAGTTCGGCACACTTTGCTATACCAACGCGGGGCATACGCCGGGCTTGTTGCGAGACAGCACGGGGGTGGTGGAACTTGCATCTACCGGGCTGCCACTTGGCCTTTTTTCGCATGCCACCTGCGAAGCTCCTACGGTTGGGTTTCAGAAGGGAGCGGCGCTCTTGCTGGTGTCGCGGGGAGTGGTTGAAGGCATCTCCAAAGATAAAGATAATAATGATGGTGAGGATGCCGAGTTTGGCCTGGAGCGAACCGAGGCGTTTTTGCGCTCTGACCATTCGGCAAGCGCCCAGTCATTGTGCGCAGCGATTCTGCATGAGGCAGGCGAGTTCGTGGGTGAACCCCTGGTTCCAGATGACATGACCGCCTTGGCCTTAATGCGAACGGGGTCGTAGCTGACAGGAGAAACAGTAAACGCGGAAGCCTGAATATTCATCCAACCACTACAGTACCAAATTGGTTGGAAGTAGTAGAATTAGCCCATAGCTTTTCGCCCCGTGTGGCGAACCCTTCAGGAGTGTATGAAAAGACTATTTCTAATTCTTATCGGTATGGCCTGTCTGCCGGTCTTCTGTTCGGGGCAAGTTGTCGAAGAAATCGTTGCGCGCGTTAACAACCAGATTATCACCCGTTCGGAGTTCGATCGCAGCAAGGATCAGCTTCGCGACGACGTAAAGCAACAAGACCCGTCCAATGCTGACAAAGTCTATTCGGATCGCGAGAAGGATGTGCTGCGGGATCTGATCGATCAGCAGCTTCTGCTCGAAAAGGGCAAGGATCTGGGCATTAGCGGCGATACCGATCTGATCAAGCGGCTCGACCAGATGCGCAAGGATATGAAGCTCGAAAGCATGGAGGACCTTGAAAAAGCCGCGACCGCGCAAGGAATTTCTTACGAAGACTTCAAACAAAACATGCGCAACCAGATCATCACACAAAAGGTGATTGGTGAAGAAGTTGGCTCCCATCTCAGCATCAGCAAAGAAGGCGAGCAGAAGTTTTATGACGAACACAAAAGCGAATTGGAGCAGCCGGAGTCGATCCGGCTCAGCGAAATCCTGATCGCTCCACAAAAAGCGGCACCTGCTGCAGCGAATTCCACGCCCGGCGGTGATCGCGCTGCAGGCGGTGATACGGCAAAGACTGAAGCTGCCGATGGTGCGGCGGACCCGCAAGCCGAGCAAGCCGCGTTGGCCGCGGCCGAAGCCAAGGCCAACGATCTATTGAAACAGATTCGCGGCGGTACGAGCTTTGAAGATGTCGCGAAAAAGTATTCGGAGGGGCCTTCAGCTGCGCAAGGCGGCGATCTTGGAGTTTTCAAGCGCGGTACTCTTGCCAAAGAATTGGAAGATAAAACTTTTGCCATGAAGGCGGGCGAGGTCACGGACGTAATTCGTACCAAGCAAGGCTATGTGATTTTAAAGGTCACGAGTCATCAGATGGCCGGCATTCCGCCGCTCAAAGACATCGAGCCAAAAATTCAGGACGCCCTCTACTATCAGGAATTGCAACCTGCGCTCCGCGCTTATCTCACCAAGCTGCGGGAAGACGCCTACATCGATATAAAAGCGGGATACGTCGACTCGGGCGCCAGTCCGAACGAAACCAAGCCGATCGATGTGGCTACCGCGAAAGCGGCTGATGCCAAGAAGCTGAAAAAGAAGAAAAAGCTCGGAATCTTATAATCGGATCGCCTGAAGTTTGCCCCTCCTAAGTGCGAGCTTTCGTGCTCGCTCCGGGGGCATTCTGATTTACACTGGCGTGAAGCCTGCGGCTCGAAGCATACGCCCAGAGCATGGCTATTCGAGCAGCTGCGTAAATCCCATGAAAGAGTTTTACATCTGCGATTGTGTTCGCCACGAGAATAAAGTTGTCACCTCCAATTTTGTCGTGGTGGCGAAGCAAATCAAGCCGAAGAAAACCGGTGAGCCCTATCTCGCACTCACGCTCGGCGACCGCAGCGGCCAGCTCGAAGCCAAGATGTGGGACAACGTGGAAGAAGTGCTGGACGCGTTCGACCAGGATGACTTTCTCAAAGTCAAAGGCCTCATCAATAAGTATAAAAACCGGTTTCAGCTGACGATTCACAAGCTGCGCAAGCTGGGCGAGACGGAAATCGAATTCGCCGACTACCTGCCTAAGACAACGAAGAATGTTGACGAACTCTGGCAGGCGTTGACCGAATTCGTCGCATCCTTCCAGAATCCTCATCTCAAGGCTCTGGTGCAGGCGTTCATGGCTGATCCCGAGATCGCGTCTGCGTATCGCAATGCTCCTGCCGCCAAGACGCTCCATCACGCTTACATTGGCGGCCTGCTCGATCATGTAGTTTCCCTTTTTCGATCCTGCGATCTGATTATCAGGAACTATCCGCAGGTGAATCGCGACCTGCTGCTGACCGGCGCGTTTCTGCACGATATCGGAAAAATTCACGAGCTTGCCTACAACCGCTCGTTTTCCTACACCACGCGCGGACAGCTGCTCGGCCACATGATCATCGAGTTGGAGATGCTGCAGGCGAAGCTTGCCTTATTGCCGGACTTCCCGCCGGAACTCAAGACCCTTATCGAGCACCTCATCATCAGCCACCACGGCGAGTACGAATTTGGTTCGCCCAAGTTGCCTATGTTTCCCGAAGCGCTGGTGCTGCACTACATGGATGACCTCGATTCGAAGATGGAGGCCATGCGTGCCCAATTCGAGCGCGAAGCCGATCTGGAGAGCCCCTGGACCAGCTACAACGCGTCGCTCGGACGGCCGCTGCTTGACAGCGCAAAATTTCTGAAGCCGAAAAGCAGCTCCGATGGAGATCGCTCTGCAGCGCCGCAGCCGCTTTCAGCGACTATTCCTTCAAATGGCTCGTCCCCCGGAACGGATCATTCTGATGTGGGTCATTCTAAAGTTGACCATTCGCGGCCAGATAACTCGCACGCCGATCATTCCGACACCGCGACAAAGGAAAATTCTTTGACGCCAGCTGCTGCCAAGACAGAAACCGCAGTTCCCGTCCAGGTCACGTTCCCCGACAGCTGGATCAGGAAGTAACGATCAGGAAGAAGGATCAGGAAGTAACAATCAGGAAGTAAGCCGCGACTGACTAACTCTGCATAGCTGTGCTGATTTTCTTCCACGTGTCGTCGAGCGTCTCCGGCAGAATGCGTGTTTCGCAAACCACGGTCGCGAAATTGGAGTCGGCGACCCAGCGCGGCAACATGTGCATGTGAATATGTCCGGCAATGCCGGCTCCCGCGGCTCTGCCGATATTCATGCCCAGATTAATTCCGTCGGGATGATAGAGATCGCGAAAAACGTTCTCAATTCGCTGCGAGAGTTCGATCATTTCGTGGGCCGCCTCGGGCGGCAGCTTGCGCAGTTCATCCAGATGAGCGTAAGGCACGATCATCACATGACCCGCCGTATAAGGGAACATGTTCAGAATCACGAAGCATTGCCGGCCGCGATATACGATGTGATTCTTTCGGTCATCGTTCGCCGCCGCGGCTTCGCAAAAAACGCAACCCGAGGATTTTTCCGCAGTGGAGACGTAGGCGTAACGCCATGGGGTCCAAAGATAGTCCATCCCAGGCAGGGTAGCAGATGGAACCCGTGCCCCGCATTTGGAAGTCTGCCGGCCCGTCACTGGACTTGCAACTGCAGTACTTTCCACCAACGCCGGTGGTGCTCACACTGGGAGTCAAACTGCTGGTCACAGCGGGAATGGAAAGTGACTTCCGCGATGCCAAGACCCAGCCCGGTACCCGCGAACATGTCGGAGGCCCAATGTTCGCGAGCCATGAAGCGGGTGAACGTCACCGTGAACGCCGCGCCGTA
Organism: uncultured Acidobacteriaceae bacterium; assembly: GCA_963766625.1. GTDB lineage: Bacteria > Acidobacteriota > Terriglobia > Terriglobales > Acidobacteriaceae > Sulfotelmatobacter. Next base: position 904,165 of record CAVYBF010000028.1, on the reverse strand, counting down.
GCTCAGCACCCGTGCCCATGGCTTGGGATACTCGTCGGCCAATACGGAAGCCATCGCCCAGGTAAACATGGCGTGTCCGCCGGGGAAGGAAGTATTGATGGAGTGGTTTTTGAAAAAATCGCCGTGGCCATTGCCCACCCCCGGACGTTGACGCGCAAAAATGAGTTGCATCGGCGTATAGACGAGGAAGGTATTGACCAGAGTCTCGAGTTCGAGCACTCCTGTTTCACGCGCGTGCTGATGCTCCGTTTTGATGCCGTAAAGCCAAATGCCACCGAGCGAGGCGGCTAAACCGCCGATTCCGATGTCAGATATATCTTGATAGGTCTGGATGTTAGAGGTCGAGATCTGGTTTTCGATCCTTCGATCCGCGGCCAGAAATGCCGCGGTGCCAACTAGAACGATGGCATCCCACTTCAAGTTTTTTCGCTTAAAAGGGGCGAGATAGATTCCCTTCTGATCTCCTCCAATTCGCACGATGCTTTTCTTGACGAGCCCCTCCTGTCGCGATGAACTGGAATCGGAATTGGGCGCCTCGTCGTCTGCCGCGGCGTCTTCTGCGATGGTTTTGAATTCAAAATCGGCTACTCGGAAGTTGGGGGCGAGAGCAGTACCTTGCGACTTGAGGAGCGATTCTGGGGCAGACAGCAATTCAAGGCTTGAAGACTGCTGGCAAAGAGCAAAGTGTGAGAATAGAGGGAAGGCAAACGTTGCCAGGATTGGGCAAAAAGTACTGGTTGTTCTCACGATCCGTGGTCTCGCGGCCTTTCTTTGCGTCTAGGGAGACGGCGGAGTTTGGATGCAATGCACGGGAAAACGTAGGCCGCTCGTGAAAAGATTGTTAAAAAGATGCAGCGCCCGTAGGTGTGCGAGGGCTAAGGCTTTCCGCCATACACGAATTGATATTTGCGTTTGACACTGTTTGCGAGCGGTTGCTATAGTCGAAGAGTTCCCTTTGGACGCGGGTTTCTGTAAACGTCCGGCAGCTGGGATTGTCCAAGCTCACTCGCCAGGGTGAGCCCACCACAACCAAACGACTCACTCCAGCAGTCCGCTAGCGCAGGTCCCGCATCCACCGCACCCAGTGCGAGGCTCATCGGAGAGGCATGACTTTGTTCGAAGACACCACCACCCACAACTCCCAATCCACATCCGCTGTCGCAACCGAAATTGAACCCACGGCAGCTGAAGGCAACACTTCCGGCGAGACTAAATCTCCAGTCGCCAGCCCATCTTCAAGTTCTTCAACTGAGCAAGCGTCGTCACCGGCACCGGTTGCGGATGAGAAACCGGCCGAAGATTTCGCCGCGGCGCTCGATAACTTCACCACCGAGACGGAAGAGGCGGTCGGCGAAGACCGCGTGATCAAAGGCACGGTGCTGAAACTCACTCCGACACACGTGGTAGTCGATATTGGCACCAAGTCGGAAGGTTTGTTGCCTCTGTCGGAGGTGCTCGATCACGAAGGCAAACCCAAGGTAAAGGCTGGGGACGAGATCGACGTAATGCGGGAGAAGGGGCAAACCGAAGAAGGTTATGTCAACCTCTCGCACCAGAAAGCGGCGCGGCTCCACGCATGGGATGAGATCGAAAAGGCGCATCACGAGAAGCGTCCGGTGAAGGCGGTGGTGATTGAGCGAACCAAGGGTGGTTTGACGGTCGGTGTGCTGGGAGCGCGAGCATTTCTGCCGGGCTCGCAGGTTGACCTGCGTCCGGTTCGAAATCTCGATGCCATGAAGGGACAGACCCTTGAAGTTAGCGTCATCAAAGTAAACAAGAAGCGCGGCAATATCGTGGTCTCGCGCAAGGAATTGCTGGAAGGCGAGCAGAACGAGAAGCGGTCGAAGACTCTCGAGCACCTGGAAGAAGGTGCGGTCCTCACTGGAGTAGTGAAGAACCTTACCGAGTATGGCGCATTCGTTGACCTTGGCGGGCTCGATGGCCTGTTGCACATCACTGATATGTCATGGGGCCGGCTTACTCATCCGCGAGATCTGGTGAACGTGGGCGATCAGATTCAGGTGAAGGTGCTGAAGTACGATAAAGAAAAGCAGCGCGTATCGCTCGGATTCAAGCAGCTCACGCCCGATCCGTGGCTGGATGCGGAGCATCGCTATCCTGTAGGCGCTCACGTTTCAGGACGCGTCATCAGCGTCACCGATTACGGAGCTTTCGTTGAGCTCGAGCAGGGAATCGAAGGGCTGGTCCATGTCAGCGAGATGACCTGGTCAAAGCGCATGAAGCATCCTTCGAAGCTGGTCAATGTGGGCGATCAAGTCGAATGTGTTGTGCTGAACGTGAATCCCGGCGAGCGTCGTATTTCTCTCGGCATGCGGCAACTGGCTGAGAATCCCTGGGATGCGCTGCACGATAAATATCCCGTCGGCATGACCGTGGAAGGCCGCGTGCGAAATCTCACCGACTTCGGCGCTTTCATTGAGATCGAAGATGGCATCGACGGTTTAGTGCACGTGAGCAATCTCAGCTGGACCAAGCGCGTGAAGCATCCTTCGGAAGTTTTGAAGAAAGGTGATCGGGTGAAGGCGGTTGTTCTCGCCATCGAACCGGACAAGCGGCGATTGTCGCTGGGCGTGAAGCAGCTTCAGCCCGATGTGTGGGAGACGTTCTTCGAAAAACACCATATTGGCGATGTAATCCATGGCAAGGTGTTGCGCGTTGCCGCATTCGGTGCATTTGTAGAGATCGCGGAAGGCGTCGAAGGTCTGTGCCACAAATCGGAAGCGCTCGATGGAAACGGCCAGCCCATGCATCTTGAGCCCGGCATGGAGCACGATTTCAAGATCATTAAAATGAGCCCGGAAGAAAAGAAGGTTGGACTCAGCATTCGCGCGGTTGGCGAAGAAGCATCGCGCTCAGAAGTGGAAGCTTACCGGCAACCGGTCTCGAGCACCAGTTCGACGATCGGCGAGCTGATCAACTGGAAGCGCGCCAGCAACGAAGGCAACTAGCTCTTACGGGCATCCTCAAAGGGCTCTCATCCTGAGCGCAGCCGTTTTTCAGGGGGAGCGAAGGGATCTCCCGCTTCACCGCGCTGGAGCGCCAGCCAAGCTGCACTACTACCTGACCGGTTGGTTCCTCACCTCACCTGTTCTAGAATCATTGGTTTGTCCATCCTCATCTGTTCTTAGTAAGGAGCACCACTTTGCCTGAAGCCATTTATGACATCGCCATCATCGGCAGCGGACCAGCCGGATACACTGCCGCTATTCGCGCTGGCCAATGGGGCCTGAAAACCGCGTTAATTGAAAAAGATAATGTTCTGGGCGGCACCTGCCTGCACGTCGGCTGCATTCCCACAAAAGCATTGCTCTTCAATGCTGAACTTTGGGACCACCTGAAGGAAGCGAAAGAATTCGGTATCGACGGTGTCGACGCCCGCAAGCTGAACTGGGCCGCGATTCAGGAGCGCAAATCGAGAATCGTCACTAAGCACGCTAAAGGTCTCGAATTCCTGATGAAGAAGAACAAAGTCGAGACCATTCGCGGGTACGGCAAATTGACTGGCGGAGCGCAGAATGGCTTATTCACCGTTGAAGTGGTGAACGACAATAAAGCAAATCATCTAAAAGCAAAGAACGTCATTCTTGCGACTGGATCCGAAGCCCGTATGTTGCCGGGTCTGGAAGCCAATGATCGAATCCTGACGAATATCGAAATTCTCAGCCTGAAAGAAATTCCGAAGTCGTTGGTGATTGTTGGTGCAGGGGCGGTCGGTGTGGAGTTCGCATCGATCTATCGCTCATTCGACTGTGAAGTGACAATCGTTGAAATGCTGCCGCGGTTGGTGCCGGTGGAGGACGAAGAAGTATCGAAGGAACTGGCCCGCGTCTATCGCAAGCGCGGCATCGTATTTCACACGGGCGCAAAAGTCGATAAGGTCGAAAAGACAAAATCGGGGATTGCCGTCACGATTACAGTCGACGGCAAACAACAGAAAATCGAGGCCGAAAAGATTCTGGTCGCGGTCGGCCGTAAGCCGCGAACCCAGAACATCGGCCTGGAACGCACCAGAATTAAACTGGAGCGGGAATTCATCAAGACCGATTCCTGGATGCAAACGGAAGAGCCGGGCGTTTACGCCGTCGGAGATATAGTGCTCGGTACGCCGCAACTCGCGCATGTGGGAGCGATGGAAGCGATCTGCGCAGTTGCAAAGATTGCAGGCAAGCCCAGCAAACCGATTAATCCCGAGCACATTCCTGGCGCGACCTATTGTCATCCTGAAATCGGCAGCGTCGGGCTTACGGAAACCAAAGCTCGAGAAGCCGGATACAACGTGAAGATCGGCAAGTTTCCGTTTACTGCAAACTCGCGGGCGTCAATCGTCGGTGCACACGAAGGCTTCATCAAGATAATCTCGGACGCTGACTACGGAGAGATTCTGGGCGTGCATATTATTGGACCGCAGGCCACGGAATTGATTGCGGAAGCGGTTGCTGCCATGGAACTCGAAGCCACCGTCGAAGATTTGATGTGGACGATCCACGCCCATCCGACGTTGGCGGAAGCCATGCTGGACGCGGCCAACAGCGTGTATGGAATTGCGATTAATGCGTGAGAGAATTGAGTAATTGGGGAATTTCGTGATTGAGTAATTTAATCACCCAACATCAACTCAACTTGGCAAGCTTTGAATTACCCAATTACTCAATTGCCAAATTTCCTGATTTACTCAATCCCTTGATCTCTGTCGTCCAACTCGGAACCGTCGACTACGGCACTGCACTTCGTGTGCAGCAACAATTGGTCGCCCTGCGCAAAGAAAATAAAATCGGTGACGTCCTGATTTTGCTTGAGCATAAACCCGTCATCACGCTCGGACGTAACGCGAAGGCAGCGAATGTGATCGCTTCCTCCGAACTCCTGGCTCATCGTGGCGTCGAGCTTTTCGAATGCGACCGTGGCGGTGACGTTACGTTTCACGGGCCCGGGCAAATCGTCGGCTATCCTATCTTTGATCTGCGCGGATTTGCCACGCCGGAAGGCAAGCGCAAGACTCTCGGCGCAGTCGAGTTTGTTCGGCGTCTCGAAGAAGTGCTGATTCGCTCCTGCGCCGATTTCGCCATTCCGACCAGACGCGTGTCCGGACTCACCGGCGTCTGGACAGACAGCGCTGATTTGAAAGGGCGTGGCTTTGGCCGCGCCGAAAATGATCCCAATTCATTGTCATTCCGAGCGGAAGAGAATGATCCGGTTGCGGATCGTTCTCTTGAGTCGAGGAACCTGCTTTTTGCCGACGCTGCCACGAATGCTGAAGCCAAACTTGCAGCCATTGGCGTGCACATCTCCCGCTTCGTCACCTCACACGGGTTCGCCCTCAATGTAAACACCGACCTCAGCTACTTCAATCTGATCATCCCCTGCGGCATCACGTCGAAACCGGTGACTTCGATGCAGCGCGAACTTGGCGGCGAGCTCGACCTGAACCGGCTGGCCGAATCGATCTCCCGCAACTTTGGAGTGGTCTTCCAAAGCCAAATTCTCTGGGTCGAGACGCTCGACGAACTGCTCGGTCATTCGGTGGGTGTTCCTATGAAAGTTCCCAACGAACTTCGGCGGCTCCGCAAAGAAGACGACACCGCCTGGGCCTGACGGGCGCATAATGTTGCGTGGAGGGAGGGCCTGTGACAATCGCGCATAGCGGCTCCGCTTCCGCGAGTGAGCGATATGAACAGTGGCTCAGCACCGGCGCAGCGCTGGCCGTTGGCGCCTGCTTCTTTGCCCTCTGGTTTTGGCTTCTCCCGGGATGGCTCGGTTTCCGCGTTGAAATTGCGGGAGGCGCGCGCTTGCGATGGTTGGCGGCGATTCCGTCGGTGTTGGGATTTGCCGTCGCCCTGCGTTGCGTTTGGGACTTTGGTTGGACGGGTCACGGCACTCCCATGCCGGCCATTCCGCCGAAGCGATTAGTTGTTGTTGGCTTCTATCGTTATGTGCGCAATCCGATGTACGTAGGTTTCGCGGCGGGATGGATCGGGCTCTGGATCGTTTTCGGTCATGCCAACCCGATAGCCATCGCCACGGTCGCGGCCGTTGCCCTGGGCGTGCATCTATTCGTTGTTTTCTATGAGGAGCCGACCTTGCGAAAAAAATTCGGCGCTGAATACGAAAATTATTGCCGCGATGTAAACCGCTGGTGGCCGCGGTTGCGGCCCTGGGGTCGAGTTTAGCTCTACTCTGCCAACTGCTTCAGGACCTAGCCCTTCGCTCACTTCTCGGATAGCATATTGTGTTGCGCGGATTTTGCGGCCACCCCATGGCAATCAAGAAGAATAAGTCCGTAATCAAATCGAACTCGAATGGCAATCGCAGGGGAAACGGAACAACCGGTGCGAGCGCCAAGCCGGTAACTGTTTCCAATCTTCGCACCTACTCCATACCCGATTTCCGCCTTGAGCACCCCGATTTCACCGTTCACCAATCGATCGAAAAGGATAAAGACGGCGCCGAACACGTGCGCTACGAAGTAGAAGGCGACCTGAGTGCGCCCGTCCCGCCCATTCGCGACTCCAAATTTCTCACCAGGCAGCAGGCGATCGAAATCTACCGCTACATGCTGCTCAACCGCAAAATGGAGATCGCCCTGGAAAATCTCTACAAGCAGGGAAAAGTTGTTGGCGGCGTTTATTTCGGGCTGGGCCAGGAAGCCTGCTCCTGCGCCTCGGCTTACGCGCTCGAGAAAGACGATTGGTTCGCGCCCATGATTCGCAACCAGGGATCGCTGCTGGTGCGTGGTTTTCGCGCCAGCGACACCATGATGCAGTATATGGCCAAGGCCGATTCACCAACACGCGGCCGCGACGGCACCTCGCACTTCGGCGATATCGAAAAGCGCAATATGGTCTCGCCGATTTCGATGCTCGGCGATCTTATCCCGGTGATGTCGGGAGTATCGCTGGGCGCGCGTCTGCAAGGACGCAACATCGCCGTCATGACCTATATCGGCGACGGAGGCCAATCTACGGGGGTCACCTACGAAGGCATCAACTTCGCCGCTGTGCAGAATCTCGGCCTCGTACTGATTGTCGAGAGCAATCTCTGGGCCTACTCCACACCCTCGGAGATGCAATACCGCTGCAAAGACCTTGCCGAACGCGCCATCGGATACGGCATTCCCGGCGTGATCGTCGATGGCACCGACGCTTGCCAGGTGTACGACGCTGCCCGCGAAGCCGTCGAACGCGCACACCGTGGCGAAGGTCCGACACTGATCGAAGCCAAAATGATGCGCATGAAAGGCCACGCCATCCACGACGCAGCAGCTTATGTGCCGAAGCCCATGTTCGAGTTCTGGAAGAAGCGCGACCCGATCGCGCGATTTGAAAATTACTTAGTGAAAGACAAAAAGTGGGTCACTGCGAAAGAGAACGCAGAGTTGATTGCAGAAGTTGAGCGAGTGATTGAAGCAGAACGAGAGATTGCCGTGAACTCGCCGATGCCGACGCCGGAATCAGCCGAAGGCGGCGTTTTTTGCGAAGATGGCTGCCATGCGATCAAGCCGAAGTATGGGATGCCGAAAGTGAAGAAGGGAACCGGCGGGTACAAAGAGACGGAAGCGGCAGTGCATCTGAAGTGACATAAAAGTGAGGTGAGAATGCAGGCCGACGAGCGCCTTACTCATGCCCGGAACAGTCCAGCGTCCACTGTGGGGATGCTCCTTAAGCGCGATGATGTGAAGCAGAAGCTCGCGGACGGTAAACTCCGCGCGAGCGAACTGAATGATCCTGAGTTTGTATGGTACGAACTTCTCCTGAGCTTCTCGACCATGGGAAACTCGCGGGGAAAGCAGGGACTCATCGACGATCGAGAGAACTTCGCGAGGGTCCAATTCAAGCACCTGGAAGGCCTGAAATCAAGTTCGGCTCGCCTTAAAGAATTGCAAGCCGTGCTCCATGCCGCCAGAGTCCGGATGCCGGATAGGAAAGCGGGATGGCTATCAGCAGCCTTTGACCGCGTCGCTGCGATGGGCGGCCCCGGAGCCGCGAAACTCGAATTGCAAAATAGGGAGGGGCGAGCCGGTAAGATCGATTTCTGGCGCGCGTTTGAGGGCATCGGGGAAAAATATTCACGCAATATCATGATGGATGTCTACCACCCGGAGTTTAGGAATTCGATCGCTGTCGACGCTCGAATCGAGAAAATATCGAAGGCCCTGGGTTTATCCTTCAAGAATTATGATGACGTTGAGCAGTTTTTCCTCAGCGTCGCTCAGCAGGCGGGAATTGAAGGGTGGGAACTCGACCGAATTATGTACCGCTTCCTCGATGAGTTCGTCAAAGAGAAGGGGCGAGAGGCATAATCGAATTAACCTTATGCTCCTTACCTATCTCGAAGCCATCCGCCAGGGAATCTGGGAAGAAATGGAACGCGACCCCACCGTCTTTTGCCTCGGCGAAGACATCGGCATTTACGGCGGCGCATTCAAAGTCACTGACGGTTTCATCGACCGTTTTGGCCCCGAGCGCGTCATCGACACGCCCATCGCCGAATCCGCAATCGTAGGCGCGGCCTTCGGAGCGTCGCTCACCGGCATGCGTCCGGTGGCCGAATTTCAGTTCATGGATTTCATCGGCTGCGCTTTCAACCAGATTTCCAATATGGTGGCGAAAACGCACTATCTCTGGGGCGCGCCCGCGCCACTCGTGTTGCGTGGCCCCAGTGGTGGATACGTGCACGGCGGCCCTTTTCACTCGCAGAATCCCGAAATGTGGTTCGTGCACAATCCCGGACTTAAAGTCATCTGCCCGGCGATGCCCTATGATGCCAAGGGCCTCATCAAAGCTGCCATTCGCGACAACAATCCCTGCGTCTTCTTCGAGCACAAATATCTTTATCGACGAATCAAGCAAGAGGTTCCGGCCGAGGATTACGTTGTTCCGATCGGCAAGGCGCGCATCGCCCGCCAGGGTCGCGACTTGAGCATCATTACTTACGCCGCAATGGTGCACACGGCGTTAGAAGCCGCCGAAATTCTTAGCAAAGAAAATATCGATCTCGAAATCCTCGACCTCCGCACCGTCTCGCCGCTCGACCGGCAAGCCATCGCCGAAACCGTGAAAAAGACGAACAAAGTCATAATCCTCCACGAGCACTCGCGCACTGGGGGCCTCGCTGGAGAAATCGCCGCCATCATCAATGAAGAAGCCTTCGACGATCTCGACGGGCCCGTGGTTCGCATCGCTGGGCTTGATTCCGCGATTCCATTTTCACCTCCGCAGGAAGAGCACTATCTGCCGAAGGTCGCCGACGTAGTTCGCGAGGCACGACGGTTGAAGGCGTACTAGCGATGCTTCTTTCGAACCAGTGGAGGGATACGATCACGAGCTCCGGCAAGCTCACCTCGCACTAGCGCCGTTTGCTTCCATCTGCAACAATATCTCGTCTTGATCTTTGAGGTTGCAATTTTCAACCTCAATGGAGGATTCATGCGCAAATTTTTCGCTGGCGTAATCGTTATCCTTATCATTCTGATTCTCGGCGGCTTGGGCGCCGCCGTACTCGGGTTCATCCCCACAAACGCAAACGTCACCCCGCCCCGTTGGGAAACGCACATTGCCAATACTGCGGTCGACGCATCGATGGAGCGCTACGCTCCTCGCGTCAATAACCCACTCCCGCCCACCGATCAAAATTTCGAAGACGCGATGAAGGTCTACACCATGAACTGCGCCCTCTGCCATGGCGGACTCGACCGCAAGCCTGCCGACATCGGAAAATCGTTCTATCCACCCGCTCCAAATCTCGTTTCGCATCCACCCGACGACCCGGAATGGCACACTTTCTACACGATCCGCACCGGGGTTCGCTACACCGGAATGCCCGCCTGGGAAAAGATTCTGAGCGAGCAGGACATCTGGAAGCTCGCTAGCTTTCTTTCCCACATGGAAAAACTTCCCCCTGCCGTTCAGGATTATTGGAAGACAAATTTCGGAGTGTCTCCGCCCGCCGGCGAAGAAGAGAAGTCGCTGCCAAAACAGAATTAGGATTGTCGAATTAGGCTTGTCTTCCGCGGCCATCGATGGGAAAACCCGCACCTGTCCGCAGAAGGACGTTCGCTGTGTGGACTCGCTATAATATTTGGTTGCGTACGCCCGCTTTCATCATTGGGCCGCGTGGAAGGAAATCATGCCGACTGACATCATCATGCCGCAGATGGGCGAATCCATCGTCGAAGGCACTATCACGAAATGGCTGAAAAAGCCGGGTGACAAAATCCAGCGGGACGAGCCGCTCTTCGAAATTTCTACCGATAAAGTCGATGCCGAAATCCCTGCTCCCGCCTCCGGAGTTCTTCAGGAAATAAAGATTGCCGAAGGCACAACTGTCGGTGTGAATACTGTCGTCGGCACAATCGCGGTTGATGGCGAGTCCGCGCCAGCCAAGCCGGCTGCCGCTGCTCCAGCTCCAGCGAAGCCAACCGAAGAAGTAGGGCAAAAAGAAGCGAAGCCGTCCGCAGCAACCCCGTCGTCAGTTGCGAGTTCCGCGCCTCCTCCTTCGGCTCAGGCCACTGAACCCGCTGATGAGGAAGCTCGCTCATCCCCGCTCGTCCGCAAAATCGCCCGTGAACACGGCATAAGTCTCTCGCAAGTTTCCGGCACCGGACTTGGCGGCCGCATCACCAAGCAGGACATTCTTTCTTTTATCGAGAGGCAGCCATCTGCGCCCCTAGCGGTTTCCTCAAGGCCACCTGCGGCAAGCACCGCAGCGCCGGCCAGAGTTGCTTCTGTTCCGCAGCCCAGCGCCGCTCCTCCTGCTCCCGCGGCTTATCCTGGGGATCTCGTGCCGATGACGAACATGCGCAAGCTGATCGCGAAGCACATGATCGAGTCCCGCCGCACCAGCGCGCACGTTCACTGCATGTACGAAGTGGATTTCACTCGCATCGTCAACTTGCGCAACCAGCACAAAGCCGGATTCGAGCAGCGCCACGGCGTCCGGCTTACGTTCATGCCATTCTTCGTTCGCGCCGCCATCATCGGCCTGCAGCAGTGGCCCATTGTCAATGCCGCGATTGAAGATGAGAACATTCATTATCATCGCAACATTAATCTCGGCATCGCCGTCGCTCTCGACTGGGGACTGATCGTTCCCGTTCTCAAAAACGCCGGGGATCTCAACTTCCTCGGCCTGCAGCGTGGCATCACCGATCTCGGCGAACGTGCCCGCAACAAGAAACTCAAGCCCGAGGATGTGGAAGGTTCCACCTTCACCGTCACCAATCCCGGCCAGTTCGGAGCCGTGTTCGGCCTGCCCATCATTAATCAGCCGAATTCAGCCATTATGGGCGTCGGTGGAATCACCAAGATGCCTTTGGTGGTCACAGATAAAGACGGAAATGACTCCATCGCAATCCGCTCCGTGGTTCACCTCACGCTCGGCTACGATCACCGCCTTATCGACGGCGCCGTCGCCGACCAGTGCATGGCTCTGGTGAAGAAAACGCTGGAGAATTGGAACGAAGAAATCGGATAGCTTCACGAAGCAGAGGTTTGCGAATTCGCAGCGGGCGGTTGTTTGCTCCAGGTTGACGCGTTCAGGCACTCAACCACTCCGTCCACCACTTGTGAGATGCCCTCTTTGAATTTTTCAGGATCCACAATCTCTCGCGCCGCGACGGCATCGACCGTGGCCAGCGCGCTCTCCAGAAACGACATCGCGGCATCTTTTTTCTGGGCCCCACTCTTGCTGGCGAACAAACTTTCGATCCCGCTTACAAGCGCCGGAACAAAGGCAATCCCGCGCAGCAACTGCGATAAAAAATCCATCATTTTCTCCTTGTGGTGCTTATTCTGCAACGCGAACTGAATGGCAGCCGTCGACTTTGGCGCCGCTGTCGGTAATTCTTAAGTAAGACTCGCCAGCACATCATTCAGCGCCGTCAGGTTCGGATCGGCGCTATCGGTTTTAGCGGCAATCAACGTAAGGCATGCCTTGAGTTCGTACACCTTGCTTAACGCCAGGGCCAACATGCCGGGCATGTCCGCGCCGTGGCCGGTCCCAATCGCAAGCGTGTTTGCCGTGGGTGCGGTTACATCTTTCAGAGTGGTGACAATCGTCGTGCTTGGTACGGTACTCATGATTGGTCTCCTCTTGTTGGGCTAGCCAACTATTTCATCCAGTGCTTGTGCAGCGCGATAGCCAGACTGATCGCGGCGCTGATCGCTCCATTGACCACTCGATTGTGAAAACTGTTTCGCAAATCGTTTTTTTCCAGAACCGCAACTTTGTCCTCCACCACTTTCATGCGGCCCGGCTGCCCGTTTCCCATCAGGCTGTCCATCTTTGTTTCCAACCGAACAAGCTTGTCTAATACTTCTCGCTGGAACTCAATGTCGATCGCCCGCAGCGCTAACTCCCTGTCCGTCACTCCCATATCCATGTCCTTTGTAACAAGAAGTCTCACAACGGGTAATCAACATGCAGTGCCGCCGAATATCGCGAGTAACGGGGCGGAGATGAGTCATCGTAAAGTCTCAGGAAATAATCCTGCACCGCAGCCAATCGGTTTAAGCTGAACGTCTGCGTGCCGAATCGTCCAAACAAATTTCGATCGTTGGCCTGTCCCCATCCATAGTCGTTTTCTCTGACTTCGATCCCGCCTCCGCTTGGAGGCGCCATTCCGGAATCAACGTTTACTGTCGTAGAACTCACGGACGTGACTTGCGCCTCTGTCAGATCAGTCTGGTAATACTCACCTACCTGCGAAGTCGTTTGCGGCGTGATCGTATCCTGCAATTCAACCGTAACGGCGCTGTTTCCAAACTCAATTCCTAACGGCACCGCCAGATCATTCGCAAACACAATTGTGTAGAACCCGCGATCATCTGCCGGATCGGCAACTTGAATTTCTACCTCCCTCACAGCTGCCGTGAACGCTGCTCCCCGTGTCGGAGCATTTACCGCAATCGCATCGCCCGGGAATATATCCTCAGCAGCTCCGGGCAGGAAATCGCTCCACGTCTCATAAGTTCCCGACCATGCCGTTCCCGTCGAATCATCCAGAATTGCCAAAGACACATTTTCACAATCAACATCCGTACGCGCCTCAGGAGTCTTCGCCACACGTACACTGCCACGCGTTCCGTCGTCGGCGCCATTCTGAAGCGACGCCACACTCGTCGCATTCTGTATCTGCGCTACCGCGCGCCCGCTTCCACGGTAACTAGCCACAATCAATTGATTCAGCGCCGGAACATACTCCGGATAAAAGTCCAGCGAGGGATCGCTCGTAATCTCGCACTCCGCTCCGTCTGTAAGTGCGCCCACGAGTTGGGTAATGTATGGTGCGTATTCCGTTGGCGAAATCTGCACCGCGGTCCGCACCTCTGCCAGAGAAATATGTGCAGTGTAGGTGTATGCGATGCTGCACTGCATGTTGATCGAGTTCACCAGCGCGTAAGTGCAGAATCCCGGCGCATTCGTCACGACGTCATCAAACAACACGGTTGCCGGCGCAACCAGAGTCTCGGGATTACTCGGATCGATATCCTGCACTTCCAAAACCACGCGAATGTCCGCGGCAATCGAGGCCCCACCCCATCCGTTACCCGCCGCGCGCACGGAAGAATGGTAAGTTTCGCCCCGCCGGTAAACTTCCATCGAATACAAATATGTCGTAAAGAAGTATTGATGCCCAGGCGTCGTGGTCATCGGAGCTCCGCTGGGCGCCCCATTGATCAAAGCTTGAATCGTCGAATTCGCGCCGGATGGCACGATCTGGAATCCCGCCAGACATCCCGCTTCCGAAATAGCCCCCGCATATAATCCTCCGAGCACGCCTTGAGAAGAAGCGGTAAAACTCACATCTCCGTGCTGCAACTCCAGCGCGCCGCCAAGTTCGACTTGCTCAATAAAACTGACTGTGGTCTGCCCGTCGATGCCGGTCCCGCCAGCAATCTGTAGCGTCTGCGCCACCACTGAAACCACTCTGGATGGGTCATTCACTACCCATGTCGTCGGATCGAGCCCCGGCCCCAGATATTCTTCATCGATCAGCGCCGGTTTCGCCTGCGCAAACGGCTTCTGCGAGAGATAAAATTTCAAACTTTCGCCATTGCCCACAAAGTAGTCCCGCACGTAGGCCTGAGGCTCATCGAGTCCAATCACCGTCACCTCATTCACCGGCATGTTCGGGTTGTTCAGCCGCAACCCTTCTGGCGAAAAATTCTCATCACTCTCATTCAGTGCATAGGTCGTCGCTCCTACTGGTGCCAGGATGAGCGATCCATTCATCGCGCGAAAGCTCGCCCGCGCGCACACGGCAATTTCTGCTGCGTGAAACGAAAAACTCTTCTGCGGATTCACAACGTAATTTGCCATTGCATCGAGATTTTGCACTGCGCTCCTGTCAAACCACCCCGGCAACAAATCCTGCGCCAGTTGAGACACAGCATTTCCCGCGCTTCGATCCACAAAAGGCGCGCGGTTCGGCAACGCTTTCCGATTGAGTAGAACTTCGTCGCTCTGTGCGACCAGGTTGTACCGATAAACAGGCCCCTGTTCTTTCCATCCCAAATATTCGTACTGTGGCGCACCTGTCACGTAACCCGTGAACAAATAAGTTATCGACGTTCCCGAAACCGTGACTGGCCCATGACTTCCCCAATAACTCGGCGAGTCCGTGAAATTAATATTCACCAGATCTCCCGTCTGAATCGTGCTGCATCCCGACGCAACCGTAATCGTCACCACATTCGACTGCCGCACCGTATTCTTGATCTGGCATCCATCCGAATTCACTGTCGAAGTCAGGTTCACGCCGCGCAGCGTCACTCCGCCGTAGTCATTCGAATTCGTCAAATCACCGAGCACGATGCATCGATCCCTGGTTGAGCACGAAAGCAACGTCCCGTTCCCCTCAATCAATGTCCGGCTGCAATGTCCGAAAATCGATCCATAAACCGCCAGCCCGATCGACCCAGTAGCCGGAAGAACCACCCGCGCATTCGGATTTCCTCCACTCCCATTCGGCACGCCGCACGCATCGTTGATCGCCTCTTGGATACCACTCGACGCACTGCTCAGAACATAAGTCGCCGAATGCGTATTTTTCGGAGTAAACACAATCGTCCCCGAAGCCGCTCCTCCAGTGCACGTCCCGCCCGTAACCATCGCAACTTCCGGCGTCCCCTGCCCGCTGATATACACGTAGTACATCGAGTTCCCACTGCTATCAATTCCCACCGGACATGGCGTCAGCGTCAGCGTAGCTTGCGTTCCCCCAATCAAACTTCCACTCGGAGTCACGCTCCAGTTATCCGTACCGGTCACATACCGGATCCCGCTCAGATCATTCACGCTCATCTGCGTTCCCACCGGCTGCGTAATGTTCTGGCTAGCCCCAGGTCCCGTAACTACACCGCCCGACGCTCCGCTCGGAGTAGCCGGCGCATACTGCCCCGAACTTGACGAATAAGTCAGCACCTGCCCATTCGCCGGCGCGCTCGCCGCCACCGGCACACTTTGAATCGCCGTAGCATTCGCGCTTGATCCGCAAGGCCCCCAGGCTCCGCTACCCAGCAAACAATTCAAAGAAGAAGCCGTCCCGCTTCCCAGTTCGCTGGTCGGTACCAATCCGCTGACCAGGTCGGCCTTCGCCGTCGCGCTCTCATCCACATATTGCTTAGCCGCAGCCTGCAAGGGCGCTGTCGGACTCCCATTCAGCGTTAGCGGTCCAGTCATAGTTCCGCCCGCGGTTGGTAGGAAGTTTCCCGCTCCTACATTTCCCACGGCCGAGTCGACATAACTTTTATTGGCTACATCTCCCGCACCCACAGGGTTCGGCACATTCGGCGGCGCCGCAAAACTCTTCGTCCCCGTGATCGTCTCCGTATTCGCCAGATGCACCACCGCATTATCATTCGCCTTAGCCGCCAGCGCCGTGTTCACATATTGCATCGACACAGGTTGCGCCGCTGTCCCTGATCCAGGCGTCGTCCTGACCTCTGCAAGAGTTGCTGGAGAAGTCGTTGGCACGATCCAATATTCAGTCCGCACTTCATTCGGCTGAAGTTGGTAAACCACGGAGTAATACACATTCGGAGGCGTCGCGTTCGCATTCGGTATCAGCTGCACGTCAAGCGCGCCATTGGCTCCCAGCATCACATCCAATTCGCCCGGGGCCACAGCCGTCCCGCCCGATGTTGTAAAAGCCGGCCAGGTGATCACCAACGTCCCCGCCGCTGGCCCGCCGTTCGCGGTATACACGCTATCCACCACGCTAGTCATTGCCGGGCCGCTCTGCGGTGAGGCAGCCGGTGAAGCCGCGCGGGGGGTAGGATCCACAACCGGCTTCGCCGCCACTGAACTCGGCGATTTTCTTGGCGCGGCCGCGAAGCCTTCTAAGCCTGTATCGATCACCAGGCTCACAATCGCCAGCACCAAATAAAAAAGCCGCCCCGCCGGGCGGCATCCATGCAACATACTTCCTCCTAATCAGCTCCTGTGGCAGCAGGCAATCCGCCCGCTCAACCCTTCGCGCCCGCGCGCGCCTTCCGTAGCGTACTTAACGCTTAAAAGCTTTCACCGTCCAAACCGCACTTACTCCGAAACCCGTACCGACTCTCTTCCCCTCAAAAAATTCTCCACACTCCGCACATAAACCTCCGCAAAATCCGCCGCCGGCCTCCGCCCCTCAATCAAGTTCATAGCATCTTCCAGCGGCCATCCCAGAACCGCCAGCAATGCCAGAGTCATCATCGGAGCGCGATGCACTCCCGCCGCGCAATGCACAAACAGCTTTGCCTGATCATCTTCCAAAGCTGCTAGAGCAAACTCCACGCCCCGCGCAAATACCGCCGCAGGTTTAGGCTCGAAATCATCGTCAATCGGGTTCCAGCAGACCTCAATGCCATACGGCTCCGCCAATGGAGTGTCGTCAAACTCAATCTGCATATCGATGACGTGAGTAATTCCCGCGCGCGCCGCCGCTGCCATATTCTCCGCATTCCAAATTCCGCCCCCAACAGCAATCCGGTCGGTCACCCAAGTAATATCCATTTCCACCCTGCGCAGTGTGGCGCGGGCGCCCTCGCCCGCGTGAGACTTACCTCTACACCCAGCCTCGGTCCGAGTTAATTCTTCAACTCGCGCACCAATTTCGCGTAATCGCGCCTCGATGACAGTGAAACCGCGAAGGCCGCAAGCCGGTTTGTCTCCGACAACGCTACTCCGCTTCATTCTAAAGTATCCGTTCGCTGCTCCCGTCGTCACCCGCCGCGTCTTTATCCTGCATCCCCGCCGGCAATTTCAGTTCCTTCAACCAACTATAGATCGGCGACTCCTCGGGTTTCGAAGACGTCGGTTCCGAACTAGCGGGATGAATCCCCGCCATCTCGAACAAATATTTCACCTGTCCCAGTTGGCCCTCCTCAGTAGCCAGTTCAATCAGTTTTTCTGCAATCGCACCCGCGCTGCCCCACACCAGCTTGGCAACTTTCTCCCGCGCTGCGGCCGCACCGACCGGCTTCTCATCCAATGGAGTGCTCTTCTTCGCGCAATCGTCGTTCCCGTACTCACCGTTTGCCGTCTTGCCCTCTAGCGGAATGATGACCACTTGTCCTCCCAAAACAAAAGGCGCACTTTTCAGTGCGCCCTCCATCAACTATTGCTTATTTCTTATTCTTATAAAATCATTATATCATACCGCAAACCCTCCCTGGGACATTTTTCAGAATTTATTTTCCTCACATTTTCAATCACTTGATAAAAATTCAACCCCCTTACCCTCTTGACAACTTTTTCCACAAGTTTCTCCTGTTCGTTTTCCCAAAGCCTTTCACAGGGCATTCTCTTTCGTCTCAGGCAGCTTCTCCAGCAACTCCGCTCGAAGAAACGTCTCCGTCAATTCGTCGATTAACTCCGGCAGTCGGCGTTCGATCGTTTTTCGATCGCACTGCAGAATCCGCGCAGCCGCATCATGATCGTGTTCCTGCAACACCACGCGGGCAACAATCTGCCGGTCGAAACCTTTCAGTCGCTCCAGGCATCCTTCCACATCATGCAAAAAAATTACTCGCTCTTCGAACGTCGTCGCCGTGTAGGCAGTAATCCGGGCCCGAAACAACTCTCGTCCCAACAGTGACGGCACTCGCCCAGCCTCCAGCGACCATCGCATATACCGTCGTAGCAGCGCCGTAGTCTTCTTTCGATACAGCCACAGATCCGGATCTCGATCCCAATCCTCACTTGCATACAATTCCGTGTCAGCCGCTTCCGCTCCTTGTTCCGTATCTCGTCTCGAAGGAAAAGTATGAGCAGGCAAGGGTTGCCTTAGCATCGGTTCGCTTACGCTAGAGTTATCTGCTGACGACGCCCCCTCCCGCCGCATTCGATCGCTTTGCATAATCGCACCGAAACCTGTTTCTTCACCTCCCCGAGCCTCAATTCCATTGACGAATACGAACTCGCTCATGCGAAACCTCCAGCCTCATCGAGTTCGCCGATCGTGTAGCCTTCAAATTCCTCCTCAAGTTCCCAATCTCTCTTCACAGTCCTCCTCTTCACCTCCGTTGAAGGAGCAGGCAATTCCGCCATTGCCCCCGAGCAGATCGTGCAATAAATCTGCCCGCCTCCCACTGGACGCAGCCACAACCCTCCACAGCGCTCGCAATATTTCAACTCCAGCGAACTCTCTTTGCCCCCCACAGTTTTTTTTGCCCTCATTCGAAAACCTCCTCCGCCGCGTCACCCGCAAACAAAAAAGCCCTGCGCCAGTTCCCGCTCTGCACGCGGAATCTGAACGCAGGGCTCGTTTCTGTTTACGATGGCCTGCTTGAGCTATTTAATTGTTCGATCGATTAACTTCTATTGCTGCTTCAACCAAAACTCGTACCCCGCCTCAGTCCTGATCGTCTATCCTTCCATCCCCATCTCTTGCTCGCGTTTCGATCCCGCTGCGCACTGCCGGAAGAACCCTTCTTCATATCCCGATTTCAACACTCGCCCGTTCTGCAAAATTACGCTCACTCTTCCGCTGAACTGCAGCGCTTTCAACAGATGTTCCATTGCCGCCGAAAGCACTTCAGCTGCTTGCACCTTGCGGCGGAATTCGACAAAGTTCTTTTCTTCGTTGCAGTTATCCATGAGTGATAATCCTGGAAAAGAGATGGGTTATACGATGCCGCAATCGTATAGCTCTAAAAGTTCTCAGTCAAGGTTGTTTATACCTACTGAGCTGTGGAAAACGTGCTCTGATTAGCAATCAGCTATACGTGCTATACTCCACCTATGAAATTCCGAGTTTTGCAGGAAAATCTTCGCAATGCTCTTTGGGATCGGATTGAAGAAGGCGATCTCACCGGCCTTCGCTTGGCAAAACAGACTGGCTTCAAGCAGGCTCACATATCCAACTTCCTGAATCGCAAGCGTGGCCTCAGTCTTGAAGGCATGGACCGTGTCTTAGCCGTCCAGCATCTTTCGGTTCTCGATCTGTTGGACCCATCCGAGGTGAACAAGCGCGCTTCCATCCTGCCCCCCAGCAACGACGAATTTCAGAACGTCATTGTCGCCGAGGGACCTGTCGCCGCCACCCATCCGCTTCTCACCAGCATGCACGTCAAGGAGATTCTGAAGTTCAAGAAAAGCTTTCTCAAGAAGCTCAAGCCGGAAATCGAGGGTGACCGCGCGCGCTGGGAACGCTTTGTGCTGATCAAAGCCGACGCCCGCGAGGGCATGAGCATGTATCCCCGGCTTCTGCCCGGTGCCACCCTGCTCATTGATCGTCACCACAACTCACTCAAGCCCTATCGCAAGGGCGAGTCCAATATGTACGCGGTTTTGAAGAATGAGACTTGCACCATCAAATACGTGGAAACCGCGCGCAATCAGTTAATCCTGCGCCCGCATAATCAGGCTTATCCCATTGAGGTCTTAACCATGGAGGACGGCAAGAAATCCAGCGATTATATCGTCGGCCGTGTATGCCACATAGGAATCGAAACCTAGAAAGCTCTAGTCGACCCACTGGAAGCCCGCCAAATTGTTTGCGGATTCGATCCATCCCCCAAAAACAAAAACCAAAACCAGCCGGTAAGAAAATAGGATGTCTGACCACCGATCACTAACCACTAACCCCCAGCCCACGCTTTCCTACTCCTGATTCAGACTGTCAAACATCTTCCACAAGGTATCTCCAGTAGGTCGGTAGATTAAATATCCATTGCCCGCGTCCGTTGTTTCTCGAAACAATAACTCTCCGCGCCCATCGCCATCGGCATCCACCGCGTCGATCAGTTGCAGCCGCGGCGTCACATCGAGATGAAAATTGTCGGTCACGCCCGAATAAAGCTTTCGTAAATCCCCATAAATATCGGTTCTCGCTGCGAGCGTCACGTAGTACACCCTCACAGCCGTGCCCGATCCCTCCGTCTCCGGCAAGTGTGCCTCCGCCGTTAGAACCATTACCGGCTGATTATTCCTCCAGACATCGAATGCAGAAAATTGAATGTTCTCGAAAATCGGCTCAATCTTCGCCGCCGACTTGTTCGCACCGCCTCCGTGCTCTCTAACCCCGCTCTTCGGAACAGTCTTAGCCGGAATCGTATCTTTCGCCAGCGTTGTCAAATACGCTCGCACTTCATTGGCCGCCAGCGCCAGCATCTGTTTCCGCCGATCGTCCTCCTCGCCCTCTTTCCAGAAGAATTTGTACGAGTCCGGTAGGGGCCCGCCTGCGTCCGATATCGCTGGTACGAGTTGCACCGCCGGCCTACCCGCGGTACCGGAACCTGGGCCGGCGGCATTCGCGGCATTCAATGCACCAACCGTCTCCGTCGTCCTCGTGAGTTCATCCGGAGTATCCTCGGGAGCACTTTCCGTCGGCTTTCCTCTGCGAAGCGTCGGACGATAATAATTTTGCCCGTTTTGATCCTGAGACGGCTGATTCCCAGACTGACTCTGAGACGATTGTTTCTGAGGAGATTGATCCTGCTCCCCGTGGCCTTGAGCCGTTGAAGACGAAGCCGCTGCACCATTCGCCGATCCTGCGGAATTTGGAGCATCCGTCTCCGGTCCAGCCGTTTTCGTAGTCGGGGCCTGTTTCCCTTGATCCGCGCCACTGCCGGAATCATTTGCACTTGCGCGCTTCAGTTGCGGTCGCCCGGAATCGTCGCTCGCGACCCCACCCGTCTCCGAAGCAGACCCCGAAGAGGAGTTTGTACCGGAACTAGGCCCATTTCCTCCCGGAGACTTCGAACCCGCGGTAGGCGCTGTGCTCGTTTTTTTCGACGCTCCCTCGCCGCGCGAACCCTGATCGCTCGTCCCGCCCGACTCCTTCCCCCGCGTAAGCCGCGGAGGTGCATCATTATCGTTATCCAGCCCTCTCGGCTTGTCCTCCGCCTTGTGAGCCTTATTGGCTACGACTGTCCCATTCAGAACGTAAGATCCGGACCCCAACCAGGGAGTCGCGCTATTCGGATTCTGGTTATGCAAAGCTCCACCCACCGTAAACAAGCCCTGGGACTCCCCGGTTTTTTCCACTTCATAAACAGTTCCGCCATCCAGCGCCATGGGCACTGGGTCCGCCTTATAAACGCTTGCGTCATAGAACTTGCCGTCGATCCGAATCGCAATCGGAATCAGCGTACCCTTGCCGTCTTTATTAAGCTGCAAAAGCCCCACTGCTCGGGGTTCGTTTACCAGTTTCTTAGGGGTAGGTTCTGCTGGTCTTTCGACCGGAGCCTCCTCCGGCCGCTTAAGCTGCGGCATCTGCCCGGCCACCGGCGCAATGCCAAGGCACCAACCCGCCACAACACCAATGACGACCCAAACCCATCTGCGGTATAAACTTTCTCTGGGAAGAACGCGTCTTCGCCCGTTCCGGGTAATCCAATGCATCGACGCCCCAAATTTCTTGGAAAGAGAGACCCTCATGGATATCAATGATAAAGCTCCGGAGTTCACGTTGCAGGATGAAAACGGAAAAGAAATCTCCCTAAAAAGCCTGAAAGGCAAGACCGTCGTGCTCTATTTCTATCCTCGCGCCGACACTCCCGGCTGCACCGTCGAGGCCTGCAGTTTTCGCGATACCTTCAAACAGATGCAGAAAACCGGTGCCGTGTTACTCGGCATCTCCCCCGACACGCCCAAGGCACAGAAAAAATTTCAGGAAAAATTCCATCTTCCATTCTCCCTGCTAGCCGACTCCGACAAAAAAGTGGCCGACGCTTTCGGCGTGCTGCAGGAGAAAAACATGTACGGGAAAAAAGTGATGGGTATCGTCCGTACCACCTTCATCATCGGCCCCGACGGCAAAATCCACCACATTTTCCCCCGAGTCAAACCCGAGGGCCACGCCGAAGAAGTGCTAGCCTACTTAAAAGAATCAAAAAAGGGCGCCGCCTGAAAACAAGTAGGAACAGCCGAACATGTAGCAACAGCCCAACATGTAGGGACAGCCGCCTCGGCTGTCCAGGTTTTGGGGCAGACGCTTGCGGAGACGTGACGCGCTAAGTGGAGGATATTGAACCCATGGTGAATATTGAACCTGTGGGCGCGGGCAACTCGCCCGCGCGCTCTATTTCAACGAACGCCGAATAGCCCATTTCTAGCGTCCTTCAAACTCCCCCATCCGCGGAAGCCTGGGTGTTCCTCTGTGTCCTCTGTGGTAAAAAATAATGCGCCGCCGCAGCGAGCCTGCGCGCACTACCAGGTACCATTTAAAATTGCAGCTTTGCCCCTGATCGAACACTCTGAGCTGTGCCCCCATCCGCCAAACCCGACTTACGCCGTCCGCTCCCGCGCTCCTTCTACGCCCGCACCCCGCGCCGCGTAGCCCGCGACCTTCTGGGCAAGCTGCTCATCCGCTCTGACGAAAAAAACTATCTCTCTGCCCGCATCGTCGAAGTCGAAGCCTATCTCGGCAAAAACGATCCCGCCGCCCACTCCGCCGCCGGCAATACCGCCCGCACTTCCGTCCTCTTCGGACCGCCCGGCCACGCCTACGTCTACTTCATTTACGGCAATCACTATTGCCTGAACGTTTCTTGTGAACCCGAAGGCAAAGCTGGCGGCGTTCTGTTTCGCGCCCTCGAACCGCTCACCGGCATTCAGGAAATGGCCAGCGCCAGAGGCGTTGTCCTGAGCAGTCCCCTTGATCTGCGCAAACTCACCACCGGGCCCGGTCGCCTCGCCCAGGCCTTCGGCATCACTCGCTCCCGCGACAATGGCCGTGATCTTACCTCGCCAGCCTCGGGCCTCTGGCTCGCGGATGACGGCTTCCGCCCCAAGGACATCGCAATCACCCCACGCATCGGCATCACCAAAGCCGCCTCACACCCCCTGCGCTATATCGTTTCAAACAACTCCTTCGTCTCCGCCAGAAAACCGATCTAGCGCCTTCGTTTTCTAGCCTTTGTCATTCCCAAGCGGTCTTTTTTTAATGCGTTGTCATTCCGAGCAAGCGCTCTTTGCGTAGCGAGGAATCTGCTTTTTGGGCAGCTCCACCAGCCTCGCGTTCCAATAGAAACTCCGTTTTTTGACCCTTTGGGTGTACACTATCCGCCGTGCTTAGTCGGCTAAACTGCCCGCCTATGAGGGCATTTGATCGAGTGCCGATAAGGTGAACGAAGAGGTGTGATGCCCATCACTCTTTTTTCGGCATCCCATGCTCGTAGCGTTTCATCTCGTTAGTTGAAATCGTCATGCGTTCTTCAGTTCTCAGCGTGGTGATCGTCTCTTTAATCGCGGCCGTAACCATCGGCACCAAAACCGTCTCCGGCCTTGAGAGCGGATCGCGTCCTTCCGCATCCAATTCCGTTCCGGAACCGATCGTCGTCGGTTTTGTGGGAGGCTTCGTCAGCCACAACAATCCTCACCACGGCGTGGTTCAGCTGGCGCAGCGTATTCGCGAAAGCTTACCTCCTGGCAGCTACATCCATGTCTTCGAAAACCGTCACCGCAGGAAAGCCTACTCGGCTATCGTTCACTTGCTGGACACAGACCATGATGGCATTCTGTCCCCGCAGGAAAAATCTCGTGCCCATATTGTTTTGTTTGGACAAAGCTGGGGCGCGGCTGCAGCCGTCTCGCTCGCTCGAGACTTACGTCGAGAGGAAAT
The DNA here is from genome assembly GCA_963766625.1 of uncultured Acidobacteriaceae bacterium. Classification (GTDB taxonomy): domain Bacteria; phylum Acidobacteriota; class Terriglobia; order Terriglobales; family Acidobacteriaceae; genus Sulfotelmatobacter. Next base: position 880,095 of record CAVYBF010000028.1, on the reverse strand, counting down.
TCCCGTCTTGCTCACCGTCCAGGTGGACAGCGTCGCCAAACTTTGGCAGAACGACTCCCTCATCCCGGCCAACGTCGACCAAGCCGTCAATTTTTATCAGCCCCACGGCCTGGTTCACGGTCGCCGCCGCATTGTCGCCGCCGACCCCAGCCGAACTGAGATTCTTGGAAATTATTTAGTGGATTACCGCAAGCATCCAGTCCGCTGCTCGGCCGCTTCCTGGTTCGATCGCGTCATAACCCCCAGCCACATGCAAAGCGAATGTGATCCTCACCTTTGGTCGCAAATCGAAACCATGGTGCAGCGGCGTCTAGTGCCTGCTGGCGATTCTGCAGAGACATCCTCGTCCATTCCTGCTTTGGGTTCGCATCGCTAAGAGCTGAAAGCTAAGATCGCGCCAGTCTTAAATTCACTCACCCAGCAGAACATTATCGATTAGACGTGTCATTCCCACGAATGCCGCAACCGCTGCCAGCGCCCCTCGCTCCACATTCACCATAGCATCCAGAGTTTCTGCGTTCACAATCTCAAAATAATCGATCTTGACCGATTTTTCTTTCCCGATCTCTTCCCGACCTCCCGCGATCAGCTTCACCGCACTCCTCTCACCCGAGTCCCACATACTTTTCACCCGCAGCAGCGACCGATGCAGCACCAGCGCCTGCTTCCGCTGCTCTGCATCGAGATAAGCATTCCGCGAGCTCATCGCGAGCCCATCCGCTTCTCGCACAATCGGACACGCCACTATCTCTACCGGAAAATTCAGATCCTCCGCCATCCTGCGAATAATCGCCACCTGCGCCCCATCCTTTTGTCCAAAGAAAGCCGCATCCGGCTGAACAATATGAAAGAGCTTAGCAACCACGGTCGTAACCCCGCGGAAATGCCCCGGCCGCGTACGCCCATCCAACTTTTCGCTCAATTCATCCACCGTTACCCAAGTGACCGCGCCCTTCGGATACATTTCTTCCACCGTCGGCGCGAAAAGAAATTCCACTTTTTCTCTTTCCAGCAGCGCACAATCCCGCTCGAAATTCCGAGGATACTTCCCCAAATCCTCGTTCGGCCCAAACTGTGTTGGATTCACAAAAATTGACGCCCCCACTACATCGCACGCTTGTTTTGCTGCCCGCACCAGCGACAAATGCCCCTCGTGCAGCGCTCCCATGGTCGGCACAAATCCCAATCGCTTCCCGCTGCGCCGCACAGCGCCACACGCCTCCTGCATTTCTTGGATGGTCTTACAGATTTTCATTTGGAGAGTCTGCTCTGAAACGTCGCTCAGGATTTGGGAATCCATCGAATCGCAACGTGTGCCCCTTCTAAATCCCCTTCTACAATTCCTCGGTTTCGCCTCAGTGCCACCTTGCTCTGCTCAGAGGTCGCATTCTTCTCATCCACCAGAATCGCAACCGCCCGTCCGTACGGCCACGCCGACGCCGGCAGTTGCGCCAGCGCATTCAAAACTTCCCCCGCTTTCAGCAATTGTTCCTCGTTCGCCGCCACAGCGCTCAGCAATCCCACATTATCCGCTCGGATCACAAGATAAGGATTGCTCCAATGTTTCCCCTCCTGCAGCGACGGATATTTCGCAGCATCGGCCGCTGCAATCGATTGCAATCGGGTCGCGGCATCCGGTTGTGGCGCCGCATTCTGCCGGGAGCAGGCAACCATTCCCGCCACAAAAAGAAAAGGGAATATCAGACTGGAAACGCAAGTGGCGCGAAAACCAAACCGACGCGCACCCAGGCTCACCGCGCCACCGCTGGAACGTCCGTCTTCACCGCCCACACCAGAGCCACCACCCAGCCAATCATTGTCCATCCCAAAAAGAAGTTCAGCAGAATGATTCCGGCAATGTCTCGCTTGCTCCGCGCCAGAGCAATAATCGACGGCAGAAAATACATCACGAACCCAAATCCGAACAAAGGAAAGAAGAAGAAAGCAAAGAGGTGCATAACAGTTACCTCCCATTCCTAGGCTAGCACTAACCCCCAAGCCGGAACTATGACCGCCCACCGAACACTCGGTCGCGCCGGTCAATCACCGAACCAAATGTCATTCCGAATCGGAGCGCAACTCCGATGACGAACCTGCTTTTTCTCTTGCCAAGCACCGCCCTCCGAGCGTGACTACCGCCCCATAGCCCGCTTCCGCTCGAGCACAGTCTCAAGCGCAGCCCGAGTTTCCTTTGGCAAATGATAAGACTCCTCATCCAACGGATACTGCACCGACTTCACATCCGCCCGAAACTCCCGCACTGCACGGCTGATCAGTCCCGCAGCATCCCCATACCGCCGCACAAACTTCGCCGCCGGAGCAAATGTCAGATTCACCAGATCATGAAACACCAGCACCTGCCCATCGCACTCCGGACCAGCTCCAATCCCAATCGTCGGCGCACCCACCTCCGCCGTAATCATGGCTGCAACTTCCCGCGGAATCCCCTCCAGCACAATGCAAGCCACTCCCGCCCGATCCAGCGCCATGGCATCCCGCATCAGTTGCTCAATCCCGTTCAACTCTTTCCCCTGCACCTTGTATCCGCCCATCACATTCACCGACTGCGGAGTCAACCCAATGTGCCCGCAAACCGGAATCTCCGCGTCGATAATTCGCCGGATCAGGTCCGCCCGTTTTTCTCCGCCCTCAATCTTCACCACCTCCGCGCCGCCTTCTTTCACAAAGCGCGTGGCATTCTTCAGCGCCTCGCCCTCATCCAGTTGATAAGACCCATATGGCATATCCGCCAGCAGCAGCGCCCGCTTCACGCCTCGCCGCACCGCCTTCACATGGTGCAGCATCTCGTCCATGGTCACCGTAAGAGTGTTCTCGTAGCCAAGCATCGTCTGGGCCAGCGAATCACCTACCAGGATCATCTCAATCCCCGCCTCATCGATTAAGCGCGCGGTAGCGTAATCGTAAGCCGTAAGGCAAGTGATCAATTCATGGCGGCGTTTGAGTTCCCGCAGGGAAGCGGTAGTAATTTTCTGGATTGATTGGCTTGGGGAAGAGTTCTCGAAACCAGCCCGGTCAGAATGCGGATCGTCCGGCAGACGCCCGCCCATCGAGGTAATACTCATCTTGTCCTCCAGTGCCCCTCCAGACCAGCCGGATAGAGCCTGCAAGCATCATTAACGATACTGAACCCATTCTAGTCCAAGGCGTCCTTGTCGTCGACAGCATTTCCAGCTTGCGTTTTTAAGAACTTACGCGGACCTCCCGATCCTCTTGGGTGCCCCATTTCTCGCTTCTTTTGCGAGAAGTGGGGACTTCGCACAATGCGCCAAGCCAACCACCTACGCTCCCACCGCTTCCTGCCCACCCAAAGGCAAGAAATACTGCGTCCCCTTGATCGGCTCGCTAACTTTCCGCAGCAACTCCTGCAAATCTTCATTCCGATCGACAAAATCAATATCGGAGGTATTCACTATCAGCAAATCCGACGAAGTGTAGTGAAAAAAGAAGTGCTCATACGCCTTCACCACTTCTTCCAGATATTCATCGCTAACCGCCCGTTCGCCCGGAGCATTCTTCTTCCGCAAACGTTTCTTCAGCACCTCCGGCGTAGCCTGCAAATAAATCACCAGATCGGGTGTCGGCAACTGCTCGCGAAAGTAGTTGTAGTACCGGTTGTAAGTATCGAGTTCCTGATCGGTCAGGTTAAGGCAGGCAAACAATTTATCTTTTTCAATGATGTAATCCGCCACCACCGTCTTCTGCGATGTCGGCCCCAAATCCAGCGCCTGCAACTGCTCGAACCGCTGCACCAGAAACGCGAACTGCGCTTGAAACGCGGCGCCCCGCTCGCCCTCATAAAACGCGCTCAAGAACGGATTCGACTCTGGCTCCATCACCCGCTGTGCCTTGAGTCGCTCCGCCAAAATCCTGGCCAACGTGCTCTTGCCGACCCGTATCGGACCTTCCACTGCTATGTAACGCGGCAGCTCAAAAAGATTTGCCATGTTTTCGAAGAATGCCTCGCACTATTTCGGAATTCGCAGGATATCTCGGATACCGCCGAGTGACAATTGCGCGAAGAGTTAACAGCAAGCCTCCGTTCGCAAGTTTCGAAGTCGAGCAATCAAATACGCCGCCTGTCACGGTTTCAAATTACCCAATTACAAAATTTCCAAATTACCCAGTGCATTTACAATTTCTCCATGCTCGTCCTCGCCACCACCGTCGCTACCGCCGCAGTCGCGGCAGGCTACCAATCGATGGCGCCCACCGGCCAATGGTATGGAAAAACCTTCATCGGAAACCCTCGCCACTCGCGCCAGCTCGCTCTCACCTACGACGACGGTCCCAACCATCCGCACACGCAACATCTGCTCGAAGTTCTAGCCCGGCACAACGTTCAGGCAACTTTTTTCCTGATCGGCCGTTTTGTGAAGCAATACCCACAAATCGCTCGCGAGATTTTCCAAGCCGGCCACGTAATCGGCAATCACACCTTCACCCATCCCCTCCTGATTTTCAAAAGTGAAAAAGAGATCCGCCGCGAGCTCACAGACTGCCGCGCCATCATCGAAGACGCCATTGGCGCGCACTCTAACCTCTTCCGTCCACCCTACGGCGGCCGCCGTCCAGCGGTTCTCCGCATCGCTCGCGAACTGGCTCTCGAACCGATTATGTGGAATATTACCGCCTATGACTGGAAGCCCTTGTCAGCTGCGCAAATCGAGCATAACGTCAGCAGCAAGATTCGCGGCGGCGACGTAATCCTTCTTCACGACGGAGCACACTACCAACTCGGCGCCGACCGCTCCCAAACCCTGACCGCCACCGACCACCTGCTCACACGCTATAAGAAGGAAGAATTCGAATTCCTCACGATCACAAAAATGATGGACTCCACCGCACGCCCGGGTGGAGCACTCTAGCCGCGTTCTTCGCGGCTACGATGGGGATTTTCGCGGTGATAATTTCTTCAGTCAGCACCGATTATCCCCGCACCGCCGCCATCGCCGACCTTGCCGCTGCAATCGTCTGCTGTACATCTTCCGCCGTATGCGTAGCACCCAAGAAGGCCGCTTCGAACTGCGACGGAGGCAAATAAACTCCGGCATCCAGCATAGCCCGAAAGAATTTCCCAAAAGCCACTGTATCCGCCTTAGCCGCCGAATCCCAATCCGTCACCGGCCCTGCCGTAAAGAACCACGTAAACATTGATCCTACGCGGTTCCAGCACAGCGGCACACCAGCTTCCTTGGCAGCCGCGCCCACTCCCTCCACCAACTCCCGCGTCAACCTATCAATACGCGGATAAATCTCCTGCTTGTGTTCTCGCAAATGTTTCAGCATCGCGCATCCCGCCGCCATCGCCAGCGGATTCCCCGAAAGCGTTCCTGCCTGATACATCGGTCCCAGCGGCGCTACCAGATTCATAATTTCACTCGACCCGCCGTAGGCCCCAACCGGCAACCCCCCGCCAATAATCTTTCCCAGGGTCGTCAAATCCGGACGAATGTTATAAATTTCTTGCGCTCCCCCAAATGCCACCCGAAACCCAGTCATGACCTCATCGAAAATCAGCACCGACTTCTCGCGTTCCGTAATCAGCCGCAACGCCACCAGAAAATCATCCGCTCCCGGCACGCATCCCATATTCCCGACAATCGGTTCAACAATGACGCATGCAATCTGATGTTTGTATTTCTGAAACGCAAACTCCACCGTCTTCGCATCGTTGAAAGGTAGTGCCAGCGTAAACTGCGTGAATTCCTCCGGAACCCCGGCCGATCCCGGAATCCCCAGCGTCGCCACTCCCGATCCCGCTTTCACCAGCAGCGAATCCGAGTGCCCGTGATAGCACCCTTCAAATTTCACAATGTATTTTCGTTTCGTGTAAGCCCGCGCCAGTCGTATCGCCGACATCGTCGCTTCCGTTCCCGAACTCACGAACCGAACCTTCTGCATCGAAGGAACCGCCTCCAACACCATTTCCGCCAGATCCGCTTCCGAAGGCGTCGACGCTCCAAAGCTCGTGCCGTTACATGCCGCGCCGACAATCGCATCCAGCACATCCGGCGCGGCATGACCCAGAATCAGCGGTCCCCACGAGCCCACATAGTCAATGTATTCATTCCCATCCGCATCCCATGTGTGCGATCCTTTTCCGCGCACGATGAACGGCGGCTCTCCGCCCACTGAGCCAAACGCCCGCACCGGCGAATTCACCCCGCCAGGAATCATCGACTCGGCACGTTTCTGTAATCTTCGCGACTCCTCAACTTTTCTGCTGGTCGTCAATGGCATCGAATCTCCTGTTTCTCCGGCGGCGTCATCCCGAGCGGAGCCGTTTTCTTCAGGCGAAGCGAGGGATCTCGCGAGAAACTACGCTTATATTCTTAGGCCCCTTCTCTTCACAAAACACGCGCTTGAACGTGTGAATCCGCTTTCCTGACAGCCCAAAAACAACCGATTACTATAACAGCGCATTTACCATCAAATTAACCAGATATTCACGCTTTCGCCATCTCCATGCAACATCGCCCCAGTAACTTCTACTCATACCAGTTGCCCTTCTAACCGGGAGGGTCCAGGGACGGCTTCGGGGGCTCCGGGCTGTCCTTTTTGTTTTGCCTCATGTAGGGACAGCCGCCCCCAGTCCATCGAGCTAAGCTCGATAGCTTTCCTCATCCAGTTCCTCGGACCCTGCCTGATAAGATCCTAGAGCAACGCTGTAACGGTCCTTTAACCAGCCGTCTTCTAAGCTCCTGAGTATGTGGATTCAATCCGGCACAGCTTCCGGAACGTCTCATGCGTAAGATTCCGTTTCGGAAAGAAAGCCTTGCCCAGGCGCGGGTTGGTTAACCCCGTGGGGTTTGCCTTAATAAATATAGGCGTTGGGTTCGCAGTGCGCCCGCCTCACAATCGCATGTGCTGACAGCGACTGATCCGGTATTTGCGTAGCCTGTGATTACGAAAATGAATTTGGATTTCAATATCGTTCAAATCGCCGCTTCATCCCCTTCGCAATCTGCGAGAAGCACAAGGCGCTGCTTACTTCTGGCTTCGTGTGCGATAACCGTTTTCTTGGCTCCAACGCTCGCAGCGCTTCCTGCTTTCGCGCAACAGGCAATCCAACAGCTTTCGTCATCCCATCAAATCCTCCCTGACGCCCCTACTCCTTCGCCTCTCAACGTCGCACCACAAACGTCCTCCACATCTCCACAAGATTCCGCATCCAGTCCGAACGATCCGCCTTCCTTTTCAGTGCCGCCCGACGTCGAAACCATTTTCCCTCACTTTAAGAACACCCGGTTCTGGCTCTCGGGCCAGGCCAATTTCATTTTCCAGGCGCATCCCTCGTTTCCCGCCCTCTACAGTGGCCTTCACAGCGTGCGCCCGATATACGAGTCCGCCACCTCTCGCGTAATCACCGTCTACTCCGGAGTTCGCGTCAGCAACTCTCTCGAATTTCTTGCCGATGTCGAAGAAGCCGGCGGCTTGGCTCTCAGCTCCGGTTTCGGCCTCGCCGGCAACACCGATCTCGATATCGTCCGCAACCCGCTCCTCAGCAAAGCTCCTTACCTCGCCCGCGGCATGATTCACAAAGTCATCGCGCTCAGCAGAGATAAAGTCGAAAACGATCGCAGCTTTCTATCACTTTTCGATGAACTCCCGCGCCGCCGCCTCGAACTCCGCTTCGGCAAATTCAGCATGCCTGACTTTTTCGACATCAATACCGTCGGCTCCGACACTCACTACCAATTCATGAACTGGACCATCGACAACAACGGCGCCTGGGACTACGCCGCCGATACCCGCGGCTACACCGTCGGTTTCACCGCCGATTATGAAGATCGCAATTGGGGTTTGCGTTTCGCCGAAGTCCTCATGCCCAAAGTCGCTAACGGAATCGATCTGGTCTGGAAACCCTGGCAGGCTCATGCCGAAAATTACGAGTTCGAGCTGCGCCGCGGATTAATTCCCCAAAAAGCCGGGGTCATCCGTCTCCTCGCCTATACCAATTACGCGAACATGGGCATCTATCGCGACGCCATCGCGAATTTCGAAGACGGCCTCACCCCCATCCCGGATATCACCGCTCATCCCTGGCACATCACGCGCAAATATGGCTTCGGCGTCAATCTCCAGCAGAATCTCGCTCGCTATCTCGTCGCCTACGGCCGCTTCGGCTGGGACAATGGCAAAACCGAATCGTTCGCCTACACCGAAGACGACCTAACCGTCTCCGCCGGCCTCGGAGCCTACGGCCCTTGGTGGCATCGCAAGCAGGACCGCGTCGGTGCCGCCTTCGTCACCAACGGCATCTGCAAATATCATCAAACCTATTTGGCCGACGGCGGCTATGGTTTCCTGCTCGGAGATGGGGCCCTCACCTACGGCCGTGAAACCATTGTCGAATCCTATTACACTGCCCATCTCTGGCGCGGTGTCTATGCCGGTCCCGACGTGCAACACATCAATAATCCCGGATACAATCGCGTCCGCGGCCCCATCCTGGTCGCCAGCTTCCGCCTTCACCTGGAATTCTAAGAATTTTGACAACCCCATGTAGGGACAGCCGCCTCGGCTGTCCGCCGAGCAAAGCGAGGCAGTAATCGCCCCGGCCGACACTCCGCAGAACAGAAGCCCGCAAACTATGTGGAAGAGCGGCCCTTCAGGGCCGCGTAAGCTCAGTTAGAAGCATCGGGCTTCAGCCCCAGTGCCAACTTCACCCGCGTCACAATCAAATCTGCTCCGGCTCTTCCGGATCCGGTTCCCTCACCGGTGCGTCCGGATTCTCATCCGGGTCAGGCGGTTCTTTGACGGGAGGCGGCATCGGCTCAGCGGGCGTGCGCACGCGATGTTGCGTAGGTAAGGACGTTTCAACCCGCATCAGAACCTGCATGCCACTCTGATGCCAAAAACTTTCCAAGGGAAGCCAGCAGCACGCTCCCAAACCTCATCTAATATCCGCGGAAAAAGTCCTGAAGGGCTCAGCTCGCACTGACCCTCCAGGCTTTGCCTGGACCATCAAAGACGAACAGTGTCAGAGAACCGGCGGGGATATGAGGCAGCGAAATTCGGGTTTTTACTGTTTCCCCGAACGGAGCCGACGAATGATCTTCGCCGGTTCACGGTCCAAATCAGGTCAGTGCGGTAGCAGGTAGTGTGACGCCGTCATCCCGAGCGAAGCCGTTTTCTCCAGGCGTAGCGAGGGACCTCACAATCTGTGAACGCCACCTCATCGAGAGGCTCATGGTCATGAATACCGAAATCGAAAAATCGAACGGTGATAAAACTGAAACGCTCCCCGAACCAACCAACGGCAACCGCAACCCTCAGAATGCAGCCGCAGAATTTGACTGGGTTACCGAACGCGCCGCCTGTTCTCTCCCGAGAGTGTTCAGCACGCTGCGATCGCAGATCGAACACGACGTGAACCGGCGCAATTCACTTCGCCCAAACTACGCGCCCTACCAGTTCTCAATCGGCGAGGATACGCATGCCATCATCGTGCGCCTTGAGGCTGACGAAATCCACAACTCAGTGGTATTCACCCTTGCCGACCACGCCATCATCGTGCGCGACGATCAGGGCAATCGCATCTTCGACGTCACCGTGAGTTTTGACGACGCGGGCAAATGCCGCCTCAAAGTAAACGGCGAGGAGCGCGACTTCTGGCAAGTACGGCGAATGGCCCTCGAAGACCTGATGTTTCGCGGCCGCTGAGATGGCGAATAAGATCACGATCCATCGCGTGGATATTGAATGCTCGTGATTAGTCTTTTATTGCCGCTGCAAAGTTTCCTCGATCATAGCTTTGTCGCCTTTATCCACACTGATGACCTTATGGATCGGCGCATACCCGGTCATCGTAATGTCGATGACGTAGTTGCCCGGATCAAGCATGAATTGGACCGGCGAATCTTTTTCCAGCATGTGCTCGTTCACCGCAACTTGTGCACCCTTGGGCTGAGTCTTGACGCTCACCAGGCCCATCTCGGCCCCTTCTTTACCGCCAAACAGCTTCTTTATTTTTCCCACCGTCCGGATGTCATCGACATTGCCGAGCGCCCGCAGTGTGGATGAAACGTTCGTTGTCTGTCCTAGATTGAACTGTGCCGTCTCACTCTCGTCGATGTAACCGGTCTTGCGCAGCAGCACCATGTGCTGCCCTTTACTCAATGGCACTTGCGCCGGAGTTACTCTGCCCGTGTTCTTGCCATCGACGTACACGCTCGCTCCAGATGGCGTGCTCGCCACGGCCAGCGTGGCCACAACTTGCGAGAGGCGAGTCTGCACGAAAGATTTGCTGCCGGAAGTCACGTCAACCCTCCGCGTATCCGCGGTAAATCCGGACTTGCTCACCGTAACCGTATGCTGTCCCGGAGTAAGTCCCGAAAGCGTACACGGCGTAACCCACGACGCATCGCTTCTTCCGTCCACCTGGACTTGCGCCCCCTGAGGCACAGAGTCAATCGCCATCTGCCCCGGCACCATCACCGCACCGTTCGCAACCGATGCTCTCCTTTTGTTAGCTTTCTTCCCTTTTTTCCCAGTCGCAATATTGTGAGCTGGAGCCTGCTCTTCTTCCGCCTCGGGCGCGGCCGGCTGAGCTTCCGCTTGCTCAGGCTCTGCAGCTGCAGGTTGAGTCGGCTGCTCCTGAACTGCCTGCGGCTGGACAGCTTCCGGCTGGCTCTGCACCGCCACCGGTTGGCTCGGCGCAGGTTGCGGTGCTTCAGTCACCACCGCACGCGGAGTATCGCCGTCATTATTCAAGTTGTTCACATGCCAAACCAACGCAACAGCAATAATCAAGATCACCACGGCAGCGCCGGCGATCGAGTAAATCATCAACTGCGGCGGCACACTCTTGATTTCCTTGATCGCTTTTTGAGCCGCTTCGCGAGCTTGCGGCCTCGGTTTTTCCGGCTCGCCGCCCTCATATTGGGTCACAGTCGGGGCATGGCTGACCGGTTCCTCAACCGCCGAAGGCGCTGGAGTCGGATCGATGTAAACCTCTTTGAGCGGAGGCAATTCGGTCATCTCCGAGAAGCTGACTCCGCCACCGCCATTCCGCGCACCGCCCTCCGCCATCATCGGATCAACCGCAATCCTCGGAGCTTCTGATTGAGGTTCATCAACCCCAGGCTCTTCTACAGAAGCAGACATGGATGCGACTGGTGTCGCGCCCGCGCCCGGCCCCGTCGCCGAACCAGCGAATGGACTGGAAGCTTGCGGTCTTGCTGAATTCGATGCCGCTGCTACTGTTCGCCCACCCGCTGATGCCGCAGCTGCAACTTTTCCCGGCGCCGCCGGAATTCCCGGCTTCGCCTGCGCGGGCTGCTGAGGTCGCGGTGCTACAGGCGCAGCCGGCTTCGCCGTGGCCGATGCTGCTCCCACGAATTTCGCCTGGTTTGCAGCTTTCACCGCATCAGGAACCACGGTGCCTTTTCCGGGTGCTGCTTTGGCCGCTTTAGGTTTCGACTCCTTGCATTTCTCCAGATCGTCCAGCATCTCGCGACCGCTCTGGTAGCGCTTTGCCGGATCCTTCGCCAGCGCCTTCATAATCAGCTCGCTCAGCACCGGATGAACCTTCTGATTCACCAGCACCGGAGCCGGCAACGTGTCCTCCAAAATCGACTGCCGTAGCGATTCAATATCGGTGCCGTTGAAAGCCATGCTGTCGGTGACCATCTCATAGAAGATGGCTCCCAGGCTGAACACGTTCGAGCGCGCATCAGCCGCCTCACTCCGAGCTTGCTCCGGAGACATGTAATGCAGAATCAGTGGCAACTCCGGCATATGATCAACGAACTTGCCGACCTCGGAAAGACCGTACCCCAGAATTCTTACCGTCCCGTCCCACCCGCACATGATCTTTGCCGGTTCCAAACTGTAATGCACGATGTTATGCGAGCTCGCGTGATCGAGCCCATTGCACACCTGCCGCCCAATATCCAGCAGGTCCCAGATCGAAAATCCTTCTTTGCGTGCCAGCATCGTCGCGATACTGTTGCCCTGGATGTATTCCATGGCGCCGCAAAATTGCCCATCAATTTTTCCCGCGCCAAATACCGGAGTGAGATTGGGATGGCTGAGCACTTTCGTTTTCTCGGCCTCTGCCAACAGAGCCTGCTCCAACGCGCCGGCGCGATCGCCAAACGCTGAGAGCTGAATCACCTTCAACGCCACCGTCTGGCTGCTCTGCGAATCGTTGGCTTTGTAGACCGCGCCCGTCGCGGACTTCCCCAGTTCACTTAGGATTTCGAAATGGCCGATTTTCGTAGACATGATCCCGTGCCTCATCCCCGGACGGCTGCCCCAATTCTTTGCCCAGCCGCGTGGGTTTAATCACCTGCAGACAGGGCTTAGAATATCGCTCCTAAAGTACGGGATCGAGTTACCGAAGTACTGTGAAATTGTGCAGTTTGAAGGCCTTCCGAACAAGCGCTCCTGGCCTCGCGAGGAGCCTGTCCCGAGCGAACGCGAAGGGAATCGATGTAAATCGAGGCTTGAGACTAAAAAGTGGCCAGTGGTTAGGGTCAGTCGCGCAGGTCTAGGCCTTTACTCACCCCTGACCCCTGTCCACTAAGCACCAATCACTAACCACTGAGCTTTCCATTACGAGTGCGCCGAGAGTGTCATTTCGTGGCTCAATTCCGGCTCCGCCTCTGCGACCCACTTCCACGCCCGCCGCCCGTTCTCCAGAATCACCGGCGTGGCTTCGCCGTACGCCACCAGACGATTGAGCACCGTGGTCACCGAAGCCATCGGATCTTTGTGGCGCGCCAGCATCGGCGCGGCCTTCTGCTGGATGCACTCACAAACATCCCGCGCCGTCAGCGCCCGTTTGGCCTCCATTAACGCCATGCGGCAGGCCTTGGTAAACCCAGGCTGCCTTCCGCAGCTCTTTCGGTCCAGAAGTTCCAGCAAATCGTCGCTCAGAACCTCATCGCCAAATAAATTGGCCAGTCCGGCAATCGTTTGCTTGATCGTCCCGATGCGTCGCATCACTTCCGCCCGTTGTCGCAGAAGTTCCCGCAACTCCTCGTGAGCCTGCTTGACCACCTGTTCTACATGGCCGTTGCCATTATTGGGGATGCTTTTGATGCTGACTACGCTCTGCTCGTACTGCATAACTCCTCCGGTGACGCTTTCTGTAAGTGCGTGCGCGAAAGTCCTCTTGCCTGATACGCAGAAACCCCCGCACCCGTTTCATCATTCCCATGGGTCCAAGCGTGCCCCTGTCGCCCGGAAACTTCTTACTCTGACGCTTGAGCTCGCAATTTGTTAGCGGCTTATAACGATCACAGGAACCTACTTTCGCTCCTCAAGTGAATCAAGCAGTCAGCGCACATCCCGCTCCCCAAACGGAACTGTTCGCAAATTGGGATTCCTACTCCACTTCATTGGTTGTCTCCCTCCCTGCAATCACGACTTGCTGGTGCAAACCTTCCGATGTAACAAGAGTACGCAACAGTACCTTGTCAGCCGCTCCCAAACCCGCACTTGCGCTCCTCCGGGTGCTGCTCGTCGGCAGCCAGGAAGAAGATTTTTTTCTGATCAGGGAAATTCTCGAACGTAATCGCACCTTCCTCTCTGCCGATCTCGATCACGCCAGATCCACGGAGGAGGCCAAGGAAATGCTGCGGCGCAGCGACTACGGCCTGGTTCTCTTTCAACATGAAACCGGCGATGCTGCCGCCGCCAAACTGCTCTCCGAGTTTGCCCACACCAGGGGCGCTACTCCATTCATTATCCTTACCGAAAATGCCGACGAAAAAGCTGTCGCCGAGATCATTCAATCCGGTGCCTACGACTGCATGGACCGCTCCCAGCTCACCGGGGCCAATCTCGTGCGCACCATCCGTTGCGCGCTTCGCCTGCACTCCAGTCAACAGCAGCACCAGCTCGCCGAGCAGTCCTTGCGCAAGCTCTCCTGCGCCGTCGAACACTCTGCTGACACCATCCTCGTGACCAACAGCGAAGGCATCATCGAATATGCCAATCCGGCTCTCGAAAGCGTGACTGGTTATGCTTTGCAGGAAATCATTGGCCAAAGTCAGAGCATCCTCAACTCCGAACTGCAGGTCCCGTTACTCTACCGTGAACTCTGGGCAACCATTCGTGCAGATGGCGCACATACCATCACCGTCAAGCGAAAAAAAACCGGCGAAGTTTATTACGCCGATGAAAGTGTCAGCCACATTCGCAACGGTGACGGCAACATCACCCATTGTGTCTGCAACGGCCGCGATCTCACCCAACGGCTGCGCATTGAGGCCGAATTAGTCCAGTCCCAAAAAATGGACGCGATCGGCCGTCTCGCCGGCGGCGTTGCCCATGACTTCAATAATCTGCTCACCATCATCACCAGCTACTCCGAACTGGCGCTTGATTCCATAGCCCCGGGAAGCTCCGCCCAACTGCGTGTTCAGGAGATTCTCTCGGCAGCCCACCGCGCCGCCGAGCTCACTCGCCAGTTGCTCGCCTTTGGCCGAAAACAGCCGCAAGCCTTGCGCGTCGCCGACTTGAATCCCGTGGTCAGCACGATTGTCAAAACTCTCCACCGTCTCATCGCGGAAGATATCGAGCTGCTCTTTGATCCCGGCGATGGCCTGGGCAGAGTTCGTTTAGATCCTGTGCAGATCGAGCAGATTCTCATGAACCTCGCGGCCAACTCGCGCGACGCCATGCCCGAAGGTGGCCGCTGCACCATTCAAACCGCCAACGTCCAGCTCGATCAGGAATACGTCGATCGCAAACGCGCCATCATTCCAGTTGGAAGATACGCCGTAATAACCCTCACCGATACCGGCAGCGGCATTCCCCCTGAGCACCTGCCCCACATCTTTGAACCTTTCTATACTACGAAGCCTTCGGGCAAGGGCACCGGCCTCGGTCTCGCCACCGTTTACGGGATCGTCAAACAGAACAATGGATTCGTCTGGGTTTACAGCGAGCCTGGCATCGGTACTACATTCAAGATTTACCTGCCTTGCGTGCCTGACCGCTCGGCATCAGTTGAAGCCCCGGAAGCCAAAGAAAATGAAATGTTCAGCGGTACCGAAACCCTATTGCTGGTGGAAGATGAGGGCTCTCTGCGGCGCGCGGCCGTCGAATTTCTCAGCCTGCGCGGCTATACCGTGCTCGAAGCCAAGAACGGTATGGACGCCTTATCCATTAGTACAACTCATACGTCACCCATTCACCTGGCCGTCACCGACGTCGTGATGCCGCAGATGAGTGGCGGAGAGTTGGCCCGCAAATTGGAAAAGCTTCGCCCGGAAACTAAACTTCTTTTCGTCTCCGGCTATCCTGGCGAGACCGTGGTGGATCATAAAGTAGTTGAGCTCGACAGCAACTTCCTGCAAAAACCGTTCACCCTGAATCAACTCGCAAAAAAAGTTCGCACCGTTCTCGACCACAGCCCTGATGCGATTGCTACTCTGCCGCTAACCCAGCCAACTTCGGCACGTTGCTAGCGCGCTATCCGAATGAGCTTCCCATTTTTCAATTCGAATTTCTGTCCGCGCCAAATCACTGTGTGCCTGGCAAAACTCGCCACCCATACCCCAACCTGAATCAGATCGCGCAGCGGGATTAGCCAGAAATATTTCCCGACCTGCCGGTCGCGCAGAACTTTTCCGCCAACCGTGAACCCAACCGCAAAACGCAGAACCAGCGCAAGCGCCAATGCGCCCCACGACCATAGCGCTCCCCGGCTCGCCGCCAAAGCTACCAGAGCCCAGAAAATTCCAAACGTGAAAACCAGGCCAAAGTAGCCCCCCGCGCGAGCATCGCGAACGCCGCGGGCCCAGCGCAATTGATGCCTGAGAAAATCACTCAATCCGTAAGATGGAAGAAACGTCTCCACCACCACATCGGAGAGCCTGACTTCTAACCCAATCTCTGCGATGCGTTTCCCCAGTTCATAATCATCCGCCAGGTAATCCAGGATCGATTCGAGCCCTCCAATTTTTTTCAAATCAGCGCGGCGAAATGCCAGTGTCGAACCCAATCCAAATCGAATTCCGCCCTCCAGTTCCTGCGCCGCCAGCACCCCCGAACAAAAATCCGTGCTGATGCCCAACGCCTCCAGCTGCGAACCCAGCGTGTCGCCCGCCACTCCACGATAAAGACAAGTAACCATCCCCACTCGCGAGTCGGCCAAACCTGCAATCACCCGACGTAGGTAATCCTGCTCGACACGAATGTCGCTGTCGTTGACGATCAAATACTCACAGCTTGCCAGATCCAACATCTGCGCGAGATTGCTCACCTTTACGTTCGCCCCAAGAATTTCAGGGCACACCTTCCACAAAATCCTGCCCGGCGGGAATTCTCCCATCATCTTTTTAACCACCTCGATCGCCGCATCATCCGGGTCGCTCACGCCAAAGATAACTTCATGGAAGGGATAATCTTGCAGGCATTGACTCCGCAAGCTTTCATACATTTCGGGATCGATGCCTTTGAGCGGCTTCAGAACCGAAACCGGCGGCAGAAACGACTCGCCGCTATGCACGCCGCTTTCGTGTGCACGTAGAAATTTCGCCGCACTCCAAAGGCAGAGCAGGGAATAGAGGGAACTGGAAACTACGCCGCCCGCCGCGATAATTTCAATGATTCTGAGGATGGCATTTGTCATGCGCGAGCGTAGAAATTATTCGTAACGCAACGCCTCAATCGGATCCAGATTCGCTGCCTTCCATGCAGGATAAATTCCAAATATCAGTCCAACGCTCGCCGCTGTCATGAAACCAAACATCACCCAGAACATCGACAGCCGTGCCGGCAACGAAGGCCACAACGCGGGAATCACCCAGACAATCACCGCCCCCAGCACAATCCCAATCACACCCCCGACCGCCGTCAGAATCATTGCCTCCAGCGTGAATTGCAAAAGAATGTCCCGCTTCCGCGCCCCAATCGCTTTTCGCACGCCGATTTCGCGCGTCCTCTCAGTCACGCTTACCAGCATGATATTCATCACGCCCACGCCGCCAACAATCAGCCCCACACTCGAGATCGCGAACACGCCCACAAACAACATTCCGGTAAGCTGGTTCCAGACATCGGTGATGGAATCCGAAGTAAACACCGCAAAATCATCCGGCTTATCCGGCGGCACTTTTCTCCGCCGCCGCAGCAGTTCCCGAACCTCATCGATGGCTTTCGGCATGTCGTCATGCGAGGTCGCTTTGACGCTGATCCAGTGATCCTTCAGTTCGGGGTGCAGCGTTTTGAAAGTGCGCAGCGGAAAAAAGATCCGGTTATCGTTCGGATCTTTTCCCCCTCCAAAAACTGACTTCAGCTTAGCCATCGTGCCAACCACCTCAAACAACCGCCCGTCAATGTTGATTTCTTTTCCCAGTGGACTTTCGATCGGAAACAATTCTTCCGCCGTGTCATGCCCCAGAACGATAACCGTCGCCCGCCGCTCGTCATCCGCTTCGCTAAACCATCTTCCTGCCGCCATCGGCAGATCAAAAACATCTTTCACGGATGCCGTATCACCCTCAAGAATCGTGTTCTTCACTTTCCGGTCCTGATATTTCACCGCGAAGGTTCCCACCCCCAACTCCGGCCGGAAAAAGCGAATCCCCGCCGACACCTGCTTCACATGCGGCAATTCGCGAATCGCCACCGCATCCTCGAAAGTGAGCTTCTTGCGCATGCGCATTTCTTCCGTCGGCCGCCCGAAGATAAACGGCTCCATGTGATACGCAAAAATAATGTTGGACCCAATGCTTTTCACCATGTCCCGCACGTTATCGTCCAGCCCGCGCCCGATCGACGAAACCCCAATCACCATCGCGACCCCGATCACAATTCCCAGCACCGTCAGCGACGATCGCATCTTATTCGTGCGGATCGTATCCGTAGCCATCTGCACAATCTCGCGAAATTCTTCTTTATGGAACATCAGAATTTATGGAACCTGTGAATGCCCCCACCACGTTCTCATTCCGAGCGCCCGCCAACTATTCCGAACGCCCACCTATGTTGTCATTCCGAGCGCCGATTTTGGCGCGAGGAATCTGCTGTTTGCCGCCACCGCCTCGGACCCAGCCCCCTCAAATTACTCAATTACCCAATTACCCAATCACTCAACGTTTTTCACGTTTCAAACCTCAGCGCCACAATCGGATCCAGCCTCGCCGCCTTCCGCGCCGGATAAACCCCAAAAAATACTCCCACGCTAGCCGACACAATCAATCCCGCCGCTACTGCCCACAGCTTGATCGTCGAAGGCATTCCAATCAGCGCCGTAACCGTCAGCGCGAGCGCCACCCCTAACAGCACTCCCAGCGCCCCGCCCGTCAACGCCAGCGCCACTGACTCAATCAGAAACTGCAGCAGCACATCCCCGCGCCGCGCCCCCAGAGCCTTGCGAATGCCAATCTCGCGCGTTCGTTCCGTCACCGCCACCAGCATGATATTCATGATCACAATCCCGCCAACCACTAGCGAGATGCACGCGATGCCAATCGTGGCAATAAAAAAGGTCTGGCTGAAGTCTGTCCAGATGCCCAGCAGGCTCGCGTTCGTTTCGATATCGAAACTGTCATCGCCGCCCGGCAGGTCGTGCCGGTGTGCGCGAAGCGCTGCCCGCGCTTCATCGATCGCCTCATCCAGCGCAACTCCGCCGCTCGCCGCCTTGCCTGCAATTCGCAGGCTGTCATTATGCGAACCATACTGCTTCAGGCACGAGGTAACCGGCATCATCACAAAATTATCCGCACTCTGTCCCAGCGTCGTCCCCTTCTTCTTCGCTACTCCAATCACCCGGTAGCTCCACCCATCCACCCGGATTTCTTTCCCCAGCGGGTCGATCCCCGGCATCAGGTGCTCGGCAATGTCGTTTCCCACCACCACCACCGCCGATCGATTGCTCACATCCGTTTCATTCAGCATCCGCCCTGAGCTCAAATCAGTATCAAGGATGGTCGCCATCCCCGGAGTAATTCCGCGAATCAGCGTGTCGCTGATCGATTGCTCGTTGTACTTCACATGCCCGCTGTCGTTCCGTGTCGAAGCTCCCAGCAGTTCGCAGTGATGGCATGCATCCGCCACCGACTGATAATCCTCCATCGTGAGTTCTTTGCGCTTTTCTCCCTCCAGATAATGATCGACACTCGTCACCGCCGGAGAAACCTTAAAGATCAGGAAAACATCGGCCCCCAGATTAAAAATTTTCTGCGCCACATAATCGTTGATGCCGGAAACAAACGTGACCACGGCAATTACCGCCGCCACTCCAATCACCACCCCCAGCAGGGTAAGCACCGATCGCAGCTTGTTCACCCACAGGGATTGAAAAGCGATTCGAATGGCTTCGACAATATGCATGAAACAAAATTATGAGATGAGTCAGACGATGTCGTGCAAGAAAATGATAGACTGCCGCCTCAGTAAAGGGAAATGCCAACGTGCCCAAAACCAGCGTCAACCCTCGGCCCGGCGCAAAACAGAAAAGAAAAAGGAAAAAGAGCAGCGCAGTCGATTCGCTCCTCGCCGCCGATGCAGCCTGGCTCAACGCTTACCAGTCAAAAAACGCCGCCGCGACAGCCGCCTTCTACGCTCCGCAAGGTGCCATGCTCGCGCCCAATCGGCTGCTCCTCAGCGGAAAAGACGCGCTAACGAAATTCATCGCCAAATCCCTCGCATTGCAGGACTACGACATAATCTGGCATCCAAAGAAGGCCGCAGTCGCCCGCTCCGGCGAACTCGGCTACACCACCGGTTCTTACGAAATGAGTTTCCGTCCACCGCGGGGCAACCTGTTTTTCGATAAGGGCAAGTATGTGATGATCTGGAAAAAGCAGCCCAATGGCGACTGGAAGGTTCTTCTGGACATATCAAATTCCGATCTGCCTGCTTCGCAATAATCTTCGCGAACTATCGCCTCCGCGCTAATGTCCCGACCGCCAAAGCCTCATCGCATATAATCAAATGGTAGGCAGCCGGACCGGACGGTCGCCCCACCATTCTCGGGCGGGGAGGAAAGTCCGAACTCCGCAGAGCAGTGTGCCGGATAACGTCCGGGAGGGGGTTGGCCCATTCTTCCGCGTGCTTTGCGGAAGAGTGGAAAATTCTCGACGGAAAGTGCCACAGAAAATATACCGCCCCATCTTTTTCGAGATGAGGTAAGGGTGAAAAGGTGCGGTAAGAGCGCACCGCCGTCGCAGTAATGCGGCGGGCATGGCAAACCCCACACGGAGCAAGACCAAATAGGGAGGAATCCCGCCCATTCTGGCAGCCCCACTGGTTCGGACAAGCCGATCCAATCGCACTACGATTTCAGAACCAGCGGGGGTTTCGAGAATGGGCGGGAACGTGCGGCTCGGTGCGTCAAACCTTCGGGTAGGTCGCTAGAGCCACGCAGCGATGCGCGGCCCAGAGGAATGACCGTCCCTCCGGAGAAATCCGGAGGACAGAATTCGGCTTACAGGTCCGGCTGCTACAAATAAATTCCTGACCCCTCGATTGTTTCCATCGCAGTCTTTCCCCTGTGTTCGTCTGTGCCCGCTGTGTCAAAGAATTGAAAGTCCCCACCGCCTCCGCTTGCTAAAATCCAAAAGAATAGAGACCATCACCTGCATGCAAGAAACACTCACCACCGTCCAATTCAACGGTCATTCCATGACCGGGAAACTCCTTCGCGTCCTCGTCTGTTCTCCCCGCACCGCCGGCTGGGATAAGCCCGAGCGCGTCGCACCTTGGCGGAAGTTAGGCTTCCTCCATCCCCCGGACTTCGCACTTGCCCAAGCCCAACATGAAGCTCTCTGCCGTGAATTGCAAGCCGCCGGAGCCGAGATCGTAGAACTGCCTCCCGATCCTGGGCTCACGCTCGATGCCGTCTACACTCACGACGCATCCCTCCCCACCGACCACGGCCTGATCGCCTTGCATCCTGGCAAGCCTAATCGCATCTCGGAATCATCCCATCACGCCGGATTCTGTTTGCGCCTCAACATTCCCACGCTGTACAAAATGCCTCCGCAAGCCGCCGCCGAAGCCGGGGACATCGTCTGGCTCGATTCCAAAACTTTGCTCATCGGCCACGGCTATCGAACCAACCGGTTCGGGATCTCGTGCATTCGCGACCTGCTCGCTCCCAAAGGCATCGGGGTTCTTTCCGCGCCCTTGCCCTACGGCCCCGGCCCCTCCGCCTGCCTACACCTCATGTCGCTAATCAGTCTGCTTGACGAACACACCGCCCTCGTCGATCTCCCCTGGCTCGCAGTGGAAACAGTCGAGCTTCTCCAATCCCGCGGATTCAATTTCATCGAAATCGATCCTTCCAAGCGGGACACGCTCGCCTGCAACGTCCTCGCCCTCGGCAACCATCGCCTGCTAGCCATCGCCGAAAATGAAAAAACCAACACCCGCCTCCGCCACGCCGGTTTCCACGTTCGCACCTTCCCCGGTTCCGAACTCTGCATCAACGGCAGCGGCGGTCCCACCTGCCTCACCCGCCCGCTATTCCGTGCCTGAGGAGATTGCTTCCCAAGCTTCCTATCAGGGGATGCTCCCTATCAGGGAGATGCTTCGTATCAGGGCACGACTTCAGCCGTGCCGCGAGATCTCACCCGGACCAACAGCGGCTCCAGCCGCCGCTCCTTTCCACGAGAAACACTCTGGCCTTTATTCAATCGTGACCACGGCCACCTTATTGACTCCGCTGCAGGCCAGATACAAATGTCCATCGGCGGTCGCGACCATGTTACGAACCGTGCCGCCGCCGGACGGAATCGTTCTCCTGCTGAAACTCTCCGACCTGGGATCGAACTTCACCAGCGTGTTCGGCTTCACCCCCGATTCGCTGTACCAGACCTCGCCATCTTTCGTAACGGCAATTCCATAAGGCTCCGAGCCAGAACCTCCCGGCGACTGCCATTCTTGAATCAGCATGCCGTGTGCGGGATCGAAATGCCCAAGGTATCCCCGCGCGTAATCCGTGTAGAAGACAGTGCCATCGGGATCGAGCGCGATCCGGCGTGGCCGTGCGCCCGGGTTGGGCAGGCTGTATTCGTGAATTTGCATCGTGTTGGGATCGACACTCGCCAGCTGGTTCGAGCCGAACTCGCAAAAAAGCGGCGTGTTATTCGGCAGGATGACGATGCCGTAAGGAACCGCATGCGGAGTGGGAATTTTCGCCAGCGTCATCTTGCCGGTTTTTGGATCCAGCCGTCCCACGAAATTGGTCTCTTCGTTGGTGAACCAAACCACGCCACTGTGATCGATCACTGGCGTGTGCGGATCGATCTTCGTGCCGTCCCCCGGCCTGTACTCGCTAATTTCTCCGGTCTTCGGATCGAGCTTGCCCACGTAGCCCGCGTAAATTGCCGTGAACCAAATATTGCCATCGCGATCGGCGGCCAGCCCATGCGGCCCGGAGTTCGGCGTTTTCAGCGGATATTCTTTGAACGCCCCAGTCTGCGGATCAAGGCGTCCCAACTTGTTGGCCGCCTGTCCCGTGTACCATAGCGAGCCATCGGGAGCAACCGCAGGATCGTGCGGCCGCGACTTCGCCGTCGGCACGTCGTATTCGTGGATTTCCACATTCAGGTTTGCCGCGCTGGCGGACGCAATAAGCCATATGGCGACGACGAACGGAAGTAGTCTGCGAAGGGTCATAGGGCCTCCTTCGCACATATTCTAGTCACAATCCATCAGGGCGGCAGGTCTTTACGAAAGTGTCATGCTGAGCGTAGCCGTTTTTCATGGGAAAACTCGATCAGGGCCGGTCCTACAAAATCCCTTGTCATGCGCTCGTCCCATACGAGCGATAGCCCTGCTCTGCGAAAGCAGTCTCTTGCATCAAGTTTTCCACCTCAGATAGCGGAGCCCCAGCGATCCGTTGAAGCGTCGAACTGATAACCTCAAACGTCTTAACGTAAGGAGTTCCTT
Organism: uncultured Acidobacteriaceae bacterium; assembly: GCA_963766625.1. Taxonomy (GTDB): domain Bacteria; phylum Acidobacteriota; class Terriglobia; order Terriglobales; family Acidobacteriaceae; genus Sulfotelmatobacter. The sequence goes on along the minus strand of CAVYBF010000028.1, from coordinate 857,214 downwards.
CCAACAATTCCTCCAGACGTTTCAATACTTCTGGATAGCCATTGCAGTTGTACGCTTCGGCATTCCCCTGCCGAGCCCAGAAGCTGATGGTTGCAATTTCTGTGCTATCGGTAAGAGCCAGGATAATCAGATCCAGAAAGCCTTCCTGCTTTCGTAGCCAGGGAAGAATTTCACAATTCATGAGATGGGTAAATTCCGGAAGTGAATTTGGTTTCAGGCGGACTGCAACTTTGCGGGCAAACATGGGTAACCTCTCCTCTGATTCATGTTGATATTCGCCCTTTGAATGGTTCGTAGGAGCCAACCTCAAAAGTACGTCCCGCAAGACGAGAGAACCGCCTCCCCCCAAGAAACGGTCCTCTCGACCACGGTTCTTGTTGACACTCGGTACATCCGCGCACAATTTGCTCCCGCTCTGGGAAAAAGGCAACAAACTTGTTGCCGAACTCGACCTAACCAGCTAACCCGCTGGGGCAAAAGCAGTTGACCCGACATCTGTCTTGCCGTGCTAGAATCTCCGGCATTCCTGCGGCGGGACGTTCTCCATGCAACAGCGTGAACCACCGGTCCGGATTGTCCGTTTTGGATCTTTTGAGCTCGACCTCGAGCAAGGCAAGCTCAGCAAGTCTGGGATCAGGATTCGTCTGCAAGATCAGCCTCTGCAAATTTTGACTCTGTTGCTGGAGCACCCCGGTCAACTCGTTACCCGCGAGGAGATTCGCCAGAAACTGTGGTCGCGCGACACCTTTGTCGAGTTTGACGATGCCTTGAACACTGCGGTGCGCAAGCTGCGCGCTGCCTTGAACGATTCAGCTGATAATCCCAGGTTTCTGGAAACGGTTCCCCGCCGCGGCTATCGTTTTATTGCTCCCGTCTCTTCGCCGCTGGGATCGCAAGCTGCGGCCCCAACCAAACCACAGCCCCATCAACGCAACCTGTATATCTGGGTCGCCGCGGCCCTCATCGTGGCAGTCGCAGGCGTTGCAGGATACCGGCGCTTTCATCGTCGTGCTTTGCAAATCACTTCCAGGGACACCATCGTGCTGGCCGATTTTGCCAACAGCACCGGCGACAATGTCTTCGACGATGCCCTGAAGCAGGCCCTCGCCGTCGAACTGGGGCAATCTCCTTTCCTGAATGTGCTCTCTGACCGAAAAGTCAGCGAGACCTGGGTGATGATGGGCCATTCCACCAGCGACCGCATTACAGTCGATGCCGGCCGTGAGCTTTGCCTGCGCACCGGCAGCAAAGCCGTGCTGGGTGGGACTATCTCCAGCTTGGGCAGCCACTATTTGATCGACCTGAACGCCCTCGCCTGCGGCACCGGTGACACCTTGGCCAGAGAACAGGTCGAGGCCACCAGCAAGGAAAATATTCTGAACGTCCTGAGCCGGGCTTCTTCCAACTTACGCACCAAACTGGGAGAATCTCTGCCGTCGGTGCAGAAGTTCGATGTTCCCATCGAAGCCACAACCGCCTCCCTCGACGCTCTGAAAAACTACAGTCTCGGTATGAAAATATCGCGCGAAAAAGGCGATGCCCCTGGCATCCCATTTTTAAAGCGCGCCATTGAACTCGACCCGAACTTTCCCATGGCGTATGCCCAGTTGGCCATCGCCTACGGCAATCTCAGTCAACCCTCGCTCGCGCTGGATTATGCAACCAGGGCTTACCAACTCCGCAACCGGGTCACCGAAAGAGAGAAATTCCGTATCTCCGCGGCATATTTTCGAGCCACAGGAGAGCTGCAGCAGGAGGTCCAGACCTATGAACTCTGGATAGCCAGCTACCCTCGCGATTCCGTTCCCCACGAGAACCTCGGCGCCAACTACTTCAATACCGGACAATACGACGGAGCTCTCGCGGAATTTCAGGAAGGAGCGCGGCTTGCCCCGGAGCACATTCTCAGCTACGCCAATCTCGGAGCAGCCTACCTCTGCCTGAATCGCCTGAACGAAGCCAAGGCCACCTTTGATCAGGCGCTGGCCCGCAAGCTGGACGGCGGATGGCTGCGCGAGAACATGTATTACCTTGCCTTTCTTCGCGGAGACGCCGCGCAAATGCAGCAGCAGGTAGCCTGGGGCGCGGGCAAGCCCGGAGACGAAGACGCCTTGCTCTCCAAGCAATCTGATACTGAGGCTTACTACGGACGGCTCAAGCAGGCTCGCGACTTCTCCCGCCGCGCCGTAATATCGGCCCTCCGCTCTGACTCCAAAGAAGCCGCGGCTTACTGGCAGCTGAATGCCGCGCTGCGCGAGGCAGAGTTGGGCAACGCAGCATCGGCAAAGCAGGGAGTCACGGCAGCTTTGGCTCTATCTTCCGGCCGGGATGTGAAGGTAGCGGCAGCCCTCGCCCTGGCTCGCATCGGCGATACGCCCCGAGCCAAAGCTTTAACCGAAGAACTGAACAAGAATTATCCATCGAATACCCTTCTGAACCTCTACTGGTTGCCCACTGTCAATGCTTCCGTCGAACTCAGAAAAGCCAACCCGTCCCAGGCACTGATAGATCTCGAGTCCGCCATTCCTTACGAACTCGGCGGAGCAGGAACCTTCATCAGCTATCTCTATCCTGTCTACGTGCGCGGCCAGGCCTACCTGCTGGCGCACAACGGTGCGGCCGCGGCCGCTGAATTCCAGAAAATGGCCGATCACCGTGGCATCGTGCAGAACTTTGTGACTGGAGCACTGGCCCCTCTTCAAATGGCTCGCGCTTATGCCATGGCAGGCAACACCCCCAAGGCGAAAGTTGGATATCAGGCCTTCCTCACACTCTGGAAAGACGCCGATCCCGATATTCCAATTCTGCAGCAGGCCAGGATGGAATACGCCAGGTTGCATTAGACAGGTTGCACTCGACAGGTTGCGCCAGATTCGATGTCGCCGTCCAACTCATTTGGTAACATAGGAGTGTGCGTGCCGCACGGGAATGTTCGCGCGGTAGGTTCTTGAAGGGCCCTTAGCTCAGCGGTTAGAGCAGCGGACTCATAATCCGTTGGTCCCAGGTTCAAATCCTGGAGGGCCCACCAGCCGGGTTGGCTGCGCCTGCGGCGCTTTCGAGCCGTTCGTTGCGTCTCCATTGAGCCTCTCGTACCAGCGACGTACCTCGCGCGGCACGTTAGGGCTATGGCGAGGCATTGCTAAATACTAAAATAGGTTCAGATCCAACCGGAACGGCACCCCCTACCACGGGGTGAATCGCTCCGGCCGCGTCCTGATACGAGTCGTACGATGTTGAAACCGTTTGAGTACTGTACGTGCAAAGCGAATGAGTACAAGCTTGTGACGTATCCCAGATGGATTCTGCTCCATTAAACTGACAAGTCCAGATGGTTCCCACAGACGAACACGGCTTAACTATGCTGGTCACAAGCGGATATATCGAATAATACGGATCTCCCGGATTACACGTCGGACTACTGCTAAAACCCGGCACCAGTTGGCACTGTACGTCTTTGGAGAATTCTTCAAAATCACACCGTCTGTTACTGGGGCCACATGCTTGCAGCAGTTCCGGAATTATTTCTGTCAGTGTACCTTCGCCTGTGCCATTAGTTTGTGACAGTGTGGTTGTTTGAATTTCCACATTAGTGCTCGAAAATTGAGTAAATATATACTGCCAATATTCTGAGCACGATGGATCTCCGCTCAACCAACAATAGATATCAGCTTGTTGCACTCCTTGATAACCGATTGCTTCATGAACCGAATTGACCCTGGTAGCTTCATCCTCCATCCATTGCCCCACCTGACTATTTTCTCTATTGATCGAGTAAATCAGTGGAATGTTGTTCGGATTGTTGCTCGACGAAGTGTCGTGTGTGAGGAAGCCGCTGATCGTGGTCATCCACGCCAACCATAGGCCGTTGCCGGTGGAGGCCTCCCCAATCGTGCCGGAGGGGCTAATCCCCGGAAGCACATCCTGTTGGTCCGCACAGTCATCGTGTTGCTCGTCTGTCGAACCAGCCATCATTCCAGGTTTCAGGCGGAATAGTTGACTTCCCAACAGACTGTAGTAGTGCGCAAAAGCGGCAGTCATATAAGCGTTCCGCGCCGTGATAAATGGTGTCTCCCACGGAACCGGTAATCCTCGCGACAGTTGCACTGTAGTGAATCCGGCCCCATCTCCATAGTAGTGAGAGGCATTGGTCCAGAGCCCATTCGCGGGATACTCCGAGCACATTAAACTGTCGTTGGGACGAGATGCTCCGACTGAGGCTGCATAGGTCGGATCGTAAACATAGACCGGGGTGCCGTAGTTATAATTCGGAGTTCCCGTGTCATCTGTGGCAACCCACAAAAGCAGTTCAATCGGTTGAGGATTAGAACCCGTGTAGGTACCGCCATTGGCCGTCGGAATACAACTAAGAAGTCCACTCGTGTTGTCGGCCCCCCAGGTATAGTTTGGCGCGGTAGTCCCCGTATCGTTAAGCGCCCAAGGGATAATGAACACCAGATAGCCGCCCGGGTGGGCCACCATATAAGGTTCAATGTAGTTCCTGTAATTAGGCGCGGAGCAATCAAGTCCACCCATCAAAGGATCTAGGTGGAATTCGCTTTCCCCCAACTGAGGAGCCGGTGGCGCAATATTGGGCCCCTTGGCGGTCCCACCTCCGCAACCGAGCAGAAACCCCAAAAGCGCAAAAGGCATAAACCGAACCACAGCTTCGGCGCTGACATATACAGACATCAGACGTTTAGACATGGTTCGGCATTCCGGAGGTACGCATTCTTGCGGGATTGTCACAAATTCTAACACGCACTTTGACACATAGTTTCGACTCAGAAGGGCATCTGGGCCGAAATTCGAGATCCGCGGCTTGCCGGAGTAAGCAAAGTTGCTTGGATTGTTCACCATCGCCAGCAGTTCCCGGCGGCGGCTCAGTCATCGAAATTCCCAGGAGAAAATCCGGCGAATATAACTTGAGCTAAACTTTACATCAGGCCCGGTTTGCGGAGATTCCCCCGCAATGGGACAATACCTACATGCTAAAAACTCTGACCGCAGCAGTGACTATACTTGCGGCTGGAATGCTTCTGCCCGGGAATATTCTCGCGCAGCAAAGCTCGGCCCCAGCAACTTCTAACGGCACGCAATCGACTGCCACGACCAAGCCCAAGACTTCCACGGCAAAGAAGCCTGCCGCCACAACCAGGCACGCGGCTCCGCTCACCCTCAAGACCGATAAAGAAAAGTTCAGTTACGCCCTCGGCATGAGAATGGGCGCCAACTTCAAGAAGCAGGGGGTTGAGGTTGATCCGGCAATTCTCGAGCGCGGCGTGAAAGACGCGTTGGCCGGCGGCAAGACCCTGCTGACCGAAGAACAGGCGCAGACCGAACTGATGCAAGTGCAGAACGAGATGCGCAAGAAGCAGCAGGAGAAGATGGAAGCCGAAGCGGGGGAAAATAAAAAGCAGGGTGAAGCCTTCCTCGCCGAAAATAAAACCAAAGATGGCGTTAAGACTCTACCCAGCGGACTCGAATACAAAGTTTTGACCGAAGGCACTGGACCGAAGCCCACGGCGAGCGATACGGTGGAATGCAATTATCGCGGCACGCTGATTGATGGCAAAGAATTCGACAGCTCGGCCAAGCACGGCGGTCCGGCGACATTCCCCGTGAGCGGCGTCATCAAAGGCTGGACCGAGGCGCTCCAGCTTATGCCCGTCGGTTCCAAGTGGCAACTGTTCATTCCTCCTGATCTGGCCTATGGCGATCGTGGCGCTGGACCCGACATTGGCCCCGATTCCACGCTGATCTTCGATGTCGAGCTGGTCAGCATCAAGCAGCCCGAGAAAAAGGGGGAGACTCCCGAGGCCAAGCCCGGAGACGCGCAGAAAAAGCCGGCCGATGCGCAGAGCAAGCCAAGCGATCAGAAACAGTAACGGTCTACCGCTGGCTCGCGCGGGTTGCGGCTAGCTCGTGTGGGCGCGGGCGCCTCGCCCGCGCAGGTTTTCGTCCGTACAGACTCTGTAGTAACCTGAAATTTAGCTCATGGCAGAGAAGGATTCTATGGCGCACACTGTTTTTTGCGTGAAATTTCAACGACAGATGCCCGGGCTCGACGAGCCTCCATTTGACAACGAACTGGGACAAAAGATTTACGAGAATGTCTCCCAGGAAGCCTGGCGCATGTGGACCGAGCACTGCAAGATGCTGCTGAACGAATACCGCCTGAATCCCGCCCGCCGCGAAGATCAGGAAGTGATCGTGAAGCAGTTGGAGCAATATTTCTTCGGCGAAGGCTCAGCGGTGCCGAAGGAGTATGTGCCACCCAGCCACTGACCCCACAGGGCTGAAGCCCCACATCTTCAATGAATCACGGCGGCACGACTGAAGTCGTGCCTTCCCGACGTCATGGCTGACCAGGCATTTCGGATCAGTCCGAATTGCTACCCGTGTTCCGTTTTTCCTTCCAGCAGATTCAGTGCGTGTGGAAGCAGCTCGATTACCGCCTTTAGGGATTCGACTGCGCCGGTGGGGCTGCCGGGCAGATTCAGGATCAGAGTTTTTTCGTACACCCCGCATAGAGCGCGGCTGAGCGCGGCGAAGGGAGTTCTCTTTGCGCCTTCGAGGCGCATGCGCTCGGCGATGCCGTCGATCAGACGCTCACAGATCGCTTCGGTTGCTTCCGGGGTGACGTCGCGCGGCGCGATTCCGGTGCCGCCGGTGGTCACGATGAGACGCACTTTGGGAGTGAAGTGAAGGAACGCGTTTTGAATCTGCATGGAATCGTCTTGCACGATTTGCGTGTCGATGACGCGAAAGCCGGATTGGTTCAGAACTTCGGCCACGGCCGGACCGGAAAGATCGGCGCGTTCTCCGCGGGAGCAGGAGTCGCTTACCGTGATGACGGCCGCGGTGAGAGTGGCAGGAGGATCGGTGTGCGCGTCAACTGTCGAGGAGGACATCTTCTTCTTCTTCGCGCCGGTGTCCGCCTGAGCTCGCGCTGCTGGAAGCCGCGCTGCTGGCTGAGCCGGCGGCGGTTGCGCTAGCGCTTTCTTCGGCAGCTTCTCCGCCGCCATCGCGCTGCGATTCATCCAGCAGCCGGAGACCTTCCATCAGCAGGCCCTGGGTGTTGAGCTGGGTGGTTTCCTGATCAGTCGTGCCCTCGAAGTTGAGTTCGAAGTTGCCCCCGGTCCAGCGCAGAACTTTGAAGACGGCCTGATCGCCGACCAGCGATCCATAGGTTGCGTGCTTGACCTGGCCTTCCACGAAGAAGACCTCGCACTTGTCGGCGCCATTGTTGAGCTTGAGCTGGCAGCTCTTGCGTCCCATTTCCAGCGACTGCATCAGGTCGATCACGTTCATCTGCGAAAGATTGCCGCGCACCACCCCGTCGGAGGGAGCGGTCTTCGCCATCTTCTCGAGCGCGATGCGGTCGACGGTGCGCTTGATGCGCCGGGTAGCTTCTTTCAGGAAAAACGGTTTGGCGAGATAGTCGTCGGCGGCGTCTTGCGGCGAAAGGCGCTCGTCGATATCCGCGCGGCTGGCCATTAAGATGGCAGAAAAATTTGCCGTCGCGGGACGGCTCTTCAGCTTCTCGACCAACTGGCGGCCGTCCATGCCCGGCATGCGGTAGTCGCAGACCACCAGTTCCGGAGGATCGTCCACCGCCTTGAGCAGGGCGTCGGCTGCATCTCCAGCGGCGACAACCTGTGCAAAGGGCGTCAGCGCTTTCTGCATCATGCCCAGCACCATCGGATTGTCATCGACTAAGAGAAGCTTAACGTCATTCGCCATGGTTAATTTGCACGCTGTCTCTTCCCACTGCGGCTGCCTCCGTTGCGGCTCGCGGATTCAGTCTTTCGTTTTGCAGTCGCTCCTGTATTCCTCGTTTCGATTGCTTCTTCACGCCGGTAGTCGCCACTTTTGCCTCCGGATTTGCGCTGCAGCACGATTTCTCGAATCGCAATGCCCTTATCCATCCCCTTCAACATGTCATACAAAGTGAGGGCGCAAACGCTGGCGGCTACTAACGCCTCCATCTCAACCCCGGTGTTGGCGGTGGTCGCGACTTTGCTGCTGATGGCGACGCCATTTTCGCACAGCCGCAGGTCGACATCAATGTGCGAGAGCGGCAGCGGATGGCACAGGGGAATGAGTTCGGAGGTGCGCTTGGCGGCCATGATTCCGGCTACGCGGGCGATTTCGAGAGGATCTCCTTTGGGATTTTTCGGTAGCGCCTGCAGAACCGCGGCTTCCATCTGCACGAAGGCGCTGGCTTCGGCTTCCCGGCGGCTCGCGGATTTCGCCGAGACGTCGACCATGCGGGCGCGTCCCGTGGAATCGTAATGAGAGAGCTTCGGCATGGAGAATCTCTATCTTACATGCAGGTCTCTTAGTGCGGCATGATCGCGACCCACTCTCCTGCGGCGATGCTCTCGCGATCGGGTGGAATGACGATGCAGCAGTTGGAGCGGGATTGTGCCCCGATATCGCCCGAGCCTTGCCAGGCGACGAGTTCGACTTCGGAGCCTGCGTATTCGCCGGAGAGAATCGCGGGTAGAAAACGGGTTAAGCCCGGCTTGATGTGGATTTGTGATTTTAATCGCGCGTGGACGAATATGAGCGGACGCGGTTTCATTCCAGCCAGGGCTTCGAGCATTGGTCGAGCGAATAGTTCAAACGTAACCATCGTGGAGACTGGGTTGCCGGGGAGGCCAAAGAAATATTTATATCCCCGTGGCTCGTGTGGGAGCGGGCGATTCGCCCGCTCGGGGCCTTTAACCTCTGTCCCACGCCAGTCGTGCGCGACTCGGCCGAAGACTACAGGGCGGCCGGGTTGGATTCTGGCTCCGGTGAAGAAAAACTCTGCCTGCAGTTCGGCGAGGACTTGTTCGACCAGGTCGTAGCGTCCCATGGAGACACCACCGGTCATGATCAAGAAATCGAAGTTCAGCCCTTGCTCCATCAGTTCGCGCAAGCGGCGGGGTTCGTCGGGAGCTATGGGCAGGATGACCGGCTCGCCGCCGCCTTGCTGAATTTGTACCGCCAGGGAATAAGTATTGGAGTTGCGAATCTGCGTAGGGCCGGGGGCTCGCTCGACATCGACAATTTCATCGCCGGTAGTGAGGATCGCGATGCGCGGGCGTGCGAAGACTTGCAGGCGAGATTTGCCGACCGATGCGGCAAGAGCGATGGCCGATTCGTTGAGACGCGTGCCGGGACTGAGCAGCACTGCGGCGCGTTTGGCTTCGGCGCCTTGCGGGACGATGTTTTCTCCCGGAGCAACGGGGCGCTGGATCTCAACCATGCCGGCTTGCTGCGAGGTGTATTCCACCATGACGACGGCATCGGCTCCTGCAGGAACCGGAGCTCCGGTCATGATCGAGTAAGTTTCGCCGGGGTTGAACGGACGCGGCATTTCGCTAGGGCCGGCTTTGATTTCTCCGATGACTTTTAGTTTTGCGGGAATATTGGCCAGATCGGCTGAGCAAACGGCGTAGCCGTCGCGAGTGGAGCGGGCAAATGGAGGGATGTCGCGGTCTGCGTTGACGGGCTCGCCGAGAATGCGATGGGCGGCATGGAGCAGGGTTACGGTTTCGATGTTGGTTGCGCTGATCTGAGAAGCATGGTGCTCGACCGTGCGCCGGGCGGCTTCGAAAGGAAGAATCAGTGCTTCGGTCGGCGCTGCGGGCATGGGGAGATGATAGAACAATCACACCTCAGCGGCGAAAGCCGGCTCTTGCAGTGCAGTTCAACAATTCGTTCTTAGAATGGTTGCCTGGCGAGTTCCTGGCCGAGGATGTTCGCGTTGCTGGCGAAGGAAAGGCCGGTTTCCAGTTCGATTACGCGGTCGCGGACGAGTTGCGCGATTTCTCCGTCGAAGTGCTGCATGCCTTCGGCGGCGCCGGTTTTCATGGCGTCGAGCAGGGTTTTGCCTTCGCGCTCGCCTTTTTCGATGCACTCGCGGGTGCGTGCGGTGGCTTTGAGAATTTCGGCAATGGGGATGCGGCCGCTGCGATCAGATTTGGGCACCAGGCGCTGGCAAATGATATAGCGGAATAATTTGGCGAAGCGTTCCCGAACCGTTTGTTGTTCGCCGGGTGAAAATGAAGTGACGATGCGCTCCACCGTTTTTGACGCGTCCAGAGTGTTAAGGCTGGAGAGCACCAGGTGTCCGGTTTCGGCGGCCTCTAAAACGATCTCGATGGTTTCGCGGTCGCGCATCTCCCCCACCAGAATTACTTTTGGGGCCTGGCGCAGGGCGGAGCGTAAGGCGTGGGCGAAGCTCGTGGTATCGCTGTGCAGTTCGCGCTGATGGATGGTTGAAGTTTTATGGTTGTGCAGAAACTCGATGGGATCTTCGATGGTGATGATGTGATAACTTTTCTCCCGATTGATGCAATCCAGAAGCACCGCCAGCGTGGAAGATTTTCCCGAACCTGCCGGTCCAGTCACCAAAACGATTCCATCGCGCAGCTTGGCGACTTCCGCCAAATGCTTGGGTAGACGAAGCGAGTCAAAATCAGGAATGGCGGTGGGAATCACGCGCATCACAACCGCGCAACTGCCGCGCTGAATAAAAATGTTGGCGCGAAAGCGAGCCACCCCGGGCAATCCGTAAGAAATGTCGCAGGAGCCGTATTCGCGCAGAGAAGACACCGCCTGCTTGTTGTCGCCAATCAGATCGGCGGCGATGTGGCGAGTGTCATCGGGCGTGAGTGAGGCAAGCTGCGGTACCTGCACGGGAATCAACTGGCCATAAACCTGAACTTGCGGAGGGCGGCCGGGAGAAAAAACCAGATCGCTGATCTTATCGGCGGCACGCAGCATTGCACTCAGCAATGCCGGCGTGGCTACTTTGCCGTTCCCGGAGTGATCTTCCAGCGAAACTGAAATTGCTGCGATACCAGGTGATGCCATTCCATCCTCGGGCCGATCGATTAGGGATTCCAGAGCACCACAGACGGGAGTTCGGCCAAAAATCAGGCTCAGGTTCTTATGCCTAATTTAGCGCGTTCGGGCGGGAAAGGTAAGGACGCATTGGACATAGCCCTTAGTAACGTCTTGCCAGGCCTTATCTCGCGTCCGGCGGCACCTCGAGCAACTTAAGAGCGTCATGCGTATTGATCAAGCTCGCCCCCAGCGCTTTCAGTTCCGTGAGCGTTCGTTCGCCGTCTTCAGCTTTCAGCGTTTCAATCGCATCCTGCACCACCAACACGCGACGCCCGCGTTCCAGCAATCCTTTGGCGGCCAAACCGACACAGTATTCCGTAACTACGCCGAACACCACAAAGGCGGCATCGCTCGGCAAGCGCCTTAGCAACTCTTCCGCATGCCGGCTTTCAAAAATATCGAGCGTTTGTTTTTCAAGAAGAATCTGCTGGTATTCAGAAAGGTCTCGCGGAAGGGACGCGTCAGCATCGTTGGGCACGACCGCAACTTTTTCCGCCAGCGCCTCGGCAACATAGGCAGCTCCCGGCGTGCCTTTTACGCAGTGCGGCGGAAACTGTCTAAACTCCGGATCATCCGGGGTGTGAAAGCAGCCATGCGAAACCAGAAAGACGCGGCCCTGTCGCGCCGCATCCGTGAGCCGGCGAAGATTGGGCAGCAATCGTTCCGCCCCCGGCACGTAGAGCTTGCCGCCGGGCAGCATGAAATCCGCCTGCGTATCGACTTCCCAAAAAATGATTTTGCGCGATGGAGAAGGCATCACTGAATTGTCGGCAAAACCACGCCTCTCAGTATCCTAATGCGGAAGCCAGGCTGCCTGCGAATGTAGCGAAGAATTCGGCCAGAGATTTCCGTAACGCCGCTTCGTTCCTGTAAGAAGGCGTCATCCTGAGCGCAGCCGTTCTTCAGGCGGAGCGAAGGATCTCCCGCTCCACAGGCCCCTCGCGTACGCCAAACTATAATGCTGCAGGAATTGGCTGGCGCCTCGCGACTCTTGGTTACGAAGCAGCCTCTGGCGGCGCCTGCACGAAGGCCTGCAGATTCTTTTCCAGCGCCTCGCGGCTATCTGGCGGCAACTCAATAAAGCGGAACGGCTGCAGCCATCCCTGCGTCGCCCACATGGGAAACAACATCTCCGCTTTCTGCCGGATTGTGACCTCGCCCACGCGAAAAATCAGTTCGACTTTCAGCTTCTCATCAAGCGGCTTCTCTACATTCAGCAATCCGCCGGTAACCGAAAGCTGATGCAGTTTGCCGCGTAACTGCCTCCGGTTGGGCAGCCGAATCAGCGTAAGCACAGATCCGCGCAGCTTCACCCGAAATGGACGGTCCGGCGCCTGCACCGACCTCGCCGCGGATGCTCCCGCGGCCCCGACTTCTGGAGTTTCCGGCATGCTGGCTAGAGTATGGCACCTCGACTCGGTGGCGGCGAGGTTACGAAAGAACAAAGGACGAAGCCCAGCAGTTGAGGCACTGGGCGGTAGTTCTCTGCGTCATCCCCAACGTCCGCGCTATTTCCGTTTGAGATCCGCCTCAGTGTGGCCGGAGAAAATGTTGTAGGGCCAGGCCGCCTTATCGGAGGGAGTGCCTGCAGCCACAGCGCCCGCCGCGGAGGCGGGAGCCGCAGGCGAAGCTGCGCACTCCCAATCCTCCGGCGGCTGGGCAATTCCCCAGACGTTTGCCGGATTGTAAAGGGCTACTCCGATCAAGAAGTGTTTCTCATCTTTACCGAGGGGCAAGCAACTCGCTACCCGTCCCGAAGCGCTCGCTTCGCCAGGCAGCCCGCTCAGCATCACCGGAGTTTCAATGGGCAGAGCTTTCGGAGCTTGTAATCCCGCGCCCTGCGGAGTCACCAGCACAGCCACGCACTCCGCCACAAACGCATGCCTGCGATCCAGGCTGGTCATAGTCAGCGGAATGTTGACACGGAGCCGAGTGCTGCGCCGCGTCGACTTGGGTGTGAGTACTTCCATCTGCTTGGATCGAGCGGTTTGATTGCGCCGCTCTTTTGCCGTAACCATTAGTTTGACAGACCTGTCCGGGTGATGAGGCATGAGAAACGATCTATGATGATGACGAAAGTAACCGGCCTTTACCCGCAGGTCATTCTCTGGAGCCACCCTTCAAGAATTCCAACGGCACTTCGGCGGTGCCCTGTTAACATGGCTCGATTAAACACGGCTCGATCTTGGTCCTGCATTTCAGCGCAACCGCAACGGAAAAGACACGTGAATCAGGAATCCTCCAGGCAGGAATCTTTCATATCAGCGAACTGTCGGATGTCAGCCAGTTCGTTGGAGTGGAAACTCCTGCTCGCAGGCACGGCCACCAGCCCAGCGCAAGGCGAACTCGCGATATCTCTACTCGCGAAGCACGATCAGGCTGTCGATTGGCCGTCGCTGCTGCGCTGCGCCGACTTCCACGGCACATCTTCACTGCTCTATAAAAATCTTTCCCTTGCGAGCGGCGCCGCGCCCGGAGAAGTGCTCGAATCGCTGCGCCAGCGCTATGTGGAGAACGTGCAGAAATCGCTGTTTCTGGCCCGCGAGTTGAACCGCATTCTCGATTGCCTGCATGGGCACGGCATCGAACTCATCTCTTACAAAGGAATTGTTTTATCCGAAATCTATTACGCAGACATCGCGATGCGCCAGGGGGGCGATATTGATCTTTTTGTCCGCAAACCTGACGTCATTCGAACCAGGACTACGCTCCGCGAGTTGGAATACATCCCCTGCATGGAGATTCCTGAAAATTCCGAAGCGGATTATATCGCCAGCGGATATGAATATTCCTTCGACAGCCCCGCCGGGAAACATCTGCTCGAGATGCAATGGGCGCTGCAGCCCCGCTATTACGCGGTGGATTACGATATGGATGGGCTGTTTGCGCGCGCCGTCGAGGTCACGGTCGCCGGCTGCAGCCTCAAAGTTCCTTCGCCCGAAGATCTTCTGGTTGTACTGTGCGTCCACGCCGCAAAACACCTCTGGGGACGCCTGATCTGGCTCTGCGACATCGCACAAATTCTGCGGCGTGGCAATTTGGATTTTGATTCGATTCTCACGCGCGCGCATGAACTCGGAATCGCACGCATCCTGCATGTGACATTATTGCTGGCGAACGCTTTCCTGGGAACGCCGATCCCCGCCGCGATCGACCCCGCAGTTCGAAGCGATCGCGCAGCTCACGCTCTCGCCGAAGAAGTTGCCTCATCCATCGTCGCGGGAGTCTTATGGGAGGATCATAAGATTCCTTACTTTCGCCTGATGATGCGCCTGCGCGAGCGCCGCAGCCATCAGATTCGCTTTCTCACTCGGCTGGCATTCACTCCCGGACCAGGCGAATGGCAAGCTGTGAAATTGCCTCGCGCTCTGTCTCCTTTATATAGGGCCGTGCGCATGGCGCGCTTGGCGGCCAGATTCAGCCGGTAAGAAGATTCAGCCGGTAGATGGGAGCTTCCCTTGCTCGCGTTGGCCCGGGCAACCCGCCGCTCGTGCGGCTTTGCTGACAAATCCAACTCTGAAATACCGGCTACCGGCTGGCCAAACCTCCGGCAGTTTCTCCGCCATCCATCGTATAAACCTGCCCGGTGGCATACGTCGCATCGTCTGACGCGAGAAACGCAAACAGCCCCGCAATCTCTTCCGGCTTGGCGTGCCGCTGCAGCGGAATTTTCTGATTCACTTCGTCAAGCATCGAGTCGCTATACTCGGCGCGCTGCATCGGCGTGAGCACATATCCCGGCGCAACCGCGCACACCCGAATCTTCGGAGCCAGTTCCAGCGCCATCGATCGCGTCAGCTCAATCACTCCCGCCTTGGTGGCATTGTAATCCGCGTAATAGGGGTAGCCCATAATTCCGTTGGTCGACGCCGTCTGCAGAATCACCCCGCCGCCTTGCTGCCACATCAGCCGCGCCGCCGTCTGCGCCACATAAAAAACTCCCGTCAGATTCACGGCAATCACGTGCTCCCATTCTTCTGGAGTGATGTCGAGAAATTTATGCCGCACGCTGATGCCCGCATTATTAATAAGGACGTCGACTCCATCCATCACGCGCATCGCGTCTGCGAACGCAGCTTCCACCTGCATCAGATCGGTCACATCGGCAATAATCGCCTCGGCAATTCCCGGCAACTCGTGACGGATTTTCTTGCTCGCCGCTTCGTCGCGATCAAGAATGCAAACCCGCGATCCTTCTTCTAAAAATCGTGCAGCCGTAGCCGCGCCGATCCCGCTCGCCCCGCCCGTAATCAACACCCGCTTGTCTTTCAATCCTCGCATGTCTGCCTCGCGCGATCAGGTGTGGTCACCTAGAGGGCCGTCGCCCATTACTTCTGTTCGAAATCCTGCTGACAATCATTCCCATACGTGAACGAATGCAGGTCGAAGCCCGGCGCCTGCGGCTCGAGCCCAAGCAGATGCGAACCGAAAGCCGTATTCTTCACCAGATAGTACATTCGCGGAGTGCTCACTTCGATATAGGAGCCTTGCGGGTCGATCTGAACGTCGACTCCCGCTTCGTTTTGTGGGAGCGGCTTGCCATCCTGTAGCACGTCAACGCGCACTGGTTTTTTTCGATTCTCCACGCTGAGAACGGCATACACCGAACGCGCATGATAGCCAAGCTGGGCCGCGCCGTGCTTCTCGTCAGAAGTCACCCCATCCTGCTGAACCATCCATCTGCCAGAGAACATAATTTTGCCGTCGCTGGGCGTTCCTTCGGCATGAAAATTGGTGGTCTCTCCATCGTTACTGTAGGCTCTCGGATTTGCGATGGCGCCCCGTCCTAACCAATCGCCTACATACGTTTCCTCCGTCGAAATTCCGCAAGAAGGCGCGAAGGTATTTTCTGGAGGATCGAGTGGAAGCCGATTCACTTCAGGATGAGCTGTCGCCAGCAACCGGCGAATCTTTTCCTCCATCGGCCGGTTGTTCCCCTCGCCCTCGACTTGCAGGACGATATCTCCGTTCTGATCGATCAGAAAGCGATTGGGCCAGACATCCGAGTGGTAATCGCGCCAGATTGATCCTTGCAGGTCGGCGACCACCGGCCACGGCAACTGAAACCGCTCGGCTGCGTCGCGCACGTTGTCGGCGCTGAATCCGATGGCAAATTCCCCGTAATGCACGCCCACAATATCAAAACCGTACGCGTGATATTTCGCATACCAGCGTTTCAGCACGCTGAAGTCGCGAATGCAATTGATGCAGGTGTACTCCCAGAAATCGATCAGCAGCACATGTCCGCGATAGCCCTTGATCGAATGAGGAACTTTTTTCCCCGCCACGCCGCTGTCAATCCACGTCGCGTCAGGACTGAAATTCGGTGCCTTCTCGATTTTCTGTTCCTTCGCGTAAATCGGCGCCGCCCAAAAAACCGAAACGGCAGCCACAAACCAGAAGATGGAAAGAACTTTTCGCATATAGCTGTAATTCTAGATGAAAATCCCGCCCAGTTTGTCACTGTCATTCAGAGCGGGCACGAGCGAGAGATTCCGCCTTGAAAGGGCGCGGCTTAAGCCGCGCCGCAAGCCCTCGCCACAAGTCTTGTTATTAAGTCTTGTTATTAAGAGTTGTTATCAAGTCTTGTCATTCCGAGTCGGGCGCCAAGCCCGACGAGGAACCTGCTGTTTCTTTGCCCCAGCGAAGAATCCCACGCAACCCCACTTTCGCGTTGTTATGCTGAAGCCAGCTCGAGAGATTCCGCCTTGAAAGGGCGCGGCTTAAGCCGCGCCGCCCAATTGGAAAAAGAGGAACCGAGCCCGTAGGGATGACAGATTCAACCATGCGACGTGCCGGGCGCCTTTTCAAAGACCACGAGAAGACAGACGAAGAGCCAACGCTAGCTTCCTACAGAATATATCTCGACAAATCCTGATCCTTCACAATATCCGTCAGCATCTTGCGCACGTAATCCGCATCCACGGTGACGTGCTCGCCTTTTCTCTCCGGAGCGTCAAAGCTCAACTCATCCAGCACCCGCTCCATGATCGTATGCAGACGTCGCGCCCCAATGTTCTCCGTGTTCTCGTTCACCCGAAACGCAAACTGCGCAATTTCATTCAGAGCCTCCGCAGTGAACTCCAGCTTCACGCCTTCGGTTTCGAGCAGTGCCGTATATTGCTTCACCAGCGACGACTTCGGCTCCGTCAGGATGCGCACAAAATCTTCCATGGTCAGCGACTGCAGCTCGACGCGAATCGGAAATCGCCCTTGCAACTCGGGAATCAAATCGCTCGGCTTCGAAACGTGAAACGCTCCCGCCGCAATAAATAAAATGTGATCGGTGCGCACCATGCCGTATCGCGTATTCACCGTAGTGCCTTCGACAATCGGCAGAATGTCGCGCTGCACGCCTTCCCGCGAAACGTCCGGACCATGCCCACCCTCGCGCCCCGCAATCTTATCGATCTCATCCAGAAACACGATGCCTGCGTTCTCGACGCGCTCAATCGCCATGCGCGTCACCTGATCCATATCGATCAGCCGCTGCTCCTCTTCCTGAATCAGATACTCGAAAGCCTCATCGACCTTCATCTTGCGCTTCTTCGTGCGCGCCCCGAAGATGTTTGGCAGCATGTCTTTGATGTTGATGTCCATCTCTTCAACACCCTGCGCGCTCATAATCTCGAAGGTCGGGAAGTTGCGCTCGCGCACCTCGATCTCAACCTGGCGCTCGTCGAGTTTGCCCTCGCGCAATTGCTGCCGCAATTTTTCGCGAGTGCGCGAAGAAGATTCCGCCAGCGCCATGTTGCCGTCGATCACTACTCCCCCGGCGGTGGTGGTCTCAACCGGCCTTTGCGGCGGAGATGGCGGCAGCAGAATATCCAGCAGCCGCTCTTCGGCGTTCAACTCGGCCTTGTCGGAAACATCTTCCAGCTTTTCCTCACGGACGTTGTCGATGGCAATTTCGACCAGATCGCGCACCATGGATTCCACGTCGCGGCCCACATAACCGACCTCGGTGAACTTCGACGCCTCCACTTTCAGAAACGGAGAGTTCGCCAGCTTCGCCAGCCGCCGCGCAATTTCCGTCTTGCCAATTCCCGTTGGCCCGATCATGAGAATATTCTTCGGCATGATCTCCTCGGCCAACTCGGGTGTCAGCTTCTGGCGGCGCGTGCGGTTGCGCAGTGCAATAGCGACGGCGCGCTTGGCATCCTTCTGTCCGATTACGTGTTTGTCGAGCTCGACGACGATCTCACGCGGCGTGAGTTCGTCGAGTGCGAGCTGTTCTTCTTCGGCGGTCGAGGGTAAGTAAATAGCCATAAATGCTTATGCAGGGACGGCCGTCCTCGGCCGTCCAACCGGACGCTAGCCCGGTGGCCGTACTATGTCCTGACTCAGTCTCGCGAAAAATCAATCGAGCTTGGCTCGATGGACAGCCCCTTCGACTGCGCTCAGAGCAGGCTTAGGCGGCTCTCCCTACATGAACTTCACAATTCTTCAATCGTTACTGCGTCATTTGTATAGATGCACATTTTGCCGGCGATCTTCATCGCTTCTTCGGCGATCTGGCGCGCGCTCAGTTGCGTATGCTTCGCCAGCGCTTCGGCCGCGGCGTGCGCATATGGGCCTCCGCTGCCGATCGCCGCCACTTCGCCATCGGGCTCAATGACGTCGCCCTGCCCGCTCAGCAGATACGTTTGCTCTTTGTCGCAAACCAGCAGCAGCGCTTCCAGATGGCGCAGGTATTTATCGGTGCGCCAATCTTTCGAGAGCTCCACGGCGGCGCGTCCCAGGTTGCCATGATACTGCTCGAGTTTCGATTCGAATCGGCTGAACAGCGTGAAGGCGTCGGCCGTCGAGCCGGCGAATCCGGCGAGAATCTTGTCGTTATAAAGGCGGCGAATCTTTTTCGCCGTATGTTTAATCACGGACTCGCCCAGCGTAACCTGTCCATCACCCGCCAGCACCACGCTGCCGCCGCGCCGGATGGATAAAACTGTGGTGGAACGTATCAGACGTTTCTGAGGCATGAGCGCAATCTTTGATTATAGCAGCGTAAGAAACGGCGCAGACATTGAACCCAGTAAAACAGGAAAAGGATTTTCTTCGGAACTGGGTCTTCGGAATTGGGTGCCCCATCCTTGCGCTCTTTTTGCGCAAGGGTGGGGATTTTCGCCGGACGCCGCCACCGACCCAAGAATCGAAGGAATCGTTCCCCACCCAAAATCTTGTCAAGCCCTCCGCGACCCTCCATCGAACTCAACTCATTCAAAACATTCAGCAAATATATTTCCAAAAATGTCCCAAAGACCCATCCCAATATGATATAATTATTATATAAACTAAAACTTTAGGATAACTAAGGCGCGGCCCACAGGCTGCGCCTTTTTTGTTTCCAGATATGTCTGCCCCATTTCTCCCTTCTTTTGGGAGAAGTGGGGTTTTTCATCTCTGGATATATTTCCGCCAGCAAGGGAGCAGCGAAGAAATTCAATCCATGGATCACTGGAAAAAATTCACCAGCTTCAAGCAGCGCGGAGAGTGGGTCGAACTCCGCTTCATGGCCGAGGCCGCCGAGCGCGGCTTCTGCGTCGTAAAGCCTTACGGTGACACTCGCCCCTACGACGTCGGCATCGACCATTGCCTCAACTATCTCCGCGTGCAAGTCAAATCCACCACCTGCCGCACCGGCACCGGATACTTCTGCCAGTTCAAGCCCCACTACCTCAAAAAGCAGGACTACACTCTAGCCCAACTCGACCTTTTCGCTGCCTACGTAATCCCGGTAGCAGCCTGGTACATCATCCCGGCCGCCCTGCTCCTCGGAGCCGAACGCAAAACCGGCATCATGCTCTACCCCGTCGAGCCGCTAAAGAAAGACCGCTACAGCTATGAAGCCTACAAAGAAGCCTGGCCCCTGCTCTACAAAAGCCGCCGGGCGTTGGCTGCACGATGCGCCCCGCGCTAGTGAATAAGAAGGGGTGGGCTTTTGGGCGGCGCAGCGCCTCAGCGCTGCGATAGCAAAAGCCTGTCTCCACAACATGTCATTCCGACCGGAGCCGGGCTGAGCGAAGCCGAGGGAATGGCGCAGCGGAGGAACCTGTTGTCCTCGCCGCTACGATGGTCCGTGTGGAGCGGACACTCCTGTCCGCTGCCTTTGACGTTGATTTGCCCGACGCACGCAATAACCGAACATCTGGACCGACCGTGGAAGAGCGGCGCTTCAGCGCCGCGTAAGCAGCAAGGGGAACCCAGCCGGCGGCGGCAGAATGCAGCCCACAGCGTAAACTGTGGGTTCGATCAGAAAAAATGCAACCAAGTCCCGGAGGGACGAGAAGAATAGCCGGGGGCCTCAGCCCAGAACTATTCCTGGCCCACTTGTGCCCCGTGTCGTACACTATTGTGGCCTTTGCATCTCGCTGCTCTGTCTTGTAAAAATGACACCGAACGTGAGGGGGACACGGCTCGCCGCTGTGTCCCTTTTTGTCTAACTGCATGCAGCACCAAGGAAAAACGCATGAGACTGACCGCCGTTACGACTAAGAATTACCGAACTCTCAAGGACATCAGGCTTTGCTTCTCAAGAAACTACTGCACGCTATCGGGAAGGAACAACGCCGGCAAATCCGCGGTCATCGGGCTTCTGTCGGCGCTCTTCGTGAAAGGAGCAGAACTTCCGTGGGTCGCCCCGACCTCCAAGTTCGACTACAAGGAGGATAAGACACAATGGCTTGATCACAACGACCCTGTGGATATCACGTACGAATTGGAAGTGTCACGCAAGGACGACCCTGCGCTGATATCTTACATCGAGAAATTCCTCAAAACGCAGGCTCCAGGGGATGTCGTTCCACTCGGCCTTAACTATGTGATCACTCAAAATGATGAGTTGAAGACAAAGGTGACGTTTGGGGGAAACCAGATTGACGAGAAGGACGCCAAGGACATTGATAGAAAGATTAAGGACTCGAACCTCCTGTTCCTCTACAACTCTACCATCAGGAGGGAGGACCTCTACTTCATCGGCAGGCGGCGAATGTTCTATGAATTTGTCATGTCAGAGGAGGAGCGCAAAGCCTTGGACGAGGCGGGGAAGAGCGTCGATAAGAAGCTGCGTCGGCTCGCGAGGCAGCACAAAGAAGGTCTCAATACAATATTGGGCCGTTTGTCGGAAAAGTACGACGTCGAGTTCTCCCAGCCAGAGAAGTTCTCGGCCCGCCGGATGCCGCTCGGCATCAATCTCCGAGATAAGAACGTCGAGGTACCGCTCGACCACTGGGGGAGCGGTACCCAAAACCGAACTCAGATTCTAATGGCGGTCCTGCAGGCAAGCCGGATCAAGACGACCGACTCGCCTGACGACAAGATAACCCCTATCGTCGTTATAGAGGAACCGGAGGCGTTTCTCCATCCATCCGCGCAGTCCGAGTTCGGGCGCATCCTGCGGACCCTGTCCGAGGAGTTCGACGTTCAAACAATCGTGACAACCCACAGCCCATACATGCTCAACCGCGAGGAGCCCGGCTCAAACATCCTCCTCTGTCGGCAAGTTAAAAGAGGAAAAGCGTATGAGACCCGCATCGTCGATACGTCTGGGGGAGAATGGATGGCACCGTTCTCCGAGCATCTCGGAATCGCCGCTAGCGAGTTCTCCAGTTGGCGTCCCGTCTTCTCGTCGTACCGATCGAAGGTGCTCCTGGCAGAGGGGGACACTGACAAACAGTATTTCGAGTTGTTCCAGAAAAATCTAAGCGATTCACTGGACGCGCTAGACAGCGAGATCGCGGTCGTGGCCTATGGGGGCAAAGACACGTTAAAGAACACACTGCTCGTGCAATTCGTGCTGAGCAGTTTCGACAACGTCTACGTCACATATGACCTTGACGCCCACGAGGAGGCAAAGAGCGCTCTGGCGCGACTGGGGCTAAAAGAGACGCAGAACTTCCTCCCACTTGGAGTCGCTAAACCAGGCAAGGAATGCATTGAAGGCCTCCTTCCGGACAGGGTTCTCGCAAGTGTTAACGGGAGGGAGACCGACCTGGTGATGGCGCTGGGTGATTCGAAGCGACGAAGGGAAGCGAAAGAAAAGCTCAAGAAGCTGTACCTCGAGGAATTTAGGAAACACTCTGACTACACAAAAAAGGAGCTAGAGGAATTCGGCAAGGTCATCAGAGCGATCAACTCCAAGTTCCGAAAATAACGGATCTCTCCACTCGCGAGTGACAGGTATTCAAGAGCTGACCTCGGACCTGCGCAAACGGCCCAAGCCGCGCGTTCCGCAAACCGTCTCAGCGCCACCGAGCCCAGCCCCGGAAATCAACCGAGGTCTTTTACGCTGGACGCGTCCGCGAGTAGTGGGGCGTTCCTGCGGCGTCTCGATGCGGCCAATCCCGCGAAAAACCCTGTGCAAAATGCCAAACCCCGGCATTCAAGCCGGGGCCTGATCAGACTAAACGCGGTCCGCAAAACAACTATAAGGCAGCGCCTGGTCCGGGGATGTCAAAGGGCGGACAAAGCTGCATCAAAACGAAAGCCCCGAGACACGCTCGGGGCTTTGTCGCACTAAACACTGTCCGTCAATTTGATTTTAGATTAGCGAGACCGATTGTCAAGGCAAGGATCGCTCTACACTCCCACCGCCTCCGGTTTCCCCGCCAGCAACTGCCGCAGCACATACTGCAAAATCCCGCCATTAGCGTAGTAGAGCGCCTCCTGCGGCGTGTCGATGCGGACGAGAGCTTCGAACTCGACATGACGGCGCGCCGACGGGCTCCCTAATGTTTGAAGCGCGCGCACTTTTACTTTTTGTCCGGCGGAGTAGTGCTCGATCAGGTTGCGAATGCCGGTGATTTCGAAAACTTCTTCGCCGGTAATATGGAGCGAGTCAGCATTCTGTCCGGCGGGAAATTGCAGCGGCAAAATTCCCATGCCGACCAGATTCGAGCGGTGAATGCGCTCGTAGCTCTCGGCAATGACGGCGTGAACTCCGAGCAGGAGCGGCCCTTTCGCCGCCCAGTCGCGCGACGAGCCGGAGCCATATTCTTTGCCGGCGAGAATGATCAGCGGCGTACCTTCGGCGATGTATTTCTGCGAGGCGTCGAAGATCGACATTTCGGTGTTCGAGGGCAGATGACGGGTGAATCCGCCTTCGGTTGCGACCAGCTTGTTGCGGAGGCGGACGTTGGCGAAAGTTCCGCGCACCATCACTTCGTGATTGCCGCGGCGCGAGCCGTAGGAGTTGAAGTCGGCGGGCTTGACGCCGTGCTCCTGCAGATATTTTCCGGCCGGGCTGTCTTTCTTGATGGAGCCGGCGGGAGAAATGTGGTCGGTGGTAACGCTGTCTCCCAATAGCGCCAGTACGCGGGCCGAGTGAATGTCGGCGACAGGCGCGGGCTGCAGCTTCATGTCGTCGAAGTAAGGCGCGCGGCGGATGTAGGTGGAATCTTTTTCCCAGGCGTAGGTTTGGCCTTTGGGAACGGAAAGGCCGCGCCACCGCTCGTCTCCGGCGAAAACGTCGGCGTAGCTTTTGGAAAACATTTCAGCCGTGAGCGAGCGCTCGACCGCTTCGTCCACTTCGCGCTGCGTGGGCCAGATGTCAGCGAGGTAGACAGGCTTGCCGTCCTTGCCTTTGCCGAGCGCCTCTTTGCGGAGGTCGGTGTCAATGCGGCCGGCCAGCGCGAAGGCAACCACCAGCGGCGGCGACATCAAATAATTGGCACGCACTTCGGAGTTGATGCGGCCTTCGAAGTTGCGATTGCCGGAGAGCACGCTGGCCACAACGAGATCTTTTTCGTCGATGGCTTGCGATACTTCGGTGGGCAGCGGACCGGAGTTGCCTATGCAGGTGGTGCATCCGTAGCCAACGATATGGAATTTTAGTTTTTCTAGATAGGGCGTAAGGCCGGCGCGCTCGAGATAGTCGCGGACAACTTTCGATCCGGGAGCTAGCGAAGTTTTTACCCACGGCGGAATGGAAAGACCTTTTTCTACGGCTTTCTTCGCGAGAATGCCTGCGCCGATCATGACCGAGGGGTTTGAAGTGTTGGTGCAGGAAGTGATGGCGGCAATGACTACGCTGCCATGTTTGAGCGAATCTTTCACGTTTGCGGGGACGTGCTCGTGAACGTTGGGATCTTCGACTCCGACGGCCGCGGGATTGCCGCCTTCGGCTTCCCAGGTTTTACTATTGCCCGAGCTGCCGCCGTTCCCACTTCTCGCAACTTCGGCGAGAAGTGGGGCACCCACGGGTGAGGCGGTTTTTGCTGATGATTTTGGTTTGATCAGAGACGGCAAAGCTTTTTGAAATGACTCTCCGGCTTGCGAGAGCACGACGCGATCTTGCGGACGCTTGGGTCCAGCAAGGCTTGGCTCGACTGTGGCTAGATCTAACGAGAGAAGCTCGGAGTATTCGGCTTCAGCAGTTTTCTCGTCGTGGAAGAGTCCTTGCTCGCGGCAGTAGGCTTCGACCAAGGCGATCTGTTCGGCAGTGCGTCCACTGAGTTTCAGATATTTCAAACTTTCTTTATCAACCGGGAAGATGCCGCACGTGGCACCGTATTCCGGCGACATGTTGGCAATCGTGGCGCGATCGGCAAGCGGAAGGTCGCGCAGTCCCGGTCCGAAGTATTCGACGAATTTTCCGACTACGCCATGCTTGCGCAGCATCTCGGTGATGGTCAGCACAAGATCAGTAGCGGTCGCGCCTTCGCGCAGGCGGCCCGTCAGCTTCACGCCTACTACCAACGGAATCAGCATCGAAACAGGCTGCCCGAGCATCGCGGCTTCGGCTTCAATGCCGCCCACGCCCCACCCCAGAACTCCCAACCCGTTAATCATTGTTGTGTGACTGTCGGTGCCTACCAGGGTGTCGGGATACGCGGTGCGCCTGGCTCCGGACTTGTGCCGGTTGCTACTGCTTCCGTCGGTTTCGCTTACGAAGACTACTCGTGCCAGGTATTCGAGATTGACTTGGTGGACGATGCCGGTATCGGGAGGGACGATGGCCAAGTTGCGGAATCCGGTTTGTCCCCAGCGAAGGAAGGAGTAGCGCTCTTTGTTGCGCTGGAATTCGAGGAGGGCGTTCATGTCGAATGCATTGGGGGAGCCGAATTCGTCGACCTGGACGGAGTGATCGATTACCAGCTCGACCGGCTGGAGTGGGTTGATGAGGGCGGGATCGCCGCCGAGGTGCTGCATGGCGTCGCGCATGGCAGCGAGGTCGACTACGCAGGGGACGCCGGTGAAATCCTGGAGAAGGACGCGGCTGGGGGTGAAGGCGATTTCTCTGTCGGGCTTGGAGTTTTTGTTCCATTTCGCGAGGGCGGCGATGTCTTCTTTTTTTACGTTGCGGCCATCTTCGGTGCGCAGGAGATTCTCCAGAAGGATGCGGAGCGAGTAGGGAAGATGTTTAGTCGGGATGCTTTGTTGGTCGAGGGCGTCGAGGCGGTAAATTTCGTATTCCTTGTTGCCAACTTTGAGGGTGGAGCGGGAGTTGAAACTGTTTAGAGACATGATGACCTTTCCTGAAGTAGAGCGGCTCTCCCATGTCTCGCAAAAATCGCGAGACCCTTCGGCCTCGCTCAGGGCAATGCATGGGGTAACCCGCACGAGCGAAGATCAGCCAGCGGGAAACCCCGCCCTCGCTCAGAACGCGACGAGGAAGGGAATCCATGTCAGCCGATCTTGCCGGACCCTTCAGTCTAATCGTTTTGGCTGGGAATTGCGTAGAGCCGCGTGGGTTGGCCGGCGGAGCGGAGTGGAGCTGTCAAAAATCCTATGCTGTCCTGGTTCGTGCCGCCCACCCTTCGAACCCGCGAAGGGTGGGGCGGCCTCTTCCGGGATCGTGCATGCAAAAAGCAAAGCTGGGGCAGC
Organism: uncultured Acidobacteriaceae bacterium; assembly: GCA_963766625.1. GTDB lineage: Bacteria > Acidobacteriota > Terriglobia > Terriglobales > Acidobacteriaceae > Sulfotelmatobacter. The sequence goes on along the minus strand of CAVYBF010000028.1, from coordinate 831,492 downwards.
CCCCCATTCGTATATAGGGCTTCTCCGTGCCTTGGGGCCAAGGGTAGGGAGGGTCTCGGCGAAAATCCCCACTTCTCGCAAAGGACGCGAGAAATGGGGCACCCGGCACGGACCTCGACTGATTCTAAGCCCGCGCTCAAATGTATGGGTCCGTGGTTCCCACCCTTGCAAAGAACGCAAGGATGGGGCACCCTCAGTCGAAATGGTACACACAGAAATGATTAAAGGCGGGCCACCCGCCCGATCGCGTCCGTAATCCCGGCATCGTCGTGACTCCTGCTCTCCCTAGACGATACCTACAAAAACCGGCTCCTTGCAAAATCAGCAAGTTAACGCGCGGTAACCTGGCAGCGCTGTAGAGCTCTGCGAATCGCCGATCTGCTTTGTTTTCTTAGGTTGCTGTACAGCAACCTCGCGGCGCTCTGCAGCACCCTTCCAGGGGTGGAGTGTCACCCCTCCACCCGACGCCGTAGGCGGCGCGCTTTTGACCCTCCCCGATACCGCACAGCAACCCGCGAAACTGACCCCGCCAAGCCCCGGAAACACCCTCAGCCGGATCAGGACCACGGTGCGGATCGCCAACTCACCCCAGTTCTGCCGCTACCGGACCCATAGGTAGAAAGACATTTCACCGAAAGGAGGCATCAACCCGATGACCAAGCAAGAACGGCTCAACGGCATCCGCCGCCAACTCGACCTGCTGGGCTACCGTGCCGACCGGCTTTACCCCGGTCCTCGCCGGGACACCCTCATCGCCAAGATGGAGCGCCTGCTTACCCAGTACGCCCTCGTCTCGGCTTCTTAACCCCTAACAGCAACGAGCCGCACCCCAAACCGGTGCGGCTCGTCGCCCTCAAGATCGCAGCTAAAAGAAAAACTTTCCTGGGCACCAACCGGGCCGGATCAGTCGGCGGGAACCAGGACGATGGTGATCTCTTTGATGGCGTCATTCCGGTTGGTTGCGAAGGGATACTCCGAGGCTTTTTTCAGGTCGTAAGTTTTGTAATCGATCCTCATCTGTCCGGCTTCGCCGTAGGCCACCGTCACGTAGAATCGCCCCCGCTCAGCCTTCAGTTCCTCGATCTTCAATCGGCCCTGGCCGCTCCTCGGATCGAACGCTGTCAGCGTCGCCTTCAACGCCCCGTCCTGGCTGACTACACTGTCGCCGATATTCATCTGTCCACCTCCTGGGAAACGCGAGAGAACGAGAGTACCACCCTGAGCCTCAGCCGATCGGAAACTCACGCGCTAGCGAGCCGGGAAACACCAGCAATGGCCATCAGATTTCTTGGCCCCGAAACAATCACACCGCTTTCGGTTTTTGGTCGGCAAGTTCGTCGTGAAAGACGCTAGCGCCCGACACTTCCAAGAGCGCCTCTCTTCCTTCGTAGTCGGGATGGCGGGGGAAGCTAAGAATCTTGCAAAGGTAGAAACGAAAATCCTTTATTGGGACTTGCAAAAAGTCGAAGTAGTCAACAAATGCCAGCGTGATGTCGTCGGGACCAACGACCATATCCTTCTCTTGATCCCAGTATCCTGCCTCCCCCGGTCCGCTTAGTCGCTTGATCAGAATCAACGATCTCGCTTGCGGGACAACCTTCAGCGCAGGTGGCGGTATGTCATCACCTTCAGCGTCTCCTTCGCAGGAGAGCTCGCTCACCACGAGCGAGTCAAAAAGCGACTCTCGTATCTGCTCAAAAGCATCAAGAGAACCGCCGATGTTCTCTCGCTTCGCGAAATAGACATTCCACAGGTTTCGTGAGCACTCTCGATAGGCGTTCATCAGCTGCGTGATGTCTCTCATGGCCACGGAACACCACCTGAACTCCACCGTGTACATGCACCAACGGATCGGCGGCTAAGAAAAGCCCTTTCAGGCTAGACACTGGCAGCGGTCAGGCTAGTGCAACGGCGCTGGTTGGTTCAGGACACGGGCTTCGTAGTCGGCCTTCCTGAAGAACGGCCAGACTTCAAAATCCCCTTTGGATCTGTACTCCTCCTCAGAAGCGCGAAACCATCGTCCCAAAGATATTATTTGTAGCAGTCCTCTCGCGATGCTAGGTTTTGGTAGAGGCCACTCGAACTCAAGATCGCTCCTCAGGAACAGGTAGCATCGCTCAAGACAAGCTCGCCGTTCGGCCGTGGGAGCATCACGCCCCGTCAACTTATGAACACGAAGGTCTGAAAATTGTCCCCACGCGAAGTCAAGGATCGCTCGCAAAGCTGGATCGGTACTCCTCGGGAACCTGCCCATGAACTCGTCGTTCGTAATTCTTCCATCAACAAGGTCGCGAAGCACGGTCGCGCCGACATCGCGATTCCCACGGTCTACCATGATTTCACTCCCATGAGCGCCCTACAGGTTGCAAGATGCGGATTCCGCAGCCTCGTCTACTTTGCCCTTAGAAGGGATCGTACTTTGCTATCGTGTAGATGAACTGAGGAACATAGTCCGCTTCGCACATTGCGAGAGCAGCAGCGTCGATGACGATGCCGCCGATCGCGATCGGCCCAGCAATTCGCCCTCCCATTCGCGCCAAGTTTGTTCCGCTTGCGGCGGTTCCCGCTCCCTTCGAGAGCCAACTGGGTAGGGTTGTGAACGGGCCGGAACCCAGAGCTCTCGCTTCGCCGACCCAGCTTTTCGGAAACGGAATCCCGGCGAGACCTGTCCCTATCCGTGTTGCGGCCGTTCCAAATCCGTAGTAGTTCTTCACGCAGTTCCAGAAGCGATTCGGCTCTTTGCAAAGACCTGACGGATCAATGTAGTTGATCGGGTTGTTCTCGACGTAAGCGTAGAAGTTCACCCCAGCGTCGAAACCCATTGGGTCTTCGCTGATAAAGCGGCCCGTTTCCGCATCGTAGTATCTGGCCCGGTAGTAATAGAGGCTGGTCTCCTGGTCAAACTCACGGGCAGTGTACTGGAACGGATTGCGGAGCGTACCTGTGGAGTTTGTGAGGTTGCCGAACGAATCGTAGATGTAGGTATTGGCGAGTGCCCCAGCAGCGTTGCTGAGGGATGTGACGGAATCCGGTCCCTCCTGGTAGTAGCTGGTTGTACCTGAACGCAGTTCGGCAAAGGGTTCGTCCATTCCGCCTTGCGTATAGTCAGAAACCACGGCACCGCTGGCATTCAGGGTTTCAAGCAGATTGTCGCCGTCGTAGACAAACGCTCCCGTCCAGGTCGGCGAGGACTTGTAGATTCTCCTTCCGAAGGGATCGTACTTGAAGGTCGTGGTTCCGCCGTTGGTGCCGGGGACGACCGCCTGTGTCAGGCGGTTCTCGAAGTCCCAGGTGAAGCTGCGGCCTTGAGCGTCGGAGAGGGTGTTGCCGTTTGCGTCGTACGTGAACCCTCCCGACGAATCAGACGTCAGCTCGTTCGACACATTGTAATTGTAATTTGGCACGCCGGATGACGACAGTCTATTGCCTACGGGGTCGTACGTGTAGCTCTCGGTGGTACTCCCTCCCTGCGTTACTTGCGTCAGCTCGTAAATCGGATCGTAGCTGTAATTCGATGTGATTCCGTTCAGATAATTCGCCTTTGCCGTGCGATTGCCTGCCGGGTCGTAGGTGTAGCTCGCCCCGTCCAGTGTGTTCGCACCGGCTTTGTGCAGCACCGACAGCAGATGCGAGACCGAGTCGTAAGCGTAGCTCGTCGTGATCCCGTTCGGCCGGGTCAAGCTCGTCCTGCGGCTCAGCGCGTCGTAGCTGAAGCCGAACGATCCCGCCCAGGAGCTCGCCAGGCCATTCAGCCGGTTCAGCGTGTCGTAACCATAGGTGGTGATGCTGCCGTCCGGCGCGGTCAGCGACGTCCGATTCGAGGCCGCATCGTAAGTGTAGCCGTTCGAGAAGGTCGAAGCGGGCAAGAACGAATACTGCGTCGAGGTCCCAATCAGACGGCCCATGTTGTCATAGGGCGGGCTGGCCCAGGCTAAGGGTGCCCCTCCAAGCTCTTCTTGGGCGGGGATTTTGACGTTCATTTGTCACAGACAAACTGGCGGCGAGCAAAATAACCTGCGCCAATGCCCTGGGGATTAAGACGCTTTCAGCAGGCCCGAGACGTCCACTTCCTCACGTTCAGCTGTTATCGCCGCCGCGCGAACTTCGATAACGACTCGGCATACGCAGAATTTGTCTCGGCACTCGGACGGGTGCGTCGGGACTACGGGGTGTGCGTGTATGCCTATGTCATCATGCCGGAGCATGTCCATCTGATGGTAAACGAGCCAGGGCACAAGATTTTGGCACAGGCCGTCCAATCGCTGAAGCAGGGAGTCGCGCGGCGGCTGGCTTTGCGTGCCGAGGATTCTTTCTGGCAGGCACGCTATTACGATTTCAATGTGTGGAGCGAGCGCAAGTTTGTGGAGAAGGTTCGATACATCCATCGCAATCCGGTGCACAGAGGATTGGTGGCGAAGCCGGAGGATTGGCGGTGGAGCAGTTTTCGCCACTATGCGACGGGAGAGGTTGGGGCGGTCGAGATCGAATCCCAGTGGACGGCACGCAGGCGCGAACGGTTGGGCATTTTTCCTGCGCTGAGGTTGAGGCCCCAAGCAGAAATCCCCGCCCAAGCGAAGCTTGGACGGGGCACCCGCAAGAGTTAGGATTGGTCCCTCTTTTAGTCTGGGCCAGCCCCCCACACGATTCTTGAGCTTCCCTAAAAGCGGTCGAGCTTCGCTCGATGGACAGCCGAGGGCGGCTGTCTCTACATGGGATTAGCGGGCGGCGATCCAGAATTGGTAGGCGACGACGATCATCATAAATATGACGTAGATGCGGAGAGCCCAGAGGATAGCGAGTTCAGGGCCTTTGAGATGACGGCGGGGAATGGGGTGTTTTTTGGCTTTGACTAGCTGGTCGTGTTCGAGGGTGGAGAGGACGAGATCTTGTTCGGCGGCGAAGGATTGGGGTTGGGATTTGGGTGTCATGCTTCGTTGCTCCGGTTATTGTTCGGGCTGTTTCCGGGGCTAAAGCCCCAGTCTTTGTTAGCGCTTGTACGCGGCGCTGAAGCGCCGCGCTCCCACGTTAATACCTGTACGCGGCGCTGAAGCGCCTCCCTTTCATGGCAGGGCATGAGTGTGCCTGGAGATGCCAAAAGAAAGTCGAGCTTCGCTCGACCGGACAGCCGAGGGCGGCTGTCCCTACACAACATCCCACACCACATCCCACACAACATTTCTTCACTCGCTCGGCTGCACATTTTATTTTCCTCCTAGAAAAGCGAAGACATTCGGGGCGACTACGCTTACCCCGAAGAGGATGCCGGCAGTGGTTAGAACAAAGACGACTCCTGCGGAGAGAATGTTGGCCCACAGCGGGCTGACCAGATCGCCCATGATTTCTTTGTCATTGACCAGCATGAAGAGAAAGACCAGAGCCGGCGGCATGGCTAGAACTGCCACTACGTTTACGACTAGAACAACGTAGACCAGCGGAAGGCCGGGGATCAGGACGATGGCTGCCGCGGCCATGGCGCAGAGGGTCAGCACAGCGTAGAAGCTTTTGCCTTCGCCCATGGGCAGGTTGAGGCTGTGTGGTTTGTGGGCGACTTCTCCAAAGGCATAGGCGGAGGAAGTGGAAATGGTGATGGCCGCGACTATGCCGGCTTCGACCATGCCTAAAGCGAAGAGGGATGCGCCGAGGCGTCCGATGAGGGGTTCGAGGGCCTGGGCGAACTGTGCGGCTTCGAAATTTCCGGCCGACATGTGATGCACGAAAAGTGGAGCAGTGGCGATGATGGTGGCGACGGCGGCGGCGGCGGCCAGGGCGGCGCCCAGGACTGTATCGATGCGGCCGAAGCGAATGTCTTTGGTGGTCATGCCTTTGTCGACAGTGGCGCTTTGCTGGAAGAAGAGCATCCAGGGAGTGACGGTGGCGCCGATATCGGCGAGGACGATGAGGAGCGTGTCTGCATTAAAGCCGGGAACAGGTTGCCAGGTGATGAATGCGTGCCCTACGGCGTGCCAGCTTGGGTGAGTCAGGAGCGCGACCGGAATAAAGACCAGGTTGAAGAGAGCGGCGGTGAGCGTGATGCGTTCCCAAGTCCAGTAGCGGTGCGTCATCAGCGCGGCGTAAAGGATCACAAGCGCGATCAGGATTGCCAGCCATGCCGGGACGCCGAAAAAACCCAGGCCGGCGCGGACGGCGATGAATTCGGTGATGAGAGTGAGGAAGTTGCCAATGCCCAGGTCGATCATGGAGAACCATCCCCAGAAAGGGCCGAAGCGATCGAAGATGAGTTCGGCGTGGCCGCGGTGGGTGGCAGAGCCGAGGCGGACGGTCATTTCCTGAACGACGATCGCCATGCAGAAGGTCAGGACGACGAATGGGAGAAAGAAGCCAATGCCGAATTTGGCTCCGGTGGCGGCGTAGGAGAGCATGCTGGGGCCGTCGTTTTCGCCGAGCATGACGAGTACGCCAGGACCGACCAGCAGCCAGAGAAGACGGGCTTTGGAGCGGAAGCCGCGATGGGCACGAGCGGTGAGGACGCGGACGCGGTCGTGGGCGCGGTCGACGTCTTCGTGGGTTATGACTACGGATTCGGTTTCGGTTTGGTTGGGGAGGGGCTTCATTGCGTGCGGACAATCTCAGCTGATAGGTTCGGCGGGAATGCTTCCCCCAGCGGAGATTAGCGTAAGTATACATGAAGGGGTAAACCGTGGTTAATGTTACGTAAGACTAACTCAGGTCGTGATAGAAATACCGTGGAATAGCTGTAGAGCCGCAAAGGTGCAAGGGATCCTTCGACTGCGGTTTTGCTTCGCTATGCGAAGCAAAATCCTCGCTCAGAATGACAATAGGATTCGCGGGCGAGGGCGCCCGCGCCACAAAGACTAAGCAGGGGCGACCCAGACTCGTTGGGCTGCGGTGTGGCCAAGCGAGATGTCGCCGGCGGTGGTGGAGAGAGTGAGAGTTTGGTCGTAGTTGCGTTCCAGAAGGCGCAGCCTGGATCCGGGGCGGATGCCGCGGGTTTCGAGGAATTCCAGAAGACGGCGATCGCGTTCATAGATGCCGCTGACGGAATACGTGGAACCGGGCGTGGCGTCCGCCAGCAAAGTGAGTCCACGATGGCGGCGGCTGGCGGGGCTTTCCATCTCGCTGAGGTTGCCGTGGGGGCAGACGCCATCTTTTCCGAGCTTGGCGAGGAGTTTGGATTCGAAGTCGGGGGAAACGGCGTGCTCGAGGCGCTCGGCTTCGTCGTGAACCTTCCACCACTCCATGCCGAAAAGTTCGGACAGCATGCGCTCGATGAGGTGATGGCGGAAGGTGAGCTTGCGGGCGATTTTGCGGCCGGCGGCGGTGAGGCGAACGTGACCGTCGGAGAGGACGCGGACCAGGCCATCTTTTTTCAAGCGGCGTAAAGCCATGGTTACGGCGGGCGCGGAGACTTTTAGCCAGTCGGCCAGGCGCGCAGAGATTACGGATTCGCCTTCGCACTCGGCTTCGAGGATGGCTTTCAGGTAGTCCTCTTTGGAAACGGTGATCATTGGGGAGATTATACGATGTGGGTTAAGTGTGGTTAAGGCGTTTTGCTCAGGCTTTACCACAGAGGACACGGAGAAAGCCGAGGACCCATCGAATAGCGCGATAGCGGTAGGGATTGTTCGACTCGGGTTCGCTTGCGCGCACGCTTCGGTCGGGATGACGTCGCGAACGAATGCTGTGATTTCCGGCTCGCAGAGAAAAGCAGGTTCCGAACGGAGGCTTCGCCTCCGTTCGGAATGACAGTGGTTTCGATCGGAATGACGGTGGTCTGGAGAGGTGGGTTTGACAGGTTTTGTTAACGTGTCCTAACCTTGATTTTCTTTTATGAAAATTTTGGTGCTTGGTAGCGGAGGGCGCGAGCACGCGCTGGTGTGGAAGTTGCGACAGTCGGGGCGAGTGTCGCAGGTTTATTGCGCGCCGGGAAATGGCGGGATCGCGGAAGAGGCAGAATGTTTGCCGGTAGATTTGAAGAGCCTGGAGTCGATGGTTGCATTGGGCGAGCGATTGCGACCGGATTTGACGGTGGTGGGTCCGGAGTTGCCGCTGACGTTGGGCGTAGTGGATGAGTTTACACAGCGCGGATTGCGGGTGTTTGGACCGACTCGGGGAGCGGCGCAGTTGGAATCGAGTAAGAGTTTTGCCAAAGAATTTTTGCAGCGGCATCGGATTCCGACGGCGGCTTATGCGACTTGCGATTCGATCGAAGAAGTACGCGAGGCACTTGGACATTTTCATGCTCCAGTGGTGGTGAAGGCCGATGGATTGGCGGCGGGTAAAGGCGTGGTGATTGCGGCAAGTAAAGAAGAGGCAGCGGGAGCGGCTGCGGAGATGCTGAGCGGGGAAATGGTGGGTGATGCAGGAGCGCGCGTGGTGCTGGAAGAGTGTCTAAAGGGAGACGAGCTTTCTTTTCTTGTGTTGAGCGATGGTGAGCGGGTTGCGCCACTGGTGGCAGCACAGGATCACAAGCGCGTGGGGGAAGGCGATACTGGTCCGAATACCGGCGGGATGGGAGCTTATTCTACTGCGGATATTGTTGACGACAAGATGCGGGAGTGGCTGGTGAATCATATTGCGCGGCCGGTAGTTGCCGGGATCAAGGCGGAAGGTGCCGAATATAAAGGAGTGCTGTATTGCGGGTTGATGATGACGGCGAAAGGTCCGATGGTGCTGGAGTTTAACTGCCGGTTGGGTGATCCGGAGACGCAGCCAATTTTGATGCGGATGGAAAGCGATCTGGTGGGTGCGCTGGAGGCATCGATTGATGGGCGAGTGAGCGAAGGGGATTTCAAGTGGTCGACCGATGCGGCGGTCTGTGTGGTGATGGCTTCGGGAGGGTATCCGGGGACGTTTGAGGTAGGGAGAAAGATTACGGGATTGGATAAGGCTGCTGCGGTTGATGGTGTGAAGGTGTTTCACGCGGGGACTTCGAAGAGGGATGGAGAGTTTTATACTTCTGGGGGAAGGGTGTTGGGAGTGACGGCGCGGGCTGCGGAGTTGAAGACGGCTGTGGAGCGGGCTTATGCGGCTTGCGAAAAAATCAAGTTTGATGGGGCGCATTATCGGAGGGATATTGCGGGGCGGGCGGTGAAGAGGTAAACGCCTCGCTTCGCTCGGCTGGAAAGCCGAGGCGGCTGTCCCTACATGAGTTTGTGAATTGTGAAAGAAGAAATCGACGGAGGGGAATAACTGCGCGCGAGATCCCTCACTACGCCTGAAGAAAACGGCTCCGTTCGGGATGACGCCGCGACTTTGACACAAATTAATATCGAAGGGGAATCATGAGCAAGATATTGGTTTCGATTGTGATGGGGAGCGATTCTGATTTGGAGATTATGCGGGAGGCTGGGAAGGCTCTCGAGGAGTTTGGGATTGGGTATGAGATGGACGTGACGTCGGCGCATCGGTCGCCGGAGCGGACCGCGGAGTTTGCCCGCGGGGCGGCGGGGCGGGGGATTCGCGTGATTATCGCGGGCGCGGGCGGGGCTGCGCATTTGGCAGGAGTGATTGCGGCGCATACCATTTTGCCGGTGATTGGAGTGCCGATTCCTTCGACTTCTTTGAACGGGTTGGATTCGCTGCTGGCGACGGTGCAGATGCCGGCCGGAATTCCGGTGGCGACCGTGGCGATTGGGAAGCCGGGAGCGACGAATGCCGGAATTCTGGCGGCGCAGATGATTGGGCTGGGGGAAGCTTCGATTGCGAAGAGACTGCAGGCGCATAAGGAGAAGCTGGTGCGGGGAGTTGCGGAGAAATCGAAGAAGTTGAAAAGTTCTCTTGGCGGGTAAGCGCCTCGGGGGTTGAAGCCCGGGATTTTAAAAGTCATCGTAGCGCTGAAGCGCTGCGCCATCCAAATTGAGAAGAGATGAGAGTCAAAATCCCCACTCTAGCCGCGGCCAAGATCACTGAGTCGAAAGCTTAAGTCAAAATCCCCGCCCTAGCCGCAAAGAGCGCGGCTAGAGTGGGGCACCCGCGTGCGCTGGTCACCCTGCGGGCGCGCTGCCACACGGTGCCTATTCAAATTTAGAGTTTCAAGCCTTTTAGATATTCGCGGAAGGGTTGACCCAAGTCATCTCGCTTTAGGGCGAACTCTACGGTCGCTTTCAGGAAGCCTAGTTTGTCTCCGGTGTCGTGGCGGCGGCCTTCGTAGACGTAGGCGTACATTTTTTCTTTTTGGAGAAGGTTGCGCATGCCGTCGGTGAGTTGGAGTTCGCCTCCGGCGCCGGTTGGCGTGTTGGCGAGGCATTCGAAAATTGCGGGAGTGAGAATGTAGCGCCCGATGATGGCTAGATTCGATGGGGCGTCTTCGGGCTTGGGCTTCTCCACCATGTTTTTGATTTCGAAGAGGCGGTCACCGAAACGGCTGCTGACGGGCTTGACATCGAGGACTCCGTAAGAAGAGATCATTTTGCCTTCGATGATTTGCGTGGCGAGGACGGAGCATTGCTTCTCGTTGAAGACTTCGACCATTTGCTTAAGGCAGGGAACTTTGGCGTCGATTACGTCGTCGGCCAGGAGAACGGCGAAAGGCTCGTCGCCGACCAGCTCGCGTGCCATGAGCACAGCATGGCCCAGGCCTAGCGCTTCTTTCTGGCGGACGTAGGCTACGTGAATCATGTCGGAGATGGAGCGCACGATTTTGAGAAGGTCAAGTTTTTTGCGGTCTTCGAGCATTCTTTCGAGTTCGTAGCTGACGTCGAAGTGATCCTCAATGGCCTGCTTGCCGCGTCCGGTGATGATGAGGATCTGGTCGCAGCCGGAGGCCATGGCTTCTTCGACTCCGTACTGGATGATGGGCTTGTCGACCAGCGGTAGCATTTCTTTGGGTTGAGCTTTGGTTACGGGCAAAAAACGTGTGCCGAGGCCTGCGGCAGGGAAAACTGCTTTGCGGAGTTTCATCATGAGGATTGGTCGTCGGTCGTTCGTCGTTGGTGATAGGCGATGAATCGCCCAGTCATTGTACAAGGTTGAGTTTGGAGGTGGCGAGTGGGTAGTGCCGGGAAACAATTCCAGTCGCGGAGCGGCAATGATACGCAGGCAGGCTTGCGGCGCGGCTTAAAGCCGCGCCCCTTCAAGGCAGCACACTGTCGAGCTGCGCTCGACTGGACAGCCGAGCGCGGCTGTCCCTACATAGGCGATTGTTCTTCTCAGGGTGACAAAGCCTGCGGTTGCGGTTTCTCTGCGGTGGCTAATTGTTCGAGGATGGTGCGTAGCGCGCGCAGGACTTCGTCTGCTGATGTGGCTTTCGACGTAAATTTTAATGTGCCGTCTGGGGTGAACTGCGCGCCGCGCTGATGGGAGACGAAGCGGGCTAGCTGCTCGGGATCGACGGCGGCGTTTTGTTGGAATTTTAATGTCACTATATCTCGCTTGCGTTCGATGGCGTTGACACCGACTTTCATGCAGAGCAATTTTAGTGAGGCGTAGTCGAGAAGGTTGCGAACTGCGGGCGGGGGCGGGCCGTAGCGGTCGGTCATCTCCAACCCAACATCGCTCAATTGCGATTCGGTTTCTACGCGGGCTACGCGCTTGTACATTTGCAGGCGCTGATTTTCTTCGGGGACGTAGTCGGCGGGGATGCGAATGTTGAGGCCGAGATTGAGTTGGGTTTCGGCTTCTTCGGGGGCGGCTTCGCCTTTCATTTCGCGGACGGCGCGCTCCAGCATTTGGGTGTACAGCTCGAAGCCGATGGCTTCGATGTGGCCGCTTTGTTCGCCGCCCAGCATGTTGCCCGCGCCGCGGAGTTCAAGATCGAGCGCGGCTAGTTTGAAACCTGCGCCCAGGTCGGAAAATTCTTTGAGCGCAGCCAGACGGCGGCGGGCTATGGGCGTGAGTTCTACTTCTGGCGGAATCATGAGATAGGCATAGGCGCGGCGGTTCGAGCGGCCGACGCGCCCGCGAAGCTGGTAAAGCTCGGAGAGGCCCAGGCGCTCGGCGCGGTTGATCAGGATTGTATTGCAGAGCGGGATGTCCAGTCCGTTTTCGATGATGGTGGTGGAGACGAGAAGGTCGGCCTCGTGATGCATGAATTTCAGCATCACTTTTTCGAGTTCGCCTTCAGACATTTGTCCGTGGCCTACGATGATGCGGGCTTTCGGAACTAATGCTTGAATTTTTGCTGCAATTTCCCAGATGGTGTCGACGCGATTGTGGACGAAGTAGACCTGGCCGCCGCGTTCGAGTTCCTGCTCGATGGCTGATTGAATTAGTTTTTCATCCCAACTGGCGACAACGGTTTGGATCGCCATACGGTCTTTGGGCGGAGTTTCGATCACGCTCATGTCGCGCAGGCCGACCAGCGACATGTGCAGGGTGCGTGGGATGGGCGTGGCCGACATGGTGAGCACGTCGACTTGCTTGCGCATTTGCTTGATGCGCTCTTTGTGGCGGACACCGAAGCGCTGTTCTTCGTCGACGATGAGCAGGCCGAGGTCGGCGAATTTTATGTCTTTCGAAAGAATGCGGTGGGTGCCGATCAAGATATCGATTTTGCCGGTTTCGGTTTTTTGCAGAATTTCTTTTTGCTGCTTCGGGCTGCGGAAGCGGCTGATCATTTCGATGGTGACGGGAAATGGGGCGAAGCGCTGCTTGAAAGTCTCGAAGTGCTGAAAGGCGAGAACGGTGGTGGGCGCGAGCACCGCGACTTGTTTGTTGTCGCTAATGGCTTTGAAAGCGGCGCGCATGGCGACTTCGGTTTTGCCGTAGCCGACGTCGCCGCAGAGCAGGCGATCCATGGGTTGGGCGGTTTCCATGTCGCGCAAAACATCTTTAATGGCTTGTGCCTGATCCTCGGTTTCGGTGAATTCGAAGGCGTCTTCGAATTCGCGGAACCATTCGTTGCCGGGCGGAAAAGCGTGCCCCACGGCAGTTTTGCGGGCAGCGTAGAGTTTGAGAAGTTCATCGGCCATGTCTTTCATGGCCTTGCGCACGCGAGCTTTTGTCTTTGCCCACGACTGGGTGCCGAGATGACTCAGAACCGGCTTGGCGCCTTCCGAGGAACGATATTTCTGGACGAGATCGAGCCGAGTGAGAGGAACGTAGAGGCGGGCGGCGTCGGCAAATTCGAGGAGCATGAATTCGGCGGGACCGTCGCCGTGATTGATTTCTTTGAGGCCCTGATACTGCCCGATGCCGTGCTCGACGTGAACGACGTAGTCTCCGACCTGGAGATCGCGGAAGTCGGAGAGGAATGCGGAGACCTTGGATTTCTGACGCTGGGGGCGCGAGCCCACGGCTTCAGATTCATCGAAGAGATCGCGCGAGCCGAAGATGGCGAGATTGGCTTCAGGAATTAAGACACCGTCGGGAACGTAGGCAGTGGCTAAGGTGCTGGTGAAGACCTCGCCGGCGAAGTAGCTGGTTTCGTCGGCGTAGCTTTCGCCGCCGCGGGTGCGACTTCCGAGTTTGAAAGACACGTTGTATTCGGTAAAAACATCGGCCAGGCGCTCCACTTCGCCGATGTTGGGGACGGCGATCAGGACGCGCTTGCCTTCTCTGGTGATCTTCTGGACTTCTTCGAGCATGGCGGGAAGCTGGCCGTGGAAGCGCGGTGAAGGTTGAGTGAGGAATTGAATTTCGTTTTCGGCTTGATTGGCATCGCGGGTGATACCGAGATGCTCGATGTCTGCGCCGGGAAGTGATTCGGTTTTTTCCCACCAATCGTCCGGAGCGATGTAGAGATCTTCGGGACGGACGAGATTGCCGACGCCGCTGCGCTCGTGCGCTTCGCTGACGCGAGTCCAGAATTTATCGAACTCCTGGGTGAGCTGCTCGGGCTCATCGAGCAAAACACTGGCGCGCGGGATGAGATCGAAAACGGTGTTGGTTGCTCCCGCGACGGGTGAGTAGAACTCCCAGCCGGGGAAGACGTTGACGCCCCCGGCGCGGACGGCGGCTTCGATGATTTCTTCGTTTCCAGAAATGCGCTGGCCGCTTAGCCTGGTATGGATTGCGCCGAGAAGATACTCGCTGACCGGAGTTTCGGTGAGCGGCAGAAGAAGAGCTTCGTCTACGGGATTCGAAGAGCGTTGCGAGGCGGGATCGAACTTGCGGATGGATTCGGCTTCGTCGCCGAAGAACTCGATGCGAAGCGGGCGGTCGGCCTCGGGCGAGTAGACGTCGAGGATGCCGCCGCGAACGGCATACTGGCCGGGCATTTCGACGACGTCTGTTGAGGTGTAGCCGACGGTGTTGAGATGGGCGAGGAGTGATTCGAGATCGAAGGATTCGCTGCGGCGGATGGTGCGGGCCAGGCCGGAATAATATTCGGCGGATTGAAGTTTAATTGCGGTTGCGGCGATGGGCGAGACGACAATATTTGCTGCGCCGGTCGCGATCTTCCAGAGAGCCGTAGCGCGTTCTTCCTGCAGCTCAGGATGCGGCGAGAGATTTTGAAAGGGGAGAACGTCACGCGCGGGCAAAGAAATGATGGAGTCGGAGTCGCAGGCGGAGGTGAGCTCGGCGAATCCGCGAAGGACAGGGATGAGGTCTTCGACGGCGCAGTTGTCGCTTACAACGAAGATGATCGGGCGTTGTGCGACCCGCTGAAAAAGCACGAGCAGCAAGGCTTTTGCAGTGGGGGTCAGTCCGGAGACACGAATGCGCCCCGTGCCCTCTTTCAAGTGGGAGGCTACACGCGTGAAGGCGGGAAGGTGCTCGACGTCCGCGAAAAGTTCGCGGACGAAGGGAAGAAGCATCGCACAGTTATTTTAACAGGAAGAATCCCGCGTCTTGCAAAACCGCCGACAGCGAGGGCCCCGGCTCAGGAGTGATGTTTCAAAATTTCAAGGAGTGTCCGCTTCATGGGGTTGCAAATCGCTAAATTTATGAAATCGCTAAAACAGATGGTTGTGCGAGCGCCGCTTCGGCGCCGTGAGACCCTAGAATCGAGGAGGCTTCGGCTGGCGGAGTATGTTAAGTCCGGTAAGCCGATCTCACAGGAACTCGATGATCTCGCAACCGGCATCCATCCCAGATTTTCTTTACGGCACGGCGTGGAAAGAAGATCGCACCGCAGCCCTGGTGGAACTCGCGCTGCGCGCAGGATTTCGCGGCATCGATACCGCGAATCAGCGGCGCCATTACTTCGAAGCCGGAGTCGGGCAGGGACTCGATAAGGCTTTCGGCGCTGGAATCCTGAGGCGAAGCGAGCTTTTCTTGCAAACAAAATTTACCTACCGCTCAGGTCAAGACCATCGCCTGCCGTACGATCCCGGAGCGCGACTTTCAGTTCAGGTCGCGCAATCAATGGCGAGTTCTCTGGAACATTTTGGCGTGGACTACGTTGACAGCTACGTGCTGCATGGTCCAGCTTCGAATTACGGATGGACCGATGCCGATGCCGAAGTTTGGGGCGCGATGAGAAAAGAATGCGATGCCGGGCGTACTCGATTGCTAGGGGTGAGCAATGTTTCGCCGGGGCATCTCGAGCAGATGATTGCTCGCGCTGCCGAGCTTCCCAGCCTGGTGCAGAACCGGTGCTACGCGAGCCTGGGATGGGATCGGGGGGTGCGAGCCTTTTGCCGTGAATACAACATTATCTATCAGGGATTTTCGCTGCTCACCGCGAACCTGGAGATCCTGCATCATCCTTTTGTCGCTGAGCTAGCCAGGCGCAAGAATGCAACGGCCGCCCAGATTGTTTTTGCCTTTGCTCACGGGCTGGGCATCCTGCCGCTGACTGGAACTTCGAATCCTGACCACATGAAACGGGATCTGGAGAGTTTATCCCTGCAGCTTTCAGTGAATGAGTTAAGCGAGGTAGAACGACTGGTAGGCTGAGATCAAACGTCGTTCAGCAATTAACAGTCTTTTCACAATTCCTGCACCGCTTTAATCATTAAGCTGACAACCGCAAGTAAACCTTTGGCTGCGCCAGAGTCTCCAATACGGGACATTGAAGCGACATTTTGAGCCAGACCCAATGCCGGTTCGGATTCTCATCGCGGACGATAACGCACAGGTCAGAACCGTCATGCGAGAGGTGCTGGAGGCCGCCGGGGGATGGGAAATCATTGAGGCTGAAAACGGAGAAGAGGCGGTTGCCAAGGCACGAGAGTTCAAGCCCGGTTTGATCATTCTCGATCTGGCAATGCCGGCAAAAGACGGGTTGACGGCGTCATGGGAGATCTCTGGAGAGCTGCCTGGAATTCCTATCCTGATGCACACGCTGTATTTTTCCCGGCAAATTCAGATCGAAGCGGCGAAGGCTGGGGTGCGAAAAGTTGTCCCCAAGTCTGACACGACGGCCCTGGTTTCAGCCGTCCAAGACGCGCTTAACCCCAACCTTCAGCCGGTTTCGCATGAGGACCCCAGCCTGATACTGCCCGAGCACGAGGCCGTTCGATACCGGACTGAAGACCGGATTCGCGAGCTGTGCGTTCGGATTCTGGGTACTACCAACGACGCTGCCCTTCCGGGCATGCTTTCGGAATTGCGAGATACATTGCATGCGCATATTGAATCGTTTCGCGCGCGGCTTGCTGAATATCCGGCAATCCCGGAGCGCCGTGCCCGCAACGGCGTTTCATCTTCAGGCGCGAATGCGGAGGCAGCGGTCGCAGAACCGGCGAAGACAGGAAAATCTGACGCCAGCAGCGAAGCACTTTCTATCGGCGATGCCCTGCCGGAAGAGCGCAAATCCACCCCAGAATCGAAAGCAGCCGACCGCGGTTAATCACTCCGGCGGTTAATCATCCCAGACTTCTACTTCAACCCCGTCACGACGTAGGCTTCGGAAAGCGTGCTCGAATAGACGTAAGCATAAGCGCTGCCGTCAGCCGAAAACAAAGGCGCGCCGGCACCGTCCATGCCGGCCGCGTTTTCGCCGAAGGTCTTCCACAATTGCATTTTTCCGGTGGCGATGTTGACCAGATAAACCTTCGCCAGCTTGTCCTGGATCTTGCTCGAGGCCACATACAGCGATGCCCCGTCCGGCGACCAGCGGCTGACGTAGTAAGTAGAATCGAGGCCCGGAATCGGCCGCATGCCGCTGCCATCAAGCGGCCAGATTCCTATTTTCCCGTCGCTCCCGTGTACGACGATGCTCTTTCCATCCGGAGACAGAAGAGTCCCCGAAACACCCTCGGGAGTAATTGGCTTCGAATCGCCGCTGACCAGATCAATCATGTAGGATCGCGGGCCATGCCCCGGTTCGATGCCTTCCGCCAGCAGATGCTTGCCGTCGGGCATCCAGCGAACGCGGCCGTAGCTGACTGAGTCGTGCGTGAGTTGTCTAGCTTCGCCCGCTCCCGTAGGAACCAGGCTGAGTGGACCACCTTTCGCCGACCGATTCACCACCCACTTGGCGTCGGGCGATATGCCGTCACAGTTTCCCTCGGCAATTCGCGCGGGCGGCGACCCATCGGTGTCGCGCAAGAAGACCGTGTAGTTTGGACCGCCGCCATCGCCGTCTTCCTCGAAAACAATCTTGTGACCGTCTGGCGTAATGTCGCGGAGAATAGACCAGCCAAGCCATCCCAGCTCATGCTCTTCCTTTTCACCGGGAGCAACCCCGCGGATCCCGACCCGCTGCCGATGGGTAATCACCAGCATCGTGTCATTCCGCCGGTCTTCTACCCACACGCCTCCAGGCACGTTCGTGATGTTGCGGAGTTTGCCGTCGAGAGTCACGGCGCGAGGATTCTCCGCGCTGCCAGTTTTGGTCGAAGTAAACCAGACCTCGTCCGCTTTCGGCGACCAGAGAATGCCTTCCAGAGAAGTCCAGCCGGTAGACAGTTTTTTTTCTTTGCCCTTGCCGTCGGATGAGATCAGGGCAACCGAACCTTGATCATCACCCCCGGGGACTTCATGATCGGCAAACGCAACCCATTTTCCATCGGGAGAAATTTTGGGATGGCTGATCCATCCGATGCTTTCGAACAGCAGCTTGCCCACGGGATACTCCAGCCGCCAGTGCAGCGTCTCTGGAACTAACCGCACAATCGCCATGTTCTCGCCATCGGCGGCCCAGTCCGCATCCTGCACGTTTTCGATCACTTCGCGCGGGGTACCGCCGCTGAGCGGCATCCGTGCCAGCGTTCCACTGCGGGCGTAACCGCCGTAATTGATGGTGTTGAGCCGAATCGCCAGTTCGCCGTTTTTCGAAATCGACAGCAGCTCGGCATTCTTCAATCCCAGTTCGCGCGCGCCGGGCTCATCGGTGCGCGAAAGATAGAGCTGATCGTCGCCGCCGTCCCACGCGGCGCTGTAGACCACGCCGCCATCGGGCGTGAACCGCGCGTTGCCGATGGAACCGGTGCGAAAGGTGATCTGTTTGTACTCGGGCGCAGACGCAGCGACCGTGCGCTTGCCAAGCCACCAGCCGAATCCGAGCATCGTCGCCGCCACGACGAGGCCGACGGCGAGAGCTGCCAGCAGCTTCCTATTTGGCGATGTTTCCGGGATGGCCGCCATCTTCCCGCTTGCAGCAGCGGCTGTGCTTCCGGAAAGATGCTCGAGATCGAAGGCGATGTCGCTCGCAGAATGGAAACGCTGTTCGGGATTCTTTTCCAGACAATGATGAACAATGCGTTCCAGGGCCGGAGATACATTGCGATTTGTCTCGCTTAGATCGGCGGGCTCTTCTTTCAGAATGGCGCTCATGGTATCGGCCGGAGTTTCGCGGTGGAAGGCGCGCTTGCCGGAAACCATCTCGTAGAGAATCGCGCCGAAACTGAAAATGTCCGATCGGGGGCCGACGGCAGCGCCGCGCACCTGCTCGGGCGACATATATCCCGCCGTTCCCATGACGACGCCGGCTTCCGTGACATGCGTCATGGTCGCGGGCGTCTGATCGCCGGTTTCCGGGTGGGTGAGCTTGGCGAGGCCGAAGTCGAGAATCTTGACCCGCCCGTCTTTGGTAAGAAAAAGATTCTCGGGTTTCAGATCGCGGTGGACAATTCCCTTTTCGTGAGCCGCGGCCAGGCCACGCGCAATCTGCATGGCATATTCCAAAGTCTTGCGCACGGGAATCGCGCCGCTGCGCAGCCGCTCGCGCAGGGTTTCGCCTTCCAGCAATTCGGAAACAACATAAGGCGCGCCGTCGGTCGTGCCGATATCGAAGACCGCAAGAATATTGGGATGGTTCAGCGCGGCCGTGGCGAGTGCTTCCTGCTCAAAGCGCCGCAAGCGATCGGCATCGGCGGAAAGCGTCCGCGGCAAAACTTTGATCGCGACTTCGCGTTTCAGGCGGGAGTCGCGGGCGCGATACACCTCGCCCATGCCGCCCGCGCCCAGAAGGCTGACAATTTCATAGGGCCCTAACTTCGTTCCAGTGGCAAGGCTCATGGTCGCTGGATTATAACCCAGCCCGCTGCGGATCTTTAGGAAGCCCGAGTGGGATTGCTACTCCGGCGCGGAGGAGGCTGCCACTTCAACCGTGACAGACTGCGGAGCCACAAAATATTGACGCTGGAAATAAAACGCGACGTTTACAAGCGCGATCATGACAGGCACTTCGACCAAGGGGCCAATAACCGCCGCGAAAGCCGCTCCCGAATTGATTCCAAATACCGACACCGCCACCGCGATGGCCAGTTCGAAATTGTTGGAGGCCGCGGTAAACGAGAGCGTGGTTGTTTTGGAGTAATCCGCACCCAACTTCTTGCCCATGTAGAAGGAGACCAAAAACATTACGACGAAATAGATGAGTAACGGAACAGCGATGCGCAACACATCCAGCGGAAGGCGAACGATGTACTCGCCTTTGAGCGAGAACATCACCACAATCGTGAACAGCAGGGCAATCAGGGTCAGCGGGCTCACCCGGGGAACGAAGGTGTGCTCGTACCATTCCCGCCCTCGGGCTCGAATGAGGGTTGTGCGAGTCAGGAAACCGGCAAGGCAGGGAATACCAAGATAAATGAAAACGCTCTTTGCAATGTCGGCCATGGAGACATCCACGACGGCGCCGCGAAGGCCTAGTCTGGCGGGAAGCACGGTGATGAACACCCAGGCGTATAGGGAATAAAAGAAGACCTGGAACAGAGAATTAAAAGCCACCAAGCCCGCAGCATATTCGGTGTCGCCTTTTGCCAACTCGTTCCACACAATGACCATCGCGATGCACCGCGCCAGCCCGATCATGATCACACCGGCCATGTATTCCGGGTACGCCCGTAAAAACACAACCGCGAGCACGAACATCAAAATCGGCCCTACCACCCAGTTCTGTAGGAGAGATAAACCGAGTATCTTCCGGTTGCGGAAGACTTCATGCAACTCGTCGTAACGCACCTTGGTGAATGGCGGATACATCATCACAATCAGGCCGACTGCGATCGGAATCGATGTGGTACCGACGCTGAACCGATTGAGGAATGGCACGACCCCAGGGACCAGCCAACCTAGGGCAACACCGATTGCCATTGCCGAAAAGATCCAGGCGGTCAAATAGCGATCGAGAAACTTGAGGCGACTACTTGTCTTCATCAGAGGTCCCGTAGTCACTTGTCCTGAGCGACTGGTGATGTCGAATGCGCGATGTTGTCGAGTTCCCGCTTGAGCGCCAGACTATCGAGAGCCTTGAAGGGAAGACAAAGAAACAAGCTGATTCTCCGCTCCAGCAGGAAAAAAGCGTCCCGAAAGGCCCGTTCGATCTCGGCTTCGCTGCCACGAACTGCCGCCGGATCAGGAACACCCCAGTGAGCCGTGATTGGCTGTCCAGGCCAGACGGGGCAAACCTCTTTGGCGGCGTTGTCACAGACGGTGAACACGAAATCGAGCTTGGGCGCTCCGGGGGCCGAGAACTCCGCCCAGCTCTTGCTTCTGAGACCATCCGCGGACAGATGAGCATTCCTCAGCTGCGCGACGGCTTCGGGTCGAACCGCGCCCGAAGGGTGGTTACCAGCACTGTAGGCAGTAAAGTTCGGCCGGCCTTTGTGATTCAGGATGACCTCGGCCATGATGGAGCGTGCCGAATTTCCTGTGCACAGAAATAAAACGTTGTAATGTCCTTCCATATTGATTCTCCGTTCCGCTAGTTGCAGCACGTCGGGCTGCAGCAGGGCTCCTTTCGGTGCGGCTTCACCGCGCGCACAAACGCGCTCATGAATTTTCCGTCGATCTGGGGCGCGAGTTCATCAACGTCGATGTCTTGTCCGGAAAGGAATTCGCGGGCATCTTCGGCGCGGTAAATCCTGGTGGGTTCGACTTCGATCTCCGCGAAGCCGGCCGCCGCCAGCTTGGATCGATATTCGTTCTCTTCCAAAGCGCCAGCCACGCAGCCAATCCACAGGAGAACACTCTGCCGGATTTCCCCGGGCACAGCACCGCGCGTCACGACATCAGAGACCGCAAAACGCCCGCCCGGCTTGAGCACGCGAAAAGCTTCCCGGAGAACCTGGTCTTTATCTGCCGAAAGATTAATCACGCAATTGGAAATGATCACGTCGACCGAGCTTTCCGGTAAGGGAATGTGTTCGATCTCGCCTTTGAGGAATTCGACATTTTCAATCCCGGCTTTACGCTTGTTCTGGTTGGCCAGCGCCAGCATTTCATCAGTCATATCCAAGCCGAACGCCTTGCCAGTCAGCCCAACGCGCCGCGCGGAAAGCAGCACATCGATGCCTCCGCCGGAGCCGAGGTCGAGAACAACTTCGCCTTCATTCAGCTTGGCGAGAGCCGTTGGATTTCCGCATCCCAATGAGGCCAGCAGCGCTTCTTCCGGGACCTGTCCGGTCTGGAGTTGGTCGTAGAGATTGGATGTGATCGGATCGCAGCATCCGTTGTTTCCGCTGGCGCCGCAACATGAACTGCCGCCTTTACCGACGCGCAATGCCGCCTGTCCGTATTTTTCCTTGACGACTTCTTTGATTTCCGCAGTACTCATGGCGTGGCTCCTACTTGCAGATTTGAACGACGCATTCCGGTTTGAGCGCTCGATTGCGGGTGCAGCACTCGGCATAAAGAAACTGCAGGAGTTCCTGCAGAACATCGGTATTCGCGGTGTAGCGCAGAAAGGTACTTTCTCGTTGCACGCGGACCAGATTTTCGGCTTTGAGCTTATCGAGATGATGAGAGAGAGTCGAGTTGGGGATCTCCAACTCGTCTTGAATTTCGCCGACTACAAGCCCTTCGGGATGCGCGGACAGCAGCAACTGCATGATCCGCAATCGGGCCTCACTGCCCATGGCGGAAAACATGTCGGCGAATCTCGCCGCCTGCTCCGCTGACCGCCGGGGTCCTATTTTCATATTTCTATATTTGCAGAAATATGGATTCTTGTCAAGAGGGCGTTCGAAAGATGCGGGCCGCTTGCAAAGGAGCAGGAAATGGTTCTGTCGCAGAGAACGCGACAACGACAGCCGCGCCCACATGAGTTGTTCGTGCCCGAAGGGACAGGAGGACAGCCGAGGCGGCTGTCCCTACATGATCGAGATTACTGGCCTTTCTTTGAAGGCTTCTTTTTGCCGAAGCCAGTTTCGACGGAGGCGCCGATGCTGGTCAGCATTTGTTTGGCTACATCGGCGTAGGGCCCGGTGGGGGCAAGTTCGAGATACTTTTGGAAGGCCTCGGCGGTGCCGGGAGGCGCGACCATTTTGTCGCCTTTCAGCGTGGCTTTGCCGATCATGTTCACGCCTTTCTGATAGTAGGCGTCGGCTCTGGTGGGATCGGCGGCGATGCATTTGTCGAAGGCGGCGATGGCGTCATCCACTTTGCCCGCGTTGGTTAAGACTGCACCCTCGTTGTAGTAATAGCCGGCGGCGCCTTCAGGATTGAGCTGAGCGGCCTGGTTGTAAGCTTTGATGGCATCATCCATTTTGCCGGCTTTACCGGCGGCTTCTCCGAGATTGTTGTAGTAGGCCGCGAGCCGTTGGTTATCCTGAGGGTCTTTCTTGGTGGAAGCATCAATCGCTTTCTGCTTGAGGTCGACCGCCTTCTGATAATCGGTAACGGCTTCCTGCAGACGCCGGGTTCTCTCGGCGGGGTCGGTCTGCTTCAGCGCGGAATTACGATAAGCGTCGGCGAGCTGCGCCCAGAGAACGTCGCGCGTAGCATCGACGTTGGTGGCGTCGGTGAGGGTCTTGATGGCGGAGTCGTAATCCCCAGCTTTAGAAGCGGTCGCAGCCTCGACGATTTTTTCGTTCAGCTGCTTAATCGTCATATTTTCTTTGGCAACTTTTTGCTCCTGCTCCTGGCGCTGTTTGAGTTGTTCGGGAGTCAGACCCTGGCCCTGGGCGGCTTTTTGCTGTTCCTTCTGCAGATCGAAATCCAGAGCGTTCTCGTCGGCGGCTACCTGAAAATGATTGACGTGGAACATTTCCTTGTTGGCTTTGGCATCGTCGGAGTTCTTGTAGAGAGTGACGTTGTAGGTGCCCGGCGTAAGGCCAAGAGAAAAATATTCGCCTCTTTTGTTGGTCTTGAGCGTGTATTTCTGGCCGTTATCCTGGTTGGCGTAGACGACCACGGCATCAGGAATGGGGTTGCCCTGGAGATCTTTTACAGCGCCTTTGACGCTTCCGGATGATTGCGAAAAAAGCGGAGGCGCACAGAGTCCGAGCATTAACAGAATTAGAACTGAGACTGCAAAATGCTTTTTCATGATGGCCTCCGAAAACGAAATTGTTGATTGTTGATTTCGCGATTGTCGATTGAAAATCCAGGACAGCGCATGGTTTGCTCGCGGAGCGTTTGCTTTGAAGGGAACGTGGCTATGGTTGGATGCTATGAGCGATTTCATAAGGAATCGGATCTTTGGCTCCGACTGCGGCAAAGGCGCGCAGGCGCAACACGCAACTATCGCACACGCCACAGGCTTGATCCTGGCGACTGTAGCATGACCAAGTTAAATCGAAGGGCGCGCCCAGTTCAAGGCCCAGCCGCACAATTTCAGATTTGCGCAGGTGGATGAGCGGCGTGAGGATTTCGATGTTGCCCTCTTTTGTGCCTACCTGGATGACCCGATTGAAAGCTTCGTAGTAGGCGGGGCGGCAATCGGGGTAGCCGGAGCTGTCTTGCTCGACGGCGCCGATGAAGATTTTCTTAGCCCCGAGAACCTCGGCCCAGCTCACCGCAGCCGAGAGGAAATGCGCGTTGCGGAAAGGGACGTAGGTGACGGGGATCTCGTGTCCGATGTTTTCGGATGTGGGGACGGCGATGCTTTCGTCGGTGAGGGCTGAGCCGCCGATGGCGCGGAAGACTTCATTGCGGACGTTTAGTTGATCGTGAATATTGAGGCGGCGGCAGATGGCGAGAAAGGATTGACGCTCGCGCTCTTCGGTGCGCTGCCCGTAGCTGATGTGCAGAGCTGCCGCATTGTAGTCGCGAACGGCTAAGGCAGCGCAGACGCAGGAATCCATGCCTCCGCTGAGGAGGACAATGGCGCGTTGGGGCGAGGGGGACATTGTGGATTGTTGATTTTTGATTGAAAAACCTTTGCGTTCGCTTGGCCTATCGGTTTGCACGGACAGGTAATCAACAATCAAAAATCATCAATCAACAATTTTTTCCTTACACTCCTTTCAGCGCCGGGTCCCAGATGAATTTGTGCATCTGCAGGCTTAGACGCGCGGGGACGTTATCGGCGAGCATCCAATCGGCTAGCTCCTGCGGGTCGAGCAGGCAGTGGGAGCTGTCGCGAGAGCCCGTTGCATCTTTGCGGAACGCGGGAGAGAACAGAATCGCGTTCACTCGTTTTGCGAGACTGTTTCCGCGGGTAAAGTCGCGGGCAAATTCATAATCGGCACGGCTGCTGAGGACAAATTTGATCTCGTCGTGCGGAGTAAACGTTTGCAGGTTCTCGAGGTCGAAGCTGTCGCCTTCGCCGGAGCCGGGACATTTCACGTCGACGATTTTGACGACTTCGGCGGGAACATGCGCCAGTGGGCGTTCTCCGCTGGTTTCGAGCAGGACTGTGTATCCCGCATCTAACAACTGCTGCATCAACGGCGAGAGCTCGCGTTCCTGCAGCATGGGTTCGCCACCCGTGATTTCGACCAGGCCGCCGTTGGGGCTGAGATGTTGAACTTCAGCGAATATCTGCGGCTGCGTCATTTTCTGCCCGCCGGTGAAGGTGTATTCGCTATCGCACCAGGAGCAGCGCAGATTGCATCCGGTGAGGCGGACGAACACGCAGGGAAGGCCGGCGTAGGTGGACTCGCCCTGAATCGATTTGAAAATTTCTGCAATCTGCATGGCTATTCGCCGTACTTCACTCGCTATACTTCACTCGCTGTACTTCGCGGTCGTGGTCTCGGTTTCAAAGACGGTAACGTCTTTTACGCGGACGCGGCCGTTGGTTGCGGCTTTCAGCCGCGTGTTCGATTCGTCATAAAAATATTTTGCCAGGTTTTCCGCGGACGGATTGATGACGGTGAAAGGCTCGATGTCGTTGATCATCTGGTGATCGAGGCGGTCAATGACGTGGCGCATGACCTCGCGGAGATCTTTGAAATCGAGCAGAAGGCCGGCTTTGTCGAGTTCGGCGCCGGCGAGCGTGACGCGGATCTTGTAATTGTGGCCGTGCGGATTCTCGCACTTACCCTTGTAGTTGCGCAGGTAATGGCCGGCGGCAAAACTGTCGTCTACGGTGACTTCGAACATGGAATCCTCAGCGCGTCCCGGCGGATAGGGCCGGTGGCGCGTGTGTTGGCAAACTCTATTGTAAACGCTGCGCCTTTAAATGCGGGGGTCGGCTCAAATGCGGGGGTCACCTCGCTTCGCTCGGCTGGACAGCCGAGGCGGCTGTCCCTACATGTTGCGTTCAGACTTTGACGGACTTGACGTTGTCTGCCTGTGACGGTTAGCTTGCCTATTCGTTCTGTGGATCCTCTTATCCAGGAGCAATTATGGTGCAGCGGGTTTCTATACTACTGGCGGTTTTCATTTTCATTGGCTTAATGGCGCTTTGCGCTCAGAGCAAGCCTGATACGCCGGACTTTGACGTCAAGGAGCATTACACGAAATATGAATACCGAATTCCGATGCGCGATGGGGTGCATCTGTTTACGTCGGTGTACTTGCCGAAAGATAGTTCGCGGACGTATCCGTTCCTGATTGATCGGACGCCTTACAGCGTGGCGCCTTATGGAGTGGATCAGTACAGAAAGAATCTGGGGCCTTCGCCGGATTTCGATAAGGCGGGATACATTTTTGTGTTTCAGGATGTGCGCGGGCGGTATATGTCGGAGGGGACGTTTGTGGAGATGCGGCCGCACATTGATGTGAAGAAATCGAATAGAGACGTGGATGATGCGAGCGATCTTTACGACACGATCGACTGGTTGCTGAAGAATGTGCCGAACAATAACGGCAAGGCGGGGATTTGGGGAATTTCGTATCCGGGATTCTTTACTTCGGCCAGCATCATCGACTCGCATCCGGCGCTGAAGGCAGCTTCGCCGCAGGCTCCGATGACGAACCTGTTTATGGGAGATGATGCTTACCACGGCGGGGCGTTCATGTTGAACGCGAATTTTGGGTTTTATAGCTCGTTCAAGCCCCAGGAGAATCCGCAGTTGCCGCCGAAGGTGCGCGTGCCTTTCGATTACGGAACGACGAGCAGTTACGATTTTTATTTGAAGGTTGGGTCGATTTCGAATCTGGATCAATATCTGGATGGGAAGAGCGCTTTGTATGACGACCAGATGCGACATGACACATATGACGATTATTGGAAGGCGCGGAATCTGGCTCCGCACATGAAGAATATTCACTGTGCCGTGCTGACCGTTGGTGGATGGTTTGACGCGGAAGATTTGCAGGGACCGTTCAGCACATTTCACGCGATCGATAAATACAATTCGGGAATATTCAACGCGCTGGTGGTTGGTCCGTGGGTTCATGGGGGGTGGTACCGGTACGAAGGGAATCATTTAGGGCGCGTGGAATTTGCGTCGAACACCGGGGAGTATTACCGGAAAAATATTTTGTTTCCCTTCTTTGAACAGTACTTAAAGGGCGGGGCAGATGCGAAGCTGCCGAAAGCGTTTGTTTTTGAAACCGGAACGAATGTATGGCGGCGATATTCGGAATGGCCTCCGAAAGAAGCAGAGGTGAAGACGCTGTATCTGCGGGGGGAGGGAGGATTGTCGATTGACCCGCCGGACGATAATGCGTCCGTTTTCGATGAATACGTGAGCGATCCGGCGAAGCCAGTGCCCTTTGTGAATTATGTTTCGACCAATGTGCCGCAGGAGTACATGGATTCCGATCAGCGGTTCGCGGACAGCAGGACGGATGTTCTGACTTACGAGACGCCGGTGCTGCAGGAAGATGTGACGATTGCCGGGCCGATTTCGCCGAAGCTTTTCGTTTCAACGAGTGGAACCGATTCGGATTTTGATGTGAAGTTGATTGATGTTTATCCGGCGGACTATCCGGATAGCAGGTTCGATGTGCCGAGGCTTGAAGACAGAGATAAAGATAAACCGCGAACCGATGTGGGACCTCCCGAGTTCAAGATGGGGGGCTATCAGCAACTGGTGCGCGGGGAGCCGTTTCGCGGGAAGTTTCGGCATAGCTTCGAAAAGCCGGAGCCGTTCACGCCGGGAAAAATCGAGGAGATCGATTTCACCATGCAGGACGCGAATCATACGTTCCGGCGTGGGCACCGGATCATGGTACAGATTCAGAGTTCGTGGTTTCCGTTGACCGACAGGAATCCGCAGACGTTTGTGGACATTCCATTTGCGAAGCCTGCGGATTTTGTTAAAGCGACGGAGCGTGTGTATCACGATAAGGGGCAGGCTTCGGGAATTGTGGTGGGAGTGGTGCCGAATCCGGCGGCTGGTGAAGAGTCCAAGTAGGGGATTCGGTAGGCGGGCAGTCGTCTACGGACGAAAATCTTAAACCGCGAAGCTCGCCAGGAAAGGCCAAAGGGCGCAAAGAAAAGCACAACCGCGTTCTTGCTTCAATCTGGGTTAGAATCTTGGGATCAGTAACTGGTTCGAGTGGGGTTTCCCGCGCCAGCGGGATCATTCATGAACGATAGGTACTGACTCGCATGAACGTCCTTTTGCTTTCGATGCCCGATTCCTTCGAGCATATGCCTCCGGCGGTGGTGCGCATGCCGAACGGTGCGCTTACTTCATTAGCGGGGAATGTCGATGCGCACCATCGCGTGGCTGTGGCGGATTTGATCCTAGTGCAGCAGAAAGTTCGCGAGACCGTGACTCGGCTGATGCGGGAGCTGAATCCGGAGGTAGTGGGACTTTCCATCATGACGTTTCAGCGGCGCACGGCCGGGCGCATTATCGAACTGGTACGCTCGCTTCGGCCTGACGTGAAGATCGTTGTGGGAGGGTATGATCCGAGCCTTGCACCCGAAGCGTACGAATCGATGGGAGTGGATTTTCTGGTGCGCAGCGAAGGGGAGATTACTTTCCGCGAACTGCTGCGGGCGATCGAGAAGGGTTCTGGTCCGGAGCAGATCTGCGGGCTTTCTTATCGAAATGGCGCTGGCTGGGTGCACAATCAGGCGCGGCCGCCGCATCGATTGGAGGATAGCGAAATTCGCTTACCGAACCGAGACGCACGCGTGTTGAAGGGATACACGCTGCTGGGGCGGCAAGTGGACGTGATCGAAACCTCGCGCGGCTGCACCTACGATTGCAGTTTCTGCTCGATTATCGAGATGCGCGGCCGCAACTTTCATACCTACTCTTTCGATCGCGTGCTGGCCGATATTCGCGACGGGCGCGATCACGGCGCGCGGACCTTCTTTCTGGTCGACGACAACATCACGCTCAATGTTCACCGGTTCGAAGCGCTGTGCGAGGCCATTATTGCCGCCGGGTTGAATACGCTCGATTATTTTGTGCAGGCAATGACTTCGGCGATTGCGAATCATGGGGAGACTCTGGCTCCTCTGATGCGGCGAACGGGATTTCGCTACGTTTTTCTGGGAATCGAAAATATTCTGGAAAGCGATCTCGATTTTCTTCGTGCGTCGGCAAAGAATACGGAGCGGACCAACGGGCACAATACCGGGAATGCGACTCTCAAGGCGATTGATTATTTGCATCGCAACGGGATGTACGTGGTGGGTGGATTAATTGTGGGCAGTCCGGGCGACACTCGCGAATCGATTGAAGCCAACCTGGAATTCGCGCGGCGCTATGTGGATTGGCCGTACATTCAGCATCCCACGCCTTATCCGCGAACGCCGATGACAAAAGATTTTCGTGATCAGGGCCTGATCATGAAGGAGGCGCTTGAAGAATATGACGGAACGACAGCGGTAGTGCGCACCGAGCATCTGCCGGCAGAAGAAGTGGAGTTTATGCGCTGGAAGGCCGAGCGCTGGATGAAGTTGCATCATGTTCCTGTGGCGCTGCGGCACGATCCGGGGTTTGTCGTGTTTCGCGGCTGGAAGATGCTGCGCCACACTTTCCGGGGTAGTTCTGTTCGCTCGATGCTCGGACTGGAAAGCGAGCGGAAAGTATTTGAGCGCTACCGGGAGATTCGCCGAGCCGAGCGTGAGTACGTGTGAAAGCAGTGGCCAGTGACAGTGGTCAATGCTTATCGGTGCTTAGAGGCCAGTACTTTTCCTGAGACTGGCAACCGATGGTTACGGGCGGATTCTCGACTTCATTGCTAAGAAAAAATTAAGTGAATGCCAGGCCTACAACCGCCGATGTACTTTTGTGCCCACAAAACTGAGCGCCGAGGCGAATCTGACTACTGCGATCGTAAGCTCCCAGGGACGGGTCACTATTCCAGGGGCGATTCGTGCTGCGTTGCGGCTTCGATCCGGTGATCACGTGGAGTTCGTCGCGATGGAAGAAGGGGAATTCGCGATGTTCGCAGTCAGGAAAAGTGTGCGGAACTCTAGAAGTAAATCGAAGACCACTCCGGCTACGCGCCCACGCTGAAAAACTCTTCTACCACCCGCATTTCTGTAGTCTTTTTGTAATTCGGCAGGCTCTCGATAAACACGCGTCCGTATTGTTTTTTCAGAATGCGGTTGTCGAGCAGGACGAGCAGGCCGCGGTCGTGGAGCGACCGGATGAGGCGTCCGAAGCCTTGTTTGAGGGTGATGACTGCCGAGGGAACCTGATAATCGAAGAAAGCGTTGCCGCCGCCTGAGTCGATTGCTTTGACGCGTGCGGCTACGACGGGATCGCTGGGAACTGCAAATGGGAGACGATCGATAATTACGCAGCTTAGCTGTTCGCCTTGCACGTCGACGCCTTGCCAGAACGATGAGGTTGCGAAGAGCACGGCATTCGGAGTCAGGCGGAACTCTTCGAGCAGCGCGCTTTTGGGGGCGTCGCCCTGGCGGAGCATGGGGAATTCAAGTTCTCCCAGCAGGCGATCGTAGATGTCGTTCATCTGGGCGTAGCTGGTGAAGAGAACGAAGGCTCGGCCGCGTGTGATTTCGAGAATTCTGCGGATGCGATCTGCGGCTTTCGCGGTGAATTGCGGCGTGCGAGTGTCGGGCAGATCGGGCGGCACGTAGAACAGCGCTTGATTCTGATAGTCGAAGTGCGAGGGGAGGACGGATTCGCGGGCGTTCTCGAGGCCGAGGCGCTGGCGTATGTATTCGAATCCGGCGCCGACGGCGAGCGTGGCAGATGTTAAAACGGCGGATTCGAGCTTGGACCAGAGACATTCGCGGAGGATCGGGCCGACATCGATGGGCGTGGCTTGGAGAAAAACGTTTTGGCGGCCGCGAGCCTCACGGGCTAAAGCGCCTTTTCTCGACCCAGTTTTATCGACACCACTGAAGTCGTGCCCCTCCCGGTTTTCTCTTTCCCGATTGTTTCTTTGGCCGTAGTTTCCCCGCCCACCACGGCGCTCGATCCAGAAGACCGTGTTGCGGTCTTCTGATTCCATGGCGAAGCTGAGATGCATTTGAATTTCCTGAGTGCGCCGGACCAGGTTGAAAACTTCTTCTGGTTTTTGCGACAGGCCTTCGAGTTCGCCGGCCAGGCGGGTGAGCGCTTGATTCAGGGCCAGGAATTCGTCCCCGTTTTCTTCGAGGAATTCGCGGCGCGATTCGAAAGCGAAGCGTCCGTCGCCTGGGGGCAACAACGAAAAAAAGAATTGCGATTTTTCGCGCAGGCTTCCGAGCGCGCCTGAGAGTGACGCCGACACGATGTGGTTGTGCTGAAGGGAGGATTCGACGTCGCGAGTCAGGTCGTCGAAGCGCAAGTTGCTGACCGAGATCCCAAAATAGTTTGCGGCTACATCTTCGAGTTCGTGGGCTTCGTCGAAAATTACGGCGGCGGCTTCGGGGAGGATGCCGGCATCGGGCGCGCCTTCGGCTTGCAGTTTGATGGCGAGATCGGCGAAGAAGAGATGGTGGTTGACGATGACGATGTCGCTTTCCATGCCGCGGCGGCGCATTTCAGTGATGAAGCAGCGCTCGAACTCACTGCATTTCTGGCCGGTGCAGGCTTCGGTGCGGGCATCGAGTTTGTGCCAGAGATGGCTGGCTTCGGGCAGTTCGGCGAGTTCGGCGCGGTCTCCGGTGGAGGTGGTTTTTTCCCAGGCGGCGATGGCGCGATACTGTTCGATCTCTTCCAGGCCGCTTAGCACCGGGGCGCTAGTCAGGTCGTAGAGCTTTTTGCGGCAGAGATAGTTGTTGCGGCCTTTCATGTAGCAGACTGAGATGCGACTGGGGTGGTGGACAGAGTGGACAGCCGAGGCGGCTGTCCCTACATGGTCCGTGCCCGTACAGGCGCCGAATAAGGCGTTTTCGAGAAAAGGGATGTCTTTGTAGAAAAGTTGCTCCTGAAGATTTTTCGTGCCTGTCGAGATGATGACTCGCTTGCCCGAGCGGATTACGGGTAAAAGATAGGCGAGCGTTTTTCCTGTGCCGGTGCCAGCTTCGACAATCAGATGACGCTTTTCTTCGAGCGCTTGTTCGACTGCCTGGGCCATTTGCAGCTGGCCACGGCGGAATTCGTAGGCGGGATGGGTGCGGGCGAGGACTCCGCCGGGAGCAAAGAATTGGTAGAGGGATGCGTTTTTGCCGCCTTGAGTCGGCTTCGCCAAGCCGGCTGATTCGGACTGAGAACCGAGGGACACGGAGTCTCTATAATAAACATTCCTGGATATTGGCACCGGCCCGCTGACTTTGACGCAACCCACTTACAACTCGAGAAATATCCCTGCTGGCGCTGAAGCTTTTACTCCCATGATTGCGATCGTAGGGCGACCAAACGTCGGCAAGTCAACGCTGTTCAATCGCATTGTGGGATCGCGGCGGGCAATTGTCGGGGACGAGCCGGGGATTACGCGGGACCGGCTCTATGGCGATGCGGAGTGGAGAGGACGCCACTTGCGCGTCATCGATACGGGAGGAATATTGCCCGAAGAGAAAGATTTTATTCCGGCGGAGATTTTTCGGCAGGCGTGGGTTGCGCTGGAGGAGGCAGCCGCGATCGTGATGGTGGTGGATGGACGCAGCGAACTGGCTGCGCCTGATCTGGGGCTGGCGCGGTTGCTGCGCAGAACCGGCAAGCCTCTGTTTCTCGCGGTGAATAAAGTTGATAGCGAGAAGCAATCTTCGCTGATTGATGATTTTCACCGGTTGGGTTTTCGGGAGATGTTTGCTATTTCCGCGGAGCACGGGCGCGGGGTGGATGATTTGCTGGATGCTGTGTTGGACGCCGTGCCGGAAAAAGAATCGACCACAGAGGACACAGGGAACACAAAGGGGAGCCAGACAGACGAATCGCAAGCGGCAGAGCCTACGGAAACCGCGCCCGTGCTACACGAAACCAAGGTGGCGATTATCGGGCATCCCAATGTTGGAAAGTCGACGCTGCTGAATACTTTGACGGCGTCGGATCGAGCCATTGTTTCCCCGGTTCCTGGGACTACGCGCGATGCGGTGGATGAATTGGTTGAACGCAATGGGCGGCAATTCCGGTTTATCGATACGGCAGGGATTCGGCGCAAGGGCAAGACGCATTTGATGGCGGAGAAGCTTTCTGTCGTGATGGCGAGAAAGCATCTGGAAGCGGCCGATATTGCTCTGTTGGTGATCGATGCGACCGAGGGAGTGAGCCAGCTAGATGCGGCGATTGCGGGATATGCGCACGAGAGTGGGCGGTCGGTGATTATTGTCGTAAACAAGTGGGATCTGATGATCAGTGGAGCGCAGAAGCCGGGCAGGCCGTCGAAGGCGGTGCGCATGCGGGAGAGTCGGAGGCCGGGCGATCAGGCGGCCTATGAG
Source organism: uncultured Acidobacteriaceae bacterium (assembly GCA_963766625.1). Taxonomy (GTDB): domain Bacteria; phylum Acidobacteriota; class Terriglobia; order Terriglobales; family Acidobacteriaceae; genus Sulfotelmatobacter. The sequence continues at coordinate 798,383 of CAVYBF010000028.1, read as the reverse complement.
GAGCGGCTGCGGTACGATTTGAAGTTTTTGAATTATGCTCCGGTGGTTTTTGTTTCCGCGAAAAGCGGCAAGGCTGTGGAGAAGATCTTTCCGCTGATTGAAAAAGTTGCCAGCGAGCGGCGGAAGCGGATTTCGACTTCCGAGATGAATCGGTTTATCGAACGCGTGGATTTTGAGCGGGCCTCTGTTCCGATGCGGCAGCGGGTGAAGATTTTGTACATGACGCAGGCATCGGTGGCGCCGCCGACGTTTGTGTTGTTTACGAATCGGGCAGTCAATCTGCATTTTTCCTATCAGCGATTTTTGGAGAATCGGATTCGCGAGGCGTTTGGATTTTTGGGGACGCCGATCTGGATAAAAAATAAGGCGAGAGATTAGGCGGAGTGGGTGCCGGCACGCCTGTTGTACTCTGTTGTCTCTACGAATGAAGACTCTGGGAAGACAGTTGCTGGCGGCGGTGGCGTGCCTGGGGTTGGGTGGATGCGCCTCGGTCGGTCCGCCCTTGCCGCCTTCCCTGGAGCTGCCGAAACCGCCCGTTGATTTGCATGCGTCGCGCAAGGGTGACAAGGTCACTTTGACTTGGACGGTCCCTACGCGAACTACTGACCGGCGAAGCGTGCGCTATCTGGGAAAGACGGAGATCTGCCGCGGACTTGAGCCGGTCTTGAAAGTTTGTGGCAAGCCGGTGGGAGAAGTTCCGGCGCCGGCGAACTCCAGGGCCGCAAACAAGTCACCAGCGAAAAAATTAATGGCGTCTTTTGTCGATCCTTTGCCTGAGGCGATGGGGCGGGAACATCCCAGCGGATTCGCTACTTATACGGTTGAGGTGCTGAATACGGCTGGGCGCGGCGCGGGACTTTCGAATCAGGTGCATGTGCCCTTGCTACCTACACTGTCGCCGTTTGGAGATTTTTCGGCGAAGGTTACTGCGCCAGGCGTGTTGCTCTCGTGGAAATGTCCCGAGAACTCAGGCGCGAAGCTAACTGGGGTCAAATATTTATTGCGGATTTATCGGCGTCCCGTGTCGGGGGATGATGAGACGAAGATCGCGGAGATCGATGCTACGGGGTGCGCAGCCGGGGAAAGCTCTGGTACGGGCGGGCAAGCGGCGGGGCGTCCGACAAATCTGCCGGCAGAGCAGGACACCTTTCTCGATAAGAGCATTGAGTGGGAGAAGACGTACGTTTATCGGGGCACCGTGGTGAGTGTCATGGCTGTGACGGGACGGCCGCCGGTGGAAGTGGAAGGCGATGATGCGCCTGAGGTGAAAGTATTCGCCGATGATGTCTTTCCGCCCGCAGTGCCTACGGGATTGCAAGCTGCGTTTTCTGGTCCGGGACAACAGCCGTTTATCGATCTGATCTGGACGCCGGACACGGACGCGGATCTCGCCGGATACAACGTTTACCGGCGCGAAGATGGTGGACCGCTGAGAAAATTGAATTCGGAACTGGTGAGCGTTCCGGCATTCCGGGATACGGACGTTGCGCCGGGTCGAACTGATTTTTATTCGGTATCGGCGGTTGATACGCACGGGAATGAGAGTGCGCGGTCGGAAGAGGCGAGTGAGAGGGTGCCGTAGGATTGGGTCGCAGGCGGGGCAGGCTGCGGATCGATGGCCTCGCTCACCGCTGCTGCTCCGCTCAGGATGAGAGCGTTTTGGCTGAGAGCCGACGGCTATTTCTTGGCGAATTCGCTGCGGTGGCGGCTGTAGAAGATGTAGATCAGCAGGCCCAGGCCTAGCCATACGACGAACCGCACCCAGGTTATGACTGTGAGTCCCAGCATGAGGCCGCCGCAGAGAACGATTGAGATCAGTGGGAACCAGGGAACGAGTGGCACGCGGAAGACGCGCGGCCGGTCGGGTTGAGTGCGGCGCAGGATGATTACGCCGAGTGAAACCAGGACGAAGGCGAAGAGGGTGCCGATGTTCGAGAGATCGGCGGCATCGCTGATGGCAAAGATTCCGGCAGGAACACCGACGGCGAAACCAGCAATCCAGGTGGAGTAATGCGGCGTTTTGAATTTCGCGTGCACTTTGGAGAAGAGCGCGGGAAATAAGCGATCGCGCGACATGGCGTACCAGATGCGGGCCTGGCCGTACTGGAAGACGAGCAGCGACGAGAGCATGCCGGTCAGGGCGCCGATGACGATGATGGAGCGGGACCAGCGGCTGGCGCCCAGTGCCCGAAGCGCAAACGCGACCGGAGCGTCGGCGGCTTCGCCCGAGACGAAGGTTGTGTACTTCATCATGCCCAGGAGCACGATCGAGACGCCGACATAAAGAATAGTGCAGACAATGAGCGAAGCGATGATGCCGAAGGGCAGGTCTTTCTGAGGATTGCGGGCTTCTTCGGCGGCGGTGGAAACGGAATCGAAGCCGATGTAAGTAAAGAATACGATGGCTCCGCCGGTGACGATGCCGCTAAATCCGGAGGGCGCAAAGGGACGCCAGTTGCTGGGATTGACCAGCGCTCCGCCGATGACAAGAAAAATGAGAATGGCGCCGATCTTAATGGCGACCATGATGTTGTTCGCCTCTGCCGATTCTCGAATGCCCCGCACTAGAAGCACGGTCAGAATGAAGATGATGAGAAACGCGGGGAAGTTGAAATAGGAACCAGTCCAGTGGCCGGACTCCCAGACGGGTGTCGACCATCGGTCGGGCAGATTTATGCCGAATGAGGCCAATTGCGCTTTGCTGTAAGCGGAAAAACTGATGGCGACCACCACGTTGCTGACGACATATTCGAGGATAAGATCCCAGCCGATGATCCAGGCAAAAATTTCGCCGAGCGTCGCGTAAGAGTACGTGTAGGCGCTGCCCGCGATCGGAATCATCGAGGCTAGCTCGGCATAGCAGAGCCCGGCGAAGCTGCAGGCCAGAGCGACCAGAAAGAAGGAAATCGCAATCGAGGGTCCGGCGGGCGGACGCCCATGCATCAGGACCTGGGCCAATCCGCCGCCCCGCAAGAAATTGACGATGATATCGAGAACCTGGGCGTGAAGAATGGATGGCACCTGGAAATATTCTCCCGCGGCGGCGGTGCCGGTGAGGACGAAAATTCCAGAACCGATGATGGCGCCAATGCCTAACGCTGTGAGCGACCAAGGCCCCAGGCTTTTCTGCAATCGCTGACCCGGAGCTTCAGACTCGGCGATCAGTTTGTCGATCGACTTGCAGCAGAAGAGCTGATTGTCGGAGGTGCGAATGGTTGCGGGTTGCGGTTGCGCGGGTTCCGTGGATGATTGGGACAAGTGGTGGTTGTCTCCTAAAGAAGCTTTCAGCTCTTGGCTCCAGCTTTTGGCTCTTGGCTTTTGCCTATTTGAATGGCTATTCAATTGAGAACAGTTTCTGGTGCTAAGGTTAGATCCCCACCCAAGCCAAAAGAGGGCTTGGATGGGGCACCCGCATTATTATCCGCGCCTTAGCGCTTTGACTGGCCGCGAGCCAGCTTCTTGACTTTGCGTTTTTTCGAACCGCGAGCGTAGTCGCGGGGCTTCTTGGGTTTCTCCGCCTTCGCCTTTTTGCGAGACGCGCGCTTTTTCTTCTTACGTTCTTCCTTGGTTAAGGTTGCTGTATTTGCCATGAACTCCCTTTTGGAATTGAGTAATTTGGTAATTGAGTAATTTTGTAATTTGAAAACCGTACGGCTTGTTTTGCATTGCAAATTATGAAATTACTCAATTACAAAATCGGTGCTATGCGTTCTCCAGTTGCGCATACTTCTCCACCAGCTTCTTCAGGCCGAAGCGAGGAAATTGTACCGTAATCTTGGCTTGTTCGCCTTCTCCTTCGCGGCGGTAAACCGTGCCTTCACCATATTTGGGATGGCGGACCTTTTGGCCGGGACGGAATCCGCGCTGGCCGGTGGGCTCTGCGAGTTGAGTTTTCGGGGCGGAGAATTTCTTGCCGCGTGAGGCGAAGAACTCGGCGATATTTTCGATGGAGTTGTAATGGCCGGCGGGTGGTGCGGATTTTTGGCGGATTTCGCCAATTCGGCCGCGCTTCCAGCTGGCGCTCTGGTCTTCGTCTTCGTAGGAGTAGTGGGCATCCTCAGCGTCGAGAGCTGCGGGGCTTCGCCCCGCCGGACCCCTCGACTGCGCTCGGGGCAGGCTTTCGAGGGCGGCTGTCCCTACACGGGTCTTGCCAGTGCCCATCTCTTCAATTAAGGGAGCGGGCACCTCTTCCAGAAAACGCGAAGGAACGCTGGCTTCGGGCAGGTCGGTGCCGTAGCGGCGGCGGTAGACGGCGCGAGTCAGGATGAGCTGGTCCATGGCGCGGGTCATGCCGACGTAGCAGAGGCGGCGCTCTTCTTCGATGTCGTCGGGCTGGAGCATGGTGCGGGAGTGCGGGAACAATCCTTCCTCGAGGCCGCTGAGAAAGACTAACGGGAATTCGAGACCCTTGGCGGCGTGCAGGCTCATGAGCGTGACTTGCGAGCGCTCGTCGTAATCGTCGGCATCGCTGATTAGGGCGGCGTGGTCCAGGAACTGGTCGAGAGTTTCGCCGCGGTCGCGGGAGTCCATGGCGGCGTTGACCAGTTCGCGGAGATTTTCGATGCGGGAGAAGGCTTCAGGCGTGTCTTCGGCTTCGAGGAGTTTTATATAGCCGGTGCGGTCGATTAGAAATTTCAGGATGTCGGCAGTGGATACGGTGGGAGTGGGAAAGGAATTGGCGGAGTCGGCCGCGGCTATGCCGTTGACGGCTTCGTTCTCGAAGACACGCGGAGGTTTGTTCGCGGCTGCATCGGGGGCTGAGCTGTCTTCATCCGATACACCATAGGCTCCGCCGAAATCGAAGGAGGTGTTTTCGAATTCGGTGGGATCGAAAGTGGTGGAGTCGTCGGGCTGATCGGAGAACCGCGGGGTTTCACTCCGCTGGACAGCCGAGGGCGGCTGTCCCCACACCGACTGTGGCGGTGTCGGCGATTGCGCTGGCGAGTCAGCAGCGCCCACACGGTTCGCCACATCCACGGGGTTCATCTCGCTGCTTTCCTCGAGATGCTCGACGAAGGTTCCGGCTTGCATGGCTTGGGCGTCGACGATTAACTGTTGGAAACTTTTAAGCGACGTGAGAGCGCGCTGCGGAAGAAGCTGGCGGCGGATAGCTTCGGCGATCGCTCCCCAAAGTGAAAGGCCGGTTTCGAGGGCCAGGCGCTCGATGACTTCGATTGTGCCTTTGCCGATGCCGCGCGTGGGTGTGTTGATTACGCGCAGGAGTGAGATTGAGTCATCGGGATTCTGGATGACTTTGAGATACGAGATCATGTCTTTGATCTCGGCGCGCTCGTAGAAAGAAAATCCACCGACCACGTGATATTTGAGGCCGTAGCGGCGCATGGCTTCTTCGAATAAGCGGGATTGCGAGTTGGTTCGGTAGAGGACGGCGGCGCGGGGAAATTCCTCGCCGCGCTGGGCGGCTTCCCGCAGGTATTTTGCGATGGAATCGGCGGCGAAGAGCGCTTCGTTTTCGCCGTCGGGGGCTTCGTAATAGCCAATCTTTGTGCCACCCTGGCGTGACGTCCAGAGATTTTTGCCTTTGCGGCGGATGTTGTTCGCGACTACGGATGACGCCGCTTGCAGAATGTTTTGGGTGGAGCGGTAGTTCTGCTCGAGACGGATAATTTTGGCCTCGGTGAAATCCTGCTCGAACTCGAGAATGTTGCGGATGTCGGCGCCGCGCCAGGAATAGATCGACTGATCTTCGTCGCCGACGGCGCATACATTGTGACGCTCGCCGGCCAGCATGCGCATGAGTTCGTATTGCGGGCGATTGGTGTCCTGATATTCATCGATCAAAAGATATTGGAAGCGCTTGTTGTAGTACTCGCGCACCGATGGAACCGTTTTCAGCAGGCGGGTGGCTTCGAGCAGCAGATCGTCGAAGTCAAGTGCATTGGCTTTGCGTAGTTCCTTGCGATATTCCTCATAGAGGTGGGCGATCTTTTCAGTTTTTGGGTCGGCCGATTGCAGGTAAAGTTCCTGCGGATCGAGCATGTGATTCTTCGCCCACGAGATGCGTGAGAGCACGATGCGCGGCGTGAGCTGTTTATCGTCGAGGCCGAGGCGCTTCATGATCGATTTGACGAGCGATTGCATATCGCTCTCATCGTAGATCACGAACTTTTTGGTATGCCCGATCTTCTCAGGAAGCCCAGGCTGGCCGGGAGTAGCAGAGGGAATCTGCAGAGCTTCGATGTCGCGGCGGAGAACGCGCACGCAGAAAGAATGAAAGGTGGAGATGACGGGCTTGGCGATGCTGAGTCCGCCGACGAGTTTTTCGACGCGCCCAGCCATTTCGGCCGCCGCTTTATTGGTGAAGGTCATCGCCAGGATGGATTCGGGCATGACTCCTTTGTGATCGATGAGGTAGGCGATGCGGTAGGTGATGACGCGGGTTTTGCCGCTGCCCGCTCCAGCGAGGATCAGCACCGGGCCTTCGGTAGTTTCGACGGCTTCACGCTGCTGCGGGTTTAGATGATCGAGAAAAGACAATGCGGGAGTGGCTCCGGGCTTGATGAGTTAATTTTACAGGGGAATGGGAGTTGGTGGAGCAATGGACAATCCGATCCGATCTTGATTTCGCGACTGGAAGGCAGTCCTCAGCGGAAACCAAAGTCCTGTCAGGGATGGTCCGTTTCAATCGAAGACGAAATGCGGATCCTATTTCACGTGCTTTCGTCACTCTATTGCAGCTGGGAAGCAGAGTCCCTTCCAAATATTCCTGAACGGGCCAAAGACTTCTGGGATGGATACACTTCGAGACCATAGGTATCGACGTGTGAACCTTGGGCGCTAGCAGGCGGGAAATTGGAAGAATGTTGCTAGTTGGTTTTATGTTCAGCGTTCAAGTAGTTGTCCAAGGGAATGTCGAAGTACATCAGTTCGGTTCCCTTGGCATCATCGACGCCGGTGACGTAGACATGAGCTCCGGCGATTGGGGCGGAGATGTCTTCGATATCGAAAAAGAAAAACCCGGACTGGGTGTTGTGCGGCTCGACGGCTTTGGCTGCGAACTGGGAGGATTCAACCTCGTTGCGTTCTTTGTCGGTGATCGCGCCCTTTACTTTGCCACGCGGAAAAGGCAGCGGCATTTGCGGTCTGGTGCCGCCGTGAGGATTGACGAGGCGGCGATAGATATCGTCGGGCGAGACGGGAGTCAGTTTGGAATTGTTGGCGGTGGTCAGAGTGACTTGCATATTGGTGATGGAGATGGGTTGGTCTCCGTTGTTGGTGACGATAAAGAAGACAGGAAGAAAATCATGCTCATGAAAATCGATGGAGAAGATTTTCGCTTTTTCAGGCGTGTCGTAGGGATCGGCGGCGATGGCGACTTTCTCGTCGGCGTGGTCGTCGTGAGCGGGATAGGTCTTCGCAGGCTGGGCCTGCGGTTTGGCGAAGTTTTTGGCCGCGAGGGAGACGGCGAGTAGTGCGATCAGGCTCGAAATCACGAAGGCACGGCAGAGCTGCTTGTCCAGCGACGGCATGCATCCGATTATAGAGCGGAAGCTCTTTTTCGCTATGTCGGGAGTGCAGATTGCGGATGGGAGAATCGTAACTACAGACGGCACAGGGGACACAAGGGGGCGCAAGCACACCGAGGCTGCCGGAGTTTGTTTAGAATGGCTCAACTTGATCTCCCGATTCTATGGCTCTCTTTACAGCGCGCTGCTGGCGCTCGCGATGCTGGTGAGCTTGCCCTATTGGCTCTTCCAGATGAGCGTGCGCGGGAAGTATCGGAAAGGATTCGGGGAAAGAATGGGGCGCATGGCCGGGCGCATGCGATTGCCGCAAGGCGATGAACAGGTGATCTGGGTTCATGCGGTCTCAGTGGGCGAAGTGCTGGCTGTGGCGGGGTTGGTGGAACAACTGAACAACCAGTTGCACGGCCGGGTATTTGTTTCCACCACGACCGATACCGGGCAGGCGTTGGCGCGAAAGAGGTTTGGCGAAAAGAATGTGTTTTATTTCCCGATGGATTTCGGGTTCGCGATCCGGCCATATCTGCGGGCGCTGCGTCCGAAGATGGTGGTGATTGCGGAGACGGAGTTCTGGCCGAATTTTATCCGGCTGGCGCATGCTAACGGCGCGCGGATTGCTGTGGTGAACGCGCGCATTTCAGACCGCTCCTGGCCGCGTTACCGGCGATTTCGTGGATTGCTAAAAAAAGTGCTGGGGGATGTGGATTTGTTTCTGGCGCAAACCGGCGAAGACGCGACTCGGCTGGAAAACATTGGAGCGAGCGCTGAGCGAGTGCGGGTGATCGGAAATCTGAAGTTCGATATTCCTGCGCCTGCGGCTCCGGCCATTGTTGCGAGCGCGCGGAAGTCGATTGCGGAAAACGGCAGCGGGCCAGTACTGGTGTGCGGCAGCACGGTCGAGGGAGAAGAAGCCATAGTGCTGAAGGCATTTGAGAATGTGCTGGTGCAACATCCGCGGGCGGTAATGATCCTCGCGCCGCGGCATCCGGAACGGTTTGCGGCGGTGGCGGCGCTGCTTGAAAAGATGTCGATTCGTTACTGGAAGAGGTCGTTGTGGAATGGCGAATCTCTGAACGCCGGAGTGCTGCTGCTGGATACGATCGGAGAATTGAGCAGTCTGTATGCGCTGGCGGACATCGCATTTGTGGGCGGCAGCCTGGTGCCGCGCGGTGGACACAATATTATTGAACCGGCGTTGCATGGAGTGGCCACCGTAGTGGGCACTCACACGGAGAATTTCCGCGACATTGTCCGCTTGTTTCAGAGCCGGGATGCGGTGCGGATTGCCGGGCCGTCTGACTTGCCGCTGGTGCTAATGGAACTACTGAACAATGATGCGGAGCGCAAAGCTTTGGGACAACGCGCGGCAGAAACCATGCGATCGCAACTGGGCGCGACCGCACGCGCTTTGACCGAACTGGAAAAATTGCTGACACGCGCATGAGCTTTCATCCGCTATCTGCCATTTACGGGGGGGTGGTTGGAGCGCGAAATGCGCTGTACGACAAGCGGTACTTGCCTGCGCGCAGGCTGCGAGGGCCGGTGATCAGCGTGGGCAATCTTTCGAGCGGAGGGTCGGGGAAAACGCCGTTTGTAATCTTGCTGGGCGAGTTGTTGAAGGCACGTGGCATTGAGTTTGACGTGCTGTCGCGCGGGTACGGACGAAAGAGCCGAGGCGTAATGCTGGTGGATCCGGGCGGATTGCCGAGCGATTTTGGTGACGAGCCTTTACTGATCGCGCGGAGACTGCAGGTTCCGGTTGTGGTTGGCGAATACCGATACGAGGCGGGGCAATTCGCGGAATCGAAATTCGGTCCGCGAACTCATTTGCTGGACGACGGGTTTCAACATCGCGGCTTGGCTCGCGACTTCGATATCGTGCTGGTCACGCCGGAGGATGCGAGAGATCGTTTGCTTCCGTCGGGAGGGTTGCGGGAGCGGTTGAGCGCGTTGCGACGGGCCGACGCAGTGGTGCTGACGAGCGGGGCTTCCGCGGATATGTTCCCGCTTGCGGGGAAGGTGGTTTGGAAGGTGCGGCGCGGTCTCGCAATTCAGAATGTCAGCATTCCGGAACGGCCGGTTGTATTTTGCGGGATTGCGCGGCCGCAGAATTTTGTGCTGCAGTTGCGAACTGCGGGCATCGAGCCGGTCGCGGAGGCATTTTTTCGCGATCATCATGAGTACACGGAGAAAAATATTCGCGATCTCATGCAATTGCGCGAGCGCAGTGAGGCTGCGGGTTTTGTCACCACCGAAAAAGATGCGGTGAATCTGACCGGATATTTTGATGCGCTCGCGCCGCTGGCGGTAGTTCCAGTGAAGATGGAGCTGGCCGATGCAGCTAACGCTCTGGATGCCATGCTGGGCGCGATCGAGGAGCGGCGGCAGCGCTCGTGAGAAAATGCCGGGTTACATCGCTGATGGGTTATGGCGAGATCAATGACGAAACATTTCAAGGAAGTTGAGCGGCTGCGGAAAATTATTGACGCGTTCCCTAAGGTGACCATCACTGTCCTGGGAGATCTGGTGGCCGACGAATTTGTCTATGGAGAGATTTCGCGCGTGTCGCGCGAGGCGCCGGTGCTGATCTTGAAGCATCGCGAGCGAACCATTGTGCCGGGCGGCGGGGCAAATGCAGTGAATAATCTCGCCGATCTGGGAGTGAATGTTTTACCAGTAGGAGCGATTGGCGACGACGAGCCGGGGCGGCGGCTGCTGAAGGCTTTTCGGCACAAGCGGATTCCAGTGAGTGGTGTGCTGAAGGATAAAAGTTATACGACGGTGACGAAGACGCGCATTCTGGCGGGCATGACGCATAACACGCGGCAACAAGTGGTACGGGTGGATCGCGAACCGGAGCACGCTCCGAACCGGCATCTGGCGCGGGAGTTATTTCTGGCGGCGAGGGAATATCTGCGGGTTTCGGATGCGCTGCTGGTTTCCGATTATGGATATGGATCGGCGAGTCCGGCGCTGGTGAATGCGCTGGTCGAGCGCGGGCGCCGGCGCTCGGTACCGTTGATTCTTGATTCGCGGTACCGGATGCTCGAATATTCGGGAGCGACGGCGGCGACTCCGAACGAGCCGGAGGTTGAGGCGGCGCTGGGGATGCGGATCGGGCAGAACTGGGAGAAAGTGATTGCGGCAGGAAAACAGGTTATGGAGCGGATGAAGCTGCAGTCGTTGCTGATCACGCGAGGGCGCGACGGCATGGTGGCGTTCAATCATAAACATGCGCCGGTGGATATTCCGATTTTTGGTTCGGACCAGGTGGCTGATGTGACCGGGGCGGGCGATACCGTGATTGCGGCGTTCAGTGCGGCTTTGGCGGCGGGCGCGACTACTGAGGAAGCGGCGCAATTGGCTAATTATGCGGGCGGCATTGTGGTCATGAAACGCGGGACTGCTACGGTTTCGGCGGAGGAATTGTTGCGGGCGCTGGAGCAGGCTCCGCCGATGACTAGGGCTCACTGACGCTACGGACTTACCCACAGAGAGCACAGAGGGACACAGGGTAAAAACTCAATTCCATTTCAGGGGCCGATGAGCGAACGAAAAATTCTGAGCCGCGACCAGTTGCGCTCGCGCGTGGAGGAGTGGCGGCGCGCGGGTGAGCGCATTGTGCTGGCTAATGGGAATTTCGATCTTCTGCATGTGGGACATGTGCGTTATCTGCGTGGAGCGAAGGAGTTGGGTGACAAGCTGATCGTCGCGATCAATTCCGATGAATCGGTGCGGGCATTAAAGGGTGAGGGACGTCCGGTGATGCCGGCAGAAGAGCGCGCGGAAATTGTTGCTGCGCTCGCCGATGTGGATGCGGTGGTTGTCTTTTCGGAGCTGGATGTGCGCGGGTTGATTCGCGAGATTCGGCCCGACATTCAAGCTAAAGGTACGGACTACACGGTCGACTCGGTACCAGAACGCGATGCCGTAGAGGAATGCGGCGGACGGGTTGCGATTGTTGGCGATCCGAAAAATCACTCAACCAGCGAGATTCTTCGCATGCGGCTTGCGCCGAGGCGCCCGTGAGTTTGCAATCTACGGGTTTCCAGGATGAGGATGTCCAACTGGCCACGCTACCCAGGTCGCAAATTCACAGCATCGACCGGATTCTGATTGTGCGGCTTGGCGCGATGGGGGATGTGATCCATACGCTGCCTGCCGTGCAGATGCTTCGCGAAGCATTTCCACATTCGCATATCGGCTGGCTGATTGAGGAGCGATGGGCGGAACTGCTTTCTGCTCCGGAGTCTTCGCGCCGAGGTGCGCGCTCGGCACTGCGGCCGCTGGTGGATGAAGTTTACACGGTCAATTTGAAAGCTTGGGGGAAGTCTCCGTTATCGATTGCGACGCTGCAGAAAGTTGCTACGGTTTGGAACGATGTGCGGGCGCTGCGATACGACGTTGCCATCGATCTGCAAGGAGCGATTCGATCCGCTGTGTTGGCGCGGTGGTCGGGGGCGCGGGCGGTCTATGGCGCGGCACAGCCGAGAGAAGCGCCGGCAAGTTTATGGTATACGCGGAAGGTGATTGCCACCGGCAGGCATGTGATTGAGCAGAATATTTCTGTGGTCCGGGAGGTGATTGAGAATCATACGGGGATGGCTCGCGAAACGGCTTCTGCAGCGTGTTGTGGTGAGCTTCCTCGTGATGCCCGGGCGGAAGAGCGAATTGAGAAGCAGTTGACTGAGCTGGGGATCGGGGAATTTGCGATTTTGAATCCCGGTGCGGGGTGGGGCGCGAAGCGATGGCCGGCGGAGCGATACGGGGAGGTGGCAGGCGGGCTGGCAGGTCGAGGGCCGCGGTCGATTGTGAATTACGGTCCGGGCGAGGAGGAGTTGGCGCGGACGGTCGAAGAGATGAGCGGAGGCGCGGCGCGTGGTCTGCGATGCACGATCACGGATTTAATTGCGCTCACGCGGCGAGCACGGTTGTTTGTTGGCGGAGATACGGGGCCGCTGCATTTGGCGGCAGCTTTGCGGGTTCCCGTGGTCGGAATCTATGGGCCAACCGACCCAGCGCGCAATGGGCCGTATCGAACCCGGAGTGTGGTGTTGCGAAGCGCAGAGAGCGTGACGAGTCATGCGCGGCGGGCTGAGGCGGATGAAGGAATGTTGGGGATTGAGAGTGGTGAGATAGTGGCTGCGGTTTTCGAATTGTTAGGCGACCTCGGGGGCTAAAGCCCATTTTAAATTTCGTTGCATACGGCGCGGCTGAAGCCGCGACCCTTCAAAGCAAAAGCCCGCGTCCTTCAAAGCAAAATCATACGAGTGATTCGAAGCAAAAATCACACGAGTGAGTGGTGAGCAAAATCGTATGGGTAGCTGGTCCAAAATCGCACGGCGGATTCGGGTACCTTTGGGTTTTGTGCTGGTGGTGTTTTATTTTTGGCTGGCGCGGCCTACGTGGAGATCTTTGTTGCTGGGTTTGGTTGGGATTGTGCCGGGGCTTTTGATTCGCGCGCTAGCTTCGGGACATGTGCGCAAGAACGAGGCGCTGGCGACTTCGGGGCCTTATGCGTATACGCGCAACCCGCTTTATTTGGGGTCTCTGCTCATGGGGATCGGATTCGCCGTGGCTGCGCGGAGTTGGTGGATCGGCGGGGCATTGGTGGTGATGTTTTTGGCCATTTATATTCCGGTGATTCGCGACGAGGAAGAATTTTTACGACGGTCGTTTCCTGAGTTTGAAGGGTATGCGCGTCAGGTACCGCGAATGTTTCCGCGGCTCACACCACGTCCGAGTGACGAGAAGGAATCCCCGGCCGGATTTTCTTGGGATTTGTATTTGAAACATCGGGAGTACAACGCTTTGCTGGGAGCGTTGGGTATGGCGGCGGCGCTGATGTTCAAGTTGGCGCTCCTAAGGTTGCGCAAGATGTAGGCGAGCATCCGGCTTGCCTTAAACGGCGTCTACTTCTGCGCTACCAATTGTCTGGCGCGGGTTAACTCTGGGCGCGTGGAGTTTGATCCGTCGCAGACTTTGAGGAGAAGGGCGGAGTACTCCTCGGCGTCTTTCTGATTGCCGGCGGCTTGGGCTGCGCTGGCTGCACCATAGAGTCCATGGAAGCGGTTGGGATTCAGTTTGAGATCAGTTTGATATTCGACCAACGCCTGTTGCGGACGCTTGGCCTCGAGGAGGATGTCTGCGATCATCTCGCGCACCGGAATGTCCCCCGGTTCGTCACCGAGTGAATCTGCTTTGTCGGCAATGGGGCGCAGGGCCTCAACCGCATCGTCATACTTGGCTTCGGCGAATGCGAGCCAGGCCTGCGCTACCTTGCGGTCGTCTTCGACGGCATCCGCGAATTCGGATTTCTCTTTCACCAGTTGTTGATGGCGCCTCTCAATCCCTGCAATATCTTTGCGAACGTCTTCCGGCTTGTGCAGATGCCCGGATCCGATAGCGCGCGCCAGATCAATCACGGAGTATTCCGCCGGACCATCCACTTCCGCCGGGGGCAGTGCCGCGGCCGTGGCCCAGTCGTGCATTTCAATGGGATACTCCGCGCTCAAATGCGCCAGTGTGGCCGCATGGGGATCGTAGCCCTTACCGTACATATCGTCTTTCTTGTTGGGCATGGCGCGGATTTCCTCGATCAGGGCTTTGGCATCGGCGTCGCGTCCGCTTTGCATGTAGGCGTAGAAGAGAAAACTCATGGCGTGGAACTGGTGGCCTTCGCCGCCCATCCCCATGGCTGCGGTTTTGCGCGAAGCGGCGATAGAGGCCAGATTGGAATTGATGTCATCCTGCCAGAGGCCGACGCGAGCGAAGATGTGCGAAGGCATGTGCAGGGCGTGCGGTGCGGCGGGCGCGATCTGTGCGTAGCGGCGGGCGGCGGGCAGCCCGAGTTCCGCCAGTTGTGGCTTGTCGTAGGCATGGATTAGATAGTGCGCCACGCCAGGGTGGTCGGGTTGGGTGGCGAAGAGCTTTTCAAGAATTGCGGCGGCCTGCCTGCGATTGGTGAAAGTTGTGTCGCCCGGGGGTTCGGAGGCGAGCAGAGAAAGCGCATAGAAGACGGCGGCTTCGTGATCGTCGGGATAGGACTCGTAGACCTTCTTCATTGCATCTGAGTAAGCTTTGGCGCGGGCTTCATGATTGAGCTTCTTCGAATTGCTGTAAAAAGCAGCGATGGCTGCAATATAGGCTTGTTCACGCGGAGTGGTCGGGCCGTCACTGGTCTGGGCCTCGTGGACTTCGTCGAGGCCTCTCAGGATCACCCGTTGGTCAGGTTCGTTCCAGAGCTGGTGCCATAGGCTCATCGCGATCCCCCAATGCGCCATAGCGCAGTAAGGATCGCGGGTCGTAATCTCCAGGAATTCTTTTTGCGCCTCTTCGTACCAGAACGAGTGCAGCAGGGCTACGCCACGCTCAAACGGCTTGCGCACGTCCGGAGAACAGGAGACTGGGAAATTGACAGTCCCTAGCTGGGCGGTAGTCAATTGTTCATGGTGACTCTGGCCATGCTCATTGTCGGCAAAGGTGATGCCGGTCAGGCCAGATAAGAGAAGAAAACTGCAAAAAGACAGGGCGAACGCGACTCGTCTCATAAGAACTCCACTGAAAAGCGAGTTTAGACGCGTGGAAGCAGAGGGTCAAACGGGGCGCAGTGAAATGGGGCCGAATTGAGCGGTATGCAATGGAAGACTCCGGCCTGTCCGGCTCCTATGTATTTATCGCGCAGAAGATTGTTCGCTAGCGTACGGACATAAGTTCTGCTACACTTCGCCGCAATTGGTTTGGACAGCTTTTGCAAGCATTACGTGTGGTCACTGTCGCGCGAATCGGCGCGGGACTGAAGGCGCGACAACTAAACCCCCCGCTTAGGGAGTAGCCATGGATTTGCACCCTGGGCACGAAAATTGTCCACCTCCTCTGGAGCCGACCGAGCTGGAACCGGTACGGCGGGCTTTTCAGAAAAATAAAGATTGGTATCGGGATTTGGTTGAGCACAGCCAGGATTTGCTGTGCATTCACGATCTCGAGGGCCGACTTTTGTCGGTGAACCGCGCTTCGACGCGACTGCTGGGATACGACGCGGAAGAAATTTTGCGCATTCCCATGCGGCAGTTGATCGCGCCCGAATACCGGCAAGAATTTGATGACTATCTGCGCCGAGTCGAATCTGAGGGCGAGGCTCGTGGGCTGCTGGTTGTCGTGACCAGGTCCGGAGAGCGGCGAATCTGGGAATACTCCAATGCCCTGCGACGTGAAGGAGCAGAAAGGCCGGTGGTCAGCGGCATAGCCCGCGACGTGACTGAGCAGAAGCGTGCGCAGAAGCTGGCGCAGGCTGCCGGCGATCTCAATCGCCAAATCATTGCCAGCGTCGGCGAAGGAATTGTGGTGTATGACCGCGATTTGCGCTGCGTGCTATGGAATCCGTTTATGGAACAACTGACGGGAATTTCCGCCAGTGCTGCAATCGGCAAACTGTTCCGTGAACTGGTTCCGCAAGAGGTGCGGGGACATGACCCCGAGATCGAGCTGAAACGGGCGCTGCTCGGGCAAACCATCACGGTTCCTGACGAGCGTCTTTTCGTTTCTGGAGGAGGTCAGCGCTGGTTTTCCAGCCGTAAAGGGCCCTTACGCGATCCTCTGGGGGAGATTACAGGGGTAATCGTCACCTTGCAGGACATTACTGAGCGGAAGCAGGCCGAAGAGAGGCTGCGGGAATACGAAAGAGTGGTGGAATGCCTGGAAGACTCGATCGTGGTGGTGGACCGGAATTACCGGTGCGTGATCGCGAACCGGACATTTCTTGGCCTGCGGGAGGTGGGCGAAGAGCAGGTCGCCGGCGTTCCACTTCTGGATCAGTTGGCCGCGGAGGGAGCGAGCGAGGAAACGCTAGGACTGTTTAAGAAGAAAATGGACGAGTGCTTTCGGGGTAAGCTTGTCCAATTCGAAATAAAACACAAATATCCGCAATTGGACGAGAGAGAATTATTGCTAACCTACTTTCCCATCGAGGGTCCCAGGGGAGTGGATCGTATTGGAGGTATCGCCCGGGACATTACCCAGCGTAAACGGTCTGAGCGAGCGTTGCGTGCAGCCAAGGAGTTCTCCGAGAACCTCATTGAGACGGCTAATGTGATTATCCTTAGCCTGGACAGGGTGGGAAACGTAATTTTGTTGAATCAAGCGGCGGAAGAGATCACCGGATATAAGTTGTCCGAGCTGCAGGGTAAGAGTTGGTCGGCCCTGGTGCCGAAGGATCGATTCCCTTATGTGTGGGAAGAATTCGACCGGCTCTTGGCGGGAACGGCGCGAGAGACTTTTGAAAACCCGATCGTTACTAAAACGGGAGAGGAACGCTACATCGCATGGCGGAACAATGTATTGAAGGTCAGCGGTGCGGTCACGGCCACGATCTCGTTTGGAATCGATATTACCGAGCGCAAGCGTGCGGAAGCGAAATTCCGTGGATTGCTAGAAGGCGCGCCGGACGCGATGGTGGTGGCAAATCAGGAGGGGAAAATTGTTCTGATCAATGCGCAGACGGAGAAGCTGTTTGGTTATCAACGACAAGAATTGCTGAACCAGGAGATTGAAATGCTGGTTCCGGAGCGCTTCCGCGGGAAACATCAGGGACATCGCACGGCGTACTCAGCGGAGCCACGGGTGCGAGCAATGGGAGCGGGGCTGGAACTATACGGCCTGCGCAAGGATGGAACAGAGTTCCCAGTAGAAATCAGTTTAAGTCCGCTGGAAACCGAGCATGGAATATTGATGTCCAGCGCGATACGGGACGTGACGGAACGAAAGCGGGGGCAAGAGGCGCTTCGAGCAAGTGAGCGAGCATTGCGGCAAAGTGAGCAGGAGCTGCGGCTTGCCAAAGAGAAGCTGGCGGAAGAGAAGCTTTATCTGGAAGAAGCCATCGATACGGAGTTAGGGTTCGGCGAGATTGTTGGACGCAGCCATGCGGTGAAGCAGGTCATGGAAAAAGTTGCAAAAGTCGCATCCAGTGATGCGACCGTGCTTCTGCTGGGAGAAACCGGCACCGGGAAGGAAGTGGTAGCGAGGGCGCTGCACCACCGGAGCAAGCGCGAGGGCATGAGCTTTATCAAGGTGAACTGCGCGGCAATTCCTTCGGGCTTGCTGGAGAGCGAGCTATTTGGGCACGAGAAAGGAGCGTTCACTGGGGCCGTTGCGCGGAAGCTGGGCCGGCTGGAACTGGCCGATGGCGGCACGCTTTTTCTGGATGAGATCGGAGAAATTCCCGTCAGCCTGCAGCCTAAGCTGCTGCGCGTATTGCAGGACATGGAATTCGAGCGACTGGGCGGGACGCAGACGCGGAAGGTAAATTTTCGGTTAGTGGCGGCCACGAACCGGGATCTTGTGCAGGGCATGAAGGTGAACGAGTTCCGCAGGGATTTGTATTACCGGCTGAATGTTTTTCCGATTGTCATACCGCCATTGTGCGAGCGCCGGGAGGATATTCGACCGCTGGTCGAGCACTTCGTGCGCAAATTTGCGGCGCAGATGAGAAACGCGATTACGAGCATCCCGGCAAAGACTATGGAACTGCTGGTGCGATGGGAGTGGCCGGGAAACATTCGGGAATTGGAAAATTTTATAGAGCGGTCGGTCATCCTGACTTCGGGATCGGTATTGCAGGCACCGCTTGCGGAATTGGAAACACAGATTCAAGCGGATGACAGCAGTCTCACTTTGCGGGAAAAGGATCGCGAGCGCATCCTTAAGGCGCTTCGCGATTGCCAGGGAAAGTTGGGTGGTCCCGACGGCGCGGCCGCACGTTTGGGATTGAAGCGCACGACTCTGCAATCGAAGCTGGATCATTTAGGGATTAAGCCAGGAACGTATCGGGCTTGAGCCTTTGTCGCTCTGTGACAGGTCACGAGAGGGAATAGGGATCGTCATGAGTGGTGATGCAGTTTCGCTCGCGCGCAAGGCCGGCCAAGCGCGAGATACCTTCGACTGCGCTCACGGCAGGCTCTTCGCTTCGCCTGAAAAGCGGCTACGCTCAAAATGACTGCCGTATGGGCAGAACTGCATGACCATTGCGCGAAAGCGCGTTGGCACGGCATGGGGAATGCAGGTATGCTCTTCAAATGACACGAGGGTTCTGGCGGGTAGTGGAGGCGGCGGCTTGGTTTGTTCTGGGATTTGTGACGCACATGCTGCTGCTTCACTATCATCACCATCCGTTTCGCTGAATCGGCAGCAGCCGCGACCGAGTGCGTGCGACTTCCAAGATAGGATGGAACCGAATGCAAAGTTGAAAAAGCTCTTCGCCTGAGCGAAGAGCTTTTTCTGGGGGAGGGACTCGGGCGAGGCGCCCGTTTAAGTCCCCAAGGCGCGTTATGTTCCTAATTACTTCGGTTGCTGCTGCTGATCTGGGGTCACGCCCGGAGCGCCGGAATTGCTCGAGAGCTGTTCCAGATCATTCTTCATCAGGCTGACTTCGACGCGTCCGCCGCTCATGTGCTTCGCGTGAGCATCCTGCTCCTCGCCAGGTGCCGGCGCGTTGCCCATGCCTACGAGGTAAATTCGGTAGAGCGGGATATCATGGTTGAGCACCATGTAGCGAACCACGGACTCAGCCATTTTCTGCGAGTTCGCGATTGCCGTCTGACCACGTCCGGACGAGAAGCCCTGGACCTCGATGATGTAGCCTTTCTGTCCCTTCACGCCGTTCGCCATATCGTCGAGCGCGTCTTTGGCGTTCTTGCTCAGGACGGTCTGGCCCGGGCGGAAGCGGATTTCGGTCTGGTTTGAGGCCTTGTACTGGTCGATGTTGCTGACCACGGTTTCAACCGTCTGAATGCGGTTGGTGGCCTGCTGGGCGCTCTGCTGCGCCTGGTTTGCCTTGTTGCCGGCATCAATGGCATGCTGATCGGCTTCGTTGGCCTTGTCGGAGGCCATCTTGATCCCAGCCTGTGCGCGGGCGTCGGTGTCTTTGATCGCCTTGCTGTTGGCAGCGGTCAGATCATCGAGCTCATTAATGCGGTCGCGAATGGGTTCCGTCTGCCGTTTCACATAGCTCTTGCGAGCGAACGGATTCACGCGTCCCCAGAAACCTTCGCGGCTGGGCGGTTGCAGGGGCTGCTTGCCGGTCGCGGTATCGGTGGACTGGGTCGATTGCGATGCCGTCGGCTGATTCTGATCTGCATTAGAAGGCTGGGACGACGAAGTCTGGGCGAAGGCTGGAAACGCCAGCACTGCGGCCAGGGGCAAAGTAACTAAAATGCGGGTGTTCATAATAGAAACGTCCTCCAAGTTTGCAGGAGCATTTGGGGCTCCGCTTGAGCATGCCGAATGCGCGTGCTCCATGATTCTAGTGCGTCCCATTACGACGAAAGCAAGCGTTGGACGGCTTGCCTGGGTGCGGTGACGCAACGCACGCCCGAAGAGCCTAGAGTCAAATCCGCAGAACCTGCCGGACGTATTCCCTAGTACAAATCGGATGCCAAACCGTGGCGCGAGGTTGGAACTGTAAGCTCTTGATATCCCTACATATTGTACCTCTGTGTTGGCAGGTATGCGAGCGGAGGGAAGTCAGCGGACGGTAATTTTGGCAAAACTGATATAAAAACTGCGTGCAGGTATTTGCGATGTGAGGAGGCTCGGTTGGAGTTGAAAAATTCTGCTTTTGGGAGAGTGGGAATGCAGTTGGGTAGAGGAAGCTGCAGGCTTGGTTCCGGCAGGCGATTGGCGATGCGCTTGCTCGTTCTGGCCGGCCTCTTGGGCGGATTTCAGCTGGTTTGGGGTGAGGATTCTTCTTTTAGCCCGCTTTCGACCGAAACTGCCGCGGAAGCACCGGCGCCGATGGCTTCTGCCCGTATTCTTCAGCGGTGCCCTTCCCAACCCCGTTCATGAGCAGGTCCCGCGATCGTTAGATTACTCCGGTTCTGTACCGCAGTGCTTTTCGTATTGCTCGACGATGAAGTGGTCAGTCATGCCGGCGATGTAATCGCAGACGACGCGTGGTAAAGATTCCTGCGCGGCTTTGTCCTGGTAGAAATGCGGCAGGGAGGAAGGATTATTCAACCAGAAAGCGAATAGCTCTGTAACGATCTGTTCGGCGTCATCTTTTTCTCCCGCAAGCGAGGGGCTGTAATAGAGATTGTCATAGAGAAAATTCTTGATCCGCCGGCGCTCGGCTTCGACTTCAGGGCTGAACGCTGCAATGCGGTCGGGTTTCCCACGAACCTCGGCCAGGGATTCGATTCCAGCTTCTTTTAGACGCGATTGCGTGTTGGTGATCAGATCGATGACCAGGCGGTTGAAGACGGCTTTTAGGGCTTCATTAAACTTCAGCTTTTCTGCAACGTGGGGATAGTTTTTTTCGGCTTGACGGAAGAAGCGCGCGAAAATCGGCAAGCCGCTGACGATCTGGTCGAGTGTGAGCAGGTGGGCCTCGTAGCCGTCGTCGAGGTCAGCGGTGTTGTATCCGATTTCGTCGGTGAGATCGATGAGCTGGGCTTCGAGCGGAGGGCGCTGATCGAGGAGATATTCAGACAGTTCGGGATGCTGCGCGGCAGCGTAGTCGCGGGAATGTTTGATGATGCCTTCGCGGACTTCAAAGGTGAGATTGAGACCGGGAAACGCGGCGTAGCGCTGCTCAAAATCCTCGACGATGCGCAAGGCGTGCAGGTTGTGATCGAAGAACAGGCCGTGTTGGCGCATGGTGGCATCAAGGGCTTTTTCTCCGGCGTGGCCGAAGGGAGGATGGCCGAGGTCGTGCACTAGGGCTAGCGCTTCGGTTAAATCTACATTCAGATTCAGCGCGCCGGCGACGGTGCGCGTGATTTGGGCGACTTCGATCGTGTGCGTGAGCCGGTTGCGGAAATGGTCGGAGTAGCGGCGGGTGAAGACCTGGGTTTTGTCTTCGAGCCGGCGGAAAGCGCGAGCGTGGATGACGCGGTCGCGGTCGCGTTGAAAGTCGTTGCGGTAGGGATGCGGCGGCTCAGGGAAGCGGCGTCCGCGGGATTGCTCCACATGCACCGCGTAGGCGGCCAGCATGGAGAGAGTTTAGCAGGAAGCATGGGATCAGGCTTAGGCCAGAAGTCCGTGGTTAGTGGCTAGTGGTTAGAGCCATTGAGTTCTCACTGGCGCAGGCTTTAATCCCTAGCCCCCGGCGTCACTGTTTTTGCGACTCTTCTTTGGCGATCGCGACTTTGGCGGCGTCTAGCTTTTTCTGCGTCGCCGCTAAAAGGTCGGTATCCACTTCCGGCGCGATGGTTTTGTTCCACTCTTCGACTGCGCGCTGCCAGTGTGCAGCGGCTAGCTTCAGGCGACCGGTTTTCTGGTAAAGATCGCCAAGGTGATCCTGCACAGTGGGATCGGATCCCATGCGCAGAGAGGCTTTATTCAGGTTCTCTTCGGAGAGATCGTACTTGCCCAGCTTGAAGTAGGCCCAGCCGAGCGAGTCTAGATACGCACCGTTCGTGGGATCAAGGCTGACCGCCTGCTTGATGTAGTTGAGCGACTGATCGAGTTCCACTCCGCGGTCGGCATTCATGTATCCGAGATAATTCAAAGTGGCAGCGCTTTGCGGGTTGAGGGCGAGCACCTTTTTGAATTCGGCTTCAGACTGATCGTATTTTTTTTCGCGCTCGTAAGTCGAACCGCGCAGGAAGTAGACGTATTCCTTATCTTCGGACTTGGTAGAAAGCAACTCCGCTTTATCGAGAGCCTCTTCAGCATCTTTCCAGCGCTTGAGGCGTGTGTTCATGATGGCCAGGCGGAGATAGACGTCACGATCTTCGGCCGTACCTTTCAGCATTGAGCGCACATCCGCCAGCGGCTTATCGGGATCGCCCATGTCAGCGAGTTGCGCATCGAGCACCATGCGCAGTTCGCGGTCGTTGGGCATTTTCTGGACCGCTTCCTGGGCAACAGCTGTGGCTTCGGTCCACTGCTTGGCTTCGCGGTAGGTGTCAATGATGTCCTGATAGCCGGTGCGGGCGTTCTCGTCGCCGAGCGGCAGCAACTTGCGGAAAGCTTCAACCGCGGCGGGATAATTTTCCTGATCGCGGTAGATCATTCCGAGGCGCTCGACAAAGATTCCGCGATTGTTGCGGTCGGCCTGCGAGTAGGCGTTATCGGGCTTCTCGGTTCTCTTCAGCAGATCCAGCAGAATTCGCTCGCCATCGTCGTAGCGGCCCTGGGCTTCGTATACGACCGCGATGTTGTAGGGAACCTCGAGCGCATCCGGAACCATGGCCTGCGCTTTTTTCAGACTGTCGAGGGCTTCATCGTATTTGCCCTGGCGGCGATAAATTTCGGAGATGCGGAGATAGGTTTGCGCGTCTTCCGGATTGGCGTCCGCGATGACTCTGTATTGATCGAGGGCCTTATCAATTTGTCCATCGTTTAGATAATTTTCGGCGAGGCCGCGAATGGCGTCGAGATTATCGCGATCCAGCATGATGGCGTGCTTATAGGCATCGATAGCGCCTTTGTAGTCTTTGCGCTGCTCATAGGTTGCGCCGAGGGCGGAGTAGAGTTTGGCGGAGCGGCCGGCATCGGGGACCGCGCTGAGCACTTGCAGGGCGTGAGCCGTGTCGCCTTCGTCGGTGTAGAGCAGAGCCAGAGTGGTGACCGCTTCTTCGGAATTGGGATCGAGCTTGACTGCCGACTTGAGTTCAGATTCGGCTTTTTGCAGGTCGTTGTTCAGGCGATAGAGGCGGCCCAGCAGAAGGTGATCGTCAACGTTGTCGGGCTCGATCTTAATGATTTGCTCGTATTGTTCGATGGCCAGCTTGAGCACGTTGTCAGATCCGTTGCCGTTGCCGGGCATGTCGCCGAGAGATCGCAAATAAATCCGGCCCAGCAGTTTGTGGGCTTCAAGATTGTTGGGATCGCGCTTGAGAATGTCCTGTGCTTGCAGCACGGCGTCGCGAATGCGTCCCGTCTTTACGTAAAGCTCGGCGAGAGCGGAGGTGAGGAATTCGGAAGAAGGATCGGCCTGGATCGCCAGCCGGTACTCATCCATCGCCTTGTTGGCGAGATCGCTGCGGCCGTACATGGTGATCTGCTCTTCGTACATGTGAGCGAGCGCGTAGTGGTAGTACGCAGCGGCGCGGTCGACTTTTGGAGTCGCGGCCTTGGCCTCAGGTTTTGCTGGGTCAGATCCGGATTTATTGGATTTTGACTGAGCTGGCTTAGAATCGGCCGGCGAGGATGGGCTGCTTTGCGCGCCCGCAACTACGGCCAGACAAGAGAACGCTAGAATTGTGCGAAAAAATCGATTCATGCTTAACCTGAGTATCCTGGAGATCAGTATCCTGGAGATCATTGTATAGGCTTGCTCCCATCGTCAGCACTTCCGCAAGCCTTGAATTTGGATGCAAAAGCCGCCACGGCTGGTATTGCTTAAATTCTACCTCGGTCTTCGCAGGAACGGGGAAAAGAGTCCGACTTGCGCGGCCCGCAGTACGAGTCAAGAGTACAGGGACCGAGGAGAGTTGAATGTCAAATTTGGTAAAAGCGGGAAGTGGTGATTGA
This sequence comes from uncultured Acidobacteriaceae bacterium, assembly GCA_963766625.1. Lineage (GTDB taxonomy): Bacteria > Acidobacteriota > Terriglobia > Terriglobales > Acidobacteriaceae > Sulfotelmatobacter. Next base: position 774,429 of record CAVYBF010000028.1, on the reverse strand, counting down.
TGCGTTGACGGATGAGAAGCAGATCCCTCCACTGCGCCGTCCCCTTGGGTTTTGCTCAGGGTCCGGCTACGGTCGGAATGACAACGTCGATTAATGGCGGAAGTGGCGCACGCCGGTGAAGATCATTGCCAGACCCAGGCGGTCGGCGGCGGCGATTACTTCGGGATCGCGCTGCGAGCCGCCGGGTTGGATGATGGCGGTGGCACCGGCTTTGGCGATTTCTTCGACGCCATCGGGAAATGGGAAGAACGCGTCGGAAGCGGCGACTGTGCCTTTTAGCGGCAGTTGCGCTTTCATGGCGCCGATTTTGGCCGCATCGACGCGGCTCATCTGTCCGGCGCCGACACCGAGGGTCTGTCCATCGCGTGCGTAGACAATCGCATTTGATTTGACGTGCTTGCAAACCTTCCAGGCGAAGAGCATGGCGCGGGTTTCTTCCGGGGCGGGGACGCGCTGGGTGACTACTTTCAGATCGACGTCTTGGAGCGGTCGATTATCGACATCTTGCAGGAGAATTCCGCCGGAGATATTTTTCAGCGCCCATTGTTGCGCCGCGGCTCGCACTTCGACCAGGCGTAGATTTTTCTTACTGGCGAATCGGGCTTTGGCGGGTTCGTCGAATGAAGGCGCGGCGATGACTTCAAGGAAAAGCTTGTGCATCTCTTCGGCGGTTTCGGCGTCGATGGGGCGGTTTACGCCAATCACGCCGCCGAAGGCGGAAACCGGATCACATTCGAGAGCGCGCTGGTAAGCTTCCGCCAAAGTTTTACCGGTTGCGGCGCCGGCGGGATTGGTGTGCTTGATGATGGCGCAGAATGGCTGGTCGAATCCGGGTTCATCAAATTCCTGAGCCAAGTCCCAGGCGGCTTGCAGGTCGACGATGTTGTTGTAGGAAAGTTCTTTGCCCTGAAGCTGGCGGGAATTGGCTACACCCACGCCGGAGCCGTCCGAGTACATGGCGGCCTTCTGGTGCGGGTTTTCACCGTAGCGCAGATCGAGGATTTTTTGAAATTGCAGGCGTAGGATTGGCGGAAACGCGGCGGAGCTTCGCTCCGCCGGATGGCCGGGGGCGGCTGTCCCTACATGATTCGAGGCCGGTTCTGCATTACCAGCGCCGGGAAGTCCTTCAAGCGTAGAAGCAATGGCAGAGTCGTAAGCCGCGGTTAGGGCGAAGGCTTTCTGCGCCAGACGCCATTTGGTTGCGAGAGAGAGCGATGCGTTGGAGCGGGCGAGTTCTTCGGCGATTGCGTCGTAATCAGCGGGTGAGGTGACCACCGCGACATCGCGAAAATTCTTGGCGGCAGAGCGGATCATGGAGGGTCCGCCGATGTCGATGTTTTCGATTAGCTCGTCGAATGCCACGCCGGGCTTGGCTGCGCTTTTCTCGAAGGCGTAGAGATTGACCACGACCATGTCGATCGGCTGAATACCGTGCTCGGCGACGGCGGCGGTGTGGGAGGGATTTTCGCGGCGATGCAGGATGCCGCCGTGAACTTTGGGATGCAGCGTCTTTACGCGGCCGTCGAGCATTTCGGGAAAGCCGGTGAGTTCGGAGACGTCTTTGACAGCGATACCGGAATCACGCAGGAGTTTGGCCGTGCCTCCGGTGGAGATGAGATCAATGCTGAGAGATGAAAGTTGGCGGGCGAAGTCGACTAGGCCGGTTTTATCGGTGACGCTGAGGATGGCTCGGCGGATTTTGGACATTGGACCTTGCTAGTTGAAGAGCTACGAAGATTCTAGCAAGAACGGGCCCGGCAGATTTCTATCTTACGGAGATCGCTATCTCGCCTGCTGGAATCTTGTGAAGCGTCTGCACGATTCGGTTGATTTCGGGCTGGGTGACTCCGGAGGGTTCATCGTATTCTCCCTGCAGGAACTTGATTTCCACTCTGCCATCATTGGAGTAGAGGCGCAGTTGGAGTACATCTGGTCGGCTTCGAGGGTCGCCGTACTGAAAACCGTGGTACCCCGTGCTTCGGAGGTTGAAGATTCCAGTTTCCGTAGGATTCGATCCGCCTCCGGGGTGACCGATATCTTGAAGAAATGCCGACTTAGCTAGAAGGAGGTTAGCGTCGCGGTAACCCCAGCCTTGGACCAACGACCAATAATGTATCTTGTCCGGGGTGATCTCATAGATGAGCTTCAATGACTCATAACCGGGAACCGCTCGTTCGCGCGGAGTAATCACGACAAACAGCTTCAATCCAGATCGGAAACAGAGCCATGCCGTTTTCGCGTTGGGCTTTTCCGATAGGTGGGTCTGGGACTCGTCAAGATCGCTCCATGGAACTTCAAACTCGTAGCCGAGGTAGGAGAGTTTCCTTCCGGGCGCCAGCGATGTTGACAGGTCCTTCAACTGCGTGGGCACTACTCTGGTGACTGCCGGAGCCGTTTTCGCGAAATAAACAACTACCGCCGGACCGATCCAGCAGAGGGCTGCTAAAATTACCAGCATGGCCAGCCCAATGCGTCGCAGAAGTTTCATACGTGTTCCTTCACGTTTACTCTGAGCGGTTCCTACGTTTTCGCTTTGGCTTTCAGCTTGACTTGCCCTTGGTTGAGTTCAACCGAGAATTCCACATCCTGGCAGCCGTATTGTTTGCGGATTTGCTGGGTTTTTTTCTGCACAAAAGAAGAAAACGAATCGAGGTTACCGGAGACGTTCTCCCCGGCTTTTTTCTTGGCTGCGACCAGCGTGTTATAAAGCCGCTCGAGCTGCTCGCGGCCGGCCTCGTCCTCGTGCATGGTGAAGGGCTGTGAAGTGGCGGAGCCCGCGACAGCGGCTGCGGCGGTTTTGCTCACTCCATAGACGGGATGCGCCGGCTTGTGCTCTTCTTCCGGGCGAACTCCCTGCACGGAGAGAAGCGCATCCTGCGGGCGGCGATAACCTTCTTCGCGGATGCGAGATTTCTTGCGCCACAGGTCGCTGTAGACGGCATAGCGTTGCGCCATTTCGTTATAGCGGTAGCGCTGGGAGAAATTCATACGTCCGCCATCGGAGAATTTGCGCAGCAACGACAGCACCTTCCACTCGATGTCGGTGGGGGGGCGCTTGGTCGGGTTGCTGAAGTAAACCTCGTACTCGATTTTCAGCCGGCGGAGCTGGGTTTCGAGTACTACCAACTCTTCGTCTGTGGTCACACAGGGTTCTCCGAGCTAACAGTGTAGCGAGAAGATGCGGCACGCGGCAGGTACCCTGCGGTCATTGATGGGATGGTACGAAAGTAAGCTCTCGGGGTTCGCGGTGCCGGCGGCAGACGAACTCAGGGCGAGGAAAGCAGGTTCCTCGTCGCTACGCTCCTCGGAATGACAAGCTACTTCGGCGTGATCGGGCTGAGAGCTGAGGGCTGAGGGCTGAGGGCTGGGAGGTGGCAGCTGGTGGCTGAACAGCTCTACTTCGAATTCGCGGCCATCTTCTTGACCATGGCTAGCACCAGCTTGCGGTCGCTGTCGTTCAGATTGGCGGAGTAGCGGCGCACCTGGCTAAGGAAGCGAACTTCGTCATCGGAGAGTTGCGGCAATCCCTTGGCGCCGTTGCTGTGGCCGGATTCGGAGAAGAATTGCGAGAGCGCGATTTCCATGGCTCCGGCAATTTTCGAAAGCGTGTCGAGCGAAGGGATGGTATGGCCGTTTTCTACGCGCGAAAGGTAGCAGCGCAGCAGGCCGGTGCGCTTTTCAATGTCGCCCTGGGACATCCCTTTTTGCAGCCGGTAGTTTCTGATGGTTTCGCCGATGTTGATCGTGGGGAGCATTGCAGATGCGACATAGTAACCAGATCGGGAATTTCTGGCAAGTGGAAATTCGTGCCATGGAGAAACCACTTTCGGGTCAAGACTTGACGAAGCTGATTCGATCATGTTTTCACGTTGTGAAAGAAACGACGCGCACCATGTAACTCTGTGAGAACCTGCTCGGCCGAAATTACTTTTTTAAATTTTCTAAAAGGAATTTAACCGTGCGTTGCCATGCATCGGCGGCATCGGCGGGGCGGTAACCGGCTTTGTTATTGGGGTTCTCGAAGGCGTGGCCGGCATCGTCGTAGATCTTGACGTCAATAGTTTTGCCCAGTTGTTTCATCTGCGATTCGAACTTGTGAACGTCATCGGGCGTGATGCCTTTATCCTGGGCGCCGAAAATGCCGAGGATTGGGGCATTGATTTTTTTGAGCGTATCAGGATCAGTGGCGAGATGGCCGTAGTTGATGACATCAGCGGCGAGCGTCGGCTCAAGCAGCGCGACATCCAGCGAATAACCGCCGCCCATGCACCATCCGATGGCGCCGATGCGGTTCTTCCTGACGTTGGACTGCGAGGCGAGGAAATCGAAAGCGGCCTGAAGGTCGCGATTGGCGCGGTCTTCCGGAACGCCGCGCATGATCTCGTGAGCTTCGTCCGGCGTGGTGGCAACTTTGCCGCGATACAGGTCGATCGCCAGAGCTTCGTAACCCTGGTCGGCTAATTTCGAGGCTTGCTCTTTCACCCAATCGTTTAATCCCCACCATTCATGGATGACGATGATGCCGGGAAACGGTCCCTTGCCGGCGGGAGTGTAGAGAATGCCCTTGACGGTTTCATCGCCGCTTTTGTAGGAGACGGATTTGGAATCGGCCGCAAGGGCTGAAGTGGCGAGCAGGAAAAGGGCGAGCAGGGGCAGAAATCTTTTCATGGCTGATTCCTTTCCGGATGAGAGGACCTATTGAAATCCCCACGTCTCGCAAAGGCAGCGAGACATGGGCCCATTGTGACTGAAGCTGGCGGGAGATTACAACTCGAGTTCCATGTAGAGCGCGCCGGCCATCGGATTCTTGCAATAGGGCGCTATCTCTTTGAATCCCAGCCTGCGATACATGGCAACCGCATCTTTCATGACCGGCTCGACGGTGTCAAGACGCATGCGCCGATAGCCGATCTGGCGGGCCTCGGCGATGATGCGATCGGCGAGGGCACGGCCGAGACCTTTGCCTCGGAAGTGCGGACGCAGGTAGAGGCGCTTCATTTCACAAAACTCGGAACCGTGACAAACTTCGGAGCTGCCGCCGGAAGCAATCTTGTGCAGAGCGACGCAGCCGGCGAGTTGGTTCTCGTACTCGGCTAAGAGCAGGCGGCCTTGGGGCGGGGCGTAGTCGCCGGGAAGTGTGGCTAGTTCTTTGTCGAAATTTTGGAAGCAGAGACTGAAGCCGAGGGACTTTGCGTACTCGAGGAAGAGTTCGCGGGCTTGGGCGAGTTGAGCGGGGGATTCAGCTTGGGTGAAGGAGATTCTATTTACCGCTAAGGACGCGGGACGGCTTAGCTCGGATTTCACCAGTTAATTCCTTCGTAAGAAGCAGGTTCCTCACCGCCGCTCCGCGCCGGTTCGGAATGACATTGGTCGTCTGCTGACTCTCTCGTCGATCTTCTATCTTTAGATCTTTGCCTTCGCGGCGTGCCTGGCGGTAAACAATCTTCACCCCATCAACATGCCGCCGTTCACGTCGAGCACGTGCCCGGTTATGTACGAAGCTTCATCCGAAGCGAGAAAAGCTACGGCATTCGCCACATCATCCACAGTGCCTACGCGGCCCAGCGGAATTTGTTTGGCCGCGTTCTGCTTGAAATCTTCGCCCAGCATCTCCGTCATGGCGGTTTCGATGAAGCCGGGAGCGACGGCGTTACAAGTTATGTTGCGCGAACCGAGTTCGCGGGCGACTGCCATGGTGAGGCCGATTAGTCCGGCTTTTGAGGCGGCGTAGTTGGCCTGGCCAGCTTGGCCCATCTGGCCGAAAACGCTGGTGATGTTGATGATGCGTCCCCAACGCTGTTTAAGCATGGAACTTGTTACCGCCTGCGTACAAAGATAAGCCGAGGTGAGGTTGGTTTGCAGCACGGCGTCCCAATCGGAGCGCTTCATGCGCATGATCAGCTGGTCGCGCGTGATACCGGCGTTGTTGACGAGAATGTCGATTTTGCCGAATTGAGCGTTGGCAGCTTTGATCGCGGATTTGATTTGCTCTTCGTCGGTGACGTCGAGAGCGAAGGCCGCGGCTTTGCCGCCGGAGGCGGTTATTTCGCTGGCCAGTTGGTTCAGCTTTTCCTGATTGCGCGCAGCGACGGCAACGCTTGCTCCCTTAGCGGCGAGCTTGACGGCGCAGGCGCGGCCAATGCCTTGCGATGCGCCGGTGATGAAGGCGATGCGTCCGGAAAGGGACATTTAGCTTCCTTAAGTACGAGAGTCTTGCGACCGCAAATTATAACTGTTTAAACGCTTTCAATTTTGCGACCGGTGGCTGAGTGGCCCCGTTGGATTTGTCTTGGACGGATTCGGGGGGTGCAGTATGTCGCCGCAATTCACAATTGCACATTCCCAGATTGCCGATTACCATGCGAACACTCCCATGCCCAGAAACTTAGCGAATGAAGTGATTCCCATGCCTGAGTCTTCCAACAAAAAGCCGGGCGACGTCGTACCCATTTCCGGAGCGGGTCATCGCTCGCCGATGCGCGCGGCTGCCGACGAAAACTTGCCGGCGGTCCACAACGAATTGGCCAAAGAACCTCAAAGAACGAGTGAGCCGGCGGCGCCACCCACAGAGGTTTTCGCCGTGTACGGGGTCGAGCCGGAAATCCAGGCTTATGCGATGGCGAAGTACTCTCGCTCGGCGTTATCGATGAAGGAATCGCTGCGCGAGATCAGCTCGCAAAAAGCCGAGAAGTTTCTCAACACATTTTATTTTCAGTACGGGCACAGATCGATTGCCGATTTGGCGCACATCGCCCTGGCGATTGAGAGATTGTCGATTCTGGCTGCGATTGAGTTAGCGGACGAGCAGCGTTGGGATGGACAAGAGCGCTCGACCCGCTATCAGGATTTCAAGAAGAGCGGCTACTACGCTCCCGATTTTGGCAGCGATGATGAGGCCAGAAGCCTTTACCGAGAGACGCTGGATTTTCTCTTCGCCGAATACGAGGCGCTGTCGGCGCATATGACACAGCACCTGATCAGCATCACGCCGAAACCCGCCGAGATGAAGCAGGAGCAGTATGAGCGCACGTTGAAGGCGCGAGCGTTCGACATTACGCGATACCTGTTGCCGCTGGCCACGAACACTTCTTTGGGCGAGATCGTGAATGCGCGCACGCTGGAAACGCAAGTCGCGCACTTGTTGTCGCACACCCACAGAGAGGTGCGGCAACTGGGCGAGTCGTTGAAGAAGGCGGCGACTTCGGCGGCATACAACGCGAATTCCGATTCGCTGCGCGAGCTGGTGGAACAGATTCGTGGGGTAAATGCGGAGTTGGGTGCACGGGCGGAACGGGAACTACTGCGCGAGGTGCGAGTGGCGCCGACCCTGGTGAAGTATGCGGACCCGAATGGGTATGAGATGGAGACGCGGCGCGAGTTGCGGCAGGCGGCGCGGGAATTGATGGCGCATGAGCAGCTTGCGCCGTCGAAGGCGATCGTCGACTTGCTCGATGAAGAGCCGCTCGAGATTGAGATCGCCACCACGCTGCTCTATGAGCATTGCCATTTTTCTTACCGGCAGATTCGGCAGGCGGTGCAGGTTGCAGGAGAGCGCCATCGGCGCGAAATTATTGATTTGGGACTGCGGCATCGCGGCAAGCACGATGAGATGCTGCGTGGATTCCGTGCCGGGCAGCAATTCCGCTTCGACATTCTGATGGACACGGGCGGCTTCCGCGACATGCACCGGCACCGGCGGTGTATCCAGGTGATGCAGGGATTCACCACGCGGCACGGGTACGAGATGCTGCTCGATGTGGACGATGCCGGGATGCGCCGGCGATTTGAGGCGGCGATGCGGCACGTGCAGACAGCCGTTGAGAAGCTTGCCGCGCGTAAGGCGCCGGAGGCGGAAGAGAATTCGCAGTATGCGATTCCGCTGGCGTATCGCAAGCGCGCGTTGTTCAAGATGGACTTTGCCGAGGCGGTCTACATCTCAGAGTTGCGGACTACGCCTGCGGGACATGTTTCTTACCGCAACGTGGCGTATGCCATGTATGAGGCGGTGGCGCGGAAATATCCGGCGCTGGCCAAATACTTCAGAGTGCACGATGTTACGGCGCCGGTGGATTTGCTGCAGAGATAGGGGATTTACATTTGCCTATACATTTGAGTACCTAGCGCGTTATCATGATCTTGCAGTTTGGTGGTTTTGATTGGGATCGAGGTAACAGTTCGAAGTGCCAAAAGCACGGGCTTTCCCATCCCGCTGATTGAAAGCCTGTTCGCCGACCCCCTTGCCGTCATTCCGGATACGGTTTGTTCGCATACGGAGCGCCGCTTTTGCGCTACAGGGAAAACTGGCCAAGGCCGGAGTGTATTTATTGTGTTCACGCTGCGGCGCAGGGGCGACGAACAATTCATCCGGCCGATCAGCGCCTGTTACATGCGCAAGAAAGAGATTGAAACCTATGAGAAAGAAAATCCCAGCCTTTAAGAGTGACCGGGCGGCGGCAGCCTTTGTCAATAAGGCCGACTTGTCACGGTACGATCTCTCGGGGGCTCAGATGGTGCGCTTCGAGATGAAGCGCAAGGACAAATCAATTAACCTGCGCTTGCCCGAAGAACTTTACGACGCCGTGCGCAAGCGCGCGATGCGCGCCGGGCTTCCGTATCAGCGCTTTATCCGCTTGGCGCTGGAAAATGCGACTGCGACGCAGAAGTAGACCGGGTGGCGTGCGTGGTTACATTTCGCGGGCAGGAGTGTCCGCGCCACACAAAAATGCCTGAACACAAGGCCTCTTATTGCGTGACCGTTGCCTGGTAGCTCACGGTTTGCCAGTGGCCGTTGCGGCGGATCCAGACCCGAGTGTAGCGATAGGGGCCGCTGAAATCTTCGCCTAGCTGATGGCCTTTAACCTCGGCGCGGGCGGTGACCACTGCGGTATCGCCGAAAAGGCGCACTACCATCTCGGTAACGTTCATCGATTCGTAGCGGAGCTGTCCGCTGCGGCGGGCGGAAATGGCGTCTTGTTTGCTCGTAACCTGGCCTAGCGGGGTGATGGCGACGTAGTCGTCGGCGAGAGTTCGCGTCGAAAAATCAGCGTCGCGGTGCAGAATTGCCTCCTTCGTTTGCCGTTCCAGATCGACGATCTCGCGAATGGTTTCCTGGTCGCCGGCGCTAAACCCAGTGGTTGGGCGAACAGCAACGTGCGGGCTACAGAATGCGTGAGATGCAGCGAGCACGCAGAGCAATAACAAATAACATTTGTTGAGCACGACGAGACCTCCGCGATCTGCTTTCACGCGAATACGCAAGCTTGGATGCCGGAGTTCCGTGAAAAATTCTGAAGTTTTGCAGGGAGCGATAACTCGCAAGATGGCAGTTGATCGTGAGGTTGTTTGGAACGCAAGGCGGTAAACGGCTGGCTTCCTTCCTGGGCTGAAGTCCGCGTCTTTTTCACGGCTACACGTTCAATGCTGCACGGCATGGCGGAAGCTGTGGCCTTCACAAAAGCAGTGATGCGGCCATCCCAATGCGATTTATGGGAGCACTTCTAGTAGAATCAATCGTCCTGGCATCATGAATGACGTACGACGCGGTCTCATTATCGTGAACACGGGTCCGGGAAAAGGGAAGACGACTGCGGCCATGGGTACGGCGTTGCGTGCGGTTGGGCAGGGAATGAAAGTTTTGATGCTGCAGTTCTTGAAGGGCTCGTGGCATTACGGCGAACTGGACGCGGTAAAAGCTTTCGGCGATAAGTTCGTGATGAAGCAAATGGGGCGCGGATTTGTGAAAGTCGGCACGGAGAAACCGGCTCCGGAAGACGTAAAGATGGTGGAAGACGCCTGGGCCGAGGCTGAAAAAGCGATTCAATCTGGCGAGTGGGATCTGGTGGTCCTGGACGAAATCAATTACGCGATTAGTTATGGGATGTTGGATCCGGCGAAAGTGGTCGAGGTGCTAAAGGGCAAGCCCGAGATGGTGCACGTCATCTTGACGGGAAGAAACGCGCATCCCACAATTGTCGAGGTTGCCGACACGGTCACCGAAATGCGGCAGGTGAAGCACGCGTACGAGAAGGGCGTGATGGCGCAGAGAGGAATCGAATACTGAGAATTGAGTAATTGGGAAATTTAGCAATTGGGTAATTGAAGAACGCGCAGCAACGTAGTTTTTAAATTTCTCAATTACTCAATTTCCGAATTACTGAATTTTTTCTTATGGCTTGGTTCAAGCGGGAATCCGGAGAACTCGACACTTCTGGCGCGAAGACGGTTCGCACCGAAGGATTGTGGGTGAAGTGTGAGAATTGCCGGCAGATCATCTGGAAAAAAGATCTGGAAGAGAACCTGAACGTCTGTCCCAAATGCGACAAACATTTTCGCATCGATGCGCGCAAACGGCTGGCGTTACTGATGGATGACAATCAGTATGAGACTTTCGACGGCAATCTTTCATCGACCGATCCGCTGAAGTTTGTCGATTTGAAGCAGTATTCGTCGCGGCTGAAGCAGGCGCAAAAAGATACAGGATTGAAGGATGCCGTGATCAACGCGCAAGGCAAATTGCTGGGGCGGTCGGTGGTAGCGAGCGTTATGGAGTACGGATTTATTGGCGGAAGTATGGGAGCGGTGGTGGGGGAAATGATCACGCGTGCTGCCGAGCGGGCATGCGATGCGAAGATTCCACTGATTATCGTTTCGGCATCGGGCGGGGCGCGGATGATGGAAGGCGTGGTCAGCCTGATGCAATTGGCTAAAATTTCTGCGGCGCTGGCGCGGTTGGATGGTGCTGCGGTTCCCTACATTTCGGTGTTAACCGATCCTACGACCGGTGGGGTTACGGCGTCGTTCGCCATGCTGGGTGATTTGAATATTGCAGAACCGGGCGCGCTGATCGGTTTTGCCGGACCGCGAGTGATTGAGCAAACCATCCGGCAAAAATTGCCGCAAGGATTTCAACGCAGCGAATTTCTGCTGGAGCATGGAATGCTGGACGCGGTGGTGCCGCGAAAAGACATGAAAGCCTACATCGCGCGAGCACTGGATTTTATGGGAGAAACTGTCAGCTCCCAGCCATCAGCCGTCAGCTAAGGCGCGGCTTGGGCGGTGCTGGCGCGTGGGTTGCACGGGTTTCTTCAAGCGCAATCTCTGAAATCGAAGATCTCAGCCGCCGATCCGGCTTCAAAAAACGATGCTGATAATCTTGAATCTTAGCTGATGCCTGAAGGCCGACAGCTGATAGCTGCTTTCATGTCCTACGAAACCGCCGTTGCACGCATGTTTGCGCTGGGTCACGAACTGGCGAATGTGCCTTCGCACAAATTCGATCTGGCCCACATGCGGGTACTGCTCGAAGCGCTTGATCATCCGGAGCGCGGCTTTCCTAGCGTGTTGATCGCGGGGACAAACGGCAAGGGATCGACGGCGGCGACGCTGGCTTCGATTCTGCAGGCCTCGGGATTGAAAACCGGTTTGTACACCTCGCCGCATTTGGTGCGGATTAATGAACGGATACGCGTGAACGGCGGAGAGATCAGCGATGGTGATTTTGCCTCATTGCATAGCGAGGTAGATCGAGTTGCGGAAAAGTTGGTGGGGCGGGTGGAGTTGCCGTGGCATCCGAGTTTTTTCGAGATGATGACCGCGATTGCATTTGAGTATTTTGCCCCGGAAAAAGTCGATATTGCGGTGCTGGAAGTCGGTATGGGCGGGCGGCTGGATGCGACGAATGTGGTTGAGCCTCGTGTGAGCGTGATTACCGATATCTCGTTGGATCATCAGAAATTTCTTGGCGAGACGCTGCACGAGATTGCGCGCGAAAAGGCGGGGATTATTCGTCCGGGTGGTGCCGTGGTGACTTTGCCGCAGCAACCGGAGGCGAATGACGTGATCGGCAACACGATTTTAGAGTTAGGGGCGCGTGCGATCAATGCGGTGCCTTATGTGCCGCCGGTTTCGCCCGGGAGCGCCCAGTACGTGCCCAGAGCTAGACCGATGACCACGGAGGACACAGAGGAATTCCGGGGAAACCTTTCTCGTTATCCTTTGCAGGTTTTGAGTGAGCAGATCTTGGTTGAATCGCCGCTGTTGGGTCGGCATCAATTGCGGAATGTCGCGCTGGCGATTGCCGCTGCGGTCGAACTGAATCAGCAGGGCTTCAACAGCATCCGAGCAAAAACCATCGAGACGGGAATTCGTGGGACGCACTGGCCGGGGCGGTTTCAGGTGATTGCGGCGAGACCCGGCTGGCCTGAAATCGTCATCGATGCAGCGCATAATCCGGCTGGCGCATGGGCCCTGCGATCCGTGCTTTCGGAGCGGTATGAAAACCGTTCGCTGATTTTCGTTTTCGGAGCGATGCGCGATAAGGCAATCTCAGAGATGACCGAGATTCTGTTTCCGCTGGCGGAACGCGTGATCGCGACGCGCCCGGCGAATCCAAGAGCGGCTTCGGCTGAGGATATCCGGCGCGCAGCGGCGCGAACCGGAGTTGAGATAGAAGCGGTCGATGACGTCCGGGAGGCTCTCGAGCGCGCCCGATCACTTGCTGCCGATAACGCAGTGGTTGTGGTCGCGGGGTCGATTTACCTGGTGGGCGAAGTTATGCCATTGGTTGGCGTGGAACTGTGAGAAGCGGATTTAGGCGGTCTTCCCCTAGAATAGAAGCGTGCAGGAAGTGAATTCATCGGTGGAAGTGCGGTCTGAACCGACGCAACCGGTTGTTGCGCCGAGGCAAAGCCCGCACGCCATCCCTGGAGCAACGCACGGATGGTTGAGCCGGCTGCGCTCGTATCTCATTTTCGATCCTCTGATCTGGTTTTACACCCTGGTGATGGGAATCGTGGCTCTGCCGGGCGGCCTGTTCGACCGTAACGGCCGGCGTCTGCATTGGTTTTCGCGCACGTGGTCGTGGCTCATCATGAAGACGATCTTGTCGCCGGTGAAAGTTACCGGGCTGGACAGGATCGATACTTCGAAGCCGCATGTTTACGCGGTGAATCACGCGTCGGCGATGGATATTCCGGTTTTGTACGTTTACCTGCCTTTTCAATTCCGCATCGTTTTCAAGAAAGAATTGCTGGTGTATCCCGTGGTGGGATGGCAGCTGAAGCGCTCGGGACAGGTTTGCATCGATCAGCAGAAGCCGACGAATTCGATTGCCGCAATTCGATCGGCTGTGAAGAGCCTTAAGGCTGGTATGCCGCTGGTGATTTATCCCGAGGGCGGACGCACACCGGATGGCGAAATCAAACCGTTTCTACCGGGGGCTTTTTTTCTGGCTTTGAAGGCGCAGGTGGATATTGTGCCTGTGGCGCTGGTTGGGACCTACGAATTGCTGCCGATGGATACATACCACATTAAATCCCGTCCGCTGGAGATGCGCGTGGGCGAGCCGATTTCGACTGCAGGGCTGACGATGCGGGATCTGGAAGCGTTGTCGGCGCGGGTGCAGAAAGCGGTGGAAGAGCTGTACTATGCACCATCCTCGCAGGCATGAGTCCGCTTTTCCAATAAGTCTGCAGCCTTTCCTTGTTGAAATCCAGATGGAAAAAATCTAGATTAAACCGCTAAATCTAACAAAAGAAGTAGCTTGCCAGCGGCCGATCTGAACAAATCTCGCTAAAATCTTCAGCCGAAAGAATTTATCGGCAAAATACTGGATTCATTCCACTTGGCTCGTTTCGCGGTTTCGCGCTTCATTTTTCGATTGTCAAAGAACGGTGCAACTATTTGGAACAATGATGAACCGGTTGGATTGCTGTGAACAAGGCTGGATGTCACAGCGCTGCTGTGGATTTGTGGGCACGGAGGCCTGCGTTGACGGGCCGCCCACTTCTCGCAAACAACACCAGAAATGGGCACCCGGCGGAATGGCTTGCGGCAAAACCATGCGGCTTTATGAGAAGTAAGGGACAGCAGGTTCCTCACCGCCGCTGCGCGGCGGTTCGGAATGACAGAGGGAGAATACTTGCGACGTGGGAAACTCAGATTCCCCACCTTGTCCTTGCAAAATACGCAAGGACGAGGGTGGGGGCACCCGAGCGCAATCCTTTCTCCTAGTCCTATTGGCCGTTCGAAAGCCGGAAATTTACTTGTATCTCAGTAACAACTTCCACGGGATTTCCGGACAACAAATACGGCCGATAGCGCCACTGTTGTACTGCACCGATGGCTGCTGGAACGAGTTGCTTGGGGCCTGAGACTAACTTGAGATTTTCCACCCGGCCCTCCTTGGTAATTACGGCACACAGCGCAACCATGCCCTGGATGCGGGCCTGCCTCGCATCCTCCGGGTAAACAGGGGCGACAGCGTGAATGAGCAAGCCTTGGGAAATGGACCCTGCCACTCGCATTCTTCCCTGCGTCGCACCAGAGCATTGGGCCGCTAATGCCGCATTCGAAGAATCCGAGGACGGCAGTTGAGGTACCTTGGATGCAGTACTGCCGTCGGCCGAGACGCCATTGTTCATGATTTTCTCGCTGAAGGCGAAGTCGAACGGAATCTTGGTTGCAACTCTTATCGGTTTCCCATCCTTGATAAACGGTTTGAATTTCCATTTCTTTGCCGCATCCACCGCAGATTTGGCCAGTATCGGATCGCCGCTAAGCACGTCCACGCTTTCAACATCCCCAGTCTCAGAGACATGCATCTTGACCCATACTTCTCCCTGCAGTTGCGTCTTCACTGCCTCAAGGGGATAGTATGCCTCTTGGGTTTTGATCGCCTCCAGTTTTGTAGAATCTGCTGGCCGGCTGGCAGAGCTCTGGCCCGGTTCTATTTGGCCCGGCTGAGTTGCGTGTGGCTCCGCATTGCTCTTCGGTCCTGTAGGTGAAGTCGTTTGACCCCGTGCGATGGCACACAGAAGAAGCGCAATCGACAGAAGCATGCGTAAAAACTCCATAGTAGCCCGGAATTGTATCTCAGGACGGTAATCGAGTGAGCTTCAGGCTATGAAAAATCCCCGTAACTTTGTTTCATTCCGAACCGTTACCCTTATGTAAGACAAATCCGCGGAGAACTCTTGAAGGCTCTTAGCAGAGAAGCGGACGATCTGGGCAAAAACGACCGGCCTCTGATCGAGGCGGCGCAGCGCGATCCCGCGCGCTTTGCGGAGCTTTATGAGAACAATTTTGAACGCGTATATGCGTACGTGCTGCGGCGCGTGGGAGATCGTGCGGAAACTGAAGACCTGACTGCCGAGGTGTTTCATCACGCGCTGGCGAATTTGAAGAACTACGAATGGCGGGGAATTCCGTTTGCGGCGTGGCTGTTTCGCATCGCGGCGAATTTGATTTCGGACCGCTCGCAGCGGAAAAACCGGGAGCTTCCGGCGGACGAGCCGGAGCAGATTGAATCGATTGAATCTGGCAGCAGCGGGTTTGAGGGAGTGGAACGGAAGGCGACGCTATTTCGGTTGGTTGACAGGTTGCCGGAAGAGCAGAGACGCGTGGTTGTGCTGCGGTTTGTGGAAGAGAAAAGCATTAAAGAGGTGGCGCGCGAGATTCGCAAGACGGAAGGCGCGGTGAAGCAGTTGCAGTTCCGGGCGCTCGCCACACTGCGCGCCAGAATGGAGGGTGCCGATGCCTAAGCGCTCTCTGAATCCGGGAAATGGCGATACGAAAAGAGTTGAGCAGCTGAACAAGGCTGTGGATGGCATGTTCGCTCGCACGGACGGTCGGGCTCCGAAGGTGGAGCGAGCAATCGAGCCACTGGTTCGCATTGCGGCAGAATTGCGCAATCTGCCGAGCGCGAGCTTCAAGGCACGATTGAAATCCGAACTGATAGAAGGGAGAAAAAAGATGGCTACAGCTGAGATGGTCGTCGCCTCGCGGAGCACGCGGACCGATGCAATACCAAACCTTGTTTTCAAGGATACTGCTAAAGCGATCGAGTTCTACAAGAAAGCCTTTGGAGCGGTCGAGAGCTTCCGTTTCGAGGCTGGCGGAAGTATCCCGCATGCTGAGATCCAGATCGGAGATTCGGTATTCGGTTTGTCCGACGAATGGGCTGAGGGTGGCCGGTTCAGTGCCGAAACCTGGGGACATTCGCCGGTGGGCTTCCGAATCCACGTGAAAGATGTTGATTCGTTTGCCGCTCGCGCCGTGGCCGCAGGGCTAAAGGTTGAGATGCCAATTAAAGATCAATTCTATGGATATCGCGAAGGCAGGTTCGTCGATCCGTTTGGCTATGCCTGGAGCATCGCTACGGTGAAAGAAGAAATGTCGGTCGAAGAGATGGACCGGCGGCTGAAGGGGCTGAGGGTAGGGCCGGAGGGCGGAAAACTTTCCGCGAAGGATGAGTTGCAGAAGGGCGTAAACCCGGTCCCGCGCGGCTTTCACAGGGTGACTCCTTATATCGTGACGCCGGATGGAGATGCGATGCTGGATTTCGCGAAGAATGCGTTTGGAGCTGAGGTGATATTGCGGGCGGAAGGGGGCGGAGGTGGTGGGGTTCATGGCGAAGTGCGCATTGGCGACACTATGCTGATGATGGGCGGCGGCATTCCTGGAAAACCCTTTGCCTCCGAGCCGAAGACGGTGGCGCTGCACGTTTATGTGGAGGATACGGACGCGACTTACCAGAAGGCGCTGCAGGCGGGAGCCACTTCAGCCGGCGCGCCGCAGGATCATGAATACGGCGAGCGCGGCGCGAGTGTGAAGGATCCATTCGGCAACTTCTGGTATATCGCTACGCACAAGGGCGAGAGCTACATCCCGAAGGGACTGCACAACGTGAATGTGTACATGCATCCGCTGCGGGCGGAACCGGTGATTGGCTTCCTCAAGCGGGCGTTTGGTGCGCAGGAGATCGCGAAGCATGCTTCGCCCGATGGCGTAGTGCATCATGCTGAAGTTCGTGTTGGCGACTCAGTCGTGGAGATGGGAGAAGCGCACGGGCCGTATCAGCCGATGCCTTCGATGTTCTACGTATACGTCCCCGATTGCGATGCGGTTTACCGGCAAGCTTTGGCAGCGGGTGCGAAGACGCTGCATGAGCTGACCGATCAGCCGTATGGCGATCGGAATGGCGCGGTGACCGATCCGTTCGGGAATGTTTGGTACATCGCCACGCATGTGAAGGACGTGGCGCACTAAGAACTCAAAGACGCGATGACCGGCCGGTGAGCGGAGCGTATACTGCGCGGACTTATAATCGCTGCGATGGGAAGCATTCCCTCACCACCGGAAGTCGTCCGCCTCGACCGGCAAGATCCCTACCTGCGAGTTCTCTGCGTCAATGTTTTCGTCCGCGACCAGGATAAGAGTTTGCACTTCTACGTCGACCAGCTTGGGTTTCGCCTGGTGCTGGATGAGAGCTATGAATCGGGAGGCCGCTGGGTGGGGGTCGCGCCGCCTGACGGCCACACGGTTCTTGGCCTTATAACTCCAAAACGCAACTCGCAGGAATACAAGTTGATTGGGCGCTGCAAGCATGCTGTGCTCGTAACCGAAGATGTGGTGGCCAAATACGATGAGTGGCGCCAGCGTGGCGTGCGCTTTCACCATCCGCCACAGGCCACGCTCTGGGGCGGTATTTTCACGGCCTTCGAAGATTTAGACGGAAACTCATTTTCCCTTGTGGGCCGCGACGACTTCGTTCGCGAGATCGAAGCGGAACGCCGCGCTGCCGCGGACAAGCTTGAGGCGGAGCGACGCACGGCCCAGGAATTGGCAATTGCCAAGCAAGTGCAGGCCAGGCTTTTTCCACAAACTCTGCCGCGGCTTGAAACACTCGAGTACGCCGGCCTTTGCATGCAGGCCCGCGAAGTCGGCGGTGACTACTACGATTTTCTGAATCTAGGCAAGGCGCGGCTGGGTCTGGTAATCGGCGATACTTCGGGCAAAGGGATCGGCGCCGCTCTCTTGATGGCCAACCTACAGGCCAACCTGCGCAGCCAGAGTGCAATTGCTCTGGAGCAGCCGCAACGGTTCCTGCAGTCCGTAAATCAGCTTTTCTGCGAAAACACGACCGAAAGCGCCTACGCCACGCTCTTCTTCGCCGAATATGACGATCCGACCAGGCGCCTGCGCTATGCCAACTGTGGACACTATTCTCCCCTCCTTCTCCGCTGTGATGACGCGCTTGAACGGCTGGAGTCGACAGGCACAGTGCTGGGGCTGTTTCAGAAATGGGATTGCTCGGTTGAGGAACGGCAGCTTTTCCCCGGAGACATTCTGGCCTTTTACACGGATGGAATCAGCGAAGCATTTAACGTTGCAGAAGAGGAGTTTGGAGAGCAGCGCTTGATCGAATCACTGCGGCGACATCGTGGTCTGCCTGCACAGGCATTGCTGACGTCGATCGTCGATGAGGTTCAGCAGTTTAGCTCCGGCCGCGAGCAACATGACGATATTACTCTCGTGGTTGCGAAGTGCGTGTAGTGGTTGCGAAGTGCGCATAGAAGGCTCGGGGCTGTAGCAGAGGGTCATGAGATGGCTGGCTGAACAGCTGTATGGTGATCGCGATGGCGCGGTGTGCGATCCGTTTGCTGGGCGTCCGACGGCGCAGTCGAGCTTCGCTCGACTGGACAGCCGAGGGCGGCTGTCCCTACATTGCAGTCCTGCAGTTTGACCCTTCCAAATCCCTCCAATAAACTTGAAGTTCAACAGACATACAGGTTTCGAGCTTATGGCAGAAAGCATTCATGTGAAGCTCCCCGATGGGAGCGTGAAAGACGTTCCCAAGGGAACGACTGCGCTGGAGATTGCCAGGTCGATTAGTCCGCGGCTGGCGGATGCGGCTTTGGTCGCCCAGATCTCTTCTAATGGCGATCAGACGGGCGAGGACGCCCGCTCCACGCTGATCGATCTCACCAAGCCGCTGGAAAAAGATACCGATCTTCGCCTGATCACGGAAAAAGATCCAGAGGCGCTTGAGGTCTACCGGCATTCGTCGGCGCATTTGCTGGCGGCGGCGGTGCTGGAGCTTTTTCCGGAGACCAAGCTCGGGCATGGTCCCGCGACGGAGAGCGGATTTTTTTACGATTTCTATCGGCCGACTCCGTTTACGCCGGAAGATCTCGAGAAGATCGAGAAGAAGATGCAGGAGCTGGTGCAGCAGAACATTCCCTACGCGCGCGAATTTCTGCCACGCGACCAGGGTTTGGCGGAGTTCAAGAAAGAAGGCGATTTCATGAAGTGCCATTTCATCGAGCAATTCACCAAGCCCGATGAAAAGATTTCGCTTTATCGCACTGGTAAGTTTGTGGATTTCTGCCGCGGGCCGCATATTCCTTCGACCGGCAGAATCAAGGCGTTCAAGCTGTTCAATATTGCCGGGGCTTATTGGCTGGGAGATGAGAAGAATCCGCAACTGCAGCGCATTTATGGGACTTCGTTTTTCTCGAAGAAAAATCTCGAGGAGCACCTGAAGCAAGTCGAAGAGGCGAAGAAGCGTGACCACCGCGTGTTGGGGCAGCAGCTTGATCTGTTTTCCATTCAGGAGTTGGCTGGGCCGGGGCTGATTTTCTGGCATCCCAAGGGCGGGCTCATCCGCAAGGAAATGGAAGACTGGATGCGGGAGCAGTATCTCAAACGCGGCTACTCGCTGGTCTACACGCCGCATGTGATGCGCCGGCAGTTGTGGCAGACTTCCGGGCACGAGGGCTACTACTCGCAAAACATGTTCGACGCGATGGAACTTGACGACGCCGAATACCGGCTCAAGCCCATGAACTGTCCGGGGCACATCCTGATTTATCGCGATTCGCTGAAGTCGTATCGCGATCTGCCGGTGCGGCTCGGTGAACTGGGAACGGTTTATAGGTATGAGCGTTCTGGAGTGATGCATGGCTTGTTGCGGGTTAGGGGTTTTACTCAGGATGACTCGCATATCTTCTGTACGCCGGAGCAGACGGAAGATGAGGTTGGCAACTGTCTCGATTTCGCCCTGGATGTGCTAAAGGACTTTGGCTTCGACAAATTCCAGACTGAGCTCTCGACCTGGGATCCCGAGGACCGGAAGAATTTTGTAGGCAGCGAAGAGCAGTGGAATCATGCGACGCAATCGCTTGAGAACGTGTTGAAACGCAAGGGTATCGAGTACAAGACGATGCCCGGCGAAGCGGCGTTTTACGGGCCGAAAATTGACATCAAGCTGGTGGACGCGCTCGGAAGGTTGTGGCAACTCTCAACCGTGCAGGTCGACTTCAATTTGCCGCAGCGCTTCGGATTGGAATACGTGGCGGAAGACGGAACGCGCAAGCAGCCGGTCATGGTGCATCGGGCGCTGTATGGGTCTATCGAGCGGTTTTTTGGCGTGCTGATCGAACATTATGCGGGAGCATTTCCGGTATGGCTCTCGCCGGTGCAGGCGGTGATGATTCCGATTGCCGAGCGGCATGTTGCGTACGCCAAGAAAGTCGCAGATCAGCTTAAGGCTGCGGGCGTGCGCGTGGAAGTGGATGCGCGCAACGAAAAAATGAACGCGAAGATTCGCGAGCATGCGCTGCAGAAAGTGCCATTCCTGCTTGTTGTCGGAGATAAAGAGGCTGAGGCCGGCAAGGTCAATGTCCGCACCCGCGGGAAAGAGAAAACTGAAGACATGGCCGCGGCCGAGTTTGTAGAGAAGATTCGGAAGTTGATCGCTGAGAGGCGGCCAGGGCTCTAAGAGCCTCTCACCACAGAGGCTCGGAGATCACAGAGAAGAAAAAACCGGACAGCCGAGGCGGCTGTGCCTAGGTGAGGCCGCTGTAGTATGGTTTCGTGAATCTCCTCTCACAACGGGTGCTCGATTCAATCCGGCGGGCGGAGTTGCTGCGACCTGGCGAGCGTGTCGGAGTCGCGGTTTCTGGGGGGATTGATTCGGTCGCGCTGCTGCGGCTATTGTTGGAATTGCGCGCCGAACTTGGCATTGTCCTCTCTGTCGTTCATTTCAATCACAAGCTGCGTGGCGCGGAATCGGACGCGGATCAGGAGTTTGTCTCGAGTTTGGCTCGCGTGCACGGGTTGGAGTTTTATTGTGATAGCGGGGATGCCGCGGAGCTGGCCGCGGAAGAACACTCGGGTGTAGAAGCTGCGGCGCGGGAGTTGCGATATGGATTTTTTCATCGGCTGTTGGGGGTTGAGGATGAATTCACCTCGGCGGCTGAAAGCGAAGCGCCAGCCAAAGGAATTAGCGAAAATGCTACGCCCGCCAAAAGCGAACCTCAGGGGCTAAAGCCCGAATCTATCTCGAAGATTGGCGGCACGGCTGAAGCCGTGCCCCTCCCGAACTTAACTCAAGCCGTAGCCTTCCCGGAGCGAACCGAAGCCGTACCCTTTCCGGAGCCGACTGAAGCCGTGACCTTTCCATCTGTGCCACTTTCTGCATCCGAAGCGCCGTCTGGATCGCCGCTTCCCATGAGCGTTCTTGACAAGATTGCTACCGGGCACACTGCTGATGATCAGGCCGAAACCATTCTCATGCGGATGATTCGAGGTACGGGGCCGCGGGGGCTTGGAGGGATTTATGCACGCATGATTGTCGAGGACGAGGAGGGTGAAGAGCAGGGCGAGATCGTGCGTCCGCTGCTGGGAATTCGCCGAGGCGAGCTCGAGCAGTATCTGAGAAATCTGAAACAGCCGTGGCGGGAAGACGCCACCAATGCGGATCCGAGGTTCACGCGCAATCGGGTGCGCAAGCTGCTGATGCCGCTGCTGGAGCGCGAATTTAACCCGGCGGTGGTTGAGAATTTTTCCGAGTTGGCCGAAATTGCCCGAGATGAAGAAGATTATTGGGACAACGAAATCTCAGGCTGGCTGGGAACGGTCGTGCAGTGGTCGCCGCCCGATTGGTTGCGCGAATTAACGGAACCGCGAGATTCGCAAACGTTCGTACAAATCCTGCCGCTCCCAGCAAAGAAACAAGATGCCGAATTGCGCAAGGCTGAACTGGTGGAACGAATCGAGCAGGCAGGCCACGCGGTTGCCAACGCCTCTTTGAGCCGGCCGTGGCTGCTGACCGAGCCGAAGGCGGTGCAGAGGAGGGTAATCAAGGCGATCGGCGAGCAGGCCGGAATTCCGTTAGAGTTCAAGCATGTTGAAGAGATTCTGCGATTCGCCGCAGAAAATGGTCCAGCGGGCAAGGAATTAGCTCTTCCGGGCGGTTGGAAGATCGTTCGCGAGCCCGAAAGCATGGTTTTTGTCACACCTGATTTGCGGCATCAAGAGGTGTTTCGCGATTACGAATATTCGATGAATGTACCAGGACGGGTAGTCGTGCCTGAGCTCGGCGTGGCGATCGAAGCTTTGCGCATCGCTCTTCATTCCGGAGAAGCGGAGTATAATCCGCAGCAACTTCTGGATGCGACGCAGTTACCCGAACGACTGACAGTGCGGAACTGGCGCCCGGGAGATCGATACTGGCCGGCGCATACCAAGTCGCCAAAGAAGGTCAAAGAGCTGTTGCAGGAAAAACACATCGCCCAACCGGCACGCAGCTTGTGGCCTGTGGCAACGAGTGGAGATGAGATCGTTTGGATGCGCGGCTTTCCTGTTCCCGCCAGACTCGTCTGGAAACGGGAGGGAGAAGCGGTGTTGATCCGCGCGGTGCCATGGAACGAACAGGACGCGATTTAGGATGTTCTCCAATTGCATAATGATGCAGGAAATGCGAGGCATGCCGCTTCATGAGCGCCAGAGTTGAGCCACTTCGGCAGGTTATTTCGGCAGAGCAGATTCAGAAGCGGGTGAAGGAACTGGGCCGGCACATTTCGGATGATTACCAGGGGCAGACGATCCAGGCTTTGGCTGTGCTGGAAAATGCGTTCATGTTTATGGCCGATCTGGTGCGGGCGCTGGAGGTTCCGGTGGTCTGCCAGTTCATAAAACCGCGGTACCGCAAACAGCAGGGCAGTCCGGCTGCCGAGGTGATGGAGATTTTCTTCAGCCACGAACCCGATATTCGCGGCCAGCACATTCTGCTGGTGGAGGGGTTGGTGCATTCCGGGGTGACCAGTGAGTTTTTGATGAATGATTTGCGGGCAAGGGGTGCAGCGTCAGTGAAGCTGGTGACGCTGCTGGACCGGCAATCGGCGCGGCGCGTGGCTTTGCAGCCCGACTACTTCGGTTTTTTGGTGGATGAGGCGTATCTTGTCGGCTACGGCTTGGGGGCGGCGCAGCAAACCAACCGCAATCTTCCGAACGTAGTGGCCAGCCCGGTACCTGTGATGACCTAAGTCATACGCAGAAGATTGCGCGCTTTTTCCGGGAAAAAGGTAAAATAGAGCGCTAAGGAATTTCCCCATCGAATTTTGCCGAAAGGCATCTAATTCAGTGAGAGCTCTCGAGGCTTACGCTTGGACTGTACGCTTCGATTCCTTCAGGAGCATTATTGGTGAATTCGACAGTTAAAACCGTGGTTTTTTGGGTGGTTATCGGGCTATCCGCGCTGTTGTTGTGGACCGTGATTCAGCAGGGTCGCGGTGGGCAGAAAGATAAAGAAGTCAATTTCTCCCAGTTCATGAGCGACGTGAGCGCTGGAAACGTGCACGAGGTCACTTTGGATGGCCAGCAGGTGCACGGAAAAATGCGTGATGGTTCGGCGTTCCACAGCACCGTGCCGGTGAACTATCCCGACATGTATAAGACGCTCAACGACAAGGGCGTCTCGGTCAATATTAAGGATGTGAACAGCGGTAGCTGGCCGTTGCAGTTGCTGGGCACGTGGGCTCCGCTGATTTTGCTGGGCGCGCTGTGGTTCTTCATGATCCGGCAGATGCAGACCGGGGGCAATAAAGCGCTGTCGTTCGGCAAGAGCCGGGCGCGGCTGCTTTCGATGCAGCAGAAGAAGGTCACGTTCAAAGACGTGGCTGGGGTGGAAGAAGCCAAAGAAGAGCTGCGCGAGATTATCGAATTTTTGCGCGAGGCACAGAAGTTTCAGAAGCTGGGCGGGAGAATTCCGAAAGGGGTGCTGCTGGTTGGGCCTCCAGGAACCGGTAAAACTTTGCTGGCTCGGGCGGTTGCGGGCGAAGCGAACGTTCCTTTTTTCTCGATCTCAGGTTCCGATTTTGTGGAAATGTTTGTCGGCGTGGGCGCGAGCCGAGTCCGCGATTTGTTTGAGCAAGGCAAGAAAAACGCTCCCTGCATTATCTTCATCGATGAAATCGATGCCGTTGGGCGGCATCGAGGAGCCGGGCTTGGTGGCGGTCACGATGAGCGCGAGCAGACGTTGAATCAGTTGCTCGTGGAAATGGATGGCTTCGAATCGAACGAGGGCGTGATTCTGATGGCGGCAACGAACCGGCCTGATGTGCTCGATCCGGCGTTGTTGCGGCCCGGACGGTTCGACCGGCGCGTCGTCGTCAGCCGGCCTGATGTTCGTGGACGCGAAGAGATTCTTCGAGTTCACACCCGCAAGATTCCTTTGGCAGAGGATGTCGATCTCTCCGTGTTGGCTCGTGGAACGCCAGGATTTTCCGGCGCTGATCTCGCCAACATGGTGAACGAGGCCGCTTTGGCTGCGGCTCGACAGAACCGCAAGGCCGTGCTGATGTACGACTTTGAAGTCGCCAAAGATAAAGTTCTGATGGGCGTCGAACGCAAGTCGCTGATTCTCTCTGATGAGGAGAAGAAAGTGACGGCCTACCACGAAGGCGGACATGCTTTGGTGGCGGCGAAGCTGCCGGGGTCTGATCCAGTGCACAAAGTTACGATTATTCCGCGTGGCATGGCGCTGGGCGTGACCATGCAACTGCCGATCGATGACCGGCACAACTACACGCGCGAATATTTGAAGACCGATTTGGCGATTCTGATGGGCGGACGTTTGGCGGAGGAGATTTTCCTCAATCAGATGAGTACCGGAGCAGGAAACGACATCGAGCGCGCCACCGAAATGGCGCGGAAGATGGTCTGCGAGTGGGGCATGAGCGATCTTGGTCCACTGACCTTCGGCAAGAAAGAAGAGCAGATTTTCCTGGGCCGCGAAATCAGCCAGCACCGTGATTACAGCGAAGACACGGCGATCAAGATCGACGCGGAAGTCCGGAAGCTGGTCAACCAGGGTTACGAGACTGCGAAGCACATCCTCGAAACTAATCGCGAGGTGCTGCAGAAAATCGCTATGGCGCTGTTGGAGCGCGAAGTGCTCGACGCGTCCGAAGTCATGATGCTGGTTGAGGGCAAGGAACTGCCTCCAATGAAGTCTCCTTCGAAACCCGATGATGGCGTGCAGCAGGTGCTGAAACCGGAGCCGGGACGGCCTGGAATTGCAAAGGGCGGAGAGAGTCCGGCAAGAGCGTAACGCAATTTTCCATGACATAGCAAGAGGTGGCCAAATGGCCGCCTCTGCATTTTTGCGTTGCTTAGTCTACAGAAGAAGAGCAGGTGAGATGTTGAATCGCCTGCTTAGGCGCCGAATGTGGTCCGTAGTCAGTGCGCGCTTGCCCTTCAGAACTTCTGACGCAACACTGGCGGTTTCAAAGACGCCGATCAAGTCTTTCTGCCTAAGACCGTTCGCCGCCATGAGTTCTTTGATAACGGCAATTGGTGTTGCCCCGCGAACTACATAGTTTTTCCTTTCAAAGTCCTCGACCAGTACGGCAATGGTGTCGTAAAGATCGCGTTCCGCAGGGGTCAAATCGCCCCAGCGGTCGTTTAGTTCTTCTAGCTTCCCAAGAAAATACTGGTTCTCTTTCTCCGTATGGATCACCTTCGGAAGGACTTCAGCCACGAGTTGTCTATATTCCAACACGGAGTTCATTTGTTCCAATCCTCTTTGTCGTATTCGGCGTGGGTAAGCAGGCTCTTTAAAAGAATGGTTTGGCTTTCATAGTTGACGATGGCAATCAAGCGGTATTTGTTACCCTTGATGTTGAAGACGGTCCTCGCTTTTACACGGTCGGTATTACGCCAAGTGTGACGCAATTCATTCAGGCTCCTCCATCTGGCCTCTCTCGCAACCGCCAGCCAAGTTGCAACTGGAGCGGCCAAATCGCGGTGTAGCCTTTTCGCTTTCTCAAGAACTTCCGTCCCCAACACTCTCAAATTCGGAGCTCAGGCGAATATTTCGCTTGCTTTCGCAGATCGCGAAGCAGTATTATTATTTCGCAATTCGCGAACTTAATCAAGAAGGAATCGTAGATGGCTTTAACCTCTTTGCAATCAATAAGGATTGGAAGATGGAAGAACTCAAACAGGTCGAATTCGTAATTCGTTTATCAGATCTGCGTGAAGCCGCGAAGCAACTGCTTTTTAACCGTGGAGGTTTTGCGGACACAGATTGCGCTGACTTGCTGATTTCTCCCTGTGTCGCTACTTTTCGAGCGGTCGGGACAGAAGTAGAAGTGCCGGTTCATGGCATGAAGACTGGGCCGGTCAGAATCCCCTTACTCGCAATCAGGGAAATTGTTCGGCTGGCGCCTAGCTATAGGAAAACAGAGCTTAAGCTCCACTTTGAAGCGGGGAGTTATCGATTGGAAAACAGTTTTGTCCGTACCCACCCGGACATTACACTTGGTATTTTTCCCGACCCAACGTTCGACTTTCCACCTGATGCTGGCCCGCTAGACACCTTGGCCTTGGCATCGCTTCTCTCGCCGGAGCAGATTGCCGACCAGGGCATGCGTGAAAGAGTCGAGACTGCGCAAAAGCACACTACACAAGCTATATCCAGGGCGGTAAGTGCTCTGCGAGAGCTCGGCGTCGAGAGAAAGTGCATTCAAGAGCTTGTAGACGGCCGAATCGCAAACGCGGCAGAAGAACTTGCCAGCGTCCTAAAGCCACAAAATTAACCGGATTTTTTCTTGAGTGGATGGCGTTTTGGCGCTAGGCTCATTCGCGCTATGCGCCATTTCCTACAAGTCTACCTGATACTCCCTCTTTTCATCCTTCTCTGCGGATGCGGCAGGAGCAACAACTCTGCCTCGGTTCCAACTCCCACTCGGGCGCAGCCTCAGAACCAGTCCGCTGGCATATGGACGGGAACTCTGACGTCGGCTGCGTATGGCACCTTGGATATCAGCGGCGTAATTGGAAACAATGGCCAGGCATTCTTTTCTGCTGCCCAGGGACCGATATATTCCGGGCAAGTCACCGTTTCGGGCAGCGATGTCGCTGGATCGCTGATGGCGTACGCAGCGGCGGGAACCAGCTTCCCCGATGGTGAATTCATCGTGTCCGCCTCAGTCTCGGGGACAGTTAAGTCGCAGGCTTCTCTTTCGGGCAGCTACCAGGGAGGTGGAGATTCGGGAACGTTCAGTCTGACGTATGATTCCAACTCTGCGGATCCCGCGGGGTCGATTTCCTGGATCAGCGGCTCCTGGACTGGGATTCCTCAGGCCTATGGGCCCGGCTCCGGCCGCGGTACAGCTCTCAGCATCAGTTCAAATGGCCACATCGGTGGCACGGATTTAACTACCGGCTGCCAATTGGCCGGCCAGATCAACGCAATAAGTCCCAGTCTGAATGCCTACAGCGTCACGCTTTCGATCTCCTCGTGCCTGGCGGGTGGCTCCGATCAAAGCTACACCGGCGTGGGTTATCTCTCTACCACAGTGAATCCGAACGATACCTTGACTCTAGGAGTAAGCAATCCAACATCTGCTTATATTTTTGTTTTCACCATTTAGTCGGCCGCGGAAATACCGAAGAGGCTATCCATTCACAATCGCCATCATGTGCTCGGGATAGCGCAAGCCTGCGGCGGCGCCGGCGGGAAAGATTTCTTCGATGCGGCGCAGATCTTCTGGACTGAGCTTCACATCGAGAGCGGTAACGTTGTCTTCCAGGTATTTGCGGTGCTTGGTGCCGGGAATCGGGACGATGTTTTTATCCTGCGCGAGCACCCACGCAAGCGCCAGCTGCGAGGGTTTGCAACCCTTTTCGCGGGCGATCTGCTCGATGCCGCGTACTAGATCAAGATTCTTTCTGAAGTTCTCTCCCTGAAAGCGCGGAGAATGGCGGCGGTAATCATCCTCGGGAAAATCTTCTACTTTCCGAAATTGGCCAGTTAGAAAACCGCGACCCAGTGGGCTGTAAGCCACAAAGCCGATGCCGAGTTCGCGGCAAGTGGGGAGAATCTCTTCCTCGGGTTCGCGGCTCCAGAGTGAGTATTCGGTTTGCAGCGCAGTGATGCGATGAACCTTCATGGCGCGACGCAGAGTTTGCGGCGATGCTTCAGAAAGGCCGATGTGCCGGATCTTGCCTTCTTTGACGAGTTGAGCCATGGCGCCGACGGTTTCTTCGATCTGAGTATCTGGGTCGACGCGATGCTGGTAGTAGAGATCGATGGTCTCGACACCAAGCCGCTTTAAACTCTGTTCGCAGGACTTGCGAACATAATCCGGCTTGCCATTCACGCCGCGCGCGTTGGGATTTGCCGGGTCGCGAACGATTCCAAATTTTGTCGCCAGCACAATCTTGTCGCGCTTGCCATTGATTGCGCGTCCGACGAGTTCTTCGTTCTTGTAAGGGCCGTACACATCGGCAGTATCGAGAAAATTGATGCCCAGTTCGAGGGCCCGATGAATGGTTGCGATCGATTCGTCATCATCGCGCCCGCTGTAAAACTCTGACATGCCCATGCACCCGAGCCCGATAGCCGAGACTTTCAGGCCGCTGCGTCCTAGTTCACGAAATTGCATGATGCCTCCTGGCAAAATAAATGGCAGTCTACAATCTGCTGCCATTAGAGATGCTAGAGGAGGCGCGGACGATGAAGGATTTCGTGAGTCGTGGAATGACCTAAGGCATTCTAATTCTGCTGAAAACTACTTTGATCGGCGAGCGCATGAGTCAGGTCCCAGTGTGGTTCGATCGCAAATTTGAGTTCTCTTTTCCGGCGGAGTTGTATCCAAACGTGTGTACAAGACTTCGCGGGACTCCGGCACGGCTGGAAGATGCTTTTCGAGGGCATTCTCGTGACACTTTGACTCGCAAGCCACAACAAAAATGGTCTGCGCAGGAACATGCTGGACATTTGCTGGATCTGGAGCCATTGTGGCTGGCGCGGGTGGAAGATTATGTGAAAGGCAGTGCTGAGCTCACGGTCACCGATCTGCAGAATAGGAAAACAGATGAGGCGAACTACAACTCGCGGCGTCTCGAACAAATTCTGGCGGAAATTCGTGCAAATCGCAAAGCTTTGCTGGCGCGCGTAGAAGGATTGGATTCTGATCTATTTTCTCGATCGATCCCGCACCCGCGTTTGAAAGTACCGATGCGGCTGGTGGACCATCTGTTTTTTGTTGCCGAACATGACGATCATCATTTGGCGAGAATCTGGGAATTGGTAAACGGCAAATAAGCTATTTGGTCAAGCTCTGACCGCGATCAAGGGGTTCGTTCGAGAAACGACCTCGCCGATTTGCGCTGCAGGCACTTGTGCCGATTTCAGAGCGGTGATGAGCCGCTCTGAGTCATCGGCTGCCACGGAAATCAGCAGGCCACCAGCCGTCTGCGGATCGAAGAGCAGCGCTTTGATTGCGTCTTCGATGGGCTCTTCGTAGCTGACCACACATTCAGCAAACTCACGATTGTTGTTAAGGCCTCCGGGAATATAGCCGGAGCGCACACATTCAATTGCACCTGGGAGCAGGGAGATCTCGCGGGCGTGAAAGCGCAGGGACACGTCTGACGCCAGAGCCATTTCACGGGCGTGGCCGATGAGGCCGAAGCCGGTGATGTCGGTCATGGCGTGGACGGAAAAACTGGCGGAGCTTCGCTCCGCTGTACAGCCGGGGGCGGCTGTCCCCACATGAGCATTGGCCACGATCTCGGCGGCGGTCTTGTTGAGCGTGGTCATGGAGACGACTGCGGCATTGATCCAGGATTGCTCGGCCTGTCCTTTTTTTATTGCCGTCGAGATCACTCCTGTTCCCAGCCGCTTGGTGAGGATCATTGCATCACCCGGTCGTGCGCTGGCGTTGGAGAAAACTCGCTTGGGATGAATCAGGCCCGTGACGGAATATCCGAACTTGGTTTCTTCGTCGCGAATGCTATGGCCGCCGATCACGGTGCATCCGGCCTCGATCATTTTTGAGAGGCCGCCGGCAAGAATGCGCTCGAGAATTTCGAGATCGGCTTTATCGGGGAAGCAAACCAAGGCGAGCGCGGTGAGCGGCTTTCCGCCCATGGCATAAACATCGCTCAGCGCGTTGGTCGCAGCGATCTGGCCGAAGGCATAGGGATCGTCGACGATAGGGGTGAAGAAATCGACAGTTTGCACCAGCGCCTGATCGGGCGCGATTTGGTACACGCCGGCATCGTCGGCATGGTCGAAGCCGACCAGAACATTCGGATCCTGTTGCCGGGCTAATTTCCCAAGCACCTTGTCCAGCGCCGCCGGACTCAGTTTGGAAGCTCAACCCGCAGCTTTCACCGACTCCGTGAGGCGGAATGGTTTGGTCGCGGACATGAAGTCATTGTAATCGGCGTTGAGCGTGATTCAGAAAATTCGGAACTGCAGTGCTCCAGCCACGCTCCGTTGAAGCAGAACGGGTCAACGCTCACGATCTTCGCGAATCATCTGCTCGGCAGCTGGAGATGAGCCTCGGCGTTCTGGTTTATGAGAGCGGAATTCCTGCATTTGCTTATAAAAGCGCTCGCGCCGTTTTTCGGCAGCGGTCAACGCCTCCCGCTCCGGAAGCGAATTCACATCTGCCAGACGGGAAATTCTATTTTGCGGTGACATCTGTCACCTGAATGTCGGGATATTGATGATTCCACTGGGCCGAGATCGACTCGAAGGTTAATCGAAAAGGTTTGCTCTGGCCAGGGCCGAGTGGCGAAGTGCTCAGATCCACCGCTTCGGGATAGGGTCCGCTGGTCTTCAGCACCTGGAGCGGGACTTCTTCGCGTTGCGCGAGTTGTCCCATGTCGTCTTTAAAGGTGACCTCGACGATGGCATGCGTAACAATTTTGTCGCCGGTGTTTTTTACTGTGCCATCTACATAGTTGACGGTCGCACCGACAAAATTTTCTGCAGCGCTCATTTTTAAATCGGAAAGCTCGAGACTCGCTGCGTAGGCCGGTGGGCCGAAGGATTTCCTGGGTTCGCTGCGGAGCAGCAGCGCAATAATAATGGCGAGGATAATGACGACGGCAACGGCGATGCCAATAATTCGCCGGCTGGAATCTGGTTCTTCAGTTACCGGACTTGGCTGGATCAAGCCGCCCATGCAAATCGATTGTACTCTGCCGAGCCGATGCGGTCTTCAGGAACGCGGCGACGAAGAGAACTCCAAATAAGAGGTCGATGCAGCCGAGGCCGAGGTCGCCGGGAGTGAGGCGGTGTTGCAGATAGAGAATGACGAATGTTCCGCCTCCTCCAAATTTCTCGATCATGGAAGGAATCATCATCGGTCGAAGGCGGATGGGATCGCGAGCAATGAAGAAGAACGCGATTTGAAACGCCAGACCCACGCTCACGAAACCGTAATAAAAACCGGGGTGCGTGATCGGCGGCGGATCCTGGCGGCCGATTAGATCGAAAAGAAAATAGAGTGGCGCAAGAACGAGCACGCCCCAGATTCCGGCGATCAGAAACGTGATCTTTGCGAATTTCATTTTGCTTCGCCGATTGTACTGTACAGGAACTTCTACGAGCCGCCAGAAGTAGGCGTTGATGAGGCCGTCATTGGTCCGGTCCATTTTCTCGTACATTTTCTCCGCAGCCGGCGGCCGCCGATTTCGAAGTTGCCTTCTAGAACGACGTTGATTGCTTCGGTATAGGCGATATGCTCCTGCTCCAGGATGCGCGCGGCGAGGGTTCGTTCGTCATCGGTGTCGAGCACTTCGACGGTTTTCTGCACGATGATTGGCCCATGATCCAGTTCTTCGTCGACGAAGTGGACCGTGCAGCCGGAAACCTTCACTCCGTAGGCGAATGCCTGCTCCTGCGCCTCGAGGCCGGGAAACGCAGGCAATAAAGATGGATGAATATTCAGAATCTGCCGCGGAAACTGTTGCACGAACCAAGGCGAGAGCAGACGCATGTATCCGGCGAGGCAGACCAGGTCAACATCGTGCTGCTTGAGAGCGGCGACAACCT
The DNA here is from genome assembly GCA_963766625.1 of uncultured Acidobacteriaceae bacterium. Lineage (GTDB taxonomy): Bacteria > Acidobacteriota > Terriglobia > Terriglobales > Acidobacteriaceae > Sulfotelmatobacter. Next base: position 742,508 of record CAVYBF010000028.1, on the reverse strand, counting down.
CGCGGTCGTGATCAGAGCGCGGTTTGCCTTTTGAGGGAATCACCAGCGCGGTTAAGCCGCGTTGCCGCGCCGTGGCAATTCCGGCCGCCTCAGCTCGATTCGAGATGACAACGGCAATGCGAGTGTTCGGGACGCGGCCGGCATCAATGCTATCGGCGATGGCGACGAAGTTCGAACCGCGTCCGGAAAGAAGAACCCCAATCGATTTCATGGGAGGCGAAACTCAACCCACCATCATACTTCACGCTCACTTTGTTCCCAGATTTGCCTGATTGGTTCCTCAGGGCAGCGGTTTACCATCTGCCGTCATTTCACCCAGCAGTTTCTGATCGTGCTCGGCCAGAGTTTGCGGCAGTTTGCGCATAGAACAAACTGTTGGCCGACGATTGTCCTGCAGTAATGATGTATTCGATAAAACCTTTGACGTCAGCTTTTTGCGCATAGTGAAGCCTCGTCTTGTTGAATGTAGTCAGGGCGAGCTAGATGTTGTCGAAGATAAGATTCAGAAAGCCGAGCAGAGGGAAATGGAGGAAATGTGAAAGGAATGTTAATTTTCTGGTGAGATTCAGCGGCTGCGAAAGATCAGTCGCGGAGCAAAATTAGTTGTAAATCACCTTGCGCTCGCCTTTGACGATGCGACCGACAGTATAAGCCTTCTCACCCACCCGATCGAGCACGCTTTGCGCTTTCTTAAATTTCGCGAGTGGAATGACCAGCAGCATGCCCAGTCCCATATTAAAAGTCCGCAGCATTTCGTCTTGCGGAACGTTCCCTAATTGCCGCAAATGCTCGAACAATGGCGGGACCGGCCAGGAGCCGAGATCGATCGCCGCTGCGGTGCCGCGGGGCAGCACGCGTGGAAGATTCTCTGTGATGCCGCCGCCGGTGATGTGAGCCAGCGCCGAAACGCATTGCGCGTCGAGGAGCTTTCTAAGCGCGGGCCAATAACTCTTGTGAGTGCGCATCAGCTCGTTGCCTACTTTACCTTTGATCTCGTTGACGTAATCCTCCGGCGAGTAATGCGCGACCTCGAAGAGAAGCTTGCGGGCCAGCGAGTATCCGTTGGTGTGCAGGCCATTGGAAGGCAAGCCAAGGATCACATCGCCGATCTGCACATCCTTGCCAGTGATGACGCGGTCGCGCTCGACGACTCCGACAATAAATCCCGCCAGATCGTACTCACCATCGGGGTAGAATCCGGGCATCTCGGCGGTCTCCCCACCGATCAAAGCGCAGCCATTGTGTTTGCAGGCGTCGGCTATGCCCTCAACAACTTTTTCGGCCACGGAAGGTTCGAGCTTTCCGGTCGCGAGGTAATCCATGAAAAACAGCGGAGCGGCGCCTTGCACCGCGATGTCGTTTACGCAGTGGTTGACCAAATCCGCGCCAACGGTCGAATGTAGTCCCATTTCGAAAGCTACCTTGAGTTTCGTACCCACCCCATCGACGCTCGAAACCAATACAGGATCGGAGTACTTTGCCTTGTCCACGGCGAACAGGCCGCCAAAGCCGCCAATTTCGCTGAGCACGCCCCGGGTAAAAGTTTTACGGGCAAGATACTTGATGCGCTGCTTAGTGCGATTGGCGCGGTCGATATCAACCCCGGCATCGGCGTAGGTGAGAGGTGGAGCGGCGGAAGTAGGATTCTTGGGCACGAAGTTCCGGGACTCTCTCAGCGTATCAGTGTGGAAAAACGGTGGATTCCCTGCACAGCAGAAGTTCCAAGGCGGCTCATTGTAACACGTTCAAAAGAGGGTTGGTTGTGTGGTGGCACAATTAGCCTTATCGGGTTTCTTTGCGGTGTTCGCGGGATTTCTTCGCTCGCTTCGCGGTTAAGTGCGTTTGTTCTTGCTCGAATCGATCAAAAAATAAAAACCTAAACCGCAAAGGTCGCACCACAAAGAACGCGAAAATACAGCATCAGGAGACCACTTCCGTTTGTCCCCAGGCTTGCTTCAGGCATCTGCGTCGGTTCCTGCACTTTGACGTCTAGATTGTGCCCGCGTACTTGTCAGTATCAAGTACACGACCGGCCCGAGCAGCATCGCGATCGCGCCCCCGATTGTGGCGAAGCGGTCGCCGCCAAGCAGCGCCACAATCGCCATGATTACCGGCGCGCCAACTACATAGAGTAATCCGATGCTTCCGCCAGGAACAACAAATGCGCGCGGCATCTCGGGACGCGTGCGGCGGAGTTTCCAGCCCGAAAGCACTGTCAGTACAGTCGTGGCGGAACGCAGCCAGATATAGATTGAGATGAGCTGCCCCAGACTCTGCCAGGCAAGCAGGGAATAGATGCCCGTTGATAAAACAATCGCCAGCCAGGGCGTGCCATAACGAGAGTGCCGGCGCGTAAGCGCGGCGGAAAGGTAGCCGTCTTCCGCCATAGCGAACGGCATGCGCGTGGTCGTGAGCACGGTACTGTTGAGCAGGGCCACATTGCAGATCATTGCAGCCAGTGTCATCCATGTACCCAGCCACGGTCCGCCGATCAGTCTTGCCGCATCCGAAAAAAATCCGGTGTGCCAGGTTTCCCAGTTGCCTGCCGAGGCGAGGCCCACGAGTGTGGGCAGAAAATATGCTGCAACTGACAGCGGCACAACGAGTGCCAATGCCCATGGATAGGCACGCTGCGGATTTTCGACTTCTTCGGCCACGGTGGAGAGTTGTTCATAGCCGGAATACAGCCAAAGCCCGAGAGCCAGGCCTACGCCGAAAATCTTGAAGGTTGGTTGATGCGGCGGGATCAGCGGAACGAACGGATTGAAATGCCAGTGCGTCAGCGCGATGACGATCATCGTCATGACCGGCAGAAAGATAAAGATTTCCAGTGCGGTCGCGACTTTGCCGACCATCTGAATGCCGCGCACGTTGATCCACGTGATCACAGCAATTAGAGCGACGGAAACAAGATAGTGCTTCCATCCCTTCAGGCCGGGGAAATAATAGACGAGATAATCAGTAAAGAGAACGGCGTAGGCTCCGCCCAGCAGAAACGATGCTGACCAGTTCCACCAGCCCGCGAGAAATCCCCAGAAATCGCCGAAAGCGGCGCGAGTCCAGCGATAGAAGCCGCCTTCGACTGGCATAGCAGTGGTGAGTTCAGCCGACACGAGTGAGACGGGAATGCACCAGAAAAACGGCAGAAGAAGGAGGTAAATCAGCGTCATCCCCGGCCCAGAAGTCGTGACCATGTCTTCCAGACCGAACGGACCTCCGGTGGTGTAGGAGAACATCACGAAAACGAGATAGAAGAGGCCGGCCTTGCGGAGCTTGGAGGATTTTGTCGCGGTCGTCAAGAAGTAGGGAGTTGAATTGTTGATTGTTAATTTGTGATTATTGATTGAAAGTCTTTCCCCGTGTCGGATTTTTTAATCAAGAATCAAGAATCAACAATCGATAGTGTTCCTATGCCGCCAGCATCCCACTGAGCGCACCTTCGAGCTGCAACAGTTTTCGTTTCACCTCAAGGCCGCCGCCGTAACCGCAGAGCGTGCCATTGGAGGCAATCACACGATGGCACGGTACGACAATGGCGATTGGGTTTCGATTGTTGGCCATGCCTACGGCGCGAAATGCATTTGGCTTGCCGACGGCGCGCGCGATGTCCGCATAGCTGCGCGTTTCGCCATAAGGAATTGCGAGCAGAGCGCGCCAACAGGCGATCTGAAAATCCGTGCCGCGAAGATCGAGCGGAAACGTGAACTTGCGGAGTTTGCCGGCAAAATATTCTTCGAGTTCGCTCACGTAGGGAATCATCAAGCCAGGCGAGTCTTGGAAAACAAGACCTCTTTTTTCCTGCCGCAGGTCGCGAGGATTCGGACGAATCGATTGCTGCCGCGACAATCTCGCATCGAACTCCAATGCGAGCAGCCCGTTTTCGGAGGCAGCGAGAAACAATCGCCCCGCCACCGAATCGACCGTCGTTGTATGCAAAGTTTCCATAAGGAATTGCGATCAGGTCCCACCAAGATACCAGACGTTGAACTACCCTGTTGAGCTTTCGTTGACTGAATAGAACCCGCATGGAATGCTTCCGGCAGTTGACAGGGCGGGTTTTTTAGCTGAAAGTGTGTGCGGCGTGCTTATGTCCTTCCCCCGGCCCAGCATCAAAGCGGCTGTCATTGTTGCGGCAATCGTTCTGGTTCCCGTGCTGTTCGTCTCACGAATTGCCCACGCAGCCGGAGAGTGGCATGTGATCGGCGCAACTGCCAATGGGGATGAGGTTCTCGTCAGCTCGATCAGTTCGCAAAAGAATGGTTTGCGGACGGCATGGATTCGCGTCCAGTACAAGGAAGCGATCAAGCTGCCCCAGGGAGGTCCTTTCATTGAACTGCGCGCGCGGGTTCGCTTCAATTGCGCGAAAAGCACAGCGACCCCCAACTCCGAGTGGTTTTACGCACTGGATAAAGGCGGAAAACTGGTGGTCATCAAGAAGATGCGTCGCGATGACCAGTTTGGCTCGACTGCAGAAGGCGGATTCGGGGCCATGGCGCGGGACTTCGTGTGCGAACAGAAATAGCTTTCGGAGCCAAAACAGTCTGAACTCACGTTCTACATTCTCCGGTTTCTTTTCTTGACCTCGAACAATGAAGATTTCCACAGCCCCACACCTCGGTAACTTTGCGCGCACTTCCGCGAAGGGCGCTTCCGTCATATCCTGATAGACGAAACGCTCTTGGCGCTTCCACGCAGCTCTCATGAATTGGTTCAGTGGATATTCTTTCTTTGCCGCAGGTTTCGTCGTTGCTGTGAGCGCCTACGCTCTCCTACGGCGCAAGCCCAAAGGATCGGCGGAACTTGAACGCGAGCGCCGCGTCTGGCTTGACGGCATCGGCCGCATCACAGACGGCACCGTCATCGACGTCCAGGAGATGGAGCCGAGCGATGGTCATCGTGCCGTGTTGCTGATCTATAAGTATGATGTGGCCGGTGTCTCCTATGAGTGTTCGCAAGATGTGACGTATCTGCGGCAGTGGATTAACCTGCACTCATGCCGGCTGGGCCTGCCCACATCGGTGAAATACGATCCGCACAATCCAGGTAATTCGCTGGTCGTTTCCGAGAACTGGATGGGGCTGAGGCAGTGAGCTTGCGGTTATGATTGGAGATGTCGCCTACCCGGCGACCACTGCTTCAAATCTGATAGTCATCCTGAAACAGCTCTTGCGGAGATATCTTTGGCGTCGGCTTTTCTTCGTCAATCGACAAGTCCGGCTCGGCCCCCAAAGCTTCGTGCGAATGCTCCTGAAATTTCTCGCGCAATTCGTGTACTTCCTCAGCCAGCTTGATGATCACGTCGGAGAGCGGGTCGCGAATGTCCTTGGGATCGGTGATGATCACTCGCTTGCCGTCCCGTAGAACAATATGCCCGGGCACGCCGACAATCGTGGAATTGGCCGGCACGTTGCGCAGCACAACAGAACCGGCACCCACGCGGCAGTTGTCACCGATCTTGATGTTGCCCAGCAGCTTGGCACCGGAGCCGATCGAAATATTATTGCCGAGTGTGGGATGCCGTTTGCCTTTTTCTTTTCCGGTTCCACCCAGCGTGACACCCTGGTAAAGGGTAACGTCGTCGCCGACAATGGCAGTCTCTCCGATCACCACCCCCATGCCGTGGTCGATGAACAGACGCCGTCCAATTTCGGCCCCAGGATGAATTTCAATTCCCGTGAGCAACCGCGCAATCTGCGAATTGAATCTGGCCAGGAAACGCATGCCGTGACGCCACAGCCAATGGCTCAAATGATGTGCCCACACCGCGTGCAAGCCGGGATAGCAGATCAGGACTTCCGCATAGGAGCGGGCAGCCGGATCCGACTCGAAGACGGCCGCAATGTCTTCCCGTACTGAGCGAAAAAAGCTGGTCATAGAATAGGAACTTTTCGGAAGGACCACTAAGAAAACGGGTGGAAACTGGAAATTAGAAACCGGTCACTGAACGCGAACCACTAACCACCTTCTTACTACCCGCCGTAGTGGAAACCGCCGCTGTCAGCAACCGTCATGCGGAGATACTTGTAAGGGTTGACCGGAGTGTCGTTAATGCGGACTTCATAGTGAAGATGAGGTCCGGTGGAGCGTCCGCTGGTGCCAACATAGCCAATCACATCGCCGCGATGGACTTCTTGTCCGGGCGTAACTGCGAAGCCGGAAAGGTGGCCGTAGCGCGTGGAGATGCCGTGGCCATGATCCAACATGATGGCCTTGCCGTATCCGCCAAGAAAGTCGGCGAAAGTCACGACGCCGTCGGCAGGAGCGATCACCGCGTGGCCGTAGCTGCTACCAATATCCACGCCGCTATGAAATGCGCCTTCGCCGTTGAATGGGTCGATGCGCTCACCAAAACTGGCCGTGACCTGGCCGTCGACAGGCCAGAGATTGGGTGCGGAGTTGGCGCGATTCCAATCGGCAGTTGTGGCGTTGCGTGTCAAACCCAGGCTGATCCCGACTGTGGCTGCACCGGTAAGGGCCGAATTGCGCAAAGCGCTGAGTTGATCCAGTGAGGAAGTGACTTCAGCATCCTGAATGTCTTGTTGCGATGCCGTGACCAGCGTGGGTTGAGCCTTTAAACCGTAAAGCGCGGAAACTTCACTGGCGATCGATCCCAACGAGGCGACCTGAACATCGCGCTCCTTAGCGACTTGTTCCAGGCGGGAGTAACGATCCCGAAGCTGCTCTTTTTCCGTGCGCAATTCGTTGTAGTGGGAGACCTTAAGCAACATGCGGGTGTAAGAGCTGGCGATGCCGGTAAGGCTTAAAAACCCGATAGCCGCACCCACTACAAACACATACAGATAATGCACTGGAATGGGGATCTTACGTAGTTGCCCATCGTCGCCGCGGGCCACAAATAGGATGTAGAAGCGCTTGCGCAAATGAATTCCTTCTGCCGCTTTTGAATGATCAGGGCCGGAACACCAGGCACTGTTCTGAAATTGCAGAAAGCCTGTTCGGTTTACCTGACTTTTCGGGACGCGCTCCCATCGAGGGAAGGGAATTTTCTGACGCGACCCTACTTCTACCGAACCCAGGAGCAAGCCGAAATCATTGTTGCCTGCAATCAATAAAGAATGCAGAACTTAGCTTTCTCCAAAGGTACTAAATTCGCTCGGCCAGAGTTTTGTGAATGTCAGGTAAGAAGGTAGCAAACCAGGTTCGGGGTGTCAACGACCCACAGGTCCACGGCAGATTACTTAAGGCGGAGTAACCACAAGTCACCTTCTGGTGATTACCTGTGCGAATGGGCAATGGCCAAGGCTGGTGAAAAGGCCCAGCAATTGCTCATTGGCGGTGACACATGTTTTGCCCCCGGCAAGCCTACGATCCATTCGTATGGGGATTGACGTTTGCATCGGGAAAAATGCCCTTGCCTCGCTCGGTTCTCCCGCACCTAGTTGCTGGTTTGTCTGCCGGTCATCGGTGTAATAGCGGCCGTGACCGGATCATCCTCGCCGAGCAAAGGCGCCGCGATGCGCAGAGCTTCGACCTGCCGTTTTACTTTTTGCAACTCCTGTTCCTTTTTCCGCAATAATTCGATCACGTCTATCATGAATTGGCTCCAGGCCATCACAGCAAGATGAGTGCTATGTTTTAAAGCCTTTCCGAACTTTAAGTGCGAGCGCCGCGAAGGACAATGCACAAAGGTACAGAGCCTGGGTCGGACGAGCGCGCTTAATGTCCGAAGTGGTACGGATGACCTTTTAGAATCGTGAACGCACGATAGAGTTGCTCCAGCACAACCACGCGGGCGAGTTCGTGCGCCAGCGTCATCCTTCCCAGCGAAATCGTGTGTTGCGCCGCCTTCAGCGCGGCATGGCTAAATCCATCTGCGGGCCCAATCCCGAAAATCAGTGGCAGGGGATTGCGATCCTGATAGCCTCCAAGAAAGCGCGCGAACTCTTCCGACGAAAGCTGCTTGCCGCGCAAATCCATCAGCACCAGCGTCGACTTTTCAGAGCTTCCGCTTTTGGCCGCATTGCCGGAACCTCGCCCAGCGATTTGCAACAACGTTGCTTCATCGCGCAACGCCACAGCTTCAAGTCGGGTATAACGCGAGATTCGCTTTACATATTCTTCCGTCAGCGATTGAATTGCCGGTTCCTTCGTTTTTCCGATCCACGCAATTTTTATCTTCACGGCAGCCTGAATTCATTTGCATCCCGACGCCAACATTATCGTCGCTCCGAACTCGATGTTTGCGCCGCGAACGTATTGAGCAATCGCCGCATGCACCTCTTTGTGGATCTGCGGCCATGCCGGGGAGGGGACCCGGTCCAACATCGGACGAAACGGTACTGCGACAGCCCGCGCCTGTTCCCATACTTCTTCCGCAGTTCCAGGCCAAGTCCAGGGTACGGTCCTGGTTTCTTCGTGAATTTCGCGAAAGCCCGCAGCATGGAGCACTTGCGAAAGGCTTCCTGATGCCGAATAGCGAAAAGGATCCGGACCGCCCGGCGCCAACAGCGGTCCACCCACATGCCGATGCACCACGCCCATCATGCTTTGCCAGTAGGGTTGATCGAACGGTCCCCAGGCGAGGAAACAGGCTCGAGTATTTGGCCGCAGAACTCGATGCAACTCCCGCAGCGCGACTACAATGTCGCGAAAGAACATCACACCAAAACGCGAGGTTGCCAGATCAAAGCTGTTGTCAGTGAAAGGCAGCGAGTGCGCGTCCGCCTGCTGGGTGATGAAATTTTCGAGCCCGCGCTCGTCCGCTCGTCGTTTGGCAATCTCAAGCAAGTCGGCGCTCAGGTCGAGAGCGGTAACTTTTCCGCTTGTTCCTATGCGCTTCGCCAGGCTGATTGCCGGCTCGCCGGTTCCGCTGGCCAGATCCAAAACCTTCATTCCGGGCTGAGGAGCCGCGTATTCTACGAGTGATTCCGTCACCGCCTTGCCCATGTAAGCCGACTGCCGCTTCCACTTGTCGGAAGCGACAAGCCTGTAAGAGTTGCCCCAAGTGGCTTCCGCCGGAGCGCCGTCTGGTTTGGGAGAAGTTGTCATACCGGCACCAATTCGCGGAGCAGTTAAGCCTTTTTTCGCTTGAGTGCGGTCGCAGTGCGCTTGCGCGGCGCTGCTGATTTTCGCGCCGTAGTCTTGGACCTTGACTTTGCTTTCAAATCCGATGGCTCAAGCCGGCGCGCTGCCTTCCACAGGCGTTCCAGGTCGTAAAACTTGCGCGCCTTTTCGGAAAACACGTGCACGACGAAGTCAACATAGTCGACCAGAATCCAGTCGGCTTGCTTGTATCCCTCGACTTGTGTTGGCCGCAAACCCGCGGTTTTCAAACGCAGTTCCACCTCGTCGGCAATGGCCTGCACCTGCCGCGGATTTGTGCCGCTGCATAAAACGAAGTAATCGGTAAATGCTCCCGACCCTTTGTCCATTTCGAGGATTGAAAGTTCTTCGGCTTTTTTGTCGAGGCAAGCCTGGATGGCTGCCGCTACTTGTTGCTTGAGTTCATTTTTTTTCATGCGCAAGGTGGGTATCGAATATTACGACGCGTTCTCTGAGCGGGGTACATAGTTGTGATTCTTTATTGTAAATGAGGCGAGCACGCACTTTTCCACCGATAGGTGCGCTCACAGGCGAAAAAAAGGGAGGCGACTATCAATTTCCTTTACAGTCTCCTATACAGTCCCATTTTTTTGATGTAATCGCCGACGGCGGGGTCAACAAAGCGGGCTAACGATTTTCCTGCGGCGCCAGCCTCGCGAATCGCAGTAGAAGAAATTGGTTGGTAGACATCGTCCAACAGGTGAATCGTCACGCCACTCAAAACCAAGTCTCCTCGGGCCGCCTGTTTGTGAAATGGACGGGTCACTTCCTGCCGGGGACGCAGGCTTGCGGGCAACGCATTGGCAACGTCAGCGAGAGAAAACCCCGGCCGGCTCGCGACCAGAAATTCGCATTCGCGAAATAGAACTTCCGGCTGATGCCATTTCGCAATGTCCTTGAAGGCGTCAATGCCGATCAGCAGGAATAGCCGGTCCGCTTCCTTAAATGACTGCTTGATGCGCAGCACAGTGTCTATGGTGTAATTCGGCTTTGGCGCGAGTGTTTTTCGCGGACGCTCGGATTTTGAATCTGCAGGTTCCGGCGCTTCCAAAAGAGAGGGCAGAAAGTCCTTTTCTTGAGCTGTGGCCAGGGCGATCATGGCATAGCGATGCGCGAAGTCCGACAAGGGCTGCTGTTGCTTATGGGGTGGAACGTTGGCTGGAACAAACAGAACGCGGGAAAGCTTGCAGCGCTCGCGGGCGGCGCGAGCCAGCGCGACGTGCCCGCGGTGAATCGGATCGAAAGTGCCCCCGAAAAGGCCGATATTCATGCGCAACCAGTCTCAGCGTTTTCAGCTCGGATTGGCAAGTCGCGCTTTGTTTGCGGAATCCAACAGGTGCGCTACCTCAAGCCAAACAATCCGAGCACGATCGTCAGAATGATTACCGACAATACGATCAGAGTAACAATTACGAACTTGCGATCGTGGTCGACTGCGAAGGCATAAACCGATACGATCACGCGCACCACCGGCGTCAGGATCAGCAATACAGTGGCGATCATCATAATCACGGTTGGGTCAAACGACCGGATTCCATGAACAATCGCTCGCCAATGATAGTGCTGCTTGATCCACTCGGGAGAAAGGGGAACGTATTGTGGATGCACCAGAGCGCACACAATCCCGGCGGCAAACAACGCTGTGCTCACTATCATTCCGCCGAGCAGTACCTTGTAAACGTCGGCATAAACGTTGAGCTCTTCAGCGATGCTTTGCTTCGCGGCGCTGCCGAGATGTTTATCTTCGATCATGCAGGTTCGTAGATGTAATTTCGAGGATGCGTCTCGAATTATCCAAAAGCGGGTAAATGAAAATGAAATCCTGTATCGAGTCCTTTAGCCAACATTTCGTATGCCAGGTAAAGCATCAACACCGCAAACAGCCATTTCAGCCGAGAGCTATGCAGGCGGTTCATGATGAGCGTCCCCGCAGTGGCGCCGGCGGTGGTTCCCACGGCAACAGGTCCAACCACCGTGAAATGGATCAATCCGGCCAGAAAAAATAAAATCGAGCTTACGGACGCAGTCACCCCGATCATCAGCTTGCTGGTTCCGACCGCGGCTTTCATCGGCACATTCATGTAGCGGTTCATGGCAGAGACTTTCAGCACGCCGCCGCCTACTCCCAGTAGACCTGAGGCTAAGCCGGCGAGATACGCGATGAAACCGCCAATCGGTACGCCATTCACGACATACTGCACCTCTTTGCCGGCCGCTTGGTCGTGATAGTCGCCGCGAAGCTTCAGCCAACGCGCGAATCGTTCGGGCCTCGCGTGAGCGAACTCTCCCGAGGCGATGCGCTGATCATCCAGATTGCGGGTAGAAAAAGCAGCGTAGGCCATATAACCGAGCATCGCCGCAAAGATGAGCTGCATCGTCCAATCGTGCAGATAGAGCGCCAGCACGCTGCCTGAGAGTGCCCCGACGGTGGTGAAAATCTCGAGAAACATGCCGAGCCGAAGATTGGTAATGCGCTGGTCGACGTAGGAAGAACCGCCCGCATTGGAAGTCGCAATCACCGACACTACGCTGGCGGCTACTGCGATTTTCATAGGGAGATGGAAAGCCAGAACCATGGCGGGAACGAGAAAAATCCCGCCGCCCACTCCAAGCAGCGCTCCCAAAAGCCCCGCGAAGCATGCCGCAGCAAACAACCACAGCACGAAACTGTAAGAGTATTGCATTACTCAGTTTTTGATGACGATTGCGGTAAACCGGACAAGGGAAAGATTCGCCATCTCCATGATGACAAATGGCTCTTGAGCCGTCAAAAAATGGACATGGTCCGGATGTCCATGGTGCTGCGTCTAGTTGCCCATGCGGACGTGCCAAAATGGATACCTCTTTCGGAATTGGGAATGCACTCCTGTAATCTCGCGCATCCAAAGGTCAAGCAATAGCATGACTCCCATGCGGGTAAACCTCCCCCTACTTCGCATACAGCCTAGCCGTGCGCCTATTCTGAGATACGGCGTAGCCGTCCTCAGCACTACGTTGGCGCTGGTCCCTGCCCTCCTGCTTCCCAACATCGCAGAAAGCCGCCTCGCAGTGTTCGCCGTCGCCGTGATGGTGAGCGCCTGGTATGGCGGATGGAAGCCCGGTCTTGTAGCGACAGCATTCGCACTGACCGTAAGCGCCTACTTTTCGTTTTCCGCACAACTGAGCCCGGCGCAATTTCGTGCCACCATGATCCGACTGGCGCTCTTCGTTGTTTTAGCCTTTCTGATCTGCTGGATGAATGCGGCCTTGCGTGTGGCTCAGGAAAAATTGCGGCGCTCGGAAATGAACTTCCGTTCGCTGGTGACGGATGCGCCTTACGGAATCTGCCGTTGTGATTCCGCAGGAAAACTTCTGGATGTGAATCCGGCGCTGCTCTCAATGCTGGGCTATTCCTCAGCCAGTGAGCTCGTGGGGTCGCATCTGGGAGCGCTCTATGAAGACGCGCAGCACTGGTTCGACCTGGCGGATCGTTTGCGCACGTCGGTTCCGTTTAACGGCGTCGTCGTCCAATGGAAGCGAAAAAACGGCGCCGGAACTTTGGCTCGGATTTCCGGGCGAACCGTGTTGAATGGTGGGAACAGCAAAACCTTTGAGCTCTTTGCCGAAGATGTGACGGAGCGGCGCGTGCTGGAGCAGCAACTGCAACAGTCGCAAAAAATGGAGGCTGTCGGCAGATTAGCAGGCGGCATTGCGCACGATTTCAATAATTTGTTGATGGTGATCTCGGGCTATGCGGAATTTTTGCTGGAGCGCCTCGGTCCTGAACCGGCGTTGCGCGCTCCTGCCCAGGAAATTGCCAGTGCAGCCGGACGCGCTTCCTCACTAACGCGTCAACTCCTCGCTTTCAGCCGCAAGCAGATGCTGGCTCCAAAGATTCTCGATCTCAACAGCGTAGTCACAGAAAACCTGAAAATGCTCAGGCGCATGATCGGAGAGGATATCGATCTCGCGTTGGTTGCGGCCAACGGGCTTGGTTCTGTCCGCGCCGACGCCGGCCAGGTGGAGCAAGTCATCATGAACCTTGCCGTGAATGCGCGCGACGCAATGCCGTCGGGAGGAAGACTAACCATCGAGACTTCGAACGTAACCGTCGATCAGGAACACGCGCCCTTTCCAGCGCCGCTGAAGCCTGGAAACTACGTCCTGCTCTCAATCACCGACACCGGCGCCGGCATGGATTCCGAAACCCAGTCGCACATCTTTGAACCATTCTTCACCACAAAAGGTCCGAAGGGAACGGGGCTGGGGCTCTCCACGGTTTATGGAATCGTGAAGCAGAGCGGTGGGTATATCTGGGTCAATAGCGATCCGGGCCAAGGCACGACATTCAAAATATATTTTCCGCGAGTTGCAGATATTCCCGAAAGTCCCGTGCAGACTGCGACTACACCCACGCCTGTGGCGACTGAGCCAGGAACCGAAACCATCCTGTTAGTGGAGGATGAAGCCAACCTGCGATATCTCGCCAAGCAATTTCTCGAAAAGCAGGGCTATCGAGTGATTGAAGCCGCCGATGGAACAGTCGCGTTGCAGGTTGCGGTAGCGCATGAGGGCATGATTCATCTGCTTCTCACCGATGTCATCATGCCCGGCATGAATGGACGCGAATTGGCACAGCGGATTGAAGAAATCCGCCCGAACACCCAGGTACTCTACATGTCCGGTTACACGGAAAATGTAATCGGACGAAACGGCACGCTGGACGCGGGGGTTCGACTGCTCCAAAAACCATTCACGCTTCGCGAGTTGAAAAATCGAGTGCGGGAAGTGCTCGATTCTACTAGATCGCCCCAGGAGGTTAATATGCCGGTTCGAACCGCTCACATTACTAAGACACAGCAGTTACCGTTGTCGCGCGCACAGCGTTTTCAGCTTCGGTTGCCATTGAAATACCGGCAGGTCAATGAAGAGAATTGGCATGAAGGCCAAACTCGAAACATCAGCCGCTCGGGTCTGCTGTTTCAGGCAGAAGATTTCCTGCAACCGAATGTCGTCCTGGAAATCAATCTGGTGCTGCCGTCAGAGATCGCTGGACTTTCGCCGACAGAAGTCGTGTGCCGTGGAGAAGTCGTGCGCACCGTGACGTCGGAGCGAGAGGAAATGCCTCCGGCACTGGCGGCTAAGATTCTTCAGTATCGGTTTCAGCACGGATCGCAGCTGCCGAGCTAAGGTGAGCAGTTGAATCAGGTGCTTCTAGAGTCCGCTTTTGCCTGTTTACTTTCCTGCCGGCGCAAGGCATCGACTTCCTGGGCCATCGCGTATTTCAGATCTTCGATTCCTTTTCCGGACACGGCGGAAATCTCGTAGAGCTTCAATTTGTGTTTTTTGCAGTAACGCTTCAGCGCCGCAACTTTGTCTTTGTTGGCAACGTCGATCTTCGATGCCGCCATAATCATGGGCTTGTGCTCCAGCCCGGCGCCGAAGCTGGCCAGTTCGCCTAGAATTACTTCCACATCCTTTGTTACGTCCGGGCGGCCGCTCGCGTCCGACACGTCAACCAGGTGAACCAGCAATCGAGTGCGCTCGATATGCCGCAAGAATTGCACTCCCAAGCCCGAGCCGGTGTGGGCTCCTTCAATCAATCCGGGGATGTCGGCAACCACGAAACTGATTTCGTCCCTGGCGTCTCCGACTGCCACGACGCCAAGATTCGGCTCCAGCGTAGTGAAAGGATAATCAGCGATTTTCGGCCGCGCGGCCGAGATGCGCGAGATCAATGTCGACTTGCCGACATTCGGATAACCAACCAGGCCAACATCGGCGAGCAACTTCAATTCGAGCCGATAATTGTGCTCTTCACCCGGGCGGCCCGGCTCGCACTCGCGCGGAGCCTGGTGCACCGAGGTTGCGAACCGCGCATTTCCCCGACCCCCGCGGCCACCGCGTGCAATGACAAGACGCTGGTCGGCAGCAGAGAAATCGAAAACCTTCTCACCGGTTTCCTCGTCGAACACAATCGTGCCCACCGGGATTTTCAAAATCACGTCCGCACCCTCGCGGCCGGTTTTGTTCGATCCCTCGCCATGGCGTCCGCGCTCGGCTTTGTATTCGGGATTGAATCGAAAATGCACCAGAGTGTTGTGGCGCTCGCTCGATTCCATGATCACGTCTCCGCCCTTGCCGCCGTCGCCGCCGGAAGGACCGCCACGCGGGACAAATTTCTCGCGGCGGAAAGCCATGCAGCCGTTGCCGCCATCGCCCGCCTTGACCCGGATTTTTGCCTCGTCAATGAACATGCTTACCAAGCAACGTAAAAATGAATCACAAAAGCAAAAGCCTCGTCCCGAAGGCGAGGCCGTGTGGCGCGCGCATCATCCGAGCGCCGGTTTGAGGCGCGTGCCGCCTAGTCGGCGACTTCCACCGGTTCGACCATTACAAACTTACCCATCGATCCCTTGTTCAGAAATTTGATGCGTCCGCTGATCTTGGCGAAAAGCGTATCGTCTTTGCCGCGGCCCACGTTGAGACCCGGTTTCACGCGGGTGCCACGCTGACGAACAATGATCGTTCCGCCGGGAACGACTTGTCCGCCGAATGCCTTGAAGCCCAGCCGCTGTGAATTCGAATCGCGGCCGTTTCTGGATGTGCCTTGCCCTTTTTTATGTGCCATAAAGCAGTTCTCAGTGGCCAGTTGCCAGTTCTCGGTTCAGGCGAGCCTCGGTGAAGGCAAATGCTTCCGCCTGTCCAGATTTACTTCTTCTTTGCAGATTTCTTTGCTGCCTTCTTGGGTGCTGATTTCTTTTTAGCAGTCTTTATCGATGCGCCTTCAGCGACTGCTTCTTCAGCTTCGGCCCTTGCTTTCTTCGGCTTTGCCTGCTTTTTCGCTTGCTCAGGAGCCTTGAAGCTTTGCCCGTCGAAGTTAATTTCTGTGATGCGGACCGCCGTGAATGACTGCCGATGACCGCGCAGCTTTTTGTATTGCTTCTTCCGCTTGTAGTGGAAGACGAGAATCTTGGGGCTGCGCCCTTCTTCTACAACTTCACCGACAACGCTTGCTTGGGATTGTGGCTTGCCGATTTGACCCGCGCTGCCCGAGACCGCGAGCACTTCAGGAAAATCGACATGGCCGTCGGTGCCCGTAGCCAACTTTTCAACCCGAATTACATCGCCGGGCGCAACCCGGTACTGCTTTCCACCAGCGCGGATCACCGCGTACATACGTCTGCCTCCAACGAAATTTCGTAAAAATCAGCCCACCAAGAGCCGACCACGCGCACACGGACGCAATCTGGCATGCGCTGGATTCTTCTGCTTGCTGTGTTTTCCGCCACGGCGCTTCAGCAGCCAGGGCAGGCGTCCCCAGAACGGGTCGGCGAGTACAGGCAAACTCAACTATTTTACGTGTGCGTCGGAAATTGGTCAAACTGAGCGTGCAAGAGTTTCTGTCCGATTCTGCCTCACGGGGATACTGCATTGGGACACTGCCCAATTGACGTCTTGGTGCGCCAGGGAAGTTTCGACTGCAGACAGCCATAGGCAAGACACAGCCCTGGAATGTAGGATTGCACGCGACCAATAAGCTTAAGGAGAATCAATGTTCACGCCATCGAGTCTGAGTGTCGCGCTGCTGATGATGATCATAAGCGCGGTTTGCTGGGGTTCATGGGCCAATACTTATAAGGGAGTAAAGGGTTACCGCTTTGAACTTTTTTACTGGGATTACGCGGTCGGCATTTTTTTGATTTCTCTTGTTTTGGCGTTCACCATGGGCAGCACCGGACACGATTCCTCGAGTTTCCTAAACAACGTCCGTTCGGCTGATAGCTCGAACGTTATCAACGCAATGATTGGTGGAGCGCTGTTCAATCTTGCCAATCTCTTGCTGGTGGCGGCCATCGATATGGCTGGCCTTGCCGTGGCATTTCCTATTTCGATCGGGATTGCTCTGGTGGTGGGAGTCGTGCTGAGTTATGCCCTGCAGCCTCGGGGCAATCCCGGATTCCTTGCGCTCGGCGTGGCATGCGCATTGTTTGCCGTCGTTTTGGATGGCAAAGCCTATGGCACCCTCGCGGCGACGGGACGTTCGGTTTCGAAAAAAAGCGTAATTACTTGCGTCGTATCTGGAATCCTCATGGGGCTTTGGGCGCCATTCATGGCACATGCGATGACGCGCGGCAATACTTTGGGGCCATATAGCGCCGCGGTTTTTCTCACGCTCGGTGCTTTGCTCTCCTGCTTCATCTGGAACATTTATTTCATGAAGCATCCGTTGGTGGGCGAACCGGTAAGTTTCTCGCAATTTTTCAGGGGGCCGGTGTCGGGCCATCTTCTTGGCCTTTTCGGCGGATGCATTTGGGGCGTTGGCACAGTATTCAACCTGGTTGCGGCAAGCTTCACGGGCGTGGCGATCTCGTATGCAATCGGCCAGTCCGCGCCCATGGTCGCAGCCTTGTGGGGAATTCTGGCATGGAAAGAATTCGAAAACTCTGGCACACGCGCCAAAGCGTATCTCGCGTTGATGTTTATCTTCTACGGACTGGCGATTTTCCTGGTGGCACGCGCCAATGGTTAAAACTATTTCCCTTTAACTCGACTCACGAAGAGATTCAAAAAACGATCGGCGTCGGATGCGAGACAAACTCGCGCATTGGGCGTCAAAGGAATCACGCCTTCGATTTCGTAGTGATCCCCGTGAAGGACGTTCTTCTCGTCGGAACCCATGCGATTCGCAACGGTTTCTCCACGCGTGAACTCGCCTTTGGTTTCAACATCGACGTGCATTTCTTTCAGCGTCACAAGCGAAGGATCAATCACCGTTCCGACCGCCAGCGGGTCATACATTGCGGCTCCCGAATATCCGCTCTTCTCGCTGCGATTCAAATAAAATTGGGCAATCTTCGCAATGAAGTCGTTCTGCGGCCCATGGGATGACTGAAGCTCCTGAAGATATTTTCGCGTAATAAGCGTGCGCTCGCCCACATCCGAGCCCACCATTGTGACTATCCAGCCGGCCTTAAAAACAATTTGCGCGGCTTCGGGATCGTTATAAATATTTGCTTCCGCTGCCCCGTTGACGTTTCCGCCGGTAATTGAACCTCCCATGATGACAATGTTTTTCGCCAGGCCAACGATGGAAGGATCTTTTGAAACCGCCAGCGCAATGTTAGTGAGAGGTCCAATGGGAATCAGCGTGATCTCATGCGGATACTTGTGAAGCAACTCGATAATGAGATCCGGCCCGAAGCGCGGATCGGCTGTGCACTTCGAAGGAGGAAGTTCGACATTGGCCAGTCCATTTTTCCCGTGCCAGTACTGCGCAGTGATTAACTTCTGATTCAACGGATGATGTGCTCCTCCGACGACGGTTACGTCACAGCGGCCGGCAAGCGAAACGATCTTCAGCGCGTTTTCCAATCCCTGGCGGCCATCGACATTGCCCGGGACGATGGTCAGGGCTTCCACTTTCAGTTCCGGAGAGTTCAGCGCGAGAATGATCGCCATGGCATCATCGGTGCCGGGATCGGTGTCGATGATTACGCGCTGCGGCGCCGTCTGCCCTGATGCATTCGTGAGCAAAGCCATTAGTACGAACAAAGTAGTAGCAAGCAAATAGTTCAAAGGTTTCATGAATCTCCCCGGTAATTGCATTTGCCTATCGGCAGAATGAAGCACTTCTTGAATGTTCTGCAAAATTCTGGAAAAGCGAGAGACGAACTAGCATTAGACGAATCAGCATTAAAGCAACATGCCCGCGATCGACGCCGACATAAGATTCGCCATGGTTCCGGCGATCATGGCACGAAGGCCGAGCCGGGCAAGTTCGGCTTTCTTGTTGGGCGCGAGAGCTCCGATGCCGCCAATCTGAATTCCAATCGAGCTGAGATTCGCAAATCCGCACAACGCGAATGTGGCAATGGTAAACGATCGCGGATCGAGCGTGGCCTTCATCGGCCCCAACATCGAGAATGCCACCAATTCATTCAACACCATGCGCGTGCCGAGGAGATTGCCGATAGCCAGGCAGTCGCGCCAGGGAATTCCGATGACCCATGCAACCGGCGAGAAGAGCACCCCGAAAATGCTTTCCAGACTGGAAGGGAACCAGAGAAAACCCAGATGTGCCAGACCATTGTGAATTCCATGCATGATGCCGTCGAGTAACGCAATCAATGCCAGAAACGCGATCAGCATGGCGCCGATGTTGAGGGCCATGTGCAAGCCGTCACTGGTGCCGCGAGCCACTGCGCCCAGCAGGTTTTCCTTTTTCTCGTGCTCCTCTTCGGCTTCGCTCATGATGACGCGCCCGGCGGTTTTCGGTTGTTCGGTCTCGGGCACGAGCATCTTGGAGAGCAGAATTGTACCGGGGGCGGTCATGATAACCGCGCTCAGCACGTGTCTCGGTTCAACTCCAAATGCGAAATAGGCTGCCATGATTGAACCCGACACATGTGCCATGCCGCTGGTCATCACGGTCATTAGTTCCGAATGCGTAAGCTCGGGTAGAAACGGTCGAATGGTGACAGGTGCTTCGGTCTGTCCCATGAAGATGCTCGCGGCAACGTTGAGCGATTCTGCGCCGCTCGCGCCCATGATGCGAGTCATGGCCCACGCCGCGATGCGAATGACGAACTGCATGATCCCGTAGTGGTAGAGAATGGCGAAGAACGCGCAAATGAAGATAACGGTCGGGAGAACCTGAAACGCAAAGATGAAGCCGATATGCGAGAACTGCTTGCCGAGATCTCCGAAAACAAACTGCGAACCGGCGAAGGCATAATTCAGCACGCGATTCGCGGCATCGCCGGCGATCTGAAACATGCGGCGTCCGGCCTCGATGCGCAGCACAAATATGGCGAATACGAATTGCAGGCCAAGTCCCCAGGCGACGGTCTTTACGCGAATTGCCCTCCGATTCGTGGAGAAGGCGAAAGCCACGCCCAGCATGGTTAAGATGCCAAGGATTCCTGTATACCTGCCCATTTAGTTTTTCTCTCCGGACCTTGCGATCACTCGATGGATTAACGACCTTTTCTGGCCAGGCGAATCGGAAATTTCGTAGCTGGATTCCAACAGTCGACGCGCTCGCCTCGCTCGATCCTCTGAGTTGTAATGGATGGTGGCAAGTGGCTCGCCGGCGGAGACAGGTTCTCCAACTTTTTTGTGAAGCACGATTCCGACCGCAGGATCGACAGAATCTTCTTTGCGCTCCCGCCCGCCACCGAGAACTACACACGCGGTTCCCACCTGTTCGCACTGCAGAGATGCCAGGTATCCATTTCTGGAACTCGAGACTGTCATCCTATGCCGGGCCTGAGGAAGCTTGGTTGGATCGTCGATCGTGCTGACATCTCCGCCCTGCAGTTCCACCATCTGCCGGAATTTTTGGAGCACCTCGCCGGAAGCAACCAGTTGTTCGCTTCGCTTTTTTCCTTCTGCGACACTATTTGAAATTCCGCCTAGATGGAGCATCCATCCCGCCAGCTCAATGCACAGTTGCCGCAAGTCTTCTGCGCCATGGCCGCGAAGAAGGTCGATAACTTCCACCACCTCAAGCGCGTTCCCGATCATGTTTCCAAGCGGCTGATCCATATCCGTGATCAGTGCAACAACTTGTTTGCCCATGCGTTCGCCGGTTTCGACCATGAGTTCAGCGAGAAACGCGGCATCTTTTTCGTTTTTCATGAAGGCGCCGGAACCGGTCTTTACGTCGAGCACAAGCGCGTCGATGCCTTCGGCAAGTTTCTTGCTCATGATCGACGCGCAAATGAGGTAGGGGCTTTCGACAGTTCCCGTGACGTCACGCAGGGCATAGAGCTTACGATCGGCAGGAGCGATTTCCGCAGTTTGGCCGATCATCGCGCATCCGCAAGTTTCGAGAACGCGCCGAAATTGAGCGACGGGCAGATTCACGTTGAATCCCGGAATGGCCTCAAGTTTGTCGAGCGTGCCGCCCGTATGTCCCAGCCCGCGGCCGCTGATCATGGGAACGGCGACTCCCGCGGCAGCGGCAAGCGGCGCGAGCACCAGCGAAGTCTTGTCGCCCACCCCACCGGTGGAATGCTTGTCGACCTTTCTCGATGGTAGCGAGGAAAGATTGAGCACCTCACCCGAGTGCAGCATCGCGTCAGTAAGCGCGGCAGTTTCGGGGCGAGTCATGCCGCGCAGCACAACCGCCATCAGCCAAGCTGCGACCTGGTAATCAGGAATGTCGTCGCGCGTGTACGCCTCGACCAGAGATTCAATTTCGTCTGGTGATAATTCACCGCCGTCCCGCTTCTTCCGAATCACGTCGATCGCGCGAAAATTCTGAGTTGGAGCGTAGGCCGGATTCACTGGAGACGGAATCCTTCCGGAAGCAACTCCGTGATGTGAGCCTGTTTTGGTCCCGCAGCGCCCTGGAAAAATATCGTGGCATCGGGGCCGAATTCGTAGATTACCTGCCGGCAGGCGCCGCAAGGAGAGCAGGGCAAGCCGTGATCGTTGACCACGGTTACGGCGCGAATTTCAATTTTCGGCCCGAGCTGCGCTACCGCAGAAAAAATCGCCGTACGCTCGGCGCAATTGGTCATTCCGTACGAGGCGTTTTCCACATTGCATCCTGAGAAGATTTTGCCGTTCGACAGAAGGATTGCCGCGCCCACGTGAAATTTCGAATAGGGAGCGTGGGCGTTCTTCATAACCTTCTGCGCGGAGCGCCGCAGTTTCATCTGGACCGCCGCCGGCACATGGTTTCTGGGCATAGTAAGGCTTGCAACTTGAATCGTGCGGAATCGACGCACATTGTAAACCTTCGGCTCGCAATTCGAAGGCTTTTCTTTGGAGGAACGTGGCGCGCACAAACGAATTCGCAGCCGCCATTCGCGTTTGCCCGATTTCATGCCGTACAATTGGCAGCGCACTCAAGGTTTGGAGCATCAATACGGGGCATGGCGGAAAGCAAACATACACGGTCGGAAGCGGCTATCTTCGCCGAACGGCGAGTGCACCCGCAGCCAATGCTGGCCGGACGTCCGCTTCTGCGGAACGCTGGAATTCCCCTGGATTTGAACTGGGTTCGGGATGTGCGCGTCAATACCAGCGCGGTGGAACGCCGCGCCCAGACCCAAGTCGCGCGGAGAACGGTGAAAAAAGAATGGCAGGCGGCCTGGTTGCTTCGAGCGATCACCTGCATGGATTTGACGACGCTTTCCGGCGATGACACCGATGAGCGGGTGCGGCGCCTCTGCGCAAAGGGGCGTCAGCCACTGCAGCAAAATCTGGTGCAGCAATTAGGAATCGAAGGTCTAGAGATCCAAGTTGCGGCGATTTGTGTTTACCACTTGTTTGTGGAAACTGCGTTGCGGGCTTTAGAAGGAAGCGGCATCCCTGTCGCCGCCGTGTCCGCCGGATTCCCGGCAGGCCTTTCGCCGCTCACCGAGCGGGTTTCAGAGATCCGCCGGTCGGTAGAAGCGGGTGCGCAAGAGATCGACATCGTTATCACGCGAGCGCATGTTTTTGGCGGCAGGTGGCAGGCGCTGTATGACGAAATTGCCGCCTTCAAACAGGCGTGCGGCACAGCGCACATGAAAGCGATCCTTGCGACCGGCGACCTGCTGACTTTGCGCAATGTGGCGCGAGCGAGCTTGGTAGCCATGATGGCGGGAGCTGATTTCATTAAGACTTCCACCGGGAAAGAAACAGTGAATGCGACGCTGCCTGTAACCCTGGTGATGGCGCGCGCCATCCGCGATTATGCTGAGCAAACTGGAATGGCAGTAGGCTTTAAGGCTGCCGGCGGAATCCGTACAGCGAAACAATCCCTCGATTGGCTGGCATTGATGAAAGAAGAACTCGGGTATTCGTGGATGCGGGCAGAACTTTTTCGCTTCGGTGCAAGCGGGTTGCTGGGCGATATTGAGCGGCAACTGGAGCATCATGCAACTGGACGATATTCGGCGGAGTATCGTCATCCGATCGCGTAGTGTCGATGCAGGACGACGAAGGAACGTCGACTGAGATGAGTATTGCCGAAAAATTCGTGGCGATGGAGTACGGCCCCGCGCCGGAGGATCCCAAAGAGGCGCAGGCCTGGCTGGAGCGCCATGGCCGCAGCTTCGGGCATTTCATCAATGGCAAGTGGCAGGCTCCGGCCGATCGCGAATATTTCGAAACTCTGGATCCTTCGACTGGAGAAAAGCTGGCATCCGTGGCACAAGGCTCGCCCGCGGATATCGAGTCAGCGGTTCGGGCTGCACGCGCGGCATTTCCAAAGTGGCGAGCGCTTACTCCGCACGTCCGCGCGCGGTACTTATATGCCTTGGCTCGGCTGGTACAAAAACACTCGCGGCTCCTGGCGGTGCTCGAAACAATCGACAACGGCAAGCCCATACGCGAGAGCCGCGATATCGACACTCCCCTGGTAGCCCGGCACTTCTACTATCATGCGGGCTGGGCGCAATTGCTCGATCAGGAATTTGCCGAGTTCGAACCATGCGGCGTCGTCGGGCAAATCATTCCCTGGAACTTTCCGTTGCTCATGCTGGCTTGGAAGATTGCGCCCGCGCTGGCCGCCGGAAACACGGTTGTTCTGAAGCCTGCAGAATACACTCCGCTGACTGCGCTGGCCTTCGCGGAACTTTGCCAGGAAGCCGGATTGCCGGCTGGGGTGGTGAACATCGTGACAGGCGATGGCTCGACCGGCGAGTCGTTGGTGAAACATCCTGATGTCGACAAGATTGCGTTCACCGGTTCAACCGAAGTGGGCCGTGCCATTCGCGGCGCTACGGCGCCGACTTCGAAGCGTTTGTCGCTCGAACTGGGCGGCAAATCTCCCTTTATCATCTTCGATGATGCCGATCTCGATAGCGCCGTCGAAGGTCTGGTCGATGGAATCTGGTTCAATCAAGGACAAGTTTGCTGCGCGGGATCGCGGCTTTTGATGCAGGAGAGCATCGCCGAACCTTTGATTCACAAGATTCGGCAGCGCATGAGCACGTTGCGCATTGGTCCTCCGCTCGATAAAGCAATCGACATCGGAGCCATTGTTGCGCGCGTGCAACTCGAGCGCATTCAGCGCATGGTCGCGCAAGGAATTGCGGAAGGCGCTACCTGCTGGCAGCCACAGGTTGAATTGCCTGCACGAGGATTTTTCTTTCCGCCGACGCTGCTCAGTGACGTGCATCCAACATCGATCGTCGCCCAACAGGAAATTTTCGGTCCTGTGCTCGCGGCAATGTCGTTCCGCACTCCCCGGGAAGCGGTTGAGTTAGCCAACAATACTGTTTACGGACTGGCCGCTTGCGTTTGGAGCGAGAACGTTAACGTGGCATTGCAAGTTGCGGCGCAACTGAAAGCGGGGGTTGTATGGGTGAATTGCACCAACCTGTTTGACGCTTCCTGCGGCTTCGGTGGTTATCGTGAAAGCGGATACGGTCGCGAGGGCGGCAGAGAAGGCATGCCCGAATATTTGCAGCCCGCGTGGTTCAAGAATCTTCCGAAGCTCGTGTCAGAGCGCGCGCCTGCGGCTCGGAATGGTTCTGAAATTGGAGAGTGCGAAGGTTCCTCAGCTCCCGCCATCGATCGCACTGTCAAGCTGTATATAGGCGGCAAGCAGGCGCGGCCTGATTCCGGTTACAGCGTGGAGGTTCGCTCTCCTGATGGGGGCTTACTCGGCGAGGCGTCGCTCGGCAATCGAAAAGATATCCGCAACGCAGTGGAGGCGGCTCGCAAGGCTGAATCGTGGACGAAAGCCACCGCGCACAATCGGGCACAGGTTCTCTATTATTGCGCAGAGAATCTTGCGCTGCGGCGAGACGAAATCGCGCATCGGTTGGTGGCGGCAGTGGGCGAAAAACAAGCTGCGGCGGAACTCGAGCTCGGCATCGAGCGCATCTTTTCATATGCGGCCTGGGCCGACAAGTTCGATGGCGCTGTGCACAATCCTCCATTTCGCAACATTGCAATCGCCATGAATGAGCCGCTTGGAACCATGGGCATTATTTGTCCCAGAGAAGCGCCGTTGCTCGGTTTTCTATCTCTCGTGATGCCAGCGCTTGCAATGGGCAATACGGTGGTTGCAATTCCGTCGGAGGTTTATCCGCTCATCGCTGCCGATCTCTATCAACTCTTCGACACGAGCGACGTGCCCTCGGGTGTCGTAAATATTGTGACCGGCTACGTATCTCAACTTTTGAAAACGATCGCCGAGCATGATGACGTAGACGCGATCTGGTGTTTTGGAGACGCTGCGAATGCTGCTTCAGCGAAGGCCATGTCCGTCGGCAATCTGAAGCAGGTTTGGACGAACGAGGGTCGCGCTATCGACTGGTTCAATCCAAAGCTTGCCGAGGGACGTTGGTTTCTGGAGCATGCCACGCAGGTGAAGAATATCTGGGTTCCCTACGGCGAGTGAGCCTGAATTCGGCCAACCCAGACGCACTGATATCCTGGCTTAATATCGGCACGGTTGTGCCCCAATCTGTCCACCACACCCGGCTCGATTGTCTGCGGGTCACAATTGCATTTCTTGTCATGCGGGACTAGCATACTGCCGTTACTTCTCTGCGCCCCATTCGTCGGCGCTACATCATGCAGGTTCTGGGTCGATCTTTCGTGGGGATTTTTTCAGGTTCGACCTTATTTCTGTTTCGATTCCGATTGCGAATTTCAAGCGTGAGCT
Source organism: uncultured Acidobacteriaceae bacterium (assembly GCA_963766625.1). Taxonomy (GTDB): domain Bacteria; phylum Acidobacteriota; class Terriglobia; order Terriglobales; family Acidobacteriaceae; genus Sulfotelmatobacter. The sequence goes on along the minus strand of CAVYBF010000028.1, from coordinate 716,848 downwards.
AAGGAGGACATATGGGCATCGCAGTATCACCGCAAATTCATCCTCAGGTTGCGGACTTCATCGAGAAGCCGCGCACAATGTTGATCAATGGCAAATGGGTAAACTCAATTTCCGGCAAGACCTTCCCTACCTATAACCCCGCGACTGGAGAAGTTCTGGCGCAAGTGGCGGAAGGCGATCGGCAAGATATTGAACAAGCCGTAAGGGCCGCTCGAAAGGCGTTTGACCAGGGCCCATGGCGGCGACTGACCTCATCCGAACGTGGGCGATTGATCTGGAAGCTCGCGGATTTGCTTGAGCAGCACACAGAAGAATTCGCTTATCTCGAAAGCCTCGATAACGGCAAGCCGCTCGCTATTGCGCGCGCTGCCGATGTGCCTTTGGCAGTTGATTTGTTCCGTTACATGGCGGGCTGGACAACCAAGCTGGAAGGCAACACGATTCCAATTTCGGTTCCATATACTCCCGGCGCGAAGTATCTTGCCTACACTCTGCGCGAACCGGTGGGAGTTGCAGGACAGATTATTCCGTGGAACTTCCCGCTGCTTATGGCTGCGTGGAAGCTCGGTCCGGCGCTAGCCTGCGGTTGCACGGTGGTTTTGAAACCGGCTGAGCAAACTCCACTTTCGGCTCTTCGCCTGGGTGAGTTGATCATGGAAGCTGGCTTCCCTGAAGGCGTCGTCAACATCGTCCCCGGTTACGGAGAAACTGCGGGCGCAGCTTTGGCCGCACGCCCGGACGTCGACAAAATTGCCTTTACCGGATCGACGGAGGTCGGCAAACTGATCGTGCATGCCGCTACCGGCAACTTGAAAAAAGTTTCGCTCGAACTTGGTGGGAAATCTCCCAATGTCGTATACAAAGATGCCGATCTCGAGACCGCCATCCCGGGAGCGGCCAGCGCGATCTTCTTCAATCATGGGCAATGCTGCTGCGCAGGGTCGCGGCTTTATATTGAAAAGCCGATTTTCGATCAAGTCACGGAAGGCGTCGCAGAATACGCGAAGAAAATCAATATCGGTTCGGGTCTGGATCCCGAAACACAGATGGGACCTCTCGTGTCTGAAGAACAATTAAGCCGGGTATGCGGGTACCTTGAAGCCGGCTTGGCGGAGGGCGCGAAGGCGATCGCTGGCGGTCACAAAAAAGGCGACAAAGGATATTTCGTCGAGCCAACCGTTCTTGTGAACACCCGCGAAGATATGAAAGTGGTGAAAGAAGAAATCTTCGGGCCGGTGGTAACGGCGATGCCGTTTGCCGATCCCGAGGAGCTTATCCCTCGCGCCAACGACAGCGAATATGGACTGGCAGCCGCTGTCTGGACTCGCGACATCAGCAAAGCTCACCGCACCGCCGAGAATCTGCGCGCGGGGACGGTCTGGATCAACTGCTACAACATTTTCGACGCCGCGCTGCCTTTTGGGGGGTACAAACAATCCGGCTGGGGACGTGAAATGGGCCATGACGTCCTCAACAATTACACGCAAACCAAGGCGATCTGCACGAAGTTAGCGTAGTCGCAATTGCGGTAAGAAAAAAGAAGACGGCGGTTTCGGCCGCCGTCTTTTGTTATCCGCACACTGCTGCAAGCTAGCAGAATGGGATGCCCACTATCTTTCCATCAACAAGACCTTTTCCGCATTGTCGACTTCAGTCAGCTTAACTTCGATTACTTCATTCATTGTGGTCTGAACGTGCCGTCCGACAAAAGTAGCTTCCACCGGAATCTCCCGGTGCCCGCGGTCGATCAACACGCACAATTGAACTTGTCGAGGTCTGCCGTGGGAAAACAGTGCATCGAGTGCGGCCCTGGTGGTGCGGCCAGTGAAAAGAACGTCATCTACCAAAACTATATTCTTGTCTTCGATGGAGAAGCCAATTTCTCTTTCTTGCACGACTGGTTTGGGCCCCAGAGTGGAAAGGTCGTCGCGGTAAAAAGTGATATCCAACGTGCCGACGGGAACGCTTGCATTTTCGATGCGGGCGATGATTTTGCCCAGACGTTCCGCGATGGGAACACCCCGGCGGCGAATGCCGACCAATCCTAGGCCCTCAATTCCGCTATTTTTTTCGACAATTTCATAGGCCAGCCTGACGAGCGTGCGCTCAATTTCTGAAGCTGACATCAATTGAGCTTTTTGGCGCAAACCTGTTTTGCCGGAAAGAGTTTTTGCGTTCGTCATCAAGATGCCTCGAAGCTTACCGTGAGATGTTGTTCGGTCGGTTGGCCCAATACAGAATCCGCGACAGACGGCCCTCCAATGTTCTCAACTCAAACCTCACAGGTCAAGCGCGATACCAAAAACGATCGAGCAGGCGTCAGGATTTTTGGGAACGACCTTCAATCTGTGATTCGCAGAGAGCACTGCTCTCGCGAAGGAATATTCAATCGTCGAGTGGTTCGCCGGACAAGATACCTTCTGCAATGGAACCGGTGTGGATGGGAGCCGAATTTTGAACAGTAACCGTGCGCGTGAGAATGCCTTTATCACCTTGGAGAGCCTGCAATGTGATTGAGTGGGGTGCGGCGACTGCACTATCGCTCGGCAGAATTCCAATTCCTACATTTCGACCGCCGGCCTTTGCCCGGTAGAGGGCGGTATCCGCAAGCTCGATGGTCTCTTCTGCACACACTGATTCGTACGCGCCCCGGCTCCAGGGAAAGGCGGCCCACCCCACGGAGCAGGTTTTCCGCACGTGGATACCGTTCCCGAGATCGAAAGGTTGCGAAGACATGACCCCGAGAATTCTTTCACAGAAAGCGGCTATGCCGTTCGGGTCGGCAGAGCGAGACATGATGAGGAATTCTTCCCCTCCCCAGCGAACCAGGACGTCCGATTTGCGCACAACCTTGGTTAGACGCTCAGCGACTCTTTGCAGCAGGCGATCGCCCGCCGGGTGACCATGAACATCGTTCACTTGCTTGAAGAAATCGACATCGACCATGATGAAGACTAAGTCGCGATGGTCCAGCTTGCGAACATCGCTGTCCCGGGATCGTTCGTAGTTTCGCAGCACCTGCCCGGCCTCGGAAGGGAGAATCTCTTCCAGATAGCGCCGGTTCCATACTCCGGTTAACACATCGGTAAAGGAAATTTCCTGGAGTTCAAGATTTTTTCGCTGCAACTCCAGACTGTGCCAGCGCAAAGACTGTTCCTTCCGTTCCAATTCGTCTTTTAATTGACACATTTCATCGAGGTTGTTACGTGAGACGTGCAGCAACTGCAATAACTCTTTATCCATGGAGTGCTGCTTCAGGAAAACCAGCGCCCCCATGACGGCCATTGCTGCCACGGTCAAGATCAGCCTGTAGCTGCGCACTCGCGAGGGACCTTCTCCGCCGAACTCTGCCCATGCAATCATCGCGGGTGTCGAGAACACTGCCAACATGGCTGATCTCGCCGTCCAGACTCTTTGGCCGGGTTGAACCTGCCGATCAATCAGCAGATCGACGGAACTTCTACTGTGGGCAATGAAGCCCAGGCTGGCAAACCAGGCCATCGCTGCGATCAGAGGGATATCGAAGAGACTGCCCGTGTAATAAAGGCCGCGGTCGATTGCAACTCCTGCGAGCATGGACCCGGCAGTGTACAGCACTGCTGCCTTAACAAGATTTGCGTAAATTGGCCGCCATGAGCCCCGGCTAGATTTCCACACCCACGCAGCACCAACGATCAGAACGATCTGCTCACAGGCGTAAAGCATGTCAAAGCTGGTGCCGTAAGTGAGCACGTTGGGCGAAACGTACTGCCAGGGGATGACGATAAACAGGTACAAATAAAGCCACCACGTAAAGAGCAGAAGGAAATCCAACGACATGAGGCGCAGCGAACGGTCATTTCGCTGAACGTGGGGTTGCACCGCCACAGCCGCCATCAGCGGGACCAGGTGCAAAAACAAAATTACATCGCCGACAAAGGGATTAGGAGTTTCCTGGCGCAGGTACACTTCGAAATAAGTCCATAGGACCTGCACACAGAACCACATGGCACATCCTGCTGCCATGAGGGCCCAAAAGAGTCGCGCTTTCCTGCAGTTAGTTTTGATGTTGGAACTGATGGAGAGTGTGGCGCACAAAAGAAGCGCGCATTGGGTCAGGTCTCCGAAGGTGGTGAGGGCAATTCCACGCGGTAATAAGAGAGACACGATCAGGTGCACGCACACGACCGCGCACACGAATCCTGTCCACTTGCTCGGTACTCGAACACGTAGGAAACCCACGCGGATAGTTTAAGTTGGCGGACCGGCCGCAGCCCCGTTACGAAAGTAATCGACGGATGAGCTGGGTTATGTTCTTAATTCACATTCGAACCCCGGATGTAAACGAGCGAACGAATTGAAAAACATCACAAAACGAGTTGTACAAGGGCACGGGAGCCACCCGGAAAATGTCTGGTTCTCTCCAGTCGCCGACAATGCCCTCAGCCGCCAGCCGTTCGCATAAAGAGCGCCCGCTTCGCGATATCCGAATCGAGAGCTGCGCACCGCGGCTTTCCGGTGCGGAAGGTGTGACCACTGAGAACTTCTGCGACCCTATGCTGTTCAGCAGGAACTCGAGATACCCCGTCAGCAAGAGGCTTTTCGCACGCAAGCGTTGCATCCCCGCTTGGCGAAATATGTCCATTGAGGCTCGCAGCACCGCCAGACTGACAATTGGAGGATTGCTCAACTGCCAACCCTCGGCCCCTGGCATTGGCTGAAAATTCGGTGGCATCTCAAAGCGAGTTTTTTCATCATGTCCCCACCAGCCCGCGAGCCGAGGCAGGTCCCAGCTCTTGGCATGTCGTTCGTGAACGAAACAACCGGCAATGCATCCTGGCCCGCCGTTCAAGTATTTGTAACTGCACCAAACCGCAAAGTCCGGACCCGCTTCGTGAAGCTTCAACTGCAAATTACCGATAGCGTGCGCCAGATCGAAACCAACTACGCATCCGGCTTTGTGACCGACTCGCGTGACGCGATCAATGTCAAAAGCCTGGCCGGTCGCGTAGTTCACTCCTCCGAGCATGATTAGAGCAATCTCTTCTCCGCTACGCTCGATCAATTCTTCAATGTCTTCTTCGCGCAGGCAGGCCTCACCCGGGCGCGGACTCAACTCGACCAGAGAAGTCGCGGGATCGAAGCCATGGAAACAAATCTGCGATTTCACCGCATACTGATCGGACGGAAATGCTCCGCGTTCCACAAGGATCTTGTGCCTGTCCGGAGTTGGTCGATAAAAGGAAACCATCATCAGATGCAGATTGACGGTCAGCGAATTCATTACGACAACTTCAGCGGGATTCGTTCCCAGCAACTCTGCAGTCTGCTCATTGAGCAAGCGATGATAAGGCATCCAGGGATACTTGGCGCGGAAATGGGCTTCCACGCCGAGTTCCGCCCAATCTCTTAATTCTTGATCGACGTACGCGGCTGCGGTTTTGGGTTGAAGTCCAAGGGAATGGCCGCAGAAATAGATGCAGTCACCGTCCGCTGCTGTTTTTGGAATCAGGAACCGCTCGCGAAAACTTCTCAGGGGATCGCACTTGTCCATCGCGATAGCAAAATCTTTACCCTGTTGAAACTGTGCGCCGCTCACTGCGGCAACTCCAGGGGAGTGAGATTGCAGTGAACCAGTTGGGCGGCTTTCTCCCAATCGAGATCTTCGATGCGATCGACGGAATCACAAAGTTCTGCCAGGATCCTGTCCTGGACCGCTCCGCGCGCCAGTGCAACCGAATACGGAATCCGGTGAAAAGTGACCATGGCGTATTTTGGAATAAACAGTCTCGGATATCGCTGTTCCAGCGCCAGCTCTACTTTTTTTCGAAACAAGAAACGCGAATCCGCGACCCGGTCTCTCATCTCCGTAAAGTTTTCAACTGCCATGTCGGCGATGGCATCAGTATTCGCTTTCCGCTGGAGCTCAAATTCGCGAAAGACGCGACCCCAGTCCGGTCCGTGCTGGTCGAGCAATTCCACCAGCGAGGTGCAGTCTTCGAATCCGCAATTTATGCCTTGGCCAAAAAACGGAACAATGGCATGGGCCGCATCTCCGAGAAGCAGTGCTTTGCCATCCACGTGCCAGGGCGAGCACTTGATCGTGACCATTGAACCGATGGGATTTGCAAAATAATGTTCACCCAGTCGCGGCATCAATCGAGCTGCGTCAGAAAAATACGATTGAAAAAAATACAACACTTTTTCTTCCGTGGTTAGAGTTGCAAAGCTCTCCGCTCCCTCAAATGGCAGAAACAGAATGCAGGCAAATGTGCCGTCGATGTTCGGTAGTGCGATCAGCATGAGATTGCCGCGTGGCCAGATGTGCAGCGCATGGGTCTCCAGCAGATGTTCTCCGTGATCCCCGGCCGGAATTGTCAGTTCCTTATAGCCATGCCCGAGATGCTGTTGAGAGAAGTCGAACCGGTTCAACTTAAGCATCTCGGTGCGAATCGCCGATGCCGATCCATCGCAGCCAATCAGAACTGCCGTTTCACGTCTCGTTTCCCTGCGCGTCTCTTCTGCACGCAATCGTATCGCACCCGTTTTCAGATCATATCCCGTACAGCGCTGGTTGAAGTGGATGGTAGCGCCGTGTTCCTCGGCTGCATTCATCAGGGTGATGTTCAGCTCAGCGCGGGAAATCGAATTGATGACCTCAGTTTCGTTTTGTCCGTAGGGCTGGAAGGTAAGCTCGCCCGAAGTCGAATGCATCATCCGTCCTCTCATCGGAATGATGATGCTTCGCATGCGCTCCCATAATCCGGCCTGCTGCAGCGCGTGAATGCCTCGCGTCGAAAGAGCAAGATTGATCGAGCGGCCGGCATTCATTTGCACCTGGCGCATGTCTGGCCGGCGCTCGTAGATTTCGACCGCGAACCCGCGCTGGCGGAGCAGAATGGCGAGAAGCGGGCCGCTCAGTCCGGCGCCGATCAGTGTGATTTTCTGGGGTGAAGACTTCATGAACGAGAATCAAAGTACAAATCTCGAACAACCAATCTTTCAGAATATAGAACTTGCAGACCAATGCCTCATTCAGTCAGCAAGGTCCTGGCTTCCCACAATTCTGGGAAAAATTTCTTATCGAGAGTCAGTTTCAAATAAGACGCTCCAGCGCTTCCGCCCGTGCCCATGCGAATGCCAATAATGCGTTCGACCAGTTGAATGTGGCGGAGCCGCCAGCTCACCACCAGTTCGTCAAATTCTGTCAGGCGTTCGCATACATCGATCCAATCGCGCTGATGACTTTCATCTCTGTAAAGCGCATAAACCGCGCGGGCGCGAGCTTGAAATTTATCCTTCTCGCTTGCGGCTTCGCCGAGCGGAAGCAGTTTTCCCATCGCCTGTAAAGCCGCAAAGAAAACGTCATGCAGCGAAGGCTCTTCCAGTCGCCGCTTTAACCGCTCGTAAGCCTCCGGCGTCGGCCGGTGATAGCGAAGCATCTGTTCGTCTTTCAGACCGCAGAGGAATTCGATTTCGCGGAACTGTTCCGATTGAAACCCGCTCGCCGGCTCGAGCAGCCCACGAAATGCGAGAAAATGCGTCGGCAGCATCGTTTCCAAAATCGTGAACTGCTCTACCAGGACCCGCGTGATCTCGGTGCAGCGGCGCAGTAATCGAGCGGCCTCATAGACTTCATCGTGGGATTGTGGAGCTTTGGCAGCACGTTGCAAATTCGCGACCACCGCATCGAGGTCATGCAACAGTTCCTTGAACCACAGCTCGTAAGTCTGATGCACGATGATAAACAGCATTTCATCGTGGTGCGGCGGTACGGATTGCGGCTGTTGCAACTCCAGCAACTCAGGAACTTTAAGATAAGAGCTGTAGGTCAGTTGCCCAGCTTTTGGCTCGACCGGAGATGAACCTGCAACTGTACCTGATTTTTCATCGTCCTTCGGAGTCTTATTCGGCTCGTGAGCCGCCTCCGTTGGTAGTCCTAAGAACCGCATCGCATTCTTGCCGAGCAACGCGGACTTGGCGCACTGCGACAGATCGCTTTTCCGAATCAGTGAGCCAACGCATTCCTCACCCAGAGGAAATGGATAATCTGAACCCAGCATCACTCGATCCGCTCCCATGGTTTGCACCAGGAAGTTGAGAGTGCGCTGATCAAAAACCGCGGAGTCGACCGAAAAGCGATTGAGGTAATCGCCAGGTGGATGCTCACACTCACCGCGCGCGACTGGATGGTGATGCCACGCATTTTCAAGTCGGCCGAGGAGAAACGCAAAACTGCCGCCACCATGCGCAAAACAGATTCGCAGCGTGGCGGGCAAGCGATCAAAAGCTCCGCTGAGTATCAGCGCAACCACCGAGAGCTGCGTTTCCGCCGGCATGCCGACCGTCCAGGGCATCATGTACTTCGGCATGCGTTCGCGCCCTAACATCTCCCAGGGATGCACGAGCACAGCCGCGCCCTCATCCGCGCAGTGATGAAGAAAGGTTAGAATGCCGGCATCGTCGAGATTTTTCTCGGCAACATGATTGCCGATCTGCACGCCTAAGTGGCCGTCTTTGATGCAGCGGCTCAGCTCTTTGCACGCTGCGTCAGTGTCTTGAAGCGGCACCTGGCAAAACGATTTCAACCTGCCTTTGCCACGGCTGCATAGCTCAAGCGCAGCATCGTTGAACATTCGTGCGCAATCGAGTGCATGTTCAACCGGGCGGTCATAAGCGAACAAAACTGGAGTCGCCGAAATTACCTGCAGGTCAATGCCATCACGCTTCATCTCCTGCAGTCGAACTTCCGGATCCCAACACGCCGAGTAAATATGCCGGAAGAATCGATCTCCGACCATGATGTCGGCTTTCCCCGGTTCGGTATGTTTGATCCACGGCCAGTTCGGAGTTCCATAGCGCGCAGCCAGATCAGGCCATGATTTGGGGAAAAAGTGATTATGGATATCAATCGCCATAGGTCATTTGCCCGGATGTATCGTGCCGCAGTGCTTGCATTTGCGTTGGTTTTCGTTCCTATAGAACTGTTCAAAAATCGGCGGCAAGTCCTTTACGATGCTCGTCAACTTCACTTCCGCGCGATGAACTAACTGATGGCAGTTCGAGCAGTACCATTCAAAGGCATCGAGAGATCCCTCGGGGCGCGGCACTTCAATGACTACACCGATCGTATCGGCAGGGCGTTGTGGCGAATGCCGCATATGTTTTGGCAGCAAAAAAATTTCACCTTCCTTAATCGGAATTTCCTGCGGGGGCTGGCCTGGCGCTTCCATCAAACGAAGAGAAATATTGCCTTTCAGCTGATAGAAAAACTCTTCAGTGGGATCATCGTGATAGTCGCGCCGCTGATTGGGGCCGCCGACCACCGTGACCATCATTTCGCCATCTTCCCACACTTGCGCGTTTCCCACTGGAGGCTTGAGTTTTTCTTTGTTGTCCTCGATCCACTTCTGAAAATTGAAGGCTTTCAGGCTTTTAATGGAGGCCATCGTCTCTCCTATTTCAGCGGTTTGTATGCCATGGCTTTGATCTCAATCAGCAATTGAGGATGCGGCAACTGATGCACTGCAACCGTGGTTCTCGCCGGGCCGTTGTACCCGAAGAATTCGCCATATACTTCGTTGTATCCCTCGAAATCATTCATGTTCACGAGATAGGTGCACATTTCAACTACATCTTCTAGTTGCGCCCCGACCGCGTTTAGGATGTCGCGAATATTCTCGATTACCGCCCGGGTTTGAATTCGAATGTCAAGGCGCACGGCGCCTCGTGAGTCAACCTTAGTCCCGGCAATCGTGTTATCGGCGCGCCGCGCACTCGTTCCGGAAACGAACAGAAAATCGCCTGCTCGCTTCACGTGTGGATACTTCCCGCGAGGCGGTGCTTTTCCCTCTACGACTTTGCCGCTGGTTGTGTTCATCTCGAGAATCCGCGTTATAGCCGGATGCAAATGTTATTCAGTTCCGAATAGAAGTTCAATGAATGCATTCCTCCTTCCCGGCCGATGCCGGAAAGTCCCACTCCGCCAAATGGCGTGCGCAGATCACGGAGAAACCAGCAATTGACCCAGGTGATGCCGACATTCATTTGTTGGGCAACGCGATGTCCGCGCTTCAGATCGCTAGTCCAGATCGAAGCCGCCAGGCCATACTTCGTGTGGTTGGCCATCTCGACCGCTTCCTCTTCGGAATCAAACGGTGCAACGTGGCATACCGGACCGAAGATTTCGTCTTTCACACAGCGCGCCGATTCCGAAAGGCCGGTATAGATGGTTGGTTGTACGTAAAAACCGTTATCGCGATCGTCACCAAACTTTGGAATTCCTCCGCCGGTTACCAGGGTCGCGCCCTCTTGTTTTGCGATCTGAAAATAAGACAGCACTTTCTCGCGATGCTGCGCAGAAATCAGCGGACCGAAATCAGTCTCTTCATCAGTGGGCCAGCCTGGGTTCAGGCCTTCCGCTTTTTTCTTCAGCGCGTCTACGAATGAGTTGAAAATCTTGCGCTCCACGTAGACACGCTCGGCACACAAGCACACTTGCCCAGTATTTAGAAAAACCGCATCGCACAGGCCTTTGACCGTCTCTTCGAAATTGCAGTCTGCAAAAACAACCGCAGCATTTTTTCCGCCAAGCTCGAACGAAACTGGTTTCACTGTAGGCGCGGCTGCCTCCATGATCTCTGCCCCGGTCTTCGATTCTCCGGTGAATGTGATTGCATTTACGTCAGGATGTTGCGTGAGAAACTCTCCCGCCGATGCGGGGCCGAAGCCGTGCACTACGTTGTAGACGCCGTTTGGAATTCCGGCGTCCTGCATGGCCTCTGCGAGCAGCGTGGCGGTTGCGGGAGTTTCTTCGGAGGGTTTTACCACTACCGTGTTGCCGCAAGCGAGGGCCGGTGCGACCTTCCACGTCAACAGCAGCAGTGGCAGGTTCCAGGGCGTAATGATGCCGACAACTCCCAACGGCTTGCGAATCGCATAATTCAGAGCGTTCGCACCGTCTGGAGTCTGCGTCTGAAACGATTCCAACCCAGAGATCTTTACCAGGTCGGCGAAAACCCGAAAGTTGGCTGCCGCGCGCGGCACATCGAGCTTCGAGGCGAGAGAGACTGGCTTACCGGTATCCGCAACTTCGGCCTGGACGAAGCAATCAAAGCGTTTTTCGATTGCATCCGCGACCCGGTGCAGGCATGCCGCTCGTTCGTGAACCGATAAGCGTCCCCACTCGCCGTTTAACGTGCGCCGCGCGGCGTGCACGGCTTCGTCCACTTGCGTCGCATCGGCTTCAGTGACCTGCGCGATAACGCTCCCATTCGCAGGATTGATATCCGCGAACTCGCGCGGACCAGATACGAAACGGCCGTCAATGTAGTTCTGGATTCGCTTCACCAAATCCCCGGGCGAGCTTCGCAAATCGTAGCAGGGCGGACGGAAGTGAAGCAATCTTCTGCCGACATCGATTGTCATCCCGAGCGAAGCGGGCGATGTTGGTCTCCTGGCTACCAGTCTTGCCGCTGCTAGTGAACAGCCAAATCCCTCGCTTCCCCGTTACTCTCCTCCAACCTTCGAAGTTCCGGCAGGCGTTTCGAATTCCTCCTGCATCCATTTCTGCAGGGCAACCATATTTTGCGGTCGGCCGAGAAAGTTCTTAACCAGATCATTCGCCGACATCGAGCCCCCGGGTTCGAGGACGACGCGGCGATATTTCATGGGTGCATCGCCCGCCAGCAGATTCTCCGGATCGAATTGCAGGAAGAAATCTTCCGCAATTACCTTGTCCCAGAGATAAGTGTAGTAAGCGGAAGAATAACCGCCGAGGTGTCCGAACGAGGCCCAGAAGTGGGTGTCCGGCTGCGGCTTGAAAAGCGAATAGCGAATGGAATCGTCGTTGGTGACTTTATCGAGGTCTACGTTTTCCGGTTTGGTTTTGTAGATGTCGTAAGAAATTGCGGTAAATGAATTTTGCCGGTCGACCCATCCGCCGCGCCCAAAGGCGGAGGCGCGATTCATGCGCTCGACCAGATCAGCGGGAATCGGTTCGCCGGTTTTGTAATTGCGGGCGAACTTGGCAAGAACCTGCGGGCTGCGAATCCATTCCTCGAGCATTTGAGAAGGAGCTTCAACAAAATCGGACTCCATGCTGATGCCGCTGATGCCCGCCCACTCCTGCTGTCCGCCGAGAATATGGTGCATGAGGTGCCCGAACTCGTGGAAGAAAGTTTGCACGTCGCCGTAATCCATCAGGCCGGGATCGTCTTTCATCGGAGCAGGAAAATTGCAAACCAAAATCGCTTCAGGCAATTGTTTGCCACGAATGCCATCGAGCACCGGAACCATTTCGGCGTGGCTGTACTTGCCCGGTCGAGGATGCATGTCGAGATAGAACCGGCCAATGGGCTTGCCGTGATCAATGACGATCCAAGTCTCCACGGCGGGATCCCACGACGGCACGTTTGACTCCTGTTGAAAGCTGACGTGGAAAAGGTCCGCGGCGGCATCGAGAATGCCCTGCTTCACCTGCATGAACGGAAAATAGGGCCGCACCGATTGCGAGTCGAAATCGTATTTGTTTCTGCGGACCAGTTCAGATAGATAACTGCGTTCATAATCCCGGATTTCTGTGGCCTTCGGATCGGTCTTTTGTTTTTCCGCGAGCAGCATTGCGAATTCTTTTTTCGCAAGCGGACGGGAAGCGTCTTCGACTTGCTGGATGAAATCCGCGATGTTGTGTCCCTTCACCATCATCTTGTCGGCGGCATTGTAGTCCGCCCATGACGGGTATCCGATCAGTGTTGCGATCTCGTAACGCGTCTTCATCAGGCTGGTGAGCACTTCCAGATTTTTCGGATATGCGCGGGTGTTGAAGGCAAAGGCGAGGCGCTTGCGCAGGTCATTGCTTTTCGCGAAAGTGAAGACTGGCAGCGCATCGGGATAATCGGTAGTGATGTGAACTTTGCCATTCGCATCCGGCTTGTGGCGGTCGATGTAATCCTGCGGCAGCCCATCGAGTTCGGAGGGATCGGCCTCGATTTCTTTCCGGCCGTCGGAGATATTGCGATCGAACATCGACTGCTCGTCGATGGCTTGGTCGTTCAGTTTCTTGAGGCGAGCGCGAGTCGCTTCGTCCTTGTCGACTCCGGCCAGACGGAATTCGAGCAGTTGGCGCTGCACGTAATATCGTGTGGCGGCATCGGTTTTGGAAAGATCAAGAGCGGCCAGCGCGTTATAGACCTCATGATTCAACGCGATCGCAGTCTGCGCGGCGCTCGCTTTCGTAAGCATCGCGGTTGCGTGATCGCGAAATGTGGAGTCGGGGTGCACCTGCTCCATCAATTGGGCGAAGTATCCGGCGGAGTTGTTTCGGCGCACGGCTTCATCGAATGGCACCAGCGTGTTTTCAATCGTGCGTTGGCCTTTCACCGCGAGCAATTCGTCAATAGCCCGTTTGCCGGCGTCCAGGCGGTCGTTCTCGATTTTCTCGAAGCCGCTGACGTCGGGTCTGCCGGCCCAGATTGTAGGTTGAGAGACGGTAAGGTTTTGCGCGGAAAGCATCGACACCAGAATAAACGCTATGCCGAGCAAAATGGCGAATCGCGGAAACATCATTGAAAGAACCTCTGGGATTTTGGACGAGCGGGGAACGATTTGGAAAACAAGTGCTGCGCGGAGGAATTGTTGATGAGTGGGCTAAGGGCTGTCAAGCATGCCTCTAAACGAAACTTTTCAAGACTGTTTTGTGTAATCAGCGCCAGTGTTTCAACTCCGGCCAAAGCTGGGCGAGCGTGCCGAATTTCGGACCGCGGCAGATGAAGACCGGTATTTCTTTTTCCAAGGCGTAGGGGTTATCCGCGGAGTCGCCAATGTATTGCACATTGCTCCAGAGTTGCTCGAGCCGAGCGCGCCTGTCGTCGAGTACGATCATGCAGTTGCCGGAGTAATGGCGAGGGCCCCACAAAAACCAGGTTTGATGGCCGCTGAGAGATTGTGGCAGGCCGTATTTGCGTCCGAGAAAGTCGATGGCTCCCGCCTGACCGTAGTCCTGGGCGAAGATTCCACAGTTTTCATCTTCGCGTTCCTCGGGCGTCAGCTGGTTCCAGGCTACGGCCGTCTCGGCGACGATCTCGTTCCAGCCGAATTGATCGGCATACCACTGCGGCAGCGGGGCACGAACATGCGAGTGTTCCATGACAGGAAGCTTGAAGGGAAGAGTTTTCGTGTAGGCGAGAAAGTGTTCGGGTGAAAGAACCGGAACGGTAATCGGGAGCAGGTGCAAACCGCTGGCGAGTAGAACGACGACGATCAGCGGTTTCAACCACGCGAGCCGTCGGCTCTTCTGCTGCGATTCGTCCCTCGCACGATCCATAGCGGATTCGATTACCACCGTGCCCGCCGCCAGCAACATGGGATAAACCGGGGCGAGATAGTAGTTCTTGCCGTGGAGAATAAACATGACAGTGAAGCAAACCAGGTAGCACCATCCGAGAAAGCGGCAGGGCTTGAATCGGGCGGAGAAGAGCAAAGCGAATAGCCCGGTCAGCCAGATTGGGGCCGTAATGGGATCGATTAAGAGAGTTTGCTGAAAAAAATATTGCGGCAAGGAAAGAACAACATCGCGGTGTTCGGCGCGAATGTTGTGCATGAGCTGGAGGAAAGGCCATTGATAATGAACGTTCCATAGCAGGTTGGGCAGGAAGATCAGAAATGCCGCCAGGCCGCCGAGCCAGATCCAGCGATTGAGAAATACGCGCCGCTGCGCCGTGAGCAAAAGTCCTACAACAATGCCGAAGCCGAACAGGGCAATTGAATATTTCTCTTCCATCCCCAGCCCAGCGACTATTCCGAACCAGAGCCAATGGCGCCGGTTATTGCGTTTAATCGCAAGGATGGCGAAGTAAGCGCAGCCCATCCAGAGATTCGGTTCGAGACAATTCGTGCCGAGCAAGCTTCCGTTCGAAAGATATTGCGGCGCGATGAGGATGGTGATGGCGGTCAAGAGCAAAGCGTAGCGCCGCCCACCGAGTTCGCGAGCCAGCACGGCAGCTTGTACAACGAGAAGAGAAGAAGCGAGAGCGGGAACGAAACGGATAGCGCGAAGTGAATCTCCCAGCAGAGAAAGCGAGATGCGCGTGAGGAAAGGAATTAGGGGCGGCTGATCAACGTATCCCCAGGCGAGGTGATTGCCGCAGGCGATGTAGTCGAATTCGTCGCGGAAATAGCCGTAGCGATTGTTGAAATAAATGTGCAGCAGCAGTTTGGCGAGGGCAATCGCCCAGGCGATGGCCATACCAGAGACGAGAAAGGATTTGTTGTCCCGCCGTGGGGCCGAGCTGCTTGTGACCGTGCCGCCCATCGTGAAGAGAATAACTTAACAGGCGAGGCCCGAGAGGCGATTTCACGTTGACTGGCAAATGCCGGGATTTTTGAGGATTTGGCCTCCGATGTTCTCGGGATTGCCTGCTTCGAGCGATTCTGGGTAAGGAGTTTCCAATCTTGGCTGCCGCACGCAGCGCACCCGCCGTAGATAAACGAAGGTAACGTTCCCTGTTGATTACCTGTTTTTCGTGCTGAAGGGCTTGTGATAACGTTGAAATTACCGCATCTTCAAAAGGTTTGAATAAGGTTTCAGGTCCACGTGTCTTCGCAGACTCGCAAACCGGGCGTCTACATTGCTTGGAAGACGATCACCTATCGCAGCGTGGCGTTGATGATTCTCGCAGGCTGCATGATCTTCTTCGTCGCGGTGCGCCTCACCTTTCCGCAATTTACCGAGAGCAGTATTAGGACCGCCAGCAGCGTTGCCGACCGAGCTTTAGAACGAGTTGCCGGTATGGCTCCGAAGGCGGGCACCGGTGCAGTCACGGCGCAGCAGGCGCATTTTACGGCGCTCGATGGCACTGTGCGGGTGAAGAAAGGCAACGATAACAGCTGGGTCGCCGCGGATTACAACATTCCTCTGGAAAAAGGTGACGTTGTTCAGACTGGTTCCGAAGGCATGGCGAAGGTGGTGTTCAACGATGGCACCAGCTATACCGTAAAACAAGACTCATTGATCGTGATTGAAGAGAACTCGGCGAACGATCAGCAGCAGACGAATGTTGCCGTGGCGGTGAGTACGGGAACCGTTGATCTTTCGACCGCAACCTATTCTTCAGGATCGAAGTCGCGGGTGATTGTGGCTGGGGCGACGGCGTCACTGGCTCCGGAATCGGCGGCTCAAGTGCATAACGATCCCAAAGCCGATCAGCACGAGATCCTGATGAAGAAGGGCGTCGGAGAGGTCACGCGCAACGGAGAAACCGTGCAGTTGGCGAACTGGGAAAGAGTGAGCTTCCAGTCGGCAGAGTCGCACATGGAGAAGGAAAAAGGGATTGGGCCGCCAACTCCGATTTCTCCCGCAAACATGGCCCCGCTGTTCACTTCGGGGGAGGCGACCAAGGATGTCGAGTTTTCCTGGACGCCGATGGCTAACGCAGTTGCTTATCGGCTGCAGATCTCGCGGAATCCATACTTTTCTTCTACGTTAGTCGACAAGCGAGTCAATACGGCGGACGTTACTGTAACCAGTCTGGGAGAAGGTGCTTATTACTGGATGGTACAGTCATACGACGCCGGCGGAAAAGAATCGGTCGAGAGCGAGAAGAACCGTTTCACCATTATTCCCAAGAGCAAACAGGCGGAAGTGATCGATCTGGAATTGGATCCGTTTATTCAGCACGGGCATGTGATCGAGATATCGGGAAAGACGCAGGTCGGCGCGCGAGTAATGGTGAATGGGCGGGAGGTGCCGATGGTGACCATGGACGGCACATTCCACTATTTCACGCCGCCTCTGGTCACGGGCGAAGCTGTGATTACGGTCACGGCGCAGACCGCCCAGGGTGGAGTAAATACGCAGCAGAAGAAGATTATTATTCAGTAAACATGATGCCACATCGGGATGCGGCGGGCTGGCATCGCGACAGATCAGATACTAGAGGCGGAAGGCAGAGTTCGTCATGTCGAGCAACGGATTTCATTCATCACGTTCACACAACCTGAGATCGCTATTCAGTTTGTTTTCCAGCGATCTGGCAATCGATCTGGGCACGGCCAACACATTGGTTTACGCCCGGGGCAAGGGCATCGTTGTTAACGAGCCGTCGATCGTTGCCATCAACAAAAATACCGGCGAAGTCGAGGCGGTTGGCAAAGAGGCGAAAGAGATGCTCGGCCGTACGCCTGGCAACATCGTCGCCATCAAGCCGATGAAAGACGGCGTGATCGCCGACTTCAAAGTCACCGAGAAAATGCTGAATTATTTCATCCAGAAGGCGCACAACCGCAAGATGCTGGTGCATCCGCGAATCGTGATCGGGGTGCCTTCCGAGATCACGCAGGTGGAAAAGCGCGCAGTCATGGACTCGGCCTATCGCGCGAAAGCCAGTGAAGTGCATTTGGTGGAACAGGCGATGGTGGCGGCGATCGGCGCGGGATTGCCCATCACTGAGCCGAGCGGGAATATGGTGGTCGATATCGGCGGCGGCACAACCGACATTGCGGTGATTTCGCTCAGCGGCATCGTTTACTCACGCTCGGTGCGGATGGCGGGCAATCAGATGGACGAAGCCATCATGAATTATCTGAAGCGGAAATATAACCTGCTGATCGGAGAGCGCACGGCTGAGCAGATCAAAATGGAAATCGGTTCCGCCCACCAGCTCGACAAACCGATGACGATGGAGATTAAAGGGCGTAACCTTATTGAGGGCGTTCCCAAAACCATTACTGTAGATGACGGCGAGATCCGCGAGTCGCTCAGCGAGTGTGTCTCGACCATTATGAACGCGATACGCGTGGCCTTGGAACGCACGCCGCCCGAGCTTTCGGCCGACATCAGCGATCGTGGAATTGTGCTTACCGGCGGCGGAGCACTGCTGAAGAATCTGGATAAGCGCATTCGAGAAGAAACCGGATTGCCGGTCTCGATAGCCGACGATCCGCTATGCAGCGTGGTTTTGGGCACAGGCAAGATGCTCAGCGATTTCAAGCTGCTGAGAAAAATTTCGATTGAATAAGGGATTAGGGGTGAGGGCTAGGGGTCAGAAAAAGAGCTATTCCCTGACCCCTACCCTCTAGTCCCTGGTTTTATGGAATCCGTACTTGGCCGTCACCGCAACCTGATTATCTTCCTCGGTGTTCTGTTTCTGCAGGCACTGGGACTGGCAGTGCAGGTGAAACGTGGTGGTCCCGATGAGCAGGATAGACGCCTGATTCGCATTTGGGCAGTCGATGCCCTCACTCCCTTCGAGCGCGCGCTGGTGCGGGTTCAGAACGGCACCAACGATCTTTGGCACAATTATTTTTTCCTGCGTGGAGTGCGCGCCGAGAATCGCCAACTCAAAGAGCAGATCGAGCAGATGCGGCTGGAGGAAGTGCGGCTGGGTGAAGATGCGGCGCAGGCACACCGCTTGCAGTCGCTGCTGGCCTTTAAAGAGCAGGTCATTGCGAAAACCGTGCCGGCGCAAGTCATCGGGTCAAGCGGCAGCGATCTTTCAAAGTCGATTTACATCGACAAGGGATCAGACGATGGAGTCGCGCAGGATATGCCGGTGATTACGGCGAGTGGAATTGTCGGCAAAGTGCTGCGTGTGTATCCCTCAACCGCGCTGGTGTTGTTAATCAACGACCAGACCAGCGGAGTGGGCGGACTTTTGGAAAAGTCGCGCTTACAAGGGGTGGTGCATGGAACGGCCAATGGGGAATTAATGCTGGAACATATCATGAGTGACGAGCAGGTCGCTGCGGGCGATATCGTGCTGAGCAGCGGCGGCGATCAGATTTTTCCCAAGGGGCTTCCAGTTGGGACGGTCACTCACGTCAGTCCGGGAAGAGAAATGTTTCTCGACATTAAAATAAAGCCTGCGGCGGATCTCAGCCGGTTAGAGGAAGTCCTGGTCGTGACCGAAAAGCAGGAGCACGAATCGGTCGCGGGAAATGGCGGCAGGATGCGGGCTGCCGATATTCTGGCGCAGCGCCTGCCTTCGGTTCCGGACAAACCGGCGGTTTCCACTACAGCAATCACCGCCAAACAGAATCCAGGGATTACCCCAACTGCGAAGCCTCAAGCCAAGGACCCAATCAAGCCGCTGCCGGGAAATGCGAATTCGATTGGGGGTACCTCGCCGGCAAAAGCTGCTAGCGGTGCAGCCCAGAGCGCTACGCATACCGTTGGTATCGGCGGACCAACCAACAGTACCAATATTGCGAAGAAAACCGTTCAGACCGGCGTCTCTGGGGATGCGGGCGCCAAAAACAAAACTGCCGGCGGGAACGATTCGAACCTTTCGACCTCGCAGATTTCTCCGAAACAGGAAACCACGCAGCCTAAACCTTTGAGCGGCAAAGCGGCTCCTCCAACTGCCCCTCAAACCGCCCCCAGCGAAGACACTCCCCATTAGCGTGCCGATTACTTACACATCGGGTGAGCAGATTGAAGTTTACCGGTTCAGTATTCCGGTGACCATCGGCGTGCCGCTGCTCGCGCTCTTCCTGCAAGCCTTCTTGCCGCGGCGCTTGCCATTTTTTTCCATTTTCGATTTGCCCCTGCTGGTCACTATTTTCTTTGCCATGGCACGGCGCAATCCGATTTCCGGATTGCTGACGGGCGCGGGGATCGGGTTGGTGCAGGATATGCTTGGCGCATATCCGATTGGAATCTACGGGATCGCGAAGACCGTTGTGGGTTATGGGGCATCGTCCTTGGGAGCCAAATTGGACGTGGAGAACGCGGGCGCGCGCTTTCTGGTGACCCTAGGATTTTATTTAGTTCATCAGGCAGTTTATTTCTCGGTTGCCCGCGGCATGGTGAACTTGACGATGAATTGGAGTTGGAGCCACGAAATTATTGCAGGGCTTGCCAACGCTCTATTGGGAGTGGTGCTGTACTTTGTGTTGGACAAATTTAAGCAGAGGGCGTGAAGCAGTGATCAGTTGCGAGTGGTCAGTTGCCAATAAGACCTGGGCTACTACTTCGGTGACGCGCTCCCGAGGCAGACTATTTACCAGTTCACACTACACTGGCAGTTACTGGCCACTGGTCGCTGATCACCGACCACTGGGCCACTGATTTTATGTTAGGACGCGACGACAAAGTTTCGGAATTCCGCCTGACCGCCGCGCAGTACATCATCCTGGCCATTTTCCTTGTGCTGGCCTATGGACTGTGGCGGCTGCAAGTCATGGAGAGCAATCTCTATGCCACGCTGGCGGAGAAAAACCGTATCCGCAACGTGCCGATTCTCGCCCCGCGCGGCAAGATTCTGGATCGCGAGGGGCGCATCATCGTCGACAATTACCCTTCATTTTCTGCGCTTCTGTTGCGCGATACCCCGCATGACCTGAATGCCGATGCGGATCTGATCGCGCAAGGCTTGCACCTCGATCCGAATGACGTTCGTACGCGCATCCGGCACTTTGCTTGGACTCCCCAATATCAGCCGATTTTTTTGAAAGAAGACATCACTCCGGATGAGCTGGCATTCATCGATGCCCATCGCAACGAACTGCCGGAACTGGATACGATCGTGGCGCACCGGCGGTTGTATCCACGCAACGGGTTCATGGCGCACTTGATCGGATACGTCGGCGAAGTCACCGAAGACATGCTAAACCAGCCGCAGTTCGAGCTTTATAACCCGGGCGATGTGGTGGGAATCTCCGGGGTTGAGCGGCAATACAACTCGGTACTGATGGGCACGAATGGCGCGCGCCGCGCGATCGTGAACAGCCACGGCCGCGAAATCGGACTGCTCGATGAAACCGATGCGATCCCGGGAAAACAGCTGAAGCTCACCGTTGACGTTGATTTGCAGATTGCGGCGGAGGAAGCTCTCGAAGGCAAGAACGGAGCCATTGTCGCAATGGATCCACATACCGGCGAAATTCTCGCCATGGTGAGTGGTCCAACGTTTGATCCGCAGGGTTTTTCGGTAAGGGTCTCGCGGGATGAATGGAATAAGTTGGTAAATGACCCTGAAAAGCCTCTGCTGAATAAGGCGATTCAAGCCCAGCTTGCACCGGGATCGACGTTTAAGATCATTATGTCAGTTGCCGGATGGCAGGAGGGCATCGCCCAGAACCTGCACGTTCATTGCAACGGTAGTGCTGACTTTTACGGAAGGAATTACAAGTGCTGGGTTTACTTTTTGCACCAGGCACATGGCGATGTAGACCTGGAAAAAGCCATCTACCAGTCCTGCGATGTCTTCTTTTACACGCTCGCCGACCGGCTCGGAATCGAGCGAATCGCGAAATATGCCACGATGCTGGGCCTGGGACAGAAAACCGGAATCGATCTTCCGAACGAAGTCAGCGGAGTGATGCCGTCGGAAGAATGGAAGATTCGCAACTTCAAGCAGAGGTGGTTTGCCGGGGAAACTATTTCCGTCGGCATCGGGCAGGGCGCAGTGACGGTTACACCGGTGCAATTGCTGCGAGCGATTTCTGCGATCTCGATGGGCGGACGTATGGTGGTGCCGCATGTAGTCAATCCGCAGGTACTTCCGCCGGGTTACGTTGAAACCGCCAACTACAGCGAAGTGAAGAATATTCCGATTGATCCAAACGGATGGTCCTACATAACTGATGCCATGACCCGCGTCTTGCTGCCGGGCGGAACGGCTCCATCAGCCCAGATTCCCGGGATCGATATTGCCGGGAAAACTGGATCGGCTCAGGTTGTCTCGCTGGCACTTCGTGCGAAATACAAGAACAGCGAAGACTTTGCCCAGAATGGCTGGTTCGTTGGATTTACGCCGCGGCGCAATCCCGACATCGTCGTTTGCGTTCTCTTTCAGGGTGGCGAGCACGGCAAACTGGCGGCCCGGCTGGCTACGCAGGTAATCAAAGCGTATGTCGACAAGCAGCGGCGAACTCCCCAGAAGTTAGCCAATTCTGGCGCGGACGGGAAGGTTGAGGTGGGAGCTTTGTGGTCGGAACCGGATTCCGATGGCAACCAGCAGAATCTGCAGGGCGGGCGTTTTCTTCTTGATATCGGGAAGAAGCCGATTGCTCTGGCCACCGCCGCGCCGGGGATGTCCCAATGATCGGTTCGCTTTCGCATACTAGATTTTTAAATCGATCAGGGCTGCTGGTAACAAAAGGCTAGGAGCTAAGAGCTAGGAGCTAAGAGCTAGAAGTGCTTTTATGGCACGTTACGTTTCATATCGCGATTTTGACTGGCTGCTGCTGGTCTTTGTGCTCATTATCTGCGGCTTGGGCGTGATGGAGATCCGCAGCGCCACCATGCACACCAAATTCGCCGGAGCGCAGATCAAGCAGATTTACTGGGTGCTGGCCGGCGTGGGAATGATGTTTGTGATCAGCGCGATCAGTTACCAGGCGCTGCTGGATAAGATCCACTGGTTTTACATTGTGGCGGTAGCCTCGTTGATGGCTGTTCTGGTCTTTGGGCAGAAGTACTTGGGAGCGCGACGGTGGATCAAGATGCCAGGGGGAAACCACTTTCAGCCTTCCGAATGGGTGAAGTTGATCCTGATCCTGGCAGTAGCCAAATATTTTGCCGATATGCGGCAGCGGGAACTCTCCTGGTCTGACTTGCTAAAAGCTGGGGCGATTGTCCTGGTGCCGATGCTCATGGTCTTAAAACAGCCGGATTTGGGCACGGCTCTCACGTATCTGCCCATTGCCGCCATGGGAATCTTTCTCGGCGGATTGCAGTGGAAGCAGGGAGTTATCATCGGCTTGCTCGGTGCCGTAGCTGTGGGCGCGGTCTTCTTTGTGCCTCGGGTTCATGTGCTTAAGTCGTATCAGAAGCAGCGGCTGACCAGCTTTGTCGACCCCGATCTAGACCCTCAGGGTTCGGGGTATCAAGTTGAGCAATCCCTGATTGCGGTGGGTTCAGGGGGGCTGTGGGGTGGTAAAGGCTCGCAAACACACGGGGCTTTCCTGCCTGTCCCACAAACGGACTTCATTTTTGCGGCTTTCGCCGAGGAGCACGGATTCGTCGGCGCATTGGGGGTTCTGCTGTTATACTTCATAGTGCTGATGCGTTTGACCCAGAACGCGCAAACAGCGCCCGACCGCGCAGGCACGTTCGTAGTAATGGGTGTGGTGGCTGTGCTCAGCTTTCATATCCTGGTCAATGTCGGTATGGTGGTTGGCTTCATGCCGGTCACCGGAATACCTTTGCCACTCATGAGTTACGGCGGGTCTTCCGTACTTTTCATGTTTCTGGCGCTGGGGATGGTAATGAACGTTCGAATGCGCCGTTTTGTGAATTAACCGGCCTGGCCGGGATTTAGCAGATCACGCCCTGGGTTCAGAGTTTCGTTCACGGGTTTTGAACCGAGAAATTGGGCTGAACGCAGTTGCAGTGAGTAGTGGCCGTACCTAAGGTATGGCCCCCAAAAATATCGATCGCTCTCGCGTAAAGAGAGCATTTAACCGGTCTGTCGAGCAGTCGAAGGCCGGGCAGGATTGAAGACAGAACGCCGCTGGCAGGGAAACGGCCCCCCGACCGAAAATCGGTCTGAGAGTGCGGTCACAAACCGGCGGGCGAAAAGCGAAAAGTGCAAAAGACATCCAAGCTTGTGCAGCGGATTCGGCCCGGGACTTCTGTTCCGAGCCTCAGCCGTCCCTTACCCAGGGCCATCCTCGCGTCGCTCCATCCTCCCGTACCTCGGCTCTCTTCAATCCGGTGAAAACCTGCTGATTACGGCAGGACCGGAGTATCCATGAATAAAGAGTTGTTTGTTTCTTCCACGCCTCACGAGACCAAAGTGGGCCTGGTAGAAGATGATCTGCTCGCGGAAGTTTATCTCGAGCGGGAGAACGAATACACCCTGGCAGGGTCCATTTATAAGGGTCGTGTGACCCGAGTTCTGCCGGGCATGCAGTCGGCTTTTGTCGACATTGGCCTCGAACGTGACGCCTTCCTCTACGTTTCAGATTTTATGGAACTGGAGGAGCACGATGAGGACCTAACCGACGTAATTCCAGCGAGTCGCGGCGTGCAAGATCTGCGGCCACAACCTGCCGCAGCCGACGAATCCACCGCGGCTGAAGTTGAAATTGCTTCCGAGGGTACCGTCGAAGCGGACCATTTAGCCTCAGCCGGATTCGATCAAGCCGAAGAGGGCGCGGAGTCCCCGACCGCGACTGCAGAACCGCAAGTTGCTCGCACTGGGGAATCTCAGGATCAGGACCGCGAACGCGGTGGTTGGCGGGGTCGCCGTCGTCGGCGCGGCGGGCGTCGCGATGCCCGCGAGGGAAGAGAGAGAGCATTCGATTCGCGGCCGGCCAGGCCTGCCAGTGACATGGGGTCGTCAACGCCTGCATTCCGTGCTCCGGAATCCGGGAGGTCGCAGCAGTTCG
Organism: uncultured Acidobacteriaceae bacterium; assembly: GCA_963766625.1. Taxonomy (GTDB): domain Bacteria; phylum Acidobacteriota; class Terriglobia; order Terriglobales; family Acidobacteriaceae; genus Sulfotelmatobacter. The sequence continues at coordinate 692,536 of CAVYBF010000028.1, read as the reverse complement.
GGCCGCCGGCGGGATACCAGCCGATTCTGCTTCCGGGAGAATCAATCTCAAAATATCGAGGAATGGCCGCGAGTCCTGCGGCGCAACCCCGTTCTTCTGCCTCGACCGAAGCCGCTGCGGAATCCGTCGCCCCGGTCGCAGCAGCTTTCCCGGAAGATGAGCCCATTTTCGCGAACCCTCCCGGTACGGCGATTTCGATGCAGCAGGGCGAGCAAACCCAATTCTTACCGCAAGAGCAATCACAACCGGCTCCCGCCGCAGATGCGTCAACTTCGGTTGACTGGAATCGCGAATTTCGCAAACCAGAGTCGGCCGGTGCTATCGAGCGGGTAGAGGAGCACGAGCCGCAAGAATCCTCCGAACCCGCGTTTGTCGAAGATCAGTTTGTGGAGCATCGACAGGAAGCGCCTGCGCCCCAGTTGCAGCGTTCAGAGCAGTCTGCCCGAACCGAAGCTAACTTTCCGGAATTTGCCGCTCCGGGAACGCTAGAAGAAGAAACCATTGAGGAAGACGAAGCGGATGTGGTGCGCTACGAAGGATCATCCGACGACGGCTACGACGAGTTCGAAGAAGAGACTCGCGCAGTTGGGCAGGACGCGGAGAATGAGCGCGGCCCGATTTCCGAGGTCCGCGAGACCGTAGCTGAAATTCACATGTCGTCCTTAGCTGAATCGGGTGCTCCAAATGGCGAGAGCGCCGGAGCGGAGAGCGAGGAAGACTCAGAAGAATTGGAGTTGGAGGAAGCTCAGGCGGAAGCCGAGGCGATGCTGGATGCGGAAGCGCGAGGCAATGGTGCGGTCGATGCACGGGCGGAGGTTCGAGCCCCGGCAACCGCCGGCTATACGCAGCGTGCACCGCGCCCACGGCCAGCTTACGAACGTCGTGGCAGCGGACGTCGCGGCGGTGGTCGCCGTTTCCCACGCCGCCAGTCGCAGGATGTCCCGAAGATCAGCGATCTGCTGAAAGAAGGTCAGGAAATTCTGGTACAGATTGCCAAAGAGCCGATCGGCAAGAAAGGCGCCCGCATCACCAGCCACATCGCCTTGCCCGGACGGTTCCTGGTCTATATGCCGACGGTCAATCACACCGGAGTTTCGCGAAAGATCGCATCGGATGAAGAACGGCAGCGGCTGAAGCGCATCGTCATGAGCGAGCGCGATAACGGACACGGCGGTTTCATTGTCCGCACCGCGGCACAGAACGCCAGCGAAGACGAGCTGCGCGCCGACATTCGCTTCCTGAAAGGCTTATGGAATGATATCAAGACGCGGACGGAGAATTCGAAGCCCCCAGCTTTGATCTACCACGATTTGAACGTCGTCGAGCGCGTTTTGCGCGATCAGGTCACATCCGACTTTTCGGTCATCTGGGTCGACACCGAACCGGAATACGAGCGCATTCTGCGCTTCTTCAATCGGTTTCAGCCGGGGCTGGTCAAGCGGGTAAAGCTTTATACGAAAGAGACGCCATTGTTCGAGCAGTTCGGCCTAGCCGAAGAGATGAACAAGGCGCTGAAGTCAAAGGTATGGCTGAAGAGCGGTGGCTACATCGTGATCAACCAGACCGAGGCACTGGTGGCGATCGACATCAATACCGGTAAATACGTCGGTAAGACATCGCGACTGGAAGATACCATCGTCAAGACCAACGTCGATGCGATCAAGGAGATCGTCCGGCAGGTCCGGCTGCGCGACCTAGGTGGCATCATCATTATCGACTTCATCGATATGGATGAGCGCCGCAACCGCCAGCGCGTCATGCAGGCGCTGGAAGAAGAACTGCGCCACGATCGTGCGCCGTCGAAAGTTCTGCAGTTCAACGATTTCGGGCTGGTGGCGATCACCCGCAAGCGCGTGAAGCAATCGCTGGAACGAACGATTGGCGCGCCGTGCCCGTATTGCCAATCCACGGGATACGTGAAATCGGTGACTACGATTTGCAACGAGATTTACGTGGAGATGCGCAAGATCGCGAAGCATCTGGAGCACGAAGACGTGATGCTGCGCGTGAATCCCGATGTGGCCAAGGAGCTAAAGGGCAACAACGGCCGCCTGCTGAACGAGATGGAAGAGCTGACCAAGCGCACCATCATCGTGAAGAGCGATCCCGCGCTGCATCAGGAGCAGTTCGATATCAACTAGCTGCGAGCTTTGAGCTATGAGCTTGTAGCGACCACAAATCGTGTGGGGACGGGCGCCTCGCCCGTCCTTATTTCTTGCCGATCTCTGGGATCGAAAACCTGGTCGCCTCACCGCCAGCACTTTAGCTGCCCGGGTGCGCCAGGGCCTTCACGGCCGCGTCGGAACGGTTGCGCAATTTCTTCACGGTTTCGTGGATTGCATTGCCGGATGCGGCATCCTCTTTTTCAGCGGCTTTGGCCACACTTCCCGCTTCCTCAGTCGCAGTACTGGCGATGTCAAGTAAAACGACGAGCGCATCGGCGTGAAGCTTCCAGAGCGACGACATGCTGTGGCTACGCTTGATTTCTTCCAATTCGGTGTTGACGCGAGCGATGCAGGAAACCAGGCGAATCAGCGTGCGTGCGACGTCGGCGCGAACGCTCTTTTCCTCGAGGTAGGTGGCGTTATAGGCGTTCGCTTCTGCAGGGCTCAGCATCAGATTGAAGAAGCGCATGGGCACGATCTGGCGGTACTTGGGATCGGCCACCCGAACGAAGACCCGAATCGATTCCTCGACGCGGCGCAGCTTTCCTTCCTCCGCGGAGATTTGCTGCGCAGTGATCACCGGCGGCTGAAACGCCTGGACCGCGGCAGGTGCTTTTACAGCGGCGATGCGTGCCGGTTTTGCGGCAGCTCCCGATCGGCTCGAAGATGGAATTGCATTTCCGGCCGCCGGAGCGAGCAATGACTTGCGGATCGGTGGACGGCGATCGAGCTCTTTTTTCAAACGCGAGACGCGGCGGAATTTTTCGAGCGCGTTGCTGTAGTCTGCTTTCAGCATTTCATTTTGCTCGATGGCGGCCACATGTTCCACTGTCACCTCGACTCCGTCGACCGTGCTGAGAATGCTGCCTCCCATCTCGTCCAGAGCCTGGGCAAATTGTTTGATCTCTCCCAAAGCCTTGGCAAAGAGTTGGTCGAAGCGCTCGCCAAAAGCGGCATTGTGGGCAGCGACCGTCGCCAGCACGCCGGGATGGTAAAAAGATGAGTCAAGCCAGCGCTTGATCTCGCGAACTCGCGACACGATTCCAGAGTCCATCAGCGCATTGAAATCGCGATAGCGGGCGATTTCTTCGCGCAGCGGATCGAAATTCCGCAGCAGTTGTACGTGCTCTTCCGGAAGCTGAGGAACATCGGTGTCGGCCAGAATTTCGATCAGAGCAATTTCGAAAGGCGAAAGCGGCAGGGAGCCATCCAGACCATAGCCATGCTGCTCCCATTGGCCGGAGACGCGCGGGTGTCGGTAAAGAAAAGTGGCGATCAAATCGGTTTTGTCGCGGTTGATATCGCTCGGCTCGCGACGGCGGACGAAATATCGCAGCAGGGCTTCAGCCACTTCGGAATCCGTATCGGGGGTGAGCGCTTGCCGTAGCATGGCCGGCGTAATCGCCATATCCAGCATGTGCAGCCAGCGATACATGCGCGAAAGAGTGTCGGGAAGATCGCCTTCGGATTGGCGGAGCGAAACCTCATCGAGGCCGCTCGGAATGGGGACATCGCCGCCGAGCGAGTCGCGCATCAGCTTCTGGTAGAGCCCCTGGACAGTCGCCAGGATGGACAACTCAAATTTCAGATCCTCGGCCAAAATCGCTCCCGAAAAGCGAGATTCTCCCGTTGGCTGAGAGAATCCTTACTGCTGTTTTAGTAAAGACGAAAGTTACCACTGCCGCAAGTTACCACCGGAATGGAACTGTCAACTGCAGCTTTAGCTCTCCAGAAGGGCATGGACTTCCGCGGCACAGAGAGTGCTGCAGTGCGTGTTTTTACCGTCGAAAGCTAGGTGCCGGAAGAGCCCGAGGAAGAAGTGGATGTTGAACTACCCTGAGTCATCGTGAAAGTGCCGTTGCTAGCGGTGCATTCCGATGTACCCTTTAGGGCCCAAGTGCCGGTGATCAAGCCGGCGCTCAGAGGGGGAACGCCGTTCACCTCTGTGCCGGTTACGGTCCCGTTCAATGCCAGGTTATTGTTATTGGCGGTATTCTTCACGGTGTACGTAAAGGTGCCGGAGGTTTGGCCGGTACTTGGGTTGACCGAATTCAGGACCATCCTTCCTTGCTCGTTTCCGCCGTCCACTGGGAAACAGCCCGTGGTGTTCAGGAATTGGAAGTAGGTGATGTTTAAATCGCCGCCGGCATTAATGGTAAATTCCGTAGTGAAACTGAAGCCAGAGGCCGTGCCCGTGCCGCCCTGAACCTGAGCGGCCCAGATTCCGGCAGCTGCGGATTGAGCTTGTTGCGCAGGTGTCTGGTTGCTGCAACTGCTAAACGAAAATGCTACGAGCAGCAAGAGTGCAACTTGCTTCATGAATCTCTTTCCTGAGCTTTTTAGCTCCGATGCAATAGTGGGTGCCGCAAGATGTCTGCTGACAAGACTACCGAGATTTTAGCTCTCGGGTCAATGGAGGAGGGTTTCCACCACTGGCGCGTGCTAGAAGCTTGTGAATATTTATCCTAGAAGGTTTACGACCAGGACAACGGGGCAGGCGCGGTCACAAACTCGCAATTTCGCTAAACATTTTAAGATTGCGATTACGCGAGAATCGGACTGCAGGGATCGAAGGCGAGTCCAAAAAATTGCCTTACCATAGCGCAATTTGTTTCACATTCAGAAGAGACCTCAACTCCTGTTAGCCATGCGGTTCACGAATGCACTGCTTTCAGGCACTTACAGCGATTCCAATCGACATTTAAGGCCCATCAATTGCACCCACTTGGGTTTGTTCACTGTGGACTTTAATAAAGTTACCGGAAAGTGTTAGTCTGTCGGTACGATTTTTCGGGATCGTTTTCCTCTCCCTAGCAATCCGCAGTTTTGTTGTACCGACGCCGTGAGTAAATCTGGAGCCCTAATACAGCTATTATGATAAACCTAGTAGACATGAGCACCGCAACCGTTCAGGAGGCTTCGCACTTGACTGCTTCGACCAGCCATCTCATCCCGCCGCATGGCGGCGAACTAGTCCAACTCATCGCTCAACCGGAAAGAATCGCGGAACTCAAAGCGCATTCCAGAGAGTGGTCCTCGTGGGATCTTTCGCCGCGGCAGCTTTGCGATCTCGAGCTGCTTCTTACCGGCGGTTTCTCTCCGCTTCGTGGATTTATGACTCGTGCCGATTACGAAGGCGTCTGCCATAACATGCGTCTGGCGGATGGAACGCTCTGGCCCATGCCGATCACTTTGGACGTGAGCGAGCAATTTGCGCAGAAGCTGACGCCTGGCTCCAGCAAAATTGCTTTGCGAGATCCCGAGGGGGTCATGCTGGCTGTGCTGCACGTAGAAGAAGTGTGGCAGCCGGATCGTAAGGCCGAGGCGAAGGCAGTTTTCAACAGCATCAGCGGCGCGCATCCTGGTGCGGATTATGCGATCAATAAGGCGAATCCCTGGTATGTGGGCGGAACGCTCGAAGGCTGCCAGATTCCCTCCCACTACGATTTTCGCACCTTGCGTTTAACTTCTGCCGAAGTGCGAGCCGAGTTTGCCCGCATGGGATGGCGCCGTGTGGTTGCCTTCCAGACGCGCAATCCAATGCACAGGGCGCATGTGGAACTGGCATTCCGGGCGGCCAAGCAAGTCGAGGCCAACCTGCTGATCAATCCCGTCGTTGGCATGACGAAGCCCGGCGACGTCGACTATTACACGCGGGTCCGCTGCTATCAGTTGCTGCTGCCCAAGTTCCCGCAATCGACCGCGAAACTTTCTTTGCTGCCTTTGGCCATGCGCATGGGAGGCCCGCGCGAAGCCATTTGGCATGCCCTGATTCGCAAGAATCATGGCTGCACTCATTTTATTGTCGGCCGCGATCACGCCGGACCGGGCAAAGACACCGATGGAAAACCTTTCTACGGGCCTTATGAAGCGCAAGAGGTCTTCAAGAAACACCAATCCGACATCGGCGTCACCATGGTTCCCTTCAACATGATGGTCTACCTCGAAGATCAGGACAAGTATGTTCCCGATGACGAAGTGAAGCCGGGTGAACGCGTACTGAATATCTCCGGAACCGAACTTCGTCAGCGGTTGAACGAAGGTCGCGACATTCCGTCTTGGTTTACTTATCCCGAGGTTGTAGCCGAGTTGCGCCGCAGCTTCCCGCCTCGTCACAAGCAGGGCGTGACGATCTTTTTCACGGGTCTTTCGGGTTCCGGCAAATCGACCATCGCGAATGTGCTGATGACTAAGTTCCTGGAAGCGGGCGGTCGTCCTGTAACCATGCTCGATGGCGATCTGGTGCGGAAACATTTGTCGTCGGAACTCGGTTTCTCGAAAGAGCACCGCGACATCAACATCCGCCGGATCGGTTACGTGGCATCGGAAATCACCAAGAACGGCGGAATCGCGATCTGCGCGCCCATTGCTCCGTACGATGTGACCCGCAAGCACGTTCGTCAGCTGATTGAGCCCTATGGCGGATTCATTCTGGTGCACATCGCCACTTCCGTTGATGTCTGCGAACAACGCGATCGCAAAGGTTTGTACGCTAAAGCGCGCGCGGGAATTCTGAAAGAATTCACCGGCATTTCCGATCCTTACGAAGTTCCAGGCGACGCTGAAGTGACCATCAACACGGCCGAGCTTTCCCCCGAAGAAGCGGCGCAGGAAATCATTCTGCACCTGGAAAGGGAAGGTTTCATCGGGACGACCGCCCAAGCCGTTTAAGCTTCGCAACCGGCTGCGCAACCTGAAACCGAGACTGCCATGGATCTGCTGCTATGGACCTGCTGCTAAAGAGCGTGGTGGGTTTTGGGGTGGGGACTCTCATTGGAATGACGGGAGTCGGAGGCGGTGTTCTGCTGCTTCCCATCCTGATCTTCGGATTGGGCGTGCCTCCGCTACAGGCGGTAGGCTCGGATGCGTTTTTTAATTTTGTCACCAAAATTGGCGCCAGCGCAGTACATCTCCGCCGAGGCACAGTGCGGCGGAAAGTCGTTTTGGCGCTGGCCGCGGGCAGCGCCCCAGGATCGTATTTAGGGGTGCGTTTTCTAGTGCACCTGCGCAACACGCACGGAAACGGGGTGAACCATTTCATCACCGTTGCGGTGGGAGTACTGCTGATTTGCATTCCCACATTCCTGTTCTTTCAGAAGAAAATTGAAGACAGGGCTGTCACCAAACCGCCAACGATGAAATCTTTCGCCTGGATGGTAGTCATCGGGCTGGTAGCGGGATTTCTGGTAGGCATCACTTCGGTGGGATCGGGCAGCATTGTAATGATGATGCTCCTGCTGTTCTATAGCTTTCATCCGAAAGTGATGGTTGGCACCGACATTGTTCATGCTTTGCTGCTGACCGGCATCACCAGCTTTCTTCACTTCAGGTTGCACAACGTGAATTTCCACTTGGCAGGAGCCCTCCTGTTGGGCTCGGTTCCCGGTGGGTTGTTGGGTTCTTACTTAAGCACCCGAGTACCGGTTCCGTGGCTCAGGCGAATTCTGTGCGCGGTCCTGCTGGCTACGGGTGCGCGCATGCTCATTGCCTGAGCGGAAAACTCGGAGAACTGGACCACAAGAAACATGCCATCCAATCGCTACGCGCCAATCCTTGAGCGCATTCACGCCGCCATTGAAGCGTCGCGGCCGGTGTTTGCCCGCTTCACGCCCGGCGCAATTGCAACCGAATATAAAGTGGGGCACGATCCGGTAACCGAAGCTGATCGCGCTCTGGATGCCGCTCTGCGAAAGGAATTGCTGCGCGCGGACGAGGGTTGGCTCTCTGAGGAAAGCGTCGATGATCCGGTTCGGCTGAAGCGTTCTCGGGTATGGGTCGTTGATCCCCTCGACGGCACGCGGGAGTTCGTGGAGGGCATCCCCGAATTCTGTGTATCAATCGGCTACGTGGAGAATGGAAATCCTGTAGCCGGCGGAATCTACAACCCCGCAACTGATGAGACGTTTCTTGGTTCGGTTGACTCTGGCCTTTTATACAACGGCAAACCCGCGCTGCCCGCTCAACGGAAAAATTTAGCAGGTGCCCTGGTTCTCGCCAGCCGCAGCGAGGTGAAACGCGGGGAATGGAAGGCCTTTGAAAATTCCTCGTTATCGATCCGTCCCATGGGATCGGTTGCTTACAAGCTGGCGCGCGTTTCGGCAGGATTGGCAGATGTCACTTTCACGCTGACTCCGAAAAACGAGTGGGACGTCGTAGCCGGAGCTGCGCTCGTTGAAAGCGCGGGAGGTTTTGTCAGCACTTTGGAGAAAACCAGTCTTACCGCCAATCGCCGCGATCCACTGCTCTCGGGCCTGCTCGCTTGCGGTCCATTCCTCAAGGACGAACTGCTCGCGCTGCTGGAGTCTCACCTCCGGATAGCCGAGCAGACGCGCTAACTGGTTGAGCCAAATCCACGCGGTCGAACCTGCTCACTCGATCATCAGACTTTGAAAACCGCACTGTTTCGTGCGAGGCGAGATCGCATATCACGGTCTTTCGAAGCGTTATACTCACAAACATGCCGGCCGATTTCTTGAATGATGTGGTCGCAGTCGCGAGAACTGCGCTCGCCTATGAGGCTTGCGAGGACCCTGGCACTGCCCGTGAAATCGGCGGCGCGACTAATTCCGCGGAAGTCGCTCTCCACGAATTGTTCCGCTGCTGGCGGCTCGACAAGGACCATTACGGTTCGTCCGCATGGAATCCGCTCGGCGCCTTGATTCCGCCACAGGCCAAAATTCTTATCAAGCCGAACTGGGTATACCATCAGAATCAATCGGGTGCGGGGCTGGATTGTCTGCTCACGCACAGCAGTTTTATTGGGGCAGCAGCAAAGTACGCTGCCCTTACTAAACCCGCGCAGTTGATCATAGGAGATGCCCCCATTCAGGGATGCGACTTCGAGCAATTATGTCGACTTGCGGGCATCGATGAATTAGCCGACCGCCTGCGCCTCCACGGGCTGCAATTCTCGATCGCTGACTTTCGTCGCACGATTCTGAAAGGCAACTCTGTCATCCATCAGCAGTCCGAGGACGTGCGCGAACTTGGACATTTCATATTGTTTGATCTTAAACAAGACAGCTTGCTGGAACCGCTCAGCGCGGATGCCGACAAGTTCAGGGTTACCATGTACAACCCTGATTTGTTGCAACGCACGCACAGCGCAGGCAGGCACCAGTATCTGATTGCGCGAGAAGTCGTAGAAGCGGATGTAGTGATTAATCTTCCGAAGCTCAAAACCCATCGAAAAGCTTGTGTGACTGGCGCTTTGAAGAACTTGATCGGGGTTAACGGCAATAAAGAGTATTTGCCTCATCATCGCAAAGGAGGCTTGCAAAGCCATGGTGACTGCTATGCGGGTCAGCCGGGCTGGAAGCGGGCCACGGAGGATTTGTTGGATGCGGCGAATCGCCATCCGTCTGGGGTGGTGCAAGCTTCACTTAGCTGGATGGCGCGAGCTGCGAGAAGAATCGCTGCCAGGCTCGGTGCGGATGAAAATCTCGAGGGCTCGTGGTACGGAAATGACACCATCTGGCGCACCTGTCTCGACCTGCAGAGGATTGTTCGCTATGGCAGGCTTGACGGCTCTCTCGGCGCAACACCGCAACGGACTGTGATCTCCGTTACCGACGCAATCATCGGCGGCGAGGGTGAAGGCCCGCTCGCGAACACTCCGATGCTCAGCGGTTTCGTTACAGGAGCATTGAGTACGGCGGCAGCGGAATGGGTCCACGCTCGACTGATGGGCTTTGATCCAGAAAAAATACCTCTGGTTCGTGAGGCATTCGGAAATTTCGAATATCCTTTGGCGGATTTCTCGCCGGGTTCCATTCGCGTTTGGATCGGCGATCAAGAAAAATTGGCACCGCAAGTTTTTCCTTTCGAGCGACGCGCCTTCTTGCCGCCCCAAGGCTGGCTGGGGCATTGCGAACTGTCGGATGGCGGGATTGTGCCGCGCACCGAACGCCCTGCACCGCGTTTCGTTCGGGTTACCGAATAAGGCATGATTCCGCGCGCAATCAGCAGTCTGTGGTGGCGTAGATACCTTGCACGAAACGCTACCTCGTGGGCCGAACTCGACCGGTTTCCCCAACTTCGTCCCGACCAGCAGCGCAAAGAACTCGGGGAGCGATTACTGCAGCAGATTCGCTATTTTGGCGCTCGGGAGGATGCCCTTCCAGAATGGCGGGAGGCGGCGCGCATCAACAATTCTGAGGATTTGCTGCGGATCTGGCCTGACTTACCGGTCATCACCAAGAATGACCTTCGTACACGTTTTCCGGCAGAGGAAATCGGGCGACGTTTCCAGATTCCGGGTCAGGCGAACTGCACTGGCGGCTCTACCGGCGAGCCCATTCATTTCTTTCACGATGCTGGAATGATGAGAAGCATGATGGCAACCATCACCTTCAGCGCAATGCGCATGGGATGGGTTCCTGGGATGCCCACGATCATCGTCTGGGGTTCAGAACGCGACGTGAAGAAAGCAACTACTTTCCGAAACCGGGTGCAGGGCCGGCTCCGCAACCATTTTCTCGTCGACGGTTACCGCCTGTCCGACGATACGGTGGATCGCGTCTGCGCCCACCTTCATCGCGGACCAGTTGCCATTTATGGCTTCACTACCATGCTGGAGTTTGTTGCACGCCGGACCCTGGAAACAAAAAGACAAATTCCGCCCGGGGCGGTTCGGGTTGCGTGGAATGGTGGTGAAATGCTGTTCCCCGAGCAAAGCGAGATTTTCCGGCAGGCTTTCGGCGTACCGCTTTTCAACCGCTATGGAGGCCGTGAACTCTCAGTGATGGCCTGTGAATTCAGCGAAGGCGCTCCGCTTCAAGTGTTGCGCCCCTGGCTCTTCCTGGAAGTTCTCGACGATCGTGGCCGGCCAGTCGCACCGGGGGAAATCGGCCGCCTCGTCTGGACGAGCACGGTTTGTCGAGGAACTCCTTTCTTACGCTATGACGTTGAGGATCTGGGCACGTTTCGCGCGTCCGACTTAAATGAGTCAGGTGTGGCAGCTATCGACGCTCTTCACGGCCGGGTTGGCGGACTGCTCGAACTGCCGGGAGGCCGAAAAATCAGCAATTTGTATTGGAACCATTTTTTTAAAGAAATAAAAGAGGTCGCTCAATTTCAGGTGATTCTGAGTAAGGATGGTTCCCTCCACATTCTTCTTCGAGGCAGCGGCTTTTCCCCGGAAAGAGATGTCACGGTTCGAGGTTTGCTTGCTCACTTCCTGGGTGATCTGCAAGTTCGCCTCCAATGGGTGGAGCAGATTCCTCTAACCAAAGAGGGGAAGTTGCTGCAAGCATATCGGGAAGTTTGATTTGCATATTGAGGGCAATAAGACAAAGGCATCGAATCAAGCCAACTCTAAAGAATTACTGGAAGGCATTGCGTTGACCTAATTTCCGTAAGAACCGGAAGGCCGCGAAATCGGCGTGGTCGCATTCTTGCTGTGCCAGGCGTATGCACCGCACAATTCTCGCTATTACCCAAGTGCACAGGCTGAGTCCCTCACCCGTAGTTCGTCGGCTATCATAGAAACCACTGTCGGTTTTCCCCGCTCAAACGTCGCAACCACGTATGCGAAAGCTCGAACAACTTGAAATCGTCAAGAACGTTGGCTCGAGCTGGTTTGCCCTCGGTGTAAATATCATTGTTGGTATTTTCCTGTCTCCCTTTATTCTTCACCGGCTGGGGGATGCGGCTTTCGGAATCTGGGTTCTGGTTTTTTCTCTGACCGGCTACTATGGCATTTTCGATCTTGGAATTCGCTCTTCCATCGTCCGCTACGTTTCCAAGTACAGCGCAACCAAAGATCTCGAAGAAGTGACTGGCCTGATTAACACGGCTCTGTTCACTTATTCTTGCGTCGGCGTGCTCTGTCTCGCGATCACCATTGCCGGATCATTCTATTTAGACAGCATTTTCCATATCACGCCCGGTCTCCGGAGCCAGGCACGCTCGGTTTTACTGTTGGTCGGAGCATCCGTGGCCCTCAATTTTCCGCTCGGTATGTTCGGCGGCGTACTCGAAGGCCTGCAAAAGTTTTATGTCAATAACTGGACCACGGTTGCGTCCACGCTTCTGCGGGCGTGGTTGATCGTGGTTTATTTGAATCGCGGCTATGGATTGCCTACCGTCGCATTGATCACGGTTGGGCTGCCTTTCCTGGCTTCGTTGGTTCGTGCGGCCTTGGCCTTTCATTCCATGCCACTGAAGCTATCGATGGCTTATGTCAATCGAAACTCGTTTCGCCTCATGGCTAACTACAGCAGCGTGACATTCATGATCATCGTGGCCGCTCAACTGCGGTTTAAGACTGATGCCGTGGTGATCGGAAAATTTCTGTCGGCTGCCGCTATCACCTACTTCTACGCGGGATCGCGGCTGGTGGATTATGCCGGCGAAGTGGTGAGCAGTATGGCGCAGATCTTCGTTCCCATGTCGAGCCAATCGGACGCTGCTGGAAACATGGACCGGTTACGAAAAATTTTTATCGCAGGAAATCGCGCTTGCGCCTTTACGATTATGCCCATCACGGCGGCATTCGTGATCCTCGGAAAATCGATCATACAAGTTTGGCTGGGCAAGAAGTATGTTGCGCAAGGTTATCCCGTCCTTCTCACTCTGATTTTTCCCTATACGTTGATGTTGATCCAGGCCGCCTCATCGCGCATTCTGTTTGGCACGGGTAGGCACGGTAAATTAGCCGTCGTCACTCTGATTGAAGGCGCTACGAATCTAGTGCTGAGCATCTTGCTGGTCCGGCATTACGGAATTATTGGAGACGCGCTAGGTACAGCGATCCCTCTTGCAGGGACCTTCATCTTTTTCATGCCCTTTCACTTGTGTTCACGTCTGCACCTTCGGGTTTCAACATATTTGCGGCAAGCATATTTCCTGCCGCTAATACTTTCTGCTCCTCTTGTGCTGGTTCTTCTGGGCATGCAGCATTGGTTTGTGGCACAAACTTACAGGCAACTGGCGCTGCAGTTGTTCGCGGGAGGGATCGTTTACGCTCTGGGCCTGGGCTGGGCCTATGCTACAGGTCGAGCCCTCCATGTTGAGAATCTCGCGCCTCCGACGAGTGATCTGCGCCCGCAGATGGCGGCAATTCCCATGGATTTCGAAACCTATCGAGACGAAGCTTAAGCGCGACTTGACGAGTAACCGAGTAAGCTGGACAGGCAACAGTTTTTGTGGGAATTTCAAATTCTTGCGACTTCGCAGAATTACGCCGCTCGTCTCACGAATAAGAAATTGTGTTGCAGCGAGAGACGGAGTCTCCCAAAGTTATGGCTGAAATGTTTAAGAAGATCCTGTATGTCGTCAATTATTTGCTGGAGAGGGATATTGCTGGACGGGCCGTTCAGGTGTATCCAGATGATATTTTTTTGGTCTCCTACCCAAAATCTGGCAACACATGGACCCGGTTTCTTCTCGGAAATCTGATGAATCCGGACGAGTGCATCACTTTTGCCAATGTCGAGCGCAAAGTCCCCGATATCTATGCAGAATCGAAACTGACGCTCAAGAAGACACCGCGCCCACGAGTGATCAAGAGCCACGAATGTTTCGATCCCCGCTATCGTCGCGTGATTTACATCGTGCGTGATCCAAGAGATGTGGCGCTTTCTGCCTATCACTACGATCGGAAGGGCAGAAACATTGATGACGATTTTCCCCTCGAGACCTACGTGACCACCCGATTCATGAAGACTGATGAGTATTTTGGCACCTGGGGGGAGCACGCGGGCAGTTGGTTGGTGAATTCCAAAAATATCTCGCAGATTAGCCGTCTGAACAACGGATACATGGGCACGATGGGCTCGTGGGGCGAGAACGTCATGAGCTGGCTCGGAGCTCGAGGCCACGACCGCGATTTCTTGTTGGTACGTTATGAAGATCTGCTGGAAGATACCACACGCGAGATGACCAGAATCTCTGAGTTTATCGGCCTGAGACAGATTTCCGCAGAACCGATTGCCAAAGCAGTTGAGCGAAGTTCAGCGGAAAACATGAGAAAACTTGAAGTGGCTGATGCGGATAAATGGGTCACCACGAAACAGAGCCGCAAAGATATTCCATTTGTGCGTACGGCCAAATCTGGGCAATGGCAGCAAGGACTGCCGCCGGCTTCAGTCGCGGAAATTGAATCGGCATGGGGTTCGATTATGACGCTGCTTGGCTACAAGCTGAGTAAGGAAGGCCGCAGACTGCATCCAACGATGCAACAGCCTGAGAACCATTAACTATTCGATATCATGAATACCAAAAGAATTGTAATCATTGGAGGGGGTCCCACCGGTTTAGGCGCAGCCTACCGCCTTCATGAACTCGGCTACGAGAATTGGACGCTTTATGAAAAGTCGAATTACGTAGGTGGACACGCTTGTTCCCATGTCGATGAGCATGGCTTTGTCTGGGATGAAGGTGGGCATGTCATTTTTTCTCATTATCCGTACTTCGACAAACTGGTCGATGACATGTTGGGCAAGCAAGAAAATCTTCTGATTCGCGAAAGCTGGATTGTGCGCCAGGGCTCGTGGATTCCATATCCGTTTCAGAACAACCTCCGATACCTGCCGAAACCGGTACAAGCCAGCTGCTTGCTGGGTGCCGCCAAAGCCGCCGCCAATCATAACTCTCATACCTGTTCAAACTTTCGGGATTGGATTCTCGCCACCTTTGGTGAAGGGATCGCCGAAGCCTTCATGTTTCCATACAATTCCAAAGTTTGGACCACCCCCTTAGAGCAGATGTCGAAATCATGGATGGCTGAGCGAGTTTCCGTGATCGATTTCAAACGCTTGCTGGAGAATGTGCTTTACGAGCGCGATGATGTGGGTTGGGGGCCAAATAACAAATTCAGGTTTCCTTTGTACGGCGGTACCGGCGAAATCTACCGCCGCATGGCTGGCCGATTCCCGGAGAAAGTAAGAACCGGAAAAGAGTTGGTCGCTGTAGACGAAGGCGCCCGCAGAGTTTCATTTTCCGATGGGACTGGCGACACGTATGACGTGCTGATCTCGACCGGACCTTTGGATCTCCTCACCCGCATGATGAAATCGAGAGACAGTAAATTACTCGATGCAGCATCCGAGCTTCAGCACAACAATTTGCTGGTACTGGGTATCGGTTTGGAGAAAAAAATCGAAACAGGTAAATGCTGGATATATTTCACTGATGCCGACATGCCCTGCTATCGCGCAACGTATTTCTCACACTATTCGCCTTTCAACGTTCCCAACGGCGACACGGAGCGTTACAGTTCGCTCATGTGCGAGATGTCGTATCGCGGTTTCGAGGTACCTGATCCGGGAAAAGTTTTGGAGCAAGTGATTGAGTATCTTATTCGGGCAAAGATGCTGGATGCGTCAGATCGGAATCGCATTGTCTCACGTTACCAGCGCACAGTCGCCTATTCGTATCCCATTCCAACCCTCGGGCGCGACGCAGCTCTCACCACTCTGCAGCCCGCTTTGATGCGGCATGGGATTTATTCCAGGGGCCGCTTCGGTGCTTGGCGCTATGAGATCGGCAACATGGACCATTCGGTCATGATGGGCGTGGAATCGGTGAACCATGTCTTATCAGGAGAAAAGGAAACAGTTTACAGTTCGTAAACTCGCTCGCTATGGAAACCAGCAGCCTTTGCGCAAATCCTGAAGTCAGTGTGATCATGCCCTCCTACAACACCGCACATTTAATTGCGGCTTCATTGGATTCTGTATTGGCACAAAGCTTTTCGGATTTCGAAATCATCGTAGTCAATGACGGTTCTCCCGACACAACAGAACTGGAAAAAGTTTTACAACCGTATCTGAAGAAAATTGTCTACATCAAGCAGGAAAACAAACGAGCCGCGGGCGCCCGGAACAGTGCGATCAACCAAGCTCGGGGAAAGTTTCTGGCTTTTCTCGACAGCGACGACGCCTGGTTTCCCGATCACCTCGCCTTCCAGATGCAGATGTTTAAGCAAGGTCCGGAACTAGACCTCGTTTATTGCAACTGCACGATGGGGGATTCTCGAAAGGCCCAGGAATTTATGAGCCAGTGTCCTTCGCGCGGTCCGGCAACGTTTCTTGCGCTGGTGGAAGAACGATGTCAGATTCCAATCTCGACCGTTGTGGCGCGCAAAAGTGTTTTGGAAAAAGCCGGATTATTCGACGAAAACCTGGCACGATGCGACGATTATGATATGTGGGTTCGCGCAGCTTTTCATGGAGCGAAAATTGCCTACAGCCAACGAGTGCAAGCACGCCTAGCGGGTGACCGTCCCGGCTCTCTGGGGGTTTCGCGGGCACGAATGGCTGAGGCCGCTTGGAAGATTCTGCAGAAACTGGATCAAACTCTTCCCATGACTGATCGTCAGCGGGACGTGGTTCGAAAAATGACGAACGAATTTTACGCGAAATATCTCCTTGAAGAAGGCAAGCTATGCTTGCGGCAGCGCCGCTTTGACGAAGCCCAGAAGCTTCTCTCCGAGGCTAACTCATATCTTCAAAGCGGGAAACTAAGCGCCGTACTTTTGGGTTTGTCGATCGCCCCCGGACCTACCGGCAGGTTGACATCCTTGGTTCAGAGATTTCGTGAGTAGCAGCACTTGCTGGCTCTAGTTCTCAGTCTTTTCGTTCATTCAATCTCGTTCCGCACCCAAAAGTGCATGACCATTCGTCATGTACTGCTGTGCTCTTTTAGAACGTGTCCATGCGTTATCTGCCCCTGGGCCACTTCCTTCTCTAGAGTTCTTTCCAAGGACTCGAACGTTTGGTCCCCCACTTCGTTCCGAGGTAACCTTGATGCGCGACGCTTGGCGTCTGGAACTGGTCAAATTCCACAACGGCAGCAGAAGAATCAGCATTGATTCCTTGGCGCTTGTATTACTATTCAACCTTATCGGTTTTACTTCTGGGTGTGGCTTGCTTTCACCGAGCAGACCTTCCAGTTCATCCGTTTCCCCCACATCAATGTCCCTCACACCAGACAATGCGACCGTCGGGTCTTTTCAGCAGGTGCAATTCACAGCTCGCATCCGCGGAACCGCGAATACGGGTGTAACTTGGTCCGCGAGCGCTGGGAGTATTTCTGCCAAAGGGCTCTTCACGGCGCCACAAGTAGCCAACAACACGCCGGTCACGGTGGCCGCCTCGACGGCTCGATCTAGGTCGATATTGGATACCGAGGTAGGAACATCCAACCCCACAGCGACCGTGACCGTGACGGTCACACCTTCGGCCTCTCTGGCAATCACGACGCCTTCGTTGCCCGAAGCGGACGCCAGCATCCCATATACGGCTTCGCTGACAGCAACTGGTGGAATGGCGCCTTACCAATGGGATTTTACGAATGGATCATTGCCATCCGGAATTCAACTGCAGAGTTCCAGTGGAGTGGTTGCCGGAATTACGACAGCTACGGGTTCTTTTCCGCTGACCGCGAAAGTGACGGATGCGGCGGGGCATACAGCGACGGCTGCCTTGACCCTAACCGTGTCACCCCCCGCTCCTAGCACCGGCGGTTCATTTGATGGTCCAGCAGAATTGCCGCGTATTTACATCCAGACCGCTATGGCAGTCACGCCCGCGCCCGGTAGCACCATCACTGTGAATGCGGGCGCAGACCTGCAATCTGCTCTGGACAGTGCCAATTGCGGCGACACGATTCAATTGCAAGCAGGTGGAACTTTTACTGGCATTTTCACTTTTCCGGCAAAGAGCTGCGATGACAATCATTGGATCATTGTGCGCACCAGTGCCGATGATTCTTTGCTTCCGCCGGAGGGAAGCCGGCTCACGCCCTGCTATGCCGGAGTTTCGTCGCTTCCGGGGCGCCCCGCTTTTAATTGCACGTCCACAAATAACGTGACAGCCAAGGTCGTGATGGCGACTACAGGCGAGGGTCCGATTATTTTTGCCTCGGGTGCGAATTACTATCGTCTGATTGGTTTGGAAATAACCCGCCTGGGGGGAACCGGGTTTGTTGACGCGCTTGCCTCGGTGGCGAACGGGGGCACCGCGAGCAACATTATTTTTGATCGAGTGTGGATGCACGGCACGGCGCACGATGACACGAATCGCGGTCTGTGGCTTCAAGGTGGAACGTACCTGTCAGCCATCGATTCCTTCTACACTGACTTTCATTGCGTCTCGATAGCAGGAGCCTGCACTGATGCCCAGGCCATCGCCGGCGGACTCGGAAGCCCGCCCATGGGTCCGTATAAGATCACGGATAATTTTCTGGAAGCTTCGGGAGAGAACATCTTGTTCGGAGGAGGGTCGGCAACCGGCACTCCTGCCGACATTCAGATTAGTCAAAATCACATGTTCAAACCGTTGACCTGGATGAAAGGCCAACCTGGATATGTGGGCGGGAAAGACGGCAATCCATTCATTGTCAAAAATCTGTTCGAACTGAAAAACGCGCAGCGGGTTTTGCTCGAGGGCAATATTCTGGAGAACAGCTGGGGTGGTTTTTCTCAGGTGGGCTTCGCCATCCTGCTCACGCCCAAGAATCAGTCGGGCCATCTCTGCCCAATTTGCCAGGTCACGGATGTAACCATCCGCGATAACTCCATCCACCATGTGGGGGCCGGACTACAGATCGCCAACGCCTTGGACGGTACTGGACCGGGCGTCGGCCCTCCCCTGGACGGGCAGCGCTACAGCATTCACGATATCGTGATCGACGATATCGACGGTGAGAAGTACAACGGTCCCGGTGAATTTGCACAGGTTTCGGTGAGTCCTGGAGCCCCGGTCCTGCAGAATGTGACTCTCAATCACGTTACCGCTTTCCCCGCGTCGCATCTGTTCATCATCGGCGACTATCTCGGAACTACTTCGCAGATGAAGAACTTCGTTTTCACCAACAGCATCGTGAACGCCGGCCTGTATCCAATATGGTCGACCGGGGGGGACGCGACAAACTGCGCCTATCACGATCTACCCCTGGCTACATTTAAGGGTTGTTTCACAGGTTCGACATTCCTTAACAACGTAATTATCGCCGCACCATCAAACGAGCCAGCAATAGCATGGCCCGCTGGGAACCTCTTTCCTGCATCTGCAGCCGCCGTGGAATTCGTAAATTATAACGGCGGCGACGGCGGCGATTACCAGTTGCAGCCTTCGAGTTGTTACAAGGAAAAAGGCACCGATGGTTCGGATCTTGGAGCGAATATCGCCGCGCTCAATGCTGCGATTGCCGGCGCACAGTAGTGCAGGCAAGCAGAATCTTCAGGCCACAATGCTCTGCTAAACTTATTTTGTTGCTATATGAGGCACGAACTTAGCATCAATGTGTCTTTCTAAACGTTCGGCCGACGATCAAAAGATGATCGTGAAACCGCGCTTACTATTCGTAAAGTTTATCGTGCGTTTTGTTCTTCTGCTCATCATCGCGCTTTTGTCCGGTCGCCCCCGTGGACTGACTCAACCTTCGCCTCTGCCCGACAGCAGGAATTTCGATGGTCCCGCTGAACTGCCAAGACAATATGTGACAAGCTCGTTGAAAGACACCCCTGCACATGGCAAAACCCTGGCCGTACGCTCTAACCAAGATTTCACCCAGGCACTGGCGAGCGTTGCTTGCGGAGACGTGATCGAATTGCGGGCAGGCGTAACCTTCAACGGCCATCCAGTGCTGCCTGCTAAAGAGTGCGACGATTCCCATTGGATTATTATCCGCAGCAGCGCACCGGATTCTGACCTTCCGCCAGAGGGCGATCGGTTGACTCCCTGTTATGCGGGAGTCTCATCTCTGCCCGGCCGTCCCCATTGGAGTTGTGCTTCGACCAGGAACGTCCTGGCGAAAATTGAGAGCGAGCATGGCCCTAGCATTTCGTTTTCCCCCGGAGCCAATCACTACCGGCTGATCGGGCTGGAGATAACATCAACCGCAAATGCCCGCGCACTTGTGGAGTTTATTGGCGCCGCGGACCATGTGGTGTTCGATCGTGTTTGGATACATGGGACAGCGCAAGGCGAGACCGTCCGCGGAATTATGTTAGGGCAAACACGCTACATAGCAATCGTGGATTCGTTTTTCTCTGACTTTCACTGTATAGCGAGGAGCGGATCGTGCAGCGATGCGCAAGCCATAGCAGGAGGTCTCGGCGATGGTCCTATGGGCCCGTACAAAATCGTTAACAATTTTCTGGAAGCTTCGGGAGAGAACCTTATGTTTGGAGGCGGGGCTGCCACAGCGACTCCTCAGGATATTGAGGTCCGCCGCAATCATATGTTCAAACCGTTGACCTGGATGAAAGGCCAACCTGGATATGTGGGCGGGAAAGACGGCAATCCATTCATTGTCAAAAATCTGTTCGAACTGAAAAACGCGCAGCGGGTTTTGCTCGAGGGCAATATTCTGGAGAACAGCTGGGGTGGTTTTTCTCAGGTGGGCTTCGCCATCCTGCTCACGCCCAAGAATCAGTCGGGCCATCTCTGCCCAATTTGCCAGGTCACGGATGTAACCATCCGCGATAACTCCATCCACCATGTGGGGGCCGGACTACAGATCGCCAACGCCCTGGACGGTACTGGACCGGGCGTCGGCCCTCCCCTGGACGGGCAGCGCTACAGCATTCACGATATCGTGATCGACGATATCGACGGTGAGAAGTACAACGGTCCCGGTGAATTTGCACAGGTTTCGGTGAGTCCTGGAGCCCCGGTCCTGCAGAATGTGACTCTCAATCACGTTACCGCTTTCCCCGCGTCGCATCTGTTCATCATCGGCGACTATCTCGGAACTACTTCGCAGATGAAGAACTTCGTTTTCACCAACAGCATCGTGAACGCCGGCCTGTATCCAATATGGTCGACCGGGGGGGGCGCGACAAACTGCGCCGCCTCCGATTCCCCTCTCATCGCCTTCAATGCTTGTTTTAGCAGCTATACTTTTTCGGCTAACGCCATCGTTGCTACTCCTCCCGCGCATCCCCCGGCGAAATGGCCCGCTAAGAACTTCTTCCCGGAGGCGGTCGGGGCGGTTCGATTCGTCAATTACAATGGCGGAAAAAGCGGCGACTATCACTTGCAACTCTCAAGCCCCTACGAGGGGAAAGCTATAGATGGCAAGGATCTCGGAGCAGATGTGGATGCGGTCAATTCGGCTACCGCAGGCGTGGAATAGACCCTTGAGTGCGTTCCTGACATGAAGATACTTTGGGTGAAGGCTGGCGGACTGGTTCCACCGGACACAGGGGGCAAGATCCGCAGCTATAACATCCTTCGGCAACTTGCGCGCAAGGACTCGATCACTTTCTTTTCCTTTTATGCCGCGCACCACGGGGATCTGCACCCGGAATTGAAGAATCTGTTTGACCGGGTAGTCTGCGTACCGCTGTCGCTTCCTGAACCCAAGAGTCACGCCGAGATGTATGAGTACGGTATTCGTTTGTTTTCTTCAGAGCCCTATAGCATCACGAAGTATTGTCGTCCCGAAGTGCGACGCAGGTTACAGGCGCTTCTCAAGCAGGAAACTTATGACATCATCCTCTGTGATTTCATGGTGGCCGCGGGAGTCATTCCTTGGGACTGCCCTACTTCGAAAGTAATATTCACTCACAACGTTGAGGCTGCCATCTGGCGTCGGCATTATCAGGTTGCTGCCAACCCACTCTGGAGGGCCATTTCCTGGGTGGAATGGCGAAAGATGGAAGCAGCTGAGCGACGCTACCTGCGGCTTACCGACCAGGTACTGACCGTTTCTGAGGCCGATCGCGACACCTTCGCGCATTTCCTGGATCCCGGAAAGATAACTGTGATTCCTACTGGTGTCGACGTTGCTTACTTCCAGCCTATGCCCGTCGAAGAAACCCCGAATTCACTGGTATTTACGGGCTCGATGGATTGGCTTCCGAATGAAGACGCGATGCTTTACTTCGTCGACTCTATTCTTCCCTTGATCAAGCAACAATGCCCCGCAGTGTCGATCGAAGTGGTGGGACGAAAGCCGTCCCGCAACCTGCAGGCTTTGGCGGAGCGAGAAAAGAGCATGCGACTCACCGGATGGGTGGAAGACATACGACCGTTCGTCGCACGGGGTTCGATTTGCATCGTACCCCTGCGCATCGGCGGAGGTACTCGCCTCAAGATTTTTGAAGCCATGGCGATGAGTAAAGCCATCGTTTCTACATCAGTGGGAGCCGAAGGCTTGGCCGTGCGGGCCGGCGAGAACATCCTTCTCGCGGATACACCTGACGATTTTGCCAATTCTGTGGTTTCCCTGCTACGTGATCCAAACGAACGCAAGCGATTAGGCACTTCGGCCAGAGCTCTCGTACAGGAGAAATACAGCTGGTCGAAAGTGGCTGAAACGTTTGCCCGCGCCCTAGAAGACGCCATAGCCTGCCGCTGTGCCACGCCAGGGTGAGCAATACCCGCTTCCGATATCGTGCTGTAGCAAGGGCCAAGTCTGCGCTTTCTCGACGATCGAAGAATTGTGCAGATGTTAAAATCGATGGAACGTTAAACTCAAACTCATGACCGAAACCGCTGAGAGCGGCGCCCCCGTACAAAGCAGCAACGATAATTCGAACATTGAGCGGAAACGGCGTCCGGTCTTTGTAATGGGTTGTCACCGGTCCGGGACGAATCTTCTTTACGACACATTGCTCTCGGCAGGCGGTTTTGCCATCTATCGCGGCTATCTTCCTATCTACGAAATCCTAATACCTCGTTTCGGCTCACTGAAGAACTCCCGTAACCGGGAAAAGATTGTCGCCACATGGATGCGGAGCAAAGGCTTCGCGCGCTCCGGTGTGGAGGGGGCGGCACTCTCTTCCAAATTACTGGCGGAATGCCGGAACGGGGGCGACTTCATGCGTATCGTCATGAACGAGATCGCCCACAGCCAGGGCGTACAACGATGGAGTGTTTACGATCCCGACAGCGTCCTCCACGTAGCTCGAATCAAGAGAGAGATACCGGATGCGATATTCGTGCACATCGTCCGCGACGGGCGCGACATTGCCCTCTCGCTCATGAAGATGGGCGGATTCCGGCCCTTCCCCTGGAGCAGGAAATCACGCGGCTTGTTGGAGACGGCGCTCTACTGGAGCTGGATGGTGCACCGAGGCCGGCAACAGGGGCGGCAGATTCCCAAAGATTACATTGAAATCCATTACGAAGAGCTCGTAACTCAGCCTCGCGCCGTTTTAGCTCGGCTGGGAGAGTTTCTTGAGCATGACGTGGACTACGATCTCGTTCAAAGAACCAGGCTCGGCCGACTCCGTGAATCCAATTCCTCGTTCCGGGGCCACGAAGAAGAAACCCAAAACCCAGTCAACCGCTGGAAGGAAAAACTAACTCATCAGCAGGTAACAGCGCTCGAAGCTCTCATTGGATCAAGCCTCGAGGAATTTGGCTATACGTTAACCGTGGACAGGGAAGAGCGGCGTCTCGGGCTTAGAGGGAAGTTTCTCGCGTCAGTTTATCCTCGCTTTCTAAGCACCAAGCTTTGGCTCAAATTGAATACTCCGGTGGGTCGTCTCGCCAATCTTTCCGCTCTGGAAGTCCGTGACCTCGCCTCCGATGCACACTGATCTGATCTTCCAATCTCCATTCATCTCGCCGCTCGGCTCAACTGTGACGTATTTGGCGGTTTTGCGCCGTGTATAACATACCGGGGCCTGCCGCAGCCTGTCAGGATATTCCGGAGCCTACCAGCAAATGCCTTGATAGGACGCGACTGCACCGGGACGGGAAGCCGATTCTAGATTGATCAGATCAATCACAGTCTGGTCACGACCTAAGCAGCGGGTAAGTTGCTCCTTCTCGACCTTGGTGGCAATAACGACAACCTCGCCGCTTCGAACTACTTCTTTAAGGTCGCCGGAGAGCAAAGAACCGATATGGGGAATGACTTCCTCAATATACTGGCGGTTGGAGCCTGCCAGCCGTCCCAGCGAGACGTCTCGATCCCACACGCGCACTTGGCAGCCTTCCCCCAGCAGCCGTTTGATCATTTGCACTTGGGGGCTCTCTCTCAAGTCGTCGGTTCCGGACTTGAAGCTTAACCCCAGAAACGACACCTTCTTTTTGTTTGTTCGCAATACAGCTTCAACCGCACGATCGATATGCAGCGCATTGCTGGGTAAAATAGACTCGAGAAGGAGTAGACCCAGATCAAGTTCTTTGGCGCGATGAGACAGGGCGCGCAAATCCTTTGGCAGGCACGAGCCGCCAAAGGCAAAGCCGGGCGACAGGTAGGCAGGCGAAATATTCAGCTTTGTATCTGAGGTGTAAATTTTCGTGACGGCTTCAGCATCGACTCCCAGGCTTTTGCATAGCGTGCCCACCTCGTTCGCAAACCCGATCTTCACTGCGTGGAATGCGTTGCTTACATACTTCACCATTTCGGCCACAGGAATGCTGGTTTCGAAGAGCGGAGTAGGGATCGCTTTGTACAGTTGCCGTGCCAGCTCGGCATTTCTTGGGTCCTGCGCGCCGAGTAATGTGTAAGGGGGCTGAAAAAAATCAGTCACGGCGCTGCCTTCGCGCATAAATTCGGGGTTGTAACAGACCGCGAAGTCCTTACCCGCGCGAAGCCCACTAGCCTTCTCCACGGTCGGAATGACCAACGACTCAGTGGTACCCGGCAAAACCGTGCTGCGCAGCACGATTAAATGATAAGAGTTCTTCTGTTTGAGAGCGGCGCCGATTTCATGAACCACTCGGCCCACATAAGACAGATCCAGTTTTCCGCTGCGCAAGCTCGGAGTGCCGACACAGACGAAGGAAACCTCCGAACCGCGAATCGCGTCCACCGAATCCGTAGTGGCATGAAGCCTTCCAGCCCGATAGCCTTCTTCCACCAGTTCGCTCATACGGGCTTCGACGATAGGACTGCGGCCTGAGGCCAACATCTCCACTTTCGCCGTGCTGACGTCGACCCCAGTCACCCGATGCCCTAAGTGAGCGAAACAAGCGGCTGAGACCGAACCCACATAGCCCAGGCCAAACACGCTTATCGACAGAGCCACTCTCTAGTTCCTCAACCCACATTGTGAAGGCGACTTTCTAGTGTGCATTTTGGGAGCTGCCTCGATGACCTAAGTTGTCGCTTCTCAACGACTTTTTTTGCCAGATTGAAGTATACCGAGAACTTGGGGATAAAATCTGTCTGTGCCTTCAACCTCGCGACGACTCTGGTCACGTTTGTCCAACATGAGTTGGGATGAACTCGAGACTCGCGCGCGCCAGGAAGTTTTCAAGCGACTCGACGTCACGCTAGGCAGGATCGGTCTCCAACCGGGCCGGAACGGGCTAAGTTATGGGCCCAGATCCGCAGGGAATTTTTTCTTCTCAACGAATGAAATATCCGGGCGCGTTAGTCTGCTACGGAAACATCTACCGCATGAGGCGGAGGACATTATCACGGAGTCGAACGAGATTTGTCAGCACCGCTTTCGACTCTTAGGGTACAGGGACCTCCAATACGGCGCCGAAATCGACTGGCATCTCGACGCAGCACATGCTGTCCAATCACCGCTTAAGCCGTGGTTCAAGATCAACCTTCTTGATTTTGCCGTGGTCGGCGATCACAAAGTCACGTGGGAGTTGAACCGCCATCAGCACTTGGTCACTCTGGCGAAGGCTTGGGTGCTGACCAACGAGGACGCTTATGCGAGGGAAATACTCGCGCAATGGCACTCCTGGCAACGCGCCAACCCTTATCCGCTGGGAATGAACTGGGCCAGCGCCCTGGAAGTCGCATTTCGCAGCTTGTCATGGATTTGGGTGCATCACCTGCTTGCCGAATGTCCTGTTGTGCCCGCGAATTTCCAGAAAGATCTGCTCTGCGCGCTAGCGTTGAACGGGCGACATATTGAGCGATATCTCTCCACTTATTTCTCTCCTAACACGCATCTGCTGGGGGAGGCGGTGGCGCTTTTTTTTATCGGATCGATTTATCCTCAAATTCCTTCCGCCGAAAAGTGGAAGAAGAAAGGCTGGAGAATCGTTCAGGAGCAGGCCCTGCGGCAAGTGCAACCCGACGGCCTATACTTCGAGCAATCGTTGTATTACCACGTCTACGCTCTGGATTTCTTGCTTCACGCGCGCTTGCTCGCGTCGCGAAATGGCTTGGAGATTTCATCTGAATTCGATCTTGTCATTCGAAAGATGTTGGCTGTTATCCGGGCCTTAGTTCAAACCGACCCGCCTGACGGATTCGGCGATGATGATGGCGGAAGAGTCTTCAAGCCGGGACGCAACCGCGCTGAACACATGAGAGATCCGCTCGTGACCGGAGCTGTGCTTTTTCACGACGAAGGCCTCCGAACCAGCTCGACCTTGACCGAGGAAGCGATCTGGTTATTCGGCGAACAGGCGTTGTCTTCCACCGCTCTGGAACCCAATTCACTTCTCAGGACGAAATCTCAGTTCTTCGGGGATGGCGGGCTTTACATTGCGAGAAGCTCCGAGGCCTTTTCCCAGCAGATGATTATTGACGCTGGACCTCAAGGCACTGGACAGAGTGGGCATGGCCATGCGGACGCATTGAGCGTCAAACTAGCTTTCTGCAACCGCTCCTGGCTGGTCGATGCCGGGACCTTCTGCTATGTCGGCCCCAGAGGTGAGCGGGACGCATTTCGGGGCACCCGCGCGCACAATACGATGGCGGTTGACGGCCTCGATCAGGCAAAACCCGAAGGACCCTTCGCCTGGAGTTCGATCCCTGACACTCAGGTAGAACAATGGATCACCGGCACAACCTTCACTCTATTTGTAGGGTCGCATTCCGGATATGAACGGCTCCCTCAACCCGTGCGGCACCGGCGTTTTGTGTTTCATCTGAATGGTTCCTTATGGCTGGTACGCGACGTGGCCGAAGGAAACGGCTCACATCGCCTCGAAACCTCCTGGCACTTTGCGCCTGACCTCGAACTCTCCAATCGTGGAAATGGTTTTGTCGCCGTTTCTGCACGAAGCCAATCAGCCAATCATGATGGATCGAATCTTATCCTTCGTCCGGTCGCCGATCCACAATGGGAATGCGCGCTGCGCTCGGAAGATATTTCGCCAGTTTACGGGGCCAGGCTGAGTGCATCCGTCGTGCGCTGCGGCGCTCACGTTGAACTCCCGGCAGAACATGCTGTGCTGCTGATTCCCGCAGTTGGCGGGATAGAACGATCTGGTGAGTTCTTCCGCCACCATCAACACCACGGGGACATCGGAATGCCGGAAGCCGCTTACCGCTACGAGCACGGCGACACCGCGCACGGCATGGTTTTCTGTCAAGAGCGGAAGACATGGAATTTTGGTCCGTGGAGGAGTGATGCGAGGTTCCTCTATTTTTGTTTGAAGAATCAGCGATTGGAGCATCTAGTGTTTTGTGAGGGAAGTTTCGCACAACTCTGGGGCGAGCCTCTCATCTCACACGATGTCGCTCTACAATCGCTGGAGTGGACCAAACAGGAGGGCCAAGAGCAACTCGTCTGCTCTGATGAGATTGCTGCCCGTTCTTTTTCTGCGAGTGTGTTGCGCTCAGAAATCGTGATTTGAGCTGGTGTGGCAGGCTAATGTTGGGCGAAATGCTGGAAGCATAAGCAAATGTGTGGCATCACGGGGATCATGCAATTCGGGGGCGCGAGGGTTGAGCCCGGAATTCTCCGGCAGATGTGCGCTGCCATGGTCCATCGCGGACCGGACGACGAGGGAATCTACACTGCTGGTTCCGTCGGGATCGGCATGCGGCGCCTCAGCATCGTGGATCTCGCGACCGGACACCAGCCCCTTAGCAACGAAGACGGTACTGTCTGGATCGTTTTCAATGGTGAAATCTACAACCATTCCATCCTGCGCGAGAAGCTGCGAACGCTCGGTCATCAGTACCGCACTCAGAGCGACACGGAAACGATCGTTCATCTTTACGAAGAATACGGGACGGACTGCGTGCAGCATCTCCAGGGCATGTTTGCCTTCGCCATCTGGGACGCCCGCCGTCAACACCTCTTTATAGCGCGCGACCGGCTGGGGATTAAGCCTCTTTACTACCAGCTGACATCCCATCAAATAGTTTTCGGATCAGAGATAAAAGTGATTCTCGCCGGTCCCGGAACCTGTGGGCAGCTTGACCGAGCTGTGCTTCCCGAATATTTGTCGTTCGGATATCTCTCCGGAGAGCAAACCTTTTACAGTGGAATTCGCAAGCTGATGCCGGGTCACTGGATGGAGGTTGACGTTGGCGGAAAATTCAAGATTGAGCGCTACTGGGATCTACCCCTAACCCATAGCAACCGTTCAAACCCGGAAAGTCACTATATCCAAACCTACCGCGCGATGCTGGAGCAAGCGGTGAGCAGTCACCTGATGAGTGATGTGCCGCTCGGTGTCTTTCTCAGCGGCGGCATTGATTCCAGCGCGGTGGCCGCATTGATGACAAAGATCCGTCGTGCTCCGGTCCAGACGTTCTCGGTGGGCTATGCCGAAAACGAATATAGTGAGCTCTCTTACGCGCGAGTTGTCGCCAGGCATCTGAATTCGATTCACCATGAGGTTCTCGTCAGTCGCCAGGATTTCTTCGATAGCTTGCCGCATCTTATCTGGCACGAGGACGAGCCAATAGTCTGGCCTTCCAGTGTTGCTCTCTATTTCGTGGCGCAACTTGCACGCGAGCGAGTGAAGGTCGTGCTGACCGGCGAAGGAGCCGACGAAACGCTCGCCGGCTACTCCCGATATGCTTTCACTCTAAAGAATGCGGCGTGGGATCGCATCTATAGACGTACAATCCCCGACGCAATCCGCCGCGCTGTTAGCGCCTCGATCGCCGATTCAACCTGGATCAACGCTACCCTCAGGCGCAAGCTGTCCCACACCTTTCTGGCGCGCAATGGAAACTCGTGGGCTTCATTTTATTTTGATAACTTCTTTTCCGCGTTCAGCGAGAGCGAACAGGCGGAACTTCTCAGCGACGAAGTTCTCAAGGAATCCGCCAATGGAGCGGCCTATCAGCGGGTGCTGGAATTCTGGGAACATTCCTCTGGCGAGATGCTGCAGCGTCTTCTCTATACCGACATCAAGACTTATCTGGTGGAACTGCTGATGAAGCAGGACAATATGAGCATGGCCGCCTCGATCGAAAGCCGGGTTCCTTTCCTCGATCATTCTCTAGTGGAATTTGCCACGAACATCCCGCAGAATCTGCAGCTCGGCAGGTTCGCAGGCAAACGTATATTGAAAAAAGCGGTCGAGGATCTGCTGCCGCACTCCATCCTTTACCGGCCGAAATTGGGCTTTCCCACCCCCTGGAGCGGTTGGCTTGCCGGCCCGCAGTTCGATGTGATCCAGAATTTGCTGCTGGAGCCACGCAGTATGGAGCGGGGTTTGTTCAAGCCTTCAGCCGTGGGGCGGCTGTTCGAAGAGCACCGGTCCGGATACCGCGATCATTACAACCGCATCTGGCGTCTGCTGAATCTGGAGTTGTGGCACAGAGCCTGTCTCGAAAAGGAATATCACGAACCGGTGTCGACTGCGATGCATTAGCTTTCGGATGATTCCGTACAGCTGGAAGCGGACTCCTTCACCGCTTTCCTGTCGCCGGAGGTCAGGGCGCGATAAACCTCCAACCACTTTTCTCGCACTGCCGGCCACGAGTAGCGCGGGAGTTGTTGCCGGGAATTCGATATCAGGCGGTTCGCCAATTCGGAATCCTGCAAAACCCGGATTACATTCTGCGCCAACGCCGATTTATCCCCGGGAGCCGAAAGTAAACCGGTGCGTTGGTGATCGACGAGGTAAGGCATTGCTTCCGGAGCTGTACTGACCACCGGCGTTCCTGATGCGAAGGCCTCCAAAACTGAGACGGGCATGTTATCGAGGCGGGAGGCGTTGATAAAGATATCGGCCTGATCGTAAAAGCGTGCAATTTCACTGTGCACGGCAATCCCTTTGAAGTCGACCCCGGTGAGCTTAATCTCCCGCACCAGGTTTCGAATGTCTCGCTCGAGGGGCCCGCCGCCAACCAGGTCGAGCCGCGCGTCAGGAAACTTCTCTTTTACCTCTGCAAAAGCCCGGACAACTACATCAACGCAATAGTAGGGATAAAAGCCTCGCGTACAGATCAGGTGAGGGTGCAGCGGCCGACGCTGGCGAAACGAGAACTGGCGCAGGTCCACCATATTTGGTACCGCTTGCGCTTCCAGGCCAAATTCCTGAAAAACTCGAACGAGATATCCAGATGGCACCACCAGCCGGTCCGCCTTCGCCAGAATTGCGCGAGCAATGCGCGAGCGCTGCAGATGATCGCGAGCCTCACCGCTGTGGTAGTGAATAATCACTTTCTTCCTTCTCAGCCGTGCGATCCAGAGCGCCGGCGCAGGGGCGATGAGGAAGGACCAGTACGAGGCCGAAAAGATATGAACGATATCTGCTTCCTTCAATTCCCACCACAGTCGCCATAGGTAGAAGGGCTGACGCACAAATGTTCTTAGAACTGGAATATGCTCGGCCCAAGCAACCGCCCGCGGCAAAAGGGGATCGATGGGAATTAATGTGGCCTCGATTTCGAGGTCGTTCTTCCAATGGCGCAAGAGCAGGTCGGCCTGCACCGATTGCCCGCCCACGTAACAGAGCGATGCCGCTACAATGGCGACCCGCGTACGATCGCTCTTTTCCGCGCTCTTCTGGGGAATAGAAGGGCGTGGCTTTGGCTGCCAGTGTTTCCTCGCCAGCAGTTCTGTATAAAGCTCTTCGTAACGTCTGGCCATCTGTTCGGCGGTAAAGTTTGCTTGCGCGAATCGCCTGGCGTTGCGTCCCAGTGCATTTCGGCAGGCTTCATCCGACAGAAGCTTGGCTATCGAGGCAGCGAGATCCTCTTCCCCGTCCGGAGCGAAAAGAATTCCTCTTTCCTCGTTTACCAGTTCAGGGTTTCCTCCTACCCGGCTGGCCACAACTGGAACACCCGCTGCCATTGATTCCAGGATCGCGTTCGACAAACTTTCGGAAGCTGAGGGCAATACCGAAACATCAAGCGAGGCCAGAACGGAAGGAATATTTCTTTGGTCGCCAAGAAAACGTACTTGTCCGGCAACTCCCAAACGTGCGGCTTCCTGTTGGAGTTCGCCGCGCAGCGGACCATCGCCCGCCAATAGGAACTCGACATGGGGAAACTTCTCCCTTAGCCGAGAAGCCGCTTGCAAGAAAAGCACATGGTTCTTCGCTCGGGTATTCATGCGCGCAATCATGCCCACCCGGAGAATCCCCGGCCGACGCGGCAAAAAACATGGAGACTCGGCAAAAGCCTCGGTTGGCAATCCGTTGCCAATCACCGAGATCTTATGCTCGGGCAAACCTTGTTCCATCAAGCGCTGGGCCGCGGCACGCGAGTTGCAAACGACGGCATCGCACCAGTGAAATGCGATGGTTTGGACGTAAGACTGCGCCGGTGTGAGCAGATCGCCGAGTTGACGCTGGCTGCCGACGACAACGGGAACTCGCGCCATTCGCGCCGCCAGAATCAGGGTGAGATTGCTGTAAAAATCGAACGCCTGCGCGACAGCCGTACCGTTGCTCCGCAGGTGGCGTGCTAAACGCAAACGAGTTTTCCAGGACTGCACGCCATACAGACTACCGCTCAGGCGAAACTGTGGTAACTCGCCCAGACCCTCCGCAAAAGGCCCTTTCTGACAAATGCATCCTACATTCAGACGAAAATTGTTTGAATTTAGAGAACGTGCCAAGGTGGCGAACTGACGCTCGCTTCCCCCCGTTTCTAAACTTTCGATCATCAGGAAAATGCCCGGGAGTTGGATTCGACCAGCCGAAGGATGCCGATCTTCTGTCCTGTCATTCGAGGTTGCAGCGGCGGAACCGCATCCGGTTGCGGGCGTGCGCGCAGAACTCATCGCCTCCCCCCGGGGAAGCAGACGGCGCGGTTCGCATTTCTTGACGGATTCATCCTCGCCGCGCGGCAGCTTCGTGCCATATTGAGGCAGATTCCAGTATTGTCTTACGTGCACCACTGCTCAGGTCCTGAATCCGCTTGAAGCGATAATCGCGGTAATCGCCAGGATTCCCCTCGCGCCCGTCGCAGGCTGCAAGAATTATATTGACCATCTCCCGGGCCGAGACGAAGTGGATTATCTCCTGCCGGTCCGTCGCTCCCTCCACCAGTTGCCGCAGAAATTGGTGCATTTGCAGTCCAAGCACAGCTTCCTTCTGGGTTGGATCCATGCTGTGGCAGTGCAGCTTGATGAACAGCCAGTCGGGCCGCCCGTGTATCGATATTCCGGCTTGCTTCCAGAGTCGCAGCCGCGACATGCTTGCAGGATTGGGAGCAGTTAGAGCTCCGTTTTCGATGCCAATTTTGCCCCTCTTACCGGGATGCGCGAAATTGAGCATGAGCGGTCCCTGCACGATAATGGGAAACACGCTGGGCGGTTTTCCCCGGCGCAGATCCCGGCCTCGGCGGTGCGCGGCCCTCCGGCTGAGTGGCAGCTTACACTCGTAGAGCGAGTTGATTTTAGCAGTCTGAGCCGCATGAAAGGGCGCGGTCGGAAGGGTAAGATCGGCGTAACACCCGGTTTCAGCCAGCACCTTTATTTCCGAGTCGACTCCGCATTGGCGGCCGTTATTGGAATTAGCTAAAGCAAAATTGCCATGCACAAACGCGTAGCGCGGAACCGCCGAATCGGCCGCATAGGAGAGGCACCTGTGTTGCGAAGCCAAGGCGTCGCGAAATGACACGAGCTGGCGATTCGTGTTCTGCTCCGTGTCAGGACCCTCGAGCCCATGGTGCAAATGAATTTCAATTTCGCCCCAACCGGCACGACAATGATCAGCCAGTTGGTCGATCAGGCCCCGGTCGTACTGTTCGGCGGGATAAAAGTAAGTATGAGAAAAAACTCGGCCTTCGTGGTCCCGGCAAGCGTCAGCCAATCGAGAGTATTCCTTGCACCAATTTTCCAGCCGCTGCTGTTGTTCGACGTAGGGTGCAACTCCTCCGTGCGGCATGATCGCCGGCTCAAAATGATCGGCTAGCGCAAAGATCAAATGCACGCTTCCGGCCGGACGCCGGCGGGTGATTGCCTGCGCTGCGTAGCCGGGAAGCCAGCGCAGCATTCGCAATACTTCTCTCCCCCTGGCCTTCTTCGAAGGAGGCAGTTCGGCAGTAGTGTGAACCTGATTCACCTAAGAATCCCCGCCATCGTCATTCGCTTTAGTTGCAGCGCTGAGCTGTCTCGGGCAAGTCACGGCCCACTGGCCCTCTCGATGTGTTTCCATATCGTTACGTTTCAGTGGAGGTCGATCGCCCAAGACTCATCGCCCGTGGCATTTCGCGTCGCATTGAGCGAGAAGTCTTTAACCGGCATCGGGCTCCGGTTCGCGCTCTCTAATGATAAAGAGGAGAGCCGAAACCTCTGCAACCATCAAATACGGGAAGAACTGATAAGCCTCGGGACCGAACATGGCTCCCACGACGAATCCGACGAGCGAACTGTGCAAAGCTCCGACCAGTAAAATAACGTCGGGATCGAGGTCGCGCCGTTTTCTCAACAGTCTTAGATTTGCAAAACCACGCCAAAAAAACATTAAGTACAGTGCGAGTGCAAAAACGCCGCCTTCGACGCCAATCTGCAGGTAGGAGTTGTGCACTTCCCTCCAGCGACCGGAGTAGTTTGTGAAGTTATTTACGCCAATTCCCAGGATCGGATATCGCAGCATCCCTTTTAAGCTGTCCACCAGCAGGGCACGGCGTTCCTGATAGGAACCGTAGGCCGACTGGTCGAGGCCTGAGTTGATGTCCCCGGAGATTGCAAAGAAACGGCTCTTTATCTTTCCCCCGGCACTTACCAGCAGTACTGTTCCTACCAACAAGGTTGTGATGACGAGCTGCGGACGCTTGCCTCGCACTCCGAAATACCACAAGCAAACCGCACCGGCCGCAATCAATTGGATGAAACCCCCGCGTGAGCCCGTCAGGAACAAAGCGGCGGCCATCATGAGCAGAGAAAACAGCCAAGCCATCTTGCGCAACAGGCCGCGGGATTGCAACAAAAACATCAAGGCAAAGGGAAGCGACAGGACAATCGCAAAAGCGAGATCGTTGGGGTTGGTATAGATTCCCTGCAAAACACCTTCTAATCGAGAAGCGTTATGACCTTTAACGATGGAAACAATGGCCACTACCGCGACCGACGCTGTCTGGATGAAGATGATGCGTCGCAGCCGTTCAAGATTTGTCACCGCAAGGAAAGTGAGCACCCAGGCCACTGCAACTTTAGCGAAAGTCAGCGAGTTAGCTAGCGCCCCACCTCTCCAGACGGGTGAAAACAACGACGCGGGAATCAGCAGGCAAACCAGAATTATCAGCACGCGACCTTCAAAGGGCAGGTCTCGAAGGCGTCGTTTCGTATTCCCCACGCTCGTGATCAGGGCGAAAAAGGCGAGGAGACTCGTGATCTTCGCCAGCGGAATATAGCGCAGACCGGGAATCCAGTCTTCCGGCCGGGCACAATAGACCAGATAAAACGCACTCAGCCAGAAGAATGCGGCGCGCAGCGGTTCGCGGTTCGGCTCAGGGTTTCGCCTCCAACCGGGCTTCGAAACCCCGGTTAAGCCCTGCACTTGCAAAATCGTTTTCTCTTTGGGCTGGAGGGTTCTCAATTCAGCTCTCCCAATTTCCCGATCAGCGAATCCACGCCGTCTTGCGTCCGGTTATGAAGTTCACAAAAGCCACAGCAGCGGCGCTGTTCAGCACAACAAACGTGAGTGCCGCGTCGGACATGCGCGCCAGGGGTCCACGAGTCCACCTCGGCAAGGCGAGCAAACTCAAGCCGTAGAATAGCGCCTGCAATGCAAGCGCACTGCGGTAGACCGGACCTGACAGCACCATCGAAGCCAGCAAAAGGGCCGCCAATGCAAATGGCACTGCCAATCTCAACAACTTGTGGCAAATGAATCGAAAGCGTAATGGATTTTCTGCGCTCATCAGCCACGGGGCAAACTGAACCAGCTGATAGTTCCCGCTCAGGGTCCGAACTTTCCTCGAGAACTCCCGGTCCGAACCCAAGTCCGGATTATCCCAGGCCCGCGCCCGCGCATCGAAAATTACACGCTTTCCTTGCCGCACGACCTGCATCGGTATGTACACGTCATCCAGTATGGTTCCTTCCGGCACCTTACCCAATAACTGCCGTCTCACGGCATAAATCGCGCCTGTCGCACCCACGGCAGATCCTGATTTGGACTCCAGCTCCCGAATTTTTTTTTCGATTCTCCAATACAGCCCCATACCCTTGCCCGCTTCCCCCGACTCGGGATTTCCCAACATCAACGCCCCGCTCACGCAACCTACTTCAGGATCTGCGAAGTTCTCCATCAGCAAGCGGATTGCATCCGGTTCGATTTTCTGGCGGACGTCGGTGAAAATGACGATCTCTCCAGCCGCTAGATCGACGGCATCGTTCAATCCCGCGGCTTTTCCGCGGGGCAACTGGTTCATCAATACTTGCACGCAAGGATCGTCGGCATACCGGCGCAAAACGCTCTCTGTCCCGTCCGTTGATCCGTCCGAGACGACGACAATTTGGCAGCGCTCCGCGGGATAATCCAGGTCCAACAGGTTCCGCAGCTTGGCTTCGATCCAGCGCTCTTCGTTGCGCACCACCATCACAATGGAAACCGAAGCGTCCTGCTCACCGCGGAGAACCGGCCAGGGGGACAGGCGTGCGCGCACCCAGAGCCAGGCCAGATATCCGAGATAGGTGTAAAAGATCAGAAAAGCTGCTGCCCAGAACAGGAGGATCATTGCGCTCCCCGGCCGAGCATCACGATCTTGATTGTCTGGAACATGATCAAGAGGTCAAGGCCGAGCGACGCATTCTTGATGTAGAACAAATCGTATTGCAGCTTCTCGCGGGCATCCTCCAGTGTGTTGCCGTACTTGTATTGCACCTGCGCCCACCCCGTAATCCCCGGTCGAACTACATGTCGTACGCCGTAGTAGGGGATCTCCCTGCTCAACCATTCAACGAATTCGGGTCGTTCCGGCCGCGGACCTACAAAGTGCATATCGCCTTTCAAAACGCACCACAGCTGCGGAATTTCATCCAAGCGCGAAGAACGCAGAAATCTTCCCACCCGCGTAATGCGCGGATCATCGTCCGTGGCCCAGGTCGCTCCGGTATCGGCTTCGGCGTCAACTCGCATGGTGCGGAATTTGTAGCAATAGAAAATCCTTCCACCCCGCCCTACACGCTGCTGCCGATAGAGCACAGGGCCGGCAGAATCCAACTTTACGGCTAGCACAATGAAGGGAAGTAAGGGCAGAGAAAGCACGAGCCCCATCAATGCGGCCAGAAAATTCGCTGCTCTGCGGACTAACCGGAACAGAGTGCTGAACCGAAAGCCTTCGGCGAAGATGAGCCAACTGGGATAGAGCTGCTCGACTTCGATTTTTCCCGTGATTTTTTCCAGCCACGAAGTTGCTTCTTCTACGTTTACTCCCGCAAGGCGAAGATTCAGTAACTCTGCGACGGGCAGGGTGCCACGGCGGTCGGGCATGGCAACAATGACGCGATGCACTCCGTTCTTACGCTGCGCCAAGCCGAGCAGGTGCGAGGCGACACTATCGCGCGTCAATTCACCCTCGACATCGCCGGTCCATCCCACTACTTCCACGCCCAAAGCGGCACGCTTGCGCAGGCCGGTTACCAGGCGCTCGGCCCGCTCTCCGGTGCCTAACACATAAACCCGCTCGCGAAGAAACGGCCGTTGAACTATCCAGGAACACACGGAACGCCAGCAAAAGAGCAAGAAGGTGAGGATGATTAGTCCCCAGAATGCGGCGCCGTTCCCGGGTAAGACGCTGGGATATCGCGTGGCCACGAGCGCCAGAGCGAGCGCCACAAAGCCCAGAACCAGAAGCAGGCGAAAGGCGTGTTCCCATTTCTCGCTTAACCTGGAAACGTCATACAGATCAAACCAGTGCGAAAGCAGCAGAACAGCCATGGTGACTACCAGAACCCTCGGTCCCAGGTCGGAGAGCACCTGCAGATAGCCGCCATCCACGTTGAGCAGCAGCAAGCTATCGTGATTCCGCCACAAGGTCGCCAGCAGGAAGGAAAGCCAGACGATCATGGCCTCGCCTACCAGCAGTACCAGCGTACGCAGCGGGTAATAGACTTTGAACAGGCGAATCACGGTTCCCTGCTCCCCCTAGGACTTCGCTTCGGTTGTCACGTTCCTTACGTATGCGTCGTAGTAGTAGCGCGAATATGGTGTTGTCTCCCTATCCGTGCCGTTCAAAACCACCCCCACCAGAAGCTGATCTGGAAATTCTTCCCGCGCCCGGCGCGCCATATCGATCGGTGTTGCGTTGGAACGCACCACCATAACAACGCCATCACAGGCTTTGGCCAGAACGCTGGCATCGGACACGGGCACCGCCGGCGGGGAATCGATTACAATCCAGTCGAACAACGGTTCCAATCGTTGCAACAGAGTCTTCAACTTGCCGTTTGCCACCAGTTCAGCGGGGTCCGAGATCTGATTGCCGCTTGGAATGAAGAACAGATTCTCCATTGGACCGCGCTGCGTGATGGAAAATTCATCGATTGTTCCCTGTAGATAATCCGACAAGCCAGGAGCCGATGTAGTTCCCAGCATCAAATGCAAGCGAGGCGCGCGCAAGTCGGCATCAATCAGCAGAACGCGCCTTCCGTGCTGACGTACCAGCACCTGAGCGAGATTTGCCGAGGTGAAAGATTTGCCCTCTTTCGGCAACGCGCTGGTTACCAGAATTTTCTTGAGCGTCGCGCTCTCGCGGGTGTGGTAAAGACGGGAACGTAACGTGCGAAATTCCTCCGTGCCTCGCGCCGACTCATTTCCATTAAAAAACAGCATGGTGTTTTCATCCGGCTGCCAATCCAATTGCGGAGAGCGCGCGAGTAAAGCGTCAACGCTGAATGGGCTGGTAAAGGAAGGCATGCCGGCCGAGAATGGTGCAGCCGCGCTCAGCGAGGGCGTTTCTTCCACTGCTACCGGGACTACTACCGGCGGCTCGGCCGCGACTGCGGGAGCGAGACTGGACGCTTGGCCTCCCTGCGAGAGCGCCCGCTCCTCTTCTGCCCTCTTCAGAGCTTCGTGGATTCTGCTCATAGTTTCCTTTCCCTTGGGAGTTCGTTCTTCTCTTCTTCACGCAAGCGATCGGCTAAGTTCGCCAGCGAGCGCAAGGTTTCGACTAAATCTACTTTTTCTGCAGAGCCGTTCGCTGGAGCTGCCGGGCTCATTGCACCTTCGGCTGTGCTACTGCCTAAATCGAAATCGCGAGCCACCGTATCCACCACCGCAGGTCCGATGGTTTTCTGTTGATCGACAAATGCGCTGACCAGGCAATGCTCGCAGAGCAGATTGATAACGCGCGGAATACCAATGGAATAGCGATGAATCGCGACCAGTGCTTCGGGATCGAAAATCTGCTGCCCGTTGGAGCCGGCAATGCGTAACCGCTGCTGCACGTAAGCTTTGGTCTCTTCCAGGGAAAGCGGATGGGTTCGGGCGCGCAGCGTCAGTCTTTGCCGCAACTGCCGCAGTTGCGGTTGCTTCAATTTGTATTCCAGTTCAGGCTGGCCCACGAGGATAATCTGAAGCAGCTTTTCCGTAAACGTTTCCAGGTTGGTGAGCATGCGGATTTCTTCCAGCACCTCATCGGTCAGATTCTGTGCCTCGTCTACGATGAGCACAGCCGTCTCGCCTGCCCGGTAGCGATCGAGCAGCCAGTTGTAAAGGCGCAGCAGAATCTGGCTTTTGGCCTTCGAGTCGCCGGGAATGCCGAAATCGGCCATCATGTAATCGAGAAACTGGGTGGTGTTGAGCCGCGAGTTGAAGATGAAGGCCGTTGCCACTTGTTGCAGACGCAGCCACTCCAGCAACTTATTGATGAGCGTCGTCTTACCGGTGCCGACTTCTCCGGTAAGCAAAACGAAGCCTTTGCGACTTTGAATGCCGTAAGTGAGGCAGGCCAGCGCCTCCTCGGTATGCCGCGTCAGAAATAAATAGCGCGGGTCCGGATTTACATTGAACGGATTGGCCCGCAGCCCGAAAAAGTCTTTGTACATGGTTTCGCCTTACGTTCTTAAACTGAAGCTGTTTCTTCTTTCTCGATTCCAGGTTTCTCCATCCCAGGTTTTTTGCGGTTCCAGAAATGTCCTTTGCCATTGCCGTTTTCCGGCTCGGGCTGCAAGACCCATGGCACCGCAACCAGGATCGGCAGCCCGACTGCGGCCTCTGCGTCCGCCTCTGTGCGGATGCATTTTTCGCGAAGCTCCATCCACATCGTCAGGCCCAGACCCAGAACCAGGCCTGCCCCCAGTCCCCCGCCAGCAAACAAGAGCCGGTTGGGAAAGCTCGGGGTATCGGGCAGGTCGGCAGGGATCAGCAACGACATACGTTGTCCCTGTTGATCTTGCTCAGCCTGGGTTGCCATTTTCGAAGTGCTTTGTTTGGCTAAATCGTCCTGATACACCTTTTGCGCGTTGTCGTAATCGCGCGCCAGTTCTTTGTACTCTTCTTCAACCCCGGGGCTCGATGCGACGCGGCCCTGGTAAAGCTCAATCTCCTGCTGAAGTTTTTTCTGGTCGCGTGTGGCCTGCGCGATCATGTCTTCGTATTGATGAATCTGCAGTCGCAGCGCGCGTATCTCCGGCGGCTCCGCCGCAGACCCTTTGTCGTCGGAAGCATCAGTTGATTTTGCAGAGGAGCTGTCCAGGTCCGCCAGTTGCTTTTTTACCGTCGCGATATCCGCTTTGGTTTTGATCACGTCGGGATGATCGTCGGTATAACGCCCCTGGAGATCAATCAATTGAGCTTGCAACTGCGCCAACTGCTGCTGCAAAGTTTGCGGATTGGTCGCAGACTGCGAGCTCTTCCAGGCGGAGATTTGCTGGGCAAGCAAGGACTCGGTGTAGGATTTGTCCTGCGTGGCGCGATTTAGAGTTTGCGTGTTCGCGTCGAGCTGCGAATTCAACCCCATCAGAATTTTCAGATTGTTATCTTCATCGCCGGGAAGCTGGCCCATGTGCTGGTTCTTGAAGGCGGCTAGTTTCTTGTCGAGGTCATCCAGATTCTGTTTGGCTTCGTCTACTTGCTTGGTGAGAAACGTTGTCGTTCCCTGGGTCGCGTCCTGTCTGGACTTAAGATCCTCTTCGAGCAGCATGGAAGTCAGATCGGTACAAACCTGTTGCGCTTCGTGCGGCGACGATGCCGTGTAGGTTACATAGAAGCCGGGAACCGGACTGGTCTGATTCGGCCTTTTCTTGCCTCCGAACAGCGCGAGATCGGTGACTACAGGCTCAATCGTCATATTGAGCCGGACGTCATCCATGATGTCATCGACATTCTGGTCGGACTTGGCAAGCCCCAGTCGATCGATCATGGGCCGAAGCCGGCCGGGGCTCAAAACCTGCTGCTGAATGGTGACCACATGCTGCGTGAGATCCTCACTGAAAACCTGCTGCACCACAGTATCCGGAATCTTCGGTGACTCGATCAGCACGAGAGACTTCGATGTGTACTTCGGCAAGAAGACGTAGGAAACCAGGAAACCGGCCAGTGGTGCGAGTAATAGCGGAATCAAAATTACTTTCATCCGGCGGCGCAGCATCGCCAGATAGTCATCCATGGTCAGTTCGCGGTTTTCCATCCTTCACTTCCCGTTCCGCCGGCGATTTCGGCCGGCTGCAAAAATTAATCCAGCCGGATCGGCCGGGGCGTCCAATCCAGTCCAATTGAACCCACGTGGTTGTGAGACATGTTGCTGCATGCCGCACCCGGCGGACATGTGTTGTTGAAACTTACATTATTGAACTGATAGCTCACGAATCCCCGCAGGCTGCGGCCAAATTGGCGATGAAGTCCGATGCCGGCGTACTCGTAACCGAAAGAGGTTGCGTTGACCGTCGCGCCAGGTATCTGCAGTTCACTGTTTTGCGAATAGCCGACGTTTGCGAATAAGTCCCAAATGCGGGTGAGTGGCCTGGCAAGATCCGCCTGCACGATGTTGGTCTCGGCGCCCGCGAAAATCCCCGAGCCATTGGTGTCGTAGCGCTGGTAACTGGCCGCGAGCGATGTGCGCGGAAACTTGTAGCGAAGGGAAACGCGTCCGGCGGCGCCAATCTTTATCACGCCCACCGAGCTCACCGCCCCGCCGAATTCTGCGCACGAGGTTATTGGAATTGTCGGGACTGCACATTGCTCCTGATTGATCCCTGTAATCTGTGGGCCGGCAGAAACCAGAAAGTCCATGCGGCCAGAGATTCGGTGACCATACATCAACTGCACGACCTGCGAATGGAACGCCGTGCCGGCAGTGGAGAAGTTGAAATACTGATAGCCATAGCTCACGGCTACCTGGTTTCTCGGGTTTAGCTCGCGGTCGTAAGCGACCTGCGCGGTGTATTCAGAGCTGCCGATGAAGTTGACATTTTCCTGCAGCGGCCCGGCGAGAGGATTGTCGACCACTAGACTGCCAAAGAAGTGCAGCAGCCCGTAACCGGCCATGAAAGTCAGGGAAGATTTCGGTGTGAGCTCTTCGACCACATCAACCAGCCCGAGATTGGTGATTTGCGGTACCAGCCCCAGGGAAACGTTGAGGGCGTTTCCTCCAGCGAAGGCGCTGGTCTGTCCGCCGAATGCCCCAGATCCGAGGAGGCCTGCGCCGAGACCGCCAAAGCCGGCGTTGTAGGCTCCGCCACCGCCGTAGGCTCCGTAACCGAAAGCGCCTTCCGGAAGATAGCTGAAAGCATCCCGCATGGCCAATTGTCCGCGCCGCCAATTGATACGGTTGTCAACATCGAACTGCTGCAATTGCTCAAGCCCAAGGTTTGAGTTGGCATAGTCGGCGATGCCGCCGATGTAATCCATTGCCAGTTCGTCGGTCTTCCAGATCTTTTGTAATGTCAGGCTTCCCAAGGCCCTGGTTACCGGCGTTACTCCCGACCCGTTCGGCGAGTTCGCGACATTCGACTCGAGGGACTCACTGAAATGCAGTCCGGGGAGCAGGAAGCTTTCCGGGGCAGAATGCGGCTCCAGAGTGGGCTGGTCGATCGCGGAAATAGGAGGATTGTCGCTCAGCGACGACTCAGACGTGGGCTGATCGACTGTAGCAGCCGGCGGAGGCGTGGACTGGTCATCCTGTGCCCAACCAGCGCCTGCGAGCAGCACCAGCGCCAAACTCAAGATGATTCCGCGTTGGTTCACCCGGCTTCTCTTTCGGAGCATCGGTAATCGATTTTTACGGAACAACAATCGTATCTCCCGGTTTCAGCATGAGATCAGTTTGTGCGCTCTTTCCTCTGATTGCATCTTTATATTTGAAGGGTATTTTGGTCTCGTGGCCGTCTTGCGTGCGCAGCAGGTAGATGGCTTTAAGATTGGAAAATTGGGTGAATCCCGCGCTGGAGAGCGCCTGCAGGACGGTCATACCCGGCAGCAGAGACATCGGTCCACTGTGGGTGACTTCGCCAAGCACAAAAACTCGCTGGCTGTTCATGGCCGTTACCACAACCGTTACGCGAGGATCTTCGATATATTTCTTCAGTTT
This sequence comes from uncultured Acidobacteriaceae bacterium, assembly GCA_963766625.1. Classification (GTDB taxonomy): domain Bacteria; phylum Acidobacteriota; class Terriglobia; order Terriglobales; family Acidobacteriaceae; genus Sulfotelmatobacter. The sequence continues at coordinate 649,871 of CAVYBF010000028.1, read as the reverse complement.
GGTCTTGATCGAGGCAGCTAACTGCATGGGCGTCATTCCCGCCGCTTGCACATCATCCAGCAGGGGAATCGAAATCTTTCCGTCGGGCCGCACCGGCAAACTCACGGTCATATCCGGTTCTTTCCAAACCGAGATTTTCAGGTTATCGTCAGGCCCAATCACATAGTCAGACGGAACTGCAGGGGTTGCAGGGCCGGTTTCCGGGGAAACATTTTTCGCCGGCTTCGCAACGTTCTCATTTCTCGTATTAGCCGCGGCATTCTCACTGCTATCGTCCTGCGCCCACAGGGTTGCGGTTGCGATCCCCAACAGCGCCAGGCATGCCAGTTTCATTAACTTCTTCATGCACTCTCCCTTTAGAGCTAGGACGCTTCGTATTCCGAGCACCCCATTTGTTTCAGCTTGTAGAGCAAAGCTTTATAACTGATCTGCAGGTCCTGTGCGGCGCGGCGACGGTTCCAGCGTGTACGAGTCAAGGCACGGAGAATGATTTCTTTTTCTTTCTCGCGAGAGGCAGCCCTCGAGGCCTGCTTCAATGAGATTGCACCGCCGTTGCCAGCGTGATCCTGTCGCAAAAGCATGGCCCGCAAACCGCCCATGGCGACGCTCTCATCCCCCAGTGCAACGATCGCCTTGACTGCATTCTCCAGTTCTTTCATGTTGCCCGGCCAGGAGTATTCCTGAAACAAGCGCTGTGTCTCTGCACTTAAAGCGGGAACCGAGCGCTGAAAGTCACGCCCAAACTTCCTTAGGAAGTGCTCCACCAGATGCGGAATATCCTCCCGGCGTTGTCGCAAAGGTGGAATTCTGAGGCAAACTCCGCTGAGCCGGTAATAAAGATCTTCGCGAAACCTTCCTGTTCTGACTTCAGTCTCCAGATCGCGAGCGCTGCCGCAGATTAGCCGAACCAGTCCCGATTCCTGGCGATGGTTTGGGCCTGCACTCATCACAGTCTGTGCCAGCCAAGATTGGGCCTCCTTGTCCAATTCCGCCAGTTCTTCGAGAAAGACTGTGCCTTCACCCAGCAATGCGTCCGCGGCGGAAAGATCTGACATCAGCCGGCGACAGGAAAGGATTCGAAACGAGTGCCCGGAGCGCCGGGAAATATCGTGAATCCGCCGTGCAATGGCCTTTTTTCCCGCGCCTGGTTCGGCCAGCAGCAGTACCGGCGCATCGCTCTGGGCAACTTCCAGCAGTACGGCTTCGAGGCTCCGCATGCTGGGACTCATGCTCTCCACGAAATCGGTCGGGCTGGTTTCGTGAATGACGGCGGTTTTTGGATTTTTCATGCTTTCAAGCACGGGCTATCCCGTTTTTATTGACCCCACTTACCGAGAGCACGGCTGCGGCCATCTCTCGGGTTGCCAAAGACGAATCCACTTACTCATCTAGAGCCATATTTTCATCAACATACAAGCAACCATGAAGCTTGGGATAGGAAGAAAAACAGTTCAACTAAACCTACTCTTTTCCGCACAAAAGGGAAAGTTTTTACCCATTCCAGGGTAACCCAAGTTCGCCAAAATGCCCTACGAATGAGGAAACAATACCCAACTTCTGGGATAGCGAGCCGGTTTCAAGATCATTGCGAATTGGTTCGGCGGGCGTCTAGATTGCCTAGGGTCAGAAACCCGTTACTGACGACAAACTTCGGAATTGCGGCTTTATCTCGGCTTCACTTATCCTGGAAGCTCCCCCCCGTAATGTTAAAGTCTCTCTGATGAGCCAGGTGGTTCAATCCAGCCTGTCAATTGGCCGTTCGCCTGTCGAGGCGGAGCGAAGACTGCCATTCTGGCAAGCCGCCGTACTCGCGGCGTTGTTGCTGTGGATGTATTTGCCTACTCTCACCCACCTGGTAGCGCAATGGTGGAGTGATCCAAACTTCTCTCACGGATTTTTCGTACCTCTTTTTTTCGCATTTGTGATCTGGCAGGAGCGGTCGCGATTTGCCCTGGTGCGCGTGCAGCCTTCGTGGTGGGGGCTGCTACTACTGGCGGCGGGATTGTGCATTCTTGTTCTTGGACAGATGGGAGCAGAAATCTTTCTGGCTCGAGCATCCCTGCTGATTGTGCTGGCAGGATTAATCGTTCTTTTCCTCGGCTGGAGTTTTTTTCGGGTAATGCTTTTTCCGTGGGCGTTTCTTTTCCTGATGATTCCGATTCCGACCATCGTATTCAACCAGATTACGTTTCCTTTGCAATTATTAGCCTCTAAAGTAGCCAGCACCGTGCTCCCTTGGATGGGCGTTCCGGTTTTGCGCGAAGGCAATGTCATTAACCTTCCGGCCATGGCTCTCGAAGTGGCTGAGGCCTGCAGCGGCATTCGATCCCTTATGTCGCTCATGACACTGGCCATTATTTATGGCTATTTGATGGAGCGCAGAATCAGCATTCGCGCATTGCTGGCGCTTGCATCGATTCCGATCGCAGTTGCCGCAAATAGCTTTCGTATCGTCGGAACCGGCCTGCTGGTCCAGTACTGGGATCCTGCCAAGGCGCAAGGCTTCTTCCATGAGTTCTCAGGCTGGCTGATCTTCGTCATCTCGCTATTTATGCTTTATGCGCTGCATCGGGTGGTGCGCATTTTTACGGCTGAGGAAGGCGACGCATGAAGCTTGCTGGCACATTCCGGTTCGCGGTCGCCGCCGGACTGATCGCCCTCACCGCGGTCCTGCTGCAGGCGCGCGGCCGCACGGAAATCATTCCTCGACATTTGCCGCTCTCGTCGTTTCCAGGGCAATTGGGCAGTTGGAATGGGACCGACATCGCTCTGGATAAAGACACTCTGGCCGTCCTGGGGCCAGGTGACTTTATGGAGCGCGTGTATCAGGATCCCTCGGGCAAATTGCCCGCCGTCGATCTTTTCCTGGCATACTTCGCCAGCCAGCGCGCCGGAGACACGATTCATTCTCCCCAGCATTGCCTGCCCGGAGCGGGATGGAACCCCGAACAAAAACAGTTCATTACGGTTTCATTGCATGGGCATGCGCCGTTTCCGGCCAATCGATATGTGATTTCCAAAGCTGAAGCGCGCCGGCTGGTCCTCTATTGGTATTGGGCGCATGATCGTGGCGTTGCAAGCGAATACTGGGCTAAGTTTTATTTGGTGAAAGACGCGATTCGTATGAATCGCAGCGATGGAGCTTTGGTTCGCATCACGATTTCCATGTTGCCCGGGGAGGGTCCAGAAGCTGCGGAGCAGCGCGCTCTACCCTTTGCGTCGCAAGTCGTGCCGCTTCTGAATGAGTACATCCCGCGCTGATCGGAGCTCGATCCCAGCAGAACGTTCGATTCCCAAGTTTCCTCTGTGTTCTCTGTGCCCTCTGTGGTAAATCAATACGAAGCCAGAAACTCAACTCTGACCCCGGGACATCCATTTGCCTGAACCCAACGCGGACGTCGACCCGCTAAACCGAATTTCGTTCGTATCTTCTGGCGTTTCGATTGCCGAGGCCGAAGATCCCAACCGTCCCAAGCGTGTTCTCGGCTTCCGCGATCTGGTCTTGTTTTACGTAGTCACGGGTATCAGCCTGCGCTGGATTGCCACCGCCGCTGCTGCCGGCCCAAGTTCGATCGTCATCTGGATCGGCGCCTGGTTCTGCTTCTATACCCCGCTCGCATTATCTGTGCTTGAGCTTTCCTCCCGGTATCCGAGCGAGGGCGGTTTGTATGTATGGAGCAAGCGCGCCTTTGGTGATTTCTCGGGCTTCATGGCGGCATGGGTATATTGGACCAGCAATCTTCCCTTTTTCCCGGCAGTGCTTTATTTCGCCGCCAGCAATATTCTTTTTATTCGTGAGAACGCCTGGGCGCATCTTTCAAACAATGCCACGTTCTATATCGTTTTTTCGCTGCTCACCCTGAGCGCGGCCACGCTGATGAACATCGTCGGCCTCGACGTTGGCAAGTGGCTGCACAACATTGGCGCACTCGCCATGTGGATTCCGGTGGCCATCGTCATTGTCATGGGATTAATTGCATGGCACCGCTACGGATCCGCAACATCGTTTACCGTGCATTCGATGACTCCCAGCACGCATTTCAACGACATCATTTTCTGGTCGGTACTGACATTCGCGTTCGGCGGGTGCGAGACCGCTTCCTTCATGGGGGAAGAAATCAAAAATCCCAGGCGCTCGATACCCTTCGCCTTGTTGTTCGGCGGCGTCACGGTCGCTTTCTGCTACATCGCAGGAACGGCCGCGATATTGCTGGCGATTCCTTCGAGCCATGTGAACGACCTCCAGGGGCTTGTCCAGGCAGTTTCGAAAACCGCCTCCCGCGCGGGATTTCCAGGAGTGCTTCCGGTTGCAGCTTTTCTGATTGCACTCAGCAATATTGGTGCGTGCAGCGCATACCTTGCAGCTGTCGCCCGCTTGCCTTTCGTGGCGGGGCTTGATCGATTTCTGCCGGCAGCGTTTGGGGCGCTTCACCCGCGCTGGAAGACGCCCTGGGTTGCACTCCTGACCCAGTTCATTCTTGGGGTGGTATTTATTTTCCTCGGGCAGGCAGGGACCAGCGTGAAAGGCGCTTACGGTGTGCTGGTCAGTCTGGGCGTGATCTTTTACTTCATTCCCTATTTGTATCTTTTCGCGGCGATGATCAAGCTGCAGCGCGAACCAGCAGGGCCGGACGTGATTCGCGTGCCCGGAGGCAAGCCGGTCGCCATCATCGTATCCATTGTGGGGTTCACCACGACCGCCTTGACGATTGCGCTGTCGCTCGTTCCACCGGCTGACGAAACCAACAAATGGCTCGCCGGCCTGAAGGTCATTGGAGGGACGGCCCTGTTCCTTCTACTCGGCATCTGGATTTATATGGTGGGAAAGCGCCGCGCAGGGGTGGAAACTCCGGTTTAATTCCATGGTCAAACTGCATTATGTATCGGACCGCTCCGCGTACAGGTCTTTCTCCGCTAATACCGCCTCTCCCGCAAAGTGGATTCCCGCTCGGGCGGCAGCTCCAAACATAGGTCCTCGGGCCGGAAGGATTGGCGCGAAGCCCATGAAACCGATTTTAGGAACGACATCGTCGTAGATCGCTTCCATGCCGCCGCGAAGAAGATAAGTTTCATGCCAGAAGCCAGTCCCGCCCGAGTTCTTCAGAAAACTCTGCCACCACTCGCGGTGAGGGTTTGAGCGCGTCCACTTCAGCAACGACTCCTGATCCCGCCAGTACTGCCTCATGCCGGCATGCATGGGGAACAGGGAAAAAATAAAATTCTCGTGCAGGAGCAGGCCCTCTGGATGCGCTTCGACTGAGGAAGCGATCTTCGGGCCAAATCCCAGGAGCGTTTTAATCCCCTTAATTCGGTTGACGCGCATTCCAAGATAGATGACGACTAGATCGGGATATGCCGAGAGATCGACGGTTCGCCGCTGGACTCGAGTAGGCATGGAGGAAATGGGGCGGCGCTTCCCCGATTCTACACCGGGCTCGCCGTCTTGCGCGATGGATTGAAGAACGGCATCTCGGTTATCTTTACATTCGTCTTCAACCGGATCGCCTCGATCGTGATCTCCATCTGCAATTGCGTGCCTAACTTTGAATATTCGGTTTCTACGCTGGCCAGGGCAATTAGCTTTTTCAGAATCGGAGACCAACTGGTTGTGGTGGCTTTGCCTATTTGTTTATCGCTTGAATACAGCGGCACGGCGACGCGCGACGCCTGGCTCGGCGCAGCGGGAGTCAAACCGTAGCGTTCGTAGAGCGCCTCGACATCGGTCCAATCGACTTCGACCCCGACAAACTGCCGCGGCACGCCGTTCTTGGCATCCTGCTCTAGAGCTTTCTTGCCGATAAAATGCTCTTTTTCCAGATGAACCATTTTGGTGAATCCAAGTTCGTAGGGCGAATATTTTTGCGATGCAATCAAGGCTTTTTTCGAGCTCGTGTAGTCCACCTCAATCAGCAGCAGGCCAGCTTCAGTTCTCGCCACATCCAAGGCGAGCATTCCTGCCGCATGCAGATCAAACTGCCTGCCCTTCTCTGTGATGGCATCCCATACTTTCACGGCGTCATGGGCTTCTTTTAGTGGAACCCAAATCTCATATCCCAGATCGCCGGTATAGCCTGTGCGCGAAATGTCCACCGATATGCCCGCGATCTTCCCGTGCGTGACGCGGAAATACTTCAGGTTGGCAATGTCAGCCTCAGCCACGGACTTTAGCAGTTTGGCCGAAGTTGGACCCTGTAAAGCGAGGGCGGCCGTCTTCTCGGAGATATCTTCGATCTGCACATCCATATTCAGCCCGTTTTGGCGGAACCAGCGCAGGCTTGGGTCGGCCGCTGTCCAGCGATAAACATTTTCGTCGAGCCGCGAAATCGTGCCGTCGTCGATAACCTTGCCTTCTTCGTCGCACCAGCAGCAATAAATCACCTGTCCCACTTTCACTTTGTTGATATCGCGTGTGATGACGCGGTTCACCAGTCGAGTCGCGTCTCTGCCCGTGATCAGATACTTATAGAGCGGCGAAATATCGATGAGCGCGGCCGCATTGCGGATGGCATTGTACTCGTGCTCGTGATGCACCTCATACACGCTGACCGTGTAGTATCCCGACCACTCGCGGTAGTTCAAGCTGTGGCAAAGCGGAAAAGTGCGCTCGTGAAATGCGGTTCCGATGGGCAAAGTGTGGCCTCGCTAAAAATTCGTTCGCAGCCGGATTATATGCAGGGGCGCGCCAAACAGGCAACCGCCGCCTATGCCCTTGTGTAGGCGTCATCCTGAGCAGAGGCGTTCTTCAGCCGGAGCGAAGGATCTCACAGGCAGCGCATGTTCGTGTGTCACAGACGCCGTAGACTCGTCCGCGCTGAGCAGGAACAATGCGTAAACCAAAGCAATTCTTCGTCTACATCATGACCTATAATCCGCGCTGGGCGGTGCTATACACAGGCATCACAGGCGATTTGCGGCACCGCGTTTGGCAGCACAGGAACAAACTCACGCCCGGATTCACCAGCCGCTACAACCTGACTCACCTCGTGCATTACGAATTGTTTTATTACCCCGATGCCGCCATCGCCCGCGAGAAGGAAATCAAAGGCTGGCGGCGGAGTAAGAAAATGAAGCTCATCGAATCGATGAATCCGAAATGGGAGGACCTGGCCAAGGATTGGGGCAATGAATACAAGCCCGAACCGCCAGCACGTCAGCGGGAGATCCCTCGCCCCGCTAGAGAAACGAAGGGCTTCGGGATGACGCCTCAGTGATGAAACCGAAGGTCGACTAAGGGGAGCCGAACATGCTGCGTCATCCCGAGCGCAGCCGTTCTTCAGGCGGAGCGAGGGATCTCGCGCTCCTCTGGCGAAAGCGCGGCCCTCGAGATGACGCTGTTCGTTGACCGATGGCTTACGCTAGGGATGTGGGAGTGACCAACATGGTTGGAGCGCTTTTCTCGCTGCTGGTGTTCGCGGCCATGCTAAGCATCGGCGGCGAAATCATCATGCGCGTCCGACTCTCTCTACGAGAGGCGTCAGGTGAAAAGCTAGTATGGTGGAGGCGAGGCGGCGACGCTGTTTCCGCCGCCTATAAGAAATATTTCCTGACAGCCGCATTCCGGCCTATAGGAGTTTCGTTTTCTGGTTGGTTGTGGTATCCGCTTGTTGCATTCTCGCGGCCAGTTTGTGGAAGTCACACTACGCCACGGACCGCGACAATTCCCTCCCCCGTGCGCTACAATGAATCGCCTTATGCACCGCCTCCTACAGTGGACTGTCCTTCCTAGCGGACTCTAATCTTTCCGCCGCGCGACATTTCCTTCGCGAGTATCATTGCGTTTCCCGAATTCCATGCATTCAAGCTAAGAGCTAGGAGCTAAAAGCGAATGGCTGCTTCATACGATGTAATCGTCATCGGCGGAGGCCACAACGGCCTGGTCAACGCCGCCTATCTCGCCCGCGCCGGAAAAAAAGTTCTGGTGCTCGAACGCCGGCATGTTCTCGGCGGTGCTGCCTGCACTGAAGAAGTCTTTCCCGGCTTCAAGTTTTCAGTGTGCTCTTATGTGGTGTCGCTGCTGCGGCCGGAGATCATTCGCGATCTCGATCTTCCGCGCCACGGCCTCGAAATTCTTCCACTCGATGGAACTTTCACGCCCATGCCCAGCGGCGATTACCTGTGGCGCGTGAACGACCACGGCAAAACCCGTCGCGAAATTGCTCGCCACTCGCGCGTAGACGCTGAAGCTTATGACGAATTCGGCAAAGCCATGCAGGCCATGTGCCGCTTCGTGAAGCCAATCCTCAGCATGGTGCCGCCCGACCCGAACACTCTGAACCCACGCGAACTGATGAAACTGCTCTTCATCGGACGCCGCTTTCAGGGCATGTCGAGCTACGACAAATACAATCAAGTGCAGCTTATGACGATGAGCGCCATTGATTTTCTCGATCAATGGTTCGAGACGGACGTGCTGAAAGCCACGATGTCTGCCTCCGGAATCATCGGCACGTTTCTCGGCGTGCGCTCCCCCGGCACTGCTTACGTTCTGCTGCACCACTACATGGGCGAAATCGATGGCGCTTTCCGTGCCTGGGGATTTGCGCGTGGCGGAACCGGCGCAATTTCAAACGCGATCGGCGACGCGGCCCGCGAAGCGGGAGTCGAGATTCGTACGCAAGCCGCTATCGCAAAAATCATCGTCAGAGACGGCAAGGCCAAAGGCGTGGTTCTGACCAACGGCGACGAAATCTTTGCCGAAACGATTTCCTCCAGCGTCGATCCCCGGCTCACCTTTAACAAGTTCATCGAAGCCGAACATCTCCCCTCTGAATTTTTGGAAGACATCAACCGCTTCAAATACCGCGGCTCGTCGGGCAAAGTAAACATGGCGCTGGGTGCATTGCCGAACTTCAAGTGCATGCCCGGACCCGGTGCGCATCTGCGTGGTGCGATTTCGATTTCGCCGTCAGTCGAATACATGGAGCGCGCCTACGACGATGCCAAATACGGAAATTTTTCGCGCAAGCCCTACATTGACATGGTGATTCCGTCGCTCACCGATCCCTCGGTCGCGCCGCCGGGCAAGCATGTACTCTCCTGCTTTGTGCAGTATGCGCCCTACAAGCTTCGCCCCGGCCTCAACTGGGACGACCAGAAAGAAGCCTTCGGCGACACCGTCGTCAATACGATTGCCGAGTACGCGCCCAATATCAAAGACATCATTCTTCACCGGCAAGTCGTCACGCCGCTCGATCTCGAACGCGAGTGGGGATTGAGCGAAGGCAACATCTTCCAGGGCGAGCTTTCACTGGAACAGCTTTTCTTCCTGCGTCCAGCGCCCGGTTACGCGCGCTTCCGTACTCCTATTCAAAATCTATACATGTGCGGATCGGCTACACATCCGGGCGGGGGAATTATGGGTGCGCCTGGGCGACTCGCCGCGCTCGAAATTCTCAAAGACAAGGGAGCGGCCTAAGCCATGCCCGAGACCCAGCGTGACGTCATCATTGTCGGCGGTGGCCACAACGGCCTGGTCACCGCTTTCTACCTGGCCAAGGCAGGATTCAAGCCGCTCGTGCTCGAACGCCGGGCGCAGATCGGCGGCATGGCCATCACCGATGAATTTCATCCCGGCTTTCGTTGCTCGACGCTGTCGCATAGTGCAGGGCCGATTCTTCCCAGCGTCGTCCGCGACATGCAACTGGAAAAGCACGGAGTCCAATTCATTACGCCGGAACCTTGCGTAACCGCGCTTTCGCCGGATGGCCGCGCGCTTTCCCTGTATCATGACGAAAGCAAGTCTACTCAGTCGATCGGCGCCTTTTCACAGAGAGACGCCGCGAAGTATGCGGAGTTCGCAAGATCCTTAGGCAAGATCAGCAAAGTGATGGCCGAAGCGCTCGCCACCACCCCCCCTGACATCGACCACCCGAGCAGCGGCGATCTGTGGAGCATGTTGAAGACTGGCCGCGCCCTGCGCAATCTCGGCAAGCGCGATATGTATCGCGTGCTGCGCTGGGGGCCGATGGCCGTCGCCGATCTGGTCGCGGAATATTTTGAAACAGAATTATTGCGCGCGCTCATCGCCGCTCGCGGAATTTTCGGAACGTTTCTTGGTCCATGGTCGGCGGGAAGCGCACTGCAGTTGTTGATACGCGCGGCTGGCGATCCCCACCCATCAGGCTCGGCATTTTTCGTCGCGGGCGGAATGGGCGCCCTGACTGCTTCCATGGCCGGATCGGCGAAAGCGGCTGGAGTCGAAATTCGCACCTCCGCCGAAGTGATTGAAATTCGCGTAAAAAATGGCGCAACTGCCGGCGTGCTGCTTTCCACCGGAGAAGAGATCAATGCTAAATCGGTCATCTCCAATGCTGATCCAAAACGTACGCTGCTCAAGCTCACCGATCCGGTCCATCTTTCGCCGGATTTCGTGCAGAAGCTGCAGCACTACCGGGGAAATGGCACGGTCGCGAAAGTGAATCTTGCACTCTCTGGCTTGCCGAATTTCACCGCTCTGAAAAATGGCGCCGGCGCTGCGCTCAAGGGCCGCATTCACATCGGCCCGGAGATCGACTATCTGGAGCGCGCCTTCGACGAATCGAAATATGGCAATTTCTCGCGCCAGCCTTATCTTGAAGTTGCCATCCCGTCATTGACGGACTCGACGCTTGCGCCGGAAGGCAAGCATGTGATGTCGACCTACATGCAATACGCGCCCTACAAGCTGAAAGGCGATTGGGAAGAGCAAAGAAAAGCGCTTGGGCAGACGGTGGTGGAAGTTCTGGCGCAATATGCGCCAGATCTGCCGGGCAAAATTCTGACGCACCAGATCATTACGCCCATGGATCTGGAAGAAAATTTTGGATTAACCGGAGGCCAGATCTTCCACGGCGATCTTGCGCTCGACCAGTTCTTCACCATGCGTCCGCTGCTGGACTGGGCGCGTTACAAAACGCCGATCGAGAACCTATTTTTGTGCGGCAGCGGCACGCATCCGGGAGCAGGATTGACCGGAGGGTCGGGCGCGAATGCCGCAAGAGAAATTGTGAAGCAGTTGAAGAGATAGCGCGCTCAGATGGGACAGATCGACATCTTTCCCGAGAGACTACGATGGGTGGCCATTGCCACGGGAGCTGCGTCTGCGCTTGCATTGTTTCCCATCCTTTTCCTTCTCTACCCCGCTCTCTTGATTGTGGGCGGGATTATTCAGCCTCGTTTCCCTAGTACGGGGAGGTGGTTTGTGTGGGCTGGCGCACTTCTGCTGGGCCCGGTGTTAATCATGTATGACGTCATGATCCTTCGGCACGCGTTTTCCTACACTTCAACACCCTGTTAATGAAACTCACATTTGCACCCGCGACAATCGTCCTTGCATGGTGCTACGTGGAACTCGTGGGCGATGCCATAAAAACAACTCGCACACCGCGTTCTACGCCGCCAGCAGAGTCACGTGGCGTGGGCTGGGCCGCATGGACTACTGCTGTTGTCCTCAATTTGTTAATAGCGTGGGAAGCGTATGGCCTGCTAGGCTGGTATCGCCAACCCAGCGACCTACAGGCTCCGGGCGGCGACAGCATCTACTTCTTCGAGACCCCGTTGGTGTCGTTTGTAATTGTCGCGGCGTTCGACGCTTCCCTGATAAGAAAAGCTGTTAGAGCGAGGCGCGTCCATCTTGATGTGCCGCGGCTGAACCAGCCATGAAGCCTTCCGCCATCCTTCTCGTCTCCTGTCCCGATGCCAAAGGCGAAGTCGCCACCATCGCCGACTTCGTCTACCGGCACGGGGGCAACATCCTGCATGCCGACGAACACGCTGACGAAGAGTCCGGCCTCTTCCTCATGCGCGTCGAGTTCGATCCAAAAGACTTCGACATCAATCTCGGCGACAAAGATCTCGCCGATTTCAGCAAACGCTTCTCGCCCATCGCTGAAAAATTTCGGATGAAGTGGCGGCTGGCACAATCCTCGCATCGGCTCCGGATGATCATCTTCGTCTCTAAATACGATCACTGCCTGGTTGATCTGTTGTATCGCCATCAGAGCGGCGAACTTGCGTGTGAGATTCCGCTGATCATCTCCAACCATCCCGATAACCAGACAGTCGCTGACTTCTACAAGGTTCCTTATACCGTCATTTCGATCACAAAAGACAACAAGCAGCAGGCCGAAGAGCAGATTCACTCGTTGATCGCACAGCGCAGAGCGGACTTCCTGGTGCTGGCCCGCTACATGCAGATCTTTTCCAACGATTTCGTCAATCGCTATCCGCAACGCATCATCAATATTCATCATTCGTTTCTGCCGGCATTCGTTGGCGCGCGCCCCTACCATCAGGCGTTTGAACGCGGAGTGAAACTGATTGGCGCAACCAGCCACTACGTCACCGAAGTTCTCGATGACGGCCCCATCATCGAGCAGGACGTGGTACGGGTTTCTCACCGTGATACGGTTGAAGATTTGATCCGTAAAGGGCGCGACCTGGAGAAAGTCGTGCTCTCTCGCGCAGTGCGATTGCACGTGGAAAATCGCGTTCTGGTTTATGGGAATAAAACTGTTGTGTTCTAAGAGGAACTAGCCGAACCACTCGCTGCGGTAAGCCACCCACCACGAAAAGAAAAGAATGGGGATGGTTGCCACCAGGCCCAACCAAAGCGGCAGCAGAAAATCGGCAGCCAAGCCGAGCACCGTAAAGACCATCCAGAAAACTTTTCGTTCCATGCAATGATTTTAGGCCATCTCGCGCCGAAGGTCAGCGGTGCTGTCGGACGAGCACTTTCGTCATCTCTGTGCTCTGCTATACAGTGAATGCCATGAAGCCCTCTCTCCAGCAGATCGCGGAAGCGGTTGGAGCCCGTTTGCAGGGACGCAGCGTTGAAATTCGAGGCGTAGCCAGCATCGCATCGGCTACGGCAGAAGATCTGGTATTCGTCGAGAATGAAAAATATCTTGGCGCGGCAATGAAATCTCCCGCCGGAGCGGTAATCGCTGGAGAGTTTGCAGCGGCGGCAAAGGCCAAGCCGTTGCTGATCAGCAAGCATCCGAAGCTGGCTTTCGCGCGGGCGGCGCGATATCTGCAGGAACCAGATCCCAAATTGATGGCGGCGAGCGTACATGGGACGGCTTCCATCCATGTGTCGGTCCGTCTGGGACCGAGCGTGAGGATTGAGCAGCAGGTCATGATTGCCGACGATGCTGAAATTGGGGCCGGAACCTGGATCGCCGCTGGTTGCGCGATTGCGCGTGGAGTGAGGATCGGCGAGGGATGCCAGATTTATCCGCGGGTTACGATTTATGCGGGCACGACATTGGGCGACCGAGTAATCGTGCACGCCGGCGCGGTGCTGGGCAGCGATGGATTCGGATATGTGCGCGATCCCGAAAGCGGGCGCTACGAAAAATTCCCGCAGATCGGCCGGCTGGTGATCGAGGACGATGTTGAAATTGGCGCGAACACAACCATCGATCGGGGAGCGCTCGAGGAAACCCGAATCGGACGGGGAACGAAAATTGATAACCTGGTACATGTCGGCCATAACTGCCGAATTGAAGAGAACGTTGTGATTGCTGCCCAAACCGGGATCTCCGGCAGCGCAGTGATAGAAAAGAACGTGGTAATTGGCGGGCAGGTTGGAATCGCAGATCACGTACGGCTGGAGGAAGGAGTGATCGTCGGAGCCCAGGCTGGAATTCCCTCCAACAAAATTCTTCGCGGCAAGGGCGTGGTTTTTTGGGGTACGCCGGCCCGGCCTCTGCATCAATATTTGAAGCAGTTGGCTTTGGTATCGAAACTGGAGAAAAAGAGGTAGGCGTGGCCATTGTTGTGGTGGGCGGACATTCGCGTAGCGTGGGAAAGACGAGCGTCGTTGCCGGATTGATTTCGGCGTTGCGCGAATACGACTGGACTGCGGTAAAGATAACGCAATACGGTCACGGCGTTTGCTCCGCGAACGGAGCGCCTTGCGACTGCGCCACCGCCGATCACAGCTGGGCAATCTCAGAAGAGAAAGACCGTAGCGGAGAATCGGATACTTCCCGGTTTCTGTTGGCGGGTGCTGCACGCGCTTTGTGGGTACGGACCGAGCAGGGAAGGCTTGCCGAAGCGATGCCCGCCTTGAGAAAGCGCCTCGAGCAAGGACGCCACATGATATTGGAATCGAACAGCGTATTGAAATTTCTGCGGCCTGACCTGTATCTGACGGTGCTTGATCCCGGAACAGACGACTTCAAAAACTCGGCCCGCGAATTTCTGGATCGCGCGAACGCCGTGATCCTTCACGACATTTCAAGAAATGGAGATGCGCGTTGGCAAGCCGTTTCGCTGAAGCCGGTTGCGGGTCGGCCGGTGTTCCGTATTGCTCCTCCAGCGTATGTAACGCCTGAGATCGTTGAATACGTGCGCAGCCGCATCTGCGAGGTGAGAGTAGCGAACGAGAACTGACCACTGGCCACTAGCCACTTGTTTGTTATTCTTTCCCGTGCGGCAAATTCATTTCAGCGCCTGGCTCTTAGTTATTCTCTCGTCGCTTCTGCAGGTGCTCATTTTTCCTCTACCTAATCTGTATGTTCTCTCGTGGATCGCTTTCGCTCCACTCCTTGTCGCGCTGCTGCGGACGCGGCCAGCAGGAGCCCTTCAGGTCGAGGGTTCGGCCAATCTTCAACCGGCCAAACCCTTGCAGGCATTTCTGCTGGGATATGTTTCGGGAATTCTTTGGTATGCGGGCACGTGCTATTGGATTTACGAGACCATGCATCAGTATGGAGGGCTCACCCCGCCATTCGCTTTACTGGCGCTGGTTCTTTTCTGTCTGTATCTCGGCCTTTATCACGGGTTCTTCGGTTTGCTGTTGAGCTTTTGCGTCGGGCCCGGGCGCGATTTTCGCCGGGCTTTGGTGGCGGCTCCGTTTCTTTGGGTTGCAGTCGAATTTGCGCGGGAACGCGTTACCGGCTTCCCCTGGAATTTGCTGGGCACTGCGCAAGTGGACAATCTTTCTCTCACCCGCATAACAACGCTGACCGGAGTTTATGGCGTCTCGTTCGAGATCATGCTGGTCAACGTCGCCGTTGCCGCCGCATTTCTGGTGCCCAGAAAAAAACGGGGCACTTTGCTGATTGCCTCGCTAGCGGCGGCAGTGGTGCTGCAAGCAGGAGCGCTGGTCGATGCCCCGGCACTGCGAACGAATCATACGGCATTGCTGCTCCAGGAAAACATCTCCGTGGACGAAACCTGGACGCGCGATACTTTCGAGAACACGTTACACGATCTGATTAATCTCAGCTTGAAGAACTTAGCGTACGGATCCACATCGGCAAAGGAATCAAAGTCGGGCAAGCTCGACCTGATCGTCTGGCCCGAGTCGCCCGCTCCGTTCTACACGGGCGATCCGCTTTTTCGCGATGCGCTTAGTAACCTGTCACGCGAATCGCATACTTGGGTGGTAACAGGCGCCATCGGCAGCGAGCCGGTCGCAAAGGCCGGTGCTCCGGCTTCACAGGTATTCAACTCGGCGGCGCTGATAAGCCCCACTGGCGAATGGACTGCCCGCTACGACAAAGTGCATCTCGTGCCCTTCGGGGAATATCTTCCGTTCCCGGGGCTATTTGCTTTCGCCGGAGGTCTAACCAAAGAAGTTGGACAATTCGAAGCCGGCAAGTCGCGCGCGCCGCTCGACGCGGGAGGTGAACGGCTGGGAGTTTTTATCTGTTACGAGTCGGTATTCCCTGGCGAAGTGCGCCAGTTTGCCGATCAGGGTGCGCAGTTGTTCGTGAACCTGTCGAACGATGGATGGTATGGCGACAGCGGCGCCTACGCCCAGCATCTGAATCAAACTCGGATGCGTGCCATCGAGAATGACCGCTGGCTGCTCAGCGCGACAAATACCGGGGTGACAGCGTTAATCGATCCCTACGGACGAATCGTAGCTCGCCTGCCACGCAAACAGAGGGCGGCACTGCTCGCCCCTTATGCCCTCACCTCGGTAACCACCTTCTACTCGCGCCATGGCGATTGGTTCGCATGGCTGTGTGCGATAATTTCGGGAGGGGCGCTGCTCACGCGTTTCCTACACCTTAAGAAGGTACAAACGTAAGCATGAATCAAGAGTTGGATCAGCAATACGGATCGCTAAGCAAAAAAGTCAATGAACTCCGGGAGTATCTTTGACGCGGAAAAACTCCGTCCGCAACTAGCCGAAATTGAAAAGCAAGCCGCCGACCCGAACCTATGGTCGAATCCGCAGCGCTCGCAGCAGGTGATGCGCGAGAAAAAACGCCTCGAGCACTTACTCGCAACCGATGCCGATCTAAAGCGCCGTGGCGATGACATTTCTGCCTACCTCGAACTTTCAAAGGAAGGTGAGAATGTCGACACTGAACTGCAGCGCGAAATTTCTTCGCTACGAGAAACAGTCGATAAGCTTGAGACGGAAACACTGCTTTCCGGCGAAAACGACCCGCTGAATGCAATCGTTACCATTCATCCGGGAGCAGGCGGCACCGAATCGCAGGACTGGGCCGACATGTTATTGCGCATGTATTTGCGCTGGGCCGAGCGGCAGGGATTCGAAACCGTTCTTTACGATTACCAGCCGGGTGAAGAAGCGGGCCTGAAATCGGCCACGTTTGCCGTCAATGGCGAGTATGCATTCGGTCTGCTGAGCAGCGAGATCGGGGTGCATCGACTGGTGCGGATTTCACCGTTTGATCAGGCCAAGCGTCGGCATACTTCATTTGCGAGCGTTTATGTCTCTCCTGAGATCGATGACAGCATTGAAATCGTGATCAAGCCTGAAGACATTCGCACCGATACTTACCGCTCCAGCGGCAAGGGCGGGCAGCATGTGAACACGACCGATTCGGCTGTCCGAATCACTCATATTCCCACCGGATTGGTGGCCAGTTGCCAGAATGAACGCTCCCAGCATAAGAACCGCGAGCGCGCCATGAGCATGTTGCGATCCAAGCTCTATGAGTATGAGATGGAGAAGAAGCGGGCCGTCACGAAGAAAATCGAGGATTCGAAACTCGACAGCGACTTTGGTTCGCAGATTCGCTCCTACGTGCTGCAGCCCTACCGTATGGTCAAAGATCATCGCACCAAGGCTGAAGTTGGGGATGTCGATCGCGTGCTCGATGGAGATTTGCAACCCTTCATTCGCGCCTATCTGCTAGCGCGTCGCGGGGAGAAACAGTCGTGAGGGTAGAACCAGCCAACGCAGGACTCAAGCGGAAGCCTATCAAGCTCGGTCCACGTTTCCGGCAGGCATTTCTTTTCGCTGCCGAGAAGCACTCCAACCAGGCGCGCAAGGCATCGACGATTCCTTACATCGCGCACCTGATGGGCGTGGCATCGTTAGTGCTGGAGTTCGGTGGCGATGAAGATATGGCGATTGCGGCGTTGCTGCACGATGTGGTCGAAGATTGCGGCGGTGACCTGATGCTGAAAGAAGTACGGCGGCGGTTCGGAGGTCGCGTGGCGAAAATCGTTGACGGTTGCACGGACTCTTACCGCACTCCCAAACCGCCCTGGCGAGAGCGGAAACAGACGTATCTTCAGCATTTGAAGAGCGCGGATGAGGCTACCAGACTGGTTTCGGCAGCGGATAAATTGAACAATATTCGCTCCATCCTTTCCGATTATTGGCAAATCGGCGATGCAATCTGGGACCGTTTCAATGGCGGGCGCGAGGGAACGCTTTGGTACTATCGTGCTCTTCTGAAGGAATTTTTGCGAGACAAACCCAACCGGCTGATTCGAGAATACGAATTGGAAGTTCGAAAGCTCGAAACGATCGCCAATTCCACCACATCAGGGGAACCGGTTTATGCCGCGCAAAATTGATCTGATTCGCGCCTCCAAGCTGCCGTCGAACATGATGCCGTTTGCCGCCAAAGGTGCGCTCTCCGTGCCGGCGGATGAGAACATCGAAATTCTGGTCTACCTCGCCAAACACAATAAAGTTTTCGGCGATCTTGCGCGCATGACTCTTGCCGGATGGGACGAACAGGCTTCACTGCAAGCGGCCTCGAATCCAAAGACCGTTCCCGAAGTGCTCAACTATTTTATTTCCCCTGAAAATCTTCGCCCCAAGCTTTTGCCCGCGCTTCTGGAGAATCCATCCGTCTCCGAAACCGAGTTGATAAAATTTGCAGTCTCTGCCTCGCGGGAATCGATTGACATGATGTTGAAGAGCTCGCGAGTGATGGGCTCCGCTGAAACTCTGAAGTCTTTGCGATCGAATCCGTACTTAAAGCCGGATGAAGCTGCGACGCTCGATAAGATCCTGAAGCCCGGGCGATTGCCATCGACGCAAAGTGCGAGGGCGCCGCAAACCGGCGAAAGTGCCCAAGAGCCTAAGATCGGAGACGCTCAAGCTTCAGCTGAGGCACAGCATAAGTTATCCAGCGATGGCGAAGACGTTCCTGACGAAGCTGTTTCTGCATACCTGGCTGAGAATGCGGCAGAAATTGCGGTCGAGCATACTAAGCCCTTCCAGCCGGTCGGTGGCGTGGTCGCTCTGTTTGCGGAGGATGATTCGGCGGGGCCGGAAAATAAGGAAGTGCAGGCCAATAGCAGCGCCGGCGACAAGGCGTCTGCTTCTGCTTCCGCCGGAGTCGCGGCGAAGCCGGCGCGGACTAAGCCGCCTGAAGAGGCCGGACGACGTGACAATACCTTGCAAAAGATTAAAAAACTCGACGTGAAAGGCCGCATTCAGTTGGCGCTCAAGGGCAGCAAGGAAGAGCGATCAATTTTGATTCGGGATGGCACCAAGGTCGTCGCCCTGGCCGTGCTTGAGGCTCCCAAGCTTTCCGATGGAGAAGTCGAAAGATTCGCCCTGCAAAAGAATGTGCTGGAAGCGGTGCTGCGGCAGATCCCGCTCAAGCGCCGTTTCATGAAAAACTACATTGTAGTTAGAAATTTAGTTTCGAATCCCCGCACGCCGCTCGATCTTGGTTTGGGTTTGATGAAACATCTCCTCGCACAGGACTTGAAGAATATCTCTGCTAATAAGGAAGTTTCAGAAACTGTCCGCAAGCTCGCTCTGAAGATGTATAAGCAGAAGGTCGAATCGGCGAACAAGAAATAGAAAAGGAACTATGGCAACGCTGCCGCAAGAAGATTCCATAACCACGCTGCTGAAAAGCGCGAAAACCATCGCCGTGGTCGGCCTTTCCTGCGACCCGCTGCGGCCCAGCCATGGCGTTTCCGCCTACATGCAGAGCCAGGGATACCGCATTATTCCCGTGAATCCACAGATCGATTCCTGTCTCGGAGAAAAGGCTTATGCCTCTTTGCTCGACGTGCCGGAGAAGATCGATATCGTGAATATTTTCCGGCGCCCGGAATTCGTCGAAGAGATTGTGGACCGGGCGATACGGTTGAAAGTTCCCGCGATCTGGATGCAGGAAGACGTGGTTCACGAAAAAGCCGCTGAGAAGGCAAGACGCAATGGAATATTTGTCATTATGGATCGTTGCATTCTGATGGAACACCGGGCGCGATTCCGCTGATCTTCAGCTTCTACCCACGCCGACCACCACTACCGTTGCATCGTCGCGCAGTCCCACACCATTTGCGAACGCACGCACATCATCGACAATACTGACCGCAGAGGCATCGCGGCTCGATACATGGCGGGCGAGACGATCCAATCCGTATTCCTCTTCAGCGGAATTAACCGCTTCGGTGATTCCGTCGCTATAGAAGACCAATCGGGAACCCGGGGATAAAACAGCCGTGCTCTCCGAATAATCACCGCAGCTGAGGCCGAGCGGGAGTCCACGCTCAGTATCCAAAAAGTGCTCGCCTGCGCTGTCGACAAAAAGCGGATGCAAATGTCCTGCGTTGGCAAAGGTCACCAGGCGGCTCGCCGGGTCGAGAACCGCATAAACTAACGTGACAAACCTGCCCGCGGGAAAGTCTTCCATCAACAAACCGTTCAGCTTGGTCAGGACCTCGGCTGGAGTGCAGCAGGCCTCGGCCAAAGAACGCAACATTCCGCGAGTTGCAGACATTAGCAGCGCCGCCGCCGTGCCTTTTCCAGAAACATCGGCCAATACCACGCCTAGGCGGCCGTCTGGGAAAGAGATGAAGTCGTACCAGTCACCTCCCACCGCACTGGCAGGAAGGCTAACCCCGGAAATCACAAAGCCGGGTATATAGGGCGAACTCTTGGGTAAGAGTGCCTGCTGCATGGCGCGGGCTTCGTGCGCTTCGCGGGTCATGCTTTCCCGCTCTGCGCGCTCCGATTGGAAGCGGCGGGCGTTATGCACGGCGACCGCCACGTGATCGCAGAGCGCCTGAAGCATTCTCAGTTGCTGGCGCGGAAAGGCATCCAGATCGGGGTGAGAAGCGGTGAAAACACCCACCAGACGTTCGCCGACATGAAGCGGAATCGCCACTTCCGAACGGGTCGTGGACTCGCAAGCGACATAATACTCATCCTTGCGAACGTCCGGCGCATAACGCATCTGGCCGGTTGAAGCAACGTAGCCAACCATGCCTTCCTGACCAATTTTTAAACGGTGGCCTTTGTGGTTGACGCTGCAACCATGCACGCCCGCGAGTACCATCTCTCCGCGTTCCTCGTCGTGTAAGTAGATACTTGCCTCTACGCAGCCAAAAGAATGCGCGACGTCGTTCACGATGTTGTCGATGAGCGGATCGAGGTCGAGGATGGAGGTGATCTTCTGGGCGGCCTTCTGCAGTCGCTGTAATTCTTCAACCTGATCAGCGTGCAATCCGCCAACTGGGGGGATGTCAATCGCGGCGACT
This sequence comes from uncultured Acidobacteriaceae bacterium, assembly GCA_963766625.1. Classification (GTDB taxonomy): domain Bacteria; phylum Acidobacteriota; class Terriglobia; order Terriglobales; family Acidobacteriaceae; genus Sulfotelmatobacter. The sequence goes on along the minus strand of CAVYBF010000028.1, from coordinate 629,162 downwards.
CTGGGGTTCGTGGCCATAGGATTCCCGCTCGATGCCCTATAAGATGCCTGACGGCATTTCTAAGATTCTTTCTTGCGTGAAGGAGAATCGGAAGCAGCAGATGCGCGAAGCTTCTTGATCTCCTGCATTCGTTCACGGATCCGTTTCTCGATGCCTTCGTTAGTGGGCTGGTAATAAACGCGGTCTTTCAAATTTTCCGGCAGGCATCGCATATCGGTGACTTTGCCCTCGACATCATGCGCGTATTGGTAGTTCTTGCCGTAGCCGAGACCTTTCATTAGGTGAGTGGGAGCGTTGCGCAGGTGCAGCGGAACCGGCTCCGCTGCGGTTCGTTCTATATCCTGCTGCACGTTGCCATAGGCTGTGTAAAGGGCATTCGACTTGGGCGCGACCGAAAGATAAACCACCGCCTGGGCGAGCGCCAGATTGCCTTCCGGCATACCGATGAAATCCACCGCATCGCGAGCCGCCATGCACAGCGAGAGAGCATTGGGATCGGCAAGACCAATATCTTCCACGGACATTCGCACCACCCGGCGCGCAATATACAGCGGGTCTTCTCCAGCTTCGATCATGCGCCCGAGCCAGTAAAGCGCCGCATCGGGATCGCTGTTGCGCACCGATTTATGCAGCGCCGAAATCAGGTTGTAGTGTTCTTCGCCGTTTTTGTCGTACAGCAGAATGCGCTTCTGCAGGGCGTCGCGGACAATCGCGTCAGTGATTTCTGCTTTCTGATTGTCTTCTTGCACTGCCAGCCCAGCCGCCACTTCAAGCACGTTGTAGGCACTGCGAGCATCGCCACTGCTGTAACTGGCGATAAGCTTCAGCACGTCATCCGCCGCTTGCAGCTTCAGGGCGCCCAAACCGCGCTCATTGTCCGTCAGCGCTCGTTTTAGCAGCAAAACGATTTGATCTTCGGTCAGCGGTTGCAGCACATATACGCGGCAGCGCGACAGCAATGCCGAATTAATTTCGAACGAAGGGTTCTCGGTGGTCGCGCCGATCAGCCGGATGTTTCCTTTTTCTACATGCGGCAGAAATGCGTCCTGCTGCGCTTTGTTGAAGCGATGAATCTCATCGATGAAGACGATGGTTCGGGTACCGTATTGACGCGCGCGTTCGGCGTCCGCCATGACCTGCTTGATTTCTTTGATTCCGGCGAGAACCGCCGAAAACTCGATGAACTCCGCCTTCGTCATATTGGCGATGATTTTTGCCAGCGTGGTCTTGCCCGTGCCCGGCGGTCCCCAAAAAATAAGCGAGCCAGTATCGTCGCGTTCGATTTGCGTGCGCAGTGGCTTGCCGGGTCCGAGCAGGTGCTCCTGGCCGACGTACTCGTCAAGCGTGCGCGGACGCATGCGGTCCGCCAGCGGCCGCGTGCGGTCGGTGACGCTGTCGGTGCTCGGGATGGGCTGAAAAAGTCCCATAATAATTAGCTATTGGCTTTTAGCTCTTGGCCTTTAGCTAGAGCCCGGAAACTACGGGTTAAGAGCTTCTTTGCCTTGCCGCCTCATACAATACGATGCTCGCGGCCACGCCGGCGTTGAGGGACTCGACCTGCGACATGTGCGGAATCGATACCAGCTCATCCATTTTAGCAATCAAATCTCGGGGCAAGCCGGCGCCTTCGTTCCCCAAAAAAATAGCAGATGATCCCCTGAGATCCGTCTGATGCAGCGGCGTTCCCTTATGCGACGAGGTTGCGATCAGGCGCACACGCTTTTCGCGTAACATCTCGCAAATCTTTCCGAGTTCCATTTCGCCCGGCCGGATTCCATGCCCGTGCACGATCGGCAGTCGGAACACCGACCCCGCTGAGGCACGCACGGCTTTCGAATTATAGGGACTCACAGTGCCTTCGCCCAGAACCACGCCGGCGCTGCCAAATGCTTCGGCCGAGCGCAGAATCGTTCCCACGTTGCCCGGGTCTTGAAGTCCGGCAAGAACCACTATGGGACCGACGTGCAGGCGTTCGATGAGATCGTCGAAGGCAAACTCCTTGGGCCGCACAAGCGCGGCCACGCCCTGAGGTGATTCGCTGGAGACGACGCTGTCGAATAATTTGTCCGGGAGCAGTAAGGTTTCGACCTGCGCTCCGATCTGCGGAAGCAAGCGCTCAGCTATCTCTTGGGAAGACTCCCGAAAAAACAGGGCGCTGAATCGCAGGCCACTGCGTATTGCCTCTTCCATGATGCGCAAGCCCTCAATTGCGCACTCTCCCGTCTCAGTCAGCTTGCCGCGGGAAAATGCCTGGCGCTGCTGCTTGACCAGCGGATTGTGCCGTCCTTCAATACGGCGCAGTCGAGAGAGCGCGCTGACCGGCGGCTGTGAGAATCTCTTCATCCCGTCTCGTGGCTGGAATCATACGCCAGGCGGTCGCGTTGCGGCGGTTTGCCGTATTATGGTAGGTTCCTCGATCAAGCATACTTTCACTAAGCAGTAACGAAGGGAGCGCCGTGCGCGCCGAAATTGTAAAAATCAGCAGTGATTCTCCTCAGACGTCACTCATCAAGTACTGCGCTGACCAGATTCGCGCTGGCGAAGTGTTGGGTATGCCCACCGACACGTTCTACGGTCTGGCCGCCGATCCTTTCAACCTGCGTGCGGTTGACCGCGTCTACGATATCAAGACCCGCTCGCGCCACAAACCGCTTTCGCTTTTGATCGAGAGCGTTGATCAGGCTGAAGAACTGGCCAAAGAACTAACCGAAGAGTTCTACGCCCTTGCCCAGAAATATTGGCCCGGACCGTTGACCATCATCGTCAAAGCAGGTTCAAAGCTTCCCCTGAAAGTGACGGCCAACACGGGTAATGTGGCTTTGCGAGTGCCGAACGCGAAGATCCCGCGCGCGGTGGTCTTGGCGGCAGCGATCCCGATTACCGCTACTTCCGCCAATTTGAGTGGAGCTTCAGAGTGCACCAGCGCCGAGCAAGTGCGGGACCAACTGCAAGGGCGCATTAACATCATTGTGGACGGTGGAACTTCGCCGCGCGATATCCCGTCCACCATTGTCGATCTCACTGGGGACGATGGGCACTGGCGCATCATTCGGGAAGGCGCGATTGCATCGGATGACATTTCCGGTTTCTTCGCCAAGGGATGAGCGACGATTCCGGCAACCGTGTTCTTCGGCGCCAGTGGCTGTTGTGGCTCGAGGGACTGCTTCTGGTTGGGTTAGCTGCCTTCCTGACATTGACCAGCTTTCGAATCGTGCATGAGAGTTCGCTTGAGGAATTGCATTTGGCGGACGCGATCGTTGTCTTCGGTGCTGCGGAATATGCGGGTCATCCTTCCCCGGTTTTGCGGGCGCGGCTGGATCATGCATTCGAGCTTTACGAGAAAGGCCTGGCTCCGGTCGTGATAATCACGGGCGGCGCGGCCGCCGATCCCAGCTTCAGCGAAGGCGGGGTGGGCCGCGATTATCTGATCCATCGCGGGATTCCGGAGCGCAACCTGATCGGCGAAACCCAAGGCTCGGATACGGCTCAATCGGCGATTCGCGTGGCTGTCATCATGCGCACCAATGGCCTGCACAGTTGTGTCGCGGTCAGCGACGCTTATCACGTTTTCCGCATCAAGAAATTACTTGAGCACGAGGGCATCGGACCGGTGTATGTTTCGCCCCGACCGGGCTCGCGCCCGCACAACGCAGTGCAGCGCGGCTATGCTGTTCTGCGCGAGGCTTGCAGCTATCTGTTGTGGAAACTGGGCGTGAACTGATTGGGCCGCTCCTACTGCGCCAATCCCGTGCACCGAGGCTACCTCGTAGTGCGCCGACGTTGCGTCGTACCTCGACAAGTGTTTACGACGCTCTTCAGGAATAATGGCCGTTTCGTAATCCGGACCGGCGGCGGCTCGAATCGAATCGATTGAATCCCAGAGCATGATCGTGATGAACTCCACCTCGTTGCCATTTTCTTGACGCAGCAGATAGCTGCCTTTGTATCCCTTTTTCTTGCTGATTCCGGGCAAAAGCTCTGGTTTCAGCATGGCTTCATAGGCATCGGCGTGCTCGGGCTTCGTGTATCCATGCCAAACTCTTGCGATCATTCAACAGCGCTCCTTTATCGGTGTCAACGCTACCATGCCATTCGTTTGCGAAGTTCGGTGACATGGGCAACGTGATGACGTCCATGCCAGGCGTACAGGGACAAATTCTTTTCCAGGCTGACCAGCCCGAGTTCAGGGTGACGGAAGCTTTTCTTCCAATCCTCAGGCTGAAGCGAACGCAGCAGGCGAACCCATCGGTCGTGCAGTGAATCGAGCAGCATGAGCGAAGTTTCGATCGGCGTTGATCTCGTGTCGGCGAGTTCGGCCCAGCGGTCTTCCGCGTAGGGCTTGATCGTAGGTTCGTTTTCCGTGAGAGCTAGTTTGAAGCGTGTGTAGGCATTCAGGTGGCTGTCAGGAACGTGATGCACAACCTGGCGGACAGTCCAGCCTCCCTCGCGATAAGGCGTGTCGAGTTGTTCTTTTGACAGACCGTTTACTGCGGCGCGCAAGTTCGCCGGGGTCTGGGCAATCTCATTGATCAGCTGGCTTTTCTGCTCTTCGGTTTGTGATCCGTCGAACCGAAACTTGCCGATAGGGTAGCGCGGGTCGGTCATCGTAATTCTCCGAATCGAGCAATCTCGATTCAGAGATGAGGCTTGACATTAAGAAGGTTCAGAAAAAACGAATGGACGCAAACCATCAGCGTCCGCGGGTATTTCCGCGAATCACCACTACCGAGGCTGCCGGTAAATCGTACAGAGTGTCTTTCCCAGGGGTGAGCTTATTCTGAACAATCGGGCCGTCGGGATCTGCCCACCCTTTGGTCGTGGGCACGATGGTTGGTTTCTCGTTCTCCTCCGCATGAGCCATGAATCGCGTTCGCGCTGGATGCCACAAATACTGTCCGCTGCCAAAAGTCGAAACCTCGACTGGCCCAGCGAAGGCGCTCTGTTTCTCTCCCGGCCCTTCGAATGAAATGCGGACGCGATGAGCATTCTGCTGATCTCGATTTACCGCCATCACCGCCCAGCTTCCGTCCGGACGCCTTACAGCGTAGGCCGTCACTAATTCATGGCCGGCGCCATCGTTCACGTCGCTGCTCGCGGCAAATACCTGGTGCTCGCCACTTCCCGGCTGTACCCATTCATGGTTGATCAGCTGCGCGACGAAAAACTGCGCCAGCGGTTGCTGAATCTTATAATTCGAGTCCACCGTGAACATTCCAAATGTTCCCGGAGAACTGTTGCAGCCCGGCTCCATTTGGAGCGGCAAATAATGAAAGAAGTAAACGCCGTTGCCACCGGAGTTGAGAAATGATCCGATGTAATCCGCGAGCCAGATTCCCGCAAAAATATCCTCATAGGTTTCGCTCGCGCCCGAGGAAAGATTTCCTTCCGTGATGAACATCGGTATATCTGCGGGAACTCCATCTTCATGCCAGACCTGCATGATATGACTTACGAGTTCGGGTTCGTCGTAAAGCATGCCCCACGGAGTTCTGCAGGGGTCGTAGGGATAATGCTCGAACGAGAAAAACGCCAGATCGTTCATGCGGTTATGCTGCTTCAGATAATCGATGAAGCGCTCGGTCCAGGAAACATTGCCGGTCGCGTCGGGCCAGACTTCAATGTCTTTGTTGACTCCCTGGAACGATGGGCCGCCGAGCTTTAATGCGGGGGCGACGCGATGAATTGCCGTCGCCCACTGCAGGTATAGAGCTGCGTAATCTTCCGGCAGCATGTATTGGCCGTCAGCTTCCTCGCCCATCTCCACATAAGAGATTGGATAGCCGCGATTTTTTATGTAGGCAATTTCGGCGGCTGCATTGTCCGGCGTGTCATAAAGCATCGCAACCGGAATCATTGCGGGGAGGCCGCGCGTCACGCCGCTCGTGAAAAACAGATCGAACCCCACCTGTGCCTGTTTGGTCGATCCCAGATCGGACGGCTGATGCCAGGGGTCGACCGATGAACAATAGGTGGTCGTCTGCTCCTGATCCGGCGTGTGGCGGAGAATATCGTGAAATGTCCCATCATCGGTGACGGTGCCGAGATAGAGTTCACGAATGGCGTAGCCAACGCAATTGCGCGGATCGCCGGATCCGTCGGCATCACACGTGTTGGAGGATTCCGTCATCCAGATGCGCACGAATCGAACCGCCACCGGAGCGCTGCTCAAGCGAATCGTTTCCGTCTTGCTTTTTCCATCGTCGATTGTTCCCTGTGCAAACGTCTGCCAGACGCCGCGAGTTGGCGCCTTGATTGGATCGTCTCCCGTCCAGTACTGCACAAGATATTTCCGCGCGTTAGGTTCGCCCCAGGCGATACGAATGGCATCGACTTGCTGCATTTGCGCCAGATCCGTAACCACCCACTGCGGATGCAAGGCATCGCTCTCGCCGGTGAAGTGCTGGGTGAGATACGGGTTGCTTTTCCAGAAAGTATTCAGATCGCCATCGTCCAGCCGCGAGAAGCCGACATTGTCGGTACCGTCGTTGCGGGTGAATCCACGGCGTGGAAGCGCGTAGCCGTAAGAATAACGCAGCATCTCTGTCGGCTTCGACGATCCAGTGAAATACCCTTTTCCGCTCGGATCACTCCAGGTGCCTTGCGGATTCCAATGCCAAGCCTCAACCGCGAGCTCCGTATTCTGCCGATACGTGACTGGCTGCCAACCTGACTCCTGTGTTTTCTCGAGAGTGGGTTGCTGCAGGTCTTTATCGATTGCGTCCACTGCGATGCGATCCACGCCAGCACCGAGAGTTTGGTCGGGAACAAAATGGTTCGTTGGGTGAGAAATATCGACCTTGATGGTTTGACCTGCGGCGGAGAGCACAAGGGATATAAAGACAGTGCAGCAAAGAATCGCGATGGACTTCAAGGCCAGTCACCTCGCCTGAAAGACATTAAAACGATTGAATAAAGCAGTATACGGAAAGAAAGGCGGGAACTCCTACTGCCCTCGAAAATCGCGGATGACTTCGGGCAAAGATGAATGCAAGAACGGCGCCGGCGTCAGCGTGAGAGCCAGCATGCAGAGCGCAAAAACGGCCAGCCAGATTCGCTTGCCGGAAACGTGGGGCCACTCGGCCACTTGCGGATGACGAAAGCTGCTCAACCACAACAGAATCGACCAGACAAACCATCCCGTCCATAAGTAATAGGCCATGACCAGAAGAACCAGAATTGTGAGTCGTGAAACGATCTTATGGACCCGCGGGACAATTGAGAAAACAATATGTCCGCCATCCAGTTGTCCGCCAGGCAGCAAGTTGAGCGACGTGGCGAGCATTCCAATCCAGGCGGCGATCGCGACCGGATGCATCAGCAGTCGGTCCAGAGGCAATGCTGCCACACCTCGCAACCACCCCATGCCGGCGAGCAGTTCCTGCATCAAAGGAAAGATTAATGGGAACCCGAACTGGTAATCCGTCGCCGCCGCGTTCGGATTCATCGGCTTTGACCACGCCAGCGAAACTGCCAAAACCAGAAGCGCCACTACAAATCCCGCAATCGGTCCCGCGATCCCTATATCAAACAGAGCTGTGCGGGAGCGGATTCGCGAGCGGATGATGATGACCGCACCCATGGTTCCGATCGGGGTCGGCGCCGGAATAAAAAAAGGCAGCGTGGCGTGCACCCCGTAGCGGCGGCAATATAAATAGTGCCCCATTTCATGCGCCATGAAAAACAGCATCAGCGTGAGCATGAAGGGCAATCCGCCCAGCAGGCGTGCGGGATGCGTGCGAATCCACGAAGCCGGAAAGAACGGAATCGGTTCACCGCCTATAAGTTCGTCGGTGAACGACAAGGCTGGACGGCCGTGCGCGAAGTTGTATTGCATTCGCGCACCCATGACCAGAGTCGTGAAGCAGGTGGCCAGCAGCAGAAGTGCATGCAGCCAATAGCGCTGACTGGGAGGACCTGGCACCCACTGCGGCACAGGGCGAAAATATTGAACCTCAGGGGTGGCTAATGGAGGAGTGGGTTCTGACATGGGATACTGGGCCTTGCGTTTTGAGGCGTACTTTAGATGCTACTACGAGGGGTCGCGATCTGGCGCTTCCCCTTGTTGAGGTTTGCGAGTTTTCTGAAAAACGTGGGCAGAGCGAATTTTTTAATAGCCAGAACTGCATTCATCCCGGAATGATTACGGCTCGCAGCTCGCCACTCAGAGCCGCCTGCCCTAGTCGATGGACTGCAATTCTTTCCCCGGCTTGAAGCGAACCGCCTTGCCCGGAGGGATCGAGACTTCGGCTCCCGTGCGCGGGTTGCGGCCGATGCCGGTCTTGCGCGGGCGCACGTTGAATACGCCAAATCCGCGCAGTTCAATGCGATGGCCGCCGGCCAGCGCCTTCTTCATGCTTTCAAAGACGGTTTCCACCGCCAGTTCGGCCTTGGTCTTGGTGATGCCGGTTCTGGCCACCACTTCGTTGATAATGTCGAGCTTGATCACGAACGGCTCCCGGATGCGGCGTGAGGATAAATCTTCAAGTGACTGATGCTATGGGACATAACGGAGATTGTCAACCGGAGCATCTCTCCCGTAAACTGGCGAATCCGAAAAGATTGAGTAATTGGGAAATTAAGAAATTGTGTAATTGCAAAGCAGAGCACAGCGAATCGCAATCTAGCCCAATTACTCAATTACCAAATTTCTCAATTACTGAATTTTCTAAGGGAATTCCATGCTGAAGAGTGACCGCTGGATTCGCAAGATGGCCCGCGAACATGACATGATCAATCCTTTTTCCGAAAAGCAGGTGCGCGAAGGCGTGATCTCTTACGGCCTGTCTTCTTACGGATACGACCTGCGCGTGGCCGACGAGTTCAAAATCTTTACCAACGTAAACAGCAGCATCGTCGACCCCAAAAACTTCGACGAAAAATCATTCGTCACCATTCGCACCGATATTTGTATCGTGCCGCCGAATTCATTCGCGCTGGCTCGGTCAGTCGAGTACTTCAAAATTCCTCGCGACATTCTGACCATCTGCGTGGGCAAGAGCACCTATGCCCGTTGCGGCATCATCGTGAATGTCACTCCGTTCGAGCCGGAGTGGCAGGGCTTCGTGACGCTTGAAATCTCGAACACCACGCCGCTGCCGGCCCGTATCTATGCCAACGAAGGCCTGTGCCAGATTATTTTCTTCCAATCCGACGAAGTCTGCGAAACCAGCTACGCCGATCGAAAGGGAAAATATCAATCGCAGCAGGGGATTGTGCTGCCGAAGTTGTAGGGAAGCCGTCTATCTGATCATGCCAAATCATGGCGCAAAGTGGCCTGCGCTCTGGTTGTTTACTCTTTTAGCGGTTTGCACCACCATCACGGCTGCGCAGCAAGCTCCGAGGACGGCAGGGGCGCTATCCGTTGATCTGTCCCGCTATTACTTCAAAACTCCTCAAGAAGAAATGGCCGACCGCACTGAATTAAGTGCAGCTCTCAATCAACTGGAACGATTCAAGGGACAACTGAATTCCGCCTCGCGGTTGCTTGCTCTTTTGCATCAGAACGATGCTGTTCAGAAGCTCTTCGCCAAACATGACGATTACCTCTACCTTCGTTGCTCTCTAAACCGTAAGGATTCAGCATGTGAAGAAGAAGACAAACTCGACTCTGAGTTCCACGCGAAGACAGCATTCTTCGAGCCGGCAATTCTGGTTATTCCCGAAGATCAGCTGCGATCTTTTCTGAGCCAGGAGCCGAAATTAAAGCAGTACAGTTTCGAGATCTCCGACATTCGGCGAAATGCGTCCCATTTGCTCCCTGAGGCACAGCAGCGATTTCTCGATGAATGGCAGCCCGAAATTGCGGATTGGCAATACGATCTTTACGACAAGATCGTCGCGGGCATTAACTTCGGAACTGTGCAAACCCCGGCCGGGCCGCTGGATGTAATCCGGCAGCGCAACCCGATTGCCAGCAGCACCGATGCCCGCGTTCGCGAGGAAGGATTCAAGAAGCGCCTCGCAGGCTACGCCAGCCAGCGCGACCTCATGGCATTTGCTCTGCTGCACACCATCCGCTCACAACAAGCTCTGGCAAAGGCACACCATTACCCTGACGCACCTGAGCGCAAGTACGAGAGCCTGTATCTCCATCCGCAGGGAACGCGGGATCTTTTGAAGTTAATGGCGGAGGACGGAGACATCCCCAAGCGATACGAGAAAATTCGATCCCGTGACATCGAACCAGGCGATCATCAGCCGGCGCATGCGTGGGACATGTCAGCTCCGGCGCCTGGGTTTGTCCCGTCCATAACTTCGCTTTCGGATGCCCGAAGCATCCTCCACAACGTTTTTGCGGGGCTGGGCAAAGAGTATCAATCCACATTCGATGCCTTGCTCGATCCCGCTAACGGCCGTGCCGATATCTTACCGGGAGGTGCGCCCAGCCGCTACGGTGGAGGGTTCTCGCTCGGGCTCAGCGGAACTGGAATTCTCTTCTACGGCCGCTACGGCGGAACTTTCAAAGACTTATCCGTCATCGCTCACGAAGGTGGACACGCTACTCATCGCCAACTTATGAATGCAAACGGCGTGTCCCCAACTTACGAGCGCGGCCCTAATTTCTTATTCGAGTCATTCGCCGAGTTTAATGAGTTGCTGCTCGCCGACTACATGGCCGAGCACGCCAGCACGCCCGAACTGCAACGGTATTATCGCGAACGATGGATGTATATCAAGGGCCTCGATGCTTTTTATGGCGCTCAGGATGCATTGTTGGAACAAGCGATCTATGACGGTGTTACCGCGGGCACGATCCGCAACGCTGATGACTTGGATAGTCTGACCCTGAAGATTGACCGCCAGTTTTCCCAGTTTCCTGATTCAGAGCCTGAACTGCGCACTCGCTGGGCCACAGTCTCCCTCATGTTTGAGGACCCGCTCTACGACGTGAACTATGTTTACGGTGGGCTGCTCGCGCTCAAATACTTCCAGCTTTATTCAACTCGGAGGGATTGGTTCGTATCGCGGTACAATCGCACTACTTAAGAATGGGTTCAACCAGCCGCCCGCGGAGTTGCTCAATCGCTTTCTGCAAATCGACCTCACTGGGACAGCTTTGCTACATGACGATCTTGAATTATTGAGTCGTCGATTGGACCAAATAGAGGCAAATTCCGCGGAAAGGTAAACGCGGTTTGAAACTCGCAGGGAATTGCTTAAACGTAACTACCGCCCGCTCTCTTCTTCCTTAAACATATACTTGATCGCCGGCTTATAGATCATCAGGTTTGGCCGCCCGTCATCGCGGACCACCTTGATGCAGCTTTTGTCGTACCACTCGATCACTCCATGCACTTCTTCGCCATCTTGCAGCACGATGACCATGGGCGTTTTCGACTGCATCTGCTTCTGATAGTAAAAATTCTCGGCGTTAGTCTGTTCCGGAGGAGCTGGTTTGCGTCCGCCGGCACCGCGATCGCCCCGGTCACCACCCCGATCAAATCCCCGTTCCGGACGATCATGCCGCTCACGTCGATCCCCATTCTGCATGTGACTGGAGTTGTGATGATTGGAATTATGGTTGCCGTGGTTGTGGTCCGTGCGCGGCAGCGCTGGACGGATCAGTTTACGATTAGCGAAATTTTCGTCGTCGACCGAGGGCTGAGCCGGAGTCGAATCTAAGATTTCTTTCATAGTGGCGCTCCTCCTGCACGCGCATTGTGCCCACTGCCAATTAACCCCTGAAAGTAATACGAAGGCGTGAAATTTAACTTACCGTACCATAGGAGCCGACTGGTGACAATGATACTGTCGTGCCATAGCACTTGCCAAAGGTGGAATACTCAAACGTTTTACTAAGTCTTGGAAAGATCCACGCCCCGCCGCTCCCGCCCCAATCCCGTGACCACCGCGACCAGAGCCGCAGCCATAAAGACAGTCCAAGCCATTACCGGCGCCAGCACCCCACCATAGCGCTGCTCCGCTATCTTGGCCTGAATGACTACATTTCGGGAAGAAAGCAAGTTGCCAATCTGATAGGCGAACCCGGGGAAGGTTCCGCGTACCGCCGCGGGCGAGAGTTCATTTAAATGCGCCGGGATCACCCCCCACGCTCCCTGCACCATGAACTGCATCGCAAACCCGCCCAGCGCCAGCATGGGTACAGTGTGCGAGTATGCCCAAAGCGGCGCGAGGGGAATTGTCAGCAGCGCCGCAATCACGATGGCCTTCCTGCGGCCGATCCTTTCCGACCATGTGCCAAAGAAAATCCCTCCCAGCAGGGCGCCGATGTTAGCGATGATCGCGATCAGCCCAACCGTTTGCGGGGTGAAATGGTGGTCTTTTTGCAGGAATGTGGGATACAGATCCTGCGTGCCGTGGCTGAACGAATTGAAAGCAAACATCAGCACCACCAGGAAAATGAACATGCCGGCATAAGTTCGAATGTCGTGGCCGATTCTGCTTTCTGCATGCCTGGAAACCCGGCCCTGCAACCAGGCCGGCGACTCATCCACCTTGGTTCGGATATAAATGACTAGAAAGGCAGGCAACGCACCAATGATAAACATACCGCGCCAGCCGAAGGTCGGAAATAGAGTGCGGTAGGCCAGGGCTGCGATCAGATATCCAACCGCGTAGCCTTCCTGCAATACGCCTGAGAAAAATCCGCGACCTTCGGCGGGCAGCGTCTCAAAAGCCAAAGCCGCTCCCACGCCCCATTCGCCGCCCATGGCGATTCCGAACAGGGCTCGCGTGATAAGCAACACTTTCAGCGAAGGCGCGAAGGCGGAAGCCAGTTCGAACACCGAATAAGCGATGATGTCGACCATCAACGTGATCCGCCGGCCAAATCTATCAGCCATTACACCGAACAAAAACGCACCGACGGGGCGCATGGCCAGAGTTAAAAAAATTGCCTCGGCTACGGCGGAGAGTTTCGCCTGGAATTGGGTCGCGATCGCACTGACGCAGAAAGTCAGAATGAAGAAATCGAAGGCATCCAATGACCAGCCAAGAAAACATGCAATGAACGTATTCCGCTGTACTGGCGTGAGCCGGCGAAAGTGGCCAATGAATTCCATCGGATTTGCCTCGCGTAGTTCTACGCTCGGAAAGTCCTGCGAATGCTAGCATATTGGGTTCAAGCGGCGAAAAAATTCGCTGCTCGACAAATTCCACATGGCCGAACTCGACCCTCCTCAGCGCCAGGCTCTGGATACGCTCATGCTCACCGGATTCTGGTATCGCGCGTTGCCTGCGGATCGCGTGCATCGTAATCGGCTGCACCAGGCCATGCTGCTCGAGATCCCGCTGGTGATCGGGCGCGATCGCGCCCAACGCCCCTTCGCCTTACGCGATTCCTGCCCTCACCGCGGCATGCCGCTGCATTGCGGAAGATTCGATGGAGAGAACGTCGAGTGCTCCTATCATGGCTGGCAGTTTGACGCGCACAATGGGCAGTGCGAGCTGATCCCGTCGCTGACGAACGATCAGAACATGAAAGTCGACCGCATTTATGCGGGCAGTTATCCATGCGAAGAGCAGGATGACTTCATCTGGGTTTACATTCCGGATGCTGGTCCTGTGGGCGCTGGATTTGGCAAGCGTGACGAGGCTCCCGACGCGGCTCCGCAAATCGAGAAGTTTACCGATAACTACAAACTCGCGTATCTGACTGCTGATATGCCGGTAAGCATCGACCACGGCATCATTGGATTAATGGATCCTGCGCACGGGCCATTCGTGCATCAGGCGTGGTGGTGGCGCAGCCGGCACAGCATTCACGAGAAGAAGAAGAACTTTGAGCCGATTGCGAACGGCTTTCGCATGAGCGCGCATCCTCCGAGTTCAAACTCTGCTCCCTACAAACTGTTGCGCCTGTATGCCGATGCCGATTCCATCACCACGACCATCGATTTTGTTTTGCCGAACCTGCGAAGAGAAGTGATTCGCGCGGGTAAATATTGGTTCTCATCGTTGACCACGGTGACTCCAATCACGCGCAATCAGTGCCGCATCGATGTCGTCGCCGCCTGGAACATTTTCCGCTGGCTGCCTTTCGGCGCGGAGTTGCTGAAGTTCGTGTTTTCAAAATTTGTCGAGCAAGACCGCCGCACCATGGAACTGCAAGCCGAGGGTCTCAAATACAATCCGCAACTGATGCTCATCGATGATGCCGACCGGCCGGCAAAGTGGTACTTCCAGCTAAAGGCGGCATATCTCGAAGCCAAGCGCACGGGCAGTGAGATGAAGCATCCGATGGCCGGGCCGGTCACGCTCAAGTGGAGAAGTTGAATCGCTTACGCCGATCACTTCGCTTCCTCGGGCACGATATTCAGCTCCAGTTTCTCCGTGCGCCGGATCACCGTAACCGAGCAACTCACGCCCATGCGGACGTCAGTCAGCAGCCGGTGCAAATCGTCTACTCCAGCCACGGGACGGCCTTCGAGCGCGACGACTACGTCGCCCTCGCACAAGCCGGCGCGTTTTGCGGGGCTATTTTCTTCTACCGACAAAACCAGCGCACCGGACTCTCTCGGCAAATCGTAAAAACGCACGACACGGCGGTGTATCGGCACAGTCTGCGCCGAAACTCCAATGTAGCTCCGCCGGATGCGTCCATCTCGCAGCAGGCGGCTGGCCACGAATTTCGCAGTGTTGATGCCGATCGCGAAGCAAATGCCCTGTGCGGGCAGAATCGTTGCGGTGTTGACTCCGATTACTCGCCCAGCAGAATCGACCAGCGGACCGCCCGAGTTGCCAGGGTTCAAGGCGGCATCCGTCTGAATGACGTCGTCGATTAATCGGCCGGAATACGAGCGCAGCGAACGGCCGAGAGCGCTGACGACGCCGGCCGTCACAGTCGACTGGAATCCATAAGGATTGCCAATCGCGATGGCCAGTTGCCCGACACGAAGCTGCTGCGAGTCGCCGAGAGTCACGGCAGTGAGGCCGGGTTCATTCACGCGAATCACCGCAAGATCGCTTGCGGGATCGTCTCCGATCGCACTTGCTGGCATGTGGCGGCCATCGGCAAAGGTGACCTCCATGCGCTTTGCATCATGCACCACGTGACTGTTGGTGAGAATCAGGCCATCGGGAGTAAAGACAAATCCCGATCCTCCTCCGCGGCGCTCACGCTCATTGCCGGAGCGGGTGCGGCCTGCGGCTTGGTGCACCTCAATGTTTACGACCGACGGGTTGACGCGTTCGACTGCCCCCGTGACTGCGCGCGAGTAGGCGTCGAGGAGGCCATCGTCGGTGTTCTGAACTGCCGATGCCGATAGTGCCGCATTCGGTAGGTCAGAAAAAGTGTTAACAAGTTGTTCAATATACATACTCGATAGATGAACTCGGCTGTGCGGGCGATTCATACCAGCCGAGATGAGACGACTCGATCCGGTTTCCGGAAGGAGTATTACAATGCGGGGATGGATCGCATGAGTAGCAGGACTGGAAAAATACTCAGCGCCATTTCGATGCTGCTAGCTTCCGTCTGTCTATACTTTGGGTCGGGCATGCTTCTGCTCGTCCCCCGCGGACGGCACGAGCCCTACCTAGATCGGACGACGGTCATTTATGGAATTTCGCCCACGATATTCGCCGTCATCTTGATCGTCCTCGCCGGGTGGTTGTGGGGTCGAGTCGGCTCTGCCGCTATCGGCACTCACATCAGGAGAGCATTTAACTTGGCCGCTGGCGGAGTCGTGCTTTTCTGGATCGTTATGATTATCATCGCTCACTTCGAGGGCCGGATACCTTAGCAGGTTATGGTGCGGGGCAAAAAAGCCGGGACCAAAACGGTCCCGGCTGCGAGTTGGCGTGTTGCCCGGATAAACTGGATGTTCGCCTCGCGCTTATTCGGCTCGGCGCTTGGCTCAATTTCGCTGACTCGCTTGGCTCGCTGGACAGCCGAGGCGGCTGTCCCTACATGATGGTTGTTTACGCTGTCCTTCTTGGCCTTAGCGTCAAGTCTCGCACCTGGGTTAGGATGCTGGACATCTGCATGCCGTTCAGTTGGGTTACGAAGGGCAGAATCTCGGCGATGAACTGATCTTTCATCAGCTCGCTGACTTCTTCCTGGCGGCTCTTTTCGCCGCCGCTGAGCAGTTCGGGCACGGTGACCTCCAGGGCTCGCGCCAGCCGCTCGAGGGACGACAGCGTGGGCGTGGCTTTCTCGTTTTCAATTTTAGAGACGTAGGTGCGGGGCACGGACATGCGTCCGGCGAGCTGCCGCTGACTGAGGCCGTTGCGCAGGCGCAGCGAGCGGATTGAAGTTGCCAAGTTCAGGTGTCCGCGGCTGGTGCCCGGGATTGGCATCATGACGGGCGGGGTCATTACTACCGGCTCGGGCTCGGGTTCCTCATCGAGCGACGAGTGGCAGCGTCGGCAATTGTTGTTGACCGTACGAAATTGAACCAGCAGGCAATGATCGCAACGAACGACTTCCCTAGAATCGACCGGGGCAAGAGTCGTAGCCATCGGGTTGTGGGAGTGCCAGAGCGGGCTACTCCTTACTGCTAAAGCCGAACCGCCAAACTCGGGGGAGAGGTTTCGGCTTGCAGGACAATCTGCGTTACATGGCCTGTGGAAGTCAAGGGTAAAATGCGGGAAGCGGAGAAGCGTGGTTTGTGCAATGCAGGTCAGGCGGCGAGATGCCGCACCAGATAAGGAAACATGCATGATCGATCGGGAAGCGGCGTGGTGTTTACTAACTGAGTTCACTCAATCGGAAAGTTTGCGCAAGCATGCGCTGGCGGTTGAGGCGTGCATGCGGGCGTGCGCGGGAAAGTTTGCGGGATCGTCGGCCAGCGAGGCAAAGGAACTTGGATTATCGGAAGAAGACTTGTGGGCAATTGTCGGCCTTATTCATGACTTCGATTACGAAAAATATCCCAGCCTGGAAGACCATCCTTATAAGGGCAACGAAATTTTGAAAGAGCGCGGATGGCCGGAGGTGATTCGCCGCGCAGTCATGTCTCACGCGGAGTATACGGGAGTGACTCGCGATACGCCGATGGAAAAAGCGCTTTTCGCTTGCGACGAGCTGGCGGGGTTCATCACGGCCGTAGCTTTGATTAAGCCAAGCAAGTCGCTCGCTGAAGTCGACGTGAAATCCGTACGGAAAAGAATGAAAGACAAGGCATTCGCGCGCAAAGTGAATCGCGAGGACATCGTGAACGGTGCGGCGGCGCTGGGAGTTGATCTGGACGAGCACTTTGGATTCTGTATTGAGGCGATGACAGGAATCGCCCGCGAACTAGGGCTGGATGGGAGCGCAGCCAGGGACCGGTAAACCGGCTCTCGCCGCGCATCCATCTTAAAGTCAACATCCCCACCCTAATCTCGCCAGAGAGCGGCGAGATTAGGATGGGGCACCCTTCGACCTTCGACCCCTCGATTATTTCGACGGGCTTATTTCACTCCGGCAAGCGCCTGAGACACTTCGTTTATGTCAGGCACCACCGGAATATCGTAGTTCTTCTGCCACGCGAGTTTGCCGTCGCGGTCAATGATGTAGATGGCGCGGCCTGTAATGCCTTTGTCCGCGAGATAAACTCCGTACTTCTCGCCAACGGCACCGCGAGGTTGAAAATCGGCGAGCAGGGGATAATGAATGCCCATTTTGTCGGCATAAGCTTTATGCGACCAGACGCTGTCGACGCTGATACCGAGCACTTGGGCGTCGAGATCTTCGAACTGCTTTTTGTCATTGACCATGCAGGCGTGCTCTTTGGTGCAGACCGGGCTCCAGTCGAGCGGATAGAAAACAAGCACAACTTTCTTCTTGCCACGATAGTCGCTGAGTTTCACTTCTTTCTGATCCTGATCTTTGAGCGAAAATTCTGGCGCAGGCGCGCCGACCGTTACTGGCATAGTTCCTCCCTAAGAATTCATTTTATAAGTTTCTGCTTTGTCTATCGAAATGCGGTTTATCGAAACGCCGTTTATCGCGATGCGCTCTCTCGAAACGCTTTGCTGATCACGGGAGACTTATCATCGGCCGGCTTTTCTTCATCCGCGTGGATTTTGCCGTCCTCGTTGCCGTAGAACGAGCGATGATCGGCGTCGGGGTGATTGGGCATCATTGTGATCTCGAAGCCATCTTTCTTGCCTTTGAAGCCGGCAGTGTAGTCGCCGCGGTCAGTATTGACCATGCGCTTGGTAAACGTTCCAGTATGCACCAGTTCCTGCAGAGACGTGGCGTAATGCCCGTACTGCTTGTTAAACAGATGTTCAGCGCGCATGACTACGCGCAGATACGCGAGCGCTTCGGCTTCGGAATCTGAGTGGGCGGGATCGCCGGGAAATTTTGGCTGGTAGGTTGTGGCCGGAGCCTGGGTCGTGGGAGCCTGCGCCTCTGAAGCAGACTGGCTCAAAACGATCGAAGGTAGAAATATGGCGATGACGGTCACAATGACAAAAATCGTCAAACTCTTCTTCATGCTAAGCATTCTCCGGGAGTGGGGTTTCAGAAATTGCGCGTCCATATCGGCTGGGCAAGAGCTTTTTCGCAGGCTTTTTCATGTTACTCCCGTAATTTCACTTCGGTCACGTTCTCTTTGCAGAGAGAGGAAATGCCGCTATGCTCTAGCTACGTAACTACAGCTTACAGGGATACCTATGAAAGCAGCCGTCGCCAGGAAGCCGATCATCAAAATCGCTGTCGTTGAAAGCGACCCCTTAAGGTTTGTTGGATTCCGCGCCTTGTTCGATGCCGAACCTGAGTTCGAACTCATCTCAGCGGCGCTGCCGGAAATTTCGACGTTGCAGGAAGTGGACTTGATCCTTTTAGGGAATCGCTCGGGTCAAAATTTGTTTGACGTGATGGCGAGCCTGAAGGCGACGCGTCCCGATCTTCGCATTATTGTGACTGGCTCGGGGGTGGATGAGGAAACCATTCTGAAGGCAATTGCTTCCGGGGCGAAGGGTTATGTGGATGAGGCGGCATCGGCCGCGGAATTCGTGCAGGCGATTCGTGTGGTCAGCCAGGGATCGGTGTGGGCTCCACGAAAAGTGCTCTCGATGTTTATCGAGCGAGTCTCGTCGTCGCCGGGCCGGATCTTTCCCGCTGGCCGCGTGACCTTTACCGACCGCGAAAAAGAAGTGCTTGAGATGCTGGTTGCTGGACGCTCCAATAAAGAAATTGGCGCGCAATTAGGAATCGAAGAGCGCACGGTGAAAGCTCACGTGGCGAAACTCATGCGCAAAGTGGGAGTGCAGAACCGCATCGCACTCTCCGTTCATGCGATTACGCACTCGCTGGTCACGGCGAAGTAGAAGTAGCGTCCAGCTCCCAGTTAGGCTTCATGATTATCTTCTGGGTAACTTTAGGACACTGACCTCGGTAATCTTGCGGCAAAGCCGACCTCACCGCATACTCGCTTCACCTACCACAGAACCTGGGAGACGGGGTTGGGAGTGGCGATTAGGGTCACCACTTTTGACCCCGATTTTTATTGCTCTTCACTGCCTGGTTCGACTCCAGATTCTTCCTCAGCTTCACCGACCTTGCTACGAGTATCTTGGATCGCAGTCCGTTGTCACCTTTGAGGCGTCCAACTGGGGAGCATTCGTTTACAATCCAAATACCGAATCCCAGAACTCGTTGTTGTGAGGAACCATGAAAAGCTTTTTCCTGCTGACTGTGATCGTGTGTCTTTGTTCGTTTTCTTTTGCGGAGGATGCCGGCGAAACCAGGGCTACCGAGCGGGTGCAGGCTGCCGCCGAAGTCTTGAATGAAATTCAGAGGGCTCCGGACAAAGGCATTCCTCAAGATGTCTTGCGTTCGGCTGAGTGCGTGGCGGTGGTGCCCTCGATGTTGAATGGAGGCTTTATTTTTGGCGGAAAATATGGCCGTGGCCTGGCGAGCTGCCGCACGCCGAAGGGCTGGAGTTCGCCTGCGTTTTTTAAGGTGGAGGGTGGCAGTTTCGGATTTCAGGCTGGCGGACAGGCCGTGGATCTGGTCATGCTCATCATGAATAAAAATGGGATGAAGCATCTGCTCTCGAGCCAGTTTGAATTGGGCGCAGATGCGTCGGTGGCAGCCGGTCCCGTGGGGCGCGACACTGCCGGGGATACGGATTGGAAGATGCGCGCCGAGGTGCTCACTTATTCGCGCGCCCGCGGGTTGTTTGCCGGGGTCAGCCTGAATGGTGCCGTCATCAAACAAGATAAAGACAGTACGCGGCAATTCTACGGGCACATGGTTTCGTTTCCGGCGTCACTGAATGGCGAAGTGGAACCACCGGCCGCGGCAAACTCATTTTTGACCTCGCTGGCAAATTGGGCGCAGGCAGCGGCGAAGTAAAAGCGCTCCTGTCATTCTGGTTCAGCCACTGTCATTCCGAGCGGAGCGAGGAATCTGCTTCTCCTCCGCCCCTTACGTCTACTCAAACCGTGAGCCGAACCGCGTAGTTTGCAAATAATTTCTGACGGTGCTACCGTCACGCTTCCTCCGATGCGGCAGCGACTCGAGTACGCGGCAGCCTGGCCGTTCATCAAAATTCTAGGTATCTTGCCACGGCGCCTCGCACGCGCGGCTGGCATCAGTCTGGCTTGGATTGTTTATGTTTTTCATGTGCGATTGCGCCAGGTTGGCATGCGCAATCTCGCGCTGGCCTTCCCCGAAAAAGCGGAAGCTGAGCGGGCGCAAATTTTGCGAGGCGAGTTCGCTTCGCTCGGCCGGCAACTGGCTGAGGTCTGCCGATTTCCGAAGTACACGCCTGAGAACATTGACCAGGTAGTTGTCTACGATGGATTTGAAAACTACGAACGAGCGCGTGCGCGCGGCAAAGGAGTGCTTTTTCTCACCGCACATTTTGGCGGCTGGGAGCTTTCGGCGTTTGCTCATTCTCTGCATGGGCATCCCATGCACATTGTAGTGCGGGCGATGGACAATGTTTATCTTGACCGGCTGATCCTGCGATATCGCACGCTGCACGGCAACTGCATCGTGGAAAAAGACGATTTTGTTCGTGGCTTGCTGGCCGCGATGAAGGCCGGGGAAGAGGTGGGCATATTGATGGACACGAATATGACGCCGCCGCAGGGAGTGTTCGTGGATTTCTTTGGTATTGCGGCATGTACAGCGAGCGGTCTGGCGCGCATCGCGCTGCGCACGGATGCGGCCGTGGTGCCGGGATTTACCATCTGGGATGCGCAGTTGGGAAAGTACCGGCTGCGGTTTGATCCGGCGCTCGAGTTGATCCGCACCGGCGATCTGGAAGCGGATATTCAGGCAAACACACAGCAGTTCACCAGCGTCATTGAAAAGTACGTGCGCAACTATCCTGAGCAGTGGCTGTGGGTGCATCGCCGCTGGAAGACGCGACCGGCAGGCGAAGCGCCGCTATACTGATTCGCGGTGAGCGGCGCTATTCTAATTTCAGCAGGAAATCGCGTCAGATTAGCCTGGGAGAAACGATGAGTAATAAAGACACGCCCAAACACAGCGAGAAAGGGCGTGAAGCTGGATTGGGAACTCGATCTGTCTGGGCGGGGGAAAATGGCGAACCCTGGGAGCGGGCGACGCAGGTGCCGGTGGCGCTCAGTGTTTCGTATGGCTACGACGATCTGAACGAGTGGGCCGCGGTGGCGCAGGGAAAGGCGCGGGGCCATATCTATGGACGGAACACGAATCCGACCGTCGCAGCTTTTGAAGAGAAGGTAAGAATTCTCGAGGGCGCAGCGGCCGCAACCAGTTTTTCGAGCGGGATGGCCGCGATCAGTAATACGCTTTTTACGCTTTTGTCACCGGGCGATCATGTGGTTTCGATCAAGGACACATACGGTGGCACCAACAAACTGTTCATTGAGTTCCTACCCCGATTCGGCATCAAAGTTTCGTTGTGCGATACCAGCGATCATCCCGCGATTGAAGCGGCTATTGCCGAGGGCTGCAAGGTTCTGTATCTCGAAAGCCCAACCAATCCGACCATAAAGGTGGTTGATCTGGCCGGGCTCGCGAGGGCCGGCCACCGCCAGAATGCCGTCGTGGTTGTGGATAACACTTTCGCTACGCCAATCAACCAGCAGCCTTTGAAACTTGGCGCCGACCTGGTGATTCATAGCGCGACGAAGTTTCTCGGCGGACACGCCGACGCGCTGGGTGGAATCGTATGCGGGCCGTCGGATCTAGTGGCCAGGGTTTATCATTTCCGCGAAATCACGGGAGCTTGCCTCGAGCCCATGTCGGCCTATTTGCTGCTGCGAGGAATGAAGACTCTGCAACTTCGCATTGCGCGGCAGAATGAAAGCGCAATGAAGATCGCGCGATTTCTGGAATCGCATCCGAAGGTCGAGCGTGTTTTTTATCCGGGATTGGAGTCGCATGAGAATCACGAAATCGCGCGCCGGCAGATGAGCGGATTTGGCGGCGTGCTCAGCTTCGCAATCCGGGGTGGATTCGATGCGGTGAAATCTTTTCTACCAAATTTGAAATATGCGCACTTGGCTGCGAACCTGGGCGCAGTTGAAACTGTGGCTGGGCCGCCTGCGACGACCAGCCACGTAGAATCGACGAAAGAGGAAAGGGCAGCCGCAGGCATTCCGGAGGCGCTGATTCGATATTCGGTGGGGATTGAAGATCCAGAAGATCTGATCGATGATCTTCGTGAGGCGCTCGACGGCTTGTCTGGCGGGCGACGGACGGTCAGGAGATAATAGATTTTGAGTTCGTGGGGGTGACTATGCCGATTTTTGAATATATCTGCGAAGAATGCCAACATCAGTTCGAAGCCTTAGTTTTCGGCCACGAAAAAGCCATCTGCCCAAAATGCGATAGCAAAAAACTCAGCCGGCAGTTGAGCGTGTTTGCCGTATCGGCGAAGGGTTCTTCCGGCGCGCATGCCACGGGGATGCCATCCCGCCCGTGCGGCTCATGCGGCGACCCGCGCGGGCGGGGTGCGTGTTCGCTCGGCGAGCCGGATTAGCCGCAGAATCCGGTACCCCAGTTTCCAGCGCGCCGCAAGGTTTTGCGGATCAAGCAGGGATCGGAAATGACGGCCTGCCGATCAAGAACCGGCTGTTCTACTGACTGAGGTGGACAAAGCTTAGTCCAATCCAGCGCCGCTTAATCCAGCGCTTAATCGTCATCCGGATCAGTGGGCGGAGTCTTGTCTTCTATGAAGTCCTTGATAGAAATCCGCGTCGGGGTTGCGATGAAGGTGCGTGGCGTATCTTCAAGATGATAGAACTCATGCAGGTCATCTACTGCACGTGCATCGGCGAAACCCAAGCCGCCTACGGTCAGACCGAAATTGTACTCAACGAATCGCAGGATGCTGCCGAAATCCAACTGCCTGTTGCTGATAAAGCGGGGCGAAGTGTAGGCCGAAACAAACAACAGCGGCACGCGAAACCCATACTGGAAGCTGCCTTCGACCCCGGCAAGAATTGGCGAGGGAACGTGATCATACCAGCCGCCCCAGTCATCCCAGGTAATGACAATAGCTGTATTGTCCCAGTATTTTTCGCCGTCTGAGCAAGTGTGATTCGAGCCGATTGCGTTAACAATCGAAGCTACCCAGTCTGGCCCACCGCCGGTGTTTTGGCTGGCATGGTCGGAATTCTGACCGGTTGGTATCACCCAGGAGAGATTCGCCAGCTTGCAGTTCTCGATGTCCTTGAGGACGTCGGCCGGAATCAGGGACACATTTTCTCCCCAGCCAGCGCAATTCCCGCCTGGGCCTGTCGACTGACAGATGTGGGCGATTGCGTTCGGGGCCGTCCAAGACGTCCCCACTCCCGGCGCGTAATAGCGCCAACTCCCAACCGAGGACATCAGGTCCGACATCGTCGGATGCTCAAAGCAGGGATAAATCGCGCCCACGATGACATTGCCTGGCCCCATCAGTTCTTCCAGGGTTCCCTCGGGGGCGACACACCCCTCTGGGCCGCTCCCTTTCTCGGTATTGTCGATGGCGAAGATGCCGGCAGCATCGTCGGCTGCGGTGGGCGCCGAAGTTCCGCCGAAGAGAAATTGATGGGCAGGGAAGCTCGGCCCCTGGTTGGTCTGGAACATATAATTCGCAAAACCGTACTCGGATGCCAGCCTCAAGTAAGGATATAGCTGATCGGGGTTGTCCGGGTCATAGGTGTAGCGGAATTGCGGCTGTGTCGGACAGGTGGTTCCTTTTTTGGGGATGCAGGTCACGAGCGCCGCGCCATCCATCTGGCAGACTCCGTCGACCGCATTGCACTGCTTTAACCACTCGCCTTCGTTGTGGCCCAAATCGAAGGTAGTAGCGAGCGGGATGGTAAGCGGCTTTGTCACTTTGCTTCCCGCTTCCTTGTTCAACCAGTTTGCGGTAGAAATGTTGTACTGCGTGGCGGTTGGCGTGGTGGCGCAAATGGCCCCGCTTCCGAAGGGCGGAGAGCACAAGCCCTGGAATAAGTTGTCCGGTGTACGGTTTTCTTGCACCACAACAACAATATGTTCAAATCTCTTTATCTGGGCGGTTGCTGCACCCAGGAGCGTTGCCAGCATTAGAGGCGTTGCCACCATTAGCTTGGTGGCGTGGAATGGGTAAAAACGAAGCGGCATCACATCTCCCGAAAACGAGCTGTGGAACTTTTTCCCCGGGGCTCCAGGGCGGCCTACCTTACACGTTTTGGGTCCGTGTGAACCACTCTATCGATGGCTTGCGGCACCGTAAGGAAGCGCCCGAGCAAGCTATCATGGGATTAGGCTCTGGTCAAGATTATCGAGCGTGACACGGCGCTTGCTGAATGGCACGGGCGCCGCTCGGTGTTGCGGGAAGAGCTCAAGCTCGGAGGTGATGGCAGCACTGGTGAAATTCGAACCAACTTGGCTGTTCAAAACCTTAGCTGTTCAAAACCTTAAAGGACAAGTAATCGGACCTTAAAACCGGATTCGGGAGCAACCGCCTGAAATTCGTGAACAGCCCTAGCCTCGGAGGGTAGAAGATGGAGCCGACGATCGGACTTGAACCGATGACCTGTCGATTACGAATCGACTGCTCTACCAACTGAGCTACGTCGGCTTCTGGTTTACTTTCTTTAGTTTACCAAACTGCTTGAGCCTTTCTGCTGTACAAGTGCTGGAGTTATCCAAACGCACTAAGTAGAGCGTTCTCTTTCCGTCGCACAGTTCGCAAAACTACATTCTTGAAAGCTCCATGTACTCGTCCGCACCCACGATCCTCAGCACGAGCCGCACCGGGAATGGAAATTGCCGTCGCGTAGGATCATGAACGATGGTTGGTACGCATAGCTGATATTTCTTCCCGCGAGTTCTGAGTTCGCAACCGCCTGCCGCGAGCACATTCTTCACCCACTCACTTTGGCTGCTGTAGGTGAGAGCGATGATAAATCTGTTGGGCGCTCGGAAAACGTTCACTGCAGTTCGGTAGACCTTCCCGACTTGCGACCCACGTGGGTCAGGATGCCGAAGCCGGGAAGCCAGCCTGCGAACAGCCCGGTAATCCGATTCGTGAATGCGATGTTGATCTTCGCCAGCCATCGCTTGCGAAACCGCATCATGAGAACGCCTGTGGCAGCGATGGCGATGATTAGGATGACTCCCACGCTCATTGGGTCGCTAGTCCCTCGGTCCTCTAGCTCGCAACGCTACGCGACCACAGCGGAGGCTTTCACGACTGATTGCTTCGCGGCAGCCAGCGCGACCAGCACAACACCGACGATTGCGAACACAACCACTCCCGCGAGTTCTCGGCGCTCGATCACGTTCCGGTATTCCTGCGCAGCCATTACCCCGGCATGCGCAAGATTTGCCCATCCGCCAAAGGCGATCAGACTACGGTTCGCCGCTGGGTCACGCACCGCCAGTAGCAAGAAAATTCCGAGTGTGACATAGATGCTCATTATCATTGGCACCGCAGGCTCTCGCGAGAAAAACATCGTCAGCGGAACAACTCCCGCTATAAACAACAATCCCACCACAACCAACACAGCCTTCAACGCCCGCTCTCGAACCATGCTGACCTCCTCATTCCACTTCGACAGGCGGGGATCGCCATCGCCTTCCGCTGTGCAGCTTCCAGGTTCTCTATTGCCTTGCTCGTCTGTTCTCCTCAGTTGTGCTTCCTGGCTAATTGAGACTAGCACTCCGTTCGCATTAGTGTCGTTGCTACTTGCCGCTTGTGGCCGGCTTCAGCCCGTCTGCCGATTTCTGCAATTCGTCGATAGAGATCGAGGTCAGCTGGTATAACGTGGGGTCGTTCGCGCACCTCGCGACATAGACATTGCCTGCCTTCGCAATGGACACGTTTTCGACATGCTTGCCGCCGTCAGAAGTCACCGTGAGTTCAATCGTAGGATTGCTGAAGCCGGTCTCTACAAACTTGCTGGCGCTCAGATCGCGGAGTTGCGAAATGAACGACTCTGCGGTTTCCGCGTCCATCTTCTTGCCATTCCCCGACCACCAATCGTTGCCGCCCTTGGTCAGGAAATATGCCTTGGAGTCGCTGTGCATCTCGATCTTTTCCGGCGCGTTGTAGCCGAAATCGAAAATCTTTTTGTTGCGGAAATCGTCGAGACCTTTGTCCAGCGCCTGTCCGAGATTTGCATCGACTTTATAAGTGCCGTCGACTACGCTGGATTTCGCGTAATAAATATCCTTATTCTTGCGAATCTGAAGTTGTTGCGTGCCCGATTGATCGGTTACTTTTGCGGTTGCAACCGGAGTGGCGTGAGCAAAGCCCGAGTCGGCCTCAACACCGCTGGCATCGGGGCCATTGAGATTCATTCGCGCATTGGCTAAGGTACGAGCCAGATCGCCAACCTGCATGTCATCGGCGCGCAGCGGTTTGGGTTTCAGAATCTGCCATTCATCTTTACTGCGTCCAAACTCGATCTCCTGATTGTTTCGAATGAGATCGATGCGGCTGATCTTGTCTGGATCAACGGTTATCAATCGCTTATCGCGCAGATCGTTCAGGCTCTTATCGATGCTGGTCTTCTCGTAGCTGGGCATCGTGAAAAGACGCGGATCCCCTGCCAGCATCGCGTAAATCGCATTGCCGGTAGGTGTTGTGTCGCCCATTAGCAGCTTTTGCGTCTTATTGTCTTTTTGGGTGATATCGATTTCAGCCGCGGGAGGGTCAAGGCCAAACTGCTTCGCATCCGAGACTTTATCTTCGACCAGGCGTTCGGAGCTTAGAGAAGCAAGCGATGAAACCGCGGTTGACACCGTGCTCTGGTCCGCAGGGATCGGCTTCGGCTCGGCAATTTGCCAAGTGCCGGAAGTATTCTTGTCGAGCACAATCGGCTCGGCATCCTTGTTTTTCAATTCGATTTTTGTGATCGTTGCCGAATCCAGTTTGAGGATTGCGGGCGAAGCGTCGCTCGATGCCTTCGCGGTATTCTCATCTGGCTTTCGATGGTCCGACCAGTAAAGCGTGCCCACCAGAGCAAGCAGCACAACCGTGGCAAGAATCAGATTCCGGAGTTTCATGGCGCTTCTCGAGACAGTATTTCGCCGAGATAAATCTGTTACCTCCTCTTCCACCACACGCCGACGCCGGCAATCACCACGATCATCGGCAGCAGAAACTGACTGGTGGCGCGGACCCAGCTCAATTGTGCACGCGTCATGGTGAGGTGGCGGTCTTCCTCCGGCTTAGGACGGATCGAAATCAAATCTTCGTCGGAGGAGAGCCAGTTAATGGTGTTCAGCGCGAGGTCGTTATTGCCGTTGAAATCGATGAAACCATTGTCGAGCCACGAGGAGCTGCCGACCACCACGAAACGTCCCTGGGAATTTTCTTTGCCCGTGTTATAGGTGCCTGCGGCCGCCAGAGTCATGGGTCCCTTTTTGTTTTTGGGATCGTTCACGTTCACCGACGCCGCACTTAAATTATTGGTCGCAAGGCTGGTTCCCGACGAATCGAATAGCTTCTGCACGCTGGTTTTGCCGGTACTCTTGATCTCCATGGAACGCGAGAGTGGAAAGCCGGTAGCTACGCCCTTCATGTCGTTGACGATGGGCTGCGATTCGTAACTGGTTACCAGCGCAACCTGCGGGCCGACGCCGGCGATCTGGCCGATGGGATTCAAATCGAGAATCAAATCCTTCTGCATGGTTACGCCCCAGCCTTGCAGCAGATTTGTGAGCGCGTCGTTATCGGCGATTTCCGAGTGTCCCAATTTGAGGGGAGGATCGAGCATGAATAGCGCGCGCCCGCCATCCTCAACGTATCTCTTGATCGCATCCACTTCCGGCGGCTCGTAATTTCGCGTCGGCCCCGCAACCACAAGAGCCGTGCAGTCGCCGGGCACTTCAGCTTTCTGGAGCAGGTCGATGCTCTGGGTTTCGTAATCGTCTTTGCCAAGAAGGACTTTGAAGTGAGAAAGACCTTCGCGGTCGCTATCGTCGAGACGATGCTCACCACTGCCGGTCACGAAGCAGACGGTCCGGGTATTATTCTTGAGATCCCGGATGAAGGCGCCAGTGATTCCCTCTTCCGTCATGCTCTTGGCTTCATCCTTCTTCACGCCAACTTGAACCACGGCCGTGCCCAGGTTGCGAATTCCAGCTTCCCGCGCGGCCTCCGGGTTCTTATCCGGATCGACGTAGTCGACATGAACCTTGGGCGAAAGATTCGAATATTCATCGAGCAGATCTTTGCCGTCACGGAAGCGCGTGCTCTGGTTGTAATAGGTAATAGTCGCCGGCTGTTTGAGCCCTTTGACGATTTTGGCAGTCTGCGCAGAGAGGCTGTATCGCTTGTTGGCAGTTGCGTCGTACGATTTGTTGTAACGATCGGCCAGAACATTCCCAATAATCACGCCCGCAAGCACGACCAGAATGTAAGTGGTCGCGTATGCCGCGTATCTGGTTTGTCTCGCCTTGAGCCACTGAGTTGGCATTGTCGCTTATGACCTCCAGCGCAAAGATTCCATGGAACGCGCGGTGAAGAACAGTCCCAGGAAAATTACGGTGACGTAAAAAACTAAATCTTTTGAATCGAGCACACCTCTGGCGAACGATTCAAAGTGGGTGAGCACGGAGAGATAAGAAAGCGCGCGAGCCCAAGTTGCGGTTTCGTATTCTCCCACCCAGCCGATGACCCAGAGAATTAATTCCACTCCGAAGGTTGCCGCACCGGCGATGATCTGGTTCCTGGTGAGGGTAGAAATAAAAGTTCCAATCGCGAGAAACGCCCCCGCCTGAAGCAGCAGCCCAAGATAGCCGAGCAAAAGCGGCTTCCAATCTGGATTGCCATACTTGAACAGGAACGCAAAGTTCGCGGCCGTGAACAGCAGCAGGCAGGAGTAAAGCATCAACGCGGCGAGCCATTTTCCAATGATGATTTCGATGTCGCGGATAGGCGAGGTCGCCAGCAGTTCGATGGTGCCCGTACGTTTTTCTTCGGCGAACAAGCGCATCGTAATCATGGGGATGAAAAACAATCCCAATACGCTGGCGTTCGATAACAAGGGCCGGATGATCTGCTCGTTAATATTCATGGGGAACGACTGGCCGCGCATTTGCATTTCCATGCCTTCGATAATGAAGACACCCAGCGCATTCCAAAAGAAGAAGCCGAAAATCAGGGCGAACATGGTCAGCAGAAGGTACGCCACCGGAGAAGCAAAGTAGCTGCCCAGCTCTTTCCGGCAAATAATCCAGATATTTCGCATTACTGTGACACCCCCGCTACGGCGTTCTCCTCTCGGTTGCTCTTGTCCGGCTGAGGCAGGGCTTCGGTGCCCGTGAGCTGCAGGAAGATTTCCTCAAGGCTCATGGCGGCGGGACGAAGTTCGTTCAGATCCCAGCCCGAAGCCACGACGGCGCGCGCCAGATCGCCGCGGACCAGCCGTCCTTTTTGGCTCTCCACCTCGAAAAGTATGCGGCTATCGACCTGCTGTTTGCACAAAACCCGGCTCACGCCAGAAACCTGCTCGAGCTTGTGCTGCACGATGGGCCCTTCGAGGTGTCCATTTCGTGCGGCGACTTCAACCAGAACCGATTCAGCTCCGCGGGCCCGCGCCTGCAGATTGCGAACCGTGTCGGTAGCGACGAGCTTGCCTTTGTTGATGATGATCACGTACTCGCAGGTCTGTTCGACTTCCGGAAGAATGTGGGTGCTGAGAATAATCGTGTGATCGCCGGCCAGGCTCTTAATCAGATCACGGGTTTCATTAATTTGTTTCGGATCGAGACCGGCCGTGGGCTCATCGAGAATCAGCACATCGGGATTGTGAATAATGGCCTGCGCCAGGCCAACTCGCTGCCGATAGCCTTTGGAGAGTTTTCCCAGCAGTTTCTTTTTGACGTCGGCAATGGCGCAGCGCTCGCAAACGTAATCGATGCGCTTTTGCAGATCCGGGCCGCGCAATCCTTTCAGCTTGCCCACAAACTTCAGATACTCGACGGTTTCCATCTCCGGATAGATGGGCGGGGTTTCGGGAAGATATCCGATTCGCTTCTTGACCTGCAGCGGCTGTTCGAGAACGTCGAATCCGGCAACCGTCGCCGTGCCCGCCGAAGGCGGAAGAAAGCAGGTGAGCATGCGCATGGTCGTGGTTTTCCCTGCGCCATTAGGGCCGAGAAATCCGACGATCTGGCCCTTTGCTACCTCAAATGAAATCTGATCGACGGCAATAACGCCGGCGTACCGCTTGGTAAGCGCTTTCGCTGAAATCATAACTATTTGTGGTCAACAGTGAGAATACTCAACCGTTAGGCTGAAAAACACACCGGAACGGTGTGGCAAAAATATCTTAAAAACTCTCCGGCTACCATGTCAATTTGCTTCGTTGCAGAAAAATTGCGCCGCCGGTGGACGCCTGCCCAGAAAAACTTGAAGTCGGTATACCTTCCTATGGAAGGATGGCAGCGGCAATTGGTTGCCCGCGAGTGCATCGAATTTTGAGATTTGGTGGACCTGGCCGGGATCGAACCGGCGACCTCTTCCATGCCATGGAAGCGCGCTCCCAGCTGCGCCACAGGCCCACGATTGGAATGCTTCACGATCCAGATCGAAGGAAAGCCATGTTCATTTTCGCTGACGCACGCTCGATAGTCAACGTGGGCGACTACGTCGCATGCCGTTGCGCGACAGCTTTTCCTCCGTGCTCGCGCCAGCCCTCGATGATGAGATACAGCACGGGGATAAAGAAAAGATTGAGCACAGTAGACATGATCATTCCGCCGAAAACTGTTGTGCCCACCGAGTGACGCCCGTTTTCGCCGGCGCCGGTCGCAAATACCAAGGGTACGACGCCGAGAATGAAGGCCAGCGATGTCATCAGAATCGGACGCAGACGAATGGTTGCTGCTTGCACCGCCGATTCCACCAGCGGAATTCCACGCTCGCGTAGCTGCTCGGCGAACTCGACGATCAGAATGGCGTTTTTGCTGGCGAGGCCGACGAGCATAACTAATCCAACCTGGCAGAAAATATCGTTTTGCAGACCTCGTATCCACTGGGCGCCAAGCGCTCCCAGCAATGCCATGGGAACGGCCAACAAGACGATAAAGGGCAGCACGAAACTTTCATACTGTGCAGAGAGCGTGAGATAGACGACCAGCGTCCCAAGCGCGAACAGAATCAGCGAAGTTCCCCCCGATTGCAGTTCTTCGAGCGAGAGGCCCGTCCAACTGTAGGTAAAGCCTTGCGGCATTTTGCCGGCTAATTGTTCCATGGTCGTGATCGCCTGACCGGAACTATATCCCGGCGCAGCCGAGCCGTCGATTTCCGCCGAGCGAAACAGATTGTAGTGGCTGATCACCTGTGGCGTTGTGGTCTGGGAAATGTTGATGAGATTTTCCAGCGGAACCATCGCCCCGCTATCGGAGCGAACGTAAAACTGCTTCATATCCTGCGCGGTCGACCGGAATTGCTTGTCGGCCTGCACGTAGACGCGGTACGAACGATTATTGAAATCGAAATCGTTCACATAGGACGACCCCATGTAGATTCCGAGCGTGTCGGTGATCTGCGAGAGCGGCACATGCAGGCTCTTCGCCTTCTCGCGATCGATGTTGATTACAAATTGCGGATCGTTGGCGGTGAAAGGTGTGTACAGGCTGACCAGATCTTTTCGCTGGCCAGCCTGCCGAATGATCTGATGCGTCGTGTCTGAAAGCTCCTGCAGAGTGTGCGAACCCTGATCCTGCACCACGAATTGAAATCCGCCAAAATTCCCCAGACCACTGACCGCAGGCGGCAGAGTAGCAAATACGATGGCCCCGGAAACCGCGAACATGCGTGGACGTACGCGGTTCACAATTGCAGCGGCGGTGTGCTCCTCCCCTTTTCGCTCCGAATACGGTTTCAGCGGTACAAAAATGATTCCCTGGTTGGCGGCGCTGCCGGCGAAACCGAAGCCCGCGACGGAAAACGTTCCCTCCGCCTCTGAGACGTCACGCAGCATATCGGAAACTTGTTTGCCAATGGCCTTTGTATACTGCAGCGACGCTCCCGAGGGAGCCTGAATCACGATAATGAAATAGCCCTGATCTTCATCTGGGACGAAGCCTTTAGGTACATGTTGAAACACCAGATAAGTTGCACCCAGGCCGGCAAAGAACAGCACTACCATGACCAGTTTGTAATCCAGGGCGTGATGCAGCAGGGTGCGGTAGCCGCGGGTAAGCGCCGCAATCCCGTCGTCAAATTTTCGGAGCCACCACCATTTTTGCCTGTGGCCCCCGGCCAGAAAAATCGCAGCCAGAGCCGGAGCCAGAGTGAGCGCGTTAAACGCCGAGATGGCGATGGAAAATGCAATGGTCAACGCGAACTGGCGAAACATAATGCCAGTCGTTCCGGGAAAGAACCCGACCGGCACAAATACCGCGACCAGCACGAGTGAGGTAGCGATGACGGCACTGGTAATCTCGGCGGTGGCTGCTACCGAGGCTTTGCGCGAGTCGTGTTCGCCCCCGGCGATGTGGCGCTCAATATTTTCAATGACCACGATGGCGTCATCAACCACCAGTCCGGTAGCCAGCGTAATTCCAAACAGCGTCAGGGTGTTAATGGAGAAGCCGAGCAATTTCACAAAGACGAAAGTGCCGATGAGCGAAACCGGAGTCGCGATAAAGTGAATCATCGTCGTCCTCCAGTCGCCGAGAAAGACGAAGATCACGAAGATGACCAGCAGGATGGCCAAACCTACGGTGAAAAGTACATCGCGAATCGACTCACCGACCGCATCGGTGGTGTCGAATGCCAGCCGATAGTGCATGCCAGGGGGGAATCGCTTCGCCAGCCGACCGAGTTCGGCGATGGCACGACGGTCGACCTCGAGGGCGTTGGCGGTCGAAAGCTGAGTTACTCCGATGCCGACGGCATCATGTCCATTAAATTGCAGGTCGGAGCTGTAGTCTTCCGCGCCCAGTTCGGCGCGGCCGACATCCCTTAGTCGCACCAGGGTTCCATCGGCATTCGTTTTCAGAATGATGTTATCGAACTGGCTGGCTTCGCTCAGGCGCCCGACGGCGCGCACGCTGATCTGATATTGCTGGCCTGGTTTTGCCGGTTGCTGCCCAACCTGTCCGGCAGCGACTTCGACGTTTTGCTCGGAGAGTGCACTGACCACATCTGGCGCGGTGAGTCCGCGCCCCGCCAGGCGGTCCGGGTCCAGCCAAAGCCGCATGGAATATTTGCGCTCGCCGAAGATCAATACATCAGCCACGCCCGGAATTCTCTTGAGCGAGTCGCGCACGTAAATGTCGAGATAATTCGACATGAACAGGGTGGAGTATTTGTTATTGTCGGAAACGATCGCGGCCCCAAAGACGAAGTTCTGCGAGGTTTTTGCGGTAGTGATGCCGACGGCTTTTACGGCGGCCGGTATGCGTCCCTGGGCAGTGTTCACGCGGTTTTGAATATCGACGGTGGCCAGATCGGGATCGCGGTTCAGATCGAAGGTAACTGTGATGCTGCTGGATCCGTCGTTGCCGCTGGTCGAGGTCATGTACTTCATGCCCTCAGCACCGTTGATCTGCTGCTCCAGCGGAATGGTGACCGCGCTTTCTACAGTTTGCGCGCTGGCGCCGATATAAGCGCTGGAGACGCCCACCTGCGGCGGCGCCAGGTTGGGAAATTGCGCAATGGGCAAAGTCGGGATCACGGCAACGCCAGCCAGAACAATCAGCAAGGCGCATACCGTGGCGAATACCGGGCGATGGATAAAAAACTTTACGAACATATGAAAATCAGGGTCTAGGTTTCGCCACTCACTGCCTGGCAGTTAGCAACTGGCACTTAGCAGCTGGGTTCTGACATAGAACCGGCGCGACACTCGAACGGCCAAGTGCTAATAGCCAACTGCTGACAGCTGGCACTCTCTATTGTCTGAAACTTGATCTAGCTTTGCGGAATCACCGGCGCTCCGTCGAGCAAGAACTGGGTTCCGGAAACGATGATCT
Organism: uncultured Acidobacteriaceae bacterium; assembly: GCA_963766625.1. Lineage (GTDB taxonomy): Bacteria > Acidobacteriota > Terriglobia > Terriglobales > Acidobacteriaceae > Sulfotelmatobacter. Next base: position 594,856 of record CAVYBF010000028.1, on the reverse strand, counting down.
TGTCGCCGGGCTTGATGCCATTGCGTACTTCGTAATCGTTGCCTACGGTTTGTCCGATCTCGATCGGCTTCTGGCGCGCAACATACGCGCCGCCCTTTTCTGGCTCGGCCACAAAAGCAAAATACTGGCCGGCCAGCCGAGATACGGCCAGGATGGGAACCTCCGGACTTTGGTGCGTACCCCAAACAATGCGGGCGCGAATAAACTGCGATTGCCGCAACGCATCGTTACTGTTGGGAATGCGCGCTTTCACCAGCACGGTTTGGGTGGTGTTATCGACCTGCGGAGAAATGAAGCTGACGCGGCTGTTGGCCAGCACTTTGTCTTGACCGGAGAGTACCTGCACCGGCAAACCCATCTTCAGCTGCGAGGAATGCTCGACCGGCACATAGACGTAGACTTCGAGACTGCCGGGCTTATCCACAGTCGTGAGTTGGGTCGAAGTGGTGACGCGGTCACCCACGCGCACGGGAATGTCTCCAATCACTCCGTTTCGTGGGGCCACGACTTTGTAGTAGTGGAGCTGCACCTGCTGTTCGTTCACTTGCGCGTTCAGCGACTCCATCTGGGCCACAGCCGCATCCAAGGTGGACTTCGCCTGGTCGAGATCCTGCTTGCTTACCACGCCTGCGGCATAGAGTCCTTTGGCGCGGTCATACTGCTGCTGCGCCCAACTGAGATTAGCTTTCTGCGCGGCCAGCGAGCTTTCCTGGCTTTTCACGGTAGCTTGCTGCTTGAGCGGATCGATCTCCATCAGCGGCGTGCCGGCAGTAACCGCATCGCCGGAGTGAACGAAAATGTTCGTAATCTGCCCCTCGACCTGCGGCATGATCACGGCCGAGTCGCGCGATTTGAGCGTCGCCACATATTCGCTGGCATCGTCAACTGCGGTGTCGTGTGCTTCCTGAACCTTTACCGGCATAGCCTGCGGTCCCGCGGCCTGAGCATTTTGCGCTTGATTGTTTGAGCACGCCAACGTGCCGCCGCTTACCATTAGCGCGAGCAGAAGCAAGCTGGGAGCCGAATTGGCAAATCTATTCTTAGACATGAACTTCCCACCGACAATTAGAACTATTTAGACGGCCAAGCGCGCCCGGGGTTAGGCGTATTTACAAGATTCAGGTCAGACATGCCCCGACGCAAAAAATAACATGCCGTCCTGCGCTGAACAAATAGACCTGGACAAATAGAGCTGAACAACATGGGAGAAATGTGCCGAAAATCGGTGATCCGCCTCGTCCGTCCTTTCTATCATTGCACTCTGCTACATTGTTGCGCTATGGAGAAAAATTCCACAACAGTTTCACGCAGTTTTGCCAGCGACAACAACGCCGGAGTTCATCCCGAGATTCTCGAAGCGATCGCCCGCGCCAACCACGGGCATGTGGTGGCTTACGGGGATGATGTTTATACGCGTTCGGCGATCAAGAAGTTCGAGGAGCATTTCGGCCCCGCCATTGCAGTTTTTTTCACCTTCAACGGCACCGGAGCGAATGTCCTTAGCCTGCAATCGCTCACCCGGTCCTATCAGTCGGTCTTATGCAGCGCTTACGCTCACATTTATGTGGATGAATGCGGCGCGCCCGAGAAGCATACCGGCTGCAAGCTGATTCCGCTGCCGCAGCAGGATGGCAAAATCACGCTGGATTCGGTACGCGAGGCCTATCACGGCATTGGCGACCAACACCATTCGCAGCCGCGGGTGATCTCGATCACACAGTCGAGCGAGATGGGAACGGTTTATCAGCCGGAAGAAATTCAGGCGCTCGCGAGTTTTGCTCATGAGCATGACATGTTTCTTCACGTCGATGGCGCACGCATTGCCAATGCGGCAGCTTCGTTGGGGCAGAATTTGCGCCAGGCGACGCGCGACCTGGGCGTGGACGTGCTTTCTTTCGGCGGCACAAAAAATGGAATTCTGGGCGGCGAAGCGGTAGTGTTCTTTCGCTCGGAGCTCGGCCGCGATTTTCTCTACCTGCGCAAGCAGTCGATGCAACTCGCGTCCAAGATGCGCTTTATCGCCGCGCAGTTCGAGGCTTTGCTCACGAATGATTTGTGGCGCAGAAGCGCCGAGCACGCCAACCGCATGGCTCGCCTGCTGGAGAAGGAAGTCAGCCGCATTCCGCAGGTGAAGATTGTTTGGAAGGTCGAGTCGAACGGAGTTTTTGCCCAGATCCCGCGGCACTCGATCGAAAAGATCAAACAGCAATATTTCTTCTATATGTGGATGGAAGAGGAATCGATCGTTCGCTGGATGTGCTCGTTCGATACCACGGAGGAGGATATACGTCGCTTTGCGGAGGTGGTCGAGAAGGCGGTGAAGGGCCGCTAGAGAGGATCTTTGACTCGTTTACTCAACAACGGAAACAGTTTCGAAGCCGGTTACGGATCCGGCTCCCGCAGTGACGTTCACAGTGCCGGGGTTTTGTCCGAGGGCGATGCCGGTAATGCCAATTAAGGCTACCTGCGGGGCGTCGGTCGACCACTGGACGCCATCCGTGATGTCCACCGTAGAGCCGTTTTTGTAGTGCCCAGTCGCGATGAATTGCATCGTCAAACTGACGCCGAGGCTGGTCGCAGGGGAGCTAACAGAAACAGATTGTATGGGTGACCCGTCGTTGCATAGTGGTGCTGCACCCGTACAGGTCGTTTGGCTGCTGCCGCAGGCCGCAAGGCAGAGGGTCGCTAAGAGCAAAAGAGATATTCTCATTGAGTGTTCGACGCAGCCCCGGGGGAGATTCTGGGCAATCGTTTTAGTCGCTGCATTTTACACCGGTCCATTTGCGACGCAAAGCGTTTTTCGAAAAAATCTTGATTTCTCCTTGAATTTTCAATAGATTGAGCCAACCCCCTCAACACAACCGAAACTTCTAATTTTGGAGAGGTCATGATTCGCAGTTGGCTAGGTCTGCTTTTGATTTGCGGGATAGGCGTTGCGGTGCTAAGTTGCGGGGATCCACAGGAGTTGGTCTCCATACAGATTCAGCCAGGGACGGAAACCTTCGGAGCCGCAAACATTCCCGTGTCGCAGGATGCCGGCTTGCAAGCACAGCTTACGGCCATGGGAACGTACGTCCACCCTCCCGTGACCAAAGATATTACGAACCAGGTGACTTGGGCGTCTAATTTTCCACAGGCCATAACAGTCACATCCAGCGGCTTGTTGACCGTGACTGGCAATGCGTGTGGAGGCTCGATCATCTCTGCAGCTCTGCAGACCAACGCCGACGCTTCCGGCCTGTCGGCTTCGGGCGCCGTTGTAAGCGGCAACATGACGGCAAGCGTCGTTTGCTTCACCGGTACGGGACCAACCGTCACGATCGATTTCGCAGGCACCGGAACTGGCACAATCTCTAGCTCTCCCGCGGGTCTTGGCTGCTCTGCGACCCCCGGTTCCTCCTGTACTGGAAGCTTCCCCACAGGCACAACCGTCACTTTGACCGCGGTGCCCAATGGCACATTTGGTGGGTGGTCTGGGTGCACCATCAATGCCGGGACTGCGTGCACCATAGAAAACTTGATGAACAACGTTACGGTTACCGCGACATTCAACTGAGATAGGTTTTCACAAAGCGGAAAGAAATATTGCGGCACGGCTTAAAAGCCGACTCATTCCTGGTCCTGGAGTAGCTTCCCTAACGTGGGTTTGTGCTTCTCCGGATTTTTCTTTTTGTGAGGAACAATCTTCTCCACTGGAGGTGCGCCGACCCGTTCCCGCGCCATCTCCTTGACCACCTGCACCGCGTCAAATTTTTTGGGCTTCTTCTTGCGAGCCATAAAGTTCATGTTGCCATAGCTTTGTCTGCCGCAAAACTGTAATAATCGCTGTGCGGCGGCTGAATTCAGGTCCGACCATTGAAATCCAGCTTGGCAGACTGCAGCGACCGCGATTAATACAAGAGCGACGAAGAACGATCTCATGGAAGAACGCGATTTTTTTGACGAACGCACGGAAAAGAAACCGGCAACCTTGAACTGTCCGCACTGCCATCAGGCTGGCGAATACGAGGTTACCTGGGTAGTGCGCACCAAAAAGCGGCAGCTCGGCGGACGCGCCGATGAGCGCGACCGCGCCCGCTTCGCCAAGGCCCGCTCCTACATGCTGCGCAAGGACGACCTGATGGCCTGCAAGAACATGCGGTGCCGCAAGCGCTTTGAAATCTCAGGTGTGCAATCGGTCGTGTTTACTGAGTAAGCGAAGCTCCGACGTCGATCCCCGGCAACTGGCTCAGTCCAACTTGCGCCGCTTCAGCCTCGGCAAATTTGAGCATTGCCTGTTCCCGGTCGGCAGAAAGTTCCGGACGCCGATATTCGCTCCGCAACTGCTCCACCCGCTCACGCGCGCGATCCAGAATGCATTTCGAAGCCGAATCGTTCGCGAGGCCGCGATCGATGATTGCGGAGGGGAAGTGTTGCTCTTTGCGGAAGAGGGCCCGGGTTTCTCTTAGTTTCAAGAAATCTCCGTTTAGTCCAGTCTGCGCAAATGCGGCGAGTGCCAGCGATTCGGCACGCGGTTCGATTCCTTCGATCAGCCGCTGCGCCGAGGCGATTGCCTCGGCGTCAATGACGAGTTTCTCGATGCTGTGGCAGGAGAGAAAATCGAGCATCCCCCCGCCGGAAATCATGTTGATCCCGGCCAGCGCTCCCAATACCGTCGAGATGCCGCTTTCCATTTCTACTTGCGCGTCGATCACGCGACCATCCCCCGCAACCATGTAGGAGTGAGTGGGCAAGCCGAGATACTTCCCGACCTGCGCGCAGGCCACGTCGAGCATCGCGGTCTCAATCGCGCCCATGGGAGTCTTTCCCGAGCGCATGTCGAAAATAGCCGGAGCTCCGCCCCAGACGATGGGCGCTCCTGACTGGGCGAGTTGATGAATGGTGATTCCGCTGATGCACTCGGCCGCATGCTGCACTACCGAGCCCGCTAAAGTGACGGGAGCGGTTGCTCCGGCGAGCGGCATGCTTACAATCTCGGCGGGTACGCCCGCACGCGCCAGATCGACTAGATTTTGCGATGCAAATTCGGACCAGTTCAGCGGCGGCGATGGGCACACATCGAAAACGGCTCGCGGCTTGCTGCTCAGGGCTTCGCAGCCACCGCTCTCAATGGCGAGCAGTTCGAGCAAAGTGTGCAGGCTGGACGCGGAAAACGCTCCCGTCACCACCGGTTTTTCCGAGTACCACAAAACCAGCAACAGCCGGTACCAATCTCCGATTTCCGGCGGTATGTCGTTGCAGACCATCGCCGTCGATTGCGCGGCGAATTGCGGCAATTTCTCGGCCACGTGCACGAACCTGACCAGATCCGCCGCCATTGCCGGACGCGCTTGCTGCGTTTCGGGATCCAGAATGTTCAGGCAGGATGAGCCGGGATCGAAGTGCACACGGTCGCTGCCGTAATGGATGGCTGGATTTCCCCGGCGGCCATAAAGCCAGAATTCCCGAGGAACAGTTTGCAACGCCGCTCGCGCCAGCTTCTCTGGAATGTGAGCAATTCCATCGCTTACCCTCGCTCCTGCCGCTTGAAGTAACTCGACGACACAGGGGGCAACTCGCACCCCAGGATCTTCGATCAATTCAAACGCTTCGCCAAGAATTCGTTCTATGAGCGCTGGCTCGAGCAACTCAAATTTTGGCCTCATGCGGACTCCATAACCGGAGCCGTTTTTTTCTCCATCAGGGTGCGCGCCAAAGCCACCGCACTCATCGCGTCTTTGGCGTAACCGTCGGCGCCGATTTCTTCTGCCCATCGTTTAGTAACGGGCGCGCCGCCGACCATGATTTTCACTTGCGGCCGCAGTCCAGCTCCGTTCAATGCTTCCACTACGGTCCGTTGGTTACGCATGGTCGTAGTCAATAACGCTGAGACGCCGACGATATCCGCGCTGAACTCGCGCGCCTTGGCCGCGAATTTCTCCGCCGGAACATCCACCCCGAGATCGTGAACTTTGAAACCATTGGCCGATAGCATCGTTCCCACAAGAATTTTTCCAATTTCGTGGATGTCTCCCTTTGTAGTGCCAAGCACAACCACTCCCGCCATTGGCCTTTCAGCGCCGAGCTTCTTCAATTCCGGGTCGAGTACCCCCATTGCGGCGCGCATCGCTTCGGCGGAGGCCATCATGTCGGGCAGGAACATCTGCCCGCGCGCGAACTGCTCGCCCACCTCGTGCATGCCCGGAACGTATCCGCTGTTGATGGCGTCGATGGGAGCCATACCGGCCGCGATGGCTTGTTGAGCGAGTGTACAAGCGGTGTCGGGCGCGCCATCGATGATGCTCTGCCGCATGGCGGAGAAATTGTCGTTTGCCATAAGTGTCTGCAACATATTCACGTGGAGAAGTGACCTTAGTCTGTGACGCAAATCACTTCATGATCTTGGTTGACTGATTGCTGCTTGCTTTGAGCGACATGCTTTAGGCGAGGGTTCGCTGCCCGCTGTGCCGCGCTCTCATTTATACTGACCAGTTTGCCCTTGGCAGCCGAAGCTTGAGGGTGCGAGGAGTTCAGCGCTTGAAAATTCTGGTCTGCATGAAACAGGTGCCGCAGAAAGATGCACCGCTCAAACTCAACGAATCCGGGGCATGGATTCGCGAGGACGTTTCCTATGAAGTGAATGAGCCGGATGCCTTCGCGCTCGAAGAGGCGCTGCGTCAAAGGGAAAAGCATAAGGGTGAGGTCGTGGTCATCACCTCGGGGTCCGCGCGCGCTCAGCAGGTGTTGCGCGAGGCTCTCGCCAAAGGCGCTGACCGCGCCATTCATCTGGAAGACAATGCTTTCGTCAGCTTGGACGCATTCAACACGGCGAAAGCTTTCGCTGCAGCCATCAAAGACGAACAGTTCGATCTAATTTTCACTGGCTTGCAATCCGACGATTATGGCTATGCCCAGACCGGCGTGATCCTGGCTGAATTGCTGGGCTGGCCGCACGCCACCATCATCATGCAAATCGAGAAAAATGATGCCGGCATTCGGGTGAAGCGCGAACTGGAAGCGGGCTATTTTCAATTTGTCGATATGCCCTTGCCGGCTGTGCTGACGATTCAATCCGGTATCAATAAACTTCGATACGCAACCTTGATTGGCATCAAACAGGCGAAGAACAAGCCGATTCGTAAGGTAACCCTGGCCGAGGTGCAGTCCGCAATCGGCGAGAACCTGCAAAAAATAGAACGCATGTACGTTCCGCAAAAAACCAAAAAAACCGAGCGCCTGGAAGGCCCTCCGGGTGAGGTTGCGAAAAAGCTGGTCGATAAATTGAAGAATGAACTACGAGTGCTTTGAGGTTCACGCAGGGACAGCCGTGCTCGGATGTCCGGCGAAGGAAACTAGCCGTGGTTTTTGCTAGGAGCTAGAAACTCACTTTATGCCTGATTCGATTCTAGTAGTCGTTGAACAACGGGAAGGCAAACTGAACCGCGTCTCGTGGGAGACCATCACGGCTGCGCAGTCGATCGCTGCTGCGACAGGCTGGTCTTTGGAGGCCGCAGTGGCTGGGGCGAATGCGTCGAGCATCGCCGCGGAGGTTGCCGGCAAGAGATTGGCGAAAGTCTACGCGGTCGAGTCGCCGAAGCTTGAACCCTATACACCCGACGCGTTCGCCGCCGGGCTCAAGCAACTCATCACCGCCAAGCAGCCGAAACTGGTACTGATGCCGCACACGTATCAAGTGCGCGACTTTGTGCCGAAGCTAGCCACGGCCATGGGCCGCGCGGTGATCAGCGACTGTATCGGATTCAAGCATGAAAACGGCAAGCTGCTTTTCACGCGCCAAATGTTTCAGGGCAAGCTTGCAGCCGACGTGAGTTTCAATTCCGATGCTCCGTGGTTCGCAACTTTTCAGAATGGGGCATTCCGCGGCGATCAGGCTGAAGCGGGACCGAGCGCCGCGCCCGTCGAGACAGTGAACGTAGAGATTGCCGAAGGTGTGATCCGCAACAAGCCGCAGGAAGTTTTCAAAGAAGCGAAACAAGCGGTCGATCTCACGCAAGCCGAGATCATTGTCTCGGTGGGGCGCGGCATCAAAGAACAAAAGAATATTGAATTGGCCAAGCAACTCGCCGATGCGCTCGGCGGCGACCTGGCGGCCTCGCGTCCCATCTGCGATTCCGGCTGGCTGCCGATGGATCGTCAGATCGGATCTTCCGGTCAAACGGTTGCGCCCAAGCTCTATCTAGCACTGGGCATCAGCGGAGCCATTCAGCACATTGTTGGCATGAAAGGCTCGCGCACAATCATCGCGGTCAATAAAGACTCGGAGGCGCCAATCTTTGAAATTGCCGATTACGCGGTCGTCGGCAACTTGTTCGACATCGTGCCGCCGCTGATCGAAGAGGTGAAGAAGGCGAAAGCCGCAGGGTGATAGTTACGCGCTTGGATACATCAAACGCGTATCGCACCAGGCACCGTTCCGCGGCATCGCGAAATCAACCCAGTCCTCCCCACCCTTTATGCGGCCAGCTTCCGGTCCGCGGGGCGGGTGGTGTAGGAGATTACGAGCAAGATCAGCAATAGGATCGGGGCAAAGCGCTCTCGCCCGTCATGAGCGAGAGTGTGGGCGACGAAGGCGCAGATCCATGCGAACGTGAAGCCGGCATATGCCCACTCTTTCAGCCGGAGAAAGCCGGGGATCAGCAGGACGATCGCGGCCAGGGGCTTGGCGATTCCCAAAATGATGCGAAGTTGTTGCGGGTAGCCGATGTGAATGAATCCCCGAACTGCCTGCGGACTCCCGGAAAGATAGGCGAACGCGGCCATTGCCGCCGAAAGCGCGATCAATGCGTTGCTCGCCCAATATGCGATCTTGCGGCCCATGCGAGGAGGCTCCTTGCCGTATGCGATGTAGGCAGCATGCTTGTGGATGCCGAAAGAACGCGGCCGATTCAGAGATTGCGAAATTTAAGAAGCCTACAGCGATTCGAATTTGCAAACAACCTGGAGTGCCCGGTAGTGGGTCAGTATGATCATACTGACCCACTACCGAGTGCCCGACCCACTTCGCTGAATTGCGTGAAACGTTTATCATAACCAGTTCTTTGCCCGTGTATCGGCTGACCGCCAAATGCTGATCTTCCGCAAACCCATCGAAGGAATCGAGCGCCCGCAGATGCCCGCCGATGTCGTGATCGTTGGCGGCGGACCGGCCGGCATGGCTTGTGCACTGCGATTGTCGCAATTGATTGATACGCACAACGCCGCAAATCCTGAGTCTCAGCTCAGCAAAGAAAACATTTACGTACTCGAAAAAGCGCGCGAGATTGGACAGCATTGTCTTTCTGGGGCTCTGCTTGATCCTCGCTCGATGCGCGAGTTGCTTCCGGGCTTTGAGAAAGAAGCTCCCATCGAAGCCGAGGTCGCCAAAGAAGCTGTCTACTTCCTCACGCAGAAAGGTAAGTTCAAACTTCCGATTACTCCACCTCCGCTGCGCGATCATGGCAACTACGTCATCTCGCTCAATCGCTTTGTGAAGTGGCTGGGCAGCAAAGTGGAAGAAACCGGCATTACCATTTTCACCGGATTTGCCGGGTCGGAATTGCTTTACGACGGCAACCGTGTAACTGGCGTTCGCACGGATGACAAAGGTGTTGACAAAGAAGGCAACCGAAAATCGAACTTCGAACCGGGTTACGATCTGAACGCTAAAGTGGTGATCCTCGCCGAAGGCCCGCGCGGATCGTTAACGAAACAGCTCGTCTCGAAATTCGATCTTGCGAAGGACGCCAATCCGCAGACTTATGGCGTCGGCGTAAAAGAACTCTGGGAAGTGCCTGCTGGACGCATCGCCCCCGGCGAAGTAATTTATACGCTCGGCTGGCCGCTGACTGCGAAAGAATACGGCGGCGCATGGATTTACGGAGGCAAAGACAACATTGTCTCGCTCGGGTTCGTCACTGGCCTCGACTATCCGGATCCGCGTCTCGATCCGCAGCATGTGCTGCAGGATTTCAAACAGCATCCCTTCGTATCCAAACTGCTCGATGGCGGGAAAATGATTCGTTATGGGGCGAAGTCCTTGCCTTATGGCGGCTGGTGGGCGATTCCGCCGGTTGCCGGCAATGGATGGATGATTCTCGGCGATTCCGCCGGATTCTTGAATTCAGCACGACTCAAAGGAATTCATCTCGCCATCAAGAGCGGAATGCTTGCGGCCGAAACAGCTTTCGAAGCGCTGGAGAAAGCCGATTCGTCGGCTGCGACGCTAGGTGCATACCAGCAGAAAATCGAATCAAGCTGGATCAAAGACGAGCTCTGGAAAGTGCGCAACATGCACCAGGGCTTCGAGCAAGGGCTCTACGCCGGAATGTTCCACACTGCTCTGCAGATGGTCACCGGCGGGCGCGGGCTGCGCAACCGCTATCCTGCTCGCGCTGGTCACGAGCACCTGCACAAACTTGCCGATCTTCCTGCCGATGGCGGAAACGAAAAGCATCTGCTCGGCCCAGCGAAGAACGACGGCAAATTCAGCTTTGACAAACTCACCGATCTCTATCATTCCGGAACAAAGCACGAAGAAGATCAGCCCTCGCATCTGATCATTCACGACACGAATGTTTGCAATGTGCGCTGCGTAAAAGAATATGGCAGCCCATGCCAGAATTTTTGCCCCGCCAACGTGTACGAAATGGTCGACGATCCAAGCCAGCCGAAGGGCAAACGCATCAGTCTGAATCCGAGTAATTGCGTGCACTGCAAAACCTGCGACATCGCCGATCCATATCAGATCATCACCTGGGTTCCTCCAGAAGGAGGCGGCGGACCAAATTACGACGGCATGTGAGCGGGCGGCGCGATGCTCGCATTTCTAAGTTCCTTTTTCCTTCCAACTTCCTTGATATCATTCTCGGTGCCCAAATCAAGGTGTACCATGAACGATTCCATTTGGATTGCAGCTGCCGTGCTGCTGCTCACGTCCTTCATGTCGGCACGAGATCGTTCTAGCGCGCGCTCGATGGTGATCACCCGCTACGGAATCGTGGCGACCAGCCACGTGCAGGCGTCTGAAGCGGGAGCGGAGATTCTGCGGCGCGGCGGATCTGCCGTTGACGCCGCAATCGCTGCCAATGCGGTGCTCGGCGTGACCGAGCCGATGATGAACGGCATGGGCGGCGATTTATTTGCCATCTATTGGGACGCGAAAACCGGCAAACTTTATGGCTTGAACTCCAGTGGTTGGGCGCCGAAGGCGTTGACTATCGCGCATTTAAAAGCCACAGACAACACCGCGATGCCGGTTCAAGGCATCGATTCGGTCACTGTGCCGGGCGCGGTTGCCGGATGGCAAGCACTACACGAGCGCTTCGGGAAAACGCCCTGGAAAGACCTTTTCCAGTCGGCAATTTTTTATGCCGATGAAGGTTATCCCGTGCCCGAGGTGATTGCTTCTTACTGGAAAGATGCTGCGGATTGGCTGGCGAACGATAAAGAAGCGCAGAAACTTTATTTGCCTGGCGGCAAATCGCCCGAGGTCGGACAAATATTTCAGAATCACGATCTCGCAAAAGCATTGCGATTGGTGGCGCAGCAAGGCGCCGGCGCCTTTTACAAAGGTGAGATTGCGCGTGCGATATTAAAAACGTCACAAGCTCTGGGCGGCACGATGGCGGCCAGCGATCTCGCCGAATTTTCTCCAGAGTGGGTCGAGCCGATTTCGACCACATATCGCGACTGGACGATCTACGAACTGCCTCCGAACGGGCAGGGCATGGCCGCGCTCGAAATGCTCAACATCATGGAGACCTCGCCGCCATCTCCGGATGGTCCGCTCAGCGTAGCAGAACTGCATAAGAAGATTGAGGCCATGAAGCTGGCATACGCCGACCTTGAGCGTTACAACGCCGATCCGCGTTTTGCGAAAGTTCCAGTCAAGGGAATTCTCTCGAAAGAATATGCGCGCCAGCGCGCGAAACTGATTGATCCCAATAAAGCGAATTGCGCAGTTGCGGCAGGCGCGCCGCCATTCAGCGATACGACTTATCTTTCGGTTGTCGATCGCGAGGGCAATATCGTTTCGCTGATTCAAAGCAATTACGAAGCGTTCGGTGCGGGCATCGTCGTGCGCGGAATGGGATTCGTGCTGCAGGATCGTGGCGCATTATTTTCGCTCGATCCGTCTTCTCCGAATGCGCTTGCCCCGCGCAAGCGGCCGTTTCATACCATCATTCCCGCCTTCATGGAGTGGGGCGACGAGCACATGGGTTTCGGCATCATGGGAGGCGCGAACCAGCCGCTAGCTCACGCGCAATTCGTCTCCGATGTAGTCGATTACGGAATGAATATTCAGGAGGCGATGGAGACCGCACGCTTCACGGTCAGCCCGCTACGCGGGTGCAATATCGTGATCGAATCGCGAGTGCCGTTGGAAGTTCGAGAGAAGCTTGCTGCCATGGGGCATGAATTCGACGTACGCCGCGAATACACGGCCGCAATGGGCCGCGGACAAGCTGTCATCCACAACACGAAGACGAAGGTAAATTACGGCGCTTCCGACGCCCGCGCCGATGGCGCTGCCGTGCCCGAGAAGTGAGCGCTCGTTGATGTGCCTTTCACACCCTTGAACTGTTCGAACAGCCGTTCCGCATTCTTGTGGTAAATCTTTTCGAGCACCGAGTCTGGAAGGTACATGCCTGAAATCTTCCAGCGCCCTTGCCCGGGATATCCCCAGTAGTCGAAATATTCATCGGCGGTTTCGAGCCAGCGGAAATGATTGCGGTACATTTCCTCATCCAACCCGTTATCCGTACCGAACATAATTCGGTCCTGGTATTTCAAGAAGAACTCGCGTGCGCGGCGCGGCTGCCGGCCGAGTTCCGCTTCTCGCGCTCCGAATTCAACCATCACGTTCGGCAGGGTATCGAGCAGATGAGAAACGTAGTCGAGGTTCTCCGGCCAGTTCGCCATGTGGAGCGCGACAAACGTGGTATGCGGGTGTTTGGCGAACATGTGATCGCGTTGCGCGAGCAGTTCCTCCTTCGTAGGAAACTGCGGACCGTAGAAGCTCCAGTCGGGATGCTCGACCAACTCCTCATAGCGCTCATTCGTGTTGTCGATGGGATGAAAAAATGCCTCGGGATCGGAAGTATGAATCGAAACTGGTATTCCGAGGCGCCCGCATTCTTCCCATATGGGGTCAAGCCGCGGGTCGTCGACCGCGACCAGCTTTCCCGATTTATCTCGATCAGTCAGACCGAGATCCTTCAGTTGCTTCAGGCCGCGCGCACCGCGTCTGACCGAATCATCGAGCTGAGCCACCATTTCCTGGCTGAAATTGGGGTCGTCAATTTTGCTGAAGTCGATCTGTTCGAAAACGATGAACCGGCCCGGATAGGGCTTCACCATCTCGTCGATCACATGCTGCAGCTTCTCGTCCCACATGCCAGTCAGGATCACCACGGTCTTGACGTTCGTCGCGTCCATGATCTGGACCGCGCGTTGCGGCGGCATATGATCGTCGATGCCCATCGCGTCATTCTGGTGATTGTGAACGTCGATCACATAAAATTTGGCGCGGTCGATTTTGTGTTCTGACGCGTGCAGCATCGACTTAGGCTGAAAGTCTTTCAGCAGCAGAGTTTTTTTCTGTTCGGCATCAGCAGCGGACTTGTAACCGATCTTTTCCTGCGACTGATCCGGCGAAACTGGAGGGTTCTGGGCGTACGCGGGAATACTAAGAGCGATGCTGAGAATGGCGAACCAGACTGCATTCGGTTTCATGAGAAAAGTTTCCACCCTGAAAGATGAAGATTGTTACCTGTCAACTCACGCCCGAAAGAATTGCCGAGCAATGAAAAATACGTTTGCCGGGCGCTCGCCCAAGCGCCGCATGAAATATGGATACCATTCCGTGCCGAACGGAATATAAACTCGAAGCCCCCAGCCGCTCTTTACCAGGCTTTGCTGCAGATCGCGCCGGATACCATAAAGCATTTGGAATTCGAACGACTCAGGAGAAATATTTTCTTTTTTGGCGAATGCTTCCGCTTGCCGGATCATGTTCTCATCGTGCGTGGCCAGCCCGTGATAGATCCCACTCTTGAGCAGCATCTTGGTCAACTTCATGTAGTTGGCGTCAACTTCAGACTTGGCAGCAAAGGCGATTTCTACAGGTTCTTTGTATGCTCCCTTGCATAGCCGAATTCGAATTCCATCCGATAACAGCTTTTCAACATCACTCTCCGATCTTTTCAGATAGGCCTGAATCACCGTACCCACGGATTGACCGTAGCTGGGCATGCGGTGCAGTTCGTGAACAAAATCGAGCGTGCGTTGAGTGTAGGGCGAGCCCTCCATGTCGACGCGTACAAATGCAGGAGGGCTCATGGCGGCAGCTTTGGCAACCAGTCCGCCAACCAGTTCACGCGCCAGTTGCTCATCAACATCCAGCCCCATGTGCGTGAGCTTCAGGCTGATGTTGGCATTCAGTTGGTTGGCGACGATCGCGTCGAGGATCTGATGGTAAAGCTGCGCGCTGTGGCGGGCTTCTTCGGGATTGGTTACATTCTCGCCGAGGTTGTCGATGCTTACACTCATGCCAGCACGGTTAACAGCCTGGGTAGCACGTACGGCGTCGGCGATCTCGGTTCCAGCAACAAAACGGCCGGAGACTCGTTGTCCAATGGAAGAATGCTCGGCGAAATTGCGCAGAGATTTATTCTCGGAAAGATTGACGAAGAAGGCTCTTAACATTTGCCGCCTAGAGAATTATCGCTCGCCGCCGGATGATGAATAAGTGACTGAGAGCACAGAAAGTTGTATCACAAAAGATAGGATCTGGAGGCAGGCAGCATCACACCCGGCAGGCAGAGCAGTAAGTAAACGACTGCCCAAGGCAAAAGGAAAACGGCCGTCGTTGGACGAGGCTGTTTGATTCCCTGCTCAGCGGCCATGTTCTTCCAGAAATTTCTCGACCTCGATGGCGGCCATGCAGCCCGTTCCCGCCGCGGTAATGGCCTGGCGATAGCGACGGTCCTGCACGTCACCGCAAGCATAAACGCCGTGCACGCGAGTCATCACGTAATTGTGCGTTTTCAAATATCCGTCGGCATCCATGTCTAGTTGTCCGGCGAACATTTTCGCGTTGGGTTCGTGGCCGATGCCGAGAAACAGCGCGCTGGTGGGGAAGTCCGAGATCTTTCCAGTTTTCAGATTTCGCAGCTTCAATCCGGTGACTTCATGTTTTGTGGGATCATAAACATCTTCGACGACCGTGTCGGTGAGAAACTGAATCTTCTCGTGCTTTTGCGCGCGCTCCAGCATGATCTTCGAAGCGCGAAAACTTTCCCGCCGGTGAATCAGGGTAACCTTGGCCGCGAATCGTGTAAGGAACAAAGCTTCTTCCATCGCCGAATCGCCGCCGCCGACCACGACGATTTCCTTTCCTGAAAAAAAGAAGCCGTCGCAGGTAGCACAGGATGAGACCCCGTGACCAATGAGTTTCTGCTCATTGGGAAGTCCGAGCCAGCGGGCGGACGCGCCGCTCGCAATGATGAGCGCCTGCGTGTGCACCTGGTGCTTGCCCAGATGCAGCAGGAATGGGCGCTGGCTAAAGTCGACGCTGGTGAGATGCGCCATGCGGTATTCGGCGCCGAAGCGCTCCGCCTGCTTGCGCATGTTCTCGATCAATTGCGGCCCCATAATGCCTTCGGGGAAGCCGGGAAAATTTTCTACCAGCGTGGTCAGAGAAAGCTGGCCGCCGGGCTCGTGGCCCTCAACGACGAGGGGCTTCAAATTCGCGCGCGCTGTGTAAAGTGCGGCCGTGTGTCCGGCGCAGCCGGAACCGATAATGACGACGTTGCGCGTTTCGCTCATAATTTGTGTAGTGCAACAGCCGTTAGATTGCAGACTTCAGATTTCGATGCAAGTGCTCGAGTGGCCCCGACGAGCGAAGCCCATTTCCGCTGAGAAGCCGTTCCCGCTACTTTGCTTTCGCACTCTTAGCCGGTTTTCTTTTTGCCGTCGGATTATTCCATGCACGGGGAATCTGTGCCAGTTCGGCGGGTACCATGCGGCGGACCCCAAGTAAGCTGCGATAATCAGCCAGCACCTGCGATGCGCTCTCAAACAGCGGCTCGTAGGCGCTCTGATCTGGCGCGGGGCCGTTTTCTGTCGCCTCACAGCGAGCTAGCGCAATCGATGCTCTTCCGAAGCGCTCAAGCCGGATGCGGCTTGCCGGAGTGTTCGCGGCAACCATGCTTTCCGCGCTGCCGATTGCCGAGGCGCTGTCTTCCATCGAAATTTGCATCAGCTCCTTCGGATCGCGCACATGCAGCACCAGGGTCTCAACCATGGTCTTCCCATCGTTGCTAAACGAATACTGCACGTTCGAAAACATCGCCTGGCCGGCGAACTCGCGTCGGATGCGCACGTAGCTGGCGACAGAGGGCTCATCCGACATTTTCGCGTTTTGCCCGGGCTGCAGAAAATTCGGCGACTGGTCCAGCGTAGAGCGCCCATGAGAAATTTCGAAGTCGTCAGAGAATGCGGGATGGGTGGGAATGTGCGTCACAGCGCCGGCGATCTCCTTTTGATCTTGGGCCGAGGGCGTGCAGACATTCAATACATTGACTTTCACCTGTGGCTGAGTGGACGGCGTCTCGGAGACCTGCTGAGACATGGCATTTAAAGCCGCCAAAATGATTGCGGCAGACAGAAGGTATTCTTGGGGCACGGCAGAATTCTAACCGATGATGGGAAATCCTTAAATCGCCGAGAACCCAAAGATTTTCGCTGATGACCGTAACACGATTAGAATTCACTTATGGCGAACTTAACATTGGTTTACGGCATGCGGCTGCTTCCTTCCGAAGATGTGGTCGAAGTGGGTCAGGCTCCAGTGAAGCTGAAGAACGGAAACGAGGCGCACGTCACCATGCACGTGCTCGAAGGCAGCAAGGAAGAGATCGAAAAGCAATTGCGTACGAGTCTGGAAGCATTCTTCGAGCTTTATCCGGAGATCTAGATCCGGTAACAGTTTTGCGATCTGTGTGGGAGCAGCTTTGACGGCGCACTATGCAGTAGTTAGTGACTAGGGATCAGTAATTCCGTAATAGAGCAGAAACGGTGCCCCTAACAGGCTCACTGGCCACCAATCACTGGCGCGTAAATCTGCTGAAGCGGCGCACTGGGAAACAGCGTATTTAAAGACATTCAAGCAGCGTGTCTAAAAAGGCATGAAGGATTTTTATTGGAAATGGCGCGAGCGAATGTCGGCGGCCGGTATGTGGCCGCACGGCTGGGTCGCGCGTGGCGCGTGCTATTCGCTGGGCCTCGCCATAGGGCTTTTCATCCTGGAAATGTTTTTGATGCTGTTCTCTCCCAAGTGGGGCAGTAGCCTTGGGGGTTGGATTAAGTTTCTACTTTTCGATGCGGCGCTACTGTTTTTGATGGTTGCGTTCCGCGTGCTGAAACGAAAAGTTCTCTGGCGCGTGCGCAATCGCCTGATCGTTACCTACGTCTTTATCGGCGTGATTCCAGTCGTGCTGCTGGTGCTGATGGCGGCATTTACCATCTATCTTTTCGCCGGACAGTTCGCCAGCTTTGTGGTCACCTCCGAAATCAATTCGCAATTGCGAAGCCTGCAGGCAATGGATGCTGCCTTGGGAAACGAAATTGCGGCGCGGGTCGAAAAGGGCGAAAAGCCTACGGCTGATTCGCTGGCGGAATTGCGAAAGCGCGATCGAGCCTGGAGCAGACGGCAGGTTCTTGTCTGGCTTGGTGCGAAACCTTTGCCGGTCGGAGGAACGCAGAGCGCATCGGAGATGTTTCCTGAGTTTCTGAATCAGGAAGATAACTCCTACGCAAAAGCGATTGGTGATGGCCAGCCTTTCGCGCAGATTGTTCGCGATAAAGATGATCTGTATTTGCGCGCGGCCTCGATGTTCGACGTGGGCAAGGAGAAGCTCACAGTTGTAACCAGCGAGCCGTTCGACAAGAATCTGATCGCGAAGATTGCCTCGAATCTGGGAGAGATCACGCTATACCCGGCGGGCTTCAACTGGGATGAGCGAAAGAACAGTGGGACAAAGCAGAATTCCGCGGAGGTCGGCCGATCAGAAGAACAGGGCTTGCATCCCTTCTCTGTAGGCACGTTGCCGGCACCCGAGGGCGTCATGGACCACGAGATTACTTTCGGCACGCCTCTCCAGGTGGTGAATTGGAACACAGGAAAACTGGCTCCAACCGGAGCGCTGGTCAAGGTACGCACCCGGCCTTCCGTTCTTTACAGCCACTTGTTCGCGGCCCTGGGAGACATTGCCACCGGTGTGGAGTACATCCTGCTCGCGGTTCTGATTTTTTTCGGAATCATCGAGTTGATCGCGCTCATCACCGGCACGCGCATGACGCGCACGGTTACGAGGGCAGTCGCGCAGCTCTACGATGCAACCGGCCACGTGAATCGAGGAGACTTCAGCCATCGCATTCCGGTGAAATCAGACGATCAGTTGGCGCAGCTTTCCCTGTCGTTTAATTCGATGACCGAGTCCATCGAGAAACTGATTCAGGAGCAGAAAGAAAAACAGCGGCTCGAAGGAGAACTCGCCATCGCGCAGGAAGTGCAGGCGCAGTTGTTTCCGCGGCAGATTTCGGAGATCGAGGCGCTTGAGGTGCATGGCTTCTGCCGCCCGGCGCGCACCGTCAGCGGTGACTACTACGACTTCCTCACCGCGAGTTCGCACAAAATGATTCTGGCCGTCGGCGACATCAGCGGTAAAGGGATTTCCGCTGCCCTGCTCATGGCTACGATCCATTCGGCGGTGCGCGCGTACAGCATCGAAAGCCTGCCTCAAATGCGCGAGCCGGTGGCGGTTGGCGCTGGGGCAGCATCCCGAAGAATGATGGCCGCATGGCCCGAGGGCATCGAAGTTTCTCCTGGTTCACTGCTCGGCCTGCTCAATCACCAACTTTTTGAAAGCACTCCGCCGGAAAAATATGCGACGCTGTTCCTAGGGATTTACGACGGCCGATCGCGTCGCCTGACCTACAGCAACGGCGGGCACTTGCCGCCGATCCTGATTGGAGAGAATGGCAGAGTCCGGCGATTGGAATCGGGCGGTACCGTTGTCGGACTTTTCGACAACATGACTTATGACGAAGGCTGCGTCGATATGCACCCCGGTGAAGTCTTCCTTGCCTACAGCGACGGCGTCACCGAGCCGGAAAATGAATTCGGCGAATTCGGTGAGGAAAGGTTGATCGATCTCGTCAGTGCGAACCGGCGCCTTCCACTTGTGCAAATCAGCCAAACCGTGACTTCGGCTGTCGACGACTGGATCGGCGACCACGAGCAGCCGGACGACATTACTCTGGTGCTCGCTCGGGCTCGCTAGGGAATCGCTAGATCCCGATCAAGTGTTCTTCGAGTGCCGGAACGCCTTCTTCTATCGAAGATAGCGAGAGCACCTTCACCCGTTGACCGGCATTTAAGCGTTGCAACGAAATCTCGCGGCCGTTGGCGAAGCGAATCGCGTCGCGATAACCAATCCCTGGTCCAGTCTGTGTGAAGGTCACTTCTTCGACATCTGATTGCAGGCCTAAATCCCTTTGTAAGGAGCAGGAGATGTCTCGCAGCGACAACAGCGCCCCCGGAGGCACACAAACAGCGGTGCAGCGAGGCCCAGGAGCGGGATCCAGCCATCTGATAATTCTTTGCCGCAGGCTTTTCGGTTTCTCTGCGAATTGCTGTAACTTGCGTCCATCTGCACTTGAAATCAGCCCCATGGTTCCAATCTCAAACTTGTGAGTCACCAATTCCTCTCCGCAGACGGCGAGCCGATTCGGAAGCGCCATGATTGAATAGTCGCACATCTTGAATTCCTCCAGCTGATAAGTTGAGTCTTTCAAACTCGCGTCGAATGGCGTGCCGTTAAGATGGTTTCGGCGGTGATTTGGATGCCGTTGCGAATTGCATTAGCAATCTTTGCGATTGTAAGTTCGGCGGTAAATTGCGGGCCATTTCTTCCGAGATTTTCACAGAATCGTGTCGTCTTTGGTGAGCCGGCGCGATGATCGGTTCTGACTGAACCTGGTTCGGGGAAAACGTCGCCTGCCGCAGAAGGCGAGTCGAATTGCTTGCGGATCTTAACCAGCTGTTGGCCTGGCGCGAGATTACCAACTGTCCGTTGACATTCGCTTGCAAGCTACGGTATCTTTAAGGCTTTGGGAAGTCTTGTGGTTGCCCGCCTGATGGTCTGGCGTCCTCGCCGGGAATCAACGAGCGGTCTTCTTTCGTAGCTTTTTTCAATCTGGGAGAGTTCCGATGTCAACCTATTTCCCCAAAGCGGGGGAAATTGTGCGCAAGTGGTACGTCGTGGATGCCGAAGGGCAGACGCTTGGGCGGCTGGCTTCGCAGGTCGCGCGCATCCTCATGGGTAAAGAAAATCCGCAGTACACGCCGTTTCTCGATACCGGCGATCACGTGATCGTGGTGAACGCCGAGAAAATCAAAACCACCGGCATGAAGGCGGAGCAGAAGCAGTATCACCGGTACACCGGTTATCCGGGCGGTTTGCGCACGGAGGATTACCGCAAGCGTTTAGTTCGCAAGCCAGAGCAGATTGTTGAAGATGCGGTGCGGCGCATGTTGCCGAAGAACAAGCTGGCGGCTCACATGCTTTCGAAGCTCAATGTCTACCGGGGCGACAAGCATCCGCATCAGGCGCAGAAGCCGCAGGAATTTAAGCTGGAAGTAAGAACGTATCCGGCACCGAAGGTTGTTGCTTCGTAAGGACGAAGCCAATGAGACTGAAATCCCTCCGCTCGCTGGTAAAAGCGCGAGCGTTCGGGATGACAGCAAAGATCAGGAGCTAAAAGCTAAATGGCAGAACTGGTTCAATATTACGGAACGGGACGGAGGAAGCGGGCGATCGCCCGTGTGTATCTGCGTCCGGGCAGCGGCGATTTCAAGGTGAACGGGCGGCCCTTCGAGGAGTATTTTGTGACTCCGGCGCAGCGTTCGAGCGCCAAGGCGCCCCTGGCCTCGACGGATTCGGCGGCGACGTTCAACATCGTCGCCACGGTGCTTGGCGGCGGAGTGCGCGGCCAGGCCGATGCAGTGAAACTCGGCGTCGCGCGTGCGCTGATGCAGTTCAATGCGGAACTTCGTGGCAAGCTGAAGTCGGAAGGATTCGTGAGCCGCGACCCGCGTGGCAAAGAACGCAAGAAGTACGGCCAGAAGGGCGCGAGAAAGCGCTTCCAGTTCTCGAAACGGTAGTGCCGAGGCAAGGAAAGCAGATTCCTCCCCTTCGGGTCGGAATGACAAAGTTTTTGGATTTGGTTTAGGGATTTGGGTTACTGGCCGCTGGCAACTGATCACTGGCCAATGATTTTGGTGTTCAATTCTTCCCGAGCCTCGCGGCGCGGGGACGGGAATGGCAATCCGGAGACAGTTTCAAGTTTCCGGTTTCAAGTTTCCAGTGCGAGGGTCAAACGATCCTCTGGAAACAAGAAATCAGAAACTGGCTTTCTCCCGATGCAGACTAAATAAGGAGGTTAATTGGCGACTATCACCATGAAGGAGTTGCTCGAAGCGGGTGTTCACTTCGGGCATCAGACGAAGCGCTGGAACCCCAAGATGAAGGAATACATCTTCGGCGAGCGCAATGGAATTTACATCATCGATTTGCAGAAGACGCTGAAGATGTTCAAAGAGGCGTCGAAATTTGTGCAGGATCTCGCCGCCGATGGCAAGATCGTGCTGTTTGTCGGAACCAAGCGCCAGGCGCAGGATGCAATTGCCGAAGAGGCAACCAAGTGCGGCGGCTTTTATATCAACCAGCGCTGGCTGGGCGGCCTGCTCACCAATTGGGTTACGGTGCAGAAGTCGGTAAAGCGGCTGAAAGAGCTCGACGAAATGGCCACTGACGGCCGTTACGAGCTGCTGCCGAAAAAAGAAGTAATCAAGCTCGAGCGCGAACGCAAACATCTGCAGGCAAATCTTGCAGGCATCAAGAATATGAGCCGGTTGCCGGATGCGATCTTTGTAATCGACTCCAACAAAGAACAGATTGCCGTGCGCGAGGCGCGCAAGCTGGGCATTCCGGTGGTTGCCGTGGTCGACACGAATTGCGATCCCAGCGAAGTGGATTATGTGATTCCCGGCAATGACGACGCGTTGCGTGCGATCCGGTTGTTTACTTCGAAGATTTCGGAATCGATTGCCGAAGGCGCGCAGTTGATGAGTGACAAGCAAATTGCCGACATGACCGCTGCGACTGAGGCAGCGCAGGCACAGGCAGCGGCTCCCGCTCAGTATGACGGCGCTGATATGGAAGCTGAGGCACAGGGCGGTGCGGGCGCTGATATGGAAGACATCAGCATGGAAGAGGTGTTAGGTCCGGGCGGCCACAAGAAGCCGGTCGCGAACGAAGACGCCGACGTTCCGAAGGTTGAGAGTCAGACGGTCTAGAGATTTGGGAAGGGCGCAGTCTCGGGAAGGGCAGGGCTTTAGCCCCCCGCTCAAAGCCCAAATGACTTGAGTCTTAGCCTCTAACTGGAATAACAAACCGGGCAGCTGAAAATCAGACCCGCGCGGGTCGTCCGGCGCGGGTCAAAGTTTGTAACGGCAAGAACATGTTGTAGAGACGTTGCTTGCAACATCTGTCTCTCACCATCGTTTCGAATGGTGCAAGCGGAGACGTAGCAAGCTATTTCTTTACAGACGGATTTATCAAGAGGATTTATTAATATGAGCACTACTATGGCGAACATTTCAGCAGCGCAAGTGAAAGAGCTTCGGGAAAAAACCGGAGCACCGATGATGGATTGCAAACAGGCCCTCACCGAAGCCAAAGGCGATATGGAGCAGGCGGTCGTGGTCCTGCGCAAGAAGGGCGTTTCGGTTGCGGCCAAGAAGGCTGCACGGGTGACCAGCGAAGGCTCGGTCACCAGCTACATTCATGCCGGCGGCAAGATTGGCGTGCTGGTCGAGGTGAATTGCGAGAGCGATTTTGTCGCCCGCACTGACGATTTCAAGGAACTGGCGCACGATATTGCGATGCACATCGCGGCCAGCGATCCGAAGTTCGTGCGTAAAGAAGATGTCACCAAAGCGGACTTCGACCGCGAAAAAGAGATTTACATCGCGCAGGCCGTCGCCTCGGGCAAACCGCAGCATATTGCCGAGAAGATGGTTGCGGGCAAGATGGAAAAGTTCTACGAAGAAGTTTGCCTTTTGGAGCAGCCTTTCATCAAGGACCAGACGGTCTCGATCGCGCAGTTGATCGCGTCAAAGATCGGCAAACTGGGCGAGAACATCAGTGTACGGCGATTCGCGCGCTTCAAGGTCGGCGAGGCAAGCGCCACAATCGCATTCACAACTCAAAAGCCGGAGGAGGGCGACGAAGCGGCCGCTCCGGCAGCGAAGTAAATCAGTTTCCAGTTTCTGGTTTCCAGAAATTCCAACCTGGATGCGATGCACACCAGCAGTCGAGCATCGAGAACTAGAAACTGGAAACCGTAAACTAGAAAATGGGAACCGATGCAGCAGCTAGCCTTCAAACGAGTTCTGCTCAAGATTTCTGGAGAAGCCCTTGCAGCCAATCAGGGTTTCGGCGTCGATACGCCACGCATCCACGAAGTTGCGGCGGAGCTCGCCGATGTGCACAAACTTGGCGTGCAGATCGCCATCGTAGTCGGCGGCGGCAATTTCTTTCGCGGCGTCGCCGAGCAGGCCAAAGATATGGACCGCGTCTCAGCCGATCACATGGGGATGCTGGCTACGGTGATCAACGCGCTTGCTTTGCAGGACGCTCTGGAGAAGCAGAAAGTCTATACGCGCGTGCAAAGCGCGATTGAGATGAATCAGGTTGCTGAACCGTTCATCCGGCGACGAGCCATCCGGCACCTGGAAAAAGGACGTATCGTCATTTTCGCGGGCGGGACGGGCAATCCTTATTTCTCGACCGACACCGCGGCGTCGTTGCGTGCGATGGAGATTAAAGCCGACGCGATTCTTAAAGCTACCAAAGTTGACGGCATCTACGATGCCGATCCCATGAAAGTAAAAGACGCCAAGAAATTTGGCGACATCACTTACATGGAGGTACTGCGGCTGGGGCTGAACGTAATGGATTCGACGGCGATCAGCCTGTGCAAGGACAACAATCTGCCGATCATCGTCTTCAATCTGAACCAGCACGGAAATATCCGGCGAGTGCTGATGGGCGAAAAGGTTGGATCGCTGGTGAGCGCGTAAAAAACGGTAGTGGTGCAGTTCGGCTTCTTACACAATGGCCTCCTCCTTAGCGCAGCCGTTTTTCAGTCGGAGCAAAGGATCTCCCGCTAAATCGGCATGGCGCACCAGCCAAACGAGATCGCTGCCACAGGCTGTCAATCCAGGCAGGTTTATAATTCAAGGTTTTGATTCCTTCGTTTTTCGGAGCTGACTGAAATGGCTCAAGCAGGCATGGCCGCGATTCCCGGCCTTAAGGAAACATACGTGCAGCTCAAGACGCGCATGGAAAAAGCCGTCGAGGATTTCCGCAAGGCGATGGCCGCGACCCGCACCGGGCGCGCCTCGGTGCACATGCTCGACAGCGTGAACGTCGATTACTACGGATCGCAAATGCCGCTGAATCAGATTGCTCAGGTGCATGCACCGGAGGCGCAATTGATCACAGTTCAACCATTCGATCCTTCAGCCATGGGTGCTATTGAGAAGGCAATTCGGTCGGCCGAACTGGGGCTGAATCCGATGAATGATGGCAAGCTGATCCGAGTGCCAGTTCCAGCGCTGACCCAGGAGCGCCGCCAGGAGATGGTGAAGCATCTGCACAAAGTCCTGGAAGATCACCGCACAGCAGTGCGCAACATCCGCCGCGATGGCAATGACGCGATCAAGAAGGCCATGAAAGATAAGAAAATCACCGAAGATGACGAAAAGAAATCGCTCGACGAAATCCAAAAGCTCACCGACGGCGAAATCAAAAAAATGGAAGAGATGAGCAAAGCCAAAGAAAAAGAAGTACTGGAATTGTAATAAGCTGAAATCCCCAAACCACAGCATGATCAAACTGCCTCGAATACTGGCCTACCGAAATGGCAAATCGCGATTGAAAGACACTCTGAAGTACATGTCCTGATTCGCGTACGTCCTGGCGATTTGTAAGCACCTCAGATTCATCACTTACCGACTTCCGGTTCCGGGAGGCCATCCCGTAACCGGAACCGTGGTTACGCGACTTACTCGCGATCGCTGTGTTTCCATCTTCGTGAAGCAAATTCGCGGCTCCCCCAGAGACTTCACTACACTTTGAATCAGGAGTTTGTCATGAGGAAATTTCTTGGGATTGCAGTTGCGCTCGCCTTCGCCATGCTCGGGCTGGGCTGTAGTTCATCGAAGTCGTCGCCCACATCCCCGACAGGGCAAACCGCAAATGTATTTGTGACCGGCGAAGACGCTCCTCTGCCCTCAGTCGTCGGATTTGACGTCACCATCAACTCGATTACGCTGACCGGAGGCACTTCGCCGGAGGTATTGTCCACCGCGACTACGGTGGATTTCGCCCGCCTTCTGGGATTGCGCTCTCCGCTGGCATTTAATTCGGTTCCTGCCGGCACATATACGGGCGCTACATTTGCACTTTCAACTCCAGTGATCTCATACGTGGACATGAGCACGAACCCGCCGTCGCTGAACACGATCAACGGCACGTTCAACTCAGCCGGCGGTCCCACGACGACTACAGTCTCAGTAAGTTTCCCAAGCTCGATGGTGGTGGGCGCCAACGGCCTGGCTGGATTGCGCATGGATTTCGACATTCGGCAATCCGTCGCGGTTGATGGCAGCGGCAACGTAACCGGCGTCGTAAACCCGGTAATCTACGCCAGAGCTGTAAAGGCTACCGATTCGGATGCTCAGGTGACTGATCTGGTCGGCGGATTGGCCTCAGTGGATGCGTCAGCCAATTCTTTTGTGATTCAGGGGCCGTACGGGCATCAACTGACCATTGATGTCAACAGCAGCACCCAATTCAACACCGACTGGACGATCAACAATCTGGCTACCCCGGCCACCGTTGGCGTACAGGGATATTTCCAGGCAGATGGCACGCTGATGGCCAGTTCGGTTGAAGTCATCACGACCTCACAAGCGTTCATCTCCGGCCGCGTGTTGGCTATCAATCCAACCACGGGACCGGTGCAGCAGATCACGATGTTTGTCGGCGAAACCAGCGCTGATCTGGTCAGTGACAGCCGCACAATTCAGACTGTTGACGTGAGCGCCGTCGCATCGTCTGCCTACGACATGTGCTTTTTTAACAATCTGATCACCGACGCTCTTTTCAATTCCTCGCACGTGCTGGTGGGACAGCGAATTTTCATCGGCGGCAACTATTCCAATAGTGTCTTTACGCCGCAGATGATCTCGCTGCGGCTGCAGGGCGTGTACGGCACGATGACTGGAACCCCGAACGTGGTGAACATTAACCTCGGCAACTTCGAGTTGCAGAACAACGCGTTGATTGGTTATTCGCTCGGTGATGCGCCGCTGACGGTCTGGACCGGCAATGGCACGCTGTTCATCAACACCACCGGCCTCAGCACGCTAACCAGTGGCGAATCGCTCGTCGCGGGCGGATTGTTGTTCTACGACGCACTGACCGGCGGCCCGATTATGGCGGCCGGAGTGGTCGTCGATCCTCCACCGGCGCAATAAATCAACTTGTAACGCAACCCAGCACCGGGCGGCCGCAAGGCCGCCCATTCTTTCTTCCGCCAGCATTTGAGTCCTCCCACTTATAATGAACCGATGCCCAAGCAGATCGTCCACGCGGCCTGTCCCCACGATTGCCCGGATGCTTGCGGAGTGCTGATCACCGTTGAGGATGGGCGGGCGACGAAGATTCAAGGGGATCCGGCACATCCGGTGACGCGGGGATTTTTGTGCGCCAAAGTGGCGAAATATCTGGATCGGGTTTATTCGCCGGATCGCGTGTTGTATCCGATGCGGCGGATCAGGGCGAAGGGACGGCGGAGCTTCGCTCCGCATGGACAGCCGAGGGCGGCTGTCCCCGCACAAGCGGACGTGGCGGAACCCTGGCAACGCATCACTTGGGATGAAGCGCTGGATGAAATCGCGTCCCGCTTTCGCGCCATCACTTCGGAATTCGGCAGCGAAGCCATTCTGCCTTACTCCTACGGTGGATCTCTTGGAGCACTGAATGGCGCTTCCATGGATCGCAGGTTTTTCGGCCGGCTGGGCGCTTCGCAACTTGAGCGCGCGATTTGTTCAGCTGCGGGCGAGGCTGGTCTGATCTCCGTTCTCGGCGTGAAACTGGGCACTGAGCCGGAGCAGTTCGTTCACTCGCGTTACATCATCGCCTGGGCTGCCAACATTCACGGCAACAACGTTCACCTCTGGCCGTTCATCGCGGAAGCGCGCCGCAAAGGCGCCAAGTTAGTTGTGATTGATCCTTACCGCACGCGCACGGCAGCTCGCGCCGACTGGTATCTCCCTATTAATCCCGGGACTGATGGCGCGCTTGCGCTCGCCATGATGCACGTGATCATCGAAGAAGGCCTCCACGATGCCGATTACGTTGCGAAATATACCCTGGGCTTCGAGCAGTTGCGGGAAAAAGTAAAGGCCTATCCACCGGAGCGTGTGTCGCAATGGACGGGCATTAGCGCTGAAGATATTCGCAAGCTGGCACGGGAATTTGCCACGGTGCGCCCGTCGGTGATCCGCTTAAATTATGGCGTGCAGCGCTCCGAGGGCGGAGGCATGGCTACGCGGGCCATCGCGATGCTGCCCTGCATCATCGGATCGTGGAAGGAAGTTGGCGGTGGCTTGCAGCTCTCAACCAGCGGCGCTTTTGGGCTGAATAAAGACGCGCTGACTCGTCCCGATTTGAAGTCTGATGGGCTGGACGGACAGCCGCGCACAGTGAACATGGTGGAGCTCGGGAAAGCCTTGAACTCCTTACAAAATCCGCCGCTGAAATCGCTGTTCGTCTATAACTCAAATCCAGCGGCGGTTTGCCCGAATCACAATGAAGTGATTCGGGGTCTGATGCGGCCGGATTTGTTCACCGTGGTGCACGAGCAGTTCTTCACCGATACCACCGATTATGCTGACATCGTTCTGCCGGCCACGACATTTTTTGAACATAAGGACTTGCTGGCCGCCTACGGACACCATTACCTGCAAATTTCCCATCAGGCAATTGAGCCTCTCGGCGAGTGCCGGTCGAATGTCGAACTGTTTCGCGGGCTTGCTCATCGCTTGGGTTTCAAAGACGCCTGTTTCAGCGAAACCGTCGACCAGATGATTGATGGCGGTTTGCAATCGAGCAATCCCTGGTTGCAAGGCATCGACCGCGAGCGATTGGAAAACGAAAGACAGATAAGATTGAATTTTGCCGGCTCAGCTTCCGAATCGCGGGGCTGTGCTTCTGCTGCTGACGCATCCACCGCGCCGTTCCTGCCCTTCGCGGAAGGAAATTTTCGTGCGCCGTCTGGCAAGGCCGAACTTTACAGCGAAGCGATAAAAGCTCTGGGACTCGACCCCGTAGCTGAGTTCAGGGTGCCCGCGGAATCGCGCCATGGAGGCGAGAGGAAAAGATTTCCACTCGAACTTCTGGCGCGCAAGGCCGACAATTTTCTGAACTCAAGCTTCTGCAATCTGCCATCGGTTCAAGTTATGGAAGAAACGAACGTGCTCGAACTCAATTCAGCCGACGCTCGCACCCGTGGAATCTCTGATGGAGACAACGTAAGGGTTTACAACCGGCGCGGGGAAATTTTTCTGCGGGCCCGCGTCGATGGCACGGTTCAACCCGGAGTAGTTTCCGCGAGGCTGAACTGGGCCAAGCTGACTCCCGGATTTCGCAATATCAATGTGCTCACCTCAGAAAAACTTTCCGATCTGGGCAACTCGGCAACGTTTTATTCCGTCTTGGTGGAGGTGGAGTCAGCCAAGTCACACAAATGAAGCCATGAAGCCACCGTTTAGAGTGGCGGCTTGGACGCTTTCTGCTTCTCTACGTATAATGATCGTTTTCCTACATCCCAGAAACTGAGGTCGTAGCGATTCATTTTTGTGCTCATGGCAATATAGCTGTGTCCCAGCAGGGCCAGCGTCTTTTCGTCGCGGCTCACCCTCTATCTTGTTCCTGGCTAAGCCTTAGCCGAAGCATGAAGCGGCTGGGGTGGATGTTTGCATTGGCATGGCTGATTTTTCCCGCGGCACGAAGCTGGGCGCAGAGCGATGTAATTTCCGAGATTGTCGTTCAAGGCAATCGCCGGATTCCCGCTGAAACGATTAAATCGCGCATCTTTACTCACCCCGGGGATATTTACGACCCTGCCGCACTCGAGCGTGATTTCAATGCGCTATGGAATACCGGCTACTTTCAGGACATCAAGTTTTCCCGCGAACAAACCCCAAAAGGCTGGCGTTTAATCATTCAAGTCAAAGAGAAGCCAACCATCCGCGAAATCAATTACGTGGGTCTCAGCTCGATTTCCACCAGCGATGTGCTGGACCGCTTTAAGGAAGCCAAAGTCGGACTGGCAGTAGAGAATCAGTACGATCCGACCAAAGTGAAGAAAGCGGAAGTCGCCATCAAGGGATTACTGTCCGAACACGGGCGGCAGTTTTCCACTATTCGGACCGAAGTTCGGCAGATACCTCCGGCCGCGGTGGGAATCACCTTCGTTGTCAAAGAGGGTCCCAAGGTTAAAGTCGGCAAGATCAGGTTTGAAGGCAACAAGAACGTGAAGACGCGAGTTCTGCGTTATGCCATGAAAAACTTGCGGCCGATCGGCATTCCGCACTCCATCTTCCTGGAAGATATCTTCGCCCGCACCTACGACGCTACCAAGCTCGATGAAGACACCGAACGAGTGCGCAATGAATATCAAAATCGCGGCTACTTCAAAGTCATCGTCAACCAGCCGAAGACTGAGATTCACGATACCGGGCATCAGGGCGGACATATTCCTCTGATTCAAAGCGGGCCCGGCAAAGCTGTCGATATCACCATGCCCATCGAAGAGGGCGACCGGTATACTCTGGGCGGCATCACCTTCAAAAACAACAAGGCCGTCTCCAACACCAAGGCGCTGCGCAGTCTTTTTCCCATCAAAGACGGAGACATTTTCAGCAAAGAAAAAATCGCCAAGGGCCTCGAGAACCTGCGCAAAGCCTATGGCGACATCGGCTATATCAACTTTACTTCCATTCCCGATACCCGCTTTGACGACGAAAAAAAGCAGATCTTTCTCGATGTCGATGTAGACGAGGGAAAGCAATTCTACGTGCGGCGCATCGAATTTCAGGGCAATACCACCACTCGGGATAAAGTAATCCGCCGCGAGATCGCGCTCGAGGAAGGCAGCGTTTACAATTCGCGTCTGTGGGAGTTGAGCCTGCTGCGCCTGAATCAATTAGGATATTTCGACCAACTGAAGCCCGACGACCCCAACACTACAGTCCGTACCCTGGATGAAAAAGACGGGCTCGTCGATCTCACATTAAAAGTCCATGAAAAAGGCAAGAACAGCATCGGATTGAATGGCGGCGTGAGCGGACTGGAAGGAGCTTTCGTGGGCATTAACTACGCCACCAACAACTTCCTCGGACTGGGAGAGACGCTCTCGGTTCAGGCCAGCGTCGGAAACCTGGCTCGCAGTGTCCGCTTCGGATTTACCCAACCCTACATGTTTGACCGGCCGCTGCAGTTCGGCTTCAACATTTACTACAATAAAGTCAATTACGATCAGGCGCGGCAACTTTCGCTTTTCAGCGGCCAAACGCTCAACCTGCCTAACACCGTTCTGCAGAACCTGCAAAACTACTCGCAATCGAGCGCGGGGTTCACAAGCTCGTTGAGTTATCCTTTGCACCACTCCTTCAAGCGTGTTGGCATCACCTACTCGTTCGACCGCTCCTCGCTGGTCGCTCTAAGCACCGCATCCAAGAGTCTGTTCACGTATCTCGCATTCCGCGGCATTTCCGGACCGCAAGCGCTGGAAGGAATCATCACCAGCAAAATCTTCCCCAACTTCTCCTTCAATACCCTCGATAGTCCGATCTCACCGCATCATGGCCATCAGTTCACGGCAGGCGCAGAACTCGCAGGCTTGGGCGGCACCATTCGTTCGATTCGTCCGGTCGTGCAATACAAGAAATTTATTCCGATGCAAAACCGGCGTAACGCTTTGGGCTTTAACTTTCAAACTTCGTTCATTACCGGCTTCGGCGGATTGATAGCACCGCCGTTCGAGCGTTCCTATATGGGCGGCGAAAACGATCTGCGCGGTTTCGATATTCGTTCCATCTCTCCGGTCGCTTTCCTGCCGAACGTCGGATCGATCACGCTCACCAATCGCGACGGAACCCCGGTTCTTATCGATCCGCAGAATCCGCGCGCAGGGCCGGTCAAAGTGCCGATCCCGATCGATCAGATTGTCTTCCCCGGCGGCGACTTCAGCATGGTCACTAACCTGGAGTACCGCATCACCATCGTCGGCCCGGTGGCGCTGGCACCATTCATAGATGCAGGCATTGATCCCATCCTGCGGCGCTCGCAATTGCAGATCGCGGAGGTGCAGTATGAGAGCCTGGTGGGCACGTTCCTTGGCTGTCCGCAACTGGTGCAGACCGCTACGGCCAATACCTGCACTCTGGGGAGCGTACTAAGCCCCCCACCCTCGCAGAATTTGGAGGTGCTCGGCCAGACCAACTGGAGGCCCAGAATGTCCACCGGTCTCGAGTTGCAGATGTTCCTGCCCGTGATTAACGCGCCCTTCCGAATTTACTGGGCGTACAACCCGCTGCGTCTGGATGAGCCGGCGAACCCGCCCATTCCGATTACCGCTTCAATGTTCCCGCAAACGTGCAACCCCAAAAGCGGTTGCCAGTTGACCGCCGCCGGAGCCTACACGTTTAATCTGGCGCGCAACGCTTACGCGCCTACCTTCCTCTTGCGCGAACCGAGGAAGACATTCCGGTTCACAGTGGCCACCACGTTCTAGAATGTCGGAATCCACGTCCGCTTTGGCAAAGAAGGCTGTACGCTCGGTCGCAGATTGCTGCCCCAAGCGGGCGATTGGTTTGACGGCACCGCTGAGCCTCTCTATAATCGTTACGATCCACGCCATGGAAGTTGATGAAGGCTGGACGGCACGTCCGCAATCCGGCATATGACGCCGGTATTCCAGTGCGGCGAAGTTCCGACAAACGTCTGACAGGCGATCGTTCGAAAAAATAAGACTTCCGTGAATGCGGCCACGCGTTGCCTGACAAGGGTAATCCGAGTTCTTCCCGGAACACGATAGTGTGAAAGTATGGACCGGAACCAGATGGACGGGACCGGAGTGTACGAAATCGGAATGTACGAAATAACGTTCCAAGGAGTTGAATCGATCCAATGACAAGCAAGTTTCTGCGTTCATTTCTGGCCGTTGCCGTGATCTCCATGATTTCCGCATGGGCCCAAACCGCAGGCGCCGCTCCCACCGAGCCGCCCAGTGCGCCCTCAGCTTCCGCCCCTCCTGTCGCCACAGGCACGGGCACGAAGATCGGAACCATCAACATTGAACAGGCCGTTCTTGGCACCAATGAGGGCCAGCGCGACTTTGCCGCTCTTCAGAAGAAGCTGGAACCAAAACAGAACGAGCTGAAGTCGCAGAACGACGAACTGGAAAGCTTGCAAAAACAGCTCCAGACGCAGGGCGATAAGCTGAACGAGGAAGCCCGTGCCGAACTCGTAAAGCAGATCGAGACCAAGAAGAAATCCTTGGATCGAGCTGTGCAGGATTTTCAGGAAGACGGGCAGAATCAGCAGAAGGAAGTCTTTCAGCGCATTCTGCAGAAAATGGCGCCAGTGATCGTGAAGCATGCGCAACAGGGCGGCTATGCCATGATCGTCGATACTTCCAACCCGTGGCCGCAAAGCCCGGTGTTGTGGTATGACGGCAACAAGTCGGACATTACCAAAGCCGTGGTCGATCTCTATAACACGCAATCGGGAGTTCCGGCGCCTGCAGCCACAGGCGGGTCGGCGCCCGCCAGGCCTGCGGCTCCGAGGACGACCACGCCGAAGCCCGCAGCTCCGAAACCGACAACTCCGCAGTAGCTTTTACGACACCACGTGTGTCGAGAAAGTTCCCACCAAGCCGCACGCGAGTGCGGCTTTTTTCTTTGCTCTATCCCATCCGGTTCAGCGGATCGCGGTGTCTTTACCGGCAACGAGTTTTGAACAACGATTCCGTCGGGGAGGACACCATGTTTGACAACAGCCTGAATTCCACATGGGACGAACGCTCGCGCCGTGGCCTGACAACCTTGACTTCGTTCGGCGTAGAAGCGCTCGTTGTAGCCGTGCTGCTGATTGTGCCACTGCTTCGGCCGATCGGCGTACCAATGCTTCGGCATCTTGCAACTCCGATCAGCCTATTTGCACCTTTGCCCGCGCCCATCGAGATCCGTGCTCGATCGGGTACAGCCCCGGTGATGAATCGCCCAGCGGCAGAAATTATGTTGCACCAGCCGGCGCAAATCCCGCCGCAGATAGCGAGCGGGAACGATATCGCTCCGCCGCAGCTTGCCCAGTCTGGCGGTTACATTCCGGGAACACCGGGAAGCAGCGGTCAGGGTGGTGTTCTTTCATCCTTTGGAATAGCCCCTGCCCCAATGATCCCGAAGGGTCCAGCGTCTACGGAGCGCACGGTCCGACTGTCGCACATGAGCGAGGGCGACTTGGTTCGCAAAGTCCTGCCCGCATACCCGCCATTGGCGCGAAGTGCTCGCATTCAGGGAGCGGTGATTCTGCAGGCGGTGATTGGCAAGTCGGGCGGCATCGAAAAGCTAAGGCTGCTCTCGGGACATCCCATGCTGGCGTCCGCCGCGATTGAAGCCGTGCGCCAATGGCGATATCGTCCCTACATTCTGAATGGTGAGCCGGTAGAAGTGGAGACGCAGATCACGGTGAATTTCTCGCTGGCCGGAAACTGAACCCGAATCACGAATCCCTAAACCTGCTTGGGAGTAGTCCGAGCGTAACTTAGGAGAGAATACTGCTGCCGCTATAATCGAATCTCAATGGCATCAACTGTAGAAGTGTTAAGCCGCGTGGCCACTCGTCCCACGTGGGCCGAAGTTTCGCTCGGAACGCTGCGGCAAAACTTTCGCACCGTGGTGAAACACGCGGGTGCAGGGGTCACCGTGTGTGCGGTGGTGAAGGCGGACGCATATGGTCATGGCGCAGTCGAATGTTCCCGCGCCTTACAGGCGGAAGGCGCAAAGTGGCTGGGGGTTACCTCCCTCGATGAAGCAATTCCACTACGCGAAGAGGGCATTGAATCCCGCATTTTGCTGATGACTGGCTTCTGGCGCGGAGAGGAAAGCGAGATTGTGCGGCTGCAGCTTACCCCAACCGTCTGGGAACCGTGGCATATCGAACTTCTCGAGAAGGCGGCAGCAGCAGCCTCGGTGCATCATGCGGTGAATTTGAAAGTGGACACCGGCATGGGCCGGTTAGGCGTTTCGCTTGATGAATTACCGAAGGTGTTACAAGCGCTGCGAGCCGCGCCACAGCTTGCGCTTGAGGGTCTTTCCACTCACCTGGCTTCGTCGGAAATCATGGACGCGCCATCCGTCGCCGAGCAAGCGCGCCGTTTCGAGGAAGCGCTCCGTATGGTGCGGGCTGCAGGTTTTGATCCGATGCTGGTGCACATGGCGAACACCAGCGCATTGATCTCGCGCCGTGAAACCTGGAACAACATGGTGCGTCCGGGGGTAGCAATCTACGGCTATTACTTGCCGTTCCAGCGCGCCGGGCGGGAAGTGAGCGGAGGCACGCTGCGGCTTTCCGTAAAACCGGTGCTCACGTGGAAGACGCGAATTTTGTCGATGCGAAACTTCGCTGCCAATCAGCCTTTGGGCTACGGCGGCACTTACGTGACCAAAGCTCCAGCGCGCGTGGCCGTGCTACCGGTTGGCTACGCCGATGGATATAATCGCCAGCTTTCCAACCGTGGCCGCGTAATCGTGCGCGATCACTATGCGCCTATCGTCGGCAGCATCTCGATGGACTTGACGCTGGTGGATGTAACTGGCATTCCTGACATCGCGGTCGGTGATGAAGTGATTCTGCTAGGAGCCAGCGACGGCTTGAGCGTCGATGCTCTGGAACATGCCCGGCTGGCCAACAGTTCGCCCTACGAGATTCTCTGTAACATTTCGAAGCGCGTGCCGAGGAAGTACGGTAGTTAAGCGGCTCACGGTTCTGACAGCGGCTGCGTTATGCATCACGGGTGCTCCAGTCCGCCTGTCCGGCGCCCCGTCAGATTGTCGTCCCGAGCGAAGCGAGGGATCTTGGTGTTGGCATGCGGCGACAACCTTGAAAGGACGCAGCCACAACCTAGATGTCTCGCTTCGCGAGGGATGACAGAGTTTCGGGGTCACCTCGATAGATTTAATCCCTGCACGTTCCCATCCAGTCCCTGTTCTTCGCACTTCAATGTGGAGGGGCTGATTGTGGCCCGCTCGTTTGTTATCCTCAAAGTACATGCCCTCGCGCTACGCACAATGGATGTACGATTGGGAGCATCGGCTCACGTCGGTGGACAACAACCGCGTAGTGCGTCCATTGGAGTGGGGCCTCGATTGGGCGCGCAATTGGCCATGCCGCAACGGCTGGCAGCCGGGGCAAGAGGGGCAGGATCCGGCTAAGTTCTTGGTCGATTTCAACCGTCGCATCGTCGCTGCGAGCGACGAATTTTATTCCTATACCCGACCCACAGATTTCCGGTTGGAAAAGCGCGAGGTAAAAGTTTTTTCTACGCGCGAAGTGCCTGATCTGAGGCTCGAAGCCAAGGTCAAGGGAAGCTACTCCGAATTTCTCCGCTTTACTTCGCCGGTGAAAACACCCTATCCGGAAAATAATCTGGTGAATGCGCGCTGGTTTCCGGCGCGTGGTCGCCGCGCGGTTGTGCTTCTGCCGCACTGGAACGCGGATGCGATCTCCTATACCAGCCTTTGCCGCGTGCTCAACTTGCTGGGAATTGCAGTGCTGCGCATGAGCATGCCCTATCACGATATCCGCATGCCGGCAGAAATCAGCCGCGCCGACTACGCAGTTTCGGCAAACATTGGCCGCACCCTCGATGCGCTGCGGCAGGGCGTAGCCGATATTCGCAGCTGCCTCGATTGGCTGGAGCAGCAGGGATACAACCAACTCGGCATCGTCGGCACCAGCCTCGGCTCTTGTTACGCGTTCATCGCCGCGGCGCACGATCCACGCATTCGCGTGGCGGCATTCAATCACGCATCTACCTATGTGGCAGACGTGGTGTGGCATGGGCAATCAACCCGGCACATCCGGCAGGGAATTGAATCGCAGATTACATTGGAAACTTTGCGGCAGGCATGGCTCGGGGTGAGTCCCATGGCATACTTCGATCAGTTTTCTCGCTGGCCTCGAAAGTCGCTCGTGATTTATGCCAAGTACGATTTGACGTTCTTGCCCGAACTCTCGCGTGATATTGTCGCCGAGTTTGCGAAACGCGGGCTCGATCACAAAGTTGTGGTTCTGCCCTGCGGGCATTACACCATGGGCGAAGCGCCCTTCAGTTATATGGACGGCTGGCAGCTGGCTTCGTTCCTGAGAACGGCATTTTAGAAATCAGCAATCGGCAACTAGCAATCAGCAGCCGGCACAGAAGCTGCTCTCCGCCGGTTTAGAATGTGTAGATGTCTGCTGTTGCGAATAGCGACTTCGCCGTAGTTCAGGAATATCGGCTTGGCGAGTTTCTGATCAGCACCGATCGCAATCGGCTGAATTTGGATCTCGTTCACGATCTTCTGACCAATTGCTATTGGGCAAAAGGCATTCCACGGGAAGTGGTGGCGCGGTCGATCGAGCATTCGTTGTGCTTTGGGATTTATGATGGGGATGCCCGACAAGTCGGCTTCGCGCGCGTTGTCACCGACTTCGCGACCATCGCGTATGTGGGCGACGTATTCGTGCTGGAGTCGCATCGCGCTCGTGGTTTGAGCAAGTGGCTGATGGAGTGCATCACCCGGCATCCGGCCCTGCAGAATCTCCGCCGCTGGATTCTTTTGAACCCGCGACGCGCATCGACTTTATTCGCAGTATGGTTTTACTCCCTTGAAGGCTCCGGAGCGATATATGGAGCTTCACCGGCCTGAGGTTTACGAGAAGCATTAGGAAGGACGATATGAAAAAGCCTGCCATGGAAAGTCCCATCTATGAAGTTGATCCGCAAATTGCCGCCGCCATCGATAACGAAACCCGCCGACAGCATGAAGGACT
Source organism: uncultured Acidobacteriaceae bacterium (assembly GCA_963766625.1). Classification (GTDB taxonomy): domain Bacteria; phylum Acidobacteriota; class Terriglobia; order Terriglobales; family Acidobacteriaceae; genus Sulfotelmatobacter. Next base: position 557,576 of record CAVYBF010000028.1, on the reverse strand, counting down.
GGAACTGATTGCCTCGGAGAATTTTGTGAGCGAGGCCGTGCTCGAAGCCGCCGGGTCTGTATTTACCAACAAGTACGCCGAGGGATATCCCGGCAAGCGTTATTACGGCGGTTGCGAGTTTACGGATGTGGTGGAGAACCTGGCACGAGACCGTGCCAAGCAGCTATTCGGCGCAGAGCACGCAAACGTGCAACCTCATGCCGGCTCGCAGGCCAACATGGAAGCTTACGCGGCCGTGCTGCAACCCGGCGACACCATTCTTGGATTGAACCTGGCGCATGGCGGTCACCTCACTCACGGTCATCCGCTAAATTTTTCTGGGAAGATGTACAAGATCGTTCCCTACGGAGTGACCAAAGAAACCGAAACCATCGATTATGACGCTCTGGAAAAACTTGCCGAGGAGCACCGGCCGAAGCTGGTCATCGGCGGCGGCAGCGCCTATCCGCGCACTATCGATTTTGCCCGCATGCGGCAGATTGCTGATAAAGTCGGCGCGCTCTACCTCGTCGATATGGCGCATTTTGCCGGACTCGTTGCCGGTGGTGTTCATCCATCGCCGGTGCCACACGCGCAGATCGTGACCTCAACCACGCACAAGACTCTGCGCGGACCGCGGTCGGGCATGATTCTTTCCAAGGCCGAATTTGCGGCGGCGATCGATAAAGTAGTTTTCCCGGGAATGCAGGGCGGTCCGCTGGTTCACATTATGGCGGCGAAGGCAATCTGCTTCCGAGAGGCGATGCAGCCCGAGTTCCGCGATTATGCCAGGCAGATCGTCGCCAACGCAAAAACGCTCGCCGAAACTTTAGCTGCCGAGGGTTTCCGCGTAATCTCCGGCGGCACGGATACGCATCTGATGCTGGTCGATGTTTTCTCAAAAGGAATGTTGGGCAGCGAGGCTGAAAAGGCGCTGGGTGAAGCTGGAATCACTGTAAACAAGAACGCAATTCCATTCGATACCAACCCTCCGTTGAAACCGAGCGGTATTCGGATCGGCAGCCCAGCCGTTACCACCCGCGGAATGAAGCAAGGCGAGATGCGGCAGATCGGACGCTGGATCTCGGAAGCTTTGCATCACAGGACCGATGCCGCCGTACTGAGCAGAATCCGCAAGGAAGTGCTGGATCTATGCGAGGCCTTCCCACTCTACGCCGAGCGCAGGGCCAAGGTGCAGGCGGAAGCTAGAGTTTAGCCGGAACTTCGGAATTCCGTTTCGGGATCATCTGCTATCTGTGCTTAAATGCCCTTGGTGAAGATCGCCATTGACATCCGGTGACCGAGTTCGGCGTCGGAACTTACATCCGCAACGTTGTTCGCACCCTCGGACGTCTTGACCACGAGACCACATTTTTCCTCATCGGACCTCCCGCCAAAGTTGAGGAAATCGGGCCGTTGCCATCGAATTTCCATACTGTTCCCTTAGACGGGCCGGAGCGTTCGCTCAAGAGCTTCCGGGAATTTCGCAATATCGTGCAGCGGCTGCAATGCGATCTCGTGCATATTCCAAGCCTCTTTTCCATCCCTCGTGCGCTGCCTTGCCCGTTTGTGATGACGGTGCATGACATGCTCGATCATCTTTCGCGCGCCCGCATCCAGACCGGCTTTTGGGGTTCGCTGCACTTCCAGCTCACCAAACAGGTTTTGCGCAAGGCGTCTCGCATCTTCGCGGTTTCAAACTTCACCAAAATCGAGATGGAGAAACTTTTCGGTATCCCCTCGTCGCAAATCGAGGTAATTTACAACGCCATCGATGAACGCTTCCTACGCGGCCACGCCAGCGCCGCGGACCGGCAACTCATTGCTGAACGCTATCAGGTGACTTATCCCTTCCTGCTTTATGCCGGCCGCATCAGCCCGCACAAAAATGTTGTGCGCATGATCGAAGCCTTTTCCGCGCTGAAAACCGAACTGGAAAAAGACGGTGCATACCCCGATCTCAAGCTGATTATTATTGGCGACGATCTTTCAGGGAATCCGGACCTGCGCCGAACCGTGATCCGCAGCGGTGTGCAGAACGATGTGCGCTTCTTGGGATTTGTGCCGGTGGAAGTGCTGCGAACCTTTTACGATCAGGCAAAAATTTTCGTCTTCCCATCGTTATACGAAGGCTTTGGATTGCCGCCGCTCGAAGCTATGGCGCACGGCACTCCGGTAGTGACATCAAATGTCTCTTCGCTTCCTGAGGTTGTCGGCAATGCGGCTGTGCTGGTGCATCCCGAGAACGTGTTCGAGATCATGCGCGCCCTGCACCGGGTTCTACTCGACCAGCCCTTGCGCGAGAAAATGAAAGAGCGCAGTTACAAGCAGGCGGCGAAGTTTTCCTGGGAGAAATCCGTGAGGCGGATCATGGATGCTTATCGCGAAGTTCTCTGCAAGACTGGGACTGCCACTCCCTCCAACCCCGATTCCCGCTCACACAAGAATACGACGGAAGGTGTTGCGTAATCTGCTCGACAAGTTATAGCCTATGCGTCGAAAAAACTTACTTCACCAGTGGCTGGCCTGGGGACGCGACCGACAGTTTATGCAGTTTGGCGGTGATGCGGCTGCGTTCAGCATCATTCGGTGCGCCAGCAAGGCGTTTGCGAAGGATGACGACTTTGTGATGACGGGCTCGGCGCCGACGTATCTCGGGCCGGCGGCTGGGTGCGGACATGGTTTGCTCCTGGTTTGTTTTCGAATTTTCCGGCAGCCCAACCTGTGAACCTACAAAGGACCACCCCGCAAATTATAGATCCATAATAACTTAGCGTGCAACTCTGGCACAATGAAAAAATCATCAACAGCAGCGGCAGGAAGCTCAAAAATAAAAGAACTCCCGTCTTGCGCGAAAACACGGGAAAGAGTTGCTGCCGCGCCCGGAAGATGGATGCGGCGGCGATAAACAGTCCAAAGCAGGCGGATCAAATCTGATGGTGGCCTTCGGGTCGCGTAATACACTGGGGAATCGCTTTGTTGACCGCTCCCTTAGACATGCCTTGGCCTGAGTCGGAGTTACTTGCAGTTAGTTAGCGTCGATGGACCCGATTTCGCTTTCCACCAGAGCCTCATTCTGCACTTCCTCGATCCGCGTTGTGATCCAGCGATTGGCCTGGTGGTGTCCTCGGAGATATAGCTTCTGATAATTGTCGGTCAGAGCTTCGGTACGCTCGCCTGCGGGACTCTCGTAAACGATATTCAGAGTAATGGCATCCAGCGATTTCCCGATGAAGCTGCGCATGAAAGCGAGTTTCTTTTCGGCGGCGAGGTCGCGCAGAATTTTGTTGCGTGCGCGCGCGACGCGAATCGGAACTTGATTCGGCATGGCTGCGGCCGCCGTTCCGGGACGGGCCGAATAAGTGAATACGTGAAGATACGTGAATGGCAGCTCATGGATGAAGCGGCGGGTGCATTCGAACTCTGCATCGCTTTCGCCGGGAAATCCGACCATGACGTCTGCTCCGATCGCTGCAGTAGGCATGGCGGCGCGAATTTTCTCAATCTTCTCGCGATAGTGCCACGGGCGATATTTGCGGTGCATGCGCCGCAGCACGGCATCGCTGGCGGATTGCAGCGGAACATGCGCATGCCTGGCAATGCGAGGCGAAGAGGCGACCAGCGAGATCAGGCCGTCTGTCCAATCCATGGGCTCGACCGAAGAGATACGCAGTTTTTCGAGTTGGGTTTCAGCGAGGATGGCGCGCAGGAGATCTTCAAAAATCGGCGTCGGACCCCGGACTTCGGAAGTCGGCGCGTCACGGAGGTCTGAGACCTGAGGTCCGCGGGCCAAATCGCGTCCCCAACGGCCGAGATTAATGCCGCTGATGACCAGTTCTTTGTAACCGGATGCAACCAGCGTGTTCACTTCAGCGATTACTTTCTCCACTGGCAACGATCGGCTGTGGCCACGCACGCTGGGGATCACGCAGAACGAGCAGCGGTTGTCGCATCCATCTTGAACTTTGAGATTGGGGCGGGTGCGGTCGCCGTGGTTCGTGCTGTTTGATTCGAAAACCGGAGCGGCAAGCAATTCGGTGTGGGCGAAAATGTCGGAGACAAAAAGGCTGGGGTCAGGGGTCAGGGGCAAGGGGTCAGAGAGAGATGCGATGGGAATGAACGATCTGGTACTGGACAGGGAAAGCTTAGAACTGAACTCGTCCTGCCGGTCCCCGCTCCCTGCGGTATGAATCTGAGTCGGGCGCAGTACAATTTCGGCGAGCTGGTGCTTGTGTGAATTGCCGATGACGGCGCTTACGCCCGGCAGCGCGGCGATCTCTTCGGGAGCGCGCTGCGCGTAGCATCCGGTAACGATGATTTTCGCAGCGGGGTTCTGGCGTTGCACCCGCCGGACAGCGGCGCGCGCATCCTGATCGGCGGAGTTGGTCACCGTGCAGGTGTTCAATACCACCATGTCCGCTATTGCGATCTCGGCACGATTGAGCCCGAACGACTCGAACTGGCGTTCAAGCTCGGCCCCGTCCGCTTGGGTGGCGCGGCATCCGAAATTTTCGATGCAGAAGGTGGGCACAGAACTATCGTAGCGCAAGTATGGCAGTTAATAGCTCCAGTCGTGGCTGGCTCCTTGCCGGCTTCGGGCCATCCCCAGGTGAGACCTACGCAGTGGCCACGTTGCGTTTTTGCACGAAGCACTCACGACAGAAGATGGGCCGTCCCTGGGTCGGTTTGAAGGGGATGGTAGTCTCCTTACCGCATTGCGAGCAGGTAGCTCGGGTCTCGATACGCGAATGCTGATTGTGTCCCTCGCGATGGCCGGGATTCGCATTGAGCACGGCAACGCGCTTGGACTTGCAGGACTTACAGCGCTTGGGCTCGTTTTTGAATTGCTTGTCGTAGAAAAAGAGTTGTTCCCCGGCGGTGAACATAAACTGCGCACCGCAATCGATGCAGGTCAGTACCTTGTCCTGAAATTCCATTGAGGATGGCTCCCTTATGCCTGCGAACGTGAGCGCCGGGCGCAGGGATAGCGCTGGCGCACAACAAACGCAGGTTGTCTACATCCCCCCTCAAACTACCCCTGGACTCGGCCCGCCACGCGCCTGGAACGGCGCGTGGATACAGCTATTTCCCACAGAATGCCGAATAATGAATGATGGATGAATAAAGAATAATCCCTAATGCAGCTCTGTTTGTTGGGGGTCAACAGAGCAGGGCCGCGCCGGGACGGTGCGACCCTTTTACTGCTTCGTTTCTTACTCCTTCAAACCGACTCTGCGTTAATCCTGCTCCTTGCGAACTTTCTTACGCGCACGCTTGCGGGCGAGAGCGGCTTTCACGCGTTTTTTCTCCCCGGGCTTCAGGTAAAAGGAGTGGCGCTTGACCTCTTTGATGATGTCTTCCTGCTGCACTTTGCGCTTGAAGCGGCGCAGGGCGTTCTCGAGAGACTCACCCTCTTGCAGTCGAATTTCCGCCAAACAGACACACCCCCAAACCAGTCCGGTAGGACCGAATAGTTATTACAAGGATTTGGCCGGAAGTCAAGAGGGAGAGGAGAAAATTCATCAGGCGGCTTGCTCTGATTTCCGGGGTTTATCCCGTGCGAACGACAGTCCTCGCTTCAATTCGGCGGTAAGATCTGATTCTTCTGTGGCAACGTGCACCGGCTTGCCAGCCTCTTTGCCAAACCAGGAGTTTAGCTCGTCGGAGGTCGTGGTGATGAAACGGCCTTGGCGGCGCGCGGGCAGTCCTTCGGAAGCCCAGCGCTTGACTACTGAGACCGGCTCGCCCAGGAAAGTTGCGATCTGCTGCCAGCCCTTGAGGATTACAGGTTTTGCCTGGGTTTGCCCGGAGCGTTTCGGCATGGCAATGGGATGCGGATTTTTAGGGGCTCGTTCACGACGGCGAGAGCACACGGCTTCGCCATTCGATCAGTGTTTGCCTTTCAGAAAACTAACTTCAAGCCGAGTTGGATTTGGCGGGGGGCGAAGGCGGCATTGGGCTTTAGGAAATTCTGTGTAGGCTGCTGGTAATAGGCAGGATAGGGGACGTTGAGAACATAGCTGGTGTATTGGGTGAAAGTCGTAGCCTCGGCAGTGAGGCCGTCGCTGGTGATAGTAACGCGCGGGTTCAGGCGGTTGAAAAGATTGAACGAGTCGGCGGTCACGTCGACGCGGTAGCCTTCCCTGAGGCGAATTTTGCGGACCAGGCGCAGGTCGGTTGAGGAATAGTCGGGTCCAGTGAAGGCATTGCGGCTGTAGCCGGGAAGGCGGTCGTTATCGTAATTGTCGTCCTGGTTGGGGTCGCCGTAGACGCTGGCGTTAATTGGGCGTCCGCTGCCGGCGGTGACAATACTGGAGATTTTCCAGTCGTTGAAAACGCGTCCCAGAAACTCGTGTTCGCGGTGGAATGGACGAGGCTCAAGCGATAGAGCCGCGACGAAACGATTGCGCTGGTCGGTGACGCTGGGGCCGCGCTCGGCGTTGGGATTATAGGCATTCTGCACGGTGGCGGGTTCGCCTGCGACGAGTGCGTCTTGACCGTCGTCGATCGCGTGAGCGTAGGTGTAGGAGAGACGCAGATAAGTGCCGCGGGACACGCGGCGGTTAATGGAGAGCGTGCCGCCGTTGTACACGCTGGAGGCAGCGCTTTGGAATTCATCGATGGCGCCAAGTTGCGCAATCGGGCGACCGAGAGCATTGATGCAGGGCGGAAACGGGCAGGTTAACGATTGCGTGTACTGCCAGGTAGCGAAGGAGTCGACGGTGTAGTAGCCGTTTTGAAAAATCGAGCCCGTAGAATCGAAAATCGGATAGGTCAGCGCAACCGGCGGTGGAAGGTTAACGTCCAGTGCGCGAATGAGATGCTCTCCGTGAACATAAAGGTAAGAGATGGCAATGGTGGTATGGCTGGCCACTTCGCGCTCAACTGTAAAACTGGTCTGCTGCACGCGGGGCGTGACGAAGTTGGGGGCAAAAGCGGAGATGTCGTTGGTGACGCCATCCGTGAATCCAGCGGGAAGATTGCATGCCGGCCCGGTGAGCGAACAGCTGACGAGCGGATTGGGATACGCGGGAAAGACCCGGTTATCGTAGTAGTTCGAATGATTGAGAAAGACTTGTGCGTCGGTGATGCCGTTTTCGGTGGCGATGGCGGAATTGTAGATCTGAGGGATGCGGACGTAGAAAATTCCATATCCGCCGCGAATCACAAGTGGATGAATTTTGCCCAGCGAGTAGGCGAAACCAACCCGGGGCGCGAAATTATACGGGTCGAACGGAACTTTGCCGGAGGGCGGGAATAGAGGATTGGAGATCAGTCCCACCTTGGTGAAGGTTTGCAAATCCCAGCGAACCCCAAGATTCAGCGCGAGGTGGTCGGTCACGCGAATGGTGTCTTGCGCGAAGGCGGCGTAATCGTTGCTATTGGGATTGGAAGCGGAGGGTCCGAAGTTCTGCAGATAATATTTCGGCATGGCGTGTGCATAGGCGCGCAGCGGCGTGAGCGGAAGTCCAGCTTCTTGCGGTTGGAAAGTGAAGGGGTTGACTTTGATGGGATCGAAGATGTATTCGCCGCTTTGCTGGCCGGGGAAGAAGTCGTAAATCCAGGTGAGAAGCATGTCGCCGCCGAATTTGAAAGTGTGCCTGTTGGTATCGAGGCTCAGAGTTTCAGCCAGCTGGGCGCGGTGCTCGCGCGTGGCGCGCGGCAGCTGGTCAGAGCGGCCGATGCCGTCGATGATGTCGGTGATTTTTATGAGCGTGTTGGTAGTGTTCGTATAGGACTGGCGAAGGTCACGCGAGAATTGAGCGCGTAGATGGCTGATGAGGCGCGGCGTGAGTCCTGACGTCAGCGTTACTCCTCCCGTGTCGGTCGAGACAGTTTCTTCTCCATTGTCGGAAATCGAGTCGTAGGTCAGCGGGCTGGCGGGATCGAGGAACACGTTGTTCGATCCCCAATAACGAGAAGAGTTGACGCGCAGCGCGAGCTGGTTGCGCGGGCTGAGATTGACGTCCACCTTGCTATAGCTGGCATTGCCGATTTGCGCGGCAGGGAAGGCTCCAGCGTAGGAGTCGAGCTGGTCGGCGGCGGCGAAGACTAATGCCTGATCAGTCGCTTCGTAATCGCCGGGAGTATAAGGCCCGGTGCCTGCCTGCGGGACAACCTGCATGGTGTTGTTGAGAAATTCGACTACATTCGGGACGTGAAAATAGTGGGCATCGAATCCGGCGAAGAAGAAGATTTTATTTTTCCGGAGCGGACCGCCAAGCGTGCCTCCACCTTGCTGCTGTCGGCTGTGAGGCGTGAACGGCAGGAATGCATCGGCCGCGCCGAAGCTGCTGTCGCGGATGTAATAAAGCCCGGTGCCGTGCCAATGATTGGAACCGGATTTGGTGACGACGTTGATGACGGCGCCGCCGGCGCGGCCATTTTCCGCTCCGTAGGAATTCGAAGACACGCGGAACTCCTGCACAACTTCATTGGAGAATTGATAGGGTGCGCGATACAGTCCGCGGGCTTGCGCGAAGAAAGCGTTATTGAAATCACCGCCGTCGACGAGGAAGCTGTTTTGAAATCCGCGAATGCCGCCGAATGAGAGATCGCCGTTTGTCGCTGAGGTGAGGCTGCGCGGATCCTGCGTGACACCCGGCGAGAGCAGCATCAGATCGGAGAAGCGACGTCCATTGAGCGGGAGGTCGGCGATGCCGCGCTCATCGACTAAGGTAGAGACCGGAACAGGCTGAGTTGGAACCAGTTGCGGAGCGCCGGAGACGGTAACGTTTTCCTGAGCCCCGGCGATGGCAAGGTGGAAATCGAGTTGGGCGGCAGACCCGAGATCGATGTGCAGCGTGGGCGTGACTTCCGGCGACATTTTATCCGCGACGGCGCGGGCGGTGTAATCGCCGGGCGGAAGCAGATCGAGCGAGTAGCGGCCTTCGGCATCAGATGTGGTGGAGTAGCGGGCGCCGGTAGCCGAATTCACAGCGACAATAGACGCCTGCGCGATTCGGCTGCCGGAGGGATCGAGCACGGATCCGCGGATGGCGCCGGTGGCCGAGTCCTGAGCGAAAGCTGTTGCGCACAATACCAACCAGCAGAGCACAGTGACAATAAAGCTAGAGTTGTCGTGAATCGCGGCGCGCATACGAGTCCCACCTGTGTTGGGATGAGCCTCGAAGGGATGAGCTGCGCCGCTTTACCCTGGAAGGGCGCAGGGTTGGGAAACCGGAATTCTTTGTAGCATAAGAGGCCTCAGTTTAGTTGTGACGGTTATAGTTCTTTTTCAAGCTGAGTGCCGGAGTGGGAATTCCGGTTTACGGGCAAACCTGACGGCATGCTATGTTCAGTGTTCCGGTTAGAGATCATGATTCGATCGTTTAAGGGTATGCGGCCGGTGATTCCGGCCTCGTGTTACGTGGATGAGTCGGCGCAGATCATTGGCGACGTGGTATTGGGCGAGCACGCGTCGGTGTGGATGAATGCGGTGCTCCGTGGGGATGTATTTGCGATTCGCATTGGGGCGCATTCCAACATCCAGGACTGCAGCGTGCTGCACGGCATGAAGAACACCTACGGCGTGACCCTGGGCGAATACGTGACGGTGGGACATTCGGTGACGCTGCATGGATGCGAGATCGAAGACCGTTGCCTGATCGGCATGGGGTCGGTGATTCTGAATGGCGCAAAGATCGGGTCAGGGTCGATCATCGCCGCCGGCACATTGATTCCGGAGCGGACGGTGGTTGAGCCGGGGAGTTTGTGGATGGGATCTCCCGGCAAATTTCGCCGCAAGCTGGACGAAAAGGATCAGGAGACGATCATGCGATATGCGCAGAATTATTTGGGATATGCAGAGGAATATTTGCGAGAAAAATAGCCATCGGCTCCCACCCGTCGGCCGTCAGGAAAATCAGGGCGGCCGTGAGATTTAGCTGAGAGCCCATGGCTGAAGGCTGAGAGCTGATTTTTCATGATTAAAGCGGTTCGAGGAACGCGCGATTTACTGCCGCCGGAAACGGCGCTGTGGAACTTTGTGGAGGAGAAGGCGCGCGAGGTATTTCGCGCCTACAACTTCCAGGAAATTCGCACGCCAATTTTCGAGTCGACGGAGCTGTTTGCGCGCGGTGTCGGCGAAGAGACCGATATTGTTGCGAAGGAGATGTACACGTGGGAGGATCCTCCTCAACTTTTCGCGCAATACAGGCAGTTCTATCTGGACATCACCGCGCGCGCACGTGAGGGCATACTGCCTGCGGGCCCATATGTTCCATTATCGAGCCTGGGGGGATCCCAATCCCTCACCCTCCGCCCCGAAAATACAGCTGGCGTCGTTCGCGCCTATATCGAACACGACCTCTGGCAGCGCGGGCTAAGCAAGCTGTATTACATTGGCCCGCAGTTCCGTCGCGAGCGGCCGCAGAAGGGGAGATACCGCCAGTTCTACCAAATAGGCGCAGAAGTGATTGGGCCGCCGTCGTCGGGAAGCCAGCGCCCTCTGCGTGATGCAGAGGTGCTGGAGATGCTCGACACCTTATTACGACGCCTCGGAATCGCGGATTTTATCCTCCATCTCAATTCTGTCGGGGATCCGCAAGACCGGGTCGCATACAACGAGGCGTTGCGGAAAGCGCTCGAGCCTGTCGTCGCGAACATTTGCACCGACTGCCAGCGAAGGGCTGTCACCAACCCGTTGCGTGTATTTGACTGTAAAGTACCCGCCGACCAACCGATTATCCAAAGCCTGCCTGTGATCAGCGACTACCTGGGCAGCGAGAGCAAAGAGCATTTTGATAACGTTCAAACATTATTGAGAAAAGCGAAGGTTCCATTCGAGGTGGACCGCAGGCTTGTCCGCGGTCTGGACTACTATACGCGCACAGCATTCGAATTCACGCACGGTGGCCTTGGCGCGCAGAATGCGATCCTGGGAGGAGGCCGCTACGACGGCCTTGCGGAGCTGCTCGGCAGCAAGGAGGCCGCCCCAGGCATCGGATTTGCCATGGGAGAAGACCGACTGATCCTTGCTCTCCAAGGACGGGCGTCGGAAGTCCAAGCCGCACCCGACGTCTACATCGCCCCCGTCGGCGTCGGGATGAACCGAGCTGCGCTGGTACTCGCAAAGGAATTGCGGGGGCAGAAGCTCGCGGTTGAATTGGGCGATCGTAGCTACAAACTAGGAAAGCTGCTTGAGCGGGCCAGCAAGGCAGGCGCACGCTACGCATTGATCGTTAGGGAAGGCGGTCCGGGCGCCCTCGAATATGTCCTCAAGAATTTGTCCACCGGCGAACAGGTTTCGGTTCCGCGTGGCGGGTTGGCGCAGAGGATCCGAGAATGATGCATTTCGAGTTTGGGACACTTTTCCGGAGTTTGCGGTCTGCGCGGGGCAACAAGGTAATTTCAGGAGGATGTCTCATGAAGCGGGGTTCGATGGTTTGCATGGTGCTCTTGTTGGCGGGTGTCGTTCCCAGTATCGCGCAAGCTCCCGCGCAAGTTGTTGGTCTTTTGCAGCAGAGCTTGATTGATAAAGAGAAGAATTTGATCGAGGCGAAGAAGAAAGATGATGCCTTATTTTTTAAGCGTACGGTAAGCCCAGATTTCGCCATGGTAGGGATCGATGGGCAGCTGCTGCAGGGACGCGAAGCGATCGACAATCTGGGAGACTCCGATCTGGCGGAACTGACGCCCTATGACATGAAAGTCATGGTCGCGGACGACGAGACGGGGATTGTCACTTACGATGCGATTGTGCGCGAGAAGCCGCAACAAGATCAGGGCCCTCCGCCGCGCTATCAGCATTTCAGTTCGGTGTGGGTGAAGCAGGGAGGCGCGTGGAAGCTCAAATTCCAGCAAGCAACTGCGACGCACTGGGGCGATTGGTAGAGAAATGCGGTTGCCGGTTCTGAATTCGCCGCTGTTCAATAGTCAGCGGTCCGCAATTGGCGGTTAGCAATTACAAACCAGCAAAAGGCAGGTCCCGTCCGAGCGGGAATGACAACTCACATCGCGGTTGTGCCCTGCATCACCAACGGCTTCTCTCTTACCAGCTATAATTTCGAATTCGACTTTCTGCTAACTTTCGATCACAAGGAATAATGCTTGCTCGACTTTTTAGGCGATCTACGGCGGACGCATATGTGCGGGACGCTGCGCGCTTCAGACGCGGGGAAGAAGGCCGTGCTGATGGGGTGGGTCAACAAGCGGCGCGACCACGGAAATTTGCTGTTTGTCGATTTGCGCGACCGGACGGGCGTGACCCAGATTGTGTTCAATACCGAACGCGACCGGGCGATCCACGAGAAAGCCGAAACGCTGCGCAATGAGTATGTGATTGCGGTCAGCGGAACGGTGAAACGGCGTGATGCCAACACCATCAATCCGAACATGCCAACTGGCGAGGTCGAGTTGATTGCCGAAGAGCTGCGCATTCTGAACGAGTCGAAGCTGCCGCCGTTTTTACCTTCCGATACGGCTCTAACCAACGAAGAGACGCGGCTGAAATACCGGTATATCGATCTGCGGCGCGAGGCGATGCAGTTCAATATCGAGTTGCGGCATAAAGTGGCGAAGGCGATTCGCGACTATTTGTCGGACCAGGGATTTTTCGAGATCGAAACGCCCTTCATGACCCGCTCGACTCCCGAGGGCGCGCGAGATTATCTGGTCCCCAGCCGGGTGCAGCCGGGCACATTTTATGCGCTGCCGCAGTCACCGCAAATGTTTAAGCAGATTCTGATGATCTCCGGTTTCGACAAATATTTTCAGATCGTACGTTGCTTCCGCGACGAAGATTTGCGTGCCGACCGACAGCCAGAGTTTACCCAAATCGATTTGGAAATGTCCTATCCGCAGCCGGAGCGGGTTTGGGAAGTGGTCGAAGGGTTTTTGACGGCGGCATTTTCGGCGGCTGGATATCAGATTCACACCCCATTTCCCCGCATGAATTATGACGAAGCGATCCGCCGATATGGAATCGACAAGCCGGATTTGCGCTTGCCGGCATTTACCGACGTGCGGGAATGTTTCACGCCAGAGAATTTGCAGGATCTTGCGGCTAATCCAAACCTGCCAGTAATTGCCATTCGCATTCCAAGAGTTGGAGAGTTGTCGCGCAAAGAGCGCGATGACATCAAGCCCATGTTTCACCCCAAGGGTGGCGCGCGCCTGTTTGAAGATTTCAAGCGCATCGCCAGTCGATATGTGGCTGCGGCAGAGGCGATTGGCAAAAAAGTTGGAATCGAAAACGGCGACCTGATCGTGCTGGTCGCCGGGTCGGCACAAACTTCCTCAGGTAAAGCCGAGACCACATTCTCTCCGCATCGCAAGGTAACGCCGCAGGAGTTGACGATTTACACCTCAGCCGGATTGCTACGCCTGGCCCTCGCGCAGAAATATGCCGACCGGCATGGGATTTTTAAAAAGAGTGGTGATGCCGCCAAAGACTTTAGATTTTTATGGGTCACCAACTTTCCCATGTTTGAGTGGGATGAAGGCGATCGCCAATGGATGGCTGCGCATCATCCGTTTACCTCGCCGCATGAAGAAGATATGAAGTTGCTGGAAGAGGGAGTGGAGGCGTTGCATGACCCGCTTTCCCCCTTAAGCGCCGTGCGCGCGCTGGCTTACGACGTCGTGCTGAACGGAACCGAGTTGGGATCAGGCTCGATTCGTATTCACCGCCAGGATGTGCAGAGCCGCATCTTCCGCGCTTTAGGAATGACCGAGGAAGAGGCGAAAGCGCGCTTCGGGTTTTTTCTGGAGGCGCTCGAGTACGGTACCCCTCCCCATGGAGGAATTGCGTTAGGGCTTGACCGCATCGTGATGATTCTCGCAGGCGCAGAAAGTCTGCGGGAGGTGATTCCATTTCCGAAGACGGCGCGGGCGGTGGATCTGATGGTGGATGCTCCGACGCCGGTGAGCGAGGCACAATTGAGGGAGTTGGGGATTGCCATTCGTAAGGCCAGAGAATGATGGTTTGCAAACGCGTGACCGCAAGGGCTAAAGTCCGGAAGTTAACCTGCTCTTGGCAGCACGACTGAAGTCGTGCCCTTCCCAAAAACCGCGCCTCCGCAAACCTAATGTTCCAGCTTGCAGCGCGCCAACTCTTCCACCTGCCTCAGCACCTCATCTTCGTTCAATTTCGTCGAGTCAATGACGACAGCGTCTTCCGCTGCAACCAGAGGCGAGGCGGCCCGGGTTCGGTCGCGGTGATCGCGTTCGCGCAGGTCGGCGGCGAGATTCGCGGGTACATCTCCCTTAATCTTCTGCTGCTCCATGCGGCGCTGCTCGCGCACGACCGGGTCGGCATCGAGAAAAATCTTCAGATCGGCGTCGGGGAAAACTTTGGTTCCAATGTCGCGGCCTTCCATCACAATGCCCCCGCCGGCGCCCATGGCTCGCTGATGCGCAACCATCCAGGCGCGAACTCCGGGATGCACCGAGACGCGGGAAGCGGCTTCCGTAACATCGCGCTCGCGAATGCGCGAGGAAACATCCTGCCCGTCGAGCAGGGTGCGGTTGCCGCCGAGGGTTGGCTCCAGCTTGATTTGCGATTGCTCGGCCAACTTTACCAGGGCGGCTTCATCGTCGAACGAAATATCTTTGTCAATCGCTTTCAGCGCGAGCGCCCGGTACATGGCTCCACTTTCCAGGTTGATATAGCCGAGCTTGCGTGAGAGGCGTGAGGCAATGGTGCTTTTGCCCGCGCCCGCCGGGCCGTCGATGGCGATGATGAGCTTGCGTTGGGAGTGGAGGATGGGAGTTTGGTCGGTCATTCGCTAGTGAGCAAGTAGAAGATTGTACACGGAGAGCTGAGGGTTGTTAGGGAGCTTCTGGTTTGTTGAGTGTTTAGAGAAGTCGAGCTTCGCTCGACTGGACAGCCGAGGGCGGCTGTCTCCACATGAGGCATCGCCAGGTTCACTTAGCGGCACGATACGGCCGGGTGGTTGTGACCGCCGGTTCCTTCGCCGGGGTAATCTGCAGCATCGATTTGCCGCCGACATGAACGAAGCTGAGTTCGCGGGCCGCGAGCAGGGCATTGATGGCTTCTTTCACACGCGACCGCGCTACGAAGTTTCCCAGAAAGATTTCCAATTCGGCAGGCTCGGCAGCGACCACGCAATCGAGATATTTTGTGACCAGGGCCGAGAGCGCCTGCGCCACGGAAATGTTGATCCCTTCACGGACGGCTTCGGGCGACCAGCGGTAGAGCACGTCCCAGAACGAGCCACCCTCCTTGGCTTTGTAATCGACACGCGTAATGCGCAGCTTGGCGAAAAGCTCTCCCAGAGCTTTATCGAGCGCGGGCAGTGAGATGCTTTTGCCCAGAGCTGCCTGCAATTTTTCTTTCGCAATGGGGCCGTCGCGGCGAATCAGTTCGAAGGTGTCGCAGGCAAGCTCCGAATAAGGAGATCGCGGGCCCGGTTTGGGCGCGAGTTTGGGATTGCGCTCTCCCACGAGCGCGTAGAAAAAAGGAAAAGCCGAAGCGGCAATCAGGAAGGCATTGTTCTCGTCGAAGATGTTAGCTTCATAAGCCGAGCGCTCGCGCAGCAGGCGCACCATGAGGCTGGTGGCATCGACGGCGCGGGGATCGGAAAAGGCGTGCTGCCACGTGGGAAGGCGATCGTCCGATCCCGCGAATGCACCAATAAATGTGGGCACTGGCATCGGCGGGCGGACGGGATACATCAGGCAAAATCCGACGCTCTCGATAAACGCTCGGGCCTCCTCGATAGTTCGAATGGGATTGCCATCGAGACGCCATTTCGTGCGGCGAAGCTGAATGAGGTCGGATTCGGTCATAAAAGCTGTGAGCAATGAGCGGTGAGCTATGAGCACAAGCTGACAGCATTGCTCTTGGCTCATCGCTCACCGCTAGATTCTCTTGAACGCTTTCTGAATGTCTTTAACAGAATACCGCAGAACCACGGGGCGTCCGTGCGGGCAGGACATGGGATGGTCGGTTTTGGCGAGTTCGGCGAGCAGCCACTGCATTTTGTTGGGCTCGAGCGGCATGTTGACTTTAATAGCGGCGTGACAGGCGATAGAGGCGGCGATGCGGCCGCGGATTTTTTCCAGATTGAGCGACTGCTCTTCGCGCGAGATTTGATCAAGCAGTTCGTGAAGCATGTGCTCGACCGCGCCCGCATCGACTCCGGCGGGGGCAACTTTCACGGCGACGCTGCGCGCGCCGAAAGCCTCGGCTTCGAAGCCGTTGTGCGCGAGTTCATCGGCGATCTCAGCGAACACAGCCTGCTGCGCGGGAGAAAGTTCGAGCACAATCGGCATGAGCAGGCGCTGGCTTTCGACTCTTTGTGCGGCGCGTTGTTTGAGGATGCGCTCGAACAGGACGCGCTCGTGAGCGACGTGCTGATCGATGATCCAGAGGCCGTCTTCGTTGGTAGCAAGGATGAACGAGTTTCGAATCTGGCCCAGCGGCCGAAGCGTGGAGAGCGCGGCGAGCGTGGAATTTTCTTCATTCTCTTCGGCGAGATCGATTGCTGGGGCGCAGCCATTGTCGGGAATGGAATCGATTGGCTGGGTGAATGAGTCTTCGAGGATGCCGCGAGCTACGGGAATTATGGCGTTGGCTTCAAGTGCGATTCCGCCTTCGAACTGGAAGCGCGCGGAGATTGGCGGCGCTTGGGGAGCATGAAGAGCGAAGCCTGCCACGGGCCCATCGAGGGTCTGAGTCGACGCACTTGGACTTGCGGCCGAGATCAAGCCAGACGGCGCCTCCCAATCTCGTGCTCCAGGCGTAAGACCGGATGATGCCGTCGGGTGAGCGCGAATCTCAGTGGTGAATTGCGGCACCGGACGAGCTTTCATCAGGGCGGCTCGGATCGTATCGCGCACGAAATCGTGCATCGCTGTGGATTGACGGAAGCGGACTTCGGTCTTCGACGGATGAACGTTGACATCGACTTCGCCCGGCGGCATTTCAAGAAACAGCAGAACCACAGGATAAACCGTAGGGGGGATGATATTGCGGTAAGCTTCGGTGAGCGCGTGCTGGATGAGGCGGTCGCGAATGAGGCGTCCATTGACGAAGATGAAGATTGAGTTGCGGTTCAGCTTCTGGATCTCTGGCTTGGAAACGAAGCCGTGCAGTCGCATCTCGCCGGGGCCAGCGGAGTCGATTGGGTTTTCGTCTTCGTCTTTGTCTTTTTGATCCTGTATTTGCTGGCGACGCCAGGGCGGGGGCTGCGGGAGGCCAACCCGCTCGAGTTTTTGCACAGCGGCAACCGGGATCAACTGATCGAGTGTTTCTTTGCCGAAAACCTGATAGACACGCTCGCTATAGCCAGCAACAGGCGGGGCGACCAGGATGGCATTCGTCGAGGAGTGCAACTCGAAATGTTTTTCGGGATGCGCCAGGGCGTAGTGCGTGACCAGCGAAGCGATGTGTGAAAGTTCGGTGGATTCGGCTTTCAGAAATTTCTTGCGTGCCGGGGTGTTGAAAAAAAGATCGCGGACGGTGATCGATGTGCCTTCGGGAAGTCCGGCTTCTTCTACGCGCGCCATTTTGCCGCCATTGATTTCGATGACGGTGCCCGACGCCGCGTCGGCAGCGCGGGTTTCCAGGTGCAGGCGAGAGACAGAAGCGATGGAAGGCAGGGCTTCGCCGCGGAAGCCGAGCGTGCTCACTTTCAATAGATCGTCAGCATCTTTGAGTTTCGAAGTGGCGTGGCGCTCGAAAGCCAGCATGGCATCATCGCGGACCATGCCGCATCCGTTGTCGGTAATCTGAATGAACTTCTTGCCCCCGGCTTCGATGCTGATCTTGATGCGAGTCGCGCCGGCATCGAGGGAATTTTCCAGAAGTTCTTTGACCACCGAGGCCGGGCGCTCGACCACTTCACCGGCGGCAATTTTGTTGGCTACGGCTTCGGAGAGGATGTGGATGCGTCCCATGGAAAGGCAGTTCTCGGTTGCGAGTTGTCAGCTCTCAGCGATCAGTGGACAGCGGTCGCGGTGACCTTGTCAGTCTCGCAGAAGGCGCGGAGTAAGGCAAAAGTATCTGCACACGATTGGGCATGCCGATGGAAATGCTTTCGAAGGATGAAGCACAAGCTTAGTTTTCCGTCGGTTCCACCTTTGATTTTGGCGCAGGCAGATTGCGGCCCGGTTTCGCCGGGACGGCAGGAGTCGCCGGAGTTGCCGGCACAGCCGGAGCGGCAGAGGCTCTCGCTGTGTTCTTGCGAATTTCAATGCCGTTGTGCTCGTTGTTGATCACGATGTGCGATGCGCCGTTGCCTACGGTGCCGCTGGCGGTGGATTCGTGGTCGTTGTTATCGATTTTTATCTCCGGGAAATCCGATTCTATCTCGCCGTCCCGGGTACGGGCATCCAGGTGAAACCCGGCTTTCTCGGGAACGCTGAGGTGAATATCGCCGTTGCGGTCTTCGATCTGCACGTTGCCCAGCGAGTGCATGGAAACTTCGACGCCGCCGTTCGCATCCTGCACCCGGACATCGCCAGAGACGTCTTCAAGATTGATCTCCTTTGAGCGCGTCGCCAGGTGCACTGGCCCGGCGAGTTGCTGGGCGTGAAGGTCGTCGGAATCGAGATCGAGTTCGCCCGCGATGCTGGAGAATTCCAGATCCGTGCGCGAAGATTTAAAGCCCACATTCTTGCTGATGCGGGCGAGCTTGACACTCTCGCCGAATTCGCCATCGAGCTGCACCGAGCCTTTGACGTCGGTGACCGAGACTTCGTTCAGGTGGCCATCGATGTGAACATCGCCCGTGATCTGCTCGATTTTGGCAGAACTCTTATCGAGATTCAGCTTTGTGTTACCACTCACGTCCTCGAGAGAAACGTCGCCACGTTGGTTGTTGATGTCAACTTCGCCGTCGCGGCCGACAACTGAGACATCGCCGCGGCGCGAGGTGATTTGCAGCTGCATCTTGCGCGGGATGGAGATATCGAGATCGCTCGCCACAGGGTGGTCGCCAGCGGCTTGGGTCTTTGCATCGAGAACGATGGTATTGCCGGCCACAGTCAGCAGCGGCATGGTTTTGCCGTTGTAACGGTCGGCGTCGCTTTGGCTCTCTGCACCGACGCGCTTGCGAACGGTAACGGTAATTTTATTATCATTCCCGGCGCTGACGCGAACCGCTCCATGGTCGTCTTCGACACGCAGGCTGGTGATTGCAGGGGTTAAGGCACGTTCGAGCTGATTATCGTAGTTGTAGCTTTGACCGAACATGTTGTCGAAGTCATTGTCATCGATCTGCAGGTTGTCTCTGATCTCGCCCCAGTTAAAACGCGAGGCTTGGGTGGCGATGAGGCCGCAAACCACGATGCAGATGATGAGAAAGACTCCGCCGGCGCCGATGCCGCGCGCGGGCAAGCCATCGCGCTGGGCTTGCTGGTGTTCAATGAGCTTGATAATGCCCCAGAGAATCAGCAGCACCGGCCAGTAGTGAGCGAAAAGCGTTCCCAGCCGCCCCCACGAAAGGATGTGCAGATTGCCAAACAGAAAAACGATGCCCAGGATGATCAGCACCATCGGCCCGGCGAACGAGCGGCGGTGACGATAGGGCGGAGGCGCTTGCACCGGAGGTTGAACACTGCTTTGGGCGGGGCTAGACATTGTGCACCTCCCCTCCCGAAGCAGCCGCAGGCGGCGTGCCAGCCGGATTCGAAGGCGGAGCCGACGGCGGAGTGATCACACCCCGCTGAGGGAAAGGCCCAGCGTGACCAGCGGCGGAGGCATTACTCTGCAGCAGTTTCACAATGCCGATTACTAGCAGGATTGCCGGCCATGTGCGATCGAAATCAACCACGTTGAGGGTCTGCAGCAGGAAGAGAATGCCGATCGTCATCAGGACTGCGGGACCGATGATTCTGCGCATGCGGCAGCGATCGCACTGGCAGCCTCGGCAACCCCCGATCATTCCCCATTGGCGGGCGAGCATCCATCCTCCGAAAAAGATCAGCAGGAGCGGCCAGAAACGGTCCAGGCCGAATTCGAAGATGTTCATGGTATGCAGAAGGAAGAGCACACCAAGACCGATGAGAATAATCGCGAACGCCGGGACATTTTTGGACTCGCTACGTTCTCCGAGGCTAAAACTTTGGCCCAAGCCATAAGGATCGGGCGCAGGCTGGCCGGCTTGCAGCGCGTGAGCGGTGCGCACCGCATCGATGATCTGGTAGACGTAGAAAAATGCGATACCCAGACCGAAGACCCAATCCCAACGTCCGGCATGGTCGGAGGCGAAGATGAGCATCGCGAAGATGATCAGGTGCGCGAGTCCCTTGGCGTATTGCGAGCAATAGACGGCCCCAACGCCAAAAGGGAAAAACCCAGCGAGAATGCCGGCCACTGCGGGATTCGGGCCGGAACTCGTCGGTCTCGCTGGCGGAACCGGTGTGCCAACTGGCAGATATGCAGCTTGGGCCGGAGGAACAAATCCGGAACCCGGCGGCGTGTAGCCAGCCGATGGTGGAGCGTATCCCGGCGCGGGTGGAGTTGTCGCTTCCAGGCGAGCTGCGAGACAGGGCTCGCAGTAGACGACTCCGCGAACGTCGCGGGTGCAGTTATTGCAGAGTGGCTTGCCACAGGTACGGCAGAATGCCACCGCGGCAATATCGGGATGCGTGGCGCAGTTCATACGAACCTCCTGTACGTGGTCACCGACACTACGGACGGATCGTCTACAGACGGCTCGTTTACAGATGGACCCAGCGGAGCGCTGGCCAGCACCAGATGGTTTTCGGTCTGGCGGTAATTGCGCTCCTGCTTCTGCTCGGGCTGTTGTGTTGTGTCGTTTTTGTGCTCCTTCTTATCCGGGGCGGCTTGGCTCGGGGCAGTCTCGACGGGTGCGACATTGCGCTTGAGTTCGCGCACGCGCGATTCGACCTCATAGACGAACCGGATGTTTTCGTAATATCTCACAACGCGGGCTTGCGTGTTGTAGTAGGTGTGGCGAATGGCTGCGGGACGCAGGTCGATATGAGCCAGGTCGGCCGGCTTGACCCCCAGCACGCTGAGCGCGACCGAAATCGAAAAGAATGCCATGCCGAATGACATGGCGAATCTCGGTTGCCGCACGGTCGCCCAGATTTGAGCAAAGACGGGTTGTACCGCCCCCGATGCCCAGGCTTGCGCTCGCTCGATCCAGGCCGAGCTCGACCGGGAGACGCGTTGCGCGCCTACGTTCACCCGCAGGCGCTGGGTGGCAACGCCCGTCGTGGATGCCAGAATATTGTTGACCAGGCTGGCTGGAGGATTCACCTCCGCGAGATCCTTCAGCCAGCTGCGGCCTGCCTCGACTTCGGCAAGCAGCGGCCCGCACGCGGAGCAACTCCGGGCATGGGCTTGGAAGCGTTCGAGTTGCGAGCCGCTCAGGACGCTATCAAGGGCATCCGAGAGCAGGCTGTCGAACTCGTGACACTGCATTCCGTTGCTGGTTGGATCTGGCATCACATCACCTGCCTATAGGTACGTTGCAGAAGGCGCGCAAGTTCCGCGCGTCCACGATTTATTCGACTTTTCACAGTCCCCTCCGGAACCTTCAAAACGGTTGCGATTTCACGGTAATCTAGATCCTGTAAGTCTCGTAGAATCACCGCCTCACGCAGCTCAGGCGAAAGCTTTCCCAGGGCGGCATGAACAGTTTCGCCAGCCTCCCGGCTGCGTACATGGGCATCTGGCGGAGCAGTTTGGTCATGAATTTGCTCGTTCAGCGGCTGCGCGTCCTCGTGAGCAGAAGCCGGCGCATCGAGCGAGTCGGTCATGCGGTCCTGCTTGGTTTTGCGGAAGTGGTCGACCAGCAGGTTGCGGGTGATGGTAGTCACCCAGGTCACGAATGCTCCCTTTGAGCTGTCATAGCTCGCGAGCGTGCGGTACATCTTGATGAAGACTTCCTGGGTGAGATCTTCGGCGTCGTTGGCTGATCCCGCAAAGCGGTAGCAGATGTTGTAGATACGGCGGTTATAGGTCTGAACGATTTCTTCCCAGGCAGCGGCGTCGCCGGCGACACAGCGGCGGACCAGCATCGCAACTACCTGGACATCCTCCAAAAGTTGAACTCCCCGGAAAAGCGGTACCAATCTATTCCTGTCATTCCGAACCGTGCCGAAGGCGCGGTGAGGAACCTGCTGTTTTTTCGGACGATTGTGCCGACTGTGCTTGAGACGAACAGCACGTCCCTACAAGACAGTACGCGGATGTAGAGCCGCCGGTTCGCGGTTCTGGACGCGTATGTAGCTTTAGGTGAAACAGGGAATTGTAGCAGTGGTAGGATGTGCGAAGTTCCGTCTCGGCGGGGACAGGCCGTCGCGAATGACTGTTGGGTTGTCATTGCAATTGCCGCTTCTCTCGGTCAGAAGGCGGGAACATTGCCCGCGGTTCTTGTTTCAATCTCGGCTATGGCCTTGGCGGCTTCCTCCCTGATGGGGAACCATTCCATAAGATTGTCCGTTCTCGTGTCGGATCCGGGGTCCGAGCGCGCGACTTCTTTCAGTGCTGGAATCATGTCTGCGCCTCCGTAAGCTCCTGGAGCGATCACAGTTTCGCCGCGCACGACTGCATCCCGGTCATGGATCCCCTTCAGAATTTGCTGCTTCGCGGACTGAATGTATCGGGTCTCCACGTCTCCTTTCCCGTTCGCCAATGCCTGCACCAGCACGGGGATTGCTTCGGCACGATATGCCACGATGTCGCTGTTTGACATCTCGAGGAGGCAGGGAAGGGCGAGCCTCGCGTGGGCGATCTTAGCCCCGAACTTGGAGTCGGGATTGTATGCCTCGTGCACGAAAATGCAGACTTGGTGGGGATCGCCCCAGTCCGCGAAAGAGTCAACGGTCCCCCCGAGCTGAGACGCATATTCTCCGTACTCTTCCCCGTACTTCTCATCGACAGACGGCCCTGCTCGTCGCGATTGGCTGATTCGATGACTTGATTCTCACGATCGAGTAAATCCAGGAGCGCGGCCTTCACATCGTCCTTCTGCATCGCAGCTGGATCCAAACTTAATTCATGGTATCCCCAATATCTTTCGTTCCAGTTTGCGGAGTGGAGTTTAGCGAGCAGCTGAGGCAGGTTTGGCGGCCCTTTCGAAGCCTGTTGCCCCGAGGCAGGCGAAGGCCGCAACACAAATTGCCGCGGCGAGAATGGACATGTTTCGCATAGGAAACCTCGTAGGTTACGGCATCGCGGTAATGGGTGCTGTGCCCCTCGTCTCAGACTTCTCGGACGGCAAAAAGTTACGGTGGTGCGGCTCGCGTGGGTTGGGTCGAGAGACGCGACCCCAGCCCGGGTGTCGAAACCTTCGACGATTCGAAAGTCGCCAGCCCGCGTGTCGAAACCTTCGACGATTCGAAAGTCGCCAGCCCGCGTTACCATATTCAATGCTGGTATCGAGTATGGTATAATCGCATCGGATGGAAACGGCACGCAAAATTACGGTAGAAATCCCAGAGGACCTGCTGGCGAGAGCGCAACAGGCGAGCGGCGCGGGCATTACCCAGACTGTGCGTACCGGGCTGCAGCTGGTGGCGGCATCGAGAACCTACGAGCGCCTGCGCCAGTTGCGTGGCAAGGTTCACTTTTCCCGCACGGCGGCAGAGCTGAAAGCCGACCGTTGATTTCCCGGCATTGATTTCTCAACACTGGCTTGCGAACGATGATTGCGGCCGACACAAGCACATGGATCGCCTTTCTCGAAGGCGAAAAAGGGCAAGATACTTTGCTGCTCGATAAGGCGCTCGCAGACCGGCAGGTTGTGATGGTGCCAGTCGTCCTTACGGAGCTGTTAAGCGACCCGCAGCTTTCCTCCGAGATTGCTGAGACGCTTGGGGAGATCCCGATGATCGATGTGGAATCAGACTACTGGCTACGCGCAGGCGGCTTGCGGGCAAAAGTATTATCCAAGCGCCGCAAGGCTCGTCTGGGGGATGCTTTGATCGCACAAAGTTGTTTGGATGCCGGCGTATCGCTGATCACTCGAGATGGAGACTTTCAGGCGTTCGTCGACGCTGCGGGCCTTGATGTTGTTCTTGCGTAGCGGTGACGCTGTTCGCAGGCGCTCTTAGCGGAGTCATATTCGAAACCCACACATTCGAGCTGCCTCTCAATGGTATAGAAAAGGCGTAAAAATTGTACCGTTGCGGGGCCAAGCCACACTGGGCAATTCTTCGTCTTTCCTTCCATTATCTGCCGGCAGATATGTGCCTTTCGTAACGCATAGCTGATTTACATTTCCCAATAGAATTTCCCGATAGTTCTGTTTTTTCTGGGAGCTGTTTCGCGGGAGTTTTTACGAAAATGAAAGACAAATTCCTTGTGGTTATCTCAGCGGGTGCGTTCTTGCTGACAGCTGCCGCCTTCGCGCAAGATTCCGATTCGCCTTCGCTCGGCGACCTGGCGCGGCAGCAGCGCCAGCAGCATGCCAAAACCGCCAAGACGAAAGATGGCAAGACGCCAAAGGTTTTCACCAACACCGACCTTCCGGCTCACTCCGATGACGCCGATCATTCTGACGATTCTGCAACCCAGGCGAGCGATTCTGGCAAAGCGCCGCTGCCAGTTCCCTCAGGTGGCCCGAAGCAGGGCAGCGAGCAGGTGAAATCGCAGATCCAGGAGCAAAAGAGCGAGATTGCGGAACTGCAAAAGGAGATCGACGACCTGAATGGATCCATCCGTTTTGCTCCCGGCAACTGCGTGCGCGGCTGCGAACAATGGAACCAGCATCAGGAGCAGAAGCAGCAGCAAGTCGAGCAGATGCAAAGCCAGCTGGCGGAACAAAAGAAGCAGCTGGAAGAGATGCAGGAGTCAGCCCGCAAGCAGGGCTTCGGCAGTTCGGTCTATGATCCGTAGGGGTACCTGACATTTTTCCGGAAATGGAATTTGCCGCTGCGCTCTGAGCACGGGTGTTCCGCAGTGTTCTGATACCGCCTGCATCGCTCTAAGAACCAATTCAATTGTTTTCATCTTTCTTATAGCCCTCAAGCGTGCGAAATTAGTTGCATGACCCTGGTGGTTCGTCCTTCCCGCATTCACTCGGTCGGAGTGTTTACCAATGCCCCGATACGCAAAGGCACGCGGGTTGTCGAATACGATGGCCCGCGCATTTCTGTGGAAGAAGCCGATCGGCTCTACGACGGCGCGCCGCGCACTTATCTTTATGGCCTTGACGATGGCAAGACCATCATCGATGGCGAGGGTTTGGGCGCGTATCTGAACCATTCCTGCGATCCCAATTGCGAAATCGATGAGATCAAGGGCCGGGCCTGGATCTTCGCTTTGCGCAATATCGCGGCCGGCGAAGAGCTGCTTTGGGACTACAACCTCTACGACGATGAGGATCCAGCGCCCTGCCACTGCGGCTCACCCAAGTGCCGCGGCACAATGTATTCCCGCGAGTGGATGGCAAGATGCGGCGCCGCGCGAAAGCCAGAAAGAAAAAAGCCGGAATGCGCGAAAAAGTAGTCGAAGCCGCGCAATAAAAGAATTCAGAAACGCGCACCTCGGCGGGAACGTGGAAGTCCGATAACCAAAGTTGACTCGGCGATGGAGGACGGGCCTTAAGCACCGCTCCTCCATCTTCGGTGGTTCAACCCTGAGCAGGCTCGGGTCGCACTGTTTATTTGCTGTCACCATCGTGTTCCGCGTCGCCAGTGCTCTTCAGCGTGACGGTGTCGGAGGGCTGCGCGGCTTTCTGCGGTTGCGGTTGAGGTTTGGAAGCTGACGACTTGGCGGCTTCGGTTGCCTGACTGCTGTGAGTGCTACTGATGGGATTCACCATAATCTACCCAGATCGGCGGAATCCGCAGGAACTTTAGTCCGCCGCTGCGCCCCGGGCTGCTTCATTCGTAGCAACATTCGAGTCTGCTCGTTTGTCTTCTTCGCTGGTGGCCGTCACGTCCTGGACAAACTGCCGTCGGCGCTCGGGTCCTTTGCGCTCCACGACCCGCACACGACGAGTTGGCATGTTGCTGGGTTCGAGACTGACCATGCGGCCGTTGCGCACCTCAATCTGCGAACGGAACCAATCGGTGCGAAACATCCGTCCCGCGGCATAGAAAGTCATGCAGGCTGCGATTGGGCCTTCGAAGTTCTTATCGGTGCAGGCGACAATGCGCCTGCCCATTTCCTGGGTCCATGTGCTGCCGCCGACGAGGGGATCGTTCAATCGGCAGCGTTCAAAAGGCATGGCATGCGAGAGTTTGCGGAATTGCAAGAGCTGCAATAGAACGGAAGTCTTCGCCAGATTGGTAACAATGACTTTCGCTTCGGTTTCCGAAACCCGCTCCAGCTTGATGTGCAGGTCGGGAGTCCATTCCCGTTCAAACTCTTCGCGGGCGAGCGCGAGCCCTTTGTCGGTTGACTCGACGTAGCGCAGCGTCGCGCGGGCAAGGATCAAACTGAAGAAGCAGGTAACGACGGTCGCAATGACCGGAATGTAACTGATCAGCGTGGTAAGCGGAACGTAGAACAAACGGATCCAGTGTCCCGGCATTCGGTTCGGCTCCTTGCTGCGCACAAAGCCATACTCCATTTGCTGACGAAGGGAAAAAGGGCGCGCAACCAATTCCCCGAGCTAACCGCCGCTGCGTGACTGCGTGTTCTGGGAAGTCTAACGAAGTGGGACGACCACGATAGATGCGCATCGTCCAGCAGCAACAGGCATACAAGGGCCACGGACTTTAGTAACTGGAGGGTGTTCCGCGCGAAGCGAGGCGAGATCCAGCGCGATTACTTATTCTTCGGCTGGGTCATGCTGAACCAGTTGCCGAACGGATCTTTCATCACCGCTACCACACCGTAGAACTCATCTTTGGGTTCGGAGACGAACTCCACGCCTTTGGCCTTTAGTTCTTGAAAGGTCTTGCGGCAATCCGCGGTTTGGAAGGCGCCGCCGCTGAACCAGCCTTTCTTCAACAGTGCGGCCATCGCGTCAATATCTCTCTTGGCGGCTTCTCCAGAGTTTCCCCCCATCCGGCCGAAGTCGCCGCCGCTGCCGATCTTCAACAGCGCAATCTCCACCTCAGATTGTCCTTTCGGGGCGACCGTGAGCCACCGGAAGCCGTTGGGCGCCGTGAAATCAGCCTTGAGTTCGAAACCCAGCTTATCCACGTAGAAGTCCTTGGCTCGGTCCTGGTCGAGTACATAAAGGGTTGCATGGGTCATCTTCTGGATCATGATTGTTCTCCTCCTCTGCGAAGAAGGTAGCGAACCTCCGGGGGGCGGCGCTTCTCGATTCTTGCTATTCGATTCGAGCTTCCATTCCTAAGCTTCTATGCCTAGTTTCTATTCGGGCGCCCGCGACTGGAGAAAACATGCCGGTATCATGAGAATGCGCCATGGCGCGCTATAGCCGAAGATGCGGCGGATCTCACGCTGGAACTGGGCAGGGCTTTGGCCGAACTGCGTGCGGAATTTGCTGGAAAAGGTTCCCAAACTTTCGTAGCCGACCTCGAAGCAGACTTCGGTCACGCCACGCTCAGAGGCGAGCATCTGCCGGGCGCGGTCCATGCGCAGGCGGGTGAGAAAATCATGCGGAGTCTCGCCAAATGCGGCGCGGAAAAGACGATGGAAATAAAATTCGGAAAGACAGGCCTCGCGCGCCGCCTGTCGCAGCAGAACGCGGGAATGATATTCGGCGGCGAGCAGATCGCGTCCGCGACAAAGCCTGCGGAAGGTATCGTCAGGGAGAAGTTGCGGCACCAGGAAATAATACTACCTTCGTGTCCCCATCCCGTGCAGCATATGGCTACGGCGACCGGCGTCTTGGACAGAGTTCGCAGCCGTTCACTCCAACACGCTGTCGTCGAGCTTTTTTCTTCCCCAGTCGGCAGCAGCCTGGACGAATGCCAGAACCACAGGATGCGGCTTTTTCTCAGTCGACGAAAGTTGTGGCTGAAATAAAGTCGCAACGAAGAAGCGGTGCGTAGGCGATTCGATGGCGCGAATCTCTCCCTGCGCGCCCCGGGCCACCACCGGGAATCCGGCCTCCATGGTCGCCCACTCGAACTCGGGATTGACTTCGAAGTTGCAGAAGAATTCTTCGCTCACGATTTCTTCATCTTTGCCATAGAACGACTGTAGATAAGAGCCGGGGCGCAGCCGAATCTCGGGCACCATTCCGGAGAGCTTAGGCGCGCCGCCTTTGCGGTCGGGAACGGCGCAGGCTACGGGATAGATCACGATGTTTTTCGATGCGGAATTGTTTTCAGCGCTGTCAGCATCGGCAATGCCAAGCACGTTGCGGGCGAATTCGATCAGAGCGTATTGGAATCCCGCGCAGGTTCCCAGATATGGCCAGTCGCGTCTTCTGGCGAACTCGATGCCTTTCAGCATGCCGTCGAAACTTTTGAAGGGGCTGCCGGGCGCGCCCCACAGGCCGTCGAAACTTTCGAGAATTTTTTCAGAGCCAGGATTGGTGAGTGACGAGGTCGGAATCCACTCCGATTCGACTTTCACATCCAGCTTCCGAGCCGCATGTTGCAGCGAATCCGGCGTGGCGTGATGGGAACGGAACTCAGGATTAAAGTCGCCGAGAATTCCGATGCGAACGGCTTGGCTCACGCGACTCATTGTACTAAACCAACAGTTGCAACCAGAGAGTGGTGTTCAGAAAGAGATTAGAAGGCTGGTGCTGGCCACCACATTGGCTTACCGAATAACTCAGAACCAGTGCGTCATGTTGTGCAGCGCGTAGAGACAGAGGATGGTCAGAGCCGGTCCGCCCCAGATCATCAGCGTACATTTCCAGCCGAGCGAGCTGGCCAGATCGCGCTGGCTACGCCAGGAGATGATGAACGTTGGATTGTTTGTGCCCTTCATCAACACGACACGAGGATGTTGCTCGAAGCCGTCGGGCAGTTTTGTTGGAGAGTCCGGACCTAGCGTAGCGGGTTGCGCAATGCCGTTGACGTCGCTTCTCCGAACGATGGGAGTGGGCGCCACCCGTGCGGCCGCCCATGCCGCCGGATTCGTAATACCCGCTTTTACCAGCGCAGCTGCGACCTTTTGTTGCTGCGTCATTTCGGTGGCGTTTGCTGGTGCTGCAGCCGGCGAAAGATGAATGACCTGGCTTACCGCGGTCGCACCCGGCCCATCCGAAGCCGGCTTATTAAGGACCGCTTCAAGCAGGCGGTCATCTTCCGAGCGACCGTTGCCAGAGAAACTTGCGCTGGATGATCCTCCAAAGCTGCTATCGCGTCCCAGGAATGATAAGGCCGTGCCTCCCAGGGAAAACGAAGAAGTGCCTATACCAACCGCAGTTGCAGGTTCAGCTATCTGGACGGGCTGAGAAGTGACTTCGAGGCCAGGATTTTCATCGAGGGTTCCGAGCACGAAAAGCGCGTTCTTCGGCTTGATGCAGAACTCTTCGACTTTAATCTTGTTTCGCGTGCTGATGCCATATCGCAGAAGAAAGTTGTGCACGTTCGGCGGCGCTTCTTGTTTGGTGGTGAAAAACCCGTCGCAGAACTCCTGCTGGAAATCGCGATGAAGATCGAGCTCGGCATCGCGAGGGTCGACCATGACTTTGCCAGTGTTGTCGTCGAGAAAAAAGGGGACGTGCATGCACTCTGCTGCGACTTTCACCCACTGCTTGTTTTTGCCGCGCTGCTTCCACTCCCAGGCCACAGTTCGATGGTAGTAGCACGGACGCTCGGTGATGGGCGCAAGCATGGTGTAAGGTCCAGTGGCGAGTCCGTTGAGTTCGACCATTCCTAGCGATGCGCTGCGAACTTTGGAAACTGGGGTATCGAGGATGAGATGACGCCGCTGCAGAAGCAAAAATCCCTTGTAGAAGATG
The DNA here is from genome assembly GCA_963766625.1 of uncultured Acidobacteriaceae bacterium. Taxonomy (GTDB): domain Bacteria; phylum Acidobacteriota; class Terriglobia; order Terriglobales; family Acidobacteriaceae; genus Sulfotelmatobacter. The sequence continues at coordinate 527,868 of CAVYBF010000028.1, read as the reverse complement.
TACAGTCCGGCGAAGACCCCGATGACACACCAAGCGATGGGCCGGGAATCAGAAGATCGGAGAAGCAGGATTGAGAGAAAAACACCAGTGCAGATCAAGCAGTTCGTCCGAATAACGGATTAGACACACACGATGTCGAGGTTAAATCGCTGGCGCGAGTGGCTCGCATTAGAAAAGGGCTTTGCAGCTTACGTCGGTAATCAGAGGTGGCCGGCTCAATCTTTGACTAAGCCCCGATTCACCACTACCCGGGGGCACAGAGGCTTACAGAGGCAAAGGTTCATCGCGCTTCGGATTCAACGCCTCGCCTTCGAATGACTTTCGTAATAGCGCCTGGCCCTTACCGATTGCTGGGTTTGCTGAGCCGCTCCTAGAATTGGAACAGCAGTACTCTGCCTAAAAACCGCTCATGCCAGAGATCACAAAGCGCGTCGATCGGGCCGAACTGGCCAAGCGTACCGAGCGCGCGGAAAAGCTTCTGCAAAAAGGCAAGGCCGCAGAAGCGCTCGAAGAGTACCTGCAACTCCTGCGCGACGATCCAGAAAATGACTCAGCGCGGCAACTTGCCGCCGATTTGTGCCTGTCTCAGAACCGCACGCGCGATGCCGTGCGATTGCTGGGCGAGTTGTTTGAGCGCCAGGTGCAGAGCGGTGACGCCACCAAGGCCAGCCTTACCTACAAAAAATTGGCGCGTCATGGCAGCCCTACATGGGAACAAAAATTTCGCTTTGGGCAGTTGCTCGAAGGGTCTAACAAAAAGCTGGCAGTGGGCACCTATGAGGCGGCCCTTGCCGATCTGGCAAAGGCAAACGACAAGGCTGGTGCGCTGCAGGTGCTCGGCCGCATCGTCGAATTGGAGCCGACCCAGGCGAATTTCCAGCGGGTGGCGGAACTGTGCTCCGAGCTTGGTGAAAGCAAAGCTGCGGCAGAGGGTTTCAAGCGCGTGGCGCAGCTTGCGATAGAGAGCGGCAGTGATCCGGCTCCGTGGTATGAGCGCGCATACCAGGAAGATTCTTCGGATGAGGAGATCGCGCTGGCTTACGGCAAGAGCTTGCTTGCGCAGGGCCAGGTTGGAGCTGCCATTTTCATTCTGGAGCCGCAGGTGGCTGCGGGGAAGAATTCGCAAGAATTGCGGGAAGTTTATGCCGACGCTCTGCTGGCAGCTGGCCGTTACGCGGAAGCGGAGCCGCTGGTATGGCAATTGTTCGAGGAGAATCCCAACCGGCTGTCGCAGGTAACCACGCTGATCGGACAGTTGATGGATTCGGAGCAGGACGACACTGCAGTGGCATTGGCGCGCAAGCTCGGACAATTTCAGGCAAAGCGGGGCGAACGGCGCCAGTTCCTGATTTGCATGCAGGAGTTGCTGCCCTCACGGCGCTCGACTCCTGGGATGCTGGAGTTCATGAGCGAGCTGTTCAACGCTTCCAACCGCGAAGGCGACTACTGCCAGACGCTGTTGAAGCTTTTCGATGTCTATTGCGGAACGGGAGATTTTGCCAAAGCTGCCGAGTGCCTGGATCGCGCGGCGGAGGTCGATCCCTACGACTCGGGTCATGCCAGGCGGCTGGATATCTTAAAGGGAAAGATCGACGCGAATAAGTTTAAAGAAATTTCGTCGCGGTTCACGTCGACGGCTCCGAGTGCGGCTCAGAAGCAAATCGAGCATGAAGCGACACTGGGGGCATCGACGCTGCAGGATCTGATGCTGCAGGCGGAAATCCTGGTGCAGTACGGAATGCGCAACAAGGCGGTAGAGCGGCTGCAGAGAATCCAGGAATTATTTCCCCGCGAAGAAGAGCGCAACGAAGACTTGCAGCGGCTTTACATGTCTGCTGGAATGACGCCGAGTTATACGACATCTTCGTCATTGTCGGGGACCAACGCTGTGTCGAGCTCGGCAAACCCGGCACCGGCTGCACCGGCAGGTGATCCGGCTGCGGAAATGCGTAATGTTACACGAGTGGCGGAAATCACGCGCAAGCTCTACCACCAGACGACTGCGCAAGCGGTGCTGACGACTGCGGTGAACGAAATCGGCGCGCATTGGGAGGTCTCGCGTTGCGTGGCCATCATGCGAACCCCAAACTCGGCGCCAAGCGCGCTGCAGGAGTTTCGCGGTAAAGGCGTGAAAGAAGGCGATGATTCCGCGCTGAAACAATTGATGATTGGGCTGCAGGATGCGACTGGCGAGGAGCCGCTTATCCTGAACGATATTCAACGATCGCCGGAGTTGCAGAGCGTGGCCGAGCAGATCGGCAGCCTGCGAATTGCCTCTGCACTGGCCTTGCCGTTGAGCGATGGCGAAGATTCCGTCGGGGTCCTGGCTCTGTTGCATCAGAAGCCGAAGATCTGGGCGCAGGCGGACGCCGTAGTCCTCAAAACATTGGCCGATCAGATGGTGATTGCGCTAAATAATGCCGGATTGCGGCGGCTGGTGAAGAATCTTTCCGTCACCGAAGAAAAATCGGGACTGCTCAAGCGCAGCTCCTATCTTGATCTGCTGTTGGCGGAGAGCAAGCGGGCGGCCCAAAACTCCGCGCCCCTTTCGATTCTGCTGCTGCAGTTCGGTCGCAGCGCGGCCCTGGTGAAGGAGTACGGCGAAGCTGCCCTGGAATCGACGATGGAAAAAATCGGGCAGCAGATTGCAGCAAACATTCGCACGAACGATCTGGCTTTCCGTTACGATCTCACGACGATCGCGATAATTCTCGGCGAGACCGCCGAGAAAGAAGCCATGCTGGCGCTGGAGAAGCTGCGCAAGATTATTGCTGGTGTGCATCTCCCCACGAAAGATGGATCGAACAAACCCCACGCGATGGAGTTCTCAGCGGGATTGGCGGAAGCTGTTGTGCGCGAGAGTTACGATCCGCTCGACATTGTCACCGAAGTGATCAACCGCGCCGAACAGGCGCTTGAAGCTGCAGTCGCGCAAGGTGCCGGCAAGGTTGTAGTGTTAGGCGCGGCGCTGGCCGCCGGCGCCGTCGCGTAAGCTGCTTCTACCGTCGCAATCTTCATGCTAATTGCGTAAGCTGTACTGAGTGAGGAAAACTTTTCGCGAATCCGAATTTACCAGCCCCTTTTTTCCGTAGCGCCGGCCTTAACGGCCACTGTGGTCAAACCTGCTCGCACACTGCTAAACTAACCAGTTTGATTCTCACTTTTGATCCGCTCTGAGCACGCGATCTTGTCAGGAAAATCATGTTAAAGCCAGGTGATATTGCCATTGTCAGCGGGGCGCGCACGCCCTTTGGCCGCTATTGCGGCAAGTTGAAAGAATTTACAGCCCAGGAGTTGGGCGCGGTTGCCGCCAAAGGTGCGATCGACCGCGCGGGAATCGAAGCGAAGGAATTTGATCACGCAGTATTCGGCAACGCGCAGCAAACTTCGGGCGATGCATTGTATGGGGCGCGCCACACGGCCTTGCGCGCGGGGTTGTCGATCGAAACTCCGGCACTGACCGTGAACCGGCTCTGCGGCAGCGGAATGCAAGCGATTGTGAACGCGGCGCAGATGATTCAGCTCGAGGAGGCGAAGATCGTGCTGGCCGGCGGCATGGAGGCAATGTCGCAGGCTCCTTTCTCAATTCGCGGCCGTGACGGCTTCACCCTGGCTCCCGGCGGCAAGCTGGAAGATTCGCTCATGGTAGCGTTGCTCGACAGTTATTGCGGCTTGTACATGGCGAACACGGCTGAGTTATATGGTGAGCAGCAGGGTATCACGCGGCTGGCGCAGGACGAGTTCGCGCTGCGCTCACAAAAATGTGCCGATGACGCTTATAAAGCGGGACGCATCCAAGAAGAGCTGGTTGCGGTTCCACTGCGCAATCATAAAGGTGAGGCGACCGGAGAGTCGCTGACGGAAGATGATCATCGGCGCCCGCAGACCACGATGGAAGGTCTCGCCAAACTGAAGGCGGCGTTTGGCAAAAATGGGACCGTGACTGCCGGCAACGCCAGCGGCATTGTAGATGGTGCGGCGGCGGTAGTTTTGATGTCGATCGAAGAAGCACGCAAGCGAAGCATCGAGCCGCTGGGAAGGATTGTGAGCTGGGGAATTGCGGGAGTCGATCCGAAGGTAATGGGGCGCGGACCGGTGCCGGCAACCAAGCTGGCGCTACAGAAAGCTGGATTGTCGCTCGATTACATCGATTTGATTGAAGTGAATGAGGCGTTTGCGGCGCAGTATTTGGCGGTCGAAAAAGAATTGGGACTCGATCGCGAGAAAGTAAATGTGAATGGCGGCGCGATTGCGCTGGGTCATCCGCTGGGGGCGACCGGAACGCGGCTGGTGATTACGCTGCTGTATGAACTGCGGCGGCGGAAGAAGAAGTATGGGCTGGCGACCGCTTGTATCGGAGGCGGCCAGGGGATTGCGATGATTGTGGAGACGCTGCTGAATTTTTAGGCGCGGCCGGTTGCGGCATCGCGCAAGTTGGGCCGCTCTGCGGGCGTGAGGCGAAACGGGAGCCCGCCGGCGAAATCCCGAGCGCAGCGAGGGATCTCAGGAGTCAATCAATGGAGATAAGGAAAGTTGGCGTACTGGGTTGCGGCCTTATGGGGTCAGGCATTGCGCAGGTCGCAGCGACGGCTGGGTTCGACGTCACGGTGCTCGAAGTCGAGCAGAAGTTTCTCGACAAAGGTTTTTCTGGTATTGAGAAATCGCTGGCGAAGTTTGCCGAACGACCACCGGAAAAAGGCGGGATCACGGTGCAGCAGAAAAATGAAATTCTGGCGAGGCTAAAGGGATCGATTGACAAGCGCGATCTGGCACACTGCGACATTGTGATTGAAGCGGTAACAGAGAGCATCGCCGAAAAGAAGAAGATGTACGAGTCAATCGAGAGCATTGTGAAGAAACAAGCCATCTTCGCCTCGAACACGTCCTCGATCTCGATCACCGAACTGATGACGGCCACCAAGCGGCCGGAGCGATTTGTGGGCCTGCATTTTTTCAACCCCGTGCCCCTGATGAAACTGGTCGAAGTGGTGCGCACGATCGCTACTGCCGATGACGTCTACGAAGCGGCCTACGAGTTCGGCAAGAAGCTGGGCAAGGTTCCGGTGCGCACCTCTGACAAGACCGGATTCGTTGTAAACCGGCTGCTGGTGCCGTATCTGCTCGATGCCATCCGCGCGTATGAAGAGGGCGTGGGCTCGATTGAAGATATCGACAACGCGATGAAGCTGGGCTGCGGCTATCCCATGGGGCCTTTTACGCTGCTCGATTTTGTCGGCCTCGATACGACTTACTACATCACCCACGTGATGTACGACGAATTCAAAGAGCAGCGGTTCGCTTCACCTCCGCTGTTGAAGCGGTTGGTAATGGCGGGGTGGTACGGGCGCAAGACTGGTAAAGGGTTTTACGATTATTCCGATCCGAATAAGCCGCAGGCGAATAAACTGTAGGAGCAGATTGTGTAATCGATGCGGATGCAACCGCCGTTTACTCGTGCTTTGCTGATGCGGTGCTGAAGCGCCGCGCTCCGCATGAACCTCATACACCGACGCAGAAAAACCGACCAGATGCCGGCAGAAGGCGACCTGCAAGAGGTCGAGCGCTATCGGCGCGCCTGGCACAGTTATGTCGCCCGGCGGAATCTGGTCGTGGTGTTATTTCTCAGCTTTATTTTTCTGGGTTTGATGGTGGGGAAGCTGAAGCTGGGAGAACCGGCCGATTTCGCGATCTTATTGGGGTGGGTCGGCGTTTACCTGGTGGGGGCGTGGTGGCTCACAGAATGGAAATGTCCGCGGTGCGGCAAGGTGTTCGGGCACCGCCTGTGGACCGAGCGCTGCATCAGTTGCGATCTAAGCAAGAACGAAATCGCGGCTGTGGCGCGGGGAAAGTGAGTTCATCGCCACCGCCGCGCGAGGGGCTCAGAGAAATCTATGAACTTCGAAAACATTCTTCTCGAAAAGAAAAACGCAATGGCATACGTTACTGTGAACCGGCCAAAGGTGCTCAATGCGCTGAACGTGGCCACGATAGAAGAGCTGCGGCAGGCCTTTCATGACATCAAGAATGATGTTGCCATTCGCGTAGTGATCTTCACCGGCGCGGGTGAAAAAGCTTTTATTGCCGGAGCTGACATATCAGAGTTGGCCACGCGCGATCCGATGACGGGCAAGGAGACTACACAGCGCGGGCAAAACGTTCTGAATCTGATTGAAAATCTGGGCAAGCCGGTGATCGCCTGCATTAATGGATTTGCCCTCGGTGGCGGATGCGAAATGGCGATGGCCTGTACGATGCGCCTGGCGAGCGAAAATGCGAAGCTCGGTCAGCCCGAGGTGAAGCTGGGAATTATTCCGGGCTACGGCGGGACCCAGCGGTTGCCGCGGCTGGTGGGCAAAGGGATTGCGATGCAGATGCTGCTGGCGGGCGAGATGATCACGGCGCAAGAAGCGCATCGCATCGGGCTGGTGAACGAGGTTGTGCCGGCGGCTGTGTTGATTCCGCGAGCCGAAGCCATTGCGGCGAAGATTATCGCCAACGCTCCGCTGGCCGTGCAGTATGTGATGGAAGCCGTGAACAAGGGCATAGAGATGAGTTTGAGCGAGGGCTTGTATCTGGAGGCTGTGCTATTCGCAGTGGCTTGCGCGACCGACGATAAGAAGGAAGGGACAACGGCGTTTCTGGAAAAGCGGTCGCCCCAATTCAAGGGCAAATAAATTGTGCCACAGATTTGCACGGATTCTCACGGATGAAAAAATCTTCACCACTGAGACACAGAGGCACGGAGAAAAAATTAAAAACGCAATTCCCGCCAGAGCCCGTGTTCCCCGCTTTGGAAGGAAAGATCGACGCCTCCGGTCGAAGCTTTGCGATCGTTGTCTCCCGGTTCAATGCTTTCATCACTGAAAGGCTCTTGCTTAGCGCGATCGACGGTTTGACGCGCTCCGGCACTAGAGAAAAAGACATTCAGATCGCCCGAGTTCCCGGCGCGTTTGAAATTCCCTTAGCGGCTCGAAAGCTCGCAGAAACTAACCAATATGACGCGATCATCTGTCTCGGTTGTCTGCTGCGCGGAGATACGGCGCACTACGATGTGATCGTGAACGAAGTCACCCGCGGCATCGGGCAGTCGGCACAAGAGACCGGCGTGCCTCACGCTTTCGGCGTGCTCACCTGCGAGACTTTGGAGCAGGCCATTGACCGCGCCGGGTTGAAGATGGGCAACAAGGGATTTGAAGCGGCGCTGGCCGCGGTGGAGATGGCATCGCTGAAGGCGGCTATCGGGCTTCGGGCTGCGGGCGCCGGCGAAACCGCCAGCCGCCCTCAGTTATCGGCTGCCGGCGAAAAGCAGGTTCCTCGCCGGGCCTTCGGCCCCGCTCGGAATCACAAATCCAAGAAGAAGCTTCAGGGCGCGAAGACGAAGCGCAAGTAATCCATCCTACGGTAAACTGGCCACTAGCCACTAACCACTGGGCACTGTGCATGGGTACACGCCGTAAATCCCGCGAAATGGTGTTGCAGATGCTTTTCCAGGCTGACATGGGAAAGCAGTCGCTCGATCAGGTGCAGAAAACATTTTGGGCAGAACACGCTGCGACCAGCGCCGAAGTGCGCGGCTTCGCCGAGGATCTGTTTCGCGTGGCCACCGATCGGGTGGCCGAGATCGATAAGCTGATTGAAGGGCATGCGCAGCACTGGCGCATGGAGCGCATGGCGGCGGTGGATCGCAATCTGCTGCGCGCAGGCGTAGCGGAGTTTCTCGCTTATCCCGATACGCCGCGAGCCGTTGTGATCAATGAAGCGCTCGAGATCGCGCGAAAATTCTCCAGCCCGGAATCGGTGCAGTTCGTCAACGGCGTGCTGGATAGTGTTGCCAAGGACCTGGCAAAAACTACAGCCTAGACATTCGATTCGTAGTGGCTTTGTTCGAGCACTCAACTGCAAGAGATTTCCTGACACAGCTAAGAATGCCCTGCCGCGGAAGAGTTTCCTCGGCGCATTTCAGCTACTTCGGCGAACAAGGAGTTTAGGGTTTAACAGAGATGATGTTCATCTCGCACTTGTTTCCTGTATAGCAAAAACTGTTTGTCGAGTTGGCTAATGGGGGAAACGGGATTTGATATTGGTCCAAGGATGCGTAGGTATTCACCGCGTGCAGCACACCGTCGGAGCCGGCAACGTAGATGAGTGAACCATCGGCACTCATGCTGGCGGCTACGGGAGTCGCGTTGTTGACCAGCGCAATGCCGGTGGTTGCGCGCGCAGTGAAGCTATAGACCAGGATGCTATTGCGATCGCTGGCCACGATGTAGGCCGTGGTCGAATCGGGCGAGATAAAGAAATTGATGGGATGGAACGTGCCTTGCCCGATGTTGATATGAATCGGCTGGAAGTATGTGGGTGTAGGGGTCACGGGAGCGACCTGAGCCAGAGTGACGGTCTGCGGACAAAGCGTAGTCAGCGACGGCATGGACGAGTTCGTCGCGATGACGTCAATGCCGGTATCGTCAATGCCGAAGAAAAAGTCGAGCCCAGTGGTGTCGAGCGCCGGAATGAGCGGGTTTCCCATTGGGACATTGCCGGCTGGCACCATCTTCAAGAACTGAGGGGGGGACGGCAGCAGAGTGGGCGTGGCCGGTGGGGTCAAAGTAACCGCCGAGTCATCGCAAGTGTTATAGATGGCAAAGGTGCCGGGATAAGTTGTAGGCGCGATTCCGCCCGAGAGTAGTGCGAACGTTCCACTGGAATTGAAGACGATTGAAGTTGCCGGCGCGGGCAGGAGGATCGGAGCTAGCAAGTTCTGCAGAGTGGAATAGACATATAGAGAATTGCCGCCGTTCGCCAGAATAAACGCCTTCAATCCGTCCGGGGAAAAGGTAGCGGTAGTTGCATTATTGATGTTCAAAGGCACAGTACTGGAACTCGTGGTAGTCGACGATGACGACGACGAAGAAGAAGATGAAGATGCAGTGCTGGTCACGTTCGCGACGTACACTTGGTTCGGCGTGGAAACAGTGTCGGAGAAGATCGCCAAGCCTCCGTTTTGCGAGACACCGATAAGCCTGCCGGTGATCAGTCCGAACTCGGTACCTGGAGCCGGGAGGACTGTGAACGCGCTCGAGGTGCTCCCCAGACTTCCAGGATTGAGCACGGCGGCTCCGTACTGGCTACCTATGTAAGCGCGGTCCCCGGCCGGGTCGAACAGCAGTGAATTGGGTGGGGTGGGGAGGGGAGTCGCCGAACCCGCAATATTGGTGGTCGTTGGCACATTATAAAGAGCAACGTTGCAGAATGCGTTGCTGTAGCAATCCTGGCTGGTGACCAGCACGGTTGTCACGGTGGTCGCACTTGAGGACGAACTGCTTCCGGACGATCCGCTTCCAGATGACCCGCTGCCCGAACCCGAACCCGATCCCGAACCAGAAGAACCACTCCCAGATGAAGATGAGCTGGCGGGCGTCACCAGTCCGGAAATCGCGGTTACGGGATAAACCGGTTGGGGAATAAGAACCGAGCCCGCGGGAGATCCCCCCAGATTTAGCGGCCAGCCAGCGTTGCAAGTCGGAGGCGTACAAGTTGCGCTAATCGAAGCCGCACCGGCCTGCGGAGTAGTAATAGTGCAAGGCATCCCAGCCGCGCATCCAGTGGTGCCGCCTGCCGAAAGAGTCGCTGGCGAAGACGAAACCCAGGTGAGCGGCGCCTTGGGCACAATGCAGCCCTGAACGTCCACCGCGATCGCAGTGATGCTCTCTGAGCTTCCCTTGTTGGTGACAAAATTGGTCGCAGTGCTGACTTGCTGACCGTTGAGATTGAGTTCCATCGCGATGCACTGCACCGGACAGGTCTCAAAGAAAAACGCCTGGCTCGAGACGCCGGAAGCGGAAGCAATGATTTGCGTTTCTCCCGGGACGGCGGGGGCCGCGGTCGCCTCGTTGGTCGGGACGGCAGGCGTATTGGTTGTGACCGTAATGATCGGCGTGATCGTAGTTACGGACGGAGTGATTTCGCTCCAGGTGAATGGTCCAACCGCTCCTGTGATGTCGTTTCCATTGTCGTCGTAGGCGATGGCGTGTAAGGTTTCGATCTGGTTTTGAGAAAGGCAGCCGTTCAAAGGAGTGAATCGAAGATCACAGGCCACTGGTAAGAGCGACTGGCTGGGACAGGCTGGCGGCGTCGAATTTACAGGAGGGACAATCTGAACCTCAATTTTGGAGATCGGGGGATGTACGAAGATCAGCGTCGGTGGACTCGTCGCACCTAATGCAGATGCGGTTACGCTTGCGATTCCGATTTGTGCGGGTGAGCATCTCGAATAGACCGGTGGGTCTGCCCAAGTGCCGGCACAAGCTGCGCCGCCAGGCGAAACGTCGACTATCCCTGGATTGCTGGAAAAATAGGCAAATGCTGGCGAGATGGCCGTATTCGCACCGTTGGTGGCGCTTGCGGTTAATAGAATGCTCGATCCTACTTGCATGGAGTAGCTGACAGAAGGGTTGAGCGTGATCCTCACCGGAAAAAGCGCGGCGCCAGGCGGCTTGTGGCCGCCGCATGCGGGTAAAAACAACAAGGATAATGCGGCGATAGACAATGATGCAGCGATAAACGGCCGAGCCAAACGCAAACTTCCCATGCACCCTCTCGCCGCCTCACAGTTGTAACTGGTGGGCGCGCAGTTCAATGGAATGGAAAACTCGTAGTTTAGAGAACGTGGAGGGATTCGGCAAGCTTGCTTCCGAGCTTTTCTGGGCCCGCTTTTTCTGAGGCCCTTTTTTCCTGCGAGACTCGGAAAAATTCACTCGGAAGTTTCTAAGTTTGCTCGATCGCTCCGGCTGCCGAGTCAGATGCGAAAAGATGGGTTGACGATGTTTCGATCGAGTTGCTATATTTGTAAGGTTCCGCGAGTTAATCCAGGCTTGCTGTAGGCTGTGAGTTCCGCGAATGTCTGTGGAGCTGACGGTAGAGTTTGAGAAATGCGTTTCTGGTGGTTGGGATCACGCACCGGAAACTTTCCTCGCTGAAACGTTCCTGCGCTGCCTTTCGCCCTTTCACGAGGGTTTTCTGAAGCGTCTGAATTGGGCGCGACAGTAGCCTGCGAAGGGATATGCAGGACCCAGCTGGCGATACGGAGTACCCCCGGATTTTGGCCGGGTGCCACCGTCGGCAGCGCAAATCAAGGTGGGTTCCCAGAATCTCTTGCCGCGACTGGGTCGCGGTGAGAAGCATGGCTGACCGACGAGTCAGCCAGCCCGGATTGTGAAATCAAAAACCGGGACGGCTCAGGGGCTGCGCGCGACTTTGCTCGCAATCCTGATTTGTGCGCAGCTGGCGTGCGGTTGCAGAGTACGAGAAGGAGCGGCAAAGAGTGCCTACTTTTAATCAATTGGTGGCGAAGGGCCGCAAGCGGCCACGATATAAGACGGCCAGTCCGGCGCTGGAAGGGTGTCCGCAGAAGCGGGGAGTTTGCACGCGCGTGTACACACAAACGCCCAAGAAGCCGAACTCGGCGTTGCGCAAAGTTGCTCGCGTGCGTTTGACCAACGGAATTGAAGTGACAACGTACATTCCCGGCGTTGGTCACAATCTGCAGGAGCACTCGATTGTACTGATCCGCGGAGGCCGCGTGAAAGATCTGCCGGGCGTGCGTTACCACGTGATTCGCGGCACCCTGGATGCGGTGGGAGTAGCTAACCGGCAGCAGGGAAGATCGAAGTACGGCGCGAAGCGAGCGAAAAAAGGATAAAGAATCAGGTTTCAAGGTTCCGCAGGTTGCAAAGTTTCAAAGTAAGACCAAGGTTCTCTGAAAGCTTAAACATTGAGACCTTGAAACTTGGAAACGTGGGTAAGACCGGAGCTTAAGAGCAGATGCCAAGAAAAGGACATACAGTCAAGCGGACCGTGCCGGCCGACGCCGTTTATGGCTCGGATCTGGTGACCAAGTTCATTAATTCGATGATGTGGCAAGGCAAGCGCAGCACTTCCGAGCGCATCTTCTACACCGCGCTGACGAAGGTGCAGGAAAAAGGCGGCGACGAAGCCCTGAAATTGTTCAAGAAGGCCGTCGAGAATACCAAGCCCCTGCTTGAAGTGAAGACCCGGCGCGTGGGCGGCGCGAACTATCAGGTTCCGGTGGAAGTGAATGCGGACCGGCGCACGTCACTGGCGATCCGCTGGATATTGACTTATGCCCGCGGCCGCGCCGAAAAAGGCATGATCGACAAATTGAGCAATGAATTGCTGGATGCCGCCAACGGAAAAGGCGCAGCCATTAAGAAAAAAGAAGATGTGCACCGCATGGCGGAGGCCAATAAGGCGTTCGCGCATTACCGGTGGTGAGTGGGAATTGAGTAATTGGGAAATTTAGTAATTGTTTAATTGAAAAAACGGAGCGCGGTTTTGATTTTCAATTTCCAAATTACTCAATTTGTCAATTACCAAATCAGAAGTGAAGTCGGAGCCCTGGAAAGAGTAGAAAAAGAGTCGTGCCTAGAACAGTCCCATTAGAGCGTTGCAGGAATATCGGCATCATGGCCCACATTGATGCCGGCAAGACCACTACGACGGAGCGCATCCTGTTTTATACGGGACGGACGCACCGCATCGGAGAGGTCCACGAAGGCACTGCGACCATGGACTGGATGGAGCAGGAACAGGAGCGGGGCATCACCATTACGTCCGCGGCAACGACCTGTACCTGGCGCGACATTCGCATCAACATTATTGACACTCCCGGCCACGTCGATTTCACAGCGGAAGTGGAGCGTTCGCTGCGTGTGCTCGATGGCGCGGTCGCGGTATTCGACGCCGTGCACGGCGTGCAGCCGCAATCGGAAAAAGTCTGGCGCCAAGCCGACAAGTACGGCGTGCCGCGCATTTGCTTCATCAACAAGATTGACAAGATGGGTGCGGATTTCGAGCACGCAGTCGATACCATCCGCAAACGCCTGAGCGCGAAGCCGGTTGCGATTCAGATTCCCATCGGGCAGGAAGATAAATTCAGAGGCGTTATCGATCTCATCGGCATGCAAGCGGTTGTCTGGACCGATGACACCATAGGCGCCGAATACTCTACGGAAGAAATTCCTGCCGAGTTGAAGAAAAAAGCCGAAGCGTTCCACGCGCAGTTGGTTGAGACCATCGCCGAGAACGATGACGAAATCCTGCACAAGTTTTTAGAAGGTGAAGAGATTACTGCGGCTGAACTACGTGCCTCGCTACGCAAGTCAACGGTTGCACTGAAGGTGTTCCCGGTAGTCGTTGGGACGGCATTTAAAAACAAAGGTGTGCAACCGCTGCTGGACGCAGTCGTCGATTACCTGCCCTCGCCGCTCGATGTGCCGGAGACGCATGGAATCAATCCTGACACCGGCGAGAAGATTTTCCGCAAAGCTGACGACAAAGAACCGTTCTCCGCGCTGGCATTCAAGATCATGGCCGATCCATTTGTCGGCCAGTTGACGTTCATTCGCGTTTATTCCGGACAGTTGAAGTCGGGCGAGTCGGTATTGAATGTTCGTACCACGAAGACCGAGCGCATTGGCCGCCTGCTGAAGATGCACGCCAACAAGCGCGAAGAGATCAGCGAGATTCTGGCGGGCGACATTTGCGCCGTGGTCGGATTGAAGAATGTTGGCACCGGTGACACGATTTGCGACGACCGGCACCCAATTGCGCTCGAATCGATTACGTTTGCGGTTCCGGTCATTTCGGTTGCGGTCGAGCCAAAGACGAAGGCCGATCAGGAAAAGATGGGCATGGCGCTGGGCAAGCTGGCGCAGGAAGATCCCACTTTTAAAGTTCACACCGATCCCGACAGCGGACAGACCATCATCAGCGGCATGGGCGAGCTACATCTGGAAATCATCGTCGACCGCATGATGCGTGAGTACAAAGTTGAGGCCAATGTCGGCAAGCCGCAGGTGGCGTATCGCGAGACGATTAAAAAGCACTCGGAAGCCGAAGGCAAATACATTCGCCAGACCGGCGGCCGCGGCCAATACGGCCACGCCAAGATCAAGCTGGACCCCCAACCGGCAGGTACAGGCTACGAGTTCGTCAACGATATCGTCGGTGGCTCGGTACCGAAAGAATTTATCAAGCCGATCGATCAGGGGATTCAGGAAGCGCTCGAGGGCGGCGTTCTCGCGGGCTATCCCATGGTCGATGTGAAGGCGACACTGTATGACGGCAGCTATCACGATGTCGATTCGAACGAAATGGCGTTCAAGATCGCCGGATCGATGGCGTTCAAAGAAGCGGCTCGCAAAGCTTCGCCGGTATTGCTGGAGCCGGTAATGTCGGTAGAGGTGGTTACGCCAGAAGATTACGCGGGCGTGATCATGGGCGATCTGAGTTCGCGCCGCGGACGCATTGAAGGCATGGAGCATCGCGCCGGTTCGCAGGTGATCAAGGCGATTGTGCCTCTGGCGGAGATGTTTGGCTACGCGACCCACATGCGTTCGTCGACGCAGGGCCGCGCCGAGTACTCGATGCATTTTGCGCGTTATGAGGAGGCTCCGCGGTCCGTCGCGGAGGAAATCATCGCCAAGGTGCAAGGGACGACGAAGTGACTGCACGCCCCGCGGTTCGTGGTTGATCGAAGGTTTTGGGTAGCGGACCGCAGGCGGGCGGGTTTTGAAGCGGCCTTCGGTGCAGACGGACAGTGGGCGAGATTGTTGTATCAGGCAGAGAGCAGTTTCTCGGCGCGTACTATGAGAAGCCTGACGACGGAAGCGAAGAGGGTTTGGCTAAGAGCTAGGAGCTAAGGGCTGTTATGGCAAAAGAGAAATTTGATCGCACTAAGCCGCACTGCAACGTGGGCACCATCGGTCACATCGACCATGGCAAGACCACGCTGACGGCGGCCATCACGAAGGTTTTGCAGAAGCATAATCCGAAGATCGTGTTCCGGTCTTTTGACTCGATTGATAACGCGCCGGAAGAGAAGGCGCGCGGCATCACCATTGCAACGGCGCACGTCGAGTATGAGACGGCGAACCGGCACTATGCCCACGTCGATTGCCCCGGCCACGCCGATTACATCAAGAACATGATCACGGGCGCAGCGCAGATGGATGGCGCCATCCTCGTGGTCGCTGCGACCGACGGTCCTATGCCGCAGACGCGCGAGCACGTATTGCTCGCTCGGCAAGTCGGCGTGCCCTACATCGTGGTCGCGCTGAACAAGTGCGATGCGGTCGATGATCCCGAACTGCTGGATCTCGTCGAACTCGAAGTACGCGAGTTGCTCAAGAGCTACAAGTTTCCCGGCGACGACGTGCCGGTGATTCGTCTCTCCGCTTTAGGGGCTTTGAATGGAGAAGAGAAGTGGGAGAAGCAGATTGACGCGCTGATGGAAGCGGTTGACAAGAGCGTGCCGCAACCGGCGCGTGAACTCGACAAGCCCTTCCTGATGCCGATCGAAGACATCTTCTCGATTCAAGGTCGCGGCACGGTGGTGACGGGGCGAATCGAGCGCGGCAAAGTGAAAGTCGGAGAAGAAGTGGAAATTGTCGGCTTCCGCGAGACCAGAAAGACGGTGGTCACCGGCGTCGAGATGTTCAAGAAGCAGCTCGATGAAGGCATGGCCGGCGACAACGCCGGATTGTTGCTGCGCGGCATCGCAAAAGAAGATGTCGAGCGCGGCATGGTGCTGGCGAAGCCAGGATCGATCACGCCACATACGAAGTTCAAAGCGGAAGTCTACATCCTGACGAAAGAAGAAGGCGGCAGACATACACCGTTCTTCAAGGGATACCGTCCGCAGTTTTACTTGCGAACGACGGACGTGACTGGAGTAGCGGAATTGCCAAGCGGCACCGAGATGGTGATGCCGGGCGACAACGTGAGCCTGGTGATCGAGTTGATCACACCCGTGGCGATGGAGAAAGGCTTGCGGTTTGCCATTCGCGAAGGCGGACATACCGTAGGCGCCGGAACGATTGCCGAGATTGTGCAGTAGGGAAGGCTTGTGTGGAGCGGGCACTCCTGCCCGCTTTGCATGGAACGTCGCGATAAAGCTCGCGGGCAAGAATGCCCGCGCCACATAGACAAATGCAGCTTGCTACACGCTGCCAGATCTTTCTTCCCGGAGAAGCCGGGAGGGGTTAGCGAGATAAACAGTGACCGGACAAGAGAGAATTCGAATCAGGTTGAAAGCCTACGACTACCGCATTCTGGATCAGTCGACTGGCGAGATCGTCGACACGGCGCGGCGCACGGGTGCGCAGATCGCGGGGCCAATACCGCTGCCTACTATGAAGAATAAATATACGGTGCTGCGCTCGCCGCACGTGGATAAGAAATCGCGAGAGCAGTTTGAGATCCGCACCCACAAGCGCTTGCTCGATATTCTCGAGCCGACGCAGCAGACGGTCGATGCGCTGATGAAACTTGATCTGCCGGCGGGTGTGGACGTGGAAATTAAGGCGTTCGGCAAGGAACATAAATAACTCGTGTGGGGACGGCCGCCCTCGGCCGTCTGGTCGAGCGAAGCTCGACTGATTCGCGGGCGAGGGCGCCCGCGCCACATCCCAGCCAATAGCCGCTTCTAGAAAGCGAGCCAAGCTGGATGGAGAAGGAAATGGCAACGAGAGTTACAGGCATTCTGGGCAAGAAGGTCGGCATGACGCAATTGTTCGACTCGAAAGGCGATGTGCGCCCGGTCACGGTGCTACAGGCCGGCCCTTGCGTGGTCACGCAGCACAAATCGGCGGTGAAGGATGGCTACGAGGCGGCCCAGATTGGCTTGGTGGAGTTGATGAAGCAATCGAAGCTGACCAAGCCCGCGCAGGGTCATTTGGCGAAAAACAATCTACCGCCAGTGAAGTTCATGCGCGAGGTGCCGCTCGAACGCGACGGCGATGGTGCAGACGGAAGTGCAGTGAAAGTCGGGGATCGCGTGCTGGTTGAAATCTTCGAAGGCGAAAAGTTTGTCGATGTGGTTGGAACCAGCAAAGGGCGCGGCTTTCAGGGCGTCGTGAAACGGCATCATTTCGGCGGCGGCCCTAAGTCGCACGGCTCGATGTTTCAGATCACCGGTTCGATTGGCTCGTCGGCGTTTCCTTCGCGCGTGTTCAAAGGCATGCGCATGTCGGGACACATGGGCAATGAGCGGGTAACCGCGCGTAACTTGCGCGTGCTGGGTGTCGATAAAGACGAGAATTTGCTAGTTGTAGAAGGCAGCGTGCCGGGGCCGCAGGGCGGCTACATCGTGATTACGAAAGCAAAGAAACCGCCGAGAGAGCGCCGGGGATTTGCGGGCGCGGCTACGGTGGATCCGTTGAAGGCGGCAAAGCGAGCGGCGAAGAAGGCGTAGACCAATGATCAGTGGCCAGCGGCCAATGATCAGAAATGCAAAGACAATGGCGACGATTGATATTCACAACTTGAGCGGCGAGAAGGTCGGAACCTTCGATCTTGCTGACGAGATTTTCGGTGCGGTCAACGAAGACCTGCTCTGGGAAGCGGTGAAGCACTACCGCGCCGGGCAGCATCGCGGCACGCACGCGACCAAGGCGCGATGGCAGGTTTCCGGATCGGGCAAGAAACTGTGGAAGCAGAAAGGTACGGGACGCGCCCGCATCGGCTCCATTCGCTCCCCACTATGGCGTCACGGCGGCACGGTGCATGGTCCGGTTCCGCGATCTTACGATTACTCCTTTCCGCGCAAGAAACTGTTAGGCGCATTGCGGTCAGCTCTGGCGGCGAAGTTCGCCGATGGCAAGCTGATTGTGGTAAATGCATTTGAACTCAAAGACGCGAAGACCAAAGAATTTCAGAAAACGCTCAATGCGCTGAAGGTTGATTCGACAGTTCTGATTGTGGATGCAGCCAAAGCCGGAAATCGCAATCTGGAATTGAGCTCGCGAAATATCGAGGGGCTCGAATTGATTGCAGGTCATGAAGTTCATCCGTATCACCTGCTGCGTTATGATCGTGTGATTTTTTCGCATCCCGCAATCGAGAAGCTGCAGCTTACCCTGCAGAATTCCTTGCCCAAGCGGCAACGCAAGCCGGTGGAAGATAAAGGCGCGAAGAAGGCGTCCACGGCTCCGCGGCGGCGCACGCGGCATGAAAAAGCGGCGGAGGTAGCCTGATGAAATCCGCATACCAGATTATTCGCCGTCCGGTGATTACCGAAAAAGGTTTGGCCATCAAGGAAAACCAGAACACGCTGGTTTTTCAGGTTGCGCCGAAGGCGACCAAGACGGAAGTCAAGCAAGCCGTGCAGACAATTTTCAAAGTCAAGGTGCTGTCTGTGCGCACCGCGACCTATCCGGGGAAAGAACGCCGGCGCGGCAAGTTTACCGGCTACCGGGCGGACTGGAAAAAGGCCTATGTGCGGCTGCGGGCGGGCGAAAAGATGCCTGAGTACGCGCAGAATTTGTAGACAGCAAACAGCAGGTTCCTCACCCGCGCTTTGCGGCTGTTCGGAATGACAGGGTTTCAAGAGCTGATTATGGCAATTAAGACTTACCGGCCGACGACGCAGACGTTGCGCTATCGCACGACCATCGTCAATGACGACATTACGACGCGGCATCCGCACAAGCCGCTGGTTGAACCGAAGCCTCGCACCGGGGGCCGGCGCAACTCCGGCGACATGACCATGCGCTTCATTGGCGGCGGACACAAGCGCAAGCTGCGGATCATCGATTTCAAACGCGACAAGCTCGGCATTCCCGCGACCGTGGCGACCATTGAGTACGATCCGAACCGTTCGGCGAGGATTGCGCTGCTGGCCTACGCCGACGGCGAAAAGCGTTACATCCTGGTGCCCGAAGGAATGAAAGTTGGTCAGAAAGTTGTGAGCGGTCCGGAGGCTGACATTCTGGTGGGCAACGCGTTGCCGTTGCGCAACATTCCGCCCGGCACGGCGATTCACAATCTGGAATTGAAGCCCGGCAAAGGTGCGCAGATGGTGCGCTCGGCGGGTGGAGTGGCGCAGCTGGTGGCGAAGGAATCCGATTACGCGCTGGTGAAATTGCCGTCGGGCGAGACGCGGAAAATTTCTCAGGACTGCATGGCGACGATCGGCCAAGTAGGCAATCTCGATCATGAAAATATCACGATCGGCAAAGCCGGGCGGTCGCGCTGGCTGGGCAAGCGTCCGCATAACCGCGGCGTTTCGATGAATCCAGTCGATCATCCGCACGGTGGCGGCGAAGGTAAGACTTCCGGCGGCAGGCATCCGGTAACGCCATGGGGCCAGCCGACGCGTGGTTACAAGACGCGCAATAACAAGCGCACGGACAAGTTTATTGTGAACCGGCGTGGTAAGAAGTAGCGGCAGAAATAGCAGGCGTGGATTGCTTTGCGGCGCCGTTATCGATTAGAGGCTAAGGTAAGGTTCCTCACCCGCGCTGGGCGCAAGTTCGGAACGACAAGGGTTTAGAGATTTAGCTAAGAGCTAGGAGCTAACAGCTAGAAGCTGATTTTATGGCACGTTCAACCAAAAAAGGCGCGTACGTGGATCAATACCTGATGTCGCGGGTCGAGGCCATGAATTCGCGCAACGAGAAGAAAGTTCTGCGCACCTGGTCGCGGCGCTCGACGATTGTCCCTGAAATGGTGGGGCACACGATCGCCGTGCACAACGGCAAAAAATTTATTCCTGTGTACCTCACCGAGAACATGGTGGGTCACAAGTTGGGTGAGTTCAGTTTCACGCGCAACTTCAAAGGTCACTCAATGAAGGCGGCGACGGAAGTGGCGGCGAAGCCCGCGGGCATTCCCGGCGGCCCGGGAGCGATTACTCCATCGGCGCCGGCAGCGGCGGCACCGCCGAAGGCATAAAACCGGCGCTTAGCCATTGGCTTTTAGCCTTTCGCTAAGAGCCAAAAGCTGAGAGCTTAGAACTGCGAAAACGATATGGAATTTCGAGCCGAAATGCGTTACTTGCGAGTCTCGCCGCAGAAGGCGCGCCTGGTGCTAGATGTGATCAAGGGGCGCAAAGTGGAAGATGCGCGCAATACGTTACTGTACACCAAGAAACGAGTCGCGGCGCATGTGGGCAAGCTGTTGCAGTCGGCGCTGGATAACGCGAATTTCTTGAGCGCGGAGAAAAATCTGGATGTCGACATCGACAATCTATATGTGAAGAGCGCCATCGCCAACGACGGGCCGCGCATGAAGCGCATTCGTCCGGCGCCGCAGGGACGCGCGTTTCGCTATCAGCGG
Organism: uncultured Acidobacteriaceae bacterium; assembly: GCA_963766625.1. Lineage (GTDB taxonomy): Bacteria > Acidobacteriota > Terriglobia > Terriglobales > Acidobacteriaceae > Sulfotelmatobacter. Next base: position 507,732 of record CAVYBF010000028.1, on the reverse strand, counting down.
CGCATTTCGCACATCGAGTTGATTTTGGCAGATCGCGGCAATGGCGCGGCTCCGAGTTCGAGTACTCCGGCGCGCACCGGGGCAGCAAGTGCTCCCAAACGAAAGCGAGCTCCGGTCGCGAAGAAAGCGGCTGATGCAGGCAAGAAGAAGAAAACAGTTGCGAAGTGACGGCGTTTAGCGAGGCGTTCGAGCCTCGCTGGCGTCATCCTGAGCGTCCTGTCCGAAGGATCTCAGGGAAAGCAGGTTTCTCACCCGCGCTTTGCGCGAGTTCGGAATGACAAGCTTACGGTTTAGATGGTTTAAGGGTTGATTTAGGAGAAGCAATGGGACAAAAAGTCCATCCTTATGGTTTTCGCCTCGGCTATACCAAGCCGTGGAAGTCGCGCTGGTTTGCCGAGCGCGATTACGACAAGCAGCTTTACGAAGACGTCAAGCTCAAGGCCGAGTTGAAGGAGAAGCTCAAGTCGGCGGGCGTGAGCTCGATCGAGATCGAGCGGCCGGGCAACAAGCTGCGCATCATCATCAAGACGGCGCGGCCGGGCATTATCATCGGCCGCAAGGGCGCCGAGATCGACAAGCTGAAAGCCGAGCTGCAGGGCCGCACCAAAGGCAAAGACATTTTCGTTGACATTCAGGAAGTGCACAAGCCGGAGCTCGACGCGCAGCTGGTTTCAGAAGCGATCGCCTTGCAGCTCGAAAAGCGCGTCGGTTTTCGGCGCGCCATGCGCAAGTCGGTCGATTCGGCGCTGCGCTTCGGTTGCAAGGGCATCAAGGTTCGCGTGAGCGGACGCCTGAATGGAAACGAAATCGCCCGCTCCGAGTGGTACTTGCAGGGACGGTTGCCGTTGCACACGCTGCGCGCCGACATCGAGTACGGATTTTCGGAAGCGCGCACCACGTACGGCGTGATTGGCGTGAAGGTTTGGGTATACAAGGGCGAGATTCTGCCCACCAAGAAGCGGGAAGAAAAGACGGCGGTAGGCGCGTTTTAAGCATTCTGTAGAGACGTGGCTCGCTACGTCTCGGGTCTACGGGAAATTTTATGTTGATGCCAAAAAAAATAAAGTACCGCAAGCAGCAGCGCGGGCGCATGACGGGCAAGGCGTGGCGCGGCAGCACGCTGGCGTTTGGCGACTACGGGCTGAAGGTGCTCGAGCCGGGATGGATTACCGACCGCCAGATCGAAGCCAGCCGCGTAGCGATGACGCGCTTCATTAAGCGAGGCGGCAAGATTTGGATTCGTGTGTTTCCCGACAAGCCGGTTACCAAGAAACCTGCCGAAACCCGTATGGGCAAGGGCAAGGGCGCGCCGGATCATTGGGTCGTGGTGGTGCGTCCGGGAAAGATTCTGTTTGAGATGGAAGGCGTCACCATCGCGGATGCGAGCGAGGCGATGCGGTTGGCGTCGCACAAACTGCCGCTGCGCACGGCACTGGTGAAGCGCGAAACGGCGCATTGAGAAAAAGCTATCAGCTTTCAGCCATCGGCTATCCCAAAAGCGGCGGCAAGAGACGACAAAGCTGAGAGCCGAAGGCTGAGAGCTGAGAGCTGAGAGCTTATTTATGAAAGCAGAAAAAATTCGAAATCTTACTGAAGAAGAGATGCGGCACCAGGAGCGCGATCTGGCTGACCAGCTGTTCAAGCTGAAGTTTCAGTTGAACATGGGGCAGACCGAGAGCCTGAAGAAAATTCGCGGGTTGCGCAAGGATATCGCGCGGGTTAAGACAATTTTAGGCGCGCGCGCGCGCGTCGCCGCAACGGAGAAAAGATAATGGCGGAAACAGCAGCCCATTCGGCAACGCCAAAAAGCGAACATGCGCAAGGCCGGCGCAAAGAAGTAGTCGGCGAAGTCGTCGCCAACCGCATGGCGAAAACCATTGTGGTCAAGGTCACGCGCAAGAAGGCGCACCCGTTCTACGGCCGCGTGATCGCACGCAACAAGAAGTTTTACGCGCATGACGAGAAGAACGAGGCGCACGTGGGAGATTTTGTCCGCATCGAGGAGACGCGCCCTCTATCAAAATTGAAGCGTTGGAAGCTGAAGGACATTATCCGGAAGACGGCGCTGGTGCCGGACACGATTTTGGAAGCTGAAAGCCGATAACCGCACTGGAGAAAAGCAGGTTCCTTACCGCCGCTTTGCGCCGGTTCGGAATGACAGGAAGCATTTAGGAGATTCGCCATGGCTGTGATGATGAGAACCATGCTGGAGGTCGCCGACAATTCCGGCGCGCGCAAGCTGCAGATGATTCTGCCGCTCGGCGGTTCGACCGGATTGAATGCCGGCCTGGGCGACATAATCACTGCCTCTGTTAAAGAAGCCGCTCCGGATGGACAGGTGCAAAAGGGCAAAGTGGTAAAGGCGGTAATTGTCCGCACCCGGAAAGAACACCGTCGGCGCGACGGAACTTATATCCGCTTCGACCAGAATGCCGCGGTGCTGATTAACGAAGCCGGCGAGCCGGTCGGAACGCGCGTGTTCGGCCCAGTAGCTCGCGAGTTGCGCGAGAAGCGATTTTTGAAGATCGTGAGTCTGGCGCCCGAGGTAATTTAATCGCGGGAGAAATTGAGTAATTGGGAAATTGGTAATTGAGCAATTTGAAAAACAAGGCGATACCCAATTACTAAATAGGGTCTAAAGATGAGAACTGCAAGCACAGAGCACAAACGAGTGGACATCCGGCGGAATGACACGGTGAAAGTCATTACCGGGCGGGATAAGGGCAAGGAAGGACGCGTGCTCCGCGTGTTTCCCAATGACGCCAAAATTCTGGTCGAGCACGTGATGATCGTGAAAAAGCACGTGCGCCCCAACCCGCAGCGCAACATTGCGGGCGGTATCGCGGAGCAAGAGAGCCGGATTGCGATTTCGAATGTGCAATTGGTTTGCCCAAGTTGCGGGCCGGTGCGCATCGGGCATGAGGAACGCGGCGACCGCAAAGTGCGGGTGTGCAAGAAGTGTGGAACGACGCTCGATAAATAATTGAGTGATCGGCAGATTGAGCGATTTGGCGATTGAGAATTCAAAGCCGCAGGGTTTCAATCGCTCGATCACCAATCGCCCAATAACCCAATTTTAGGAACTTGACCATGGCAAAAGAAAAGAAACAATCCAAGGAATCGGCTCAGGAGCAGAAGGCTCCCGAGCAGGCGCGGCATAGCGCTAGGGAGCGTCCGCGGCTACGGTCACGCTTCGAGAAAGAAGTGGCGCCGGCGCTGCTGAAAGAACTTGAGCTGAAGAACGCAATGGCGGTTCCTCGCCTGAACAAGATCGTGGTCAACATGGGCATGGGTGAGGCCACGCAGAACTCGAAGATTCTTGATCCCGCGGTGAATGAACTCGGCCAGATCACTGGGCAGAAGCCGATCGTAACCAAAGCCAAGAAGTCGATTGCGGCTTTCAAGGTGCGCGAAGGCCAGGCCATTGGCACCATGGTCACGCTGCGCGGCGACCGTATGTACGAGTTTTTCGACCGGCTGGTAAATATCGTTCTGCCGCGCGTGCGCGATTTTCGCGGAGTTTCTACCAAGTCGTTTGATGGGCGGGGGAACTACACGCTCGGCCTGCACGATCAACTGATCTTTCCTGAGATTTCTTACGAGAGGGTCGACAAATTAAAGGGCATGAACGTCACCATTGTGACCACGGCCGCGAACGACAATCAGGCGCGAACCTTGCTGAAGCATTTGGGCATGCCGTTCCGTCAGTAATACAAAGTTTCTGTTTCTGGTGTCCGGTTCGACGATAAAGAGATTTTTTAAGGATTTCATGACGACAGCGAAACGAGTGAAAGACGCAAAGATCGAAAAGAAATTTGAAGTGGCGCGGGCCAACAAGAAGACGGTTAAGTTTTCCACACGGCGGCACAACCGCTGCAAGCTGTGCGGCCGGCCGCGCGCCTATTTGCGCAAGTTTGGCATCTGCCGCTTGTGTTTCCGCGGATTGGCATTGCGGGGCGAGATTCCCGGCGTATCGAAGTCGTCCTGGTAGTGCAGCGCCTCAGAAACGCCATTGCTTACTGAGGCAGCTGTTGAGGAGTTGAGTAGCAAGCCGTCGCGGGTTCTCCGAAAATGCGGAGCGAACGGGCGGCGAGAGGAGAAGCAAACGATGAGGTTGACCGATCCGGTCGCAGACATGTTGACGAGGGTGCGCAACGCGCTGCAGTCGCGGCACCAGAAAGTGGACGTTCCGGCTTCCCGCCTGAAAGTCGAAATTGCCCGCATTCTGAAAGAAGAAGGATATATTTCGAATTTCAAGGCGACGGAAGAAGAAGGCCACAAGGTCATCCGCATTTATTTGAAGTATGGCGCGCACAACGAAGCCGCCATTTCGAAGGCGGAACGCGTGTCCCGTCCCGGTTGCCGGGTTTACGTGCGGCGCAGTGAAATTCCCCGCGTGCTGGGCGGAATGGGAATTAATATTCTGACTACCCCTCGCGGCGTTATGACTGGACGCCAGGCCCGCAAAGAAGGCGTGGGCGGTGAACTTTTGTGTGAGATTTGGTAAAAAGGCAGCTCTTAGCCATTAGCCTTTCGCTCTAAGCCAGAGCGGACAGATGAAGAGGCGACAAGCTAAGAGCTAATGGCTAAAAGCTAAGAGCTGATCTTATGTCACGAATTGGAAAAAAGCCGATTGCCATCCCCAAAGGGGTGACGATCAAAATCGAAGGCAATACTGTTCTGGTGCAGGGGCCCAAGGGCAAGCTGGATACCGCTCTTCCCACCGGCATCAAGGTTGAACAGAAGGATGGCCATATTGTCGCGCTGCGCGAGAATGATTCGCAGGCAGCGGTGCATGGCCTCGCGCGCGCGCTGGTGAACAATGCCGTCGAGGGGGTCACTAAGGGATGGACGCGCGAACTCGAAATTGTCGGCATCGGCTATCGCGCCGAGATGAAGGGCAAGGCAACAGTCGTATTCAATCTGGGATATTCGCATCCCATTGAGTACCCGCTGCCTACCGGAGTCGATGCGGTTGTCGATCCCAAGCAGACAAGGATTTCATTGACCGGAATCGATCGCCAGCAAGTCGGTCAAGTCGCGGCGGAAATGCGCTCTTTGCGTCCGCCAGATCCATACAAGAACAAGGGCGTTCGTTATGCGGGCGAGAGATTGAAGAAGAAGGTCGGCAAGACGGGAGCCAAATGACGCGGTTTGGCAGGCATGAGCGCAGCGGGAGCCTGCCGACGTCGTCCTGAGCGAAGCGAAGGATCTCTAGTCTGCTGATCCGCTGGTTGAGAAGGAAACGAAGCGATGCTTACGAAAATTTCCAAGAATCAGAAACGGGAACACATTCACGACCGCATCCGCAAGAAGCTGCAGGGCACCGCGGAGCGACCGCGCCTGAATGTGTACCGTTCGTTGAATCACATTTATGTGCAGGTTATCGATGATCTGCACGGAGTCACGCTGGTCTCGGCCAGTTCGGCCGAAGGCAAGAAAGAAAACCGCAGCACCGGAGGCAACGTCGCTGCCGCGAAATCTGTGGGCAAGGCGATCGCCGAGCGCGCCAAAGCCAAGGGTGTGAGCAAAGTTGTGTTTGACCGCGGCGGCTACATTTACCATGGGCGAGTGAAAGCCCTGGCCGATGCGGCGCGCGAGGCAGGATTAGAATTTTGATGGGCGCTCTTGGCCTTTGGCTCTTGGCTGTTAGCCAGACCAAAAATCGACGAAGCCAAGAGCCAAAAGCTAATAGCCAAAGGCTAGGTTTGAATGCCAACAGTCATTAAAAAGCTCGATGCGAATTCGTATCAGTTGAAAGATCAGGTCGTCGCCATCAATCGCGTCACCAAAGTTGTAAAGGGTGGCAAGAATCTTTCATTCGCTGCGCTTGTAGTCGTAGGTGATCCAACCGCGGCGGTTGTCGGACACGGAGCCGGCAAGGCGAAAGAAGTTCCACAGGCAATCCGCAAGGCCATTGAATCGGCGAAGAAAAATCTGATCAAGGTGAACCTGACGCAGACTTCGATTCCGCATTTGATTCTGGGGCGCTACGGATCGGGCAAGGTCCTCCTCAAGCCAGCGCCCGAAGGCACGGGAGTGATAGCCGGTGGCGCAGTTCGCGCGGTGATGACCTCGGTGGGAATTCAGAACGTGCTGACCAAGTCCATTGGCACGACGAATCCTCACAACGTGATCAAGGCGACGTTTGACGCGCTGCGACATCTGAAGAGCAAAGAGAGCGTTGCCTTGATGCGCGGCAAGTCGGAGCAGGAGTTGTAGCGAGCGCATGCCGCAAAAACGCGGCGGGTGCGATAAGGAATTACGATGACGGCTAAGAAAAGCAATGCGGGCAGCGGAAAAATCCACCTGAAGTGGGTGCGTTCATTTATTTGCGCTCCCGTGAAGCAGAAGTTAGTAATTAAAGGCCTGGGTTTTACCCGGTTGAACCAGGTGATCGAGCGTCCTGATACGGCGGCGATTCGCGGCATGGTGGCGAAGGTCCCGCATCTGGTGGAGATTGTGGAGTAGCAAAAGCTTCAAGCTTTCAGAGCTTCAGGCTTTCAGAGAGGTGCTTGCAATGGCCAGGAAACTTTGAAACCCTGAAACTTTGAAACCTGGTACGTACATATGAATTTATCCAACATTCACGCACCGAAGAAGGCGTCGGAAAAACGCAAGCGCGTAGGGCGCGGCATGGGCTCCGGCATGGGCAAGACGTCCACGCGCGGACACAAAGGCCAGCGTTCGCGCAGCGGGTCACGCATGATTCGAGGCTTTGAAGGTGGGCAGATGCCCTTGCACCGCCGCATGCCGAAACGCGGCTTTACCAACATTTTCCGCAAAGAATTTAACATTGTGAGCCTTGAGCGGCTGGCTGCGCTGGGCGTGGAAGTGCTGGCCTCGCCCATCACGCCTGATGTGCTGCGTAAAGCTGGCGTTATTAAGACCAAGCATCCGGTAAAAATCCTTGGCGACGGCGAACTCTCGACTGCCCTTATCGTGCACGCGCATAAGTTCTCCAAATCGGCGCAAGAAAAGATCAGCAAGGCAGGCGGCAAATTTGAGGTTTTGCAGTAATGGTTGAGAAGCTTCTTAATATCTTTCGCATTCCGGACCTGCGCAAGCGGGTTTTGTTTACGCTGGCCATGCTGGCGATCTACAGGCTGGGCGGCCATCTTCCTACACCCGGCGTGAACTTTCTCAAGCTGGAGCAAGCTTTCAATCAGAATGCCGGGTCGCTGCTCGGGTTCGTCGATCTGTTTTCCGGCGGCAATCTGCGCCGCATGACCATTTTCGCTCTTGGCATCATGCCGTACATCACGGCATCGATCATTCTGCAGCTTTTAACCGTGGTTTATGAGCCGCTGGCCAAGTTGCAAAAAGAAGGCGAACTGGGCCGTAAAAAGATTACTGAGTGGACGCGCTATATCACGATCATGCTCAGCGCGGTGCAGTCATTCGGCATCGCGATTGGCTTGGAGAAAGCGGGAGACTTTGTTCTGAGTCCCGGCCCCGGATTCATCCTGATGACCATGCTGACGCTCACGGCGGGCAGCACGTTCGTCATGTGGCTGGGCGAGCAGATCACCGACCGCGGCATCGGTAACGGGATGTCGCTGCTGATCTTCGCCGGCATCGTCGTTGGCTTGCCGCGCGGAGTCGAAGATCTTCTGCAGAAAGCGAAGAACGGAACCTGGGGAGCGATCACGCCGGTTCTGATGTTTGGGCTGGTTGTCTTCATGATCGCGGTGGTGGCGTTCATCGTTTATGTGGAACGGTCGGAGCGGCGCATTCCGGTGCAATACGCCAAACGCGTGGTTGGCCGCAAGGTAATGGGAGGACAATCCACATTTTTGCCGTTGCGGGTTAACGCGGGCGGCGTGATGCCGGTGATTTTCGCGTCTTCCATTCTGACCTTGCCGCAGACCATTGGTTACGGATTGAAGAACAGCCGTTACTTCGGCGAGCTATTTCGGATGATCAGCTGGGGCGAGCCGCTCTACACGTTGCTCTATGCGGTCGGCATTGTTTTCTTCGCTTACTTCTACGTGTCGATCGTGTTCAACCCCAGCGAAGTAGCCGACAACATGCGCAAGTATGGCGGGTTCATTCCCGGCATTCGTCCGGGCAAACGCACGGCCGATTACATCAACGAAGTTCTCACCCGCATTACGCTGGTGGGCGCGCTCTATCTGATTATTATTTCCTTCATCCCGGAGTGGATGATCGCGGGTATCCACCTGAATCACTTGCCGTTCTGGCTTGGCGGGTCGCTGTTTGAGCGGCTGCCGGTTTGGGTGACGAACGGCCTGGGAGTGAACTTTTATTTCGGCGGAACTTCACTGCTGATTGTGGTGGGCGTTGCTATGGACACGGTAACGCAGATCGAAGCGCAATTGATCATGCGGCACTACGACGGCTTTACGCCGCGCAGCGGACGCATTCGCGGCCGCCGGAACTGGTCGTAAGAATTGCGCAGGTGAGTGATTTTGCGATTTGGTGATTGCAGAAAATTGTGCGGGTAGTTGGGTTTTCAATCGCGCAATCGCTCAATGGCAAATTGGTTTGTGCTGGGGTTGCTGTGCTGTAACCGGATGGCCTTGTGGGAGGCTGACTGGGCACACTGTTCGGGAGGCTTTGGCCAACTCGATGGCGCAGGAAACCTCGCGGGATGTGGGTCCCATCGTGCTGCTTGGACCGCCGGGTGCCGGCAAAGGCACTCAGGCCAAGCGCATCATGGAAAAATATTCGATACCGCAGATTTCCACTGGAGATCTGTTGCGGTACAACGTCGCCCAGGGAACGGAACTCGGCATGGCCGCCAGGGCAGTGATGGCGCGAGGCGAGCTGGTTTCCGATGACCTGGTTTGCGAAATGGTCCGGCGGCGGCTGAGTCAGCCGGATTGTCATCGCGGCTATATTCTTGATGGTTTTCCGCGCACCGCGGCTCAGGCTGGATGGTTGGATGCGCTGCTTGACGACAAGCTCTTTGATAATTCGCGGCCCACGCGGGCCTGGCCGATTGTGATCCGGCTGGAGGTGGATTATAATCAGTTACTGCTCCGTATTACTGGGCGCCGTTCTTGTCCCACCTGTGGGCGGATCTATAACGTCCACTTTCAGCCGCCCTCCGTCGATGAACTTTGCGATCTCGATGGAACCAAGCTGGAAACCCGCAATGACGACAGGTTGGAAGTGATTCAGCCGCGTTTAGCGGCGTATCAGGAGCAGACTGCGCCTGTAGCTGATTATTACCAGCGCACGGGTCGGCTGATTTCGGTCGATGGCGATCGGCCCGTGGATGAAGTTACGATGCAAATTTTCAGGATTATCGAGGACCATCACTCGTAGCGTTTTAAATTAAAGAATGGCGATTGTCTGCAAATCGGCGGCGGAGATTGAGCGCATGCGGCAGAGCGGCCGCATTGTTCGCCAGGTTTTGGATCATGTGCGATCGCTGGTCGCGCCCGGCGTGACCACCATGGATTTGGAACGCGCCGCCGAAAAGAAAATTGCCGAGCTCGGCGCCAAACCCGCCTTCAAGGGATATTTCGATTATCCTTGCGTGCTGTGCACGTCGGTGAACGAGGAAATTGTGCACGGCATTCCCTCAGAAAAGCGCACGCTGAAGGAGGGCGACATTGTTTCGATCGATTGCGGCGTGGTGCTCGATGGATATTATGGTGACGCGGCGATCACGGTTCCGGTCGGGGAATCGATAAAGCCGGATTTGCGCAAGCTGATGACCGTCACGGAAGAATCGCTTTACCGCGGGATTGAGCAGGCGCGAATTGGTAATTCGATCGGGGATGTCGGTGCGGCGGTGCAGGAGCACGTGGAAGCCGCTGGGTTCAGCGTGGTACGCGATTTCGTTGGCCATGGGATTGGAACCAAACTGCACGAGGAGCCGCAGATTCCGAACTTCGGCGCTCGCGGCCACGGCGCCAAGTTGCGCGAAGGCATGGTGCTCGCCATCGAGCCCATGGTGAATTACGGTAAGCCCGACACGAAAGTGCTCGGCGATAAGTGGACGGCGGTTACGGTGGATGGAAGTTGCAGCGCCCACTTTGAGCACTGCGTAGCTGTGACGAAAGACGGGCCGGTGATTTTGACGAAATAGGCTATTTGGCGGTTAGCGTTTAAGAGCTGATTTCAAGGAGCGAATGAGCAAGGAAGACGCGATTGAAGTGATGGCAACGGTTCTGGAACCGTTGCCCAATGCCATGTTCAAGGTGGAACTGGAAAACAAGCACCAGGTTTTGGCGCATGTATCCGGCAAAATGCGCAAGAATTTCATTCGCATCCTTCCCGGCGACAAGGTCGCAGTCGAGCTTTCACCGTACGATTTGAATCGCGGCAGAATTGTTTACAGATACAAATAGAACATGTGGGGACAGCCGCCCTCGGCTGTCCGACTGGGCGAAGCCCGGTTACAGGTGACTGTCCACTGAGAACTGGAAACTGCATTCATGAAAGTACGAGCATCAGTAAAGAAAATCTGTGACAAGTGCAAGATCATCCATCGCAAGGGAGTGGTGCGGGTGATCTGCGTCAACACGAAACACAAACAGCGGCAAGGCTAGTGGTGGAAAGGGCACGACTTCCGTCGTGCCGCTTGCGCTGAATTTCGAATGCGGCTTTAGCCGCTGAGGTCAGGAACTTATGGCACGTATAGCGGGCGTCGATTTACCGCGCCAGAAGCACATCAACATCGCACTGACATATATCTACGGCATCGGGCATCCGCGCGCCGGCAGCATTCTCGACCAGGCCAACGTGGACCCGATGAAAAAGGTTCAGGATCTCAGCGAAGAAGAAGTCAACCGCATCCGCACCGTGATCGAGGCGCAAGGCATGGTGGAAGGCGATCTGCGCAAGGAAGTTTCGATGAACATCAAGCGGCTCATCGAAATCGGCTCCTATCGCGGATTCCGGCACCGCCGCAACCTGCCGGTTCGCGGCCAGCGCACGCACACCAACGCGCGTACCCGCAAAGGGCCGCGCAAGGGAACGGTCGCGCAGAAGAAGAAGGCGACGGCAAAAACCTAAGAACAGCTTCTAGCTTCTAGCTCCTGGCTAGAAGCTAAGAGCTAGGAGCTAAGAGCTATATGGCAAAACCAGCAGCAGCGGGCGGCACCGCCGCACCGGAGAAAAAAGGCAAGAAGAAGACATTCAAGAAGAAGGAGCGCAAGCACGTTCCGCATGGACTGTGCTATGTGCAGGCTTCCTTCAACAACACCATCGTGACCATTACTGACATGAACGGCAACGTTCTTTCGTGGAAGAGTTCAGGATCGCTCGGTTTCCGCGGATCGCGCAAAGGCACGCCGTTTGCCGCGCAGCAGGCCGCTTCGAACGCGGCCAATATGGCGCGAGATCATGGCGTGCGCAGCGTAGATGTGCGAGTGAGCGGCCCCGGCTCCGGCCGCGAGTCGGCAGTACGCGCTCTGGCATCTTCCGGGATCGAAGTGCGGTCCATTCGCGACGTCACGCCCATTCCGCACAATGGATGCCGTCCGCCGAAAAGGCGGAGAGTCTAAAGCAAGCGGCCAGTGGTTCAGTGGCGTGTAAGTAAAACATGGTTTGGTGGCCACTGATCACTAGCCACTGACCACTGAAGTTCGTCCGGGACGAAGGGTGAAGCCAAACCTGTAAACCGGTCATCTAAAAGGAGAACAACTTGGCACGTTATACCGATGCAGTTTGCCGTCTGTGCCGCCGCGAGGGCATGAAGCTTTTCCTCAAAGGCGCAAAATGTTTCAGCGATAAGTGTCCCATCGAGAAGCGCAACTTCGCTCCCGGACAACATGGGAAAGACCGCAAAGCCAAAATTGTTGGCTACGGCCTGCAGTTGCGTGAAAAGCAGAAAGCGAAACGCATTTATTTCACGCTCGAGGGGCAATTCCGCAATTATTTTGAGAAGGCCGCACGCACCCGCGGCGTCACAGGTGAGATGCTGTTGCAGCAACTTGAGCGGCGTCTCGACAATGTTGTGTATCGGCTTGGCTTCGCGCAATCGCGGCGCCAGGCGCGGCAGTTGGTGCGTCACGGACACGTCGCGGTGAATGGAAAGAAGGTCAACATTCCTTCTTACCAGGTCAGCGCCGGAGAAGAAATCTCAATTCGCGAGAACAGCAAAAAGCTTACCGTGCTCGAACTGGCGAAAGAATACGCCAGCCACGGCACTATGCCAAATTGGCTGGAAGTGAATCGCGACAACTACACGGCAAAGGTGTTGTCTTTGCCCAAGCGCGAAGATATTCAAATACCCGTGAATGAGCAGTTGATTGTTGAACTCTATAGCAAGTAGGAAATTGAGCGATCGAGTGATCGGGGCATCGGGCGATTTTCAAATGACCCGATCGCAAAATCACTCAATTTCTGGTCCAGTTTTCGAGCCAGATCAGCCTTTCCTGATGTTGACCTGAGTTGGACACTCAGCGAGTCAGATTGAGCCCAATGGCCGAAGGAGAAACGCATGCTTTGGAAAGGTTTTCAAAAACCAAAACGTCTCGCAGTCGATACCTCCACCCTCACCGATAAATACGGAATTTTCTGGGCGCAGCCGTTTGAGCGCGGCTTCGGCACAACCGTCGGCAATGCCCTGCGGCGTGTGCTGCTGAGTTCGATCGAAGGCGCGGCTGTTACCGCTGTGAAGATGGAAGGCGTGCTGCACGAATTCCAATCGATTCCTGGAGTCGTGGAAGACGCGACCGACATCATCTTGAACTTGAAGCAGGTTCCGTTCAAGCTCGCCGGCGATGCCCCGAAAGCCATTTATCTGCGCGCCGATCAGCCCGGCATTGTCACCAGCGGCATGATTGAAGCCGACGGAGATGTGGAAGTGCTCGACAAAGACGTTTACATCGCCACTGTCAGCGAGGGCGGCAAGCTCGATATGGAAATGCGGCTCAAGCGCGGCCGTGGCTATGTTTCCGCGGACAAGAACTTCGACGAGGATCTCGGCCTCGGATTCATTCCCATCGATTCTGTTCACTCGCCCGTGCGCAAGTGCAACTACACCGTAGAAGCCGCGCGTCTGGGCCAGATCACCGACTACGACAAGCTCACGCTCGAAGTCTGGACCAACGGTTCGATCACTCCCGCCGACGCCATCGGCCTTTCCGCGAAGCTGATGAAGGATCACATGAACATCTTTATCAACTTCGAGGAGGAAATTGAAACGGGCACGTCGGCGACCGATGATCGCAAACCCGAGATTCACAACGAGAACCTGAACCGTTCCGTCGAGGAGCTCGAGCTCTCGGTGCGCAGCTACAACTGCCTCAAGAATGCGAATATCCAGACGATCGGCGAGCTGGTGCAGAAGACGGAATCGGAAATGCTCAAGACTAAGAATTTCGGCCGCAAGTCGCTGAACGAAATCAAGGAAATTCTTTCCTCGATGGGCTTGAGCTTGGGCATGAAGATCGACGAGCACGGCAACGCGGTGCCCGGTCCGACTTCGAATATGGTCCTTCCGGCTTCGGCCTATGGACCGGATGATCAGCTGTAAGAATTAGGGTTCAAGGTTCGCAGTTTCAAGGTTGCGAGGAACTGGTCCTTGGGACTTAAGTTTAGGGTTCGGCTTTGAAAGGGCGCGGCTTTAGCCGCGCCGTTAAGGCAAGGCTTCGTATCGGGGCATGGCTTTAGCCGTGCCTCCTGAGTTCAAGTAAGACGTGGGGCTTTAGCCCCCTGAGGGTTTCTCATGCGTCACAAAGTAGCTGGCTACAAACTCGGACGGAACACCTCGCACCGGCGCTCGTTGCTGCGCAACCTGGTCACTTCGGTGATCGTAGAAGAACGCATCGAGACCACCGTCCCCAAGGCGAAGGCCGCGCGGCCCATCGTCGAGAAGATGATCACGCTTGGCAAGCGTGGCGATCTCGCCGCACGCCGTCTGGCGTCCTCGTACTTGATGACAGATGAAGCCTTGGTAAAGTTATTCGATACCATCGGACCGCGCTTCGGCGATCGCGAAGGCGGATACACGCGCATCATCCGCACCGGTTGGAACAAAGGTGACGGCGCCGACAAAGCTTTTCTCGAACTGCTGGGCAGCGAAAAGGTGCTCGACGAAAAGCGCGAGAAGCGTGCCGAAGCCCGAGCCAAGAAGGCTGCTGAAGCCAAGAAAGCGATGGAAGAGGCCGAAGCTCAGGCCCAGCACGACGGCGGCGTGGAACCGGTCAAGGAAAAAGAAGAAGATAAGAAGGAGTAGTCCGAAGTATTTAGGAACGAAGGCACGGCGCAAGCCGTGCCTTTTCTGCTTTACCTGCTTCATTGACTTGTCCTAGCTGCCCGGTTAAGATTTGCGCTCCATGATTGGCCGGACTATCTCGCACTACCGCATTCTGGAAAAACTTGGTGGTGGCGGTATGGGAGTGGTGTACAAGGCCGAGGACACCGAGCTCGGCCGCTTCGTTGCCTTAAAGTTCCTGCCTGACGAGATGGCGCACGACGAGCCCGCACTTGAACGATTCCGCCGTGAAGCCCGCGCCGCATCCGCTCTGAATCATCCCAGTATTTGCACAATCTACGAAATCGGAAACCACGACGGCCAGTCCTTCATCGCGATGGAGTATCTGGACGGTTCCACGCTGAAGCATGTGATTAGCCCGCGGCCGATGGAACTCGATCGCCTGCTGGGAATCGCGATCGAAGTCGCCGACGCGCTGGATGCGGCCAACACCAAGGGAATTGTTCATCGCGATATCAAGCCCGCGAACATATTTGTATCCAAGCGCGGTCACGCGAAGATTCTTGATTTCGGCCTGGCGAAAATGGGTCTCCGGGCAAACTCGGTAAGTGGAGACTCGCAAACACTGGCTGACGCCGCAAGGCTCGATCTCACCAGCCCCGGCACCGCTCTGGGAACCGTCGCCTACATGTCTCCCGAACAAGTGCGCGGGAGAGAACTCGACGGGCGCAGCGATCTTTTTTCGTTTGGCATTGTTCTTTATGAAATGGCTACCGGCATCTTGCCATTTCGTGGAGAAACACCCGGCGTGATTACCGAGGCGATTCTGAATCGCGCTCCGGCGCCGGCGATCCGTTTGAATCCCGATATTCCACCCGAACTGGAACGAATCATCAGCAAACTACTCGAGAAAGATATTGAGCTGCGTTACCAGAGCGCTGCTGAGGTTCGCGCTGACCTCAAGCGGCTAAAACGCCAGCAGGATTCTTCCCGCATTTCCTCTCCGGTTGTAACTGAGACTCCGAGCGGATCGGTGGCAACCATGACTGCGGAATCCACGCCGCAGGCGAGTGCTTCGTTCCGAATAAGCTCGCCCGGAAGTTCGTCTGGAATCAAGGCAATTCCGGAAGCCCAGCCGCACCGAACCACCGTTGCCCTGGGAGCCGCATTGATCGCGGCATTAGCCGTGATTGCATTTCTCTCGCTTCGGCACCCAGGAGCGCACGCAACTCCCGCATATCATTTATTGACTTACCGCCGCGGCACGATTCGCATGGCTCGATTCGCGCCCGACGGCCAAACCGTCATTTACAGCGCGGCGTGGGAAGGTGGCTCAGTAGAAATCTTCAGCACGCGGTTTGGCACGCCCGAATCCCGGCCGGTAGGAGTTCCGGGCGCAGAGATCCTGAGTATTTCATCCACGGGAGAGATGGCTGTTTTGCTTCACAGTCGACAAACCAAGTCTCAGGTTTACACCGGCACCCTGGCTCGAATGGCGCTTGGAGGCGGAGCTCCGCGCGAAGTTTTGGAAAATATTCAGTGGGCTGACTGGTCGCCCGATGGATCGCAGTTGGCGATCGTGCGGGATTTCAATGGCCGAAATCGCCTCGAGTATCCGCCGGGCAAAGTGCTGTACGAAACCGGCGGCTGGATCAGTCATCCCCGGGTATCGCGCAAAGGAGACATGGTCGCATTCATTGATCATCCTATCCAGGGCGACTCGATCGGCGGCGTTGCGGTCGTCGACACCAACGGCAATAAGCGTTCACTCAGTCAGAGTTATGGCGGTGGCGCGGTTGGCCTTGCGTGGTCGCCCAAGGGCGATGAAGTGTGGGTCACGGCCACCGTGATCGGAATCGACCGCTCGGTATTTGCGGTGCCACTTTCCGGCAAAGAGCGGCTGGTGACGCGTGTTCCCGCCGATCTTACGTTACAGGATGTAATGCCCGACGGTCGGGTCTTGCTGGCACGCGATAGTTGGAGGCGCGGGCTGATTGTCCGTCGCGCTGAAGATGCAACGGAGCGCGATTTCACCTGGCTGGATTGGTCTTATCCCGTCACGCTTTCAGCCGACGGCCGGACGTTGCTGTTCCGTGAGGAAGGTGAGGCGGGCGGCCCGACCTATGCCGTCTATCTCCGCAAGACTGATGGATCGCCGGCTGTGCGTCTCGGAGACGGACAGTCCCTTGCGCTCTCGCCGGACGGGAATTGGGCTCTCGCCTGCCGAGGCGACACGCAAACCGATTTGTTCCTGCTGCCGACCGGACCTGGCGAGCCGCGCACGTTGAAGGGGCATGACATCATTCACAATGCGGCGCGTTGGTTTCCTGACGGCAAGCGGCTTCTGATTGCAGGCATTGAGCCCAATCACGGCTTGCGGCTCTACGTGCAGGATATCGATAGTGACAAGTTTTTCCCGGTCACTCCGGAAGGCACCGATGGATTCTCGTACGCGCTGTCGCCCGATGGCAACACAGTAGCTGCTGTGGGTCCGGATGAGAAGGCTTTTCTGTTTCCCATTCCGTCCGGAGATCCCCGGCCCATCAAAGGATTGCTGCCCGGGGAAGTGCCGGTCGAATGGACCGCGGATGGCAAGTCTTTATACATTTACAAGGGCGGGGAATTACCGGCAAAGGTTTACAAGTTGGAAATTGCCAGCGGAAATCGCACGCTCTGGAAGCCACTGATGCCCCCCGATCCCGCCGGCGTTGAATTCGTCGGTCCCGTCTTGCCTACGCCCGATGGCAAATCGTATGTATACGGTTACCGGCGCCTTTTATCGGATTTGTATCTCGTAGAAGGTCTGCAGTAGAAAAGCCGCACTCAGTCCAGGTAGTGGCATCGCTGGTCGTCAGTACATGACCTTCCGCGTCTCTCTCCGGTAATCTTGCGAGAAGTTGCCATCCTTATAAACTTTCTCTCAGGATGGGGTTCACTCGAACACAGATTGCCATCGCCGCCAGCGTGGGCCTGCTGCTGGTATTTGGATTTCTCGGCTACATCTGGTGGCTGAGCAATCAGGGACCGGTGCTGGCGCGCTCGGAAGATCACGATCCGCTGACCGGACTGCCGCTCACTATTACCATGAATCCTCTGCGCGACCGCACCATCGAGCACAGCGCCAACAAATTTTTACGTGAGTTGCGCGACGGACATTGCGACGAACTGCTCTCCCAATGGGAGCACGATTACCACAAGAAATACGCTCACTTCATCTGCAAATCGGAGGCGCAGCATCCCTTGTTATCGTGGCAGTTGGCCGAATGGGAAAGCGCGCCGCCATTGACTATCCTTCATTACCGCGCGAAACGTCTGAATGCTCCCAGCCAGTCCAGCACTTACACGGAGCAGATGACGGTCACAACCGAAGATAAAGATGGGCAGTGGGTGGTTACGAAGTACGACGCGATGTACTGAGAAGATTCAGTCGATGCAGGAATTAGGCGTCAAATACAGGTTCCCTCCTTCTTGGTTCGAATATCCGTGAGTGTGTCGGCGTGGTCGAATTCAAAGGCGATATAGACGTTCCACTCGCAGATCAAGGTGCTTGGATCCTCCCCAATCTTGATCTCATAAACAACTCCATCACTACCCCCCAACCTCACTGGATAGTGTGGGACCTGCCTCGCGTCTAGGTACTTATCTACGTCTGCCCTAGACATGCCCACATGCAGATCTCGTTGGTACGGGGCGATTGCTGTTCGGTAAAGATCGTCCCGGCGGACCTGTGTGACCTTCGAATAGATAAACCAAGTCGAAATCATAGCAGCCACGAACACAGCGCTCATCGCGATCTGTGTTTTCATACAGAGAGATTTTACAACTCGTTGGCGGGGCCCGCCTCCACAGTTAAGGAATCGCGACTCCTCTGTGATAAAACTTTTTTATGCCTGCTCTGCCTCCCGAGCCTGAGCTCTCGCCCGCCCGCAATATCTACGTTTTCGGAGCTACTTCCTTCCTGAACGATACTGCCACCGAAATGGCGTACTGGATTCTGCCGGCTTTTCTGGTGTCACTCGGCGCCGGGCCAGCACAACTGGGGTTGATTGAGGGCGTTGCCGAAAGCGTTGCATCATTCGCCAAGCTTTTTTCCGGATACCTCACCGACCATATCCGTCGCCGCAAGCCGGTGGTTGTTGGCGGCTATTTTGTCGCGAATGCCGTAAAGCCGTTGCTAGCGCTGGTCAGTTCGTGGCCGCAGATTCTTCTCATTCGATTTGCCGATCGCTTAGCGAAAGGCGTAAGAGGCGCGCCGCGCGATGTGATGGTGGCGGAATCCGTGCCAAAGGACCGGCTCGGCTCCGCTTACGGACTAATCCAGGCGATGGATTCTGCGGGTGCAATCGTGGGGCCGTTAACTGCTCTGATGTTGCTCGCACACCACAGAATCCGCACTGTGTTCTGGGCGGCGGCAATTCCCGGAGCACTATGCGTTTTGGTCGCATTGTTAGGAATTCGCGAAACGAGAAAAAAGGAGGGAGGTTCGACAGAATCCGGTGCTTCGGCTCCCACTCCTTCGAACAAAGCAGGTTCTGATGGCGAGAAAAGCAAAATAAAAATTCATTTGCCCGCGACCTTCTACGTCGTACTGATTGCAGTTACGCTTTTTTCTCTGGGCAACTCCAGTGACATGTTCCTGGTTATGCGCGCACAAAATGTCGGCATCGCAGTTGCACTTGCTCCGCTGCTGGGCTTGGTCTTTAACATCACTTACACGGTTGCGTCGTGGCCTGCCGGATGGTTAAGCGATCACGTCTCGCGGCGGCTGATTGCGTCGATCGGATATGTCATCTTCGCCGCCGTCTATTTTGTTTTCGGACGTGCGCCCTCGACGCCGGCGATTTGGATCGCCATGGCCATCTATGGCTTTTACTACGCGCTTACGCAACCGGTCTTGAAGGCGTTGGTAGTGGAAACCGTGGGCGAAAATGTGCGCGGCCGCGCTCTTGGCATTTATTTTTTTGTGACTAGCCTGGCCACGCTGGCAGCCAGCCTGATCACTGGGGAGTTGTGGAAGCTGTATGGCCCAGGCATGCCGTTTTATGCGTCGGCGGTTTTGGCTTTGATTTCAGCAGCCCTGTTGCAGGGCGCGAGAAGCTTGAAGCCGTCCACTTCGATTCGTTCTCAATAAGGACCTCAGCGGCGAAAGCTCGCGTCTTTTGTTCCCGCTGACGGGACGTGTGAAATCCTGCTCGTCGTGACATCTGTATTCTCAGATTCTCCAGAGCTGTTCCCGACAGGTTTCATGCCTTTCCCTGCGCTGTTCCACCACAACAAGATCAATATTTGGACGGCGACTCCGGCGCAAGTATCGAGCACAACATCCTGCCATCTTCCGGTGCGCGAAGGAATGAAGCTCTGGTGCCACTCGTCGAGGCTGGCTACAATCGCCGTGCCGAGAACTGCCATCGCCGACCAGCGCAGCATCCAGCCAAGATGATTCTCTGAGCGCAAAGTCGCGCGCCAGGCGCGAAAAAGCAGAAAGCTCAAAATGCCGTAACCCACAACATGCCCGCCTTTGCGAATGTAAAAATGCCAAAACTCAAAGCGCATCCAATCCATGCCGAAAAGGAAATGCAGAATGGGATACAGAATGCGGCTGGTGTTATTAGCAGAAAGATATGCCGTAGATTCTATGGCAATCACGATGAGCCACAGGATGGCGGCGAGCCAGGCCTTCAGCAGATTATTTTTTTCGGAGTTCAAGTTTGTGGTTACTCGACTCCGTAATTAGGAGCTTCGCGGGTAATCATGACGTCGTGCACATGGCTTTCGCGCAAGCCCGCGCCGCTGATGCGAATGAAGCGGGTTTTCTGCAGCAGATCCGGAATCGTACCACAGCCGCAATAGCCCATGCCCGATTTCAATCCGCCCACCATCTGATAGATGATCATGGCTACGGAGCCGCGGTAGGGAACTCGGCCCTCAATGCCTTCGGGAACAAGTTTTCCCAAACGGTTCGCTTCACCGTCGATTGCAGACGCTGTTGAAGAATCGCTCTCCGTATTCTGAAAATAGCGCTCGCTCGATCCTTGCGCCATGGCGCCGAGTGAACCCATGCCGCGATAAGCCTTGAAAGACCGGCCTTGGTAGAGAATCAGTTCGCCGGGGCTTTCATCGGTTCCGGCAAACAGGGATCCGATCATGACAGCGCTCGCGCCCGCAGCGAGCGCTTTAGTGATGTCTCCAGAATACTTGATGCCGCCATCGGCAATAATGGGGACGCCTGCATCTTTCGTAGCGCGGAAGGCTTCGGCAATCGCCGTGATCTGCGGCACGCCGGCACCGGTAACCACGCGCGTCGTGCAAATAGAACCGGGGCCAATGCCCACTTTAATGCCGTCGGCTCCCGCGCGGGCTAGTTCACACGCTCCGTCAAAGGTGGCGATATTGCCGGCAAGCAATTGCATGTCAGGCAGCTTCGACTTAATTGCTTTCACCGCTTCGAGCACTTTTGTGGAGTGTCCGTGAGCGCTGTCAATTGCCAAAACGTCGACCTTCGCCTCCGCCAGTTCCTGGGCGCGCTCCACAAAATCTCCAGTTGCGCCGATAGCCGCTCCCACCCGCAAACGGCCCTGTGAATCTTTGGCCGCATTGGGATACTTCAATTTTTTCTGAATGTCTTTTACGGTGATTAATCCCTTGAGATTGTATTTGTCATCCACCACCAGCAGCTTTTCTACGCGGTGCTCGTGCAGAATCTCTTCGGCATCTCCCAGCGTGGTGCCCACCGGGACTGTAATCAGATTTTTCTTGGTCATCACGCGATCGATGGGAATATCAAATCGCGTTTCGAAACGGAGATCACGGTTGGTCAGAATGCCCACCAGTTTGCCGTGCTGGGTAATCGGTACCCCGGAAATCTTGTACTTGCGCATGACTTCAAGCGCATCGCTGACTTTGTCAGTGGGCGACATGGTGACGGGATCGACAATCATGCCGCTTTCCGACCGCTTCACTTTGTCGACCTCATTGGCCTGCTGCTCGATCGTCAGGTTGCGATGAATGATGCCGAGTCCGCCTTGTTGCGCCAGCGCAATCGCCATGTGCGATTCCGTCACAGTGTCCATCGCTGCGCTGACGATAGGAATGTTCAGCGCGATCTCGCGAGTCAGCTGGGTTTGCGTATTCGCAGTTGTAGGGATCACGTCAGAGCGTGCCGGCAGAAGTAGAACGTCGTCGAAAGTAAGAGCTTCAGGTACGGGAAAATGAATCATAAGGATCTCTAAAATCTATCAGACCTGGGATGAATCTTTATTCTAGAGAGGGCCTGGGATTCAGGCAAATCGAAGTGTTAGCCGAAGGCGATTGTGCGCAGAGACTTGGTATGATCGCTAGTCTTCGAGGAGCGAACATGCGGAAGCTGATTTTCTATATCTGTCTCTTCGGGTTTTCGCTGGCCAGCGCCAGAGCGCAGCAATACGACCTTGTGATCGAAGGCGGCCGTGCCATTGATCCGGAAACCGGTCTGGACGCCGTGCGTAACATCGGCATCCGCGACGGAAAAATTACCCGCATATCGTCGGAGAAGCTGACCGGGGGGCGAGTTATTCAGGCTGCCGGACTGGTTGTTGCTCCTGGCTTCATTGATTTGCACCAGCACGGCCAAGATATGGCGAGTCAGCGCGTCAAGGCGCTGGATGGCGTGGCTACTGCTCTGGAACTCGAAATCGGCGCACCCGATGTTGCCCAGTTTCTAAAAGAGAAGGAAGGCCACTCGCTTATCAACTATGGCACTTCCGCGAGCCACGTGGCGGCGAGGGCTGCTGTATTCGGCGCGCCGTTGCCCGCTGGGACAATTTTGCCCAAGAGCGGCCCAGCAACCAATGAAGCGGCCACGCCGGAACAGATCGAAGCGATAAAAGCACGCTTACGGACTGAGCTTGATGTCGGCGCCCTGGCGATTGGCATGGGAATCCAGTACGCCCCGGGAGCAACGCGGCTGGAGGTGATTGACATGTTCCGCCTGGCCGCGGAGCGCGCGCTTCCGGTTTATACGCACATCCGCAGCGTGGGCCGCGTCGAACCTGGGTCCGGCATTGAAGCAGTCAGCGAAGTGATTGCAGCGGCCGCCATCACGGGGGCTGCGCTGCACATTGTGCATATCAATAGCAGTTGCCTGCGCGACTCGTTGGAGTGTCTATCCATGGTGGCCGGGGCACGTGCGCGCGGTCTCGATGTAACCACTGAGGCGTACCCTTACATCGCCGGCATGACTGCCGTCAACTCCGCGCTTTTTAATGCGGGCTGGCGCGAGAAACTCGGAATCGATTACGGCGACCTCGTGCTTCCGGATACTAGCGAGCATCTCACCAAAGAGCGCTTTAACGAGTTGCACAATTCCAACACCACTCGCTGGGTGTTGATTTTCGCTAACACACAGGAAGTTGTGGACCAGGTAATTCCTAATCCTCTGGTGATGATCGCAAGCGACGGCGCGGAAGGTCATCCGCGCAATGCCGGGACATTCTCACGGGTGCTAGCACAATACGTCCGTGAAAAGGGAACGATTACGCTCATGGATGCGATCCGCAAAATGACTTTAATGCCAGCAGAGATGCTGGAGCGCTCAACCCCCGCGGCCCGGCATATGGGCAGGTTGCAGGAGGGATCTGACGCTGACATTGTAGTATTCGATGCAAACACGATTCGCGACCGTGCCACCTTTCAGAAACCCATGGAGCCGAGTGTAGGCGTGCGCTATCTAGTCGTGGGAGGGACCCTGGTTGTTGATGAAGGGAAGATTGTAGACGGGGTATTTCCTGGCCGGGCTCTGTTGGGACCGGGAAAGCGTTGATCAGGTGTCAGTTGGTCGCCCGATTACGCGTTTGATTTATGGTCGAGGAGAGCGATCATTCTCCTTTCAGTTCGAGTTTTTTCTTATGCGGCGCCATCGAGCCCGCGTTTGTCTTTTACCCCGCATCCGGCGTATATTAAGAAATTGAAAACTGTTGTGTAGTACCAGCATTTGGCGAAGCACACCAGTGGGCGCAAGCCCACTTTTTAGTTGCAGACGAACCTGCGGAGGCTTCGACCACGTGCAAGTGGTTGGATAAATGCCACTTGAGCTTGATCGCGTACGAGAGATTGCGGACCGGGTAGCGGCCTCGAGCGGGCTTGAAGTGTTAGAAGTCGAGTTTCGTGGAAGCGGTCCGGCGCGAATGCTGCGGGTGTTTTTGGACAAGCCCGGCGCAGCGAGTGGCGATCCGCTGGCCGGAGTGACGCATGGCGATTGCGTCAACTTCAGTCGCGAATTTGGCACGATCCTCGATGTCGAGGATGCGGTTCGGGGAAGCTATACGTTGGAAGTTTCATCTCCTGGGTTGGATCGGAAGCTGACCAAGGCGGCGGACTTTGAGCGGTTCACGGGCAGCCGCATGAAGGTGATGACGAGAAATCCGGTGAACGACAACCGGTATTTCGAAGGCAGATTGGAAAGTTTTCGCGACGGACGATTGATGCTGGACCTGAGCGTTGCCAGCAAAAAGTCGCGCAAGAGAATGGGCGCGGCAGCGAACGAAGGAAAGACGGTTTCCATCGAATTCTCCAATGTGGAGAAGGCGAATCTGGTGCCGGAAATTTAAAAGGCATTGAGTAATGTGGTAATTGAGTAATTTCGTAATCGAAAACCTAAAGTCCTTCAGCTTGGACTTTCAAATTACCAAATTACTAAATTTCCCAATTACCAAATTGGTTTTCTTATGGCGAGTGAGCTCTACAACACGATCGACGCGCTGAGCCGCGAGAAGGGGATTGATCCGCAAATTGTAGTGACTGCGGTGGAAGATGCCATCGTGATGGCGACCCGCAAATACTACAAGACGCAGGAAAATCTCCGCGCCGAACTCGATCGCGAAACCGGCAAGATCAATGCTTACGCGGTCAGGACCATAGTCGAGACCCCGGAGCAGGTGGAAGATCCCTTGCTGCAGATCACGCTCGAGGATGCGCGCAAAGCCGATCCGAACCTGGAGGTTGGCGGAGAACTGCGCATCCCCAAAGTGACGGAAGGAATTCTGGGCCGCATCGCCGCCCAACTGGCGAAGCAGGTGATTTTCCAGAAGGTGCGTGAGGCCGAGCGCGATACGGTTTACAACGAGTACATCGGCCGTGTGGGCGAAGTGGTGAACGCCACGGTGAAGCGTATCGAAGGTCCCGATGTCATTTTCGATATCGGGAAAGCGGAAGCGCGCATGCCGCGCAAAGAGCAGTCGCGCCTGGAATCGTTCGCGATCGGCGAGCGCGTGCGGGTGGTCATTGCGCGCGTGGAAAAAGCTTCCAAGGGTCCGGGCGTAGTAGTTTCTCGCGCCGTGCCGGAACTTGTGCAGCATTTATTTCAAACTGAAGTGCCGGAGATTTATGACGGCACAGTCGTGATTCGCGCGGTTGCGCGCGAGGCTGGTGAGCGCACCAAGATCGCGGTGATGTCGAAAGACAAGGATGTGGACGCTGTAGGCGCATGTGTGGGCATGAAAGGGATGCGGGTGCAGTCGATCATTCGCGAGTTGCATGGCGAGAAAATCGACATCATCGAATATCACGAAGATCCCGTGACCTTCGCCGAGAAGGCCTTGCAGCCCGCCAAGGTAAGCAAGGTCACAGTAGTCGACGCGACCGGAAGGCATCTGGAAGTGGTGGTGGATGACAGCCAGCTTTCTCTTGCCATTGGCAAGAAGGGGCAGAATGTTAGGCTGGCCGCTAAGCTGTTGGGATGGAAGATCGACATCAAGAGCGAAGAGGAGAAGCGGCAGGAAGTGGAGCAGCAGATGTCGGCGCTGGCTCCGCAAACAGCCACGCCGCTTGAAAATGTGCCCGGACTTGGCGAGGGCCTGGTTGAGAAACTCGGAGCTGCGGGGATTACGACCGTTGAAGCTCTAGCCGATATGACGCCCGAACAACTCGAAGCCATCGAGGGCATCGGGCCGAAGACGGTGGAAAAAATCAGCCTGGCGGTGAATAATTACTTTGCCAGCCTTGAACCGCAGATTGCGCTGGAAGGCGAATCTGGTGTGGAAGGCGAATCTGCCGAAATCGCCTCCGCCGCTGGGGACGCGGTTGCGACGGAAGCGGCCTCCGGCGGAGAGAATGCCGAGGGCGCTCAGTCTGAAGGCAGTGCACCCGGCGAATCCGCCAGTGAAGCTCAGGCATCAACATCAGAAGTATCTGAAGCGAAGGCGGATTCCGATGAGCAGCCTGCGGCAGAAGCGGAGTCCGCTTCTGAAACCAGAGAATAGTTATGGTCCCCTTGCACTGCTCAAACGACGCAGGACCGAAGGAATTAACTCCGTGAGGTCGCAATGAAGACCTAAATTACAGCGCGGAGAAACGAAAGGCCGGATGAGTAAGGTTCGCATTAACGATCTTGCCCGAGAACTGGAAGTCAAAAGCAAAGCCATTCTCGACACGCTTCCACTGGTCGGGGTGACTGAGAAGAAGACCCACTCCAGTTCCCTGGAAGAACATGAAGCGGAGAAAGTACGCGCCTACCTGCGCTCTTCGGCCGACGGTTCCACTTCAGCCGGCAAAACGGCGTCGCGCTCGCCGCGCGGTGAAGAAGAGATCAAGACCAAGATCGATCTTTCGAACATTTCCCGTCCCGGGGATGTGTTGAAAGCCATTACGCAGCGAAAGGAAGCTGCAACTCCGCCTGCACCTGCTCCGCAACGTCCGATAGTTCCGCCGTCCGTGCATCCTCCAGCAGAAAAGCCTGCCATGGCCCCATTGGCTGGCGTGAGCCGTCCTACAACCGTCGCGCCTTCGCCCGCGAAGCCTGCAGCCCCTGCAACTTCGGTGAGTGCTTCTACCGCGCCATCAGTCATTCCTGTGCGGCCCGTCGCTACACCGCCATCCCCATCGGCGCCAGTAGCTGCGCCGCCGCCGCGTCCTGTTACACCGCCCCCAGTGGCGGCGGTTCCGTCAGCCGTACAAGCGCCAACGGCGGCAGCTCCTCCACCGATTTCCGCACCGGCTCCGCCGCCTGCGCCAACCGTAACGGCTCCGGCTGTTCCACAGCATCCCGCGCCGCGCATGATCGTGCCACAAACCGGGCCGCGGCCGGTCTACAAGGCTCCAGTGCGCCCGTCTCCTCCGCCGGTACAACCTGGAGTTCCGATCGGCGGCACACGTCCCGCTCCCGGACGTCCTGTTCCCGGCCAGCCGATTTTTCAACGTCGGCCACCAGCGGCGACTGCTGGCGCTCCGCCAAGTTCGCGAGCGTTGCGCCCAGGTGAGCGCAGACCGATGCACCCTACGCGACAAGCTCCCGCCGGTGCGCGTCCGCTCGGCGTAGGCCCGGCGCTACCGCCTCCGGGAACCACGAGACCAGGCAGCCGCCCCGGTGGTCCTGCGCGGCGCCCCGGACAGCGCTATGTTCCGCGAGGCGTAAAAGAAGGCCCCATGAAGGGCTACACGCCGCCGCCGCGTATGGTGGTGTCGAATGAGCCGCAGCCCATCACACGAAGCATCACCATCGCCGAAGGAATCAGCGTCAAGGATCTCGCGGAAAAGCTCGATATTCGAGCGAAAGATCTCATTTCGCGATTGCTGGTGCGCGGCGTGTTCGCGACCATCAACCAGACGCTGGATGCGGAACTTGCCAGCGAAATGGCGCGCTTCTTCGGAGCCGACACGAACGTCATTACCTTCGAAGAGCAGACGGCCAAGGAAATTGATGCTGCTGCAGCGGCCGAAGAGTCTGCACCGGAAACCGGCGTGCGCCCTCCGGTGGTCACAATCATGGGCCACGTCGATCACGGCAAGACTACGTTGCTCGATGCGATCCGATTAACCAATGTTGCGGAGGGCGAAGCCGGAGGCATCACCCAGCACATCGGCGCCTACAAGGTTCGCATCACCGACAACGATTCACCCGCCTATGGACGCGAGATTGTGTTCCTCGATACACCCGGCCACGAGGCCTTTACGCGCATGCGCTCGCGCGGAGCGAAAGCGACTGACATCGTGGTGCTGGTGGTCGCCGCCGATGATGGTGTAATGCCGCAAACTCTCGAGGCGATCGATCACGCTCACGCCGCCGAAGTGCCCATCATCGTCGCCGTGAATAAAATCGATAAGCCAGACGCCTTGCCGGATCGCGTGAAGAAGCAACTCGCCGATCGCGGTCTCGTTCCAGAAGAGTGGGGTGGCAAAACGGTTTTTGTCGATGTTTCGGCAAAACAGAAAACAAATTTGAACCTGCTGCTCGAAATGGTTTGCCTGGTCGCCGATCTCGCTGAATTGAAAGCCACGCCCGAGCGCGCCGCCACTGGCGTCGTGCTCGAAGCGAAACTCGACCGCGGCCGTGGTCCGGTAGCGACCGTGCTCGTCCAGAATGGAACTTTGAACGCCGGCGATAATTTTGTGGTCGGCAACGTTTACGGCAAAGTACGCGCGATGTTCGACGACCGTGGCGCGCAGTTGGTAACCGCTCCGCCCTCCACTCCCGTCGAAATCATCGGAATTGAGGCTCTGCCTCAAGCCGGCGATCAGTTTGTAGTCGTCGCCGATCGCGACAAAGCCCGCGGCATCTCTGAATACCGCGAACAAAAGTCGCGCGAGGCGGCTTTGGCCAAGAGTTCGCGCGTCTCGCTGGAAGGTTTGGCGGAACAGATCAAATCCGCGGGTACCAAGGAACTGAACATCATTCTCAAGGGTGATGTGCAAGGTTCGGTCGAAGTAATCACTGACTTGCTAAGCAAACTCTCGAACGACAAAGTTCGTCTGAAGCTGTTGCGGTCGGGCGTAGGCGCAATCACCGAAACTGACGTCCTGCTGGCTTCCGCATCGAACGCCATCATCATAGGGTTCAACGTGCGTCCTGAGCGCAAGGCGCAAGAACTTGCTGAGCAGGAAAAGGTCGATATCCGGCTGCACTCCATCATTTACGAGTTGCAGGATGAGATCAAACGCGCCATGACTGGCTTGCTTGAGCCCACGATTAAAGAAACCTACCAGGGACGCGCTCAGGTGCTGAATGTCTTCCGCATTCCAAAGGTTGGTACAGTGGCTGGCTGCCGCGTGAGCGACGGCCTAATCAAGCGCGATTCAGAAGTCCGCCTGCTGCGCGACAACGTGCAAATCTTCAAGGGCAAGGTCGGCTCGCTGCGCCGTTTCAAAGACGATGCCCGGGAAGTCACGAACGGCATGGAATGCGGCATTTCGATCTCGAACTACGGCGACATCAAAGTTGGCGACGTGATCGAAGCCTTTGCCACAGAGAGAATCGCCGCGGAAGCAATGGCATAAAAGCTCTCAGCTATTAGCTATCAGTTTTCAGCGAAAGATCAACAGCTCGATACCCCAGCAGCATCGTCCGTGAAGGCTTGTCATTCCAAACCACTTCAGCGGTGACGAACCTGCTTTATTGCTGGACAAGTGGCAGACCTGTTTGGAGCGACTCTATCTCGAAATGACACCGACATTTCGCTGATGGCCGATAGCTGACAACTCCTCATGATCGCCTTTCTCACCCTGGAACTCCACATCGAAGCGGCGCAATCGTTGAAGGATAAACGCCAAGTACTGCGCAGTCTCAAAGACCGCCTGCGCGCCAGCTTCAACGTCTCAGTTGCCGAACTCGATGCCAGCAATGTATGGAATCGCGCGACCATCGGCGTGGTTAGCATCTCCGATTCCCGCGATTACCTCGATGGATTGATGAAGAACGTCGAGCGTGCAGCCACGCGGATTGCCAATAATCACGGCGCGGAAATTACGGATTCGTTCGTAGAGTATCTGTAGCTCTGCCCCACAACTGCAGAGACAACCTACGCGGCTCAGCCGCGGCAATTCGCTGGCCGCGCCTATCCTTTTGTTACTTCTGTACTTACCGCGACAGTGCAATATCGCGCGACAATAGCACTTCAGAGCCAACATTCAGCGCCCATTTTCTGATATTCTCATGCGTTTTACTTCGGAGTGAACGGTGGAAAAGCGTGCGCAAAAATATCATCGCGGCCGGCTGGGGGAAGCGCTACGCGAGGAGATTGAAACCCTGGTGGAGGGCGAATTAGCCGACCCGCGCATCGGATTGGTTCGTGTGACCGCCGTGCATCTCGCCGAGGACGGGCGCTCTGCGCAAGTTCTGGTGGATGTGGATGGAGACGATCAGGAAGCGGATCGCAGCGTCGAGGGTCTGCTGGCTGCTAAGGAATACATAAGGCATGAACTGGCCGCACGTTTGCGCTTGAGACGCGCCCCAGAATTGTATTTTCGGCTGGACCGTTCGCTGCGGGAACAAGTTCGGGTGGAAGAATTGTTAGCGCGTGCGAAAAAACGATCAAAATCGATTTCGAAAGCAAAGCAGAAAAAGGCATAGCGATGCTGCAGGAAGTTCTCCAGCAAATCGAGCAGCGTGAGCGCTTCGTTCTCACCTCACACGCCCGGCCAGATGGGGACGCGGTTGGATCTGTGCTGGCATGCTGCCAGGTTTTACGCGCCATGGGGAAGCGGGCCGACGTAGTGCTGCACGATGGCGTGCCCCGCATTTACCGGGCATTGCCCTTCTCCGATCAGGTGTTGCAGGCCGATCGCGTAACCGGAAATTACGACGCGGCGATCATTCTCGAGTGCGATAGCATTCATCGAACACGGCTCGAAGGCCTGGAAAATCGCTTTCTCATCAGCATCGATCATCACCTCAGCGGGCGTCCTTTTGCTGACGTGAACTGGATTGATCCGCATGCCGTAGCTACAGGAGAAATGGTTTTTCGACTGGCGCGCGAAGCCGGAACTCCATTCTCTCCGGAAATTGCAACTTGCCTGTACACCGCACTGATGACCGATACCGGCTCTTTCATGTTTCAAGGAACGAACGAGCATACCTTCGCTTTGGCGCGCGAGTTGGTGTTGGCCGGCGCCGATCCTTCGCATTGCGCTCGCGGCATCTATTTTGCTCATTCGGTGGCAAAGATGA
Source organism: uncultured Acidobacteriaceae bacterium (assembly GCA_963766625.1). Classification (GTDB taxonomy): domain Bacteria; phylum Acidobacteriota; class Terriglobia; order Terriglobales; family Acidobacteriaceae; genus Sulfotelmatobacter. The sequence goes on along the minus strand of CAVYBF010000028.1, from coordinate 477,679 downwards.
GGTTGCTCGGGGAGGCACTGCGCAACCTCAATACCGAGGGGCACATTGGCTGGACATGGGTCACTCAAGCGCAGATGGATCGCTGCGGGGCTAAGGAAGAGGATTGCGAAGGCCTGGTAAACTATGTGCTCTCTATTGGAGAGGTCGAAGTTGCGGCACTTGTCCGTGAGCTTCCCGACGGCCGCTTTCGCGTTAGCCTCCGCAGTAAGGGAAAACTCGATGTAGCCCAAGTCGCCCAGTCCTTCGGCGGCGGCGGCCACGAATGCGCCAGTGGATGTTCGGTTGATGGCCCGCTTGCTCATGCTGTCGGTCAGATTCTGGAAATGTTGCGGGGCGGTTTGTCGGTACAATAATAATATTGTTGATTTTTGATTGTTGATTGCGGACAGTCTCCAGTGCCATAGATCGGATTTTCAATCAACGATCAGCAATCAAAAATCAACAATTCTTCTGTTTTACGCTTCACCAAATTTCCATCCGATGACGAATCGCACCCGCGCCGACTTCGTGCTGCTGGTCGGCTTTTGCGCGTTCCTGTTTTTCTATGGACTGGCGCAGTTCGGCTTGATCGGAGCCGATGAGCCGCGCTATGCGCAGGTAGCGCGAGAGATGCTCGAGCGCCGTGACTGGATCACGCCCACGCTCGGAGGGCAGCCGTGGTTGGAGAAGCCGCCGCTTTACTATTGGCAGGCTATTGTCGCCTATAAGATTTTCGGCGTAAGCGACTGGGCTGCTCGCCTGCCTGCGGCGTTCGATGCCAGCTTGTTAGTTCTTGCTTTCTATTTGTTTCTCTACCGGTTTCGCCGCGGAGCCGCGCTGGACAGCGCTTTGATCGTGGCTTCATGTGCCGCAACTGTCGGATATGCACGCGCCGCATCCCCAGATATGCCGCTCGCCGCCGCTTTCGGAATTGGCATGTTGGCGTGGTGGTCGTGGCGCGAAAGCGGAAAACGAATCTATCTGGCCCTTTTTTTTGCTTTGCTCGCTGTGGGGATGCTGGCGAAAGGCCCGGTGGCCCCATTCCTGGCTGGCATGATTATCGTGCTCTATGCCGGTGCGGTTCGCGAGCTTCGCCTGGTGTTGAAGACGCTGTGGCTGCCGGGAATCTTACTTTTTTGTGGAATCGCGCTGCCCTGGCATTTGGCCGTGCAAATGCGCAATCCGCAGTTTTTTCGTGAGTTCATCCTCGAACAAAACCTCGGCCGGTTTTCGCACAATATTTATCATCACGTAGAGCCTTTTTGGTATTACTTGCCAGTCACAGCGCTGGCGTTGGTTCCCTGGACGGTTTTCGTGCTCGCAGCTTTCTTTCGTCCGGTTCAAAGATGGTGGAGTACTCGAGAGTCTGCGGCCGAAACCAAAGAGAATCTTGACGGCCAACTCGCTCTGTTCGCCTGCTGCTGGCTGATCGTGCCTGTGGCGTTTTTCTCAATCTCGGAGTCGAAGCTGCCGGGCTATATTCTTCCCGCGATTCCCGCAGGCGGGTTGCTCTTGGCGATTTATCTTCTGCGGCATCTGACAGGGCGAGAAAATGAACCCGTCCCGAAAACGCTTGTCGTGCTGCACGCGATGGTGGCGGCGGCTCCGATCGTTCCAGCTTTGCTGATTGCTTATCTGCTCACAGGGCATCGATTGCCGAGCGGCCAGCCTTTGTTTGTAGCGGTTGCGATCGCACTTGTATTGTGCGTTGGAATTGCCCTGACGCTGATCCGCAAAAACGGTTTCCGCATGCTGCGATTTGTGACTCTGATCCCGGTCGTGCTGATCGTCGCGGCAGTATTGAAGCTGGGCTCCGGAGCGATCGATCAAACCTTGTCGGCGCGGCCGGTGGCACGTGAACTTGCCAGCATGGAAATGCATCAGCTGCCCTTGGCCGTCTATCATGTGCCGCGGGAACTGGAATACGGTCTCACGTTTTATCGCAACCAACTCACCGCAAACTACGCATGGGGGCGCATTCCATCTGAAGAGCATTTGCTGGTAGCACCGGAGGACTCGCAGCTTGAAATCGCGAAACTGGTTCCGGGCCGCCGCGTTTCTTTTCTGGGTCACTATGCAACGCAGCACGTGGACTATTTTTGGATTTCTGCGGCAATGACTTCGACGCGCTAGGCCGTGTTGTCACGCGGTGTTCCGCCGTTTGCCTCGCATCCTCGAAAGGCACTAAACTCGATGGTCTGCCAACGCAAAGCTGGCTGCGATTTTCAGCCGGCCTTGCAGGAGCCCCGTGGAGATTCTCGACCTCAGGCATTTTTCTTCAGTGGATCTGCGTCCCCTGCTCGACGACGAAACCCGAGCCTGGGCGAGCCTGCTCTCGTGGGATTACAACGGATCGGCGGAAATGATCCTTCGCTACGTCGACGCGAAAATTCTTCCTGGCTACGCAGCTATCGAGCGCGGCCGTATTTTCGGCTACAGTTTTTTCGTCTATGAAGGCAGCAAAGGCGTGGTTGGGGATCTATTCGTAGCCAATGGAGGCAGGCTTTCCAACCCGCGCGAAATCGAAATCAAGCTGCTGACTCACGTGATCGAAACGCTGCAGCAATCTCCGGGAATTCATCGAGTCGAAGCTCAGTTGCTGGCGCACGAGACGGGCAGCGTTGCTCGTCCATTCCTCGAACAAGGGTTCCAACGCCATCCGCGGTTGTTTATGGTTCTGCCGCTCATCAACGCCGAGCAGCAGCCTGCCGCAAAACATCCGGAGATCGAAATTCGCCGTTGGAGCGAAGCCGATTATCAACCGGCCGCCGCCGTGATTACCGCCGCCTACCGCAACCACGTCGATGCCCAGATCAACGATCAGTACCACACACTGGCCGGATCGCTGCGCTTTCTGAATAACATTGTTCGGTTTCCAGGATGCGGTTTGTTCGACATTGAATCCTCATTTGCCGCCGTTGATCGCAAGGCGAAAACTCTGATCGGGCTTATTCTTTGCTCCCGGGTGCGCGGTGATGTCGGCCATGTAACTCAGGTGTGCGTCTTGCCCGAATATCGTTCGCGCGGAATTGGTGAGACGCTGCTGGCCGCGACCTGGACCAATCTCCGAAAGCGTGGCTTCACCATGCTGTCACTGACCGTGACCGAGGCAAATGCGGGAGCTGTTGCGCTTTATCGACGCTTGAACTTCGAATCAAAGCGTGTGTTCGATGCGTTCGTGTGGCAGGGGTGAAATCGCTTTTAGCTGTTAGCCATTAGCTCTTAGCTCGTCCAACGCGGTTCGGTTTCACTTAGAAAGGGTGTTGAATCCGAAAAACAGGGGGGCAAACCTCATTTCTACAAAAAGGCTAAAAGCTAAGAGCCAAGAGCCAAGAGCCAAAGCTATCTTCTTACCAGCCACATCAGCCAGCCCGCCACGATGACTCCGCCAAGAAACATCACAAAGCAGTAGAGTCCATACCGGATCATCTCGCGTGTGGTTTCGCGATGAGTAATGCCGAAGACGACCGATGCGAACAGCGCAAAGACAAAAGCCGCGCTGAAATGCGTGAGCTGGACTGTCATTGTTTTTTTCCGATGGCGATGTGATAGGCATCAGCGATGGCTATGAAATTCAGCAGGCCGGCAACAATCATGAACTTGGTTCCGTAATCGGCGGTGGCCAAAGCGATCGCGCCTTGTCCCCAGTTCATGGCCAGCGAGACGATGTAAACTCCGCCCGCGCCCAAGTCGCCGATGAATCCCAAAATATCGAGAATGTCGCCACCATTTGCCTTGTAGATGTGGCCTTGCATCAGCAGGCCGAGCACAAACAGCGTTCCGATCGAAACGAAAAGCAGCATGCCTCGAATCCACCGCTTTTGAATCATGTGGCCGGCTCCGGGAATCAACCAGCCCAGGGCAGGCGCGATTACGGCCATCGTGCTGGGATTCTGCGATGCTGCCGGTTTGGTTTTGGCTGGCGTGGAATTCATCATCAGATAGTTACAATCTCTCGCTGAATGTTGCCGGTGACTTCCGCCGACTTGGGCCGCACCAGCACGTTGACTTCGCTGCGCACACCAAACTCAGGCAGATAAATGCCGGGTTCGATCGAGAAGCACGAGTTCGGAAGAATCTGGCGTTCGTCGTGGATCTCCAGATCGTCCATGTTCGCGCCATTGGAATGGACCTGAGTGCCGATGGAATGACCCGTGCGGTGGATGAAATATTCGCCGAAGCCGCTTTGCTTGATGTGATTGCGCGTGGCGCGATCGACTTCCCATCCGACGATGCGCCTTCCCACGTTAACCGCATCGACCACCGTCTTTACTCCCGCATCGCGCGCATCGCGCACCACTTCGAACACCTGGTGCATCCGGCCGGTAGCTGCCTTGCCGACGAATCCCACCCACGTGATGTCGTAATAAACCGCCGCTGGAGTATTCTTCTTTCCCCACACGTCGATCAACACCAGATCGCCTGAGCGAATGGGAACCGGGCGATCCGCTCGCGGTTCGTAATGCGGATTGCCCGCGTTGGCATTTACCGCCACAATGGGCGGATCGTCGGTCACAAGATTCTCGCGGCGGAAGGCTTCCATGAACCACTGTTGAATTTCGTGTTCCGTCGTCCCATCATTGCGAACGCGCCGCCCGATCTCTTTGAAAGCTGCTGCGGTGATCGCGTCGATCGAGTCACGAGCCGCAAAATGCGTCTTGATCTGTTCTTCCGACCATGTGGCTTCGAATTGCGCCACCAGATCTGCGGAACTAACAACGTTCTTTCCTAAGCCGCGCAACAAGTCAATGGTTCCACCATCGACTAATGAAATGGTGAAGACAATGTTATTGGGCGAGTACTGCATGGCGATGTCGCGGTATGGACCGAGAATTGATTTGAGGCTGTCGAACAACTCTTGCCATCCAGAGTATTGCCTTTTGCCGCCTGGCAGCGAATCGAGATGTCCTGCTTCGATCTTGTGCACAAGTTTTATGGGCTCACCCTGAGCCGGTATCAGAAAAAACCAACGCCGCGTAACCATCATCTGGTCCGGCAATCCGAGAACGCGATAGGCGATGGGGTCGCGATGATGATGGTCGTAAAACAGCCACGCGTCGATGTTGCGTTCGCGCAGCGCAGACTGAATGGCGGACAGGTCCATGGGCAAACGTCTATTGTAAACAATGCGGTGAATTTGAGCGAATAGCGGCGGCGTTATGCTCTGGTGCGCGATTTCCCAGGAATGTTCGGAGCAGCCGACAGTATCCGATTTCTCGTCGATTTTGGCAGAGTCTCGCAGGCCGTGCGCAAAACCAGACGCGGAGCGCGCTCGCGAATTTTCATCAAGTATGGAATCGTCTGCTTCGGATCGAATTTCGCACTCTCGCGAAGCAGCCAGCCAAGTCCCTTTTGAACCATGTCATCGTCATCGGCCAGAAGGAAATTCGAGAGCTTGGTAGTTTCGGGGAAGAACATTCTGGCGCGAGCTCCGCGAATCAGCGCCACGCATGCGGCCCTTCGATGCCAGCGATTCTCTGATTTTGCCCAGCGCATAACGTTTTTCGCCCGCGAAGGTTTCGCAATCAACATGGGAGCAATCAAATCATGTACGAGCGCATCATGATCGGACCAGCTGTTAATCCGATCCAGCCACAACTCGAACCGTTCGAATTCAGCATCGTCGAAATCAGAATCAAGATTCTCGAGCAGGAAAACGGCGGCAATCTTCTCTTCCAATATCAACCCGCGAAAAAGTTGATCGGCAACGTCCACCAGAAAAGGCAGCCCGTATTCTTTTCTTATTTTTTCCCGGAACCGCTTGGCAGCACGCCGCAAGTCCGCTGTGTACCATCCACGCGATTTGATCTCTTCTTTGAAAAACCACTGCACGCCTTCGGCGTGTTCAGCAGATCCACCGTCTTTCAAGGCGCGGCGAATCTGCGCCGCAACTGTTTTGGGATTCGTTTTGACGTGAGTCACCGAAGACCCTGACTGCAGCGCAGCAAGAAAGGCGGCCTGGTGAGGCCGCCCGAGTGTGTGACTAGTCGAAATGAATTTAGGCAGCGCGAGCCGTGACCATTGCCGGACGGTAGCCGCATTCCCCGGCCTTCTTGAAGGCTACCACGGCTTCTGCCGGCGACATCAGCGGGGTGGTTTGAACCGCCTTGCATGCGCCGCCGCCGGCAAACGCTATGGAAATAGCAGCTGCGCTCACATTGTCTGGCAGTTCAGTGATGACGATTACATCGTACTCTCCGAAGGCGAACCAGGCGGTCTCGATCTTGCCTCCCAACTTCTCGATCGCGGGCCTCACCGCCTCAATGCGGTTCTCAGGATGAGCCAGAAGCGCCTCCCATCCCTCGCGGGAATACGCGACTTGGTGAAGGTAATGTGGCATAAAACCTCCTTCGATTCACTAGCTGGCTGCGAATGATGTCAGAGGCTCGGAATCAAGTCAAGCCGCAACATTTTTATCTGTGCGCACTATTCGGTCGTAAACCCACAACAGCACTGTCGTGCCGACGCCCACACCGGTTACCGCCCACCAGATCAACTCCGGACGATGCAGCACTTCTCCGAAGCGATGCATCAGGGTTCCACCGAACCATCCACCAATCAAAGATCCGATGCCGATAGGAAGAAACGCAAATCCCATGTAGGTTCCTTGTTGTCCCGGAGGAGCGAGCCGCGAGATGTATTCGTAGTAGCGCGGCTGCTGGATGATTTCGCCGAGCGCAAGAACAAAAAGCGATGCGATCGCAGCCCAGATGGACGCATGGAATGCAAGAATCAGCCACGAAACAGAGGTGATCAACGTACCCAGAATCACGGCTCGAAACGCCGGAATCCTGCGGGTCAGGAAATTCACCAGCAGCGTGAGGCAGATCACCGTCAACCCGTCCGTGACGAGAATGATTTCGACGTCGGCATGCGGGTTCACATAGCCGTGAATGTAACCGGGCAAGCTGATGTATTGCTGCCAGAACACCACCCAATAACCGGTAAAGATCAGAAGAAACCACATGAAGCGGCTGATTCCCGCCAGCACCAAGGCGAGAAAGCCAATCCAGATCCACCAGGGAACAGCAAAAGGATGAATCCACAGAATCACGCGGAGTACAAAAGCAGCAATTAACACAGGAATCACGAGCCGGTAATTGCCGAGAACGACGCAGAAATTGCGCGCGACCATTGCGATTGATGGCGCTGGGACATCGTCCGCCTTGCGCGGTTCGCGAAAAAAAAGCAGAACGACAAAAAACATCGCAAAAACGCTGAGCGCCGCAACGCGATACACGCTCTCTACCCCCAAATGTCGATGTGCCCAGGAAGCATAGTAAGGACCGGCAGCGCCGCCAATATTTACGAGCGTGTAATAAATCGAATAGCCGATCGAGCGAACATTTTCTTTTGAAGCTCGTGCCGTCGTCCCTACAACGCACGGTTTCACCAGCGAAATACCGAGTGCGGGCAAAATAAGGATGAACCCGACGAATAGACTGAGCGGAACGGCGTTGCGCACTGGAGCGAGCCACGATGCTCCGATGCAACCAATCAGAAAATACGCGACGGAAAGAATGAGGTACGCGATTGACAGCGCCCGCCGGAAACCCAATCGATCAGCCGCGGCACCCCCGAAAATGGCAAGAAACCAGACCATACCGCCGAAGATGCCGGTCAATGTTCCCGTCTGCTCGGCGGAAAAATTCAGCTTCTCTTGAAGGTAGAGGGCAAGCGACGCAAATGCGCCGTAGTAAGAAAGCCGTTCGAAAATCTCACTGATGTTTGCAACCCAGAACGGGCGCTCGAAGCCGGTGCGGATTTCATACAGACGCTCGGAAAAGCTCAATGGGACTCCTGAATGTGGGTCGGCGCAAGATACTACATGGCGATGCGTGCGTGCAGTTCATCCGCACTTACTCCAACTACACGAATCACTTTGCTACGGCTGGTCAGGCCGGAGGCAATGGTAACGGAAGATCTGGCCACGTTCAAAAGTTTTGCGAAGAATTCGATGCAGGCAGTATTGGCCTTGCCATCCACCGGCGGAGCTGTGAGAGAAAGTTTGAGCGCATCACCCATCTCGCCCGTGATCGCGTTTTGCTTCGCGCGGGGATGAATCTTTACCGCGAAAGTTATGCTGCCGCCCGATTGCTGGATGGGGATCAAGCAGTTTTTCTCAGCGAAAATGCAGTTTCGGCCAGAAGAAGGACCCCGATCAAAGGCAGCTGAGGATTTGCAAGCGAACGCCCCCGGCCGATGCTGGCCATCAAAGAGGTGGCAAGAGCCAGCATTGTAATATTCGCGGTAATGCAAGACATCCGCAGTCCACGCACCCTGCCGGCATTCCGAATCCGAATCCAATTCAACATAGCTGTGAACAACAAGGCCAGACCAGTCCCGAAGATCCAAATTCTGCCAGTGTAAGTTCTGGGTACGAGCAAACAATCTGTGATAGCCAGAAGAAAGAGAACAGCCGCGCAAAACTGATCGAAAAGTTTCATGTCCTCCTCTGTGCCCTCTGTGGTTAAGGTTTGGGTCGAGCTCCGAAAATCGCCGTTCCAACGCGCACACAAGTCGACCCTTCTTCAATCGCCACTTCGAAGTCATGCGACATTCCCATGGAAAGCTCGTCCATTGTGACAGCCAACAGCTTTCTGCCGGCAATGGTGTCGCGCAACTTCTGCAGCTTGCGAAAATACGATCGCGCGCCTTCAGGATCTTCCGTGAACGGAGGCACGGTCATCAAGCCGCGAATCCTGAGCGCCTCAAGTCGCGGAGCTGAGTTCAGCAATTGATCAAGCTCGTGCGAATCCGGATCCAATCCGCTCTTAGCCACTTCGCCGCCTACATTGATTTCGATCAGCACGTCAACTTTCTTGCCGATACTGCGGCCTGCGGCGTCAAGCTTCTGCGCCAGTTTTATGGAATCAACCGAATCCACGGCGCGAAACAACTCTGCGGTCTTGGCGGATTTATTTGTTTGCAGATGTCCAATCATGTGCCATTCGGCATCGCCTAGATCGGCGAGAGCCTCGGCTTTGCCGGCGAATTCCTGCACACGATTCTCGCCGAACAGGCGGTGACCCTCCATGTACGCTTCGCGAATCCGCTCGGACGGCTGAGTTTTGGTAACTGCCATTAGCGCGATCTCTTCTGGACGACGTCCCGCTCGCCGCGCGGCTGCTTCGATGCGCTCGCGAATTGCGGCGATATTACGCTCGATTGACACGACGCTCATTTACAGCAAAAAGGAGAAAATCGAAATTTATGTGCATCAGGAGAGTCTTGTGCAGCGCCGCACTTGTGGTGCCGATCGTCCTCACATGATCGCCGTTGGTGGTGCCGGTTCATCTGGACGGCCGGCATTGGCCAGAGGCACTCGCACCATCATCAGAACCAACACTGCCAGCGCAGCCAGCGCCAGCCAGAAAGATGGCGTCCAATGCAGCAGCGTCACATCTCTGCCCGAGCCCACCAAACCTGCGATCACCAAACCACAGAGAGCCTCGCCTGCAATCAAGCCCGAAGCAGTCAGCACGCCCGCATTTTCTACGCGTGCCTTTTGTGCATCGTTGTAACCGCGGCGGTCGCGCAACTTATCGGTTAGCCAGCGGATGATGCCGCCCACAAAAATCGCAAAGGTCGTTCCCAGGGGCAAGTACATTCCAACCGCGAAGAGCATCACGCTTTTCACTTCGATCAGGATCATCGCAATCCCGAGCAACACGCCGACTACCACTAGCGGCCACGCCATATCGCCGCCAACGATCCCTTTCGACAACATGGCCATCAAACCTGCTTGCGGCGCGGGCAATGCCGAACTGCCGAAGTGGTATGCCTTATCGAGCACCGCCAGGGGAAAGAAAAGCACTAAGGACGCGACCACAATTCCAAACAGATCTCCGACTTCCATCTTCGCGGGCGTGCCGCCCAGAATGTATCCAACTTTCAAATCCTGCAGCATTTCTCCGGCGACCGCCGACGACACGCATATCACAGCGGCCACGCCGAGCACTGCCGCTACTCCTCCAGTTCCCGAGACGCCTAATGCCACCATCAGAAGTGCGGCAATTACCAACGTGCACAGAGTCAGCCCCGACACGGGATTATTGGACGATCCAATCAAGCCGACCAGATTCCCCGAGACTGCGCCAAAAAAGAATCCGAGAACGATCATCACCAAAGCAGCTACCACGGACGCGGTAATAATCTGTGAACTAGACAAGGTGCCCGCCGATCCGATGAAGTAGTAATAGAGTGCAATCATCGCCACGAATACGATTGCGATTCCGCCAAAGATGACTTTCGAAGGAAGGTCGCGTTCCGTGCGGTTTGTAGCCGCGTGTGCAGCGGCGGATTTCTTTAGGTCAGAGACAGCCCTCCCCATGCCGAGAGCAAGCTGCTTGCGCATTTTGAACAAAGTGTAGGTAGCGCCGACGAGCATTCCACCGACAGCGATCGGACGCACAATCGAGTAGTAGATTGCGCCCGACAGCAGCGACCAGGATAAAGTTTGTCCGGCAGGCTGGGCAGCTTGAATGTAAGGGCCGACCGTAAAGGTTAGCAGCGGAACCAGCAATCCCCACGCCAGCAAGCCGCCAGCAAAATTAAGCGCTGCCAGGCGCGGACCAATAATGTATCCCACGCCGAGGTAAGCGGGACTGATATCAGGCGCGGTAAATAAAGTTGCGCCTCCCGTTATAGTTGTTGTTACGTTGGGATTTGTTCCGGTGCGCAGCAGCAGCTTCTTGCCCAGTGCGCTGATGCGAACAGGGAACGTGTTACTCGCGGAGAAAACATTGACCGCTCCCAGCAGGTACATGAATCCGCCGAAGCCCATGTTGGCAAAGAGAATTTTCGCCGCCTTGGCTCCTTGCTGCCCGGCTTTATGAATCTCCGATGCGGCCACCGACTCCGGATACGGCAGTTCCGGATCTTCCACCATGACCCGCCGCAGCAGGGTCACAAAAAGAATGCCCAGCGTGCCGCCGATCACCATCAAGGCTACTGAATCCCAGTACTTGTCACGCGTGAGGCCCGGCCACAATCCCGCCATCACAAACGCGGGAATGGTGAATACCGCACCCGCCGCTACCGACTCTCCAATCGATCCCACGGTTCGCGCAATGTTCTCTTCTAGCAGCGTGCCTTTCATCAGCCGCAACAACGCCATGCCGATCACTGCTGCCGGATATGTGGCTGCAATGGTCATCCCGGCTTTTAGCCCGAGATAAGCGTTGGCCGAGCCCAAGATAGCCGTCATCACCAGTCCGATCAGCAATGCGCGGAAAGTGAACTCCTTCATTTCCATGGTTTCGGGAACGTATGGAGTGTGTTTCTTGGTTGGCGGTGGTGCAACCGTACTCATGGGCGAAATCCTCGCATGGGATAAGTCCCGATATTGTTTAATTTATATGCCAAACGCGGGAACGGCGCACATTAGCACGCATGGCGCAGGCATTACAAGCGGGACGCGATCAGCTATGCACTGCCAGCATCTTGGTGGGGTATCGATTAGAGCATAGAATGAAGGGTAACTCTGTAGGAGCGCCAGTTCGTACTCCGTCCGCCGGAGGTCGAAGGTGAAACAAGCATCGCGTGGTCCCCTGTGGCTCCAGAGGCTCTTCGGATTTCATTGTTACGATTGTGCCAGCGAAAGCGGTTTCCGCTCGCGCCCGCGCACATTCAGCGAGCGTTATTTTCTGCCGATTTTTCTCCTTCAGCCGGTCCGTTGCGCCGAATGCTTCCGGCGGGACTATCGCCTGATATTTACGCCCGTCAAAGAGCGACCCCCGGAAGCGCTGCGCAGGATTGGAACAACAGAACCGCGCACCAGAAGTAACGTTGCCTAGGGCAGGCGCTCGCCGTTATACTTTACTCACCAGCAACACCAGAGCTACCGGCGAGCGCAATCGCTGCGGAATACGGAGGCCGTCTTCAGCAGTAGCGAGGACCGAATTCGGGCTAGCCAGGTCAAAGCGGCAGGTTCAAACCCTTCTATTGTTTCGCGAACCTTCGGAACGACGAACAAGGATGTTCGCCGCGGACAAAACTGGATCGACCGAGGCTTAGTGGTTCGGCTTTCCGGCAAGATTGCTGAAAGCCTCTTCGCGGTTCTATTTCCTTCCGATTGCCGTATTTGCGGCGCGCCGCTGCTTAATATCTCGCGGCTGCCCGTATGCCCGGAATGCCTGGCCGGGATTCATCCTATCGAGGGTGGTCTTTGTGCCATCTGCGGCGAGCGGATTTTCACTCCCTATGCCGTTGGAGCCCACGACGAGCCCCGTTGCGGCCTATGCCGCCGAATCGAACCAGCCTTTGCCAGGGCTGTGGCTTATGGCAGCTACGAGAGCGGTCTGCGCGAATTGATTCACCTGCTGAAATACGGCGGGGTGCGTTCGGGTGCAAACGTTCTCGGGCGCATGCTGTCGGAGGCGGCGGCCGCGCTCGAAAATGAGTTTGAACAGTCGGCCGTGGTATTGATTCCCGTTCCGCTGTATCGCGCCAAGCTTCGCCAGCGCGGATTCAATCAGGCGGAACTGATTGCGCGCGCTGCGCTGAAAAATAATTCCTGCGGCGGCCGCTTGCGGTTGTGCGCGAACGCATTAACCCGAAAGCGTGACACCGCTTCGCAAATTGGGCTTACCAGCCATCATCGCCGCCAGAATCTGCGAGGCGCTTTCGCAGTCTCGGATTCCGAGATCGTTCGAGGCCGCGAAGTGCTGATTGTGGATGACGTTTACACCACCGGGGCAACCGTTTCCGAGTGCGCGCGCGTATTGCGGCGCGCTGGCGCAGCCAAGGTGTGGGTCGCAACTGTGGCTCGCACCCTCAAAAATTCGGCGCAGCACGCGGGCATTGAACCGAGCGACACTCCGGCCCAGACAGACGAATTTGACAGGCACAAGAGTACATTGGCTCGTGCGGTCGGCGGCTGATCTGGACGTCTGGGTAGAATAAAGCATCTAAGAATCGAGTAAGGGGCGAGGAGTCAAACAGGCAGCGGTTACCGCGAGAATGCGAGCTTAGAGAAAACGGCAGCAGTTTCAGAGGGAAAAGGGAAATGTCTGGCAGGAGCGAATTCGGGTCAGGAACAACCGGCAGACACTCGGGAAATCTGTTTGCTGCGACCGCAGTGCATCGCGATGACGACGGAAATTCCTTGCACGCTCCCGTGCTGGTTCTGAACGCCTCCTACGAGCCAATTAATGTCTGCGCCGCTCGCCGGGCTTTGGTGCTCGTGCTCAAAGGTGTGGCGATGACGGAAGAGGAGAATGGACACTTTCTTCATGCCGCCCGTGTGGCCATGCGCGTTCCCTCGGTGATTCGCCTGTTGGAGTATCGCCGCATTCCGCACCAGAGCCGCGCCCTATCGCGAAAGAACATTCTGCTGCGCGATCGCAACACTTGCCAGTACTGCGCCACGGTGTTGCCCTCTGGCGAGTTGACGCTTGATCATGTTATGCCGCGCTCGCGTGGAGGCTCGTCCACGTGGGAAAACCTTGTCGCCTGCTGCCACACCTGCAATCGCCGCAAGGGCAACCAGTTTCCCACTGAAGCCGGCATGAAGTTGATGCGGGAGCCCCGCGCCTTCAATCTCCACACCAGCCGACACATCATGCGTCTGATGGGTCGCTCGGATGATAAGTGGAGAAAATATTTGTTCTATTGATCGCAAGACTGTGCGCTCTTCAGAGTTGTCATCCCGAGCGAAGCCACGGATCTCGAAGCCACGGATCTCGCAGTTGGCTGACCGCTGATCGATGATGGCCGAAGCTACTTCTGTGGCGGCTGTGGGCTCTGCGGCGTCGCATCCGGCTTCTGATTCTGCGGCGTCTTCTGATCCTGCGGGCTCGCCTTTTCCACTTGCTTCCCGTTGTACAAAATCTTCACGCTCGATCCGAAGCGCTTGTAATCTTCGTACTTCACGATTTCGCGAATGTGAACGTCGTTCAACTGAAAATGCAGCGTGTCATCGGCGCGCGTGTAGGTGGGAAACCAGTACTTGCCATCAATCTGCTGCCGCCAGGTCGTGAACTTGGGATATAAGTGCTCGGTTCCGTGCTTCGGGCGAATTTCCGGAACAGCCTTGCCATAGGTTTTCACGATCTGAAAATCGTGGTCGTCAACCCAGATCCGTCCTTGAAAATATCGTTTCTTCCCCTGCATCTGCTTAGGTGCAATGTCGAACACATAGCAGTGCAGTTCATCCTCCTGTTGCTGCCCGACATATAGAATGTTGTATTCCGGGATCTCGTCGCTGGTGAGCACAAACGGCAACCTGTGCCTGAAGTCCTGAATATCGCCCTCGTCCAGCGAAAGCCCGCCCTGCTCCAAACTCGATTGAGGCGCGAAGACCACGTTCTCAAGGCGATGCCCCTGGTCGTCAAACAATACGTCAAACACCTCGTGATATTCACCGGTGACGGTGTTTCCATCCAGCGTCTTCACGGTGATGTCCTGGCGATAGGTGTACTGATCGCGCGCTTCTTTAAACTCTTTCTCTTTGGCGGCGAATTTCTGAATGATATCTTGCGGCGTGATGCCCTTAGGCGGGTCATCTACAAGGGGGCCTTCCTGGGCGGCCACAGTAGAAACCAGAAGTGTGCACGTGGCAATTACAAGGAGCAAAGAGAGGACACGCCAAAGCCGTTTCATGGCTCTATTTTAGCGGATAACTGGGAACGTAAAAGCAGAGAACCTGGACAAATCCTTCAATGGCGACCGCGGCAACCCTCCCTCGACCCCTCTCCGCTCAGTGAGGCCGAGGGTAGGGCGCTGCAGTTCTGCCGCATACTTGGATGCCTTTCCATTCACAGGGTTGCCGAATAGCGACAGACAAGCTTGCGAAACGCGCATACGGTTTTCTTCCGTGTTTCTTAAGTCAAAAACCTGAGCCGGAAAAACGTTGTCATTCCGAACGAAGCACAGCGCCAGCGAGCAAAGTGAGAATCTGCTTTTTCTTCGCGTGGAAATACTATGGGATGCAGCACTACCCGGCATACCCAAAACTAGATGCACTCAGCCTCACCCTGCTAAACTCATGCGTTCGCCGGAGGGTTTCACATGCGCCGTCTTTTTCTAGCTTTTCTCGCTCTTACTGTTTTCGCGTTTTCCGCATTTGCCCAGGCTAAGCATCCCTTCACCTTTGAAGACATGATGAAGCTGAAGCGTGTCGGCGAGCCGGAAGTTTCGCCCGACGGCAAGTGGGTGATCTTCAGCGTTGTTGATGTCGATCTCGCAGCCAACACGAAGACACCGCACATCTGGATCGTGCCTACCGGCGCAAATCAAGAAAGCGGAAGCGAAGAAAAAAGTGGGGTGCCCCACGTCTCGCCGAATTCGCGAGACATGGGAGGCACGGAACGCGAAATCATCTCCGATCAGGATGCAGACCGCCCGCGCTGGGCGCCGGATGGGAAGCGGTTCGCATTTATATCGACGAAGGAGGGCGGCTCACAAGTTTGGATTGCCGATTTCGATGACGGGGCGGGAACGGTGAGCGCCGTCCACAGGCTGACTTCGATCGCAACTGAGGCCAGCGGCGAACTCTGGTCCCCAGACGGCAAAAACATTCTGTTCACTTCGGATGTGTATCCTGAATGCGACGGCGCGCCCGCTGCGGAAACGGAATGCAACGCGAGAAAGCTGAAGGAAGTAGAGCAGTCCAAGGTCAAAGCGCAGATCTTCACGCATCTGCTTTACCGGCATTGGAACGCTTATAAGGAAGGCAAGCGCAGCCATATCTTCGTGGTGGGGGCGGATGAGTGTGCCGGCAATGGTCGAGCTTCGCTCGACCGGACAGCCGAGGGCGGCTGTCCCCACATGGTTTATCGCGATCTCACGCCCGGCGATTACGATGCGCCGGTGTTCTCGCTCGGCGGGCAGGACGACTACGCCTTCTCGCCCGACGGCAAAGAGATCTGCTACACCTCGAATCACGACAAGAACCCAGCCGCCTCCACCAACAACGACTTATGGATCGTCCCGGTGAATCTCAGCGCGGACCATGTGGGGACAGCCGCCTCGGCTGTCCAGGTCTTGGCACAAACCAAGAACATTACCGCCGACAATCCCGCCAGCGACTCGACGCCGCTCTATTCGCCCGATGGCCGCTACATCGCCTACCGCGCCCAGCAGAGGCCAGGATACGAGAGCGACCGCTTCCGGCTGATGCTGTATGACCGCAAGACGGGCGAGAAGAAGAATCTCACGGAAAGCTTCGATTTTTGGGTGGGATCGTATGTGTGGGAACGGGACTCTAAAACGATTGACTTTTCGACCGAGAACGCCGCTACATCGCCCATCTACTCAGTTTCCCTCTCGGGAGAAGTGCACGGGCTAGTCCGTGGCTTCAATGATGACCTGACCGTCACACAAGACGGCAAACGGATTCTTTTTACAGGGATGAGCCTTCAAGCTCCTGTTGCGATCTACAGGGCTACCACTGCTAACCATACAGTTGTCAATTGCGAGTCTCCGGTCGGCGCAAAAAATCTCTTACTGAACTGCTTTCAAGACCCCCAGGTCGTAACTCACGTGAACGACTCCATCCTCGCCCAGATCCAAACGTCTCCGCTCGAAGCCTTCTGGTTCACCGGCGCTCACAACGACAAAGTCGAAGGCTTCCTGGTCAAGCCCCCAAACTTCGATGCCAGCAACAAATATCCCGTGAAGTTCCTCATCCACGGCGGGCCGCAGGGCGCATGGGGAGACGACTGGAGCTACCGCTGGAATCCCGAACTCTTCGCCGCCAACGGCTACGTGGTCATCATGATCAACTTCCACGGCTCGACTGGCTACGGACAGAAGTTCATCGACGCCATCAACGGCGACTGGGGTGGCGCTCCATTTGAAGACCTGATGAAGGGCCTCGACTATGCGGAGAAGACTTACCCGTTCATCGATAAAGACCGCGAGTGCGCGCTGGGCGCGAGCTATGGCGGATACATGGCTAACTGGGTGCTCGGCCACACCGACCGCTTCAAGTGCATCGTGACGCACGACGGCATGTTCAACGCCGAATCTGCGTGGGGCGACACGGAAGAACTCTGGTTCAACGACTGGGAGTTTAAAGGCACTCCCTACGACAATCGCGAGCTGTATCGCAAATGGTCGCCGCACGAGTACGCGAAAAATTTCAAGACGCCCACGCTGGTGATTCACGGGCAGAAAGATTACCGGCTCGATGTGTCGCAGGGATTCGATCTCTTCACCACGCTGCAAATGGAAGGCGTGCCGTCAGAGATGCTGTATTTTCCCGACGAAGGCCACTGGGTGCTGAAGCCGCAAAACTCGCAACTCTGGTACAAGACGGTCGATGACTGGGTTGATCGATGGACCAAGAAATAAACTCAAACTCCTACTTGTAAGTATCGTCATTCCGACCGCAGGGAGGAATCTGCTATTTGCCGGTGCGGGCAAGACATCATTGATCGTCCTTCCTCAAGCCATCTAACCCAACGTCGTTGAACCTTCTGTCGTTGATCGGTGCCCGTTGCGCCTCGTGTGGAAACCCGCGCCCTCTTGGGACAATTCCCAGCGGCGGATGATTCCCGGTCGACGGATCATTTCCAAAATAAGTTTCGGGAAAGCTTTCCATCACATCCTGCAGCAGGGCAGAGGCGCCAACCGACACTTGGATCTCGACTGCCAGGGTTCCCGTGAACGATCCCACAGACGGAGTAATGCTGGCTAAGCCATTCGAGTTGCTCAGCACGCCAGCCTGCGTCGAGCTCAAAATGACCGGCATCTTCGTGTGTGTGGTTGAAGCTGTTCCAGTCACCAGTCCCAGATTGTTTCCCCCAGGCCGCAGCACCGTCGACTGAAACAGAACACTTGCGCCGAGTACTGGAATCGGCGGTGAGGAAGAGTCGGTCACACGAACGGTAAGCGGCTGAAACGACGATCCGGCAATTACCTGTCCAGCTCCTGCCACGGGCTGCAGGTTAAGCATGCTCAAAGCCACTGCGCTGCCATAAATATTCCTGCAAGGAGTGTTACTTGGCGCCACGCATGCATTCACCTGAAAAGTGCCGCCGAAGTTCGCCACTGTGAGCGTCACTGAGGCATATCCACTGCTGTTGGTTACGGCGCTGGGAGCGCTCAGGGATCCAGAGCCCGAGGCGAAGAAGAAATTCACCTTCACGCCGATCTTCGGCACACCCAAGCCAAGTACCCGCGCCATAAGAGGAACACTGACCGACGCTCCTTGCGCAATCGAAAGATAGGGTGGCGACTCCAATGTCCAAAGCCGAGGCCGTCGCTGTCATCGTTGCCACCACGGTTTGCGCGGGATTGTAAACGGCGGGGGCAAGCTCGGCCACAATCGAAGCATTTCCGGTGGCTGCGGGCGTAATCCAGGTGGAAGCTAATCCCCCTTCATCGCTTGTCACTGAACAGGTAGAAGCGCCTCCACATGCCGAGAGCCCAGCGGTATTGGTTGCAGTCCAGACCACAGTCGCTCCATTCACTGGTGTGACCCCGTCGGAAGCCACCACGCGCACGATCACCGGATTGGTCGTCTGCGTCCCCACCGGCGTCGGAGGGTTACCTGCTTGCACCAGAACAAGCTTGTCGCTCGCAGCCGCACCAAACGTGAGCACATTGGTCATGACCGATGTGGCACCGCTGACCGAGTCGGAGACGGTTACGGTTTTCTCTCCATCGCCCTGTGCTGGAGCAGATACCAGAATCTGGCTGGTATTGGTCGCCATCAGCGGAACGGCAGTATTGCCTATTGAGACGCCGAGTTCAGGAGTGAAACCCGTGCCTTGCAGCGTAATTGCGCCGCCGCTCAGCGGAACCCGAGCCGGGGTTATGGAATCCCCATAGAGAACGTGGGCGTGATAAGCGTAATCCGGACGCCCGTCTCCGCGTAGGTCGGAAATTCCGAGGATGAAGCGGTTTGTGCTGAAGACCTGTGCGTCGAGCCGAGTCATACCAAACGTCTCGGAGTTGAAAGGGGAAGTGGTAAGCGCCGGGGGCGGCGTTCCCCAGGGATCACCCAGAGTCCACATGCCGACCACCGGCTCCGCTTTCGACTCGCTGGCCGCGCCGGCCTCATTCGTTGCGATCACTGCGATCGACAAGGTGCGATTCGCTTGTGCAGTCAGCAAGAAATAGCTGGAAGTTCCATAGCCACTCAACGATCCCACCCAGTCGCCCGCAGATGGAACCTGTGCGGGAGCACTCCAGCTCTCCAAGCCGGCCCACGGAGGCACGGACTGAGCGCTGCCCGACATTAGAATGTCCTGTTCAAACTCTCCGCCGGCACTGACGGTCACAATCATCGGCTCGAAGGTTCCCGAAGGCGCAACCGGCGACGGTTCGTAGGGACCCACGCCCGCCGACCACAACGGATTTATCGCTTCCACTGACAGTTGATACTCGGCGGTACTCGCTCCGTTTGGGATCGGCAATCCGCCGAGGTCAAAGAATCCTTCCAGGGTTTGATTCGACGATCCAAACTCGCTGTAAGCATTGCCCAGAGGATCGTCCCAGCCAATGACGGGATTCCCTGCATTGCCTGTAAACAGGAATCCGGAAACTGAAGAAACGCCATATTGATGGGAAGGTAGTCCGGTCGAAGGATCGATCCAGCGCGCGAATACATTGACACCCTGCATGGGCTGGCCAGGACCACCGGCATGAGCTACGAAGTAAACCGACCCGTAGATGCGCGCCGTGGAATTCGGTGCACTGACTGGAGGATAGAGGCGCGACAGCGCTGCCCTGTCGTCTGACGCAAGCTGATATGGGTTGGCATAACAGAGGGTGATCGGCACGCAGTCAGGCGGGTCAGTGTAATGCATGACAGGAAAGCCCGCGTAATCCGCAGCCGCGGGGGTGGGATTGCCGGTAATCACGTTGGGGTTGAGTTGCGACCAACCCAGGCCGATGACGTTGCCCAGCACACGCACGAGGCGATATTCGACATCGGTGAGTTGAGAAAACTGGAGCGCGCATTGTCCATTGATAACCACCAGCGCGTGCAGAAAATTGGCGTTAGTGCTGAAGTTATCCGCGCCGCCATAAACCGCGTTCCAGAAACATTCCGAGGGATCTCCCGCACCTGACCCAAGCAACGCGTCGGTGACGGTGCCATCGTAGTCGTAAACAATACCGACTGGCGTCTCGGTCGCGCTGGGAGTAATGTCCTGCGGGGCGGTGACGATGCCGCTGGAATTCACTGCGATGTTGCCGCCGTTCACGTCTTCCGCCAGTTGACCGGCGGCGGATGCGGTGAGCGCCGCGATGGATACGGAGGTCCATTGGCTGAAGGCGTTCGCAACCAGCGCGTTCGCGGAAGCGTTGGGCAGGATTGGGCTGAGGTCGCCTTGGTCGGTGTAGTAATTGATTTGTCCTTGCGACCAGATGAGGGGCTGGCCCATGGTGGAAGAGTTGAAATAGGTTGATCCCGCCACATATTCTGGGCCGCCGGCGTGGGTGACTCCGGCGAAGACGAAAATCCACATCGCGGCTAAAGCTGGCCGCAGCTTAAAGACAGTTACCATCGCGCGAATCAAGCTTCTATCTGGAGGCATAATCGATCACTCCAAGCCGGCACGGTGTATGGCGCGTGCGAAGTCGCGATACGGCACAACGGTTTTTCCCCCCAGGATCGGATCGGCCGCAAGCAGGTGGGTGTGCTGCGGGGAAAGCAAAATTTTTCCGGCAGAATTCACCGTAAATCGACCATTTCCTCCAGCCACTGGACTAGTGAGTCCGAGCCGGCTCGGCCTGTATAAGAAGAGCACTACCCCCTCACCCACGCGGTAGCGTTCGCCGCGGTTCCACAGCCCCGCCCATTCGCGAATCGTTAGATTCTGACCTGCCGATACGCCGCGAAAAGCTTCTTTGACCTTGAATGTGATCTCGGTTGCCTTGGGCCCTTTTGACGAAGCCGGAGAGATGGTGATAACCGTGCCCGAGAAAATGATTCCAGCTGGCTGAGCGATCTGCTGTAACCCAAGCCGACCAGAAATCGGAGGAGAGTGACCGACCTTGGATCTGGCAACCCCATCGGCCGAACTCGCGAACGACAAGACTGATTCGGCGCCGATTGATGGCGGGTAACGTAAAGATTCGCGACTCGAAGCAGCAAAGCGACCTGCTTCGGCATTTTGCCCCCGCAGCAATGAGGCGACGAGGATCAATAAGAAAGCGGCGAGCAGACGCGACCAACCGGCCATAGAATCACCTGGAGCAAAATCACAATCATTGTCTGCTCGGAAGGTTTGGGAAACCGACGCGATGCTAGATCGCGGCTAATGATGAGGCGGTGACGGATGTCACAACTGGCCTGTGAATTATGCGGGCTTTCCCGATTTGATGATTGGCCTTCAGGGAAGCAACCGATCTACACATCCCCTCTCAAGTGTTCCTGCGCGCTAAGGTTCGCGCCCGCCAGCAGGAGCAAGCCGGTCAGAAACGCCCAGAAGATCAGGCTAACGGAAAGCGCGAACGGCCCATAGACGTCGGCAAAATTGAGCCACGGCAAAGCCAGAATGTATCCATATTTCAGGGCTTCGGAAAGCAAGCCCATGATGATTGCCGTGGGAAGCACGGCGCGCACCGGCACTTTGCCATTTGGCAGCAACCAATAAATCAGGAAGAAAATTGCGATGCTGGCGCCGATGGCGAAGACTTTCATGCCAACAAATCCCACCAGCCGGATGAAGGCGCTGCCGTGGCCACGCAGCAGAAATCCCATCAGCGCCACGTTACCCGCTGTCGCAGCGATCGAAAGAAGCGCCAGAACTCCGCAGCCAAACGCCAGTCCCAGCGAGATCAATTGATTTCCAAAATAGGAGCGGTTGTTCGGAAAGCGCCAAATGCGGTTGAGCGCCACCTCGAGCGGCATAAAAACGCTCGATGAAGTCACGAGCAAAATGATCAATGAAACCAGTTGCACGCGGTTCTTCGCATTGGCGAGCGCAGTCAGGTTGCGGATCACGAACTCCTGACCGGCAGGAAGATAGTCGCGCAGCAACTCAACAATCACCTCATACATCACGCGGGAATGAAATACGCGGCGAACCAGCGTCATCAGCAGAACCACAAAAGGAAAGAAGGACAGGATTGAATTGGCCGCAACCGAGAATGCAAAAGTATGCACATCGGTGCGCAACAGGTATTTCGCCGTCGAAAGCACCAGACCTGAGGGTCTGCTCGGCTGCGGCCGCCTCGGGTGTTGCCGGGCGTCCTCCCCAGGCTCAACGGGAACTGTGGCTTGGTCGGTCACAAGAGTCCCACAAATCGTATCAAAGCCTGGCGACCACTGCAGTTTCTTGCGAGATTGTGCGCGTTGCCGTACAAAGCGGTATTTCTTATACCTTGTTAAAGCTTAAAACGTGACCCGTGGTTACTTTTGTAGAGCTTTTGCTAATTTTTCTTGCGAAACGATTTAATACTGCTTATTATCTTTTGCTCATGTACCGGTGCAGACGCCGGCACGTGAGTTCGTAACGCAGGTTGATGTCTTGAGCAGAGCGGTAGAAATCAGCACCGATGGGCCAGGGCTCCGAACGTTAGCGCCGCACTTTCTTTACGCGCGCTGAACCGAGGAGTCTTTTGCGTTGGGGCGGCTTTCTCCGGCACAGAGAGACGCAACCGGGTTCGACCAGGTTTCTTGAGGGGGCGCTCCTGTCATGGGAGCAACAAAACGAGACTCCGGTGAACTTAATTCTTAATGATGATGGAAAGGAGTTTTTCTGTGAGAGAGAAAGGAACAGTGAAGTGGTTCAACGGGGCGAAGGGATATGGTTTTATCCAGCGCTCCACGGGGGAAGACGTTTTTGTACATTTCTCCGCGATTCAGGAAAATGGTTACCGCTCGCTCAACGAGGGTGAGACCGTGGAGTTTGATCTGCTCAAAGGCCCCAAAGGCTTTCAGGCGGGCAACGTCGTCCGCGCATAGCTGCTGGTTCTTATGTATCTACCCTCCCGCCCCCCGGCGGGAGGGTTTCGCGCTTAAAGGGATTCCGGGAAAAAGTTACCGCCACGACTCATGTGGGGACAGCCGCCCTCGGCTGTCCGGCCGCCGGGGGTATTGGGCCGCAGCGGTGTTTGTCGAGGATCGAACCACGGGACCTCCGGCATTTTATCCACTCTTGGCGTGCAATGAATTTCTCCGTGCCGCTGTGGTGAGTTCGGCTTTCCGGGTTCCTCGTGGCGACTTAACCCATCACCGCACTTCGACCGACACCAAATCCCCATCCGCAACTCCACCCGGCTTATAGTTCACCGAAACCGAGCGATCGCTCCACTCACACGAGAACTTGTCGGCTCCGATAAGCAGCAGCGATTTGTAATCGGCGGTGCGCAGCCTCAGAACCTTTCCGTCCGCGTCCACACTGAGAATGGCAGCCGGAGACTGCGAGCAGTCAACATCGACCAACCGGCCTTTCGCGAATTTCTCCGGCCGCATATCAGCCGTGCTGTCCGTCTGAGCAGCTTTTGCTTCAGCAGCACGCTTCGCCGCATCCTGCTCGAGCACATCAAACGGAGAGGGCTGGGGCGCCAACTTCTCGCTCGAAGTCGAGCTGGCGTCGGCAACCCCATACTTCTCGTGAGTCGAAAGCTCGCCCAGCCGCATGCGAGCCTCCGCCGCGACCTGCGCGTTGCCGCTACTCTGCAGACGCTCGAGTAAGGCCCGCGCCGCATCCCATTTCTTGTCTGATTCATAAATTTCTGCGAGATGGTAAGCGTACTGCTGATTGCGCGGGCTGAGTTGCATCGCGGCGTGCTCCGCCTGCATTGCCGCTACCGGCCCACCGCCTTCCATGCGCGCCATCGCCAATAGGTCATAGGCGTTGGCGAATTCGGGATACCATTCCAGTACGACCCGCAGATCCTGCATCATGTTGGGCAGGCCCTCAATATCGGCTTTCTTCACCTGCGACATTTTGTACTTCATTACCGAGAGATAGTAGCGAACCCACATATCCTGGGGATTGAGTGCCGCCGCATCACCCAATTCCTGCAGGCAGCCATCGAACTCACCGCGCTGCAGGTGATCCCAGGCAAGAACACGGTGTGCGATCTCATTGCCGATTGCCGTGGTGAGCGGCGCGTCCTCATCGCGTTCTTTCCTCGGCGCCTTAAAGAACGAGGGTTTCGTGAGGTTTGGATCCTGCGTCGTGGCCAGTGTATTCAGTTCCTGCAGCCCGGCTTCGCGGCGATCGGGAATTCTAACCTTGATCTCCGCGACGATTGCGCGAGCATCGGCCTCCGGCATACCTTTGCTTGTCATCACGCTGTCGCTCGGCCCAACCGTCTCAGGGAACTGGTAAACCGGAAGCGCATTGGCTTGCCGTCCCGGCTGCCTCGAAGCATCGAGAGCCGTGAACAGAGGCTTTAGCGAATGGAAATAATCCTTCACTGCCTGATCCAACTGAGCCGGCGACATCCCGTAAGCCTGTTGGACGGCTTCTTCTGCCGGCACATGCTGGTTCTCCACCAAACCAAAATACGTTCCTGTCTCTGGCAATTTCTTTTCGTGCAGCAGGTAATGCATCATCATCCACGACTGAGCGTAGAACAGCGTATGCCGCACGCCCTCATTGTCAGTGGCAGTGTCATGTTTCATCGTCAGCAGATCCGGCAAAGTCAGCCATGCCTCTCCACTCAGAAGCTCGGTAAACGATTTCGGCGGTGTCCGTGCGCTCAGATTTCCCGGAGAATTTTCTCTCGAGGCAGATCGCAACTCCGGATCGCTGCCGATCTCGTAATTCTTATCGTCTAGCCGAATCGAGCTGAAGTATTCGGCCAGCCCTTCATCGAACCATCCTTGTACCGGCGGATAGTTGTAGCTGAGCAGCATCAGCGCGAAATCGTGGCTGACCGCTCGCCAGGATTCTTCCTCGAACAAATTCAGCACGATAAAATTCTGATCTTCACCAAGAATTAAAAAGCCGGGAAGATCGATCGGTTGCCCTTCGCGAAGCGGTGCCGTCTGGTAGTAAGATTTGTCGCTCTTGAACGCAAGAATGGTCAGCGGTACGGGTTCGCTGACTCGCTCTCTCATAAGCAGCGCGCCAAACACGGCCCGCATCTGCTCAAAGCGGAGCGCGACCTCTTTGCCTTTTTTCTCGCCTGCATCGGTGATGACGGTGTAATGCGTCGAGTGAATCTCAAGCCATGGTGATGGCTGAGCCTTCTCAGCAGATGCGCCCAGCGGCAGGCCCAGAAAGATCGCACAGAGCAGATACAACGGAATGGAACGAGTGCGGCCCATGCACCCCCGCCGGAAAGGAAGGTTACTGACAAAATGCTAACACGATATCTGCTATTTTTTCGGCCACAAGGGCGCCTGGATTGGAGCGTTCGATTGAATTTCGATCAAATTCCCACGCGCAAAATCATCACCTCTGTAGCTTTGATCAATGCTACGGCAGTTTGTCCCGGCTTGAGATTCATTTCCCGTGCCGAAGTCGCAGTGATGATGGAAGTAATTTGTTGTTCGCCGATGGAAATTTTAATCTCGGCCATCAGTCCGCTGATTCGAACCTGGTCGATGCGTCCCACCAACTGATTGCGCCCGCTGACCTGGCGCAACGCGTGGGATCTTTCTTGAGCCGTTTTGCCCCGGGTGCGAAACAGCAACCGGTCGATCTCGCTCTGCGGAATCAGATGATGGCCGCCCGGCGTTTTCACGCTGCGCAGTTTTCGCTTGTAGATCCATTGCTTGATGGTGGGGAAGCTGATGCCAAGTTGCAGAGAGGCGTCGCGTGGACGTAACAGAACTTTTTCTCTCCCCTCGGCTCGGTCTCCCATTCTCGGAATGCTAGTACGAATAGCGGTCGAGGTCAAAGGTTGCAGTTCAACCACGCAATAGATCCAAAGCAGTATTCATATGGAATCGCATCAAAATAGACAACTAATACGTATCTTGTATACACTTCTATGTTTTTCTTTACGCACTCCGCTGGAGGTCACCATGCGCAAGGCATTTTTAAGCTTCGCTGTTCTATTCTTGTGTGCGTACATGACGTACGCACAAACGGCAGTTCCACCCACCCCCGACGCCTGCGCGAGCGGCCACGAGTTCGCCACCACCGATTGCACGCTGACCTGGCACGGCATCACGCTCTACGGTGCGTATGACGTCGGCGTCGGCTGGGTCAGCCACGGCTTACCGGAAAACGGCTACAACTATGAAGGCGAATCTCTGGTGAACCGAAACGGCTATCAACATCGATTCCTCATCGCACCGAACAACCTGCAGCAGACGGGTCTGGGCATCAGGGGAAAGGAAGAGTTTCTGCCCGGTTGGTCGGTTGTATTCAACGGTTCCACTGGCATCAATCCGCAGTCCGGCCTGCTCGCCAACGCGCCAGCCACCGACACCATAAACAACGGTCTTCCCAGGGGCAGCTATTCGATAGCCATCGATGGCGCGCGCGCGGGCCAACCCTTCAATGACGAATTCTATGGCGGCGTATCATCCCCGACTTTCGGCACGCTGACCTTCGGCCGTCAGCGCTCTCTGGGCACCGATGCGATGCTGCTTTACGATCCGGCCGGCGGCTCCTATGACTTTTCGTACATTGGGTATAACGGCACCATGGCCGGCGGCGGCGACACCGATGACAGCCGTTGGGACTACGCCGCGAAGTATCGCCTTATCTTTGGCCCGGCCCATTTCGGCGCGATGTATAAATTCGCCAATGGTTCTGCCGGCTGCTACTCGGCCTCGGCAACCTGGACTGCCGCCAACTGTACTCCGGAACAGGCGCATAACAACGCCTACGGATTCGACCTCGGCGGAAACTCCGGCAAGTTCTCCGGCGACTTCGTCTTTCAACATTACAACCAGGCGATCAGCGTATTGAACCCCTTGCTGGGGCCTCAGAGTCCGACGCAGTCCTATCAGTCGACCACCGACAGCATCAACACAAACCCCATCACCGGAGTCAATCTGATCGACACGAACAACACCGTAGATGGCATCGTGACCGACAACAACGCCATTATGGTCGCTGCCAAGTATATGTGGGATCCGTTCAAGTTTTTTGCCGGCTACGAATACATCTGGCAGAACAACCCGAAGGACCCGTTAGGCGTTGGCGCCTCGGACCAGGGCGGTTATTTCATGAGCGGGGTCGAAGACAACAATCTTGATTCTGAAAAGTTAGTGCAGATCTGGTGGACGGGCGTGAAATACACCTACCGCAGCAAAACCGACATCACTTTCGCCTGGTATCAACAGCAACAGAACGACTTCCGTCTTCCTCCAACCTGCTCGGTCTCAGCCGGTTTTCGCAGTTCCTGCGCGGGTACCCTCAACGAGGTGTCGCTCTATGTCGATCATCACTTCACCAAGCGCTTCGACGGTTTTGCCGGATTTGCATATTCCTGGGTGAGCGGCGGTCTGGCCATTGCTATTCCTCATGGCCCCGGCGTCCCTTATAAGCACAACGACAACTTTGCTCCGACAGTGGGCGGCCGTTTCGCCTTCTGATCGCTTCCAGTCTTGAAAGGGCGCGGCTCGAGCCGCGCCGTCTGGGATCTTGATTTTGGGTGGCGCAGCGCTTCAGCGCTGCGATAAACCGGCCTATCTTTCCGCAGTCGGCTTTAGCCGAAAGTGTTTTTTGCCTGAAAGGACTTACCGCAGCCTTAAGCGAACGCAGTAGTACGCGACCAAGGATCAGAAATCTGAAGAGCGCGGCGAGAGATTTCTACAGCTAATCTCCGCTCTGCGTAGCCACCAGGACCAGTCTCGGCCGCGCGTCCTGGTGTTGAGCCTGAGGCCGCGACGTTCTGCCACAAACCTCAAGAATGCCGAAGACGGCCGCATAAGCCGTGAATACGCCAATCCCAACGGAGAGAACCACCGTGAAGCAGAGAACGATAGGCATGAACAGCGAGATCACAATAAACCATCCCAAAAGTCGGTAATCAGATGCCGGCAGGCCAACTTTCGTATATGCGGCATCTTCAATCTACCTGCGTTGACGGCCGCCGCTATTGACAACTAAGATACGGAGTAGAGCTGCGCACTTCCACTCTCGAACAATTCTGTAACCGTGTCGATATTACGGAAGGGCAATCCAGCCTGATTTTCGACCAGTCTCTAAATGGCTATTACTAAAATCTCAGTCCGGGGGGCGCGCCAGCACAACCTCAAGAACATTGACGTGGAGATCCCCCGAAACACGCTCACGGTCGTGACCGGCCTGAGCGGTTCGGGGAAGTCCTCACTCGCCTTCGATACGATTTATGCCGAAGGCCAGCGCCGCTATGTCGAGACTTTGTCGACCTACGCCAGGCAGTTTCTTGATCAGATGGAGCGCCCGGATGTCGATGCAATTGATGGACTTAGCCCCTCCATTTCGATCGAGCAGAAGACCACCAGCCGCAGCCCGCGATCAACCGTCGGGACGATCACCGAGATTTACGATTACCTTCGCTTGCTCTTCGCTTCTATCGGCATCCCGCACTGCCCGAAATGCGGACGCCCCATCAGCCGACAAACCGCCGAGCAGATCGTCCAGCGAGTGATGAGCCTCACTCCTGAGGATCGTGTAATGGTTCTCGCGCCCATCGTCCGTGGCCGCAAAGGCGAATTCAAAAAAGAAATGGAGACGCTGCTCAAGCATGGCTACACCCGTGCCCGCGTCGACGGCGAACTGGTGAACCTGGATGACGATCTCAATCTCGATAAACGCAAGAATCACACCATCGAAGTCGTGATCGACCGTCTGCTGGTGAAACCGGGAATCGAGCACCGGCTGGAAATGTCAGTCGGTCTCGCGATGAAGCTCGCCGGAGGATTGGTGCAGGTTGCGGTGGTCAACGGGGATGAAACCCTTTACTCCGAAAAGCTCGCCTGCCCCGATTGTGGAATTAGCGTACCGCAACTTGAGCCGCGTTCGTTTTCCTTCAACAGCATGTACGGAGCCTGCCCCGAGTGCCACGGCCTCGGCAGCCGCTACGATTTCGATCCCGCAAAAGTGATTACCGATTGGTCGAAGCCATTGCTCGACGGGGGATTGGGGCCGGGCTCCGCGTCACAGAGTTTGATTCATGCCTTGCAGGTCATGGCGGCAGCACATGGAATCGATCTCAACACGCCCTTCGAGAAATTCCCCGACAAGATTCAGGATCTTCTCCTGAACGGCGAATCGGGCCGAGGCAAAACCGGCTTTCGCGGCATCTTCGGATACCTGAAGCAAAATCTCGAAGAATCGACCTCCGAAGGCTATCGCGATTGGCTCATGGATCACATGTCCGCCAGTGAATGTCCTGTGTGCCATGGCAAGCGTCTGCGCCCCGAGAGCCTCGCCGTGAAAGTGAACGGCATGTCGATCGCCGATTTTACTGCGCTGCCGATTTCAAAAGCGCTCGAAGTCGCGCAAAGCATCAAACTGGCGGGTCGCGAAGAGCAAATTGCCGGACGCGTCATGCATGAGATCGTCGAGCGCCTGCAATTTCTCTGCGCTGTCGGTTTGAACTACATTTCTCTCGACCGTTCGGCCGCAACGCTCTCCGGCGGCGAAGGCCAGCGTATTCGTTTGGCAACGCAAATCGGTTCGAAGCTTCGCGGCGTTCTTTACGTGCTCGACGAGCCTTCGATCGGCCTCCATCATCGGGACAACGGCCGCCTGCTGAATGCGCTCGAAAATTTGCGTGATCTCGGGAACACGGTGCTGGTTGTCGAACACGACGAAGAAACCATCCGCCGGGCCGACTACGTGATCGACCTCGGTCCCGGCGCCGGACGCCATGGCGGAGGCCTCGTCGCCCACGGCACGCCGGAAGAAATCATGCGCGAGCCGAACTCGCTCACCGGTGCTTACATCTCCGGTAAAGTGCAGATCGCGATGCTGCCTGAGCGCCGTCAGGCCAACGGCGGCGCCCTCACGATTCTTGGCGCGAAAGAAAACAATCTTAAGAATCTCGACGTCACTTTTCCCCTCGGCGTGATGACGGTCGTTACCGGAGTCTCCGGTTCCGGCAAATCCACGCTGGTTAACGACATTCTTTATCGCGCGCTCGCTCGCCAACTCTATCGCTCGCGCGAAAAATCCGGAGACCACAAAGCTATCGTCGGCGCCGAGAATATCGACAAAGTCATCCGCATCGATCAATCGCCCATCGGGCGCACGCCGCGTTCGAATCCCGCAACCTACACCGGGGTCTTCACTGCCATTCGCGACATCTACGCCATGCTGCCCGAATCTCGCGAGCGCGGCTACAAAATGGGACGCTTTTCCTTCAACGTCCCCGGCGGGCGCTGCGAGGCCTGCCAGGGCGAAGGCCAGCGACGCATCGAAATGAATTTTCTGCCCGATGTCTATGTGTTGTGCGAGGTCTGTGGCGGACGCCGCTACAATCGCGAAACCCTGGCCGTGAAATACAACGGCTACTCCATCGCCGACCTGCTCGAAATGCCGGTCTCCGACGCACTGCCGATTCTCGAAAATATTCCGCAGGTAAAACAAAAGCTGCAAACACTGGTCGATGTCGGACTCGGCTACATTCACCTCGGCCAATCCGCGGTCACGCTCTCCGGTGGCGAAGCCCAGCGTATCAAGCTGGCTCGAGAGTTGAGCAAGCGCCAGACCGGCAAAACTCTTTACCTGCTCGACGAGCCCACGACCGGCCTGCACTTTGACGACGTAAAAAAGTTGCTCGACGTTCTTCACCGTTTGACCGATCTGGGCAATTCGATCATCATCATCGAGCACAATCTCGATGTGATCCGCAACGCCGATTGGATCATCGACCTTGGCCCCGAAGGCGGCGAAGACGGTGGCCGCATCGTGGCGCAAGGCACGCCCGAGCAGGTGGCACGAGTGAAGAAGTCTTACACCGGCCAAGCGCTGGCAGGATATTTCGCGGGGAACGGAAAGCGTAGTGCGTAGGATTTGCCTGCACCGAAGATTTTGAACGGGCACGGCTTCAGCCGTGCCGTTAGCGGTCAAAAAGAGAATAGGGCTTTAGCCCTTGAAGAATTTTGCTTCCTTTAGAATCAAATAAGGAATTCTTTGTCATCGCCCGCCAATCCGCTGTTCGATCCTCAGCCGGTCCCGAGCGGCCCGCAACCGCCCGCGCCCTCGTCCCCCGAAACGGCCCCGTCGCCGGTTCTAGTTCCCACGCCACGTCTGCCTAAAGCCGGAGAGAATCCAGTCTGGAATGGCTGGGACGTCCTGCAGATCGCGGGATTCACGCTGCTCATTCTGTTTCTTGCTCAACTCGCCATCGTTTTGGGCGTTCGACATTTCATCCTGCGTCACTCGTCATGGCTCGAAGTGGCGCAGAACCCGGCTCTTGCGCTGCTTTCCGAGTTCGTTACCTACATCGTTGTCGCCATGTACATGGTCCTTCTGGTCGAAGGCAAATATCATGTGCGCTTCGGCCAAGCCATCCGATGGAACTGGCCCGGGGCCGCCGCATTCAGCTTTCTGGGCGTGGGTGTTCTCATGCTCGGGATTGACCTTTTCGGCCGCTTCCTGCCTATGCCTAAGACCACTCCGTTCGATCAATTCTTCGCTCGTCCCTTCGACGCCTATCTCACGGCCATATTCGCAATTAGCCTTGGCCCGCTCATGGAAGAACTTTTCTTTCGCGGATTCCTTTATCCCGTGCTGGCCCGCCGCCTCGGATTTTTCTGGGGAATTGTGCTGACCGCCTTGCCATTCGGCCTCATCCACGCCGTTCAGTATGGCTACGCATGGGGCGCGGTGCTGGTGATTTTCATGGTGGGCATCGTGCTTACGAGCGTGCGGGCGGCGACAAAATCCGTCGCCGCAAGTTTTCTCGCTCACGTGGGCTATAACGGTACGCTCATGGTGATCTCTGCCGTAGCGACCGGCGGCTTCCGCCACATGGAGAAGGCGACCGTGTTTCTGCTCTCGGCGAACTAGCCTTCGATCCTTATACCCTCTGTGGTCATTTCTAAGCACTTCCATCCGCCTTTTGGGATTTGCAGACGATCAGTCTTTCTGGCATACTCGCCTCGCCATGAAAGGCAACCCAAAAGTTCTTTCTGAACTGAACAAAGCCCTCCGCGAAGAACTAACCGCCATCAACCAGTATTTCCTGCATTCCGAGATGTGCGAAAACTGGGGATACGACCGGCTCTCCGAATACATCAAGAAGCAATCGATCGGAGAAATGAAACATGCCGAAGTGCTGATCGAGCGCATCCTTTTTCTCGATGGCACACCGTCGATGCAGCCGCTCGATGTGAAGATCGGCGGAACAGTGAGGGCCATGATCGAAAGTGACTTGGCGCTCGAAGTGGGTGCTGTCAAGCAATACAACGATGCCATCGCCATCGCTACCCGCGAAGGCGACAACGGCTCGCGCGATCTGCTGGTTGAGTTGTTGAAAGATGAAGAAGACCACGTGGACTTCCTGGAAGCGCAAATGCACCAGATCCGGGAACTCGGCTACGAGCGCTACCTAGCCCAGCAGATGGGCGAAGAGGAAGAATAAGCCGTGTGGCGCGGACACTCCTGCCCGCGAAATGCCAGCAGCAGATAGACTGTCGAGTTCAAGACTGTCGAATCCCATCACGGGACGGAGCGAAAGAAAATTAAACACCGCGCCGAATAGGCCGACCACCACCTCCCGATTACGCGAGCAATCCCTCGTTGCGCCGCCCGGTCGTTAAACCACAGCGATCTGGTTGCGCAACTCTGCCGCGAAAAGACTTTTTGGAATCATGGCGTGCACGCCGCGCACAATGTCGACCACCTGCGTGACACGGAAACTGACGGCGATACTGCACAAAGCATAGGCATCGAGCTTGGTGAGATCGGCGCGCGTAGCCAGGAAATTAATCGCATTACGGGCGGCTAACGTCATCGCCACATTGAGATCTTTGTCCAGCCCTAAAGTGATCCAGTGGGTCGGTGTCTCCGCCACCGGCCACGCGAAATTCTTCTGCTTATGAAGCACAACCTGGATGCGCAATTCCTTCATGCGGGTCTCGAGCGCGGAAAGGTTGATTTCCCCATCCCCCTGTACAGCATGGGAATCACCAGTAAAGATCAGTGCTCCCGGCTTCCACACCGGAATGAACATGGTCGAGCCTTCCGCCATTTCGTTCAAGTCGGTATTGCCGGCGTGCGGTCCTGGAGGAACGGAACTGGTCACTCCCGGACTCAACGGTGGATAAAAACCATCCGGAGGAGCCACGCCCAGCGTTCCCTGAAACGGTTTGATGGGGACATGAATGTCGGAGTTAAATTCCGCCGTCATCTTGGGGAAATCGATCTTCAGGTACTTCACCTGCCCCTGGGGAAAATCCTGGGCCAGCAAGCCGGTTCCGATCGACCCCGGGTTATTGAATACCGCTCCCCAATCAAATGGACGAATGCGCCTGTAGCGTACCTCCAGCACGTCGCCCGGTTCGGCGCCGTTCACGTAGATGGGGCCGATGATCGAGTGTGGTCCCCTTCCCGGATTGCTGAGGCGCAGTTTCGCCAGGGTCTCGATCGGAACCCCCGGCTGCATCTGGTTCAAGAAATGGGACCACGTGTTGGGAAAACTGATGGTGTCGCCGGAGTCGATCTTGAGAATGGGATCAAGCGTGGTGTCGTAAACGCCGAGACGCACAGTTTTATCGTTGCTCTCGACCACGTGCACGCGTCCTGACTGTTCGTTTTCCTGCTTCTGCTCCGCAGTGCCGGTACGACCATCCAGCGCATCGGCAGCATGCGCCAGTTTTGTAAACCATGGTTTGCCGAGCCATGGTCCAATGCCTGCCAGCGCGCCCATGAAGCTGCTGGCGCGCAAAAGTCGGCGCCGGAATTGCCCGCGAGCAGTCAAGAAACCATCGACCTGCTCCTGGTTAATCTCCTCCATGTGCAGCATTCGATCAGCCGCCGGCTTGCTGAAAGCGGCATCTTTTATATCTTCCCTGAACACGCCCCTGCCTTGCTCTTCGCCACATCCGAAGAGATTTCCACAAACATGTTGGTGGGATTGAGGCTGTTGATCCTGATCTTGCTGTGGATCGTTTTGCGGGGAATCGTGATCGTAGGACACCGTTCCTCCTCGGCTACGCATAGAAGCGCTACAGAAAGAAGCGCTACGGATAGAAGTGCTACCGAAAGATTTATTTTTCCGAAGGAAGAGTCTACAAGAAAGCGAGCAAAGATTCAGAAGAAACTCGCGATGGTGCCCGGCGCTTACTTCACCGTAACCGTTAACAATTGCGCTCCGCTCACGACATAATCCAGCGGAGCTGTCGCGGTTTCATCCACGTTCGATTCGCCGCTGACTACCATCTCCTGATTGCCGCGCATGCCATCCATCACATTCATGATCGAGATGGGCAAGGTTGGCATTACCTTATCGGCAACTCGTGCCTCAGGATCCGCTTCGAGCAACGAAACGTAAACGCGATTATTGGAGTGCTCCTTATTCAGCAGGGCGATGGTAGAGGCAAGATCGAGCTGGCTGCCAAATGCCGCGCTGCCATGGGCGAGATGGTCGAGCGTATCGCCGTCACTTACTAATATGCGCAGCGTTCCTTTGCTGGCGGAAGTAGGAATCTTCACTGGAATTCGCTGCACGATGCGCTCACCACGGTAAGGCTCGAGCACCGTCTCCAGCATAATCTCATCGCCCGGACGCGCTTCCGTAACGTCGGTGCGCGCGCTTTCCAACCGCGCCCAGCGCCGCTCACGCACCAGATCGAAATTCAGATTTACGCCGGCAATCGCCGGCGCATTAAATGGATTGTCATAGATGCGTCCAAACCGCTCACCCAGCGAGAGCGCAGCCTGCATCGCCGCCGGCTGGGAATTTTCTTCCGGAGAAAACATATTCCGCATCGTCACTTCCGGAAATCCTTTGACGCCGATACTCCCAGATAATCGATAAGTAATTTCTTCCCCAAACTCATTCACACCGTGCAGCGCATTGAACACTGTCACCATGAGAGCGACCGGCGTCAGTTTCGGATTGTTCAGCACTTCGTAATGAAATTGCTTCATGCCCGCATCACTGTGAATACTCAGCGTGACGGGAATCATCTCCGGCTGCTTGTCGAACACGCCCAGGATCCCCGTGTGCCGATCCTGCACAAATGTTCCCACCGGCTCCGTCGTGTTCACGATCTTGAAGGCGTTGAGCGGTGACGGCAGAGTAGCCAGCACATCTGCCTTATTCATCGGCAGGTCGACCGAACCGAACTGCAACAGGGGATGGCCGCACGCCAGCAATTTCTGCGGATCGACATACGTCACCGAGCACGTGGCTTCAATATCCATATCGCCCCGCACCAACACCGCACTCACCGCCGATCCAGGTTCCAGTGGCTCCGGCTGTTTTTCGTTGCTGATCGATCCCGCGCCCATCACCGGAACGATTCCCGCAGCTCCCAGTTGTCCCGAGAAAAGTTGAATCGCCTGCTCCGAGAATCCGTTGAATACCAGCGGCGTTTCGATTGGCCTCAGATAATTCGCGAAACCCGGCCCATCCTGATTCGATGTTGGAAGGGCTGAAACTCCAGGGGACGCAGTCTTACCCGCAACCATGCTGATTGCCGGTTTCGTGGCAATGCTGTCCTCGGTTGGAGATTTATCCAATGCGCTGATTTCCATCATGTCGGCGATTGGCGTCACACCGGCAATCGGCTCTTTCGAAAACTCGCCAATGCGGAACGCCAGCGCTCCTGCCAGTTTGCCGTCGAGATACACCGGACTGCCGCTCATGCCCGCGACTACGCCCGTGTACTCCACCTTTTGCCCGTGCAGCCGCACCAAAATGACGTCGCCCTTCGGCCCATTGACATTGTGCAGCACACCCAGAACTTCCACTTCCATGGACTCAGGCTTCACGCCTTGGAACACGGTATACGCGACTCCGCGCATGCCCGCGTGAATCTGGCTGACCGCTATAGTTTTCGGTTCCTGGGTTATTTGGCCGGAGGAGGTTTGAGCGAGCGAAAAAGACGACGAGGACAGCAGAGCGACGAAAAGCGCAAGAACTAATTTTTTCATGAACGGTGCCGCGATGGTCTAATTGAGCCCCACCGTATACTCGATTAGATTTCGCACGATTGCAAGATCGTTGCCCCGAGGGGAATTACTGGGAGTCGGGCAAAACATCCCAATCGCGAAAGCTTGCGTCTATACTAGCACAAGGGCTTTTCGCTCCAAACAGTCTTTATCTCTTGTTTGTAGAGGTTTGTATGTTTCCCGACTCGAGGTTCGCCAAAGTGCGATTGCCTTTGCAAAATTTTGCAGCATTGATTGTCACTCTGCTGGTTTCGGCACTCTTTCTGCTCCCAGTTTCGGCTCAAGACCAAACTCAGTCGCCGGCCGATCAGTCGCAGAATCAAACTAATGGCAAGCAGAAGCAGGACGTTCCCGACGAGGCTGGTGGTCCCACCGGCGATATCGGTCCCTATGCCATCCCCAGGAAAAACGCCGAAGCTCCGCCTCCCGCTCCGCCACCGCCCGTTACCCCCAAAAAGGTCGAGGGCATGCCTGATTATTCCATCAAGGTGAACGTTCCCCTGGTGAATGTGGATGTCATGGTCACCACCAAAAATGGGCAGTTCGTCCCCGGCCTTAGAAAAGACAATTTCCGCCTCTTCGAAGATGGAACTCCCCAGCAGATCAGCGATTTCAGTGTGACGAAAACGCCCATCACGGCAGTCCTGCTCGTAGAATTCGCCGACACGAATTACGTTTTCATGATCCAGGCGCTGCAAGCGTCCTATGCCTTTGTGAATTCGCTTCAGAAGAATGATTGGGTCGCGGTCTCGTACTTCGACATGCAACCGCACATCCTGGTTGATTTCACACAAGACAAAAGGGCGCTCTACGGAGCCTTGAATCAACTTCGAATCCCCGGGTTCTCTGAGACGAATGTCTTTGACGCGTTATATGACACTCTCGATCGTCTCGATCGAATCGAGGGCAAGAAATACATCGTCCTGGTTACCACCGGTGTCGACACCTTCAGCAGAATCACGCTTGACACCATGATGAAGAAGATCAAGAACACCAAAGACGTCACCATCTTTCCCGTGAGTGTGGGATTCATCGTGCGCGAGTGGTGCGATGTGAATCCCGGACAATGCCGCGGAGCGCATGGCATTGGTATTCCGGTGGGCCGCATGGATTACCTGCAGGGCGATAACGAGATGCGAACCTTTGCCGCAATGACCGGCGGGCGTGCCTACTTCCCGCGCTTCGAAGGCGAGTTGCCGGAAATGTTCGGCGATATCTCCAACGACATTCGCAATCAGTACTCGCTGGCGTATCACCCCACCAATACCAAACTCGACGGCACCTATCGTAAGCTGAAAGTTCAGGTCGTCGCTCCCGACGGTGGCGCGCTGAAAGTGAAGGACCAGAAAGGCAAAGAGCAGAAAATCGAGGTAGTCTCTCGCGACGGATATACTGCCAAACATACAGTCGACTGACGGCGGAGAGTTCGTATCAGGGCATCGCTTTAAGCGATGCCGTTCAGAACAC
Source organism: uncultured Acidobacteriaceae bacterium (assembly GCA_963766625.1). GTDB lineage: Bacteria > Acidobacteriota > Terriglobia > Terriglobales > Acidobacteriaceae > Sulfotelmatobacter. The sequence continues at coordinate 440,303 of CAVYBF010000028.1, read as the reverse complement.
GGTTCAACGCCCCGCTTTAGCCGCCGCTTATCGCAAACTCTTGCTATGGCGCGTGCAGGAGTTTTTCCAGCACAAAGAACACTCCCGTCCCCACGAACACCAGCAAGGCCATCTTCATGGCCGGCTCCTTATTGACTTCAGGCACCAAATCAGAAGCGGCTACGTAGATTGTCACTCCGGCCGAGAGCGGCAGTCCCGCGCTCACATGATGCCGAAACAGAGCCATTGTTAAGACGCCCGCGAGCGTTGCCGCGCCTAAAATCACCGACGCGCCCCAGGCCGTTCCCCGGCTGCGGCCGCTGGCCAGCATCACCGAACTCACCGTGAACCCCTCGGGAATCTTATGCAGAAAGACGGCAAAAAAAATCAGCCAGCCCAGCGCATTGGAAACCAGAAATCCCGAGGTGATCGCAATGCCGTCAAAAAATGTGTGAATGATCAACCCTAGCAGCACCGAGTATCCTTTGTGCGAGTGCATGAATTCGTCTTTATGCGTCTCCTCGCCAAAATGAAAATGCGGCGTAACCGTGTGCTCGAAGAAGTGAATGATGAGGTAGCCGAGCAGAATCAGAAAAGCCGCGTTCTTGCCCCGCAGCGCGATGCTCTCCGGAATCATCTCCACGATGGCGGTTGCCAGCATGAACCCTGCGCCAAGGGCAACGAAGTAGCGCAGGTATCGCCGCTCCCAATTGCGCTGCACAATGATCGCCCCGCCAAAAACGTTAGCGGCGGCCGCGGTAAGACCCAGCAATATGCTGATAACAATCGCGCCCATCTGTCGTTGGCGATGATAGCAGTTCTCTCTCCTCAGGTTGCATTTGGTTTTGAAAGGGTGCGGCTTCAAGCCGCGCCGCAAAGTCCAGCAAAACCAACCGTGGCTTCAGCCGCTTACGCAATTCCCTCCTCATCATTTATCCTGAAATGTTGTCCAACGTGAGCAGATGCACACCGTAAGCCTCCGCCTGAACGTAGACACCAAGTCCGCAAAAGCTAACAGCCAGGAGCTAGAAGCTAGCAGCTTCCTTTATGAAAACCGGCATCATCGGCCTACCCCAGGTAGGCAAGACGGCTTTGTTTACAATTCTGACTAAGGCCCATCTCTCGGATCAGGCCCGCGCCAATCCACGGGAAGCCCACATCGGAGTCGCGAAGGTTCCCGACGATCGACTCGACCGCCTCGCCGCGCTCTATAATCCGAAAAAGCTCACGCACACTTCTGTCGAATATGTCGACGTGGGCGCGATCGGCCAGGAAGCGCTCAAAGACACCAACTACGCGGCGCACCTGCGCAACGTCGACGCCTTAGCCCACGTGGTCCGCGCCTTCGACGATCCTGCAATTCCACATGTCGGCGAAATCGATCCTCTTCGCGACATCAAGAACGTCGAATTCGATCTCATGATCAGCGATCTGGGCCAGGTCGAGAAACGCCTCGAGCGCCTGGAAAAAGATCTGAAGAAGATGAAAACGCCGGAACTCAAAAAAGAATTCGAGCTGCTGCAAAAAGCCAAAGTCCAGCTCGAATCCGAAAAGCCGCTGCGCGAAATGCAGATGACTCCGGAAGACAAAAAGCGCATCAAGGGCTTCATGTTCCTCAGCGAGAAGCCAATTCTCTACGTTCTCAACATTGGCGAGTCGACTGAGCTCGGCAAACGACTCGAAGAAGCCGTCGGCAAATATAAGTTGACCGAAATTGCCTCGCGTCTGAATGCCGCAGCCACAGCCATTTGCGGCAAAGTCGAAGCCGAACTTTCGGAAATGAGCGACGCCGATGCCGCCGAATTTCTCTCAAGCTACGGCCTGGAAGAAAGCGGCCTCACCCGCCTGATTCGCACAACGTACCGGCTGCTGGGCGTCATCTCCTTCTTCACCGCAGGTGAAGACGAATGCCGCGCCTGGCAAGTCCCGGCGAATTCCCGCGCACAGGAGGCCGCGGGAGCGATTCACTCCGACCTGGAAAAGCACTTCATCCGTGCCGAAACCATCCGCTGGGATCAGCTTCTAGAAGCCGGTTCCGAGGCCAACGCCCGCTCCAAAGGCACGTTGCGGCTCGAGGGCAAAGACTACATCGTGCAAGACGGCGACGTCATGCACATAAGGCATTCGGGCTGAATTGGAGTAATTAAGAAGGCGTCATCCCGAACGCGCGCGTTTTTTCCAGCGCGCGGAGGGATCTCCATTACCACGAATCTGTGCGCCCATGAGATCCTTCGCTCCGCCTGAAAAACTGCTGCGCGCAGGATGACGCCTAAGAGAGAGCAGCGGGCTACAAGCTTCGCGCCGTCAAATAAACCACCACCAACCCCAGCAACAGCACGGTACCCTCTACACGCGTCGACCACACATGCAGTGCATCGAACTGTACTCGCTGCGGATTATCGATTGCCGCTGTGCCGACGTCGCCTAGCGATGACCGCAAAACATCCATGCGCGGAATAATCCCAAACTGCGAGATCAGAGTAAGCGCCAGCATCAAGCACAAAAGCAAGTGCCGCACCGCGAATACATGCGCAGTGCCATCGGTAAATCGGCTGTAGAGCAGGGAACTGACGAGATAAACGATCCCCGAGACGATCCCAATCCAATGCAGCTTGCCCAGCGAGCGCCCAACCACATTGCCCGCAAGATGAGTCGTAGGCAAAACCGTAAACGCCGTCGGCGCGACAACGAAAGCAAAAAAGATCAGCCCGCCAATCCAGCAGACCAGCGACAGCAGCATGAGAAACCGCAAGAAGGACATAACGGAGAATTATATTCCCGCTATTCAGATTGCGGGGTCGGACGCGGCTGCCACGCACGGGCGGGTGATTGGCCCCGCGCAAGGAACGCGCTAGAAATGGCTGCACCGAAGAATACTAAGGGTTTTTCGGCTGGGCTGGCGTGGGACTCTTCACAGCTTCGGAATCCACATCCTGGAATGGAACAAGTCCTCTCGTGGGAACAAGCGTACTTTGCTCCATTTGCCCTGTTATCGCACTACCCCTCTTTCCCGTAAGCGTATCCCACGCGTCGTTGACTTTTTTGCAATTCCCGGACATCGGCAGGACAGGGGAATTGATTAAGACCACGGAAGGTGGCGAGAAATGGATTTTCAGGGTTTCGTCCGTGCAACCGTCGAGCGAGCGAGAAGTGGCCATGATTCCACTGCTGTCCCAACTAACAGGCTTTAACTCGTCAATCCAAACTTGTTCAGCGCGAACGAACGGGCTTGTGCTGTCAATTACGAGACACTCGTATTCGCGAGGAGAGCAGAGGATGGTTGCGACCTCCGCGTCGCCCTCGTGGTTGGCGTCATCGACCGGGACGAATCTCCCCTGAACCCAGAACACCGTCTTTGGGTTGATGTCGGAGCTCACCCAAGCGAGGGGCCCAGAATCATGCTTGTGCTCTCCGTTGGGGGCCACCGTCGGCGGTCGGACATCTCCGGGTCGGGCCCCGCCTGGATTCGCATTCTGTCCCAAGCCAACGGCGGTCGCGAGGAGAGCCAGCAGAAGAGCGAACGCTTTCATTGGTTTCTTTCCCTCCCTGGGCAGAGGTGTGGTCGCTGCAAGTACTAGGGCATGATCCTAAGCAAGCGAACCGGCATGTGCAATACCCTGTCGCCATTTCCCTCGCGTTCCTTGCACGGGAGGTGGGCTGCAAGGAACATTTTCGAAATCGGAAGGAAAGCCCGGTCCTTACACCGGCACACTCACCCTTTCCACAATCTCTTTCAGCACCTGATCAGCCTGCTCCGACTTCTTCGCCGTCGAAGCATAGCCGCCATTGACCGCAACACGATGCGCGAACACCGGTACCGCCAGTGACTTGAAATCCTGAGGAGTGCAAAACCCGCGCCCATCCAAACACGCCATCGCCTGTGCCGCTCGATAAAGCGCCTGCGCTCCACGCGGCGAAACGCCCAGCGACAAATATTCTGACGCCCGCGTGCGCTTCACAATTTCCAGCGCATACGAAACCAGCGATTCATCCACGCGAATATGCCGAATCACTTCCTGCATCTCGATCACATCCGCACCCGAAAGCACTGGCCGCAAATCATGTAATCGATCCATTCCCGCCTCGGAGCGCAAAATCTCGCGCTCCGCCGCCGCATCCGGATAGCCCATCCTCACCCGCATCAAAAACCGGTCCAGTTGCGACTCCGGCAGCGGATACGTCCCATGATGCTCCACCGGATTCTGCGTCGCGATCACCAGAAACGGCTGGGGCAGTTCATAAGAATGCGCATCCACCGTAACCTGGCCTTCATTCATCGCCTCCAGCAAAGCCGACTGCGTCTTCGGAGTAGTTCGATTGATCTCATCCGCCAGCAGCACGTTCGTAAACACCGGCCCGCGCTTGAACTCAAACTCCTGCTCCAGTGCCGAATACACCGAGATCCCCAGCACGTCCGATGGCAACATGTCGCTGGTAAACTGCACGCGCTGAAACGTGCAATCGATCGCCCGCGCCAAAGCCTGCCCCAGCGTAGTCTTGCCCACGCCAGGCACACCTTCAATCAACAAATGTCCGCGCGCAAAAATGCTCACCAGCGCCAGACGCACAACATCGTCCTTGCCCCGAATCACGCGGCGAAGCGCCTTCTCCAGGTCGGTTGCTTTGTGGGAGATTGCGGTTGCGGTTTCAGGAGACATTAAAGAGATTCTACTATTCGAGGCATGAGCGGAGGCGGTTACCAATGTCATGTGCGAGCTATGAGCGATGATCAGCAAGCCGTGAGTAGCCCCCAGCCATCACCACAACCGCGCAGCTATGTCTGTAACCCTGTCATTCCGAACCTTTGGGCAGCAAAAGGAGGAACCTGCTGTCTGTCTGCGCCGTTACGAACCAAGAACGAAAGCACGGATGAGGTTGCTCATTGCTCAAAGCTCACTGCTCATAGCCTTACTGCATAAACTCAGCCGGCCGTCCCGTCAGCCGCTCGATCCGCTTCGCAATCGGAGGATGGGTCGAAAACAAATTCCCAAAATTCATGCCCAGCAGCGGCTGGATAATAAACAAGTGCGCGGTCGATGGCGTAGCCTGCATCGGCACCCGCCGCGAATACGCGTCCAGCTTCTGCAGCGCGCTGGCCAGCGCATACGGATTTCCCGTAAAATGCGCCCCCGAAGCATCTGCCTGATACTCGCGCGAGCGCGACACCGCCAGCTGAATCAGCGTAGCCGCAATCGGAGCCAGGATCAGCATAATCAGCGCCGCAATGCCTCCGCCTCCGCGCTCCTCGCGATCGCCGCCGCCCCAGCCGCCAAAGATCATCGCCCAGCGTCCCATGCTGGCCAGCATCGTGATCGCGCCCGCAATCGTCGCCGCCACCGAACTGATCAAAATGTCGCGGTTGCGCACATGTCCCAGCTCGTGCGCCAGAACGCCTTCCATTTCTTCATCGTTCAGCAGGCCCAGAATTCCGTGTGTCACCGCCACCGACGCGTGGTTCGGATTCCGTCCCGTAGCAAACGCGTTCGGAGACTCAGTCGGAATCACGTAAATCTTTGGCATCGGAATGCCGATCTTCTGCGTCAGCCGCTCGACAATATCGTAGGCGCGCGGCAGCTCTTCGCGCGTCACCGGCTGCGCCCGATACATCGCCAGCGCAATCTTATCGGAGAAGAAATACGAGACGAAGTTCATCACCACGGCAATCGCCAGAGCGATGATCATTCCGCTTTGCCCGCCAAACGCGCGGCCAATAAACATCAGCAGCAGCGTCAGCGCCGTTAGCAGAAACGCGGTCTTGAATGTGTTTCCCATATGTTAGTTCCTGTTAGAGGGAACAACTATTTGATGTTACGCGATTTGGGAAGATGCGGTTCGCGGATTTCGGAGGAGGCGAACAAAGTGAAAAACCTGCTATACCCCTTGGAATCACTGATTTGGCAGATCTCCCACGATTCAGCCGCAGAACGGCCAAAGGGATGCAGCCCACAGTTTGTCCTGAATTTGCCGAAGGCGTGCAAGCTGTGATTAAGCAATTAAGAATTCAACAGCTGCGGCGTCCGGCCCCGATTAGACCTCCGAAACCGCAGCCCTTCGGTTCGCATTCTCGAACAGACGCGCCGTCGCCGCTCCGAAGATGAAGCCGCCAACGTGCGCGAGGTACGCCACTCCGCCGGTCTGCGCGTGTGCGACCTGGCCGGCATTGAAAAGCTGGGTAAGGAACCAAAACCCAATTAACAGCACCGCCGGAATAAATGTGACGCGGAAAAATATGAAGATAAACAGCAGCGAGCGTATCCGGTCCCGCGGATAGGTCACGATGAATGCTCCCATCACCGCCGCGATCGCGCCGCTCGCGCCCAGATTTGGCACGGTAGAATGTGGGCTGGCCAGGACCTGCGCCAGCATCGCCACCACTCCACCCACCAGATAGAAGACCAGAAATCTGCCTCGGCCCATCGCCTCTTCAATCTCAGGACTGAAGGCCCAGAGGAAAACCATGTTGCCGATGATGTGCGACCAACTGGCGTGCATGAACATCGCCGTCAGAATCGTGATCCAGTGATGTCCGGAAGTAATCTGCGCTGGAATCGCCGACCACTGCATCACGAACGCATCGCCCCTCACCAACTCCAGCACAAACACGACAGCATTCGCCAGGATAAGGAACCCTGTGACCATCGGGATTCGCGCGGGCCGCCGCGATGCGTCTCCTAATGGGATCAGCCCTCCCACTTCGCTACCTCTTTCTGCCCAAGCAAAACACGCAACGGGCTGGGCAAAACTTTCCCGCTGCGGCGAATCGCTTGCGCGGTTCGCCGAACCTGTTCCCCCTGAGAAATGCCGCTTACTACGCCGCCACGGACGATGACGGCGGAGATATCACGCCCGTTGCTTTGCGCACCGCCATCGACATTCCGACTCGCGCAACTCCGCTGAAGATCAGGCTTATGCCCACCAGCGTGCCGATTGCCCACGCCGAACTGGATGGCCACTGCATGTAGATCAACAGACCCAACAGCAGTGTAACGATGCCGTCGATCAGCACCCAGCTTGATCCATGAATCGGACGCATCTTCACGAATAAAACGATGTCCAGGACGCCCTCAATCAGGAACAGCGATGCCAATATCAAAGTCAGCGAAGCCACACCCAGCACAGGATGCAGGATTACGTATGTGCCGAAGCACAGATACGCGACGCCGACCAGCGCCTTCCAGATCACGCTCCCCGCGCCATGCACGCGAAAGGCGAGCACTAAATGGACTACGCCCGCCAAAACGATCAGCCATCCAACCACCACGTTAACCGCAACGGCGGCAAGAAATGGCGAGCCAACTGCCACCATCCCCAATACGATCAGCAAAACGCCCCACAAAATCGAAACCAGGGAGGCGTGCCGCACCATCTCAACCGGAGTGCCTTGTACCATAGAAGCCTCCTTCGAAAAACGGCACAAGCCTACTCCAAAAAGCGAATCAGTGGAAGGGCGATCCCTCACCCCACGTCCACAGCCCGTTGAGACCCGAGGGTGGTGCGGTGTAAAAGCAGCGCTAGGACGAGCGAGCCGTCGGCAGTGAGCAGGAGGATGAACCGAGTGAAAATCCTGCCATTAGGCAGCATTTCTCACCCAGGCTTCGAGCCCAGTTTTCGATAATGAGCTCCAAGATTGTCTAAGCTGCTAGTTTCGTGCTCGTCATCGAAGCCGCGCGGCGGATGGCCAACGACATGGCGATCCGGGTGATGCCGCTGATCATCAGGCTCGCGCCCACCAGAACGCCTATCGCCCATACCGAACTGAGCGGCCATTGCGCATAAATCAAGCCGCCGAGTATGAGTGTGATGATGCCATCGACGAGCACCCAGCCCGAGCCGTGCAGCGGGCGCATTTTGAAATAGATGACCAGGTCGAGAATGCCTTCAATCACGAACAGCGCAGCCAGCAAGAGCGCGAGCGATGCGACCCCGAGCAGCGGACGATAGATGAGATATCCGCCGAGCGCAAGATAAGCCAGTCCGATGAGCAGCTTCCAAATCACGCTACCGGCGCCGTGCGCGTGAAAGGCGAGGACAACGTGGACAACGCCGGCAAAAACAATCAGCCATGCGATAGCGATTTCTATGGCGACGGCCGCAAGAAACGGCGAGGCAATCGCAAACACTCCGAGGACGACAAGCAGAACTCCCCAGAGAATCGACATGGTCGACCCAGAACGGGTGCCGGAGAACGAAATCGTCTGTGCCATAAAGAAGCTCCTTCAGAACGCTGAAATCCTTTTTCTACTTAGAAAGTAGATGAAGCGTGCCCTAAAAAAGACACATCAATTCACAATGTTTGGCAAATGTCGTTTGGCAAATTTCGAGGGGGATAGTCGAATGAAAATCCGGGCGCAGTGAGCGTTGGGGAGGGCTTTTTCCTGCTCACTGCGCCAACTCAGACCTAACTTGCTTTCAAGCAGAAACGCTGATGCCCGAGCCAGAGGCGGACGTGCTTGGCGAACCGTTGGTTCCCGAGGATGCGCCGAGCAGGTTCAGAATAATTTCTCCATTGCTATTCGGACCCAGGTCGAACGTAATTTCCAGCGGTTGGGCGTTTTGGTCGTTAAGAGTAAGTGAAATTGGCTGCGCTGCACCGCTGGGCGGGGCAGTTTGGGCTCCACTCGCGCCAGCTGCGCTTTCCGTGCTTGAATTGTTGATGCTGATGGTTATCTGCTCTGGAGTGTTGCTGCTTCCGCCGCTGATATTGAGAACGATTTCCGGGCCGACGCTGGAATTCGCGCCGGAGCCTGATTGCGCCTGCGCATGCCTGAAAGTGCCGCTCAGCTGGCTGAAAGCTTGCTGGGCGCCTGCCAGGTCTCCGTTTTGCAATGCCTGGCCGACAGCCGTGAAATCCTGCTCCCGTCGGTTGATCGCGAATGGCTGCCCGTTGGCAAACGGGCCACTCTGACCGAGTGTAGTGATGTTGTTGAACTCAGTCTGCGCCTCACTCAAGTTGCCGGACTGGAGTGCCTGGCCGAGTTGTTTCAGATCGGATTGCCGGGTCTGATAATACTGTTGCAGTTGCTGGTTCAACGAACTACTGCTAACGGCAGATGTCGACATTGGTATCTCCTCAGAAATCTGATGGAACTGACAAGAAACAACGATCGGCTCTTGCCGTTCAAGGGCCATATCGGACTTAGAAGGGCAAACTTTAGAAAAAAAACGCAGCGAGTCTTCCGGTAACCCGCAGCCTGAGATCCCTCCGCGCGCTGGTGAAAGCACGCGCGTTTGGGATGAGGTCTCCCAAAAATTGACAACGCTCACGAAGCTTCTCAGTACCGGATTAGTCGGCATTAATTTCAAACTGCAGTGGCGGCAACGCGGGCACGTCGGGGTGCTGCGGATCTCGCCAGAAAATCTGGAAGCACTCGCCCTGACTCTGCCGCCGCCACGTGCTTCCGTCTGCGAATTTAATCGCGATCGGCGAGAAAACCCAGCCGATCACCGACTGCGTTCCGGGCGAATGAATCCACCGCTTCTCAATAGTCTGCTGCTCGCCAAGTCCAATCGGCTGGTTCGATATCCAGACGGAATCATCCGGCTGGCGCAAATCCTGCGGCGCCAGGAACATTTCTGAATTAAAGCTTATGTTCGAGATCTCTTTCCCGCTGACGTTCTTCACCGTCAGCGTAGCTTTTCCGGAATCTCCCCAGAACCCGGTGCCGCTAAACGTCACCGGGCATTTCCGTGTCTGAGGCTTGTAGATGGTGTAAATCGCGATCATTCCCGCTTCCATGTGATCGTCCACGTGGCAGTGGAACATCCACGAGCCCAGATTGTCGGCGATCATGTCCACCGTCTTCATGCTGCCGGGAAGCAGTTCGACCACGTCAGTGTGTCTTCCCTCATAATTGACAGTTTCGCCATGCCAGTGCGGAGAGTGCAGGTCGATCTCATTTCCCATTGCCAGCAGATACCAGCGCACTCTATCTCCCTGTTTCATGTACAAGCCGGGAAGATTGCCGTAGATGTATCCGTTGATCGTGTAAAACAGGCCAGCAGGCTTGCCACCCATTTGATCGAAGATCTGGAACGAAGTCACGAATTCGTCGTCAACGTCTTTCGGGGATCCATCGGGTCTGGCCTTGCCTTTTGCCGTCACGATGATCGGCCCGATCAGACCAGCATTGATTTCAATTCCTGGGTCGACATGGGAGTGATACCACCACACGATCGAGCTCGGCTGCCCCGGCCCCGGACCACTGGTCGGCATGGCGAACCAGTGATAGGTGTATTTTCGTCCCGGAGCGACACGGTCGCCTGCGCCAAACGGGATGTAGAACGAGCCTTCACTATTTTTGTCGTAGTGCAGGCCATGCGCGTGCATGCTGCGCGGAAAGCGCGTGCGATTGAGAAATTCAATCACGACCTCGTCGCCCACTTCTGCGCGAATCACCGGGCCGAGAATTCCCAGCCAATCGGGCTGCGGCTTCTTGGTGGTGAAAGTGTCATCCGTGTATTCAATAAAGCGGGACTTCGGCCATGCAAGCTTCAGACTCCACGGCTGCGGAAGAGGCACCGCACTCAGAAGATTCATGCCGCTGGGCGCGTAATTCCAGGTGACATCTTCTGCTGCGATGTAGTAATGCCGGGTTGCAGCAAAGCAAGCCGAAACCGAGAACAAGAGAAGAGAAAGAGCAAGGGCGCGCAAAGTTCTCACAGTTCATTATCCCATTGTGGCAATCCCAATGTGGCGGTTATAGTTTCGCGAGCATCTTGTGGCAATCATAGTGAAAAGACTTGAGCCTCGGAGCAATTAGCTCCGAGGTTCTCCAATTGATCTAAGCCGGCAACCCGGCGTGAGTTTGCCTATGGGGTTGGCGCGGCCACGCTGCAGTTCCCTGAAGTAGTTTGCGCTGGCGGCGTGGGCGGTGTAGCCCACGGCACGTTTATGAAGTCAAAGAATTCGTCCATTTGAGCTGTCGCCTGGCCGTTAGAGCCGGATTGAGGAGTCGACCAATACGCATCGCGGTTTGTCAGGGCGGGAACGCCAAAGCGCTCTTCGACCAGATTGAGCCACGCGGTTGTGTCTCTTACTACATGGGAAACATAGTTCTTCTTCGCGAAGGGAGAAATCACAATCAGCGGTATGCGGTAGCCAGTCAAGCCGAAGCTGCAGGGCCCGCTTGTCTGGTTCGCGCCATCGCATCTGTCGGTCGCCAGAAGGTCTATCGGATACGCGTAGCTGTCCGGAACCGGAACGACCTGGGGCTGGACGTGATCATAGAAACCTCCCGGTTCGTCATAGGTGAAAATCATTGCAGAGTCTTTCCAACTCGGGCTGCTCATGAACGTGTTGACCAGCCCGGCAACATACTTCGCTCCAGACTGAATATTCTCCGGATTTTCGTCGTGGTCCGACGGATGCTCGTCGAGACCGGCATCCGATGGCGGTTCGATTAAAACAACCTGCGGAAAGGTCTGCTCGTTTTGAAGATCGGTTGCGAGCTGGGATGTCGGCCTGATGTTCTTTAGCAAGTCAGGATTTTGGCCAGCGCTGGCTAAAATGTTGCCTTCGTAGGTGAACTGGTTCAAATACGAGTAGCCCTCTAGCAGACACTCCGAAAGCTGATCCCCAGTTTCACCATCGCACGTCGTTCCGTTTGTTTCGACGTATATCGCCCAGGAGATTCCCGCCTCTTGTAAGGCCTCGACGAAAGGTTTGGCCGTGAACGGATTGGGTGCGGGGGCAGTGGGACTGAGCGGGTATACGTGGCCCTGCGATGTGGCCGCGTAGATGTATGCACGATTGAGCTGGGTGCGGGTCATGACCGGAGCAAACCAGCGATCTGAAGTCGTGAAATTGCTAGCCATGAAGTAGTAATAATTCAGGTCCGCGTCGGTAAAGTATCCCATCGTTCGGTAACCGTTAACGTCGTTGATCGGCGGGTTCTGATACGGGTATTGCCTGGCGTCGTTCGCGCCTGCCTGTATGAATCCGTTGCCGAGCCAATCAACTGTGCTTGGAAAAGAGAAGTTGGAGTTCCAATCGACATAAGCCTCATCCCAGAACGGGCTCAGCTCTTCCGTGCAAACAGATTGCATGTGAAACGATGGGACGGGCGTACCGTTGCCGTCCGCCACACAGCGGTCGGGCGGAGGGGAGCTCGGATCGCAGCCCGGGTTCGTGGGAGCGGGTCCTGGTGGAGGGTTTATTCCGTCGGCCTGGTTGAACTGTGCCAGTCCGTCGAATTGCTGGTCTTTATACAGCGAAGGATTATTGGCCCAATACTGCCGCATGTATCCGAAGTATTCGTCGAAGGAACGGTTCTCCTGCGCGAAGAAGATAATGTGATTCAGGCTTTGCAGCGTACCGCCGGGAGCGAATGACGCCGTCACTGAATTCGTGCCGGCGGCCAAGGTCACATTGCAGGGTCCGGTGCCGGTGCACGCGCCGGACCATCCAGCAAACTGATTCGGTGCGTTGGTAGTTTCGCTAAGCCCGACCGAGACACCGGGCGCGAAAGTTGCGGTGCAAGCTGTCGTCGATCCACTCGTGCAGTCGATTCCGGCGGGGGTGCTGGTAACCGTACCGGCTCCCGCTCCTGTCGTCGCCACAGTCAGGGTGCCACCCGGGGTGAACGTCGCCGTCACGTTTTCTGCCTGGGTCACGGTCAGGCTGCATACGGTTGTGCCTGAGCACGCGCCGCTCCAGCCGCCGAAATAAAAATTTGTCCCGGGAGTCGCGCTCAGCGTGACTTTCGTCTGATCGGGGAAGGTTGCCGTACACGTCGTCGGACAACTGATTCCCGACGGGCTGCTGGTCACACTACCGCTGCCTGTTCCCATGAATGCAACGCTGACTCCCTCACCGGCAATAAACGATGCGCTCACGGTTGTGGCCGCATTAATCGTCACCGTACAACTCATCCCGGAGCACGCTCCGCTCCAGCCCTGAAACAGATAACTCTTGTCCGGCTGTGCGGTGAGCGTAACCTTCGTGCCCTTGGTGAAAGTGGCGCTGCATGCGGTTGGGCAGCTGATGCCCTCGGGGGAGCTGACGATTGTTCCTTGGCCCGCAGCGGGAGCAGTCACCGTAAGTTGAAATGACTGGCTGGGATTAGTAGGAGGCGGACTCGGGCGTAGTCCTGCGCAGCCGGCCAGCGGCAGGATCGACAGAGCAGACATCGACAATAACCAGAACGATCGGGACGACAACATGGCGCACCATCCAAGAACGATCGCGAGCTTGGATGAAGTCGGCCGAAAGGTGGTTGGTTATTCTCTTGAATCGTCAGCAGTACTTGAGACTGTAGAGAAGATCAGTGAAACCCAGTATTGCTATCGTGCGAGCGTTGGGCCACGAAATCCCTCCGCACGGATTGAGGAATCTCGTGGACGGAGGAATCTCGCGGCATTGCGACGCGTACGAACTTTTTTTCCACAACATCGGGCAGGGATGATGCGGATTTAAAGCGCTCTACTGGTAAGAGAACGTCAGGTTGTCCAGATAAGTGTTGTACGAGTTCTGTTGGGCGTTGCCGTCCATCTGGTAGTTGATGGTTAAGCCGTACCAGTTTGGTGCGGAGCCGTGAGGGAACGTCCAGTTGAGATTGCTGGTCACGCCGTTGAGCGTGATCGACTGATATACAAGCTCGTCATTCGAATTCCGTTGCACCTTGAGCGTGAGATGGTTCCAGGAATTGCTGTTCGGATTACAAGGAACACCGGTCGGCTTCCAAGTCTGGTTCTGGTTGTCCCAAACGTCCCATTCATTCCCGCCGGCGATACGGCACTCGTGACCCCAGATGTAACCTTTACCGTCGAAGAACTGGTTAATATCGAATTCAAGCGCCTGGGAAACGCCGAGATTATTTCCATAGAAATAAACGTCGTAAGTGAAGTTGTGCAACGTGGGAACCATGGTGTTGTTCGAATCAGGCAAGCCCTGCGTAGACCCAGGTCCGATCAGATGATTGTTGAATAAGGCGTCTCCGAAAGAACCGCTTCCACCGACATTGAATTCAGACGCTTTGCCGCTCAACGAGGGAGACCCCACATTCTGCGCCATCCAGAACGAGATGTCATTGCAAGGTGAAGGCGAGCAATCCACATAACTCGGCCCACGCTGTCCGTATTGACCCCAGCCCCCGCCGTGCTGGAGGCCGGATAACGAGGGTGCTCCGGCACTGACGTTGCTGCTGCCGTTCGATCCGCTGCTGCTGCCCGAGCTACTGCTGCCGCTGGAGCCGCCGCTCGATCCGCTGCCGCCGCTTCCGGAACTGGCAGTGCTGTTGGCAACCGCGATCTGCAGATCTTTCTGTTGCGACGCTCCCTTCGAATCGGACACCAAAACGGCAAAGCTGAAATTTCCGCTCGCGCTCGGCGTTCCGGAAACTGCGCCAGAGTTGTTACCCAGCAGAGTTCCGCTCGGCAATTGGCCTGAAACCACAGTAAACAGGTAGGGAACTGTTCCGCCGGCCGCCGTGAGCGCGCCGCTGTAGTTTGTGCCCACAGTTGCCGGGGGAAGAGAGGCCGTGATATTCAAAGTCGCTGCCGGCGTCGGAGTGGCCGGCTTGCTGCTGCCGGGAGCCACAGAATTGCCGGAACAGGCGCTAAACGCAGCAATTGACGGGAGAAGAGCAGTGAAAACTACTCGTTGAAAAAACCGATTCGGACAGACTCTTTGCACTCCATGGGGGGAGGAACCAAACATTTCTACACCTCACAAATGGATTGAAGGATCTCCGAGCAGGAGAATTCCTGGGATTAACAGTCCTTGAATGGACTTTTATTGACTGTGTGAGGGGCCGGACAGGTAACCAACGGCCAGAAGAGCTACTGGGACTCGCGAGCGCTCGTTTTGGAACTTCTCGACGCTTTCACACACCGGTTTAAAAGCATCCAGTTGCGCACTGCGCGTGATCAAGCTGGGACTGCGTAACCGCAAACCACCTTAATCAGGCTGGGTCTAATGGCGGAGGATGCTCCGCAGATTATACCCCGCGACCCGGTTTCTTGGAAACGGGGAGGCGTTGTAATTTTTAAAAAGATTCTTTGCTTCGCGAAGGATTAAAACCTGAGGGCGGCGAGGGAAAACCCCCAGGCGCAGCAACGCGCAGGTAGGGTTTATCGATGCCCAGATTAAGGAAGAACTGTCAAGGAAGAGCTGCTTAAGGAAGAGCTAACGACGGCAAAACCTCAATCACTGCGGAGCCGGTGGATCAGTGTGGGCAGGTTGGGAGATCGGTGCCGGGTCGGGTTGAGCTTTCTCAGCAGGCGCGGGAGTGGAGGAGGAAGCGGAGGCGGAGGCGGAAGAAGATGAGGAAGAGGACGCCGTGCGGACGGAGGCTGCCTGGACCGATGCCGTCGCCGAGCCCATGCCGTGCGTCGGCACCGGTTGGCTCGTCATGGCGCTTTCCGGATTCAGCAGATGATCGTGGCTCGGACCCAGACCCAGGCTGATGAGCGCACGGGAGTCAGGCACAGTCTTTGATTGCCATCCATGGTCGGCTTGATAGCGGCGCATGGCCTCTTCGCTCGCCTGATTCCAGGTTCCGGTCGCCGTGCCGGTCAGGTAGTGCTCGCGAATAAGCGCCTGCTGGATCTCTTCTGCGCGTTCGGGATCGATCTTCTGTTGCCCCCGCGCCATTCGGCGTTTCGAACCTGCTCGCTTCGATCTGCGATGGTGAGATTGCGCTTTGGCGTGGGTGTGCGTGGGATTAGTTTTCGCCGCGGCGGCGTCGTCCTGCGCGAAACCGATCTGCGAACCAAGAGCGAAAATCAGGGCCAGACAGAATGCGGGGGCCCGCCACCCGCTCCCGATTTTTTTGACAGACTTTCGCCTCAAGATCAAAATCCTCAGATCCCGCAGAAACGCCATCGTTGGCTTCGTTGACGCAATTCGGCCGGAGGTTTGCGCAAAAACCTCTCACCCAAAAAATAAAGCCCAGAGAAACCCGGTATTGCAATCATCCCTTATTAAGGGATGGAATGCCAGTCCTCGCTGGGCCGGTAATGGTTACGGAAGTGTCCCAGGCAAAAAGACAGTACCGTCTTGCTGCGTCGCCCCGCGCGGCCGCACCAGGAACACCACATCCTGACCGCTCTTCAGGCTGGCCTCGATCCGGGCCAGATCCTGTTCGCTGTTCACCGGTTGCTTATTGATTTCCAGAATCACATCGCCGCGATTCAGGTTCACATCATCGGCGAACGATCCCGGCTTCACGTCTTCCACGATCACGCCTTTGCCTGCGGGCATGTCAAGCCGCTCGGCCATTTCCGGCGTCAGCTTGCGCACCGTGAGACCGAACTTGCTCTGTTTGGGTGTGTTCTCATCGTTGTCGTTTTCATCTTCGTTCAACCGCGACGCGAACAATTTGGCGCGGTCGGCAACGGTTACCGTGGTCTGCATTGGCTTGCCATTGCGAATGAAACCGATTTCGATTTTCGCACCCGGTTTCCGCGAAGCAATATCATCCACCAGCGCCGATCCTTTGGTGACTTTCTTGCCGTCGATGGTGGTGATTGTGTCTCCTACTTTCAGTCCAGCTTGATCCGCGGGAGTACCGGCAACTACGTCTGAAATCGTGACTCCGCTGCCGTTGCCGTAAACCCGCGTGATCGCCGGATTCTCAACCGAGTTAAACATGATGCCGATGGAACCTCGGGAAACGCGATGCTCCGGCCCAATGAGATCGTTGTAAACCTTAACCACCGTATTCGAAGGCAGCGAGAATCCAACCCCGGCATAGGCGTTGGTATCGCTCAAGATCGCGGTGTTGATGCCGATAACTTCGCCACTCATGTTCACCAGGGGGCCGCCGGAGTTACCGGGGTTAATGGCGGCATCGGTTTGAATGAAGCTTTGGAATTGCCGCCCCGGCACGATATCCCTGCCCTTCGCGGAAACGATGCCTGCCGTGACCGTACCTACCTGGCCGAACGGGCTGCCAATTGCCAGCACCCAGTCGCCGACTTCCATGCTGTCGGAATTTCCCATCTTGGCTACGGGTACCGTCCGGTCCAGGTCGATCTTGATGACCGCTAGATCGGTTTCCTGATCCTGGCCAATGACCTTCGCTTCGTGCTGCACGCCTGGAGGATCGTCCTGCAGCCGCACGCGGATGCGATCGGCCTTTTCAATCACGTGACGATTGGTAACAATATAACCCTTCGGATCGACAATTACTCCGGATCCCAGCGAGCGCTCGCGAATCGCACCTTCGTCTCCGCCCCCACCGAATGGATTCACCTGCCCGCCCTGGCCCCCTGGCCCGCGGAAAAAGTGATTAAAGAAGTCGTCCATGCCACCGCCGCCGTTGTCGCCACCATCATTATCTTGATCGTCCCCGTCGGGGTTCTGCCGGCGCCGGTGCGGGCTTTTGATCGTCGTTTCCGTGTTTATGTTGACCACGCTGGGGCCCAACTGCTTGGCGATCTGCGAAAACGCGCTCGAGAGCTGCTGCGGCGAAGGAATGGTCAACGGAGTCGCGTCCGAAGACTTCTGGCCCTCTTTGCCTTTCACTCCGAAAGAAATCACCGTGCCGATCAAAATGCCCACGGCCAGTGTCGCTACGATGCTCAACGAGTACACCCAGCGCCGGCTCTTCAAATGCGCCGAAACTTCCTGCGAATCCATGCTTGCTTGCCTCCGAAATCTACAAATTCCATATTATACGCGAGCGCGGGAAGGGACCTGATTGGGCCGTTTTTTCCCATGCGTGATCCGGAATCGATCGGCCGGATCTATTTCGCTTCGTAAACCGTCTTCCCTCCCACTATGGTTCGAAGAACTCTTATGCCCAGGATTTCGTGTGGCGCGATTGTCGTTACATCGCGGTCCAGCACCACAAAATCTGCCAGCATTCCAGGTGCGATTTCCCCTTTTTCGTGTTCTTGGAATTCCGCAAAGGCTGAGCCGGTCGTATAAGCTGCGATCGCTTGATCGATGCTCAGCTTCTGCTCGGGAAAATATTCCCGCGTGGCGTCTTCGCTCTTCCGCGTGACTGCAGAGTAAAGTCCACGAAATGGCGTCACCGGCTCAAAGGGATAATCCGTGCCAAATGCGAGCGGTACTCCTTCCTGGATGAAACTCGCCCAGGCATAAGAAGTTGCGGCGCGTTTCGGCCCCAAACGGTCCTCGGCCCAACGCATATCGGTGAGCAGGTGGCTGGGTTGCATTGAGGCGATCGCCTTCAGTTCTTTAAAACGCTCGATTTGCTGGGGCGTTGTCACCTGCGCGTGCTCCACACGCAGACGAAAGTCTTGGCTCCCGTCGGGAGCTTTCACGTCCTGCTCGCGCGCGGCTTTCTCGCCTTCTGCAAACGCATCCAGCGCCATCTGCACGCCTTTGTCACCAATGGCGTGAAAGCCAAGCTGGAAGCCGGCCAGCACTCGTTCTCTCGCCATTTCATTCAGCTTCTGCGGTTCGTAGCGGGGCAATCCTGAGTTCCCTGTATCATCCGAATACGGCTGCAGTAGCGCTGCTGTGTGCCCGCCGAGGGATCCATCCATAAACGCTTTGAGCATGCCCGTATGCAGCATCAAATCGGATTGCGGGTGGGAATCGCGCTTTCGCCTCAATTCTTCAATCGACTCGTCAAACGGCAACCACTCGGAGATTCGCGCGGTCAGCTTGCCTTCCTTTTCCAGTTCCTCGTAAATCTGAAAATTTTGCCAGTCGGGGGAATAATCCTGTGCCGAGGTCAATCCGTGCATTGCAAGATCGGCAAGAGCGATTTCCAGTCCCCGTCGCCGCTGTGCACGGGTGGGTGGGGGAATCACCGCCCTGATCACGTCTTGGGCGGTGTCGCGCAAAAGTCCCGTTGGCTGCCCATTTTCGTCATGATCGATCTTGCCGCCCAGCGGATCATGGCTCGCACTCGTAATCTTCGCCAACTGTAGCGCCCGTGTATTCGCTACCGCGAGATGCCCGTCCACGCGATCAAGAAACACCGGATGGCCGCCAGAAATATCATCCAGATCCTTGCGGCTGGGCAAAGTTTTTCCGGGCCAAAGCGTTTCGTCCCATCCGCCGCCAAGAAGCCATTCTCCGGCAGGTGCCGTCTCGACCTTTGCGCGCACCCGCTCGCGGAGTTCGTCAACCGTCTTTACTCCGATCAGATCCACGCTCAACTTTTGCAGGCCGGCAATTGCCAGGTGAAGATGCGCGTCATTGAATCCTGGCATGACGAAGTGCCCGTTCAAGTCGATGAGCTGAGTCTTCGGGCCTTTTAGCTTTTCGATTTCAGCATCTGTGCCCACGGCTTGAATTCGCTCACCACGAACGGCGATGGCTTGTACGCGCTGAACCGGGTTCGGCTTTGCGGTTGCGATGAGGCCCGTGTAAACGTTGCCATGGATGTAGATGGCGTCGGCGCTCGATCCTGATGCGATGGCGCCTTCAGAATTTGACCCGGCAAAAAAGCTAACGGCAAGCAATGCCAACAAGAGCCCCACAAATTTGCGCACTATGCTCCTGCTCCGGCCAATGCGAGCAGGGTCAGCAGAATTCTTTTCAATCCTAATTCGCGCCCGTTGCTGTCGAACCATTCCTGCAGGGTGTGAGCGCCACCTCCCGAACCGCCGCCGCCAATGGCAATCGCCTCCAGCCCAAGCGACAATGGAATATTGGCGTCTGTCGACGCACGCTGCACTTGCGCGGCGTTATTCAATTGCGCATCGACCGCTCGAATCACGTGCAGAATCCGCGAACTCGTCGCCAGTTCGCCTGCCGGACGACTTCCAATTGCGACCACCTCGCAGCTCACACCCGGCCGCTTCTGCGCCGAAGATTTCATCTCGGCCGCCAGCGTTTCGTCTTCGACCGCCCGATTCAAAGCCAGACGCAGCGCCTGCTCCAGTCGCTCCATCTCGGCCATCGAGGTCGAACGGATATCCACTTTCATGCTGGCTGACTCGGGAATCGAATTCACCGAAGTTCCGCCGCGAATCACCCCGATGTTAAAAGTTGTCTTTGGAGCAGCCGGCACAGGGGTTGCCGCAAACGCATCGATTGCGCGCGACAAAATTACAATCGGATTTGGCGCCCCGAAGTCGCTCCACGAATGTCCTCCCGGCCCACGCACGATCACTTCAAACCTCCGGCTGCCGAGGGCTTCGGCCACAATTGTGTCCGCGCCCGCGCCGTCGAGCACCACGCTGTAAGCGATCGAATCCTTCCAGCGCGGCGTTGAAAAAATATGCCGCATGCCGCGCAGATCGCCTTCGCCTTCTTCGCCGACATTGCCGATGAAAACTAACGGCAACCCATGCCGCAGCCGCACCGAGCGCAGGAGCGACGCGATCGCCAGCAGGGCGGTCACGCCGGCGCCGTTATCGGAAACTCCCGGCCCATAGAGACGGCTGCTTTGCTGTCGAATATTCAGCGGCGTGTTCGCAGGGAAAACGGTATCGATATGAGCGCTGAGGGCTACGTAGCGTTGGGTGGGACCGGCGCCTAAAAACCCCGGATGCACGCCGAACACATTGCCCACGTCATCGATGCGTACATCATCCAGGTTGACTTCGCGAAAGCGGTCCGCGAGCCAGGCAGCGCGCGCCGATTCGCCAAAAGGAGGCGCCGCAATGCGCGCCATCTCCATTTGCCACAGCGCCAGTTGCGGCTCCTGGGTGCGCAGCCAGTTAAACGCCGACCGCACCTCGGGCGACGCCGCCAGCCGCGCCACTTCCTGCTGTACGTCAGGCACAATCGCTGGCAATTCGGTGCGTGGCGGAACCGGGCTCATAAGGAGTTAATGCGTAGTTTACAACGTGAGAAAGGAAATGGGGTTGGCCACGAGTACTAGACCGTCGCAGCGGCTGACTAACCGGGAAGGGCACGACTTTTGTCGTGCCGCGTAAGAGTCAATCGAGATGGAGCTTCAGCCGAGTGCCCCATGTCTCGCCTCCCTTGCGAGACATGGGATTCCTCGGCGCTATCCCCCTTGGGGCTTGACCCGTCGTCTAAGGATTAACCTGAACATCATCCGCCCCTTCGCGCTTCAGCCTCCGCCAGCCATCCCCGGCGCAGCTCCTCAGCCGGAATGCCAGACAGCAAGGGTTTGATATCGAGAATCGGCGTCCCATCCAGCATATCGACGCCCCGCACATGCAGTTCGAGACCTTCCCGGCCAAGCAGTTCAACGATCGTCAATCCAATCGGATTCGGACGTCGCGGAGATCGGGTTGCGAACACACCATGGGGCCGATTATCAGAAGGAGGCATCCCCATTAGTTTGAACCCATCCGAGCGGTCGAACTCCCAGAGAACGATGAGATGCGAGAAGCCCTCGATATCGGTAAGCCCCGGCTCGAACTCCGGCAAGATCTTGAGCACGCCACCCATCTCGTGTTTCGCACCGAGACCCTTGGGAATCTGACTCGTCTCTTTGTAGGGGCTACTCACAAATCCAATCGGCTTCGACACAAACATACGGAACAATACCTCTTTTTTCATATTAAATTTGCGCGGCTGCGGCAAAGCACATCGAGTAAACTCTCGACTGTCCGCACCTGTACTCGTTCCACAGCTCCTTGTGACATCCAACCTTGTCCGCGCCAACGAATCACGAGACTATTGCTAGGCGGACGCAGTGCCGCACGACGTATTCTTTGAAAACCGAATATCGAAAGCGGTGCCGGCGCGCCATCCAACCTAACTTATTGCGGCTCAAGATTTTAGCCTAAGTTGCTTGCTATGAAGATTTTAGCGGGAGGCCGTCAGATCGGCGGGCCCGTAAAAAACTGATTCCAGAGATTTTAGCGAATCGATCTAGGATATTTTCTAATCCAGATCTACGCCAGTCGGCTGGCCTCCAACTCGGCCCTCTGCTCGACAGCTGCCACCAACTTCTTCGTCGCTGGAATTTCAATCCCATGCCGCTGCGCGCCGCACAAAATGGGGCCTGCAATCGCATCAAGCTCTGGAGCGTTCCCCCGCTCGACGTCTTTCTGCATCGAGCTGCGCATTGCTCCCGGCATCATCGCCACACCGGAGAGCACTTTATCCGCGCTGACCTTCGCGCCCTCGGCGATTGCAACGGCGCAGGTTTCACGAACACAAGCTTCGCCTAGAGCGCGCCATTGCGGGTCGGCAAGAATCTCGCCGACAGTTTTATCAGCCGCAGTGGTGCTGAGCGCAAAGGGAGCGAGAAACACCAGCTTGCCCCACATCAAAGTTGGTTCGTCATCGATGAACCGGCACTCAAATCCCATTTTCTGCAACTGGTCGAGCGTGCCCGAAAGCAACACACGTCCGGCAGACAACACGTTCAGCCGGGCGAAAGGAGATCGATGGATAATGTGGCCGGGACTAGCGCGCTCCGTTTCACCAGCGAAAGTCGCAGGGATCACCTTGTCTTTTCCGTATCTCGACCGCAGGAGTGCGACATGATCGATGCCATTGAGCAAGGGAACAATCGCCCGAACGGAATTCGCGTCCTTAAGAGAGGCCAGTGCAGCGTCTAACTGCGTGGCTTTCACGGTCAGCCACAAAACATCGACCGCAGGCACCTCGGCAGAAACCGCAACATCGACGGCGAAATTTCCCAGCGGACTCTCAAGCTGAAGCTGCTTTGGATATGGGGCGACGGTTTCGGGGCGGACGACCAGCGTAACCGGAGCGCCAGAATGAGCCAGGCAAGCGCCGATCAGACCGCCAACGCCGCCGGCTCCGAGAATCGCGTGCGTGATTGATTTGGAAGCAGATTCGAGCATAGGCTTTTAGATTCCGTTCACTTTAATTTCGCTTCACGGTTGCAGGCAGGCACTCGACAATTTCCGCATCGCTCAAAGTATGATCGCTGGCCTTGGCGCGCCCATAGATGCGTTCTACTAGTTCATCGCTGGCCGGAATGCCGCGCCGCTCCAGCCAGAACAGCACATTCGACTTCCCGCTCATCGGCCCGATATCGATAATCTGCTCCAACCCAAACACGTGCGAGGGCACGCCCGAATAGACCGTATTGGCGAGCACCACATCGTTCTTGTGGTAGGCCTTGATAATCGCCGCGGCATGCACGCCCGTGGCTGTGCGGAAAGCATCATCTCCCACAACCGGATAGTTTGCCGGAATCGGCACTCCCGTAGCCCGCGACACGGCCTGGCAGTAATGCTTCAGCTTGGTCAGATCCTGCTGATCCCACGGCGCAATACCCATGAGTTTGAGATTCACCAGCATCTGATCGATCTGAGTATTGCCGACGCGCTCGCCCAGGCCGACCGCACATCCATGAACGCAATTCGCACCGGCGATCACCGCTGCCATTGAATTGGCAATGGCCAGCCCGCGATCGCTGTGGCCATGCCAGTCGACGCGAATCTTCTCACCGGAGGGTTTCACGACCTCTTCAATCACAAACCGAACCAGAGCCAGCGCCCCCATGGGGGTAGCATGCCCAGCGGTATCGCAGACGACGATGGCCCGGGCGCCGCAATTGATGGCTGTCGAGTATAGCCGCTTCACTGTCTCAGGATCGCAGCGGCTTGTATCTTCGGTGACGTACATTACGTCGAGCCCCAGCGAAACCGCATATTTCACGGCCTTCTCGGTGGTCTGCAGAAGAAAATCTCCGGTCCAGCCTTCGGTGAATCGGCGAATCGGGCTGGAACCGATGAAAGTCGCAGCTTCAATCGGCAAGCCAGTTTTCTGCACGATCTCGGCGATCGGACGAATATCGTTCTCATGTGTACGCGCTGCGCAGTTCGCGCGAATTTTCATTCGATGTGCGGCAATTTCCCGCGCCAGTGCAGTCACATGCTCGACGGCGCGCGCTCCCGCACCCGGCAATCCCAGATCGAGTGCATCGATCCCCAGGGCTTCCATGAGATGAAGGATTTCAATTTTCGCGGAAATCGAGGGATCGCGCACTGATGGCGATTGCAATCCGTCGCGCAGACTTTCGTCATTAAGCAACACCGGCCCCGGTGGCTTAAGTCCCGGCGGGTAATTCTTATTCCAGTCGTAGATCAGATCAGAGGTGTTCATGGGGGAGGCTTTTGGCTCTTAGCTATTTGCTCTTAGCTCAAACCGATCTACGTAATCTTCCCGGGAACGGCGACTCTAAAGCATTCGTTGAAAATGCTCGGATTCAAGCTAACAGCCAAAAGCTAAAAGCCAAGAGCTAACGGCTAAGAGCCGATTATTTCTCTTTTGGCGGCAGGGTCAATCCAAAAACTGATTTGATGCCCTCCCCGGCAACATTCACTTTCGGCTCTGCCGCGTTCGGCAAATAGAGAACACGACAATTCTCACACCGATAAACTTCCGCGTCCGCTCCCCACCCCTTCTCCACATCGCCGCACTCCCGCTCGACGACATCAGTGGTATAAAACCAGCGTTTCAAATGCCCGCCGCAATACTTGCCTTTCTCGTCCTTTTCATTGCAGGCTCGTTGTCCGACTTTCTTGACTTTAACTTTATGATGCGGAAGCTGCGGTGGGGTTTGCGCATTTGCAGCAGCGATTTCGCCAGTGGCCAATGATCTACCCTCGATTCTGCGGCGCGAGGCCGCCGAAGTCGGCTCTACGAGCGCCATTGTAACTGAAGGCGGGAGAGATCAGAACTCCAACTTAGGCTTGGCTTGATCGACACCCACGCGCCCTATAGTAATCTCGGCTTTATAGTAATTCTCGCCCTTCACCGCCGCTCCCGCCATACGCCGTAGCATCGCGATCTGCCCGACATGAGTCAGGGCGTCGGCGACGGGGGCCTGGAAAAGGCGTTCCGCCGAAGCGTGGAGCGGTTCGTTCGAAGCCAGATACTTGTCGAAGTTCTTCAATGCGGCGAAGAATCTCTCGACTTCTTTTTCCCACGGCAGTGGTTTCGAGTTCTGCCATGCCTGCTGGCCTTTCGCGATCGACAACGCCCAATCGAACAGATCGCCCATGTGTGCCAGAATCTGGCCCGGCGTTCGCAGACCTGAGCCACCATCGAAGCTGGCAAAGGTTTCGGGCGCTCCACTTACTGCTTTGCGGGCGCGATAGGCAAGCGTAGATACGGTGTGACGAAGTAATTCGCAGTTGGCCTCTGAATTCGTACTATCATTCATGGAACACCTTTTGGTCTCAGTTTCTAGTTTCTAGTTTCTGGTTCAGTCCGTGCGGCTTTAGTATCCACTTACAGCTTTTTTTCTACTATTATGCCCGCTGCGCGCAAAGCTCCCAGGAACCGTTTTCGCAAGCTATAGGCAAACAGCAAGTCCATAAAGCCTGCCATCTGCCGGGCGAAACTTGCGCCGTAGCCATACCACCAGACTTTTTTCATTCCCGGCGTACGATCCTCGTCGAGGTATTTCGGCCGTACCATTTCTTCCAGTCCGAAGCGGCCGTGCGTGCGGCCCAAGCCGCTCTGCTTCATGCCCCCATGCGGAGCTTCGCTGATTCCGAAGCTTGAGACAACATCGTTCACCATTACGGTGCCCGCTTGAATGCGACGCGCCAGTTTCTCGCCGCGGATGCGATCTCGGGTCCACACGCTCGCAGCCAAACCGTAATCCGAATCATTGGCCAGGTGCACTGCTTCCTCATCACTATCAAACGCCATGATCGGCAGCACCGGACCGAACGTCTCCTCGCGCATGATCCGCATCTCGTGCGTCACATCGGCCAGCACGGTTGGTGCGTAGAAATTTCTTCCGAGTTCAGGTAGGCGGCAGCCCCCGGTCAGAACGCGAGCGCCACGCCCCAAGGCGTCTTCTACATGAGACTCCACGATCTGCAACTGCTTCTCATGGATCATCGGGCCTACATCAGTCTGCGGATCCAATCCGTTCCCCACCCGCAGCTTCCTGGTTTTTTCGACACAAGCAGCGAGAAATTTAAGATAGAAACTCTGATGCACGTAGCAGCGCTCGACCGATAAACAGGTTTGCCCAGCATTCAGAAACGCTCCCCAGACCAATGCGCTCGAGGCGACGTCGATGTCGGCATCGTCAAGCACCAGCATGGGATCTTTTCCGCCCAGCTCCAACACAACGGGCAACAAGCGCGCGGCCGCTGCGGCCGCGATGCGCTTGCCGGTCGCAACACTGCCGGTGAAAACCAGTTTGTCAATTTGCGCATTGACGAGTGCGGTCCCGGTGGCGCCATCGCCGGCGATCACTTGAAAAATATTCTCCGGCAAGCCTGCAGCGTGCAACAGCGATTCAAGTTCCAGTGCTACGAGGGAAGTAAACTCGGAAGGCTTGAGAATCACCGCGTTTCCGGCAACCAACGCGGCCAGCGTCTCAGTTGCCGGAATGGAAAACGGATAATTCCAGGGCGAAATGATTCCAATTACGCCATAGGGTTCGTGCAGTAATCGACCGCGCTTTAATTTGGCAGCAAGATTTCCGTGAGGAATCGGTTCATCCCTGAGCAGTCGATACGCATTCCCGATCAGGAACCGTGCGGCATCGAGCACAACCAGCACTTCTGTCGTCAAAGCTTCAGCCAAGGGTTTGCCCGATTCGCGCGTGATCGCTTCGGCAATCTGATGGTTGTTCTCCAGCAGCTTGTGCTGAAACTGTCGCAGGAGCTCGATTCGTCTGCGCACCCCGAGTTCAGCCCATTGCGGCTGCGCCTCGCGCCCGCGGAGCACGGCCGCGTGAACTTCGATATCTCCGGCGCATTCCAGATCGCGCAGCACTTCGCCAGTTGCCGGATTCACCGAAACAATTCTGTGCGCCGCGGCTTGGGTTTCGGTCGCCATGATGAAGCTGCTCTGGTTAATACTCCACGTTAACCAAATACAATCCGCTGGCCGGCGCGGTTGCTCCCGCAGCCGAACGGTTGCGCGCTTCAAGTATCCGAGAGAGATCGTTCGGCTGCAATGTCCCTTTTCCCACGAGAATAAATGTCCCGACCAGGTTTCTGACCATGTGATGCAGAAACCCGTTTCCCTTCACGGTGTACACAAACTCATCTCCCTGGCGCTCCCAAGAGGAACTGAAGATGCGTCGCACATTCGACGCCGGACTATCTTCGCTGCCTCGCTCCGGATCGACCGCTGCAAACGAAGTGAAATCATGCTCCCCTACGATGAGCACAGCGGCTCGATCGATTGCAGTCTCATTCAACGGAAAAGGATAATGCCACACATACCTTGCCAGAAAGGGCGGGCAAATTGCCGGGCGATAAATCCGGTAACGATATGTCTTGGCGCGCGCCGACTTGCGCGCATGAAAATCAACCGTTGCCTCGGCAGCTTCCAGAACGCGAATTGATCGCGGCAGCACGTCATTCAACGCTTTCACAAAGTTCGCGGTCGGAACCGATGATTCAGTCGCGAATGTGACCACTTGAGCTAGAGCGTGCACTCCCGCATCCGTTCTTCCCGAGCCTTGTGGCAATACCTTTTCGCCGGTGATTCGTCCAATGGCTGAGGCGAGTGTGCCCTGCACGGTTGCGCAATCAGGCTGCACTTGCCACCCGGCGAATTCTGATCCGTCATAGGAGACAATCAGCTTGAGATTGCGCATGCGATGTTTCGAGTCCTGCCGGTCTGCCGCTTCATCCAACTCGATTCACGCTCAAGATCGGCCCCTTGCAAAGCCGACTTCCGCAATTCTGGGAACAGGCCTGCATTGGTCAGCACTTTACCAGTTTCGGCTCGTTTACGGTCCGAAAGGGAGGCATGCCCGCCTCAGATATACTGGTGCGTTTAAATTTCTCTCGAATCGTAGCTCCTTCTTTCCATTTGCTCTCAGCGTGTCAACGAGTTTGAGGGACAAAATAGCTGGAGCCGGCCGTGACTGCGGCAAGGGTGGTTTAAGGAACTCCGGCGCCCAGGTTTACGTAACAGACTGTGACAGTGTTCTGAAATTTGCAGTTTTATGGCTTCACGCTGAATCCAGCTAACTTGCTGTACCGCATTATTTGAAACGGAGATGAGTAGATGCCATTGCCACGTTTCGCCTTGGTTACGCGGCTGACGATCGCCGCCGTTTTATTTGGAATCTCGATGGTATGCGGGGCTCAGGAGCCACCAGCCGCGCCAGCGCCGCAGAACACGTCCGTGACCAAGCCGCTGCCCATCGTGGACTATGCCAAGCCGGTGCCGCAATTTCCCAATCCCATCGCGCCTTATACACCGCGGCATCTGCCTGCTCCGGATTTGAGCAATTCGCCCCGGATCGATGACCTGATGCACGACGGGAAGCTATATCTCTCGCTCAATGACGCGGTTGCGCTGGCACTCGAAAACAATCTTGATATTGCAATTGCGCGCTACAACCTGAATATTGCCGATACCGACGTGCTGCGCGCTCGCGCTGGCGCTTCAATTCTTGGTACCCCCACGGGCACAATTTTGAATACACCTGGAGGCGGAGTCGGAGGCATTGGCGCTAACTCTGGAGCGGCGACCGGCGGCACCAGCCTGGGCGCAGGCGGTATCGGCGCCGGTACCAACGGACTCGTGAGTTCCACCCTCGGCTTTGGGCCGCCAATTGGCCCCTTTGATCCCGTGATCACGGGAACGCTGCAGGATGATCACTTTACTCAAACGGCCACCAGCATCTTCCAGGGTGTATTTCCGGGAAGTTCTTTGGTTCAAAACACCGGAACGGTCGATTTTGCCTATAACCAGGCATTCCATTGGGGAACAGCTCTATCGATTGGTTTCAACAACACCCGGCAAACGACGAACAGCTTTTTCTCCAGCGTTAGCCCGGCTCTGAACTCCAATTTCAGGGCAACGGTAACTCAACCCATTCTGCAAGGTTTCGGATTCGCTGCCAATACACGATTTATTCGAATCGCCAAAAATAACCGCGAAATTTCCGACGTAGCCTTCCGGCTGCAAATCATCGACTCGGTGGATCAGATCGAAAATATCTATTGGGACTTGGTTTACGCCTATGAAAATGCCCGCGTGCAGAACGAATCGCTGGCCTTTGCGCAGAAAACTTTATCGGATACGAAGAAGCAGGTGGAGATCGGCAGCCTGGCTCCTATCGAAGTTGTACGGGCACAGAGTACGGTTGCGCAGGACCAGCAATTAGTTACAGCGGCACAAACCAACCTGCAGCTCGAACAGTTGCTGATGAAGAATGCGCTCACCCGCACTATGAAAGATCCAAGCCTGGCCACAGCCGAAGTGATTCCTTCATCGACGATTGATATCCCCTCCCAGGAGCCGGTCGTGCCCACCGAGGATTTGATTAACGATGCGCTGCGGCATCGCGCCGAATTGGTTGAATCGCGCATCGATCTCAACACCCGCGACATCAGCAACCGGGCGGTGCGAAGCGCACTGCTGCCCACGTTAAACCTGTTTGGTTATTACGGCGGTGCGGGCGTTGGAGGCAGTCAAAATCCGGTTAACGAGTGCTCGACGCCTAAGACGGATTTGCAGCAGGCTTTCGGCTGCGCTTCCCCCGGGCCCTTGAGCGCGAGCAATCCCGAACCAATATTTCCGACAACTCCCATCGGGCCCACTCTGAACCAGTTGGTCAATTCCACTAATCCGGATAAGGGCATCGGCCTGTCGCTCAATATTCCCATACGCAACCGGGCAGCGCAGGCGGTGCAAGTGCGCTCCGAACTCGAGTTTCGGCAGGCCCAGATGCGGATGCAGCAAATCGAAAACCAGGTCGGCATCGAAGTCCGCAACGCGCAATACTCGGTACAGCAGAATCGCGCCAGCGTTGATTCCGCAAGGGCGGCTCTCGACCTGGCGCGCCAATCTCTGGATGCCGAACAAAAGAAATATCAGTTCGGCACCTCCACCACGACGCTGGTGTTGCAATATCAGAGCCAGCTGGCGAGCGCCGAATCGAACATGGTGAATGCGACGGTGGCGTACGAAAAATCGCGCGTCGAACTGGCTCGTGCAACCGGCACTTTGCTGGATGACGATCACATCAGTATTGACGATGCAGTTCGCGGCCAGGTGACACATATGCCCAGTGCGCCCTATGTCGCGCCGCGCAAGAACCTGCCTTCGGTCGCGCAACCGGCGCCGCAGACCGGCGTTCAACAACCGCCGCAGTAGGAATCGTCTTGCGATCAGGCACGGCACACAACCGTGCCTGATATCTAACAATTCTTTACAATCTCCGCTCTCGTCCTTCACGGCGATCCCGCTAAGATGGAGTGACGCTCGCATTTTTTGGCGTCCGCCATATATTTCAGTCCACATGCGTCACTGTTCTTATTCAAGGAGACGAATCATGTATTTGCCTTCGCCACGAAGAAATGTGGCTGCGCGCTGCGCCGCTCTGCTGTTGGCTGTATTTGCGGGGATCGTTTCCGCAGAGTCTTGCATGCTTGTGTACGCCCAGAATGTGCCGACAAGCCCGGCCCCACAGTCATCCGCGATTCTCGCGCAACCGCAGGACATTCATTTGCAGGATTACGCGAAACCGCGCCGCGCCTTTCCCGACATTCTGAAGCCGTATGAAGCGCGCGAACTGCCCCTGCCAAATTTCGCAAATGCGCCGCGGATGGATTCGCTGATACGGGACGGCAAGATTTATCTCTCCATTGACGACGCGGTCGCGCTCACTTTGGAGAACAATCTTGACATCGAAATCGCCCGCTACAACCTCAACATCGCAGACACGGACTACTTGCGCGCCAGGTCGGGCGCCAGCATCCTCGGAGTGAATGCCGGCATCGTGCAGAACACACCCGGTGGCGGCGTTGGCGGCCTGGGAGGCACGGTCGGCTCAGGCACGGGCGGAACTACGGTCGCCGCCTCCGGCGTGGGCACCGGCACCAATGGCTTGGTCAGTTCGACGCTTGGCATCGGTTCGCCGATCACCAGCTTCGATCCAACCCTTACGGGAACTTTTCAACTCGATAAAGACGATGCGGAGTCAGTCAGCGTATTCAGCCCAGTTCCAATCGTGGGTCAAAATACTTACACGTCCAACTTCGGCTACACGCAAGGCCTGAAGTGGGGCACCGACATAACCGCGGGGTTCAACAATACTCACGTTACCACCAACAACCCTACCAGTTTGTTGACGCCGGAGTTGAGTTCGAACTTCCAGTTCCGGATCACGCAGAATCTTTTGCAAGGTTTCGGTACCCTTCCCAATCTTCGCTTCATTCGTATCGCAAAAAACAATCGCGAGATTACTGACGTCGCTTTCCGGCTGCAGATCATCACCACCGTCGACCAGATTGAAAACATGTATTGGGACCTCGTGTACGCTTACGAAAATGTGCGGGTGCAGCAGGAAGCTCTCGCCTATGCACAAAAAGCCTTGGATGACTCCAGAAAACAGGCGAAGGTGGGTACGGCTCCTCCAATTCAGGTAGTGAGTGCACAAAGTACGGTAGCCACCGATCAGCAGAATTTGATTCTCGCGCAGAACAACCTGCAACTTCAGGCATTGCTGATGAAGAACGCAGTCAGCCGCAGCATTGAAGACCCGGCATTTGCCGATGCGGAAGTGATTCCCACCTCTGCCATGCTTATCCCCCAACAAGAAACAGCTGTCCCGACTCAGGATTTAATCAATCAGGCTCTCGATCACCGCGCCGAGCTGGTGGAATCGCGCATCGATCTCAACTCCCGCGATTTGAACCGCCGAGCGGTTCGCAATGCGCTACTCCCCACGCTCGACGCTTTCGCGTACTACGGGGGCTCGGGAGTGGGAGGAACCATCAACCCGCTGGTTCCCACATGTTCGCCAACTTCGAGCAAGTTTTGTTACACGCCAAGCCTCGGGCCGCCGCCATTCCAGACCGCAACCTCGGTCGGTTATGGCAGCACGTTAAACCAGCTCGTCAACTCCACCGCTCCCGACAAAGGAGTCGGCTTGACCCTGAACATTCCTATTCTTAATCGCCAAGCGCAGGCGAACCAGGTGCGCTCCGTGCTGGAATTACGCCAGGCTCAGGTGCGGCTGCACCAGCTCGAAAACCAGGTGCGCATCGAAGTCCGCAACGCGCAGTTCGACGTAAAGCAGAACCGGGTTGCTGTGGAGGCCGCGCAATCTGCAGTCGATCTCGCGCGGCAAACTCTAGACGCTGACCAGCAGAAACTGAGAGTCGGACTTACCACTACGACTGCGATTTTGCAGGACGCTTCACTTCTGACTACTTCTGAGTCGAATCTGGTCTCTGCGAAAGCGGCGTTCGAGAAGTCGCGGATCGAACTGGACCGAGCCACGGGACTGCTGCTGGATCATTCCGGAATCAGCGTCGCTGAAGCCGTGCGCGGCCAGGTAACCCACATGCCCACCGTGCCCGACGTAGCACCACGACAAGATATAAGACCTGCGGCGCAAACCAGCTCCACGCCAGGGTCGTAAGACTTTTACAAAACCGGCTAGCCGGGCGAACTGAACCACGGCTTTCGCGTTGCTGACGAAACTAGGCTCGCGGGTCGGCGGGTGCATCCACCTCCTCGGCAAACTACCGCGTTCGCGGTAATGACGCTTGGCAACGCTGCAAGTAATCTGGATCAGTCCATCCAGACACCACGGAGACTGAGAATGAATTTAAGAAACTGTGCATTGTCTTTGCTTTTGGCAACCAGTGGAATGGCGTTCGGAGCCGTACCGCAAGACACCCCGAGCGCCAAACAAGACATGAAGAACGCGGGCCAGGATACCAAGGGTGCCGCGAAAGATACCGGTAGGGCGACCAAGAAAACTGCAAAGACAGCCGGACACGACACCAAGAAGGCGATGAACAAGGGCGCCCAGAAAACCAAGCAAGGCGCGCAAAAAGTTCAGAACAAAACCCAACCAAATCCCCCTCAGAGTCAGTAGCGAGGACTCCGCTCCCGCATGGGCATCGTCCGCCGGCGCATAATGCGAAGGGTCAAGAAAAACCGACGAGGCAGCTTAGGTTCTGCGCCCTCGGTTGCAGATGAGACCTGATAAACTCGCCCGTGATGCAACGAGCGAACTTCCCGGCCATTTCCCGAACTGTTTGGCGGATGGTGCTGTTGTCGTTTGTTCTGCAGTTGGCGGCAATCGGAATTTTTCGCCAGTATCGCACTCGCACCATCGAGGATCATTTTGGCTTTGGCTTTGAGATGGGCCGTGTCGGCCGCTCCATCGCGAGGGGACAAGGGTTCAGCAATCCTTACGGCGATGATACCGGACCCAGCGCCTGGGAACCTCCGCTGTATCCCTATTTGATCGCCGCAGTCTTCAAAGTCTTTGGCATTTACACCTACGCTTCAGCCTGGGTCATGCTTTCAATCAACAGCATATTCGCATCGCTGACTACCATTCCCGTTTTCCTGATTGCACACCGAACTTTTGGAGAGCGGATCGCCATCTGGTCAGCACGAGCGTGGGCGCTAAATCCTTACGTCTGGTACTGGTCGGTCCACTGGATTTGGGACACGACGCTCACGCCGCTCATTCTCGCATTCGTCTTTCTTATCGCTCTCGAACTAGAATACTGGCCGGGTATGCGCGGGTGGGTGCTGTTCGGAGTTTTATGGGGAGTAGCAGCGCTGGCCAATCCTGCGTCGCTTTCTTTTCTGCCATTTTGCGGACTATGGATCTGGTGGCGAAGACACCGGCGTGGACTTCCCTCATTGGCGGGAGTTGCTTTGTCGTCGTTCGTGTTCTTTCTTGTTCTTTCGCCCTGGCTGATTCGCAACTATGAAGTTTTTGGGCGATTTGTTTTCATCCGTGACGATTTCGGGTTGCAGCTTCGCCTTGGCAATAACAAATTCTCGGATGGAATGCTATTCGCGTCTTTGCAGCCCAATCTGAACCAGCCGGAGTTCGAGTATTTCAAACGCATGGGCGAACTGAAATATGAAGCTTTCTGCCGGCAGCGCGCCTTCGACTGGATCCGCGCCCACCCTGGCCGTTTCGCGATCATTTCGTTAAAGCGCTTTTTCTATTATTGGAACGGCGTGCCCCGGCCCACAAACAGCTTGTCGCCAGTTGATTTCCGTAGTTCGCTTTTTCTGGCTTCCTCCGTGTTGGCGATTTGGGGCGCGGGACGTGCAGTTCGGCAGAAGCGGCCTGGGGCGTGGCTTTTCGCCGGTCTGATTCTGACGTACCCCATGGTCTACTATTTCGTTTTTCCACATGCACGCTACCGCCATCCGATGGAGCCGGAATTATTTATCCTCATGGTGTTCTTGCTTTCGGAAACCGCCAGGAGAACCCCGGCAAGCATTACTGGTTGTTGATTGCTGATTGATGATTGAAGCGGATTAACGGCGGCTTGGTCAGCAAGCTCAGTTACTAAAACAATCTGTCCTCATGACACTTTCCGTCGCTATCGTGACCCTGAACGAGGAAGCGAATCTGGGCCGCACCCTCGCGAGTGTGAAATGGGCCGACGAAATTGTGGTCGTCGATTCCGGTTCGACCGACCGTACCTGCGAAATTGCCCGTGAATACGGCGTGCGCGTCGTGGTCGAGCCTTGGCGCGGCTATGTGGCGCAGAAGCAATATGCAATTGATCTCTGCACCAAAGACTGGATTCTGCTGCTCGATGCCGATGAGGAAGTTAGTCCTGGTCTTGCGCAGGAGATTCGCGCGGCAATTGCCGATCCCAACGCCGCCGCTGGTTACAAGCTTCCACGAAAGAATCTGTTTTTAGGCCGCTGGATGCGCCATGGCGGTTTCTATCCCGATCCAAAACTGCGCTTGTTTCGCCGGGGCGCGGGATTCGTCACCGGCCACGATCCGCACGACCGCTGCGAACTCAAACCGGACGTGCTGCAATGGACGCGACAATTCCATAATCCCATCGTCCACTACACCTACCCCAATCTCGCGCTCTACCTCAATCATATGAACCGCTATTCTTCGCTGGGCGCAGAGCTTGCTCGTGCCAAAGGCCACCGCGATTTCAGCATTGCGAATATCGTTCTGCGGCCGCTCGGCACCTTTACCTACAACTACTTCTTCCGTCTTGGGTTTCTCGATGGCCGTGAAGGTCTGCTGCTGCATCTGTATCACTCGGTCTATGTCTCATGGAAGTACGCCAAGGCGTGGGAGCTTTCTCGTAAGCCGCCGAAAGAAACATAATGCGCAAATGACCGACCGGTCGTTCCGCGCTGTTCGTTACCTTGCCCGCTAGCCGGTACTTCCCTATCATCAAAACGGAGCACTGGGGTTCTCATGGGTGAGAAAAAACCAAGTAAGCCGCAAGTCGCCGATGGCCCGGCAACCGAAGTTTTTGAAAATCGCCATCCTTCCGCCGCGGAAAAGAAATGGGCGGAAGAAACACTAGCGCCCACGCTGGAGAAAAGTCCCGAGAGGCCAATCGGCGCCTCATCCGGAGTAAATCTGGATGAGCAAGGGAACGCACGATTCACTACGATCTCGGGCGTTCCCATTCGCCGGCTCTACACGCAGGCTGATCTTCCGGAGGATTGGAGTGAAGAGAGATATCTCGGGTATCCCGGTCAGCCTCCGTATACGCGCGGTATTCACGCCACCGGTTATCGCGGCAAGCTCTACACCATGCGGCAGTTCTCCGGCTTTGCGTCGCCGGAAGAAACTAACCGGCGCTACAAATATTTGCTGGAGCACGGCGGCGGCGGGCTTTCTGTGGCCTTCGATTTACCTACATTGATGGGATACGACTCCGATCATCCCGCGAGTGAAGGCGAAGTCGGCAAATGCGGCGTGGCCATCGATTCGCTCGAGGACATGGAGATCCTTTTCGATGGCATCGATCTCGAAAAAACCACAGTTTCGATGACCATCAATTCGCCCGCGTCGGTGCTATGGGCGATGTATCTCGTGGTCGCGGAAAAGCAGGGCGCTGACTGGAAGAAAATTTCCGGCACCATTCAGAATGACATTCTCAAGGAATACATCGCGCAGAAAGAATATATTTATCCGCCTGCGCCTTCGATGCGCCTGGTAATCGACACATTTGAATTCGGTTCAAAATTCACACCGCGCTTCAACACGATTTCGATTAGCGGCTACCACATTCGCGAGGCGGGATCGACCGCTTTGCAGGAATTGGCCTTCACGTTATACGACGGAATCGAGTACGTTGAGTGGGCAAGAAAGCGCGGCCTTGATGTGGACGAATTCGGCCCGCGGCTCAGCTTCTTCTTCAATGCTCATAACGACTTCTTCGAGGAGATCGCGAAGTACCGTGCCGCTCGAAAAATCTGGGCGCGAGTAATGCGCGACCGCTTTGGCGCAGGGAATCAGCGTGCCTGGCTGATGCGCTTCCACACCCAGACAGCAGGCGTGTCTTTGCCCGCGCAACAGCCGATGAACAATATTGCGCGCGTGGCGCTGCAAGCTTTAGCGGCGGTACTGGGCGGAACTCAATCACTGCACTGCGATTCCTACGACGAAGCCTTGGCTTTGCCAACCGAAGAAGCCGCACGCATCGCCCTGCGCACACAGCAAATCATCGCTTATGAATCCGGAGCGACCCAGACGGTCGATCCTTTGGGCGGGGCTTATTTCCTTGAGAATTTAACCCTGCAAATGGAAAACGGCGCTTTCGACTATTTCGGTAAATTCGATGCCATGGGGGGCATGGTCAAAGCGATCGAGCGTGGCTATCCGCAAAAGGAAATTGCCGAAGCTTCTTACCAATATCAGCGGGCTGCGGAAGCGAAAGAGAAAATTATCGTAGGCGTGAATGAATTTGCAATTGAGGAAGAATCGCCCCACATTCTCTACATCGATGAGAGCGTAGCTCGCCAACAGACTGCGAAATTGAAGGCGCTGCGCGCCCGTAGATCGCATGATGAAGTGGAGCGAACACTGGAAGCTCTCAAGAAAGCCGCAGCCCAAGAACCGAAAACCCACGGAGCCGGGAACGTCTCTCCAGAGAACACGATGCCTTTTATTATTGAGGCCGTGCGCGCCTACGCCACAGTTGGCGAGATTTGCGAGGCGCTGCGCAACGTCTATGGCACTTATACAGAAACCAGCGTGACATAACGGGACGCGGCGAATGCCTTTGCAATCGGTAAATTCGTTTTTTCTTCGCTCTCCTGCCCTCTCTTGTGATAAATCTATGGAATTATGCGGAAAGCGGTCACTCATCTCAAGAAATCCGACCCGATCCTACGGAAAATCATCACTGGCATCGGGCCATGCCGAATGCAGTTCAGCCCACCAGAGTTTCACAGCCTTGCCGAGGCGATCATTTATCAGCAATTGAACGGCAAAGCGGCCGAAACCATCTTCAACCGGTTTGCCGCTCTCGCCGGTGAACCGCTCATGCCGGAAGGAATTCTCAAGCTGAGCGATGAGCAGATGCGCGGCGTGGGACTCTCGAAACAAAAGTCCTCTTACCTGAAAGATCTTGCTGAAAAGACTGCTTCTGGTCTGCTGGATTTTGCGCGCCTATCAGAGCTATCCGACGATGAAGTGATCGAACATTTGACCCAGGTAAAAGGGATCGGAGTCTGGACGGCTCATATGTTTCTGATGTTCTCTCTGAAGCGGGAAAATGTGCTGCCCACAGGCGACTTCGGTGTTCGCATGGCAATGTTCAAACATTATTTGGATGTGCAGACCGTGAAGAAGTCGAAGAAGGGCGCGGCCGCGAAGAATGGGCGCAAGAAAAAAATCAACCTGCCGAGTCCCGAGCAGATGGAGAAGATCGCTGAATGCTGGAAGCCTTACCGCAGCGTGGCTTGCTGGTACCTGTGGAGGAGTCTGGATACCAAAACGCTCTAAGACAGTTTCAGGAGTTTCAATGTTTCACGTCTTGATGTTCATCGACCGATCGTCCGCGAAACTTTGAAACCTTGAAACTTTGAAAACTTGGTTTCATTCTGTGGTTAAATGAATGCGATGGCTGATCTGATTGCTGGAATAAAGATCCGCGTCTTAGTAGCGAAGCCCGGCCTCGACGGCCACGACCGCGGCGCCAAGGTGATTGCCCGTGCTTTGCGCGATGCCGGCATGGAAGTGATTTACACCGGACTGCGGCAAACACCAGAAATGATCGTCAGCGCAGCCCTGCAAGAGGACGTCCAGGTCATTGGCTTGTCGATTCTCTCTGGCGCGCACAATGCCATCGTGCCGCGCGTGATGGATCTGCTTAAACAAAATAAAATGGATGATGTGCTGGTTCTCGTCGGCGGAATCATTCCCGATCAGGATATAGAAGGCCTAAAGAAGCAAGGAGTCGCTGCCATCTTCCAGCCGGGCACGGCCATGGACGACATCGTGCAATTCATTCGATCCAAGGTCAAGAGCCCAGGCGTAATCTCTGCCCGATAACCGGGGCCTTGCATTGATCGCATCCCCATCCTTTTCTTTGTCTCTGCAGAACGAGAAGGTGTTCGTCTTGCGCCTCCAATCTCGGGACGGCACAAATCGCCTCACGCGCGACTGCGTGCTTGCATTGTGCGCGGCTCTGAGCACAATCAGCCGTGACGCAAGACCCCTCGTCATTGCAGGCAACGAGCGGTTCTTCTCCGCAGGTGCGGATCTTACAGAGATTGCGGCTCTTGATGGGCCTTCAGCCTATGAATTCTCCCAGATGGGCCAGGATCTGATGCGCTCCATCGAACAATTTCCCCTACCGGTATATGCCGCAATCTCGGGATACTGCATGGGCGGAGGTTTGGATTTAGCGCTCGCCTGCCATCGGCGAATCGCGGCGCCAAATGCCGTCTTCGGCCATCGTGGCGCAGCTCTGGGATTGATCACAGGCTGGGGCGGAACGCAGCGCCTGCCGCGGCTTATAGGCAAAGCAGTTGCGCTCCAAATGTTTGTAGCGGCCGAAAAAGTCAGCGCCCATCGTGCTCTTGAAATCGGACTGATCGACGCAATTGCGAACGATCCCGTAAACGAAGCGGTCCGTAGGATCGGGGCCTAACGCTTGCAAACGCAGCGATCTCGTGTGGGGAGAAACGTAGGGTTCGTCCGTTGCGCGCTTCTCGTCGGCTGGTATACCGTAAAAAGTTCGACTCTTTCGCCCCATGGCCGAGCGCCGCGAAGCGGTTTCAGAACACGCATCCACCCCGTCAAATGTATTGACGACGAAGGTCGACCCCACTTCGCCGCGCTTCGAAGCCAATATGCGCTTTCTTGCCGATCTGATGTCGCAGGTGCGCAATGAAGGCGAAGTAATCTGCGAAGGCGGAGGCGCGAAGGCAATCGAAAACCAGCATGCCAAAGGGCGGTTGACCGCGCGGGAACGCATCGATTTGCTGGTCGATCCTAAGACATTCTTCGAGCTGGGAATTTATGTCGCTCACGGCATGTACGAGGAGTGGGGCGGCGCTCCGGCTGCTGGTGTGGTTACTGGCATCGGACGTATTCACACGCGCATGGTGATGATTATCGCCAATGACGCTACTGTGAAGGCCGGTGCATTTTTTCCGATGACGGCAAAAAAAGTCATCCGCGCCCAGAATATTGCCATCGAAAACCGTATCCCGACAATCTATCTCGTGGATTCTGCGGGAGTCTTCCTTCCTTTGCAGGAAGATGTTTTCCCCGACACGGACGATTTTGGCCGCGTCTTCCGCAACAACGCCGTCATGTCGGCGCTTGGCATTCCGCAGATCGCAGCCATCATGGGCATGTGCGTAGCCGGAGGCGGTTATTTGCCGGTTATGTGCGATCACGTTCTTATGACTGATGGCAGCGGATTATTCCTGGCCGGCCCGGCGCTGGTGCAGGCCGCAATCGGGCAAAAAGTTTCAGCGGAAGATTTAGGCGGAGCTGCCATGCACGCAGCCATTAGCGGTACGGTCGATTTCCGTGAGCCCGACGATCGCGCATGCATTAGCCGGATTCGCTCGATTGTCGAAAAATGGGGATACCGCCGCCAATCTCCCTGGGATCGGAAAAAGCCTGTCGATCCCGCGTTGGCAGCGGAGGAAATTTATGGCGTTTACGATTCCTCGCCTGCGCGCCCCTACGACATGAAAGAAATTCTGGCGCGCGTGCTCGATGGCAGCCGCTTCGACGAGTACAAACCCGAATACGGCAAAACGCTCATCTGTGGGTATGGGCGATTCGGCGGATTTGCCGTCGGAATCGTGGCCAACCAAAAACTGCACGCCCAGCAGATCGATCACGAGGGTCACAAGCGCGTCGAGTTCGGTGGCGTCATCTACACCGAATCCGCGGAAAAGGCCTCACGCTTCATCATGGACTGCAATCAGAATTTAATTCCGCTGGTTTTTTTTCACGACGTCAACGGGTTCATGGTGGGCCGCGACGCGGAGTGGAGCGGCATCATCAAAGCTGGAGCGAAGATGGTGAATGCCGTATCGAACTCCGTGGTTCCGAAAATTACAGTGATCGTAGGCGGTTCGTTCGGAGCCGGGCATTACGCCATGTGTGGCAAAGCCTATGATCCTCGATTTGTTTTTGCCTGGCCTACTGCGCGCTATGCCGTGATGAGCGGCGAATCAGCAGCGGGAACTTTGGTGGAAATCAAAGTGAAGCAACTGGAGCGCGGCGGCGAAAAGTTGAGCGACGAAGAAAAAAAAGAGCTGTATGAATCCGTAAAGCGCACCTACGACGAACAAACCGATCCGCGTTACGGCGCGGCCCGGTTGTGGATCGACAAAATTATCGATCCCATGGAAACCCGCGATGCCATTATCCAGGCTCTGGAAGCCGCCGCGCTGAATCCAGATGTGCCGGAGTTCAAGGTAGGAGTGCTGCAAACGTAAGAAATTGCGAAATTGGGTGATTTGGTAATTGAGTAATTTGCGGGGCAGATTTGCGGTCCCTGCGAGCTAGTCGATCTCATGATTCGTATATCGATGCTGTTTTGAAAGATTTTAAAATTACCCGATTACCAAATTACTAAATTACTCAATTGCCGGAACTCGAAATGCCTGACCCCGTCAAACTCATCGAATGTCCGCGCGACGCCTGGCAGGGGCTGAGAGGGCAGATTCCGTCCGATATAAAGCGCGCTTACCTGCAAGCCCTGATCAGCGCCGGATTCAAGCACATCGATGCGGTCTCGTTCGTTTCGCCGAAAGCCGTTCCTCAAATGGCCGATTCAGAAGAAGTATTAAAAGAACTCGATCCGCCCGACGATGTCGAGATCATCGGAATCGTAGTGAACGAAAAGGGCACGCAGCGGGCCATCGACACGCCGGCCGTGCGAACGCTGGGCTTCCCATATTCGATCTCGGAAACTTTCCTGCGCAAGAATCAGAACCAGTCGCCCGAAGATGCGCTTGACGAACTGG
This sequence comes from uncultured Acidobacteriaceae bacterium, assembly GCA_963766625.1. Taxonomy (GTDB): domain Bacteria; phylum Acidobacteriota; class Terriglobia; order Terriglobales; family Acidobacteriaceae; genus Sulfotelmatobacter. Next base: position 399,304 of record CAVYBF010000028.1, on the reverse strand, counting down.
AAAAGATCCAGAAAAAAGCGGATGATGCCGGGTTGGATCTCGTCGTGTACATCTCTATGGCATTCGGCAACCCGTACGGTGATCCCTGGAGCCTCGACGAACTCATCGAGGCTATCGGCTTGCTCGAGGCAGAGGACATTCGCACGATATCGCTTGCCGATACTGTGGGCATGGCCACGCCGCAGCAAATCAGCCAAGTTGTGGGAAGTGTGATATCGCAGTACGACCATTTGGAAATCGGAGTGCATCTGCACAGCCGTCCGGAGCAAGCTGCAGGAAAGATTCTTGCTGCCTATGACGCGGGCTGCCGCCGTTTCGATTCCGCATTAAGAGGACTGGGAGGCTGTCCGTTCGCGCAGGATGCACTGGTCGGCAACATCGCCACAGAAACGGTAATTTCAGCCTTGAAGGAACGTGGCGCCGAGTTGCCACCTTTGAGGTCGCTCGATGCCTTATTGCGAGCCACCAGCGAACTGGAAGCGCGATTTACGCACGCAGTTGCGGCAAGTTAGTTCCCTTATGAACTATAAGACTCTGCAGATCGCGTTTGACCCGGGGATTGCAACCATCACACTGAACCGTCCTGAGAAGCGCAACGCGATCAGCTTCGAATTGATCGACGATCTGCTGCGCGCGCTGCAGGACGTGGAGTCATCAGACTCGCTCGTGTTGATCTTAACTGGCGCAGGCAAAGCCTTCTGCTCCGGCATGGATCTCGAAAACCTCAAGGCACTGCTCGGTCGCACGCCGGAACAAAATGTGCAAGATTCAGAAACCATGGTGCAGTTATTTCGCTCACTCTACGAATTTCCCAGAGTCACGATTGCAGCGGTGAATGGTCCGGCGATCGCCGGCGGCACGGGTCTGGCTTTGTTGTGTGATTTCACGCTGGCCGTACCTGAAGCCAAATTCGGCTATACCGAAGTTCGCATCGGATTTGTGCCCGCCATCGTTTCAACATTCCTTTTGCGGCAGACGGGAGAAAGGTACGCGCGCGATCTCTTGCTAACGGGAAGGATAATCGCTGCCGAAGAAGCGGCACGCATGGGACTGGTGAATGAAATCGTGGCACCTGAAAAGCTGATGGCGCGAGCGCACGAACTGGCCACGCAATTAATGGAGAATAGTCCGGCTTCGCTGTGTGCGACGAAAAAACTGTTGAACGAGCATGCCCGCGCCGAGCTCGACGCGCAGATTGCCTCCGCCGTGCGCGAAAATGCCGCAGTGCGAACAACGGCAGACTTTCGCGAAGGCATTACCTCATTCCTCGAAAAACGCAAACCCGCGTGGAGCGGAAAATGAGTTCGAATCACCAGCCAGTCGTGAACGAAACCCGGCTGCGCGTGCGCTACGCCGAAACCGATCAAATGGGGATTGTGTATCACTCGAACCATTTCATCTGGTTCGAAATCGGCCGCGTCGAGCTGATGCGTCAACTGGGATTTTCCTATTCCGAGATGGAAAGCAGAGATGGGTGCTGCGTGGCTGTGGTCGAAGCCAAATGCCGCTATCGTGCGCCTGCCCGTTACGATGAAGAAATCCTGGTGCGCACCCGGCTCCTGAATGTGAAAGAGTCGGTAATCCATTTCGGATACGAATTGCTTCGGGCACAGGACAGAACCTTGATTGCCGAGGGCGAAACCACGCACATCGTGACCGATCTGAATATGAAAGTTGCTGAGTTGCCCCAACGATATTTGGAAGCATTTCGCGCAGCGGCGGGAAAAATTTCGAGATCGCCCGTGGAAGCTGCAAACTGAATCAGGAAGCCAATCTTGGACGCTCTTCACATCAGCGGTAACGATCTGACTTTGGAAGCGGTGCGTGAGGTATCGATAGAGCGCCGGCCCGTGCTGTTATCGGCTGACGCTCGCGAACTCGTGAATGGCGCGCGCGCCGTGGTCGACGATATCGTCTCCAGTAACAAGCTGGCCTATGCCATTACGACAGGCGTCGGCAAACTCAGCGACGTTCGCATCGCCGGCGACCAGATTCGCGAATTGCAAGTCAATCTCGTGCGTTCGCATGCGGCGGGAGTCGGCGAGCCGCTTGCCGCCGCCGAGGTCCGCGCCATGATGCTGCTTCGCGCCAACTCTCTCGCCAAGGGCTACTCGGGCGTGCGTGCCGTGGTCATCGACACACTCTGTGAAATGTTGAACCGAGGGGTCACGCCGTTTGTTCCTTCGCAGGGCAGTGTCGGAGCCAGTGGCGATTTAGCCCCTCTGGCGCATCTGGCGCTGGCATTGATTGGCGAAGGGGAATGTATCGGCGAGGGCGAACGCCGCGAATCGAATGGTATGCGCATCGCGGCCGCGGACGCCTTGAAGCGGGCGCAAATCAAACCCCTTGTTCTCGAAGCGAAAGAATCGATCTCGCTGATCAACGGCACGCAGGCCATGTTGGCCATTGGCACTTTGGCGCTGCTTGATGCAGAAATATTGGTCGATTCTGCCGATGTGCTGGGCGGCCTTAGCTGTGATGCGCTGAAAGGCACGGATGCCGCGTTTGATGAACGCATTCATCAGGCGCGCCCGCACTGCGGTCAGATGCAAAGCGCAGCAAACCTACGCAAAATGCTGGAAGGCAGCGAGATTCGCGAATCACACCGCGCCTGCGGTCGCGTGCAGGATGCATATTCACTGCGTTGCATTCCGCAGGTGCATGGCGCAGTACGTGACACGCTGGCGCACTGCCGCGAGGTATTTGAGATTGAAGCGAACTCCGCAGTCGACAATCCTCTGGTTTTTGTGAGCAGCAAAATCCATGTGGGGACGGCCGCCCCTTCGACAAGCTCAGGGCAGGCTCCCGGCCGTTCGGCGGAGCGAAGCTCCGCAACCACCGGCGATGTAGTCTCCGGGGGAAATTTCCACGGCGAGCCCTTGGCGTTCGCCCTGGATTTTCTCGCAGTTGCCCTGAGCGCTCTTGCCGGTATTAGTGAGCGGCGCATCGAGCGGCTGGTCAACCCGGCGCTCAGCGAAGGATTGCCGCCGTTCCTTGCGCAAGGCGCCGGCCTCAATTCCGGCTTCATGATGGCGCAGGTCGCGGCGGCGGCGCTGGTCAGCGAAAATAAGGTGCTGGCGCATCCGGCGTCCGTCGATTCCATTACTACCTCAGGCAACAAGGAAGACTACGTTTCGATGGGCATGACGGCGGCCAACAAGCTGAAGCGCATCGTTGAAAATACTCGAAACGTGCTCGCGATTGAGGCTATGGCTGTGGCTCAGGCCATCGATTTCCTCGCTCCGCTGAAAACTTCAAAGCGCGGACAGGCGGCGCACGCGGCGATCCGTTCGGTAAGCCCCGCGGTCGACAAAGATCGCATCATGTACAAGGATTTCGTCCGCATTTCCGAGCTGATTGCCAGCGGAACCGTGTCGAGAGTTATTCGATAGAAGCTCTGCTGGCGTTACACCTCGCCAGATCACGTCAACGCATGTCTTGCAGACTGTAGTGCGTGGCCGGCTCAAACCCAGCCGCAGAAATGCACAATTGAGTCCCTTGTCCGTAGGTTGGATCGCAGATGCTGAAAAAGTTCTGCGCGTTCCAGGTCAGAACATCGGCTGCGCTTTGCCCGAGGAAGTGTCCAACCCCGGCAAAATTCAGTATCAGCAGTTCGGGCTGGGAGAAAGATTCCCAGTCCTGAAACCCGTAATACGAGATTCGCCAACAGCCGTCGAGTAGTGGGCAGTCGGTGAAAACGTCCGCAAAGCCGTCGCCGTTCAGATCGGCAACGAATAAGTCCGCAACTGTATCCGTCAGCTTGGGACGCAGCTCTTGCCAGCTTGTGAACAGACCCTGGCCGGTTGATGGGGCATAGCTGACTTGCCAGTTGTCCCGCCCTACGCTGAAGACGTCAGTCCTGCCGTCCCCGTTGAAGTCGCCAAAGCGCAGCTGAGGGATGCGAAAGACCGAGGTTTGGACCTCTTGAAATGTACCAGTACCGCCATACGATACCCACCAGGTGGCGCCATCTGCCCAGAATACGTCGGCGATGCCGTTGCCGTCGAAGTCGCCGGCAGTCATGTCGCTGACCGCGCTGGGCAGTAATAGCAATCTGCCCCCCGTCGGATCAGCATTGAGTACGTCCCAGTCGGAAATTCCTCCCCACGACACCACCAACCGGCCCAGCGCGTCGATAGTTGCCACGTCAGTGCGTCCGTCGCCGTCAAAGTCCCCAAACAGCAGCTGGCTGTTGGTTTCCTCTTTAGCGCTGAGGAACCGCCAATCAGCCTTGCCGCCTGGGGAGTAGTACCACGCCGCACCCGTTGCCAGAAACAGGTCATCGTATCCGTCACCGTCAAAATCCCCTACCCTCAGAGCGTTGTCGCCGAGAGTTGGGTTGCTGTGGTCGAACTGAGGAGGATAGGACGGAACCCGAAGATCATCTGCCGGAGTGCCTCCCAGGAACCCTAGAGAAAGGCTGATTGCATCGCCTTCATCCTCAAGCGAGATATTCCCCGCATAATCTATGTAGTTGCAAGTCGTGCCGCGAATTTCGAGGTTGGGGCGGTTAGTCCCCAGGAATGTGTTCTGGAAGACTCCCACATAATCTCCCGCGATTCCTCCAAAACCATTGTCTCCGACTCCGTGCATGTCAAAATCCTGCGTGTGAAGAATGTCGTGTTGCAGGGGCGCCGCCGACAGCACCAGGTTATTAAAGGCCCTGTAGCCCGATTTTGCTCTCCCGTCACCGGCTATGGCATGCCGGTTTGAGTAGAACGTGTTGCCCATAATGAGCGGAAAACCACCGTGCTCACTCTCCACGCCGTAGCCCAATTCCGTCGTGCTCAACAAGCTCGGTGGCGTTCGGTTGTACGAAATTAGATTTCGTTCGACCCGAATGTTCGTCGGCCGCGCGTCGGGGTCGCTACTGAGACCGGAATAATCCAAAGGTATCTGAGTCTTATCGCCGGGACAGACCTTCGAGCCATCGCAGGAGCAGATGTCCTGATTCTCATTCACCCTGATAGCGCCATAGGGGAAGCCTAGAACATTATTGTTATCGATGATCGTGCGGAGATACTCCCGCGAGAAATTTCCGGTGGTGTCATTAGCACTTAGAACCATGACTCCGGTCGAGTTACGGCGGTATTTCGTTGTGTCCATACCCGGACCCTTTATGTTGAGCTGCGTGAGACGAACATCGTCACCTTCAATATCGAACATGTCGGGTTCTGACGACCCAACGCACAGCCCAAAAAAGCACACGACGCCAGTGTCGTCGAACTGCCTTATTAGCTCTGGTCCATTGAAATGAGCGTCCCTCCGGTCCCCGCGGATAGTTATGCCGCCATAGTTGACAGTAGGGTCTGGGAGTTGATTCTGAACGTACATTGCCGGGCAATCCGTAAGATCTAACGATGTCCCGAGCTTTACCACGGTGCCGGCAGTCGCATTATCGACCACTTTGATAAATCGACAAGTGCAAATTTGAGCATTGGCACAGTATGGGTCACCGGGATACCCCACGCGAATGAAACCACTGGTGGGATCGATGTCAGAGCCGTCGGTTGCAACAAAATCCCAGAATTCGTTATCGGCAATGTTGCGCGCCCCGATGACGATCGGTGTTCCAGCGACTCCTCGGGCATTTTCGACTTTGGCCACCATGTCTCGATTTGAGGCCAGGATGATGCTGTCGCCGTCGAGAAAGAAATAAGGGTTGCCATAAGGCGTTGTCGTTGGGGTTAGAAGTGCTAATGGAAGCTCGGCCCCCACGGTGGTGGCGTTTGGGACACCAATCACCATCGATCCGGCATGCAGAATGACGGTATGATTGCCGTCGCCGAGGTCCTTCACGGTCACCGGATGCGCTATGTCGCAGCTATTGAGAAAGATCGGCGAACCATCCTTTTCAGGACTGTAGTCGAGACACGACGTGCGTCCCTGATAGCTCTTGATAATGAACCCTGGAGCAGGCGGAGGGTTCGACTCCGCTGGTTTTGCGGCCGGGTTGTCGGAGGGAACTGCATCGCACAAACTCGTCAACTGCTGCGCCGAACACGCAAGTGGTAGCGTTTGGGCGTCGCAAAGCAGGCAGCACGATCCAAGCCAAAGTAAAGCCAAAATAAAACGCGCTATCGTTCTCATAAGCTTGTCCCTCCGCGAAGACGTTGCTGCCTCTACCTGGCTGGTTTGATGTGAGCAGACGGAAGGCAGAATCCCCGGGTCTGCCCCAACGCGACGGCATTATGCAGGAATCCATTCTGCTTACAATAGCGGCGTCATGTCGGCCGTATTAATTTTTATGTCGCGCTAACGCGTGAGAAATAGAAGGCTCTATGGGGCTGCGTTCGGAAATCAGAATGAAAACCATGGATTGGAGAAGCGCGATTTACCGAAACCTATGCGGCACGATCGACAAAAATCGCATCATATACGAAGATTTCGCCGCATTAAGGTAGAACCTTCGGAGTTCATCGTTTCGATCGGCTTAGTTCCGTAAACGGCATCACGTTCGTCCACGACCTGCTTTTGGCTGAGCTTTCCACCGCATCGAGCAGTTTCTGCACTTCTGCGGCATCCTCGAAATTTGGATGGAACACTTCGCCACTCGCCAGGCACTGCAGGAAGTCCACCAGCGTTGCGATGAAAGTGTGCTCATAGCCAATGATGTGCCCCGGCGGCCAGAAATGGCTAACGTAGGAATGCGCCGGGCCGGTGACCATCACGTTGTGAACGCCCTGGATTTCCGCAGCATCGCTGCAGTCGAACACCTCCAGTCGGTTGAGGTCTTCGAGATTAAAACGAATTGCCCCGCGCGAGCCATGAATCTCCAGACAATTGCGGTTCAGGCACCCGGTGGCGAAGCGGGTCGCTTCGAAAGTGCCGACGCTGCCATTAGCAAAACGCGCCAACAGCAAAACAGCATCATCGACTTCGCGCTTGGGTACAAATGTTTGCAGAAGACCGCTGAGTTCTGCGATTGGGCCATTCAAAAGTAAAGCGAGATCGATGGCATGGGAGAGCAGGTCACCCATGGCTCCCGAACCAGCTTCCGATTGGCGAAATCTCCACGCGTTTTCTACGGCGGGATCGGCGCCCCAACTCTGAAGATAGGTTGCGCGATAATGATAAGGCTGTCCGACCTTTCCTTGATCGACAAGTTGCTTGGCCAACGCGATCGCCGGCACACGTCGGTAATTGAACCACACCAGATTGGGCACGTTGCGAACAGCCTCAACCATTCGCAAAGCCTCGGCGAAATTCATGGCCAGCGGCTTTTCGCATAGGACCATCTTTCCCGCCTGCGCAGCCGCGATCGCAATGGGCGCGTGCATATGATTGGGCGCGCAGATATCGACGACATCAACGTCGTTTCGGGCAATCACAGATTGCCACTCGGTTTGCGCCTCTTCCCAACCCCATCTCTCGGCGAAATCCTCCACCGCTTGCCGGTTGCGGGCGCTAATGACTTTGAGTTTGAGTTCGTAAGGGATATCAAAGAAAAGTCCGGCTTGACGGAACGCATTCGAATGAGCGCGCCCCATAAAGCCAGAGCCGATCATTGCGACATTTAGCTTTTTAAGCTGCTTGGGCACCAGGTCGTCTCGATCCTCCGCTCTGAACGTCCTCTGCTCTCAACCTTGAAAGATTACGTCTCAAGACGTTCAGCGAGCAAACAGTTGCGAAACAGCTGAACGCCGGTTATAGCTCAAGAGAGACGATCTAGGAAAAACGTGACGAATCAGTAAGAATGGGAGTGATGGTAGCGCTACCGGGAATCTCTCCTCGCCACAACCCGGATTTCCCAATAATCATGCGGAAATCCGCTCCAGTCAAGGGTTTTCAGTGGAAAATCAAAATTCAAAATCCCTTCATTGATGGCACTTTTTTATGCGGCTTTTCGCGAAATGTAGTTCAATGTAGTTCAAAATTTCTACATGCGAGCAAGTCTAAGAGGTCGAGACGAGTTGGCAGCGCGGGTTCAGCAGGCATTGGCTCTGCCGACGAAGAAGGAAGCTGAGCACATCGTGAATACGGTGATCGAGAGCTTGGAAGCCACACTGCTCAACAATCTGGGAACGAACGGATTCACGCTGAAGCTGGGCAGCTTCGGCAAGTTTTCGATCCGCCACAAGCCGGGTATTCGCAGGAAGATTCCGTTCACGGGCGAGACGGTGCTGACAAAAGACAGAAGAACGGTCAGGTTTGTTAGTCTGGGCAGTCTGCGGCAACACGAGCGGGTGATCGTAAAATGATCGCGAGCGCCGGAGATGAACTTCAAGCTCAAGGCACGAATCAACCGCTCTGATGTCGCGACGATTCGACAAGCTCTTGACCAACTCGCCGCCGAGAGCGAGATCAGAAAAGAGGGCGACGAGTTCCTTGTCGAATCCCAGATGGAAGGAGCCAGTGCGAACGAACTCAACCGCACGCTGCTTTCCGCCCTGAGAAAGGTGGAGAAGCGGACGACGCTTCGCGCCGAATGGAGTTCTGCCGACACTACAGAGCGTTACTTCGACTACGTCCTGAAGAAGACGGTCAAGAGTTGACCTGCCGATTCCCGCAACGGGGCGTTTGGCGGCTGGTCTCTTACGCGGTCTTCTTCTGAGCCGCCTTCACCTTCGCCCACCGCGCCCGCTGGGCGGCAGCAATTTTTCTGCGGGCCGCAACCGACATCGTCTTCTTCTTGGGCATGCTGACTACGTTCTGCTTCTGCCCGCCATTCTTACGTGCCTTTGCCCATCGTGCTCGCTGGGCAGCCGCGATTCTCGCCCGTGCTGCCGCTGAAATCTTGCGCCTAGTTGCAGTTCGTCTTCCGTATGAGTCGCCGTCGAGCGCGGCGAGTGCCGCGTCAAGTTGCTGGACAGTTCGTGCAGCCTGATCCCGTTCCTTCCGCAACTGCTGGACAACGCCCGCCAAATTAGCCATTGAATTCTCCTCGCCGGGGATTGTACCAAGCCTCACTCGTCCTTACCTCGCGGTATAGTTGGGCGCATGCCCACAAATCCCATGCCGTTCGGCGTCGTGGAACTTTGCTTCCGAGGACGGAATGCCTGTCCCGTGCGCGGCTGTGTCGAAGCAAGCCCCTGTCCGCTGCATCACATCTCGGTGCATTCTACTCGCGGTGGTTACACCTACGTGTATGACGATCCCTCGCGGAATCTTCTTTGGACTGATGCGAACGACCAAGAACGTCTTGATGCGATCCTGCGCGGGAAGCGGGAATCCCGTATGGGGCACGAGCACTCGGAAGACGCAGTCACTTGGAACGTCTTCCGATTCTTCGAGCGCCATGCTCGTCTTTCGCCAGTGATCAGGACGATCTGCCCATGTCCCGACAGCGAACCGCTGACCGTTTTCTGGACAACCCACAATGGCTGCCTGTGGGATTCGTACCGCCTCTGTTCTGACCAAATTCCTGAGAAGGCAACCGCTCGTTCCGAGTCTGACCTGATCTTCCTATGGGAAAACAAGCTGCTCGTTGTGGTCGAGGCGAAATTTCGCTCGCTCAACCGCTCAAACAAAGGGAAGCGCGAAGACGAACTGCGCAAATCCCGACCCTATATCAAGCACGCCTCGCGCTATCTCAATCGTGAAGGCGCGGAAGAAGCGGTGCGCGACGGCTGGTACGAACTCTTGCGGAACTGGGCGTTGGGCACGGCGCTGAAAGAGGCTTTGGGTTGTCCAGCGTTCGTTCTAGTCAACCTGCTCAGAAAGCGCCACGAGAAAGAACATGGCGAGAACCCCAGACGAGAGTTCGCCGACCGTGCGTGTCTGCACTCGCCGAATAGCCGATTCGTGGTCGCCTATTGGGAAGACTTGGTCGCTGCCGCACCCTCGATCTGCGACCATCCCGACTCAGGGCTGCTGGTCAATTGGGCAAGGAACAAATCAGAATTGCTGGGCAAGCCCGCGTTCGAGTTCTAGCATGCGGCGGTAAAGAGGCGAGGTGCAGCTTGCTGCGTTGAGTCCATGCCCCAGTGCGCTTGGCAAAAGCCTCCGACGTTCCGCTACTTGGGGGTTACAGATTTTAACGGCGGAAAATCGTACTTCGCGTCGTTCTTTATAAAGATGCTGACTTTTAGATCACTTGCTTCGTATGTTTTTGAGGCGGGTCCGATTGTGGTGTTTACTTTTTGTAGCTGATACTCGCCTTCCATCATGTTGGGCGGTATCACGCCGTCCACATCGTATACACCCGGGTTTACCTTGACGAAGTGGTTGACAGTTCCGAACCATGCAGTTAAGCCAGACTGATTTTTTCGTTCTTCGCCAATGTGGTAGAACGCGAGCGAAAGATTGCCAAATTGAGGGTCGCCGTCAAACACTACACGATAAGATAGAGTTTCTCCCGATTTGTGCTGCGGGATAACGGACTTTAGGTCTTGAGCTTGTGCCGCTTGACCTAACATGCAGACTGCGGTCGCAAGCACAAACGCTGCTGAAAAGAGGTTTCTCATAAAGATTCACCTCGGAGAGACATCATAACAGATTCGCTTTATGTTCGCCACTGGCACTGGTTTGGTACTAGTTTTCAACAAAATTATTCTATCCAACCCATAGCGGTGCTCTTAGCGTCTATGCTATAAGCAGTGGGTAGAAAAAAGCAAGGGGAAAGCGGGAAACCAAAATGCCGACGAAATTGCATTGCCAGATAATCGCAGGATTCACGCCTAATGAAAAGATTGCCCGTATTCAGGGCGCGGACGGGAAGTTTGATGAAGTTGTTGTTTCAAAACAGAACATTGAAGGAAACAAACTTCTTGCTTCTGAGATTGGAAGAGATGCCAAGGGAAAGGTGTTAATAGAGCTACCAAGGGAGAGCACGTCAGGACGCTGGCGTATGTGGGTAAACGCATCCTCTGTCGGGGGATAAATGGTCCTAACAGACCGAGAAATCCAATCCGCGCTTCAAAGCGGGCAGATTATTGTCAACCCGCCCCCAAATGAGTTGGCTTATAGTTCCACAAGCCTTGACCTCACCCTTTCAGAATTCTTGCAAGAATGGCAAATGATGCCTCTTGCAAAAGGCGTTGAGCAGACTGTCAGCCCTGCCGACCCGGATTACCAATACAGCGAATTTGCCAAGAGATATTCTAAGACCCGGCAGATACGTTCGAGCGGGTACGTGCTGGAGCCGCGTACATTCGTATTAGGAGAAACAAAAGAAACAATTGAGCTTCCAACCACTTCTCGCCTTGCGGCGAGAGTGGAAGGCAAAAGTTCTTTGGCGAGACTCGGTATCGGCGTACACGTTACTGCACCAACAATTCATGCTGGTTTTGTTGGCACGATTAAGTTAGAAATCTGCAATCACGGCCCTCTCAAAGTAAAATTGCTTTCCGGTATGCGGGTTTGTCAATTGATTTTCGAGCAGACGCTTGGAACCGCTGAGAAAGGCTATAGAGGTCAGTTCCAATATCAAGGAATGAAAAAGCACTAATTAAGGAACGGAACCGTGCGCGTCGATCCAGTTGCGACGACGACGACCAAACGCGGTGGACGGGTTGATCAAGGTGCCATCAGGAAGCCGATTCTACGGCGATTTGGCTCACGGAGGTGGTTTGGCAGGCTGAACCTTTCTCAAGCGAAAAACAGCCTTTGTGACCAGCCTAGCGAGCCATGTGGCTAGGCGCTGCGATCCGGCACACGCGGCTTAAGCGGCTAGGATCCGCGCCGATAGGTCCCGTCGTCCCCCAGATAGGACAAAAACTGCGTCGGGAAATCATTCTTCAACATCCGACGTGCGATGCAGCGAGTGAGCGGGAGCCACTTGTTCACGCGCTGAATTTGCACAAGATCGTCAGCAGAGAGCGACAACTCCCCGGATCGCATGATGCTGTGTGCTATCTGGTCTCGAAGATTCGTCAATTCGGTTTGGACAAGGTGCATCAGTTTCTTTCCCTTGGCTTCAGGCGGAAACATTTGGCTTAGTGTCAGGCCATCCCACTCGCGGTGTATCGGGAAAATTGCGTTCAGCCATGCCTTCGCGCTCGGATCATCGTTAGGAATGCGTTCCATTGGGCGAACGCACTTCTCCCGGTCACCTGCGGCTTCTTTTCCGAGACGCAAACGGCGTACTCTGATCCCTTCGATAATCTTGAAGAGACACAAGAACCGATAGACGGAACTGTTGCTGTTGAGAGCTTCCCGATACATGCTGGCGTAGTGAGCAAATTCTGAATCGTGCGGCGGTGGAGTTCCTTCCACTGAGAACGGTGCCTCCAAGAATGGCTGCACTACCCGGATGCCGACACTCTCTGTTCGCATCTCCATCGTTTCCATGATCTGAACTTCGAGTGGAATGTCGAGATGGGCTGACCAATTGCTCAACGCCGGAACGAGAGCGTCGTAAGCCCTGCGTTCCGCATCGTTTCTGTCAGTCGCGTGAAACGGGTTGGACACAATCTTTCCAAGGAATCCTTTTTCGTTCGGAAGCCCCGTGAACTCAAACACTCCATGTGGCGTCGTCGCATAAATCTTGATTTGGTCTGCGTTTGAGTCGGGTGGAGTGAATGCAGGCTTCGTTATAGCCAGATGGGAGTCTCCACGCAACGGGCCGAGGAACGCGAATTCGTATTCCTTTGTCCGTCGGTAGTTGGGTCGTTCAAAGAGAAACGTGACTCTGTACTGGCCCGGGAGTCCGGTCGGCCCACCAAGATTGCGAGGGTCTGCTTCGTCTCGAAAGTGGTTGCACGCAACTATCCCTTGAGCCTCCCCCGGCACGCCGCCCGCCGGAACTTGCGTGCTGAACGTAGGTTGGGGAGTCATCCGTGTTTTCTCTCGTGCGACCGAGCCGCAGCATTTCTTGTACTTCTTGCCACTCCCGCACGGGCAGTGTTCGTTCCTTCCAATTTTATCGTCCGACATTTCGAGCTTCGCTTAGTCAGTTGTTCCGAAGATACTGTCAATCGTAAGCCGGAGGCCACGGGTCGGGAAGCCGCAAAAAGTCTCTCGCGCTACGCCCATCCTTACGCTTCATAGTGCCCGTGCTGTTGTCGGGGAGTGATTCAGGCAACGGGTACTCAAGCGCGAGCAGATGGGTCGGGTGCGGGCTGTGGATGAGCAATGGAGTTTTATCTTCGTCTGCACAGTTGTACGTCCCGACGTCGTTTCCAATGAGGATTGCACTGACAGCCTTATTTCGCGGCCCCTTCGGGCCAAACCACACACCGTCATGGCGGCGCTCGGCTCTCTCCGGCCCAATTGACCCGTCAGCGTTCAAGGTACAAACGATTTGCTCAGTCCCGAAGAGTGCGTTATTGACGTCGATATTGTCGCAATGCTCACTCACGACGTTGACGGCGACCACAAGAGGTAGCGGTAGGGTTCCATATTTCTTTGCCTTGGCCTCGACTGCACGCCTAATATCGTTGTCCGTCGTAAGCAAATTACCCACGGCTGGCATCGTTATACCTATGGGTTGAGAGTCCGCGTTTGCTGCCGCTTTCGGAGATTTAGGCGAAGGAGTGAACGTCAAAGTGAGACCGTCACATTGCCACTCGTATTCTGGCAAACTTTCCCACTCTTCTGCTTTTAGGGCTGCATCAATTGCCTTTACGTCCAATGATGCCAGCCAAGATTCCAGTTGCTTACGCAGTTCTTTGACTGAAGGCGGTGCCTCCGGGTAGCCACGGTATTCGACCTGAAGAAACCAGTCGGATATTTCCATGCTATTGACGAGGTCGAATACTTCCGCGAGGCGGGCTTCAGCGCCCGAGTCCTTCGCCGACGGAAGTCCAGCCACAATGCCTTCGAGGTAGAACTTCGCAACGTCACCTTCTTTCACCAAAAAGTCCGGGTGATTGCGCGAACCTTGAATCTCCGGGTGCGGTTCGAGAGTAAGTCCTAGCCTCGAAAACAGTTCGTGGAGATACAATTCCCAGAATGCAGACTGGTGTTGTGCGTCGATAGGAGACCTGAATCGAGCACGTAAATCAGCCATCCCAGATTCAGGATACGAATCGAACCACTGCTCAAGGACCGCTCGTGCCGCAGTCATCGGAGTACGAGCAGAAGAGTTCAAATACCCGAACGTTGACTCGCGTTCGCGCTTCCTGCGGGTCTCGGTACGCTCAATCTCGTCAAACAACATGACACTCGTGCCTACGCCTCGTGACCATTGGGCTTGGCATACATCTCCATAAAATCATCAATGACTCGCTGAATCTGTTCTTTCAGTCCCGGAATCTTGAACCGCTCGTCTTGGACGTTCAACACATCGACGATGATGTTTTGCGCCGACATCAGCGCGTCATCGGCTTCCTTTCTCTGTGCAGTTGGTGCAAAAGAAATTCCCTCAACTTCACTGTCTTCCAATCTTGACAACAACGCACCGACAGTTGCGTGAGCGTGACGCAGCGGCCAGTAGTATCCGGGAACAATCAGCTTGCCGATAGTCCCCGTCTTTTTTGACATTGAAACAAAATCGAGTTTGCTCCAAGTATGATTCAGACGCTTCGTTCCGCACTTTTCACAAGTAGTGACCATAAAGCGTTCTCTGACGCTTTCAAAATCAGCCGTCAGCTTCGCACGCATTTCTTCAGGTATGGTCTTGGTGCCGAGGGTTTCATCCACAGGAACCATGAGTTTGTACGAGGCTACGTGGTGATAGTCCCAGAACGCAGACAACTCTTCGGGATGTTCATGCAAGTACCGCAGTGTGACTGCTCTTTCATACAGACTACGGACTAATTTGAGAGCAGCGGCTCCATAGCCGTTACCGCAACACAAGCCGATTTCAAAGAAATCCTCACAACAGAGCCTTCCATAGAAGAAAACAAATTTATCAATGTGTTCCGACAGCGTTGCGCGTCGGATGAACGCTGTGTTCAGAGCGGTGACAAGGTTTGGAAACCGCTCAAGGAACAAACGATGTCGTTTTTCAAAATCATCCCATTCCTCGGAAAATCCGCACGTAAATTTCTGAGCAACCGTTTCTGGCATTCGATATTTCCTCCAAATGACAAGCGCCGTAACAATGGAACCCACAGCACAACCGACACCGAAAACAAGAAATGTCGTCATCTAATCGAGAACCTTGCCATCTTCCCACATTCTGATAATCCGCCCCGGCACGTAGTGTCCAGCGGTAGTTCCGCAGGGATGCTGATAGGCGCGACCGCTGAACTGGCCGTCGTCCAACTCGACATCAATGTGGCATCTCGTTCCGCACTCACAGACAAACTCCAACCGAGTCCACGGCTTCCTGTAGTCCATCATCGGAGCACGATGTATTTCAACAAACTCAGGCCGTCCGAGAAACGAAAACCAAAAGACGCGGTCGAACTCGAATGGAAATCTCCATTCGTTTATTCCGTGTGGCACCTCGACACTTCGGGCAACGGTTACTCCGCTGTGGAAAAGCAGCCAGACCTCCGCTCGGCTCGGAAGATTCCTTCTATACGCAGGGAGCTTCTTTTCCTTGGCCGCAATGCATGATGCGATGTGCATCGGAATTTGCGAGAGCGAGATTCCACCGACCGTCGGACTCCACCACCACGGGTCCTCGTCGCGGACAATCAGTACATGTTGAAAGTCTTCTGGCAACGATGGGCCGGACTGACTCCATGCAGGTTGAGCTTTTTGATAGTTTGCGACGACTACGTCTACGAGAGACTGCGTCAGATTCTTCCAGTCTTGTTTCCTGCCCTTCGGATTGGCGAAATAAACGTGAACACGGAGCGGAGGCAGACCCCGTTCTTCGCATTGCTTCTGACTCGCGTCCAAAATTCTCCGGTGAAAATTTTCCTGCTCTAGCGGGAGAATTCCGTGGTTCGTGCAGGCTGGTCGCAACAGTTCGGAAACGTCGATGCCCAAATTTCCCGTCTCTGTTTGGAAGCGGAAATCTGGTTCCTCGCCCCTTTCGCCACCATCGGGAATTGGAACACCCGCTACTCGTGCGGCGTCCAAGACAATCTGTTCGATTTCTTTCTTACCCCGCATTTCTCATTTCCTTCGTTGGAGGCCAACGCTCATCAATCGCCCGCATGATTTCCTCAGCTCAGCGAACGGCGTCGGAGATCGCTGCGACGGTCTTGCGGCCTTCATCCACAATTCCAGCTTATCATCTTTCGCCTTGTATTCGCCTAAGAGTCGTGGCACCATTAGGTGTACTTGCGTCGAATACGGTTCGTCGCGCATCGGCCATGCTGCGCAGTCGTCGTGCGACGGCCTGTTCGGCGAATCCGCAGCACAGTCCTCGAACCGACGCGATGATCGCGGCCCGCGTTGGGTTCCAACGGGCGGATCGGAGCATGCGGGAGATTGATAGCGGATAGGCAAACGACAAGGTTAAGCTGGTATGCTTACACTCTTCCCCTTTTGATTGGTGCTAAGTCCTGCGAAGGGAAGGTGTGTCTCTTTGATCAAGTCAGACGATCTCGCAACGTTACACATACACAGGCTAATCTTCCATGACGTTCCCAAGCGTGTTCATGGACTAGAGACAGCTCCGGTACTCAGCGAAATCGAGGCGACGCTGGACGCGGATCGCATCGCGCACCTGAAACGACGTTTGGTCCGAGTCTTGGCTTCCAAGTCGGCTTACGACGTTCAATTTCGCCCAGAGACTCAGTCACCAGTCCCTGCACTGATTCGTGATTACACAAAAGGCAAGCAACACACAGATGACTTTGTTCCTCTATCTCAGAAGTTTGCTCAATTCTTGTTCGAACAGCAGGGCGGCTCTACTTCTTCGGGAGTTCTCGCAATAATGGACTCCACCGTTAGTGGCAAGCGCAGTCTCGTGGTTCTCAAACTGGAACGTGAGGAAGGTGCCCAGCTAGAGTTGAGCACCAAGAAGGGGAAACAGACCTTTGAAATGTCTGTGCTGGACAACCTAGTGTTGACGGAGGGGACGCGCCTTTTCAAGGCGGCTCTGTTTGTGCGAACTGGGCCGGGAGATGATGACTTCAGCTCAGTGGCGTGCGACTCTCAGCGTCCCTTCGGTTCAGCAGACGAACTAGCACAATTCTGGCTGAGGTTCCTTGGATGCAAGTTGGTCGAGGAGCCACGTGTCGCGACAAAGAAATTTTTCGAGGCTGCGCTCGTTTACGTCAACGACGCCATAAGCGACCCAGTCGAGAAGACAAAAGTTTACGATCATGTCATGTCGGAAATGTCGTCTGAAAAAAAGAGCTTTTCGCCACGAAGTTTTATTGAGGAATATGTTCCGAAGGCGCATCGCGAGTCATTCGAGAGCTTTCTGAAGGAGCGACAAGTGTCTCTGAAGCAGTTTCCGCTGGATACTTCTGAGATTGTCGGTAGACTCCGGCGTCGTTCTTACCACACGTCCAAGGGAGCAGAAGTCCGGGTTCCAGAAGAGGAAGCGGACATTGTCAGAGTTCAAGAAGAGAGCATCGTCATTGCGGATACGGTAACCCGCGTAGATCACAAATGATTAGGTCTGATCTTGAACAAGCTCGACTGCTTTGGCTCGCCGATGAGCCGTCGTTCCGTGACTTCGGCGAACTGATAAAGAAGGGCTTGGAAACCGAGATCAAGCGATTGGGCATCAAAGCCGACGTTACGATGAGGACCAAGGATATTGATAGCTTGATCAAGAAACTGATCCTCAAGCCTGAACATACCTATGAATCGCTGGGGGACAAAGTTGGAATCCGGGCGGTGGTCCGCTATCAGCGGGAAGTTGACGAGATTGTCACGTCCATGCCGTCAGTCTGCGGATGTTCCGAACCGGATGACACAAGGCAAAGGTTGGCAGACGAGAAAGATGAAAAAGTTGGCTACATCAGCGTCCATCTGGATACGTGGTTGAACGAAGACCATCCGCTGCTGGCGCAATTTCCGAAGCCGAAGTATCGTGCCGAGGTTCAAGTCAGGACCCTTGCTCAACACCTCTGGTCAGAGATTTCTCATGATACAAGCTATAAGAGCGGCACGAAGATTCGAAAAGACCTCAAGCGGCGCATCCATCTGCTTGCAGGACTGATTGAAGTGGCTGATAACGAGTTCAGCAGAATTGACGATGAGATGTCCAAGATGCCTGATATTGCCGAGTTCATGATCTTGAAGGCGCTCGAACGCCAGTACTACAAGCTGTCGGCCCGACCCGGCAACACCGACCTGTCGCTGGAGGTCATTCGGCATCTGTGGCCCCTTTACGGTCAGACGCCGGAGCAGGTCAGCATGCGCTTCCGTCCACTACTCGACGAAAAGCTTGCGGTCCTACGGGACGTCTTTGATCAGATGAGCAAAACTGCAAAGGGCCGAAGCGCATTCTTTTTCCAGCCCGAAATACTCTTGATCTATGACCAGCTTCAATCACAGCCTTACAAACTGCGCGAGCACTGGTCAGAGCGATTCCCACCGGAAGAGCTTGAAATGGTCGCGACCGCGTTTGGTCATTCGTTCGCCTAGAAAGTTTACCTACCCTTGGTGCCGGGACACATCGCGTCCCTTCTCCCCTGTGCGATAATGCGATTTCTTCCCGCTAGAACAAGTGCTTGCGTGCTGACAGGCTAGAAGAAACGCACATGGATCAGGCCACCCACAACAAAATCATTTCCTTCATCTGGGGCATTGCTGACGACGTTCTACGCGACCTGTTCAAGCGCGGCAAGTATCCCGACGTGATTCTGCCAATGTGCGTCTTGCGCCGTTTGGACGCAGTTCTGGAGCCGACGAAGAAAGCCGTCCTCGAAACAAAGGACATGCTCGATAAAGCAGGAATCACATCGCAGCACGCCGCGCTGTGCGACGCGTCAAAGCAGGCTTTTTACAATACGTCCAAATTCACGCTTCGTGATCTCAAGTCTCGCGCCAGCCAGCAGCAGTTGCTCGCGGATTTTGAAGATTACTTAAACAACTTCTCGCAAAACGTTCAGGACATCCTCGAAAATTTCAAGTTCCGCAACCAGCTTCCCACGCTGTCCAAATCCGATTCTCTCGGCACGCTCATCGGCAAATTCCTTGATCCGGAAATTGATTTGAGTCCCGCCGGAATCGACAACCATTCCATGGGCACGGTCTTCGAGGAGCTTGTCCGCAAGTTCAACGAGGAAAACAATGAGGAAGCCGGGGAACACTGGACACCGAGAGATGCCATCAAGCTCATGGCGAACCTGATCTTCCAGCCGATTGCCGACAAGATTCAATCGGGTTCTTATCTGCTCTACGATTGCGCTTGCGGCTCCGGAGGAATGCTCACGGTTGCCGAAGAAACCGTAAAGGACTTGGCACGCAAGCAAAACCACCAAGTCGTCGCTCACCTTTACGGTCAGGAAATCAACCCCGAGACCTACGCCGTCTGCAAGTCCGACATGCTCCTGAAAGGCGAAGGCGAGAGCGCCGATCACATCGTCGGCGGCGCGGAGCATTCCACGCTCTCGAACGACGCCTTTCCGGCGCAGGAGTTCGACTTCTTGCTCGCCAATCCGCCTTACGGAAAGAGCTGGAAGAAGGATTTGGATCACATGGGCGGCAAGGACGGAATGCGCGATCCGCGCTTCCGAGTCATGCACGACGGCGAAGAACTCTCCCTCGTCACGCGCTCCAGCGATGGCCAGTTGCTTTTCCTCGTCAATATGGCCTCAAAGATGAACCACAAGACGCCGTTGGGCAGCCGAGTAGCAGAAGTCCACAACGGGTCGTCTCTCTTTACTGGGGACGCCGGACAGGGTGAAAGCAATATCCGGCGCTGGCTCATCGAAAACGACTGGCTTGAAGCCATCGTCGCTTTACCGCTGAACATGTTTTATAACACGGGCATAGCCACTTACATCTGGGTGCTCACCAATCGTAAGCCCGAACACCGCAAAGGTAAGGTCCAGCTCATCGACGCTACGCAATGGTTCAAGCCCCTACGGAAGAACCTCGGCAAGAAGAACTGCGAGCTTTCGCCGGAAGACATCCAGCGCATCTGCGATACCCACCTCGCATTCAAAGAGACAGAACAATCGAAAATCTTTCCCAACGCCGCGTTCGGCTATTGGAAGGTGACCGTCGAACGCCCGCTTCGCTGGCACAGCCAGCTTTCAGTGAAAGCTATCGAGTCTCTACGCTTCGCTTCCGGTGACGAAGAACTCCGCAGCGAATTCTATGAACAGCTCGGCGAGCCGCTGTTTGACGATTTCGCCAGCGTGCAGGCGAAATTGGAGATACTCGTCAACGAATGGGGCAACGGTGACGACGATGAGGAAAGCGAAGAAGGCTCGGTGAAGAAAGGTCTGCCCGAAAAGAAAAAGAAGAAGCTCTTAGACGCGAAAACTTGGGAGCGCGACGGTAAGCTCGTCGCGACTGGTAATGCACTCCGCATCGAAATCGGCGACAAGCTGTTTGAAGACCACAATATTTTTCGCGACCGCGTGACGGACGCACTCGACAAGCTGAAGATCAAACTCAGTGCAACCGATTTGAAGGTCATTTTGCGCACGGTCAGTTGGCGAGTGGAAACGGCTCCCCCCATCATCGCCAAAGTTCACAAGCCCAGCAAGACCAAGGCCGACCCGATTCATGGATTTTACGAAACAACCGTGGACGGGAAGAAATGCGTGGTCGAATACGAGCCTGACTCCGAGCTGCGCGACACTGAGCAGGTTCCACTGTTGGAGGAAGGGGGCATCGAGGCATTCATTCGTCGCGAAGTGCTGCCTTACACGCCGGATGCGTGGATAGACGAATCCGCGACCAAGATTGGCTATGAGATTTCCTTCACCCGCCACTTCTACAAGCCGCAGCCTCGCCGCTCTCTCGACGAGATTCGAGCTGACATCGTGGCGTTGGAAAAGGAAACAGGAGGCTTGCTCGACGAGATTGTGAAGGGCGAAACGAAATGAGAGAGATTCTCGGCAAGGCGAAAACGGTTCGTGAACTGCTTAAGGGCGTTAAGTATTCCATTGACTACTACCAGCGCGAATACAAGTGGCAGGAAAAGCAAATCCACGAACTGGTTGACGATCTCAGCGGGAAATTCCTAGAGGAGTATCGCCCTGAACACGCTCGCAGCAAAGTCGCGGACTATCCGCACTACTTTCTCGGCTCGATCATCATCAGCAAAAAGGAAAGTGCCGGTTACATCGTAGACGGTCAGCAGCGCCTCACCAGCCTTACCCTCCTGCTCATTTTGCTCCGAAATCTTCAGAAGGACCGTGAAAAGCAAGTCAATGTGGACGAGTTGATCTTCTCGGAAAAGTTCGGTCAGAAATCATTCAATCTCCACGTAGACGAGCGCACCCCCGCAATGGAAGCGCTTTACGAAGGTCACTCATTCGACCTGAACGGGCGTCCCGAATCCGTCCAGAATCTTGTCCAGCGCTACCGCGACCTCGAATCCTATTTACCTGAAGAGCTGCGCGACGTTGCCTTGCCCTACTTCATCGACTGGCTACTAGAGAACGTTCACCTTGTCGAAATCACTGCCTATTCCGACGATGACGCCTACACCATCTTTGAGACAATGAACGACCGTGGTCTCTCACTCAGCCCCACGGACATGCTCAAAGGCTATCTGCTCGCCAATATCGACGAGGATAAACGCACGCCTGCGAGCGCACGTTGGCGCGAACGTATCCGGGAACTCAACGACGCTGGCAAGGAAGTCGAGTCTGATTGCTTCAAGGCTTGGCTACGCAGCCAATACTCCACCAAAATTCGTGAGCGTAAAAAGGGCGCGAAACCAGAGGACTTCGACCGAATCGGCACAGAGTTCCATCGCTGGCTGCGGGATGCCGCCGATACCGTCGGACTCCAGCAAAGCGACGATTTCTATCGCTTCATCGACCGTGACTTCACTTTCTACAGCCGTCAATATCTCCGTCTCATTCAGGCTGCACAAACGCCTGTGCCCGGATTGGAAAATGTTCTATATAACGCTCAGCACGGTTTCACCCTGCAACACTTGCTCTTGCTCGCCCCATTGAAACCGGACGACGGCGATGCTGTCGTGACTCAGAAGTTAGGGTTAGTTGCCCGTTACATTGACATCCTACTCACATGGCGGCTGTGGAATTTCCGCACCATCGCATATTCCACCATGCAGTATTCCATGGCGCAGGTTGTCTTTGGCATCCGGGGACTGTCGGTCGAAGCGCTTTCAAAGAAGCTCCATGAAAGCCTCGTCAGCGAGGGCAAGGAGAAGGGGACATTCGCCAGCAACGACCGCCTGCGAATGCACCAGCAGAACCGCTACGCCCTCCATCGTATCCTTGCACGACTGACCGATTATGTGGAAACGCAGTCCGGATTCCCGTCGCGGTATCTCGATTACGTCAGCGAGGGCAAGACCCGCTATGAGGTTGAACACATCTGGGCTGATCACGCTGAACGCCACACTGACGAATTCCCACACCCAGCCGACTTTGCCGAGCATCGCAATCGGATCGGCGGCTTGCTTCTGCTGCCGAAGAGCTTCAACGCCAGTTACGGCGACCTGACCTACGAGGAGAAACTGCCGCACTATCTCGAACAGAATCTACTCGCCCGCTCTCTTCATCCACAGTGCTATGAGCACAACCCCGGATTCCTGCGCTTCAAGGAGCAGAGTGGCTTACCGTTTATCTCGCTAACACAGTTCAAAAAAGCTGACGTGGAGAGCCGCAGCCAGCTTTACACGAAGATCGCCGAACGCATTTGGAATCCCGATGACCTGTTACTGGGAGACCAACCATGATTCAGGGCCTCAAGCCTTATCCGGAATACAAAGATTCCGGTTCGCGCTGGCTGGGCCCTGTGCCTGCACATTGGGCAGTTCGCAATCTTCGCACACTCATTAAGAAACGTGCCGAGCGCAATTGCCCTGAACTTCCGCTGCTGTCAGTGGCTCGCGAGAAAGGTGTGTTCGTGCGTTCGCTTACTGATGACGACGAGAACCACAACGTCATCCCGGAAGACCTCAGCAATTACAAGGTCGCTCGCGCTGGCAATCTGGTCATCAACAAGATGAAGGCATGGCAGGGGTCGATGGGTATTGCGCCCTGCGACGGTATAGTAAGCCCAGCCTACTTCGTGTTTGACTTCTCCGTCGGAAGCCGCGCCTTTGGCCAAGCCTTATTGCGAAGCAAGCCGTATGTGGCCCATTTCGGACGAGCGTCGGATGGGGTCCGAGTCGGTCAGTGGGACTTATCTGTGCCCGGAATGCGGCAGATTCCCGTCCTCGTTCCTGATGAAAACGAGCAGGCTGCTATCGTGCGATTCCTCGCCCACGCAAACGGGAGAGTCGAACGTGCAATTCGAGCCAAGCAGACGTTGATTGCGCTGCTGAATGAGCAGAAGCAGGCTATCATCCACCGCGCAGTCACGCTCGGTCTCGACCCCGATGTCCCGCTCAAATCCTCCGGCATCCCTTGGCTGGCCAACATCCCTAAACACTGGAGAATCGTGCGCAACTTGGCTCTGTTCTCGCACAGAGTGGAGCAAGGGGTTCCGGGCTTGCCCGTTCTCCAAGTCTCACTACGTTCTGGTATCACGGTGGAACCTCTGAGTCAGTTCGGGCGGCCGAAGCGACTCATTGCGGACCATACTAGATACAAACTCGTTCGCAAGCACGATCTTGCCTATAACACAATGAGGATGTGGCAAGGCGCTGTTGGAACCAGTGCGACCGACGGTTTAGTGAGTCCAGCCTATGTCGTCATTAGGCCGCGGGCGGGCGTCGATCCTCGTTTCTACGAATTCGTTTTCAGGACGTCGGAATACAAACAACAGGTGAATCGGTTCTCAACAGGGATAGTGTCAGACCGCAATCGCTTGTATTGGGAAAACTTCAAGCAGATGCCCAATCTTTTGCTGCCCATCGAAGAGCAAGAGGCAATCTGTTGCTTCATTGACAGAGAGTCAGTCGGGCTGAACCGCGCCATCATCCATGCTGAACGCGAAATCGCCTTGCTGCGCGAATACCGCACGCGGCTGACCGCCGACGTGGTGACAGGTAAGCTGGACGTGCGAGAAGCTGCTCGCAAATTGCCAGACACGGCTGAAGAAGCCGGAGCCACGCTAGAAATCGAAGAACTGACCGACGTCGAAGCTGAGGGTGTTGAAGCATGACCACCGACATTTCTGAAAAAGGTCTCGAAACGCTGATTATGCTTCACATGACAGGCACAGACGGTCTCGCGCCAGCTCAGGAAGATGTCTTATCCGAAATGCCACTCTCCGCTGGCAACGGTTGGTTTGCGGGTAACCCGAAGGACTTCGACCGCGCTCAAGCGCTCGACGTAACGCAATTATTCCATTTCCTCCAATCCACCCAGCCGGAGAAGTTCAAGAAGCTCGGCATTGCTGATCCCAAAGATGTCAAAGATATCGCCCGTCTCAAGTTTCTAGCAAGGCTTTCCAATGAAATCGGCAAGCGTGGCCTGATTGACGTATTACGCAAGGGTGTGGACGACGGGCCGCTCAGTCTTGATTTGTTCTACGGCACACCTTCCCCCGGCAACACGAGGGCGGCTGCGCTGTTTGCGAAGAATCGTTTCGTTGTCACCCGCCAGCTACGCTACAGCACAGACGAAACACGTCGAGCACTGGACTTGTGCCTCTTCATCAATGGCTTACCTCTCGCCACATTTGAACTAAAGAACAGCCTAACAAAGCAGACGGTGGAAGATGCTGTTGAGCAGTATCGACGTGACCGTGATCCGCGTGAAAAGCTCTTTCAGTTTGGACGCTGCGTGGTGCATTTCGCCGTCGATGACGCTGAAGTAGCCATGTGCACCGAGTTGCGCGGCAAAGGCTCGTGGTTTCTTCCCTTCAACAAAGGCTGGAATGATGGCGCAGGCAATCCTCCGAACTCCGAAGGGCTAAAGACGGACTATCTCTGGAAAGAGATTTTCACTCCGCAGGGGTTGACGAACATCCTCGAAAACTACGCCCAGATCATTGAGATCAAGAATGAAAGGACCGGGAAAAAGAAACGTGTCCAGATTTTTCCGCGTTACCACCAGCTTGATGTGGTGCGCAAGGTACTGGCCATCGTTCCGGCGGATGGCGTCGGTGGGCGCTATCTAATTCAGCACTCCGCTGGTAGCGGCAAGTCCAATTCCATCGCTTGGTTGGCTCATCAACTCATCGGGGCAAAGAAGGAAGGCGCGGAATTGTTCGATTCCGTGATCGTGGTGACTGACCGACGCATCTTGGACGATCAAATCCAAAAGACGATTAAGCAGTTCATGCAGGTTGGTTCGACGGTAGGGCACGCGGAACACTCCGGCGATTTGCGCAAGTTCATCGAAGAAGGAAAGAAAATCATCATCAGCACGGTCCAGAAGTTCCCCTTCATCCTTGATGAAATTGCGAAAGAGGAGAAGGCCAAAAAGTTTGCCATCATCATCGACGAGGCTCACAGCAGTCAGGGTGGAAAGACTTCTGCCGCGATGAGCGAAGCGCTGGCTGACCCGGAAGATACCGTTAACGATGCGCTGGAAAAGCGCATGGCCGCCCGGAAGATGCTTTCAAACGCCAGCTATTTCGCTTTCACCGCCACGCCAAAGAGCAAGACGCTGGAGATGTTCGGGGAGCCGTTGCCCCCAGACGCCGAGGGAAAGGTAAAACACAGACCCTTTCACAGCTACACCATGAAGCAGGCAATCGAAGAACGCTTCATCCTCGATGTCCTGAAAAGCTATACGCCCGTAGACAGCTTTTACAAGCTCGTGAAGAAGATTGAAGGTGATCCGGAGTTTGACACAAAGAAGGCACAAAAGAAATTACGGAAGTATGTCGAGAGCCACGACCACGCGATCCGCCTCAAAGCCGAAATCATGGTAGACCACTTCCATGAACAGGTGATGGCGTTAAGCAAGATCGGAGGCAAGGCGCGGGCCATAGTAGTTTGCAGCGGCATCGAACGTGCCAACCAGTATTTCTCTGCGTTCAGGGAATATCTCGAAGAACGCAAGAGTCCGTATCGAGCTATTATCGCCTTTTCCGGCGAGCACGAGTTCGGCGGCGCGAAGGTTACCGAATCTTCGCTGAATGGATTCCCAAGCGGCGACATCACAGAAAAAATCCAAGAAGACCCATATCGGTTCCTGATCTGCGCGGACAAGTTCCAAACCGGCTATGACGAACCGCTACTTCACACGATGTATGTGGACAAGCCGCTCTCCGGGATCAAGGCGGTGCAAACTCTCTCGCGCCTGAATCGTGCCCATCCAGATAAGCACGACGTTTTCGTCCTCGACTTTCAGAACAACACACAGACGATCACCGAAGCCTTCGCCGACTACTATCGGACAACCGTTCTCAGTGAGGAAACTGACCCCAACAAGCTCAACGATCTCAAGGCTACACTCGACGGCGCACAGGTATATTCGCCTGAGCAGGTTCAAACGCTGGTGGACTTGTTCATTTCCGGCGCTGAGCGCGATAAGCTCGATCCGATCCTAGATGCGTGCGTGGCCGTTTACAAGAACCAACTCGACGAAGATGGTCAGATAGATTTCAAAGGCAAAGCTAAAGCCTTTGCGCGAACATACGATTTCCTAGCGTCGGTATTGCCGTATACCAACCGCGAGTGGGAAAAGCTTTCCGTCACGCTGAACCTTCTGATCCCTAAGCTTCCCGCACCTGAGGAAGACGATCTGTCTAAGGGGATTCTTGAGGCGATTGACATGGACAGCTATCGCGTGGAAAAAAGGGCGGCTATGAAAATCGCACTCGCCGACGAAAATGCTGAGATTGCCCCGGTGCCAGTCGAAGGCGGCGGGCGCAAATCCGGCCCCGAACTCGACCGCTTGAGCAATATCTTGAAGACTTTTAACGATCATTTCGGAACGCTGTTCACCGACGCTGACCGTGTGGCGCAGCGAATCAAGGATGACATCGCGCCAAAAGTCGCTGCTGATCCCGCCTATCAGAATGCAAAGAAAAACACGCCTAATGCGGCACGAATTGAGCACGACAAAGCTCTGGCGAAGGTCATGCTCACACTCTTGAAGGACGACACACAGGTCTACAAGCAATTCGTCGAGAATGAATCGTTCCAGCGGTTCGTGACGGACATGGTGTTCACGCTCACAAGTGGCGAGCAGCCATCGCCTTAAGAGGGGCGACGATCTACTAGTTTTATGTCAAGACCGACCGGAGTGTCTCCACCAGCCTGACCATCGCCAAACTGTCCAGCGCACAGTAATCGAGCAGAGCCTTCCTGATCCCGTCACGCTCTTCGCGATCCAAGTCTCCGCGCACCAGCGACTCCCATGCAAGCCCAGCATCCTGCCCGTTCGCGACCTGCATGTCATCATAGGTCATCCCCGCCACGAGCGCAGGCAAGACCGATTTGATCGAGTACGAGCCTGCGTATGCCGGATGATAGGTGTACTCCCGCACCACAGGCAGCAGATCGAACAGTCGGGCTTGGATCGCGTTGATCCGATCAGAGAATTCGGGTACCCAACTGGCAAGGTCTGAAAGACGCTGAGACTCGAATGACGAATACACGACGATGTTGCCGCTTTCCCCCAGCGCAGCGCAAAGCGACGTGATGAACTCATGGCGTGGATCGCTGGCGTCTGTGGCAAGGAACTCGTAGTGCTCTGGCTCCGCGCCCGGTTGTCGCTGCACATGCACCGACCACTGAAAAGGTAAGTGGTCATAAGGACGCATTCCTGCGAACGGTGGAAGTGCCCGATTCACCGTTTCAAAATCTGCGAAGTACAACGGGTACTTCAATCCTGCCAGCACGCCGTGAAGTTCAGGGCTGTACCACGCCTCGCCCGTTTGCACGCACGTGGCCGCCCGCCGCTGAATGTCAGTCAATTCGAACTCGTCTGGAATATCGCGGATCGACTCCACGCCCATCTCTTCAAGCTCCTCGGCGGCACTCGCGTGCAACCTCGGCAGGTATCCAATGTGATCGTTTGGGCGCGGGATATTGCAGCGGTCGAAGAACTCGCACCTGACGGGATCGGTACAGTGCCGACCGGGCGCGATGTCCGGTGCCTTAGACATGGCGAGCACGGTGAACTCCGAGCGTAGCTGAAACGTCACCTCGGGCTGCAACCGCTGGACTCGCCGGGTCAGATTACGAATGCGGAAGAATCGTCGCGGGTCGATCTCGCTGCCCTGATAGATGAAGTTGCGATTCACATGCGCCAAACAGGCTCTCGCGACATCCACGCCAGAACGCGAAACGACGCGGTACTGGATCGCGACATCCTCGTAATGGTGATCCTTAACGTCGCTCGTGGACTTGACTTCGATGAGACGCCAGCCGCCGTCGCGTCGCCGATGCAAGACGTCTACCTTCACGAGCACGCCGCCGTGTTCGAACACGGCTTCAAAGATCGCAGGGATTTCTGGGTCGGCGACCAACTCTCGCGTTGTGCGAATCGCTTGATCGAGACTGCGTTCGCAGACTTCTACTCCACCGGGAAAAAGGTGCCGGGCGAGCATGCCCACATCGTGTCCCTGCTGGATAATGGCTTGATCGGCGGCACTCGGCTGCGCTGCCAACTCTGGCGAGTGGACTTGCAGGTAAAGACGCTTGAGGCACTGCATGCCCGCGACGAATTTACTCTTGCTAATCTTCGTGCTCATCCCAGCGATTCCTCCTGTATTACGGGCTTCATTTAAGTCCTGCTTTCACGACGCGCAAATACAGAGCTTTCGCGTGATCAAAAAGCCCTTGCCTCATGTAAATGTCGGCGAGCAGTTCGAGATTCTCAGGCGTTGGTTCCGTCTCGATCAACTTCAGCATCAGCCCTGCTGCATACACTGTTTTCCCTTGATTTAAGTACGCCTGTGCCCGTTCTCTCATTGCTCCTCCTGCCTCTGCGACGCACGATTTCTGGAAGGTCGCGGAGGGCTTTGAACCAAATTCGATTGTTCTGCATCCTCGCGCCAGTCGCCCGGCACAACAAAAACGTTGTATTCGTGCTCGACTCCTCTGTTTCGGTGATCTTCTGCTTCAAACAAATCAAACGTCACAGCGACATTCCGGCTCTTGACATCGCCATTCTTGTCGAGAGACAGGGTCGTGAGCACGAACACGTGGAAATAGTCCATCAATTTTCCTCCCCTCTCGTTACGGGTCAGTCAGTGCGCGTTCTGTCGCATGCTCTTGGCTTGGAGCGAGATCGCATGCAGCTTTTCACGCAGTTCGCGGTCGCCCTTCGCTCGGCTGATGAAGTCCTCACGTTTCCTGCTCCGCATCCAGCGGCACAACAGCACCAACCAAACGGGCGCAAACACCGCGAACGGTGCCATCGCGACAAATGCCAAACGTGCGAAGTAGTTCTGGTTCACGAGAGAATTGAACCCGTAGTATTTCACTGCCATGAACACGAATTCCGCGAGCGTTGACCCGAAGAATCCGATGAACATGAAGGCGATGGACTTAGCCAATGTGTGGCTCAAGCCGCCTTCGTCTTGCCGCCATGTCACCAATCGACCTTCGCGCTGCGCCCGGCGAACACTATGCCAATGGCAGATCAAAATCATCCAGAAGCAGCAGACAAACGGACCGGTCAATATCTCGATTTGAATCACGTTTGAAGCAGCGACCGTCGCGCCTAAGGCGACAGCCACGACGGGCAGGGCGTAGAGAAGGGGAGCCGCAAGAGAGAACAGGATCAGTGCGATGGTGATGACTACGAACCTCACGATGCTGTGAATCAGGTTCTTGATGAGTTCCATCGTTTCCTCCAGTTTTGTTACTGCCTGAGTGCAGCCGCCAATCTGCCGTCATGTTCTGGCTTGGGGTCGATCTTCGCCGCTGCGGCGGTATCGCAGAGTTCCCGTAACCGTTCCCTGTAACGCCCAACGAGCACTAAGACGGACTGGATCGCTTTCGTCGCCTTCAACAATTCCTTCTCCATACGGTCGATCTCTGGGAACGTGCGACGAAGTTCCTCCGCAAGAACCGCGTTCCTCTCCAATAGGTCGAATCCTTGAACCCGCATCCGCTCGAAGATCGGTCGCAGGACGTCGAGGTCACGTGGTAGCCACTGGCGTGTTGTTCGGAGCAGCCAGACTCCGTCTTTGCGGCTCCAGCGGGTTTCGCGATCAACCTGACGAAGCTGGTTCTCATCGCGGGCGACCAGTGCAGCAACACGGATGGAGCGCTCGCCTGCATCCCGAACAATCTTGTCGATGTCGCTCTCCGCGATGACCGACTTGTCCTTGTTGTCGATCAGGATTTTCGGCTCTGTGGGGTCGCCGTTCGGAGCGCGATAGGAAAGGATGAAGTCGCCGTTGCGCGGTAGCTTCTCGGATATGCAGATTCCAGCCCAAGCCCGCGCTTCTTCGGCGAAGTCCATTTCTTCGCGCTTGCCGACTCTCGCGACCTTCGCCATCTCCGCTTCCAACTGCTGGTTCCGCTCGCGAAGCTGGGCGACCTCCCTCAAGCCGTCTTCGATTCGGCGACTGAGGCTGTCTTTTTCTGACAGAACTAGCCGCAGTTCTCCAGAGAGGCGTTCCCGTACCTCGGCAGTCCTCTTCGCGAGTTCCGCCTCGAAGCGCGACCATTCACTCTGGTGCTCGCGGTCGTGCTTGCTCTGGAGCAGGCGGAAGGCTTCTTCGGCGGAAAGCTGGGCGACGCGGGCAAAGTCACGAACGCCGAGGCGATCCAGAATCTCTGCGCGTGTGAGTTCGCCTGCGCCACAGCAAAGCGGGCATTCCATTCTTTCGTT
Organism: uncultured Acidobacteriaceae bacterium; assembly: GCA_963766625.1. Taxonomy (GTDB): domain Bacteria; phylum Acidobacteriota; class Terriglobia; order Terriglobales; family Acidobacteriaceae; genus Sulfotelmatobacter. Next base: position 368,771 of record CAVYBF010000028.1, on the reverse strand, counting down.
CGGCAATGAAGATCGCAAACTCATGTGTCCTCGCAGTGCAATCTGAACCAAGCGGGGAGGAGTTGAAATTGTTCGGGGGAGTTACGGGACGGAGTTACTTCTTGCGTCCGAACCAGCAGACCGGGGTCAGAAGAATTGATTGAAACCAAGTTCCCATGCGCGTCACGCACGGTGTTGAATCGCTGGCTCGTGCGTCCGGCGATCTGCTCATGCTCATCACGGACAACGGAAGACCTATCGCTGTAGCCGCTGGTGATCGACCCGATGATGCGGTTCGTTCCGTCCCTCAGATACCTTTTAGTCAGTGACATTGCTTTCCTCCTTGTGCTGATTCAAGCAAACAAAACTCGATAGATGGATAACATTCGACCTCGGCGTGCTCAGGGGCAGTGCTTCTTGTGAATAGCTCTCCACACACCAGACATTCGAGTAAGCCGTGACGACGGACGGCGAACACCTTCCCGATCTGGTCGGTGTGGATCGAACCAGCGTCGCGCTGAGTTTTTTCGTCAGCAGTCATGTCGAGCGGCGATCTCCTATAACCGAGCTTTGTGCGTGAGCTTCCCATCTTCTGTTGTCCTCGTCCCAGACAATTTCCTTGTGCCGAATCCTCAGCACGCTCCTGTTCCACAGAACGGCATGAACCTGTTTGCTGTCAACTCGCTCGACCACGGCTATGCCTCGACCGAGGATCGCCACGCGGTCGCCCTTCTTCAAGGTTCGTTCGTGTCGGCGTCGGTCGTGATACTGCTTACTCCTCTCGATAAAGTAGCCCAATCCTGCGTCGTCGTATCCCGAACTGTTAGCCCAGATCGGGATGTTCTTCTTCAGATCGGCAACGTAAATGTCAACGCCGTAAGCCGTGAGCATTTGCAAGCGGGATTGGATTTCCGCCAGCGTGAACGGCAGCGTGTCGGGAGGCAGGGCGAAGTTCTTGGGGTAAGCGAATTGAGCACGGTATCCAAGTTCGTGCTCAACGACGGTGCCCCACAGGTTCACCTCGCCGTGGATGCCGTATTTCGCGTATCCAGTCGTGCGCAAGTGCTCAAGGCTCTTGCTTGCGTACACGCCGCAGGTGCAATTTGCTTGCGGGGCATCATGCGCCGCCTCGGCGCGACCGACGATGATTCCGTGAGACGCAGCCCTGCATTCCGCCGCCAGCGGCTTCCTCGGAGACCATGACTCAAAGTTCAGCGACTTCAACCCTGTGGTGTCCCACTGCCAAACGCGGCAGCCGACGATGGGCGAGATGTAGTCAGGAATGCTCACTGGGTGACTGGCACCTGCCGTGGCTCCGACTCTGGCGACTGAATCGGCTCAGACTCAGGTTCGCGGGTCGGGTCTTTCACCGGAAGTTCCAGCGGCTCGACGACAATCGTTCGAAGTGGCTCACCAATTTGCATCTGTTGCCTCCCTTTGGGTAGCTCTCGCAGCCAAGTCACGAACGTATAAGTTCGTCACCAACCTGCCCCGGCTGAGTTCGACTGAACAAAGCCAGCAGCATCAACAATTCGGGCTGGCGGCTGCACGAACCCTTCATCACCAGCACGTGATCTGTTAACCAGCTTGCAAACTAGGCTGCGGGATATGCCCCACTTCTTGGACACAGCGGTCAACGTCATTCCGCTCAGTCGGTCGCGCACGATGGCTGCCCGATCTAGGTTCATTGGAGCGCGTCCGATTCGCACACCGTCCAACTTTGCCCTGCGCATACCGGCGAGGACACGTTCGCGAATCAAGTCTGATTCGAGTTCGGCGATTGAGCCAATTAGCGTCAAGAAGAGTCGCCCCATCGGGCCGCTGGTGTCTACGTTCTCTCGTCGGGAAATGAAGACGATCCCCAAGCTGTCAAACTCGTCCATAACCTGCAAGAAGTGCTTCACACTCCTCGCCACACGGTCGAATGCAGCGACGAGCACCACGGAGAATTTCTTCCGCCGCGCATCCGCGATGAGCGCGTCCAGCCCCGGACGTCTTGCTCTTTTCCCTGAGACTCCGCTGTCTCGATACTCCTGCACAACCTGCAAGCCACGCTGCTCTGCAAGTTCGCGCAGATCGTAAAGCTGGCTTTCCACGTGCTGATCAGCGGTGCTCACGCGGACATAAATGGCGGCTGTCTTCATTAGCTTAGATTCCTCCCTCGGATTCGTTAGGTTTGTGCGGACGGCTCACGTGCCCGCGCAGCCGATCAACAGCCGCTAAACAGATAGTTGATTCGGGAGCGAGCAGGTTCAGATTCGACCAGACCTCATCCTCCAGCAGTTGCCCAAGATTGAAATCACTGAGTTCGCGTAGTCGCTGTGCCAGCACGCCGGGAATGAGCAGCGCCGCCGCGAACCGCTCTGCGGGAATGGTGGATCGCATTCGCCTTCGCTGTTCCGCGATGAGTTCCAAGATGGTCAATCGAACGCCCCAATCTCAGTAATAGGGGAATTTGCGCAGCAGCGGCTAGAAATTGGGAGGAAAAAAGGTAAGCCTTACCAAAGATATTTGGGGTATTACTGCTCGCTTCAGAGATGCGCGAAGTCGTGCGCTTGCTGCCTTTCGGGGTAAGGTGTGAGTAACATACCGATTACGCTCAAAACCCTAATGAGCGAAATCGCTCGATTTCGTCAGCTACTCGTTTGCCGCTGTGTTGTGAACCGATTGCCGAGCCTGATGTGAGGCTCGTGCTGCCCACCACGACAACACAAGCGCGAGGTTGCCAACGTTCAGCACTACAACACTTCTGTACGACTCCATCAGCGGCAAAGACAAGAGAGCACAAATCGCGGCAAGCACGAGAGAAGCCCGGTCAACCTGAGTGATGCGGGGTTTTCCCGATGCAAAACGAATGCACAAAATGCCCATTGCAAACAAGCTTGCCGCCATGCTCAGCATGTGAAGGGGCGACAGGCGCAACGAACTGGCAAACAGAGTTCCCCACAACAACTTCAATGCGGCATACGCGATGAATCCAACGAATCCTGCAACCCAGAACTTGACGGTAAACGCCATTACGACGATGCTGAGGGTGATGAGCAGCCAACCAATGACTATTCCAGACGAACTAGCCGCTTCTCGGATCAGTGCGCAGCCGGAGAAGAAAACTGCCGCGATGCAAAAGGCGGCCACAATTTTACCCGCGATCAGAAATCCAGACTTAACCTGCTCCTTCGCTGGCCGACTATCGCGTCTCATGTCGCCAATTCTATGACTCTGAGCCTCCAAAGCCCAAATAGTTGGCAACATCCCGATTACGCTCATCGACCCACTCTCGCGATCTCCTGCTGCAAGCGACACTTCCGTGCGAAAACCCAATGGAATCAACCGCTGGTCAAGAAGGGCTTCGCCGCAGCAGCCGCAACTGAATCATTCTATTGACGCGAAATTTTCGAATTCACTAGTCCGCCCGGTATACCCTTTGAGACGACGGCACCCCGACAATGGATTATCCTAGCGAGTCATGATTCTGGCGATCCGCAGAGTTCTCGCGGTTCTTGCCGCCTGCGGCTTGGTTACGAGTGCGTTTGTGTACATCGGAAGCTACGTCGGAATGACAATGGACGGCCTTTTTCGCTGGGCATTTGTCCTTCACGTTGGCGTTTTCATTCTTCTGCTGCCGATGTTTGCACTCGAATACTCGGCTCTGAATGCTCGCACCTTCTTCTGGAAGGGGTTCGCAGAGGCTATGCCAAAGTGGGTTGTTCCGACCATCAAGCTGCTTGGTGTTTTCTTCACGATCCACTTCCTCTTATTCCTGATACAGAGCCACGCAGCTTCCCCACAAATCAAGAGTGGCGAGTACGTTCTCGACAACCACGGTCAGATCGTGAAAGTGCTCACTCAACGTGAATACCTCGGGCTGAAAGGGGCGGAGCTTAGACTATTTGCAACGGGTTGGATGTTCTTCTACTTTGTGCCAGCCGCGTATTGGTGGTTTCCGCGAAATCGTGAACGGCTTACGGCAGACGCCTCCCTTGGGAAGAGCACTGGCTAGTTTTTGAAATTGGGTCAGTTCAGCATGACATTTGACGAAGCGAGCAAGCTCATTAAGAGGGGCGACATCACCCGTCTCCGAGATGCGTTGGAGCGTGGTCTAAACCCTGACCTCTGCAATAAGAACTCGTGGAGTTTGCTGATGATCGCAGCACTGGAAGGCAACACGAGTATCGGGAGATCGCTGATCGAAAAAGGCGCTGATCTCGACAAACGGAACAAATTCCGTGAAACCGCTCTTTCGTTAGCAGCACACAGCGGCCATCCATCCTTCGTCAAATTGTTGTTGACCAGCGGTGCATCTTTGGACTGCTACCCATTCGGAAATACTTTCGATGATTGGCTGAATTGGGTATCGAAATATAGCCGGTCATCAGAACAAGCGAACCATATTCGGAATCTGTTCGACGCGGAACGCAAACTGAGAGCGACTCAAACGTCCTGCCAAGAATAGTGTTGTCGTCATCGGAAAACGGTCAACGGAGAACTGGTTCCTCGACTCGTGCTGCCAAAGTCTGCTGTACAAATTCCAAGAGGAATTGTTCCTCTCCCCGCCCCAACAAGCGTCCTATCTTCGGCAACAAAAAGCCCCAGAGAACCAAAGCGAGAGGAACTATGACGCCGACTCGGGCATCGCCAGTCGTATGATGAGACCCTGTTGTCAGGTCAATCAGACACAGCACGAAAATCGGCCCACCCAGCAATGCAACGCCGACCAGCCAGAAGCGCATGAAGTTCCTTGTCCAGCGAGACACATCGAAACGCGCCTCAATTCGACTGCCGCCTGCTTCTGGTTGGAATTGCCCATACAGATGTGGCGCAAAATCATTGCGCCAAAACCTCCTCTTTTGTAAACGAAAAGTGCTTTCGGTCACTTCGCCCAGCACAGGCAGGGAACCACGATAGCCAGAAAGCGAGAAGAGTGTTCTCCGTTCTTCATCAACTGAACGACGAAGCGCATCGGCAACTGCTATTGGCGTTAGGGCGGAATGGAAGACGATTGAACCTTTCATCAATCCAAACTCTTAGCTCGAAGCCGCTTTCACTACACGGATGGCGGCCTCCATGTCGGGACTTGAGCGTTGTGGCGATTCCAAAAGCTATTCACGACACTTGTCTGGGTGTTGTTCCTCACATCGCAGATCGTGCCAACGTTCCTTCCAAAAACCAACCAGCCGCAAGATACCGTTGCGATGGTCAACCGCTATTGCAGTGATGCCCCCTTTGCCCGTTTTAACTTTGGAGGTTACAGCGAGTGGATGCGTCTTGAGCAGCACAATCTCACTTCCCCAATCACGGTCCGTGTCTACAAGCACCCACGCCACGCGCGTACGTCCAACCGCAGCGACCTCCCCATCGTGCGAAAGTGCAGGTCTGAGGTCCTGAAACCAATTAGGTACAAGTGGGCCAAGCAAACTCGGGAAGTACGGCAGACTTGTTTGAGACTTCAGGCCCCATGACGAATCGAGGATCACGGCCTTTTGGTTGGTGCGCCCGAGTACTGAGAGGAATTCGCCACTGGCGGGCAGCGCGACAGGTTCGTCCGCATTGTCTTTCGGCCACTTTAGAATGCCTGCGTCCTCGATTCCCGCAGCAGAAACCTTTATCCCTCTATAGCAAAAGACTTCGCCGCACGTGCTGGGTCTCCATAACAACCCACCTCCGTCCACAAAAGGCTGTCGTCCGTACGGACCCCATGCTGCATCGCCAAGGTCTCGATCAGAAAGTAACTCGCCATCAATGCTCCACCGTTGCAGATGCAAATCTGCATTTGAGGCATCGGTAGTGTTCGCAACGGCGCGAGGCACATATCGCCAGAGCATCAGAGAATCGTCTTCCAGAAATCCCCCAAGAAAGGAAGACTTGTACATGAGTTCGATGGGTGCACCACGGAGTTGATACCACTCAGACGAAAAGCTCCTATGTACAGTTTTAGTTTTTCGATCAAAGATCAGGACGGTGAGTTCCTCGTTCGGCACGACCGTTGCTAACCATTTGCCGTCGCCGCTGAATGACTCCTCGCAGTGCTGGGACAGGCCCCAGACGGGAATCTTCGGAATAGCTACATGTGTAGTCGCAACCAAAGTGCCTTGGTCATCCACTTTGGTCTCTAGCTCGCCATCCCTGAGCGTTCCAGTTGCTAACGTCCCATCAGCAGCAAAAACGGCACATGCCCCGCTGAAAGAATTCTGTGCGTTAGATATCTGAGGCGTTCCGAAGCTCGACAGAAGTACCGAAACAACCACCATCCACTGCTGCATCGTAGAAATCGTCATACACGATCCCGCCATGTCAGGCCGCAGGGCAACTCGTCTGCCGCAAACTCCAAATGCACAACTCGACGAGTGTTCGCAGTCTTCGCAGCAGAGGAACTATGCAACAGAAGCGGTCGCATTAAAAGTGCTTCGCCACGACTGGCTGTGCAGGAGACGGCTCCATCCTTGGGGTATTCCCGTATTTCGCTGTCTGAAAGGAAGCCCCGCCTGTGCGAGCTAGGGATTACTCGCAAGGGGCCGTTGTCGCTCCCGCAATGGTCCAAGTGAATACGAATCGCCAGCATCCGCGACATGAGTTCGGAAATTGGACGAACGTGGTGCACACCGTCCTTAATCGACCAAGGACCCCAGCCAGATACCTCATGCGGTTCCGCGACTGCGATTACGCAGTCCTGATGCCAAGAAACCTTCCAATTCGCCCCATCTGTTTTATTAAAGAGAATGCCGCGAACCGCGAAGCAATGTGGGCCTAGCACTGGCTCCACCAAGCTCCGCAGAGAATTGGAGCGTGCAAGCTGTCTTACCACTGAGAGATCAAGCAAATTGCGTCTGCCCGCGTTGCTCGTTTCAAGTTGACGGTCGAGTTCACGAAGGGTTTGGGTATCGAGACCAGATTCCACGACCAAGTAACCGTGATCCTCGATCTGCCTCAGTTCCTCGGTATTTAATTGCGATGTCGGCATCCGTTGCTGTCCTCACCGTCCGAATCGCTATCGTCTGGGAGAATCACTCTCACTGGATTTTCTCTTCCTCGCCGAGACTGCTTCGGTTCTTCCCAATCACACGCACCTCTTTCCCACGGAGACCAGCGTACTTGATCGCCATGCCGAGCAGCATGTACTCGTCTTCTTGGTAGTCGGCGGCAAAGGAATCTTGGTGGAGCAATACCAGTTCCGTGTCATCCGCGCAGGCTTTCGCAAATTCGGGAAGCTTCGTGCGGATGGTCGCGATCAGATTGGACTCTCGCTGCATGCGCGTGTCATCGGTCATCATGCTAAGAGAATAGCCGATTCTGCGTCCGAGCGAATTCCACGGGTTGGCAGCAGTCTCTACATGCCCTCCAAAGGTTCGTCATGACCTCGGTAACTAGGTCGCCTCCCCGACATCGTGTTGCAATTCAGGATGGGAAATGGCGGTCTTGGGCTGTTTCCCTGATCGTCGAGGTGAAGGAAAGATGAAGATTGGCGCTATTACACTTCTGAGCTTGGCTCTCACGACGCTTGCGAGTGCCCGCGCCGTGCCCTCCTGCCCGGCTGGTTCTCAACAGGGCACATGGAAAGGCATGAGGGGAAGCAATGTATACAATTGCAAAGTCATGCCAGTGAAAAAAGACGCCCACGGTCTTGAACAGTGTCTTGAATGGGAAGGCACCCGCTGGAGCGACGTCGGTGTTACGGTTCCTTGCGGATCAAGTGTAAGTAGCGTGTCCGACTCCGACCAACCAGAGCCAACCCGTTTTGATGCACCTTCAGCGAGCGAGCTTAAAGCATTGAAGGCCGCCGCCAAAGCGAAAGCAGAACAGGTCGTGCCTTTCTGCCCTACTGGTTTTCACCAAGGCAAATGGAAGGACACAAAGGGAGACTATAGATACTATTGCAAGTTCGGGCCAGCAAACGGTAAAGACAGCCAAAGTTCTGAACAATGTCTTGAATGGGAAGGCACCCACTGGAACGACACCGGGGCTACGGTTTCTTGCATATCAACTGTAAGTAACGTATCCGAGAGCGAGTTTAAAGCCGCCAAAAAGAAGGAGGACAAAGAGACCGGTATCGTCCACCTGCACTTGAAGGTCCTGAAAGCGACGTGGGTAACACTCTACACAACCGATGATAACGGTTATCGTCACACACGGAGTCGGCCTATTCAACGTCTAACCGCCGTCAGCTTGGAATCAAAGGGACAAAGTGTGTTCGACATCCTTTGCTATGGAACTTCTTGGTCTATTGGTGTTGGGTCGGACACGCAAATGGACAGTTGCCCAACGTTGCAGGTTGGTGAAACTTACTTGATGGATGTCAACGGAAGAACGCTAGAGAGAGATGTCCCGAACACGAACAAGCACGCTGCTTGGCAGGTACTAGAGCTTTGCAACCCTGCTCCTTCTGGGTGCCAACAGATTTCAACACTGCGGGATAGGGAATAGGGCAGAACCGAGATTCTCTCGGTCACATCCCTCGACCCAATTCCCGCATGCGTTCTTCCACCCGTCCCAAAGTCCGGCAAACGCGAACAACTCCCCGTCGTTCACCTCGAAGCAATACGGCCGTTTTGTCTTCCCCGTCCGCACCCACTCGTAAAAGCCATCTGCCGGGATCAGGCATCTCCGGGATTTCATCGCTTCACGGAATGCAGGCAAGGTGTGTGCCGTCTCCGATCTGGCGTTGATCATCCTCGCTGCGCCAGACGTGTCCGTCGCCCATGACGGAATCAGTCCCCACCGCATCAGCGAAAGATCGCGCCGAGGTCCCTTCGGATGCTGCCGCACGACAGGAACGGGCTGTGTAGGAGCGATGTTGTACCGAGGCGACCAGTCGTCTCGCCAATCGGCAGTGTCAAACTGTTCCTCGATGATCTGCTTCCGTCGAGAAAGTCGGTAGCGTCCGCACATGGGAGCATTATTTTAGTGGATAGATCATCTCCAGTCGTTTACCCATGCGTAGAGCGCTGCCTCGACGTCGTAGGTCGCCACTTCACTTGACCCGGAAAGGGGCAGGCAACCGTTGCAGCATTGATTTCGTCTGCTATGCCCGCGCAAGCAGCAGCGAACGACTTGTATCCGTCTGGCGATAGTTCATAGAAGAGTCGGTAGGACAAGATCGAGTCCAGTACAGGGCAATGTTCGGGAAGGAGAAAACGCAGATGCTTGGACGCGAAGGAAACCCCAAGTTCTTCGATTTGCAACATGCTATTCAAGGCCCCGATGAGGTCGGGCGGCGTGGAGCCTAGCTTTGAAATCGCGTCCCTTACGCTGTTCATGATTAATGACTGAGAGTTGTTCTTGATGACCCGTCCAGAAATGCCAGAATAGTCACCCCATCCGCACACCTCTTTTATAAAGGCTTCAAGTTCCGCCCACTTTATTGTCCTGCTGGTTCTCAAAGCGTACCCCTTCGCCTCAAGCGCCGGAGTGTTCTTATTTCTTGCAAGGTGCGCGTTTAGAAGTTTGGGGAATTCAGAATACGGAATGGTCGCTTTTTCCCGTACCAGCGCTGTTATCTGAATGCTCCCGTTCATTGTCGGCTCAATCAGTGGGATCGTAACCATGTTCTGATGGTACTGTCGATCCAGCGGGCTTTCACGCCACATGTCGTTTCGATTCTCTGAACCGCTGAGTTATCGGGATTGACAACCGTGACTTTCGCCTTGCCCGTGCGCTTGGCACGAGTCCCACCTGTCAATGGCAGTCCCTCAATCTGGTTGTGGAATCCGCAACGAAAGATATACCGAGAATGCCAGTCGGCAGACGGCAGTGAGTAGCCTAGAAAATACACTCGATGTGCCGTGCTCAAAACATCGACACACCGCTTCCAAATATGCTTCATCATCGGGTGATCGAATCTCTTCCAGTGAGTCGGCGGGACTATCCACGGTATGTAGCGTCGCCCATGTTTCGAACGTAACTCGCGCCAGCGCAAGAAACAGTACATGGATGGTTGTGCCCCGGATGCGCTCCACAGCCGAAATCGCAAGTCGTGCTGTATGTGTCTACCGGAAGGAGATGGATACCAATTCAGTGATCCATGTGGCTTCAGCAATGCGGGGATCGTGAGCTTTCCCGTGTTTAGCCCGTAACTCTCAGGTGTTAGGTGCCCAGACTTCCTATCACTGCCGAACAGTGCCTTGTCCAACTCATAGTCCCAGTTGAAAGAGATCACAGCCGGGTTCTCTGATTCATTTATCAGTTTCAGGAAGCGTTCCAATAGCCTGTCATCCGATGGCGAGTGCCTCCCGTGGATTTCATGGAACCAAACAGCAATGTGGCGCAGCAGGTCTTCTCGGAATCGTCCGAGTGTCGCCGCATCGAAAGGGCCATCAGAACGAATCGCAGGTAGCAGGTCTTCATTCGCTGACAATTCTGTCAAGAGTTGCTCTATGTCTGGAAGCGTAGCCCGGCGTCTGTCCCAGCCGGGATGGTGAAACCTGACCACATCCTCGAACTGCTCGGCGAACGTCCTGCTGAAGCGCGTCTTCACGCGAGGTAATAGCTGCGAGGTAAGCGGGTAGCCCAGATCGAACGAGAAGCCCGCGCCAACAACGAAAACCGTGTGCCTGTCCGCTGCCATGCTAAAAAGATACCATTCATGACTCTCATAACTTTGCGCTGGGCCCAGCCTGCAAGAGAATTCCCTTGTATGACCGCGCTGATCCGTTACGACGCCGCTCGCAAGGCGATTGCTGCCGCTCATCGTGTCGATGAGGCAAAGAACATCCGCGACAAGGCGGAATCTGCATAACAAACCGTCAGACTGAGTCGTTTCCGGGCGAGCCTTGCTTCGGGGCATCGGGGGTCTGGGGAGCGGTTGGGGTTGGAGGTTGATGGGGCAGGTTAATCCATTCAACTGTGTCCGGTGTCACGGCTGCGATGCGGATTTTTCCCCCAGTGCCCTTGCATTCGGGGTATTCTTCGCTTTTGTCCACACAGAGTTGGATGTATTTTCGCACGAGATCAACAGCCTCCGCTTGCGAACTCGGAGGCGACACCTGCCCTAAATCGTTCCACACCCGGTCAGAACCTCCCGCTCGGAAAAAATCCTTTGGTGCTTCGGATACTTCTTGCAAGAAAGGAGGAGATAACAAACCGTTTTCGTGTGGAAAGACTAAGTGAACTCTTTCTGCTCGCTTGTTTATATATGCGACAAACAGCCCGCCCGCCACAGAATTCTTCTGAAGAATTGCCGCATCTAAACTTTTTCTCCCCGCTGCAAGCTTGCCATACAGTTCCTTTCCGATGCATGTTACAAAGTCAGAAAGTCTGGCAAACTCCGTTGTTGCCAAACCTTTGATTATCTTTTGAGTCTCCGCTGAAAAATCAAAGTCAGAACCGACCGAGGAAAACAGCCGCATCGCTCCCACCCAAGCGTGAACACCGCGCACCTTCGGGTGGTCGATAATGAAAATCTTTTGGAGGTTGTCTGTAAGTGTTTCACCCGTTTTACCGCTGACTTGCATCCCGTCTGCCCCCACTACAAAACCCTCTGAAGTATACGCGGACGCTATTGTAGTCATGCTAGGGAATTGTACAGAGCAACAACGCGCTAGAACAGAGCCACTATATGAAAGACTACGACCAATTATCTCCTCGCCGCCCCAAGACGAATCAATGAACTCACAGTGATGCGCGGTCGTAGTGTCGGCTGAAGCCTCGATTTCTGGGCTGCAATACTCAGTCTCTCCTTCAGACTCGATTTGTCCTCTGCTATCTAATCTCACAATGACTCGTCCACAAGTTCCGGGTAGCAATGCCGAATCTCATGGCTCAGATCGCGGGCCGTTTCCAAACCCAGCCCTTCGCCAGACAGCACGAGGTCTATCGTCACAAGCATCAGCCTTGCAAGCAAAAGTTCTCTCAGCCTGCGCTCCGCCGCGCGGATGGCAGGGGCACGATGGCGAGCACTTCTGGGCTATCTCTGTTGTCCATGTGGAATCCTCAAATTCGTGGGTACGCCGACGCGATGCCGAGGCTGAGTTTGTGGGCAAGGTCGGTGTGGCTAAGATATAGCCGACTGTAGTTGCGCCTTGCGCGGGACACCGAACCCTTCTCGTAAATCTGCGGGTTGCTTCCGATCCGCGCCCAATAACGGAGCTTGGCACACAGAAGCCGGTCGGAAATTTCTGGTCTTGCACGCATAATTGGAACTCCTCTGACAGAGCATCGAATGGATTTGCCAGTGATATTGGCAATTTCGTTGATCCGGCAGCTTAATCACGTCTGCCGCAGGCGCGAAAACTCCGTCCTTGAAAGAATTTTGGAAGTTCGGGAATTGGCGTTGGGTGGTGCCCGAAAGTGTCCCGACGCGTCAGAAGAACTATCGCCTGCGTCCGTCTCTTTTAGATTCCCTTAGACGTGGTTTCTTTCGACCAGTGGGTCTTCGACCGCACCTCGGTTACGGGTTACAGCAAGTTACGTGTAACCACCCCATGTCTCTATGTTTGATATGTAGGCTCTCGCTACGCATCATGGCAGGGGTCACAGGTAACCATGTGTAACCTGTAACCCTAAAGCCCGTCTTCTGGGTCTGGAATCTGCCCCACGCCCCGCTCGACGAGCGTCGGGATGCGCACGTTGTGCCAGATGCGCACGGTCTTGCCGTCGCGCTTGATCGGCTTTTCGTCGTCATATCCCTTGCGTCGCATCGCCTGCGTAAATCCCTTTTCGTCTACGCGGTTCGCCTGCTTTGTCTGCTCTGACCAACGGCTGAATGCAGACCAAAGGTCGTGCTTGGTCACGAACTTCTGTCTGTCGTCGGTTGGTTCCAGCCCCACGTCCTCGATGAACCGGGCGAGCCAGTCATCGCGGTCGCGCCACTCATCAGCCTTCTGAGCAACATCTTCGGGGTGCGCGAGACCAATTTCCCGGTACTGCTTCAGCCCGGCGAGCTTCCAGTTTAGGATGCCCGGACCCTCCTCGCGCAGGAGGATGTCCGCATAGTCCTTGACTTCCTTCTCGGTATTGCGGAACTTGACCTCGAACGGTATTGGCTTGGCGCGATCCCAAAAAGCATCATCGTCCGCACGAGTGGTGGGCGCGTCGTTCGTTGCGAGCCATACCTTCCACTGCGGGACGAAGTCATACTGGTGCTGGAACTTGTAGCAGGCGGTGATCGGGTCTTGCCCTGTCATCCGCTTCAGTTTCGCAAGTGCCAATTTCTTCCCCTCTTCGGTCTCGATAGCCATGAGCAAGCGCACGCCCTCCATCCCTGCCATCTCGAACGGCTGTCCGCTGTCACCGCGCTTGACCATGAACATCTCGGCATCGGCCTGCTTGCAGTAGGTGCCCATGACACCTGCCATGACGCGCAGCATCGTTGATTTTCCTGTGCCGCCCGTGCCCCACGGCATGAAGAAGCACTGACCGCTTGTATCCGCCGTCAGCGTGTAGCCGCAGCATCGTGCGAGGTAGTCCCGCATGTGCTCCTTGCCGTCCATGATGTCGAGGATGAACTGTTCCCACTTGGGACAGTCGGCGGTTGGGTCGTACTTGATGGGGCTTTGCTTGGTGAGCAGATGCTTCGGATCGTGCGGCGAGAAGTCGAAAGTTCTCAAGTCAATGGTGCCATTTACCAAATTGAGAAGGTCGGGCTTCTGGTCGAAGTCGGCATAGCGCCTAGCGAAGGCTCCCAGCGCCGAAGCCTGCTCCAGTGCCGCGTTGATCTTGGCGCTCGACTCGGACGTCTTAGCCCAGCCGATGATGGCGTCCCGTATTTCGCTGTCGGTTTCCTTGTTGCCCGTGTCCACCAATTCCGCTTCCTTTTCGATGAGACGCACAGTGTGGTGCATGGCGCGAACTACCGACTTGGTTTCGTCACGCTTCCAAACACCGCCCTCGTATGCCATCCAGCCAGTCGCGCTCGTCCAGCAGAACTTACCTTTGTAGCGGGCCGCGAACCGCTCGGCGTTGCCGATGTCGGTTAGGGCAAAGATTTGCTGTGGCAAGACCGATGGCGCTTCTTCTGCGAAAGAGGCACTTTTTTCTGTGCTTGCCTCCTCCGCGCCGAAGCTACCCAGCAGGAGTTCCGGGTCATCGTCCACGTAGATGAACTCGTGCCAAGGCTCGAATCCGTCCACCAGTTCCGCCAATTTCTCTTCCAACTCCTCTTTCGAGTTGACACCGCAGGCGTGGCACACGAAGCCGAAGCTGCACCCACCAAAAATAAACTTCGTGATCCCGGCTGCGACCGTGCTGTCCCGCGCTTCCTTGCCGCGGATCGGGCAGCACTCAACCACGACATGCAATACGCCATCCACCATGCCGGATCGGTCTTCCGTGCAGTCGTGGTTTTCAAGAAATCTTTCTCGGTCATGTTGAGGATGAAAATCTAGCCGCGTGGCGCAGGACGTTTCTTGCGGCTTGGAAGACTCGCCGTGCTCTTCCAGCCATGCCAGCATTTCGGGGTCGATGCCGCGCCGCATCTTCGCACCCCGCTTGCATGGCTCGTAGACGCCCGCGCACTTCTTCTCGTCCGCGTAGCGTTTCGCCGTGGGCGCTGCCACGCTCTGGTTATGGAGCTTGAGTTCGAGAATCTTGCCGGATTTCTTGTCGCCCCTGACTCGGTAGACGTTGATCACATTGCCCAGCGTCTCAGTCGTGGCGTCGTGCAACCCGTGATGGTGCTCGCCGCCTGACGGGGTCTCTACTTCGTAATAGCCGTCGAGCCACTCGCGCTTGAATCCGAGGCGCTCGCACTCGGCTGGATCGTCGATGTCAGTCACGAACGAGTGCCCGCGCTTCGCAACGGTGACGAGGCTGTTTCCCTCATTGACCCAGTCGAGCAATGTCGGTTTGTGGCTGATGCCTCGGTCTTGCCAGTTGAGCCAGCGGGAACTGCTCGTCCCCATTTGGCAGCCGACGAAGAGCATGCCTTGGTCTGCGAGTCCTGCGATCTCTGAGAAGTCTAAAGAAGAACTACGAACTTCTGGCGCGTCCACTTCGAGGAGCGTCGCAGATTTTATGTTCGTTGTTTGATTGGTGTCGTCCATTACCATCCTGCTTTCCATCCGTTTCGCCTGTCGCAGGGCGGTCGATTGAAGCGCTTTGGGCTGGGGAGGATGGTGTCACCCAGCCCACGCTTGATCTTGTCTCCAAGACCCTCGACATCTATAGATACTGAAAGTCAGCCGATTTTCGGCTCTGTGCTGGGAATCCATCGCTTTCGGCGCGGACCGCCCTTCCGCCGCTGCAATCCCATCTCCTGCGCCCAATTAGCTGCTGTGCGCAGGCTGATCCCAAGTTGCTGGCAAATGTCCCTGTACAGAACGCCAGCCAAGTGCCGCTCGCAGAACATCTGCCGTATCGCGTCCGACTTCATGTTTATGGTTCTGGTAGTTGGCAGATTTGCAGCGATTGTTGCTTTCGAAATTACCGCTACCGAACTCTACGTAGGCGGACGCCGCGAACGGCGACCCCGCGGTAGAAGAGTTGACGGCTCGCATTCCAACGCCCGCCAAGAAAAAGCCCCGGCTGCAACCGGGGGCATGGAGACAAATCAAATGGGTCTAACACCTAGTAATACTGCGTCGCACAGATATGTGCGCGAAAACGGAGTGCTGTACGAAGAATGCAATGGAAGATACGAAAGCTACGATCCTGATCAACCCCTCTTCACACAATGGGTAGTGGATATGATCCCGGTGGACAGTGCCGAGATCAAACGCCCGCGCTGCGAGCACAAAGGGTCCAAGCCGCACGATGCGCACTACGTGCTGGTCTGGGAGAACCTCTCAGGGCGTCACGTGAAGTTCATGTGCAAGGATCACTACAAGGACATCGGGACACAGCCATACTGGGTCGGAAAGCTGGTCGGGGTGAACTACTGAGACTTCCCGGCGCCAGCGATGCGGGTTTCAAAAGCCTGCGCCAACCCGCGTCCAGCCTCACGCAAGGTCAGGTGAAAGGCACGCGGCCGTTCTCGGATTCGGCTCTCTCTTCCAAGCCAGAATCCCCACATCTTTGGGGTTGAGGAACTTTACATAGCGATGCTTCCGCGATCGTGTCTTGCGTACCGCAGAAACGCCTGCCCATGTGCGGCGATTGCCGATCTTGTCGCCTTGCATCTTTTTGCTCACGCTGCGGTGGTCTTTGCCCGCAACTGTCTTGTCAGTCCACGGCACGCTCAATCCGCAATAGATGAATCCGAGAGCCTGATAGATGACGCCACGATGCCCTGCCGCACTATCGGCGTAAGAGACGATGAAAGCGTTTGGATTGATCTTCTTGATTTCTCTCAAGCACCAAGCGACGAACTTACTCTCGATGCAATGCTCGGTGACACTGTCATCGACCCAAAGCCGTGTGAGTTCGAGACAGTCGTACCAACGGCCATAGCCGAGTTTCACGTCCCAATATGCCCCGCCGCTCACGCCAGCGGACACCGACCACATCGGTGCGCCGAAAGTGCAGACGCCAACGATCTGACCGTCACGCTCAATTCCCCAGCAAAGGGCCTTTTTGGATTTCTTATCTCCCACAACGACTTTGATCCGTCCGCGATGGTCACGAACGCGTCTGGGCTTCCAACGGACCGTCTCCCAACTGGAGATGATGGGCTTGCGGTGTAAGTAGTGGTTTTTGACGACCAGTTCGGTCGCCAGAGCCTTAGGGATGGGAACAAAATGGAGCGACGAGGTTGGGGTCGAACCACCATTTCCCAGTTGGACTGGGCGCTCTACCATTGAGCTATCGTCGCAATGTATGTTGGAAACACCGTCAGGTTTTTCGGTCGCCCCCGCCGTACTCTGCTCTTCGCGAGCCGCGATCCCAGCAACACCAGACCAATCCCGATTAGTTCTCAGAGTGGCGTCCCCACCTTCAGCAAGCTCATCAACAGCCTCATCACTTTCAGCGTTATTGCTGCGCCGGAAAACGAATAGCGGTTCCAGCTTCGGCTCGTACCCGGGTTCGCGGGGGCCCCACATCGGGGACAGTTCAATGTGCAGCGTGTCGACTCGCTTCCAACCCTTGCTTTCGGCGAGGGCGAGGAAAGCCTTTTCTAAGTCGGGGAACGTCGGAACGTCCGCGATGTTGACTGCGAGGACGCCCTCAGGCTTGAGGGCGTGGGCGACGTTGTCCAAGGTCGCGCCAATGAACCCTTCGAGCCAAGACTTCCGCGTCGGGAACTTGAGATAGGATTGCGTTGGCTCCGTGGAGTACTTCTCAGTGTCGAAATACGGGGGCGACCACAGAACGCAATCCACCGAAGAGTGTTGGAGGTTGGGGCGCATGTCCTCGCTGCCGCAGTGCCAAAGCTCGACGCCCATGCGGCGACGGAGAGTAGTACGTGCATAGGGCAGAAGTTCGTTCTCCATTTTTAGTAGGCCCGTGAAGGTCTCTGTCGCCGGGTCGCAGGCAACGTAGCGTTTCACTTTCCGGCAAGCCAGTGCGCCCAAGAATCTGCCGCCGAAACCCGCGCTGGGGTCGAACACGACACCGCCTGTCTCGGGAAGGTACTTGTTGTAGATCGCGGCAGCCGCGCTCGGCTTGAAATTCGACACGGCATGGGAGCCGCGATACGTCATGCAAGCCTTGCGGATGTCATTAGCCGTCAGGCTCAGCCGACCGACAGCTTCGATGCCCTTCTCGATTGCCTTCGGAAACAGGTTGTCGTCTTCGAAGACTTCCATCGGGGTTCGGAACTTGCCAGAGCGCACGGACATCATGTGCGGGAAGTAGCTTCCCGCCGTGCCCAAGCCGTGCATGGTCTGGCGCACCACACCGTCGTTGATCATGCTGGAGTAGTCGAGATTGAGCAGTAGATGGAGTTCCCTGCCGCGCTCCGTCTCGCTCTTGTCGTGAAAAGGGAAGCCTTCTTTCCTCCAGTGGGCGGCTTGCTCCTTGGCGGCTTCGGTTATCTCAGCCTGAGTGAAGGGCAGCGCCTTTCCCATTTCGGTCACGGGCGGTGCGAAGCCTTTCTCCAGCTTGGCGATTAACGCGAGCTTTGTTTTCACGTCGGCTTTGAGGGCGCGGATCAGGTTGGTGCGGTTCGCAGGGTCGAGCTTCTTCCGCTGCTTCACCACGGTGTCCAGCTTTTCCGCCTGCCGCTTGGACTCGATTTGCCGGACGGACTGCTTGGCGAGCAGATTCATGTTTGGCGCTGGCGGGTCTTCCTCCGCTTCGCGGTAGTCCTTAATCCATCGCTGGATCGTGCGGAAGCTGATATCGAGATGCAGCCGCCTTTCGAAGTCCTCGAACCACTCTTCCCATGTCTGGACGCCCGCGATGTTCAGTAGCTTGCGCAGTCTCCCGCGCTTGCTGAGCATGGACTGCATTTGATCCAGCAATGGCAAGATCAAGTTCTTGAACTCTTCGGTAGCGTCAACCATCTTCCCGACAAATGCGTCGAGATGGGCCGTGATTTGCCCGTTGAGTTTTAGGTATTCGTCGTGGGCTTCGCCGGGTGTGAGTTGGGATTCGCGACATTCGTCGTGAATTTCTTCAGAAGCACTTACAGGCGGTAACTCAAGATTGTTGGTTGGGTTCGCGTGGGCAGACACTTCGGCACGTCCTTCGAGCAAGACGTACCGTGTCTAGCCGCAGAGATCCCGGTATTCGCTTATTAGGCTACGGCTCAAGCGCATGCTCCCTTCTTGGCCCATTCGCTGAATGGAACAAGAGGGAAGCATGCTCACGTAGATACTGCTCCGGTCGATGCGACTCGTCTTCTGGCTGCCTATCGGTCGCCGTTGGGTGTCTGATCCTTTCTCGTTCCACTCTCTGAATGGAACGGGAAGGAATCAGAACAGAGCCACTGCGGAAACCGACATCACAGTGCTTTCACTCGAAACGTTAGATGCGCTACAAGAATGAAATGATTCGCTGGACTAGGCTCTGGTCGCGTCTTTCGGGCGGGTCGTCTTATTCGACGTCTTTTGATGCCCCTTTATTCTTTTCGCGGCCCGCCCAAGCAGGGCTGACCGACAAAATTTGTCAATTTGGATCGCTGGACTCTGGCTGTTGACGGCGAGATGACGTCGAATTACATTCGGCGAACCCGCTCGGCGGAAGCGGTCACGACCACTGCGTGCCGTTTATCGCGACTCCTTCGGCTGGTAGTTCGAGAATCGTTTGCGATGCGAGGGCGTGCCGCCGCTCATCCACCCCTGTGCTGTCGCGCACAGGTGGTTTCGACTGAAGCTTCAGAGCATGCTCACGCAGCACGCGCTCCTCATTCCTGATGATCGAGATATAGTGCTCAATGGATTTCAGGTCTTCATGTCCAAGCTGCTGACGCACGTAACCGATGTCCCAGCCCTTGCCTCCAAGGTCTTTCGAGCGCAGCCAGTTCGTGGCTGCCGTCGCTCTCCATTTGTGTACCCAGACAGTCGCGGGATCAAGACCAGCACGTTTGGCGATTGCCTTTAGGCGGTCCCAAACGTGGTAGTCGGGTTTCCCCAACGATGTCCCGAATAGAAGTCTCGATGTACGCTTCGTTGCCTTTCGGCGCAGCAGTCGATCAATGAGTTCCTTTGAGACTCCAACATTTCGGCTATTCCCAGTCTTGGTCTGATACTTGTAGTGCGGCTTGGATTCAACCCGAATTTCACAGTTGAAAACTCGCTGCTGGAGTTCATGCAGGAACAAATCAGTGTCTTCCAAGTGCATCCACTCTCGTTTCCGAAGACCAGCTTCGTAGATGGTCGAGAAGATCAGGTGCTCGTCCTCATCCATGACGGAGAACATTGCATCAATTTCCTGTTTGGAAAAGATTTCGGGCACTCTGTTGCTCTTGAGTTCGCGCTTGTAATCCTTCTTCGTGATCACGCCCTTCCCGGCTTCAAGATGAAAGACGTCCCGGTAGAATGAATTGACCTTCATTACCTTGTGGGCGGCGGTGAATGGAGTGTTCTCCGGCCCGTCGTCGTCTTCGTTCCCATCCACGAGGTAATCGAAGAACTGCCTCAGCAGCGGTTTGGTAATCTCGTCCACGTACCGAATGCCCCGCCCTTTCTTCTGTTGTGTCGCCCATCGTTGGAATTCCGTCAGCGCTAGGCGATGTGCGGAGACCGTCTTCTTGCAGCCACTCTTGGCTTCGAGATAAGAGAGGATTTCGTCCGCCAGCTTTTTGCGAGCAACCGCCACGACGGTTGGGTCAGCGATGTTGCGGTGCCGATTGTTCAGAAACCAACTCTTGTCATCCGCTTGTTGGAGCGCATGGGAAAGCAGGGGCATTTGCTGTTCGTCGTTCGGGTTGGTGACGTCCTGCCATTTCTTGGTGCGCTTCTCGTACCACGAAAGCTGGAACTTGCCTTGGCGGTCGTGTTTCAGAAAGAGCCTGCCGTCTCGCTTGCGCCCTTCGGGGATTTCGACCCTGACCCGCGTCCACTTGTTGTCGAGCTTCACTCGCTCATAGATGGTTACCTTGATCTCACCCACAAAACCCTCGATACCTAATACGAGATTTCCGGGCGAACCAACAATTCTGCGGGGTCGAAATCCCGCAATGTAGTTCAAATGTAGTTCAACGGGCGAGAGAGAATTCAGGAAGCCGTTCCAAATCAGCAGGATGGAAAAGGTTTGGTAGCGCTACCGGGAATCGAACCCGGGTTTGAAGATTGAGAATCTTCCGTCCTAACCCCTAGACGATAGCGCCATCGGCGAAGCTCGATTATAGCAAAGCAATCTCACGGAATTTTTCTTCGACAAAAGCGCTTTCCACAGAGCGGAACGGTTTATACTGAAAGAAATCAAACAGCTTCCATGTCCTCTTAGTCGCTTGGATCGTTTCTGGGGCAAGCTGTATGTGGTCCGCTAAACAACTCAACCAACCATTCCTAACTTCAGATCAAGGAGAAGGAGTATCCAATTATGGCAAGGTCGAAGTCTATCCCAGGCAGCAAAACGAGCCGCTCTAAGGCGAGCAAATCGCCAGCTGAAGTTCCAGTCGTACCCGAGATGAATAACATAGCGGCGACCGAATCTGAGGTCGCGCCGGTGGTGACCGCGCAAGTTTCTGCCGCCTCGGCTGACAGCATCGCCAAAGCGGAACGCCCGGCAGGGTCGAATGGGAATTCGGAATCGAAAGGCAACTCCGAAGGACGCAAGTTTGAAGTGATGAAGTCCGAGGTCACGAAGACAGATTCGCGCAAGAATCTGGTGCCGATTAATCTGGAAGATGAGATTCGCCGTCGCGCTTATGAGATCTATGAGCAACGGGGTGCAGGTTCCGGCAACGAAGCTGACGACTGGTTCACTGCGGAACGTGAAGTGCGGCAGCGCTATCGTCAGCAGACCGCGTGAAGGATCACGACTAACAGAGTCATATGAAAACAGCGGCCGCCGTCGGCCGGCGGTCGCGCTTTTTGCATTTCCGTAGGGATGCGCGGACTCTTGCGCACTTCTTTACTTCTCGCCTGGATTAAGTGAACGCCAACCCTACGTCCTAATGTTTATGGCTGAATGGTCTGGATAGTTGCCTCGGACCGGCATTTCTGAAAAAATAAAGTTGGGGTTCCCCCACATGGCGGAAATTGGTAGTTTTGCGCTGCTGCTTGCTCTGGCGTTGAGCATTTATTCGTTTCTAGCCGGTATCGTCGCGCTGGTCTTTCAACGCCAACAAAATCCTCAATTAGCCCTGGCTGGCGGTCAGAGCGTTGCACAAGTGAGCGCTGCTGCCGATGAAGGTTCGTGGGTTGCGATGCTCCGCCAGGGTTCGGAGCGAATTGGCGAAACCGCGCGCCGTGCCGGTATTGCGACTTTTCTTGCTGTTCTTCTGGCATCGATAGTCCTTGTCATCTGCGCCTTTCACGACGATTTCTCTATTGCCTACATCTTCCATCACAGCAATCGCGATCTGCCTGGTCCTTATAAATTCGCTGTTTTGTGGTCGGGACAGGAAGGGTCGTTGCTGTTCTGGTCGCTTTTGCTTGCCGCATATGGCTTCGTTTTGCGGCTGCGCTACAAGACTGATCCCCGGCTTTTCGCCTATGCTTCGGTTGTCGTCGCCGGTGTACAGATCTTCTTCTTATTGCTGCTGAACTTCGCCGCGCATCCCTTCGCCATCATGCAGGGCTCGATTCCTGCCGATGGCAGCGGCTTGAACCCACTGCTGCAGTATCCCGAGATGGTGATCCATCCGCCTATGCTCTATTTGGGCTACGTTGGATTTACCGTGCCTTTCGCTTTTGCGCTGGGCGCGCTGATCATGAAATATCCAGGCGAAAAGTGGATCCACATCACCCGCCGCTGGACCATGGTCACATGGGGGTTTCTCATGTGCGGAATTTTTCTGGGCGCGCATTGGGCTTATTCGGTGCTCGGTTGGGGCGGATATTGGGGATGGGATCCGGTGGAAAACGCTTCGCTCATGCCGTGGCTGGCGGGCACGGCATTTCTGCATTCCGTGATGATGCAGGAAAAACGCGGCATGTTGAAGATGTGGAACATGTGGCTGGTCTTTGCCACTTTCTGGCTGGCCATTCTTGGAACGTTTCTCACCCGCAGCGGAATTATCAGTTCGGTCCACGCCTTTGCGCAATCCTCCATCGGGGACTGGTTCGCCTGGTTTCTCTTAATCACCTTGCTTACCTTCGGATTTTTCTTCTTCAAGAACAAATCCCACCTGCGCAGCGAGCACAAGCTTGAATCGCTGGTTTCGCGGGAGTCGAGTTTCCTGTTCAACAACCTGCTTTTCATTCTGCTTACTTTCACGGTTTTATGGGGTACTTGGTTTCCGAAAATTTCTGAACTGGTGCAGGGCAACAAAGTCACTGTCGGTGCGCCCTTCTACAATCGCGTTGCGATTCCGGTTGCTTTGCTGCTCTTGATCCTGACCGCGGTTGGCCCGCTGCTCGCCTGGCGCAAGACTTCGCTGGAAAGCCTGAAGCGCAATTTCCTGTGGCCGACAATCGGCGCCATCGTGGTTGCAATTTTCCTGATGGTCACCCCGCAAAGCTGGGGATCTGCCTTCGGGCTCAAGCCATGGAAAGACATCGCATATTTTTATTCCCTGATGGCAATCGCTCTCTCCGTTCTGGTGACGCTCACCGTTGCCAGTGAGTTTTGGCGCGGCGGACGTGTGATCTCAAAACACACCGGGCAGGGCATGTTCGCTTCGATGGTGCAACTCACCCACCGCAACACGCGCCGCTACGGTGGATACATTGTTCACTTCGGTGTGGTCGTAGTCATCATCGGTTTGGCTGGCGCCGCGTTCAATCAGGATCAAGAAAAAGAGATGGGCTATGGCGATAAGATGGCAATTGGCCCATACACGCTCATCTGCCGTTCGTACACGGAAGATGACTCGCCGAATTATGAGAGCGAATGGGCGATGCTGGATGTTTACAAAGACGGCAAGCAGATCGGCACCATGACTCCGGTTCGGCGCTTTTATCACGCCAGCCAGCAGACCTCGACCATGCCCGACATTCGCTCTACGCTGAACGACGACCTCTACGTCGTTTTCGAGGGAGTGAATCAGGATAACGGCCATCCCATTCTGAAGGCGCATTTGAATCCGCTGGTGATGTGGATTTGGATGGGCGTGTGGATCATGTTGATTGGCACAATTCTCGCGCTGGTGCCAAACGCGCCGGCGCCAGTCCGAGTGCCAGCATCAGCGCGGCTTGAACCGGCACATGCCGCACCGGTAGCAACCGGGGATTGAGGTTGGTAAATCGAGTCTTTGAAGGGGCGCAGCATCAGGCGCGAGGTACTGCACAGAATTCTGGGAAGAATTCTTGGAACGGTTTGGGGAAGGGCACGACTTCAGTCGTGCCGTAGCTGGGATTAAAGGAAGGGGCTTTAGCCCCTTCGGATTGGCTCCTACAAATGTTGTCTCGCGATTCAATAACCAAGCGCAATCTCAAGATCGCTCACGTACTACTCCTCTGCGCTGCCGTGTTCGCTCTTCTCGGCGCTGGCGATCCCGGCACACGCTTTACCGAAATCGGGCATCGCATGATGTGCATCTGCGGATGCAATCAAATTCTTCTGGAATGCAACCACGTCGGCTGCCCGGCTTCCGACGGTATGCGCAACGAACTCATGGCCGCCGTGAATCGCGGAGACAGCGATAGCCTGGTTGAGCAAAGTTTCGTGCAGAAATACGGCCCCACGGTGCTCGCCGCGCCGACCACAAAAGGTTTCGATCGCGCCGCCTACATCATGCCCTTCGCCGCGCTTTTCCTGGGATTCGGGTTGATTGGTCTGGTCGTCCGCTCCTGGAAAAATCGCCCGGCTCCTGCCATCGCGGACGGTCTCACTCCCGCGAGTGGCGCCGAACTCGACCAATTTCGCGATCAGGCGCGCAAGGAGACTGACCTATGATTTCATCAAGCTGGATCTGGCTGATCTGCTGCCTGATGCTCACCGTCGCGTGTCTCTTTTATGTTTTTTACTTGCCGGGAAAGCTTTATCTTGGTCCGGAGAAAACTCGCGCGGGATACTTGCGTGAGCGCAAAGACGCAGTCTACGAAAACCTTCGCGACCTGAATTTCGAATACAAAGCCGGCAAAGTCCCGGAGACCGACTACGCTTCTCTGAAATCTTCACTGCAGGATGAAGCCGCAACAATTTTGGCTGAGATAGCCAGACTGGAAAGCACTCCTGCTCCACGAAAAGGAAGTCGAATTTGATAAACAATATTGTCATGCTGAGCGGAGTGCTCATTCCGCAAAGCGAAACTTGCACTCAGTCGAAGGATCGCTTTTTGACTAACGCTCCATCTGTGATCCTGACTCGGATGTGCCACGTCAGCATCCTTTTTGCGCTGACTCTCCTGCTCACAGCATTCGCCTCTGCCCAAACCCTCACCGGCATCGTCAAAAATGCGACCACGGGGAAGCCCTCGGCTGGAGACGAAGTCGTGCTGCTCAAACTCGGCGAGGGCATGGAAGAAGCCGGACGCACCAAGACCGACTCCGGCGGCCATTTCACCTTCAAACTCGACGACGCCCAAGCTCCGCATCTGGTGCGAGCCATCCACCAGGAAGTCACCTACCACCGCATGGCTCCTCCGGGAACGACTTCGGTTGAACTGGAAGTCTACGATGCTGCCAAGAAGATCGAAGGCATCAGCGTGGTCGCCGACATCATGCGCGTGCAGGCCGATCGGGGACAGCTCATTGTGGTCCGCGAATTTGGCGTGCAAAATTCGTCCAAGCCGCCTCGCACTCAGATGGACGAACACAATCTCGAGTTTAACGTTCCCGGCGGAGCGCAAATCATCTCCGACTCTGCCACAGCCACCACGGAAGGAGGAAACCCGCTCAAATCCGCGCCCGTGCCGGAAGGCGAGAAAGGCCGCTATTCGTTCATCTTCCCGCTGCGTCCCGGGCTCACGCGCTTCGAAGTCGCGTATCAAGTGCCATATTCCGGAAGCGCCAACATCGACCCCAAATCGCTTTATCCGCTCGAGCACTTCGTGGTGATGACTCCCAAGTCGATGCAGTTTACCGCCACCAACGCCTCGACCGGATTCAAGCTCATCAACTATCCGCAGGAACCCGATGCCGCCGTGCAGGTTGCGTCTAACACAACTCCCGGCGAGAACCTCGCATTTAAAGTCTCCGGGCAAGGCACGCTGCAGGAGACGCAAGAAGGCGGAGCGCAGGGCTCGAATCAGGCGCAATCAGCACAAACCACCAACCGCCCCGGCGGTGGACTTGGTCCGCCGATTGATGCTCCCGACCCTCTGCAGAAATATCGCTGGTGGATTCTGGGAGGCTTCGCCGCCCTGCTCCTTATTGGCGGAGTCTATGTGGCATCGCGACAGCAGTCTGCGGCGCGCGCTGTTGCGCGGCAGCGAGCCGCTTCATCGATGCCGTCCTTGCAAGAAGAGGACGATTTCGAACCCGTCGAAATTCTCTCGACGCAAACCATGCGCGCGGCGCGTCCGGGTTCGATGCTGATGGAAGGAATCAAGGAAGAGCTCTTTCAGCTCGAAGTCGAACGCAAGCGCGGCGAGATCACGCAAGCCGAATACGAAAAAGCCAAGTCGGCTCTTGATCAAACACTCGAACGTGCGCTCAAACGCGAAGCCCAGAAGGCGTAACATCGAGTGCTGGTCTGAAAATCCAGGATTGACCTAGCCCTTCCCGAAGGGATCTTCGAGCGACGGGCTTTGCGGAGTGAATAGCTCAGCGCCGTTTTCCGTGATGTGCATATCATCCTCGAGACGTATGCCAAATTCTCCTCGAATATAAATCCCAGGCTCATCGCTGAACGTCATATTCGACTGGAGCCTCGTTCTATTTCCACGCACTAAATACGTCCACTCATGCATATCCATGCCAATGCCATGCCCCAGACGGTGACTGAAATATTTGTAGTCGGGCCCATAGCCAGCGTCGGTAATCACCTTGCGCGCCGCGGTATCGATTGAGCCGCATTCCAATCCCGGGCGTGCAGTTGCAACCGCTGTAGCCTGAGCGCGATGCACGATGTCAAACACTTTTTTCATCTTGTCGGAAGCTTTTCCCAGCACGAAAGTTCGGGTGATGTCCGACTGATATCCCTCGACGGTGCAGCCGTCATCGATCATGACAACTGATCCCTCGCGAATGGCCTGCGGCGTGGCGGAGCCGTGAGGCAGCGCAGAGTACTCTCCGACTTGCACGCTGGCTTCGCCCGGAAAACCCAGTTGTCCGTAGGCAGCGGAAATTAAATCTCCAACTTGTTGCTGAGTCATGCCTTCCTGCAGCGAGCGATATACCGCTTCATAGGCCGCCAGAGTGACCTGACACGCAAGCCGCATCAGCGCAACTTCGTGAGGGGTTTTGATCATGCGGCAACCCGCAGTGACCGGAGTGGCGCTTATGAAACTAGCCTGGGGCGCAGCTTTCGCAATTCCATCCGAAAAAACGAAGTGGATAGTTTCTTCGATACCAAGCTTTCCAGTGGCGATACCGCGGTCTTTTAATCCTTGCGCTACCCGCGCGTAGGGATTTTCGTCTTCCTGCCAGATACGCACATCGGGGCGTTCTCCGTCGGGGGCGCTGGCCAGCTGCTCGCGGGCGCGGCCTTCTTCGAAGGCCGGGCATACGTAAAACGCTTCGCCCTTGGCCGGCATCACCAGCGCGAACAGTCGTTCGCCGCCCCACCAATGAATGCCAGTGAAATACTTCAGCGACGTGCCTTCCATGAGTACGATGGCATCGAGACCGTTCTCGCTCATCAGTTTGCGCGCCTGCTGCTGGCGCGCGCTGCGCTCGTCGCGGGTAATGGGAGTGGCTTCGTTCTTGCGTGACGGTAGCTGCGCGATCGACGGAGGCAGAGAATTGTCGTGCGGCTTGTCATCGCCTGCAGCATACGACAGCAACGGATGACATACCGTAGCTGCTCCTGCCGCTACACCGCCGACTGCCAGAAATCGCCGCCGTGAAATCATGAAATCCTCCATAGTTGAAATGTGAATCGTTCATTATAGGGCTAAGCTCCTGGAGACTTTCATGGCGGAATCGGGTTTTCAATGTGCAGGCTGTGGAGAATGGAACTGGACTACAGTGGATGAATCCGCGGGACGACTACAGAGCTATGTTGAAGATTGCCAGGTCTGTTGCAAACCCAATGTGCTTAGGATTGAGTACGACCGAGACAGTGCTGAATTCGTGATTAGTGCTTCGCTGGAATAACGTGAGATCTCGATTCTCGAACCGGGAGTATTTCAAACGTAATTCGCATTCTCCCGCATTCACGTTATAGTTAGCTGCTCTAATTCGAGCCGTCGTACACAGGGGGAAACGTTTATGGCAACCAGCTATACTGGCAGTGGTCGGATGGTCGCGCACAACATGGTCACCACGCAGTTTGAGTTGGCTGGTTTTCGGGTAACTCGAACGCTAGGCGTGGTGCGGGGCATTGTGGTGCGCTCGCGCTCAATCTTCGGCACAATTGGCGCGGGGTTGCAGACGCTGGTTGGCGGAAATATTACGCTGCTTACCAACTTGTGCGAGAAGACTCGGGGCGAAGCTTTCGATTTAATGTTGATGCATGCGGCGGAACTCGGCGGTAACGCCGTCGTTGCCGCGCGCTACGACGCGACTGAAATCATGCAGGGCGTCACCGAAGTGCTCGCCTACGGCACGGCAGTCTTCGTTGAACCGATCAAGTGATGCCATTTGAGGCTCGCGCCGGGCGCCGTCACGCATCCTTGTAGAGGGAGCCCGCTACCAGTGCAGCGAGGATGGCGCCGATCCACATTTCAACCATCCAACCGAAAGGTAACGCGCGGCTGCCGGCGAACCAGGTCGCTTGTGCGAAATTTTCTGGGAAGCCGGCAAAAAATCCAGCCAAGAAACCCACCTTTAACGCCGTGCCGGGGCCAGGTCCCAGGCCCTGACGCGCCCATGCATAGAGGTGCGCCACTGCGATCGCGAGAATAAACAGAAGCACGATCCACTGGCCTACGAAGAAAGGATAACGCGGAGTTTTCAGGAACAGGCCGGCATTCTGGGCGGCTATGTAGCGTGCGTCGGTGATGACGAAGTGGCCTACCAGGAAACTCCACGCCACCCAGACCACTCCTCCAGCCAGCCCGCCCAGCCAAATTCTGCTTCGGTTCAATCGCATAGGCTTCCTCCGAATCACAATTGAAATCGGACGCAGTGTACACCTTAGGGACAAGTGTGTTACTGGAAACTTATTTGCTGGAAATTGGAGACGCTCAATTCCGGAGCGTCTTTCCGGTTTTGAGCGTGTACTGAATTCTTTCCTGTGTTTTCTTCTCGCCGCATAGCGATTTGAAGGCCTCGCGTTCGAGGTCGAGAATATATTGCTCACTGACCGGAGTGCCGGGAGTGACGTTTCCTCCGCAGAGAACCTCGGCGATCTTGCCTGCCAGCTTTACTTCATAATCCGTGATGTAGCCGCCCTGCCGCATGAGATGCACTCCCATCTTTAACGTGGCGAGCAGGCTCTCGCCCGGGGCAGAAATATCTGTGCGTGCAACCGGCGGCTCATATCCCGCACGCAACAGTTCTAAGGCGCGAGCTTTGGAATCTGAGAGCACACGCTCACGATTCATGGAGATGTGGTCGCTGTCGTTGAGAAAGCCCAGACTGCGGGCTTCGTGCGCCGACGTGGCCACTTTGGCAGTCGCAATGGTCTCGAAGGCGCGTTTCATGGCTTCGAGCATCTCAATCGAGCCAGCGAGTGCATCGGAAGAACCTTTGCCGCCGCGTGCTGCTGAAGCGCTGTCGACCGCGCGCAGCAACATCTCTTTGCAGCCTCCGCCGCCGGGGAGCAAGCCGACTCCGACTTCGACCAGTCCCGTATAAAGTTCTGCATGGGGCTGGCGCGCTGCAGCGTGCAGAGAAATCTCCGTGCCACCACCGAGGCATAATCCAAACGGCGCAGACACAACCGGCCTGGGCGAGAATTTGATCGCCTGCGTCATCCCCTGGAACTGCCGAATGGCAAGATCAACGTCGTCCCACTCCTCTTCCTGCACGCTCATCAAAAGCAGCATGAGATTCGCGCCAACGGAGAAATTTGCAGCGTCATTGGTGATGACGAAAGCGTCGAAGTTGTCGCCGGGGCCGCCAGGCTTGAGCGTCTGCGCAATCAGGCTAATGATGTCGCCGCCCAGCGAGTTCATTTTGCTGTGGAACTCGATGCACGCAACGCCGTCGCCAAGATCGACCAGCGACGCACCGGGATTTTTCTTCACTACGCCATTCGATTTTTTGGCGACGGTGACCGACCACACTCCGGAAGGAACCTGCACCGGATGCCAGCTTTCAGTTTTTGGATCAAAGAATTTGCGGCCGGAAGGTGATTTCGCATCGTCGATATACCAACCTTTGTGTCCGGCGGCAAGAAGTTTTTCCACGTTCGAGGCAATCGGTTTGCCTTCTTTTTTCATGCGAGCAACTGTGGGTTCGACGCCGGCAGCATCCCACAGTTCGAACGGGCCAAGCTCCCAGTTGAAGCCGAGCCGCATCGCGCGGTCGATCTCAACGATCGAATCGGAGATTTCCGGAACGCGATTGGCTGAGTACGTCCACAAATCAGAGAGAGCAGCCCATAGGAATGCTCCGGCCTTATCGCCCTTCTGCGGGCCGCTGCCCTCGAGGCCAAGCAACATACGCAGCCGCGCGCCGGTTTCTTCGATGTTCTTCGCCATATCGAGCGCGGGGAATTTTGGCTTGCCTCGGGGATGGTATTCCAGCGTCTTCCAGTCGAGCGCGAGGCGCTCGTCTTCTTTGCCCGATTCGGCGGCCGAGGGCAGCCGCCCTATATTCTTCTTGTAGAAGCCGCCTTTGGTTTTGTCGCCCAGCCATTTGCGCTCGAGCATGTGGGTGAAAAAATCCGGCAATCGAAGTTCGCTGCGCTCGTCATGAACGTTCGCAGTCATGTTCGAAACCACATGGCCCAGAATATCGAGGCCAACCAGATCGATCGTGCGGAAAGTCGCAGATTTCGGCCAACCCACCGCTTGTCCGGTAAGCGCGTCGACCTCTTCAATGGTGAGGCCCATCTCCTGCATCAGGCGCATCACATTCAATACCGAAAAAGTTCCAATGCGGTTGGCGATAAAGTTTGGCGTGTCTTTCGCGAGCACAACACCCTTGCCAAGCCGTACGTCGCAAAAATGCGAGACTGCTTCAATCGCAGCTTTATCAGCATCCGGCGTGGGGACAAGCTCCAGCAGCTGCATATAACGCGGCGGATTGAAAAAATGCGTGCCGAACCAGGCGCGCCGGAAATCGTCAGGAAATCCTTCCGCAATTTTGCCCACCGGCAAACCGCTGGTGTTGGTGGTGATGATCGTGCCCGGCTTGCGGACGGCATCGACCTTGCGAAGCAAAGCGCGCTTGATTTCGAGATTTTCAACCACCGCCTCGATGATCCAGTCCACTTCGGCGAGTTTTTTCAGGTCGTCGTCAAAGTTACCGACCGTAACAAAACGCGCCAGCGACGACTCCATGAAAGCTGCAGGCCTGGATTTTTTTGCCGCCTCAAGGCCGGCTGCCGCAATCCTGTTCCGTGCCTCAGGTGTCGCGCCAGGTGCTACATCTGGCGGAACAATATCCAAGAGATAGCTGGGAACTCCCGCATTGGCGAAATGCGCGGCGATGCGTGCGCCCATGGTTCCGGCGCCAAGAATTGCTACTTTATGAATGCCTTTCATCAATATGCCTCAGAGATTCTTTCAGACGACACTTGCAGGGAGAGTTGCCAATTCTCGATCACAATTACAGATCGATACACTGCAACATTCCCGTTTCCGTCGGCGATCAGAAAATTACTAATCGATAATCGGTCTACGGCAGTTTATCCACTGCCCAGTCGTTATTACTAGTGTTCACGATCACAATGCTGGAAAATTTCCGATGCAGCTTGTTGGGAGTTCGACTGACCATGACAACGGGAAATTCGTAACGGCCACGTTTCACGCGTTTACCGCGATCGATTTCGTAGGCGGAGGGATCGGCAGCAGACAAAAATTTATCGAGATCGCCGGGTTTCATGCCTTTCTTCGCACCTTCGGTAAGTAGAGATATCCCAGTTTCCGCGTCGCCTGATTGCCACGCCTGCAGAAAGCGATCGGCGGCCGCTAGTGCGGAAACGTAGTTCGCATCCAGAGAAGAGACGGAAGACACTTTGGCCGCTGAGAGAAACGAAAAAATCAGCAGGAAACAAACTGTAGCCAGACAGCGCCCCCGTCGACCCAACATGCATCCATTATGCGCGAAGAAACCGGAAGCGCGAGAAGCGATCCGAGAAGTGAGCCATGATCATCAAGGTTCAGGATGTCCGTTCAAATACTCCATTGCTTTTCGAACCATTTGTTTCTCTCCCTTGTAGGCAAGTAACCGCGCGGCGTCGTCCAGCTTGATCCATAAAGCGCGCGCGACCTCAATCCGCATTTCAGGAGTAATGTCGTTGATACGGCCGGAGCGATATCGCATCAGATAGAAGCTCACAATTTTGAAAACGCGTTCGCCGCCGGCCCAGGTGCGCGTGTAGATGTACTTGATATCGGCGAGCTTTGTGATTAGATCGGCGGCCACTCCGGTTTCTTCGAAGACTTCGCGAATCGCGGTCTCAAACGGTTTCTCGCCGGGATCGACCAGACCTTTGGGCAAAGCCAGCACCGGCTTTGCCTGCTTGGAACTTCGCTTTGGCGGGTGCTCGGGCCGCTCGGGCTGCAACGGTGGCTCGATTGCGGCGACCCACCATTCCCCGTTCCTCTCCCGGAGTACGACCCCTCCGGCTGAGATTTCCCGCAGCATGACCGCTAACTTAGCAGGATTACAGGGCTTAGTCACCTGGCCAAAAATGGCAGTAATTCTGCCGTAACCACAGTAATCGCCGGAGGTAATGCATGTAGCACCAACGTGGACTACACATTTCTTAGCAAACTGGCATCATAACTATAAGAAATATCGGTGGGTAGAAACGTGGGGTTGCGGTGAAGAGTCTGGACAGAATCATGCGCTCGGTGCAGGCTTTTGGCCGAGAACTGTCCCGCAAGCCAGAATTCCCCGGGCCGACGAAAACTGCCACGATCGGAGTTGCGCTGGGTGGAGGATTTGCCCGCGGCATCGCTCACGTTGGTGTTCTCAAAGTCCTCGAAGAAGAGGGAATCCCGGTGCGCATTATCGCCGGAACCAGCGTTGGCGCACTGATCGGCGCTGCCTATTGCAGCGGCGTTTCCATCGAAGAACTCGAACAAATCGCGCGTTCCGTGCGCTTTACCACGTTCGCCCGCTGGACGGTGTCGCGCTACGGCTTTGCTTCCAACGACCGCATGGTTGCCTTTCTAACCCGTATCTTGAAGGTGAAAACTTTCGAGGAGTTGCGCATTCCGCTCGGCGTGACGGCGACCGATTTCAATAGCGGCGAAGGAGTGGTTTTCCATTCCGGTTCAATCATCGATCCGGTCCGCGCGAGTTGCGCTTATCCCGGAATGTTCTTGCCCGTGAATATTCGTGGCCGCTGGCTGGTGGATGGAATGCTGTCGCACCCAGTGCCCGCGCATCCATTGCAAGAGATGGGCGCCGACCGCGTAATCGCGGTTCACCTGAAAGGGCAGTGGTCGAAGAATGGAGCTCCTCGACACCTGTTCGACGTGATTGGTCAATCGTTCGCCATCGCGCAGGACATGACGCGCCATTTATGGCTGGGCGCGGCCGATGTCGTGGTCGAACCCGATGTAGCTGGCTTCGCTTACGACGACTTCAAACGTTCCCCCGACCTCATCCGCGGCGGCGAAATCGCCATGCGGCAAGCCTTGCCGGAAGTCCGTAAATGGCTGGAGACACCAGTAGAAGCCTCAGTTCCTACGAAGCGACGCCGTGTGGTCGCGCGTCCTGCGCCCATGCCGGCGGACTGATGTCTCAGCAGTTCGAAGCCTACTGAAGGGCGTATTTCTCTTCCCTACTTCAATCCTAGCTTCTTTCCCGCTGCCAGCAGAGCGATGGATTCACGAATGCGCTTCTCGCGCGTTTCCGGCCGAACGGCGGAATGAATCCACACGACAAAATGATGTCGGTAGGTCGGTGCCAGCTTCTGAAAGAAATTGGACGCTTTTGAATTCGCTGCCAACGCGTTGGCGATGTAGGCTGGCATCTCGGGGATCGTAGGCCGAGGAGCATAGGTAAAGCTGCCCGGCGCTGATACCAGGCCCGCGGCGCTGAGCTGTCCAGCTGCCTGGAGTTCCTTCCAACGTCGGCGATTGATCGCCGACCATCTGCTGGTTGGCTTACGCGGTGTGAACTTGCGAAGGTATCGATCATCGTCGAGACGTTTGACGAGGCTGTCGATCCAACCGAAGCATAACGCTTCGCAAACCGAGTCCTCGTACAGGATTGACCGCACTCCCGTGTGGCGTTTATGGAACACAAGCCAAACACCCGGACTCCACGCATGCTGCTTTTCCAGCCAACTTCGCCACTGCTGTCGGTTCCGAACGTCCAATATCTTGAGTTCTGTCCTCATCTCGCGCGGCCGTCCGCACTAGACCCTTGCGGCCTCCTCGCGAATCTTCTGCCACGCCGTTTCCACATGCCGCATTTGCGTATTCGTTTGGCCGACGCAGAGGCGCAACGTCAGCTTTCCATTCAGCTTGGTGTGTGTGAGGAAGAGATCGCCGCTGCGATTGATGCGGTCCATGATGGTTTGATTCACTTCGTCTCCACCTTTGCGGCGGAAGCACACTAGATTCAGCGGCGCCGGCGCGGCCAGTTCGAAATCTTTGTCATCGCTTACCCAGCCGGCGAATTGCTGCGCAACGCGCACGTGCTCGCGAATGTGATATTGCAGACCCTCCACGCCATAATGCCGAATCACAAACCACAACTTGAGTGAGCGGAAACGGCGGCCCAGCTGGATGTGCCAGTCGCGGTAATCGATGACCGCGCCCGATTCCGTAGCCTGATTGCGCAGGTATTCCGGCAGGATGCTTAGCGTGTCGATCAGGGCTTTGCGGTCGGCGACCCAGAAGCAATTGCAATCGAAATTGGTGAACATCCATTTGTGCGGATTGAAATTATAGCTGTCGGCGAATTCAACTCCGTTTTGAAGGTGACGGAACTCTGGGCATAGCATCGCGCTGCCCGACATGGCTGCGTCCACATGTAGCCAGAGATTGTGTTCTCGGCAAACCTTGGCGATCTCGGTGATCGGATCCATGGCATTGGAAGAAGTTGTGCCAACGGTGGCGCACACGAAGCATGGAGTCAGCCCAGAGCGCTTGTCGGCCTCGATCTGCTTCGCAAGTGCGTGCGGCCGCATGGCGAACTTCTCATCTACTTCGATGAGCCGCACATTGGCGCTGCCGATTCCTGCGATCATCGCGGCTTTCTGCAGGGATGAGTGGGTTTGCGTGGAAGCGTAGGCGACGATTCTGCCGTCGCATCCTTTTTGATTGCTCGCGTAGTTTGTGGCGCGTTCGCGTGCGGCGAGCAACGCGCATAGGGCCGCGCTCGAAGCGGTATCCTGGATCACGCCGCCGCCGCTGCTCGACGACAAAAATTTCTCTGGCAGGCCGAGCATCGGCACCAGCCAGTCGAGCACATGGGTTTCTAACTCCGTGCACGCCGGACTGGTTGACCACAACATGCCTTGCACGCCTAAACCGGAGGAAAGCAGATCGCCGAGAATCCCTGGCCCCGATGCATTGCAGGGAAAGTACGCGAAGAAATTTGGTGATTGCCAGTGGGTGATGCCCGGCAGAATTATCTTATCCATATCTTTCAAGAGTGCGTCAAACGGCTCTCCGTGCTCGGGAGGATTCGCTGGCAGCGATGCGCGAATTTGCCCCGGTTTCACCTGCGACAACACAGGAAATGACTCGATGCGCGATTGGTAGTCGGCGATCCAGTCGATTACGGCGTGACCGTAGCGGCGAAATTCGTCGGGCGTCATGTGTAAAGACTTTTCGTCGGACAAAACTTGGCCTCGGAGCTGAAATTAGTCAGCTTAACTGAGCGAAATATACTCGCGTCTTGTATTCAAAAGTTGCGCGGTCATTTACGGCGTGTGCTTGGTATATGCGCCGCAGTTCTCGCAACATCGCAGCATGTTGGGGATGATCCGGCCCGGGCGCATACGATGACGACAGCAGACGCCCCTCGACACCCACATAGTCGAACTCCTGGCGCAGATTGAGGACGCGCTGGTGAAAAGGAGCTGGATCGAAGAATTCATTGATCTCTGCGGTCGTACGCTCGTGGCGAATCTCCTGATAATCCGTTCCGTATTTCAACAGCAGTTGCTCGTACTCGCGCAAGAAAGCAGTCGAATCGGTCACACGCTCGTTCCAGATCAATACAAGCCAACCCTCCGGTTTCAAAATGCGAACGAACTCGCGTCTAGCCCGGCCGCGGTCAAACCAATGCGCGGCTTGCGCTGCGGTCACGAAATCGACACTCTGATCTGGGAGCGTGGTTGCTTCGGCCGTTCCCGCGACGCTGGTGAATTTCGGAAACGCTGCCAGCAGTTTTTCGCCGGCTGCGCGCATCTCCGCATTGGGTTCGACGCCGAATACAGGGTTCCCGTTCTCCAGCAAGGCGCGCGTCCAAATGCCGGTACCGTAGGCGATATCGGCAATCATGTGTTGGCTGGTCAAGCCGCATTCTGTTTTCAGCGTCTGTATCACCTCTGGCGGGTAGCCCGGCCGGTAGCGAACATAATTCTCGACACGATCGGAGAAGCGGCTGGTTGCGTTGGTAGCGGGCATGAATTCTCAAAGGAACTTTGTATCGCCAGAAGACTATTCTAACGGCAGCTGGCGAAGATTTGCTTTTTCCAGCTAGGCTACAGCTATCTCGCCGCGCAAAGCTTCACAAGCACACAAGGTCACAAGCACAATAAAAGAAGGAAAATTGCAATGGAAGCCAAGTGCGATACCATTCCAAGTACGCCATGAGCGCCTTCAAAGCATGAGAGTCGTGATCAAAGTTGGCACCAGCCTGATTGCTCCCGGCGGTCAGATCGACGCGAAATTGCTACGCGCAATCGTGGATCAGTTCGATTTGAGCCGCAACGAATACCTGATTGTAACTTCGGGCGCAATTGCGGCGGGTATGTCAGGTCTCGGGCTCCGCAGGCGTCCGAGCGACGTTCCCGGCATGCAGGCCTGCGCAGCGGTTGGGCAGAGCAAGCTGATGCATACTTACGAGCGCTTGTTCTTCGGCAAGAAGGTGGTCGCGCAACTCCTGCTTTCGAGCGACGATTTCACTTCTCCCCTTCGCTATCGTAATCTGCAGAATGCCCTCGCCGAGCTTTTATCGCTGGGCGTAGTTCCGATTGTCAATGAAAATGACAGCGTCTCGGTGCGCGAGTTGGTGGGCGCTTTCGGCGACAATGACGAGCTCAGTTCGTTGCTCGCCACTGCCGTAAAAGCTGACTGGCTTTTACTGTTGACCGATGTTGACGGTTTTTACATACCGAATGGAATCAAGGGGGCGCAGAAGAAACCGAAGTTGATGCGCATCGTGCGCAAGTTGACGCCGGCTCTCGAAGCGCAGTGCAACGGCAAAAGCGCCCTTGGACGCGGCGGCATGATTTCGAAATTACGAGCCGCAAAACTGGCCAGCGAAGCGGGAGTGCATGTAGCCATCGTTAATGGACGGCATCCGCAAGGCATCACGCTTGGCGTAGAACGCAAGATTGGAACCTACTTCCCACCACAAAATGGAAGAAATGGAAGAAAGTGATGGCATCGACTGTCGCAAACCCGGCTGGCACACGGGATAAACTCTTGCGTGCACGCGAGGCCGCGGCGAAGCTCGCCCTGCTTCCAACCAGCAACAAGAATGCACTGCTGCTTGCCATCGCTGACTCAATTGAAAGCCACTCGGAATCGATACTGAAGGCGAATTGCGAGGACGTAGAAAGCTCCGGCCTCGAAGGTGCGATGCGCGACCGGCTGCTGCTGACTCCCCCGCGAATCAGGGAGATGGCGCAAGGAGTGCGCGACGTTGCAGCCTTGCCTGATCCCATCGGGGAGACCCTTGCCGAGTGGACGCGCCCAAACGGCTTACGGATCCGCAAAGTGCGCGTGCCCCTAGGCGTAGTGGGAATTATTTATGAATCGCGCCCAAATGTTACGGTCGATACCGCTGTGCTGGCGCTCAAGACAGGAAATGCGATCGTATTGCGCGGCGGCAAAGAAGCGACGCACAGCAACCGGGAACTCGTGCAGATTCTTGCCGAGGTTCCCGGAATTCCAGAGGGAGCAATCGCACTGCTCGATTCCAGCACGCGTGATTCTGTGCAGGAACTCATCAAGGCTCGCGGATTAGTGGACGTGATCATTCCTCGCGGCGGCGCCGGACTGATTGCCTTCGTGATAGAAAACGCTTGTGTTCCCGTGATCGAGACTGGAGCAGGGAACTGTCATATTTTCGTAGACGAATCCGCCTATTTTGATATGGCAGATCGCATCGTGATCAATGCCAAGACCCAGCGGCCCTCGGTGTGCAACGCTGCGGAGAAGTTACTCGTGCATCAAAAAATCGCGACCGAATATCTTCCGAGAGTGGTGAAGAAGCTGATCGATGCCGGCGTCGAGCTTCGGGGAGACGACAATTCGCGTCGCTTGTCTAACAGCGCGCATATCAAAGCGGCTTCGGAAAATGATTGGTTTGAAGAATACCTGCGCCTGTGTATGGCGGTGCGCGTGGTCGCAAATGTGGAGGAGGCGATCGCGCACATCAATCGCTATTCGACCAGGCACTCCGATTCCATTGTGACGAGCAACGAAGAAAACGCCCGCAAGTTTCTCCGCGAAGTAGACTCAGCCGCAGTCTACTGGAATGCGTCGACGCGTTTTACTGACGGCGCGGAGTTCGGCTTCGGCGCCGAAATGGGCATCAGCACGCAAAAATTGCATTGCCGCGGGCCTTTCGCGCTGGCTGAGCTGACTTCTTCAAAGTACGAGATCGTGGGGACGGGCCAGGTTAGATAGAAAAAGTCAGGCGCCGCGCCAAACTGGAATCCGCATGACATCGAAGTCATGATCATAGGTCCATACTTCCACACCCAAACGAACCGCCAACGTTGCGGCCAAAGCGTCGAATAATGTTATGTGCTGGTCTGCCAGGGCGCGAACTCTAGCACATGCCTCGCGATAATCGTCAGGGGTCGGGTTCAAGAGAGCAGCCACTGTCATCTCGGCGAGCCAACCAGTTGCGATTTCCGATCCGAGACGGAACAGGACAAGCGAATACGTTTCAAGCAGTGTGGGGAAACAAATCAGGATTTCGCATTTCTCACTTGCCAATTTCTCCAATTCGCGACGAGCCCGGCGATGGTGCGAATCCCGGGGATCGACTGCCGCATACAGGGGCCCGACGTCGGCCAGGACTGCTGGTCTCATTTCTTTAGCCTGGCAAAATACAGGTCATGATTCTGGCTAACGTCGCTACGGCCGCTCCCGCGCGGAGCGGGAGTGATTTTGAGCGGGCGATACGGCCGAAGAAATCCTCGTTCGCGGAGGTATTCTCGTAACGCGGCTTGCACCACGGCCGTGAGCGCGGGAGGGGCGTCCTGGGATTTTATGTAGTGATCGACAGCCTCTTCAAGGTCATCAGGAATCGTTATGGTAGCACGTTTCATATACTGCATTGTATCACCAGCTGGTGATAATGGTGAAAATTAGGCGAGCCCTGGTTCTGCACCGAAGCACGGCCATTTCGTATGTGCTAATCTTCATCCTTCCTTTCTAAAAGCATATGAAATCTTGTCCTCGTCCAGTTTTGTGTTCCACAGTTCTGCTGGTGCTGTTATTCAACGTTCCCGGCGGCGGGGCTTCCAACGCTGCCGCAAAAGCCCCCATTTTTGGCTTTCGCGATGCGACTGCGGAAAACGCCACGGAAAGCCATTTTCTTGCCGTTCCCGATCCAAAGCTTGCGGAGGAACATTTACGCACGCTGACCAAAGCTCCGCACATGGCGGGTACCCCGGAAGACAAAACCACTGCGGATTATGTCGCGCAGAAATTTCGCGAAGCGGGGCTGGAGACCGAGATCGTCGAATACAAAGCCTGGTTCAACTATCCGCAGGAGATCAGTGTCGATGTGACTGCGCCTCCAGGCGTAAAGATGCATGGGCCCACGCGTGAGCACGTGGAGGGCGATCCTTATGACGATGATCCGCGCGTCGTCATGCCATTCAATAGCATGTCGCCATCCGGAGACGTCGAAGCGAACGTAATCTACGCCAACTACGGCACCCCCGACGATTTCGACAAGCTCGCCAAGATGAACATCGACGTGCGCGGCAAGATCGTGCTGGTGCGTTACGGCCAGAATTTTCGCGGCGTGAAAGTATTTGTCGCACAAGAGCATGGCGCGGCGGGAGTGATTATTTATTCCGATCCGTTCGATGACGGCTGGCGGCGCGGCGATAAATATCCGGTTGGCCCCTGGCGGCCGGATACCGGCGTGCAGCGGGGATCGGTGGGTTACATGTTCGAATTCCCCGGCGATCCCACGACACCGGGATTTGCGTCGCTGCCTTCGTTGCCCGAGACCAAGCGGATTTCTCCTGAGCAATCCGCACAGATGCCAAAGGTTCCGGTGACGCCAATCTCCTATCATGATGCGTGGCCCATCTTGCAAAATCTCGGCGGTCCCGATTCCCCTCGCGAGTGGCAAGGTTCCTTACCTTTCACCTATCACGTAGGGCCCGGGCCAGTGCGCGTGAAAATGCATCTCAAGCAGGACTATCAATTCCGCAGTCTCTGGGACGTGATCGGCCGGGTGCGCGGCAGCAACTTGCCGGATGAATGGGTGGTGGCGGGAAATCATCGCGATGCATGGGTCTTTGGTGCAGTCGATCCAAACAGCGGTACCGCGGCGATGCTCGAAACCGTGCATGGCGTCGGTGAGTTGTTGAAGTCCGGTTGGAAGCCGAGGCGAACGATGATCTTCGCCAGTTGGGACGGCGAAGAAGAAGGCTTAATGGGCTCGACCGAGTGGGCGGAAGACCGCCAAGCGGAACTTGGGAAATCCCCGGCATATTTCAATATGGATGTTGCCGTATCAGGTTCGAAATTTGGAGCCTCAGCGGTGCCGAGTCTGAAGCAATTTTTGCGCGATATCACCACGGCCGTAGCCAGTCCGCAGGGTGGTACGGTCTATCAAGCCTGGCAGAAGGCCGATCAGCCGAGCCCTGCGTCGACACAATCGCCCACCGACGCGGTCGCAGATTCGCGACGCACACCTGCGGCCGCTGTCAACAGCGATGTTCGTGTCGGCGACTTAGGCAGCGGCTCGGACTACAGCTCTTTTCAGCAGCATCTGGGCGTGCCGTCAACCGACATCAGTTCCACCGGCCCATATGGTGTGTATCACTCGACCTTCGACGATTTCGCCTGGTTCAAAAAATTCGGCGATCCGGAATTTGTTTATGAGCAGCAGATGGCGCGGGTTTTCGGCCTCGAAATGCTGCGCATGGCTGATGCCGACGTGCTGCCTTACGACTACGAAGAATACGGAAAAGAAATCCAGGTTTATATTGAATCGGCGGCAAAGCGAGCCGAAACGAAGTTGGGATCTCATGCGCTTGATTTCAACGGCGTGACTGCGGCCGCTAAGCGTTTCGAGGATGCCGGCGCGAGGGTTCTGGCCAAACAGAAAAACCCGCCGCGGGATACTGAACGGCTGAATGAAGCGCTGCGCGGGGCTGAGCGCGCTTTGCTGGTGCCCGAAGGTCTGCCTCATCGGCCCTGGTTTCGACATGCGATATATGCTCCTGGAGAATACACAGGCTACGCCGCTGTGGTGATTCCCGGCGTGAATGAAGCGATTGACAAGGGCGATGCGGAGCGTGCCCGGCAGCAGTTGGCCGTTCTTGCGACTGCGCTCGATCGGGCCGCGAAGGAGTTGCAAAGCTACAAGTAAGGACCTGCGGAAACAAATAGAATGAACGCCACGCACGCACTCGCGCATTTCCTGCGTACGCTTCCGCACTCGGCCGCAGCGACGTTTCTCGCTTTGTTCCCCATTGTCGATCCCTTCGGCGGCATACCCATTTTCTTTACCATGACGTCTTCGTGGACGCCGAAAGACCGCAACCTTACAGCCTTGAAAACAGCTGTCTGGGTCTTCGTGATTCTGGTCGCCTTCCTTTTCTTTGGACGCTTTGTGCTGCATTTTTTCGGCATCTCACTGCCCGTACTGCAGATTGCCGGCGGATTAATCGTTGCCAACACGGCCTGGGGCATGGTGACATCTCACTCGCGCATTACTCCGGAGGAAAGTCATGAGGCGCAGGACAAAGAAGATATTTCTCTCACTCCGCTGGCGATGCCGCTGATGTCCGGCCCGGGAGCGATTGGCGTTGTTATGGCACTGGCCGCGCATGTAGATAGTTCTGCGTCTTACATTGGCATGGTGATTGGCATCGCAGCGATTGCTCTGAGCGTTTTTCTTTTCTTCTATATGGGAGGGCCGCTGGTGCGGCGTCTCGGACCAAGCGCAGTTGGAGCGATCAACAAAATCTTTGGATTTCTAATTCTCGCGATTGCGGTTCAGTTGGTGGCCGATGGCATCGCCGACTTCAGCAGCTAATAACGCAAAGCCCACCCTCCCACCGACAACGTGAGAGGATGGGCCAGTCCAACCGCTAAGCAGAGTGCGTTCCCTATTTGTAAGTAGCATCCGTCCGCGAAAGATAGTCGCGGTGGGCCGTAAAGTCGACTATTGAACCCATCCCCGGGCTGATCAGCGGGTTTGCCTTCACGGCATCGCGAACCGCAGCATTTATTTTGTCCAAGGCTTCTGCGTTCGCAGCGACATACGCAAGCCAAATCGCTCCCGGAGCCTGGGTGTGAATGGCTTCGGTGTCGATCTCATATTCATGAATCGTGCCGTCCGCCAGCAGTTTTTCCATCATAGGCACGAACACGTTCTTGCTGAGCGTGTCGACTGCATCGCTTGGAGCATCCGGCTTTAACTGATACATCGACACGTGCGTGTAAACGCCCTTCCACGATCCGGAATGCCAGTTGTAATAGCGGCTGACGACGAGGTTGTCCCAATGTCTCGTCGCGGCGACATCCACCGGAGAAGTCGGCACGCCCGCTTTGTAAACCTGGTCCAAAAAGTTGAGGATCCCGGCCATCGACATCGACGAGAACCAGGTATCATGCGTCGGGCCATCAACCTGATGAATCAGGTTCTGGTCAGCGCCATAGCCGATGACGTTTCCATCCGCCATGGCCTTATCCATCATTTTTTCTTCTGAAGCCGCTTGCTTGGCGAACTCCGCCCACTGCGTGCGTGGAAGTGTCCAGAAGGCTACATAGGTGTACATCCGTGGTTTTTCTTTTACTTCTTGCGTCTGCGCTCCCGCGCAGATGGCGCACATCGCGAGAGCCCAGAGCACGACAAAAACACCGCACAGTTTTTTGTTCATGTTTACCTCGCTGATTAGCAAGGGACTTCGATACGGCCGTCCCAAGCGGGAGCAAGTGTACACCTTCTTACTGAAGGGGGCATTTAGGGATGACTGACCGCATCTTCGAGATGGTGAAAGCCGACCGGACGAAAGTACTCAGGCAGTAAGAAGGGATCGAGAGCGTGACTTCCCGCTTCTCGCAAGGGAGGCGAGAAGCGGGGCACACGATTATCATTGCTTCATGGCGGACTATTTCAACGTGGCCTCACCCAGCGCTATTTTTCTTTGACTTTCTCCGCCAACTCGCGAAACTCTTTGGATTGCCTGTGGCTCGCTTTTATTTGCAACTGTGCGAGCTGTCGAGAGTTCTCCGTGGTCAGGATCGGCGCCAAGGCTTCCAGTTCCTCCGCTACTTCGCGGGCGTGATCGGCTTCTTTCAACATCAGATGTTCAAATTTCCGGACTGCCTCGTGGTGATCCATAGACCTCGCTTCGGGAGATACGAGCGCGTGTTTTACTTCAGGGTCACCAGTCTCTCCACCAACTCCGAATAATCTTTCTTCTCGATACCATGCACCTGCTTGTTGTACTCGTCGACCTTTGACGAGTAGTTCATCGAGCAGAATTTGGGGCCGCACATGGAGCAGAAGGCTGCCTCTTTGTAGTAGTCGTCGGGCAGAGTTTCGTCGTGCATCGAACGGGCGGTTTCGGGGTCGAGTGAGAGCGCGAACTGTTTTTCCCAATCGAATTTGTAGCGGGCATAGCTCAAGGCGTCGTCGCGGTCGCGTGCGCCGGGACGCTGGCGGGCAATATCCGCAGCATGGGCGGAAATCTTATAGGCGATCATGCCGTCTTTCACGTCCTTTTCGTTCGGTAACCCTAAATGCTCCTTCGGCGTGACGTAGCAGAGCATGGCGGCCCCGTACCATCCAATCATGGCCGCGCCGATGGCTGAAGTGATGTGGTCATAACCCGGGGCGATATCCGTGACCAGCGGGCCCAGTGTATAGAACGGAGCTTCGTAGCAGAGTTCGATTTCTTTATCGACCTGCTCCTTGATCTTATCCATGGAGACGTGGCCGGGGCCCTCGATCATGACCTGCACGTCGTGCTGCCAGGCGATTTTCGTAAGCTCGCCGAGAGTTTTGAGTTCGGCGAATTGGGCTTCGTCGCTCGCATCAGCGACGCAACCGGGGCGGAGGCCGTCGCCTAGAGAGAAGCTGACGTCGTACTTCTTCAGAATTTTGCAGATGTCTTCGAAGCGCTCATACAAGAAATTTTGTTTGTGGTTATAAGCCATCCATTGCGCAAGGATTGCGCCGCCGCGGCTTACGATGCCGGTGATGCGTTGCGAAACCAGCGGCAAATACTGAATCAGCACGCCGGCGTGGATGGTCATGTAGTCGACGCCCTGCGCCGCTTGCTCTTCGATGACTTCCAGCATGATCTCGGCATTCAGATCTTCCACGCGTTTCACCCGCGCAATCGCTTCATAAATCGGAACCGTGCCAATGGGCACAGGCGAATGGCGGAGAATGGCCTCGCGAATGTTGTGAATGTCACCGCCGGTAGAGAGATCCATCACCGTGTCCGCGCCATAATGCACGGCCGTGTGCAGTTTTTTCAGCTCCTCATTGACCTCCGACGTCACCGCAGAATTGCCAATATTCGCATTGATCTTGCACAGCGAAGCTACCCCAATCGCCATCGGCTCGAGTTCCGGATGGTTGATGTTCGCGGGGATAATCATGCGTCCGCGAGCAACTTCGTCGCGCACCAACTCCGGCGCGAGCCTTTCGCGGTGCGCGACATATCCCATTTCCTCGGTGATCACGCCCTGGCGCGCATAGTGCATCTGCGAAAAGTTTCCATCGCTGTTCGACTGCTTGCGTTGCGCGATCCACTCTGCGCGAGGCTTGGGAACGCTGTAGCCATTATTGCCGTT
This sequence comes from uncultured Acidobacteriaceae bacterium, assembly GCA_963766625.1. Classification (GTDB taxonomy): domain Bacteria; phylum Acidobacteriota; class Terriglobia; order Terriglobales; family Acidobacteriaceae; genus Sulfotelmatobacter. The sequence goes on along the minus strand of CAVYBF010000028.1, from coordinate 324,064 downwards.
GCCGGAATTGCCATTCGGGGAAGTCATATAAGCCAGCTTTCGTGAGGAGTTCCAGGCACCGATTATACCCGCTTCAGAGCCGCAGTGGTACGATCATCGGGCCATTGAAACCCAGGAACCCGATAGCCAGAAACTGCTGACGTGCCGGAGGGCTCCGCCTTCCTTGCCGATGCCTCTGGCATGGCTTAAAATCGCGTGTTTCCAGAGGAGAAACGTAATGCGAGTTTTCCGTCTCTTGCCGGTTTCATTATTACTGCTTGTCAACCTGGGCAGCTTCGGGCAGACCTCTTTCGCCACCAAGCCCGCTCCCGGCTTCAGCCTCGATACCATCGACAAAAGCATCGATCCCTGCGTGGATTTCTACCAGTACGCTTGTGGCAATTGGATCAAGAATTCTGAAATCCCCGCAGATCAATCGATGTGGGGCAGCTTCACCGAATTGCGTGATCGCAATCTCGACATAGAACGCGACATCCTTCAAAAGGATGCAGGCGGCGCGAACCGCAGTCCGGTCGATCAGAAAATCGGCGATCTATACGGATCATGCATGGACGAGAAAGCGGTCGATGCAAGGGGCATTGCACCGGTAAAGCCAGAACTGGAAGCGGTCGCAGCCGTGAAAGACAAGCACGAGTTGATGCGCGAACTGGCGCGTCTGGATATGGTCGGCGAAGGTTCACTGTTCAACTTTTATTCGAGTCCGGATTTGCACCATGCCGCCCAGGTGATCGCGGATATCGATCAAGGCGGTCTCACGTTGCCGGATCGCGACTACTACATCAAAGACGATCAGAAGATGAAAGACATGCGGCAGCATCTGGTCGAATACGCTACGCAGCTTTTTACGCAGGCCGGCCAGTCGCCGCAGCAGGCCGCCGATTCAGCGCAAACCGTCCTTCGCATTGAAACCACTTTGGCAACCGCCTCAATGGACCGGACGGCGCGGCGCGATCCGAAAAATCGCGATCACAAGATGACCCGTGCTGAGGCAGTTGCGCTCGGACCTGACTTCTATCTGAATCAATACTTCGTCGACGTGGGTGCGCCTGATTTCACCGAGATCAACGTCACTAACCCGGATTTCTTCAAGCAGGTGAATGCGGCGCTTCAGTCCGAACCTCTCGACGCGCTCAAAATTTATGTGAGCTGGCACGTGCTCAACGCTGCCGCGCCCTGGCTTTCGCGACCGTTTGTTGATGCCAACTTTAAATTCCAGCAGGCTCTCAGCGGGCAAAAAGAAATTCAGGCGCGATGGAAGCGCTGCGTTGGACTCGTAGATCGCGAATTGGGCGAGGCTCTCGGAGAAAAATATGTCGACGTAACCTTCGGGGCTGAAGGCAAGCAACGCATGCTGAAAATGGTCGATGCTCTCGAGGCGTCTCTCTCACAAGACATTCACCAGCTTTCCTGGATGAGCGATGAAACCAAAGACCAGGCCAAGGTAAAGCTGGAGGCCATTCGCAACAAAATCGGATATCCCGAAAAATACCGCGACTATAGTTCGGTCGTAATCAAGCCTGATGATCTGATGGGCAACATCGACCGCGCAAACACTTTCGAATCGAAACGCGATATCGCCAAGATTGACAAGCCGCTGGATCGCAAAGAGTGGGGCATGACGCCGCCCACAGTCAATGCTTATTACAGCGCGGCTTATAACGAGATCGTGTTTCCGGCAGGAATTCTGCAGCCGCCGTTTTTTGACAAGAGTATGGATGATGCCGTCAACTTCGGCGGAATCGGCGTCGTGATTGGCCACGAATTGACGCATGGCTTCGACGATCAAGGCCGAAAATTTGATCCGCAAGGCAATCTGCACGATTGGTGGACTGCGGAAGATGGAAAAGAATTCGAGCAACGGGTGAGCTGTGTGGCCAACGAGTACTCGAGTTTCGTCGCCGTCGACGATCTTCACATCAATGGACGGCTCACGCTGGGTGAAAACACTGCTGATAATGGCGGGGCGCGGATCGCACTGATGGCCCTCGAAAAAATGATTGCCGAAGACAAGACGGGCAAAGAAGGCCAGACAATCGACGGCTACACGCCCGAGCAGAGATTCTTTTTGGGATTTGGGCGGGTATGGTGCGAAAAGCGGCGTCCCGAAGTTTCGCGCATGAGAGTGCTCACCGATCCGCACTCGCCGGGAAAATTTCGTATCGATGGCGTGGTCCAGAACATGCCCGAGTTCGAGAAGGCCTGGGGATGCAAAGCGGGACAGCCCATGGTTTCGGAAAACGCCTGCCGCGTGTGGTGAGTTAATCGCGATTAGCCGAGTCTATGTAGAGCGGGAACTCCTGTCCGCTTTGCCAGATTCATGGCAGCAGCTTTCGCGGGCAGGAGTAACCGCCCACACAAGCCATTACAAACAGCGGCCCTCTATTGCTGCGGAGCGAAATAGCCTTTGCGGGCGCGGACTTGCAGGTCTTTTTTCAGTGCGGAGATCTCGATCGAGCGGAAGCGGCCATCAGCATCGAAATCGGCTGGCTTGTAAGACACCACGTACTGGCTGCGAAGTTCATCCTCGATCGAGGCGAAAGAATGGGTGATGTCCTTCATCTTGAAGGGGAAGAACGCGCGGCCGCCGGTGGCCGCAGCCAGTTGCTCTAGAACTTTGTCGCCGCGCAGAACTAGCCCGCTGTCGTCGGTGGAAATTGCGTAAATAATAACTTCTGCGCGCTCGGCCATCTCAATCGCCTGGGCGCGCGAAATCTCGCTCTGGTTGTCCTCTCCGTCGCTCACGATCACGATCGCTTTGCGCACGGGATGATCGGGGCGATCATTCATAAATTTCTCTTTGCAGGCGCGATAGACGGCGTCGTACAACGCGGTGCCTCCGCCATCGTGCAACCGGTGCACGCCTGCGGCAAGCAGTTGTACGTTGTCAGTTGAGTCCTGCGCCATGTGGCTCTTGTTGTTGAACCCCACGACAAACGCCTTGTCGAAGCCGCTGCGAACCGTGTGCTGCAGAAAACTGACCGCGGCATCCTGTTCAAAACCGAACCGGCTCTGCACCGACCCGCTCACATCGATCAGCAAACCGAGGTGCAAAGGAAGGTCGGTTTCCCGGCGAAAATTCACAATCGACTGCGGAGGCTTGTGATCGTCAAGAATGGAAAAATCACTTTCATTCAGATCGCGAACGAACTTGCCGTGTTTATTGGTCGCAATGAATAGCACGTTGACTTCGTCAACGCGCTTGTGAATCGTGAGCAGCGACCCGGACTGGGGATCATCAGAACTGCTAGTAGCCGAATAGTCGTCCAGATTGGGAGTGCCGGCGACATAGGCCGATTGAGCAAAAGCCGGAATTGCGCACACAAGCGCGGCCAACAGCACCAAAATGTGCCGCGCCGGCTGTATGTACTTCATTCCAAAAGAATCCAAAATTTTCACTCCGGCCAGCCTGAGACACCGCTTCCACTACAGTTAAACACCGCTTCTTGTAATTAGATGCACGCCAAGTGCCGAATGACGGCGGCCTTTTCCCTTGTCTGCCTTGAATTTAGAGGGCTTCCGGCTACGAGCCAAGTTACAAAAGGAGCACTCGTTTGGTCATAGCAAGGTAGGAAAAAGTTGACCGAGAGGACCCTTCGGAATCAACCTGCGGCGGCCCTTCTCAGATTACAATTCGTGACGAAGAATAATTTCGCGAAACACGGAAACCAGTATCGGCGAAGAATTCGGAGGATTCGATGCAGAGGAAGATGCATAAGTTTACCGCTTGGCTTTTCGCCCTTTTAATGTGTGCTTCGGCGGCATTTGCCACGACAGATGCGCGCGAAGAAGAACGCGTGAAAGACGCGGGCGAGGTGATGAAAGAAATTCTGGACATCCCTGATGACATCCCGCAGGATCTGCTCGATAAAGCCGAGTGCCTGGTGATCCTGCCATCGGTCAAGAAGGGAGCCTTCGGCGTCGGTGGCAGCTATGGGCGCGGCATTATGATTTGCCGCAGCGGCGAACACTACACCGGACCATGGGGACCGCCGGCTCTGTACGCGCTGGAAGGCGTAAGCATTGGATTTCAACTCGGCGGACAGGCTACCGATTTCGTGCTGCTGGTAATGAACCCGCAAGGCGCACGATCTCTGCTCTCCAGTAAAGTGAAGTTGGGAGCAGATGCCTCCGCCGCCGCTGGGCCTAAGGGCCGCACTGCCGAAGGCGCAACCGATGTAGTCATGCAAGCCGAAATTCTTTCCTACTCGCGGAACAGAGGATTATTTGCCGGCGTTTCGCTCGAAGGCTCGACGCTCCGCTCCGACGGTAACGCCAACGAAAAGTTGTACGGCAGGAAATTGACCGCCAAAGAAATCATCGTGGAGCACAAAGTGGGAGTTCCATCATGCGCTCGCGAATTGGTTTCTCTGCTCGATAAAAAATCGCCAAAGAACAAATCGGATCCGAAATCGCTCGAGTAAAGGCGAAGAACAGGCAACCCAGGTATGGATCTCAAGCTCGTGACTTCACGCCCGCCAATTCGCTGTGATTGGGCGCAAAGCGAACTCATGATTCGGTATCACGATGAGGAGTGGGGCGTGCCCGTGCATGATGACGGCAAGCTCTTCGAGTTTTTGATTCTGGAAGGTGCGCAGGCCGGCCTGAGCTGGGAGACAATCCTTAATAAACGCGAAAATTACCGCGCCGCGTTCGAGGGCTTCGATGCCGAACGAATCGCTCGCTACAACCGGCGCAGGATTGCCGGACTCTTAAGCAATCCAGGAATTGTGCGCAACCGTCTGAAAGTTGCCTCGGCCGTGCAAAACGCGCGTTCATTTTTGCGCTTGCGGGAAGAATATGGCAGCTTTGACGCTTACATTTGGCAATTTGTGGACGGCCGGCCGCACCTGAATTTCTGGAAAATGAGAAATCAAGTTCCCGCGCGCACTGCCGCGTCCGATGCAATGAGCAAGGCGCTTAAAAAAGAGGGCTTTAATTTCGTGGGATCGACTATCTGCTATGCGTTCATGCAAGCTGTCGGTATGGTAAACGACCATCTGGTCAAGTGCTTCCGCTACACTCCTGTGCAGTAGACAGAAGCATGGTCGAGCACGAACCTCTTACCGAAGGATGCGCATTACCGACGGATACGCAGACAAATGGCAAGACCTCTAACTAAAAAATGAGTCACAGGTCAGCAATCGCGATGATAAAATGAAAAGCGATCAGTCGCCGAGTTGTGATCGATACCGTACCTAGGATATTTGATTTTCGGTGCTGATTTTCACATGCATTCCAGCGCATCTAAGCAGGAAAGTGCTGCCCTCGAATTTCGGAGCAGTGCTCTGCAATCACATATGCGCCTTCCCAAAATACTCACTCCTCTGCCCCAGCAGTACGTAATCGAACGCTACACGATCGCACTTGCGGGCGCTGCTCTTTCAATTGTGCTGCGCGCGTTGCTTGAGCCCGTGCTGGGACATGCCGGTTTTTACGTCACCGTTTACCTGGCCGTCGTCTTTTCCGCGTTGGTTTGTGGAGTATGGCCCGCTATCCTGACCGCCGTAATTGGTACGGCGGGAGTGCTCTTCTGGTTCGTCGATCCTCGCGGCTCCTTCCTTATAACCGACACTCGAGAGATTCACGGTCTGGTCGCCTGTGTGTTGGTGTGTCCGGCTCTGATTGCGCTTGGCGAGGCAAATCGCAGGAAGCAACTCCGCTTGAACGAGGCTCAGGAGAAGCTTGAGCAGCGCGTGGCCGAGAGGACCTCTGAGCTGTCGCACGCGCTCGCGGAACTGGAATCGGAAATCGGGGTGCGCAATGAAGTGGAAGAGCAATTGCGCCGGTTGTCGGTTCACCTGATGACGATCCAGGACGAGGAGCGGCGCCATATTGCGCGCGACTTGCACGATAGTGCCGGGCAAACCCTGGCGGCCATCAGGATGAGTCTGGCTATGCTTGAGCAGGCACAGCCCAGTGGCTCCCGCGTCGAAAACCCCAAGATCGGAAAGCTGTTCAACGATCTGAATGCGCTCACCGACGAAGCTTTGAAAGAGATACGCACCACGTCCTATTTACTTCACCCTCCGCTTCTCGATGAAGCCGGCTTCTCCTCCGCCGCGCGATGGTTCGTGGAAGGTTTCACCAAGCGCAGTGGTATTCAGGTGCAGTGTGACGTGCCGGAACACGCGGAGCGTTTCTCTGAAGATGCTGAACTCGCGCTGTTTCGGGTATTGCAAGAGAGCCTGACCAACATTCATCGTCACTCCGGTGCAACCGCCGCAACGGTCAGATTCCTCCGCAACTCCAGCGGAATCGAACTTAAGATCAGCGACAATGGCCGCGGACTTTCACCCGAGCAACTGAAGCGGCTTCGCGAATCCGATGGTGGAGCGGGCGTCGGCATTACGGGAATGCGCGAACGAATCCGCGGGCTGGGAGGCCAATTGGCCGTTCATTCCAACGGAACTGGCATGACCATTACCGCTAGTCTGTCCGACCCATGCCGCGCGACGAACGCTTTCCCCAAAAATTCAGCGGCTTAAGGTGGCTGGTCGCCGGGGCATGCAGATGACAAAACTTGTCTCGTGAACTAATCTGGAATCCTCGGTCACTTCCATCCTTTGCCGGGATGGCGGAACTGGCAGACGCAGCGGACTCAAAATCGCTTCTTCCTCTTTGCAAAAATTCCATTGGCACTGTGATTTCTTGAGCTTGAGTTGTTTGGCATTACTCTTGCTTGATGTGGTCTTATCGAGGCTTTTTTCGATTGGACAGCCAGAGTTCAACCATAGTCGAACATCGGTGTTTTACACGCTCGACCACTCCCCAACCTTCGTGACGCGGACGCTCCCGTCCGGCAGCCCTCGCACTGAGACCCTGTCCAGCCGCGCAGCCGCGTACAAGCCGGAGCGAAATCGGTTGCGGCTCCGCTCGTCCGTCCCGACGCCCCGAACATCGAAGTGCTGACCAACTTTTAGCTTATGGACGCGCTCGGCGATCTTGCGGTATGTGCCCGGCTGCTCGACGCGGGGACGGAGGTAGGCGTGCCGCAACGCAATGCAGTGCCTATTCCCGCATGAGGCATCGACCACTTGTCCTGTTGGCACGGCTAGGTGGGCGTCGATCCAGTTGCGCCGACGACGACCAAACGCGGTGGACGTGTTGGCGATCTCCTCGCATTCGCCGTGCTGCTTCGTTGGTGAGAACTTTCCCATCCCAAACCAACCGTTTCTTATGCTGATTTCTTCTGGGCAGCCTTGACTCTTGCCCATCGTGCTCGCTGTGCTGCGGCAATCTTCTTCCGAGCGGCGGCTGACATCGTCTTCCTCTTGGGCATGCTGACGACGTTCTGTTTCCGCCCGCTCTTGGTTCGCACCCTTGCCCATCGCGCCCTCTGGGCAGCCGCTATCCTCGCCCTTCCTGCTGCTGAAATCTTGCGCCTAGTTCCAGTTCGTCCTCTGAATGAGTCGCCGTCGAGGGCGGCAAGCGCTGCGTCCAGTTGTTCGACCGTTCTCGCCGCCTGATCCCGCTCCTTCCGCAACTGCTGGACAACACTAGCCAACCTTTTCATGGATTTCCCTCGCTGGGGGATTCTATCAAGATGCCGCTTAGAAAGCCGATTCTGTGGGGTTTGGCTGCCGAATAGTGTTCAGGGCATCCCGACTGCCTCAACCCTTGTTTTCGACCTTTGTCACCAAGTAGAAGAGCATCTGGCTGCTCGGCTCCGATACAGCCAAGGGCGGTCTAGGAGCGCTCATCCACGCTCCAGTAGCAATGTGGCGAACATACGGCGAAAGTGCTAGACTGCCGAGGTGGATGAGGGCAGGAAGCGCGTGTTGCTGATCGCCGCCTCGATTTTGGCTGCCCGCAGACTCGCGCAGTACGACAGCGGAGCGCGTGTCCCTGCCACGGTTAGCGCCATTGCAGACGCGGTGCGGTGGGCAGAGCGGATCATGGAGGAGATTGATCACCGCCATCCTCTGGAGTCTACGCACAGGGAGACGAGTCGATAGGTTCCGGCGCTTACGGTTCTCTGCGACGCGCCTTGGTTCTGTGTGCCACAATGATAGGTGAGGTCTACGGCTCTGTATGGCGACTGCCGCTAGTTCCGCGTTTGATTTAGGGCTGTTCTTGGATCGCAGGCGCTACATTACTCACTCTGACGCGGCGCAGAAGGCGGGATTTTACCCAATAGGAGCCTTCTCTGCGCTGCTGGCGTACTGGTGCGCCACGTTAGAAGGTGACATCAGCAAAGTCGGACCAGCTTCTCGTGCCGAGGCACTTAACGAGATAGGGCGCTCCCTTATTGCGCAGGGTGATGTCGGCGCTCTAAGCGCTGCCGTTATGGCTCTGAACGAAAGTCTCGACCTCACAAGCGACGACGTATGCTCTCGTGAGTTTCGAGGCTCAACTTTGGAGACTTTGGCACGGTACGCAATGACGGCTGGGGCTTTGCCTAATGCCGAAGATTGCTTGCGAAAAGCCGTTACGATTGATGATCCTGAGACGACACTTTTACCCGCTCATTGCTTCGCGTTGTCGTATGTGCTCCTCAGAAAACAAAGTCCTAGAAAAAGCTACGTTCTTGATCAGGGACTTGCTCTCACTTCAAACTCGCTTAGAGGCAATGTAGAGCGGTTAAAAGCCGACGCCTTTTTTTGCGAAGCCATACATGCGTATCACCGTGGTGATGTGACGGAGGCACTGCATCTACTCGACGAAGCTGACCGCCTCTATTGCGGAGCCTTCGGCAGTTACTCTATGTTTTACCGCGCTCTGCTACACATCTCAGAGGGTGTTGCATTGCTTCAGCAGGGAGAACGACACGGGTCACGCCAAGAAGTTGAGACCCGCGCCGCTGCCTTCATCACTGCCGGGTTTATCAGACTTGGGAAAAAGTCTGCTGTGCCGTATTCCTTGACAACCGACGCCTTTGCTGGCTCTTTGAAAATAGACCGTCCGCGATCTCGCGCCCTTATGTGTGACCCCATCGCGGCCCCCATAATCAAGGACGCCGTTTCCGAGATTACCTCTTATCGCACAAACTGTATTAAGGCTCTCCCAGAGATTCTCATTGGCGCAATATCCCTGCTGCGCCGCGTGCCCAACCAAGGATGCTGGAAGCCACTGCGACCTTTTGGCGGCGAGATCACAAATATGATCATGCGACGTTTTGGGTTGCATGCGCTAACATCATCAGTTACGACCTACCCGCAGCAAGCCCTATCGTTGGCTAAGGAACTGTTGAAGATTTTGAAGCTATGACAACAATGTGCTGGCTGTCTCGCCGTACTGCTCAACTCTAAGACAGAAGAAAGCCGCTCCATTTAACAAAATTAGATAGATGCTTTCGCAGCGCCTCGCCATCCCATAATTCACTCCTGTATTCAAGCCCGTAGCCCTTCTCTGGCGACATTTGGAGACGCTTCAAAAGTGGAGGCAATTCGTCTTTTGCGACCTTCCCCGCCATGCGATCCACGAACCATTTATAAGTGAGGTTGGCTAAGATGTCCGCCGCTTGCAGTGGGACGCTGTACGTATCGTCGCCGAAGCAAACTGCTCCGATCAGCCGTCCGAGGTCTGAATCTGTTCTCCGCAGCCGTGACACCACGCTATAGAACTTCATCGCATACGTTTCGTCCTCATCGAGAGTGAGTGAAAGTCTGAGATCGCCCACGTTGGTAAGTCGGTTGCGAATCAACCGCAAAAGCCGTTGGAGGCACGCGACTGCGGGATCACCTAGCCCCTGTTTCGCCTCATTCGGCATACCCCGATAGTAGTTAGCATCCAAACCAACCGCGAAGCCAACAAGGATCGTTTCGCGGATGATGTCGATAAATTGTTCGAGAACTTCGTCTGCCTGCGCCTCGGCTATGCCGACTCTCTTGCAGTCCGCGTAGAACGTCTTCATGTGGACTGCGGGGAGCCTGATCGTTCCGAGCAACTGCATCCATCGGCTCATGAAAGCATCCCATTTGTCGCCTGACGATAGATACCCACACAGACAGATGAAGTCCTTGTCCTGAAACTTACCGCTCTCATCGGCGAAAACGTAGTTCGCAAGCTCGTCCGCCCTAGTTGTCATAACGTGCGATTCCCTCTTCAATGTTTTCCAGCATTCAACGGCTCATCACTCGATTCGAACAAATTATAATGAGCGCGGCGTATCCGAAGAGCCGCGTCGCGACGAGTCGGACGCCACAAAATGACCTTGGATGAATTCCGCCAATCCCTCACCGCGACCGAGCCGTGAGCCAACGGACTTCCCGATTTTCGCCAACTTTTTGCTTTCGGCTGCACGGGGCGTGAGATGATTCATCATTGCGCGTGACGACGCGACCGACCTTTTGGCGCACAAGAAAGGAAGATATGGAACCTGAAATGATTCCGCTGAAGGAAATCGCAATCGACCCGTTGGCGCAGGAGTTAGTGCGATCAGAGCAGGCTCGACCCTATACCAACTACTTTATGAAGGCTTACAGCAACGATGCTGCCGGGATTGAAAGCGCACTTCAGGTGTTGCGGGATTTGCCGCTCGAAAAGCGGTACACATGGCGCGTGTTTTCCGCCCTCAAATGGGCGCTCGCGGACTTCGATGACGAATGTGTGAGGCTCGATCTTCCCCACATCCCGGAGACAACTAGAGCCGAGATGACGAAGGAACTTCAAATTCGATTTCTTCAATTCGAGATGTTGCTGAAAGTCTTCAAAGAATGAACGACGGGTAGTCGCAGTGATATGCCATGTCTGACCTCACCTACACTGAAAGATCGAAATTCGAGCAATTCCTTGGGATGAAAAGTGGGTACGTCCTCGGATTCAGCAATAGGCAATTCGGGGAGTTTGTCTCGGATGCCACGGGCCAGGACATCTTCGATGAAAAATACAACCTTGGAAGCGGGTCAAAGGCGTACCGTCTCCGTGCATTTTGGCAGAAAGAAGATAATGCCACAGTCGGCAAACTCATGCGTGAACTGCTCAACTTCAGTGACCAAAGAGGGCCGTTGTGGGAAGTCTGCAACCTGATCGTGACCCGTCTGCTAAAAGAGGAAAAACCCGTTACTCCGTCAGAGACGGAATTCCTAGATAAGCAGCAAGCGGTGCTGGAGCAGCAACGGTCACGAGAACTGCGAGAACTGCAAGATGAGTTCCTTCGCCTTGCGAGTGAAAACGACAGAAACGCGGCGGGTATTGCTCTGGAAAAGTTGCTTAATCGACTTTTTGCGCTTTTTAGCCTTCAGCCCCGACAGCCTTTTCGCGTTACGGGGGAGCAAATAGACGGTTCATTTGAAATGGATGCAGAAGTCTACCTAATCGAATCGAAGTGGGAAAAGCACGCCTTATCCGAAGCACCCTTGCTCGTTTTCAGAGAAAAAATTCTGAGCAAATCGAACTTCACGCGGGGTGTGTTTATTGCGCTGAACGGAATTACCTCTGTGGCGTGTGACGCTATTACAAGAGGCAAAGCGCCATGCTTCTTTGTCATGGATGGGCATGATTTGTTGAAAATCCTCAACGAGGAAATGAGTCTGACTGACTTCTTGCGTGCGCGTATGCGCCTGCTTGCTGAAGAGGGATGCGTGTCCATACCTTTTTCAAAACTGGCTTGAACAATAGTCCGTGCTTGCACGCGATCATCCCGTAAATCCGTCGAACCGCGAAATGACCTTGGACGACTTCCGTAAATCACTCGTCGCGACCGAGCCGCCAGCCGGACTCACGCACGCCCTCGCCGGGCTGTGGTGGGACGCTAAAGGCGATTGGACGCGAGCGCACGAATCGGCGCAACAGGATGAAGGACGGGACGGATCGTGGGTGCATGCTTACCTGCATCGCAAGGAAGGCGATCAGGACAACGCTGCGTACTGGTACAGCCGCGCAGGCAAGCCCGCTTGCAGGGAGCCGCTCGGTGAGGAGTGGGTCAGGATTGTGACTACGTTGCTGCGATAGAAAAATCTTAATTGCGAATCGTCGCGGAGGGATTATACCGGAGCATCTTTGCCTTCAGGTTTGTGATATTTCTTCCGTCGGTTGTCAAACGCCCGATACGTACCTTCGAGAACGTCAACAGCGGTTTTGTTGATGGGATTATCCTCAATAGCTCCCGATTCGTAGGAAATCTGATTGCCATTGCCCTTGTCAATGTAAGTGCGAACTATTTGGTCAGCGTCGCAAACGACCGCAAGATTCGGATTGTGGGTAACAATGACCACTTGACGCCGCGCCGCTGCCCGACGAATGCAGTCAACCAGCAATTGCACAACAGATTCATTGTCGAGATTTTGTTCGGGTTTGAAACCGCTTATGCGTATGGCTGGCGCGAAGATGAATTGATGGCCCTTCGCGTTGGACAGCTTGACCTACTGGGAAAGATCATTGACCTCGGCGAAACAAAGAACGGCGATCAACGAATGATTCACATGACGGAGCACGTCTTTCAATGCCTCGTGCGCTGTGTTGCTGGCAAGAAGTCCGACGATTTTGTGTTCACACGCGATGATGGAAGTCGAATTAAGGATTTCAGGCAGGCATGGTGGAATGCTTGTATTCGCGCAGGGCTAGGTCGATTTGAATGTCGAGATTGCGGCTCGAACGTATCCGAAGGACGTAAATGCACATCGTGCGAATCGAAGAAAAAAGCAAAGTACACTGGGCTGAAGTTTCACGATCTGCGTCGGACAGGTATTCGAAATATGTCGCGAGAGGGCATCCCTGAGAAAGTCGGGATGCTCATCAGCGGTCACAAGACGGACAGCGTCTATCGTCGATACAACATTGTCGATATGGAAGTTCTCAAGACCGCCACGAACAAAATCGAAGAGCATCAGCGCAAGATCGTCGAAGCCGAGAATAGCCATAGAACAGCCATAGTCAGCACCGACGCCGGTGCAGATGACAAAGGGAAGCCGATCAACTAGACTGAAAAATCAAGCACTTCCATCTCAGCCGGGATGGCGGAACTGGCAGACGCAGCGGACTCAAAATCCGCCGGTACTTAGTACCTTGGGGGTTCGACTCCCCCTCCCGGCACCAGCACAACCTCCACAGAATGAGCAGCTGGATGGTGGACACTTCAGCCGCAGATAACGGTTCGTAACAGACGTAGCGGATTTCGCGTCTGCTACGATTCCCGACGGTAGTCATATCCGAATGAAATAATTGATGTTATCTCGGGCTCTACGAACGAACTGGACCTGTACACCTATTACACACTTCCCCGGAAGGACAGAATCAGAATCTCCGGTTCCTCCGCCACGGCCCGCCCGGTCGCCACACTTCGTTTTCTTTGTTCCCCTTCAAAATGCCGCCCACAACTGGCATTACGAACTCTCGAATGACTTCGATGATTTCTTTGAGGGAAGAATCTGCCTTAAGCCCACTCTTCCGCAGAAACGCTTGCCATTGCGTCTGCTTCGTTGGAAGTTCACAAAACTCGGACCGCAATGCAAGCGGCGACGATTTCGGCAAAGTTGTACGCCGCGTCTTGAATGTTGCCTCAATGGCCGCGGCGAGCGTGCCACTCTCGAATTCGAACCTTTGTGCCAGCACCCAGAGATCGTAGAAGTCCTTCATTCGGCTGTTCGCGACGCCCAGTTTGACCATGGCATCGAACTTTTCCGCGACCACACTCTCTTTGGAATAGGTGTGCAGTTTGGGTGTTGGAAACTTAAGGAGCGTGGGGTACTCCAATTCCTCTGATGCTGGAACAATCGTGTCTCCGAGACCGACGTCAATCTGAAGAGGGACGCGCACATGCCCAAGCCGTGCCTCCACCCGTACCCGAACTCCTTCGTATGCTTCCTCATCACGGATTCTCTCCACACGAATCGTGTCTGGTAGAAACGTCAGGCCATCGTCTACCACATTTTGTGAGCACACCTCGGAGAAGATTTTTCGGAAGTTGATATCGTCCATCTCCCGTCCGAGCAAATCGAGATCTCGGGTTGGACGATAGATCTCCGCAGTCCAGACTTGCAGAAGCAGAGCACCCTTGAGGACAAATGCATCTCGATGGGGAGAAACGCTCAAGCGATAGAGGAATCGTTCCAACCCATAACGGGTTAGGACGAGTCCAAAATCTTCCTTGCGTTCCGTCGCCAGATTCAGCAGACGCTGCCGAACGGAAGCCGACACATCTGCAACAGGTTTCTTCACGTGAGCGACTCCAGGTAGGGTTGTATCACCCGTGCCACCCGACAGACTTTCGCGGCCATAAAGAGTTCGTCCATCGTGGCTTTCCGCTGCCGGTAGCAATCGCGCAGCGCTTCCAGAGCGACCTCCAGCCCTATCTTGTTGCGGTACTTGAAACAATCGGCGACAGTCTTCGCTGGACCGAAGACTCGCACGGCAACTCCTTCGAGTTTCTTTTCCTCAATGCCATAGGAAAGGGCCTTCCCGGAAAAGTGCACAACACGCATCGGCGGATAATCTGCGCGTGGGCGACGAGCGTTGTGGGCAATCGCTATCCAAACCTCATGCGGCGATTGGGTGGTGAGACCGTGGAAGCGCAGCGCAGAGAGCAGGCATACGACGCCACGCGGCACGCGTTTCGATGCCTCCACGAGTGTATGGTGCTCGGACACCCGGCTGCCGTCGGCGATGTAGAGTCCTCTTCCTACTTGCCGCACTAGCCCGCGGTTTCTCGCCTGGCGGAGATATTCCCGAGGGATAGCTACCCGATCCAGTTCGCGCGGCCGGAATACCCCAGCCTTCCTAACCATGCGGGCTACGAGTTCTGCCTTTGAAACGGTCATGACGCCTCTTTACTATATGCATGCATATTATCATAAGTGCCAACATATCGTAAAACAGAATGTCATGTCGATATCGATACGCCCAAAAAGCGTTGCGGTGGACACTCATCCTAGGAACTGCTGGATCTATTTCTCTTGGGGCCAGACCCGATGATAACGATATTGTCGGGGCTTGAACTGGAGGTTGAGATAAGTCCCTTTGGAATCGGCGGCGAGAAAGGCGGCGTGCTCCTCAGCGGGCACATCGAAATATTGATAGACCTCTCCACTTTGTCTAAATTCCAGTTCCAGCACCTGTTGCTCAGGAGCATAGCCGATGCTGGCAATACTGCTGGAGTCTACAGAAACTCGCTGCATACTTTCTTGGATGCGGATGAACCTACGAAGTATCAGATGCGGAGAACGCGCAGCGGTATCGTTCATGCCGGGGTGGAGGGCTCCGTCTAATTCGGATTGATCGATCGTCCGATCCGAAGCGGACACTGAGATGGTTTCGGGAATCGGGTCATGCCCCTTCTCCATAAACGCGTGACGTCTGTGGAAAAAGGCGGAGCGAAATGATCCCATGAAAAATCCGAGAAACTTACACAGTAACTTTCACACTTTCATATTCTGTTTCCGGATATGTCCTGTGTTATCAATAGTTAGCTGAAATACGCAGCGGACTCAAAATCCGCCGGTACTTAGTACCTTGGGGGTTCGACTCCCCCTCCCGGCACCAAGTCCCAACCCATTCACCCATGGTTAGTTAGGAATCACAGCAGCCGTCGATTGCTGATCGGCTACTGCACCACTTTGGGTGCTATTTTTGGGGGCTCTGCCCAAAGTCTGACCGAACGGGCATTCCGTGGACACTTGGGATTTTTGCTTGGCATCCAATCGTGCTGCTGCGTCTGCTAGGTCCGCCATATCGATGATGTCGTACCTGCGGAAGATCGAACTGGTCCTGTGGCCGCTGATCTTCATCGCTACTGATTCAGTGACTCCAAGCCTTCGCAGGTTGCGTACGCCGGTGCGACGAAGATCATGGAACAGCAAGCGCTCGTCAGGCCGGTCGCGAGCGTGGGCAAGCCTACCGCTTGCTCGTGGATTTGTGGCAGCTAATTGGCGGCAGGTGCGGAAATCGTGATTGAATCCGGTTCGCTCCAGACCGGAGACCTGCTCGTCAGGTCGAGGCGATGCATGCTGATCTTCACCTTGCCGCCATACACTTCCACTAGCAAATAGTGATAATTGATTTCCTTGCTCTGGAAAGGATCGTCGGGGGCGCGTTCAATCGGATAGGCATGAGCGGCGCCTCCGCCGGTTACGAAATAAGTAACGCCGCCATGCTCGTGACGCTCGTAATTGTGGACATGTCCGGCGAAAACCACAAACCGTGCGCGCGTATTGACCTGACATGCCTCAAGCATCTTTGCCAATTTTTGTTCGGAAGAACGAGACGAATGTCCGCCGCCAAACATCTTCGCATCCGATGAACTCGTGTATGGAGGATGGTGCAGCATGATGAAAACGAAATCTACATTGGAAGGGATATTGTCGAGCTTTGCATTCAGCCATTGGCCTTGCGCGCCGGAGCTTTCGTCCTGTGAGCTGTCGAGCACCAGGATTAACGTATTAGCGGCGCGAACCGCATAATAGCGGCTGTTTCTTAGATCGGGAAAACGTTGAAAGTAATTGCCGAGAGCGACTTGTTCGCTCCCGTGCAGGTCGTGATTGCCGAGCGCCGGATACACCGGAATTTTCTTGTCACGCCAGATCGCGGTTTCGCTGTCCCACACTTTCCAGTCGTTCGCGTCGTAACCGTTATATACGATGTCGCCCGTGAAGCAAATGAACGCCGGGCCGGCAGCGGCGATCGCATTTACGAGCGCCACGCGCACCGCAGGATTGGCGGCTTCGGTATCGTGCGGATCGTGGAAGCGAGTATCGCCATACGCCACGAAGTGAAACGGCACCTTCACATTGACTTGCAGATCGACCGAGGCTTGTGCGGTGGACTTTTTCGTGCAGCCGCTCAGGACTGTCAGCAAAACCAGCACACAGGACAGCCAGAAACTCGTTGCAAAAGATAAACACTTAGGAAACATGCTTGGACCCCATCCCCGAAAAGCGCAAATGACTCACAAATCAAAATTGGATCTACGAAAGCCGCTGCAAAAAACTCGGCACAAACCTTTCTTACGGAATCTCCAGTGTCTCGATGATAGGGTCAACCCGTTCTTTGAAATCGTCGAGTTTTTCAGCCGGAAGGCGAGCGTAAAACAGCGCGTTGGTTTTGTCGCTGCGCACCCGCGTCAGGTACTCGACCATGTGGCGTCCGTTCAGCGTGTAATCATCAATCCAACTCAGCGCCGATCGACCGTTGATCGATTTCAGAACACTGCTATCTTCACGCAGACGATAGTTCTTGTATCCTTCGCTGGTTCGCTGCCTAACCTTGGCCTCTGCCTGCTTCAGCAGTCGCTTGTTCATCCTTGCTGCCGGCATGACTTCTTCCGGCGGATCCAAAAGTTGCACATACAGTTTTAGTGTTTGAAGCGTCCCAGGTTCTATAAAAGTCATGATCATTTTCTGACCTTGCATAACCTTTGGCTCGGCCCACGTCCAGCCTGAAGGCAGCGAAAGCGAATCTCCAAGCCACGGATCTTGATACTCAACCTGCGAATAGGCGCTAGGGGCGAACATCACGCACAAGCTGATTAGAAAGAGCTTCGACCAACGTTGACGCATACGGCAGTCCTTTCTTCTTGCGAAACATCCCACTTGAAGATGGCAACCGGTCGAATATCAAGACGAAACCCGCAGATCGATGGACCCTATTTCCCCACAACCAGCACCTCAAATTGCCCGGCTTCTGCCGTGGACAAAAACAGCCGGTGCGTTTTCGGATCGAGCGCCATGGTCTTCGCTTTCGGCACAGTCTTCACTGTCTGTGCCACCGAATAGGCATCAGCGCTCTCCTGCCGAATCACTGTCACCGTCCCTTCCCCATTCGAATTAAAGACCAGCTTCGCCTCGCTATCGTAGGCAGTCGCATCCACATGATCGCCGATCGGCAAAGTCGTGATCACCTTACCAGTCTCAGCATCCATGACCGCCATGACGCGACTGCGGCAACCGAGAAACAAACGATGATTCGTGCGGTCCATTGCCATGCTGCTGGGCGATGCGCACGGAGCCGTCGGCCAGCGCTGCTCGATTTTCAGCGTGCGCGAGTTGATCTTCAGCACGAGGCTTTCATCTTCCAAATTGTCGTAGACGTAGCCATTTCCATCAGCAGCGGCGAATTCGGGTCCACCGCCGAGATCGATCGTACCGGCAACTTTCCCGCTCGCGGCTTCGATTGCGGTCGCGCTATTGCTGCCGCCATTGAAGACGAACACTCGTGAAGAAGCTGGATCGTAGATAATTGCGTCGGGTTTTTTGCCGGTGGGCACGTCTGCGATTTTCTGCAGAGTTTTCAAATCAAAAATTGTCACTGTGGAGACTTGTCCGTTACTCACGAACCCTCGGCCAAGCTCCGCCGCGATCGCGATGCCGTGCACACCATCAGTTTTCGGAACATTGCCAACGATACTCAGGGAGTCGAGATCGAGCACTTCGACTTGGGTTCCGTGCGAGACGTAAAGGCGCCTCGCGCCCTCATCGACATTCAGATAGTCCCAACTGCCTTGACCGGGAATCGCAATTTTCTTGGTTACGGCAAATTCTTCGGCCGAAGCTGATGCAACAGCCACAAGAGCGAATACGAGCGTGAACAAAATTGCAAAAGTGGCGGACTGCTCATCGCATGTATGGCACAAACGTTTCGTCATGGTTGTATTGAGCTCCTTCTTCCATCATTGTGGACAAGGCGGGATTCCATGCGGCAAGTCGGCACTCGCCCGAATCCCACGCGTTCAAATTCCTAGTATTCTTTGCGAGGCTCCCACCGCAGGCCGAAGGAATAAGTCGGGCTGTAGTATTCGCGCTGAATCACATACCAAGGGCTCCCATTGTAGAAGCCGAAGACTTCGTTTGTTAGGTTCAGCCCCTGCGCGAGCACCGTAAGACTCTTCTGCACGCGGTAGCTGACTTGTGCGTCCACTTGAAGGTGCGGGAAGAAATAGATGTCGCCCAGGGGGCCCTTGGGTCCCAGATCCGGGCTGCCGCTGCCCGTCTGGTACTGATATTGGAAAATACTTGCGCCGTTATAGCTCGGACCAAGACGTGCTGAGAACCGCCCCTTGTCATACGTTGGGCCCAGATTCCACGTGCTCGGAGCCTGACGCTGCAATGCTGGCCGGTCTGGACGACCGGGCAGCGGCCCGGAATTGGAGGTTGTCCAACTGTAGTTAGCCGAAATTCCGAAGCCATTCAGCGCACCGGGAAGAAAGCCAAGGTGCTGGATGTAGGCGAATTCAAAACCTGTCAACCAGGCGTGGGTTCCATTGATAACCGTGCTGGTAAAGTCGCCTTTGTAGGGGCCCGTGGTTCCCGGCAGGTTCTGCGTGTAATAAATCGGATCGCTGAGCTGCTTGTAGAAAAAGCCTGCCTGTACTTCGCCATAAGGCCTCAAATAGTGCTCATAGAGCAGGTCGTAATTATTTGCGTGCTCCGGTCCTAAATTCGGATTGCCCTGGGCGACCGTGTATGGATGGGTGCTCTCGTCTAGCTCAACGTAAGGTACCGTATCGTAGGGATTCGGACGAGAGATTCCACGCCCGTAAACCGCGCGAATGTCGGAATCGTCGGTCAACCGATAGCGCAGTTGCACGCTCGGCAGCGGATCCCAATACCAATTATTTGCCGGATAAGGAGTCGTGGAAAGATAGTTGCCGTTGGCATCATTCGTCACAATGTATCCCAACGTGTTCAACTGCGTCGCTTCCACGCGGAAACCGGCCTGCACGCGGAAGCGGCCAAAATCGACCGTATTCATCACGTACGCAGCGGAAACCCGCTCCGTCAAATCAAAATTGCTGGCATCCGACTGCAGGTGAGTGGCGCCTTCATCCAGCGACAGGACACCTTGCCTCACGAGATTATTCAAATCGCTGGTGACTTCGCTGAACTTCGTGACCGGCCCGAAGCGATAGGCGTGGAAGTAATAGTTGGGATTGGAAAATGTGTCGAGATACCGAGTCATGAGCGGAGCCGCGGCGCTGGGATTGTCGTATACCGGAGAGTAGGCATTCTGGCCCTTGTGCCCGTTTCTTACCTTCAAACCAAACTCCAATGTCGAACTGTGCCCGCCGAGACGGTAATTTTTCCCAAACGAAAGGGCTCCTTGCAGATTGACTTGGGATGTATTGCCCGACGTGGTGCTCAGATCGAGAAGGCTCCATTGGGTCGGATCGTAAAAAGGTGTGCCCGGAGCGGTACAAGCGGGACTCCACTGGGGCAGATGGATGTCCACTGTAGGGAGATTCGAACAAATCGGGGTCACGCCGTTGGCCAGGGTCGTTGGCCCGTTATATTGGAAGTCGAGGCCAGGATTGCCCGCAGCGGCCGTTTGCAGGGATGCAGCCGCGGAGATTTCCCAGGCTAGCCACGAATTGGTGAAGAGATGTTTGCCGCCGATTGCCAGGTTGCCAATGCGATAGTCGGGCGCGCGGTCCTCATTTGAGTAGTTCGGTCCAGAGCCGTCATTCAGCGAGTACACCCATTTGTCGCCAAAGTCCCTGAAGTCGGAGAAAAAATAGTGCAGATAAAGTCCGGCTCCATCGCCGAGTTTGCGATCGAGCGAGCCGGCAACGCCATATCGCTTACGGTTGTATCGGTATTCACGAAGATCCATGCTTCCATAGGTTGGAGCGCTCGTGTCATTGGGGGTTGGCTCAATGTCGTCGATTCCGCGGCCGTTGTAATCGAAACTGCCCGAGACAAGCACGCCCCAGCGCTTGCCCGCTCCAAACCGCTGCCCAGCCGTCGCAGTCGCCTGGCCGATGTAACGAGTATCTACGATAGGCGTGAAGCCGCCAATTCCTTCAACCGTTGCCGTCGGCATGTTGCCGGCTGTTTTGGTTACCAGGTTTACCGTGCCGCCGATGGCTTCGGCATCCTGATTCGCCGACAGCGTTTTATTGACTTCAACCGACTCCAC
The DNA here is from genome assembly GCA_963766625.1 of uncultured Acidobacteriaceae bacterium. Taxonomy (GTDB): domain Bacteria; phylum Acidobacteriota; class Terriglobia; order Terriglobales; family Acidobacteriaceae; genus Sulfotelmatobacter. The sequence goes on along the minus strand of CAVYBF010000028.1, from coordinate 303,280 downwards.
GATACCCGCTGGAATCGTATCCAGCTTCACCTGCCGTACGCTACTTTCAGGCGCGGGAATCGTAACTCCATCGACCGTCACGTTGTTCAGGCGCGGCTCGGTGCCGCGAATCTGCACGTACTTGCCCTCGCCCTCATCGCGCTCCAAGGTGACGCTGGGCAAGCGCCCGACGGCGTCGGCAATATTCGCATTTGGCAAAGCGGTGATCACGTCCGACGGTAGCACTTGAAGAATGTTGTCGGCAGTACGCTGGCGATTGATCGCTTCAGCTTCGCCGTGCGGGCGATCGGCAATGACGGTGACCTCTTCGGTCGGCGCAGAGATATTCATGCTGGCGTGCACTCGGCTCGCCTGCCCCGCCACGATCTTGACCTGCTGCGTAAAGGTTGCGAAACCAATGTAGGAAATTGTCAGGGTATAGTTACCCGGCGCGAGTCCGATGAAATTGAATTGCCCTTGTCCATCGGTGGCTGTGGTAACGTCCCCGGGTTGCAATTTGACTTGCGCGCCCGCGAGTACGGCGCCCGCCTTGTCGACGGCAACCCCGGTGATGGTTCCACGTCCGCTTTGCGCAGCTGCGCCAGCTACAACGATCAAGCTAACGAAAACAACGGTCAGTGTTCTAGAAAGTGAGAATCTACCGTACGAGTGCAGCTTCATGAACATCATCTCCTCGCGATGCAACCCTAGGTAGGCCCTGAGATGTTCCTGGTGAAAAGCCTGCTCGGGAAGCTCTGCTCACTAACAACTGCGGCTTACGCTGGCTTGAATGATCAGTGAGGTTAGTCCAAAGTTGTGAAGCCGATATTACAGTCAGGTTAATTGTTTTTCAGGGAGTGTTCTCTCGCAGGTTTGCGGGCTACTCTAGGGGTAGTTTTTTTCGATGTTTCCTAGTCCGCAGGTTGACAAATGGAACTCCTGGTCGTTGAAGACGAACGACGAATGCTGGAACTATTGTGCAAGGGCTTGAACGAGGAAGGTCACTCGGTTGCGTGCGCGCTTGACGGCAGCGAAGGTCTGCAGAAGTCTCGTGAAAAGCGCTTCGATGTCGTGATTCTCGACGTCATGATGCCAAAAATGAATGGCTTTGAGATGACCCGACGCATGCGGGCCGAACACAATCCCACGCCAGTGCTCATGCTAACCGCCAAAGACTCCGTCCCCGACGTAGTAGAAGGGTTAGAGCTTGGCGCAGACGACTACATGATTAAGCCGTTCTCGTTCAACGAACTCTTAGTGCGGCTGCGCGCGCTGTGCCGGCGCGGGGATGCTGGAAAAACAACTCTGCGAATCGACGATCTGCTGATGGATCTTTCCACGCGCGAGGTTCACCGTGGCGGGAGAAGGATAAGCTTGAGCCGGACAGAATATGCGCTGCTGGAGCGACTCATGCGCGATGCAGGGGAGACCATTGACCGCGAGACATTGATTGCATCACTGGGACGCGATGTTGCTGGTAATACGCTCGAAGCGTTCGTGCGCTTGCTTCGTAACAAGATTGATTGCGATGCCCGCGAAAAACTGATTCACACAGTGCGGGGAGTTGGCTACCTCATTGGCAGGGAGGGGGTTGCGTGAAGAGGCTCTCGATCGGCTCCCGTCTCACTCTTTGGTATCTGGCGATCTTTACGGCTGTTCAATTCCTGTTCGGCATTGGCATGTGGTTTGCGCTCCGGCAACACCTTTATGCTATTGCCGACAATGCGCTAACAGAACAAGTGGAAGACGTAGCCTCTTTGATCCGAACGCAAAAAGAGAAAAACCGTACGGTTCCCAAGCTTCAGGAGGAAGTCGGGGAAGCCTACGACATTGAACACTCTGGCGATTACTTGCAGATCTACGATCAGGATGGCAACTGGATTTATCGTGCTCCCTTGCTGCGGGAAAGCTCGCTGGCGCCGATAGCGCCCTCCGCCCTCAAAAAGCCGAATTTCATAAATATAGAGCTGGCAAAAAAACCGTATCGATTCATCGCACAGAGAATCGAAGCGAACGGCCGCGTCTATATGGTTCAGACCGGCATCCCGATCGCCGACATGCTTGCCACTCTGCGCGTCTTTGAGCGTTACTTGCTGATTCTGGCGCCTTTGATGCTGGTGTTCGCAGGCTATGGCGGATATTGGCTCAGCCGCAAAGCCTTGTCTCCGGTAGACACAATTACACAAATGGCGCGAAAAATAGGCGGCACGAATTTGAGTGCTCGCCTCGAGAAACTCTCGACCGGCGATGAATTGCAGCGCTTATCGGAGACCTTGAACGAAATGCTGGCGCGGCTCGAGGCGGCATTCTTGCGCGTCACGCAGTTTACTGCGGATGCTTCTCACGAACTGCGGACACCTATCGCGCTCATTCGCACCGAAGCTGAGATTGCGCTGCGCAGCCCACATGGAAAGGAAGAGTACTGCGATGCGCTGCGCCATATTCTGCTGGAAGCGGAAAGAACGTCCTCCTTAATCGAAGAACTTCTGTCACTCGCCCGCTCCGATTCCGGACGAGAGAAGATTTATCTTTCGCCGGTGGATGTGAATGCAATTGTTGCGGAAGTCGGGAAAGAATGGCGGCCGGTCATCGAAAGCCGCAATTTGCAATTCGTACAAACGGTTACAGATGGCGAACTCTGCATGTTGGGCGATCGCCGATCTCTGGAGCGGCTCGTCACCATTTTGCTCGACAATGCCGTGAAGTATACGCCGCTGGGTGGGATTGTAGAGTTGTATGTCGAGCGCCGAGGCCATAACGTCGTCATCGTGGTGCGCGACAACGGGATCGGAATTGCGGAAGACGACCAAGCGAGAATCTTTGAACGCTTCTATCGAGCAGACAAAGCGAGAAGCCGCGCAGCAGGCGGCGCTGGACTCGGGCTGGCGATAGCCGACTGGATCGTTAAACAGCATGGCGGCTCTATCTGTGTTGAAAGCATGCTGGGCCGCGGTTCAACCTTTAGAGTGGAATTGTCACTTCCGCAGGTAGAAGATCATTTGCAGGGAAACCAAGATATCGAACGCCAATTCACTCGGGGGATGCTTGAAAGCAAATCGGCCGCAGAGCATCACATCGGCCCAATGGTTTAACTTGGTCTCAGCATCAACTTCAAGAGCTCGAGAACCAACGTTCCGCTGTGAGGTCTATAACATGAATGCGGTTAGTGCGTCCTCCCCGCTGCAGTTCTAGCAGATATCGCGCTCGAGCAGATAATGGCCAGCCCCGTTCTCCAAGGTGAAATTAGTGACTGCGTATCCACGATGAAATAGCTGAGTGAATTGCGATCGTAGTTGGGACTGAATTTCGTTTGCCTTCGAATAAGCAGGTTCGCCGGCGGACGTGCGTACGACGCCAGCCCAGGTCGTCACTGATGGCGCACTCTGTTGTGCTTGGAGCGCGATCGCCACCATCAGTCCCAACAGCAAATACTTCTCTATCGCTCGGAAGGCCTTATGCAAGGTTCCAGTTATTACTTGTTCCTTTGCGTAGTGGAATTCATGCATGAAGAACTTCCATAAAATTCTCTCCAAAGGTACCAACCGCAACCACAATCCGGGCTTCCTATGCATAGAATATGTCTTCAATAAGGAGATCGAGATGGACCGCACCGTTTCTACCAGGGACCTAAAAGCGAAACTGGATGGAAAGCAAAATGTCATCGTGGTCGAGACACTCGCGCCCGAACGTTATCAGGAATCGCATTTGCCCGGAGCTTTGAACATTCCGCCCGAAAAAATTAGGGAGCTCGCTCCGCAATTGCTGCCCAACCAAAACGCCGAGATTGTTACCTACTGTGCGAACTCTCATTGACACGCCAGTGCATACGCTGCCCGTGAACTGGCTGCGATGGGCTACTCGAATGTGGCGCACTATCCCGAAGGAAAACAGGGATGGATGGAAGCGGGGTTTCCGGTGGAGAAGGCTGCCCCTCGACAGACTTGACATTGTCAGAGATTCTAACCGGAAAACTCATTCTGAAGAACGGCGCTACCTTAACAGGTAGAGATAAGCGTCTCTCCGCTGCTTGATTCGCATACACCTTCTATGCTTCTTCCATCAGTTGAAATCCCCAGCAAAGCTTGACGCTCAATCATCGTAGGTTTACGCGTGCACGTTTTGTGTTCTGTTTGAAATCCAGTAGGATTTCAGACCGATGATTGGCGAGTATGGACCGGCTTCGCAAGCGGAGTCACTTTCATCCACCGTGCCCCGCAAACGGTGGCGGATAGCGCTCTTGCTGGCGTTTGGAGTGCTGGTCAATTTTCTCGATCGCATCAATCTCTCGGTTTCTCGTGAGGCGTTGAACGCTTCCTTTGGGATCTCGCTGGTGGTTTTCGGTTATCTTTCCAGCGCCTACAGTTGGACCTATGCTCTGATGCAGGTGCCGTCGGGAATTCTGCTCGACCGCTTCGGTATTCGGCGCGTGGGGCGGATCAGCATTCTGCTCTGGAGCTTCGCCTGCTTCGCCGCCGCGCTCGCTCCTGGAATTGGCTGGTTTCTAGCTGCGCGATTGCTTCTTGGAATCAGCGAATCCCCCACCTTTCCTGCGAATGCCAAGGCAATCGGCTTGTGGTTTCCAAATCAAGAACGAAGTCTGGCGATGGCCATCACGGACTCAGCCGCGAAGTTCTCCATGGCAATCGGCGTGCCCATTCTCGGCTTGCTGCTTTTGCATTTTGGCTGGCGCTGGAGTTTTGCCGCCACTGGTTTCGTCAGCGTCTTTTACTTCGTCCTTTTCTATCGCATCTACCGCGATCCACAGGAGAACTTGCAATCTCTATCGGAACAGTCCGCATCTGCCAACTCGAGACGCTCGAAAAGCCGTCCTGGTGTTTCGCTCATTTATTTGTTGCGTCAGCCCAAGGTTTACGGCTTGGCGTTAGGATGGGGCGCTTACAACTACACATTCTTTCTTTTGTTGAATTGGTTGCCTAGTTATCTTTCAATCTCGCTTGGGATGGACTTGCTTCATTCCGTTCTCTACACCAGTGTTCCATGGCTGCTGGCGGGTGTTAGCGATCTCCTGATCGGAGGATTGCTGGTGGATGCGCTGATCCAACGCGGTTGGGACGCGAACCGTGTAAGGCAAACCGTGATGGTTGGAGGAATGGCATTGGGGCTGGCTATCCTGGGCACAGCCAAAGCGACAAGTCCGCTTTCTGCTCTGATCTGCCTCAGCATCGCATTATCCGGGCTGGCGGCTATGGCGCCGGTGGCCTGGACGGTACCCTCTCTGATCTCTCCGGGCGGCGCTGTCGGCGCCGTCAGCGGAATCGTTAATTTCTCCGGCCAACTGGCCGCCATCTCCGCGCCCATAATAACCGGCTACATTGTGTCGGCGACGCATTCATTCGCCTCCGCATTCGCCATTTCCACCGGAGTTTTGTTTCTGGGCATTGTAGGATACGTCTTTCTGCTGGGACGCATCGAGAGGATTGCCGAACCGCAAGAAAATAAAACTGCGCTTTCCTGAAATCGGTGCAAGAGTTGTAATTTGGTTCGCCTGGTTGCTCGGATCACTTCACTGGCGAGAGGATCGCATCTAGCCGGTCTGGCGTCGATTCGACTCTTTCCAGATGCGGGTAGCGCAGTCCGCCGTGGTAATCCACGTTCACCGTAATGAACTCTTTTTCGCGCTTCAGCAGAAGCTTAATTGGAGCCTTTTCGTTCTCCGCACGAAGAATGGCTTCGCGCAGGTTGGCGATGCTGAACGCCTGATCATTTACGGCTTGCAGTTGCATGTCTGGAGTAATTCCTGCCTTGAATGCCGGACTGTTCCACCAAACGCCCATAATGGTTCCCGGGGCGCCGCCGCTGCTGTCGGCATTTGGGCCGCCGCCCTCGCCCTTCACTGAAAAGCCAATCGAAGTAGCGAAGCTGGTTCCGCGAGACTGATCCATATGTTTCATCCAATCCGGCTGGACGTCGTTGTAAACCAGCCGGTACCCTCCCTGTGTAATGCCGTTCTCAGGAACTTGCGGTTCGACTTCGAAGATTCTGCTGCGGAAGAATTCAGCCCAGTCATACGGCTGCACCGTGTTCAAGGCCTTAACAAGATCTTCAAAGGTGTAGGTGACCGTGACATAACTGCCGTTGTCAATACCGAAAAATAGCCTGGCAAATTCATCGAGAGATTTCTGTCCATTGCTCAATTCGCGAATTTTGGTATCGGCATCGAGCCAGACAAGATCCGATTCCGGGTAGTAGTCATAGGAACGCTGCCAGCTTGGCCAGGTCTCAGGCGACGCGAAATGCGATGAAATAATAGGCTGATTGGTCGTGTCTTCTAATGAACGCCAGGTGCGTCCGGGGCTGATCTCAAAACTGGCGGCAATTAACGCAAACTCATCATGAGATTGCTCGAGCGTTCTCATTCCAGAACGGCCGGTGAGAACGTTTCCGTAATAATCCGTCAATCCTTCATAAACCCACAGCAAATCGTTCTGCATGGGGACGTTGAAATTTGGGGTCCAGAGATCCGCGGGCCGGCGGAATTTGCCATTCCACGAATGCGTGTATTCATGCGGAAGCAGAGCGCGGCCGGCCACACCTGCACTCCAATCGGTAAAGTAGTTGGCGCGAGTACCATCCTCACTCGACTGGTGATGTTCCAGCCCCTTGCCTCCCACCGAATCGCTCAGCGAAAACAGGAAATCATAGTGATCGTAGTGGCGAGAGTTGAAAAGCTTCTGCGCCTGAATTACCAGGTTTTTGTGATACTGCAATTCTTCCGGCGTGGCCTCCAGTTGTTCGGGCTTATCCGCGAACACATCGAGGTAAACCGGATTATCGGGACCGGTGGAGAGATCGAATCGTTTGTAATTGATGCCGGCGTAGAGCGGCGCGTCAATCAACGTGTTCAAGGACGTTTCCTTGAACTGAATCACATTCCCATTCTGTGATTTCACATCCAACGCACTCGCGAATTTCCAGCCTGCGGGCAATCGCAGTTCGGGAGCAAACTGAATGCGCCGCGAGAAGTATCCCGCGGGATAGAGCAGCACGCTGTTCCAGGTGAGGTCCGCGATTTTGTCTGAGATGCGTCCCTGTTGGGGTTTGACCGGAGCCAAGTATTGAAAGTTCAAATCCAGCGTAGTTGCGCTCTTCGGGACGTTGATGTGAAAGCCCCACATATCCACGCGATCTCGCAGCCAGGGAACGCGACTGCCATTCGCCGTGACCACAAGCCCCGCCAGGTTTTGCACTGCATTGGATGGTGAGTGCGTTCCCGGCACCCACTGCGGGTAGAGCAGCGTGATCTCGCCCGCTTTTACGGGAATCGTCTCATGCACGTTCAGCACACGATCATTTACGTTGGTCAGATCGACGCTCAGCGAAATCGTGCCTGGATAGGGAACGTCGACAGGCGCCTGAATAGGCGGCGGCAACGGCACGGGCTGTGGACCGGCAACCGTCTGAGCGCAGAGGATGCCGGCCAGAGCAATGAAAATGAAAATGATTGCGAAAGCAGCCGCAAAGAAGCGATTCCACAAAAATCGAAGTGGCATAGCCATTCCCCAACTCTGTGAGAGTGTATACCACCTCAATCGGTGTATGTTTTTCCGAAAGAAAACTCTCTGCAATACTTCTTCTGCAAATACTAAGGGGCACGCCGGTGAGTCGGGGTATTGAGCCCTAATCACCTTCGTGCCCCTCAAGTTTCCGTAACTACAATCCCGGACGAAAGCACTCTGCCGCTTCTTACGGCACGACAAAGTTAACTGAGGTCCCCCAGTTTGCGAAACCATCCCTGGTTCCGTCGCAGGTTCCGAGGGTGAGGGTAAATTCAGGCGACAGGCAGTTCGGGTACTCAATATAGTTGGTAGCAAAGAATATCTTGCCACCTGACCACGGCATGAAGACTGCACTGCTGTAATCTCCCCACCTCGGTCGAGTGGAACCCGGATAGCCTTGATACTCTGTAAAGCCGTCTTGAGGCGATTGGCCCAGATCGACAACATTAACCGCGTAGTCCAGCAAGCCGTTCGAAGAACTGCTTAGCCGACCGTAAGCGGTGCTCGGGTAAAAGCCTCCGTTGTGGACTCCTCCAGCTCCGCCATTACCCGAAAGAGTGAAGGTGATGATGGCCCCATCGGTTCCGCCGTCCTGGCTGGCAGATCCTGATGCAGCCATTCCTGGAAATTCCAAGTCCTCATGTTGCGGTGAAACATACCCTTGGCTGCTGAAGCTGAAGTATCCGTACTTGTCGAAAGTTTCGGTGCCAATGACCCAGTAAGCCGCACCGAAATGCACTTCCGAGCTGCCTGAAGAGTAGGTTTGGTCGATTAGCGTGGAGAGGGAGCCCCAGAGCTGCCTCTGCGCTTGCGAAGCCTGCGTTACGTTGTCGCCGTTGGTAGCGATTCCGCCCTCCGGGCAACTGGCTGGCGGGGGCGAACCCGCACTCAGACCGGCAGCTCCGCATTCGTCGCCCAATGGGACTGGTCCGGCTTTTTGCTCAGCCCGGGACCCCTCGTCGTAATAAAACTGCAAACCGGTGAACAGCTGGCCACCGAACTTGATAGCAGAGCAGGTCGAGCAGTTGGGGCTGTTCAGGTTTGAAAGGCCGGTCCAATCGAAGACCGCGAGTCGGTTGTCGCCATTGCCATAAAAGTCGAGCGCTTCAAGCATGAATCCCGAACCTCCATGGCTGTTGTCGAATTGCGACGGGTCGGGTGGGTGTGCCGGGATTACTGAATACCAGCATGTGAAGCCAGGCAAACCATATTGATCGTCGGAAAAACAGGTTCCGTTTGGGGTTGGGAGCAGACCCATGTTCTCGATTGCGACAGTAAAGGCGGGATTTGGCACCCCACCGTTCCCATTGACGGGCAGGCCCTGTTCCATCGCATTCTTGTTGAACGCAAATTCCTGTGCTCCGTTGAAACCGCCGCCGCCCAAGCCAGGTACAACGAGCGGGAACTCGTCGTAGAAGATGAGGAATGCGTCATGGGTGGTTGCGATCTTCGCGAAATCGTTGAGCAAGTAGGGGTAGCCCGGCTCGGCTGGATTGTAATCGGCATGGAGAAAGTAAACAGCGTAGGGACCAAATGGACTTGAGCCTTCCGTCACCGCAATTCCCTCATAGCAGGCATTGGCGATGCCAGCAAAGCAACCGCCAAACGGGCCTTCATTAGCCTCGCTGCTCGCGGAGACAATCTGGGTGAAGAACCAGTGTCCACCATTGTCGTGATCGTAGACGCACGAGATATCTCCGCCGCTGCTCCATCCCAGGTTCGTGAGTCCCATAAGGGTGTCGAGAGGAATGACCGCTGACCTGCGCTGCAAAGCTTCGTTGAAAACTAGAACCTCTCCGATATTGTTAGACTCGACCACGTACCCATTACCAGCACACAGACCCTGGTCGGCGGGTTCAATGTCAAGCCCTAAAAGGTTGGTGGCTTGCGAGCCGCTATCGACCGCGTCCAGGCCTTTGACGCCAACGGCGCCGCCCGAACTGCCATCAACTTTGTCGCAACCCGCACGCATCGGTTCGCAGCTGACGGTTGGAAGTGTTACAGCATTGGGTTTCGCCCCGAGCGGGGGACCCGGGCGTTTCGGCTCCGGCATTTCGCGCCGAGTAAGAGAAGTCGTGCGTCCACTTAGCAGATTGGAAAGACTCTGGTCCATCTCGGTGTAAGGTTCGGTAGAGGGAGAATAAAAGGGGCCGGTGAGCAAAGAGCAGCCATTAGCCGTGCAGCCAGTGGCGGCTGGACCAACAAATGTGGGCGAAAATTCTCCTAAGGTTGATGATGCGACAACCGGATTTGTGGCGGGCGCTGCTGTTGCTCTCTCGGAGGTGACGACCACCGCGATCGCCAACAACAGCAATGCAAGGTTCAATCGGCGATACATAGGGTTTCTCCACTGGGTAGCGATTTAGAAGCCATTGGATATAAATCGAAATTCTTTCTCGACTTCGAAAACGAGCGGCGATAGTAGCACAATTCCAATTGCTCGGATAGCGTGAAAAGATTTGCACACAGCGGCTTTTGACGATTTTGCTCTCCCGCCGAGATATTGCAGGTCCCGACTCTTCGGACTCGCTCCGGCAACAACTCCGCTTTAATTCCCTTGAATCATGCGACCGGGATCAGCCGGCGACAAGAAAAACGAGATACGTTCCTGAAATTCACAGAAGGCGCCTATGGGAGTTGCTATAGCAACCGCGCCCGAGAATTCCGCTACTACTTCAAAGGGAGCGAGTTCATCCGAACCGTTGTTACCGCGCGGGCAGTCTCAACTTCCGGACGCGAAGCCGCATTCCTCTATGCAAGCGAGCTCTACCCTGCAGGCTCATTCGTCTCTCGGCCAGCCGATTGTCCACTTCACGATCATGCCGCGCCCGACGAGGTACAACTGAAAGCGGTATATCACTTATTTGAGCAGGGAATCGATACCGTTAAACGCGAGGGAGTAAGGTGGAAGCCGGCAGCGTTGTCGTACATAACAACCCCTAACAAAACCCAGCTGGAAGAGAAACACCACCCCGACAGGAGGCGGCTTCGTCTTCTTGTTCCGAGCGGCTTGGAACATCACGGTATCAGCGTAAAAACTGTGGCACTCGTCGCTGCCCCTCCTGCCGTGGTGATTGCGATCTTTCCGGTCTCCGCGCTCGTGGGCACGGTTGCCGTCACCTGCGTGTCCGAGTTCACGGTGAAGGTGGTTGCCTTCACTCCGCCAAAGGTTACTTTCGTCGTTTGAGTCAGGCTGACTCCCGTGATTGTCACAATCGTTTCGACTGGGCCGCTGGCTGGGGTCAAACTCGTAAACTGCGGCGTTACCCGAAAGAGCACATTGCTGGTCAGCGTGCCGTTGGACGTTACCACCTTGACCTCACCGGTGGTGGCGCCCGCGGGTACGGTGGTTGTGATCTCGGATTTCGAGGCCACGGTGAAGGTAGCCGCCGTGCTGTTAAACGTGACGCTGATCGCTCCCGTCAGATCCGTTCCCAGAATCTTGACCGCCTTTCCCACCTTGCCGGACCTGGGCAATGTTTCCACGAACGGGGGAAGGCCCACAGCCAGGCTGAAGATCGTGCCATAGTTGCTGGCCCCGCCCTCGTAGGTGACCCCGTAGAAGGTCCCATTCGTGTCCTGAACCAGTGCGGCGTCGGGCTTCTCGCCGTCAGTACTGTCGAAGCTGTGCAGCGTTGTCAGCGTGCCTCCCGAGGTGATGCTAAAGACGCTGCCACAGGGTAAACCGTATGAGCAGTTGGCGGTCCCGCCCTCGGAGGTTGTGCCGTAGAAGGTCCCGTTAGTGGCCTGAATCAGCGCGGCGTACGGGTAGGCACCGTCAGTCGAGTCGAAGCTGTGCAGCGTGGTCAGCATGCCTCCTGCGGTGATGCTAAAGACGGTCCCATAACCGTTGGCCCCGCCCTCGGAGGTTGTGCTGTAGAAGGTCCCATTGGTGGCTTGAACCAGCGGGGCGTACGGGTCGGCGCCGTCGGTTAGGTCGAAATTGTGGAGCGTGGTCAGCGTACCTCCTGGGGTGACGTTAAAAACGGTGCCATAGCCGTTGGCCCCAAAATCCGAAGTTGTCCCGTAGAAGGTTCCGTTGACGCCCTGAACCAGCGCGGCGTACGGGTAGGAGCCGTCGGTTCCGTCGAAGTTGTGGAGTGTGGTCACCGTACCTCCTGAAGTCATGCTAAAGACGGTTCCATAGTTATTGGTCCCGCCCTCGCCAGTTGCGCCGTAGAAAGTCCCGTTGGCAGCCTGAACCAGCCCGCCGACCAGGTAGGCCCCGTCAGTAGTCAGGTCGAAGCTGTGCAGCGTGGTCAGCATGCCTCCTGCGGTGATGCTAAAGACGGTGCCGTCGCCGTAGAGCCCGCCACTCGAGGTTGTGCCGTAGAAGGTCCCGTTGGTGGCCAGCACAAGCCCGGCCAGAGGCGTCTTGCCGTCAGTGCAGTTGGTTTGGGCGCAGAAGCTATACAGAGTGGTCAGCGTTCCGGTGGGAGTCATTTTAAACACGGTGCCGCCACTGTATGCTCCCCCGTATGGCGCGGTTCCGTATAGATTACCGTTCGTGCCCTGGACGAGGGACATGGATGCCGGGTAAGCACCGTTGCTCCCGCTGAAACTGACCAGACTGGTGAAGGTCTGCGCCGGCAAGGCAATTGCCGTCGCAACAAACAGGAGCAGCAAAGCGTAGGAGCTTTTTCCCCATTTCGGTGCCAAGCGCAACTGCATGGTTAGCTTTTTCATAATTCTCTCCAAGCGTTTCTGTAACGTTCCTTTCTCATGCCCCTGATTCGAATTGACCCCGGTTCGAACGTCGCCCTGGTTTGAGGGCGCGCCTCCGACCGCCGATGTTGAACCGCCTGATCAGCCGACCAAATCACCTTCTCTTTCCTTCCTTTTTCTCGATTCCCGTGCGTATGGATCTCATTGCTTGCGCCATTGCATTGAAGGAGGGCATGGCTCGGGGCTTTGCCCCCTTCACTAAGGCAACAGCAGCTACTTCTGGTTGACCGCCGGTTTGCTGGCCTGCGCGATCCGCGGTGGCGTGATCGGCAGCAACTTCGGCGCTGCCGGCACTGGCCGCGGCGCAACCAGCGGACGCATTGGCGGGGTTGCCACCGCCGGGACGGATTGTGGCTTCGGCGGCGGCGGGCGCAGCGCCCTCGCTTTGTGGGGCAGGGCTGCGGGTTGCTTGAACCGGGCCGTCACGTCTTCGAGGCGGACATTCTCATAGCCCTTGCGCTTGGCCATGATGCGGTAGTCGAAGGCGATGCTGGAGGTCCCTCCGGTCAATTCGTGAACTTCAAAGCCGGTTGCGGTTTCGTTGGTGACGTACAAACCCTTGCAATCTCCCTTGGGCGTGAGGAATACGTGATACTCAACCCCGGCATTCACGGTTTGCACAAACGCGGGATCGAGTTCGATGCGGACGGAGCCGCTCGAGAGCGTGCCGGAGCCGGCATCCTCGAGCCAGTTCTCCGCTGATTGCACCGCGTACACGGCTGTCTGCTTGCCGTCAACCTGCTGGACAATGCCTGTCAGCACTCCCGTACAGGTCAGGTTGGCCGAAGTATCGATGGTGCAATGCCGTGACCCGCTGTACGTGTTGGGAGAACTCGTCTGGAACACCGGGTTGTGAGTCGCCGTCGTATAGTTTTCTACCACCATAGCCGGATGATCGCCGGAGCTGTCGTTGTTCGCGGCTAGGAGCGCGATATTCGAGTCGGCGGTCGCAGCAACCCCGACATATTCGCCCGATGTGCCGTCTGTGTCCCCCGCCACCCCGGCAGCCTCACTGAGAGTATCGAACGTGTTGCTAGTGCCCGCCGCTGCTCCCCAAACGCCCAAGTAGGAACCGGCGCCACCGACACCGATGAGCGAGCTGGCCCCACCCCCATAGACGCCATACGCAGTAGAGTTGCCATAAATACCAGTGCCATCGGTGCTCGCGCCATAAACCCCAAAGCCATCGTTGCTCGTGCCATAGACGCCATACGCAGCAGAGCTGCCATAAACACCAGTGCCGTCGTTGCTCGTGCCATAAACGCCATAGCCATTGGGGCTCGTGCCATAAACGCCAACATAGCCGCCGCTCGGCGAAGTGTCCGTGCCATAGACGGCGTAAGTGCCCGCACCATAAACACCGTAGCCGCCCGAAGTGGCAAAATTAACGCCTTGCACGCCAGAGCCAGAAGGTGACTGGGTCACGCCCTGCACGCCAGCTCCAGTCCCCGTTGTGACAGGCGCCGACCCATATACGCCATAACCAATCGAAGACGCAGTACCGTAGACACCGATTTCGGGGCCGCTGCCTTCCACGCCATAGCCGGTGGAAGACGCTGTCGCGCCGTACACACCCACCGCGTTCCCCGTTGCGGCGTTATTTGTGCCGTAGACGCCATAGCCCGCAGGCGAATTCGAGATGCCTGACACACCGAAGGTGGTCCCGGAGGCAGCTTGCACATAGCCTTGGACGCCAGATCCGGAAGTCGACTCCGAGGAACCATACACGCCCACGGTGGAACCCGTTGCCGCGCTCGCGTTGCCCTGGACGCCTATGCCGGACGTTGAGGATGCGGCGCCGTACATGCCGTAACCGACTCCGTTACCAGAAACCCCAATGCCTGATGCGGCGGTGGTGGTGCCTACGATGGTGCTGCCGCTCGATGTGGCGTTGAGAGTGCCAGTGACCGTCTGGTTCCCGGTAAACGTGTTGGCCGCACCCAACAGAGGCACTTTCGTGATGTCCAGGTCCAGTGTGACTGTGCCGGTCGTGCCGCCGCCCTTGAGATCAGTGCCGGCCGTTACTCCCGTGATTGTGCCGTCGCCGGTACCCGTGCCAGGGAACGTCTGCCCGGTGGCAAAGGTGATTTGTCCGGTGCTGGCGATGTGCAGACCGGTCTCGGACGGTTGGGTCGCGCCTTCGCCAAACAGCAAATTCAATGTTCCCGAAGGCGTAGTGGTGTCATTGCTGGCTGGTTCAGACTGCCACTGGAAAACCTGATTCACCGCCGTGCTGCTGGTGCTGTTGAATGCCGAGGCCGTCAACTTCAAAGGTTGCGAGTTCTTGCCCGCCGTCGCCGTCGCCGCGCCTGTGGCCGGCAGACTCAGCGTGCCCCGGATTGTGCCCGCGCCCTTTACGTCCAGCGTGGTCGCCGGCGTGATGGTGCCGACTCCCAGCTTGGCCGTTGCACCCGATCCCGACTGAAACAGCACCGAATCGATAATCGTGGAGGCACCGTTGAAGATAGGCAGATAGTCCGCCGTGCCTCCCGTGGTGGTGACGTCGGTGGCAGTGTCGGCAGAAGCGCTCTGCTCGGTGGCCGACTCCGTGGTGGACGCAACAGCGGCTGCGTTCGTCGCTGGCGCCGCCAGCACGAAGGCGGAGGGCGGCAATCCCCCAATGGTTGCCGCGTCTCCAGCCTTCAGTGCATAGGGCACGCTGAGCAGCAGCACGCGCGGTTGTTGCTCCTGCTCGGCGATCTGCACTCCCAGCCAACGCGCTTCACCGCTGGTGAATAATGTTGTGGGCACGCCGTTCGGCTTGGTGATCCCCAGTTGCACGGAGTAATGTCCTGTGGCATCGAGTTGAATGTTGTTCTGCGTCTCAGTCCACAGCGGCTCTCCGCCTTGCTGCGCAGCGTAGAGCGAGAAGGTGATGTTCACCACACCGCTCAACGTATTGCCGCCTTCATCGGTGGCAACATTAGAGAACTGAATCAGCGGCGGCACTTGGGAAGAAACGAGGCTGCTGCCCGAAGTCTGAGCGGCCAGGGAGAGAACGAACAGCAAGAATCCAACTACCACACAACCGATGCGGAACTTCATAGGACTTCTCCTTGGAAGATTTACTGGCGTTGGCTCCTGAGGAGCCGACATGTGCCGGAACACGTTCAATCTGAAATCGGACCCTTTACGAAAACGAAGCCCTTGCGCTGGAGGGGGCCATGGTTCGGAGCCTTGGCCCCTTTTTCCAACGCAGTGTCCTCTGCTGACGGGCGCCTACTTGCGTTGAGCATCCGCCGGTTGCAGCGCAGCGCGGGCTGGCGGCATGAGTGGAGGCTTGGGTGTTACCGGCCCTGGTCGCGGCGGAGCGGCCGGCAGCGCCGGCGGCACCAGCATATTCGGGGTGGGGTGTTGCTCGGCCGACGACTGCGCTGGCGGTGTTGAGATCTGCGGGATGGACCGTGGCACGACCAAAGACCGAGCCGGATGCATCTTCGCGCTTCGCGCTTCTTGTTGATTGAATCGCTCCGTGACGTCCGCGAGCCGGACTTTTTCATAGCCCACACGCTTGGCCACAATGCGGTAGTCGAAGGCAATGCTGGAGGTGCCGCCGCCCTGTTCGCGCACTTCGAACGACGTTGCCGTCTTCTGGCTGACATACAACCCCCTAGAGTCGCCATTGGGCGTGAGGAATACGTGATACTCAATCCCGGTGTTTACGGTCTGGGTAAAAGTGGGATCAAGCGTGATCGTGGCTGCTCCACTGCTCAACGCGCCGGAACCAAAATCCTCAAACCAGTTTTCCGGCGATTGCATCGAGTAGGTTTCGAGGCGGCGCGCGCCGCTCGTGGTGGCAACTACGGACTTCAGGGTGCCCGTGCAGGCCGCGTCGCCGCTGCCGGTGAGGGTACAACTTCCGCCGGTGCCCTCGGCGCGCATGACCTCGCCGGTGCCTCCGGTCCCATAGTTGTAGGCACCGATTGAGGGAACCCTATCCGAATCGTTCTCAAAGTAGCCTGCGTAGTTCAAGTCGGCCGTGGCGAGTAACGCGGGGAAATAATACTCACCAGTTGCATCTCCGTCCCAGTTGGTGTCGGCCCACACACCGCCGGCGCTGCCCACAAGCTCTAGCCAGGTTGACCCGGTTACGCTCGCGCCCTGATAAACCCCGTAGGTGCCGGCAACGCCCTTGTCAGGCGTGTAGGAATAGACGCCGTAGGCCGTGCCGCTGCCCTGCAGGCCATCGACTCCATTCCCATACACGCCGACTGCTGTTCCGCTGGTATCAGTAGCGGTGCCGTAAACGCCCCACTCTGTCCCGACGCCATAGACGCCGTTGGACCCCCCCACACCCCAAACGCCGAAGTGGGTAGCGGTTCCGTACACCCCGGTGCCGCTGGCGCTGGTGTTCACACCCTCAACCCCGTACCCGGTAGTGGACGCCGTGGTTCCGTACGCGCCCGTGGCACTTGTTCCGGTTCCGGCAGCGTAAACGCCATGCAGTGTGCCGCTGCCTTGCAGGCCGTCGACGCCATTGCCATATACGCCCACCGTGCTGCCGCTGCTCCCAGTCGCAACGCCGTAGAGGCCGAACTGCGGGGCGGTTCCGTACACGCCGGAGGAGTCTGCCCCCGTTGCCGTTCCCTCGACACCATAGGTCGTACCGCTGCCCACGATGCCCGTCGTCCCGTAGCCAGAGACGCCGGTCCCTCCGCTATCGTAACCGTAAACGCCTATGCCGCCGGAGCCGGTGTTCACACCCTCAACGCCGTACCCACCAGGAGACGCCGCGCTGCCGCCCACCCCCGCCGAAAACCCCGAGGTGGCGGTCGCCGAGCCCGCCACTCCGATGCCGTTGGACGAGACTTGTAGGATTCCATTGACCGTCTGATTGCCGGTGAAGGTGTTGGCCGCGCCCAGTTGCGCGTAGGAAGTTGCCAGCATGGCATTGGTCACTCCCCCCGTGGCGATGCTCAGCGTTCCACTGCCAGTGATCGGTCCGCCGGTCAGGCCCGCACCACTGCCTACGCTGGTCACCGTGCCGTCACCGGTGCCGGTGCCAGGGAACGTCTGTCCGGTGGCAAAGGTGATTTGTCCGGTGCTGGCGATGTGCAGTCCGGTCTCGGCCGGGGCCGCAGTTCCTTCGCCGAACAGCAGGTTTAGTGTGCCCGAAGGCGTGGCGGTGTCGTTGCCTGCCGGTTCGGCTTGCCACCGGAAGGTCTGATTCACCGCTTTGCTAGTCGTGCTGCTGAACGCCGAAGCTGCCAGACTCAGCGGCTGCGAGTTCTTGCCTGCCGTGGCCGTGGCCGCGCTGATCGTCGGCAAGCTCAGGTTACCGCGGATGGTGCCTGCTCCTTTTACATCGAGCGTGGTGGCGGGGGTCGCCGTGTTGATGCCGATCTTGAACGGCGACGCGGCCGACTGGAACACCACCGAATCGAGAATGGTCGAGGCCCCGTTGAACAGTGGCAAATAGTTCGCCGTGCCCCCAGTGGTGGTTACGTCGGTGGCTGTCGTCGGCGAATCGCTCTGCGCAGTGGCCGACTCCGTGGCGTACGTCACAGCAGCCCCGTTCGCTGGCGCCGCCAGCACGAAGGCGGAGGGCGGCAATCCCCCAATGGTTGCCGCGTCTCCAGCCTTCAGTGCATAGGGCACGCTGAGCAGCAGCACGCGCGGTTGTTGCTCCTGCTCGGCGATCTGCACTCCCAGCCAACGCGCTTCACCGCTGGTGAATAATGTTGTGGGCACGCCGTTCGGCTTGGTGATCCCCAGTTGCACGGAGTAATGTCCTGTGGCATCGAGTTGAATGTTGTTCTGCGTCTCAGTCCACAGCGGCTCTCCGCCTTGCTGCGCAGCGTAGAGCGAGAAGGTGATGTTCACCACACCGCTCAACGCATTGCCGCCTTCATCGGTGGCGACATTAGAGAACTGAATTAGCGGCGGCACCGTAGCATTCGCAGCCGTCGCTACGCTCTGCTGTGCGCGGCCGGACAGGCCACACAGCAGCACCATCAAGAGTGAAAGCGTCTCCACGCGAACCTGTTTCATAAAACACCTCCTCCATTTATCTTTTTTCTCTTGCCAGCTGATCCGTGCGATTCCGAAACTCTTGCCGTGCCCCACTCACGTCGATTTCAGTTAGCCAAGCGAAGGGCCTTACATCCCCCGCGTGGCAAATACCTGCGTCCCGGGTTTCTACCTGAATCACGGGGGAGGCCGGTCAACCGGAGAGGGTTCCTGCGAACCCTTGTTAAGACGAAGCCGTGCCTGTTCCACCTGGGCCGGGGCTAGCTTCTGTCCACAAAGCGGGCAGGTATCGAAGCCGGCCGCCACATTGCTCACCAGCACGGTCGTGCCTTGCCGCTCGACCGTCACCTCAGTGCGAACGGTGCGGCTGGCGTCGCGACCGGACGTGTCAGAACAGAAAAGCCTTGCCCGCTGAATCAGCCATTGGTAGAGTCCTTTCGTACCGCCCTCCTGCACTGGCCGCGAATGTTGCGGCAGTCGCGGAAAAAAGGCCAGTGAATCGTTTTGAAAGCTTCTGAAAAGTCGTGAATGTCCTCGATGGCAATGAAAACAGAAGGAGTATTCCAATTCGGGGAGTTTCAGATTGATGCCCAGGCGCGCACTCTGCGACGGGAAGAAAAGATCCTCACGCTCAACTTCCGGGCCTTCGATGTCCTGCTGTACCTTGTGCAGAATCCGGGGAAGGTTCTCACCCGCGACGAATTGCTAAAAAATGTCTGGCAGAATACTTATGTGGACGAGAACAACCTGGCGCAAAGTATCTCCGTGCTGCGGCGGGCACTTGAAGAGAAGCCGGGCGACAACAGTTATATCGTCACCCTGCCGGGGCGCGGGTATCAGTTTGTCGCGACGGTGCAGGTCGTTGCCTCAGAAAACCTAGCCATTGTCCCGGATGCAGCAACCGTTGCCAGCCCCGGCCCGAGCAGAGTGCTTTTTCAGCAGCACACGATCCGGACCAGTGTCATTACGGAAGAGAAAGCAAGCTCAGGCACGGCAGCGTTGCCAGAAGCTCCTGCGGTTCGGGCTTCGAAGCTCTGGAAGATTGCGGCCCCCGTCCTGCTCGTCGCCTTGCTTGTGGCGGGCAGGCTCTACTATCGTTCGCGTCAAAGCAAGCACCTCACCGAGAAAGACACCATCGTTCTCACCGACTTCGCCAACAGTACGGGCGATGCGATCTTCGATGACACGCTGAAAACGGCGCTCAACATTTCCCTGCGGCAATCGCCTTTTCTCAATCTCCTTTCCAACGGCGCAGTTTCGAAAACCTTAAAACTGATGACCCGTCCCGCCGGCACGAAACTCACGCCCGAAGTGGCCCGCGAGCTTTGCCAGCGGACGAGCAGCAAAGCTTATATCGCCGGATCAATTGGTAGCCTGGGCAGCGAATATGTGCTGGGGTTGAAGGCGGTGAATTGCCAGAGTGGAGACACGCTGGCCGAGGAGCTGGTGACGGCGGCTTCGAAGGAGAAGGTGCTGGACGCGCTGGACGAGGCGTCATCCAAGCTGCGTGGGGAACTGGGCGAATCACTAGAGACAGTGCGGAAGTTTGATGTACCGCTGGCGGAGGCCACTACGTCTTCGCTCGAAGCTCTGAAAGCGTACAGCCTCGGGAGAAAGGCCGTTGACGAGGCCAACCCCGCCGTAGCTCTGCCTCACCTTCAGCGCGCAGTCGAGCTTGATCCAAATTTTGCCCTTGGCTACTGGGGGGTGGGCTGGATGTACTCCAGTCTCGGCGAGCTAGGTCGGGCCCGCGAGTATTTCACCAAGGCGTTCCAGCTGCGGGAGCATACCAGCGAATGGGAAAAGCTGCTCATCACAGCCGACTACTATTCGCATGTAACTGGCGAGCTGGATAAATCGGCCCAGATATATCGGGAGCAGATCGAGAGCTATCCGAGGCAATACTCAAGGTATCGAGGCCTGGGCATTGCGTACGCCGAACTGGGGCAGTATGAGAAAGCCGTGGAGATCACCCGTCAAGCTATGCGCCTCTCACCCGGCACTACAGCTGATGAAGAGAATATCGCCAACGACGCCCTTGCCTTGCAGCGCTTCGACGAGGCGCGGCAGATCATCCACGAAGCGCAGGCACGAAAGGAGGGCGATCTTGTAATGCGAGCAGCTCTCTACGCTCTTGCCTTCATCGGGTCGGATTCTGCGGGGATGGCGGAACAGCGACAGTGGCTTGCAGGCAACCCAGATTATGAGAACCTTGGGCTGGCGCTCGCATCCGACACCGAGGCGTATAGGGGGCATCTCGGCAAGGCACGGGAATTGAGCGAGGGGGCGGTGGACTCCGCTATCCGAGCTGACAGCAAGGAAACGGGAGCAATCTGGCAGGCGATTGCTGCTCAGCGGGAAGCGGCTTACGGCAATGCTAGAGAAGCCCGGCAGTCGGCGACAGATGCCCTAAAGCTTACTTCCGCGAGTCCGGGCGTCGAGGGCGAAGTCGCCTTGGCGTTTGCCATGGCCAGCGATACGGCGCGAGCCGAATCCTTAGCCCAAGACTTGGGAAAACGTTTCCCGCTGGACACGCAGATGCAGTCGCTTTGGCTGCCAGCGATTCAGGGGCAAGTGGCACTGGACAGAAAGAACCCGGCTTCCGCCCTGAACGCCCTGCAAGCTGAATCACGGATCGAGTTGGGGCAAATTTTGTTCGTCATGAACCTTTCCTGCCTCTATCCGAAGTACGTGCGTGGTGAGGCATTCCTAGCCGCCGGACAAGGCACCGCTGCTGCTGCCGAGTTTCAGGAAATCATCGACCACAGCGGCATCGTCTGGAACTGCTGGACGGGAGCGTTGTCTCATCTGGGAGTGGCTCGTGCGAATGCGCTCCAAGCGACAACAGCGCAGGGAGCGGATGCCGCCGCCGCCCGCGTGCGGGCTCTCGCCGCCTACAAAGATTTCCTCACCCTCTGGAAAGACGCTGACCCCGACGTCCCCATCCTGAAGCAAGCCAAGGCGGAGTACGCCAAGCTGCAATAGTGCCCCGCAAAGTTTCACTTTCCGAACATCGGCTTGCGAAGCCTAAAGTAGCCACTCGCCTTCAAGGGCATTCCAGCAGATCAGAGCGCAACCCAAGTACATAAAGGCCTCGTGAACATCTGCCCGCCTTTCGTAGCGCACTCGCAGTCGCCGAAACTGATTCAGCCAGGCGAAGGTTCGCTCCACTACCCACCGCCATCGGCCCAGACCGCTGCCGTGTTCGGTGTTACGTTTTGCAAGAAAAGGAACAATGCCTCTGTCCCGCAGGCCTTGCCGGATTGATTCCGCGTCATAACCGCGGTCACCCATCACACAATCCGGACGGTAACGTGGGCGTCCGCGCGCTCCCTGCAAGGGCGGGATGGCGTCGACTAGGGAGAGCGCTTGCTGCGAGTCGTTACGATTAGCACCAGTGAGTTGAATAGCTAGCGGAATACCCCTGCCGTCGCAAATCACATGGCGCTTGCTACCCAGTTTGGCCCGATCAGTAGGGTTCGGACCGGCCTGTTGCCCCCAAAAACTGCTCTTATCGAGCTGCCATCGACCACTGCGTGTGACCAATCAATCTGCCCCTTGCGTGCCAGCCAGTCCAGCAGGACGAAGTGAATCAATTGCCAGATACCCGCCTCTTGCCACTGCCGCAGCCGTCGCCAGCAACTCATTCCAGAGCCACAGCCCATCTCTTGCGGCAGCATCTCCCAAGGAATACCACTGCGCAGGACGAATACAATGCCGGTGAGACATGCCCTATCTGCTAAGCGCGGCCTTCCGCCTCTGGGCTTCGCCTTCGCAATTGGGATAAACGGTTCGACCAGTTTCCACAACCCGTTAGGCAAAAGTTCGATGGCCATTGGACAGCCCTCTCCAGAGGGATGTTGCGACCTTATTCACGGGTTGTGCAGAAATGAGGTTTTGTTAGACGTTCTAAGAAGTGAGCCAGAAAACCGGCGCGATCGCAGACCAGGCTTCGCACTGCGAATCACGCCGTAATTCCAACTGCGTTCGCCTCGCGCCAGCCTTTTAAGCAGCCGGACGAAATGTTGCGAACGTTGTTCGCCGGTCTTACGGCTTTAACTGTCGAGGCCGCTCCGCCCATGGCAGCCAACCGTCCCGGGAACAAGGAGAAGAATCCGATCCATCCTATATCCGAGAGAGGCGTTGCACGATACTTAACTGCCGTTCGATTTTCTGAACACTCAGCACTGGACGCTGGCCACTTTTCACGCGGCTATCTTGAGGCTCCCGCTCTCTTCCCTAACTCCGTCTGGCGAACTCTACGGAACCGCAACCTCCACAGGCGTGGAGTAACCGCTTTCCTGGCCGCTCGAGTTTACCGCGGTGGCCGCGTAGTAGTAGGTCACGCCCGAAGCTACTGTGCTATCCGTGTACGTCGAGTTCGCGTCCAGAGAGGGATTAACTTTTGAGTACGAGCCGGGGGTTGTGCCGCGATATACGTTGTATCCGGCAACCGACGACGTGCTCGCAGTCCAGGAAAGGTTGACGCTGTATTGCGGCAGAATGCCGGTGCCGCCCAAGGATTCACCGTTCTGGCTGGAGGCGTTGCTGGCGAACGTGAGCGTTGCTGAATCGGCTCCGCTTTTGGTCGGAGCGAAAACCACATCGAACGCAACGGTCTGCCCCGCATTGATGGTAACCGGCAGCGATACGCCGGAGATCGAGAACTGCGAGTTGCTGCTGCTGGCGGAGGAAACCGTAACGCTTCCAGCCGTTGCTGTCATAGTCGATGGTTGCGTTGTACTCGTGCCCACATTTACATTGCCAAAGCTCAATGTGCTCGGGGCAATACTAAGTTGCCCGATCGCCATGCCGGTACCGGTCAAAAACAGGTTAAGGCTGGCGCCGTCAACAAAAATACTTCCGTTAACAGGCCCTGCGGCCGTCGGCGCAAAGGAAACGTTAAGGGCCACGCTTTGTCCAGTGGCCAGCGTAACGGGCAGGCTGGGGCCGCTTACGGAGAACCCCGTCCCAGTCAACTGCAGTGCGGTGATGGTTTTGCTCTGCGGATGAGGATTGCTGAGCACAATTGAATGGGTTGCGCTGCTTCCCACATTCATCTGTCCGAAAGACAAGCTCGAGGGGCTGGCTGTCAGTACATCGGTGTTAACGCCCCAACCTTCAGTTCCAATTTGCAGGCTTGGATTCGTGGCATTGCTGGTGACGGTTATGATTCCGCTGACCTGTCCGGTACTACTTGGGCTGAAGGTGACATTCAGAGCGATGCTCTGGCCTGCGTTCACCGTGACCGGCAAGCTTATCCCGGAGATAGTGAATTCAGAGCTGCTCACGCTGACCGCGGAGACGGTTGCGCTGGTCGCGCCAGTATTGGTCAGAATTATTTCCTGACTTTCTGACTCGCCGGCCAGGACGTCGCGAAATCGAGCGTTCGACGGCGAACAGACAAGTTGGTTTATCACTTGTCGAGCATTCGCCGGGGGCGCAATGGCTAATGCGAGAGTTGAAAGGATGCTGATGGTAAGAAAACGGACAGAGAGAGGTCTACTGCTGGACTGGGGGAGTCTCATGGCAATAGTCTGAAACTCCTTGCTGGACGGGGAAAGATATCGGAGGTTCACAAACCAGCAGCGGCCACAAGTACACGACAATGACAGCCAAATTTTCGTTTATGAATTCGGTCTAATGCAGGAAATCAGATATCAAGCCGCGCATGAGGTCACTAGCAAAGGGGAGGGGTTAGCCCCCATTTGGTAGCAGAGCGGACCGATTTGAGGGTGACCGGATAACTCTGGAATTACGGAGCGGGAATCTGAACCGGGGAAACGATATTCGAGTAGCCGCTTTCTTCGCTGCTCGTGTTTACCGCGGTGGTCACGTAGCAATAGGAAGTGCCGTCCGAAACGGACGAGTCGGTGTAGAGAGTACCGGTGTTCAGAGTGGAGTTGATCCTTGCGAAAGAACCACACGACGATGTCGAATACACAGCGCGATAAACGTTGTACCCCGAAATATTTGAGGAGGAGCTTGCATTCCACGACAGATTGACCGTATGTGTCGGCCCCGCTACACCGGTGCCGCTCAGGGTTTCTGCCGCGGTTGAAGGCTGCGCATTGCTGGCAAATGTGAGCGTTGCATTAGCGGCTCCCGCTGTGGAGGGGCTGAAGGTTACCGTGAACGGGAGGCTCTTGCCCGCAGCAATCGTTACCGGCAGAGACAGTCCGCTTACGCTGAACTGCGAGTTGTTCGAGGTTGCCGCCGTGACCGTCACGTCTGCGCCGCTCGCGCTCAAGCTGGCCGACCCTGTGCCGCTGGCACCTGTAGACACGCTACCGATTGTGAGCGCACTTGGAGTCACTGCAAGCTGTCCAGTCCCGGAACTGAGTGGTTTAGAGGTGCCGGAGGTGCCATTGCTGACGCCCTGACAACCGAGGAGGAACGTAAGTGCCATCAGACACAACGATGCGCCCGCAAGTTTCACGGGACGTTTAATGGAAAGTTCCTTTTGTAATTCGCTTACCATAATTTTGGCTGTGGAACGGCCTTTCAGGTCTGTGACCACATCGGCCACTGACTCTGGCTATTGTGCCGTTCGCGTTGGGCCCACAGTAGATACCTTCGGTACATGGCCGACTTGGGCGATCTCTAAGCCAATAAAATCAATGTGCTTTTCTCGTCCGGGCTGGATTGCGATTGGGAGATTATACGGTAACTTTTTCGAAGTAAACCAGGAATTCTTGAGCGTGTACTTATGGACGTGTCCATTCGGACGATGTTCCTCAGCCACCTAAGCCACCTATCGAGGGATGAGGCCGAAGGTCTAGCATCAGCTTGTGGCAAAGGAAAATTCAGCTATGCTCTATCCAATCGAGCGAAGATACCGCCGCTTCGACCTTCAATTGCCCGTACGCCTAAGCTTCCCTGTGGGTGGCGCCCTTCGCAAACTCGAAACCATCAGCAAAAACGTCAGCGTCGGCGGAATGTTGCTGAAAGCGAGCGACTCCATTCCCGTTCATGCCCATGTGAAACTGACCATGGATGTGCGAGCGTTCGGGGCTCGGCGATCTGTCCGCCTGACGAGCGAGGGCGAAGTGATCCGTGTAGAACCGGAAGGCACCAGGGGCGGCTTCACGGTTGCCATTGAGTGCAAACGGCCGATCAAGGAAATAGAACGCAGATTTTCCGCAGCCAGCTAACCGGAACCAGAGATTTGAATTCTGTGGACCGGTTGCGAGCATCCGTTTCGTCCGTCGAGTTGGCGCGCGATTTCACGGGAGCCGGAATTACAACATCCAGGCCCGCTGCCGCAGCGAAGGTCCTAAAGTCGCGGCTTCGAGTAAGCTGGGGAATGCCGCGGCCGATCCACATCTGCGCATCACTCAACCGTTCCTTGCGGTCCTTTGCGAGCACCCACGCAACTCTCTGGCTCGTTGCCAATAACTCGGGCTCATTTCAATGAACGGGATTTCTGTGAGCGCCTCCCCAACCGACGCAGGAAGATTCGTGTTCTTGTCTAAAGGGTGCTGGTGGCGACGAAAACTTTCTCGATGAGGGCTCCGTTTCAATGGCTTGTTGGGCAGTCTCGGTTCGCAACTCCGGCTTACGGTGATGGAGAGGTTGCTATGCGGAAGATCGTGCCCTGGTTGTAGAAACCGTCGTAGATGCCTCCCGTTTGCGTTGTGCCAAAGAGATCGCCATTGGCTCCAAAAACCATTCGCCCGGTAGGGTCCGCCCCACCAGTGGATAGCGAGCCGCGGCCGTTGCCTCCGCACACTACCCGTCCTGGCTGTCACTGCCTATGCCATGCGAGGCGACGATGAGAAGATTCTGAATTCGGGATTCGATGGGTATCTCTCGAACCGGTCAATTCGCAATCACTCGCCGCGGCTCTCGATTGTCACTTAGGCAAGGCTAGGACGCTGTGAGGTCCTCTCGACGATTCCTGGAAGCGTTGTGGTTCGAAGGCCCAGCTCAGTTGCACGACTGAACTCTTCCGACGCCTTAAACCAGACCGAGTGACCGCTGGTGCTCCACACAATTGTGACTCGGAAGCTGGAAGCTCAACGAAGCGACACATCATTGCTGGGCAGTTCCTTTCACTATAAGCGCGAAGGGGAGTTCTTCGCCTGACGAGAGCTTCAAAGAAGCCGAGAAAATCCAATGGTCCTGATCATCTTTATTCACGGATCCCGGGACCGTCTTGTCCGCTGGAGTCAAGCTAAGGGGAGTGGGGTGTTTCGTGCCTGCCGTCCTGGCACTCATGTTCACCAGTTCTTGAAACTTGAATGTGGCATTAGGGTCGGGATCTGATTGCGCAGGAATGAGTAACACAAAGTCCCGATTGGGAGCGACCCCGAGGTGATTGCCATCATTGGGAAGAAGTTCATACCGCATGGTGTAGAAGCCGACGGGTATCGGGTCTCCCTTAAAATCGGCCGCCGCCTGGGGGAAGTGTATTACTCCCAGCAGCGTAGACTCAGCGAGCTGTGGGTAGACCAGCTCCGCGCTTTTGTTGGCTTGCGCTGAAACACTTTTTCGAAGCCAGAGCTCGCAGGAAGGTTTGGGATCATCAAGCGTGAGCCGATAACCTTTCGGTTCGAGGCTCTGTCGTACCCCCTCGGGAACTGCACTCCCGATCAATGGGCCGACGCTTTCCACTTTGCCGTTCTGCGCAGCGCACAGCAACGAGAGCGTCATCAGCACAGCAGCTGTAGCCAGCGACGCTTTACGATTTTGCAATTTTCTTCCTATTTGCTATCGGGTGAATGTGCCCACGAATGCGCTGCGCTTGCCGTGAAGGTCCCACGACGCACCTAGGCCGGGGCCGGAATAAGAATCGGTCAAGGCCACAGCCGGCATAGAGTGAGCTGTTTGAGTCAGGGGCGGATAGAAGGTCACTTCATTGCCGCAAACATGATCCTTGTCGCTAATGCCTCGGGTTTGAATCGTAGCGAACTTGCCGGCCCGCAACATGGCGGCTCCGTGATGTTCGGCGTTTACTACCAGTTCCATTTGGGTGGAAATCACTTGCGCTACGTTCTTTAAGAGCTCTCCACCCATATGCTCGGCAAAATGTAGGAGCGCCCGCTGTTGCTGCGCAGAAGCTTGATCGTCAACCAGCAGCACTGCCTTGGCAGGATACGGGCTTTCATAGGGATCGCCAAGAGTTCCATTCGCCCGAACGGCGGCAGCCACTGTCAATCCTTCAAGCGAAACTCCGTCCCAGCTTCCACTGCGCACGTGCCATGCCAAAATAGCTTCATTGCCGACAAGGTTTACCTCGCCATTAGCAAAACATTGGCCAGTGTAAACATCGGCGCTCCGCGTCTCCAGGTAATCGCCCCGAATCTCTTGCGCCGCCGCGGAGATCGAAAATAGGCCCCCGAGGGCAACAACCATTAACAGATTCGCGAATCGCATAATAAGCCCCTGAGAAATGCACTCCCTATTCAACACTCAGCGAGCAATTGGCCATACCGGCTAAATGCGCTGACTGTCGAGTCGCTCCTAGTTTCTGATGCTAACCCTAAACATGAGGACACGCAAAACGTCGATCCGACCCTAGCCGCATTTTCCAACGCCATGACAGGATCGGTTCTTCGAACTGCAATTCCCCGGCTCGGCCAGTTCGCCATCAGGGCCAATGCAGGTCTGTGTGTGCAAGCACCAGAAAAGGCCGTCATTGCAAACCGGCACCGTGGGATCGGGTTCGGCAAGGATGAATTGGCCCTTCCAGCGCAACGCTGGACAGAGGTTCGGATTATTGGTGTTGAAGCGGTCCAATTCCTTGATCACGCGGCACCTCCCGCGGCTTTCAACATCGCTCGAACAACTGCAACTTTGGCAAGCGTCACTTTGTACGCGTTCTGACTGAGTGGAGAGGCTTTCGCAAGCGCAGCGTCGGCCGCTTCTTGCGCAGTTTCCTTACTTACCGGTTTGCCGGATATTGCCTGCTCCGCTTCTGTAGAGTGCCACGGCACGGGGGCGACATGTCCGAGAACAATCCGGGAGGATTGCACGTTCGAGTCCCGGAGTTTGAGCGTCACTGCAGCGACTGCAAGCGGCCAGTCAAAAGCTTCCTTCTGCCGAATTTCGTAATGGGCGGCCTTCAAATCCGAGGCGGGAGGGATTATGAGCTCGGTCACGATCTCATTCGGCCGCAAGTCGTGTTCGCGCTCGTTCTCAGTCCTGGGAGTGACGAAGAATTTTTCCAGCAGAAGCTCGCGCTTTCCCTTCGATCCTTCCAAGCGGATCCTGGCGCCATAGGCAATCAGGATGGGCACCACCGTGGAAGGACTGACAAACTTGGCGGGGCCATGGTTGCCTAGAATAGCGTGATAGCGGTTCTCGCCGGTTGCCACCAATTCTTTCCCGCTCTCGTCTTTGGGCAAGAGTCCCAATCCATTGCGGAAATACCAGCAACGTGGGCGTTGGCAGAGGTTCCCGCCAATGGTGGCCATATTGCGAATCTGCGGGCTGGCAGCTTCCAGCAGCGCCTCGGACAAAGCGGGATAGTGCTTCTTCACGTTCTCATCCTCAGCGAGTTCGCCAAGATTGGTCAGAGCGCCGATGCGCAAGCCTTGCGCGCTGGAGGAAATCCCCCGGAGATCCGCGACGTCTTTAATATTGACGAGCCGTTTGGGCGCGACGATATCGTCCTTCATCAGCGCCAGCAGATCGGTTCCGCCGGCGAGAACCTCAGTACCTCCCCAGGTTGCACCGAGCAGGCTGATCGCCTGGCTCCTGCTGTTTGGACTTACATATTCAAAAGGCCGCATTATGCACGTCCTTTCTGCTCGAGCGCAGTGAGAACACGGTCGGGTGTGAGGGGAAGGAATGGAACTCTTACCCCGATGGCATTGGCGCAGGCGTTAGAGATTGCGGCCCCAGGCGAAATGACCGGAGGCTCGCCCAGCCCAATCACGCCGCGTTCGTCATATCCCTTGCCGGTCATCATGTGCACTGCCAGTTCAGGGATGTCGCTTAAACCGGCCAGGCGATAGAATTCCATGTCCGCGTTCAACATGCGCCCCGTAGTCGAATCCATGACTTTCTCTTCGAAAAGCGCGTAGCTAATACCCATGATCAAGGCGCCATAACACTGGGTCTCAGCTGTTTTGAGGTCGATGATCAAGCCGCAATCCTGCACCGCAACCATTTTCTTAACCTTGACGATGCCAGTCTCGCAGTCGACTTCCACTTCAGCCATTTGCACCCCGCCCACACCACTGTTGGTGAGGTCAGGCGGCTTGGTGCGGTCGGGATTTTTGCCGCGCACTGTGAGCGGCATTGCGCCAAGTTTGGAACAAGCCTCCCTCCAGCTCAGCGCCCGGCTGGAATCTCCCTTCACGCTCACCTGACCGTTCTTGCTTTCCAACTGATCGGGCTCAGCATTCAATGCGGGCGCAACCTTGGCAAAGAGCGCGTCGCGAGCATCCACAGCCGCGCGACGAGTCGACGAGCTCACGCCGCCGATCGTTGTCGAGCCGCCCGAGCCTCCAGAAGGCGGGTAACTCGTGTCGCCGATCAAAAGCTGGATCGTCTCCATTGAGATTCCAAGTGTGTCTGCCGCGACAACGAGAATGCAGGTCCGCGTTCCAGTGCCTAGATCCTGCGTGCCCATCTTGAGTTCGACAGAGCCATCGGGATAGATAGTCAGATCGCAATCACTGGCATGGCCGCGGCCTCCCCAAGTATGAAATGACACGCCAACACCCCGCGCAACGCCATCAGCCTTCTGGGGCCGGGGGTGCCACTTCTCCTTCCAACCCATCAGTTCTGTGGCGATGGCCAATTCTTCCCGATATGTCTTTTCACGAGCTTTGGTGAGATTCAGGTTCTTGCCAAAGAACTCCACCGGATCCATGCTCAACTTGGCAGCGAGGTCATCGAGCGCACACATCGTGAGCACGGCCGCTTGCGGGTGGTTCGGAGCGCGCCAGGCTCGGGCTGGACCGATGTTATTGCGGATCGCGGTATGTTCCAAGCGCGAATTGGGAACGCTAAATACGTAGGGGATCGGTGGCATTCCGCCACCACCAGGGCCGCCAGTTCCCCAAGAGTTGGATTGCCAGGCGGTCACCGTGCCGTCCTTCTTGGCGCCCACCTTGACGCGAGCGTAGGCGGAAGGCCGGGCCCCAGCAACCTTCAACTCCGCGTCGCGCTCCAGCATGTAGCGAACCGGCTTGCCATCCGCTTTTCTCGAAATTTCGGCGGTGAAGATTCCCCAGCGGTCGGGAGAGAACTTGCTGCCGAACCCCCCGCCGATATTGTCCTGATGGACCCGAATATTCGGTGCGGGAACTTTCAAGGGCTCGGCCATCTGTCCCGCGATGCCGGAGACGTTCTGCGTGGAGATGTGTGTGAACACGTGATCTTGATCGGTCCACTCCGAGATCGAGCCGTGGCTTTCGAGACAACAATGCGTAATAACGGGAATTCCGTACAATCCTTCGGATACAACCTCAGCTTCCAAGAACGATTTGTCTGGATCCCCTGTTGTTTGGGTAGCTGCTTTCTGATAATTCGATGGCGGCCTCTTCCCGGCCTCGGGATGTTCGGTGGCACTGCGCAGGGCCGCCAATACCTCATCCGGAGCGCCATCGTCCTTCAATTCCTTCAGCTCATCTTCGCTAGGCTTTTGCGTGACGCCATACCGCTGAATCTGGCTGACCATTTCCCGCGTGGGCACCTGATTGTCGAGCATGTCGCCGATATCGTCCACGCTGAGTGGGCCCTGGGCCTGCGCGCTGCCTGCGGGCGGTTCGGCATCGCTAACCAGATGCGGCAGTTGTTGATACTTGACCGTTATGGCGCGGATAGCATCTTCGGCCACGCCCTCGTCAACCGCGGCGACGACAACGACCTCATCTCCAGCCCAATGAATGTTGGAGCCAGGCCCCTGCACGATCTGCACCGCTCTAACGCCGGGCATTTTTTCCGCCGCCCTTGTATCAACGCTCATGACCTTGGCATGCGCGTAGGGACAACGCAGCACCTTACCGTAAAGCATCCCGGGACGATGCACATCATAGGTGTACTTTGCTTCTCCGGAGACCTTGACGGCAGAATCCACGCGCGTCGTGCGTTTTCCGATTAAAGTGCGGTGTTCAGCATCAGGCCATGCGTAGTCTGGCATAACTCAGGCTCCCTCCCGCGCAATCTGTGCGATGGCTTGGCGGATGCCCGCATAGGTTCCGCAGCGACAAAGATTGCCGCTGAGTCCGCGACGAATGTCCTCGGGCGTGGGATGCGGATGCGCATCCAGAAACGCTTTGCAGGAGACGACGAACCCGGGCGTGCAGAAGCCGCATTGGGAAGCGTCATTGTCAATAAATGCCTGCTGAATGGGATGCAATTTCCCATCTGCCACCAAAGATTCGATCGTAATAATCGGCTTGTGTTGCGCTTCAATGGCAAGCGCGGAACAGGCATAAACTGGTTTGTCGTCCATCAGCACCGTGCAGGCGCCGCACTCGGCACGATCGCAGACGCGCTTTGCGCCGGTCAGTTCGAATTGATCCCGCAGTGCATCAAGCAGCGTCACACGGGGCTCCAGTTCCGCCTTGTACCTTTTGCCATTAATAGAGAACTCCATCGGAACTTTGCCTGGGCCGTGCACGGGAATTTCTTGCCCCGAGGCCATGATCATCTTGGGCCGAGTCACCAGCGGAACAGCTGCAGAGATAGCGGAAATTTTGAGAAAGTCGCGTCGCGAGACGCCGGAGTGCTCTGAATTGTCTTTTTCTTGAGGAGTGTCCCCAACTTGGGTCTTTCGCGGATCGTCGTCACGCATTTCGTAACCTCGACGGGAATAGGAGATTGATGTTGTGCCAAACTAAGGCAAGTGATCCAAACCGTTAGTGGATAGTATAAACGCGCATGTACGATCCGTGCGGGCGCGATCAGTGGTCGCCGTCCCCACCGCGACCGTAACCCATTTCGTGCCTCCTCAGTACTGAATGGTATGCGAACCGTGTGCGGAGTTGAGTTGCCAGATTCCCTTTAAAGGAAGGGGGTTGCTCGTAGCGCCAAGGCTGTGCTTGTTCGTAGTGCAAAATTGCGAGCCTAGCCTTGCCAAATGTGCTTACCACAAGCACATTACAAGGTGGCGGTAGAGCGTGGCTTGGTCAATTGTTGCTCGCCCCGGAGAAAGACTCATCTGAGGATCCTTAATGCTGCAACCACCAGCCGAACCTCAGTATTTCCACATCTTGATTTCGCTGCCTCCACGTTCGAACTGAACTTCGTCCATCAATTGACGGATCAAATAGACTCCGCGGCCATGATCCGCATAAATCTTTTCGCCTTGTTTCGGGTCCGATATGGATTGCAGACTGAACCCTGGACCTGGGTCGGTCACCACGATGATGATGCGGTCTTCGTCATCAGATTGCAGCTTACAAGTAATCGTTTTCGACGAGTCGCCACCACAGCCATGCACGACCGCATTGACCAGAGCCTCCTGCACCGCCAATGCGATCTCCAAACGCTTCTGCTCCGGAACTTCCAGCGCGGCTAATTTCACGGCGATCGCTGACTATGTTTGGCACATGACGATTGCAAAGAATGCGAGAAGTGCAAGGCGCAGGCCGCTAACTCGCGGCAGACATGCGGGTTTCTCGTCAACCGGACGTCGAGCACGCGGAGCCCGACTTGAGTTGTCTACTCGTCATCCTCTCCGATCGGTTGGCCGGGCGGCACTGGGGGTGCCGGGGCCGGCGTGAATTTGTCGGGCTCTTTCAGGAACAGGTCGATGCGCGCCACTGCGGCTGCCCGGACCGCCTGCTCGTCAGCATTGCCGGATGCGATCGAGAGAAATTTCAGCAGTGCGACTGCCTGAGCACGCGCAACTGCTCGTGCCTCTGCAGAGGCGTTCTTATCCGCCGCCAATTGCAGCAGGTGCTCGGTGACTGCAGTCTCTGTGATGGCTTGTATGGAGCTTTGAAGGCCGGTTGCGTGTGGCGCTTTCCAAGTGGCATGAACGATAGCTTCGATGACCTGCTCGAGACTTGGGCTTTGCGGATTACGCAGTTGGTATTCGATAAGCCGCGAAGCGCGTTCCGGATTGAAGAGGAGCCCGAGCGTAATCTCTGTGGCCGCCTCGGCAGCGGCTCCGGGGTCGAAGGTCAGCCCGGTATGTGCTTCAAACGACTCATCCGTGCGCGGAAAACCCGGCGGACGAGGCGGCATTATCTTCAGCAGGCTGTCGGGGATGGTCAGGGTGTTCGGGGAAATTGTCTTGAGCAGCGCATTCAGGGCTTTTCGTTGATCTGCCGGGTCGACGATTTCCGCGGCCACCTGACCATCGCCGCGCAGGGCATAGCGGTAGTCCAGCCCACCCAGTTCCTTGGCGGCAGCTTCGGTCTGATAACGATGCAACAGGTAGAGCGGTACCAGAGTATCTTCCAGTTGCGCCAGAGGAGTTCCCAATTTCACGGCGCTCTCCCCAAACTGCGCCAGGGCTGCGCTGCGAACTTTCAGGATCCGGTCAAGCTCAGCCGCTGAATCGGGGCCGTTGTCCCAGAGGTGCGCATGAGGATGTGCACTGCCAGGAGGCCGCGAGTCTGCATCGGAGATGAAATATAGTCCGGCGGTCTGCGCCTTCCGAAGGATGGAGTCGAGCGCCAGGCGCATGTCAGACCCCGATGGGAACTGCGAGTATCCGTACTGGATGGCGACCTTGTCCCACGCGCCTATGCCGACCGAATAAGCATGCGAAAGATCAGGTTGCCCATTACTGTCGAGCGTTATCCAGGGATGCGGGTAATCCATCACGGATGTGCCAGGACCAATCGAGCTGGCGGCGAAGTTGTGGGCCAAGCCGAGAGTGTGCCCAACCTCATGCGCCGCAAGCTGACGAATGCGAGCCAGCACGAAGTTTTGCAGTTCGGGCGGCGCGGTCGCGCCGTCTTTGTACGGCGACAGAAGAGCCTCGGCAATAAGATAGTCCTGGCGGCCGCGCAGCGAGCCTAGGGTCACCTGCCCCTTGATGATCTCACCCGTGCGAGGATCGGTAACTCCCATGCCATAGGACCAGCCCCGGGTCGAGCGATGCACCCACTCAATGGTGTTGTAACGGATGTCCATCACGTCGGCGCCTTCGGGTAGCACCTCAACGCGGAATGCATTCTTAAATCCGGCGGCCTCGAACGCCTGGTTCCACCAACTGGCGCCCTCGACGAGTGCACTCCGGATGGGCTCCGGGGCGCCGCGATCGACGTAGTAAACGATGGGCTTCACCGGTTCGCTCACCGGCGCGTTGGGATCTTGCTTCTCCAGACGGTGGCGAGCGATCAGGCGCACCTCCAGCGGCGAGCCCAACGCGGCAGAGTAGTCCCGATACTCGATATCGAAATATCCTGCGCGGGGATCGAAAGCCCGGGGCTGGTAACCGGGACCCGGAAGTTGGATAAATGAGCAGTGCTCCCGCAGGGACACCGAATAAGGGTCCGGCGCCACCGATGACACCAGTGATTTTTTCGGCAGCTTGTCGGTGGCGAACGTCAGCAACGACTCGATCTCTGTGTTCAGCGGAAAATTCTTCGTGTTGTCGAGCACGATGGCGGTGCGCTTGTCGTCAACTTTGTAGTCTCCCTGCTTACTCTCGGCAATGCGCCGCGCCGCGCCGAAACGGTCGGACAGGCAAAACGGCGTGATGTCGATGAGGACTGCGCCATTCTCTTCAGCTTGAATATCGAAGCCAGCGATCACAGACTCAGCAAACGATTGGGTGACGGCAAGCGTCTCCGAAGCATTCGGTGAGGACGAGCGGTAATCGAGGTTAGGCTGGACCAGCATTATTTTTGGGCCGATGCGGCTGAAGTGCACAACGATGCTTCGGCTCAGCTTGCCCCGGTCCAGACCGATATCGTTGGACCCGAGGCCGTAAGGCAGTGATGTTAGAAAGAGAAAATCCTGATCGAACTTGCTGGCCTCCAGGTACAGGTGGCCGGACCTTGCATCCCAAAACAGCGGGAAGAACCCGTCCATTTGCTTCATTGCGCTGCTGAAATCGCGGATTGTCGGCGTGGGTTTTGTGCCCTCGGGTTTTGATTCGGTGGCACCGCATACTAAGGTTGATTGCAGAGCGAGCACGAAAACCAGCAGCAGGACGCGAGAAGCAGACATGACTGGCCTCGGTGCGCGATTGTAGCTGCGTCTCCGATTCTTGTGCAACGAGGGTCCAGTCTCTGCGTCAGCCGGAACCGAACCGATCACACGAGCGTATAGTCAGCTCCTCGCGGAAGTGTCCCGAGAAACCGCGTTATGAGACCGAATGAAGCACTTGGATTTTGACCTGCTCTTCGGCACAGAAGTTCAAATCCTCTTCTTTCACGGCGCCGCACGGATGCGGCAAATGTATCCCTGCCGCAGGAAGTTGTACGATGTGCCATGGTTTGCCATTGCTGTGCATCCGCACAAGGCCTCACGTCAAGCTGAAGGCGGCAGATCACTCGACCACACGTCAGCTGCGAGCAGCCAGCCCTTACCGACCAGGCTCTAGACGGTGAGATATTCTCCATCGTCTTCTCTTTGTCCAATCATTCTGAGGAATAGTCATGCGATATGTCCCTACATCCCTGGCGACGGTTCCCTGTTGCGTAATGTAGGCAACATCGAAAGCCAAATCAGACACGCCGTGGCTGAGCGGCACTTTCAAATATTCCCGAATGGCATAGCGCCCGCCGTGCCGGAAACGTTCGAGCTCATCCCTTCTCTGCAAGGGGGCACTACCTTTCCGGGCTCGCCTAAGCAGATGCATGGGGATGAGCCCCGTACGGTAAAAATCCTCGACCGTCTTCGGCGGTCCTAAAGCTGCTTGATGACAATGTAGGGATTCTGATTGGCGTGGCGCGTCACCCTGAATACTGCCGACGATATCTTCGATTCCAAAAACTCAAGTCCAAGATTACTGCCGTAATCTTTCAAGAAGCGCGCCCCACAAGGCAGAATACGCAGCAATGTGCCCAGGGGACCAGCCTGAGCCCGAGCAGTGATTGTCTGAAAGTTACACACAAGAATACTTAAGCAGTTTTGTTTTCCAGGCGGCGTGATGGAAACGCTGCTCATGCTGCTCAGAGGTCGCAGCAGAAGGCGGAGCCATTCCTGCGGAGGAGTTGCGTGTGTCGATGGAGAACTTGAGCGCGGTTCAGTCTGCGCCAAAAGGGAGAGTGTCTAAATGGGTAGCAACGAGCAGTGCGGCATCGGGTTAGTCGGAATCGGGAAGATTGCTTCGAGAGTTGGGTTGGTTGGAGAACTCAGCTCACTAACCCACAGATTGCGCACGGCTGGTTGTGTGCAGGTTCTTGTTCTTCTCAGCCTTGCTGGCTGTTTGTGCAATTGCGGCACCTCAAATGTGGTTGCTGGGCCGCCGACTCTGGCGTCAATTGCGCTGACGCCGGGGAACGCTTCGATTGCGGCGGGGACCACGAAACAGTTCACGGCCACGGGAACCTACAGCAACGGAAGCACGCAGAATCTGACGAGCGCAGCAACGTGGAAGTCATCGGTCCCGGGTGTGGCGACGATCAGCGCGGCGGGACTGGCGACGACTGCGGCAAAAGGAGCCTCTAGCATCAGCGCGACGATGGGTAGTATTACGGGCTCGACCACGCTTACGGTGACAGCACCGACGCTGGTGTCAATCGCGGTGACGCCGGGGAATCCTTCGATTGCCGCGGGGACCATGCAGCAGTTTACGGCCACGGGAACCTACAGCGACGGAAGCACCCAGAATCTGACAAGCGCAGCAACATGGAGTTCATCGGCTTCGGGTGTGGCGACGATCAGTGCGGCAGGACTGGCGGCGAGTGCGGCAAAAGGCGCCTCCAGCATCAGCGCGACGATGGGTAGCATTAGGGGCTCGACCACGCTTACGGTGACAGCACCGACTCTGGTGTCAATCGCGGTGACGCCGACGAATCCTTCGATTGCGGCGGGGACCACGCGGCAGTTCACGGCCACGGGAACCTACAGCGACGGAAGCACGCAGAATCTGACAAGCACGGCGACATGGAGCTCATCGGTCCCGGGTGTGGCGACGATCAGTGCGGCAGGACTGGCGACGAGTCTGGCCAAGGGCACTTCTAGCATCAGCGCGACGATGGGCAGTATTAGCGGTTCGACCACACTGACTGTGACGGCGCCTGTGCTGGTGTCGATTGCGGTAACGCCGGCGAATCCCTCGATCGCCGCGGGGACCACGCAGCAGTTCACGGCCACGGGAACTTACAGCGACGGAAGCACGCAGAATCTGGCGAGCACAGCAACGTGGAGTTCATCGGCTTCGGGTGCGGCCACGATCAATGCGGCGGGGCTAGCCAATGGTGTCGGCATAGGGCAAACGACGATTGAGGCATCGTCGGGGTCGATCAACGGTTCGACTACGTTGAACGTCACGGCAGGATTTGTCTTGACCAGCAGTCTGAACACGGCACGCGCCTTGCACACGGCAACTCTGTTGAACAATGGAATGGTGTTGATTGCGGGCGGCTACAACAGCTCCAGCGGTTACTTGGCCAGTGCGGAGTTGTACAATCCCGCGACCGGAACCTTCACCGCGACCGGCAGTCTGAACACCGCACGCTATTCTCACACGGCGACGCTGCTGAACAATGGCATGGTGCTGATTGCGGGTGGCTCGAACTCCAGCGGTTACCTAGCCAGTGCGGAACTTTACAATCCCGCGACCGGAACCTTCACCGCGACCGGCAGCCTCAACACGGCCCGTTGGGAATACACGGCGACGCTGCTGAACAACGGGATGGTGCTTATCGCTGGCGGCTCGAACTCCACCGGTTACCTGGCGAGTGCGGAACTCTACAATCCAGCGACCGGAAGCTTCACCGCCACCGGCAGCCTGAGCACCGCACGTTTCTCTCACACGGCGACGCTGCTGAACAATGGCATGGTGCTGATTCCGGGCGGCTATGGCTCCAGCGGTTACTTGGCCAGTGCCGAGCTCTACAATCCCGCGACCGGGACCTTTACGGCCACTGGCAGTCTGAACACTGCGCGTTACGTCCACACGGCGACGTTGTTGAACAATGGGATGGCGCTGATTGCGGGCGGCGTTGACTCCAGCGGTTACCTGGCAAGTGCGGAGCTCTACAACCCCACGACAGGAACATTCACCCTCACCGGCAGCCTCAACACCGCGCGCGGATATCACACGGCGACGCTGCTGAACAATGGGATGGTGCTGATTGCGGCAGGCTACAACGGCGGTTTCTTGGCGAGCGCCGAGCTCTACAATCCCACGACCGAGAGCTTCACACTTACCGGCAGCCTGAACACGGCGCGCTACTGGCACACCGCGACGCTGCTGAACAACGGCGTGGTGCTGACTGTGGGAGGCTACAACAACTCCAGCGGCTACTTAGCCAGTGCAGAGCTGTATGAACCCGCCACGTTGACTCCGCCGAATCTAGTTTCCATCTCCCTGAGTCCGAGCAACCCGACGGTTTCGCTCGACACCGCGCAGCATTTCATCGCCACCGGCACCTTCAGCGACAGCAGTACTGAGCAACTGGCCTCAGTGACCTGGAGTTCCTCAAATACAGCGGCCATCAGCATCACCGACGATGCCAGCGATCCTGGTTCGGCTTATGCTTTCGGCACCGGCACGGCAACGGTGAGCGCCTGTGCCGGCTCGGTCTGTGGCTCGACGCTTGTGACGGTCGGTCCCCCGGCGCTGGTATCCATCGCAGTCACGCCGGCAAACGGGACGGTTGCGGCCGGCTTATCGCAGCAGTTTGATGCCATGGGGACGTACAGCGATGGCAGCACTCAGGATTTGACCTCTTCGGTGACGTGGAGTTCGTCGGCGCCCACAGTGGCAACGATCAATGCGGCGGGGCTGGCCAGCGGCTTAATTGTGGGCAGCGCGACGATCACGGCTGTCTCCGGCACGGTACAGGGGACGACCACGCTGACAGTAACCTCACCGGTTCTAGCCTCAATTGCCGTGACGCCAGCGAATCCTTCGATCACCGCCGGGAACACGCAGCAGTTTACGGCCACCGGAACCTACAGCGACGGAAGCACGCAGAATCTCACGACTACAGCAACTTGGGGTTCATCGGCTCTGGGAGTGGCGACGATCACAGTGGGAGGCCTGGCCACAGGTGTCACGGCGGGCCCCGCGACCATCAGTGCGACGATTGGCAGCATTAGCGGCTCGACAACGCTGACGGTGACGGCTCCGGTGCTGGTGTCGATTGCGGTGACGCCGGCGAATCCCTCGATT
The DNA here is from genome assembly GCA_963766625.1 of uncultured Acidobacteriaceae bacterium. Lineage (GTDB taxonomy): Bacteria > Acidobacteriota > Terriglobia > Terriglobales > Acidobacteriaceae > Sulfotelmatobacter. Next base: position 263,881 of record CAVYBF010000028.1, on the reverse strand, counting down.
GCCGTGGGGAGCACGCAGCAGTTCACTGCCACGGGAACCTACAGCAACGGAAACACGCAGAATCTGACGAGCACAGCGACCTGGAGTTCATCCGCAGCGGGTGCGGCGACGATCAATGCGGCGGGGCTGGCCAATGCTGTCGGCATAGGGCAAACGACGATTGAGGCGTCGTCGGGGTCGATCAACGGTTCGACTACGTTGACCGTCACAGCAGGCTGGGTTTTGACCGGCAGTCTGAACACCGCGAGCGAATGGCACACGTCAACGGTACTGAACAACGGGATGGTGCTGATCGCGGGAGGCGTTGACTCCAGCGGTTACCTGACAAGTGCGGAGCTCTACAATCCCGCGACCGGAACGTTTACCCCCACCAGCAGCCTGAACACTGCGCGGGCTTATCATACTGCAACGCTGCTGAACAATGGCATGGTACTGATTGCAGGCGGCGGTTACTCCAGCGGTAATTTAGCCAGTGCCGAGCTGTACAATCCCGCGACCGGGACCTTCACCCCCACTGGCAGTCTGAACACCGCGCGTGAATATCACACGGCGACGCTGCTGAACAACGGCATGGTGCTGATTGCGGGTGGCTTTGGCTCCAGCGGCTACTTAACCAGTGCCGAGCTGTACGATCCTACGACCGGGACCTTCACCCCCACCGGCAGCCTGAACACCGCGCGTTGGCGGCAGACGGCGACGCTGCTGAACGATGGCATGGCGCTGGTTGCGGGAGGCGACAACGGCTCTAGCGGTGCCCTAGCGAGTGCAGAGCTGTATAATCCCGCGACTGGGACATTCACCCTTACCGGCAGCCTGAACACCGCGCGCGTATATCACACGGCGACGCTGCTGAACGATGGGATGGCGCTGATTGCGGGAGGCTCGAACTCCAGCGGTTACGTGGCCAGTGCGGAACTCTATGATCCCGCGACCGGGACATTCACCCTTACCGGCAGCCTGAACACCGCGCGCCAATATCACACGGCGACGGCGCTGAACAATGGGATGGTGCTGATTGCAGGTGGCTTTGGCTCCAGCTTGGCCCTAGCCAGTGCGGAACTCTATGATCCCGCGACCGGGACATTCACCCTTACCGGCAGCCTGAACACCGCGCGTGGATATCACACTGCAACGCTGCTGAGCAATGGGACGGTGCTGGCTGTGGGCGGCTACAACAACTCCAGCGGCTACTTGGCTAGTGCGGAGCTGTATGAACCGTCCACGCTGACTCCGCCAAACCTCGTATCGATTGACGTCACGCCCACGACATCCGCGCTGTCCCCGGGGACAACGCAACAGTTCATCGCCACCGGCACCTTCAGCGACAGCAGCACGGAGCAGCTTGCATCAGTGACGTGGAGTTCGTCGGATACCACGCTGGCGACCGTCAGCAACGATGTCACCAATCCGGGCACAGCCCTGGTCGTGGGATCGCCCTCGTCGACGACTCCTGTGACCATCACCGCCTCCGCCGGAACCGTCAGCGGCTCGGCGACCCTAAACGCGCGGCCAACCGGCTTTGTCTTGACCGGCAGCCTGAATACCGCGCGCATGTTCCACACGGAGACGCTGCTGAACAACGGCATGGTGCTGATTGCTGGCGGCTACGACGGCGCTGCCTTAGCCAGTGCGGAGCTGTATAATCCAGCGACCGGGACCTTCACTCTTACCGGCAGCCTGAACACCGCGCGCTTCCAGCATACTGCGACACTGCTGAACAATGGCATGGTGCTGATCGCGGGAGGCCAGGGCGCCAACACATCTGACGCAGGCATCCTCGCCAGTGCCGAGCTGTACAATCCAGCGACCGGGACCTTCACTCCTACCGGCAGCCTGAACACTGCGCGCATAGAGCACACGGCTACGCTGCTGGATAATGGCATTGTGCTGATTGTGGGAGGCGTTGATACCAGTGGAACCACGCTGGCTAGTGCAGAGTTATACGACCCCGCGACCGGAACTTTCACTCTTACCGGCAGCCTGAACACCGCGCGTATCCTGGACACAGCGACATTGCTGAATAACGGCATGGTCTTGATTGCGGGGGGCTACAACCTAAACGGCAGCTATTTAGCTAGTGCGGAGCTGTACAATCCTTCAACCGCGACCTTCACCCTCAGCACTGGGAGCCTGAACACCGCACGTCGGCTCGACACCGCGACGCTGCTGAACAACGGCATGGTTCTGATTGCAGGAGGCCAGAACTCCAGCGGTTACCTGTCCGCTGCGGAGCTCTACAATCCCGCGACTGAGACCTTCACCCTCACGAGCAGTCTGAATACCGCGCGGGCCTATCACACGGCCACGCTGCTCAACAACGGCGTCGTGCTGATTGCGGGAGGCTCCGGCAACTCCAACGCTTACCTGGCCAGTGCGGAGCTGTACAATCCCGCGACTGGAACATTTACACTCACCGGCAGCTTGAACACCGCGCGCACATATCACACGGCGACGCTGCTGAACAACGGGATCGTGTTGATTGCGGGGGGCGACAACAGCTCCAGCGGTATCTTAGCCAGCGCGGAGCTGTACTAGACGGACTCACCGCTCTCAAGAACAAAATCGAGCGTTCGTCTTCAACGCCTGTGAAAGTAAGAGGGATCATGTGCTAGCCGCGGTTTCGGGCTGCTTGGCAGAGCGAGTGTTTTCTGCGTTCATGCTTGAGCACAGATCCCCACTCCTCCGACAGGTGTGTTGCTCGAACGCTTACGCTCATCCACGCGGCAGCGTGCGCCGCGCTAACAGCTTCGTCGTGTGCTGGGTGCAGCGACTGTGACGAGACCTCTGTTGCCGAGCCCACAGGTGACGGGCCGACTGACGAACTGCGGTTCGGGCAGACCCGTAGAGCCGGACGAGAAGCCTGGTCGAGACGGCTTTGGAAGAATTGAAGTTGCTTGATATATAAGGCTGCGCTTACTCAAGATTTGAGCTGCGCCAACTGCTTTTTGGCATCCGCTGCATCAGTAGAGTTCGGACTAATCCTCAGCACGATTTGTAATTGTTGCCGGGCCAACGTAGATTGGCCATTCTTCGCGAACGCCATTCCGAGATGCAAATGAGTTCTAGGATTGTCTGGGGATTTAGACTCACGCGAAAGTCGCACAGCTTCCTGCAACGAGTCGATCGCCGATGAATAGGCACCTTTCTGGTAGTAAATCCAACCCAAAGTATCGGCAACCGCCGGAGACGTTGGCAAGCCGCGTCGAGCAGTCTGAGCCAGGGATAGTGCGACATCGAGATTTTGTCCGGACTGCAGCATTGTGTAGGCGAGCTTTCCCGACGCCAGAGGACTTTCGGGGGTAAGCACCAGAGCTTTCTGATATGAATCGCCGGCATTGGACCAGTCTTGCTTTGATTCGTATACCTCACCCAAAAGAAGATAAAAACTGACTTCACGCGGATAGGTTTGCAGCGCCTGCCGATAGGTATCGATTGCCTGGCCGGTTCTTCCCTCGGCCATTTGCACCTGCCCCAGCTCAATAAGAGCGTCAGGTTTTTTTCGGTCGAGCTCCGCCGATCTCTTGAGAGCCGCCTCGGCCGCCGGCAAGTCGTGCTTGTTGTAGAAAAGTGCGGTACCGAGCAGGTCGTAAAAAGCCCCATCGTTCGGCACTTTGGAAATCTGCGCCTCAGCAACCGCGAGGGCGCGGTCGAGTTGCTTCTGCGCAATGTAAGTATTCATCAAGCCGCGCAGAGCGTCGGTCGAACCGGTGTCGCGGTCGAGGGCATCTTGGTATGCTTCCGCTGCATCGACGTATTTCTTTCGCACGAACTCAAGATTTCCCAGTTGAACGTAGCCAAATTGGCTTTGCGGTGCCACATCGATCGCCTTGTGAACGTCGGTGTCCGCCGCATCAAACTGTTTGCGATTGATTTCAGAAACCGCGCGGAGGGCATATCCTTCCGGGGATTTGGGCTGCAGATTGATCATCTGCGTGGCCGTCTCGTAGAGCGTGGTCATATCATTCTTGCGCATAGCGAGCGACGCCAACGAGCGCTGCGCGTCATCCAGATCGGGACGAAGACGCACTGCCTCTCTCCACTCCCGCCCAGCGCTGTCCTGATCGCCGGACTGCTGGAATGCGAGGCCCAGTTGATAGTGTGCGAGTGCATTGTTCGGATCGTTCTTCGTAAGTTGCTGCAAGACGTTGAGCGCCTCGCTCACATGGCCGCTGCGATTCTGAATTTGCCCCGAATAGAGTAAAGCATCGTTATCATTGGGATTTTTTTTCAAAATCTCGTCATTCAACCTGCGCGCTTCATCCAAGCGATTTGTAAGAACGAGAAGTTGAACGTAGTTTTTCTTTACCACCAAGTCCTTAGCGTGCTCCTGATAGAGATTGGCGTACTCGGATGCGGCCTTGTCGAACTCTCCACGACTGAAATAGAAGTCACCGAGCAGCCGGTATCCCTCTGAGTTGTTGGGGAAGTCGCGTTTTGCTTGTCTGAGATACTCTCTAGCCTCGGTATTCCTGCCTTGAGCAACGTAGAGCCGCGCGACGGCTGCCCTCAGCTCAGGGTTTTGAGGATCTATCTCAATGGCACTGCGGAGTTGTTGTTCCGCGTCGGCAAACCGGCTGCGCATCTGATAAAAGTTCGCCAGCATCAAGCGCGAATCGATTGCCTTTGGGTTCGTCTCGATCGCCTTCTTGAAATTAGTCTCTGCAGCCTCGGACTGGCCGTTCTTCAATTGCATCAGCGCGAGGTTTAGATAGAGATCCGAGTCGTTGGAGTCGAGTGCAATGGCATTCTGCATTTCTTGAATTGCGGCAACCAAATGACCTTGTGCGGCCAGGAGGTTGGCCGCCACAAAATGTGAGCCGGCATCACGTGGTCGCTGCTTCAGAAGCAAATCGGATTGCAGTTGAGCCTGCTGGAGGTTACCGCCAGCAATCAGCAATTTGGCCATCTCAACGCGAGCCCGATAATTCTCTGGCTGCAGCTCAAGCGTACGGGCGAGTTCCTCGTTTGCACGCAACCGCTGCTGAGTTTTGAGATAACTCAGAGCCAAATGGTAATGTGCATCCGCGTAGGCGGGATCAATTCCCACGGCGTTACGGAATTCGATGGCAGCCTCTGCAAACTTTCCTTTTTCGAAGTACCGTTGACCGCTCTCGAGGTATTTTTGCTTACGTACGTTGGGATCGCGAGAGCATGCGGTGAAAAAAGAAACGATCAGAATCAAGGGGACACATTGATAGAAGACGGACGAAATCCTCACGCATAACCTCTATTGGATAAGACGCAAATTGGCGAGCAATATTCGCACTCGGTCCGAAATGTCCTAATTCGCTGCACTCCTGGCCTCACGGGGAAGGGTGACTAAAGCACTGAGTCGTAGAAGGAGGAGGAGAATCGTGCCTCGTACAAATGAGTATATAGCATCCTGTTTGTCAGGCGCATTTTCTATCGAACGGAACGAGGAAAATGAAGGGGCACTTCGTCGATACTATCCTCCGAACTTGGCTCAGGAAGCGGCATTTGGCAGAAAACAAATGCACCAACGTTGCAAGCGGCTGCAATCCGTTGCAGAAATTATCAGTCTTGACAGCTTTGGATTTCGAGATAGAGTAGGGTCGTGGTTAAAGGTACCGAGCCCAGGGTTCTACTGAAAATCCCCCTCCTGTACGGTCCCTCCCTAGGAAGAACAACAGAGGAGAGAGAATGCCCGTGACAATGAAAAGAGTAATTCGCCTTTTTTGGCAGACCGTCGCACCAGTCGTATTTCTTGCGAGTTTAGCCGGTGCCCAAACCTCTGTGACGCTGACAGGCCCGCCTCCGGGCGTGGCTTATGATGGTATCTACGTAAGTCCCTACTATGCCACGGTAGGTGGCGTCGCGAATGTGCCGGTTATATGCGACGACTTCAATGACGAAAGCTTCAAGGGCGCCACGTGGAATGCCACCGTTACCCAATTTTCCGGCATAAACAACTCGAATACCTCATGGGGTGTCGCCGGTGCCAACGTGGCGCTCTACGGTGCGGTGGGGTATCTCGCCCAACAGGTGCTTGCGCAAACTCCCGGTTCAAACCAGCAGATCATTGACACATACGCCCTCTGGGCTGTCTTCGATCCAAGCGGAGTCGAGAGCTACCTTAAGAATAATCCTATAACCTCCGGCCTCACCACTAGCTATCTTTGCGATCAGATCTTTGGGGGTACGGGCGGCTGTACAACTTCGAGCGCTGGCAACGGAAGTCTGCTCTGGAACGCAGAAAATAATTACAGTACCAGCGAATTTGCCGGCATGGAGGTCCTTTCGCCCGACAACGCTAATGGTTCGTTGTGTTCCGCGGGCTCAGGGTGTGCGGCTCAGGAATTCATCACAGTTCCAGAAGGTGGGAGTGCCCTAATTTACCTACTCTTTGCTGGTTTCGCCTGCTTTGGCGCTATGTTCTTTCGTTCTCGGCAGCAGGGGTACGTAGCAGGATAGCTGAAGAAGCTTAACTATCGATTCAAACGGCGCACCGAATATGGTGCGCCGTTTTTTAGCTTTTGCCGTGTTGGCTAACCAACTAAAGATTGTCATTCCTCGCGAAGCGAGGAATCTTGGTTTTTGGAATTTGCCGGGTCTATTGAGGATTGGCTTGTTCCGACCTCAATCACCGGCCCCCAAATAGGCTTGCGGGCCGATCGACGCGGGCTGCTTCGACTTAAGAGAGTTACTCGTCGAACCGGAGGGTTTCTGCTTCCGCTTGGCCAACCAAGTGCTCGCTTTGCGCCTCGCTTCTTCGATCTGCTCCACCGTCAGCATTTTCGTGATAAACCCTCGGGCTTGCATGGCAGATTCGATGGCAATGAGGTACCACATGTAAGCGTTGACTACGTCCTGAGGATCACTGCGACGGTTCAGGTAGACTTGCGCCAGGGCGAGCTGCGCAGCGGGCACCCCCGCCTCCGCCGATTTCATCAGCAGGTCAGATTCATAACGGAAATTGCCGTCTTTCGGTTCATCTTTCGCACGTTGCGGCCGGGAAGTTTGCTCCGTGGCGGCATGGCTCAAACTCATGAACAAAAGCTCAACCCGGCTGGAAACTCCCAACTTGTCGAAGATCTTGAAGAAGTAGTTCTTGACGGTGTGTTGACTGAGCTGGAGGCGCTTGGCGATTTCACGATTCGTCAGTCCTTCCGCCAGGCACTGCACGACCTGCAATTCCCGTTCTGACAGCAGGCTCATCCCGTTCGCATTCACCGCTCGTACGGTCGGTAAATTCGCGAGCGCGTCTAGTGCAAGGCCCAGATCGCGACTGCTCGCCCAGATCTGCCCCTGATACACGCAGCGAACACATTTACACAACTGCTCCATCGGTTCATTCCGGCCAAAAATTCCTCTGGCGCCGGCTTGGAAGGCTTGCAAAATCGCCTCTTCCTTCGAGGAGTCTGGCAATAGAACAGCGCGGGTTTTGGGATGCTGAGCGCGTAATTCGCGCAGGAGTTCGAGCCCGCGAGACGGTTGCTCATCTAAGGTGGAACTGATCACCAGGACGTCAATGTCATCGCGTATTGCACTGGCGACCAAGTCAGATACATCCGATTCGAAAGGGATTACCTCGAGCAGAGGATCGCGCGTTAATTCGTCGGCAAGCAGACGGGTGTAGATGCGCGAGCTGTCCGCGACCAGCACCCGAATTGTGTTATCGCTGAGACCCTTGTGCTCCGGAGTCATGAAACGCCTTTAAATTTCGATTGAAAAAGGGGCCGAAACATCTCTGAGATTCTGGGGGGAGGAAACACAAGAGCTAAGACGACCAAATCATAGCCTACGCGTACTGCTTGACGCAAGCATTTTTCATATGGATAGTTGCAAACGCTTGCGCAGTCGCAAAAAAGTTCCACAAACGAGTCTGTTACCGGCTCCCAAGTTCAATCCAATCTTCTGTTCCGGGTCTTTCCGTGTCATCAGGGCCGCCGCAGCGGCTATAGACCACTGAAAATAAGGATGTTAGGACCATCTCGACGCCGTTAAACTGCGATTGGGTGTCGTGATGAGCAGGTGCAATTTAGCTCTGTTTGCATAGGTTACAGGAGAAATGTGTCTCTAGTGCTTTCCTCTCATCCAGCGGAGGGATTGTACTCACTCCGAGTAGAGAAATGTCGCGTGGAGAACATGTACCTCTTGCAGCCACCTGCACTAGGTTGTAGTTTTGCATCACTACGGTTACTCGCATCTGGCCTTCAACTCCCCCGGTGGTCCGATCCAGGAACTTAAAGCTGAAAGAGTACCGAAGTAATGATCGCGAAGCTGTGACCTTAGTGGTGCGAAGGTGCCATTGACTGAATCCCGTATTACGCTATTATGTCGATTAAATCAGTGATAAATCTCCATTAACAATTATAGCGAGCCGTTCTGGAAAAAGCCTTTCCGGTACATGGAGCTCCAAGACAGGTTAAATAGCAGGCAACGAAACACTTAAGTACTCAGCAGCAGGCAGTCAGCAAGAAATTCCTTCCCCCTGAAGTGCACGAATTATTTCCCCCCAATGTGATCTCGCCGAGATTGCGGCGACATAAGTCTCTGATTTTTTAGGGTCACACCGAGAGATGTGACCTAGAGGGCGAAGCTATGGCTTGCAACAGCGTACTCTGGCAAACTCCCAATCCACTTCCTGTTGTCTCAAGCGAAACCGAAAAATGGTATGCGCTGCACACGCGTCCCCGGCACGAGAAAGCTGTTGTACAGCGTCTGAGCGAGCGGGGTGTCGAGACATTCCTGCCTACGCTTACTGAGGTGCATCGCTGGAGCGACCGTAAGAAAAAAATCGAATCGCCGCTTTTCAGCTGTTACGTATTTGCCAAGTTCATTTCTAACCGCATGGATCGCTTGCGCGTGCTGCGGGTTGACGGAGTTCTCGGCCTGGTCGGGAGCGGCAGCGAAGGAACGCCAATTCCAGATGAGCAGATCGACGCGGTCCGCACCCTGCTCGATGGAACGCAGCCCTGGTCTTCGTATCCTTTTCTTAAAATCGGGCAGCGTGTGCGCATCCGAAGCGGTGCCTTGGACGGCATGGAAGGAATTTTGGTTTCGCGCAACGGCAGCACCACGCTGGTGATTTCCGTTGATGCGATTCAAAGATCGTTGGCCGTCCGCGTGGAAGGCTACCAAGTAGAAGCCGTCTGAAGAATTCCAACCGCTTTCTCTGTCCATTCAAATCTTCGATTAACCTAAGGAGCCACCCCCTGTGGCCGAAAACCTAACTGAAACAATACGCTTGCTAATCGTGAGCCGGGAATCAGCCCTTCTCGGTCCGCTTTGGTCAGTTGCGGAACAGAACTCCTGGCAAATAGAAGCCGCAGGGAATCCGTGGGATGCGGTTGAGCGCGTTCAGTCGGGTGTAGCCCCGCATTTACTGTTGCTCGACGTGCCGCGTGGCGACGGCGACAGCTTGCATCTGCTGCGCTGGCTTCGCAGGCTTCGCCCGGATCTTCCCGTGATCGTGACCTGCTTTCCCGAAGACTCTGGCCGCAAAAGGGAAGCGACACGGTTGGGAGCGCAAGAAGTTCTGATCCGTCCTTTCGACGAGGAGAGGCTTGAGGCCGCCATCCACCGCCATCTCATGTCACCTGAAAATGAGGAGGCAGAAGTGGCCAGCGAAGACATCGAGCAGCTCGGCCCGGATTCGTTCTTTATCAGCGCCAGCCCCGTCACTCAGAAGCTGCGCGCGCAAGCAGAGTTGCTGGCGGAAGCCGACGTTCCAGTCCTCATCCTCGGCGAACCGGGTAGCGGCAAAGACACGGTCGCCAGACTGATTCATAAGCTTTCCGTCCGTTCCGGCTTCAACTTCCTGAAGGTGAATTGTGCCGATATGCCGGGCGAGTTGCTCGAGGCGGAATTATTCGGCAGCGAGCGAACTGCTTCCGGCAATGGCCGCACCGCTCAAGGAAAACTCGAGCGTGCGGAAAAAGGGACGGTATTTCTGGACGAAATCACGGAGATGCCGTTGAGCGTACAAGCCAGGCTGGTACACGTCTTGCAAGATAAAGTCTTAATCGAGCCCGGCAGTGATAAAGCAAAACCCGTCGATGTCCGCGTCCTTGCGGCGACCAGCGCGAGCATCGATCGAGTTTTGGCGGAAAGGAGACTCCGCGAAGATCTCTACTATCGGCTGAGCGCTTTTACGATTCAGGTGCCTTCGTTACGCCAGCGCAGAAGCGAGATCCCAGTCCTGCTGCAGCACTCGATGCATCAGCTGGCGAGGCACTACGGCCTGCCACCTCGTGAGTTCCCTCCTGCCGTACTCGAGGCCTGCCAGCGTCACACATGGCCAGGAAATCTCGACGAATTTGAGAACTTTGTAAAGCGGTATCTCGTCGCTGGAGATAAGGAACTAACTTTCGGAGGAAACAGCTCCAAGCTAAGCGGAGGCAACGGGACTCGCCTAGGGGAGGATTCGAAACAGATGATTTCGCATGCCGAGATGAATTCTTGCGAAGAGTATCCCTCTGGTCCTAAGTCGCTAAAATCCCTGATCAATACCGTCAAGTCCGAAGCCGAGAAAAACGCTATCGGAACTGCCTTGCAGAAAACCGGCTGGAATCGTAAAGCCGCAGCGCGGTTGCTGCAGGTCAGCTATCGAACGCTGCTGTACAAGATCGACCAGTATCACATGAGCGCCTCTGAGCCTTCTCTGCCGCTTGCAGGGCACAAGTTTTCGTTTCAAAGTACTTCCCCTAAAGCGAACGGAAAGACAAGCTGAAAATTTATCTACCCACCGAACAATCACCAAGGAGCAATTATTATGAGAGTGAATTGCTACAAACTTTTTCTAAAGCGATTCGTCCCCGCTCTCGCGTTCGTGGCTTCATGCACCGCGCTTTGGTCGCAAAATGCCGCCGTGGATATAAAGCAGCCACATGCAAATGCCCAAACTAAGGTGCCAAGTCAGCAATCGGATTCTGCAGCAACCAAGCCACACGATGACTCCTTCGTAATTGGCAATGACGATCTGTTGGCGATCAATGTGTGGAAGGAGCCAGACATTTCACGATCAGTGCCTGTGCGATCGGATGGGAAGATCTCTCTTCCATTAGTCGGCGAGGTAAAGGCAGCGGGAGAGACTCCATTGAAATTGGAACAAGATCTCACGGCCCGACTAAAAAACTACATCGACGAACCGGAAGTCACAGTCATCGTGCAGCAGATCAATAGTCAGAAGTTCAATATCCTGGGGCAGGTTACCCGACCGGGTTCGTTTACTCTGACCAGTTCGTTGACTGTCCTGGATGCCATCGCCCTTGCCGGCGGATTTCGCGATTTTGCAAAACAAAAATCGATTTATGTTCTACGAGAGAATGCCGACGGAAGCGAAATCCGAATTCCATTCAACTATAAGCAAGTTGTCAAAGGTCAGAATCCGGCACAGAACGTAAAACTTCAACCGCATGACACCATTGTCGTTCCGTAAGAATGAAACAGCTTAGACAAATTTTCGCCGGCCTGATCATATTGAGCGCCGTGCCGCTTAGGGCGCAAGTAGATAGCGCTGCCCCGCAAACCGCGGGAGTCGCGAGTTATGGCCAGAACGAGGGCCAAGATCAAAGCCAAGGTCAAAACCAAAACCAAAACCAAAGCAGCGATCAAATGCTAACGCCGCCAGTGATAAGCGGCCAGACATATCCGACCACCCCGACTTCCCAGGAACGCTCAAACTATCTGCGTGGGGGAATGTCGTTCACCAGCGCATACGGGAACAACGCTCTGGCAACTACAAATGGACAACCAATTAACGAAATGAGCTATTCCATCGGCCCTGGGCTCACTCTGGATGAAACCACTTCGCGGATGCATTCCTTGTTAAGTTATTCGGCGGGTTTTACTTTTTATCAGAAGACAAGTGATCTCAACGCTGCCAATCAAAATGCATCGATTGATTTTCGGTATCGCCTTAGTCCGCACGTTACCTTCACAGCGCGAGACGCATTTCAGAAGACATCGAGTGTATTCAACCAGCCTGACCTGGGATCGGCGGGCATAGTATCGGGTGGCGCACAGGAGGCAAATTTTTCGGTAATTGCCCCGGTTGCCGATCTGCTCACGAACTCCGGTAACGTTGGCATCTCATATCAATTCAGCATGAATGGAATGATCGGGGCCAGCGGAACGTTCTCCAATCTTCACTATCCGAATCCGGCCCAGGTTTCCGGCTTGTACGATTCGAGCTCACAGGGAGGATCCGCTTTCTATTCGCATCGTATCTCCAGGGTGCATTATCTTGGCGTGACCTATCAGTACCAAAGGCTTCTCGCGTATCCGGTCGCGGGCCTCAGCGAAACACAGACGCACGCTATTCTTTGTTTCTATAGCCTGTACCTGAACTCTCGGATTTCAGTTTCCTTCTTCGGCGGTCCGCAATACTCGGATACGATCCAACCTCCGTTTGCTCCTGGGCAATTCGTCCCGCCCCCATTGCGCTCATGGACGCCGGCTGCAGGTGGCAGCTTGGGCTGGCAAGGACGATTGAATACTTTTGCAATGAGTTACTCCCATATCATCGCTGGCAGTGGAGGCTTGATAGGGGCAGCTCACATGGACAATGCGTCCATCTCACTCGGGCAAAGGATAACCAGAACCCTCGGTGGATCACTGTCTGGATCGTATGTTCAAAATGACGTGATCGGGGGCTTCGCCCAAGGTGCCTACAAAGGGCACACGCTTTCAGCCACCGCCTCCTTAGGGAGGGAGTTCCATCAAAATCTAAATGTGCAGCTCGGCTACACTCGCCTCCATCAGGACTACAGCGACGTGGCCGTGCTGTCACAGATTCCTAACACGAATCGCGAATTTATTTCGTTGTCTTATCAGTTCTCCCGGCCGATCGGACGATAGCTATGCCCGAAGATCTCGACGAAAAACCATCGCAAGGCTTCAATCTCGAGTATTACCTGGGAGTGGTGCGCCGCCGTCACCTCCACTTTCTAATACCGCTGTTTATTGGTTGGACATTGGTGTGGGCTGTAAGTTGGGTTCTTCCGCCACGCTATCAGTCAAGTACATTAATTTTGGTAGAACAGCCGACCATGCCCAAGGACTACGTCACGCCGAACGTCAGCGACGACCTGCAAGAGCGCATGCAGAGCATCACGCAACAGATACTCAGCCGGACACGTCTTCTACACATCATCGACCAGTTTAATCTTTACGCGGGCGACCACGGCGACCGACTGCCTGACGATAAGGTGGACCGCATGCGCAAAGATATCGATATCGAACTTGTGCGGGACGCGCGAAATCAGATCACTGCGTTCAATGTTTCCTTCTCATCACCTGATCCTCATCTTGCGCAACAAGTGACAAGCGAGCTAACCAATTTATTTATCAATGAGAACCTCGAGGTGCGCCAGCAACAATCTGAAGGCACCACGCAGTTTCTCGAAGATCAGTTGGAAAGCGCGCGCAAGAGCCTGGCTGAGCAGGAAGATAAAATTCGCCAGTTTAAGGGACTGCACGTTGGAGAAATGCCCGGACAGCTGGCGAGTAATCTACAGATTCTGGGCGGCCTGCAATCTCAACTGCAGAACGATCAGGACGCCCTGAACGCGGCCAACCAGCAGCACGTCTATTTGCAAACCTTGGTCGAGCAATATCGTGCGTTGCAGGCGTCTACCAAAGCGCCGGATGGGACTGTCACCCCGGTCGGTCTGCCTGCTCTCAACCAGGAATTAGAAAAACAGAAAGCGCAGCTTGCCGATCTCCGCTCTCACTATACCGATCGACATCCCGACGTGCGCAAGTTGAAGGATCAAGTCGCCCAGACCGAGAAAATGCGAGATCAGCTTTTGGCAAGCCTGAAGACAAAGAGTACGGATGGCGTAGCGGAGGCTGGAGATTCCGCCGCGCCGGCAGGTCCGAGTACCGATCCGAATCAAGCTTCAATGTCGCTCCAACTCCAGGGGCAATTGCGATCCAATCAGGTTGAAATTAGCAACCGCGAGCGCGATATTGCTACCCTCAAGGCCAAAATAGATGACTACCAAGCGCGACTGAATCAGGAGCCGATTCGTGAGCAACAACTCGCCGATCTCACCCGTGGCTATGACCAGTCCAAAGCCAATTACGACGACCTGCTGAAAAAGAAGAATGAATCACAGATGGCAACAAGCATGGAGCTTCTCCAGCAGGGGGAACGCTTCCGCGTCGTTGATGCCCCGAGCTTTCCTGAAAAGCCGGTATTTCCCAATCGGCTCAAATTCTGCGGTATCGGGCTCGGTGTAGGAATAGCGTTCGGACTGTTTGTAGCTGGCGCTCTTGAAATGTTTGACCGGCGCGCGTATGACGAACAAGAACTTAAGAGCTTGATCCCGGTGGCGATATTGGCGGAGATTCCTGAGGTCGCAAGCCCAGCCGATGAAAAGCGCGCGCGCCAAAAGGCATGGCTTGGATGGGCAGTCGCAGGTGTGGTTTTTTGTGCGATTCTGGCCGGCTCAGCTTTCAGCTACCTGCGGGGATGAGTTTTCTAGAATGTATAAATCTTTCTACAATCTGACTCGCAATCCGTTTGAAATTACGCCGGATCCCTCGTTTCTTTTTCCCACAAAAAAGCACAACGAGGCGCTGGCATCGCTTTACTACGGAGTGCGGCGGCACAAAGGATTTGTCGTCCTGACCGGCGAGGTCGGCACCGGAAAAACACTATTACTGCGTTGCCTGTTGCAATTGCTCAAACGAAATAATGACGTTGCTTACGCATACGTCTTTAACGGTAGGCTTTCATCAGTGGAATTTCTGCAGTACGTAGCCGGAGATCTCGGCCTTCCCGTATCGAACAAGAACAAGGGCGAGGTTTTACTGGAGCTCAGCAGTTACGTGATCGACCGTGGCCGCAAGAACCTAACCACGGTACTGGTAGTGGACGAGGCGCACCAACTGTCGACTGAGATCCTCGAGGAAATCCGGCTTCTGACCAACCTGGAAACCACGCAAGCCAAACTGCTGCAGATTTTGCTGGTTGGGCAACCAGAACTGGATGAAAAACTGGATTCGTTTGAATTGCGGCAATTAAAACAAAGAATCGCGTTCCGGTCCAGACTCACACCGCTCGACCTTATCGAAACCAAGGGATACATTGAGCGCCGGCTGCAACTCGCTGGGGCCAATTCTCACGCCGGCGACCTGTTTCCGCCTCAAACGATCGCCGCGGTTTATCGTTCCACCGGCGGCTTTCCCAGGCTGATCAATACGGTTTGCGAAAACGCCCTTATCGCCGCGTACTCTGAGCAACTGCACAGCGTGACTCCTCAGATCATCGAAGACATTGCAACCGAGTTTCGGCTGGGTGTCGTGCAATCCTCCTGGAGCGGAAATCCGAAGTTGGCCGACGAAGGGGACGTGCGCAACGCGGCGAAAGCGTTGCTCGATCTGTATGATCGCATGCAAAGAACCTCCAGTCCCCAGCCGCACGACGCTGCTGCGGCACCATCAGAGATAACCAAACAATGAGCCACATCTTCGACGCTTTGCAAAGGGCAGAGACGGAACGGTCCGGCGTTGAACTTAACGCGTTCGACGTGCCCACCGAACTTTTGGAAATCGCAGAATCTGCAGTGAAGATGCATGCGGAGCCCGCGCCGGCACCAGTAACGCAGGTTAGTGAACCTGAATTTTCGACACCAGAAGCCGGGATTCCGATAGAGATAGAGAAGGTGGCTTCCCAAGCGAGCCCGTGGGATCGCTTCGAATCTTTACCGGTTGCCTTGCTCCCGTACAGCAAACTCGTATCGGTCGTCGAGAAGGATGGTCTTGCGGCTGAAAAGTTTCGATTCCTGGCGGTTCGACTTCGACATCTTCAGCAGCGACGCGCTCTGAAACAGCTTCTCATCACGAGCACCATGCCGGAGGAAGGCAAGAGCACGGTCGCCGCCAATCTTGCGTGTACCTTGGGAAGCAGACGCCAGCAGAAAACCTTACTATTGGAGGGCGATCTCAGGCGGCCGACCTTACTGCGCCAGTTGGGAATGGGAAAAGTTCCCGGCCTAAGCGACTATCTTCAGGGTACAGTTGACGCTAAGCTTCCGATCTATCGTCTTGATGCCCTCGGCATTTGGGTCATGCCGGCCGGCCATGTTCCCCATAACCCACTCGAGTTGATGCAATGTGGAAGGCTTTCCCCGCTCATGGAGAAGCTCAGTACCTGGTTCGACTGGGTCGTGATCGATTCTCCACCCATTTTGCCGTTGGCCGATACCAGCGTGTGGACTCGATTGGCAGATGGAATTCTCCTGGTCACGCGGCAAGGAACAACCGACAAAGAACAGCTCAAGCGCGGGCTGGAAGCAATTGAGCCTTCCAAACTGCTGGGAGCGATTTTGAACAGCTCCAGGAACGTCGCTCACTCCGACTACTATCAGCGCTACGGGCACGAAGCTGTTTCTGCAGAAAACAAAAACTTCGAAAAACAAGGCTGAACAGCAAGCTTCCTTGCTTCGCATTGCAATCCAGAAAACCAGGCTCTTCTCAGGTCGTCGTGATGCCATTCGTCGCTAAATCAAGTTCGATAAAACGCAGCAGAGAAACTGGAGGAGACGTTGAACGTTCGGCGCTCAGGTAATGGATCACATTTGAGCATCCTGGGGACGGCTTCCGGGAGCGTTGCAGGCCGCAGGATTCTGAACGAGCAGGACTTCTGCCGGATGATCGCTCTCGAGAGAAAACGCAGCGAGCGATCTCGTACGCCATTCCTGTTGATGCTCGTCGACATCGGTCAGAGCCTGCGATCCCACAAGAACGCAAAAACAGTCGAAAACATTCTGGCTGCGGTTTCGGCATCGAGCAGAGAGACGGATGTAACGGGATGGTATGAGGAACACTCGATCATTGGAGTCATGTTTACCGAGATCTCTGGTGACGATCGCAGTGCTATCATCAATACTCTAATCGCGCGCGTCAGCGAAGTTCTACGGAGTAACTTAACCTCTGAGCAATTCGATCAGGTCAATCTTTCCTTCCACATTTTTCCGGACGACTGGAACCAGGGCGACGGACCGCGGCCCGGCAAAGCGATGCTGTATCCGGACTTAGTAGCGCGTGACGATGCGAAGAAATCGCTACGAGCGATAAAGCGAGCAATCGACATTCTGGGTAGCGTTGCGGCTCTCCTATTTCTTGCTCCCGTATTCCTGATTGTCGCGATTGCAATTAAGACCACCTCGAAGGGCCCAGTTTTCTTTCACCAGCACCGTAGTGGGCAGTTCGGGATCTCGTTTCGGATGTTGAAATTTCGCTCTATGTATGCAAACAGCAACAGCAATCCACATAAGGAATACGTCCGGCGCTTGATCGCCGGCGTGGCCGATAAACATCCCAGTAACGGTGACGGTCGAGGCGTATACAAACTGACGCGTGATCCGCGGATTACGGCCGTGGGAACTTTCCTGCGCAGGACAAGCCTCGATGAACTGCCACAACTGATCAACGTATTGAAGGGCGACATGTCGCTGGTAGGACCCAGGCCGCCCATCGATTATGAAGTGGAAAGATACGAACTTTGGCACCGCCGGCGTTTACTGGAAGTCAAACCCGGCATCACCGGCTTGTGGCAGGTTGGTGGCCGGAATCGCATCGGGTTTGACGAGATGGTTCGCCTTGACCTGCAGTACGCGCAGTCCTGGTCGCCATGGCTCGATCTCAAAATTCTTCTGCGCACACCTAAAGCTGTAATCGAAGGGGCGCACTAAGCGGAAAGGGATGTATTCTTATGGCTACCAACGGTAACAACGCGCTACTCACTTACAATTTTCCTCCACAACTGTCTTCGGTGCCGATGAAAAGCACCAGCGCCACGGTTAAATTTGGCGTAATCGGATACGGTTATTGGGGGCCGAATGTGGTCCGTAACCTGCAGACCACGCCCGGGGCCGAAATCGCCACGGTGTGTGACAAGAGTTCGGCGGCGCGGAAGAAAGTTCACAAAAGTTATCCCCATCTCTATGTGTCGGCCGACGCCACCGAGGTCCTCACCTCCCCCGAGATTGATGCGGTTGCCATCGTCACTCCGGTTTGGACGCATTACGAACTCGCCAAAGCGGCGCTGGAGAATGGCAAACACGTCTTCGTCGAGAAACCGTTTACCAGCAATGTGAGTCAGGCGGAAGAGCTCATCGAACTTGCGGAGAAGAAAAACCTGAAGATCATGGTCGATCACACGTTCCTTTTCACCGGCGCCGTGAGGAAGATCAAGCAGCTCTTGCAGGAAGGCCTACTCGGTAAGCTCTATTATTACGACTCGACGAGAGTAAACCTGGGACTGTTCCAACACGATGTGAATGTGGTTTGGGATCTTGCGCCTCACGATCTTTCGATTATGGATCACGTGATCGAAGGCAATCCTGAAGCCTTGGTCGCAACCGGACAAAAACATCTTAATGGATTCGAAGATGTTGCCTACATCACTCTGTACTTTCCGGACAAGGTAATCGCACACGTCAATGTGAACTGGCTTTCGCCGGTGAAAGTCAGGACCACACTAATCGGCGGCGAGAAGAAGATGCTGGTCTGGAACGACCTGGAGGCCGATGAGAAGGTCAAGGTCTACGACAAGGGCGTGGATATCAACAACCGTGAAGGTCTCTACGAGCTACTCGTGAACTACCGATCCGGTGATATGTGGTCTCCTCAATTGGAACAGGTCGAAGCCTTGCGTCACGAACTCGCCTATTTCATTCAGTGCATCACAAGTGGGACCGACCCAATCAACGATGGTGCGGCTGGTCTGCGAGTTGTCAAGATGCTTGAGGCTGCGAACAAATCGCTGCGCAAACGCGGCGCCCTCGTCTATTTGTGATCCCCGAAAGAAAAACAATATCGAGACATCTATGAACACGAACAGTAGCAAAACTGAAAAAATCAACGGCGAATACTTATGCATCGCTGCTGATGTGAAGCTGGGCCGCGGTGTAAAGCTCTCTAGATTCATTAATCTTTATGGCTGTGAGATTGGGGATGATTCGAAAATCGGCGCCTTCGTTGAGATCCAGAAGAACGCCACGATTGGCAAGCGCTGCAAAATCTCCAGCCACACATTCATCTGTGAAGGCGTCACGATCGAGGACAACGTCTTTATCGGGCACGGAGTCACTTTCATCAACGACAGCTATCCGCGTGCCACGACCGACGGCAAACTGCAGACCGAAGCTGACTGGAAAGTGGAGCGCACCGTAATTAAGGAGGGCGCTTCCATCGGTTCCGGTTCGACGATCCTCTCGAACACCACGGTGGGTGAAAATGCGATCGTGGGCGCGGGCAGCGTCGTCACCAAGGACGTTCCTGCAAACAGCGTTGTAGCAGGAAATCCAGCACGAGTTTTACGTTACATCGACCAGGTTTTGGAGGTTACAAAATGAGCATTCATCCTAATATTCCGTTTCTCGATTTAGTTACCCCGCATGTTGAACTTGAAGGCGAACTCACTGATGTTTTTCAGAAGGCTCTGCGAAGCGCCGGATTCATCGGGGGCCCGATGGTGGACGAATTTGAAAAAGCATTCGCCGAGTTTTGTGACACGAAATATGCAGTCGGCGTGAACAGTGGCACTGATGCCTTGCGATTCGCTCTCATCGCTTGCGGCGTGAAGAACGGCGATGTTGTGATCACGGTTCCAAATACGTTTATCGCAACCACTGAAGCGATTTCCCAAGCCGGCGCGCTGCCGGAGTTCGTCGACATTGACGAGCGGACCTACAACATGGACCCCCTCGAGCTGCAAAAGTATCTAGACAATCAGTGTACGGTGGACGCAACTGGTCGGCTGATTAGCCGCAGAAGTGGACGGCCGGTCACGGCTGTGATCCCGGTACATCTCTATGGTCAGATGGCAGACATGGATCCGGTCCTCGATCTTGCCGACCGTTATGGCCTGATTGTCATTGAAGATGCCTGCCAGGCCCACGGTGCTGAATATTTCTCCCGCAAACATAATCGCTGGATGAAGGCTGGATCGATGGGGCGTGCAGCGGCATTCAGCTTCTATCCAGGGAAAAATCTTGGAGCCTGTGGCGAGGCGGGCGCGGCGACCACAAACGATCCTGAAATCGCGAAAGAGATGAAGATGCTTCGCGATCACGGCCAAGCCAAGAAGTACTACCACGACATCGAAGGCTACAACGGCCGCTTAGATGCAATTCAAGCTGGGTTGCTCCACGTAAAGTTAAACCATCTCGCGAACTGGAATGCGCGGCGCCGCGAACATGCCGCAGAATACGACCATCTGCTTACGGCGGCGGATTGCGGCGTGAAGCCTGCATATGAGCCATCCTGGTCCAAGGCGGTGTATCACTTGTATGTCGTGCGGGCAGATGACCGCGAAGGACTAATGAATCACCTGAAGAACGCCGGCATCGGAACCGCCATTCACTACCCAGTCCCTTTGCATCTCCAGAAAGCGTATAGCGCACTTAATTATGGCGAGGGAGATTTCCCAGTCACCGAAAAAGTTACCCCTGAAATCGTTTCGCTGCCGATGTTTCCTCAACTCACAGCAGAGCAGCAGGCCAGCGTGGTTGACGGCGTCGTAAGTTTCACGCGAGCCGCTGTCGCCTCCTAGGCAGTCCGGCCGAACCCTCGCGACATTTCATGTCGAGAAAGGCTTAATTCCGTGACAGAGCGCAAGAAGGTTGTAGTGGTTGGACTCGGTGAAATCGGCAAGCCGATTTTCGAGTTGGTTTCCCAGCATTATGAAGCGATGGGCGTGGATGTTACCCCTCCTGCTACTCGAACTGACCGTCCGGACTTCATGCATGTTTGCTACCCGTTTCAGATTCCCGATTTCGTCGGCGAGACCGCGCGCTATATCGAGGAGTTCGAACCGATGGTGACCATCATCAATAGCACGGTCTCGATCGGGACCACCCGCGCCATCGCGGACCGAACTGGGGTTCCTGTTGTAAATAGTCCTGTTCGCGGCAAACACGCCCGAATGTTCGACGACCTTCGCCGTTATACGAAGTTCGTGGGAGCGATCGAGCCGAAAACGGGCCGCAAGGTAGCTGAGCATTTTGAGAACCTGGGCCTGAAGACGAAAGTGCTTTCGTCTCCAGAAGCAACGGAACTCGCCAAACTCACTGAAACCACGTACTTCGGGTTGATGATCGCATGGGCGCAGGAACTCGAGCGATATTGTGACCACGCGGGACAGAATTACGAAGAGGTGATCTCGTTCTATGATGAAATCGGCTTCTTCCCGCCCGTCAAATATTTCCCTGGTATCATCGGCGGTCATTGCGTGATGCCGAATATTGAAATCCTGCGGAAATTCCAACCCTCCCAGCTCCTTGAGGCAATCAGAGCTTCGAACGAAATGAAAAAAAAGCGCGAGGCGCGAAAAGAAGTTGAGGTTGTTGCCTAGTTGTTGTTCTCCCGCCTTATCCTCTGACAAACATGACCAGCGCTACGGCGGGACAAACTTTAAGTAAAGCTGCAATCGATGTGGCTTTACCTGGCAACGGTGTATCCCCACCTAATGCAGCCACTCCGATCTCTCGAGGGAATCTCAAAGGGAAGCGGGTTGGGATGGTGCTGTTCTCGTCATATCCTCACGATCCTCGACCGCGACGCGCGATCGAAGCTCTGCGGAAAGAGGGCATGACGATCGATCTTCTCTGCCTCTCCGATGACGGGGCTCCGAGACGAGAAACCCTCAACGGTGTCGATGTTGTCCGCATTCCCATAACGCAAGAGCGCGGCGGTAAGTTCTCTTACGCCTATCGCTATTCCTCCTTCATCCTGATCTCGTCTGCCATCCTGGCCTGGCGATCATTACGGCGACGCTACGATCTGGTTTACGTGCACAACATGCCCGATGTTCTCGTCATCAGCGCATTGTTTCCGAAGGCTCTCGGGGCCAAGGTCGTCCTCGACATGCACGATCCAATGCCTGAACTTGCGGAGACAATTTTCGGGTTGAAGCAGGGGAGCCGCGGGATTGAGATTATCAAGAAGCTTGAGAAATGGAGTTTTGCACGGGCGGATCTGGTTGTGACCGTCAATACGGCATGCAAGAAGATCTTCAGTTCGCGAAGCTGTTCGGCGGACAAGATTGGCGTGGTCATGAATTCTCCAGATGAGAAGATCTTCCCCATCCGCGAACCGAGGTCGTATGCCGCTTCGCAGCGTAAGGCCGACCAACCGTTTGTGATGATGTATCACGGGTCACTCGTGGAGCGGAATGGAGCGAACCTGGCGGTCGAGGCGCTAGCTATGGTGCGGGATTCGGTTCCCAATGCTGAACTGCGAATTTACGGACGCAAGACGCCGTTCCTCGAACAAATCATGGAGCAGGTCCGGCAGAAAAATCTCGAAAATCGAGTTCGCTACCTGGGACAGAAAACCTTAGAGCAACTAGTCCAAGAAATTGAAAAGTGCGATGTCGGCGTCATCCCTAATCAATCCAATGCTTTTACAGATATCAACACTCCAACTCGGATTTTCGAATACCTGGCCCTGGGAAAACCTGTCATTGCTCCGTCCACAAAAGGCATCATGGATTACTTCACGGACGATTCCCTCCTGTTAGTTGAGTCGGGGAATGCGGCTGATATTGCCCGGCAGCTCGAGTTTGCGGCGCGGAACTATGGGCAGGCCATCCGAATTGCCGAGCGCGGCCAGGAAGTCTATCTTCGGCACGTCTGGCAACAGGAGCGGGAGACGCTCTTGAATCTGACAAGCGAGCTGCTGTCGAAAGGAGAAGCGTGACGTCTATGGTGCGTGGGACTCTCGACGAACTCAACCAGCCGGAACATGTTGGCACGGACGCGGGAAACGACTCTTTATCTAAATCTAAGGGACAACTGCGCTATGTCCTGATTACGCCAGCTCGAAATGAAGAAGCATTCATCGAGAAGACGATTCAGTCGATGATCAAACAGACGGTACTCCCGCTGAAGTGGGTCATAGTAGATGATGGGTCGACCGATAAGACTCGGGACATCGTAAGCCGGCACCTTGCGCAGAATCCTTGGATTGAACTGGTCCGGATGCCGGAACGCAGGGACCGCAGTTTCGCTGCGAAAGTGGTTGCTTTCAACGCTGGGCTGGAGCGAGTAAAAACCTTGCCCTATGAAGTTATCGGCAATCTCGATGCCGACATTTCCTTCGACAGCGATCATTTCGAGTTTCTCACGCGAAAGTTCGCGGAGGATGCCACGCTCGGAGTTGCGGGTACCGTGTTCCGAGAAGAAAGCGGCTACCAGTCCGAGAAAGACAGCTTTGAGGGTCGCAAGCATGTGTCAGGACAATGCCAACTGTTCCGTCGAAAATGTTGGGAAGATATCGGCGGCTATATTCCCCACCGTGCCGGCGGAATCGATTGGATGGCCGTAGTCACAGCCCGCATGAAGGGCTGGAAGACAGAATCATTTCGGGAAAGGTGGTTCTTCCACTATCGGCAGTTAGGAACTGCCGAACGCGGTGTTCTCGCCTCTTTATTTTCTTACGGAGAGAAAGACTATTATCTCGGGGGGCACCCGGTCTGGGAACTCTTTCGAGTAGCGTACCGAGTCACCAAGCGCCCATATGTATTCGGAGGCGTTTCCCTCGGGCTTGGATTCTGTTGGGCATTCCTTCGCAGAACACCGCGGCCGGTTAGCAAGGATCTCATGGCCTTCCATCGTCGAGAACAGATGCTCAAGCTCAAGGCCATTCTCAAATCACTGATGAGATTCAACCGTATTGACAATTTTAATGTGGCTAGCCCAACCCATCCATATGAACGCAGCTCTCATTAATAATATCGCCACCGCGGTTGACCGCTTTTCTTGCTGGCTTGGTCGGTATGGCGAGGTGTCCTACGATCATCAAAGCTTCTTCGCCGGCAAACTTGGGCGAAGTGCCAAGGCTCTTTACTATCGCAGACCTTTGCTTGGGACCCTTGCGGTGGCTCCGATCGTGTTTCTCGAAGCTTTTGTGCCCTCAGCGCGAGCTCTCTTTTGGAAGGCACAACGCTTTCCTATTGCTGATGCCCATTATGCAATGGGCTTTGCACTGCTGGCGCAAATACCGGGTCCGGATCGCGACTACGAGTACCAACGAGCCATCCATTTCCTTCAGGTCCTTCAAGAGACTCGCTGCCCTGGTTACGAGGATTACGGCTGGGGTTATCCATTCGACTGGCAGACGAGAACAGGCACGATAAGGGAAAACACACCTCTGATAACTACAGTGCCCTATGCGTACGAGGCATTTTCAGAAGTCTATAAGATTGATAACGATCACAAGTGGCTGCAGATCATGCGTTCAATAGCCAAACACGCATTCAGGAATTATCGGGACTTGGAGATCCCGCCGGATGCTGCTACTTGTGGTTATACGCCTTCACCTGACGACCCAGGTGGCGTGATAAATGCGAGTGCCTACCGGGCCTTTCTTCTGACCAAGGCGGGAACTGAATTATCGGAGCCGCAGTACCTTGAAGTGGCCAAAAGAAATTTGAACTTCGTTCTTGCATCTCAAAATGCGGACGGATCGTGGTTCTATTCAACCGATGGCAAACGCGATTTCGTCGATCACTTTCACACTTGCTTTGTCCTGAAAGCCCTGGCGAAAATCGAAGAACTTACCGGGTGTCGTCGGTGCAGAAGCGCGATTGAACACGGGGTCCAGTATTACCTGAAGAATTTGTTTGATACGAACCGTCTCCCGGTACCATTTTCAAAGGCGCCGCGGCTTACAGTCTATCGCCGAGAGCTCTATGATTATGCGGAGTGCATCAACCTAGGTGTGCTTTTGTACGGTCGTTTCCCGGAGTTGGACAGGACCTTGTCGGCAGTTGTTTCGGACCTACTCGTACGATGGCAAAAGGCCGATGGCTCGTTCCGGGCGCGCCAGCTTATTGTCGGCTGGGACAATGTCCCAATGCATCGTTGGGCGCAGTCGCAGATCTTTCGTAGTCTCTGCTTTTTGTCGTCCCGAAACCAAACCATGCCTAGCATGAAAAGTACTCGCGATGCCCTTCAACCAGTAGGGGCGAAGGCGATTAACTAGAGCGACCTATGTGCGGGATCTGCGGACAATATAATTTCGGAAACCTAGCGCCGATTAAGCGTTGGGACATCGAGGCGATGACGAGAGCCATCGCCCATCGAGGTCCGGATGATGAGGGTTATCACATTGCAGGTCCTCTTGGGTTCGGCTTTCGCAGACTTTCGATCATCGATCTGGCGGGCGGCCATCAGCCCATGTCGGATCAGGAAGAGTCCGTCTGGGTAGTCTTCAACGGTGAAATCTATAACTTCCGTGAGCTGAAGTGCGAACTGGAAGGGCATGGCCACGTTTTTCGTACGAAATCCGATACAGAGGTCATCGTCCACGGTTATAAGCAATGGGGCGACGACGTGCTCAATCGTCTCAACGGCATGTTTGGCCTGGCCATTTGGGATGTACGAAAAGAGCGCTTGGTTCTTGCTCGTGATCCGTTTGGCATCAAGCTGCTCTACTACCGAGTTGATAGAAACTCCCTCTACTTCGGTTCGGAAATTCGTGCTGTTCAAGCGACGACGCAGGACCGGGCCGAGGTCGATCCAACTTCGTTAAATCTATTTTTGCGATACCGGTATACCCCGTCGCCTTACACTCTCCTCAAAGGCGTGCGCAAGCTTGCACCGGGAACCAAGTTGACCATCCAAAATGGCTCCTTTCAGCTAAGCCGATGGTACACTTTCCGGCCTTCTCCCTTTTCACCGGCAAAATCTTCCGACGAAGCGACCGAGGAATTGTTGGCCCTCTACCAGCAAGCGATGCGGCGACAGCTTATCAGCGATGTACCGGTTGGCTTGCTGTTGAGCGGCGGTCTCGATTCAGGGCTCTTGCTAGGCTTGATGAATCTAAACGGGAACAATTGGCCGACTTATACCGTAGGATACGGCTCAAGCTTTGCCGATGATGAGCTCGCAGAAGCCGCCGAAACCGCTCGGATCCTGAACTCCAGGCACACTGCCGTCACCATAACGAGGTCAATCTTCGAGGAGAAACTGCCGAAAATTGTTGCGTCCTTGGAAGAGCCGATTGCGGCATCTTCGATTGTCCCAATGTATTTCGTGTGTGAACGAGCGAGTCGAGATGTAAAAGTAGCATTGGTTGGACAGGGACCGGATGAATTATTTGGTGGTTATCGTCGCCATATCGGTGTCCGCTACAGCTCGCTCTGGACAGGGTTGCCGAGTTGGGTGCGAGGTCCAATCTCCTCGGCCGTCGCCGCTTTGCCGAGAAACGAAACTCTGAAACGGGGGGTCTACTCCCTGGCGATCCCAGACCGAAATCGAAGGTATCAGAATGTCTTTTCGATCCTGCCTGGGAACAAGATCGATGAACTGTTCCACGAGGGAGTGTTGGCTCCCGGCGCAGGCGACACGATCCTCGATTGCTGGGCGGACCTTGCTAGCCTTTCGGACGCGACCGACGAACTTGGTGGCCTCCAATTCCTGGAGGTACGATCCACTCTTCCCGATGAACTTCTCATGTATGCGGATAAACTCTCCATGGCACATGGTCTCGAGCTGCGGGTCCCTTTTCTGGACAAAGAAATTGTTGAGTATGTCGAAAGGTTACCAGCTAAATTCAAGGTGAGAAATGGCTCCCGGAAGTGGCTA
Source organism: uncultured Acidobacteriaceae bacterium (assembly GCA_963766625.1). GTDB lineage: Bacteria > Acidobacteriota > Terriglobia > Terriglobales > Acidobacteriaceae > Sulfotelmatobacter. The sequence goes on along the minus strand of CAVYBF010000028.1, from coordinate 237,314 downwards.
CATCGCCAGGTCTGTCGAACATACCTCCCCGAATCGATTCTAAAGCGGCCAAAGCGCGGGTTCGGAGTGAATGTCGTGGATGACTGGTTTCGCGGTGCCATAGGCAACAAAATGGCAGATATCCTTCTCGACGATGACTCCAAGATCTATGAATACCTGCGCCCCAGCGCAGTGCAACAATTGTTCGAGGATCACAGGTCCGGCCGACAAGACAACCATAAGATCCTGTTTAGCTTGATTGTCTGTGAAGAGTGGCTTCGGGTGCATTCCGAGCCAGTCGCAGTGTTGAACTAGACGCATGACGATTATTGGCGTGATTGCGGATCCCTCTGAGCAAGATATCATTCGCGAGTTCTTCGAATTCTTCAAGACTCCTTGGGAGTTTTACAGCAAGGATCGCCAGTATGAAGTTCTGCTGTGCGCCGGAGATCACCAAGTTGACGAAGCCGCGAGGCTCATCCTCGTCTATTCAGGCGGGAAGACGCGATTTGATGATTTTGCAAAGATTCGAACCGGTCCCCAACGACCGGGAAATTGTATCCTCTCCTATCAGGGAAACCGAATCCCTATCTATGGCAACACCGTCAGATTTTCCGGCCGAGACGGCATTCTGACGGATGAGCAGACGAACGAATCCGCAGCCTACTTAGACCAATCGGGGCAAGGAGCGGTGGTCCGGATCGGTTACGACCTTTTTGGTGAGATTCGTACGTTGCTTACGCTGGGTCAGCCTTCGGCCAACGCAAATATACCGACACTGGAGCTGCATATTGCGCTCCTGAGAGACTTGATCACAGGATGCGGGATTCCTCTGGCTGAGATACCTCCGGTACCCGATGATTATCCGTTCATAGCTTGCCTGACTCATGATGTTGATAATCCCTCCATCCGGCAACACAAATGGGATCACACTGCGTTCGGTTTCCTCTATCGTGCGGTTTTCGAATCTTCGTACAAGTTCCTTCGAGGACGTATACCGGTCCAAAGCCTGCTTGCAAATTGGGCAGCGGCTTTGAAACTGCCGTTTGTGTATATGGGCTTGGCGGAAGACTTCTGGCACGGTTTCGATGATCGTTACCGTGAATTGGAAAAAGGCCTCTGCTCAACGTATTTCGTGATTCCATTCAAGGATCGTCCCGGAAAAAGCGGTCACGGTTCCGCACCCAAGTTTCGCGCTGCGCGCTACGAAGCTCGGGATATTGAAGATAAGATCAAGAAGATCGTGGCTGCGGGCTGCGAAGTCGGTTTACACGGAATTGATGCATGGCTCGATAGCTCTAGGGGGCACGAAGAACTCGAAGAGATTCGGCGCCTAGCGGGAGTTTCGGCAATCGGTGTGCGGATGCACTGGCTGTACTATAACCAGGAATCACCGGTAGCGTTGGAGAACGCAGGCGCAGCTTATGACTCTACAATTGGCTATAACGACACAGTCGGATATCGCGCGGGCACAACGCAGGTCTATAAGCCGCTCCAGGTAAGTCAACTGCTGGAGATACCTTTGCACGTAATGGACACAGCACTCTTCTACCTATCTTACTTGGGGTTATCCTCTCGACAAGCAAGGAAGCATCTCAGCCGAATGCTGAACAATGCGGAACGGTTTGGAGGCTGCCTCACTATCAACTGGCACGATCGCAGTCTTGCTCCGGAGAGGCTATGGGACACCTGTTACTGCGACATGATTCAGGATTTGAGGAGTCGGGGAGCCTGGTTTTCGACAACTGCAGAAGCGGTCGCGTGGTTTCGAAAGCGCCGGTCGGTAGTATTCGAAAAGGATTGGAGTGAACCCGATGCCGTGCGCGCCAGGGTCTCGGCTAATAACTGCGGTGGCGTGCCCGGTTTGCGATTGCGAATCCACAAGGGCCGAAAGTGGCGCCAGATCAATGATCTGGGATCCGAGGACTACCTGGACTTGGCGTTTCATGAAAGTGTCGACACTCAGGTTCCATGCGCCGCAACCGCCGGAGCGACTCTCCGAAATATTTGCTAAGAACCCAGAAGGTCGATTATTAAATCTGAATTCCTGTTGCGAGCAGGAATCACTGTACAGTACTCCGTCGCGCAGGCAAGTGACCTTGGAACCCACTTACAGCATCGTCATACCGGCTTATAACGAAAGTGCGCGGCTTGCCGCCACTTTGGATAAGGTTTTTGCCTACGCTGAGGCGCAAAAGTGGGATGTGGAGGTCATCGTCATCGACGATGGCTCTCGTGACAGCACAGCTGAGATTGCTCGAACATTTGCTAGAAATCATCCAAGATTGCGGCTTCTACAAAACCCAACTAATCGTGGCAAGGGTTACAGTGTGCGCAACGGCATGCTCAACGCGCGAGGACGAATCGTGCTCTTCAGCGATGCCGACTTGTCATCCCCGATTGAAGAAGCAGTGAAACTTTTCCAGGCGCTGGAGGCGGGCGCTGATGTCGCAATCGGTTCTCGATGGCTGTGCGCTGAGACACAGACTCAGCGACAACCGCTGTACCGCCAAATCTTCGGACGAGTTTTCAATTTACTGCTGCGCATCACTCTCGGCTTGCAATTCAAGGATACACAATGCGGCTTCAAAGCCTTCAAACAGTCGGTAGCCGAAGTCATTTTCTGCTTGCAGAAAATCGAACACTGGGGGTTCGACCCTGAGATTCTCTTCCTGGCACATAAGTTCGGTTTCAAAGTGAAGGAGATCGCCGTGTCTTGGGCGCACAGTGGAGAAACCCGCATCAATCCCCTAGTGGATGGCTCCCACATGTTTGCTGAGATGCTGCGGATACGCTGGTACGATTTTACCGGAAAATATAATCGAAGCTGGAAAATTGCTCGTACCGTGCCGAGAATCGCTAAGTCTTAGCAGCAATTTATAGGTTTGAGTTACACAATCGGGCTCGGAAAGCGTGCATGTGCGTCAACGCTGAGAAGCCCGGAACAAAAACTCGTTTTGAATTCAACCAATCGATGTCTCCTTCCTTAGCGCTGTTATTGTGGATTCTCTTTTCACTCGCATTGCTCTATTTGGATCCCGCCAAACAGACAAGGATGTCCTTTCTATTGTGGGTGCCGGTTATTTGGATCATCATCATGGAAACACGGCTGCCCTCACAGTGGCTGACAGGTTCAGTAGCCTCCGCGACGCAGGCACTTGAAGAAGGTAATCCGTTGGACCGCAGTATTTACGCAACTTTGATCCTTTTGGCCATCGGCACGCTCGTTTCGCGGTCTTTCAGCTGGACGGCTTTCTTTTCAAAGAACGTGGCCTTGACTGCTTTTATTTTGTTCGGATTGGTGAGTGTCTGCTGGTCCGACTACACATTCATCGCCTTCAAGCGCTGGTTCCGGGATCTCGGCAATTATTTGGTACTTTTAGTCGCTTTGTCTGACCCACGCCCGATAGACGCTATTCGTGCGGTATTTCGTCGTGTGTACTACCTGTTAGTGCCTCTTTCCATTGTTTTAATTAAGTACTATCCTTCAATCGGTAAACAATACAATCCATGGACAGGTCTCGCGGAGTACACAGGAGCTACGTTGAGCAAGAACATGCTTGGACTGCTTTGCATGTTTGCTGGGCTTTTCTTTTTCTGGGATACGATGACCCGCTGGTCCAATCGCAAGGAGGCGAAAACCAAACGAATTATTTTAGTGAACACAGTGTTTATTGCGCAGATGCTATGGCTTTTGCAGCTCTCTCACAGTGCCACATCTAGTGTGTGTCTCCTATTAGGATGCGCAGTGATAGCAATGGCGCACAGTAAAATGTCCAGGCGTCGTCCTAACCTATTGAAATGGCTGATTCCCGCGTCTCTATGTCTTTATTTGATTCTGGCATTTGGTTTCAACATGAGTGGCGAGTTGGCCGGAGTAGTGGGGAGGGACCCTACATTAACCGGACGAACCAATATCTGGAAGGCGGTTCTTAGCACAAACACTAATTGGCTAATGGGCACTGGGTACGAAAGCTTCTGGCTCGGTCCGCGATTGGAACACGTGTGGGCGCTGGCTGGTCCCGTAAATGAGGCGCACAACGGTTATTTGCAACTGTACCTGAATCAAGGCGTGTGTGGCCTTTTTCTCCTTGCGGCTCTGCTATTTCGTAGTTTCCGGACCATCTTTAGGCGCCTCGCCTCATCTACGGAGCTCCCGTCTCTCACCGCCGCCCTGTGGATAGTTGCGCTTTTTTACAATATGACGGAGGCTGCTTTCACACCGGGATTTATGTGCATAACTTTTTTGATTGGAACAATTGCAGTGCCACGGCGACGCATGACCCTCCGCAGAGTTCTTAACGAAGAGCTCTCGGTCAAGGTACTTCAGTCGCCGCATGGCGGTGTCGCATGATGTGGGAATTGCTCCGCTTGCAAATCTAAGGTTAATGGCCCATGAACAGTACTTCGCAGCACTCTACATTGAAAACGACTCACCGATCTTTTAGGACTGCTGTAATGAAGAAGCAACATCCGGCGAGGGTGTCAGTGGCCATGGATAAGGATGTTTCTGATGTGTATTCTCGGTCGCTGACCGGGTCGTATTTTGTGCTCGCCGTACTCGGGTTTTCATTTTGGTTTTTTATGGCTGTACCATTCGCCAGCCATAGGGAGACTTATGGTTGGCTTGCGGGGGTTCCGAGCGAAAGCTTCATCCAGCAGTTATCGTTTGGGCAGTCTTCAACTTACCGACCCTTGGCGCAAGTTGTGACTTGGTCGGCATTTCACATTTTGAATCCTCGCGTCTTTCCTACCAGCGCCCCGCGCCAGGCTTTGCTCCAAGGAGTTATATATGGACTGTTTCTCGCGGCATGGTGGCTCATGTTTCGAGCGACGCTGCAACAGAAGACCTTCGCATTGATCGCGTGTGTCGCAGGCGGAGTGTTTTTTTCCGGTTACGTTCATCTTTTTCATATTTACGGGCTTTTCTACGTTCCAGTTATCTTGATGCTGGGTTCATTGCTATATTGCTACGCTTCTGGCACATTTGCAGGGAAAGAAACGTGGTTCGCAGCAATCGCGATAGGCTTAGCGCTTTGGCATCCTTTTGCGACCGCTCTCTTTTTGGGTTTTTATTTTGGATTTTATCTTGAAACATTCTCGCAACACAGCAAAGCGCAACACGTACGGGCGTTGCTAATTCTGTTAGTTGGGGCGATGGCGATCATTGGCCTCGTCATCATTTTCCCGCGGGCTCAGATGCCTTTCCAGAGCAAGCTGCTCGGATTTCTGGTGAGCTATCAGACGAATGAGGTCAATCAGATTTCGTCTTTCGTTGCGTTCATATTGGCTCAACTCACCGTCTTCAGCATGGGACTCTCGCGCCGGCTGAGCCTTGCTGCTTATATTCTTGTCTCGGCCCTGGCCGCTGTATTTGCTCTGCACAACATCCCAGTATTGTTGCTTTGGATATGCGCAGCGTTGATAAAGCTGATTCGGCTGCATTTGTGGAGCCTTCTTTCCCTAACAGCGACAGCAGCACTGCTGCCCTTCGGGGGTGGGATTGGTTCCCCAATGTACGCACTCTTTGCCATTATCATCGCCTCTTATGTAACCGCCATTGATTTGTCTGGTGGTGAAAAAGCGCTATCGTATGTCAAGCCTCGCTACATCGTGGGGACTGTTTGCGTACTGGCAACAATCATATTGATGGTGCGAGTGGGCATTAATGTGCCGATCGTGACAAAAATTGCAAGACCTCTTCTCGCGGAACGTGAGAGAACCTACCAACTGGAGCATGCTCTCGCTTGGCTGCACAGTTCAGATTATTGTGGCTATGAAATAGCTTTCGTTGATAATGCAGGCAGTCCGATCAACGATGTTGAGAGCGCGATAACCCGGCGCAATCGGCCGCCCGCTTCACTCGCAGACGTTCAGTTGTTTTGGAGGTCTGTTCTCCAGTGCCACGATTCCGCCCAGCCTAAACCTGCTACTGCGGTGGTGACGTTTGGCAGTCAGGACGTACCGGATTCGCAGCCCGTCTTTGCGCTCAAAGGCAAGTATGCCGGCGATGCAACGGTATGGATTTCAGATTCTCAGGTGCTCAGCCGCAACCTCACGACGGGTAACTAGCTTAGTTGGTGCTCGCAGCCGGCGCGAAAGCAGTATCGATTCCAAAAATGAGAGGCCCAGAGCCAATGCAATTTTGTGGTAAGGAAGCACTGATTGAAGGAAAGCTGATTCGGATCGCTCGGCTTGACGCTGAGGGTTATCAATTTCTGGATGACCCGCGGGTGGCGCTGGAAAATATCCGGAGTTCACCGGCTCGGGTTGATCTTTTCACATTCATACAAAAATTGTCGGATACGTCACCCACGTACAACTATCCGTTGGAATGGGACAACATGGCTGCTTTGCCCGTTTCGACCTTTAACCACTGGATGACACATCAGATTGATTTCAAGGTCAGAAATAAGGTTCGAAAAGCCGAAAAAAAGGGGCTAGTTGTCCGCGAGGTAGGTTACGATGACGCCTTCGTCCGGGGAATATCTGCCATTTACGATGAGTCTCCCATCCGGCAGGGCAAACGGTTTTGGCACTACAGGAAGGATCTCGAGGCAGTGCGAAGTATGAACGGGACCTTCATGGATCAAAGCATTTTCATCGGAGCGTTCTTCGAAACTGAACTGATTGGGTTTGTAAAACTCGTGACCGACGAAAACAGAAGTCAAGCTGGTCTAATGCAGATTGTTTCGATGATTCGGCACCGCGACAAGGCCCCAACCAATGCATTGATCGCGCAGGCCGTTCGCTCTTGTGCCGATCGGGGCATCGCGCACCTCTGGTACGCAAACTTCTCTTACGGCAAAAAACAGACCGACAGCTTGGCTGAGTTCAAGCGGCATAACGGGTTCCAAAAAGTCGACGTCCCCAGGTACTACGTACCGTTAACGACCACCGGACAAATTGCCCTTCGGCTGGGCCTTCATCACAAAAGTAATGATTGGATCCCTGAGCCGGTGGCCGGTGCGTATCGCCGGGTCCGTAGCCTCTGGTATACGAGAAGGTTTCCCGGACTTGAAAACGCATAGCGAAATTCGAGAAGCTTTAGATCAAACAAAATAGCATGCCAGGTATAGTCGGTTGCATAACCCGCCTGCCCAGGAAGCGCGCGGAAATCCAAGTCCAGCGAATGGTGAAGGCCCTCCTCCACGAAAGCTTTTACCTTTCGGGCTTCTGGGCCAACGAGTCGCTCGGAGTTTACGCGGGCTGGGTCGACCGGCAAGGTTCTTTCTGCGACCGCATGCCCCTGCGAAACGAACAAGGAGACATAGTCCTCGCCTTTTCCGGAGAGGAGTTTCCCGACCCCGGTACTGTCCAGCGCCTGAAACAGCAAGGCCATCAGTTCGATGCGGATGGATCTTCCTATTTAGTTCACCTGGCGGAAGAGTCCCCGTCCTTTCCTGCCGGATTGAACGGCAGATTCCACGGGCTCCTAGTAGATCACAACCGCGGTACGGCCATGCTATTTAATGACCGATATGGGATGCACCGGATTTACTACCACGAGTCGAGGGATGTGTTCTATTTCGCTTCAGAAGCCAAGGGGATCCTGGCCGTCTGTCCCGAACTCAGAAAAATGGATTCGCGCGGCATGGGAGAGTTTGTCGCCTGTGGCGCGGTTCTGGAGAACCGGACGCTGTTCGAGGGAATCCATGTTTTGCCGCCAGCTTCGGCATGGGTTTTCCGCGACGGTTCACTCGAGCGAAAAAGTACCTACTTCCAGCCGAGCGAGTGGGAGCAGCAGGAAAAGCTTGATGCTGAATCCTATTACTCAGAATTGCAGGAAGTCTTCACTCGCAACCTTCCCCGGTATTTCAACGGCCATCAGCGAATCGGGATGTCCCTGACTGGTGGACTGGACACCCGAATGATCCTGGCCTCCCGGAAGCCCGATCCCGGGTCGCTGCCTTGCTACACCTTCGGCAGCATGTTTCGCGAAAACCAGGATGTGCGGGTGGCGCGTCGCGTGGCGGCAGCCTGCAACCAGCCCCATGAGGTCATTACTGCCGGCCCTGAATTTCTTTCGCAGTTCTCGCACTACGCCGAGCGCGCCGTGTATCTCACGGATGGATGCGTCGATGTCGGCCGCGCCCCCGATCTCTATCTGAACGAAAAGGTGCGGCAGATTGCTCCCCTGCGCATGACCGGAAACTACGGCGGGGAGATTTTGCGTGGCGTATGCGCATTTAAGGCAGCCGAGCCCACGCCGGGTCTGTTCTCTGCGGCGACTGTCTCGAGCGTTCGGCAGGCTAAGCAGACTCTGGCCGAAGCTTTCCGCTGCCATCCGGTTTCGGCCGCTGCCTTTAAGCTGTGTCCCTGGAATCTCTACGGGATTCTGGCGCTGGAGCAGACTCAACTCTGCGTTCGCTCGCCATTTCTCGATAACGATCTCGTTCGAACCGTCTTTCGGTCGCCGGCCTCGGCTCTTGCCAGTAACCAGGTTTCCCTGCGACTGATCGCAGATGGAAACCCGGCGCTGCTCCGAATTCCAACCGATCGCGGTCTGGCGGGAAATTGCGGACGAGTTTCCCAGACAGCCTCGCGGGGCCTTCTTGAGTTCCTGTTCAAGGCGGAATACGCCTGTGACATGGGCATGCCGCAGTGGCTTGCACGCTGCGATCACGCTCTGCAGCCTTTGCGGCTTGAACGTCTCTTTCTGGGACGGCACAAGCCCTTCCATTTTCGCGTGTGGTACCGCGATGCCTTAGCCGGCTATGTTCAGGATGTCTTGTTCGACCCGCGCAGCATGGCACGGCCTTACCTAGAAAGGGAAGGGCTTAAGGCCGTGGTGCGCGGACACCTACGAGGAAATCGAAACTACACCAGCGAGATCCATAAGTTGTTGACGTTAGAGATGATTCATCGCACTCTCCTGGACAGTCCTCCAAATGTGGTTTTAGGCCAATCGATTGATGAACTTCCGTGCATCGACTTTCTGCTCTCCACGAGACAGAATTGTGTCCTGGAGAGCCAGATAAAATGTCCCCCATCCTAAAGCACAATTTCCCCGTACCTGCGGCTATTAAATTCACTTTGCTCGTGTTGCTGTTGAGTTTGTTTTCCCATAAGGCGCAAGCGCAGACTAATTGTCCCGCGTACACTTCAGGCGTTCTGGCCTCCAGTAGAATTGCAGACTGGTGCCAGAACGCGGGCTTGCCCGCGACGTTTCTGGATGGGGAAACGACCGCGAACGCATGGACGCCGCCCATGAGGACAAAGTGCGGCTCAACTGTAGCCGCTGGAACATCCTTTGCCACGATCAACTCTGATCTCGCAGCGTGCCCGGCAGGAACTTACTTGCTGCTCGGTCCAGGAAGTTTCTCCAGTTCCTCGACTGGCTTAAGTGTCGGGAATCAGAACAATGTGACTTTGCGGGGCAGTGGAGCCGATCAGACCTTTATCTATTGTTCCGGTTCCTGCACAATTAACCTCAGCAGCAGCAACTCCGGCGAGCCATCCGGTCCAGCTTGGACCGCAGGATACTCACAAGGATCAACATCGCTCACCTTCGCAAGCGGCGTGGGAACAATCGGTCAGAACTTGATCCTCTACGGGAACAATAGTTTGTCTTCCGATCCGGGCGGTGTCTGGGTTTGCTCGACTTCGCCGCAATGCTCTCTTTCCGGCGGGAACAACGATCAGAGTCAAGTGGTACTGATAACAGGGTGCGACGGCGTGACGACGTTGGGGCATTCGTGTTCGTCTGGTTCAAACATCACGATCTCGCCAGGAGTTTACATGCCGAACTGGGGTTCCAACATAAACTCCGGCTTGAACGGAACTCCCGTAAACAATACTTCGGTGGGCGTTGGCCTGGAAGATGCAACCCTGGATTTTACGGGAAGCACGATCAACAACGCGGCGCAGATCGGGCTGACCAGTTGCTACGCCTGCTGGGTTAAGGGCAACCGGATCATCAACGCCCAGAACAACAGCGGACCACAGCAGATCACGACGAAGTATTCGCATCGCTGGCTTGTTGCAAACAATTATTTCTATGGAGCCACGACCAACCTCACGAATGCCGCAAGCAGCGTGACTCAGGATACGGACTCCGATGGAATGATTATCAACAACATCACCGATCTTGGAACGATCTACTGGCAGGGGGCAAGTGCGGGGACCGTAGTGGCCTACAACTACCAGCGCGACGCAGTAAGCAACACTGGAAACAACACCTATGCTCCAGTGATCGTTACGCATGAGTCGGGCGAGTCTTTTATTCTCCTAGAGGGCAACCAAAACGGGGATGTCCAATTCGACTTGGACCATTCCACGCAGAACCTCGATACCGTTTTCAGGAATTTATTCAACTCCAACGATCCTCCCTACACCAGCAGCAGCAACGCGCAAGCTGTCGGAGTTCAGGGGGTAGCGCGGTTCGTGAACATCGTAGGCAACGTTCTGGGTGATCCTAACGTAACCACGTCGTACCAAATCACGCCAAGCGCCGGAAGCGGTTTGCCTATTTACTATCTCGGCGTTGGTCCTGATGGGGGGCCGACTGACACGCTTGCCCGTACAAGTTCATTGCGTTGGGGCAATTTCGATGTGGTAAACAACGCAGCGCGCTGGTGCGGCACCGGCTCGGAATCGGGCTGCGGCGGTACTCCTGAAGTTCCTACTTCTTTATCTGGCAATGCACTTCCATTCAATAACCCAGTACCAAGCAATCACAATCTGCCGCCTTCATTCTTCATGTCCACTGCCGCGCATCCAAACGGTGGAACGGGTCTCAGTTGGTGGAAAGTCTGCACGAACTATCCAACCTGTTCGACTTCGCAGACGCCGCCGTATCCTCCGATCGGGCCAGACGTAACGGGTGGGTCCGCCATAGTTGGCAACACAACGGATTTATACAGTGGCCATGCCAACAATATTCCAGCGGCGACTGCCTGGGAAAACCTGCCTATTGATACCAGCTATCAAGCTTCTTATTCGATTTCCGGGTCGAGCTGGTCTGGGGGGACGGAGACATTAACCATAAGCGCCTTCCAGGGAGGATTTACCCCAAAAGGAGAATTTCAGGTCAGTTCCGGCAATTGCGCTGGCACTCATGTGATGACGAGTTCTACGAATACCACGGTGCAATACGCGGTCGCCTCGAATCCGGGCAGTTGCACAGGAGCGAACGTGCTCTATCCGGATGTACGGACGTTCAACGAGGCTGTGTATCAAGATGACCCGGGTAGTTCTTCGCAGGGTCCTGCAGCCCCCTCGAACCTTCAGGCATCCGTCAACTGATATCCCTACGACTGCCAGGGGCAGGCCGTTTGCCAAACTTGGGCCCCCCGTGAGCCTCGCGTTGCCAATCGGGGGGAGGAGAGAGTTCCCCGGCCCGGCATCACTCCATCACTGAGAAGAAGATGAAAATCGCATACCTGATGCTGGTTCATCAGAACCCTCGGCTTCTAAAGAGGGCAGTAGCAGCGCTCTCGTGCGACGGCTGCGGCTTCTTCATTCACGTTGACCAAAGGGTGGACGCCCGGAGCTTCTCCGACATCGGCGGCAACACAATTTTCTTCTGCAAGCAGCGAGTGCCCGTCTACTGGGGCGAGTTTTCCCTAGTGCAGGCCACCCTGATGCTGATGAGAGAGGCCTTAGGGAGCGCCGAGGGCTACGATTACTTTGTCCTTCTGAGTGGCAGCGACTACCCCCTGAGGGCTGGTACGTACATTCGCAGATTTCTGAAGGAGAATCGCGGATCAGAGTTCATAAATCTGGTGAAAATGCCAGCGCCAGGTTTCCCTCTTTCCAAAATCAATAAGCTAAGATATCCGTCCGATAAGCCGGCCCGGCGCTTCGCCAGCAGAACCCTGGCGAAAATCGGCCTTGCTCAGCGTGACTTCAGGCGAAGCCTCAGAGGACTGGATGCATATGGCGGGACTCAATGGTGGACGATTTCGAGGGATGCGGCCCAGTACATAGCCGGGTCCGTCAGGCTGAATCCGCACCTCGAGAAATATTTTCAAAAGGCGTTTACGTCCGATGAGATGTTCTTTCACACAATTCTTGGCAACTCACCATTTCGCACCCGGGTTCGAAGAAGCCTGGTCTACTTGGACTGGCACGACGCAGGAAACCATCCCAGGATGCTCACCGACGAGCATGTGAGGTTTTTTGAGTCCCGGGAGAAAATCTGGGTCGAGGACGAGTGGGGCTCTGGAGAGGTGCTGTTCGCGCGAAAGTTTTCCGACGAGAGCCTGGACTTAGTGGACCGAATCGACGAGATGATCAGGCGTAAGGAAGAGCTTGAGCTTACACCGTTCCAAAGGGGTCGGTTCATAGACCGCCCGGCCGACGGCAGGAATTCTCTAGCATGAGACTGGTTTCAATTCTCATTCCCGCGTACAACGCGGAAGAATGGATCGCCGACACGATCCATTCCGCGATTGCGCAAACCTGGCCGCACAAGGAGATCATCGTCGTAGACGATGGTTCCAGCGACCGGACGGCGGAGGTGGCGCGGCGGTTTGCCTCGAAAGAGGTTGCGGTCGTATCCACCAAAAATCAGGGTGCTGCTTCGGCTCGCAATCATGCCATGTGTCTGAGCCAGGGAGACTACATTCAGTGGCTGGATGCTGATGACCTTCTTGCCCCGGACAAGATTGAGCGGCAGCTTGAGGCTTTGCGCGCAGGGGACAGCAAGAGAGTTCTTTTGTCATCGCCCTGGGCTTATTTCCATTACCGCACGCAACGCGCTCGGTTTATTCCTACATCGCTGTGGGAGGATCTTTCCCCTGCCGAGTGGCTCCTTCGAAAAATGAATGAGAATCTCCACATGCAGACAGCGACATGGCTTACCAGCCGGGAACTGATCGAAGCAGCGGGGCTCTGGGACACGCGTCTGCTGAGTGATGACGATGGCGAATATTATTGCCGTGTACTCATGGCGTCGGAGGGTACGCGTTTCGTTCGTGAAGCCAAGGTTTTTTATCGAGTGACTCCGCCGGGCCGGCTGAGCAACATCGGCGCGTCAGACCGGAAGAAGACCGCGATGGTGACGGGAATGAAATTGTATGTTCAATACCTCCGATCACTGGAAGATAGCGAACGGGTTCGCCAGGCGTGCCTGACCTATCTGCAGAATTGGTATTGCACCTTCTATCCGGAGCGGCCGGACTTGGTTGCGGAACTGCAGATCCTGGCAGGGGAGCTTCAAGGACACTTGGAAGAGCCGCGCTTGCGCTGGAAATATGCCTGGATGAAGCCAGTGTTTGGGTGGAAACGTGCGAAATGGGCTCAAATGGTGCTTCCGCAGCTTAAGGCTAACTGCATCAGGCACTGGGACAAGGCAATGTATGAGCTGGAGCGGCCTCGTATGGTTACCGGGACGAAGGTTAGAGCGCTGTCGATCAGCGAAGGCTAGAAGATTACCGGGACGCGAACCGAAAAAAGACATGAGCAAGGATTTTAATAACGGCCGCCTAAATCGCCGGGAGTCGTCTGATTCGGCAGTGGCGCAAGTGCCGCAAGAGCTTAGGGTGGCCCTGCTTACCGGTGGCAGCGACCGGCCCTACGTGTTCGGACTGACCATGGAGCTGATGTCGAAGGGTGCGGCTCTAGACCTTCTGGGGAGCGATGAACTCGATTTTCCCGAATTCCACAACCAGCCTCGACTCAATTTCCTCAATTTGCGACGCGATCTGCCGCCGGATGCCAGCTTCCCGAGAAAAATTCTCCGGACAATAACGTACTACGCCCGGCTCATCCGGTACGCCGCGACCGCCAAGCCCAAGATCTTTCATATTCTTTGGAACAACAAGTTCGAGCTCTTCGATCGCACCGTGCTGATGCTTTATTACAGGATTCTGGGAAAGCGGATCGTCTTCACCGTGCACAACGTGAATGCAGCCAAGCGGGATTGTGAAGACACGCTACTCAATCGCCTTACGTTGCGAATTCAGTACCGCCTCACCCACCGACTGTTTGTTCATACGGAAAAGATGAGGCGGGAACTCATCGAGGAGTTCGGTGTGCAAAGTAATAGGATCACAGTGATCCCGTTCGGGATTAATAACGCTGTCCCCAACACGCATCTGACCCCGTGCCAGGCAAAGCAACGACTTGGCATTCGCCAAGACGAAAAAACGCTTCTTTTTTTCGGCAGAATCACGCCCTATAAGGGTCTCGAATACCTGATCGCAGCGTTTCGAGAGCTCCGCAAGCGGGGCGAGAATTTTCGTTTAGTCATCGCCGGCAGACCGGATCGGTGCGAAAAATATTGGTCGGACGTTCGAGAGGGCCTCCGCGACGACATGCAAAGAGGGCAAGTTCTGCTCAGGGATGAGTTCATTCCAGATGAAGAGACAGAGGTGTTTTTCAAGGCGGCGGACGCACTTGTTTTGGCGTATACGCATATTTACCAAAGCGGCGTCTTGTTCCTGGCGCACAGTTTTGGCCTGCCGGTTCTTGCTGCAGACGTCGGTTCCTTCAGAGATGAGATCGTAGAAGGCAAAACGGGGTTCGTATTCAGACCTGAAGATCCGCCGGAGTTAGCGTGGACTATCGAGCGGTACTTCGAGAGCGACCTGTATGTAAACTTGAACAGCCGGCGCCAGGAAATACAAGACTACGCGACGCAGCAGCATTCCTGGGATGTGGTAGGGCAGATGACAATGAGTGTCTATGCCGGTTTGCTTCGCGTGGCCGCTCCCGGGAACTCCTTGCAACGTAATGTATCGAATGCCTCGTTGGATGTGCGAACTCCCTCCTGAAAGCGCCAACGTCACTACAGGCGTTGGATCGCCTAGTTTTAGAGGTTCGTCGGACCCAAGTCGATCTGACGCATCTGAACTTCACTCTGATTGAACACTCCCCCGCATATCGAACTGTGAAACTGTCCTCGGGACATTTGCAATAGAAGGGTAAAGACATGATCATTACAAGCACTCCGCTACGCATTTCATTCTTTGGAGGGGGCACGGATTATCCCGTCTGGTATCGTGAGAACGGTGGGTCAGTCTTGTCCACTACGATTAATAAATGCTGCTATATCACATGCCGGCAATTGCCGCCCTTTTTCGAGTACCACAGTCGGATCTCATATTCCAAGGTTGAAAACGTCACCAAGAACGAGGCGATCCAGCACCCATCGGTACGGGCTTGCTTGCAGCACATGGGCGTTGACTCTGGCGTCGAGATTCATCACGTCGCCGATTTGCCTGCGCGCACCGGCCTGGGAACGAGTTCGGCATTCACGGTTGGGCTTCTGCTCGGCCTCTACGCGCTGAAGAACCAGATGCGCGATAAGCGCGCTCTTGCCGCCGAAGCCATACACGTCGAACAAGAGTTACTTAAAGAGGCAGTTGGGGCGCAAGATCAGGTGAGCGCCGCGTACGGAGGCTTCAATCGGATTAACTTCCACACCGATGACTCCATCGAAGTAAATCGAATACTCGCGGGAGCAGACAGGTTAGCGGAACTCCAACAGCATCTTGCGCTCTACTTTACCGGTTTTTCCCGGATAGCCTCGGAAATCGCGCAAGAGCAGCTAAGAATGACGCCGCACAAGAAGCAGGAACTAAACACGATGCTTCAACTGGTCAACGAGGCTGAAGCCGTTGTTACTAATCCGAGCTGCTCACTGAATGAGTTTGGCCGGCTTCTGCATGAAAGCTGGCAAATCAAAAGATCGCTGACGCAGAAGATATCGAATGCCAACATCGATGAAATCTACAATGCCGGACTCAGCGCTGGGGCCTTAGGAGGCAAGTTGCTGGGTGCTGGGGGTGGTGGCTTTATGTTGTTCTTCGTGCCACCGGAACGGCGTGAGGCGCTGAGATTGAGATTGAAGAAACTGCTTTGCGTTCCCTTCAACTTCTCCAACAGGGGCAGTCATGTTGTGGTGTACGAGCCTGAGGAGGTGTATGAGAAATCGCTGGCTGATGAGCGTTCTGAAGTTTATGCCGAGTACGTATAAGCTTTTCCGCCGTGAACATTCAGATCATTAACCCGCTGCTGGATCTTCGTTGGGATGACTTGGTTGCCCGCCATCCCCATGCATCCGCCTTTCACCAACGCGGGTGGCTCGATGCACTGTCTCGCACCTACGGCTACCAGCCTTTGGTGTTCACGAGCGCGTCCGGCAATGAGCCATTAGAGGATGGCATTGTTTTCTGCCGAGTTTCCAGTTGGATCACGGGAACACGTTTGGTGTCACTCCCATTCTCTGACCATTGCAATCCTCTGCTAAACGATCCGGGAGAATTTCGCGAATTCACCAATCGGCTGCGTGCA
Organism: uncultured Acidobacteriaceae bacterium; assembly: GCA_963766625.1. Lineage (GTDB taxonomy): Bacteria > Acidobacteriota > Terriglobia > Terriglobales > Acidobacteriaceae > Sulfotelmatobacter. The sequence goes on along the minus strand of CAVYBF010000028.1, from coordinate 221,093 downwards.
GATCGCGACTGTCAGCGCTGGAAATATGTCGAGCTTCGGCCTCTATCGCGAGTTCACAATGGGAACCACGGGCTAGCGCCAAGTAAGTCGTACTGTTTTCACGAACTCGATTTAACTCCTAGATTGGAGCAGATTTTTCGCGGATTGCACAGGGATTCGATCCAGCGGAGAATCCAACGGGCAGAACGAGAAGGGCTCTTGTATGAGAATGGGCGCTCTGAGGACCTCGTGGAAGAATTCTACCGGCTTCTGTTGATCACCAGAAGGCGCCATCACCTGCTACCGCAGCCTCGACTTTGGCTCAAGAACCTGATGGAATGCCTCGGCGATAACGTTGAGATTAGAGTGGCCCGAAAAGACAGCACTCCAGTCGCGGCGATGCTTACTTTACGGCATCGTTCTTCTGTGATCTACAAATATGGCTGTTCAGATGAAAAGCTTCACAATATGGGAGGGATGCCTTTCTTATTCTGGAGACTGATCGAGGAGAGTAAGGCATCAGGAGTGGAAAAGATCGATTTCGGTCGTTCTGACCTCGACCAGAAGAGCTTGATCGCCTTTAAGGACAAGTTTGGCACAAGCAAGAAGTTGCTGCATTACTATCGGTATCCAAAACCGGAAGTGGCAGAGAGAAGTGGGTGGGACGTGCGCATGATCCGCCAGTTCTTCTCGATTTTGCCAGACTCTGTTTCGACTGCGGCGGGCCAGGTGTTGTACAGGCATATCGGCTAAAGCTCTTCGACTGAGTACTTCCTGTTTTTTCACGCGAACCAACCAACTGAGGAAGAATGAAGAAGATTGCTCTGGTGACCGGTGCTGAAGGATTTATTGGCTCTCATCTAGTGAAGTTCCTTCAGCAGAAGGGGTGGAATGTCATTGGCGGATACCGCTTGCAGGGCTCCAATTCGTTTCCAAAGCTGCCAAACTTGCGATTTGCTCAGTGCGACCTGAGTAATGGCCAACGGGTGGAGCAGCTTTTTACAGAATACGAGCCAACGCACGTTTTTCATCTGGGGGCACAGAGCTTGCCGACGCTATCCTGGTCGGATCCGGTTTCAACTTTCGAGTCGAACATCATGGGGTCTTTGCACCTGTTTGAAGCCGTGCGTCATTGCAAGCGTCCTCCGGTGATCGTTTCAGCTTGTTCGAGTGCGGAGTACGGACACGTGCCCGCATCGGCGATACCTGTAACCGAAGAGCAACCGCTTCGGCCCCTGCACCCGTACGGCATCAGCAAAGTCTGCCTTGACCTGCTGGCACGAGAGTACTTCTTGGACTACAAAGTTCCCGCAGTTAATCTGCGGCTTTTCAACACGACCGGTCCGGGAAAAACCAGTGATGCACCGTCGGATTTTGTGCGGCAGTTGATTCGAATCAAGAAGGGCATACAACCGCCCGTGATCGAGGTCGGCAACTTGAAGCCACGCCGCGCTTTCCTGGACGTGAACGACACAGTGCGCGGTTTTTACCTTGCAGCCATGAAAGGGAAGCGAGGTGAGGCTTACAACCTTTGCGCAAACACAACACACGAGATCGGCGACCTGTTGCGGACTGCGATGCGCCTGTCGGGCGTAAAAGCAGAGATTCGGCCTGCTCCCCAATTGATGCGCCCCTCTGACGAGAAGATCATCTTCGGCAGTACAGAAAAGTTCCGCAAAGACACTGGTTGGAAGCCATTGCGCTCTGTCGAACAGACGCTGGGTTCGATGCTCGAGTATTGGGACCGGGTAATGTAATGGAGAAAACGACTCAGGGTTGGAAATCGGTTTCGACGGCTGCTGCGAGCACGCTGCTCGACATTCCCGCTGTTTTGCTGGTCGGTGGCAAGGGCACGCGGTTGCGCTCCGTATTGCCGGCCACTCCCAAACCGCTCGCTTCGGTCGGCAGCAAATCATTTCTAGAGTTGCTAGTTCGGCAACTTCGACACCAGGGAATCCGCCATCTGGTCATGTGTACGGGGTATCTTGCCGTTCAGATCGAGAACGAATTCGGTGACGGGCACGCGTGGGACGTTGTGATTCAGTACTCGAAGGAGCCGCATCCGCTGGGGACCGCGGGAGCTATAAAGTTAGCTGAACATTATCTCCAGGACGCTTCCGACTTTCTTGTGATGAACGGAGACTCGTTTCTCGAAATCGAGTTCGATCGGCTAATAAGGTTTCATCAAAGTCATGGCGGTATAGCGACTATTGCTGCCGTGCAGGTGAACAATGCAAGCCGATACGGAACGGTACAGGTGAGCTCTGATGGCAAAGTTACAGGCTTCTCGGAAAAGACCGGTGCCAATGCCCCAGGTCTCGTGAACGGAGGAGTGTACGTGTTCAAGCGCTCTATTTTCGAGCACATTCCGGAGGCACCCGCCAGCCTGGAAAAAGACGTATTTCCACGGCTACTAGATTATGGCGTGAGTGCACTGGAGCACCATGGAATGTTCATCGATATAGGTACGCCGGAAGACTATACGCGTGCTCAACAGCTTTGCGAACGCCTGTATGACGCCGCATGTCAAACAGAATAGGTGTTCCGAGCGAAGCGGAGGCCACCGCTTCCCACGGCAGGCAGCCCAGAAGAGATCGGATGAGACCCACAGGTGATTTCGAAGAACGGGTAGGTCGGTCGATTCAGGCATCGATTGCTGTGAAGCAACTACTTCTCGGGAATGCTGAAGTAGTCTCCATCATTGCAACGGTCAGCGCGCTGTTGGTCGATGCACTCGGGAAAGGCAATAAGGTTGTACTCTTCGGTAATGGTGGTAGCGCCGCGGATGCGCAGCATATTGCAGCCGAATTTGTTGGGCGCTTCTTAATCGACCGGCCGGCCTTACCAGCCTTGGCTCTATCGGTGAATACATCGTGTGTCACAGCCATAGGCAACGACTACGGATTTGATCGAGTCTTTTCCCGCCAAATTGAAGCGTTGGGTCGCTCCGGAGATGTTGCCATCGGAATTTCGACCAGTGGTAATTCATCGAATGTTGTTGATGGCATCTTGGTGGCCAAAAAAATGGGATTGCATACAGTTGCATTGACCGGCTGCACCGGAGGCCAACTTAAGAATTCGGCAGACTACTGTGTTTGTGCCCCATCAAAAGAAACTCCGCGCATCCAGGAATGCCATATTCTTATTGGTCACATCATCTCGCAATTGATTGAGGAATCTCTATTTCATGAATAAGGCTGCATTTTTGGATCGCGACGGTGTGATCAACCAAAAGGCTCCGACGGAAGACGGATACGTGACGCGTTGGGAAGAAATGAAGATTCTCCCTGGCGTGGCCCAAGGCATCTCCCAGCTCAACCTGGCCGGTTTCCGCGTCATCGTCGTGAGCAACCAGCGCTGTGTCGCCAAGGGACTGACAACCGCGGCCGAGTTGGACTCCATACATCAACGAATGTGCGATGAATTAGCGCATGCCGGCGCCACCATTCACGGAGTTTATTACTGCCCGCACGATTTACGGCCCGCTTGTGCTTGCCGCAAGCCTCAACCCGGTATGCTTCTAGAGGCGGCTCGTGCACATGACATAGATCTGACTACTTCCTGGATGATCGGTGATTCTGAGAAAGATGTAGAAGCCGGTAAAAACGCCGGATGTAGAACAGTTCGACTGCTGCGCAGTAATGAGACTGGAATTGGCAGCGCAGATATGGTTGCGCGCTCCTTGCTAGAGGCAACCCGGCAAATACTTTCCATCGACGGCGGAATGTGAAAAAATGAGTACTGACCTCTTGCCAGTGTGGGGAGTTGATCTGAAGGAACAGCTGCAATTGAGCTTGGAGTCGGTCACGCTTGCTTCCAAAACAAGCATAAAACCTTCCGACGCGCTAAGTCAGAGCGTGGCTGATCGCTTTCGCTGTCCCGGGGATACGTTCGACTTCGTCTTACAGGGCTGGTTGTCCTCTGATAAAGGGTATTTTCGGTTTGGTCCGAACACAACCTGCTACGGGCGATCTTGCCGAGGTACCCGGAACCAGCGACTGGAATCCTCACTTTATGATGTCCTCGACGATGTTGTACTCGACGATGCCAAGGTAAGCATTCCATTCGACCCTAGCGAGGTCATCAGTAATCTCCTGATGGAGCGGTATGCAGGTGATCGCGAAAATAGTTTCGACAGTCTGCTGAAGAAAGCCTATTACCTTCTACGGCCTTTGACCAATCTTGCTTTGCGAAAGCGCGTGCAGCGCTTTCGCGCCGGAAATTGGCGAGATCTGGTCTTTCCCCGATGGCCTGTCGACACCACCGTCGAAAACTTATGTGAATCACTGTTGTCCTTGTCATTGCAAGCCAAAGGTGTGGATAGTGTACCGTTCGTTTGGTTTTGGCCTCGCGGCGCGCAGGGTTGTGTGATGATGACCCATGATGTCGAAACCGAAGCGGGAAGAGATTTTTGTGCCAGTCTGATGGACATGGACGATGCCTTCGGCATTAAGGCATCCTTCCAGATCGTTCCTGAGCAACGCTACACAGTTCCACGCAAGCTCATCACGACGATTCGCGATCGTGGATTTGAGATGGGGATTCAGGACTTAAATCACGATGGACGGCTGTTTGACAACAAAGACGAATTCTTGCGACGTGCCGCTATCATCAATCGCTACGCGCACGAGTACGCGGCGAAAGGATTTCGCTCTGGAGTGCTTTATCGGAACCCCGACTGGTACAAAGTCTTTGATTTCTCCTTTGATATGTCGGTCCCGAACGTTGCGCATCTCGACCCGCAGCGCGGCGGTTGCTGTACCGTGATGCCTTATTTTATCGGGAATATTCTCGAGCTTCCTCTCACGACTACTCAGGATTACACGCTTTTCCACATTCTGAATGAGCGCTGCATCGATTTATGGAAAAACCAGATCGACTTGATTTTGGAGAAGAACGGTCTGGCTAGTTTCATCGTTCATCCGGATTACATCCTGGAGCGGGGAACCATGTCTGTCTACGAAAACCTGTTAGGGTACTTGCAGGACTTGCGCGCGCGCACTGATCTCTGGTTTGCTCTTCCCAGCGAAATTGATAGCTGGTGGCGGAGCCGCAGTCAGATGCGAGTAGAAGGGTGTGAGGGTGCCTGGCGGATTGTAGGGGAAGGGGCTGAACGCGCCAGGTTGGCCTATGCAAAGAACATCGACGGAAAGTTGGTCTACGAAGTACCGGAAGCAACTAAAAGTTAGTAGGTCGTTACTGTGCTTGTACTTCTATGAACTTTCATGAAACTAAACTACCTGGGATCTTCGAGATTCACCTTGACCGGAACTCTGATGAGCGCGGCTTTTTTGCGCGCAGCTGGTGCCGAAAAGAGTTCGAGAATCATGGATTGAACCCAAAGCTGGTGCAGTGCAACGTTTCCTTCAATATCCGCAAAGGTACCTTGCGTGGCATGCATTACCAGGAGCCAAACGGGGAGGCAAAACTGGTCCGTTGCACATCTGGCTCTATTTACGATGCGATCATCGATTTGCGACCTGAGTCTCCCACATTTAAGCGGTGGGTTGGAGTGGTTCTCACGGCAGAGCACCGCAATATGATATTTGTGCCCGAGGGCTGTGCGCACGGATTCTTGACTTTGGAAGATAAAACCGAGGTTTTTTATCAGATGTCGGAGTTCTATCGCCCTGACGAGGCCCGCGGGGTGCGCTGGGATGATCCAGCATTCCAGATTGTTTGGCCTGCCAACATTGAAGTGATTTCCGAGCGCGATCGGAGCTACCCGAATTTCGAGCCAGTGCAATGCGCCTACTGAAAGATCTCGACCAGAAAGATCTGATGAAAATCGGAGAGGATGTGTACCGCTTTGCCGCAGATCTTTATCCGCTTTGCCGAAGCATCACGGGCGACGGGATCCGACAGACTCTTGCGGTTATCGAAGATAAAGTTCCGCTGCAGATCTCTGAAGTGCCGACCGGAACCGCGGTTTTTGATTGGACCGTCCCCAAGGAATGGAATATCCGGGACGCCTATATAAAGGACGCTCACGGGAAAAGGGTTGTGGACTTCCGGCAGAACAACCTGCACGTACTTAACTATAGTGCGCCGATGCACTCGAAGATGTCGCTAGATCAACTCAGGCCGCATCTGTTTACGATTCCTGATCGTCCAGACTGGATTCCTTACCGGACGTCTTATTACCAGGAAAACTGGGGCTTTTGCTTGTCTCATAACCACATGCTGGAATTGCAAGAGGGTGAGTATGAGGTTTGCATTGATTCCACGCTGGGTGATGGCCACTTGACTTACGGAGAATGCTATTTACCAGGTCGTTGCTCGGATGAGGTTTTGATTTCGTGTCACTGCTGTCATCCTTCATTAGCGAATGACAACCTTTCCGGACTAAGTGTGGCTACTTACTTGGCACAGTTCCTATCTGAACGTGAGCTTCGCTATTCTTATCGGTTCCTCTTTATTCCAGGGACGATTGGTGCAATCACCTGGCTGGCGCGCAATCGCGGGAATGTTGGACGCATACGCCACGGGTTGGTGCTGACAGGTATCGGGGACGCGGGGCCGTTCCATTACAAGAAGAGCCGCCGAGGAAACGCGGAGATCGATCAGGCTATGGCGCACGTCCTGCGTCACAACCATGAATCTTATGAAATTCTGAATTTCTCGCCGTATGGGTATGATGAGCGGCAATACTGCTCACCGGGCTTCGATCTCCCGATTGGGTGCTTGATGCGCAGTGTCTGGGGAACTTTTCCGGAATATCATACTTCGGCGGACAATCTTGACTTCATCAAGCCGGGACAGTTAGCAGAATCACTCCGCCTTTGTACGGATGTAATTGATGTTCTGGAGAACAATCAGCGATATCGCAATCTGAGCCCATTTTGTGAACCACAATTAGGAAAACGAAATCTTTACCGATCCACAGGTGGTGAAGCGATTGGAGTTGAGATCAACGCACGGCTCTGGACACTGAATCTTTCCGATGGCAAGCACTCGCTGCTGGACATTGCCGAGCGATCCGGCCTTCCATTCGCAGCAATCGGCGATGCAGCAGAGTTGCTGCGGGATAGCGGACTGCTCTCTGTCGTTTCCGAACACCTCACCGCATTGCATTCCTCGGTCGGAGGCTTGCAAGTAACATAGTCTAGGTTACCTAAGTTCGATAACCGGCAGGCCATTTCGGCGCCCCGGCCTCACGTGTAACGATTGAGTGAAGATAACGCGGATATCCTCCCCAGAGTTTAGTTGATTTTCCACTGTTACCTCGACTGGCCCAAATCAAGTTCGAAGAGGAGCTTCATGAGAGTACTTCTAACTGGTCATAAAGGTTATATCGGCGCGGTTGCATCGTCCCTTTTCCTTTCTGCGGGGCATGAAGTAGTTGGCATGGACACCGATTTATTTGCGGGCTGTGAATTCGGACAATCCATGGAAGGTGTTGCTGAGGTCCGCAAGGACATTCGTGATCTGACAAAAAGGGATCTCGACGGTTTCGATGCGGTCGTCCATTTAGCGGCACTGTCGAATGATCCTCTAGGAAACCTTAACGCAGGCCTCACGTACGACATCAACCACAAAGCCTCGGTGCGGTTGGCGGAACTGGCAAAAGCAGCAGGAGTGAAACGATTTGTGTTCTCATCCTCTTGCAGTACATATGGCGCAGCAGGCGATGTGTTTCATGATGAAAACGCAGCTCTAAATCCGGTTACGGCATATGCCGAGTCGAAGGTCCTAGTCGAACGTGACGTCGCCCTTCTGGCAGATGAACATTTCAGCCCGACATTCATGCGAAATGCGACTGCATACGGGGTATCTCCTCGCCTGAGACTTGACATCGTTTTGAATGATTTGGTGGCGTCGGCGTACACGACCGGACGAGTGTATATAAAGAGCGACGGCACACCCTGGCGGCCAATCATTCATATTCGCGACATAATCGCAGCGATTCTCGCGGTCCTGGGTGCCCCGCAGGAGGCAATTCACAACCAGACTTTTAATGTCGGTCGGACGGAGGAAAACTATCGTATTCGCGAACTGGCCGAGATCGTCGCACAAACCGTTCCCGGGTGCCATGTGGAGTACGCACCGGACGGAGCTCCCGACAAGCGCTGTTACCGTGTAAATTGCGACAAAGTTCAGCGCGTGCTGCCGAACTTCCGCCCACAGTGGACCGCACGCAAGGGCGCGCGAGAACTCTATGAGGCGTACCGAACCGTGGGGCTTACAACCGAAGATATGGAGCGTGGCCGCTATTTGCGAATCAGCCATATTCAACGGCTTCTCCGAGCCGGGCAGTTGGATGCTTCTTTGCGTTGGTGCTTGCAGCATGCAGAGACCGCAGTGGTCGCGTGAATTAACCGAGAATCCTCTTTCCTAAAAAGGACAAAGCGAAAAATGGCTACGATGACACTTCCGGCGGATACTCAGCAAATGGTCGCAACCAAGCAGTGCCGTTTCTGCGGGACTGGATTACAAAGAACCTTTGTCGACCTGGGGATGTCTCCCTTGTGCGAGACTTACCCGTCAGCCGCGGATTTCAATCGCGGCGAAGTCTATTACCCGCTTCATGTGTACGTTTGCGAGAACTGTTTTCTGGTGCAGTTGGACGAATACGAGAGCGCAGAGAGTATTTTCAGCGACTACGCATATTTTTCTTCCTATTCGGATTCATGGCTCAAACACAGCGAAGATTACTGCAACAAAATGATGAGCCGATTCCGCCTGAACAAAGAAAGTTTCGTGGTTGAGGTGGCTAGCAACGATGGATACCTGCTCCAGTATTTTGCTCGCCAAAACGTGCCTCTGCTGGGCATAGAGCCGGCAGCGAATGTCGCCAAAGTGGCAGTCGAAAAAGGCGTACCCACTATGGTGCGGTTCTTCAGTACGGAGGTGGCAAAAGAACTGGCAGGGCAGGGGCGTTGCGCCGATTTAGTTCTGGGTAACAATGTGTTGGCGCAGGTCCCTGACTTGAATGACTTTGTTGAAGGACTGAAAATACTGCTGAAACCTGAAGGTGTTCTGACACTAGAGTTTCCCCATCTTTTGAAGTTGATCGAACTCAACGAGTTTGACACGATCTATCATGAGCACTTCTCGTATTTCTCGATGCTCACGACCGTGCAGATCATGAGCGCTCACGGCCTCAAGGTATTCGACGTTGAAGAATTAAAGTCGCATGGTGGCTCGCTTCGCGTTTACGCTTGCCGAGCGGAGAGCAGGACACATGCGATCCAACCGACCGTCGAGAAATTGATAGCGGAGGAAAAAACGGCTGGGCTGGATTCTCCAGAAGGTTATGAAGGCTTCGCCCGGCAGGTCAGAGAAACTAAATTCGCTCTGGTGGAATTCTTGTTGACGGCCGCGCTGCAAGGCAAATCTGTAGCGGCCTATGGAGCTCCGGGCAAGAGCGCGACACTACTGCACTACTGTGGAATTGGCAAGGATCTGATCGAATACACCGTCGATCGTAGCCCATACAAGCAAGGACGATTTCTACCCGGCAATCACATTCCAATTTTTCACCCAGACCGGATCCGAGCGACCAAGCCAGACTATGTTGTCATTTTGCCCTGGAACTTAAAACAAGAAATCATGCAGCAATTGCAGTTCATTCGAGAGTGGGGCGGACGCTTTGTCGTGCCGATCCCCAAGGTGCAGGTCTACTAAGAGGCGGAGGTAGGTTATGAAAGTAGTTCTGTTTTGTGGAGGAGCAGGGATGCGGCTCCGAGGGTATGCTGATGATGTTCCAAAACCCATGGTACAGATTGGCAACCGACCCATTTTGTGGCATTTGATGAAGTACTACGCCCACTTTGGTCACAAGGATTTCATCCTTTGTCTGGGATACAAAGGCAACAGCATCAAGGATTACTTCCTCCGTTACGACGAATCCGTTTCGAACGATTTCGTATGGTCACAGGGAGGGAAGAATGTCCAATTTCTAAATCGCGATATCGACGATTGGACGATAACCTTTGTGGAGACAGGTGCGAACGCGAACATCGGTCAACGTCTGAAGGCTATAGAGCCGCACGTGCAGGGTGAAGAAATGTTTTTGGCTAACTACAGCGATGGATTGAGTGACGTTCATTTACCAACTCTGCTTGAAACATTTCGTCGGAGCGGAGCCGTTGCTTCGTTGTTGCTGGTGCAACCGACGGCGAGTTTCGATATCGTCCACGCCGGATCAGAAGGTCTTGTGCGCGGGATCAGTGCATTGAGTCAAAGCGAGATCTGGATCAACGGCGGTTTTTTCGCCATGCGCAATGAGATATTCAGGCATATTCAGCCCGGTGAGGAACTGGTGAGAGAGCCATTTCAGCGGCTCATCGAGAAGCAGGCTTTATTGGCCTATAAATACACGGGGTTTTGGCAGTGCATGGACACCTTTAAGGACAAGCAGCACCTTGAGGAACTCAACCAAGGCGCAGCGCCTTGGAAGGTCTGGAATCATGGAGCCAATGGAAACTCCAACTCCAACCACCGGGAAGTGGCATCGGCGAGCGTATGATCCACTTGAATCTCGCTCCGACGAAGGGGGCACTGCAGATTTTATGTCTGGGCTGTCACTCGGATGACATAGAAATTGGTTGTGGCGGAACAATCCTCAGGCTCGCCAATCAATACCCAGATTGCAGGATTCACTGGGTGGTGTTCAGTGCGATTGGAGTGCGAGAGGCGGAGGCCCGCCGGGGAGCTGAACTGTTCGCCGGCTCGCGTGTCGAGAGAATCGTACTGAAGGCGTTTCAAGACGGATTCATGCCATACATCGGCGCCGAGGTGAAAACGGTCTTCGAGAAGGATCTGAAATCTCTTGACCCCCATCTGATCTTTACTCATTACGGCAAAGACGCCCATCAAGATCACCGGCTGATATCAGATTTGACCTGGAACACTTTTCGAGAACACTTGATTCTGGAGTACGAAATTCCGAAATACGACGGTGACTTGGGGCGCCCCAGCGTTTTTGTGCCGCTCGAAGCCGACGCTAGCCAAAAAAAAGTTGATTCCATCATCGGAACGTTCCAGTCTCAAAGGTCCAAGCGATGGTTTGAGCCAGAGACATTTTTCTCACTGATGCGTTTGCGGGGAATGGAATGCAATGCATCAAGTGGTTATGCCGAGGCTTTCTACTGCCGTAAGTTACTGCTCTGAACCGAACATGAGCGCCAGGATGCTAGTTCTTTTTAACAGCACGAGAACATAATGAAAGATCTAAAAGAGAAGACGATTCGTGGAGGGGTCGCGCGGCTCTGTGCTCAAGGGGCCAATTTCGTGCTTCGCCTTGGTTCTCTGATGGTGCTAGCCAGGTTGCTCGGACCGAAAGATTTTGGGTTGGTCGGGATGGTCACAGCGTTTACTGGAGTCCTGACACTTTTCCGAGACTTCGGTCTCTCAGCTGCTGCAGTTCAGCGAACGGACGTGACGGAAGAACAAATCTCAACTTTGTTCTGGATCAACATATTCGTTGGCATACTTCTCGCGCTTCTGGCGGTAGCTGGGGCCCCAGCGATCTCTGCTTTTTACCACGAACCTAAACTATTTGGAGTGACGGTGGTTTTGGCACTTGGTTTTATTTTTAACGCGGCAGGAGTACAACACTCAGTGCTTCTGCAACGCGAAATGCGTTTTACCGCGTTGGCAATCATAAACACGGTCGGTTTGATCGTTGGTACCGCGATTGCCATCGGCGGAGCCAAGGCTGGATATGGATATTGGGCTCTTGTAGCGATGACGGTTATTACTCCACTCATCGCCACGATCGGCTACTGGTTGGCTACCGCCTGGGTTCCTGGGAAACCGCGAAGGCGTGCGGGAATACGTTCCATGATGCATTTTGGCGGTACTCTCACATTGAATAGCCTCTTAGCTTACCTGGCATATAATGCTGAAAAAATTCTGATTGGCCGCTTCTGGGGAGCCGATGCAATCGGCATTTATGGAAGGGCTTACCAGATCGTTAACATTCCCACTGATAATCTGAATTCAGCTGTAGGCGAGGTAGCGTTTTCGGCACTGTCCCGACTCCAGCACGATCTGAGTCGCCTGAAGAGCTATTTTCTCAAGGGCTATTCTTTAGTTCTTGGACTGACTCTCCCCATCACGATTGCTTGCGCCCTTTTTTCTAATGATATTATTTTTGTTCTTCTGGGCCCGAAGTGGGGAGCGACGGCCCCTATTTTTCGCTTACTGGCCCCTACGATTTTGATTTTTGCCCTCATCAATCCTCTATCGTGGTTCCTCTTTTCGGTCGGACTCGTCGGGAGAAGCTTGAAAATGTCTTTCGTGTTTTGTCCTCTTATCATTGGAGGTTATGTTTTGGGATTGCCTTATGGACCTAAAGGTGTGGCATTCGCTTATTCGCTAGTCATGGTGGTGTGCGCCCTTCCGCTTACGGCCTGGGCAGTACAAGGCACTATAATTTCCGTTTGGGACATTCTGCGGGTGGTGGCGCGGCCGATGGCCTCGGGAATATTGGCTGGAGGCCTTACTCTCGGAGTAAAGTTGAGTTACGGTCAATTTTTATCTCCATTGCCTCGTCTCGTGCTGGAAAGCGGGTTTCTACTTTTTACGTTTATGGGGTTACTCCTGTTCGCGGCTGGACAGAAGGCATTCTATTGGGACCTTCTGAGCGGATTGAAAGGGCCCTTATGGGTCAAAACGAAGAGCGTTTCCGCTTAGCACGCCAATATTGACGCTTGAACTCATTTGTGTTTGGGTACTTACTGATACTAATTAATTTGCGATGCGCGCTTTGGACAAAACCATACTGAGTCGATCGATTCGGAGAGTCTTGGTTACCGGCGCAACGGGCCACATCGGCTCAAACTTATGCCAGCGCCTACAGAGAGAAGGCGTAGAGGTCCATGCGGTCTCCAGAGAGGTTCAAGTCGGCCAGCACGGCGACTTTCAATGGTGGCGTGTCGACCTGCGGGATGCAAGAGCAACTCGCAGTTTGTTAGCTACCGTGCAGCCGGAGGTCGTGTTTCATCTGGCAGGTTGCGTCACTGGCGAGCGAGGCCTCGAAGCCGTACTCCCGACTCTCGAACATAACCTTCACGCAACTGTAAATCTGTTGCTGGCGCTTACTGAAGGGCACGGACGAATCGTCTTGGCGGGCTCACTGGAAGAGCCGGCCGAAGAAAGCGCAGAGGTATGCAGTTCACCCTATGCCGCCTCAAAGTTGGCCATACGCTCCTACGCTCGGATGTTTCAAGCCTTGTATAAAACTCAAGTCGTAAACGCTCGAATTTTCATGGTTTATGGACCAGGACTGCAACCGACCGCGCGCTTTGTACCTTACATCATCTCTTCGCTTCTCTCGGGCCAGGTGCCGAAGTTGAGTAGCGGAGAACGAAAAGTCGATTGGATATACATCGACGATGTGATCGAGGGCCTGCTTGTTTGCGCGCGATCACCGGATGTTTTCGCCAGCACAGTGGACTTGGGCTCTGGGTGTCTAACCGAGTTGCGTGCCGTTGCCTTACTGATTGCACAGCTGATGGGCACTGAAATTCGTCCAGAGTTCGGAGCTCGGCCCGACCGCCCATTCGAACAGACGCGAGTCGCGGATGTGGGCCGTACATACGATCAACTCGGCTGGCGGCCAAGAACCTCGCTGGAAACAGGATTGCGAACCACGATTGAATGGTTCCAGACTCGACATTCCCGTTCTCCGGTTTAAGTATATTACATCCCCGGAGTCTCACGAGGTTCTACGGAGGCGACGAAACTTCAGAAATGTAGATCGCACAATTCTTAGCTTCCTCCAGCTCAGCTTCGGATGGGGACCACTTCCCGCGCGGTAGCGCTGAATAGCTAGAGTTGAGAGAATCGTGCCAAGATATGAATCGTGTATCTCAACCCTTAGTAAGTATCGTTACTCCTGTATACAACGGGGCGGAGTATCTTGCCGACTGTATCGAGAGCGTTCTGAAGCAGAGCTATGAACACTGGGAGTATCTGATAGTAAATAACAGCAGTACCGACTCATCTCTTGATATTGCGAAGGAGTATGCCAAACATGAGGATCGTATTCATGTCTACGATTATGCTGAGTTCGTGGACGTCATAGAAAGCTATAATAGGGCACTCCGACTCATCTCGCCACATAGTGAGTATTGCAAAATTGTCGCGGCCGATGACTGCCTATTTCCGAATTGCATCAGCCGCACCGTTTGCCTAGCCAAAGCAAACTCTTCGGTTGGAGTTGTGGGAGCGTATACACTGAGGGGCGGCGGAACCAGCTGGCAGGTGGTATTCGACGGGCTACCTTGCAAAAGTACTGTTGTGTGCGGCAGAGAAGCCGGTCGCTGGCATCTGCTTGGCGGTCGTCATTACCTCGGCACTCCGACCTCAGTTCTCTATCGTGCTGAGCGCATTAGAAGAACAACACAGTTTTTCCCAAACTCACGACAACACGCGGACATCAGTGCCTTTTACGAGTGTTTGCTCAGTGCAGACTTTGGGTTTGTCCACCAGGTGCTTACGTTTGAAAGAGTTCATGAAAACGCTGTCGGTGCGGAAGCTAAGCAACTTTGCACATATTTAGGGTCACATCTCCTAGACGTTCTAACGTATGGGCCATTATATCTGGATAAAGACGAACTGAGCCAGCGGGTCGATGCTATTTTGAAAGAGTATTACGAGCTTTTGGCCGTTGGCGCTATTCATCTAAACGGAACCCAGTTCTGGAAATATCATACGGATATTTTGGACAAAGCCGGCGCTCCGCTCTCTATCACTAGACTGGTTAAGGCATTGTGCATCAAGGTTGCTGATCTGGCGCTAAATCCGAAGCAGACGGTTGAAAAGCTCTTTCTCCGACTGCGACCAAATGGGCAGACGCATCGTCAGACAGAAGGCACTCAGAAAATATGAGCAAGTTTCTTTTTATTGCTTCTGATTATAAGCCAAAGACCGGAGGGATTGCTGCCTACCTTGATAGTCTCGCTAAGGGTTTAATTCAAATAGGCAATTCAGTCAATGTTCTGGGCGTGATTTCTCCAGAGGACAAGCAGAGACAGGCCTTTCTTGAGAGTTATGAACCCTGGGTTAGTCCGTTTCCCGTGTTGTATGATAAGCGCCCCAATTACTGGCTGGGAAACAGTTTTGTGAGCGTTTTGGAAATGTTGAGGTGTTCCTCTCTTGTGGCGCGACGCTTTTTGGACGGAACACCTTTTTTTCGATCATCTTCGGAAGCAACGTTGCAACTTCGACGCTTTCTTGCTGAATACAAGCCGGATATGATTGTTTTCGGGCACCTGGACCTTCACCAATATCCATTCGCACTTTTGCTTAAGGAGAGAGGGTTCCCATTCGGGATCATAGCTCACGATTTTGAGGTCCACCGTTTTCCAGGTAAACCTAATGATCTATTCAGAAGAGGAATGATGCTCAAGGAGGCGTCGTGGATCGCGGCCAATTCGCGGCATACAAAATCACTTCTCGAAAAGTGGAACATATCTGCTAATAAACTCAAGGTAATTTATCCACCGATTTCGATAGAGGCAATGGACGCATCTTTTGCTTTGAAATCCTGCACCAGAATCGGTCCTGTGTTGAATATTGCTAGCGTTTGCAGATTAGTTCGAGCTAAGGGAATTGATGTGGCGATCCGGGCTTTAAGAATTCTTTCTGATAGAAAGATCCCTTACAAGTATGTCATAGCTGGAGATGGTAACGAGAGAGAATGCCTAGAAGCGCTTGTGGATGAACTTGGGTTACGAGACAGCATACACTTTGCTGGTCAGATTACAGACGCCGACAAATGGCATCTTCTCAGCAGTAGTCACATCTTTGTCATGCCGTCACGAGTGGACCCACAGATACAGCACGAGGGCTTCGGCATAGCGCTCATCGAAGCCGCGGCATTCGGAGTTCCAGGGATCGGCTCAAGCGAAGGTGGGATACCAGAAGCAATTATAGATGGGGAGACTGGCCTGCTCGTACCACAAGAGTCCCCGGAGCAACTTGCAGATGCGTTGTGTTTTCTGCATTCGCATCCAAACGAATTATGTGGCATGGGACGCCGAGCTAGAGAACGCGCAAGAAGACAATTTGATCCAATGACCGTTGCGAAGCTTTTTCAGGAAGCCGTGATGAAGGGCTCAGAACAACTGGTGCTTCAGTGAGGTATTACCTAGATAGTCATACTCGCTTGGTCCAAAGCGAGGTAAAAAATGTGAATAGATACGGAAGGCAACAGGTTGAAAAGCCGATGTATGCTCAAGCTGCGGCGCGGTCGTTTACCGAGCCGCCCCGAGCTGCTGCCTGAAGACTGCAGATTTACGACTGATTTTATTCCGGGCTGGTTAGATCGACAAAGCCAAGCAAACGTAGACTGTCAAGGTAAATAGCAGATGTAGACTGTCGAGGTAAATAGTGCAATATGCGAATCGGAATCTTAGACCATATGGGATATGGGAATCTGGGTGACGCCGCCACTCAAGATGTCGTAATTGAAAGCATCAAACGGCGCATTCCCGATGTCCAGTTAGTTGCATTTTCGCAAGTTCCTGCTGATACCGCGCACCGGCATAACATTATTTGCTATCCGATTTCTTGGGCACAAGCTTCTTGTGGAGCGTCAGCGGGAAACGGTGGTGCTACGGCTACCCGTGGCTCGCGGATGAAATCAATCTTGAAGCGCGCTCGCTTCATGTATAGCCTCGCAAAAGCTCTTTTGGATTTTGGGCGTGAAATTCTATCCTGGTGGCGCTCTTTTCAAATATTGAAAAGTCTCGATATCATGATAATATCTGGCGGTGGTCAATTCAGCGATTTATGGAACGGCCCCTGGTCGCATCCCTATGCGCTGTTTAAATTTTGCCTGCTAACTAAGGTAGCGGGTAAAAAGGTATACATACTGAATGTCGGCGCCGGACCCCTTAATCATCGATTAAGTCGCTTGTTCGCCGCATGGGCAGTAAGTCTGGCTGATTATCGATCATTTCGGGACGACGATTCTCAAGAGCGGATACGCACGCTTGGTATCAGTTCACGTCTCGTAGTATGTGCAGATTCGGTTTACGGACTGAAAGCGCAGGAACTGCCGACAGAGAAGGCATTTACCGCTTCGAAAATAGTTGGCATCAATCCAATGGGTTTTTGTGATCCGCGGGTATGGCCTCGCAAGGACGATTCTATTTATCGCAAATATCTCGACAAAGTTACCCAGTTTTCTTTATGGCTGCTCGATCATGGTTATAGCCTGCAGGTATTTTCTACCGACATGATTACTGATCATTATGCAATAGAGGACTTGAGGACACGGCTATCGTCGATCTTGTCTCCTGCAGAGCTGTCTCAGTCATTTACCGGTGGGATTGATAATGTACAAGATCTTTTGCAAAAGATGGCTGAGTTTGATTTCGTTGTGACCTGTAAGTACCACGGGATAGTGTTTTCTCACTTGCTGAATAAACCCGTTATTTCGTTGAGCTACGGTCCAAAAATGGACTCTGCGATGGAAGCTGTCGGACAGGGCCGTTTTAACGCCAACATTGAACACTTCGAAGTCGACTGGATCACCAATGCGTTTCGCTCACTAATTAATGACAGTGAGAGTGTAAAGCGACAATCGTCCATAGGCGTTATGTCATATGCAGCTAAATTGGCCCAGCAATTTGACAATCTTTTTCTGCCGAGCACGGTTTCAGGTGAGTATCAGAAAGCGAACAATTGAGGTTGTAGTTATTCGATAATGAGGTGTTGTGTGCGACATGTGCGACGTCACGGGATCGCTTGCTAAGTGTGCCTTGTTGTTCGTATTTGTCGGCAGCTCTAGCATAGATTCAAGAACTGGCTGCGACAGTTAGCTTTACTGTAGAGATGGTCGTTTTATATGCGATATATATATGCTTTACCGAACTCTCCTGCATTCACTTCAATAGGATTGTCAGGATACGTGTTTGGTCCTTTGAGTGATCCCACAGTCGAAGTGTGCTACATAGATGTCACTCAAGGACACGATACGTTTCAGATAAGCCGGAAGATTCGTCGCATTTATTATGTTCTGTCCGGAGATGGGTGCTTCATTGTCGACGGAGAAAGGTACGAAGTTGTTCCAGGGACGTTGGTCGAGATTCCACCTGGCGTCGAATATTCTTATACGGGGAGAATGCGACTTTTGTTGTTTGGCAGGCCCCGCGGAGTAGCAGGTAATGACACCGCCACGAGGTGGAATCCGGAGGTGTTTCCTCAAAGTGTAATATTTGAGCCTGGTAACGGTGTAACCTGGATATCGAGATGTTTGAGATGGGAGATTTTCGGGAAGTGTCCAATTGATGTTTACCTTAATGTTAATCGTAGGCTCTGGGACAGACTCCCTTCGTATGTTACTGCTTGCCGTCCGATGCGCTTATACGGTCAGCTTGTGCATAAACTAGCTAAGGTGAGGGGCGGTCGTGCGCAAGGGCTTGGGACCTGCTTTTTTCGTAATCGGCCTGCTCTTGAATTAATCAAACGCCTCGTCGAGCGTAAGAAGCAGGGCGAGACACTGAGAGTAGCCGTATTAGGTAGCAGTTCGGGAGCGGAGGTGTACTCGATCGCGTGGATAATTCGAACTGCCCGGCCCGATTTAACCCTTTGTTTGCAGGCGATGGACATTTCAAAGGACGTTGTGGAGTTCGCGAGATGCGGAGTTTACCCCATGATGTCTTCAGACATATCCGGCTCAGCGATTCTTGAACGCCTGACCCGAGGGGAAGTGAACGAACTGTTCGATCGCGAAGGTGATCTCGTGCGGGTAAGGCCGTGGATCAGAGAAGGGATCAAGTGGCACGTTGGCGATGTTGGGGACCCTGGCCTCGGTGACATACTGGGTCAGCAGGACATGGTGGTAGCTAATAACTTTTTGTGCCATATGGATCCTAGGCAAGCGGAAAAGTGCTTGCGTAACATTGCGCGCTTGGTGAGCCACCGGGGACATTTGTTCGTGTCGGGGATAGACTTAGACGTCCGGACGAGGGTTGCGCGTGAACTAGGATGGAATCCGGTGGACGAGTTGCTCGAGCCAATTCATGAGGGCGATGTCTGGTTGAGGCGGTACTGGCCACATCACTATACAGGTTTGGAGCCTTTCAACAAGAGAAGACAGGACTGGAAATTCCGGTATGCCGCAGTTTTCCAGATTTTTGCTGCGGAGCACCGCAGCAGCGACAAAGGAAGCGCCTCGGTTATGTCAGAAGGTGTCAGGTAAGCGCAGCGCCGCTCGCGGCCAAAGCTTAGATCCGACAGAACTGGAAAATAAGCAGCTTCGCATAATTAGCAATTCAGTTTACTGTTGGAGGCGGGAGGTCGACATTCTGGGTTAATAGGTTTCGTGATCGATAAAGACCAATGATCACGAACCACCGAATGCAGCGACAAACGCCTCGCCCCAACAAGCGGTTGCAAAAGTCAATCACCCTTCCCCTCTAAATCAAGTCTGCCAATTGTCGGGCTCGGCCCGGCGCGGGCAAAATTCCCCCAGTCAGTGCAACCCCCGATTTTCTGCAAATACGAAGGTCGTCCACTGGAGCGAACAAGATGAAAGACCAAACTATGCGGTTGGCCAAGGCAAGCTTATTCATGCTCACGCTATTAAGCGCGATCTTTGGCATTGGCCAAGTTTCGGTGCTGACGCAGCACAACGATAACGCGCGCACCGGGCAGAACCTAAGTGAGACTGTCCTTAACACTTCGAACGTAAACCAGGGCGGTTTTGGCAAGTTGTTCTGGCGGACAGTTGATGGATTCATTTACGCCCAACCTTTGTATGTTCCGGGACTTACCATTCAAGGGGCGACTCACAATGTCGTATACGTCGCCACCCAGCACAACAGCGTGTATGCGTTTGATGCCGACAATCCCAACGCCCCGGCTCCCTTATGGCAGGTGAATCTGGGCACACCTGTGCCCAGCGAGGACATTTGTATTCTCACAGGCGACACCAATCCATCCGATTGCCCTTACTACGACATTAGTCCGGAGATCGGTATTACTAGTACGCCAGTGATCGACCCGGTGGCAGGACTCATCTACGTCGTGAGCAGGACCAAGAACACCAGTAATAGCACTTACCATGATTATCTGCACGCCCTGGACTTGACAACCGGAAACGAGCAGCTCGGCGGTCCAGTGGAGATTACTGCGCAGGTGAGTGGAACTGGCACGGGTAGCGACGGCGGAGTATTAACATTCAACCCAGCCTATCAGCATCAGCGCCCTTCGTTGCTTCTTGTGAACGGGAGCCTTTATCTGGCCTTTGGCTCGGTCGGCGATATTGGGACCTGGAACGGATGGGTAATGACCTACAACGCAAGTACCCTGCAGCAAGAGGCAGTCTTCAGCGTTGATCCGGATGGCAGCGATGGTGGGGTTTGGTCCGCAGGGCAAGGACCGGTCGCGGACGCGGCGGGGAATGTCTATATCATGACGGGAAATGGTGACTTCAATGCGAATGTCAGCGGCGGCAGAAACTATGGCGACTCGTTTGTGAAGTTTAGTGGATCCAGCCTATCAGTTGCTGACTATTTCACACCGTACAATCAGGGAACCCTGAACGCGGACAACAGCGATTTGGGATCCGGCGGCCCGATGTTGATGCCTGGAACCTCGCTGCTGGTGGGCATGGGTAAGGACGGAATTTTTCGCGTCGTAGATACCGCGAGCATGGGCGAGTACAACTCCGGTACAGACAACGACGTTCAGGAGTTCAACCCAACACCGGGACCGTTTTACAGTTCGCCCATCTATTGGGACAGTCCGAACTACGGCCCTCTCGCCTACATCTGGGGACCTGGGGATTATCTGAAAGCCTTGCAGTTCACAGGATCCAAATTCAACACAACTCCCGTTTCGGAAAGCACAATGCAGGACAGTTCTGGAGAATCCAACGCGGCTGCCCTTTCGATTTCTGCCGACGGGAGCCTGACGGGCACCGGCATCTTGTGGTCGACAGCGTCGCTTTCTCAGTGGGCATCAGGAATTCAAGTTAGCGGCGTGGTTCGCGCTTTTGATGCTACGAATCTGAGCAATGAGCTGTGGGACTCTACCCAAAATCTGGTGCGTGACGACGTGGGCAATTCTGCCAAGTACAATGCCCCAACTATCGCTAACGGTAAGGTGTACGTTGGTTCTTTTTCAGGACAATTGCAAGTTTATGGTTTGAATCCTCCGGCGTTTCAAGGAGTTCGGTTCATACAAGTGGCGTCTGCAACGCCGCAATCAAGCACGGCATCGGTTCCCCTGGCCTATACGGGAGCGCAGACAGCTGGCGACCTGAACATAGTAATCGTTGGGTGGAATGACACTACAGCCAGCGTTCAGTCTGTTACCGATTCTGCAGGAAATACCTATGTGCTCGCGCTTGGACCAACCTCGGGTACAGCTTTGCGGGAATCTATCTACTATGCCAAGAACATTCTGGCAAACAGCAGCAACACGGTAACGGTAACTTTCAATCAGGCTGCAACTAAGCCCGATGTCAGGATTCTCGAGTACAGCGGAGTGGATGAATCAAACCCGCTGGACGTTTCTGCCGGCGCGATTGGAAACAGCAACATCGCCGACAGTGGCTTCGTCACTACAAACGCTGCGAATGAATTGATTGTCGGGGCGAGCATGGCGAAGAGCAACACGGCCATCATGGCGGGCGCCCCTTTCACTCCGAGAGTCATTACATCGCCGGATTCCGACGTCGCGGAAGATCGCACGGTCAACGTGCCAGGCAGCTATCACTCCTGGGTGCCTCTGAATGCATCCGGAAATTGGGTTATGCAGGTCGTTACATTCCGCGCAGCAGTTGCGAGCACGGTACCGTTCGTGAGCAGCGTGAGTCCCAATAGCGGGTCTACGGCAGGTGGGACCGCGGTAACGATCACGGGGATAGACTTCGCGGCGGGCGCGACGGTGAAGTTCGGAGCTACGGCGGCCACAAATGTAGTGGTAGTGAGCAGCACGTCGATTACAGCGACAACGCCGGCGGAGAGTGCCGGTGCGGTAACGGTCACCGTTACCAACAGCAGTGGGCTGAGTGGGAGCTTGGCTAGCGCATTTACCTACCTCGCACCGCCGACCGTGACCAGTGTGAGTCCGAGTAGCGGATCGACTGGGGGTGGGACGGCGGTCACGATTACGGGCACGAACTTTGTAGCGGGTGCGACGGTGACGTTCGGGAGTACGGCGGCGACGAATGTGGTGGTGGTGAACAGCACGACCATCACGGCCACCACGCCTGCCGGTGGCGCGGGTGCGGTAACCGTAACAGTGACCAACCCTAGTTCGCAGAATGGGAGTCTGGCGAACGGTTACACCTATGTGGTGGAGCCATCGGTGACGAGCATAAGTCCGAACAGTGGAGTGGTGGCAGGTGGGACGGCGGTGACGATCACGGGGACGAACTTTGCCACGGGAGCGACGGTGAAGTTCGGAGCGAATGCGGCGACGAACGTGGTGGTGGTGAGCAGCACGTCGATTACGGCGACGACGCCGGCGGGGAGTGCGGGCGCGGTAACGGTGACGGTGACGGTGAATGGGCAGAGCGGGAGTCTGACCAATGGGTTCACCTACATTGGTGCGCCGACGGTGACCAGTGTATCGCCGAACACTGGATCGACGGCGGGTGGGACGGCAGTCACGATTACGGGGACGAACTTTGCCACGGGGGCGACGGTGACGTTCGGGAGTGCGGCGGCGACGAATGTGGTGGTGGTAAGCAGCACGTCGATTACGGCGACGACGCCGGCGGGAAGTGCGGGTGCGGTGACGGTGACGGTGACCAACGTTGGGTCGCAGAGCGGGAGTCTGGCCAATGGCTTTACCTACACCGTGCCGGTAGCGATCAGTTTCAGCCAGGTGGCATCGGCCACGCCGCAGTCTGCGACGGCGAGTGTGCCGGTGAGTTATCCGGCGGCGCAGACGGCGGGAGACCTGAACGTGGTAGTGGTGGGGTGGAATGACACGGCGGCTACGGTGCAGTCGGTGAAGGACAGTGCGGGGAACACTTACAGTCTGGCGATCGGGCCGACGAGCGGGACTGGGTTGGAACAGTCGATCTACTATGCGGCGAACATCGTGGGCGGGAGTAACACGGTGACAGTGACGTTCAGCCAGGCGGCGGCCTATCCGGATGTGCGCATTCTGGAGTATCGGGGAGTGACCGCGGTGGATGTGACGGCGGGAGCGACCGGCAGCAGCACCGCTGCGAACAGTGGATCGGCGACGACGACGAATGCCAACGAGCTGATCTTTGGGGCCAATACGGTAGCGACGGGAAATGCGACGGTGGGAACCGGGTTCACCGCGCGCATCATTACATCGCCGGACAGTGACCTCGCAGAAGACAAGATCGTGACGACGGCGGGGAGCAACAGTGCCACGGCGACGTTGAGCGGTTCCGGGCCCTGGGTGATGCAGATGGTAACGTTTTCGGGAGCTTCCGGTCCGGTGCCGACGGTAACGAGTGTAAGTCCGAACAGCGGATCGACGGCCGGTGGGACGGCGGTGACGATTACTGGCACGAACTTTGCCACGGGCGCGACGGTGATGTTCGGGAGTACGGCGGCGACCAATGTCACTTTCGTGAACAGCACGACCATCACGGCGACGACGCCGGCCGGGGGTGCGGGCGCGGTGAGCGTGACGGTGACCAACTCTGGCGGGCAGAGTGGGAGTCTGGCGAGCGCATTTACGTATATCGCCCCGCCGACGGTGACGGGTGTGAGTCCGAATAGCGGAGCGACGGGAGGTGGAACGGCAGTCACGATCACGGGGACGAACTTTGCCACGGGCGCGACGGTGAAGTTCGGAGCGAATGCGGCGACGAGCGTGGTGGTGGTGAACAGCACGACGATCACGGCGACGACCCCAGTGGGAAGCGCCGGAGCGGTGACAGTGACTGTGACCAACAGCAATGGGCTGAGTGGGAGCCTGAGCAGCGGGTTCACTTACGCTCTACCACCAACGGTGACGAGTGTGAGTCCCAATAGCGGGTCGACGGGGGGTGGGACGGCGGTCACGATCACGGGCACGAACTTTGTGACGGGAGCGACGGTGACGTTCGGTGGGACGGCAGCGACGAATGTGGTAGTGGTGAACAGCACGACGATCACGGCGACGACCCCGGCGGGAAGTGCCGGCGCGGTGACGGTGACCGTCACGGTAAGCGGGCAAAGTGGAAGTCTAAGCAGTGGGTACACCTATGTGGTTGCGCCCAGCGTCAGCAGTGTAGCGCCGAACGACGGAGCGGCAGCAGGTGGGACGGCGGTGACGATCACGGGGACGAACTTTGCCACGGGAGCGACGGTGAAGTTCGGAGCGAATGCGGCGACGAACGTGGTGGTGGTGAGCAGCACGTCGATTACAGCGACGACGCCGGCGGGGAGTGCGGGCGCGGTAACGGTGACGGTGACGGTGAATGGGCAGAGCGGGAGTCTGACCAATGGGTTCACCTACATTGGTGCGCCGACGGTGACCAGTGTATCGCCGAACACTGGATCGACGGCGGGTGGGACGGCAGTCACGATTACGGGGACGAACTTTGCCACGGGGGCGACGGTGACGTTCGGGAGTGCGGCGGCGACGAATGTGGTGGTGGTAAGCAGCACGTCGATTACGGCGACGACGCCGGCGGGAAGTGCGGGTGCGGTGACGGTGACGGTGACCAACGTTGGGTCGCAGAGCGGGAGTCTGGCCAATGGCTTTACCTACACCGTGCCGGTAGCGATCAGTTTCAGCCAGGTGGCATCGGCCACGCCGCAGTCTGCGACGGCGAGTGTGCCGGTGAGTTATCCGGCGGCGCAGACGGCGGGAGACCTGAACGTGGTAGTGGTGGGGTGGAATGACACGGCGGCTACGGTGCAGTCGGTGAAGGACAGTGCGGGGAACACTTACAGTCTGGCGATCGGGCCGACGAGCGGGACTGGGTTGGAACAGTCGATCTACTATGCGGCGAACATCGTGGGCGGGAGTAACACGGTGACAGTGACGTTCAGCCAGGCGGCGGCCTATCCGGATGTGCGCATTCTGGAGTATCGGGGAGTGACCGCGGTGGATGTGACGGCGGGAGCGACCGGCAGCAGCACCGCTGCGAACAGTGGATCGGCGACGACGACGAATGCCAACGAGCTGATCTTTGGGGCCAATACGGTAGCGACGGGAAATGCGACGGTGGGAACCGGGTTCACCGCGCGCATCATTACATCGCCGGACAGTGACCTCGCAGAAGACAAGATCGTGACGACGGCGGGGAGCAACAGTGCCACGGCGACGTTGAGCGGTTCCGGGCCCTGGGTGATGCAGATGGTAACGTTTTCGGGAGCTTCCGGTCCGGTGCCGACGGTAACGAGTGTAAGTCCGAACAGCGGATCGACGGCCGGTGGGACGGCGGTGACGATTACTGGCACGAACTTTGCCACGGGCGCGACGGTGATGTTCGGGAGTACGGCGGCGACCAATGTCACTTTCGTGAACAGCACGACCATCACGGCGACGACGCCGGCCGGGGGTGCGGGCGCGGTGAGCGTGACGGTGACCAACTCTGGCGGGCAGAGTGGGAGTCTGGCGAGCGCATTTACGTATATCGCCCCGCCGACGGTGACGGGTGTGAGTCCGAATAGCGGAGCGACGGGAGGTGGAACGGCAGTCACGATCACGGGGACGAACTTTGCCACGGGCGCGACGGTGAAGTTCGGAGCGAATGCGGCGACGAGCGTGGTGGTGGTGAACAGCACGACGATCACGGCGACGACCCCAGTGGGAAGCGCCGGAGCGGTGACAGTGACTGTGACCAACAGCAATGGGCTGAGTGGGAGCCTGAGCAGCGGGTTCACTTACGCTCTACCACCAACGGTGACGAGTGTGAGTCCCAATAGCGGGTCGACGGGGGGTGGGACGGCGGTCACGATCACGGGCACGAACTTTGTGACGGGAGCGACGGTGACGTTCGGTGGGACGGCAGCGACGAATGTGGTAGTGGTGAACAGCACGACGATCACGGCGACGACCCCGGCGGGAAGTGCCGGCGCGGTGACGGTGACCGTCACGGTAAGCGGGCAAAGTGGAAGTCTAAGCAGTGGGTACACCTATGTGGTTGCGCCCAGCGTCAGCAGTGTAGCGCCGAACGACGGAGCGGCAGCAGGTGGGACGGCGGTGACGATCACGGGGACGAACTTTGCCACGGGAGCGACGGTGAAGTTCGGAGCGAATGCGGCGACGAACGTGGTGGTGGTGAGCAGCACGTCGATTACAGCGACGACGCCGGCGGGGAGCGCGGGCGCGGTAACGGTGACGGTGACGGTGAATGGGCAGAGCGGGAGTCTGACCAATGGGTTCACCTACGTTGCCCCGCCGACGGTGACCAGTGTGAGCCCGAGTAGCGGATCGACTGGGGGTGGGACAGCGGTCACGATTACGGGCACGAACTTTGTGGCGGGAGCGACGGTGACGTTCGGCGGGACGGCAGCGACGAATGTGGTAGTGGTGAACAGCACGACGATCACGGCGACGACCCCGGCGGGAAGTGCGGGCGCGGTGACGGTGACCGTCACGGTAAGCGGGCAAAGTGGAAGTCTAAGCAGTGGGTACACCTATGTGGTGACACCGACGGTGAGCAACATAAGTCCGAACAGCGGAGTGGTGGCAGGTGGGACGGCGGTGACGATCACGGGGACGAACTTTGCCACGGGAGCGACGGTGAAGTTCGGAGCGAATGCGGCGACGAACGTGGTGGTGGTGAGCAGCACGTCGATTACAGCGACGACGCCGGCGGGGAGTGCGGGCGCGGTAACGGTGACGGTGACGGTGAATGGGCAGAGCGGGAGTCTGACCAATGGGTTCACCTACATTGGTGCGCCGACGGTGACCAGTGTATCGCCGAACACTGGATCGACGGCGGGTGGGACGGCAGTCACGATTACGGGGACGAACTTTGCCACGGGGGCGACGGTGACGTTCGGGAGTGCGGCGGCGACGAATGTGGTGGTGGTAAGCAGCACGTCGATTACGGCGACGACGCCGGCGGGAAGTGCGGGTGCGGTGACGGTGACGGTGACCAACGTTGGGTCGCAGAGCGGGAGTCTGGCCAATGGCTTTACCTACACCGTGCCGGTAGCGATCAGTTTCAGCCAGGTGGCATCGGCCACGCCGCAGTCTGCGACGGCGAGTGTGCCGGTGAGTTATCCGGCGGCGCAGACGGCGGGAGACCTGAACGTGGTAGTGGTGGGGTGGAATGACACGGCGGCTACGGTGCAGTCGGTGAAGGACAGTGCGGGGAACACTTACAGTCTGGCGATCGGGCCGACGAGCGGGACTGGGTTGGAACAGTCGATCTACTATGCGGCGAACATCGTGGGCGGGAGTAACACGGTGACAGTGACGTTCAGCCAGGCGGCGGCCTATCCGGATGTGCGCATTCTGGAGTATCGGGGAGTGACCGCGGTGGATGTGACGGCGGGAGCGACCGGCAGCAGCACCGCCGCCAACAGTGGATCGGCGACGACGAGGAGCGCGACCGAGCTGATCTTTGGGGCGGACCTGGTGGCGACGACAACCGGAGCGGCGGGGAGCGGATTCACTTCGCGCATCATCACTTCTCCGGACGGGGACCTCGCAGAAGACAAGATCGTGACGACGGCGGGGAGCAACAGTGCCACGGCGACGTTGAGCGGTTCCGGGCCCTGGGTGATGCAGATGGTAACGTTTTCGGGAGCTTCCGGTCCGGTGCCGACGGTAACGAGTGTAAGTCCGAACAGCGGATCGACGGCCGGTGGGACGGCAGTGACGATTACCGGCACGAACTTTGCCACGGGCGCGACGGTGATGTTCGGGAGTACGGCGGCGACCAATGTGGTGGTGGTGAACGGCACGACCATCACGGCGACGACGCCGGCCGGGGGTGCGGGCGCTGTAACCGTGACGGTGACCAACTCCGGCGGGTGGAGTGGAAGCTTGGCCAGCGCATTTACGTATGTTACCCCGCCGACGGTGATCAGTGTGGCGCCGAGCGGGGGTGCGCTCGCGGGTGGGACGTCGGTGACGATCACGGGGACGAACTTTGCCACGGGGGCGACGGTGACGTTTGGGAGTACGGCGGCGACGAGCGTGTCTGTGGTGAACAGCACGACGATCACAGCGACGACCCCAGTGGGAAGTGCCGGTGCGGTGACGGTGACTGTGACCAACAGCAATGGGCTGAGCGGGAGCCTGGCGAACGGATTTACCTATCTTGCACCGCCGACGGTAACCGGTGTTAGTCCGAACAGCGGGCCTACGGCAGGTGCGACCTCGGTGACGATTACGGGCACGAACTTTGCCGCTGGGGCGACGGTGACGTTCGGGAGTGCGGCGGCGACCGGCGTCACTTTCGTGAACAGCACGACCATCGCCGCGATAACCCCGGCGGGAAGTGCCGGCGCGGTGACGGTGACCGTCACCCTGGGCGGGCAAAGCGGTAGCCTGGTCAGTGGATACACTTACACGAACACAGTCGTGGAGGTTAGCCCCCCGGGCGACTTTGCCGGCGCCCTGGCCGGAACTTCTGCTCCAACTTATGTTGCCGGGCAGGAGTCGTACAACGCGACTGCAGGCACTTCGTTTACATCTTCGCCGTTCGATAGTACGGGAGCGGATCTCTTGATTATGTTGATTGGGTGCCACAATCACACGGTCTTTTCAGTTACAGACAGCTACGGTAATAACTGGCTTTCCTTGGCTGGACCTGCTTACAAGGTAGCCCTTGCTAATGGACCGATGGAAGGAGAGGTCTTCTACGTACCCAACGCAAAGACTGGTGCGGGACATACCATAACAGTTGGGCTTAGCCAAACCGAGCCATTAGTGATGACGATTGTCGCACTCTCAGGAGATAACACTTACTCTCCAATCGACGCTTACAGCTTTATCACCGGTGACCAAGGGACACAGTCGCAGTATATCGCCAGCAGTCCGCTAACAACCTCTGAGCCTAACGACCTGTTGGTCGGAATCGTCAAAGGATACTTTAACAACACTTACACGGCAGGAAATGGGTATACGACGCAGTCTGCGTCTACGGGACTCAATTTCAGCGCCGAGACGGCTCCAGCTTCTAGCCCAGGAAGCTATGCTTCCAGCTTTATTGCTTCCAATGGAGATTTTTGGCAAACTATCCTGACAGCGATTGCGCCAAAACCCGTCGAGAGCGTACTTTCGTGGACAGCATCCAGCGGTGGCGTTATCAGCAATTATTTTATTGAAAGATGTGCCGGCCTCGGTTGCTCCAACTTCACCCAGATCACCAGTGTGTCCGGTTCAACTCTCACCTACACCGACTCCAGCATTTCATCAGGAACGATTTACGACTATAGAGTCCGAGCCCAGAACGCGGTTGGTACATATAGTAATTATTCCAATGTCATGACACTCAGCCCGATAATGCCGTACATTGTTTCTAGCTTCGCGGCTACTCCGTCAAGACAACTTTCCTGGAACGCGTCAGCGGAAAGTGGAGGTTCCATCGGCCAGTATTCGATCGAGAGATGCACTGGACTTGCTTGTTCAAACTTCACCCAAATTGCGACCACTGTGAGCACATCTTACACAGATACTTCCGCAGTAGCCGGGACAGCTTATAATTACCGCGTAAGAGCTCTAGATGCCAACAACTTCTACGGCCCATATTCGGTCGTCGCATCGGCCAGCATTCCGGCCTACTTCGACAATACAGCCGACGGTGGAAATAACGGTGGGAGCAGCACATCGCTCACTTACTCGTATACGGTCGGAACGAATTCGAACCGGCTACTGCTCGTAAACTTAGTTGGAGACAGCTCGGTAGACGATATCTCGTCGGTGACGTACGCCGGGGCCCCGCTAACACTTATCACAAAGATCCAGACACCGAATGACAGGTGGCATTATTTATATTACCTGCTGGGGCCTACGTCTGGAACAAACAATGTTGTTATAACCGCAGGTAGTTCCCATTACCTAATATCAGAAGCATCATCGTGGTACAACGTCAGCCCATCTGGCCAACCTGAAGCGTACTCAACTAACACAGCGGCTTCGGGTGGCCCGGTGTCCCTGACGACATACCTGCCAGCAAGTTCCAACAACGCGATAGTTGCCGAAAGTATGTGGAGCTATACTGGACTTATTTCGGATAGTGGTTCAGCGTCCTTAGTTACAGATTCAGCCTTTCAGGCGCTGGGAATGTTCTCAAGCATTCCTTCCCCTGCGACCCAGGCTTTTCCGATCGCGATGAAGAACACATGGGGCGGACAGGACTCGGCCTCTAGCATAATGGCTTCATTCGCCCTCGCCTCGAACGGAGCTGCAGGCATAACCTTCGACAACTCGACCGATGGTGGAAACAACGGTGGCACAACTGCGACGCTTTCCTACTCCCTCTCTGTCGGAAGCGGTTCCAACCGGTTACTAGTCGTCAACCTAATTGGGGATACTTCAGTAGATGATGTTGTTTCAGTCACCTATGCTGGATCTCAGATGACTCTCATAGGGAAGGTCCAGGCGCCATCCAACAGATGGCAATACTTGTACTATCTTCTCAATCCTTCCAGCGGTTCAAACAGTATTGTTATTACTGCTGGGAGCCCGCACTATCTCATTTCAGAAGCTGCCTCTTGGTACAACGTAAAGCAGACCGCACAGCCTGATGCGTCTACAACAAACTCCGTGCCGGCCACAACTACGTCTACTACTACATCCGTGACAACTGTGGCCGCCGGATCGTTGGTGGTGCAAGGAGTGTGGTCCTATGGGCATTTAGCTGCCGGAGCCGGCGCAACTCCGATAGTTATCGATGCAGCGCTTGATGGAGCAGGTATCCTCGCTAGCAGCCAATCCCCGGTTTCTCCGGCCGGGAACGTCAGCATGACGACGATCTCCGATGGTACCGAGAGCAGTGGCGTCATCATGGTATCGTTCGCTCCTGCGCCATAGAATTTAAATTAAAAAAAATGCTGCTCACATTGAGAAAAATGAGAAAAATGGTATTGCCGGATGTACAAGCTGGGGAGTCGATCTAATATGAAATGCCACCGGTTGATGTCTCTGTCGGTTGGGTTCCTGTTTTGCGGTCTCGCCGCAAGTTCGATTCTAGTGGCTCAGCAGTCTAGCGCTCCGACCTCTGCTGTTTCGGAAACCGCCGCTGGCGCCGCAAGTCACAATATGGGACCTGTAAGTGCTGGACTGGACAAGCCGTTAATCACGATAGCTGGTCTCTGTGACAATCCGCCGGCCGAAAAAACAGAGACTTTCGGATGCACAACGGTGATCACTCGTGCCCAATTCGAAAGAGTAATCAACGCGGTACAACCTAATATGCCACCGCGCGCTCGCCGGGAGTTTGCTCTGCGCTATGCCGATGCCTTAGTGATGACAAAGAAAGCAGAGCAGATGGGACTGGACAAGAGTGCGAACTATGAAGAGCAAATGGAACTCGCTCGTATCGAGGTGTTATCTAAAGAGCTGAAAAAAGTAATCCAGGAAAGAGCCTCACAGATCTCTGGTAAGGAGATCGAAGAGTATTACCAGAGCAATAAAGCGAGATTCGAGAAGGCAGAGGTAGATCGTATCTACCTTCCAAAGACTCCGCAGGCGCCAACATACGTTGCAGACGGAATGCTGAACGATGCCGACGGACGAAAGCGCTCGCAGAAGTCGGAAGAAACAATGAAATATGAAGCTGACAATCTACGTAGACGCGCGATTGATGGAGAAGAGTTCGCTAAATTACAGGCAGACGCCTACCACGCAACAGGAATCACGGGCACCCTCCCGAGCACGAAGATGCAGATCAGGCGCACATCTTTGCCGCCAAACCAGGTTTCAGTTATGGACTTGAAACCCGGTGAGGTTTCGTCTGTCTTTGCGGACCCAAACGGTTACGTTATTTACAGGGTCAAGAGCAAAGACGTCCTTCCCTTGGATCAAGCTCGGGAAGAAATTGAGGCAACTTTGCGTCTTCAGCATATGCAGGACGAAACGCGCAGGATCCAGGACTCCGCGACTCTTACGCTCGATGAAAGCTATTTTGTCCGCAACCGACGACCACGCGGGACAATCGGGGCTGGCGAACCGACAAAGCCTGATTCGAAGGCACGCCAGTAAACCTAATCAAATGTACAGTTGCGAACCGCACTGGTCTCGTTATGGGGATTTTAGGTCAAGAACCCGCACGCGGTAACAATGCGCAGCCGTTACATTGGGTGCTTGGACGCCTTCACTCCACCTGGCCATCATCTCATGGCTTCTGAGGCGACCTATCGCAAAAAATCCAGCGGCCTCTTTCGTCGTGGAAACATATTCCGGTTTGCTACCCGCCCTGCCCATCCCCTCTTTTATTCGGCTCATCTGAAAGACGATAGGTCTTTAAGTATCAGTGGATTACGGCGACTCCCGGAGTCCTGGGTAATATGCAACGTCTAGCGTTTTCTTTCCGAAGGTCATATTTGTTTGCTTTAATCCATGGACCGCCAGACTGTTTGCGACATGCACCTTTGGGACCTATTGGAAGCCGATTGGAAGAGGCACACTTGTTTCGTCAGCGCCGGTTCAGGAAGTCGTGCTCGACAGGACCGTTCAGCGTGAGAGACATATGATGCAACGCTTTCTTTTCCTAATTTCCTTTTTTTTCGCGTGCTCGCTCGGCTGGGCGCAGACCCCAACGCTTGTGCAGCACGTCAGTTGCCCGAATGCAGGAGCCATGGGAAGTGGGAATGGCGGACCGCAGAGTTCTACACCGGATTACTTGTGTCCTTTGCCTGAACCTTCGCAAGCAGGCAATACTCTGCTTCTCGGTTTCTTTTCTGACAATACCAACACACCCACGTGGACCATATCAGATGATAAATCGAATACCTGGAATCTGGCCCAAAGTCGGACTGACAATTACGGGAACATATTCAGCGTGTATTATGCTCTCAACGTAGCAGCCGGAACACACATGGTCAAGGTGCACGCCTCCACACAGACGCTAGGGTATCTAGCAGCCTCAATCAGCGAATACTACAACGTGGCCACTTCCTCGGCTCTTGATACCAGCAATTGCTATGCGGGCGGCAGTTCGACGTCGATTGCGGCTGGTAGCATCACGCCGAGCGCTTCAGGCGACTTGCTGTGGCAATTCGCGGCGAATGCCAACGCCGCTTCTGTCTCATCTTTTACCGAGGGTGCGCAGTCGAATCTTGCCTGGAGTCTCAATGGCACTGATATACACGACGGGGATGCAACTCAAGCTGGGATCTACACTTCGACTAGCGCGATCAATCCGATGTTTAGCAGTGGCACGTCGCAACCCTGGGATTCCTGTGTAATGGCCCTGAAGGCGGCCAGTGCGGGGAATGCGCCCACGGCTTCTTTTCGTATCGTCCATATGTTGCATGCGCAACAAGGCTCGACCGATGCCAGCACTTATGCCGCCGAGATGCCGACTTCAGGCAACTTGCTGGTTATTTCCTACATCTCCGGCGGCAATGTGATCACAGGCATCACCAGTAACCCGTCGACTACGTGGTTAAGTACAGGAGCAAACGCCAGCATAACGTGGGCTGTTTCTCAAATCTACTATGCGGCGAATGCTGCGACATCGAACACGCAGAGCTTTTCAATCAGTCAAAGCGGCACGATTACTGGCACGACATTCATGTTCTATGACATTGCAGGAGCGGCAAGCTCTCCTTTCGATGCGGATTCTGGCGGACTAACCAACGATTCATCGAGTTTCAATTCTGTACCAATGTGTTCTTCCTGCCTTACGCCTACGGCGGCTAATGAGTTAGTGATCGGCAACATTGGAAACACCGAGTGCACGGCTACGGGCGTGAGCACCCCAACAGGAGCGCTTTTTGATACAGCCACCTATACTGGAAACAGTGTCAACGGACCGGAATCAGTGGACCAAAACAACGGCTGGTTTCATTACTATAATCCTAGTGCCACCCCGGTCGCGGTGACTTGGCCCTATACCTGCGGAAGTCAGGCAATCCTAAACTGGGCAGGACGTGTAGCCGCGTTCAAAGCGGCCGAGTCGGGTGGTCAACCACTACCACCCACAGGATTGAAAGCAGCGGTTCAGTGAAGGGAAACAAAAGAGAGTGGCGGACGACCTCCTCTAGGTCGCCACTTTAATAATAGCGAATCGTCAGGGCAGTAGATAGCGCGGGAAACCCTAGCCCGTGGTCGAACGTGGCTACCGCTCCGATTCCATCTCCCACTCCAGTCGAGTCTCCTCTTATGGCTCCTCTCTGTCGCGTTCCGCTTGGCGGCAAGCAGAACTAGCGACTTTCAAAGCCCTAGATATGCCGATCCACAACAAACGCAAGCAGGCGCGGTTTTCTTTGCGCTATCGTGTACACCTTAAGTTTTACTCGGAGGGTAGAGACGAGGAATTTGACGGCATTACCATAAACTTAGGCATCGGCGGTTTGCTGTTAGAGTCTCCGTCGCCGATCCAAGAACACTGCGGTGTCGATTTCAGCATAATTGCAGAAGGAGGCCTGGTGATCTGGCCACTTGCGTTTGCAGGAAAAGGCAAAGTCGTGAGGATCGATCCCGATCCGCCCGGATTGGGGTATGTGATCGCTCTCGAGTGTGTTCACCCGATCGAGTTCCATCGAGTGGAATCGATGGCCGAAGAGAAAGACAGTTTGGTAAGAACTAACTGAGAACGGTTAGCAGTTTCCGACAGACTGCTCTTACCCCAAACAAACCTCCAGCTCCCATGCTCGAGCAAAATCTCACCTCACAGCGACAGAACAAGATCCCCGTCTGGCGGCCTCTGTCATCGACGGAAGGTTCCGGACTGCCTACACTCTGACCGCTGGGTCGTCCCTAACGCTACACCTTTGTTTCCATTTGCAGCCGGATGCCGAAGTGCATATCTTTCGGGAGCTGTTAGGAACGTCAGCCGAGTGAACTCTCGTGCGACTTGCGCGTCTGACCGTGATGGACTTACAGACGGGTTACCTCCTGTGTCCGGAGCCCACCGCCTCACGATTCTTTTTCGGTCTCTCGCTCGGTGTTACTGAGCAGAACGACCAGGTTGCCCAATCGGAGAGCTACACGCACCGACAGACCGGTAGAGTCCGACACAGATTAACCAGTTACGCTTACGGGTTTCCTGACTGGGCCGCCTTGAATGCTGCTACCCGCCCCCCCCAACTATTTATCGGATTGGAGCCGCAGGTGTAATCCCATGTCGCTGTGATTGCGCTGGTGGCCGAATCGTAGTAATGGAACCAGCCGTTATTCTGATCAACTGGTTCCGGGCCGTTGACGCTATCTCCATTGTAGGTTGCGGTATCGAACAAGCCTCCGCTGGGTGCAGTGAGACCTGTGGCTGTGCAATAGGTGTTCCCCACGTTGCCAACGATGAGTTCATTTCCTCCCGAAACTCCCGTTGGCGTTAGGCAACCGCTGCAGGTAGTTAGACTGCTCACGAAGTTCCCTTCGTTCCCCGACTGGCCACCTGAATCCTTATCGAAAGGAGACGAGGCCGCGCCCGTGATGTCGTACATCATGAAGGTCAAGCCAGTGATGGTGCCGCTCAGGCTGATCGAAAGCGTCATTGAGTTTGATGTGGCGGCATTCGCGGCATAGTAAATCTGCGAGGCAACCCATGATGGCGTTTCCGCAGGTCCGGTGCTCGACCACGTATTGGATGGGCTGCTAGTCATGCCACTTATTGTCGTGCCGCCGGAGATGAAAGAAAGCACTTCCAAGTTGCCCGACGTCGGAAACTGCATCACATAGGGACTGGAATCCGATGAACTCATCTGCGCGTGCAGCATGTGGACGATGCGGAAAGGGTTCGTCGGGGCATTGCCGGCATTCGCCGCCTTGAGCGCCATTACGCAGGAGTCAAAAGGTTCTGCCGTCCCGCTGGTGAACGTTGGATTGATCGCGCTCGTGGCGTTATAGACGCCTGCCTGGGTAGCGTCTCCATCGTGGATGTCCGTTCCGTTAAGCTGCCAAGTGATATTCGATTGCGAGCCGGCGCTGATGGAAGCGAGTGCAGCAGCATTCGCATTTGCGGCCCATTGCCACAGCAAGTCCCCCGCAGTTCCAGGGGTGATGCTTCCCGCGGTGATGGACGTGGAACTCGAACCCGCATTACAGCTCTTGGTATCGAGCGCAGAAGCGGTCGCCACATTGTAATATTCACTGGCCGAGACCGCTAAATAACCCGCAGTCTGCGCCGAACTCTGCACGGAGAGCATTCTGGTTCCGGCGGCCACATTAAGGGCGTAATACACAGCAATGATATTTCCCTCGCTATCCGTAGTACTGCCGGCGAGCGTCCAGACATTCGATTTATCATCCGATACCGTCCAAGTGGGACTGCCGGTGTTGTCGGAAAAGAATCCCAGAAGGATGGCATTCCCCCCTTGTGTGGGTTCCGGCAAGGGGCAGAGATAGACAGGCGAACTGCTCTGTGCCCCACCCACTCCGCTTCCCGTCGTCCCCGCATTTGGACAACTAACGTGCTGTACCAGCGTCGGGGAACCAGCTGACGACGCGGTAACCGTGACCAGTGCAGTGGCTGACTTGGTCGTATCAGCCTGGCTGGTAGCGGTGACGGTGCAAGATCCTGCCGCGGTGGGCGCCGTGTAGAAGCCTGAGTCGGTGACCGTTCCGCATGTTGCTGACCAGCTCACGGCGGTGTTCGTGGTTCCCGTCACTGTGGCGGTAAACTGTTCGGTCGCCCCAGTCTCCAGAGTGGTGGAAGACGGGCTCACGCTGACGGCAACCGCAGGTGGCGAAGTACTACCGGCCGCTGCTTTGAAGGTAGCCATTTGCATCACCCAGGCACCGCTTGACAGACTCGCACTGGCGTTGTAAGTGCCGGTGGTGCTTACGATCGTATCTTCCACAAGGTCGCTATCCGGCGAGGTGATGATGCGACTGGTAAAACCACTCCCTACCCCAGTCGTAGTGCTCGCTATCGTATCGGCGCCAAAAATTAGCTCGCTTGCCGCGGTCGTGGTCGCCGGACCGCTGCTTGCACTGTTGCTATTGCCCACTGCCGCGGCGGTCACATCCAAGGGGTTCGCAGTATCCAGGCCGCTGTATTCCAATATCCTGATGTCGGGGAAGGCTGCTGCCTGGTTGAAAGTTACGGTGACCGTGTTGCTACCGGAAGCGATGTCCTTGGCGTAATAAATGGACTGAGACAGTCCAGCGCCGCTCGTCAGATCGACCGCTGGGGTGTAGATATTCCTATTGCTATCGATGACCGAGTTTACGTTCGAAGTAGTGTCGTTCCATCCTACCACCACCACGTTTAGGTCCCCTGCGTTCTGTGCCGCGGGATAGGCAACTGTCACCGTTGATTGCGGCGACTGCGGTGTTGCAGCGCCGACCTGCACGAACGCGATAGGCTGGCTCGATGGGACAGTTACCGCTACCATAGCGGAAGCGGACTTCGTAGTATCAGCTTGGCTGGTGGCGGTGACGCTATAGGTGCCCGCTGTGGCGGGCGCAGTGTAGAGACCGTCGCTGGAAACTATTCCGCCTGTTGTCGACCAGGTAACAGCGGTGTTGCTTGTGCCGGTGATGGTAGCAGTGAACTGCTGTGTACCGCCGGTAAGCAGCGAAGCAGAACTCGGCGAAATGGACACGGCGACCACAGGAGCGGAGGTCACGGTCACAGTTGCGGAGGCGTACTTCGTAGTATCAGCTTGGCTCGTGGCGGTGACAGTGTAGGTGCCCGCAGTGGCAGGTGCAGTGTAGAGACCGCCGGTGGAAACTGATCCGCCTGTCGTCGACCAGGTAACAGCGGTGTTGCTGGTACCGGTGACGTTAGCAGTGAACTGCTGTGTACCGTCGGTAAGCAGCGAAGCTGAACCCGGCGAGATAGACACCGCGACCACCGGAGCGGAGGTCACGCTCACAGTCGCGGAAGCTGACTCAGCGGTGTTGGCCTCACTCGTAGCAGTAACAGTATATGTGCCGCTTGTCGCGGGGGCAGTGTACAGACCGGTGGAGGAGACATTTCCCCCGGTAGCTGACCAAGTGACTCCGTCATTTCTGGAACCGCTAACTGTGGCGGTGAACTGCTGCGTACCGCTTGGTGGCAGTGTCGCTGATACCGGGGAGATTGATACCTTGACTCCCCAGCGGAATCCAGGACTTTGGGCTGCAACTCTGAGACCGAATAAAGCAAGAAGACATGTCAAAGCAACTGCGGGGAAATACGAGTCACCTTTCCGCTGCATGAACGATCTCATTTAATCGGGAGTTCCGTTTAGGATTACCGACTGCCGAGAAGACAGCGAAGGTTGTGGCGGATACCTGATACACCGTTCTGTCTCTGCACCTTTCTGACGAATTATTGACAGGAACTTTTGTCCGTCCGCTGAAACAATAGCAAGGCAACATGTTCCTAAAAAGACACCTGCGTTAGATGGCTGACGGGTATCGGCAGGTTGCTGCTCAGGAGCCGAGAAAAAACACGTTAGTGCGTGGCCATGGACATTCCGTTAGAGGGTCAGAGATTCTCAGCGACCACGGAGCGGGCAACCTGATAGGGTTTGTTACATTTTCCTATGACGAGCGCTTGCTTTGTTCACGCTGCCTCGATGGAGGTGTAGCTTGGGAAGCAAGACAAACACACCGTAAACCGCGATGACCAGAAAACCAGCGGCCGCAAGACCGCCCCATTCATCGATTGGACGGTTGGAACCGGAGTGGACGGACCCGAGATGCAACTTTACCAGCGCAGCATGAAGCAAAGCGCTTCCCGCACTTCGAGACCCAGCGAAGACAGTGGCCATCTCAAATGAAATGAGAAATCCAATCGCATAAAACCATTCGGGTCTCGTTTCGATCGCCGTGAGTACGCGCCGTGCGAGAATCGATTGAAGGAAGTCGCTTCTCAGCGAGACCCACCCCATTGTGATTCCAATCAGAATGCCCACAACGATATCGGATGCGTAGTGAAATCCGAGGTACATTCGAGGCAAGCAGATCCATCCTGCCGTGTACAGCATAATTGGAATAGCGAGGCGGCGCAGAAGGTAAACGAGACCAAAGGCCAACGCGCCGAAGTATGCAGCCGTATCGCTCGGAAACGCACTCCAGTTTTCAAGATTACCCATCACAGGAATCGAGTACAACGGATGTGTGAGCATCGGATCATAGATTGGCCGGAGACGGAATGGAGCGAGGGATGAAATCGTGCGTGCTACGATTATTGCCAGTATTGCCCCAATCGCGATTGCAATAATCGACCTGCGACGGCTTTCTCGATCGGGGCCAATACGGAACCATAGGTACCAGTATGCCGCGAAAAAGATTCCACCCTTGAGAAGGTTGTTCGATTCTTCCTGGCTTGCGAGTCGATCGAGGATCCAATTACCAGCAAACCCACTTAAGAATCGGTAGATCCTGAGATCGATACTGTGGATTGCTTGAAACGCGGGATTCATTCGTGGCTTTGCTCTCCAGCCATTCTCAAGCGCCGATAGAATCCTTACTAGGTAACCCCCGTAACTGTCGATGCACGGCGGATTGAGTTGAAAGAGACCGAAACGGGATACTGCCCTTTCGCCGATGGGTGAACACACTGCCATAGCCCAAACCTACTATAAATAATCCTCTCGTGGTTTAAAGTTGTCTTGTGATCGAACGTCATTTGCAGTTCAAGACTTGCGAGCCGACCTGAAAGTCGCACTCGAACTGTCTCAAAGCGGGGACGGAGGCACTGGAGGAGCCCGTGGCCGCAAGAATGCCCCAACGAAACATGCTAACGGGTGGCCAGCAGAATGAGTTCACGCCAAAACGGCAAAGCTTCCTCTCTTCGGATTTTGGTTTGCATGGCACTTGGTCTTCTTTGCCAGTCGAGCCTTGCCCGAGGACCGATCCCTTGCTCTGTTCGCCGCAACTGTTCATTTCCAGTAGGATTATTTTTATGAAATATGGCCCGCGATTCATTTCGCGATTGCGCCCGTTTTTACGGGCCTTGGCGCTGCTTGTCTTGGGATTGGCAAGCGTCTGCTGCGTGAGCCAAGTCGGTCGGGTTAGCACCCCAACGGCATCGCTCGCACGGTCGACCCGAAGCAATGGAGCACCTTCGCACAAGAGCGCACCCCGACCTCCCTCCTGCAACGCTGTAGGATTTTTGCCGATTCAGTTGGCCCCACCTCCGACCGCGCGGCACAAAGTAACTCTCTCATGGAAGGCCGGTGCTCCCTCAGCTGATCCTGCTTTCGGCTATTGTTTATACAAAAGCCAGACTAAAATCGCGCCGCAGCTGGGGCTTATTTGCAGCCAGTGCGAGCCTCTCAACTCGGCGCCAGTTAAGGGTACGAGCTGCGTCGACGATATCGTTGCGAACGGGGTAACTTACTCCTACGTCGTAAGAGCAGTAGATGCGCAAGGGAACCCGAGCGGCTGGTCGAACGTAGCGGCTGCACCGATTCCGTCTTCCAATCAAACCAGTGCCACTCCTACGAGTTCTCCTCAACCTCCGCTCTGTCGCGCAGCTTCGGCCACCAAGTAAGATTCCAAAGGCTTGCTAAGGTACCGAATGGTTGCCGGCGTTGACGCGGCCAGGCAGTTAGCAGAGTAACAGCTAGGCACTAGGTGCCCAAGCATGGCAGGCCGTGCACAGTGTGATCAAGTTTGCTTCTGAATCGTCTCGGGAGTGGCCGCGAAATTCCCTGTGGTGGACTTCCATGTTCGACATCGTGCCGCACGGTTGCGAGCGCTATTCGTGCTGACAAAAATCGACGAGATTCTGGCAACCACCATGGCTTGCCGCTCTTCTCCAACTCAATGGCGTCATCCCCGGCACCAGAAGCAACTTATCAGAATGAAAAGGCAATACCGCTACGGCCAGGCATATGGGAAGTGGGCTGGACCTCGAGAAACCAATCCCGACTTCGGTCGAGGGGGAGTTTTTTTCTTGACATCCCTTTTTAATAGAACTCATTGACCCCGGTTCCAGATCTAATCGCTAACTTTCACTGTGGGCAGATCGCCGACACTCCCTGGCGCGGTCCGGACCCGCTTTTGTTACGGAAGTAATTACGGAAGCTATTGACAGTCCGGGGCAACGCTCCTAGCATTGCGCGGTCCCTAGGGAACGATCCCGACTCTTCTCGGGCCTCTACCTCGGAAATCCGAACTCGGAGGATGCGATGCCGTCCCGCCTTCTCTCGCTTTCTTTTCTCTGCTTGTTCTTGTGTTTCGCCTCAATGATCTCCGCGCCCGCACAAACCGTCACGTTTTCGCCCACTTCGCTGAGCTTTGGCAATGTGATCCTCGACGACACAAGCGCATACAAGGATGTGAGTTTGGAAAATACCGGAACGGCCACGCTGTACGTGAACAGTATCACCGCGAGCGGCAACTTCGCCATTTCCTCAACAACGTGCGGAGCCACCCTGGCGGCGAACAAGAAGTGCACGGTGAGTGTCACGTTCACACCCACGGGGCTGGGCGCGCTGACGGGGACGCTCAGCGTTTACGACAATGCCGCCAACAGCCCGCAGACGGTAGCACTCTCCGGCAAGGGTGTCATGCCGGCGACGCTGACCCCGGTCAGCGCCACCTACGCCGCGCAAGCGGTAGACACGACCAGCGCGGCTAAGACATTCACCCTGACCAACAACCAGACCGTGGCGCTGACCGACATCGTGGTCACGACGAACGGAGACGACTTCGCGGTCTCGGCTACAACCTGTACGACGAGCCTGGCCGCCAGGGGTAAATGCACGATCAGTGTGACGTTCACGCCGGTTGCGACCGGGGCGAGGACGGGGCAATTGAGCACAAGCAACAGCGCCAGTAATAGCCCGCAGACCGTTTCACTCATGGGAACGGGCGACGCTCAGGTGACGTGGACTCCCACATCGCTTACGTTTGCCGCGCAGACTGTGGGAACAACCAGTGCCGCTAAGAATGTAATCCTGACCAACAACCTGCCGACGGCGCTAAGCATAATCAGCATAACAGTAAGCGCTGCGCTCACCAATTGCGCCAATCCAACGTCAGTCAACGGCTATACGATGTGCGGGACGCCGGTCTACAACGATGTTAATGGGTCCAGCGTTTCCGTGTCCTACAGCCCCTCTGCCGGTAACGGCATCATCGCGGTGGCAACAGCTTGTTTCGTTTCATCCTGCAACACCTCGACCAGTGGAGTTACCTTTACGATGGGCGATAATATCAACCCCACAGAGACCTGTTTCAGCCAAAGTCCAAACAGTCCATTTATCAGCGACGGCAACGGGCAGCCGCAAGGTTTAGGAGACTTTCAGCAATGGGTAGTCTTCTATTGTCCGAGCATTCCTTCTGGCGTGACCACATTCACGATGACTCCGAGCGGCAGCAGCCTGCATTTTTTGCAACTGGCGATCAGCGAATGGCAGGCGGGGTCGTTGGCCGCGACCTGTTCGCCCATCAGTGCGTGCTTCGAGAATGTGGATAGCGTAGGCGAGGCAGGAAACACGACTGGTGGTTTGACCGCTACGATCACTACCAGCGGTCCTACGGTTAACGCCAACGATCTAATCGTTGCCGCCACCGAATTTCCTTACTCGAAAACCCAAACGCCGGGATTCACCATCAGTCCGGGCAGTGGTTACACCGGAATTGTCGTCTCTCCAAGCCAGACTCCCGATTTCGTGTGGGAAGCGATGGGGGTAAATTCTCCAGAAACGCAGACTGCTACCTCGACTTGGAACTGTAATACGCCAGCTGATTGCACGGCTGCATGGTTTGGCGTCATTGCTCCAATCAAGGCATACAACGACGATTATGCGCAGACCAACACCTGCGGCAGCAGTGTGGCGAGCAAGAGTAAATGCACGATCTCGGTGACATTTACTCCGCAGGCGACCGGCACGCGCAGGGCGACGCTGAACATCAACGACAGCGCGAACAGCAGCCCGCAGACCGTGAACCTGAAGGGCACCGGGAAGTAAATGATCCTGAGCCGTCGTAGGGTAGTGTCCTAATTTGGATTTCATTATTAGGTATAGCCCTCCTAGTCGGCAACGTTGTCCCTGGTGGAAGCTCAACCGCGCATGGCGTTATGAAAACTCGGAAAACGAGAAGTCGATCGGTCTTGGACTTATCGAGCGAAAACGACAAGAAAAATCTCGCGAGATGCAAGACAAGGAGTTGGAAACAATTATCCTCGGCCTGAAGAAGATGTTGCTTGAGCTCTCAGCTGCCGCCGAAGTGCCGCCTGACCTGAAGGATAGATTTTTCGCGCTTACATCGACAAAGGAAGAGGACTGGAAACGATTCGAGGACTGGGCCGAAGACGAGCTGAAGAAGACGGAGTCGCAGGGATCCAGCATTCGCCGTGGACTTGTCGACTCCCAAATCTCGTCGTAAGAATCTCGCTGAGCAAACCCTCATGATGGCGTGCGGCACTTATAACTTGCAGCGTGAATCAGCAAAGCTGAGCACCCCGAAAATTAATGTTAGTCGGCACGTCCTCACGAATCGCGATGATTTGGATAAAATTCTTCGCTATGAGACAGCCATCGAGCGCAGCCTCGACCGGGCCTACAGCCGACTCGAACGCCTGCAGCGACGCCGCAAGGGAGAGCCCGTCCTGCCTCCCGTGGATGTGGACTTGACTCGATGAATTGCTACGTTGGTGCAGCTTTCGTG
This sequence comes from uncultured Acidobacteriaceae bacterium, assembly GCA_963766625.1. Taxonomy (GTDB): domain Bacteria; phylum Acidobacteriota; class Terriglobia; order Terriglobales; family Acidobacteriaceae; genus Sulfotelmatobacter. The sequence goes on along the minus strand of CAVYBF010000028.1, from coordinate 177,539 downwards.
GGTCGGAACGCTTTCGCAGATCGCAGCGCAGCCGACGGAGACAATATGTCCTACCCAAAAAGATGCGGAGCTGCGTTGAATCGCGTTGTCAGCGCACATTATAACTATGTCAATAGAATTACTTATATAGTATTTCCCTCCCCCGCCACTTGACATGTGGACAACATGAAAGTACGCTTTACACATGTCGAAGATGATTCAACTTCGCAACGTACCCGATGCTCTACATCGTGGCCTGAAAGCTCGCGCTGCCCTGGCCGGGATGTCGCTTTCGGACTATCTGTTAGCAGAGATCAAGGAAATCGCGGAGAGGCCAACGCTCGCGGAATTGCGGGAGCGCCTGCACACACGTAAGCCGGTTTCCGCTCAGATCGATACCGCTCACCTGGTGCGAGAAGAGCGCGAGGCGCGATGATCGTCCTGGATGCGTCTGCCGCAGTTGACTGGCTTCTTCAGACACCAGCAGGGCAGAGCATCGAGAAGCGAATTTATTCGCGGAACGAAACGCTACACGCGCCTCACCTCCTAGATCTCGAGGTCACGCAGGTACTAAGGCGTCTCGCATTGCAAGCGGTGGTCCCGGTACGTCGTGCTGACGAGGCGGTCCGCGATCTGCTGGATATTCGGATTACTCGCTATCCGCATGTCGTGCTCCTGCCACGAATTTGGCAACTGCGTCACAATTTTTCTGCCTACGATGCTGCCTATATTGTGCTTGCCGAAAAACTCGGAGCTGCGCTAGTTACACGGGATGGTCGACTCGCTTCTGCTTCGGGCCATGCCGCAGCCATCGAACTCTTCTAATCCGACGAATCGCATAACTCACCCAACGCATCTTTAGGTCGGTGCAGTTCTTATGCTTCGGTACGGCATGCCCGCCAAGCACCCGTGGTGTGGATGGAAATGACGCGATTTTGCAAGGTAATTATCCCTTGACATCACGTAGAACAAATGGCATACTGTCTGTGGTGGTGAACGATGAACCGCAGACAGACAATCCCGAAGCACCTTCGATATACGATCATGGATTTTAACCGTGAGTTCCCCGATGACGCTGCTTGCCTTGAGCACCTAATGCAGCAACGCTTCCCCGGCAACGTCACGCATTGCGATAAGTGCCAGCAAGAGCGCAAGCACTACCGCATTAATGGGCGTCCAGTTTATTCGTGCGATCACTGCGGAACGCAGATTTCTCCGATGGCTGGGACGATCTTCGAGCACAGCAGCACTTCGCTTCGGCTCTGGTATTACGCCATGTACTTGATGGCTTCGACTCGTTGCGGCATCTCCGCAAAACAAATTCAGCGCGAAACCGCAGTCACCTATAAAACCGCTTGGCGGATGTTCCGTCAGATTCGCTCGTTGCTGTCCGAAACTGACATGCAACTGGAGGGATCGGCGGTGGAGATGGATGAGATGTACTACGGTGGAACTAGCAAAGGCCACACGGGACGCCCGATGCGCGGCGACAAACAGAAGACTCCCGTGATCGGAATAGTGGAGCGCCAGCAGCAAGCGCGGTGTTGGGAGGGTCAAGGCTCTGGCCACTCCTGACGTAACTTCAGAGCGTGTAATGGGAATCGTTCACGAACACATTCTTCCTAAGAGCACCGTGTTCACTGATGAATACATTATCTACGACCGTCTTGGTGCCAGAGTGAAAGAGCACAAACGCATCAACCACAGCAGCAAGGTTTACGTGATGGGAGATGTCCACACGAATACGATTGAGGGATTCTGGAGTTTAGTGAAGCGCGGGATCGGTGGCGTATATCACTCTGTTTCACAGAAGTACTTGCAGACGTACCTTGACGAATATTCGTTTCGGTACAATCGAAGAGATCAGGGGAATTTGATTTTCAGGGCTTTCTTGCAACGCGCTTCGCAATTGGTTGCGCCGCTCGCCGTAAAATGTTCTGGAATGACGCCCGTGATACAGGAGCCATTTTAGCCGCGACCTCTTTGGATGGCTTTAGGGTTTGATGCGCAGCGGGTTGATCGTCCTTGTTAGCTTGGCGGCTCATTGACGTATGCCCGTGCTCCCGAGATCATCTTAACACGATCTCGGAAGCGCGGAAGTGTGTCACGTTCAGATCAGGAATGGCGAGAAATCGGAAATCAGGTTATCGACAACATCGAACATAGTCGAGAGCGATTCGATCAGCGATTGACCATAGAACCTCCCAGACTGTCCCACGACTATCTCGAACGAAAACTTAAGCTGCTCCTCCGGTTCAAGGTCGCGGAGGATGGTAACGATATCTTCGCCCTCTTTTACCACAAACCTCTTGGAGAGAGGAATGGCGTACCTTCCATTGATGGCAAACTGATGGCTCACGAAACCCGCAGCGAGGAGCAAATGATGTTTGTCAATAATGTCGAACTCGTGGATTGCCCACAGAGCGTTGCTCCCTCCCTTGTAAGGCTTCTGCAATTCGATAGCAGCGATGATCTCAGGCCGCATGCCCGCTACTTTTCGCTCACAAAACTTCGCTATGTCGTCCTGGGTCTTAAAGCCTTTAGCTTTGGGGTTGTAGATGGGAAATCCGGTGTGACAGCCGGGCGTGCTGTTGCTAGCCTCGACCAATTGCCAAGCCAGATGATCGAGCGCACTTCTGAGATTATGGACAGCATCCCCTGCAATGGTCAGGATGGGGCCCGGAATATCCTCAGCCTTCTGGACGAAAAATGTAGTTCCCCACGGAAGGCTCACGTGAGGCTTGGACGCAACTTTGTAAGGCTCTCCTCCAAGGAATCGCTCGATTTCTTTCCGGAGGTCACGGATGTGCTTGTCGGCCCGTTCAATTTTGGCTCGGACAGCCTGAACTCTTGTCACCCTGATATCTTACTACGTGATGTCAAGGGATAATTACCTTTTGCAAAACGAACCCAACATGTATTTTAGTGTCAACAATTTAAGAATTGCGATGTTCCCAAATCCAGAGGCAGACCGCTCCCGTCATGCGCTAGACGAGAAGGTTAGGGAATGTGCGTCGTTGCCCAATGGGGGGAGTAAGTAACAACATAAGAGTAAGGACATTGAGTCATAATAAGGATATGGAGATCGGGTAAGGACATGACGAGATGCTACATTCCACGCTGAGGAGCAAGCGACAAACGACCATTCCCGAGAAAATTCGCAAGGCGTTGCGGATCAAACCCGGCGACAAGCTGGAATATGAAGTGGATGGGAGAGCGAGCGATCGTTCGTGTGCATCCCGGCATTCTGTCGCTCAAGGCGCGCTCGCCAGCAAGAAGGGGAAAGGGATGACCCTCGCCGAAATCCGCGAGGGAGGATGCCAATAGATCTTTATGACGCTCAGCACTCCCCACGCTATCAGCGACACCACGAACCAGTAACAGATCGTTGCTGGCGAGCTACAACAAGCCGGTGCTTCCACGGCATGATTCTACTCTCACCTCCGCTCGAATCGGCGAATCTCACTGCCTTCCCCCTCCGGTCGGGCTGTCAGGAGGAATTGGCCCGATCCGGGTCAATAGCGTTCATTGACTTGGTGTACCGCTAGACCTAAGATTTCATCCCAATGATCGGCCAGACGATATCGCACTACCTGATCGTCGAGAAACTGGGCGGTGGAGGGATGGGCGTTGTCTACAAGGCCGAGGACACGCGCCTCCACCGTTTTGCGGCCCTCAAGTTCCTGCCGGACCGAGTCGCTCAAGACCCGCACGCCTTGAGCCGTTTTCGCCGCGAAGCGAAAGCGGCATCCGCACTGAACCACCCAAACATCTGCACCATCTACGACATCGCCGAGCAGGATGGCCAAACATTCATCGCCATGGAGTTTCTCGAGGGGCTAACGCTCAAGCACCGCATAGCGGGCAGGCCTATAGAGGTTGAAACAGTTATGTCGCTGGGGATCGAGATCGCCGACGCGCTCGACGCTGCGCACGCCGAAGGCATCGTCCACCGTGACATCAAGCCCGCCAATATTTTCGTCACCAAGCGCGGGCACGCAAAGGTTCTGGATTTTGGACTCGCGAAGATAACTCCTATGAAAGGGTCTGTAATCGGAGCGGCAACGGGCTCTTCCCAGCCGACCGAACCGAGTGCCGACCAACTGACGAGTCCAGGAACGGCTTTCGGGACCGTTGCCTACATGTCGCCGGAGCAGGTTCGAGCAAAGGAACTGGACGCACGGACAGACCTCTTCTCGTTCGGTGCGGTGCTCTATGAGATGGCAACGGGAACGATGCCTTTCCGAGGCGAAAGCACAGGAGTGATCTTCAACGCTATTCTGGAACGAGCACCCGTTGCGCCAGTACGCCTGAATCCCGATCTGCCACCAAAGCTGGAAGAAATCATCAGCAAGTGTCTGGAGAAGGATAGAAACCTTCGCTATCAGCACGCCGCTGAAATTCGCACTGACTTGCAACGGCTCAAGCGGGACACGGACTCGCACAGGTCGGTTGCAGTGGAGACTCCGCCTGCCAGGAGCGCCGGACGTTCACTTTGGATAATTGGAGGAGTGGCGGTGGTAATGCTAGCTGTTATCGCCACCTATAAGTATCTTCATCGCACTCCCAAGCTTAGCGAGAAAGACACCATTGTGGTTGCGGATTTTGCTAACAGCACGGGCGACCCGGTGTTCGATGACACACTCAAGACAGCACTCGCAGTCTCTTTGCGGCAATCTCCCTTTCTGAATGTGCTCTCCGACAACAAAGTTGCAGAGACGCTAAGACTGATGACGCGATCACCCAACACGAAGCTGACGTCCGACGTCACCCGCGAGCTTTGTCAGCGGGCGGGCAGCAAAGCCTATGTTGAGGGAGCGATTGGAAGTTTGGGCAACGAATATGTGCTGAGCTTAAAAGTCGTGAATTGCCCGAGCGGGGAAGTGCTGGCGCAGGAACAGACCACGGCCGCGGGCAAGGAAAAAGTGCTGGACTCACTGGGCGGGGCAGCATCCAAACTGCGCAGCGAGTTGGGCGAATCGCTGGCTACGTTGCAGAAGCTCGATGTTCCGCTGGAGCAAGCAACCACCTCTTCATTCGAAGCTCTGCAAGCGTACAGTCTTGGAAACAAGTTTTCTCTCGAAAAGGGCCCCTCCGCGGCTCTGCCTTACCATCAACGAGCCATCGAACTTGATCCGAGCTTTGCCATGGGGTATGTAGCCGTGGGCAATGATTACTATGCATTGGGCGAACTGGGACGGGCGCGCGAATACCGCGGTAATGCATTCCGGTTGCGGGAGCACGCGAGCGAGCAAGAAAAGCTGCACATCGACGCTCATTATTACGAAACCGCTACCGGGGAACTGAACGAAGCGGTCCAAACCTATCAGGGATGGATTGCGAGCTACCCGCGATCCAGCGCGGCCTACACCAATTTGTGCAACTTATATAACGAGCTGGGACAATACGAGAAGGCCATGGAAGCATGTCGCGAGAGCTTCCAGCTCGGTTCAGAATGGGCCTACGTTCAGTTCACAAATAGCCTTCTTGCCTTGCACCGTTTTGATGAGGCGCAACAGATGGTTCAGCAGGCACAAACGCGGAAGCTGGATAATTTCATACTTCACAATACTCTGTATGCGCTGGCCTTTCTCAAGGGGGATTCGGCCAGCATGGCGGAGCAGCAGCAGTGGTTTGCGGGTAAGCAGGAAGAGAACATGGGACTTTCCCTCGCATCGGATACGGACGCGTACAGTGGTCGTCTCGGCAAGGCGCGGGTGTGGACCGAACGGGCCGCTGACTCCGCAATACGAGTCGACAGCAAGGAAGTTGCGGCAATATGGCTGGAGAATTCCGCTTTGCGTGAAGCTGCCTTCGGAAATGCGAAGGATGCGCGGCAGAAAGCAGAACAAGGATTGAAGCTACATCCGGGAAGTCAGAGTGTTGAGCTGGAAGCTGCTCTGGCATTGGCGATGGCGGGCGTTGTGGCACAAGCGGAATCGCTCGCTGAAGACCTGAACAAGCGCTTCCCGCTGGACACGCAAGTGCAGTCGCTTTGGCTGCCTGCGATAAAGTCGCAATTGGCGCTGAATCGCAATAATCCGACTCGGGCGCTTGACGGTTTGCAAGCCGCTAGGCCCATCGAATTAGGACAAATTTCCTTCGTAGCCAATCTTTCCTGCTTGTATCACACATATATTGATGGTGAGGCGTATCTGGCAGCCGGACAGGGCAAAGAAGCTGCCGCCGAATTCCAGAAAATTCTCGACCACGGGGGCATCGTCTGGAATTGCTGGACGGGGGCTTTGGCGCATTTGGGTGTTGCCCGTGCCGATGCCCTGCAAGCAAGAACTTCGCAAGGCGCTGACGCCGATGCTGCCCGCGTGAAGTCGCTCGCCGCTTACAAAGACTTTCTGAGTCTGTGGAAAGACGCCGACCCTGACATCCCCGTACTGAAGCAAGCCAAAGCTGAGTACGCGAAGTTGCAATAGGATTCGGGAAAACCTGGATTGCCGAAGGTAAGCTTGTCGAAGTTCGGCCAAGGGGTGCTCCTACTTTTCCGCAGTTGGAGCCTATCTTATCACCGCATCTAGCGCACCCCATGGACCTGATCGTGACAGTTCGCGCACAAAGTTATCAAGTTTGTTTCTGAGTCGCTGCCAGACTGGCTTCGAAACTGTTGATGGTGTACTTCCAGATTCGACATCGTACCGCAGGATTGACACCGCCAGCCATCGCGGCGGAGAACCTGTTGCCGAAGATTCTCATAAGCAACAGGGTCAAGCCGTAACGGTAAGATCTTTGCGCCCATTTGGTTCATGACGCTTTCTCGCTCCAGCCTCTCGAGAAAAGTCTGCTTTTGTTCTTCTGGCGATACCTGAAGAACTTGGTCATCGAAGACGCGAGCGTTTCTCGGGATCGGTTGCTTCCCAGCATCAGGGCAGCCGTCTCTATCGCCCGCTTAATGACCGGCATCTGGGCCAAGTAGAAAGAAGTCTTCTAAGGACCGTGGCAAATCTGACTATTTTCAGGGCCGAACTTCTTCGACCGGCTTGACAGGCACGATCCGCGCGACGCGTTGCATGACCTTCTTGTTTTGCTCAGACTTTTTCAGGTCGTAGGCGGCCTGCAACCGCATCCATACTTCCGGCGAGCCGCCAAACAGGCGGGCCACCTTCAGGCACATGACCGCAGACAGGGGTTTGCGCCCCGCCAGAATGTCGTGAAGCATCTGGCGAGACACGCCAAAGAGCTTTGGCCGTGGCCGTCACGGACAGACCGACAGACGGCAAGATATCTTCCTTGATAATCTCGCCCGGATGGACGGGTGGCAGTCCGTTCTTTCTCGCCATACTTCCTCCCTAATGGTAGTCTTCAAAATCGACATCCAAAGCGTTTTCACCTGACCAGCCGAAAGTGATCCGGTAATTCCCGGTCACGCGCACCGACCAGCGTTTCGGGTTGCCTTGCAGTGCAACCAGATTGCACAATCGAAGTGCTGCTTGTCTCAACGCCCCACAGGTAATCGCCGGACTCGAATTCGCTTTTCTTCGATGACCACGATGCTTCCTTCGTGCAAGGGGGTCTTCATCACAGGCATAGCTCCTAACAGCAATCGCAATTGAACTGCGGGACGTTTGGGTCCGCGGCGAAGCAGAATGACAGATGGCTTTTCGTCGTTGCGCAAAGCCAGCAATGTGCCAAAATCCGTATCAGCAGAGATCACGATTCGATCTTCTTCTGTAGCGCGTGCGAAAATTTCAAGATCTGTGGCTTTCTGCATGTGGTAGTCCCGGACATGAATCGCGTTGTGACCCGCGGATCGCAAACCCCTCGGCGATCACAGGTGACAAGGCGTTGTCAACCAGGAATTTCAAGAACCACCAATGACGGGAAGTTCTCTCTCGCGAACCGCCTCAGCCGCGTAGCGCAGTGCTTCTCTAATATCCTCGACCTCGAGGTCGGGATAGGCGCCTAGGATTTCAGCTTCCGCCATGCCTTCGCCCACCATGCCGACAACCGTAGCGACGGGTATGCGCAGGCCCCGGATGCACGGGAGGCCGCCCATTTGGTTGGGGTCTACGGTGATACGTGTGAACGTTTTCACTTCTACCTCCGTTAAGATCGACGCGCAAATGGCAAACTTTTCACCTTCTCGATGCGTCTGCTAAACGATAGCATGCCCGCAGCCTAATGCCATGCTCCCGGCATGGTTGCGAATCCAGCGGAAGCGGCGGGCGACTGGGTACGCCAGGCTCATGATGCCTTCTCCCGCAAACTCTCAAGAAATATTTCCTGTTGTTCCTCGGACAAAAACTTGAAAAACCTCGTCAGTGAGAACAGCAGTATTTCCGGATCGCCGTGGTCCAGGTTGGCTCCCGCCAGAAAGTCCGCGCAAATCATTTCCAGACAATAGCCGCGAGACTTGTCGGTTCCGAGCATCAAGGCTGCTGTTTCGATCGCCCGCTCAATGACGGGCATCTGGCTCTGATACAGTTTGAAGTAAATAATTTCCCACTGTTCCGTTTCCTGCCCCGTCAGTTCCTTCTCAACCTCCTGCTTGAACTGCTGCTGAGGCATTTCCCGTGCCCGGTGCAACCAGATTGCACAATCGAAGTGCTGCTTGTCCCTCCTGGCCAGCTTGGCTAACTCCAGCCCCTTCGCCCAGCCCAGTTCCTTCAGCTGTTTTCTCGCCTGCGGCGGCAAATGTTCATGGATCGACATTAGGTAGTACGCCTTCCGCCGCGACCCTGGAAACCGTCTTTCCAGGAACTCGTCGAAACACTTTAGGTCCTCCAGCCTCCAGTACTGTCCCGCCCGCACCTCGCACAGGTAGCGTCCCAGCTCCACAAACTTAGTGTCTCGTTCGGTTTCCTTCTGTTGTTCCCATGCCAGAATCTCGTCAATCTTCGCCAGCACGAACAGCGCACGTCGACGATTGAATTTCGGCGGCATAGGCAGATTGCTAGAAATTAAGCTCGTCAAGCCAACCAAGGTCTTCTGCTCCAGGACGCCGAACCAAGTTGGCGTCGACCATTTCCTGCTTGCCCAAACAGAGTCCGAGATACGGACAGCTCCTGCAGGGATTCTGGGGAAAGCGAATGCCGCTGTGCGGCACAAACTCCGCAGACTCAATTCTGCGAATCGTGTTCTCGACTAGACGACCGAAATCCTCGCGCTGCGCATCCGTGATCGTGGTTCGCAAGTATTGAATCTCGACTATCCGCTTCCGCACGAACACTATCTGCGCAACTTCCGAGATCCCGCTGATCCACGAATAGCAAACCAGTTGCGGGTCGAGAGCCAGCATGCCTGCCGGTTCATTGGGGTAGCGACTTGCTGATGTCTTCCATTCCAGGAGGCAGCGCCTTCCATCGAGTTTTCCGATCCCGTCAATGTAGGCGACGAAGTCGTTTTTTCGCATTTGTCGTAGGAATTTGATCTGCAGATTGCGCCCTGGCTGGGGAATGCGGACGCGGTCGTCCTGGCAGAAGCGAGTGAGCAGCATGATTCCTTGCTCGAACATCCGATCCCAGCTGTCACGTTTCGCAAACCGTAGATCTTGATCCTTAGAGGCCGACCATTCGCGGAACAGAACGTCTCCGGGATCTTCGCGTCGGAAGTAGGCGCCTAAAGCCTGTTCGAAAGCCCGCCCGAAGAGCATTGCGGCCCGGTTGTCTTTTTCCTTCCACCCATCGAGATAGCGAAAGCGGTACCGGCGCGGACAAGTCAGGTATTGGCTGATCTGAGTGAAACTGTAGATCATCAGGCCACCTGCGGACTGTCGAGATTGGCGGGGGAAAGCTCTTCCCAGCGGCTCGCGGGTGCGAAGCCGTCGAGGCGGAGCAGGGAAGTGCCGTTGAAGACGATGTGACTGAGTTTGACCACGCCCCGCAACCCTACGAGCTGACGTTCATCCACTTCATCGCGACCGAGCAATTCGATATCGTAGCCAAAGTCGCGCAAGAACCAGTTGAGCTTCCACAAGGCCTTCGGATTGCAGTAGAGTCGGCTCGAAACGACGTGATCGCGAAATCGGTGCGGTTCCAGAATAGCCAGAACAAGTGTGTAATAAGGCTTCTGTGCTTGCCGGCGGAAATAGACTTTTTGCACGCGAACGAGGAAGATCCCGTCAGGAACCTGGTCGGCGGCGCAGCGATCGGCGGCGTGCAGCCCGGTGATCTGGCGTTTCATGCGGCACCTGCTTTCTGACCGAGATAGCTGTTGAGCTGGCAGAGCAGGGCATTGCGATCTTTCTCGGCCCAGTCGGCCAGATGAGTGACGAAGGTTTCCACCTGCTCACGGGTGGCATCGCGGAGCGCCTTGACGCTGCAGAAATCCGTGGCGTAGGCCTTGACCAAATTGGGATCAAGTTGGTGTTGGCGAATGAGTTGACACAGTCGATCGCGGACTGTACCACCGCCACCGTTACCATTGGTGGATCGCGGGGGCAACTTCTTCGCTTCTGAAGCAGACTGATGCCGTTCTGCAGTAGCCCCGATTTCTTCGACTGAGCAGATGCCAATGCCTTAGGCTTTGCGTAGAGCACGATTCACGGCGCGCGTCTCGGCCACCCGCATCTCAGCACCATGAACTAATGAAGAGACGTTCGAGGGATCAGCGTCGCCGTACCCGACGAATCCTTGACAGGTGCGGGATTTGTAGACTGTTGCCTTGAATACATAGCGGCGATTCTTTGCATCTGAGAATTCTGAGATCGGTTGAACTTGAATTCCGCGGCAGTGCCGACGTACAGCCAAACGAATCAGACCAGTGTGAGTGACGTACCAGCCAGTGCTCAGGAGCACCAGGTCGCCAAACCGTAACGAGAAAAAACCGTTGCTGGTGAGCTGCCGTAATTGCTCGACCAAAACACTTGACAGGCTGCGAGATATAAATCTCTTCGCAAACCGCAAGTTTTCGGTGAAATCGAGCTTCCTAGAGGGTCGAGGACTCATCGCGGTCGACTTTGTAGGGTGGTCATTGGTAACCATTGTTCAACATTGTGCACCAAGAAGAGCACTTCGTCAAGCGGAAAAGAGATTTACGAGGTTTGGCCGCAGGGTCTAGAATCCCCCGCAAAGGGATGAGAGCGAAGAACGAACGAATCGGATTTAGAGTGTCCAGCGAAGTCAAAGCTGCTTTGTTGCAGATCGCTAAGAAGGAAGGCCGAAGCTTGGCTCAGGTCTGCGATCTCTTTCTGAGAGGTGGCATTAATGAGTATGAAAAGGATGGGTCTACCTATCTTCATCGCCTCTTGGCTCGAGTGAAGGAAAAGGGAAAGTCGTAGATCAGATACATGAAACAGTGACTTTCCTGGAGGATCGGCGGCGGTTTGCTATCGGCAAAATCCATCGCTAGGCACGCTCCCCTGGTCCGTCGGAACTTCGAATGGTTTGATCTGAAGGATCGCCTAACCACCTGGGCAGGCCGGATCCAGCAAATCCCAGCGCAACCTTTAAGTATTCGTGGCGCAGCAATTACGAAACGAAGCCAAGAGCGGGATCGTTTTTAACCAGCCTCGACCGATTTGGTGCGGACCGAGGCGTGCTGCCTAGGGCGAATGGGAGCCCCCCGGGCTATGCCGGAGAGGCAGTGAGAGTTTGACAATTCCAGCAGTATCCTTTCGCTTCAACAACGTCGACGATCAGCGTTGCTGCCGGGAGTTTGTGATTTTGACCTGGGGTCGCCGGTAAGGCCCCTTTGGGGGGCCGCGACCCGTAAAGCCTCCGGCTTTGCCGGAGGACACTTACTGTTCTTCTCGCTTCAAGCCACTTTCAGCTGGACAGTAAGGCAATACTACCTTACAATGTAGGCGTGTGCTGGGGGAGATTTATGACCACGCTCACAGTCACCACGAAGGGCCAAATTACGCTGAAACAGGACCTGCTCAAGCATCTTGGCGTCGGTCCCGGGGAGAAAATTGAGGCTGACAAGCTGCCTGACGGCCGAATCGTTGTGCGGGCGGCAGCACAGGACGGCACAATTTCTGATTTCGTTGGCTGCCTTTCAGAGCGGGGTGGACCGAAGCTCACGATCAACGAAATAAATGAGATTGCACAGCGTGGATGGGCAAAAGCGAAATGAAAATTACAGCCGACACCAATGTGCTCGTCAGAGCTGCTGTTCAAGATGACGCACATCAAGCCCGGCGGGCGGCAAGACTCTTGCAAGAGGCTGATTCAGTTGCTGTCCCGGTTCCGGTTCTTTGTGAATTTGTGTGGGTACTTCGTCGAGGATATAAGAAATCTTCCTCTGACATTTCCGATGCCATTCACCGGCTAATCAACAGCGCTAACGTCGTAGTGAATCGACCGGCGATAGAATTGGGATTGTCGGTCCTCGACGCTGGCGGAGATTTTGCCGACGGCGCAATCGCCTATGAAGGGGACTGGTTGGGCGCGGACGAATTTGTTTCCTTCGACTCCAAAGCTGTCTCCGCATTGAAGTCCCAGGGCACTCGTGCTCGTTTGTTATCGTAATCCTCGCAAAGAGGATCTCTTGCTCAGGTCTTGCCTAGTCGTCGCAAGGGGTGTGCGACCACTCGCATCAACGACCAATTGGAGAATCTGCTTTGAGTGGCTGGGTGCAGCACCGGGCCCATCAAACGTAAAGATGGTTGATTCCCATTGGGAGGGATGTTGTGGTAATTCAGGGGGACGCAGTCATCACACAGCGACAGCAGAATGAAATTTCGTATAGACGGAGTCGGTCCTTCGCAGTATCCTAGAAATGCATCAAGAGCGAGCCAGACATGCTCTGGCTCCCCAACCGAGACTAGGAAGAAGAGTCCACGGTGGTGACAGCCTATGCAGGCTGGATGCGGCAGGCTAGGAGGTCTGCAAACAATGAATCCTGAATCATGTGAGCGCTGGTTTTGCATGTCTACCACGAAGAGAACAGGCTCTGTCTCCCGCTCTCGGGTAGGAGCTTGCCGGAGGGAAAAATGATCACGGACGATGCCCTAAGGCAGCACGTTTACCAGTCTATCCTCAAGACAGCCAACAAACGCCTGGAACAGGCAATTCCAGGTTCGTCGGAGGGTGTGTTCGCGCATTTGTCCCTGGCCGCATCGCTCAATCTTCTTTTTCTCGTGCGCGGCGAATGGGGCTCAATCGGAGACTTTGTCACGACACAACGCGCGATTCGAGCAACCATCGGCGATGATCTGCTATGGGCTGATCCGCAACAGCCGATGCGTGCCTCCCATGAATCAGTTCAATAGGAGTCGTATTTGAACGGAACCACAATTTCCAAAGCGTTCGCTGTTAGAGTGCGCCGGGCTTTTCGTTGACAGAGCAGAAGTGTCCTCGACAGATTCGCGTCGCACATCGTTCATTTCACGGCGCCTTCACGTGACACCCGTAACGTGGGTTGTACGTTGTACCTTTTCTTTCTATGGGAGTTCTCGCGCACTTAGAGATATTGATAAGGAGTAGCCTTCCGCTGCCGAATAGTCTGGCGCAGATACGCCGGTGCTGTCTGCACGGATGCGCCGACAAGCCCACTGCGAACGTGCATGCGATAGCCCCTAAAGGTTCCACCTCAAGATTTCAAGTGACGCAGCAGCGTGCTCATTACCAACGTAACCTGAATTCCACTCAGTGCTCTTGATCACCCCCATTGATCCTGATTTCTAATTAGAAGACCCTCCAGCCTGGGGAAATATGCAAGAGTCGACCGAGCATCCCGTAACCAAACCTGTTGCTGGCGAAGCGCACTGTGACTCAGCGAACACAGCTCGGTCTGAGAACCAAACCTCTGCGCCGCAAAATTCTGATCCAGCCAATTTTGTCGAGATTTACTGGATATCGAAGCCTGATTCCCCTGACAAAGAAGAACCGACGGCAGAGGAGATGGAGGAAAAGACGTGCGAGACAGATGCTAAAACGGTCTCGCCTGGTGAACAACAGATCACGCGCGAGGTTACACCCCATCAGCAGGAGCAGGAGCCGCGGAAGAAGGAGCCCTTAGCCAGTGAATTAGTGTACGCGGAATTGCGTAACGCTTTCAACCGGCGCGACATGTCGAGGGCTAGCGAATTATCGTTCGAGTACTCGCGGCTATGCGCACAAGAGCGAGCAGCTGAGAAACTGGCTCAGGAGCAGCAGCGAGCAACATATGAGGATTCAGTTGATGAGGAAGATGAAGATGAGGAGGAGTTTGCGAAGGCAGAACAACCTCAGCCGGAACCGGACCAATTCGTGATAGAGATTGGCGGAAATCCCGCAAAGACGGCAGGGCTTGAAATGGAGGACTTAATTCGCCCCGATGACGGAATCGTAGCGGCTCAGTATTCTAGTGCTGAAGACGGCATCATCAATCAACTCTCTGGACGCTTCCAGGTGCCATGGGGTCTCAAGTTCTTATACGAATCTTTGATTTTGCCGGCGGGTGTCGAAGGCTTCTCAACAACCCGAGAACTCTTCAATGACATATCAGCCCTTTTGCACCAACAGGTCACGCTGCCCAGCAAGGACTGCTCGCTGCTTGCGTGCTGGGCGATCGCTACATGGTTCACAGAGCATCTTGCTTTCGTTCCTACCGTCGTCATCAGCGGGCCGGCATCGATAGCCGATGTGCTGCTCCGCACCCTGGTGGCTGTTTGCCGTAGACCCCTGTTGCTCGGGGAGCTAAGCGCTTCGGTCTTGCGTAAGCTTCCCATCTATCCAATCCTGCCTACCCTCTTGGTCCGTGAATCCCAATTGAATCGACAGATGTACGCGTTGCTCGACGCATCGAATCAGCCAGGGTATTTGTTTTTTAGCAGCAAAAGCGGCAAAACGTTCCAACAGCTTTACTGCCCGAAGTGCATATACGTAGGCGAGTGCGTCAAAGACGCCACGGCCGCAAGCAACAGTATTCACATAAACCTGAGTGGGAGCGCGCTGCAACCAGGTCATTCCCTGCCGACAAAGGACGAGATAACATCTTTTCAAAATCGACTTTTTTCCTATCGCTTATTGAATCATGAAAAGGTCGCGTCTGCGAATCATCGCGTCTCAGGATTCCGACCAGAGATGAACGCTGTGGCAGACGTGCTGGCTGCGGCCATTGTCAATGACCTGGAGCTGCAACGTGGAATCATTGAAGCGTTGAAAGTCCGCGATGAGGAGGCGCGCGTTGATCGTGCGACCGGCCTGAACGGCCTAATCGTGCAGGCAGTTCTTTTTCACTGTCACCAAAAAGACCAGCAGAAATTTGTGCGCGAAATTGCAGCCACGACAAACCGGCTTTACGCTGAGGATGGAGAGTCGTTGAAGGTCAGCAATGAAAGAGTAGGACACGTCCTAAAGCACTTGGGGCTTTATAGCCGTCGGCTGGGGAACGCCGGCCGAGGACTTCTGTTTGACCAAGCTACCCAGGCTCATGCGCATAGGTTGGGCCAGGGATACGATGTGCTCACGGTTGAGCCTACTTGCAAATACTGTCACGAGCTCCAACAATCACAATCGGAAGAAGTTGTGCAGGTTGTGTAGGTGGTGAAGGATTTTGCGTTGTATAAAGACGAAGATCTCGCTGTGCCCATTATTCTTTCGGCCAATCGACGCCGGGTGAGCAGGTTGTCCTCGCTTCGGTTCGAAACAGAAACGCTGCGTTGAATTGCGTGTCAACCCACATTAGAACTATATCGATAGAGTTACTTATATAACGTTCCTTTTCCCGAGATGCTGCCAGACAAAGCTGGCGCCAAACCAAGCCCGAGCGTCCGGCGGAGTTCACAGTCGAGACGGTCAAGCCCCAGAATCTCCGAGGAGGTGAGCATTCCTGTTACGGCCTTGCCAGCTAAGGGAAAGTAAGGGATAATACAGGCGTAAGGATATTTACGACGTGTAAGGACATAGTGAGATGTTACATTCCACAGTGACGAGTAAGGGACAAACGACCATTCCCGAGAAAATTCGCAAGGCTTTGCGGATCAAACCGGGCGACAAGCTGGAATACGAAGTGGAGGGAGAGCGAGCAATCATTCGCGTGCATCCGGGCATTCGGTCACTCAAGGGCGTGCTCGCGAGCAACAAGGGGAAAGGGATGTCTTTCGCTGAAATCCGCGAGGCCGCTGCTGAGGCTGCGCGCCATGAGGATACTCGGTGAGCCTGCAAAGACTTATCGACACTAACCTTATTGTCCGCTATCTGGTGCAGGACCATGACAAACACGCCAGAGCAGCCGGGAGGCTATTCGATGCCTGCGATCGGGGCGACGTGGTAATTGTGGTGTTGCCGGCCGTTCTGGCAGAGTGTGTGTTTGTACTCGAGTCTTTTTACCGGCATCCACGCACCGATATCGCCTCCGCACTCGGACGTTTGATCTCGAGTCCCGGCGTCGAGATCGGGGAGGTAACAATCCACCTCGACGCTCTGAATCGCTATAAGGGAACGAAGGCTCACTTTGTTGACTGTCTGATCGCCGCCACCGCCGTGGCTAAGAACGTGCCAGTCTCCACCTTTGATCAAGACTTTCGAAAGTTTGTCGACGTGCGAGTGGAAACTGAATGACCTGGAGCCGCTCAGGTAGAAGTTCCGTGCGACTTGGGAAAGGCAACTGTATTGACATGTGAATGACATGAAAGTATGCTGTAAACATGTCCAAGATGATTCAGCTTCGCAATGTACCCGATGCCCTACATCGTGGCCTGAAAGCTCGCGCTGCCCTGGCCGGGATGTCGCTTTCGGACTATCTGTTAGCGGAGATCAAAGAAATCGCGGAAAGGCCAACGCTCGCCGAATTGCGGGAGCGGCTGCACAAACGTAAGCCGGTTTCCGCTCAGATCGATACCGCTCACCTGGTGCGAGAAGAGCGCGAGGCGCGATGATCGTCCTGGATGCGTCTGCCGCAGTGGACTGGCTTCTTCAGACACCAGCAGGGCAGAGCATCGAGAAGCGAATTTATTCGCAGAACGAAACGCTACACGCGCCTCACCTCCTAGATCTCGAGGTCACGCAGGTACTAAGGCGTCTCGCATTGCAAGCGGTGGTCCCAGTCCGTCGTGCTGACGAGGCGGTCCGCGATCTGCTGGACCTTCGTATTACTCGCTATCCGCATGTCGTGCTCCTGCCCCGAATTTGGCAACTGCGTCACACTCTTTCTGCCCACGAAGCTGCCTATATTGTGCTTGCCGAAAAACTCGGAGCTGCACTAGTTACACGGGATGGTCGACTCGCTTCTGCTTCGGGCCATGCCGCAGCCATCGAGCTCTTCTAATCCGACGAATCGCAACACTAACCCACGGATCGTCGATATTTCGGCGGAGCACAACTCGCCCGAGACCCTGATTCTTTACCACGCGGACAATTTGGTTCTTCTGAAAATGTTTGTGAAGCGCGTGCACAACGTCAGATTCTATAGTCGAGGTACAAAGGGCGGGCCAATTAAGAGGAGTTTTGTCCGAGAGACAGACAAAATTGGGGGAGGTGGCGAAGCAACCCAAGGTACTCAGCGCCGCGTGGCCAGATTAGAACTCCCATGGATCACCAGTCTATGTCTCCACGCCTCACTCTGTGGGGCCGGATTGGTCGATCCCAGCGTTTGCCGCAGTCAGCGCAGCACGCTTCAGATCCTTCGTGAAAGATTGATTTGCTCTTACAGGAAGGACAGGGCCCCACATAATCACCGTAGATTTCTGACGCGGCCGAATCTGATAGGGATTTCATCGTTCGCAGATAAACGTCAATGCTCCCCCGCCAGTTTTAACCCAGTCAAGCGCTTGAGATGTCGAGTCGCACTGGTCATCGAACTTTCCCTGGGGAAAAGTTGTTAACTCGTGCAGGTAGTCGGCAAGCCAACTGGCCTTATCAGGCAAGTAGACGAAGCCACCCTCGATCATGCCCGTAACCGAGTGCATCCGCGTTTTCTTATCCATTTTCGGATGGTATTCCTTGATGGCGTGACAACCCTCGCCGCGCAGTTCTTGGATTAACGGGGTGCCGGAGCTTTTGTCTTCGATCAGAACTGTTGTAGGGTTAAATCTCGTTGCTTGCTCCATCACAGAGCGCTTCAGTTCGGGGTAGTTCATGCGCTGCCGATGGACATGCAAGAGATAGATGTTCTGGTCCTTCTTCCCCCAGGTTGTACAAACACTATAATTGCTCTCCTCTTTGTCTTTCGCTGCGGTATCCCAGCTTTGAAACACCAGGTCAAATTTTCCCGGCTCGTCGCCGACCTTGAAGGTCCTGAACCATTCCGATTTGACGATTCCCCCACCATGCGGAGCCGGCTCCTGCTGGTACTGCCCTGAAAAGTTGTATTCCCCGAGGTTGCTCCGGGTGTTTTGCAGGGTGGTTAGGGACTCGCGCTCGGGGTGTAGCGCTTCCCCTGCGAATCTGCGAACTGTGCGGCTCCTGTAGCGGGTTTGGATTTCGTGTGTTTCATTTTCGACTGCGATGGCCGGAAACCGAAGCACTTTCCAATCGCCCTGTTGCAGAACATGCCCCACCAGATCGTCTTCATTCAGGCGCTGCATAATAATAATGATGCAGCCGGTCGCTTTGTTATTAAGGCGGCTGTAGAGAGTATGCTGATACCATTCGTTCACGGCATTGCGCCGTGTCTCTGACACGGCCTCGTCGGGTTTCAGCGGATCGTCAATGATGATGAAGTCACCGCCCCGGCCTGTCAGAACGCCTCCCACCGACGTTGCCATCCGGAAGCCTTGCGCTTCAGTCATGAACTCGGAGACTGCCTGGCGCTGACTTGAAAGACGAGTGGTAAATATTTTCTGGTACCATTCGGAGTTCATCAATGTGCGGCAATCGAGGGCAAGCTTTTCCGCGAGATCTTGCCCGTAGGAGACGCAGATGATTTGGCTACTGGGCTTGTGTCCAAGCAGCCAGGCAGGAAAAGCTACCGACGCGCAGTGCGATTTTAGCGATCTCGGCGGCACGCAGATGATGAGCCGCTTAGTCTCGCCTCGAAGGCAGCGTTCGAGCTCAGCGGCAATTAGTTCGATGTGCCAGTTTGGCAGAAATTCAGCGCCACCATTCAGCTGACGGAAACTGCCGTCGATGAAGGTGAAAAAATCCTCTCGCAACCAGGTTAAGTACTCATCCGCAGTGAATTTTCTCATTGTTCGTGCCCCCTTGGGTTATCAGTAATGGTTTGAAATCGTTTCAAAATTCCCTCCATGACTTTTTGATCGGATTCGTTGAGCGTCAAGCTATTCGGCGGCGACTGCCGTTCGCGCGTCTCCGCCTCCCGGGATAAAGTCACCAGCAGCTGCAGGGCACGGAGATCGCCGGACGCAGCCTTGTTGACGAACTGTTTGATCGCAGCCTCAAGTTTTGTAATCGTTTTTCGCTGGCCGTTTTCGTTCACAGTGACTTTCTCTCGAAGCGTCTGCGCGAAAACGGTGGCAACATTCTGTGAGCCTTTTCGCCGCCCCTTCGGATTCCCAGACTGCCCCTTCCTGAATCGAGTGGCCTCGGGAGGATTGCGATAGCCAACCTGCTTTGCGCCGTCTACCGATGGCGATTTGTTAGCGCTGTCTTGCATTCGCGGCCTCCTTTTCGAGATCGTCGAAGCTCCGCCCGGAATCGCCATGCACCGCACACATTCCGGTAAAGCGCTGCCAGCGGCGGACCGCGGTGTCGACGTAGGCAGGGTCCTTCTCCATGCCGTAGCAAATACGGCCGGTGCGCTCCGCGGCGATAATGGTTGTGCCGCTGCCTAGAAAAGGGTCGAGAACGATGTCGCCCCTGGCCGAGCAGTCCAAGATGGCATCTGCGACGAGGGCGACAGGCTTGACCGTAGGGTGGAGGTAGAGCAAATTCCCCTCGGCGGTTGCGCGGGAAAATGAATTCGCGCCCGGGTACTGCCAAACATTGCTCCGGTAGCGACCGAATTGCCCCAATTGCACATTGTTGCGGTGTGAATGCTTGCCCTGCTTGAATACCAGAATCAGTTCGTGCTGACTGCGATAAAGCGAACCCATCCCGGCGTTGTCTTTCACCCAGACGCAGATGTTCTTGAGTTCGTCATACACGCCTTTGCCGGCGTCCAAGAGCTCCCCGAGGTGGCGCCAGTCCATGCAGATAAAATGAATCGAGCCGTCGCTGCTGGCGCTGACCAATCGCTTGCACGCGGTGCCGAGAAAATTGGTGAATTCAGCTTGGCTCATCTCCCCGCAAGCCATCGCAAAATCGCCATGTTGTTTCTTGCCCAGCCCCGACGCGTGGCCGTCGATGGGCACGTTATAAGGTGGATCGGTGAAAACCAGGGCGGCCAGTTGCTGCGTCATCAGCCGCTCATAACTTCTGGGCTCGAGAGCATCGCCGCAAAGCACTCGATGCTTACCCAGCTGCCACCAGTCTCCCGGCGAGCTAACTGAGATTTCATTTTGGTTTGGCAAAACGTCGGCGGGATCCGGCGCACCAGGCTGAGATAGGCCTTCGATCAGAACATCGATCTCTCCCATTTGAAATCCCGTGGCTTCGAGGCTGAAGTTCAAATCGATTTCCGAGAGAGATTTGAGCTGCTCGCCAAGCAGAATTTCGTTCCACGTCGAGTTCTCGGTCAGCTTGTTGTCCGCAATGATGAATGCTTTGATCTGCTCGGGCGAAAGATGGGCAAGGCAGATAGTTGGTATCGCCGTCATGCCGAGCAGCTTGCAGGCGAGCACTCGGCCGTGGCCGGCGATGATTTTGTTTTCATCGTTGATTAGCACCGGCACGTTGAAACCGAAGGCGCGAATGCTTTCCGCAATTTGTGCGATTTGTTTTTGGCTGTGCTCTCTGGGGTTGCGCGCGTCGAGTCGAAGCCCATCGATGGGCCGGTGCTGAATCGTGAGCTGCGAGTTTGCCGGCTTCTGCCGCTCTCGATCAGGCATCTTGACTTTCGTTGCGTTCTTCACCGGGACTACCTCCAAGTGCTCAGTTCCTGAGGCGGAAGCAATTGATGCCTTTGTCAACGATTCATACCCCCAAGCAATCATTTTTTTAAAATTGCAATCCCTTCACAATCAGCGACTTACGGCGCAAAAAAACTAGATCGTTCGGAAAATTGATACAATCTTCACAAACTGCAGCACAAGGCAGGAATTTGAAGAAGACGGTGCTATGAAGAAAGACGCGTTCGACGATGTGCGGTGCCCGTTTGATTACAAGGCAGAACTAAATAAAGCGCGTCATGCGCTAGACGAGAAGGTCAGGGAATGTGCGTCGCGTCATGAGCAAACAGGCTACCGAGACTTGGCTAAGCTGTTCAACTTGTCGCCCGGAACTCTTTGCAAGATAGCGAAGGGCTGCAAGCCCGGGTGCAAGCCCGGACCTCGAAGTAAGCAGAAAAAAAAGGCGATAAAAAAAATGATTACGATGATTCGCCGGGATGCTCGCAGAGATGCAACTTAGGCCGCCCAGTTCGGATACCCTGGAGCGATAGGCGGACGTCACCGGTCAGAACTATCTTTCTTGAGGCAGGCCAGCGCTCTTTAAAAACTCAGTTTTCTGGTGTTTCGCTCCGCAAGCAATTCATCGCCCCCCCCGATGAGTGAGGCAGCCAAGCCCTCCATCATTCGCGTCTCGCTCTCTTTACTCTCGTCGCGGCAAGCGCCGCTTACGAGCAACAGCGCGCCACCACCAGCCGATCTTTTTGCCCTTGGCATAAAAAATGACTGTTATGACTATAATTCCGATTGCGACGGAGACAGGGAGATGCGGCGCGTGCTGCGGCCGGGCGGCACGGCGCTGCTGATCGATATGCGGCGGGATGTTCCGCTGGGCGTGAGCCGACTGAATCGCTGGTTCATGGTCGTCGTTCGCGGCATGTTGATCAAACGAGCTTATCCGCTTGAGGAGATTCGCCGTATGGCCACGGAAGCGGGTTGGGTCGAACCGCGGATTGACATCTCCCGGGTGGGATTTGAGGCCTGGATGACGAGGTAGCGGTGCGAATTAGCATTCCCTGTTCTCGGTTGCATCAGAAAATGAACTCCCTAATGTTGCCCTGCTATTTCCCTGTTCGATTCTTTCCTTGTGCCGCAGGTTCTGCAGCAAAATGTGCAACTTGGAGAGCAGGAGGGCGACGTTCGCCACGTAGAAGAAATTGTAAATTCCCTGTAATTTTCCCTGTTAGCAGGGAATTTTCACGTGAGAACTTGTTGAGACAGATCGCAGTGCAGCGCTTTCCAAAAATGGAACCCAACCAAGGTCTTCTGCTCCTGGACGCCGCACCAAGTTGGTGTCGACCGTCTCCTGCTTTCCCAAACAGAGTCCCAGATAGGGACAGCTCCTGCAGGCATTCTGGGAAAGCGAATGTGGCAAGTCATTGTTATCAGCAGGGCTCCGTTAATTACGGTAATAAAGCGTCCGCGGCAAATGAAGCCAGATCGTTAAAAAGCGGTTCCAGAGTTGCTTCCCGGTCAGACTCAGGCAGGCTAAGCTGTCGCTCGACCCGCCCCTCCATATCGAGCAGCCGTGCCGGCGCTGCTTTCCCCGCGAGATGCTGGAAGAGCAAGCGGTGCGCACTTTTCCGCTGCATGACCTCCAGCCCGTCCAACATTTGACGATGCGATGTGCCTTCCCATATCGCAAGAATCATGGCCTCGCGCAGCCAGCGCTCCACACGATATTCCTGCAGTGTTCCAATCCCGCCGTAGACTTCCATAGCCCACTTGGCCGTCTGCACTACGAACTCGGCTGTCCAATACTTCGCCAGATGAGCTACCAGGCGGAACAGGTGATAGCTCTCCGAGTATGGCGGTCTCTGTTGCCATACTTCGTCGAGCAGACGCACCCCTTCCCAAGCCAGCGCCGATGCCGCGCGTAGCTTATGCGCACGATCCTCGAACTGGCGCCGAAGTAGCGCGTGTTCGATGATCGCTTTACCGAAAGCCGTACGCCGCTCAGCAAAAGAATAGGCGTCGGCCATGGCCCTTTGTGCGAGCGCCACACTGCCGATGCTGTTGGCTACGCGGGAAAGGTTCAGCACTTCGAGAATCAAATAGATGCCCTGCTCCGTTTGCCCCAGCAGCCAACTTTCGCTCTCCCGCAATTCGATCTCGCCGGTGGGAACCGATCGCGTGGCAATCTTGTCTTTGAGGCGGCGTATCTGATAGTTCAGCCGTCCGTCTTCGGCGTAGCGCGGTACCAGGTACAGACTTAGTCCGCGCACATCCTTTGGTGCTCCCTGGGGCCGAGCCGCGACCACTGCCAATTCGGCCCCGGCATTACTCGCGAAGTACTTGTCACCGGTTAGCTGCCATCTGCTTCCATCCCGTTGCGCTACCGTTTCTACGGTCGCGCCTAAGTCTGATCCACCTTTGATCTCCGTCATCCAGGTTGCTCCCTGCCAGGCACTGTCATCGCGCAGCAACATCTTCGGTAAAAATCGCGCCTTTATTTCTGGCTCTCCATATTTAGAGAGCGGGACAGCCGTGGACAGAGAAACCGTATACGGGCAGGCCAAGCCAGGGTCATAAAAACCCGTCGCATAGAGAAGCAGGTAAGCGGGGATCAGCGAACTCTGCTCAAAGACTCGCGAGAGCACACCGGCCCTGTATCCATGTTTCAACATGCGCCAGTATTCGGGTGGGTAAAGGATTTCGTCCACCCGCCCGCCCAAGCGATCGAACATGCGCAACCACGGGGTGCCAGAGCGGTCTACCGCGTCTGAGATTTCCTGCCCTTGGCTCTCGAACCATGCTTCGTATTCGCTCAGCCAGTCTTGATCTGCACAGATTCCGGCCTGCCGCAGAAACTGTACCGGAGAGGGCAAAGCATCGAACTCCATAACTAGAGTTCTCTCACTCCGCCGCGCGTTTTGCAAGACTCAGGGAACAGTGCCGAGGTCAGCGGGGGTTCTGTTCTTCGCGGGCTCGACTAGGACTGAGACCGATCACTCGGGCTTGTGGTCGGCAGCGGCCGTCTTAGGACTTGAGGAAAAACGCATCGGCTGCAAACGATATCCGTTGCGCGTACGTATTTTATATTTTTTCGCTTCGTCTCCCACCAGTCTTACCTTGATGGAACGCCAACCGTTGTTGACGTTCGGTTTGGGGTAATAACTTAAGGAGTACAAATGTGCGAGATCGTTCTGGATAGAGGCGAAAGCGCGCCTCTCATCTCTCCAATTCTTCGCGAAGTAGGCCATGCCGCCCGTATCCGCGGTCATGCGCTCAAACACCGCAGTAGAAATCGGCTCCAATTTGGCTTCCTGGGTGCTGATCATGTAAACCGAGACTCCGGCAGACTGGGCAATTTCTGCCACATCTTCCGGCGGCACCACGCTCGAATTGTCTGGACCGTTGGAGAACACTACGACAACTTTTCGACCCGTGTACCGGGCCGCATCCTTGACGGTCAGCAGGAGCGCGTTATAGAGAGAAGCAGAATCTCCAGCAACGGTTGAACGAACGCCGCGCAGGACCTGCGTGCGATCGGAGGTAAGATTTGTAGCTCGCGAAAGATCCCTGCTGTAGGAATAGAAGGCTATCTGGTCGGCCGTTTCGAGAGAGCGGACAAATTCCGTAATTGCATCCTCCGCGAAAACAAAATCCCGGTACATGTAATTGCTGGTGTCGAAGAGAATGAAAACATTGGCGCCGGCGATCAGCGAAGCGAAGTTTGGAGCGAGGTCATTCGAGTGGTCAGTTGAATTGCGGTTTTTCCCATCCGCAAGTTCAGAGCCGAGCACCGTGCGGGCTGGTGCGTCTCCTTCGGCAAAGGTCGCAAGCTTCTCGGTAATTCCATCCTCCGTGATCAGAAAATCTTCGGGACGAAGGCCCGTGACGTAAACTCCCTTCTTGTCTGTGACGGCTACGTTGAGTTGCACCATGTTCACAATGACGCGAACGGCGGAGTCGTCGTCCTGAGCTTCGACGCTGGCGATGCATCCCGAAAATAGACAAAGAAGAACGCAGAGAGAAAGAGACAGTTTACGGGACATATTCCCTATGCTCCTGTTCCAGGCAAATCTTGATTTGGATTGCTGCCGTCATAGATTCCACCTAGCGAATGCGAACCGGTTCAGGGACTAAGATCACTGGTACCGGTTAACGAAGCCATTTTTCGGTTTCGAAAATCCTCGCCGGTTGCGCGCAATGCTCGAAGCAGCGCGGGCCAATCTTCCAAATCAGTAGCAAAGATTTTCTCGATCATTCGTTGCGTAAGCTCAGGAACCAGTCGATTCAATGCGACCGGAGGATAACCGTTTTCGTCTGCCAGACGAGCCCAATAGAGATTCGAAGAATCCCAGGATTCCGCCAGCAGGCGGCTGGCAAAGCCTGAGAAAGCAGGCAGCGGCGGCACATCGAGCAACTCACGGGCGTATGTATGGTTCAGCGTGGGATGGGGTACGCCAAAATCCTGAGACAAGCGTCTCCAATTCACTTGTTCCGGATGTTGACGCCGTAGATTGCGCAGTTCTTCGCTTGCTGTTCCCGAGGAAGCGATCTCTCCCGGATATCTTCGCTCGAATTCAGCGGACAAGTAAAAAGTATCCGCCGGCGTGACTTTCGCCAGAATGTCCGAGACCTGCGCAGCCCGCATGGCATCCTCGATTTGTTCCAACCGCCGCGGTAGGACACGGTCTGAAAGGATCGCCACAACCTTACCTCGCATTTCGCCATCCTGCACGCACGCGCTCAGGAGCTCTTCTCCGCTTCGCTGATAGAGTGCGACCGCATGCAGCTCATCAGGGCTAACGTTCCACCAGCGGGGCAAAACTGCACTGGTCAAAAGACTTGGTACCAACTCCTGCCAGATGAGTGCCTGAACGTTCTTCGGAGCGATAAAATCTTGCTCAAGTTCGGCCAGCGAGTAAGGCAGATCTGCCAGGGAACCAACGAAATGAGCCCCTCCACCCGCAGGAGAGCCGGCGCCGAACAATTGAGGCGCTTGCCAGACTGCCCATATCCCCTCCACGGTCTCGCCTGAAAAATCATGAGAGCGGACGAAAAGCGGATTATTGTGCAGGGCTTGAGCACCGGGTGGTTCATAGTAGGCATAGTTCAGGCCAACCAGAATGTCCCGCAGAAAAGGGGTAAGCTGACCGCGGGCTTCTTCGAGGTGTGCGGGCGATATTTTCGTGGACCTGAGTGCTGCGCCCACGTTGGTTCGCATCTCCAACTCGGTATGATGATTGTTGTAGAAGGTTGGAGCCCACTCGACTCTCTCGCTAGCCGTGAAGATCGGCTGAGGCATCTGGAATTCATGGAGTTGGTCGGCCAAACGCAATAAATATTCGTCCGGTGATTTTCCGTTTGCCTTGTCTCTCAGCCCATCGCCCAGCGCGATCAAGGTGTCGAGCGATACGAGTCGCTGAGAATCCAACACAGATCGAATCCGATCCGCTAACTCACGGTGAACTCTTCTTCCTTCTATTGTGCTCTGCTGTGGACCGGCGAGTAATTCAACAGCTTCATCTTGCGTCACTTCAGCCTTGCCCGTTGCTGCCGGAAATAGTTGTGCCAGGGAGGTTCGCCCAGCGTCATACACTTGACTGGCCGAGCGAACCCGGGCGAATGGTTTGATCACGTTCTGCCAGGAATCGTCCAGCTGGACACTGGCGATCTGTTGCTGGCGGGCTAGAATTTGCCAGATGCCGATATTTGCTTGCATGATTCCAAACGCGTCACCCCGAACCGGATTTGGAATCTTCTGCAACCGTTCGGCAGTATTCAGGAAGAGTCGGATGGAGCTATCGCTCAGCTCCGGAAATTCAGAAAAGACCCTGTATTGGTCGCTGAACTCGCTGAATTTGCGGCACATCAAACGGGCGGTTTCGGGAGCGAGGCGGCGGTCGGGTGCTCGACGGGTGTCGAGTTCGCTGAGCGCGAGGTAAGCCTGTAATGGCCCGTCCTCCGCGGTTTCGCGAGAAAGAACAAACATTTCCTGCAGCAGGTCGTCGGGGCTTTTGACCGTAAGTTTGCTCCTTCCTCGTGGATCTTTCCAGCTAGCGAGAGTTTCTCGCCAGACTTCGATTCCCCCTGGAACCAAGGGTTCACCATTGGAATCCCACTGGGTTTGGCGCACCAATAGCAATAACCATGGCGCGGGCCTGAATACACCTGTCGTCGCACCCTCACGTTGGTTTGGAGAACGCAATACGGCATAAAAACTCTGCAGGCGCCGGGCTTTTGTGAAATGCGCTTGCTGCCTGTCACTCACAGACGAAAGCACGTCAAAATACGCCGCCAGCCATCCCTTATCTTTTGACAGCAATCGTGGAATGAACTCCTCAGGGGCGTTGGGCGGCCCACCGGTTAACTCTGCCCACGAGGACTCTGCATCGGCGCCCCCAGGCAGAAGAACACGTCCTCGGCGAATGCAGATGTGACGTCCATAGAAGTCGAGCACAGCGTCGTACGCGAGCAGCTTTCGAATTCCAAGATGCCGCCACAAAAAAAGACTGGTCTCAGTATCCATCTTGGAAAGCGCCCAATACAGTCGAGCGATTGTGCGATCGCCCAGGATGAGATCGATTAAGTCTCTGCTGCTCTCGCCCAGATTTCTTCTAGTGGCGGAAATCCAGCCAGCTTCACCGAACAAAACAGGTACCTGGGTTGAAGAGAGTGCATACTCGAAAGCTCTTCCGCCTTGCAGTGTCTGTTCGAGTTCAGTAACAGGAAATCCAGAATCGATTGTGAGGAATGCCCTCTCGGCGTTGGCTGTCACCAAGCCGGCATCAGGCCGTCCACAGGTAGCTATAACCCTGTAACCGAGGATATGCAGGAGGGGCTCCGCCTCAGCGCAAGTGGAGACGTGAATCACGCCCTGTGTTCCAGCTAGGGCTTCCAACTCCCTTGCCTGGGTGACGTAGCGGGTAAGCAATATCAAGTATTCCGTCTTCCCGTGGGAGCCTTGATAGCCCAAAGTCGATACGTTCCAGGCAAGCAACGGAAGCACTTCCGCGGGCGTAATTTCCTGGCTAATCCCAGCCATGCGCAGAAACGAGCGCAACGGACCGGGGATACGGAACTCTAAAGAGGACGAAGCGCGCTCATTCCCAGAAGGCGCTACAGTCGCTGTGTTTGCAGCGGCCTGCGCGCTGGCAGATGCGCTCCTAGAGAACTCGGGGAAGACGATAAGAGATAGCCCCACAACTGCGAGCAACCAAAGGAAGGACTTCATGGCTGGCTTCCTCTCCGGTTTCTAGGAAATTAGGCCTTTGCTGCACGGGCGGTCGGGGACGAGTTGCTGATAATCACTTGGCGACTCGAAAATGTTCTTAGCCGCGCCTGGCGCTGCAAACTGCAATGTCGGCCAACATACTCCATCGAACCGGATAATCCAATAGAGAATTTGTCAATTCTTGATTAATGGACACACCAGTGTCGGCTGCCGTACTGTGCGACTGAAAATCGATGCGCCTTGTCGGCCGGAACTGGTTCGGGCACGCTTAATCAATTCAGGAGCACAGATTTCTGTGCCAGACAATGAACAGAAATGATGAAGTAATGTGTGGAAAGGTTTACTTCGCGCCTGCCTTCCTCAAATTTTCCTTCGCGAACTGATTCGAAGCATGGCGATGAATTTTCTGAAAGTTGCCCATAGAGGTGTGCTTTACCTGCGATTTACCACAGACGGGTAATTCCGGGAAAACTCTCAAACCCGGAATCGAAACTGAGGATCTGACGGATTCCGTTCTGCTCCATAACGACTAAATGCACTGCGTCACGAGCCGACAGTTGTCGGTATCCGAGAACGATCTGCTTTGCACGATCTACTGCTTCTCGATCCACAGTCAGTACTTCATCCACCACCCCAAGCAGGGCGTCGAAAGCGGGTTGGATCGCGTCACGACGGTCAATCGCAACGTAACGATGTAGGATCTCCTGCAGCACTTCTGCGTCTGTCACAAGCCGCTCCCGGCCGGCGATCAGTTTTTCGAGCAGACGTTGCGCGTCAGTCTTGTGCACGTGGGGCGCACCGACCAAATACATCGGAATATTGGAGTCGATCAGAATCACGAGTGCGAGCCGGTCGAATAGCCTCTCTCAATTTCGGCTAACATACTGTCGATATCTCCAGTGGGAAATTCAGATCGCGCGGCTCGTCTGACAGCTTCAAGCTTTTTCGCCATACTACCCAGAGGCTCTCCGCGGCGTGCCAGTTCGAGAGCTTGCCGGACCCACTCCGCAATTGACATGCGACGGGAGCGCGCGACCTTCTGAATCTCTCGATACTCGGGATCCTTCAAAATTACCTGTAAGCGCTTACTCATAAGCTCATAGCAATGAGTATATTAAACTCATATCAATGAGTCAAACGCGATAACACGAAACGGCCTAGATGGTTCCAAATCGAACTTGATGCCCGTCTAAGCGGCAGTAGATTCTGCAAAGACGAAGCCAACAAGTGCGCCGGAGTCAGACACTTAGCGCTTTTGGAAAAGTGTGGGGCGGCGGGCGTCCCTGTGTCCGAGACCGAGGGTCAAGCGGTCGAATAGAATCTCGGAGCTCATAAGAATGAATTTGAAGGCCGTGAGTTCGCGGGAATCCTCAGAGCGGCCTGAATTTCGCCTTTCCTTAAAGCCCACAACAGAAGAACAGTTGCGAGGAGCGCCAGGCTGAGGAAGACGATTCCGCCGCGGCGATGAAAATTGCCGGTAAGAAAACCAGGGTCCACGCGAGTTCCAAGCTCCGATATGGTGAAGATGCGCAGGGCGTTTTTGGCAACCGATAATGGAATTGCGGACAGCACCAGCAGTGTTTTCCCAGGCCATGTGCGCAGAAACAAATGGGCCAGGATCAGGGTGACAACGAACAGCATCGTACTGGAGCGGATGCTGCTGCACTCTCGTGCTACTTCGATATTCAGGCCGGGAATAGACAGCATGACGCCGCCAACCGTCACGGGCACTCCGACGGCACGGAACAGAATGCTTGCTGCCCAGGCGGACTGCTGTTGCAGGAACTCCGTGATCCAGTTCAATACGCTGTCGGGTAGCGGGACGACCAGGAAAAGAAAGCATACTGGAAATAAAAGGGACCGGAAAAGCTGGAGGCCAAAGCAGACGACTATGCTGCCGATCAACCAGATCACAAGCGCGAACATGCTCAAAGCCAGACCGTCGCTGGGAGAAAAATTCACAGTCGAACCCGTGAGACCGCGCAACAACAGAGCCGCACCCAACAAAATCGCGCCCACCCATTTTCCTGATCCGGAGGTTGCGGTATTCCGATTGGTCTCGAGATAGATTAGAGCAACGCTGACTGGAAGAATCAGCAGAATATAAGTGTGCGCATCGCTGCTTAGAGCGAGTCGCACAGTCGAGGCGAGTGACTGCCACCACAAGGCGATGGATCCGGCGAGGAAAGCGACAAGCGCCAGATATTTGGTGTAGTTGCGAACGCTTTGTAATCCGTTGACGGCGGGTTGACTCACGGCTGGATCACGAGAATCTCTACTAGTCGATACGTTACGATAGCCCAATCGATGAGTCAATGACACTGTCGTGGGACATCGTTTAATGATCAGCCTGATGAATCGAGGTCAAGACAAACCACGAACACCGAAAATTTCGCTCTAAATGCAGAGGTAGGTGCGCGGTATTCAGATTCGTCAGAAAATTATTTGCTTCGATTGGAAATGCGAAGGAGAGATTTAGGAAACTCCAGCCCGCTCACACTGGTCGCGAAGATGGGTTCCGGTCCTGTAAGACTCGGAATGGAGCCAGGCAGAAGGCGCCGAAAATCATTACAGCTGTTAAACCAAGGTAGAGGAATCCGGATCCACCCTCGGGAAGGGAGGTCTGTCCCTGAGAGTTAAAGGCTCCGCTGGCCTTCGAATTCCAGATATATCCGCCAGCGTCAAATTGATCGGAGTTTAAGTTCAGCCGGAAATCGTAAAGAATGGTGTCCCCACCCACAACGGCTGCCAAGACAACGAGACAATTGTTGAGGACGCATGTCGCCGCGGTTGGCTTGAACTTTTCAGTAACATTGAATACGCCCTTGAACGTTAAGGCGTCAGTGAATGTGTCGGTCGAGGTGTTGAAAACGAAGGTTCCTATGACATTGGTGTTCGATACGCCGGACACCATCGCGGTGTAAGTGCCGTCGATCGAAGTGGCGGAGGCGGGGAGTGCGTTCGCGAACATCAGCGCCGCGACAATCATTGCCGACGCGAAGCAGCGCTTCATAAGTGTTTCTGAGTTTGTGCGCACTGAATGCACCCTCAAAATTAAATCGGAATCAATCATTGAGCCGAAATCGAGGGTTGTCAAGAGTGATAATTTTTGCACTGGGTTGCAAGCCGTTGCAACTATGTGCCAGCTCTGAGCCCAAAAATCACGGAATCGTCAGAACGCCGCGTTATCGAACGTCAAGCGAGTTCTGGTCTGGCTGACCAGGTCAGATCTGCCGGCGTGACGAACACGGTGCCGCCGAGCCATCCCGAGATTGAGATGAAGCCTCTGAGGAAGAGCGACGTAACCATGTCGTTAAGCTCAGGTAGCTCGGTTGTTCGAACGCGAACTTAGTCTATGGTGCCGGAATCTGTACGTTCGAGACAATATTGGAATAGCCGCTTTCTTCGCTGCTGGTATTGACCGCAGTGGTGGCATAACAGTAATTTGTGCCGTCTATGACCACGGTGTCAGTGTAAAGCGTGCTCGTGTTCAATGCGGGGTTGATCTTGGAGAAGGATCCGCACGATGTGGTGTACACCGCGCGGTAGATATTGTAGCCAGAAATATCGGACGACGAACTCGCGGTCCACGACAGATTTACGGAATAGGTCGGGGCGGCCGTTCCTGTGCCAGTCGCCGTATCGGTGCTAGGAGATGTTTGGGCGTTGCTGGTGAAGCTGAGCGTCGCACTCGTTGCTCCAGTGGTTGTCGGACTGAAGGTTACCGTAAACGGAAGGCTGTTGCCCGCAGCGATCGTGACCGGCAACGACAGGCCGCTGATACTGAAGACTGAGTTGTTCGAACCTGCGGCCGTAACCGTAACACTCGCGCCGCTGGCATTAAGGCTTCCGGATGCCGTCCCGCTGGTCCCGACGACTACGCTGCCAACAGCCAAAGTCGATGGAGTTACGCTAAGCTGACCAGCAACCGCGGCGCCAGTGCCTGAAAGAGGGATGGAGAGAGCTGGATTGGAAGCGTTTGAGGTGATGGTGACCGTACCGCTCGCACTGCCTGCCGATGTTGGGGCAAATTTGACGCTGAAGCTGGCGCTCTCGCCGGCTGTCAGTGTGACCGGGGCCGTAATCCCGCTCAAGCTGAATCCCGTCCCGCTAATGGCGACATGAGAGATTGTGACGCTGGATCCGCCCGTGTTGGTTACCGTATCTGACAGCGACTGATTGCTTCCCACGGTCACACTACCAAAGGTCAGACTACTCGGATTTGCTCCCAGCGCACCCAGCGCAACGCCAGTTCCTGAAAGTGGGATAGTCAGAGTCGGATTGGAGGCGTTTGAGGTGATGGTGACAGTGCCGCTCCCGCTGCCTGCCGAGGTTGGGGCAAATTTAACGCTGAAGCTGGCGCTCTCGCCGGCTGTCAGTGTGACCGGGGCCGTGATCCCGCTCAAGCTGAAACCCGTCCCGCCGATCGCAACACGAGAGATTGTCACGCTGGATCCCCCGGTGTTAGTTACCGTCTCAGACAGCGACTGATTGCTTCCCACGGTCACACTACCGAAGGTGATACTACTCGGATTCGATCCCAGCGCACCCAGCGCAACGCCAGTTCCTGAAAGTGGGATGGTCAGAGTCGGATTGGAAGCGTTTGAGGTGATGGTGACAGTGCCGCTCGCACTTCCTGCCGATGTTGGGGCAAACTCGACATTGAAGCTGGCGCTCTGTCCCGCCGTCAGTGTTACCGGGGCCGTAATCCCGCTCAAGGTGAATCCCGTTCCGCTGACCGAGAGCTGAGAAATTGTGACGCTGGACCCGCCCGTGTTGGTTACCGTCTGTGACAGGGATTGATTGCTCCCCACGGTTACGCTGCCGAAGCTGAGACTACTCGGACTTGACCCCAACGCACCCAGCGCCGCCCCGGTTCCTGAAAGGGGGATGCTCAGGGTGGGATTGGAGGCGTCTGAGGTGATGGCGACGGTGCCGCTCGCGTTTCCAGCCGATGTTGGCGCAAATATGATGCTGAAGCTCGCGATCTGTCCGGCTGTCAGCGAAAGCGGTACGGTGATTCCACTGAGGCTGAATCCGCTGCCGGATACTGATATCTGAGAGATGTCGACGCTCCCCGTTCCAGTGTCGGTTAGCGTTATGGTTTGTGCCTGATTGTTGCCAACTATCACGCTGCCGAACGATTCACTGGCCGGATTGGGCGCCACTTGTCCCGCAGCCGTTGTGGTCGTCGTCGTCCCGGAGCCGCTCAGAGAAATGGCCGCGGTCGAATTCGAAGCATCGCTGACCACGGTAGCAGTAGCACTAAATGCTCCTGTAGCGTTGGGGGCAAAAGTGATTCCGATCGGTGTGTTCTGCCCCCCCGCCAGGGTCACCGGGAGGGTCGGGGAAGTTAATAAGAAGTTCGGGCTGGTGAGGGCTACGCTGCTGATCGTGATTGAGGCACTTCCGGTATTCGTTGCCGTGAAGGTTGTTCCCTTGGTACTGCCCACCGCAACATTGCCGAAACTTACGCTTGAGCTTCCAAAGGTTAGACTGCTGGGAAGCAACTTGGTGGTTTGCTGGTTATTAGAACTGCCCGCACTCAATCCTTGGCAGCCAACCAGGAAAGCGAGAGCTAAAAGCAGCGAAAGCGCGCCCGCTGCCGTTCGAAGATCTTTGCCGGAATCTGCGTGTCCCAGGTTTTCTTGCATCGTCAGCCATGGAACCATGTCCTCCAGTTCCAGACTGTCTGGGCCAGGGGGATGGCTCCAGACCAGTCTGTGACGCGACCCGAAATTTGAATAGATTTCGGAGGTACGTAGTGTCATTTAACACGAAGCTAATGAAGACGGAAAATAGGACATGTACATAGAGGCTTCCCGAAAGCGACGCGCTTCCGTAGGCGATGCTTGTCTGGTCTGGTTTTTCTGGGCTGTTCTTAGGGGTGTTGCGGATACTCACCGGTTTCGTGGGAAATCAAGCCCAATTTGACCGGTTTCATGCGCGTGTCGACTGTGCTCTCCTCAATTCCGCAAGTCCAGTGGTCGATTACTAACGTGGACCCGAGGACCACTGAAGGGCCATACCGCCCGTCCCCCGTGTGCGGTAGTACTAGTACAGTCGGTCAATACCCAGCCGATACTAAAGTCATGCGCATGCCCTACCTTCGATCAGCCTTAATTCGATCAGCCTTAAAGTGCGGGTCGCTGGTGCTGGTGGTTGTCCTGGGTCAAACCGGGGTTCTCTGGGCACAAGGAAACTTTTTCGCGGTAGCGGCGAAGACGCCATCGTTGGAGCCGGCTCCGCCGGCGGTGATGGCGCCAGTTTCATTCGTGGCTGTGCCGACGGAAGCGCCTCGACCGCATCGTTTCTGGGACAGAGAAAATCTCGCCCTTTTCACCACGACTGCGGCATTCAGCGCTGCCGACTTTTCGGTGACTCGCTCCAATTTACAGGGCGGCGGCAGGGAACTGAACCCGATCGTGCGTGTGTTTGGCAGCTCGACGCCGGGCTTAGCGGTGAACTTCGCAGGAGAAACTGCAGGCGTGATCGGGCTGAGCTACTTCTTGCATAGAACCGGGCATCACCGACTTGAACGAATGGCATCCACAGTTGACATCGGCGGATCCGCGATGGCTGTGATGTACGGTCTGACTCACCGATAAGGCGGCTATCCGCCGCCTAAAGGACTCGAAAGAAATCTGAACGCGCAATACAGTTCTCGTCATCGCAGAGGTTCCGTCCTTCGATAGGAAAAAGATTTTGCCTGCAGATTATGCACTTGCTCAGCGATTCGTTGTGGCAGTGAGCAAGTTTTTCAAATAGCCAGTTCAGGCTTAGAACAAAACGCCGAGTGACCTTTGTAACTTGGTCCAGCTGTTTCGCGGGCTAGAATCGTTTTTTAGCCCATGCCTTTCGAATCTCGAGACGCTTCACTGAAAAGCCGGAAAGAAGCTCCGCTCAGAAACCGCCAAATTGAGCATCGCGAGTGGTGGCTATGGGGCTTTGCCGTAATAGTCACTCTTGCCTTGACCGCGGGGATCGTATTTTTGACCTTTTTCGGCGAGCACGCCCAATTCAATGCAACCGATTGGACTAGTCTCAGAGAATGGGTTCGGGGGCTGGCTGCTTTCGTTTTGTTATTTGACATTTACACGATGTACCAGCACCTTCAACTGCAGCGAGTGCGGCAACAACTTGCGGAACGGGATGAGTTGTTTCAGCTCATCACGGAAAATGCGGCAGACATGATCGCCGTGGTCGATACTGATGGTGGCCGCCTCTATAACAGCCCGGCCTATAAGAAGGTGCTCGGATATTCAACTGAGGACCTACGGGTCGGTTCTTCGATTGACCAGATTCATCCCGCAGACCGCGAACGAGTGCTGCAAGCCGCGCAAAAAGCACGCACGACCGGGCAGGGACAGAATCTTGAATATCGAATGCGCCACAAAAATGGTTCCTGGCGCATTCTGGAGTCGACGGCGAGTCCCATTCGGAGTGGGGGTGGCGAAGTTGTGAACTTGGTGATTGTTAATCGCGACATCACCGAGCGCAAACGAGCAGAGGAAATGCTGACGCATAGCGCCTTCCACGATGGCCTCACCGATCTGCCCAATCGCGCGCTCTTCGCGGATCGCCTGCAGCATGCATTGATGCGTGCGCGGAGGCACTCCGATTACAAGTTCTCCATACTCTTCATCGATGTGGACGAATTCAAGGTGATTAATGACAGTCTCGGGCATCAGGCCGGAGATGAACTGCTGATTCAAATTGCAAAACGCCTGACTGTCGGGGTGCGGGATACTGACACCGTGGCCCGCTCGATTATTGCCGATACTCCGTTCACCGAAGATGGCCTTGCCAGGCTGGGCGGGGACGAGTTCGCCTTATTGCTGGAAGATGTGTTGAATCCAATCGCTGCCGTCCGCGTGGCGCAAAGGATCCAGGAGAAGTTGAGTATTCCGTTCGAGATCGGCGGTCAGCAGATCGTGATCAGTGTCAGCATCGGAGTGGCATCGAGCAACAATTCCTATCATGGAGCGGAAGACCTGTTGCGGGACGCGGAACTGGCGATGTACCGCGCCAAGCGAACAGGAAAAGCACGTTGCGAGGTTTTTGACGCCGCGATGCACTCCAGCGCAGTTCGGCGACTGAAACTGGAGACCGATCTTCGCCGGGGACTGGAGCTAGGAGAGTTGATCGTCTATTACCAACCGATTATCTCCTTGCGCAGCGGCAAGATTTCTGGTTTTGAAGCCTTGAGCCGCTGGCAACGGCCCGAAGGGATGGTTTCTCCCGCCGATTTTATTCCCATTGCCGACGAGACCGGGCTCATTCTTCCCATAAACCGGGCGCTGATGTCCGAAGCTCTTCATCAGCTGGGCTCATGGCAGTCGCAGTTCGGCTGCAATCCTCCCCTCACTATGAGCCTGAACATCACGCCGAAACAATTTGCGCAGCCAGAATTGGCGAGGGAAATCGGAGCGGTGCTTCAGCAGACCGGGACACACCCCAACACTGTGAGTCTTGAAATTGTGGAAACCATTGCGATGGGAGATGCGGACCGTGCTCTCTCGGTACTGGCCGATCTCAAGGCGTTGGGTGTTCTTCTGAGTATCGACGATTTCGGGACGGGATATTCTTCTTTGAGCCGGCTCCCGCGGTTTCCCATCGATGCGCTCAAAATAGACCGCATATTCATCTCCAATATGAATACCGATCACGACAATCACGAAATTGTGCGGCTGATCATCACATTGGCCCACAATCTTGGACTAAAGGTGGTCGCCGAAGGAACGGAGACGGAGGAGCAAATCAGTGAGTTGAAACGGCTCGGTTGCGAAATGGCGCAAGGATATCTCTACTCACCGCCGGTCGATCCGAAGGCAGCATTCGGACTCTTGCTGCGCAGTTACGAATTGGTTCGGCCATCCTAAGTTCTCTTGAGAACATCCCTGACTTCGGTTCAAGTCAAGTCACCATTCACTGCTCATAAACCTTAGTAATCGATGCGTGTGATTCAGATCACCGCGTACGCATTGCAATCGAGGCGATGATACCTGCGAAGCGCGCAATTATTCGCGGTGGAGTTCATATGTCGATTGGAGTCGCACTTCTGGTGTCTAATGATTCAGAGACAATTCAGCGCATCAGCCACGGGTTGCATCTCCCCGCCCGCGAGGTTCCGTGTTTAGCGAAAGCCACGATCTGCTGGTGGAAAGAAGGGCGCCTTGGTCTTCGATTCGATTCCATGCCAGACGCACACAAGTTCGAGCTACAAGTTTGGCTTGCAGAAAAGATCGAGGACCTACTTCCGACCTTTGTCGCTGAGACGTTCCAAAAGAACGGAGCTGACCATTCCTTGACCGCCTTCAGTCACCATGCACACTGATATCAAAGCAGAATTCTTGTGCAAAAAGCCATCTTCGCCGAGAGTCAAGGTCTGATATACATGTCGGCAGATGACTATTCGGCCCAAACCTGATGGAGCGCTGCATCCACCGCCGCTCGGGGCTGCGATCTTTGAAGCTTTTTGCCGGATATTTTTCACGTGCTATTGTCCGCTGCGCGTGGAAGGACGGCAGCATCTTCCCGACGGGCCTTTTCTCCTGTGCAGCAATCATGCGAGCCATGCGGACAGTGCCGCGCTGATGACTGCGAGCGGACGCAGTTTTCGCAGCTTCGCTTTGATCGGCGCTAGCGATTACTTTTTTCAGTCCCGCTTTCTGCATTGGTTGGTCTCACGATGGATGAAAGTCATACCCATCGACCGGCGGCCGGGGCCCAAATCGCTGGCAGCGTGCTTGGCCGCGGGCCGCCAATTCCTGGAGCAGAGCGAAGGGACACTGATTCTTTATCCGGAAGGCACGCGCTCGCCTGATGGCGAGATGCGAGAATTTAAACAAGGTGCAGGACTATTTGCCATTGAACTAGGCGTGCCCATTGTCCCGGCATACGTGGAAGGCACACATCGAATTCTGCCCAAAGGAAAATCGATTCCACGATTTGGGCCGGTAACTGTCCGCTTTGGAGAAGCGCTCGCTGCGCCACAGTCGCCATTATGGCGTGGAGAATCGGCGCGAGAGCGGCGGCGCCAGGTAGTGGAAAAGCTTGCCGATAGCATTCGCACGCTTCGTTCCGATTACCAGGTTCAGGAGTGGATGGTTGGAGTGCGGGGAAAGGGATAATATCGAACGCAGTTGCCTGATCCGGGCGGAACTGGACTCCTGCGCGGCAACGAGGGAATGCATGGCCTACGAGCCCAGGCACATGAAATGGTGGGGTTGGGGAAGCGAGGATGCACAGTTCAGTGCCGACGCTCATCCCGGCTTCTGGCCTTACGCCAAGACTGTGCTCGAAATTGAGGAAGACGATTTTCCGAAACGCGAGTGGAAACTCGAATTGATCGAACTTCCCGAGGCGACCGTAGACGAACGGTTTGTGGCGCAATTGCGCTCATTTCTTAATCCCACGCAGCTTGCCGACTCTTCCAAAGAGCGCGTGATCCATGCCTATGGCAAAGGGTTTCGGGATTTGTTTCGCCTGCGTCACGGATCGGCAGCGGGCGCGCCCGATCTGGTCGTCTACCCGGAAAGCGAGCGTGACGTATGTCTGACGCTGCGGGCTGCCGCGGAGCGCGAGGTTGCGGTGATCCCATTTGGCGGCGGATCGAATATTTCCGGATGCCTCGAAAGGATGGAGCGTGGGCGCATGTCGGTGTCATTAGATATGCGCCGCATGAGGCGGATTTTGCAGGTCGACCAGCGCTCATTCACCGGGCGGATTGAAGCTGGAGTCTTCGGCCCCGATCTGGAAGCGCAGCTCGGGGCTTATGGGATGACGCTCGGCCACTTCCCCGATTCGTTCCTGCACTCCACGCTCGGCGGTTGGATCGCCACCCGCTCCGCAGGAATGCAGAGCGATAAGTACGGGAAGATTGAAGATATGGTGATTGCTTTGCGCATGGTTACTCCCGAAGGTGAGCTGGCAAATCGTACTGTTCCCAAATCTTCGAACGGCATTGATGTAAATCATCTCTGTATTGGCAGCGAGGGTACTTTCGGAGTCATTACCGAAGCGACCATGCGCGTTCATCCGCGCCCGGAAAGACGAGTCGTTCCTGGATTTCTTTTTCCTGAATTCGAAGCCGGGGTTGAGGCCATGCACGAATGCGTGCGCCAGGAGTGCACGCCTGCGATGGTGCGGCTGAATGACCGCGACAAAACGGCATTATCGATGGCGTTCCGGCCTCCGGCATCGCGTTTTTCGAAAATTGCCAATAGTCTATTTAAAAGCTATCTTCGCGCAAGGCGCTTCTCGCTACCGCAAGCATGTTTGATGCTCACAGCTTTCGAAGGCCGTGAAGCGGCGGTCGCTCGTCAATTACGGCAAGTGGAATCCATTTACCGGCGATGCGGCGCCATCAGCCTGGGAGCGAGCGCAGGCAAGTCGTTTGAGGCGACGAAGTACGACTTTCCTCATATTCGTGATTTTCTGCTGGATCGGAACGTCACCACCGACGTGAGCGAGACATGCACAGTGTGGAGCAACATCCTTCCTCTGTATCAAGACACAATGAGCACGCTGAAAGCGGCGATTCAGGAGAGCAGAGTGCGTCCCTGGGTTGGATGTCACATCAGTCACACCTACCAATCGGGCGCGAGTGTCTATTTCACGTTTGGCTTCCGGCAAGAACCGGGAGTTGAGATGGATCAGTATCTAAGGGCTAAGAGGGCTGTTCAGCAGTCATTTATTGATCACGGGGCGACGCTGTCGCACCATCACGCAGTCGGCACTGAGCACTTGCCCTGGCTGGCCGATGAAATTTCGCAGCTCGGACTGCAGGCGGTTGCCGCGATCAAACGTAGCCTGGACCCGGCGAATATTATGAATCCGGGCCGGCTGCAACCATCACGAAACCCTTTCGAGGAGTGGACACGCCCCATCAATCGTGGCGAGTCTGGCTTTGGGTTCAACCAGCGTTTCGCAAAGCGCCGCGGTCACGGGTAGAGCGAAGGAACATTGCTGCAAAACAAGAACCGCCAGCCCGTCTTGCCGATTCCCATTGCCGACTTTACCCCAAGTTTCAAAGACTTTACCCAGGTTCCAAAGATGTCAAGAATGAGAATTTCCTGCATCCATTCGCAAAATCCCGCAACGCCGCCGGTCACGGCAGAACCCACTTTAGCTGGTCAGGACAAGAAATTTTGTGGGGCTAGATTGAGGCTGTGGGCAACTTTTGAGCCCTTGGGCATTATTGTTCCCACAAAGCGACCCACCGATTGCAGTTTGCGGAGATCCTCGGGAGTGAAGTCCGGACCGGCCGCTTCCAGGCGCGGACCCTTGCGGGATACCTGAATTACACCGATTACTTTTCCATTGCGGGCGAGAATGGGCGCAGACATGAGTTTCTGGATTACTTGCGCGTCCAGCCCGGTGTCGCCAAGCTTGACCAGCTCAAAAATGCTGAAGTGCTTGACTTCAGTGAAGCCGTTGGAAAGCTCCGCCTTTTTTGTGCGCGCGGTACGCGCCGCCACTGCCGAACTGGAAAGCGGAATCGCACCTGCTGTTTTCAACTCCGCCGGGTATACGAAGTTCAGAAGCGCCCCAGTAAGCTCCAATAATGCGACTTCTGTTTCTCTTACATGGAAGATCCTGGCCACGGCGGCACAGATCGACTCTGCCCCGGTTTCGGGCGAGTCTAAGCCCGCAAGTTGTTCCATTTCATGCATCTTAGCCATCATGGCCGGGAGCGGCCTGTGGGGCAAGGGTACTAACGTGCCCTTATTTCCGGGGGAGGGGGGCGGCTCGGCCGGTCGAACTGGTTTGTAACAGTGCGTAAATGGGAAGTACAAAACTACGACCAACCGCATCTAAAGAACTAAATAAAAAGTAGTAGGGATCAGGCAGCTTGTAGATGTATTTTTTGGAGTGTGAGCGGAGCGGAGGTTGATGCAATGAAATTGAATAATCTTAAAAATAAATCGCTGACATGGGTTCTTGCCTGTGCGGTTGCGTTCGCGGTGACCCCGTTTGAATTGCGGGCTCATGCCGAGGATAATTCGGCGCCGCAAGGTCAGGACCAGGCCGCGCCTCCTCCTCAGGACCAGGCTCCTCAGGACCAGGCGCCTCCACCCAATGAGGCTCCGCCGCCGGATCAACCTGCGCCGGCTCAGCTCACGCCGCAGCAGTTGCAGCAACTGGTTGCGCCGATCGCTTTGTACCCGGATGCACTGGTCGCGCAGATTCTTGCGGCCTCGGCCTATCCTACGCAGATTGTCGAAGCCGAGCGCTTCTTGCAACAGAATCCGAACCTGAAGGGTAAGGAATTGGGAGACGCCGTCAACCAGCAGGATTGGGATCCAAGTGTGAAGGCTCTGACTCAATTCCCTACTGTGCTCGCAAACATGGATAAGGACCTAAGCTGGACATCCGAACTCGGCGACGCAAACATCAACCAGCAGGCGGACGTCATGAACGCGATTCAATACATGCGTCATCAGGCCGAGCAGGCGGGCAATCTGAAAAGCACGCCGCAGCAGACGGTAAAGAACGAAGGCGACGATGTCGATATCGAACCGGCGCAGCCCGATGTGGTTTACGTGCCGGAGTACGACCCAGAACTGGTTTACGGCTACCCGGTAGGTCTATGGCCCGGATTCTATCCATGGTGGGGCGTCGGCGGTCCGTATATTTCGTTCGGCATTGGATTTGGCATCGGGCCGTTTTTCGGCTTCGGCTGGGGTTGGCCTCATTGGGGTTTCGATTGGTACCACCATGGAATCATTTGGGGCGGCCACCCTTACGCGTGGCACAGCCACGCTTTTTATGATCGCAACGCCTATTTCCATGGCGGTTTCCGCGGTGAGGGCTTCCGCGGCGGAGGCGGGTTCCATGGTGCTCCGGGTGGGGACCGCGGCATGCGCGGCTTTGCTGGCCCGGGACACGGAGCTCCGGCTGTGCAAGGCGGGCACCCCGGCGCTTTCGGCGGAATCGACCGCGGCGGCGATACCCGCGGCTTCGCTTCACGCGGACGATCCAGCTTCGGGGGCGGCGGATTCCATGGTGGCGGCGGATTCCACGGTGGCGGTGGTGGTCGCCGCTAATCACCCGTGAAGGTATCGCCGGCGGCTATAAGGCGGCAGTCAACTTAAACCGTTCTAGACAGTGCAAGGAGAAGGATCATGTACCACAATCGCGGAAAGTTTGATTCAGGCATACTCGGGGCCATGGCAGTCGGTGCAATTTTTTCGATGGCGATGGCATCTGTTGCCCTTCCTGCTGCCGCGCAGCAAACCGGCCAGGAAACATTCCCCTCCGCGGGGAAAGCGAGCCACGCATTGGTCGCGGCACTCAAGGCGGAGGATCAAGCAACTTTGCTGAAAATTCTTGGGCCCGATGCAAAAGATATCGTCTCGTCTGGCGACCCAGTCGAAGACAAAGATCGCCGCGCCGAATTCGTACAAAAATATGAGCAGATGCATCGGCTGGTTACCGAACCCGATGGCAAGACCACGCTGTACATTGGCGCGGAAAACTGGCCCACGCCGATCCCGCTCGTGCACAAAGGCAATGCCTGGTACTTCGATACTCCTGCAGGGAAGGAAGAGATCCTCTATCGAAGAGTGGGCAGGAATGAACTGGCTGTCATTCAGGTTTGTGGCGAGTTAGTCGATGCCGAAAAAGAATACTACGGCCAGCCGCATGACGGTAACTCGGCGCATGTCTACGCGGACAAATTCATGAGCGACCCCGGCAAGCACGACGGCCTCTATTGGGAAGCGAGCGTTAACGAAAATGAGAGCCCGATCGGGCCGATGTTGGCCCAAGCTTCAGCCATGGGCAACTCTACTGAGCAAATGCCCCAGCCCTTTCATGGCTATTATTTCAGGATTCTCAAAGGGCAAAAGAGTTCCAGTGGGACCAAGAGCTACATGCAAGACGGAAAAATGACGGGTGGATTTGCATTTCTAGCGTACCCTGCCCAGTATCGCTCCTCTGGCGTGATGACTTTTATCGTAGATCAGAATGGAATCGTCTACGAAAAAGATCTGGGTAAACGCACGCCGGAAATCGCGAAGACTCTCACCGTATACTCGCGCGATAAGACATGGCGCAAGGCCGACTGAGAGTGCGTGGTTTTTCTTTTCGGAATGCCAAGACTTCGGGACCGGTTCCCCTGCGGGTCCATTACTCATTGGTTGGATTGCTCAGGGTGAAGCGGTCTTAACTGGGCGCGCTTGTCGCGCAAGTCAAGCCCAAAGGTGGGGTGATCGTAGGTTCCGGCGAGCCGTACGGGAACAATCTGGCCTTTCTTTTTCCTCTTGAAAAACGGCTGAATCACCTTCAGCAACAGGCTTTTCACGCCAGTCTGAGTGTTCGAGATTTGGGTATCGACCCGCAACTGGCCGCGCAGGTCGATTCTCTCACTGATCACATTGTAGGTTCCGTGCATTCTGGATGCTGCTCCAGGAATGTGAAACGAAAGGTCGGAGAAAGTCGCGACGCCATTGACCAAATCCTCGCGGCCCTTCAGATTGGTGAGCACGAGTCCGGCATCAGACGTATTCTTTTCGCCTTGCGCACCTGCGCTGAGCTTATCGACTTGGTGCTGAGTGGAACTGTTGGTGAACGTTCCTCCGCCAATTCCGAATTCGGCGCGGAACTTAACCTTTTTCAAAAATTCCTCAGGCCCCGGAGGAATTTCTGCTTGCGCCTGAAACGTTGTCCAGCCCGACATCGGCGCAAGGTTGTCTTTGACGAACAAGCCGAGAAGATCCTGAATGCGCGCCGAATTTGAGCTCAGATCGAGCAACGCAGTCTGAGCTTTGCCGGGCTCCGGTTTCGCGATACTGCCCTTCGCCGTGATGTGTGTCTTCCAGAAATCTGCATCCACCTGCTTGAGAAACGTGTTGCCACGAGTCGCATCGACGTAGGCGCTAAATTGCGTGGTGAGCCGCACCGGATGTCCTCCAGATTTCACTTCGAAATCGGGAGTATCCGTCGTTCCTGAAATATCAATGTGACTCAGCTTGCCCGAGAAATTTCCTGTGGATGAGAGGATTCCGGCGATTCCCCGGTAAATGCTCAAATCGGCATGGTTGAAAAGATAATGTCCAGAGATCGGAGTTTCACCACTATCGCTTTCGCTCCAGGGGCCGAAGCTTCCCGTGACACTGACGTCGCCGGGCGGTTCAGGGTTATGAACTTTCAAATCGTAGGCAGTTGCTCTCGCCCATCTAATATGGCGCAGCGTGGCCTGGTGAACGTCGAAGAGCACCGGCTTTTTGTTGAGAACGCGGGACTCGAACTCAATGACTGCACCATTGGCGATGAGTTCACCAATCGTGATTTTGGATCGCTGAGTGTTAAAAGCTGTTCCAGTGCCGAACGGCGGAATGGAGATGTGGGCTGCCTCCGCGATAATTTTGGGAATCCGGTGTACCAGCAACCCGGTATAGCTGCCTTTCACCGTAAGTTTCTCGATGGTCAGGAGAGGTCTCGCAGAGGGTGAGCCATGCTGGAAGACTATTCCTTCAAGCACACAACCCGGGGAAGGGAAGTAGGTTTCGCGAAAACTGCGAACACTCACCTGGCTGTCTGTGGCCTCGCGCAAGCACTGCAACACCGAGTTTTTGGAGAAAGGCCAATACCGGCCCATTAGTACCGCGCACAGCACAACGGCAGCGACGCAAAAAGCTGCGATCAGGATTATCTTACGAAAACGGCGCTGCC
The DNA here is from genome assembly GCA_963766625.1 of uncultured Acidobacteriaceae bacterium. Lineage (GTDB taxonomy): Bacteria > Acidobacteriota > Terriglobia > Terriglobales > Acidobacteriaceae > Sulfotelmatobacter. The sequence goes on along the minus strand of CAVYBF010000028.1, from coordinate 132,876 downwards.
TTGCCGGAGCCCGCATTTCGTAGTTGACCGCCGGGTTTGCCATTAAGGTTTGAGGCTGATGCAAACCTTGCGGTTGCTGTCGAAAACCTGGCAGTCTGCTTTCGAGATCAGTGAAAAAGATGAGTAAAAAACCCCTTTGAAATGGCTGAAATGGCGAGTTAGCATGAGCCACTGTGCTGACGTGGTTCAGCCGGAGTTGCACGCAGCACGAGTCGCCGACATGAGGTTGGCTTAAAAATACGAACGCCCGGGCTTTGACCGGGCGTTGAATTCTGCAAGTACTCGCTTAACTAAGGTGCCGATCGAGCGCCTGCGCGATGGCTTCCTTGGGACGGTAGCCCACCAGTTGCTCGACTACCTGTCCGCCTTTAAAGACCAGCAGCGTTGGAATGCCCGTAACTTTGTAGCGCATGGGAGTGGCGCTGTTGGCGTCCACATCCATTTTGCCGATCTTGATCTTGCCCTGGTAGTCCTTCGCCAGTTCTTCGACGATCGGGGCAATTGCGCGGCAAGGGCCGCACCACGTTGCCCAGAAGTCCACTAGAACGGGCTTATCCGACTTCAATACATCCGCGTCGAAGTTTGCATCGGTCACCTCGACGATCCCATTACCTGCCATGTTCGTTTCTCCTCGTTGTTAAACATCCCCTCACGGCGTGACGCTCCCATGTTTCGCAACAACGAGTGTCGTGCCGGATTCGGCGATATATAAATGCGATCCAATAACTGGACCCATTATCGTAACACCGCTATTCGATGCTTGCGAGGGCGGATCGGTCGCAAGACCAGCGGCGCTCACCGGCCGGCCTTTTCGAAGGGCTGCAATGACTTGAGATAGCTGACAAGCTGCCAACGCTGGGGTTCCGGCAGCTTGGACCATACCGGCATACCCTTGCGAACCACACCGTTGGTAAGCAACCAGAAAAGCGTTCCGGGGGCAGCCTGGCGCACCGGATCAACGCGCAAGCTCGGACCCTTCCGGCCGCCTTCGGCCATTTCCCCATGGCACTCGGCGCATCGCAGGGCAAACAGAGTCGCTCCGGCGGCAAGCGCGTCGGGATCGCCTTCCATTGGATTGCGGCGCCCCACGGCTTTCTTCGGGGCTTTCCCGAGGGCCACGTAAAGCGAAGGATCGTTCTGCAAGAACTTTGACTCGTGCTTCTGCTCTGAAAGCATAGGAGCGCTGAGCACAATCATCAGAGATGCAGTAGCACCCAGAGCCCATAAGAACGCGGTGGTTGTTTTCAGTCTCATTGCTTGCCGCCGAATAATCTCGCGATAGTCGAGCCGAAGCCGGGGATTTCACGCGAGACGCCCCAGCGCAACACGAACTGATGGCTTAAATCGTTCAGACCGAAGCCCGGAGAGAGCCGCAGAGTCCAATCCGACGGCAGGTTCCACGCCACGACTGGCGCGAGATAGTGAGAAGTATCATGCAGGCCGAATGTGTAACGGTCGCCCAGCCCTCCGTACATCTCGATTCCTGCAATGAAATTCTCACGGCAAAGACTACATCGCTTGGGGGATGCTTTCAACGCAAGTGGACGACTGGTGGCGATTGCGTATCCGAACTCCCACGGATTGCCGCCGGTGACATTCTTCGTGGCGAGCGTGTTTTCGGCAATGTTCCAGCCCTTGAAATTTCCCGAAAGCAGTAGTTTTGACTCCAGTTCATGATCGTGCTCACGCCGGGCAATAGTGTTGGGAATGGCGTAGTCGGCCTCGACGTCGTGGCCTTCCACTTCCTTCAGAATCTTGTCGGCGCCGGTGGTCTGCTCGTACTCCAGGTAGAGGACGGGGTTGATGAAGTGCTCCTGTTGCAGTAGGCGAAAGCGATTCTCCCAGCGAAAACCAGTGAAGAGCGTGCTCTCGTTGAACGTAGTCTGGGCGTCGAGATAAACCTCAGTGGTCCACCAGGCAGTCATGCCATATTCGAATTCGCTCCAGAAGGCATGAAAGTTGTTGCCACGGCGCTGCGTGCCGAAAGTGGAAAAATATTCGACTTCCAGATTCCCTGGCTCTTCCAGATAGTGGTCGTAAGTGACAATGTAAGGGCTTTCCTGGGAGAGCGCAGGCAGGGCAAAAACAACAACTAACGCCAGCATGATTGGGAGCAATAAGCCGAGCTCAGCCCGTGAATTACGCATTTTCGGTCGGTTCAAAATGGCGTGTCGTCCTGCTCTGTTAAATGCAACTCAGTCGTAAGTACCAGTTGCAACCCAGTCGCATCTAGGTGTAACCTTCATAATCATGCCGGAGCCAAGTGGATGGTGTCCAGTTTCGGCGAAAGATTTCGTCGCAGTTCAGTTGCAACCAGTTGCGACGCGCGAGGAATAACCTCATGCCACTGCCACAAACCGAAATGCCGGGCCGATTGCAGGCCTATTGTACCGAGCGCGGCATCCGCATGACGCAGCAAAGGCGAGCCATTCTGCGCGTGATGGAAACCGCCAGCAAACACCTGGACGCGGCTCAGCTCTTGCGCAAGGCGCAAAAACTCGACGCCAGCGTGGATCGCAGCACCGTATACAGGACACTACAGTTACTAAAGCGCCAGGGATTAATCGACGAACTTGACCTGATGCATATCCATGGTGAGGGACACTACTACGAACGCAAACTGAACCGCGACCACATCCACATGGCTTGCTTGCGGTGCGGCAAAATTATGGAGTTCGTCAGCGACATTTTCGAGAAGCTGAAGGGCCAGGTGGAAAAGGACTGCCGCTTCAGGATTGTGGTTTCGCGATTAGAAATCGGTGGCTACTGCGCCGATTGTTCTAAGTGAGCGCGCGCTACTCCCGCGTCCTAAAGAAGTGCGCCCTTCCTTGTTTCCAATCGACCGCAAAGATCAACACCTCTTTGGTTAAAGGGGTTTCTGGCTGAACCGTCACGTAGAGATCGAAACCTGCGTGGCGGGCACCCTCCTCACTGAGATTACCCGTAAGCACACGGGGCCACCACGGAGTGTCAGGGTTCTGAATGTGCACAATCGATGCGGCAGGTGCTTCGGCGCTATCTAGATGCTTCCGAAAGGATCGTGGTTCACCAGGCGGGAATTCGAAAGCACACCACGTCGTGGATGGTGAAGGGTCATGAACTTCGTGAATGGAGTGAGAACTCATCGGCAGGAAATCGGGCACCCAGCCGCGGTCAATGGCGCCAGCTTTCTCAGCATCGGCAAGCGACGGGTAGAAAGATTCGCGACGATCGCCGTGGCATGCAACTAGTGTGCAGACTGAGAGGATCGCTAGCGCCCCCACGATTCGCGCCATGCCTGAGATCACGCGCACCTCACGAGCTTTTTACACCGATAGCCCCAAATAAAAAAGCGCCTCGAACTTTTCAGTTCAAGACGCCTCGGCAGCCCTCCCCCAGAACTGCCAAACCACGAAACCGATGTTAAAGAACAGCTTATTTTGTGTAAACGTCACTTTGGTAATGGAGTTAGAGCTTTAAAAACAACTACATACGGCAGTTGTTTTCAGGTGATAGTCCGCGGGATCTCAACACCAACATTGCTGGGAGGACTACGGTTGCCTGCGCCAGGTCTGGCCGCTGTCAGAGGTGGTCCAAATCTCGCCTGCAGAAGTTGTGATTTCGCCTTGTTGGGGACTTGAAAACTCAATCTTAGTGATGTCGCCCGCCGGTTGAGCGCCGACAGTTGATGGGAAGACCTGCTGCCAAAGGGTTCCTAAGTCGCTCGAATGGTAAAGCATGGCGCCGGAGCCGCCCGCCCAAACTTCGGGTCCTATAACAGCCACTGCGCGGAAGACAAGCTTAGTCTGCGCCTGCCCAGCTTCTGCATTCACGTTCACGTCTTCCCACGTCTTGCCTGCGTCGAAAGACCTCTGCAGCCCGCCGGCCGCATTGATTGTCCAGCGGGGCGAGGCAGGCTGCGTGAGAGATTGGGTAGTCTGCTGCCCGATGTTTGGAGGTGCGATGTCTGGAGGTGCAAAGGCTGGAGCGGAATCTCCAGAAGCTTGCGCCGGGACGGCAGCCTTCGCTTTGACCACGTCTGAACTTGTGTAGGACTGATATTGCGATGCGGCGGCCGCCTGATTCTGGATGAGTTGGTCGGAAGTACGAGGGCGAGCCATAGCTTCAGTTTTGGCTTCCGATTTCATTCCCACGCTCAAGCCGGACTCTCTAGCCTTTTGCAAATCGCTCTTTGCAGGTGCCGACTGCGAGCGAGTCACCGTTTGCGCGTTTCCGGCCGCGGACTTTGGCTCCTGTACTGGGGGCTGCTGAGATCGCGCTGTTGGTTCTGTTTCTCCGGGAGTGGCTGCAAATCCTTGTTCGGCGGTGAGCTTGGCCTGTGGTGCCGAACTCGAAGCCAGCTCATGGTCGCGATGCTGGTGCGCGTATTGCAGAACTCCCCCCGAGACCAACGTAAGAATCGCAGCTGTCGCGAAGCCCCATCGAAGTGCGGGTCCGCTTAGCCAACCGCGCCGAACAGAGCGGATGCTAGGGACCGTTTCGGTCTCAGTCACAGGGATTGCCAATTCTAGTATCTGCCTGCATTCGGGACAGCGGGCAAGATGGTCGAGCATGAGCGCCCGCTCAGATTGAGCCAGCGATCGCTCGGCAAATGCGCTCAGCAGATCGGGCGCAGGATGCGGATTCGCGACTGCTATCCCTTGCAACCGCTTGACCACGATTTTGGGAATATCCTGCATTCGTCCTGCCCGTTTCTCGAGCTCTAACTCTTGACTCTGCGCGTCACCTTTTGCTGAAACTGTAAATTGTCCTTCTTTTGCGAGAACGCTGGCGCCTGGGATTCTTGCGTCAGGCTGCGCCGAATATTTATTTGGAGATCGCGGACGTCCACATCCAGGGCCTCTTCGGCCTGGCGGCGGCCCATGCCTTGCTGCACGAGCCCGCTTAGAATCTTCTTACGCAGTGACTTGGCGAGCTTATCCACTTTGCGGCTGACGGTGGACTCATGCACGCCTAACATGCGCGCAACTTCAGCCAGTGTGCGGCCGTCGAGATAATAAGAAGCCAGCACGAATTGATCTTCGCTCGGAAGCTCGGCCAGGGCCGCATCAGTCGCGAATTCCAGCCGCGAATCAGTCGCTGCAACCTTCTCCGGCTCAGGAGCGGAAAACTGTGTACCTTCCTGATTTTCTTCTTCCAGGCTGACCAGGCGTTTCGTGCGGCGATATCGATTGACAAACTCCTGCGCCAACACAGTACGCAACCAGCCTTCAAGCGATCCCCGGCCGGTAAACGACGCGAGCTTCGAAACGCGTTCCCCTTCGCGCAAGGTGGTGCCATAGAGCTCGGCATAAAGACTGTCCGCGAGGTCGCGAGCGGCTGAATCCTCGCGCGCAATACGCAGCGCCGATTGATAAAGCTTTTCGCGATAGCGGATGAGAAAAAGTTCCCACGCGGAGTTGCTGCCGGCTGCGCACGCACGAGCCAGTGCGAGTTCTTCGACTCGCACGCTCAGCAGGAAGGCGCGACATTCACTGTGGCTGGCACTATGAGGAAGATATTTTGCGCTGACCTCACACAAGATCTCTTCGAATTGTTTGCAAGTGACGCCGATCTTTTCGCAGCCGCTTTTTGCGTGCAGCTCCGCCAGCAGTTCTGTGACTGCTGATTGAACCGAAGCTGGAATGGTTTTCGTAGGGGTCATTCAGTAAAAGCGCGGGCAAAGCTTTCTTTCTGATGCTATCAATTTCATTAGACGCTCGTAATGTTAATTTTGTGGGCAAGTCAGAATTTCTTTTCGTTCTTCAGCGCGGTCAGATTGCGAGAAGCGGCAATTTCCCACTTGGACTGCCGCGAATTGAACGGTCCACCCGCATCTCGCGGGTCGGTTTCGATGATGTTGCTTTCCACATATCTCTCGTGAGCTTTTACAGACGGCCAATAGGGTAAAGTTATCTCCGGACTCTGCCGCGAATTTTGGCGCAAGCACGGCTACCTATGGCCGGAACCCCGCATCAAAGTTTGACTTGCGGCGAGCCAATGAACTCTGAGGAGATTGAGGCTATGCAAGCCATGTTCATCGAAAGGCTGTCTGCGAAAACTGTGTCCGCCAAAACCAAATCCGCCAAAATCGGTTCTGCGAAAAGCAAGACGATCCGGGGTTGGCTCTGGTTAATGATTGTGTTTACTGCTGCCGCCGCCCTGGCCGCGGATGGGCCAGGATATCGGGTTGTCAAGACTTACAAAATCGGCGGCGAAGGTGGATGGGATTACCTGACTGCCGATTCCGCCGCCCGCCGGCTTTATATCTCTCGATCTACCCACGTGATCGTGCTCGACCTCGATACCGGCAAAACGGTTGGCGACATTGCCGATACGCCCGGAGTCCATGGGGTTGCGCTGGCTCCCGAGCTGGGTCGCGGATTCACCAGCAATGGACGCGAGGGTACGGTCAGCGTCTTCGATCTGAAAACTCTCGTCACCAGCGGCAAAGTGAAAGCCGGAGAGAATCCCGACGCAATTCTGTATGATGCGTCGACCAAACGCGTTTTCACCTTCAACGGCCGCAGCCACGATTCGACTGCAATCGATGCCACAAATGGCAAGGTGCTCGGCACAATCAAACTAGACGGCAAACCGGAGTTCGCGGTCAGTGACGGTAAGGGCGAAATCTTCGTAAACATAGAAGACAAAAGTGAGCTCACGGCCATCGATGCCAACAAGCTGGAGGTGAAGACGAGCTGGCCGCTCGCCCCATGTGAAGAGCCAAGTGGACTCTCCATGGACAAAAAGAACCGGCGCTTGTTTGTCGGTTGCGATAACAAAATGATGGCCGTGGTGGATGCAGATAGCGGCAAAGTGCTGGCCACGCCAGCAATTGGCGAAGGCGTGGACGCGACCAGATTCGATGAGGGAACCGGCGTTGCCTTCGCATCGTGCGGTGAAGGGGTGCTCAGCATCATTCGAGAAAACTCGCCCAACAAATTCGCTGCGGCGGAAACGATTCCGACGCAGCAAGGCGCGCGCACTATGGCGCTGGATACCAAAACGCACAACGTTTATGTGGTGACGGCAAATTTCGGTCCGCCTCCGGCTCCTACGGCCGACAATCCGCATCCACGCCGATCCATTGTTCCCGATACCTTTGTCATTCTAGTTGTCGGTAAATGAGAACAAGATTCCAAACCGTCGGTGCCGTTGTCTGGTTTGCGCTGGCGGTTATTTTGGTGCAGATCTGGAATGTCCAGGTCTGCACCGCCTATTCTGTATTAACGCACGAAGAGGTCGTCGATCTTGTCTGGAAAGACAATTTGGTTCCCCTGTTAAAAAAACGTTTTCCCTCAGCAACCGATGACGATTTGAAAAAAGCCCACGCCTTCGCTTACGGCGGATCGCTTATCCAAGACATGGGCTACTATCCTTTCGGCAGCAAATATTTCAGCGATCTCACGCATTACGTGCGCAGCGGCGAATTGATCGTCAATATGGTGCACGAAGCGTCGGACTTGAACGAATACGCCTTCGCGCTGGGAGCAATGGCACATTACTCAGCGGACAATTGCGGTCACCCCACTATCAACCGGGCCGTAGGCCTCGAATTCCCCAAGCTGCGAAGAAAGTACGGCGATATTGTGACCTACGAAGATAATCCGAAGGCTCACATCCGCGTTGAGTTCGGATTTGACGTCACTCAGGTCGCTAAAAATCGATACACGTCTGACCGCTATCACGACTTCATCGGCTTTGAAATTTCTAAGCCCGTGCTGGAACGCGCCTTTCAAGATACCTACGGCCTTCCACTCGATGAGGTGCTCACCAAGGAAGACCTTGCTTTCGGCACATTTCGCCGCGCCATCAGTCAGGTGATTCCTGAGATGACGCGCGTAGCCCTCGTCAGGCGCCGCAAGGAGATCGTTGCCGAAACCCCAAACTTCCACGCCCGCCAATTTCGTTACTATCTATCGCGCACCAGCTATCAGAAAGAATGGGGCAAGGGGTATCGCCGTCCCGATGCGGGGACGCGCGTTTTGGCGTTCTTCCTCAGGATCGTGCCGAAAGTTGGGCCGTTCAAAGCATTGGCCTTCAAAGTTCCAACCCAGAAAACGGAAGACCTTTACATCGCCAGCATCGATCGCACAGTGCAGGATTACAAGAAGCGCCTTCAAGAAACAGAGGGAGGCACCCTGGATCTGCCCGACACCGATTTCGATACCGGCCACATGACGCAGGCAGGCGAGTACGCTCTGACCGACCAAACCTACGCGCATCTTGTGGACCAGCTGGCGAAGCAGAATTTCCAGCAGATCGCGCCCGCCCTGCGCGCCAACATTCTCGCGTTCTACTCGAATCCTGATGCTCCGATTGCAACCAAGAAGAAACCGAAGACCTGGCAGAAAACTCAAGGAGAATTAGCCAGACTTCGCTCGCTTCCAGAGTCGTCGGCGCCGGAGAACAAAGCGACATCCGCGTTGGTGCCGCATAATATTCATTCTGACTGAGGATCAAGAAGTTTGAATTCGCTGGAGCCACAGGACACGTCACAACCATAACCGCGGAAGAGGAATCCCACGGCAATGGTCTTTTTCAGCTAGGCTCGCGCTCTAGCCCGCTTGAGCGGAAGATCACTGCGCTTCGGCCTGAAAAACGGCTACGCTGAGGATGACACGGTCGGATAAAAAGCCGAACTGTACCGGTAACCGAACGACCGTTCGGTTGCTAAATCCTTGACGGCTGTATACCATCTAAAACCTTTGAGGCAGCTGTTGGTCGCAGCTTTTCGACAGCATCCGCTTGGCTCTTGAAAGCCGTTGGACCCTTAATGATTACTCCGGAAGAAAAGTTTTACCATGCGCACGTCACGAATCGGCTTGAGTTCGCGCCCGATCTCTGGAGCATCCGCGTCCAGCCCGGTGAGCATTTCAACTTCACGCCCGGGCAATTCGCCACACTGGGGCTCGTAATCGAAGGCAAACGTATCGAACGTCCATATTCGATGGTGTCATCTCCTTCGGAAAATGAAGTTGAGTTTTTTATCGAGCTTGTTCCCCAAGGGCAACTTACCCCTTTGCTTTACAAATTGCAGCCCGGGGACGAACTGCTCATGCGAAAAATCCCGAAAGGTAAGTTTGCGTTGCAAACCGGCGATAGCCGCATCAATCACTTGCTGATTTCGACGGTCACTGGCGTAGCGCCATTTGTCAGCATGATTCGCAATCTGGCGGAGGAATGGCGTGCGAAGCGATTCGACGGCGCTCACCGGCTTTTTCTGCTCAATGGTGCGAGCCGTCCCTGGGAGTTCGGATACAAAGAAGAGCTGAGTCATCTGGCCGAAGAGATGCCCTGGCTGCAATACGTTCCCACCGTAAGCCGTCCCTGGGATGACTCAGATTGGCCGGGCGAGATCGGCCGTGCTGATGACATTCTTCGCAAATATGCCGATCAATGGGGACTGAATCACAACAACACGCATACGTATCTCTGCGGCCATCCCGACATGATCGAAAACAGCAAAGCGATCCTCAAGCGCCGCGGTTTCGTTGATAAAGGAGCAATCAGAGAGGAAACCTACTTTATTCGGCATCGATAGCGGACTTTATGTTTCCGCCGGCGAGAACACTACCAGTACGGCGAGCTCTTCTGCGATGTCGTAAAAGCGATGCCCGACTTCTGCCGCAACAAAAATCACGCTGCCGGCGGAAACTTCGCGGTCCTCCGCGCCGGCTTTGAAACGCGCACGGCCCCGCAACACGTAATAGACTTCATCCTCGCGATGGGGCTTCTGCCGGTCGGTGGCGCCCGCCGCAAGCACATACAGACCCACGCTCATCGCCGCCACGCGCATGAACTCGCGATATGACTTGCCGCTCCCGGCAAGCTGATCTTCCACTTCAGCGGCGCTGGCGAATAGGGTCTTCACGCAAGGATTCCTGCGAAAATAAGCTCGGTGAATTGGGGAATCAGATTCTGCGCCTGCAAATTGCCCTCCGGTTTGTACCACTGATAAATCCAGTTGATCATTCCCAGCAACGCGAAGGCGGCGGCGCGCGGGCTTACTTTAGCTTTAGTGAGATCGGCGGCATGATTTTCTCGCGCCGATTTCTGAGCACGGGCTTTCTGTTGCACTTCGGCCATCAGGTTTTCCAGAAAATGCACGTACTCTTTCTTGCGCGCATTGATTCGCTTGCGCAAGGAAGGCGGCAGGGGATGATTCTCGTGCAGCATCACTGTAATCTCGCGATCGCGCGGGCTCAGCACAACTTCGATATGCAGCCGGATCAGCGTCTTCAGCCGCTCTTCGGGATCGGCGATGCCTTGCAACGGATTGAGCACGCGCTCCTGCGTGATTTCCATCGCATGATTCATGATTTCGAACAGAATGTCGTCTTTGCTCTGAAAATGATGGTACAGGCCGCCTTTGCTCAGCTTGAGCGCCGCCGCAACGTCGTTCATCGAGGTCGCGTCATACCCGCGCTGCTGGAACAGGCGTGCAGCCGTGCGCAGAATCTCCTGCTTGGGGTCGACCACGGTCTCGCGAGGCATCGGGTGACATGGTATACAGTTGGGGTCGGGAATGCCAATAGGCAGGGCGGCCTACCGACGCGTATTGAGCGCGTGACAATCCGCGTAAACCGCATTACGATAAATTGAATCCAAGAATTGGGTTGAAGTAACGCCTTCAGCGCACAGGTACGATATGGCGGCGCGAACTTGGAAAGTACAGCAAGAATCAGCTCAGCGAGTTCTGCAGTTCGTTCAGTCGTTCCTTTCCGATCTCCACCCCCGCGACTTTAGCGTCGAGCTCTGGGATGGAACTCGTTGGCCGGCCGAAAATAGTGTTTTCCCACGCTTCACCTGGAAGATCAACAATCCTGAATCGCTGAAGCGCGCCATCTTCTCTACCAACCGGGAAGTCGCTCTGGCGGAGGCTTACTCCTATGGAGACTTCGATATCGAAGGCGACATGGAAGGGATTTTCGGCCTCGCAGAATACATCATTGATCACCAATGGACGAAAACCGAGAAACTCCGTTTGCTGGGCATGGCGCTCACTCTGCCGTCCGGTAAATCCGCTACTCCTGAGCGCTCGCCGGTTCGCCTCGGCGGAAGTGTTCATTCCAAGCGGCGCGACCTTCAGGCCGTCGGCTATCACTACGATGTCTCGAACGAATTTTACGCCCTCTGGCTCGATCGCAACATGCAGTATTCCGAGGCGTATTTTGAGCAGCCGGACGACGAAATCGACGTTGCGCAGCAGAAAAAGCTCGCCTATATTTGCAGCAAACTTCGCCTGAAGCCGGGTGAGCGGCTCCTCGATATTGGTTGCGGGTGGGGCGGGCTCATTCGTTTTGCGGTGCGGGAGCGTGGCGCAAATGCACTCGGCATCACGCTGAGCCAGGAGCAGTTGAAGTGGGCGGAAGAGCAGATCCGTGCAGAGGGATTGGCGGATCGCTGCCAGGTTCGCCTGCTGGATTATCGCGACCTCGATGAGCCAGCAGATTTCGACAAAATCGTGAGTATCGGCATGGTGGAACACGTAGGCGAGCGGAATCTGCCGGACTACTTCCGCCAGGTTTATCGCCTGTTGCGGCCTAACGGCTTCTTCCTGAACTCTGGAATTGCGCGTGCGGGAAACCGCGCCGCCGAATCCAACCCAACTTTTACCGATCTCTACATTTTTCCCGATGGCGAACTGGTTCCCATCTCAAACTTACTTGCACACGCCGAAAATGCCGGATTCGAAGTCCAGCACGTGGAGAATCTCCGCGAAGGTTACCGCCTGACGCTGCTGCACTGGCTGCGTCGACTGGAAGCGCATCAACAAACCGCAAAAAATCTGATCGGCGAAATCAAATACCGCATGTGGCGGTTGTATCTCGCCGGATCCGCCTACTATTTCCAGAAATCGAAGCTCGAGCTCTATCACTCGTTGTTGCTCAAGACCGGGAAGGGCTGCGCAGCAATATCCGTTTGAAACAAAACGATAGGCATCGAACGGGAGATTGGCAGATCTCGCATTCTCAAGTACTCAGGACCACACCGGAGGCCTCACGCGCCAGCACTTGCAGATCGAGGACCTTGGCCGGAACTGGTTATCTTGGCGAGTTCTTTCAGTGAGGGCACCGATTCCGGAGCAATCAATCTCCGCTCCGGAGGCTGAGAGCCGGTCCGAATAGCCTCGGTGAGCATTTCGATTCCTAGATCGGCATTGGGACGGATATAGATCGTCGCGGCCAAAAGCCCGCTTCGAACCCACGACTGTCCGGTCTTTGGCAGACCATCGCAGCCGGTAAAGGGAATCTTGAGCCAGCGATCGCGCTCACTCCCGGCGATTTCGGCGAATGCTTTTCTCGCGCCGGCAGCCATGCTGTCATCTTGCGCACCCACAAGATCGATCGGAGTCTTCTGCGAAGTGCTCAATCGTAACCATGAGCTCACGGCCCGGTGTGCGCTTTCTTCGGTCCAATTAGCTCGCAAGGTTTTTACTTGAATATTGGGAGTTTTGGTTTGCACCATTCCCGCAGTGCGCTCTTTTGCGGCGGAACTATTCGCTGGACCTTCGATATATAAAATCGATCCCCCCTTCGGCAGCAGCGCCGCGAATTGCTTTCCCTGAATCCTGCCCACTTCCTGGTGGTCGGAACTGATGGAGAAAGCCGGAACCGGGCAATTTTGGCGCAATGTGGAAAGATATTCCGCATCGTGGTTCAAAACCACCCAGCCAATATCGGCGGCGACAGCCGCGCGGGCAACTTGTGGAAACGCCGTCCCGCCCGCCGGTTCAAATACGATTGCGTCAGGACGAGTTTCAGCCCCGCCTTGAATAAAGTGCAGCAGTTGCTGGCTCTGAGTAACCGCGTCATTACTGGCATGGACGATCTTCAGGTCGACTCCCAGGCGCCGCGCAGCATGTTCCGCCGCAGATGCCTGTTCCTGTTGGTAGTCGTTGTCGTCGTTGGTGAGCGAGAGCAGAAAGTTGAGCTTCTTCATCGGGGGTCCCAGAGCTGATCATATTTCATATTGGGAAACCTAGAACGTAACCGGAGTAACCGCGCCTGGCAGCAAGATGCGGCGATTAGAAGCCAACGGGGATACTTCGTTGGAGAATCGGGAATGGTGTTAGCAGAACCGTATTAAGAAACGATGATTGGCTATTAACTTCCTAAGCATGTTCTTGAAAGAATCGTTCGCGAAGCTTGGAATCGCGAAACGCCTCCGTTCCTCCGGAGCGGGTCGTAGAGAATGCTCCGGCCAGGTTGCCGGCGCGAAGGCAAGCCTGCAGATCTGCGCCGCGCACGTACTTGTGCAGAAAGCCCGCATCAAAGCTGTCTCCCGCTCCGACCGGATCGATCGCTTCGACTTTGAGAGCGGGGCTGGCAAATCTTTCCTTCCCTAGTTGCGCAATGGCGCCTTCCCGCCCCATCTTCACCACAACGAGAGGCACCATCTCCGCTAGCTTCTGGATTGCAGCTTCGAGATCGTTGACGCCCGCCGCTTTTTGCGCTTCCCGTTCATTGGGCAGAAAAACGTCAACATAACGCAGCGCCTCACGGAGTCCACCTTCCCAGGTGTCGTCCGGGTCGTCATTCGTATCGAGCGACGTCGTCAGACCTGACTCTTTCATCTTTCGAAACAGCTCCGGGATCCTCGGCCGAAGCGCGCGCTGCAAATAAAAAGAAGAGATATGGAAGTGGCGCGAATTGCCGAGGTAACTGAAATCGAGTTCGTCCCAGGTTAATTCTGCGATGGTTCCGGAATACGTGACCATGTTGCGCCAGGCTTGACGCTGCAAAACTACCGTGAGCCCGGTCTTGATCGGGCCAGGCACGCGCCGCAAGCGCGAAACGTCGACGCCAATTTGTTGTAATGGCAGCAGAGCGGCAGAGCCCAAATCGTCATCGCCGATCCGCGACTGGAACCCTACCCGGCTGCCTAACGCGGCGAGATTGTGCGCCAGGATCGCCGAAGATCCTCCCAGTGTGAGCATCATGCGATCGGCCAGCAGTTCGCGCTCCGGAGGAAGTTCGTCAGGCAAGCCATAAAGAATCAGATCAAGATTCAGTTCGCCGGCGATGGCGATGTCAAACTGTGGCATTCATGCTCCTGCGGATTCGCTGATCGCTGACAACAGGGACGGGGATTGATTCAGGCAATCGTGATCTCGACTCCGGCTTGCTTCAAGGTGCGAATGTCAGATTTCGAAATACCGCGGTCAGTGATTACTTCCTGCAGCACCGAGGTTGGCGCAATCAACGACAAACTCCGCCGCCCGAACTTGCTTGAATCGCAAACCGCAATGGTGCGCTTCGAAATTTCCACCATCACCCGGTTCACCTTGGCTTCCAGCAGATTGGGCGTGCTCAATCCGTAGTGAACGTCGAAACCATCCACTCCTAGAAACAATAAGTCGGCGCTCAATCGCCGCAAGGTTTCTTCGGCGATCGGGCCCACCAGGGAAAATGAATTTTTGCGTAAGGTTCCGCCGGTAAGAATAACTTCCACGGCCGTACCGTTCAATTCTGCGGCAATATTGACCGCATTGGTCACGATGGTGAGGCTGCGAAAATCGCGCAAAGCTCTCGCGATGGCCGTAGTTGTTGTGCCGGAATCGAGGATTACGACTTGGCCTTCAACGACCTTGCTGGCCGCGGTTTCCGCAATCCGCAGTTTCTCCTGGTGGTGCAGTTTCTCTTTCTCACGCAGCGTGGGATCTTCCAGCACGCTCTCGCGGGCTGGCAAGGCTCCTCCATGCGTGCGGTGAACCTGCCCGTGAGCATGCAATATTTCAAGATCTTTGCGGATGGTGACCTGTGAGGTTTGGAAGCGCCGGGAGAGTTCGGCGACCAGGACGCGACCCTGATTGTTCAGGATGTCCAGAATTGCGCGGCGGCGTTCTTCGTTCAGCACTCGAGTGGCTTGATCTCAAAAGCCCGCGGAGGTGAAAAATCCGCGGCACTTTTGTTTCGCATTACTTTTTATAGCGTTTTCTTTCGTTTGTCCAATCCAAAGGTTCGATTTTTCAGAGATGCTTGCGTCATCCCGCAAAAACAATACAATCGTCAGAAAACCTTGCCCCAGCCAATTTCCCGAACCAAGCGGAACGATAGCTAATATAGTACCCGTACCTAAACTTGCATTGACCCTTGCGCCGGAAAGTGCGGTAATCCAATAGGGTTACTGTTGCTTGTTCACGCACTTGCGATACTGGCGCACATAAGCTCTTATGTCTGAACCGGACGACAACGCGGTCACTCAGAGCGCAAATGAAAGCTCCCCCTCTGCCAAAAAGCCATATGAGGAGCCTGCGTTTCGCTACGAGCGCGTCTTCGAAACGATGGCTTTGGCGTGCGGCAAAATCCAGCCTACAAACTTCGAGTGCCGATTCCACCGGAATGCTTCGTAACCTGCCGGCATCCATGCCTACCACATCGGACCTACGCGAAGATCCCAGACTTGATCTTTCAATGGAGATGCTTCGCCGCCGGGGCATCCAACTTACGGCCTGGGGAACCAGCATGCTTCCGTCGCTCTGGCCCGGCGACCGGCTTACCATCGAACCTGCCGGACACCAGGAGATTGTTCGCGGCGACATCGTTTTGGTCCTGCGTAGCAATCGTTTTTTCGTTCACCGCATAGTTGAAAAGCGAGAAGACGGCTGCCCTTTCTGGATCACACGGGGCGATTCCATGCCGCAAATCGATCCGCCTACAACCGAAGCCGATCTGCTGGGCAAGGTGGTTCGCATTTTCCGCGGGAATCGCGTTTTCGCTCCGAGACGGGAAATGTTGATGCTGCAATCCCTGTTGGCATGGATGTTGTGCCGTTCCGATCGAATTCGAAGTATCGCGCTGCGAATTCATGCGGCCAAAGCGGGCTCAGCACGAAGTGCTTATTTTATGCACGACGCGTCGGGCGACCCGCACGGCCGGTCGGTCGTTTCCGGGTCCGGCGCTTTCCACCTATGAGCGCTACGCTAGCCAGCCTCGCCGCGGATTCTGTTTCCATCGAGATTGGAGGAATCTCGGTTGCCCTGCGCACCCACGATTCTACTTTTCGCCGCATGATCGAGAGTCGCTATGCAGGCTTCGTGGGAGATTCGCCGCGCCCAGAGGTCGAGTTCGAAATCGATCTCTACGATTCGTCGGAACCAGTTCCGGCAGACGATCAACTCGAGGTGAAGGTCGAAGCGGGCGAGTGGTTGCTCAAGCGGGGCGACTTCCGGGCGCACTGGAATCCTGAAACAATGTGCGGTTATATCCGTCAATCTTCCAATCCTTACGCCATCGATTCCGTTTTGCGAATCGTTCACTCTCTCATCCTCGCCAGAGAGGGAGGATTTCTGGTCCACGCCGCAAGTGCAATTCGTAACGGTAAAGCATTCATTTTTTCGGGAATTTCCGGTGCAGGCAAGACAACCATCTCCCGGCTCGCCCCCGCCGATGTGACGCTGCTTACCGACGAAGTCTCATTTGTGCGGCGTGAAGGCGATCAATATTTCGCCTGCGGGACACCATTCGCCGGGGAACTGGCGCGTGTCGGAGCAAACCAATCCGCTCCACTCCGCGCACTTTTTTTTCTGGAGAAAGGCCCGCAGAACCGCATTGAATCGATCTCTCCCACAGAAGCCATTCAGCGGCTCATGCGGAATATTCTTTTTTTCGCTCACGATCCCGAGCTGGTGAAACTGGTTTTTCAGTCAGTATGCGAGTTTGCAAGTGTGGTTCCCATGCGCCGCTTAACGTTCGTGCCGGACCAGAGAGTATGGGACAGTATTGGTTAGCAGCAGACCTGCATGGCCGAAAAGTATATTGCGCGAAGCACCGCGATTGCCGCCCGCATGCTCGGCGGCGAAATGATGGTGATGTCGGCTGCGGACTCGACCTTCTTTACCCTCAATGAAGTTGCCACTGTGATCTGGCAGGCCGCGGATGGCTGTACGCCGCTATCAGAGATCGTCGCCGGCAAAATCTGCCAGGAATTCGATGTCGACCAGGAACAGGCGCAACGCGGCGCCG
The DNA here is from genome assembly GCA_963766625.1 of uncultured Acidobacteriaceae bacterium. Lineage (GTDB taxonomy): Bacteria > Acidobacteriota > Terriglobia > Terriglobales > Acidobacteriaceae > Sulfotelmatobacter. The sequence continues at coordinate 115,924 of CAVYBF010000028.1, read as the reverse complement.
AGCGCTTCGTCGATGAACTCTCGCAGCATGGCATTCTTTTAGTTTCCGAACTCCCTCTCACCAATTCCTCGCCGTCATCTTTCTCATCACCAGCGGAGAGCCGATGAGCCTGATGGCCGAGATGAATGAGAAAGCTCTCAAGCTGGGCTTACCGCTTAGTGTTCACCTCGATCTTACCTACCGCTGCAATGAACGCTGCGTGCATTGCTACCTGGATCACGACGATCACGGTGAGATGACGACAGCAGAAATCACCGACGTACTTACGCAGCTCGCTCACGCCGGTGTTTTTTTCCTCTCACTCAGCGGCGGCGAAGTTCTGCTGCGCCGCGATTTTTTTAAAATCGTGGAACACGCGCGGAAGCTGCTTTTCAATGTCAAAATAAAGACGAACGCTACGATGATCGGTGAGAAAGAGGCCGCAAGACTTCGCGAGTTAGGGGTCGAGCAGATACAGATCAGCGTCTATTCGCATCGCGCAGCGGTTCACGATACCATCACGAAATTGCCCGGATCGCTCGATCGCACCATCCGCGCGATTCGCTTCCTGAAATCTCAAGGTCTGAAGGTCAGCATCTCGAACGTGCTCATGGCCGGCAATTTTGCCGACCAGCAGGGAGTCGTTGGGTTGGCCAAGGAACTGGGCGTTGCCTACGCTGTAGATCCGACCATCACGCCAAAAATGGATGGCGACACTTCCATTCTCGCTCTGCGCATTGCGAGCTCTGAACTAAAGGAGATCTTCCAAAACCCGGAACTCGTTGGCAATGTGGAAGAATTCTGCGCTCCCCCACCTCCACCCGGGGAAGACGTAATGAATGGATTTCCGTGCAGCGCCGGGCACACGGCCTGCTACATCTCTCCCTATGGCGACGTTTTTCCCTGCGTGCAATTTCCCTTGCCCAGCGGCAACGTGCGCCGGCAGAAATTTCTCGATATCTGGCGCCACTCTCCACAGTTAAACGAGGTCCGCTCTATTCGCGCCCGCGATCTTCCAACCTGTTCGACCTGCAGTCACGTGGGAACGTGCACACGCTGTCCTGGGTTAGCCTACATGGAGGGAAATATGCGCGGCCCTTCCACGGCAGATTGCGAAAAATCATTCGAGAGAACCGGCATTCCATCGGCAAATATGTTGAAGAAGGCGAGGTCAGGCTGGACAAGCCGGCTGATTCAGATTCAACTGCCGCTCGGTTCAGAATCTACCGGCGCGAACTCGCAAGAAGTTAATCAGCTTGGAGCCTGACCGTTTCCAGAGCACATCGGTAACCAGATCGCAATTCTTTCGTTCCGGCAGTGTTACGAAAGTCAGGTCCAAGTTCCCTCCGATATAAGTGAAAATTAGAACTGGCTAAGAGTGTCGTAACTAACACTTGGAGGAGATACATCATGCGAACGCGCCCGTTCGGTTATCTGACTCTTGTGGCGGGCTTGCTGCTGGCCATTCCACTTTGCGGCCAGGAGCGCCCAGAAAACTCCTCCGTTGAAAATCGTGCTCAGACCGTGCATCTGGGTTATCCGCATGATTGGAGTTCGCACCATCTTCTCATGCCCGGCACATCCGACGATGTACTGGTCGCCGGCGACCGCGATCCACGTTACGTCTACAGCTGGGTGATGCGGCAAGTGGCCAAGGAGAGATTTCGCCGCCCCTTGAACCCCCGGATGAGACGGCAAAAAACGAAAATCGATTGGGCGGTTTCGCTGGAGAAGGGCTATGTTCCGCAGAACCAGTTTCCAGCAAAATTTCAGTTCAACGTGACCGCGGAAAACTGCACGTCGGATTATCTTTTGTTAGGTCTGACAGTCACTTCGGGTACTCAGGCCAACCTTGTCGGCATTAATAACCTTTACACATCGGCCAGTCCAGCCTGCAACGGTGGCTCGCCTTGGGTCGCTTTCGCCTACAATACGGTGACAAAAACCGGGGGCCAAATTAAAACTTCTCCCGAACTCTCGGAGGACGGAACGAAGGTGGCCTTCGTCGAAAGTACTGCGACTGCTTCATATTTCCACGTTCTGGTGCTACCCAATCCAATTCCAACTAACCCCACGCACGATGGGACTGTGTTGAGTCCGCTGAAGCCCGCGACGTGCACAACGCCAACGACGGCCGGCTGTATGACGACGCTCACCATCGAAACAGCCAAAACGAATTCGAATTCCTCGCCATGGGTGGATTACAACAACGACACTGCCTATGTGGGCGCGGATAACGGCGTGCTCTACAAAATCACGCCCGTATTCGGTGGAGGGGCACCGGCCTTGGTAAACGATGCCAGTAATTGGCCGGTTACGGTCTCAACCAACACGCATAACACCATCTTGACCGCTCCGGTGGTCGACGACACTGCCGGGCTGATATTTATGGGAGACGGCGACGGATACCTGTATTCAATCAAAATGGCCAGCCCGGGCAAAACGTTTGTGGCGCAGCAGACCGTGGGCTGGGCATCCGATGGAACCAATGATGGAAGCGGAGACGCAGGCACCGGCATTGTAGATCCGCCAATTGCCGTAACCGATCCGGCGAATCCCACAACTGACCAGGTGTTCGCATTCACTGGCTGCAGCGAGGTGCAGGGTGTTGGCGGAGCAGTTACCCAGGTTCCCGCGAACTTTACGACGGGTGCTCCTTCAACCGCGAATACCGTAAATCTTGGCTCTGCCACGGGAGACGGCGATTGCACCGGGCTCAACGTACACTCCGGGACTTTCGACAATGAATTCTGGCTCAATGGGACCACGACCGGGCATTTCATTGCGTGTGGATTCGTTAATAATGGCGGCGTACCAGCCGCGCCGGTGATGTATTTCTTCCCGTTCGCCAGCAACATAATTACCAGCACTGGATCGACCACTTTCCAGATCAACGCCAATACCGGTGAAGAGTGCTCGCCGCTCACCGAGTTTTACAACGGAACTTCGGACATGCTTTTCTTCGGAGTGGGCAGCGCAACGAAAGCCTCATACTTGGAGAGCTCAACTATTACCGGCTCACTAGCTACGCCGAATTGCACTGGAACTCCGACCTCCACTTGCGTGACTTCCACAGATGCTCTGGGAGGAACCAGTGGGATCGTGATCGATAATCAGCTGTCGAATGGTGGTACGAACATTTACTTCTCGACCTTGGCAGCGGGTTCAGTCAACGGGCAGAAGTGCAACGTAACTGGTGGAACCGCCAATCCATATTGCGCCGTGAAGCTGACTCAGGCCGGATTGCAATAACATGCGTCGCAAACCAGGATTGAGCGTGAGCTCGGTCACGCGACTTCGGCCGGCGTAGCTGAAACTGCCACTTCGCGAAGCGGCTCCGCGATGGCTCGCATCACTTTCTCAAAACCGGCAAAGTCGAGCGATTGTGGTCCATCGGAAAGCGCACGCTCGGGGCAGGGATGCACTTCGATAATCAATCCATCGGCTCCCACCGCAACCGCCGCCCGCGAGACCGCGGCGATCAAGCTCTGCTTGCCCGTCCCGTGCGACGGATCGGCAATCACCGGCAGATGGGAAAGATCGCGAGCCAGCGCCACGGCTGCAAGATCGAAAGTGTTCCGCATCTCGGTTTCGAACGTCTTGATGCCGCGCTCGCACAGCACCACTTGATTGTTTCCTCCGGCTAGCAGATATTCGGCGGCCAACAGCCACTCTTTTACCGTAGCCGATGGGCCCCGCTTCAGTAACACCGGTTTATTCACAGTGGCCAAACGCCGCAGCAGCGCGAAATTCTGCATATTGCGCGCGCCCACCTGCAGCATGTCGGCGTGTTCGCAGATAATCTCCATATCTTCGGTGCTCATCACCTCGGTGACGATCGGTAACCCGACCTTTTCGCGCGCTTCGCGCAGAATCTTCAGTGCCTCCAGGCCGAGGCCCTGAAAATCGTAGGGCGAGGTTCGCGGCTTGTACGCTCCACCGCGCAGCATCGTCGCTCCAGCTTGCTTCACTGCCCGCGCAGTACTCAGCAACTGCTCGCGCGATTCCACCGAGCACGGTCCCGCAATCACCACAACTCCGGGACCGCCAATTGCGACTCCTCCCACATTTACTACGGAGCGTTCCGGCTTCACTTGCCGGCTCACCAGCTTGAACGGTTGTGCGATGGGAACGACATTTTCCACACCCGGTGCCACTTGCAGAGCTTCGATTTCGTGCCGGCGTCCATTTCCTACTGCGGCGACGATGGTTCGTTCCACTCCGCGTGTGACGTGCGGTTGGTAACCAGCCTCTCGAATGCGCTCAATAATATGGGCAATCTCCTGCTCGGTCGCTTTTTCAGACATGTTGACAATCATTGGCAATCTCCCTGATTTCGTGGAAAAGCAAAAAGGCCGCGAGCTTCAATCGCGGCCTCTGGCTAAGCTTGCTGGATCTAATTTCTTATTCGCTCAATCTCATCGCAAGCACCGCCGCAGCCGCTACCCCGCTAAACCGGTAGCGAAACTGCCGCGTAAAGATAAACGAGGTAAATCGTCTCATGACAGAATTTCCCGCTAGCGTCGTGAACTGGAAGAACTTGGCCCTGTCAGCCGTTACTGGATCGAACTTGCGGTGTTCGAGAAGACGTTATTGGCATTGGATCCGATCAACCGGATCGTCCCGACCACCAGCACCAGAATCACCGCCAGCATCACCGCGTATTCGGCAATATCTTGTCCTTCTTCTTCCGACCAGAGCTTGCGGACGAAATCAGACATAGTTCCCTCCAGTTTCTGCGATTCAAAATGTGTGAAATGTGAAGCGAAGAAGTGCAATCGATGCCAACCATAATGCCGCAGCCGATGTTCCTTGTCAATGCGAGGATTTGGGAATTTCTCCAGGTCACGCCTGCCTAACGCGACGGAAGCGACCCTTAATGCAGCTATTAACGAGACTCGACCAAGCTTCCGACTTTCCTGTGCGCGTGGCGCACTGCCGATGCGGCAACCCTAACCAATCACAAACCAGCGGCGGTTTTGCAAACAGCATCCTGTCGGCTAACTGACTTTCGGCCGCAACATGTCGAATCGTTGCGCTGTTCGCGTGTATTGAATGCCGCCTAAACGGCCAATCAGGTCGAGCGAATTGCGGTCGAGTTTGCCATCTTTGACGCACGCATCGTTCACATGAATCGAGACAATCCTGCCGATTACCAGGCTGCCGCTGGTGGGTGCGGTCGAGAAGTCGAGAATGTGATGAAGCACACATTCAAAGCTGACTGGCGATTCGCCAACTCTCGGCGGCCGCACAATTTTCGACGGCTGAGCGGTCAGCTTCGCTAATTCGAATTCGTTGACGGATGGATCGTATTCACCGCTGGTCAGGACCATCGCCTCGCGAAGATCGTAAGTCACGACGTTGACAACGAATTCTTTGATCTCACGAATATTGCGCAGTGTATCCTTGGCTTCGCCCTCGCCCGCTGCGCGCCGCTTGGGTTGCCGAAGTCCGGGAGCAAACCCCAGCAGCGGAGGGTCCACGCAGACCACATTGAAGAAAGAGAACGGGGCGAGGTTGACCTGTTCCGATGCGCTGACTGTCGATACCCACGCGATCGGCCGAGGCGCCACGGAATTGAGAAGGAGATTGTAAAGCTCGTTATGTGAAAGGTCTGACGGGCTCACGATCATGGTTGGAGTATAACGTTCGGGCGTTCCAAGATTTTCCCGCCTAGCTCAATCGTGGTGGCTCGAACACCTCTCTTGCCGCGACCACGGTGTTGCAGTGAATCGTTACCGTGTCTTCCACATTCTGCGCGTAGCCGCCGGCATAGGTCACCATCACCGGAATGCCGCGCGTCCGCGCAACCCGATAGACGAGCTCGTCGCGACGTTTCAATCCCTCAATGGTCAGCGCAAGTCCGCCCAGCTGGTCTTCCCGGTAAGGGTCCGCACCCGCGATGTAACAGATCAGCTCCGGTTCGAACTGTCGCAAGCCCGAACTGAGAGCGTTGTCTAGCCAGGCAAGGTAATCATCGTCGCCCATATCGTCGGGCAGGTCGACATCAATCGACGATGGCGGCTTCCACAGCGGATAGTTGTTGTGCTGATGCAGGGAGATGGTGAAAACCTCTCCCGCATCGGTTGCGCGCATCTTACCCGGAAGCGCTCCTCTTGGCATTGGCGATCTCAGATCTGAAGAACCGGAGGCCGAAGGCAAAAGTGCGTTTGCCGTTCGCGTCCCGGCAAAAATGGCTGCCGTGCCATTGCCCTGATGCACGTCGCAATCGACGGTCATGACGTTGCGAACTTTGTCGTCACGCTGCAATCGCCGGATGGCAACCGCCACGTCGTGAATCATGCAGAATCCTTCGCCGTGGTCGGGAAACGCGTGGTGAAATCCGCCGCCAAGGTTGATGCAGACGCTATCGGTCAGCGCTCGCCGCGCGGCTAATATCGAGCCTCCCGCTGCTGTCCAAAAAGCCTCCACCAGGTCGGCCGAGTAAGGAATTTCCATCTCCATTTCCTCTTGCTGGCTCAGCCTGCCAGTCCTCAACTTGAATACATACTCCGGATTGTGAACCAGCAAGACATCATCGTCGCTAGCCGGCTCAGGCTCTAGAAAATCTTTGGAGTCAGCAATGCCATCCGCCAGCAGCCGGTCGCGGATGCGGCGATATTTTTCCCCAGGAAAGACATGCTCGCCGATTGGCAGGTAGTAGGCGTCGCTGTAGACGAGCTTGAAGGGAAGCATGGAGAAGGTTAATTTGCGTGAGGCAGCCGTGCCCAGAAACCCCATATCATACGCGGATGCGGTGGAATTCGCAGTAATCTACTAGCGCTTCTTTGCAGAGGGCATGGTCGGGGTCATCATCGCCCTTTTTACCGGTACGATAGCGCCCTTGGAGGGATCGGCAGCCGCGCTCGCTCGGGTGAGCACTTCTTCCTGAATGTACTGCACAAACTCCTGAATCTGGCGTTGCATTTCCTCCATGCGCTCGCGCATTTGCAGGATGATCGCCATGCCGCTGATGTTCACTCCCAAATCGCGCGCCAGCGACAAAATGAACTCCAGCCGCTGCAGGTCTTCGTCGGTATAAAGGCGGGTATTACCCTCGGTGCGCGACGGCTTGAGCAAGCCCTCGCGCTCGTAAAGGCGCAGGGTTTGCGGATGAATGCCATACATCTCCGCAACCGCCGAGATCATATAGGCGCCCTTGGATTTGCGTTTCGTCACGTCTGCTCCGTTTCCTTCCGACTACCCAGAAAGTAAGGCTAATCGCGCACAGCGCTACAGAAACCGGGCACATGCGCACGAAAGGCCAGCCCAATCCTGCCCTAAAGTGCCGTGAAATGGCAAGTTGACCCATGCTACCGTGCGCCAATGGGGCGGCTAGAGTTTCACAATCCAAAAGCGCCACAACTTGCAACCAACAGATCAGGAGAGAAAGACAAAAATGAACACGCAGCGCCGTTTCGTCGTTTTCGCAGGCACCCTGTTGCTCTTTGTTACGACCCCGGCATTCTGCCAGGGTGAAAGGGCGTTAGGCTCGGTCGGAGTTGGAGTAAAGGTATCTACGCTGGGAGTGGGCGCCGAGGTGGCGACCCCCATCGTGCGCCGCGTTACGGTGCGAGCCGGCTTCAACGTTTTGGGCTATAGCACTGGTTTCAACAGTGACGGCATCGCCTATGACGGCCATCTGAATTTCAAAACCGTGGAAGGCCACATCGACTACTTCCCCTTCGGGGGGAAGTTTCACGTGAGCCCCGGGTTTCTGGCTTATCTCAATGACCCAATCAAAGCCACTGCCTTGGTTCCCGGCGGACAAAGCTTCACGCTCGGCGGAGTAACTTACTACAGTGACACTGCAGTGCCCGCGAGCGGCACAGGCAAGATCGATTTTGATCAGGCCGCTCCCATGCTCACCGTCGGATGGGGAAACCTTGTGCCCCGCAGACATGGCCAGCATTTCAGCGTTCCGGTGGAATTAGGAGTAGCGTTCCAAGGCTCACCTCAGGCGACGCTGAACCTGGCAGGGAACGTCTGCGCTTCGCCGGGAGTTGGGTGTCGCAGTGTCGCCAGCGATCCAACGGTGCAGGCCAACGTGCTCGCCCAGCAGAACAAGATCAACAACAACGTATCCTTCTTTCAGGTGTATCCGATTATTTCGGTTGGCTTCGGGTACAAGTTCTGAAGAGGAATATCGAGGAATAGAAAAAGAGGATCGGGATTCCCGATCCTCTTAATTTTGCTCACCAGTTTTTGGTTAAGGCGGGCTGCGCTTTCTCTTGCCGCACCCATCCTGTCGGCTTCAATAGATGGTTGATCGCGTAAGCGACAAATCCCGCTGCAATCAGAACCATGCCGAACTCAAACGAACTCATCCCCAGCACAGACTCATGTTCGCTGCGGATCACAGAAAATCCCAGCAGCAGCATGGGAGGAATGCCAATCGCGATCGCGCCGAACAATCCTCCAGGGACGCGGAATGGCCGCGGCAACTCGGGTTCGCGTAACCGCAAGACCGCCAGGGCCACGAATTCCAGCATCAAGCTCGCCCCGTAAAGAAGAATGTCGAGCGTCACCAACCGGGCGAAACCCAGGCCTAGACACATTGCCCAGCCGATCGCCAAAGCGGCGATTGCGACCCAGGGCGCCCGCGACTTCTTGTGCAGCTTGCCGAAGATCCCAGGCAACATGCCATCCTGCGCCATCGCCAGCGGCAGCCGAGAATAGCTCATTACCAGCGCATTGAACATGCCAAAGGCGCTGATGATACCGCCGAGGACGACTCCCACGCGCAGCAGTGGCCCGCCCAGCAAGCCGGCGATGTCAGCCCACGATCCGGTCTCCCAGGCAGTTGCTTTCAGTCCGGTCATCCACATCGCGGCAAACGGCAGAACGTAGCTCACGGCCACAATGCAGACCGCCACCAGCATCGCTCGCGGATAGGTCCGCTGCGGCCGTTCAACTTCCGTGGCAATGGTCGAGGCGTTGTCCCATCCCATGTAATTCCACATGCAGATGAGCAATCCACCGAGTATATCGACGGTGGAAGTCGTCGGCTTGGTTACCGCATTCGCCAGCGCGCCGAACTTAAACGGCGCTAACAGCACAATCGCGACAAATGGCGCGGAGAGCGCGAAGAACAGCCAGAGGGAAGTCAGCGACACAACTTTCACTCCGGCGATATTCAGTAAGGCGCACGCGATCACCACCGCCAGAGCGACCCACCATCCTCGATTGTTTACCTGAAACCAAGGGAACATGCGCGTCAGGTACGCAACAAATAACGTCGGATAGATCGCCATATCGAAAATTGAAGCCACCAGCGAGAGCCACGCTTCCTGAAATCCCCAGAAATTTCCCATGGCGCGGCGCACCCAGGCGTAATAGCCGCCTTCGAAGGGCAGTGCGCTCGAAAGCTCGCCAATCATGAATGCCGTCGGCAGGCTCCAGAGAAGCGGGGTGAGCAGAAGAATCAGGATCGCGCGTCCGTACCCGGCCCCATGCACGATATCTTCCGTGCCATAAGTTCCGCCTGACACCATAAAGAAGGTGGCAGCGACCAGTGGCCACAAAGTGAGCCTGACGAATTTTTTCCGGTTGGGGGCTTTGTTGGGAACGGCGAGAGGTTGGGGGTTCTCGGTTTGTTGACGCGGGGCGCTAGCGGTTGCCAATTTCGATGTCTTCCTCCTCAAGCGACTCACTCTCAGCTACTCCGCAGCGTGCTGGTCTCCGTTCCGTGCTTACGAAGCCGTTGCTCGAGCTTTCCGGTTTGGTTAGATTCCGGAAATTCCGCTGGAGTTAGTTCGCAAGTGTGAGATTACGGCAAATTCCACAGGATGCAAGAAAAATGTGATTTTTTTCCAGGAAATTTTTGGCAGGGAGGTCAGGGACGGAGGTAATGATGACTGAGCGCCGAGTCAGAAGCTGCCCCACGGGGAAGGGCACGACTTCCGTCGTGCCGCCGTGTGCAGAAAATCGACGCGCTTTAGCCGCTGAGGTCGCATCGAACTCTTAAGCTTTGCCGTCGAAACTCACAAGCTTCAACTCCCACGTCTCAGCGACTAGTCCCTCGCGTCCCCAGCTATCGTGCCGCTTCTCTCCGACAAGCTTGAATCCGGCCTGCTCGTAGAGATGCCGCGCGGCGTGCAATTCGCTCTGCGTCCACAGCACGATCTTTTTGTACCCTGCCTGTCGAGCAAAGCGAATGCATTCCGCGATTAGCCGTTTGCCTATTCCCAATCCCCGGGCCGACGATTCGACCAGCAACAAACGCAGCTTGGCAACCGCCTTCGATTTCTTGACCAGGAAGATCGATCCGACGTTCTCCCCATCCTTCTCGGCAATCCAGCAAGCATCGCGTTTTGGATCGAAGTGCTGCACGAAGTGGGCTACAATTTCCGCCACCAGCGCCTCGAAGCGCTCGTCATAGCCATACTCCTTCGAATACAGCACCCCGTGGCGCTGCACGACCCACCCCATGTCGCCAGGCCGATAAGAGCGGAGCAGGTAGGAATAAGGTTTGCGATCAGGTTTGGCTCCAAGCTGCTCCTCGATCGTCTGCATCGCCTCCAGTAGATGTTTTTGCTGAGCCGGAGACAGCTTGGCGAGAAGGCCGGCCACCTGCTCCTGCGATCGCTTTTCGAGAGGACCAAACGTCTTGCGTCCTTTAGCAGTCAGCGACAACAGGGCTTGCCGCGCATCGGTTTCCGAATCGGCCCGCGCCAGCAATCTTTCTTTTTCAAAGCTGTGCAGCATCCGGCTCAGATATCCCGGGTCGAGGCCGAGATCTTTGCCCAGTTCGGAAGCAGTCAGCCCCTCGCGATGAGCGAGTTCGTACAGCACCCGCATCTCGCTCAGTGAGAAACGGCTTTCCAGTAAATGTTCGTTCAACACCCCGATCTGGCGGGTATAGAAACGATTAAAGGAACGCACGGCGGCTACGGCTGGATCGGAACTGAGAGTAGAAGAAGAAAGCCCTGAGTCATGCATTGAAGCAGGATTGCAGATATATTTGACTCAGTCAACTATTATAGTTGCGAACTGCAATAACTTGGAAAGCGGGGTTTTTATACCTTGTTCCACAATTCGGCGCGGGGATCTTCCGGATTCAGCTTGGCCAACTCTTTCAGCAATTCTTTGGTGCGCTCGTCCCGCGGCACAGGTACTGTAACTGTGATTTCGACGATTTCATCGCCACGCGAGCCTTCACGAGTCGCCGAAGGTACGCCTTTTTCGCGCAGCCGCAGTTTCTGTCCCGGCTGCGTCCCGGGAGGAATCTTCAGCAGGGCACGGCCATCGATCGTCGGAACTTCGATCTTCGCCCCCAGCGCGGCCTCACTCGCGCTTACCGGAATCGTTATGTAAATGTCGTCGCCCTCGCGCCGGAACACCGGATGCGGATCGATGCGAATAATCACGTACAAGTCGCCAGCCGGACCGCCATGCGAACCAGCATTGCCCTTGCCGGCCAGCCGAATGCGCTGCCCATCGCGTGTTCCTGGCTTGATGCGAACTTCCATCGGCTCGGTACGGCTCACCGTGCCCTCGCCATGGCAACCTGGGCAGGTTGAAATGTTCTTGCCCGTCCCTTGGCAGTGCGGGCACTGCACATTAAACTTCATCCGTCCGCCGGTCTGTGTGACCTGTCCCGTGCCGTTGCACTCCGGACATTTTCCCGGGGCCTCGATATAGCCATTGCCATGGCAGTTTGTGCAGACGTCTTGACGCGTAATATTGAGTCGCATGACCCCACCGCGAATCGCCGTCCAGAACGGCACGTTGACCTGATACTCAAGGTCCGTGCCCGGGATCGGCCCGGTCTCAGCTGGAGTGGCTGCTCCGCGCCCGCCGCCGAACATGCCGGAAAAAATATCGCGGAAGCTGCCGCCACTGGTTCCTGCGCTACTTCGTCCAGAGCGCCGGGCATTATCCATCAGATCAGAGAAATCGAATCCGCCAAAATCGAAGTGAACCCCTTCGCCACCTGCCTGACCCGCACCAGCGCCTGCGCCACCGGGGAAACCTCCGAAACCTCCGGCGCCGGTGGCTCCGCCGCGTGCGTAGGCTTCGGCCGCCGCGGGATCGATATTGTCGGAGTAATAGCCTACCTGATCGTAGATCTTTCGCTTTTTGGGATCGCTGAGAACGTCGTTGGCCTCAGAAAGCGCTTTGAACTTCTCTTCGGCCGTCTTGTCCCCGGGGTTTACATCAGGATGGTATTTGCGTGCCAGCTTGCGAAACGCCTTGCGAATCTCATCGGCGGATGCGGATTTCTTTACGCCGAGAATTTCGTAATAATCTTTTTTGGGAGTTGTTGCCATGAGAAACGATAAGTCCCGCCACTTCCTTGGGCGTCTTAGTTCGGCATCCTGTGCTTCTGTTCTCGTAACACGAGCAGCGGTCGTGATTCCGGCGCGTCCTCGTAAACCGGGATCGACAGCGCGCCTGTCGGCGTGGAGACGAAAACCTCCCACTGCCGGCCATCTTCGGCCAAGCTAACAAAATATGTTTGGTCGTTCACCTGAAAATCCATCTTCTCTCCATTTTTCTGTTCCTTCCCACAGACGGATGACGCGGGCAAAGCTGCCCGCGCCACCACAGACCCTCTTGATCCCAGCTTCAACTCAAAGCTGCTTCGTGAATTCCTCTACGGAAACTCCTCCAAGTAGAGTTCCGTGGCTTCTTTGAGGTTGGCAATCGCGCCCTCAATGGAGGTTCCCTGACTGACCGTGCCAACTTCCGGGCACTCGGCAACATAAAGAGCGCCTTCTTTGTGCATCACCGCCGTAAATGTGCCTACCGGCATGGAACTCACCATCCCCGCGAAAAACCTATCAAACGATTGACTAGGCTTTGGGATCGCCCTCGCTCCTAGGCTTACCCACTCGCCTCACATACTCCGGCTCAATCCAAATTGTACTGAGCCCGAATCTCTTCCGTACAGCCGGACTCTTGCTTACCTCGAGTTCGATATAACCATAGCGGTCGAAGCCGTAGATCGTGAAGACGCGCCCCAGGCAAAACTTAAACAACTCTGCCGTCCGCATTTCGCGGCGCTCGGTATCTTTCAGGTCATAGCCCGGATCCTTGAGATGGGAAGGGATGTCAATGATTCGTATCCGATCACCAATGTCAAGCCCAAGTCGGCGGCGAAAGAGGCGGTTCATTCGAACCGCCTCTTTCATTGCGCCTTTCGGAGAGCCCTTACTTCTTGTCCTCGACATCTACGTACTCGGCGTCGATCACACCTTCGTCTTTCTTCTGGCCGCCGCCGTTGGCGCCGGCAGCCGCGCCAGCTCCATCCGTCGGCCCAGCGCCGCCCGGCGTCGGACCACCTTTCGCCTGCGCTGCCTTGTACATCTCTTCGGCCAGCTTGTGCGAAGCCTTAGTGAGCGCCTCGCGTGCGCGATCCATCTGCGCCTTGTCGTTCGACTCCAGCGCCTTCTTCGCGTCGGCGATGGCGTTCTCCACGTCTCCACGCTCCGCTCCGGAGATCTTGTCTCCGTTCTCGCGAAGCATCTTTTCCGTGCTGTACACCATGCTGTCGAGCTGGTTCTTGGCTTCGATCGACTCGCGTGCCGCTTTGTCTTCGGCTGCGTGCGCGTCGGCCTCTTTCGCCATGCGCTCGACTTCTTCTTTCGAAAGTCCCGAAGACGACGTGATCGTGATCTTCTGGTCTTTCTGCGTAGCCGTGTCTTTCGCGGTCACGTTCAAAATGCCATTGGCATCGATGTCGAACGTCACTTCGATCTGCGGCACTCCCCGCGGAGCCGTTGGAATCCCGGTCAAGTGGAACTTGCCCAGAGTCCGGTTCTGCGCCGCCATCGGACGTTCGCCCTGCAGCACGTGCACCTCAACCGACGTCTGATTGTCGGCCGCGGTCGAGAACGTTTCCGTCTTGCGCGTCGGAATGGTCGTGTTGCGCGGAATCATCGGAGTGGCCACGCCGCCCAGGGTTTCAATTGCCAGCGTTAGCGGAGTCACATCCAACAGCAGCAGGTCTTTCACTTCGCCGCCCAGCACGCCGCCCTGAATCGCCGCCCCAACCGCCACGACTTCATCAGGATTCACGCCCTTGTGGCCTTCCTTGCCAAACAGCTCTTTCACGAGTTGCTGAATCCGCGGCATGCGGGTCTGCCCGCCGACCAGCACCACTTCGTTGATTTTCGAGGCGTCGATGCCCGCGTCTTTCATACACTGCTTGCACGGACCCACGGATTTCTGGATGATGTCTTCCACCATCCCTTCGAGCTTCGCCCGCGTCAGCTTCTTCACCAAATGCTTCGGACCGCTAGCATCCGCCGTGATGAACGGCAGATTGATTTCGGTTTCCATCGTGGTCGACAGCTCAATCTTCGCCCGCTCAGCCGCGTCACGCAGACGCTGCAATGCCATCTCGTTGCCCTTGCCGCGCAGGTCGAGCCCTTCATCCTTTTTGAACTCGTCAATCAACCAGTCGACAATGCGCTGGTCGAGATTGTCGCCGCCCAGGTGCGTGTCGCCATTGGTGGCCTTCACTTCAATCACGCCCTCGCCGACTTCTAGAATCGAAATATCGAACGTGCCGCCGCCGAAGTCGTAAACGGCAATCGTTTCGTCTTTCCCTTTGTCGAGCCCGTAGGCCAGCGCCGCGGCCGTAGGCTCATTGATAATGCGCTTCACATCGAGCCCGGCAATCTGCCCGGCATCTTTGGTCGCCTGCCGCTGCGCATCGTTGAAATACGCGGGCACAGTAATCACTGCTTCGGTCACTTTCTCGCCGAGATAATCTTCCGCCGCTTTCTTCAGCTTCTGCAGAATCAGCGCCGAAACCTGCGGAGGCGTGTACTCCTTGCCTTGCGCCAGAATGGCGACGTGGTCGCCCGACTTCACGACCTTATACGGGACCATCTTGATTTCTTCCTGAACCTCGTCATAGCGGCGCCCCATAAACCGCTTGATCGAATAAATTGTGTTCTCCGGATTGGTAATGGCCTGGCGTTTCGCCACCTGCCCCACCAACCGTTCCCCAGTCTTGGTAAAACCAACCACAGAAGGCGTAGTTCGCCCTCCTTCTTCGTTAGGGATAACTTTGGGCTCGCCGCCCTCCATCACCGCCACGCAGGAATTGGTTGTTCCAAGGTCAATTCCAATAATCTTGGCCATAATCGTCTCCTCCAGACAACAAATAAGTGCTTTGTAATCAGCAACCTTATCATTGCCAACAATCCTATATTAGGACTTGAGTGGATCGTTGTCAATGTTTAGATGCCATAGGAATTAAAGAAGGTGCGGGAAAACGGAGGCCGAATACAGCAGGGAGTCGGAAGCGCCGATGCTCGTGTGGGGACGGGCGCCCTCGCCCGTCCATGCCGAGCAACGCTCGGCTCGTCTTCGCTTCCGGCCGACGTGGCGAACTCGTTAGCGCTTACTTTTGCAGCAGCACATTCAGCAATTGCGCCAGTTCAGTTTTCTGGTTTCGGTCGCCAGCCCTGTCGCCGTCCTTGGTGAGTTGCGCGAGTCGCTGCGCGGTGAGGTGGGCGGCGATGTCTTGCGGAAGGTAGATAGTGCTTTGCGGAGGCGTCAGCTCCCAGGTGGCGTAGCCGCGGTGAATGAGAGGCCAGCGTCGCCTCTCCGCACGGTTGCGCGCCTCGGATTTTCCGGCAGTCACGGAAACGAGTTCGCTGATCTCAACCTCGGCCCAGCCCTGCGTACCCGAGACGTGTACTTTTCTAACGACGAAACGATCGAAGACAACCACCGGTTGAGCGGACCGCAAGATGTCACGTCCGCGGAAGCTTTCTTCAAAATCTGCTGACGACTGTAAGAACGCGGTCAGTACCTGTTCCGGCGTCGGCCGCTTGGAGTTTACGACCACGGCGCGTGGAATGACTGTGCTCCCCGGTTGCGCGTCGGCGAACCGCGAGCCTCTGCGGTCCCTTGCCGATGAGAACTCTTCGGCTCGATTCGATACCGGATCGTCATCACTCGGTTCGATCGAGTCGGCATTCTCTTCATCCAAGGCTTTCAGGCCAGTGCTGCCAAGCGAAGTTGCAGTGACTGTGTCAGGATTTCCTTTGACATAACGGAAGAAACGCGGATGTCCGCGGCGCCTCCAGTAGGGCGAATCGTAGTGTCCCACTTCTGCTCCGGAACGCAACAGGCTGAAAAAGGAATGCTGCAGGGGACTCACCACGATTCCAACATGCCCTCGCCAAACGATAAGGTCGCCGGCCTGCGGAGTGCTAACGCGCTCGAATTGGTCAATGCCAGAATAAAGATCAGTAGACGAGGCGTATGCGTAAGGGAAACCCGCCCGCCGGTACAGCGCATGAACGAAATGGGAACAGTCCGCCGTGAAGCCACGATAATGCCGGGAATCGAGAGCCGCTCCAAGAACGGCCAGACCATCGTCCAGACTCAACGGACGGAAATCCGGCGGGCCCTGGCGCGAGCCGGAATCTCGATAGGATGCGTTCGGTCTCTCCTGGCCCTGTTGCGCCCCAGCGGAGATGGACAGCAGGAGTACCAGAAGTAAGAGAGCAGCGCTCTTGGCGAAGGCCCGCATAACGTGTTTTAGCGCGCCATGGGGAGGCCGGCCAGATCACAAATGTCCCGCCAAGACCGCGAAGAATCTCGGCAATTCAGATGCACCTTAGGTTGAGGAGGTTTGGACCAAAAGCCGTGCCAGTTCCCGCTTGCGCTGCGCAAAGTCCGATTTCTGCTCCAGATGGACGATTGACACGGCGCTGGGGCGGGGACCATAATTCTGTCGCTTTAAATTGGGGCGCCCTTTCGCTCACAGCATTTTCCCGGGATTTCTACTCTCCTAAGGAGGTCCTCGATGCACCCTCGAGTCAGCCCGTCACTCTCGATTCTCATCGTTGTCATCGTTGCGGCGTTTTCGCAAGCCGCCGCGGCGAAAACTCTTTGTGTCAATCCCAGCGGTTCGAACGGCTGTTACAAGAAAATTCAATCCGCCGTGAATGCAGCGTCCGCCAACGACGTGATCAACGTAGCCGCTGGTATCTACGCTGAAGACGTGGTCGTCGGCAAGCCGCTTTCTCTTCTGGGGGCAGGAGCAGCACGATCAACCATTGATGCCGCTGACCTGGCGAACGGCGTCTTGTTGGATGGTCTCAGCAATCCCGGCCTTCATGATGTAACCGTCGCCGGATTTACAGTGCAGAATGCGCTATACGAAGGCATCCTCGTGCTGAACACCTCCGATGCCGTGATTCGCAACAATTCCGTCCTAAACAACGACACGGAAGGGCCGATTTTCGGCTCCGGGCCGGCCTGCAATGGGCAACCGTCCTATGAAACGGATGAAAGCGGAGACTGCGGCGGTGCCATTCACCTGCTCGGAGCAGTAGGCGCGATTGTTTCCGGAAACTACATCAGCGGCAACGCCGATGGCGTCTTGATCAGCGACGACTCAGGCCAAGCCCGGGATAACGTTGTCACCCAAAATATTGTGCTTAACAATCCGCTGGAGTGCGGCATTGTTCTTGGCTCCCATCCTCCGGTGGGTTCCGTTGCACCCAACTACGCTCCCCACTACGGTGTGAACCACAACACCATCTCCGAAAATGTTGCCCAGGGCAATGGCGTGAAGGTTGGCGGAGCGGGAGCAGGACTGTTCTCCGACGGGGAGGGACCCGGCCGGGTTTCGGGGAACGTGATCATCCGCAACACGCTCGTTGGCAATGGTATTCCCGGGGTGGCTCTACATAGCCACGTGGGTCCTGCCTTCGGCGCCCCAGCGGATGACATGTCAGGAAACATGATCATCGACAACTACATCGCCGGCAATGGAGCCGATACATTCGATACGGCAACCCCTGGCCCGACCGGAATCAACATCAGTGCCGGCGATGGAGGTTCTCCGATCTACGGAACTATCATCACTGGAAACATCATTCGCGACGAAGATGTCGCCATCGCGGTTAATGCTCCCAACGAAGTCGATGCCCACCTCAACGACCTGCTCACAGGCAAGATTGGCGTCGCTAACGTGTGCGCCCTGGATGCGTCGACAGCGTGTACTGGAAGCATTGATGTGACGGAAAATTTCTGGGGGTGCCCGGGCGGACCCGGCTCCAAAGGATGCTCGGTTGTCAGCGGCGCCAGCATCCGCTTCATGCCCTGGCTGTACAAGCCGTTCAATTCGGAAGCGGTCGCGGTACATTAGTCACCGATTCCAAAGTTACCGGGTGCCCCACTTCTCGCGGTTTTTGCGAGAAGTGGGGCACGACGGCGCCGCCGCAAAAGCGCGCGCTGCAAAAAACAGAGCAGGACGCCCCACCCTTCGCAGGTCCTCGAAGGGTGGGATCCCCACACACAACCAACACTCGTGGCTTACTGAATCTTTTCCGTCTTGCTGTCGTAGTGGACGTAGCCGTTCTTCTGGTTCTCCTGCTGCACGTCCTCGTTCGTATAGTTCTTCTTGGCAGGCTTTACGCCCGTCGCGGCACTCGCGGCTCCCAGCGAATGTGCGCCCGGTGCAGCAGAAGCGAAATAGATCCACGATTGAGTCGTGGCTTCGCGCTTGCGTTTTTGGCGCTGCATGTGCTGTCTATATTCCGGCCGCGTTCCATTCAATTTCATACTGCCAACGACTGAGTTCGTGGCGGGAGAGACCAGCGGCATGCCTCCTCCGGAATACCAGACCGGCACGGTGTAAACCGAATCCGTATCGCCATTAATCTCAGAGAGAGTTGCGTTCGTCGCTCCCGCAAAAAGCCCGCCCGTGGCGTTGGTCGCGCCTACAGGATGCGGCGAGTAGGTCGTTAACGACAAGCTCGGAGTGGTGATCATCGGAACATAAGGCCCGCATCCATAGGGACAATAGCCCGGGATGCCGCGCTCGCCATCTTGTGCGAAGCCTATCGCGGACAATAGAAGAATGGAAGAAAGTACAATGAAAATGCGCATACAGCCTCCTGGAAGCTTACCTTGATTGGCTGGGCAGCAGGTGGGATGCCACTTGCTGCATAGCGGATTGAAGCGGTTGTTGGCCGAATCTAAGGCGTTTCCGAGCTTTGCCGCCCAAATACCCGGACGGAATGCGCAAACACTTGCGCAAGACATGCAGTCAGTTGTTGAGATTACACCGTCCCAAAAGCTGCGCCAGAAGCCAGATCTCGAACTGGAGCTTTTCCATTCCCGGGTGCTAGCTGCCCTCAGCCCACGAAATAGAGGAGGCCGCAGTTCCCTCAGCAGGTCACGTTACTCAAGATTCCGAATTGTGCCGATCCCAGCCTCACGACTTTCAACTGGATGCCGATTCTTTCTCTGACCCGCCTGCTGGCGAGGTGAGGAAAACCTTATGCGAGTTCGCAACTTGGCTATTTGCCTTTCGCTTCTTCTCTTTTCCGGGTGTAATGCAACGCAACGGAACGCCCCCGCAATCCAGGCCTCGCGTGTTTACAACGGCACGGCCTCGGTTGGTGATTTCCTGACAATTACGATCGATTCCGGCGCGCAAACCATCACCTATAAAGATATCTCCAACAATACGAGCGGGACCGTTCCTTACACCGTCAACTCGAATGGTACGTACGCGCTAAACGATCCCACGGGAAATCTGGTCGCGGCGTACGAGGTTCCCAATTATGCGCTGCTGATTCAAGCCACTAAAACAGGTCCGAATGGCAACACTCCGGCGCTGATTACGGCAGTCGAGAGCGGTCAGATTTCCCTGGCTACCTTCGAAGGCGAGGCATACAACTTCATGCAGTTCCGCACTGCTGCCGGCGGATTGAATGTGGGTTCGGTCAACGTCGGCACCCAGGGAACGGGATCCACCTCAACCTTCTCGCCTTACCAGTCCTACAATCAGGGCAACAACCCATTCAACTCTGGAACGCTGAATATGGCGGCTGCACAGCTTGATGCCTCCGGCACATTCCTGACGGTTGCAGATCCAGACGGCAATGGTATTTTCGATTACGTATTCGGAACCGCCAACGGTATTTTCGCCGTCGATACGCAAAACGGTGCGATCCTCGGATTGCAGAAAGCTACCAGCGCAAATTTCGATCCAACGACTGCCGGAACCTACAAAGCCATCTACTATCAGAAAACCAACGCCACGACGGGCGCGGGCAACGTGGAGACCGGAACGCCGAGCCTCGGCAACGCGACGCTGGTTGTCAGCGCCGCGGGTCAGCTCACCGTGACCGACTCGAGCGGAAATCGGATGGTACAGGGAACGCTGACGCCGGTGGCCAACGTATCCTATCTTTACGGCAGTTCAGGCGAGCTTTCCGATCCGTGCTACGGGTTGTTCACATTTCGCCTGACTACGGCCAGCGCGCAGCAGGACGTCTTCGTAACCTTCGTGGGACAGGCGATGCTGTTCAGTTCGTTCACCGCCAACCTGCCATGGAACTCGGGAGGCTCGGGAGACCCGGGAGGAACGTACAACTATTTTTATGGTGTGGGATTGATGGGGCCCTCTAACTGAAGCGTAGCTTCTAGTGAGCAGTATTGCGAACGAAAGCCGGCGCATCCGAAAAACCAGAAGCGCTTGTATTACCATCCAGACGATGAGATCGCGAGTGCGTCGATGGTTGAGTGATCCAGCTTTTCTTTTATGTGTCGCGGCCGGGCTGCTTGCCTTTGTTGTTCAATCGGGCGAGCTCGGGACCGCCGATACGATGCACCGGCTACAAACCACGCATTGGCTGTGGACTTCCGAGCCGCAGGTCTTTCCTAACGAATATCCGGAGTTCGGCCTGTATGGACGTGGAGGCCAGCTCTATAGCTGGTACGGAATCGGGCAATCGTTACTGATGCTGCCCGCCGATTTAGTTGGGACCTGGATTGCGAAGTGGAAAATCTTCTCCGATTACACCGACGATCCCGGCGTGCTCAGCATCGTAGTCGTCTACAGCACCAGCATCTTCGTGAACGTGCTGACTGCACTGATGGCGTTTCGCCTGCTCCGGCAGTTGCAAGTCAGCGTGCGGGAATCCGTGCTGGGCGTGCTGGCGCTGCTGTTTTGCACGACTCACCTGCATTACACGCAGAACATGATGGAAAACAATTACATCATGCTGCTGACGCTGGTGGGATTTTCTTATCAATACGATTGGCTGCGTTCCGGAAGCAGAAAGGCATTATCGATCGGAAGCGCGGCACTCGGTCTGAATCTGCTCACGCGGCTTACTACCGGCCTGGATCTGATCGGTGCCGGCGTTTTTCTATTTCTCGTCCTTTGGTTTGAACGACTGCGGGTACGAGAGATGTGGCAAAGGTTTGTCGATTACTGCAAAATCGCACCGCCTGTTTATGCATTTTTCCTACTACTCGATCGGCTTTATCAGTACTACCGATTTGGCTCTTTTACCAACACATACGTGTCATTGTTCGCCAAAGAGCAGCGCTTGCAGGATCCTACATTGCCTCCGAATTTTCCCTGGAGCACGCCGTTCTGGCAGGGCTTTTTCGGACCCCTATTCAAACCGGAGAAATCGATTTTTCTCTTTGATCCTTTATTGATTGTCGCCGTCGTGCTGCTGGTTACGCTCTGGAAGAAGTTATCCCCGGAAGTGCGTGCCTATGGTGTGGGGTCCTTGTTACTGTTGCTTGGATATATTTGTTTTTACGCGCGATACACCTACTGGGCCGGAGATTTTGCCTGGGGCGACCGCTATGTTTCTACGTCCGTGGAAATGGCCACATTGCTTGCCGTTCCAATGCTATTGCGCTACCGCTCCAGCCTGAGTGCGTGGATTTGGCGCGGTGCGATTGCGCTGATCGCGATCAGTTTCGTCATTCAACTCGCGTCGCTGGCCTTCTGGCTTCCCCTCGAAATCTACCAGATGGAGACGTTAGGGCATCCCACGTTTGTGATCGCGCTGCGCTTCAAGAACATTGCAGCGTTCGCTCTAGGCAAAATGAATGTGTGGGGTTTGAACACTGAGGCGATGACGCAAGATGCCTGGGATTACGTTCACATCACAACCTGGAATTTTCTGCCGTTCTTGCTGAGAAGAGTGGGAGTGGCGCCGGGATGGGTGGTAGATCTGGCATTTGTGGTGTGGGGTACGGCCCTTGCTGGACTGGCGTGGGTACTCGGAATACTCAGAAGGGTGCTTCGGGCGAACGCTGCTGTTTTCAGTTCCTGCAACCGCGCGTTCAAGTAACCTCTGCGGATTGCTAACCCGCACTTCCTTTTTTCTGAGGCTATAATTGCCGACAAATGGCTCTGACTCCCGGCACCAAACTCGGTCAATATGAAATCCTTTCGCACCTTGGAG
This sequence comes from uncultured Acidobacteriaceae bacterium, assembly GCA_963766625.1. Taxonomy (GTDB): domain Bacteria; phylum Acidobacteriota; class Terriglobia; order Terriglobales; family Acidobacteriaceae; genus Sulfotelmatobacter. The sequence continues at coordinate 93,746 of CAVYBF010000028.1, read as the reverse complement.
CCGGCAGCATGGGCGAGGTTTGCCGCGCTCGCGATTCCCGCCTGAATCGCGACGTTGCCATCAAGGTTCTACCAGCTTTGGTTTCTTCCGATCCGCAGCGCCTGCTCCGCTTCGAACATGAAGCCAGAGCTGCGGCTGCGCTGAACCATCCCAACATTCTTGTAGTTTATCAAATGGGAACTTACGAGGGCATGCCGTACCTTGTGTCGGAACTGCTTGAAGGCATGACGCTCACTGAGGTGCTCCGGCGCGGCCCGCTGCCATTGCGAAAGGCCATTGAGTACGGAATACAGATCGCGCACGGTTTGGCGGCAGCCCACGAAAAGGGCGTGGTTCATCGCGACTTGAAACCCGACAACCTATTTGTCACCCGAGAGGGACGAGTCAAGATTCTGGATTTCGGCTTGGCCAAGCTGAATCAACCGAAAGACGCGCCAACCGATCTCGCGACCACGGTCACGCGGCCTGGTGTAGCCATGGGAACTATCGGCTACATGTCTCCCGAACAGGTGCGCGGCCAGACCGTCGACCACCGCACTGACATCTTTGCCCTGGGCGCAATCCTTTACGAGATGGTGATGGGGAAGACGACGTTTCAGAAGCCAACCGAAGCAGATACCATCAGCGCGATTCTGAACGAAGATCCCACGCGCATTTCGCAGCTTGCTCCGGATACGCCGGTGGCTTTGGAAAAAGTGGTGCATCGCTGCTTGGAGAAAAACCCCAGCCAGCGGTTTCAATCGGCTTCCGATCTGGCATTCGCCCTGGAAGCCTCATCCGATGCGCCGACCTCGTCAACGAGCGGGGTTCATGAGATTCGGGCTGAGGTTGAGAATAAAAAAAATGTGCCGCCTCAACGACTGCCCGAACTGATCATTGGCATCCTCGTGCTGGTCGTCGTCGCCGCGCTCGCGATGTATTTCATCCAATCGGCGCCCGTTCCCAAGGTTGCAAACTACCTCCAGCTCACGCATGATGGACAGCCAAAATCGTTGATCGGAACTGACGGCTCCAGGCTGTATTTAAGTTTGGGCGAGGTAAGGGCGGGAAGCTTCTCATCGCATGGCGTCGCCGAGATGTCTGTTGCGGGAGGGGAACCGCAGAAACTTGCAATTCTTCCTTCTCTGAATACGGCTGCGGTTGACCTCTCGTCGGATGGTTCCGAGCTTCTAGTAGTCGATGGACAGGGCGCTCCTCCGAAGGGGCCGCTGTGGAGCATCCCTCTGGTTGGAGGTTCACCGCGCAGAATCGGCAACCTAGTGGGCGAAACCGCCGCCTGGGCTCCGGATGGCAAGCTGCTCGCTTACACGAACCTGGGTGATCTATTCGTTGCTGGCACAGATGGCACGGGATCGCGCAAGCTGGTCAGTGTGAGAGGCGACATCCTGAATGTCACTTGGTCGCCTGACGGCAGCCACTTGCGATTTGACTCTTCCGAAACCGCCGGCACGGTTGGCCAACAGCTCGCTTGGGAAATCTCCGTAGACGGGAAGGACTTGCATCGCTTATTGGCAGGCTGGCACAATCCGCCAAACGAATGTTGTGGCCGGTGGACGCCCGACGGAAAGTATTTCGTTTTCCAATCGAACCGCCAGATTTGGGCTCTGCCGCGAAAAGCGGGGATTTTTCACACTGATCCAAAGCCCATTCAGTTAACTTTCAGCCCCTTGTCACTGTCATCGCCGCTCCCAGGTAAGGATGGCAAAAAGCTTTTCTTAATCGGCCAGATATACCGCGGCGAGCTCGAGCGGTACGACTCGAACTCGGCGCAGTTCCTGCCTTTTCTTGGCGGTATTTCAGCGGAATACGTTGCTTTCTCGAAGGACAACCAGTGGATAGCTTACGTGTCGTATCGTGACGGAGCTCTGTGGAGGAGCAAAGTAGATGGAACTGCGCGCCTGCAATTGGCCTATCCGCCGATGTACGCGGTGTTGCCCCGCTGGTCTCCGGATGGCAAGAACATCATTTTCTTTGAATTTGCGCTGACTGCAGACAAGCCGGCGAGGATCTATGAGATTTCGAGCGATGGGGGAACTCCCCAGCTCTTGATGCCCAATGATTCCAGTCAGCAGATGGATCCGAACTGGTCGCCGGATGGCCGCAAGATCGTGTTTGCAGGCGAGTCCAATGATCAAGCTTCGGCGATCCACATTCTCGACCTGGCGAGCCATCAGGTTTCCACGCTGCCCGGTTCGCAGGGATTGTATTCGCCGCGCTGGTCTCCGGATGGGCGTTACATTTCTGCATTCTCAGCGGATTCGAAACTTCTGCTGCTGTTCGACTTCCAGAATCAGAAATGGACTGAACTCGCCAACGGATCGCTGAGTTGGCTGAACTGGTCCCATGACGGAAAGTATGTCTACGTTTTGGATTTCCGCGGAAAGGATGCAGTGGTCAGAATTCGGATTGGCGACCGCCGCGAAGAACAAGTGGCGGACCTCACGAATTTCGTGTCCGCCGGCCGCTATGGTGGGGCGCTGGCGTTGACGCCGGACGATTCACCATTGCTGCTGCGCGACACCGGATCTCAGGATGTTTACTCGGTGGATTGGGAAGGGCCGTAGGCGCGAAGAGTGAGTTTTCGCGGGAATCAGCGAGACGGTTTTACTCCACCGTTACCGATTTGGCCAGATTCCTTGGCTGATCGACGTCGCAGCCGCGAAGAGTTGCGATGTGATAGGCCAACAACTGCAAAGGCACAATTTCCAGAATGGGCGAAAGTTCTTCCGGGGCCGCCGGAACGTATAAAACATAATCCGCGGCTTCTTTGATTTCTTCGTCGCCCTCGGTGGCCAGCGCAATCACAACTCCTGAGCGCGCCTTCACCTCTTTCAAATTCGACATGGTCTTCTCGTAGCGGAGCATCGACCCACGGTTGTTCACGTCGCGGGTCGCGATAATAACGACAGGAAGGTTCTCATCGATCAGAGCGTTGGGGCCGTGCTTCATCTCGCCGGCGGGATACCCTTCGGCGTGGATGTAAGAAATCTCTTTCAGCTTGAGCGCGCCTTCCAGCGCAATTGGATAGTGAATGCCGCGGCCGAGAAAGAGAAAATCGTGCACCCGCTGGAAACGCTTAGCCAGTTCTTCGCATTTTTCATCGTGGGTCAGGATGCTCTCGATTTTCGCTGGAAGCAGCGTGAGTTCCTGCGCGGCAGTGCGAGTTTGAGCCGCTGTCATCTCTCCACGAACCTGCGCAAGATAGAGAGCAAATAGATAGAGAGCAGTGAGCTGCGATGTGAACGCCTTGGTGGAGGCCACTCCTATTTCCGGTCCCGCGTGCGTATAAATGGTGCCTGCAGCTTCGCGGGTAATCATCGAGCCGACCACGTTGCAGATTGCCAGCGTTTTCGATCCTTTGGTTTTGGCTTCACGCTGTGCGGCAATGGTGTCTGCGGTCTCTCCGGACTGCGAGATTACGAGCGTGGTCGTATCCGACCCGACGATGGGATCGCGATAGCGCCATTCGCTTCCATAATCGACTTCGACAGGAATGCGAGCCAGGCTCTCAATCATGAACTTGCCGGCAAGCCCGGCGTGCCAACTGGTTCCGCAGGCGACGATGTTGATCTTTTTCGCCGTACGGAATTCGGCCTCGCTGATCTGCATTTCATCCAGAAAAATCTGGCCAGTGTCGAGAGAAACGCGGCCCAACGTTGTCTCTTGCACCGCGCGCGGCTGCTCATAGATTTCCTTGAGCATGAAATGCTTGAAGCCGCCCTTTTCCGCCATAATCGGATCCCAGGTGACATGCTGCACCTGCCGTTGAATCGGCTTGCCGTCGAAGTCAGTGAGCTGCACACCATTCGGACTCACAACCGCCAGATCGCCATCGGCCAAAAAGAAGATGTCTCGAGTGTGATAAAGAATCGCCGGCACATCCGATGCCAGAAAGTATTCGTCATTACCCAATCCGACCACCAAAGGGGGGCCGTTGCGGGCGGCGACAATTTTGTTGGGTTCATCGACGGAAATGACCCCCAGGGCAAATACACCGGTAAGTTCCTTTACACTGCGGCGAACGGCCTCTTCGAGTGAAGGCGGATGACCGTTCCCGCCTTTGAAAAGATGTTTCTCGATGAGGTGAGCAATGACTTCCGTATCGGTTTCAGTGGTGAACTTGTGGCCTTCTTCGATGAGCTTCTTCTTGAGGCTAAGATAGTTCTCCACGATCCCGTTATGCACTACCACAATTTTGCCCGTGCAATCGCGATGAGGGTGCGCGTTTTCTTCGGTGGGACGTCCGTGAGTTGCCCAGCGGGTGTGGCCGATGCCATAGCTGCCGTGCAGCGGTTTGAGCCGGATCGCCTCTTCTAAATTTCGCAGCTTGCCTTCGGCGCGTCGGATTTGCAGCTGGTCTCCGTTTCCCGCCACGGCGATTCCAGCTGAGTCATATCCTCGATACTCAAGCCGTCGCAATCCGTCGAGAATGACCGGAACCACTTCTTTTTTGCCGACGTAGCCAACAATGCCACACATGCCGAAACTCCAGCCTGATTATTCTGCGAACGAGTAGCGGAACTCTTCAATCACGGGATTGGTTAGCACTTCGGAAGCAATACGCTGAACCTCGGATTGCGCTTGCTCTCGGGTGAGCGCTCCGTCGAGAGTAAGCTCGAAATACTTTCCCTGGCGCACATCTTCCAGGCCTTTGTAGCCCATCTTTTTCAGCGCCCCATGAATTGTCTTTCCCTGCGGATCGAGAACCGTTTTCTTGAGCGAAACGTAAACGTAGGCTTTCATAAGAATAAGGGAATTATACGGCAGGAGTTTGCCACCCAACTGCACCGATTAGCCTAAGTTGCTGAACTGTTCGTCGAGATCAATGAGAGCTCGCTCGAGGATCTTTCGGTAGCGGGGGTTTTCGGTGGATTGGAGTTGCTGCGAAGTCCGGCTGCGCGCCAGTTGCAAGGCCTGCTTGCGGGATTCGAGATTCCTTTGCTGCAAGCTCAAATGGCGTTTCGGTTCCGCAGAAGACCGGGCATCATCTTGCTGCAATTCGACCGATTTGCTTTCCCATCCGCGTGCCACTCTCTAATTATAAGCAGGTAGCAGCGCTTAAAAATGGAACTGGAGCTTCATGCGGCTTGCGCCGCGAATGATTCTGCGTTCCCAAGTCGGGAAAGCCGCCAACATCACAGGAAGGGGCTCGATATTAAATATTAGCGATTTTGCTTGAACTCATGCGTATAATGCTAGCGAGAATCGTGCAAGCGCTCTGTTCGCGGTTTCTTAGAGGGGGGAAACGGCGGAGAATGGCAGATGTACCCCTTGCGTTTTTTCCAATTTGACTCAGATTTCCGCACGTATGGTGCGTTGTCGGGGATGGCAGATGTCGTAACTGTTCGCCAACACCCTGACCAGCTACTCGCCGCTATTCCGCCGTATCCTCGACCTGTCCTTCCATTAATCGGTTACTCGTTGAAGTTTTCGAATCTCGTTTGTTGCCATCCACTTTATGAAGGGCCGACTCGGAATCCGCGAGAGACGTCCCGCCAGTCATTTGGTCGATTTCAGGTTGGAGTAGAAGATTTGCAGCGCCGCCAGCGCCTCACTGAAGTACTCGTGACTTTCGCGAACGGAATGTTGTGGAGCAGCCTGCTGAAGTCTTGGCTGGGGTTCGGGACCCAGTGCCCATGGGCAGCCAGTGAAGCGGATGCATCTGACGACCAAACTTATGAAAGATGACGCACCCACCTCGTCGGCCAGTGGGTCGAACCCTACGCGAAGTCAAGTCAACCTTGATCTCCAAGGCGAATGGGGGAAGGGTACAGTTCCCTCCTCTTTAGTCGAATTGTTGATGAAGTCGGAGGAACTATTAACCACATATTTCAAAGCTTCCAACGTGGGTTTTTGCATTCTGGATACTGAATTCCGCTATATCGCGGTCAACGAAGCTTTGGCCCGGATCAATCGCATCCCCGCCGGCGACCATGTGGGGAAAAGTGTTCGCGATATTGTAGGTGGCTTCGCCGAAGTGGTTGAGCCTTATCTGCAAAAGGTGGTGGCTACCGGAGAGCCGGCCGCGGATCTGGAACTAAGTTTCATTCTTCCGCGTCGCTCCGATCCCGGTCACTGGATTATTCACTACATACCCATTAAGAATGCGGATGGGAAAGTTACACAAATCGGCGCAGTTGTGGTCGAGGTTACGGAACAGAAGAAGCTGGAAGATTCATTGCGAAGCGTTTCCGACAATTTGCATCTGGAGAAGAAACGGCAAGAAGTGCTGATCCAGGTCAGCCGCTTGCTGGAGACGAATTGGGACCTGCCGCGGGTGTTTCCTCGAATATCTGCCTGCCTGCGACGGATACTGCGGCAGGAGTACGCGGCCCTCTCCTTACGGGAAGAACCGAGCGGCCAACTGCTTCCGCCGGCATTGGATTTTCCCCTGGGCAGAGACGCGAATGTCGGCCAGCAAATCGGAACTGCCAGCGTGCCTGCTGCCAAGGTTCTGCAGCAGCGTTCGCCGCTCATTCTTAGAGGGGACGAAATACAAGGATTAGATCCCGGCATTGCAGTTAGTACTTCGTCCGAGGGCCTCAGATCTTTTTGTTGGGTTCCACTCATTAGACCAAAGGGACCGCTGGGAGTATTAGTGCTTGGCAGCACGCGTACCGACGCCTTCCATGATGAAGACCTGAATCTGTTGAATCAGGTGGCTGCGTTGCTCGCTATAGCCGTGGAAAATGCCATCAGTGCGCAGGAGATTGGACAGCTCAAACTACGATTAAAACAGGAGAAACGGCTGAAACAGGAAAAGCGCTATCTCGAGAGCGGAGCCCGCACCCACCGACATTTTGAAGAAATCATCGGTCGAAGCCCGGTTCTCGAACATGTGCTCGATCAGGTCGATATTATTTCGGAGAGCGATGCGACAGTTCTCATTCTCGGTGAAACGGGAACCGGCAAAGGGCTTGTCGCGCGGGCGATCCATCGAACCAGCAAGCGCAATGGCCGCAGCTTCGTGACATTAAACTGCGCCGCCATCCCCACTGGCCTGCTGGAAAGCGAACTCTTCGGGCATGAAAAAGGAGCGTTCACCGGAGCAGTAAACCAGAAGGTTGGACGCCTGGAGCTAGCAGATGGCGGCACGCTTTTTCTTGACGAGATTGGAGAAATTCCCTTGGACTTGCAACCCAAGTTGCTGCGCGTGCTGCAGGATCACGAGTTTGAAAGGTTGGGTGGAACGCGGACGATCAAAGTCAACCTGCGGCTGATCGCTGCCACGAACCGGGAATTGGCGAAAAGTGTGGCCCAAAAGGAATTCCGCAGCGATTTGTTCTACCGCCTAAATGTATTCCCAATCCGGCTTCCTTCTCTTCGCGAGCGGCGGGAGGATATTCCTCTGCTGGTCCACTACTTTGTTCGAAAATTCTCCCGGGCTATGGACCGGGAGATTGGGAATGTACCGGCCGATACCATGGACACGCTGGTTGAGTGGCATTGGCCGGGTAACGTCCGGGAACTGGAAAACTTTATTGAGCGGTCCGTGATCCTTACAGAGGGAAGTACGCTGATCGCGCCTCTAGAGGAATTCCAGAATGAGACCTCGCGATCTCCAGAGCAGTCGCTCGAACAGGCGGAGCGGGAACATATCATCTCCGTGCTTCGCGAAACCAGAGGAATCATTTCTGGCCGCACCGGTGCAGCGTCCCGATTGGGTTTGAAGCGTACCACGCTGCAATCCAAAATGCAGAGACTGGGAATCACACGCGAAGACTACTCGAGCAAGAAGGGGTAACTGCCGCCGGCGCGGAGCATTTCAGATGCCGACTGCCTTCCCGTTTGCCGATCTTTCGGCAGATATTCATCTATATAAGCCCGCGGCATTCAACCGGCTCGACGTTTTTTGTCCCGATTCGGCGGTTTTCCCGAAGCCAGCCATCCATGGAACCACAGTTGCACTAGCTTCCTCAATCCGGAATTTCTCTTGGGGCAGGTTTCCCGAATATCGATGGGCGAGTTGCACGGCTCGTCAAATCTGGCCACATCCCGGAACAGGGGTGAACCGTGTTGGGGGTTAGAAACTACCAGCCGAATACTGCACCGCGTCCTCTGCCAGCGCTTGTCGAAATCTCCGCGGCCGCTGAGTGGAATACAGATTACCAAGCGTCTCAAGGTTGGAACTCGAGCGGCCAAAGTGGGCCCGTGCCGAAACTCGGCGCATGGACACCGGAACAATCATCAGAGCATCGGCAGACGCCAGCTTGCAGCGAAACAGGTCCGGACTTGGACAACTTGCTCTATTTGTTCGCTTGCCAGGTGGAATGGCAGAAGCGTTCCGATACCGGCTCCGCGTGGGAAATCATTTCTACCGCTCGCAGCGACGCCGGTACGCGCGCTCACGCTTTATCTCTTCTTGAGCATTCCCAGGGCATGCGGCACGAGGCTCCCAGCCAGATCTCTCCCTTTCACGAATACCGCAGACACACAACGGAGGCGGGCATGAGAATTCCATATGGTCTCGAAATCATTGAGAGCTGCATGGGCTGCAAGGCGAGCCGCGAAGGGTTTTTCTGCAGATTTTCAGCCCCGGTCACCCGCGCAGCCGATGTATCCAGTCATCACACGGTGATGCCGGCGGGAGCCGTGCTCTTCGTCGAGGGCCAGACGCCGCGGGGAATTTTCATTTTGTGCTCGGGAAAAGTGAAGCTTTCAACAACCTCCAAAGAAGGGAAAGTGCTGATCCTTAAACAAGCGGAGGCGGGCGAGGTCTTGGGCTTGAGCGCCGCGGTTTCCGCCACGAACTACGAAATGACGGCAGAAACTGCTTCGCCCTGCCAGTTGAACTTCATCGGCCGCAACGATCTGATGAACCTTCTGCAGAACGAAAGCGAAGTGGGGATGCACGCCGCGTTGTGGTTGAGCCGCGAATTTCAAGGCGCCTACCGAGACATTCACGATCTCGTTCTGGCTCGATCTTCTTCAGGGAAATTGGCCCGGCTGTTGTTGTCATGTGCTCCAGCGCCGGTGAAGGATGTGCAGGAACAGCATCTCCGTTCTCCCATGACACACGAGGAGATGGCCCAAAGGATCGGATCTTCGCGTGAGACCGTTACTCGCTTGCTAAGCGATCTGAAGAAGAAAAGGCTAATTCGCCTGGAGGGAACGAATCTGATTATTCGCGACCGAATGGGGCTGGAAGCCCTCGCGGTATAAGCCGAACGATTGTGGGCCCAGGTGAGCCCCAGCCGGGCCCCCTAACTTCGATGAATTGCCGACGGCGACTCGAAAGGAACTGGCGCGCGAGCAACGATACGCCAGTCCGGATTCCCGAATTAGTTATTCCACATCGCGCAAGCGAGCAGCCTTCCCCCGCAGCCCGCGCAAGTAATAAAGCTTTGCCCGGCGAACCTTCGAGGAGCGCACGACATCGACTTTGTCGATCACCTTCGAGTAGAGCGGGAAAATGCGCTCCACACCTTGACCGAAGCTGATCTTGCGCACAGTGAAACTGGCCTGCGGTCCGCGGTCACGTTTGATAACGACGCCCTCAAATGCCTGCAAACGTTCCTTGTCGCCTTCTTTGATCTTCACGTGCACGCGCACGGTATCGCCCGCATGGAACTCCGGAACGTCGGTGCGTTGGGTTTTGGCCAGCAGTTTTTCAATGACTAAGTTCGACATGATAAGTCCCTCTCGAATTCTGATGCTTAAACTTGATGCTGCCTTGTGATATTCCGAGCTTTCGCCAATCAGGCTAGTGCGACAGCGTTTTCACCTGATCGGACCTCTTTAGCCCATCCAGAAGCTTCGTTTCTTCCTCGCTTAGCGCCGCACCATCGAGCAAATCCGGACGATTTCGCAACGTCTTTTCCAGCGCCCGCCGACGGCGCCAGCGCCGGATTTCCTCGTGGTTGCCGGTCATCAATGCTTCCGGAACTGTCAGTCCGCGGAACTGCGCCGGCCGGGTGTAGTGCGGATAATCCAGCAATCCATTCGATCCGCAGGTGGAATCCGCGCCGCCAGCAAGCTTCATCTTGGCATCTTTATCGTTATCGTTCACGCTTACCGTAAACGACTCCTGCTGAGTCGACGCTTCGTTCCCTACCGCTCCCGGCAATAGCCGCATGACCGATTCGACAATCACCGCCGCGGCTATTTCTCCGCCGCTGAGAACATAATCACCGATAGAAAGTTCCTGATCGGCAAGAAAGTCGGCGACTCGCTCGTCCACGCCTTCATAACGACCACAGATGAAAACCATGCGCTCGAGCCGGGCCAGGTCCGCAGCTATTCTTTGCGTGAAGCGCTGACCTTGCGCCGAAAGCAAAACCACCGACTGTTTCACGCGACCCGAGATCCGATTTTCCCGGGGCGCGATTCCCAGCGAATCCAAACATTCAAACAGCGGTTCCGGCTTCAGCACCATGCCTTCGCCGCCGCCAAACGGACGGTCATCGACGGTGCGATGACGATCGTGCGTAAACTCCCGCAGATCGTGAACTTGAATTGCCGCCAGGCCCATTTCCTGAGCGCGGCGGGTGATGCCGTAATCCAGCGGTCCGCGAAAAAAGTCCGGAAATATTGTTACAATGTCGGCCTTCATCGCGAAAACCAAATCTCAGAGCTTTTTTCTTCTCGGCTGTGCTTGCTCGCGTTTTTCTTCAACCGTGAGCGGCGCATTCACGTCTAACAGCCCTTGCGGCAGCCTCATGCGAACCTGTTTCTTCTCGAGGTCGATTCGGTCGAGATACGCTTCCGCAAACGGAACGTCGAGCAGCTTCGCATCGCCGTCTCGAACAATTAACAGCGGCGCTTCACCGGCTCCGAACTGAACCTCTTCGACTCGTCCGATCTCCAGATTGCCATCGAATACCTTGCAACCGACGAGATCGCTGACGTAATTCCAGCCGGGCTGCAACTCAGAGCGTTGCTCGCGCGGAACCTGCAATTCACAACCAATCAGCCTTTCGGCCTCGGAAATCGAATCGACGCCGGCAAACTTCAGAACCAGAAGTCCTTTATGCGGCCACAGGTCTTCGACTTTCAATTCGCGTCGCTTTGCATCACCTTCCCGCGGCAGAGCCAGAAACTGCATGCCTATCACGAAGCGTTCCGGAACGTCGCTGAAGATCTCGCTCGCGACCTCACCGTGCCTGCCCTGGGTTTTCACCACGCGGGCGAGCGTAATGAAGTCACCGCCGATTTCTGGATTGCTAATCTGGTCCTATTTCCTTGTAGTACCGCCGAGCTCGATGGGTGATGCCCGCGGGTTCTAGTCGATGACTTCCAGCGTGTAGCGCTTTCGTGCACGCATAGCCGCGGCGTTCAACAGCGTGCGCAACGCCTTGACGTTCCGCCCCTGCCGCCCAATGATCTTGCCCACATCGCCCTCGGACACTTCCAGTTCAATCACACCATCATCGAACTGCTCGACGAAAACCTCGTCGGGAGCGTCGACCATCCACTTCGCAATCTTCTCGATCAGAATGCGGGCATCTGCGACAGCATCGGTCATGGCTAGGCCACGGAGGCCGCAGGAGCAGTCGCGGGCTTCGAATAAATTTTGCCGACGCGCTCCGACATCTGCGCGCCCTTTGAAACCCAGTAATCGACGCGATCACGCTTGAGTTCCACGGTGGCAGGATTGGTTCGCGGATTATAAGTCCCGACCACTTCCACGGGCCGGCCGTTGCGTGCGCGCGCCTTCTCGATCACCACAATACGGTAATGGGGTTGTTTGCGCGCACCCATGCGCGACAGTCGAATCATTAGCACAAATAGACGTCCTTGTTTCCGGAAGAGTCCGGCGAGATCAAGACAAACACTCATTATGCCGGAGCTTACGCGCAATGGCAAGGGGGTGAGGAGTGGGTTTAGGGATTAGGGTCCAGGGGTCAGCGACTCTTCAGAACTCCAGTGTCTTATCTCTCCTCCTCGAGTGGAGGCTCAATGTATTAGTGGGAAGCCTTTGCGGCGTTGCTCGCTGTAGCGGCGCAAGGCATCGCTGATGATTGGAAACGCTCTTTTCGCCGGCAAAATTTTATTAACCTTCACGGCCTTGCCTTCCAGTTGTTTGTAGTCCTGAAAAAATCGGCGCAGCATCAGCAAGCGATGTGGAGGCATTTCCTCTGCGTCGTAATAGGAATTGAACTCGGGATCATCGGTCGCAACGGCGATGATTTTGTGATCGGGTTTGCCGGCGTCGATCATGGTCATCAAACCAACGGCTCGGCCATGGATCAGCGTGAGCGGCACGACCGGCTCCTGGCACATGACCAGCACGTCGAGCGGGTCGCCGTCTTCGGCCAGCGTCTGCGGAATGAAACCATAATTGGCGGGATAATAAACCGCCGAGTAAAGCATGCGGTCGAGGCGGATGAGTCCGCTTACCTTGTCTAACTCATATTTAACGTTGGAACCCGAGGGAATCTCGATGACGCAATCAAATTCCTTCGGCAGCTTGCCGCCGGGAGTCACGTCGTGCCAGGGATGGATCATAGTCTTGCTCGTTTACATTCTATCGGAGTACCGAGGTCAGGGCGTCTGGCATCAAGACGGCCGCCGTTTGCCCCCGGTGGTATGATTCGTTCATACAGGAGGGTTCGTATGCAAGTTTCCCGACTTCTCGCCCTCGTGATGTTCTTCGCGCTGTGTGCCGGATGGGCTCTGGGGCAATCGCAGCAGAATGATTCGTCAAATCTCGTGGTATTCCAGGACGCGGCATCAATGAACTCGGCGAATGCTGTTACCGATCAGCTATCGACAAATTCCCAATCGCAGATTGCCTCGAGTCACGCCAGTACGGGAGACAGCATCTTGCTGGCTAAGGCTGGTGACGAGTGGCGAGGTTCTCATCATAGGACGGCGAGCTATGGTACGCCGAGCTTTCCGCTCAGTCCGGAGTCCGATAAGACCTGCTACTTTATCCGGGATTACGTGGTCATCCGCGACAGTCCACACTCGGATTCGGTGCACCATGATGGCTCCTTCACCTGCGTGCCTGGTTCGCGATTCCGCGTGTACACGACCGGCCGCTGACGCGGGAGAGCTGTGGATGTGCTTTCCGATCCTCGCAGGATCAGGCTAGCCTTTTGGAACCTTGATTCGCCGCCTGCCGACGCGTAAAGTCGAATGAGTACGGTCTGTGGGGTGATCGCATGTCCAGTCAAGGGAAGACTTATCTTAAATTCGGCGCGGCGACAGCTGTGATTTTGCTGCTGCTTGGTTATCTTGCGTATACGGGCGTGCAGGACAGCAAGAGTTATTACGTAACAATCAGCGAGCTGCACAAGATGGGTGATGGCGCTTACACGAAACGATTGCGGGTTGCGGGAAATGTGCAGCCGGGGTCGATCAAACGCGTGGGAACGCACGTGCAGTTCGTGTTGATGGAGCAGGATCAGCTGCTCTCGGTCGATTACACAGGCACCGAAGCTCCTCCGGATACCTTCAAAGACGATTCGCAAGCGCTGGCCGATGGCAGCTTTGGCCACGACGGCGTCTTTCACGCCAAGGCGCTGCAGGCCAAGTGCGCATCGAAGTATGCTCCACAGCAGCCGGGGAATCAGATGCAAGCCGCGCCGGTCAAGAACGTCACGCAAGTGCAGCCGAATTCCGGGCAAGCTATCGCTTCGAATTGATCTGCGTCCGTTATAGCCGTTGATTCTGCCCGGATGAGATTCCGTCGGCGGCGATCCGAACTGATGTCAAACCAGCTATGCCAAACCAGGTATGTCAAACCGGGTCATGTCGAGCTACGTCACTTTGACCAGTGCATAGGCATAATGCCGTGCTCTCCGTTACACTCGTGCCGTACTGAGTTGGCAATCCCAGACTTGTGACTGACTCCGCCTCGATCGTTACCGCCCATAATGTCATCAAGCAGTTCGGACGCTTCGCTGCATTGCGCGGCGTGAGCGCGGAATTCGCAGCCGGCAAGTTCTACGTCATCCTGGGCGACAACGGAGCGGGAAAGACCACGCTGCTGCGTGCTTTGGCTGGATTGGCTCACCCCACGCGCGGCACTGTTTCCATCTCAGGTAAGGACCCGCATGCAGCTTGCCGCGAGATCGGATATATGGCCCATCCCTCTTTGCTCTACGACGAGATGAGCGGCATGGAAAACCTGCGATATTTTGCCCGCCTTTATGACATTTCCGGCGACGGCCGTTGTGAGCAGGTAATTCGCTCCGTCGGACTCGATCCGGCGTTGCCCCGATCCGTCGGGCAATATTCGCAAGGCATGCGGCAACGGATGTCGCTGGCGCGGGCAATTCTGCACGATCCGAAAATTCTGTTTCTCGATGAACCGTTCTCCAATGTCGACGTGCACTCAGCGCGGGAGATGGTCGGGTTGCTGAAGAACATGCGCGATGCCGGCAAGACGATTTTTGTGGTCACGCATCAAGCTGCGCTGCTCGAAGGTGTAGCCGATGAATTCATCTGGATGCAGTCTGGGCAGATCGTTGATCGTACCAAAAGCTTCATTGAACACAGCGCGGTGCAGCCGTGAATTCTCTCTGGCCGATCACGCTGGCGTCGCTCGCGAAAGATATTCGCCTGGAATGGCGCTCGAAAGACGCGCTGAATTCGATGTTGTTTTTCTCGCTGCTGGTGGTCGTGATCTTCAGTTTCTCATTCGATCCCACGGCCGAAGAATCGCGCGAAATTGCCGGAGGGTTGATATGGGTCGCATTCTTGTTCTCGGCGATTGTGGCGCTGAATCAGACCTGGGCGCGCGAGTTGCGCAACCAGGTGCTTGACGCTTACCGCGTCTCTCCTGCTCCGGCGAATGCGTTATTCCTGTCGAAAGCGCTGGGCAATTTTATTCTGGTCACGCTGCTCGAAGCCGTGATGACGCCGCTATTTATGGTGTTTTACAACCTTCGAGTCCTAGGCACGGCGTGGGAGCTAATTCCTGTTTGCGTGCTGGGAACCTGGGCGCTGGTGGCGAGTGGAACTTTTTTTGCGGCGATGTCGATTCGCACCCGCATGCGGGAAGTCATGCTGCCGCTGATTCTTTTTCCGCTCTCGATTCCGGCAATTCAGAGTATGGTCGAAGCCACGCGCATTATTCTTAGCGGCGATGGCAATCCGCGATTCTGGATCATATTGCTTCTGACCTATGATGTGGTGTTTACTACTGCTTGTCTGGCCTTATTCGAAACGGTGTTGCAGGCAGAATGAAAAAGGCCTTCCCCATCCTCGCGGTTCTCACGGCGTTGCTGTTGTTTTATGCCTTCTATGAGGCAATGTGGGTCGCTCCCACGGAGCGCACCATGGGCGAAGTGCAACGCATCTTCTATTATCACGTGCCCTCGGCTTGGACAGCCTTCGTTTTGTTCTTCGTCAACCTGGTTGCATCGGTCGCGTATCTGGTTCGGCGAAATCCGAAAGCGGATGCTGTAGCGCTGGTGAGCGCAGAAGTCGGCGTAATTTTTTGTACCGTGGTTTTGGTTACGGGGCCGATCTGGGCGCGGCCGGTGTGGGGCATCTGGTGGACTTGGGACCTGCGGTTGACGTTAACGCTGGTGTTGTGGCTGATTTACGTAAGCTATTTGATTTTGCGGCGCTTCTCCGATAGCGCGCAGACTCCGAAGCTCGCGGCCGTGCTGGCGATCTTTGGTGCGCTCGATGTGCCGCTGGTTTATTTCTCGATCTGGTTCTTTCGCACCCAGCACCCGCAGCCGGTCATTGGCGGCGGCGGTTCGATTGATCCCCGCATGTTGCATATTCTTCTGATCAACTGGCTGGCGTTTTCCTGCTTTGCGTTTCTGGTCTGCTGGGCACGCTATCGCCTGGAGATGCTGAAGCGCGATGTTGAGGAAGCCGAGGCGCTGGAGTCGCTATTGGAGCCCTCCGGTTCGGTCTCAAAGACGAAGATTCCGTTCTCCGGAGAGCCGCGATGAACTCCCTCAAATTTCTTTATGCGGCATACATTGCCACCTGGGTGATTCACGGTCTCTATATTGGCAGTTTGGTGAGCCGCTATAACGCGCTCCGCCAGCGAATGAAAGATTTGGCTAAGGCTCGCAAGTAAGCTCGTTCAGCCATCGGCGGCGCTTCAATTCGTCTTTTTCCAATTCCGCTGCAGCGCGCTAAGAAGATCATTGCCGCCGCTCGAACGCAGAAATTCGTAATCCTCGATCATGGCAGCGGTTCCGATGCGCGAAGAAGGCAGTGGCGATTCCACCCGGATGACGCGAGCGCTAAAGCGCACGCGGACCGCATCCGTCAGCGTAATGTGGGGCGGGAAGGTGAGAGTGACTTCACACGGAGTTCCCGCAGGCAAGGAGCGGTCCAGGTAAAAAAAAACTCCACGCGCGCTGACGTTCTGCGTCTCGGTGTGGAGTTCGTTTTCCTGTCGGTTCTCCCCGCCGTCTTGATGTGCGTTTTCTTGAACTTGTCCCTGATCTTTTTCTTGAACTTTTTCCTGAAGCAGGCGAACCACGGCGGGCAGTCGCATATCAAAGCGCCGCATAGTTCGCCGTTCGTGGAATTCTGGTTGCATCCGTCGTGTAAATTCCCAAAGCATCTTCGGAATGAAGATTGAACCAGGGCGGTACGGATAACTTTCAGGCTGGGAGTATCAACTTTCTGCCGCCCCCGGGGCAGTCGTTGCTCCCATCAACTGTATAGATTTACAACCGCTTTGCAAGAGCAAAAAGACTCCGGCACTTCGGTGGTAAATGTTGCGGCGATCCGCTTTCCGGATCGCACAGTCGAACGATTGCTGACCTCACGATCTTCGCTCATAGCACTTTTGTGCCATCTTCGGCATCTTTCCTCAGCGCGCAACGCATCTGACCAATCCTGATGGCGAGCGAGGGGGGAGCGTCGCTTGACTTGTCCATCCATCAGATGTTTAAGTAGTTGTTTATTTTCCGCCAGCCCAATAACACGTCACAGCGGCGGTTTCGCCGGCGCGAGAGGTGCTGATCTGCGCGCCGTTACTACTCCTTGAAAGATCGGTGTGAACCGGAGGCAAAGCGTAATGGGAAATGGCCGTTGGTCGGGGCATAGTTTGAGCCAAACAAGCGCGGGAGATCGTGGGCGTCGGGGATGGTTCGGTGTTGGTATCGCTGGAGCGGTCTTTGCATTGTTGCTCGCCGGTTCCATGCTGCTTTGGCTGAGTGCTGGCCGCTCGCCGCATCAACCTCTGGCTCAAGTGCCCGCGCCTCCGGTCCCGAATCTGCATCAATCGTCCAATGGTCGCTCGAACATTCCCCGCAAACCCGACGCGCAGGCCGTTCTCGGACAGTTGCCGCTGATCTTTGAACCCAACGTAGGCCAGGGCAATGTTGGAGCGAAGTTTCTGGCGCACGGGCCGGGCTATGGACTTTCGCTCGATGCAACCGGCGCCGTGCTGGGCATGCAGGCTGCGCCACGGTCTCGAGGTCGAGAGCAAGTCGTCCGCATGAAATTAGTGGGAGCCAATCCTGGAGCAGAAATTGCCGGAACCGATTTGCTGCCAGGAAAGAGCAATTATCTCGTCGGTAGTGATCCGCACCAGTGGCGTACCGGAATTTCGCAATTTGCAGGAGTTCGCTACGCAAATATCTATCCAGGCATCGATCTGGTTTTCTATGGGAATCAGGGACATCTTGAGTACGACTTCCGCGTCGCGCCTGGCGCCGATCCCTCACGAGCCGAACTGCAATTCGATGGCGTGGGCAAATTGGAAATCAGGAATGGTGACTTGCTCTTTGCCACCGATGATAGAGAGAACGGCACCCCTATGCTGCGCATGCGCAGGCCCCAGATTTATCAGCGCAATGGAGATCACCGTACCCCTGTAGAGGGACACTTTGTTCTTCGGGCAGACCACCGCCTGAGCTTCGAAGTCGGATCGTATGACCGAGGTCGAGAGTTGATTATCGATCCGGCGCTGGATTTCTCTTCTTACTTCGGCATCATCACAGCGGGAAGCCCGGTGTGGGTTGCAGTGAATAATGATGGGAATATTTATCTCTCGGGCTCGACGACTTCAGATACTGGTTTTCCGCCTACAACTCCAACCACAATTGGTACAAATCACGTATTCGTCGCGAAGATTGATCCATCGTCGCCGCCGGCGCTCGATTATTTAACATTCATCGGCGGCAACGGCACCGATACGAGCATGGGCTTGGGCGTAGATCAGAGTGGCAATACCTACGTCGCCGGCAACACGACTTCCACCGATTTTCCCCACACCAGCCTGGCTTATCAGACGGCTCCGATGACGAAAACGGCATGTCCCCCTGGTTCATGCAAATCGCTGTTCGTCAGCGCGCTGGCAACGGGAGGCGGTTCCTTCAATTATTCCTCTTACATTTCCGGCAATGGCGATGATGAGGCCAGCGGAGTGGCGATCGATACCAGCCAGGATGTCTTCATTACCGGAACCACTACATCGAACAATGCATCGAGCAGCACGGTCGCGTTTCCTGCGAGTCTATTGCCGGTTCCGTTCCAGAGTACGGCGCTTTCGACTAAACAGTTTTTCGTCACTAAAGTAAACACCACGGTTGCCGGCGTGGGCGGAATCGCTTATTCCACGTACTTCGGGGGCAGTCTGCCGGCGAATCCGATCGCCACCGGTGGTGGAATTGCGGTGGATTCGACCGGAAACATTTATTTCAGCGGAACGACAAATTTCTACAACAGCGGCTCGGGACTTTTCGGCAACAGCGGAACCTCGGGCGATTTTCCGATTCTCAATTCTTATCAACCGTGCCTGGATACGATTCCGCCCATAACGCTTAACAATCCGAATGCCTGCGCTGCTCCCGCTGCTACCCCCTATCCCACCGATGCTTTCATGGCCAAGCTCAATCCTCTGGGAGGCTCCGGCGCACAACTGCTGTATTCGACCTATCTGGGCGGTGAATTCAACGATTCCAGTACGGCGATTGCGATCGATTCCACTTACGTTTATCTGACCGGATCGACGAACTCTCCGGATTTTTATCTGCCTCCCACGTCGCTGGCCTATCAGGGTTGCTTGAACGATCCAACTGCGACCAACATATCGTCGACGGCAAGTTGCCCTGCAGTCACTGCTCCCGGACCGACGGACGCCTATATCGCCCGCTTCACCAATCCTGCATCGAGCACTTCGGGTACCCCCAACTTTGTGGCGTTCACATATTTTTCCTACCTGGGTGGTACCGGGAATGATGCCGGCAATGGCATAGCCGTTGACACGGCGAACGACGCGCTGGTTACGGGGTACACCGCTTCAACCGACTTTCCCATCACGACGCATGCGATCCAAGGGACGCTCAACGGTGCGCAGAACTCGTTTTTTGCTCACCTCAATACCAACGCGACCGCTTCGATTGGCGGCGGTAATTATGTCACCTATTTCGGCGGCAGCGGCACCGATGACGGTACCAGCATTGCGGTGGATATCAACCTCAACACCTATTTTGCTGGTAGTACCACTTCGGGAAACTTACAGGTAGCCGACCCGCTGTCACCTGGAGGCACGAGCCTGAATGGAACAGGGCCGGATGCGTTCGCGGTAAAGCTAGGACCGCAGAGCGATTTGTCGCTCACATTTCTGCAGGTTTTTCCGAGCGGAACCGCAGCCGCCGGAAACCAGGTCACGATCACCTACACGCTGGCTAATCTTGGACCGGACGTGGCTACCTCAATTAACCTGCTCGGCCAAGTTCCCACCGGCGTTATATTTAATAGCGCCGCGGTAAGTGGCACCACAGGCACCGGTGGCACCACGGGAATTTGCAGCGCTGCGACAAGCAGTACGAATATCATTTGCACGATTCCGGCTCTGCAGGCTGGCTCGGCCGTGACTGTAACATTTGTGGTCACGCCGTTAATCCCGGGCACATTCCAGGCGATAGCCACGGTCTCGAACCCCACGAACACGAATACAAGCAACACAGTGACTGCTCCTTTTTCCGCCACTTCGTTTACCGTGGCAATTGCCCCTTCATCGCAGACGGTCGCCGCCGGCACGGCTGCTCAATTCAACGTAGTGGTAGCACCGACGCAAGGGGTTTTCGGCGCTAATGTTTCGCTCTCGTGCAGCCAATTGCCTACGGGAGCAAGCTGCAACTTTGCCACCAGCACGCTTAATCTGAGCAGCGGAGCCGGTAGTGCTTCGACGGTTCTGAACCTCTCAACCACGGCTCAGCCGGTGATCACGGCATCTACGGGTTGGCACCGACCACTCTATGCTTTCTGGCTGGCGGTTCCCGGGATGGCTTTCCTGGGATTGGCGGGAGTAGGCAAAAAGCGCCGGCGAAACATCCTGTTTGGCCTGGTCGCGTTGATGGCGTTCTTTGCCATGACGTTGTTGCAGCCGGCGTGCAGCACCCCGAAAACGCTGCCTACGGTCAGCGGAACGCCCTCGGGGTCGTATCCTCTCACGATCACCGCAACCTCCGGCTCCCTGACAAAAACGGCGAGTTTCGGCTTGACCGTTGTGCCGTAACAGGAAACGAACTGAAAATTGGTGAGCGGTGACGCTGAATTATGCGCCGGCGGAAAGCTTGTGATGGCTTTTTGCTTCGGCGATGCCGTATTGCCGAATTTTGTAGAGCAAGGCTTTGTAGCTGATTTGCAGGAGCGCCGCTGCCTGCTTGCGGTTCCAGTTGGTCTGCTCGAGCGCCTGGCGAATCGCTTCTCCTTCGGCTTCGTCTTTGGCAGAGCGGGCCAGCGACTTCAACCCGCCTCCGCTATCGCTTCTCGCCGCCGAATCGGAATGAGCAGCTGCGGCGTGGCCTCCGTTGCCGTCGTGGAGAGGTTGTAGCTCAGCGGCAGCCAGGTGCTCATCCGCCAAAATCAGATAGCGCTTCAGGAAGTTATTTAATTCGCGCAGGTTTCCCGGCCAGCTGTACGTCTGGCACGCCTCGAGCAGATGGGGTGTCAGCGGAAGCGGAGGCCGAGCATAGCGCTCGGCCATGCGCGTCATGGACTGTTTCAGCAAGATTGGGATTTCTTCTTTACGGTCACGCAGCGGCGGCAGTTGCAGGGTGAAGGCGTTGAGACGGTAATAAAGATCTTCACGCAGTCTTTTTGTCGCGAGCGCCTGCGGAATGTCGATATTCGTAGCCGCCAGGATCCGAACGTCTACTTTGATTACGCTCCGGCTCCCGAGCCGGGAGAAACTATTGTCCTGCAAAACGTGCAGCAGCTTGGCCTGCAACATGGGAGGCATCTCGCCAATTTCATCGAGCAGGATTGTTCCCCGGTTGCACAGCTCGAACTTACCCGGCTTGGCGTGGGTAGCGCCGGTGAATGCGCCCGGCTCATAGCCGAAAAGTTCGCTCTCCAGCAGATCGGCGGGAACCGCCGCGCAATTGACCTTCAAGAAAGTCCGGTGCGCGCGCGGAGAGAGTTTGTGGATCAATCGCGCCAACACTTCTTTGCCGGTGCCGCTTTCGCCAAGCAGCAAGACTGGAATATCGACGTTTGCCACCAGTGCCGCCTGCGAGCGAATCTTGCGCATCGCAGGACTAGCGGCGATGAAGAAGATATCGTCCCCAACTTCCTCGACTTCGCCTCCGACCGGCGCTTTGCCTTGGCCAAGGCACTGATCGATTACCGCATCGAGTTCGGCCTTCTGAAACGGCTTGGTCAGATAATCTTGTGCTCCCAGTCGCATCGCCTGGACGACCTTTTTTGTGTCGTTCACGCAGGAGAGCATGACCACTTTTGTCGCCGGCCGCTTCTGCCGAAGCTGATCCAGAGTCTCGAGCCCATCAATTCCCGGCATGAGAACGTCGAGCAGCACCAGATCCGGCTCCATGCCTTTGTCGATCCGCTGCAGAGCTTCTTCTCCCGTGGACGCAGTCTCGACTTTGTAGTCGTCTACCTCAAGCAGCGTCTTGATGTACCGGAGCATCGCCGGTTCGTCATCCACGAGAAGAATCTTGGCACTCTCGCTCATCGATTCTTTCCTTTGGCGGCAGAAGTTGAAGTCGGTTTAAACGGAATGAGAAAGGAAAATTTGCAGCCCGCGCCGGGATCGCTTTCTACCCAGACTTTTCCCCCCATGCCCTGCACCAGACGGCGCACGATGGCCAGACCGAGTCCCATCCCTTCCTGAGTTTCGTTGCTCGGCAGGCGGAAGAAATCGTCGAACACTTCCTGTTGAAACTCCGCTGGAATTCCGGGGCCAGTGTCGGAAACGCTGACCTTCACGGAATTAGGCTGCGATACATCCTGCCGCCGTCGTTCGCCCGCGGAAGCCGGTTGCGATGCCGCGCGCCGCTCCCACATGTAGGGTTCGGCGTGCAACCACACGGTCCCGCCTTGCGGGACAAACTTAAAGGAATTCTCCAGAAGATTCGAGATCACGCGTTCCAGTTTAGGAGAGTCGAACGGAAAAACTGGCAGCTTTTCGTTCGGTAGAAAATAAAGCGCCAGTCCCTTTTCCTGAAACCGGGCAGACCATAAACGGCAGACCTCAGAAAGGCACTCATTGATGTTGCCTTTCTCGAATCTCATGAGCAGCCCCCCGGTCTCGAGGGCGCTGTAAGTCAGAAAGTCCTGGATAAACTGCTGCAAGCGCTGGCCGCTCGATCGCATATCGCCGAGAACTTCCCGTTGTCGCGAATTTAACTGTCCCAGTTTTTCGCTTTGCAATAGTTCGACATATCCGTTTAGAATCGCCAGCGGCGTTTTCAGGTCGTGTGCGGCTGACCCAAGTGCGTTGGTGGTTCGCTGGAAGCGCTCCTGCAGCTCGGAATAAGCTTGTGGCAGGTCAGCGGCGCTGGGTATCCCCTCCGCGGTCGGCGCCCCGTTTGGGGTGACCGCGCTTTCGGCGACAGGCTCGGTAAGGCGCACATTCTTTTGCACGGTGGCCATATCAGGAAGCGGCTGTGTAAAGGGGGGACGCACTCAACTGATTAGGAAGAATGCCGTTGAAAGCATCGTATGATGCGGTACTTTCGCTGTCAACGAAAAATGAACGCTGATTACCCAAGTGTGGCAAAAGCTTGCACTCCGCTCCCATCAAAGGTGACTTCAGTCACTTGAGCAAGACATGACTCGACTGTACTCCCAGAACCTGATTTCTCCGCAGTTCAAGGTTTTAAGACTTCGAATATGCTAAAGTTTACCCCGTTGTTTGGAGGTTCGTGCCGGGTGTCTTGGGGTTCTGCCGTTTAGCTTAGGTTTTGGCCCGTGGGATGCTTGCCCGTATCGTGTTGAATCACGAAGGAAGGGGTGTGCGTGACCATTAGAACTTCGTCGGCGGAGCGAAGGCGCTGGTCGCGATTGCCCTTGGCTATTCCCGTTTTTGTCAGAAGCCGCGGAGAGACAAATAACGAGCTTCTAGAGTTCGCCACCGCTCTCAATGTTTCTGCCGGGGGTATGCTGCTTGCCGTCCGCCGTCCAATCCCGCGGTCGACGCAGGTTTCGCTCGAAATTCCCAGCGCACCATTGGCGGCAATGGCTGCCCTGCCCAAAGTTGCGAAAACTCTGCGTGCCAGAGTCTTACGAATGCAGCACGGTGAGGGTTACAACCTGGTAGCGTTGAAGTTCTCTCGACCGCTGCTCCGGTCGCACGGGCCAACCAGATTGCGGCAGCGGAAACTCAGTTCTCCGGTGTGAAAATGTTTTCCTTTCCTCCGCCGCACCAAGCCAGCCTTCTCAGGCTTATGCGACTACCCAATATTCCCCTGCTTAATCTTTGGTAAGTTGCTTTCATTCAATGACATACGTTAGGCTCGGCGGGTGCCTTGCTACTCTCCCGGCATTTGGCTCTAGGGATGCACACAACCGATCGCCCCCGATTGCAAGGTAGGAACACCTATGAGTACCTCGAATTCAGTCAGTGCCTTAATCCAGCCGCTCGGGGAGATGCCGCCAGAGTCCATCGTATTCGGCGCAACCGATGCTATGCGTTCTCTGCGCGAACGCCTCGCGAAAATCGCGGGGGCCAACGTCCCTGTTCTGATCCACGGTGAAAGTGGCACGGGAAAAGACATCATCGCGCGCATGATCCACTCCGGTTCACCCTGGAAGACCGGTCCCTGGGTAAAAGTGAACTGTCCCGCGATTCCCGGGACCTTGCTCGAAAGCGAATTATTCGGCTACGAAAAAGGAGCCTTCACCGGTGCTTACGGCATGAAGCCCGGCCGAGTTGAAATGGCGCATCGCGGAACGCTCTTTCTCGATGAAATCTCCGAACTCGACATGGCTTTGCAGTCCAAGCTGTTGCAGCTTCTGCAGGACGGCCAATTCTGCCGCATCGGCGCGCAGGAAGATAAAAAAGTCGAAGTGCGCGTAGTTTGCGCGACGAACCGGAAGTTGGAAGAAGAGATCGTCAACGGCACCTTCCGCTCCGATTTGTTTTATCGCATCAATGTCGTGAATCTGCACATTCCCGCACTACGCGACCGCGTCTCCGACATCCCGCAACTGGTAAGCTATTTCATCGAATACTACAACCGGAAGTTCAACGCGCGCGCCGCGCTGCCTTCCGCCGAATTGATGAAAGCGCTGAAGAAACATCACTGGCCGGGAAACATCCGCGAGCTGGAAAATCTGATGAAGCGGTATGTGATTCTGGGCAGCGAAGAATCGATCATGGGCGACCTGCGCCCGCGCGAGCCGGACTTTTTCAGCGCCGATATTTCAGTCGACGGACCGATAGCCCTGAAGAAGATCACGCGCCAGGCGGTCCGTGAACTTGAGCGCAAAATTATTCTCAAAGTTCTGCAGCATCACCACTGGAACCGCAAACGTGCCGCCAAAGCGCTGAGCATCAGCTATCGCGCGCTGCTCTACAAGATCCGCGATGCCGGCTTGCCCTCGACCCGCACGCCCAAACGGCCGCCGCAGGAAGAAGTAACCCAGACCGTCGCGGCGGACTAGCGAGCTGCAGCGAACACTCTCTAGCGCTGCGCGAACACAAAATCATTTTCGGCGCATGTACCGGTCGGCACAATAGGGTTTTTCCTGCGCGTGCTCAGGCTCAGCGTGAGCTGAGATCCAGGATCAAAAATGCGATTGCCACGGCAAAATCTCTGATGTTTCGGGGTTGTGAAAAAGGAGCCTCCATTTTGATCTGGTTGAGTCGAGGACAATTCACAGGCAATTTTTTGCTTGACAACCGCTAGGCCTGTGCTAACGTGCCTACGCTACGCCGTAGCCATTGCATGGCCCCTCCATACGGCGGATAAATTTATTTTTGTAAACACCGTCTCCGAGACGAAAGCACGACTACGTGTCCTGCAAGGTCTGCCCAGGGAATGTCCGCCGCTCATTAGGAACCACAAGGAGAGAAAAAGAATATGTCTCGCCATCCCTCGCAATTTGCGATCCGCACATGGATGTCCGCACGCCTCATCATAGCCGTGCTATTTCTCAACGCCACAGGGCCGGCCCGGGCCCAAGTTTCGGCGTCAGCGTTCGAATCGACGAGTTTCAAGCCGCATACACCCGCGGTTGTCAAGAGCGGCTTGGCTGAAGCCTTGGAGCACTACAATTCGAATCAAATGCTACGCTTGACCTTGGGCTTACAGCCGCCGCACGTGGCTGAGGAGCGACAATTCCTTCAGAACCTCCAGATGCCGGGCAAGGCCCAGTTCCATCAATTTCTAAGTGCCGAGGAGTGGACTAAACGTTTCGACCCGTCAGTCGAAGATGAGCAAGCTGTAGTCGACTGGGCAACGGCCCAGGGCTTGACGGTTACGCGGCGTTTTCCGAACCGTTTGATTGTCGACGTGGCAGCCCCGGTGGCCACAATCGAAAGGGCGCTCAACATCACGATCAACAGCTACCAGATCGGCTCCAAAACCTATTTCTCAAACGATCGTGACCCCGAAATTCCTTCGAACCTCACGAACATCCTTCATTCAATCGGAGGTCTCGACAACGTGGAAGTGGCCCACCCGGCAAGCAAGAACGCGAAAGAACCTGCCTTCCCCGATTACGCACCCGGACCGGCTGTCAGCAGAGGGATACCGGCAGGCGGGGACGGCGATCGCTCGAAGCTGCCTCAATCGCTGAAGGCACGTCGAAATGGCGGCAATCCCAACTACACGACCGGCCCTACCTATGACCCGCAAGATATGTACAGTACCGCCGCCTACTCCGTAGCTGCACTCTCCAACCTGGGGCATTGCTGCAATCCGACCGGTAATCCCAGTGTAACCCCGCCGGATAGCTCCATTGCCATCGCAACCGCTGGTTCTCAACAGGGGAGCGACTTCACGGGTTGGCACGACACATATCCATATCTAGCGTGGCACTACGAGTTCATCAACATTGACGGGACACCGACGTGCTGCGACGGAGAAGGGACGATGGATTTTGAATGGTCCACGGCTATGGCCAACAGTTTCGGCTCCGAGGCGAATACGGCTATGGTTTACATGTACGACGGCGTCAACTCGGGTTTTGGGACATTTAACGACATCTATAATTCCATGCTGACCGATGGCTACGCACGCAACTTCAGCACGAGTTGGGGCTGGGTGGATGCGACGCTAGGCGGGGGAAACATGGATACTGCCGACGCCATTTTTAGCTCCATGGTTGGGCAGGGATGGTCGTTGACGGCAGCTTCCGGCGACGGAGGAGCAAGCTATAGTTGCCAGGATTTCGATTCCGTAAGTTTTCCGGCTTCCGACCCGAACGTTGTCGCAGCCGGAGGCGTGACTTTGTCCTTGTCGGGCGGCCCGCCGCCAAGTTTCATCTCCGCGGTAGCGTGGAGCGGCGGACCGGACGGTTGCTCAACCAACGATGGCGGCAGCACCGGAGGGCTCAGCTCTTATTGGTCAGAACCGAGCTACCAGAGCAGATATCTCAGCCTTGCCGCTCGCGGCGTCCCTGACATTGCGCTCAACTCCGACTGGTATTACACGCCCCAAGCCCTTTACTTCGAAGGCTCTTTGGGTGGCAATGGAGGCACCAGCATAGTTGCTCCGGAAACGGTGGGCTTCTTCGCTCAAGAAAATGCGTACCTTCTCTCTTTGGGCAGCATTTGTAGCGGCGGTTCGTGTGCGCCGATGGGGGCTGTGAACCCTTATCTCTACGAAGCGGCTAACGAGGGCGCCTTGACCAATCCGTTCTACGATATCACTAGCGGCTGCAATGACAACGACATAACCTCGTTGTACGTCTTGGGGTACTACTGCGCCGGAGCGGGTTGGGATGCCGTCACAGGATTGGGTATGTACAACTTCCTGCAACTGGCGTGGGCCATCAATTGGGAACACGTTCCCCCGGACAATTTCCCGACTGTAACCTTCACTGGCCCAGCGCTCAATACCTGGTATAACAGCGACCAGGAGGTAACCTGGGTTATCGGTAACATCTCGGAGGATGGAACTGCAGGTTTCACCCAGGCTTGGGACTCTGACCCCGGTAATCCGACTAGCGAGGCGACCCCGGGCCTTAGCGGCTTCCCGGGAAGTCCGTATAACGCCTTCTACGATGGTCCCGAGTATGCGAATGCCACAAGCGGCTGTCTCGATTTCACGGGAACGTTCTGTGCGGGATCGGTTGGACAAGGGATGCACACGGTCAACGTTCGCTCTTGGGGTAACGAAGGTGAGAATGCGGGGGACTATACCTACGGCCCAATCGGCTATGACACGATCCCTCCGGTGACCACCTACAGGTTGAGTGGTACGCTCGCAGGCGGCACAACTTACAAGAGCGCGGTGACGGTCACGCTCAACGCTAGCGATCCAGCCCCGGGAAGTGGCGTAGCCCATACCTACTACGAAGTTAACGGTGAGGGTTGGCAGGTCTATAGCGCCCCGTTTACTGTCGGATATACGGGCAGCTACACCGTCAATTACTACAGTACCGACGTCGCCGGGAATGCCGGATCCGTTCTCCCCGCAAGCTTCAAAATCGAACCGGTTTTGACCCTGTCCCAGGGGAGTTTGACATTCGGTAACGAAGTGTTGCATACCACCAGCGCCGGCAAAACCGTAACTCTCACCAACGTTAGCTCCGCCCCGGTGGCCATCTCCTCGATCGCTTCAAGCGGCGACTTTGCCATTTCCTCCAAAACTTGCGGCTCGTCTCTGGCCAGCAAAGGGACCTGCACGGTTACAGTAACGTACACACCATCCGTGGTGGGGGCAGTTTCTGGAATCGTTACCATCGGATATACCGGTCTCGGCTCCCCCGACCAGCTTCTCTTATCCGGTACGGGCTTGGTTCCGCTCGCGGTTTCGCCTGCCAGCCTGTCCTTCGGAACGGTAACCGCAGGGACCACCAGCGCTGCACAGACACTAACCCTAAAGAACGATAACCCGAGCACCGCTCTAACCATCACCTTCTCGGCAAACGGAGACTACTCGGCGGTTGCCGGAGGCGGAACTCCTTGCGGGGCAACGCTTGCGGCCGCGGCAAGTTGCACCGTCGATGTAACCTTCAAGCCACACCAGAACGGATCGATTGATGGTGCAGTTTCCATCAAAGATGGGGTCAGCTTGAGCCCGGTGGTGGTAGCGCTGAGGGGTACGGGCAGCGGTGCCGTTGCTTCACCGCTGACGTTTACGCCGGCGTCGCTCACCTATGCGGCTACAGTGGTCGCTTCCAGCAGTGCCAAGACCGTGACGGTAAAGAACGTCGGTGCGGCATCTGTGAAGATTTCCGCAATTTCGGCCAGTGGCGATTACACTTCGTCCGGCTGCGTGACAACTCTGGCTTCCGGAGCCTCCTGCACGTTGACCGTGACGTTCAAACCATCCACTACTGGAGCACTCCAAGGAGCAATTGCGTTAACGAATAACACGGTGATAAGCCCTGAAATTTTGGACGTCACCGGAACAGGCATCCTGCCACTGACCATATCGCCAGCCAGCGTAAGCTTCGGCACCTGGACAGTAGGTACGACAAGCAGCGCTTCTACCGTCACCGTAACCAACCACCTTGCGACAGCGGTAAGCCTCTCGCTTAAAGCCAGTGGCGATTTCTCTGCCGCTGCCGGTGGTGGAACTCCCTGCGGTGCTTCTCTGGCAGCTGGCGCGAGCTGCACGTTTGCCGTAAGTTTCTCGCCCACAACCTCCCGGCCGATTAGCGGCGTAGCAACCGTGACTTACTCAGGGGCGTATAGCCCACAGGAGGTGAAGCTATCCGGCACGGGACAGTAAAGCAGCCGTAATCATGGAGCACACGGCGTGGTGTTCCAGCGAGAGGTCATTCGTCTGGACAGGAAGATAGCAATCCAGGCGATCGCTGGAACACCATTGCCGTCTTGGTTGTTTAACGTGCTAAGAAGACAAATTATTTTTTGCGCAGGTGGCGTTTCGGCGCAATTTGCCCCGTTTGCTTGCGGGCGTTCAGAGTCACAGTGGGCTGAAATCCAGATCAAAAAAAAATCTAGAAGGAATCCTGCAAATCTATGACTTGGCTGGACTTTAGGAAGGGCAAGACCCGTTTTGATCTGGCTAAAATCCGGATTCAAAAGGATTTACCCGCAAAATATTCCACAGTAAAGGCTTAGATCCTTCGGTTAGGTCTTGCACCGCAAAAGGTCAGGTTTTCAAAGATCGAGTGAAGCTTTGGACTCATCATCGAACGAAGGAGGGGCTATGCGCTAGGTCGGATGTCACAACGGGCTGTGGAGGTCGGCCACGTGCACCGTCACGGGGCCGCCCGGCATATCAATCTTGCGGTGGCGCGCAACCCGTTCCTTATTGCCACTGAATCCGTGAGCGAGGAGAGGTGCATGAGCCGCAGCCGACTAAAGCCGCTCTTAATAGCGTGCATCGGTCTCACGCTGTGCACGGCTATCGGCATAGAGAACCTTAGTATTGACAGGCTCGTTAGTGCCTCCGATTTAATCGCAATTGCGGACGTCTTGGACGTCAGCGATGTCGGGCCCGCTCCACCTCTCGTGTTTAGAGGGCAAAAGCTAAGCGCTGAGGCTTACAACGTCGAACTCACGGTGACAGATATCATCAAAGGCTCAGCCACGGGCCGCGTGCTCGTCAAATACGCACTGCCAGCATCATTTGTCGGCTACCAGGGCTTGCATCGAGGGGTGCGGCTGGTCTTCCTGCGTAAGGGAGACACGGGCTACACGGTCGCCGATCCCTATTACCCAGATCTTCCGGCGGTTGGGATGGCTCCCGAAAGCTATTCCAAGCTCGAGCCGGGAGATTATGCTCGCTCGGTTGTGCGCGAAATGTTAGCCGTCATTGCTTCTGACTCCGCCACTCCCGCGCAAAAGTCCGAAATACTACGTGTGGCTTATGCACTCCCCAGCAACGCTGAGGCTATCTCTGCATTTAAGAGCGGAGTCGCAGCCGCCAGAGATCCAGAGCTCGAACAGAGGCTCCAGGGTGAACTCATCCGACTAGAGGACATAAGCGAACTGCCGAAAGTGGCGCATACACTAGTCGGCGATCTCGCCACTGAGAACCAGAGAGTGTGGCTTCTCTACGTTGTCGGGAACGACTTAAAAAGCCCACTTGCGATTCCGGCACTAGAGCCGCTTCTTCGCTCAAACGATAACTCCAACCGCGAAGCGGGTGCAGAGGCCCTATGGCACATTGCCGACCCCTCCGCGCTGCCGAGCATAGCCAAGGCGCTCCAGGACCCAGACGAGCAGGTGCGATTCTATGCAGTGCGTGCCTGTGCCGATATCGCAAACGAGCCTGATTGGGGCGGCCCCGGCGAAGCAGAATTTCACCAACACGAGCAAAAGTATCTGACACACTGGGAAGACTGGATCAAGATATCAGAAGCGGGGCAGCAGCCTCCAAAAAGCGGTCAGGCTGTAGCCGACTGAGCAAGCCTCGGGTTTATACCCGGAAGCGTCAGCCTCTCAACTCCGAAAGCGTCTTCTTGGCATCGCCGTCGTTGGGATTGATCTTCAGCACGCGCTCGAGTTGCTGGCGCGCCTGCGTCGGCTGATTGGCTTTCTGATAAGCCAGCGCGAGATGATAGTGGACCGTGGGATCGTCGGCGCCGCCTTTCTCTTGGTTCAGCCGCAGCGACTCCTGGAACATATCGATTGCCGATTGATACACGCCCTTCTGGTAATAGGCCCATCCCAGAGTATCGGCGGCATTGGGAGAATCCGGCATACCGCGCCGCGCAGTCTGCGCCATGGCTAGGGCCACGTCGACGTTGCCGCCCTGCTGCAACATTACGTACGCAAGATTGTTGGAGGCCAGCGGATTGTCGTGCTGAATGTTCAGCGCCTGCTGGTACATGGTCTTGGCCTGTTCCCAGTTGTGCTGGGATTCGTACATCATGCCGGCGAGAATGTAGAAAGAAATCTCGTTGGGATGGTCTTTGATCGACTGCTGATAAGTGGCCAGCGCTTTGTCGGCTGAGCCCTCGGCAGCCTGGGTCTGCGCCAGCTTCATCAGCGCGTCAGAATTGTTCTTATCCAGCTCAATGGATTTGTGAAAGGCGGCGTCAGCGTCGGCGAAACTCTTCTTATCGAACAGCGCCGTGCCTAACAGATCATAAAATCCGCTGCTGTTGGGTGATTTTGCGATCTGTGCCTTCGCCACTGCAACCGCCTGATCGATCTGCTTCTCTGCCAGGTAGGTGTTCATCAAGCCCTGCAAGCCCTCGGTCGAGGCCGGATCGTGATCGAGCGCCTGCTGGTAGAACTTGATCGCGACGGGATATTGCTTTTGTAATTGGTGAAGGTTGCCCAGGGCCACGTAGGGAGCTGGACTGGTGGGCGCGACTTCCGCCGCCTTGTGCATATCCTGCTCGGCGGCGGAGAATTGTTTGCGGTTGACCTCAGCCGCAGCTCGCGTCAAATAACCGTCGGGAGAATTGGGAGCGCTGCGGATGATCTGCTCCGCGGTTTGCGCCAGCCCATCGAAGTTGCCCTGGCGCAACTGCAGGGTTGCCAAAGAACGTTGTGCATCGGTGATGTCGGGACGCAACGTCACCGCCTGGTGCAATTCGGATTCCGCCTCCGCTCCGTTGTTCTGCGCTTCATAAGCCAAGCCCAACTGATAATGCGCCACGCCGTTCTCCGGATCGTTCTTGATCGCTTGCTGCAGGGAGTCGACCGAACCGTTGGCATCGCCGTGCCGCAACTGAATCTCCCCGCGAAAGACCAGCGCATCGGCCTCACGCGGATTGGTTTTGAGTATCTCCTCATTCAGTTTGTTGGCTTCATCCAGACGGTTTTTCAGGATCAGAAGCTGCACATAATTCTTCGTGACCTGCAGATCCTTGGGGTGATCGTGGTGGAGCGAGCCGTACTCGTCGGTGGCCTTATCGAGATCGCCATCCGCGAAGTAAAAATCGCCCAGCATGCGATAGCCTTCGGAACTATCGGAAAGCTGATTCTTGGCCTGCTTTAGAAAAGCTTCAGCTTCAGGTTTCTTGTTCTCCTGCACGAGCAGGCGAACATAGGCAGCATACGGAGCCGGATTTTTAGGATCGACATCCAAGGCATGTTTGAATTGTTGTTCGGCCTCGGGAAAGCGGTTGCGCCCCTGGTAGAAGCCTCCCAGAGCGAGTTGAGCGCTCATGTTTTTTGGACCGAGATCGGCCGCTTTTTTCAGACTGATCTCGGTCTGATCGGGCTGATTGGCGCGGAGTTGTAAAACCGCAAGGTTCAGGTAAGAGTCGGCGCGGTTCGGATCAGCAGCGACTGCCTTTTGCGCCTCCTGTATAGCCAGATCCACATTGCCTTGAGCCGCATACAAATTGGCCCAGGCCAGGTGAGTGTCAGCGCTGTCGGGGTGCTTTTCGCGCAGGAGATCCAGGTGCGGCTGCGCCTGCTTCAGGTCTCGGGCGGAGATCAGCAGGTTCGCCAGGTCGGCTTGCGCGGTGTAGTTGTCGGCATCGAGATCGACCGAACGCGAAAGCTCCGCATAGGCGCGGTTGTAATCCTTCAGCTTGAGATAAGTTTCGCCCAGTTCGTAGTGGGCCTGAGCAAATCGCGGATCGATTTGCACCGCATTGGCATACTGAATGACCGCCTCACGCAGCTTACCCTGTGCCCTGTAGCGGTTTCCGCTCTCCAGAAACCTCTGCTTGCGCACGTTGGGATCCCGCGTACAGCCAGTGAGCATTGCGGAAATAAGAAAAGCGACGGCCAGCGAGCGGACCCAAACCGAACGGCTCATGAATTCTCCAGGAAAATGCGCGAATGCGCAGACCACGACGAAGCTGTAGTCAACACACCAAGGTACTGCAATCGGGGCATAGAAATAAAGTTACCGGTGGCATACTTTCCCGAAAATCTCTAATCGTCAGCCAGTCGTCCCCGACCCGTGATGCTGGCTGGTTTACAATTGAGTGTTTTCGGTGTTCAGTGTCCTATGCACTCCTGGAGGATCCTATGAAGCTTACCCCCGGAAAACTTGCCGGTCTTAGAAAAGTTTCGAACGAGCGAGGCGTGATTGCCGCCGCCGCAATGGACCAGCGCGGTTCGCTGCAGAAATCCCTCGCCAAAGAAAAAGGCGGAGAAGTCAGCGATGCCATGATGGAAGAGTTCAAGACCCTTGTGACCGAAGTCTTGACGCCGCATGCCAGCGCGATTCTCCTCGATCCCGAATGGGGACTTCCGGCGTCGAAGCGTCGCGCCAAGAATGCGGGGCTGTTGCTGGCTTATGAAAAGACAGGATACGACAAGACCGGGCCGGGACGGCTTCCCGATCTGCTCGATCACTGGTCGGCACGGCGGTTGAAAGAAGCGGGCGCGGACTGCGTGAAGATTCTGCTCTACTACACGCCCTATGATTCCAAAGAAGTCAATGACAGAAAGCATGCCTGGGTCGAGCGGATCGGCGACGAGTGCCGCGCCAATGACATCCCGTTCTTCCTGGAGTTTGTTGGCTACGAGGAAGGAGCCGACGAAAAGGGATTGGAATACGCGAAGAAGAAGCCGCACATTGTGACGGAGAGCATGCGGGAATTCACCAAAGATCATTACGGGGTAGACGTTCTGAAAGTTGAAGTGCCGGTAAACATGAAGTTTGTGGAAGGCGTGAAGTGCTTCGCGGGTCAGAAGGCGTATACAAAGAAGGAAGCGATCGATCTATTCCACAAAGCCGCCAGTGTAGCCACGAAGCCTTTCATTTATCTTTCGGCCGGGGTCAGCAATGCGGAATTCAGCGAAACGCTCGAACTGGCGGGCGAATCCGGAGTGAAGTTCAACGGCGTCCTTTGCGGACGCGCTACCTGGAAAGATGGAATTCCGGTCTATGCCAAGCAGGGCGCAGCGGCATTTCGCAAATGGCTGGAAACCGAAGGGGTTAAAAACATTAACAACGTGAATGACAAATTGAAGGCCGCGACTTCGTGGCATTCGATTTATGGAGTTGAACCAGTCTTAGCCAGCGCATAACTTTGTTGTTGCCAAAATTGTTATGTGAGAGCGCGGATGAAATTCGTCCGTGCTTTTTTTATGAAACCTCATGCGCCCTCGTCATCATCAGATGGAGTGCAACATTTAGAACCTGTAGGCAAGTAGAATGTATTCGTTACTCCCCGAACGGCCTAACCAACCACCTGATTCAGTCAGGCTTCTAAGTGGCACTGACCATTCTGCCGCGAGTGCACAAAATCTACCCACGCGCTGTGGAGGAAGACCAGCATGGCTACCGCGCCGAAATTCCGCATTGATGTAGACATTCACAAGCTTTTGATGAGTGCCGCGCCGCAAGTGGTCAAGCTGCCAGGTACAACGGGCACGAGGCTGCCGGAACCAGTTTTCCCGCAATATCCGGATAAGTTGGCCGATCCCGGCCCGAAGACAGTTCTTGAAAAACGTGACTGGACGTTGCCCGAAGTTTATCGCAAGATGCGGGGCTGGCTGTTTCCGTACATTCGCTCCCGCGTGCTGCCCGGCGATTTTCACCCTATCACCGCCTACTTGTTCGTCGAGTACAAATGCAATCTCGATTGCTGGTATTGCTGGGCGTTTAACAACAAAGTAAAGGGCATGACGGAAGACATTGCGCGGCGATCGATTGACTGGCTGCATGATCATGGCTGCCGGGTGCTCGCTTTAATGGGCGGAGAACCGTTACTGCGTCCGCAGTTCGCGCACAAAGTGGTCTACTATGCGGCAAAAAAGGGGTTCTGGATTTACATCGGGACCAATGGACGCCTGCTGCGTCCGGATGTTGCCGATCGTCTGGGCGATGCCGGAGTTGCGGTTCTTAATTTTGCGGTTGACGCCTGGGATGAGAAACCGAGTTTGCCAAAAGCGCTCGTGCCTGTGCGCAAGCACCTTGAGCACTTGCTGAAAAAGCAATATGTGTACGGCTACATGGTGTTCTTCAATATGAACATTTGCCGGAACAATACCCAGGACATACGACAGCTCACGGAGTGTGCGCGCGAGCACCGCATCGCCACCGACTACCACATCAACGAAACTCCCATGCTCGAGGAGGATGAGCACTTCACGCACCTGAGCGACAATCCAACTTACATTCGGCCGGAGGATTGGCCAGAGATTGATTCGCTGGTGGATTATCTGATCGACCGCAATAAAAAGGGGTATCAGATGGTGAACTCCATTCAGCGCTTGCAGGAAATTAAAGCTTTCATCCGCATGGCGAGCGGGGCGGACCTCAAGCGCGTGGGTTGGAATGGCGATGGAACCGGAACCAATGGGGATATCGCCAAGCAAGTCGCCGGCTTGCCAGGATTCGTTCAAGACGAAAACGGCGAGTTGCACTTTGCCGAGTGGAATTGCCGTGCCGGACAAAACAATGTGATCATCCGTACGGATGGCACTGTGGCTCCATGTTTCCCGATGTATGCCTCAAGCTACGACTGGGGAAACATCGAAGGTCATAAGTTCGAAAAAGGCCAGCTCGGCCAAATGAAGAAAACCTGCCAGCAGCACTGCTTCTCGACCCTTAACCACAATCTTGCTTACTGCTACAACGACGCGCGTGTGATCAAGTTTTTGTGGACGAATCTGGTGAAGAACCGATTGCAGGGCGGGGCGAGAAGCTTCGAGGACTAGCTGACCTATTGGATTAACTGCAGTTGGGATGCAAGTTGATTCACGGCAGTGACCCCGAAAAAACCGGATAGATCTACATGCCCTGCCAGTGTGTCGCGCGGCTTGCCCTCAACCAGAATCTTCACCTTCAGAATTCCGGGAATGTTTACAGAGAGAGTTTGCACAAGAGATGCCACTGTCAACTCTTCCTCTAGCACGCCGGATCGATGGCCGTCGGCGAAGGCCGCGTTGATATCAATCACGGCAAGTCCGGGATCGACCAGGTATACGCTGCGAATGTCCGACCCCACCGGAAGCGGATGAGGTGAGGACTTGTCCAGGTATAGCGCGATCAGGGCGCGCAGTAATTCTTCGGCGCGTTGTTGACGAACGCTGGGGAGCGGAATCCGTGCAGCTTGCGCGCGCAGTATCCCAAGATCGTCGTAAGCCACGAACAAAGTTACCTGCTCGGTTGGCCCAGCTACGGGGGCGACCACCGGGCGATTGTCGCTCGAGACTGTGGGAGAAGCGGCGACACGTCCGCGCATACGCCACGCGTAGATGCTCATGCCGAGCACCGCTGCCAGCATCACCGATGCCGCAATATAGAAATGCCGCGGGATCATGGTTTTCCAGTCATTGTTTTTCGAATCGCGTCTTCTTCATGGTGCGGCTCCCAGTTGCGAGCGAATGTCAACAATCCCGTTCGCCACGGCGCCCGCGATCAGTTGCTGGTAATCCGGTGCAGTGAGGGCGGAAACGTCACTCGCAGGCGGAGCAACTTCAACAGCAATGGCTGCAGTGAGGATATTGTTCAACGGCCGAAGCGGCGCACTTAGAGTGCGAACCGATACCTGCAGCTTTCTCAGTTCGGTGGCTACGCTGGCGGCGGTGGCTTCGCTGAGTTGCATCGACGACGACTGGGCTGTGCTCCACAGGCGAAATGGACCCTGGTCGTCGCCGGTCACGTAGGGAAGCATTGCCGTATAGAGCCGAACTCCTTGGCCATTGGAGGCCGCGTGCAGTGCGATGTAGACGGCGGCGCGAGTGCTATTGGTATAAAAGGCGCGATCGTCGAGCGATAAATTCGCATCGGAATCGCGGAGCACAAGCGTAGAAATCCCCCGGCTTTCGAGTTCCTGCCGCAAGCGGCGGGCAAAGGCGACGGTCACGTCTTTCTCGGCGAGCGTGGGACTCAGCGCCTCGCCGCGATCCAGGCCTCCATGGCTCGCGTCGACAATGGCAAAATAGCGCCGAGGAGCGGAAGGCGGAAGCGTAGGCTGCGGAGGCTGAATCGCCGGGCGAGTGGTTGGGTTTGTTGCCGAAGATGTAGAAACTGCCGTCGTTGGCGGAGACGTACTGGTTGAGTTTGCTGCGACTTGAGATTTCGCCGGAGAGAGCGTGATGGTGCGACCATCAGCACTGAAGCTAGCAATCAGGGGAACTGTCGTGCTGACCGCGATTTCGGCGGCGCCATCCGCTTCCAAATAGTCAGCCGACGAAATTGTCTTGCTGTTGAATGTGAGCCTGGGCGACGCGGGGGCAGTGATCGGTTCGCGGCGGAATGTGAGGCGAAGCTTTCCTGGTTCGGTCGCGACCGATGGATTGACCGGAGCAGTGAAATGAAAAACCAGGCGCGAGGGATCGCCCGGAGATACTGTGGCCGTGAAGTGAGTTGCGACGCTGCCAATGAAAAGACGTCCCGACGACTGGTGAAGAGTGGCGGGCCCGCCCAGAAAACGGGGAAGAAGTGCGTTGAGTGAATCGAGCGGGACCAGGCCGTGTCCGTTTTCCAGCAGAAATTTTCCCGTCAGATCGGCATCGCGGCCCTGGATGCGAGCATGGCTCCTGCCCACGATAAATTCGCCGAGAACGTTGTTGTAATGGATGCGCCAGCGCGGAGGGTCGGACCTGACGCTTACACTGCCCAGCGGATCCAGCAGCTCGAGTAATCCAACGTAGTCGCGGTATTCATGTTGGACGATGGGGAGGGAATAGTTCGCAGCTGTGGAGTAGACCGTGAGATGCTTTTCGGCGGGCGCGGCAGACAGCGCCAGGACAGCAATGCACAGGAAGACCATGGCAGCCCATCTACGTCGAATTCTGTAGAGTGTGCCGTCATGATGCGTTCTAATCGAGCGCATAAATGGTCAATCCGCTGAGAAGCTTAGGATAAAAGTCGGTCGATTTCTGCGGCATGACTTCACCGGCGAAGGCAATATTGCGGACCTGCGCCATGCGGCAAGGGTTCATCAAAAAAGCGATGAGTGCGTGCCCTTCCCGAACTTGTGAGAGAGCTTCAGCTGCATCCCGCACGTATGAAATATTCTGTTGGTTGCGGATGGATTCTTCTGAAAGATTCAGTACCTTTTCGAGCAAACATTTATGAAGCTGCACGACATCGAGCGATTGCTGGCGAATCGACATGCCGGCGAAAATCTGCCCGGGGGCATCGGGAACGGGATGGTGCAGCAGGAAAGCCCGATCCGCAGTAACCGCGAGGATGGTGGTTCCGGCTCGTCCTGATTCGCGAAGAATAGCTGCCGCGCCATCTGCATCGACTGAGGATTCGGCCTCATCCACGTCGAAGAAAGCATGCGCGGATTGCCGAAAGCCTTCTGCCGAAAACGAAGCCAGGCTGTGAACCACACGATGAGTGGGAAGAATGCATAAAGCCGGGCTGTTCATGTTGACAAAAGTCATCATGACGAACTCTGAAGGAGAAACATCCTGTTGTTCTGTTTGTGGACAATTGGCTCCGCGACGCTCGTTGCGATACGCGAGGGCCGTTTCATACCGGTGATGACCGTCGGCAATAATCAGCTTTTTATCTTTCATCGCCGCTTGTACCGACTCGATTACCGCCGGTTCGGTGATCTGCGAAACGCGGTGCAAAACGTCATATTCGTCTTTGACTTCCATGTCAGGACCGGCCTTGGGCGCGAGGAGAGATTCAACTTCGCCGGAATCCTCATAGAGCATGAAAATCTGGCCGAAGTGGGCGCGGGTGGCACGCAGCAGGTTCAGGCGATCGGCTTTTGGCTTGGCCAGCGTTTGTTCGTGCCGGAAGACGACCCCAGCGGAATAGTCTTCGATGCGGCCCATGGCAATCAACCCCCGGCGTTCCAACTCCTTAGCTGAACCGGGAACGCGGAAGATCTGGGAATAAACGTAAAGAGACGGTTCGGAGTCCTGGCGGAGCACGCCTTTTCGCCGCCAGTCAGTAAAATAGCCCGCGGCCCGAGAATATACGTTTTGGCTGTCATCATCAGCCTTTTCGCGCTGTCCCAGGACGATGCGGACAAGATTATATGGGCTGACCTCATAGTAGCGTGCCTGCATTTCCGCAGAAATCTTGTCGTAAGGCTGGGTTACGACGCCGCCGAGCGAAACCCGGCTGGGATCGTAACGAAAAGCACGAAACGGTTGGATTTGAGCCATCGGGAACTTCGATTGTAACAACAGCGTGGGGCAGTGGGCGATTCAGGCAAATGCGAACATACTTGACATGGCGCTCCGAATCGGGAGTTGTCTCCAACTTTTGACACAAAAGCCGCATCCATTTACCCGAAAGCTGTGATACCATCGCGGCCATTGAGGTGCGTATGGCCCTCCTTGATGGGTGCCTGTTTTCAGGCCCCAAGGCGCCAGTTCCGAGCTCCCCTCTCTCTCGACCCTGGATCCCAATAGCTCGGTCGCGCAGGTTTATGCCTGCGTTTTGGATTTCTTTGTTTGCTCTCTGGGCAGTTTCTCTACTGCCGCGTCCGGCGGCCGCACAAACAACCATAGAAGATGTCCACGTTGCGGCGCGCGAATCGGCCAGCGCGAAGCCCGCGGCGGACACCACCAATCAAAATCTACTGCCCTCGCTGAACTCACGCATACGTCCACTGAAAGTCGATGTGGACCTGGTGCTGGTGCCGGTGACGATTACGGATCCGATGAACCGGCTGGTAACTGGACTCGATAAAGAGAACTTTCAGCTTTTCGAGGGCAACTCGAAAGAGGAGATCAAAACGTTTTCGAGCGAAGATGCCCCAGTGTCGCTGGGAGTGATTTTCGACTCCAGCGGAAGCATGGCCAGCAAAATGGACCGTGCCAAGGATGCGGTGTTGGAGTTTTTCAAGACTGCCAATCCGCAGGATGAGTTCTTCATGATTACGTTTTCTGACGAACCGGAACTGGTGAGCGATTTCACCAGTTCGGTGGACGACATCCAGAGCAAGCTGGTGTTTGCGGTTCCGCAAAAGCGCACGGCCTTGCTGGATGCGATCTACATGGGCATTACCAAGATGCGCCAGGCGAAATATTCAAAGAAGGCGCTGGTCATTATCTCCGATGGAGGCGACAATCACAGCCGCTACACCGAGGGCGAGATTAAGTCGATGGTGAAAGAAGCGGACGTGATGATCTATGCCATTGGTATCTATGACCGTTATTTTCCAACCGAGGAAGAACGATTGGGCCCCGCGCTGCTCGGCGAGATCACGGAATTGACTGGCGGACGGGCGTTTACGGTTGAAAATCCCAACGATCTGGCCGATGTGGCCACTAAAATCGGAGTCGAGCTGCGCAACCAATATGTATTGGGATATCGTCCCAGCAAGATTGTGCGTGATGGGAAGTGGCGTAAGATAAAAGTAAAGTTGCTGCCGCCGAAAGGATTACCGCCACTCCGAGTGTATGCGAGGACCGGATATTACGCCCCTGAAGAATAGGCTCGCTGCGAGTTCAAAAGTCTTTCTGATCTGCCTGATACTGGCATTTGTGCCCGGACAGCTTTGGTCTAAGGCTGTGCCTGCGCAGCACGATTCGCAGCCATCACAAGCCCCGCAAGCCCCGACCGGCGCTACCCCCGCGCGGCCCGCCAATTCGAATAAGCAGCAGGCGGTGGATCAAAGCGGGACCTATGTAATCCGAAAAGATGTTGACGAGGTGCTGCTGCACGCCACTGTGGTTGACGACAAGCAGCACATTATTACCACTCTCAATCGCAACGATTTCACTGTACTCGAAGACGGCAGGCCGCAAACCATCATCTCCTTCCACCACGAAGACATTCCCGTTTCGATGGGCATCCTGGTCGACAATTCCGGATCGATGCGCGAGAAACGCGCTAAGGTAAACCAGGCTGCCTTGAACCTGGTGCGGTCCAGCAATCCGCAGGATGAAGTATTTGTGGTCAATTTCAACGACGAATATTATCTTGACCAGGATTTCACCAACGATCTTCTCAAGCTGAAAGAAGCCCTGGAGAAAATCGACGCTAGCGGTGGAACAGCGCTGTATGAAGCCGTGGTCGCCTCTGCCGATCATCTGGCAAAAGATGCGCGCCGGGAACGAAAAGTCCTATTCGTGGTGACCGATGGAGAAGATAACGCCAGCCGGGAAAGTTTAGAGCAGGCGGTGAAGCAACTACAGGGAGAGAAAGGCCCGTCGGTTTATGCGATCGGACTTTTGGGGGATGAAGAGCATCCGCGGCGAGCCAAGCGGGCACTTGAGATCATTGCGCAGCGAACCGGAGGCATCGCGTTTTTTCCGAGGACGCTCGATGAAGTGGACGAAATCAGCAAGCAAATCGCGCACGATATTCGCAATCAGTACACCATTGGCTACAAGCCGACCAATCCAAAATCGTCGGGCGGATTTCGCCAGATAAAAGTTGAGGCAAAAGCCAAAGGGCATGGCAAGCTAACGGTGCGGACCAAGAGTGGATATTACGCGACGACTCAGGTAGCCTCGAGCGAAGTGCAGTGAATGGAACCGGCTTTAGTACCGGCTGTCCTGAATTGCGTCTCCGCCTCTCACCCCTATACGGTGGATCAATTTGTGATTCGTTGGGCCGATTTGTCATTTGGT
This sequence comes from uncultured Acidobacteriaceae bacterium, assembly GCA_963766625.1. Classification (GTDB taxonomy): domain Bacteria; phylum Acidobacteriota; class Terriglobia; order Terriglobales; family Acidobacteriaceae; genus Sulfotelmatobacter. Next base: position 52,066 of record CAVYBF010000028.1, on the reverse strand, counting down.
AGATTGATTGATTTGTCATTCCGAGCGGAGCGAGGAATCTGGGTCCCTGCCGCAGCGAGAAACACCAAGATCCCTCGTTCCACTCGGGACGACAAAGTTTCACTCGGGACGATAAATCTGACCACAGATTCCCGTGGCAGCACCCGGTTTTCTCTGCATTGACGATTCCACGCTCCGCCCGTACCCTGTAACGTGCACTTGAAAAGCTCCGAACTTTCCCACCTGCTGGTTGCCGACGATATTACCGATCTGGTCGGCTTCACCCCGATGCTTCACTTGAAGCGGATGGTCCCTGCCGGCTCGTCCGATATCTTCGCCAAACTCGAATATCTGAACCCCGGTGGTAGCGTGAAGGATCGTGCGGCCATTGGCATCATTCGCCGCGCCGAGCAGGAAGGGAAGCTGGCGCTCGGCGGAACGATTGTTGAAGCCACGGCAGGAAACACGGGAATTGGGTTGGCCTTGATTGGGGTGAATCGTGGATACAAAGTGAAGCTGTTCGTTCCGGAGAATTTTTCGCAGGAAAAAGTGATCATTATGCGAGCCCTCGGAGCCGAGGTTGAGCGCACTCCGGATGAAGAGGGAATGTCCGGAGCGATTCGTCGCGCCAAAGAACTTGTGGCGCGCGATAAGGACGCATTCATGGCTGGGCAGTTTGAGAATATGGCCAATCCCGACTATCACTACGAAACCACGGCCGTGGAAATCCTCGAGCAGATGGAGGGGAAGATCGACGCCGTCGTTTTGGGCTGTGGTACCTGCGGAACGTTTACCGGAGTTGCGCGATACATAAAAAAGCAAGTTCCGGAGGCGCTGGCGGTTGCCGTCGAAACGCAGGGATCAGTTCTGGGCGGCGGTGAATCTGGACCGCACAAGGTGGAAGGGATTGGCGCAAGCTTCGTTCCTGCGACGTTTGATTCCTCCGTGTGCGACGAGGTGATTGCCGTGAACGATGAGAATGCTTTCGCGACTGTGAAGCGGCTGGCTGCTGAAGAAGGCGTTCTGGCGGGATCGAGCGGGGGCGCAGCGGTATTCGCGGCCCTGCAGATCGCGCGCCGGCTCGGCGCAGGAAAACGAGTCGCAACCATTATTCCGGATTCAGCCGAGCGCTATTTATCGAAAAAGATTTTCGAGGGTGGGGTTTGAGGGGCGACAGTTCATTCCTGCAGCCCATCGAAAAATCGCAATCATGAAAAAAAACAGAAAGTATGCTTTTGCCACGCGCTCGATTCACCATGGACAAGAGCCTGATCCGCTGACGGGGGCGGTGAATGTTCCTATCTATTTAAGCTCCACTTACGTTCAGCAGGGAATTGGGGAAAATAAAGGGTACGAGTATTCGCGAGTCTCGAATCCGACGCGCACACGCCTGGAGGAGAATCTGGCATCGCTGGAAGGCGGTGCTGCGGCAAAGGTGTTTGCCAGCGGCATGGCGGCAATTAATGCAGTCGCTTCGCTGTTGCAATCGGGCGATCACGTTGTCTGCGGCAATGATCTGTATGGTGGTACGCCGCGCCTGTTCAATCAGGTGCTGAGCCGTTACGGTCTGGAGTTTTCTTATATCGATACTTCCGATGCCGACAATGTCGATCGCGCGATTCGCAAGAATACGCGCATGGTTTACGTGGAGACGCCGACCAATCCGCTGATGCGATTGAGCGATCTGGTTGCGATCAGCAGGATTTGCCGGCGAAAGAAAGTTGAGCTGGTCGTCGATAACACATTTATGTCGCCATACTTTCAGCAGCCGCTGGCTCTGGGAGCCGACATGGTGGTGCACTCGACCACAAAGTTCCTGAACGGACACAGCGATGGACTGGGTGGCGTGGTGGTGTGCAGCAAGCCGGAGCAGGCTGAGCAGCTTGCATTTCTGCAAAAGGCCGTCGGTGCGATTCTTTCTCCATTTGAATGCTGGTTGCTGTTGCGCGGTGTGAAGACGTTGGCAGCGCGGATGGACATTCACGACCGGAATGGCCGTATCGTCGCCGATTTCCTTGCCAATCATCCTAAGGTTAAGAAGGTCTTTTATCCAGGACTTGCTGACCATCCGCAGCATGAGTTGGCAAAACGGCAGATGAGTGGTTTTGGCTCAATGATCACGTTTGAAACCGGATCGCTGAAAAACGCCAACAAGATGCTGAAGAAGCTGCGCCTGTGTTCGCTGGGCGAGTCGCTGGGGGGAGTCGAGACGCTGATTTCTCATCCCGCGACGATGACCCATGCAGCTCTGGGCGAAAAAGGTAGGAAAGCGATTGGCATAACCGATGGCATGGTTCGCATTTCCGTAGGAATTGAGAATGTCGAGGACATTCTGGATGATCTGCGGTCTGGTCTGTCTGCGATTTAGGAGCTTCCCCTGCAGGACCCATCTCAACCATCCTTTCGCGAATGGAATGCCAGGGCCTACCATCAGCTGTCAACACCACAAACAACTTGGGGAAAGAAAGTTTTGGCGCGCCTGCGGCTTCGCGGCGATGAACTCGTGCTGGATGCGGGTTGCGGCACTGGACGCCTTACCGGGGAGTTGCTTCCCTTGCTGCCCCGGGGCCGCGTTGTTGGAATTGATCTCTCGCAAAACATGTTGCAGAATGCGCGGCAACATCTTCGTGCATGGTTCAATTCTGGCCTTTGCCTCGTTGCCGGCGATCTTCTGAACCTGCCTTTTGTGCAGGTGTTCAATGGTGTCGTGAGTACGGCGGCGCTCCATTGGGTGCTCGACCATGATCGGTTGTTCGCGGGCTTGCACCGCGTGTTGCGTCCGGGCGGGTGGATCGAGGCCCAGTGCGGTGGCGGCCCGAATCTGGCGGCGTTCCGTCGACGAGTCGACGCTTTGACTGGCGATCCGAGATTTACTGACTTTTTTTCTGAATTTCGCGAGCCATGGATCTTTCAGACTGTCGAGGGAGCGGTTGAGGTTCTTAATCGTGCTGGTTTCGTGAAGGTAGGAGCGTCCATCGAAGCTGCGCCTACATTGCTGGATGATGCCCAGCAATATAGAGAGTTCATTAGTAATGTCATTCTGCGGCAGCACCTTGAAGCGATGCCGAGCGAAGACTTGCGGGCGGCTTTCATTGAAAATCTGGTGGAGCAGGCCGTGGGCGACGACCCTCCGTTTTCACTCGACTACTGGCGCCTAAACTTAAGTGCTACCGCGGGATAAACTCCACATCAATTATTCGGCGTGAGAGATCGATTCGCCAACCCACTGCAAATAACCTGCAGATCCATCTTCGACGGTCAAGCAGATGCATTCGGGCAGTTCGTAAGAATGAAGTTCAGCGATCGCATCGCGCACAGCCGCGAAGGCTGCTTGCGTAGTCTTCACGATCAATAGCCATTCCTTCGCTTCTTCCACCTTGCCTTTCCACCTGTAGATCGAGCTCACCAGCGGGACAATGTTTACGCAAGCCGCGAGTCGCTGTTCCACCAAATGTCGCGCAATCTTAAAGGCTTCTTCTTCTGAGCTTGCGGTGCTCAGGACGATTCGTTTGTCGGTCATATAAAATCAGTCTTCGATCTTAGTGCTGACAGCGGTAACCGATACCAACCAGACAGGCCGCGGAAAGCACCCAAGGCAATTCACGTTTGAAAGGGCCGCCTTTCATGCTAACGCAGATCAAGTTTGGCACGTCGGGCTGGCGTGCCGTAATGGCCGAGGATTTCACCTTTGCCAACGTGCAGCGCGCGGTTGGCGGCATTGCGCGTTACGTGGCCGGGCAGAAGCCGCAGGGAGCACGAGTAATCGTCGGCCGCGATCCCCGGTTTCTGGGCGAAACGTTTTGCTCGATGGCGGCGGAAATTCTTTCCGCTCACGGCATAACGCCGCTGGTCATGCTGGAACCCGCGCCGACTCCAGCATTCGCTTACTCCGTGGCGCAAATCAAAGCCGATGGCGTCATCAACTTTACGGCCTCGCACAATCCTCCGGAATACAACGGGATTAAGTTTTCGACGCCGGATGGTTGCCCGGCGCTGCCGGAAGTGACACAGAAGATTGAAACAGAAATCCAGGCGATCGATCGTAGCGGTCCGCCATTACCCTCGGCGAACAACGGTGACCGAATCGCAAAGCATCAGTCGGTCGATGTAAAAGCTCGATACCTGAAGCGGCTGGCAGATATCGTGGATCTTGAAACGATTCGCAAAGCGAAGTTAAAGGTGTGTTTCGATCCCATGTGGGGCGCGGCTCGCGGATATTCTGATGCGCTTTTGCGCGATGCAGGAGTCGACGTCAGCACGGTGCACGACTATCGCGATGTACTCTTTGGCGGTTACGCCCCCGAGCCAGACGATCATCTGCTGGAAGAACTCCGGCAGAGGATGAAGGCCACAGGCGCTCACATTGGTATTGCCACCGACGGCGATGCAGATCGTTTCGGTATTGTCGATGCCGATGGGACCTTCCTTCAGCCCAATTACGTGATCGCACTCCTGTTCGATTACCTGGTCGAGACTCGCGGATGGAAAAACGGAGTGGCGAAATCGGTCGCGACTACCAACCTGATTAATGCGATCGCCGAGGCAAGAGGAATCGAACTGCACGAGACCCCGGTGGGCTTCAAATACATTGGCGAATTGATCATGCAGGATAAGATCGCAATCGGCGGAGAAGAAAGTGCCGGGCTCTCGATTCGCCATCACGTGCCCGAGAAAGACGGCATCCTGGCCGGCCTGCTATGTTGCGAAATGGTTGTACGGCGTGGGAAGCCGCTAGGCGAGCAGTTGAAGGCGCTATGTAACCAGGTTGGTTCCTACTATCCGCAGCGGCAGAACTTCCGCTTGACGCCCGAGGTGAAAGCGAAGTTCACTGAAAAGCTGCGTTCTGATCCGCGCGAGTTCTGTGGACATGACGTTCGACGGGTGGTGCGCACGGATGGATTGAAGTTGATTTTCGAAGACGGCTCGTGGGTATGTTATCGCATTTCCGGCACCGAACCAGTGGTGCGCGTATACTCCGAGGCGCGAAGCGAACGAGGCTTGGAAAAACTGAGTATGGCGGCTAAACAATGGATTTTCGATTAAAGAGTCTGGCAAAAATCAGGCGATTCCCCAGCCCGCAAGAAGGGTTGCGTGTGGTGGCCGAAAAAGCGCCGCAAGCAGAAGCGCTCGCTGCTTCGTGGATCGAGAAAGTTCGCCCGCTTCTGACCCAGATTTATGCGTTGCGTCGCCGGATTGCCACCATCGCCGTGATGGTAGTTGCGACGCTGTTATTTGTGCACGTTATGTTCGGTGTAAACGGCATGGTGGTTTATAAACGGAAGCGCGCGGAGTTTCAGGCGTTGCAGAAACAGATTGCCCAGGAACAGAAGGAAAATGAAATATACATGCAGCAGATTCAGGCCTTGAAGACCGATCAAAAAGCCATCGAGAAGGAAGCGCGCGAGCAGTTGCGCTATGTGCGTCCCGGTGAATATGTCTATGTCCCGCCGCCTCGTGCGAACCCTCTGCCGGTGAGCCATTCAGCGAAAAGGTAAATTGGAACTCCTTGCCGGAATCGAGGGGAAGACCAAGATCGGGAGTAGTGCGTTCCGTGACACCAGAAAATTTCTCCTGTGGTATAGTTCGGGCGATCGACTAGGGTGGGGTTTGAGTTGCGACCGTCCCGGCGATTAGAATCGCCAGCAGGTCTGCGGTGTGGGGCCGCTAGCAAATATTTAAAGGAGAACTCCGGCCATGAGGAAAGTTTCAGCACTGGGTATTGCGATGTTTTTTATGCTCGCTCTGTCAGCGGCGGCGTTTGCCGGTATGGGCAAGAGTGCCACGGTAAAGGGATGGGTGACTGATCAACAATGCGGCGCCAAGGGCGCGAACGCGTCGGCGGAAGCGTGCACGAAGAAGTGCCTGGCCAAAGGCTCCAAGATGGTCATTGTGACCGACGACGACCAGAAAGTTCTGTTGGTCGACAACCCGGATGCGCTAATGGAGCATGCCGGTCACCACGTGGCGGTGACGGGCACGGTGAAGGGAGATTCCATTCACGTGGACAGCGTCAAGATGATATGAGGAAGATTGCAAGAAGGAAGGGCGGCTGCGGCCGCCCTTTTTTTCATTGAGTAATTGGGAACTTGAGTAATCGGGTAATGGCAAGCCGAAGCGGTTTTCAATTTCTCAATTACTCAATTTCCCAATTACTCAAATATCAGAATCTGGCTTCCTTATCGCACGACTCCTTCCAACGGCGAACTCGCGGTGGCATAGAGTTTTTTTGGCATCCGTCCGGCTAAGTAAGCTTCGCGTCCAGCGAGTACAGCATGATGCATTGCTTCCGCCATCAGAATCGGATCCTGGGCGTTGGCAATGCCGGTATTCATGAGCACCGCATCGGCGCCGAGTTCCATGGCGATCGCCGCGTCGGAAGCCGTGCCTACGCCTGCGTCGATAATCAAGGGCACGCCGCTGATCATTTCGCGGAGAATGCGAATATGGGCCTGATTCTGAATGCCCATGCCGCTGCCGATGGGCGCGCCCAGCGGCATGACCGCGGCCGCTCCAGCGTCGATCAGACGTTTGGCGAAGACGATATCGTCTGAGGTGTAAGGCAGAACCGTGAAGCCCTCGCTTACCAGGACCCGCGTAGCTTCGAGCGTAGCTTGCACGTCGGGATAAAGCGTGGCCTGGTCGCCGATGACTTCGAGCTTTACCCAATCGGAAATTCCGACCTCGCGACCAAGACGCGCGGCGCGAATCGCCTCGTCAGCCGTGTAACATCCGGCAGTATTCGGCAGCAGAAAATATTTTTTGGGATCGATGTAGTCGAGCAGCGATTCCTTGCTGCGATCGAGGTTCACGCGGCGGACGGCCACCGTGACCATCTCCGAGCCGCTGGCTTCGAGCGCGCGTGCGGTTTCCTGGAATGATTTGTACTTTCCCGTGCCTACGATGAGACGAGAGCAAAAAGAACGGCCTGCAATACGAAGTGGGTCAGTCATGCTTTTATTGTAACGAAAGGGAGGGCGGGCGGCATTTTATTGTCGTGCTGTCCGTTGTGTCGTAATTCCGTCCATGTTGTGTCGTCATTCCACCCATTATTTTGTCATTCGGAGCGTAGCGAGGGAATCTCGGTTCTTGTCGGCGCAACCAAGACCAAGATCCCACGCTATGCTCGGGATGACAACATATGAATCGGGATGACAACATAATGAAAAGATAAACGAGAGCTATACCAAGGATCCGGCTACTTCTTCAACCCCGCGGTGAAGTTCGTAACAACCGTGACGGATTGGCTGACTTGCTGCGAGACTCTGTCCAGCAGGATTTTCTTCCCATTGGGGGCCACGTCGAAGAAGACGTTTGGTGCGGTCCAATTGCTGAGGAGAGTCTGAGCCGCGCTGAATTGCAGGGCGCCGCCGGCTTCCTTAACCGACACCGCGAAAAGGTTGTAGGCCTCATCCAGGTAGTAGAGTTCTTTGCCGTCCTTGCTCCACTGTGGCGCTTGCCCTCCGTTCGCCGAAACTTGCCACTTGCCCTGGCCGCCGCGAAAAGGGACCACATACACTTGAGGGCCACCGGATTCAAACGACATGTAGGCAAGCCAATGGCCGTCCGGCGAAACGCGCCCAAAGATACCACGCTGCAGGATTTGCCAGGGTTTGTGTTCTCCTTGCACCGGCAATGCCCATAGCTCCGCGTCACTGGGCGATAGGCCGCGCGAGTAGATCAGATACTTTCCATCGGGCGTCCAGTCGCTCGCAATATCCGGCTGATTGTCGGTGAGCAACAGTTCCTCTGCGCCGCTGCCGTCAGAGGGCTTGCGGTAGAGGAGCGAATGCCCGTTTCTGTCGGAAGTGTAGGCGATCCACTTGCCATCCGGTGACCACACTGGAAATGCATTTGAAACCGGACCGAACGTTAAGCGCGTTCTGATGCCGCGTGCCACATCGAGCACCCAGATATCATTCACGCCGTTGTCGATCTGGAGAGCGACGCGGTCTCCTTGAGGGGATAAACCCGCAAATTGCAGGTTAGGCAGCTTGTCGGCTAGGGTACTGATTTGTTTCGAACTGCGATCCATCCAAAGCAACTGCCAATCGCCGGTGCCGCCGCTGGCGAAAACCAGCAAGCCTTCGCCAGCCGCCGAGGCATCCATGTGCCAGGTGGCAATGTCGTTGGCTACTCCTTTCGCAACGTTCTGTGGTTGTGCCGCCAATTTCCCCGTTGCGGGATCGAAGGATTGGGCCATCAACTGATCGCCACGGGCAAACAGGAGATAGCCGCTTCCGTAAACGGCATTCGACTGGGAGCGCAGGAGTTCGCGATTTTCGCGGCCATCGAGAGAGCCATAATAGATGGCGTCATTTGCCGCTTTCGACGGATCATGGTGAATGGCGAGATAGAGAAAATGCTTGCCATCGGGCAGGAAAAAGGGCCAGCGATGGGAAGTGTGCAGGGCGGCATCGATCTTCGTGACAGCAACCGGAGTTCCCCCGCTGGCGCTGACCCGCATGAGAGGCGCCTGGGTGGTTGGAGAAAACAGGATATCTCCGCCGCGCCCCCACGCACCGCCACGGCCAAAGGGAGCATCGGCAATCACCTGCGCCGAGCCGCCGCTGAGGTCAATGGTTTTCAGTTGCCCATCGGCGAAGAATCCCAGAGAGCGACCGTCGGGCGACCAGAATGGAAAAATCGCGTTCTCGGTGCCGGAGAGCATAGTTGCTTCGAGCGAACTCATCGGCCGAACCCAGAGTGCGGTTTTGCCGTCGGCGGCGGTGGCCGCAAACGCGATGGATGAACCGTCGGGCGAGAGGACCGGGGGACCGGCGGAGTCTCCGATCAGGTTGAGCGTGCTCTTTGGCGGAGCGTCGATGACCGTGCGGATGGATCGGGCAGATTGAACCGGACGGTTGAATAAGATCCCGCCGGTCGCGCCCAGGATAATGGCGACGATAATCGCTGCGACCCAACCTATCTTTGTCCGTGAGGGCGTTGCTTGGGGAGTCTCCCCAAGCGCTGCTAGAGGAATCCGCCGATCCGATGCAATCCATTGCAGTTCGAGCTTGATATCGTGCGCCGCCAGATAACGTTCTTCCGGATTCTTCTGCAGGCAAGTCTTGGTGACATGCTCAAACGCAGGTGGCGTTTGCGGTTTGATGGAACTGATTGGCTCGGGATCATTTTCCAGAATCGAAGACGCCAAAGAAAGCTGACTCTTTCCTGCAAACGGCCGTTTTCCCGCAGCCATTTCATAAAGCACCGCGCCGAATGCAAAGATGTCAGACCGAGCGTCCGCTTCTTTCCCTTCAATCTGCTCGGGAGACATATACTGGATCGTGCCGATGATGCTGCCGGCAGTTGTCAGTGGGCTCAACGGACTCGGGCCGCTCAGCGTGGCCACAGCAGCGAATGTCGGCATCGATCCCGATCCCGTCGACGCCGTCTGCGTGCCAAGCGGCTTGGCGAGACCAAAATCCATCAGCTTTGCGCCGCCTTGGGTTAGCATGATGTTTCCCGGCTTCAGGTCGCGATGAACTATGCCGCTGCGATGCGCCGCGGCCAGGGCCTCGGCGACAGCGATTCCGATTTTCAGGATTTCCGCTGTCGATACCGGACCTTTACGCAACCTCTCGGCCAGAGTTTCTCCTTCCAGAAACTCCATCACGAGGTAGTCAGTGCCGTTCTGCGAGCCGATGTCGTAAAGATGGCAGATGTTCGGATGGTTCAGAGCCGAAATTGCTCGCGCCTCGCGTTCCATCCGCTGTTTCAACTCCGCCGAAGATGGGAGACGCGAGGCAAGAACTTTGATGGCTACGGTACGGTCGAGGCGGGTATCACGCGCGCGGTAAACCTCTCCCATGCCGCCCGCGCCGAGTGGGTTGAAAATCTCGTATGGACCAAGCTTGTCGCCGGGGTTGAGCATGAGATTCCGCGTAATTATAACTGCAAGGCCGCTTGCCGAAGGGACGAAACCGGCGCGGAGGTCCCATTGCCCGTCCGCTAGGGCGCAACGCCGGCTTCTGCCTGCGCGTAGATTTCGTCGATCTGGCGGCGGTAGCGATCTTCCACAATACGGCGGCGCAATTTCATTGTAGGAGTGAGGGATCCGTTCTCGGCCGTGAACTCGTCGGGCACGAGGATGACTCTTTTCATCTTTTCAAATCGCGCCAGCTTTTCATTCGCGCGCTCGACCAGTTCTTCATACAGATTCTGCACCGTCGCATTCGTAACCAGTTCGCCGCGAGAAGAAAAAGAGATGTTGTTGTTGCGCGCCCAATCTTCGAGGAGAGGAAAGTTGGGAGAGATCAAGGCGCAAGCGAACTTGCGCTTGTCGCCGACCACCACCGCTGTTCCGACCAGCGCATTCAGCTTGAGGGAATTTTCGATTGGTTGAGGAGCGATGAATTTTCCGCCGGAAGTTTTAATCAACTCTTTTTTGCGATCCGTCACCGAAAGGAAGCCATCGGCGTCGATGTGGCCAACATCGCCGGTTTTGAACCACCCATCCTCAAACGCGTTTTCCGTTTCATCTGGGCGGTTCCAGTACCCTTTGAAGACCGAAGGTCCGCGCACCAGAATTTCGCCGTCATTCGCAATGCGAACTTCAATGTTGGGCAGAATTTTGCCCACTGTGCCGATGCGGTGGTTGACTGGGGTGTTGACCGCGATAACCGGCGAGGTTTCTGTCAAGCCATAGCCCTCATGAATGCGAACGCCGAGGGTGGCGAACCATTCGGCGAGTTCGCGGCCCAGCGGCGCGCCGCCGGAGATGAAGGTTTCAACGCGGCCGCCAACTCCGTCGCGAATTTTGGAAAAAACCAGGCGGTTAGCCAGCTTCCATCGAAATGAATTCGGTATTTTTCCTGCGAGAATTGCAGGTTTATTTGCGCGACCAACAGAGAGCGCCCACTGGTAGATGGCGCGCTTGGGAAAGCCGCGAGCCATCATCTCGGTTTTGGCGTAGATCTTTTCGTAGACCCTCGGTACCGAAACGCAGACGGTGGGGCGTACTTCGAGCAAAGTCGTCGGCAAATTTTCTATGAAAGGACAATAGGCGAGTGTTACCCCGTGATAGAGCATGGCGAAATCCACATGCCGCGCGGTGACATGGGAGAGGGGAAGAAATGAGATGCTGATCTGCCCGGAGTGCATATCAAAACCGCGCAGAGAGCAGGCGATGTTCGATGCCATGTTGCCGTGGGTCAGCATTGCGCCCTTCGAGACGCCCGTGGTGCCGGAGGTGTAAATGATGGTCGCAAGATCGCCGGGGCCGATGGAGCGGGCAATTGCTTCGCTCGCCGGCTCGAGACCTCCGGAACCTTGGGCCACGCATTCGTCCATGAGCCCGCAAATGGCTGCGAGTTCAGCCGGAACTTGAACCCGATCCATCACGAGGATCCGCCGGATTTGAGTTTGAGGAAGAATCGACTGCGCCTTGCGCAGTTGATGCTCGGTGGAAACGAAAACCAGCGTGGCTCCCGAGTCGCGCAAAGTGTATGCGGTCTGCTCGGGAGTCAACGTTGCATAAACCGGAACGCTCACAGCCCCTAGCAGCAAAATAGCGAAATCGGCGATCGACCACTCGGGGCGGTTCTCGCTGAGAATGGCGACGCGGTCGCCTTTGCGAATTCCCCAGCGCTGCAGCGCCTGGACTATCCCGGCCACATTACGGTGGAAATCAGAGGAGGAGATCGGCAACCACTTTCCGTTCTCGCGATAGAGCATCACGCGGTCGAGATTGCGCTCGACAGCGGCAAAAAATATTTGGTTCAGCGTGGTAAGGCTCATCGGCCTGGGATCGCAGTCTGAGATTGAATTTACCGATTTGCGGCGATTCAGGCAATGCGGAAGCTGCGGATCGAGGTTGATTGATGAATCTCTGTTTTGCTTCAGGCAGGTTCACCGGAGTAAGCTGATGCGGAGTTCCACGGAGAAACACGATGCAAAAAAGACTTCCGGCTTTATTCGCTGCCGCGTTACTGGCGGCCCTATTGAGCATGGCAAGACCCGCCGTGGCGCAAAGCCAGCCGCAAGGCACGGAGAACTCGATGCCCAAGGTCGGCTCGATGGCGCCCAATTTTACGTTGCATTATTTCGATGGCAACGACCTAAAAAGCGTTTCGCTCGGGCAGTATCGCGGCAAGAAAAACGTCGTGCTGGCATTTTTTATTTTTGCCTTCACCGGGGGGTGAACCAAGCAGATGCAGGCGCTCCAGCAGGATTTAAAACGGCTGGATGCGACCGACACCCAGGTCCTGGGTGTGAGCATGGATAGCGCCTTTGCGAACAAAGCATTCGCCGATCAAATTGGAGTGACATTTCCCCTGCTCAGTGATTGGGGTGGAGAGGTGACTCACGAGTACGGCCTTTATGTGGAAAAATACAAGGCGGCACGGCGCGTGAATTTCCTCGTCGGCAAAGATGGCAAGATTCTGGAAGAGCAAGTCGACAAGGATGCGATTGATCCTACGAAGATCGTGGATACCTGCGAGCGGCCGAAGCTGAAGCAGTAAAGACTGAGTCGAGGTACTAAAGGGATGCTTCGACTGCGCATGATCGTCCCTGGAGAATCATTGCTCGCTCTATACCGCGGGCAGATCGAACGAGAAAACCGAGCCGTGACCAAGTTGGCTGGTCACGCTAATGCCGCCGCTGTGGGTTTCAACAATGGCTTTAGCTATGGCCAGGCCCATGCCTGTGCCCTGCACGCGATAACGCTGGTCGCGGCCGCGGTAAAACTTGTCAAAAATAAGCGACTGCTCGAAGTCGTCGATACCGGGCCCGTGATCGGTAACGCTGGTGACCACCCGCCCGTTCTTGCTTTCAGCGGTGATCGTGATCGGCGCGGTCGAAGGAGAATACTTTGCCGCATTTTCCAGCAACTGCTTGAGTACTTCGGCAATGCGGTCGGCATCCACTCGAACCTTCGGCAGGGAAGGCGGCACACGCACCTCGACTGGATGCTGCCCCAGAATCGACCTCGATTGTTCCACCGCTGATTCGATCACGGTCGCCACGTCTACCGGGGCCATATGCAGCTCGACTTTATGGGCGTCGAGCTGCGCCATCTCCGTGGCTTCTCCCACCAGGCGATCCAGGCGGTCGGTTTCCTCGTTGATGACGGTGAGTAACTCTCTCCGTTGCGCCTCGTCCAGGTTGTAATCTGAAAGCAAACCGGTGACGGCAGCCTTGATACCAGTAAGTGGAGTGCGCAATTCGTGAGTCACCGAATCGAGCAGCACGGCGCGCAGATTTTCACTTTGATGGGCGGCTTCGGTCTGAGAAAGTTTTTCCATGGCTCCAGCCCGTTCAATGGCAATGCCAATCATGCTGCCCAGCGCTTCCAGAGTGGCTCGGGAGAGCGTCGGTCCGGCGATGGCCACGGCTCCAGTAGTTCGCGTTCCCAGGTGCAACGGAGTCAGAGAAACTCCGCGATCGTGGTCGATGATAGGCTCGCCGCGCGAACTGACCAGTTGAAGCTCGTGCACTGGAAACCAGGTTGCCGTGGGATCAGTGCGGTAGACCTGTTGCGAGCTCTGCAAGTAGACCGCCGCGGCTTTGGCTCCGAAGCCGTCGCGCACGTAGGCAGGAATGGCATTCAACAGTTCGGCCACGTTGTCCGTGGCAAGCAGGCGCTGGCTGAAGGAATAGAGGCGTTCAACATCCCGGCGGCGCTGATTAGCGTCGGCAGTTTGCCTGCGGGCGCGGTCAGCAAGTTGGCTGGCTATACCTGCGGTTATTAAGAATGCGAGGAGCGCGATCCAGTTTTGCGGATCGGCAACCGTGAAGGTTCCCACTGGCGGCAGAAAATAATAATTGAAAGCAAGCGTGGCAACAACCGCGAGAAAAACGGAAAAACGAAATCCCCAATAAGCCGCGACCCAAAGCACCATCACCAGGAAAGTCAACGCCACGGTGGTGGGATTCACGTGAAAAATTCGGCGATAGACCTCAGCCACGAATTCTGCGGCAATCACGCAGGCTGCGTAACGAAACAGATGTTCTAGCCGACGGGCCTTCACGGGCACGATTGTAACCGGAACTGGTAATGATTCGACAATTCTTACGCTGCGGTGGAAAATAACGGCGATGCCTAAGAGTCCCGAAGAGTGGCTGGCCGAGGTAGACACCGGCAAGCGTCCGGCAGTGTTCAAGCTATTTCTTGGATACGCTCCGGGCGTGGGCAAAACCTACGCCATGCTGAGCGAAGGTGTACGCCGGGCCAGCCGCGGAGAAGAAGTGGTCATCGGAGTCGTGGAGACGCACGGGCGAAAACCGATTATTGAACTCTCATCGCGCCTGGAAACCGTTCCCCGTAAAAAGCTGGAATACAAATCGACCATTTTTGAAGAGATGGATGTGGATGCCATTCTCGCCCGCAAACCCCACGTGGTGCTGGTGGATGAACTGGCGCACACCAACATCGAAGGCAGCAAGCACGCCAAGCGCTACGAAGACGTCTTCGAGTTGCTGGATGCCGGAATCGACGTTCTTTCGACGGTGAACGTGCAGCATATCGAAAGCCTGTCGCCTACGATTCGCGAACTCACCGGGGTGCAAGTGCGGGAAACGGTGCCCGACTGGGTGATTCGGCGGGCCGGCGAAATCGTGATGGCCGATCTCACGCCGCAAGCGCTGCAGACGCGCATGAGGCGCGGAGATGTTTATCCCGTCGAACGAGTGGAGCGTGCGCTCGCGAACTTTTTTCGGAACACGAATCTGGTTGCGCTGCGCGAACTGGCTTTGCGGCAGGTGACCCAGGCGGTCGACCGGACGCTCTCTGAATTGAAGACGGAAGACGGACAGCCGCTGCAGGTGCGCGAGCGGATTGCGGTGTGCATCAGTTCGAATCCGGCGGCGCAGTATCTGATCGCGCGCGGAGCGCGTATGGCGCAGGCAATCGATGCCGATCTGTTCGTTCTTTATATCGACACTGGGGCCGATGAAAGCGATGAAAACCAGCGTACGCTGGCTGAAAACGTGCGCTTCGCCGAGAGTGTCGGGGCCAAGGTCGTGAAAACCGAAGGCAAGGTCGTTGCCGAAAAAGTAGCGGAGTTCGTGCGCGAGAATCACATCACTCAAGTTGTGTTCGGCCGCTCTGCAACAAAGGGCTGGAAAAGGTATTTTTACCTTTCCGCGATTCACAAATTTCTTCGGGACACTCCCGCCGTGGATGTGCACATCGTGACCCAGGAAATGCGGTGAACATGATGAATGGTGAGCACCGGCGAATTCTGGTTGTCGACGATGAGCAGCAGATCACGCGCGTGCTGCGTACTACACTCTCGGCCCAGGGATACGACATTCGCGTGGCGAACGATGGCGAAATGGCTCTGGAACTGATGAAGAACTGGACGCCGCATGTTGTAATCACGGACCTCGCGATGCCAAACCTTGACGGCGTAGGGTTATGCCAGCAGGTCAGGCGAATGTCGCAGGTTCCGATTATCGTGCTCTCGGTTCGCGGACAGGACCGCTCGAAAGTTGAGGCGCTGGATGCCGGAGCCGATGACTACGTCACCAAGCCATTCAGCATGAATGAATTGCTGGCGCGAATCCGCGCGCAGTTGCGGCGCACTCCGGCAGTCGAAGAACCTCCGAGCTCAATCACAATGGGAGACTTTTGCATCGATTTGGAGGCGAGATCCGTGAGGGTTTCAGGGCGCGAACTTCATCTCACGCCGAAAGAGTTTGATTTGCTGGTTTATCTCGCGCGGCGGCCGGGGAAAGTGGTGACGCATCGAACGCTGCTAGGGGCGATTTGGGGGCCGAACAGCACAGAACAACCGGAATATTTGCGGGTGTTCGTTGGACAATTACGCAAAAAAATCGAACCTGATCCTTCCTCGCCGAAATATCTGCTCACCGAACCTTGGGTAGGTTACCGCTTTGAGCCGGGCTCGTGACCGCTCGAAGGTAATTTCCCGTCGATGCTGTCATCGCGACCTGCCCATCTTTACGAAGATTTTATGGACCCTTTATTCGGATTTTCTGCGCTTCCGTATCCAATAATCAGAGAGTTTAGAGGAAAGCCCGTAGTCAGGGCATGGGAGACCAAAGTTCATGTGGATTAACGAAGTGGCACCGGAACGATTGGCAGAGCTTTTCCATCACTATCACCAGGCACTCACGCCTGAGGTTGGCGGCAAGGGAAGCGAGGGAGGAGCGTGGAAGGAAGTCCCGCAACACGAGAAGAACCGTCTGGTAGCAGCAGCGCGTCTTGCGCTGCTCGAACTGGAATCGATGACGAGCAATCGCAGGCAGTCGCGCCAGTTCTTCGCACAGCCAGGCGAAGCCGAGTGGGGTTGCTAACGTTTCCGATGCAATCGTCCCAGAAAGCGCCGGGCTGCCGGGAATGTGGTCAGTCTACAACGAAGCCTTCGAACGCTGAGCCGGCCTTGATGGTAAAACAGCTCTAATCTATGGATTGGGGCTGTTGGTTCACCGGTTACTTCACGGTGACGATCACATGGCTCGTATGAATGGGCTTGTATCCGTCATTGGGATTAATGTCCTCAATCGCGAGCTGATAGGTTCCTGGCGCTGGTAGTGTTACATCTTGATTCATGAAGACGCTATTCACCCCCACGCCGGTCACCGATTCGCCTAACTTGACGCCATGCGTGTTGTCCCAGACTTCGATGTGATCGACTAATGGCGTGCTCGATCCGCTTTGTTCGTAGGCGTAGGCATTGATCGGTATGGTGGTGGTTGGCCAGGTTGAATTGTTCGCCGGAGAATTCACATAAACTCCCAAAGCTGAAGAAACTGTGAAGCTTACATCCGTTGTATGAACCACCTGCCACGAGCCACTGACGTCCCTCACACTGAGCGTATGGGGCCCGGGCGCCAGCGAAAACCATTGGCTGATTGTTGTTCCCTCAGGCGAATCGCCCAATTTTGTGTTGCCGTTCCAGATCTCAATGTGATCGACTCCTGAGCTCGATCCTTGTGCGCCGGACTCGAGCGCAAACGCGATAAGAGGGAAAAGTGTGGCCTGCGTTGACCCATTCGCAGGAGTTTTCACAAAGACACCATAATTTGACGAGACGGTATAGGTTGTTACTTTTTTGTGCAGGATCGGATAGCTCGGCGCGCCGCCGATATCCTGCACAGTCACGATATGCACACCATTGCCGCTGACGGTGTATGCCTGGTCGATCGTTTTACTGAAGACATTTCCAAGCTTCGTGGGAGTGCCGTTGAATGTGTCCCACACTTCCATGTGGTCGACCTGCGCATCCAACTCAGATGCGGCAGCATTCACCAGGATTGATGGTCCTTGCACGGAATTATTCGCCGGTGAATTGATCACGACGCTACCAGACGCCGAAGAGAAGAAATCCGACATATCAGCCACATCCGCCGACCATCCCGGATGAGTCTCGATTCCCAGCGAGTCGAGCATGGTTCGCAAGCAGTTCTCGTGTTTGTAAGCAGTATTTGAAACATAGCCTGACTTCACATTCGGGCCGATTACCGCAGTCAATACTTGGCCGGCGCCATCTCCATTCCCATTGTCGAAAGTGACGAACATCAGGCCGCTTCCGCCGGGCAAAAAATCAGGCGAGGCCATCATCGGAGTGAGATTGCTATTCAGAAAGTCATCGGCCTCAAGCAGCGAAGTGCTGCCAAAACAGCCATCGTGATTGTCGTGGCATCCATCAGGAACGATGATGGCGAAGCGAGGCAGCGTGCCATTGGCCACATCGATCCCGAATTGCTCGAAATCGACAATGTTTCCCTGCGAGCCCAAAGTATTGCTCAACACCTCGCCATACCAGACTGCGGCGTTGTGCCGCGCGTAATAATGGGTGTAAGGCGGTTGGCTTGCGGAAGTGAAATCCGGAACATTCACGTTGCCGCCAGCATTCAAGTAATTCTGCACGTATACCTTCCACGACAACGGCTGATCGTCGAGCAACTGAAAGATGTTCGCATCGGTAATCGGGTCCTTTGTAGAGGTGCCCTTACAACTGCTTGCCATGAAACAATCATTGCCGTTGCAATAAAAATTGTGCGATCCCGAAGGCAAGCTGCATGAAGGAGCTCCGGAACAGGAGTACTCGGATTCGCAACTTCCTGAAGCCAGATAGAGATAATCGAGCAGCGAGCCGCTCAAGTCTGAGGTGTAATTGTTGGCATACGCGTACTTTTTTGCTTGGCTCGAGAGCCAGGGCATGCCATTGGGGAATGCGGTGCTGAAGGAAGTGTTTTCTTCAATCACCAGCACAACGTGCTGTGCCAACGGCACAACCTGAGCGTTAGCGTTTGGCAAGGCTGAAAACATCAGCGCAAAAGCGAATAGAAAAGGCACACAGAGCGTGCGAGAGACGAAGTGGCGTAGGCGTAGGCGCATGAAGAGATTCCTTTCAATTTTTGAAAATGACTTTGCTCGGGACTTGCGCCAGAGGTTTCCGAACACACTACTGCGGTCCAGTCCGGCTATGGGGGCAGCGCGGCTATCGATCAAACTGCAGAGTTGTCGCTGAGGCCAACCAGTAATAAATAGTTTGCTAATCTAATGCAAGGTTCTAAAGGTTGTAGTTCTTTTTTCTTCCTTTAACGGGAATGTAACTGGAGATTCACAAATGCGGAAAATCACTCCATTCCTGTGGTTCGACAATCAAGCGGAAGAGGCGATGAACTTCTATGTCTCCATCTTCAAAAACTCGAAAGCCGGAAACATCACGCGCTACGGGGATGGCGGTCCGGGTCCCAAGGGTTCCGTCATGTCCGTGAGCTTCGAACTCGATGGTCAACCCTTCATGGCCCTCAATGGCGGACCATTGTTTCACTTCACCGAGGCTATTTCGATGTTCGTGAACTGCGACAGTCAGAAGGAAGTCGACGAACTGTGGGAGAAGCTTTCTGCCGGAGGCGAAAAAAGCAGATGCGGCTGGCTCAAAGATAAATACGGCCTGTCCTGGCAAATTATTCCCTCGGGCTTGATGGAGGCACTGAGCAACAAAGATCCTGAGAGAGCAAAACGCGCGATGCAAGCCATGCTTCAGATGGACAAAATCGATCTTGAGCGCATCAAGAACGCCTAGGCGTGCGCCCTGGACTGCATTTCTTGGGGTCTGTTGGGCCAGAAGCTGGACGACTCGGGCGCAGTAGGAGCGGTCCTCAATAGTTTCTGTAGAAGATAGTTCAGTCGAAAATGGTTTGCCGGAAATAGTTCGGTCGATCCGGGCAGCGATTCTGACGAATCTCGGCAACACCACCCCTGCCAGCGAATCGAATACTGAGCAACCAGCTATTGAGGACCTGCAATGAAAGCTCCCTTTCTTATCGGGCGTATTGTTTTCGGCGGCTTCTTTCTTTATAACGGCATCAACCATCTCCTTAAGGCTGACGAAATGTCTCCCTATGCCAAGTCCAAAGGCGTGCCTGCCCCCGATCTAGCCGTGAAGTTATCTGCCGTCCCCCTTATTGCGGGCGGAGCGAGTCTGATCCTCGGGGTTAAGCCCCGTATTGGAGCGATGGCCATACTCGGCTTTCTTGCCGGCGTCTCCCCAGTCATGCATGACTTCTGGGCGCGCGAAGACCCGGGTCAACGCCAGAGTGAAATGATTAACTTCGTTAAGAATTTAGCCCTGGCAGGAGGCGCACTCGCCCTTATGGGGGTGGAAGAGCCTTGGGAAGCTAGCGTTCCTGCGGGCCAGCATACCCTGTCGAAGAAACTCCGCAAAATTGGTCGTACGATCGCCGCCTAGAAATTCACGCGGCGTATTCCTAAGGACGTTGCTTGGGATCTCTCATTCATATCTACATTTAGGCGGAGTGCGATCACCGTGGATGAAGAAATATTGCAGCAAATCTTCGCCGAGTTGTTCTCGTCGCTCGAACCGCTCGAAAGGCTTTTCGGCAGACCGCCGCGTTAGTCGACTGTATCCAACTTGCTGAGATAGGCTTTCAACGATTCTCCCTGGTCCGCTGTCAGTGATAGAAATTCGAATCCATAGTGATAGCCGCGGCGGTAACGCACCACGGCCCGCAGTTCCCACGTAACGTTCGACCCGGGCAAACAAAAGCTCAAACCAACTACTTCGCCCTTGTTCATATCGGTAGCAACCAGCATGCCGACTCCGGATTCTGAGAGATCGCTGCAATGTCCCTCGAATTTACGGTAGTCGTTTGCGGCCAGATAGCTGACGGTGGCACGAAAATCAGCACGATACCTGGGATGGCGCCTCCGTCGGCGATCCAACGGATTGGCAACGGTTTTTCGGGTGGGTGCGGTCATGAGGGCACAAGTTGTCGGGCTGGGCGGTTCCGTTATCGCCTATTCGCTTTGTTCCGGATCGAACTTAACCTCCACAATCCCGGTTGTCTCCTGGGATGTCACCTCGAACTTCCACTTGAGAACCGCGTCCGTCGCAGATTGAACCAACACTGGATTTCCTCGCGCCGCTCTTACGGATTTGACACTCCCATTGGCTCGAACCACGTCGAGCTTGACAGCTCCCGTGATGTGGGTTCGCTTGGCCAGTACCGGATACACCGGATGACTTTCTCCATTACCCTTTGTTCAATGGGCTTGCTGCCTGAGCTGGAACAATCCCAGGCAATAACCCCCAGCGAGACGCATCCGACGGTAATCACAAAGGCAAGTTGACACATTGGAGACAAGGGCAGTTCTCCTTTACTCTATTGGCAACGGTTCGAGAGGGAAAAGTCTCGAAAGTAACGCGGCCGATCACAATGGCCATTGACCGCCAGTGTTTGACTGATTGCCAAGAAAATGCCGGTTTTTGCATCGGAAGATGTATGTGTCGAATCAATAGCTAAACGATATGCTATGAGGGAGAAAGGTCGTCCCGAGGAGTTTGCTTATAAAGGGACTTTTTCAAAATTGGAAATGCCTCGTTCGCTCCGCCATTCAGTTTGTCTTTGTAGTGCTCTCGCCCAGGTATTTCTGTTAGCCCTCAGTCTTAGGGCTCAACAATCTGTGCCTACGCCTTCAATCTCGCTGCCCGGATCGCAAAGCCCTTATACGGGCAGCCAGCCCGAAGCTGCAGTGACGCCCGGAGTCCTGCAGATTGGGTTCCAGGACGCCATTGACCGTGGGCTTCGCAATAATCTTGGCCTGCTCCTGTCTGCCGATCAGACCATCACTGCGCGGGGCGAACGCTGGAAAGAACTCAGTAACCTTTTGCCCGACTTCGGAGTCCGGATACACGAAGATGTGCAAACGCAGAGTCTTACGGCCCTTGGTTTCAAAGGCACGCTCTTTCCATTTCCACTTCCGCGAGTAATCGGTCCCTTCAATTATTTCGACGCTCGGGTTGCGCTTTCGCAGTCGCTTTTCAATTTCAAACAGCTCGAGCAGGAACGCGCCGCAGTTGAGAGCCTCAAATCGGCGCAGCACAGCCTTAAAGATGCGAGGGAATTAGTGGTGCTTGCGGTTGGCAACGACTATCTGCTGGCCATTGCCGACGCCGCCCGCATTGAAACTGCAAACGCTCAAATTGCAAACGCCCAAGCTCTCTATGACAAGGCAGTCGACCAGGAAAAAGCCGGGTTGAGCCCAACTATCGATACTCTGCGTGCTCAGGTAGAGTTGCAGACCCGGCAACAGCAGTTGATCGCAGCCCGCAACGATTATGCGAAGCAGAAGCTGTCGCTGGCGCGGGTGATCGGCCTGCCCCCAGGTCAGGAATTTGTATTGACCGAAAAGGCTCCTTATCAGGTTCTGACGCCGCTCCCGGTCGATGTTTATTTGCAGCGCGCCTATGCCTCGCGTGCCGATTACCAGTCGGCTGAGGATCAAGTCCATGCGGCGGAGCTATTGCGTCGAGCGGCTACAGCCGGTCATTATCCCACGTTGGATCTAAGCGCGAACTTTGGAGATATTGGAGTGACGCCAAGCCAATCCAATGGAACCTGGCAAGTCGATGGGGGCATCAATATTCCGATCTTTGCGGGAGGAAAAACGCACAGCGACGTTCTCGAAGCGGAAGCCCAGTTGAAACAGGCACGTCAACAATTAGGCGATCTGCGCGGACGCATTGATTATGAGGTGCGCTCCTCTTTGCTGGACTTGAATGCTGCCGCGGATCAGGTTGAAGTAGCGCGCAGTTCGGTGAATCTAGCAGAACAGGCGCTTACCCAGTCGCGGGATCGCTTTACCGCTGGCGTTACCGATAATCTGGAAGTGGTGCAGGCGCAGGAGTCGGTTGCCAGTGCCCACGAGAGTTATATTGACAGCCTGTACGCGCATAACCTGGCGAAAGTGGAACTGGCGCGCGCCATTGGAGATGCCGAACAGGGAGTCGAGAGATTTTTGAAAGGCCAACACTAACGCAATTATGGAATCGACGACGCAAAGCCCGACTACAGCTCCGCCGGAGCATGAGACCCCATCTAGTCCGCCGGAGCAGTCTGAAACCAGGCCTAAGCCGCTGCCCTCTTCGGAGCAAGACTTTCGCAGGCGTCCCTCGCGAACTTCCACTCCTGCCTTCCGCATCGCTCTGATCATTGCGGCTGTGGTCTTGATTGTCGCGGGATTCTTTGTGTATCGCTATCTTTCCAGCTACGAAGATACCGACGATGCGCAGGTGGATGGCCATATTAATTCAGTCAGTGCGCGGATCACAGGTCACGTGATCAAACTCAACATCAGAGATAACCAATACGTGCAAGTTGGCACCGTCCTGGTGGAAATCGATCCGCACGATTATCAGGTGGCTTACGACCGGGCTAAGGCGGATTTTGAGAGTGCCCAGGCAGCGGCCGCTGCAGCCGGAGTGACCGTGCCTATTACGTCGGTGAGCACAACCACTACGGTTTCATCGACTGAAGCTGACGTGACCAACGCACGCGCCGGCATCGCTGCGGCGAAACAGCAATTAGCCGCGGCCAAGGCACAAATCGCACAAGCTGAAGCCAATAATGTCAAAGCTCAAAGCGATCTGGAGCGCTACAAGCAATTAGTGGTGAAGCACGAAATATCGGAGCAGCAGTACGACTACGCCGTAGCGGCCGCAAAAGCCGACGCGGCTGCGGTGGATGCCGCCCGGGCGAATGCCGATGCGGCGCAAGCCCAGGTCACCGGCGCCCAGGGAAAACTGGTGCAGGCCGAGGCCGGTTATCGCAATGCCCAGACTGCCCCCAGGCAAATGCAGGTAAGTCGTTCGAGAGCCGCGCAGGCCGAGGCATCGGCTCTGCAAAAGAAAGCCGATCTCGATCAAGCAGAGCTCAATCTGCAGTACA
Organism: uncultured Acidobacteriaceae bacterium; assembly: GCA_963766625.1. Lineage (GTDB taxonomy): Bacteria > Acidobacteriota > Terriglobia > Terriglobales > Acidobacteriaceae > Sulfotelmatobacter. The sequence continues at coordinate 28,918 of CAVYBF010000028.1, read as the reverse complement.
CGAAAATCCTCGCACCGGTCACTGGCGAAGTCAGCAATCGCACGGTGGAAGTCGGACAGAACGTTTCACCGGGCCAGGAACTCATGAAGGTCATTCCGCTTAACGATCTTTGGGTGACGGCGAATTTCAAGGAAACTCAACTCAAAAGCATGCGACCGGGCCAGCCTGTCACCATTGACGTCGATGCCAACGGAAGAAGCTACAAAGGCAAAGTTGACAGCATTGCTGGAGCCACTGGCGCTCTGTTCAGCTTGCTGCCGCCGGAAAATGCAACCGGCAACTATGTAAAAGTTGTGCAACGGGTTCCAGTTAAGATCGATCTCAATCCCGGAGAGAACAAGGATTTGTGGTTGAGGCCTGGCATGTCGGTTGAGCCCAAGGTCTGGATTCGGCAATGAGTGCTGGGTCAACCACCCTTGACAATTCGGATGTCTGGCGTCCGGCAATCAATCCGTGGATCATTGCCGTAACCGTCACGTTGGCGACGTTCATGGAGGTGCTCGACACTTCCATTGCAAACGTCTCTCTACCGCATATTGCCGGCAGTCTCTCTGCTGGGGTTGACGAGAGCACCTGGATTCTCACCTCCTATTTGGTTTCGAACGCCATTGTACTGCCGCTAAGCGGCTGGCTTTCCTCAATCATGGGACGCAAGAACTTCTACATGAGTTGCGTGGCCTTGTTCACGATAAGTTCCTTCCTCTGCGGTTTGGCGCCGAATCTGGCTACCCTCATCTTCTTCCGCGTTTTGCAGGGCGCTGGTGGAGGCGGCCTGCAGCCCAGCGAACAGGCAATATTGGCCGATACTTTTCCTCCTGCGAAGCGGGGTATGGCTTTCGCTGTTTACGGAGTTGCAGTCGTTACCGCGCCGGCGATCGGTCCGACTCTCGGGGGATGGATCACCGACAATTTCACCTGGCGCTGGATTTTTTTTATCAACATTCCCGTGGGAATCATTTCCATTCTGCTTACCACACGGCTGATTGAAGATCCTCCGTTTCTCAGGAGGCGTCGTCTTAGCGAAACTCATATCGACTACATTGGCCTGGGTCTGGTGGCCTTGGGACTAGGAACGTTGCAGGTGGTTCTGGACAAGGGCCAACGCGATGATTGGTTCGACTCACACTTCATCCTCGTTCTCTCAATTATTGCGGCGGCGGCGCTGCTGTTTGCCGTCTACTGGGAGTGGACTCACGACGACCCGGTAGTCGATCTGCATCTATTTCGAGACCGCACTTTTGGGATTTCCAATCTGTTAATGTTCATGCTCGGATTCGCTTTGCTTGGCAGCACGCTCTTGCTGCCATTATTTATGCAGACGCTGCTTGGCTACACGGCCGAGCAATCCGGATTGGCTCTGATGCCCGGCGGATTCACGATCATGCTGTTATTGCCGCTGGTTGGCTTCCTGCTCTCGCGTTATAGCCCGCGCTGGATGCTGTTTTTCGGGTTGAGCATGCTCTCGCTTTCCTTGTTCCACATGACCAGTTTCGATCTGCAAATCAACTTTCGTACGGTGGTGGTGGCTCGCATATTGCAGGCTGCCGGCATGGCGTTTCTTTTCGTGCCCATCAATACCGCTGCTTATGCCTTCCTGCCGCGCGACAAGAACAATGCGGCTTCCGGATTGATGAATCTGGCCCGCAATATTGGCGGCAGTGTGGGAATTTCTTTTGTTACCACAATGCTGGATCGCCGCACCCAAACCCACATGGATTATTTGTCCCACAACCTCAGCGCAGGCAATCCCGCGCTCCAGTCGATGTTGCACGGAGCAACGAAAACCATGCAGGCTCATGGCGCCAGCGCCGCCTTCGCCACCAGGCAGGCTTATGCTCTGATCGAATCAACCGTCCAGCGGCAAGCCACCATGCTCTCCTACATTGATAATTTCCAGATTCTCGGCTTCGCCATCCTCGCACTTCTTCCGCTCGTCTTTCTGGTAAAAAAGGGAAAACCGGGTGGAATGGCTGTACACTGATTTGCGGCACAGCGCGTTAAAATGTGAGCAGCAATGTTTCGCGTGATCACGATCGAGCGGGAGTATGGCTGCGGAGGCGGCGCTATCGCCGCTCAATTAGCCCAGCGGCTGGGCTGGAGTGTCTGGGATAAGCGCCTGACCGAAGAGATTGCGCGTCTCGCCAATGTGGAACCCTCTGCCGTCAGGCGCTGCGATGAGCGCATGGACAGCCGGCTCTATCGTCTTGCGAAGACCTTCTGGCGCGGCAGTCACGAGCGCAGTTCTCAGGTGACCGGCCAGGTATTCGACACCGACGTGATGATGTCAATGATGGCGCAAATCAGTACGAAAATCGCAAAGGAAGGAAATGCCGTGGTTGTCGGCCGAGGCTCTCCATTTTTTCTGCGCGATCACCCGGATGCTTTTCACGTTTTTTTGTATGCGCCGCGTGCCGAGAAAGTTCGCCGATTGATTGGGGATGGATCAAGCTCGAAAGAAGCCGAAGAAATGGTCGACCTGGTCGATCGTGAGCGCATCGCCTACGTCAAACATTACTTCAATGCGGACTGGCCAACGCGCTCTCTGTACCACGTAATGATTAACACTGCCGTCGGTAACAAGGCCGTGATCGAGACGATTCTTCACACCATGCATCTGGTCGAAGGCCATCCTAAGGCGACAGATTACGAGGTTCCTAAAGTCCCCGCGGTTTAACTTGCGCGAGGGTGTGCAGGCCGCTGCGGGGCAGGGCAGCAGTTTTCAGCACAAACATCCGTCCGCGGACCAAGCGATCCAAGCGCGAGCCGTTCTCTGGCTGGATCCATTCGTTCCAAAATCAGTTCGCGAATCATGGCGATAAATCTTGGATCCAGTCCTACCGTCTGCGCGCGTGTCATCGGCAGGCTCAAGGAGTTGCAGAGCTGTCGCGCTTCCACATCCAGGTCGTACAAAACCTCCATGTGATCGGAGATGAAGCTGATGGGAGCGATCACAACGGCCGAAGCCAATTTCTTTGCCTTCAGCTCGCACAAGTATTCAAGAATGTCCGGCTCGAGCCACGGCTGTCCGGGAACTCCGCTGCGGCTCTGGTAGACCAGAACATCGTTCTGGTGCCCGAGCGCTTCTGAAACCAGTTTGCGAACCTCCTGCAATTGTTTTACGTAATCGCTTGTGTTGGCCATGGAGAGCGGAATGCTGTGCGCCGTATAGATGATTTGGGCTTTTCCTTGCAATTCCGGTGGAAGGGTTTGCAGCGCATCCCGTATCCGTTCGACCGTTGTCTCGATGAATGCCGGGTGATTGAAGAAGGCGCGCAGCTTATCGACCTGCGGCGCGCCTGAACCCACTTCGCTCTGGGCCCGGGCGATATCCTCGCGATATTGCCGGCAACCGGAATACGAACTGTACGCCGAAGTTACAAACGCCACGGCCCGGCGAATTCCGTCCTTCTTCATCTGCTGCAGAGTCTCAGATAAAAAGGGATGCCAATTTCGGTTTCCCCAGTAGACCGGCAGCTTCGGGCCGTGCCTTTCCAATTCCGCTTGCACAGCGGAAATCAATTCGCGAGTCTGCTGATTAATCGGACTCTTGCCCTCGAAGTGATAATAGTGTTCCGCGACTGTCAGCAACCGTTCCCGTGGAATATTCCTCCCGCGTAGAACGGTTTCCAGAAACGGGATCACATCTTCTTTGGCTTCGGGTCCGCCAAAAGACACAACCAGAATGGCGTCGTAGTTCATTTCCAATGATGAATGAAGTGTAACAGCCGGAGCGGAGGACGATCGAATGGGAGCCGGAAATGAAATCATCTTTCGGGCGGTTCGATCATCAACTACAAAGCTGGCATCAACTACGAAACCGGCATCAACTACAAAATCGGCATCAGTACAAAACTGATCCTGACACGTCAGTGATACTTGGACCGATGACGTGGCATGTTACGCTTTTTCGGGGACTATGGAGGCTGGACTGTTTCGGCGGGTCTTTAAGGCTTTTCAATATCGCGATTTTCGCCTGATGTGGTTTGGCGCATGTACTTCCAGCATCGGCACCTGGATGCAGATCGTGGCGCAGGGTTGGCTTATCTACCGCCTCAGTCACTCCGCTTTTCTGCTGGCGCTCGATCAATTTCTCGCCGGCATTCCGATTTTTCTTTTCTCGTTAATCGGTGGGGTTGTGGCCGACCGGGTCGAGCGGCGCAAGATTCTGCTTGGCTCTCAGTACGTGCAGATGGCCAGCGCGGGCATACTCACGGTTCTGGTCGCCATGGGCACGGTTCAGGTGTGGGAAATCTTGTGTCTTTCCTTCGTCTCCGGTTTCGCTCAGGCTTTTGGAGGCCCAGCGTATCAGGCATTGATTCCCATGCTCGTCGACAGAGATGACATGCCCAATGCCATCGCGTTGAACTCCATTCAGTTTAATGTCGCAGTCATGGTTGGGCCCGCTCTGGGCGGACAAACTTTGGCCAAGCTGGGTGAAACCTGGTGCTTCGGTTTGAATGCCCTTTCATTCCTGGCGCCGATTATTTCTCTATCCGTCATCACGACTCGTTTCCTGCCCGCAAAGACTACCGAATCGATGTTCAGCAGCCTGAAACAGGGCATTCGGTTTGCGCGCAAGCAGAACTCGATGGAAGCTCTGATTTTGCTGGCCTTCTGCATGACCGCTTTGGCCATGCCGATGCGCACTTACTTTCCTGTTTTTGTGAAGGATATTTTCCATCGCGGTCCGGAAACCTATGGCAACCTGCTGGCTCTCATGGGGCTTGGCTCGATTATTGGATCGTTGGCGATTGCAGGTGCGGGCAATATGCAGAGGAAAGGACTGGTCGCTCTGGGAGCCCTGATCTTCCTGGGAATCGGAATCTCGGGATTTGCGCTTTCAAAATCTTTGCTGTTCAGCGGCTCCATTCTTGTTCTGGCGGGCGCTGCCATGATGGCCGTCTTTGCAACCGTGAACTCGCTGGTGCAGTTGATCACCACCAACGAAATGCGCGGCCGCGTGATGAGCGTCTATAACTTTGCCTTCCGCGGCGGCATGCCTATGGGAAACCTGGTATCAGGATGGCTGGTTCCGGTGTTTACCGCGCCGGTGGTGCTGGGGGTTAATGGAGTACTGCTGATTCTGCTGGCGCTGTATTTTCTGTTGGTTCAGCGGAGACTGGCCGCGCTGTGAACGCCAGGTCAGATTATTCTGGTGCGCCCGGAGAGATTCGAACTCCCGACCTATTGCTCCGGAGGCAATCGCTCTATCCATCTGAGCTACGGGCGCATCCCGGAAGTTTCAGTTTACATGGGAAAGTTAAGGCGCATCAACGTGCGCACGCAAGAGGGAAGCAGACGGGCAAGACGACTGCGCAGCCAATTTTATCGCGGGCACAAGCGCCGCTCACGCCCCGCGGCTTTCTGAATCAGTGTACTTTCCGAGAACGTACTTTCCGAGAACGTACTTTCAGAGATTCACCAGCGTCCCCGACCACCCCCGCGACCACCGCGGTCTCCGCCCCGGCCTCCACGGTCACGTCCTCCGCCGCCAGCATGCTCGGCCTTGGGTCGCGCTTCGTTCACGTTGAGTGTGCGGCCGCCAACTTGCGAGCCGTTCAACGCGGTGATGGCTTTCTCCCCGTCTTCGTTGTTGGTCATCTCAACGAAGCCAAATCCACGCGAGCGGCCGGTATCGCGATCGGTCATGATGCTGACTCGATCCACTGGACCGTAGGGTTCAAACATTTGCCGCAGCTCGTCTTCCGATGTGTTAAAGCTCAAGTTGCCTACAAAAATATTTTTCACGCGTCGCTCCCTGCATTGAGCTGTCTCAGTGCGAGCTCGACGCGGACTGGCAGGTCGGGAATGCCTTCCTGAAAATCGGAACGGAGCTGGCGAACAGTCGAATGCGGCGAGAAGTATAGCAGGTTTATGCAAATTGGCTGTCAAATTCGGGACACGGCTTCTGTTGCCTTCCCGTGCATTATGCAAACGGGCACATTGCTCCGAAGCAGTATTTACTCCTTCGTCATCCTGAGATCCAATGCTCCCAAAGTTTGCCGGAGAATGTCGGCAGAGTGACGTAACTTGGAAATTTCCGAGTTGTCCAATTCGAGGCGCAAGACCCGCTGAACCCCTCCCTGATTGATCACAGTCGGCAAGCTGAAGCACACATCGCTGATTCCGTAGTAATCGTCGATCAGGCTGGAAACCGATAACACGGTGTTTTGGTGACGGAGAATGGATTGTGTGATGCGCAGCAACCCCGCTGCCACGGCATAGTAGGTCGCTCCTTTGCGTTCAATGATGCGATAAGCGGCGTCGCGCGTCGATTCGAAAATCTTCTCCATAGCCTCATTTTCATAGGGCAGACCGTTGGCGCGGCAATATTCAGGAAGACGCATGCCGGCGATGTTCGCGAGAGACCACCCTGCAACCTCGCTGTCTCCGTGCTCGCCGATGATGAAAGCATGAACACTGCGCGCATCCACGCCGAAATGCTGGCTCAAGAGAAAACGAAATCGCGCCGTGTCCAGAATCGTTCCCGATCCCAGCACCCGCGCCGCGGGCAAACCCGAAATCTTCCAAGCGGCATAAGTAAGAGCATCGACCGGATTCGTTGCCACCAGCAGAATCCCCCGAAAATTATTACCGGCGATCTGGGGCACGATTTCGTGCCACACCCGCGCATTCGCCTGCAAACATTCAAGGCGGGTCTGGCCGGGTCGCTGCGGAACTCCTGCTGCCAATACCGTGACTGCAGCTCCAGCGCAATCGGCATAATCACCAGCCCAAATGCGCGTGGGATGCATGAACGGAACAGCGTGGCTCAGATCCATCGCTTCGCCTTCCGCTTTGGACTTGTTCACATCGATCAACACGATCTCCGAGGCGAGACCGCTCATGAGCAGGGCGTAAGCGAACGTAGAGCCAACCGCGCCCGCGCCTACGACTGCCACTCGCAATGGCCGTGATCCCTCTTTTTCGTGGATCTGTTCTGGCATCTCGATTTTCAGAAAACAGGTGATGCGGATATTGGAAGGCCTGCGCTCAGCACTCGTCTACTTTCCAATATCCTTCGCGGTGATATCCGACTTTTAGCAGCCGGTTCTTGGGATCGTGCCGCTTGCCGCATTTGGGGCAGATCAGATAGCGGCTCCATGCCGTGCCGGCGCGATCGTAGTTCTCTGCAACCGCAAATGTCGTCCCACAGCTGCACGGAATCAGGAACATCCTTAGCGGCTGACTTTCTTCAGCTGTGCTTAATGTGCTAGCGCGCTTCACTTTCCTGTACGACTTCTTTCGCACTCTTTTTTCGTTTGTTGGCCTGCAGGATTTTTTTTCGCAAACGAAGAGACTTGGGAGTAATTTCAACGAATTCGTCATCCGCAATGAACTCGATTGCCTGCTCCAGATTCAGCTGACGAAATGGCACCAGCCGAATTGCCTCGTCCGCCGTGGATGCGCGCATGTTGGTAAGCTTCTTCTCGCGCACCGCATTCACGTCCAGATCGTCTTCTTTTGCGTTTTCGCCGATGATCATTCCCTCATAGAGCTCGACGCCCGGGCCAACGAAAAGCTCGCCCCGTTCCTGCAATCCCCACAGAGCGTATGCGGTTGAAACTCCCGAACGATCGGCAATCAGTGCCCCCGTGAGTCGGTGCGGAATTTCTCCCTGCCATTCCGTATATCCATCGAATAGCGAATTCATCACGATCGTGCCGCGCGTATCGGTCAGCAACTGGCTACGCAAGCCGATCAGCCCGCGGCTGGGCACGCGAAATTCAATACGTACGCGCCCATATCCATGATTGTGCATGTTCGCAACTTCGGCCTTGCGTGAACCCAGTTGCTCCATCACCACGCCGACAAATTCCTCCGGCACATCAACCGTCAGATGTTCCACGGGTTCCATCAATCTGCCGTCCACTCGCTTAGTCACGATTTCCGGTTTGCCCACCATCAACTCGTAACCTTCGCGGCGCATCATCTCGATGGTGATGGAAAGCTGAAGTTCGCCGCGTCCCAGCACTTTGAACGAATCGGTTGTCCCCATCTCCTCGACGCGCAGTGAAACGTTGGTGAGCAACTCTTTTTGCAGGCGCTCGCGAAGGTTCCGCGAGGTCACGTAAGTTCCTTCGCGTCCCGCGAATGGCGAAGTATTCACGGTAAAGGTCATCGCGATGGTCGGTTCATCAATCACAATCGGCGGCAGTGGAGCTGGATTCTCAACGTCGGTGATGGTTTCGCCGATGGTTATGCCTTCCACTCCCGCGACTGCAATAATGTCGCCCAATACTGTTTCCGTAATGTCGGTGCGCTTCAGACCCGAAAAAGAAAACAGTTTCGTGATCTTGGTTTTCTGCAATGATCCATCACGTTTGGCAATCGCGACGTCTTCCCCCGTGTACATCGTCCCATTGAAAACGCGCGCAATCGCCAGTCGGCCGAGATAGTCGCTGTAATCGAGATTTGCGACCAAGATCTGCAACGGTCCGGCAGGGTCGCCCTTGGGCAGCGGAATTGTTTTCAAAATTGCATCAAACAATGGACGCAGATTTTCGCCGCCGGTCATATCGCTGGCCGCCGTCCCTAGCTTCGCATTGGTATAGAGAACCGGGAAATCGAGCTGATCTTCTTTCGCATCGAGATCGATGAACAAATCATAAATCTCGTTGAGCACTTCCTGCGGGCGCGCATCGGGCCGGTCGATCTTGTTGATTACCACAATGGGTGGCAGCTTGGCTTCCAGCGCCTTGCTTAGCACGTATCGCGTTTGCGGCAGCGGACCTTCGCTGGCATCGACGAGCAGCATGACTCCATCCACCATCTTCAGCGCCCGCTCGACCTCGCCGCCGAAGTCGCTGTGCCCCGGCGTGTCGACAATGTTGATCTTGACGTCGTGATAAAGAATTGCCGTGTTCTTCGCGAGGATAGTGATGCCGCGCTCGCGCTCCAGCTCATTCGAATCCATGACGCGCTCGGCCACGGCTTCATTGGCACGAAATGTGCCGCTCTGTTTGAGCATGGCGTCAACCAGCGTGGTTTTGCCGTGATCCACGTGGGCGATGATGGCGATATTGCGAATGCTTAAGGTCAAATTGCTTACGTCCTTCGTCAGGGAGGCGAACGTTTCGCCTGAAAATCGTTATCCGACTCTTCTTCTACAACTTTACTATGTATGAGGGGTTTGCAGGATATTAGGGCGAACTTAGGTTAGGTCTCACAAATGCCGGTTGCCCTGAACCGAAAGATTCGAACCGAAAGATTCGAACGGACAGCCGAGGGCGGCTGTCCCTACATTTACTGTAAAAATCAACTTGCAATCGCTTTCTCCGCCTGCTGCGGTTTTCCCGCCAGTCGCGCCTCGACTTGTTTGACGGCGCGTTGTGCAGCGAGAATTCCGCCGTTTGTCGTTGACACCGGACCGTGGCAATCCGTGTTCGCAAAGAATATGCGGTCCATGGGATGGCGGGTCAGAGGCTGAATCTCCGTATATAAGCTTGGAGTGGACATATACATGGGATGTCCCCGCCGGTAAATGTGAACTTCAATCGGATCCACATTCATCCCGGGCATCAGCTTCTGAAAATCGGTCAGCACATTCGCGGCAATTGTTCGGCATCCGGTTTCGGTTAGAAGATAGCCGCGATCCTCTTCCTTCATCGGCGTGTAACACGTAATAATGTTGAACTTCTGCCGGTAATCCGGCTGATTCCGCACCACCCAATCAGCAACGATGAAGTCGGTAAATGTATTGCCGCCCGGGCACCACGTGTCGTACCCACCATTGAAAACCGGCTTGTCGAAGATCAGATTGACGACCGGATATGGCACGTAGCGAATCTGCTTCATAGCATCACTTTGCGCTGCAGGCAGGCCTTCGACGATCCGCCGCGTGATGAACTTCGGCGTAGCCATGATTACTGCTTTCGCCGCAACCGTTTTTAATCCACCATCGCGCATGTACGTTACCTGTACATCATTTCTTTCCGGAACGACGGCGACAATGGTGGTGTCAGTCAGCATGCGATCTTTGTGTGCCGGTTGCAGAATTCCGGCCAATTTCTTTGTAACCGCTCCCAATCCGCCCGGCCATGTATAGCGATCATCCTGCCGGCTTTCGCCATCCATTTCTTGCAGGGCATAAATCCCGATCGCTGCAGCCGTATCTTTGCTGGCTGCACCCCAATTCGAAGGACCGAAGTTATCCCACCACTCTTTCAACTCGACCGGGTAGTCCTTCATGAAATCGGAGAACGGCAAACTGAACAGCTCTTTGCTGCGCTTTTCGACATTGATCCCGAGCATCTCCTTTTTGAACTTTTTAAATCCTTCGCGAACGGAAGCAGGATAGGGCAGCTTGTTCAGGCCTTCGCCCCAAGTATCCAAGATCAACTCGCCGCGAATGATGCTCGCATCGGAGTTATTTACCGGCAGAGGCTTCAGGCCGATCCCCTGGGCGAAGTCATACGCGTACTCATCTCTCGCAAGAAATGCCGATCCCGTGCCAAAGGCGCTGCCGTCGTATTCCATCTGGTAGGCGTTCCCGCCCCAGTGCGGTTCTTTTTCCAGGAGAAGAAAATCGTGATGTTGCAGACGGTAAGCCGCCGCCAGTCCGCTAACCCCGCCGCCAACGATCACCACGTCATGCCGCGCAGAAGGCGCAGGTCGCGCGAAAGCGTTGCTGCCTTTATCCCGCACCTCGTGGCAAATCTGATTATGTTCGCCGTCAACCTCGGCATTGTCTTTTGTGGAAGATTGCGCTGTCAGCAGCGACAAATCGATGGGGCATCCCGCCGTGACCGCTCCTGCAACCACGAATTTGATGAACTCTCTGCGATTTGAACTCATACCACCTTGCCCTCCGCAGCAGCGGTGATTTCCGCGCCCACATCCGCCTGTCCTTCCGCACGCATGCGCAACCGATACCAGAGCACGATGGCAACCAGCGAAAAGACGAAAATTATTGTGGAGACGGCGTTGATCTCCGGTGTGATGCCGCGCCGTAAGCGTCCCCAGATTTCCAGCGGCAGCGTGTTGTCGCGACCGATTAAGAAGAAGCTGACTGCAATCTCGTCCATGGAGAGCGTAAAGATGAGCAGCGCCGCTCCGATGATCGGCAGCTTTAAATTTGGCACAGTGATCCGCCAAAATGTTTGCCAGTAATTTGCACCCAGGTCGAGTGAGGCCTCTTCCTGTGCGCGATCCAGTTTCTGCAATCCTGCGAACACTTCGGTGGTTGCCACCGAAATCAATGCTGTGCCATGACCTAAGATGATTGTCGTTAAACTGAGATTCGTTTTCGTCAGATTGAACAGCATCAGCAGCGAAAGTCCGGTGATAATTCCCGGGAGAATCAGCGGCAGAAGCACTACGCGCCGGAACAATGCTTTGCCGGGGAACTGTGCTCGATCGAGTGCCAGCGCTGCGGGAACACCTAACATGAGCGAAATTGCGATTGCTGCCAGCGCTACCTTCAGGCTATTGATCACCGAATCCCAGATCGGACCATCCGCAAACAGCGTTCGATACCAATCGAGAGTCAGATGATGCGGGGGAAAACCTCCGACCCCTTCGCCATTAAACGAATAAACAATGAGAACAGCAATCGGCAGATACAAAAATGCGAACACGGCAACAGCGTGAAGAAACAGCCATCGTGATTCTGAGGTGCGGGTCGCGTCGCTCACGAGAAGCTCCATTTCTTTTCCAGCCGCTCCGAGAAAAATAGAAGGCTCAAAACCAGCAACAACATGCACAGAGAAATTGCCGCGCCCAGCGGCCAGTTATATGCCGCGCCAAATAGGCTGACTACGATATTCGAGATCATGATGCCGCTCGCACCGCCGAGCAGCAGAGGTGCAAGAAAATCGCCGAGGCTGAGCACAAACGCAAAGGTTGCACCGGCGATCACTCCAGGAATCGAAAGCGGAAGAATTACCTTCCAGAATGTCTGTACCGGGCTCGCGCCCAAGTCATGCGATGCTTCCACCAGATTGCGCGGGATATGTTCGAGCGCTGCGTAAATCGGAAGGAACGCAAATGGCGTGTAAATATGGGTCAGAGTCAGCACCACTGCAAAGGGACTGTAGAGCAGGAACTCCAGCGGATGTTTCGTGAGATGCACGTACTGCAACGAGGTATTGAGCACGCCATCCGAGCCAAGAATCGTCTTCCACGCATAAGCGCGCACCAGATAACTGACCCACAGCGGAATGACGACAAGCTGATATAGCAGGTCTTTTTTCTTGCCAGCACAAAATGACAAAAAATATGCCAGCGGATACCCCAGCAGCAGAGAAAAAATCGTCACCCGCGCCGCAATCCACATGGAACGCAGTAACGTCTCCCAATAAACATCGACGCGCAGCAATTCGCTGTAATTGCCGAGGTTCCACGAATGAACGATGTTTTGCGACGACGAGACTGACCAGAAGCTGTAACAGAACATCAAGGCATAGGGCGTAAGCAGAAAGATCGCGACCCAGATCAACGGGGGCAGAGTCACCGCCGCTTTGTAAGTACGCGAGAACATCAGATTCTTTCCGGAGACCGGCTCACCGCAACAGCGTCCTCGGGTGAGAATTCCACTTGCACATCATCCAGCGCTCGCGAAGCCGCCGGAGTGCGTACTACGAGCACCAATCCATCAGCGCATTCCACACGAATTAATTCCGTTGCGCCATGAAAAGCTTGCGCAATCACTTTCCCGCGAATGCGGACTGAACCGGGAACCGGCATGCTTTGGGCTGAGAGCCGAATGTTTTCCGGCCGCAAGGAAAATAAAACAGGCCCTTCAGGAAGCGTGGTCGCCCAACTCAGTTGACCGCAGCGAACGAGTCCCGCCTTCACCTCGCCTTTCAGCAAATTGGTGTGCCCTATAAACTGCGCCGCGTAAGCCGTGGCCGGCCGACCGTAAATCTCGCGAGGCGTGGCCACTTGCTCAAGTTCGCCAGACCGCAACAAAGCGATGCGGTCAGACATCACCATCGCCTCTTCCTGATCATGCGTGACAAAGATGAATGAGATGCCTACCTCACGTTGCAGAGCTTTCAATTCGACCTGCATCTGCCGCCGAAGGTTGGCGTCCAGCGCGGAGAGCGGCTCATCCAGCAGCAATAGCCGCGGACGATTCACCAGTGCTCTCGCCAGCGCCACTCGTTGTTGCTGTCCGCCGCTGATTTTCGAAGGCTTCGATTTCGCGTGGGCTGACATTTTTACTTTTTCCAGTGCCTCGGCGACGCGAGAAGCAACTTCGGTTGCAGGCGGTTTTGCCACACGCAATCCGTAAGCTATGTTCTCTTCCACCGTCAAATGCGGAAAGAGCGCATAGTTTTGGAAGACGGTGTTCACGCGGCGCCGGTAAGGTGGTTCCAAATCCAATCTTTCTTCACCCATCCATACTTCACCAGCGCTTGCCCTCTCAAAACCTGCGATGATGCGCAACAGCGTCGTTTTGCCCGATCCGCTTTCGCCGAGGATGGTGAGGAATTCTCCCTCCGCGACTTCCAGAGAAATATCCCGCAGCACGACGTTCTTGCCGAACTGCTTGGCCACTTTGCGAATTCTGAGCAGCGGCGCGCCGATTACGTTGCGCGTTACGGTTGCCGTCGCAATTTCGGGGCTGATCATTGAATCGCGAAACATTTTCAACAGGAATAGATGCAACCAAAAGCCGAAGTCGGTTACTGCGCCGCTTTCACTTCGTTCCAAATCTCGTTGTACTTGGCTCGCCGGGGCACGTTCTGCCAGAAGTAAAGCCGCTTCTGATAACTATCGACATCATCGAGGTGCAAATTCTTCACTTCCTGCGGCGTCATGAACTGCGCTGCCTGCGGATTTGCCGGAGTGTATCCGGTTACGTCTGTGACTTTCTTTTGCGTCTGCGCCTCAATCATGTATTCAAGAAATTGGTAAGCCAACTCTTTGTTGTTGCTCGCCGACGTGATCATCAGGTGATCGATCCAGCCGGTCGTATTTTCTTTCGGAATGGTCTCCCCTATAGGGAAGTTGATCTTCCGCAGTTGATTGGTCATCAGCGGCCATCCCATGGCCGCGACGATTTCATGGTTCTGAAAAAGATTCGTCAACTCCCCACCCGTTGACCACATTTTGCGGATGTTGGGTTTCAATTGCAGCAGCTTGTTCTTGACAGCCTCTAACTGATCGTCGGTCAAGTTATAAAGTTGCGAGGGATCCGGTTTATCAAAGCCCAGAACCTGCGCGGCCATATATATCGTCGAGAGATCGTCCCACACCGAAATCTTGCCGCGGTACTTGGGATCCCAAAGCACATTCCAACTGTCAGGCGCTTGGGCAAAAACCGTGGTGTCATAAAGCAGGGGATCTGGGCCCCACATGAATGGAACCCCATACACCTGTTCTTTGATTCGAACTAAGGGCAGGGAAGTGAGCTGGGGCGAAAGTTGCCCGTAAGTCGGGACTTTCGATAAATCCAGTGGCGTCGCCAGTCCCGCCGCTGCGATCGAGGTGGCGACGTCACTCGAAGGCGAGATCACGTCATAGTTCCCAGCGCTGCCGCCGCGCAGCTTGGCGACAAGTTCGTCGCTCGATCCCATGTACGACGCCGAGACTTTGCAATGATGCTGCTCCTCAAACGCCTTGACGAATGATGGATCGGCGTAGCCTTCCCACACCAGCAGGTTCAGGGTTGGCGTTTTCTTCGAACATGCGATTGCGGACGCCAGGATCATGAGCAGAGCCAACAGCATCGACTTTTGCGCTTTCATTGTGCCCCCAGGAATGCTCATAATCTAGAACGTCGGTGGCGTATTCACCCACAGAACCCAGGTTTCTTTTCGCCCCGGATTCTTCCATTGGTGCGGTGTCGCACTCTCAAAATAAAAACTGTCCCCTGCTTTCAGCCGGTACTCCTGTTTTTCCAGCGTAATGTTCAGCGCTCCTCGCAATACGAACAGGAATTCCTCGCCCTCGTGCGTGTAGGCATCGCCGCTGCCGGTTTCGGGCGCCACTCTGAACAAATGCGGCTCCATGACTGTGTTGCCCCATGCCAGTAATTCCATACGGACGCCAGGTCCGGCTTCCAGCACTTTACGTTGTTCCGGGTGAACCTGCCGGCTGCTCGCTCCGGTCGCGTCAAAAAAATCTAAAATGTTGGTCTTGTAATACCGGGCCAGTTTGCGCAAGGTTCCTACGGAGCCGGTCATCCGCGAGCGCTCCAGCGCGCTCAGGAATCCTACCGAGATACCGACTGCTCGCGCCACTTGTGAAAGCGAGAGACGCCGCTTGGTGCGCAACTGCCGCAAGTGCGAACCGATCGCTCTGGCATTGCCATCCTTTGCTGGGGTAGTTCGGCCTTGGCGGTGCAGCAATTCCACAATTGCAGCCGCGTTCAAGCCGCGCACCTTGCGCAAAAAACGGGCGCGCTTCAGCAGTTTTACATCCTCAGCGCTGTAAAGCCGGTACTTGCTTTCCGTGCGTCGCGGACGCGTGAGGCCCAGATTTTCCCATCCTCTTATGACTGATGGTGAAACCCCCACTGTGCGCGCAACGTCTCCGATCTTCAAATAGGCTTCAGTGCCGGAGGTACTCATAACTCACCGTGGAGATAAAGATTTCGATTGGGAGCGAAAGCTTTTTTCCTCTTGACAGTTTATGCGCCCCTTCTCTAACCTTGCGGGATTATAGCAAGGTTGTGGCTGGACACAAGCAATCGCTTTCAAAACAAAAATGAGTTCTGCCGAAGCCTGGAGGTTCCATGCCGTTACTACGAGCCCGCTGGACCGCCGTTTGCCTTGCCGTGTTCTTGTTTCTTATTCCCACGCTACTCTCCGCCCAAGGCGCCAGCGGCCGCATTGTAGGCCGGCTTGCCGATCCTACGGGCGCTGTTCTCGCCCATGCGAACGTCACGTTAACAAATGAAGCGACCGCGATCAGCCGCAGCACTCTCACCAATGACAGCGGCGACTACTCCTTCGTTGAAGTTGTTCCCGGCAAATACACGGTTCAATTCGAATTGGCTGGCTTTAAGAAGAATGTGCAGAAGGGTGTGACGGTTGACGTCAATCAGGTCGTGACACTCAACTCCACCCTGCAAATTGGCGCTTCCCAGGAAACCGTTGAAGTCACTTCCGAAGCGCCACAGGTCGACACCACCAGCACTCAGCTTGGCGCAGTCATCAACGATCGCTCGGTTAACGAACTGCCGCTGAACTCCCGCGACACTTATCAATTTCTGCAACTGCAGCCCGGTGTGCAGGCGCAGCTGGGAAATGGCAACGGCAGCTTGTTTTATGGCTCTCAGGATACTGGTTCTGTGTCCGTTAATGGCGGCCGTACTCGTGCTAACAACTTCAGCGTGAATGGCGGAGATGCTAACGATCAATTCGTTAACCTGCCCACCGTGCAGCCAACTCCCGACAGCGTTGAGGAATTTCGCGTCATCACCAACACGTTCGACGCGGAATATGGACGCAATTCCGGTTCAGTGGTAAACGTCGTGACCAAGTCCGGAACGAATAGCCTTCACGGCGACATCTATGAGTACTTCCGCAACACGGTTTTAGACGCCAAGAACTATTTCGACATTGCCGGTCGGCCGCAATGGAATCAGAACCAGTTTGGTGGAACCTTGGGCGGTCCCGTCATCAAAGACCGAAGTTTCTTCTTTGTTTCCTATGAAGGCCGCCGCATTCGTGAAGGGATTACGGGGCAGCAGGTAAACGTTCCCAGCGCCGCAGAAAGAGCTGGAAACTTTTCTGCGTTCGGACCTTTCAGCGGCGGCATTTCGAACAGCTTTGTTGCGCAGGTGCTTGATGGGCGCTCGGGATGTGATGCGGCTTTAGGTTTGGGTGCAGGAGGAATTGCTGCCACTCCAGTCGACCCCAACACGGGTGTAATCGACTGGTCGACCATCTTTCCTGACGGTGCAATCCCCAGCGCTTGTCAGGACCCAGTCGCCGCCAATCTGATGCAGCTGTATATTCCGACGGCCAGCGTCACGGTTCCCGTAAGCACGGACAACGAAGATCAGTTCACGGTCCGGTTCGATCACAAGATCAATGACCGCCAAAATTTTACGGCATATTATTACTTCAACGATCTCCGGCAGCTTCAACCTTTCAATCAGTTTGAAGCAGCTGGCGCAAACGTTCCTGGTTTTGGCAATTTCAACAACAACCGGTTCCAGCAGTGGAATCTGACCCACACGTGGACGCTTACCAATGCGCTCGTGAACGAGGCACACTTTACCTACATGCGCGAAGGACAACTTGGCTTTTTGAAGCCGCAAACTACCCTCCCGGTTACGTCTTCATGTACGGGCGCGGCTATGCCATTTTGTTTTACGGGAAGATCGGATTCGGCGCCCATTAATGCTCTTGTTGCCACCTCAGGTATTGGTCCGGGTAAGGCTGGCATCACTCCCGGTTTGCCTGCCACTCTCACCGGCGTTCCTTTCATTAACATTGGCGGTGGAGCGACGTTCGGCAATAACTACGAGGGGTTCCTTCCCCAAGTCGGGAACAGTTTCCAGTGGTCCGATAATTTGACGTGGGTGAAAGGCACGCACACCTTCAAGTTCGGCATCGACGTGCGCCGTCAGCGATTCGACCAGTACTATTACTACAATGTCAACGGCTATTACCAGTTCTATAACGGTGGCTCAAACTCGATTTTCACCAGCGACGGGGACAATTACGCAGAATTTCTTCTCGGCTTGAGCGACTCATACGGGCAAGGATCCGGACAGCGAGAAGATGTTCGCGGTACGTCCGTCTATCCCTTCGCGCAGGATAGCTGGAAGATCAAACCGAACCTGACTTTAAATTACGGTTTGCGGTGGGAGCTGGATACTCCCCCCACGGACATCAGCGGACACGTCGAGACTTTTCGGCCCGGGCAGAACTCGACCATTTACCCATGTGCATTGTCAGCCGCGGGCGAGGCCGAACTCGGAGCCACGAGTTCCAGCTGTGCGGCCGCGGGAGTACAGCCAACCGGTCTGGTGGTTCCAGGAGACCCGGGCGTACCGGCAGGCATGACCAGTACTTATTACCACGCGTTCGCGCCGAGGATTGGAGTGGCATGGAGCCCCGGTAGATCCGGCAAGACCAGTATTCGCGCCGGCTGGGGCATTTTCTACAACCCGATTGAAGAGCTTGTGCTGGCGCAGTTCGGAGCTGAGCCGCCCTTTGGAGGCAGTTCCGATATATACGAAACTTTCTTCAACACGCCGTTTGTGTATCAGGCTGGCGGGTCGATCGCACCAAATCCATTCAATGGCGTTCTCACGCCAACGAAAGGCCAAGCGGTCGATTATTCTCTGTTCCGGCCCATTCTGCTTTACGGCGAATTCCAGCCGCATCTGCGGACGCAGTACACCGAGCAATACAATCTGACGATTCAGCATCAGCTAGCTAACAGTATGATGCTGCAGGTGGGGTACGTTGGATCGGAGGGTCACCGGCTTCTCGCGTCCTACGATATCAACCCGTCGATTCCGCAGACATGCCTCGATATGTCCAACATCTCCATCCATTATAACGCGAACGATGTTACTTCTTACGGAACACCAACCACATGCGGTCCGTTCCTCGAAGATAGCCAGTGGAGCGTGAAGGTTCCACCCGGGTTTCCGTTCCACATGCCAAACGGCAGCATCGTCAAGGGCACCGGACAAACCTTGCAGTTCGTCGGCTTGCGTCCCTACTCCTCTCCGAGCTGCAATGCTTTCACCGGTGCTGGTTGTCCGCTGGATGGAATTCCAGTTTTCAGTGATATCTTCGCCGAAAACACTGTCGCCAATGCCACCTACAACGCGTTTGAAGCCATGCTCGAAAAGCGCTTCTCGCACGGGCTGCAGTTCCAGGCGGCGTATACGTTCAGCAAGTCACTTGACGACGGATCAACTTTTGAAGAGACGCTAGATCCCTTTAATCATGCTGCCAGTCGCGCCATGTCACTGTTTAACTCCAAACAGCGTTTTGTCGTCAGTTACGATTGGGAAATTCCCACGCGCAGATACCACGGATTCAGGGGACAGTTGGTGGATGATTGGTCCATCTCAGGGATCACGCAATTCCAGAGTGGGTTTCCCATTCGCCTTGATACCGAGGATGACACCGAACTGACCGCCAGCATCTTCTTCCTGGGCACCGAAGCACCTAGCTTGGTTCAGCCTTTCCAGAAACTGAATCCAAAGACCAGCGGCGGCTTTTGGTTTAACCCCAATGATTTTGCGACCGCTGCAACCCCCAATGCTAGCGGTCTTACAGGCCCGCCGCTCGGCCAATCCAACAACGGAACGCAACGGTCCATCTGCTGCGGCCCCGGGCTCGAAGATTGGGACTTCGCCATTCACAAGAAATTCCCCATTGATGAGGCGCGCTATTTCCAGTTCCGCGCCGAGCTTTTCAATATTTTCAATCACACGAATTTTTATAATCCAGACGGTAACTTTTCCGACGGACCGACCGAGTTCGGAAAAGTTACCCAGGCGCAGGATCCACGCCTGGTGCAGTTCGCGCTAAAATTCTATTTTTAGTGAAGTAGAGTAGAGTAAAAGAGCCAACCGGGCGGCTAGCCGCCGCCCGCATTCTAATGGCCCGGTTTGAAACCTGCGGCCTGAGCCTTCTCGGAGCAATCTGATGTACCCCGATCTGCAGAAAGAACTCTCGACGTTCGAGCGCCGCACGCCAAAATCCGCCGAAGCGCACAAGAAAAATCTCAAACGCATTCCACTTGGAGTAGCCAGCAATTATCGGCATTACGATCCCTGGCCGATCTTCGTGAAAGATGCGAGCGGGAGCAAATTCCGCGACCTCGATGGCAACGAATACATCGACCACAATCTGACTTTCGGCGCACTAATGGCAGGGCACTGCCATCCCGCGGTGATGAAAGCTGTCGAAAAACGGCTTTCCACTGGCACCATGTTCGGCATGCCGCATGACATGGAATGGGAACTGGCTGAAGAAATTTGCCAACGCTTCCCGGTCGAGATGTGCCGCTTCGGCAACAGCGGAACCGAGGCCACCATGCACGCTATCCGTCTGGCTCGCGCCGCAACCGCCCGTGACAAGATCATTAAATTTGAAGGCGCATATCACGGATTGCATGATTCTGCTCTGGTCAGCGTCAAGCCGCATGCTCCCGAATATGGCGATGTGGAAAATCCAACAGCTGTTACCGGGGGCTTGGGCGTGCCGATATCGGCTATTGCGAACGTCAAAATTGCCACCTTCAACAATCTCGGAAGTGTCGAACGCCGGTTCCAGGAAAATCCCGGCGAAATCGCCGCCATTATTCTCGAGCCGATTCTGATGAACGTAGGCCTCTGCCTGCCGGAACCCGGCTTCCTTAAAGGATTGCGCGATCTCGCCAACAAGTATGCGGCGTTGCTGATCTTCGATGAAGTAAAAACCGGCGCGAAACTCGGCTGGGGCGGCGCCAGCGAATACTTCAACGTTCAGCCGGACATGATCTGCCTCGCCAAGTCCATCGGCGGAGGCTTGCCGCTCGCCGCCTTTGGCGCGAGCAGATCGGTCATGGACCTGATCTCGCAGCACAAAGTCTTCCATGGCGGAACGTACAACACCAACCCAGTTTCGATGGCTGCCGGCCTGGCAACTTTCCGCGAAGTGCTGACTCGCGACAATTACGCGCATGTCGACAAACTCGGAAAGAAACTAGCTGACGGATATCGCAAGACCATTGCGAAAGTTGGCCTGCAAGCCTACATCGCGCAAGCCGGAGCCAACGGCGCGCTCATGCTTTATCCGAGAGAGATTCGCAATTACCGCGACTGGACCACGGTCGATATCGATCTGTGGCGTCATTACTGGTTCGGCATGGTGAACCGCGGCGTGATGGCGCAGCCTTACTGGTGGGATGAACAGTGGACCATTTCCGTGCAGCACACCGAGGCTGACATTGACAAGCATTTGGCGGCGTTCGATGACATCGCCGAATCGCTCGCGAAAGCGCAACAGGAACGCGCGGGCCAGCCGGTGCTGGCCGCACACTAGATTGTTGATGCTTGTCACCCCGAGCGCGGCAAGGCCGCGAGTGGGACCGTACGAATGCTTGCGCAATTCACGCTGCGGATAAGACCGACTCATCTGCATGTTGTGAACTGCCTCAGCAGCGGTGGTGCTTGGAAACGATCGTACGGTCCCTCCAAGAGCTGTCGCTCTCGTCGGGATGACAAGATAGATGAAGCAGCTTCATTAAATAGGGAAAGAGTTTTTTCCCAACTGAACTTTGTCCACCACTTCCCAACCCGCCCAGCCTCACCTCATCCGCGCCCTCGGACGCCGCGATCTGGTTCTGCTTTTCGTCGTCGCCGTCTTTAATCTGAACGTTGTCCCCTCCATAGCGGCTAACGGCGGCGTCACGATTTGGCTTTGGATTATCTCGCTCATCCTTTTCTTCTGGCCGCAGGGCATCGCCGTCATCGAACTTGCGCATCGTTATCCCGGCGAGGGCGGGGTCTATCTATGGGCAAAGGAAGTGTTCGGCGACTTTCACGGATTTCTCTCCGGCTGGTGCTATTGGACCAATAACATGCTTTACGTTCCGACGGTGATGTTGTATTTCGTCGGCGTCTCCGTTTTTGCGCTCGGCCCCAGCCATGCTGCACTCGCTGATAACAGGACTTTTGCCCTTATCACCTCGCTCGCTCTGATGGGGGTGCTGACCATTCTCAACATCGTTGGCCTTGGCGTGGGAAAGTGGGTCAACAATATCGGCGCGATTGGAACCTTCGTCGCCGCTGCCGTACTAATTGGGCTCGGCGTCGTGATCTGGAGCCGCTTCGGCTCAAACATCACTGCCGCCGACTTTCGGGTTCCGGCGAATCCGCGCTTCGTTCTCAACTCTTTCGGGGTGATTTGCTTTGGCCTGGTCGGCCTTGAACTCGCCTCCGTTATGGGCGACGAAATCAAAGACCCCGGTCGCACTTTGCCAGGCGCTGTTGCTCTCGGCGGAGTTCTTTCCGGCGTGCTCTATGTCGGCGCAACTCTCACCATTCTCGTCGCGATCGGCAGGAACGTGAACGTGCTTCAGGGAATTGTGCAAGCGGTTACGCACATGGCGGAACGCGTCGGCATTGCTTGGATCACGATTCCGTTTGCTCTAATGTTAAGCCTTTCCATCGCCGGCATAGGATCGGCATGGATGGGCGGCTGCGCCCGTATTCCCTTCGTAGCCGGTCTCGATTCCTACATGCCTTCGTGGCTCGGCAAAGTTCATCCACGCTACACGACTCCGTATGCAGCGCTGATCGTGCAGGCGATTGTTTCTTCGTTGCTGGTGATCATGAATTTTGCCGGCGCCGGTGTTCAGGAAACTTTTCAGAAACTTCTTTCGCTTGCAGTTGTCTTGCAACTCGTTCCATTCGTTTATATGTTTGCGGCACTGGTGCGGTTTTCTGTTCGGGAATCCAAGCCTCAAGGTCAGTACCGCCGCCTCACCCTGTTTGTCGCAGGTACGAGTGGTCTTCTGACAACTCTTCTCGGTATCGCGCTGGTGTTTTTCCCCGCGCAGCAAATCACTTCTCTTTGGTCTTACGAGCTATGGATGTTTGGCGGCACGCTGTTTTTCATTGGACTGGCCGCATTTTTTTTCTTTGTCTATGGGCGCCGCAAGGCGCTGCAACTGGTAAGGGAAAGCAGGACAGGGAAGGGCACGACTGTAGTCGTGCCGCAATGATTAACGTTGTGTGGGCCTTCAGGCCCTGAGGCAATCAGGAGGTCGAAGCAATGCCTAGCGGAGTTCAAACCGAAATCAAGACATATCAGCTCTATATCAACGGAGAATGGAGCGATAGCAAGTCGAAGAAATATTTTCCCGTCTACGATCCGTCAACCGAAGAAGTGATCGCGCAAGTTCCCGACGCCGGCGCGGGCGATGTAAACCGTGCTGTAGGCGCCGCTAAGGCTGCCTTCGAGGACGGCCCCTGGTCGACCAGCACTGCCCAGGAACGCGGCCGGGTCCTGTTCCGTCTTGCAGAAAAGATCCGCGCCAATCTCGCTTCGCTTGCCGAACTCGAATGCCGCAATACGGGCAAACCGATTGTTGAGGCCGAGTTCGATATCAACGATGCCGCCACTTGCTTCGAGTACTACGGTGGGCTTGCCACGAAGGTCGTCGGCTACGTGAATCCGGTGCCCGACAACGCAATGTCGCTTTCGCTCAAGGAGCCGGTCGGCGTTGCCGGACAAATTATTCCCTGGAACTATCCGCTGCTCATGGCCGCATGGAAGCTGGCTCCGGCAATAGCTGCGGGGTGTACTTGCGTTCTGAAGCCGGCCGAGCAAACGCCGCTCACCGCGCTCGAATTGGCAAAGTATTTTGCCGATTGCGGACTTCCGCCGGGAGTCGTTAACATCGTGACCGGTTTTGGAGAGACCTGTGGTGCTCCGCTCGTTCAGCATCCTGACGTGAACAAGATCGCTTTCACCGGCAGCGCCGCTGTCGGCAAAATTATCGTGAAGCAGGCTGCCGACACTGTGAAGCGTGTAACGCTCGAACTCGGAGGCAAATCACCCAACATTTTCTTCGCCGACGCTGACTTCGAAGCCGCCATCGACGGCGCTCTTTTCGGCGTTTTCATCAATCAAGGCGAAGTCTGCTCAGCTGGCAGCCGCATTCTTGTTCAGAAGTCGATTTACAAGAACTTCGTCGAGGCTATGACGGAAAAAGCAAAGAAGATCAAACTAGGGCCGCCCCTCGAACGCGAAACCAAGATGGGCCCACTGGTCAGCAAAGAACAATATGATCGCGTGTGCGAATACCTCCAGTTGGGCAAGAAAGAAGCCAAGCTGGCGGCCGGCGGCGGCCGGCCAGAAAAAATCGCGAAAGGTTATTATGTGCAGCCCACAATTTTCTACGACGTGAACAACTCCGACCGGCTTGCACGTGAAGAAATCTTCGGGCCTGTCGCGGCGGTGATTCCTTTCGACGACGAAAAGGATGCGCTCAAGATCGCCAACGATTCTCCTTACGGTCTCGCCGCAGCCGTCTGGACCCGCGACATTTTCAGGGCTATGCGTGCCGTAAAAGCTTTGCGCGCAGGTATCGTGTGGGTGAATCATATGCAGCCCACATATGTCGAAGCGCCGTGGGGCGGCTACAAACAATCGGGCTTCGGACGCGAACTGGGCCCCGGGGGCATCGAAGAATATCTGGAGACTAAGCAGGTCTTCATCAATCTAAACGAGCAACCGATCGGCTGGTACTGAAAGGCAGTGGTTAGTGAATAGTGGCTATTTGTGGAGAGCGCGATTGACTACCCATTCACCACTAATCAACAACCACTAACCACTGGACCTCACGATGTCTACAATTCAATTACGTACAAAAATTCCCGGCCCGAAATCGCGCGCTCTATCTGAGCGCCGCGCGCAAGCCGTGCCCCGCGGGCTTTCTCACGGCACTCCGATCTATGTCGCCAAAGCCGAAGACGCATGTCTCGAAGATGTCGACGGCAACCGCTACATCGATTTCGCTGGCGGCATCGGTTGTGCTAACGCGGGTCATCGACAGGCGCCGGTGATCGCTGCGATCAGGGAACAGCTCGACAAATATCTGCATACCTGCGTGCAAGTCACGCCGTATGAAGGCTACATCGAACTTGCCGAGCGCATGAACGCGGTCACGCCCGGCAAGTCTGCTAAAAAAACATTGTTCGTCAACAGCGGCGCAGAAGCGGTTGAGAACGCTGTCAAGATCGCCCGTGCCTACACGAAGCGTCCCGCAATCATCGCCTTCGAAGATGCGTTTCACGGCCGCACCATGATGACACTCGCTCTCACCAGCAAAACTCATCCTTATAAAGCTGGATTCGCACCGTTCCCCGGCGAAGTTTATCGCGTGCCATTCGCTTACTGTTATCGCTGCTCGTACAACCTGAAATATCCATCGTGCGATCTGTACTGCGCGCGCCATCTCGAAGATACTTTCAAGCGCATTGTCGCCAACGAAGAAGTTGCTGCTGTGATCGCGGAGCCGGTGCTGGGCGAAGGCGGCTTCGTCGCGCCCCCGCCGGATTATTTCAAAGTGCTGGTCGATCTCTGCCACAAGCACGGCATTCTGTTCATTGCCGATGAAGTGCAATCCGGCTTCGGCCGCACCGGAGCACTGTTTGCCTGTGAACATTACGGAATCGAGCCAGACATTCTCGTCACGGCTAAATCTCTCGGTGGAGGCTTGCCGCTTGCTGCCATCACCGGCCGAGCCGAAATCATGGATGCTCCCGGACCCGGCGGCCTGGGTGGCACGTTTGCCGGCAATCCTTTATCTTGCGCGGCTGCGCTTGCAGTTCTAGATTTATTTGAGAAAGAAAATTTGCTCGCTCGGGCCAATGAACTCGGCGAGCGCTTCCAGCGACGGGCCCGTGAGTGGCAACGGCGTTGGTCGATCGTCGGAGATGTGCGTGGCCTCGGCGGCATGCAGGCTATCGAACTTGTGAAGTCCCAAGAAGCCAAAAGTCCGGCCGCAGAGGAAACCAAGCAGATCACGCAGTATTGCTACGAGCACGGCTTGATCACGATTACGGCCGGTTCGTATTCGAATGTGATACGCGTACTCGTTCCGCTGGTCGCGACCAACGAACAGATGGACGAAGGACTGGACGTGCTCGAGTCCGCATTAGCCTTGGTCTGCGATAAAAAAGGCGCGATCGCGCAAATGGTGTAAAAATTGGAAGTAGCGTTCCCGATAGCAAAGGGCAATCCCATGACGTCAGTAGCTGCACCACCGATCACTCGTCTTACTAACTTCATCAATGGCCAATGGAGCCAATCATCCGCAAGAGAATGGCGTGACGTTATTAATCCCGCGACCGGCGAAACGCTGGCTCAGGTCCCGCTTTCGGACGCCGCTGAAGTTAATCAGGCAGTCGAAGCCGCGGCCGGCGCCTTTCCTGAATGGCGCCGCACGCCGCCCGAAGACCGCATCCAGCCGCTCTTCAAGTTGAAGATGCTTCTCGAAGATCACATCGATGACATCGCACGCATCATCACGCAGGAAAACGGCAAGACTTTTGCCGAAGCCAAAGCCGAGATGCGCCGCGCCATCGAAAACGTGGAAGTCGCCTGCGGCATCCCTATGATGATGCAAGGCTACAATCTTGAAGACGTTGCGCGCGGCATCGACGAGATGATGATTCGTCAGCCTCTTGGCGTCACCGCGGCGATCGTGCCTTTCAACTTTCCAGGCATGATTGCATTTTGGTATCTGCCCTACGCCATCGCAACCGGCAACACCTTCATTCTCAAACCCTCCGAGCGCGTGCCGCTCACCATGCACTACATTTACGAGCTGCTCGAGAAAACCGGATTGCCGAAAGGCGTCGTGAACCTGGTGAATGGAGCCAAGCCCTCGGTCGACGCACTGCTCGATCACCCGAAAGTTCGTGCGATCAGCTTCGTGGGTTCTACGCCAGTCGCGAAATACGTTTATTCGCGAGCCGCGGCAAACGGGAAACGAGCCCAATGCCAGGGCGGAGCTAAAAATCACGTCATCGTGCTTCCCGATGCTGATATGCCCATGGCAACTCAGATCATCAGCGACAGCGCCTTCGGCTGTGCCGGCCAGCGTTGCCTCGCGGTTTCTGTTGCTGTGACGATTGGGGAAGCGCAGAAAACTTTCCGCGACTCCATAGCCGATGCAGCTTCAAAGCTTAGAGTTGGAAACGGCCTGGAAGAAGGTGTTCAAATGGGGCCGGTGATTACACCGCAGAGCAAAGAGCGAGTGGAATCGCTGATTGACCTCGGCGAAAAGCAAGGGGCGAAAGTTCTGCTCGATGGTCGCAACTCCAGGATCCCGAAGTACGAATCCGGGAACTTTGTGAAGCCGACGATTCTCGACGACGTTCCAGCTTCGAGCGAACTTACCGACACTGAAATTTTCGGACCCGTGCTCAGTCTGGTTCACGCCAAAGATATGGATGATGCTCTCACGTTCCTGGAACACAGTGCCTATGGCAACCAGGCATCGCTGTTCACCTCGAGCGGATCGGCCGCCCGCCGATTCCGCTACGAAGCGCCGGCAGGCAATATCGGCATTAACATTGGCGTGGCAGCGCCCATGGCCTACTTCCCGTTTAGCGGATGGAAGAACAGCTTCTTCGGCGATCTCCATGGGCAGGGCCGCGACGCCATTGAGTTCTACACCGACAAAAAGGTAGTTGTCGAACGCTGGGCGAAAGAACATAGCCGGAAATTCTGAGCCACGGATTTCACGGATCGACACGGACAACTTCTGTGGTCAGTGTTCATCCGCGAAAATCTGTGGCAATAAAATCGTGAAGGATTCTATGACCACAACCCTCGCCACTCCAACGATGACCGGTAAGGAAATCGTCGATCTTTCCCGTAAGCACACGCTCTACGAATGGTCCGCTCAGTCGAAAGTCGATCCCATTCCAGTAGCTCGCGCCAAGGGCATCTACTTCTACACGCCGGAAGGGAAGCGCTTCATCGACTTCAACAGCCAGCTCATGTCCGTCAACATCGGACACGGCGACGAGCGCGTCATTCAAGCGATCAAAGATCAAGCCGAAACCCTCGCCTATGCGAATCCATTCATGGCAACTGAGCCGCGCGCGCGTCTCGGCGCGAAGCTCGCCGAAATCACTCCCGGCGATATCGACACTTTCTTCTTTACCAACGGTGGAGCTGACGCCAATGAAAACGCCATCAAGCTGGCGCGCTTCTTTACCGGACGGCATAAAATTCTCGCACGGTATCGCTCTTATCACGGCGCAACTGCGGGCGCGATCTCACTTACTGGCGATCCGCGCCGATGGGCCGCTGAACCCGGCATTCCGGGCGTGGTTCACGTGCTGGATCCGTATCACGGCATTGCGCGAGGATGGGAATCAGCTGAGTCTTCTCTTGCCATGATTGAGGAAACTATTCAGCTCGAAGGCCCACAAACCATTGCTGCATTCATTCTCGAACCGGTTACCGGCACGAATGGCGTTCTCATTCCTCCCGATGGATATCTCGAGGGGGTGCGGAAGCTCTGCGACAAATATGGCATCGTCATGATCGCCGACGAAGTTATGTCCGGCTTCGGGCGCACGGGCGAATGGTTTGCCGTGAATCACTGGAGGATCGTTCCCGATCTGCTTTGCATGGCAAAGGGGCTAACTTCCAGTTATTTGCCGCTCGGAGCGGTGGGTATGCGGCATCACATTGCGCAGCATTTTCAGGACAAAGTTTTCTACGGAGGTCTCACTTACAACAGTCATCCTATGGGATGCGCGGCAGCGCTCGCGACCATTCGCGTCTATGAAGAAGATCGCCTTATCGAGAACGCTAAAAAAATGGGCGCGATCATGAAGGGGATTTTGGCCGACT
Organism: uncultured Acidobacteriaceae bacterium; assembly: GCA_963766625.1. Taxonomy (GTDB): domain Bacteria; phylum Acidobacteriota; class Terriglobia; order Terriglobales; family Acidobacteriaceae; genus Sulfotelmatobacter. The sequence continues at coordinate 623 of CAVYBF010000028.1, read as the reverse complement.
TGCAATCCAGGCATCCTTCGGTCGGAGCGGTCCGGTCCATTGGGCTATTTGGCATCATTGAACTGATTCGCAGCCGTAAAACAAAACAGCCCATGGCGGCGTTCAATGGCACTTCTGAAGAAATGGCCGCTCTCGCTCGTTTTTTCCGCGAACAAGGCCTCTACACCTTCGTTCGCTGGAACACGTTCTTTACTAATCCGCCGCTATGCATCGATGAGCAGCAGATGCGGGAGGCATTTGCCATTATCGACCGCGGCCTCGAGATTACGGATAATGCCGTAGCCGACTGACTCACCTCCAAGTTTCCACGCCGCGCCGATGGTTGCGCGCTGAAACCTGGAATGGGTGCTGCGGCATCCTGGTGCAGTCGTTAAAGAGCTTACTTCTGGTCAAAGTGATCTCCCGGCCATTCTTGTCCAGCGTCGCTGCACAGACCACCGAGTTCCTTGGTTTTCTCTGCTTTGATCGTCCAAAGGCGAACGCCGGAGGTTGAGCCCGAGTTGTAGGGTGGCCGGTTAGCGTGACCTACTCCAACGATTCCGAGCACTTCAACATCCTGGCCAACCCAGTGTTTCATCGCTGGCACCTCGCCAGAGATAATTCGGAACTCCTTCGGCCCAGGC
>CAVYBF010000027.1:0-4087 GCA_963766625.1 uncultured Acidobacteriaceae bacterium | reverse complement strand
CTCATGGCCTATGCGAAGCAGGATCCCAACACAAAGAGCATCGCAGTTTACATCGAGGGGCTGGATTCGCCCGAAGCGTTCATCAGCACCTGCAAATCGATCACCCCGGACAAGCCAGTCGTTGTCATCAAAGCCGGGGGATCTAGAATAGGGGCCAAAGCAGCACTTCGTCACACAGCATCCGACAACGCAGGGGCGAACGATGCGCAATTTGACAGAATCTTCGAGCAAGCTGGCGCGATCAGACTCCAAACCTGGCAGGAGTTTCTGGATGTTTCCATGGCTTTAGCGCTTCAACCACCGTTGCGTGGCGACAACATCGTGATGATTACTAACGGAGGGGGTTCCGGCTTGCTCTCCTGCGACCATTTTGAAAGACGCGGCATGCCGATGAACGAACTCGCAGAGATCTCCGACGGACTCGGCAAAAAGCTTTGTCAATACATGCCCCAGTTTTGGTCTCCGCTCAATCCCTTGGATCTCACTGGAGTGGCCGCCCCGTGGCAGTACGAAGCAGCCTTTGCAAATTGTTTCGAGGACCACCGTGTGGATGGGATATATGGCTCGGTGTGCCCGTCCGCAGTGACGGATGTTCCTGCCATTACAAGCGTCGCCATTATGATGCACGAGAAATACAGACATCTAGGTAAGCCCTTTGTGATGGAACTGCAGGGGGGACATGAATGCAATGAGGCCATTATTGAATTGCGCGCGCACGGGATCCCGGCATACCCCACAGCAGAGCAGGGCGTTAATGCCTTCATCGCCCTAAGGAAGTACTTTCGGATACGAGAAGCTGGGACAACAGCTTGACTGGAGTGAGTACTTGAATTCCCCCCAGATCGTAGGGGCGACCCCGGAAGCTTAACGCTCTATTGCAATTGGTAAAGACCGGTGCCTCACAGAAGACATTGGAGTTTTTGAGAAGTATTTTGCGGCCCGAGTAGGCTCCGCTGACCCCACTCCTCGGAGCTGTTGAAGCATCGCGATTCATCGTGGCGGTCAGTGAGCTGTAATCGCCTACTGACGGCCTTTCAACGATTCCGTCAATTCACGCAACTTTTGCAATCGGCTTGTCGGCTTCTTCATCCAGAAGCGAATCCATTTTGGCCCGGATCTGATCCCATTTGGCCTGTTGCCTGCCTTTTGCGCCTTCGATTACCTGTTGAAGCTCTTGCTTGTTGATCTGGCGGCGCTCCAGCATGAGCTCGAAAACCGCGTCCGATCGTACAGCGGTTGCTTCGATCTGCGTCAATACCTCTCGAAATGCCCGGATTGCCTGTTCGTTTTTTAGCATGATGCCACTCCTGGTTTGCGGGGTAGTGCGTCGCCCTTGCACAGCGATGCGCTGGGAGCAAGCCCGACCTCTGAGGAAAGACGAGCTTTCTTCAGCCACAATCTTAGAAGGAACTGCCTGCTTCGTCAGTGATGATCCGCACCCTGCGTGGTGAAGACACTTATGGGGACTCCCATAGTCGCATAGCAAACGGCCGAAAAATCCTGATTACCCTCATTGTCTTCACAATGTAGAATGCGGTCGATGAAGAAACTCCTCATCCTGGCGACAATATGCGCGGCTGTGAGCGTAATGGCTCAACAGGCGCCTGTGAACTCACCCCTGCTCGACCATCTTGCCGGCAAGTGGCTGTTGCGGGGGACGGTGGGCAAGCAGTCTGTAACCCACGACTTGGATGCGGAGTGGGTCCTCCAGCACCACTATCTGCGCTTCCGCGAAGTCTCGCGGGAAAAAAACGACAAAGGTGAACCACAGTACGAAGCAACGGTATTCGTCGGCTGGAACGAGAAGACTAAGCAATACGCCTGCGTGTGGCTGGATGTATACGGTGGAGCAACAGCCGAATCCGTCGGGCTCGCGACGCCGAAAGAGAATATCCTCGCTTTCGTTTTCACCGACGAGCACGGCGACTCCAGCTTCACCAACACTTACGTCTACGACCCCAAGACCAACACATGGGAGAACCATCTCGACAATGTAGTCAAGGGCGAAGCCAAGCCATTTGCGCGGTTCAAATTAACGAAGCAATGAGGCGCCGCCGCGCGGGCGGTGTGACGTCAGCCTAAGGACTGCATGCGCAACTTATAATCCAGAGCGTAATCTAACCTTAATGTCCCGAACCATTTTTTCAAGGAATGCTTTAGGTTCTGATTCGCGGGCCCTCAACTTTCGCATGCCCGCCGAATGGGAGCCGCACGCAGCAACCTGGCTGGCGTGGCCGCATAATCTTGACGACTGGCCGGGAAAGTTCGAGCCGATTCCCTGGGTCTATGCCGAGATCATCCGCAACCTGACGCGCCATGAGCGGGTAGAATTGATCGTTAACGATGGAGCCAGCGAGCGCGGCGTCCGCAAAATTCTGACTAGCGCCAACGCTTCGCTGACCAACGTTCGCTTCCATCGGTGGGCCACCGACCGGGTTTGGCTCCGAGATTCTGGATGCATTTTCGTTGAGCCGGCAAAGCCGGGCTTCGCCCGGCCGGACAGCCGAGGGCGGCTGTCCCTACATAAGCGGCTTGCCGTTAGCTTTCGTTTCAATGCGTGGGCCAAATATTCCAACTGGCATAAAGACGCGAAAATCGGAAGTCTTATGGCCCGCGCCGCCCGCAGGCAAGAAATTCATGCTTTACAGGATAAGAACCGCGTCGTTCTGGAAGGTGGTTCCATCGATGTGAACGGATGCGGTACCGTGCTCACGACCGAAGAATGTCTGCTGGGAAAAATTCAGCAGCGCAATCCAGCCATGTCGCGCGCCAACTACGAAGAACTTTTCGCAAAATATCTCGGCGCGCCAAACGTCATCTGGTTGGGAAAAGGAATTGCCGGCGACGATACGTATGGCCATGTCGATGACCTCGCGAGATTCGTTGCACCGGATACGGTTGTGACCATGGTTGAAGGCAATCCGAAAGATGTGAATCACCAGCCGCTGCGCCAAAACCTGCGGCGTCTTAAGACCGCTCGAGATCAGTCCGGTGGATCACTCAACATCGTCGAGGTTCCCATGCCGCGTCCGATTGTCTTCGAAGGAAGGCGTTTGCCGGCGAGCTATGCCAATTTTTATATTGCGAATGGCATTGTGCTTCTGCCCGTTTTCAACGATCCGAACGATCGAATAGCTTTGAACATTTTGTCGGAACTTTTTTCCGGGCGCGAGATTGTTCCGATTTATTCCGGCGATCTAGTCTGGGGATTTGGCACGATGCACTGCATGACGCAACAACAGCCATCCGGTGGCTGACTTCTCGAGCCCGGATGCTCTAGCCAGGTTCTCAAAAGCGCTAAAAATGCGGGCTCATGAAATTGAGCCCGCATCCATCCCCCTCCGAAATTTGTTCAAAGCAAACTTATCTTTCTGGTCTTACTCTCTGTGGTGTTATCTCCGAGGTCTTATCTCTGTGGTCCAGGGTTCGCGCTGCCTTGTCCTGAACTTCCTTGCGGGGTGCCAGGGTTTGAACCAGGGTTTGGATTTGCCGGATTGGAGCCTGGATTCGGGGTTCCAGGATTAGTCGTTCCACCGTTCGGCGATGCGCCAGGATTTGTGGTCGATCCTGGCGCGGTCGGCGAGGTGTTAGGGGTTGTACCCGGAGTGGTGGCATTGGGATTGGTCGAAGGTTGCGCGGCCGTGCCGGGCGCTGTTGGATTCGATCCTGGCGTGGCTCCGGTGGGCGGCGGAGTTGTGCTGCCGGTTGGGGGTGGTGTCGTGGTGCCTGTGGGCGGGGTCGCCTGGCCTGGCGTTGCCTGATCCGCAGCTCCAGGTGCGCCGGTCCCCGCTCCACCCGGCGCTCCCGGCTCCGCCTGCGCCACCTGCACCTCCAGCCTGCGCCACTACCAGGTTGCACAGCCCAGAATTAGAGAAAGTAGCATTAGTTTGCGTGCTGACATAAATGAGGCCTCCAGCCTTGAATTCTCTGGTCCTCCCTTCGGCCTGCGTGTGGAACTGCTCGGGAAGGGAACCATTGGTCGAGTCTGCGCGAAAATGAGGTTCTTAGTTATCCGGCTGATGCGGTATCCGGTAGCCAGTGATCAGGTATTGGTGAATGCAGGAAAGAGCGTAGAACGGAGGCGCAA
>CAVYBF010000026.1:0-13134 GCA_963766625.1 uncultured Acidobacteriaceae bacterium | reverse complement strand
TTACACGCATTTTTCCTATGAGATGGTTGCGCTAACGCCGCGATGCGCTGCCGAACTTGGCTACACGCTGAGCGATGAAGATAAGACGCGATCGTATGTCGAGGTGAGTGGGCGCAAAGGATTCGGCGTGAAGGCCGATGACCTGCTCGACCGGTTAATCGTCTCGGCGAAGAGTGAGGTGGATTCCCGCCATCCGCAGCTTACGGATGATGAGCGGAAATCGATTGCGACGCAGATTGCGGTGGGTGCGCTGCGATACTTCATGCTCAAGTACACCAAGCAATCGGTGATTGCGTTCGATTTCAAAGAAGCGCTTAGCTTTGAAGGTGAAACCGGGCCTTACGCGCAGTATGCAGTGGTGCGCGCGAATGGAATTTTTAACAAGGCTGGGCTCGACGCGGATGTTTTTGCAATAGGAGTCGCGAGCAGGATTTCGGCGGAAGATTTCTCGGAATTTCTAAACGGGGAAACAGCCAACGAAATTTGGGAGCTCTGGCTGGCCGCGTCGAAAACATCGTACGTTGTGAACCAGAGCATCGCGACGACCGAGCCGGCGTACTTGGCCAAGCATGCGTTTCAGTTAGCGCAGCTTTTCAATGCTTTTTATCACCGCTATCCGATCCTGAGTGAAGCCAATGATAGGCGAAAACAATTTCTGCTGGCCACAGTCGTGGTGGTTCGGCGGGAGTTGATGCGCACATTGGCCGTGATGGGGATTACAGTGCCGCCGGTGATGTAGAAAAGCTCGGAATGGAGCTTCAGTTTTGTCGTTGAGCCAAATACCGACCTCCAATGTTTTTGCGCCACATCACCGGCTTCGGCGGATTGGCGCAGTCCTGCTGTTCTTATTCGTCGCAATCATTTTTGCCGGAGCGATTTATCAGATCAGTGCGACCCGCGCCGACCGCCTTGCTCACCCTATGCCCGGCAGGTTAATCGACGTCGGTGGATACAAGATGCACATCGACTGCAGTGGAACGGGAAGTCCCACGGTGATTCTCGATTCCGGCTTGGGCGACGGCTATCTCTCCTGGCGTAAGGTGCAGCCGCAGATTGCGCAATTTGCGCGTGCCTGTTCTTATGATCGCGCTGGATTTGGGTATAGCGATTCCAGTCCCAAGCCGCGCGACAGCAAAGTTTTCGCCGAAGAACTGCATGCACTTCTGCACAATGCCGGCGTCGCGCCGCCCTACATTCTGGTCGGCCACTCCATGGGCGGGTACGATGTTCGGTTGTATGCGAATCTTTATCGGAGCGAAGTCGCGGGGATGGTGCTTGTGGATTCATCGCACCCGGAGCAGCAGAAACGCTTGCCGCGCGCCCTCAACGATATGGATGCAACCTGGATACGCGAGCAGGAATTCTTCGAATTCACCATGCCATTCGGAATGCCGCGATTATTGGGGTTTTGCGCGAAGGATGAGGAAGCGCGAGCGGCGGAGTGCAATTTTCACAGCATGCGGGAAAGCGTTGCCGAACTGAAATCGATTTCAGAAAGTGCCGCGCAGACTGCGGCCGCGGGTTCGCTCGGCGATATGCCTCTGGTTGTTCTCTCCCAAGATCCAGATGCGCCGCAATACGATTTGCCGGAAGATCTGGTGAAACCGACTAATGCGGCGTGGCAACAAATGCAGAAAGAACTGGCACAGCTCTCAACCAACAGCACGCAAATGGTGGCGAAGAATAGCGGACATTATATTCAGCTTGATCGTCCGGATGTGGTGGTTGATGCGGTTCGAAAAGTTGCCGATCAAGTTCATCAGCCCGCCGCGCAGGGCCAGTGATCTGTCGCCGAATGGCGTGCCATGTCAATCTAATTGCGTGCGAAAAGTGCGAAAATATCATGTGGATTTGTTGAGGGCAGGCTATGTGCAGGAATATCAAAACTCTTTTTAATTTCGATCCTCCGGTGAATGAAGAGGAGGTTCGCGCGGCCTCGCTGCAGTTTGTGAGAAAGATCAGCGGCTTCAACAAGCCGTCGAAAGCCAACGAGGCCGCTTTCGTGGCCGCGATCGAGGAAATCTCCGGCGCTGCATCGTGCCTTCTGCGCTCGCTCGAAACCAGCGCACCACCGAGGAATCGAGAAATCGAAGCTGCGAAAGCGAAAGCCCGCGCGGCAGAAAGATTCAGTGGCTGAGATTGGGCTTCTGCCTGGGAGACTTTGCCACGGATCACACGGATTCTCACGGATAATGCTATTAACGGTTGTTGGTTGATCCGTGGAGATCGGTGAAAATCCGTGGCGATTTCTTAAGGCGCGAAGCTTCTGACAAATTCCACCAAGCTCCGTAGCGCGATTCCGGATGGGCCTTTAGCGATCCAGGGCTTTTGTTCTTCCATCCAGGCGGTGCCGGCGATATCGAGATGAATCCAGGGTGTGTCCTCGGCGAATTCCTGCAGGAACATGGCCGCATTGATCGCGCCGCCCCAGCGCCCGCCGGTGTTCATGATGTCGGCGATGGAAGAACGAATCTGATCTTTGTATTCGTCGTCGAGCGGCAGGCGCCACATTTTTTCGCCGGCCTCCTGGTTGGCTTTGTGGAAGCGTTCGTAGATTGCGTCGTCGTTGGCGAAGACTCCGGCATTCGCGTAGCCGAGCGCGACAACTACGGCGCCTGTTAGCGTGGCCGCATCCACCAGATGAGTTGCGCCGAGCTGGCGCGCGTAGAAAAGGCCATCGGCCAGGACGAGGCGGCCTTCGGCATCGGTGTTGATGATCTCAATCGATTTGCCGGACATGGCGATCTGCACGTCGCCGGGTTTCTGGGCGTGGCCAGAGGGCATATTTTCCGTGGCGCAGACGATGCCGATCACTTTTACCTTCGGCTTCAGGAGCGCGATGGCTCGCATAGCGCCAATCATGGTCGCGCCGCCGGCCATGTCGTATTTCATTTTCTCCATGCCGTCGGCGGGTTTGATCGAGATGCCGCCGGTGTCAAAAGTAATTCCTTTGCCGACCAGGCCGAGCACTGGCTTTGCCGGTGCGCCCGCAGGCTCATAGGTCATCACGATGAGCGCGGGCGGTTCGTCGGAGCCTTGCGCGACGCTCCAGAATGCGCCCATCTTCATTTCTTTGATTTTATCGGCGCCGTAAACTTCGCACTTCAAGCCGACGTCCTGACACATTTGTTTTGCACGATCGGCAAGAATGGTCGGAGTCATGCGGTTGGAGGGTTCGTTCACCAGATCGCGAGTGAAATTTTGCGATTCGCCGATAATCTGCGCTTCGTTGGCGGCTTTCTCCAACGCAGCTTGATTCGCATTGCGGGCCGCGATGATCGTGAGTTCGTCAATCTTCTGATTTTTGCGGTCGCTGCGGTAATAGTCAGGATCGAAATTTCCAACCAGCGCGCCTTCAACGATGGCCCGAACGGCTTCTTCTGCTGGAATTTGCGGAGGAGCAATGAAAGCCAGGCTGCGGAGTCCGCGCGATTTCAACGAACGAACGGCCGCGCCCGCGATGCGCCGCAGATCATAGCTGGAAAATTTCTTGGCTGAACCCGCGCTCAGCAGCAACAGGCGTTTTGCTTTCAACCCGGCTGGTTTGTGGAGCAGATTGATCTCGAATTGCTTGCCGGTCAGTTCGCCGCTGGAAAGCAAATCCGAAGCGGCAGCTCGTACGGCGGAATCGTCGGTCGCGAGCTTGAGTTGCGGCTTGGCGTCTATATTCTTTTCGGTCTGGGATGGATCGGCCTCGTTCAGCACGATGGCAACTAGTGATTCGGTTTCGAGTTGAGCAGGAGTAGAGAGAGATATGGTCATTTTCATAGGTTGTTTAATAAAAATTGGGCAACGTTCCAGTATCATCGGCAGGGAAGGAATTGCGCAAGAGGCTGTGAGCGACTCGCTCAGCTTTGAGAGGAGCGGTGCGGGTCACTCTTCGCACTTGGCGAAGAAAAAGGCTAACCGCGAAAGCCGCAAAGGATTCCCGAAGTGCGCAAAGAAAACACTTGGCAAGCCGCCCAACTCTCCTGTTAAGACGTCAGCGCGCTGGGAAAACGAGTTTGAAAATCGAGCAGGCCGACCCACTCGGGAGTGATTGTGATTCGCACTTGCGATGAAATTCGCGTGCGCAGCAGCGCCAGCCATTCCTCTGCCTGCTTATGGTCGAAGTAACGCTCGGCGGCGGCCGCGTATTCCGGCGCGATGCCCTCGATCGTTTCGAGGTGGGCGGTGCCGCGAATCAGCAGAACTTTTTGTGGGAAGTCGTTTTCGTCGATGGTGAGAGAGACTTTGGGGTTCTGCTTGAGAGCCTTCAGCTTGGGCGCTTTTGGCGGGGTTGCCATGACAATCTCGCGTCCGTTCCAGTGAAACCAGATGGGCACGACGCGCGGAGTTCCATCCATCCAGACATAGGCAAGCCGGGCGGGAATTTTTGAGTGCAGCAGCGCTTGCGCGGCGGGATGCTGCAGAAGATCGAGACTGCCCTGGCGAACTGATTGCATCGTGCTTCCTTTCTCTTTTCTCTGGTTCCGGCATCTTGGTTCCGGGATCTTGGTTCCGGCATCGTTACGGCCACGAGCTTTGGGATCAGGGGTCAGGGGTTAGATCAGAGCTATGTGCTAGACCCTGGCCCCGGGCCCTCGTCCCTCGTCCCTCGTCCCTCGTCCCTCGTCCCTCGTCTCTGAATCTTGCTGGCATTTTGCTCTTGAGTTGGAACCCGGTCAAGGTGCAGCGAGAGAAAGGCGATCAGCTAATCTCGAATCAGCTCCAGCCCGGCGCTTTTCGGCATTCGTCTGCATGACGTATGATTTGATTTCCGTTCTCGAAATCAGAGGTTGGTTCATGAAAATCCGCTGGGTCATTCTGCTTTTTCCATTGATCTCTGTGATTGCGATTTCGCTGGCTGTGCGCGAGCAGGCAGCGAAGGCGGCATCCGCACAGAAAGCTCAGTCAGCGTCTGCCATCAAAACGGGAGCGACTGAAGCTTCAGCCAGTGCTATTCCTGCAGCCGAATCTATCCCGCTCACGATTCCTGACACCACGCTGGCCATCAATTCCGATAAGCCGATGTCGGAGCGGGTAGTTCATTACGTGATCGATGCGCATTACAACGCCGAGACGCATACGGTGAACGCAAACGAAATTCTCACTTATCACAATCTCACCGGGCAGGCGCTCGATCATTTTCCATTTCATCTTTATCAGAATGCATTTCAGCCGAATGCAACCTGGATGCGCGAGGCGAAAGTCGCCGGCAGCCGCGACACGGCGTACGAGAAGTGGGATGAAAAAGAGTACGGCTCGGAGACGATCAACCAAGTGGAAGTTTCCGGTCAAGGCGATTTGACTTCGCAGTTGCACTACATCCAGCCAGATGATGGGAACAAAGACGACAAGACGGTGATCGACTTGCCGCTAGCCAAGCCGATTCCGCCGAATGGCTACGCGCAGTTCAAGATGGCGTTCCAGACGAAATTTCCTGAGACGCAGGCGCGTTCCGGATGGAAGCGTGATTTCGTGCTGGGCGGGCAATGGTTTCCGAAGGTTGGCGTGTGGTGGCATGGAGCGTGGAACTGCCATCAGTATCATGCGACCACCGAGTTTTTCGCCGACTTCGGCGTGTATGACGTAAAGTTGACGGTGCCGCAAAATGAAGTGCTGGGAGCCAGTGGAGTGAAAGTCGGGGAAGTGAATAATTCCGACGGTACAAAGACCCTTACCTATCATGGCGATGATGTTCACGATTTCGCCTGGACCGCGAGCCCGCGCTATAAAGTGAAAGAATCTGTGTATCAGGCGCAGATGGGTCCGGTAAATATGCGGATTCTCATGCAGCCCGCGCACTGGAGCCAGGTCGACCGCCACGAAAAAATTTTGCGGGAATCGCTCGAGCACTTTGAGAGCTGGTATGGGCCGTATCCCTACAAGACGATCACGCTGGTCGATCCCGAACCGGATTCGGCGGCCGGCGGAATGGAGTACCCAACATTCATCACCGGCGATACGAGCTGGTTCATGCCGGACGGATTTTATTTTCCGGAGGTCGTGATCGAGCACGAGTTCGGCCACCAGTATTGGTACGGCATGGTGGCGACGAATGAATTTGAAGACGCCTGGATGGATGAGGGCATCAACAGCTACTCGGAAGTCAAGGTGCTCGATTCAATTCTCGGCCGAGATACCTCGATGATCAACCTGGCGGGCGTTACGCTGGGTGAGCGTGGAGAACAGCGTTTGACTTACATTGCCGTAGCCGATCTGGATCCGATCGCGGAAAAGGCCTACGACTATTACAGCTTCAACTCCTACGGCGGAATCACTTACGGCAAGACGGCGAGCGTTCTGCTGACGCTGGAAAGCATCATTGGCGAAGACACGATGCGGAACGCGATGCACGTTTACTTCATGAAATACCGCTTCACGCATCCCACGAAAGAAGACTTCCTGAAGACAATTGAGGAAGTTTCGGGAAGAGATTTGCGCTGGTATTTCAATCAGGCGATTTACGGCTCGCAAGTGATGGACTACAAGGTTTTGAAGATCGAGTCGTACCCGGTGAACTGGTATCAAGAGAAAAAAACATCTTCGGGAAAAGAGGATGAGAACACGGTTTACCGCTCTTTCGTCTGGCTGCAGCGCAAGGAGGATTTCGTTATGCCGGTGGACGTGGAGATCAAATTCGACAACGGCGAGAAAGTGCGCGAACACTGGGATGGCGTGAGCCGCTGGGTGAAGTTTGGTCCGTATGAGAAGAAAGCGAAGGTCGTGTCGGCGGAAATTGATCCCAACCATTCCATTCAGATTGATTCCAACGATTTCAACAACAGCAACACGGTTGAGCCAAACGGCGAGCCGGCGCGCAAGCTGGAGAATTATTTTATGTTCATCAGCCAATGGGCAAGCCAGGCCCTGGCATGGTGGGGAGTTTAAACAGAGAGCAGAGGATTCATGAGCAGCAACCGAGGAGTAGTAAGCGATGCGCTGAGGCGCGTTGGCCACAACAAGCGGTACGTTTTCTGGTTCTATGTACTCAACGTGGCGCTGGCATGGCTGGGTGCGGGCGCGTTTGGAAATCAGGCGCACGAGATTCTCGATCACAGCCTGCGAGGCGGGCGGCTGGTGCATGGGTTTGACTTAGGGGTTCTCGTAGGCATGTTTATGCGGCCGGAGTTTGGTTCGGTGGTCGCGGCTGCGGCTCCGGCTATGCATTTTGCTGTGCTCTATTTCGCGTTGACAGCTCTGTTCATGCCTGGCGTGCTGCAAGGCTTCGCCTCGAATTATCGTTTGCCGCGCGAGGAGTTTTTTCGTGCCTGCGGAAGGAACTTGTGGCGTTTTGTGCGGCTGATGATCGTGGCTGCAATCGTAATGGCGATTGCAGCCGGGGTGCTTTTCGGTATCCGTTTTATGTTGCTGAAGAAAGCGGCTGAGAGCACAAATGAGTTGCTGCCGTTTTACGTCCGGTTAGCGACTGTGGGCGTGATTTTCCTGATCATGACGGCACTACGCATTGGGTTCGATCTGGCTGAAACCGATGTTGTTCTGAGCGACCAAAGGGTGGTGAGGAGAGCAATTGGCACAGGCTTTCGACACGCGTGGCGCGGACTGGGCAGTTTCCTGGGAGCCTATGTCGTGATCGCGCTGGTGGGAGTCGCTATCCTGGTGGGCGGAGTGGTTGCCTGGATCAAGCTTGTGCCTCCGGCCAGCGTTTTCGGTGCCGCCGTGATCAGTGAGTTCACGCTGCTTCTGCTATTGATTCCGCGCTTCTGGCAGAGAGGCGTGGCGGTAACGTATTACCTGCAGAACATGGTCGAACCGATTGCTGAGAAGTCGTTCGCGGTCGCCGTTTCATCGCCGGCAGCGAGTGAGCCGGCGCCTGCCGCGGTGATGCCAAGCGCTCCGCCGGAGCCGGCGGGAACTTAGGTTTCAGCAAAATCGTCCCAGCCAATTGGTCATCCCGAGCGCAGCGAGGGATGTTGGTTTCTGCCGAAACCACACTACATCTTCTGCCCGCATAGCCCAAGATCCCTCGCTTTCACTCGGGATGACAATTCATTTTGGGCGTCGCGCCCGGGATGACAATCTTCCATAGGCCGGCAATTGTCGAACACGATCACAGTACGACGATGGTGATTCCGCGGTTGCCGCGGCTGAGATCGGAGTCGCTCCTGAGTTCGGGATGCGATTGCAGAAGCTTCCACGATGCGTCGTCTGACTTCGACCAGTTTTCGCCGAAGATGCAACCATGGATCTGGGCATTCTGTGCCATCTCGAGCAAACGATTTTGTACTGCAATGCGAATGTCGCCGCCGACTCCTGACGATCCGTAGCCATGGATTAGCTTCAGCAATGCCGTCTTTTCCTGACGCGCCAGGGCGAGTTCGCGATCGAGCCGTTGCAGGGCTTGGTGCACGAGCGGCAGATCGGATTTGAGATTGACAGTCTTGATTGCGAGGCTCGGTTCTCAATTCATCATAATCATCCTGCGCCAGCCGCGATCGTCTACTGCTCGCGAAATATATCTCACGCCGGCGAAAACGTCCAAAAACATTCATAAGGATTAGTAAGGTGAAGATCAATTAGAAGTTCGGACATTCGTTAACGGGCCGCTTTTTTTGTGCACGTCGGTTTGTGCTCGGCTCTCCCAAAGGCAGCCCATAGGGCAAATGTCTGAAAACTCAAGCCTGAAGCGGGGTTTCAGATCCAGCAAATTCAAAATGTTTCTGGTCCCTCAAGAAACGTTACAGAGTTGGCCGGGTTGTAAGCCGTAACCACTGGTCGCAATAAAGTAACCAGCGGGCACAATAAAATAAAGCAGCGTCCTGGGCGTCCTGTCATTCAGCGCCGAGCGGGCCAAAAGCTTAGTAGTTTTACGGCAACAGCCCGAATACACCCACACCATTCGTGGTCGTCACGAACACTTTCCCGTTAGCGATCATCGGAGTCATGAAACTGAGGCGGACACCATATTGATCGCGGCCGCCGCTGGCTTGGTCGCTGTTGTAAATTTCATTCAGATTAGTGGCGTCGTAGGCGTGCAACACCTGCCAGTAGCCGGTGCTCTCGACGCCCCAGACAATTGCGTTGCTCGTAATATTTGCCGAGATGCTGGGAGTTGTTCCGGGATACCCAAACACATGGGCTGTTTTTGCAGTACTCAACAGTTTTGCATTCTTGATTGTGAATTTCTGTAGGGGCCCATTCACCGATCCGTAGTACACTGCGCCATTGAAGTATGCTGGTGCTCCGAAAATCCCTTGCGCCAAATCGCCCGCAAGTTCCTGATAAATGTTGTTGTTGTTTTTGCTGAACTTGCCCAAAGAGTCGCGATTCACGACGTAAAGGTTCCCATCTTTGCCTGCGCCCACAGCCAGATGCAGGATGTTGCCTGAACTATCGTTCTGATCCGGCAATACCATCGCCCCGCCCGACCCAAGGTCCCGATCTTCGTCGCTCTCCACTACTCCATTATCCATCTCAAAGTAGTCCTTCACGGCAAGACCGCTTGTCGTCGAGAGCTTCATGAAAGCATTACCGTAGTCGCCATCGATGGGAAAGCCTTTGGAGTCGAGAGCAGTATCGAAGTAGCCATTGCCGTCCAGGAAATAAATATTCCCAGAGGCATCGCTCGCCGGGGCCGAGCCTCCCATCCATATGCCGCCTGTATTGCCATTCGGGGTAATGTTGAGCATAGTCGTTTGCGCCAGCGTAAATTCGTTATAACCGATGATCCACCCCGTGTAGGGACGGAGATCGTAGTGCGATGCCCACGTCGTATAGATCACATGGTTCAATAGCAGCAAGCCCGCGCGCTCCCTGTATTGCTCCGAATCGAAAACAACGTTTGTCCCGTCGCTACCATCGCCTGTTCCCGGATATGTTGCTTTCACATCAACCGGGCCGCCAAACAACTCGGTGCCGAGAGCTAGATCAAGCGCGTGCAGTCGCTGATAGTAGGTTTCAGATCCATCCTGCGTTAGCAGCGACGACGCGACTACGTAAATCGCTCCATTCGGACGCATCCCGCGATCGATGACCGGCGTGGCATTCACCCCAATTTCGAAAGGTACGACTCCACTGGGATCGTTCGACGGCGTCTCACCTACCTTCAACATTGAGACTTGCCATACAATTGCGCCAGTATCCGCATCGAACGCATACACCGAATCGTTCTCTGAAGCAGCGATCAATAGGTTGTGAACGCCCTTATTCGGAACCATAACCTTTGAAGCATAGAGCGGGGTGGCATCAACCCGGCCGTCCATATACAGAAAGTTAAGTTTGCCAAAGTGGGCCTCATTCACATTGCTCGGCGTGAGAGTCGTTTCTGCCAAGTACTGTCCGGTGCGAGCATTGTCGTTGTGATAAGTCAGTACGTCAGTCGAATAAACGGTCAGCAGGGCTGATTCGCTGGTTGCGCTTCCTGATGAGTTGCTGACCGTCGCAGTGAAAAACGCGCCGTCGTCCGGCGCGCTGGTCGCGGCGATGGCATAGCTAGGCGAACTTGCTCCCGAAATCGGTTCGCCGTTCCTGTACCACTGGTAGCCAAGCTTACCAGCACCGGTTGCCGTCACCGAAAAGCTCACGCTTTGTCCGGCAATCACTGTTTGGTTCTTGGGACCTGAGGAAATTGTGGGAGGGATTCCACCTCCGCAGCCTGCTAAGATCGAGATTGTCAAAAAGCATAAAAAGCTGCTGAGCGGTAGCAGTCTCATTTTTCCTCTCCAAAACTACAACGAGTCGTCTGGCACCGGCTAACGCCACGGTTTCACCAATTGATCGAAAAGGTTACCACGACTAAGAGGGGTTTGCGTCGCGCTGCGCGACTTCATAATCTCTTCAGCCCATCGCACCGCCTCTGCAATAGCGCGAATTGGCTGCCGGAACCTTTCGCACGCCATCGAACTCCTGTTCCGTACACACAGTCTGAGGGCTTGATTGGCGCGTAGTGTGACGTGCAGATAGCTTAGGGAGACCCTGATTAAGCTCTCTGCTTTCCACAATCGGTCAAGTTAGAGTGTCTGAGAAATGAAACAGAGGACCCTAGCGATGATGACCGGCTTTCAGCAATACACGAGGAAGACGCGGCGAGCGATATTTCTGGAGGAGATGGAAGAGGTGGTGCCGTGGCGCGAGTTGTGCGCACTGGTGGCGAGGCATTATCCCAAGCCGGGGAACGGCCGGCCGCCGGTGGGAGTAGAGCGCATGCTGCGGATTTATTTTCTGCAGCAGTGTTTCAACCTGTCGGATCCGGCGGTAGAAGAGGCGCTGTACGACTCTGCGGTGATGCGGCAGTTCGTGGGCATTGATTTAGGCTGTGAGCCGGTGCCGGACGAGACCGCAGTGTGTAGATTCCGGCGGAGCCAGGTGATGCATGACCTTTAGTCATAAGTGACCTATACTCATATACGACTAGCAGTCACTAAACTATCACGCGCGAGCCTGCCAATTGTCAAGATTCGGATAAAGATGCTTTTTCGCTACTCCCTGAGCGGCACGCCATCTGCGGGCACGGTTGGACAATACGGGTTCACCATCCAAGCCATCGATCTCGTCGTTGTCGCCCTCCGCCGGGGTGGACGCCTCATCTACATCGGCGCCGGAACCAGCGGCGCAACGCGGCACTCGACGCCGCCGAGTGTCTGCCCACTACCGGAGCCGATTACGAATCCGCCGCACGGGCTTGCCATCGGCTGTCTGGTCGCCCACTCCGAGCAATCCAACCCCGCCGCCCGCGATCTCAATCAAAAGTCCTCTTTCGAAATCGCCTCGTCTCATCAACGCCGAAGACGCCACCGTCGCTTATTCCGTCTCGCGAGCTCTGCTGCAAATCGCCCGCGCCACTGGCTCTTCTCGTTCCGGCGCAGGTGTTGGAAAAGATAGATCGATGGACGAAAAAACCAAAGAGACCACAGAGGACGACAAAAGCCTAGTTGAATTCTGCAAGGGCCTCGACGATACGTCGTGAAATTTGGGGCGGATTTGTTTGATGGCTTGACTGGAACAGTCGGGCCAAGTGCGGTTGGTAAGTAACGTGATAGACAATTGGCGGACTGGGTCGATCCAGATTGAAGTTCCGGTGTAGCCGAGATGACCGAAGGAGTGCGGCGAAAAATGTTTTCCGGATTGCGAGGGATTGGAGGGAGTATCCCAGCCGAGGGCTCGCGAGCTGTCGGCGGGGGTGGATTGGCGGCGGATGAAGAGTGCGATGGTTTCGGGGCGGAGTATGGGTTTGCCACCGTTCAGCATGCATTGTGCGAACTCGGACAGGTCGCGGGCGCTGGAGAACAGGCCTGCGTGCGCGGCTACTCCGCCGAGGACGTAGGCGTTTTCGTCCTGGACCTCGCCCTGGATGATTTTGTTGCGCCAGGTGCTTCGGGTTGAGTGCAGCTTTCGCTTTGCATTGGTTGCACTCTCGGCATTTGGCAGACAGGAGTGTCCGCCCCACACGAGTTTTCTCCAGCAAAATCTTCTCGTTCATCCGCTGTGGGAGGGATTTGGGCTCGGATTTCTGCCGGAGGATTGAACGTGGTATTGGTCATGGCTAGCGGGGAGAAGATTTCGCGCTGACAAAAGCGGTCGAGTGATTCGTCGGCGAGGCGCTCGAGTGCGATGCCGAGAATGATGAATCCGATGTCGCTGTAGAGTGCGCGAATCCCGGGATCTGCGGTTAAGGGCGTGGTGACAGCCGCGTGCAGAAGTTCGTCACGCGTCTTGGTTTTTTGAAATAGCTTTTCGTATGCCGGCAATCCGGAAGAATGCGAGAGCAACATGCGCAGGGTGATGGTTTTGCGGCGGGGGTCTTTTGTGAGGTCCGCGAGAAATTCGGGAACGACGGCTGCAACTGGAGCGTCGAGATCGAGCAAACCGCGCTCGTAGAGGATCATCGCCAGGGGAGTCGTGGCAATGACTTTGGTGAGGGAAGCGAGGTCGAAGAGAGTGGTGGAGTGGACCGGAGAGTTCCCACGTCTGGCAAAATCGGCGAGACCTGGGGTACCCGATGTCTGTTCAGTTGCGCGATCGTCTGGATCGTATGTGAAGTGGCCGAAGGCTTTGAGGGCTACGAGTTTTCCGGCATGGGCGACGGCGACTGAGGCTGCGGGGAAAACGCGATCGGCAATCGCTTTTTGCAGAATCGAGAATGCGGTGGCGAACCGTTCGTCCTGATGCTCAAAGGAAGCAGGCAGGAGCGAA
>CAVYBF010000025.1:0-13262 GCA_963766625.1 uncultured Acidobacteriaceae bacterium | reverse complement strand
ACCACATCTCAGAAGCAATTGGCCGGCTTTCCGATGAAATGGAAATCGCAATCTTCCGCATGGTGCAGGAATGCCTTACTAACATTCATCGTCATTCTGGCAGTCTCAGCGCTACCATCCGTCTGCTCCGCGAAAACGGACAGCTTGTGGTCGAGGTGCAAGACGCAGGCAAAGGCATATCGCCGCAGAGCCATCTGGCTCTTCGAACTGCGGGCCGCACGGGAGTTGGGTTTCGCGGAATGCGGGAACGATTGAGGCAGTTGGGAGGAACTTTGCAGATCGAATCGGACCAAAGCGGAAGATCCGTGGTTGCGTCACTGCCGCTGCAGGAATCCCGCGTCCCAGACGCCGATGCGCAAATGGCCTGACTTTGTGCCTTACCTTTACTTGCGCTATTTTTGGCGCGTGTAGACCAGCTTCAGACTGTCCGCTTGCAGAATGCGTTGAATTTGATTGCGGGCGTGCACCGACCATGGTCCGGTGGTGTCGAGTTTGATATACGCCTGCCAGTGCTTCAGCGCCTTGCGCGGCTCTCGCACTTTTTCATAAGCTAGCGCAAGATTGTAGTGCGCGTCGCCGTAAGTCGGGGCGAGGAGAATTGCCATTTTGTAGGTCTTTATCGCCTCTTGCACGCGTCCGGTTTCATCGAGAACGTTACCAAGGTCGAAATAGGCGAGCGCGTAGCGCGGATCGGAGTCGAGGGCAGCGCGATAATGCTTTTCGGCAAGGGTGAAATCCTGGCGATTGTAGTGCAGAGTGCCCAGATTGATGTGTGCGGCGGCGTGCGCTCCGTCGAACTCAAGAACTTTTTGATAAGCGGCCATCGCGGCCGTCTGGGTCGCGGGATCTTCTTCGAGCGCTACGCCGCGGGCAAACCAGACGGCGGCTTCATTGGGTTGCGGTGGAGAATCGGGAATCGGTGTACTGGTGACGACTTTCTCGCGCGAGGAAAAGTCCATCACGAACTGACCCGCGATCGGCTCCAGCAACCTACCCTCGTGCCGGAAGGCGATACGATGCCGGTTGGTGGATGAAGCTCCCGCATCGACTAAGGGATTCGCCATGCCCGACGCCTGTCTTTGCATGGCCTCAAGCGACTCGCGGATCACTGCCGGACGCACCTTCATGGCACACAGATCGCGAACTTTCTTGATCTTGAGCAGGTCGGAAAAGCAATAAGTGGTGGCGGCGGCGATCAGGCCGGATCGCTCCCAGCTCGCGAGCTGGCGCGGCGTGAGGTGAAGAATACGAAGTAAATCAGCTCGGCTGTACACGGCTTGTAACTTGACTTGCGCTTTCGCGCAACTTACGTCCCCGCCGCCATTATCCGCAAGATGTGCAGGGAAACGCAACAGCAAACCGCTGTGGAAACGTGTGGAGAACCTGGATGATTTACATGCCGCGAAAATGGTGCAATGCGGATTTGCGGCTACCGATGCGGGAAACAGATTCCTCGCTTTGTGAGGAATGACAAACCTGCTCGGAGCCTATTGCAACCGCATATCGGCTACACGGCTACCGCAGCTTGATATTCCTCGTAGGTTCCTTTGAAATCCGTGATCTTATGATCGCTTTCAAAGTGCCAGATACGAGTGGCCACTTCATCGATCAGGTCATGATCGTGGCTGACGAGAAAAACCGTTCCCTGATATCGCTGCAGAGCGATGTTCAGCGCGTTGATAGCTTCGAGATCGAGGTGGTTCGTGGGCTCATCGAGCACGAGCACGTTCGGCTTTTGCAGCATGAGCTTGCAGAAAAGAAGCCGGGCCGCTTCGCCGCCGGAGAGCACGCTGGTCGATTTAGTGGCTTCGTCTTTCTGGAAGAGCATCTGACCGAGGAGTCCGCGAATTTCCTCGCCGACGGCGGCAGGATTCCATTGATGCAGCCAATCGAGCACCGTCATGCCGCCTTCAATCAAGCTGCGATGGTCCTGCGCGAAGTATCCGATGGAAGCTTCGTGCCCCCAAATAACCTTGCCAGAATCGACAAACGGACCGTCGTAGCCGCTGGTTTTGCGCAGTTCGGCTTCGGGAGTCGTGGGCGAATTTGCCAGTAGAGCATTCACCAGCGTAGTCTTGCCCGCTCCGTTGCGGCCCATCAGAGCGATTTTTTCTCCCCGCGTGATGCTGGTCGTGAAGTCGCGAATGACTTTTTTGTCGCCGTAGCCTTTGCTGAGGTGCTCGACTTCCAATATGTGCTTGCCCGAAGGCCGCTTCTGCTCGAACTTGATGAACGGCCGCTGAATATTGGACTTCGCAAGTTCGGTCACTTGCAAGCGCTCCACCTCTTTACGCCGCGACTGCACCTGGCTCGATCGCGTTCCTGCGGAGAACCGTGCGATAAATTCGTTCAATTGTGCAATCTTTTTTTCGCGCTGCGCGTTCTGCGATTCGATCTGCGAGCGCACCTGCGTTTTCGCCAGCACCATCTCATCGTACGAGCCGGTGTAGAGGATGATGGTTTCGTAATCGATGTCGGCGATGTGCGTGCAAATACTGTTCAGGAAGTGCCGATCGTGGGAGATTGCGATCACAATTCCGTCGTAGGCGTTGAGAAATCCCTGAAGCCAGTGAATTGAATCGAGATCGAGGTTGTTCGTCGGTTCGTCAAGCAGAAGCGCTTGCGGATGCCCGAACAGAGCCTGAGCAAGCAGTACGCGGACCTTTTGTCCACCTTGCAGTTCGGTCATCTTGCGATTGTGGAGATCTTCCGGGATATCCAATCCATCGAGCAGAATCGCCGCGTCGGCTTCGGCCGTGTAGCCGTCTTCTTCGCCGACAATGCCTTCAAGCTCACCGAGCTTCATGCCGTCTTCATCGGTCATATCGTGCTTCGCGTAGATAGCATCGCGCTCCTGCATCGCGGCCCAGAGGCGCTTGTTGCCCATGATCACCGTGTCGACCGCGGTATAGGCGTCAAAGGCAAATTGATCTTGACTCAAAACGCCGAGCTTACGCGGGCGCACGACTGTGCCCTTTTGCGGCTCAAGTTCGCCGCTAAGCAGATTCATGAACGTAGATTTGCCGGCGCCATTAGGCCCGGTCAGGCCATAGCGCTTGCCGGGCGTAAACGCCACGGAGACTTCGTCGAACAGAACTTTAGCGCCGTAGCGCATGGAAACATTACTGACTGAAAGCATGGTCTAGAGTTTCTCTTCTCTTAGTCAATCCTCTCTTAATTGATCTTTCCGGGCCTCTTCGGGGAAGCTTCGTCAGGAAGCGTTTTTCTGTAACTGCGGGGAATTTCCGTGGAAACGGTACGCAGCTGAAGCCAGTAGAATATCACGGCAAGTCAGTCGGTCCTCGCGTCACGCAGTCCAAGGATTGACAATCGGGGCGGACAGGTCGTCGAAGTGGGAAACATTTCTGGTTGCCAAGGTGGCGTGATGAGCCAGAACAATAGCGGCAATCATCGTGTCGCGATCTTCGCGCGGACGGCCCTTTAGTTTTCGGGAAGCCATCAAAGTGCTTGCATGTTCTGCAGCTTCGACATCAAATCCCGCGACTCGTCGTTCGAAGCTGTCTAGCACTCGTTCAAAATCGTCAATCATGGCGGATCGGCGCTTGCTGGCCGGAACAATCTCGATTCCGAAACGAATTTCAAATACTGTCACAGCAGTCGTCCAAATCGAAGAACGTGGCTGACTGTCGATCCACTTGAGCACATTCTCGCTCGGAGTGCGAAGCATTAGTTCCGAGAGCACATTGGTATCGAGGATGATCATTCCTCAAACGATGGCGGCTTTATCTCAAAGTGCAGTTCCGGGATCGGGGTCTCCAAACCGTGTTTCGCGAAGATTTTCGAGATCTCTGTGCCCAGGCCGCCTTTGGCAGCCCTCTTTTCCTCTTCATTCACTGCCGCACGCAAAATGTCACGGACCTCTTCTTCCATGCTGCGGCCATTGCGTTTGGCGCGGCGCTGCAGGCGCGCTTTGACCGCATTTTCGAGGTTACGGACCAGAAGCTGAGCCATCTTTACTCCCACGCCGATATCATGATATCACACACTATGATATCACGCTATCACATTTGCAGATTCCGCTCAGTGTCCGTGCCGCTGAGACCCTTCCTCGGGGACTTCTAGACCAACGAAGATAGTAGCGGCGCGCCAGGAATCACCCCTGCGCGCACGATAAGGTCGGCAGAGAGATGCCGGTTGAGCGGGTCAGCTGATTCAAGTGTTTCACCATGGCCGACTCCACTCAGTGTCCGCTGCTCAACTCCTTCACAATCGAAGTCACAAACTGCTTGGCGTCGCCAAACAGCATCAGCGTGTTGTCAAGGTAGTAAAGCGGGTTGTCGATGCCAGCGAAGCCGGGATTCATACTTCGCTTGATGACCATGACGGTATGAGCTTTGTCGACATCGAGAATTGGCATGCCGAAGATGGGGCTGGATTTGTCGGTGCGGGCTGCGGGGTTCGTGACGTCGTTGGCGCCGATAACGAGCGCAACGTCGGTTTGCGGGAAGTCGCCATTGATCTCATCCATCTCGATGAGCTTTTCATAGGGAATGTCAGCTTCGGCGAGCAGAACGTTCATGTGGCCGGGCATTCGTCCGGCAACGGGATGGATGGCGAAACGCACATCAATGCCCTTCTTGGTAAGAACATCATAGAGTTCACGCACTTTATGCTGCGCCTGCGCAACCGCCATGCCGTAACCCGGAACGATCACAACCTTGTTTGCGGCTTCCAGAATCGCGGCAGCGTCCTCCGGCGTGGCGCTGCGCACCGCTCGCTCTTCCTTGGCTCCAGCCGCTGTTGGCTGAACCTGCCCGAAGGCTCCGAACATGACGTTGGTGAAAGAGCGGTTCATGGCCTTGCACATGATCACGGAGAGAATGAAGCCCGAAGATCCATCGAGCGCGCCCGAAACTACCAGCACCTTGCTGTTTAGAACAAATCCCAGCAGTGCCGCCGAAAATCCAGCATACGAATTCAGCAGTGAGATTACGGTTGGCATGTCTGCGCCGCCAATCGGCGTGACCAGCAACACGCCAAAGATCAGCGCTACAAATACCATGATCGGAAAAAGCAATGTGTTCGCCGGATTCACCACCAGCGCAATCGCCAGCCCCAGAGCTCCAGCAAGAACAGAGAGGCTCACGATATTCTGTCCGCGATAAACAACGGGCCGCTGCGGCAGAATTTCCTGCAGTTTTCCCGCCGCGATCAGGCTGCCCGTAACCGTGAGCGAGCCGATGATGACTTCCAACGAAATCTCGCCCATTTGAAAGCGCGTGACGGGCGCGGTGCCCACGTAGTATTCGGCAATTCCGACTAACGCCGCCGAAAGCGCGCCGAAGGCGTGGCTCAAAGCGGTTCGCTGGGGCACCGCCGTCATCTGCACCAGACCGAGAGGAACGCCGACTCCGGCGCCGATGATCAAGGTGATAATGATCCACTTGTATTGCACCAACTCCGGATTGAACAGCGTGACCACAACCGCCAGCGCAGCGCCGATCTCTCCCGCCAGAACGCCCCAGCGCGAAGTGGCTGGTGAACTCAGGAACTTGAGAGAAAGAATGAAGAGAACGACGGCGACAATGTAGGCGAAGTCGAGATACTGCTGAAGTTCCAGTGCTGTCATGGTTATTTCGACCTGCCCGATTTGAACATGCGCAGCATGCGGTCAGTAATCAGGAATCCGCCCACCATATTGCTGAAGGATGCGGCCACCGCAATCGCTCCCAATACAGTGGTAAGCCGTGTCTCATGCCGCCCCGCGATGATGATCGCTGCTACCACCACGATCGCGTCGAGCGCATTGGTGAGCGCCATCAGCGGGGTGTGGAGCAGGGGCGAAACACGTTTGATCAGTTCAAACCCGACGAATCCCGCCAGGATGAACACATAAAGATTGGAAATGAAATCCGCTGGCACGATTACTCCTTTCAATTTCTGCGGTGCCCGGTTCACTTAGGAATCGCGGCACAAAACAGATCTACGCTGAAAACTGAACGCTTGGCCGGCTCTGGATGAACCGGCGGCGTGATCACTGATCACTGGCCACTAACGCCGGCAGCTTGAGAAACTCCCGCACCCTCGCATTCACGATCTCTCCGCCTTGTGTAAGCAGGGTTTCGCGAATGATGTCATCGCTTTCCGGCGGACGAACTTTGCCGTCCTTGACCAGATTCGTAAGGAAAGAGGTAACGTTGCGCGAATACATCTGGCTGGCGTGGTACGGCACGGTGCTGGCCAGGTTGATGGGACCGATAATCGAAACTCCGTTCACTTCCACGGTTTTGCCCATTTGTGTCAGTTCACAGTTGCCGCCACGCTCGGCAGCGAGATCGACAATCACCGATCCTGGACCCATCTTCTTGACCATTTCGCCAGTGACGAGAACGGGCGCTTTCCTGCCAGGCACGATTGCGGTCGTGATCACGACATCGCTTTCGGCAACAACGCGGCCCAGCAGTTCGCGTTGTCGCGCGTAGAAACTTTCATCCTGCGCAGTACCGTACCCGCGGGCATCCTGTGCGTTCTGGGCTTCGATAGGAAGCTCGACAAAGCGGCCGCCAAGACTCTGCACCTGCTCCTTAACGGCCGGGCGCATGTCGTAGGCCGAGGCAACGGCGCCGAGCCGGCGCGCCGTAGAAATGGCCTGCAAGCCGGCGACGCCGACGCCAATAATAAAGACGCGTGCCGGCGTGATCGTGCCGGCGGCTGTGGTCATCATGGGGAAAAGCCGGATGGATTTGTCTGCCGCGACAATAACGGCTTTGTAGCCCGAGACGGTGGCCATCGAGGAAAGCGCGTCCATACTTTGCGCGCGAGTGGTGCGCGGCATGAGTTCGACAGCGAACGAAGTGACTCCCGTCGTAGCAAGCTCCTGAAGTACTTCCGCAGAGCCTAATGGCCGAAGAAAGCCAACGAGAATCTGGCCACGGCGAAGAAGCGAAAGGTCGGCTTTGCCGGTAAGATCATTCGCGCCATAACAAAGCACCTGAACAATAATGTCGGCCGTACTGAAGACGGCGGCACGGTCGGGAAGAATCTTCGCCCCCTTTTCAGCATAAAGCGAATCGGAATAGCCCGCCTGTTCGCCTGCATGCGACTCGATCGCGACCTCAAGTCCAGCTTTGGCAAGCAAGGGAACGACGGCTGGAACAAGCGCAACCCGGCGCTCTCCCGGATAGCTTTCCTTCGCAACTCCAACGATCACGCGGTTATCCTTTCCCCGCAGACAAAATTGCCGGCGCGACGGACCCGTCGCCTGGAATCGTGAATACTACAGGATTGGCCGCGAAAGCGACCGTGACCATTATCACAATAGTATTCATGAACTCGGCGACGGATTCAAAACAGTATCAGAAAGGCGAGTTGGTGAAAAGTGAGTTGGTGAAAAGCGAGCCGCAAAGAAGAATTTCCCAGCTACGCGGCCCGGGTAGCCACCATGGCTTCATACTCCCGCTCAGATTCGCGCGGGAGCAGCACCCACAGGGTGTAGATGCCGAGCGCGGTACCAAACGGAATGCTGGTGAATAGCGCTATGAAGGCGAGAATCAAAACCAGTGTGCGCGCCCAGGTCTCGTGCTGCATCAGTCCGAAAGCCGCTGCCATCCCCACGGCCGCCTTCCCGAGGATGAACGCTCCGAGCGCCCCGAGCAGGGAATGCAGGAACGGTGGTGCATTCACCCTGCCGTGAACGAAAATCGTATTGGCCACAATGATCAGCACAATGCCGCCTACCGCATTGAAGGCGGAAAAGGCGAGCCACAAAATAGCCATCAAGTTCAAATGCTCCTGCACCCGGCCTCGCCGCCGTGGCATGGAAAGTACAGAACGGTTGAGCTGCTTGCCGCAACGGCTGCAGAATGCCTGGTCCGGTTGCACCTGTATCCCACATCCATCGCAGAACATAATCTCATCCGCCTCGCTTGTAATTCTGAAATCAACGCAACTTCACTGCGTTCATCTCAGGGTTGTATATAGCTACGAAATCGCCAAGCAAAAGTTCATCCGCCGCGAATCTTCAGCGCTATCGCACGATTCTTAATCTTCTTGAGCGCTCTTTTTCGATTCGAAAAACGAAAAGGCCGCCCGGCAACAGGGCAGCCTCTTCTTCAAGGGAGAATAGTTCCAACGGAGGCAAAGAGAATTCCGTCAAAACTTTTCTGGACAAAATCTTATGAGCCGAAAAAGCAGGGTGTCAAGGAATTTTTCGTAAATAAATCTCTTTAGTTTCAACAACTTAAGGATTTGGTCAACATCAGGCAAAATTGTTTCAATTTGAGACAAACCACTCGATCGCGGGCTGCAAACCCGTTGTTCTTAGATAGTTATGCCCTTTTCGCCGGGCTGTCGGCGCCTACGGTTCCGGTTCCGGAACTACGCGGTGCGGCTTCCGACAAGTCGAGGGAGATAAACTCAACTTCCTCTATTTCCCCACGAAAATAACGCCGCAAAAGAACGCGAGCGCCACCGAAAGCTACACCTGCCGCCAGAGAAACCGCTCCGATCACAATGCAGAGCAGAATGATGTTCACCAGCAGGTTAGCGATGTTGTTCTTCTTGTCGAAGTATGTGTTCTCATTCCAGGTAACGCTTGCCTGGTAGTTCACCGCGCCAAGCAAGGTCTGAGCATCGCTTTCAGAGAGCGGTCCCGCGAGGATTGCCAGAATCGGCCCGGTACGCTTGTCGAAAAAAGGGCCAAGGTTTTCGACTGAAGTAACGCCAGGTTGAGGTTCCGGTGCATGATATGCGGCGTCAATGCGGCGGAGATGCGCAACAGCCAAAGCCGGCGTTGGGTATTCAACCAACATCAGAGTTGCTGCCCCGCTTGGAGAGGAGTACCGGCCAAGCACGACTTCGGGACTTGAACTGAAGTCGACCAGATCAGCGGACAACGGAGAGCCGATCGCATTCAAAGCCAGCGGTCCCTCGGCGTATTTTTCCGTGTTCGCCTCATAGCCGTGGTGAGGCATAAAAGCCAGAATCGGCGGAAGATTGCCTGCATTTCCCGGAGCCAGCGGAAGTCTGCCCGCCAGTTCACGCAGACTGGGTGCCGACATCACGGACATCTGGCTGAATACGGCATCTACCAGGATGTCACCGCGATAAAACAGAACACGGCGGTCCAGAGAAGCTCCCTGATCGCCGATTTCTTCCCGCGCCATATCTGGCTCGAGATAAAGAGTGTATGCACCAAAGGCGCCGCTAGCATCGGCAAACCGAGCGGCGCGAATAGCCAGGCTGCGTCCGTCATCGCTTTTGTAAGTAGCGGATTCAACATCAGTAAACCCGTATTCTTTGAGCAGAGCTGCGTTCGCAGGATCGGCAGCCGTGGCGTCTTTGCTGGCCTGAGGCTTGCCCTGCATCTGCCATCCCGCGAACTGTTTCGGAAGGAGGGGGGCCGCAGAATTGGTTTCTGGAGCGGCGGCAAAACTTGTGCCTGCGGCGCAAACTGCGGCAGCCAAGGCAATTACAAGCTTCGAAACGAAAATCAATCTAGCGCGCATCCTCTTTAATTAGACCACAATGAGTGGGCAAAAGTTTCGGAAAGGGGCTCTGGAAAGGCTTACCGCGCGAAGAATTCCGATTGGACGGGTTCCGGTCCTTACTGCCTCGAATCTCTCTCTATCTTGCTGGCAACCTTCACGCCGCTCAAACCGTTGGCGTATTTGGCAATGCCGCGGTAAAGCGATTCGGCGATGCGCTGACGGTATTCTGCGGTGGAGAGCCGGCGCTCATCGGTGGGATTGCTGACGAAGGAAATCTCGGCCAGGATCGAAGGCATGTTGGCGCCGATCAGTACGATGAATGGAGCCTTTTTCACCCCACGATCGCGAATCGCAGGACTCTTTGCCGCGAGACCGCTATGCAGCGACTCCTGCACGTCCCAGGCAAACTCGCGGGATTCCTCGATCTTTTCCTTGAGAGCGATCTTCTTAACCAGGTCCTGCAGTTCATAGATTGAGGTGTCGGAAACAGCGTTCTCACGGGCCGCAACCTCGAGCGCATCCCGCGAAGAAGTGAAATTCAGGTAGTAAGTTTCAACTCCGCGGGCGTCAGGATCGTGGCTCGAGTTGGCATGAATTGAGACAAACAAGTCAGCCCGCGCCTGGTTGGCGATGGCAGTGCGAGTTTCAAGCGGGATGAATGTATCATCCTTGCGCGTGTAAACCACCTCAGCACCCAGGCGCGCCTCCAGCAATTTGCCGAGCCGGCGGCCTACGTCCAGGACAAGATCTTTCTCTTCCAGGCCGTTGGGACCGATGGTTCCGGTATCGTGGCCACCGTGACCTGGATCGATCACGATCTTGCCGATTTTCAGGCCGAGGGCACGGATCAGCGAACGGTCTCCGGTTTCCGTGGGTTTAGCCTCGTGGATGGCGAAGTCAGAGGATCCCCTATCTGACGACGCGAGCTTCCGTGAATCGGGCTTAGGTTTCGAGCTGTGGACGTTCCCTCGGCTCGTTGTGGAGAGATCTGAATCTGGTACCGGATCGCTCTCGAATCGTCGGATTCTCCCTTTTTCGAGGCGCCTGGCTGCAAAAGCCGGGGGTTGCGTTTCACCGATGGAGCCGAGGCAGTTTCGGCGGCGCCATCATCGTCGTCCGCTTCGACTACTCTCTTGACGATTCCGTTTTGCTGCGACCCGCTAATTGCGGACGCCGCAGGTTCGGGTTCGGCAGTATCACTCAATTCTTGGTTCGAAGGCAGCCGATTTTCTGCTACATCAGTTTCCGCCGCAGATCCAGAGCTTGGCCCCGCAGCATCGATCTCACCACCCTTATCGCTAGTCTTCGCCGCCGCGGTGCTTTCCGCTTCGGCTGCGCCATGTTCCCCGGGTACTTTAACGTGCGCGTCCTTACTATGGAAATCCTTACCGTGAATATCCCTGCCATTAATATCCTTGCCGTGAATATCAATGATCAGCCGGGAAGGATTCGGCAGAAGAAAGGCGTCGTAATCGGAGAGATTATCGACTTCCAGCACGATGCGGGTGCGCCGGGGCGCAAATTGAGCTACACGGACCTTCTTCAGGAAACCGTCGTCAACATCGAAGCTCTTGCCGACTAACGTAGAAGCCAGCCGAGTGTCGCGCAGATCGAAATAAATACGCGCAGGATGTGAGATCCGCTCCGAGGAAAATTTCACGTCGCCTTCCACATCAATGGCAACCCGTGTGTAGTCCGGGGTTGACCAATGGCGGATGCCGGTTACCCGCGGCAGATGGCCCGCACCAACGTGTGTGGATTCGTTCTTGGCTGGTTGGTCTGCCTTTGCGGACTCTTCTCTGTTTGGGGATTGCTCGTTCGGGGATAACTCGTTCTTTTCCGAATCCTCATCTTTTGCCGATTCGCCGCCGGAATCATGGTTTTCCGCAGCCGCTTCCTTATCATTCTGATTCTTCTCTGGCGACTTCTGCTCCGCGGCCTTCCGGCTGTCTGAAGGAGTCACTCCAGGTTGCGCAAGCGCCGCGATGGCTTGCCGCGCATCGTCGGCCAAGTGATTGTGCGGATAATGGCGAAGAAATTCCTGGAAAGCGGCGCGCCCCGCTTCCCGATCGTTCAGGTCGTCCAGATAGATTTCGCCGATTGTAAACAGAGCCTGGTAGCGGTATCTGCTGCCCGGGTATTCACGGCGCAGGAACCGGTATTGCTCGATTGCCTCGTGCAGGATTTTATCGTCTTCGAAGCGGCTGCCCATTTCCACCAGCGTCTCAGCCACGGCAACCACGCTGGGATCAGCCTTGGTTGAAGTCGGTGCCCCGTGGTAAACGAGCCGGTAGGCGTTCAAAACGCGCTGGTAGTCGCGGCGTGTACGATCGGCAGGAGGACGTCCGTTAAGCGCTTCGCGCATGCGCTCAGCAGCCGCGAATCGTTCTCGCGCCCATGAATCGGAATGATGCACCCGCGCATGAGCGAGCGCCGGCGCGATTGCGCCGAAAACAGCGAATACGAGGAACGCTGACCACAGATCACGGCGCAATAAACTCTTCAAGTGAACCAGCCCGTGCCTTCGTTCTTGTTGCGAAGCAATTACCTGGGTGCCAGAGAGATAAAGTTAAACAGTGCTGCAAGCCTATTCTGTGTTGCTGATATAAAGGAACCCGCGCGAGTCCCGTTCAATGATTACGGGAGCGCGCGGAGCGCCTGAGTTGAAATCGAAACCCCCGTAATAAAGGTTTGTGATGCGGCGTACATAGTTCTGGGTTTCCGCATAACGTGGCACGCCCGCACTGCGCGCCACCGCCCCCGCGCCGGCATTGTAAGCGGCCAGGGTCAGTTTGATATCGCCACCATAGTTTTCCAGTAACTGCTTTAAATGCCGTACACCGGCATCCACGTTCTGTTCCGGATCAAATGGATTTTTCACATTCAGCTGGCGTGCAGTTGAGGGCATCAACTGCATTAGACCCATCGCTCCCTTCGCGACGCCGCGTTGGATTGAAGTTCGACTCCACTTTCACCACCGCGCGTACAAGGTTTGGGTCAACGTTATCCCTTTCCGCGGCCTCCTCAATAGCGCTGTCTATGTCGGCGGGAGTGGCTGGCGCCAGCATTCTCGAAAGTTGGCATCACGATCTTGGCATTGGCCGACTTGGCGGAGTCGCGGCCTAGATACCGACTGACCTCGGCTGCTGCCGATCGCGCCGCTTGCATCGCTGCGGCATTGGGCGGAGGCACGGGTTTCCAGCAATTCTCTTTTTCTCCAATACATCAGATTGCGCCGCGGCGTTGTCTCTTCATGGTGAACCGGCTTTGGCGGCGCCAAATCATTGACGTAGACTTTGTGGCCATTGTCATCGGTGGCGGTAATCTCAGTCGTTGTAGCCTGAGAAGAGCCGTCGCCATCCTCCGCAACACAGAATTGCGGCGCAAAAGAAAGCGAGGTCGCGGCAATGGTACTGGCCATCAGGACGATTTGCAGGCGCTTTCGCATTACCGGGTTTTTATCCTCTTGGGCGAGACAGACTTCGCCCGCATTTCTTGTCTACCCGGAACCTGACGGAGAATTTCTCCAGCCAGAGTGCCTCGATTATACGGGTCAGCAGAGACCGCAATCTATCTGAAGGGCGTAGAACCACTAGAGTAATCTGCGGATATATTGATAATAAAGGATTAACTGACGGCTTTTGTCGATGCGCTCTCATCCAGCTTTCTACGGCGAAAACCCAAGCACATCCAGGGACAGTGACCACAGGAGGTTGCGGCGCATACCACCCTCGACCTCCGCTAGACGGTCACTTCCACCCGAAATCCAGCCAAAATGAAATACCTCGGCATTTTCGCAACTGGCTCTGCAGA
>CAVYBF010000024.1:0-8348 GCA_963766625.1 uncultured Acidobacteriaceae bacterium | reverse complement strand
CCAGCTTTGAGCCGTGGCAAAGCGTGGCTGCATCTCCGGCGTGCCTGATCTACTGACGTGGTCGGAGCCCAGGCAGATTGCAAAATGCAAGATTTCGGGAGCACGCAAGCCGGGCTACTATGCCGCCGCCAACGCGCCCTTGCATCCTTCGTGCCCGCAGCCACAAGCGGACTGCGATGTTCCCTTCGAAGCTTCGCATGCAAGACTGCAATACTGGCTGCCTTCTCTTGCTGTGCAGGTACAGCTTTCGGCGGCGCACTTCTTATTTTGTGTGTCGGTCATAAGTTTGTAACTCCTTGGTTAGTTCGGTAGTCCGTTCATTCGAATAGAAACTCGTTGCGCAATACCTACTTCAGCCCGTAGACATCCAGTTCGCCCTGTGGATTCGGCGTGCTGACGGGATCGTGCGCGGTTGAGATATAAACTTTTCCATTGGCGACAACGGGCGCCGTGAATTTAATTCCGTATCCTGGCACGTCTCCGGAGTTGGTACTGCTGCTATAGAGTTCCGGGCTTCCCAGATTGTTCGCATTGTAAGCACGCAGGATTGCGTCAGTTTGCGTACTGCCACTCTGCAGCGGCTGTCCGTGATCGACCATCCAGAGAATGCCGTTTGATTTGTTGTTAGCGGAAATGAACGGCGTAGTTCCGTAGCTGTTCTCCAGAATATTGGGTTGCGTGTACGAGCCGTGGGAGAGAGTTCCGGAATAGGGGAACTGGCGGACAGAAGCGGTAACGTCGGAAGCAGTAGGCGTTATGCCCAGATAGACGGACCCATTGAAATACGCGGCGGTGCCGAAGATTTCGTAGGAGTTAATTTCGGCAGATCCGCCGATAGTATTGGTGCAGGTGTTCTCGTATGGGGCGATCAGATCATCCTCGAACCACAACGTCTGAGTGGCTCCTGTATCGTTGTTCTGCTCCTGGCCAAGATTGTCGCTGTTCACCAGATAGAGCTTTCCGGTTTTTCCCCCTGCCAATAATTCCGTCGTTCCGGGAATGAGTAACAGGCCGCCGGCTGCGAGATCGGCGTCGGCGCAATCCATGTACGCGTAAACGAATGGTGTGAAGTAGTCCTCCAACTGGAGGCTCTGGGTAAACTTCAATACGGAATCACCATAGGCCTGCTGCGATGGATCCCAAGGCCCGTTGCCAGTGGTGACGTAGACATAGTTGCCGTCGGAGACGGGTCCGCCGCCGCCCATCCAGACGCCGCCGGCGCTGGCGTAGGAGCCTTCACCCTGCATGATCGGACTCATGTTGAATACACCACTCTGGGTGAAAGCCGATCCGTCGTAGGTGTAGGCGAGCAGCCATCCGCTATGGCAACTCCCGAAGCCGATGAACACGGACGCGGGTGGCCCGGGAAGAACGAGAAGTGCGGCGCGCTGCAAGCAGGCGGTTGTGAGGGTGGTGTCGTTCGTTCCGGCGACCGTAGCCTGAAGGGTTATCGGGCTGCCGGGTTGCTGATTGCCGGTGGTTATATCCAAGGCGTTCAGCCGGAATGTGCCTCCCGAGCCTGAACTCTGCGCTGAAACCACATACATCGTATTGGTCGTGGTATCGATCGCCGGAGTTGACGTGATCCCTTCGACCGGTTGAATCGGACCATTGGTTATAGGAGTTTCACCGGCCTGCAGCAGCAGTGTCTTCCACAGCGGGCTCGCATTGCTCCCGGCATTGCTGTCGGCGTCGAAAGCGTAGACGGTGTCGTTTTCCGTGGCCGCGAAGAGAACGTTGTGAGTGGTGCCGCCGATCGTAAGGTTCGAGATCACCAGCGGCTGACCGTATACATAGCCATCGACCAGATAGGAAAACAGCTTGCCGAAATT
Source organism: uncultured Acidobacteriaceae bacterium (assembly GCA_963766625.1). Lineage (GTDB taxonomy): Bacteria > Acidobacteriota > Terriglobia > Terriglobales > Acidobacteriaceae > Sulfotelmatobacter. The sequence continues at coordinate 6,516 of CAVYBF010000024.1, read as the reverse complement.
TGCCGGCGTTACGTTGTTGGGAGTGAGAATGGTTTCATTGGAATTCAGGCCACTGCGGTTCTGGTCGACGTGAAACATGGGAATGTTGGCGCCCGTGTTGGTAGAAGCTGTGACATAGAGTGTTCCATTACCGCTGAATCCATCCAGCGAAGCGGTGACACCAGTTGTTCCCGCGGAAATTCCCGTGGCAACGCCGCTCGAAGTTATATTGGCAACGCTTCCGTTGCTGAGGCTCCAGCTCGCGGATGAGGTCACATTTCCTTGCGACCCGTCGCTATAGCTAGCGGTCGCGGTGAATTGCTCTGCGCCGCCAACCGAAACACTTACCGAGCTTGGCGTCACGCTGATGGACGTGAGCGCAACAACGCTGATGGTTGCCGCATTACTGCTGATCCCACTAAGACTAGCACTCACTGTGGTTGATCCACCGGCAACTCCGGTAGCCAGGCCGCTGGAATTAATCGTGGCGATTGACGGCGATGCCGAGATCCACGTTGCCGACGTGCTTATATTCGCGGTACTGCCGTCGCTATAGGTAGCGGTTGCGGTGAACTGTTGCGTGGCGCGTGGAGCAAGACTTACCGTCGAGGGAGTCACGGCAATCGACTTGAGGGTTTTGGTGACTGTAACTGTCTGCACTTCAAGGCTTGCGGTGCCAGTCATGCCGCTCAGCGAAGCGGTTACGCTAGTTGAACCGGAAGCTTTGCCGGTGACCAGGCCACTCGAACTGATTGCCGCAATTGCTGAACTTCCGACCGCCCAACTGGCCGTTGAACTGACGTTCGCGGTGGAACCATCACTGTATTTTGCGGTCGCAGTAAATTGCTGCGTGCTGCCCATTGAAACGCTCGCAGTGGCGGGCGATACCGAGACCGCGGTCAAAGTTTTCGAAGGTGGAGTGGTGGAATTTCCCATGCCCTGGCATCCCACGCCGGCAATCAGGATGGCTAGAGAGGATGGCGCAAAGACATAAAAGAACAAATTTGAGCGGATGGCCTTCACGGATCTGCTACTCCTTCGGAGAAGTTCGGTCCAATGAGACGGTGCTTAGTGTCGGAGGAATGCGGGAAGGTTGCCGGTCGAGGCCAGAAAAGACCGTAGGCAGTGGAAGAGAACTAGCCTGCATTGGGATGGCCTAGAACTTCTGAGTCGCCGGCTAATGCTTTTTGCTTTGGGGAATACAGGCTTTCTGGTATTTTCGTGGCAATTATTTAGATCGGTTTCAAGCGGTGCAAATTTTTACTGCGAGGTGAAAGTTGAAACTGGTCGTTAGCAGCATGCGCCACAATACTCGCCATTTCGTCTGAGCCCTCCACATGATAGCCCGTGAGGGCGCGCAGTTCTGCTGTCAGCAAGCCCAACAATTCCAATTTGGAGAAGCATTGCATGTTGAAGTCTCTAACACTATTCGTGTGCTTAACGGCCTTCTTCGCTGCGTCCGCATTTGCTACGGTAAACGTCAGTTCACCCTCCAACGACGGTACATATACCGGACCGGTGCCGTTCGTCGCAACAGCCAGCACCACTACCTGCTCCAAGGGAGTGGGTTCGATGGGAATTTACACCGCACCCGGAGTATTGGCGTACGTCGTAAGCGGCACGAGCATGAATACGAAGTTGAGCTTGAATCCGGCGACTTACAAAACAGTTGTCGAAGAATGGGACAACTGTGGCGGGGCTACAACCGCTCCTGTCACAATCACGGTAAAGTCCGGCGGAGCGTCCGGCGTCTCGGTAACCTCACCCGCCGACAACAGCACGGTCGGCTCTCCAGTAAATTTCAAAGCGACGGCCACGACGACCTGCTCGAAGGGCGTCTCATCGATGGGCATTTATACGGCTCCATCGAAGCTCGCATATGTGGTACAGGGAGCGAGCATGAACTACAACCTGGCGCTCAGCGCAGGAACTTACAATACCGTTGTCGAAGAATGGGATGGCTGCGGAGGAGCGGCGACCACGCCGGTCACGATCACGGTGGGCGGCGGCGGCGGCAAGTCATTCTCGCAACTGCAGCACAGCGGCGGCTGGGCGGATTACGGGCAGCGCGCTCCAACCTTCGTAGACTGCTCGCCCTCGCCTTGCGACAACATCGTTTTTTCCATGACGCAGAACATCAAGTCACCCTCACTCAGCGGGCAGTCCATGGAAACATATCTTGGCGGGAGCGAAGCCTATGGCGATGGGCTGTGGAACAATCACTTGATCGGGGTGGATTCCTCTCAAGGATTGCCGGATACGAGTCACACTCTGGTTCCCTCGCTGCACAACTTCACTTACGACTTGTACTTCTACATCAGCGACCTGGGGGCGTCGCAGGCGCTGGAGTACGACATCAACCAGTTCTTTAACAACCAGGGATGGATTTGGGGCCACCAGTGTACGTTGGCGGGCGCCAACGAATGGGATATCTGGGACAACGTCAACGCGCATTGGGTTCCAAGCGGCGTTGCCTGCGATCCGATCGCTAATTCGTGGAACCACCTTACAATTCAGGTGCAGCGGACCTCTAGCAATCAACTGCTGTATCAGTCGATCACCCTGAATGGAAAAGCCTCTTCAGTAAACAAATACTACAGTCCGGGTTCAGCGGTTGGCTGGTACGGAGTAACGGTCAACTATCAACAGGACGGCAACTACGAGCAGTCGCCATACGCGGTTTACCTGGACAATTTGACCTTTACGTACAACTGATCTGCGTAAAACTGACCGTCATTGGAGGGAAATTACGAGGCGCATCGTAAGATGCGCCTTTGTTTACATCGCTACTCATATCGGCCACCGAGCTACCTGTGGACGAATTTCGCCGACCTCTGATTGCTAAATCGGGCCTACAACCTCCGAGTCTCATGAAGGTGATTTTTCGCTTGTCCCATACGGGCTTTCTGGTATGCTTTCTACACTGTTTGACGGATTGCTTTAGAGATCACCTGAACCGGCCTTCACTGGACTTCAAGGATGACTTGAAGTTAGCCGTTTTAACTCAAAGCGCCAAATATCGCCACTTCTATCCGAACTTGTCGCGCCCGCTCGCGCAACAGTCAGCTTGAAATAGCTGCAGTTCTGCAGTTCGGAAGCAAATAAATCCATATTTTGGAGAAGGTTTGATGCTGAAATCATTATTACTATTCGTGTGCCTGTCGGCAATCTGTGTTCCCGCTGCGTTTGCCGGTGTGAGCGTAACTTCCCCTGCCAACAACAGCACGGTTGGCTCTCCCGTGAATTTCAAAGCGACAGCAACTACCTCCTGCTCAAAAGGCGTGTCCTCGATGGGAATTTACACCGCGCCGGGGGTTTTGAAGTACGTGGTGCAGGGAGCGAGCATGAACTACAACCTAGCGCTGAGTGCCGGAACCTACGATACGGTTGTCGAAGAATGGGATGGCTGCGGCGGAGCGGCAACTGCACCAGTGAAAATTACGGTAAGCGGGGGCACGACTGGGGGTGGGGGCAAGTCATTCTCGCAACTGCAGCACAGCGGCGGCTGGGCCGACTATGGCCAGCGCGCTCCAACCTTCGTCGACTGCTCGCCCTCGCCTTGCGACAACATTGCATTTTCCATGACGCAGAATGTGAAGTCTCCCTCGATGAGCGGCGAAGCGATGCAAATGTACCTCGGAGGCAGCGAGGCCTACGGGGATGGGCTGTGGAACAACCACCTGATCGGTGTGGATTCGTCCCAAGGGTTGCCGGATACGAATCACACTTTGGTTCCCAGCCTTCACGACTTCACCTATGACGTGTATTTCTGGTCTGGCAATATCGGATTGGCACAGGCCGTGGAGTTCGATATCAACCAATTTTTCAATAACCAGGGATTCATCTGGGGCCACGAATGCCGTGTCGCGGGCGGCAACGAATGGGACATCTGGGATAACGTGAGTGCTCACTGGGTTCCCACCGGTGTTTCCTGCTACCCCAACAGCAATTCGTGGAATCACTTAACCCTGCAGGTGGAAAGAACTTCAAACAACCAGTTGCTGTATAAGTCCATTACGCTGAATGGAAAGACGGCGACTTTAAACCAGTACTACAACCCGGGATCGGCGCCGGGCTGGTACGGAGTCACCGTCAACTATCAGGAAGACGGCAATTCTTCTCAGTCACCCTACTCCGTTTACCTCGATCAGCTCACCTTTTCGTACGAGTGAGGCGCTAGGTCCTCCAAGCGGAGTGTGGGATACGGGCACGCCATTCTTGGCGTGCCCGCTTTTACGTTTGCATGATAGTTCGACGGAGTACAAACGTCGGTAACTTGGGGGCTGAGCCGCTCGCATAACAATATTTGGTGAAGTGTAGGCTCGCGGCGATCCCCCATGCGGCGCGTTCTGGCAGTCGTCTGTTCCGCACAGACCAACACACGCATGGACGATCGCAAGAAGCAACGCTTTGGACGGTACGAAATCCTGGCCGAACTGGGGCGCGGGGAATGGGGATCGTATCACTGTTTAAATTCTATTCGAAACATAGAATCTGCGTGAGCGGGAATACATCAGGTTTGCACTGTAGCCGGGAGGAATCCGCGATCTTCAGGGCAGTCTCCCAAGGGGCCGAATGGGAGCCGCTTTCAGACTGAGCCTGCATCTCAGTTGCGAGAAAACTGCGAGAGAGGTCCTTATGGCTAGAGCAAAGAAGAAGAATTATTGGGTCTCGAAGGTGAAGACGGATTCAACCCATCCGCAGGCCGGACTGTTTACCAAAAAAGCCGAGACGATCGCGCGAGCTCTGGCGTCGAAAACAGTTTCGCCCAAAGGCCCGGGATCGGGAATGCGCATGCTGACCTATTTTATTAACCGGGCGGGTCATAACCTTCCTGCGGCACGCCGGGCGGAACTGGAAAAAGCCAAGACATTGCTTTCGAAGCGGATTCAACGAGACAAGAAGTCGCAGGCACAAAAAGCGGCCTGAGCAGGGCCGGAGCGCTATTTGCCTCGGGCCGCACGAATGCCACCTTCGATTCGCTTTCGAGCCGGCTTCGGCCCGCGTACGTCGATCACCCGGAATTGCTCGCCGCTCAGCTTGTGATAATTGATAAAGAATTCTTCCAGCTCTTGCACAAATTTTTTACCGAGATCGTCGATCACCTTTACATCATCGAAGCTGTGGTTGCCGTGCTCCACAGCTACGAGTCGATCGGTGCGCTCCATCTTGCCTTTTTCGCCTTGCTCACCTTCGATAATGCCCACCAGGCGGCACTTGAGCGCACAGCCGGGAAAGGCAGGCTCATCCATCAGCACAAGAACGTCCAAGGGATCGCCATCTTCACCCAGAGTCCTGGGGACGAAACCAAAGTCGTAAGGAAAGGCCATTCCGGAGGGCAATACCTTTTTCAATTCAAAGATCTTCTGCTCTTTATCGAAAGCGTATTTGTTGCGGCTCCCTTTTGGAGTCTCGATCACAACCTGAATCAGACTGTCGTCCTCGGGATTCACGACTTTGATCCGCGAAGGATCAGCCAGCCAACCATTCGATTTTCCCTTCTTACTCACCTCATCCTCCTGTGGGTTGAAGATTCCTGTTGGCGCCCGACGGTTCAGTGCGAAGCGTGAACCTTCCGCATCAATGCGCGCCAGAGCTTTTCGCGAGCCAGCCACACCGCAACGGCAGTGATTAGCCAGGCGAGAGTTGCGGCCGTTAAGATCAGTGGCAAAGACGAGCTCGGGAGCACTTTCCAAACAATTACCGCGAAAACGGCAAGTCCCGCGCACCCCATGGCCGCCCCAGCCGCGTCTGCACCAGCGGCTTTTCTTCCACTCACGATTCCGTTCTTACCGGCATCCTGTTTCTTCTCCATTTCATGTTTTTCGATGAGGGTCGCAGTAGCGGGAAGAATTGCGGGAAAAGCCAGGAAGAGCCCACCAATTTCCGGGCCGAAGTGTTTGGCGATGATCCCGGCCGATGCGGTTACGGCGCCGCCAAACGCGAACCTTATAACGAACTCGTACCATTTAGCCTCGCCCAGTGTGGTGGTGTCCATTTTGATTTTCATGATCTACCAAAAACGACATACCACAGACCAAAAGCGCATGCGAACCAGACCACCATTACCGAAGCGGTGGTGGTGAGGGCGGGCAAGCGCCGGCGAATCAGCCACCGGCTAACAATGCACGCGTAGACGCAGAAAGCAATTGTTCCGAGAATCATTGATCTGGCTTCAAGACTTGCGTAAACTTTGCCATCTTTCATGGCAGTCAAGGCAAGAGTTGCCAGGGCGACGGAGGGAGCGGCGCCGAATAGGCCGGCGAAGCTCTTGGGCTTCAGCAAGTCACCAATCAGTGAAAACGCCGAAACAACCGCTCCCCCCACAATCACTCGGAAGAGAATTTCCTTCATACGAGTCTGACGTTTTGCGGTGCACAGATCTTAAATTCTGCAAGCACACCGTCAATTCTGCAAGCACACCGTGGGCGTTTGGTTGCATAACACAGTTAAAGCGGATGCCGGAGAATTGTAACCAGATATTAATAAATCTCCCGCATGAGTCATGGATCTATGTTCCATGGCTAACAACTCTCG
>CAVYBF010000023.1:0-11840 GCA_963766625.1 uncultured Acidobacteriaceae bacterium | reverse complement strand
AGAAACGATCACGCCGCGGCAGGATGCCAGTGCCGGGCGGGGCTGCGATTTCCTTCTCCTTTCTTAGCGGACTTCTCCTTGGCATACTTCTCCTTAGCGGACTTCTCCCTAGAATACTTCGCGAATTCTTTGCGCGCTTCGCGGTTTGAGGTTTTTGTTTACGAGAAGATCGCAGAGCCTGATATAGACATCTCCTGCGACTCCTAATTCTGCTTTCCTTTTTCCGCTTTCGCGGACGTACAATAGCGAAGCGATTTCGCAGGCAACGGCTATGGGAGAGGGAACATCTTAAGAATTCCCATGCTGCGCAAGCGCCGCTCCACGGGGCATTCGATTGCGAAAAGTGAGCTATAGCATCGTCATCCCGGCATACAACGAAGGCAGGCGCCTGGCGCCCACTTTGCAGCAGGTACTGGCATATGTTCACCAGCAAGGCTGGGATGCGGAAGTCATCGTGGTGAACGATGGCTCAACCGACGATACCGCGGAGATCATTCGCTCGTTCGCCGCGAGTCATCCGGAAGTCGTGCTTCTGGAAAATCCCGGAAACCGCGGCAAAGGATACAGTGTTCGCCACGGAATGTTGAAGGCCCGCGGCGAAGTGATCGTATTCAGCGATGCCGATCTCTCGTCGCCGATCGAAGAAATGCCCAAGCTGTTGCAGGCGATTTCAGAAGGCGCGGACATCGCCATCGGCTCGCGCTGGCTGCGCGCGGAACTGCAGACCACGCGTCAGTCGCTTCACCGGCAACTATTTGGAAGAATATTTAACGGTTTGAATCGCATCATTCTCGGCCTGCAATTCAAAGACACGCAATGCGGATTCAAAGCATTCACCCGCCGCGCCGCGCAAACCATTTTGCCTTTGCAGCAGATCGAGCGTTGGGGATTCGATCCGGAAATTCTTTTCCTGGCACGCAAGTTCGGATTCCGCGTGGTGGAAGTTCCGGTGCGTTGGGGTCACGTGGGCGGAACGCGCATCAATCCCTTGGTCGACGGCTCGCGCATGTTCCAGGAAATCCTGCGCATCCGCTGGAACAGCATTTCGGGGAAATACAGCGGCGCGGCTGAATTGTCCGGTGCCGCTGTTGAAACGGTGCCGGGGAGACCCGCCACGAGACTCTAGCATTCCACGCTGAGCACGTTCACAAGGGCAAACCAAGATTCCTCGCTTCGCTCGGAATGACAGAGGAGTCTGCGGCAATGACAGAGGAGTCTGCGATCCTCATAAGGCATTAGGCGGATCCTCATAGCGCATCAGGCGGTTTTCTGTTTCACCCTTGCTGATTGCTTCACCGCTTCCACCACTCTGCCGCCCATCTCTGGAGTGGAAAGCGTTTCTTGCCCTTTAGCAACAATGTCCGCTGTACGCGAACCTTCATTCAGCACCGCTTTGACCGCTTCCTCAATGTACGCCGCCTCTCGCTCAAGATGGAAAGAATACCGCAACAGCATGCCTGCGGAAAGAATCGCTCCCAGAGGATTTGCAATTCCCTTTCCCGCAATGTCGGGGGCGGAACCGTGCACCGGCTCATACAATCCGACGTTGCCTCCGATGCTGGCTGAAGCCAGCAGTCCGAGCGAGCCGACGATCGCGCCCGCCTGGTCCGACAAAATATCGCCAAACATGTTTTCGGTGAGCACGACGTCGAAATCCTTAGGGCGCTGTACCAGCGACATCGCGGCAGAATCCACGTACATGTGCGAGAGCTGCACGCCGGGATAATCTTTTGCACAACGCGTAACCACCTCGCGCCACAGCCGCGAACACTCGAGAACATTGGCCTTATCGACTGACAGAACCTTGTTGCGGCGCTTCGCCGCCAGCTCGAAAGCGACGCGAGCGATGCGTTCGATCTCCGGCTCGCCGTAAGCCATAGTGTTGGTTGCGAGGCGATGGCCTGCAGCGCCCGCGATCGAACGCGGCTCACCGAAGTAAAGTCCGCCCAGCAACTCGCGCACGATCAGAATGTCGGTGCCGTGAACCAGATCGCCGCGCAAGGGAGAAGAATCCTCCAGCGCCGCGAAAAAAATCGCCGGACGCAGATTCGCGTAAGCGCCAAGCTCGCGCCGCAGGCGCAGCAGTCCAGCTTCCGGCCGAAGATGATTCGGATTTTTGTCGAATGCGGGACTTCCCACCGCTCCAAGCAGGACCGCGGAAGAAGATAAGCAGGCCTGCAGCGTATCCGCAGGAAGCGGATCGTTTGATGCAGTCAGCGCCGCGCCGCCCACATTTTTGCGCTGCAGCTGAAGTTCATGTCCGAATGAATCGGCAACCGCTTGCAGGACGAGAACCGCCTGCTCGGTGACTTCGGGTCCGATTCCGTCGCCGGGGAGAATGGTGAGATTGAGCAGCACGCGGGATTAGTTTAAACGGAAAACAGCGATCTGGGACACTCGGGACTAATTGTTGATTGTCGATTTTTTGATTGTTGATCAAAAATCCATCGGGTCCAAGTAATCGAACGCCTTTCAATCAACAATCATCAATCAAAAATGAGTGCCGCTACACTCCCCACAAATAGTCTTCCTGATCGTGATGCTGCTCGAGGCCAGCCGGCAGAGGAACTCCGAAGGCGTTGGGCTGCGCCGCGATTGGGAAAGGCTTGGCAGGTTCCTGATTTGCACTTCCGGCCGACGCCGCTGCTGCAACAGCAGTGGCCAGCGGCTCAAAGAGGGGAGTCGCCGAAGCCGCGGGCTTGTGGGTCTCGCGGATCAACTCGAGCAGGTGATGATCTTCCACGTGCTTGATCTTGTCGGCGAGGCGGACGAAGCGGCGATAAATATCGTCGAGCGCCCAGCGATCGAATTGGTAGCCAAGCTGTTCGCAGCGGATGGCCAGCGCGTGACGTCCGGAATGCTTGCCCAGCACCAGCTTCGAGTCGGGTACGCCCACCGATTGCGGCGTCATGATCCTCGTAAGTCAGGGGATTCTTGAGAACACCATCCTGGTGAATGCCCGCCTCGTGCGCAAAAGCGTTTCGTCCGGTCACCGCTTTATTCGGCTGCACGGGCACGCCCGTGATTTCACTCAGCATCTGGCTCGCGGGAAATAAATGTTCGGCGGAGATTCCGGTTTCGTAGGGATAACGATCATGCCGAACTCGCATGGCCATGACAATTTCTTCCAGCGCAGCGTTCCCGGCGCGCTCACCGATGCCGTTGATGGTGCATTCGACCTGCCGAGCTCCGGCAGCGACGGCTGCCATAGAATTAGCGACTGCCAATCCAAGATCGTTATGGCAGTGAGCGGAAATGGTGACCTTCTCGATGCCTTTCACCCGGCGGCGGATGGTTGCGATCAGTTCGCCGAATTCTGCGGGCACGGTGAAGCCGACTGTATCCGGAATGTTGAGCGTGGTAGCGCCCGCTTCGACCACGGCCTCCAGCACCTGGCACAGGAATTCGGGATCGGTGCGGGTAGCATCTTCGGGTGAAAATTCAACGTCGTCACAAAATGATTTCGCTAACGCCACCGATTCGCGCGCCTGCGCCAGGCACTGCTCGCGGGTGAGGCGCAGCTTGTACTTCAAATGAATATCGGAAGTGGCAAGGAACACATGAATGCGCGGGCGCGCTGCATCTTGCAAAGCTTCCCACGCCCGTTCGATATCCGGGCGGCAGGCGCGCGCCAGCCCGGCAATAATGGGACGGCGTATCACCGCCGCAATCGCCTGCACCGCTTCGAAATCTCCATCGGAAGCAATGGGAAAGCCGGCTTCGATTGCATCCACGCCCAGGCGATCGAGCTGATGCGCCAGCCGCAGTTTTTCCTGCTGATTCATGCTGCAGCCGGGCGATTGTTCTCCGTCGCGAAGAGTGGTGTCGAAAACCGTGACGCGTACCTGCTCCATAGCCATAACTATTCCTTCGAAAGCAATATGAACGAGTGCATCCTCTATGCTACGGATCGGAAGGATTGAAGCAAAACTTATAATTCTTTAGTAATCATTAGTATCTTTGCTATAATAAGCGGCGCTAATGGATCGTTAAGTTCTATTAGGATCGCCGATATGGAACTTTCCCAGCTCGAAGTCTTCCTCGCGGTCGCGCGAGAGCATCGCTTCTCCCGCGCCGCCGAAAAGCTCTACCGCACGCAGTCCGCCGTGAGCCAGACCATCCGCAAGCTCGAAGACGAACTGGGCGAGCCTTTATTCGACCGCTCGTCGCGGGAAGGCGTTCTTACTGACGCCGGACAGGTCTTGTTTGAATACGCCGAAAAGCTGCTGAACCTGCGCCGCGACGCGCACGAATCACTTACCGAGTTGCGGGAGTTGCAAAAAGGCAAACTGGTGATCGCGGCCAACGAGTTTACTGCGCTTTATCTGCTGCCCGTGCTGGCCGAATTCCGCCGCCTGCATCCCATGATCAAGATCAGGGTGCAGCGCTCGCTCGGCAGCCGCATTCCGGATGAGGTTTTGCAGCATGGCGCCGAACTGGGCGTGCTCTCTTATAAGCCCGAGGAACCCCGCCTGCACTCTGTAGTCGCGTATCTGGACGAACTGGTGCTGGTGGTTCCGCCCAGGCATCCTCTGGCCTCGGCAAAGCAGGTAAGCATCCGCCAACTCGGAGCGGAGTCTTTTGTGGCTCACATCGTCTCATCTCCATATCGAGAAAAAGTTCTGCAGACATTCCAGAAATACAAAACGCCTTTGCACATGGATCTTGAACTGCCCACGTTGCAAGCCATCAAGCAGTTTGTCGCGTTGGGAAACGGTGTGGCTTTGATGCCGGAAATCAGTGTGGAAACCGAGGTAGCCCGAGGAGAGTTGGTTCGCATTCCCGTGAAGGAGCTGCGGGTGCAACGCAAGCTGCGCTTGATTTACCGCAAGGAGGCCGGACTCTCGCACGCTGCACGCGCGTTTTTGAAAGTAGCGGAAACCGTGGCGCAAGAGCGTGCCGGACGCTATCGCTTCCAGCGCGAGAGCTAAGTAGCCCGAGCAAAGAGCGGTCCCATTTCTAGAGACGCAGTTTTCAGCCAGCTGCTCAGGGCCTGCGAGTCGCGGCCGTGGCTAACCCCGTTCGAAGGCGCGTTTCTTTTCCACTTCTTCGAGCGCGCTGCGCATTGCGCTCTCGAATCTCTCCGCTTGCCCGATCAGTCCCGGGGTCGCTTCCGCCCACTCGCCTTCCATTCGCAGCAAACCATCGCCCGCCAGCAATCGCCCCGCAACCTCGATCAAATGTCCGGGAGAAGTCTCCAGATACTGCGCCTCAGCCGGATCGCCAATCCAAACGCGATTTTCCTTAACGGAAGCGGATGCCGCATCCGAGACATCGTTTGGCTTGGGTGGGGTATTTAGTTTTGTCTCCCAATAAACCTTCCGCTCGAGAAAACCAGCAATCGCTTCATCGCTGGCTTTCCCAAAGACCCACTTCTGCCGCTTGAAATCGTAATGCCGGCTGGAAAAGGCCAACGGCAGCAGCTTCGCCTGCTTCACAAACTCAATCTGCTTCCGGTCCACTTCCTTGCGCAGCGCGTTGATCACCGGAGCCTCCGCATCCTTCGGCTCCAAAGATGGCAGCACCTCCCGCACCGTGGCCGACAAATTCACCGCCACCAGGGCGTGCAGACCATCCGAACTCTCCACCCGCATGTCGGCATGCAACACCCAGAAGTCCGCCCCCGAGGTGGAGCGATGAAACGGCCACTCCAGCGCAATCCTCAAGGGGATTCCGGTCAGCGTCACCCAAATCTTTTTTTCGCTTTCTCCCATGATCCAATCTTATCGAATTTCTATCATGCTGAACGAAGGAGGAATCGTCTGAAAGACAACGCCTTGGCAGTCGAACGGACATTCCTCCCTCTTTCGTGGTCCTACTGGCGAACCCAACGCTAACTCTCACTTCTTCTTCCCGCTCATCTTCGCCCCGAGACGTAATAGCTTTCTTACCGTTCCGGTCGGGAGGCGCTTCATCTCGTCGTGCAGCTCGGTGACGGCATCGAAGAATCCGGCCATCGCCGAAATGCGCTCGCGCGTAAAATCCGCTCCCGGCTCTTTGGGATCGAGTTCCTCCAAACTTCGCCGCAGCATGTCCCGCGTGGGATCGATTTCCCGCCGCTTCCTCTGCTCGACCACCAGCCGGAACATTTCCCAAACATCTTTCATCGATTCGTAGTGCTCGCGCCGGTCGCCGAGCACATGCACGGCGCGCACGATGCCCCAGGTTTCGAGCTCTCGAATGGAGGTGCTCACGTTCGAGCGCGCCACGCTGAGAGTCTCCGCAATCTCTTCGGCGGGCAGCGCCCGCGGAGATAAATACAGCAACGCATGAATCTGCGCCACTGTGCGGTTGATTCCCCACCGCGTCCCCATCTCGCCCCAGTGGAGGATGTACTGCTTCTGCACCCCGGTTAAAGTCGTCATGTCAATCAATTCAGTTATATCAGAATGTACAGAATATACAATCAGAATCTGAAGATTCAACGAGTTCGTCAGCTGCGTAGTTTACCCGAGATTGCGAACTGATATGGTATCTTCGCGTTCTTCGCGGCGTTGCTTTGCCAATTTTGTAAAGGGCGCGAAAGAAAAATCCCGGAAGTGGAGAACTGAGAAGCCACTCATCGGCGGGAGCTTCTGAACCCAAAGTCTATGAAGGTTAGCCGCATCGCCGAATTGCTCGAACGTTTCTTGGGAAAGGCAAATGACAGACGGCTAACTGATGCCGATTTGGCAAACATATCGACATACATCGATCTGCTTCTGCGCTGGAATGCCCGCATCAATCTGACGGCAGTCCGCGATCCGGAAGAAATTGTGACTCGCCACTTTGGCGAATCGTTTTTTGCTGCTCGGCATTTGTTCCCTACCCGGGCTCGTGTGGAGACGGGCGACTCGCCCGTCAGGCTTGGCCGCATCCGCCTGGCCGACGTAGGCTCCGGCGCCGGCTTCCCTGGAGTTCCAATTAAACTGTGGGCTCCCGAGATTTCTTTGACTCTGATTGAATCGAATCAGAAAAAAGCCGTCTTCCTTCGCGAAATCTGCCGAGCGTTGGGATTGAGAAACCTGGGATTGAGAGATCTGGGATTGCGAGACCTGGGATTGAGAGACGTTAATATCGAGAACGTCCGCGCGGAAACAGTTTCGCCGGCGGCGTTCGACGTGGTGACGCTCCGGGCGGTCGAGCACTTCACCGATGCTTCAGCGGTGGCCGCAAACCTGGTTCGGCCATCCGGGCGATTGGCTTTGCTGATCTCATCCACGCAGGTTCAGTCAGCCAAATCGGCTCTGAGTAAGTTTCATTGGAGTGATGCGAATCCGATTCCAATGTCTGAATCGCGCCTGCTGCTGATTGGAACAAAGGAGATTGGAACAAACGAACCATAATGTTAACCGGTGGGAGAGAGAGTTGCTGCAATAGCGAAACGTCAATGTGAATCCATCGGAAGCGATTGAAAGTGGGAGAATATCCACAAATCTCATGGCCGCTTGACCTTCGCAGCCAGGATTTTCCAGGTGGTCCGGTCTTCCTAGTCCAGATCTTCCTAGTCAGAAGCTTCCGAGTCCAGATTCTGGAAAATGTTCCAAGCGGAACAATTGTCTGCTTGCAGATTCGATCGGGATCGAATGACGGAACGAGCCAATGTTCCAACTGGAACATTCTCGGCTCGCAAGCACTCCAAAAAGCAATCGGCAGTCCGCATAAAAATGTTTCAACTGGAACATTGAACCCGTTTTGCACACAAATTCCCTACATTCACAGCGATTCGCAATTGCAATCGAAATCGCAATCGCATTATTCTGCTTAGGCTCTGGATTCCCAACAATCGATTCCCCACAACTTATGGGACGAGTAATTGCTGTTGCCAACCAGAAAGGCGGCGTCGGAAAAACTACGACCGCCATCAACCTGGCCGCCTCTTTTGCGGCCGCCGAAGTCAACACCCTGCTGATTGACTGCGACCCTCAGGCGAATGCTTCCAGCGGGCTGGGTGTGACGAAAGATGCCAGCCGCATTTCGACCTACCACTTGTTGATGGGTGCTGCTGGTGCCGAAGAGGCGCTGGTTACGACAGAGCTCGAGCAGCTCTGGCTGATTCCTTCTCATAAGAATCTGATCGGAGCCAATATTGAGTTGGTTGAGGCGGAACGCCGCGAATATCGGCTGCTGGACGCGCTTGCTGTGCTGCGGGATCGGTTTCAGTACATCGTGCTCGACTGCCCGCCGGCGCTCGATCTGCTGACGTTGAATGCGCTTGTGGCCGCTGATTCGGTTTTGATTCCGATGCAGGCCGAGTATTTTGCGCTGGAAGGAATCAGCGAGCTGCTCGACACGGTGGAGCGAATCCGAGCAGCGTTGAATCCCGAACTGGAGATTGAAGGCGTGGTGCTCACGATGCTCGACGAGCGAACTAATCTGGCGCAGCAGGTGATCGCCGAACTGAAGAGGTTTTTCGGGGAAAAAGTTTGTTCCGCCAGTATTCCCCGCAACATCCGGCTCGCCGAGGCGCCTAGTCACGGGAAGCCAGCGCTGGCTTACGATCCGCGGTCGAAGGGAGCGGAAAGTTATATTCGGCTGGCTAAGGAAATTATCGACCGGCATTTGGCTATCGCCAATGCTGCACCTTCGGCGATCAGCGCTTGAAACGAGATAGGTCGTTTTTAGACCACAAACGATACAGAGGTTCACAGGGGAAGAAGATCAATGACAACGGCTACGGCGCAGAACTTGGCGGCACCAGCTTCGGATAAGAAAGACGAGAAACCGGAAAAACGGCGGGCGCTTGGCCGCGGCTTGGAGTCGTTATTGCCGGGACCACGCGTCGTCGCGACAACTGCGGTGGCGCCTCCGGCACCAAGGCCGGCAGCTTCGCCAACAGTTGCCAGAGAAGCTGAGCAGTCGGCGACGGCGGTCGCTGCGATCAGAGCTGCTGCAGAGGATATCGAAACTGCGCAGTCGGCGGTGGAACCGGTTTCACGTCATACTGAAAGAATTTCCATCTCGGCGCAGGCCGAACCGCGCGATGCAGTTCTGAATCTGGCAATCGAATCGATCGAGAAAAATCCTTACCAGACGCGTTATCTGTTCAATGAGCAGGAAATGGTCGAATTGCGCGATTCGATTCAGGAGCATGGAGTCGTGCAGCCGGTGGTGGTGCGTCCCGCTGATCAGGATGGGCGCTACATTCTGGTGCTCGGCGAACGGCGGCTGCGGGCGTCGAAGATGGCTGGCAAAGAAACGATTCCGGCGCTGGTGCGGCGGCTGTCGCCGCAGCAGGCGGCCGAGATGACGGTGCTGGAGAACGTGGTGCGGGAGGATTTGAATCCGATTGAGCAGGCCGAGGCTTACCGGGTGCTGAGCCAGCAGTTCAATCTGACGCAGGCGCAGATTGCACAGCGGATTGGGGTGTCGCGGGAGTCGGTGGCGAATTACATGCGGCTGCTGCGGCTGCCGCGGGAGCTGAAGGAGTATATCGCGCTTGGCAGGCTGGGCTTCAGCGAGGCCAGGGAGTTGCTCTCGCTGGAGAATCCTGAACATATTCTGATAGTGGCGGAAGAGCTGGTGCGCGACAATCTTAAATGGGACAAGCTCAAAGAGCGAATCGCCCAGCTTAACGGAACATTGCCTCGAGTGCCGCCAGCGGAACAGCCGGGCGGGGTGCGATGGGTCGATCCCAATGTGCGGGCGGCGCAGACGGAATTGGAGCAATTGCTGGGCGTGCGCGTGAAGATCAAGGACCACAAGGGACGAGGTACGATTATCATTCGGTACGCCAGCGTGGATGATTATGAGCGGGTGATTGAGATGTTGAGAGGCGGAAACAAACAGCTTATAGCTATAACGTAGCCCTTCCGGCTCGCGCTTTTCGTTGGGCGGAGGGGTAGACAGGCTGGGTGGCCATCGGGAATCA
Organism: uncultured Acidobacteriaceae bacterium; assembly: GCA_963766625.1. GTDB lineage: Bacteria > Acidobacteriota > Terriglobia > Terriglobales > Acidobacteriaceae > Sulfotelmatobacter. Next base: position 1,990 of record CAVYBF010000023.1, on the reverse strand, counting down.
AGAAGGTAATCGGTGGAATGCAGGGCTGCCAGCAGGGGGTTCTGTGCAGCGAATTATCGTCAGTTTCTCGCAGAAGTGGGATCAGTTTGATTGAAACCGGCAACCCTGGTGGATTGCGGCGCCACGCAGTCGCGGATGGTTCAGCCTCACGTGAGGCTGGTTAGGATAGGGCATTCGCTCACGAATTCCCAGGTCATTCCGATTTGACCGACAACCCCAAATTTGAGTAATTATTTATTTGCTTGGCTCGCCTATGCCGATGGAGCAGGATGAGGGCATGGCATGAGCGTCCGAGAAAATTGCTGGCATCTCCTTCGGTCGTTTGCGGAAGGGCATACTTGTGGCCTTGCGCGTCTACTTTGACGGGGCGGGAAAAGAGGATGACCATCCGGTAATTACCGTTGGCGGATTTCTCGCCGATGCGGCACTGTGTGAGCAAATTGAAGCGGACTGGAGAGCGGCCACAGGCGGAAGAGTCTTTCATCTCGCGGACTTTGGCACGAAGCACTGCGCGCTGGATTCCTTGGCTTGGAGTGCGACAAAGAGAAGCGAGTTCTTGAAGGTACTTGGGCGCATCGTAAATCGTCCCGGCGTTAACATCATAAGTTCTTCTTTGGAAGTAGCCCCCTTTAATGAGTTTCTGGCTGAAACCGAGAACCCGCAGGAAGTTGGCCCTGCGTTTTCTGCCTGTGCCTACGCGGGGATAGCGTGTTCAGAATTTATCTTGCTGACGGATGGGCGGCAGAGCCTGAAGGTGAAGTATGTATTTGAGAAAGGGGACCGAGAACATGAGATCGCTAATGCCTTTGCGGATTTAGAAAAAAATGACAGCAATTTTTTTGGCCTACGAGCGCATGGTTTTCAGCCAAAACAAACAACAACTCTTTTGCAGCCCGCCGACCTAATTGCTGGAATGATTCAGCGATGCCTTATAACCGCACACCGCTCTTTCCGTTCGCTTGATAACGGGCTTGGTTTTGTTAGGCTGAATACTTTTGAACGCTATTATTCCTCTGATGGTGTCACTGCCGCGCTCGTGGCTGGGCATGACACAAAGACCTGTTACATACACAATGCCAGAGCTTTTATGTATATGAATGAGATGAGTACGGAGTTTTTCAAGCAGAATCCTGGACAGTTAGAGAAGAGAAAGAAGCGGTTAACGTTCAAGCCCAAAAAACGAAAATGACATCTGAGTTTGAGGAATTCGATACAAGCTGTGCGTAAGGTATCTTCTGTTCCACGTTCGGAAATTGAAAAGCGCGAGGGGTTACCTGGAAAGGCTGACTCGCCAGCCCAGGCATAGCTTGCGCAAAACAGCAGCAATGCGATCGCTTTGTTCATAACCCTCCCAGGTATTTTCGCTGTCTACGCAAGTATACGGGAACAGAACTGCTCATCGCTTCGTCGCATTAGCCCCAAACTGGGATTACAGGAATCAAAAAGGTAATGGGTGGAATGCAATCGTGCTAGCGGGACGATATCATCAGCCAAGTAAGGCAATTTCTTCTGGAAGTGGGAAATATCTTGAGTGAAACTGGAGAAATTCTGGCATCGGTGGCTACGCAGATGATGGCCGGCGACTGGGTCACGGTTGGCGAGCAGAAGCTTCGCGTGAAGCGGATCGGGAGTGGACGGCTACGGATGGTGCAGTTTCGCTGGAATGGGAGGATGCTGAAGGCGATCGAGCAGAATCCCGAGAAGGCCAGCCGCTGGGCAAAACTCGCGCGGGAGAAGCATCCCGTGGTGCAGTTTATGGATGCGGAGACGCATAAGTACGTGGCTGTATCGGTGGACGGGAAGGTGCGGGAGTATGCACACTTGGGTGAGGAGTAATGACTACGTGCGCGTGCGATGTGATCGAGATCTCTCGTCCCGCGGCTGCGCCGCCCCCGGCTGAAGGCGGGGGGTCTACCGGTGAAGGAGCGGGACTTCGAGATGACGCCGGACTTCAGCAAACCTAGATTGCTCTCTTGCTCCCGCTGGGCGG
>CAVYBF010000022.1:0-493788 GCA_963766625.1 uncultured Acidobacteriaceae bacterium | reverse complement strand
CAACCCGGAAACTGCACCACTGCCGCTGACGCTCACTCAGCGGTTAGCGGAGGATGGGCGTCTTCAGCGCACGTCTTGGGTGCTAAATACGTGTGCGTAATGCGGTCGTGCCAGCACAAGGCGTCTTCGTCGAGAAAAACCCAGGCGTATCCCAGAGCGAGAGAAGTTGCCGACAGAAACGATGCCAGCACGCGCCAGCGGCGTAACCGGCGACTCGCGGCACTTCCGTCGAAACGCGCAAGTTCCAGCCGGCCGAGGCGAAGGCCCGGCGTCGAGCCCGAATAGACGATCAACAAATATTGGTAGGCCGCCCAGAAGAGAGTCCCGAAGCCTCCCGCCATTTCGACCAACTGCAGTCGCGGCGGCCGCAGTGCGGTCATTTTCCAAAAGATAAAGCCGAAGGCGAAGCCCGCTAGCCCAATAACGATGCCATCGATCGCAGCCGCGAAAATCCGCCGCGCTAACGACGCACTTTGCAAGGGAAAATCAATGCCCGGACGTCTCTCGATTTCCACCTGTTTCGCGGGCTCAATCGTGATTCCGCCGAGCGCGGGCAGGGGCGGAACAAACTCGGGCACCTCGAGAATGCGGGGTGACGTAATCACCGGCTCAGCCAATTCGTCGGCCGGACGAACTGGAGGAATCCAGGACCGCGGGAATTCAATAATTTTTGCGCTCGGCGCAGTGGCGCTGGCCGTGGCCTGCGCTTCCGCCAGGTGTGGTGAAACTGCCTGCTCGGTCTCAGATGCCGCTGCCGGATTCGGCTGCGCTGGTTCGGCGAATCCATCGAGTGCTAAGGCGCTGTGCGATATTTGCTGCGGCGTCTGCGCGACTGACGTTTGCGTAAAAACTTTTGGCGCCGGCGAACTCGATCTTATTGTGCCGAGTGAATCGGGCTCGTCTTTCTGTTCAAAATCGCGCTGCTCAAAATTCTGGTCGAAGTTCTGGTCGAAGTTCTGGTCGAAGTTCTGGTCGAACCGCAGCCGCAACGAGGGGTAGCGGGGCGGACGCGGCTTGCGCCGCGATTGATAGCGGTTCAGCCGGGCCGCGATCTCCTGCCGCCATGCCGCGCCGTCTGAATCACTCGCTTCCTGCAACTCGGGCGTTTCTTTTGCCGCTAGCTCGCACGCGGCGGTGGCTGCGCAGTCAGTAGATTGCTCAGTGGATTTCACTTCGCGAGAACACCGGCAGATCTCACCACAAATGGGACAGGGCATGAATCACAGTCTTCAATCATTGCGGAAAGCCGCCCGAATCCGACAGCCTCGGATAACCATCGAATTCCCGCCCGAATCCAAGCTCGTGAGCGGCTTTGCCTCTTGAGGCGCAGCCGTGCTAACGTCACGACGGCTGCTACCCTAAAAACACGCCGGGTGCTGGTCTTCGCGCTCGGGAATATCCAGATCCGAAAATCTTGCTCCGATGATCTTGTTCCGATGACTGGTCGCAACAGAATCCTTATCACGGCTGTAGTGCTTTGTCATCTGCTAGTCACACTCCCCATAGTTACCAGCCAGTTGCCGCCCACCAGTCCCGCTGCCGCACCACAAGAAAAACAGGAGGAGGAAACAAAACCGAAAGTTGAAGAGACGCCGTGCGCCAAGGCGGCCGCGGCTGAAAAAGAAAAGGGGAATGTCGAGACGATTTGCGCTATCCAGCAGGAAGAGCAAGGCCCAATCTACAAATTGCACGGCGCGGTCGAAATCTACTACGGAAGTTACGTGGTGCGCGCCGACGACGCCGCCTACAACTCCGACACCAAAGAAGTCACCGCAGAGGGACACGTGGCCTTAGACGGCGGTCCCAACGATGATCACATTCGCGCCTCGCACGCTACCTACAATCTCGAGCTCGAAACCGGAAAATTCTACGACGTGACCGGAACCACCGGAATGCGCTTTCACGCCAACCGCATGATTCTCACTTCGACATCTCCCTTCGCCTTCACCGGAAAACGCGTCGAGAAAACCAGCGCAGATCGTTACCTGGTCTTTGACGGTACAATTACCACCTGCGAGCTGCCGCATCCCAAGTGGCAATTCGACGCTCGCAAAGTCATTGTCGAGGTCGGCGGTAATGCGAAAATCTACCGCAGTGCATTTCTGCTGCATGGTTTTCCCTTCCTGTATTTTCCTTATATAACTCACCCCGTCGAAAAAGAGGCAAGACAATCAGGATTTCTGATGCCCACAGCGGGACACTCATCGAGCTACGGCTACACCTTCGGCGATGCCTATTATTGGGCCATCAATCGCATGATGGACGCCACCGTCGGCGGCGAATTCATGTCGCTGCGCGGCGGCTCGCAGCGTGGCGAGTTCCGGCTGCGTCCCAGCGACACGTCGTATGTCGACCTTAATTATTTTGGCGTGATAGATCGCGGCATCGGAACCCCTCCGATAAAGGAAGGCGGCGAGAACGTTCGCCTGAGGTCGGCTGGGAATTTCGATGGCTTCCGCGCCGTCACTAACCTCGATTGGTTGTCTTCTTACATTTTTCGCCTGGCCTTCAACGAGGTTTTCAGTCAGGCCGTATTTTCGGAGGTGAAGTCCGATGCCTTCCTGTCGAGGTCCGTCGATGGTTTCAACATCAATGGCTTTGCCGAGCGCTATCAGAACTTCCTGAGCACGACACCGGGGCAGGTGGTTACGATTTTGCACACCCCCAGCTTCGATACTTCGAGCGTTGACCATTCCTTAGGCCGGTCGCCGTTTTACTGGTCGTACGACGAATCGGCTACGGGGCTTTCACGGAGTGAACCCTCGCAGTGCACGAGCATCGGCACGGCTCAATCCTGTACGTTGCCATTCCGCACCGCCAGTCTGGTAGGCCGCTTCGATCTGAACCCGCGCATTTCTCTGCCACTTCTTTTTCGCGGATGGTCTTTGCGGCCGGAGTTGACGTTGCACGAAACTTATTACACCCAAAGGCTGGTGGGTGAAAGCGGCGCCAATCCTGGAACTGCGGTGAGCAATGACATTAACCGACAGGCCCTTGAAACCGCGGTGCGGTTGCGCCCGCCTCCGCTGGAGCGCATCTTTGACAAAGAATTCATGGGGCGAAAATGGAAGCACGTGATCGAACCCAAGGTAACCTACCGCTATGTGACGGGGGTGAATAATTACCCCAGCATCCTGAAGTTCGACGAACGCGATATTCTCTCCGATACGAACGAAGTGGAATATGGATTCGTAACGCGGCTCTACGCCAAGCGAACTTCGGGCAAGTCCGAAGATTGCGCACCCGTGATGAAGGCTCTGACCGTGGGTGGCGCTGTGCCGGAATCACAAATTCCGTGGCAGCACCTCAATCCGCTGGCCAACGGGCCATGCCAGCCCGGACCACTTGCCCACGAAGTCGTCACCTGGGAGCTGGCGCAAAAATATTTTCTCGATCCGACGTTCGGCGGAGCGCTGATCCCCGGCCAGCGCAACGTTTTTACCACCACCATCGACTTGACCGGCATCGCGTTTGTTACCGAGCCGCGCCATCTTTCGCCGCTGGTCTCCCGCTTAAAAATAGAAACCAGCGAACACACCGACGCCGAGTGGGACCTCGATTACGATTTCCAGCACAACACCACCAACGCCAGCACGCTTCTCGCGAACTACCACATCGGCCAGGTGACGATCGGCGGCGGGGAGGCGTTCCTGCAGATACCGGTGCAGACCGCAACTTCGTCCGCGTCGTCCATCTCAACCACCACCGCACAACCTGAAGTTTTCAATCAATTTCGCTTCGGCCTGGGATACGGCAGTCTCAGCAAGCGCGGCTTCAGCGCGGCCAGCAGCTTTGGTTTTGATGCTGAGCTCAAACAACTGCAGTTTGTGAATGCGCAGACCACTTACAATTGGGATTGCTGCGGCATTACTCTGGCATACCGCACCTACACCGTCGCCAACGTGCGCAATGAAAATCTATTTCTCATCACTTTCAATCTGGCAAACATCGGTTCCTTTGGAAGCCTGCGGCCTCAGGAGCGGTTGTATTAGCGGATAAAACATTGCACACCCACCAACCCCTTGCCCTTGCTAACATAACTAAACGGAGCCATGCCGCAAAGAAAAAGTAGAAGAAGCAAATGGATCTGGCAGCAAAATCGTTAGCACTGCAATCCGGCTTGCGAGAGTTGGGACGCATTCTCGTCGCCTACTCGGGCGGAGTCGACTCCGCCTATTTGGCGTGGGTAGCGCATGAAACTTTGGGAGCGAATATGCTGGCCATTATCGCTGATTCGCCAAGCCTTGCGCGAACTCAGCTTGCCGACGCCATTGCCTTCGCCAAAGAGAACGAGATTCCGCTGGAAGTGATCGCGACTTCCGAGCTTGACCGGCCAGAATACGTGCGCAATGACGCGCAACGTTGCTTCTTCTGTAAAGACGAACTCTTCAGCTTGATGGAAGAGCTGCGCGCCTTGCGCGGCTTCGATGCGATCGCCTACGGAGTGAACCTTGACGACCAGAGTGATTGGCGTCCCGGCCAAAAAGCGGCGCAAGCGCATTCGGTAGCCGCTCCGCTGCTCGAAGCCGCTCTCGGCAAAGAAGAAATTCGGACGCTGGCGCGAGACGCAGGTCTCCGCATCTGGAATAAGCCCGCTTCCGCCTGCCTGTCATCCCGCATTGAGTACGGCCGTCCTGTGACCCGAGAAGCTCTCGAAGCAGTCGAGAAGGGAGAAGATGCTCTGCGCCGGCTAGGATTCAGGCAGTTTCGCGTGCGCCACCACGGAGAGATAGTTCGCATTGAAATCGCTGGGGAAGAATTGGAACGAGCGCTCGACTGCACAATGGCTGCCGAGTTTACCAGAATCTTCAAAGCTCTCGGTTTTAAGTTCGTAACTCTCGATCTCGAAGGCTTCCGTTCCGGATCGATGAACGCCTTGCTCCCGCCAGAAGGGCTGCTGCGGCAGGTTGTCTGAAGCCATTGTAAGCTAAGGCTGCCTTTCACTCCTGAAGCGGTTTTCTCGCCGTGAGTGGGGGCGGGCGCCTTTTGCTGTGAGATAATCAACATTCAATCCCTTCATGTGCAGGCGGTTTTTAGTGACCTTAACTCGACTTTCTTTTCTGTTTCTCCTTGTTATCTCATTTGGCTGCAGGGCCCAGACAGCCGCGGCTCCTGATTCGCAAAAGTCCGATTTAAACAAGAAAATCGAGCATTACGTGCGCTTCCACTACAAGCTGCCTGCCCAGGTAAAGGTGCAAGTTAGCCCGCTCTCTCAGAGTGCCGACTTCCCCAACTACAACTCGGTCGTGGTGACCATCAACAGTGGGGAAAAGAATGAAGACTTCACCTTCCTGATTTCCAAAGATCAGTCGGAGATGATGCGGCTTACCAAGTTCGATCTGAACAAAGATCCTTACGTCGAGACCATGAACAAAATCGATGTCAAGGGGCGGCCCACACGAGGTGCGAAAGCATCCAAAGTAGTGGTGGTCAATTTCGACGATTTTGAGTGCCCATTCTGCGCACGCATGCACCAAACTTTATTTCCTGAAATTTTGAAGGAATACGGCGACCGGGTCACGTTTATCTACAAGGACTATCCGCTTGCGGAAATCCACCCTTGGGCAATCCATGCGGCAGTCGACGCCAACTGTCTGGCGACGCAGAACCCGGACGCCTATTGGGATTTCGCAGATTACATCCACGCCAATCAGCATGAAGTGAGCAGCCAGAAACTGCCCACCGGACCCGCGGACGAACTGGACCGGCTGACCATAACGCAGGGCCAGAAACATAACCTCGACATAGCAAAGTTGCAGGCCTGCGTCAAGGCCCAGGACGACAGCGCAGTCAAGGCCTCTATGAAAGAGGGCGACGCCGTCGAGGTGGAGGCCACTCCGACATTATTTGTCAACGGGCAGAAAATCGATGGCGCGGTGTCGATCCGCGAACTTCGAGCCGCATTGGATCACGCATTGAAAGACGCCAATTTACCGGTGCCGGAGCACACCGCCGCCGCGGCTGCGCCCGTTTCCAAATGATTTCGGCGAAACTGTAAGATGCTCGGGGGCGAACTGCGCATTCCGGCGCAGGACGTGGGGGAGAATCTTTGAAGACAAATGTAAACCTGTTCTCATTCCATGTGCCGCGTATGGCAGCACTGCTGCTCGCGGCGCTTCTGCTGGCCATGCTTTCTGGTTGTAAGTCGCAGGTGGGCGGCGACGTCATGGCCACAGTCGACGGACGAAAGATATTCCGCTCCGATGTCGACAAGTACTATGACAACCAGGTGGCCAGCGCTCAGCAGGCACCGGTCGGCGAACAAGCCACGATTCTCCGCCTCAACATTCTGCGCCAGATGATCGACGACGAGATGGTGATGCGCCGAGCCGAAAAGCTTGGCCTTCTGGCAACCGAGGAAGAAGTAGATCGCAAGCTCAACGAGATTAAATCTCCCTACACGCAGGAAGAGTTCGATCAGCGCCTGAAGGACAAAAAGATCAATCTCGATGATTTCAAGCGGGATATTCGCCGCTCCATCACGGTCGATAAAGTAATGAACAAGGAAGTCGCTTCCAAGATCAACGTGACCGATCAGGACATCACCAATTACTTCAATGCCCACAAATCGGAATTCAATCTGATCGAGCCGCAATACCATCTGGCGCAAATCTTCGTGACTCCCGCGCCCAATCCTCAGGTGCACAATCAGAACAACAAAGCACAGAACGAGGCTGATGCGCGCAAAAAGATTCAGATGATCAACAACCGGCTGGATAGTGGCGACGATTTCGCTACGTTGGCCATGAACTACTCCGAAGATCCGGAAACCTCGGGCAATGGTGGCGACCTGGGAACAGTTCCGGAATCCTCCTTGCGTAATACGGATCCCGGTACCCGCGACTTAGTCCTCAAATTAAAGCCGGGACAGTACAGTCCGATCATTACGGTGATGGATCCCGCGACGAAAAGATTAGTGGGCTTCCGCATTGTGAAGCTGGTCGCAAAAGAACCTGCCGGCCAGCGCGATTTGTCCGATCCGCGGGTGCAGCAGGCCATCCGGTCGCAGCTTCACGACCGCCGCGAACAGTTGCTGAAAGCCGCGTACTATGAAATTTTGCGCGACTCGGCGAAAGTTGAGAACTACTATGCGAAGCAGATTCTAGATTCGAACGGGCTGATGAAGTAAGCGACAATCTTTTCGCGGCTGTCAGTTCGCGGCCATTACTCCACAATTGCCAGCACATCGCCGGCATTCACCGCGGCGCCTTCGCCGACGACAATCTTTCCCACTGTTCCCTTCTTCGGCGACTTAATCTCGTTCTGCATTTTCATCGCCTCGACCACAGCGATGCCGCGGCCGCTTTCCACTTCATCTCCTTCCCGCACCAGCAGGCGCACAACTTTGCCCGGCATCGGCGCGGTGATTTTTCTCGGACCGTGATCTTCTCCGGCACGGGGGCGACCGCGCAGCGAGCGCGGATCGCGGACTTCCACCGCAAACCGGCGGCTGCCCACCCACAAATGCAAATCGTTTGCAACTCGCTCCGATTTGATTTCGTACGCCAGGTTTCCAATGCGCAGGGAAAGCACATCCAGGCGGGCGAGCACGGCATCGATTTGCATCTCTTTCCCATCGAGCCGGCAAAACCACTGCTGGTTGACGTGATTCAGTTCGAGGCGGTAATTCTTGCCGTCAATGGTTACGTCGTAAAGCATAATCAGTGAGCATAATCGGTGATCATGATCGACGATCAGTGGCTACTTGTCAGTGACCGGTGCCGCGCAGCGGACAGCCCCCATTCGTACACGGACGCCGCCTTACTGCAAAGCTTCGCGCCGGCTTGCAGCTCTCCAATTGGTATTTCCGTTCTTGGCATCGCTGGCAACTGCCGCTCCTGCGCCGTTGCGCGGCGCGGAGCCGGTTGCGCCCAACGCCGCAAACATACCCGCAGCGATCGCCGCTACTTCCGCAGCCTGCGAATTGTCCTTCTGGTTGCGCCCGCTGTCCGCCGCTTCACTCCGCTTGAGCATGCGGTCGAGAAAGCCGGTGTCGAGCTTGGCAGCTTGAAAATCGGGATCGCACAATATGCGGCGGAACAGTGAAATATTCGTCTTGATCCCACCGACAAAATATTCGTTCAGCGCGCGGGTCAGCCGCGAGATCGCTTGCTCGCGATCGGTTCCGTATCCGATCAGCTTGGCCAGCAGCGGGTCGTAATCGATGGGAACGTTCCATCCCTCGTACATGCCGCTGTCGCGCCGGATGCCGGGCCCGGAAGGCGCCAGCAACAGCGTGATCCTGCCCGGGCTGGGAAAATAATTATTGTCCGGATCTTCGGCGTAAATGCGGCACTCGATGGCGTGTCCGCGAATGCGCACGTCATCTTGCTTGAACGGCAGCTTTTCGCCCGCCGCAATCCGAATCTGCAAATGAACCAGATCGAGTCCCGTAATCAGTTCCGTTACCGGATGCTCGACCTGCAGCCGCGTATTCATTTCCAGAAAATAAAAATTCTTCTGCTGATCGACCAGGAATTCGACTGTCCCCGCGTTGGTGTAGTGCGCCGCCTCGGCTACGCGCACCGCAACTTCGCCCATCCGGCGGCGCATCTCGGCATCGACAATCGGCGAAGGCGCCTCTTCCAAAACCTTCTGATGACGCCGCTGCAGCGAGCATTCGCGTTCGCCGAGATAGACCGTATGGCCATGCTCGTCGGCGAGCACCTGCACCTCGATGTGTCGAGGATTAATGATCGCCTTCTCGATGTAAACTTCGCTGTTGCCGAAAGACCGCTCGGCTTCACTGCGGGCTGCTTCGAGAGCAGACTTCAGGTCCGCCGCGGCATGAACCAGCCTCATGCCTTTACCACCGCCTCCGGCGGCCGCCTTCAGCATCACCGGGTAACCGATTGTTTCCGCCACCTCGGCCGCTTCCTCGAATGATTCCAATCCCCGCGAGGTTCCTGGGACGAAGGGCACCCCGGCTTTTTCCATCGCCTGACGCGCGCGCGTCTTCGATCCCATTGCCTCCATTGCCGCCGCCGTCGGCCCAATGAATTTCACTCCCGCATCGGCACAAGCCTGTGCGAACTTTGCGTTTTCCGAGAGAAAGCCATAACCCGGATGAATGCCGTCCGCCCCGGACCGCTTCGCCACATCGAGAATCTTCGGAATATTGAGATAGGATTCCGACGCGGCCGCAGGCCCCAGTGGATAAGCTTCATCCGCCTTGCGCACGTGCAGCGCGGCACGATCCACGTCGGAGTAGACTACGACTGCGGCAATTCCCATTTCGTGGCAGGCGCGCAGCACGCGCACAGCAATTTCTCCACGATTTGCAATGAGAATTTTCTTGAACATGATGCAGTGAGTTTGCGATCGCGAGGCAGATCCGCGCGACCGATAGGGAGCCTTGCCAACTCGCCGTTCAGATTACACGATTACGCCGCAAGCCGCTGTGCCGTTGGTCACATCCCGCGCCTATTCAGAGGGCAGGCGCGAGAAGGTGACGCTGAAAGGCGCCGGAGGCTCCGAACCGCCGGAGGCAGAATTCCTCCCCGCGCGACTGAAGCGGTAACGCAGCAGGGTCCAGATGGCAAGCCAGCCATCGGCATAGCGAATTTTCTTGCCTTCACCGGTGGAGCGCGGGGTGTAGGAAATCGGCACTTCCGCAATCTTCTCTCCCCTGCGGCAGAGCTTGGCCGTCACCTCGGGGCAGAATTCGAAACGCTGGCATTGCAAGTCAATTTGCGAGATCAGCGAACGCCGGAACACTTTATAACAGGTGGCTTCATCGTGAATGCCGGCGCCATAGAGCAGGTTGGTCAGATGCGTCAAGAACTTGGCGCCCAGAAAAAATCGCAGCCCGCGCTCGGGACGGTCCGGACGCACGCCGTACACTACATTGGCTCGATTTTGCTGCAGCGGCTGCAACAGCGCCGCATAATCCCGCGGATCATATTCCAAATCCGAATCCTGGATCAGTACATATTCGCCGCGAGCGTAGCGCAGCGCCGAGCGAATGGCTGCCCCCTTGCCGCAATTTTTTTCGTGGAAGATCACAGTGATGTCATCGGTCAACGGCATCGAACGCAGCTTGTCGCGGGTACCGTCGGTCGAACCGTCGTCGACAATGATGATCTCTTTTTTGACCGGCGAGGCATGAATTGCCTGCATCAATTCATCTACATGCGCCACTTCGTTATAAACCGGCACGATCACCGACACGCATCCCGCCCGCCCATTTGCGGTGTTCTCTGGCGGCGATGTTCTTAAAGCGACTCCCATGGTGAACAGAAACGTCGGTACGGGCACTGCTTAGATTGTTTTGCTTTCCTAAAATATATCATCGAAAATTTGCGCCCGTAATTCACACCATGCATGCCGACTAAAGCAATTCAGTTAGGACATTTCCTGTAATTTTCCTGCGCCGTTCCGCGCCGAACAACGACCTTTAGTCCCACAGCATCTCCGTTAATGGACACTACTTCGGTTTATTTAAGGAGGTGAAACGCCGTGACCGCATTGAAGTCGATAGGCTTAATATTTTGTCTGGCTCTGGCAACGATAGCTTTTGTACCCGCCGCCCGAGCCGGTCAGTGGAGTGAGCGAACCGAGTTACAGTTCAACGATCCAGTCGAGATTCCGGGAACAGTTCTGCCCGCGGGAACCTACTGGTTTGTCCTTTCGAGCGACCAAAGCAACCGCAATATCGTTCAGATATTCGACGCCAAGCAGAACAAAGTCTTCGCTACGCTGATGACAACGCCGACCCGGCGATGGCGCTCGACCGGGAAAACAGAAATCGTATTAGTCACCCGGCATAACGCTCCAGACGCAGTTTGGAAGTGGTACTACCCCGGACTTCGCACGGGACATGAATTCCTCTACAAAGGGCATGAGGAAACCCAGTTGAGACACGACGCCAAGCGCGTCGTATTCAGTATGCCTATGTCGAGCACAGTGAATGGCAGCAGTGCCGGCTAGCGCGAATTTTAATGCTGATTTTGTCAGAAAGCGACAGCATTAAGGCCCGGCCTCAATGGCCGGGCCTTAACCTTTCAAGCGCTCAAGCTATTGCGCCATCGGCTCTCGCGGCGTGGCATAGTAGCCCGCGCGAGTCTGGATTTTGTAATTCTGCTTGCACTTGATTTCGATTTTGCGGTAGCTGCCGTCCAGCTTGGTATTCGTAGGCGTGTAGCCAAGATTGTATTGGCTGCGCAGTTCGGCCGCGATCTGATCAAAGGCTTCTTTGAGCTTGTCGAACTTGTTACCGACGTTAATGACGCGACCTCCGGTCGCCTCCGTCAGCTTGCGCATTTCGCTCTCGCCCGAGTAACCCACCTGAAAGGATCCGTAGAATCCACGATCCGCGCAGAGCAGCACGTACACAATCGCGTCCGCTCTCTGGGCGGATTCAATTGCATCTTGGATCTTGAGCTGGCTGCCTTCGTCTTCACCATCCGTCAGCAGGATCATTGCCTTTCGTCCGACTTCCTTTGAAAGCATGTCATGCGCGGAAAGGTATACCGCATCGTAAAGCACAGTTCCGCGATTGATTCCCGCGGTTGGAACCGGTCCGCCGCCCGCCCCTGGAATCGGCCCAGTGGCATATCCCGTGTTAATCCTTACCTTGTTCATGGCTGCCTGCAGCCGGTGCACGTCGCGGGTGTAATCCTGCACGAGCGTCGCGTCGACGTTGAAGTCGATCACGTACGCTTCGTCTTTGTCCGTCAGGATCTGCCGCAAGAATGCTCCGCCAACTTCTTTCTCCATATCGAGCACGTTGCGCTGGCTGCCCGAGGAGTCAATCAGCATGCCAAGCGTGAGCGGCAGGTTTGAGTCCGCGGCGAAATATTTGATCGTCTGCGGCTTGCCATCTTCGGCGACCTGGAAGTCATCTTTCGTCAGATTCGGAATCAACGCCCCATGCTTGTCTTTCACGTTGAAAAAAAGTCCAACAACATTGACGTTGATTTTCAAAGTTTCCGCGGGTCCCTGGTCTTCAGGTTTCTGAGCATCGGCAGGTTTTTGCGCAGATTGGGGCTGTCCCTGATTTGGTGGGGCAATGGAAGAATCGGGGTCCTGCGCCCAGACCGGCGCAACCAGCAGCAGCATGCCGATAAGGCAGAATGCAGCCATCGGCGCCCGTCCAAGCCGAAATCCCAGGAAAACCAATAGCTTTGTCATGCGGTGATCCCTCAAAGGGTTTTTGTTAGTCTAATACTTGAAAGTTAGATGCAACAAATCGTATGGTTCTGGCGTCTTCACAAAGAACCTAACGAATTTTATCGGGCTGAGGCTGGGGGCAGCAGCGCCTGAAAGTTTCCGGCTCGTGGCAAAATAGTATTTGTCAGGGAATGGACGGTGCCTGTGGCTTCCAAAGCGGCGATTATTAACGAAACGTGCAAGACGGCAAGTCTGGCGCTCGCGGCATGCCTTTTTATATTGCTTGCGTTCGTTCCCGAGATCCGTGCCCAGAATTCATCGGGCCAGCCAGCGGGTTCACAGTCTCAGCCGTCGCAAACGCAATCTTCGCCTCCGTCATCCCAAGAGGTTCCCGACGCTCCTTCCGCCGTGCAGCCGCCTGCACCCGCTCCAGAACCACCACCGGTTGCGAGGCCCGAACCACAAGATCAGACCGCTAAGCCTGCGCCGATCGAGCGCAATCCGTGGACGAATCAGCCGGTTAATCAGCCTGCGAGCAACCCGCCGGCAAACGAGCAGCCAACCGGTTCCGAAACCCCCACGCCACCACCCCCGATGCCGCCTGTAAAGACCGTTCCTCCGGGGACCGCTGCGAAACAAAGCGGAGACGAGCAACTCCAGCCCCTGGTGAGAGTTCACGCGAACTTTGTGCAGGTTCCGGTCACCGTGAAGACCAAGGATGGCCGCATGGTCGACGGGTTGCTCCCCTCCGACTTCAGCGTCTATGAGAACAACGTCAAACAGAAGCTTACCTTTTTTACCGCTGATCCTTTTGCGCTTTCCGTCGCGATTGTGCTCGACCTCGGCATGTCGGATGCCGCCGTGCAAGAGGTGAATCAGACCTTTTCGGCCTTGATCGGCGCTTTCGCTCCTTACGACGATGTCGCGGTTTACACCTTCAGCAGTACCGTGAGCCAGGTCAGCGGCTTCATGCAGCCGACGCAAAAGCTCACCCAGCTCTTCAACCAAGTGAAAGTGTACCGCGGACGGGACAACGGCGTTGCCGTGCTCAGCGGTCCTCTCGCGCCGAATGGCCCCATCATTAACAACATTCCCATGGGGAGTCCCACGGAACCGGTCTACACGCCGCCCAAACAGGCGCACGTCTTGAACGATGCCATTCTTCGCGCGGCTATCGATTTGCGAAAAGAAGACCGTACGCGGAGAAAAATCATTTTCGTAATCAGCGATGGCCGCGAATACGGCAGCCAGGCGAGCTATCGAGATGTGCTGCGCCTCCTGCTCTCGAATGAAATTCAGGTCAGAGCGGTAGCGGTATCCAGCGCGGCTATCCCTGTGTATGACAGAATCTCGCGCCTGCGCTTGCCCAAGCAAGGCTACGACAACATTCTGCCGAAATACACCTGGGCCACCGGCGGCGGTGCACCGGCTGCCGAGCTCACGCGCAGCGCGATCGACCGGACTTACGCGGAGGTCATGGGCGAGGCCCGCAATCAGTACACCCTTGGGTACGTTCCGACTAAGCCAAAGGCTCCGGTTACCTCCGCCAAGCGCGAGATCGAAGTGCGGGTCGATCATCCTGGCTTGGTCGTTCAGGCGAAGGATGGATATTATCCTGCACCGCCGTCGGCCCGGTGAGACCTGATTGATTTTGGATTGCCAGCTGAGGCCCGAGCTGCCGCCATGGCCTTCCAATCAACAATCAGAAATCATCAATCATCAATTCGTTCCGATGCTCCGCGAACCACGTCGCCTCGGGAGTCACCTGAGTAACATGCCCTCAATTCCCCGCGTGTGATATAAAAGCCCGAAGCCCCCAATAGGGACATTTACTTGCGCCGGAGGCGCCCGCGAGGGTGTGCGGCCCGCGCTTTTTGAGGAAAGTCTTGAGTTTCATCAACTTCGCAGCCCGCGAGATCAATTGCAAAATCGTGTATTACGGGGCCGGTTTAGGCGGCAAAACCACGAATTTGCAGATGATTTATCAGAAGACCGCGGAACAACAGAAGGGAAAGATGATCTCGCTCGCCACGGAGACCGAGCGAACCCTGTTTTTCGATTTTCTCCCGCTGGATCTTGGCTCGGTGCGCGGTTTTAAAACCCGCATCCATCTTTACACCGTTCCTGGACAGGTGTTTTACGATGCCAGCCGCAAGCTGATTCTTCGCGGGGTCGATGGCATCGTCTTCGTTGCCGATTCTCAGGAGCAGCGCATGGACGCCAATGTCGAAGCGCTCGATAATCTCATGTCTAACCTGAAAGAGCACGGTTACGATTTCAATAAAATTCCCTACGTTCTGCAGCTCAACAAACGCGACCTTCCCAACATTTTGTCTGCCGAAGACCTAGGCAAAGAACTTCGCAGGAAAAATGAACCTGTGCTCGAAGCGGTGGCTTTTCAGGGCACCGGCGTTTTCGAAACTTTGAAGGAAATCGCCAAGCAGGTGCTTACCGAATTAAAAGCTGGCGGATAGCAAATAAAAACCAGAGCTCCCATCGGCAGCCGTGCCGCCTTTCCATAACAATAAACAAACGGTACAAACGCCAGTTCCGCTTTCCCGATCCGCTTACCGGTCCCAAATTGGTTCTGACAAAACATCCCTTTATCAGGAACCCGCAGTCTTCCTTTCAGGTGCACAATCTATGGTTCAATTCACGGAAATTTCATAGTATCCCGGCATTGTCCTGACCCAGGAAATCGTCTCGCTGTAGCAGTTTGGCTGAGTCCTCGTTGACTTAAGCTTGCGTCGTTCTCCGCTCCTCGCGCCAGCGTCTCGCTCCGAAGTCGCAAGTCGCATGTCTGTCACTGTTCGGGCCATGAGTCGGCAGTATCAAGCCGCATTCTGATAAGGAGTTCGAGGACGAAGTCTATGAAACCCACTCTCGTGTTTTCACTTGCGCTAAGCTTCCTTTTTTCCACTGTCATGCTCTCTTCGGTTTGTTTCGCACAATCTCTTACAACCGGCGACATAGCGGGTACGATACTCGATCCCACCGGAGCGGCCGTTCCCAATGCGACCGTGAGCCTAACAAACAATGAAACTGGAGCAAAGCAGACCACGACCACCAACTCGACCGGCGCGTACCGCTTCCCGCTCTTGAATCCTGGAAGCTACTTGGTGAATGCGAGCGCACAGGGTTTTCAGGCGGCGTCGGAGAATACTGTGACTGTCTCGGTGGGACAAATCACGACCGCTGACATCCACTTGACCGTGCAGGCCGCGAGCACCACGGTTGAGGTCAGCGGCGGAGGCAACGTAGTGCAAACTGAAAATGCGAACGTTTCGACCAACATCACTCCCGAGCAGATCGCAAACATTCCCAACCCGGGAAACGATCTTACTTACTACGCACAGAATGCGCCTGGCGCAACCATGAACACCCAGGCGGGCTACGGCAATAGCGCCACTTACGGCATCTCCGGAACTTCAAACTTGTTCACCGTGGACGGCATGAACGAGAACGATCCCTTCCTCAACCTTAGCAACTCGGGAGCGACCAATTTGCTGCTTGGCTCCAACGACATCCGGGAAGCGACCGTTGTAAGCAATGGCTATTCGGGAGAGTATGGCGAACTAGCCGGCATGAATGTGAACTATGTGACCCGGTCCGGCAGCAACAGGTTTCACGGCAATGCAGAATACTTCTGGAATGGCCGGGTTTTGAATGCCAACGATTGGTTCAATAATCATACGACGCCGGTCACGCCGCGCCCGTTTGACAATGCGAATCAGTGGGCTGCTTCTGTGGGCGGACCGATCATTAAGAACAAGACGTTCTTCTTCGTCGATACGGAAGGGTTGCGTCTGTTAATTCCGACCGTTGGACCGGTGAACGTCCCCAGTCCCGCCTTCGAAGCGTCGACTCTGGCCAACCTGCCCAAGGTAGGAAATGCCGCTGAAGTGCCGTTCTATAACCAACTTTTCTCGGTGTACAACGGCGCTTCGGGGTACAGCCGCGCGGCTAACGTTTTGCCCGCGGGCGGCTGCGATGGCGGGGTCACGTTAGCCGGAGGCGCGCCCTGCGCTCTGCAATTTCAATCTTCTCTCGATAACCTCACCGATGAGTGGCTGCTCACTACAAGAATCGATCAGAACTTCGGTTCCAAAGACCGGGCTTTCGTTCACTTCCGCACCGATCATGGCCTGCAGGCCACGTTTACCGATCCGCTCAACCCCCTCCTGAACGCCCTCAGCAAGCAGCCGCAATATGAAGGTCAGCTTCAGGAGACTCACACCGTTGGTGCCAATAGCATCAATCAGTTCATACTCTCCGGGTCGTGGTATAGCGCCGTCTTCTCGACAGCGAATCTCGTGGCTTCTCAGGCGCTTGTGCCCTACGATCTGGATTTTCTGGGAGGAGAATTGCAGAGCCCAGGCTCGGCAACCGGATCCACGGAGTACGGGAGCTGGCCACAAGGCAGAAATGCAACGCAGTACCAGATCTCTGATGACTACTCCTGGCTGAAGGGTAAGCATAGCCTCAAGTTCGGAATGAATTTCCGCCGCAACGACATCACCGATTACACTCCCGGGGGATTTGAGGCTACTGTTCCCCTGGCCCAATTTTCCGACCTATCCAGCTTCTACAACGGAACCGCCACTACCTACGAGCAGGCCTTCGCTACCCGTCCGACGGAGCCAATCGCTCTCTATGCCCTCGGCTTCTATGCTCAGGATGAATGGAGCGTCCTGCCACGCCTGAAGATCACGCTGGCTCTCCGCGCTGAACACAACTCCAATCCCGTCTGCCAGACGAATTGTTTCGCCCGCTTGAGCAATGCCTTCGATAGCATCTCGCACGATCCCGCACAGCCCTACAATCAGGCGATTCTGACCAACCTGCATCAGGCATTCCCCAACTATCAAGGCATCAGCTGGGAGCCGCGATTTGGCTTTGCGTGGCAGCCGCTGGGCGCCGGCAACACCGTTATTCGAGGCGGCGTTGGCATCTTCGCCGACGTCTTTCCCGGAACCATCGCCAGCAGCTTCGACACGAACTCCCCACTAAAGAACACCTTCGTTGCACCCGGCGTAGCGACAAACCCCGTCACGGGTGTGACCACGTACACTCCGCTGGCCCCTGGCGTACCCGGCAGTCTCCAGTCTACGGTTACTGGCGCGAATGCTGCATTCACGAGCGGCTTCCGTTCTGGGCTTAATATCGCCCAAATCGAGGCCGGTCCCGGCGGAACCCTCTTCAGTCCTCCCGCCATCACCAACTCCGCGCGCAATATACACTATCCCACATACCAAGAGTGGAATCTGGAGGTCCAACAACCCATAGGATCAACGATGTCTCTCTCCGTCGACTACGTCGGCAACCACGGAAGCTACCTCGCTTTGGTGAATCCCGAACTGAACACCTACTGCAACGCCACCGCTGTGACCTACGATCCAGCTAGTTCCACTCCGTGCCTGGGGGCTCTGGACGTATCAGCGTTCGCGGGTCTGCCAACGGCTCCCCTCGATTCCCGCTTCACTGCTGTCAGCGAAGCCTCTAATCCAGGAGTTTCGAACTATAACGGCGTGACCGTCGAATTCACCCGCCATATGTCGAGGTCCTTGCAGGTGCAGGCCAGTTACACCTGGAGCCATGCCTTGGATGACATCTCCAACGGCGGGTTCCTGCCGTTTAATTTCGACACCAATTTCAGCATTCTCTCGCCGCAAGATCCATCTAACTTGAGACTCTATAACTACGGCAATGCCGACTATGACAGCCGCCATCAATTCAACGCCAGTTACGTCTACAACACGCCAAATCTACGTGGTGTGTTCGGCGCTCTGTTGGACTGGACAGTCTCGGGAACCTTTTTCGTTCGCACCGGCTTGCCCTTTACCGTCATCGACT
Source organism: uncultured Acidobacteriaceae bacterium (assembly GCA_963766625.1). GTDB lineage: Bacteria > Acidobacteriota > Terriglobia > Terriglobales > Acidobacteriaceae > Sulfotelmatobacter. Next base: position 475,824 of record CAVYBF010000022.1, on the reverse strand, counting down.
CTGCCGACACCGGCGTACTGGGAAGCTACAACTATGGGCCTTCGCCGACCGGCTTCCCTGTGGCTTTGTTTGCCAATTCCGCTGTGGGGCCTATCTCTTGCGGTCCTTCGGGGGCGACCACCCCGTGCCTGACTGCTTCTCAGTTCCCGTCGGCAGTTGGTCCTGGTGGCATTGCAACCTTCGGAGCCCAACGCCGAAATCAGGTTTATGGGCCAGGTTTCTTTGACACCGATTTGACGCTGCTGAAAACTATCCCGATTCCGCACTGGGAGGGCGCAAAATTCCAGTTCGGCGCGCAGGCTTTTAATGTGTTGAACCACCCCAACTTCGATCAGCCGATTGGCGATATTGCTAACCCGCAGTTCGGAAGCATCGTTCGCACCGTGGCTACGCCAACCAGCATTTTCGGATCGTTCCTTGGCGCTGACGCCTCGCCGCGAGCCCTGCAAATCAAGGCGCAGCTTACGTTTTAGCTTCCCCTGCAACCGAAACCCACGGCCCGGCCCTTGCTGGGCCGTTTCTTATGAAAGCAGCACGAACAAGCGGGATCACGGTTGAGCGTAATATCCCGTCCGCGTGCGTGCTTTGAGTCCCCGTCTGTCAATTTTTACGTGCAGACTATGATACTCATTCACACGGTCGGCGCGGGGAGCTTCAAACGTGAGGGTGTAGAACGCTTTTGCATCAGCTGCGCACTTTGCAATAGACGCGCCAATATCGTTGTTACTGTTCAGCACCAGCCCGCCGCTTTGTACGGCGAGCACCTGAAGCCCCAGATTCCCGTTCTGCACATAGTTCGACGAACGGACCCCGTTCAAAAAAGTCTCATAATAATACGTTCGCAGCCCGCCGGCATCGTTCATTCCGGCCGGATCGACGCTGTAAAGCGTTATGCGCGCCTTCCGAAGGTCCGTGTTCACACGCACAACCGCATCGAACAGCGCATCTTCGTCTTTCCTGGTCAACAACATCCCCGGTCCGGAGAGCAGAGGCCATCCCGGACTGAGCCAGATCAGCAACTTCCGGCCCGGCTTCGCGGCCTGATCCTCGGCCAGCGATTCGAGAGCCTTGAAGCCGATCCCATAGCGATCGATAGCGCCATAAACGCCCTGCGACCTGCCTATAATTCGCAGTCCCTGTTGATTGGCGCTAAGGGCGTCCGCTAGAACATTCCCGTCGCGCGACGCCGGAGTTTTGCCCTGGTATGTATCGCTGATCAACAGCAGCGACGTAGAAAACGGAAGTCGGCCGCCATCCTCCCGGAGAAATTTATTCAGCGTCTGTCGGGCTTCGCCAACACCATAGAACCCAAGGTTTACTTCGTCTACGGCGATGATTACCCGTGGCGCATCTTCTGGTTCGAGCTTTGGACTGTATGCGTGAAAAGACACGATGGTCAAAGGTTGCTTGTCATCCAGCAGCGTGAAATCCTGTGGTTGCAGTCCGGGTACAGGATTGCCCTTGTTATCGGTTACATCGACATCGATCGTGATTTGCCGTTCAGGATGGCTGCCGGTATCGCGAGATGATTGCTGTGCCGAAACTGGGCCGAGTGCGGCGAGGCTGAGCGGCGTAATTGCGAACAGGGCGGCGGAAAACCAGAGCACCCATTTCATGCGCGCCTCCCGGCAGTAACGACATTATAGAGCGAAGCCGTTGCAAAGCTCGCGCTGCATCGGTAGACCCGTGTCGGCGGCCCATACTTTCCACAGCACGCGATTCTAGGTATCGGAGAAAGAGCAGGCTCGGAAGGCACGATTCTTGAGCGCTTGAAATAAGGCTTATCCGCTCGCCGAAAGTGTGTTCAACTCTGCTGCGGTAATCTACTCAGCAATCGCAGATCGACCACCGACCACCGTAAAGATTTGAGGCCAGCCTGAGGATTGGCGATCTAATGTTTCGAGGCGCAACATGCGATTGAAGCCGTTCCTACTTGATATCTGGCTGGACACGTACGAGCACGAAATCAAATTCAATCTGGCTTCGAGCGAGGGACCACGCTGGACGCTGACCGAAGTTCTAAGCCTTGCCGGCGAGAAGGAGAGACAGCGGTTCTTGAATCACACTCTCGGTTACAGCCGGCCAGCAGGGGCTGCGGGCTTACGCGCAGCAATCGCCGACATGCAGGGTGTGGACGTCGACGCCGTACAAGTGGTAACCGGCGCCTCTGAAGCGCTGCTCATTCTGATGTGGCTGGCGGCGGAGCCTGGAGCCAACGTGGTTCTGCCCCAACCAGGCTATCCGCCATTTTCCGCTTTGGCTGAATCGCTGGGCCTCGAGGCCCGCTACTATGTTCTTCGCCGGGAGAACGAGTTCCGCATCGATCTCGACGAGATCAAGAAACTTGCAGGCGAAAACACGAAGTTTGTGCTCGTGAACACTCCGCATAATCCCACTGGCGCGACCATCAGCGATGCGGAGATGGACAGCCTGCACGAGTTCACGTCGTCGCGTGGAATTCAACTGGTCAGCGATGAGGTCTATCATCCGATCTATCACGGCCAAGCGACAAAGTCGGCTTCCCGCCTGCCTCACGCCACTGTCATTCATGACTTCTCGAAAGCTTTTCCGTTGGCTGGAGTCCGGACGGGATGGATGATTGAGCACGATCCTAAACGCCGCGAGCAGTACTGGAATGCGCGCACCTATTTTTCCATCTCCAACAATACTGCCGGAGAAATGCTGGCGGAGATCGCGATGCGCCACCGCGACACCATACTCGGGAAAACACAACGAACCGCAACGCAGAATCTTCGGCAGCTCGACCGCTTCATGGCCCAACATAGAGATACATTCGGGTGGGTTTCTCCGCGTGGCGGAATGACCGCATTTCCCTGGCTTCTAACCGGAGAGAACAGCCGCGCTTTCTGCCAGGCCGCCGCGGAACAAGGCATCCTGCTCGCGCCCGGCGATTGTTTCGAGGCACCCTCGCATTTCCGTCTCGGCTTCGCAGCCATGAGCGACAAATTTCCCGGCGCGCTGGACGGGTTGGGGAAATTCGTTGGCAGTTGGTCGGCGGTGAAAATGGCAAGAATGTAAGGCGTCCGTGCGGCGTTCATTCTGCTGGGTTGGAAACAGACGCAATAGGGGGTGTAGAATGACGGCTATTTTGAACTCAACAGGGAAGCCCCACTGATTGCCTAACGGGGAGGGGGTAGCATGTCGCATCATCTCGACTCACCAATCGCTCGCCAAGACATCCGCCTTGACATAACGGACCTCTACGTTTTCCGCGGTGAAATAGGCACTGTCTTTGCAATCAATGTCTGTCACTCAATTTTCGGCGCCATTCCGGTGCCCGGCTACCATCCAGAAGGAATGTACGAATTCAAAGTAGATATGAACGGTGATGCGGTCGAAGATATCACTTACCGCTTCACATTCAAGGAGCGTGACCAGCAGGGAAGGCAGAGCTATACCGTGCGGTGCCTGAAGGCTGCCGATGCGGTCAACCCAGATGCAGCCGGTACCTTGGTCGCAACGGGAGAAACGGACGAGATTGTTACCACAGCGGCGGGCCTACGCGTCTGGGCCGGTAAGGCTGGTGACCCGTTCTGGATCGAGCCTGATGTGCTGCATGCGGTTGGCCACGCGTTCCAGGACGGCACATCCATTCATCTGTCGGGATGGGATCCAAGTCGCGCGAAGAACCTGTTTGCCGGCCAGACGGTGTATTCGATGGTGCTGGAGGTGCCTGATACAGAGCTGCTCGCCGGTGCAGGCAACCAGCGTCGGATCGGAGTGTGGGCGGTTGCGACGCTCGCCACCGACGCGGGCGGATGGCGTCCCATCAATCGCGTGGGCCTTCCGATGATCCATCCGCTATTCACACAATACAACGAAGATCTGGGCAATCGTCTCAATGGCGGGCGTCCGGCTGACGACTTCGCGACTCACGGAGCGACCGTCGCCAAGGCAGTCACGGGCGTCGTTTCCGCGTATGGGACTGCCCAAGATCCTCGGGCATATGGGGAGAAAGTCGCTCACCGGGTCTGCCCCAACATCCTGCCTTACGAAGTCGGCACCCCGGCTTCGTTTGGCTTCGCCGAGTGGAATGGTCGCTCCCTGACAGACAACGCGCCAGATATTATGTTCTCGATAGCGGCGAATACGCCTGTAAGTCTCGGAATTGGCAAGGAGTCGGTCACCTCGAAGCCGTCAACGACCTTCCCGTACGTTCCTGCCGTCCGCCAGGAGGCCACCAGCAGGTCGGCAGCGTAATGTGTGCTTGAGTGTCGGTGAACGCGCGAGCGACACTCAGATGAAGATAATCAACGTACTCCCGATGTTGCTGGTCGCCGTTGGCTTTGGCCGGCATTCCGCAGAGAAAGCCCAAGCCCTGATTGGCACATGGCGATTGCTGGATTTTGTCGATAGGAACGAGGACGGAAAGTGGATACATCGCTTTGGAAAAAATCCAAAAGGATATTTCATTTACGATACGACCGGCCACGTGCACATTCAGATCATGAAAGTTCCACCGCTGACGCCTTTTCCGGAAGCTAACTCAGTTAAGCACAACCCACCAACAGCCGAGCATGCCCTCGCCGCTTACAACGCCTATGTCGCATACTTCGGAACCTATACCGTCGACGCAGACAAGCAGGTCGTGACTCATCATGTCGAGGGCAGCTTGATGCCGGAATTCACCAATACTGACCAGCCGCGTCCTTTTAAGTTGGAAGGCGACCGGCTAGAAATCGGCGATGGCAAGACCTGGCGGCGTGTGCTGGAGAGAATCCGCTGATCCAAGGCGCAAATCTTTCAAGGCGCAAATCTAAGGTTAAGGTTGATCGGAAAGTCGATATGAACGACGGTACTCTGGTCACTTGCTGCCGGCCTCGATTCGCGATGCAATAAACCTTTGCGGAGCGATTTATGGGACTGGGACGCGCTTTAGGCCTGATCGGCACGGTGGTCACGCTGGCGGTCGGCATGTACATCTATTCTTTGCAAGTGAAGACCCTGCAGCCATCGAGCGCGGGCGCCCCCAGCGAGGAGACCGCGACCATCACCGGCGTGAAGCTGGATCTGATCGGCATCGCCAACGCCGAGCGCGGCTACATGGCCACGCAGGGGAAATATGCCTCGATGGATGACTTGATTTCGGGCGGCTATCTCACCACTCGGCGCGAGCGTCCCCCGTATATTTACGACCTTACAATCACTCCCGGCGGCTTCAGCGCGACGGCCACGCGCACCACCAAAGGCTCGCCGGCGCAGATGTGGGTCACCGAGACCATGGAAGTTCAATCCTCGGAGTAAAGGTCTCCCGATCGCGGCATTCTGCTGCGCGACTACGCAGACATAATCTTGTCAAACGGATTATGCTCGCGCTGCCGCACGCTAACTTTCTCCGCGCGAGTTTCATAACTTACTTTTTGCAGCACCTCGTGCAGTCGGAACACAAGTGGTTGCAACTTCCCCAGATCATTGGCTTGTTTGTGGATGTTTCGGCAAAGCCGCAGTACTTGTTTATTGCTGCGGAGATCCCCTTTTTTCATAACTCACCTCTTCGGCCGGAACTGATGGAGGACTCTCTTCTGATGGACTGTGATGCCATTATCTTAGTCGAAACCGAAGCCTTTGCAGAAACTCAAAATGAAGATTCACAGTAACCACAAAACCGATAGAGGATGAAAGTGCGGAAGCCATGTATGGTGCGCTAGCGGGCAGGCAACTTTGTTGGCTACTGTACGGTGGGAACCTAAAGATTGTTTCAGTTTTGACGCGCCGCGCTTGACGCGATCTCCGCAACGAAGATGATTTCTCGCGAGTGTGCGGCCCGGTCCAGCATCCCAGTCTCCGAACACGTGACGGACCAAGAAAAAAAGGCGCCGGAAAATTCCGGCGCCGTTGAGAACGCTCGCGAGATGCGGTCTAGCGAGTCTCTTACCTACCAAATCTATTTACCTACTAAGTCTACTTGCTCTCTGCGATTGGGCTGGCTCCCAAATCGCGCCGATTGTTGGCGGCGGTGCGCGCCGCGCGCGCCGCAGGCATATTCGCGGCGGCCGCCCCGTAGCGCTCCAGCAGCACCGGAGCCATCGTGTTCTCCGCTTCCTTCACAAAAATCATCTGCGCTTCGGAGGCCATATCCACGCGCACAAAATCGCCCAGCTTTACTTGTCCCGTCGCGACCAGATTCGCCAGGGGGAAAACCAGATGCCGCTCAATGGCGCGCTTCAAGTGCCGCGCGCCGTATCGCGGATCGGTTCCTTCTTTCAGTAAAAACTCTTTCACCCGGCTGGTGCAATTGAAGACGAACTGGTTTGTGCCGGCGGCCGTGAGCACGCGCTGCTGCACCATGCCCAGTTCGATCTCCAGAATCTGCGCCAGATGCTCGTCGCGGAGCGTCTTGAAGACTACTGTCTTATCAATGCGGTTCATGAACTCCGGCGTGAACTTTCGTCGTGCCGCTTCGATCGCCGTCCGCTGAATCTTGTCGTCGAGGTTGTTATCGACTTCGACCGCCTTCGGGGCAAAGCCGAAGCCGCCGTCGACCAGGTTCGTCATCTCGCCAGCGCCCAGGTTCGACGTCAAAATAATGATGCACTGCGAGAGATCGACGCGGCGGTTGTCACCCAATGTCAGGGTAGCTTTGTCGAGAATGCCGAGCAGCAATTGCCACAGCGAGTCGCTGGCCTTCTCGATTTCGTCAAATAGCAGAATCGAGAGCTTCAGCTTTTCTGTGAACCACTGATTGAGCGCTTCCTGCGTCAGCAGCGGGTGCGTCTCGCGATGTCCCAGATATCCGGGAGGTGAGCCGATCAGTTTCGCGATCTCGTGCGAGTGCTGGAACTCGGCACAGTCGATCTTGATGCAGGCGTGCGAGTCTCCGAAGAGTGCCTCGGCCATGGCCTCGACCACGCGTGTTTTGCCGGACCCGGTCGGCCCCAGAAACAGCAAATTCCCTACCGGACGCCCCGGCGCATTCAGCCCGGCCAGGAACATCTGGTAGATCTCGGCGACCTTTTCAATGGCCTGTTCCTGACCCACAATGCGGCGGCGCAGCGCAGTTTCAAACTCCCCAGCGTCGTTGCTGCGGCGGTTCGGGTCGAGTACGGTAGCGAGATTCGTTCTCATAATCTATTCGTCAGTCCTGGGCCGTATCCTCGGCCTTTTTCTGTTCTGCCTCTGAGCGCTTCATTCCCAGCGGTTTCCCCCCCATTCCCGAGTGACAAAATCTGTCAACTGGAACCAACCGCCAGCGCCTCAGCCTGCCCTCGGAATGAGCAAGTCGCTCGCCACGCCCTGCTGGTTCACTAAGGTCTTAAAAATCGCGCTTTTGCTGCATTTAGATGACTGGAAGGAGATATTAGTCCAATCCTCAGTGGAAATATAAGACTGATCAAGAGAAATACTTTGCGCAAGGTGGAAAGCAACTCCCGCCCCTTGTTCCCCAGTGCTCCTCCCGTGTTCCGCTGTGCCCCCTTGTGCTCGAGACTGTCGGTGAATGCTTTCTCTAATCTCTAGCCCCACAATCTCTAGCCCCACAATCTCTAGACCCACAATCTCCAAACCCACAGGGGAGATGACCGTGAGTAACTAGTAAAGGCAGGGATGGCAAGTTAGCATCGCGTCGGATCGTTTCCGGAGGACTTCTTGGGCCGCTCGTCTGTCCTGACCATCACTGCCGCCTCGTGTCTTTTGTGTGGAGTTTCCGCCGTCCGTCTCAGTTCGCACCGTTCGCTTGCGCTCGCCGCGGCGGACCAGAAGGCGGGATCCCAGGCTACACAGTCCCAAACAGCAGGATCCCAAACCACAGGATCAGGAACTGCGCGGCTAGCTGCACAGGCTGTGCAGCCGTTTGCGGTCCTCGCCGCTGCCGCTCCCCAATCCGGCCAATTAATGCCGGCCAGCGCCACCATGCCCGGTACTATCAAGCCGGCCGACTTGAACTCGCCTCCGTTACGTACCCCCTCCAGCTCAACCGAGATGTACACCGCGAAGCGTGGAGATACGCTTCCGGGCATTGCTCGTCATTATTTGCAGCAAACGGCATACTTAACGTCTTCCGAACTCGCGGACGCAATTCGGGCTACTAATAAGAATCTCGGCGCGAGCAACATGCTGAAGGCGGGGGTGCAGATTACCATCCCCGGCATCCTGCCTGCGCCGATTGTCGCGCACACGATTCCCGTTCCCAGAGATTTTGAAGTCCGCGCCATCTACCTCACCGGCGTGATGGCCGCGAGCGATCACGGACTGCGCATCATCCGCCACTGGCGCGAAGTCGGCGGCAACGCCGTGGTATTCGACATCAAAGATTCCGATGGCAGCGTCAACATTCCTTTCGAGCATCCGCTGCTGGGCAAGCACCAAGTCTACATTCACGACCTGCCCAAGTTCATCCAGTTCCTGCACTCTGAAAACATGCACGCCATCGCGCGCATTGCCATCTTCCGCGATGAGCGATTAGTAGTCGAACATCCTGAATTAGCTGTGCATTCGAAGAGAACCGGCCAGCCCTGGCGGGAGAACGGCAAGCTCGTCTGGACCGACTCCTCGAACCCTAAGGTTCAGGATTACAACATCGCGTTGGCAAAATTCGTAGCCCAATCGGGCGCGGATGAAATTCAATTCGATTACGTCCGCTTCCCCGCCGAAGGCGATCAAAAAGACGCCGGCTTCGTCTTTCAAAAAGACCAAGCTGTGGAACCCGCCAAGTCTTCTACTGATGTCATTCCGACAAGAGCGACAGCTCCTGGAGGGGCCGTAAGCAACCCGAAAGCGGCACAAGCGCGAAGGGGATCGCACCCGCTCCAAAAGTTGGAACGTAATGCACATCCTGCCTTACTGCCTGCCGGACTTCCTGCCGGACTGCAGCGCTCCGACGTAATTACTACCTTCCTGAAAAAGGCCTATGCCGAACTCCACCCCACCGGCGTACTCTTCTCTCTCGACGTTTTCGGAGTCATGGCCTGGCAGCGTCAGGTCGATCTTTCTCACACCGGTCAGGACATCGTCGGCATGGCCAAATATTGCGACGTGCTCTCGCCCATGATCTACCCTTCGCACTTCTTCGGCATGGATAACATTCCGCACCCTGGCGATGCTCCCGAGCACTTTATCAGTGAGTCCATGGAGCGCTATGAACTGATCACAAAAGGCAGCGGCGTAGTCATCCGCCCCTGGCTGCAGGCATTCCACTGGCGCACTAAGACTTACTCGCCCGAATACATCAAGGTTCAGGTCGCCACGGCGCGCGAAAAAGGCGGCATCGGATTCTTATTCTGGAACGCCGCCAACGACTACTCGAAGCCCTACACGGCCATGCCCGAAATGAAAGCCGAGAATCTTAAAGCCGGATCGAAAGAGCCCAAATATTTCCGCGGCGACGAATTGCCAGGCGCGACCGTGAAGGCAAGCCTGGTGCCGTCAATTCTTCCCAGCCCGGCAAGCCATTAAGTCTTGTCACCACCGGGGGCGAGCCGCCTACTACGACTGGGCGGGTGGACAGGCGAGGACGCTTCGCGCCGCGGACAGCCGGGGGCGGACGTCCCCGCATGAGCTGGGTGGTAGTCACGGGAGCATCGCTCAGCTTTTGCCATGTTCTCCCGTTAACGGAGCATCAGGAAGATCCAGCCTGCGGCACCTTCGACGCGCACGGTCAGCCTGCAATTCCGCCATCGCCGCTCCCGCAGCAGGCCCCCGCGATTCAAGCAACTCCCACGCCTCCTGATACCGCGCATGCACGCTCCCCGGCTGATTCGGACTCATCATCACGCCCCGCTGTCCCTCCACCCTGCTCACCGGGAAGATGTACCAGATGTCTTCCGGCAGCAGGTAGATCGCCAGGTAATCCACATCCTCGGCCGTATAACCCTTGCGCTTGCCACTGTCGAGCACGCAAGAATAACCGTTGCCCTCGCGGCACTCGGTACCCTTTACCTGCACCCGCATGTACCGGCCACCCTCTTCAATCCCCACGTCGTATTGCGCCGAATCTCCCCAGGGCTTCGAAACCACGAACCCGCGCTTCGCCGCCCGCGTCATAAACAGCAGCTCCACCCACTCCCCGCGCTGTTTGTAAGTCTTAAACACTTCCATCCCCGTTGATGGCTCGTCACTGCGTTTCCCCAAGACTCGACCTCTCAATGTTTTCCAGGGTTCTCCCGTTGTCATTCCGGGCGCCTGCCCTAATGTTTGTCGCTCCAAGCGCCCACCCTAAAGCTCGTCATTCCGAAGCGCCGGTTTTTGGCGCGAGGAACCTGCTTTTGCCGCCACAATAAAAAAGGCGTGACCGGTAGGCCACGCCTGATTGATATTGTTTATAGCTGTATTATATCACAAAGCATATGGTAAATGGGACATTTTTAAAAATTTATTTCACCAATGTTTGCTAGAAGATAAGCAAGTCGAAGCGTGTTTTGCCTCTTGACAAAAATTTGCACAAGCTGAGCGGAAGGGTACGAACAACAGCCCGCGGATTTGCTGATGAATCTTCCTCGTTGGAAGGCATTGTTCGAGTTTGGGAGGGGTCGTTGTGGAAAGCGAGGTCGGGAGTCACAGGGCTGGGGGTGGGGAAATGCAAGGGGCAGGATTATGGAAGCATGGCATTGATGTGGCGCGATAGGGTGCGTATCTCGCTCTTTGCGACCCGGCAGTCCTCTCGCGTGATGCAGGGGAACATGTGAGTGTACATATTGCGGACGCGCTTTATGAGCTCCATGTGGCCAGTAAAGAATTCGATCGTCGGGAAAAGCTGTGGAATGCACTCTGATCGATACGACTTCACTATCTCCTCTAGCTGCCCGAGCGTAACTAGGTGCACTGGTAGCACTTTCACTGACGACGATGTTCCGATCCACGGCATGAGGTTGAGCTTGTCTTGCTGATCCTGTGCATAATTGAAGATTTCCTTCCTTCTGGCTTTGAGAGAAACTTCCCACCAGTCCCTGCCGTAGCACACTTCTAGGTAGCTGTTGACCATCAGCCGTAGCCCGTTTTCGAATTGGTAAAGGGCTGGGAAAATTACGTTGCTTAGGTCCAGCGCTTCGAAGTACTCCGCTGGGATTCTTATGATCCGCCTCTGTCGGGGCGCCTTTTTATTTCGACCTCTTGCCTTTTTTGCCATGTTTTCCAAGTGAATGTCGCGCGTTTCTAATTGATTGCACCGCGCTCTTGCAGACGGTTGCTATCTGTGTGTCGGTGAGGTTGAAGCGGTCGAGTATCTCCACCTTTCTCTCGATGCTAGCCTCTTTCTCGGTGGCGATGCATAAGTAAGCCAGCATGAGGAGGGTTGAGTCGTGTCCCTCCGCCCCAGCGCTTGATTTCATTTCGACCCCCTGAACTTCTTCTTCTTCAGCCCGGATTTCATGACGGCTACCGTTAAGGGCGTCGTGCCGCAAATCTGTGCGATCTCTTGGTTCCCGTATCCGAGGCGCCCTAGTATGTTGACGCGATCCTCTAGGCGTTGCAGATCCTTGATTGCGATATATCCGAACACGAGGGCCAGTCCGGGGAGCGCCTGGCCGTCCGTTTTTTTACCTTTCTTGGGCATCGTTGCCCCTCCTTTTAGCTCAGATTACGTCTGTCCGCTGGTGCAGCTTTTTTAGTTCTTCTGGCTTTGCCCCGAAGACGTTGGTTCCTTTCCTTAGCAGCACCTTTTCATCAAACTGGAACACATCACGTCTGTTCCACGGCGGCACGATTATAACGAGGACCTCCATCCCCATAGTGCGCACGGACTTCAGTGTGATATTCGCTGCCGGAGATATCGAATTCTTGATCGAGTTCTGCAGGGCTTGGTCGAACTTCTGTCTAGGCACGTCGCTGCCAATTATTTTGCCGCTGTCGTCTACTCCGTAGAGGATGATCCCTCCGCGCTTCGTGTTCAGCATGGCGCAGATCTCCCTCGCGATCTTTCTCGCCTCTGTTCCAGCCGCCTTGAACTCATACGTTTGATCTTCGCCGTCTTTGCAAATGTCGAGTATCTCTTCGCCGGTCGGAACGGCAAGTGGTTTCCGTCGGTCGGCGGCCCTCGGCACGTGTCTGGCCTTGGCCGGCTTGGGCTGCGGCTTGCCGGTCGGGCGGAGGAAGTATCGGATGGGTACCGTCCTCGCGAGCGGTACCTTCGCGTAAGCCGGCATGCCATTTCCCCGTTTCTCGCGGCTGTCGGGCCCCTCCTCGATTAGTCCGGCGTCTCGGAGCTTGTTCAGGTCCCGGCGGACGTTATTAACGTGTCGTCTTGTTTTCGCCGCCAGTTGTTGGGCGTCTTCGCGGCCATTGACGAGCTTAAAGAGCGCCAGTCTTTCTGGAGCTCCGGAAAACAGGAAGCGCGCGCGCGTTATAAGTTCTTGCAGGTCCATGAGCGGCCGTCGGGGTCGCCTATTCGGTTTGCTTTCGTGGTAGTCCCTTGAGCATCGCGTTCACCCAGTTTGGGCTTTTGCCGATTACTTTGGCGATTGCCGTTTGGCGTATCCCCAGCGCATACATTTGGAAAACCAGCAGCTTCTCCGTAAGTTCTATCATTCTTGCGTTTGCCTTCTCGTCTGGCATCTTCTTTTCTCCGGGCGCGACTATTCATGACCTGTACTGGCTTTTCGCCGCTGAGTGCCTTGCTCGGCGGATCTCAGCTAGCCGAACGCTGATCGCCTTCGGCGTTGACCCGAGGAGGCGGGCGATTTCCGTCTGGCCAAATCCCGCCCTGCTCAGGATTGTTACCTGTTCCTTCTGCCCGAGTTGTCTCATCGCTGTTAGGAGCAGCGCAGAGAGCGCTTTTTCTAGGTACGGCGTTTCGGTCGGCATTGCATTTTCTCCGCTGGGGCGCCCCCAGGCAAAAAGGGTCACGCGTAGCCGCGTGACCCCCTCACGTTCGGCGTCCTTTTTACGCCGGTGAGCGGGGAATGTAAAGCGCACGATGGTGGTGGGAGCGGAGCACGAAGCGGGGAGGGTGAAAGTCAGCGGACAGGAGTGTCCGCTCCACACGGGCTGGGCGGCGCCCGTCCCCACACGACCTCTGAGTTGTTCGGCTGACTCCTCGGCTATAATGGTCTGTAACGTGGGTTGGGATTTCGCGCCTCGTCCCCTGCGGTGCCAGAGGAAGCATTCAGCCTCGTTACAGGCTTAGTCGTCCCGAGCCGATCTTAAGCAGAACCGCCGCGAAGGAGTCCGCATGGCTATCCAGAAGGTGGAGAATATCTGGCACAACGGGAAGCTGATTCCCTGGGATGAAGCGACCATCCACGTGATGTCGCACGTGGTTCATTATGGCTCTTCGGTATTCGAGGGGATTCGCTGCTACGCGCCGCCATCGGGGCCGGCGATTTTCCGCGCCAATGAGCACATTCAGCGCCTGCTCGATTCCGCCAAGGTTTACCGCATCGATGTCGATTATTCGCGCGATCAGATCGTCAAGGCCATGTGCGAAACGGTTGCCAGCAACGGCGCCTGGCCCTGCTACGTGCGGCCGATCATTCTCCGTGGCTACGGGGAAGCGGGCGTGAACCCGTTCAACTCGCCCACCGAGGTTTACATCATCAATTATCCCTGGGGCAAATATCTGGGTGGCGAAAGCGAAGGTTGCGACGTTTGCGTTTCTTCCTGGACGCGCATTGCTCCCAACACGCTGCCTGCCATGGCGAAGTCAGGGGCGAATTACATGAACTCGCAGCTGATCAAGATGGAAGCCATCGTGAACGGCTTTGCCGAAGGAATTGCGCTCGACGTGAATGGATTTGTGAGCGAAGGCTCAGGCGAGAACGTGTTCCTGGTGCATCGCGGCAAGCTGATCACCGCGCCTTTGGGCAATTCAGTTCTTCCGGGCATCACTCGGGATTCAGTGTTGCAGATCGCCCAGGATCTCGGCCTGCCGTTGATCGAACAGATGATTCCGCGCGAGCTGCTCTACATCGCCGACGAAGCTTTTTTCACGGGCACGGCGGCGGAGATCACGCCGATCCGAAGCGTCGACAAAATCAAAGTCGGCAAAGGCGGAATGGGACCGGTCACCAAGGCGATTCAGAAAGAGTTTTATGCGATTGTCCACGGCGAGAAAGACGATCGCCATGGCTGGCTGCATCCGGTTCAGGTACGCAGCAAGCAGCCAGTAGCGGTATAATTGCCCTCCGTACGAACCATGCCGGGGCGCCGGGTGCGCCCCTCCCAGTTATTTTTGCCCGCAAAGACACACACCACTCAGGAGGAAGACATGTCCCAGCAAGGCTTAACGCCTGAATTTGCCCAAGCTTATTGCGCGATGATGCTCGACGGCATCGTACGCGAAGCGGAAATCACCAAGAAAGTCATCGCGGCTGTGCCCGACGCAGCCTCAAGCTATCGTCCGGATCCCAATGCGCGCAGCGCAAAGGAGCTGGCCTGGCACATCGCCAACTCGGATATTCAATTTCTCGATGGCATCGCCGACCTGAAGTTCAATATGGAGACCCCGGAACACAAGCCGCAAACTTCGGGGGAAGTCGTGGATTGGTACGACGAGAACGTGAAGCGCGGTGTTGCCCGTGTGGCGGCCCTCACGCCCGAGCAGTTGCTCACGCCCATCGATTTCTTCGGGGTGTTCAACCTGCCCGCGGTGCTGTATCTCGGCTTCTTGAACAACCATTGCGTCCATCACCGGGGCGAACTGGCGACCTACCTGCGGCCCATGGGAGCGAAAGTGCCCTCGATCTACGGCGGCAGCTACGATGAGCCGTTTCAGCCTCCAGTGCCGGCTGAGGCTGCGGCGTAAACTTCACATACTAAAAATTGACGAGCCGCCTGAAAGGGCGGCTTTTTCTTGGTTGTGAGCGCTGGCGCGCAGAAATTCGAGCGAAGCTCCGAACTGCGTGACCCGAGTCAGAGCGTCCTTCCGAAGGTTAAGTCTACCTGATAAATTCTAAGCTGGTGTCGCCCTCAGAAGAGTACGTCCAGCGTTTGCGCGCTTGCGAATCCAAGGTCGCGCACTACGACAAAATTCATATGCGGCTGGGTAATATCCGCCTCATGTTGGCATTGCTCGCCGCGGTTATCGCATGGGCTGCATTTCGATGGCATGACCTCTCGCCTTATTGGCTGACCTTACCCGCCGCGCTGTTCATAGGAATCGCCAAGTACCATTCACGAATTCTCCAGGCTCGCGAGCTGGCCAGCCGCGCCGTGGCGTTTTATAAAAGAGGCCTCGCCCGTATCGAAGATCGCTGGGCAGAGATTGGCGAAACCGGGGAGCGCTTCAACGATCCTCACCATGTGTACGCTGCCGATCTCGATTTGTTCGGCAAGGGAAGCCTGTTCCAGCTACTTTCGACCGCACGCACACGCATGGGAGAGGAAACGCTGGCAAGATGGCTGCTTTCGCCATCCCCTGTCGACGTAATTCGCGAGCGCCATGTGGCGGTTTCAGAACTGCGGCAGCAACTCGATCTTCGAGAAGATCTGGCAGTGCTGGGCGAGAATGCGGGCGTAGGCGTGCATCCAGATAAGCTGCAGAAGTGGGCGGAAGCTACGAATCGCATGAAGCCAATCTGGCTGAGATGGCTCGCTCCATTGCTGGCAATCATGCTGGTCGCAAGCGTTGTAGTGTGGGCACATTGGGACGTGGTTACGCCGCTCGTGGTTGTGGTTGTGATCGAAGCTGCGATTACCTACAGTCTGCGGCATGGGCTGGAAGAGGTGTTGCACGGTGCGGAACACGCGTTGCGCCAGTTGGATCTGCTTTCTGCCGTGTTGTCGCGGATCGAGGCCCATAGCTTCCATTCCCCGCCACTGCAATCCCTGCAGCGCAGCCTTCTATCGGGATCAGTTGCCAGTTCGCGAGCGATCGCGTCGCTGCGAACGCTCGTGAACTTGATCGACTCACGGCACAATCTCTTTGTGCGAATCATCGACGCTCCGCTCATGTATTCGGTGCAATTGGCGTTCGCGGCGGAACGCTGGCGGCAGGCGCATGGCTTTTCAACGCGGTCCTGGTTAAATGCTGTTGGTGAAATCGAAGCGCTGTTGTGTTTAGCGACCTACGGCTTTGAACATCCGGCGGATCCGTTCCCCGAGTTCGTTGAGGGATCTGCATGTTTCGATGGCGAAGCGCTTGGGCATCCGTTGATTCCGGCGGCAACCTGCGTTCGGAACAGCGTGAGGATTGGCGGAGAAGCGCGAGTATTGCTGGTGAGCGGCTCGAATATGTCGGGCAAAAGTACGCAGCTGCGAGCTGTAGGGACAAATGTTGTGTTGGCCATGGCGGGCGCTCCGGTGCGGGCGCAGCGCTTGCGATTGACGCCGCTGCAAGTCGGCGCCAGCATTCGCATCAATGATTCGCTGCAGGAAGGAAGTTCACGTTTCTATTCTGAGATTACCCGCCTGCGAAAGATCTTCGATCTGGCCGGAGGTAAGCCTGCATTGATCTTTCTGCTCGATGAGTTGCTGCAGGGTACGAATTCGAACGACCGCCGCATCGGCGCGGAGGGAATTGTGCGCGCTCTAATCAATCGTGGCGCAATCGGGATGGTGAGCACGCACGATTTGGCGCTGACAGATATTGGGGGATCTCTCGAGAGACAGGTGCGCAACGTTCATTTTCAGGACGAGCTTGAGAACGGCAAAATGAAATTCGACTACGTTTTGCGAGATGGTGTAGTCACCAAGAGTAACGGATTGGAGCTAATGCGTTCGATTGGTCTGGAAGTGTGAGTGGGCGACACTTCGGGTAAATCTGATTGGAGAACATACGAAGTTCAGAACGAAAACATGACCAGCAGATCGATACGGCGGCTGGCATTGCCGGAGAAGCTGAAAGGACCATCGGCCAACGAATTGTATTTGCCGACCAGGGTTGAATCGACGTCCGCGATGGGAGATGCAAGGTTGACGCGATTGATTGCGTTCCGTGCCGAGGCGGTGAAGGTCAGATTGTAGCGGTGGCTGGTCGAGGTTGCACCGAACGGATTCCCCGCGCCACCGGTCAATCCGCGGCCACCGAGGCCTCCGCCGTGTCCACCACCGCCGCCATGATGCGGCCCAGTCGCGGCTGTACCGCCGGTCGTGGGACCAAAACCGAACGTCTTGCTTAAACGTAAGTTGAGCGTAAACTGCGTCGGGCCGGTGCCGGAATTGATAGGAACAATTGGCTGGCCGAGTGCCGGGGCGTTGTTGAATGTGCCTAACGGAGTGCAGATGATATTTGTGGACTGGGAGACCCTGGTTGAGCAAGTGCTCGAGGATACAAATGCCGGCCGCTGATTGAAAGTGTCGAAGCCGTAAAGATCCTCGCCCACAGTGAAGTTATACGGGGTGCCCGAGTTCACAATCATGAATGGACTCAGGCGGAAGGCGTAGGGCAGGGCAAAGGATCCTCCAATCCTGCCGCGATCACGAGTGTCGAACGAGGCCCTGCCATAATCGGCGCTCGGATCATAGGGATTAGAAAGGAACTCGGGAGTGCTGAGCGAACCGCCGGAGGTAAATCCGCCGGTCACGCTGGTGTTGCTGTTAATGGGGCTGCCCGTGCCCAAATCACTATTGGCATAGTTCAATGCGTAGAAGCCGAACAGTGAGATCTTCGACCCGGCGCTCACCCGGAAATTTGCAATCAGCTCATTCTGCCGATAGAGACCTTCAGAATCATATTGGAAGAGGTTGTCATTGCCGTAGATGTTCCTGAGCGGGCGCACTCCAAGATTCGGTAAGGCTGGATCATAGGTCCCGGGTAAAGGCGCATTAACGTTGCGGATGAAAAACTGATGATTGCCAATCGAGTTCAGGTAGGTAACGGCTACGGTCGCATTCTTGGTGAGCTGGCGCTCCACGCTTGCGGCGGATTGCAGTGTGTAAGGCGCGCGCAAGTTCGGGGATGCCTGGTAATAGGTGGGGGACGTTGCCGGCGCCAGTACTGCAAGCTGGCTGGGGCTTGGGACTAAAGGATAAAACTTGGGATTCGAAACCACATACGGTGTTTGGCCTCTGCCATCCGGATTCAAGCGCTCGGTCTGGAGGGCGAGGTCGTAGGCAAACCGGTTATAGAAGATGCCGAAGCCTGCGCGGATCACCGTCTTTGGCGCAGTTTTTTTGGAGGCACCCAAACCCCATGAGACGGTCATGCGTGGGCCGAAATCGGCATGATCGCTGATGTGATTCTGAGTTTCAAAACGCAGACCGTAACTGAGCGTCACATTAGGGCGAATCTTCCAATCGTCCTCGGCGTAGAGGCCAGCATCGACGTAGGCAATGTTAAATTGCGTTGGGCCCGTCGCGACTGAGAACTGGGAGGGCCCACAGGAACTCGAGGGGTTGGTGGGGCAAGGAAGTCCGCTGATTGTGTTTTTGTAGGCGCCTAGCGAGGAGAAGGTGTACATCCCGTTGAAATCGGTTTGTGAGTGGTTGTTATCTGTGGTTGCGCGCAGCCTTCCGCCAAATTTTATGAAGTGTTTGCCGTGCGCGATGGAAGTGTAGTTTTGCAATTCATAGTGGTTTTCGTGATCGAGGACGGCTCCAACATTGTTGCCGCCGCTGGTGAATGCGCCCAGCACAGAGGTAGTAACCGCCGGCGTGATGAGCGGCGACTGATTGTTGTTGTCCCGAATGAATTGGAACCTGGTTTCGTTGATGACATTCGTGTTCACGACCTGCGTGTCGCTGACCTGCAAGGTTTGCTCGGTGTCGGTCAAGTTGTAGGCTTGCGAGGGATAGAGCGAGAAGCCACCGATTCCCTGGTTGCTCTCGGTGTTCCGGGTGAACTGATAGCGCATCATCAGCGTGTTATTGGGAGTGATCTGATAATCCACGCGGGGACTGACGTTCGTGCGTGTCTCGGGACTGGAGATCGCCTGATTAAAAGGTGCCTCGGCCAGACTGGAATTGAGAACGGTAGCATCGACGATGCTGATGTTCGCAATATCACGCCGCTGAGCGTCGACAAAAAATGAGGCTCCTTTTGCCAGGGGACCGTTAAGGTTCCCATCGAACAATTCTGAATGGTAAGGAGGTTGCGCAACCGAGACCGGGCTCCAGATCGAATTGAAAGAGGAATCGTTGCCATCAGCAAAAGCTTCGCCGTGAAACTTATTGGTACCCGGCTTGGTAAAGATCTCAATCCGTCCGTAGCCTAGCGTGTCGTATTGCGCTGAGAATGGATTCTGGTTAATGCGAATCTCGCGAATCGAGGACTTCGGTGGAATCTGTCCTCCGGTAAAGCCGTCAATGTAGATTTGTCCGCCATTCGGACCGGCGGAAGGACCGGCAAGGGCTTGTAGTTCAGACTGCAACTCATCAGGATCGTCGGACAAAGCTTCCAGATCTTTGCCTTTAATGATGATTGAACTGGCGTTCTGTTCGGGACTGACGCCGACAGTCGGTCCCTCGGCCTCGACCTGTACTTTTTCCTGCTGCGCAGCGACGCTCAGGGCAAAGTCGAATTGCTGCGCCTGACCGGCCACAACCTTTACATTCTGCTCGGTATCGGTATTGAATCCGTTTGCAGTGGCAGTAACCGTGTAACTCCCCGCTGCCAAGCCTTTGATCTCGTACACGCCCTGGTTGTCGGTAGTGGCTGTCGACTTCTTTCCGCTGGCCGATGTGGCAGCAATCTTTGCGCCAGGAATCAATGCCCCGGAAGGGTCGGCAACTTTGCCCTTTAAAGATCCTGTGGGAGTTTGCGCCAGCAAAAAGGATGAAATTAAGAGGCTGCAAATAGTGGCTTTCAAGAAGAGCATTCCAGCTTCACTCACCCATTCTAGGCGAACTTTCCTGAAGATCGATGTATGTCAAGGTACATGCGGTAAAGATCGTAATGCTTTTGTAAAGTTTGTTGCAGGAATCGAAAATCAAATATGGTCGATGACGGTTCCGTTCAAGGCCACGCCGAGCAACTCCGAAAGGCCTGCACTTATATCAACACTAGTTCGGCGTGTACTGCGTAAAAATTCAGTAAACGAAAGTAAATTTCGTCAAAGGAAGTGTTTTGCCGAGGGTAGCTGGAGAACGTAATTTGGAGCTTCGCGGCGCGTAGTGCTCGTGTTCACTCTAGGGAGACCCATTTCCATAGCTTGCTTGGGCCCCGGGGGAAAATCAATTACCATGAAGTTGTGCGATTCTTACGCTCTATCATCCCAGTTGCAGAGGCCGAGATCGGTTCCATAATCATCAAACCCGCGCGTTGTCCGCTGCCGGACGCTATTCGAGCATCCTACGAGACCGAAGGTCGCCGCAACGCATGAAGTCTGCCGGCCGTCTGCACTTAAAAACATTTCTATTCATCCTCCTGATGGTGCTATTCGGCCCCCTGGGCAATGTGCTGCTCGGCAAGGGGATGAAGCGGATCGGCGCCATCCATGTGGCGAATCTGCAGCAGGCTTTGCACCTGCTGTCGCGAATTTTAACCTCGCCGACGATTTGGGCGGGCATCGCGTCGCTGCTCAGTTTTTTTGTGGCTTACATGCTGGTTCTCTCGTGGGCCGACTATAGCTACGTCCAGCCAGCTTCCTCGGTTTCTTACGCCATGGTGGCGCTGCTGGCTCATTTCGTGTTGCGCGAAGCGATCTCGCCGCTGCGCTGGGTGGGAGTCCTGATCATCTGCCTGGGAGTTCTGGTCGTGGGATACACGCCTCACCGCACTACGGAGCCCCGCTGAATGCGCCATCTTGTTTTATACGTGTTAATTATTGGCGCGGGCACTTTAGGGGAGTTGTGCGTGACTCGGGCCATGAAGATCGTGGGCGAGGTGAAGAATTTTCGCCCCCTAGCCATTGTGCGAATCTTCGCGCGAGCCTTGCGGGTTCCCTGGATGTGGCTGGGAATCAGCTTGATGGCAATCGCCTTCTTTTCCCTGCTTACAGTGCTCACCACACAAAATGTGAGCCTGGTGGTCCCGGTTACGGCTCTCAACTATGGGGCGGGTGCATTGGGGGGGCGGTATATTCTAGGAGAAACGGTTTCGGTGAGAAGGTGGGTGGGAGTGCTGGTGGTGTGTTTTGGAGTTGCTGTGGTGGTTCTAGCGCGCACATGAGACTGATTCAAGGTTGTGAATCTTGAAAAGCCGGTGTTAGGATAGGCGTTTCGGCATAAATCCTATAGCAGTGTGCAATTTAGCTTAGTTCCGCGATTTCACCGGTTTCCGCTGACCGATTAGCGAGATCGCAATACGCGCGGTAGAGGTAGACGCACTTGTGTGGAATCGTTGGCTTTACTCACAAACATTCAGTACCTGATCCCGACCGCATCCAAAGCGCGGTCGCGACGCTGATTCATCGTGGCCCGGACCAGCAGGGCGTATTTGAGTCGAGCGTCTGCTCGCTAGGCGGAGCGCGGCTCAAAATCCTTGATCTCGGATCTGGCGACCAGCCCATCTTTTCCGATGACGGCGATGTGGTCATTGTGTTCAACGGCGAAATCTACAATCACCTTGAACTGCGGAGTGAACTGGAGGGACTGGGCCATCACTTTCAATCCCACTGTGACACAGAGACTGTGTTACGCGCTTTTCTACAATGGGATGCCGATTGTTTTGCGCGCTTGCGAGGGATGTTCTCGATTGCGCTATGGACGAAATCGGCGAAGCGGCTGGTGCTGGCGCGCGACAGGATGGGCATCAAACCGCTTTATTTCATGCGCCGCGGGGAAGATCTGTTCTTCGGCTCGGAATTAAAGGCAATCCTGATCCATCCTGAAATAGAGCGGCGGCTGAGCCTGCACGGGCTCGATTGCTATCTCTCGCTGAACTATGTGCCGTCTCCCTGGACCCTGATCGAGGGAATCGAAAAATTGTCCCCGGGCCAATGGCTCGAATGGAGAGATGGCAGAGTAACTTCCGATGCCTATTGGCATCTGCCGTTTGGAAACGTTCGGAACTGTACGCTCGAAGCCGCTAAAGAGGAGTTGGACGCGCTTCTTCGGCAATCGATCCGGGAACACATGCTTTCGGATGTGCCCCTCGGCATGTGGCTAAGCGGAGGCATCGATTCCTCCACGATCCTGCATTACGCGGCGACTGAATCCAGTGCGCCCATTAAGACTTTTTCCATCTCATTCCAGGGCAGGAGTTTCGACGAATCTGCATATATCCGCGAGGTCGCGCAGCAATACCAGACAGACCACGAACAACTCGACCTGAATCCCGAGGTTGATCTGCTGGGAGCAATCGAAGAATTTGCTTATTACTCGGATGAACCATCTGCGGATGCCGGAGCGCTGCCGGTCTGGTTCCTCTCCAAGCTGAGCAAGACGAAAACGACCGTCAGTCTCAGCGGCGAAGGGGCAGATGAGCTTTTTGGAGGGTATCTTACCCATCGAGCGAATCGTCTTGCGGCTCTGGCCCGCCGGCTGCCGAAAAAAGTTCTGCAAGGCGGCCTTGCGGCTTTGCGGCTGTGGCCGGCTTCGGATGAGAAAATCAGTTTGGAGTACGAACTGAAGCGATTTCTCGAAGGCTCCCAGATGAGTCCCGAGCGGGCGCATGTTTACTGGAACGGCACTTTCTCCGACAAGCAGAAAAGGGCGCTGCTGAGGGCTGAGCTTCCACACGCTCTGGGATCGATCTTGAGCGAATTGCGCGAGCGTACTGGCGCGAATCTGGATGAAGACGACGATCTAGCGCCCTATTTGTGGTTCGATCAGCGATACTTCCTGCCCGATGACATTCTCAATAAAGCAGACCGCATGAGCATGGCGCATTCGCTGGAAGTGCGGCCGCCTTTTCTTGACCACCGCATCGTAGAGTTTGCCGCATCCTTGCCGGCGAATCTGAAAATTCGCGGTTCGCGCCAGAAACTGCTTCTCAAGGAATTAATGCGCGACAAGCTGCCCGCGTCGGTCATTGGCCGCAAGAAGATCGGATTTGACATTCCGGCGCACGATTGGCTCCGCGGGTGCCTGCGACCGCTGATGCTGGATGTCCTGCTCGACGGTTCCTCCGATAATTCGCGGCTATTCCGCCAAGACGCGATCGAGACTTATATCCGCCAACACCTGGAGAGAAAAATCAATGTTGGATATCACCTATGGGGTTTGATGGTGCTGTTTCTGTGGATGAAAAGGTGGCGAGTTCAGGTAGCGGCCTCGCGCGAGACGAAGCTTCTGGTTCAGGAAAAAGCTGGTATCTATATTTAGTGGTTCTGCTCGTCTCGGGAGCCATCTATCTTGGCTGCATTGTCTCTCCCCCGTCCCTGATGGATGACGTGGACGCCGTCCAGGCGCAAATCTCGCGCAACATGCTCACTTCCGGCGATTGGGTGACTGCTCGATTGGATGGCGTAGCGTATCTGGAAAAGGCTCCGCTGGTGTATTGGGCGATTGCGGTGAGTTATGAAATTTTTGGCGTGCATGACTGGGCGGCCCGCATTCCGATCGCGCTTTCGGCAATCGCCCTGTGCTGGCTGACAATGGCGTTTGGCGCGTGGGCATTCGGCAAGCGGG
This sequence comes from uncultured Acidobacteriaceae bacterium, assembly GCA_963766625.1. GTDB lineage: Bacteria > Acidobacteriota > Terriglobia > Terriglobales > Acidobacteriaceae > Sulfotelmatobacter. Next base: position 452,487 of record CAVYBF010000022.1, on the reverse strand, counting down.
CAGGATTTTATGCGGGCCTGTGCATGGGGACGTGCGTTGGCCTTTTTTTATTTACCCGGGTCTTAATACCGGATGTGATGATCACGCTGACCATCGCTTTCGCGATGTGGGCATTCTTGCGAGCCTTGGATGAACAGGAACCGCATCCGCGGTTTTGGGCAGCTGTTATGGCTGTGAATCTTGGGCTGGGTTTGCTGTTGAAGAGCTTGATCGGAGTGGTTTTTCCCCTCGGTGCTGGAATCATCTATCTGGCAATTACGCACCAGCTTTTTTCGCGCACTAGCTGGCGGCGATTGCATCCGGTAAGTGGACTGGCGATTATCTTGCTTATCGCCGCGCCCTGGCACATTCTCGCCACGTTGCGGAACCCCCCTTATTTTGCATTTACGCTGCGCAGTGCGCCGGGGGAGTATCACGGCTTTCTTTGGTTTTTCTTCATCAATGAGCAATTGCTTCGCTTTCTAAATCTGCGCTATCCGCGGGACTATAACACGGTGCCGCGTCTGTATTTCTGGCTGCTGCACCTGGTTTGGCTTTTTCCATGGAGCGTGTATTTCCCTGCCGTGGCCAAGCTTTCTTTTAAGCCCACGGATAGCGCGGGACGGGCGCGGCTTCTGGCCCTTTGTTGGGCAGGCTTCGTGCTGGTGTTTTTTACCTTTTCAACTACGCAGGAATATTATTCGATGCCTTGCTATCCTGCGCTTGCCTTGCTGTTGGGTTCAGCGATGGTGACCGAGAGCACTTGGGTCCGCCGCAGCACACGGGTGCTGGCATGGATCCTGGCATGCTGTTCAGTGGCGGCGCTGACTCTGTTTTTTGTAACGCGTCACGTTCCCGCACCGGGGGACATTTCGCAGGCGCTTAGCCGGAATCCGAGCTCTTATACGCTCTCACTGGGTCACATTCAGGATCTTACGCTGACATCGTTCGCCTATCTTCGAACTCCTTTGCTCATCGCAGCGATTGCGTTCTGTATCGGAGCATTCGCCAACTGGAAATGGATTGGCCGAAAGGCATTTATTGGGGCGGCGCTGATGATGGTGTTATTTTTCCAGGCTGCCCGTCTTGCCATGTCGGTCTTCGATCCATACATGTCATCGCGGCCGCTGGCGGAGGCAATTCTGAAGTCTCCTCCGGGCCGGCTGATTGTCGATCACCACTATTACACGTTCTCTTCCATCTTCTTCTACACCGACCGGAGCGCGCTGCTGCGCAACGGTCGCTTCAACAATCTGGTATACGGTTCGTATGCTCCCGGTGCGCCTGACGTATTTATCGACGATTCGGAGTTTAAGAATATTTGGCTGAAGCCGGAGCGCTCTTATATCGTGGCAAGTGAGAGTGCAGTCGCGGGATTGGAATCGCTGGTCGGTGCGGAGCATCTTAATCTGGTTGCCGCGAGCGGGGGCAAAGTGGTTCTTACCAACCTTCCTCTGGCCGTTGGGGAAAACAAACAGGGCGCGTTGGTGTTTCCGGTAATCAGCGGATGGCATGAGCAAGAGCCGGTCTGGCCGGCATGCGCGAAAAATGTGTAATCGCAGTAGAGATTATTAAGGAGGCTACATGAGGATTGCGGTGCTTGGAGGCGATGGATACTGCGGCTGGGCGACGGCATTGTATCTCTCGAAGAAGGGACATTCCGTGGCCATTGCCGACAATTTTGCGCGCCGGCAGTGGGACCACGAACTTGGCGTGCAGACGCTCACGCCGATCCGTACGCTCGCCGAGCGCTTAAACGCGTGGCAGGACATTAGTGGAGAAACCATCGACCTTTTTGTCGGCGACGTAATGGAGTATGACTTTCTCTCCTCAGTCATCAAAGATTTTGAGCCGGATGCAGTTGTTCATTTCGCCGAACAGCGTGCCGCTCCGTATTCGATGATCGACCGCAAACACGCGGTATTCACTCAGGTCAACAATGTCGTCGGGACGCTCAATCTGCTTTTCGCGCTACGCGAGTTTGCCTCCGATTGTCATCTGATCAAGCTCGGCACGATGGGCGAGTACGGAACGCCGAACATCGACATCGAAGAGGGCTACATCACGATCGAGCACAACGGGCGAAAAGACACGGTTCCGTATCCCAAGCAGCCGGGCTCTTTTTATCACTTGTCGAAGGTGCACGACAGCCACAACATTATGTTCGCGTGCAAGATATGGAAGCTGCGCGCGACCGATCTAAATCAGGGCGTGGTTTATGGAACCATGACCGATGAAGTAGCGCTCAGCGAAGCGCTCATTAACCGATTTGATTACGATGAGGTCTTCGGCACGGTGCTGAACCGTTTCTGCGTGCAAGCCGCGATTGGGCATCCCCTCACGGTTTATGGCAAGGGAGGCCAAACTCGCGGGTTCCTGGATATTCGAGACACGGTGCGTTGCGTCGAGATTGCATGCTTGAATCCGGCGGCGCAAGGGGAGTGCCGGGTGTTCAATCAGTTCACGGAGCATTTTTCGGTTTTGGATCTGGCACGCATGGTCGAGGTTGCCGGCAAGAAGCTTGGGCTGAAAGTGGAAGTCGACCATCTTCCCGATCCGCGAGTGGAAGCGGAAGAGCACTATTACAATGCGAAGCATTCCAAGCTGATTGAACTTGGCTTGCAGCCGCATTTGCTTTCGGATTCGTTACTGGATTCGCTGATGAATGTCGCATTGAAATATCGCGACCGAGTTGATGTCGGCGTAATGCTGCCGCGAGTCAACTGGCGAAAGCCTCGCAACCGTGAAGAGCACAGGACCACGCGCGAGCCCATGCCGTTGTGATCGAGAAGTTGTGAAGGTTTACGCGGCCGGCTCGGCATCCGTTGGAGTGACCGGCACGAGCTGGCCGTTGCGGATGTAATATTGCCCGTCACGCCAGCGGATGCTGTTGCGGCCAAAACTGACCAGCCAAATGGAAAATGCCACTGTATCCCAGACCGGGATCAATGCAAACTTCTTCCACAATGAATTTTGTTTGAGGCCCCAGACGCCAACCGCCCAGGTCATGGCGATTCTAAGAAAAAGATAGGTCCCGAAATAGCCTAGCGCGACCGCGACGGAAGGATAGGCGGCAATCGCCGCCAGACACCATGGCAGACCCTGTGTGAGAAGAAGGCCAAGATGTCCCCAAGGCCGCATGTGGCGCATCACCACAACCCAGCGCATGCGTTTGTGAAGCAAAGCACTCATCGACGCGTAGTCGGCGACGGTCGAAATGGTGAAGTGCGAAAGCTCGACTTTGTAGCCCTGTTCGGCGATGAGGCGCCCCACGAGGAGATCATCGGCGGGACGGAACTGAATTGCCTGGTAGCCGCCAAACGAAGCCAGCGCGGTGCGGGTTGTAGCGATGGTCGGCCCCAGCGCGAATTTCACGCCATCCAACTGGCGCGCCACCAGAATGCCGGCATAGAAGTCGGAGAACATGCCGATGGTCTGCAGATTGTCGGTGAAAGTTTTGTCTTCGATCGGAACGTAGAAACAGGTCACCGCCCCCACTTTGTCATCGGCTAAAGGAGCCACCACGGTGCGAAGATAATCGGGCCGTACGCGCACGTCACTATCGCTGATGACGACAATTTCGTTCTGCGCTTCGCTAACCAGATGAGCGAGCTTCACGACCTTGTCGTTTGATCCCTTTCCACCCGAGCCGAAAAGAATACGAATTCGGCGTTCGGGAAAGTCGCGCTTGAGCTTTTCGATCACTGGAATAATCGGGTCGCTTTCCTCTCCGACGCAGAAAAGCAACTCGTAATCCGGATAATCTTGCCGGCAGAAACTGGCGAAGTTCTCGTATGCGTCAGGATCGAGGCCGCGAACCGGCTTCAGGTTGCTCACTGGAGGAGTGAATTCGCGACTCGGCGCATCTGCGCGCGCGCTGCGGCGGAAGAATTGCCACGTGCTGTAGAGCGCGATCAGATAATAGATAAACGGAATCGCGGCGATGCCAAGGATTAAATAGCGCACGCTATCACGCATCAAGTCAGGCTTTCGTGCTCCAGTTCGAAGGTTTCAAACTCCAGCTTCTTGATTCAATCAGAATGGTTCCGCAGAAGGCTTTTTGCAGAACGAGTTCCTATGCAACAACATTTAACTATATCAGCACAGGGAAAATAGCTTGCGCGCCGCGGCGCGGTGGGTCGATTTCAGCCAATGCCGGACTGCGAATATCTGTGACCACTGCATCGGTCCCGGCATCCAAACTTACAGCCCAGCCACATCATGAGGTTTGTATGAAAGTGCTTGAACCCCAGCAACTCCCTGCCGATGAACTAAACCCGCTGACCTCAGACGAATTCGAAAAAATAAACGCCTACTGGCGAGCCTGCAATTATCTTTGCGCCGGCATGATTTACCTTCGCGACAATCCCTTGCTACGCGAGACCCTGCGCCCTGAGCACATCAAACAAAGATTGCTGGGGCATTGGGGCTCCGACCCGGGGCAGACGTTTATATGGGTGCACTTGAACCGGCTGATCAAGAAGCTTGACTTGAACGTGATTTACATTTCGGGTCCGGGACATGGCGCGCCGGCGACGCTTTCGAACGCGTATCTGGAAGGCACATATTCGGAGATTTATCCCGACAAGAGTCAGGATGAAGCTGGCATGCACAGATTCTTCCGCGAATTCTCATTTCCCGGCGGAATTGGCAGCCACTGCACGCCGGAAACTCCCGGCTCAATCCACGAAGGTGGAGAACTGGGATACAGTTTGTCGCACGGCTTCGGGGCGGCGTTTGATAATCCCGATCTGCTCGTTGCTGTCTGTGTGGGCGATGGCGAATCCGAAACCGGGCCGCTTGCAACCTCTTGGCATTCCAATAAATTTCTCAATCCCATTCGCGACGGTGCGGTGTTGCCTATCCTTCACTTGAATGGTTACAAGATTGCCAATCCCACAATTCTGGCGCGTATTCCCGACGACGAATTGCTTTCGTTGTTCCGTGGATATGGATACACGCCCTACGTTGTCGAAGGAAGCGAGCCGTGGGCGATGCACCAGAAGATGGCGGCGACGATGGAGCAATGTGTAAACGCCATTCACAAGATTCAGCGCGATGCGCGGTCGGCGGGCAAGGCGGAGCGAGCGCGCTGGCCGATGATTATTCTGAGGACGCCAAAAGGCTGGACGGGACCAAAGGAAGTTGACGGCCACAAAGTCGAAGGTTCGTGGCGGGCGCACCAGGTGCCGATTCTTGATGTGAGGGAGAACTCTGCGCATCTGAACCTGCTGGAGTCATGGCTGCGCAGCTATAAAGCCGAAGAACTGTTCGATCGGAACGGGCGACTCATTCCGGAGTTGAGCGAACTCGCTCCCAAAGGTAACCGGCGCATTAGTGCGAATCCTCATGCGAACGGTGGGGTGCTGCGCAAAGAACTCGACCTGCCGGATTTCCGCAGCTACGCCGTGCCGGTAATTAAGCCTGGAACGACCGAAGCCCAGCCAACCAATGTGCTGGCGCACTACCTCGCCGACGTGATGCGCAGAAACATGCAGACCTTTCGTGTCTTCGGGCCCGATGAAACGGCATCGAACCGGCTGCAGGCGATCTATGAAGCGAGCAAGAAAACCTGGCTGGAAGAATACAAACCCGAAGACGCCGATGGAGGCGAGTTGGCGCCCAATGGGCGCGTCATGGAGATGCTAAGCGAGCACACCCTCGAGGGTTGGCTTGAAGGTTATCTTCTGACTGGGCGGCATGGGTTCTTCTCGAGCTACGAGGCTTTTATCCATGTGATCGATTCCATGTTCAATCAACACGCCAAGTGGCTGGAATCGAGCAAAAAAGAACTGGCGTGGCGCGCGCCCATCAGTTCGCTGAATTTGCTGATCACTTCTCTGGTGTGGCGACAGGACCATAACGGCTTTACCCACCAGGATCCGGGTTTTCTCGATGTGGTGACAAACAAGAGCGCGGATGTGGTTCGGATCTATCTTCCCCCTGATGCAAATTGTTTGCTAAGCACGGCCGATCACTGCTTTCGAAGCGTCGACTATGTGAATGTGATCGTCGCCGACAAACAATCTCACCTGCAGTATCTCGATATGGATAGTGCGATCAAACATTGTACGAAGGGAATCGGCATCTGGGACTGGGCCAGCACAGATTCTGGCGAAGAACCGGATGTGGTAATGGCGTGCGCGGGAGATATTCCCACCATGGAATCGCTGGCGGCGGTGGCAATTCTGCGGGAGCATTTCCCAGATTTGAAGATTCGTTTCGTAAACGTGGTGGATTTGTATCGCTTGCAGCCGCACACCGAGCACCCGCACGGACTTTCCGATCGCGATTTCGATTCTCTGTTCACCACCAACAAACCGGTAATTTTTAACTTTCACGCTTATGCGTCGTTAGTCCATAAGCTGGCGTACCGGCGGACGAATCACGAAAACATGCACGTGCGCGGCTACAAAGAGAAGGGAAATATCAACACGCCGCTGGAGTTAGCGATTCTGAATCAGATCGACCGCTTCGATCTTTGCATCGATGTGATCGACAGGGTTCCGCGATTGCTGAATAAAGGCGCTCATGTAAAAGAATGGCTAAAGGACCAGATCATTGAAAATGTGAATTACGCGCACGAGAATGGCATCGACCAGCCCCAGATTAGCAAATGGAAGTGGCCTTTCTGATGCAGGCCAGGGCCGACGGTCTAATTCTTGCCGTGAACAGCGGATCGTCTTCTCTCAAGGTCGGGCTGTTTCAAGAGACTAACGGAGACGAGCAGGCAATTCTGAAAGGTGGCGCCGAAGGCGTCGGCAAGAGCAACGGAAGGCTGCGTATTACCGATGCGCATGGAAAGCTTCTGCTACATGAAAATTATACGCTGCCAACCCAGACCCATGCGCTCGACGAAACCGTCGGAGCGCTGCTGAAATTCGCTCATGCCGCACCAGTGTGCGTGGGGCATCGCGTGGTTCACGGCGGGCCGCACCTTCGCAAGCACCAGCGCGTTACCAACGATCTTCTGAACCGGCTTGAAGCAGCTCGGCATTTTGCGCCACTGCATATTCCCACTGCCATTGCCCTGATTAAGGAAACGGAGCGACTTCTTCCCCACGCCGGCCAGTACGCCTGCTTTGACACTGCCTTTCACGCCAACATGCCCGAAAGTTCCCGGCGCTTTGCGCTTCCTGACGAACTTTACGGCAAAGGTATTCAACGCTACGGATTTCACGGACTCTCCTACGAATCGATCGTGTACCGATTGGGCGACCGAGTGCCACCACGTATGATTTGCGCGCACTTAGGCAGCGGAGCAAGTCTGGTGGCAGTGCGCGATGGCGTTTCGATGGACACCAGCATGGGATTGACGCCGACTGGCGGAATTCCCATGGCGACTCGTTCGGGCGATCTGGACCCGGGCGTCTTGCTTTTTCTGATGCGCACGGAAAAACTCGATGCCGATGCATTAGAGAAACTCTTGAATCACAATGCCGGGCTGATCGCTGTTTCAGACGGCGAAGCCGATATGCAGCAGTTGGAGGCACGCGCTAAACAAGGCGATCAGAAGGCCGAATTGGCAATCGATATTTTTGCCACCGCAGTTCGGAAATACATTGGAGCCTATGCGGCTGAACTCGGGAGCCTCGACCTGCTGGTCTTCACCGGAGGCATCGGCGAACATAGCCAATCTGTGCGCGAGCGCATCTGTCGAGGACTTCAGTTTCTTGGCATGGAGAGCACGGCTGAAGGAGAAGTATCGAAGGTGCTTGTCATGACCAGTGAAGAAGAAGCGCAGATCGCCCGGCAATGCCGGCGTTTGATGCGGCAATCGTCTTCCGATTGCGGCTGAATTCAACTGGAGTTCGCTCAGGCCTCAGTTGAAGTTTGCGGCATTCTTTCGAGATCGCTTGATTCCCGCGCGCAATCCATTGGCAATGGTCTTTTGGTATCCCGCGGAATCGAGAGATTCGATCACGGCGCCCGCAATCCCACCGGGAGTAACGGCCTCACGCAGGAGTTCCGGCAACGGCGAATTGCCTTTTCGCCAGAATGCAATTCCATCCGCGAGCGCATGTGCGGCAGCCAAACTGGCCGTCTTACGATCTAATCCAAGAGTCTCTGCCGCCGCACTCAGCGCTGCCAGAGCGTGATAGCCGTGGCTGCTGGAAAAAGTAACGGTGAAAGCATCGAATTGCTTTTCTGGAATTTCGACGACTGAACCGACAGAGGTGAATAGATGCCTAACCTCTTTGCGCCTTGCCGGCGAAATGCTGCGGCTAAACGCTAGTGCCGTGAGTCCTTGTCCGCTGCGACACACCGGGCTTGGCATTGCCCGTGCCCAAAGAACTGGAGGTTTCAGCATCGATTGAAGTTTGTCGAGAGGAATTCCAGCCGCCAAACTGATTGCGATCACCTTGCTCTGAATTGGTTGCGCGGCAATTTCTTTCAGCAACTGGGAAACCGAATCTGGCCGCACGGCAATAATCAGCAAGTTTGCGGCTTGCACTGCGCGCCGAAGGTTAACTTCTACTTCCACTCCATACTGCCGTTTTAATTTGCGGAGCTTCTCGGGGTGCCGGTCATGCACGAGGATGGGCCGCCGATAGTGTGCGAGCCGCAAGCCCGCCACCAGCGCACTGGTGATGCGTCCTCCACCAAGAAACACTGTGGCTTTCACGGGAGTGTCGAACAAGCCTGGTCGGCTGCTTCGATCAGCTTTTCGACATCAGCATCTGCGTGAGCGGTCGAAATGATCCAGTGCAAGCCGTTCGATGGCGTCATATAGATTCCGCGATCGAGCAGTGCGTGCACAAATCGCGAATAGAGCTTTGTGTCGGCATATTTACAGTAGTCGCGGTAATCGTGAATGGCGTCGCGGTCGGTGAAATAGATCTGGAACATCGGCCCGAAGCCTTGCACCACGGTCTTAATTTTTCGTCGGCGAAAGACGTCGCGCAGTCCGGCGATCGCCGCATCTCCCACGGTATGAAGGTTCGCATAGGTTTCTGGAGCGGCGAGAAGATCCAGATTTGCGGCAATGACTTTCATGGTCAGACGATGTCCATTGAAGGTACCGTAATGCAAAACCATGTGGTCGCTCCAGCGCATGCGATCGAGAATCGAGCGCGGACCTGCGACGGCGCCTACGGGGAATCCAGCTCCGAGAGCCTTTCCAAACGTGCTGAGGTCGGGTTTGATTTCGTAGTATTGCTGGCAGCCGCCGGGAGCGTAGCGAAATCCGGTCACCACTTCATCGAGTATCAGCAGCGCACCATAACGTTCTGTCAGCTCGCGCATACGCTGCAGATATCCATCGCGTGGCAGAATGCAGCCCATGTTCGCCATGATTGGCTCGGTGATCACAGCAGCGAGTTCGTGGCCATGCTTCTGCAACACTGCTTCTAATTCCGCGTCGTCGTTCCACGGCGCTAACACAACATCGTGGAAAGTAGAAGGCGGAATGCCATCGGAGTCTGGAATGCGCGCCGGATTTTCAGGCGATCCCAACTGGTCCGCCGGGTGGCTATGCGCATTCAGGAGAAACGGATCGTACCAACCGTGATAGTGTCCTTCGAACTTCAGGAATTTGCGGCGGCCGGTGTGCGCCCGAGCCAATCGCAAGGCCAGCATGGTTGCTTCGCTGCCGGTGTTGGTAAAGCGAACGACTTCCGCCGACGGCACAAATTTACGAAAGCGCTCGGCCGCTTCGACTTCGGCGGAGGTTGAGGCCGCAAAGTGCGACCCTTGCGCCATCGCATCGCACACAGTCTTCACAAGCGCCGGATGCGCATGGCCCTGAATGAGCGCACCGAATGACATCATGAAATCGACATACTCATTCCCGTCCGCGTCCCATATGCGCGATCCCTTACCACGTTCCAATACGATCGGGCCGGGTGCATAAACGGCAGCGCCGCGCGAGGGCGAGTTCACACCTTCTACGAGAGATTGTTGAGCGCGTTTAAACCAGCGCTCAGAATCTGTGCGGTTCCGGGTTTCCGTGGTTTGAACCATGTTGTAAGAAGAATTGCTTTTACCAAATCGATTCCAGCCACCCAATCTTAATCTGCGATGCCGCCGCCATCTACCACCAGCGCGGCACCGGTCATGAAAGAAGAATCATCGGACGCGAGGAACAAAACCGCTTTGGCAATTTCGTCGGCGGTGCCGATCCGGCCCAAAGGCCGCTTGGCACATCCGGCCAGGTAATCCTCCCACTTCAAACCTCGCATGCGCGCATCTTCGGGAAGCATGGGCGTGTCGACATCTCCCGGGCAAATGCAATTCACGCGAATACCCTGCGGGCCATGATCGATCGCCATCGCTTTCGTTAGCAGAACGACGCCGCCTTTCGAGGCGCAGTAGGCCACGGCTGCGTCTCCGCCGGCAAGTCCCCACCCCGAACTGTTGTTAATGATCACGCCGCAGCGCCGCTCAATCATGTGCGGCAAGACTGCTTTTGACATGAGAAACGCGCCTTTGAGATTGATATCGAGTTGAAGATCCCATTCTTCTTCGGTGCACTCGACTACCGTGTGCGGAAAGAAAACGCCGGCATTGTTGAACAGAATGTCGAGAGCGTGGAAAGTAGTTAGGGTTTGCTCGACTGCGCGGTTGCATTCCGCTGCGCTGCGCACATCCGTCTGAACAAATATCGCACTGCCGCCCTGGCTCGCGATTTTTTCAACAACCGCTTGCCCTCGTTCTGGGTTCCGTCCGGCGACAGTTAGCTTTGCGCCTTCCCTTGCAAGTAGCAGCGCAGTAGCTTCGCCGATTCCCGACGTGCCGCCGGTGATGAGGGCGACTTTGTTTTGCAATCGCATGTTTATCCGGATGCCGCCAAGCCCCCGCCATCGACCACCAGCGAGGTTCCAGTCACGAAAGAAGCCGCATCGCTTGCGAGGAACAAAGCAGCCTGCGCGACTTCTTCCGGTTTGCCAATCCGTCCCAGAGGACGGTTGGCCGACTCGCAAAGAAATCGATCTGCATTCGCGCCCAGTTGCCTGGCTTCGTTGCGCAGCATTGCTGTATCAGTATCGCCAGGGCAAATGCAATTCACGCGGATCTTTTGTGGCCCGTGATCAATCGCCATGGCTTTCGTCATCAAGACCACCGCGCCCTTGGAAGCGCAGTAAGCGGCAGCGCGCGCCCCTCCTGCCAAGCCCCAGCCGGAAGCAGTGTTGATAATCGAACCGGATTGTGCACGAGCCATTATGGGGATCACCTCGCGGCACATCAGGAAGATGGATTTTACATTGACTGAGAGGACCGCGTCCCAGTCGTGCTCACTGAGTTCAATAACAGAGGCGCGGCGGATTATGCCTGCGTTGTTGAACAGGATCTGAATGCCGCCAAATTCCCTGACGGTGCGCTCTACCGCGCGGCGGCAGTCGGCAACTCGCGTGACATCGGTGCACTCGAAGATCGCACGTCCACCGGCTGCGGTGATTTCTCGTACCAGGTTTTCGCCCGCTTCGTGGTTCAAGTCAACAAGGCTGACGGCGGCGCCCTCACGGGCAAACAGCCGAGCCGTGGCTCGACCAATACCGCCGCCAGCCCCAGTAATGAGTGCGGTTTTGCCGCGCAGTTGCTTCGAGGATTCTGGGTTGCCAGTTCCAGCCATTAGCGACGGGTAAGCGCCTCCAACTCGTCCATGGTGCGCGGCCAATCTGATCCCAGCAATCGAGACAAGCTGCGATCGGCAAGAACTTTGCCTTCCGTCTGACAGTGAGCGCAATAATTGGTTTCGTTATCTGCGTAGCGAATGCGCAGGATTTTGTCGCCGCAGCGTGCGCATGGTTGACTATAGCGCCCATGCACCGCCATGCCTTTGCGAAACGCCGTAACTTTTTCGGGGAAACTCTTGCGGGCTTCCGCTTGCAGCCGAGCAATCCAGAACTCGAGCGTGCAGCGTGCAGCCTCGAATAAGCGCTGCCATTCTTCCGGCTTCAGTTTCTGAGTATGCGCGATGGGGGAGAGTCGAGCAGCGTGGAGAATTTCATCCGAATATGCATTCCCGACTCCGCTCACCAGCCGCGGATCCGTGAGGGCTCGTTTCAGGGTACGGTTTTCGGAGGTGAGCGCAGCCCGAAAGCTTTCCAGATCGCTGCTTAAGATTTCGATTCCGCCTGGATCCATGGCATGCAGTCCCTTCTCACCGTGGACAACATGTAACGAAGCCCGCCGCTTGGAACCGGCTTCGGTAAGAACGAGAGAGCCGTTCGGGAACTCGAACGCCGCCAGATTCTGCCGGCCACTCAGCTTGGGGTTCGGCGATCGCCAGTGCAGGCGGCCGGCAATCATAAGGTGCAGCACCAGCCAAAGTTCGTTCTGCAGCCCAAATGCTATGCGCTTGCCGACACGACGCAATTCACTGACTGTCTGATCTTCAGCTGCGTCCAGCGATGGGTCTACGCTTCGCAGAAGAAACGGGCTCGCGAGCCTGACCTGTTTTAATCGCTGACCGACGACTCGTGGTTCGAGAGCCGTGATGTATGCGGAAATATCCGGCAGTTCCGGCATGCTGATTCAGAATGCCAGCTTAGCCAGGGACTTGCAATCGTACGGTTTTTCGCGGAACGGTTCTTCTCGGTAAGCAACAGGTAAAGAAAGAGTTGGAACAAGAGGAAAGGGTTTTGTTGCCCAAACAAGTCGCCAGGGCAAGTTCGCCCTGGCGTGCGAACAACAATACACTCAGGGGTGTAGTTGGTTTCCGAAAAGCCGCAGAGACGCTTCGAAGTAGTCGAGTGCACTCCGTAGAGAAGGCCTGGACGAATGCGGCGATCAAAGCGGAATGCAGGGACAGCCGACGCGGTTGTCCCTGCGTGAATCGCAAGTGGTCCCTTCTATCCTTTCGTGGTGAATGCTAACGTCAGCAGCGTTCTCTGTTCTACTTCGTGTGCTTTGGCGCTGCCACTTGCAGGGCTGGGGCTGGAGCTGCGCTTGACGGACATTACGTGGCGAGAGCCGGCGATGCGATCGAGTCGCGGGAGCATATTAAAGAGCGCTCCCATATTGGCTGGTTCTTCTTGCACCCAAACGATGTCGCCCGAATCCCCATGGTGCGCGAATTCAGCGGCGAGCTCTTTTTCAGGGAAGGGATAGAGCTGTTCCACGAAGACGATTGCAGTCGAGCTGTCGTTTCTTTTCTTGCGCTCGGCCTGAAGTTCGTGACCGATTTTTCCGGTGCACACCAGGATGCGGTCGGCTTCCCCGATTTGTGTATCGGGCAACACGTTTAAAAAATTCTTATGAGTGAAATCTGCAATGGGCGATGAGGCGTCGGGATGACGCAACATGCTCTTGGGAGTGAAAACGACCAGCGGCTTGCGCCAATGCCGCAGAGCCTGGCGCCGCAAGAGATGAAAATATTGCGCGGCGTTCGAGGGCTGTGCGATCTGGATGTTGTGTTTGGCCGCGAGCTGAATGAAACGCTCGATGCGGGCGCTGGAGTGCTCCGGTCCTTGGCCTTCGTAGCCGTGGGGCAGAAGCAACACGAGACCAGAGAGCAGGCTCCACTTGGCTTCGCCGGCGGAGATAAATTGATCGATGATAGCCTGCGCAACATTCACAAAATCGCCGAACTGGGCTTCCCATAGAACCAGCGCCTCAGGATAGTCGCGGCTGTAACCGTATTCGTACCCGAGCACTCCGGGTTCAGAGAGAGTTGAGTTGTGGATTCCGCAGCGTGCCTGGCCGGGCGCAATGTTTTCGAGCGGCACGTATTCGTTCTCATTTTCGATATCGATTAGAACGGAGTGGCGCTGGTTGAACGTTCCGCGGCGAGAATCCTGGCCGGAGAGACGAACGGGAATGCCAGCTTTGACTAAGCTGCCGAAAGCAAGAGCCTCGGCCATTCCGTAGTCGACGAGGCGTTTCCCGGCGCCCATTTCGGCACGCTGCTCGAGCAACTTCTTGACCTTGGGATGGACGTGGAAGCCTTCGGGGTAGCTGGTCAACTTGCCGGACAACTCGGCCAGCATTTCGATCGACAGACCGGTTTCTACTTCGAATTCCGGCTTGTAGAGGCCGCCGTAGTATTGGTCCCAATAACCGGGCAACTCCCGCAGGGTGGGTTTTTTGGTAATCTCCCCGGCCTGCTTCTGGGCCGATTCGAACTCAGTTCTGATTGCTGCGGCTCGAGTTTGCGCATCGGCCGCGCCGATGTCATCGGCATAGATTTCCCACAGCGGTGGATGGTCTTTAATCTTCTTGTAGAGCAAGGGCTGGGTGACTGTGGGATCATCAACTTCGCTATGGCCGTGGCGACGATAGCCGATCAGGTCGATCACAACATCGGTTCCGAACTGATAGCGATATTCAGTGGCGAGGCGCGCGACGCGCACCACCGCGTCAACATCTTCGCCGTTGACGTGAAAGATGGGAATCGATTGACGCCGCGCGATGCAGGCGGCGAAGCGCGTTGAATGCTCCTCGGTGTAACTGGTGGTGAATCCGAGAAGATTGTTAACCACGACGTGAATCGTTCCGCCCACGGTATAGCTCGGGAGGTCGGCGTAATTCATAGTTTCGGCGAGGATGCCCTGTCCGGCGAAAGCGGCGTCGCCATGGACCAGCAGGGGAAGAAATTTTTCGCGTCCGCCTTCGCCGGCGCGGTCTTGTTTCGCACGGGTGCGGCCAACGGTGACGGGATCGACTGCCTCGAGATGGCTGGGGTTCGAAACCAGATGGATGTGGACTTTGTTGCCGCTGCGCGTCCTGTATTCGCCAGTCGCACCCATGTGATATTTCACGTCTCCTGAGCCGAGAACGCTGCGCGGGTCGACGTCTTCGAATCCGGCGAAGATTTCCTGGGGCGGTCGTTTAGCGACGTGCGCGATTACGTTAAGCCGCCCGCGGTGGCTCATGCCCATTACGAGTTCGGCTGCGCCGAGACGAGACCCGGTGTCGAGAATTTCATCGACCAACGGGATCAGCGCAGTGACACCTTCCAGTGAGAAGCGCTTGCTCCCGAGATAACGCTGCTGCATAACCTGCTCGAAGACGTCGGCACGAATCAGCAGATCGAGAATGCGCTGGCGATCTTCTTCGGTAATCTCGAAACCTTGCGAGGGCGATTCCATGCGCTCATAGATCCAGCGGCGGCGCTCGGGAGCGTAAATGTGGTTGATTTCGACTCCGATGGTCGAGGAGTAGATAGTCCGCGCTTCGCGGCCATATTGGTTATCGATCTGTAATTCGGGAGTAGGACGGGGGCGCAGGAAGCCGAGCGGATCGAGATCGCCTTCAAGATAGCCCCATTGGCGGAAAGCGCTGAAAGCGCGTTCGCGCTCGAGGTTATTTCCATTTTGCGATGAAGCTTCGGCGACAGCGACTGCGCCACTGGAAATCTTGGATTTCGGAGTAGCCATAAAGATTCGTTACTAGGATAACGGATGCGCGGCGGGATGCGAAGATTCTGGGTCGGGAGGGCGCTAAATACGCACTTAGTGGGAAGGATTTGGATTGGCGTAAAAATTAAGAGTTCCGAGGTGATGTTGGGTCCGTTCGTCTCGGCCAGTAGCTCGCGTTAGACCCTTGCTCGACCTGCGGTGCAGCTTCCCTTGAGAGGATGCCACGTTGCGATCTTTCGCTCGGGCTCCGGGCTTACCGCCAACCGGAAAAACCTACCCAACGCCTCGGAACTCTATCCTGCCTTCGACGTTTCTTCTTGTTCTCCTCGACCAGCGCTTAGCTATTGACCCTTGCTTGCCCTCCCTCGTGATTTTCATCTCGAGAGTGACTGCGCTTGAGTCCCGGACGCCGCACCAACCGGAAAAACTTTAGAAGCTGTCAAAGAACGAGTATGTTTTTAGCGGTTGGAATTTTTTTCGTCAATGGAAAATTGCGGTTTGTAACTGGCGTGTTTTCAGCAGAGTGCAGGCTGTCCACAAGCGAGTGTCGAAAATTAGTGCAGCACAGCCGACCAAAATGCGCAGACCTGGCTTTTCTGCAGAAAAAGGCAAAGCGGTCGAGGGGCCAACCCTCGCAGCTGATTCCTTTAACGCTGTGAAAATCACGCAGAAACCTTGCCAGTTAAGGGTTTTAACGGTCCAAGACTGACTGCAATTTGAGTTCCTCATTGACGAACCGCTTGTCGCTTTCGTCCGAACCGGCCAACTCGAAGGCGTTCGTGATCGCTGCCCTGCCGTTTTCCACGCTGGTAATCACGTAAGAGCAGCCGATCCAGTGCGCCTCGGCGAAATCCGTCGCCGACCATTGGGCGGGATGGTCAGGATGCGAGTGGTAGAAGCCGACGATATCTTCTCCACGCTCGCGGCCTTCGCGCTGGATGCGCACCAGTTCGCGCGGATCGATGTTGTAGCGATTGTGGGCGGAATCGGTTCGCGTGTTGCCACAGCGCACGGTCGATGTAACCCGGCGAGATCCATCCTCTTCGAAGCGGCCGAGCAACGCTCCGCAGCATTCGTGGGGATAGGTTTCTTCACCGTGACTGCGGAGCGCGGCGTAATCTGAGCGAGAGATTTTGAGCATGCAGAATTGTTGATTGATGATTTTTGATGGTTGATTGAAAAGCTGCAGACGTTTACGCAACGCCTTTTTTAAAATCAACAATCAGAAATCAACATTTCATCCCTCCGCCCAAAACCTTTCGCTCAAATACTTCTCGCCGGAGTCACAGAGAATCGTGACCATGACGGCTTCTTGATCCTTTTTCAACTGCAGTTGCTCGGATACACGCAGGCTGCCGGCGATGCCAGCCGCGGCCGATATTCCCAAGAGCAGTCCGCAGTCGCGGGCCACGCGGCGCGCCATCGTATAGGCGTCTTCCGTGGCAATTTCGACATTTGCGTCGGCAAGATTAGGATCGTAGATTTTGGGCACGATCGCGCTGGCCATGTGCTTGGCGCCTTCGATTCCATGAAATGCGGAATCCGGTTGCAGGGAGATGCATTGAACCGCGGGATTCAGTTCCTTCAGCCGCCGCGTAATTCCCATGAAAGTTCCGCTGGTGCCAAGCATGGTTACGAAGTGCGTGATGCGCCCTTGTGTCTGTTGCCAGATTTCATTCGCGGTGCCGTGATAATGGGCTAACCAGTTGGCGTTGTTGGAGTACTGATCGGCGTAGAAGTACAAATCGGGATGCTTCGAAGCCAACTGACGCGCCATTCTGATGGCTCCATCGGAGCCTTCGCCGGGATCGGTATAAATAATGTTCGCACCGTAAGCCGCGAGAATTCGCTTGCGCTCGACAGAAACGTTGGTCGGCATGCAGAGAGTGACAGGAAATCCGTCCGCCGCACCCAGCATGGCGTAGGCGATCCCGGTGTTGCCACTGGTGGCGTCGAGCAAAATCTTGCCGGGAGCGAAGCGTCCAGTGCGGCGGCCTTCGGCAACAATGTTGGCCGCAGCGCGATCCTTGACCGAGCCACCTGGGTTGTACCATTCGGCCTTGCCCAAAAGTGTTACGCTGGGTTGCGTCTTAAGCCTATCGAAGCGCAGCAGCGGAGTGTTGCCAATGCGCTCCAGCAAGCTCTGCCCGGGGCGCGCGCCGATTGGTTGCGGAGCCGCATCCGCCGCAAATGCCGCTGTCAATCTGCTTGAACTTTGCATGGTCTCCGAAGTCCGCCCGGTGACTAACGTAATTATGCAAGGCGGAGAAAACACGCTATGTAGTATGGTGTCCTTAGATGATGCGGGTTGCAAGTGGATGCACCACAAATAAGCAACTGACATTTCTCTACCGCGCGCATCTAAGAAACGTGGCAAACGGAAGGCATAAGCGTAATAAGAATGTCGAAAGCGATTGAAGCACCAACTTATGAGGAAGCGCTGAACTGGCTCCGCGATCACGGTTTTGACGTGACCGAAGCACCCGGCACAAACGGGCGCGTATTCCTCAGAAAATATAACGTGTCTGCGGCGATTCAAAAAACGCCGGAAGACACAGTGAAGATTTTCGCCTACCCCGGATACCTCATTGGCAGCGAAATTTCGAAGCTGGTCAACCGCGGCTACCAGCAGTTCCTGAAGACCTCGAAGGCCGAAATCCCAGCCACTGCCGATCACTTGAAAGCTCTGCAATCCTTTAGCGAAGAATTGAAAGAAGCTCTGCGATTGCCCAGCCTATACAACGAATCGCTGGGAACGGTGAGCGAGGCCTATCAGTATGACCGCATAAAAGATCGCGACAAGCCTGCAGTGGATCGTCCAAAGCGGCCCTGGGAAGTTGCCGGACAAGCGGCCGCGGCTAAAAAGGGACGCGCGTAAATTGATGAATCCTTCTTGGGTAGAGACGTAGCTTCGCTACGTCTGGCACTGCCCGATTCTGCTCTTCCCGTCCTTCTTGCAGTTGATCTCGTGAGACAATTCGTCTCTCCCGCTCAAATCGGAGTTTTATGATGCGCAACCGAGTCTTGCGATGTTTACTTCCCCTTGCTTTTATCACCGTCGGCCTCGCCCAGGCAGCATCGATCGGCAACAGCTCCAAAACTGCAATCGAGGGCGTGCTGCGCATGCAGCAGGGGGCTTGGAATCGCCACGATCTTGACGCCTTCATGAGCGGTTACTGGAACTCTCCCGACCTTACATTTTTCTCCGGCGCAAACGAACACGACGGATGGAACGCAGCCATCTCCCACTATCGCCAGGCTTATGCCAGTCCCGGGCATGAGATGGGCAAACTGGACTTCTCGAATCTGCGTATCGAGATGCTCGGTCCCGATGCGGCCTTTGTGCGCGGCTCCTGGCACTTAACGATGGCCGATGGCAAAACGGCGCACGGATTGTTCACTCTGGTTTTCCGCAAATTGCCTGAGGGATGGAAGATTGTGCACGATCATACTTCGGCAGCGGAGTGAAGGACTTGGGGTGAAGGGAAGTTATTCGGATGAACGTAGTTAAGAGCATCGTAGTCGGTCTACTGTTTGTTCTCGGATTTGCCGTCATCAGTCCTCTCATTGCTCTGGCAGTTGCGTCGGTGCTGCCAAGCTCCAAGGATGGAGGCTCATGGGGATGGGATCCGGTATGGTTCGCGAGGTCGCCATTGGCGTGGGCAATAATTGTGGTGATCTTCGCAGCGGGTGCAGTTTGGGAATACCGTCGCCTGCTGTCGTAGATTTAGAGCGGCTCAGT
The DNA here is from genome assembly GCA_963766625.1 of uncultured Acidobacteriaceae bacterium. GTDB lineage: Bacteria > Acidobacteriota > Terriglobia > Terriglobales > Acidobacteriaceae > Sulfotelmatobacter. The sequence continues at coordinate 433,464 of CAVYBF010000022.1, read as the reverse complement.
CTCTTACCCGGATTTGCACTCGCGTGCCTTCGGTAAGGTTGCCGTTCGTCAGCTCGATTACTCCATTTCGAACGATGCCCTCGAGCTCCTGCTGCTGGGTCGGAGGCGCAGCCGAAGGGCCGACGGGCGAGGGTGTCCGCGCCACAACTCGTCCCATGCCTTTGTCCATGGCTTCATTTGCCAGGCGGTCGGCTTCCCGATTGTGTTCGCGAAGCGCATGACTGAGCGAGAACCATTCCAACTGGCTGATCAGTTCTTGCGCACGGGAGTGAAGATCCTTCAACGTAGGATTCTTCACTTTGTAAATGCCTTTGATTTGCCGGACGAGCAACTCGGAATCGCTCACCACCTTCACCGCCTTCGGTCCGTGCTGCAGCGCGTATTCGAGTGCGGCAATTAGTCCCTGATACTCGGCGAAGTTATTGGTCTGGTGGCCGAGATATTCGCTGAGTTGCGCCACTTTACCTCCCGACTGATCTTCGATCGCTACGCCATATCCTGCCGGACCGGGATTGCCGCGCGCGCCACCGTCGATATGGGCAACGAGGTAATGCGCAGGGGGATTCTGCCGCTGAGAGTTCCTCTCGAAGAGAGAGTTGGTCGCTGGACGGCTCTGGTAGGCCATGTTCGAGTTTACAACGGCAGACTGGCTGATATCATGGACGGGCGCTGGTAGGGGCTTCAGCGTCCTGCGGCCAGGCGCGTTGCCAGACGCGGAGGCAGGTTGGCGGCGAAGATGCGATCTTGCGCGGCTTTCAGATTATAGGGTGTTCGATGAAAATGCACGACCTGCGCCTCGCTATCGAACAATGCGAAGGCGGCGCGCCAATCTCCATCGCGTGGCTGCCCGACCGATCCCGGATTGATCATGTAACGCGTAGCCGGCTTCAGCTGAAGAGAAAACGATTCAGCCTTTCCCACAGTTTTGTATTCCGGGCGAAATCCATCGGCGTTGTTGCCGTTCGCAAAAAACCCGCCCTGCAGGTGAGTGTGTCCGAAAAAAGTCAGCGGAGTGGAGTCGGCAAGCAGCGGCACCAGCGCATCGCCGATTGAGACGACATACATGTCTTCGTCCGTGGGTGAACCGTGAACCAGGTGCACCTGAGAGGTTCCTTCCAGCGCCAGCGGCCCCTGCGGCAACGAGTGCAGCCATGCAAAGTGTTCTGGAGATAAATGCTCGCGTGTCCAGATTGCGGCTGCCGCGGCCATGGGATTGAAATCGTCGAGGGCGAGCAGCCCGGTAGCAGCCTTGTCGTGATTGCCCCGCACGAAAATTTTTCCCAACTCGCGCGAGCGATCGACTACCTCGTTGGGAGACGCCCCGTAGCCGACAACATCGCCGAGATTCGCGACTAAATCGTAAGCCGGCGCAGCCGCGAGGCAGGCCTCAAGCGCCTCGAGATTGGCGTGAATATCGCTGAGCAGAAGTATGCGCAAAACGCACCAGGCAGATTGGCGATTATAGACGAGCGCGAAGCCGGGGGATACTCGGCTTATCGCTCAGGCGCCGCTATTTTGCATTGACCACCGGGCAGCGCGCCCAATGTCCGTCTGCAACTTCCACCAGCGGCGGCATGGAACGCGCGCATTCCTCTACGCGCATTGCACAGCGCGGCTCGAAGGCGCAGCCTAACGGCATGGCGTGCAAGGGAGGAACGGTCCCTTCAATCGTTCCCAGCGGCCTGTCGCGTCCCGTCTCCAGGTCAGGCACCGACTGCAACAGGCCACGCGTGTAAGGATGCGCCGGGGCTGCAAAGATGTCACGTTTCACGCCAACTTCCACAAGATTACCCGCATACATCACCGCAACCCGGTCGGCGACCTGCGACACCACGGCCAGATCGTGCGAGATAAACAGCATGGCAAGCCCAAACTTCGTCCGCAAATCGGCAAGCAGTTCGAGAATTTGCGCTTGGATGGTCACATCGAGGGCGGTCGTCGGCTCGTCCGCGATCAACAACTGCGGCCGGTTCACGATTGCCATGGCAATCATGATCCGCTGGCGCATGCCGCCGGAGAGCTGGTGAGGATAATCGCGGGCGCGCCTGTCGGGCTCGGGAATCGCCACTTGCCTCATAGCTTCGACTGCCACGGAAACCGCTTCGCGCTTCGGAACGTTACGATGCGCCAGCACCGCTTCGCCAATCTGATCGCCTACGCGCATCACTGGGTTGAGGGCCGTCATGGGTTCCTGAAAAATCATGGCGATCTGCGAACCGCGCAATTTCCGCATAGCCTCATCAGGCAGCATAGCCAGATCGCGGGAATGGCCGTTTTCGCCAAATACAATTTCGCCTGAGACCAGGGCCTGCGGCGGCAGCAGTCGCATGATTGCCAGAGAGGTAATTGATTTGCCGGAACCCGATTCGCCGACCAGTCCCAGCACTTCGCCGGCGCGAATTGAGAAGCTAAGATCCCGTACCGCGTTGAGCTTTTGAGTGTTGTCCGCCGCGCTCTCTTGATCTGGCTTTGCAGCAGACAACGAAAAAGCAATGTTGAGGTGTCGGACTTCGAGGAGCGCGGTCACATTGCCATGGTAGCAGCCTTCAAAATCGGAGATTCGTCAGTGCCCGCACATATTTTCCGAAACTGCCCTTTCCAGATACATGCGCACCGCAATGGTGACGCGGCCATCGTCAGTGCCTGTGGCAACCCGCGTTCCAATGTTGTTGGGCGCGTAATAGAAATGCGGCTCGGGAAGAGGCTGCCCAACGATCGGGGTCCCAGTGCAAATCGGCCCGGAATAGTCCCGATTTGTGAGAGCTGGATAGTAAGGCATTTCGCATCGTCTATTGATTACGACCGTCGGCCAGCTACTCTGCTCGAGGGCAGCAAAGAATCCTCGAAAGTTGTTGCGGTCAATGGTTGCCAGGGCGGTGATCTCAGTGGGCCCGCTCTGCCGGCTGGAATTCGATGCAACGGTCGAGAGATCGGCAACGAACGTGACCCGGTGGAGCATAATGTTGACCACCGGCTGGTCTGGCTCCGGCCCGCTGTAAGCATTGTTCCAGTCGACGTTGGTTTCTCGTTGCACGTGAACGACCGTAAGCTCACCGGTAAATGCGACTTTGTTGTTGTCATTCCCTGCTGCTTCGGCCTGGTCGGAGCGAAACGAGATGAGTGTGTAACTGGGCAGTCCGGCCAATCCGCCGTTTCGAAAGCTCCCGTCGTGAGTCAGCAGACTAGCTTGCTGCCCTCCCGGAAAGATGCTCAGCCGCATGGATGACCATGGAATTGTGCTTTGATCCAATCGCAATGTTCCGGCAGCCATCGCGACGGCAAGATCCATTTGCCTCCGCGAGTCATTTGCAGGAATCAGAGATAGCAGCGCAGTGGAGCGGTCAGAGTCAATTTGCCAACTCTCGTTCTGTGCGAAAGAGAGCGTGGCCATGAGGAGGATTAAGCCCGCCGAAATCGCAAGCTTTTGCAACATAGTGGCTACCCTTCTCGGTCAAATGTCCCCTTGTGATTCGATGCCGGTTTCAAGACGGATGACAAAGACTATTAACGACTATTACAGAGGAATCGGCACCGCTGAATCTTGCAGCGGGAATCGTGCATCTTTAGACTTAGCTATGAGCAAAATTCATATTCCAACGCCATTGCGGCAGTATGTGGGGAAGCAGTCGACGGTAGAAGTTACGGGTGCAACCGTGGCCGAAGCCATGAAAGGCCTGCTGGCGCAGCATCCGGACCTGCGGAGCCATCTGTACACGGAAGATGGAAAATTGCGGGCTTTCGTCAACCTCTACGTGAATGACGAGGATATTCGTTACCTCCAGAAAGAAGAAACCACGGTGAAGGAAGGTGATAACATTTCGATTGTGCCTTCTATTGCCGGGGGGGCGCGGGCTGGGGATTGATTAGCGCCGATTTACCGTTGAGCAGCGCTTTACCGCTATGAATTGTGAGATCTTGTCATCGAATCCTTCCGCCGCAAAGAGCTGTTGTATGTGTCCCGCCTGTTGTTAGCGCCTAGCGCTGACAATTCCAATTCAGAATTTTCAAATTCATCGAGGGCCCTATGGCAACTACCACAACCGAAATTCCAGTCACGCTGACTAAAGACGAAATCTTGCGGTACTCGCGGCATTTGATCATGCCTGAAGTCGGTATGGAAGGTCAGCAGAAGCTGAAGGCCGCGCGTGTGCTGTGTATCGGCACTGGAGGGCTGGGATCGCCACTGGCTCTGTATCTGGCGGCGGCGGGCGTGGGTACGCTTGGCCTGGTGGATTTCGACGTGGTGGATTACACCAACCTGCAACGGCAGATTATTCACTCAACCGCGGATGTGGGCCGCAAGAAGCTGGATTCCGCGGCGGAAAAGCTGAAAGCGATCAATCCGTTTTTGAATATTCGAACTTTCGACACACGGCTGAGCAGCGAAAATGCATTGGAACTGTTTCGTGATTTCGAGATCATTGCCGACGGCACGGATAATTTTCCCACGCGGTATCTGGTAAACGACGCGTGCGTTCTCACCGGCAAGCCGAATGTTTATGGTTCGATCTTTCGCTTTGAAGGGCAGGCCAGCGTGTTCGCGACCGAAGACGGGCCGTGCTACCGCTGTCTGTATCCCGAGCCGCCACCGCCGGGGCTGGTTCCGTCTTGCGCCGAGGGTGGAGTGCTGGGCATTTTGCCCGGGCTTGTCGGCGTGATGCAGGCGACAGAAGTGATCAAGCTAATTATCGGCGTTGGCGAACCGCTCATTGGCCGCCTGTTACTGATCGACGCGCTGGGCATGAAGTTTCGCGAGTTGAAACTTCGTAAAAATCCGGACTGCCCGGTTTGCGGCACACATCCCACCGTGACGAAGCTGATAGACTACAACCAATTTTGCGGCATTCCTAGTGCCGGAATACGGGAGGAAAAACCGGTGTCCAACGGAGTTCCGGAAATCCAAGTGGAAGAGCTGAAACGGCGGCTGGATGGGAAAGAAGATTTATTCGTCCTCGATGTGCGCGAGCCGCACGAATACCAGATCTGCAATATCGGCGGACATCTGATTCCGCTGAACGATTTGCCCAAGCGCGTGAACGAACTCGATTCCAGCCGCGAAATCGTGGTCCATTGCAAAATGGGCGGACGCAGCGCCAAAGCCGTCGCCTTCCTGCAGCAGGCGGGATTCACCAAGGTGCACAATCTGGCGGGCGGGATCACAGCCTGGTCGGAGAGAGTGGATCCGAACGTGCCCAAGTACTGAAAAAGGTTTGTATCAGGGCATGGCTTCAGCCGGCCCGGGACTGTACTGGCACAAAAGTTGAATCGACGTTTTTGTCGTGCCGGCGATAATAGCGTGTTCGCGCGTCCGGGTCCCTGTTAGCACTTCCCCTCGAACCTTCCCAGAATCCGGACGAGCAGCGCGGACCGGGCCCCGAGGATACCTTGCGCGGAGGGATCCATGAAAGTGCTGCCTATCGTTTTCTTGCTAGCTGCCTCGCTTGTCGTTGCGCAGCAATCGGCCTCAAACCAGCCACCACAGCCCGTTACAGCCCAGCCCACACAGACAGACTTTGTGTCGCATAAGGGATTTGTACTTGAAGACGAAACACCGGTGCGGCTTAGACTGAATCGCACCATATCCTCAGCCGACGCCCATGTCGGCGACACGGTTGATTTTGAAACGCTGGACGGCATTACCGTGAACGGGACGCTGGTTATCGCAAAGGGCGGCCTCGCCTTCGGGACTGTTACTGAGGCGCAAGCTAAGAGAAGAATGGCCCGCGGCGGAAAACTGGATATCAACATTGACTACGTCAAGCTAGCGAGCGGCGACAAAGCCGCATTGCGCGCAGTTAAGGATGTCAAGGGCGGCGGTCATACAGGCGGCATGGTCGGCGGAATGGTGGCGACAAGCATCGTCTTCTTCCCGGCGGCGCCTTTCTTTCTCTTCATGCACGGGAAGGACATCAGCATTCCGAAGGGCACCGAGATTACGGCATATGTGAACGGGGACGTGAGGATGGATTTGGCGAAGTTCCAATCGCCTGCCCCTGCGGGTCGGGCGGCGGAAACAGCCGCAGATGCGACTCCCGCGGAAGCCGCGTCCAGCGCGTCTGCGAAACTAAGCGTTGTTTCTGATCCGTCGAATGCCGATATCGAGATCGACGGCAGTTTCGTGGGTGACACTCCCTCCGATGTTGAAGTCTCAGGGGGCGATCACACGATCGTCGTGAAGAAGGCGGGATTCAAAGATTGGGAGAGAAAACTCAAAGTGAGCGCCGGCAGCAATATTCATTTGAGCGCTGCGCTGGAGAAGACACCGGGGCAGTGACGAGTTCCGCCCGGAGGGCAGCGTGGGATGCAAAAGGGGAAGCCATGCGGCTTCCCTTTCGCTTTTTGTGCTCTCCCTCGCAGTTATTTGCTTGATCCACCCTGCATTCCCTCACTGCTCGCCCCTGACAGATCCAAAGCAAATTTTTTGCCCTGAAAGCGGAGACCGGTCAGCGAATTGGGGCCATCGTCGTTCTTAACGGTGACCGCAGCGGTATTTGCGGCGGGCGTAGGCAAGTCGACCATGTGAGCGGTAGCTTTCGCCACAATCTGTTTGCCTTTAGTGATGCTGAGCTCGACATTGGGTCCACTTCCTTCCCACTGAACTTTGTAATTGCCGGGCTTCAGCGTTGTTCCGTTCACCTTGACGGGATCATTGAGTTCAAGGCTGGCCTTCGTTGCCGCAAAAGCGCCGGTGGCCAACAGCAACGCCAGCGCCATAAACAAGCTTTTTGAAACTGTCGCGAACTTCATGAGCATTCCTCTTTCTTCCCCGGTTAGTCAGGGAGGTTTGAGGCGGCCCGGTTCACGACTTGCGACAAAACGTGGTGTTTTGCCGCGAATCGCCTTACAATGCACTCGTTGGGGTTCAGCAGACGAGCCGCAAAGCTTGGTCCGCTTTACACGGGGATTTTCTCACCTGGGCCGCCAAACCGAGCGTGAGAAAATCCCCTGAACCCCGCTTGAAAGTCTTGTCCCATGCGGCAAGCACGATCGATTCGCCTTGCCGCTCTTACTGCCATTCCTAATGAATCGTTCCTGATTTAACTACGCAGAACATATCTGAAAAGTTCCGCGCTCTTAGAAATTTCGTTCTGCATCCTTGGACGGGGTGCGCCTGCGCCAGTTAGCAAAAATGCGCGCATTGTTTTCGCCACAGGTGCGGTCTGTTTTGTTGAGGGTTCGGAACAGAGGCACTATTCGGTTGCGCTCAGGGCAGGCTAGGAAAGAAGATCTTCAGCGAAGAAAATCAACAATTGCTCTTTAATCTTTATCTCCGTGTTGCCGTTCGACCGACCAGATGCTCGCCTGATCTTTTTCGAAGGGATACACGTGAACCATCCAGTTAAAAACAATGGGATGGAAAGTGCCGCCCGCGGCGTCGCACGCTGCCTGCGTGGTGATCGATCCATGCAAGCCAAACTGCGGATGAGGAAGCAGGTATTCGTACTTGCGTCCGGGAGGCGCGGTGCAGAAATTCACGTGCTCGTGCCATTGTGCCAGGCTTAGCGGGATGCGCTCATCGAGTTCATCTTCGGTGAATCGCTTCGGCGCGGTATACATTACGCCGATCAGTTTGTAATTATCGCCATGCTTTTCATAGAGCAGTGAAGTCGGATGCTCGGGATTGAAATGCATGATGGCTTCGAACGCGTAGGCGTAGTTGGTAAAGTGATACACCTTTTGCGGAACTTCGGGATGGAATATCCTGAAGCCCCCGTTGAGCGCAACATGGTAGTCAAGGTATTTCTCCGAGGCCTTGCGCGCGGCCTCAACCACGGCTTGCGCACGCTCCGCGTCGCCCGGCTTTGGTGGACGCAGAGCGGTCATCTTCATGTGCGGGCCCATGTCCATGTGGCCTTCCATTGAGTGCATGGCGTTGGCGCTGGCGTCACTGTCTTTCTCGCCATCCTTGTCGCTGGCCGCAGGCATGTCTCTCATGCCGGACACGTCATGGCCCGACATGTCCATGCCAGGCATGCTCTGTTGATCGCTTGCTGGCGCAGTACGCGCCGTCGGCTGCTGCTGGCCCCACGTCACGCTGGCGAAGAACAGAAGCGAAATCAGAATAGCGGTTCGATGGCGCATGACAGATCCCCTTGTTGCGATTTTCTTCAATTCATACTAACCCTGCCGGAGGCCGAGAGTTTCTGCAAGGCAGACGAGTTACCGCGCATGACGGAGGTAATCGACAGCCTTCGCGAGGTCGCTCAAGAGAAGTTGACGCCATCGACGCCCAGCGTTGACACAGGCAAAGCCGCCGAATAAACTCGGCGTTCTCACAATTCACAGGAAAATCAGCCTCACAAAATAATGGCTCGACGCCCTCGCATAGCAGTGGTTGGAAGTGCCAACATCGACCTCACGACTTTCACAGATCGATTTCCCAAGCCCGGCGAAACCATTTTTGGCCAGAAATTCGATCTGGGATTCGGCGGCAAAGGCGCGAACCAGGCGGCGGCCGCGCGCCTGTGTGGCGCAGATGTATTCATGGTGGCGCGGGTAGGAGACGATTTGTTTGGGCCTGCGACCATCGAGAACTTTCAAAAAATCGGCATCGACACGACCCATGTGAAACAGGTCGAGGGACTGTCCAGCGGAGTTGCGCCGATTTTCGTCGAACCCAATGGACAGAACCGCATCTTTGTGGTGAAAGGCGCTAACGACGCATTGAAACCCGCAGACGTCGACGCTGCGGCTAAAATATTGCAAACCTGCGATTGCATCGTCCTGCAATTTGAGATTCCGCTGGAGACGGTCTATTACACGGTCGCATTCGCGCGAAAACACAACATTCGCTGCATTCTGAATCCCGCACCGGCGCACGCGATCGAACTGCAATCTCTGACTGAACTCGACTATTTCGTGCCCAACGAAAGCGAAGCTGAGACGATTTCTGGAATCGCAGTGAAAAATGTCGAAGAGGCGAAACGATGCGCAGAGAAATTGCTGGCCGGCGGCATCCGGCGGGTGATCGTCACGCTGGGCGCAAACGGATCTCTTCTCGCGGGCAGCGGCATCAGCCAGCACGTGCCTCCGTTTCCCGTGAAAAGCATCGACAGTACGGGCGCAGGCGACGCTTTCATTGGGAGTTTCGCGGTGTTCCTCGCAGAGGGATTTCCGGAGACAGAAGCAGTACGGCGCGCTAATCTTTATGCCGCCATGTCCACGACCGGGGTCGGTACGCAGAAATCATTCTATAAGCGCGAGCTTTTCGACGCGGAATGGTCTGCTCGAAGCGCAAAATAGCTCGACGGCTCGACGGTTCTCAAACGTTTGTGAACTCTTTTGCAGGCTCTTCCGAAATGCCGTGCAAAATTCGCAGTTCCGATCATCGTCTAGAGCTCGTTATCGCCGAAAACTCTTGACTTTGGAAGCACCAGCCATATATAAGGCTACGTCCAAGACCTCCCGGAATTTCCACACGTAAGCAGTTTTTCGTCCTCGGTGCAGGGGCAGCCGAAAAGGGGATTTTAATGCTGAAAAAGAGGGCGCTGTTCGCCGGAGTTTCCTTTGCGTTTCTGTTGTGCCCGCTGTTGAATGGCCAAGCTAACGGCAGTTTTTCGGGCACGGTTTCCGATAAGGCCGGCGCCGTAGTTTCAGGGGCAACCATCACAGCGACCGCTCAACAAACAGGCCTTACTCGCGACACCAAGACCGACGGCTCGGGCCACTATCTGATCCCCTTGCTGCCCGTGGCAAACTACACGATCCGGGTCCAATCGCCCGGCTTCCAGGCAACCGAGCAGCGCGATATCCGTTTGCAGGTGGATGAGCATCGCGAAATCGACTTCACGATAAATCCCGCGTCCGTGAGTTCGACGGTGGAGGTGAGCGCAACCGAAGTGGCGGTCGAGACAGCCAACCCAACGCTCGGTCAGGTGATCACTTCAGAACAGGTCGCCGATCTTCCGTTGAATGGGCGCAACTTTGTACAACTCGCGACTCTCACGCCAGGCACAACTTCGTCAACCAGTCCAGTGAGCTTCTTCACCAGCGCAGCCAGCAGCGAGGCGGCAACGCGGGGATCGTTCTCGCTCTCGGTCGGCGGATCGCGTGAACAGGAAACCGATTGGCTGCTTGACGGCAACGATAACAATCAGTTGGATGAGGGCGGAATCGCAATTTTCTCCGATATCGATGACATCCAGGAGTTCAAGGTTCTGACCTACAACTACTCCGCCGAATACGGCGAACGCGCAGGTCCGACGGTTTTGGTTACGACGAAATCGGGGTCGAACCAGTGGCACGGCTCTTTGTACGAATACTTCCGCAATACCTCGCTGGATGCCACGGACTACTTCACCCACACGCAGGAAAAATTCAATCTCAACCAGTTTGGATTTTCACTCGGCGGCCCAATTCGAAAAGATAAGACTTTTTTCTTCATCGACTATCAGGCCAAGATGCAGCGCGAGGGCGTGCCGTTCACGGGGTATGTACCGACTGCGGCGATGACCACGCCGTTCGATGCCGCCCGCGACCTCAACCTGAGCAGCAATCCGTTCGGGCTGACTTCACTGACGAATCCCTATGCGACTTTGACGGAACCAACAACATTCCAGTGCGTAGGCGCCACGGCGCTACCCGAGCCCGTACTCGCGGACGGTGGCCAGTTGCCCGGCACACCCTGCGACACGATTCCCGGTGCGCTGGTTAATCCGATTGGGTTGGGGGTTGCCAGACTTTACCCGGCTCCCAATGCGACCGGCGCGGTAGGCTACAACTACGCGAACCTGCCCACGCGAGCACTGAATGAGGGAACTGCGGACATTCGGCTCGATCACAATTTTTCCAACAAAGACTCGGCATTCGCCCGTTTCAGCTACGATCAGGCGACCAACTTCGTCCCCGGCGGCTCGCCGACCTGGTCGGAGGCGAACGCCTTCGGCAGCAATCAGCACATCAACAACCACGGCCGCAATTTAGCGATCTCCGAAACTCACGTCTTTTCCGCCAACGCGATCAACCAGTTGAATCTCGGGTACAGCCGGATCTTTAATCACATCCTTTCTTATGGCACCGGCACCTGCGAAGCCGCCAAACTTGGCATTCCCGGCGCGGACCTAGGCAGCGGCTGTGATAGCGTTACTGGTTATCCCGCGGGCCTGAACCAATCCTCCAAAGATTGCATCAGTTGCGGCCTCACGTCGTTCCAGATGTCCAGCTACTTCTCGGTCGGCGATCGCGGCTACGCCCCATACCAAGGGGGAACCAACGTCTACTCCGTTTCGGACGTGCTCGATCTGATCCGCGGCAAGCACAACATCCGCTTCGGCGCAGTCTACCGCGCCAACGAGATGAACATTAGAAATAACGCTTTTCAGGATGGTTACGTAGTAGAAGACGGCTTTGGCACCGGCGATGATATCGGTGACCTCCTGCTCGGCAGCCTCGGAGTTTTTGCGGCTCACGATCAGACCTTCCTTGGAGGCACGACTGGCCGCCGTTGGAAATTAATACGCCCGTTCGTTCAGGATGACTGGCGGGTTACATCGAGCCTGACTTTGAATCTGGGATTCGCATGGGCGTTGGCCACACCCGAAACGGAGGTCGAGAATCGGATGGCGAATTTCGACATTCTGAACCTCAAGTGGTACGTGCCAAAAGGCAGTCCTACGTTGAGCAGTTGCACTGTCTGTATTCCATCGGGATCGTCCGCGGGCGTTAAGTTCGATTCGACGGCGATCGAGCCGCGCATTGGATTCGCCTGGAAAGTTGCCGGAAGCGACAAGACAGTGCTCCGCGGCGGGTACGGCATCTTGCATGATTCGGCCTGGAACCAGGGCGGACAGGGGCTCTGGCAGAATCCACCCTACTATGCCGAAGTCGACCCGTACCCGACCGGGGTTTGTACTCCTCTCGGCACTCCGGGCTGCGGACTTTCGAACGGATTTCTTCTGCCCGTCGGAACGCCTTCTACGGTTGCGGTCGCTGGGGGAGCTGGAGCTGTGTACGACGCGCCCGTCAATCCTGCCTCATATACAGGTTCGATCCAATCGGAGCCTCTGAATTTCAAACAAGGAATGATCCAGCAGTTCAACCTCAACGTTGAGCGCCAGATGCCTGGTAATGTTGTGCTCACCGTCGGGTATGGTGGTACACGCAGTTCGAGGATCCTGCGCAGCCAGCAAAACGAGAACATCAGTCCGCCAGGTGCGTGTGGTGTTGTTCCCGGATACGCCCTAGGCTGCGGTTTTCCAAGTTATCCCTATGCAGCTCCGTTTCAGGCTGTTGACAGCAACAACAGTGACGGCGCGGCGCGATACGATTCTCTCCAGATTAAAGCTGAGACTAAGAGCACGCGCCACGGTTTGTACGCTTTGCTCGGCTACACTTACGCTCGCAACTTCGATTCCGGCTTGCCCGATGGACTCGGCACAATGGTTGGGGCAACATATTGGCCATTGCCCGGAGCAGCAAAGCTGGATTGGGGCTTATCTCAGCTGAACCTTAACAACAGCTTCACCGCCAGCATTATTTACGATTTACCATTTGGCCAAGGAAAGCACTTCGGAGGCGACTGGAACGGGTTCACGAACGCCATTCTGGGACACTGGCAAGTCAATGTGATTGAAAGAGCAACCTCCGGATTCCCGCTGTTTGTTGTCGATAGCGCCGACGAGTCGGGGATCTTCTTCTCGTACAACGGTTATACGTTACAGCGGCCAAACGAAGTGGGAGATCCTAATAAACCTGGCCCGGTGGCTGCCAATCCAACTTGCCCTGCGCCGTCGGCAATACATACTCTGTCGAATTGGTTCAATCCTTGCGCCTTTATGAAGGCGCCTACGGGTGAGCTTGGCATCGGCCCGCGCGCGCCGGTTTACGGGCCGCGATTCGTGAATACAGATTTCTCGCTGGTCAAAGATTTCCCTTTGCCTTTCCGTGAGGCGATGAATCTGCAATTCCGGGCGGAGTTCTTCAATCTTCTAAACCATCCGCAGTTTTTCCTGGAGGGCCTCGGCGATAGCGGGCAGCAGGACATCAGTACGCCGTCGAGTTTCGGCGTAATCAACAATACGGTGAACAATCCGCGGCTGGTGCAGTTTGCGTTACGGCTTAATTTCTGAAGCAAGCCTTCATTCCGGCTGCGAAGCGGGCTTCGGTTGCTGCAGTTGATAGACAAACTGTTGTATTTGACGGCGCTCAGTTTCAGCTTCGAGAGTATTCTCTTTCGATATTTTCTCGTACAGTTGCAGCTCCGCCTGCGCCTTTGCTGGTTGTCCCGCGAGCCGGTAAGCTTGTGCCAGCCGATAATGCGCCTGTGCGAGATCGGGAGTTGCTGCGATCGCTTGCTCGTAGGCAGAGGTTGCCTTGGCAGTTTCCTTCTGTTCCGCGTAGACAATGCCAAGCTGTAGATAGGCTTCCCCCAGCTTGGGATCAATCTGCACTGCCTTCGCCAGCAAAGATTCAATTTGCGCTAATGCACTGTCATCTGCCGCTGACTTCCGAGCCTTCCAGAGACTTACCGCATAGTAATAATTGGCGAGCGCATTTCCGGGTTGGAGTTTCGCAAATCGAGCGAGCCTTTGTGCAATTGCTTCCGACGGCATGGCCTCGGTCGCTTGCATCTTCCCCATAAATAGATAAGGATTGGGATCTTCGGGATGCAGATCGGAAGCTTCGCACAGTCGTTGTACCGCCTTTTCGGGGGAGCCCAAAGCGTACCAGGATGCACCGAGCGCGGTTAGCATTCGTACTGACTGCGGAAATAGACGATTTCCTTTGGTGAAAACTTCTACCGCTGGTTCGGCCGCGCGGTGCAGCAGCAATTCCGATCCCCAATCAAAAAGATTGGACTCGCTCGGGTTCAATTCCGCCGAGCGCTGAAACTCTCGTACCGCCGCCAGTGGATCGCCGAGTTTTTCATCGATCTCGCCGAGCAGGTGATGGGCTTCCGCTTTGGTTTTATCGTCCTTCCCTCTATCGTCCCCTTTATTCGCGGCTGCGATGTTGAGCAACGAATCGATCTCCGTCTTCGCATAGCCGTAGTTCGCCATCTTGAAATAGGCCAGGGCCAACTCATAAAGATTTTCAAAATTGTTAGGATTTATGCCGGAAGCGCGTTCGAGGTACGCAATTCCTTCGGGAGGTCTTTCTTCGTCGACCAGCCATTTTCCCAGTTGAGAATTTGCCTCGAAGCTGTCGGGACGCTGATCGACCGCTTGCCGGAGCGACGCTTCCATTCGGGAAGCATCTGATGCAGATGGCTGCTTAATACCGGATTCGCCGGTCAGCGAGGCAACCGCCCTGGCCAACGATTCCGTACTCCTGATTTTTGTTGGCGAGGAGCCATGGCCTCCGAGGGTTGTAGTGTCGGTGACGCCCGCAACCGTAAAATGCGGTTCGTCAAAAAACTGAGGCTGGGTAGCGGCCGAATTCGACTGTCCACGAAGCGCGGACGGGGCAGACAAACCTGCCGAGGTGACAGCGCATATCAGTGTGATGTAGAAGCGGTTCATACCAAAGCTGCTATTGGGGAGGTGCGGCGAACTAATAGATCCGAGCTAAATAGATCAATGTACGCCTCTCCGATGATCTGCCGCTGCTCGATTCCGAATTCCGCGAGCAATGCGCTCGCAATATTCTTGCCTTCTTCCTCGCTCTGTTCCGGGCGCAGCACTACTTCAAGTTCAAGGAAATCTCCCAAACCTTCGACTTCGTCGAGATGTACACGTGTCTGCCCGAGCAAGTAAAGAGTCCGGGTTTTTTTGACAACTCCGGTCAGACCCAGCGTCGCTGAAAGAATCTCAATCAGGACTTTCGGATCCGGCGTGCGCGCAATCAAATACTCTGAGCGGCGCGCTTCTGCGGCGTTCGATCTCTCGTAGTGAATCAACTCTCCACGGTCTGGCGAAAACATGCGCAGCTTCAGCCGCGCCCCCTCGCACCGGAAGAAGAAATCTTCCTGATGAATGGTCTCGGGGCCGGAGTCGCTCAGCCGAATTGCCGTGGCTTCTGCGGCTGCCCGGTTTGCCAGAGGAGCCTTAATTTCGATGTTCGATGGCATAGCCCGCCCGTAAAATAGGTTACACTCCTTTGCGGTGCCGATCTGCTCGAATCGTAAATCTAATGGGCAGAATGCACTCAATCTATTATCTGAAAAACTATTATCTGAAAAACGGGGGGCTACGACCTTGTACCAAGGGCGATTTCTCGCTGCCGTGCTATTGCTTGCGACTGCGATCATGGGGTTCGGCCAGGAAAAACGCAAGGTCATTATCGACCAGGATGCATCCGGTCCTGCGGGAAGCGATCAGCAGGCGATGCTGGTGCTGATTCAATCTCCGCAAACCGAGGTATTGGGCATCACCGTGGTCACTGGCGATCAGTGGCTGCGGTCGGAGGTTGCGCACACGTTGCGCATGCTCGAGATTATCGGACGAACCGACATTCCGGTTGTGCCCGGAGCAGAGTATCCGCTGGTGCGGCGGCAAAAAGAAACTGAGTTCTGGGAGCAACAATTTGGTTCCGTGCCATGGCTAGGTGCATGGACTCCAAAGTTCTATCATCCCGCCGACCAGCTCGGTCCAATGCCGGAAGGCCTGCCCACCACCAAGCCTGTGAACGAAGATGCGGCGCACTTTCTCTTGCGCATGGTTCACCAATATCCCGGCGAAATCACGATTTACGAAGGCGGTCCGATGACCAACCTGGCGCTCGCGATGACGATCGACCCTGAATTTCCTTCGCTGGCTAAAGAGTTGGTCTATATGGGCGGGAGTTTCAGTCCGCGGACTGACAATCCCGAGTTCGCCAACTCTCCGACCCACGAATTTAACTTGTGGTTCGATCCGGAAGCGGCTCATACCGTGCTTATGGCTCCGTGGAAAAGAATTGCTTGTACATCTGTGGACATTTCCGTGAAGACGCAACTCACGCCGGAAATGATCGACCACATTAAGATGAGCGATTCGCCGGCGGCGCAATATATCGGCAAGTACTCGCATCTGCTGCCCAATTACAACTATCTCTGGGACGAATTGGCAGCGGCGGCGTGGCTCGATCCCAGCCTTATCACGAAGAAGGAAACGCGGTATCTCGATGTGGATCTCGATCACGGGGCGGGTTACGGCGACACACTCAGCTGGACCGAGCAAGACAAACCGAAGTTCGTTGGCCCGCCGAATGAGGTTCAGGATGATCTGGACCTGGATAAGTTCTACAAGCTGTTCGTCGACTTGTTGCGCGCTCCGACGCCAAAGAAATAGATAGTCGACTTGCGGGTGCCGTTATTGTGGCAGGTGGGCCAGCATGCTCTGCGCCTGCGTGTGATCGGGCTGCTGTTTGAGAAGTTCGAGCAAAACGCTGCGAGCTTTGGCTGGCGTGTTTTCAATGGAATAGACGCGGGCCAGGTTAAGGTACGACTGATCGAATTCGGGAGCAACGCGAATGCAGGTTTCAAAACTAGCAACCGCATCATTCCGTCGCTGAGTCCGCAGATACAGTATGCCGAGATTGTTCAGCGCCTCTGGATAATTGGGACGCGACTTCAACGCCATTTGCAAATATTGCTCCGCATGGGCAGTATCGCCGTCATGCGCAAAGACCATCGCCAAACCGTAGTTCGCTTCAGGATCTGAGATATCGATTTCGAGTGCGTGCTTAAAGACCTTTTCTGCCTCATCCCAGTTTTTCTGAAGCCGGTAGGCATTTCCTAGATTGTTCAAGGCGATCAGATGATCTGGGCTGAGCCGCAGGGCTTCTCGGAAATCCTCAACCGCTTCATCGGTGCTGTTTGCCTGAGCAGCAATAAGCCCGAGATTGTTCCAGGCATTGGCGAGCGTATCCGGATAGTTTGCCTGGAGTTTGGTTGCCCGTTCAAAGTTTTCGCGAGCCTCGGCTATCTTCCGCTGGCTTAAATACGCGCTTCCTAAACCGTAAGCCGCTTCTGCGCTCGGGGGATCATTGGTGAGCGCTTGCTGGAATGCTTTTGCGGATTGATCGAAGTAGCCGCGCTGAAAAAAGATCGATCCATAGGAAAGGTAGTTTCGTCCAGATTCAAAGGTCTCGCTGACACCTTGAAATGGAAGCGCTAATGCTGATCTCCGGGCATCAGAGTCTGGCATCAGGCGCAAATCTTTTTCAACCTGATCCGCCTTCACTGATCCCTGATATATCTTTACGATCTGCCCTTGTTTGTCGATTAAGAAAGATGTCGGCAAACCGAGGTCGCGATGCCGGTCAAACAGGTAGCGGAAAAGTATGTTGTAGATGTCGGCAACGTCGTCGGAGGCGCGGAGAACTGGAAATGAGAAATTCCCCGCCCGCGAAAAATCTTTGGGTTGCTCAGCATCAATAGCATCGTCAAGGTTCACAGTCAGCAACTGCACTCCTTGAGCAGCCCAACGGACATGGACGCGCTCAAACTCCTGCAACTGCTTCCGGCAATCCGCCGATGCTATGCCCCAGAAGCTAACCACTACTGGTTTTCCGCGCGTTGCCGACAGGGCCCGCAGTCGTCCCGCGTTATCGGGAAGAGAGAAATCAGGCGCTGCTGTTGGAACAAGCAGCCATGTTTCGACCGTAGTGGGGAGTTGCTCGGGTGATCGCGGCATAACATTGGTAACTTCCACTTTGGTTGAAGCGTGTATTTCAAAAGCTTCAACCCGAAACGACTCGCTGCCTTCGTCGACCCAGATTCGATGATTGGGCGGCAAATCATGCACTGGCTGGACTTCACCGCTCGGCCAGCGGATTGACGCCTGCACGGGCCCTTTGTGTTCTCCAAGGCCAAAGAACAACTCTTTGCTGTGTTGAGAAAGAAACCCTGAGCCCGCTTGCAGGCTGCGGGTCTGGGGCCCAGAGTCGATTTCCATCGTGACCACTGCACCAATAGCGTCACGATTGCTCTTCGTCCCTCGCAGCCTGAAGACAATCGACGCCGGGAGCTTGGCACTCACATTTCTCAACAGCCGCAATTGTGGAGAATTGCGGTTCTTCAGAAAAATCTCTTGCCTGCCATCGTGATCGAAGTCTGCCAACGCAAACGCTCTGCCGTCTTCGAGAAAGTCCAATCCGACTGCACCGGAAACATCGGAAAACGTTCCGTCGCGGTTATTGGCATAGAAAACATTTCGTTCGAAGCCGCTCCAGGTTCCATCGGCGCGAATCAGTTCGTTGATGGCGCTCCATCCCTGCTCATAATCGTGCGAAAACCGCGCCCGATCGGGAGAATTGGCGACCACCTGGCGCCAGAAAAAGCTGTTCAGATCTTGCTGTGAAGGTCCGGAGATCATGCCATTCGCGATGTAAATATCAGGGAAACCGTCGTGATCGAAATCGAATACATCGCTCGACCAAGCCCAGCGGCCCATACCGACCCCGGCCGAGCCGGTTACATCGCTGAACCCAGATCCCTTACTCCGAAACAGCGAATTTCCCATGGCATGCTTGCGATACAGCGCGCGCACCTCGTCGGGCGAACTTCTTTTGAATATCGCTTGGGTCGAAATTCGCTCGCCGGCAGCGGTCCACATATCTCCGACATAGAGATCTTCAGCGCCGTCATTGTCGTAGTCGAGCCAGGAAACGCTCATGCCGGCACCGACGTCTTCGACTCCGGCGTCGGCAGCGACATCCGTAAAAGTTCCGTCGCTATTGTTGCGATACAGATTTTTCCGGCCGAAATCATTTACTACATAGAGATCGGGCCAGCCGTCGCGATTGTAGTCGGACCACCCGCAGCAAAAACTGTAACGCGTGTTGTTCTGGTTCAGCCCGGACTCAGCGGTAACATCGCGAAAAGTTCCATCCCGCTGGTTGCGCATCATAAAATTCGGCGGGCCATTTTCGGCATCGTGATACGGAACTGGATATCGATACTGATCAGTTCCCTGATAGTAGGCGTAAAGGCAGAAATAAATATCCAGCCAGCTGTCGCGGTCATAGTCGGCCACGGCAGCGCCGGTGAAAGTTCCTTGCGGAGCAGTGGCGAACCTGAAAGCATCTGGCCGCCGCTTAAACTTGCCGCCGCCCTGATTTAAGAACAGCGAGGGACCGCTTGCAGTCACGATCACCGCATCTTGATTTCCATCGTTGTCGAAATCGGCGAAAAGCGCACATGAGGTGTTGTCGAGAAGCCCAAGCCCAGACTTTTCCGTGATGTCCTCGAAGGTTCCGTCACCGCGATTCCGATACAGGCGGTTCGGCAGACCCGCAGGCTGGCAAATGTAGAGATCGTCGAAGCCATCATTGTCGATATCGGCCACGGAAACACCGTTATGGCCATAGATGTCGATTCCGGACGCGCCGTCAAGAACAGTTCGCCAATAATCGACTCCTCGAAGCAATTGCTGAGAGTATGAAGAGTTGCCGCCGAGTGCCGACGCCGTGATATCTGCAAATACTGGCGAAGGCGAGCGGCTTCTGGTTTCGTCGAGCACCTGCCAACGTTGCACATGAAAGTCGGCGTCCAAAGAAACTTTCCACTCGAGATCCCAATAGCCTACGCGTTGCTCGCGAAGGAAACCGCGGCCCGTGCCTACGAATTCATAACGAATGCGCGTCCGCAAGCGCTGAGGTAATCCAGCAGAAGATTCAGAACCCGCGTCGATGGCGGTGACCTGAAATTCCGCGGTCAGGAGGTTCGAAAGATCGGCCAATGCGGAACGGAACTGTCCAAGAAATGCATCACGCTCGAGTTCTGCGGACGAATCGAATTTGTGCCGATGGACTTCTACAACCGATCCCTGACGCACGAGCCGCGAATCCGTTGCCTTGAGAGCTCCCGCGAAATCTGGAGCCAACACCTTCGCCAGGGTTTGAAAATCGGGGGGAGACTCGAGCAGGCTGGCACTCCATTCAGCCAGAGTTGCCGCAATGCGATCGTGATATTTCTCGCTAATGAAATTGTCGAGCCCCGCTTGAGTCTTCAGCAAAACCGCGTCGAGCGGCCGCTGCGACCGGTAGCGAGGATGAAAGCGAAACTCAGCTTCGGACGAACTTGTGCCCTGAGAATTGAAAGCGGAGTTGTGCGGGAAAACAGACGCGAAAGCGAATCTGCCCAGCGCGGCGGGAATGATTGCTGCCGAGGTTCCCTGGCAGCAGCGTAAGAGAAAGTCGCGGCGGCTCAGGTCAGGCAGGTCAGATTCGATTTGCCGACGTCTCTTTTTTATTTTTCCCCGACTCAGTGGGATGCCCCCGTGTTACGGATTCCGGACCGGAGCGTAAGTGCCTTCGCCGGAAGGGTCAAGATTCACAATAGCGCATGACAGGTATGCTTAAATGATGCCATGTTCGCCCGCAAAATTCGTGCAGAATATGCGGACCGTGGCCACCTGGTCCCTTGCCCTCTGAAGTGGCTCGACAGTTTCTCGATGCGCAATTTCACCAATGCCAGCCTCTTCGACGATACGGTGCCGATTTCGGACGGCTTCCTGGAGATCGGAACCAACGTACCCTTGGAACAGCTGCGGGATGCCATGGAGGACTGGTTCCGGCGCAAAAATTACCTGCCCAAGGACTCAAAATTGTCCCTGACCGAGCTGTGATGCTGACGAAAATTACGCAATTCGAAAACCCTCTGTTCCGGGCAGGCATCCGATATTCCGGCAATTAGAGACTCGGCGGAGACATTTGTCAGAGACGAGTGCGAGGTTCGAACATGAACCGTCATTTCCAGTTGCTGTCGAGATCGGAAGATTCGAATCTGTTTCGCTCCCGGATTGTCCATGAGTTCGATCCGAAACTAACGCGCACAAGCAGCCGCTTGAATTGGAACCGGGTGCTCGGATTCACGCTGGCTATGGGCATCGGCGCAGGCTTTTGGACGGCGGCGGGAGCACTGATCGCGCGTCTCTACCACTAGCTTTCTTTCTAATCATTTGCATCGCCTATTTCGAATAGTGCAGCAGGGACATCACGTTGTAACCCTTCAACCGATCCCGTCCCTTCAGGAAGTCTAACTCCACGACAAAACCGAGGCCGGCAATTTCTGCGCCGAGAGAGGTTGCCAGTTTCGCAGTTGCTTCGGCCGTGCCACCAGTGGCCAGCAGATCGTCGACAATCAATACTCGCTGGCCATTCTGAATGGCGTCTTTGTGCATCTCGAGAGAGTTGGTGCCATATTCGAGGGCGTAGTCGAACCTCACGGTCTCGGAGGGGAGTTTCCCGACTTTGCGCACCGGAACAAATCCGGCATTCAGGCGATAGGCGAGGGCGGGCGCGAAAATGAAGCCCCGGGCTTCCATGCCCAGCACCAGATCCACTTTCTGATCGACATATTGTTCCGAGAGCCGATCGACGAGCGTGGCGAAGCCCACTTTGTCTTTCAGCAACGTCGTAATGTCGTAAAATAGGATCCCTTTTTTCGGGAAATCGGGAACTTCGCGGATCAGGTGCTTCAGCTGAATATCGTCCAGTCTTGACCTAGCGGACAAGCTACCACGCTCCTTCGATGCGAAATGAACTAATGTTGGCGGATGGCCGGACTTCTGATGCTTCAACGCTGTCGACTCGCGCTGCACGCGGCCCCTGGCGCAACCGCGAGTGCAATCCAGAAAGTTGATCGGCAATTCCCTGAGCCAGGACTTCGACCGTACCATCGGCGTTGTTACGCACCCAGCCTGAGATTCCGAGAATATGCGCCTCGCGCTCCACAAACCAGCGAAACCCCACGCCCTGCACGCGTCCTCGGATCACAAAGCGGCGCGCTTCGACTGTTTTTTCAGTAGAGGTCATGCGCAAGAAAGTGATTCGTTGTTAGTGAACCAACGTCAAGCGGGTTTTTTCGCTGACCACTAACCACGAATCACTGTTTTTTACGCCCGGGACAGATAAAGGCCCTCGGCCGTATCCACTTTGATTTTCTCGCCTTCGTTAATGAAGGGAGGCACCTGAACCACCAGCCCGGTTTCAGTCTTCGCGGCTTTGGTCACGCTGGATGCGGTTGCGCTCTTCAGCCCTGGCTCGGTTTCGGTCACCGTGAGGATCACCGTTTGCGGCAGTTCGATGCCTACGGCTTTGCCGTCGAAGAATTCTACTTTGATTTCCAGATTTTCGATCAAGTAATCCACGGCGCCGCCCAGAACATCTTTGCTGAGATGAGTCTGCTCGTAGTTCGAGGTGTCCATGAAGTAGTAGCTGTCGCCGTCGGCGTAGAGGAACTGCATTTCAACTTCGTCGACATTGATCTTTTCAATGGGATCGGGCGAGCGAAAACGGTGCTCGAACATTGCACCGGTGCGCAGGTTGCGCAGCTTCGCCTGTATAAAAGCCCGCAGGTTTCCGGGCGTGCGGTGTTCCACGCTGAACACCGAATGCAGATCATTGTTGTGCTTGATGATCATGCCGGGACGCAGCTGGGTGGCAGGGATCGACATTGCTTCGGAACAATCTCCTTCAAAATAAGGCAGTTTGCTGAGGCGGCGGGAAGGCGGGCAGGCCACATTTTCCACCGCACAAGGGCAAAAACTCATTTTACACTCACCCCGCGGGAAAAGAAACCTTCCCAAGGAGACAGCGGCGGACGAAAAAGCAGCAAGTTTGGCATTGCTAAGATTCGCTTGAACGCGTCCGAACGACTAAGATTAATGGAAGGACTTTAATCCGCATATTTAGCAGAAGAGAGGTCAACTATGCGTTATGGAAAATATGAATCCTCCGAGGGAGGACATCTGGGTACCGCGATCACTTTCTTGCTCATTGGGCTAGGCATCGGAGCGCTAACCGCGCTCGCTTTCGCGCCCAAGAGCGGCAAACAGTTGCGTAAGGATTTAAGGCGCAATTACGACGACGCCAAAGACACGCTGCAGGACTGGAGCGAAGAAGCCAAGGACCGGGTTCGAGACGCTACCGACCGGGTGCGCGACGTGGCTGAGCGTGGCGCCGATCTGGCGCAGGACCTACGTGGGAAAGTGGAACCGCTTCGCAAGATCATCAATCGCGGCTGAAAAGCCTTGGCGGATACTGCAAGGATCCACCGTGACCATTCACGGTGGATTTTGCTCTTTACGACCCTTCCGCCGGTTTCCGCGAAAATAATCCCCAGCAAAAGCGCGGAGCGATGGCGTAGTTTACCTGCACCAGCACGATGGCGGCAATGGCCCAATAGGTGTCGATAAAACACAGGGCCGCGCCACAAGCGTAAAGGGTCTGGGCGATGACGATGCGGCGCACTACGGCGGGATGAATTTCGGCGCGAATATCCTCGACAAGCAGCTGGTTGCGCCGGGCATAGCTCCAACTCCAGTACAGAGTGATTCCCAGCAGCAGGATATTGAACCAATAAATCAGAAGCGCGACTCGATAGCGGATGAATTCCGCGAGGAGCGAAGTGGAAAACGGCACCAGGCATACGGCGCAGAGAAAGGCGATGTGAATCCAGGCGAGATTGCGGTCGGAACGCGCGAAGTGATTGAGTTGCGTCTGCTGGCCGACCCAGAATATGCCGAGGGTCATCACACTCATCAGAAAAATGATCAGCCGGGGCGAGAGTGCAACCAGAGCATGCCAGAGCTCGCGTTCGGATCGAACGACCCCTCCCGAAGGCACATGTAGATCCAAAACTAGCAGGGTCATCGCGACCGCGAAGATACCGTCGCTGAGAGCCGCGAGGCGCTCCACACTCTGACCGGCAACACGATTGTAGAGCCAATGCATCTGGAGGAGTTTAGCATCGGCAGAATGAGGTAAACGGAGAGAGTTGGATTGATCAGGGAATGTACAATCGAGGTCGCATGTGGCACAGGCTGTCTCTGAAAATGGCTGAGCGAAGCATTTGCCAGCAAGCCCGTGCAATCACACTCGCAGATGTAGCGATCGTCATTTGTGCGCTGGCACTGGTTGGAGCGGCGGCGCAGGCTCAGACACCGCAACAAAGCAATCCCCCTGAAGCGGGCGAACAGGCGCCCGGCAAAACGCTGCCCGAAGCCCCAGAAGTCCAGAAAGAGAAAGTTCCGAAAAACGAGAACGCTGGCCCGGTGGGGATGGTCACGGGCGAGACCAAGAAGGCCGCCGAGTTAACCGAGCATGTAGCTACAGAAGAATTGCTGAGAGCGCGCGGTTGGGAAGCGACATGGATTTCGGGAGTTTACCTGGGCAAGAATCAGAAACTGCTGGCTCTGACCAAGAAAGAACGGGAGGAAATCTACTTCCGGCAGACGTTGACGACCCCACAAGCCTACATGAAGCGGATGTTCCAGGCGGGATTCGACCAGGCCCGCGGAGTTCCTTCCCAGTGGGACGATGGATGGGCGGGTTATGCCGAGCGTTTCGCTTCGAGGGAAGGACAATTCATCACCTCGAATACCTTTGCGGCTTTAGGCAACGCTGCGCTGAGATATGAGGTACGCTACGACCGGTGCAAGTGCAAAGGTGCATGGCCGCGTATTCACCATGCGATTCTAAGAAACTTCCTCACCTATAACCACACGGAACGGGAGATGCGGCCGCAGTGGGCGCTGTATGGGGGAGCGTTTGGTGGAGGCATGGTTTCGACCGCGTGGAAGCCGAGTCCGAAAAATGTTTGGGCGAACGGAGGATGGGCGATTCTCGGACAGGCGGGATATGGGACGCTCCTGAATTTTGTGATCGAGTTCTCGAGAGAGATTAATGAGAAGCAGGGAGTGAAGTAGATTTGATGATCTCTTGTCTCTCGCGCAACGGTTGGTTGATGAGATAGAGATCCTTCGACTGCGTGCTCAAGATGGCACAGCCCATTTAGTTTGGACACAGGCGGCACGACTAGAATCTCATGCCCTTCCGCTTTCTACTGCAGCAGCGTGCCGCCGTTGCCGTTGGCTTCTTCTTCCGGCGCCAGCACTACTGCTGCTGCCACGCGATCTCCCGGCTCCATCTGCAGCAGCCGCACGCCTTGCGCATTGCGGCCAGATTCGCGAATCGTTTTCGAATCCATGCGGATGATTTTGCCGTATTGGCTGATGAGCATGACCTGCGAGTTTTCGTCGACCAGCGCGATAGCGACAACTTTGCCGACGCGTTCAGTGGTCTTGATGTTGATCACGCCTTTGCCGCCACGATTGGTGAGGCGGTATTCTTCGGCAGGAGTGCGCTTGCCGTAGCCGTTTTCGGTTACGGAGAGAATGAGCGTGCCTTTCTGGGTCAGATCGATGACTCCGGTGGGCGGGACTTCGATGTCGGCCCCGGTTTCGCCTTTGGTCGCTGACGCTTCCTGGACGGGCGAGGCGCCCGTCCCCACATGGTCAGTACCGGGCTTCGGAGTAACCGTCATTCCCACTACGTAATCGTTCTTTTCCAGATCGATGCCCCAGACGCCGTATGCAGCGCGGCCCATGGGACGCACATGATTTTCGTCGAAGCGAACGGCCATGCCTTCGTGTGAGGCCAGGAAGACGATCTGGTTTCCATCCGTAACCCGCGCCGCGACAAGTTCGTCTCCCTGCTCGATGCCGATGGCATTAATGCCATTCGAGCGTACGTGCATGAATTCCCGCAGCTCAGACTTTTTCACCAGACCGTTGCGGGTGGCGAAGAAAACGTACTTGTTCTCTTCTTCAAGATTGCGCACCGCGAGCATGGTGCGAACCGTCTCGCCCGGTTGCAGTGAAATGAGATTGCCGATGTGTTTGCCGCGTCCGGCGGCGCTGACGTCGGGAATCTCGTAGACCTTAAGCCAGTAAACGCGGCCTTTGTTGGTTAAGATCAGGATGTAGGCGTGCGTCGAAGCGATGAAGAGATGCTCGACAAAATCTTCTTCGCGCGTTTTCATGCCCATGCGGCCCGCTCCTCCGCGGCGCTGCATGCGGTAGGTCGAGATCGGCGTGCGCTTCATGTAGCCGGAGTGGCTGAAAGTGACTGCCACCTGCTCGTCGGCGATCAGATCTTCGAGAACGATTTCGGCGGCTTCGTCTTCGATGCGGGTGCGGCGCTCGTCTCCGTAGAGTTCTTTTACTTCCTCCAGCTCTTTGACAATCACGCCGCGAAGCTTTTTCTCGGAGGCGAGAATTGATTCGTAATCGGCGATGCGCTCGCGGGTTTCTTTGAGTTCATTCGAAATTTCGTCGATGGAAAGACGGGTCAGGCGGTGCAGTTGCAATTCGAGAATTGCGTCCGCCTGTTTTCCGGTGAACGGCTTTTCGGGATCGAGCTTGGGAGCGCGCCCAGTTGTGTTGATGTCGATCTTCTTGCCGCCAAAGAAGGCGACCAAATTCTCCCGGGCATCGGCGCGGTTCGCGCTGGCGCGAATGATGGTGATGACGTTATCCAGATGATCGAGCGCCGTGATGTAGCCTTCGAGAATGTGCTCGCGATCACGGGCTTTCTGCAGCAAGTATGCCGTGCGGCGCCGGACAACTTCGACACGGTGATTGATGAAATGCTTGATGGCCTGAATCAGGCCCATCTCGCGGGGCGCGCCGTTCACTACCGCGAGCAGAATCATGGAAAAACCTTCCTGCATCGAGGTGTGCTTATACAGCTGGTTGAGAACGATCTGAGGCTCTGTGCCGCGCTTCAGTTCGATCACAATGCGCATGCCATCGCGCCCGCTTTCATCGCGAACATCGGAAATATCTTCGATCTCTTTATCGTTCACCAACTGCGCGATGCGTTTCACCAGCACGGACTTGTTTACCTGATAAGGAATTTCGGTGACGATGATGGCCTGACGGTCCTTGGTGATATTTTCGATCGCGGCTTTGGCCCGCATCATGAAGCGGCCGCGGCCTTCGCGATAGGCATCGAAAATTCCGGAGCGTCCATGAATGATGCCGGCGGTGGGGAAATCCGGGCCCTGAACGAACTTCAAAATTTCCGCCAACTGAGCGTTGGGATTGTTGATCAGCGTAATGGTGGCATCGACAACCTCGATGAGATTGTGCGGCGGAATCTTCGTCGCCATGCCGACGGCGATTCCATCAGAGCCGTTAATCAACAGATTCGGAATACGCGTCGGTAGAACATCGGGCTCGACTTCGCTGCCGTCGTAGTTCGGGCGGAAGTCGACCGTTTCTTTATCCAAGTCTTCGAGCAGCGCGCTGGAAACTTGAGCGAGCTTGGCTTCGGTGTAACGGTCGGCTGCGGGAGGGTCGCCATCGACCGACCCGAAATTTCCCTGACCAAAGATCAGCGGGTAGCGCAGGCTCCAGGGCTGGGCAAGGCGCACGAGGGCGTCATAGACGGCGAGGTTGCCGTGAGGATGATACTTGCCCATGACGTCGCCCACGATGCGGGCGCACTTGCGCGTGGCGCGATTAGGATAAAGGCCCATCTGCTGCATGGTGTAGAGAATGCGGCGATGCACGGGCTTGAGCCCGTCGCGCACATCGGGCAGGGCGCGGCCGATGATGACCGACATCGAATAGTCGAGATACGACTTGCGCATCTCGTCTTCAACGTTGACCGGTTGAATATGGAGAGCGCCGGGGCCACCCCCGCCATCACCAGGCGGAGGAGTTAAGGGGAGTTCGGGATTCTGATCTTCGGGCATGATTAGTTTCTGGTTCTCACTCTCAGCGTTTAGCCACAAACCGGGGCTAAAAGTAGAGTCTTCAGTCGTCACCCCGGGAGCAGCTAAATATTTGCATCCACAGGTACTTACTGGATTTCTGAATGTGAATATTGTACCACTTACCGGGGCCCACTGCCAATGCCTGCGGGCGTACTCTCCCTGATTCCTGACATCTGGCAGGGGTTACGGCCGCGTGACCACTTCGTTGGGAGAAGAAGGCAGAACAAATCTGACGCCTCGAGTGGCATTCGCCTGCAGTGTCTCCGGAACATTCAGCGTGGCGAGATCGATCTTCTTATTCCAGTATCCGTCGGTATAGTAATCCCCGCGAGCGTAGAGAATCCCGTTTGCAATCGTATAGTCGCGAACTTGTTCGCTGTGCCCGTCACGAAAGAGGAGAACTACCGGCGCCATCTCGTCAGTGGCGGCTGCTGTGATCCTCGGGCCGGTGGCCCCTGGTCCTGCATCGGATTGGCGATTTGTCGGTCGCCGATTCGTCGGCCGCTGATTCGTCGGTCGCTCGGCAGCAGCTTCGTTCGAAACGCCATCTAGTGGCGCGGCGTCGCCGTCGATCGCAGTGCTGCTGACCTGAACGTAACGGCCATTCTGGAATTCGATCATCAGCGGCTGAGATGGCTGAGAAGCTTCAGACCTCATCACCGGCCCCACGGAGTCGTCGTAGCTCCTGATCGCGCTTGGCGGCGGCAAGTACGGCGGCAACGGAGCCGCGACCGGGTATCCGGTTGAATACATGTCCCCGGAATCATAGGCATTATCGAAGAACGGAAAAGGCAAAGAGAGGTAATCGTAAGGCGCCCCGTAGCCGTAACCATAGCCATAGCGACCGAATCTGGAACGGCCAAAGCCTCCATGAACGAAAGATGCACCCCGACTACCGCCAGCGTGCCTCGCAGTTCCTCCGTGGAAACCGGCGTGTGCTCCGGCGCCTCCGCCTCTCTGGGCGATGGCCCATGGCCCCACCGCTGCCAGCATGGCGAAAATGGCAAAGCGCCTCATCATCAATTTTCCCAATCAATTTCCTACCGGTGAGGGCGGCAATTGGAAGACGACGCCGCGATCACCGTTTAGCTTCTCGGTTGCGTCCAGATCAAGGCTCGCGAGCGCGACCTTGCGGACGTGCCCCGGAGTTAAATCATAAAGCGTTTGCCCGACGATGGCATAATTTTCCACGTCGAGCCGGCGCCCATCTTTAAAGACAAGCGTGGTGGGAACCTGGGGGGCCTCTCGCGGTGGATCGGCTGCTGTTTCTGTAATCGAAGCGTCTTGCTGCTCTGGGTTGTACGGACGCATCGGACCGTTATAAACGGGCGTAGCATATTGGTTCTGAGATGCCACTCCCCAATCATCGCTCGGAGCATCCTGGGCCTCGGGGTCATCAGCTTGGTCTGGCAACTGCTCCGCAGTTGCATCGTCTGTATAAGGCACCGCGACCGGGTAGAAATATGGATAAGCGACTCCGTCCGGGTTATTTCGCGGATGATGATGCCGGTGCAAGTTCGCCGGCAGGTTCATCTCAGAGTGATGCACTTCCCGATCAAAGCTCGAGCCGTAAGGCAGGAATCCAGCTTGCCCGAAACCTCCCGTAGGCGGAGCCACGCTGCCAGTTCGTGGAGCTACGCTTCCCGTAGGAGGGGCCGCGTTGATGTGAGAGGCGGGGCTACCGGCCTGAGCAGAAGCGTCGGAAGCAAAAAAAACTACCAGTAGAACTGCTGCGACAGGCGCGATAAAAGCCACAATCCACCGCTTTGAGAACCGATGCACAATCAGACCACTCACATGGGTAGGATACACCGGATGAGACTTCATAACGCACCTCCCGAATCGAGGTTCCTGCTTATTTAGATCGTCAGGCAGGCGGCTGCGCGTCCGGAAAATTGCATAGAATTGTCAACAAACCCTTAGCCTCGCGAGACATGAAACAGAGCCATCAGGCTCCAGAGTACGTAGGCACCAAGCAATCCGCCGACGCAGGCGGTGACCAGCACGCGGTAAGAAGTCTCCATGAGGTCGGCGATCGCTCCCGAAACAAAGATCAGCAGAAAGGGGATGGAAGCGAGCAGAAATCCGGCGCCGGCAATATGAGGATGAGCCATTCCCAAGCCGAGGAATAGAAGAGCGACCAAACCGGGAGCAGTATTGCCAAAATAACGGGTGCGCGGCCAAAAAACATAGGTTGCGATGGCGACCGGCAGCAGCACGATCAGTGCAGGGCAGCCTCGCAAGGCTTGCGAGCCCACTTCACGATAAACTCCTGGGATTGTGAAGCCGCGCCAGGTTGCTCCCCAGAAAGACGCGTGTGCGATTCCCTGAAAAAACGCATGAGCATCAAAAAAATATGTGGCATACAGCAACAGAGCTGCTACGCAACACGCCACAGTCAAGATCGTGAACACCGCACCCCGCCGTATGGGCGCGACATACAGCATAAGCGCCAAAGCCGCCGGTACTACGATGATCATGGAAAACTCTGACCCAACCGCGATCGCCAGCGCCACGCCAAGCAGAACGATGCGCCGCCAGTTCCATAGAACGACCTCGCGTGGAGCGTAGAGGGTGTGCGCGACCGCAATCGCTGTGAAGATGGCTCCGAAAGATCCCCAAGCCGCAAAAATGTCAGGGTCGGTGTGCCAAAGCGCGGTCGCCTGGATAATCGCGGGCGAGAAGCAGTAGAGTGCGAGGGCGAGAAATCCTCCCGTATTGCCGCACAAACGGCGCGCGACATACCAGAGCGATGCCCCCAGGAAAACCCCACAGGCGAGAAACGGAAGGTGCACCAGCCAGCGCCAGTAAGGAGAGAATCCGGCATCGAGAAAGCGCTGCGGCAAAGCCAGCAACGGGGCGGCGGTCAAGAGTGGTAGAAGCGGCGAGTGCTCGGTATCGAAACCATCCGCGTCGCGTGAAACATCCGGAGGAAGAGCCCCGGGAGGGTCGGGATAGGGAGCACCGGCAATAGCCCCGCCCTGAATCTGGCGCCAGCCGGCTGCGAGCCGCACTTGTTCGGCGTCGCTGGGTGCTTCCGACGTGCGAAGATCGGAACGTAACAGCCAGACCGCCTGCGCGAGAAAGATCAGGAGCAAGGCTCCGGCAAGAAATTGCGGACGGCCAAACCGTTCGCGCGTGAAAAATCGGCTCATAAAGGGAAGCCAAGTGTTTTACCATGAGCGAGCCTGCTTAAGGAAACTCCGACTTGACAGAAAATAGAACGCAAATCCCACCCGAAGAGAAACCTGAAAGCGGCGGCGAGGGTTCTGAGCAAGCGAGTGGGGCGCCGGATCTCACTGCTGCCGTACAACCATCTTACGTCCGCACTGTTTTTCTTGGTCCGGATGGACTACGGCCGGGGTGGGGCTTCGCCTTTTACGTGGCCATGTTTTATCCGCTGCAGTTTGTGGTCACGCGATGGGTTGGATCAATCGACTTAAGAGCGAACGGCCTGTGGTCGATGATGCTGGATGAGTTTGGAGTTTTGCTGGCTGCGGTGCTGCCCGCGCTCATTTTGGCACGGGTTGAGAGACGAGCCTGGCGCGCTTACGGTTTGCCGCTCCGCAACGCGTTTGGCAAATTATTCTGGATCGGTGCTCTATGGGGTTTCGCAAGCATCACGGTGCTGCTCGTGGGAATGTATGATTTGCGGCTGGTTAACTTCGGGCACCTGGCAATTCACGGTGCGCGCATTTTGAAGTTCGCGCTTTTCTGGGGCTTGTTTTTCCTGCTGGTGGGATTGTTCGAAGAGTTCCTGCTCCGCGGGTATTCTCAATTCACGCTGACGCGCGCGATTGGCTTCTGGCCGACCGCCATTTTTCTCTCGTGCCTTTTCGGATTGATCCATTCGCAAAACGCGGGTGAACAATGGCCGGGGTTATTGGCAGCGGCGGCGATTGGACTTTTCTTTTGCCTAACGTTGCAGCGCACGGGAAATCTGTGGTTTGCCGTTGGTTTCCACGCCGCGTGGGACTGGGGAGAAACTTTCTTATATTCGGTACCGGATAGCGGCACACTTTTCCCCGGACATTTGCTGAAGTCAGCGTTTCACGGCCCACGATGGCTTACCGGAGGCATAGTCGGGCCGGAAGGCAGCGTACTCTGCTTCTTGGTGATTGGAATCGTATGGGTAGTGTTTGCCAGAGTTTATCCGGACGTGAGATACGCCACCGGATCGAACTCTCGCGCCGACTCTTAACCACAGAGAACACAGGGGAGCACAGAGGAGTCTCTGATGAGACGGTTGATTTTATTTTTGATTGTTTTGGCGCTATCGAGTGCATCCACATTGTTCGCGCAAACTGAGCCGCGGCCGAGGGCGCGCGACATTGGGATTGAAGTCGGAGTGTTACCTCCTGGGCCGCTGAACGCAATTACCGATGTTGCCGGAGTCATGGTCGGCCAAACTACGATCATTCGCGGCGACAACCTTCGAACCGGCGTCACTGCGATTCTGCCGCATGGTGGAAACCTTTATCAGGAGCGCGTTCCGGCGGCAATTTTCCTTGGTAACGCTTACGGCAAACTGACCGGCTCCACGCAGGTGAACGAAATGGGTGAGATCGAAACACCGATCCTGCTCACCGGCACGGACTCGGTATTCAGGGCCGCCGATGCGCTGATTACGTATGTCTTTAATCAGAAGGGAAATGAAAAGGTGCTGTCGGTGAATCCCGTGGTCGGCGAGACCAACGACGGTTACTTGAGCGATATCCGCTCACGGCCGATTGCACCCGAAGATGTCTTTGCCGCTATTAACAATGCGAAAGAAGGCCCGGTGCAAGAAGGTGTCGTGGGTGCTGGAACGGGCACAATCGCTTTTTCGTGGAAGGGAGGAATTGGGACTTCGTCGCGGCGTCTTCCGGCTGCACTCGGAGGGTACACGGTAGGAGTATTGGTGCAAACAAATTTCGGCGGAAATCTGATCATCGCCGGAGTGCCGATCGGCAAAGAACTTGGGCACACTTATCCAAGCATGGCCTCAGCGGAAAACATTATTACAAAGCAGAAGCTGGCGACGGCGGATGGCTCCTGCATGATTGTGGTCGCGACCGATGCGCCGATCGATCATCGCAATCTGAAGCGGCTGGCGGCGCGAGCCATGATGGGCCTGGCGCGGACCGGATCGAGTGAAAGCAACGGCAGTGGAGATTACGTAATCGCGTTCTCCAGCTCTCCCGATGTACGAATTGATCCTAAGGCTTCCCTGTATCGCCCGAAAGAGCTGCTGAGCAATGAGAGTATGTCTCCGCTGTTCGAAGCGGTAATCGAAGCGACCGAAGAAGCGATTTATAACTCGATGCTCCGCGCCCACGATGTAACTGGAAACGGGCATACTATAAAAGCTCTACCCCTTCAGCAGACCATTGACTTGTTGAAGCAACACAACGCTCTCACACCCAAGTAGCCCGGGCGTACTTTGGCCATCTCAGCAGTTCGTTCCTGATTTGAAAAACTTGCCGCTTGCTCCGAAGATTTTTCTTCTCCTGATGTTCGCCTCGCGATAGGCTACGAACATGTCGGCGACGAGCGTGCCGTTGCAACTCGATCTTCTCAAAACGCTAAAGCAATACTGGGGCTATAGCACCTTCCGTGCTCTGCAAGAGAAGGTCGTGGGCAGCCTGCTGGCGGGTCGCGACGCCTGCGTGGTCATGCCGACCGGTGGAGGCAAGTCGCTGTGCTATCAGTTACCAGCGGTGGTGTCTTCGGGAACGGCAATCGTGATTTCTCCTTTAATCGCGCTGATGCAGGATCAAGCCGCGCAACTTGCGCAAATGGGAATCCCGGCCGCGGTTCTCAATAGCGCGCTCAGTGAAGGCGAGCAGACGGAAGTGATAAGCCGAACGCGGGAGGGCGCATACCGGCTGCTTTATGTTTCTCCAGAGCGCATTGCACGCGGCGATACAATGGGCTGGCTACAGCAGGCCCCGATCTCCTTTTTCGCCATCGACGAGGCCCACTGCATTTCCGAGTGGGGACACGAGTTCCGCCCGGAATACCGGCAGTTGGCCCGGCTGCGCGGCCAGTTCCCTGATCGTCCCATCGCCGCGTTCACCGCCAGCGCTACTCGGCACGTGCGGCATGACATTCTGGCGCAACTGCAATTGCGCAATCCTGATAAGTACATCGTCAGCTTTCACCGTCCGAACCTTCGCTATCTGGTGCGCGAGTGCGAGGGCCGCGAACAGATGGGGTTGCTGCTGGAGGCGCTGCGCAGCTATTCCGGCAGCAACATGATTGTTTATTCTCCAACCATCAGTCGGGTCGAGGAGACTGTGGATTTTCTCGAGGACCACGACATTGCCGCCGTCGGATACCACGGCAAAATGTCTGCCGACGATCGGCGGCGCAACCAGGAACGCTGGACCTCCGACGAAGTGAAGGTATTGGTCGGAACCATCGCTTTCGGTTTGGGCATCAACAAAGCGGCGGTGCGGGCAGTTATTCATCTCTCGCTGCCCAAGTCGATCGAACAGTATTATCAGGAGGCAGGACGCGCCGGCCGCGATGGCGCCGCTGCGGATTGCATTTTGCTCTGGCAGAAAAAAGATGCGGGACTGCTGGGCTTTTTCGCCAATCAGATTCTCGACGCGGCCGAGCGCGAACGTGCCTGGGAGCGGTATCGCATTATCCGCGAGTTCGTGGAATCCAAACGATGCCGTCACCGGCAGGTTTGCCTGCATTTTGGGGAGACGCCGAAGTGGCAATCTTGTGACGCCTGCGATGTATGCGGAAGCGTTGCCGAGTGGATGGTGAAAGCGCCTGCCGCCCCAAGCAGTGCAGGTGCCAAAAGCTTCTCCCGAGCGCTTCCGGCTCGGAACGTTGCAGCTCGAAACAAAGATAAAGATGAAGTAGAGTTGCAAGATTATCTGCGGGAGTGGCGGCGCACGGTGGCCAAGGAGAAAAATGTGGCTGCATTTGTGGTGCTGCATGATTCGACGCTGGAGGAAATTTGCCGGCTAACGCCTAAGTCCCCCGCCGAATTGCGCGAAATTCAAGGAATCGGCGAGCGCAAGGCGGAGCTCTATGGCCAGCCGATTCTGGACGCGCTCTCGCGATTTCGGCAGGGCGAACGTGCCAGCAATCCCGAACGCAAGGCAAAACCAAAGCCAGCCGATGAAACTTTACGCCTGGTGAACGAAGGCCGAACTCTGGAGGAAATCGCTCAGCTCAGAGGACGGCAACTCTCAACCGTGATCAACGCCGTTGCCAACCTGTTGGAGACAGGTCAGGTTGAATTCCAGAGCGGCTGGGTAAGCCCTGAAAAGCAATCAGTGATCGAGGCGGCATGCGCGAAGGCGAGGTTGGAGTTTCTCAAGCCGGTCAAAGATGTTTTGCCGCCAGAGGTCACTTATGACGAAATCCGGCTCGTTGTAGGGAGGCTGCGAAGGCAGCAAAGCCTGAGCAAAGCCGATATACCGGCATAGCCCCCGCCGAAAAAGCAATGCTCTAGAGATTCAACACTTGCCTCGCTGCATCCTGCCCCGAGCGGACGCAGTCAGGCACGCCGATGCCGCGATAGCCGTTCCCCGCAAGCGCGAGCCCAGGCAGTTGCCGGCGCAGACGCTCGATGCGCTCCAGCCTTTCCAGGTGACCCACGCCATACTGTGCCATGGCAGACTTCCATCGATAGACGCGAGCGAGAAGCGGCTCTGCGCGCAAGCCGAGAATCTGCTGCAGTTCGTTTCGCACGACCGCGATGATCGCGTCGTCGGAAAGCTGCCAGATTTGCTCGGCGTTCGATCCGGCAAAAAAACAACGCAGCAAAGCGCGGTCTTCCGGCGCGCGATGTGGAAATTTATTGTGAACAAACGTTGCTGCAAGCAATTGCTTGCCTTCGCTGTGCGGCACAAGGAATCCAAAACCGGGTGGAAGCGACTGGCGAACTTCCCGATCATAGCCCAAGCCAACCGTGATCGAAGAGCTATAGCCGACTCCCGCAAGTTCGGCAGCAAGTTCGCGGCTGCAGCTCGAAACAAGCTTGGCCGCAGTGTTCGATGGTAAAGCGAGAATGACAGCCTGGTAGCGATCCAATTTGTCCCCCGCCGAAATAATCCATTCTCCAGCCTCGCGTTGAATTGACTGCACCGCTGCATTGGTTAGCAACGAAGCTTGATTGAGCCGCGGAATGAGCGTCTCGACAAGCTCCTGCATTCCATTTTTCAGTGAAGTGAAAAGCGGAGGCGCAGGTTTTTTACTCATCGTCCGCATTTTTTGGCGAGCGGCCAGCATGGCGACACCCAGGCTGCCATGCTTGCACTCCATCTCAGCAAAGCGAGGAAGGACAGCTCGAACGCTGAGGTTCGCGGCTTCTCCCCCGTAGACACCGGAAAGCAGCGGGTCGGCGAGGCGCTCGACCATTTCTGAACCGTAATGGCGTTCAACCATCGCGGCCACGCTTTCATCGCCATTCGCGGCGTGCGGCGGATGAAAGAGCTCGCGCGCCATGCGCAGTTTCGTAGTCCAGGAAAAAAGTGGGGAGAATCCCGTGGGCAAAATCTTGGTAGGAATCATGAACATCAGTCCGTCGGGCATAGGAATCAGCCGGCCACGGACGAGAATATAAGTTTTGCGGTCGACATCATTCGACCCGATAAGCTGATCACCAAGGCCGAGCGCGCGGCAGAGATCGGCTGCCCAAGGTTTTTCGCTGATGAACGAATCGGGCCCCGCCTCAACAATGCAGCCCTGAATGTGCTCGGTGCGAAGCACGCCGCCCAAGCGAGGGGAGGAGTCGTAGAGTGTGTATTCAGCGACTCCGGCGCGGCGATGTTCTTCCAGGGCAAAAGCTGCGGCAAGTCCTGAGATGCCGCCGCCGATGATCGCAATGCGGATCATGGAAGCCGGCTCCGGGCTTTTGGTTTCCGGCTCTCGATTGATGAATCAGTTGCAGAATATTCCTGCACCAACCTCGCCAGGTTCTTCACGTTTTCTACCGGCGTCTCGGGCAGAATGCCGTGCCCAAGATTGAAGATATGGCCGGGACGCCCGGCGGCAAGCTGCAAAATGTGTTCCGCGCGAGATTTCAGTTCCTTCCAATCAGCGAACAACAAAACTGGATCAAGATTGCCCTGCACGGCGCATCGATGTTCCAGTGCGCTCCAGCCTTTGTCGAGCGGAATGCGCCAGTCAAGACCGATCACGCCGGCTCCGGTCTCGTTCATGGCAGGAAGCAGAGTGGCGCTGTCTGTTCCGAAATAAATGATGGGCGCGCCGGTTTTCTGAAGCCGTTTTACGAGCATTGTCACGTGCGGCAGAACGTAGCGCCGGTAATCCTCAACGCTCAAACAGCCAACCCAGCTGTCGAAAATCTGAATGACATCGGCGCCAGCGCGCACCTGCGCAGCCGAATATTCCGCAGTCACATCCCCCAGCTTGCGCATCAACTCATCCCACTCAGCGGGCGAGTTGTACATCATTTTTTTCGTGTGTAGGTAATGACGCGAGCCGCCACCCTCGATCATGTAGCTGGCGAGAGTGAAAGGCGCGCCACAAAAACCGATTACCGGCAGATTGCCCTCAAAATGCTTCGCGACAAGATTCACAGCTTCGGAGACATAACCCAGTTCAGCGGCGCGATCAGTGCGGAGTTGAGCCACGTCTTCGCCCGTGCGGACCGGCTTGCCGATCACCGGGCCCTCGCCGGCGGCGAAGTGGAAAGCCAGCCCCATAACTTCAAGCGGAAGCAGAAGATCGGCAAAAATAATGGCAGCGTCCACGCCAAGAAACTCAGCCGCGGTGATCGTGACCTCGGCAGCGAGTTGCGGCTTTTTGCAAATCTCCAGCAGCGAATGCTGCTTCCGGACCGCGCGATACTCTTTCATATAGCGTCCGGCCTGGCGCATAAACCAGACCGGAGTGCGCTCGACAGGCTGCGATTTACAGGCGCGGACGAACAGGGAATTAGGTGCGGACATGAACCGATTACTGTAGCATTTTTGCTGTCTGAGTGCAGTGCGCACGGCCCGTCGGTTCTGCCGCCAATGACTATTCAACGTTTGTGCGAAACTGGAGAATACTCCGGTCAAAATGTCGGGGAAACTAAGGTTAAGGCAAACTAGTATGGATCGAATCGAAATCGTAAAAGAAAAAGTCGAACTCGCTGTTTCTGACGGTACTCAGATGAACGCCTACGTGGCGCGACCGCAGCAAAGCGGCCGTTATCCGGGCCTGCTTTTGTTTCAGGAGGCGTTTGGCGTGAATCATCACATTCGCAATGTCACTGAGCGCTTCGCTGCAGAGGGTCATGTGGTCATTGCCCCCGAGCTCTTCCATCGGACCGCGCCGCCGGGATTCGAGGGAAGTTACACAGATTTCGCCTCTGTGATGCCGCACATGCAAGCGGTGACGCCCGAGAATATCGAGAAAGATGTGCGATCAGCCTACGATTGGCTGCATTCGAATTCGCAAGTTACATCGAATGAAATATCCTGCGTGGGATTCTGCATGGGCGGCCGCGTTTCATTTATTGCTAATAGCATCCTGCCGTTACATGCAGCCGTTTCTTTTTATGGAGGCGGAATCGCGCCCGGATTGCTCGATCGCGCTCCGAAGCTGCATGCGCCGATGTTGCTCATCTGGGGCGGACAGGATAAGCACATCCCGCCGGAACAGCGCAAAGCCGTAACCGATGCTCTCACGGCAGCGCAGAAAATCTATGTGAATGCCGAGTTCTCCCGCGCTGATCATGGATTTTTCTGCGACGAACGTGCCGCGTACGAGCCCCATTCCGCGCGCCAGGCGTGGGCTCTCACGTTGGAGTTTCTCCGTTCGTGAGGCGACTGGACACCCATTTCGCAGTAGCAGTGATCCTCTTACTCGTGGGCGTCGGCTGGCAGAGTCCTATTTCTCGATCGCCCGATTCTCGACCTGATGACACAAAATCTCAACTGGCCTCTTCGCCAACCTTCTACAAAGATGTGTTGCCGATTTTGCAGGACCGCTGTCAGAGCTGCCACCGTTCTGGAGAAGCCGCGCCAATGCCGCTGCTCACCTACGAACAAACGCAGCCCTGGTCGAATAAAATAGCGGCAGAAGTTGAGATGAAAATGATGCCGCCATGGTTCGCCGATCCGCAGTACGGACATTTTTCCAACGACCCCTCGCTTACGGCTGAACAGATTGCGGCAATTGTGGATTGGGCAAAGGCCGGAGCACCCGCCGGCAATGTAAACGACGCACCGCCGCGGCGCAAATGGACTGACGGCTGGAACATTCCGCAGCCCGATGTAGTCGTGAAGATGCCCAAGCCGGTAATCATTCCCGCGCAGGGCCAAGTTGAATACACCTACGAAATCGTGCCGACGCATTTTACCGAAGATAAATGGGTGCAGATGGTCGAGGTGCGGCCCTCGAGCCCGGCGCATGTGCATCACGCAGTTGTCTACATTCGGCCGCCCGATTCAGCCTGGCTGCGGCGTGCGCCGGTGGGCGCGCCATTCACTGCATCCATGTTGCAGGATCCAGAGGAACGTCGCCAGGCTCACGAGACAACCAGCGATCTGCTACTCGTTTATGCGCCTGGAAGCGCGGCCGACCATCTGCCGCAGGGCATGGCGAAGTTCGTGCCGGCTGGGTCGGACCTGGTTTTTCAAATGCACTACATGACCAATGGAGAGGCTGCCAGCGATCAAACCAGCGCCGGCCTGGTATTCGCGAAAAGTCCGCCGAAGCAGCGCGTGATCACGCTGCAATTGAATAATCATGCGATCATCATTCCTCCCGGAGCGGATAATTTTCGCGCGGAAGTGCAGGGCACGTTACCGAACGACGCAACCTTGCTGAGCTTTTTTCCGCACATGCACCTGCGCGGAAAGCGTTTTGAATACGACATTGTGCATGAAGATGGCACTGTCGAGACATTGTTGCGGGTCAATTATCATTTTCACTGGCAGTTGAGTTACAAACTGGCAGAGTCGCGCGAATTGAAAGCTGGGACAAAACTGCGCGCCATTGCTTGGTATGACAATTCGCGAAACAATCCGCACAATCCTGACCCCGACAAGACGGTAACCTGGGGCGACCAGACATCCGATGAGATGATGGTGGGCTTCTTCGACGTAGCTGTGCCAGTAGCCGTGGACAAATGGCAATTCTTCGTCAGGCATTACGAAGAGCCGTCTCACGCCGGCGCGCCCGCGAAACAATGACATTCTCCGGCATAACCCCGCGCACAACTAAATCTCCAGTTGCCGAGTCCGCGGGTATTTGTAAAACTGTCTCGGGTTCATTCACTTGACCGCGACTCCGGCTTCTTTTACGGCGGTAGAAAAACAACATTCGCGAGCGTGGACACTTTCTTACGTCGTGCTAGCAATTGTGTTTGTAACCGTCTACGTGGGCTCGATGTTCACCCCAGCCCTGCTCGATGATGCCGACAGCACCCACGCGGAAGCGGCGCGCGAGATGCTGGTCTCCGGCGACTACGTCACCCTCCATATTAATGGCGTCCGCTATCTGGAAAAGCCGCCGCTTCCATACTGGCTGGTCGCCTTCAGCTACAAATTGTTCGGCGTGAACGAATTCGCCACCCGCGTGCCGATGGTGCTCTCTGTTTTGCTGTTGGGAGTGCTGGCATTCTGCTGGGGGCGGCGCGCGTTCGGTGAGCGAACAGGAATTTACGCTGCCTTGTTTGTCTACACGTGCGCCGGAATTTACCTTTTCACGCGCGTTCTGATTCCAGACGTGCTGTTAAGCCTGCTCATCGCTGCAGCCGTTTATTTCTTTCTTACGGCACTCGAACCCAACGCCGGTGTCTGGCGATGGTATGCAGCTTACGCCGCAATAGCTCTGGGCGTGCTCACCAAGGGCTTAATCGCGCTTGTTTTCCCCTGTGGCGCGGCATTTTTCTTTCTCCTGATCACTGGAGAGTGGCGGCGCTGGCGCGAGTTCCATCTTCTTTCAGGATTGGCGTTATTCCTGGCGATTGCCGCACCGTGGCACATCCTTGCTGGATTGCGAAATCCCGGCACACCCGACCACCACGGTTTCCTCTGGTTTTATTTCGTCAACGAACATTTTCTGCGCTTTCTGGGCAAGCGCTATCCGCAGGACTACAACAAGCTTCCCGCAACTCTGTATTGGACGCTCCATCTGGTCTGGCTTTTTCCATGGAGCCTTTACTTTCCAACCGTGCTGCGAGCGGCAAGGCAGCAGTGGCGTGAACGGCGAATGACGGGCCAAAGTGTCGTGCCATGGAAAGGCAGCGATTTCGCAGCCCGTACCCGGCTGATGTGCTGGATTCTTGCGGGAGTCGTGCTCGTCTTCTTCGCGATCTCGACGAATCAGGAGTACTACACGTTCCCGGCGTATC
Organism: uncultured Acidobacteriaceae bacterium; assembly: GCA_963766625.1. Classification (GTDB taxonomy): domain Bacteria; phylum Acidobacteriota; class Terriglobia; order Terriglobales; family Acidobacteriaceae; genus Sulfotelmatobacter. The sequence continues at coordinate 392,722 of CAVYBF010000022.1, read as the reverse complement.
TGCCGATTCTAATGCTGCTCGCCGATGGAATTTCGCAATCTGAGCGGGCGGAAAGCGAAACGGAGAAACGGGCAGGATGGCTGATTCCTTCCGCCGGCGTGATCGCCGTGATCGGAATTGCGGTCAGCATCGTACTGGGCGTCGGATTGTGGCAATCGCGCACTCTGCCGTTCGAGCCCGACATCGGCAAGGTGCTGACTGAGCATGATATTGAGACCTACACATTCTCGATGACGCACGCTCTTGATTTAAGTTACGCGTCCTTCGCCGCTTTGCGATTGCCTGCGATGTTGGCGGCGGCGGTGCTGCTGGTCTTTCCTTTGCTTTCGTTCATTCTGCGTTTGTATCGGCGGCATTACTCGGCAAGCTGGGCGTTGGGTATTGGATTTGCCATTTTCTTGATTGCCGCTCACCTCGCGCTTGTCCGGTTCGGCCCATATCTTTCCTCAAAGCAGCTAGCGCAGGAAATTGCGAGGCGCGCCCAACCTGAAGACGAAGTAATGATCTATGGCGATCAGGCCTTCGGTTCGTCGTTGTTATTTTACTTGCGACGGCCGATCGACCTGGTTGAAGGACGCACCACTTCCATGTGGTTCGGTTCAACCTTTCCGGATGCCCCTAAGATCTATCTGACTGATGCCGATTTGCTGCACGATTGGACTGGCAATGGGCGCATATTTCTGTTTGTGCCTTCTTATGAAAAGCTGCACGTTGACAGCCTTTTGCCATCGAAGTTCGTGATCGCTGAACTTTCCGGAAAATACATCTATAGCAACCATCGGTAAGAGCCGGAGTAATTTTCGAAGCTAGAGTTCTGAAGATCGAGTTCTGAAGATGGAGTTCTTCGGATTCAGCTGCGGCCCGGTGCATAACAATTCCTGATAGCCGCGATAAATAGTTTCGATTTCCGTGAACTCCTGCCAAACGATAGAGTGAGTCGCGTGTAATGGTGTGCGACGACTTTGATTCTCAGGGGCAACTCACTTTAGATGCGGAAACGGCTGATTCCCAGATTAAGCCTCATCTTTATTCTTTTTTCGCTAGCGCAGCCTTTGCTTGCGCAGACGACTATGCCGGTCGCCGCACCTGCATCCTCTGGCGACACGAACGCGCGCCTGGCGAAGCTGGAGCAGCAAGCAGCTGATGCGAAGAGCTCGGCTGACAACGCCTGGATGCTCACCAGTTCTGCGCTTGTGCTCATGATGACCGGACCGGGCCTGGCATTGTTCTATGGCGGTTTGGTCCGCAAGAAAAATGTGCTGGGCACCATGATGCAGAGTTTCGCTCTCATGGCCGTAATCACGGTGCTTTGGGGTCTGTTCAGCTTCAGTCTGGCGTTTGGACCGGGGAACAGTTTTATCGGAGGATTGCATCACTTATTTCTGCGGGGCGTGGGAGCCGCCCCAGACGCCGACTACGCCGCGACCATTCCCCTGCAGACCTTCATGGTTTATCAATTGATGTTCGCCATTATCACGCCTGGATTAATTGCCGGCGCATTCGCCGAGCGCATGAAATTCAGCGCGATGATGGTCTTCATGATTCTGTGGTCGATCGTCATCTACGATCCCATGGCGCACATGGTGTGGGGGAAAGGCGGACTGTTGAATGCGGCGCTGGGCGGGCGATTTCCCACGCTCGATTTTGCCGGAGGCACAGTTGTTCACATTACTTCCGGAGTTTCGGCCCTGGTGTGTGCGCTCTATTTAGGCAAACGGCTGGGCTATCCCAAGGAACCGATGCTGCCGCACAGCGTAGTCTTGAGTTTTATCGGGGCGTGCCTGTTGTGGGTTGGCTGGTTCGGTTTCAATGCGGGCAGCGCGCTCAGCGCAGGAAGCCTTGCGACGAGCGCCTTTGTCGCGACCCATTTCGCCGCGGCTGCAGCGGCGATCGGATGGGCTGCCGCAGAATGGCTGCGCAATGGGAAGCCGAGCGTCCTGGGAGCGATCTCCGGATCGGTTGCCGGATTGGTCGCCATTACTCCTGCTGCCGGCTTTGTGAAGCCCATGCCGGCGCTCTTGATCGGGCTGATCGCGGGAGCGTTTTGCTACTGGATGGTGGCGAAAGTGAAAGCGATTTTTGGCTACGATGATTCCCTCGATGCATTTGGCGTGCACGGCGCCGGAGGAACACTCGGAGCACTGCTGACGGGCATTTTCGCATCGAGCGCGGTGAATCCAATATTCAAAGACGCGCAGGGAAACACGCTGCCCTCCGGACTGATCGAAGGGAACGCGCATCAATTGTTGAACCAGTTCATTGGCGTCGCGATCTCGTGGGCTATAGCTATCGTAGGCACTTTGGTGATTCTGAAGATTGTGGATGCCACCATTGGGCTGCGTGTGACCAAAGAAGAAGAAATTCAGGGATTGGACTTGTCGCAGCACGGCGAAGAAGGCTATTTGTGGGAGCCTTCAGCGTAGAATTGGTGCCTCAGGCAGCAGGGTTGTGACTTCGAGAAAAACGCCATGACCAAGGTCGAAGCAGTGATCCAAAACTCCAGGCTGGATGCGGTAAAGACCGCGCTACACGAAATTGGCGTCGAGGGTATGACGGTGCTCGAGGTGCGCGGCCACGGGCGGCAGAAAGGTCACACGGAGGTTTATCGCGGCCGCGAGTACAGTGTCGATCTGATTCCAAAGACCAAACTTGAACTCGTGTTGCCAGATGGAATGGTGGAGAAAGCGGTTCAGGCGATATTAGGGGCAGCGCGCACGGGAAAAATCGGCGACGGCAAGATTTTTCTGAGTCGAGTCGATGAAGCAATCCGCATCCGCAATGAGGAGCGCGGCGAGGCCGCACTATAACTGCTCGCGAATTCACGCACTAGAGGGGAAAGCAAAGTCTACTAAGGAGTCTGCGGATGGCGCCCATTGAAACATGTCACCAGCTCTCTCCCACGACATGCTATACCAAGGCGGACGATCATAGATCTGCGAGCATGATTCTGCGGCTAACGTTGATTCCATTGAGCGATCCTCATGACCCCACCATCTTCACTGATCGGTGACTTGCGAACTCTTCTGGCCGAAGGGTCGCTGCGGATCGAGAGGCAGTTTGCGGAAACTGGGAACGGAAGCGCGGCAGTCGCGCAGCGAACCCGCGTTATCGAAGATATTCTTAAACGCCTCTGGCAGGAATTAATATCAACCGATGCGCGCGGACCTGAAAATTTTACGGTGGTCGCGACCGGAGGTTTCGGGCGCAGCTGGCTTTTTCCTCACTCGGATATCGACCTGCTTTTTCTCTACGCGGATCGCGGTGGAGAACAAACTCACCGAGAAACAATCCGCCGGCTTTCCCAGGAACTCTGGGATCTAAAACTTAAACTGAGTCCAGCATCGCGCTACCTGGCTGAGTGCGAGCGCTTTGACGCCAACAATACTGAATTCACCATCTCTCTTTTGGACTGCCGCTATCTCGCAGGGGACCTGCAACTCTTCTCGCGGCTGCATGGCAAATTGATTCCCAAGCTGGTGACGCGTGAATCGAAGCCATTGCTGCAAGGCCTGGCTGAGGTTACGCGCGAGCGCCATGCCAAGTTCGGGCAGACGGTATTTCACCTGGAGCCAAATCTGAAAGAAACTCCCGGCGGACTGCGCGATTACAACGTAGCTTGCTGGCTTGCTCTGATTTCGGCTATGAGCAAATTGGGCGACTGGCCCGAAGGCCCTTTGATGCGTGCACCGGTTCGCAAGCAACTGGCGGGCGCGCTCGAGTTTTTAATGGCGGCGAGATGTTTTCTGCATTTTCGCCACGGGCGCGATGACAACTCGCTCACCTGGGAGGCGCAGGATGAAGCCGCCGCGCGAAAAATCGGAGTCCAGGAGGCCGCAGATTTCGCCCTCACTGCTGCCGATTGGATGCGAATCTATTTCGGCCATGCCCGCACGGTGCAACGCACGGTGACGCAACTGCTCGAGGAAATCCCAGAGTCCTGGTCTTCGTTACGGCGGCAATTTCAGGGCTGGAAATCGCGGCCCGAGAGTCCTGACTTTTCGGTCGTCGATGGGTTGATTTTTCTGCAGCAATCTTCATCGCTTCAGGATCATGAGACGCTGCTCCGCCTCTTCCATTTCATGGCTGAACATGGCTTGAAATTAAGCGCGACCACCGAGCACCGCATCGAGCAAGCGTTGCCGGCGCTGGCGGTTGCGCCGCCGCGGGGAGCTGAGCTGTGGCTTTATCTTCAGGAAACGCTGCTGCAGCCGCATGCTGCCGACGCGCTGCGGGCGATGCATTCCTTGCGGCTCCTCACCTTGCTGTTGCCCGAACTGAAGCCGATTGATTCGTTGGTGGTCCGCGATTTTTACCATCGCTTCACCGTCGATGAACATTCGATTGTTGCGATCGAAAGCCTGCATCACTTAAGCCAGTCGCAATCGGAATGGGATAAGCGCTTTGCCGAATTGTTAGCAGAGCTTGAGGATCCCGAACTGCTTTACCTCGCGCTGCTGTTGCATGATACGGGCAAGGGCGTACCTGGCGGCAATCACGTGGAGGCCAGTGTGGAGATCGCCGCTCGTTGCCTCGATCGGCTCGATGTTGACTCACAAGAACGTGCCTTGGTGCTGTTTATGATTGGTAATCACCTGGAAATGTCGGCGCAGTTACGGCGCGACATTTTCAATCCGGAAACAGTCGCCTCATTCGCGGAGAAAATGGGCACGCCGGAGCGGCTGAAGATGCTCTGCCTGCTGACTTATGCCGACATTAAGGCCGTGAATCCGGAGGCGCTCACACCGTGGAAGGCCGAAAACGTCTGGCAACTTTATATCGCCGCAGCAAACTATCTCAATCGCAGCGCCGACCATCGCGTGCACGGGGACACGGGCAGCGAAAAACTTGCACGCTTGCGCAGCCTTGCTCCCGTAACCGGTGCGAAGTTCAAGGATTTCGTGGAAGGATTTCCGCAAAGATACTTGCTGGTGCACTCCGCCGAAGAAGTGATACGGCATATGGCCATGACTGACGAGTTCGGCCACGATCAAGTGCAGGTCGACTTGAAACGCGGACGCCATTGGTATGAGCTCACACTCGTCACGAAAGACCGGCCGTCGTTGTTCGCGACTTTGACCGGAGTGCTGGCGGCGTGGGGGATGAATATCGTTAAAGCGAATGCATTCTCGAATCAGGCCGGAACCGTCGTCGACACCATCTATTTCACAGACCGTTTCCGAACTTTGGAATTGAATCTCTCGGAGTGGGAGCGGTTCAAGCAGAGCATCGCCGCAGTTCTATCCGGGGCTGCCGATCTTGAGAAAATGCTGCGTGACCGCCAGCGTGGCGAGAAACATGCCAACATCAAAGTTGCAGTGGAAACACGGGTCGATTTTGATGACGAATCTTCGTCGACCACTACGCTCCTGCAGGTGATCGCCCAGGACCGCCCACGGTTGCTGCACAAAATCAGTTCGTGCCTTGCACGGCAGCAGTGCAATATCGAAATCGCGTTGATTGATACCGAAGGTCAGATGGCGATCGACGTGTTCTATCTGACGTCGAGGGGCCGGAAACTTAACGCGGAACGGAAGAATGAAGTTGCAAAAGCGTTGCAGGAAGAGCTGAAAGCATAACTGTGATTTTGATTCTTGGTCAGCTTTTGCATAAGTCAAATGCTCTTAACCGCGAAGCACGCGAAGAAGAAGCCAAGAGAAAAATGGGGACACCACACAAGACGCCCTCTACAATGGCCTCCCGCGGCCTGTGGTGCTATTATCCTTACTAAAAATGAGTAAAGCTAAGTTGCTTTGCGCTTCCTTGGCGGTAATCTTTTTCTCACTGAAGCCGCCCTCGATCGCGCAGGACCAATCCCAGCCCACAGCCCCGCATGCCATCGTGTTGCATGCCGCAGGCTTGCTGGACGTGAAGAACGGCCGCATAGTCCGGCCTGCCGAAATCCTGGTGCAGGGTGAACGCATTGCAGAAGTGGGCACATCGGTAAAGCATCCCTCTGGTGCGGAGGTCATCGATCTCGGCGAGCGCATTCTCATGCCCGGATTGATCGACGCGCATGTACATTTGTTTCTTCATCCCGGCACCGCCGAAGATTTACAAACCGTGCAGGAATCCGTACCCCAGCGCACCATCATGGCGGTACTACAAGCAGGCGACGATCTGATGGCGGGATTTACCGCCGAGCGCGACATGGGCACGGAAGGCGCGGGATCGGCCGACACAGCCGTGCGCAATGCAATCAATGATGGATCAGTTCCCGGCCCGCGGCTGCGCATCAGTGGAAATGCCATCAACATTCTCGGCGGCCATGAGGATGCGATTGGCTTTAACCCCGCACAGCACGTTTTGCCGAATGCCGACTACGCCAATAACGCCGATGAATTGATCGCCGTTATGCGCCAGCAATATAAGGAGGGCTCAGACTTCACCAAGATTTATGAGACCGGTTCGGATCGTGTTCGCAACGGCCAGTTCACGACTCCCTATCAGTATACGGAGCAGCAGTTGAAAGCTGCCGTTGAGGAAGCGGCGCGCGTGGGCAAGCGCGTGGCTGTGCATGCTACCGGCGAACCTGGCACGCTGTTCGCGGCAGAAGCCGGCGTGGCATCGATTGACCATGCCAACCAACTCGGCGACGAGACCATGCGGCTGATGCGCGAAAAACAGATTTTCGCCGTGCCAACTTTTACCATCTTCAAATATTTCGCCGATCACACCGCCACCCCTGCGCAGGCCGCGCGCGAGCACGAGATGCTCAACTTGAAGATTCAGGACTTCGGCAAGCAGCTTGCCGCTGGAGTTCCCATGGCGGTGGGCTCTGACGTGGGGCCGTTCCCGCACGGGACCCAGGCACGCGAGCTTGTATTGATGGTGAAATACGGCATGACGCCAGCTGCGGTGTTGCAGGCTGACTTGCTCAACGGGGCGAAGCTGCTGGGTTGGGAAGGCCAGATTGGGGCGCTGGAGGCAGGCTACTTCGCGGATGTCGTTGCCGTACCCGGTAATCCATTGGAGGATATCAGCGTGGTGCAGAAGGTTTCATTTGTGATGAAGGGCGGAGTGGCCTACAAGAGGTGAGCGGCTCTCAGGATCAAAAGGTGGTCGGTCACCACTCGCGTTCAGAATATTCCGCAAGTTCGTCGCGGGTTTTATTTCGCCTTCGATAGCAGACGAAAACCAATCCTAGACTTCCCAACGTGGGCGGCACGATCAGAATCAAGATCCCGCTTCTAAGCGCCTGGATCATGCGTGAGCCGGACGCTGCCGCCTGTGTGTAGCAAAGCGCGCAGCCTTGGCTCAGGGCCGGCAGCGGGGTCAAAAGCACCCAGGCAGCGACCACAACGATAGTTAGAATCCAGGCTAGTCTCGAATGCTTCATTTCTACTCCAAACCTACTTCACAGCAGCCCAAGGTACGCCGTTAATAATGCGGAAGCTATCGGTCCAGCCGTACTGCATCCCGAGAATTGCAGCCACCGCGAAAATTATCACGAACCAGCGCAACCCGCGATTCTCCCACAGGTTCATAAAGAACAAGACAGCCAGTCCGGCCTCGATGAGCGCCACGACGAGCATGCGGGCGAACATTTGATGTCCATCAATGTTCTGCAGGCCAATCACGAACTGTATGGCCGCCAGCACCAGCATGCAGATATAGACGATCACGTCTTTTCCCAATCCACCAGCCTTATGCGTGTCTGCCGTAGCCATAGCGATCGCTTCCTCTCAGTGAGTCCAATTCAACACATACATAAATGGCACCACGAACATCCAGACCAGGTCGACAAAGTGCCAGTAGAGGCCAGTAACCTCGATATCGTCTGCATTGTAGCGTCCGCCCATATAGCGGATCGCAACTGCGACCAGAGCGACGATGCCGCCGGTCACGTGCAGCAGGTGAAGGCCGGTAACGCTGAAAAATGCCGCACCGAATAAGGGCGTGCCAAACGGATTGCCGAAAATTTTCAAGCCGTGGTCCATCAGGTCCAGCCATTCGCGTACATGCAGAAAGGCAAACACGGCCCCGAGTGCCGCCGTGATCATCATCCAGCGGAAGCACCCCTTTTTATCGCCTTTGTCCGCCGAGCGGATCGCTATCAGCATCGTCAAGCTGCTGGTGAGCAGGATGAATGTCATAACGGCAGCGTTCGCCATACTATGGAAAGGCTTGGGCCAATTGGGCGTGGCATTGCGAATAAATCCATACGCAACCAGGCAACCTGCAAAGGTAGCGCTGTCAGCGATGATGAACAGCCACATCGCCATCTTTTTTGCCGGTACCGAGAATGCAGGTGCGGCCATGACCGCTGTGGCCTCCGTTCGCGACACCTGCGCGTGAATTGAGAAATCAGCTTGACTCACGTTGCCTCCTACTTCGACTGGGTTAGAGCTTCATCCAAAGCAGCAAAAGCAGGTATATCCACAGGACACCCATGAAATGCCAGTAGCGCGATGTGGCGACCAGAGTACTACGCTTTAAAACATGCTTGTTCAATTTGCGAATGACCCGCACCAGCCCGCCAAGGCCGCCAAATACGTGGAGAGCGTGAGCGATGGTAAGAACGTAAAAGAACGAGTAGCTGATGTTGGTGGCGAGAGTGAACCCATGCGAGCGCAGCTGAAACCAGGCAAAAGTCTGGCCGACGACAAACAGCAGTCCCAACGTAAGCGTGATGTACAGCCAGCGCACGGGACTCTCGGCCCGATCTTGGTTTCTTACGCCACCCATGAAAGCGGCTATGCGCTTCCGCGATAATTCGAGCGTCACGCTGCTGGCTATGATCAAAAGGGTGTTGAAATACAGCACCGGCGGCAGAGGAATGTGCTTCCAATCGAGCGAGGCTCCCTGCCGGACAATCAAGGCGCTGGTGAAGGCGGCAAACGTCATGCTGATGGCCGCCAACGCTACCCAAATTCCAGTACTTGCCGGCGGAGGAGAATAATCCTTAAGTCGCCGCAAGTCTCCTTCTGCTGGAGCTAAATTGCGCCCGCCGCCTTTACCCGTGCCGTGGCTCGGTAAACGATCCAGTTCGATTTTTGGTGGCTCATGGACAGTTGTTGCCATACTGCTACTGCTCCCTTTTGTAAAAATAACCAGTGCTGGGAATCTTACTTCTCTTCGTCCGCGCTGTGTACGGGCTGCGGGTCGGTCTGCATAATGTAATCGCTGGTTGCACCCTCAACGCTGTACTGATACGGATCGTGATAAACGACCGGCATCTTGTCGCCAAAGTTGTTGTGAGGCGGCGGCGTGGCCGTACTCCACTCCAGCGTCGTTCCCTCCCACGGATTATCATTGGGAGGTTTCGGCCCCCAGAAGCGGCTGTAAATCAGATTGACAAGGAAAATCATCTGGGCGAGGCCGGTGAACAACGCCGCAATCGTAATGAACTTATGCAGTGGGATCAGGTGAACCAGATCCGGATCGGTAAAAGCCTGGTATCGCCGCACATTCCCAGCGATTCCCAGATAGTGGAACGGCATAAAAATGCAGTACGCACCCACAAAACTCATCCAGAAATGTACCTTGCCCCAAGTCTCATTCATCATGCGTCCGAACATCTTGGGTGCCCAGAAATAGGTTCCAGCGAAGATGCCGAACATGGCCGCGACCGCCATCACCAGGTGGAAGTGGCCGACTACGAAATAGGTGGCATGGATCATGATATCGATCGAAGGCTGGGCCAGGAAGAAGCCGCTCACGCCTCCGCTGATGAACATCGAAATAAATCCCAGCGCGAATAGCGAGGCTGAGTTGATCCGCAATTTCGAACCATACAAGCTGCCAAGCCAGATGAGCACAATGATCGCAGAGGGAATGGTGATGATCAGCGTGGGAAACGAGAATGCCAGCGAGGAGATTGGGTTCATGCCACTGACAAACATGTGGTGACCATAAACCATGTAGCTGAGGACGGCCAGCGAGGCCATGCAGTAAATGATCACGCGGTGGCTGAGCAACGGCCGGCGCATGTTAGTAATCAGGATGTGAGAGACGATGCCCATGCTGGGCACGATGGCGATATAAACTTCGGGATGCCCGAAGAACCAAAACAGGTGCTGCCACAACAGGGTCGATCCTCCCGAGTGAGGCAATACCTGGCCATTCAGCACCAGATTTGAGGCTATGAAGAAGCTGGTTCCGGCGACATGATCCAGAACCAGCAGAATAACTGCCGGCATCAGCACGGCAAACGCGCACAGACCCATGATCGACGTAATGAACCAGCCCCAAGTGGAAAGGGGGAGCCTCATGAGCGACATACCTTTGGTACGCATGTCGAGGGTAGTGGTAATAAAATTCAACGAACCCAGCAACTGGCCGACGCAGAAAAGGCCAATTGCTCCTGCCCAAAGAATCACTCCCAAGCCTTGACCAGGTCCAGCGACCGAACCGACCGCGCTCAAGGGCGCGTACATGGTCCAGCCAGCCAGCGATGGGCCATCCCCGAACACGAAGGATGCCAGGATAACCACGAAGCCTGAGGCCGTCACCCAGAAGGACATCATGTTGAAGTGGGGGAAGGGCATATCCTCCGCGCCGGTCTGGATGGGCAGGAAGAAGTTACCGAACCCTGCGAATGGGGCGGTGGTGAGCACAAAAAACACCATGATCGTCCCATGCATCGTCATCAGCTGCAGGTAGAACTCCGGGGTCATCACATTGCCCGGTGCTCCAGCTTTAGAGAGCAAGTGTAACCCTGGGATATTGAAATCCCCCCAGCCCAGATGGATACGCATCAGCCAGGAAAGAAACATCGCAAAAAAAGCCGCCACCAAGGCGAGCCCGAAATACTGCTTGCCGATCACTTTGTGATCGAGGCTGAAAATATGCTTTCGGATAAAACTGGTCGGTTCTCCATGATGCACTGCATGGGACATATCGTGCACGGCGGCTACCTCACCCTAAAAGAGATATTTGCTATAGCAGACTTCGGTTCTTGACAGTTTTTGTGACTATTGCAATGCCGCCTGCTGTTTGAGCCAGGCATCGTAATCTTGCGGCGATTTCACTTCCAGATACGCCGTCATGGCATAGTGCCCAAGTCCGCACAACTGGGTGCACATGATCTCATATCTGCCGATCTTGGTCGCGGTGAAGTGGATGCTTAGATCCAATCCCGGGAGGAAATCCTGGTGCACTCGCAATTCCGGCACGTAGAAAGAATGTCCCAAATCCCTCGAATGCATCAGCAAATGCACCTCGCGGTTCACTGGAACCACAATTTCAGCGGTGACGATGTCGTCCATGGAATCTTTATCGTTTGTCGTGTCGAGACCAAAGGGGTTGCCGGCGGCATCGCTCACCTGGTCGGCGTGAATGGGGCCGAAACTTCCATCCGGACCGGGATAGCGGAAGTAAAAAGCAAACTGCTGCGCTTGAACCTGAATCTGCACCGCATCCGGGGCGGGTGGGGTGAGATAAGCTTGACCCCACGCCCTGGCGCCGAATACACCCAGAGCCAAAACCTCAGTGCCCACTAGCAGGAAGCCGGCGAGCACCAATCCCACGGCGCCGCCCGGGAAGCGCTTGATCTTGGCGTCAGGCTTGGTGTGCGAGTACTTCCAGATAAAGATTGCCAGCAGGAACTGAGAGACAAGGAAACAAATGCCCGTCTCCACCATGGTGTCCGCAAACTGATCGTCGATGAGGTGCCCGTGGAGGGATATATCTGGCAGCATGGGCCAGGTGTTCATCACAATGGGAATCGCCGAGGCGATTGCGACTATAACGATCGTCACCGCGAGTAGCCTTGCCATAGAACTCCACCTTGGCCAGAAAAGAAGGCCTAGTTTCGCGGCCCCGTGGTTGTTCACAGGGGGCCGGCAATCTGAGCAACTTTACTCGGACAACCTTTACAACTCCGCTTCCAGTTATTTCTTAAAGCTGAAATCGGCGGTCGCGGCCTGTCCCGACGAAACCGTCACCTTGGCGGTCTCGGTTGTAGCGTTGTCGGCTGTAGTTCCCTCGTGCCAGGCAGCGAGGGTGTAGGTTCCGGGCGGCACATTGTCGATAGTGTATTTGCCGCTGTCGTCAGTGACGGCATAAGGGCCCTTCACCACTACGTGCCAGCCGTGCATCCAAGGATGAATGTTGCACTGCACCGGAATCATCTCCGGGTTTTTCCAGCTCTTCTCGATCGGCGCTGCGCCTGGCGGCTGCGATTGGTTCCACGGAATATTGACCATCGGGTTCGGCTCGGGGTGGATATTATGCGCCGTCTGATCGCTGGTCACAACTTTGAAGGTTTGGCCGGGATCGACTGCCATTACGTGCGGCACATACATACAGTTTTTTTGGTCGAACTCGGGAACCGTCTTATAGACCACAGCTGGCCCGGTCCAGCCTTGGATGTATACAGCTACATTTGCCAAACCCCCGCCCGGTCCGACCACAGTGAGTTCCAAGTGCGCTGGGTTGTTTACATGCTGTTTCACGCACCAGGGATCTTTCGACATGTCGATGCCGCGCATGTGGGGCGGCGTGCCCTCGAATTTGACCGTGCCGGTAATCTTGCCTTCACCGGCCGCATTTACCTTCTGACTCAGAATCAGTGCTCCACAACACACCAAAACTACCGCCGATAGTACAGCGCCGAAATTGTATCGATTCTTCATAACCCACTTTCTCCTAACGTAGTTGCAAAGCTCTGGTTGCGATGCCGTTCAGGCGTCTACTGTTGCCCCGCTGGAGCGTTTGGATTCACCGGTTCCAGGTGGAGCGTTTTCGCAATCTCCTTCGCTTTGCTGGGCTGCTGCATGAACGTGCGCAGATAGAAAACCAGATCCCAGGCCTCATCTGGTTTGATATTGTCGGCGAACGACGGCATTGGAGTGCCATCGAGACCTGTCATGAAAATCTTGTAAATGTCGCGATCGGTGTCGCCGCACTTTGGACGCGAGCCATCGGTGAAATTGAACGGCATGATGGGACGGCCAAGGTCGTCAGTGAGAGTTGCGGCCGAGGGCCCATTCGCCATGCCCTGCACGCCGTGGCACTTCCAGCATTGCACCCTGGCGAAGACATCGCGGCCAGCCTTGATGCGCTCGGGCGTGACTTCCGGTTCCGGCGGAATAACGATCGGCGTCCCAGGCTTCTCATTTAGCCAGCGCGGTGAAAAGTGTTTCACGTACGCCACAAGGTTCGCGCGCTGGTACTTGGTGAACTGGCTCCATTGCGGCATCGCGGAACGATCCATACCGCGAGCGATGGTGTCAAACAGATCGTCGTCAATCGGCAGCGTTCCGCTGGGAGTCGAGCGACACTTAAAGATTCCCAGCTGGAAATCACGAGGCTTCGGCCACATCGGCGGCTCAAGCCATTGGGCGACTTCGCCGTTGCCATCTCCCAGTTCGCCGTGACAACCCAGGCAATAGCGCCGGTAGTCGTACGCCGCATCGTGCACGTGTCCGGTGTAGCCATCAATGTGGCTCTCCATCTTGTCACGCGAGGCTATGTCTACGGTTGAAAGCTGCGCTCGCGAAACCAGCGGCAGCGCAAAAAACGCAGCCGCGCCCAGTATTAGCGCCCACTTCTGCAATGCTCTCCGCATGTCTTTCCCTCTTAATAAAGTCACTGGCTAGAAGTCGAAGTCTGTCCCTAAGAGCAACTCGTTTGTATTCATGTTCGCTGTGGTTAAGCCAACCGTCGGCCCAGTACCTGTCTGGTGCAAGACGTTGTATTCGGCCTGCAGAGCCATACCGGCACGGCTGCTCATAAACGGGTTCCAGCGAATGATGCCGTCGAAGAGGCTGATGTTACCCAAATTCTGCGGCACGCCGATCGTAGCCTGCTGCTGCATTCGCTCCGCCTCATACCTGCCGATAAAGATCAGCTGGGGGCTGTAAATGTAGCGAGCCTCCAAGGTGTAGCCGTTCCAAATCGGCGCCCGCGCCAGAGCGGAAAGCGTGGTCCCCGGCGTGGCGTTCGGCGGACAGCCGCTGGTAGCTGTTGGGCCGGTGCAGGTTACGCCTCCATCGCCGTCGGTAGCGATCGCGTTGCCATAGCCTTGGCCGAACCATGCATTATCTTCGCCGTGCTGAGTGACGAAATTCACATCAAAATGCTGGCCGAAATAGAACTGTGTAGTAACGCCAATGCGACTGAATCCTTTGTTGTTGATTCCCGAGCCAGGGATGGGCACCCCGCCGGAAGTTTTGTAATATGTCGCCGCCTCCCCTACGTAAGCGTAAGCCCCGATGCGCTGCACATCCCAGCGGCCAGCATCGATCGCCTGGTCAAAGGTGAAGTACGCGCTGTAGGAACTTGCTCCCAGAGTGAGGCCCACATTGCCGTCCTGTGAATCGATCAGAGCAGCGGAAACGCGGGTCCGGTCATTGTAGGAGTGCCCCATGTACTCGATGCCCAGTTGGTTATCGCCCAACTGCCCAAAGATGTTGCCGTCGCCCACCGGGATAAAGTGATAGGTCTGGTATACGCCATTCCCGGTCAGCGCAACCGAGCGCTTTTCAGAAAGCAGATTGTTGAGTTCGAACTTACCGATCTTAATATTCAACCAAGGGCTGTTGAAGATATTGTCGAAGCGCGTCATCACGGTTTCAAAGTGGAACGCTCCGGTTGGATCTGAAGAGGGCAGCAAAAAGAAGGAGATGTTCTTGTACAGCGTGCCGCCGGTGTGAAAATCGAGACCACTCAGGTCAACACCATTGCTGGTAATGCGCTGGATAGCGGCTCCCGAAATTGCTCCTGCAGCGTAAGTGTCGACAGCCTGCAGGTCGCTGTAGCGGTGCCAGAACGGCGTCATACGGAACGTTGCCGGCCAGTAGGACGGATTCTGCCAGATCGGAGCATCGCGATCGTTCATGATCTGATAGCCGTTATCCCTGAACTTGAGGCCAAAGTTATTGAGAATCGGCCAGGTCTCATGACAGGCCGAGCAGCGCAGGCCATATTTCCTGGCGAATGCGGGCAAGGCATTTGCCGACTGACTGGAAGTCAGAACGATGGCCGCAAGAACCAAAGCCAATGAGAGAAGGGAGGTCGCAGAGTGAACTACCTTGCGAAGACTGGAACGACTCAAAACGTGCATGGCCGACTCCTCAGCAAGATCAAGTCAACTTCAGATTGTTGAAAAAGAAATCCCCACTATGCGGAAAAGCTGTAATTGCGCCGCAAACGCGAACCCCGCGCATTTGCAGGTTGTTAAAAAAGCTGGCAAAGGTACTACCACCTTACCGCGCGAAATCCTACTACGGGCGCGAGACGATTTTCAAGTCCTTTTAACATTTTTTTTACAACGTCAAAGTTAGGGCGCATTTCGTTTTTGCTTCCAAAACAAAACATTGCGTATTTCGACATTCGCGCAAAACAAAACATCGTGGAGAAAAAGTTGACATTCTAGTGCTGCCAGTACGAGACTCGGTGGCGGAGAGTAAAGTGGATTTGCAGATCTGTTCACCGGTGTATTTTCCAATCGTACTGCCAAAACCTGAGATGCCTGAAAATCAACGCCGGCCGCACAACCGCTGCGTTGCACTAGCAACAGATCTGTTCATTCTGCTGCTGGTATTTGCCACCATCCCGGCATTTGCGATCAGGAAAAAAGATCACGTGGCGTATGGCGAGGGACTAATCATCAACATCCCGTTGCCCGAACTTGAAGTCTCGCGAGTTGTGGCGGATATCGCTGCTAACGGTATCATCCGTGGAACCAAAGAATACAACAAAGACGAGTTCGTCGGCGGCGCGGTAGCGGCCACCACCTCGACCGTATTTCCGGAGTGGAAACAGTCAGGAAAAGTGTTTTACAAAGTGCGCACCGGCGCCCTCGATCCCCGGGGATTCAAAGATAGTAACGATATTGGAACATTGGCCGTGCGCTACATAGTTCAACCCCAGGGAGCGAAGAACACGGTTCTGCGCATCGACGCGCTCTTCAAAGAAGAGTTTAAGCATGTCGTCCATCTGTCTGATGGCTCGGTCGAAAGCAACGAATACAGGGACATTCAGGATCACCTTGACTTCCTGGAGCTCATGAAGAAGGAGGATGCCGAAGCCGCGGCAAAAGTTAATAAAGACCGGCAGGAGCAACTGGCCAAGAAGCAGAACATTGCTGCGCCGGTAGCAACTTCAACGTCAGCCCCTGCTGAAAGTTCGTCGCGGAACCTGCCGCAAACCGCGGCCAGTCCCGTTACCAGCACGGCTGCGGTGCAGCCGGCAAGTTCATCGCCGGCACCCGTGCCGCCTCCTCCGGCTTCCGTTCCGGTTTCCAAGACAGCTCAGGCGGTTGAGACAGCCGTGGTTGAACCGGCGCCGGTGCCGGTTGCTGCGGCTTCCGTTCCAGCTCCCAAGACAGCTCAGCTTGTCGAGACTGCGCCGGTTACGCCGCCGCCGCTGGCAGTAACGGCCCCTCCAGCCTCAGAAGCGCCGGAGCAGCCGCCACAAACCTTGGAACAACGGGTTAAAGAATTGCGCAGCGAGGTACAGCGCGTGGTTAAATCTCCCGGTGCACCCTTGAAATCTGCCCCCTTCCACACCGCGATCACCCTGCAATCGTTAAGCACCGGTACGCAAGTTTTGATTTTGATCTCAACCCCGTATTGGTACGGTGTCGAAACCCATGAAGGAGAGCACGGGTGGATTATGCGGGATGAGTTGGAGCAGCCATGAAGTTTCCTTGCAGACGACTGTATCGGAATTTATTACTTACGTTGCTCGGAACTGTCATAGCTTTTTATTTCCCCAATGCTGCTGTTGCTCAAAACGAGGGCGTGGAGCGTACCTACCCACAATCCAAAACAACCGTCGAGCAAGCCCTGAAAACAATGCAAAACTCTGCTGCAGGTCGTTTGCCCGTGCTCGACGGATTCGCTACCGCAGCGGACCATCCTCTGGAGCGTTACCGCCGCGGGTATTACCAATCCAAGATCCAGGTGAGTTCAACCCCATCCGGCGGATCAATCGTCCGCGTTAAGGCCGAAGTAACGGCCTGGTATAACGACCCTGCCGGCCATTCCGGATACCAAGTTTTGACCTCGAATGGACGGCTGGAAGCTGATTTTCTGGATCAGCTTGCCGACCAGTTGGCCGCTAAGGCAGAACCAGCGGTTGCGGTTTCCCCTCAAAAATCTGAGACCGCTGCGGTGACACCAGCGCCCGTTGCCAAAGCGCCTGCGCCCGTCGCAAAAACACCAGCGCCAGCGCCTTCGGTTACCGCCGCGCCAGTGCCCGCGCGATCTCCGGCGACGGCCGCGCCCACAAAGACTGCAAGCGCCGAGCCGACTATTTCCGCGCCAGCTCCCAGAATTCCAGATACCGGAAACGGGATCTTATCGTCTCTAGCCCAGAGCCTGGCGGAACAGCAAAAAGAAGAAAAAAAAGCTACTGCGCCGGACGAGCGCAGCCTGCAGGCTGAAGCGGATAGCCTTGAACAAATCCTCAAGAACCAGGCCCATCCCAGCAATCTGGTTGCGGTGAAGAAATCAGGCACTCCCGTGGTCGGGGCCCCGAGTCTAAATGCCAAGGCTTTGTTCCTGGCCAGCGCTCATGATGAGTTTGAAATGCTGGATTTCAATCAGGACTGGGTACACATTCGTGTGTCTGGAATTTCTCGCGGATGGATCTGGCGCAACAATGTGGAAATGCCCGACAACATCCCGGATGCTGATTTGGCTCCCGACGCGAAACCCGTTCCGGTTGCCGCCGATTTGTACCACGTCAGCCGCGAAGAGCAGGCGCCTTTCCCGGGTGATTGGGCTCCCTTACGAGGCAAAACAGTAAAAATTGTTACGGTGGAGAAAACAGACGAGTCGGTAAAGGACGATGGGCCGCAATTGCGGCTTGGGTTTGCGAAATCAGTGTTAGATAAGAGCTACTCGGAAATTGCGCGCAACCCGCAAGGTCTAGACGGAATCGTACTGATTTTTGACTCGGCCGACGGCGGAATGATTGCCGCGACCCTGCCGACACTTCAGCAATGGAAGGCTGGGACCCTTTCCGACGCGGCCTTGTGGCACCAATGTTTCTTCGATCCACCTGAGAGCTTTACAGCCTCAGCCGCCGGAGCGAGTCAGTAGATGAAGTAAATTTTCGAAGTTGGTTTGGCTACTCAGTTCTAATTTCGACTTGACTTTAGCCAGACATGAGAGTACCTATGCAGTTCTTGGAGTTTTTTGGCCTTTGTGGGAGGCCAACTTCTCCAATCCAGAAAAAACATGAAACCAATGATTGTCTGAGGGAAGCGGTATAACAATCACACCGGCACTTTGAACGACGACCCCATGAGCACGACGACCCGACCCCTGCCTTTGCTGCGCAGCCATGCAAGTTCGCTGTTGCGCGACTATGCTGAGTTGATGAAGCTACGCGTCACCAGTCTCATCGTGATGACAGCGTGGTGCGGCTATTTTTTCGGTGCGCAAAAAGCAGGCGTAACTTCATTGAGCTGGGGGCTTCTGCATGCCCTGATCGGAATCGGGCTGGTTTCGAGCGGGACTGCGGCACTGAACGAAGTAATGGAGTATAAGGTTGACGCGCACATGCGCCGAACCGCGCGGCGTCCGCTGCCGGCGGGCCGCATGAGTCTGCTTCATGCCACGATTGCGGGTCTGCTGGCCACGATTGGCGGGTCCATTTACCTCGCGATTGCCACCAATCCTCTTACAGGTCTGCTCACTTTTCTGACTTCAGTTGTCTACCTCGCGGCCTACACGCCCTTGAAGAGAGTTTCTCCAATTTGTACTTTCGTCGGCGCTTTTCCGGGAGCCATGCCCGGAGTTCTGGGTTGGACGGCAGCGCGTGGCCGCCTCGAATGGGGAACTCTGATTCTGTTTGCCATCCTGTTTGTCTGGCAATTCCCGCATTTCTTCTCGATCGCCTGGCTCTATCGCGAAGATTACGCGGCCGGCGGAATTCGCATGCTGCCGGTCGTCGAACAAGATGGACGCTCGACCGCCCGTCGTATTCTGGCTTACTCGCTGATTCTAATTCCGCTGAGCATGTTGCCCAGCATCTTCGGAATGGCGGGCAAAACCTACCTGGTTGCAGCGCTGGTCTTGAGCATCGCGCTCTTTTATTTCGGCGCAAAGCTGGCGTTTCTCAAGATGCCGGTCAATAGTCCGCGCTCCAAGATGCTGGCTCGCCAGGTTCTGCAAGCCACGGTCATTTACCTGCCTTTATTGTTCGCCGTGATGATGGCCAACGCCTCGCATCCGTAGGAGAGGCGGCTTTAGTGCGAGATGGACGCACATTCAATGGCGGAAATCGCTTGAGATTTCACCGCCCGACCGGGTTTTGAGCGCAAACGCCATCCAACGTCAGTTAGCCGGAAACGATCACCTAAAATGATTGGGGCAAATCGTTGTTTTCGCCACAGCGGGCGGTACGCAATAAATGCTATGAAGATCAGAACCCCATCACAGATGAGGGTCGCGCAGGCGAGACGTTTGTCTGCGCAGACTTGATGCGGAGAGGCTGGTTAACGGCGCGGGGCTCTCAATGATTCGTCATCGTTGTACGCCGAGCCGGTGCTCCCTTCTTCGTTACTCAATTGCCCTTCACCAGAGTACCGCTGACAACCGTGTCCGCGTCCGTCTCAATGGCTAGCATTTCGTTCCCGCAGTCCACAACCACGAAGCTGAAGTGCATTTCGGAGTGGCCCTTCGGCGTTATGATAGCCGTGCCCCTGCAGCCCCTGTCGACCTCGTAAGAACCGGTGACGGGCTCCTCTGCGAACGTTAGAGACGTGCCATCCTCGCTAGCCGCTACGTGTCCGCCTATCACTCCTTCTCCAGAAGGGTTGACCGTTAACTTCAACTCACCGATGAAGGCCACCGCTGTGGCCGGCAGCCCTTCCGTTCCGCTTACCCACTTCCACATCACCGACCCTCGGCGAGATGCATAACCGCTTCAAATGAAGAGGTGTGCATCCAACCTAGTCAGCGCACCGTTAGTCCTTCTCCTCCTCCAGCCTCGTCCCCTCTCCCGTGATAACCTTGCCCTCCCCAAGTGGCCCGGCGGCGAGCACCAAGAATCTCTTGCCTCCGTCAAGGACGATGATGTTGTTAGCTTTTGTACCATCCGCAGCGTACAGCGAGCCGGTACAATCCTCATCGACCGTGTAGGTTCCGTCCGGCCAAGGGGAATTGGACCAGTCGAAGGATACGGTGTAGCTGGCTCCGGTGTTGCGAACGATGCCGCGCTTCCCATCTCCGTTAAAGACATCGAGCCCCAGCTCGGCACGAGGGCCTTGCCCCATAACAGAGCCCGATCTGAGGTAGGCGTAGGTCCCCTTTAGGCTGGCGACACTACAGGCACCATTGTGGGCATGAACGTTGATGTTGGCCCCGGGAATGCGGGCAAAGGTCGCAAGGAACGCGAAACCTGTCACGAGAAGAAAATACTTTCCGAACTTGCTCATTTTTGATTCTCCTTTCTTTTTCGGCTTAAACTAGAGTTCGTGTCTCGGGGGCAACCGGGTCCCAAATATCCGGTAACAGCGTCGCTGTATGTGAGGTTCGAGCTGCGGCCATTGATCCGGTACCCCAGGGTCCGAGAATTTTGCATGCTACGTCCCACATGCTCAGTCGTCGTACAAGATGCTAGTTAGTTAAGTAACCAGCCAAAATCCTGCTTATGGCCCTGCTTCTGCTATGTGGATTACCTCCCTCTCATTTCCGGACACGAACGGCGCCGTTGATCGGTTGCGAGCCGAAATGTCCGCTCGCAGGTGCACCGAACACCAGCGTGATGTTCGAATACTCAACCTGCGTCCCTCCGGTCACGCAGACCGTGAGCGGCGACAGCTGACCCTCAGGTGCAAATGGCGGGTAGCCTCCATTTCCGGTAATGCTCGCCATTCCCGTGACCATAAAACCAGTCGTAGTTGGAGGTTTGCAGCTTGCAGTGGGGCAGCCAGACTCGGGTCGCGGCTTTCCACCTCCGCCACGACCTCTCAGCATGGAAACCGCGCTCCGTCGAACCCCGCGAGAGAGCAACTTCCATCACGATCGAGCGATACGGAGCTGTTCGCGCCGCAGCCAAAGCCAGCGTCAACCGCGTGAGCAGAATCGGGCCCGAGAACGTCTTGCGGCGGTATCACTTGCATTGCCTTTATCTGCTCCCTCCGAGGCGCGACACTTCACCGCCGCAGCGCCCTTATCACTGCCCGTGCCCGGCCGTCCCCTTCAGCGCCGGTCTTTGTCACCCTATTCAAGTTCCCTGGGAAGCCGAACGACCCCGTGGATCGGCTGCGGTCCGAAATGATCTGTTGCCTGTGATGGGCCGGTCGAGAGATTCGTAAACACCAGCGTGATGTTCGAAATCTCGAGGTTCGGTCCGCCCCCGAGGCAGACCTGTAGCGGCACTTGCCCGGTAAAGGGAGATCCTCCATTTCCCGTTACATTCGCCAATCCGTTCACCTCCAGAACCCAAGTGTAGGTAGGGAAGGGAGTGATGCCGGTTGGGCAATCGGTTTGAGGCGGGTTCCAAACTAGCGTCGCGCCCTTCATCGTTATGTGGTGCGTGTGCTGGTGTCGGGAGTCGGTGCTCAACCCAGAGCCGGCCCCTGAATCGGAAAACTCCATCGTCAGAGATGCCGAAAAATCTGCCCTTCCGAGCGGTTGCAGGCTCAAGGACCACGGGCCGCGAAGTTCCCACGGACCGGCTGTCGGGTTGGCTGATAATGGATAGTCATTGATCACGCCACTGTAGTACCTGTTTGGCCAATCTTGCGCCGCTGCACTTGTGCCTAGCGCGAGTACGAGAACCCACGCCCCTACCAACCAGAAAAAAGTTTTGCTGTGCATGGTTGCCTCCAGAGATTTTGGGAACACTGATTTGGGACCATTGATCTTGTTCAGCGAATCATCGCGCCGAGCCGAAAGCCCCCCGGGATCAAAGCCGACTGGCTGGCGCAGTTGAATCGCGGCGGGTCGTTGACCGACCGCCATGCACACATTGGGTCAGCTTGAGGACATTAAGCAAACAGCAATAAACGGACCGACCCATTTTGCGGCCAAATGCCGTGTTTTGCAGTTCTCTTTCGGGGCATTACAATCGGAGCGGTTGTCTCCTGATCGCTCACAGGAGGGCGAATGGGCGAACCATTCCCCAACAAAACGCTGTCCGAAACCCCGTCCGAGCGTCGCCTTGATTCCTGGAAGGAGATTGCCACGTACCTGGGCCGGGACGTGACGACCGTTCAGCGCTGGGAGAGGCAGGAGGGAATGCCTGTCCACCGCCACCTGCATCACAAGCGAGGCTCCGTCTATGCCTTGTGTTCCGAGCTCGATGCCTGGCGGCAAGCCCGTAGATCCCGTTCCCCCGAAGAGGAAGAAGAGGAACAAGAGCTAGCCCTGGAAGCTGCTGGGGTTGGTGGCCGGCTGACGACCGTTCCGCGCGGACGTCGCTGGCTCATTCTTAGCTCCTCAGTGGCGGTGCTTGCCGCCATAGTTTCACTTGCCCACTTCGCAACACGCATGCGCGCAAGGGATGCAAGCCGGGCCAGAATTCGCTCTCTGGCAGTGCTTCCCTTGCAGAACTTGAGTGGCGATCCGTCGCAGGACTATGTCGCCGACGGCATGACCGAGGAACTCATCGGGCGACTTTCCAGAATTCACGGATTAAGGGTTATATCCCGTACTTCGACGATGCACTTCAAGAACACGCAGCTTTCAGTGCCAGAGATTGCCAGGATGCTCGCGGTCGATGCGATTGTGGAAGGGTCGCTGGTACAAGAGGGACACCAGATCCGTGTTCATGCCCAATTGATTCGGGCCGCGACGGATGAGCACATCTGGGCGGGGGAATACCAGCGAGAGTACCACGGCATTCTCGAAGTGCAGGAGGAAGTCGCTCGGGATATTGTTCAGCAGATCCAACTGAATGTCACACCGGAGGACCGGGCGCGTCTGGCATCCAAGCCCCCGGTCGATCCTGAGGCTTACGAGAGTTACTTGAGGGGCCGTTACTACTTCAGCCAGCGAACCGAGGATGCGCTCCACAAAAGCATCGCGTCGTTCGAGCAGGCGATCGTGCAAGACCCAGCCTATGCCCCGGCCTATAGCGGACTGGCGGAGGCCTACGCAATGCTTGGATTCCGCGGTGGTCTTCCATCGAAGGACGCTCTCTCAGGTGCAAAGAAAGCGGCCCTCAAGGCGATCGAACTCGATGACGGCCTGGCTGAACCTCACGCTTCTCTTGCGTTCATCGCGGAGACTTATGAATGGGACTGGCCCACGGCCGAGCGAGAATACAAGCAGGCCTTGGAATTGGACCCAGGTTACGCGCAAGCTCATAACTGGTATGGCGGTTATCTCACGTACACAGGACGATTCAATGAGGGAGTCGCTGAGGCCATGCGTGCCCGTGAACTCGACCCTCTGTCCCTGCCTCTGAACAATGCATTGGCGGGAAGGTTGTTGGTGGCAGGGCGTTACGATGAAGCACTCCGGCAGGTCCAGACAACCTTGGAACTGGATCAGCACTTTGCACCGGCTCACCAGACTCTGGGCTGGGTCTACCTGCACGGCGGCAAACAGGATGATGCCATTCGAGAGTTTCAAAACGCCCTAGAACTCGCCGGAGCTGCAGACATGGACATCAGATTGGACTTGGGCTTTGCCTACGCCGTTTCGGGACGCACCGCTGAGGCAAGAAGAATACTCGCGAACCTCCAGCAACTACACCAGCAAGGCATAGTTCCGGCCGCTTCACTGGCGACCCTATATGGAGCGTTGGGCGAATCGAACGAAGCTTTTGTCTGGTTGGAAAAGGCCTATCAGGAGAGGGATCCTCAACTCACATATCTCAAAACGGGACGAAGATTCGAGCCACTGCATGGAGACCCGCGATTCGGACAATTCGTACGCCGCGTCGGGTTCCCCGATTAAAGCATCCACAAAGAACGCGGCGCTACAACGTAACGTTTCCCATGATTTCGGACAGATAGTCAGCAAACCGGAATCGGAAAACGCAAGTGCAGCTAAATGTTTCGCTATTGTCCACTCAGACGGATTATTGAATTCCGCTGGCGACGTTGGAGAAGACATTGGTGGCGTTGGAGCCGATCAGATGTACCGTACCCATCACGATGACAAGAACGACGGCCAGCATCACGGAATATTCCGCAACGTCTTGTCCTTCTTCATTTCTCCAAAGTTTCTTTAAAGAGTCCATGATTTTTCCATCATTAAAGTGCTCCAACTGCTACATGCGACTGCTTCTGGGGTTCTGAGCTGGAACCAAACAGGTTCACCGCCCACCCCTCTTTTGCATGCGATAAAACCTGAAGGCCGACCTGGTATTCGCTTCTGCCATCCAGCAGCTTGGTCCAGATCACCTTAAACTCCATTCGCCGCTGGCGGTAAAACACAATCACCGTGTCGAGCGGCTTCAGCGGACGCCGAATCGATCCCAGCCGCACCCCGAGGGTCGTCAGATCGAGCGTATGAGCCAACTCTTCAAAAGCCGCTCCGGATGCATCGACCCCGCGAACTCGCACGGGAAGCACGGCTTGCGTTCGATCCTGAAGGCGCCGTTCGGTTTGAATACTCTTGTCCTGCATTCCAATGTAGTAATAGTGTGCAGCAACTTTCGATCCATCGGAATGGCCCCGATGAGGGAGGCACAAAGGTAACCAGACAGATCCGCTTGAATGGTCTAGACTTAGAAAATCTGTGGGTAAACTCTCGGTTCGTAGCCAGTGTGCATCTGGCATCAACGAAGTCACTGCACTCGGCATCTAAGGTTTACAGTGCTGTTCCTGCGTTTGAGCTCCGGGGCGCTCGTCTTCGTTTTGTGTTGCAGCTTGTCATCCTATTGCCAGGAATCTTCTGCAACTTCATCGAGCGCAAGCTCTTTATATTCGGGGCGAACCGCTCCATTCTCGGCTGAACAGGTAGCCAAAAATCTCGAACAAAGGGATCAACAGCGGGCTACAGCATTAGAGCAATTCAGCAGCCAGCGCATCTATCACATGCACTATCATGGCTTCGCCGGAGATTACGAGGCCCAGATGGTGGTGGACGTCACCTACCGCGCTCCCAACGTCAAGCAATTCAAGGTGGTCTCCCAAACCGGTTCTACGTTCCTGATCAATCATATTTTTAAAAGGCTGCTGGAGAGCGAGCAGGAATTTTTGAACGATCAGAACCAGCGGCAAGCGACCCTGAACACCGAAAATTATGAGTTTACCTTGGCGGGTTACGATTCGACGCCGAGTGGCGGAGAATACATCCTCAATCTGTTGCCCAGAAAAAGGAATAAGTTCCTTTATCACGGAAAAATCTGGGTCGACGCAAACGATTTTGCCGTCGTACGAATCGAAGGTGAACCCTGCCAAAATCCGTCCATGTGGATTAAGAAGACGCAAATTGAACACAAATATGTGAAGCTGGATGGTTTCTGGCTCCCTGCCTGGGACCATACGGAAAGTGAAATGCGCCTGGGAGGCAAAGCCACTCTTTCGATCGAGTATAAGGATTACCACATCACCAAAGCGGCGAGTCCCCATGCCATCGAGAGCGCCCGCGCAGGTTCGCGCTGATCGAACTTGGTCTTGGCGGGATAAAAAGACACCAACCTTTGCCCGCCAGTTCTCTTACGTTTAGCCACCCCTGAATGTATAGTGTGAATTGTTATCCAGACGACCGGCTCGTTTTTGCGATTCGCCTTGCGAGTCTTGCGATCTGAATCTGATTCGGCGAGATCGACGGGCCAAATCACGGACCAAACAAATTGATAGAGCTGATTCTCTATTTTTTATTGGCGCTGGCGTTCATCGGAACAATCGCGTCGACCGTTTTCCTTGGCCTGGCGGTCATTGGGGCAATCAAGTTTCATCGGGATGCCGGCAAACAATCCAGTTCAATTCCCTATTCTTCTTTACCTCCAGTTTCGGTTTTGAAGCCGGTGCATGGCTTGGAAGCGCAACTGAAAGAGAACATCGAGAGTTTCTTTCGGCAGAAGTATCCCGCCTACGAAGTTCTATTTGCCGCCGACACGGCAGACGATGCCGCGCTCGATGTGGTGCGCGAAGTGTGCGCCCGCTACCCGGACGTCCGAAGCCGCATTCTGGTCACCGGCGCACCCTGGCCGAATCCGGCTGTCTACTCATTTCATTGCCTAGCTCAAGCCGCTTCCCACGACATTCTTGTCACCACCGATAGCGACGTCGAAGTTGGTCCCCAGTATTTGCGCGAGATTATTCCGCCGATGCTCGATGCGAAGGTTGGCGCAGTCACGTGCGTCTACCGGGGCAAGAACGCAGCAGGATTTTTCTCTGGACTCACAGCGATCGGCATGTCCGTGGAGATGACTGCGGGCGTGCTCGTCGCCAATCTGCTCGAAGGGATGAAGTTCGGTTTAGGGCCGACCACCGTCGTTCGCAAAGATTCACTCGCCGCGATCGGCGGCTACGCTGCGCTGAAGGATTACATTGCGTACGATTTTGCGATCGGTAACATGATCGCGAAGGCCGGATACCGAGTTATCCTCTCCGGTCACACCATCGATCACGTAGTGAGTCAGAAATCATTCTTGCAGATGTGGCAAAATCAATTGCGCTGGGCGCAAACCACTCGCTACTCGCGCCCCAAAGGCCATTTCGGAAGCGGGCTGATCTTTGCCATGCCCTACGGTCTGCTGGGATTTTTCGCAGCCGCGGGATTGGGACGTTGGGCGCTCGGACTACTTATACCTGCGGTTGCGTTAGTGAATCGGTTGGCCGAGGCCTGGCTTATCGGCTGGAGGGTTATTTGTGATCCACAGGTACGCCGGGCGCCCTGGCTTTATCCCTTGCGCGATTTACTGGGATTTGCGGTCTGGGCTGCCAGCTATCTGAACCTGCGTTACGTTTGGCGCGACAGCCGTTTTGAATTGAGGGGGACACGAATTGCGCTCAGGGAGACTTCTTCCAATATCAGATAATGCGCCTCTGAAGCTTTGCGCGGTCACTTACGAAATCACTTCGCTCCCTGCATTTTTGGTCTCAGCCGGAGATTCGCTGTGCGCGTTCTAGTGACCGGCGCAGCCGGCTTCATCGGTAGTCACATGGTCGATCGCCTCCTCGCCGCAGGCCATAGCGTTATCGGTTTCGATAACTTTTCAACCGGACAGAGGCGGTTCCTGCATAATGCGCTGGCCAATCCGCGATTCGTTTTGCAGGAGGCAGACCTTCTCGATCGTGCCGCTCTTTCGGCGGCGATGCATGGAATAGACCTGGTCGTGCACCTCGCCGCGAATGCCGACGTACGTTTCGGCACCCAGCATCCGCGCAAAGATCTCGATCAAAATACCATCGCTACATGGAATGTTCTCGAAACCATGCGCGAGCAGGGTTGCATGCGAATCGTGTTTTCTTCGACGGGTTCAATCTACGGCGAGCCTGAAATTTTCCCCACGCCCGAGACCTGCCCATTTCCCATCCAGACCTCGCTCTATGGAGCCTCCAAAGTCGCGGCTGAAGGCTTGATTCAGGCCTATTGCGAAGGCTTCCGAATGCAGGCCTACATTTTTCGCTTCGTTTCCATTCTTGGGGAACGCTATTCGCATGGTCATGTCTTCGATTTCTATCGCCAGCTTTCGGAGCACCCCGATCATCTCCATGTGCTGGGCAATGGTCATCAGAAAAAATCTTATTTGTACGTGCAAGATTGTATCGACGCGATTCTCACCGCACTAGATCGAGCCGACGAAAAAGTGAATATCTTCAATCTCGGCACAGATGAGTACTGCGAAGTCAAGGACTCGATCGGCTGGATTTGCAGCTATCTCGGCCTTCATCCGAAGATCGCATACGCTGGCGGCGAACGTGGTTGGATTGGCGACAGCCCGTTTATTCTGCTGGACTGCTCCAAAATCCGGTCTCTGGGCTGGCGGCCAAAGCTCTCCATTCGCGAGGCAGTCTTGGCGACCGCCAAATATGTGAGCACCCATTTCGAGGAAGCACGGTCGAAACCCTAGCACTTACACGGATCCTGAGTTGCACAGTCCACGCTGGTTTTGAGACCCGCTATACTCATTTCCCATGAGTCCACGAACGAATGTACGAATACAATTCGGTTTTGTAACTTGGTTTACGTTTTGCGCGACCGCATTCTTCCTCATACCGGTTGGCTTATTCGCGCAAGCGGCGAACTCGACCGCATCTCGCGCCGCTGCTGTACTCGACTCCATGCCGCACGCCAGGAGAATCAGCCAGGCCGCCATCTCTCCGGACGGAACTCAAGTGGCTTACATCGTTGACGGGCAGCTCACCCTGACGAGCACCGAGAACGACGAATCCGAGCGCGCAGTCTCCGTGGTGGGAAATCTCAAACTGCGCGATGTGGGCTGGTCGGCGGACAGCAAAAAGATTGTCTTCATCGCAGATGTGCCAGGAGAACTTCCTGCAGCACAAGTCTGGACGGCTGCACTCGCGAGCGGCGCTCCCATCAAACACGCCGACCTGAAAGGCTATGCGCAAGCGCCGCGCTTTTCGCCCGACGGCTCGAAAATTTCGGTTCTATTTATCGAAGGCATGCCGCGCGTTGCCGGACCGCTGCAACCCATGACTCCACTCGCCGGAGTTATTAACGAAAAAATCTACGAGCAGCGAATCGCAGTAATCGATTTGAGCAAAGATCATCTCACTCAGGTCACCCCCGCAGACATGTATGTGTATGAGTACGACTGGACTCCGGATGGGCAAGGCTGGGTGGTGAGCGCGGCGCACGGTAACGGCGATGCCAACTGGTGGATTGCGCGCCTTTACCTCGCCAATGCGCAGACCGGCGAATTCCACGAGATTTATAAGCCAAAGCTGCAAGTCGCCGATCCCCGCGTTTCTCCGGACGGCAAGCACGTTGCATTCATTGAAGGACTGATGAGCGATGAGGGCTCGACCGGGGGCGACATTTATTTCGTCTCTACTGGTGGAGGTGAGGCGCGCAATCTAACTCCAAATTTCAAGGCATCTCCATCTGCTATCGCCTGGACTTCCGACGACGAAATCACCTTTGCCGAAAATGTTGATGGCAATTCTGGATTCGGCATTGTGAACATCGCGAATGGCGCACCACGCAACATCTGGAGCGGAGAAGAAGTCGCTGCTCCCTCCGGCAAAGCATGGGCTTCCGCACCTGGACCCAAACTGACCACGGCAATCGTGCGGCAATCCCCCAGCTCTCCGCAAGAGGTGTGGGCTGGGGCAATCGGGAAATGGAAGCAGCTCACCGACTTGAATGCAGAAGCCGAGCCGGCCTGGGGCCAGATAAGAAACGTCCATTGGATGAATGGAAACATGCGCGTGCAGGGCTGGCTGATGCTACCCAAAGATTTCGATGCGAAGAAGAATTATCCGCTAATCGTCAATGTGCATGGCGGACCCTCCGCTGCCTGTATGGCGCGTTGGGATGAGCGCAGCATGGGTCCGGAATCGGCGATGGGTTACTTCGGACTCTGCCCCAACCCGCGCGGCAGCTACGGACAAGGGGAGGCATTCACTCAAGCCAACGTGAAGGATTTTGGTGGCGGCGATTTCCGCGACATCATGGCCGGCGTGGATGCGATCTCCAAACAGTACCCGATCGATACCCACCGCATCGGTATTCGAGGCCACAGCTATGGCGGGTATATGACGATGTGGGCTGAAACTCAGACGCAGCGCTTTGCCGCCGCCGTCGCGGGCGCCGGGCTCTCCGATTGGTTGAGCTACTATGGGCTAAACGATATCGACGAATGGATGATTCCATTTTTTGGCGCATCCATCTACCAAGATCCCGCGGTTTACAAGAAAAGCGATCCCATGCACTTTGTCACTGCGGTGAAAACTCCTACGTTGATACTCGTGGGTGATCGCGATGGCGAAGTGCCAATGGAGCAATCGGTGGAATGGTGGCACGCCCTCTCCACTCTGCGCGTGCCAACTAAACTCGTGGTTTATCCGAATGAAGGTCATGCTTTCATCAGGCCCGCAGATGCTCGCGACTACACACTCCGAAGCCTCGAATGGTTTGAGCAATGGTTCGCCAAGGCGAATTAGTGGCTGATGGCCACTTTTTCTAAAAGCGATGCGATTGAAATGCACTCGGATTGCATAATTCCCACGGCTTGGGGAAACGTTGAGAAGAGTTCCGCATTGTCCGTTCCTCTCGATGCGAGCATCTAAAAGGCCGTGACGTGGTCCGGGCTACGGCAGTCTTTTGCGAATGCGATCCAAAATGTTCAGGATCATCACACGATCCAAGTTTCGGCAGCTCTTGCCTACTACTTCTTCTTGGCACTGTTCCCCGTGCTGATTGTGCTTTCGGTGCTGCTCAGTTGGTTTCCAATACCGGGTCTTTTTAGCTGGGTACTGGGCACGATGGCGCGCGTGGTGCCGGCGCAAACCATGAGCAATGTCAATGCCGTTCTCGGCGGCATACTTACTCCGCATCGCGGAACCTGGCTTTCGGTCGGCATGCTGGGCATGATCTGGGTGGCTTCGGCGGCGTTCGATGCCCTGATTGAAGCGCTGAACATCGCCTACAACCTAAAAGATACCCGTCCTTTCTGGAAAACCAGGCTGCTCGCCATGGGCCTGGGCGCGATCTGCGGAATTCTCTTGCTGACTGGTCTGCTGGTGATTATTCTCGGACCCCGCTTTGGCGACTGGCTCGCCGCAGAGTTGGACGTGCCGCGAATATTTGCCTCCTTATGGGTACCATTGCACTTCACGATCGCCATCGTGCTTACGGTGCTCGCCGTCGAGTTGCTGTACTTCTTGGCACCATGTGAGCAGCCGAAATTCCTGCAGACCTTGCCCGGCGCAATCATCACGGTGGGTGCCTGGCTCGGATTGTCAGTATTACTGGGAATTTATTTCCGGCATTTCGCCAATTACAGCCGAGTTTACGGAACGCTCGGAGGATTTATCGCTTTTATGAACTGGCTTCAGTGGACCTCATTTGCTTTCCTTGTAGGCGCCGAGATGAACGCCGAATTCTCCAGGGGAATCTGGAACAGCGCTCGAAGCGGAGCGGAAAATCCAAAGGTCACTCATGATCCGGAGACTGGAAGCAGAGCAGCATAGAACATTGCGCTGCATTCAGAAATGAGTGTGCAGTTCGCCGCCCACCGAAACTCCCCCAACCTGATCTCGCGTTACGTTCACCGACCAGCGCTTATTGATTTGGTAATCGCCCTGCACGATTTCTTGGCCCGGTTGCGAAACATCGGTTGAAAACGTGAAGAGAAAGTTCTTGGTCACGCGTTGCTGTATGGCGATGCGAGCCGATGGATTCGCATTGTTTCCCCCGATCAGCGGATCGATCGAGAGACTGGAAATGCCGGCAAGTCTCTGAATCCCTCCTACAGCCTGGCTGGCCGCTTGCGATGCCAGAATCGAATTTGTGCTCTGGCCTGCGGCGGCCGATTCTTCCGTGGTCTGGCCTTGTGCCAGCAGGCTGATGATATCGGCCGTGGGTAGAGGCGGATCGGAAGTATAGGCAGTCGCAAGCTTATCGAACGGTCCGGTCAGCCTGAGTGTCAGATTGTACTGCTCGACGGTGGTAGCAACAGAAACGTTGAGCACTGGACTGGTCTGATTCGGATTGTCGAACGTAATAATGCCTCGTTGTATCTGGTAACGTACATTGCGATAAAAGACCTCGCCTGCCGTAAGGTCCGTACGTCCGATGATCACAGGATTCGCGGCCGTTCCGATGACTCGCACATTGATGCCGCCTTCCACGCTGATCTGCGAACTGTTGGCGGCGAGATTATCTTTCGACTGCACGCTCACGTTGAGTTTGATGTTGTCGGCAACACCAGGCTGCGTGGGTATAGTCGTTCCGCTGAACTGATCGGCGAACGTAGAAAGATCGAAGTCGGGCGTAAACCCCAGTGAATCGATCAGCACGCGTCCACTCATGCTTGAGGACTGTTGGTTTCCGGTGAAACTCAAATTGGTGTCGAGCAAAGTTCGAAGGCCGGTGGGATAGAGCAGGCGCATGGACTTGCCCTGCAGAAGCAGGTTGAACTGCAATTGCGGACGGTAGATGATCGAGCCCCCGGCCACGACGTCTCCGCCGCCAATTTCTCCGGTAACTTTCGAAATCTGAATACTGTTCTTCGCCACGTCGAGTGTTCCGTTCAGCTTCGTTAATCCAACCGGCGCGCCGGAGTAGAGCACGGCAATATCGTGAAAAAGAATTTGTCCATTCACGTTGGGGTTCTGTGCAGTTCCGGAAGCATGAACCTTAAATGCGACCGTGCCGGAACTGGTTGTATCCGGCGAGAAAATCTTCAGAATGCCGACGTCGAGTGAGCCTTCTGCCGTGAGACTCGGCGTACCATTTCCGGCGAACGGAATGCTGCCTTGGACACGCAGCGAAGTGTCGGTGCCGCGAATCTCAGCCGGCTGCAACGTCAGGAAAGAATGGATGAATTCGGCATGAACGGGTGAGGCAATCCCGATCTGAAGGGATTGATAGCTGGCGTTCAATGTCGGAATCGTGATATGAACTTCCAGTTTTGTTTTATCCTTCAGCGGCCCCCTCAGCGTGGCATGTAATTCGGTCTGACCCGTAAAACCCGCAGGCACGCCTGTCAGGTAAGTGGAAAGCAACACATTCAGGGGGACAGTCCCCGTCTCGATCGAAGCCTCGGTGTAATAGTCGCCAGTGAGATTCACCTGCGCGCGAGCTTGCACTGTGGCATCGACAACTTTGGAATTCAGGCTGAGATACGCTTTATGATTCGCAACCTGAAGATCGGCGTTCGTATCTGAAATGGATTTGCCCTGCACCGTAACCTGCGGCAACCGCAAGCTTGCGTTTACCTGAGGATTGTCGAGAGTACCTTGTCCGCTCGCGGATACGGTCACAGTTCCCGTCAGCGGCAGGTTCTTCGCTTGCACAACCTGTAACTTTTGCAAAAGCAGCGATGGTGCATCAAGGCGAACAACATACGTTCTGTTATGCGGAGTGTAGGAGAGATTGCCGTCGGCTGTTCCGGCAGGGGTCGCGAGATGAAGCGATGAGACGACAGCGCCGTGGTCGGTATGAAATTGCGCGGTCAATGTTTGCAGCGGCTGCTCATACATGCGGGCATTCGCGATCTGAATCTTCCCGGAGCCCCGTGGATTCAATTCCGTTCCGTTTAGCGAAATGTTGGCAGAAAGATCTCCACTGATCGGATAGTGAAGATTGACGCTGCGCTGCAGGTCGGCGATCGACATCTGATGCAGCGAAACATTTGCAGAGAACGAATTATTGGCTGAGTAATGCCAATCGCGAAGATCGACAGTTCCGCTGAACGAAGCGCGGCCGCGTTGCGCGCTAATGAGAGTGCCCTCTGTAATGGCAACACGCGACGGGCCAGCCTGAAATCCTGCCTGCGCGCTGCGCCATTGGCTGCCTTGTACATCGACATTCTGCGCGGAAAATTGTCCCTTAATCCGTGGTTCGGTAAACGATCCTTTCAGGTTCGCATTTAACGTGGCAGACCCGGACACTTGCGGCAGAGAGGAGCTGTTGGCACCGAAAGCCGCAGCCAGAGATTCGAGTTGGTGCAAATCGGTTATGTTTGCTTGAACCTGCAGATGGGATGCCCGGCTGATTTCTCCATCCGCAGTAACCATTGCAGCCGGTATATGCAGCGTTGATCGACGCAGCATCACTGCGTTGCGCATTTCATCATAAGTTACGTGGATCACGCCCATCACCGGGACTTGGCTCTGCGAAGAATTATCCGTGCTGCGAGAGCCGCCTTTCGCTTCGGCGCTGACCTCAAGATCGGAGCGAATGCGAGCCTTGCTGAGACTGCCGGTCCAGTAAGCATCAGCAGTACCATTGACAGTTCCAGTCACAACGATTTGCTTTATGTCGTGGCGTAGCGCCCGCTGCATCGCCTGCAGTGAAATGCCGTGCAGCCACGCTTGCAGCCTGCCGGAAGGCGTGGCGTCAAGGTCTTGAACATTGAGATCGGCATTGACCCATCCGCCGAGAGTGTCCAATCGAATAGCCTTTGCCTGCAGTGCGCCGTTCGCAAGCTGAAAGTTTCCGCGCAACTGGCTGAAAGAAATTCGACGTCCATCGCTCACCGACGAAAGCGATTCGCCCACAATCTCGCCTTCGATGGCCACACTCCGCAGCAGCGGCTTGTCAGCAACCTTGTCATAATGAATCTGCCCCACTAGCGAGAGATCCCCAGTAGGGCCATACGCCGGTGCAAGCAACGCGAAGTCTTGTGCGTCAATGTGGAGGTTGTAGTTTCCTTCGACAACCGGATAAGAGTAGTTCTTAAGATTCGCCCGAATCGAGGCCACAGAGTGTCCAATTCTCAGCACAGCAGACTCAATCGACAATTGGTCCGGCGTGGCATTGAATGTGGCCTGCAAACTGTGCGGCAGCGGCGCATACCCTTCGTAGCGCAACTCCCCATTGTCATAAGAAACAGAACCACTGTAGCTGACCGCCGCTCGATCAAAATGAACGTTGGCTTTTAGGTTGTAAAGATCGGCGTCGATCGGAATCTTCTGGTCGTTATAGCTCACTTCTCCTCGAACTAGTTGCGCGTGTCGAACCGCAAGTTCGAAGATGCTGGTATGCGAGCCACTGTGTGAAGGCGCCGTCGGCAAGTTACTCTGACCCGCGCGATTGGTCTCCACATGCGCCACCGGATGCTCGACAATCAGTTCGTTCAAATTCACTTTGCGATGAAGCCAGGACCTAATCTTGAGGCGAATGGTTATTTCCTGAATCGCCAGCAGCGGAGGTTGATCAGCGCTCTCCTTGCCGTGCACAGTGATGTTGTAAAGGTGAGCGGTGAGGTTTGGAAGGCTGAATTCCAGACCTCCGATTGTCGTCGGCGCGCCGGTGACTTGCTGTGCCGCTTCCGCGATTTTTCGGCGCGCGAATTGATTGAATGGGCCACTCTTTAAAAACAGGTATCCGCCGACACAAAGCATCAGCAGCACTGCCAGCAGTGCCATGAATGTCCGTCCAGCAATTTTCTGCCATCGCATAACTGCTTCCGACGATCCTTCCCGGAAATACCTAGAAAGCCTGGCCTAACGTGATGTAGTACTGCGTAGGGTCGATGCCGGGAACAGGATTGAGGTTGTGGCCCAGGTCAATGCGAATGGGACCGATCGGCGTCGCCCAGCGAAGACCCACCCCAATCGTGTTCGTATAGTTGGTCACGAAATTCGGCAAATTAATGGCGCTGTACACATTCCCACCGTCGTAAAAAATAACGCCGCCGAGCGGCTTGAAAATCTTCAGGGGGAAGCGTATTTCCGAATTCAAAATGAAAAGCTCGTTTCCTCCCACGGGCACCGTAACGTTCACGCATCCGGTCTGATTTTGCAGGCCGGTGCAGAAGGGCACAATGCGCTGCGGTCCGGCTTCATCGATGGGAAATCCGCGAAGTGTCGTGCCACCACCGGCAAAAAACAGCTGGCTGGTCGGAATGAAACTTGAAGCAAAGGGCTTTGCCAGACCGAGCCGGATGCTGTTGGCAAATACTACTGAATGAAACGATTTGTAAGTTGCAAACTGGCCAAAGAAACGCGTGAAGTTGGCGCTCGATCCCAGGACGGTTGGAGTAATGCCAAGATTCAAAGTAGCGAAAATGCCGCGATGCGCATCCAGAGGGTGATCGCGCGTGTCTCGAATCAAACTGCCGGAAAAAGTTGAGAGGAGGACGTTGCGGTCCCTGGACATCACCAGCGCCGGCACCAGCAACTGCGACAAAATAGTTTTGTTGAAATCGTAACGCAGTTGCACCCGCGTATTGTTTTTCCGGCTGATGACGCGCTCCACCTGAAATGATGCATCCCCCAGGCTGGCGCCGAACAGCGGATTCTCGGTGGTGTGTTCAATCGAAAGGCTCGTCAGTGACTGCCACGGCGAGCCGAAAAAATGCGGCTGCGTGTAGGCTGTGATGGCACGCTGGTCGAGCCGGTCAAGCAAAATAGATGCGCTCGCAGTCTCAGCCAGGCCGCGCATGTTATGGCGATTGAACTCGACATAGCCCCGGGGGCTGGCGTAAGTTGCCTGGCTGGGCGCGAGCTGATACTTGCCCAGATTAATGGCCGGCAGCCCCGGCACTGCCACGGTTCCGGAAGGGACGTTGCCCCCGCGGTGCGAGATTTCGAAGGCGAATCCATACACAACGTCATTGCGCTTGGCTTCATGCACTTTGACCAGCGTCGTTTCTTCCGTTTGATCCGTGATCGGTCGGCGCGGGCCCACGCTTGACCAATCGAAAATGTTCAAGTCATAAAGACGAGTCTGAGCTTGCAGCACCTTCACTTGATTCAGAGGACCTTCAGCCGCCAGTTTCGCGGTTTTTCGAATCAGCGGAAGCCGCGTGTGGCTTTGCCCCAGATAAAGAACCTCGCCAACCCGGACGAATTGCTGCTCCGCGATTGCGAAAGTCACATTAACTCGATGCGGATCGTTCTCCGCTCTCGCGATTTTCGTCATGACATCCGCGTTGGGATACCCACGATCCAGATAAGTAGCAGAAATGCGATTGCGGTCATCTGCTACTTTCCGTGGCGAAAAGGGCTGGCTGGCGCGCGTTTCGTAACCTTTCGGGGCCGCCAGTTGTTCGCGCGCGATATGGTCATTTCCCGTGACATTCACGTTCGCCACTACAGTCTGCGGGCCTTCGTCAACATCGAATCCAATATCGATCTTCGAATCGTGCTTGGTGACCCGCGATGTGACCTTCACATCTTCATAGCCTTTGTCGCGGTATATCGCCTTCAAGGTGTCGACGCTTTGCTTCAGCAGCTTGTTTGTAAGGCTGCCGTGATTCCAGAAATGAGCTTTCTTGACGGTAACCTGAGCAATCAGAGTCGACCCGGCGATGTTTTTGTTCCCGGCAAAAAAGATGTGGTCGACTTTGTATTTCCTGCCGCGATTAATTTCGTAGTCCAGCACGATCTGGTCAGGCTGATGTGTCATTTCGATCTTTACGCTGACGTCGAAGAATCCCTTCTTCTGAAAATAATCGATTAGGTCTTGTTGTCCTTCCTGCACCAACTCGGTGTCGATGCTCCGTTCGGAGTAGATCGGAATCAGCTTTTTGATATTGCGTCCCGCAAGCCATGGCACCCACGTGAGCTTTGCACCACTGGTTCGCACCGTCACCACCGGTCCCAGATTCACCTTGAATGACACATCCACGAGGTTACCTTGCGCGCGATATTGCGGCGGATTTTCCTCCACGCTGCTGGCCAGCCTGTGCTGCTGTGTCAGACTCCGCTTCATCTGCGCCAGCGCGTTCTTGATTCGTTCCGCAGTATAGGTTTGCCCGGGTTTCAGCAAGCTTCCCGTAAAACGTGCTCGCAGCGAGCGCATGGCGCGCAGCAGCCGCGCAGTTTCCTGGGAGTCAGTTCCTTGAATTGAAACCGTCCCAATTCTGGCTCGCTTTCCAAGCTCCACGCGAAAAATGACATTCACCAATTGATGAGCGTCATCAATCTGAATACTCGAATTCGTTGTGGGCTCAAAGTAGCCGTTGCGTTTGAAAAATGTCTGCAGCGCCTGTTCAGCAACGGTTACCCGGGACGGATCATATGGATCTTCATCGGGAAGACTGGCCACTTGCAGCAACCGGATATAGGAGAATTTTTGCGTAGCGCCAGGAAACTCGAGAACTCCAATGAAGTAAGCAGGCTCCAAAAGAAAATCAATGCGCAAGCCGGAAAGATCGGGAACAATATTTGCCGTGACTTTAGGAAAGTGGCCTGCATTTTGCAGAGCTTCAATGCTGGCCTCAACCTTTGCTTGCGAATAAGGCTCGCCCGCCTTTTGCAGGACGAATGCACGATACGGTTCCAGATTCCGGTGCGGGTTGCCGATAAGGTCAATGGCTGTCACCTTCTGTCCCTCATAAACCGGCGAGGGGCCTTGAACCTGAACCTGGGCCCACCCTAATCCCGTCAAAAGCAAAACCATCCATGCCGGCGAACGCATACAAGGCAAAAGATAACAGCGAAAAGCGAATCGATGTGTCCGGGAGCGACGTGCGAAGGTCCGATTTGCCAGATCTACCAGAAGACGTGCCAGAATACGAACTCCAACTCGCGAGAGCCGCCACGCCGAAATAGAGGTTGAGGTTGGATGCTCGCCACAGCCCTTCTGTTGGCTTGGCCCAAGCGAAGCGCGAAGAGTCGCAGAAAAATCAGCCCATTAACGACTGTAAGCCTTCGTCCAAAGGATCGTATACTCCTTAATTTAATATGCGAAATTCGAGGTTGTGGGGACAACTGATTCTTGTCGTCGTCACCAGTGCGGCAGCGTTCGTGGTCCATCCATTATCGCGCGCCGAAACCGGCCAAGAAGTCGCCTGGAAGCTTATTCGCTCTGGCCTGCAGTCTCACACTAGCGAAGAGCGCATCGCCGCAGTGCGCGTTCTCGGACTTCTGATCCAGGACCGAAAGGCCACGGAATTAGCGGAAAACGCATCGCGCGACTTCACACCTGAAGTCCGCCGCGCCGCCGCAACTGCGCTGGGACAAATGCGCTCCACCGCTGCCATTCCCAGGTTGAAAGAAATGCTGTCCGATAAAGATATCCCAGTAATTCTTGCGGCTGCTCGTGCTCTGGTCCAGATGAAGGATAAATCAGGTTATGAGGTCTACTACGAAATTCTCACCGGAGAACGGAAGGGCAGCGAGGGTCTGATCGCCCAGCAAACCGCAATCTTACATGACCCCAAAAAACTGGCTGAACTCAGCTTTGACCAAGGAATCGGCTACATCCCCTACGCCGGCATGGGGTGGGATGCGCTGCGCGTGATTCTGAAAAATGACTCCTCTCCGATCCGGGCCGCCGCCGCGAGCGTGCTTGCGGACGATCCCGATCCGAAAAGCGCACAAGCGCTGGTGAACGCCTCGGCAGATAAAAATTGGATCGTGCGTGTTGCCGCCATCGAGGCTATCGCCAAACGTGGCGACACCGCATTGCGAATGAAGGTGGAACCGTATATGTACGACCCCAAGCTGGAGGTTCGGTACGCCGCGGCCGGAGCTACGCTGCGCCTGGTCGACATAAAGGAATCGAAAGCTGCCGACGAACTCCCACAGTTACAGCGGCCACCGCGGTAATTCGACCGTGGTAAACTGTACCTCGGTCCCGCCGGAGAGGTGGCAGAGTGGCCGAATGCGGCGGTTTGCTAAACCGTTGTACGGGCTAACACCTGTACCGAGGGTTCGAATCCCTCCCTCTCCGCCAGACCTTTAGTTTCTGCTATTTACAGTACGTGACTACCGACCGACACCAAATTCCGATCATTTGCCTCCGCGGGCCAACGGTTCCGAATCCTTATCTTTAACTTCAGACAGGAACACTTCTGCCGAATTTGGCAGCCTTTCATCGCTGCTGAGACGGGGGAGTGATCCGGGACTTGCAGGGACGCGGCCGTCGCGCGCTTCGTGCAAAGAGTGAGAGTCACCCTGCTCGACGAGCAGAAGTGATATCCGTTTAAGACCACCTCAGACAACGAAGGACGGTACCTGTTCCTTTCGATGCCGCCGGCATCACTCTTCGTGCGGAGATGAAAGCATTTCAACCGACAAGCGCGGCTTGCAGTGCACTTCAAAACGTGACTTTCAAGGCCAGCTGACATTGGCGTGGGCCGGGATTGGCTACATAAGTTATCTGCCCTAGGCTAGGATCGCCGGCATTGGTGTCGGGCGTGCCTAAGACTGGATGATTGAATGCGTTTTCCGCCTCCAGGCGCATCTCCAATCGAATGCCTTCATGCACATTCGAGAGTAAAAACTGCTTGGCAATCGACAGGTCGCTGTCGAAAAAGAACGGCGAACGCGCTGCGCCCGTGGTCCTCGGAGCATTCCCAAGAGTAAAGGGGGCTGGGGTCTGAATTGAGGCCGGATTCGCGAAATAGTTGTTCACCCAATAGGTGTCGGGGCCGTGACTGCGCCGCGGCTCGCCAACGAAATTGGGGCGCTGCGGGCCATACGTGGGCAGCGGCGTTCCGCCATTTAAAACAAAGAACTGCAGTGGCCAGCCGGAGTGCATGTTCCAGATGCCATTGGTTTTCCAGCCGCCGATGATGGCGTCCAGAAATCGGGGCATGTTGTCTCCGAACGCCTTGCCACGGCCAATGGGCAAATCGTAACTGTAGCTGAACTTCACCATGTAGGGCACATCGAACGTCGACAGGCTTCGCTCCGATTTCGGGTTGTTCGGATCCTGGAGAGCCCATCCTGCCTCACCGCCGTAGTTTGCAAGCCAAGCGACGTTGGTGTCATACATCGAGGAGTCGTCGATCGATTTCGACCACGTGAAACTGGCCACAAGCTCCAGGCCGTTGCTGTAGCGCTTATTTGCCGTGAGTTGTAGCCCATTGTACGTCGAGTTCGCGATCGGCGGTTCATCGGTCGCGACGCCGGAGAACTCCGGGAAAGGCGTCTTTAGCTGATACTCCTGGACCGTGGGACTGGCAAGCGTGCTGTTCGGATCGGAAATGGGGCCGCCATTTTGCGAAGAGAAGGGATTAGTGACGTAGGTTTCGTATTGGTTGACCAAATTAGGATGCGTCTCCATCGCAGGTCCAAGGATGTCGGGATTGTTGTCGCCGGCGAAGTAAAGGTGCGTTCCCTTCTTTCCGAGGTAAGTCGCACCGAAGACCACATTCCAGGGCAACTGGCGCTCGAGGCCAAAGGTCCAGGTCTGCTCGTATGGGGTCAGGGCCGCCGCATGAGTGCGGAGCGGTCCGATGGCGCCGAAGCCCACGTCATTCAGCTCGCCGAGAGACGCTCCCGGCGGCTGAATCAGGCCAGCGGGAAACGGATTGTCCAGGTGCGTCCAGGGGACGTTTCCCGCGTTCTGATACGTAGTAATTGCGCTGGTGTATTGATTAAAGCCTTGCGAACCGTAACTGAGCAGGCCATTGGCGCCCGAACGGGTCTGGCTGTAGAAGATCCCGTAGCCACCGCGCAGGACCATTTTCGGAGCGAACTGATAGGCCAGCCCAAAACGCGGCTGAATGTCGGTCCAGTCCGTTAACCAGTCCGAGCGCACGCTGGGACTGTTGAAGAACTCGGCGCCGTGCAGCGTAAGATTTGTCGGTCCGCTGAACTGATCGTCGTAGGAAAGAGTACCGCCGTTCAGCGGGTTGATCACGTTCGGGTTCCACCAGTTCATGCGATTAAAGCGCTCGGTTCTGGGCAGAGAAACGTCGTAGCGCAGTCCCAGGTTCAACGTCAGCTTGCTGGTTGTCTTCCAGTTGTCCTGAACGAAAGCGGCATACTGGTAGTTTTCGCTGGCAGGGCGGAACTGGATCTCATAATAACTGTTCCCCTGGCCCATCATCTGGCCCATCATGAAGCTGGCCATGCCGTCTCCGCCGCAGTCGATCAAGTCGCCGCTAAACGGGCACGATGAACTCCCTGTGTTGTCAAACTGGAAATAGCCCAGAGGAGCGTTCGTCTGAATGTAATTCTGCTGGTGCAAACGGCCTTCTAATCCGAACTTCAATTCGTGAGTACCATGGATTTTGGTCAGCATCGCCGAAAGCTGACCCGTATCCTGACCCTGCTTGTAATTGCCGTAGGGATTGTTTCCGGCGCTGGTAAAGCCGGAGGCGGGAAAATATCCGGCTTCGATGAAGATGGCAGGAACGCCATTGAAACCATTCGACTGCAAGTAAGAGGGAAAACCCAGAGTGCTGAGAGGATTAGGATTCTGGCTGGAATTGTAGGCATCAATTAGCTCTGTACCGCGGGTGAAGCCCAGGGTGGTCGTCAACAGCAACGTAGGACTGAAGGTGTAGACATCATTCAAGGCAAACAGGTGCGAGTTGCCGGTGTTCGCCCCGCTGCCACAGGGATCGATGAAGGTCTTAAAGCAATTGTAGGGGGTGTAGTTGCTCCACTCCTGCGAGTACTTTCCGCTGAACAGGTTCTTTTCGCTGAAGCGGTGGTCAATCTTGATGTCGAATTGCTCATTGTCGCTGCGGTTTGCCCCCGAGGCGATCCAGTTCAGGTACGGAGTTGGATTGGGCATGCCGGGCGTCGGAAGAGGGAACAATTGCATCATCTTCAAAGCAACCGGGTCGATGAGATTGCCCTTTACGCCAGGGGCGGGCTCGAACTGGGCTGGAGGACAGGCATTGCCCACAGGAAGGAGAGCCGGATTGCAGCCAGGGCTTATATATTGGTCGATTCTGTTATTCGGAATGGCTGTTGAGCGCACTGGACCGCCATCATTGGAGTTATAGACTCCAGAGTAAGGATCGTAAAGCTGGCCAGCCGTAACGCTGCACAGGCCGCTGGCGTTGAAGGTACCGCCATTATCTCCGCATAGTTCGCCGAAATTTCCCGTGCGCTCAGCAGCGCTGGGCACGCCGCCCTGGAAGGTTTGCGCGTATGTCTGCAGCGTTCCATCCCAATCAAAGAAGAAAAAGGTCTTGTTCTTAATGATTGGGCCGCCGAAGGTGCCGCCAAATTCGTGCCGGTGAACCGGAGGAATCGGAATCACTGGGGTGACATTGTCGTTGAACCAGTTGTTTGCGTCGGTGATCGTGTTGCGGATGAAATCGTAGACTTCGCCGTGAAACTTGTTCGTGCCCGAGCGCGTGACCATGTTGACAATGGCCCCGCCCGAGAAGCCATATTCGGCGCTGAAGTTCGATTGCTGTACGTTGAATTCTTCGACCGCTTCCGGTGAGGGAACGTAGGTCGCGTAGGTAATGCCGCCATTGGGCTCGAAATTGGTGACCGAGGCGCCGTCCATCAAAATGTCGGCGCTAGCCCCGCGGCTGCCGTTGGAAACAAAGTTTGTCCCATTGGTGTCCATTACGCTATTGGCATC
Source organism: uncultured Acidobacteriaceae bacterium (assembly GCA_963766625.1). Classification (GTDB taxonomy): domain Bacteria; phylum Acidobacteriota; class Terriglobia; order Terriglobales; family Acidobacteriaceae; genus Sulfotelmatobacter. The sequence goes on along the minus strand of CAVYBF010000022.1, from coordinate 349,991 downwards.
ACTCTGATCGGCCACGCCAGGCGCGAGATAGATCAAATCCTGCACGTAGCGGTCGACCAGAGGCAGATTGTCGATGAACCTGCGGTCGACGACCTGGCCGGTCACGGCGTCTTCGGTGTCGATCGCCGTCGAGCGGGCTTCCACCTTCACCGTTTGTGTTTCGGCTGCAACTTTGAAAACCAGATTAGCCGTCGCATTTTCGCTGACGCTCAACCGCACATCGTTCTGAACTATTTTGCCGAAACCCTGCATCTCGGCGGTTACGGAATATAACCCCGGCGGAACGGAAGCGAACAGGTATCGACCCTCACTGTTGGAAGTGGTAGTAAATTGATATCCCTTCTGCTCGTCTGTGAGCGTTACTTTAGCGCCCTGGATAACAGCGCCCGAGGGATCAGTAAGCATGCCACTGACGGTGCCGAAGTATCCTTGACCCAAGAGCGCGGCCGGCAAGAGCACTGCCAAAAACGCTAACGTTCGAAATTTGTACTGGCGAGCCTGACGAAGTCCATAATGGAACAAATGCACGCTACACCTCCCTGATCCCGACGAGCGGATTCTGCACCGCTGAAAAGACCGTTCCTGCAGCATCGTTCCGGAACGCTGCATTGTACACGCAGTAGTGCCCGACTTTCACTAGAATTGAAACGGTTCACTATGGACTTTTTGGGCTTCTCGGGACGCGATGAAAAGTTTTGCGAGATCGCCCCATTTTGGGCCGGACCATCATTGCGCATTCGAAAGGAGGTGAGGGGAGCGCAATTTATCGCCCCACGCTCCCGTCCGCATCCTGAACACAACGAAAACCAACTCCGCCGGAACGGTCCAGGCTCGGAGCCGTGAGCAGGAGCTTGCCGTGTTCGTTGAGCCTGTAGGTGACGGGGAAGTACCATATCGAGCCCTGCGGCTGATAGTACTCACCGCCACGCAGAATGGCGGCGCGGGTGTGATCGTCGGTGAACTCTTCTGTCCATTGCCACACATTGCCCACCAAGTCCATGACACCGAAAGGGCTCCCGCCTTGCGGATGCGCATCCACAGCATCCGGCCCGCGCATGTTACGGCTTTTGTCAGGCAAGGGCACTGCGGCCGCGTTCCAATCGTTTCCCCAGGGATAGATTCGGCCGTCAGTGCCTTGCGCCGCGTACTGCCACTCCCACTCATGCGGCAGGCGCTTGCCCGCCCACGCCGCGTAGGCCCGCGCGTCTTCTAAAGAAACCCAGGTAACAGGCCGGTTATCCCAACCGGCGGGAAAGCTTCCGGCTTTCCAATCACGCAGGAAGTTCAAATCATCCTGGGGATGATAGTGCGTATTGTCGAGGAAGTTCTTGAATTGCGCGTTCGTGACGGGATATCTGTCGATCCAAAATGATTTCATCTGCATTGCATGTTCGTGGAAACGCCGAGGCGAATCTTCCCAGGGATATTGCACGTCCACACCGATATCATCTGATCCCTCGATCTCGATTCCTTGCGCCTTGAAGACAAAGTTCCCGGCAGGAATCTTTACCATGCCGTCTGGAGCTGAGGTAGGCGGCTTCGTCCCAGCTATGGGTACGATCCGCTGCGGCAACACGGTCCATTCATTCGAATAACTCGCCAACGGTTTGACAATCATGTCTCGCATCCTCGCGATGAGCCGTTGGATATCGGCATCGGGCGCGGTTTTAGCGGCGAGCAGCGCTCCATAGCCGTGCGCTTCGATCTCAAACTCAAGCACGATCTTGCCATCAGGACCAGATTCTGGCTTCAGTTCAGATGCATGGTAAAGATCGAAATAACGCATTCCCTCTTGCGGTTCGAGTTGGATCTGGCGACCTTTCACGTCGTACTCGTTGCGATTCACGATGGTCCAGACTGTTTGCCCATACGAGGGCCAGCGACTGGCGAAGACTCCGTAGCGCAACATCGGTGCTAGAGGCTCCCAATCAGGGCTTATAAGAAATGCGGCGATGGCCCGTTCGATGGTCGCCACCCGGCGAGTGGCTTCGGCGCCGCGCGGTGTGATTCCGTTCCAGATTCCCCAAATGTTTTCCCAGCTTTCCCACCCGACTCCATTGAAAAAGGCAAATTGCAGATCGTCAGTCTTGTCGCGCTTCCAGCGGTCTGAAATGTTGACCATGTGGCGCGGTTCCAGCCACTTGTACTTGTCGACCGTGGGCACAAACGGAAAGCTGTACTGCCCCCAGGTCATCACGTTCCAGGCCAGGGCCTCATCAGAAGGACCATCCTCCGGCTCAAAGGCGAGCGGATGTCCAACTTTATCGGCAGCCACTGAAAAGACCAGCGGCACGCCATCCTGTGTGTCGCCGTTGATGCCGTCGGCTCCAACTTCCGCCATCAGTTCGGCAATTGCCTGGGGCCAAGGTTTGCCGGGGTCGCGGGTGCCCTGATCCCACATCATCATAGGAAACAAAACGCGCACGCCGTGCTTATGAAAATCGGCGACCATCTGCCGGACTCCCGCAATCCCTCCCGGCATGCTGCGAATCAGATCTTGCTGATTGCGGTCGTCAATGCCCAGGTTCGGATAAGTGGGCCAGATCAGCACCGCATCGATGCCTCCATAGCGTCTTTCCAAATCGTCGAGATAACGATCGACCGTGTAACGGTGTGCGACCGGGTCATAAAAGTAACGGTCTTGTACCATCATCTGCGGCTGAATGAAACTGGATTGTGTCCATTGAAGCTGGGGCATTTCGTAGCGTGATCCGTCATAGCCAACGCGAATCAGGCGCTCACTGCGCCAATGGCGGATGTCGGCGAGCCATGCATCGTGGTCTTGCCGATCGCAAGGCTTCGATCCACCTTCCCATGCCCCTTTGATCAAGAGACAATCGGGCGCTGGAATCTGCTGATGATCCGGCTCAAAACGCGTATCCTGAGCGCAAACCATGCTGGAGAAACCCAGCAGAGCCATAATCACAAATCGCTTCACTTCCAGCTTCATGAGTGGAATCCTATGACGTTCCGGGTGGATTCAACGACCGGAGTTATCGCGTGCGAATGTTACCCCGAATTAAAACTATCGATGATGCCGGCAAGTCATAAGCTGTGTCTGCACTGGCACTCTCCTTAAGGTGCAGGATCGGCCCATCCGGATCGGCCATGCCCGTGGTTTCCACCGTGACCGAAGGTTCAGCCGGATATTCGGCATGTCCGACGGAACGCGTGATTCCAGGGTGCCACTGATACTGGCCTTTCCCGAATATGGAAATCTCAACGGGTCCGTTGAATACATCGCTCTGGCCGCTGTCCTGATTCTCGAACGCGATTTTCACGCGGTGAGAATTCCGCTGGTCGCGATTCACTACCAGCAGCGACCACTGGCCATCGGGACGCTTCAGCGCATACGCCGTTACCATGGCATGTCCTGCGCCATCGTTGACGTCGCTCTTGGCGGGAAATACATCGTGCTCTTTGTCCCCCGGAACAACCCATTCAAGATTGATCATCTGCGCCGTGAAAAACTGCCCCAGGGGCTGCTGAATCTTGTAACGGGCGTCGACGGTAAGCATACCGAAAGTTCCCGGCGAATCGCTGCAGCCGTGTTCCATCAACAATGGCAGATAATGGAAGTAATAAACTGCGTTTCCTCCCGCCGCCAGGAACGAGCCAATGTAATCGGCGAGCCAGAGCCCAGAGAAAATGTCCATGTAAGTCTCGCTCGCGCCCGAGGAGAGATTTGATTCCGTAATAAACATAGGCATGTCCGCCGGGACTCCATCATCGTGCCAGACCTGCATGATATGGCTTACGAGCTGAGGCTCTTCATAAAGACTGCCCCAGGGAATTCTGCATGGGTCGTAGGGATAGTGTTCGAATGAGAAAAATGCCAGATCGCGCATGCGGCCGTGCTGTTTTAGATAGTTGATGAAGCGCCCGGTCCAGGATACGTTGCCGTTTACGTCAGGCCAGGTTTCGATATCCTGGTTCACGCCCTGAAATGACGGCCCACCCAATTTGAGAGCAGGGTCAAGGCGGTGAAGCGCGGTGGCCCACTGAAGATAGAGAGCGCCGTAGTCCTCTGGAGCCAAATATTGGCCATCGGATTCTTCCCCCATCTCGACATAGGAGATGGGATACTTCTGCGCCTCGAGATAGGCAATCTCGGCGACGGCGTTCTCCGGAGTGTCATACAGCAGAGCCACCGGGATCATGGCGGGAAGACCGCGGGTGACGCCGCTGGTGAAAAAAAGATCGAAGCCTACCTGGGCTTGATGAGTTGTGCCCAAGTCGGAAGCCTCGTGCCATGGGTCTGCCGAAGAACAATAAGTTGTTGTCTGTTCCTGGTCCGGCGTGTGCCGCAGGATGTCGTGAAAGTCGCCGTCCGCAGAGGACGTTCCGAGATAGATCTCGCGAATCGCATAACCGACGCAATCCCTCGGGTCCGCCGATGCGTGAGGTCCGCAAGTATTCGAAGACTCGGTCATCAGAATGCGCAGGAAGCGGGTTGGAACAGGAGTGGCATCCAGCCGAACAATGTCCGATCCGCCATGGCCGTGTTCAAACACGCCCAACGGAAAAGTCTGCCACACTCCGCGCGTAGGCCAGTGCATGGGATCGTCCCCGGTCCAGTGTTGCACTAAAAATTTCGTGGCGTAGGGCTCGCCCCACTTGATCTGAATGCTGTTGACCTGCTGGATTTGCGCGAGATCGATTATGACCCACTGCGGATGCAAAGAATCGTTTTCGCCGGTAAAGCGTTCCGTAAGATACGGATTGCTCTTCCAATAAGTGTTGTCGTCGCCATCTGTAAGGCGAGAAAAACCGGCATTCGGCGTGCCATCATTGCGCGTGAAACCGCGATGCGGCAGCGCATATCCATATGAGTAACGAATGGGTTCAGCGGGAACTGTTGAGCCAGTGAAGTACCCTTTGTCGCCCGGTTCGCTCCAGGTGCCGCTAGGATTCCAATGCCAGGCCTCGATGGAGAGCTCGGTGTTGTTACGGTAGCTGACGGGCTGCCAGCCGGAGGCCATGGCTCTACCCAAATTCGGCTGGCTCAAGCCACTGTCGACCGCTTCCGCAGGAATGCGGTCAATGCCCGCTCCCAGCGCCTGATTGGGACGAAAGTGATTGGTAGCGTGCGAAGGAGTCATGTCGACCTGGATAGTCTGCGCCGCGGACTCCGTCGCCAGAATCGTGAGCACAACTACGAACCACCCGAAACCTGCCACGATTTTGTTCAAGCAGTGACTCCTCCGATCCGGTGTATTGGTGTGCGCCGCATCACACCTTTTGCATCGCGGGGAAATGGCTAGCGAGCGGCATTTCCGGGACCTCCCACCGGATAAATACGGGGAAGGCGCTGCTCGATCGGAGGCAGAGCCGGAAACGCGGCATGGGGTTCCTTCTGGTACCAGTAAGCGACGGAAAAAAAATTGTCGGATCGGTGACTGGCGTGGCCATGCTCGATGGTTGCTCGGAGAGATTTGGTGAATGGGATCGGCGAATCCAGGTGAAACCGATACACCGAAGAACGTCTGCCCGCAAGTTCAGTGCCTACCACGGGTGCTCCGAATAGGTCGTAAGAGAACGGATGGCCGCCAAAGTCCCACGCTCCAAGAAAATAGTCCTCGGATCCCGTGCCGTTGATGGAAGGAAGCTTTTCTCCGTCGACAAAAAACATGTCATCGCCTTCGCCCCACCAACCGTCCTGATTCTGAAGAATTGACATAGTCACGCCGACAAAGTGTCCCTGGCCCGTGGCTTCCAGCCACACGTAATTGTTTTCACCATCAAGATTTTTCTTCGCGGTTACAGTCGGCGCGTCGTTCGAGTCCCACTGATTAGTCCAACCTTTGGCCGGCGTCGCCTGACGATACTCTGCGTGAAAATACATGGTGTCTGCCAGAAGATCATGATGCAGAGCCTGATAGTCGATGTTGAAATAAAACGCATCGACGCCTTGGCTTCCCTCGTTGGTGACGGTAATTCGGGCGCGCTTGCGAAAAGGCATAGGGAAAAAACAGTTTAGAGCTTTGTCGGGGGCGACCGAGAGAGGAATTGAATGAAATTGAAAATAGTCTCCGAGTCCAAGGCCGAAGAAATCGCCGATCGGAGACTCTACGCTCGGCGAGGCTTCATCGTCCCAATACATGCGCAGGACCAGCTTCTTTAAGTGATACTGTTCCGGTGAAGCGATCGTGATCCAAATGTGGGTAATCATTCCGGGACCGGAATCATCGAGCAACGTAATCGTGCCTCCGGCAGGAATTTTGTAAAAATCGTCGTTGCCGCCGGTGCGGTCATAACTGGAAGCCCGCTTCTGAATATAGTCATGAGGTGACGTAAGGCCAGAAAGCAGTGGGCTTTGGCCACCATCTGACTGCGCCCAAAGCGAGGTGCCCATCAGCAGGAGGCCCATAAAAGCCGTCCGCAACCCGAAAAGCTGTGCTTCGCGAATTCTCCTCATGCCAACTTCCTTCATCGCAAGACCTGCGCGATGTACACCGCGAAGGGCTCCAACACAACTTGATCCAAACGACCGCCCGGGACCGGGGACGAAGTCGTGAGTAGAGCCTTGGCCTTTGCGGAAGAGAAGCCTTCTGCGAAAAGATTAAAACTGACATGTTGCACCGTTCCCGACATATTCAGAACTACCAGCACTGCCTCCTTCTTATATCGCCGCAGGTAGGCCAGCACGTTGGCGTCGTCCTGGTTCAGCGCCACGTAATCTCCATTCACGATCGCTTGATTCTGATGGTGCAACATCAACAATTGTCGGTAGAACTGCAAAATTGAATTCGGGTCATTCGACTCACTCGCAACATTGTGCGTTTTCGCGCTCGGGGGAACGGGTAGCCAGGGTGTCCCGGTGGTGAACCCCGCATTGGCAGAGCCGCCCCATTGCATGGGAGTGCGCTCTCCGTCGCGGCCCTTGTATTTCGGCCAGCCCGTGACGCCCATCGGATCTTTCACATCCTCTTTGCGCTTGGGATCGTTGTTTTCCATGCCGATCTCTTCGCCGTAATACATGATCGGCGTGCCTCGCAGCGTCAGATACATCGCCGCCATCAGCTTGGCGATCTGGTTGTTATGCTGGCCGTCACCGTAGCGCACGAAAGATCGCGGCATATCATGATTGCCGATGACATAGGTCGGCCAGCCGCCCGTGGATTCGGCGAGCTCAATCTGCTTACGAAACGCGGGAGCAGAGAGCTTGTCGACGGTACAGAACATGAAATCCATGGGCAGCTGAACTTCATCGTTGTGCGCGCCATAGTATTCCTTCAACTCAGCGGCGCTGTCGGTGTAGGTTTCACCCACCAGAACGGCATTGCTTTCGTCGGCAACGCTTCGCAGGCGGCGGAGAACATCATGATTCTCCGGCAGCTTGTCGTTGTACTTGTTGAGCATATTCGGGTCGCCCATTTCGTCTTTGCCGGGCAGAACAGGATTGTCGTGCAGCTTCGGATCCTCGAACAAAAGATCGACCGCATCCAGACGAAATCCGGAAACGCCATGCTTGTACCAGAACCGAGTGACGTCGAACATGGCTTTTTCCACGGCTGGGTTGCGCCAGTTCAGATCGGGCTGCGCGGTGGCGAAGAAGTGGTAATAATACTGGCCGGTTGTGGGGTCGAACTTCCAGGCCGACCCTCCAAAACCTGAGATCCAATTGTTTGGAGGTTGGCCGTTGGCCTTGCCGTCGCGCCAGATGTACCAGTCGCGATAGGCGGAGGTGCGCGATGACTTCGAATCCAAGAACCAGGGATGCTGATCGGAAGTGTGATTGATGACGAAATCCATGATGACGCGAATGTGCCGTTGCTTCGCAGCTTGCACCAAATGGTCGAAATCGGCAAGGGTCCCGTACATGGGATCGATGTTCTCGTAATCGGAGACGTCGTAACCGAAATCGACCTGCGGCGAGGGATAGCAGGGAGTGATCCAGATTGCGTCCACGCCCAGCTGCTGTAGGTAATCGAGCTTGGACTCGATTCCCTTGAGATCGCCGATGCCGTCGCCGTTGCTGTCGGCAAAACTGCGCGGATAGACTTCATAGAAAACGGCGTTTTGCCACCACTGGTGGCCTCCGGCAATCACCGGACTTTTCTGCGGCTGGGAGAAACAGAAAGAAAATGCGAGGCTGACACTAAATACCAATGGAGCTATGAATCTAAAGTTTTGCGGCATTTCGCATCGCTCTCCATAGTTTTCAAATCGAAACCTAAAACACGCCCTCACTTCGCAACAAAATGAAAAATGACCGTGGCCTGCGGATCTCTGGTCACGCTCACCGGAAGTTGTACGCGGACTTTTGCTTCCGGTCCGGATTTCTGTTCGAGCTGAGCCCCTTCGATCGATGAGATCTGGACCGGGTTCCACGCCGACAGTTCATAAGTCTCTCCGCTCGCTCCCGAGAGTAGTAGGGTTAGAGTCTCCTTCCTTTCAGACCACGATTGAGAAAGCACTCGCAAACCGTGGCTGGTGCTTCCCAATGCTGGGAGAGTCGGAGAAATGCCAAGCTCAAAGTCGTTTTTGATTCGGATTTCGATCGTATTTCGCTCACCCGCGATCGGTAGATTAACGGTCACATGCTGATCCGCTGTGTTCGCTTCAATATGAAACGGCAGCGTGCGTCCATTAAGTCGAACTCCAGTAATCCTGGCGCGTAAACTCAACGCCGGCGAGAATTGAAGAGAACACTTTCCTGTGCTGCCCGTAGACCGCAGATCCAATCGGATCATGTCCGGCGCCCGCTCATAGTTCATGTTCAACGACATGGCGCCGACGCCGATATTGCTGACCGAGAACGAATTCCAGTCCGCGGGAATGTGAGGAGCGAAATTTAACTGGCAAGTGGTAGCGTCCGCTTGCAAGCCGAGCAATCCGCTCAGCAGAGGATTTACCACCATAGCCGCCGACCAGATCTGGTGGGGTGATCCGGTCGCCAGGGTCTGAAAATAGTCGCCAGAAAGAACCTCGGCGACGTGGCCCAGCGACCCGTTCAAAGCCAGCAAAGCGTTGGCTCGCAAGTTGGAATAGGCGGGCAAAGGGCGATGATAGCGGTACTCGCCCACGGATGCCCAACCGGTGAACAGCGGCCACACGGTTCCGAAATGATATCCGCCGGGATTGTATTTCGGGTCGCGCGAAGAAAGAATTCGCATGCCCCAGTCGCTCTGTTGCTCGGGCCGCGCGAGCTCCTCAATCATGCTTCGAGCCTGATCCCCGTCGAGTTGCTGAAACCACATCGGCATCGCAGCCAGAACGCTCGGCACATCAATGCGGTTGTTATGAGCATCGACCGCGTAAGCGTAGATTTTATGTTCCGGCGACCAAAATAGCTTGTTAAGGACCGGCTGTTCTTTCTCGAAAGTTTGCGCGAGCGACTGGGAAACATTTTCCTTATACAGCAGGTGAGCGAGGTGAGAGAGTGCGCGCGCGGCTTCAACTCCCAGCGACGCCTGGTAAATCTCGATCTGCACTGGATAGAGCGGTCCCCCTTCGATCCAGCCAGTTCCCACGGAGAAGTTTTGTGCCAATCCTTGGGCGTCGTAGGTTGACCGGAGAAACTCGTATGCTCTCCACAGATTGTCCCATTTCTGTTGGGCGAATGCGATGTCGCCACTGTGCGTCACATAATCATTCACGGCAATGATGAACAGCGGCGTAGCATCCGCGGCGGCGTATGCGAACGGAGTTTTGAACCAATCCACGAAGCTGGCGCTCTGAGAAACCTCGTGAGGCACCTTGCCGTCTGCCCGTTGATACTTGCTCAGGAATTCCAAAGCCTGACGGGCGGTCGAGAAATCGCCCTCGGCATCCAGTGCCAGCGAAGTCCATTCCGCGTCTCGCCCAAAGAACCAGGTAAAACCAGGACGATAGTCGCCGCCTGACGCATTGAATCCGGCAATCAATCCTTCTCCGAGAAAGGGATTCTGCACCACCCCTTGCACCATACTTACTCTTGCCCAGTCATACGCCTTTTCAATTTCCTGGTCGGGAAGCTTAAGGCTAACCGTGCGATCCAGATAGTCGCGGTAATAGGCCGCGGAACTCCGCAGCAAATCCCGGTAATCCGTTGCCAGGTGGCCGTACAACCTTGCCAGTGATGCCGGTCCTTCGAGCCCTGCCGCAATAACAATGACCTTCGTCTCGCTCCCTTTTTTCGTCGCCCCCAAAAACATGGAGTCCTGCGCAGAGGAGAAATAGTTGGTGGAGTATTCTTCAGAACCCTTCACCCCGGATGGAGAACCGACCAGGGCGTGAAATTTTTCCGACTCCGCTCCGAAAAGAAAAGCTCGCAGCTTTGGATCCCACTCTTCGGCTACACCCCCGATGCTTGCCGGCCATTCCAGTTGAAAATCGCGCTCGAATAGCGCCTCGATTTCCAGAGGGTCGGTGGTATCGACTTCAAAAGTAATGATGGCACCAGATTCATGCACGGGTACGAACAAAGTTTCGCGGACAGAAAAAGTATCGCCGGTGTAAACGATGGTGGTCGATTCCGGATGAACAATCAAAGTTCGCGCCAAAGCTTCGGCCGGTATCGTGGCGCCGCCAATGTGGAAGCGCAAATGAAAATTGCGCAGGATCTTCAGTGGATAGACCCAGACTTCCAGGTTTCCTCGTTCGTTCCCGAAAATTGCCGCGCGTGTACCCACTGCCGAAACGAACTCCCACGGTCGAACCGGTCGCGAGAGTTCCAGCGGTCGCCCGGATTGATCGGCAACTGCCAGCGAACCGAGAAGGAACAAAGCGCAACCGAGAGCGATTCTAGTCAGAGAGAGACATGTTCGCCGAAAAGGAGCTGGAACTCGAAACATGCTGAAAGGGGATTCGAATTACGGAGTATAGAGTACCAGCAGCGGCTTTGGAAGTTTGCAAGATTTCCTTGAGATCGTTTCTGACACTGAAAACATATGCAGCGCTGGGTTATACTTTTCCGCGTTTCAAACTCTTTAAACCCAATGCTCAATAAGGTAGGACGCTACCGGATCTTTTTCGTCTTTGCTTTGGCGCTGTCTGTTATAGCCGTGAACGGTGCGCTCTTCTCGCAAGCCGCGCCCACGGTTCCAGCAGCGCCCTCCGTGATTGTGAAGTGGGAAAAGACAATCATCCCCAACCACACGGTTCCTACCCTGCAAGCGGTGATCAATCCGATGCTGCAGCGGGGATCGCCCATTCACGATGCTGCGCTCGAAGCTCTCCATAAACTGGGGGCCGATTATGTTCGTTACGCTTTCTGGTTCCCATACCCGAAGATGGCGGTTGCAGAATTGCGCCCGCCCGAGGGAGATCAGACTTTCTGGGACTTCCAATACATGGATCCCTTGGTCGACGATTTTCTCCGCGCGTCCGAGGGGCATAGCAGTGTCTTCAGCTTCAGCACCATCCCGCAGTGGATGTTTACGACGGTCAAGCCAATCGTATATCCCGACGATCCCAATCAGGTTTTTTGGGACTACACGCAAGGCACCGAACTCACCAACGTGCAGGCCATGGCCGACTATTATGCTCGGCTAGCAGGCTGGTACACACAAGGTGGTTTCACCGATGAACTGGGAAAGTTCCACGCTTCCGGTCATCACTTCGACATCCGCTACTGGGAGGTCTTCAACGAGATCGACGGAGAACACGACACCAGACCGCAGCAATATGTCAACCGTTATGACGCAGTGACGCAGGCGGTGCTCAAGGTTGCGCCGCAGATGAAATTCGTGGCCCTCGCTCTGTCTAACCCTTCCGAGGCTCCGAGAATGTTTTCTTATTTTCTGGACGCGAGAAATCACAGGCCGGGAGTGCCGCTCGACTACATTTCGTTTCATTTCTATGCCACACCCACGGGAGATCAAACGCTCGATGACTGGCAGTACACTTTTTTTGACCAAGCCGCCGAGTTTCTCGCAGTCACGCGTTACATTCTCGAGATTCGCGACCGCCAGTCGCCACTGACCAAAGTCATGGTCAACGAGGCCGGCTCGATTCTTGCGGGCGATATGGTGCAGGGCGAACCCGGCCATGTCGAGAAACCAATTCCTGCCGCGTACTGGAATCTCAGTGCGGCGCTTTATGGCTATCTCTATATCGAGCTGGCGAAACTTGGCATCGACTCGGTGGGCGAGTCGCAACTGGTCGGATATCCCTCTCAGTTTCCCAGCGTCAGCATGATTGACTGGACCAACGGAAAACCCAACGCACGCTTCACCGTTCTGCAGCTGCTCAAGAACAATTTTGGCCCGGGAGATGACCTCACTGATACCACGATAAGAAGCAATGGCTCGCTGGCCGAGTCCGATGCCCTCGATGCGCAGGCTTTTGTCCGCGACGGCCACAGAAAGTTGGTGCTGATTAACGAACGAAATCGTGAAGTCACCGTGGAGCTGCCGAAAGAATGTCTGGGCGCTGTAATGCAGAGCATCGGAGGAGCGTCCCCTGATGTCGTGAAGCAGAAAGTTGGAGAGGCAAAAGTCTCTCTGCAGCCCTTTTCTGTTTCAGTTATTGCTTTGAATGACTGACCGCGGGCCACTGTCGCGAAGATTCAGGTCGCAACGCGCCAATCGGTAGTAGAATGCTGCGGTTTGTACTCTTGGTGCGACTAGCAAACCAGGTCCGTCAGCCCCAAGAGATTTCTCCCAAAGGATAAATCCATGAGGTTCTGTCGGCATTTCCCGGCTCGCCTGCTGTTGCTCGCTATCGTGGCAGTCGCGTTTCAACCTCGACCCTCCGACGCACAGGACTCTTCTGACGCGCCGCCAATCCCCAAGCGAATCGTGGGCGACTACGGTTATTGGAGCAGGATCCAGACTCCACCTTACGGCGCGGAACAGATTCCATATCACAAGTTGACGCACATCAACCATGCCGGCGTGTCTTTCAATGCAGATGGCTCATTGAACGTCCCCACAGGTTTCCTGGAGCCCAAGCTCATCGAATTGGCGCATGCCAGCGGGGTTAAGGTTCTTCTGCTCATCGGCGGGGACTTTACCGGGGTTGAGAGCAATGGCACGCTTTTCACCCTGATCGATCGACTCACGAATTTTGCTGCAAAGCACGGCTACGATGGCTTCGACATGGACTGGGAGTATCCGGCGACCACAGGGGATCGCGACTTTTTCGTGGAACTCATGGCGGGACTCCGCGAGACGAACTCCGATTATGTGCTCTCCATCGACGCGGCGCCGTGGGGCGGATACGGTTACGATCTGGCTCAACTGCAAGAGTGGATCGACTATTTCAACATCATGATGTACGACTGCGCCGGGCCCTGGACCGATGACGGCCAGCTGAATTCGCCCATCTTTTGGGACTGGCACGATCCCCAACCCTGGGAGTGCCAACCAGGAGGCAGCGACCATGGAGCCGCGGAAATATTTCTCCATGCGGTCCCGCCGCAGCAATTGAATATGGGAACGCCTTTTTATGGTTATTTCTATACCAACATCAACCAGCTATTCGGAGTGTGCCCAAACTCGCTGACTGACAAGGACGGAGACTGCAATGGCAAGGTTTTGACCGAGAACTACGCGCCATTCATCAAAAATCGTGTGAACCAGTACGGGTGGGAGACGTTTTACGACCCAATTGCGCTGGTTCCATACATGCTTAAAACCGATGGGACGAATGGCTTCATCACCTACGACGATCCGATTTCAACCTATGTCCGGGTCTCGTATTCCGATTGGAACCTCGGGCTCGGTGGTACTTTCATGTGGTCCCTCGACGCTGACTACGACGGCCAAGGCCAGGACTTGCTGGATGCGATGTATCAAGCGACGATAAATCAAGGGAAGTAGCCCGAGCGTTGCAGCCGGGGATTAGTTCGCCGATTGGCCGCGACGTTCGATTCTCAGCTCGGCGACTTTTCCCCTGACAACTGTGAGGGAGGCTTTCGGCAGCGTAAAAGTGGTTTCCCAATTTGCCACGACCGTATTCGCAACCGGAGGATGATCCGGGTCGGCGTGACTGTTGGGGCCGTCGTCGATCCAGACATATTGTTCGCTTCCGAAAGACACGACAGTGACCGACCCGGAAAATGCCGCACTTCGCTTGTCCTCCGAATCCTCGAATTGCACGCGCACGTTGTGCGGACGGGCTTCATCCCGATTCACCAGCATCAAAGACCCGTCTCCGTCGGGGCGATAGATCGCATACGAAGTAACCAGAACATTTCCTTCCGAATCTTTGACGTCGGTGGAAGAGGCGAACATGCGATGCTCGCCGGAGCGATGCTGCACCCACTCCTGATTAATCATGTAAGCGGCATGCTCCATCACTCCCAATCCTTTTGTAATTGTTAAAAAGTTTTCCGCGGCGAGCCAACCATGCTGCCCATTGAGCCGAGAGCCGACTGTATCAGAGCGCGACTGTTTAGTTTTACTTGGCTAATATGGCACAGCTATGGCTGTGCGATTCCGAGACGCCTGGCCATTTCGTGGTAGAGAAAACCTTTGCCTGGAGCGTATGGCTGAACCCATTCGCCGTCGATGACGAACTGCGGGATCGCACGTTTACCAGTGTTCTTCATGATTTCGTCGGCCGCTCCCGGCGTGTTCTCAATGTCAATTTCTTTGTACGGAATATTATGTTCGGCAAGAAAGCGCTTGGCAACGCGGCAATCGGGGCACCAGAATGCAGAGTAAACGATCAGTTCCATGAAGAGTCGCTTTTATTCTGCCACATCACTGACTGGAATACCGAAACGGAGCCGTGCGCCCGCGCCGACGAAGAGCTCATTGAGGAAGACATTCAAATGCGTTCGAGTTCGGGCAGAGTGCGTTCATTGACCACATTGCCAGTATTCAAAGTCGATGCCGGCTCGAAGAGCAGAACCCAGCATTCTTCTTCGGCGACTGGGCGATGCTCGACGCCGTGCGGCACGACGATAACTTCTCCCTCTTCAATCCATTCGTGGCGATCGCGGAATTCCATACGGAAGCGTCCCTTGATCACGAGAAACAACTCGTCTTCCTTTTCATGATGGTGGAAAACAAACTCGCCTTTGAACTTGCCGAACTTCACCATCTGACCGTTGAGTTCAGCGGCAATGCGCGGTTTCCAGGGTTCGTTGATTTGAGCGAATTTCTCGGCGATATTGACTTTGAGCATGGGATGCTCCTGGAGGAACAACCGTTCGGAAGAGATAGATTCTTGATGCCCAAAAATGGTCGCAAAACAAGCTTGTCTTCATGGAAAAAAAGCCGCTGGCTATCGCCGGCGGCCATTGATGCACTACTGGCAATCGACCCCGCTTACAAACCGGGCGTGACTTCGGGGTTAGCGTGGCCGCCGTGCAATGTCATATGCACGCCGCGCTGAGTGTTGATGCGAGTGGTTGAAGTCCAGTCGACGTCTTCGGTGCTGATGACACCTCCGCCGCCGGCAGTCAGGGTATAGGTGAGCCGGCCATCCTGGTACCGATAGTCGGCGACGGCCAGAACCGCGCCTGATTTCAGAACGAATACCGGTGACGATCTTGGTGGTACTGCCAGGTTTGTAGCGCGCACATCACGCGTTACGTAGCTGGCATAGGATGCCCGGGCTACGTCGACGCCAGTGGAAACTTGCGCCTTTGCCGTTTCGACGGTCCCGCGAATCGAGAAGGTTGGCCGGTTGGCAGATTCATGGTATGCATCATTCTGCACACCACCGAAGAAATGCCAGCCAGGGCCATAGGTCCTCGCAACTTGCGGCACCTGGACGTCGTCCATCAGCCGCAGTTGCAAAACTGTTTCGCCTTTAAGAGTGGGCCGCGGCCCGCGTGCGGGCAGCATAATCACTTTCCATGGCCACAATGGCGGCAGCATCCATTCAACAGCATCGCGAACCGGATGCCCTTTGCCGTCGATCTTGCCCTGCTTGTCAACTTTGTATCCGCGGGTTGCGGTGACCTTTGCCTCCAGCGGAAGGTCTCCGGTGGGCAATCCGATGCGATCGAACTGCAGTTTCAAATAGCCTTTCCCGAAGAAATGGCCCGGTTCTTTGGCGGCTTCGAGGTGCCCGACCAGATAACTGCCGCGGGGAAACGCCTGCTGGCCAAACTCGGTGATTCCGCGAAGGTGGCAAACCACGGGATCGCCGACCTCGGCGGTTTTGCTTGAGAAGTTGGGTTCGTTAAGGGTGCATTGCAAGAGCGTGCCGGCGGGCAAGACGACGTCGTGGGCGCTGGCCGCGGCGCATGTGGCTAAGAGGGTTATGACGAGACTTGCGGATACGACGGTGGACTTCATACAGCCTCCTCGGTTCGCACATCCCTGGCGCTGGCGGTTTCAAACACCGAAACCGCCACAGTGTTGCGCATGTAATCACAGATTTGTGGGTGGGTCAATCGGGGAGAATGGCGGGGTTTTCCTCATGCGCTAGAACCTGCTAAAACATAGGGCATGTCATTGAGAACGCAAGGGCCAGCCAGATAGATGAGTACTATGCCAAAGATTGCAACGACCACGCGCTGGTATCAGTCTGCTCGCCGGCAGTTCAACTCCTCTGCGTAGCTGTAGCCCGCTTCGGCAAAACAAAAGCCGCCAGCTTTTGGCTGGCGGCTCAACATGACCTCGCTTCGCTCGGTGGACAGCCGAGGCGGCTGTCCCTACATGAGCTAGCTGTTCTCGTACAACAACACGCCTTCCGTTTTTTCCGCGTCTACTGGACGGTAGAACAGTTTGTTGTCTTCGAGGAAGACCTCGATGAAGGCCGGTCGCGTGGTGATCGTTCCCTGGATCAGCGCTTCCGACAGCGGGTCCTCGATGTACTTCTGCAAGGCCCTGCGCAGCGGACGGGCGCCGTAGGAGCGGTCTGTCAGCGTCTGGTTGAGAATCCACTTCTTGGCTTCATCGGCAACCGTGACCGTAATTGATTTCTGCGCCAGGTTCGCGTTGAGCTGGGTGACCATGAGTTCCAGAATCTGGATCAGGTCGGCCTCGCTTAGCGCCTGGAACAAAATGATCTCATCCAAGCGGTTCAGGAATTCAGGGTTGAAGGTGCGCTTTACTTCGCCCTTCACCAACTCCTCGACCTTGTTCGAAACCATCTCATCCTGCGTCGACTGGAAGCCGAAGCCCTCGCGTTTCTGCAAATGCCGGGCGCCGATATTGGACGTCATGATCAGGATCGTGTTCTTGAAGTCGACCGTGTTACCGAGGCCGTCGGTGAGCTGGCCGTCTTCAAAAACCTGTAGCAGGATGTTGAACACATCTGGATGTGCCTTCTCGATTTCATCGAGCAGCACGACAGAATATGGCGCCCGCTTGACACGTTCTGTCAACTGGCCACCCTCTTCGTAACCCACGTATCCCGGAGGCGAACCGATCAGCTTCGAGACCGAATGCTTTTCCATGAACTCGGACATGTCGAAGCGGACCAGAGCTTTCTCGGTGCCGAACATGAACTGGGCCAGGGTACGTGCCACTTCTGTTTTGCCGACGCCGGTTGGGCCCAGGAATAAGAACGAGCCGATCGGGCGATTCGGGCTCTTCAATCCAGCGCGGGAACGGCGGATTGCGCGAGCCAGCGCGCTGATCGATTTATCCTGCGAGATGATGCGCTTGTGCAACTCTTCTTCGATGCGCAGCAGCTTCTGCGTTTCCTCTTCTTTAATCGAAGTGATGGGAACACCGGTCCAGCGCGAAACGACATCTTCGATGTCTTCACGGCCAACAACGCCCGTGGAAGACTCATCGAGATGATATTTCTCGCGCAGGGCGCGCAGGTTCTCGCGCTCTTTGCGCTCTTCGTCGGAATAGAAGCGGGCCTTCTCGAACTCGTGGTTCGCGATGGCATTCTCCATGCGGTGCACGATGAACTTGATGCGCTTCTGTACTTCGCTGATCTCTTCCGGTTGCGAAGTCTGGCGTAGTTTCACGCGCGCGCCTGCTTCGTCGACGAGATCGATGGCCTTATCCGGAAGGAATCGGTCCGGAATATAGCGATTCGAGTGCGAAACTGCGAAGTTGATGGCGTCGTCGGTATAAGTGACGGCATGGAATTTCTCGTAGCGGTCTTTTATTCCGAACAGCACTTTCACTGCATCGGCCTCGTTGGGCGGCGGAACTTTCACAGCCTGGAAGCGACGTTCGAGCGAGCGATCCTTCTCGATTGATTTGCGGTATTCGCCCGGTGTGGTCGCACCGATGCACTGAATTTCGCCGCGCGATAACGCCGGCTTTAAGATATTCGCTGCATCGAGCGAGCCCTCGGCGGAGCCTGCTCCAACAAGAGTATGCAGTTCATCGATGAAGATGATGGAGTTCTGCGATTCCATCAATTCCTTCATGATGGTCTTCAATCGCTCTTCAAACTGCCCGCGGTATTTCGTTCCAGCAACAATCAAAGAAAGATCGAGAGCCAAGATTCGCTTGTCGGCCAGGAATGATGGAACTTCGCCGTCGGCGATGCGCTGTGCCAATCCTTCAACAATCGCCGTCTTGCCGACACCCGGCTCGCCGATCAGAACCGGATTGTTCTTGGTTCGGCGGCAGAGAATCTGTACAACGCGCTCCAGTTCGCCATCACGCCCGACCAGTGGATCGAGCTGGCTATCCATCGCGGCCTGAGTAAGATCGCGTGAAAATTCACTGAGCAGAGAAGACTCGCGCTGTCGCTGCGGCTGTGCTTTTTCCTGCGTGGTACGGGCTAATTCTTCGCGAATTGTAGAAAGCCGCAGACCGCGCTCGTGCAGAATTTCGGCGGCAAAGCATTTTTCTTCGCGCAGCAGCCCGAGTAGAAGATGTTCGGTTCCGATGTGCCGGTGCGAAAGCCGCTCCGCTTCTTCAGCGGCATAGGCGAGCACGCGCTTGCACTCGTTGCTTAAGGGCAGATCGACCGACGTCGAGACTTTTTCCCGAATCGTGGTGTGGCCTTCAATCTGTTTGCGGATTGATTCCACCGAGGCGTGCGAGCGGAGGAACCGGTTGGTCAGGGCTTTGTCTTCGCGCAGCAGCCCGAGCAGCAGGTGCTCGGTCTCGATGTAAGGAGACCCGAACTGGCTGGCTTCGTAGCGCGCAAAAAAGATTACGCGCCTGGCTTTCTCCGTGTAACGTTCAAACATATGCCCTTCCCCCCTAGGCTCTGGCCGAGAAGGCGTTTGCCTTGGCAGCCTCTACCGAAATCCTGAATCGTTAATCTTCCGCACTTGAATCCAGCTCCCCGTTACTCGCTCATTATGCAATTAAACGGCCACCGAACCCAAGTACTCCAACGTTTTTGCCATGTTACCGAAGGAATCTGTTTAAATCCCTCCTTCGTGCCGAAAGGAACTATTTCGTGCACTCTCTTTAACGACTGCACTGACCTTTGTAACCCATCCGCGATTACGCAGGCAATGTGTCCGGCCTGATTTCTTCCGCGCGTCCCCGCGCCAGCCGCAAAACCCGGTGGCAACGGCGCGCGAACGAGAGGTTGTGCGTTGCAATAACCGAGGTGAGTTGATGCTCGCGATGCAACCGGGCGATAAGCTCGAACACGGCTTCGGCGGTCCGGCCATCCAGGTCCCCGGTGGGCTCATCCGCCAGAAGCAGTTTCGGGCCGGTTATCAGAGCTCGCGCCAGCGCGACCCGTTGTTGCTCTCCGCCGGAAAGCTCTCCGGAGCGATGATGCGCGCGCGCTTCGAGTCCCACTTCACGCAGCCACCGGGCGGCCTCAGGCGCCACATCCCTCCAGCTTTGCCCGCGTTGCAGCAGTGGCATGGCCACATTTTCAGCCGCTGTGAACTCGGGAAGCAGATAGTGGAACTGCCAGACGAACCCGGCATCGCGATTGCGAAATCTTGCCGCTTCATCCGCCGATAACGAATTCAGCTTCAATTGCGCGCAGTATACGTCACCCGCGGAAGCGTGATCAAGGGCGCTCAGGATGTGCAGTAAGGTACTCTTGCCCGCACCCGATTCGCCCACAATTGCGAGCATCTCGCCTCGCTTCACCTCAAACGATAAGTTCTCAAAGAGCACCAGGTCCGATTCGCCGGACCGAAATACTTTCTTTAACCCTTCGACGCGAAGCAGCGTTTCTGTTTCATTCGCCACCTGTTCTCTTAGATGCACGCCCCCTCCGCGAGGGTCCATCCTGCCCCGCCCTTAAAGAGTCACAGCCAAAACAGTAGAGGCGACATCTTCTCACATTAGGTGCAACTGTCATATGGCACGCTGGAACCATAGCCCAACTTTTGCGAGAAAAGAGGACTAACTGAAACTCTACCCTCGGAAGCAGCGGCACGGCGGTGACCTGCATCACAACTTGGATGCACAATTGCCAAGTCGAAGTTTTCCGTACCGGGATGACGAAATCTCAGGACTCGCTTGAAGAATTCGCTACTTCGAGAATTCGCTAAACGTGGGCCTTTGCATCAGCTGCGGCCAGGTTTCGCAGCGATTCCTCATAAGGGGCACGCGCGATTCCGCGCTCGGTGATGATTGCCGACACATATTTTGCGGGAGTGACATCGAAGGCGGGGTTTTCAATGGAAACGCCATCCGGAACCATCTGCTTCCCCGCAATATGCGAGACTTCCCTCGGATTCCGCTGCTCGATTGGAATCTTGCTGCCATCGGGGCAGGCCATATCGATCGTCGAAATCGGGGCGGCCACATAGAACGGAATCCCATTTTCCTTGGCGAGGACTGCGACGGTATAGGTGCCTATTTTGTTGGCGACATCGCCATTCGTGGCAATGCGGTCGGCGCCGACAACGATCGCGCCAATCTTGCCCTGCCTCATCATGGCGCCAGCCATATTGTCAGAGATGACGGTTGTGGGAATGCCATCCTTCATCAGCTCCCAGGCAGTCAGTCGCGCTCCTTGTAAGAACGGCCTGGTCTCGTCGGCGTAGACGTGAATCTTCTTGCCTTTCTCCACCGCTGCGCGGATCACTCCGAGGGCTGTGCCATAGCCTGCCGTGGCAAGTGCGCCTGCATTGCAGTGCGTGAGTACTCCGCCAGAGCTCGGCAACAGCGTGGCGCCATGATTTCCCATCGCCTGATTGGCGGCGATGTCTTCGGCGTGCATGCGCCTGGCTTCCTCGACTAGTTCGTGCCGGATCTGGGTTATGGGGCGAATTCGCAAGCGCTCGAATCTCTCCTGCATGCGCTGAATCGCCCAGAACAAATTCACCGCGGTAGGCCGGGTCTCGCCGATCACGTCGCAAATGCGATTAAGATCCTGCTTCAGTTCGGCGACGGTTTCCGCTTTAGAGTCTCTCACTCCGAGGGCAATTCCCATTGCCGCCGCCACGCCGATAGCGGGCGCTCCACGCACAATCATGGTGCGGATGGCATCGGCAACCTGCTCATAGGTCTTGCAGGTCACGTAGGTTTCTTCTGTCGGCAGCTTCGTCTGGTCGATGAAGCGTACGCCTTGGTCGGTCCATTCAAGAGTTTGAATCATCGACTTACCGTTGTTCGCTTACAACTCTGGTCATAGTTTGTGAGCCGCGCAGCGATTGCGAGGAACATTGGTCACCGCTGGATTGCCGCAGATTTCGCAACTGGCTGCAACTGCAAAGACTATAGGCTGAGTATCATCGGTTTGCAGAATGTGCTCCGCGCGAACGTCACTGGCGGTAAAAATTGAAACAAATGGCGCAGGAACCGCGGCTTTCTCGACATTGGGCCGGCCCTTGGCCTCTTCGCGTTCCACCAGACACATCGCTCCTACCACATTGAATCCGAACTCGCGCGCCGCCTCAATAGCCTGAATGGTAGAGGCGCCCGTCGTGCACACGTCATCGACAATCACCACAGGTGCACCTTTCTCGCGAAAACCTTCGATTCGCTGTCCGGTTCCGTGCTGCTTTTCGGCCTTGCGCACCAGAAAACCGTGCAGTTCGCCGGTGACCACCGAGACCGCTACTACGATGGGATCGGCTCCCATCGTGAGTCCGCCGATAGCTTTGGCCTGCCATCGGCGCTGGCGGATTTCATCGGCAAATACTTCTCCAGTGAGCCGTGCTCCTTTCGCATCGAGAGTAGTGGTTCGGCAATCGATGTAGTAATCGCTGGTGGCTCCTGAGGAAAGCATGAACTCGCCCAGCCGGAACGACTTGTGGGCGAGAAGACGAAGGAGATCCTGGCGCGGGGAAGACATGAAATCTTACGATATCACGGAGATTCGGTGGTCTGTGAGGCAGCGCCAGGCTGCGTCTTCGGCCTCAATCCGTTCAACCGTGATAACCTGAAAAGTAATCCCGACCATGAGTGCTTCGAGGTATGAAATTGCAGAGTGCGCGAAAGATCTTTTTGTTTTTTGCTGCTGGTGTTCTTTTTACAAGTTTGGGTCGTTCTGGACTCGTACCGACCGCGTTTGCCGAGGGCACGCGGATTTGGGAGCAGTCGAAATTCGAGGATTTAATCAAAGGAACGGCCAGCGGAGTAGCTGTATGCAGCACGGGCGGCCTGGAATTGGCACCGACGTTTAAGCCCCTCTATGCCACCCCTTCGACCTACATTTGGGGCATCGCAGCCGACGATGCCGGCAATGTTTACGTGGCTGCCGGCGCGCCTGCCCGTGTGTATCGACTCACGCCGGACGGGAAATCAACCATCATTTTTGAGCCTAAAGAACTTCAAGTGCAAGCGCTGCGAGCCAGCCCAGCCGGCGTGATCTACGCTGCAACCGCGCCCGACGGCAAGGTCTATAAGCTGCAGCACGAGGAAAAACGCGGGACAGCCGATTCCACTCGCAAGCCCACAGATAACAAGGCAGACGTTAAAGAGGCTGCCAAACCGGCTCTAGATCCATCCTGGAGTTCATCCGTCTATTTCGAACCCGGCACAAAATACATTTGGGACATGGCATTGGACAAGGCCGGAAATCTCTATGTCGCCACTGGAGATCACGGGGAAATCTTTCGCGTCACCCCAAATGGCGAGCATTCTGTTTTCTTCAAGAGCGATGAAACCCACATCCGCGTGCTGGCAGTCGATGCGAACAACAACCTGATTGCGGGCTCCGATGGCAGCGGTCTGGTTTACCGCATTTCGCCGTCGGGCGAAGGCTTCGTGCTGTACAGCGCGCCCAAGAAAGAGATCACGGCTCTGGCTCTCGATTCAGCAGGAAACATTTACGCCGCGGCCGTTGGCGAGAAAAAGAATGGAGGCGGAGCGGTTTCTTCGGCGACAGCGGCCGCATTTATGGCGTTTGCATCGCCCGCCGCCCCTGCAGCCAACGCGCCTCAGGTTCCGGGGATGACGATGACTCCTGCGCCCAGCACGCCACTAACCACAGGCGCGTTTCCATTCCCTGGAGCAGCGGGGGGCAACGGCTCGGACATTTATCGCCTGGCTCCAGACGGTTCTCCCACCCGCCTTTGGTCTTCCCACGAAGACATCGTCTATGCGCTTGCCTTTGATGCTTCGGGGCGACTGCTTGCCGGGACCGGAAATCGAGGACACATCTTCGCCATCAACGGGTTGGACGATTTTTCGGATCTGTTGAAGGCTCCGGCCTCGCAAGTGACGGCTTTCGCCAAAGCTCCCGGAGGTGGTCTTTACGCCGCGACCAGCAACTTGGGGAAGATATTTGTGCTCGGTCCTGGCCCAGAAGCGCAGGGCACCTACGAAAGCGATGTGTTTGATGCCAAGATCTTTTCGCGCTGGGGCCGCGCAGAATTTCGAGGTGCAGGTAAAGTTGACCTCTATGCACGCAGCGGCAATGTCGACAATCCAGACCGCAACTGGAGCGCGTGGAAGAAGATCGATCTCGCCACGAACGCAGAAACCGGGATACCCGCGGCGCGCTATGTACAGTGGAAGGCCGTGCTTTATTCCGCAAATGCTGCGCCTCGCGTCGACAGTGTGGCTCTGAACTATTTGCCGAAGAATAGTGCTCCTGAAATTGACGATGTTACGGTGCAGGTTGGAGTGAAGTATCAGTCTCTGCCCAAAACGAGCGGAAGCCTGGGAGCGGATTCCAGCGGATCGCCAGGCACACATTATGAGATTCCTCCGGCCAGTTCGCACGACCGTGACTCGATCGGGGTGAAGTGGAGCGCGCACGATGACAATGACGATCAACTGGTTTACTCGATCTATTACCGCGGGGATGGCGAAAGCCGCTGGCTGCTGCTCAAGGACAATATCTCTGATAAAGCCTATTCGTTTGACGCGAGCCTGCTTCCCGACGGAGGCTACATCATCAAGGTCGTGGCCTCGGATGCGCCTTCGCACTCACCCGGCGAGGCACTAACGGCCTCGCGGGAAAGCCGGCGCTTTGAGGTGGACACTACCCCCCCGCGCATTGAAAATCTCGCAGCCTCTGTCGAAGGCGGGCAGATTCACATTGTCTTTCGTGCGATTGATAGCTTCTCGCCGGTCAAGCGCGCCGAATATTCCGTGGACGCGGGCGATTGGAAGTACGTTGACCCGGTCGGTCAGATCTCGGACGCCAAAACCGAAAATTACGATTTCAAAGTCGCGCCGGAAACTGGGAAAGACGGTTTAGCCGGATTAGAGCACGTGGTTGTGGTGCGGGTTTACGACCGGTATGACAACATGGATGCCGCGAAGACGGTGATTCGCGGCAAGTAGCTTTTGATCGCCTCTATCCGAGCTTCGACAACATTGGACTTATTTCGAATTTGCTAAGCTCAGATGTCACAGGCGAAAGCTCCTGATGCGCTTCGAACTTTTCATCGCCCGCCGCTATCTTCGCGCGAAAAGGCGGCAGGCTTTCATCGGAATCATCACCGGCATCTCGATTGCGGGAGTGGCGGCGGGAGTCGCTTCGCTCATCGTCGCCTTGGCGATTAACAACGGCTTTCGGCAGGATCTACAGGAGCGCTTGATCGGATCCACATCGCATATCAGCTTGCTGCGTGTGGCCGATGACGGCATCAAAAATTGGCCGTCGCTCCTGCAGCGGCTTTCGAAACAGCCGCACGTTGTGGCGGCTGCTCCGGCCATTTTCGAACAGGTGCTGATTTCTCGCGGTCCACGGGCCAGCGGCGCCGTGCTGAAAGGTATTATTCCTCGGGATGAGCGGAAAATCGGCGATCTGCTGAGTACCGTCAAAAAAGGCTCAGCGGCTGCGCTGGAAGAATCTGCACAGTCGGACGAAAACTCATCCGCCGCTCCCGAGCAGAAAAATCCCACAGTAGGGGCCAAAGCCGAACCAACCGAGTCGCCGGATGACCTTGCTGGCGTGCAGGCACGGGTAGCGGCCATGCCGCCGATCATTATCGGCAAGGACATGGCTGACTCTCTCGGCGCGACCGTCGGTTCGGTCGTGCTGGTCACGAGTCCGCAAGGAGAGCTGACGCCTTTCGGGATGGTGCCGAAATACACTCGATTCCGCGTGGTAGGGATTTTCGATTCCGGTTTCTATGATTACGACGCATCCTGGGCCTTCACCCGACTCTCGGATGCGCAAAAACTGTTCGGCCTGGGCGATCTGATTTCCGTCGTCGAGTTCAAAATCGATGACATCTACAAGGCGGACCAGATGTCTCGCGAAATCGAAGACGCTGCTGGAAAAGGTTTCATGACGACGAATTGGATGGAGCAAAACCAGGCTCTCTTCCACGCGCTACGACTGGAACGGCTGGTCACTTTCATCACGATCGGCCTAATCGTATTCGTGGCTGCGCTGAACATCCTGATTTCTCTGATCATGATGGTCATGGAAAAAACCAGAGACATTGCGGTGCTCATGTCGATGGGAGTGCGCAAGGCGCAGGTGCGGAATATTTTCATGGCGCAGGGAGTTTTAATAGGCGTGATCGGGACCGCGATCGGCTTGCTGGTCGGCTATGCGATTTCTTATGCCGGCGGCCATTACCACATCATTTCTCTTTCGCCCGAGGTCTATTCGATCAACTACGTTCCATTCGCGCCGCGTCCGACAGACGGCATCCTGGTCGCATTCGTTGCCATCGGAGTTTCTTTCATCGCTACGTTGTATCCGTCCTGGTCTGCGGCAAGAACTCTGCCGGCGGAAGCATTGCGCTACGAATAAGAGCGAGCTTTAAATCATTGTCAAAGCACTGTCATTCTGAGCGAAATGCGAGCGAAAGCGAGTGTGAATCGAAGAATCCCTATGAGCCTGCGCAATCGCCGGCTTCTGCAAGGTAATTCTCCTCACGGAACTTTCCACCTTCGGTCGCCGTACAATTAAATAGAAAAACAAGGAGGTGTCCTCATGTTCGCTTTCCTCCTGTGGTGCATTCTTTTTGTACTCTGCTGGCCATTGGCTCTATTGGCGCTCGTGTTGTATCCGTTTGTCTGGCTGTTGCTGCTGCCGTTCCGAATTGTTGGCGTGGCGGTGCATGGTGTGCTGGAGATTATTTTTGTGGCGATTACGCTACCGTTCCGGCTGTTGGCAGCGCCCTTCAGAATCTAGCGAAGGTAAGGTGCGCGGAAGTCAGTTCCCCATCGATTTTAGATTAGGGCTGACAATCAGTTTCGCTTCCGTTACCCTCTGCACATCTTCTGGCGTGAGTCCCGGAGCAACTTCCTCAAGCACAAGTCCGTCTTTCGTCGCGCGAATGTAGGCCATCTCCGTGACGATCGTGTCGACTACCCCGACTCCGGTCAGGGGAAGCGTGCATTTCCTTAAGATTTTCGGCGCACCTTCCCGCGTAGTGTGTTCCATGGCGACCACTACTCGCCGCGCGCCGGCCACTAAATCCATCGCGCCGCCCATGCCTTTCACCATTTTTCCCGGGATCATCCAGTTGGCGAGATTGCCCGTCTCATCCACTTCCATCGCGCCCAGCACGCTCAAATCAACATGCGCCCCGCGGATCATGGCGAACGAATCGGCACTGGAAAAATAAGATGTGCCCGCCATTTCGCTCACGGTCTCCTTGCCGGCATTGATCAGGTCAGCGTCTTCCGTGCCTTCAAGAGGATAAGGACCAATCCCAAGCATTCCATTCTCCGATTGAAGAATGACTTCCATGCCCGGCGGGACATGATTGGCAACCAGCGTAGGCATTCCGATTCCCAGGTTCACATAGAACCCATCGCGCAGCTCGCGGGCGATGCGATTTATGATGCGATTGCGCTTTTCAACATCTTTGCCAGGTTTCTCCATAGTTTCTCTAAGATTTGTCATCCCGTGCGAGGATTTTGCTTCGCGACAGCGAAGCAAAACCGCAGTCGAAGGATCCCTCGCATCTCAATATCGCAGCGCACTGGTCAGGGAGCTCCTGAGGGCCGCCTCGCTAGCCACTAACCACTTTCTTCACTGTTCTTTTCTCAATCCGCCGCTCGTACAACTCGCCTTGAAAAATTCTGTTCACATAAACCGACGGAGTGTGAATCGAATCTCCATCGAGTTCGCCTGCGTCCACGAGATGTTCAACCTCGGCGATCGTCACCTTCGCGGCCGTCGCCATGATCGGATTAAAATTCCGCGCCGTCTTGCGATAGACAAGGTTGCCCATGCGATCGCCTTTCCATGCTTTGACGAAGGCGAAATCGGCCTTCAGCGCGCGCTCCATGACATAAGTGCGGCCCTCGAACTCGCGCGTCTCTTTGCCGTCGGCAACAATGGTCCCGACGCCGGTAGGCGTGAAGAATGCCGGTATGCCTGCGCCGCCCGCGCGAATGCGCTCAGAGAATGTGCCTTGCGGCACCAGATCAAGTTCAACCTTCCCGGAAAGCACCATTGATTCCAGCAGCTTGTTTTCACCCACGTAAGTTCCAATATGCCGATGGATTTGTCCCGCCGCCAGCAACAAGCCTACGCCGAAGCCATCGACTCCGGCATTGTTGCTGATGGTCGTGAGATTCTTCGATTCCTTGCGCACGAGGGCGCGAATCAGATTTTCCGGAATGCCGCACAATCCGAATCCGCCCAGCATGATGATCGATCCATCGCCCACATCGCGAATCGCGGTATCGGCATCGGCTACGACTTTATTCATAGCGTCCGCATTTTAAATGAAAATCGTTGAGGAGGCACGGAACCGGCCTTCAACGGCGATTATGCCTTGTGTGTGCTCGAGACTTCTGTTTTCGTGGATAAGCTTTTCTTCTCAGGAGTTTTTTTTAGAGCGTGGGCTTTCTCGAACTCCTCCGCTAATGCTCGACTGCTCAGATTCTCACGAATGTGGGCCAGCCGCTGCTCAACTTTAAGCAGCGCGTCCTCCAGATTCCGTCTGTTGCTGATCGCAATATCGCGCCACATCGAATACGGGCTCGCGGAAATTCGGGTCATCTCGCGCAACGCACGGCCGCCCGCCGGCAACAGCGGCGCTTCTTCGCCAAACTCCTCGACCAAAGCCGCGGCCAGAGCGGTTGAGATCATTTGGGGAACGTGGCTGATCCAGGCACACAAGCGGTCGTGATCTTCGGCCGGCAGCACAGCGATACGCGCGCCGATCTGATCGATCCATTCCGCAAATTCGGCGAAGGTTCCCTCATTAATGTTCTGGTCGATCTTCTGCTCGGGCAGGGGGGTTAAAAACCAAACCGCATTCTGGAATAAATCGGGATCGGCGAAATCGACACCGCAGTGCTCTTTCCCTGCCATGGGATGCCCGGCAAGAAATCGATTGCCCGCATCTTGGCCAAATACTTTCGTCGCCTGCTCCGCCACTGCCACCTTCGTACTTCCTACATCGGTGAGCAAAGTGCTCGGAGGCAGTGATGGGCCAATGCGCCCGATCAAATCGACAATCGCCAGTACCGGCGTCGCCAGCAGAACGAGCTGGCTGCCCCGCACAGCGTCGGCCGGCTCGGTGAAGCCTCGGTCGATGGCGCCGCACTTTTTGGCACGCTGCAACGCGGATTCACGGTCGCAGCCAATGATCACTCCGGCAAAGCGCTTCTTGCGCAGGGCAAGCGCAAATGAGCCACCGATCAACCCGGTACCGACAATTGTGATTTGACGTATCGACATGAAGAAATTGGGTAATTTTGTAATTTGGTAATTGAGTAATTTTGAAGATCGAAACACTTAACAGCTTTTAAATTACACAATTACCAAATTACTCAATTACCCAATCAGGCAATCGATCTGCCTACCGCTGGCGCGATCATCCGAAGTTCGTCCATCAATTTTGCGAATTGCTCGGGGAACAATGATTGTGCGCCATCGGACCACGCTTTGTCGGGATCGCAATGCACTTCGATCAGCAGTGCGTCGGCACCCGCTGCGACTGACGCGCGGGCCATTGGCGAGACCTTGTCGCGGCGTCCGGTGCCATGCGAAGGATCGGCGGTCATGGGGAGATGAGAGAGTTTGTGAATAATCGGGATCGCCGAAATATCCATGGTGTTGCGGGTGTAAGTCTCGAACGTACGAATTCCGCGCTCACACAGGATGACGTCGTAATTACCCCCGGCCATGATGTATTCCGCCGAGAGCAACAACTCCTCGAGCGTCGCCGCGATGCCGCGCTTCAACAAAACCGGTTTTCGCACCTTGCCCAATTCCCGCAGCAGATTGAAATTCTGCATGTTGCGCGCACCGACCTGGAGAATGTCGACGTAGGGAAGCATCATCGGGATTTGCGAGATCTCCATTACTTCGCTGATCACTAGCAGCTTGAATTGTTCTCCCGCCTCGCGCAGCAGTTTCAGAGCATCTTCTCCGTGGCCTTGAAAAGAATAAGGAGAGCTGCGCGGTTTAAAAGCTCCGCCGCGCAGCACCTTGGCTCCCGATTTCGATACCGCTTGTGCAGTCGCAAAAAGTTGCTCGCGCGACTCCACCGAACAAGGCCCCGCCATTACTACAACTTCGTTTCCGCCGATGCTGACGCCGTTCGCGAGCCTCACAATCGTTCCTTCGGGGCGAAATCCTTTGCCCGCGAGCTTGTAAGGGGAACTGATGCGATGAACTTCCTGCACTCCTGCCAGCAATTCGAGGTTGCGGATATCGAAGTCGATCCCAGCTCCCACCGCGCCCAACACGGTTTGCCGCGCGCCGGTGGAGCGATGGACTTCAAACCCTAGCTTCACCAGGTGATCGATTACCTGTTGAATCTGGTTCTCATCGGCTATTTCCTGCATCGCTACAATCATAAGAAGCCTTCAGCCCTCAGCTCTCAGTTCCAACACTGAAACAATGGCTGAAAGCCGAATGTATAAACCGGTTTAATCGTTAACTTCGGAATCGAGTTCGGTCGCGGCTCGCACGTTTTCCGGTTTGGCCACAATCTCTTCTTTCTGAATATTCCGCATTACATCCATGATGCGTTCAAAAATCCTTACCAAATCCCTGCCCGGCAGCGGACCTTGGTTGAGCCGCTGCACATTTTCAAAAACGATCCGCTCGCGATCCGGTTCATAGATTGGCAAGCTGGTATCGCGTTTCAGCCGCCCAATCTCGACAGCGGCACGCGCGCGCTGACTCAACAACTCCACCAACCGCTGATCAAGCTCATCGATCTTCTTTCGCCAATCTGCGATATCCATTTACGCCTTCATAAGTTGCTGGGCGCACAGGTTCTGTACAAACTGCGCAACAACTTCTGCTTCATTTCCGCGGTTTCGCTCAATCGTCTCTACAACGGCGCTGCCGACAACCACGGCGTCGGCAAACTTGCCTACCTCTGCAAATTGCTCTGCGGTGGAAATCCCAAATCCTACCGCGATTGGCAGTTTGGTGACGCGGCGCAAGCGCCCTACCAGCTTCTTCGCATCCTCGGCCAAACTCTGTCGCGCACCGGTGACTCCGGTGCGGGAGACAGCGTAAACGAATCCTCGCGATGCATCTGCAATGCGTTTCAAGCGGTCATCAGGGCTGGTGGGCGCAGCCAGGAAAATCGGTGCGAGATCATGTGCTTGCATCGCTTTCAGATATTCACCTGCCTCTTCTACCGGCAAGTCAGTCAGCAGCGCCCCGTCGACTCCGGCATGACGCGCGACTTTACAGAACTTCTCTATACCCAGCCGCAAAATCGGATTCAGATAAGAAAACACAATCAAGCCCGCCGACTGCGAGTGCTGCCGTATCTCGGCCGCAAGCTTCAAAACCTGGGACAGGCAGGTTCCCTGTTTCAGAGCCCGTTCGCTCGCCCGTTGAATCACCGGACCGTCTGCTACAGGGTCGCTGAACGGCACGCCTAACTCGATCACGTCTGCGCCCGCGCCAATTGCCGCGTGAATGATCTCCCGCGTCGTTGCCAGATCGGGATCGCCGCAGGTTACGTACACTACCAGCGCCGGCTTTTTGTAAAAGGTTAAAGGCATGGAGAAATTGACTCAATGCATCGTCGGGAGATTGATTCAATCTCTCAATGATTCAATGACTCAATCCAACTTCAACTTTTCCCGCAAAATCCCAACGTCCTTATCTCCGCGGCCGGAAATGTTTACGATCACCAGGTCGGATTTTTTCATTTTCGGTGCGCGTTTTATAAGCTCGGCCACGGCATGAGCCGATTCAAGCGCGGGAATAATTCCCTCAGTGCGCGCCAGCAGAGTGGTAGCTTCCAGGGCCTCGGCGTCCGATGCGGGAACATATTCGGCCCGTCGCGAATCCCGCAAACTAGCGTGCTCCGGCCCGATCGAAGGATAATCGAGGCCCGCGGAAACCGAATGGGTATTTGCAATTTGTCCCGCAGCATCCTGCAGGACATAGGAGTAAGTCCCTTGCAGAACTCCCGGCGATCCCCCGCGAAAGCGCGCCGCGTGTTCGCCGAGCGACTCCCCGCAGCCGCCGGCTTCGACTCCAATCAGGCGAACGTTCTTGTCTTTGATGAAGTCATAGAAAATTCCGATGGCATTCGATCCGCCGCCGACGCACGCGATTATCGCAGTTGGAAGCTTTCCTTCGGCTTTCAGAATCTGAGATCGAGCTTCGCGGCCGATCACGCGATGAAAATCCCGCACCATGGTGGGATAAGGATGTGGTCCCAGGACACTGCCCAATAGATAATGCGTGGTCCGCACATTCGTGACCCAATCACGCATAGCTTCGTTGATCGCGTCTTTCAGAGTGCGCGAACCGGATTCGACCCCGCGGACCTCGGCTCCGAGCAGCCTCATGCGGAACACATTCAACTCCTGCCGACGCATGTCCTCGGTGCCCATATACACAACGCACTCAAAACCGAAGAGAGCGCAAACTGTGGCTGTGGCAACTCCATGTTGCCCGGCGCCGGTTTCGGCGATCACGCGGTGTTTGCCCATGCGCTCGACCAGCAGCGCTTGCCCCAGGCAGTTATTAATTTTGTGCGCGCCAGTGTGCAGCAGGTCTTCACGCTTCAAATAAATCTTCGATCCGCGTAGCTTTTGGGTGAGTCGACGCGCGAAGCTCAGTGGAGTCGGACGCCCCGCATAGGTGCGCAGCAATTCGTCCAGCCTTGCATGAAATTTTCTATCGCGCTTCGCCTTTTCGTACTCGCGCTCAAGTTCTTCCAGCGCGGCCATTAAAGTCTCGGGAACATAGCGGCCGCCGTAAATACCAAACCGCCCCGGCTGATTGTGCGCAGGCGAAACGCGAGGGTGCCCCACCCTAATCTCGCCGTTCTTTGGCGAGATTAGGATGGGGATTTTGACTTTCGTTCTCGGAATCGTGGCCATTTCTAATTCTTCCTATCCATCTCTCGCACGGCCTGCACAAATGCACGTACCTTCTCGGGGTTTTTCTTTCCGGGACTCGCTTCTACTCCGGAAACTACGTCCACGCCCCAAGGTTTCAAAATTCCAATCGCTTCTGCAACGTTGGTGGGAGTGAGGCCTCCCGCGATTACGATTTTTTGATGACGGCCGAGATTTTCCACCGCAACCGCAGCTTCACGCCAATCGAACGTCTTGCCCGTGCCACCTGGTTGCCGCGAATTACCGGAATCCAGAAAGAGCCGGTCAAAGACGCCGTCAGGACGCTGCCGTGCAAATCCATCGAGATTCTTCGATCCCTCTCCAAGGAACATTGAGACTGGTAGCGCCAGATAAGTCCTCAACCCGTCCACGCCAATCGCTCGTGCTGGCAAGCCATCGCTCGGCCTTTCTAAGAAGCTCAGGAAATAAAGTTGCAGAGCGTCAAATCCTGCTTTGCGCCCGCTCTTCACCGCATGCTCAATCGGGCCTTCAGCAAACACCCCAATTTTTTCGACGCTGTCCGGCAACTTCTCCACTATCTGCCGCGCGGCTTCGACGCTAATGTTACGCGGGCTCTTCTCATAAAACACAAACCCCACCGCATCCGCGCCCGCCTCAACCGCAACCGATGCGTCTTCGAGGTTCGTCATTCCGCAAATCTTGATCCACGTCATTCAAACAGATACGCTGCTGGTCAGCAAACCCCGCAGTGCCTCTCCGGGATTCTCTGCGCGCATGAGCGATTCTCCAATCAGAAACGCCTGATATCCCGCGGCCCGCAGGCGCGCGATGTCTTCCGCTGAGCGAATTCCGCTTTCCGCGACGCGCAAAGCAGCTTGAGGAAGCAGATCCGCCAGGCGAAATGCAGTCTGCGGATCCACTTTGAAGGTGTGCAGATCGCGCGTATTCACGCCAATCAAATCGCAGCCTGCGTCGAGAGCGCGCTGCAATTCATCCTCATCGTGCACTTCGCACAGGACATCGAGGTTCAACGAGCGAGCGCTGCGAACCAGACTCGTCAATTCCGTTTCACTCAATGCTGCCACGATCAGCAGGACGGCATCGGCCGAATTCGCCCGCGCTTCGAGAATCTGAAATTCATCGACAATGAAGTCCTTTCGTAGACAAGGCAGGTTCACCGCCGCTGAAGCATTTTGCAAATTCTCGAGCGATCCCTGGAAGAATTCCTCGTTGGTCAAAACCGAAACTGCCGCTGCTCCTGCCGCTTCCAGGTCCTTCGCCAGCTCCGGTGCACAGAAATCTGCCCGAATCAATCCCTTGGACGGGGATGCCTTTTTCAATTCCGCAATGATTGCGACGCCAGCGTTCCTCTTTTCGAGAACCAGCCGAAAGCCGCGTGGAATGTGTTTTTCAGCCCTTCGCTCTAAATCGCGCAAATCGGCTACACGCTTTGCAGCAGCGACTTTCGCCCCTGTTGCGCGCAAAATATGGTCGAGAGAGACAGGCATAACGAGTGCCTGAATTATACGGGAAGGCACGGCTAGCAGGCTGGTAGAGCATTATCGGCAGACTGCCTCAATCTCTTTATAGGGCTTCTCGGCATGCTCCGGATATTTGATCTGCTTTACCAGCATCATCTGGTCGAGCAAGGTGCCGGCATCGTGCAGGCCGACATCCGGATCGGTATCGTAGGCCACATCACTCTCCGCCTCTTCGAGCGTGACCAGCTTGAATCCTTTTTTGTGGAGCAGATCGAGGGCGTCGGGCAGAATCGTGCTGCTGAACGCTCCCAGATGCATCAGCAAAACATAATTAATCTCGCGGCCGAAAATGAGTTTCGACTGCTCGCGCCCGAGATCGAGAAATTCGGAAGCCGTATCTAAATAGCTCGTCCTCAACCAGGCGATCGAGGTGTGGTCGTTTTTCGCAACGCAGCGAGCATATGCCGTGTTCCACAAATAGTCTTCCCAATCGAGCGTTACCTGCGCGACTCGGTATCCGTGAGCATTTAAGTAAGCCCTTATCGCGCGCCGCTTTTCGAGCGTGTCGCCCTCGTGAAGATAGGGATATCGGAACCAATGCCACGTATTTTTCGCATCGAGCAACTCCAGCAGCGGTTCGTCTTCCTCAATCTCGCGTTCAAAGGCCTCGGCGCTGTTTTGTTCGAGATCCATGTGCGCGTAAGTATGATTTCCGACCGGCTCCTTTGCGGCCCATAACTCAAGCGCTTCAGCGCCGTCGGGATTTCCTTCGAGTTTCTTAGCGTTGACGAATCCGTACACAGGAGGAACATGACGTTTCTTAAGTATGGCGAGGACATCCTTGGTGGTCTGCGCGCGTGTGACTCCTGGCGGCAGCGATCCATTCAATGGCAGATCATCAAAAGTGATGGCTAGCTTTTGCGCCGAAGACAATCCGGCGTGGCTCAAAAGCAGCAGGAACAAAAGATTCTTCCATCTTGAAAGCACGAGCGGATTTCTCATTGCGAGAGTTTACTTCAAAGGAGTCGAAAGGAAGAATTCAGAAGGAACTTGAGCCGTTTGGCGGCCGGAGCAAAGCGGGAGCCCGCGGGCAAAATCCCCAGCAAAGCGAGGCACCCCAGGAAAACCTCATTTTGTCACTGGTGCCATCGAAGGGACTCGAACCCCCACACCGTTGCCGGTACATGGACCTGAACCATGCGCGTCTGCCAATTCCGCCACGATGGCAATGTTGACTTCAAAGCAGCGGCGGCCTTAAGGCCGCCGAATCAGGAAGATCGTTCCTATTCTACAGCCGCTTGCGAACCTGTTCAAACCACAGCCGATTGAACAGAACGTCGAACACACGCGGCAGGTGCAGATTACCCCAGTTTCGCGTTCATGGAAATCTTGGCGTTTAGAACCTTCGACACTGGGCAGCCCTTCTCCGCAGCTTCCGCATATTTCTGAAACGTTGCTGCGTCCGCGCCCGGAACTTTTCCCACTACGTCAATGTGGCTCGCCGTAATCGTCCAGCCGGAATCCAACTTTTCCATGGTTAATGTGACGTTCGTGTTAATGCTCTCTGGGGTCAAGTTCGCGCCGCCCAGTTGCGCCGACAGCGCCATCGAAAAGCAGGCTGCGTGAGCCGCCGCAATCAGTTCCTCCGGATTCGTTCCCGGCCCGTTCTCGAAGCGCGAAGTAAATGAATATTGCGTGTTATTCAGCACTCCACCTGGGGCCGAGATCGATCCCTTGCCGTCCTTTAATCCGCCTTTCCAAACTGCGCTTGCCTTGCGTTCCATCACTTTCTCCTCGCATTACAGTAGTTACGCTATTGGCATTTTACGCGGAGATTGCCGGATGTGTCAGACGCGTATGTTTTGAATCGGTGCCGGTTAGTATCAGTAGAAGTCCGAACAGCTCAAATAAAATCCGCACTGACGGCAGATCAACTTGCAACGGTTGTCTTCCAATTCAGACGAGCAATTCGGACAGAATCGCTCAGGGTATTTATTTTGTGGCGCGCCCGGTAACGGTTTCTGCGCCTCTGCTTGTTGCCGAATCCTGACATCTTCCTGACCGCTGCTGTTCATTCGCGCACCATAACGCGTCGAACTTCGAAGCACAAGTGGAAAGAATTGCTCGCAATTCGAAGTATCGGGTCTCATCCGAACCTGTGTTTCCTCATTACAGATTTGTTACAAATAAAGTTCGAATCTTCGCTTCTTCCACAGCGCATTCTGCGCTAGAATGGCCGAGCATTGAGAGTAGATCCATCTTGCTATGGATGCGGCTCTTGGCCTTCCCCCAGGAGGTAGTAGATGTACCGGCCCTATTCGAGTTCCTTGGCGGATTCACGTCCGTTCTTGGATGTTCAGTCTTTGCTCCGGAATCTCGCTCAGGATTTCGTCACTGCTTTCAATACCGGCAACTACGATCAAGCGGCTGCCCTCTTCACCCCCGATGGGGCTTTCATGGCGCCGCACCACGAACCAGCTTACGGTCCTAAAGCAGTTGAGCATCTGTTGCGTCAGTTCGGCGACGCTGGGTATGAAGACCTTCGCCTGGAGACCGTCCGTGTGGAATCATCCGGGGACATGGCGATGGAGATCGGTCGTTACTCGGTTGCTATCCGGCAAAACGATGGGACGATTTTTGCGGACCGAGGCAAGTATGTAAAAGTGTGGCGCCGTCTCGGAGTATGGCTCATTGTCGCCGACTCCTGGAGCAGCAACATGCCTCCCGCGCAGTAGAACTTGCATCGGTCTGGCTCGGCGCGGCAAGGGCTGCCATGCTGACTTCATCGACACTGCCTTGACACCTATTTCTTTCGCCCTTTATTCTTGAATTTGCTCCTTGCGGTACTAGCCCCCTGTGGCGTGCTTCCGCGGCCTGGAGCGTGAAGGTGCGCGGAGATTCCCCGATGTTCTTCGAGATCAAAGATTTAGAACTTCATCCTATCGATTTCAAGGAGAAGTTTGAGCCGGGAACCATCGACCTCGGGCCGGAATACCGGCAGCTCGCACCGATTGAAACCAGCGGACACGCCGATTTAGTCGAGGAGCATCACGGTAAACATAAAGTCATCCAGGACATTCGGGTTCAAGCCCGCCTGGAGACCAGCCTCGAACTGAGTTGCGCACGCTGCCTGGAACCAGTCACGCAGGATCTGAAACGGGAATTCGATTTGCTATACCGGCCTCAGGGCGCCGATGCAGGTCGGGATGAAATGTCCGTCACCGATGCGGAAGCGGAGATCAGCTATTATGAGGGTGAGGGCATTGCGCTCGAAGATGTAGTGCGAGAGCAGGTTCTTCTGGCAGTGCCGCTGAAAGTGACGTGCCGTGACAACTGCAAAGGTTTGTGTCCGCACTGCGGCCAGAATCTGAATGAAGGACTCTGCGATTGCACGGTGGAGATTGAAGAGCCACGCTGGGCTGCGCTGAAGGAAATCCGCGGCAAGCTGGCAAATTAGCTTTTGCTATGGAAAAGGTTATACGAGGCGGGACGCCTCGCGAGAGGAATCATAGAACATGCCGAATCCGAAACGACGACATTCGCAGAGGCGCACCTCCACCCGACGAGCGCACGATGCGCTGAAGGGGCATTCGCTATCCGAGTGTCCGAACTGCCATGAGAGAAAGATGCCGCACCGCGCCTGCGTCAAATGCGGCTACTACAAAGGCCGCGAGGTTGTAGAAGTCGAAGAAGCCAGCTAATTTTCCTCCTACGATGCCTAGCGTGATTGCGCTGGATGCGATGGGTTCGGACCGGGCCCCCAAGCCTGAGATCGAAGGCGCAATCCACGCCGCGCGCAGTTACGGCGTACACGTGTTGCTGGTCGGCCCAGAAATCACACTCAAGGCCGAGTTGGAGCGCCATCCCTCGGCGGCTCGACTGCCGCTTAAGATTGTGCACGCCAGCGAAGTCATCACCATGGAAGACAAGGCGGTGCAGGCTGTGCGTTCCAAGCGCGATTCGTCCATGCGCGTCGGATTGCGGCTGGTTCGCGAGGGGCGAGCAGCGGGTTTCGTTACTGCCGGGAACACCGGCGCCGCGATGGCTTCGGCAAAAATGGTATTGGGCGCGCTGCAGGGGGTCGATCGCCCGGCTTTGGCGGCAGTTTTTCCGACAGCTCCGGGCACGGCTGCAATTTTGCTCGACGTGGGCGCGAACGTGGATTGCAAGCCTCATCACCTGCAACAATTCGCAGTGATGGGAGAGATTTATTTCCGGTCGATGTTCGGGCACTCTGGGTTTGGACATTCCGGCCTTGGACAGTCTGGGTCCGGGCGCTCCGCTTTCGGGGCGAGCCGTACGCCGCGTGTGGGCCTGCTTTCCATTGGCGAGGAAGAAACCAAGGGCAACGATCTGACCCGTGAGGCGTTTCCTTTGCTGAAGCAACTGCCTTTGAATTTTATAGGAAATGTCGAAGGCCGCGATCTATTCAATGGTCATGTCGACGTCATCGTTGCCGATGGGTTCGTGGGCAACGTGGCCCTCAAAGTTTCCGAAGGAGTTGCAAACCTGGTACGCACAGTTCTGAAGGAATCGCTGAGATCTACGATCACCCGGCAGGTGGGATATATTTTGTCGCGCAGTGCGTTCTCTGACTTCAAAAAGCGCATCGATCATACGGAATACGGGGGCGCGCCGCTGTTGGGAGTGAAAGGCGGGTGCATCATCACCCACGGTTCATCCAACGCCAATGCCATCAAGAACGCGGTGCGGGTAGCGGCAGAGTTCTCAGAGCGCCGTATCAATGCGTCGATTGAGCAGGGCTTGGCAGCATTGCGTTCTGTGCCTGCGGTCGAGAGTACTGTACCCGTCGGTTGATTCGCATCACTCAACATCATGATCGAAACTAAATTTGGCAGGTCGAATGGGTTCGGCATTGCCTTCATCTTTCCGGGCCAGGGATCCCAGGTGGTCGGGATGGGCAAAGATCTCGCCGGGAAGTATCCCATCGCTCGGCAGACGTTCGAAGAAGCCGATGAAGCTCTGGGCTACAAACTCTCGCAGTTATGCTTCGAAGGTCCAGAAGAGCAGCTGCGGCTCACCGAAATTACTCAGCCTGCAATTCTCACAACATCGATCGCGGCGCTGAGAGTGCTTGAGACACGCATTCCGAAGCCGAGTTTTGTGGCAGGTCATAGTCTTGGCGAGTATTCCGCCCATGTGGCTTCGGGGACGTTTGGCTTCGCCGATGCAGTTCGCACGGTTCGAAATCGCGGCAAGTACATGCAGGAAGCCGTGCCCGTCGGCGTGGGAGGCATGGCGGCGATACTCGGTATGGACGCGGGGAAAGTTGCCGATGTCTGCCGCGATGCCGCGGAAGGCGAGGTTTGCTCGCCGGCGAATATTAATTCTCCAGAGCAGATTGTGATCTCCGGCAACACGGCGGCAGTCGAGCGTGGAGTAAAGCTTGCCGATGAACGCGGCGCCAAGCGAGCCAAGGTGCTGCCGGTCAGTGCGCCATTTCATTGCGCGTTGATGAAGACTGCGCAGGATCGACTTGAGCCCGACCTGAATCAGCTCAAAATGCAACCGCCGGTTTATCCGGTCGCCTGCAATGTGGATGCATCACTGGTTGTTGACCAGGTGCGGGCGGCTTCGACCTTGGTGGGACAGGTGACGAGTTCCGTTCAGTGGGAGCCGAGCATGCGGCTGCTGATCGGCAAGGGGGTTCAAACCTTCATCGAGATCGGGCCGGGAAAAGTGTTGTGCGGATTGATGCGGCAGATTGACCGCTCAAAAACTTGCCTGAATGTCAGCGACGAAACATCTTTAGCCAAGACTTTGGAGCAACTTGCCTCGGGCGAAGAAAAATTAACTGTAGGCTAGCGAAATTCCAGATCGCAGGGCGGCGAACTGATCGTCTTGTCGTGCTTATCCACATAAAGCTGGGCGTGCTCGGCACGATTGTTTACGATCGTATCGACCACGACGCCGCTTCCGCCTCCGGGGCAATTGCTTGCGCCATAGAGCTGGAAGCTTTTGATAACTCCCCATGGGCCGCCTGGCCCCCAATCCTGCATGAACTCGTTGAATGGATACTGCGAGTGATTCTGGGGATGCTGCTTCCAATCAGGATCGGCGTAATAAAAGCCGTAAGCTTTGTCAAAATTCTGTTGTTGGAGCGCGGAAAAGAATTGATTAGCTACGTGCTTTTCCGGCCAGAAACGGTTCAGCCATCCGATGAATATCAGAACCAGCGCGAGAACGATCAGCGAAATAATTCTAAATTTCTTTCGCCGCTCTTTTTCGGGATGGTACTCTTTCGCGTCCAGTAGCGTCATGCTTCTCTAGCATAACGGACGCGCGAGCGAACTCAAAAGTTCCAGAAAGAATTTCCGATCGCTCTACAAGGTGCGCTTAAACAGCGGAATGGCAATCGCCAAAGTCGCGGCGGCGAAGAGCGAAAGAAAAAGCAGGTCTACCCAAATCGCCGACAAGCTGGTTTCTTTGAGTAATAGGCATTTGAAGCCATCCACCGCGTAGGTGAAGGGATCAACTCTGGCGATTGCTTGCAGCCATTTTGGAAATGCTCGAATGGGATAGACCGACCCGCTGGGGAAAAATAGCAGTGTGTTGAGAATGCCGAACATGGCGCGTGGCACCAGCGGATCTTCGATGCGCACCATCAGCAGGAACATCATAGTGTTCAAAGCCAGAGAGGTGAGCAGAATCATGATCAGCAAGCCAACAATCGTGAGCGGATCGAAAATGGTTCGCACCCCGGCCAGCAGCGATCCGATTGCTACAATAATTGCACCGGTCATCACTGCTTTAATTGACCCTGCCAGGTTCAGTCCCAACACCAGTTCCAGCTTGGTGATCGGCGTCACCAGGTAACCTTCGTGCACCCCGCGCGCCTTATCGTCGATATAGAGCATCCCCCCACCGATCATCACGGAGACAAACATCGCGAGCACCAGCGAACCTGGCAGCAGATATTTCATGTACTCGATGTAAGGATAAAGTTCAACGATCGACAGTGCCGTCTGCTGCAAGATACGCGGTGAAACCGTGGGCTGATTCAGTGAGTTGACCAAATCGGTCAGTTCCGATTCGATTGCCGAACTCATGAAGTTGTCGCTGTTGTCGACAACTACACCAATCTGCGGATGGTTATCTTCGTAAACTCGTCGCGAATACTGTGGCGGAATGATGAGTGCGCCCTCCAGCTTTCCATTGCGCACGTCTTCCACCGCCTTCTTTTCACTGGTGTAATAAAGCGGCACGAAGGTGCGGATATTCGCCCGCACAGAATCGAAAGCCTCGCGCACGCGCAGCGCCTGTGTGCCGCCATCCTCA
This sequence comes from uncultured Acidobacteriaceae bacterium, assembly GCA_963766625.1. Taxonomy (GTDB): domain Bacteria; phylum Acidobacteriota; class Terriglobia; order Terriglobales; family Acidobacteriaceae; genus Sulfotelmatobacter. Next base: position 308,818 of record CAVYBF010000022.1, on the reverse strand, counting down.
TCGACAATGGCGACTCTGGCGTCGCGAATCTTGCCGCCGAAGGCATTGCCTAAAATGATGAGCTGCACGAGCGGAAAGATCATCGACGCCAGCATCAATGCCGGCGACCGGAAAAACTTGCGCATTTCGCGCTCGACAATGGCCATCATTCGGTTCATAAAATTAGTCCTTGGTCGTCGGTCCGGAGTCCGGACTTCCGACTCCCGACTCTCTAAGGCTGCAATCCCGGGCGTTGCGGCATCATGAAGCCGTAGGCTTTTTGCAGCTCATCGCGCAACTGTCTGCCGGTGTAATGCACAAAGACGTCGTCGAGCGTGGTATTCTGCACGGACAAGGATTTCACCGCGACGCCTGCCTGCACTGCCATTTCCACCAATTCGGTCGTCGTTCGCGAACCGTTGGCTGTAAGCACGCGAAACATTCCTGCGCCTTCGTGCTGCACTGATGTGACTTCATCCAGCCCGTGCAAGCGCTGCTCCCAATCGTCCGGAACGTTCTCAAACTGCGCTTCAATCACATTCGATCCCGGGACGCTCGCTTTCAGCGCCATCGGCGCGTCTAATGCCACCAGTTTGCCGTGGTCGACAATCGCGATCCGGTCACAGAGCCGGTCGGCTTCGTCCATGTAATGCGTGGTGATCAGGATCGTGAGCTGCCGCTGGTTTTTGATATTGCCCAGCATCTCCCATACGGCAACTCGTGAAACCGGGTCGAGTCCAGTTGTCGGTTCATCGAGAAAAAATATTTTGGGATGGTGCACAAGCCCGCGCGCAATCTCCAACCTCCGCCTCATGCCACCGGAAAGCGTCTTGGTCTGCGCGTCGCGCCACTTGGTTAAATCCACCAGTCCTAGTAGTTCATCAATCGAGCGCTTGCGTTCTTTCGCCGGGACGTCGTACAGTTTGGCGTAAATATTCAGATTCTCTTCCACGGTCAGATCCAAATCGCTGGTCAAGGCCTGCGGAATCACGCCAATCATCCGCCGCGCTGCATCCGGTTCTTTCGATACATCGTGTCCTGCGATCAGTGCGCGGCCGGCAGTGATCGGAATCAGCGTCGTCATCATGCGGATCAATGTCGATTTTCCCGCGCCATTCGGACCGAGCAGTCCAAAGATTTCCCCATCGCTGACGCTGAATGAGACATCGTCTACGGCGGTGAAATCGCCGTACTTCTTCACAATATGCTCGACGTCGATCGCATCAGGCGTCATGTCTCGATTCAGCGACTCGCCGTTTGCTTTGAGATTGACCTCGGTCGTCATTGCTGCCCCACTGCGGCGGTCTGGTTGCTGCTCTCGCCTTTAAGTTGTGCCGGTGAAACCAGCACCTCGGCGGTCATTCCTGGCACATACGCGCCTTTCGGATTGTCGAGCCGCACTTTTAAAACGATGGTCTTGATATCGCGCTTGCGCCGGCTTACATCGCGCTGGGTGGCGAAATCGCCTTCCACGCCTTTGAAAAATACTTTGCCGCTCGCAATGGTTCCGCCCGGCATGCGCACCCGTAACAGGTCGCCGTAGCCGATGTGGTCGGCGTAAGTTTCGGGAATGGCCACTCGCGCCCACGTGTCGTTCAGATCGACGATGGTCACAATCGGGGCTCCGATGTTAACCACTTCTCCCTGCCGCGCGGCGCGCACCGAGACGGTGCCTGTCACCGGCGCATAGATGTCGGTATATCCAAGACGCACCTCGGCCTGTTTTTTCTGGGCGATGGCATTCTTCAGGTCGGCTTCGGTCGATTGCACGGTACTTTTTGCGGCGTTGGCCTGCTGAGTGCGCGCGATCGCAGAATTCAGATCCGCGCGTGCCGCTTTCACCAATTCCTGTTGGGCCTGCACGGTAGCTTGCGCCGCCTGCAGATTCGTTTCCGCCTGGACGCGGTCCTGATCCGAAGCCACTCCGGCCTTGGCCAGTGCGATGGTTCTCCGGCTATCGCTCTCAGTGCGGTCGAGCGCGGCTTTCGCCTGCACAAGTTGCGCCTGGGCAGAAGCCAACTTCGCCTTCGCATTGGCTACATCGCTTGAGGTTGAGCCCGAGGTGGAGAGTTCGGTATGCTGCATCTCTGCCACTTTGTGGCGCAAACTACCGATGTTCGCGGCCGCGGCCGCTTCCTGGGCCTGCAGCTCTGAAGGATCCAGCACGGCAATGAGTTGGCCCGCTTTTACCGGCGTACCCTCATCCACCAGCAATTTTTCGATGCGGCCCTCGACTTGCGCGCTGACAATCACCTGGTTCGCGTCCACCGTGCCGATCAATACAAGGTCTTTCGAATGGTCAGTCGAAAAATAGTAGTAAGCCGCCGCGCCTAGGAAGATGATCCCCAGAAGGACAAAAAACTTGTTACGAGCATTCATTGGCTAACCCCTGAACCCGCGCTGCCACAGGGTTTGAACAGCGCGGCGGAAATGAAATCCAACACTGCAGCCCGGCGCTCCGCGACACGCTCCGGAGCCAACGGATTGAAGCCCACGATTCGCCGCATCACTGGGGCGCTGCTGAAATAAAAAACGATGATGGCAATCATTGAAGGGATGAAATGCGCCGCATCGACTTTGCGAAACTCGCCTTCTGCAGTGCCTTCCTGCAACAACTTGCCCACACGCTGATAAATCGGCTGGAAATAAGTGTTAATCAACCTGTCGATGTGCTGGGAGCGGCCTTCGCGCGCTCGCATCATCTCCCGCTGCATCAGCTTGGGATAAATGGGGCTGGAAGCGATGAAGTCGAAATACGCTCCCACATACGCCAGAATCTTCTGGCGTGGCGGCAGGTCGCTCTCGAGCACGTTGAAAACTCGCGTCTTCATGCCGCCGAAAGCGTTGTCCAGCACCGCTCCATAGAGCGTTTCTTTGTCTTTGAAATAGTAGTAAAGCAGGGCCTTGTTGACCTTGGCAGCGCGGGCTATCGCATCGGTGCGCGCGCCGGCAATGCCTTGTTCGGCAAACTCCCGCGCAGCCGCTTGCAGGATCGCGGCGCGGCTTTCCTCGGGTTGCCCCCGCGAACCCATGCGGGGACGATGAAGTGTTCGGCTCTTCATGATTAATTAACCATGATTAATTAACCAGTTAGTTATATCATAAATGCGAACAGTTCACAAGCATTTCCCAGAACCCAGCAATTCACAAAAAATTGCTGTCCTGTCTTTTTTTCTGGAGGAGAATGATTTTGCTGGCGTTCATCACAGTGCTTCATAACCGTCTCTGGCCGTTTTGACCGCAAGCGGAAAAGGATTTGCGGCAGATCGTTTCCCCAAACAACCGACTGCCCTAATTTTGGCCTAAGCCAGAACGATCGCTAGTTCGAGCCGCCGGCGATCGACGGCACCAGCAGCACCTCATCGCCATCCTGGAAAGCGTATCCCGGACCGCCAAGAAAGCGGATATCTTCCTCGTTCACATAGATATTGAGGAAGCGCCGCACCTGGCCGGCCTCGTCTCGTAGATGGGGCTTCAAGTCGGGAAATTTCTCGTCGAGCGCGGAAAAAAGCTCGCCAAGATTTGTGGCGGCGCACGCAATGGAAGCGACGCCCGCCGTGTGCCGACGCAAAGCAGTCGGAATCTGCACCGTAATCGCCATGTCGTCCTCCTCTACGCTCCCACCGCAGCTGCAGCTTCATTCGCAACTTCGACCGTATCCAGCGATTCGTGCAAATATTTTTCGAATTCCGCCAGCTTCGGCGCGATCGGTCTCTCGGCTTCGTAAACGCCGGCGAGCACATCGGTCGTCTTTAACCCGTTTCCAGTAATGCACAATACCGTGGTTTCCTCGGGCAGAATGCGGTCCTGCCGATACAGTTTGCCGGCGCAGCCCACGGTCACGCCACCGGCCGTTTCCGTGAAGACTCCTTCGGTTTCGGCGAGCAGACGAATCGAATCGATCACTTCAGGATCGCTCACGTCCTCGCTCCATCCGCCGGAATGCTTGATGGCTTTGATGGCATAGTGTCCGTCGGCTGGATTGCCAATCGCCAGCGAACGGGCGATGGTCGCTGATTTCTGCGGATCGATCTCGGCGCTGCCGGTCTTCACTGCAGTCGAAATCGGCGAGCATCCGGTCGCCTGCGCGCCAAAAAATTTGACTGGCTTCTCATCGACCAATCCAAGCTTGATCAGTTCGTCGAAGGCCTTCTTGATTTTTGTAATCAGCGATCCGCCCGCCATGGGGACGACCACGTTATCCGGCAATCGCCAACCGAGCTGCTCGGCGATTTCGAAGCCAACCGTCTTTGATCCTTCCGCGTAATACGGCCGAAGATTCACGTTCACGAATCCCCAGCGGCGCTCTTCGGCAATCTGCGAGCACAGCCGATTGACCTGATCGTAGCTGCCGGCAATGCGCACGACGTTCGCACCGAAAACTTGCGTGCCCAAAATCTTCGCGGGCTCGAGATCGGAGGGAATGAAAATCCATGCTTTCAGGCCCAGGCGTGCCGCATGGGCCGCCACTGCATTGGCTAGGTTTCCTGTGGAAGAACAAGCAACCGTATCGAACCCGAACGCTCGCGCCTGCGCCAGAGCCACGGCCACCACTCGGTCCTTGAAGCTCAAAGTAGGCAGGCAGACGGCGTCGTTTTTGATGTACAAATTCTGCGAGGCGGTCTCTGCGTCGCCGTTATTGCCCGCCAATCGCGCGGCAAGGTTTGATGCGTTGAACAGCGGTGTAAAGCCAACCGGCAGGCGCGGCTCGAATTGTGCCGGCAAGGGCAACAACTCGGCGTAACGCCACATGTTTGCCGGACGCTGCGAAATTCGCTCGCGGCTCGCTTTTCTCTGATCAATCGCGCCTTCGCCGAGCACATACCGGATCCAATCATAGTCGTAGGTAATTTCCAGAGGAGAGAAGCACTCTTCGCAGATCGACCGAGGCTGGTTTCCCCATCTGCGGCCGCATTCCCGGCAGCGCAATTCGTAGTGGATATGACAGTGATTTTGACCGTTGTGATTCGGCATGTGGCTACTCGCTTTCTAATTCTCAATGCAGCGAATAGCTGGGGACGAGCCGGGGAAAAAGCGCCTTAAAACTGAAAGGCCTCTTTCCCAGGAAATAGGAAAGAGGTTATCGGAATGCAAAAAAAGCTCGCATCCGAATCTCATGTTCCCCGTTTCCGGGCGGGAGTTGGCACCTGGCGGTCGAGATATATGATCCCGATCCGGTTGCCGTGGCGTCACAGGGCTCGTCCCTCAGCCACTCTGCATGAAATTCAGGTCTGCCTCGAAAGGCAAACTTGTCCAAACCATCCTATAGCAGGCTTGCGAGTCCGTCAATCAGTTTTTCGCAATTGTGCATTTGACCAAACCATGAGCCCGCCTCACGTGTTCGGGCTGATAGAATCGACCGCCTGCACGGGCCGGGCTATACTCTCTGAAAGGATGTTGAAATGAGAAGCGATTTGGGTAACAAGTATTGGATTAACAAGCTGGGTAGGGTGCGGGGTTGGTTGATGGGAGTCGCCCTTTGTATCATGGCGATCGTCTACCTGCTACGGCGTTAACCGACCAAGGTCACTGATTAACACGCTGTCGAGACCGGTAAGATCCACGTTAGGTCCCTCCTTCATTGCAGACCGCCTACGGTCTCATCTCGCACTGGTCCCGAAGTTGTATTTCCCTCGCTAGCTCTCGCGAAGTCGCCTTCAGCCGCTGCGACAAGATCAGAGCGAGAGAGAAATAAAAGCGAGCGCCCAGTCCCGGGAACGCGTTCAGAGTCTCGCGCAATTCCTGAGCGTTTATTTTCTCGACTTCAACTTCCAGATCCTCCGCGATCACCGTCGCCGAGGCTCGAGTCTGCTCCATAAACGCCATCTCTCCGCAGATGTCGCCCGGTCCGAGTGTGGCCACGATGGTGCGTGAGCCAGTACCAGCCAGCTCCACAGAAGCTTCCCCGCGAACAATAACGTAGAAGCTGTCGAGCCGGTCGCCTTCGCGGATAATCTCTTCCCCGAGCCGGAAGGTGTACCGCACTGCCTTCGTACGCAGCAGTACCCAGTCATTCGAGCCTAGATTAAGGCCTTTGCCGGCCATGCCACTCCATCGGCAAGGAGGGCAGCCGTCTGCAATTACCCTGGTCATCGAAGCACCGGATGACGTTCGTTAATGCACGCAACTGCTTCATCCGGCTATCACGGAATTCGGCAATGCGATTCCTGCGAAATTTGCTGCGGCTGCGTGTACAATTTTCCCCGCTCTGCGAATTCCAATGCGGTTGTTTCATTGAGAGGCAAAAATGAAATCGTTCTGGATCTTTTTTGCGATGTGTGTTCTTATCCCCGTCTCTTTCGCTCAGCAAAGCGATCAACCAAAGGCCGGTCAGAAAAAATCGGTCGCCGCGCAATCCTCCCAGAAGCCGGCGGAGACCACTAAGCCTGAAGCCGCTGAGCAGAAAACCTCTTCGCAGGAAAACTCCGCCGATAAGGAGAAAGGGAAGGAAGAGCGCTTTGACATGACGGAGACGTCGCCGGTGATTACGCACCATCAGATCACGGTCGACGGAAAGCTTCTAAAGTACACCGCTACTACCGGCTTCCTTCCTATCAAGCGCGGGGACGGCAAGATCGAAGCCGAAATGTTCTACGTCGCTTACACTCTTGATGGCCAGCCGGTCGAGAAGCGTCCGCTGACTTTTGCTTTTAACGGCGGTCCGGGTTCGGCGTCGATCTGGCTGCACATGGGAGCCCTTGGGCCAAAGCGAGTGGTGCTGCAGCCCGATGGATTCATGCCTCCCGCACCGTATCGCATGGAAGACAATCCGTACACGCTGCTGGATAAAAGCGATCTGGTGCTGATCGATGCCATCGGCACCGGCTACAGCCGCGCGGCTGACGCAGAGCTGTTCAAGAAATTCTGGGGGGTGAAAGGAGACATCGAAGCTTTCAGCGAATTCGTTCGCCTCTACATCAGCCGGAACGAGCGCTGGTCATCGCCGCTGTTTATTCTCGGAGAAAGCTATGGCACAACCCGCGCCGCCGGTATCGCCGGATATCTCGCTGATCGCGGCATTTCATTCAACGGCATCACTCTGCTCTCAAGCGTCCTGAATTTCGAAACGCTGGAAGAGACTTTTACCAACGATCAGCCATACATTTTTCTGGTGCCATCGTTCACGATGATCGCCGGTTATCACCACAAGCTTGCGCCCGATCTCGCGAAGGATATGAACCACGCCCGGGAAGAATCGGAACAATTCGCATCCGGAGAATACGCACAGGCGTTGGTAAAGGGAGATTCACTCACTTCGCAGGAGCGCGAAAAAGTTATCGATGATCTGTCGTACTATACCGGACTGAGCAAAGAAGTAATTGACGAAGCCGATTTGCGAATCAACGTTCGCAAATTCACGCATTATTTGTTGATCGATCAGAAACTGCGCGTTGGACGCCTCGACGGCCGCTACACTGGACCGGATCCGAACGGCCTGCTTGACACTCCGTTCTACGATCCGACCGGCTCGGCTACACAGCCGCCATTCACTTCCGTCTTCAACAATTATGTGCGCACTGAACTGGGATACAAAACCGATATGCCTTATTACGTGCGAGCCCAAGACATAGGTTTTGATAAGTGGGATTGGGGATCAGCCATTCAGGGTTTTCCCGATACGGCAACGGCGATGCGGCAAGCCATTGTGAAAAATCCGTATCTGAAAGTTTTGGTGATGGAAGGTTATTACGACCTGGCGACACCGTATTACGCGGCGAACTATGCCATGGAGCACCTCGACCTGCCGCAGAAGTATCGCGAAAACATTTCCTTCACTACTTATGACGCCGGGCACATGGTCTACCTGCCGATGGATGGCCTAAAAAAGATGAAGGCGGATGAGGCCGCGTTCATCGAGAAGACGACGGGACAATAAAACCGCCGAAACTTTTGATCCTGAGAGAAATTCGTTCCGCGCTCGCGCGGGACTATTGCAGTCGAAGCATCCCTTTCACGTTCACGGCAACCGGCTCGCAGGGCACCTAACCGCTTTAGTCGCCCGCCTACGGTGCCCTGCTCCGCGTTTCTAGTTAGCGCGCCTACCGGCTGTATTGATTCTTCTTCTTATCTTCGTGCCGCTCGATGCCCAGCTGAATCAGCTTGTCGATCAGATCGGCATATTCAAGTCCCGAGGCAGCCCATAACTTGGGATACATGCTGATCGCGGTGAATCCTGGCATGGTGTTGATCTCATTCACCCAAATCTTTCGTGTGCTCGGGTCCATTAGAAAATCAACGCGCGCCAGACCCGAGCCGTCGACGGCCTTGAAAGATCGAATGGCAAGCTCCTGCACTTTTTTCGTTTCGGCCTTCGTGAGCTTCGCCGGAATGATCAGCTCGGAACCTTCGTCAAGATACTTGGCGTTGTAATCGTAGAATTCTTTTATCGGAACAATCTCGCCGGGAACGGATGCTACCGGTTCGTCGTTGCCGAGTACTGAACATTCGATCTCGCGCGCTTTATTTTTCTTTCCGCCAACACCTTGCTCAATCACAATCTTGCGATCGAAGCGCGCCGCTTCTTCAATTGCAGGGCCCAGCTCTTTGCTGTTGTGCGCTTTGCTGATCCCGACCGATGACCCCAGATTCGCCGGTTTTACAAAAACCGGAAACTTTAACTTGCTTTCCACCAATCTTTTTAACCTCTTCGGATCTTTCTCCCACGCGCTGCGCAGAATCGTTACGTGCTTCACGATAGGGATGCCCGCGGCAATGAACAGCGACTTCATGATGTCTTTGTCCATGCCCGCGGCTGAGCCGAGCACGCCTGCGCCAACATAAGGAATGTCAGCTAATTCGAGCAGGCCCTGAATCGTTCCGTCTTCTCCAAAGGTCCCGTGCAGAACGGGAAAAATTACGTCGACGTTGATGGCGCGATCGCTGGCGCGGCGCAAAAGCGAAGCGTCGGTTTGAAACGGAACCAGCCCGCTTTGGCGATGAGCCGGCTCAGGCGGAACAACTACAGCTTCTCCGCGCGCCAGCACAGCGGCAGCCGCCGTAATTTCAGGATCGCCAGCGCGCAAATGCCGTGGTTCAATGACCAGCTTGCCTTGAAGCAGATTCTCCGCATGTTCGGCGGTGAGCCATCGGCCATCCTTGGTGATGCCGATCGGCACGACATCGTATTTGTCTTTGTCAATGGCGTTGAGAACCGAAGCTGCCGAGAGCAGCGAAACCTCGTGCTCACCGCTACGACCACCGAAAAGGATTCCGACACGAAGCTTGCTCATAATGTCACAAAATCTTCTTCCCAAACGCCGATAACGCCAGTTCAACCGCCAAGTCCGCGGTGCGATTGTGCTCGTCGATTACCGGATTCACTTCTACAATTTCGAAACTCACCATGCGTCCGTGATCGGCAATAATTTCCATGGCTAAGTGTGCTTCGCGATACGTGGCGCCGCCACGCACCGGCGTTCCCACACCAGGTGCGTCCTCGGGATCGATCCAATCCATATCGAGCGAGATATGGTAGCCCGCAGTGCCGCGCCCCGCAATGCGCAAAGCTTCTTCCATCACAGTTCGCATGCCGCGCTCATCGATATCGCGCATGGTGAACACGTCGATCCCCGCGCGGCGGACATTTTCCTTTTCGACAGCATCAATGTCGCGCACGCCCACCAGCACGCAATTTTCCGGCTTTACCTTGGGGGAGAAATCAAAAATATTCCGCAGTTCTGCGGGACCTAACCCCATCACCGCGGCCAGCGGCATGCCATGCACGTTGCCGCTGGGAGAGGTTTCCGGTGTGTTGATGTCGGTGTGCGCGTCGATCCAGATCAGGCCGATGCGCTGGTTCTGACGGCGGTAAAATTCCGCGACTCCTGCGACTGTGCCGGCAGCAACGGAGTGATCGCCGCCCAGCGTCAAAGGAATTTTCCCCGATTCCAGAGTCTTGAGTACCAGCTCTGCATGCTTGGTGCATGTCGCCGTAATCTCTTTCAGATACTTTGCATGCGTGTCGCCTTCCGATTTCTGCTCGGGAATGGCGACCGCCACGTTGCCACCGTCTTCCACCTGATGCCCCAGCGCTTCAAGACGCGCTTCGAGGCCTGCGACGCGCACGGCCGAAGGCCCCATATCCACGCCGCGGCGCGACTGCCCGAGATCGAGCGGAACCCCAATCACGCGAATCTTCTTCGGGGCGATGTTAGTAGTGCTGATGGCTGTCATAGAATTTTGTAATTAGGAAATTTGTAATTGAGTAATTTCAAAACAACGTGCCGAGAGTTTTCAATTGCCCAATTACTCAGTTTCCCAATTACTCAATGTTCTTACGGATACAACCTATGCAGCATGCGCGGAAACGGTATTGTCTCCCGCACGTGTTCGAGCCCGCAAATCCACGCAACTGCGCGCTCGATGCCCATGCCGAAGCCACCGTGCGGAACGCTGCCGTACTTGCGCAAATCCAAATACCATTTGAAGGCTTCCTCCGGCAGATTGTGCTCATGAATCCGCTGCAGCAATAGCTCGTGCGATGCCATGCGCTGCGATCCGCCGATGATTTCTCCGTAACCTTCAGGAGCGAGCACGTCAACACACAGCGCGAGCTCGGGGCGCTGGGGATCAGGCTCCATGTAGAACGCTTTAACCTTCGCCGGATAACGATGCACCATCACCGGCTTTTCAAATTGCGCCGAAAGATAGGTTTCGTCCGGTGAACCAAAATCTCCGCCCCATTCGAATTTCGTTTCCAGCGCTCCTTTTGCAAATCCCTCTTGAAGATTCTTTACCGCCTCGTCATAGCTCATGCGCGGGAACGGAGGCTCAATTTTCTCGAGCTTCGAAATATCGCGGCCGATAGCCTGCAGGTCTGTACGCCGCCGCTCAAGACAGCGCTTCACGATGAAACTGATCAGTCCCTCAGCCAAATCCATTAGGTCGTCGAGTTCGGCGTAGGCAATTTCTGGTTCGACCATCCAGAATTCAGTGAGATGACGGCGCGTTTTGGATTTTTCTGCGCGAAATGTGGGACCGAACGAATACACTTTGCCAAGCGCCATCGCTGTAGCTTCAATGTAAAGCTGGCCTGACTGAGTGAGATACGCCTGCTCGTCAAAGTAGTCGACGGGAAACAGAGTGCTGGTGCCTTCGCAAGCCGCTGGAGTAATTATGGGAGGATCGGTGAGCGTGAAGCCGCGCTCGTCAAAAAAATCACGGACCGCTTTTACAATTTCTGCGCGCACCCGCAAAATTGAAGCCTGACGCAACGAGCGCACCCATAGATGCCGGTGCTCCATCAGGAATTCTGTGCCATGTTCCTTCGGTGTTATGGGATACGCATCCGATTCCGGCACTCGCTGCACCACCTGAACGTTCGAGACATCGAGTTCATAACCGCCGGGCGCGCGTTTATCGGCGCGAACCTTGCCTTCGACGATTATGCTCGATTCCTGCGTCAATGTTTTTACGGCTTCGAACACCTCAGGTGTAACCGCGTTTTTCGGCACCACGCCCTGAATTACACCGGAACCATCCCGAAATTGCGGGAACAGTAGCTTCCCACTCTCGCGCAGGTTATAGAGCCAGCCACGAATTGTGACTGACTCCCCTTCATGCTTGCCGATTTCCGCAATCGTAGTTACCAGAGACATGAGATTGAGTAATTTGGTAATCGGTAATTGTCTGATTGAAAAGAATCGGGTTCAGTTTTGTTTTAAATTGCCCGATTACCAAATTTCCCAATTACCAAATTCCTTCACGCGGTTTCCAACCTCTCAAACGTCGCCGGAAGCTTCTCCAGTGGATTCAATTTCTCGTCGCCTTCGAGTTCCAGCATCAATGGCGGCCTTTGCGGAGCCGAGCGCAGCAGTTCGATCGCCTGCTTCCAATCAATGGTTCCTTCGCCCGGCCATAGGTGCGAATCGCGATCTTTTTTATTGTCGTGAACGTGGGTCGAGCAAACCAGCTTCCGCAGAACCTCGAACGCTTCATTCACCGAACTCATCATATGGGCATGACCAAAGTCGAAACAGATACCGACGTCATCAAAATGAGCAGTGTGAATCATCTCGATCAGCTTTTCCGGCGTTGAAAGTTCGTTGGGAATATTCTCGAGCAGAATACGCACCCCCAGCGGCTTGGCGAACGCCCGCAGGTGCTCGATTGAAGTCATCGCCGATTCGAATTTTTTTTCGCTGAAGCTCTCGTTCGGCAGTCCAAGGTGCTGCACGAGAAAATGGAAGGGAATCTGTTCAGCAATCTCGAGCGCCCGCTTGACCTCGTCCATGGCTTCGACAAGTCCGGCACGATCTGTGGAGGCTAAGTTAATGGGAGGAGATCCGCTGCGACCCCAATCGTAATCGGCATAGAGTGGCGAGTGCACCGAATTCAGCGGAATCCCGCTACCGCGAAACCAATCCGCGATCTCTCGCAAGTGCGCTTTACGGTTGGCGTAGTCGAGGTGCTGCCGGGCCGCGAAAATTTCGATCGCCTGCACGCCATTGCGGGCCAAGCCATCCAGAATCCCCGGATGCAGCCGCTCCTTCACGTACAAATACGTTGATACTGCTTTTACCATGCATGGTCCTTGATCGATTGCTGATTGTTGATTGCTGATTGTTGATCTTTGATTGAAAAAAAACGTAGCCAACTTCGAAGTTTGGTCGGCTTTCAATCAGCAATCAACAATCAACTCCTCTAATATCCCACCGCTTTCCCATTGCTTCTATAATCGCTCGCGCCCAGCCGCTCACTGGTTCTCGGATCGACCTGGATGCATTCGGCATCGCTCCAATAGCTGCCCGCGTCCGTTCCTTCCCGCAAACCAACTTGCACGTGATAACCCATTTTCTGCAGATCTTGCACGGTGTCGGGAGAGAACCAATGTTCCACGTACAGAATGTCAGGCAGCCACTGGTTGTGAAAACGGGGAGCGTCTACCGCTTCCTGGATATTCATCCCGTAATCGACGACGCCCATCAGAACATTCGCCACCGTCGTAATAATCTTGGAACTGCCAGGAGAACCAAGCACCAGAAACGGCTTGCCTTCTCGCGCAACAATGGTCGGCGTCATCGAGGATAGCGGACGTTTACCCGGCCCGATGGCATTCGCCCCTCCTTGAATCAGCCCGTCGGAATTCGGCACGCCCGGTTTGGAAGAGAAATCATCCATTTCGTCGTTCAGCAGAAATCCCAAACCATCGGCAGTGACGTGCGATCCGAACCAGTCATTAATCGTGGTTGTCACCGCAACCGCGTTTCCCTCCGCATCCACCACAGAATAGTGGGTAGTATGCTGGCCCTCGTGATACTCGCGAGGTTGCGGATGAGCCGCAGCATATTGCTCGAGCTCGCTGAAAACCGCCGGACGTTTCAAGTCCTTGCTTACGCTGGCGCGATCCGCATCAATCGAATCACGCCATGCCGCTGCATATTTTTTGTCGACGAGCTGCGCCACCGGAATCTTCGCAAAATCTGGGTCGCCCATGAATTCCGCTCGATCGAAAAAGGCACGCCGAAAGGCTTCGATGACGAAATGAATCGACTGTGATGAGCGGTCGCTCATCTTTGCCAGATCGTAACCTTCCAGAATATTCAGCGCTTCAATCAGAACCGTTCCACCGGAAGAGGGCGGGGGCGCACTGATGATTTCGTATCCGCGATATGTACCGATAACCGGCTCGCGTTCTTTTACCCCATAATGCGCAAGATCGGCAGCCGTGATCAGGCCTCCGCCTTTTTGCATAGCAGCTGCCAGCTCTCGTGCCAAATTTCCGTGATAAAAATCGTCAGGCTTGACTGCGATCCGCTCCAGCGTTCGTGCCAAATCAGGTTGCCGAAAAATTTCATCGGGCTGGTAGTAGTTGCCGTCGCGCTGAAATACTCGGCGCGACTCCGGAAACTGGCTCAGATATTTATCGTGAAGATCGCGCGCCTCGCTCCAACTCAGAGCGTACCCATCCCTTGCTAAACGGATCGCCGGCGCCATTACCTGCTTCAAACCGAGCTTGCCGTATTTCTGCTCTGCATAGACCATGCCGGCAACCGATCCCGGCACGGCAATGGATTTATATCCAATAATGCTGGCATCTTCGATTACTTTTCCCTGCGCATCGAGATACATGTCCGGTTTCGCCGCTGCAGGCGCCGTCTCGCGGTAATCGATGAAGTGGGTTTTGCCATCGGCCATGCGCACCAGCATGAACCCGCCGCCGCCCAGGTTTCCCGCCGCCGGATGAACCACTGCCAGCGCGAACCCGGTAGCCACGGCCGCATCAACCGCGTTGCCGCCAGCCTGCATCATCTCCACTCCCGCACGCGACGCCAGTTCGTGAGTGCTCACCACCATGCCATGTTGCGCGTGCACCGGCTGCGGAGACGCCGAGGCAATTAACGGCGCGAGCACGACGGGGCATGCAATCAACCACAGAAAGCAGGATCTGTTTCTGAATCGCATGAAGTATCGAAGATGTCCAGGAATGGGCGGACCCTTGAGGCTAGCCGAGGGCGGCAAGCCGAGTCAAATCTTGCAAGGTGAGTCAATTCAAATCTTAGCCCGGGGCGCTTACGGTAAAACCATCGTCATTCCGAGCGCAGCTTCACAATAAAACCATTGTCATTCCGAGTCACCGTTGTCATTCCGAATCACCCTCACAATAAAATTGTCATTCCGAGCGCAGCGAGGAATCTCGGTTTCTGCCCGCAGCATTACCGCCGCCCGCCAACACCAAGATCCCTCCCCTCGGTCGGGATGACAACGAAAGACCGGGGTGACAATCGGCAACGACTCTACCTGCCGCGCGCCTTTTTGCTGCGAAAGCCCTTATTTCGAACTTTCCCGAGCGAACCTTTGGCAACTCCCGATTTCTTCTTGATCGCGCCTTTACGATGTTTGCTCGCCTTCGCTGCCACCATTTCATACGACTGCTGAATCAGTTCGCGCAGTTCATTCCAAGGCACTGCGTCCAGCCGATCGAGCATGACCCACTTGTAGCGTCCTACATAGGGCGCGGGATGAACATCCTCGCGCTCGATCAACTCTGCGAATGTTTCCGGAAAACACTTCAAGCACAGCCGCGGATTGTCCAATCCAACTATGGCAAAGATCTTTCCGCCGATTTTGAAGCACAAGTCATCGCCCCATTGCAGCTTCTCGGAAGCTCGTGGAAATTCCAGACAGAATTCGCGAATGGTATCAACATTCATCGCTTCACAGAGGAAACGGGAAGCGCAAGCTTCCCGTTTGGTTCGGTCTCCGCATCAGAATGCCCAGCGCAACGAGAACTGAATCAGCCGCGGTGTTCCCGTGGTGTTCACGATTTTACCGAACGGATCGGGGCTACTCTGCGAGCCGGACGCCCACGCCAGATATTGCTCATAGTCAGTTACCAGCGGGGTTCCGAAGTTGGGGTGATTCCAAAGATTGAAAAAATCGGCAGCAAAACGCAGATCCTGCCGCTCCGTAAGTTTGAAGTGCTTGATCAGCGAGAAATCCCAGTTCTGCTGGAACGGCCCACGGTAAATGTTACGGCCCAGGCTGCCGAATCCAGTGGTGCAGTAATTAGGATCGGTCGCACACTGGGCCGGATACAGCAACGGTGCAGTCGTAAATGCTGCCGGATTCAGCCATCCGTTTAAGCGCTCCGTGACGCTGCCTTGGCTCTGGCCCCCAGCAATGGTCGCGCCCGAAGCCAAACTTGCGCTCACCGGCGAAGTCCCCGCTCCCAAGAAAGCGTTGCCACCATTTGAATCAAGAACAGAAAACGGCAACGAGGATTGCAAGCTGGTCACTCCGCTGACGGACCAGCCGCCGAGCGCCGTATGCGTGAATCCCGATTGGTTTGCAAAGAAGGGAAACTCGTAGACGTAGCTCAGTTTAAACACCTGCGGGCGGTTGAAGTCGGAAATGCCGCGGGACGCAGCGATCGTGCTCTCGTCGTTAAAAGCCGTATTGTTGGCCGTGTTTCCAGTGGATGTTGCATCGATATTCTTCGAAAACGTGTAGGCCGCCTGAATGTAACCTTGCTGCCAGCGCCGCGAAAGCGTGGATTGAAACGAGTGGTAGATTGAAAAAGCGTCGTTGGCGAAAATTTGATAACCGGAATAGCCATTCAATCCCGGCGTTGGAGTGCGCGCGATGGCATTGGCAAACGTGTTCGAAGTGATTGCAAAGGTTTGACCGGCGGTATCCTTGACAACGAATTTATGAGCCGGACTGGCGTTCACCGACTGAATTGCGTCGCGAGTTTCACGCAGATGCGTGCCCTTGGTGCCGACGTAGCCGACTTCCAGTACCCACTTGCGGCCAAGGTCGCGCTGTACTGTCAGGTTCCATTGCTGCGTGTTAGGAACCACGAAGTGCCGCGGAACCTCTAAGACAAAAAGATTCTGGGTGGGATTCACGCCTGGCCCGGTGCAACCGTCGTAGATACCGGCTTGCGTCGGATCGTTGCTCACAAACCCAGTGAGCTGCGAGAGGCACGGCAGCCATGCCGCCGACAACTGGCCAGCAGCGGGTACTGCGTTAGGGTTAACGGCCGGCGTTCCGGTGAAAAAATTCGACATGGTGAACCCGGGTGTTTGACCGAAGAAGACGATAGGAATAAATGGCGATTGGAAACTGAGCTGATCGACGGCTCCCACATCCTCGCGAACGTAGAAGATGCCGTACCCACCGCGCACGGTCGTGTCGTGGTGACCGAAAACGTCGTAGGCGAATCCCACACGCGGCCCGATTCCGGTGGAAACGCTGTTCTTAAAGGTCGATCCAGCCGCGGTTCCAGTGAGGTTGGGCACCCCCAGCTTGTCGACGCATTTTGGATAGATAAACGGATACTGCCCAGACTTGGTCAGATCCGATTCCATATTGCCGATGTGGCATGCGTTATCGCTCCAGGCCCCGAGGAATTCGGTTCGCAGGCCGATATTCAAAGTTAGGTTCGGTGTCGTTTTCCAGTCATCCTGCACAAACACCGCCGAATTTTTCTGGCGGTAGTTGTGGTTGTAAACTCCTCCGCCTCCAAAGCTGAATTCCGGCGCGCCTTGCAGGAAATTCGCAAAATCGCTGACGCTTGAGTCGCCAAAATAGAGCTGCCCGTTAAATACCTGTGGGAACTTCTTATTGAGCTGCACCGGCACGAATTCTCCGCCGAAGCGCCAGTTGTGTTTGCCCTTCGTCCAGCCGAGGGTGTCGATAAAGTTGTAGATATTCTGTGCCTGATACTGATTGGCCTGCGGTGTAGGCCCAAACTGGAATCCAGAGCTGACAAAAGTAAATTTATAGACGCTGTCGGTTAGATTGTTCGTCGGACGGTCGATTCCCGCTTCGCTGGCCGTAACCGGCGGCACGTTGATGTCGCTGTTGTTGATGCGAACATAGCCCAAGCGAAACTCGTTGACCAATGTAGGAGAAAAAACGTGAGTCTCTGTAAGCGAGAAGACGCGATCATGAACCGGAAGCTGGTAAGGGAAATTCAGGTCCCCACTGCTGATGCTGCCACCGAGAGAAGCCGTTAACCCTCCCGCACCGAAGGGCACATTCGACTGAAAATCTTGAAAGAAGAAGGTAGCCGAAAGTTTGTCCTGTGAATTTCGGAACTCGCGATCCCACGTAGTTGTGAATTGGTCATCGGTATAGGTGCCTGGTTCGCTGACCGTAAAGGGTACGACCGAACCAGCAGTCGTCCCGGCGGGTACGTTCGGCAGCGGATAGAGATAGCCATTACCTGCCGCGCCAAACTGATTGCTCTTAAAGGAGACCAACGATGCTGCAACCGGATCAACGGCAGTGATGCCAAATGCCGATTCCAGCGCGGCCTGGCCCGAAGGCCCGCGATCTGCCGCGGGAATATAAGGAATGAGAGTGCTGATAATCGTTCCCGGGGAATCGCCGCTGCGCTGGCGCGTTCCCGAGTAATTGACGAAAAAAAAGCCCAGCTTGCCGTTGCTGCCGATCGGTCCGCCTACATCGCCGCCGAAGATGTTCTGCTTGATCACCGGCCTGGCTTCGCCCGCCTGATTCAAAAAATATTCATTCGCATCGAGGACCGTGTTGCGGAAAAATTCATATGCCTCGCCGTGAAAGGTATTGGTGCCGGTCTTCAGAATGGCATTGATGTCGCCGCCTCCATTGCGTCCCTGCGAAGCGTCATACAGCGAGGTTTGCACTCTGAATTCCTGAATGGTTGCAGGATTCGGTAATGGCGTGGTCGTCAGCTCGGCGACGTTGTAGTCGGTTGCGCTGATGCCTTCGATCTGATAATTGTTGTTATCCTCGCGCTGCCCGTTGACTTCCATGCGCACATTACCGCGTCCTAATTGGGATGCAGCGTTTAATTCACCCTGCGCGCCGCTCGAAAGCGTCAGCAATTGCTGAAAGTTCTGCGTGGCCAGCGGCAAAGTGTTGATGGTTCCGTGATCAATCGCCTGGCCTGTAGTCGCGTCAGTGGTGTCAACTTCCTGCACCTCCGCCTGAACCTCCACGTTCGCTCTCACCGCTTGCAGGCCCAACTTGGCGATCACGCGGGTAGTTTCTGTGATGCGAACCGCAATGTCGCTGAATTGTCTCGGGGCAAAACCGGCGCTGCTGATGTCCAAGGAATAAGAGCCCACCGGCAGCAACGGCGCAGTGAAGGAACCATCCGGCCCCGTCTGCACTGTGCGCTCGAGCGTCCTGGTGGCCTGATTCGTAATGCGCACCTGGGCGTTGGCGATGCTCGCGCCACTCGTGTCCTGCACCGTTCCGGTTATTGCTCCCGTGGCACCGCCCTGGGCAAAACTTTGAGCGACGAACGCGCCCGCCAGAAAAAGAGTGCAGATTAAATCACGTTGTAGTTTCAGCATTGCCCCTCCCTGAGTCGGAAAATGTTCAGTTGTCTCGCTAAATGAATTAGTGCTTAAGAGGAAGACAGGCGGATCGACAGCAACAGAAGACAACATGCAGCCGGCTTTGCGCCGTCCCACACAGAAGCATTCCGTGCAGATACAGAAGTGATCGTTTGCGATCGGGTATCGGATACACGGGTAGAAGGTCCCTTTGGGGATTGCGGAAGAATACTGAAAGTGGGACGCGTTAGCAATACCTATTGCTGAGGCGTATGCAGGTTAGTCAAGGCGTCCCTTTGGTTATTTAGAGACAATCCAGCTCGCCGCTAAACCTCGTGGACCTTTGCTCCTTCATGCAGGCGCTGATCGGCCGAAGCCGAGGCATCCCCGGAAACTGCATAGGCCACAGCAGCGCCAATCAGAGCGGGAACAACAAATGCATGACCGCCGGTGGCTTCCGCAACAAATACGACGGCGGCAAGGGGAGTCTTGTATCCCGCGGCCAGGAACGCTGCCATGCCGACCGCGGCGTAAAGATTCAGGCAAGAGCTGTGCACCACGCTCTGGCCAAACGCCGTTCCAATGCTTCCGCCGGTAAGAAACAGCGGTACAAACATTGCGCTCACGCCACCTGCGGCGAGCGTAAACAGAGTCGCCGCAAGCTTGAGGACGCTAAAAACAATGAGTTCTGCTGTGCTGTGAGTCTTGCCGAGAATTTCTCCAACTGCTTCGTAATTGGGGCCGAGCGGCACAAGATTGCCGGGATAGACATACAAAAAGAAAAGTCCGCAAAGCCCCGTTCCTAAGCCGCCGACACCCAGCTTCAGCCAATGCGCTAAGCGCCAATGCACGAAAAAACTGCGCGCGCGGCGGAAGACAACAACAAATACCATTCCCACCAGGCCGACAATCAGTCCCAACAGGGCACTCCAATACACGTCATGCCGGGTAAACGAATTGCAGCCGCTGAAGTCGAACAGCGGTGCTGCTCCAAGAAATGAACTGAGAGTCACAAATGAAACCACCGAGGCGATTAACGATGGCACCAGCGCTTCATGCGCCAGATCGTCTCGGTAAGGCATTTCAAGAGCAAAAACGATTCCGGTGAGCGGCGCACGAAACACCGCCGACATGCCCGCCGCGGCACCACAAATTAAAACGATCCGCCGGTCGCGCTCGGTAAGCCGCAGTCGCCGCAGCTTTGTCCAGAGCCAGGACCCAATCGCCGCTCCCCCGTAAATGCTGGGGCCTTCCAGCGCCGCGCTGCCTCCAGCCCCTACGGTCGTAATCGCAGCCGCAATCTTGGGCACGAATGAACGAACATCCACCCGCCCTTCGTGCTCATGATAGGAACGAATAATTTCTTCGGTGGAGTGCTCGTTTGGATCTGGAGTTAAAAACTGCATAATCAATCCAGTGACAACGAAAGCCAGAACCAGTCCTGGGACGATGCTCCAATGGTGATTCAGGTAGTACCGCAAGATCGGCGGCCACATTTTGCCCAAAATGACGACCACAATTCCCGTAATAAACAAACCGGTCGTCAGCCCGATGATGGGAGCGATCACGAGCCATTTACGGAGATCGCGGGCATACACCTCGGTTAAATCCCCATGGACAATCGACACGTATTTATCGATTAAGGGATGCTTAAGAAGCCGCGCGGCTCTCGACCTTGGCTTTACCTGTTGATCGGTCATGACTGGGCATTACGAAGTGGGTTACTGACTTAAACCACTGCGCATAATGCGCCGCAGAGCGGTTACCAGATCGGGGCCGGCCGACCGCAGTTCATCATGGTGATGAAGAGCCAGCTCGGCCAGCACTTTTTGTCCCTTTGCCGTGAGCGCAAGCAGAACCTCCCGGCGATCATCCTTCGCGCGCTTGCGATGGACAAAGCCTCCAGCCTCCAAACGATTCACCAATTCCACCGCGCTGTGATGGCGGATCTGCATGCGGTTGGCTAATTCCCGGATCCGCGGGCGAATCCCCTCCGGCATTCCTTTAATGGCCAGCATAAGCTGATACTGGCCGCGCTCCAGTCCCGCTTCTTTTACTACTTGTTCGCTGAAATGAAGGAAGCGGCGGATCTGGTATCGGAACTCCGCCAATGCCTGATAATCCGACAAGCTGAGCTTTTTCATGCCGCCGATGGGGTATGTACCGCGAATATTCTGCGACCCCATACTATATCGTAAGGCGATATAGATGGGAATTGCTTTTGCGGTATCCCAAGCCGGCATTTCAATGGCTGCCCCGAAAAGGGCGTTTTAGCTCGCGGGGGTTCCGTACTGTGCCTCGCCGTTGCCGAATGACCAATTCTCCTTGGCCGCTTCCAAAAGTGTTATGAGCACATCTTCCCGCCGGAGTTTCAGTTGCTCATGCAGGCCATCGGCCACCGCTTTATAGAAGTGCTGCTTCATCTCCGTCGAGCGTCCGCTGTTCAGGGTAATTTGAACGAAGATGCAATCATCGGACCGATGTATGCCGAGATAATTGCGGTCAAATTGCAGGCTATTGTTGGCATGCTCGGTGATGACTTGGAAGCGGTCATCTTTCGGAACATTCAAGCAATCCACCATCGCTTGGTGAACGATCTCGGTGAGTTCCGCGCGATGGTGCGAGGTCTTGCCCTCAAGAAGGTCAATTCGAACCAGAGGCATAATTTCTCCTTCGCGTGATCTGTAAATTTGATCTGCAACTGTAGCCTGCGATCCTAGGATTTGTCGGTCGGAATCTGCGGTCGATCGCTAATCAACCTGCAACTGATTCTCATATGGAAGCACTCCTTCGTGCTGAGGCTGCGGTGAAAGCACGCGTCGCTGCTTCACTGTGTTACACTTCTATGTTTCACAGACAAACTGCTCGCTTAAAATCAGCGATTCATCCGCACATGCTTCTTTCCAAGGAATATGTGGGCTATCTGGCCCGCGAAGTTACCAAAAAATTGATTGCTGCCAAGGCCATCGAAACCTCGGCTGTGCCCAAGGTTACCGAGCGCGTGCACGCCGCTTTGCTCGACGAGCTCACCCTCGAAGATCGGATCAACGACGAAGTGCGCGTCATCCTTGAAGCCTATGCGGAGGAGATGAACAAAACCGGCGCCAATTACCAGGAAATGTTTCGCAAAGTGAAAAGCGAACTCGTGCGCAAGTATAAGGCGGTGCTGTGAGACTGAGCCGCGACAAAGTGAACGTGCTGGCGCGAGCGGTCGCTGACGCACTCAAACAAATGGACGAGGTCGACTTCATCGAAGACCCGAACACCATCCGTCAGGAAACCCGCAAGATTATCGAAGATCTTCTCAATCAGGAAGCGCGAATCGACCAGGCCGCTCGCCAGAAGATCGAAAGCCAGAAGCGAACCATCCTCGAAGGCTCGCAGGAGTGGGATATTCTTTACCGCAAGTACTACAACGAGGAAGTAAAAAAGTTAGGCGTTTGATTTTCGCTGACCTGCCTTGCTCTTTCAAAGCCCGCCCTTGAGCGCCTGAACCAGCAGAAGCATTCCAATCGCGGCTAATCCGGCGTAAATGTACTTTGCGAACACCGTATCATTCAAGCGGCGATTGATCGCCTTGCCAAGAAATACTCCCGCCAAAGTCGCCGGCAAGGAAAGCAAGTAATAGTCGGTTACGCTGCGACTCCAAAGACCGGCGAACCAATAGCCACCCATGCCGATGATGCTCGCCGGCAGAAAATATCCTTGCAGCGTGGCGCGGAAATGTTGTGCCGACCAGCGCCGCATCGTGCCATAAATCGCGAGCGGAGGCCCGTTCATTCCATAGGCTCCGCCGAGCACACCAGCCAGGAATCCGCAGATTAGCAGCCAGCCGGGATTATCCTGTTTCAGTTCCAGCGGTGCACGGCCGATTAGAGCGTAAACGGCAAACATCACGATGATCGCTCCTAATGCTCCTTTCACCGCTCGCTGGTGACTGCTCGTCAGCAGCAGAAGCCCCAGCGGAATGCCGAAGACCGTCGAGAGCACAAGCCAACTGGCGCTGAGCAGATGAATCTTTTTCCAGTCCTGCACGACCACGATGGTGGCGATGGTGATCGATACCAGCACTGCGAGCGGGGCGGCTACTTCCAGAGGAATAAAGAAAGCCAGCAGCGGAACGGCGATCAAAGCCTCGCCAAAGCCGAAAGCGGAGCGAATCAGCGAGGCCATAAGCAGGATAAGTACGACAAGCAAAGTGGTAGCTTCGATTGCAATCTCCGGAGCAGGCGCCAGCTGCAATTCGTCTGAAACAGCATACACAAGTCGTAATTCGACCTTGCTACACAAAAAAGCCCCGCGCTTGTGGACGCGGGGCGTTAGGTACGGCTTACGGCTTCCAGAAAAAAGCTAAGCGGCCTCCCGCCGCTGCTGGAGGGTTTCCAGCTGCTGGCGGTATTTCTGCGCATTGCTCACAATTTTCCGCTGCGGCAGGCTGTTGATCCACTGATCGTGCGGGATCGCGCGGCGTTCGCGGCGCGTGCCAACGGCGCCCCGATGCAACAGACTAGTCGGACGTTGATCGGTCTTCTGCGTCCAACCGCTACCCGTCGCCACATTGAAGACGCCGATGTAGCCGCCTGCCAGCAACTCAAATGGGTTGTGTATTTTGTTCATGCGATCGAATTGCGTCGAGCCTTCAGTGCGGAAGCTTTCAAACCAGGCCGGGTAAACGAAGTCGGAAACGGCAACATTGTCGATTTTGTAGCCCACGCTATCGTCTTCGCAAGCGTCGCAGACCTCGTAAGCGTAGAGAGTGCCGGCTGTGTTTGTGTTCTGCGCGAAAACGGTGAGATTAATGTTGGGGTCGCCCAGCATCTCGAGCAATTCGTGGCTGGCGGTAACCGTCCATGACGTGCCGGCTTTCAGGTCGCTTCCGGCAAACACCTTCCCGATCGGCAGTCCTTCCGTGGTCATGTCATGGTAGCCCAAGGCATTTGCCTGATCGGAATCGTCAAGCAACACCAGCCACCAGCTTCCGCTGGGCGGCGGCGTGCCTTTGGCAATGATCTTCAGTTCGGCATTGGTTCCCCACACCGGACAGAAATCATCGGTCACTTGCTTCTGCAGCGCGGGTACGAGCTCGGTAATCTGATTGTCAGTCAGAACCGTACTTTCGTTGATTACAGAAATTTGAATGATAGGGGTTGTAACGCGGCTGAGTGGCGGCATAGAACCTTCTCTCCTGAGGCGAAATTTTCGAGCCGCGCAGCGTAGGTTGCGTGACTCGGTGGGAAAAAGCTTATACGCTGGTCAAGAGAAGGAAATGTTCACGTCGCCAAAAAAGTGATGTGGATTTCCAATTTGGAACGAGAAGTTTGCACCGAGAGCTGGTGCCGATGCCTGTTTTGAAGATCTATTCTTGATGTTGATCCCCTCTGAACTACCGAGCATTGTAAGGAGAGCCGCTACCGACGCGGGCTTTGAACTCGCCGGCATCGCCCCTGTAACTGGTGCGAAAGAGCTGGAATATTTTTCTCAGTGGATTGCTGAGGGTCGCGGCGGCGAGATGAAGTATCTCGAAGCGCGCGATGATCAGGGACGATTGAAGCGAGCCTCGTTGACTCATGCCGCGCCTTGGGCCCGGAGCGTTGTGGTTTGCGCGATCAACTACAACACCGCGCAACCCTACTCCACGCAAGTGTCGAATAAAAGCCGCGGCTGGATTTCCCGCTATGCCTGGAGCCGCGAGGACTATCACCAGTCGATCATGCGGCGGCTGCGGCAAGTCGAAGCCGCGCTGCGGCACGCATATGCCGGCGCGTTGTCAGGCTCATCAACCAACCCGCAGCCCAGCGGCGCTAACAATCGTGTGAACAATCAGCCAGAGTTGATCACTCGCTGCTACGTCGATACCGGGCCGATCGTTGAGCGCGTGGTAGCGAAATATGCGGGCATCGGATGGATCGGCAAAAATACTTGCATCATCAATCAGAAGCTGGGTTCCTGGCTGTTTCTGGGCGTGATTCTCACCTCGCTGGATCTGGAGGCCGAGGTCGTAAGCCTGCCTGCAGCCGACCGTTGCGGTAGTTGTACGCGCTGTATTGATGCTTGCCCGACCGGCGCGTTTATCGCACCCTACCAACTCGATTCCAACAAATGCATCTCTTATCTCACCATCGAAAAGCGCGGCCCAATTTCTGAGGATGACAAGCTTCGCTCGGAAATGGGCCGCCATGTTTTCGGCTGCGACATTTGCCAGGATGTCTGCCCGTGGAACCGGAAAGCTCCAGCGACAGACGCTACTGAGTTTCAACCCCGTCCGGAGTTGGTGAATCCGGCACTCGAATGGCTGGCGGAGATGAGCGACGATGAATTTCGCCGCACCTTTCGCGGCTCTCCCGTGCGGCGAGCGAAACGGGACGGCCTTCGGAGGAATGCCATCATTGCCATGGGCAACAGCGGCGATAAAAAATTTATTTCGGTTCTTGAAAACCTGGCCTCGGACGAAGACGAAGTCGTGCGCGAGAGCGCAACTTGGGCTGTGCGGAAGCTTATCTAGATTTTCGAATATTCCTATGAAGGCACAAAACAAAAATCCCCACCCTTGCAGCCAAGAACGCGGCAAGAGCGGGGCACCCACTTTCTAGCTCTAGACCTTCGAACCAGCTAACTACTTCACCAGCACCGCAAGGTTCTGCGGATTGGCGATGGCGTAGGGCGAGCCGGGAGCCTGGGTCGCCGTCGTCGAGGTCACCGTGAACACCCGCAATTTTCCCGCTGACGTGCTGATGGCGTAGAGATGATTCGAGCTATCCCAGAAAATATGATCCACCTGCCCTGTCACCAGCAGACCGGTGTAGTGCGTGATCGGATTTGCGCCATTGAAATGGAAGACTTGCAGCCCTGACATTCCAGCCACGGCAAGCAGCGTGCCATTCGGCGACATGCGAATGTCCGTGACGCTGTTGACCGATGTCGTTGGCATATTCGCAGCCGTACTGGTAGTGGTGAGATTGCCTGAAGTACCGGCGGTGTAAACTGCGATCCGCGCAGCGCCAGCCTGCTGCAAGGTCGACAGGCTCATAGGCATGAGCGGAATTGCAACGTGCCGGGCTGAATCTGCGGCCGAAAGATATGCGCAGTAAAACTCGCCCGATCGAGCGGCGGGAACCTGCGCGGTAACCTTCGTTTCGGTCAATTCGCCTGCGCTGTTGCGCGTATATCCAAAGATGCCGGGATTGTCGCGATAGCAATCGGAACTGTATCCGTACACATCGTCGCCGATAAAGCTCAAAGGGGCGTTGAATGCCGGGCTGGCAATGGTTGAGCCAAGATAGTTCAGCGCTCCGGTGGAATCGTCGATCGTGAAAGCTTGATATGCATTGTTGGCACAGATGTTGCCCAGGAAATCGGGATCGTACAAGGTTTTGCCGGTGCGGTCTACGAAGAGATTTTCTGGACCTCCGCACTCGTTCTGATTGTAATTTTGCGCGTTGATCGATGCCAGTTGCGTGAGCGCTCCGTCAGTTGCGATGGCGAACGAATAGATATCGATTCCGTTCGTGCCGAACAGATATTTGCCGTTCACAGCGAGATAGTTCGCGTTTGCCGGAAACGGCGAACCTGAAATCAAGGTCAGGCGACCGCTCGGGGCGGCGCTATAAGCGCTCACTTCATAGTCACTTCCTTTTTGGCTCGAGACGTAGACGAACGCAACCGGTGTGCTGGCCGTCGCGGATTGTACGCTTGCATCAGTTGGTGAAGGCGTGACCTCGGAGGAAGCCAGAACTGAACTGGCGAAGGTCGCAACGACAAAGAGAGTGACACGGATACTGCGGAGCATAGACGAAGCCTCTGTGTGTGGAACGGTTGATCGAGCGAAACCGATACTAGCGAGCTTCTCTGGACACGGACATACAGCAGATACCTGCTTGGAGGCGCGGTCATTCCTGAGATCATCCACGTCGGTTCGAAGAACGTCGGCTTGGATTTCGCAAGTGAGGGTTACGGTTTTAATACCCTTCGCGAGCATTCATCGAGCTTTAACATTCCTGTCTTCATGCCGTCGTATTGGTTCGATAGTGAGTAGGTTTGCAGACTGGCGGATTTATCAGCTTCGTTGACTTCGGTAACTCGCATTTATGATAGATGACAACTATTCTTTGAATTGTGGGTTCCTACTACGGAGTTCATCCTAGGGACAAGTATGTCTGGGTGCCTGAAAATTCGCTGCGGCGTGGGGACGTTATTGATGTTGGTCATGACGTGCGCCGGATTGGCGCATGCGTCCGCGACATTGCTGCTGGAAGAGCCCTACGGCAAACTCGGATTCTTTACTGCGACCGGACATGCGGCGGTTTATTTGTCGGATGTTTGCGCGGAAACGCCGCTGAAGTTACGCCCATGCCAGCCCGGGGAATTGGGAGCGGTAATCAGCCGCTATGACGGAGTGAACGGCTATGATTGGCTGGCGATTCCGCTGATTCCTTATCTGTATGCAGTCGATGACGCCGACGATATTCCGCTTTATGCCGATCCTAAGCTGGTGAACTTCTTGCGCGACCAGTACCGGCGCAAGTATCTGGAGAATGTGGCGCCGGATGCCGCCAACAGAGCGACTCCGGGTGGGAATTGGTATGAACTGGTGGGAACGTCGTATGACCGCACGGTTTATGCCTTGCAGTTCAAAACCACCGCGGCGCAGGATGCCGCATTGATCCAGAAATACAATTCATCGGTGAATCATTCGCACTTCCGGACAGTGTCGCGCAATTGCGCGGACTTCGCGAAGGATGTCATTAATTTCTATTATCCGAAGGCTCTGCATCGCAGCGTGGTCGCCGACCTTGGCATTGCGACGCCCAAGCAGATGGCCAAGGCTTTGATGAAGTACAGCTCGCGGCATCCGGAGGTGGAATTGTCGCGGTATGTGATTCCGCAGGTTCCCGGAGTTGAGGCGCGGAGTGAGCCGGTGCATGGAGTGGTGGAATCGTTCTTCCGGTCAAAAAAATACATTGTACCGAGCGCAGTGGTGAGCCCGATTTTCGCGGGTTGTGTAGCGGCGGTGTATGTCGGCACAGGCGCTGGACATTTCGATCCGGCGCGGCAGGCGCTGGTCTACAGCGCAGACCGTGATTTGGAAAGGCCGATTGGCTCTGAGGACCGGCGCTCATACCAATTGGAAATGAATCACCTGCTGGGCGGCAGCGAAGGCGGGATGTGGAGCATCATGCGGGGAGATCGATTACGGCGGCTGTTGCGCAACGCGGCGCCCGATTTCGATGCCAACGGACGTCCCGTCTTGCGGATCCGCACGGGTCAGGAAGTTCTCAGCATTGGTATTGCCGAAGGCAACGTTTTCTCAAATGCGGCCGCTAAGCCTTTTGCCGAGGAATTGATCGAGGCGCGGTTGCGTACGGAGTTAAAACGAGGCGTTCCGAAAGCGTCGGAAAGTGATGTGACCCGTGACTGGAATCTGCTGCAAGGATTGCTGAACAACTCCGAAAGCGAAATGGCTGCACAGAGCGGCAGGCCTCTTCCTGTTTCGCAGATTCGCACCGAACGTGCTGGGAACCGCCCGTAACGAACTTCACCAAAAGCACCACGATCGGCACAGGGAAATGTGCGAAAAGCGGCAGTCCAGCTGTTTTCCGGTCTGATTCGTTTTATTATTCCTGCTGCGGCTGTGCAGGCGGCTGCGCCACGCCTGGGGAAGGATAGCCCGGCAGTGCCTGTCCATTGTTCTGTTGCTGTTGTTGCTGCTGCAGTTGCAGTTGGCGCTGTTGCATCTCCTGTAGCATTTGCTGCGGTGTCTTGACCCCAGGCTCGTCTGGAGGCGTCTCGTCTGCCTGTGTCGCCGCCTGGTCAGCAGCTTCATCGACGCTATTATCCGCCGCGTCAGCATCATCGGCCGGTTTGGCGGTGACAGGTGCAGGAGTCGCATTCGCCTGCACCGTAGGCGCGGGATTATCCGGGCCGGTCTTGGCCACAAGGACCACGCGCACCAGGCTACTCGTGTTCTCGGGCGAACCCAGCAAAATATAATTGAAGTGCGATCCGTTCAGCAGGTCGGCCACTACTTCGCGCGGCGGAGCCGGCCCAAGCCGGACCGCGACCCGCTCATTGGCGTTTGCCGGCACATCAATATCGGCGGACGTTTGCTTGCGCACTTCACGGAGAACGTCTCCCAGCGTAGAGTTGGCAGCGGTAATTGTCAGTAGTCCATTCTGAAAAGCAACGGTGGGTGCGACAGCGGGCAAAGCATCCAATGGAATCTGTGGTACGGGTCCGCGTGGCCCCGAGGGCAGTGGCGGCAGAGGCTTCTTTGCCGCTTTGCGCAGGTGGTGCTGGGATTTGTGAATCGCGGCTGTCTGGGTTTCCGCACGGGCCGGCGTCTGCGTCTCAGCCTTTGCCGCTGCTTGAAGGCAAAACAACTCAGCCAGCAGCAAGGGGGCAAGCCAGAGTCCCCAGCGCCCAACGATTTTGCTCTCGGATTTTTGCAACATCCAAAACCTTTTATTGCACAACTTGTGTTGTCAATTTTAGCATCCCTACAATTGCCTGCGTTTTCCAGGGTGCCAGTACCTTCACTCAATGGAACGTATTGACAGAAATCTCTTGCAGGCGGAAATTCTGAAGGGCGCACTCAGGCCTTCAGCGAACAGGGTATGTCAAGCCGCGCATGTGCAAGGTTGTAGTTGTAGTAGCTTAATGGTGTGTATGGAATAAACGCTGGGAGCAACGAGGTGACTGCTCAAATGAGTTTTCATCAATCTATATTCCGCTGCGGCGTCGTCAATAAGCGTCCGTTGCTGGTCCGGCTATCCGGCATACGCGTCCTGGCTCTGCTGGCGTTGCTGACACTTTGCTCTTCCCTCGTCTTTGCGCAGACGAACTGCCAGAGCTCCGGCGACATGGAAGCAGCCACCCGCACTGCGCTCACCAATACGGGCCTTCGTTATTACAATCTCATCGCCAAAAACGACACGGCTACACTTCGCCAGGATTCGATTCCGGCGCTGACCGCGGATTTTTCCGGGATCGAGAGCACGATTCGAGCGAACCAGGCGGCTCTCGCCGCCGCTACACCGACAGCGCGCCCGCCGTTTCTCTTAACTGCACAAGGGACTGCGGCCATCCCACATGCTGAGTTCTTTTGTGGAGTGTTCGGACGAAACGGTCAGACTGCTGACAGCGCCGCTTTTTACCTGGATGGCCTCGCTCCGGGAAATTACGGCGTTGTCATCCTGGACGCGCCCTCAGCCAAGGGCGCTTATACCGTTTCTGAAATTCTTCAGCAGCAGGGTTCAGATTGGAAGCTGGGAGGGCTCTACATCAAAGATGCCCGTTTTAATGGCCACGACAGCAATTGGTTCATCGCTCAAGCGCAGGCCTTTCAGAAAAAGGGCGAGGTGCATAATGCATGGCTCTATTACGTGGTTGCGCGCTCTTTGATTTCGCCTCTGCCGTTCATGAGCACAGCCACGACTGATAAGCTCTACGACGACTCGCAAAAATTGCAGCCAGCCGATTTTCCGGAAGACGGCAAGACGGCCGATCTTACGGCTGCCGCGACGACCTATAAACTTACCGCGCTTTTTCCAGAAGTGGTCGGCAACGATCTCGATCTGATTGTGAAATATCAGGTGCCGAGTATCGCCAATTCCAATCAGACCTACCAAAGCAACGTGGCGGTAATGAAGGCGCTAGTAGCGAAATATCCGGAACTGCGGGATGCGTTTGCTTCGGTGGTTGCGCGGGCGGTCGATCCCACTGGGCACGATTATGGAACGATGCTGGCAATGAAAGAAATTAAGTAGCTTCTCAATGGGCTGATTGTGATTGGCCCGTCAGTCGATTTGGAATGGCTTCTTCCAGCAGGCATTCCTTGGCACTCTTATCATCGCGCAATCCAAGAAAGACAGGTGCGCGCAGTTTTGGACCGTTGCCGCCACTCGCGCCTTCGGTCCATTCCGCGTATTCAATTTCAGCCACGAGATCGGGCGTGATCCAATGCACTTTTCGCAGCGCTTCCACTTCGCCATAAAACGGCTTGGTTTTCGTGTCGCGTTCTTTCAGCAGCTTCCAAATCTCAGCCAGCGATTTCTGGGTGAACCCGCTACCCGCCTGGCCTACATGAATAAGCCGGTTTTGTTTATCGTAGAGTCCAAGCACGATTGAGCCGAAGTATGGACGACTGCCTTCCGGCTCGGTGTAGCCGCCAATCACACATTCCAGCCGATGACGGATTTTTATCTTCCGCCAATCGCTGCTGCGGCGCTCCTGGTAAGGGCACTCACGCTTCTTGGCGACGATTCCTTCCAGCCCCTTCTCGCGCGCCAGTTCAAATAGTGCTTTTCCTTGTTGCGCGTAATCGTCGGAGTAGCGAAGCGAGTCTCCCGGAATGATGATCGAGGCCAGCTCTTTCTTGCGAGCTTCGAGCGCGACTTTTCGCCAGTCATAGCCGTCCAGATAGAGCAGATCGAACGCATAATAAAGAACCGGAACGGCAGCATCGACCGGGCCTCGTTTGCCCCCTGGGCGAAAGCCAGTGCGCTGCTGCATCAGGCTGAAGGAAGGCCTGCCTTCTTCGTCAAGCGCCACCACTTCGCCATCCAGAATTGCGTTTCTAGCTTTAACCACGTTTGGCAGATCTTTCAATTCGGGATATCGGTGCGTGAGTTCGTTTTGATTGCGAGACACGAGGCGAACCTTGCCGCCTTCGATGAAGGCGATGGCGCGGTAGCCGTCCCATTTGATTTCAAACAGCCATTCGGGGCCGTCGAAAGGCTGCTCGATCGATGTCGCTAGCATGGGGTGAATTGCGGTCGGCATGGGACCCTTAACAGGGCGGGCTGCGGCTTGGATAGAGGCCGGCTTTTTTTTTACCACGGAGAGCACAGGCACAGAAGCCTGCCTTGGTTCGGGCCTTCTTGATTTAGATACGATGCCTTCGGACCCGCTGGATTTCAGCGCAATGGCAGTCGGCAGCCGCAGCTCTTGACTAGGTTCAGGCTTCGCCGCCGGCGGACTTACCCTGTGTTCCCCTGTGTCCTCGGCGGTTATTTCTTTTGTTTTTTTTTAGCGGCGGGCCTTTTGCCGTTCTTCTTTTCTGAATTCCTCTGATCTGCTCTTTTTTTATCCAGCTTGGCGACTGCGTCCGCCAGCCAGGCGGCTTTTAATTTCCCGTGACCAGTTGCAGGGCGATCGCTTTTCCACTCTCTCGCCCCCGCATCTCCCGCAATTTCGTCCAGACTTCGTTTGGTGAGCACTGATCCGTCGTATTCGTCGATATCGTATCCCTCGACTGCGTGGTCATCATGCTTTTTGATCAACAGCCATTCAGTTCCCTTACTCCCCGGTCGACGTCCTTTCATCTTGATGAGGGCGAAGTCGCCATTCAGTTTTTTTCCATGCAGTCGAAATTTTAGATCGCCTTTGGCCAACATTGCTGCCGCTTCGGCGTCCGTTCCCGGAACATATTTCCCGTCCACCGGAACCGGAGACAGAGGTTCCCAGGTGCCCACATCCCAAACCATCACCGTTCCCGCGCCGTAATTGTTCTCGGGAATAATACCCTCGAAATCGAAATAGGAAACCGGATGATCTTCCACCTGCATCGCCAGCCGCTTGTCCGCAGGATCGAGCGACGGACCCTTGGGCACGGCCCACGATTTCAGCACGCCTCCCAACTCCAGGCGAAAGTCGTAGTGCAGCCGCGTGGCGTCGTGCTTCTGCACGACAAAGCGATGAGTCGATTTCGCCTCAACTTTGCCGGCCGGCTCAGGCGTTTCGTCAAAGCGGCGTTTTCGTTTGTATTCTTCGAGAGGCATACAATTTCCTTATTCTAATCTCACTGGGCCCGGTGCTGGTTCAGACTTTCTTTGCAAGCGACTGCTCCATGGCAGCATGTTAACCGTGAGCGTCCGCGGTGCACCCCTTTTTATAGGTGCTCAGTTTGGTGTTATAAGTTGCAGTTGGTCGCAAGCAAAAGCACCTGAGGTGGAGAATCGAAACATGACAAAAAGGTTCGCCCTTCTGGCCCTCATGCTCGCGCTCGCTGCCAGCGCCTTCGGCGCCGAAGCAAAGGTCCTCCTGATCGTCAACCCATTCACATTGGCGAACGGAGTGGTTTGGCCTTACGACTTCAAACAAATGCAATTGCAGACCATCACCGAACTGACGGTCAAGGATGGACGGCAATTTGAAGTCGCCCCCGAGAAGCCAAAAGAATGGTCCGGCAAAGTGTACGTGCTCGACGGGGAAGTTCTCGCTTGGCATGCCGGAAACCGGGCGGAACGGACGCTGGTCGGCTATGGCTCTGGACGCGAAACGGCCAAGATTCATTACTGGCTCACGGATGCCGCAACCGGCAAGAAGGTTTTTGAACATTCGGATACCATTCGTCAGGCGTTTTGGGGTAATGAATATGCCAATTCGGTCGGCCAACTCGCGCAGCCGTTCGCGGATAAAATTGCGGTGCGATTAAGAGATGCCAGGCTGGGCTCATAACGTCTTAAAGGCAGTGCCGGCGGGATTCTTTGTGAGTAGAAATGCACGGCGTTTAGCGCCGCCACTCAAGAATGCAACGTGAATTTCCCGAAGTCCCGCTAATCGGCGTGGGCGCCATCATCATTGAAGGCGACCGTGTCGTGCTGGTGAAACGCGCCCACCCGCCACTGCAGGCAGAGTGGTCCATTCCCGGCGGCGCGCTTGAAATCGGCGAACTGGTGCGCGAAGCGGCGGCACGCGAGGCCCGAGAAGAAACCGGACTGATAGTCGAACCAGGAGAACTCCTCGGAGTTTACGATCGAGTTCTGCGCGATGCCGCGCAGCGCGTGCAATATCACTACGTTTTGATTGATTTTCTGTGCCGCCGGATTGCGGGTGATCTCGTGGCGGCCAGCGACGCCACCGAGGTGCGTTGGTTCAAGCAGGAAGAATTGCCGGCGCTGAAGTTGGCCGAAGATACAGTGGACGTGATCCGCAAAGGATTTGCCAAATAGGAGGAGTTCTTCGGATGAAGAAGTTGTGGGCTGCCTGCCTTTGGATTTTCATCTCTTGTGGAGTTGCATTTCCCCAGGGCGCGGCAAACTCCGGCTTCCGTTCCCTGCACCTGGACGCTGGCAAAGTAATCGGCGAGATTCGCTCCTTCCAGGGATTGAACGGGCCGCCAAGTCCAATCATGGCTGGACTTCCCACCTTGGTGACGCAGTACAGAAATTTGCGCGTAAATCAGATTCGCACCCACGATGTGATGGGCCCCACAGAGATCGACTCGCATTTCGAACTAACCGATCCGCTGCTCGCCTGGCTTATTCCTGACAATGCCCAACGCGCTGGCGTAGTGAAGGCCGGCAACGCGAGCATTATTTTTCCTGATTGGAGCGCTGATCCGGAGAAGCCGGAAAGCTATAACTTCGGCCCTTCAGACAAAGTAATCGCCGCGATCAAGGCCAGCGGCGCCGAAGTTTATTACCGCATCGGGCGCAGTTGGGGCGCGCAAATCGAGCCCCCTCCCGATTTTGATAAATATGCCGACGTAGTGAAACACATCGCTATGCACTACAACCAGGGCTGGGCAAGCGGCTTTCATGACAACATCCGCTACTGGGAGTTCTGGAATGAGCCCGAGGCTTTGTTCTGGGGCGGGATACCCGAGCAGTTTTATGCGCTGTACGAGAAAACGGCGCGCGCCTTGAAGTCTGTCGATCCCACCCTCAAAGTCGGTGGAGATGCAATCGCCTTCGCCTATAATCCCGGCCCTTACCGCGAAGGGTTTATGGACTACTGCGTCGCGCATAAAGTCCCACTCGATTTTTACTCGTGGCACACCTATGCCGATGGCTCCGCCGATCCTTATGATGGGGTGCGCATCTCGCGAAACATTCGCGAGATTTTGGACGCACGCGGTCTCACCAAGACTGAGAACATTCTCTCCGAATGGAATCTGACGCCCGATTTCACTGAAGCCGAGAAAGCGCGCCTGCGAGGCACGGAAAACGCGGCTTTTATTGGTGCAGCTCTGACTTATTTTCAGGACGCCCCAATCGATCAGGCGCACTTCTATCGCGGCGATGCGGCTTGGATGGGACTGTTCGCTCTGGATGGCAGCTATTTCAAAACCGCCTATACATTTCAGGCTATGGGAAGAATGCTCGACACTCCGCAGCGGCTTGCGGTTCAAGGTACAGACACCTTCGGCTTTGCAGCGCTTGCCGGCCGCTCTGCCGATGGAAACACCGTCCAGATATTGATCAGCAATTACGTGATTCCCACCCAGGTGCACCCCATGAAAGTGCCCCCGGAGGTCTTGAAAACGCTACCGCCTTCGTTGGACTTTTCGAAAGTAAAATCTCTGCCGCGACGAACGGACATTGCTTACCGCGACAACGCCGGCTATAACCTGACCATCGAAAATCTGCCCTGGGGAAAAAAGGCATTCAGCGTAAAGATGTATCGCATCGACAAGACACGGAATCTCGAATTGGTCGAAGACAAATCAGGATCGGGGGGAAGTTTGAAGTTGTCAAATGCGCTTGCGCCCGATTCGGTGGAACTTGTAATCCTTCAGAAACGCTGAAAAGCGTGCCTCGAAAGAAACACCGGCTCACTGGTACCAGAAAGTCAAATCGTCCAGATAAACCGAATACGGCGACTGCTGATAGTTTCCATCCATCTGATAGTTGATTGTGATGCCGTACCAATCCGAAGGCGCAGAATCTGGGTCGTAATGCTGATTGACCTGATTGGTCACGCCGTTCAGGGTAATCGATTCGTAAAGCAGTCGATTCTCTGGCGTGCGTTGCACCCGAATGGTCACGTGGTTCCACGAATTATCCACGGGATTACAAGCAATGCCCGTCGGAATCCAATGCACGTTCACGTTATCCCAGATATCCCACTCATGGCCGCCTGCTATTCGGCATTCGTGACCCCAGATGAATCCTTGACCGTTGAAAAACTGATTGATATCGAACTCGACCGCCTGCGAGAGCTCGAGATTGGTTCCATAGAAATACACATCGTAGGTAAAGTCGTGATAGGTGGGAACCAGAGTGTGATTGTTATCTGGCATGCCTTGCGACGAAAAAGCTCCGATCAAATGATTATTGAACAGTGCATCGGTGTAATCCGCCGTTCCACCGAGGTTGTATTGAGTCGACAATCCGCTCGTGGAAGGCGAACTGATGCCTTGCTGCATGGAGAAAGTAATTCCATCGCAGGGCGAAGGTGAGCAATCGATAAAATCCGGAGGCCCCTGCCCGTAGCTTGCCCAGCCTGCGCTTCGCTGCAAGTTTGAGAAAGAATTCGCCAGCGTTCCGCCGTTGTCGCCGCTATTGGTGCCAGTACCATTGATCACACTCAGCTGGAAGGATTGCTGTTTCGATAACCCGGTCGAATCCGAAACAGCCAAGGCAAAGTTAAACGTACCGGCAGCAGTCGGTGTGCCTGAGAGCGTTCCGCTCTCCTGGCCGAGTACCACACCGTCGGGCAGCCCACCCGACTTCAGCGAAAAAATGTACGGCGCTGTTCCGCCACTCACGGTAAGTATTGCGTGATAACTCGATCCCACAGTCCCGGAGGGCAAGGCGCCCGAAATAGTCAGGCTGGTTGATGAAACGGGAGTTTGTGCGTTGCTGCTGGGTGCGGCAGTGGAAAGGCCTGAACAAGCACCAATCGTTAACAGGCTGCTCAATACCACTGCGAGCAGCAGAAACTCCAGAAAACTGGCCTGCTCTGCGCAGTTTGCTTTCGCCGCAGTGGGGCGATCCAGCATCCTTCACCTCTCGATGGGGGCTCAAGAGGACTCAACCCGAGAGAGTCCTTAGCGGACTCTAACGATTGCATGAAGGGATCAGTAGATCACGAACGGGATGGAACCACAGGACGTACCAATGGTATCGACTTGAGCTTCGACGGCTGTTTCCACAAGCAAACTTCAACTGGCCCTGCCTTACTTCGTTTCCTGCAGCAACACCACATCTGATTCCGAATGGTTCCTCAACACGCCCAGATTTTTTCCTTCCGGCGACCACTTGAAGGAGCTAATGTGCTCAGACGTGAAATTCGTGATCTGTTTGCGCGAGGAGCCATCGAGAGGCTGAATTACGACGTTATCCACGCCGTTCTGCGTGACCGGGTACGCCAGCCCTTTACCGTCGGGGGTGAACTGCAAGCCACTTCTCGTGATGTGCGGATCAACTTCAAGCAGGCGTGGTGCGCTTGCGCCATCGAGGTCGAATAACGCCAGCTTCTCCTGCCCATTCTGTGTTTCCGGATTGACGACTTCGACGATGTAAGCCAGCGTCTTACCGTCGGAAGATAGAGCGATCCCGCCGGAAAGAAAGCTATGTGGCACTACCGCGGCAGCAATCGGTTCAGCCTTCCCCGAGCCCTCCAGTGGAATGCGAGAAAGCCGCAAGATTTGATGGTCCTCGAAGTAAAGCCATTTCCCGTCGGGCGAGCACATGCCGGCGCTCTCAAAGCTTCCCTGCGTCACCCTGGTCGCGCCGGAACCATCGGCGTGGGCGCGCCAGATATTCGCGATGTTTGTGCCGCCGTGGAATGGCCAGTCGAAAATCATCTGGTCGGCACCGCATTGCGAAAAATCGAACATGCCCGCGTCGGCGTCGTAAACCAGTTGGGTCTGATTACCGCCGTCAATGGAAGCGCGCAGAAGCCTTGGGCCGTCATTCACCAGCAATCCGCCATCGGAGGTCCAACTAAAACTGCCAAGTTGCTGGCTCAACGGAAGAGGTTTGAAGTCCGAATTTTGGCTGCCGGCGCCGGGAAGAATGAAAAGCTCATCCCTGGACTTTTGCAGGACTGAGGCGAGGGTCTTACCGTCGGCCGAAACCGTAAGCGTTTGATAACGGTTGGAGTCCCGGGTAATCGGCCGAAAATCTCCGTCACTGGAGATAAATCCGATCTGCGATTTGTCGAAATGTGAACCCGCCTGCTGGTAGATGACCAGAAATCCGTCTGAGAGCGCCTTCACTTCGTTCAGTAATTTGTCGCGGAAGGCGACGAAGTGCCGGATCTTTCCGCTTCCGAGATCGAAGAAATCAACGCCGCCGAAACTTTTATCATCGCTCTTATAAAGCTCGAGCGCTAACCGCTGGCCATCAGGAGACCAGGAAAGGTGCGAGGGAGCGGCGGGCTGGATAGGGGCAATCTGCAGGATTTTTTCGTCGCTTCCGCTCAGGTCCGCACTCAAGAGCCGATATTTGCCGATTTCCGGATCATTGGCCCGGGCGTAGGCGATGCGTTTGCCATCCGGGGAAAAAGCAATGTCGCTGTCGATATCGTGAACCACAGCTTCTGGAGTTCCACCCAGAACCGGAGCGCGGTACAGGTTGTAATCGCTGTTCACCGCATTCTGCGCCTTGCGAAAATAGATGTAATTACCGTCAGGAGAAAACGCCAAGCTTTGGTACATGGCAGGGCTCGGCGGAATCACTTGCGTGTCACTTGCCGTAGGTACGTTGCGCAACCACAAGCTCTGCAGGCCGTTGTCATTGAGAACGCTGAGAACGTATTTGCCGTCGGGAGAAATAGCGGCACGCTCCGCCTTGCCGGAGTTCGTGACTTGTGTGACCATGAAATTCTGGAAGGGCACGGCGCCGGGATGCCGTAGCAGGGAGTAAACGCCGTATCCAGCGGCAATCAACACCGCCACGACCAAAACGCCGATGCCCGCAACTCCGAACTTGTGCTGCTTCGCCGCCGTGACTACTGCCGAACTGCTGGAGTGTGCAGGGTGCGCCGTTCCGCTCAGCGGAGTTGAACTTAACGGTGGCTGAATCACCGAATTCGATACCGCTGCGGGACCAACATTCCCGGCTGGAGCGGGTTCAGAAACAGCCGACGGGACGCGCCGACCCGATTCCGTATCGCGCTTGAGGCGCTTGAGGTCGGAGCGCAAATCGGCGGCGTGCTGATAACGAAGGCTCGGATCTTTTTCGAGGCACTTGTCAATAATGCGTTCTAACTCGGCAGGAGCTTCGGGATTCAAGCGCGCTACTGCGACCGGAGCGCGGTTGAGAATTCCATCGAACAATTCAGCCGAAGAATTTCCGGGAAATGCCTGGCGTCCGGTAGCCATCTCGTAAAGTACCAGGCCAAACGAAAAAATATCGCTGCGGGCATCGAGCCCTCGGCCACGGGCCTGCTCCGGCGACATATAAGCTACCGTGCCGAGTGTCGTGCCCGGACTGGTCAAATTGACTTCGTTTTGTGTCGCCACTCCGCTACTCACGGTTTCGCCACTTTCCCGGGAAATGACTTTTGCCAGCCCGAAGTCGAGCACCTTGGCCTGTCCTCGATCGGTTACGAAAATGTTGGCCGGTTTGATGTCGCGGTGAATAATGCCTTCGGATTGCGCTGCATCCAGTGCGTCCGCAACTTCGAGCCCGACCGTGAGAATCGTTTCCAGCGGCAGCGGCACGCTCGCAATCTTGTGCTTCAGGGTCACGCCCTTCAGAAGTTCCATCGCAATGAATGGATGGCCATCGGCTTCGTCGATGTCGTAAATCGTGCAGATGTTGGGATGGTTCAGTGCAGAGGCGGCTTGCGCTTCGCGCCGGAAACGCTCGAGCACAGCTTCATCGCGGGCGATTCCATCCGGCAAAAATTTCAGCGCGACAAAGCGCCGCAGCTTTGTATCTTCAGCGCGGAAAACAACCCCCATGCCTCCGCCGCCCAGCTTTTCCAGTACGCGGTAGTGGAAGATTGTGCGGCCGATGGGAAATTGATCTTCAGGCATGTCTTGCGAATCTTAGTTCCCGCTTTGCAGCGGAGTCAACAAAGCGAGGCGTGAGATTGCATCAGTTTCCGCCATCGTCTTCCCATTCGGCGTCGCACGTATGGCAATGCCAGGCAGGCCGCTGCACGGGAATTGGGACGTGCAGGAATGCAGTCATGTAAGAGATCGGGCGGTCGAGCTCCTGAAAATTCACATCCAGCGACTGGCATTTAGGACAGCGCGGCTGCTCATACAGTCCCACGCCTTGCACGTAGAGCCCCTCAAGAATCGGTTCGTCGAGGAGCTTGCGCGCATTGGCTTCATCTGCCGCACGCACATTCAGTTTGATGCCGCCAATGAAGTTGGAAATAAACCAGTCGAGGCGTACCAGATTCTCATCGGCCAGAAAACACTCGATGCCCGCCGACTCCAGGCTGCCCTTGGCGAGCAAGGCTTCGGGCAAGTCACGAAATTGCCGGACGGTTACCAGTTCCTGCAGTTCTAATTGCTGTTGCGCGGGCGCTTCCGGCAAATCATCCTCGGGAAATTCAAGCTGCCTGCGATCGAGTTCGTCTTCCAGGGCATCGCAAGCCAGGTCCGTGAGCGATTCGGAGCTGCGGGCGAGCTTTTGCAGCTCGCCGTCTGTCATGGCCGCGTAGTTTGCGGCCAGACGCCGCCTTTCGCGTTGCTGCTCATGGAAAGAATCGTCGGGGTATCGCACAGGCCAAGGATACTAAGAATGGCAGGCATCGGCCAACTTTACGATAAAAAAGAGGTAGAGGCAGGAAGGTTACGAACCGGCCTCGGCGTATTCCGCGCGCCGTCGCGAGTGGGCGCGCACAATCAGTAATCCCACAAGAACCGCGCTGACCAGCATAACGACTCGAATATAAATTCCGGCGTGAAATGCTTGATCGCCGGCGGCAGTTCGCAGCAGACCTGACGTGGCGCTGAGCGTGCAGAATGCAAAGTAACCCTTTTCCATCCAGCCGCGGGAGATGACGAGCAGCCACAAAAGAATCGCGGAGACGATCGCAAAGATCCCGCACAGCGCCCATGTGCCCGAAGGAACTTTGGATGGTAACAGAACGCCGGCCGCGGGAGTGGCGGCGACCATTTGACGCACAGCGATAAGCAGAAAGACGACCGAATGTACCAGCGCGACCACAGCGCGCTTGCGGTTGGTCAGAATAGAAAACCCATCCATGGGTGAACTTTACATTGCCACCAATAGGTGAGGCTGTGACCGGGATCACTGTGACTTGGATCACGCGAAACTGCTCTGGTTTGCGCTAGGGACGTTCGACGGCGAAGCTCTTTACAGGTACGCGGCTCACGGCTCAACGAACCGTCACATCCGTTCATGGCCGGAGGTTACCCCAAACGCACTTGTTTCACGATCATGCAGCGTTTATAGTTCGCGAAAGTCGTAAATGGCCCGCGTTCGGAATTAAATCCACAAACTGTCGAGAGGAAAGTGATGAAGAAATCGATTGCAGTTGCCGTTCTTTCTGGTTGTTTGTCGTTTGTTGGCGGTATTGCGGTTGCCCAAAGGGTGCATGATTGGCACGACATTGAAAACGTGCGCCAACAGGTACATGACGCGATCCGCGAGATTGAAGTTGTCCAGGCTGCGAACCATTACCAAATGGGAGGACATGCCGAGGCAGCCAAAGGGCATCTCCGAGCAGCAGAGGGTGAACTGCACCTGGCGGTTGAGGCGGCCAGGGCCTCAGGGCAGTAAGATATCTCTGTCAGTTTGACGAGCCAGCAGGCAAATTCCAGTTGCTTGCTGGCTCGAACTGCTTTCCCCATAAAACGAAACGGCCCGCAGCAATTCGCTACGGGCCGTCCGGTGCACTGTTTGGGATTAACCAAGAGGTGGTTACTCTACGTGGCCTCTACGGCAACTCCCGGGTCTGGACTGAAGACTGCGGGCTGACGATCCAACTTGCAACCCGAAGTCGAAGGGCTGCGCGACCAATGCAGCCACTTCATCCTACTCACCGGCTAGTGTGCGGACTGTAGCTCCCGGCGTCTCCTTCGACTTAACACCCCGAATTAACGCCCGGAGCCCCGCTTAGAGCAACCAGCTCTAAGTCGCAGCCACCTCACCTGGTCTTAGACTCCCACAACTACTGCCACATTCAGAACTTGTCATTCGACCACCTCCTTTCCGGTGTAATTGCAGATTAGACGATGCTCCGCAGACAGTCAATCGGGTTGGCACGTGGAACCAAATTCTTAACAATTTTTTACATATGTTTACGAGGTGGCCTTGGCACCCCCAGGACATTCGGGTTCTCACGGTTTTCGCACTCATGCATGAAAGCGCGCACCACGGCTGTCATCCTGAGCGGAGCCGTCTTTCAGGCGTAGCGAAAGCCTGCCCTGAGCAAGCGAAGCGCGCCGAAGGGGATCTCTCGCGTAACCGGCCTCGCGCGTACGCCAAGCTGTACCGTGTAGCAGGCGATTTGCAGGAGACGGCTTGAATGCGTAATCTCAAAAGGACCATGGCAATGATCCGTTCCGCTTTCGCCGCCATCGTATTGATCTTTCTGATTGCTTCCGCCGCATTTTCCCAGAGCTCACCAGCCCAGAACCCTCCAGATCAAGCGCCGCCTCCAGAGCCTGCAGCCCCCGCGCCGCCTGTGGTAGTGCCGAAGGTGCAGGTATTTGGCGGATACACTTTCGTCTACGAGGGGCTTGGTAATTTGAACGCGACCTCCCTCGATTCGGATTTGAATCTATACCCGAGAATTCTCATCCCGCAAACCAACTTCAACGGCTGGAGCGCGGAGGGGCAATACAACGTCAGCCCATGGGTGGGCATTGTCGCAGACTTCAGCGGCACCACCAGCAAGCCGTTCACCGGAGCGCCCGGAGTCACTGGAATCCCCACCGGCAGTTCGTATTCAATTTTGTTTGGACCGGTAGTTTCTTACCGCAAGGAGAAACACATAACCCCCTTCATCCACGCATTATTCGGTTGGAACCGAACCAGTTTGAGCGCGGGCACGCTGACTTCGAGCACGCCGATAGGCACCACTCCGTTTCCGGTTGCTTCCGCAGGCGTAACTTTTACTGACTTCGCAATGGCATTCGGAGGCGGGTTCGATTACAAAATATCCCGGCGTTTTGCCTGGCGCCCGGTGCAATTGGAATGGTACCGCACCAGCCTGAATCTCAATTCGTTCTACGGAACTGCGTTCAACAGCACACTGGTCGTGGGATTCGAGAGCAAGGAGAAAAACCTGCGATTTTCGACCGGGGTGGTTGTAAATTTCAAATAGCTGTTTGCTACGGCAAGCCGAAGGCGTAGAGCGCGCTGCCTGCGGATATAGCAAGATATTCCTTTCCATCGACCGCGAAGGCAATGGGTGCAGCGTAGACCGCGCCGCCCATTTGGAAATGCCATACCGGCTTGCCCGTTCCCGCATCCAAAGCAATGAAATTTCCTTCCGCATCGCCGGTGAACACCAGACCACCGGCGGTGGAGAGCACTCCTGACCAGGTAGGCGATGTGTGCTCAAACTTCCATTTGATTTGGCCGTTCGCGGGATCGATCGCTTTCAGGAATCCTCGATACGGCTCGGCTTGTTCCGAAGGAAAATACGCACTGCCATAATACGCATGACCCGCCTCGTACGGTTGCGGAGCCGTCGAGAAAATGTCGCACTGATCGCGCGCCGTCACGTAGAAAAGTGCGGTCTGCGGATCGTATGTCGGAGCCATGAAGTTGGTCGTCCCCAGCGCACCCGGACAGACCGTGTGGCCCTCGAGCGTTGGCGAAGCTTCTTTGTTCGCGATCGGTCGACCTTCCGCGTCTTTGCGGTCGCTCCAGGTCTGCTTGCCGTAAGCATTCGCCGAAATCAGCTTGCCGCTGGCCCGATCAAGGACGTAAAAAAATCCGTTGCGATTGGCCTGCGCAATCAGATGCCCTGCACCGGAATGAGGATTTTTCAGATCGGACTTTCCTGGATCAATCAGGATCGGAACCTGCGTCGCATCCCAGTCGTGCTCATCGTGTTTGGTGAATTGGAAATACCAATTCAGTTTGCCGGTGTCGGCATTGAGCGCCAACAGAGAATTGCTGTAAAGATTGTCTCCTGCGCGTCCTTCGCCGCGATTCGAGGGCGCCGGATTTCCTGTAGGCCAGAAAATCTGGTTCGTCGCCGGATCATAGGTTCCAGTATTCCAAGCAGGTGCACCGCCAACCTTCCATGAATCGCCTTCCCACGTTTCGTGTCCCGGTTCACCCGGTCCCGGAACCGTGTAAAAACGCCACTTTCGAGCGCCCGTGTCGCTATCATAAGCATCGATGAAACCGCGCACGCCGTACTCGCCGCCGGAAACGCCAATCACGATTCGATTTTTCACCGCCAGCGGCGCCACAGTAAAGCTGTATCCCTTCTGATAATCTGCCGCGACGACATCCCAAATCACGTTTCCCGTTTTCGAATCGAGCGCGATCACGTGAGCATCGAGTGTTCCCAGAAAAACTTTGTCTCCCAA
Organism: uncultured Acidobacteriaceae bacterium; assembly: GCA_963766625.1. Classification (GTDB taxonomy): domain Bacteria; phylum Acidobacteriota; class Terriglobia; order Terriglobales; family Acidobacteriaceae; genus Sulfotelmatobacter. The sequence continues at coordinate 264,865 of CAVYBF010000022.1, read as the reverse complement.
AATCGCTGGCCCGCGATTGACTCGCCCGCAGCACGGACGAATATCGCTGGGTAACTCATGCTGATACATCCAGATGGGGCGGCCGGTGCGCGCATCCAGAGCGAAGGCGCGGTCGTCCTGCGCCGTAGCATAGAAAATACCATCGACCACCAACGGAGTCGTTTCAAGCTTGCCCGTCGCTCCGGTCTGATAAACCCACTTCGCTACCAGTGAGTGCGCATTTTTCGCATTGACCTGATCGAGGGAACTGAACCGGCGGCCGGAATAATCACCGGAATAGGTGAGCCAGTTCTGCGGTTCTTTCGCGGAATTCAGGAGACGATCAGAAGTCACCTGCGCCCAGGCATTCCATTGGAATGCGCCACAAACCAGCATGAGAAGCCATAAACCAAAAGGGCCGCTCCTCCAACATCGCGCCGACCGGAGGTGACACTTTAGAAGATCAGTCGATCGTTCCGTCATTTCGCTCCCGCGCTGATCAGGTAAGTGACGATATCGTCAAGATCTTTGCCGCTCAAGACATCCGGCTTGTACTCCGGCATGATCGATTCCCTGCTCTTCTTGAACGAGCGGAGCTTGTCTTTTTTCAGCAGGTGAATCTGCTCACTTGTATCCATGATCTGCACGCTGAAATTATCTTCATTCAGAGCCACGCCCTTGATTTCTTTTCCATCCGCCGTCACCACGTCGATGGTCTCGTACTCTTGCGGAAATTCTTTGGTCGCCTCCGTCAAACCCCAGGCAAGACGCCGGCTGGGATTGCGTACTGAATCGATAATCGCTTCCCGCGTGCGCGATTCGCCCACTTCAGTTAGTTCCGGACCAACCCGTCCGCCCTTGCCCGCGACCATGTGACAAAGCGAGCAATTGGCATCCCCATAAAAAAGTTCCTTCCCGTGAGCCGCCTTGCCGATGGGGCTCGCCGGCGCTTTCACTTCCTGGCTTCGGATGTAAGTAATGATCTGCCAGATCTCTTCGTTCGTCATGCCGACGCCCTGTCCGTTGGTTCCATTCGCGGGCATCGCCGTGCCGGGGATGCCGTTGCTGATCACCTGAAACATTTCTGCATCGGAGTGCACGTGCTTTTTCTGTGGCCGCGTCAAATCCGGACCGCGACCACCACCGCGCGCGCCCAGACCATGGCACAGGGCGCAGTTGATGCGGAACTCATATTCGCCTGCCTTCGCGGCTTTGGGATCGTTCGCGTAGGGATTGCGATCGTCAGCGGCACGAACTGCTCCAGGTAACAGAAATGCTACACATAACAATGCCGACAAAACCCTCGGAAGTCCCTGAGAGAAGCCCTTCTTGCCTTGTTCCAACCGTCGAACAGCCGCAACCATGAGCAATCCTTACTGGGAATTTGCCGCATTCTACGCCACGAAGGCGAAAACGTCGCTTTGGAAATCCGGGAAAATTAACCCAAGAACTACTCGCGCGTTGATTCGCGCTCTGTCGTACATGGCCGCCAGATATCTGTGACCTGCACCTTCGGTTTTCTAGACTGGAGATTCCCCTAGACTCGGCCGATCTTTCCCCAATACGGCGTGGTTTTTAAATGTAGGGGCGCAAGTTGCTGAGCTATCAGGCTTTCCAGCGGAAGGCACGAGCCTGAGGAAGGCCCAAATGGGCGAGCACGCGATAGGCAAATTCGCGAGCCATTTCATCTAAGCTCGCGGGCCAGTAATAGAAAGCCGGAATAAGCGGAAAGATGGTCGCTCCGGCATCGGCGGCCCGGTACATGTTGCGAATGTGGATTTTATTGAGCGGGGCTTCGCGAATGCAAAGCACGAGTGGGCGCTTTTCTTTCAGGCAAACGTCGGCAGCGCGCTCGATCAGGTGGGATGCGATGCCGTTGGCGATACGGGCCAGGGTACCGACACTGCAAGGAATGACGATCATGGCGTCGCTGGGGTAAGAACCGCTGGCCACGTTGGCGCCGATATCGGCGTTCGATTGTTCTTTGAATTTCGAAAGATCGAGAAGTTTGGAAACGGCGGCGAACTCTGATGAAGCGACGTCAACCTTGCGGGTCGAGCTTCTGGCCGAATTTCTCGCTGGATGCTTCTGGCTGCGAAGGAGCTGGCCAAGAAGATTCGAGCGTCCGTGGATATTCAGTTCTTCCGCCAGCACACGCAGGGCAGAGTCGGACGCGATGAAGTTCACCGTGCGCACACGAGCTTCGCGATCGACCGCGAGTAACAGTTGCCGCAGAAAGACCGAACCGCTGGCTCCGGTGGTCGCGATCGTCAGATTTTGCGGCGGATGGTTCGGCAATGCAGTTCCGGCCAGTTAGAGATGACTCGACTTTGGAGCATAGGCAGTCGCTAGAGCTGAGTCAAGCAGCAGGGAAGGAAACGAACCAAAGCTGACGGCTGATAGCTGAAAGCTGTTTTATGGCCTCCACAGCCAATTTGCGATCACGGCGCAGCGCGGGGCAACTCCACGCCTTGGCGGGAGTTGAGCGCGAGATCCGCGCCCAGGATTCGCAAAGCCGCCGAAAATATCTGCGCGAGTTCAGCCGTGCGTTCCGCAGTTATGATTCCCTGCTCGACTCGCAACAGATGCAGAATGCGCTGCATACCGCCGATGTGGTTCTGATCGGCGACTACCATGCTCTGCCGGGCGCTCAGCGCTATGCCGCTTCGTTATTGGAACAGCGCGCGCTGGCTGGAGACCGCCCGGTCGTCCTCGGAGTCGAAACCATTTTCGCCCGCGATCAGCATATTCTCGACGAATGGTGGCGCCGTGACATTGATGAAAGCGAACTGCGGCAGCGCATCCGTTTCGATATCGACTGGGGCTACGACTGGGCTCCATTTTGTGAATTGCTGGTTGCGGCACGGGACCACGGCGAGGGCTTGTACGGCCTGGATTGCATGCCGCGCGAGAACCTGCGCAAGATTGCAGCACGCGACCGCCACGCTGCCGCTAAAGTTGCTGAAATCCGCCAGCGCCATCCCAATGCGGTAATTTTTGTCTTATTCGGCGAATCGCATCTGGCTCCGGGACATTTGCCGCGCGTGCTGCAAAAAGAAATGCCTGGGTCAAAGATTCTCACCGTGTTGCAGAATGTGGATGCGCTGTACTGGCGCGCAGCCGGCGAGCCGGTCGACAAGGTTGACGCGGTGCGCGTCTGTGATGACGTTCTATGCGTTTTCAACGCGACTCCGCTCGAAAAATACGAGAGCTACCGTTTATTTCTCGATCAGTGGAGCCGCTGCGATACTGGCCCCGACTTCGCCCCAACCATCTACAACCTGATCGACAGCTTGGCGGCCTTTCTCCGGATCAATCGCTATTCGCCACACAACGGCACGCAACCTAAATTCCTGGTTGACATGCTTCCCGAGGTGCATGGCAACTCCTCCGACGCGATGCTGCGCCGCCTGCTCTCGCGCAAAGGAGTAACTCAGCAGCAACTCGAAGCCATGCTGGCGCGCGTGGAAGAACGCGGCTGCGCTTACCTTTCGCAGGTAAATGCCTTCTACATTCGTGAATTTCAAATGCTGCATGTGGCCGAAGATGCGGCTCGCTTTCTGCACCATGCCTGTTGCGGTTTACCGTTGCGCCTGAACGGGCAACCCATAGACAGCGAGCCAGAAAAATCAGTATTGACCCTGGATGATTTCTACCGGCGAGTCGTAGAAGATGCCGTAGCCTATTTCGGATCGCGAGTTCTTTATCCCGCGCGGCCGGCTTACGAGGGCGACTCCTTTTTCGCATCGTCGCGTGCGGCATGTGAAAGAGCGGCCAACCTGGCCATCAGCAGCGATCCCACGGAATTTCAATCCATCGCCCAGGATTTCGGCTACCGGCTTGGCAGCCAGATTTACGACATTTACCTGACAGGGAAAGTAAAACCGGGTGGAGTCCGCCGGCTGTTCTTGGCACATCTCGATAAGCCCGGACTAGCCCGCAAAGTCTGCACTGCCGTCATTGCTCGGGTGCGCGCGGCCTCGCGCACCATGCGCGACTAAACCAACTCAACCTGCCAGGCGAATGCTAATCTAGAACCTCGCTTTAGCTGAATGCCAGTTGCTAACCGCGAACTGCTGAGCTCCGATTGAACGCCGAATCCATTCGCAAACTTTTCGAGCAAGTGCGCCGGGGCAAGCTCACGCCCGACGATGCTGTAGATCGCTTGCGTCACCTGCCTTTTGAAGATCTGGGATTTGCCAAGGTCGACCATCATCGTTCACTGCGGGCGGGCATGCCGGAAGTCATTTTCGGCGAACGCAAAACTCCCGCCCAAACTGCCGAGATTTTCGCCCGCTTGGCGAAGCATGGCGGCAATGTCTTGGCTACGCACGCTGATAAAAAGCAATTCGCCGCGGTAAAGAAAAAAGTACGCTCGGCTGAATATCGCGAATTAGCGCGAGCGATCGTTTTGCAGCGCGATCCGCACACCTACGGTAAAGGAACCATCGCGATCGTTTCAGCCGGCACCAGCGACATATCGGTGGCCGAAGAGGCTCTTGCCACCGCCGAGCTGATGGGCAATCACGTGGAGCACTTCTACGACGTCGGAGTCGCTGGAATTCATCGCTTGCTCGCCAATCGTGAAGCGCTGACCAAAGCCCGCGTAATCATCGTATGCGCGGGCATGGAAGGCGCGCTGCCCAGTGTAGTCGGAGGACTCGTCGGCGTTCCGGTCATTGCCGTGCCGACCAGCGTTGGTTATGGTGCCTCGTTCGAAGGGCTGACGGCCCTGCTTGGTATGTTGAACTCCTGCGCCTCGAACGTCAGCGTGGTGAATATCGACAATGGTTTCGGGGCGGGATACGTTGCCTCGCTGATCAACCGGTTGTAGATGTCTAATTAGCGGCGTTTTGCGGGGCGCGAGTGCTTCGCGGCTTTGGGCGATCTCGCGCCGCTCTTGCGTTGCTTTTCTTTGCTGTTGCTTTGGCCTTCTTTGCCGCGATTTCCAAATACACGGTCAAAGATTTTGTCTACATTCTTCAACTGGCGAGGAAGATCGAAGGCGTACTCGATCTGCTTGCGCGGAACCATCGCCGTGATTTCCTTGTCAGCCAGCACCAACTGATGGAAGTCCAGGCCTTCTCTCCACGCGCGCATGGCATGCGCTTGCACAATGCGGTACGCGTCCTCGCGCGAAACGCCATGCTCAACCAGATCGAGCAGCAGTTGTCCGCTGAAAATCAGCCCGTGCGTGCTCTTCAGATTCGCTAACATCCGCTCGGGATATACGAACATCGTGTCGATCAGATTGCTCGTCTTATTCAGAAGATAATCGACCAGGGTGGTCGAATCCGGGAGGATCACGCGCTCGGCCGACGAATGCGAGATATCGCGCTCGTGCCACAGCGCCACGTTTTCGAATCCCGCTTGTGCATTCGAACGCACGACACGCGCTAAGCCGCTGATCTGCTCGGAGGTCACGGGATTCCGCTTATGCGGCATGGCGGAAGAGCCTTTTTGTTTTTCGCTGAAGAACTCTTCCGCCTCTCGAACTTCCGTGCGCTGCAAGTGGCGAATTTCCGTGGCAATCTTATCGAGCGTCGAAGCGATCACGGCGAGCGTGGCGAGATAGTGGGCATGCCGGTCGCGCTGGATTACCTGCGACGAAACCGCTGCCGCTTTCAAACCGAGCCGCGCACAAATCTTTTCTTCGATTTCCGGCGTGAGATGCGCGAAGATTCCTACCGCTCCGGAAAATTTCCCTACACGCATGTCTTCGGCCGCGGCCCTGAAGCGAGCGATGTTGCGTTGCGTCTCCGAATACCAGTTGGCCAGTTTGAAGCCGAACGTGATCGGCTCGGCATGAATCCCATGCGTGCGGCCGACCATCGGCGTGTCTTTAAATTCCCAGGCGCGGCGTTCGAGAACCTCCGCGAGCTGTTCGAGATCCTGCGCAATCAGCGCTGATGCCTGCTTGATGAGCAGTGCCTGCGCGGTATCAACCACGTCGTTTGAAGTTAGGCCGTAATGAAACCAGCGCGCGTGCGGGCCAACAATCTCAGCGACCGCGGTGGTGAAGGCAATCACGTCGTGGCGCACCTCGGCTTCGATCTCGTGAATCCGCTGCACGCTGAAATCGGCGCGCTCGCGAATGGCATGTGCCGCCTCTTTCGGCACCATGCCGGCCCCTGCCAGGGTTTCTGTGGCCGCCACTTCCACAGCCAGCCAGGTGCGGAAGCGATTTTCATCGCTCCAGATGCGGCCCATCTCCGGGCGTGTATAACGCGGAATCAAGCGGCTGCGCCTCCTGTCGTCATTAGTAAAGACGCGGGTGAAAGCGGGACAGAGGATTCTAAACGTACTGGACGAAAGAGGAAAGCGGAGAGGGCAACTCACACCGAAAATTTCGGATCTCCCTCGAGAATCTGCATCTCAAGTTTGGGCACTTCCCCATTTTTCCAAATTGCGGTTCGAGAGCGAACGCGATAGCTGAGCGCGCCTCCATCGGGACGGTCGCTGCGCTCGACAGGTCGCGGAATGCAGACGAATTCAGTCTCAAAAAAGTCGCCGGTTGCGTGAACCACCGAGTAGCCATGACCTCCCATGTCGACAAATGATAGATGAGGCGACAGATCGCGATTGGACAAGGTTCGCGCCTTGGCGATGTCGCCGCTTTTCGTGTATTCGAGACAAGCGCGCACTCCGTGCTTCAGCAGCAAGTTCACCGTTGGCTGAGGCCGGTCATCAGCCGGCCCTTGTCCAACGTAGAGTGCCCGCAGGGGATGGTCCTTCGGCAAGGAATGCTCCAGCGCTTCGCATAGCCCCGGCGCAGAAATCGAACCCGTCACGAAGGCAATGCCGACCGGCACAAACGGCTTCGGCGGCAGAGATTTCGCGGCGAGTCCCGCCCAAAAGCTGTGGCGATCTCCGGCAATGGTTGCGAAACCGGTAATGCCGTTGGCCGCGACGAATTTATATATCTCGCCGCGCTCTACGTAGGCGCTGCCGTGGTCTCCCATGGTGGCAGCCGCATAGCCGTTTTCCGGCCAGGGCCTGGCGATTCCCTGTGGCAGGTTTTGAAAATCGGCGCGCATGTCGAGCGTGGCCGTAGTGTTACCCCAAATCTTCCAGGTCGCTTTCGACGTGCGCAAGCGCTCAAGAAACCACGCTTTCTGCTTTGCACCCAGGATGGTTTGAGCAGGCTGGTCTTTTGAAAAATTTTCTATCTCGACGCTGCCGAAATGAATCTTCTCTGGCGGTTGGCCGCCATTATAGGTTCGCCCCGCATCCAGAATTTCCATGGCATTTTCGGAAATGAACTCCGGAAAATCGTCGCTCGCGAGAGGCGCTATTTCAGGGCGATCGGTGGGCTCCTCCGAACGATAGCTGCGCTGATCGGTGACGATCAATTCCACATTCTGCCCCCAGCGCAGAGTGCGGTAGCCTGTGAGGCTGCCAATGGCGAGAAGATTATTTGGTTCCAGGCCGAGACCATGATCGTCAAAATGCGTCACCGGCGCGTCGGTTACCTGGGGAGGATCGAAGTGTTCCAGGGAAGGCCCGCTCGGCTTGGTGATGCGCGCCGGCTGATATTCGAAGAAAGCCTGATTGGCTGCCACCTTCCGCGTCTGGGCCGGAATATTCTTGCCACCGAATCGCTGGATCGACTGCCAGCCGAGCCAGCTGAATTCGTGGTTGTCCCACATGTTGACGAATGGCCAACGTGCCCGCGCATCCTGCAGATCGGGATCGCTCAAATACGCGCGATAAACGGCGCGATAATCTTCGACTGTGGTTGGAATATGAAAGTCGCGGATCTTTTCTCCGTGCGGATAGCGCACGATGTCTCGCAAGCGGCGGTCGTACATGCCCTGGGGACGATCCTCGGGATACCAGACAATTTCGTAAATAAAATCGCCGAGATGCAACACGAAGCCGATTCGCTCGGCTTCAGGAGCGCGCTCGTCTTCAAAAATCATCCTGCGGTAGGCGTTTTGCGCGCCGTCGTTTGCGTTCTGGCAACTGATAAAAACAAAGCGAACCGGCCTCGGGTCGTTTACCGCAGGCGCAGTAATGGTTCTGCCGACGCGGCTGCCAAACCCTTCGGAATCGGTGAAGCGGTACCAATACACGCGGCTGGGCTTAAGGCCACCAACCAGTACTCGGCAAGTCCAGTCGGATGCCGCGGAAACTGGGGTCGCGGCAGTTGCTACGACATGAGCGAAGGCCTCATCCTCGGCGACTTCGAGGTTTAATTTGAGAGCGAGTTTTCCATTCACCGGCGGATAGCGCGTCCACAACAAAACGCTGGTGCTGTCGGGGTCTCCTGAAGCTACGCCTTCTGGGAAGAGATCACGCCGCTCGTGCCATGCCATTGAAGACTTCTTCCCGATGGATCGGCCCCAGGCAGCCGTTGCACCCACAGCAGCAGCCATGGTCAAAAAAGAGCGTCGAGTGATGTTCGACATAGGTTCTTATCCTAGTAGTTCGACGTGCGTCGGTGCAAAAGTTAGCGGTTTCGAGTAAGGGCCGCTACCACCTTCCCGCCCAAACGGCATACAATATTTGCTTAGCCTAACCTTATGTGTCCCACGCCTGAAGATTTAACCATCCTTAAAGATGACATGATCGCCTTCATCGAAGGCCACGGTATGCGCCGTTTTCACGGCTACGTGGACTACGAAGAAGTGCAGTGCGTGATGTGGGAAATGGGAACCAACCCGGATGGCTGGAAGGATTTTGTCGAGCTGGCCAAAAGCGCGGGCGCTCCGTTTCTGACCATGCACTCCTGGAAGCTGGAGCGCGAGGAACTGGACGAACTGGTGACAAGGCTCACCCAGTCTGAGTTCTCCGACGGCGACGACGTGGAAGATGCCCGCTGGCTGCGGGCTCATGTCGGCAAAGTCGGATTCCTGCAGCTCGGCTGGGCCTACCAGGGCTCAATGTTTCTCTGCGAAGTGAGCACCGATTGGTATGAACGCTACCAGCGCCTGCTCGAAATGTCGGAAGATTTCGGGGGCATCCCCATCGACGAATCGGATCAGGACGACGAGACCTAATCGTGCGCTGGGAGCTGGCTGGGGCAGATCCCGAGAAGGTGCAGCGGCTGGCTGCGGCCTTGCATGAGTTCCCCGATCTGCATTTCACTGGTTCGCACTCCAATTCAGCTCAGCGGGCAGGCGCGCTTCATACGCTGGCGCGCTTGCTGATGCGCCGCGGCCTGATCGAAGCCGATGCCGCAGCACGCTACCTGAACCCCTGCATCGATCATCTTTTTGCTCCCGAAATGATGACCGGCGTGCGCGCTGCAGTCGACCGGCTCGATTCCGCCATCGAGCGCAAAGAGCCAATGCTGATCTACGGTGACTACGACGTCGACGGAACCATGGCCATCATCATTCTGAAGACCGCAATCGAACTCTGCGGGGGCGCTGCCGATTTTCATGTTCCGCATCGCATTCGCGAGGGTTACGACCTGCGTGACGATGTGATCGAACGCTCGGCCGCCGCCGGCATTCGGCTGATCATCAGCGTAGATATGGGTATCCGCGCCTTCGCACCAGCTGATACCGCGCAGCGGCTGGGCGTGGATTTGATCGTCACCGATCATCACTTGCCTGGCAGCGATGGTGTTCCGAAAGCTTTGTGCGTGGTGAATCCGAATCAGGAGGGATGCACTTATCCCTACAAGCAGCTTTGCGGAGCGGGCGTCGCGTTCAAAGTGGCGCAGGGATTGATGCAGCGCCGGCTCGATCAAAAAGATCACTCCCGCATGTTGCGATCGTTCATGAAAGTTGTGGCAATCGCGACCATCGCTGACGCTGTGCCTCTGACCGGCGAGAATCGAGTGTTTGCCAAGCTCGGTCTGGATGCATTGCGCCGCGCGGTGAATCCCGGATTGAAAGCCTTGCTTGAGGTCGCACAGATTTCGGCGAAGCGTCCGCCGAATTCCACCGAGGTTGCATTCCGTATCGCTCCCCGCATCAACGCCGCCGGTCGAATGGACGTGGCCCGCGATGTGATCGAACTGTTCAGCGTGAAAGATACAGAGCGTGCGCGACTGCTGGCCGGCAAGCTCGACCGCCTCAATGCCGAGCGGCAGGAAGAAGAACGGCGCATCGTGAAGGCCGTCGAAGAACGCATAGCCGGCGATCCTGCGTTGAATGAAGCGTACTGCATCGTGGTCGATGGCGAGGGCTGGCATCGCGGTGTCATTGGGATCGCGGCCACGCGTGTGGTTGAGCGCTATCATCGGCCTGCGATCGTGATCGCGAGGGATGGCGAAGAAGCGTTCGGTTCGGGGCGCTCGATTCGTCCCTTTCACCTGCTCGAAGCGATCGAAGCATCGCACAATCTTTTCACTCGCTACGGCGGGCACTCGCATGCCTGCGGATTTTCCATCCCGGCGGCAAACGTTGCGCAACTGCGTGCTGAGCTGGATGCTTTCGCGCGCACTCGGCTGACCCCGGCAGATTTCGACCCCGTACTTGATGCCGAGGCGGAGTTGGAATTGGATGAAGTTACTCCCTCGCTCTATCGACTGCTGCGCATGCTTGAACCTTATGGGACGGGCAATCACGAGCCGGCATTCATCTCTCGCGGCGTGCGGCTGATCGCTCCGCCGAAAATTCTGAAAGATAAACACATCAAGCTCAAGCTGAAGGCGGGCGAGCGTACGGAACCGGTTCAGGAAGAACTCTCGGCAGTTGCGGTTCTCGCTACTCCCAGCTGCCATCCGGATGGCGCGGCAATCCGACGCGGTGAGAAAGCCGAGGCAAATAGACGTTCGCTGAAAACTGAGAAGCGAAAGCTCAATCCCGTTTTTGACACTTTGGGCTGGCACATGGCCGAGCGCCTGCAAGCCGCGCCCCTGCTTGCCGGGGATTCCATCGACATCGCCTTCACCATCGGCCACAACGATCACGATGAATTCGGCGGGATCGAGCTGTCGCTGAGGGATTTCAGAACGAGCGTAAAGGGCACGAAGAATTAAGCAGATCCGGGTGTTTTTTTTGCGATCCCCTCAAATCTGGCGGAATCAGCACCTTAGCAAAAAATTCTATGCAAAACAGGTTTTCAAAGAACTTAGATCTCAAAATTTAGAGAACAAAAGGCTTCGAGGGAGGTGCCTCGGCCTCTCTTTTGTCTCGTGGACCGTTACGGCCTCGACCATGATTACGCAACTTTTTGGGTGCGGACAAGGTTGGATGTCACATAGGAGCTGTTAAAAAGCCGGAATCTCACTCATCTCCAGATTTGCCATCGGTCTGATATAACCCCTGACCTGGAGGTAGTTAAATTTTCCGATGTGATATCAGCTTCCAGCTGGGTCCGTGTCAACCTTGGAATTTCGGCGATACGGGCAAATAAGTGTAATCGCGATTTACCAACAATCTTCATGGTACGAGAGCGGCTTGCGATCTCCATTTCGGAACCCATATTTTGTCATCAGGCGGGTGGCCCGTCCTTTCACACCCGGTTCTTCTTCCAGTTCAAAGACTGCGGGTGCCCCGTCCTTGCGTCTCGTGCAAGGGCGGGTAGGATGCTGCCGGCGGTATAGGTTCTAACCGGCTGGTTTGAGTCCTTCGAGCCAAAACCAATTACTGTTGGCAGTCCGGTACCGCCCCTTCGCAAAAAGCGCGAAGGACGGGGCACCCACTTCGCAGGGCTGTCATCGGATTCAAAAGCCCCGGGGCACGCGCACCGATTCAAATTCAGCCACTGCACAGCCGGTGGTGGCTACATGGGCGATGCTGATCTTGGATTAGACTGAGCGTAGATGCCTCTTCCCATCTACCGCCTGCGACGCTGGCTGGTGGCGATCGCCGTGCTATTCATCGCGACGATCGCGGGAATGTATTTCTATGCGCGGCGGCGCGAGCGCAATGTTCTGAAAGAGCTTCCCAACAAGATTAGTATCGACATCAAGCAGACGGCCAGCGGGTTTCAATTTTCTAAATCCGATGGCAAGCGGACGATTTTCACCATCCAGGCCAGCAAGGTCAAGCAGTTCAAGCTGAACGGCAGCGCCGAGCTTCATAACGTCAGCATCATTGTTTATGGGCGCGATTCCTCACGCTTCGACCAGATCTATGGCGATGACTTCACCTATGACAAGCGGTCGGGCAACGTCATGGCGCAGGGAACGGTGCAGATCGACTTGCAGGCTAATCCTGCCGGAGAAGCCGAGCCGGATCAAAGTACTCCCAAAGAGCTGAAGAATCCGATTCACCTGAAGACCAGTGACCTTGTATTCAACCAGCAAAGCGGAGACGCGCACACCGACGCGCGCGTCGATTTCCAGACTCCGCAGGCCCAGGGTTGGGCAGTGGGCATTGCCTACTCGGCCAAAACCAATACTCTGACGTTCGAATCGCAAATCCACATAGCAGTGCAAAATAATGAAAGCATCTTCGCCACTCATGGGCGAATTACCAGCGATCCGCGAATGATCGTGCTGGATAATCCGCGGCTCGAACGAAGCAGTGGAGTGGTGCAGGCGGACCAGGCTACGTTTCTCCTCGGCCCTGATAACAATGTGCAACGCGTGCTGGCGAAGGGAAATGTGGCCGCGCAATCAAGCGGGCTTGGCGACGAGCAGATGCGCGCCCGGGCGGATGAGGCGGAAGCGTTGCTTACGGGAAAGCAAAACCGGCTGCATACGGCAACCCTGGCCGGCAACGTTCACATGGAGCGGCTGGGATCGCAGCCGATGCAGGGCGATGCGGGGCGGGCAATCCTGGATTTTTCCGGAGAGAACGAACTAAGGAAAATACACGCAGAGGATGGGGTGCGACTGGCACGGCATGCGCCGAGTCCGGGCGTGGCAGCCGCAAATGCAAATGCCACATCGAGGCAAGACTTCGACGTATCCGCTCCGGTTATCGACTTCTTCGTTGCTCGTGGAAACCACCTCGATCGCGCTGTGACTTCAGGCGCGGCGCAGATCACGATCTCGCCGGCAGAGAGTTTGACACCTTCATCCAGGCAAACTGAGCAACCCGCCGCGCAGCGTACCATGATTACGGCTGGAACGTTCGAAGCGAAATTTGCTCAAACCCTGCCTGCCAGGGATGGCGGCAAGGTGGCTAGTCGGCTGACTTCGATTCACGGCGCGCCGGATGCGAAGATCGTGAACTCGGCTCCCGGCGCGCCGGATCGCGTGAGCACCAGCGAAAGTCTCGATGCCACTTTCCTACCCGAAGGCGGCATTAAGTCGATTGTCCAGCAAGGAAACGTAGCCTACACGGATAATCAGCCCGCCGAAAAACGAACCCAGGCCTGGGCCGAGAAAGCACTTTACACTCCTGCCGATCAGATTCTGCTGCTCAGCGGCAACCCACGCGTGGTCGATGGCGGCATGGCCACAACGGCGAGAAGCATCCGCATCAACCGCGCAGCGGACGACGCCTTAGCGGACGGGGACGTGAAGAGCACTTACAGCGAACTCAAAGAACAACCGGACGGAGCGTTGCTGGCATCTTCGTCGCCCATTCACGTCACTGCAGCTACGATGACCACGCATGGCTCGAGCGCGGTCGCGCTCTATGAGGGAAACGCGCGTTTATGGCAGGACGCAAACGTGATTACCGCCCCATCGATACAGTTTGACCGGGATCAAAGGTCGTTAGTGGCTCGCGGTACTCCACGGCAACCGGTTTTGACGGTTCTGGTGCAAGCCTCAAAACCAAAGAAAACCGCATCTATAGGCAAAACTAAAGCGAAGACGCGTACCGCGAGTGGCACGCCAGAGTTAGTGGCAATCACCTCGGCACGGTTGACCTATACCGATTCTGAGCGGCGCGCCCACTATGAAGGTGGTTTGACAGCCAAGGGTACGGATTTCACAGCGGCCGCCAACACAGCCGACGCTTACCTTGAGGCTCGATCCCAAGCTGCCAGCAATCAACAACTTGCCGGGCCCGGACGGCTTGAACGCATGGTCGCCGAGGGCAACGTCACCATCCAACAGCCCGGTCGACGAGCCGAAGGCCAAAAGCTGGTCTATACCGCCGCTGAAGAGCAATTCGTACTCACCGGCGGCCCTCCCAGCATTTTTGATGCCGAACGTGGCAAGATTACCGGCGTTTCGTTGACTTTCTTTCAGGCCGATGATAGGGTGCTCGTAGAAGGCGAAGCAAGTACTCCTGTGGTAACTCAAACGCGAGTGGCACGATAAATGCGTGCCCGGTAAATGTGAGCAATATCAATGCGGATCCTGGCCACGGATGAAATTGGCAAGTCTTACCGCGGCCGCCGCGTTGTAAATGGTGTAAGCCTGCGCGTCGAGCAGGGCGAAGTGGTTGGTTTGTTAGGTCCGAACGGCGCCGGCAAAACGACTACGTTTTACGCCATCGTTGGACTGATCCCCCCTGACACTGGCCGCGTGCTGTATGACGGTGAGGACATCACCGACGTTCCCATGTATCTGCGGGCGCGGCAATATGGCATCAGCTATCTCCCACAAGAAGCTTCGGTTTTTCGCAAACTTACGGTCGAGGAAAACATCCTTGCGGTGCTGGAAGCGCAGCCGCTTTCCTGGCACGAGCGCCGCGAGAAGATGGAAAAATTTATCGATGAACTCGGGCTGGAGCACATTCGCCGCAATCGCGGTTACGCTTTATCTGGCGGTGAACGCCGGCGGGTGGAAATCGCACGCTGCCTGTGCATTAATCCCACGTTCATCCTGCTCGACGAACCTTTTTCCGGCATCGACCCGATCGCCGTTCTCGATTTGCAGAAAATCATCAGCAGCCTGCGCGCGAGCGGTATTGGCGTGCTGATCACCGACCACAACGTGCGCGAAACGCTTTCGGTAACCGATCGTGCCTACATTATTGATGCCGGCAGAATCTTCCGTCAGGGCCCGCCTGAGCAGTTGGCCGCCGATCCGGAAGTCAGAAGGGTGTATCTGGGAGAGAGTTTTTCTTTGGTATGAGGTTCGTGATTCAAGAGTTTTGAAAGGGCGCGGCTTTTAGCCGCGCCGCCAAGATTGGATCAGAAAGGCGCCTTTAGGCGCTGAGGAAAACGCTCCACGTTATGAAGGTCAGGGTCAGGCGCGCAGAACGCGGCGTCAGACCGGCACTGACAGAGGAGTCCGTCTAGAAGGGGGAAGCAGCGATGACAATTGACGAACGTCTGGAAGCTTTGACGCGCAATTTGGAGCTGTTATCGCTAGAAAGCGAAAAACATGATCGCCAGCTTGATCGGGCGGCAAAGCTGGTCACCGAAGTTGCTGAAGGCACGGCAAGACTCTTGCGGGTCGTGGAGATGCACGAACACCGGCTCGACAGCCACGATAATCGGCTCGACAAGCTAGAGTAAGCATTGAAACTCTGAAACTTTGAAAACATGGTTTTGTTACAGCACAAACTGAGCGTCAAACTTTCGCAGCGCCAGATCCTTACGCCGGGTCTGGTGCAGATGGTGTCTGTCCTCGCGCTCAACAAGCTCGAGCTCAAGGACATGATCAACAGCGAGATGGTGGAGAATCCGGTTCTCGAAGAGCTGGAAGAATCCGTTCCGTTGATTGACGAAGTCGGCCGAAAAGAAGAAGACCGCGAGCGCGCAGCACAGGCCACCCCGGAAGAGAATCCGATCACCGCGGTTGAAAAGAAAGATCCATTCGAAGAAATCGACTTCGGCTCATTTTTTCAGGACTATCTCGATCCCGGCTACCGCACCCGCGGAGAGATGGAAGAGATCGAGCGCCCATCGTTCGAAAATTTCTTATCGAAGCCGACCACGCTGACGGATCATCTCGCCTGGCAACTAGGGGCGTTGAGCTTGCGGCCGGAAGTGCGCGAAGCCGCCGAGCAGATCATCGGCAATCTGAACGAAGACGGATATCTCATTGCCAGCGACGAAGAAATGTTGGGCGTCGCTCCGCCGGCGCCACCGGAAGCCGATGCTGAAGCCGCCAGCAAGATTGTCAGCGAAGCGGCTGCATTGGGATTGGGAGCAGAAGAACCGCCGCCTGCGAATGAATTACCAGCGAACGACACCCCCTCAGCAGCTCACTCTTATCAAAACGATGTCATCCTGAGCGAAGATAGTGCTTCGCGGATGCGGAGCACTACCGCAATCGAAGCATCCCTATCCGCACCTCCGGACGCGTCTTCAGAGACAAATCACCGCACGGGAGAAAGCTTAACTGGCGAGACGAAGGATCTGGCGCATGCGCCACTCGGAACCTCGCTCCCTGCTAACGGAGCCTCCGCAACTGCTCCCGCGCCCGCTCCCGAACCGCCTGCCGCACTGGCCCGTCCAGCTTACAAAGTTAATTTCGCTCTCGCCGATCTCCACGAAGCTCTTGAAGTCATCCGCCAACTCGATCCTCCGGGCGTGGGCTGCCGCGACCTGCGCGAATGCCTTCTCCGCCAGTTGTGCTATCACCAGCAGCAACTCGCGCAGCATAAGAACGGCGACAAGCTCGTCAACGGCACCGCCCAAGTTCTTCAGGATGCCGTCGCTATCGTTGACCAGCACCTGCGCGCTCTCACCGGCAAACAGCACAAAGAAATTGCTAAGGCTATCGGACGTCCTCCCGAGGCCGTGCAACATGCGCTCGATTACATTCGCACGCTCGACCCGCGCCCGGGCCTGCAATACAACAAAATTCAGGCGCGCCTGATCGAGCCCGACGTCGCCTTCGTCAAGCATGGAGACGAGTGGCTGGTGATCATGAACGACGATGATCTGCCGCAACTTCGCCTCAACCCTGCGTATAAGAAGCTGATCACGCGCGACACCAATGACAAGAACACGCGCGATTACGTCAAAGAGCGCTACAAGAGCGCCATCCAGCTGATCAAAAACATCGAGCAGCGCAAGCAGACCATCACGAAAGTTTGCTACTGCATCGTCGCGCGGCAATATGAATTTCTCGAAAAAGGCATCGATCACCTCAAGCCGATGATGATCAAGGAGGTCGCCGAAGAAATCGGCGTGCATCCCTCCACCGTGAGCCGGGCCGTGGCCAGCAAATACGCGCACACGCCGCAGGGAGTTTTCGAGCTACGCTACTTCTTCAGCGAGAGCGTGCAGGGCCCCGAAGGCGGCAATACCAGTTTGCTGATCCTGAAGCGCCGGGTAAAAAAGCTCATCGAAGAAGAAGACTCTTCGCGCCCTCTGACCGACGAGCAACTCACCCGCATTCTGCAATCGCAAGGCATTCAAGTCACGCGCCGTACCGTAGCCAAGTATCGAGAAGATATGCGCATTCCCAGTACACACCAGCGCAGAGTAAAGGAATAACTTGATCAAAGAAAAAAGGCTGTAATCCTGAGCAAGCGCTGGTTGCGTCGCGAAGGATCTGAGCGAGCCACGCGAAGCGTCGCGTACTTTGCGACACAATAATCGCGTGTTCGGCTCGCTTCCTGGCTTGCGGTCCCAATCATCACCTCAAGGAGCGCCGCTTCATGAATGTGGAATATACCGGACGTCATTACGAAGTTACTCCCGCCATCAAAAAAGAAGTCGAAACCGGGCTTACAAAAATCCGCAAGATTCTGGGCGACAGATTCGAAGCCCACGTTATTCTGGCCGTCGAAAAGCACCGCCACAAAGCCGAAATCACCATCAGCGCGCGGAATGGCCCGCTGGTCGGCCTGGCTCAGGCCAGGGACATGATCATCGCCGTGAACGAAGCTCTCGATCATCTGGAAAAGCAGGCGGTGAAATATAAGAAACGTTGGCAGTCGAAAAAACTCTCGGTGCGCAAAACTGAAGAGGCGAAAAAGTGGAACGGCCACTCCGCCGAAGGGCCGGATGTTGAAACAAGAAATGCGCCCCACGGCAGCGCACAAACCAGGGTTGGACTCACCGAAAAAACCGCTGTGCCGGTTGCGGTGCATCGCTATCCCGCTGTGGCCCGCACGACCGAGGTGCACCTCGTCCGCTCCGATGACGCCGTCGCCATGCGGCCGATGACGCTCGAAGAGGCAATTAAAGAAGCCCACTTCCGCGACCGCGACGTCTTCGTCTTCCGCGACCCGAAAGGCAAACTGATGATCCTGCATCGCACCCGCGACGGCAAAATGGAGCTCATCGAAGCGCCATAGACGTAACGTCGCCGCCAGCCCTGCGGGAGGGTGGACAGCTATCCGGTTTCCTTATCCCACTCTTTGAGCTGCCGCTGTACGATTCCGTAACAGTCGCACGCCGCGCTTTCAAGGTTTCGCCGGTCGAGGATCGTGACGTTGCCCCGCGTGTAAGAAATAAGTCCAGCCTTTTGCAGTATGCCTGCAGCCACAGTCACGCTCGCCCGCCGCGTGCCCAGCATCTGTGACAGGAAATCCTGAGTCAAGGGCAGGTGATTCGACTCGATGCGGTCGTGCGTCATCAAAATCCATCGTGCCAGCCGCTCTTCTACGTCGTGCAGCCGATTACATGCGGCGATTTGTGTGGTCTGCATTGCCAGCCGATGCGAAAAGCGATGCAACTGCTTCTCTAATTCAGGAGATTGCCGGACGATCTCTCTGAGCGCCTCAGCATCGCATCGGTACGCGGACCCATCGCCCTGAGTCACAATCCTGGTCGGACTCGTACGATATCCAACCAGCAGCGGCGTGCCTGCAAAACCTTCGTTGCCGATCAACCCGACTTCGACACTCTTTCCTTCGGGTTGAACCGCAAGGACCGAAAGCAATCCCGAGTTCACGAAGTAGCCGGATTTCATCGTATCGCCAGGGTTATAGAGGATTTGGTGAAGCTTCAAACGCACGAATTCCAGCTTTGCAAGCAATTGTTCTAATTCGTTGTGGGGGAGACTGAGTAGGATTTTGCTGGTGACGCCGTTTCCATCGCCATCAGTCGGCGGCTTGAAGACACGTACACTTGTCGTGTTTTGCTTGGCCATAACGGCTCCTTGTCACAGCGGGTTGCTGTCAGTTTTTCGCAAGGAACCGTCGCCCGGGAGGGCGCGGCGGAAAGATGCTGGAAGAGACACTTCCAGAGTACGCTTTAAGTCACTCTTGTGCGGATAAATCGATCATTTCCGCTTTTCGCACAAATGTGGGGTGCGCTTTTGACCATTCAGAGTACGGTGGCGTACAGTAATCAGGGTATTGAACAGGCTGCCAGAAAGCCTAGTTTGAAAGATAGCCTTTACTTGTCGCCGTCGTACTGTCACAACAAGGCGCGCCAGCAACCGGCCGAGGCTCGGAGCAGAACGAGTTCCAAGGTGCTTATGACGGGCGGCTATCTGATTATTTTTCGCATGGAGGGCAGTTAGCACCCCTCTTTCCACGCGCGAACAATTGAATACGCGGCAGCCTGCAGTGGTTCGGAAAGGCATGCTTTGTCTTCAATCCGCATCCTCGTTGTGGATGACCACGAAATCGTGAGGCGGAGCATTTGCAATTTGCTGATCGCAGAGCCAGACTTTGATATCGTCGGCGAGGCCACGACTGGTTACGAAGCGGTTCGTAAAGCCGAGGAGCACCGACCCAGCGTCGTTCTGCTCGATATCGGTCTTCCACAATTGAATGGGCTGCTGGCCGCCCCTTTGATCAAGAGAGTTGCGCCCGAGGCCGAGATTCTCTTCATTACCAACCACGACAACGTATTTTTTCTGCATGAGGCGTTCAGCGCCGGAGCGCGAGGATTTTTGAGCAAGATCGACCTCAGCTCCGAGCTGATCGCTGCCGTCAGAGACGTTCATTCCAAAAAGAAATTTATCGGCAGCAATTTGCGGGACTCTGTGAATCACACCCCCGAACCGATTTTCTGAGCCTGGGCGTTGAGCGTTTGGCCATGCGAGGACGAGCCGCGATATTTTCGGCGCGCAGGAGGGTGTCCCTGCGAGTGATGGCAGGGTGCAGAAGCCGGCCTCCATGCTAGAATCCGCGCCGGAGGAGATTCGGCGATGAGGAACCGCCCACAGCGCGAGCCATTTACACTCTTGCCGTTAGGGTTGCTTTTCACCCTGCTGACCGCTTCGCATCTCGCACCGGCTCAGGCAATCTCCCCGCCGCCATTATCGGTTCACTGGGAAGAACTCACCGCGGCGGACTTCCGGGAAGGCATTCATCGTTCGCAGGGCGTGTGCCTGCTGCCATTCGGCATTCTGGAAAAACACGGGCCGCATCTTCCGCTGGGGACTGATCTGCTCGATGTCCGTTATGCCGCACTGCACGCGGCGGAAAAAGAATATGCCATCGTCTTTCCGGAATATTATTTCGGACAAATCGCCGAGGCGCGCCACGAACCCGGCACCATTGCTTACAGCCGCGATATGCAACTCGCGCTGCTGCAGGAAACCACCGACGAGATGGCGCGCAACAGCTGCAGGAAAATTATCATCGTGAACGGTCACGGGGGCAACGAACACCTGCTGCCGTATTTCGCTCAAACCCAACTCGACAAGCCGCACGATTACGTGGTCTACGTCTTCGACAAGCGCTCGCCGGATTCAGGAGGACCGAAGAAAAAAACTTCGATCGACATGCACGCCGGCGAGAGCGAAACCTCGAAGATGCTGATCGCACGGCCCGATCTGGTTCACATCGACCGGGCCAATCAGGAGTCTGGAACAGATCAGCATCGCCAGAATCTTCCCGAAGATGTTTACACCGGCATCTGGTGGTACGCGCGCTTTCCCAATCATTATGCGGGCGAAGGCTCGGCAGCAACGCAAGCCTTAGGCAAGTTTCAGATGGATTGGTGGATCAACGCCATCGTGAACGTAATTCGAGCCGTAAAAGCCGACGATGAGAGTCTGAAGTTGCAGAATGAATTTTACGAGAAGAGTAAGCACCCGCTGGATACGCAGCCGTGAACCATTGTTGATTGATGATTGAAACCCCGGGAGGGCCGATTCAGGGGTTTGCGCTTATCGATCACAGTGCCCAAGCAGAGAACGTGGGAATGAAAAATGCCAACCCTTATGGGAATCCCGTTGGACGTGAACTCGTCCTATCTGCGCGGAGCAGCCATGGCGCCAGTGAAGATTCGCGAAGCGTTTACCTGCGACGCTTCGAACCGCTGGTCGGAATTGGGAGTCGATCTGGATGCGCCCAACGCATTTGCGGATGCAGGCGATTTGCCGCTCAGTAATTCGCATGAAAAGAGCGAAGAAGATTTTGCCAAGATTCAAAGCGCCGTCAGCGATTTGCTGGAGAACGGTGAACAGCCCGTCCTGCTGGGCGGAGATCATTCCATCACCTACCCAATTCTGAGGGGATTCGCAACCCGCTATCCTGACATAACCATTATTCACTTCGATGCGCATCCGGATTTGTATGACGAATTCGAGGGCAGCAGGGTTTCGCATGCGTGTCCCTTTGCACGCATTCTGGAAGAACGCCTGGCCAGGAGACTGATTCAGATCGGAATTCGCACATTAAACGAGCATCAGCGGGGGCAGGCGGAGAAATTCGGCATCGAGATTGTGCCGATGTCGAAGCTTCCAGCATACGAACGGGTCAAAGTGCGAGGTCCGGTTTATATTTCTTTCGATATGGACGTGCTCGATCCGGCGTTTGCTCCCGGCATTTCGCATCGTGAACCGGGAGGAATGACAGTACGCGAGGCGATTGCGCACTTGCATGCGATTGAGGGAACAATCCTTGGTGCGGACATCGTCGAATACAATCCAGCGCAGGATATTTCCGGAATCACGGCACCGGTCGCGGCTAAAATTCTGAAAGAAATTCTGGGAAGAATGATTCTGCAACGCTGAACGCCGCGTCGCATCTCTAGCTGCGGAGGCGAAATATGCCGGAAAATGGTCTCACACAGGTCGCCAGCCGTTATTCGGTAGATGAAACTCTGAAGCGCCTGGAATCCATTCTTGCGCAGCGCGGAGTGCAGGTGTTTGCGCTCATCGATCACAGCGGCGAAGCAGAGAAAGTGGGGATGAAGATGCCGCCGACAAAACTGCTCATCTTCGGCAATCCCAGGGGAGGAACGCCTCTGATGCTAGTCGCTCCGACACTGGCAATCGATCTTCCGCTGAAGGCTTTGATATCGGAGGACGAGAACGGAAAGGTCTGGGTCACCTACAACAGCCCCGAATATTTGCGCGATCGTCACCGTGTGCCGGAGAATCTGATCAAGAATATTTCTGTCGTCGGAGCGCTGGTGGCGCAGGCTGTGGAATAATGCTGCCGACCGCCAGAGCCTGATTGCCAGAGCATGATTGCCAGATCACTGTGCCGGAAGATTCCAACAAAGCGAGCAATCACTTAGCCAATGAACGAACTTTCCTGGCCTGGGTGCGCACCAGCGTGGCGATTGTAGTGTTTGGATTCGCAATCGGGCGCTTCGCCATTGCCCTGCGGCAGTTGACCGCGTTCCAGGGTCATCCGGCAAAAACCACCGGCCTTTCGGTTTGGATGGGAATGATCTCGATTCTTGCGGGCGTGGTGATGGTCATTGCCGGGTTGGCCCGCTATCGCAAAACGCGAATCCTGCTCGACGAAGGAAAATTCGAGCCGGCGGGATTTATCGTAGATCTGGTGACAATCCTGACCGTTTTATTTGGCCTGGGACTGGCGGGATATTTGATTTACGTGGAAAAGAGTTTGAGCTAGGCGCTGCAAAAGTACTCCATAGAACGATGGCAAACGAACAGGAAAAAGAGGCGGCAGCGCGAGCCAGCCTGCGCTTCATCAGGGATGGTCAGGTAGTTGGTATTGGCACCGGATCGACGGCCGCGCATTTCATCAGGCTGCTGGGTGAACAGGTGAAGAACGGCTTGCATATTCGCGGCATTCCCACCTCAGAACATTCACGGGAACTGGCAGCCAGCCTGGGCATTGCACTCACCACCCTGGATGAATGTCCTGAAATCGATGTGACCGTGGACGGGGCGGACGAAGTCGATCCGCAATTGCGATTGATTAAAGGTGGTGGGGGAGCGCTGCTGCGCGAAAAAATCGTCGCCTCCGCTTCGAAACAAGTAGTGATCGTTGCCGATTCGAGTAAGAAGGTTCCGGTGCTGGGAAAATTTGGGCTGCCGGTGGAAGTGATCAAATTCGCCCAAGCCGTGGCCAAGAAGAAAATTGAGGCACTGGGCGCCCGAGTTTCTCTACGGCAGGTGAACGGTTACCCATTCTTGACCGACGAAAACAATTACATCTTCGATTGCCACTTTGGTGAAATTGCCGATCCCGAACAGTTAGCGAGACAGCTCAGCGACATGCCCGGAGTGGTTGAACACGGATTGTTTATTGGCATGGCGAGCGTGGTGCTGATCGCCGCAGGGAATGAACTCATCGAACTGCGGGCGAGGAAGTAGTGGTTGTGGTGCTTCGTCATTGCCCGGAGTGCTTGGCTTGAATATGAGCTTTGCGCAGGAGTTTCAGAAGCGCGATTCCGCTGATAGCAAAGCAAACCACGGCCGCAAGAGCCGTTGTCAGCATAAACCATGGTTTGAAGTGAAGAACGTCTCCAAAGACTGCCCCTAATGCGAAACCTACGCCCAGAGCGGTAAACCAAAGCGATCCGCGAGGGGACGCTTTCGAATCCTGCAAACCCGTCTCAGGCCGCAATCGAACCTGTAAAAGTAAAGCCGCGATTCCGATGGCTGCGACTACCACCAATGCCAGGGGGCTGAGGAATGCCACCCGGCTTGTGTAAAGCACAACCAGCGCCAGAGCCGCGAGCAGCAGCCCAGCCGCAATAATAGTGCCGGCACCACGGGGCCGGACATCTGCTTTCAGATTGGGAAGCTGCTCGGGCACGGAATTCTGCTCACCCGATTTATACAGGTGCGGAACGCCTTTGCCAAATCTCCGGCAAGACCTGGTTACTCGGGGGCTGGCCGGTTTCCGTCGACCGCCTACTGCACCACGGACATGTGCTCAAGTGCGGCCTCCGGAGCTGGAGAACCAAAACCGACTTGCCTCTACGGAAGTAATAGGATGAGAGTAGACAGATACCAGGGCCGCTCACAACAGCTAAAATGTCAAGGTAGGTCACCGAACAACAACCTCAGGCCACCAAAGCGATGAAGGGTCGCGGCGAATGGACGATAAACGTACGTGCCACGGTGCGGTTCGCCGCTATATGCACTCTCATAGCTGCGCTCTTTGCCTTCTGGCACCGAGGTTCGCGAGAGGCGGAGTGGCCGCTGGTGCACGGGACCATTCAGGACACAAGAATCACCGCCGATCACGCACTTCAGACGTACGGGGGTGGGCAATTGACGTGGAGGGCGGATTATAAGGTAGCCTATGCGGTTGCGACTCGCGAATACTCGGTGTGGGCAGATTCCGGTATCCGAGGCCAAAGCGAAGCTGATGTTCGATTGGCCTTGCCACAGGCTCGCCTCGCATGCCGAGTACGATACAACCCTCAGAAACCCGAGGTATCTGTTGCAGACTGCCGATGACTTGCCTGCTCAAGAGGCGGCAGGGTAGAAGAAACGGACTGGTCCCGGACGGCCTACTTCCGTTGGCCGGTTTTGAAGTGATAATCGTTGGCCGCTTTTGAAGTGATCACTGAGGGCAAGACCTTGTTACTCGAGAGTCGGCCGGTTTCCGCCGCCGAGCCACTCTGCTTGAAGACGGTCGCCATGATTCACCGCGTAAAGCACCAATTCCACGCGGGAAGAAACCCCAAGTTTGTCGAAAATCCGGAAAAGGTATTTCTTAATGGTGTGCTCGCTCAGATCGAGTTCGCGGGCAATTTCGCGATTGCTCAGGCTTTCGGTCGCGAGAGCGACAACCTGTTCTTCCCGGGGAGTAAGCATCTCGAGTCCCACAGAATTGAGCACGCGAAGAGATGGCACTCGCGAGATGAGATCAAGCAGGAATCCCATCTGCTGGGCGTTTGCCCAGACCTGCCCCTGAGCCACCCTTTGAATGCAGCGGCAAAGAAGGCGGAAATGAGTGTCTGTGAGTGAGAAAATCCCGCGAGCCCCGGATCGGAACGCGGTTATGACCAATTCAGGTTCGCAAGACTCAACCAGGAGAATCTTTGCAACGGCGGGATAAGAAAGATGAATGCGCCGCAGGGTTGCCATCTGGAACGCAGTGCTGAGGGAGTGGTTGAGCGAAAACACGATCACATGGGGAGGGGCAGTCGCCAAAACTTGAAGAATGGAAGTTTCATCCGCTCTGCAAATCAAAACGCGAAACTCGCTGCGCCGCCGCAAGGCACTCGTCAATAATTGAGCCTGCATCAGGTTCGAATCTGCAATGAGTACGGGAATTGCTTTGCTAGCCTGGGGCGGCGTCCGCATTTTGAAAGGTAACTCCGTGGAACGTTGATCTTAGGGGCAGGTGGGCGGGGACTCAAGGAAAGCCGCCCAATAATTTAGGGGATACTCTCAAATCGGGAAGGTGCGCTGCGCCGTTGTGGAAAACAGCGCAGGCCTGGCAGGTTCTATGCGCGCCTTCGCAACGCTGTTTTGAGAGTTTCGCGAAAAGCGGGCCGTTCCGAGTGTGCATTTCAGTTTGAGCATTCCATCCAATGTGACGAGTCAAACATACAAGTCTACTTTCGTAGGTAACCCATAAGTAGATAGGTACGACCATCCCAGATAGGAATTTGCACGAAGCAAAGGCCGAATTCACGCGTGGATGACCGCTTCCCAGTATTGCACCAGCAGGATACTTCGGTAGACGGTACTTTCCATGTCTTGCTGTGAAATCTGCCTTCGACCTATTCTGCGCACGGGAAAAAATACAACTGAGCAAACGTTGAAACTAGAGACTCGAGCCATCGTCTTATGAACCGTTTTATCGATTCGATCGGCATGACTGGGCTGCTGCTTTGCATGGTTTCCTGGATTTCAGCATCCGGCCAAACCCAAACGAAAGCACAGATGGTCAGGCTTGAGCAGACTTCTCAAACCAGCCAAACCGGAACTGGCGCGGGAAGTGCAGCGGCAAGGGCCGCTGAGCTCGGAGAAGCGGACGGCATGGGAAACCCTACGCTCGGAGGGCGCCGTCCGCTTTACCGGCTCAACCGCAGTGATGTGGTGACGTTAAGTTTTACGCTCTCGCCAGAGTTTGACCAAACGCTTACGGTCCAGCCGGATGGATACATCACGCTTAAGGATGCTGGGGCCGTGGTCGCACAGGGGCTTACGTTGGAGGAGCTGCGGCAGTCAGTACTCAAGGCCTACACGGGCTATCTGCACGATCCGCAGGTAGCCATCGCGCTGAAGGAGTTTGAACATCCTTATTTTATTGCCGGGGGCGAAGTCGGCCGGCCGGGCAAGTACGAGCTGCGAGCCGATCTCAACATAATCGAGGCGATCGAGATTGCCGGCGGCTTTACCCATCAGGCAAAGCATTCGCAGGTTCTCTTGTTCCGGCGTGTGAATGATGACAGATTCGAGGCCCACATTTTCGATCTGAAAAGCATGCTGAAAAATAAAACCCTGAACGAGATTTCCGATTTGCGGCCCGGAGATCTGATTTTTGTTCCGCAAAATGCCATTTCGAAAATTGAGCCGTTTCTCAGCCGGCCAACCTTAAGCGCATTCGTGGGCGCAACACAATTCTAGCGAGCAAGAAAAGATCGATCTGTGTGAACGATCAGAGTGCACTTTCGAGAAGAGAGGATCCAGATTCCCCAACCGTTCGGGAACTGGCCATGGTTCTGTTCCGCCAAGGGAAAGTTTTCGTCGCTGTGTCGAGTCTGGTCTTTGTTTTAGCGGTGCTCTATGCGGTTGCCGGCGCCAGCTACCGGGCTCATCTTCGGGTACTGGTTGGCCGTGGACGGTCGGACCCTCCGGCGACCTCTCAGCCCAACGCGCCATTGGATTTTTCTCGCGTGGAAGTGACTGAGGAAGAACTCAACTCAGAAGTAGAGCTGCTGAAAGATGATGACGTTCTGCAAAGCGTGGCCATTGCTAACGATCTTGCGGCTCACGACTGGTTGCGGTGGCTTCGTCCCCATGAGGATCGAGCCGCTCGGGTGGAGCGGGCGGCAAGAAGGCTTTCCAGCCAGCTGGATATACAAGCGATCAAGAAAACCGACGTGATCGCGGTGAACTACGATGCTGCCGATCCCGAACTTGCGGCTCATGTGCTGCAGTCGCTTGCTGCCGTGTACCTGGAAAAGCACATAGAAGTTCATCGCCCCGGAGGGCAACTGCATTTCTTCGATGAACAGACCGCGGAGTCACGCCGGCAATTGGAACAAGCAGAGGGGAAATTGTTGGATTTTACCACCACCCACGACGTGGTGATGGCCGCCCAGCAACGCGATCTCCTGTTGCAGCGAATCAACGACGTAGAAGCGAACTATCGGCAAAGCCAGTCGCAGATGGCAGAAACCGAGCACCGGGTGCGGGAACTCAATGAGCAGTTAGCCAGGTTACCGCAGCGGGCGGTAACTCAGGTCCGCACGGCAGACAATCCAGAGCTGCTGCGAACGCTGAAGGGGACCTTGCTCGATCTCCAGTTAAAGAGAACTCAGCTACTGACTAAATTTGAGCCAAATCATCGCCTGGTGCAAGAAATTGATCAGCAGATCGCGCAGGCCAGGACTGCCATCGAAAACGAGAACTCGGCTCCTGTCCGCGATCAAACTACCGATCAAGACACAAACTACGAATGGGCGAAAGCTGAGCTGCAAAAGGCTGAGGTTGAAAGAAAGGGATTAGAAGGCCGCAATGCAATGGTCTTTGCCCAACTGGCCCAATACCGCTTGCTGGCGCGGCAGCTTGGCGAGGATGCGATTATCCAGGACGATCTGGTGAACAGCGAGAAGGCGGCACAGGACAATTACCTCCTTTATGTGAAGAAGCGGGAACAGGCCCGTATGGCGGACGCTCTGGATGAAGGCGGAATCGTGAATGTGGCCATTGCGGAAAAACCTGTGGTTCCCGCTTTGCCCAGGTGGCCGCCTGCAATCGTGGTTTTGGCAGGTTTGGTTGGAGCGCTGGCCTCAGGCACAGGGGCGGCATTCGCCGCCGATTATCTTGACCCGGCCCTGCGTACGCCGGAAGAAGTTACCGCGTATTTAGAACTGCCGGTATTAGCGTCGCTGCCGGGAGGACCAGGAAACCGATTATCTGCGTGAGGAGGATTTCGAGATGAGTGCGACGTCAGAGGTACTGCGGGTCTCAGAACTGATTGGATCGCCAATGGCGAGCGCAACAGCATCTGAGAAAAAGATCGTTCGCGAAATAACGGGCTGGAACCCGGAGGCTTTCGCGCGCGAGCAAATTCAGACTCTGGTTCGTCGCGTTTTTCTGAGCAGCGAAAGCCATCCAGCCAAACAGGTCGTATTCAGTGCAGCGGGAGAAAACATAGAGCTGAGAAGCCTCTGTATGCAGGTTGCAGAGGCACTGGCTTTGGAAACGTCTGCCCCTGTCGCGGTCGTAATCCGCGAATCGCGCGATTCAAAGGAGGTCTTTTTTCAGGAAAATCCTCGCCCTGCTTTCATCAAGGATGATGCAGTCTGTCTGGCAAGCAACTTGTGGCGGGTGGCCGAGGTTGGTCCGTGCAATGGCGCCGAGAGATCTGGAATGGGGCAGTACTGGGCTTCTCGGCTTCTCGAATTGCGCAGTGAGTTTGAGTTCGCTGTGATCCACGGGCCGGTCGCGGGGACGTCGAGCGAAGCAGCCTTGCTGGCGGAACTAGCGGATGGAATTGTTCTGGTGCTGGGAGCCGGCAGCACGCGCAAGGCATCGGCCCGCAAGGTCAAGGAATGCCTCCAAGCCGGAAGCTCACGGATATTAGGAACAGTCTTGAGTGAAAGAGTGTTTCCGATTCCACAACGGATTTATCAGCGGCTCTAGGCAAGCGATGACAACCTTCGGTGGAATTTTTCTCGGTAGGAACGAACCTGTGCAAAAAGAAATCAGAATACCCGGTGGGACTCGATGAGCGCTAGCTATGCCATTTGCGCGGAGAGTGCGAATTCCACTCCGACCACACCAGTAACCCAAGAGCGATCTTTGCCGCAATGGTTTGCGGTTCAGACGCGATGCCGCTTCGAGAAAAAAGTCGCCGCACAATTGCGCCAGAAAGGCTGAAGTGGCCTCACCCTCTCTACATAGAGCTCAGGGATTAACCCCGACGGAGTGGGCGGCGCGCCTGATCCCAGGCGCCATGCGTCAAGAAGACTCCAAAACCTCCGGGGCCCGGCTTCCCGTGACTTCCCGCGGCTCAGACAAAGCACGGGTATTTATGCCTGCAAAAGCGCGTAGAGCTCCATCTTTCATTCGATCGACGGCTGCCGCATTGAAAATGGGGGTTTCGCCTCGTGTGCGGAACGTACTCATCGTGGGAGCGGGCGGTCTGGGAAGAAATATTGCGCGGCATCTGGAGGCGCATCCCGAGCTGGAGCGCAGGTTTTGCGGTTTTTTGGATGATCGAAGGCCGCTGGGGAATGACATCGTTGGGCGGACCGGCGATCTGGCGCAGTCATCACGGACGGTGTTCGTCGACGAGGTGATTCTAGCGACTCCGCACGATCGTGATTTGAGCCTGCGGGTTCTGCGGGAAGCTCAGCGATTGCGGCTGGATGTGAACATCGCCCTTGATTTGTTTGGCTGCCAGGCGCTTGAAAAGCTGGAGCGGATTGGCGAATTCCCTCTGATATCCCTGCACCGGGAACGGCTGCCAGTTATGGAATTGTTGTTGAAACGAGTGCTCGACGTGCTTGGCGCGGCTGGTGCATTGATCCTGGTGGCTCCAATTATGGCGCTGATCGCACTGCTTATCAAACTCGATTCACCGGGGCCCGTGCTTTATTCAGCTGCGCGGGCCGGGCGCAAGGGCAGGCCATTTCACTGCCATAAATTCCGTACCATGGTCACAAACGCCGACAATTTGAAACAAGCGCTGCGGGCGCAAAATCAGAGGCAAGGGCCGTTTTTCAAAGTGACCGACGACCCTCGGGTCACACGGCTCGGACGCTTCTTGCGGCGATTTAGTTTGGATGAGCTTCCGCAGTTTTTGAATGTTTTGAACGGCGAGATGAGCCTGGTGGGGCCGCGACCACACCCTCTCGACGACTTCTCCGGCTACGCGATCGAACACCTGCGGCGCCTCGATGTCACGCCAGGAATGACCGGACTTTGGCAGGTCACGTCACGCGAAGATCCTTCCTTTCAAAGAGGCATGAAGTTGGATGTCGAGTATATCCACGGCTGGAGCCTAAGCATGGATTTGAGAATTTTGCTCAAGACGGCAGGAGCGGTACTCAGAGGCAGCGGGCAGTGACCAGACTCATCACAGCAGAAATCGAACCGGGTTCATGGACCGCAGAGGTGGGCTGGCAGGGTCTTGAACTAGGACTGCGTGGTCTGCAAATCACCCTGGCTGCGCCCACGTTTTTATTTCTTGCGGCGCTCACTGCCATGCTTCTGCGTCATCCCGACGTGCCATTCTATGAAATCGATCGCATTGCATTCGTGTTGCTGCTGATCACAGTCCTGGCACGCACTGTCATTTTGCGCCAGAGGCTGCTGACGATTGAGCGAGCAACCTGGCCGATGATGGGGTTGGCATTCCTGGCCGTTGCGGGCGTAATGTGGCAGCCGTTCGATAACCACACCTGGTCTCTGCTCGCGGCTAAATTCATTGTTCCTTTCGCGCTGTTTCATCTCGCAATCTTGGTTTTTCGCGGGGAGCGGCAATTACGCCATTTCGAGCTTTTTGCGCTCGTGGTGCTGGCGTACCTTTGCTTCACTTCGATTGCATTTCTGGTGGGCGCGAAATCATTGATTTTTCCGCGATTCATCCTGGATGAGAGCCTCGGTTATCACGCGGATCGCGCGCGCGGCCCGCTCTTGCAGGCGGTCGCAAATGGCGTCTCCTTGAACATGCTTGGCGTGTTGGCTCTGCATGCTACCTTGCGCGGAAGAATACGCGGATTACGCTCGGCCATGCTGCTGGCTGCGCTACCCCTCGCCATTCTCGCGACCATGACCCGGGCAGTTTGGCTGTCGTTTGTGACGAGCATGGGGATATTGATTTTCCGTTCGCACAATCGGGGGCTGCGGCGCGCCTGCATCGGCATAGCAATTGTGGGAGCGTTGGGCTCGGCGGCGGTGTTGAGTTTCGACTGTCAGCGGCGCGCTTTTCAAGATCGCTTCGAGGAATCTGGACCGCTCGACTTCCGCCGGGCGGTTTATGCCGGATGCTGGCAAATGTTCCTAGAGAAACCGCTCACCGGCTGGGGAGTGAATCAAATGCCGGCCGAGCTGGCGCGGCATGTCAGCGGCTACCAAGAGAAGGAACTTTATCCGCACAATACTTATCTCGAACTTCTGATCGAGCACGGGGCCGTGGGCTTGGCTCTGTACCTATGGCTTATGTGGGAAATATTGCGGCTGGCCTGGGCGCCGGTTCCGGCAAACGAAAACAGAGGCCTACTGAATCAGCAATTTCACGGCATTTGGCCGGTTTTGCTGGGGATTTATTGGGTGAACGCGGCTCTGGTTGTGATGAACTATCAATTCGTGAACGGACTGCTTTTCACCATGGCGGGAATGCTGGCAGCGCAACACCGGCGCACCGGCAAAGAACCGGTTTTTGCTACGACTTCCCTTAGGCCAATTTCCGGAACCGCTCCTCAGGGCGAATGAGAAAGATCGCAGAGCTTATTTCGTGATCACGGTCGCATATCTCGCTAATTGCTTTCCTGCCGGGGTAGAGCCCTATGTGAGCGACGAGATTCAAGAGTTGCGGCGGCGTGGGGTTCGAGTCATTGCAGGAAGCGTGCGGAAGTCAGGCGCGGCGTCCCAGACGCCTCATGGCCAGCAGGAGATTTTGCACCTGCAACCGCTTCGAATTTGGACTCTTTTGCGAGCGCTCGGTTTGGCAGCCAGACGCTGGCGACTGCTTTCAGGCTTGCTCAGGCCGGCTCTCAAGTATGGGAATGAATCGACAGAGAAACGATGGAAAGCCCTGTTGCACACCGGGCTCGGCGCTTACTATGCCGTGCAATTGGAAGGACGCGAAGTCGTTCACATCCACGTGCACCACGGCTATTTCGGGTCCTGGATCGCCATGGTGGCGGCGCAGTTACTTGGAGTGAGTTACAGCCTCACCTTGCACGGGTCAGACCTGTTGGTGCATGGGGCTTATCTCGACACAAAACTAAAGCATTGCCAGTTCTGTACGACCATCTCGGAGTATAACCACCGCTACATTCTGAGAAAATTCCCAGCCGTCGAGGCGAGAAAAGTGAACGTCTCGCGATTGGGAGTGGAGATACCGGCGCGAGTCAAGGGGACTCGAGATGTTTTCCGCAGCTCCGAAGATGCTCTCAGGCTGCTGGCGGTCGGTCGTCTTCATGAAGTGAAAGATCATGCCTTTCTGATTCGCGCATGTGCTCGACTGCGCGATGGGGGGCTGAAATTCGAGTGCGCCATTGCAGGGGAAGGGCCGGAGCGGGACGTGTTGGCGGCTCTGATCCGCGAAAAACGACTTCAAGATCGTGTCGCGTTGCTCGGTCATGTCGGGGGCGAGAAGATGGATGCACTTTATCGCCGGTCCGATGCCGTTGTGCTCACCAGCCGCAGCGAAGGAATTCCACTCGTGTTAATGGAGGCGATGTCGAGAAATAAGCCGGTGCTTGCACCGGCATTGACCGGAATTCCGGAGCTGGTGATTCCGGGGAAAACTGGTTTTCTCTACCAGCCCGGGCAAGCTGACGATTTTATGGAGAAGATCTTTCTTTTGCGGGAATTGATTGGCAAAGCACACGCTTCCGCAATCGGCCGGCTCGATTGGGTCCTACACGCTGCCCGTTTGCAGGTACAGCACAACTTCAATCGCGATCAGAACCTCTCGCATTTTTGCGATCAGCTTCTCGAACAGATCGCCGTTCACTGACCCGCATACTAATTTTTTCGCTTCTGTCGAACCGAGGTTTAACCCAAATGAAAATTCTGTTCTGCAACAAATACAATTATCCATTCAGCGGCACCGAAGCTTACATCTTCGAAGCCATGGAACTGCTGCGTTCCCAAGGGCACGAAACCGCTTTGTTCTCCATGGCCGATGAACGGGGCCATCCGTCTCGTTATGACCGGCATTTCGTATCGCATATCGACTTTAAACATCCGAGCCGCTGGTTCCACAAACTTGGGATGGCGGCATCTGCTGTTTATTCATGGGAAGCGCGGCACCGAATTCGCGCCATGGTCGCGGAGTTCCGCCCTGACGTTGCCCATGTGCGCAACATCTACCATCACCTCTCGCCCTCGATTTTGTGGGAATTGAAAGCACAGAAAATCCCAGTTCTTTACCACTTGAACGATTTCAAGGTGTTGTGCCCGAACTACAACCTGGTTTCGCACGGCGAAGCATGTGAAAGGTGTAAGAACGGCCGCTTCTGGCAGGCGCTAACCGAGAAATGCTATGACGGATTCGGTGCACGCGCGTTCCTGGTGAGCGAAGCGTACGTGCACAAATGGCTGGGCACTTATCAGGAGTGCGTGGACTGCTTTCTCGCACCCAGCCAGTTTGTGCGAAATAAGTTTGCAGAACATGGCTGGGATGCTTCCCGCTTTGAGGTTCTTCCTCACTTTCAGCGGGTGCAGCCAGACCCGGCCAGTTCCCCGGAGGGCAATGCGCCGCTGCTCTATTTCGGAAGGCTGTCTCGCGAAAAAGGCATTGACGATCTGCTTCATGCCATGCGCCAGCTGCCGAATCTTCGTCTCACCATTGCAGGAGAAGGCCCTGAGCAGGAAAGATTGCGGCAATTATCTGCGCGAATGGAATTGCGCAATGTGCAGTTCGCCGGAAAGTTACGCGGAACCGAACTCGATCAGGCAATTGCCGAATCACGCGCCACCATTTTGCCTTCGCACGCTTACGAGACCTTCGGCAAGACAATTCTTGAGTCCTACGCCAGAGCCCGGCCGGTAATAGCTACAGATCTGGGGTCCCGCAGAGAACTGGTGCATGAAGGAGCCACGGGGCTGCTGTACCAGGTAGGAAATGTGGGCGAGCTGGCGCAAGCCATCCAATTCCTAAGCGATCAGCCGGAGCTTACGCACAAAATGGGACTCGCCGGCCGCGAGATCGTGCGACAAAGATACTCACCGGAGGCTCATTATGAAACGCTAATCGCGTTATATCAGCATGTCATCGAAGTCAAGAAAACAGGGGTCGGCGCCTCATCGTCTCAAAGCGCTCACCGGGTCGGGCTGCTTGCCCGAAAAAAAGCAGTTGCTGTTCCACTCGATTCAAATGACTTTGTTCCCCTGCAACGCCTTGCTTTAACTCCTGCCGTGCGGGAACCGTCCGGGTTTCCGGATCATTCTCTTCGGAACCACAAGCT
This sequence comes from uncultured Acidobacteriaceae bacterium, assembly GCA_963766625.1. Classification (GTDB taxonomy): domain Bacteria; phylum Acidobacteriota; class Terriglobia; order Terriglobales; family Acidobacteriaceae; genus Sulfotelmatobacter. The sequence continues at coordinate 230,737 of CAVYBF010000022.1, read as the reverse complement.
CCGGGTCGCGTTCATCGGTGGAAGAGGTGTGTTGTCGAAATACAGCGGTGTGGAGACCTATTACGAACAGGTGGGAACCAGGCTGGCGCGCATGGGGCATGAGGTTACGGCGTACTGCCGCACTTACTTCACCCCGCCCGGAACCGAACACAATGGAATTCGGACGGTGCGTCTACCGACGATTCGGACAAAGCATCTGGAAACCTTGCTACACACTTTCCTGAGCACGGTGCACGTTTTGGTCAGCCGGTGCGATATCGTTCACTACCACACGCTGGGGCCCGCACTGTTCTCGTTCATCCCCCGACTGGTCGGCAAAAAGACCATTGTTACCGTGCAAGGTCTCGATTGGCAACGCAGGAAGTGGGGACGTATCGCGTCGGCTGTCCTGCAGCTTGGAGAGCATGCTGCGCTGACTTTGCCAAACCGCACGATAGTGGTCTCCAGGACCCTGCAGAAGCACTACAGAGATCACCATGCTTCAGAAACTTTCTACTTACCGAACGGAGCGGTGATGCGCGCATGGCGTGAGTCTAAAAAAATTCTCCAATGGGGTCTGGAGCCTGGAGGATACATTCTCTTCTTGGGTAGGTTTTCTCCCGAGAAGGGCTGCCAATTGCTGCTGGACGCCTATGCGAGCTTAGAATCCGATGTCAAACTGGTAATGGCCGGGGCGTCGAGCTATTGCGATGAATACGCGCAGCGGCTTCGCAAAAGGGCCGGCGAGCGGATCAAAATACTGGATTGGGTCTCCGGGGAAGATTTGGACGCGCTCCTTACTAATGCGATGATTTTCGTATTGCCCTCCGAAATTGAGGGCCTGTCCCTTGCGCTGCTGGATGCCATGGGCGCGGGCTTATGTGTCCTGGCCAGCGACATTCCGGAGAACCGAGAAGCGATTGAAGACGCGGGATTCACTTTTCGGCGCGGGGACGCTGCAGATTTGACTGACCGGCTGCGCTTCCTGATCGCGAATCCAGCGGTTCGGAAAGCCTCCGGAGAAGCTGCAAAGCGGCGTGTCCGGGAGCACTATCAGTGGGGAAACATTGCTACGCAGATTGAAGGAATATATTTCGAGACAATGGGCTGGGATTCGCCGGCTGAGTCGCCGCGAAAACCGGCCAGCAGCGTACTTGAACCGGATCGCGTACTTCCCAAACTGGCGGGGTAACCGACTCAGGCAGAGTCCACCAAGACCCCGTTGCCGTTTAAACAATTCGAACGGAAGCGAAGGACGGAGTGAATTCCGTCCTTTTTGTTTACAATTGGAGGTTCCCTAATAAACTGCGGTGTTTCCCGCGGCTCGCTTAATTCATGGAAAACACGATTCTCGTCACTGGCGGAGCCGGCTTTATCGGATCGAACTTTATTCTTCAGCAACTGCGGCTGAATTCTTTTTCCATCGTCAATCTCGATAAGCTTACGTACGCAGGAAATCTGCACAATCTGGAAGCAGTGGCAGGGGGTACGCATTATGAGTTTGAGCACGGCGATATCGCAGACCGCACCTTGGTTCGACGGCTTCTGCAAAGCCGTTTACCGCGGGGCATCGTGCACTTTGCCGCCGAGAGTCACGTAGATCGCTCAATTCGCGGCCCGGATGACTTCATTCGAACCAATGTGGATGGCACGTTTGCGCTTCTGGAAGAGGTCCGTGCTTACTTCGAAACTTTGAAGGAGCAAGAGAGGCGCGATTTTCGTTTTCTGCACGTATCTACCGACGAAGTTTATGGATCGCTTGCCCCGAACGATCCGCCTTTCTCCGAGAGTACGACTTACGCGCCGAACAGTCCGTATGCGGCATCCAAGGCTGCATCCGACCATCTGGTTCGCGCCTATCATCACACCTATGCTTTGCCAACTCTTACCACGAATTGCTCGAACAATTACGGTCCGTTTCAGTTTCCCGAAAAATTAATCCCGCTGATGATCCTGAACGCGCGAGATGGGAAACCGCTTCCGGTGTACGGGGACGGACAGAATGTTCGCGATTGGCTCTATGTGGAGGATCATTGCACGGCGATAGCCACTGTGCTCGCCCGCGGGCGCGTGGGCGAAACCTATAACATTGGGGGTTGGAATGAAAAACGCAATCTCGATATTGTGCAGTTAATTTGTGACCTGGTGGACGAACTCGAAGGACGTGGCAGCTCATCGCGACGCGACCTGATCACGTTTGTGAAAGATCGGCCCGGACATGATCGGCGCTATGCTATGAACGCAACTAAAATCGAAGGGGAACTTGGCTGGCGCCCCAGCGAAACATTCGAGACTGGAATCCGCAAGACGGTGCTGTGGTATCTGGAAAATACAGCCTGGGTCAAAGACGTTACCAGCGGCAGCTATCGTCAGTGGATTGAGACGCACTATTCTTCTTGATTCACGTTGAATCGCAAAATTTCTCTATGCAAGATTCAAACAACACGGCGTGCAAGGGGATCATTCTGGCGGGAGGGTCGGGGACGCGCCTGTATCCGGTGACCCATGCCCTGGGCAAGAGCCTGCTTCCGGTTTACAACAAGCCCATGATCTATTACCCGCTCTGCACGCTAATGCTGGCGGGAATTCGCGACATTCTTATAATCTCGACTCCCGATGATGTGCCCAAATTTCAGGCGCTCCTGGGAAACGGAGCTCAGTTCGGCATCCGTTTGGAATATAAAGTCCAGCCTAAACCAGAAGGCATTGCGCAAGCTTTCCTGGTGGGCGAAGGTTTTTTAGGCAGCAGCCCGTGCGCGCTGGTGTTGGGCGACAATATCTTTTACGGGCACGACCTGGCCAAGGATTTGCGGGAGGCGGCGCTGCAAACGCGAGGGGCTCGCGTCTTTGCTTATCCCGTGCACGATCCCGAGCGCTACGGAGTTGTAGAGTTCGATGGCAAGGGACGCGCCCTGAGCATCGAAGAAAAACCCAGGGAGCCGAAGTCGCGCTACGCGGTCACCGGACTTTATTTTTATGACGACCAGGTGGTGAAAATCGCAAAGGCTTTAAAACCCAGCGCCCGCGGCGAACTTGAGATCAGCGACGTCAACCGGCAATATTTAGAGCGTGGCCAACTGGAAGTGGTCGTCATGGGGCGAGGCATGGCGTGGCTCGACACCGGAACCCACGAATCTTTGATGGAAGCGGCGCTCTATATTCAAGCCATTGAAAAAAGACAGGGGTTGATGGTGGCGTGCCCGGAAGAGATCGCTTTTCGCTCAGGTTACATTACGGCCGAGCAAGTGGAGCGAACTGGCAATTCCATGAAGAACAATACTTACGGAGCTTATCTGCTCCAACTTCTGCGCGAAAAGGTGTTTTGATGAATGGAGTGCCTGCGGCCCGACCGGCAATCAACTCTCTTAAAAAAATCAGCACCTCATTGCCCGGGGTTTTCATTCTGGAGCCGCGAGTCTTTGGGGACGAACGCGGTTTTTTCCTTGAAAGCTACAACGAGCTGGCGATGGCGGAGGCCGGCATCACGGATAAGTTCGTGCAGGATAATCACTCTTGCTCGTCGCGCAACGTGCTGCGCGGGTTGCATTATCAGGTAAAGCATCCGCAAGGAAAACTGGTACGCGTTGCCGATGGCGAGATTCTGGATGTGGCGGTTGACTTGCGCCGGAGTTCTCCTACATTCGGCAACTGGGAAGCGGTTCGCCTTTCAGGCGAGAACAAGCGCATGCTGTGGATTCCGGTGGGATTTGCCCATGGCTTTCGAGTGCTTTCAGAAAAAGCCCACGTGTTATATAAAGCGACCGATTTCTACGCGCCCGAGCACGAACGAACTCTCGCCTGGAACGATCCTCATCTGAAGATAAACTGGGAACTCGATTCCGATCCAACTGTCTCGTCAAAAGACCAGCGTGGCGCGGCTTTCGAGCGCGCTGAGGTCTTCGAATAATCCATGCGAGTCCTGGTTTTCGGCGCATCTGGCCTGCTCGGTAAAGCGCTCATGCGCCAGTGGTCTGATGACGAAGTCACCGGACTCAGTTCGCGCGACGCCGACATTCGCGATCCCAATCGTCTGCTGCAAATCGTGCAGCAAGCCCGACCTGACTGGATTGTGTTGGCTGCCGCATACACCGATGTCGACGGATGCGAAAGCAATCGCGAACTGGCTTTTGCCGTGAATCGCGATGGACCGGTCAACCTGTGCGAGGCCGCCCTGAGCGCGGGAGCGCGACTCATGTTTCTGAGTTCTGACTACGTCTTCGACGGGGAAAAAACGACCCCTTACGAGACCGGCGACCAGCGCAATCCGCAGAGCGTTTACGGGAAAACGAAGGCCGAGGCGGAGATCAAGTTGCTGGAGTTGAACCCGCATTGCTGCATTGTGAGAACGTCCTGGCTGTTTGGCAGCGGAAGAAAATGTTTTCCGGATACGATTCTGAAGCTCGCCGCGAACCGCCCTGCATTGGACGTGGTCGATGACCAGCGCGGCTGCCCCACTTACGCTGAAGATCTGACGCGTGCCATTATTCAGCTATGCCATAAGAATGCGAGTGGGATTGTGCACGCCACCAACGCCGGCGATTGCACATGGTTTGAGTTTGCAAAATACATTCTCGAAACAGCGGGAATGAACACAGAAGTGCGTCCTGTTTCCAGCCAACAAATGGCGCGTCCTGCGCCTCGTCCGGCGTATTCTGTCCTGTCGCCGGTCAGTCTGCGCTCTTTCGGAATTGAAATGCCATCCTGGCGTGATGCCGTAAAGCGTTATGTGAAACAGTGAGGCTGAGAGGTCGAGCAGCTCATGCCTCATCAGTTCCCTCAAACTGCGTGTAATTCAAAAGCTCCGCCGCGATCCTTACAAGGTCCGGAACAAGGACGAAGTGTGCTTTGGCATACAGGAAACACCTTATACATGGGACTCTCGCGGAAGTGTCATTCTCTTCACAGGGTTATCTTTACCTTTACTTTTCTGCTCGAATGTCATATCCCATTTCAGAGTTGGCTCCGCTCATCGGAGGAGGTGAGACCGGCGCCCTCATGCGCGTCAAGGACTGGTCGCAGACTCCGCTTGGGCCGATCGAAAATTGGCCACAGAGCCTGCGAACCTCGGCCAGTATCTGCCTCGATTCCCGCTTTCCTATCGTGATGTATTGGGGGCCGGAGTATGTGGTTCTCTACAACGACGCATACAGCACCATTTTGGGTAGCAAGCATCCCTGGGCGCTGGGTCAGCGTGGCCGCGATTGTTGGGCGGAAATCTGGGACACGATTGGACCCATGCTCGACAGCGTAGTTCACACCGCTGTCGCCACATGGTCGAACGATCTTTTTCTCCCGCTGAATCGCTACGGCTACGCCGAAGAATGCTACTTTTCGTTCTCCTTCAGCCCGGTTCGTGTGGAAGCGGGGGTAGTTGGCGGTGTGTTTACAGCCGTCATCGAGACGACCAAGAACGTTATCGGTGAGCGCCGTCTGCGAACCCTCCGCGATCTCGCGGCAAAAGCCGTCGATGCCAAAAGTGAGCAGGATGCTTGCAACATTGCCGCCGAGACGCTTTCAGAAAACCTGCGCGATATTCCATTCTCGGCGCTTTGTCGCCCCACCAGGAACGAAGTTTCAATCGTATGCACTTCCGGACTTTCCTCCGATCACCCGTTTCGATCGCTGCTGACCAACCCCGATTCGCCCGGTGCACAAAAACTCCGCCAGGTTGCAGGGTCAGGCGAAGCCCTCGGACTCGATCTTCAAAGCCTCAATTGTGAACTGCCCACCGCAGCCTGGGACGTGCCCCCATCAACCGCGCTTCTGATGCCCATACCGGCGATGGGACCGGAGGGAGCTCCCGCAGTTCTGCTTTGCGCTGTCAGCCCCAAGAAAAAGCTCGATGACAGCTATCGCACGTTTTTCAACCTGGTGAATCGTCAGATCGCAACCAGCATCGCCGATGCCCGCTCGTATGAACAGGAGCGCCAGCGCGCCGAAGCTCTGGCCGAACTGGATCGCGCCAAGACGGTGTTTTTCAGCAACATCAGCCATGAATTCCGCACTCCGCTCGCGCTCATGCTCGGCCCGCTGGAAGAGATCTTATCCGGGGGAGATTTGCCGCCCCAAAATTCCGCTCAACTCACCATGGTTCACCGCAACGGGCTGCGGCTCCTGAAGCTGGTCAACACCTTGCTTGATTTCTCCCGTATTGAGGCCGGCCGCGTGCAGGTAGCCTACGAACCCACCGATTTAGCCGGTCTGACGGCCGATCTCGCGAGCCTTTTTCGCTCCGCCATTGAACGCGCCGGCATGCGGCTTCAGGTCAATTGTCCGCCGTTGTCTGAACCGGTCTATGTTGATCGCGATATGTGGGAGAAGATCGTTCTGAATCTTCTCTCTAACGCCTTCAAATACACTCTGCGGGGCGAAATTTCGGCGGAAGTCAAGCGCTGTGGAGATCGGGTCGAGCTTGCAGTCCGCGACACCGGCATCGGCATCGCTGCGCACGAACTGCCGCACATTTTCGAACGCTTTCATCGCACTCAGAATTCTCAAGCGCGCACCAACGAGGGATCAGGGATCGGACTGGCTTTTGTACACGAGTTGGTCAAACTGCATGGCGGATCGATCTCCGTAAACAGTGTTCCCGGAGAAGGCAGCACGTTCGTTGTTTCAATTCCTTTTGGCAATGCGCATCTTCCGCTTGAGATGGGACATCCGGCACGACTGCATGTTTCCGGAGGGCTGGGCGCGAATCCTTTTGTTGAAGAAGCGCTCCGCTGGCTTCCCGATCAGGATCCATCGCAAAATGGCGTACCTGGCCTCCACGAAGCACCAGCCCTTGCGCGGCCTTCCCGCAGGGATACCTCTCTACCGCGCATTCTTCTTGCTGACGACAACGCAGATATGCGCGACTACATTCAGCGGCTGCTGCAGGGGAATTACGCAGTCGAGAGTGTCGCGGATGGGGAAGTCGCCCTTCAGCGCGCCCGCCAAGCACCTCCCGATCTGATTCTCGCGGACGTAATGATGCCGCGTCTCGACGGCTTCGGCTTGCTGCGACGCCTGCGTGCGGATGGTACGTTAAAGAGTGTCCCCGTGATTCTGGTTTCCGCGCGCGCCGGCGAAGAAGCGCGTATCGAAGGCCTTAAGGCCGGAGCGGACGACTACCTGGTAAAACCTTTTTCGGCCCGTGAGCTCTCGGCTCGAGTCGCAGCCCACCTGGCAATGGCGCGCCTGCGCCGCGAAGCGGCGGAGATGGAAAGAGCCTTGCGCGCAGAAGCCGAAAAGGAGCGCTCACGCCTGCAGGCGGCTTTTACCCAAACTTACGCCTTCATGGCATTTTTAAGTCCCGACGGTACCGTGCTTGACGGAAATCGTGCCGCCATCGAGGGTGCGGGTTTTGAGCGGAAGCAAGTCATAGGGCGCAAGTTTTGGGACACCTGGTGGTCGCGTCTGCCAGACGAAATGGAGATTGTGAAATCGAGCGTGGCCAAAGCTGCCGAGGGAGAATCCGTTCGAGAAGAGTGCCGGTTCTGCATGGCCGATGGCAGCATTCGTGTGGCCGACCGTACATTGACGCCCGTGAAGGATGCCCACGGAAATGTGCAAATGATCGTGGCGACCGGCCTGGATATGACAGAGGCCAAAGAATTGCGCGACGGTTTGGAAGCTAAAGTGAAGGAACGCACCGCCGAACTGGAACTGGCTGAATCCGCCCTGCGTGCCGTCACCGGCCGTCTGATGCGCGCGCAGGATGAAGAGCGGCGCCGCATTGCCCGTGAACTACACGACAGCGCGGGACAACTCCTGGCCGCGTTAAATATGAATCTTATTCCGCTCGAACCGAAGCTTCAGCAGCTCGACCGCGATGCCGCAAAGACTGTAAGCGACAGTATTTTCCTGGTCGACGAACTCTCACGCCAGCTTCGTACCATGTCTCACCTGCTGCATCCTCCATTGCTCGATGAAGCTGGACTGGAATCCGCCTTGGCGTGGTACGTCGACGGTTTTGCTGAACGCAGCAAGATCAAAGTTGATTTCAACTACGATCGCAGCCTGGGCAGGTTGCCGCGGGAGATGGAAACGGCAATCTTCCGGCTGGTGCAGGAGTGTCTCACCAATGTGCATCGACACTCGGGAAGCGCCTCTGCAAGCGTGCGAGTGAGCTGCGACTCAGGAGCGCATGCCGTTCGCCTGGAAGTCCGGGATTGGGGCAAGGGGATTTCCGCCCCCAATCGGCCCGCCAAACCTGGTATCGGGATTCAGGGAATGCGCGAGCGGGTTCGACAGCTGGGAGGCCAGATCACAATCAATTCCAGCAATATAGGCACGAGGGTTTTGGTAGATCTTCCAATCGACCCGGTCGATGCCAAGTTCGCCGACACCCTCAAACCTGCGTCGTAGGAACGTGTCAACTTAAAAACCGCGGCTCATCGGCCGACCCCCTCCATCCCTTGCCGCATCTTTCCCGCCCGCTGTAGCATCAGTATTGGGCCTTCATAAGGAGAAATCATGGCAACCGATACCCTCACTTCCCCCGCTACGCTCAGCCACACGCAAGCCAGAGTTTACAAAAACTTCATCGATGGCGAGTGGGTCGAAGCCTCAAGCGGACAGACTTTTGAGAACCGCAATCCCGCCGACACGCGCGATCTGGTCGGCATATTTCAGAGATCGGCCAAGGCCGATGTCGATGCTGCCGTCGATGCGGCCAAGCGCGCCTTCGCTAAATGGCGGCTTGTCCCCGCGCCGCGCCGCGCGGAGATGGTCTTCCGTGCCGCCGAGATTCTCATTGAGCGCAAGGAAGAGTATGCCCGCGAAATGACGCGCGAAATGGGCAAAGTTTTGAAAGAGACTCGGGGCGACGTGCAGGAAGCGATCGACGCTGCCTATTACAACGCCGGGGAAGGCCGGCGCATGTTCGGTCCCACGGTTCCTTCGGAGTTGCCCAACAAGTTCGCCATGGCTGTGCGCCAACCCGTCGGCATTTGCGGCATGATCACGCCATGGAATTTTCCCATGGCAATTTCTTCCTGGAAGTTGCTTCCCGCGGTAGTTTGTGGAAATACTTGCGTGATCAAGCCCGCACAGGATACTCCGCTCTCCACCTTTAACTTAGTTCGCGCCTTTGAGGACGCTGGCATTCCGAAAGGCGTGGTGAACATCGTTACTGGCTTCGGTCCGGAGGTTGGTACGCCTCTTGCCGATCATCCCGACATTCGCGCGATCTCGCTCACCGGATCATCCGCCGTGGGGCGAATCATCGGCGGCATCGCGGCGAAAACTTTCAAGCACTGCTCGCTCGAGCTGGGAGGAAAGAATCCCATGATCGTGCTCGACGACGCCAATCTGGAACTCGCGGTCGAAGGCGGCCTCTGGGGCGGTTTCGGCACCACTGGCCAGCGTTGCACTGCAACCAGCCGGATCATTGTGCAAAAAGGCGTCTATGGAAAGTTCATCGAGCTTTACGTTGCGCGCGCGAAGAAGCTGAAAGTGGGCAATGGCCTCGACGAGACTACCGATATGGGTCCGGCCATTAATGAAAAGCAGCTGCAAACCGACCTGAGCTACGTGGAGATCGGACGCAACGAAGGCGCGAAGTTGATGTGCGGCGGCAACCGGCTCGAGCAGGGTAATTACCAGTATGGCTGGTTCATGGAGCCTACGGTTTTTATCGATGTCGATCCCAAGATGCGCATCGCCCAGGAAGAAATTTTTGGCCCGGTCGTCTCGATTATTGCCTGCGACGATCTCGAAGATGGCATCGAGATTGCCAACGACATCGAGTATGGCCTTTCTTCCTCGATCTACACTAAAGACGTGAACAAGGCTTTCGCCGCCATGCGCGATCTTGAAGCCGGCATCACCTACATCAACGCGCCAACCATCGGAGCCGAAGTGCATCTTCCCTTCGGCGGCACCAAAGCCACCGGCAACGGCCACCGCGAAGGCGGCATCGGCGCGCTTGATTTCTATACCGAGTGGAAGTCGGTGTACGTGGATTACTCCGATACGCTGCAGAAGGCACAGATTGATCGAGCGGAGTAATTTCCTACCCCCGAGAACACAGAGGATCACAATGTACCGAAGAGGTACTAAAATCCTCTGTGCTCTCTGTGGTTAAGATGTTGAGGATGCATCCGATGCCCATCACTCAATCCCGCGAAATCGCTGCCGCCAAGCGCCTGGATAACGTCCGCTACGCCATTCGCGATCTAGCTTGCGTCGCTGATGAAGTAATCAAACAGGGCCACAAGGTTCTGCCGCTGAACGTCGGCGATCCGCTCAACTTTGATTTTCAAACTCCGCCGCACATCATCGAAGCCGCATACAGAGCCATGCGCGACGGCAAAAATGGTTATGCTCCGTCTGACGGCGTGCCCGAGGCGCTCGATGCGATTCGCGGCGAGGCTGCGCGCAAGGGCATCACCACGGTGCGCGATGTATTCGTGACTTCTGGCGTGAGCGAGACTGTCGATCTCTGCATCAGCGCGCTGGTGGACCCCGGAGAAGATATCCTCACGCCGAAGCCGGATTATCCGCTTTACTCGGCGGTCCTGTGCAAGCTGGGAATTGCACTGAATACGTACGACCTCAACGAAGAAGATGCCTGGCAGCCTGAGATTGCCGACATCAAACAGAAGATCACGCCACGCTCGCGCGCGATTGTACTGATCAATCCCAACAACCCGACGGGATCTTTATGTTCTCGCGAAATGCTTGAGCAAATCGCTGAACTTGCGCGCCGAGACAATCTGGTGGTTTTTTCCGACGAAATCTACGACAAGCTGATTCTTGACGGCTCTCCCGAAAATCCCACGCCGCACCTGGCTTTTGCAGCAGTCGCGCCCGATGTGCCTTGCATCACCTTCGGAGGCATGTCGAAGAATTATCTGGTGCCGGGATGGCGCATCGGATGGGGCATCGCATCCGGCGATGCCGCCGTGATCAAGCCGTACCTGGAAGGTATTCACCGCTTGCTGCGCGCGCGCCTCTGCGCCAACCATCCCGAGCAATATGCGATCAAGCCAGCGCTCGAAGGCCCGCAGGATCACCTCATCGAAGTGCGGCGCAAGCTGCGCTCCCGCCGGGATCTCACTCAGAAATGGTGCGAGTCCACGCCGCGCATAAGCTGCGTCGCTCCCCGCGGCGCGTTCTACGCTTTTCCACGCATTGATATACCAGAGAACGACGAGGTATTTGTGCAAGAACTTATCCGCCAGAAGCACGTCATGGTGGTGCACGGCTCGGGCTTCGGCCAAAAGCCCGGAACACAGCATTTCCGCATCGTGTTCTTGCCGGATGAAAAGACGCTGATGAAAGCGTATGCGGGAATTGCGGAGTTCATTCGTGAACGCTATGGAAATGCGTGACCTATGGACCAATCGGGTCCTTTCCATACTTGGACCAGTGCTGCTCCTAGGCCTCGCGCTATCAAGTCCCTCGTACTATCTCAACGCTGCCGAAGACGATTGCGCCCGCACCTCCAAAATGCGGGTCTATTCAAGCGCATTCATTGCCGCCGGATCTGGCGACCTAGACGGTTACGAGTTAGCGCTAAGTCAGACGAGTGATTCTAAGGTGGATGCGCTGCTGTTTGTTTACGAGGGAGCAGCGGATGGAGGCATCCCCCTGAGCGGTCGCATTTCGGACGGGAACATGATAATCGATGGGGTCTGGACTGAGCACCAGATTGAGTCTCCATCCAGAAAAGAAGTGGTGCAAACTCATTCCATAAAGATACTTGGGGCGCTGGACCCAAGCTGGTTTCGGGGCAGGATGAAAATCGAGGGTCTCCTCACGCCAGAAAAGATTCGGCTGAAGCGTGTACCACGAATCTGGGCCTGCAGGAAATAAAGAAAGAGTAAGCATCCCGGTATGACCATGGTATGATGACCATGATCACTCGTTTCTCGTGAAGACCAAAACCATTCCCGCCGGCGCCTTCAAAGCCCGCTGCCTCGCTATCATGGACGAGGTCCAGGCGAAGCGTGAGGCCGTCGTCATCACCAAGCGCGGCAAACCGGTGGCGAAACTTGTCCCGGTCGAGAAAGAGAAAGACGACATCTTCGGCTTTCTCAAAGGCAAGGGCAAAATCGAAATCAAGGGCGACATCGTCTCCCCCATTTTGACGCCTGAAGAGTGGGGCGATCTCTATTGATCCTGCTCGATACCCATGTGGTGATCTGGCTCGCCCAGGATTACCAGCACATATCTGCAAAGGCCTGGTCCGAGATCGAGAATGCGCGTCGGAAAAACCGCGGCCTAGCAATTTCCGACATCACGCTTCTGGAGGTCGCACGACTAGCGAGCCACGGGAGCATCGATTTGATCCCGAACGCAGAAACAGTTATGACCGAAATCGAACGCCATTTCGTGGTTCTGCCGATCACCGTCAACATTGCTCTGCAGGCGTTTGCTCTACCGGCGAACTATCCCAAGGATCCGGCGGACCGTATCATCGGAGCAACCGCCTTGATTGAAGATATTCCTTTGCTCACCGCGGACCGCGAAATCCGCAAAGCGCGCGCTTTTCCGACCATCTGGTGATCAGCGCTTTACTTCGACGACTAGTCTTTCTCTTTCCCCCTGAATCTGCTTAAATCGACTCAACAACGCCGAGCGGCTGGCGTTCTCACAATCGTGGTCGATATTCACTCCCACATTCTTCCCGAGGTAGATGATGGCTCGAAGTCATGGGAAGTCTCTGTTGCCATGTGCCGCATGGCCGCGGCCGACGGGATCACGCATCAGGTCGCCACACCTCATGCCAACGATCGCTACCATTACGATCGCGCCTACCTGCAGAGTCTGGTCGAGCACCTGCAATCGCTCATCGGCTCTGGGCTCAGGCTGAGCCTGGGCTGCGACTTTCATCTCTCGTATGACAACTTGCAGGATGTGCTGGCGAATCCTGGCCGCTACGCGATTGGAAGTACGCACTACATGCTGGTGGAATTAAGCAACTACAGCGTTCCGCCGCAAACTACAGACTGCTTCACACAGCTTGGCGACCGCGGCATCACGGCAATCATTACCCATCCCGAGCGCAATCCAATTTTGCGCGAGAATCTGCAGCGTGTGGCGGAATGGGCCGAGCAGGGATGTGTGATTCAGGTGACGGGATCGGCGCTGACCGGCTTCTGGGGAGAACGCGCGCGCCGCGCCGCGCTCTGGCTGCTGGAGCACGATGCCGTTCACGTGCTGGCCACCGATGCTCACGAGACCGACAAGCGCATTCCAGTGCTTTCAACTGCTCGCGAAGCCATTGCGAAGCTTTGTGGAGAAGATCTAGCGGAAGCGCTGGTGGAAGGCAATCCGCGAGCTGTTATTAATGACCAACCACTACCTTACTTTCCCCGGCCGGTGATCGCCCGCGATTACCGGAAGAGCAGCGGCTAGCGCCAATGTGCGATCGCAAGCTGCTTTATTCGTAGGCCAGAGCTTCAATCGGATCTTTCGAGGACGCTTTATACGCCGGATACAAGGCTCCCGCAGCAGCCCCAACCAAAGCGGTAATCATGGAAAACACAATCCATTCTCCGGTAACGGCAACCTGCACGAGGGGAAAACGCTGCCGGATGACCCAACTGGCCGCGAGGCTTACGAGGATTCCGGCAATGATGCCGGCTAAGGCCAGCAGACCGGTTTCCCGCAAAATCGCATTCACGATGTAAAACTTCGAGGCGCCGATCGCCTTCAGGATTCCGATTTCGCGGGTTCGCTCCATTACCGCGGCGTACATCGACTGAAAGACCACCAGGAAACCAATGATCAGGCTCACCCCGACCACTACGCCAATGAATGGCCGGAAGCCGGGCAAATTGGTGGGAGTCATCATGCTGAGATAATCCCCTATCGACAATACCGAATATCTTTCCATCCCGGGTTGTTGCTTTACTTCCTTTACCACGAGATCGGCGTTGGCGGGGTTATCCAGCTTTACATAGAAGACTGAGGCTTTGTCCTTGGCGCCAATCAAATCCTGCAGCGTGGTGATGGGCAGGAATTTGCGAGCTCCGCGGCCGCTGGCCACAATGCCGGCCACATGAAAAGTGTGATTCAGGATCTCAGTCGGGTCGCCTACCTTCAAATGCTTCTGCCGTGCAACGTAGTCATCGATCAAAACGCTGTCTGGGCCTGTGAATGGACCACCTGCCAGATACTGTAACGGCCCTCCGAGAGCTTCAAAACTCTTCAGATCGATGCCATCGATTACCTCCAGAGATCCGGAAGTGACGATCTGCCAGATGACCGGACTCACGACCCTAACGTGAGGCAGGCGGCTCAACACGTCCGCCACCTTGATGGAAACCGGAGCGCCGCTGATCCCCTGCAGGAAGGATGATCCGGGGGGCTGCACGATTACATCGGCTCCAATGCCTGCCGTCCGGTTCTTGTCGTCATTCAAGATTCCATAGCACAGGCCGGCAATCAGGAGGATGAGTGCAACCTCCAGCGCAATGGCGATAATGCTGATTGCCGAGCGGACGGGCCGGCGCACCAGGTTGGCGAATATCATCTTATTGATCATTTTTTATTTTGATCGTTTTTTATTCGATCATTTTTTTTTCGATCAGTTTTTGTTCGATCAGTGTCATTCGATCACGACGTTATTGATCATGCTTCGTTGATTTTAATTTCCCGAGCTTGGGTCGATCAGGTTTGTGTGTGAATTATGCCGTCGCTACCGTTTGCTGGTAGCCTCTGCGGCCGGCGTAATCGAAACGTGCGAAGCGGTGTGATCGAGGTGCACGACTTCCGCTCCCGGAGGTTGCTCCAGCGCAAACTGGTCGTCCCGCAGAGGCTTGTTGATCTCCAGCTTCAAGATATTGAGGGTAATGTTGTACTCCTCCACTGGACGGGCAATATCGATGCGCGAGGGAAAGTCGACGCTGTCATACCTCTTGTAAATCGCATAATGGGCATCCGTGACCAGATTGCCGTTATCGTCGTAAATATATTGGCGATGCGGCAGCAGGTCGATGCGGCTGAAAACGATCTTGCGCGACAGGATTCCCTGGTTTTCGCCTTTCATGCGAATCACGATGATTTCATAATCCTCCTGCATGACGCGATGGCCTTTGGAGTCGTGAAAGATCTCTATGCCATTTTCCAGAACTGGAATCTCATCCTCGGTTATCGGCTGAATCAGCAGGGCATCGTAGATATCCTTGGGCCGGATGTTCTCCATAGGATGGTCTGGATTTCGGGTTTCGACCTCTTCGCTGCCAATCACGAACCGGTTCTTGGGCGGGATCCACAGCTTGAACTCGCGACCATCGCTCACCATGTCGAATGCCGTGGTGCGCACGATGGGCAGCAGACCAATCATGTGCAGCATGGCCGGTTTTCGCGCCAGCACGTAGCCGCGAATTTCTTTGTACTCAGTGATTTGTCCTTTTTTGGCGCCGCCGACGGAGGTGTCAATATCGACGGTAGCCTGCAACGATTGGATCTTCCCAGCCTGCTGGTTGATGATATTCACCAGCTGTTCTTGCGTGGCTTGCCGGAGCGTGCCTTTGAAATAGCTCTCATCCACCCGATGGGTGTGAAAAAGACAGCCCGTCAGCGGCAGACTTCCGAGCAATAAGGCCAAATTCCAAAAGGACGAGCTACGTCTCATTCGTATCAGATGACTCCCTGGACATTTGAGTATATCGCGCTTGAAAGGGTGCAAACTTGCGAGCCACCATTAAGTTAGAGGAGGTACCGTTATGGTGCTCCTCTGCAGCGTGCATCGGACGCGGATAGGCCTCTACCCTTACTTAAGTCAGGTGCGGCCGCTTTCCCTGATCATCTAAACTGTTGTTATCGTGGGGAAACTCGTTGCATTCCTGTTGATCGTGGTGCTGGCTTTCGCGGGCTGGTTTGCGTGGGCTGTGCTGACTCCGGTCGAGCCACAGGCGCAGACTTTTGTCATGCTGCATCCGGGATATTCGACGCGGCGCATTGCCTCTGAACTTAAGTCCGCGGGGGTGATTCGCAGCAAGCAGGCGTTTATTCTCTGGCGCTACATCAGCCATCGACGTTCGCTCAAAGCCGGAGAATATCTCTTCGACAAGCCGGCCAACATCATCAATGTGCAGAAACGGCTGCGGCGCGGCGATGTTTACTTCCACACCGTGGTTATTCCGGAAGGCTTCACAATGTTCGACATCGCGCGCGCCATCGAAGCCGCAGGTCTTGGTCCTGCCCAGGATTTTCTGAGAGTCGCGCAATCCGACACTGCGCTGATCGCAGATATGGCGCCAACCGCGCCTTCGCTGGAAGGTTATTTGTTCCCGAATACGTACCAGTTCAGCCGCATGCAGAGCATGGAGGAGATGGCTGCGGCGATGGTCAAACAATTCCGCCAGGTGGCACAGCAGATCGGACTGATCTCGACCTCAATGACGCCGTTGGAACTCACAGTAACAATGGCCTCGATCGTCGAAAAAGAAACCGCCGTTCCCGATGAGCGGCCCATGGTCGCCAGCGTCTATTACAACCGTTTGGCAAAGAATATCGCGTTGGATGCCGACCCCAGCATCATTTACGGCGAGCTGCTAGCCGGCACATATACGGGCGCGCTACATCATGACGACATGCACTTCGACTCGCCTTACAACACTTACCGGCACGTGGGACTGCCTCCCGGTCCGATCGCCAATCCCGGCAAAAGCTCCCTGGAAGCGGCAATACATCCAGCCCAAAGCGACTATTACTATTTCGTGGCCGATGCCAACGGCCACCACCGCTTCGCCCATACTTTGGAAGAGCACGACAAGAACGTCGCAGCCTACCGGCGCGCCATGCGGGGACAGTAAACCGGCAGTCAGAGTTGGGATCTGGGCGTCCAACGTCCGAGGTCATCTGCGGCTTTCCATCCATCCCTGCAGAATCAGAGTCGCGGCCATGCGGTCGACCGCCTTCGCGCGCTTCTCGATCGATAACTCGGTCTCGCGAAGCAGCCGGTTGGCTTCTGCCGAAGTCAGCCGCTCGTCCCACAAATGAACCGGCAGCTGAAACCGTTTACGCAGTTCCTGGGCGAATCCCTGCATCTTCTCGGATTGGATTCCTTCCGCACCGCTCATGCGCAGCGGCAGACCTACGACAATTTCGCACACCTCGTACTCCCGAATCACTCGCTCCAGTGCTGCCAAGTCATGCCGTTTGTTGCGGCGCTGAAGAGTTTCCAATCCTTGCGCGGTGATTCCCAAAGGGTCCGATATGGCAACTCCAATTCGCCGAGATCCCACATCTAACCCTAGAACTCTGCCGGCGGGTGCGGGCAACGATCTGTGGCGAAGTTCATCGGGCTCTTTTTCAGTCACGTCAGGATTATAGGCTGAGGCCTTGGGACTGCTGCGGTTAGAACTTAAGCCATTCATTTGCAGTAGCTTAGACTTGGGGTAAGGCAGAATACCGGTGCCAGCGCCAAACCCCATCGCTTGCTTTTCCTCCCATTTCGGCATAATCTATATACAGTAGTGGCTGTGCTTCTCCGCGTTTGACCCTCTCCTTCCCGGGTGTATTTATGAGCAGTGCAGACCTGAATTTCCACATCGGCGATAAAGTCGTCTATCCCAATCATGGGGTCGCAATTATTGAGCAGATCAGCAGCCGCTCGATCGGCGCCTCGATCGAAAAGTTTTATCTGCTCAACATCAAATCCAGCAGCCTCAAGGTCATGGTGCCCTGCAATAACGTGGGCAACGTAGGCATCCGCCGGGTGGTTCGCAACGGCGAGGTGCAAAAAATCCTCGATTTTCTTTCCGTGGTCGATAATCTCAGTACCTCCGACTGGAAAGACCGCTTCAAAGAGAACTCCGACCGTATGCGCACCGGGTCGCTGTTCGAAGTTGCGGGAGTGCTGAAGAGCCTCATCGCCCTGCACCAGGCCAAGCCGCTATCCTTCCGCGAAAAGAAAATGCTCGAACGTGCCCGGTACCTTCTGGTGAGTGAGCTCGCCATGTCGCGGAACTGCGAAGAAACCAAGGTTGAAGAACTCCTCACCCTGGCCCTGGCCAAGTGCAACCTTCGCTTACCGGAAGTCTCCGAGTTTCAGGCCTGATTCACCCTCGACGATCGGGCCGCTAAAAGAAAAATCGGCTTCTGATCCAACGCTCTGCTGTGCGCTGCCATCCATGTTTCGCAATACGCTTCGCGATGCGCAGATCGAAAGCTGGGCGCGTGAGCTGAACGCCATTTGCGTCTATTTCGATAATGACCAGGCTGGGTACGCCGCGGCTAACGCGCTCTTATTGAAGAGAATGGCAATCGGGCGCCGGAGTGGAAGGAACGTCCCTGCGTTCTAACACGCAGACCGCAACAGGTTTATAATCTGAAAAGTCTGGGCATGCAGGCCTGATTCATAATGACCGATCAACTTAGAAGAAAGCTGCAGGAAGAAGTCGACGCGCTTGAGCGCGAGCTGGTCCACGATCTTCCCAAAGAGATCAAGCGCGCCGCCGCTCTAGGCGATCTCAGCGAGAATGCCGAGTACCACATGGCGAAGCAGCGCCAGGAGTTCGTCAAGGCGCGCTTCCGCCAGCTGGGCAAGCGGCTGGCCGATTTGTCCCTGACCAACATGAACAATATCCCGAAGGATAAGGTTGGTCTGGGATCCACGGTGAAGGTTTACGACAGCACCAAGAACGAAGAGGTGGAATACAAGCTGGTCACCAGCGAAGAATCCGACGTGACTCACGGCAGAATCTCGACCACTTCTCCTATCGGCCGTGCGCTCTTGAACAAAAAAGTTGGTGAGGAAGCGACCGTCATTACGCCGAACGGCAAGCGCGAACTAGAAATCCTGAGCCTCAGTACTATCCATGACGAGGCCGAAGAAGAAAAGGCGGGCGACTGAATGTCGGCCTCGCCGGTGCCGCCAATTCTGCCGACCCCGGCGCCACCTCCCAACCGGCCACCACAGCCATCGCCAAGCTCTTCCCCGAACCTGTCATGGACGAGTGCCTTTGGCCGCGCCTGCGGTGTGCTGCTCGATACCATCGTCCGTTGGCTGGCGCTCTCGCGCATTAACCCCAACGTGCTCACGTTCATGGGACTGGTGGTGAATACCTGGGCCGCAATTCTCTTCGGTTCGGCAAACGCCCTTACCCAGCGCCGCATGTTCTTTTATGCCGGGCTGGTTATCATCTTTTCGGGATTCTTCGATCTCGTGGATGGGCAGGTCGCACGCGCAACCAACCGTGTCACTCGATTCGGAGCGTTCTTCGATTCCGTGGTCGACCGTTACAGCGACGCCTCACAATTTCTCGGCCTGCTCGTCTTCTACGCGCGTGGCGATCGTTTCTTTTACGTCGTGCTTACCGCATTTGTCATGGTTAGTGCGATCATGGTCAGCTATACGCGCGCTCGCGCGGAATCGCTGATCGGCTCCTGCCGTGTCGGCTTCATGGAGCGTCCAGAACGACTGGTCCTCGTCATTCTCGGAGCTCTCTTCAATCGCATGGCGCCCGTGCTGTGGGTCATTGCGGTACTGTCTACTCTCACCGTAATCCATCGCATGCGCTACACCTGGACCCGCACCCAAGATCCGCCAACGCCCGCAAGAGCTGGCCACGCGGCTTAGACGTAAGCGCATCGTTGTACGCAAACATTTGTTCTTCTTATCGATTAAGTTATAACTTTTTCGTTAATCGGAGATTTACTGTATTTTCGTTTTCTGCGGAATCCGTTTAACTGAAATTAGTAATCCAGAAAGACCGGAGCTGCTTTCGGATTTGCGCAAGTTCATCTCCGAAGCAGCTCCAAATTTTTCTCCGAAGTAATCAATGCAGTCGAGGCGGCTTGACCTATCACGTCTTGACGAAACCACCTAACACCTCCTTCACTCCCCCTGGTGCTAGACTATTTGGTCGGTTCACTTCTTTCGGGGATTTTCCTTGCCTTCTGATCCTGTTTTAGTCGTTCATGGCGGAGCCTGGTCCATACCTGACGCCATGGTCGAAGCCCACATCCTTGGCGTACGTAATGCTATTGCTGCAGGTTGGAGGGTGCTCGAAGGCGGCGGTTCAGCACTCGATGCCGTCGAAGAGGCGGTTGTCATCATGGAAGATGACGAGACCTTCGACGCAGGGCGCGGCAGCTTTCTTAACTGCGAAGGTAAGGTGCAACTCGATGCTCTCATGATGGACGGGGCGAGCCTGCGCGCCGGCGGTGTGGGTTGCGTCGAGCATTTGCGCAATCCGGTTCGCGCCGCACGCAAGATCCTGAGTGAAAGCCCGCATGTCTACTTCGTCGCCGAAGGCGCGGAGCGATTTGCCGCCGAGCACGGCATCGAGTTGTGCCGCAATGAAGATCTTGTGATCCCGCGCGAGATCGAGCATTTGCGCAAATTCCAGGCGGAAGCCGCGCAGCACGATTCGGCGAAGGATGGGAATCATCTGTTCGCACCAGAAATGACGCACGACACGGTAGGCGCAGTTGCACTCGATCGCCACGGCAATATCGCCGCCGCGACCTCCACGGGAGGAACGCTGAACAAAGCTCCGGGACGGCTTGGCGATTCATCGCTCATCGGTTGCGGCTGCTACGCCGACAATATGTCGGCTGCCGTCTCCACCACCGGCTGGGGCGAACCCATCATGAAGCTTGTGCTCGCCAAGTGGACGGCCGACCGTATCGCCGCGGGCAACTTACCGGAATGGGCCGCGCAAGAAGCCATGAACTACCTGAAACAGCGGCTGAATGGGCACGGCGGAATCATCGTTCTGAATGCCGCAGGCCAGGTCGGCATCGATCACAATACTCCCCGCATGGCATGGGCGATCAAAACCATCCATCAGGAACAAGCCGGCGTCGAACGCGAATCCCTCTAGCTCACATCCACTGCCGAGAGAATTCTGCGATTTCGCGTATGGCTTGTTACGAAATCCGAACAGAGATGCGCCGCTTCGTCCGATGTTAGATACCTCAATGGACAAGACTTGTCCCCGGCAAAAGCATGTTTTCCATCGTCTTGATGCGGGTCCAAGCTTGTTCGGAAATCGTAACAAAAGTTGCCACAAGCAAAAATTTGCACAAATCATGTACTAGAAGTCGCGTCCCTGTTATGATTGCGACCACTTCTGTGGAGGGGGTGGCCATGCTCCCAGCTGGCAAAAGCCTTCGCGCGCTGCGCGAAAAACTCGGGTTAACCATGCGCGACATTGAGATGTCGAGCGCTCGCATGGCCGAAAAATATCGCAACGAAGAATTCTCCATTCCTCCCAGCCGCTTGTCGGATATTGAAACTAAGAACGTTCTGCCCAGTATCTTTCGCCTCTATACGCTCTCGGTGATTTACCGACGAGATATGCGGGAGCTGCTGGCCTGGTACGGCGTAGATATGAACAATATGGCTGCGGATCTGGGATTGATATCGCCGCCAAAATCGCATGTCTCTGAAGCCCTCGCAGGAATTTCGGCGGTGCAGATGCCGGTGCGTATGGATCCGGCATTTGACCAGCAGCGCACGGCCAATCTTGGCCGCATGGTGGAGCAGTGGGGTTTAGTGCCGCTCTCCTACTTAGCGCAATTCGCACACAGCGACTTCACCTACGGCTACGTTGGCAATCAGGATTTCACCATGTATCCGATTTTGCCGCCCGGCAGCTTTATTCAAGTTGACGAGACTAAAAATAAAGTTGTCGAAGGCTTTTGGCGCTGCGAGTACGAACGGCCGATCTATTTTGTGGAGACGCGCGACGGGCACACTTGCTGCTGGTGCAGCATGCGCCGCGATGACATCGTTCTGCAGCCACATCCTTTGTCGCCGGTTCCGATTCGAGTTTTGCGGCATCCGCAGGAAGCCGAGATCATCGGCCAGGTGGTAGGAGTTGCTATGAAGCTGACGGAGTGGCACGCTTTTGGTTCTTCTCCAGGCTCGAAAGCGCAGTCAGTACTGAATTAAGATGTTGCGCCGCCACCTTGTCCTGCGCTGAGGGAAGCAGTTCCTGGAATTGCGCCCGCATCCCTTCCACGTAAGCTTCCTCACTGTTACTGGTGTCGCGGCTCGACTCTCGCAAATCCTCTACTAACTCCGATATTGGTGTCTGCAAAACCGCCGACAGCACTTCCGAATGGGCTGTCTTCAGTGCGCGTTGCGACGATTCTTCCCCGTGCACCAGCGATAGGCCCCAGTGCCGGTACCCGCCTTCCCGTGTGCGCAGAGAGCCCAGATACGCCAGCTTGGCCAGGAGCCCGGAAACAGCGGCCAGCGTGCTTTCTCGAAGGTCTTGTAACGCTGATTTGAAAGTCATTTCTTGTTACGAATTCCGAACAGAAGACGTTACAAAAGTAATGTTTTCTCCTGGTCCGGCACATGAAAATATCACGGTTCAATTTTCCAAACAAGGAGAAAACAACCGTGAAACGAATGCTATTGATCGTCGCAACCGCTGTGATGTTCTTGAGCACTTTGGCAGTTCCAACGGTGGTTCGTGCGGACGGGCCGGGCGGGGGCTGCCAAAACGGTTGCAAGCCGTAGCTTCGCTGGCCCCGTTACGAAAACCGAACTTAGCTGTCAATATTGTTGCCCACGATAGCCGGGCGCAGTATAGTGAGCGGCGAGCTCCATGCTGCAGCCGCATTCACTCCTATGGCATTACCTTTGGCTCGGACCCCACTTTCTCCAAGTGGGGATCGTGCTCCTCCTCTGGCGGCGTAAGCTTCACAGAGTTTTCCCGATTTTTTTTGCCTATACAGTCTTCGAGGCGCTTGAGGAGTTCACCCTCTACGCGATGGATATTCTTCCTTCGGTGACCTTACGGACTTGGTGGCTCGCCTTCTGCGTTGGATTGATCATCGAAGGGGTACTCAACGTCTCCGTTATGGTGGAATTGTTTTCTCATTTTCTCCATTCCCGCCCGGTAACTGCTAAGAGGGGTAAGCTCCTAATCACCATTTCTGCGGCTATCCTTGTGCTGCTCGCCGTCGCGGCTGCGGCTTATGCCCCGATGGATCATCCCCAATACGTGTGGACGTATCGCGGCCACGTTCTGTTGCAGAGTTTCTATATTGTCGAGGGTGGACTCGCACTATTCCTTTTTCTATTTGCCGCATATAACGGGCTGACCTGGAATCGGAAAGACTTCGGGATCGCGCTTGGCTTCGGCATATTATTTTGTGAACACATGGCAACGTGGTCGATCATGGCTACCGGTGCCTTGCCTTACAGCCGTTATCCCCTTCTCGATTTCCTTAATATGGCCACCTACCACGTTGCTGTCATCATCTGGTGTTACTACCTGCTGGCTCGTGAGAAAGTCCCCACTACCTCTGCGGTTTCGCTGCCGGAAAACAATCTGGCAATCTGGAACCGGGAATTGGAGCGTCTACTACAGAGATGAATCTGGCCATTTTTATCGTCATTGCTGCCGCTCTCGCGCTAGGCGTTATTCTGCGCCTTGCGGTAACGCAATCTTTGCAGACCAGGCGAAGCGCCGATCGGAATGGCGCCATCCGTCCGGTCGACGTCGAAGCTTTCCGCAATCTCATCAATCCTGCCGAGGACGAATATTTACGGCATCGCCTTCCTCCCAGCCAGTTCCGTATCGTGCGTCGCGAACGCTTGCGTGCCATGGCCGCATACGTTCAGTTGATCGCAAGCAATGCCACTCGGCTGGTAAGCGTTGGAGAAGCTGCCCTGGCAAGCGGCGACGCGCGCCTGGCCGAAGCCGCACGCCAACTGGTGAACGACGCGCTGTTGCTCCGCCGCAATGCGACCGTGGCCCTGGCACGAATTTATTTCGCCCTGGCCTGGCCGAACTCGGGATTCGCGGCCGTACGCGTCGCCGACCGCTACGAACAACTGAGCGGAGCCGCCATGTTACTCGGCCGGCTGCAGAATCCATCGACGCCGGTTCGCCTGTCGGCAATGCGCTAACCATGTGACGCAGGTCACAGAGACTCTTCCGGCGGCGTTCGTGCCTCGGGCACGCGCCCTACATTGCAACCTCACCGGTTACTGACGGACTACCTTTCTCATCTCCAGCCTTGTTTTCGATCGTCGATCTAGTGTAAAAACCAGCGGGAATCTGCCGTCCCCAAAATCTGTGCGATTGTCGGCTTGCTTTAGAGCCGCTTCTGCCGCCGCTTTTTATTGAGCGGCCCCAGGGAGACACATGATCTTCGATCCATGGTTTCGCAGTCTCAAAGTATTCTCCGCCTCATTGATCGTTCTAGTTGCTTCCGCTTCGGCATTTGCCCAAGGCGGAGCCGCTACCGGCGACCTGCACATCACTGTCAAGGATCCCAAAGGCAGCTTTGTCGCGAATGCAACCGTAATGGCCAGCGATGCTGCCAAGGGCGTGGTGCGTACCGCGACCGGAGATAATCAGGGTGGCTACAGCGTTCGCCAGTTACCCCCGGGAACTTATACAGTCAGCGCCCAGGCCCCGGGTTTCGACAAAGCTCTAGCGAATGATGTGAACATCACGGTTGGCGGCGTGGTGGAGCTTCCGCTGCTGCTCGCGCTGGCAACCGGCAAGGTCACGGTGGAAGTGACATCGCAGGCGGATTTGATTGAGACCTCGCGCACTTCTACGACCGACACGATTGGCGAGCGGCGCATCGACAATCTTCCCATCAACGGCCGCAATTACATCAATTTCACCCTCACGGATTCGCAGGTGAACCGCGACAACGCACCCAACACCGGCGCCGCCCCAACCTCGGGTCTCAACATCAGCGGTCAGCGCGCGCGCTCGAACCTGGTGAATGTGGATGGCGCAGATGACACCGATAACGGCGTGAACGGAGTTCGCTCGACCGTATCTCAGGAAGACGTGCAGGAGTTTCAAATCATCACCAACAACTACGCGCCGGAGTATGGTCGTGCTGCCGGAGGAGTAGTAAATATCATCACGCGATCCGGTTCGAATGATTTTCACGGCGATGTCTTCGGCTTCCTGCGCAACCGCAATTTTCAGGCGGTCAATCCTTTCAGTACGGTTCCCAATCCCGCCTACACGCGGGTGCAGGCTGGCGCGGCTTTCGGTGGCCCCATCAAGAGGAATAAAACGTATTTCTTTTTCTCTTATGAAATCACCCGCCGGCACGAAACCGGTTTTTCCGATATTGGAGCGAATAACTTTGGACTCGTTCCATTCAACTCCGCGGGGGTCGGCCTGCCGTTCGGCACCTTGCAACTCACTCCAGACCAGGTCAGTTTTTTGACCAATCCAGCAACCTTGGCTGCCGAAGCCAATCCCAAGTTTTTGGCCGGCGTGGAGCAATATGCTGTGCTTGCGGGAGCGTCTTCGGGCCAGGCAATTCAGGGAGCATGGCCGACCGGAATGGTGCAGGCCTTGAGCGGGGGCTTGTTGTCGGCGTGGGCGGGATTTCCGACCAGTTGCGCTCCTCCGGGACCGTGCGCCCCGGTGCCGACCTCGTATCAAACGCTCAATTCGCAGATTGGCAACTTCCCCGTGTTTGAGGGAACCAGCCTTTACTCGTTCCGCATCGATCACAACATCAACACCAATAATCGCCTGATGCTGCGAACCAACGTGAGCCCCAGCACAATCACCGGAATCGAGGTCAGCGGCCAGGATCAGCCCTTCGGACAGAACGCATATTCCCGCACTTCTGAACAGACCTATCGCGATGTCGCAGGCGTTGCCCAGGACACGTGGACTATCGGCGCGAATAAAGTCAACGAGTTCCGTTTTCAGTACGCCCGGCGCGGCTTGTCGTACTTTTACAACACGGCAATTCCCGGAGGTTCCGACCCCGCGGTAAATATTCCCGGCTATGGTTATTTCGGTCGCGAGCCGTATTCCTACATTCAGCGTACTGAGCAGCGCTACCAGTTCACCGACAACTTCTCCTGGACGATCGGCACCCACAGCACAAAATTTGGCGTTGATTTCAACGACATCCTGACCACCGCTACGTTCACCGTGAACTACGGCGGCGTTTATGATTTTGGCGGCGTCACTTCGGCCGACCTGGGTTTCGCCTCACCTGTGCCCGACGATCCATTTCCAAGTCTTTCGCCGGTGCAGGCGTACGGTGCGGGACTGCCCGAAGATTTTATTCAGGGCATCGGCAACCCGCATGACTCGTTCGCGAACAAGCCGCTCGGCGTTTTCTGGCAAGATTCGTGGCGCATCCGTCCGAACCTCACTTTGAATTATGGCCTGCGGTATGACATCGAATTCCCGCCGCAGTTCAAGCCGGTGACTCCGCTGGCGCAAGCCGGATACAACTTCCTTGGATTGCAGAAGGGCATACAGACGGACACGAACAACGTCCAGCCCCGGCTCGGTATTGCATGGGATCCCAAAGGGGATGGAAAAACTGTCTTCCGGGCATCGTACGGATTGTTCTATGACCATCCTCTGCTCGGGCTTTATTTCCTCGGCGATGCTTCCGATGGTTCAACCAGCGGACAGCTTGTCTTTGCAGGAACAGGAGGATGCAGCGGCGCAGGCAATCCGGGAAATCTGAATGCAATCCCGATCTTTCAAGGATTGCCGATCAACGTAGCCGGATCGCCTTGCGCAGCTTCTGCCAGCGGCGCCACGCTGGCCGCACTCGGCTATGAACCCAACCAACAGCAGTTCAACGCGTTCCAGCCAAATTCGGTTTTCCTCAATCAGAGTTATCTGAATCCATCGACTTTCATGCCACTTGCATTTCAACCCTTCGGCTATCCGCAGGGAAAGAACTTTGTTTATGCCTATGCGCAGCAAGCAAACTTCAGCCTTGAGCGCGATCTGGGCGGCGGCTTTGCTCTGGATCTGGCCTACAACTTCAACGGCGGACGCCATCTAAACCGCCCCATCAATTCCAATGCGATTCGCGGCGATCTGATGATCGACAATCTGCTGGTGGCCCAGCAGGCCGCGGTAGCCGCAGGCATCGGGCCGACGAACCCGAATTATCCAACCAGTCCCTTCACGGTGGGAACCTCGACCGCATTTGCGCCTTGCAGCGTCCTTGCCAATGGCAAGGCTTATGTTCCATCCTCCCTGATGAATTTCTTCCGCCCCAGCGGATTGAATCCGTCGATCGCTGCGGCCCTCGAGGCGAGCGGCGGAGCTGGCTGTATAACAATCGCCCAAGGCATGTTGCATAGCCTCGCAAGCCAGGGGTTCAACACCGCTTGCAATCCCGCAACCCTCGCGGGTTGCATCCCGTTCAGCGACATGGATGCCAACTACTCCAACGGCACCTCCGACTACAACGGATTCAGCGCCAACCTGCGCAAGCGCTTCAACCGGCACTTCGAATTTCTCGCTTCCTACACCTGGTCGCACGCCATCGACGACTCGACAGACCTGCAGGCGACGCTCACGCCTCAGGACAGCTACTATCCCAACCGCGATCGATCGACCTCGCTATTCGACCAGCGCCACCGCTTCGTCTTCAGCGGTGTCTACCAGCTGGCGAGCGTGGGCCGCGGCTTCAGCAGAAAAGTCTTCAGCAACTGGACATTCGCCCCGCTCATTGAGTTCGGTTCAGGACGGCCGTTCAACATCATTACCGGCAACGACGACAATCTCCAGCTCTCAAGTCTCACGGGCCGTCCCAACACGTTCGTGAATTCTGCGTGCACTGCGCTGGGATATCCCGCGATCGCGTCGAAGTTCTCGCCGACCGGAGTTTTCCAGGAGCCGTGCCCGGCCGGGTTCAACGGCACTCTGCTCTCACTGGATGGCAACCTCGGACGTAATGCCGGAGTGCAGCCCTGGACCGTATTCGACGACTTCCGCATCGCCAAGCGCATTTACTTCACCGAGCGCTACAACCTGGAATTAATCGCCGACATGTTTAACATCGCCAATCGCTATAACGTTTCCGCGGTGAGCCCGCTGTTTACGAATGCCGGACAGGCGACGGCCGCTTATGATCCGCGGCAATTCCAGTTCGCGATGAAGTTCTACTGGTAGAAGCCGTTCGGGTTACATGGCGATCGACAGCTAATAAGGCATGTGTGGGGGCGACTCGCCCGCGCGACCATCTCATAGTTGAAGCAATTGTGAGTCAGAGCCCCGCCGAAGGCCAAATCCGGGGTGTTACACTCTCTTCTTCACTATCCTTGGCGCTTGCCGGAGTTCGCCTCTTCATGTCTCAACCAATCCCTCCCACGCCGCGCACCCGTGTGGTTCGCGAAGCCCATCGTGGAGTTTATGATCGTGAAACTGCATATCAAATCCTCGACGAAGGATTTCTCTGCCACGTCGGCTTCGCCGTCGAGGGCCAGCCATTCGTGATTCCCACTTTGTACGGGCGCAAAGACGACAGCTTGTTCATTCACGGCTCCGCCGCCAGCCGGATGCTGCGCCAGATGCAAATGAAAGAGAGTCTCCCAGTCTGCGTGACGGTCACGCTCGTAGATGGGCTCGTGCTGGCACGTTCCATCTTCAATCAATCGATGAATTACCGTTCCGTTGTCATTCTCGGAAAGGCAACGCTGGTGGACGATCTGGCGCAAAAAATCGAAGCGTTGCATCTGCTCTCGGAACACATCATTCCCGGTCGCTGGGCGGATGTGCGGCAGCCGAACGAACGCGAACTCAAGCAGACTTCTGTATTGAAATTGCCGATTGAAGAGTTCTCCTCAAAGGTTCGCATCGGCCCTCCGATCGACGATGAAGAAGATTATTCTTTCCCGACCTGGGCGGGAGTGGTGCCGCTGGAAATGAAGACTGGTGAACCGATTCCTGACGAACGATTGCTGGAAGGACAACCGATTCCGGCCTATGCCACCCATTATTCGCGGCGGCGATAGGGAGCAGTGGGCGGGCAAGTCGTCCGTGCCCACACATGCCGCTCCAGAATTTCGCCACAGGCCTCAAGGAATCAGCAGCAATTTGCCCGTTGTCTTTCGCCCCTCCAGATCGCGCTGCGCGCGTTGCGCCTCGGTGAGCGGATAAGTATGCTCGATCCGCAGTTTGAGTTTTCCCGTGGCAAGCATATCGAAAACCGCTTTTGAGCGCGCCACCAATTCATCGCGCGTCGCGGTGTAATTCCCCAAAGAGGGCCGCGTCAAAAAAAGCGATCCTTTTTGCGTCAAAACGATAGGGTCGAAGGGCGGCACGGCGCCGCTGGATCCACCGAACAGCACCATCATGCCACGCGGACGCAGTACGTTCAGCCCCTTTTCGAATGTGGTTTTCCCGACCGAGTCGTAGACAACGTCAACCCCTTTGCTGCCTGTGAGGCGCTTGGTTTCGGTTTCGAAATCCGTTTGCGTGTAGAAAATGATCTCGTCCGCACCGGCCGCACGCGCCAGTTTCGCCTTCTCCTCAGTCGAGACGGTTCCGATCACACGCGCCCCGATGTTGTGAGCCATCTGCACCAGCAGAAGCCCCACTCCTCCGGCTGCCGCATGGATGAGCGTCGTCTCGCCTTTTTTCAGTGGATAAGCGCTGTGCGACAAATACTGCGCGGTCATGCCCTGCAGCATGGCAGCCGCAGCCTGCTGATCGCTGATCCCGTTTGGAATCAGTACCAACCTGTCTGCCGGCACCGCGGCGTACTCGGCATAGGATCCGAGTTGCGCACACCACGCAACGTGGTCGCCGATCTTCAGAGACGTCACGTCGCCGCCTAGCGCGGTAACAATGCCGGCGCCTTCCTGCCCTAAGATGAACGGCACAGGCGCCTTGTAGCGCCCCTCACGGTAGTAAACGTCGATAAAGTTCACACCCGCCGCGGCCACCTTCACGACGGCTTCGTTCGGCCTGGGCTGCGGAACCGGCAGGTCCACCAGTTCCATTGCTTCGGGTCCGCCGACTTGCCTAACTTGTAGGGCTTTCATGTCTCGCTTGGATTCTGTTCTTGGGATAAAGGATTCTCTGAACAGGGATCACCGGCTGAGGACTAGGTGTTAGGGGCTAGCCCGACTGAGCGCCATGGCTAATCGCTGGCCACTGACAATGATCACTGATCACGAACCACCGACCCCGACCACTCCTCTGCTACACTGTTGCATTCCCGACCAAGGAGCCTTCTTCGTCATGGCTGAAAAAAAGCCTCAGACTTTCGCCAACCATGCGCGCCTCGATCCGCTGTTTCATTTCATCGTTGTACCGGTTTTTGGACTGACGGCAATTGCCGCGGCGGTTCATTTCATTTGGCGGCCGAGTTGGCACTCAGCGGCGTTTTTTGTGATCTCCGTGGCTGCAGTGATTGCGGCTTTCAAGCTCAGACTCTACGCTTTGAAAGTACAAGATCGGGTCATTCGCCTCGAGGAGCGGCTTCGCCTGTCTATGCTCCTGTCTGAGCCTTTGCGCAGCCGGATTCCGGAGTTAACCGAGCAGCAACTCATTGCGCTCCGCTTTGCCTCGGATGCGGAGGTCCCGAAACTGACCGAGCGGGCTCTCTCTGAGAAGCTATCCCGGGCGGATATTAAGAAGGCTATCCAGGTATGGCGTCCGGACTATTGGCGTGTTTGAAGAGTCTTCAATCCGCCCTTAACAAACGCAGACTGCCGGATCTCTTTGAAACCTTTGGAGCTTTTTCACCGTCTGAATCCGGGGTAACAGTTCGGCATGGTGTCCAAAGTAACCAAGCGGAACTTTCTGGCCGTTGACCTGAGGCCTGTCGCGGGGTACGATTTTTGATAGAATTCACTGGATTGTAACAGCAGGCGGTAGTGCGTATCTCATAGATAAGTATGCGAGTTGGAAAACTCCAAGTGCGGATTGCGCTGCTTGCCGCAGCGGCCTTTGCAGGCTCGTCCTGCTCGGCGAAGAAGCCTGTCGCTGTGAGTCGAACGCCAACCGCCCCCGGCTTATCGACGGCCAAGCCCGCCGACCCGGCTCCCGGAGCCGGACAGAATGAGCGCTCTATAACCCAGACGTCTGTAACCCAGAAAAAGACTTCGGCTGCAGATCCGGCCCACGCTGCGGCCCATGAGGAGCAGCAGCAGTCTTCATCTTCAGCAGTTTCCGCTTCCGATGCAGTGGCCGACCTGATCGCTCGGGTTGAGAAGGACTATCAGGCGGGAATGGAAGATTACCAGTCCGGCCAAACCGACGCCGCCAAACAACATTTCGACAGCGCCTGCAACGCGCTGCTCGATAGCAAACTGGATATCCGCTCTGATGACCGGCTGCAACAGGAATTCGAGCGCATCGTCACCGGCATTGACAAACTGAGTCTCGGCGACCTGGCAGACTCCGACGCCCAAAAGTCCGAGCCGGCTCCCATCGATGAGACCAACGGCATTACCCCTTCCGCCGACGCCAAGACCAGAGAAAAAGCTCAGGCTGAGGTCAAGGCAACACACTCTGACCTGCCGCTCATGATGACCGATCAGGTTGCCGGCTACATCAGCTACTTCTCCAATCGTGGAAGAGGCACGTTCGAGCGCGCTTATGCCCGCTCCGGCCGCTATCACGACATGATGGTTTCGATCCTCAAAGAGGAAGGCGTCCCGCAGGATCTGATTTACCTGGCTCAGGCGGAGTCAGGATTCCATCCTCTGGCTGTGTCTCGCGCCGGGGCTCGTGGCATCTGGCAGTTCATGGGCAGCCGGGCTCGTGGTTACGGCCTGCAGCACAGCATGTGGATCGATGATCGGCAGGATCCGGAAAAATCTACCCGTGCTGCCGCCCGTCACCTGCGCGATCTTTACGCCCAGTTCGGCGACTGGTACCTCGCCATGGCGGCCTATAACTCCGGACCTGGCACCGTACAAGCTGCGGTCAAGAGGACTGGTTATGCCGATTTCTGGGAGCTTTACCAGCGCCACGTTCTTCCCAAGGAAACCCGCAACTACGTTCCGATCATCCTGGCCATGACCATCGTCAGCAAGAACCTATCGCAGTATGGCTTCGATGATGTTTCCATGGATGAGCCGGTTTCTTACGACCGGGTCGTAATCGATTATCCGGTGAATCTCCGCCTGGTCGCGGAATGCGTGGATTCGTCCCTCCAGGAGTTGCAGGATTTAAATCCCAGTTTGTTGCGGCTGAGTACGCCGCGGCAAGGCAGATTCGAGCTGCACCTGCCCGCCGGGACCAAGGACCAATACCAGACCGCCATCGCCTCCATCCCTCCCGACATGCGCCTATGGTGGCGCTATCACAAAGTTGAGCCTGGCGATACGATCGCCTCGGTTTCTCACTCGTATCGCGTCACCGCTAAATCGATCGAGGTTGCCAACCATCTCGAGGGTAGTGAACTGGAGCCGGATGCGCATCTGATTATTCCGGTCACACCGAGTAAACATCCAGTAGATTCAGCTACTTACGCGCGCCGCATTACGCGGTACCACGTGCGCAGTGGCGACACAGTTGAGACCGTGGCCGAGAACTTTGGAGTTTCACCAAAGATGCTCCGCCGCTGGAACGGTCTCCATAGTGACAGCCTGCATGGCCGGAAGGTTCTGGCGCTGCACCTTCCCATATCGCCTGGCGCGGAAACGACCTTGGCTGCATCGCACAAATCGACCGCTCGTCCGCGGCAAACCACGCAGGTGGCCGCCAAGGCTCCCGCTGCGGAGGCGACTATCTCAAACGCCGAAGACACGGCAGAGAGCGCCGCTGTTCTTCGTCACAAGGTTAAGTCCGGCGAAACACTCTACTCGATTGCCACTGCCTACAAGACGACAGTTGCGGCTCTCAAGCGCAGTAACGGAAATGTAGCCATTCTCCGGCCGGGAATGATCCTGATCGTACAACCTGCCCACTGAAGTCGACTCGGTTCGGCTGTCCCGTTTACAAAAATACTTCCCCAAATGGATTGATCGGAACTTCCGACCGTCGACATCACATCACTTGCGCTCCCGAATAGGTTACAATCCTCGCGCCGTTTCCAACCAACTGACGGACTTACGAAATAAAGGAGGTTTCATGAATTTCCGCTCAGCGTTAGTCTTGCTTGTTATTGCCGCCATATGCGCAACGTTAACTGTGCCTGTCTTTGCTGCGGATGGGGCTGCCATTTTCAAAACCAAGTGCTCGGCCTGCCATGGCGCGGAGGGCCAAGGAAAAATTGGTCCTGCTCTGAAAGGAACCAGTCTCAGTGCCGACGATATCGCCAACCTTCTTACCAAAGGGAATGACGCGAAGAAACCGCCGCACAAGAAGCCCATGAACGGTCTCTCCGATGCAGACGCGAAAGCTGTCGGCGACTTCGTAAAAACACTCAAATAAGCCAGCTTATGACTGAGGCGGAGCGGCGAAGGGCATCCGTTCCGCCTCGTTTTCAACGCTGTGTTCCTGCAATGATTGTTCTTGCAATGATTGTTCTTGGAATGTCCGGCTCTGGCCTACGCGCCCACTGAATCGTCAAATCCTTCGTCTCCTATCGAATCTTCTTCCCTTTCCCTGCTTTCGTGTGATAACAGGATAAGCAGGCGAACGCGATCATGGCTCTTGCAGCGTGCACCAATCATCGTGCTATAATCGCGCGCCGCTGCGGCACACGTTTTTTGGCCTTTTAACTTTTCGTTTCCGGCAGCCGAGCGATCATTCTGGCGCAAGGAAGCCAACAAAGATCAGGAGGAGCAATGACGTTCTACGATCCCACTCTCTACGCACGTGACGAGGAAGACGATTTCGGCGATAGCGGCGCCTATAGCGAGTCGCTGGAAGAGGATTTCGAAGAGGAAGAAGAGGAAGAAGAAGAGCCAGGTGGCACGGAATCGGGAATGAGCGAGCCGATGACTTCCACGCCCCCGCCAGCCCCACCAAAACCTGCCGCTCCCGGCGGCGGCGGAGGTGGCGCCAGAAAACCAGCCGCCAAAAAGAAAGCGCCCGCGAAAAAGGCGGCTAAGAAGAAAGCTCCGCCGAAGAAGGCCAAGAAAAGGGCCGCGAAGAAGCCGGCCAAGAAGGCTAAGAAAAAAGCTCCGGCCAAGAAGGCCAAGAAGAAAGCAAAGAAGGGCCGCCGCTAACTTTCGGCACAATTGAATAATCAGAACCGCGGCGGGCGTCGCGGTTCTTCTTTTGTAAGGAATGTGTGGTAGTGGATATGGTGCCTGAGTTTGCCGCTACTTGCCGGTTTTTGCCTCGATCGCTGCGCGGCATCTCCCATACAACTCCAGCAAGTGGGCTGCATACTCGTCGGGCTTGGATGCCGAACCTGTTCCCTGAAAGCCCACGCCGGAGGATGTCGTCCGTCCGTATCCCGTGGTCATGGCCACAAACTTCATCAAATCGAGCGCGATGTCTTCGTTGCGGCGCGCTCCCGCGTGCAAAGCCGGACCTTCTTCCATGAGTCCTTCTCCTGAACCGGAAATATAAGGAAGTGCCTCTTCGTCTTCCATACCGCCAAGAACCTACGCCATGATGATATCAGGGTTACATCAGCCAGGGTTATATGAGCGAGGTTTACTCAACCAGGCTTACACCGGCCGGGCTTACATCAACCAAAGAGCGTCAACATCCACGATGACCTGGGTCCGCGGAATCTTTCTCGCGGCGGCATAAGCCAACATCGCACGCAGGGTTGTATTCAGCTTTTCGCGGCTGGGCGACTTCAGCACAAAGTGATAGCGGTAATCGCACTTCAGCCGCATAATCGGAGCACTCGCCGGACCGAGG
This sequence comes from uncultured Acidobacteriaceae bacterium, assembly GCA_963766625.1. Taxonomy (GTDB): domain Bacteria; phylum Acidobacteriota; class Terriglobia; order Terriglobales; family Acidobacteriaceae; genus Sulfotelmatobacter. Next base: position 196,322 of record CAVYBF010000022.1, on the reverse strand, counting down.
ACGCGCACGCCTTCATGGCGGTTTTGTTCGAACCACCTTCCCAACGTACCGGACCACTGCAACGCTTCGTCAAGCTTGTCGCTGCGGATCAGAACGTTGGCCAACGCAGAGTATGGCGGATAATGCATCCAACTGCGGAAACGCAATTCTTTGTCGTAGAATCCGGCGAAATCGTGGTGAGCCGCGTATTGGACGGCATAGTGATCTTGAAAATAAGTTTGCAAAATCACTTTCCCCGGAGATTGGCCGCGACCGGCGCGTCCGGCAACCTGCGTGAGCAACTGAAAGGTACGCTCGGCGGCGCGAAAGTCAGGCAGCCCCAGGGCGCTATCGGCCCCAACGACGCCCACTAGCGTGACCCCGTGAATGTCATGCCCCTTGGCGATCATCTGCGTTCCTACCAGCAAATCGAGTTCGCCCTCGCTCAGCGCGTTCAGAGTGCGTTCGAAATCTTCGTGGCCGCGGACCGTATCGCGATCCAGCCTCGCAATCCGTGCTTGGGGGAACATTCCATGGAGCAGTTCTTCCAGCTTCTCCGAGCCGGTTCCGAGAAAATATACGTACTCGCTGCCACAGTGAACACATGCCTTCGGTACCGGAGCGAGATAGCCGCAGTAGTGGCAAATCATTTTGTGCTCGCGCTTGTGATGCGTAAGCGCGATGGCGCAGTTCTGGCACTCCAGGGTTTTGCCGCAGGTTCGGCATAGCACGACAGGCGAGTATCCGCGGCGGTTGAGCAGAACCATAGCCTGCTCTTTGCGTTCCAGTCGATCTTTGATTTCCGCGGCAAGTTTGCGCGATATCACCTGCTCATGGCCGGTTTCCTGAAACTCCTGGCGCATGTCGATGATCTCAACTTCCGGCAAAGGCCTCTGCTCGACGCGATCGGGCAACTCAATCAGCGCATATTTATTTTTCGCGGCATTGAAATACGACTCCAGCGAAGGCGTAGCCGAACCCAAAACCACCGTGGCGTTCGTCATCTTGGCGCGCATCACGGCAACATCGCGAGCGTGGTAGCGCGGCGTCTCTTCCTGCTTGTAAGAAGCATCGTGCTCTTCATCGACGATAATCAAAGCAAGGTCGGCAACTGGGGCAAACACCGCCGATCGCGTACCGACGACCATGCGAGTTTCGCCATTCTGGATGCGATGCCACTGCCGTGCCCGTTCTTTATTCGAAAGCGCGGAATGCAGGATCGCGACCTGATCCCCAAATATCTGGCGGAGGTCGGCGGCGACCGCCGGGGTCAGACCGATTTCCGGAACCAACAGAATCGCAGCGCGGCCCGCCTCGAGCACGGAGCGCATGCCGGCAAGATAAACCGCAGTTTTGCCGGACCCGGTGACCCCATGCAGCAACATGCCTGAAAACTTTTTCGTGGCGACAGCTTGGTGCAGCCGATCCAGAGCAGATTGCTGCGCCGGGTTGAACCGGAAATCGAATGGAGATGGCCGTGGCTTGCCGCGCGAGACCGCGGGCGCGGCCGGTGCTTCGATGATTTCGACCAAACCGCGCCTGACCAGACCACCCAGCGTGGTTCGTGGAACGTCCAACTCGCGCAGCGCCTCCACCGGAACTCGCCCGCCGGCAGCGGCCAGCGTCTCAATGATAGTCCGCTGATTCTGGTTCAGCTTTCCTTCGGCGGACTTCAGCTGTGCCACTCTGAACGTTTGCACTGCATCGCGGACGGCGGAAACATCTTCTCGAAGAATCCATTTCTTCCGCACCATGCCTGAGAGAATCGACCGCGAGACATGCGTTGCCGCTCGCAGCTTTTCCTCCCGCATTCCGCCGTTATCGTCAGATTCCGGATCTTGCGACCCCAAATAATCGAGCACCCGAAATTCGGCGGCTTGCTCATCGGGGGTTCTGCGGGAACGCGCCGATGTGCCGGACATCCCCGCCAGATGAAGGGCCATGCGGCCTTCCACTGTGATGCGATAAACCGCTGCGCGTTTGAACTCTGCGCCGAGTGGCAGCATGGTGCGAAACACTTCCCCCAGCGGCGCAAGATAATAATCCGCAATCCAGCGGCCGAGGCGCAGCAGTTGCTCATTGAGCACCGGCTCCGAATCCATCACGCTGAGAATGGTTTTAGTTGCGACTGAGGGCTTTCGGTTGTGCAGTTCAACCACGATGCCGGTCATCCGCTGATGCCGGAACGGCACCAGCACCCGTCCGCCGACGATTGGCAGAGCATCTCCCGGGACGCGGTAGGTAAATACCATGTCGAGCGGCACGGCGAGAGCGACATCGCAGAACTCCGGCATTGATCTGCAGGATAAACTAGCTGGAGGATAAACCAGATGCAGTCTAGATCAGTTCCGAAGGACGGGAAAAGCAGATCCTTCGCTTCGCTCACGATGACAATCGATTACCAATGACAATTTATTCGCAAGACGCGAACTACTCCGCCGCTTTCTTCGGAGGCACGATCCCTAAATATTTCATCACCATCTGCAAATCTTTCCACGCCTCGCCCTTCTGGCGCGGATCGCGCAACAGAAATGCGGGATGGTACGTAACTGCCAGCCGCGCACCCGGCCATGCCGGATCGCTGCCCGCAGGCTTGAAATCGTACCAGCGGCCACGCAGCTCAGACATGGGAGCATTGATGGCGAGCAAATTCTTCGCAGCCACCGCGCCGAGCGCAACCATTGCTTTGGGCTTAATTACCGAGATCTGCCGCATGAGAAATGGCGAGCAGGTTTCGCACTCGTCGCGCTCTGGCGTGCGATTGCCAGGAGGCCGGCACTTCACGATGTTCGCAATGTAAACATCTTCCCGCCGCAGCCCCATTGCCTTAATCATATTGTTAAGCAACTGGCCGGCACGGCCGACAAAGGGCTCGCCCTGCGCATCTTCATCGGCGCCGGGGCCCTCGCCGACGAACATCAGCTCAGCGTGCGGATTGCCTACCCCAAAAACAATCTGCTTGCGCCCTTGCTGGTGCAGCTTGCAGCGGGTGCAGTCGCCGAGATCTTCACGAATCAGCTTGAGCGCTGAGACGGGGTCTGCGATGCCATGTTCCGGCTTGGGAGCGACTGCTTCGATAATATTTCTGACAGAACCGGCCGGGACGGCCTGGGATTTTCTTGCAGCCATTGGTTTTTGCAATTCCGAATCGAATGCGAGCGAGGATTCTGGAGATAGCGAAGGCGCTGTAATCACCTCAACCGCCGATTCGCTGGCTTGAGACTGCCCAGCCTGCGTTTCGCGCAGGTAGAAATCATAGATGCCCAGATCATTGTAATAGCGCATGCGTTCGGCAAGCGCGCGCCGCACCTCAGGGCTCAGCACTTCAGGCAATTACTTCTCCACGTCGAAGTAGATCTTGGTCGTGGCGCGATAACGGAGGACCTTTGCGCCGTCGAGTTCCATATCGAGCGAATCGACATGCGCCCACTTGATTCCGCGCACAGTCTTTGCCGCTTCCGCTACCGCCGCTTGCGCCGCTTTAGCGAAGCTGTCTTTCGATGTGCCCACTACATCGATAACTTTTTGTGTCATGAAATTTGCTCCTGGAAAATTCTGCTGGAATTGTAAACTGGCAGGCGAACAAATAGGTGAAATGTTATAAGACAGGCCCACCCGGACAAAATCAACATCTCAAGCTTTCACTGCTGATTTTCGCCGGTCACGGAGCCGGACCACCTGATCGAGGACGCGTTGCGCGACCTCCCACTTCGTAGTCTCGGGAACTTCCACAACTTCGTCGTGAGTGAGGATCGTCACCTGATTCCGCTCCGAGTCAAATCCCACGCCTTCGCGCGATACATCATTCACCACGATTCCATCCAGCTTCTTCGAGGCCAGCTTCTGGCGGGCGTTTTCGAGAACATTTTCGGTTTCGGCTGCGAAGCCAATGACGATCTGTGATTTCTTGCGAACGGAGATTTCTTTGAGGATATCGGCAGTCGGCTCCAGTTCGAGCGCGAGCGAACCTTTGCGTTTGATCTTTTGCTCGGATACCGACTTTGCGTGGTAATCCGATACCGCCGCGGTCATGATGACGATGGTGGCCTGGGGCAAAAGATTCAGCGCCGCACCCAGCAGCTGCTCGGCCGATTCCACGCGGGTCAGCTCCGCCGCACCCGGAGGGGTCAGCGCCGTCGGACCACTAATCAGCAGCACGCGAGCGCCGCGGCGCAACGCCGCTTCAGCAATCGCATAGCCCATGCGCCCACTTGAACGATTGGTGAGATAGCGCGCGGGATCGATCCTTTCTCGCGTCGGTCCGGCGGTGACCAGCACGGTCTCGCCAGCCAGATCCTGCGATGCGCCCAGTGCTTCCAGAACGGCTGCAAGAATAATTTCATTTTCCGCGAGCCGGCCGGCTCCAGTCATGCCGCATGCCAGATAGCCCGCATCCGGTTCGACAATTTTCACGCCCCGCGCGCGCAGAATCTCCAAATTCTTCTGCGTGGCCGGATGATTCCACATATTTACATTCATTGCAGGAGCGACCACGACCGGAGCGGCAGTAGCCAGATAAAGTGTAGTCAGAAAATCACTCGCAATGCCTTGGGCGAAGTGAGCCAGAATGTCGGCAGTCGCAGGAGCCACCAGAAGGGCATCAATCGATTGCGCCACCGCAATGTGTTCTATCGCCGAATCGATATTTGCGGCTCGCGCATCTTCGCGCTCAAACATCCCGGTAATAACCTTTTCGCCGGAGAGCGCGGCAAAGGTGAGAGGACGAACAAACTCCTGGGCGGCTCGCGTCATCACGACCTGCACACGGATGCCGTGATCCTGCAACAGCCGCACAATCTCGGCTGCTTTGTAGGCCGCGATGCCGCCCGTCACTCCTAGAGCAACTTTCATGGTCGTCGAGATTCGCTCGTTGAGATATTGATGCGCGGCGCAGCGTGGGCGATCTACGCGTCGTGCCCGAAGGCCTGATCCAAGCTTTCGGCAGCCTCTTCAGCCGCGGTGCGGGTTTCGGGGATCTCCCACTTCACCTTGCCGGCGCGGATTTCGTCCTGGGCAATGCGGCAAGGCTTGCGTGAGTTCGTCGGAACCACCGGCGGAGCTCCGCTTTGCAGTTGGCGTGCGCGCCGGGCGGCGACCAGGATGTAACGATAGTTGCTGTCGAAGCCTTCGATCAATTTCATGGATTCTCTCCCCCAACCTTAGGGTTGCAAGATTTTCATTGCCGAAAGTTGCTGCGCTTCGTTCTTCGCCGGGGAAGCCAAGAACAGCCCCACTATTGTCCCACGAAAATGAAATCTGCGGGGCTGTCAATCCTATATTTTGATTACGAAGGTCTGCCGCTCTCCAGAGCCGCCGTTTTGAAGGAAGCCAGGATCGGTTTCAGCCGCTCGCCCACATTCGCCAGGCGGCAGCAATCGGCTGCAGCTACAATGGCGCGTTCGTTAGCCGACAACTCATCGCCCGAGCGTAACCATCGCTCGGCCCGAACAATGCTCTGCAGGATTTCGATTGAGTCCTCCAATCGATCATTGACCAGAATGTAATTGTAGCGTTCGTAGTTCTCGATCTCTTCCGCAGCGGTGATGAGTCGCCGCTGAATTACCTCTTCCCGGTCCTCTCCTCGCTTGCGCAATCGCTCTTCCAGCGTTTTGCGATTGGGAGGCAGAATGAAAATGCTGATCGCAGCGGGAATTGTCTTTTGAATCTGCGCGGCTCCCTGCACGTCGATGTCGAGTAAAAGGTCACGAGCATTTTTTTCGGCTTGCTGCAAAAAGCGGCGCGCGGTTCCGTAGTAGTTGCCGAAAACTTCGGCGTGCTCCAGAAATTGGTCCTCGCGAATCATCTTTTCGAATTCCGGACGCGAGACGAAGTAATACTGTCTTCCATTCGTCTCGCTTCCGCGCGGAGCCCGCGTTGTGTAAGAAATCGAGAACTCCAGGCCGCTCACCGATTTCAGTAATTCGTTCACCAGTGTGGATTTGCCTGAACCAGATGGGGCCGAAATAATGTAGACCAGGGTTTTGTGGGATAAAGAACTCATTCCAGGTTCTGCACCTGCTCGCGTGATTTTTCAATCTCCGCCTTCATCACCAGACCGGCTTCGGTGATCTTCAACGCCTCGCCTGCCAAGCCTGAGGTTTTCGAAAGCAGCGTATTGGCTTCGCGGTTCATTTCCTGAAGCAAGAAATCGAGTTTTTTTCCGACCTCGCCATCCTGATCGAGCAGATCGAGAAAATGCTGAACGTGATTTTCCAGCCGAACAATCTCCTCCTGAATATCGCTGCGATCGACCAGCAGCGCCGCTTCCTGCATGGCACGCTCCCGGTCGGCGTTGGAGCCCAGCAACTCTTGCAGGCGCGCCTGCAATTTTTCGACGTAGCTGTGCAACACTGTGCGCCGGTGAACTTGCACAGTCTTCACGGCTTCGCCGAGATGTGCCATTCGCTGGCGTAATTCGCGCTCAATGCTGCGGCCTTCTTGCTCGCGCATATGATTCAAGCGATCCAATGCTTCGCCGATCCTCGCCATCACAGCAGAATCGAGCGCTCCATTTTCCAATTGCTGGCCCGATTCGAGGGCGCCGGGAATGCGGAGGATGGCATTAAGATCCGGTTCGGCAGCCAATGAAAATTCCGCAGAGGCAGCGCGGAAAGCGGCAATATACGCGCTGACCAGAGTCCGGTTCAACGCGAAAGCTTCGTTGTTTGCCCGCTCCAGATTGAGCGCAACCTCGACGTGACCGCGCGCGATTTTCTCTTTGAGAATTCGCCTCAATTGCATTTCCAGAGAATCGCAACCCGAGGGCAGCCGGAAATGCAGGTCGAGAAAACGGTGGTTTACGGATTTCAGTGAGAGCGCAAACGCGAGCCGTCCATTTTGCTGGACGGATGCGGACCCTGAGCTGACCGCTGCGGCCTCGCGAGATGCGGCGTCCACATTCGTGAGTTCGCCTTTCACCTGAGCGAAACCTGTCATGGAGCGAATGGGCATGAGCAATTTTCCGAATACCAAACAGCGAATTTACCTGGCATGCACAGGGTCCATTTTCTGCTCCACGTCGGCGAACTGCAAATCGTACAAACGCCGGTAGGTGCCCAGCTTGGTCATCAGCTCGTCATGTGCACCAATATCGGCAATAGCTCCATTTTCAATCACCACAATACGATCGGCGCGGCGCACCGTGGAAAGCCGATGCGCGATCACAAACACGGTGCGGCCGCTCATCAGATTGTGCAATGCGGATTGCACCAGCGCCTCGGATTCGCTATCCAGCGCCGAGGTCGCCTCATCGAGAATCAAGATGGGCGCGTTCTTCAGAATCGCCCGCGCGATTGCAATACGCTGCCGCTCTCCGCCGGAAAGCCGCACCCCACGTTCTCCGATCACCTCATCGTAGCCGCGGGGCAGTGCCTTGATGAAATCGTGTGCCAGGGCGGCGCGAGCTGCGGCCTCAACCTGCTGCAGCGCCACATGCGGCTGGCCATACGCAATATTGTTGCGCACTGTGTCGTTAAAGAGAACTGTTTCCTGCGTAACCACGCCGATTTGCTCCCGCAACGAAGCCAGCGTTACCTCGCGCACATCGCAACCGTCGATGAGTAAGCGTCCCTCGCTGACATCGAAAAATCGCGGGATCAAATGAACCAGCGTGCTCTTGCCCGAACCGCTGGAACCGACAATGGCAACCACCTCGCCGCGCCTCACTTCGAGATTAATATCGTGCAGTACGGTTTCCCCGCCCTCGAGGCCATAACTGAAGCTGACGTGCTCGAACTGCACGCTCTTCGAGAATGCCGGCAAGCGCCTGGCATGCGGCTTCTCACGGACATCATCTTCCACATCCATGAACTTGAAGATCTCGCTGGACGCGCCTAGCGCCTGCTGAAAATTGTTATTAAAGAGAGCGAACTTGCGCACCGGATTGTAAAGGCTGAAGACAGCAGTAATAAACGCCACGAAAATCGACGCTGTCATCTCTCCGTGCTTAACTTGTTCACGTCCCAGCAGGAGCAGGAGCGCAATTCCGGATACGCCCACAATATCCATCAGCGGCGAACTGATGGCGGTGGCGGCAACGGATCGTAGGTTAGCTCGGAAGAGGCGGCGCGCCGCATTGCGGAAGCGAGTTATTTCCCACTTCTCGGTATTGAACGCTTTGACAATGCGGTTTCCGGTGATGGTTTCGTGCAGGATGTTTTGGATTTCAGCCAGCTTGTCTTGTCCCTGCCGGGTCGTGCTGCGCACGCGCGAACCGATTTTGCGCGACGAATAGATGATCACTGGAACAAACAGCAAGAGCACCCATGATAGATTTTTCCCTAACACCACCACTACGCCGGCAACAAACAAGAACGTGAAAAACTGCTGGAGAAACTCCGCCAACACGGTTGACATGGCGTACTGCACGCGCTCGATGTCGTTGACGATGGCGGAAAGCAATGTTCCCGTCGTATGTTTCGAGAAAAAAGCCGCCGAGCGGCGCATGATCGCGTTGTACAAATCGTCGCGCAGGTCGGTGATCATGCCAAACCCGGCGTGGTTCACCAAGTACGTCCCGGTGTAATCGCAAATCCCTTTCAGGATTGTCGAAGCGACCAGGGCGAACGCCACCGCGCTCCAGGCATTCGTAATACGAGAGGGAACGAATTGCTGCAGATAAACCACATGGTGCGTTCCCGGGAATGTAAACAACTGGATATCTTTCGATCCGCTAGCCGGGTTCAATACCCGGTCGAATACGGGACGCACCAGCAGGTATTTGAAGGCGTCGAGCGCGCCCACCGCGGCCATCAGCACAACGGAAGCGACAATCTGCCACCAGTAGGGCAGCGCGTACCGAACCAGGCGGGTCAATTGCCGCATAGGGCTCCGCGAAAGCCGGTGTGGCTTACAGACGGTGAATAGGGCATGAGATGCAAATGTCTTATTTTACTGCGGTCGCCGACTGTTTGTCGTTGACGTCCCGCGTAACAACACACGCATGGCCTGAGCCGCAGAACTAAAATCCAGCGCAAGAATCCAAGTGGACGGGGAATTCTGGCCACCGTCTTCTCACTTCGGTATATCCCGATGCACGACTTTCATCCGGTATCCGGCCTTGTGCAACCGCTTTCCCACTTCTTCTGCCATCATCACCGAACGGTGCTGGCCGCCGGTGCAGCCAAACGCAATCGTCAGATAACTCTTGCCTTCGTGAATATAGTGCGGCAGCAAATAAATCAGCAGCTCGGAAATGCGGGAAATGAATTCCTGCGTCTGCGGAAACGACCGGATGTATTTAGCCACGCGTGGATGGCGTCCACTGAGTGACCGGAATTCCGGTACGAAATGCGGATTCGGCAGAAAGCGTACATCGAACACCAGATCGGCGTCCTCGGGTACTCCCTGGCGAAATCCGAAGCTCACGCTCGAAACCAGAATACTTTTGTCGTTGGGATGTTCGCGAAACCGCTCCGTGACGTGAGCCCGCAATTCGTGCACATTGAACTTAGAAGTATCGATCACGATGTCGGCCAAGGCGCGAATCTTCGCCAACGCGCGACGCTCGGCTTTAATCGAGGTGTTGACCGGCGAGTCGGTGCCGAGCGGATGCGGCCGGCGCGTCTCGCTGAAGCGGCGCATCAGCACGGCGTCGGAGGCTTCGAGAAAAGCCACCTTGGTGGGAACGATTCGCCGGACCGCTTTCAGAATTCCGGGAAGCTGGTCGAGCTTTGAGCCTTCCCGCACGTCGACCACAATGGCCGTGCGCTGGATCTCGGATGACTGGGACGACATTTCCGCGAAACGCGGAATCAGCGCAATGGGGAGATTATCGACGCAGTAATAACCAAGGTCCTCGAATGCCTTCAGCACCGAGGCCTTGCCGGAACCGCTCATTCCGGTAATGATCACTAATTCCGGAGCAACGCCGCGCGTACGCGACATTTTCTTCTTTGCCGAAGAACTGTGACCTTTGTGCGGAACCGGCTTGCGCGGCGTCATGCAGTGGATAGTAGCACTGCAACCTCAGTGAATGGGAGAGCACAGGCGGATGCGCTGTTTTGCGGCGGCAAGATCGTGTAACAAAATTCCACCGCCCATTTTCGATTTGTCTAAGCGCCGTCTGACAGGTAATCTATTCCGTCCATGAAGAAGTTTGACGAACTGACCGAACGCGAAGTGCTGGCTCTCGCGATTTCGCTAGAAGAAGAAGATGAACGCGTGTACTCGGACTTTGCTGAAGGCTTGCGGCCTGACTATCCCGCATCGGCAGCGATGTTTGAGGGCATGCGCCAGGAAGAGTCTGCGCATCGCAGAAGGCTGATTGAACTCTATCGGCAGAAGTTTGGCGAGCACATCCCGTTGATCCGCCGGCAAGATGTGCGCGGCTTCGTTGAGCGTCCCGCGTTGTGGCTGAGCCGGCCGCTTCGCATCGATGCGGTTCGCAAAGAAGCCAGCACCATGGAAGTGGAAACGCGCCGATTTTACGAGCGCGCCGCGGCCCGCACCCAGGACGCCGGAACTCGCCAACTGCTGGATGACTTGATCAACGAAGAACGCGAGCACGAAGAGCGAGCCCAGGAACTCGACAAAGAAAAACTTCCTGCGAACGTGAAGGAAGACGAGGAGCGCGCGCAGCGCCGCTTGTTCGTTCTGCAGATCGTGCAGCCAGGACTTGCCGGCCTGATGGATGGTTCGGTTTCTACGCTGGCTCCGGTGTTCGCCGCAGCCTTCGCCACGCACGACAGTTGGGATGCGTTTCTGGTCGGGGTAGCGGCGTCGGCCGGTGCAGGCATCAGCATGGGATTTGCCGAAGCTCTTTCGGATGATGGCAGCCTCACTGGCCGCGGGCATCCGTGGGTGCGCGGCGTAATCTGCGGAGCCATGACTGCTCTCGGAGGAATTGGCCACACCCTGCCTTTTCTTTTGAAAGATTTTCGCATGGCACTTTGGGCAGCGGGAGCGGTGGTGATGGCGGAGCTAGCAATCATCACCTGGATTCGAAAGCGCTACATGGATACGCCCTGGGTCTCGGCTGCATTGCAGGTTGGCTTGGGCGGCGTCTTGGTCTTCATTACTGGTGTGCTGATTGGAAGCTCGTAAAAGATCGCTGATTTTCGACTATGATTTTTGATTTTTGCGACGCTCTAAGTTGCGACCTGCACCAAGCTACTTCCCTGAAAAACCTGCCGGAAGGAATTGAGAATCTCGCGAGCATACACTCCGCAGCTTGCACGATCCGGAACCGGTGAAGCAATTCGCGCAGGATATTCATCGTAAGTGCGCCCTTCGAGCAGCCGTCCGTTTTTCGCCTTCCTGACACCACCCCATTGTTTGAAGAAGAACGGAACTCCGTATTCGCGGCATTGCTCACGAATCGAGATCACCCACTTCTCGCGCATAGGCCGGGCGCCGGGACCACTTTCCCCGCCAACGATCGTCCAACTGACGCCGGATAAATGGAAAGCTCCCAGATCTTCGAGCAGAGGCTCGATGGAGAGGAAGCGGACGCTGGCAGCCGACGCTTGCAAGTCGGCGATTCGCGGCAGGCCATACTTTCGATCCTCGACGCTGACGCCCCACCAGATGTGCTCTCGTTCGGCGGCGAAGCGCAGGCGGCCGTTCAATAATGATTTAAGCCGCGGTGACCTTTTCGTGAGAACTTGGAAGGTATGCCAGTTCGCCTTAACCATGACCTGGCAAACCGCTTCGATGTAGTCGTCCGGAACCTCGTCCTGAAAAAGGTCGCTCATCGAGTTCACGAACACGAGCTTTGGAGAACGCCAGGTAAGCGGCTCGGTCAGCTTCTCAGGCACCAGACGCAGATCGAATCCCTGCTCGTAGGGATGGCCTTTGACCCCGCGAAAGCGTTCTGCGAATGTCTCGGCGTAACAGTGCTTGCAGCCGGGACTGATCTTCGTGCAACCGCGAACAGGATTCCAAGTCGCGTCGGTCCATTCGATTTGCGAGTTGAGGGACATGTATTTCTAGACGGTGGCAGTACCGAACTTCTTGAAAATATATTTCACTATGTCCTCGGCAGTTCCCTTCTGCGATGCGAAGAAAAGATAGTAAACCGTCGATCCTTTACGGTTTCGCATTGCAAGGGGTTCGGGAACTTTCTTAAAGCCAGCAACTTTCCGGAGTCTTTCGCGGAAGGCTGCAGCGAATCTCTCGTTCGACACCTTCTCTAGCTCAGTGTTTCCAAAGAGGTCGGGACTAGATTCCTCGTATGCGACGTTCCGCCATGATTCGTCACCCCAATACGCGTTCATTCGTTCAATATGCAGCGGCAGCACCGTCCTTGGATCGCGATGTAGAACGTTAATATTGATGTCGTACATGGGGAAGTTGATGAAGACATCTAGCGATTTCATCGAACCCGCTGTTTGAATGACCTCCCAATTTAAGTGGAGCCCATATGGGTCAAGAATGCAAAGTCCTCGTCTATAATCCTGGAACCGGACTGCGGGAAATATCTTTTTCGGCAGGACATCGTTGCAGTCTTCCGGGTAGATCGAAACATCCGTTCGGCTCCCAACGAGTCCTCGCAAGCTCACTGCCCTATCACCGTCCATGTCGATCAGGTGATACTGCCGAAACGGCGGGCGCACGAGAAGTGCGTTCAGCGGGCTTCCCAAAACCATGTCCCCGGTTGTTTCGGACAGATGATATCCCGCTCCAGCAAATGCATCTATGTAGACGTGAAATAGCTCCGGATCTTTCTGATTCGATAAAATCTTCGAATACTCAGCAGCGTATCGCTTAACAATGTCGAGCTTCACTTCCGACCAGGGCCCAATTTCATCAATTCTTGGTCCGGCCATACAGTGATTCGCCTTTTGTTCGCTTATGCAGTAAGGCGTATTTTGCCACACTTGGGAGTGGGGCTCAATAGCAAACCGAATTCTACAGCGGTACCGCGATCTTCTGTGACATCTAGCCCTGCCATCCACAGCCCTAACCGCTGATCATGATCAAGGGCGCAGCGCTGAAACCATTCGCGATGCGGCGAGCGCAAGCTAACTCCTTTGTTTCACGGATTTTTGATATCTAGGCCCTTTGGACCCTGGAATTTGCGCGGAAATTCCTGTCCGATGATTCTAAACGGAGCGAGGGGGTGGGGGGCTTTGTTCGGCGAAGCCGTGGATATCGGCACCATGGAAGGAGCGGGCCGCGCCGTAGTGTGCCCAGCATCAGAGCGGTATATTCCCATGCTTCTTAGGCGGGTTCTTGTCGCGCTTGGTCTCCAGCATGGCGAGCGCCTGGACCAGCTTCTTGCGGGTTTCGCGCGGCTGGATGATGGCGTCGACAAAGCCACGATCGGCGGCAACATAGGGGCTGGCGAAGCGGTCGCGGAATTCCTCAATCTTTTTTTGGCGAAGGGCCTCGCGGCTCTCGGTTCCTGAGCCGCCGTTGCCCGCCGCATCCAGTTCGCGCTTGTAGACAATATCGACCGCGCCTTCCGGCCCCATCACGGCGATTTCGGCCGTCGGCCATGCATAGTTCACGTCCGTCCGGATGTGCTTTGAGGCCATCACACAATAGGCCCCGCCGTAGGCTTTGCGCGTGATCACCGTGACTTTCGGCACCGTGGCCTCGGCGAAGGCGTAGAGCAGCTTGGCGCCGTGCTTGATGATGCCGCCATACTCCTGCGCGGTGCCGGGGAGAAATCCCGGAACGTCTTCGAACGTGACCAGCGGAATGTTGAAGCAGTCGCAGAAGCGTACGAAGCGCGCCCCCTTGATCGACGCATTGATATCGAGCGTGCCCGCCAGCATTGCCGGCTGGTTAGCGACGATGCCAACACTGCGCCCATCCAGCCGCGCGAATCCGACGACAATATTTTTCGCGTAATGCTCCTGCACTTCAAAGAAATATCCGTCGTCGACGATGGAATGAATCACATCTTTCATGTCATAGGGCAGATTCGATTGCGCAGGCACGATTTTATCGAGCGCTGCATCGGCGCGGTCAACCGGATCAGTGCACGCTTTTCGCGGAGGATCATCCAGATTATTCGACGGCACAAAGCTCAATAGCTCGCGCACCATCGACAAACACTCGGCGTCGTCGTGCGCCAGAAAGTGCGCCACGCCTGAAGTTTCGTTGTGCGTCATCGCTCCGCCGAGCTGATCTTTAGTGACTTCCTCGTGCGTCACGGTCTTAATCACATCCGGCCCGGTGATGAACATGTATGAGGTCTTGTCGACCATGAGAACGAAATCGGTAATAGCCGGTGAGTAAACCGCCCCTCCCGCGCACGGGCCCATGATCGCCGAAATCTGCGGCACAACCCCGCTGTACAAAGTGTTGCGCAGAAAAATATCTGCGTATCCGGCCAGCGACATCACGCCTTCCTGAATGCGGGCTCCGCCCGAATCATTCAAGCCAATTACGGGCGCGCCCATCTTCGCCGCGAGATCCATGATCTTGACGATCTTCCCCGCATTCGTCTCCGAGAGCGATCCGCCAAAGACCGTGAAATCCTGCGCAAACACGTATACCAGCCGGCCCTCGACACGTCCATAGCCGGTGACAAAGCCGTCGCCGTATGGCTTCTGCTCGGCCATGCCGAATTCGTTGCAGCGGTGCGTAACCAGCTTGTCGGTCTCTTCAAACGTGCCTTCGTCGAGCAGGAATTCGATACGCTCGCGCGCCGACATTTTTCCTTCTTTATGCTGGCGCTCGCGGCGCTTTGCGCCTCCGCCTTCTTCGGCGAGGTGGTTGCGTTTCTGCAGTTCTGCGATTCTTTCTTCGAGATTCATGACGGGAGAATTATAGTCGCCGAAACCTGGCATGGCGTAGACGCCGCCTTTGCTGCATGGCGACGCACCGGCTGAATTTAGCCGGGATGCCGCGTCGGAGCAGGCGCAAGGCGGAGCAGGTGCAAGGCGGAGAAAGGCTGGCTCTTGCCGGGCGGGTGAATGCTTACGCAGCCGAAGTAAAATCGCGGATTTCCTGAATGGGAGATGTAATGATGGGAGTGGCGTACTCGGGGTGATGAAACTCAAGGTGCATGCCCCGTCCCACATATTGCAGCTTGAGCATGGAGCCTCCCCAGGTCGAGCCGGCAATCGCCACGTGAACCGGATCGGGGCAAAACTCAGGATGGCCGGAAATAAGCGCCTGGCTGCCGCCGAGCAGTACGGCCTTATAACAGTGGTGCATCGTTTGTATGTGCAAGATAGTGGAGGGCGGCAGATCGTGCAAAAATACCCCACCCTCGATCTCAGACTGGATGATTGCGCGGTTCACGTCGTCCGCCAGGTTCGGGTGCGGGCTGAACATAGGAAACCAGAGCTAAAGGGTAATGGGTTTCGGGCAAACGGGCAAGGGTTGTTTCAGCCGGCAAAAAAGCTAAGGGTCATGGGCTAAAGACCCCAATTTCCTTTTATGAGAGCCCATAGGCCGGGGATGCTCCCCATGAGCCTCATTACTATGTAGCTTGGCCGGGTCAATGAGTGAGATCGCGATGTTTCGACGGTTACGATTCGGAATTCCTGCTAACTCCATTAACGTTTCGCGTTCAGAGTGTCCAAGCGTGCGCTTTTTCTTTTCGCAGCGCACCCAGGATTCCAAGCAGTCCGGCTCCGAATAGTAACCAAGTACTTGGCTCGGGAACTACACTTTTGCCAAGGACCTCAAAGGCGCCCGAGGGACCCGTCGTAGTAAGCCAAACATTTCCGAAGTTGACAGCGCCGAGCCCAACGACGCCCGTCGAGTTCAAGTTCCAGACCGCTTGCGTGTTCGCAGCGAATGGTGCCGTCACCAACCAATATGTCTGACCTGGTTGCAGCACTATCCCATTAGCAAACGTCATCGTGTGCACTATGCTGTTTGTTGTCCCAAATTGTGGCAACCCGACGAAAGACCACGATGCGAGCGGCGTTCCCGGCCCGCTACCGTTGTTAGTGTCCAAACTGACAGTGACACCATTCACGCCGGTGACCCAACCCAGCGCCATCCTAATCTCTGCTAAATCAAATCTGGCGTGAGGAGTAAATGCCTCGCCCCACTCAATGAACCCGGGCGTGGACTGTGTTCCTGCGATCGTAAGCCCCGTACTGGAGTTGTAGCTATGTCCCGAGCCGAAGTCGTTGAAAATGACCGAATCGGCTCTTGATGCAATGGAAAAACTAGCCATCAGTCCCAGCAGAATGACTGCCGAGCGCGAGATGTGTTTGTTTTTCATGAGGAGTGAACTTCCTTATCTGAGATGGTCCTTGGCGCCCTTAGAAGTGTATTGTTCTTGCTCCTGGGAAACAAGCGCGCCAAAATCCACACGAAACCATGGACAAGGCCCACAATAAAGAGAGCAGAAATTCCTAACTGTCGAAACCATATGTCGAAACTAGGCGATTTCGCGCATTGAGGGATTTTGAGCGATATCGCGATTTTTCACCAACTACCGCCCGAATGGGAGCCCAGTGTAATCTTTCATGGACGGAGAAAGGAAGTGGAGGGCCTTATTGATGGATTGGTGGCATACCCCGATAAATTCGCCGTATTATTTCTTGGTTTTTGGGGCCATCTTTGTTTTTAGCGGCTGTGGCTTCGACGTGCACCGGAAAAACCTGTGGACGGTACGGTATTGGGACGTCTCGCGCCAAAGAGCCGACTCAGTTCTGGTGGGGAGTCGCAATATATTACATCGCTGGTGTTTGCTTCATCGGATATTTCTTGTACAGGGTGACCTGAACCCCCTTCCCCCAAAATGGTCAATTGATTGACGAAAATAGGCGCTTGCAATCATTGACCCTCGATGAGTGAAATCGGGATTTGTCGCCAACTATGCAGTTACTCAGGAAACTTCAACTCCACCGTCGTCTCCACTTCGATCAGTTCACCATTGAGCAGGAGTGGTTTGTACTCCCAACTCTTGACTGCTTCCATCACCGATGGAACCAGCGCATCGGGCCCGCTAACCTTCTCCACCTTGAAGACATTTCCGTTCTTATCAATATGCAATCGGAGGACGACTGTCCCTTCGACCTGCACTCCCGCCGGAAATGCTGGCTCAACACGCTTCAGGAGACGGGATTGCATAACCTCAGCCGAAATTCGCACGCTTGAGACATACACGCAACTCGACACACCGGCCGGCATTGCCTGCCGAATCGCAGGCGCTCCGTTTCCATCCTGAGGAAACGTCACTTCGACCATCATCTCGCGAGGGTCAGGCCAGGTATCTCGGTCTTTGTACTTACGCGCCTTCGCAGCCTTGATGGCTCGTGCTCGCAGCGCTTCCGGCCCTTCGAGCACACTCACGTCGCGGACAGCCCCTCCCTTGCTTAACTTCAAAGTCAAAACGACAATGCGATCCTCCAATTCGCGTTGTTCTTCTGTCAGCGTCGTCGAGTGGCGGCACTGTGCGAACGTGGCTTGGCCTAGACAAGCCAGGAGCGAAATGGGAAGGCAAACTCTTTTGTAAAACCGCTTCACTTTGCACTTTCCGGGGAGCAACAACGAAACGCTAGAGGTCATTCTAGGCCCATCCCCAGGCGACAGTTTCGTAACGTTTGTACCCTTCCGGATCATCAACTGACGCTAACAGGCGTTTACACGTTTTGACCATGTCGATGAGTGATATCGGGATGTTACGGCAGTTGAGACTAGTTCTTGGGAGCTTGGTCAACTGCCCTTGATTTCAACCCATAGAAACAGAAGCGAAGGAGCATGTACGCTCCGGTCCCGAAAAGGCCAGCCGCAAGCAAGACCAGGGCTATTCCTCCTATTGCTCCTGACAGAGAAGCGTGACCGCCGTACTGCCTGGCCGATTCCGCTTCGTGAAGTTCATTGGCCAAGAAGAGCAAAGGAATAATTAATGCTACGCCCGCTGAGCATAGCCCTAACATCCCACTGAATGCGCGGAGCAAAAATGCAAGAGAACCTCGCATCCCTCTAGCTTAGGATCGACTGCACACAACGAAAGATTACGTTCGTGCGGCCTTTCGTATGTGCGCCGAATCACGGATGTTGTTATCAGGCGATCACACGCATTGACCGCAAGCCGTAAACAAGCCCCAATATAGTTAAGCGCCTACTGCTGCTGTGCCCCTGAGGCGGTCCGAGGCGCGGCATCTTCCGCATCGACGCCAATGGCGTCTCCCGAGAGAATCAGCTCCACCCGGCGATTCTGCTGCCGCCCATCGGCAGTGTCGTTCGAAGCGATCGGTTCGGTCTTGCCGTAGCCGTGGGCCTCAACGGCGCTCGAATTAATGCCTTGCTGCACAAAGTAATCGCGGACGGCTTGAGCGCGGCGTTCCGAAAGCTGCTGGTTGTATTCGTCAGAACCAACGCTGTCCGTATGGCCTTCAATGGCGACATGCAGGCTGGGATATGCCAGCACGATGCCGGAAACCTTGGCCAGACTCTCGCGTGCGCCGGGAAGCAGTTCGAAGCTGCCGCTGCGGAACAGCACGTCAGACATGTTGGCGACTAAGCCGCGGGCCGAATCGCGCGTGGCAAGAATGCTGTTGAGCTGTTGCAAGAGACGCGCGCGCAGTTCCTGTTTTTCGTTCTCGGCACGCTGCCGATCTTTTTCTGCCTGCTGGCGCAGAGCGTCGGATTGCGCTGCGGCTTGGCGAGCTTTATCGGTTTCCGCCGCCAAAGCTTGCTGCTGCGCGATGGCGTTGGCGGTAGCTTTCTCGGCCTCAGCTTTCTGGCGTGCCGCTTCCGCGGCCGCGGCTTCGGCTTCCTGCTTCATCTGCAGCGCTTCCGCTTTCGCCTTCTCCGCTTCAACCCGGGCAACCTGAGCCTGGGCGGCGGCGGCTTCCGCATCGGCACGGCGCTTGGCTTCGGCCTCGGCGTCGGCACGCGCTTTGGCTTCACGGGCTGCCGCGGCTGCCTGGGCATCGTCTTCGGCTTTTTGTTTCACCGCCATCAGACGAGCTTCTTCAGCTGTTTCGGAGGCTTCTTTGGCGGCCGCTTCCACAGTCTCTTTCTTTGCCTTCTGCCGATAGAGGCTCTCAGCATTCAACAGCTGTTGGCCGGCTTTCGAAATGATGAACGCCGCATATTTGTCTCCCGCCGCAATGCGTGCAATTCGCATCGCATTGCGGGCTTCGAACAGCTCCAACGGAGTCTTGCTGTCGATGCCGAAGATGGCATCCTGAATATGAGTGTTGGTCGAGGAGTACGTGCCCCGGCTGACCAGGTCATATTTTGCTTCGATATTTTCTCCCGCGCCGCCCGCCGAAACGCTCTCCATCACCACCATGTTGCCGGGAGCAGTCACCGCAAAATACGGTTCTGCGGTCACGATCATGCCGAAGGTTTGCAGATCGGTGAAAGCTTTCAGATGCGCATTGCCCTTGTCGAGCATGACTTCGCCCAGATTGACCGGGCGTCCTTGCGGAGAAACTGCCCAAAGAACATAGGTCAGATACTCGAGTCCGAACTTGGTGGCATCTTCGAGGTGCTCGAACTTCACTTCGATCTGGAAGTTCGTCTTCTTGCCTTCAACCTTGGCTTCGCCCGTCGCCCCCTGCAGCAGATCGGTTCCGTGAAAGTCAACTTTCGTAGTCCCACCCTGCAGGCGATAGTGGACGGCCTGCGTAGTACGAGTGACAGTGGACGCGGCCACGCTTGGGAGCGCCGGCGCCGAACCCGGTAAAGCCGAGCTCGCCGAGGTTTGCCCAAACGAAAATGTACCGGCAAAAAAGAGGATGGCCAGAGACAGGTTTTTCACGGGACGTTCGCAGTCTGGGGGAGACTTGCAACAAGTTTTGCTTCCTAATCATCCTCTTCGAATCTCACGAAACTGAATAGGGACAGGAAGGACTACGAATCAATGGAACTTTGGTCACCGCCGGAGCGAACGCGAATTCACGGAACAGTTACGATGGCACCCTTCGGACCAACGATCAATGCTCCACCACCGGGATATGTACTCACGGCATTGAATTGCATGCCAGATTTCTTCCGAGGGCTAATGCGGACTGGGTTTCGTGGAGGCCGAAAATCGTAAATGAACTTCGGGCCTACCATGAACAGGCGAGTGCCCGCCTGATCTTCATGCTTTCTGACGCTCGATGCAGACGCCTCGCTGGCGGGATAGGCCCGATCAAAAGCCACAGCGGAGTAATAGGACTGCGGGAAAATCTTCGAGAGCGTCCAGGTCTTGCCCCCGTCGTCAGTAAAGGCCAGATTGGGGCCGTCTTCTTCGGGGCGCTCGTAATCCCCTCCGGCGATGGCGCCGTGGAGGGCATCGCGGAACGCAATCGAGAAAATGCCTTGCGCGTCGGTCCCATGGACAATCGGAGTATGAACAATCGGAGTATCGAAGACTTGCCAGGTGCGCCCACGATCAGGAGAGTGAAAAACGCGCGCAACTGTGCCTCCGGTAGCGAACCAGACGTTTTGATCTTGGCGCCCGAGGATGGCGAGACACGAATTGCTCGCCGCGAATGCCCCTTCGCCCTCAATCGCTGACGGAAGCTGAGCCGGGGGAATCGGATTCCAGTTTTGACCATCTTCCGTCAGCAGCAATTCGAATTTCAGTTTTCCCGATTCGTCCGGGATCGGATCGCCTAGAACAATACCGTGAGTTCGATCCCAAAACGCCATCGAATCGAAAAATCCCTTAGGATTTTTCTCGGTGAATTGCATCTGCCAGTGCCGGCCCGCATCCGCAGTGTGGTAAATCCGGGACTGCTCGCCGGGACCAGACGACATGAGAAACGCTTCGTCCGCGGAAAACGCTTCGGCGCCGCGAAAGTCGAGCTTCTCGGCGCCGGGGACCTGCTCAGCTATCCACGTGTACCCGTCAATTGTGCGGACATAGGTTCCATGCGTGCCCGAGGCCCAAGCCACTTTTCGCGACACCGCGCTCACGCCCCGAAGGTCCTCATTCGTGCGAGAGAAGAGAACTTGCGGCGCTGATTGGGCCAGAGCAGTTGCAGCGGCAAGAAGAACGATTACGGCTCGCATGCGAAACGACCGCACCCTACTTAGCTTCCCGATTTTGCGGTGAAAGGCGCAAATACCGCCGCTTTTCCGAAGTAGATGCGCAGGGTGCACTTCTCTCCAACATGCGCAAATGCCACTTCCAGGTCGTCCGAGGCGTCAGGTACTTGATCGGTTTCCACCTGGGAGCGCGCGATATCCTGTTTCTCGTCATATGCCGAGTGCGGCGTTACATTCTTATTGACCGCCAGGGTCCACGCTTTTCCAGGGAACGGATAAAGGGTATACGCACCGGGAGGAATGGTTGCCCCCCCGAAGCTGAGGGATGCGTCAGTGAATAAAGTCATGGGCGCACCGCCCGGCTCCCAGGGCTTTCCGTTGGGCACTCTCTCTTTTTTGGTGGTGACCGGATTGTAGCGAATGGCGATCTGCCTGCCATCATCCAGGTTGCAACTGGCAACCGATTGATCGTCCTGCTGTGCCCAGCAGACCGCAGCAAAAATAAGCAAAAAGAAAACACTGAAGACGATGCGAGCGCGGAACATGGAAGTCCCTCTGGGGCAAAAGTTTAGCGCTGAAACCGCTGGAAGAAAAGAGATTTTGCACAGAAGCGCCTTTTAGCCCTCAGCCAAACTGCCGCGGTGAAGCCGAACCAGATCCCAAGTGCTCTCAGAAGCCCGTTCGTTGCTGGTCTTCGGTGATATACAAAGCCAGCCATGCGGTTGCTACCGTCAGGCTTCGACCGCCGGGGACATTAAACCGGCTTCGAGCGAGGACCAATACTCATGGCGAAGACAGGCAGGCTCAAAATTCTCTATGGCGAAAGCGAACCCGAGGCCCAGGCGTCTACCGCGGCGGCGTTTGAAAAAGCCGGACATAGCGTCGAGAAAGTAATCGGCCGCAAGGCTGTTGAGGCTGCGCTGCACAAGGGCACATTCGATCTGGTGGTGTTGGGGCCTACACTTTCCAGAAACGACCGTCACCACCTGCCCTATATGGTAAAGAAGGCGCAGCCGGAAACCAGCGTTTTGGTCATGCACGCCGATGGTAGCCGTCACCCCTACGTTGATGCCTGCACCGATACCGGCACCAGCATTGAGATGGTTCTGGCCCGAATTGAAGGGATGAAGATTGCCGGCATGATGCCGGCGGTGGCAGCGGCAGCGGCCGGAGGTCGATAGTTTTCGTTTTCGATTTTGCAGGGGCGACTCATTTGAGTTCGCCCCTTTTATTTGCATCATTGCAGGAAAATCCACCAATCCCGCTGATACGTGCAAGAGCGGCGCTTCAGCGCCGCGTCAGAAACAAACATGATTTCCGGGGCTTTAGCCACATCCGGAATAGCATCAGGGGATGGTTCTACGCGCGGCTTTCCCCGCTGCCGGTTTGTAATCCGCGGGATAGAGAACCACACAACGATTGAACCCCTCGCCGTCGCTCTCAGTGCGCAAGTCCGTCTGGTCGCGTAATACAAGGTGAACCATACGGCGCTCCCGCGACGACATGGGAGCGAACTGGAACGGCGTCCCGGTCTGGCGGACTTTCTCGGCGGCTACGCCTGCCGCCATCCTGAGCTCCTGGAAGCGCATCGAGCGCTGGTTTCTGCAATCAAAAGAAATTTTTTCGTGCTCGCCGGAAGGCAAATGCAGGATCTCCAGCGCCAGCAACTCAAGGGCTCGCAAAAGCTCGCCTCCTCGATCCAGCAGAAGCGCCGAGTCAGGACCCGAGAAGTCCACAAAAATCTCGGGCTTCTCCCACTCGCTCTTCGGCGGGGGATCGACAACAATGCGGTACTTGAGATGAAGTCCGCCATCGGTCACGACCGATTGCAGGAATTCGTTAATTCTGTTCGCGGCAGCGAGTTTGTCCATAAGTCAGCTCTTGGCTCTTAGCTCCCAGCTCTTGGCTCTTGGCTCTTGGCTAAACCTTAAAATCTTTTGGACCGCAACGTGCAATTAAGATGCGAAAAAAACATTGGATTTGAATCAAATCTTATCGCAGCAACCATCCAGGCGTCGTCGCGATCCAAGCCAAAAGCTTAAAGCCAAAAGCTAAGAGGCAAAAGCTCCCTTCATTTCTCTTTCTTCCTGGCGCGTTTTTCCATCATCTCGCGCATTTCCCGTCCCAGCTTGGTGCGGTTCATCACCGCCTGTTGCGCAATCGAAATCAAATTGGTTTCGGCGTAATACAAATTCAGTCCCGCCTGCAGATTGAAAAAGATGAAGCCCATAAACAGCGGCATCATCCAGTTCATCATTTTTTGCTGCTGCGGATCCATGCCCGCCTGTGGCGTCATGCGCTGCATGGCAAACATGCTGATCACCATCACGATCGGCAAAATGAAATAGGGATCGCGTGCCGAAAGATCTTTGATCCAGAGCCAGTGCGCCTGGCGCAGATCCAGCGCCACGCCCAGCATGCGGTAATAGGCGATCAGGAACGGGAACTGTATAAGCAGCGGCAGACAGCCGCCCGCCGGATTTACCCCTTCTTTCTTATAAAGCGCGGCAATCTCCTCGTTCATCGCGGCTTTGCGGGGATCGCGCAGGCTGTATTTCTTATATTTTTCCTGGATGGATTTGATCTGCGGCGCCACGCGCTGCATCTTCAGCATTGACTTCATCTGGGTGATGCGCAACGGCAGCAATGCGACTGTAATGATGAGCGTTTGGATGACGATCGCCCAGCCCCAGTTGGGAATGTACTTATACGTCCACTTGAGCCAGAGGAAAAGCGGCCGCGCCAGAATGCCCCACCATCCATAATCCACGATCCCACGGAGATCGGCTTCACCATTGTGGATGGTAGGAATCGAAACCGCATCGAGCGCAGATATTTCCTTCGGGCCGACAAACATGCGCTCTTCCGTCGGCCCACGAAGGTCGCCAACCGCGGCTCCCAGCACATCTGCTGCCACGGTCTCGTTTGCGCCAGGCTTTTGGGGAATTTGAATCCGGTTGCGCAGCGTGACCATGGCCGCGCGCTGGGGATCATTCGGAATAAAGATCGCGGTGAAATATTGATCGTCGGTGCCGCCCCACTCGAATGGTCCCTTGATCGTGTTGTCGCCACTGACACTCTTGATGGCAACCCGAATGATGTAATTGGGAAAAATTAAAGCCGTCTTGTCCGTCGAGAGGTCATTATGATAGTCAATGCGAGCCGGTGCGTACGAAGCCGGTGTTACCTGGTCGCCAAATCCGGCCGGCCACGCGGGCGCGGCAAAAATCTCGGCGCCCTTGTAAAAGACCGACGTGTCGATCTTCAAGAGATAAGTATTGTCAAAGTGGAAGGTCTTGCGGACCACAAGATCCCGATCCGCATATTCGAAACTGAGTTGCGCGGGCGACGCGAGATTCCCTTCTTTCGAAGGCACGTAAAGCGCTGAGTTGAGGCGGTTGCGCACCGTCTCGTCGTAGGTCCAAAGCGAAAGAGGATCGCCGAACTTCGAGGCTGCCTCCGGATTGACCAGATCAAGTGGTCCGGTCTGCGCATCATTCTTGAACTTTTTCAGGATCCACGACTTCACCTGAGCCCCGCGATTGGTGAAAGTGATGCGATAAAGATCGCTGTCGATCACGGTTTCAGTTTCCGCCGAGGCTTGCTTTGCCGCTGTTGGGGGCGGAGGAGGAGCAGGGACTGAAACGGCCGCAGCAGGAGAACTCGGAGCCGCCGCGGGCTGGGCAGGAGCAGGCTGGGTCGGATGCGGTTGAGCCGGCGGTTGCGGCCCATATTTCTTCAGCAACGGTTCAAGGAAAATCAGAACGATGAACGTCAGCAGGAACACGAGCAGCAGCCGGCGCTCGGACCCTGGTTCCTGTTGAGGATTTTGATATTCGGGCAAAGTTTGCTTACCGTCTTAAAATTGAAGCGCACACCCCGCGCTCATCGGGAACTTTTTCTCGCCGGTGTTCCCATCACCGGATCGTAACCGCTGCCGGCCAACGGATGGCAGCGCAGAATTCTCCCAAAAGCCATCCATCCTCCGCGCAGCGCCCCGTAGCGCTCCACCGCCTCCATGGCGTATTCGGAGCAGGTCGGCACGTAGCGGCAGGCCACCGGAAGAAAAGGCGAAATCGCCAGCTTGTAACCGCGCAGCAATTGCAGCATCACGAATTTTGCGCACTGCTTCAAGGTTGACTGGTTCAAGATTGACTTCCGGCTTCTGACTTTTGCCTTCCAGAATTTTCTTTCGCTTCCGTCATCGTCGATCTGGTCTGCGCCAGCTTCTTCTCAACCATGCCGAATGCTCGCCTGATTTCCTCCAGCACTTCCGCAAAGTCAACCTTGAGCAAACTCTTCTTCGGATTGATTACAACGTCGGCTGCGACTCCACTCGAAGGCCACGACATGCGAACCGCTTCCCGCAAGCGCCGTTTCATCCGGTTGCGTTGAACCGCGCCGCCAAGCCCGCGTCCGACTGTAAACCCCACCCGCAAACCCTGCGCTTCTGCAGCCGCTTTCCCCTTTTCGGCGCATGGCATTCGCGGCAAATAAAAAACTGTTATGGACGCGGAAAAATGCCGCCGCCCATCCTTATAAACCCGCTCGAAATCAGCGTGCCGCAAAAGCCGCGCACTGCGCGGGAATCGTCCTGCGTTCTTTGGCGGCATGGCAGACTTCGGCTGAATTCCTCGCACCCCAGGCCACTACGTCCTGAAGCCGCAAGCGGCTGATCGTCTCGACTGTGGAAACGAGCTGCGCCAAGAAGCTACTCGCGGAAACCCGGCTTCACGGATACCCGCTCGCGCCCTTTGGCGCGGCGGCGGGAAAGCACCTTCTGGCCGCCCTGGGTCTTCATGCGCGTGCGAAAACCATGCTTCTTGCTTCGCTTGCGCCGATTAGGTTGGAACGTACGCTTAGGCATGAAAGATTGCTGCTCCTGATTCCTTCGTCATTGTTTGGGGCAATGGTTGAGTATAAATGACGCACTGCCAACAGATCAAAGACGCGGGCGGTTCGGCAGTGCCTCAGCCTGAAATTTCATAGGCTCGCCTTAGCATCCTTGCCTGTGGCATCATTGATGTCGTGAGGCTTTTATGATCGAGCAGGAAAAGATCAATCGTGTGAAACTCTGGGGCTATGGCCTCGGAGTTGTCGTTTTCCTAGTCGCAATGGCGTGGAAGTTCGTAGTCCGCTAAAGGGCGGAAAGTCTAGGGCATCTGGCGCTCCGCAACGTCCTCCAAGCCATCAACTCTGCCAAAAAGTTCAAACTGAGGCACTATCGGCGGTCCAGTAGCGTCCCAATTCTGTTCACCGAGTTCTTCTTCGTGCCTCTGCGGCGTTTCTTTGTGTGCTTCGCGGTTAAGGGCAGTTGATCCGGATCCCCGCTGACGCCGCCCATTCGCGCCTAGAAATAAAGCTTCAGCGCGAACTGAATGAAGCGTGGATCCCTCGCCGCAACCGCCTGCCCGAATTGTGGCGTGCCGAACTCCACTGCGGTGGGCTCTTCGCTGATCGCACCGACCGGCCCCAGCAGTGGATTCTTGTGGTTCCAGACGTTGAAGAATTCCGAGCGAAACTCGGCGTGAACCTGCTCGTGAATGGGAAATATCTTGAAAATGGAGATATCCCAGTCCTGCAAGCCCGGCCCGCGCACGATGTTCCTGCCGGCGTCGCCAAAGGTGAAAAACGTCGTATTGTCAGCGAAGGCGCAGGTGTTGAACAAATAGCCCGCGAGGCACGGCTTCGCATTGGGATTGCCGACCAAATTGGGCCGCACTTCGTAATATCCGACAGCACCGCCGCCATCGGCGGTTGAAACGTTGGTGATCGCGTCGGTGATGGTGAACCAGTTGCCGGTTTGAGCTGTCGTGATGCCGGCCACCTCCCAATTCCCGATAATCTGGTTGAGAGTTCCGCCCGCGCCTGCGCCGATCGCCCTTCCGCGCCCAAACGGCAATTGATAGGCGTAGTCGACTACGAAACGCTGGCGCACATCGAAATCCGCATTGCCATATTCCAGCCCCGGATAAAGCTGGTTGCGGAAGTCGCCATTGTTCAGTGAGCCAAGACTAGCGCTGGAAGCGTCATCCAGTGCGTGCGCATAAGTGTAGGACGCCCCGAACTGCAGCCCGCGGCTGAGCCTTTTTTCCACATGCACCTGCAGGGCGTCGTAGTTCGAGAAATCGTTGGCGCGAAGCGTGTCAATGCCGCCATCGACCGCCGGAAACGGCCGCCGCGGAGCGGTCGGGCAGTTCTCCGGAGTGTTGCCATTGGTAGTGCAGAAAGTCACATTCGGCTGCGCCTGATTGCCGTTGTACATGCCGTAGAGATCGTTACCGTGAGAGCCCGCGTAGGAAACCTCCAGCAGCGTCTGGCTCGGCAATTGATATTCAAACCCAAGGTGCCATTGCTGCACGAAAGGCGTCTTCAAGGTCGAGCTTTCGGAAAACAGAGTCGGGCTGTTCGGGTCCGTCAGCGAGTTGGCCGGAAAGCCTTGCGAGAGCGAGGTGAGAGGAACATTCTTCGGACCAATAGCCGCGCAGTTGGGCTGGTTGGGCGCGGGATTCGCCGCCGGCAATCCACAGGGCTGCGTGAACTGTTCCGTAACAAAGAACGGCGGGTTGAAACCTGGACTCGGATTAGAAAATGGCCCGTTCTCCTCGCCGCCGTAGAAAATTCCGTAGCCCGCGCGCAAAACCAGCTTGCCGGTAATCTGGTAGGCGAGGCCGAAGCGAGGCGCGAACGTGGTGAGGTCCGGAGAAATCAATCCTGGGCTGCCGGTTCTCTGGATCGGAATCAAAGATGCCAGAGTCGGCGTCAACACCGCTTGCTGGCCTTTCGGCACTACCAAAGAGTCGGTGGCAAAATCGAAATTGGCCTCTTGATTGCCACTCGCCTTCACCGTCGTAAACAGTTCATAGCGAAGGCCAAGATTCAAGGTTAATTTCTGCGTGGCGCGAAAATCGTCCTGCACAAACCCCGCGTAGTCGCCGCGACGATAGGGCACATTGTGCTGGTTCGTAATCGTTGCTCCATCCGTGATGCCCAGCAGGAAAGTCCCGAAGGCTTCTCCTCCCGTGGTCGGAGCCGCGGCATTGTCGGTAAGATTGCTGGCGAAATCCATGGTCCCGCGCGACGCCGCCGGCTGGAAAATCGTGAACTCGATAAAACGCAACTCCGTTCCCACTTTGAGCGAGTGCCGGCCCAGAACCTTGGTCAGATTCTCATCCACTACGTAGGCATTCTGTTTCTCAATCGACGGCAGGAAGCCCGAACTGCCAATGGTCGCCGTACCATCGTCAATGGTGATGTTCGGCAAGCCGCCGTTGTTTGGGCCGAACGGCACTCCGGGAAATCCCAACTGCTCGGCAACATTGGTGTTGTAGTTCAGTTGAAAGCGATGCGAATTGATCCGGTTATAGCCGATGCGTAACTCGTTTACCATGCTCGAGGAAAATGTATGGGTTTCGCTGATGGCTACGCTTCGATACGAATTGTCCTGATAACCATCCTGGAATGCTCCCCCATCCAGCGCGTTGTTAAATGGCGAGGGAGTATAACTCGGCTGGTCTTCATAACTGAAGCGGCCAAACAGACCATCGTGATCACTGATCGTATGATCGATGCGGATATCGAAATTGTTCTGAGTCAGGCTCTTCTTGGGCTCGGCCAGAAAGTTCGACCCGTTGATGTTTACATTGGGAGCGGGAAATAGAGCTGAAAGCCGCGCCGCCAAAGGATCGATTAAGCCTTTGGGAAATATGTTCGTGGGAACGCCTCCGGCGCCCACCCCGATCGGAACCCCGCAATAACCGTCGGGATTCAGCGTCGAAGTTTGGGTCAGGTAATCGTTGAAGATCTCGCCCGCGTAAGTGGGGTTCCCGCTGCAATCGCGCGCGACCTGCTTGGTCGCATTTCCGTTGGTATCGACCGCCATCACCGGAGTCGTGGTCAGGAACGATGAAAAATTTCCTCCGATTTCGGCCGCCGTCGGAATCAGCGCCAGCTGCGGCAGAGCCTGGCGAACCCGTAGCCCCTCATAATCGCCGAAGAAAAAGGTTTTATTCTTGATGATCGGCCCGCCCAGGGTCGCGCCAAACTGATTCTGCCGGTACTCCTGCCGTCCGAATTCGTCGAACGCGTTGGCGGCGTCGAAAACATCGTTTCGCAAAAATTCGTACGCGTCGCCATGGAACTGGTTCGTGCCCGATTTGATCACGGCATTCATCACTGCGCCATTGCCCCGTCCAAATTCTGCACTGTAGGCGTTGGTTTCAACTTTGAATTCTGCCAGCGCGTCGACCGAAGGCTGAATCACATAAGCGCTGCCGTTCAGCAGGTCTCCCAGGTCGGAATTGTTGTCGACTCCATCCAACTGAAAGTTGTTCTGCAATGAGCGGGCACCGTTCGAACTGAAGCCGTAAGTCGTCTCCGCCCGGGACCCAGGCTCGCTTGGGCCTACGCCGGCGGTCAGCAAAGCCAGTTGCGCATAATTTCGGCCATTCAGCGGAAGCGTTTCGATGGTGTGGCTGTTCTCCACCTGGCCCAACCCGGAAGTCTCCGTTTCCAGTTGTTGGCTGTTCGAGGTTATCGTCATGGTCTCGGAGATCGTTCCCACCTGCAAAGTGACGTCGACCGCAGGCCGCGATTGCACATCCACGATAACCGGCCCAACTGTCGATTTCTTGAAACCCGTTTTCTCGATGGTTACGTTGTATCGGCCGACCTTCAGCGGGTTGGCCAGATATTCTCCCACCGCATTGGTCTGAGTCACCAACTGGGTTCCGCGGTCGACATCCGTGACCGTCACCTTGGCGCCGTCGACCACGGCGTTGGAAGCATCTTTCACCAGTCCAGCAATGCTTCCCGTATCCTTTTGCGCCATGGCCGGAAGGCTGGCCAATGCAATCAAGATTGCCGCAATCGAAAACCGGCAATAATTTTGAAGGAAAAAAATGACTACGTCTATGGGTTTGCGTGACGAGCGGTTCGATGGACTCTGCATGATAATCCTCCCGCTGACCTTGCACTTCGATTTCAAGAATGAATCAGAACATTTTGCACAACCCGGCTGATGGCGCCGTTGGGGCTCGGACAATCCGGCTTGAGGCGGTAGTGCAGGGAGAGAAAAAGCCCAAGCAATTGTCCGAAAATCACATCCAATGGCGGCCGATAATCGTCGCCGAAGCCGTTAGAAAGCGCGTGCGCCAGAACATGCTCGGCTAAACCCTCGAGCCGTGCGCTCGGCGCCGCGGCCACCACCACTCGAGTTTTCACCAGCCGTTTTCTGCTGATTTCCTCCAGCAGATCCATTTCATAGCTCGCAACTCTTTCCTCGCCTGAAAGAAAGGCCACCAGCATCGTTTGCTCATCCAGAGCGGCCATGGGACCGTGACGCAATCCCAGCGCGGATTCTGACATGGTTTGAACCCGGCCGGCGGTAAGCTCGAGCACCTTCAAGGCAGATTCGGTGGCCACAGCCCTCAACGGCCCGGAGCCAATGAAGCACGCTTTCGAAAAATCCCGCCTTGCCAGCTCAGCCGCACATTTCGCGGCTGGCTCAAGAAAATTGCTTCCCGCTTTTACGCTTTGACGCAGGATTTTTTCGTACCCT
This sequence comes from uncultured Acidobacteriaceae bacterium, assembly GCA_963766625.1. GTDB lineage: Bacteria > Acidobacteriota > Terriglobia > Terriglobales > Acidobacteriaceae > Sulfotelmatobacter. The sequence goes on along the minus strand of CAVYBF010000022.1, from coordinate 165,934 downwards.
TCGAGGCCATCGATATGCGCCAGGCACTGTCCAAAAATCACCATGTTCGAAAACGAACTCGTCATGGCTAGCCCGCGATCGTTGACTTCGTCCGGCAGCGCAAGCGCTAAAACCTGCTGACGGCGATCTGCCATTTTCAGCATCTTGCCCTGCGCATTGCAGGTGACGATCAAGTGATGAATGCCGGGATGATTTTTCAATGCCCGCTCAATGACCGCGATTCCTTCCGGGCTTTCTCCCGACCGCGAAAACGAAATCCAAAGATAATTGCGGCCATTGGCCAGCCACTGCTCGGAGTGAGTCAACAGGTCCGTGCTCGGCACCGCCAACACTTCACAGTGCCAGCATCGCCTGAGCAGTTGAGCCAGCGACCGCCCGATGTAATCGGAGGTCCCCGCGCCGATCAGGAATACAGTCGGCCGCCGCACCGGATCCCAGCTCACCCCTGCCGACTGAACAAACCGCAGAATCTCTGCCTGCCGATTTCGAAATTCGCGATAAGTGCCCAGCCAGCTTTCCGGTTGCTGCGCAATTTCCTTGGGAGTATGCAGGAGGCCTAACGATTTCCTCTCGTCTAGAGGAAGCGCCAACAGGCTGAGCAGAGAGTTCATAGCCATTCGAAGTTTTAATCGAAACTAAACGTAATAAATACTAACAAATCGGAAGCGGAAAAGGAAGAACGATTCGTAGCCTTCACTTCGGTTCTGAGTACCGCTGGTAGAGCTCAGGCCGGAAAACCGTGTCGATCACGCCCGAAACTGTAAGCGTAAAGCTTTTCTCAAACGGAACTCCTTCGATGCCCTCCGCCCTGAGGTGAACCGTGAAGTTGCCTGCGTGTGTGTAGCAGTGCGTGACGCTGACTCCATCGGCGCTCGTGCCATCCCCGAAATCCCAGTGATAGGAAAGTGCCGGCACGCTGCCCTCCGCGCTCTGGGCGGAAAATGTCGCGGACTTTCCCGCCTCAATCTTCTCCACCGCGTTCATCGTCAGCGACGGCGATGAGGCCGGTGTTGAAGTATCAATGATCTTCAACATCCGCACGGAATGCGGTGGCTGTTTCAAAGAGAGTCCAGCCTGATTCTCAGAAATCTGGTTTGCGGAGATTGCTTTGCTCGTTCCAAAAACATTGAAAACCGTGTTGTGCGCGCCGATCCCCGGCTCGGAAAGAACATCTGGAAGTGAGAAACTATGCGCCCGCTCCTTTTCTGTCCAGTTGAAGACCGCCAGAATCCACTGCCGCTTACTTTCCCGCAGCAGAAAAATACTGGGCATCTCGTCCTCGGGCGAGTAGCCCATCAGATCAAGCGGTTTCGCCGCGCGACCATAACGCACCATGTTCAAAAGGTCGCGATTCTGCAAAAGGGCCATGCGATCGGCATTTAGAAAGAGGGTCGGCAGGTCGTCGCCAATCTCGAACATGCCACCCGAGACTGCGGCCAGCGCAACCGCAACCCGAGCCTCGTCAAGCGTAAGCGCACGTGCGCCTCCGTGATCCTGCTGCTCTGCATAGGCCTGATGCGAAACCGAAAATGCGTCGGGATCGGCGACAAAGAAATTCCGGTTCATGTAATAACGCGCGGCCATCCCCGGCGCCGCATCGCGGCTGGCATCGAAGGTGTGGCCGGTGTCGCAGGAAATTCTCCCGGTATCAACCAGACCCACCGGATTCAGCATCACGCTGCCATCTTTGTCGAGCAGCACATTTTCTCCCACCGCATCGCGAATAATCTGCAAGCCAATTCGCTGCGCCTCCAGCGCCGTCGTGTGCGGACGATAGTAGTAACCCTCAATGGCGCTATCGTCCATGAAATCCATTTTGATGTAGCGAATGCCCCAGTCCCGAGTCAGCGTGGTATAGGTGTCGTGCAAATACTGCTGCGCGGCTGGATTCGTCGTATCGATCACGTAGAGCTGGTCGAGGTTCTTGGCAGCGTCCGGCGGCTCAAGGACGAATCCCGCATGAATCGGCTGGCCGGCGGCATTATGCACCAGCCAGTCCTTATGATTGACGTACACCGACGAGCGTTCCGAGACTTCGAAAGGAGCCGTCCAGATCCCCGGCGTCAGGCCGAGACCCTGAACCTTTTCTTCGAGTCGTCTCATTCCATGCGGATATTTGTAGGCGACAATCGAGGTGTAATCGCCGCGCGCGAATTGGTAGCCTTCGTCGATGTGAAAAAATTTATAGCCGAGATCGAGCAAATGCGAAGACAGAAATTCCGCGTTCGTCAACGCCGGCCCTTCAGTCAGTCCGAAGTAGTAAGCGGTCCAGCTCCACCATCCGATCGGAGTGGGAGCGCTGACTCTTGCCGCATGTAACTTTCGGATAGTTTCGCCATAGGTTTCAAGTTGCGCGTGATAGTTCTTCGATAAACTCACCATGAGCCGTTCGGAGGCGAGACTCTGGCCCGGCTCAACCGGCAGGCTTAACTCGATGCGATCTTCCGGTGGCGATTCCCGCAACGAGTTTTCGTTCTCCAGCTCCGTGGTACCGGTGGAATCGACTTCATACCGGCTAATGTTCTTTTTGCCATCCACTCGCAGGCGCAAGACGGTCAGCCATTTCTCCGAGGTCAGCGCTCCCAGAAAAAGACTCTGCTGGCTTTGCCGGTTGTAAATCAGCTGGCTCCCCACCGCGCGATCCATTCCAGCCTCCGCATCGCCGAGATCGTGAATTTTCATATTCGGCCGGTCTTCGCTGAAACTGTCGGAAAGAACGCGATCCGCCGATTCCGGACCATCCAGGAAAAAAGGAGAGCTCGCGGCTTCGATGGGACGAATACCCTCAACCGTAATCTGCGACGGCGTACTGTTCTGAATCCGCGTCTCGATTTCAACGAACTCCGATGTCTGCGGCATTCGCAGATCCCAGATAAGATCGGGTTGGCTCGATGATCCCGAGTAGGTAACCGTCAGCTGTGTGCCGGAGCCAGTGTCGTCGCTGAATGGCGAGGTATTCACACTGTGTTTCGGGTAATCGGAGGGATGGACCCAGCGATGATTGATCTCTGCCGCTGGCGTCGCCGTGATCCAGACGTTTAGATCATCCTTTGAAGCAATCTTATAAGCGCCCGAATTCTGGTTCACCTCAATCCGCAACTTGGTGCTTTCCATCCTGGATGTTTGCGCGGGCGCCGAGCCCGCGTTTAGGCCTGGGAAGCAAATCACGATTGCGATTATCAGCCACAAGCTTGACCGTTTGCGCATGGGCGAAGCCATCCTAAATTTTCAGTAACGTCGAGAAACGAACGTCGAGAAACGAAAGTAAAAGCAACGTTTCGTAATACACCGGCAGGCACACCGATGTCAATTAAGAAACGTGTTTCGCTTCCGGCGAGTCCGGCAAGGAGAGAGGAAGAGAACCGAAAAAAACGAGTCGCCTGGCTGACTCTCTGCTGGTTATACCAATTCCAGCTCAAGCGTTTTAGCGGCGGGATCCATTCTTATAAGTTTGAATTTGCGGATTTGTCCGCTTCGGACGGGCTCAGGTTTCGCGCCTTCCGCAGCTGCATTCCCCTTCCATCGAGCCTGCAGCATGGAGCCAAGGGAAGACAGGTCGAGCTTTGCGGACGCTGCCTGCGACCGCGAAGCAGAAGCCGGTTTGTCGTTCACGGAATCCGCAGCCATGCGGCACATCGCTTCAATGCCTTCGCCCAGTTCCACCCGGACCTGCCCATCTGAAACCTCGACAATCCGTCCGCTGACCACATCCCCTTGCTTGTGCTCGGCAATATATTCATCGAGCCCGCTCGGTGCCAGTTGTTTTATGCCCAAACGCATTTGCCGCTTTTCGGTATCGATGGCCAGCACCTGAGCCTTGACCACCTGCCCCACTTTCAATATTTCCTGCGGATGATTAATGTGCTTCTCGGCGCTCAAGTCGCTGACGTGAATCATGCCCTCAACACCCTCGGCCAGCTGCACAAACGCGCCAAACTTCATGATGCTCACGACCGGTCCTTCAATCACGGTTCCGGCCGCGAACTTTTTGCCGGCATCGGTCCAGGGATCGCCCAGCGCTTGCTTGAGGCCCAGCGAAATTCTCCGCTCCTCAATGTTCAATCCCAGAATTACGGCCTCAACCATCTCGCCCGGCTTGACCAGCGTGCTCGCGCTGCGCAGCTTTCTTCCCCAGGACATTTCCGACACGTGGATCAGCCCCTCCACTCCCGGCTCCAGCTCAACAAAAGCACCGAAGTCAGTCACCCGAGTAATGGTGCCTCGGATCCGCTCTCCAAGTTTGTACTTTCCCGCCATCAAATCCCAGGGATGCGGCTGCAGCTGCTTGATTCCCACCGAAATTCGCCGCTTGCCGCCTTCGCTCGTGCTCTTGAGAACTTTGACCTCGATCTTCTGTCCCACCGAGAGCACGTCCGCCGCTTTATTCACCCGTGTCCAGGCAATATCGCTCACATGCAGCAACGCATCCACGCCGCCAAGATCGACAAATGCGCCATAATCGGTGAGGCTGCGAACCGTGCCGCTGAGCCTCGCGCCTTCCTTGATTTCAGAAGATCGCCGTTCCACCGCCGAGCGCTCTTCCTCTTCCAGCACCGCGCGCCGGTCGACCACAACGTCCTCATCCGCCACATCGAGCTTGATAATGCGGCAGAAAATTTCCTGCCCCACCATCTTCTCCAGCTCGGCGGCTTCTCGCCTCCCGCTGCGCGAAGCAGGCATGAAGGCACGCACCCCAACATCCACGGTGAGCCCGCCTTTGATCGCGCCAGTCACGGTGCCCACAATCGTAGCTTTATCGGTGAAAGCCTTTTCCAGCGCCGCCCAGTCAGCCGGCCGCTCGACTTTGCCCAGCGTGAGCTGATAGTAGCCTTCCGGATCGCGCCCCTTCACGGAGACCGAGAGCTTATCTCCGGGTTTTACGCTTTGACCTGCAGCCTGCAAATCCGCCAAGGGAAGCAGGCCCTCACTTTTGAATCCAATATCAAGGAATACCGAGTCGGCAGAAACTGCAATCACCATCCCAACCCGTTGCGCCGATCCGCGCTCGGATGTCGCCGCATGGCTTTTTTCGAACTGTGAAAGCATTTCGCCGAATGTGTTGTCGGTCTCGGCAGACTCTTTCGCGATTTCAGGTGGTGTAACGCTGGGATCAGGCATGGTCAATTCGGAAGGTGTGAATATCGTAACATGTGGACTCGACCATGAGCCGCTTTGCGGGCGTGAGTGAAGTGGGAGCCCGCAGCGATCCCGAGCGAAGGCGAGGTACGTCGAAACTCCTGAATTCATGGTAGGCCCGAATGGACTCGAACCATCGACCTCTTCCGTGTCAAGGAAGCGCTCTAACCAGACTGAGCTACGGGCCTACAAGTGGACGGCTGTGGTTTCAATTCTAACGGGCGACGGGTAATTCAGGCAACGCAATGCGCCGAACAGCCGAGGGACGAGTGGTCTCAACGCCGGAGGGCATGGCCAGTCACTCCAACAACTAAGCTCCTCGCTGCCAACGCAACGCTCCGCCGTAGCGTGCTGAGAGTTAAGGAATGGAGATCAGAAGGCCGCCGCTGATACCAAGCGAGTGCTCATGGCCAGGGCCAAATTTGTATTCGTAGCTTGGTTCGAGATACCAGCCGAATCTATGGTTTTTCGCCGGCCAAAACATGAAGTCCGGGGCAACCTCAGCACCGACTGAGTTCATCTTGACGCCGTATGCGTTCGAATAAATCCACTCCGGCCCAATCCCCAGCATAAACTCCATTTTGTCGGAAATCGTCCAGGGCTTTTTAAACAGAACATCGACGCTCCATTCGGTCGAGTGACGCCTAAAAAGTGGCGTAACGCCAGCTTCCAGTTCCAGCCAGTTCTCTATCGGCGTTACCTCGACCGCGACCGTGGGACCAAAGGCCGATTGACTCTCTGTGAGACTCCGATCAGCAGCCGCTCCCAGCTCAAGGACAGCCTTGCCCTCCTTCTGAACCGACTGCGCAAACGAGCGTCCTGAGCAAATGAATGCAAATGCTATGATCAACACCGGGGCGTAGGCTGTCACTGTCCTCTCTTCCTCGCGGCAATCTCCGGGACGGGAACTCCACTCGCCGAGTTCGATATTCTTTCACATCCTGGATTTTTGTAGATGAAACTGCGATCCAGATTTCGTTGGACCAAGCTAAGAACGCGTTTTTTGGACGTGCCATATTCGGCTCGCTTCGCTCGACCTGTGACTGAACCCTTGCCCGTCTGCCGAACATCTCTCCGCTATGAAACGAAGGCACACAATCGAAGCCCAAAACCAAAAACTTCGGTTGGCATTACACGCCTTCTCATGGAAGGCAAAACCCTGACAGGTCCAACTCATCTCAGTTGCCAAGTCCTGCCTCGCCAGCGACAATCGTCTTATGCCAAAAAACTTCCCGCCCAAGCGAAGTGGCTCCCGGCAAAAGAGCATCAACCGCAGCGCGCCTGCGTCTGTTCCTTTTTCGCCCGGATCCATGGTCGTAGTCACGCTGGGCAATCCCAGAGACAAATTCTGGGGCAAAGTTTTGGCTTTGGGGGCAGAGGGCCTGAGTCTCAGCGGCATCGAGCTGGCTTCATTCGAAGACCTGGTTTTGCTGGTGAAGGACGCCGAATCGTTCACCCCAGCCGTCGTGTTCTTCCCCATGCACCGGATCGAACGCATCGAACTCGATCTTCCCGACGGCAACCTGCCTTCGCTCTCGCAGCGCTTCTCGGCCCAGACCGGACTCGACCCGGCTGCGGTTTTAAGCTCTACGGTTTTAAGCTCCCATGAAGATGGCCAAAGCCTCCGCAGAGGCGCCGCCGACGGCGCCACAGGCCGCGTAAAATCCACCGATCGAGCAAGGGATTCGGCATGAAAATCTCGCAAGTCTTCACCGCGCCCAACCAGCTCACGCTGCTGCGTATGGCATTCGTTCCGTTTATCGTCATCGAACTGGTCGACGGCCGCTACTTCTGGGCGCTGGTGCTTTTTGTGGTCGCCGGATTCAGCGACGGCCTCGATGGATTACTGGCTCGCAAATTGCATCAACAGACTTTACTAGGCCAGTATTTAGATCCCATCGCCGACAAGCTTCTGTTGAGCACGATGTTTCCCGTGCTTTCCATTCTGCACAAGATTCCATGGAAATTCACCGTTCTGGTTTTCAGTCGCGACGTTTCGATTCTCGCCGCCAGCGCCGTGCTGTTCGCCATCTCCGGATTGCGCGATTTCCGCCCCAGCATCTTCGGAAAAGCCAATACTTTTTCCCAGATCGCCGCCGTATTTTTTGTTCTGATTTTCGCCATCCGGCCGGCACGCTGGATCTGGATCACGCGAACCGTATTCCTGCGCGCGACCTTCGCCTTCACCATCATCTCAGCCCTGCACTATGCCGTCCTCGTCCAGTATCGCCTGCGCGCCCACACCCACGCCTTGCCGGCGCATGCTTCCGCGGATGTCCCTCGCGTGAACGCGCGCTAGTCGTCGAGTTTGCCGTGTCATTCCGAACCAGCGTTTTTCGTGCAACGAGGAATCCGGGCAGGCCGCGCCATGCGTCGCAGTCTCGCGACGCATAAATCGCGCGTTTGACCCCGTCCTTAATTACGCTCTCCCGCTATTTAGGTCCCACCAGTTGACCCTTTTTCCCGCGTCCCCCTAGAATTGGAGGTTCTTCTTCAAAGCGCTCGCTCAGCATGTCCTTACGCCTTTACAACACCATGTCGTCGCAGCTTGAGGAGTTTCGCCCGCTGCGCGACAACGAAGTGCGCATGTATGCCTGCGGGCCGACGGTCTACGACTACGGACACATCGGCAACTTTCGCACTTTCGTCGCAGTCGATATGCTGCAGCGCTTCCTGCGCCAATCCGGATACAAAGTTCGCTACGCCATGAACATCACCGATGTGGATGACAAAATCATCCGCAACGCGGCATTAGCCGGAGTAAGCGTTCAGCAATACACGGCAAAGTACGTGAAAGCGTTTCTGGAAGACTCCGCCATGATCGGCATCGAGCAGCCCAAACTGGTGCGCGCGACGGAGCACATTCCGGAAATGGCTGAGTTCGTCGCCGAACTGGTCGAGAAAAAACACGCCTACCGCACCGACGACGGCTCCTATTACTTTCGCATCGCCAGTTTCCCTCGCTACGGCAGGCTTTCAAAAAAGGATTTCAGCGGCATGCTCGACGGCGCGCGCGTCGACCTCGACGAATACGACAAAGACAGCGCCCGCGATTTTGCGCTATGGAAAGCCCCGAAACCGGGCGAAGCTTCCTGGGAAACTCCCATCGGGCCGGGACGCCCGGGCTGGCATCTCGAGTGTTCGGTAATGTCGATGGAGGAACTGGGTGAGAGCTTCGATCTTCACGCTGGGGGCGAAGATCTGGTTTTCCCGCACCACGAAAACGAAATTGCACAATCGGAATCGCTGACCGGAAAAACTTTCGCGCGCTTCTGGTTCCATGTTCGTTTTCTTCTCGTCGAAGGCGAGAAGATGTCAAAGAGCCTGGGCAACTTTTACACCCTCCGCGATCTAGTCTTGAAGGGCCACAAACCGTCGTCGATCCGTTACTTGCTCACGTCGGTTCCCTACCGCAATCAGCTCAACTTTACGTTCGACGGATTGAAGCAGGCCGCGGTCTCAGTCGAGCGATTACGCAATTTCCGCCAGCGTTTGAGCGCCGGCAATTTTCCCGCAGGTTCAAACCCGGAGATGCAATCGCTCGGTAGCGAGACCATTGAGCGCATGAAAGCCGCACTCGAAGACGATCTCAACACAGCCCAGGCGCAGGCCGCGATTTTCGAAATGGTTCGCCGGGCAAACTCCGCCATCGATTCAGCGCAAATCAAGTCTGGCGACGCTGCGCCATTACTCGCGGCATTGGAGAAGTTCGACGAAATCTTCGCCGTGCTTAAGGATGACGACGTCCCCAAGATGAAACAAATTCTCGAATGGGCGCGCTCTGAGAGACGCGAGAGCGATATCAGTCCGGAGCTGCGAGAACTGGTAAAGTCCGCTGGAATGAGCGACGCCGATATCGAACGCAAGGTCGCCGAAATGGAAGCCGCCCGGAAAGCCCGCAATTTCGCCGTTTCCGACGCACTGCGCGCGGAGCTGGTCGCTGCCGGCGTAATCATCGAGAACACAAAAGAGGGCGTTCGCTGGCGACGAAAGTAATTCCTGTTCCGAATCGCTTTTAAAAATCCCACAATAAAAATGGGCACAGCTTGCGCTATGCCCTTTGCAGTTGGTTGGAGAGAGAATTCTCTTCGCGCGTACGAAAACATCGCACGCCGAGTTGGGCTCAAGTTACGCCAATTCGCAGTGCCAATTGTCACGGAAATGTAAAAAGTGGGCTCCGCTTACCTTTGCCGCCTCCCGTTATCCCTGGGTGCGGTCCTGAACTTCCTCGTGCCACGCCATCTGTATAGCTTCAAGCTTGCCTTCATTCGAGCTCTTCGGATCGCCCTTGAAGTCGGGAAGTTCAGTTACGTAGCGATGAAGGTCGGTAAAGCGCACCGCCAGCGGATCAACCTCAGGATAAGCTTCAGAGAGCAGGATGCCAATGTCTTCGGCGTCGTCCCAGGTAAGAGGTTTCGGCATAGACAGCTCCTAAGAACAGGTTCGAGTTTCTAGTCGCCAGTTTCCAGTTTCCAGAAACCGCATCGCCGCACGCGAGTCGTAGAAGTTCGAGTATCCAACTGGAAACTGGAAACTGGAAATCAGAAACTATTTTCTAAAATCAAAAACTATTTTCTAATGATGTTCTTCCGATATGTAATTCCGGTTCCACGCCGGAATCTCGACAACGACTTTCCCCGGCTTCACGATCTGCACCTGGCAACCGAGACGCGAGTTTAACTGCAGGTCGGCAGCCATGTCCAGACGATCGGCCTCATCCTCGTCCATCGGCGAAAGATTTTCCGCGCCTTCTTTGACCCACACGTGGCAGGTCGTGCATGCGCAATTGCCGCCGCAGGCATGGTCAAGGGGAACGCCGTAATTCAGCGCGATATCCAGAATCGACTCTTCTTTGCCATGATCTTCGTAGGGCAGCTTGCCATGCTCGAAGCGCACGGTCTTGCCTTCCGGCAAGAACGTGACCTCAACTGTGTTTTCGCCAGGAGCCTCTTCTGTGGCTGTGCCCGCGCCCTTATTGTTTTCCTCTAACATGCATGCTCCTCTGGAAGATTGAGTAATTGGGGAATTTAGTGATCGAGAAATTTAAAACCGTTTGTGTTTCTCAAATTACAAAATTACCAAATTTCCCAATTACTCAATTTCTTCAATTTCCCAATTACCCAATTTCTTTCATTCAAAGTCCGCTTTCGCCACGGGATGCGGCGCCGCCGGGCCCTCGCCAACGTCAGCGTCGTCCATGGTCTTGCCTTTCAAAACTGTGGAAACTGCGCTGTCCATCATCAACTCTGCCAGGCGCGTCGTCGCCTGATTCAGCACGTCAATCGCCTTGCGAATCGCCTGATAATCTTCTTCTGCCTTCACCGCGATCAGAGCTTTCTCCAGCTTGGCGATCTTTTTCTTTTCGTCGGTCGTCAGTTGGCCCCATGCCGGACTTTTCTTCGCCTTTTCGAGCGCAGTCAGAATCGTTCCCGCCTCGTTCCGCGCTTCAATCACCTGCCGCTGACGAAAATCTTCTTCCGCACTGTCGAACGAGTCCAGGATCATGCTTTCGACCTGCTCGTCAGTAAGACCATAGCTGGGCTTCACCCGAATCTCAGCTTCTTTGCCGCTGCGCTGCTCGCGCGCCGAAACGTGCAGAATTCCATTGGCGTCAATCAGAAACTTAACTTCAATGCGCGCCATGCCCGCGGCCATTGGCGGAATACCTTTCAGATCGAAGCGCGCCAGCGAGCGGCAATCCTTCGCCAGTTCGCGCTCGCCCTGCAGCACGTGGATCGCGACATTCGCCTGCCCATCGACTTGCGTGGTGTAAAACTGAGTCGCCGATGCGGGGATTGTCGAGTTGCGCAGAATAATTTTATCGGTCACGCCGCCTGCAACCTCGATGCCAAGCGACAGCGGAGTCACATCCAGCAGCAGCATGTTCTCGGTCGCTTCCGACCCTCCGCCAAGAATGTGGGCTTGTACCGCCGCGCCTAATGCGACCACTTCATCGGGATTCAAATCGATATGCGGCTCGCGCTGAAACAGTTCTTTCACCAGCGCACGTACCATGGGAATGCGCGTAGACCCGCCGACCAGCACGACCTCATCAATCTGCTCCGGCTTGAGCCCTGCATCCTTCAACGCCTGTTTGCACGGACCAACCGTGCGATCGATGATCGGCTGAATCAGTTCCTCGAACTGCTCGCGGCTAATCTCGCGCAGATAATGCTGCCCGCCGGGCAGTTCGACGCCAAGCGTGGTCGAGGCCTGTGACGAAAGCGCAATTTTAGCTTCGATCACAGCCTTACGAATGGCTTGCACGGCCTCCGCGTTCTTCCGCAGATCGAGTTTCAAGTCGCCCTGAATATCGTCGAGCGCAATCGTGATCAGCAGATTGTCGATATCATCGCCGCCCAGGTGCGTGTCGCCATTGGTGGCAATGACTTCAAAAATGCCATCGTGCAGCTTGAGGATGGAAATGTCGAAGGTGCCGCCGCCAAGATCATAGACGGCAACAATTCCATTCTGCTTCTTATCGAGGCCGTAAGCCAGCGACGCGGCCGTAGGCTCGTTCACCAGGCGCAGAACCTCCAGTCCGGCAATGCGCCCCGCGTCTTTGGTGGCCTGCCGCTGCGCGTCATTGAAATAAGCCGGAACCGTGATCACGGCCTTGCTGACCGGAGCGCCGAAAAAGCGCTCGGCATTGCGCTTGAGCTGCCGCAGAATCAGCGCGGAAATTTCCGGCGGAGTGAAAGTCTTCTCGCCCAGCTTCTTTTCGCCAAGTCTGATACGCAGCACTTCGCCGGGCTGCAAATCCTCCGCCAGCCGGAAAGGAAAAAACCTCAGCTCTTGCTGCACATCTTCGACCCCGCGCCCCATCAGGCGTTTGATCGAATAGACCGCCCGCTCGGGACTGGCGATCAGCGAATTGCGCGCGGCATTGCCAATGACCGGTTGACCGTTTTCCTCGAGCGCTACAACTGACGGAACAAGATTCAAACCATCGTCGCCCGGGATCACGACGGGGCTCTCCCCTTGCATAAACGCCACCAGAGAGTTCGTGGTGCCCAGGTCAATTCCGACGATGCGATCCGTAGTCATTTAGTAATTTAGTAATCGCGTAATTTTGTAATTGAGTAATTGAAAACCGCGGTGCAGCGATGCCGTGCTCGTTCAAATTTCTTAATTACTCAATTTCCCAATTTCTCAATTTTCTAACACCTCATTCACATCCCGAACCAAATTCCGGATGTAATTGCGCCGGTTCAGCACATCCACCATCTTCCCGAGCGCCTGCTTGAGTTCATTCTCCGGAACCGCCTGCCCGGCCTGTCCGCGGTCGATCAACGCATCCCAGGTTTTCCAGTAGCCTTGCAGTTCATGCAGCAAAGCATCGAACTTCTCTTCCAATTCGATTTTGTGCCGTCCGATTTCCTCGGTCAGCGCAGGATCGTCCTCGCCCATCTTCTTATTCGCTCGCAATTCTTCGAGCTTCATATTCAGCTCAAAAACTTCTTCCAACAGGTCGGGCGGAACGATCTGCTTTTTTACCTGCCCTGTGGCGCGCGCTTGCTCAGTCGCACTTTTCGATTGCCCTTCCAGTTCCACGCCTTCGAGCTTGAGAAGATATTGCGTGCGCTTGATCGGATCCTTCAAGGTGCGATGAGCGTCGTTGAGCATGGAACTCTGCTGCAGGCTCCATTGCTGTTCCTCGCTGCCCGCGCGCGCGTTGAGATCCGGATGCAACTTGCGGCTGAGCTCGTAAAAATCTTTATCCAGCCCTGCAATATCGATATTCAGTTTGCGGGGCAAGCCGAAGAATGCGAAATAATCCACCGGCGCGGGCGGCTGCACTTTGCCGCAAGCTTCGCAAAAATGAAGCGCCCTCATCGTCCCGCACGACCAGCACGACTGAGTCTCCTCAGGCGCCGGTTTGGGACTAATCGTGGTTATCGATATGTTCGGCATTTCTGTCTTTCCAATGCGCACGCGCGACACAGGCATTTAGCACCGTGCCGAAACCAGGAGTCTTACTCGCGCATGGTTTTCGCGGGCGGGAGCGCCCGCGCCACACGAGCCATCAAGCCGAGAACGAAGTCCCGCAGCCGCAAGACTTTGTGGCTTGGGGATTCACGAAGACGAATCCCTGCTGCATCAGCGTTTCCTGATAGTCGAGCGTCATGCCGTGCAGATAGATAAACGACTTCGGATCGACGAACACGCGCACATCCCCATATTGAAAGATGCGGTCACGTTCGCGCGGCTGCGTGTCGAAACGAATGTTGTAGCTCAGTCCGGAACAACCGCCGCCCTGTACCCCAAGCCGCAACCCGCCCTGCTCGGGCGAAATGCCTTCCTTGGCCATGGCAGCGCGAATCTTCGCCACCGCCTTATCGGTGACGCCGATGCCCTTCGCTTGCGCAACGGGTTGTTCAGTTGCCGTCGTCATAAAAACCAGCTACCAGCTTCGAGCACGAGTTTCGAGACACGAGCTTCAAGATATGAGCTTCGAGCAAAAGCTCATCATGCTCATCATGAACTTCTGACTCGCAGCTCGCGGCTCGTAACTCCGAGCTCCCTGCTACTTCGCCTCTACAGCTACAGGCTTCGCGCTCTCCTGCTTCTTCTTCCAGTCGCCGATGGCGGCTCGAATCGCGTCCTCAGCCAGCACCGAACAGTGAATCTTCACCGGAGGAAGCGAGAGTTCCTTCACGATATCCATGTTCTTAATGGAAAGAGCTTGATCCACCGTTTTGCCCTTGACCCATTCGGTGGCCAGCGAAGACGAAGCAATCGCCGAGCCGCAGCCAAAGGTTTTGAACTTGGCTTCTTCAATCACGTTGGTTTCGCGATTGACTTTGATCTGCAGCTTCATAACGTCGCCGCACTCCGGCGCTCCCACCAGGCCGGTGCCCACATCGTCGCTGTTCTTATCCATCGAACCCACGTTGCGCGGATTGTTGTAGTGATCGATTACCTTATCGCTATATGACATTCGCTTCTCCTGATTCTTTGTTTACCCCAGGGGCCAAAGCCCGTTTTAACGAAGAACTCTGTCGCCACGACCGAAGTCGTGCCTTCCCACTTCGCGTTACTCTCCTGCCCATTTCACATCTTTCAAATTAATGCCTTCCTTCGCCATCTCGTAAAGCGGAGAAAGTTCGCGCAGCCTTTCCACAGTCTCGACCACCCGGTCAGCCACATAATCGACCTCGGCCGCGGTATTAAATCGGCCGATGCCAAAACGTATCGAGCTGTGCGCCAGGTCGTCGCCGGTCCCCAGAGCCTTTAATACATAAGATGGCTCAAGCGTCGCAGAGGTGCACGCCGAACCACTGGAAACCGCAATATCGTTGATGCCCATCAGCAGCGATTCGCCTTCAACGTATGCGAAGCTGATGTTCAGGTTCCCCGGCAGACGGTGCTCCGTCGTGCCGTTGATGTAAACCTCATCCAGGCGGCTCATGATGCGGTCGCGCAGACGATCCCGTAGAGCGCCCAACTTCACCGCTTCTTCGGACATTTCTTCGGAAGCGATGGCGCAAGCCTTGCCCAGGCCAACGATTCCAGGGACGTTAAGCGTGCCGGAACGCATGCCGCGCTCGTGCCCGCCGCCATCGATGATCGCCGAAATCTGCACTCGCGGATTCCTGCGGCGAACGTACAAAGCGCCCACGCCCTTGGGGCCGTACATCTTGTGCGCGGAGATCGACATCAGGTCGATGTTCTGCTTATTCACATCGATTGGGATCTTGCCGACCGCCTGCGTAGCATCCGTGTGGAAGATAACGCCGCGCTCGTGACAGAGCTTGCCGATTTCAGCAATCGGCTGCAGCACGCCGATCTCATTGTTGGCAGCCATGATGGTGACCAGAATCGTCTTGTCATCCATGGCGCGCTTGAGGTCTTCGAGATCGACCAGCCCATCCTTCTGCACCGGCAGGTAGGTCACGCGGTAACCATATTTCTCAAGCCGCTTGCACGTGTCGAGCACGGCCTTGTGCTCGGTGACCGCCGTAATAATGTGGTTGCCCTTTTCCCGATACATCTCAGCCGCGCCCTTGATCGCGAGGTTATCGCTCTCAGTAGCGCCCGAAGTAAAAATGATCTCTTTCGTCGTGGCGCCAACCAGCTTGGCCACGCGTTCTCGCGCCAACTCCACGCCTTCTTCGCCCGCCCATCCAAAAGAGTGGTTGCGGCTGGCGGCGTTGCCGAACTTCTCCATGAAATAGGGCAGCATCTCTTCCAGCACCCGCGGATCCATCGGCGTGGTAGCGTGGTTGTCCATATAGATGGGCAGCTTCACTCCCTCGGGAGCGGTGTGCTTGGTTGCTGGAAGTTGCTGGGGGACCTTTACATCCGTGCTCATAATTGCCTCTCCTACCTGAGTTGCCTTATTTGGCTTCGAATCTTTTGACTACTCTATCCACTACTTCTTCTTTTTTTATTCCGTTCTCTTCACGAATTCTTCTCACGCGATCGTTACTAGTTCGTCTGGCTTCGCGCTAACCGTTTCAGCCGTTCCTGGTTCTTCCCGCATGTGTGAAATCTTGATGCGCTTCAGCACGGCTTCGATGCTCTCGTTTACTTTCCGCAACGGCTCTCGGATGTTGCACCGGTCGCTCTGCCCGCACTCCCCGCGCACCGTCACGCACGACGTGATGAACAACGGCCCATCGATCGCCTGAATCACTTCGAACGCCGAAATGGTATGCGCCGCGCGCGCCAACCGGTATCCGCCATTCATGCCGTGCTGCGACTGCAACAGACCCGCCTTCGCTAGGCGTTGCAGAATCTTGGCCAGAGCCTCCGGCGGAATACCGAACGAGTCGGCCACATCCTTCGCGCTGGCGCTGCTGTTCCCATTCCGCGCCTGATCTGCCAGATGCTTCATGGCCATCAGCGCGTAATCCGCCTTCTTTGTCAGCTTCAGCATTGTCGAAATCTTCCGCAGCAGTGCTCAGTCGTAATTACGACCTTTTCTGTCGTATTTCATTCTACTTTGCCCCAAGGGCCTTTTGCAAGTCGATGCAGCCAATTGTCGAAGCACGGATTTAACGGTAACTAACGGGGGCTAAATGGTTTACCTTTTGGCGATGTTTTCAGTCGGAATTCCCGCACCCCATCCTCAGGCACGACCCTGAGGTATCCATAAATATCTGGTGAAAAAGCTTGCATTATTTCAATGTGGGGCTTGACAAGTGGAAAAGCAGGGCTAAAATACCGTGAAATTCCCGCGAATCTGCCCAGCATTACATCGGGAAGGGGCAGCGCTTCCGGTTTATGACCTCAAAGCCGTTCTCTCAGCCTCAAAAACCAAATCAGCCGTGCAAGCATCCTCGCGTTCAAATTGTCAGCCGCGATGAGGACGCCGAATTCGTCGAGTGCCTCGAGTGCCGTGAAATTTTCGAATCCAGCGAGCTCAAAGACATGAGCATCGAGGAACGCGTCGACAAAGAAACTCAGGAATCCTAAGCCAATTTGTTCGCGCATCGAGCACTACAGTAACCAGAGCTCGCCGATCCGCCTTGTTCTTGCCGGAATCCCTCTGCTAGTCTTCGGGCCGAGGACGTGTATTTCTGCGCGTTAACTAATGTCCACCGTCGCTTTGGTTGTCGACGATTCCATGCTGATCCGCTACACCGTCTGCCGCTTTCTTGAAGAACGCGGCTTCACGGTGGAGTCGGCCACCAATGGCGTCGAAGCCCTCGAGATGCTTGAGCGTGTCCGCCCTGACCTGATCGTGACCGATATGCAGATGCCCAAGATGACCGGCAAGGACTTGATCACGGTGCTAAAGAACAAACCAGAGACCGCGAACATTCCCATTATTATCGTCGCCGGCCGCGCCAGCGGCTTTGACGAAGAAGAGAAGCGCGCCAATTTCTCCATCTATAAGGATATTGATCTTCAGGGACAGATGGAAAAAGCGCTCGATGCCGTGATGCAGAAAACCCAGAAGCGCAGCGCAGGGAAGTAGGAAAAGTCAGCTCCCGCATCAATCTGTCATCCTGAGCGCAGCCGTTTTGAATGGTGTCATCCTGAGCGCAGCCGTTCTTCAGGGGAGCGAAGGATCTCCAGCTTAACCGGCCCGGAGCGCCAGCCAAGCTCCACCAGCCAAACGACGCCCACCTGACACTCCCCGAGAGCGACTCCGCGAGTCGAGAAACCCATGCCCTAACGCAGTGCCAAACTCGCCTCCGCCGAGAAATCCATGGCGGCAAATTTCTTAGCCAGGAACTTAGGATAAGCCGCCGCCGCAATCATCGCCGCATTATCGGTTGAAAGCGGACGCGACGGAAAGAACACCGGAACGCCTCCCTGCGCGGCACGTTGCTCAAAGGTTTTTCTCAGCTCATTGTTCGCCGCCACTCCGCCGGTCACAAAAAGGGTTGCCACATCGTAAGCGCGGGCAGCTGCCAGAGTCTTGCCCACCAGATCGTCCACCATCGCCCGCTGAAAAGAAGCCACCAGGTCGACGGTCCGCTTATCGCAATTCGCCAGATAATCTTCCAGCTTTGGCTTTGGAATCTTAACCAGAACTTCGCGCCGCTTCTCAATCGAACCGCGCATCTCGTGAACCTCAATGTAGCGCAGCACGGCAGTTTTTATGCCGCTATAGGAAAAATCAGAACGCGGCCTGTCGTCTTCATCCAGCTTCGCATTTTTGTGATCGCGGCGGTCACGATGTTTGATCTGCGCCGGCGGAAACTTCACCGCGGTCGCATCCCCATGCGAAGCCAGCCGGTCAATAATTGGCCCTCCCGGATAGCCCAAGGCCAGCAGCTTCGCGACTTTATCGAATGCTTCGCCGGCCGCATCATCCCGAGTGTGTCCGATATTTTCGTAAGTCCATCCCTCATCCCTTTGCGTAGCCAAATAAAGATGGGTATGTCCACCCGAAACCACCAGCGCGAGCACGGGAAATGGCAGCTCATGATTCCCCTTCTGCCGCTCTTCCAGCAACACGGCGTGAATATGCCCCTCAAGATGGTTCACCGCAATCAGCGGCTTGTCCAGCGCGAAAGCCAAAGCCTTGGCATAGCTGATTCCCACCAGCAAGGCTCCCGCTAGCCCGGGGCCCTGCGTCACAGCGATCGCATCCACCGATTCATAACTCTGCTTCGCCTCCGCCAGCGCCTGCCGCACCACCGGCACAATCGCCCGCAAGTGCTCGCGCGACGCCAACTCCGGCACCACGCCGCCATACGCCTGATGCACTGCGATCTGCGATGCCACCACATTCGAAATTAATTGTTCTCCCGAGCGCACCACCGCCGCCGCAGTTTCATCGCAGGAACTTTCAATACCCAGAATGTACGCGTCAGGCATAATCAGTATGGTTTTCGTCTTTCTTCTAGCTTAATTCAAAATGACGAGCGTTCGCGCATCGCAAACCATGTTGCCAACAATGTTGAGAGATTTCGCCATCTCGATCATCAAGACACTCCGCCAGCACGGCTTCCAGGCCTACCTGGCCGGCGGATGCGTCCGCGATCTGCTGCTCAACCGCGAGCCAGCTGACTACGATGTAGCAACCAGCGCCACGCCGAACGAAGTAATGGAAATTTTTCCCGAAAGCTACGCCGTAGGAGCCCAATTCGGCGTAGTCCTGATTCCCCAGAATTCCTCCGGGCCCTCTGTGCCCCCTGTGGTAAACGCCGTTTCCGAAAATCATCCAAGATCCCGCCAGAACGCCACGGTAGAGGTAGCCGCATTCCGAAGCGATCACGGCTACGCAGATGGCCGCCATCCCGATGCAGTGCGCTTCAGCCAGGACCCCCGCGAAGATGTAATCCGCCGCGATTTCACCATCAACGGCATGTTGCTCGACCCCATCACCAACGACGTCCTCGACCTAGTGGGCGGCCGCAAAGATCTCGAATCTGGAATCATTCGCGCCATCGGCGATCCTGAACAACGTTTCGCCGAAGACAAACTCCGTTTGCTGCGCGCCATTCGTTTTGCGGCGCGTTTTGAATATGAAATCGAGCAACAAACCCTGGCCGCAATCAAACGCCACACGCATGAACTCCAACTGGTTTCCCGAGAGCGCGTTCGCGATGAGCTCACCCGCATGCTCACCGAAGGCCACGCGCACCGGGCTTTCCTTCTGCTCGATGAAACCGGACTGCTCTCCGAAATCTTGCCGGAAATCTCCGCCATGAAAGGAGTCGAGCAGCCGCCAGAGTTCCATCCCGAAGGCGATGTTTTTGTGCACACGCTGATGCTGCTCGACTATTTGCCGCAGCCTTGCCCATCCACTTTGGCCTGGGGCGCGCTGCTGCACGATGTTGGTAAGCCCGCTACTTTCCACCGGGCACCCGATCGCATCCGCTTCGATAATCACGTCGAGGTGGGCGTAAAGATTGCCGAAGCCATCTGCAGGCGCCTGCGATTCTCTAGAGATGACACTGAACAGATTCTCGCCCTAATCGATAATCACATGCGCTTCGGCCATGTCTCGCGCATGAAGGAATCGACTCTCAAAAGATTTATGCGTCTCCCAGGCTTTGACCAACATCTTGCCTTGCATCGCGCCGACAGTCTCGCCAGCCACGGAAATTTGAGCACCTATGAGTACCTGCAAGAGAAGCTGCACCAGACTCCGCAGGAAAACATTCGTCCCCAGTCGCTGGTCAACGGCAACGACTTAATCGCTGAGGGATACAAGCCCGGCCCAAAATTCCGCGAAATCCTCGAGGCAGTCGAAGACGCCCAACTCGAAGGACGCCTGCAATCGCATGATGCCGCACTCGAATACGTAAAACGCGAGTTCCCGCTGTGAATTATCCTACCGTCGCTTCTGGCGTCATTCCGAAGCCGCGCTTTCACCAGCGGCGCGAGGAATCTCGCGAGTCTCTCCAACTGCGAGACCCAGTCAAATGCTAAAATCGACTGCGGTTGAGAGGGCTAATGGAACACGCTGCCGCCCAACTCGAAAAAATCGTAATCGGATGGCTCGGCCGTGTTCCCAAAGATCAGGTTCCGGTGCTCGCTTGGCCTCTCGTGTGCGGATCGGCAGTCGCAGGGCGCACGCTCGCGCTCGGTTTTTCCAAATACGAACTGCGTGTCGAGGTTCCCGACGCTGGCTGGAAACGCGAGCTCCAAAATCTGGCTCCGCGCTACCTCGCGATGTTGAATCGCTATTCGGGACAGAAAGTAGAACGGATCGAGTTTGTAATTCGCCAGACCTGAGCTCTGTTTTCTGACTGCGGGCATTCTAAAGCAAGCTTTGATCATGTCCCCATGGCCGTCTTTGACTTCTCTGGTTAAGCTTTTCTTGAGAACATAACGTAACTACGTAACTCTGGATGGCCCCAAAGAAGATAGGCCAAAGAAATGAAAGTCACCGACAAAGACGTTGCCTACGTCGCCGATCTGGCAAATCTCGAGCTTAGCGTCAACGAGCGCGCCGGCATGGTGCGAGATCTGAACTCCATTCTCGACTACATCGACAAGCTGAATCAGCTCGATACCTCAAATGTCGGACCCATGGCGCAGGTCGCCGACCGTTACGGCATCGACAACTCGAAGCAGGGTGCCGAAAGATTTTCCTACGCCAGCCGCGATGATATTGTAGAAGGACTGCGAAAGTCTTTGCCGCACAACGAAGCCTTGGAAAATGCTCCCGACACCGACGGAACATTCTTTCGCGTTCCTAAAGTGATTGAAAGGTAGAGTACAACGCACCGCATAATGGTTTTGAAAGGGCGCGGCTTCCAGCCGCGCCGCCCAAAGTCAATAAGAGCGGGCTTTAGCCCCTGAGTATAAAATCCGTTAGCCGGAAAACCGATGAAGAGCTAAGTCGTAACGTCCCCGCCTGGATTTGCAGCTTGTTTGCGAAGGTACATGCCTCGCGCTCTCTGCAGCCTTCGATTGACGGAATTCGGACATCACCGAAAGCGTGCGGACTCTGAAGCGAACGACTGATTGTTGGTGCAACATCAATGGATTTTGCTCATTTGACCATAGACGACATCCGCTCCGCCATTCAAGATCGCCAGACCACTGCGCTCGCGCTCGTCGAGGAACACTACGCACGCATCGAAAAAGAAGATGAAAAAATTGGCGCATTCCTCACTCTCTCCAAAGAGCGCGCGCTGGAGCAGGCCGATCGCATCGACCGCATGGCCGCAGAAGGTAAGCCCTTGCCGCCGCTGGGCGGCGTTCCCGTCGCCATCAAAGATGTAATGTCAACCCGCGGCATTCGCACCACAGCGGGATCGAAATCGCTTGAGAAGTACCTCCCTCCCTACGACTGCACCGCGGTCGCCCGCATGCAGGCCGCCGGCGCAGTAATCCTTGGCAAGACCAATTGCGACGAATTCGCGATGGGTTCCTCCAATGAGAATTCGGCATTTCGTCCCGTACACAATCCCCGCGACTTGAGCCGCGTACCCGGAGGGTCGTCAGGCGGCTCCGCAGCCGCCGTCGCCGCCGGCATGGCAGTGGCCGCACTCGGTTCCGATACCGGCGGCTCAATCCGCCAGCCCGCCTCGTTCTGCGGCTTGGTCGGATTGATGCCGACCTACGGCCGCGTTTCTCGCTATGGCCTGATTGCCTTTGCTTCGTCGCTCGATCACATCGGGCCGCTGACAAAAACGGTAAAGGATGCGGCCATCGTTTTGCGCACCATCGCCGGTCGCGATCCCATGGATGCAACTTCGGCTGACCTGCCTGTTCCCGATTACGTTGCCGAACTCGCAAAGCCGGTGCGCGGATTAAAGCTCGGCGTCGCCCAAGAATATTTCGGCGCAGGCCTCGACCCTGAAGTTCGCCACGCGGTCGAATCGGCAATCGACCAGTTCAAAACACTGGGCTGCGAGATTATCCCGGTTTCCCTGCCGCACACCCCCTACGCCATCCCAACTTATTATGTGATCGCTACCGCCGAAGCCTCCTCCAACCTCGCCCGCTACGACGGCGTGCGCTACAGCTTTCGCGCCCCCGGTGTGAAATCTCTTTCGGAAATGTATCGCCGCAGCCGCGAACAAAGTTTCGGATCGGAAGTAAAACGCCGAATCATGCTGGGCACCTATGCCCTCAGCGCCGGTTACTACGACGCCTATTATCTGAAAGCGCAAAAAGTCCGCACCCTGCTGGCGCGCGATTTTGAACAAGCCTTTCAGAAAGTCGACGCCATTGTCACGCCCACCAGTCCCACGGCAGCATTTAAGCTAGGCGAGAAATCGAACGATCCGCTAGCCATGTATCTGGCGGACATCTACACCGTGACCGCGGATCTCGCCGGCATCCCGGGCATTTCAATCCCCTGTGGCGAAACCAAAGAAAAACTCCCGATCGGCCTGCAGATTCTAGGCAAACATTTTGACGAAAGCACGATCCTGCGCCTCGCGCATGCCTATGAGCAGCACTCGTAAACGAGGTGGGGGGCTGGCCCCGCTTCAATTTTAGGACGGGTGGCCCGGCCTTTGAATTTCCTTCCCGTTCCGAAACTGTGGGTGCCCCGCTCTCGCGTTTTTTGCGAGGGCGGGCACGATGCTGCCCATAGTATGGGCTTGTCATGCCGGCCGGCCTGCATCGCACCTATGGCGCTCATCACCTGCACTTTATCACCAACTCGTGCTATCGGCGCCTGCCCCTGCTCGCTTCCGCTCACGCCCGCGACCGTTTTCTTTCCATTCTCGACCAGACGCGACGAAAGTACCGCTTCGTGGTGGTCGGTTACGTGGTCATGCCAGAACACATTCATCTACTCATCACGGAACCGGAGGTAGGGAATCCTTCCACCGTCATGCAAGTGCTGAAGCAGCGCACGGCAAAAGCCTTGCTTCCGAAACAAAAGCGCCGAGACCCGCGACAGCGCCAGCTGTTTCTGGAGGGACCGGAGCGCTCGTTCTGGCAGGCCCGGTTTTATGATTTCAACGTGTGGAGCGAGAAGAAGCGCTTCGAGAAGCTGCGGTACATGCATAGTAATCCGGTGAAACGCGGTTTGGTGGACTCGCCAGAGCAGTGGCGCTGGAGCAGCGATCGCTACTACGATTTCGGCGAGGCTGGGCCGGTGCGAGTAAATGTCGGCTGGGGGGCGATTTCGTTTCGCGACCGGGCGGCGTAGAGCGTCTGGTCAAAATCTTCTGCTTCAGCGGTCGTGGTACCCGCCCTTCGCAAACTGCGCGAAGAGCGGGGCACCCATTTTCGTTCCAGTGTCGGCAAGTTAAAAACCCGGGCCACCCGCCCGCTGGGTTTTTCCGGCTGTGGTTTCTTCTTCGCCGCCTGCTGCTGCAGCTTGGCGGCCAGTTCGTGCTTCACCTCGCTGATCTGGTCGAGCATTTTGTCAAACGCCTCCGGCGACAGCCTTTCGCCCGCCGCCAAGGGCCGCAACACGTTCACCAGCAGCAGGCGCACCCCTACGATTTCGGCCAGCGCCGGATCGCGCCTCCCGGCATCGTCGACCGATCCTCCGCCCATCTCGCGCAGCATCGCCTCGCGGCACCACTCGCTCACATTCAGCCCGCGCGCCTCGGCTAGTTTCTCGATCTGCGCGTACTCTTCTTCGGTGACTTTTGCTCCTGCTGATCGCGTCCGTAATCCCGGCATCGTCGTGACTCCTGCTCTCCCTAGACGATACCCCACGATAACCGGCTCCTTGCAAAATAAACAAGTTGACGCGCGGTAACCTGGCAGCGCTGTAGAGCTCTGCGAATCGCCGATCTGCTTTGTTTTCTTAGGTTGCTGTACAGCAACCTCGCGGCGCTCTGCAGCACCCTTCCAGGGGTGGAGTGTCACTACTACACCCCGTGCGCAGCACGGCTAAAAAACTCTCAACCCTGAACCGGACTCTGGGAGGGCAAGAACCCCACCCTCACCGTGCCGCAATCACCACACCTGCCGGTCAGGATCAGCGGCGGAATCGGGACCGAATCGGGGCCACATCCGGCAGCGAAACCGACCCGGATCACGGCGCGGATCGGACACCTGGATCAGGGCAGGAATCGGCAGGCCACAACACCTCGGATCGGGAATGGAGTCGGGCAGAGGACCTTCAGGCGGCCCACGTATACCACACCCCTACAATGACCCACCGTTCGCCCTCCCTCCGGAGCACAATATCGTACCCTTGAGGATTCCCATCCTTGGCAGGGACTTCCATCGAAACTAACGCGCGCGTCCGATCTTCTGCAAATGAGATTTCATCGAACGATATATTTCCAGAGTCGCTATCCGTGAAGAACGCATGTTGCAAAATCGTTTGCTTGATCTGGCCAGAGTCCGATCCCTGATCGGTTGAGGTCGGTCGCGAGGAAGTCTTTTCGTTGCTCCATCGAATAGCCTGCTCTGCCGTTTCTATCGTGTCGTTGGGAAAACCAGACTTGTGCGCGTGAGACAGGAACGCTTGAAGGATTTGAAGCGCCTGGGGGGACCCGTTCATCCCGAGGGCCAGCGCGGCCGACAAAGACGCATAGTTCTTGCTCTCGTCTTTGTATCCCGAGATGCAAGACCTTAGGTATTCCCAGTCCTCACGAGATGTAGGTTCAACGAGTGCTCCCGCCAGAAAACCCCCCATGACCCACTTCTTCTCAGGGTCCTTCTCGGTTGCAATTAACCCACGAAGAGCCTTCCGGTCTTCGGGGCCTCCCAGGTACATCAAGGCACGCGATGCCCGCTCGACATACAAGCCCCTTTGCAGGTCCTCAAACAGAGTCGGCACTGCTTTCCTTCCTAACTCGAAGACCTGTCTGACTGCATCTGTATCCTCTGCTCGATTGTCGGAAAGAAGGCGTTGCACTTTGTCTTCAATCCTGGAGTTGGTATCAGCATTTGAATGGACCTGAGCATAGCCCTCGCTCGCAAAGAGAACTGGCGCTGCCAGAACAGCTGCAAGCAACAAAGCACATCCGCCATGAATCCGCACAACTCGCATGTTTCTCACCGAACTCCGTATGGGCAATTCGACGTAGGAAAAGCTTGGTTCTCTGCCGCGTTAGCAGCGCCTTCGCCACGGTGACAGGTGTGGGTAAATTCGTGGATCAGTAGGCACGGAGTTGCGATAGGGCTCGAAAATGCAGGGCCGCAAAGATGGATAGTGCTTCCCCAAGGAGGAGCGTTACCCCACTCAATCCTCCCATGCTTGTCGGGTGTAGCGTGCTTGTCGCAGTCCTTGCCGCCGCACATCACGACGCCATTGTTTAGTTTGTTGATAACGCAATCTCTGAGACCCGGGTCCGCTATTCTGGAAGCTGCAGCAATCGCAAGCGGAGTAGCCCACGTAATCTGCTTTGTGTTTGAACAGTTACAGCTCGGGTCAATGGTAATCAGACCTGAGGGATCGTTGAACCGTATCGGATTGTTGCGAGCATAAACGAAAAAGTTGGTTCCGGCCCCGAAGTGCATCGGATCCTCGTTGAGAAATCTGCCGATCTGCGGGGAGTAGTAGCGCGCGCGATAGTAATCCAAACTGGTCTCAGGGTCTGAATCACGGGCGGTGAACTGGAAAGGATTGACTAAGGTACCGGTACTTGTGGTGAGATTGCCGAGACCGTCGTAGACGTACGAATTCGTCAAGCTTGCGGTGGGATTGCTGAGCGAAGTGACCGACCCAAGCACATCTGCTTCGTAGTAGCTGGTGTTTGCGCCTCTCACCTCGGCAAGAGGCTGATCGATCATATTGGTCTGTGCATATCGAGCAAGAAGGTTCCGGCTGTTGTCCATTTCCTCGATGACGTTCGCTTTAGGACTGATGCCGTCATAGAGGTAATTCGTTGTTCCCAGCGGGCCGGATTTCTGGATTCTTCTGCCGAAGGGATCGTACTTGAAGGTGACCGTTCCTGTGCCCGGCACAACGGCCTGCACCATCCGGTTTTCGAAGTCCCATGTGTAGGATTTGCCGGAAGGGTCCGTGAGGGTATTGCCGTTTGCGTCGTAGGCAACTGTGGGCGAGGGAGTCATAGCCGAATCCGACTGCGTCGTAGCCATAAAGCGAGCGTAGATCGCCCAAATTATGGAGCTTTGATTTGGAAGATTTTGATCGACCCTGATGGCGACTCCGAAACTGCAAGTACCGATCCATCTGATGAAAGCCGCAAGGGTTCGCCCTTGCCTCCCTCTAAGGCCACGTACACATTCGGAATCTCTGCATCCGGTGTGCCGGAGTCCTTTCGAAAAACAAACAAGTTTATTTTGAGATCCTTTGGATGTAGCGATTCCCACCGAAAATCGCGCTCACGAGCATATAGGCTGTAAACCACGAACTCGCCTCGATTGCGAGAGACAACGATGTCTCCACCGGGCCTATAGTATTTTGGTGTAATTTCACGCACAAGCCGACCGTCAGAGGCGTCAATCACCAGAAGGCCGTAGGCTGGTGGTTTTCCTTGCCGATCGATTACGTGACTGGGAGCGACGACAACGTGATTCTTGTCCAAAAAACGAGCTAACGCTGACACGCTCTCATGCGAACGATGCTTGGTAGAAACAACTGTCACTGGAACCGTACGCAGTGTGGCGCCACTCGAAGTATCAACTACTTGCAAGTTAACCTCTCCGAATCCTCGGGTCACGGTTATCGCGAGCTTACCATCCGCTGAGAAGGATTGCGGTACGGCAGAAGTAGTCCAGCTGATGATTTTCTTTCTGGAAGAGATGTCGATCAACTCAGTGAGGAAGCTACGATTTGCGTCTTGCTCATATGTCACGGCGATTGTTGCGTCAGTCACTAGTCGCATCTGAATCACCTGCCCTAAGGCGTTCTTGGGACCGGCGACCAAGACTGATGCACCACCGTTTTTGGCATCGAGGCGCCAAACCCTGCTCAGAGCAAGCACTAGCAATTGGCTTTTGTCAGCGGTGAAAATCACTTCTTTTGCGTCCTTAATTCCAGCAGCACCGGATAAGTTTTCTGCTGCAATTCGGTCTTTCCACGTCAGCCTGAATTTGCCGGAGGAGATGTCCCATACAGCAACCCACAATTCCGCTCCTCCCCGGGAAGGAGAGCTTCCCCAGAGCACATATAGCACAGCCAATGAGTTTCCATCTGGCCCCACGTCAAATGCCCTGATCCGCGCAGTTTGGCCTACATCGGCCAGTTGCGCAGGCAAGAGTTCCGCCACCGGACGGGCCGTAACTTCCTGAGCGGCCGCGTCCCTATAGGCAGCCACAGTAATGACGCAGCTCACGAGTAGCGAAGAAAAGATGGCCTTCAGCATCCTCGCCTCAACACCCGTGCCTGATTTTGAGGAGCACATCAACGATGCCATGGGTTGCCGCACCCAGCGGCGTCCAAACTGATACATATCCTGAATCGATATGAGCTGTGAAACTGAAACCTGATGGGTTGGTACTCCAGGTTGTAGGATCGTTCAGCGGATTGCACGGTCCCTGTGGCTCAACAATATGCAGTGAAGGACCAATTCCAGTGAAGTTGGGAGAGTATCGCCCACAATTACCGAGTGGCATTGAAGGCGAATAGCCCGGAACAAAAAAGTCAAAGTTACAAGCGCCGTTCCGCATACCCGGATCATTTGGATCAGTAGTAGCAGGATCGTCTGGCTTAAACTTCGTGGTACCGACGTATGTTACGGGGACTCCTATCTTGCTGTTTACGGCTGCCAGAACCTTCGGGAGGCACTTCTTGCACTTTGGCTGCTTAGAACAGAGACCGAACGGATCAGTCAGTGTGATGGGATCATTCTTGACATAACCATAAAAGTTAGGGCCACTTCCCGGGAAACCCAGCGGATCTTCGCCAATGTATCTTCCTACCGTCGAATCGTAGTACCTGGCGCGATAGAAATACACTCCAGTTTCGGCGTCGAACTCTCGACCGGTATAGCGGAAAGGATTGGTGATTGAACCCGTGGACCCTGTCAGATTTCCAAACGCATCGTAAACGTATGTGCCCGCAACCGCACTCGCAGAATTAGTCAGGGAAGAAATTGGACCGATACCATCCTGCTCGTAGTAGCTGACCTTGCTGGAGCGTAGTTCGGATAGCTGGTCATCAACTTCTGAGCTGTCCACATAGCGTGCGATGGCGTTGCCACTGCTGTCCACCTCTTCGACTGCATTCGGCCCGTCATAGAGATAGTTGGTAGTCCCCAGCGGTCCGGACTTTTGGATGCGTCTTCCAAAGGGATCGTACTTGAAGGTTGTTGTTCCGCCGTTCGCACCCGGCACAACTGCTTGCGTCAGCCGATTTTCGAAGTCCCAGGAGTAGGATTTGCCGGAGGGGTCGGAGAGGGTATTGCCGTTCGCGTCATAGGCAACTGTGGACGCGGGTGTCATAGGCGAATCGGTCCGCATCGTAGCCACGGGATCGGCAACCTAAGACCTCAGCGGACTCTGTTTTCTTGAACGAACTTCTCTAGGTCCTTTGGCTCGACGTACGGCTCGTTGGTTCCGCACTTGACGGGCTTTACATCTCCAGCAGAACTGCTTCCGCAAAGACCAGGAACCTTGATCAGGATTGGAGCGCTCTGGTCCATGTAGAAGAACCCGTTCACCCCAGGCGCTCCGGTAGTCTCAGCATCAAAGATGTAAACTTGGCCGTTGGCAAGAGGAAGTGCCGCTCCACTGCTGGGGAACTTCTGCACGTACCCCGTTGGCACCTTGCCATACGCGATCTGCATCCCGGTAACTAAAGCACCATGAGCGTCGTTCGTCGCGGCGATACTCCACATAAGCGATTGGTCATCAACAGGAGTTGCGATCTTATGCCCCTGCCGGGGACCATAGACGTGAAAAGATACGAGCCGTCCACTTCCGTCCAAGGAGAAAGACGGCCCAGGTTCTAGCCGCGCTGAGGTTGCAACCTCACAGCCGAGCATGCTGAAGCAGATAAGGACTAACAATACGGGCACTGCCCTCTTCGAGAGAATTCTCAATTTCAGCTCCCAACCGCCGATCGTCCCAAAGTAAAGCTTGAACTAGAAAAATACCGGCGGTCCTATCGGAAATGACTTCGACACCACGTACGGCACCAGTTCATACCAAAAGTGTCCCCACGGGTCGTACATCGGGTTGTATTCGTCTTCGTGGGCTTCATCGAGCGTGCAATCCTTGTCGCAGGGCTTATTAGGGTACTTCATGCGAATGTGCATCCCGTCAGGCTTGCGGAACTCCCAGCCGCCACTGTGAGCAATTGGATCCCAGAAGAGAAACGGGTTTCCTGGGATGGAAAGTCCGCCAGAATTCGGCACAGGAGTGGGAATGCTCGGCCAGTTGTCGCTTGAGTAGAAGCCGTTCTGCTCGAGTATTCTCCTTGCCACATCGCAAGGTACCGGGACAACTATTCCCGTCTTACTCAAGGATGTGTAGCCCGGGAAGAGACTCTCCATCGAAGCCATATCCTGCGGATTGACCTCAGCCAACCCGAAGGGATCGACAAAGCGCGTCGGTGAGTTCCTCACGTAACGATAGAAGTTAGATCCACCCTCGAAGTGTGCCATGTCCTCGCTGATGAACCGTCCGACGGTCGGATCGAAGTATCGCGTGCGGTAATAGCGAAGCCCGGTCTCAGGGTCATAGTCCCGTCCGGTGTACTGGAAAGGGTTGGTGACCGAGCCGGTGGAGGCCGTCAGATTGCCAAAGGAATCATATGTGTAGGTGTTCGCGAGTGTGCCAGCAGCGGTGCTCAGTGTTGTCACGGAACCAAGCCCATCTTGTTCGTAATAGCTTGTTGTTCCGGACCGCAATTCAGCGAGCGGTTGATCAATGCCTAAGCTTTGATTTGGCACATATCGAGCGAGGACATTTCCACTATTGTCCACCTCTTCGATGACGTTCGCAGCGCTACGGCCAGCGTCCGTCTCACCATAGAGGTAGTTCGTAGTTCCGAGCGGGCCGGATTTCTGGATGCGCCTTCCAAAGGGATCGTACTTGAAGGTCGTCGTTCCGCCATTTGTGCCGGGGACTACTGCCTGTATCAGCCGATTCTCGAAGTCCCAAGTAAACGAGCGGCCTTGCGCGTCGGAGAGGGTATTGCCGTTTGCGTCGTAGCTGTAGCCGCCGGATGAGCTCGACGTCAGCTCGTTCGACACGTTGTAATTATAGCTTGGCACGCCGGATGACGACAGCCTATTGCCCACCGCATCGTAGCTGTAGCTCTCCGTGGTACTCGCACCTTGGGTTACTTGCGTCAGCTCGTAAAGTTGGTCGTACGCATAGTCCGAAGTGATCCCGTTCAGGTAGTTTGTTTTCGCAGTACGGTTCCCCGCCGGATCGTAGCTGTAGCCGTCTCCATCCACGGTATTCACG
Organism: uncultured Acidobacteriaceae bacterium; assembly: GCA_963766625.1. Taxonomy (GTDB): domain Bacteria; phylum Acidobacteriota; class Terriglobia; order Terriglobales; family Acidobacteriaceae; genus Sulfotelmatobacter. The sequence goes on along the minus strand of CAVYBF010000022.1, from coordinate 135,637 downwards.
CCCAGTTTGTGCAGCACACTCAGCAGGTGCGATACCGAATCGTAGCTGTAGCTCGTGTTCACGCCGTTCGGCCGGGTCAGGCTCGTTCTCCGGCTCAGCGCGTCGTAGCTGAAGCCGAACGATCCCGCCCATGAGTTCGCCAGTCCATTCAGCCGGTTCAGCGTGTCGTAGCCGTAAGTCGTAATGCTGCCGTCGGGCGCGGTCAGCGATGTGCGGTTCGAGGCTGCGTCGTAAGTGTAAGTGTCTGTGTAGGTCCCCGACACGAATGTGTACTGCGTGCTCGTTCCAATCAGCCGGCCCATGTTGTCGTAGGCAAAGCCATACGAGCCCGTCGGATCGCTCACCTGCAACACTTTGCCGGCCAGATCATACGCATACTCCACGCTCGTCGAATCCGGATACGTCTTCTGAATCAGCCGGTACAGCGCGTCGTACACATACTGAATCGTGTTGCCTTTGCGATCAGTCTTCGAGAGCAGGTTGCCGACCAGATCATAGTTGTAGCTTTCCGTCAGCGACGACGGAAATGTGGTCTGCGTGACCCAGCCGCGCGCGTTGTAGGCGAACTGCGTGGTGTGGTTGTTGGGCTGGTGGCCCACCCTTCGCGCCTTTCGAAGGGTGGGATTCCACCAAACCGGAAAATTGAAATTCGGCAGCGCCGCGCGGCTACTGCGAGCAGACTAGATCGGCTCGTAATACCGTTCGCCCGCGCACGATCGGCACAGCACCCGGCCATTGCTTCGAACCTCTCTGCGAAAGTTGATCCCCTCCCCGCAAGCCTCGCAAACAATCCGTTCGCCCTTATATCCGGGAAACTCCTCCGGCGGCAGTTCCACCTTCACCCACTGCAATGTAAACAGATCATCATCCGGGATCTCGCGGTAAGCCAGCATCTGCTGCTGATTCTTGTTTTCGATCTCCGGATGCATCTGCCGCGCCAGAGCCTTCGACGATTCTCTAGCCGCAATGCGGATCGCCTTTCCATTACTCACGTCCACAAACGTAGCCGCAACCTTTCCCCAATCGCGAAACTTCAGCGCCCGCTTTCCCAGGCGGCAGCCCGTAACCACGGCAACCGCATCCGTGGCACAGCGATCAATTTCCACAAAGGTAACCAGCCGCTTTCGATCTTTCCCGCGAGGATCGTCGATGCCAAGCTTCGCCAGTCCCAACATGGCCAACCGCACGCCCAGCACCTGTCCCGCACAGAGATGTCCATGAGCCTGTTCAGCTTCGCGCAGGTATTCGTCCAGGGATTTCATGCTTTGTGAACCGCTTTTGAGCATAGCAGCATGCCGCGCCGACGTTGCGCCGGGGAAAACTTCGCTTTGGGGTGGCGCAACGCTTCCAGCGCTGCGAAGGAGAGTTTCCTTTCTCCAAGGGCTTCAGCCCTGAGGGGGACCGAATCGTGTTTTCTGGAGCCTTGTCGGCCCCGGGAAGGTGTAAGGTTCTAACCCACCGCCGCCGGCACCGGTTCTTCCACGCTGGCCTCGCGCAAAAACTTGGCCGCTTCTTCCGGCGGCGTCGGATTGATGTAGAAGCCCGTGCCCCATTCGAATCCGGCAGTCTTCGTCAGTTTCGGCATGAATTCAATATGCCAGTGATAGTGGTCGTTTGTCGGATCCTGTGCTGGTGAAGTATGGATCACCAGATTGTACGGAGGATTATCCAGCACCCGGTCCGCCTTGATCAGCAAAGTCTTAAGCGCCTTCGCCAGATTCTCGAACATGTGCGACGAGGAATTCTCGAATGCCGACTCATGTTGCTTGGGCAAAATCCACGTCTCAAATGGGAAACGCGGCGCATAGGGAGCAATGGTAAGAAAGTTTTCGTTCTCCGCCACAACTCGCGTTCCGCTTTCGGACTCCTGCCGCAGAATGTCGCAGAAGACGCAGCGCTCTTTATATAGGAAGTATTGCTTGGCGCCTTCCAGTTCCTGGGTCACATTGATGGGCAGAATGGGCAGCGCGATCAGCTGGGAGTGCGCGTGTTCGAGCGATGCTCCCGCGGCCTCGCCATGATTTTTGAAGAGCAGGATGTATTTGAAGCGCCGGTCTTTCTTCAGATCGAGAATGCGGTCGCGGAAGGTCCACAGAACATCTTCAATGCGCTTGGGAGGCAGCGTGGCCAGGCTGGCATTGTGGTCCGGCGTTTCGACGATCACTTCGTGGGCGCCGATGCCGTTCATGCGGTCGAACATGCCCTCGGCCTGGCGGTTCAGGTTGCCTTCGATGCCCAGCGCCGGGAACTTGTTCGGAACGACACGAACGGTCCATCCCGGTGTGTCGCGCTGCGATGCCGGCCCGCCATTCGATCCCGGACGGTAGGCCTGAATCTCCGGCGGCGTCTTGCTTTCGTTGCCATAACAGAAGGGGCAAAAGCCGCCCTTCAACTTAACGTTTTCCCGTGCAAAATCGGTCGGACGCTTGGCGCGGTCCGTTGAAATAATCACCCACCTGCCCACAATCGGATCTTTTCTGAGTTCTGGCACGCAACTGCACCTCAAATTATTAGGATAGACGAGTTTTAAATTTTACCCCTTAAGGGAAGCATTGCGAAACAGTTCAAACTGCGGCTGATGCAACTGCGAGTGCTCATAGTATACGCTGACGACGTCGAAGCGCCACTGGCACGAAAGTGGAAAGCGCCGCAGGTAGTCCCGCGCCACCAGCCCGATCTGCTGACGCTTGTAGCGATCGACCGCGGCTTCGCCGGGCTTTACATCACGGGTAGTTCGCGTCTTGACCTCGATAAAGCAAAGCACATCGTCTTCCCATCCGATCAAATCGATCTCGCCGCGGCAACGCGGTGATCGGAAATTCTGTGCCACCATCGTGTAGCCGAGCTTTCTAAGATGAAAGTAGGCGGCTTCTTCACCGCGACGGCCAGTGAGGCGATGCGGCGCAATCTTTTCCGGGGGTAGCGTGTGGGCGGCGAGCCAGTCCAGGATTTGAATCAGCGCGTGCGTCGGTCGGCCAGCGAAAACGCGTTGGGAGAATGAACGTCCGGAAAACACGGGGAAATTCCCAGTGTTTACTGTATTTGCTGGGGTCCTTAGGCGGATGTGATGGTTGCACCTCATATCGCTGTGGAAAAAGCTGTCAATAGGCGCCGGGGCGAGTTTTTTCGGAAGTGCCTCATAGCATGAGGCAAATATTTCCAGAAAAATGTCCCAATGGTTCCCTCTGATATGATATAATGTTTATATAAGATAAAGCTTTAAGAGAATGAGGCGCGGCCTATGGGCTGCGCCTTTTCTTGTTTGCAGCCGAATCTCGACTCCGGAATGGCTTTGGGAGAGCATGCGCAAGTTCAGGACCTACAAGGAACGCGGCGAATGGGTGGAAGCCCAGTTCATAGCCGAAGCCCTTGGTCGCGGTTATACGGTCCTGAAACCGTGGGGAGACTCCCAGCCCTTCGACGTTGCGATCAATTTCGGCAACCGTATAGTCAGGGTCCAGGTCAAGTGCACCAGCTACCGGGTCGGCACCGGGTACAAATGCCAGATCGGGACCAACTATCACGCCCGGCGCTACACACCCCAGATGCTCGATTTTTTCGCCGCCTACGTCATTCCCGAGCAGACTTGGTACATCATCCCGGCTTGGGTCCTTTTCAACGGCGGCCAGCGGCGCAGCGGAGCAATGCTGTTTCCCATGGAACCCGCGAATAATGATTGGTACTTCTGCGAAATCTACAAAGAGGGCTGGAAACTGCTGCGGCCCGCCAGAACAAAAGCAGGTGAAGATAATCGCCAGCGTCGGGAAGACACCCTTGTCCGCCGCCTCCGGCCCTAATCTTACGTTCGTTCACCCCGGGAAATACCGAAGCCGGGATAAACCGGGGCGATGAACCGGGGACGACATAACCGGGGACACAACCAGACAGTAACCGGGGACAGACGGGGCGTACCCCATTTTCTGGTCCGCTCACTACGGGAAAAACCCAGTGAATGTCCCGTCTGTCCCCACATTCTTTCCGCTAGCGCCCTTCGGCGTTGAGTTGCTCGCATTTTTTACACAGCGGGTATTCGCCGGTGCCCGACTTTCGCCGGTCAGGAGTAATCGCTTGCGCATCGGGACAGGCTTCGTTGTTGTGATGGACACGATCTTCCAGCGGCTTTCGGAATTCAAAAAGAGACAGGAATGGTGCTGTGATCGGCAATTGCTCTCGCGGGAGACGATAGACCGACAAGGAATGGGACGCGTGAATAATTGTACTTTGTTCGGATTTCGTAACAAGGAATGGCCGGTGACGCAGAGCCGCTCGCTGCCTCCGTTGGCCTTATTCGTCAACCAGGCGCGGCTGCGCCGCCTGTGCTAAGCAGTTGATTTTCATCGCGTTGGATAATCGGGTTCTGCGAGCCGCCACAAACGGCGTTACGTTATGGCGCGGGTACTTATGAACGGCCATCATTTGAAGAAAGGGCCGATGCTTTCCCGATTCAGCCGGTGAAGGGAAATCGTTATCTATATGAGGGATATAAAAAGGCTTGGGGGTCCTGCGGGCCGGGGCGGGAGAAAGCGACGCGACGCGCGTTGTGACGGATTAGTACGCTTCCGCCTCTTCCCAGAAAAAAAGGAGAAGGGAGCGCGGCCGGCGGAATTGGCGGTCCCATTGTTGTGGCTGTGTTATTTTGGGAAGTTACGAATGGCCGCTACTTGGCAGGAACGCCCTTACGTAAGGTGCAATTTCGCGCTGGAAGAGCCAGGATCTTGGAACGGGCTGGCCGGAGGGGTTCGGGATGTTTTGGTTTCTGCTCGCTCACATCGGTTTGCCGACGTTGTTTGGTTTGGCGTTCATGATTTTTTCAGTTCTGCCCACGCGTGGACCTCTGTCTTGGGATATCGGGCTGGAGGTTGGCTTGGACATGGCGGTTCTTAGTATAGGAGCGATCGGGGCTCTCTTTGCGAACCCTATACTTGTGGGGCGTTACGGGGGAGCACACGCGATCCTGCTGGCTCTAGCGGTGCTGGGGATTAATTTCATCCTGTCGGGTATTTTGTTTGGCATAAAATGGTTCGCCTTGAATGCGAATGTCACGATCGGCTGGAAGCTAGGGAGTGCCGCAATTTACATCGGTGCCTTGACGCTGATCGTTGTGGGCGGAGTGGTTGCGTGGACGTATTTGCATCCCGGCCAGAGCTAGGGTTCCCGTCGAGAAGGTGGCCGAATATGGTAGAAGCTGTCCAGTTTGTTGGCTTGTCGTTGCTTAGTGCGGCGGTAGTGGCGGGTTTACTCGGCGCGGCTCTGAATGTGCTAATCAGGTGGAGCTGGCGTCGACAGATCGCAGCCGAATTTGCGGCTATGGTTGGGGACGCCGACTATCTGAAGGAGACGAAGCTGCTTGAGGAGGAATTCGAGCATAGCGACTGGGAAGCCTTGCGACTTGGGGAGGAGGATGTAGGGGGGGAGCCGATTCATGCCGGAAGTTCTTCGCGGTGACGTGTTCACCGTTAGCCTCGAACCTGTGCAAGGTTCCGAGCAAGGTGGAACACGCCCCGTCGTCGTCGTTAGCAGAGACGCTTTGAACAAGTTCAGTCCTGTGGTGGTAATTTGTTCCATCACGGATGCTGCAAATAAGACGAAAGTCTATCCGAGCCATGTGAGGGTCGCAGCCGGATCAGGTGGCCTAAAGCTAGAGTCGATTGTAGTATGCGAGCAAGTTCGCGCTATCAACAAAACTCGGCTCAGGGACGCACTTGGAAAGTTCGACAAAGCGGTAATGACGCGGATTGACGCGGCTCTAAAAATCACGCTCGACTTGCCATAACCCAAAAGACATGGCGTCTTAAACCCGCTATCAAAGGCGGGTTTAATTGTTTTAGCGATCCAGGCCGCTAGACAGCCGGGGGCGGCTGTCCCTACATGAGTGGTCAGGCTGCCTGCTCGTGGATGTTGAACTCCGGGTGGCCTAGTAGATCCTTTCGGAGTTGTTCCAGTTGCGCGGTTGCTTGCTTGATCTGCTCGGCGCAGGCATAGCCCAGGGGTGGCAAAAATCCGTCGTATTTTTCCAGCAACAGGCGGGCATTTTCCTCGATGACTGCAATCTGGGTGCGAGTCTGGTCGCCGAGGGCAGACATCAGCTTCATTAGTTTTTCCAGCTGCGAATCGCGCACGGCTAACGTTTGTTTGCTGCGCGCGGCTTGCCGTTCAAGCGCGCGCTCGTGATAGCGGATCAGCACAAACAGGCCAGCGGTCAGCAGCAGCAAACACAGGTTGGCGAGAATGGTTTCCGACAATGCCGTGCTTGAGCTGGCGTCCCTTTCTTTCTCGAGTGTGGTGAACCGGCTGTTCTCCGCCGAAGATACCGAGGAAATCAGAGCGCGAGCCTGATCCATATATTGTTTGCCCTGGTTGGTCTGCACCAGCTGGAATGCGCGGCGGCGATATCCCTTCTGGCGCAAAGCAATGGTTCGTTCGATCTCGGCTTGCTGCGATGCAGCCAGGGATTCCAGTTGCGTCTCCATTACTTGTTCGGGCCGCGCTGGTTCAGGCTGTGATCGCTCGGAGCCGTGACGATTCGCCAGCGCGGAACGAAGATTGGCAAAGTGCGCTGCAATCGTGTTGCTCACGTCCGTGTAAGGCTGCAAGTAGGCGGGGTCGCCGGTCAGGAGATAGCCTCGTTGCCCGGTCTCCATGTCGGTAAAATCCTGCCAGATTCGGGCGATGTCGGCTTGCACGGCGGAGCTTTCGAGGCTGAGCGCCGCGCGGTTCTGAGTTCGCCTTAAATGGTCAATCGCAAGATATGCGTTGAACGCCATCAGAGCGAGCAGCGCCAGCGCCGCGATTTGCAATGCAGCTTTGCGAAGTGTCACGTTGGGCTCCTACCGCCGGGATTGAGCTTATCGTAGCGCAAGTGGCTGGAAAATCTGCAGAGGGATTACACGAAAGTTCATGGCGGGGCTAAGGATCGAGGGTTTCTGATCCAAAAAAATCCCCACGTCTCGCAAAAGATGCGAGAAATGGGGCACCCGGTGAATTTAGCACCCGCGCACTGGGAACTGTTTACTTGCCCACTTCCCGAATGCATTCTTCGAGCACGTCCATGGCAACATCCGATTGGTCTTTGGTGACTACCAGCGGCGGGCACAGGCGAATCGAACTTGGGCCGCAGCCGAGGAACAGCACCCCGTGCTCGAAGGCCTTTTCGACGATCAGGTCGCGCTCGGCTGCGCCGTACTCCTTGCTTGCCTTGTCTTTCACGATGTCGACGCCAATCATCAATCCACGGCCGCGCACATCGCCCACCAGCTTCAGCTTCGATGGCCACGAAGACATTCGGCTCAGCATGTGCGCGCCGACTTCGGCGGAGCGATCGAGCAAACGCTCTTTTTCGATTACGTCGAGCGTGGCCAGCGCCGCCGCAACGCACACCGGGTTGCCGCCGAAAGTGGATGCATGCGAGCCCGGCACCCAATCCATGATTTCGGCGCGCGTCATGGTGATGCCCAGCGGCATGCCGGAAGCGATGCCTTTGGCTATGCAGATCATGTCTGGCTCAACGCCGGTGTGCTCGACGGCCCACCATTTGCCGGTGCGTCCGACGCCGCTCTGCACTTCATCGACGACCATAAGAATTCCGTGGCGATCGCAAATGCGGCGAAGTTCCTGCATGAAGATCGTCGGCGCGATCACGTAGCCGCCTTCGCCCTGCACCGGCTCAACGAAAATCGCAGCCACTTCTTCGGGAGGCAGCGTGGTTTTGAATAATTTTTCTTCAATGAAGCGCGCGCAACTGAGCGCAAACGCGTTCGGATCCTGGGCGGCATCTTTGCGTCCGCGATAAAGATCGGGGTATGGCACGTGGGTCACGCCGGGAACCAGCGGCGCGAAGCGGCGGCGCTGCTGGGGTTTTGAAGCGGTGAGCGAGAGCGCGCCCATGGTGCGTCCGTGAAAGGCGCCGAAGAACGCAATGATGTTCTGCCTCTTAGTATGATATCGGGCCAGCTTCAGCGCGCACTCGATGGCTTCGGCTCCGGAATTGCCGTAATAAATTTTGTGCGGGCCGGGCATGGGCGCAATCCTGGACAAACGGGATGCAAGTTCGACCATGTTCTCGTAATAAAAGTCGGTGCCCGACATGTGGATCAGCTCGCCCGCCTGCTTCTGCATGGCAGCGACAACTTCAGGATGGCAGTGGCCGGTTGACACCACGGCGATGCCGGCGGAGAAATCGTAGAACTCGTTACCGTCGACATCGGTGACGACGATGCCGCGGCCGCTCTTGGCTACCAGCGGATAGGAGCGGGTATACGATGGAGAAATATATTTTTGGTCGCCCGCGAGCACTCGCATGGCGCTGGGGCCGGGCAGAGCAGTTTTGATCTTTGGCCCGGAAGCGTTGGGCCCGATCGTCTTTTTCTCGGCAGCAGTCATCGTCTTGGTGGTCATGGAATCCTCCGGAAATCAGTGGCCAGTGAACGGTGGCCGGTGGTCAATCATTGAGCCAGGGGCATGCGCTTGATTCAGACATGCGCACGCCGAAGCGAAGCAGGCGGAGGATGGAACTAATCGCTACCGAAGAGATTAGGACGCAGGCGCGAAGGAAGGTTCGCCCGGTAGCGCCGTGGACAAACTAAGCAGTGCAGCCAACACTCGGGCAGATGCGCGTTCGGTTGGGCCGAATTGGAGACTTTGTGCGGCATCGATCGACATCGACATTCCTGATTCATTATAGCGTGCCGGGCAAGTGGGGTCACTTTCGCTTACGCGCGATGGCGGTGGAGCGGGAGATCCCTCCGCCCGCTGGTAAAAACGGGGGCGTTCGGGATGACCGCGGGGACAGTGGTTATGATCACTGAGAGCTGATCACGTTAGCTACTGTTTTTGACTTCCGGGAGCTTGCGACTTAGCATGGCTGAACCACTGTGGAAGGGGCTCTACCTTGCTCGACCAAACCATCTCCCACTACCGGATCATCGAGAAGCTTGGCGGCGGTGGTATGGGTGTGGTTTATAAAGCGGAAGACACGCGCCTGGGGCGCTTCGTGGCGCTCAAGTTTTTGCCGGAAGATCTGGCGCAGGATCGTCAGGCGCTGGAGCGTTTCCGCCGCGAAGCCAAGGCTGCCTCGGCGCTGAATCATCCCAATATTTGCACAATCTATGACATTGGCGAAGAGGGCGGGCGGACATACCTGGTCATGGAATTTCTTGACGGGGCGACGCTCAAGCATCTCATCGGGGCGCGTGCGATGGAAGTCGAGAACGTTCTCGGGCTAGGCATCGAAATCGCCGATGCGCTCGACGCTGCCCACGCCGAGGGCATTGTTCATCGTGACATCAAGCCGGCAAATATTTTCGTGACCAAGCGCGGGCACGCGAAAATTCTGGATTTCGGCCTGGCCAAGGTTAAGCCGAATGCCTCTTCCACGCCAACCCTCGACGTAACCGCACCCACCGCGGTCGCAGTGGAAGAGCATCTGACCAGCCCGGGATCGACTCTGGGAACGGTGGCCTACATGTCTCCGGAACAGGCCAAGGGCAAGGATCTGGATTCGCGAACCGATCTTTTTTCTTTTGGTGTGGTGCTCTATGAAATGTCGACGGGAACGCTGCCTTTTCGGGGAGAGACATCGGCGCTGATTTTTCAATCAATTCTCGACCGGGCGCCGCTTCCGCCGATACGGCTGAATCCAGATTTGCCGCCGAAGCTGGAAGACATCATCAATAAGGCGCTGGAGAAAGATCGTAACCTACGGTATCAACATGCGGCCGATATTCGCGCCGATCTGCAGCGCCTGAAACGGGATACGGAGAGCGGCCGTGCGGTGGCAGCGCACTCCGATTCTCACGCGTCGGTTGTAGTTGCCATGGAAGCTCAGCCCCCGTCGGTGAGCGCCTTGCCATCCGGCTCTCACCCCGCGATCTCAACATCGGCGCCGGTTGCGCCCGCATCGTCGTTATCATCATTATCGGGCGCCGTCGCAGTCATGCCGCCGAGTGTTCCCCGCGAAAAGAAATCGTGGAAAATGGTGCTCCCGATTGTACTGATCGTTATTGCGGCAATCGTGGCAGCGGCAATCGCGGGAGGCCTCTATCTGCGTTCGCGAAGCTCCGCCAAGCTGACTGAAAAAGATAGCGTGCTGCTGGCCGACTTCGTCAACACCACCGGGGATCCGGTTTTCGATGGCACCTTGAAACAGGCACTGGCCGTGCAACTGGAGCAGTCTCCTTATTTGAACATTGTTCCGGAATCCAAGATTCATGAAGCGCTACGCTTCATGGGCCGCTCTCCCAATGAGCGCGTCACCAATGATGTAGCCCGCGAGATATGCGTGCGCCAGGGGATAAAGGCCATGCTGACAGGGACCATCGCCAGCCTTGGCGATCACTACGTTGTGACCCTGACCGCGCTGAACGGCCAGACCGGAGACACGCTGGCGAGCGAACAGGAAGAGGCCAACAGCAAAGAGCAGGTTCTGAAAACGCTCGATAAGGCCGCCTCCAGCCTTCGGCAAAAAATGGGCGAGTCGCTGGCCTCGGTGCAACAGTTTGCCAAGCCCCTGGAGCAGGCAACCACATCATCTCTGGAAGCGCTACAAGCCTACAGCCTGGGCCAGGCAGACCATCTCAGGACGAACGATACAGCTGCCATTCCTCAACTGAAGCGCGCGGTCGAATTAGATCCCAATTTCGCCATGGCGTATGCCACCTTGGGAGTCGCGTATTTCAACGAGGCGCGAAACGCGGAAGGCGTCGAGGCAGTGAAAAAAGCTTACGAACTATTGGACCGCACAAGCGAGCGGGAAAAGCTCTACATCCAGGCGCACTACTACGACGAAGTGACCATGGACGAACCGAAGGCCCTCACCATTTTTACCGAATGGATACAGATCTATCCGCGCGACGAGGTTCCCTATGACGACGCGGCCCTCGCTTATCAACAACTGGGACAATTCGATAAGGCGGTCGATATGGCGAGCCAGGCTTTGAGGCTCGACCCTCACGACCCGTACGCTTCCGCCAACCTGGCCGGCGCCTACGAGGCCCTCAACCGCTTCGATGAGGCGAAAAGTGTTGCTGAGCAGGCAGTGGCGCAGAAAACAGATTCCATGACCGTTCACTTTACGCTGCTCGATCTCGCCTATGAGCGCGGCGACCGTGCGGCTTACGAACAACAACTGGTACAGGCCAAGGGCAAACCGGACGAGATGTTTCTGGTCTTCTTTAATGCGGGCTGGCAGACCTCCTTCGGAATGTTCAGAGCTGCACAGCCATTTTGGGAGCAGGCGCGCCAGATGGCCTTGAGCTCGGGCTCCAAAGACTTTGCCGGAGGCCTGATGGCGGCGGAAGCTGTGGACGACGCGCTGGTTGGATATCAGGCAGATGCACGCCGGAAGGCTTCGCAAGCCCTTGATCTAGGCAAGGATTTCGATACCCAGCTGACAGCGGCGTCCGCTCTCGCCTTAAGCGGTGACGAAGCCAAGTCCGAGGCCCTGGTGGCCGGCGTTGAGCGCGACTACCCGGATAATCAGTATCTTAAGACTATCGGGTTGCCTTTGGCGCATGCCATCCTGCAACTGCAGAAAAGCCAACTATCCGAGGCAATCGCCACGCTTGAAACCGTGCGCCCCTATGAATTCGGAACCGGGCCCCACGCCGCCGGGGCGACTCCGATGTTTCTACGGGGCCTCACCTATCTCAAGATGCGCGACGGAGTGAGAGCCGCGGCCGAGTTTCAGCGCGTGCTCGATCACCGCGGAGCGACTGGGTTTGACATCTCTTATCCGTTGTCGCGCCTAAACTTGGCCCGGGCGTATGCGCTGCAGGGCAACGTTGCCAATGCAAGAACTGCGTATCAGGATTTCTTCGCGATGTGGAAGGACGCCGATCCTGATATCCCAGTGCTGCAGCAGGCGCGGGCGGAATATCAGAAGCTGAAATAAGTTCAGGCGCTGTCGAGTGGAAAATGAGCAACGGACTCCAGGGCGCCTCCGCCCATGCCGCTCCGTTTCAAGGAGGCCATTTGCGGGCGGTCAGGCTTTTCTAGCCCATACCTGAGTCACGCGAGCAAGCATCAGAAGGATGGATTCATCCTGACCAATCCTGCGCATTTCTTCGCAGATAGCGTCGAGTTCCTCCGAGGTGGATGCGTGCAGGGCCAAAATCTCGGGCGCTGCTTCTCTCAACGTCAGCTCCCAAAGGCGTTTCTCTTCACCACGCAAGATGGCGATTTGGTTCACCTTTGCCTCCGGCTGACTGAAGCCCACTTCACGAAATAACCGGGGCAGCTTAAGACCGATGTGTGAATCGAGGCCATAGCTGCGATTCACAGCATCACTGATTTCAACAAGTCGCTTATAGGCGTGTGTCGCGGGTTCCGTGAAGATACCACCGTCGTCGTGATCTTCGCATACGAGGATTGCGCCCCGCTTCAAAAGTGAACCCATTTCCGCCAGTGCCTTGGCAGGATCGGCGAGATGGCACAAGAGGAAGCGAGAGTAGACAAGATCAAAAGAATCCCGCGGCAAGCCGGTTTCGTAAGCGTTGGCTTCGCAGAACGAAAGATTTGCGATGCCAGCTTCTGCCGCGCTTTTTTCCCCAATGTGCAGTTGCTCGGAACTTGAATCCACGCCGGTCACGAATCCGCCGGGACCGACCTGTGCTGACACCCATCGTGCTGTGAGGCCGATGCCACAACCGATCTCTGCTACGCGCATACCAGAGGATAGACCGGCGGTCGACAGCAAGTGACGGGTCGCCGGACCAAAAATTCGCTCCAAAAGATCCAGTCGGGAAACAGCTTTCTCTCCAGTCGCCAGTATGTATGGCTTATCTTTATGACGCCCGTTCTGCATAATTCCCGCCTAGAGTAACCAATCCGAACAGATGGCGTAAACAACTACACGAGTTGATATCCCTGAGGACAATTATCGGTAGTTTGCGCAAAAGCAAAGTTCCGGCATAATCGCGAAACTTGCAATCCCAAATATGCCGTCTGATATGTTTGAAGATTCCTCACTTCTCGGCATGACTTCATCACAGCATCCAAGCCGGTTTGCGGTAATCCTTGCCTTCGGGCTGGTGTATTTATTTTGGGGATCAACTTATCTGGCGATTGATATTGCCGTGCAGAGTATCCCTCCGGCGCTGATGTGCGCGGTGCGATTTTCGATTGCGGGCGTGGTCATGCTGGTGGTTTGCGCGGCGATGAAGAAGCGGGTCTGGTATTCGGGGCGGCAGCTTGCTCGGGTGAGCGTGGTAGGCGTGCTCTTATTGATGGGCGGCAATATGACGCTGTCATGGGCTGAGCTTTCGGTGCCGACCGGCCTGGCAGCGCTGATTATCGCGGTCACGCCGCTGTGGTTTCTGGTGCTCGATTCGCTGCTGCTCGGCCATCATCATATTTCGTGGCGCGGCAAGGCGGGGTTGGCGCTCGGCGTCGCAGGGCTGGCCGTGTTGTTCTGGCCCGAGTTGCACTCGACCTCTGAAATGGGCCGGCGCGAGCTGTTCTCCTGTCTCAGCCTGCTGGGCGGCTCGTTTTCCTGGGCGCTGGGATCGGTGCTCTCGAAGCGCTGGCAATCCGGCATGGACATCTTCAGCGCAACCGCGTGGCAGATCACCGCCGCCGGCGCCGGCAGTTTTCTTTTTGCCTGGGCCATTGGAGACATGCCGAAGGTTGTCTGGACCACTCGCAGCGTCGGCGCAGTGCTCTATCTGGTGGTCTGCGGCTCCTGGATCGGATACACCGCCTATATCTGGCTGCTCAAGCACATTCCCACGTCGAAGGTCTCGACCTATGCTTATGTGAATCCCGTGATCGCGGTTTTTCTCGGCTGGTTGATTCTGCACGAGCGCGTCGACGGATTCATCGTGACAGGCAGCGTCATCGTCGTGCTCTCAGTGATTCTGGTCACCAGCGCCAAAGTGAAAGAGAAAGCTGTGCCGGAAGAAACACCCGTGGCTGAAACTGGTTAGTCAGTCTCTCTCAGGCCAGGTTACGTCAGCTAACGTCGCTCCATCTGGGGCGGACATAATTCGTCATGTCATTTAATAGGAGTCAATCGGCTCCGGCTATTTTATATCGGACAACGGAATCATCAGGCTCCCGACTTCTGCGGTAGTCGGATCTTCAACCAGTATGCGCAACGTGGTGGCGTCGGCTTTGGGCTGTACGTACTGATGAAATGGGACTCCCGACTTCACATAATCCGCATATGTTTTATCTGAAGAGTGAAGATTGATTCTTTTTCCCGATTGCGCAACAACTTTGCCGGACTGATCTTGCTCAACCGTGACCACGTCGAGAGCGGCCTCGCGTACGCCGCCATTCTGAATGTTGTGAATGTCGATCGAGCCGAAAATACTCAGACAGTGTGGCAATGGTTTCTCGACTCGATCGATCTTGACCTGCACAGGAATTGCGGACGATTCGATTGGGCTGTGCAACGCGGCAATCAGGCTGCTGCGGCTCTCTTCCTTTGTGACGGGCAGGTCTCGAAAAGCGAAGTAGCCCCTCGGGTAATGCAGGATCACGCCCTTCCGCTTCACCTCTAATTTAATCTCGTGAAACTTCCCGTCAATCGAGTCATTATCAATGTAGAAGCCAAGTGTGTAAGTGGCCACCGAGTCCTCGATGGCTTCCCGAATCGCGCCTGTAAGGTCATTCGTATTTACGAACGCGCGACCGCCCGTGTCCTCAGCCATATCCTGCATCGTTCCAATGCCAATTGGTTCTGCAGACATCGCCGGAGGCCCTCCAAGGGCACCGAGGGCGAAGGCGTCTTCATCCACGACGCCTTCTAAATTCCCCTGCGGCGCGCGCGGAAGCAACCCCCGTGCATCCACGGGATATGCGGCGATGTTCGCGCGGCTCAGTATGCGTGCGATCGCGCGACCCGAAAAGGGAAGGTTCGCGGTAAGCCAAAGCAGGTTTTTTCGCGCAGGAACATCGGCAACATGGTCGGCGATCACGCTCAGGGCGGCCATCGTTGTCTGTGCGCGCGCCTGATTGTTTAATGCGGCTAGCCCTTGTGCCGACTCATCGAGGAGCCCGTTAAAGAGGTTGGGAGTGTTAGGGATGTGGAAGTTTCCCGGCTCAGCCGTATCGCGTTGCGTGTGCGAAGTTACGTCGTAGTTGCCTACCACGGCTAGAAGTTGTTCCCGATTGCAAGTGAAATCGCAAAGCACGTGCAGCGACTGAGTCAGCCCATAGATGGCGATGCGGTCTCTTGCATCAGCCTGCTTGAGGAACTCGATCAGGTGCTGCCTGGCGTTAGCCAGCGCATGATCCTCAAGCCAAAACGGTGTTGTTTCGTAGGGTTCTGGCGCAGAACCGGAGAGGGTATTCAGGTTGTCGAGCAACACGATCGTAAGGCTTCGCGGCGTGCTGGCTCCGTATCGCGGGAGGTCTGAGAACGTGTTTGGAAGCAGCGGTTGGACGAGGTGTTTCTCGGAACTCCCGGATTCGACGGAGAAAAGGCTGATTTCCTGTGATTTTCCTCGATCAAGCAGGCTGAAATCGTCCTTCGTCAAATCCGCGACCGGGCCGCTCTTGTCACGGGCGATGACGTCTACCTGAACCAGTCGAGTCGATATGCGAATCCTCGGAGGCGGAGGCGCGTCCTGCGCCGAAACGGCAGCCGCATCGAGCGCTAACGCAAGAAACGCAAGCACAGTTGAGACCCGGGACACAATCCACCACGATTGAGTATGCCACAGAACGTTTGACAGAGCCTCACGTGTTGAAAAATCAATTTCACAAGTAACGGATGTCTACGATATGGCTCTAGTCTCTTTCCCAGGTACTTCCCAGCTACTTCGCAGCTACTTCGACGCTTCTTCGTCATCGCCTTCGTCACTCAGCAAGTCAACGGCATGCCCGTGGATCACATAGGTCCGCTTCGAGGATTCATTAGGCGCGAAGGTGACGCGAGCCGGAGCGCGCTGCCACTCTGCGATCTTGCAGCCTGAATCCGGAGCTCTCAATTCTTGCTCATCGGCCGCCGATTTAATTTCTTCCGAGCGTTTGGTGACCCCGACCTGCCACTTAACCACCGGCTTGCGGCGGCCGATCTGCGCCACGATTGCGTAGATTTTCTTGTCATCATCCGACACGCCGCAGTAGGCAGCGTAATCGCGATACCAACTCACGGTTGAATACACCGCGTCGAACTCCAGCAAATTGACGGCAGAGATGCGGCCCGTAACGCGATCAACCAGCAGCCATCCGCCGCGCTGCCACTGCCAGTGGAGCGGCAAGGCTGGTTCTTGTGGAAGAGTGTCGTTGACGCGAAAGGCTCGCTGCACTACAAAAATCCGCTCCGTGACCTCATGCGGGGCGCCGAAGGTGAACTCTTTAATCCGGCCGTCGACGAGCAGCGGACGAATTTTCAGGGTGAGTGGTTTATCTTCTCCCGATTCGGCGGCCGAATCGGCTTTGTATTGAACAGTAGTCCATTTTCCGAAGGCGATGACGTGAGGTTTCGCGGCAGCGCTGGCGTTCGCATCAATGAATGCGAGACACACAGGAACCAGAATCCACCGGGGGCATCGCCTAATCCTGACCATGGGCGAAGGTTAAGCATTGGCAGAAGTGGAAGACAAGGTCAGTTGTTACAAAGTTTGCGCATGGGTTGCCGTCAATCCCAAAATGGGACAAAAGATGGACACAAAAGATGCAACCTAAAATACCGCAATGAAAGAAGATGGAGCCAAGATATGCGGCCGCAACTTTTTTTCCTTGAAGGAATCGAATCTGGCACGTTCATCTGGGCTGCGCTTTGCAGTAAAATCATTTCAGGGTTCTGATGAGCTTGCCCTATAACTCCCGTCCAGATGTGAGTCTGGAAGCCGGAACAACTTCCCAGCCGGATTCGGGTTCAGAGATCGGTATGGCTACTGTGCCGCCAGTGCGCCGTGCAGCGCGAATCCTGGTTGTGGACGATCAGCCTACCATCGCCGGTCTGATGAGCCAGCTTCTGACCATGAGCGGCTACGATGTCGTGACTGCCACGGATGCGAAGCAGGCTGAAGACGAGGTCCGTCGCCAGCCGCCGGACCTGATTCTCTCCGACGTGCGGATGCCTGGAAAATCCGGCTATGAGTTCTGCCGCGATTTGAAAAGCGACCCGGCGACCCGGCTCATTCCTTTTGTCCTGATTACCGGCCTCAGCGACAGCTCCGACAAAGTGCGCGGCATTGAAGCGGGAGCGGATGACTTCCTGAATAAGCCGGTCCTGGCCGAGGAGTTGAAGGCGCGAGTCAAGTCGCTGTTGCGCGTGAAGGAATTTACCGACGAACTGGAAACCGTGGATTCCGTTCTGTGCACTCTGGGATTGATTGTCGAGGGCCGCGATTCTTATACGGAGGGGCACTGTGAGCGGCTGGCCGAAGGCGCGGCGAATCTGGGAAGGCATTTGGGGCTGGATCAGGACTCCATCGTGGGACTGCGGCGTGGCGGCTTTTTGCATGATTTGGGAAAGATTGCCGTGCCCGACGCAATTCTGAAAAAAGGCAGCGACCTTACGCCCACAGAATGGGAGATCATGAAGCTGCATCCCATCACGGGAGAAAACATCTGCAGGCCGCTAAAGTCATTGCGGCTGGTGCTGCCCATCATCCGGCATCATCATGAGCATATCGATGGATCGGGATATCCCGATGGTCTTCGTGCCGGCCAGATTCCGCTTCTGCCACGGATTTTGCAGGTAGTGGACGTCTACGATGCTCTGCGCACCGCCCGTCCTTATAAGCCGGCTCTTTCTCACGAACATGCCGCACAGACGATGAGGCAGGAAGCCCGCCAGGGCTTGTGGGACGCCGAACTCGTCGATGAGTTCTTCAGCATGCTGGCGATCCAGAAAACCGCAGCGTAGAAACGATCGCGCCGCGGCAGGATGCCAGTGCCGGGCGGGGCTGCGATTTCCTTAGCGGACTTCTCCTTGGCATACTTCTCCTTAGCGGACTTCTCCCTAGAATACTTCGCGAATTCTTTGCGCGCTTCGCGGTTTGAGGTTTTTGTTTACGAGAAGATCGCAGAGCCTGATATAGACATCTCCTGCGACTCCTAATTCTGCTTTCCTTTTTCCGCTTTCGCGGACGTACAATAGCGAAGCGATTTCGCAGGCAACGGCTATGGGAGAGGGAACATCTTAAGAATTCCCATGCTGCGCAAGCGCCGCTCCACGGGGCATTCGATTGCGAAAAGTGAGCTATAGCATCGTCATCCCGGCATACAACGAAGGCAGGCGCCTGGCGCCCACTTTGCAGCAGGTACTGGCATATGTTCACCAGCAAGGCTGGGATGCGGAAGTCATCGTGGTGAACGATGGCTCAACCGACGATACCGCGGAGATCATTCGCTCGTTCGCCGCGAGTCATCCGGAAGTCGTGCTTCTGGAAAATCCCGGAAACCGCGGCAAAGGATACAGTGTTCGCCACGGAATGTTGAAGGCCCGCGGCGAAGTGATCGTATTCAGCGATGCCGATCTCTCGT
The DNA here is from genome assembly GCA_963766625.1 of uncultured Acidobacteriaceae bacterium. GTDB lineage: Bacteria > Acidobacteriota > Terriglobia > Terriglobales > Acidobacteriaceae > Sulfotelmatobacter. The sequence continues at coordinate 117,199 of CAVYBF010000022.1, read as the reverse complement.
CGCCGATCGAAGAAATGCCCAAGCTGTTGCAGGCGATTTCAGAAGGCGCGGACATCGCCATCGGCTCGCGCTGGCTGCGCGCGGAACTGCAGACCACGCGTCAGTCGCTTCACCGGCAACTATTTGGAAGAATATTTAACGGTTTGAATCGCATCATTCTCGGCCTGCAATTCAAAGACACGCAATGCGGATTCAAAGCATTCACCCGCCGCGCCGCGCAAACCATTTTGCCTTTGCAGCAGATCGAGCGTTGGGGATTCGATCCGGAAATTCTTTTCCTGGCACGCAAGTTCGGATTCCGCGTGGTGGAAGTTCCGGTGCGTTGGGGTCACGTGGGCGGAACGCGCATCAATCCCTTGGTCGACGGCTCGCGCATGTTCCAGGAAATCCTGCGCATCCGCTGGAACAGCATTTCGGGGAAATACAGCGGCGCGGCTGAATTGTCCGGTGCCGCTGTTGAAACGGTGCCGGGGAGACCCGCCACGAGACTCTAGCATTCCACGCTGAGCACGTTCACAAGGGCAAACCAAGATTCCTCGCTTCGCTCGGAATGACAGAGGAGTCTGCGGCAATGACAGAGGAGTCTGCGATCCTCATAAGGCATTAGGCGGATCCTCATAGCGCATCAGGCGGTTTTCTGTTTCACCCTTGCTGATTGCTTCACCGCTTCCACCACTCTGCCGCCCATCTCTGGAGTGGAAAGCGTTTCTTGCCCTTTAGCAACAATGTCCGCTGTACGCGAACCTTCATTCAGCACCGCTTTGACCGCTTCCTCAATGTACGCCGCCTCTCGCTCAAGATGGAAAGAATACCGCAACAGCATGCCTGCGGAAAGAATCGCTCCCAGAGGATTTGCAATTCCCTTTCCCGCAATGTCGGGGGCGGAACCGTGCACCGGCTCATACAATCCGACGTTGCCTCCGATGCTGGCTGAAGCCAGCAGTCCGAGCGAGCCGACGATCGCGCCCGCCTGGTCCGACAAAATATCGCCAAACATGTTTTCGGTGAGCACGACGTCGAAATCCTTAGGGCGCTGTACCAGCGACATCGCGGCAGAATCCACGTACATGTGCGAGAGCTGCACGCCGGGATAATCTTTTGCACAACGCGTAACCACCTCGCGCCACAGCCGCGAACACTCGAGAACATTGGCCTTATCGACTGACAGAACCTTGTTGCGGCGCTTCGCCGCCAGCTCGAAAGCGACGCGAGCGATGCGTTCGATCTCCGGCTCGCCGTAAGCCATAGTGTTGGTTGCGAGGCGATGGCCTGCAGCGCCCGCGATCGAACGCGGCTCACCGAAGTAAAGTCCGCCCAGCAACTCGCGCACGATCAGAATGTCGGTGCCGTGAACCAGATCGCCGCGCAAGGGAGAAGAATCCTCCAGCGCCGCGAAAAAAATCGCCGGACGCAGATTCGCGTAAGCGCCAAGCTCGCGCCGCAGGCGCAGCAGTCCAGCTTCCGGCCGAAGATGATTCGGATTTTTGTCGAATGCGGGACTTCCCACCGCTCCAAGCAGGACCGCGGAAGAAGATAAGCAGGCCTGCAGCGTATCCGCAGGAAGCGGATCGTTTGATGCAGTCAGCGCCGCGCCGCCCACATTTTTGCGCTGCAGCTGAAGTTCATGTCCGAATGAATCGGCAACCGCTTGCAGGACGAGAACCGCCTGCTCGGTGACTTCGGGTCCGATTCCGTCGCCGGGGAGAATGGTGAGATTGAGCAGCACGCGGGATTAGTTTAAACGGAAAACAGCGATCTGGGACACTCGGGACTAATTGTTGATTGTCGATTTTTTGATTGTTGATCAAAAATCCATCGGGTCCAAGTAATCGAACGCCTTTCAATCAACAATCATCAATCAAAAATGAGTGCCGCTACACTCCCCACAAATAGTCTTCCTGATCGTGATGCTGCTCGAGGCCAGCCGGCAGAGGAACTCCGAAGGCGTTGGGCTGCGCCGCGATTGGGAAAGGCTTGGCAGGTTCCTGATTTGCACTTCCGGCCGACGCCGCTGCTGCAACAGCAGTGGCCAGCGGCTCAAAGAGGGGAGTCGCCGAAGCCGCGGGCTTGTGGGTCTCGCGGATCAACTCGAGCAGGTGATGATCTTCCACGTGCTTGATCTTGTCGGCGAGGCGGACGAAGCGGCGATAAATATCGTCGAGCGCCCAGCGATCGAATTGGTAGCCAAGCTGTTCGCAGCGGATGGCCAGCGCGTGACGTCCGGAATGCTTGCCCAGCACCAGCTTCGAGTCGGGTACGCCCACCGATTGCGGCGTCATGATCTCGTAAGTCAGGGGATTCTTGAGAACACCATCCTGGTGAATGCCCGCCTCGTGCGCAAAAGCGTTTCGTCCGGTCACCGCTTTATTCGGCTGCACGGGCACGCCCGTGATTTCACTCAGCATCTGGCTCGCGGGAAATAAATGTTCGGCGGAGATTCCGGTTTCGTAGGGATAACGATCATGCCGAACTCGCATGGCCATGACAATTTCTTCCAGCGCAGCGTTCCCGGCGCGCTCACCGATGCCGTTGATGGTGCATTCGACCTGCCGAGCTCCGGCAGCGACGGCTGCCATAGAATTAGCGACTGCCAATCCAAGATCGTTATGGCAGTGAGCGGAAATGGTGACCTTCTCGATGCCTTTCACCCGGCGGCGGATGGTTGCGATCAGTTCGCCGAATTCTGCGGGCACGGTGAAGCCGACTGTATCCGGAATGTTGAGCGTGGTAGCGCCCGCTTCGACCACGGCCTCCAGCACCTGGCACAGGAATTCGGGATCGGTGCGGGTAGCATCTTCGGGTGAAAATTCAACGTCGTCACAAAATGATTTCGCTAACGCCACCGATTCGCGCGCCTGCGCCAGGCACTGCTCGCGGGTGAGGCGCAGCTTGTACTTCAAATGAATATCGGAAGTGGCAAGGAACACATGAATGCGCGGGCGCGCTGCATCTTGCAAAGCTTCCCACGCCCGTTCGATATCCGGGCGGCAGGCGCGCGCCAGCCCGGCAATAATGGGACGGCGTATCACCGCCGCAATCGCCTGCACCGCTTCGAAATCTCCATCGGAAGCAATGGGAAAGCCGGCTTCGATTGCATCCACGCCCAGGCGATCGAGCTGATGCGCCAGCCGCAGTTTTTCCTGCTGATTCATGCTGCAGCCGGGCGATTGTTCTCCGTCGCGAAGAGTGGTGTCGAAAACCGTGACGCGTACCTGCTCCATAGCCATAACTATTCCTTCGAAAGCAATATGAACGAGTGCATCCTCTATGCTACGGATCGGAAGGATTGAAGCAAAACTTATAATTCTTTAGTAATCATTAGTATCTTTGCTATAATAAGCGGCGCTAATGGATCGTTAAGTTCTATTAGGATCGCCGATATGGAACTTTCCCAGCTCGAAGTCTTCCTCGCGGTCGCGCGAGAGCATCGCTTCTCCCGCGCCGCCGAAAAGCTCTACCGCACGCAGTCCGCCGTGAGCCAGACCATCCGCAAGCTCGAAGACGAACTGGGCGAGCCTTTATTCGACCGCTCGTCGCGGGAAGGCGTTCTTACTGACGCCGGACAGGTCTTGTTTGAATACGCCGAAAAGCTGCTGAACCTGCGCCGCGACGCGCACGAATCACTTACCGAGTTGCGGGAGTTGCAAAAAGGCAAACTGGTGATCGCGGCCAACGAGTTTACTGCGCTTTATCTGCTGCCCGTGCTGGCCGAATTCCGCCGCCTGCATCCCATGATCAAGATCAGGGTGCAGCGCTCGCTCGGCAGCCGCATTCCGGATGAGGTTTTGCAGCATGGCGCCGAACTGGGCGTGCTCTCTTATAAGCCCGAGGAACCCCGCCTGCACTCTGTAGTCGCGTATCTGGACGAACTGGTGCTGGTGGTTCCGCCCAGGCATCCTCTGGCCTCGGCAAAGCAGGTAAGCATCCGCCAACTCGGAGCGGAGTCTTTTGTGGCTCACATCGTCTCATCTCCATATCGAGAAAAAGTTCTGCAGACATTCCAGAAATACAAAACGCCTTTGCACATGGATCTTGAACTGCCCACGTTGCAAGCCATCAAGCAGTTTGTCGCGTTGGGAAACGGTGTGGCTTTGATGCCGGAAATCAGTGTGGAAACCGAGGTAGCCCGAGGAGAGTTGGTTCGCATTCCCGTGAAGGAGCTGCGGGTGCAACGCAAGCTGCGCTTGATTTACCGCAAGGAGGCCGGACTCTCGCACGCTGCACGCGCGTTTTTGAAAGTAGCGGAAACCGTGGCGCAAGAGCGTGCCGGACGCTATCGCTTCCAGCGCGAGAGCTAAGTAGCCCGAGCAAAGAGCGGTCCCATTTCTAGAGACGCAGTTTTCAGCCAGCTGCTCAGGGCCTGCGAGTCGCGGCCGTGGCTAACCCCGTTCGAAGGCGCGTTTCTTTTCCACTTCTTCGAGCGCGCTGCGCATTGCGCTCTCGAATCTCTCCGCTTGCCCGATCAGTCCCGGGGTCGCTTCCGCCCACTCGCCTTCCATTCGCAGCAAACCATCGCCCGCCAGCAATCGCCCCGCAACCTCGATCAAATGTCCGGGAGAAGTCTCCAGATACTGCGCCTCAGCCGGATCGCCAATCCAAACGCGATTTTCCTTAACGGAAGCGGATGCCGCATCCGAGACATCGTTTGGCTTGGGTGGGGTATTTAGTTTTGTTTCCCAATAAACCTTCCGCTCGAGAAAACCAGCAATCGCTTCATCGCTGGCTTTCCCAAAGACCCACTTCTGCCGCTTGAAATCGTAATGCCGGCTGGAAAAGGCCAACGGCAGCAGCTTCGCCTGCTTCACAAACTCAATCTGCTTCCGGTCCACTTCCTTGCGCAGCGCGTTGATCACCGGAGCCTCCGCATCCTTCGGCTCCAAAGATGGCAGCACCTCCCGCACCGTGGCCGACAAATTCACCGCCACCAGGGCGTGCAGACCATCCGAACTCTCCACCCGCATGTCGGCATGCAACACCCAGAAGTCCGCCCCCGAGGTGGAGCGATGAAACGGCCACTCCAGCGCAATCCTCAAGGGGATTCCGGTCAGCGTCACCCAAATCTTTTTTTCGCTTTCTCCCATGATCCAATCTTATCGAATTTCTATCATGCTGAACGAAGGAGGAATCGTCTGAAAGACAACGCCTTGGCAGTCGAACGGACATTCCTCCCTCTTTCGTGGTCCTACTGGCGAACCCAACGCTAACTCTCACTTCTTCTTCCCGCTCATCTTCGCCCCGAGACGTAATAGCTTTCTTACCGTTCCGGTCGGGAGGCGCTTCATCTCGTCGTGCAGCTCGGTGACGGCATCGAAGAATCCGGCCATCGCCGAAATGCGCTCGCGCGTAAAATCCGCTCCCGGCTCTTTGGGATCGAGTTCCTCCAAACTTCGCCGCAGCATGTCCCGCGTGGGATCGATTTCCCGCCGCTTCCTCTGCTCGACCACCAGCCGGAACATTTCCCAAACATCTTTCATCGATTCGTAGTGCTCGCGCCGGTCGCCGAGCACATGCACGGCGCGCACGATGCCCCAGGTTTCGAGCTCTCGAATGGAGGTGCTCACGTTCGAGCGCGCCACGCTGAGAGTCTCCGCAATCTCTTCGGCGGGCAGCGCCCGCGGAGATAAATACAGCAACGCATGAATCTGCGCCACTGTGCGGTTGATTCCCCACCGCGTCCCCATCTCGCCCCAGTGGAGGATGTACTGCTTCTGCACCCCGGTTAAAGTCGTCATGTCAATCAATTCAGTTATATCAGAATGTACAGAATATACAATCAGAATCTGAAGATTCAACGAGTTCGTCAGCTGCGTAGTTTACCCGAGATTGCGAACTGATATGGTATCTTCGCGTTCTTCGCGGCGTTGCTTTGCCAATTTTGTAAAGGGCGCGAAAGAAAAATCCCGGAAGTGGAGAACTGAGAAGCCACTCATCGGCGGGAGCTTCTGAACCCAAAGTCTATGAAGGTTAGCCGCATCGCCGAATTGCTCGAACGTTTCTTGGGAAAGGCAAATGACAGACGGCTAACTGATGCCGATTTGGCAAACATATCGACATACATCGATCTGCTTCTGCGCTGGAATGCCCGCATCAATCTGACGGCAGTCCGCGATCCGGAAGAAATTGTGACTCGCCACTTTGGCGAATCGTTTTTTGCTGCTCGGCATTTGTTCCCTACCCGGGCTCGTGTGGAGACGGGCGACTCGCCCGTCAGGCTTGGCCGCATCCGCCTGGCCGACGTAGGCTCCGGCGCCGGCTTCCCTGGAGTTCCAATTAAACTGTGGGCTCCCGAGATTTCTTTGACTCTGATTGAATCGAATCAGAAAAAAGCCGTCTTCCTTCGCGAAATCTGCCGAGCGTTGGGATTGAGAAACCTGGGATTGAGAGATCTGGGATTGCGAGACCTGGGATTGAGAGACGTTAATATCGAGAACGTCCGCGCGGAAACAGTTTCGCCGGCGGCGTTCGACGTGGTGACGCTCCGGGCGGTCGAGCACTTCACCGATGCTTCAGCGGTGGCCGCAAACCTGGTTCGGCCATCCGGGCGATTGGCTTTGCTGATCTCATCCACGCAGGTTCAGTCAGCCAAATCGGCTCTGAGTAAGTTTCATTGGAGTGATGCGAATCCGATTCCAATGTCTGAATCGCGCCTGCTGCTGATTGGAACAAAGGAGATTGGAACAAACGAACCATAATGTTAACCGGTGGGAGAGAGAGTTGCTGCAATAGCGAAACGTCAATGTGAATCCATCGGAAGCGATTGAAAGTGGGAGAATATCCACAAATCTCATGGCCGCTTGACCTTCGCAGCCAGGATTTTCCAGGTGGTCCGGTCTTCCTAGTCCAGATCTTCCTAGTCAGAAGCTTCCGAGTCCAGATTCTGGAAAATGTTCCAAGCGGAACAATTGTCTGCTTGCAGATTCGATCGGGATCGAATGACGGAACGAGCCAATGTTCCAACTGGAACATTCTCGGCTCGCAAGCACTCCAAAAAGCAATCGGCAGTCCGCATAAAAATGTTTCAACTGGAACATTGAACCCGTTTTGCACACAAATTCCCTACATTCACAGCGATTCGCAATTGCAATCGAAATCGCAATCGCATTATTCTGCTTAGGCTCTGGATTCCCAACAATCGATTCCCCACAACTTATGGGACGAGTAATTGCTGTTGCCAACCAGAAAGGCGGCGTCGGAAAAACTACGACCGCCATCAACCTGGCCGCCTCTTTTGCGGCCGCCGAAGTCAACACCCTGCTGATTGACTGCGACCCTCAGGCGAATGCTTCCAGCGGGCTGGGTGTGACGAAAGATGCCAGCCGCATTTCGACCTACCACTTGTTGATGGGTGCTGCTGGTGCCGAAGAGGCGCTGGTTACGACAGAGCTCGAGCAGCTCTGGCTGATTCCTTCTCATAAGAATCTGATCGGAGCCAATATTGAGTTGGTTGAGGCGGAACGCCGCGAATATCGGCTGCTGGACGCGCTTGCTGTGCTGCGGGATCGGTTTCAGTACATCGTGCTCGACTGCCCGCCGGCGCTCGATCTGCTGACGTTGAATGCGCTTGTGGCCGCTGATTCGGTTTTGATTCCGATGCAGGCCGAGTATTTTGCGCTGGAAGGAATCAGCGAGCTGCTCGACACGGTGGAGCGAATCCGAGCAGCGTTGAATCCCGAACTGGAGATTGAAGGCGTGGTGCTCACGATGCTCGACGAGCGAACTAATCTGGCGCAGCAGGTGATCGCCGAACTGAAGAGGTTTTTCGGGGAAAAAGTTTGTTCCGCCAGTATTCCCCGCAACATCCGGCTCGCCGAGGCGCCTAGTCACGGGAAGCCAGCGCTGGCTTACGATCCGCGGTCGAAGGGAGCGGAAAGTTATATTCGGCTGGCTAAGGAAATTATCGACCGGCATTTGGCTATCGCCAATGCTGCACCTTCGGCGATCAGCGCTTGAAACGAGATAGGTCGTTTTTAGACCACAAACGATACAGAGGTTCACAGGGGAAGAAGATCAATGACAACGGCTACGGCGCAGAACTTGGCGGCACCAGCTTCGGATAAGAAAGACGAGAAACCGGAAAAACGGCGGGCGCTTGGCCGCGGCTTGGAGTCGTTATTGCCGGGACCACGCGTCGTCGCGACAACTGCGGTGGCGCCTCCGGCACCAAGGCCGGCAGCTTCGCCAACAGTTGCCAGAGAAGCTGAGCAGTCGGCGACGGCGGTCGCTGCGATCAGAGCTGCTGCAGAGGATATCGAAACTGCGCAGTCGGCGGTGGAACCGGTTTCACGTCATACTGAAAGAATTTCCATCTCGGCGCAGGCCGAACCGCGCGATGCAGTTCTGAATCTGGCAATCGAATCGATCGAGAAAAATCCTTACCAGACGCGTTATCTGTTCAATGAGCAGGAAATGGTCGAATTGCGCGATTCGATTCAGGAGCATGGAGTCGTGCAGCCGGTGGTGGTGCGTCCCGCTGATCAGGATGGGCGCTACATTCTGGTGCTCGGCGAACGGCGGCTGCGGGCGTCGAAGATGGCTGGCAAAGAAACGATTCCGGCGCTGGTGCGGCGGCTGTCGCCGCAGCAGGCGGCCGAGATGACGGTGCTGGAGAACGTGGTGCGGGAGGATTTGAATCCGATTGAGCAGGCCGAGGCTTACCGGGTGCTGAGCCAGCAGTTCAATCTGACGCAGGCGCAGATTGCACAGCGGATTGGGGTGTCGCGGGAGTCGGTGGCGAATTACATGCGGCTGCTGCGGCTGCCGCGGGAGCTGAAGGAGTATATCGCGCTTGGCAGGCTGGGCTTCAGCGAGGCCAGGGAGTTGCTCTCGCTGGAGAATCCTGAACATATTCTGATAGTGGCGGAAGAGCTGGTGCGCGACAATCTTAAATGGGACAAGCTCAAAGAGCGAATCGCCCAGCTTAACGGAACATTGCCTCGAGTGCCGCCAGCGGAACAGCCGGGCGGGGTGCGATGGGTCGATCCCAATGTGCGGGCGGCGCAGACGGAATTGGAGCAATTGCTGGGCGTGCGCGTGAAGATCAAGGACCACAAGGGACGAGGTACGATTATCATTCGGTACGCCAGCGTGGATGATTATGAGCGGGTGATTGAGATGTTGAGAGGCGGAAACAAACAGCTTATAGCTATAACGTAGCCCTTCCGGCTCGCGCTTTTCGTTGGGCGGAGGGGTAGACAGGCTGGGTGGCCATCGGGAATCAAGAAGGTAATCGGTGGAATGCAGGGCTGCCAGCAGGGGGTTCTGTGCAGCGAATTATCGTCAGTTTCTCGCAGAAGTGGGATCAGTTTGATTGAAACCGGCAACCCTGGTGGATTGCGGCGCCACGCAGTCGCGGATGGTTCAGCCTCACGTGAGGCTGGTTAGGATAGGGCATTCGCTCACGAATTCCCAGGTCATTCCGATTTGACCGACAACCCCAAATTTGAGTAATTATTTATTTGCTTGGCTCGCCTATGCCGATGGAGCAGGATGAGGGCATGGCATGAGCGTCCGAGAAAATTGCTGGCATCTCCTTCGGTCGTTTGCGGAAGGGCATACTTGTGGCCTTGCGCGTCTACTTTGACGGGGCGGGAAAAGAGGATGACCATCCGGTAATTACCGTTGGCGGATTTCTCGCCGATGCGGCACTGTGTGAGCAAATTGAAGCGGACTGGAGAGCGGCCACAGGCGGAAGAGTCTTTCATCTCGCGGACTTTGGCACGAAGCACTGCGCGCTGGATTCCTTGGCTTGGAGTGCGACAAAGAGAAGCGAGTTCTTGAAGGTACTTGGGCGCATCGTAAATCGTCCCGGCGTTAACATCATAAGTTCTTCTTTGGAAGTAGCCCCCTTTAATGAGTTTCTGGCTGAAACCGAGAACCCGCAGGAAGTTGGCCCTGCGTTTTCTGCCTGTGCCTACGCGGGGATAGCGTGTTCAGAATTTATCTTGCTGACGGATGGGCGGCAGAGCCTGAAGGTGAAGTATGTATTTGAGAAAGGGGACCGAGAACATGAGATCGCTAATGCCTTTGCGGATTTAGAAAAAAATGACAGCAATTTTTTTGGCCTACGAGCGCATGGTTTTCAGCCAAAACAAACAACAACTCTTTTGCAGCCCGCCGACCTAATTGCTGGAATGATTCAGCGATGCCTTATAACCGCACACCGCTCTTTCCGTTCGCTTGATAACGGGCTTGGTTTTGTTAGGCTGAATACTTTTGAACGCTATTATTCCTCTGATGGTGTCACTGCCGCGCTCGTGGCTGGGCATGACACAAAGACCTGTTACATACACAATGCCAGAGCTTTTATGTATATGAATGAGATGAGTACGGAGTTTTTCAAGCAGAATCCTGGACAGTTAGAGAAGAGAAAGAAGCGGTTAACGTTCAAGCCCAAAAAACGAAAATGACATCTGAGTTTGAGGAATTCGATACAAGCTGTGCGTAAGGTATCTTCTGTTCCACGTTCGGAAATTGAAAAGCGCGAGGGGTTACCTGGAAAGGCTGACTCGCCAGCCCAGGCATAGCTTGCGCAAAACAGCAGCAATGCGATCGCTTTGTTCATAACCCTCCCAGGTATTTTCGCTGTCTACGCAAGTATACGGGAACAGAACTGCTCATCGCTTCGTCGCATTAGCCCCAAACTGGGATTACAGGAATCAAAAAGGTAATGGGTGGAATGCAATCGTGCTAGCGGGACGATATCATCAGCCAAGTAAGGCAATTTCTTCTGGAAGTGGGAAATATCTTGAGTGAAACTGGAGAAATTCTGGCATCGGTGGCTACGCAGATGATGGCCGGCGACTGGGTCACGGTTGGCGAGCAGAAGCTTCGCGTGAAGCGGATCGGGAGTGGACGGCTACGGATGGTGCAGTTTCGCTGGAATGGGAGGATGCTGAAGGCGATCGAGCAGAATCCCGAGAAGGCCAGCCGCTGGGCAAAACTCGCGCGGGAGAAGCATCCCGTGGTGCAGTTTATGGATGCGGAGACGCATAAGTACGTGGCTGTATCGGTGGACGGGAAGGTGCGGGAGTATGCACACTTGGGTGAGGAGTAATGACTACGTGCGCGTGCGATGTGATCGAGATCTCTCGTCCCGCGGCTGCGCCGCCCCCGGCTGAAGGCGGGGGGTCTACCGGTGAAGGAGCGGGACTTCGAGATGACGCCGGACTTCAGCAAACCTAGATTGCTCTCTTGCTCCCGCTGGGCGGATTACTTGGCGAAGAAATAGTCGAAGGATTTTATGGCGGTGAATTCATCGTCTTTGATGTCGAAGACGGTGTAGAGCTTGGTGACGTTGAGGATGTCGTGAACTTTTTTGCTGAGGCTGAGGAGTTTGAGGTCTCCGCCGGCGTTGCGGACGGCGGTGAAGCTGCTGACCAGTTCTCCGACTCCGGAAGAGTCGATGAAATCGACGTGCTCGAGGTTGAGAACGATTTTCTTTTTTTCCGCGGCGATCAGTTTGCGAATGGTATCGCGGAGGCGCTCGGTTTCATCGCCAAGGGTGATGCGGCCGTCGACGTCGAGAATGGTGACGTGGCTGACTTCGCGCGTAGTGATATGCAAGCTCAGAACGAAAACCCCGCAGCCAGCGCAATGTTAGTGGGTGATGGGGAGCAAGTCAATGGGAGTTGCTGGCTTGGTGCTGTCTGAAAAGTGGTTTACTCCATGGCGGAGCCGAGTGACTGGTAGCGGTATTTCTTTCCGTCCCAAAAAACGACACCGGACATCTGTTCGCCTTCACCTTCCTCCACCATGTAGACGCCCAGGATGGTTCTTTTCTTGAGAGCCAGGCGTTTCACGGTGAGTGAGGTAAATGGCAAATTGATGAGGAGAAACTTGGGCTTCTCTTTATCGGAGCGCCATGCTTGGGGAGCTACTCCGTGGACGATGAGAAGCACCACGCCCTTGCGATCGGGTTCTTCGGTAACGAAGCCTGAGGTCACCTTTACATTGCCGTAGCCAAACTCGGTGTCGAATGGATCGGAAACCCGAAAACCATATTCGTCCTGATCGGCCATTGGGTTCTTGCAGCGGGCGGCAACTACCAGATCGTCAATGCCATCGCCATCGAGATCGCCAACGAACTGGGCTGCGCCCTGGAGCAGAGAACAATTGTCGCCAAATTCCTTGTGCACGTAATCATTGGTGACTGCGGGCACGGGAGACTGCGCGTGCGCCGGTGGCGGTGGCGCCGGCTTCTTGTCGGCGGCGAAAGCAGCAGCAGCGATGGTTAATGCGACGAGCGCGAATAGAAAAATGGGTTGCGACTTGAACTGGGAGAGCGACATGGCTCAAATCCTACTCCCGATTTTTTGCGGGAACCTAGAGTCATTCGCCGTAATGGGTAACGAAAGTACCTAGGCCTTCTGGAAGTGCTGCCAGCCCTGGGGCTTGAGTTTCCTGGTAACTCCTTCATGATTTAGCACGATTGCGCGGCGGCGCTTGATTCGGCCGATTTGGGTTATCGGTATGCCGGCGATGCGGCGTGGAATAAGCTGATTCGGTGGGGCGGTGAAGAGCAGTTCGTAGTCTTCGCCGCCGTGCAGGGCGAGTTGAAGATCGACTTGGTGCGAGGGTTTACCCACGCAGGCCCTTGGAATGGCATCGGCTTGCAGCTCGGCGCCGACTCCGCTTTCCTCGCAGATGTGAGCCAGGTCGGTGGAAAGGCCGTCGCTGGTGTCGATCGTCGCTGAAGCGAGTTTTTTTTGACGAAGAATGCGGCCGAGTTCGATTCTCGGCTCGGGGAAGAAATGCCGCGGATAATCGCGTGGATTCAGCGTGTGATTGGGATTCTTCTGCATTGCGACGACTGCGGCGGCGGAGCCACCGAGTGCTCCGCTGACGTAGATGCAGTCACCCGGCCGCGCGCCCGAGCGCAGGAGAGCTTCGCCCTTGGGGACGGCTCCCACAACAATAATGTCAGCGAGAATTCCGTTGGGGGATTCGGCTGTATCGCCGCCGGCTAGAGTTACGCCGTATTTTTCCGCGAGGCTGAGCAGGCCGGTGATGAAGCGGCTAACCCAGATTTGCGGCAAGTCGCGCGGCAGAGCCAGCGATAGAAATGCGGCGATAGGATCTCCGCCCATGGCGGCGATATCGCTGAGGCCGCGAGCGAGGCAACGGTGACCGACCGATTCTGGTGAATGCCAGTTGCGGCGGAAGTGAATGCCTTCGAGGGTGAAATCGGTGGTGACCAGGATGTCTGCGGTCTTACCTGCGAAGGTGGGTTGGCGCAGGATGGCGCAGTCGTCGCCGATGCTGGCCTGAAGCGCGGGATTTTTTGTGCGCTTGGCTGCGCGGCGAATTTGCGCAATCAGCGCTTTTTCGGGAAGGGGCATGGGAAACACTATAGAAGAGGCTGAGCAGTCCGGTTCGGTTTTGGAACTTTTCCGCAATAAATCTTTGCTTTCTCCTTTTATTCGCTTGTAGGTCTATGTATAATCCGGCGCAGAGCAGCAATCACAATCATTCTGGTAGATGAAGGAGCCACACTCCCATGGCGGATGAACGCGGCAAGGCGATCGAGCTTGCAGTATCGCAAATCGAAAAACAATTCGGCAAAGGCTCGATCATGCGGTTGGGGTCGAAGGAGGCGATCGTTCCGATCTCGGTGATCTCGACGGGATCGATTTCGTTTGACGCAGCGCTGGGGGTGGGCGGGTTTCCGCGCGGGCGCGTGATCGAGGTGTTCGGGCCGGAATCGTCGGGCAAGACGACGATCACGCTGCAGGTGATTGCCGAGGCGCAGAAGACCGGCGGAATGGCTGCGTTTGTGGACGCCGAGCATGCGCTCGATCCGGCGTATGCGAAGAAACTAGGCGTGGATGTGGACAACCTGCTGGTTTCGCAGCCGGATTACGGGGAGCAGGCACTGGAGATCACTGAGGCGCTAGTGCGCTCGAATGCGATTGATGTGCTCGTGGTGGATTCGGTGGCGGCGCTGGTGCCTAAGGCCGAACTCGACGGCGAAATGGGCGACAGCCACATGGGTTTGCAGGCGCGGTTGATGTCGCAGGCATTGCGCAAGCTGACGGGAACGGTTTCGAAGTCGCGAACGTGCCTGGTGTTCATCAACCAGATTCGCGAAAAGATTGGCGTGATGTTTGGCAATCCCGAGACGACGACTGGAGGGCGGGCGCTGAAGTTTTATTCGTCAGTGCGGGTGGATATTCGGCGGATTGCGGCGGTGAAAGAAGGCGACGTGGTGATTGGCTCGCGGACGAAAGTGAAAGTGGTGAAGAATAAAGTGGCGGCACCGTTTCGCGAGGCTGAGTTCGACATTCTTTACGGCGAGGGAATTTCGCGTGAGGGCGACCTGCTCGATCTAGCAGTAAATAATAATGTTGTGGAGAAATCGGGATCGTGGTTCAGCTACAAAGGTGAGCGCATCGGCCAGGGACGCGAGAACGCGCGGCAGTTCCTGAAAGACAATAAAGATGTTATGGCCAAGCTTGATACCGAAGTGCGCAAGGCCCTGGGATTGACTGCGACACCGGCGCAACCGGCGGCAACTGCCGCGCAGGCTGCGTCCGGGCAAGGGGCGCGGGTGACGACAATGCCCACAGGAACGGAGTCGGTGAAGGCGCCGATTGTGGCGGCGCGAAGGTAAGCATTCAGCGTGTTGAAGAAGTTGTCATCCCGAGCGCAGCGAGGGATCTTGGTTCTTGCCTGCGGCGAAATCAGTGATGGCACAAGCAAATACCAAGATCCCTCGCTGCGCTCGGGATGACAGTTGTTTGAGAGTCTGAAAATGAGCGAGGAGAAACGTTACTTCGTATACATCATGGCGAATGCCTCCAAAAGGCTTTATGCGGGCGTGACCAATTGCCTTCGCAGGCGGGTTCGACAACACAAGCAGAAACTCACTCGCGGCTTCGTCTCCAAATACAACATCACTCACCTAGTCTATTTCGAGAGCTTTGGCGACGTTCGCAACGCGACCGAGCGGGAAAAGCAGATCAAGGCGTGGACTCGCGCCAAGAGGGTCTCACTGGTGGAATCAATGAATCCTCAATGGAACGATCTGTCGCGAGATTGGGATCAGCCGGAGACGTTTCGCTTCACGCCGAAGGTCGCGTGAAACGCTCCACACTCAGATGCACTGTAGACAAAAACCAAGATCCCTCGCTGCGCTCGGGATGACAACTGTGGAATGATGACAACTGTAGAATGTGGAAGCAGCCACTGAATTGCCATACCTGCCATCGCCGCATAGAATGTCGGTTATCGTATTCGCTCCTGTGAGGATGATGCATAAGGGCCTTGCTATCTATCCCGGTTCGTTTGATCCGCCGACTAATGGACATCTCGATCTGATCGAGCGCGGGGCCAAAATCTTTGAAGAATTGGTCGTGGCGATCCTGCGCAACTCGGAGAAGAGTCCGATGTTCAGCGTGGCCGAGCGGCTGGAGATGCTGCGGGAACTGACGGCGCATTTGAAAAATGTGCGCATCGATACGTTTGATGGGCTGATGGTGGAGTATGCGAAATCGCTCGAGGCGACCTGCATTCTGCGCGGCATCCGGGCGATCAGCGACTATGAGTACGAATTACAGATGGCGCTGATGAACCGCAAACTTGAGCCCACGCTGGAGACGGTTTTCATGATGCCCGCCGACAAATATTCGTACATCAGCTCGCGGCTGGTGCGGGAAGTGGCACAGGCGGGCGGTCCGGTAAAGGGGCTGGTGCCGGAACTGGTCGACGAGAAGCTGCGGGAAAAAATCGATCCGGCTTACAAATTACGCGACGTTCGCAGGATGAATATTTTGGAGCCGGTTGGCGGAAGCGAATTGGATCGCAGAGAGAGGAAAAGGAAAAAGAAGGCATGACAACCGCGACTACGGAAGCGCTACGACTGACTGACCGTATTAACCGAATCGAGCCCTCGGCAACGATGGTAGTAGTGGCCGAAGCCGACAAGCTGCGCGCGCAGGGAATCGACGTGGTCGATTTTGGCGCCGGCGAGCCGCATTTTGCCACGCCGCAGCATATTAAAGAAGCCGCCATCGCGGCGATTCAGGGAAACTTTACGAAGTATACGGCAGTTCCGGGAACGCCGGAGTTGCGCGATGCGATCGTGCATCGTCATGCGGTGGATTTCGATTCCGACTACCGCCGGGAAGAAGCGATTGCTTCGACTGGTGGGAAGAACGCACTGTTCAACGCGATTCAGGTGCTGGTGGATCATGGCGACGAAGTGATCTTGCCGGTTCCTTACTGGGTTTCGTTTAAGGACATTGTCCGCTATGCAGGCGGAGAATGCGTATTACTGGAAACCGACGAGTCACAGGGATTTCGCGTGACCGCGCCGGCGATCGCGAAGCTGATCACTTCGAAAACCAAAGTTATCATTTTGAATTCGCCGTCGAATCCTTCGGGCGCGGTGATGAGCGCGCAGGATCTGACGGAAGTTGTGCGGCTGGCGCAGGAGCGCGGAATCTGGGTGCTATCGGACGAGTGCTATGTCTACCTGAATTACACGGGCAAGAATTTTTCCGTGGGATCGCTGCGGGAATTCAAAGATCGGATTGTGGTTCTGGGATCGCTTTCGAAGACATATGCGATGACGGGCTGGCGCTTAGGTTACGCTCTCGGGCCAGCCGCGGTTATCAGTGCAATGGCGAAATTGCAAAGCCAATCAACATCGAATCCGACTTCGATTGTGCAGAAGGCGGCTGTGGCGGCGCTCCGAGGACCACAGGAGTGCGTAGAGAGAATGCGGCGGGAATATATCGAACTGCGCGATCACGTGGTGAAAGGATTGCGGTCGATCCCCGGCGTGACCTGCACGTTGCCGGAAGGAGCGTTCTACGCTTATCCGAATATTTCTGCGTTTCTGGGACGGTGCAGTGTGAAGTCGGCCGCAGATCTGGCGGGAAAGTTACTGCGTGAAGCACATGTCGCCACGGTTCCGGGAGAAGGCTTCGGCACCGGCGATCACATTCGCGTTTCTTATGCGACCTCGAAGGCAGAGTTGGATCGCGGTTTGGAACGCATGCGGAAGTTTTTGGCGGCGCTATAGGCGCGATACGATAATCCGGGTAAAATTTAATTCTGGAAAAGGCCGTCCTTGTGAACGGCCTTTTTTTATGAGTAATCCTGATGGGCGAGTTATATCCACTGCTGATGGTTCCGGGCTTTGATCCGCGTCCGTGGGGCACGTACGATCTGTCGCCGATTTATCCCAATCACAAGTTTGAGCAAAAGATTGGCGAGGCCTGGCTGACCGGCGATGATTGTAAAGTGGCCAATGGGCCACTCGCTGGCAAAACCTTGGTGGAGTTGAGCAAGAAGTATCAAGGTGAACTTGTCGGGGAGGCCGCTCGCGATGCGAGCCGATTTCCGCTGCTGCTGAAGTTTCTTTTTCCGCACGAGAAACTTTCGGTGCAGGTTCATCCGGATGATGCGCAGGCTTTGAATGTCGGCCAGCCTTGGGGAAAAACGGAGTGCTGGTATGTGGCTCACGCCAAGCCGGGAGCGCAGATCGCTCTGGGATTGAAAGATGGCGTAACTGTCGCGCAATTGGAGCACGCCATTCATGGGCAGCGCGCGGAGGAGTTGCTGAACTGGCTGAACGTATATTCTGGCGACATGATTTATGTTGCAGGCGGGACCGTGCACACGCTGGGGCCAGGATCGGTGATTGTGGAGACGCAGCAGCAGTCGGATACAACCTATCGTTTATACGACTATGGGCGGCCGCGCGAACTTCATCTGAAAGACGGCCTGGCTGCGGTGAAGTTGAAGGTGCGGTCTGGAAAGGTCGTGAGGCCGGCTCCGGCGCAAATTCCTGGAGGCAAGAGTCGGCAGGGCCAGCTTGTAGCTGCTCCTTACTTTATCGTCGACATGTTTGAGTTGAAAGAGGCCCAGGTTTTGAGCACGCGCGATGATTCGGGGAAATCTTCGGCGCAGATCCTGGTGGCACTGGAAGGCTGCGGTACGGTGCAAGCCGCCGGCTCCGAGCCGGTTGCTCTCGCGAAGGGTGATGCTGTGGTTGTTCCGGCATGTGCCGAGCACTTCACCGTGAGCCCGCAATGGACGCTCGAATTTCTGAGATCGCGCGTGCCCGGCGCGCGGCTGGCCGAGCCGGAAACGCGAATTTAGCGAGTTGAATTGAAGAGCTGAGATTTGAAGAACGTGGATAAGAACTGGAATTTTTATCCGGTGATTCTCGCGGGCGGGCGAGGCACGCGCTTCTGGCCTCTGAGCCGCAAGAAGCGCGCCAAACAACTGCTGGCGCTCGACGGCAAGCAGACGATGATTCAGCAGACCATCGCACGTTTGCTGCCGCTGGCGCCTCCGCGTCGCTTTTGGGTGATCACGAATGAGGATCTTCGTCCCGCCATCCTGAAGCAGCTACCGAGGTTGCCTAAGGCACAAGTGCTGGCAGAGCCGGTCGGTCGGAATAGCGCTCCGGCGATTGGGCTGGCGGCATTTTTGCTGTTGCGCGAGCGCCCTGATGCGGTGATTGGTATGTTCCCTTCCGATCACGTGATCGCCGATAAGAAAGCTTATGCGGCGACCATCGAACGTGGAGTCAAGATTGCAGCCGCGGGTGAAAACATTATTGTGGTGCTGGGTATTCGGCCGACGCGTCCGGAAACCGGTTACGGTTATATCGAGGCTGGCTGCACGGTGCAGGACGATGTATTGCGGGTGCGGCGATTCACGGAAAAACCCGACGCAGAGAAAGCGGCCGCATTCGTGGCTGCGGGAAATTATTTCTGGAACAGCGGAATGTTTCTGTGGAGGGCGCGCACGCTGGCGAACGCACTGCGGGAACATCTTCCCAAGACGGCTGCCGTTCTCGAACAAATTGCTGCGGCCTACGGCACGCGAAAGTTTGCAGATACGTTTCGGCGACTGTATCCCAAGTGCGAGAACATCAGCGTTGACTACGCAGTGCTGGAGCCACGCTCGGCGAAAGGCGAGCAGGCGGGAAACATTTTTTGCCTGCCTGCCGATTTTGGCTGGAACGATTTGGGATCGTGGACTGCGCTGCATGAGCACCATACGGCGAAGACCGCTCCGGTCCAAGGCAATATTATTCATGGCGCGGACGTCTTCGTTCTGAATGCTTATGGTAACTACGTGCACGCACCTGGAAAATTCGTGGCGGCGGTGGGTGTGAAAGACATCGTGGTGGTCGAGACTGAGGATGCTCTGCTGATCACCAGCCGGGAGCACGCGCAGGATGTGGGTAAAGTGGTGAAGTATTTGGACGAGAAAAAACTGCACAGGCTGACCTAGTTTGCAGTTTCCAGTTTCCGGTTTCTAGTTTCGAGAACCTTCCCGGGTCGTGCTTTCAACTGGAAACTGGAAGCTAGAAACAGGAAACCATTCATGCAAGAAATCAAATTCGGCACCGACGGCTGGCGCGGCATCATCGCTGACGATTTCACGTTCGAGAACGTGCGCCGGGTGGCGGGCGCCATCTCCTCTTATGTTTTGAAATATGAAGATGCGCAGCGTGGAGTGATCGTCGGCTACGACACCCGCTTTGCTTCGCCACAAGCGGCGAAAGTGGCCGCTGAAGTAATTGCCGAAGCGGGGATTCCAGTGAAGCTGGCGAATGATTACACTCCTACGCCGGCAGTTTCTTATGCGGTGAAAACAAATGGCGCGGCGGGCGGCGTGATGATCACCTCCAGCCACAATCCCTGGAACTGGAATGGAGTGAAGTTCAAAGCGAAATTTGGCGGATCGGCGACGCCTGCGATCATGAAGAAAGTGGAAGAGGAGTTGCGCGCCGACGCGATGCCGAAGGGCGCGAAAGCTGCGATTGAAGAAGTTGATCTGCAGACGCCCTATGTCGCCGCGGTGTGCCGCTTTGCCGATATGGACTTAATCGGCAAAGCGAAATTCAAGGTAGCGATCGATTCCATGTATGGCTCCGGGCGCGGAGTTCTTGCGGGAATTTTTCGCGATCGTGGAGTGCAGCACGTTGCTATCCGGCAGGAAGTGAACCCGCTGTTCCCAGATATAAATCCTGAGCCGATTGAGCCGCACGTTGCAATGCTGCAACAAACGGTGGTGCGCGAGAAATGTGACGCGGGACTGGCCACGGATGGCGATGCCGACCGTATCGGGGCGGTTGCGGAAGATGGCAGCTTCGTTGATTCGCACAAGATTTTCTGTGTTCTTTTGAGCTGGCTGCTGGAGCGAAAGAAGTGGCCGGGTGACGTGGTAAGAGCTTTCAATACCACGCGCATGCTGGACCGAATTGCAGCGAAGCATGGACGGAAGCTGCATGAAACCCAGATCGGATTCAAGTACGCGGCCGATCTGATGATGGAACACGAGATTCTGATTGGCGGAGAAGAATCGGGAGGGATTGGCTATTCGCGGTTTTTGCCGGAGCGCGACGGCATTTTAAATTGTCTGCTGCTGGCGAATGTGATGGCGGATGAGGACAAGCCGCTGGGGCAGCTGGTGGCGGATCTGCAACGCGAGTACGGGCCGCATTATTACGGCCGGCGCGATTTGCATATTCCCGAACAGATGAAACAGCAGGCAATTCAGCGGGCGAAGGCGGAGAGTACGCAGAGCCTGGGGCGCTATCGCGTACTGAAAAAAGAACATCTCGATGGAGTGAAGTTTTTTCTGGATGCGCCGACGAAGGTAAATGGCGCGGAAGCATGGATTCTTTTTCGGGCGTCGGGAACCGAACCGTTACTGCGCGCCTATGCGGAAGCGGCTTCGCCGGAGCTGGTCACGGAAATTTTGACGGCTGGCGAGAATTTTGTGAGGAATGCAGGTTAGCGCACCAAACGGGCAATGGTTGAAACTGCACATTCCGCGCTCTGCAGTGCGATACTTAAATCAAGCATGACCTTCACTGAAGCTACGAGTCCTGCCTCCGCGGATACGCCGGAGGCGCGCCGTTACAACCGAATCCACCGCTGGTTGGGAGTTGCCGATTTTGCGGTGGGGTCGGCATTTCTGATTGTGCTGCTGGTCAGTGGGTGGAGCGGGTGGTTGCGGGATCTTGCTCTGCGCGAAAGTTTTCAAAACTATACGCTGGCGGTTTTCATTTATCTGTTTCTTCTGCTGCTGATTGGCAAGGCGCTAAGCATCGGGCTGGATTACTACGGGTTTCGTCTCGAGCGGGACTTCCAACTCTCAACCCAAAGATTGCGATCGTGGATGTGGGACGAAGCAAAAGGATTTCTGGTTGGCCTGGTGCTGGGCGCGATTGTTGTGGAGTTGGTGTATTTTCTGATTCGCCAGTGGCCGCAGCATTGGTGGATTCTTGCGTGGGCGATTTTCATGGTTTTGTTCGTTGTTATGGCGCAGCTCGCGCCGGTGGTTCTTTTTCCGATCTTTTATAAATTCGAGCCTCTGGAGGATGAAGACTTGCGGCGGCGACTGGTTCTGCTGAGTGAACACGCCGGAACGCGAGTGCGTGGAGTTTATCGCTGGAAGCTTTCGGAGAAGACGAAGAAAGCCAATGCGGCGCTCACCGGCCTGGGAAACACGCGGCGGATCATTTTGGCGGATACCTTGCTCGATAACTATGCTCCGGAAGAAATCGAAGCGGTGCTCGCGCACGAGCTGGGGCATCAGGTGCACCGGCACATTCTCAAGAGCATTCTGGTGCAGGCGGGCATCACGCTGTTGGGCTTTTGGGCGGCGAACTGGGTGCTGCATTATTCCGTGGATCACCACATGTTCGAGGAGCTTTCCGATTTCGCCAACCTGCCGTTGCTGGCAATTACGGCGAGTGTAATCTCACTGCTGCTGATGCCGGCGCTCAACGCATACTCAAGATTCAATGAGCGACAGGCGGACCGCTACGCTTTTGAATCGATCGCCACCGTTGAACCTTTTATTTCGTCGATGAACAAGCTGGCGAGCCAGAATCTGGCGGAACGGACTCCTGCGAAATGGATTGAGGTTTTATTCCACTCGCATCCGGCAATCTCGAAGCGTGTGGCGGCGGCAGAAGCGTGGAGCCGCGCACAGAATGCGAGCGCGAAGACGTAGTTTCTAGATTTTCGCTTTGCGCTGAGTTCCGAAAACTCGCGCAGTCACCGCTTTTCCAGAATTTCCGCTACACGGCTCAGGTCTTCTTCGGTGTCGACGCCTATGGAGTCGAAAGGCGTTTCTCCTACATAGATTGGGATCCCATTTTCCAGGAAACGCAGTTGTTCCAGCCTTTCCGTCTTCTCCAGAGCCGATTCCGGCCAGTTTACGAATTGGTCGAGCGCTGGCTTGCGATAAGCGTAGAGGCCGAGATGTTTGTAGTACGGGGGATGGCTGCGGTCGCGATCGAAGGGGATGGTGGCGCGGGAGAAATAGAGAGCTTTGCCATTCGGCGCGGTCACGACTTTCACGGCATTGGGGTTGGGAATTTCCTGGGGAGAGCAGGGAGTTCTTAGGGTTCCCACCAGGACGTTGGGCTCTTGCATTACATCAATCAGCGTGGCGATCTGGTCGGCGCGGACCAGGGGTTCGTCTCCCTGGACATTGATATAAATGTCGGCTGGGACGGAGTTGGATATTTGGTGAACGCGTTCGGTGCCGCTGCGGTGAGAGGCGGCCGTCATTTGAACGTTCCAGTCATGGCGGCGGCAGGCCTCAAAAATTTCCGCTGAATCGGTGGCAACGATTACATCGGCGAGCAGGGGGGAAGAACGCACGGCTTCGTACACCCAGCCGACGAGAGGTTTGCCCGCGATTTCGCGCAGCATTTTGCGCGACAGGCGCGTGGAGGCGAGGCGGGCGGGAATGATGGCGATGGTCCTCATGCGAGGAGTAGTTTCCAGTTTCCCGCCGGAAGTGGCAAATATTCGGTTATGCCGATCGAACCGGCTCAGGTGCCGCTTTTACCGAAGCTACGTCCGAAGCTTTTTCCAGGCGTCTCCGGATGCGGCGGACTTCGACAAAAATGAGCGCACTCAAAGTGCAAATCAAGCTGCCTAACATCAGCCAAAGTGGATCCATTGTGGCGGGCTCCCCTTCCCGCGAGCGGATTATTTTAGTCCCCAGACTGCTCTATTGGATGGAGCTGGCAGTATTAGAGAAAACGTTGTTGGCGTTTGAGCCAATTAATCTGATCGTACCAACGACCAGGACCAGAATAACGGCCAACATAACAGCGTACTCGGCGATGTCCTGACCGGCATCATCGCGCCATAGACGGAACAGGCGATCGGTCACGTGGGACTCCTTTCCCCCTGAAAAACGAGAGTATATACATATTCTTGCTCTAAAGAGAGGGATTTCTACAAGATGACGCAGTTGGCACCCGCCGGGCAAACAGCCGACGCATTGAAGGTTTGACAGCGATTTTGCGGGAACGCGAGTGAAAATCGAATCCAGCAAGCGGTTTCGCCCGCTGTTTTTGCGCATGCGGCTGAATGCGGCGAGGTTTCACTGATTTTTCACCTCATCCATCGGCCTTCCAAATTTACCTCACTTTCGATCACTCAGGTAGCCAGGCTTTGCGGCGAATACAGCAAAAATCCGCCAGTGAAGCATCGCCATAATATGTCGTGTTCGAACCACGCATGGACTGTGCAACAAGCTTACTGAATCAGCAGGAGGTATGCAATGTATCGTGACACGATCTACCTTTATGACAACGAGGCGAGGTTGGCGGCAGATTTAAAAATGGTGGGTTAGAGTCTTAGGTCATACGCCAATGGTGTGATCGGCTTCGTTGATGAGGTTGGCAAGTTCTTGCAAGAGTGTTCGCCTAGCCCTCGGGTCAGTGACGACACGCAGGGTTGAAATGATCGCCTCAAGTTCTCGCTGCACAGCCTCAAAGTCGCGGGAAGATGTTTTGTGCGTGGGCAAACAGGAGTGTGCCAGTCAGGAATGTTCGATACCATACAGTGAACTGTGCAGATGAATTGTTAATACCGCGCGTTGGGATCGCGTTGGCGACGTGCATGCTCGCTCGCTTTCTCTTCTTATGTCGTAACCCGAACAATGCCGCGAATCGTCAATTGATATGACGCATTTTGGCATCGGACGGGATCTATAGCCGATATGGAGAGACTAAAGTTCCACCTGGTACTGAAAATAGGGAACCTGCGCGAAGCAAAGTGTAACCAAGGTAACTAGCTGATTTGGCCCAGGAAGTGCAAATATCAAGCCCGACTGCGTCATTCCATGACCAGCAACGAAACTAAAGTCCAAGCGAGGGGAAAATAGAGATGCGGAAACAACAGAAAGGTTTCTCACTGATTGAGCTGCTGATCGTGGTTGCTATCATCCTGATCATCGCAGCTATTGCTATTCCTAACCTGATGCGTGCACGTATGGCAGCCAACGATTCATCGGCGGCTGGTTCCGAGCACACCATCGTCGTAGGCGAAGTCGGCTACTACGGCGCATATCCGCAGGTTGGTTACGGCACGTTGGCTCAGTTGGGCGGCTCGGCCGTTCCTTGCGTTCCCGGCACAGCCGATGCTTGCTTCATCGATAACAACCTGGCCACCAACGGCGCCGGCAGCGGTAAGAGCGGTTACAACTTTGCAATCACTACTGGTGGAACCGCGACCACTGGCTGGAACTTCTACACCACGGCGACGCCGCTCTCGAACGTCACCGGTGGCAAGGCTTACTGCGCGGTCGATGACGGCGTGATCCGCGTGAACGCGCCGGGTACCATCACCATCGCCGGCGACTACGGAACCTGCCAGGGCTGGACACCGTCGCAGCAATAATTCGCGACAGCACCGGCTGGAAAAAACAGGGGCAGCGGATGCAAATCCGCTGCTCTTTATTTTTTGGAAGGAAAAGATCCAACTCGATCACGCCGATCAAGGTTGGATTTGAGGGATGCAGAGCACAAGGCTGGAACGATAAAATCAGATTTTACGCAATCGGGCTTGACTCCATTACTCCTACTCCGACCCGGAAGTTGGTCAGCCCACTCCCAAGTTCTACATCCGCAGTTGCACCGTTTTACACGAGGTTTGACAGCGATTTATGACGACTCTTAGAATGAAAATCGATGCAGCGGGCGGGGTTCGCCCGCTGTTTGCACGCAGGCGGTTTGCAATGCGCTCTGCGTTTTCTTGGGTTTTCCAGCCAGGCGGCGTAGCTCAGGTGGTTAGAGCGACGGTCTCATAATCCGTAGGTCCGTGGTTCGAGTCCACGCGCCGCCACCAATTAAATCAGCAACTTCCGTGGGGATGGTGAATTATCCGACTGCGGGTAGTTGCGCGTTGGGTTGCGGATTGTCGTCGATTTGTTTTCGGCTTCGGTTCGGCTACGCGGTTCAGTCGACCCCACAAATGACACATTCGTGCCGGGGATGAGATCTTCAATATCCATCTTCAATACCCAAGCCGCTTATTCACAATGTTCTTCAGCGGCTCGCCCTTCTCGAATCTGCGATATTGCTCCAGGAAAAAACTCATTGCCTTATCCTGCCAGTCGGCCGTGTGGTCGGCGCAGTGGGGAGACAGCAAGACATTTTCCAGCGTATATAGCGGATCTCCTGTGGGGAGCGGTTCGTTCTCAAACACATCCAAGCCGGCTCCTTTGATTCTTCCGGCTCGGAGGGCGCGCAGCAAAGCCGCCTGGTCAATCACCGGTCCACGTCCCACGTTGATCACCACCGCGTTCGGCTTCATGGCCGCGAATTCCGGATCGCTGATCATGTGCCGGGTCTCTTCTGTCAATGGTGCGGTTGCTACAATGTAGTCGCAAAGCGCAATCATCTCCTGCCGAGCCTCCGGGCCGTAGAACTGCTGCACCAGCTGATCGCTCGAGGTGGGAACATGCCGCCTGGTCGCGAGCACGCGCATGCCCATGGCGTGCACACGGATCGCGACAGCTCGGCCAATGTCGCCATAACCCAAAATTCCCACCGTCTTTCCGGCAATCTCTTCCACGTCAAACTGCTCCCACGCACCGGCCACCTGGTTGCGAACCATCCTCCGGAAATCCTTCGCGAAATACAAAATCGCAGCCAGCACAAACTCTCCAAGCGACGGGCTGAACACCCCGCTGCCGTTAGTCAGCAGGACTGGGCTCTCCACGAGTTCCGGAAACAACAGCTTATCGACGCCCGCGGCCATCGAGTGTACCCAACGCAGTTTCTCGCACCGGGTAAACATTGCTCGTAGCAACTCTCGGGTGCCCGACCACTGCAGAATCACCGTTGCATCCTGCTCTGCCTGCGCAGACGCGGCAACATCGCGACATACCGTATGTGGTATCTCGTTCAGCATCGCGAACTGCGGAGCGGCTCTTGAAGCCAACACCAACACGAAATTCTCTTTCCCCATAGCCCAATATGCTGCCACTCTTTTGTGCCAAACGCTACACCTGGGCAGCGCCGTCAGGTCGCAAAAGTGATGAGTGTCGCTGCTGCCGAGGGTCTACCAATGGTGATTCATCTTGGCGGCGGCAAATTCAATGCTGCCGACGCTGAACTCTTCATTCGAGATTGGAGGTGGGCATGCCCGGTGGGACGGCAGCAATATCGCTGTGCCGCGTACTTCGCCGATCCCATCGTCCGAGATGATCCGATGATGGGGCGCGTGCTGTTCGATCTGTCCTACGTCCCGGCACCGGACGACAGAACCCCCAAAAGCGGGCCGTGGGACTTCGGATAGCGCCACTTACTCGCTTACTCTCCGAATTTCGTCAAGAAGCAATAGACAGCGTATCCCGCCAGAGACGCGATGCTCAGTGCAATCAAAAACCCCAGGAGGGACAGGGTTCGATGTAAATAGTCAGGTTCCAGTACTTTCGACAGGCTCATGGCTAGGCTCCGAACACCGCGTAAGCGGTGTTAACCACTTCGGCGGAGAGCGGACGCATTCTGCTCCGAGGGGTTGTTTCGCTTTCCCCCCTCGGACGAAGAAAATCGAAGCCCGGGCGGCGAACTTCGCATAATCAGTAGCGCAGTAATCTCCGCAATAATTTCTTCAAGCTGCTGTGATGAATCCACCGTGAGCGCATCCTTTGGATCGCATCGGGCATGAGACTCGGCACAAAACTCGGAGTTTGCAACCTCTGATGACCGCTCATAGAGGCGAGTTCGGCTGCTTCCGGGGAGTTGTTCCAGACAGACGATCTTAACCAACGAGGACATTTTGGAGAGCTGGGATCGCTCGTTTTCTGTCAGCATTGGGCACGAAAGCACCACGTCGCGCCATTCATAGATCCAAGTGTTGATGGCGGCAACCAATGTTTCGAGTGGCAGCGATGGATCGGCATCGGCCAACGAAGAGCTGGATCTCCGGGCGTCGACATTGTAATCAGCGTGAAGATTTTGTGCCTCGAGAAATTCCCATCCCAACTCTTCTGAGAGCAGCCTGCCCACAGTATTCCTGCCCGATTCTGCGGTTCCGGTAACGATGAACACCATACTGCTCACCTCCTTTCCTGGGAGGCGATCAAGTTTTGCGCCGAGCACGCGAACCATTTAAATGCCTAATCGAGCAACAATTCCGCGAGCGTCAAAATGAGTGGAATGAATAACCTCTAAACAACGGTTGTCCCCATTCGCCCCAATCGTTTCACGACTTGTACGGGCTGGCTCCCAGCTTCTGCACTTGCTCAGTGAACTCCCGAACGACCTGCGCAAACCTGGGACCTTCGGCCGCCGATACCCACTCCAGGCGAAAACGCTCTTCTTCGATGCCAAAATCAGCCAGCATCAATTTGATGGCGTCCGCGCGTTTTTCCGCTTTGTAATTGCCCTCCTGATAATGACAATCTCCATGATGACAGCCGCACATCAGGACGCCGTCGGCGCCCTTGGTAAAGGCATCGATCACTAAGTTGGGATGCACCATCCCCGAGCACATGACGCGGACGATGCGAATGCTGGGA
This sequence comes from uncultured Acidobacteriaceae bacterium, assembly GCA_963766625.1. Lineage (GTDB taxonomy): Bacteria > Acidobacteriota > Terriglobia > Terriglobales > Acidobacteriaceae > Sulfotelmatobacter. Next base: position 89,395 of record CAVYBF010000022.1, on the reverse strand, counting down.
GGGTATTGAATGCGGGAAACGCCAGCCAGATCTGCACCGGCGTAAGAGCACCAGTTGCAGCACAGGGCGATGATCAAGGGCTGATAATTCTCTTCCATCACTCTACCCCCAATGCGGCGTGGATTTGGGCCTCAATTTCTTCGAGGGTAAATCCACGGATGAATACGCCGTTCTTTGGACACGTAGCCTGGCAGCAGCCACAGCCCTTGCAAGTGGAGTCGTTGGTTTCGACAACTTTCTTGATCGATCCCTGCCACATGTACTCAAGCAGGGTGATCGCTTTGTAAGGGCAGGTGTCCACGCAGTAAGCGCAGCCGTCACAGCTTTCGTCGACTACTTGCGAGATATTTGCGCCCAGCTCGAGGCGATCCTGGACGAGGACAGACGCGGCTCGCGCGGCTGCTGCCTGCGCCTGCAGGATGGATTCGTCGATGTTCTTCGGAGAATGCGCCAGTCCGCACAGAAATACTCCGTCTGTCATGAAGTCGACCGGCCGCAACTTCATATGAGCTTCGAGGAAAAATCCCTCGCTGTTGAGCGGAACTTTAAGGAACTGCGCGATCTTCTTGTTGTCCTCATGCGGATGTATGCCAGCGGACAGAACCACCAAGTCGGCGGGAATTATGAACGGCATGCCCAGGGTCTGGTCGTAAACCGTGACTTGCAGCGGTTGCGGATTTCGCGATCGGTTTCGCGAACCGTTCTGCGAGTCGTTCCTGGAAACTTCGGGCTTGCGGTCTTCCTCGTAGCGCACAAAAACGACGCCTTGCTGGCGCGCCCTGGTGTAATAGCTTTCTTTGAAGCCGTAAGTACGGATGTCACGATAGAGCACGTAGACATTTGTTTCGGGCGAGAGTGCCTTAATGCGCAGGGCATTCTTGATTGCATCGGCGCAACACACCCGGGAACAATAAGGATGTTCGGCATCGCGCGATCCCACGCACTGGATCATGACCACAGCCTTGGCGCGGCCATTGTCTGCTCTCAACCTGTCATCCCCGAAAGCGAGGCGGGCTTCAAGTTCACGCTGCGTGATCACACAATCGTGCTGTCCATGCAAATATTCTTTTGGTTGATATTGCTTCGCGCCCGTGGCTACGACCGCGACGCCATGCTGGACTTCGGTGGTTTCACCGCGTAAGGTGATCGTCGTCTTGAAGTTGCCGATTGAGCCATCAATCTTTTCGATCTCCGCACCAGTAAAGAGATGGATTTTGCTGTTCTGCCCGATTTCATCGCGGAGGCGCGTTAGTTCGACTTGCGGCTTGTCTCCATTCAGCGTGTAGTAGGTATGGCGCAGATTTCCGCCCAGCTCTTCCTCCCTTTCCACCAGATAGACATCAAAGCCCTGACGTGCTAACGATAGCGAGGCGGTCATTCCTGACAATCCTCCGCCAATAACCAGCGCAGATTTTTCTATTCTGATCGTCTGCCGGCGAAGTGGCTGCAATAGCCGCGCCTTAGCAAGCGCCATCCGGACCAGGTCTTTGGATTTCTCGGTGGCTTTTTCCGGCTCGTGCATGTGAACCCAGGAACACTGATCCCGAATGTTGGCCATCTCAAACAGGTACGGATTGAGTCCAGCCTCTGCCAGGGTGTTGCGGAACAGAGGCTCGTGGGTTCGCGGCGTGCAGGAGGCAACGACGACACGGTTCAACTTGTGCTCAGCGATTTTCTCCTTGATGCGATCCTGCGTGTCGTTGGAGCAGGTATAAAGATTGTCCTCCGCGTACACCACGTTAGGCAGGGTTTTCGCATATTCCACGACATCCGGGACTTTGACCACGCCCCCAATGTTGTTTCCGCACTGGCAAACGAAGACTCCGACTCGCGGCTCTTCTCCTTTTACATCTTTTTCGGGCGGGTAAACCTTGGGTGTAATCAACGTGCCGCGAGCTTCGCGCAACAGCGAGAGCACCTGAGCGGCGGACGCCGAAGCCTGCATGACAGTTTCCGGAATGTCTTTGGGCTCGGCAAACGGTCCAGCTACAAAGATTCCTTCCCGGGAGGATTCTGCAGGCCGGAATGTTGGAGTCTGGCAGAAATTGAATGGGTTCAGGGCGATGCCGAATTTTTCGGCGAGGGCCTTGACTTCTTTGGGTGGTTGCATGCCCACCGACAAAACGACGAGATCGTATTCCTCGGAAAGTTTTCTGTCGTTCTCGCCGAGGTAGTTGACGATCAGGTTCCGCGAGCCGTTGACCTTGACTTCTTCGATTTTTGGAACGCGCGAACGGATATAGCGCACACCAAGCTCTTGCGCTCGCTGGTAATACTGTTCGAAGCCCTTGCTGAACGCTCGCAGGTCCATGAAGAAGATGTCGCATTGCAGGCCTTCGCCGAGGTGCTCTTTGGCGATGATGGCTTCTTTGGTGGCATACATGCAGCAGACGGACGAACAATAGTCGCGTTCGGAATCGCGCGAACCAACACACTGCAGGAACGCAATGCGCTTTGGCTGTTGGCGGTCGAAGGGGCGGCAAACATGGCCGGAGTAGGGTCCAGAGGCAGAAAGAATGCGCTCGAACTCCAGAGACGTGAGCACATTCGGAAAGCGGCCATAACCCAGATCCTTCTGTAAGCGGGCATCGAAGATCTCGTATCCGGGTGCGAGGACGATGGCTCCTACATTTAATTGCTGAGTCTCCGGCTGCTGTAAATAGTCGATGGCATTGGCCTGGCAGGCGTTTGAACAGATATGACAATCGCAGCAGATGCCGCAGGCGAGGCAGCGCTTGGCCTCGGCAATTGCTTCTTCCGGCGTGTAGCCAACGTGGACTTCGGCAAAAGTCTTTCCCCGGGTCGCAGGATCGAGAGCTTGAACGGGTATTTGGCGTTGCATCAGCATGCCAGCCGTGTCTACGACGTACTGCGTCTGGTACGGTCCTTCCAGTTCGCGCCCCACGCGGAGGTCTTGATGATTGAGCCAACGGTCGATCGAGGTAGCGGCTTTCTTGCCGGCGAGCATGGCCGCCACCACCACGTCGGGACCGGTCACGCAATCGCCACCGGCGAACACACCGGGCAGCTTTGTCTCCAGGGTCAGGGGATCGGCGCGGAGTATGCCCGATTTTGTGGTCTCCAGGCCCAGCCGTTCACCGAGGGCATTCACGTCGGGGAACTGGCCGATGCTGACCACGACGGCGTCGCAGGGAATCACAAACTCCGAGCCTGGGATTGGCTCCGGAGTTGGCCGGCCACTGGCATCGGGCCGACCGAGTTTCATCTTCAGGCACTCAAGGCCAACCACGCGCCCGTCAGGGCCCGATTTGAACGATTTGGGCGCCACCAAAAACATCAACTTGCCACCCTCGCGCTCTGCGCCTTCGACCTCACGCTGGTCGGCAGGCATTTCTGCCCGCGTCCGCCGGTAGACAACCGTCACCTCGTCCGCTCCGCAACGAAGAGCTGTGCGCGCGGCGTCGAGCGCGGAATTGCCTCCTCCGATCACCAGCACGCGATGCCCCGGCGCAGATGGAACCCCAAGATTCACGCGCCGCAGGAACTCCACGCCACCGCTGACACCCGCTAGATGTTCCCCCGGAATTCCGAGCTTCCGTTCTACGTGAGCCCCGATGGCTACGAAAACGGCCGCGTAACTTTTGCGCAATTCTTCAAAGGTGATGCTGCGGCCGACCGCGGTATCCAGCAAGATCTCGATTCCTATGGCGCGCAGCCTGTCCAGTTCCGCATTCAACACAGGCCGGGGCAACCGAAACGAAGGAATGCCGACCGCGAGCATCCCGCCCGCCACCGGCAGGGCTTCGAAAATGGTCGCGCCGTAACCTTTTTGGCGGAGGTGGTAAGCGCAGAGAAGTCCGGCTGGGCCCGACCCCACGATGGCAATTTTCTCCGCACGCTCGGGCACGCAGGGTTGCGGCAACTTGTAATCGGGGCAATAGTCGGTGACGAAGCGCTTCAAACCGGGCAGGTTCACCGGATCATCCACGCTGGTGCGGGTGCAGGCTGCGGTGCAGGGGTGCGTGCAGACCCGGCCGCAGACCAATGGAAGTGGGTTATCCCGCAGAATGACCTGGAGGGCCTCTTCGAAGCGTCTTTGCGCGATCAGAGTCACATAGCCCTGCCCGCTCTGGTGGATCGGGCACCCGGCCTGGCAGGGAGATGGCCCACGGCGAGAGATAGTAAAGACGTTGGGCACAGCTTGGGGGAACGGGCGGTAGATCGCCTTGCGTTCTCCCAGCCCCTGATCGAACTCGGAAGGCAGCGTTACTGGACACTCCGTGGTGCAGGCGCCGCAGCCGGTGCATTTTGTGGCGTCAACAAAACGCGGCTGTTTTTTGATGGTGACCGTGAAGTTTCCCGGCTGGCCCTCGACGCGTTCCACCTCGCTCAAGGTGAGGATGTCGATGTCCTTGTGCCTGCCGATCTCAACCAGACGTGGCGCCATGGTGCACATGGCGCAATCGTTGGTGGGAAAAGTTTTGTCGAGCTGCGCCATGACACCGCCGATGGCTGCGCCGCGCTCGGCCAGATATACCTTGATGCCGCCGTTGGCCAGGTCGAGGGCCGCCTGTATGCCTCCGATGCCGCCGCCAACCACCAGGGCAGCGCCAACGGGTGGGATTTTGGATTCCTCAGAGCGCATGGGGAGTAACCTCCGCCGCGGGCGCTTGTTGCGCGGCTTTCTCGCGCACCGCCAGGAAATAGAGAGCCAGCGGTCGATAGACCATGTGCGACCACTTTCCGAACGACATCTCCACCAACAACATGGGCGTCGCGACGACGACGTGCGCGGCGTACAGGTAGTGACAGGTAAGCGCAAAACCCGCATAGCGAAAGATGTGTGCCCCGAGGCCGGTGACCGCCGTCAATAGCAACAGGACAGGAAAGACCAGATCCTGGAAGTGAGTCTCTTTGCAGATTTCTTTATGGGCTCGCAAGCGGCAGTTGAGGATGTCAGCAATGCCGTAAAAAATGAACCCCGCCGCGAGATATCCGAGCCATCGCTGCGGATTGTAGATTGGATAGATGTTGTCCGTTTGAAACCAGCGCAGGCCAAACACTTTAATGGCCAGCATTATGGTTGTGCCCACAGCCAGAAACTCGTGCCCGAGCCATCGACCATGTTCGGGACATTTGCGCATGAGCGGCTGGGCTATCGACTCGTACACGTAGACCCAGGCTTCCACGAAATAAGTGGAGAACGGGATGCGTTTTCCTTTGTCGCCATTCATCGTGATCCGCCAGATGTGCACGATCCGCGACAGCAGAAGCAGCAGCGGAAGAAGGATCACGGTCAGCGTGTAGTAGGTGATGAGCGGGAACATATGATCGAGCCCGAAAGGCGTAGCGAGGTCGCGGACGGTTATCTTCACGTACCACAGGTGATAACCAACGATCAGCAGCAGCGTGAAAAACGCGACGGAGATCAGGGAACCGAGATACCAGGCGGTGGACTGCAGGAGCTTGCGGCCAATGCGCGTCCACTCGTACTGGGCGCTGAGAAAGCGCCGGAGCGTATTCATGGATATTCTCGGCTCGGACTGGCGCGGGCAAACGATCGAACAGTCGCCGCAGTCGTGACAGACCCAGGCGTCCAGGCTGTTCAGCAGCGGCTGCCTCAGTCCCAGCAGTACGTAGCGAATGCTCCGGCGCGGAAAAGTCACAGAATCCCCGACCAGATCGCATGACAGGGTGCAGCTTCCGCACTGATAGCAGCCCGTGGGATCGAACTTTCCGTACCGCCGGATCTCGGCCAGCAAGGTCGGATCGCTTTGAACCGGCAATGTGTCTACGGCCATTTGCCACCTCTGCAGCACTACTGCGTAGTGACCACGACTTCTTTGACCGGTCTGCGCGTATACACCGCGAACTTGGCGTCAGCTTCCTTTATCAGAATCTCAAAATTCTGTTTCTGATAGGACTCCGCCGCGCGCGATGCATCTTCTCCGCTGTCGTAGAGCTGCCCATCCCACATGAATTTTTTTCCATCGTTGATCATTGCAAGATCGGGACTCATGCCACGCCTCCAGACTCTGCGCAAGAACTCTGGTTTTTGGTGGCGCAGGGTTTCAACGCTGCGATAAGGGCTTCCGTTTCGGTTGGGGCTTCGGCCCCCGAGGTGCCGGAACGGGGTTTTTCAGCAAAATACTTAGCCGCTGGGTTGTCAGGATTGGTTACAACGCGGGGAAAATACTCGCGCACCAGCCATTCGGCTGCTTTGGGCACGGCATCACCGACGGCTTTCGACAATCCTTGAGAAATTTCTTCCGGCAGAGGTCCGGTTTGACAGGCGAGCACGCGGACTTCGACCCCGCAGCTTGCTTGCAGTTCGCGCAGGAGGTTGGAGGTGGGCAATAGGTGCAGCGAGAAATCATCAATCTTAGCCGGAGGAATTTCGGCGGGATCGATCTCGAATATCTCTCCCGGAGAGCGTCCGGCGTCGATCGCATCCAGAATGAGCAAGCGCTGGGGTCGCGCAGGACTCAGGCACAGAGTGAACAACGGTTTGCGCACGCCGGTGCCGGCGTCGAGCAGGCAGACGTCTTCGGGCACAGGGTAGTGCGACTCGACATAGTCGACCACTGCGCACCCGAAGCCGTCATCTCCAAACAAAAGATTGCCAACGCCGAACACCAAGGTCGGCTTCCGACAGAAGTCGGGCAGGTCGGAAGGAAGATCGGATTGCTCGATCTCCCACATACTTCCTCCTCCCGCTGGGTTCAGTTGGCCAGCGAGCCGACTAACTTGCCATCCGCGTCGAAAATATCGAGCTTGACCGACAACTTCCCATCCAATCGATGGGTCGCGCAAGACAAGCAGGGATCGTAGGCACGGATCGACATTTCTACTTGATTGAGCACTCCCTGGTCATACTTGTTGTCATGAATCAAACTTTTGGCGGCCTGCGTGACCGACATGTTGATGGGAGCGTTATTGTGAGTGGTGCCCACAATCAGGTTGACATTGGTGATCATGCCATCGGCATCGGTGGTGTAATCGTGGATGAGCGTGCCCCGCGGCGCTTCTGTAACGCCTATGCCTCGTGCGGCCCGCGGAGTAACTTTCACCCGCGTCTCCGTGCTGGTGATCTCGGGATCGTCCAGAAGGCGGACGGCGTTTTCGGCGTTGTAGAGAAGTTCGATCAGTCGCGCCCAGTGATAGAGCAGGGTAAGCTGTGCGGGCCGCCCGAACTTGGCGCGGAACTCCTCCAGTTCGGCTTGCGCCAGTGGCGTGTCGATGAAATCGCAGACATTAATACGCGCCAGCGTGTTGGTGCGATAAATGCCCTTGGGATCTTCGAGATCCATGGAGAAGCCTTCGCCCCACTGTTTGGCATAGGGGAACTTCAGGTAGCTCCACGACTCTATGTGCTCGGAGATAAAGTCCGTATAGCGGTCGACAGGAAAGTCCTGAAATGCGCCTTTGGGGGTCATCAGACGCATCTTGCCGTCGTAAAGGTTGAGAGCCCCATTCTCCTTGACCGTGCCGAGGAAGCCGGTGTTGATTACGCCCAGCGACTTCACTACGTCGAGATACTTGGGGAAGATGTTCTCTTTCGCAAAAGCGATCGAAAACTTGGCGAGTTCCAGGGCCTCGTCAGCTTGCTTGCGCAACTCATCGCGCTCAGCTTGGGCCAGCGGCTTGCTGAATCCACCGGGAACGGCTGCCTGGGGATGGATCGACTTCCCCGCCAGGGTTTCCAGCATCTTGGCGCACATGTGCCGAACCTTTACCACTCGTTTGGCCACATCGGGCGCTGCCTTCAGTATGCCGATTACATTGCGCACGGAATAATCGGCATCCGGGCCGAGCAGAAAATCAGCCCCGGCCAGGAAATAGAAGTGCAAGATGTGCTCTTCCATGAAGGCGATGCTGTTGCACAACTCGCGCAGCTTCTTGCCGGCAGGCGGCGGCTCGACTCCAAACACCGCGTCGCAAGCCTTGGCCGAGGCCAGGTGATGCGACCAGGGACACACACCGCAAATGCGCGGCGTGATGCGTGGCAAATCTTCCACCGGCTTTCCCAGGCAAAATTTTTCGAAGCCGCGCAACTCAATCACGTTCACCCGGGCGGTGTCCACGTTGCCGGCATCGTTAAGTTGGATGGTCACCTTGGCGTGGCCTTCGATGCGGGTGACAGGTTGAATGACCAGTGTCTTTGACATGGCTCACCTCTTGGGCATCGGCCGCAGACGGCCGCTGCCAGAAAAACGGTTGAAAGTTGCGGCACGATCCGGAATCTGCTTGGGATCGAGTCCGATGGAAGAAAGCGCGCCCATCATATCCACCATGGGATTGGCTTTGTCCGAGATGGGACCAAAGCAACCTTCGCATGGCATGTAAGCGCGGACGCATCGCGGCGTGCCCTCGCTGCCGCCGCAGCCGGCGCGCGTCGCCGGCCCAAGGCAGAGAAAGCCTTGCTCCATGAGGCAACGCATTTCGCTGAGTGGCGCTCCCGGCTTGAAGTCCGGCGCATCCAGGCGACGCTTGAGTGTGGAGACCGCCTTTTTTTCGCGCTTGGTGGGGCACTCGTCGCAAACGCTCTTCGATGCGAGCGCGGGCAGGGGCTTGCCCTCCAGCAGAGCGAGCAGAGCTCCGGTCACCATCTCCGGCGTGGTTGGGCATCCGGGCAGATATGCATCCACCTTCACCACTTCATGCACGGCATACACGCGATCGGTGAGGGCGGGAATCTGCTCGTGCGGCAAACCGTTTTTCTCGGTGGTTACGCTGTCACGGTAAACCTTCTCGAGCAACTCCCCGGTGCTGAATTGATTTGCCAGTGCCGGTATACCGCCGTAGCAGGCACAAGAACCGAGAGAGATCAGGATCTTGCATTTCTTGCGCATTTCCTGCGCTAGTTTTTTATGCTCTTCGCTGCGGATTCCTCCCGAGATCAGCCCGACATCCGCCGCGGGGATTTCCATCTCTGTACCTTCGCCAGTCTGACCGTAGAGCTTATGGTCCATCAGGACTGGCATGTGGACGATTTCTACTTGTTTGAGTACATCGAGGAGGGGTTCCCCGATGTCGAGGATGGTGACTTCGCAACCCCCGCATATGGCGAACCACTCTTCGGCAAGTCGAGCTGCCATGCTGCACCTCCCTACCGGAATTGAATTAGCGCTGCTTCTTTTTCATCACATGATCTTTGTTACCGGGTTCGATATTTTCCCTGGGCACCGCTGCTGAACCTTATCCAGCGTCTTTGTGAGGAACCGGTAAGAGTCTTTCTTTGAAATCGAGACCGACCGCAAGACGGAAGGATTCCCGCTCCAATGCAAAAGCATTCCGTCGACCCCATCAGCGAGCGAGTACGCCCGAACGATGTCGTTAAGGCAGTAATGTGGGGTGGGATAAGAACTGAGGGCGGGGGCCGCGGCGGTGAGTGGGAGATCCACAACCTACCTCTCGGCATTCCGCCTGCGCCAACAAGCAGCCGCTGAGACTTCACGACAAGCCACAGGCGAAAATGTGACCCTGATTTTGTTCTATTCACCACAGTGCGTCAGTGACTGGTATCACCTATCAGCGTGATTCGAAGGCTCGCCCGCCGCTTGGCGAAGAGGTGAAGAGATGAAGAGATGAAGAAGGACACCTTTCCGGGCTTCAGAAGCGAATTGGGCCTGATTGGATGTTTGCAAGCCCGGCAAACTCGGTCGAAGGCTGCCAGGCAGCTACAAGGGCGCTGTTGCCGTAGCCCATCCTGCTACAATGCAGCGCGAGGGGGATTCAATCACATGTCTAGCTTGGCTGGTGTAGTCCAGCAGTTGAGGAAGGAACACACTCGGGCCGTCAATGAAGTTAAGAAGATTGCGGCGGCGCTCGCAGCATTCAGTGCGGCACCCGGAAAAGGAACAGGAAGGCGGACGCTCTCGGAGGCAGCACGAGAGAGGATTGCGGCGGCTCAGAGAGCAAGATGGGCAAAAGTGAAGGGACGTGGCGGGCGACAGCAGAATATCGTCAGTATGCCGAAGAAACGAACGATGTCGGCCGCTGCCAAGAAGAAAATTGCGGCTGCCCAGAAAGCGAGATGGGCCAAGATCAAAGCTGCGGAGAAGAAATCTGCCTAGCAGTTTCGAGTCCATTGGCCGCCAGCAGTTCTGCGCACAAAAAAATCTCGAGACCTTCGGCGCTGTTTTCTTGCCAGCTCTTTCTGCCGAACAGGTCTCGAGAATCTTGGCTGTTTGATTCTTTCTCAGTTCATTGCTGGGGAGTTATGGGCGGGAGATTCTGTCCGTTGTTCTGTTCATTGTTCTGGCCGTTGTCGACCGCTCCCGGCGTAATCTGGCTGCCGATCACGTCTCCCGAGACGACCATTTCTACGCGACGATTCAGCTTACGGCCCTGGGCTGTGCTGTTGCTGGCGATGGGATCGGATTTGCCCATGCCCTGCTCGAAGGTCGCAACGCGGTTGCAATTGCTAAAGCCGCCGGCGCCAGGCAGTACGCTCCGGACAGTCTCGCCAAAGCCGAAGACATGTTGCAGCGGGCCGAAGACTACTACCAACGCAAGCAAGGACGTACTCCCATTGGAACCGCAGCCCGTGGCGCCACGCAGATGGCCGAGGATGCCCGCGTGCTGATGCTCCGCCGCAAAGAGCAGGAAAAACTTGACGCCGAAAAGCGTGCCTCTCAGGAAGCGCAGGAAAAAGCTGAAGCCGATGCCCTGGCGGCGCAAGCCGCCGCGGCCCAGGCGCAGGCTCAATCCGACGAAGATGCGCGCCGCCGCGCCGAAGCCGAGCAGGCCCAGGCGCAAGCCGAGCAGCAGCAATCCGCCGCTTGCTGAGCCTGCTGTTGGGCCGCTTGAGCTTGCTGCGCGGCGGCTTCGGCCTGAGCTTCGGCTTGTTGCTGTTGGGCACTAGCGACTCCTTGTATAAGAACGTTATGTTGGTGGGTCTTGCGAATGGTGGGGTTGCCGCCTGGTTGGGGCAACGGGGTGCGGCGTTTCTCGAATTGCGCGATCACGGGAATTTGCTTGAGGGAAAACAGAGGGGGCGCGTTCTATTCGTAACGCAGAGCTTCGATGGGATCGAGACGGGAGGCGCGGACGGCGGGGACCATCCCGCTGATCAGGCCCACGACGGTAAGGATGAGGGTCGCGATGATGAGGGTGCCCGGGGCGATGATCAGGCGGATATCGCCGGCCTCGGCGTTTTTCGCCATCGCGCTATACAGGGTCAAGCGGCCGACAGAGAGTGAAACAATGTAGGCGAGAGCGACTCCCAAGATTCCGCCGATGAAAGTAATGGTGAGCGATTCGGCCAGGAATTGCAGCAGAATGTCTGCGCGGCGGGCTCCCAGCGCCTTTTCGACGCCGATCTCGCGGGTACGCTGGGTGACCGAAACCAGCATGATGTTCATGAGACCGACGCCGCCGATGCCGAGGGTAAGCGTGCCGATGAAACCGAGCAGAATTTTCAGTCCAATCGTGATCACTTCAAATTGATGGACCTGTTCCATGAGGTTAAAGATGAACACGGCACGGCGATCCGTGGCATCGAATTTGTGCTCGGTGGAAAGGATGACGCGAGCCGACTGCTCCAGCCGGTCGTAGTAGGGAGTCTCGTAATTGAACCAGATGGAATCGAGATAGTGAGTGTCTTTGATGTCGCTCATGGTGGTGAAGGGAATGTAGATGACGCGGTTAATGTCGTTCTCACCCTCCTGCATCTTGGCGCTGAGAATTCCAATGACTTCGAAGCTGATGCCGTCGACCCGAATGCGCTGGCCGAGGGCTTCGCGTCCGGAAAAAAGTTTGTCTTTGGATTCGGAGCCGATCACGGCAACGCGGGCGCGCTGCATCTCGTCCTTGGTATTGAAGAAACGGCCGCTGCGCAGTTTCAGGGCGCGAACCGATTCGACGTTGGGATAATCGCCGCTGACGTCGAAGGTGTAAGTTCGATCGTCGAACTGCACATTGGACTGCTTGTCGACCTCGGGCGTGATGTGAGTAATCTGCGGAAGATTGGTAGTGAGAGTATCGACGTCAGCGAGAGTAAAGCGAATCTGCTGGCCGGCCTTTTGTCCGCCGGCCTGCATGGAAGTGCGGCCTGGAGACACAATCATCAGCTTGGTGCCGAAGTTGGCGAAAATGGCCTGAATGGCTCGACCGAAGCCGTTCCCGTACGCCAGCAGCATGACGACTGTGGCGATGCCCCATGCCATCCCGAGCATAGTGAGAGCGGTGCGGCGGCGATTGTGCCGCATGGCGCCATAGGCTTCGGATAGCAGATCTCGGAACATGATTCTCGTTGTGTAGCCTTAGATCACTCCTGCCGCAAAGCTTCGACTGGTTGCAGGCTGGCGGCTTTGCGGGCCGGATAAAGTCCGGCGATTACGCCTGCGAGGGTCAGGCTTCCGATGGCCAAAATTGCGGTTGATGGCACAAGCCTGGGAGGGTCGAAGCCTCCCTGCGCGGGCTGCAGGCTGAGTACAGCCATCAACCCGGCGGCGAATGCCATGCCGATGAGGCCGCTGAACAGCGTGAGTAGAATTCCTTCCAGAAAGAAATGGGCGAGAATGCTGCGGCGGGTTGCGCCGAGAGCCATGCGCAGACCGATCTCGCGGGTACGTTCGCTCACCGTGACGAGCATGATGTTAATCACGCCAATAGCACCCAGAGCCAACGTAACCATCCCAACCGCACCCAGGAACATGTTCATCGAATCGAAAATGGTTCCCATTGCTTTGGCGTTCTGAATCGTGTCCCAGCCCTCGAAGGCATCGTCGTCGTGATAATCGAAGCCGTGGTTCCGCGCGACGATCTTGCGCACTTCATTCTGCGCGAGCAGGTGGTCCTCCGTGGTATCTGGCTGGTAATTGATAAGCGAAATGGCGTGCTCCTCGTTGTCCCCCTTCAGCGGAAACAGGGTTGCCATTACGCGAAATGGAATATAGCCGCGCATGTTGGTCAAGTTCTCATCTCCGCGGCCAACCCGCTCGACAGTGCCGATCACGGTAAAGGGAATGTCATTCAGGACGATGCTCGATCCCACGGCCGGCCGCCCGGGAAATAGGTGTTTGACCAGTTCATCGCCGAGCACGATTACGTTGCGTCTCTGCGATTCGTCGAGTTGGTTGAGCCAGCGGCCCTGCTTCAGCGGAAGGTATCGGATGTCACCGAACTGAGGTTCGACGCCAGCGATTTCGCCGTTAGCGCTGTCAAATTCACTCGCCGCCCGCACATCAGACCGGGTCAGGACCGGAGAAGCGTTGCGAACGTGAGGCGCTTCATGGCGAATATCCAAATAGTCCTGATAGGTGAGCAGGTACTTGCGGGCAGAACTCATGCTGCCTGGAACCGCGGGCGCGCGGCCCGGAAAGATGAACATTATGTTCTTGCCGTATTGGGAGAGTTCGCGCTGATTACCTGAACGGAAGCCTTCGCCCAAGCCCACCAGTAAAAGCAAAGACCCAACACCCCAGGCGATGCCGAACATGGTGAGAAATGAACGCAGTTTATGCGCCCACAGCGTGCGGAAGATCTGCGCGAAGGTGTCGATGAGAGTGCGCATGCCCTTTACACATTCTACGATGACGGGCTGATTCGGCTTTGGTGATCGAAAAAGAAGCGGAAAAGCTCCTACGGGAAGAGTGAGAAGGTTCGGTTGGCGGCGAGTTTAGGGGAGCGGTGGCACAAAAGTTTGCGTGGATGGCTTTTGCAAGTTGTTGGAGCGACAAGGCTGCGGCGAAGGTTACGACGGGAGATTACCGAAGTTTACCGAGATGACTATAAACGATTGTTAACAAAGCCCTTAGCTATTTATTCTTGATGGGACTGCGCGAGTGGAAAAAGGCTCGCTGCGAGTTGAGCTTTCGACCATGTCCGCCGCCAACAACTCGTGGCAAACGTTACCTTTCGGGGCCAAGGGGTTCGTCTCCCTGACGATTGCCGCCGGAATGGGGTCGCTGCTGGTAGCTGCGATCCGGCCGAGCAGCAAGAACATCGCGGAATTCATCTGCTACCTCGGCATAGCCATTCTGGCTTCGCGGTTAAGAGTGACCCTGCCTGGCATTACCGGGACACTCTCAGTCAATTTCCTTTTCATCCTAGTTGCAATCGTTGAGCTGAGCTTTTCTGAGGCGATGACGCTGGGCGCAGTTTCTATGCTGGCCCAGACTTTGTATCCCAACCGGCCGAGCGCGATTCAACTGACCTTCAACGTTTGCGCGGGCTCGCTCTCGACGACGCTGGCGTACTTCGTGTATCACAATCCCATTGCCGACAAGTTCGTGATTGGCCGGCCTCTGATCTTGTGCGTGGCAGCTTCGGCGTACTTTTTTGCGAACGCCGGCTGCATTGCCGTGGTGATCTCGTTGAGCGAGGGCAAATCTCTGCGTCAGATTCTGGCGGATTGCTATCTGTGGTCGTTTCCCTATTATTTGGTGGGAGCGGGAATTGCGGCGGCAATCGGCTGGTTCAATCACGCATTCAACTGGGAAACTTCGCTGCTGTTCGTGCCCGCGATGTACATCATCTATCGTTCCTACCGCTTGTATCTGGGAAAACTGGAAGACGAGAAACGGCATGTGGAGGAGATCGCGAATCTGCACCTGCGCACGATTGAAGCCTTGGCGCTGGCGATCGAAGCCAAAGACCAGACCACGCACGAGCACCTGCAACGGGTTCGAATCTATGCCATCGAAGTGGCAAAAGAATTGGGTATGACGGGCACGGATCTGGAGGCGCTGCATGCCGCGGCATTGCTGCATGATATCGGCAAGCTGGCAGTGCCTGAGCACATTATCGCGAAGCCGGGAAGGCTGACACCGGAAGAATTCGAGAAGATGAAGATCCACACGGTGGTGGGAGCGGAGATTCTGGAGCGGGTTCGCTTTCCTTATCCAGTGGTTCCGATCGTGCGCGCTCACCACGAGAAGTGGGATGGCTCGGGTTATCCATTCGGCTTGAAAGGGGCGGAGATTCCGATAGGAGCGAGGATACTTTCCGCCGTTGATTATCTGGACGCGCTTGCCTCGGACCGGCAATACCGGCGAGCCATGCCGCTGGGTGAGGTAATGAAGCGCCTGGGAGAGGAATCGGGGAAATCGTTTGATCCGAAGGTGGTCGAAGTTTTGCAGCGACGATACCACTCACTGGAAAACCTGGCAATTGCGCATTCGTCGCAGAATGGGAACCTGGAATCACTTCCTTCGCGCAAGGTTACGCGCGGAACCGGTCCGGCTGCGGGATACGAAAACGCCGCAGTTTCGAATGCGCCGGGACGGGAAGCGACTTTTCTTTCCTCGATTGCGGCGGCCCGGCAGGAGGCGCAATCGCTGTTTGAGTTGAGCCAGGACCTGGGAGCTTCCCTGAGCCTGGGCGAAACACTGTCGGTCTTCTCGGTGAAACTGAAGCCCATGGTTCCCTATGATGCGATCGCGATTTACATCGTCCGCGACGGCGTGCTGGTGCCCGAGTATGTGAATGGGGATAACTACCGGCTGTTTTCTTCGCTGCGGATTCCGCTGGGAGATGGGCTTTCGGGGTGGGTGGCGCAAAATAAGAAGCCGATCATAAACGGCAATCCGTCCGTGGAGCCGGGTTATCTGAACGATCCGGATAAATTCAGCACCTTACGTTCTGCGCTGGCTGTACCTCTGGAAGGGGTTAAGGGGGTGATCGGGGTTCTCGCCCTTTATCGAGCCGAGCGGGATGCATTTACTTCGGATCATCTGCGGTTGCTCTTAGCGGTAAGCGGCAAGATGGCGCTGGCGATTGAGAATGCCCTGAAGTACCAGCAGGCGGAGAGCTCGGCCACCACCGATTACCTGACCGGATTGCCCAACGCGCGTTCGTTATTTCTGCAGCTCGACCGCGAGCTGGCGCGCTGCAAGCGGGACAACACTCACCTGGCGGTGATGGTTTGCGACATGAATGGCTTCAAAAAAATCAATGATCGTTTTGGCCATTTAGAAGGGAATCGAGTGTTGCGACTGTTTGCCCAAGCCCTGAAAGATAGTTGTCGCGAGTATGATTACGTGGCGCGCATGGGCGGGGACGAATTTGTGATCATCGCTGCGGGTCTGCAGGCGGATGCGGCGGCCAAAAAAGTTGAGCAGATTCGTCCGCTTGCGCGGCAAGCCGGCTTTGACGTTTGCGGAGAGGAAATTTTATCTTTGAGCGTTGGCGTGGCTGTGTCTCCCGAGGACGGCAACGACGCGGAGCAACTTTTGACGCATGCCGACCGCCGCATGTACGTCGAAAAACAGAAACAGCCATCGCAAAAAGACAGCCGCCTGCACACGCGAATGAAGTGCCGGCTCACCGTTGAGTTGCATCCGCAGAGCGGCGGAGGACCCATCTTCGGCAATCTCATCGACATCAGCCTGGGCGGCTGTTATGTGGAAAGCAGCGCCATTTTATCTCCGGGTTCCGGAATGAAGCTGGTTTTCTCGGTGGACGACGGAAGTCTAAGCACGGAAGGCAATGTGGCGAGGATTCACCCCGGCTCGGGAATCGCAGTTCAATTCAAAGAGATGAGCCGCGAGTCGCGAGAGCGAATGTACAAGATCCTGGAATTTGTGCAAAGCACGACCACGATGTATAACGACCGTTATCTGCAGGGTTTGTTCAAGCCCTAGGTGGGTTAGCCATCATCACTCTATGATAGGACAGTGCCGGCCATTCGGGCGCTTGAAGCCAGTCTTTCCCGCCCGTACACTTTAAGAAGAATGCACGTACACATTCACGGCGCGGGCAGTCCCAAACGTGTACTCAAGATATCGCTGGGGGTGACGCTCGCCTACATTGTGCTGCTGGTGGTGGCGGGGATTCGGGCGCACTCTCTGGCGCTGCTTTCGGAAGCCGGCCATAATCTTTCGGATTTTCTGGCTCTGCTACTTTCTCTGGTAGCGGTTTATCTGCAATCACGTCCGGCCAACTCGACCAAGACATACGGTTATCACCGTGCTGGAGTACTGGCAGCGCTGGTGAACGCGGTGTCGCTGGTGGCGGTATCGTGCTTTATTTTCTATGAGGCAGTTCGGCGATTGCAGCACCCGCAACACGTGCAGGCCTCAGTAATGATGTGGGTTGCAGCGGCGGGCGTGGTGATGAATGGAGCGATTGCGGGATTGCTGTACCGCACCGGAGGCGACGTCAACCTTCGCAGCGCGTTGCTCCATGAAGTTGGCGACACGCTCTCCACGGCCGCGGTGATTGCAGGAGGCTGGGCGATTCTGGCCACGGGCAACTACTGGATCGACCCAGCGCTCTCCATCGGAATTGGCGTGCTGATTCTGTGGTCGGGATTCGGAATCGTGCGCGAGACGTTGAATATTCTGCTGGAAGGCACGCCGCGCGGGCTGAAACTGGAACTGGTGGAAACTGCCATCCGCTCGATTGAAGGGGTGAATGATGTGCACGATCTGCACGTCTGGAGCATCGGTTCGGAAACTCGCGCGCTCTCTTGCCATATAGCCATTGCGGACATTCCTCCCTCGATCAGCGAGCGCATTTTGCGCGATGTGAAGGAGCGGTTGCATTATCACTTTCGGATCGATCACACCACCATTCAGTTCGAGCATGTGCAATGCGAAGTGGCGCACGGATGCGTGATTCCGGTGGGCGAGAGCCAAGGGCATCAGCATCACGGGCACTGAAGAGCGTTCACTTGCACTGCCGTTCGAAGATCTCTCGCACCCGCCCGATCGTGTCTGCATCTTCCGCCGACTTATCTGGCCTCAGCCTGACGATTCGGGGAAAGCGGAGAGCGTAACCGCTGTCGTGGCGATCGGATCGCATCATGTTGTTGAAGGCTACTTCCAGCACAATTTTCGGCTCGACGGTTCGTCGAAAACCTTGATCTTCGATGGTGTGCGCGAGGAACCACTGCGTCATTTCGGCGATCTCAGCGTCGGTAAGCCCGGAGTATGCTTTGCCGATATTTACGAGCCTGTCTTTATAGGTACCTCCATTGGTACCCCGATTCGTATCCCAAACGGCGAAGGTGTAGTCGCTGAGCACGCCAATGCGCTTGCCATGGCCGTATTCGACTGCGGTGACGACCACGTCGAGCGTGGCTAGCTCGCGCTTCATCTTCAGCCACGACTTGCCGCGCTTGCCGGGCAAATACGCCGAATTGAGATCTTTGATCATCAGGCCTTCGTTGCCGCGGGCTTGCGCGGCCGCGAAGAGTTCTTCGAGTTCGTTGGGCGCTGCCGCGCGAAAAGCAGGGGCTCGGATGATGCCGGCGGAACCGCATTGCGGTTCGGTTACGAAACTTAAACTGCTCTGCGGATTGGCGGCTATTTTCCGTATCGCATGCCGTGACCGGAGATTGGGACTGTCTTTGTCTCTATCATCTCTATCGTTGTCTTTGTCTCTAGCGTTGTCTTTATCTCTATCTTCATCTTTGCCACTGCGATGAATCTCTTCGATTAGATCGTCCAAAATGGGAGCGCGCTCCCGCAGCGGACGGTCGATCAGCAGCTCGCCGTTGGCGTACAGAACGTCGAATGCGAGAAATGCCACGGGAACGTCGCGGAGCATTTTCTCACTGACTTTTTTTCGTCCAAGACGCTGCTGCAAAATGGAAAAAGGGCGAGCATGGCCGAGTTCTTCCGCCGTTTTCTCACCAGCATCGGAAAACTTTTCGTCCACAACCTGTTGGGCTTGCGACGGATCTGGCGGAAATTCCCAGGCCACAATTTCGCCGTCGAGGATGGCATCTTCAGGGAGTTCCGCGAGCGCGGGTGACAATTCCGGAAAAGACTCGGTGATCTCATCGCGCGTGCGGGAGAACAGCTTTACTTCTCCGTTCGAGACGTGCGCCTGCGCGCGGATGCCGTCGTATTTGTCTTCCACTGTCGCGTCGGCGAAATACGTTAATCCCTCTTCCGGTGAATCAATCGGGCTTGCCAGCATAAAACCGATGGGATGAAACATCCGCATCTTGGCTTCTGGCAGCTTGCCTTCGACCGCCAGCCGGAGGGTCTCACCAATATCGCCCAGCAGCATGTTGGCGCGCTGCACCTGGGCGAGCTGGGCGCTGTAGGCTTTCGCAATGGCTTCTTCGACCAGACTTTCTTTCAGCCCGATGCGCAGATCGCCGGTCATGATTTTAATGATGTACTTGGCTTCGAGCGGCGCAGCGCGCAACAGCAGATCGCGAAGCAGAGCGGTTTTTGCGGTTGCGCCGTGGGCGGCAGCAATTTCACGAAAGATTCTGTTTACGTCCAGAATGCCAATGCCTTGTTCGGCCCGGTGTGCCAAGATTTCTCCAGCGACCGCGCCCAGGTCTCCGGTTTTGCGATAGGCAGTCGTCAGATCGGCTTCGCTCTTTCCGGAAAGTTCTGCGACCAGGCGCCACAGCAACGCGCCACCCACCTGTAACGTGGCCTCCTCCCACGCGGGAAATGGTTTTCCGGAAAGGAAGACTGCCGAAGCGGCTGCTTCGGCTAGCTTGAGCGATCTCAGATAGTCCGCGACGATCGACGTCTTCTGCAGCTTCTTCGTAGTGGCCGCAATGGCTTCGCAGGTTTCGGCAAATCTTCGCATTGTTGTTTATCTTAAGATGCCATTCGCGAATTGATGAGGCCTTCTGCCCCTGGAGGGGTGGCAGCGGCTAAAGCCGATTTTCCCAGACCATATTGGACCCGGCACGCCTGAAGGCTTGCCCTGATACGAATCGCTGGATCGGACGAACCGCTCGACTGTACCAAACGCTTCCTGACACGAACTGCTCGATCAAACTGCGCCCGGATCCGGGGGGCAACCTCACCGCCGATTTGTGGGCGTGTGATACGCTTGTATTTGGCGCGTTTGCGCTTCTGGAGCATCCAATCCTCATGCGTTCCCTGCGAAATTTCATGCGTTTTCTGGTCGCCGCGCAGCTTCTGCCTGCCCTTGAAAGTGGCGAAGAGACGCTGGTCGGCGGGCAAGCTGTGCTCGAGGGCGTAATGATGCGCTCGCCGCACGCATGGGCGATTGCCTGCCGGAAACCTGGTGGGGAAGTTGTGACGATGAGCGAAGCGCTGGAGCGGCCTTCCGAAAAGCACAGGTGGATGGCGTTGCCGATTGTTCGCGGGGTGATGACGCTCGGCTATGCGATGACCTTGGGTTACCGTGCCTTGCGCTTCTCGGCGAATGTCGCGCTGGAAGACGCGATTCAGAACGACAAATCAAGATCCAAGGATGAGGAGAAAACCGATTCATCCGCAGCGGCTGCGCCGAGCAAAGCCGGTGTAGTGACTTCAGAAGAGCGAAAAAAAACCGTGACAATCAGCGGATGGATGGCGGCGGTGAATGTCGTTATCTCGCTGAGCTTTTTTATCTTCATGTATAAGTACCTGCCGCTGCTGGCGGCAACAGAGCTGAAGAAGGCGAATCCCGCGCTCGGCGGGCAGATTGTGTTCAACCTGGTCGATGGCGCGGTGCGGCTTACCCTGTTCCTTCTGTTCATTTGGGGAGTGTCACTGCTTCCGGATATCCGGCGAGTGTTCGAGTATCACGGTGCTGAACATAAAACGGTTTTCGCCTTTGAAGATGGCAAGCCGCTGGAAACCTTCGAAGTGCAAAAGTATTCGACGTATCATCCCCGCTGCGGCACCAGCTTTCTGATGACGGTGATGCTGATCTCGATCGGCTTCTACATGCTGATTCCCTTCACCACATTCTGGGCGCGCTTCGCTTCGCGCATCGCGCTGCTGCCGGTGATCGCGGGAGTCTCTTACGAGATCATCCGCTTCGCCGCCAAGCATCGCGGCTCGCTGTTTGCCTTAATGACGGCTCCGGGATTGTGGCTGCAGCGCATCACTACAAAACCTCCATCAGACGATCAGGCGCAGTGCGCGATCACCGCGCTCGACCAAGCCATGGCTCTGGAAAAGGATCACGGCGGTGAATTAGTGATTGCTTAGCGGCTCCGCCGCGAATACTTCCACCCGAGCTACCACGAGAAATACAATGGCCGAGAGACGTAACTTGTTATGTCTCTCCATGGGCCCAATTGGATGCGTCATGCCGAGACCTAGCACGCTATGTCTCTACGAAAGTCGATGGATATGTTTGAACGCCTGGATCAAATCGAAACGCGCTATGAAGAGCTGACCAATGCTCTGGCTTCGCCGGATATCGTCAGCGACTCAGCGAGATATCAGAAGACCGCAAAGGCGCACAGCGAGATTGCGCCTATCGTCGAGAAATATCGCGAATACAAGGATTTGAAACGTGGAATTGCCGAGAGCAAGGCGATGCTGGCGGAAGAGAAAGATCCGGAGATGCGGGCCTACGCGCAGGACGAGTTGAATAAACTTGAACCGCGGCTTGGTGGGATTGAGGAAGAGCTGAAATTGTTGCTGCTTCCCAAAGATCCAAACGACGAGAAGAATATTATTCTCGAAATCCGCGCCGGTACAGGAGGAGACGAAGCGACTCTGTTTGCGGCGGAAATTTTCCGCATGTACACGCGTTATGCGGAGACTCAGCGCTGGAAAGTGGAAGTGCTTTCGACTTCCGAATCTTCCGTCGGCGGCCTGAAAGAAGTGATTGCCATCATTGAAGGCAACCGCGTGTACTCGCAGCTCAAGTACGAAAGCGGAGTTCACCGTGTGCAGCGAGTTCCGGCCACCGAGCAGCAGGGGCGCGTTCACACCTCTGCGGTAACGGTTGCTGTTTTGCCTGAGGCCGAGGATGTCGACATCAAGATCGAAGCCAAGGACTTGCGCATCGATACTTTCTGCTCGTCCGGGCCGGGCGGACAATCCGTAAATACTACGTATTCGGCGGTGCGCATCACGCACATTCCTACGAATACCGTGGTCAGTTGCCAGGACGAAAAATCGCAGATCAAGAATCGTGAAAAAGGCATGCGTGTGCTGCGCGCGCGTCTTTACGAAATCGAGATGGAGAAGCAGCAGGAAGCTCTGGCCAAAGAGCGGCGTGCCATGGTGAAGTCGGGCGACCGCAGCGAAAAAATCCGCACGTATAATTTCCCGCAGAATCGCGTGACCGATCACCGCATCGGATTTACGATGCATCAGCTTGAGGCTGTGATGGATGGGAAACTGCAGCCGCTCATTGAAGCGTTGACCACGCATTATCAGTCGGAGAAGCTGAAAGAGGAAGCGGCCAGCGCTGTGTAACTCGCGAATTGGTGGCTACGCGGCGAGCAAAGTGGCGGCACGGCAACCCTGAGATTGAGTTCGGCACCCAAAAAGCCGCGTATGTCCAAAGGACAATCCCGATCCTCATCGCTGCTGGTTCTGGCCGGATTCGGTTTGGCGACTGCGGGCGCCGCGTGGTATGGCTCGCGCTACAGCAGAGGGAACCGCAACCCCTGGTACCGGAATCTCGATAAGCCGAATTTTACGCCGCCGGATGAAGTTTTCCCGGTGGTGTGGACCTCACTCTACATCCTGATTGCATGGTCGGGATGGCGAGTGTGGTGTGCGGCTCCTTCGCGTGATCGCAGCGCCGCGCTGCGGCTTTGGCTCTCACAACTTGCGGCCAATGCGAAATGGTCAAGGCTTTTCTTTGGTGAGCACCGGGTTTTTGCGTCGCTGGCGGATTCCGTTGCGCTTGAGGGGACGATCTGGTCGTACATCAATTCTGCGTGGAAGGTCGATCGTGCCGCTGCCGGCGCCTTTGTTCCATATGCCGCATGGGTGGCATTCGCAACCGTACTGAATGCCGAAATCGCACGGCGCAATTTTCTGCAAGCCTGACAGTATTTTGTTTTACTCATCCCGCTTTGCATTCCTCTCCAGATTCTTCACGGCCATGTGGTGAAATGGTTCTGTGACTCTCAAACAGGCGCTTAACTGGGCGACCAGCCAGCTTGCTGCGAACCAGGTTCCATCTCCGCGTATGAATTCAGAGTTGCTGCTGATGTTCGTCTTGAGCTGCGACCGAGCTTATGTTTACGCGTATCCCGAGCGGGAGCTTACCGCAGAGGAGTGTGGCCGCTACGAGGCAGCGCTGGCTGAACGCGAACGCGGCGTTCCCGCGCAGTACATCACGGGCCATCAGGAATTCTGGGGCATGGACCTGATCGTCACGCCTGCAGTGCTGATTCCGCGGCCCGAGACGGAGCATGTGGTTGAAACTGTGCTCGAGCTTGCGGGGATGGAGCTAGCTGGCCGGCAGGACTTCCCACCCCACACGGATTCACTGCGCATCGCCGATGTTGGCACCGGCTCCGGCTGCATTGCTCTTGCTCTGGCGAAGGAGTTGCCGCAGGCAGAGATTTACGCGACGGATATCTCTGCGGCGGCGCTTGAGATCGCGCGCGCTAATGCTGCGCGGCATCAACTCGAATCGCGCGTCAAGTTTCAGGAAGCGGATTTGCTTTCTGGGTACGGGGAAAAATCTCTGGATTTCGTCGTTTCCAATCCGCCGTACGTGGGAGAGTCGGAGGAGGATCAAGTGCAGCTCGAAGTCCGCAAATTCGAGCCGCGCAATGCCGTCTTTGGCGGCCATACAGGGACGGAGGTG
Source organism: uncultured Acidobacteriaceae bacterium (assembly GCA_963766625.1). GTDB lineage: Bacteria > Acidobacteriota > Terriglobia > Terriglobales > Acidobacteriaceae > Sulfotelmatobacter. The sequence continues at coordinate 65,992 of CAVYBF010000022.1, read as the reverse complement.
ATCGAGCGGCTGATTCCACAAGCTTATGCTGCGCTAAAGCCTGACGGCTGGCTGGTAATGGAGATCAGCGGAACAATTGACGGCGAGGTAAAGAAATTGCTTCTGGATTGGAAGGACGTGGTGATCAAAGCAGATTTGCAATCGATTCCGCGCGTCGTGCGCGCGAGGAAATAGTAAAGCAGATTCCTCGCTGCGCTCGGAATGACAAGCCTATTGGATTACGACTGATTTAACCGCCTGACCTAAAATCAAGATCGCACTGCTGCTGGCAGAATCTCTTCCACGTCGACGATGTTGGTGGGATATTTTCCCGTGTAGCATGCCGAACAGTAGGACGTTTTCTCACCTTCGCCGCAGGCTTTCTTGAGGCCTTCGAGCGAAAGATAGGCGAGCGAGTCGGCGCCAATGTAGCGGCGAATTTCGTCGACGCTTTTATTTGCGCCAATCAGTTGATCTTTTGACGGAGTGTCGACCCCGTAATAGCACGGTGAAATCGTCGGCGGGCAGGAGATGCGCATGTGGACTTCTTTGGCCCCCGCGTTGCGGATCATGCGGACGATTTTGCGGCTGGTGGTGCCGCGAACGATGGAATCGTCGATGAGAACAATCCGTCTGCTTTCGAGCAGCGAGCGCACAGGATTGAGTTTCAGCTTCACCCCGAAGTCGCGAACGCTCTGGCTGGGTTCGATGAAGGTGCGTCCTACGTAGTGATTGCGGATCAGGCCAAAGCGGAAGGGAATGCCGCTTTCGGCGGCGTAGCCAACAGCGGCGGTCACGCCGGAATCAGGAACAGGAACGACGAGATCGGCCTCGACCGGAGCTTCGCGAGCCAATTGCCGTCCGAGTTCTTCGCGGCTGGTCTGGACAGCGCGGCCAAATACCGTGCTATCGGGGCGAGAAAAATAGACGTGTTCGAAAATGCAGCTCGATTGCGGAGCGGCAGTCGCATAAAAACGCGAGGTAACTCCTTCCGGGCCGACGACCACCATCTCTCCCGGCTTCACATCCCGCTCATAGGTCGCGCCGATCAGGTCAAAGGCACAGGTTTCTGAGGCGAAGACGATGGTGTCGCGCTTCTGGCCTTCGAGTGCAGGGATGCGCCCCATGGCGAGCGGCCGGAAGCCGCGCGGATCGCGAACCGCAATGATGCGGTCGGGGCTCATCACAACCAGTGAAAAAGCGCCTTCCACGCGGCGCAGAGCATCGGCAATTGCCTCGGGCAGAGTCTGCTCCCGCGAAAGCGCGATCAGATGCACGATCACCTCGGTATCGCTGTTGCTCTGGAAGATCGAACCCTGGCGCTCGAGCCGGCCGCGAACATCGGCTGCATTTACGAGATTGCCGTTGTGGGCTACGGCGATCGATCCTTTGCTGGATTGGACAAGAATCGGCTGCGCATTCAGGAGCGCTGAGTCGCCGGCTGTCGAGTAGCGCGTGTGGCCGATCGCGAGAGTGCCGCGAATCTGCGAGAGCACATCTTCCGTGAAAATATCGGCGACCAGACCCATGGCCTTGTGCACGCGCGAAGTCAGGCCGTCGGAAGTGGCTATTCCAGCCGATTCTTGTCCGCGGTGCTGCAAAGCATGCAAGCCGAGATAAGCGAGCTTCTCCGCTTCCGGATGGGCAAAGATCGCTACCACGCCGCATTCATCGTGAAATTTGTCGGTTTTCAGCATTTAGCTTTTAGCTACTCGCTTCTGGCTCCCAGCTCAGAACACTCTCAGTCTGCTGCTACCATCTCTGGATCGGTCCGCAGGTTCGCCTCTAAGGCAGACTCGTAGATCTGGTTCAACGGGGAAACCGCTGCGGACACGACTGACAGCCCATCCAGCGAAATTTCCAGGCGATCTGGAATCGTCTCGCCGATCACGTCTGCGCTGATTTGGGATTGCGCCGCTATTTGTTGGATTCGCTCGAGGCTATTCGGGTCGCAAGAGAGGAGAATGCGGCTTGCATCTTCGCCAAACAGGATGAACTCCCCAGGAAGGCCGCCAGATGCGAGATTCACGCGGGCACCAATTGCTTCCGGAAATGCCTTTTCGGCAAGCGCCACGGCCAATCCGCCCTCCGAACAGTCATGAACGGACTCCACCAAACCTTGCTGAATTATTTGGACGATTGCTTTTTGCAGGGCAGCTTCCTTTTCGATATCGATCTCCGGCGGATAACCCCAAAGAGATCCACAAATTTCCTTTGCATATTCAGAGGAGCCGAACTCGCTCTCCACATCGGTGATATCGGCTGCTTCCGCGGTGTGCAATAGCACGATCGTGCGGCCGGCAGCGGCGAAGTACATTTTGGCGCTTTTGCGAACGTCGTCGAGAATGCCGACAACGCCGAGCACTGGTGTGGGATAAATGCCCTCGCCGAGGGTTTCGTTGTAAAAGCTGACGTTGCCGCCGGTGATGGGAATTTCCAGTTCTTCGCAGGCTTTGGTGATGCCGTCGATGGTCTGCGAAAACTGCCACATGATCTGCGGCTTCTCAGGATTGCCGAAGTTGAGGCAGTTGGTTGCACCTACCGGCGTGGCTCCCGAACATGCTACTTTGCGAGCGGCTTCGGCGACGGCATGCATTGCGCCCAGTCGCGGATCGAGATAGCACCAGCGGCCGTTGCCGTCGAGAGCCATGGCCAGGCCCCGCTGAGGAGCGTTGGAATTTTCATTCTTGATGCGAATTACACCTGCGTCGCCCGCGCCGGGAGCTTCGACAGTATTGGTCTGCACCATGTGATCGTATTGCTGCCAGACCCAGCGCTTGCTGCAGATGTTCGGAGAAGCGAGGAGTTGTCTGAGAGATTCGGTTAGATCGCGGCTTTCGCCGAGCTTGATGTGCTCGGGCATTTCTCGCGGCACTGGCGGTTCCCAGCGAGCGAGCGGGCGCTTATAGAGTGGAGCGTCGTCGGTCAGCGCCTGATTTGGAATTTCGGCAACAACTTCGCCGTGCTGGCGCACGCGCAACTTATTGTCGGTGGTGACAGTGCCGACTTCGACGGCATCGAGCCCCCATTTTTCGAAGACGCGAAAGACTTCGTGCTCGCGGCCTTTTTGCGCGACCAGCAACATCCGTTCCTGCGACTCGCTCAGCATGATCTCGTAAGCGCTCATGCCGGTCTCGCGCTGCGGAACGCGATCCAGTTCGATATCGATTCCAACGCCGCCGCGTGCGCCCATTTCGCAGGTGGAGCAAGTAAGGCCAGCGGCGCCCATATCCTGGATGCCGACGATTGCGCCGGTTTGCATCGCCTCAAGGCAAGCTTCGAGCAACAGCTTTTCGAGGAAGGGATCGCCGACCTGCACGTTCGGGCGCTTCGCTTCCGAGGCCTCACTGAATTCTTCGCTCGCCATGGTTGCGCCGTGGATGCCGTCGCGCCCAGTTTTTGCACCAACGTAGATCACCGGATTGCCTTCTCCGGCGGCGCGAGCGTAGAAGATTTCGTCTTTGCGGACCAAACCCAGAGCGAACGCGTTTACCAGTGGATTGCCGGAGTAGCAGGGCTCGAATTTGGTTTCGCCACCGAGGTTGGGAACGCCGAAGCAATTGCCGTAGGAAGCAACGCCGCTGACCACGCCTTCGAGGATGGAGTGATTTTGATGAATCTGTTTCTGGTCAGCAGTGAGGGCTGGGGTTTGCCCAGGCAGGACAGCCGAGGCGGCTGTCCCTACACGACTCGTAACAGGACCGAAGCGTAACGAGTCCATGACTGCTACTGGCCTTGCGCCCATGGTGAAGATGTCGCGCAGGATTCCGCCTACGCCGGTGGTTGCGCCTTGGAAAGGCTCGATGAACGATGGATGATTGTGCGATTCGATCTTGAAAGCGCATGCCCACCCGTCACCGATGTCGATGATGCCGGCGTTCTCGCCCGGTCCCTGAAGTACGCGCTTGCTGCGCGTGGGCAGACGCTTGAGATGAACGCGGGACGATTTGTAAGAACAGTGCTCGCTCCACATCACGCTGAAGATTCCCAGTTCAGTGATGGTGGGTTCGCGGCCTGCGAGAAGTTGCTTAATTTTCTCGTACTCCTGCAGCGAAAGGCCGTGTTGCCGAAGGATCTCCGGTGAAAAGGCGGAGGTTGTCGAGGTGGCCATGGGGAATCTCTATTGTCGCATTTAGCGGGGCTGGTGGGTAGGGGCTGCCCGGCGATTTTCGACGCTACAAAGCCCATTTTACAGCGAAGCTCGCGAAGAACGCACGCCAAGGTCGCGAAGAAAAACAGTTTGAAGGAGTGCTTCTCCAATCACGAAATCGTTTCCGGTAAGATTTCATGCAGATGAAATCGATCATCGTAGGAACCGCCGGGCACATCGATCATGGAAAGACGGCGCTGGTGAAGGCGCTGACCGGGATCGATGCCGACCGTTTGGAAGAAGAGAAGCGCCGTGGCATCACGATTGACCTGGGTTTCGCGCACATGGAGCTGCCTGCACCGAATGGGGAGACGATCACAGTGGGGTTTGTCGATGTGCCGGGACATGAGAGATTTGTGCACAACATGCTGGCGGGAGTGGGTGGCATCGATCTGGTGCTGCTGGTGATTGCCGCGGATGAGGGCATCAAGCCGCAGACGCGCGAACACTTTGACATTTTGAAACTGCTGGGAGTGCGGCGCGGGCTCACCGTTTTGACGAAATCCGATGCGGTGGATGCAGAGACGCTCGAAGTGGTGAAACTGGAAGTGGAAGAATTCCTGCGCGGCACGTTTCTGGACAAACCGAATTCGATTATTGCCGTGAGTTCCTTGACGGGCGCGGGAATTGACCGCTTAAAAAGCGAGCTCACTGCCGCGGCCGACGAGGCTCAGTCGCGAGACGCGGCTGCTATCGCGCGGCTGCCGATCGACCGCGTTTTCACGATGAAGGGGTTCGGGACCGTGGTCACGGGAACACTCATCTCGGGGAACATTCGCCCGGAGGATGAACTAGAGGTGTTTCCAACGAGAAGGCGCGTGCGGGTGCGTGGGGTGCAGGTTCATGGACATTCCGCGGATCGAACAATCGCGGGACAGCGAACAGCCCTCAACTTAGCTGGAGCGAGCACGCAAGATTTGTCGCGGGGAATGACGCTCACACCCCCTGCCACGTTCGAAAGCACGCGGCGGGTGGACGTGATGCTGCGGTTGTTGCCTTCTGCCCCGCATGCGTTGAAAAACCGGGCGCGCGTTCACTTTCATTCGTACACCATGGAAACTGTCGCCGAAATTGTGCTGCACGAAAGCAGAACATCGGATGCGAGCGTTATGAAAGATCCAAGGGCAGAAGCTTCGCAGGTCTTAGCGGGACAGGAGCGGTTCGCGCGGCTCAAGCTGCCTGAACCGGCATTGCTGTTGCCCGGGGATCGATTCATCATTCGGCAATTTTCGCCGGTTGTGACCATCGGCGGCGGGATCGTGCTGGATGCGGCTCCGATTCCGCGAATGGCGGGAACCCAGGATTTTCTGAGACTGCTGAACCGGGGAAATTCGAAAGAGATTCTGAAAGCAAGGATCGCCCGGCGCCAGCACGATGGAATCACATTTTCGCAACTGGTCAGTGAAACCGGATGGACAAAGAGTGTGATTGAAAAGCATGTGGATTCTGCGGTGCAGCAAGGACGAGCTGTGCGGATCGGCGATCGGCTGGTTCACGGGCCCGCATTTGGCGAACGTCAACAGTTGATTGTCAGTACGGTGGAGAATTTTCAGAAAACAAATCCTCTGGTGAGCGGTATCGCGAAGGAAGAATTGCGGGAGCGGGTTGGGGCACTGAGCGATGTTTTCGAAGCGGCAATCGCCACATTAGTTCACGAAAAAAAGATTGAACTCGCGGGCGATGTGGTGCGGTTGCCGGGCCGTGGCGTGGCGATGAAGGATGAAGAGGCTGAATCGAAAACGAGGATTGAACAGGCATTTGCTTCGGCCGGGTTGCAAGTCCCTGCACTGAATGAAGTACTCGCCGGCCTGAAGATCGATCGCGTACGTGCACAGAAACTTGTGACGCTGCTGCTGCGTGAGAAAATACTGATCAAGGTGTCGGACGAGCTCGTGTTTCATCGGAGCGTATTGGAACAGCTACGCGGAAAGATAGCAGTTTATAAAGCGAAATCGCCGAGAATCGACGTGGCTCAGTTTAAGACGCTGACTGGTGTAACACGGAAATATGCCATCCCTCTTCTGGAGTATCTGGATCGGGAGCGAGTGACCAAACGAGTGGGGGATGCGCGAGAAATTCTCTGAGAATTGAGTGATTGGTGATTTTGAGATTGGGCGATTGAACAACCGGCACATTCGTTTCTCCGCAATAAAGCTAAATAACTACACATCGTAGAGGGTTCGCAGCGTGGACGGGGCGCACGAATCCTCGCATAGCCTGATGTATTCTTCTTTTGATGCTTCTGATTCGTACCGCAACAATTGAGGATGTGCCGCTTGTGCACCGAATGATTCGCGAATTGGCGAGGTTCGAGTGCGAATTGCATCTTTGCTTGATCCCGAAGGCAGGTTTGACGCAAGGTGGTTTCGGCGAAAGCTTTGTGGAGAGGAATTCGTGAGCAGGAGAGTTCGCATTATCGGGGCGGGGCTGGCCGGATCGGAAGCGGCCTGGCAATGCGCTCGCCGCAACGTGGAGGTGGAGCTTTTCGAGATGAGGCCGGTGCGCTCGACTCCGGCTCATCAGACCGCGGATTTTGCGGAACTGGTGTGCTCGAATTCGCTTAAGTCCGATAGTGAGAATACGGCTCCATGGCTATTGAAGGAAGAAATGAGGCGGGCGGATTCGCTGTTGTTGGGAATTGCACGGGGGTGCGCAGTTCCGGCGGGACATGCCCTGGCTGTGGATCGAGTCGCGTTTGCGAGCAAAGTGACCGAGGCGATTGCGCGGGAGCAGCGAATTACGGTGCAGCGGGAAGAAATTAGTTGTCTCGAAGAAAATGAAGACTACCTCACCATCGTGGCGACCGGGCCGCTGACTTCGGAGGCGCTGGCCAATGAGATTGGGCGGTTGAGCGTGCCCTCAGCGGCTGAAGCCGCCTGTGAAAATGGGCAGGATATCGCCGCGCTGAAGCGCTGCGCCACCCAAAACCGTCTCGCGCAAAATTTCACCACCGAAGACAGTATCGCGCAAAGTGAAACCTCTCCAGCCGATGCAGGGGAAGATCAGATGGAAGGAGCTTCTCAGAACGGTGATGATATCTCGAACTCTGAGCGGGCGAGTGGCCCGCTCCCACATGATCCGAATAATCCCCACCTGTATTTTTACGATTCGATCAGCCCGATTGTCGAAGCGGATTCGATCGATATGTCGCGAGTGTACATGGCGGCGCGATATGACAAAGGATCAGCAGACTACATCAATTGCCCCATGACGCAGGAAGAATACAACCGATTCTACGATGCGCTGCTGGAGGCGCAGTCGGTAGAAGAACACGATTGGGAGAAATTAAATTATTTTGAGAGCTGTCTGCCGATTGAAGAGATTGCCCGCCGCGGCCGGGATACGCTGCGTTTTGGGCCAATGAAGCCGGTGGGGTTGAAAGATCCGCGAACCGGAAAGATGCCTTATGCCGTGGTGCAATTACGGCAAGAAAATTTGCGGGCCGATTCCTACAATCTGGTGGGTTTCCAGAATCACTTGAAGTTTGGTGAACAGGCGCGCGTGCTTCGCCTGATCCCGGGGCTGGAGAATGCGCGATTCTTGCGTTACGGACAGATTCACCGGAATACCTATATCAATAGTCCGGTGCTGCTGCGCGAAACGCTGCAGATGAAAGCGCATCCGCGAGTTTTGTTTGCGGGACAGATCTGCGGAGTCGAAGGCTACGTGGAGTCGATTGCAACCGGGTTGATGGCAGGAATTCATGCTCCCGCGCTGGCTCGCGGGGAAGCTCCCCTCGCTCCGCCACGCGATTCGGCTTTCGGGTCACTGGTGCATTATGTAACTCATGCCGATCCGAAAAACTTCCAGCCGGCAAATATCACTTTTGATCTGCTGCCCGCTTTGGACAGGAAAGTTCGTGATCGAACGGAGCGGCATCGGTTGCAGTGTGAACTGGCACTGAAGAAATTTACCGATTGGATCGGACGCGTGAATTGTACGCCGGCACAGGTTGGGCAGTAACAAGCAGCTTTAGCTCCACTCTCTTTTGGGATCAACGACACCATTCTGCGGAACAAATCCTGCGTTTTCAGCGTATCTAAAAGGTGTGCGGGCAAGAACGCTGGAGGCTCACTTTCTTCTTCAACTTTCGTCCAATCAAGAGTTGCTATGACTCTGCGAGATCTTTTCCTCGATGTGCTTCGAACCCTATGGGCGCATAAGATGCGCGCATTCCTGACCATGTTCGGCATTGCCTGGGGGATCGTCTCAATTGTCTTGATGGTCGCGGCGGGCGAGGGCCTGGAAAAAGGACAGGAAGAGCAGGCGAAGACTCTCGGTAAAGACATCATGATAGTTTTTCACGGCCGCACCAGCCTGCAAGCCGGTGGAACGCACGCCGGGCGCCTGGTTCACTGGGAGGATCAGGATATGCCGGCGGTGCAGGCTGAGACGCCAGACTGCCAGTACGCAATTCCAGAGCTCGAGCAAGATACAGTCCGGGCTCACAGCAATTTCAACAACGCGGCGTTCACGGTGACCGGATCGTATCCGCAGTTTGCCTACATCCGTAGCCTTGATGTTGGCGAAGGACGGTTTTACGACTGGGATGACATGCGCGAGGCGCGTCGCGTGGCGTTTCTGGGATCGGATGCAGCGAAACAGTTGTTTCCCGGTCGCAATCCGGTAGGAGACAACATTTATTTGAATGATTTTCCTTTCGTCGTGATTGGAGTGATGCAGAAGAAAAAACAAGACTCCAGCTATGACGGATGGGACGTGAACAAGGTTTTCATCCCATTTTCTGCCATGCGGCGCGACTTTCCTGACAAGCCTCCGGGAACCGCAACAACATTCGATCAACTGCTGGTGACGCCGAAATCGGTGGAGCAGCACGAAGCTTGCAAGCGTGAGGTGCGGGTGGCGCTGGCGCGCATGCATCGCTACGATCCGAACGATAAAGAAGCCTGCCCCATCTGGGACACGGTGAAGGAAGCGCAGGCGTTCAAGACGATGACCGATGGGATGAAGTATTTTCTGGGCGCCGTGGGAATTGTGACGCTGCTGCTCGGCGGGCTGGGCGTGATGAATGTAATGCTGGTGGCGGTTCGGGAACGAACCCGCGAAATTGGAGTGCGGAAGGCGATTGGTGCGCCTGCGGGAACGATTCTGCGGCAGTTTTTTACGGAAGCTTTGATCATTGCGCTGTTGAGCGGGGCGATTGGCCTGGGCGTGGCATTCGGATTTTGCTGGCTGGTGGATCTGCTTCCGATGCCGGATTTCTTCGCGGGCCTGCTTCCGGACTGGAGAGCGGCACTGGTCGCGACCGGATTGCTGGGCACGATTGCGATTGCCGCCGCTTTGTATCCGGCGCGCAGGGCGGCATCGATTGATCCGATTGAGGCATTGCGGTACGAGGCGGGAGGGTGAAGCCATTGGGTAATTTGGAAATTTAGTAATTGAGTAATTTAAGGCCCGAAGCTGATGGATTTTTAAATTAATCAATCAACTTCACAATTACTAAATTTCTCTGCTGACTGAATTTCACAATTACTAAATTTCTCTTGCTTACTGAAATCATTATCGAAGCTTGGATCGCGCTGAAGCGCAATGTTACGCGCAGCTCGCTCACCATGCTCGGCATTGTTTGGGGTATTGCTACGGTCACGTTGTTAATTGCTTATGGCAACAGCTTTCGCAGCATTCTGGTGCACGGCTTCGATGCTTTCGGCAAGAGCGTGGTCATTTGCTGGCCGCAGCAGACCAGCGAACAGCCGGGCGGTCAGCGCGCTGGAAAGAAGGTTGTCATCGAGCAAGCTGACGTGGACATGGTGAAAGCGACCGCGCCGCTGGTGAAATACATCTGCCGCGAAACCGTGAGGCGGCCGGAGATCGCCTATGGAGATCGAATGGTTGGGACCGATCCGGTGCGGGGAGTTTGCCCGGAGTACGGTGAAATGCGCAACGAAGTCCCTGCGGAAGGCCGCTGGCTGGATGCGACCGACGAACTGGAACGGCGGCGGGTAATTTTTCTCGGCGGACGCCTGAAAGAACAATTGTTCAGCGGCAGGCCGGCGGTTGGCGAAACGATAACCGTGGCCGGTGTGCGCTTTACGGTGATCGGCGTGATGGCCCGCAAGATTCAGCTCAGCAATTATTTCTCGAGTGACGATGAGTCGTCGTGGATCCCATACTCGACAGCCGGGGATTTGTGGAACACGCGATATGCACAGGTCATGGTGTTTGAGCCAATCGCGCCTCAGTTTGAAAAGAAGGCCATGGCGCAGGTGCTGGCGGCAGTGGCGATGCGGCAAGGCTTTTCGCCGACCGATCCAAAAGCATTTCAAATGTTCGGGCGAGACGAATTTCGGCCGATCATCGATGCGCTTACCATCGGATTGCAGGTGCTGCTCGCTTTCATCGGCACACTGACTTTGGGAATCGGCGGCGTAGGAGTGATGAACATCATGCTGGTCACTGTGGATGAGCGCATCCGCGAGATTGGGTTACGGCGTGCACTCGGCGCGAAAAAATGGCACATCAAGATGCAATTTCTGGCGGAAACTTTGCTCATCATGCTGCTGGGCGGAGTGATTGGCGTAGCACTTTCTTATCTGATTGCGTGGGCGGTGGGAACGCTGCCGATGATGGGGCCGCTGTACGAAGACACCTCCGGACAGGGAGATATTCACCTGCGCATTTCGATGATGACGGTTCTGCTTTCGACCATGGTATTGCTGGTGGTTGGCGCAATCAGCGGACTGGTTCCGGCGATGAGAGCGTCGAAACTGGATCCGGTGGAAGCGCTGCGCTATGAATGAACAGAAGCAGTTTCTAGTTTCCAGAGCCTTGGCCGGAGCGCGAGGCCCTCAAAACTGGAAACCGGAAACAAGAAACCAGGAACTTCTCTTTTTCGAATTGGTTTGATTCGCCCTTGAATTCCTAGTACGTTGCTAGGAACGTTCGGAACGCGAGGTGTAAGTTGCCGATCAGCGCATCAGATTCGATCTCGCTCGCGGTAGAACACGCCAAGCAACAACTGTTCCAGCCATTCCGAATTGGGCAGTGGACGAAGCTTGCTTTTGTCGGGCTACTGGCGGGGGAGCTGGGTGCGAACGGATGCAACCGCTCGACCTTCCACGTTCCGCGGCATGGAGCTGCGCCGCACGTGACGTGGCCCGGCTCGATGGGAATTGATCCTGCTGTGTTGGCTCTCCTGGTAGCTTCCACCATCGTTGCTGCCCTCGCGATCGGGATCATTGTGATGTACGTAAGCAGCGTCATGCGCTTCGTTCTTTTCGACAGCATCATCGCGAGGCAGTGTCGCATCCGATGGAGCTGGAGCCGCAGGCTTGGACCAGGGTGGCGATATTTCGTGTGGAGGCTGCTTTTAATTCTGATTACAGGGGCAGTGATCCTGGGATTGGTTGGTATTCCATTGGCGTTTGCATTCGCCAGCGGCTGGTTCAGAGAACCGAAAGCGCATCTGCCCGCTCTGGTATTAGGCGTAGTTTTTGCGGTGATTGTTTTATTCGCTTTCTTTGTAGTCATGGCCGTGATTCTCTTGCTGACTAAAGATTTCGTGATTCCTCAGATGGCTCTAGAGGAGATCGACGCGATGGAAGGATGGCGGCGGTTGTGGCCGATGATGAAGGCGGAGAAAGGCGCATACGCCGCTTACATCGGCATGAAGATTTTGCTTGCGATTGCGGTTAGCATCTTGATCGGTATCGCTACGGTCATTCTGGGATTGATGATTGCCGTCCCGAGTGTCGCTTTCGGGATTCTGGCTGTCCTCACGGGCAAGGCTGCAGGACTCACCTGGAATCCTGGAACGATCGCTCTCGCTGTAACAATCGGCGTGACCTTGCTGGTCTGTTTTCTTTATTTGGTTTCTCTGGTGGCTGTGCCTGCCATCGTGTTCTTCCCCGCGTACTCCATCTATTTCTTTGCTGGGCGATATCCTCGGCTGAGCGCGGCGCTTTCTGCAAGATCCCCTGCGCCCAGTTTTCCGCACGATGCGGCGGCTGTGCCGCTCTAGATTCCTCTGCCTTTACACCGAGGGTAAGCTGTGTGCGCGCTAATCCGGCGAAGTTCTAAGTTTTGCACTGCTTCCATGCGGCCAGGAGAAGCGGCGGCCGATAATGCATTTGATGATGAGGTGATCGGTGGATCGGGTGGCGCCTACGCCGACACCGAAATTGAACTCCCATTGCGGGCCGAAGTCGACATCGATGGCCGGAAAAAACTGCTGTTGCTGGTATTTAAACGGCAGAAAATCGGTTGCCGGGCCGAAAGCGCCGTAGTATTCCAGACCACCGGCAATTTTCTTTGTGATGTCGTAGCTGAACTTTGCATCCGGCGAAAACGTGACTCCCTGATGCACGCTCAGGCCGTGCCAGGAACGATCAAAGGCCGGATTTGAACGCCCAATACCACCGCCCAACTTTTTGGTCGACGATGGGCCGGATTTTCCAGGTCCAGGTGTCGGTGGAAAAGGCGGCGCGCTGATAGCCAATTCCGTTCGACAAACTTACGCCGACCGGCTAATGCCATGATTCGGGCACGCGCATGCGTGGACGGATGTGATCGCCTACCCACTGCCAGCCGCCATCGGATTGAATGCTGCTGAAGAGGTAAAACCCGACCTCGGCCCAGTCGTTAATTCCCTGGGTGATTTCCAGAGTTTCATGCTCGGCGTGATTTGTGGTCAAAACACCATCGACTACGGTCTTGCTGCCCTCGACCGTGAAATTGGAATGAATCTCGAACATTGTGGTGCGAGGAGCAACGGTTTCCGAGCCGTAAACCTGAATTTCATAATTATCCTGTGCGGCTGCCGGTAAAAGCAGAATGCAGGCAAAAATCGGCGCAGCACAAATTACGCAGGATACGACTCGAAATGTGCCGCGATGAATCAGTTTGCTATTACAGCGTGGGTGAAGGTAAATCCAATCATGCAAGGAATTCGTGGGCTCTGCAACCGAAGAATCGAGACTTCCCATCACCAAGGATGGATTAGCAGAGAGTGAATTAGATAGCGGGGGTCAGATGGGCTTGCCGCGGAAGATCCAAATGAGCTCGATAATCAGAATCACCACGACCATCAGTTCGAGGACGAAGGCGCGGCTTTGATTGAACTCGTCGACCATGAAGCGGTAGAGCTCTTCGGCGGTTTGCAGCTTCTGCTGGACCAGATCTTTGTAATCGAGCACGCCGACTTTGGAAGCGGCCAGCTTGTAAAGCCGGGCAGAGAACATGTCACTGAGGAACTTGATGGCGTTATCGGCACGCTCGGTCAGTTCACTCACATCGAGCAGAACCGTATGCAGCTTTGAGGCGGCGCGAGCCGTACGCCAGCGCGACCACAGGCCGTGACTGCCGCGATCGAGGAAGGCATAAACATTTTCCAGTTGCTTGGTGAGCAGCTCGTCGTAGTGGCGAAACTCGAGTAGCTGCGAGTTGGCATATTGCAAGAGCTGGATTGCGGTTTCCGCGCCAGCGGGACTGTCGTAGATGAACGCCGCGTTCCAGCCAATCACCACAAGATCGTTGGGATAATAGGAGATGCGCGACTGCAGGATTTCCTGGCGTTCACCCTCAGAGAGCCGCTGCGACTCGCCACGCACGACCTGAGAGATGCAATCGCCCTCAGAGGCAAGGAGGTCAGCGGCGGAGGGAGAACCGGTAATCTCGCGCAGATGAAAGATGAAATAGTCTTCTTTTAGCCATTCCCCCGTGTATGGCTTGACCAGAGCTGGAGCGGCACGCTCCAGTTTCTTTTTGACAATGCGAGCCGCCAGGCTCTCAAAGTTTGTGTCCCAAACCCACCGGCTGGAAAGTTGAACCAGCTTGTCCCAATCGCCGGAAAAGGGCAGCTCGAAAACGACGCTCACTACCCCGTAATCGAAGTACTTGATTTCGCCCTGCAAGCGCTCGCCGCTTTCGAGCACGATCGGCTCCAGGACCTCCTCAACCGGAGGACGCTGGTAGCGGACGTAGCCGGGGGCGAGGTGCTTGAAACTGGCATCTGCGGTACGGGCGCCGAGAATCTGGCGAAGCTCGTCGAGCCGGATTTCCTCGCAAACATCGAACTGGATCAGCACCAGCAACGAACCGCAGAGTGGCGCCTCGGGCGGCTTGGCGGCCACCAGCGTGGGCAAGGCCTCGACAGGAACTTTGCCGATGGCCGGTGCCGAAACGGTTATTTCCAGATCCATAGGTGAAGCCTAGGGCATGGGATGCCAGGAAGCGGGCCAGACTTCACAATTGTTGCAGAATCTGAGCGAACTGGCGAGCGAAAAGCTGTGGATGGCACTGTTGCCGACAGATAAGTACCGTAGAATCAGCGGTTTCGATAAAATGCCCACAGCAGCGCCGCGCCAGCAGCACAGGCCGCTAAGCCTGCACTGGCCCGGGTCATGGAGCCCGAAACTTCGGCTTCGTATTGCTCGATGCGAGCCGATTCGGGATAGGGTTCTGCGGTTGGAGTCTCGCCGGTCAGCGCCATTTGCAGCACTTCCGCCAGATGCATGGCATGACGGGGAGTGCCCTGCGCGATCTGCTCGCGGCAACTGAAGCCGTCGGCGACGATAAGCCAGTCTGCCGGGGCTCGGCGAACCGCAGGGAGGAGTTCTAGCTCGCCGACGGCCATGGAGATGTCGTATTTCTCTCGCTCGAAGCCAAACGAGCCCGCCATGCCGCAGCAGCCGGGGGCGGGGGATTGGAAATCGATACCGAGGCGGCGCAAAACGGACTCTTCCGCCGTCATCTTCATCAGGGACTTGTGATGGCAGTGGCCGTGGAGGAGGGCTGTGCGATTCAGGCACGGAAAAACGAAATCCTTGGCATGATTTTCCAGAAACTCGCTGAGCAGAAAAGTCTGGCGAGATAAGGCTTTGGCGCGATCGTCGTGGGGAAAGAGATTCACGAGTTCGTCGCGGAAGACGGCGACGCAACTGGGTTCGAGGCCGACGACGGGGATTCCGGCTTCGATCTGGGGCGAGAGTTCGTCGAGAATTTGGAGCAGCAGGGCCTGGGCGCGATCGAGCATGCCGTGGTCGTAAAGCGGGCGTCCGCAGCAGAGATTGGCTTTGGGAACGACGACGCGGAAGCCGGCAGCTTCGAGGACGTCGACGGCGGCTTGGGCGGTGGCCGGCAAGAAATAGTTGTTGAAGGTGTCGGGCCAGAGGAGAACCTCGGGGGCTAAAGCCCTATCGGAAGTGGAGGGGTTGATGGCAGTGCTAGAAGCGCTGCGCCACCCAAAAACGCCGGAGCCCCAAATGTCCTGAGGGTCACTCGGCGCGGCTGAAAGCCGCGCCCCCTCAAAGCTTTTATTGCGAGTGCGGTGGAACCAGCTTTTGAACGTTTCTGGCGCGAAGGCGGGGATGGAGCGTCCCAGCGGGATTCCGGCGAGCAGCTTCGACAAGTCACGTAGAATTGGAAGCTGCGTAGCCAGGTTGGCCAAGCCGGGCATGTGCGATGCAGCCCGCGCCCACAGATCGATGTTGCCGAACGCGTAGGCGCTGCGGGGACGGACACGACCCTCGTAATAGTGGGAGAGAAATTCGGCTTTGTAGGTGGCGAGATCGACGCCGACGGGACAATCGCTTTTGCAGCCCTTGCAAGCCAAGCAGAGATCCAGCGAGTCTTTTACCTCTTGGCTGCGCCAGCCGTCGCGTATGATTCCATCTTCTCGAGACCGGCCTTGCGTCATTTCCCAGAGCAGGTGGGCGCGGCCGCGGGTGGAGTGCTCTTCTTCGCGCGTGGCGCGGTAACTGGGGCACATTACGCCGCCCTGTTCGCGGCGGCACTTGCCGACTCCGACGCAGCGCAGAGTTGCTTCCGCCAGGCTGCCGTGATCGGCGATGAATCGAAAATGGGTTTTCGGTTGCCAGGGCGCATAGTTTGCACCGAGGCGAAGATTCTCATCGAGTTTGTAAGGATCGATCACCTTGCCGGGATTCATCTTCCAATCGGGATCCCATGCCGATTTGAAATCGCGGAAGGCCTGAATCAGCTCCGGACCGAACATTTTGGGAAGCAGCTCGGCGCGCGACTGGCCGTCGCCGTGTTCGCCAGAGAGCGAGCCACCGTAGCTGACGACGAGGTCGGCTGCCTCTTCAATAAATTTGCGGAACTTGGCGATGCCTTCTTTCGATTGCAGATCGAAATTAATGCGGGTATGGACACAGCCGTGGCCAAAGTGTCCGTAGAGCGAGCCTTTGTAGCCGTAGGCGGCAAACATTTTGCGCAGATCGCGCAGATAGCCGCCAAGCTTTTCGGGAGCGACTGCGGCGTCTTCCCAGCCTTCCCAGTTGAACGGTTCGCCGGGGACGTGTGAGGTTGCGCCCAGAGCCGACTCGCGAACTTCCCAGACGCGCTTTGCCTGCTGCTTATCGCAAAGGCGCATCGTGGGAGGATTTGCGACGCGACCGAGAGAGTGCATGAGATTGCGAGCCTGGGACTCGGCCTCCTGTGCGGTGTCTGCGCCGAACTCCACCATCAGCCAGCCGCCGCCCTCAGGTAGAAGCGCAAGGCCTTCGGAATTAATCCCCTTGGCCTGCGTGTAGTGAGCGAGAAGATCGTCGAAACCTTCAAGGCCGATGGGCTTGTGCTGCATGATCTCGGGAACATGATCGGCACACTGGTAAACGTCGGGATAACCCAGGACTAGCAGAACCCGCTCCGGCGGGCTCTTCACGAGGCGGCAAGTGGCTTCAAGAATGGTGACGCAGGTGCCTTCGGAGCCGACGAGTGCGCGGGCTATATGGAAGCCGTTTTCCGGAAGAAGATAATTCAGGTTGTAACCGGAGACGCGGCGGGGGATTTTGGGAAATTTTTGCCGGACTCGATCGCCGTATTGATCGGCGATTTGCTTCAGCGAGTTGAGGATTTGAGCGGCGCGGTCGGAGGCACCGCGGCCCGATACTTCCGGGCCGCCGGACAGCCGAGGGCGGCTGTCCCCACATGGCTCGATGAGATTTTGACCGACTTTCATCCGCGTGCCGTCGTAGGTGAGGATTTCAAGTTCTTCGATGTTGTCGTCGGTCTTGCCGGCCATGACGGAATGCACGCCGCAGGAGTTATTGCCGATCATCCCCCCTAACGTGCAGCGGTCGTGCGTGGCGGGGTCGGGCGCGAAAGTGAGATGGTGCTTTTCAGCGGCGGCGCGAAGGCTGTCGAGAACGACTCCGGGCTGCACGCGCGCAATGCGGCGCTCGGGGTCGATCTCGAGAATTTTCGCCATGTACTTGGAGAAATCGAGAATGACGGCAACGTTGCAGCACTGGCCGGCGAGAGATGTGCCGCCGCCGCGGCAGAGCAAAGGCGCGCCGAATTGACGGCAGAGTGCGACGGTCGCGAGAACGTCGTCTACGTCGTGTGGTAAAACAACGCCGATGGGAACCTGACGATAATTGGAGCCGTCGGTGGCGTAAAGAGCGCGGCTGCCGCGATCGAAACGAACTTCGCCGCGAACTTCCGCGCGAAGCGCAGCAGCCAGAGACTCTGAATCGACGGAAGAAGATTCGGATGTCCGACGCGCAGAAGAAAATTCTGGCTGGATTGTGAAGAGCGGCGACGATGAATCGGCTGGAGACATCGCAATAGCTTACAACTTTGCGGCAAAAACAGCCGTTGCGGTAATAGCGCTAGCTCCAGGGACGGCTCAGATAATCGGACATGGTCAATCCTAACAGGAGGAAAAGAAAGAAGATCGCAGTGGCAATCACCATCTTGGTGAGCTTTTCGCCGGCATGCCAGACGTGCATGAAGAACAGGGCAACCAAGGTTGCTTTCAGCGTGGCGATGACAAGAGCGACTACGGCATTAAAAGGTCCGAGCTCGATAAAAGCCACTTTGTAAGTAACAAAAGTAAATATGAGCAACGTCGCCCATACCCCAAAGTACATCTTTAGTGGCGATTTTGCCGACGAATGTTGGCTCATGCGATCCTCACGAGTGCCGGTCGATCAAGTAGAGCAATGGGAACAGATAGATCCAGATAATGTCGACGAAGTGCCAGTAGAGTCCACCGATTTCCACGGGAGTGTGATACTCGGGCGTGAAATGCCCTTTCCACGCCATGGCGAGCAGCCAAGTAAAAATTCCGAGGCCGACAATCATGTGCAAGGCGTGAATACCGGTCATCATGAAATAAAGAGAAAAAAAGATCTGGGCGTGGCGCGGGTTGGCATATTCGCCGGGATGGCCCGGGATGGGCACATGCTCGAAACTGAAGGAAGCTCCCGGCACATGATGCTCTTCGAACTTGTCGTAGTATTCCTTGCTCTTGATGCCGAGAAAGGCCACGCCGAAAAGCATGGTCAGGATCAGCATGGTCAGCAGCAGAGTTCGCCGCGCGGTCTGCGCGGCCCACACGGCAAGAACCACGGTCAAGCTGCTGCAGATGAGCACGGCAGTATTGGTAGCGCCGAGAGTAGCGTCGATCGATTTGCTGGCCGCTCCGAAATCGCCGAAGTACCAGTGCCGGTAGACCAAATAGGCGCAGAACATGCCGCCGAAAAACATGATTTCCGTGGCCAGAAAAACCCACATTCCCAAACTGGCGGCATTGCGTTGCTGTGCCGGATCGACAAAATGATGCAGAAGCTCCGGATGGTGCTCTTCTTCGCGGTGAAGACCAACGAGTGTGCTGCTATCGGCCAACGGGAACCTCCTGGGTGCGCGGGGGAGCGTCTAATTCATCGTAGTTGTAGGCTTCCCAGGTCACGACGGGCTCTTTATCAAAGTTGAAAGTCGGCGGCGGAGAGGCGGTCTTCCATTCGAGACCGGCGGCGTTCCATGGGTTGTCCGAAGCTGGCTTGCCGTAACGCATCGACCAGAGAAAATAGGCCATGGGCAGCAGATATCCGATGCCTAAGACTGTGGCACCCGCGGTTGAGAGAACGTTGAGCACCTGAAATTCAGGCATGTGGCTGTAGTCGTAATACCGGCGCGGCATGCCCATGTAGCCGAGAACGAATTGCGGGAAGAACGTGAGATTGAATCCGATGAAGACAATGAGGGCGGCGAGGCGCGCCCAGCCTTCGGGATAAAGCTTGCCGGAAATTTTCGGCCACCAGAAATGCATTCCTCCGAGGTAGCCCATGACCGCGCCTCCCACCATGATGTAGTGGAAGTGAGCGACCACGAAGTAGGTGTCAGTGACGTGCACGTCGATGCCGAGAGCGGCAAGAAATAATCCGGTGAGCCCGCCAATTGTGAAGAGGCCAAGAAAGCCGAAGGCGTAGAGCATGGGCGCATCGTAGTGAATCGAGCCCTTGTAGAGAGTGGCCGTCCAGTTGAAGACCTTGATGGCCGAAGGCAGAGCGACGGCATAGCTCAAGAATGAAAACACCAGAGCCGAGTAAACCGAAATTCCGGCCACGAACATGTGGTGAGCCCAAACCAGAAAGCCGAAGACTGCAATGGCGATCGAGGAAAAGGCGACGAAGTGATATCCGAAGATGCGCTTGCGCGAGAAGCAGGCGATGATTTCGGTAACGACGCCCATCGACGGCAGAATCATGATGTAAACCGCAGGGTGGGAATAGAACCAGAAGAGATGCTGGAAGAGGAGCGGATCGCCGCCCAGCTTGGGATCGAAAATGCCAAGGTGCAGGGCGCGTTCAGCGGCGACCAGCACGATGGTGATGGCGATGACCGGCGTACCCAGAAGCTGAATGATGCTGGTGGCATAGTGCGCCCAGATGAAGAGCGGCAGGCGCGACCAGGTCATGCCCGGAGCGCGCATGCGATGGATGGTGACGACGAAGTTCAGGCCGGTGAGAATAGAGGAGAAGCCGGCAATGAAAATGGCGATCCCGGCTTCCACGAATTTCGTGTTCGTGAAGTTGCTGCTGAAAGGAACATAGAATGTCCAACCGGTATCGACGCCGCCGGTTAACATGCAGTGCAGCATGATCCCGCCGCCGATGATGTAGAGGTACCAGCTCAGCAGGTTGATGCGGGGGAAGGCGAGATCCTTCGCGCCGACCATCATGGGGACGAGAAAATTTCCCAGCGTGGCGGGAATGGATGGAATGAGGAAGAAGAAGATCATCACCATTCCGTGCATGGTGAAGAGCTTGTTGTAGGTGTCGGCCTGGACAAGATCGCCCGCTGGAGTGAGCAATTCGAGACGGATGAGCAGAGCGAAAAATCCGCCGATGAAGAAGAAGAAAGTGATCGAAACCAGATAGAGCAGCGCGATGCGCTTGTGGTCGGTGGTTAACAGCCACGACCAGACTCCATATTCCTTATTCAGATAATTTTCGCGTTCAACGGGTTGAGGGATCGCGATCTCCATAACTTATTGCACCTGATTTCCATTCTGAACTTTGCCGGGGACTTGCGGAGCAGCCGCGCTGGCGTTGGTTTTGGCTCCCTCCGCAGGTTTGTTTCCGGAAATTGACTTGATGTAGGCGACTAATGCGTTGACTTGTTCGTCAGTGACTAATCCCTGAAACGTCGGCATAATGGGCCGGAATCCTTTGATGCGCTTCGATCCGGGATCGAGGATGCACTCGCGCAGATAATTTTCGTCGGCGGTGACAATGCGGCCATCTTCCAATTGAACGGGTTTGCCGAAGACACCCTGCAGGTTAGGTCCGCGGCCGGGAGCATCGGAGCGGTGGCAGGTACTGCAGCCGAGTTCAGCGAAAATCTTTTCGCCAGCCTCAGAGAGAGGCCCGCTCGGATTTCCGCTGGCCCAGGCTTCGTACTCCGCAGGTTCCTGCACGACAATATCGCCAACCATGCCGGAGTGCTGCGTGCCGCAATACTCGGCGCAGAAGAGATGATAAACACCGGGTTTGGTCGCATGAAACCACTCGACTGTATAGCGGCCGGGAAGCACGTCTTGCTTGATGCGAAATGCCGGAATGTAAAAGCTGTGGATCACGTCCTGCGAGGTCATGATGAGTTTGACGTCGCGGCCGACGGGAACGTGCAGCTCGTTGATCTCGCGCTGGCCTTCGGCGTGTTCCACCTTCCACATCCACTGCTTGGCGACGACATAGACTTCGGTCGAGTCTGCGGGCGGCGTGCGTTCCTTGAAATAAACCACCGCACCCCAGGCAAAGATTGCCATGAAGATAAAGAAGGGAATCACGCTCCAGGTAATTTCGAGCGCGTTGGAGCCTTCGATCTGTTCAGCGCGAACTCCCGGACGATGCCGGAATCGGGCAGCAAAATCGATCACCAAAACGCAGACCAGCAACGCCATCATTCCGGTGACGACCAGCAGGAAGATGTAAAGCGCGTCCACACGATGCGCCATGGTGGAGGCCTGCTCCGGCCATAATGGAAAATTATTAAGCATACGTTCTCTTGGATTCGGCCTTCCTCGCCGCCGAGCGGTCGAGCCGCCACAAAGTAAGAATCAAGCCGCCCAGAAGCAAAATTGTCGCGGCGCCGGCAAGACGCAGAATGTTGCCAATCACCGCACCGTATTTTCCAGTCGCAGGATTGTAGTGATAACAGTAGAGCAGCACCGCGTCGACGGGGTTGCCGATCTTCGCCTGGGAGGCCTCGACCAGCCCCATGCGCAAATCTTTCGGCGGAAAATCCACGCCATACAGATAGCGAGAGATGTGTCCCTGCGGGGTGAGCACCATGACCGCGGTGGCGTGAGCATACTGATTCGTCTTGGGATCGTATTGGTACTGAAATCCGACCGCCTTGGTGAGCGCGTTAATCGAATCGGCCTGGCCGGTAAGGAAATGCCAGCCGGCGGCGGCATTTGAACGGCCGTAGCGTTGCACGTAGTCTTTCTTTTTTTCGGCCGCCATGGCCGGCGTTTCGCGGGGATCGAAGCTGACTGTGATTACGTCGAATTCATGACCCACGTCGAACTTGATCAGGCGCATGGCGCTGGCGAGTCCGGCCAGTTCTTCGCCGCATAGCATGGTGCAGTTGAAATAAACGAGGTTCAGGATCAAGGGCTTGCGCCCGAAATAATCTCCCAGCTTGACCGTCTTGCCCGTGTCGTCAACGAATGTGAGATCCGGAGGGATCTGCGAATCGAGATGTTGCTCGATGCCCACGTTCTGGAGAAGCGGAGGCCGCTCATTGGTGGGCGGTGAGGTGATGCCACTATTGATCTGCGCCGAAGCTGCAAGTGAAAGGATTGCGAGAGCGAGCATGACGCCCGCCGCTGAAATCGAATTGTTTTTTGTACAGATCACTTCTTTGTACCTTTAACTCCTTTAACTCCTCGCGCCGCATTGCCTGGTTGATTGTTCTCGGCTGCAATGGAAGGGGAGTGGCTGCCTCCCTGGGGAAGCACCGGCAGTCCTCGCTGCACGAGCAAATCCATTGCCCGATCGATGGGGATACGCGCGATTCCTGCTTTCTCGTCCACCCAGCCATAGCTGTAAAGAGTGTCGTACTCTTTCGTCAGGAAACCGTTCAGCTGGTTACGCTCGTCGTTCTCCAGCCTAGGGCTGGGGAAAGCGGTCTGGGGATAGTCTCGCGGCACGTGGCGCGTGTCCTCGGGAACGTGCTTCACCAGCGGATTCACCGGTTCCTCCGAGGATCGCGCGCGACGGTCCAGAAAATGATAGAAACCCTCGAGCGCGAACATGCAGATCACGGTCACGATCACCAGGCTTACCAGAAAATAGACGATGCCAGAGGCTTGCAGATCCTGGTGCTCGTAGCTCTCGTTCGCGCCCGCGCTTCCTTGATTTTTGGCCTGGTTACTCATTTCGTTTCCATACTTCTTAGTCGTGCGCCGGCTGCAGCACCTCATACGCGTCCCGATCGTAAGCCGGGAGCAGAGGCAGCGAAGCCAGATTGCGGAAGAAATACCAAAGCCAGATTCCGCCAATCGCGATGGGCACGATAATATCCGCCGCGGTTATTGCGATGGTCTTGGAAAAATTCGGCTCGATGATCCAGAACAGACCGACGTAACGCATCAGCAACAGCCAGACCGCTACCCAAACCAGTTTGCGGATGTTGCGTTTAAAAGGACGGGAAAGCAGGATAGCAAAGGGAATGGCGAAATGAAACAGAACCAGAATTAACCCCATCCACGCCCATCCACCGCTCAGTCGCTTGAGGTAAAAAGTGATTTCCGACGGCAAATTACCTGCCCAGATGATGAGCCATTGGGAAAATGAAAAATAGGCCCAGACCATGATGAACGTCAGCATCCACTTGCCGTGGTCGTGCACGAACTCCGGCTTCAACATTTGCGACATCGGCCGGTAATTGAAAAGAATACGCTCGACCACCACCGCGAAACACATCGCCGAAAGCAGCTGGCCGATCAAAATGATTAACCCGAAGATGGTCGAGATCCAGCTTGGGTCAATCGACATCACCCAATCGATGGCCGCGAATGAGACGGTAAAGGCATACAGAATGAGACCAGGCCCGGCGACGGCTTTGAAACGCTGGCTGTTATCCGGAGCGTCGGGATTATCGGTTTGCTTCGACCACTTCGACAACAAAAACGAACACAGGTTCCAGATGGCGAAGTAGATGATTGCGCGAATGACAAATCCGGAAAGATTCAGATAGCTTCTGACGAAGCTGTGCTTTTCCAGGTGCTCGCGGATGTGCGGGTCCGCGATAGATGCGAGCGGCATGGCCCAAGGATACATCTGATGCTGCCAGGCCGCGATGATGACGGGAATAAACAGGACTGCCAGCAGGGGCAAGGTACGCATGGCAGCGCCAAGAATGCGGCGGATCACCGTGCCCCAACCGCCTCCAGTGAGATGGCGAATCATGAGGATCGCCATGGACCCGAGTGCAACTCCCAGCCAACACATGAAACCGAGCAGATAGCCGCGGTAAAACTCTTGTGGCTTTACGAACGCCAAGGCAATGGCCGCGAGGGAGAAAATCACGCCGACGATCAATGAGCGCGTGGCGATGGTTTTAACGATCGACGGCGGCGTGAGGTCGAGTTGGGGAGTGGTGCCGGCGCTCATTTGTGTTCCTCGGAACTCGAAGTTGATCCGGACTCAATCTCCGGAAGCGTTGCGCCAGTACCTGCCGGAGTGACGAATTTCGGAGGTTCGGAAGGAATCGGTTGCCCCGGCGGAACATCCGCCTTCGTCGCATTTTGACTGAGCTGCAGGGCACGAACGTACGCCACAATTTTCCAGCGGTCCTCCGGCGCAATCTGCGAGCGGTAATCAGGCATGATGCCGAAGCCATGGGTAATCACGTCAAACAATTGACCAAGCGGAGCTTTTTCCAATTCCGGTGTGTGATAGGACGGGGGCATGCGCGAGAAGCCGCGTGACGGAACAAAGCCTTTGCCATCGCCGAGCATCGAGTGGCAGGGCGAGCAGTAAATGTTGTAGCGCTGCTGGCCACGCTCGAGAGCCTCTTTGGTCAGAGGAAACGGCATATAGTCGCCGAAAGTTGTGCCGATTTTGCCGGTGTAGAGATAGGCATTCTCATGCAATTGGCCACGAGCGACTGTGCCTTCGACCAAGGGACGTTCGGAACGTTGGTCAGGGAAAAAGTCACTGCGCACGAAAGGGCTCTGTTTGGGCTGCACTTGCATATCGAGACGGCAGCCGACAAGTAGGCTGATAGTGGTCAGGATGAGCCCAGCGGAAGCAACTCTCGCCCACGAATGGACCCGCGGCCGAGGAGCAAGAGATTCCCACCCCACGGTCGAGCTTCGCTCGACTGGACAGCGGGGGGCGGCTGTCCCTACATTTGCTGATTTTCGAACCAGCACGCTTTGGCGGAGGTGCGGCATTTAGCTGGGCACCTCCGAAATCGAGCGGGGCTGCAGGCCTTCCAGAAAACTTCGCGTGGCCGCGGGATTGTACTGCTGGTCGGAAGAGAACACGATCAGGAAAAAGCGGTCTTTCGAAGCCATGGCAAAGCGTGGAACATTGAACACCGGATGGTAGGGCATGGGCAGGCCATTCAGGGCCAACATGCCGAGCAGAGCGGAAATGCCGCCGAATAAAATCGTCAATTCGAAAGTGATGACGATGAACGAAGGCCACGAGTTATACGGCCGGCCGCCGACATTGATGGGATAGCTGACGGCATCGCACCAATACTGCAAGAGATATCCGGTACATCCGCCGATGATGGCGCAAATCAAGACGACGAGAGCCACGGCATCGTGATGGAAGCCAATCTCTTCGGCCAAACCTTCAACCGGGAACGGGCTGTAGGCGTCGATCTTTCGATATCCCGCCTGGTAGGTGCGGTGGGCCGCTTCGACCAGAGCCGAAGGCGTATCGAATTCCGCCATGATGCCGTAGATCGGATCGCGCTTCATTACTCTGCCGCCTCCGATGCTTTGCCTTCGGCCTGCGGCAAAAGCGTGCGAATTTCAAAGATTGAGATCATGGGCAACAACCGGCAGAACAGGAACATGGCCGCCAGGAAGAGTCCGATCGTGCCCAAGAAAGTCATCCAGTCCCAGCGCGTGGGGTAATACATGCCCCAGGAAGAATTCAGGAAGTCGCGGCTGAGACTGACCACAACGATGATGAAGCGTTCGAGCCACATCCCGGTTAAAACTACGAATGAAATCAGGAACAGCGCCAGAGGGCCTCGGCGGAGCCCGCGAATCCACAGAAGCTGAGGAATCGCAATGTTGCAGGTGAGCAAAGAGAAATACCAGAACGCATAAGGACCGTGCAGACGGTTCCACAGCGTGAACGCGTCGTAGCGGTCGCCGCTATACCAGCCCATGAACGCTTCGATGCCGTAACCGTAAGCCACGATGAGCCCGGTGGCGAGCATGACTTTGGCCGAATTCTGCAGATGGCGTTCGGTAATGAAATCTTCCAGGCCATAGGCTTTGCGGATCGGAATCGCCAGCATGAGCACCATGGCAAATCCGGAATAGATCGCGCCGGCGACGAAGTAGGGCGGGAAGATTGTCGTGTGCCAACCCGGCACAATACCGATGGCGAAGTCAAAGCTGACGACAGTGTGTACTGACAGAACCAGCGGCGTGGCTAACCCAGCCAGCAGGAGATAGGCAGTCTCGTAACGGTGCCAATGGCGGGCCGACCCGCGCCAGCCCATCGCCAGGATGCCATAGATCACGCGAATCCACCGTTTGGTGGCACGGTCGCGGAGCGTGCCTAAATCCGGGATCAGGCCCATGAACCAGAAAAGAAGAGAAATAGTCGCGTAGGTCGATACGGCAAAAACATCCCACATGAGCGGGCTGCGGAATTGCGGCCAAACGCCCATGGTGCTGGGATATGGAAACAACCAATACGCCAGCCAGGGACGGCCGAGGTGCAGCACGGGAAAGAGTCCGGCGCAGGCTACGGCAAAAAGCGTCATGGCTTCGGCGAAACGGTTGATGGAATTGCGCCAGGATTGCCGGAGCAAAAGCAGAATGGCGGAAATCAGCGTGCCGGCGTGGCCGATTCCGATCCACCAGACAAAGTTGACGATGGCAAATCCCCATCCGGTGGGGATGGTGATGCCCCAAATGCCTACGCCCTTCAAGAATAAATAGCCGATGGCATAGAGCAGCATCATCGTCATAAGGAACGCGATGCCGAAACCGATCAACCACCCGTTCGAAGCCGGACGCGTGAGGACGATCGAGCTGATCTTGTCCGTGACGCTGGCAAACGTGTGCCCGGGTTCGATTACCGGAGGCGGTTGTGTTTCGATGGTTCTGTACGGCTCGTTCATGCTCCCTCAGGGGCTAAAGCCCCTTCTTTAATTTCCTCTTCGCGGCACGGCTGAAGCCGTGCCCTGATACGAATCTGCCCGATACGAATTTAGGCGCCGTGCGGGCTTCACGACTTCAACTCCGGATTTGGATTGTGCACTTCCGCCAGATAGGTAGTGCGCGGCCGTGTGCCCAGTTCGCCCAGCAGACTGTAATTGCGCGACTGCGCCTTCAACTTCGATACCCGGCTGTTGGGATCGTTGATGTTGCCAAAGATGATCGCGTCGGCGGGGCATGATTGCTGGCATGCCGTCTGCAGCTCGCCATCTTTGATCTTGATTTCTTTGCCTTCGCGTACCGAAGCGGTTTCGGCGTCGATGCGGTGCTCGGTGATGCGCTGCACGCAGTAGGTGCATTTCTCCATGACGCCGCGGCTGCGCACACTGACATCAGGATTGCGCATCATCTTGTATTGCGGCGTGGTCCAATCCTGGAAGAGCAGGAAGTTGAAGCGCCGCACTTTATAAGGACAGTTGTTCGAGCAATAGCGCGTGCCCACGCAGCGGTTATAAATCATGTCATTCAAGCCTTCGCTCGAGTGATTGGTCGCCCCCACGGGACATACCAGCTCGCAAGGAGCATCTTCGCACTGCTGGCAGGGCACAGGCTGGAAGAAGGCTTTGGGATTGTCGCGATCGCCCTGGTAATAAACATCCACGCGAATCCAATGCATGTGGCGGCCCAGCTCGGTTTGTTCCTTGCCCACAACCGCAATGTTGTTCTCCGACTGGCAAGCCACGATGCAGTTGTTGCAACCCACGCACTTGTTGAGATCAATCGCCATGCCCCAGGCATAGGCTTCTTTCGAATAGTCGTATGGCTTGTAGAGCGAGAGTCCCGGAGTTGGCTCTTCTCCCTGCTCTTTCGCAAAATCAGGATCTGTGCGGTATTCCTCCAGGCGCGCTTCCCGGACCAGAGGTCGATGGTCGCCGCCGGGCGTGTCCATGCTCTGCATGCCTTGCACCGAGGCCAGCTTGTAAGTGTCCCCGGTTTTGCGCAGTTGCACTCCGGTGGCGAGCCAGGGTGCAGAACTGGTGCGAAGCTGGTAAGCGTTGAAGCCGTAACCGGTGCCAACACGGCCGGCGCGAGTGCGGCCATAGCCGAGGGTGACGGTGATCGAGTTATCGGGATGGCCGGCCTGAATCCAGGCGGCGCCTTTGACTTTTTTGCCGTTGAGTTCCAGCTCGAGAACGTCTTTGGAAGCAATCTGCATCCGCTCGGCCATCTTGGGGCCGATCTGAATGGCATTGTCCCAGGTGAGCTTGTTCATCGGCTTGGGCAGTTCCTGCAACCAGCCGTTGTTGGAAAATTGGCCATCGTAGATGGTGGGATCGCGGCGGATGTTCAGCTCGGTTGGGAGCTTGTCGAGCATCCGCGGGCCTGGATGATCAAAGGGCTTCGCCGCCATCGGTTTCGCTGGAGTAGTAGTCCCGTCGATCCATCCGTCGTGCAACGACTTCCGCCAGAATGCTTCGAAGTCGGAACCCGTGTGCTGCTTCTGCCAGTAGGCGCGCGTCAGGTCGTAGCCGGTTGCGTCGGACTGGCCGTTCAGCAGTGACACGAACTCGAGCGCACTCTTGCCGTTATAAAGTGGAGCGATCAGCGGCTGAATAATGCTGACCGTCCCGTCATAGGCCCGAGCATCGCCCCAAGCTTCCAGTTCATGCGCCTGATCAATGTGCCACTGACAGAGTTCAGCAGTTTCGTTCTGATAAAGCCCGAGATGCACGCGCATCGGGACTTTGCCGTTTTTGAGAGCGTTGGCGAAATCGAGATCGGCAGGAGCGTCATAGGCGGGATTGCCGCCTATGATAACCAGCAAGTCAACTTTGCCGGCGTGGATGTCGGCAACCAAGTCTTTAATCGACTCGATCTGGTTGACCGGGTTTAAATCGACTCGATCGGAGTAAAAAACAGTCTTGCCAACGTTGCCCAGCGATCGGTTGATAGCGTGAACAAGAGCGTGGGAAATGGGGGCCTGATTGTCCCCCGCAATTACGATGCTCGACCCGGAGTGCCTCTGTAAGTCAAAGGTCATCCGCTGGATGAACTTGATGACTGAGTCATCGAAATTACCGACTATATCCTGTGCGCCTTGAATGAAAGGTGCGATCGTCTTCACAAATTCTTCAATCGCGACCGACACCAGCGGCACCCGGTGATCCGCCTTCGCCCCGGTTGTCGTCGGCGTGCTCTCGATCACATACAGCCGATTCATGTTTCCATCGGGATTGCGGCGCGCGGCGAAGTCGCGAATGTAGCGAACATTTCCCGGAAATCCCGCGTACAAAAAGTCGGCGTCGAGCGAGACGATTACATCGGCTTTCGAAAAATCGTATCGCGTCTCGACCGGCTGCCCAAAGGCCATCTTCGCGCCTTCGAGCACGTTGTCGCGATTGACCGGCTCATATACGTGCCACTTGGCCTGCGGATAAGTCTTCAGAAAATTACGCAGTTGATCGGCAAGGGTGGGCGAGGAAATTGTGGGAGTCAGAATGCGAATGCCCGCACCTTGCAGCGCTTTCTGCGCGGCCAGCGGTCCGCGCATGGCGCTGACGAACGCCTGCCAGGAGCGCAGATCGCCCAGCTCGGTTACGCTCTGCGAGCGGTCGGGGTCGTACATGGTGAGGATCGAAGCCTGCGCGAAAATGTCGGTACCGCCGAGACTCGCGGGATGCTGCGGATTACCTTCAATCTTGGTCGGACGTCCGAGATGGCTTTCCACCAGCAGCGGGTTCGCGTAGCCACCGAGCGTCATTGCCGTGGCGTAGTACATCGGGCGGCCAGGGATCACGTCTTCCGGTTGGCGCACGTAAGGGATGATCGGTTCGAGCGGGAGCTTGACGCAGCCCGTCATGCCAGCCAGCGCCATCGACGCTCCCATGACTTTCAGGAAACCGCGGCGCGAAACCGATTCAACCCATTCGGAAGCGCCTTTAGGGAATTCGCGGTGCAGTGCTTCCTGAAATTCGGGATTGCCGGCAAGCTCTTCCAGGCTGCGCCAGTATTCCGGGCCGGAAGCTTTGTCGATCTCGGCGCGAACCGAGGCGAGATCCAGCTTTCCCTTTTTCGAAGGGCAAACAGCTTCAGTCTTCTTTGCTTTTCTTTCCTGGTCCATCGTCATTTCTCAACAGCTATTATTTCTACAAGCTTTTGGGTGGCGCAGCGCTCCAGTGCTGCGATCACAACCCTGCAATTTCAGCCGGCGGCTTTAGCCGCCGGGGCGCCTCAGGAGCTAAAGCCCATCCTTAAATTGGCCCCTAACCGCAGGCCATAAAGGCCTGCGCCACCCAAAAACCAGCCACTCACCGGTGGCAGGTATTGCAACTGGTGATGTCTTTCACATTGCGAACGTCGTATTTCTTCAATAGCGCCGAACCCAGCGCATCCTGATCGGTATAACTTTGCCCATCCAATACCACCGGCTTCACCGTGCTGGGTTCCTCGTACCGCATATTGAAAACCTGTTCGCGGGGCCGCAGATACTTTTCCGGAGAGCGATGGCAATTCAGGCACCACTCCATCTGCAGCGATTCAGCCTGGTACATCAGCGGCATCTGATCGACTGGCCCATGGCAGGTATTGCAGCCCACTCCCTTGGTGACATGAATGCTGTGATTGAAAAACACAAAATCGGGAAGCTGGTTTACCCGCGTCCACTCGAGCGACTGGCCAGAGCGGTAGCTGGCGCGGACCGGCTCAAGCAGCTGGGCATTGGTCCAGATCTGCGAATGGCAGTTCATGCAGGTCTTGGTGGGAGGAATGCCCGCGAAGCTGGAAACCTCCACCGACGTGTGGCAGTAACGGCAATCGATCCCGAGTCCGGTGACGTGATGCTGATGGCTGAAGGGCACCGGCTGCGGCTTGCGCACGCCGGCGTAAGTGATGTAGGGCGAACCCTGAATCTCGTAACCGATCCAACCCAGCGCGACCACCACAAAGACCGCGCCGAAAATGGTTACGCGCGATAGCGTATTGGTGCTGCGATGAAAAATCTGCGGCATGAATTACGTACGTGTTTCAGGAATGTAGGCAAAAGGCAAAGCGCTGCAGCCCTATTGCCCTTCAGTTTTCGAGGCGTAAAAGAAAACACCCACTGATTTTCTATCGCCAGTTATGAAACGAACGATTATAAATATTTCGCGTCGAGTTGTCGCGTGCATCGCGCGAAAAAAATTCCGAAAGAAAACTTTTTCTGAAAAGGGAAAGCGACTCGTTGCAATTTGCAGCAGTTTTATTCTCTTCTCACGCAGGCAAAAATGCGCCGAAGCTCAACGCACATTCATCACAAGCAGCTTGGGCTCGGTCATTTCTTCGATGGCGTAGCGCAGGCCCTCGCGTCCAATGCCGGAATCCTTCACTCCGCCATAGGGCATTTGATCGATGCGGAACGAGGGGATGTCTCCGGCAACCAGAGCGCCAACTTCCAATTCGTCGTAAGCCTGGAAAAGCAGCTTGACGTCGCGGGTGAAGATTCCGGCCTGCAGGCCATAATTGGAATTGTTGATGCGGCGCAGCGCCTCCTCAAAACTTTGATACGGTTCGACGGTTACGACCGGCCCAAAAATCTCCTGGCAGTTCACCTTCATCTCGGGTTTGGTAGCGGTGAGCACGGTTGGCTCGACGATTGAACCGTGTCGCTGACCGCCGCAGAGCACGCGCGCACCAGAGCGAACCGCTTCTTCCACCCACTGGGTGACGCGAATCGCGTCACTCTCGCGAATCAGCGGGCCAAGGTCGGTCGACTCCATCATGGGATCGCCAGTTCTGAGTTTCTTAACGCCCTCCACCAGAAGATCGGTAAACTTTCCGTAGACTGAATGGTCGACCAGAATGCGTTGTACCGAAATGCAGGTCTGGCCGGCATACCCGAAACCACCCGCCAG
This sequence comes from uncultured Acidobacteriaceae bacterium, assembly GCA_963766625.1. Classification (GTDB taxonomy): domain Bacteria; phylum Acidobacteriota; class Terriglobia; order Terriglobales; family Acidobacteriaceae; genus Sulfotelmatobacter. Next base: position 34,341 of record CAVYBF010000022.1, on the reverse strand, counting down.
GCAACGCTCTGCGGCGTACTCCAGATCGGCGTCATGGTGCACGATGGCGCCGGCATTGCCACCCAACTCCAGGGCAACTTTCTTTTTTCCGGCGCGGCGTTTGATGTCCCATCCCACGGGCACGCTGCCGGTGAAGCTGATCAGCTTGATGCGTTCGTCCGTCACCAGAAGGCTGGCATCATCGTTCGAAAGCGGCAAGACATTGAGGCCGCCATCGGGCCAGCCTGCCTGCTGCACGCATTCGGCAAGAAGCAATGCGGAGAGCGGAGCTTGCGGAGCCGGCTTCAACACCATGGAGCATCCGGCGGCGATGGCGGGCGCGACTTTGTGGGCGACCAGATTTAATGGGAAATTAAATGGCGTAATACCGGCGATCGGGCCGAGCGGAAAGCGCTTTACAATTCCCCAGCGGCCAGCGGTAAATTCCTGCCAGTCGAGGGGAAGATATTCGCCGTAAATGCGCGTGGCTTCCTCGGCGGCGACGTTGAAAATGAAAATCGTGCGGTCGACTTCAATGCGCGCCAGCTTAATCGGCTTGCCGGCTTCCTGAGCGAGGGTGCGGGAGAGTTCATCGCGGCGCTCAACAATCTGCTGCGCGATGCGCCGCAGCACGCGCTGGCGCTCGAACGCGGGCAAACGTTTGGTCGTACCGAAAGCCTTGACGGAAGCGGCGATTGCAGCTTCGGCGTGCTCGCGGCGGCCCTGGATGACTCGTCCCACTAGACTGCCGTCATAGGGCGCGCGGACGTCAACGATGTCGCCGTCTTCCATCCAGCGGCCGTCCACAAAAAAACCATGGGTTGCCACCGGCGTTATGGTCATCCCCGCCATTTTTGCCTCCCACAAGCCAACGACTTTTTCGATTATAGGCCCAAGGGGAAGGGTTGCTTTTGCGGGGATTCCCACGAATGACACCACGTGACCACAGAGGGCACAGAGGAAAGCTAATTGAGAGCCGCTACAATGCCTAACAGCGATGCAGAAGCTGGAAACCATTGTCGAGCTTGCGCCGCGGGTGCGAGGGAGAGGGATCTCTCCGGTTGAGCTGACCCGCGCTTGCCTGGAGAAGATCGAAAAGCTCAATCCCACGCTGAATGCTTTTATTACCGTGACCGCCGAATCGGCAATGGCGGAGGCGCGTGCAGCCGAAGAGGCGATTGGGCGCGGCGAATGGCGTGGGCCGCTGCATGGAATTCCGATTGCATTGAAAGATTTGATCGACACTGCAGGTGTGCATACAACTGCCGCCAGCCAGCTTTTTCAGAATCGCGTTCCCTCACAAGATGCCGAAATTGTGCGGCGGCTACGACAGGCTGGAGCCGTGATTCTCGGCAAAAATAATTTGCACGAATTCGCTTACGGCGGAAGCTCCCTAGTGAGCTTTTTCGGCGACGTTCACAATCCATGGAACAGCGAGCATATTGCAGGAGGGTCTTCGGGAGGATCGGCGGCTGCGGTCGCTGCTGGACTGTGTTACGCGGCAATTGGGACCGACACGGCTGGATCGATTCGGGAACCGGCGGCTTTGTGCGGATGCGTCGGCCTCAAGCCGACTTATGGGCGGGTTTCGGCGCGTGGAGTGATTCCGCTTTCGTGGTCGCTCGATCACGCGGGCCCGCTCGCTGCCACAGTCGGCGATGTGGCACTTGTGCTGCAGGCGATTGCAGGATACGACGCACTCGATGTTGGCAGCGCCAATATTCCTGTGTCTGATTATGTCTCCGCGCTGAATGAGGACACTAAGAAGTTGCGTGTTGGCATTCCCCGCAAGTTTTTCTACGACGATCTGGACGACGAAGTTCGCGCAGCGGTAGCGCAGGCGTTAGCCATAATCGAAACCTGTAGGGACAGCCGCCCCCGGCTGTCCGGTCGAGCGAAGCTCGACCCGCTAGTAGCGGAAATGAAAGAAGTAGAGATCGAAGTTCCGGCGGATCGGACGGTACAAGCCGCGGAATCCTATGGCTATCATGCCGAGAATGTAGCGCGCACTCCGGAGCTGTATCAGCCCGAGACGCTCCGGCGCATCCGATCGGGGGAGAAGATTTCTGCGGTGGAATACATTCAACGGCGGCGCGAACTGGAGGAGCAACGGCGGCGGGCGCACGAGATTTTTGCCGATGTGGATTTGCTGATTACCCCAACTACGCCTATTCCAGCGCCCATGATTGCCGATCTGAAAAAAGATCCGGCGGCGCTGCGTCCGGCGGAACTGATGCTGCTGCGCAACACACGTCTGTTCAATGTGTGGGGTTTGCCGGCAATCTCAGTGCCTTGCGGGCTTACGAAAAATGGGTTGCCGATCGGATTGCAGATCGCGGGGCCGCATTGGCGGGAGGATTTGGTATTAAGGATGGGTCATGCTTATGAGCAAACGACGAATCTTTGAGCGAGATAAGTCTCGGCGGTCAGAAACCCAGTCGAGCTTCGCTCGACCGGACAGCGGAGGGCGGCTCTCCCCACATGAGTTGTGATGCTGCTCGCAAAAAGCAGGTTCCTCGCCCGCCTTCGGCGCTCTCGGAATGACAAAGCCTACGCGCGGGTCAGCGCGAACAGCTCAATCCACCGTTCTCACGTCGTCCGGCAGCATCAGCACGAAGATGCACTTCTCAGTCGTCGTGGAACAGGACAGTATTCCTCGACGCAGGACCTTCACCGGAGTGTCGTCGGGAAGAGTCAGGCGGTATTGAGTGGTGCGGATTGCGTCCGAGAAAATTTTCAGCTTCTGGTCGCCGCTGACGAACTTCACACTCTCAGCTCTGGCCGGCGTTCCCGCGCCTCCGCTCAGAAGAACGAAGAAATCCGCGCTGCCGGTTTGTTTCTGTTTATCTTTATTCAGAGTAGCCTTGCCCACTTCGATCGTGCGCAGCGACTGCAAATCTTCTTTCGCGTCCTTCCCGTTTGCCTTCAGCTTGGGATCGCTTTTAAGCAAAGCAGCGATTCGTCCCTGAGTCTCGTCAGTCGGACGCAATCCTGCCAGCGCAAGTTCATAGGTTTCGAGAGCGCGATCTTTCTTGCCTTCTTTCTCGTAGATCTGGCCAAGATGGTCGCCGACCTCGCCATGCTGGCCGAGTCCCCAGGCAGCGGCAACGTATTTTTCCGCCTTATCGTATTCGCCTTTGCTGAAGTAGACCCAGCCCAACGTGTCCCAATAAGCGATGAGCGAGGGCACGAGCGTTAAATCCTGTTGCGTGAGGCGGTCGAGCGAGAGGTTTCGCAGCGCCGCAGTTGTTGCCGAGACTGCCGATTCTGCGTATTGCTGGGCGCGGTCGAGATGCGAGCCTTTCAGCGAAAGTTGGTACGCTACGTTATTCCAGACCAGGGGCGTGGCGGAAATTTCGATGGCATGATCGAAGGTGGCGAGAGCTTTATCGTCCTGGCCAAGATTCAAATACGCGTCGCCCAGACTGACTTGCAGTTCGGCATTGTCGGGCGTGAGAGACGCGGCCTTTTCCAGTTCGGGCGCAGCCAGGTCATATTTGTGCCACTCAGAGTACATCGATCCCAGGCCGGCGTGAGCGAACTTGTCCAGGGGATTGATCTCGATTTGCTTGTTAAATGCGGTCGCCGCCTCGTCATACTTGCGTTCCTGCCAATAGGCGCGGCCGAGCGCGTTGTAGGCGTATTCGTCATAGGGATTAATCTCGATCTGCTTATTCAGCGCGGCTATGGCGCTGTCATTCTGCCGCATCCCCAGATAGGCAGCGGCCAGCGTGTTCCACACATACTTATTCTTGGGATCGACTTCGGTGGCGCGCTTGAGAACTTCGATTGCCATCGGAAGATTACCGCTGGCGATAGCGGCTCGCCCGCTTTCAATCAGGTCGTCAGCTTTCATATCGGCAGGCGGAGCGGGCGTCCCGGCAACCGTGTTTTCCACGGACAAAACCTGCCCGAGATCGGAAATCACTGCGTGGCGGAAGGCAGCGTAGTCTTCGACCCGTGAAACCGGAAGTTCATCCTGGCGCATGTCCAGGGTTCGCGTCGCCGTAAAAGTCGTTCCATCCTCCTTATACGTGGCCTGGTATTCGGCGTAATCGCGCTTCAGGGAAAACGGAAGTGGCGCGTGTGCAGTGTAGGTGGCGGGAAGCTCGAGCTTGATTTTGTAAACGTACTCAGCTTTCGGGCCGAGCTTGAGTGGCTCGGCGTTTGCGTCAAGGTCATCGCCAGTGCCGAAATCCTGAAGATTGAATTGGCAAAAAGGAAGCGTCAGATCAGATTTTTTCTTGGACCAATCCAGGAAATTCGGTTTTGAAACGTCATACGACATGGTGAAAGGCTCACGCGTGGCGGCCGGATCACTGATCTTTAGATTGGTGATTTCGCCTCCCACGCCGGCGTTCACGTTCTCGATCACACGCTGCCACTGCGCCTCCGGCACGCGGCGGAAGATGGAACGAAGCATCAGCTCTTCGTCGCCCCGGAAGGTGTAATGCACGTGGGCTTCGAGCTTGCCGATCTGATTTACTTTTCCATCGACTTCCGAAATTTCGCTATCGGGCATGGGCGTGCCGGCGGGAGTCTCCTCCAGATGCGGCGTGCCGGCGGCTGGAATCACAAGAGCAAGCTTGTCGCGCAGCGGGTAGGCGAGCAGGCGGAAAGGAGCGACCTCGGCGGTGGTATCCATCCAGACTTCCTGCTCGTTTTTACCAGCGCCCATCGGCAGCATAGTAATAACGTGATCGAACTGCGAGGGCGAAGGCACATCAGGATCGAGTTTGCGGCTGGAGTTGATCAGGACGGACGAAGCGTGAAAGCCTTCGGCTTCGAGCAGCGAGGCCAGCAGCGTGTGCTTGTCTTTGCAATCGCCGTACTGGTTGTGGAGAACGTCGGCGGCGGCGTGGGGCTGATATCGACCGAGACCGAGCGATAAGCTGACGTATCGGAAATTCCTGGCAACATAATCGTAGAGAGCCTCAACCCTGTCCATATCGGTGGTGAGGCCCTTAGTCAGTTCTTCGGCTTTGGCGCGGACTTCGGGCGAAGGCGCGCGGCGATCTTTATCGAGGGAAGCATACCAGCGGCCGATCTGATCCCAACTGACGAAGGTGGTCAGCTGAACGTCAGGGTATTCGTCGTCGGGATTCTTCCGTTTCTTCTTCTTCTTTTTATCCTTGTCTTTAGTGCTGTCTTCGCGCTCAAGGTGAGAACTGGTCCAGTGATAAACTCGGCGGCCATTGGCTTCGGTAATTTTCGGATCCATCCCTGGTTTGTTTTTCAGCTTTAGCGGGCGATCGGCGGGCACATCGACGTCGAACTCTTCATCGAGCACGATATTGCTCTTGTCGAATTCGTAGTCGGTCCAGAACTGGCCGGGCGCGAGTGGGGTGTGAATGACAGTGACAATGTCGTATTCCAGCACCTCGCCCGGGCGCAGGCCAGGAACCGTGATGTGCTTCTGCCGAAAATCGGTGTAGACGGGAGCTTCACGCTCCACCGGTGTGCTGAGATCCTGAACGGCATCGTCGCCTGCCTTGACGATGCTGCCATCGGCTTTGATCACGCGAACGTAGGCAATCTCCACGCGTTCGTTGGCGGAGTTGTAGCCGATCTGAATCTGTCCCCATTGCTGTACTCCGGCTTCGCTCTGCACGCGGACGCGGGCAACGGTTTCTTTGCGCCCAGTGCCATCGCTTTCAAAACGGAGCCTGGTGCGGGACTGCTCGACCACGAATGCTTCCTGGGAGTAGTCGTGCTCGGGCTTGGGGGTGGAGCTGACATCCGCAGGTTTCAAATTGGTGGCTTTGGCTGCCTTGGCCTGGGCTGGAACAATTGAGCTGCTGGGCGCCTGGTTAGTCTGCGCCGAAGCGACGAGCGGCAAGAGTGGCGTGCAGGCAAAAAGAAGGGACACAAGGAAACTGCGCATGACGTACATAGTAAGGCCTAAGGCGGCTGATCCCAAGAAGGGGATTCCAAGACCAATCCATCGGTAATCCCGGGTACCCATCTCATTGAGCTTTCGAAGGGAGGGGAAGCTGAATTATGCTGACCATCGAGCTGTGACGGATATCACATTTTTTCGCTTTTTTGCCGCCAAACGGTAGTAGAATGCGGGGTCAGATAGTCTTGTCTGGCCGTCTCGCCGGGCAAGCGTGACGCAAACCGTAATTGCGCCACGATCTTTCCGTCGGAGGTTTTTCTGGTATGGAAGATCGGGCCCCTAGCAGTTCTTCTGCTGTTTCCAATCAGTCACAGTCCTCAACAAGTAAGCACTTCGCCGGCCGAGGTGCGTGGGTTTTGACCGCTTACGGCATATCCGGGCTGGCTTTGTTTGGAGTGCTCGCCTACTTCTTCTCGGACTATATCGCCCGCTAAGAGGATGCAGTAAACGCTGAGGGAGAAGTGTATCTGCCTTGGTTTGCCTTTCCAACTTGCCGTTCGCACTCCATGGATATACAATGTTAAAGTATATCCAACCAGGCAAAGATCATCATGGTGAGAGGAACACATGCGAGTTGCAAAATGGGGAAATAGCCTTGCTGTCCGACTGCCCGCTACAGTCGTCGAGGCTCTCAAATTGAAAGATGGAGACAACATTGAGATTCGGGTCGCCGGGTCGAAAACCTTTGAAGTGAAAAAGGACCGGGCACGAGAGCAAGCTCTGGCGGGCTTGCGGAGATTGAGCCGGAAATTCAGCGGAAAATTCCCGCAGGGCTTCGTATTCGACCGCGAAGAGGCGCATGAAAGATAAGTCCTTCTTCGATACGAATGTTCTGGTCTATGCCATCATCGAAGAAGACCCGCGCAAGGTCCGCGCTCGTGAATTGCTGGCTGCTGGAGGAGTGATTAGCGTGCAGGTCCTGAATGAGTTTGTTTCCGTCATGCGCCGCAAGCTGCAGATGCCCTGGGGGGATGTGCGATCGGCATTGCAGTGGATTCGGATTCTTTGCCCTGAGCCGGTTCCGCTCACGACTGATACTCACGAGGAAGCCCTGATGATCGCGGAGCGGTACGTCTATAGAATTTACGATTCGCTGATTGTTGCCTCGGCGCTGGAGGCGAAGTGCGAGGTGCTTTATTCGGAAGACTTGCAGGACGGGCAGGTCATTTACAAGCAGCTGGCGATTCATAATCCTTTTGCGTGAACGCTTCGATAAGCTCCGATTCTCAACTAGAGCTTGCGGCCAGCAGCTCGTTGACTTGCAAGAAGAAAGGTCTTCGGGAGCTTACCCTCACCACAAAGTTTGAAAGAGCCGAAATCTTTGAACCAAGGTCCTTCTGGTACATCGGGCTTTGTCTCCATCCATAGTCTCAGCCGATTCAGATCGTCAAGGTTTATGCGGCGGTCGTGCATGCGCTCGATCAGGTGATCGCGCAGCACATCGGGGATGCGAGACCATGTCTCGATCTGCGGCATTCATTCGCCGAACATTAGGCGCCCCATGTGGTCGCCTAATCGCTTTACTTCTTCGGGGTCGGAGGCGGCTCGAAAGCGTTCCGCCAATGCGAAAAAAGCCTTTTCTTTTTCCTTCTGAGCTTCGAGGCCTTGCTCAACCAGTTCGACCAGCACACGGTTATCACTGAGCCGTTTTTTCTTGGCGATACGTTCGACCTGCTTTGCCAGCCGACTCGGCAGGGTTAAACTTCTTCGTATCTGTTTAGTGGATGCCATTGCACCATTCTACACCGTTGTGGTGCGCCTTAAGATGAGGCGAACTCAGCTCACCCAATCCAAGAACTTGTACCATGCCCCAGCGAACGGCAGGAACCATGGTTTGCCGTTGTACAGGCCCAGCGGCGCGCCGGGGAACGGAATGCCAACAAAAGGGTTATCTGGCTTCTCGCCTGCGATTAACTGCGCCATCTTTTGGCCCTGGTAAGTTGCCATCGCAACTCCGTGTCCCGCGTAGCCGACGGCGTAATACATGCCATCAATCTGCCCCGCGTGCGGCATGATATCAAAGGCGAAATCGAGCGTGCCGCCCCACACGTAGTCGATCTTAGCGTCACGCAATTGCGGATACACGTCGACCATGCCGCGGCGCAAGATCTCGGCGCTGCGGCGGATGGTCTGATCATTTTCCGGAAAAAACGCGGCGCGGCCACCGAACAACATCCGGCGGTCGGGCGTGAACCGGTAATAGTAGAGATAATTTTTTGAGTCGTAGATCATGCGGTTGCGCGGGTTGAGCTCATGCGCCAGCGCTTCCGGAAGAATTTCCGTAGTGATAATGAACGATCCGATGGGAATGATTTTCCTTTGCAATGCAGGAGTTGCTCTCCCGGTATAGCCGCTGGTGGCGACAAACACGTCGCACGCCCACAGGTCGCCGCGCGCTGTGGTGAGCTTGCATCCAGTATCGCCATGGTTCGATTCGCGACGTATTTCCTGTACGCGTGTGCGCTCGAAAATGTCGGCTCCGGCTTCGATAGCGGCACGGCCCAGGCCGGCAACATAGCGCGCCGGGTTCAGGCCTGCGCTGATCTCATCCACCATGCCGCCGTAATAAATGTTCGACCCGATCTCGGCATGCAGTTCTTTTTTCTGCACAACTCGCACTTGGTGATTGAACTCGCGGGCGATCACTTCCGCCTGCCGCGAATAATCGTCGAAATGTTTCTGCTTGCAGGCAACTTCAAGATGGCCGCAGCGAAAAAAATCGCATTCAATGGATTGGTCGCGAATGATCTGCTCAACGCAATCGATGGTCTCAAGCGACGCGGCGTACATGCGACGTGTGAGCTCGCGCCCATACATCGAGATGAGCTTGTTCACGCCGAGCTTCATGCCAGTGAGTACCATGCCTCCGTTGCGCGAACTTGCGCCCCAGCCGATGCACTCGCGTTCGAGCACGGCAACTTTGGCTCCGCGTTTTGCCAAGGTGCGAGCGGCGGAAAGCCCAGTGAAACCGGCGCCGATGACGGCGACATCTACTCGGTCGGGTAGAGGGCGAGTTTCTGTCTTTGGGAAAGCGGCTGTGGTTAGCCAGTAATTGTGTTCTTGCAGTGCCATGGTTTGCAGCAGTGCCTAGAAACAGCCGATCCCTCGACTACGCTTCCTGTTCTCCATTGGGAACGATCGGGATGACAAAACTTTACATGGATGCTTATAGCACGGCGGTCTCGTGAATGAGCCTGCCTTCAGTGAAGCGCCCTAGGCTCAGCAACGATACATCGATTAAGTCCGTCTTGCCGGTGAGAATCAGATCGCTGAGAATTTTGCCGGTTGCGGGGGCGTGCATCACTCCGTGCCCACTGAAGCCGTTCGCCAGGAAAAACCCGGGAACGTCCGGCGCTTCGCCGAGAATTGGGTGATGATCCGGAGTCATCTCATACAGGCCAGCCCACGCACGCTTCGGATTGATCGGCAGATTCGCGAAACAGGGCACGCGATCGGCGGCGCGAGTAAGAATCTTTTCGATAAATCCTGAGTCGAAATCGGTTTTAAATCCCGGCGTTTCTTCCGGATCGTTCCAGGCGAGCAGAAATCCGCGCGCCTCCGGACGAAAGTGAAAGCCATTCGACATATCGATGATCATGGGCGCGGTGTGGGGAAATTCGTCGAAGGGTTCACTCGGAACTAGCATGCGGCGAAGCGGTTGGACCGGCAAATCTACTCCGGCGAGCCTGGCCACATCCGCCGCCCATGCTCCAGCACAGTTCACAACTTTGCGCGTCGAAATCGTTCCGCGCGTGGTTTCGACCGATGAAATCCCAGCGGCATCTCGCGTGACCGCCGTAACTGTCGCGTTCTTCCAGAGCGTAGCACCGTGATCGGCGGCCCATGCCATGAATCCATTCATGGCGCTGTAGGGATCGACGAAGCCATCGGTCGAGCAGAAACTTCCGCCGATCATGTCGTCGCTCCGCAACTGCGGGAACATGGCTGCAATCTCTTGCCCCTCAAGCAGACGAACGTTTTTCAGACCGAGCTTGATTTGTTCCGCATAATTTGTTTGCAGATATGCCAGCTGCTTCTTGTTGGTCGCACAGAAAAGGTAACCTTGCGGGCGATAATCGCAGGGATTGCCGAGGCGCGCTTCGAAGCTGGCATAAAAAGGAATCGAATAAAGCGACATTTGTATGCTGACCGGCGTAGAAAACTGGGCTCGAACCCCGCCCATGCTTTTCCCCGTAGAACCCTTACCCTGGGCCGATTCGCGTTCAATGACTAAAACGTTGCGGCAGCCTTGAGCCGTCAGATGATACGCAATGCTCGAGCCGACGATTCCTGCGCCGATAATGACTACGTCCGCAGCGTGCATAAAAAAAGTTTGATCCCGAGTGAAATCAGCATTCTAGCGCAGTTGCCGATCAGCAGCTTTTGGGTTTGGCCGAGAAAAACGTGCGGGCGCTTGCCGCCCGAGGTACATGTACCGCAGATTTATTGAATTGCTCTTAGACCCGATCTGTACTCCACCTCAGTAACTTGCTGCGGTTACCTGTCCTGCCTAGTCTGGACAGTATGTCTTTGCGCTGTCTCTTATTCTCGTCCGATCAGGCGGCGGTCGACACTATTCGGCAGGTGCTGACGGAGCTCGGGGTTGAAGCAGAACACTGCGGGAAACCTGTAGACGCGGTTGAAAGAGTAACCACGCAACAGTTTCAGATCGTGATCACCGACTGGCGGGATCAACCCGAAGCAGCATTTCTGCTGAAAACTGCCCGCGATTTGAAGGCTGCCGCACGTCCGTTAACTCTGGCCATTGTGAGCGAGGAAGCTCGGCCGCATGCTTTGCAAGCCGGAGCGAATTCCGTTCTGCTGAAACCGGTTCGTCCCGAACAGGTGCGGGACACCATGAGCACGGCATGCCAGTTGTTGCGGTCGAAATTGCGGACATCTGTGCCCACGGTTGCGCCAACCACATCAGAGCCAGAAATCACCGCGGCTGTTGGCTCGGCAGCCGCCGCTCCAGCTCGTGGTTTCGTAGTCCCGGCTCCGGAGAAACTTCGCGGCGGAGAATTTGTACTCTCTCCCGACTTAACGGCCAGCTCGCAATTCGAAAGCGAGGGACGCAAATCAGTTGAGGCTTCCCCCGAAGACGTTGACTCGCTCACTGAACTGGAGCCGATGGCCGCTGCAGTCCAGGAGGTTGCAGAGCCTCAACCAGAGCGTCAGGAACCGTTGACCGGATGGGCGGCGTTGCAGGCACGGCTGACAAAATCAGCGCCAGCGCCTCCCAAAGAAGTGTCGGGGAAAAGCGAATTGCTCTCGTATGAGGATACGGCAGGGTTCGCGCCGCCAGCCGCGAAAACTGAAGAACCGAAATTTGCCCGGCAGGCCGCGTGGAATCCGGAGACTAGAACCGAAGCTGCTTCTCTCTCGCCTGCTTCTCCGTCGCCAACCTCGGAAGTAACTGAATCAAAAATAACTGAAGACGAGAGTTCCAATCTTGCACCGGCAACGCACGGGCGGCGCGTGAAAGGGGGCAAGATTTTCTTTTTAACCCTCGCTTGTGTGAGTATGGCACTGGTTGCGGTACCTCGAACGCGCGAACAGCTCAGAACTCTCTCTCAGCGCGGCGCACGCGCCGCGCTCCGGTGGTTGAACCCTCCTCCGGCGCAACTACCGCAAACGGTGGTGCAGCATGACAGTTTTGGCCAGCCCGATGACGAATACAAGCTGCCGGTGGCAGGAAATATTCCAGATTCCACAACGGATCCCTCGAAGATCGAGGTCGTTCCGGTCATAGATCCGACTGCAAAGCCGGACAAGACTTCGAATGGTAATCAGGCGGAAGCGGCGACTGGGGCACAACCGCCCTCAGGCGAGCAACCGGCCGCACCTGCAGGACAAAGTGCGGCTGTTAATCAGAACTCGGCCGCATCAACCTCACCGAATCAAGCCCTGAACCCTTCAGTTACGAACTCTGCGGTTACGAATCCAGCCCCTGCTACCTCAGCCAATTCAGCGGCCAGTCACGTTCCAATGGCTCCGACGCCTACGTCCACTGCAACGCCTGCTCCGTCTGCGCCCGCCCAATCTGCGCAACCCCAGCTATCCGCGCCTGTGGGGCGACCAATCCAAGTGCAACCCGCTTCTTCACCAGCTCCGGTGCGCAACGGTTCGCCGGCGCGTATTCCTGCATCGGAGATGGCTGGCATACCTTCGAGTTTGAAATCGCAGGTTGCCTCTACAACCCCTTACATGAGCGGGACCAGACCGGATGACTCGGCTTCGTCGGTGATCGGTCCGGTAAATCTGCCGGAGTCTGCGGTGCGTGGGCTGCTGGCTCAAGCGTCCGATCCGGAATATCCGGCCGCGGCAAAGGCGAGCGGACAGCAAGGCAGCGTAGTTCTGCAGGTACTCATCGGGCCCGATGGGACCGTGCAAGATGCGAAATTCATGCAGGGATCGTTCGCTTTCGCGCGTACCGCGATCGATGCAGTGAAACAATGGCGCTTCAAGCCGTATGTGATGAATGGCCGGCCGGTCGCTGTGCAAAGCGCGATCACGCTGAAATTCAAGCCTCCTGCCTAGCCGGATAACAAATCCGTCAGCCAGCCGTCCCACTAAAATGCAGAATCAGTTTGGGTCAAGGCCTGGCTTGACAGGTTACCTGCGGAGCTCGAATTAAGAGCAGCCGGGGAACAAAAACCGGCATCTACCAGATATAATGGAAGCAAGTTTCTCAGGAAGTCAGTCCTTTCCAGAAGAAGAATTGAATGTCCATGAAAATTAAAGCTGCGGTTCTGGTTTCGTCGTTTGCTGTGCTCTTATTTGTCATAGTTGGGTCGCTGGGTGGCGTTCACGCCTCCTCGAACGACGGTTCCTACCAGCAGATGCAGGTCTATAGCGAAGTATTGTCGCGCGTACAAAACGAGTACGTGGTAGATCCCGATATTCCCAAGGTGACAGACGGCGCGCTGCACGGGCTGCTGGAGTCGCTGGACCCGAACTCAGCCTATCTGACGCCGGAAGCTTACAAGGAATTCAAGGCGCACAAGGCGGAAGGCAAAGGGGAAATCGGAGCCACGATCTCAAAGCGTTTCGGCTATGCCGACGTGGTTTCGGTTATGCCGGGCTCTCCCGCTGACAAAGCAGGCATCGAGGATACCGATATCTTCGAATCTATCGAAGGCAAGAGCACGCGCGACATGTCGCTTCCCGAGATTCGCGAAGCGCTGGCTGGACCTCCCGGATCAACCGTGAACTTATCGGTGGTGCGCGCACGCAGGGCTGAACCGCAGAAGATGGCGATTGCACGCGCGCTGGTGAGCATTCCCCCAGTATCGGACAAGATGCTGGAGGATTCCGTCGGCTATATCAAGGCGGATGCACTGCCTAAGGGCGAGTCTGAAGAAATTGCCGCCAAGATCAGGGCGCTGGAAAAACAAGGCGCCAAAAGGCTGGTCCTTGATTTGCGGAATACCGCGGATGGAGAGGAAAGCGAAGGTATTGCCACCGCGAACCTTTTCCTGAATCACGGCACCATCACTTACCTGCAGGGGCAGAAATACCCGCGCGAGGCCTTCAATGCGGACCCGGCGAAGGCGGTCACAACCCTTCCGGTTGCCGTATTGGTCAATAAAGGAACGGCGGGACCGGCTGAGATTGTGGCGGCGGCGCTTCTGGAAAATGCCCGCGGGGACGTGGTTGGCGACAAGACTTTTGGAGCCGGCTCGGTGCAGAAAACCATCGATCTGCAGGATGGCGGTGCGCTGATTTTGTCGGTCGCGAAATACTATTCGCCCAGCGGCAAAGCCATTCAGGATGCTGCCGTAACGCCGAACGTTCTGGTTGCCGACGCAAGCGACGATAGCGCGATCTCCGACGACGATGGAGAGGAACCCGCAACCACCGAGCAACCCGAAACCAAGCCGAAGAATACGCCGGATGATCAATTGCAGAAGGCAGTCGAGGTATTGAAGAGCCGGGCAAGCTAGTTCGGAATTCATCAACTCTGATCGCGCACCGTAAAGTGCGCGATTTCTTATGCGGTAAACAAAACCCTTACCGCGAAGACCGCAATAAGGATTCGCAAAGTGCGGCAAGGAAATCTGAGCCCAAAGGGCTGACTGATGCACCGATGTTTATTGCGGCCTCACCAGAACGAATCGTCAAGATCTTGATCATCGCCGGTAACTACCTGATGGGTTGGACACCCTGCTATTCTGAACCCATCTCGCCATGAAGTCGGTTTCTGAAGATCTTCCACCCATCGATATTGCCGGAGGGAAGTTGGTGGGCCGCGTGCTGGTGGGCCTGCTGCTGTTTGTCTCTGCGCTGTTGGGGGCGACGGCTGGACTTTTGCTGGTCTACACCACCGACCTGCCGCAGGTGGAAGCTCTGGAAGCTTACCGCCCCAGTTCGATCACCGAATTGTACGACGATCATGGCCGCGTGATTGGCTCGTTTGCGCTGCAGCGGCGCGTGATCGCCAGTTATGACGATTTTCCCCAGGTCCTGCGGAACGCGCTGATTTCGATTGAAGACAAAGATTTCTACCGCCATGCGGGCATCAACGTTTGGCGCATCGCGGGCGCAGCTTATCGTGATATTAAATCCGGCGGCAGAGTTCAGGGGGCCTCCACTCTGACCATGCAACTGGCACGCAATCTTTTTCTTTCACCCGACCGTTCGTTTCACCGCAAAGTGCAGGAGGCGCTGCTGGCCATCCAGATCGAGCGTCGCTTCACGAAGCCGCAGATTTTCACTTTGTACGCGAATCAGATTTTTCTCGGACACGGCGTCTATGGTTTCGAGGCGGCGTCAGAATTTTATTTCAGCAAACCTGCCCGCCTTTTGACGCTCCCCGAAGCCGCTCTGCTCGCGGGCCTGCCGAAAGGACCGGGCGTCTACTCGCCAATTAACCATCCAGAGCGGGCGCTAAAGCGGCGGAATCTGGTGATTGACGCCATGCTGGAAGATGGAAAGATCACAGCAGCTCAGGCGGAAAGCGCACGTTCCTCTCCGCTCGCACTCAATCTGCAACACGACCCGAACTCGTTGGCTCCTTACTTCGTCGAGGAAATCCGGCGCTATCTCGAAACCAAGTACGGAGCCGATCAGGTGCACGAAGGCGGGTTGAAGGTCTACACGTCTCTCGATGTCGACCTGCAAAAATCTGCGAATCAGGCTGTGCTGGATGGTCTGGCCACCTACGAGCGGCGCCACGGATGGAAGGGTCACCTGGAAAATGTGGTTGCCGAAGCGATCGGCATTAACAAATATCAGCATCCCGATTGGGAAAACGATCCCCAGGTAAATGGATACATCCACGCCTTAGTGACCTCCTCGGGGGTCGGCATCGCGACCTTGAAGTTCGGCCAATATCTGGCAGCGATTGGCCAGGCGGACGTTGCGTGGACGCAAAAAAAGATTCCTGAGCTTTTACATCCTGGCGACATCTGCTACGTGAAGATTCTGGCGCTGAACTCCAATGGCGCTGCCCGCGTTAGCCTGGAGCAGGATTCCGGCGCACAGGGCTCGCTGATTGCGATTGACAATGCCACCGGCGGGATTAAGGCGCTGGTCGGCGGAAGGGATTTTAGCGAATCAAAGTTCGACCGCGCGACGCAATCGCTGCGGCAGGTAGGATCCTCCTTCAAGCCCTATGTGTACACAGCGGTAATCGACCGCGGCGGAAGCCCGGATGACACAATTCTGGATGAACCCGTCACTTTCGAGAGCCAATCCGGGCCCTATTCGCCTCACAATTATGACGAGAAATTTGAAGGCACGATTACTCTGCGCAGAGCCTTGGCCCAATCTCGCAATATCCCTGCGCTGAAACTGGCCGACAAGATCGGAATCAGGACCGTCATCGATTACGCTGAGCGCTTCGGCATCACAGCCAAACTGCCTCCCTACTTGCCGGTGGCGCTGGGTTCGGCGGAAATTACATTGATGGAACAAACTTCCGCCTATAGCGTCTTTCCGAACGACGGTGTGCGGGTGATCCCTCGCTACATCAGCAAAGTAACGGATTATGAAGGGCGCGTGCTGGAGGAGGATTATCCGGAAGTGAAAGATGTAGTGAGCGAACGAACGGCGCGGATCATGACGGCGATGCTGCGCGAAGTGGTGCTGCATGGCACCGGAGTTGCCGCTGCGAAACTGCCTTTCCCGGTCGCGGGGAAAACCGGCACCACCAACGATTTCACGGACGCATGGTTTGTAGGATTCTCGCCGACAATGAGCTGCGGTGTGTGGATCGGATTTGACGAAAAAAAATCGCTGGGAGCGAAGGAAACCGGGGCTCATGCCGCCTTGCCGATCTGGATGAATTTTATGATCGCGGCCATGGCGGGCAAAGATCCAGGCCAGTTCCAGCCGCCGCCCAATGTTCCCGGAAGCTACCTGCAAAAGGTGGACACTTCCGATGCGGCGGCGGGAGGGGATGAGACCCAGTAATCAGGATTATGAAACCTCTATTTCGGGTTGCGCTGCTCGGGCTGTTGATGCTGCTGGTGGCGATGGTGTCGGCTCTCACCGCAATGCGATTTGCTATTCACGGAGAGGAAGTGAAGGTGCCTGGAATTGTGGGAATGACACCGCTTGAGGCGGAACGCACGCTTGCCGCGCTCGGTTTGCAGATGGATGTAGAGCGGCAATATTACAGTCCGCAGATTCCCGAAGGAAGAATCATGATGCAACTGCCAATGCCGGGGACGAAAGTCCGCCGCGGGTGGCAGGTGCGGGTGGCGCAGAGCATGGGGCCGCAGCGGGTTTCGATTCCGGACGTAACCGGTGAGAGCGAGAGGGCGGCGGAATTGAATATCCGGCGACGTGGTCTGGAGCTGTGGTCGACGGCAGAACTTCAGATCGCGGGAACGCCTCCCGAACAAGTACTGGCTCAGAGTCCGCCGGCCAACGCGAGCCAGGTGGCAGCCCCCAGAACCAGCCTGCTGATTAGCACCGCAATGAGCGCTCAGGCATTTGTGATGCCGAGCTTGGTGGGGCAATCCCTCGGAACGGCGACTCGCATTCTGCAAGATGCCGGTTTCAAACTAGGGAACGTGACCGTGGCACCGCCGGCAAGTCCGGCATCATCCGGAACGCCGTTACTTCCGGACACCACTCAATCCGCTCCATCCTCAAATACGGCCCCGCAGCCAGCCATATCATTGCAACCCACGCCCGGCAGCATCATCGTGGTGCAGACGCCACCAGCGGGACAGAAAGTTTTAGCTGGGGCGGTGGTGAATTTCGAGGTCCGGTGATTTTCACCGGTGCTTGAAAATGCAAGACGTCGAACGTGATCAGATTTTCTGGAGTACCGCTGCAAACAATCCATCGCAGGGGTGAATGCCTGGGATGGTGCGCAAGAATGGCCCGCGCGTCAGCGAGGCAAGATCAGGCCAGATCAAGTCGCCTTCCTGGCGAAGCCGTCCGAGCTGAGTCGAGCAATCGAGCACGCGGAAGGAGGAATCCTCTGCCAGTGCGCGCTCGATCACATCTTCATTTTCTTCTTTCTCCAAAGAACAAGTGGAATAGATCAGGCGTCCCCTGATGGCAACGTGCTTCATCGCCGAACCAAGGATCGCAAGCTGTCGCGCCTGCAAATCCGATAGATCGGCTGCCTCGAGCCGCCACTTTATCTCCGGATTGCGCGCCAGAGTACCGGTTCCAGAACAAGGGACATCGGCGAGCACCCGTTCGAACTTGGAGGCGACCGGCAAATTTCGCGCGTCGCCCGCGATGACCTGGATTTGGCAAGATCCCCGGTTGGTATCTCGAGGCTGCGGATCCAGCAGCCTTTTTAGCAGGCGCGCGCGATGAGGGTGCAATTCTACGGCAACGATGTTCGCGTGCGCGTCGCGATCTGCGATTGCCAGAGTTTTTCCTCCCGGCGCCGCACAGCAATCGAGAATGCTGGCGCCCTCGCCTACCAAAGCGGCAACAAGTTGCGAGGCCTCGTCTTGAATTACGAATCGGCCTTGCTTGAACCCTGCTGCTTTACTGATCTCCCCATGCTGAACGATTCGGGCGGAAGCAAGAATGGCTCCGGGAGCAAGTTCGATTCCCTGGGCACGCAATTGCGCTTCCGCTTGGGGATCGCGTAGACGAATTGCAGTCATCGGAATCGTTTGATCGTACCCGCAGATTTCGACCGCTGCTTCAACACCGTACGCCCGAGTCCAATGTTCTACTAACCACAAGGGATGTGCCCAGTTTTTTGCAATTTTCTCGGGGGAAGATGAATCGCTCGTGGGTGCGGGTTCCTTGTTTTTTGCGGCAGGTTTGGAGACAAGCTTGCGAAGGATGGCATTCGCAAATGGAGCGGCCGAACGTTTGCGGGCGCGCTTCACCAATTCGACACTGCCATTGATGGCGGCCCAGGCGGGAATGCGATCCAGGTAGCGCAATTGATAGAGTGCGATTCGGAGAGCGGTCACGACTTCGAGGTCGAGCTTCGAGAATGGTTGCGAGGATGCAGCGGCAATCTCGGAATCCAGCAACGATCGCCAGCGAAGCACGCCCATCACGATTTCTGTTGCCAGAGAATGATCGGCCGCGCTCAGGCCGTCGTACCTTTGGGAATGCAGAAGTTCGGAAGCATATGAAGCTTCCCGTTCGACTCGCAGCAGGATATCGAATGCAGCCGAACGGGCGGGCGAAATCGTATCGCGACGATCTGAGACTTTGGATTTCACTCTGATTAGTATGAATGAAAAGCTTTGTGGCGGAGTTAAGAAGGGTGTAAAAGCGGCCTACGAACCCAATCTTTCCCCTGGCAGCGGACGATAGCCGCGAATGAACTCAGCGGCGGAGGTTCGTTTCTTGCCTTCCAGTTGTACATCGAGCAGTTCGATGGCTGTGCCCTGAGCGCAACCTGCAAAAAGATAATCGCCCTCTACTTTCAGTTCGGCTGGGGACAGCGAGCGTTCGATTTGCACGGCTTTCCATATGTGAAAATTCTTTGCGCGGAATCTCGTGTATGCTCCGGGCCAGGGCTGAAAACCTCGCAGACGATTGAGTATCTCAGCGGCAGGCCGACCAAAGTCGATGAGCCCGTCTTCTTTTTTGAGGATGGGCGCGAGAGTGGCACGCGAATCATCTTGCGGCTGGGGATGAATCGTGCCTGCCTGCAATCCACGCAAAGTCTCGACTGTGAGGTCTGCGCCGATCGTGGCCAGCCTGGGCGAGAGAGTTTCTGCCGTGTCCTCGGGTGCGATTGGAATTTCCCGCTGCAGAAGAATGTCGCCCGTATCGAGACCGGCGTCAATTTTCATCGTGGTCACGCCGGTAACCGTCTCGCCCATCGCAATCGCCCATTGCACCGGGGCCGCGCCCCGATATTTCGGCAGCAACGAGGCATGCAGGTTGAGATTGCCAAGCGGCGGAAGGTCAAGCATCCATTGCGGAATGATCCGGCCATAACCCACAACGATGATCGCATCCGGCTTGAGGTTCGTGAGCTGTTTGCGAAATTCTTCGTTGATCTTGATGCGTTCCGGTTGAGTAATCGGTAAGCCTAAGCGAACTGCGCTTTGTTTCACCGGAGAGGATACGAGTTCGAGCCCGCGTCCTTTCGGCCGATTGGGCCGCGTGACCACAAGCCGGATCTGAAATCCAGAAGCGACCAGCCTTTCAAGCGTGGGGACGGCAAAGGATGGCGTGCCGCAGAAAACCAGATTGAGTGACTGAGCCATTGAGACATTCCATCCTAGAACATTGCATCCATGCCGCAATGACTTGCTCTCGGATTTCTACCACTCCCCCGCTTTGACCAGCTTGCGAATTTTTCGTTTGATCAGGTCGCGTTTGATCGCGCTGATGTGGCTGATGTAGAGCTTGCCGTTGAGATGATCGGTCTCGTGCTGCAGGGCCCGCGCCAGCAGATCGTCACCGGACTTCTCAAAAAGATTGCCGTTCACGTCCTGAGCACGAACCGTCGCGACTTGAGCTCGTGAGACATTTTCGCGGAAATCTGGAATGCTGAGGCAGCCTTCACTCTGGGAGTGGCGCCCCTGTTTCTGAATGATTTCCGGATTAATGAGAACAAGTTTTGCGTTCGGATCCTCTTTAAACGTGACGTCGACCACTGCGATGCGGCGGGAAATCCCAATCTGCGGAGCAGCCAACCCGACTCCGCGGGCAGCGTACATCGACTCGAACATGTCCTCGACCAGCTTCTTGAGTTCTTCATCGAAGACGGTCACTTTCTCTGCCGGTTTCTCCAGAACGGGATCGCCGAATTTCACGATTGGATAAATCATCACTCGTCAAATCGTCAGTAGTTTTGCAATTGCAGGCGATAGCCTTCGAAATTTCGCAACGTCTCTCCCATGGAGTCACCGCCGAATTTTTCGAGAGCGCAACGCGCCAGGGTAAGAGCGACCATCGCCTCGGCTGCTACTCCGGCGGCCGGAACCACACAAACATCGGAGCGCTCATAGGCAGCGCTGACTGGCTGTCTGGTCTCGAAATCGACCGATTGCAGTGGCCGGCGCAACGTAGAAATCGGCTTCAGGTAGCCGCGCACGCGAATTTCTTCTCCATTGGAAACACCGCCCTCGATTCCACCGGCGTTATTGCGCGTGCGGGTGAAAGCGGTAAATATTTTTGAGTTGCCATAACCAATCTCGTCATGCACCGCAGAACCGGGAGCAGAGGAAGCGGCGATCCCGGCTCCGATTTCGACTGCTTTCACCGCTTGCAGCGACATCACCGCCGAAGCGAGTTGCGCGTCGAGCCTCTCATCCCATTGCGCGTAGGTGCCAAGCCCAGGAGGAACACCGTGCGCGACCACCTCGAAAACTCCTCCTACCGAATCTCCGGTCTTTAAAACTTTATCGACTTCATCTTTCATGCGCTGCTCGGTTTCCCGATCTGCGCAGTTGAGCAAGATTTCCTGCTGCTGAGAAAGAGTCTGAACCTGCTGCCAGGACGCTGGTTCGTGCAGCGAGACTCCGCCAACGGTTACAACGTGGCTGAGAACCTCCATGCCCAACTCGCGCAGAAAAGCCTTCGCCAGCGCGCCGATTGCCACGCGTGCCGCCGATTCACGGGCCGAGGCACGCTCCAGAACATAACGGGCTTCGGAAAAATTGTATTTCAGAGCGCCCGCCAAATCGGCGTGTCCGGGGCGCGGCGATGCAACCCGCTTGTGCCGCGAGAGATCACCTTCGCCGACGGGTAGAGCCTCCTGCCAGTTCTTCCAATCTCTATTTTCCAGTTGGATCGAGATCGGCGAGCCGATGGTGATGCCGTGCCGCACCCCGGAAAGGATATGCGCCGTATCCCGTTCGATCTTCATCCGGCCGCCGCGGCCGTATCCCTGCTGGCGCCGCCAGAGTTCGCGGTCAAGCAGGCTTTGATCCACTTTCAGGCCCGCGGGCAGACCAGAAAGAAAGGCGATCAGGGCTTCGCCGTGAGACTCTCCCGCAGTGAAATAGCGCAGCATGAGTTGCTAGATTCTACCTGATGAAGCCGGTGCGTGGAATTTGGAAAACTGCAGAAACAGCAGCATGGCTTGGTGGAGGAGGTTTATTTTCGCAACCGATTTTCACATTCCGCCAATGATTGCTACAATGGCGGAACACCATTTGTAGTTTGAGTGCCGCCGCCCCGTCACTTCGCAGAATTCGCCCCGGAGTAGATGCGTGTCTCAGGACATAAATCCAGCAATATTCCCGTTTGCCGGCGCACAGATTCGTTGCGTGCTGGCGCACGAGCAGATCTTGATGCGCCAGGGCCTCCGGCGTTTGTTGGAAGACGAGCCTGACATCGATGTGATTAGCGAAGCTGGCGACGCGTCTGAGTGCCTGCGCCAGATTTTTCAGTTCCGGCCCGATGTGGTGGTTGCAGATGCCCGGACATTTACCGCCTCCGACGCCGAGCTTTGTCTCTCGAGGGAGTCTTGCCACACTAAATTTGTGTTCCTCAGCAGCCAGGATGAATTGCGCTCTGCGAATGATCAAACCGAGGCCAAGGCGGAGGGATGCGATGTGCGGGAGACTTCCGCGGAAGAATTAGTGCAGATGGTCCGGAGGGTGTGCTGCGGAGACCGAACCAATCCGCAACCTGCATTCCAACCGCAGCATCGGAATGAGAATCTTGCATCGGCAGAACGAACTCTCACCGCACGCGAAGAGGAGGTCCTGAAGCTGCTTGCAGAAGGCAAAACCGTTAGAAAGGCCGCTTCAGTCCTGGGCTTAAGCAGCAAGACGGTTGATTCTCACAAGTTCAACCTGATGCGGAAGCTTGGCATTCACAACAAGGCTGAGTTGGTGATGTGGGCGGTACAAAGAAAGCTCGTGAAGATTCCGGCGAACTTGTAGATCTTTTATTTCAATCCAGCTTCCGAGGCCAACTCTGAAAGGCTTGAGACCTCCAAGTCAGGTCGGCCTTCCGTTGCCTTTACTGCACCCACTCCCTTACGCGCAGACGGCCGATTTAGCCAGACGGTTGCCAGACCGAGCGATTGGGCGGGAATCACATCGTGGTAAATGCTCTGCCCTACGTGCAGAACGCGATGAGCGGGAACTCCAACTCGGCTCAGAGCCAGCTCGAAAATCTTCAACGAAGGTTTATAAGCCTTAGCTTGCTGCGCAGTGACCACATGATCAAACTGGACATCGAGTTGGGGCTGCGTAGCGGCGAAAAGATCATCATCCACATTGGAAATAATGCACAGTCGAAACCGCTGCTGCAGTTGATGAAGCGCCGCGACCGTATCGGGCCAGGGCTTCCAATTTGCCAGTGATTCGGGCAGAGACTTGCTTTCCCCACTTGCAGGAGCAAAGCCGAAGTGGCCGCCGAAAGCTCTTACCACGGATTCAAGAACCTGGCGATAACGGCGATAGTCGCCCTGCTCGACATTGGCCTCGAAGTCGCCAAAAAGCTTAAGGATGGTTGCGTCGTCGGCAGACTTGTTGTGACGCGCGAGGATCGGGCGCAAGCAGTTGAGGATTCCTTCTTCCCAATTGATCAGCGTGCCATAGCAATCGAAGGTGATCACTTCGAATCGATTGAAGTCGAGCGCGGAATGCGGCGAGTTCATTGCAGCAGCTTCTCCATCTCGCTCTCGCCAATCACATTCACGCCCAGGTCTTTTGCTTTATCTAGCTTCGAGCCGGCATCGGCGCCGGCGACGACGTAATCTGTTTTCTTGCTGACCGAGCCGGTGACTTTGCCGCCTGCCTCTTCGATCATCTTTTTTGCCTGGTCGCGCGTGAAATGCGCGAGTGTGCCGGTCAGCACAAATGTCTTTCCGGCAAGCTTTGTGCCACGTTCTTTTTTCTGTCCGCTTAAAGTCAGCCCAGCATTGCGCAGCCGCTCGACCAGCTTCCGATTGGCTGCTATACTGAAAAACTCAGCAATACTCTCGGCGATCCGCGGACCTACTTCGTTTACTTCCTGCAACTCTTCCTGGGAAGCTCGCTCCAACGCTTCCATGGATCCAAAATGCTCGGCGAGGAATTGCGCCGTGCGCTCGCCCACAAATCGAATTCCCAAGCCATAGATAACGCGCTCGAGCGGCAGTTTTTTTGAGCGCTCGATTTCGTCGAGAATGTTCTGCGCCGACTTGTCGGCGAAACGCTCCAGACTCAACAAATCTTTTTTTGACAGCTTGTAAATATCGGCAACATCTTTGACCAGGCCGCGCTC
Organism: uncultured Acidobacteriaceae bacterium; assembly: GCA_963766625.1. Lineage (GTDB taxonomy): Bacteria > Acidobacteriota > Terriglobia > Terriglobales > Acidobacteriaceae > Sulfotelmatobacter. The sequence continues at coordinate 10,844 of CAVYBF010000022.1, read as the reverse complement.
CATCAGCTGAGTTACCAGGGCTTCGCCCATGCCGTCGATATTCATGACTCCGCGCGACGCGAAATGGAGAATCGTCTCTCGCAGTTTTGCCGGACAATTCGCATTCACGCAGCGGTAATCGACCTCGCCTTCAGTGCGAACTACCTTGGTTCCGCAGACCGGGCAAGTCTCCGGCGCTAAAACGGTTTTCTCCCCGCGCGGATGGTCTTTGTCAACTTCCACTACTTTGGGAATCACGTCGCCGCCACGTTCTACTCGCACCCAATCTCCGATCTTGACGCCGAGCCGCTCGATCTCATCCATATTGTGCAGTGTGGCATTTCTGACCGTCGTTCCTCCTATCGAAACCGGAGCAAGTTCCGCGACCGGGGTGAGCTTGCCGGTGCGTCCGACCTGCCAGCGAATGTCTTCCAGTTTTGTGATGCCCGCGCGCGCCGCGTACTTATAAGCGATGGCCCATCGCGGAGCCTTGCCGGTGAATCCGAGTTCGTTTTGCAGCGCGGTGCGATCGACCTTGATAACAATTCCATCGATCTCATATGGCAGCGAGTCGCGTTTCGCTTCCCATTGCTGGATGAACGCCCAGGCTTCGTCGATGCGATGAACCAGCTTGCGATGCTGGTTCACTTTAAATCCGGCGGTATCGAGTGCATTCATGGTTTCAGAATGACGGTCGAAATAGGTCTGGCCATTCTGCAGGAGCATGTACGCAAAAAAATCGAGCCTTCGTTCTGCCGTAACTCTGGATTCCAGTTGCCGCACGGTGCCCGCCGTCGCGTTGCGGGGATTAGCAAATAGCGAAAGACCTTTCGTTTCGCGGTCCTCGTTCATTTTTTTGAATGCAGCCAGAGGCATGAGCAATTCGCCGCGTACCTCAAAATCCGGCGGAATACCGGCTTTCTTCAGCTTCCCTTTCGCAATCGAAAGCGGCACGGAGCGGACCGTGCGCACATTCAGCGTGACATCTTCACCTATGGTGCCATCGCCACGGGTAATGCCGCGCACCAACTTGCCATCTTCATAAATCAACGCCAGCGACATGCCGTCCAATTTCAGCTCGCAAACGTAGTCGATATCTTTTTTTTCGCTGAGCTCGTGCACCCGCCGTTCCCAGGCTCGCAGCTCGTCTTCGCTGTAGGTGTTATCGAGCGACAGCATGGGCGAAGAATGCGCTACTTTGACGAAGCCTTCGCGCGGCTTGCCTCCGACGCGCCGGGTGGGTGAATCCGGTGTAATCAGCCCAGGGTTTTCCGCTTCAAGATCCTTGAGCCGCTGCATCAGCTTGTCGAACTCGGGGTCACTAATTTCGGGTTGATCGAGTACGTAGTAGAGATATTCGTGGTGGCGAATCTTCTCGCGGAGGGATTCAATCTCTTTTCTGGCGTCTTTCGCGGCGGTAGACATCGCAAAGATTATAGGCGGATCGCGTTCTTCGCGGAGTCAGGTAAAATCCAGCTTCGGTCATGCGAAAAGCGGCTTTTCTTTACAATCCGGATTCCGGCGGCCAGCGCGCGAAACGCAAGGCCGAGTTGGAATCCGTGCTCGCCCTGCTTCGCGCGGCGGGGATTGAAGTGGAGCTCATGCTGCCTCACTCCGCTGCTGAAGCACAGGAGCAGGCTAAAGATTCGATTCGGCGAGGCTGCGATACAGTACTTGCCGGCGGAGGCGACGGAACTATCCACAACATCGTTCAGGTGCTGGCGAACACTCCGGTCGCTCTGGCGATTCTTCCTCTCGGCACTGCCAACGCCCTGGCGCACGACCTGGGATTGCCAATGAATGTTTTCAAGGCTGCGCAGGCCCTAACGCAGTCAAAGCGGCGCCGGATTGCGCTGGGCCGTGTTGGGTATCGCAATCTCTCGGACAACCCTGAGACGCGCTTCTTTGTGGTAGCCGCCGGCGCGGGAGTCGATGCTCACCTTTTTTACAAGCTCCATACCGGAGCCAAGCAGCGCATGGGGATGGCAGCTTACTATGCCAAGGCGTGGCATCTGTGGTTTACGCATCCGATGACGCGATTCAGGGTTGAGTTTTCCGAAAAGGATTCCAGCGAGAAGCAGCGAGCCGACGTCACCGAGTTATTGGTGGTCCGCATTCGCAATTTCGGCGGAGTGCTGCAGGAACTCGCGCCGGGAGCTTCGCTTGAGCGGAATGACTTGCGGCTGGTTCTTTGCCGCACGTCGAGCCGCCTGGCTTATCTTCAGTACGTCACGCGCGGACTTCTGGGGCGTAATTGGAGAGTTCCGGGAATTTCGTTGGCGCACACTGACCGAGTGTCGTGCGCTTACTCGGAAGGATCAAGCTCTGCCGCGAGCATCTCCCACCCGCGACCCAAGGTTTATATTGAGACCGATGGCGAGCTGGTGGGCACGCTGCCGGCCGAAATTACGGTGGTTCCGGACGCGCTGACCTTGCTGGCGCCAGCGCGATAAATCATTGTAATTAGGGAATGTCTTCATCCATGGCGAAGCAATAAGACCCGCCGGCGAGGGGAGCGGCTAAAGCCGTTTTTTTCGCGCCGGCGGCACCGCTCAAGTGATGCCCTGATACGAATCACTCGGCCAAACTCTGCCCTAGAGCCGGCGATTTGTCACGCCTCGGCAAATCCAAATAGAATCTTTCTACCGCTTGGAACCTGTCACTCATTTTCTTACCGGCGCCTGCCTGGGCCGCGCCGGACTCAACCGCAAGACTGCGTTGGCCACAGCCACGCTGACGCTCGCGGCGGAGGCTCCTGATCTCGATGTGCTAGGTCGGTTAAAGGGACCCGCATTTGCTTTCGCCCATCATCGCGGATTCACACATTCCTTTCTCGGCGTTCCGATTGATGCGGCGGTCGTTCTCGGCTTCGTTTACCTCATCTGGCACTTGCGGGGCCGAAAGATAAAAGACCCGAAGCTTCCGCCGCGCTGGGGATTGTTGTTTCTTTTCGCGTGCCTGGCGGGCCTCAGCCATCTTTTGCTGGATTTCACCAACAACTATGGAGTAAGGCCTTTCTGGCCTTTTTCCGAGAAATGGTATTCGTGGGATATCGTTTTCATCTTCGAGCCGATCATGTTCACCATGCTGCTTGTCGGCTTGATCGTACCGGCATTGTTTTCACTGATTGATCGGGAAGTCGGTGCGCGATCTCACCAACCTCGCGGACGTGTCGCTGCGTCGCTTGCTCTTGTCGGAGTGGTTTTCATGTGGGGGGTTCGCGATTTCGAACATCGCCGCGCCGTGGCCGCGCTGAGTGCTCGTACCTACGAAGGAGCGGAACCGTTACGGGTTTCGGCGTATCCCGCCCTGACCGATCCGTTCCGCTGGTACGGCGTTGTGGAGACACAGAACTTTTTTGCCCTTACCCCTGTGAATTCTCTTGGACCGGAAGTTGATCCGGAAAACAATTTGAGGATTCAGTACAAACCGGAAGAAACACCAATCACGCTCGCGGCGAAAAAATCATATCTAGGACGGGTGTATCTGGATTGGGCGCGCTATCCGATCACTGAGACCGAAATACTCCCGCCACCTAAAAGTGGATACCTGGTTGATTTCCAGGATCTGAGATTTGCGCAGCTTCCGAGGTTGTTCGGGCCTCGCGATGAAACGCGGCACGCGCTAGGAGCAGGCGTTGAACTCAATCAGAACCTGCAGGTCGTGGGCGATGTTTATGGTTCGGGAGCGAATCGCAAGCTGGCGCTGGAACCGGACTAAGTCTTCCGCAGTAGCGCCGTTCTCTCGTTGGTAAATACGGTGGAGATGAGATCCCTCGGCCCGCTGGAGAGAACGCGGGCTTTCCGGGATGACGCCTGAGTAGATCGATTGTCCCTCACTCGGGGTTTGGATTCGCTTCACCTGGTTGCGCCCTTGACGTATCGCAGTTCCCGCGCCCAGAATAATATTTGTCTCGGGATCGAGGTTTTCTATGCTGCCTTATCTTTTCGTTCTGTTGGCCATTGCCGTGCGTTTCCTGCCGTTCGCGGGTTCGCTGAACATTCTGCCGCATGCCTGGCACTTCACGCCGGTAGCGGCGTCGCTGCTGTTTTTTGGAGCGCGTGGCTCGCGCCGGCAGATGTGGGTCCCTGTGGCTTTGTTTGCGGCGGCGGACGTGATCCTGACCAAGTTCATCTACGGATACGCTTTATCGTGGGATCATCTGGTTACGTTTGCGTGGTACGCGGCAATTCTCTGGCTGGGGACGAATCTGCGAGGAAAATCTGGTGCGCTGCGTGTAGTGGGAGCGGCGCTCGCCAGTTCGGTTTCATTCTTCCTGATCAGCAATTTTGCAGTCTGGGCAGCGTGGCCGCAAATGTACCCGCGAGGCCTGAATGGCTTAATGATGTCTTATGCAGCGGGCCTGCCATTCTTCCGTGGCACGGTCGAGAGCGATCTGTTTTTTTCCATCGCGTTCTTCGGCACCCCGGTGTTTTTGATGGCGCTTTCCCGTTGGATGCATAAGTCGGCGGGAGATCACGTCGCCGCCGCTTAGGAAACACCTGTAGGGACAGCCGCCCTAGGCTGTCCATTCGCGACTTGGCTCACGACTCGCTAGCCCCGCGGCTGCCTTTTCGATTGCGCCGCATCAGCAGCCACACCAGCAAACCCCCCGCGATTCCTCCTAACAGCCAGGCAAGGTGGCGGCGGACGAGGACTCCCAGCAATCCCACAATTTCGGGACCGAAATAGAGAACCAGTAACGACAGAAGAAAAAAGCGTACGCACCTGCCGGTAACCACCGCAGCAAAGAACTTGCGAAATGGCATCTCGAAGACAGCTGCGCCCAGCACAAAAAGTTTAAACGGCATCGGAGGCGGCAGCATTCCAGGAAACATCAGCGCCCAGAATTCATGCTGCTCGAACGAGCGGTGGATGCGCTGGAAGCGTTCTTCAGAGATGCGTTTGCGAAGAAGTTTTTCGCCACTCTCATAGCCGATCAGGTAGAGCGGGATACTGCCGAGGGCTGAGCCGAGCGCGGCCAGCACCACGTAGAGAAAAAGCCGTTCGCGATCATGATAGACATAGGTCGCGACGATCGCGTCCACCGGCATGCCGAGCAACGCGGAGTCGGCAAATGCGATTACGAAAACACCCCAAAAACCCAAATGGTGCAGCAGAGCCCAGATCCATGCGGTGTACCGCGCCAGAATGTGTCCGATGGTTTTCAAAGGAAATTCAGTCTACGCGAAAAGCTGCGCGGCATTCATATGATTGAAACAATTGGCGCGCCGGCACAGGCGTTCGTGCGCCGTTAATCGCACAGTTACTCAGGTTACTTCGATAGTTACTATGCACTGATTTTGATGCAACTTTCATCGACCTGTAACATTCGCCTGCTACAAACAGAGTATGGATCTGCCTGCATACAACACGCTGATCCTTTCCGACCTGCACCTGGGTGCAGAGACGAGTCGTGCGCGGGAAGCTACACGCGTGCTCAAGCAAAACCGCTTCCAGCGGCTGATCCTGCTGGGCGACATCTTTGCCGACCTCAATTTTGCCCGCCTTACCAAAGAACACTGGAAATTTCTCGGATACATACGCAAGCTGTCGAATCCCAAGCGCAAGATTGAAGTCATCTGGGTGGAAGGCAATCACGATCACGGACTTGCCACCATTATGTCGCACCTGGTCGGAGTGCGGGTTTACCAGCATTACAAATGGATGTGCGGCGGCCGGCGGCATCTCGCCATTCACGGCCACCAGTTTGATGGTTTCCAGGTCAACAATGTGCGGTTGAGCAAATTAGGGACTTCCCTTTATCTCAAATTGCAAAAGCTGGATTTCAAGAGCAAGCCGATCGCGCGGCTCATCGACCGGCTCAACACGCGCTGGCTGAGGATGTCGCCGAAGGTGGCGGCTGGCGCGCTGCATTTTGCGCGGCAACACGGGGCCGACCGCATTTTCTGCGGACACACCCATGAAGCGGTTCATGTGAACCAAGAGGGTATTGACTACTACAACGCAGGCGGCTGGGTCGATTCTCGCATGACGTATCTGACGGTCGATGAACAGGAGGTTCGCATCCATGAGTTCAACGAACATGACTTCAATGAGCATGAAGTTACCGAGCACGAATTCAATGAGCACGAGCAGCAAGAGCGAGTTGACGATCGTGATTCCGGCCAAGAACGAGGCGAAGCTGATCCCTCGTTTGCTGACTTCGCTGACGATGCAGGATTACTCGAAGATGTTGAGTACGAGAGTATTGGTCGCTGACGCAAACTCAACCGACGGCACTCCTGAAATTGTTCTCAGCTTTCGTGACCGGCTCAATGTGGGCGTGATTCGCGGCGGAATGCCTTCTGTCGGCCGAAATCTGGGCGCGGCGCAGGCGGACAGCGACTACGTTCTGTTTCTCGATGCGGATATCGAGCTGGCGCATCCTTCAGTGGTTCGCCGCGCAGTTGAAGCAGCGCAGCAAAAAAACCTTCATTGCGTAACCACGAACATACTGTGCCGCGGCGGCAACTGGGTCGACAAATTGCTTTATGCAGGAAACGATCTGTTTCAATATCTTTCGTGTCTGCATCATCCGTTTGCGACTGGAATGTTCATGCTGTTCGACCTGAAAAAGTTCCGCGAGCTCGGCGGATTTCACGAGCAAGTGCTCTTTGCCGAAGATTATCTGCTCAGCCAGCAAGTCGAGCGCAAGCGCTTCGGCATCGTGTGCGGCGGGGTTTACACAACCAATCGTCGGTTCCAGAAGATGGGGCATCTACGCGCGGGCTGGCTCTTTCTGAAAACCGCGATCAATTTCGGGAATGAAGATTATTTCCTGCGCGACCACAAATATTGGCAGACATAGCCCAGGCGAGGTTTCCGGCGGCGGATCGCTTCAAACGCCCAATTTTGCCTTTTGTGGCCACAAGAACAGGATTCCGGCCAACCAGCCGGATCCTGTTTTCGTATTGCCGGCGATAGGGCCTGAGCTTAGAACCGCACCACAATTCCGGTCGATACGCGCGCATTATTTTGCGTCGCTCCCAACAAACGCGTACCGATGTAGTCTCCCTGCAGCCGCCAGGCCACTCGAGGGATAATCTTGTAATCAACGCCTGCGCCAATGGCATAGGCAAAAGAAGTGCCCGAGCCGAAACCGTTATTCACGCTCACATGCCCTGCGCCAACCAAGACCTCAGCAAAGGGACGAAGTTTCCCTACGGACATTGATACGCGAGGCCCGAAGAGATAATTGTTTTCTGTGAAGTTTCCGCTTACGGAGCAAACCCCTCCAAAAGAGCAGACCGAGATAAAGCTCTGCGAGCCGTAGTGTGCATCAAAATCGGCGACAATTCCCAGGAATGGAAGGACTTTGCCTTCGACCGATGCCTCCCATCCGTTAGCGCTGGTGCGGTTTACGTTGGAAGAAAGATCGGTGTTCAGGTAGGAGTACCCGAAAAAGACGTTGCCGCTGGGAATCTGGGCGCTCGCGACGGTTGCCAATAAGAGCAGCGAAAGAGTAACGAATCCTGTTTTTTTCATCACGATTCTCGACCTCACCTTTCTAGTTTGATTTAGCAGGATACGGTTCAGGTTTAGATGCGCAAGGGGGTAAATCGGTCAACCGTATGGCCAATGGAAATCAGAACCGCCAGACCAGTCCGGTGGAGATCCTGATATCGTTCTGGGTTGCGTGCAGCAAGTGGCTATGCACGTAGTCTCCCTGCACCCGCCAGGCAAACCTCTTGAGCGGGAGCCTGTGATCCACACCCCCGCCGGCATCTTCGATCAAAGGATTGAAGGCTTCGCCACTGGTTACTGTCTGTTGAATTCCCGCCCCGATGTGCGCGAACACGCGCCACTTGCCGTAATTTTTGGAAATTCGCGGCCCCAGCACCGCGTTGTACTGCTCGACATTCGTCCGATAGACCCCGCTCAGGTCGAGCATGAATCCGAGATAGGGCTTGCTAATGAACGGCTTTACTTCCGCGCCGCCATCCCAGCCGCGAAATGAAAGGCGGTTGATTACGTCGTCCGAGCTGGCATAGGCCACTCCGGCATAAACATTTCCACTCTGGATGAGTTGGGCTTTCGAAGCAGTCGTTAAGAAAATCAAGCTCAACAATGCCAGAACCACGGCTGCGGTTTTTGACACGAAAATGAGTCCTCCCGGGCAATTAATGCCAGCAGCAAATTCTACCTGAATGCGCGAAGTCCGTTGGATGAAGTCGGTTAGATGCAGTGTACCGTAAGCTCAGGATGTCCCATGGACCCAAATTTGTGTGGATGCAGAACTGGCACTGCGGGCACAAAAAATTACCTCATTTTCATGGTTCCAAATCGCATCCGCAAGCGTCTATCTACTAGCATGCAATCGACCGATACTTATGGGCAACCGTGGCCGCGGCAGGAAGCTTGGGCTGCGTTCACAGAACGGTATAAGGAGTCGAAGTTGAAACTCAGTTTGGAAGTTCGGAATTGCGGCGACGTTATTGTGGTTCACTGCCAGGGCAGGATTGTCTATCGCGACGAGGCGTTGGCTCTTTCGCAGATGGTTGGCGAATTTCTTCAGAGCGGCAACAAAGTGGTTCTAGATCTCAGCGGGGTTAATTCCATTGACAGCGCCGGCATCGGCGGACTGGTTTTGTTGCACACCCGTGCACATTCCAGGAAAGCGGACGTGAAGTATGCCAATCCCAGTCAGTTGGTGCGCCAATTGCTTGGGCTTACTAATCTAGATTCGGTGCTTGAGATTCATCCCAGCCTTGGGGATGCACTGGCTGCGTTCCAGCCTGCGGAGGCTTGCGCGGATTGCTAGGGGCACACGGCACGCGGGGATCCCCAAGCGTCGCTACTTTGAATCTCGGTTTCGGAGGCAACGCTTGAAAAAGCTGTGGTCCTTTATACCGGTTACTTCCTTTAATGCTCTCTCCGCCGCAACGGCTACGTCCGACCAGTATTCCGAGTACGAGAAGACCCGTAGGGTCAGCCTGTATTTTTGGTATGCCTCCAGCCACTTATTGATGGGAAACATTTCTCCAACTTTCACCGGGTAGCCATCCGATTCGGCTATCAATTCGTCCATTCCCTCGAATGTCGGGACCCACGGAACATCGAACCAGACCCCAGCGCGCCTGCAGGCGGACTTCGGATCGGTTTCGCCTTTTAACTCGCTCCTCTTCGCAATCAGGTCGATCCCTACGGCCTTGTCGAGCTCATCGAGAACTTCGTTTTTCGCTTCGTCGTCCTCCAATCTAGAGAAAAAGTCAGTGAGGGGTACGTCGTGTGGCTCTTCGGCCGTCGGGCTAATCTCGTAGACAACCCTTGGGAGCAATCGGTTGACAAGCCGATAGGACGCCTCTTGAATTTCGTCGTCCTCGGAGGCGAGGAACCACTCTCCCTGTAGTGAGGTGTCATCGAAGTCCAGGAATAAAGGGACTATCTCCTCATCCGTTTTCCTCGCCTTTCTGTCGGCTACCTTGCCCTTGCGAGAAGCGGCATCCGCGGGCTGTTGCCAACGGCGAAGCACCCGCAGGAGCAATCTCTCGAACATGCCCTCAGCGGCCCGAACCTTCTGGTGCTGGTACATGTAGCTGGTTAGCATTAGCTTGCAGATCGTAATCTGCTCAATAGTATTCATCGATCGTTTGGGGAGCCGGAGCCTGTAGAAGTAGAAGTATGGATGCTTTTCATTTGCCGCCGGGGAATGCTTCGCGGGGAGGGGAACAGATTTGCTATAGAGTTTTTCTAGTTTTCCGGTTGGGTCATCATACAACTTCAGCTTCGGTAGGGAGACTGTGGAGAGATATCTGTCCAAGTCATACCGCAGGGGGAGACCAGTAGAGATCGCGTCCCGGAGCAGATAGTCGAGCTTGTCGGCGTCGAAGCCGGAGGAGATGATATCACCCATAAAGTGTTGCCACGGGTGCTTCGATCGGCCCAGGATAAGCAGGGACACATTTCCCATGTCAAGGTCGCCGCTGTATTCTCCAGCGGATCCGCCCTTCATAAGCCTCTCTTGGGCCCTCCGCAGCAGGTTCGCAAGTGCGCCAGTCTTGCTAAGACAGTAGGAAAGAACTTCTCCTGCCTTCTTCTTGGCGGCAGCGATTTCGCTCAGTTCCCCGGCGGCATTCTTCAGCAGCTTCAGCTCGCCGTAAACTCTTTCCGACGCGTGGCTTAAGAGGCTGTGTCCAGTATCGTGCAGGAGCGCAGCCAGCCTCAACTCCTGACGCCAGCGGGAAATCGCGTCTTCGAATCTCGCCCCTGGCGCGAGCTGGCCGGAAATTAACTCCAGCTCTCCCGCATAACGCTGGGCGATTGAGTCGAACACGCGGGCGGCCACCGTCACAACTCCCAGCGAGTGCTCAAATCTGCTATGTTGGGCGGACGGGTAAACGTAGTATGCAAGGCCGGTTTGATGGATCCTACGCAGCCGCTGGATAATTGGCGAGTCTATAATCGCGAGTTCTCGCCAGGAAAACCGATTGGTGCCCCAAATTGGGTCGTGGATTTCCTTGAACGGCCTTAAAGAGAGGAACGGGTGCGTTGCCTTGGTGCCGAAAAAACTGGGATGCTTCGCCCTAAGGTGATCGTCTATTAGAGACGTTACTTTGTCGAGGTACATCTAAAGCGCGCCTCACTTAGCAAGAGAAAACGATTCCTGAGCCAGATTGGCTGCGTGTTCGACGAACTTACGCTGAGGCACGGGTAATTTCTCTACTTGTGAGCGCCACAACTCTTCTAATCCTTCACTAAGCTCCATTTGCTTGTACGAGGGATTGGTGACGCCGACGCAGCCGGTTACGTGGAGCAGTTGCAAGTACCTCGATAGGTCTTTCGATTTCGGAAAAGGACCGCCCCAGGCGAAGACCAAGAGTCTTTAGGAAGTCCGGCTTCCGAGAGCCCTCTTCCTCTTTGAG
>CAVYBF010000021.1:0-17578 GCA_963766625.1 uncultured Acidobacteriaceae bacterium | reverse complement strand
CGCTTGGTTAGGTTGGGATGATTTTTGGTTTGACGAAGGTTTGACTGGGCGCTTGGACATGAATCGCTCCTGAAACACGAAAGGCGAAGCCGTTGGCGGCTTCGCCTCGATGTGAAAAGATTTGCTAAATCCTCTGCCTCTATTTTAACAGTGGAGTCAAGTTAGGCTGCGCTCGCGCCGCGAACCGCCACAATCGTTATTCCGAGAGCAAAATCCGCCGTCGCACTCGCGCGACGGCGGCACTCTTGTTAAGCTAATAACAGCGTGAGGGAGGTTTTGTGCGCTGCGGACGATGCGGCAATGAAAACGCCGAGGATAACCGTTTCTGCGGGATGTGCGGCGCGCCGTTGAGAACAGAGGCGGCTGCGCCGGCGAGACAGGCGAGCGCTCCGGCGGGAAATGTTGCGGCGCAGAGGCCGAATGCTGCAGAGTCGGCTGTTCAAGCAGTGGCGAGTGCGCCGGCAGAGGCGCGGCCGCGCGCCGCGTCTGAGCAGAAGGCTGATGTTCAGCCGACGATCAGTGGTCCCTCGTTTCTAGGATTAAACCAGCCCGCGCCCGCACCGCCGCGAAGTACAAAGCGGGATGAAAGCCACGGGGATGGGTGGGAGCACTTGCGCGCTTCGCGAAACCTTGATTACCTGCTGGAGGATGACCAGGAAGAACCGAAACGCGGCTGGGGCAAGTTGGTTTTTATTTTGGTGGCATTGGCATTGGCGGGCGGCTTTGGCTATCTGCGCTGGAAGACGGGCGGATTCGACTGGCTGACTGCGGGCGTCAACAAGCCAGCGGCGACGCAGCCCGCAGCAGATACTGCGCAGAAGCCGGCGGATAATGGCGCGGCGACGGCGAATCCTGCGGCCGGAGCAGGATCGAACGAAAGCGGTACGAGTGCGGTGCCGAGTGGAACTGCGGCTCCGAATGCGGCGGCGGCGGGATCTGCGGGGACGGCGGCGGCTCCGAGTGGGCCTGCGACGGTACCGACGGGAGCTGCGGCAGTGCCGACTTCCCCGGGAAGCGCTTCGGCGACGGGAACTACTCCGCCGAGTGCATCGCAAACAACATCTCAATCGGCAACGCCATCTACGCCGCAAGCAGCGGGGGCGCCGGAAAATCCGGCACCGAGCAATGCAGCGCCGAACACTGCGCCTGCTGCTGAGCAAGCTAACGGAGCGCAGAGCAATTCGGGTGCGCCCGCGGCAGGGGCTGCCTCTTCGGGAACTGGGGCGGCAACGGAATCTTCTCAGACGGAATCTTCTCAGGAAGAGCAGACGGCGCAACCGAGCACGCCGGCTCATCGGGCTGCAGTGAAACCGGCAGCGCCGAAGCCTGCGCCGGCGAAGCCTGTCGATTCTGTGGCTGAGGCGCAACGTTATATTTACGGACGCGGGGTGGGGCAGGATTGCGACCGCGGAATGCACATGCTGAAATCGGCGGCGAACCGCTCGGATGCGAAGGCGATGATTTCGCTGGGCGCGCTGTATTCGACGGGCACGTGCGCACCGCGGGACTTGCCTACGGCATATCGCTGGTTTGCGATGGGGCTGCACAAAGACCCGAACAATCAGGCGCTGCAGGATGATCTACAGAAGTTGTGGAGTCAGATGACGCAGCCCGAGCGGCAATTGGCGATCAAGCTCAGCCAGTAGAGGTATGGCCGCGTCATCTGATCAAGTACTCTCCGCCATCCTCTTAGTACTCCGAGCACATTAGACAGAAGTCAAAAGCAGCGGACAGGAGTGTCCGCTCCACAATGACGCAACCGGGCTTCGCCCGGCAGACAGCCGAGGGCGGCTGTCCCTACATGCGGCATCGACAGCAACTACTTTTTGAATAGATTTTCGAAGGCCTGGCGCGCGTCGGTGGGACGCAGTGGGGCGGGCGTGGAGGTTTCCTTTTCGCGGGTGACGCGAATCTCGTAAAAAGTGCAATCGTTGCGGGCGTCCTTTTTTGCGATGCGCTCGGGGACAGGCTGCATGCATTCGAAACGCTTGCCGGGATCGAAATACATGCACTGCTTGCAGGAGTGCAGCTCGAAGCCGCACTTGGGGCAAAGACCCGCCGGCGGGATCTGTTGCAGTACGGTGCCGCACTGGGCGCAGCGCGAGACGGCGCGCGTGCCGGGCATGTTGACTGGCCGCGGGCCCATGCTGTAGTCCCGCTTGGCGAGCGGGGTTGAGGGTTTCGGGCCGGACTTCTCTTTTGAGTGCTCTCCGGATTCTCTCCGCGGCTTGTCTGGGTTGCGATCGCGGTCTTGATATCCGGGCTGACGGTATTTAGCTGCCACAGAAAAAACCCCCGGGATGGCGTATTGTCTCGCCAGTTGGGATTTAGGGCAAGTGCCGATTACGGATGAAGCGACCGCGACAGGGGGCGCAGAGGTACCCAGAGGATTGGTTCTCACTCTACAATGAGGGGATGATTCACGAGATTTTTCCGGTGGGACCGCTGCACTGCAATTGCTCGATTATCGGCGACGAGACCACGCGCGAAGCGATGGTAATCGATCCGGGTGATGATGTTGACGATGTGCTGGCGCTGGTTCGGAAACATAATTTGCAGGTGAAGCAGATTGTGATCACGCATGCGCACATCGATCATGTGGGAGGGGCGATGAAGTTGCGGGCAGCGACGGGTGCTCCGATCCTGCTGAATGAGAATGATTACGCGCTGCTGAAAATGCTGGACGTGCAGGCGGCGTGGATTGGCGTGGCTGCGCCGGGTGAGGTGAAGATCGATCGGGCTGTGACGACTGGCGATACGGTAAAAGCTGGAGCGCATGAGGCCAGCGTTCTGCACACGCCAGGGCATACCGAGGGAAGCATTTGCCTCTACTTCCCTGCTGAGAAAAAATTGATTGCGGGCGATACATTGTTTGCGGGGTCAATTGGGCGAACGGATTTGCCCGGCGGGTCGATGCAGAAGATTATGCAATCGCTGCATGGGACGGTGCTGGCGTTGCCGGACGAGACTGTGGTTGTGCCGGGGCATGGGCCGGTGACTACGATTGGCGAAGAGCGGGAGAGTAATCCGTTTCTGGTGAAGCGGTAGAATCCGCGGGATTGTCGCCCATCGGCAGCAGTTGAACGGACGCGGACAGCAGGTTCCTCCTTGCTCGCTGCGCTCGCGTGTCGGAATGACAAGAGTAGGGCGGGCTCGCGTGTCGGAATGACAATGGTGAGGGGCAAAGGCGACTTCACTGGCCGTTCAAGCGCTTTAGTATGCTTCTGACTCCCGCAGAAAAATCAGCTTCTGGTGTAATCAGGCTTAGCACCAGATATCCATCGCTGGGAAAATCGTAAAAATGGCCCGGGTGCACGAGGACATTCTTGCTGCGAAGCAAGTTGACGGCTAGTTCTTCGTCGGTTTGGGTTACCGGGACGCGGAGGATTGCGTACCATCCCCCTTCGACGGCCAGGCGCTGGCAAGATTTTTGTGCGGCGAGTTGGCGGTCGAGATCGGCGAAGATTCGCTTCAGCACGCGGTCGAGAATCTGGCGCTGGATTTCTTTTCGCTGCTCGACCAGCAGTGGCGTTGCCCATTGGACGGGCGCGTTCATCGAGAGGAATGTATCGGCGATGATCTCAAGGCGGGATTGTGCGGATTCAACTTCGGCTGTGGGACCGCTGGTGGCGATCCAGGCGACTTTCATCTGCGGGAGCGCGGAGATTTTTGAAACGCCGCTTAGGGTGAAAGTCAGGACTTCTTGATTTGCGGCGAAGGTTTGGTGCGGGGCTTTGTCGTGAGCATAGTCGATGAAGACTTCGTCGGCGACGATTGCCAGGTGATGTTTGCGGCAGATGCGATTCAGTTCCTCTTGCTCCTCCCGATGCACGAATGATCCGGTCGGATTGTTGGGATGAACGACGACTACGGCGCGCGTGCGATCAGTGATGGCCCGCTGCAGAGACGGAAAATCAATCTGCCAGCCGTAATCGTAGAGCAGCGGGTAGGGCACAAGGTTAACGTCGCTTAGATCGGCGAGGAATTCGAAGAGAGGATAGCTGGGCTTGGGAACGAGAATTTCCTCGCCGGGATTGCAGAGCAGGCGGAAGACGAACGAGTAACCTTCGCTGGTGCTGGTGGTGAGGATGAGGCGTTCTTGATCGAGGGGAGTTGAATGTTGAATTGCGTAGTACGCAGAGACTGCTGCGCGGGCTGCGAGTAGGCCTTTGGGTTGGGGATCGTAATCGAGCGAGCGGGGAGAAGATAGCGATTCGAGAATTTGCTGCTTGTTATAGTGCAGTTCGGCGCGGGTGGGATTGGAGAGGGTTAGGTCGAGAATGCGGGAGCCGGTCGCTTTTGCTTCTTCGAGGGCCTCGGTTAGGCGATTGCGGGTTAGCTTCCAGTTGGTGCGATTGGAGAACATAGGTGCACGGACCTCATGTATCAAGCACGTCGATATGGGCGCCTTTTCAGATTAGCAAACCGCGTAGAGGCGCCGTTCAGCTTACGCGCTGCATCGGTTGAGGGGGAGATCCCTCCGCCCGCTGGTAAAAGCGCGGGCGTTCGGGATGACGCAACATGGAGGTTTAGCCCGTGTTCAGACGACTCGGCTCAGCGGCTAAAGCCGCAGTCTCTATGATGGCGTTACGGCGCGGCTGAAGCCGCGCCCTTTCAAAGCGGCCGTTTCAAAGTAGCCGTTTCAAAAGCTGCCCTTTCAAAGCATCCGTTTCAAGCGGCGCTTTCAAAGCAGTCTTGTCAAAGCATTCATCTCAAGCATTCACGGCTGGAGGAAAAAGCCTAACTCCTGCGGTTGGGTGAGGGTTTTGGTGGATTCGTATTGGCGGCGGGCCTGGCGGACGGCTACGATTTTCTGCTGGAATTCCTGGGCGAGCGTGTCGTAGCGAATTAAGACATTGTCGAGCCAATAGGGACTGTATTCGCGCAGCCAGGCTTGACGGTACATTCCAGCCAGACGTGTCGTGGAGTCGCGCAGGTCTTCGAGACGCGCGTTGATTGAGGTGATTTCTTCGAGATCGTTGCCGACGCGGTTGGCGTCGGTCTGATTCAAGAATGCGTCCCAGTAGAATTTATTGATCTCTTGCGTGTACTCGATTTTCATGCCGAGCGCATCCCAGCGCCAGGCGGCGAGGATCATGTCGTCGAGCGTGGACTGATGGGCACGAGCTTTAGCACGATCGCGATACAATCGTTTCGAGCGCGCGTTCGGCTCCGGTACGCATTTCGAGAGCGGCAGGGGCGAGTTTCTGCATGGTTGCCGCGCCGGCGGGAGTGAAGGGATCGATCCAGAAGAGATCGTCGGTTTCGGTATCGACTTTGATTTTTGCTAAGCGCTTCGTGGCCTTGATCTAGATTGTCGAGAATGTCGCGGAAGGTATTGTCTTCGGAGTTGCCGTAGAAGGACCAATCGTAGGCGTTTTTGAAATCGTCGACGTTTGATTCACCCGATTGCCAGGCAGCGGCTGCTCCGAAGATCAGGGTTGGCCAGGCCATGGCGTAGAGAGATTCGCCGTCATCGTTCCAAGTCGTGTCTAACATTCCCATGGCGCCGAGGGATTGGCCGTCGCGCACGAAGTTGCGGATGTTGGTGTAACCATCATCAAGATTGGGCCAGATTTGATTCCAGTTGTTTGCTCCGGGTGCGACCACGACGCGCAGGCCGGCGTCGCGGTAGGGCTTGATGATGCTGGCGTAGCTGGGCTTGGGATCGTAATCCCAGGGAACGGCGATCATGTCTTTGGGCAGGATGTTGAGGAGTTGCGGATATTTCACCGCGATGTCGCCCCAGAACATGAGCTGCTTGTGATACGGCGCAAGGATCTGGCTGACTTTCTGGATGTGATCGAGGTAGACGCGGCCGAGGCCTTCCTGCGCGGCTAACGCGGCGGTCTGTCCCTGACCGAGTTCGAAGGTTTCGTCGCCGCCGATGTGGAGGAACGGTCCGGGAAAGAGCGGGACGAGATCGGCGTACATGGCTTTGATGATGTCGTAGGAGCGCTCTTTGGTGGGCGTGAGAACGTGGCCGTGGGGACGCTCGGCGACATCAGCGTAGATGTCGTACTTGAGCATGTGGTGAAGGTGGCCGAAGGTTTGCTGCTCGGGAAGAATGGTGATGTAGAGAGTTTTCCCGTAATCGACGAGAGCATTGATTTCCTTTGGGAGTGAGCGCGGCTTCTTTGGGAGCGATGAGGGGCTGGCTGGCGAAGTCGAAGACGTGCTCCATGTAGAGAGCGAAGAGATTGATCTTGTACTCGGCCAGAGTGCGCATTTGCCGCTTCATGTAGTCTTCGGTGGGAATGGGGCCACGGCTGATGTCATCCTGAACGCCACGCCACTCCATGCTGGGCCAGTCGCGAATGGAAACGGCGGGACAGATGAGAGCGTTGCCTTCGGGGCGGAGCAACTGGCGCAGGGTTTGCACTCCATAGAAAAGTCCCTGGCCGGTGTTGGCGGCGACGATCAGGTGCGAATGATCGGAGAACAGAAGATAGCCCTGATCACCGATTGAATCTGCGTTCAAGCCCTTGGAAGCGAGGAAGTCGCGAACCTTGCGATCCTGCAGGCGGGCGAGGACGATGTTGCTTTGATCTTCCTTCTTCTCGCGCCTGGTGTCTGGCTTTTCGCCGGTGATGGACAAGGTGAATCCCGCCTCGTCATGGATTTCTTCGGCCAGGGTCTCGGCGGCGATGCGATCTTCTGCCTGGTGGCCGAACTCGACGAGAATCCGAGTGCTTGGTTTGACGTGGAAGCTTCCGGGCTGAATGCGGACTTCTTTCGGCGCGGGAATCAGTTTGAGCGGATTGTCTGAGCCTGACGGCGCGGCAAAAGCCAGAGCGGGCAAGAGCAGCAGAAAAAGAAATAAGAAAGACGCGGGGAGTTTTCGAGTTTGCATGTGGTCTGGTTTGAAATCTTGAATCGCGAACGCAGCATTCATTCTATCGGGAATGGATTGGATGTAAATGCCGCAGTTGAGAGTCGGGAGCCTCAGATAAGACCATCATGGGCCCATCATGACCTTCAGCACTTCTTTGTTTTTTGCGTAGTTGCCATGCGCGGTGGAGGGATCGGCGAAGAGCCAATGCCACCAGGTGTTGCGGACGTACAGGTTATCGACCTTGATATTGGCGATCGGAGGCACGTGGTAAGTGAGCACATCACTGGGATCGCTCCAGGCAAAGATTTCCGGCAGTTGCGGGGCGGCTTCAGCCGGGCTAACCCGTTGCTTGAAGTTTCGCCGTAAATCGCTCCAGCGGGTGATCCGCTTGCTGAACGCGGCTTTGGGTTGTGGCTGGGGTTGCACTTGGGCCGTCTGCGGCGAGACGGCGCTTGCAGCAGCGGGCATGTCGACTTCGGCAAGTTCGAGGAGCGCAACCTGATTGGCGAAGAAATATACAAGTGATGTGCGCTCGAGAATATATTGAGCGGCGGCATCCTGGGTTTCGGGATTGCCGGCTGATTCGTTGGTTACAGTGTGCGGGGTTGCCGCCGGTTGGTTGATGTTTAACGTGGAAAATACGAGATAGCTGCCCAGGCTGTGAGAGACCACGATGAACTCGCGATCGATTCCCTGCGGGTTCTGCAATTGTTGAATCCAGTCGCTGTTCCTGGCGCCGTTGGAGCGGAATCTGGCGGTCTTCACGAATAGTTGGCGCATGGCTTCCTGAAAAAGCGTGCGCATCGAGCCGACGACCATAAACGCGTCGGAGACTCCCCAATCGAGAATGCTGTTTTTCAAGTCGCGGTTGATTAAGGCTCCGCGGCGCGGCATGGCTTGGGAAGATGCGGCTTGCTGGGGCGAGATCCACTGATAACTGGTGAAGCGGCCGGGATTCTTGGAATCTCTTTGTGTGGTTTGTGCGCATAATCCGAGCAGGCTGGTATAGGGTCCGGCGAGCTGGGCTTCCCCGGTGATCATGTTGCGGCACTTCAAGGGAAACACCAGCGGCCACCAGTTGATTTCATCGACAACGATGGGGCCGCCGTGCGTGCGCGTGATTAAGTAGTGATCGACAAAGGGCGCGGAGGCGCTCCACTCTTCGGCATTCGACCACACCGGATTACTCATGTATTCGAACGGAGGCGGCGCAGAGCCAGGCTGAAAGACTCCGCTATCGGCATAGTCTCTTTCGGCGGATGAAGGAAGCGTGCAGTCTTTGAGGATCTCGCAAATTCCTTTTTGAAAGACTACCGAGTCGGCGGAGCTGGTGGCGTCCATGCCGTGAACGTAGAGAATGTGCACGGGGCGAGAGCCGGCGCTCTGCAACACCTTGCCGATGGAGGACATTTCGTTGAGGTGCTGCGGGCCATTGTCGACGACTTTGCCGAGGGCGCAGCCGCTTGTGAGAAAGGTTGCTGCCGCGAGGCGAGCAGAACGTGAAAGGGATGGAACATGGTTCCCTCCTGTGGACTTCTGCGAGATTCGATTAAGCCCAATTAACTATCAAGTTGTGTCCAGGGTTCGGCCCGTTTGCTTGCGAGGAAGGAGTGTGGAAGATCGATTGCCGCGATTCTATTGCGAATGCGGGGGATGTCAAGGGTTTTGTGGCGGGTAGAGGTTAGTGATTAGGGCCTAGGGGTTAGTGGTCAGTGGTTAGTGATCAGTGTATTCGTGCTTAGTAAGGATCGGAGCGGATTCGCCTTGATTTCTTGCGGGCCAAAGCTGGTCCCGAATGACCGCTGAATAGTCTGGCCTTGGGGGATGAAATGGTGGTTGAAAAATGTCTTGATAAAGCGTAAGAGAGAACTTCTCCGTTTAGGAATGCTTGTATCGCGGGAGGGCGCACATGTGTTTTTCGGCGGCGGCGAATTTTGTGGGCAGCGGAGTTTTGGCAACAGTGGGAGTTGCGACATTGACGCGGGTGAAACACAGGCGCGAACTTCTGTTTGCCTCGCTGCCGCTGTTGTTTGCGATTCATCAGTTCATTGAGGGATTCGTCTGGCTGGGACTGGACGGAATTCTGTCGCCGGAGATTACGCACAATATGGGAGCGGCATTCATGCTGTATGCACAAGGGCTGCTGCCATTTCTATTGCCGCTCAGCGTATTTCTGTTTGAGCCTGACGCGAAAAGCCGTAAGCGCATGCAGCCATTTCTTGTGATCGGAGCTTTGACGACTCTTTACATCCTTTGGGCTCTCACCGCTTATCCAACGCAGATTTTCGTCAAAGTCAACAGCATCGTGTACATCAATCAGGCCACGAACAATACTACTGTTGCAGTTTTTTACGTGATTGCGACGTGCGGCTCGCTTTTGTTCTCGAAGGTAAAAGACATGGTTGTTTTCGGATTAGCGAATATGGCGATTCTGCTGGTGGTGATGGGGTTTAAGCGATATGCATTCACTTCGTTGTGGTGCGCTTATGCAGCGGTGGCTAGTGTGATCATTCTTGCTTACTTCTGGAAGAGCAGCGGGATGCGGCCGTTTAAATATGCGGTGTGAGATTAGGGATTAGGGGCGAGGGAATAGTGATCAGGGGTTAGTGGGTAGTGATTAGTGGTCAGCTAGAGTTGCCGGCGGAGTCACAAGCAAGCAGGCGGGTCGCCCGCTTCCACGCGCGCTGGCGAGAAATTATTTTGCGAAGGCTTCTTTGTTTACCAGGTAGGGCATTTTGGTGAAGTCGCCGTCGTAGTTTTTTTCCAGTACGTCAATTAATCCTTGCACGCAGCGGCCTGCCATGCCTTTGTTGGGATCGGTGGAGAGACGGGTGATGCGGGCGGCGCTGGCGAAATGCGGATAGAGGCGGAGGCGGTCGGCGATCGAGGGATCGCGCAGTGGAGAATCAGCAGGCAATGGTTCTTTGGCGTAGACGTCGAGGGCGGCACCGGCGATCCAGTTTTCGCGGAGGGCTTTGGCGAGCGCTAATTCGTCAACCACTGGGCCGCGGGAATCGTTAATGAGAAATGCAGTGGGTTTCATGAGACGCAGAGTTTGTTCGTTGAAAAGATGATAGGTGGGCGTGGAGCTTTCTCCGGGACGCAACAGCGGCACGTGGACGCTGACGAAATCGGCGTGGCGCAGGGCTTCCTCGAAGGGAACGTATTTGATCCAGTTTTTCTCGCGGGAGATGCCGCGGGCGTGCCGCAGATCAAATTCCTCCTGAATTGCATTGATGAATTGCTGGTTTTCATAGGCGGGATCGAAGCACAGAATGTTCATGTCGAAGCCGGCGCATTTCTTGATGAGCGCGAGGCCGATGCGTCCGGTGCCGATTACGGCCACGGTTTGGCCTGTGACTTCGTCGCCGAGGAAAGGCAGATATGGATGCCAGAACCCCCAGCGATTTTCGCGGGTGAGGTGCTCGGCGGGCCACATTTTGCGGGCTAACACGCCCATCATGAAGAAGGCAAATTCGGCGGTGGCTTCGGTGAGGACGTCGGCGGTGTGGGTGAAGGGAATCTTGTAGCGGTTGGCATCGGCGCGGTTGATGTTGTCGAAGCCGACGGCGTATTGGGCGACAACTTTCAGGGAATTCTTCCCTGCTTCGAAAATTTCGGCGTCGATGGGATCGCGCAGCGTGGTAATGAGGCCGTCGATTCCGGATTTCACTTTGTCGATGATGAGGTCCTTGGGCGGAGCTTCGGGTTGAGGATAGACTTCGACTTCATAGCCTCGGTTGCGAAGCAGGTCGATGGCTTCTCCGATGTCGCAAGTGGCGAAGACGCGGAATTTGGGGGTCATGGTTTCTCAGGGAATTGTGTCGCGATGGAATCTTTCAGGCCCAACGGCGGGGCGAGTTATTGAAAATATCATAAGGCGGCGGGCTTTGCTTGAGCGGAGATGAGCGCATCTCTGCGGCTAAAGCCGGTTGAATTCTATTGGCTGAACCGCAGCGCTTAAGCGCTGCGCCAGGCCAAAGCATGCCAACTTCCCAAAACTTGAATTTCGACTTTCGAGGCACCTATTCATTGAAAACCGCTACGAATTGATTGGATAAGAACGAAGGCTTCGATTCGGACCCATGTAGTCTTTTGTTTGAGGACGAAAGACGCAGGAGTCTTCACGCATGCGTACTGCTCCGCGGTCCGCAGCAGCGGCGCTCCCAGATGACGTAAGGTCCCTCTCGCGGCTTTCGCCGCGTTCGGGATGACATCGGTTCGGAATGGCGGTGGCACCCGGCTAGCATCACCACTCGGATGTGATCTGGCTCACAGACGGGTGTAAGCGGCGGGCCTAGAGTTAGGCTGCGTAAGTTGTCCCTTCCATTTATAGCGACGTATTGCTTATAGCGACGTATTACGGACTTCAACTATGGCTACTATTCTTTCTCTCACGACTCTTTCCTCTAAGTCGAGGGTTCTTAATTCCAAGATGGCGCAGAAGGTTATGAGCGCCGAAGAAGCTGCGGCTCTGATCAAGTCTGGGGATCAGATTGGGATGAGCGGGTTCACTGGATCGGGCTATCCCAAGGCGGTGCCGATTGAGCTGGCACGGCGGATTTCGGACGCGAATTATCGCGGAGAGAAGTTCCAGGTCAGCGTGTTTACGGGGGCTTCGACCGGGCCGGAACTGGATGGGGCGCTGGCGATGGCTGGAGGGATTCATCTGCGGCTGCCGTATCAGTCCGATCCGGAGACGCGCAAGCGCATCAATGCGGGCGAGATGGAATATATGGATATTCATCTCAGCCATGTGGCGCAGTTTGTGGAGTATGGATTTCTGGGCAAGATGGATGTGGCGCTGATCGAAGTGACTGCCGTGCTGGAAGACGGGCGACTGGTGCCGAGTTCGTCGATTGGGAATAACAAGACGTGGATCGATCAGGCAGAGCGGGTCATTCTGGAAGTGAATGCGTGGCAACCGGCGGAACTGGAAGGCATGCACGATGTTTATTACGGATTGCAACCACCGCCGCATCGTGGGCCGATTCCATTGATGCATCCCGGACAGCGGATTGGCACGCCCTACATGGACATTGCGGCAGACAAAGTAGTCGCGGTCGTGCTTACCAATTCCCCGGACCGCAACAGCGCATTTAAAGCGCCAGATGAAGCTTCGAAGCGGATCGCCGGACACATTCTCGAATTTTTAAAGTGGGAAGTGCAAAAAGGACGGATGCCGGAGAACCTGCTGCCGCTGCAATCGGGCGTGGGCAATATTGCGAACGCGGTTCTTTTCGGATTGGAAGAGGGCCAGTTTGAAGGACTGACTTCTTATACGGAAGTGATTCAGGATGGAATGATCCGGTTGTTGAAATCGGGCAAGCTGACCTGCGTGTCGGCTACCGCGTTTTCGCTGAGCCCGGACACGCTCGCCGAAGTGAATGCCCACATGGCGGACTACCGCGAACGAATTGTGCTTCGGTCGCAGGAAATTTCGAATCATCCGGAGATTATTCGGCGGCTGGGCGTGATTGCCATGAACGGAATGATCGAGGCGGATATTTATGGCAATGTGAATTCGACGCATCTGATGGGATCAGGCATTCAGAACGGCATTGGGGGCTCGGGGGACTTCGCGCGCAATGGATATCTCTCGATCTTTATGGCGCCTTCAACGGCGCGGCACGGCACCATTTCGACGATCGTTCCCATGGTTTCGCACGTTGATCATACGGAGCATGACGTGCAGGTGATCGTGACCGAGCATGGGCTGGCTGATCTGCGGGGGCTTTCGCCGCGGCAGCGTGCTCATCTGGTTATTGAGAAGTGCTCCGACCCGAAATACAAACCTTTGCTCTTGGACTATATCGAGCGCTCCGACCGGATGCCCTACGCGAAACATACTCCGCACATGCTGGGCGAAGCGTTGAGCTGGCATAGCCGGTATTTGAGAAGTGGGAAGATGCGTCCGTCGGAAGAATAATCGGTCGGGTTCGGCAGCCGATGAAGCCAGTAAACAAAGTAGACTGATCCGTCGATGCTTATTGCGTCCGGTCACTCGAATGTCCAACGGGTTGACTTGCTCTGGAAGTATTTTTCCCACAAGCCGAAGGCGACGCGCGGACGCACGGCGAAGACTGGTTCTTTCATGCAGAGAATGTCGTCTTTCATTCCCTTCATGTCGAATTTGTACTTGCGTTCGTAGACTGGAAGGAACTTGCGGCGGGCGGAAAGGTCGGCGATTTCCGCTGTGCCCTCGACGATTACCGCTTCATTGGCGCGTTCGGTGCAGACGATGCAGTTTTGATTTTGCGCGAGGTTGCGAGCTTTGCGCGATTGGCTGCCGGTGCTGAAGAGAAATCGGCCGTCCTGCCACAGGCCCCAGACGACCATGGTGTGGGGCGAGGCGTTGGGTTTCACAGTGGTGATCCAGTAATTGTGGGATTTTTTCAGGCGCTGCTCGGCCCAGCTCCAGGGAAGCAGGCCTTTGCTGCTTTCGGGAAAACCGTAGCCGGGAGCGTGCGGGCGGCTGGATTGAGGTGCGGCTTTGGATTTCTTTGCGGACTTCATGGGGATTCTCTCTGCCATGGTGACCGATTCCGCTGTTGAGTTTAGATGTTCGAGGGGAAAAAGCAATAGATCATCCCGGGCGCGAAGGGTTTGTAGCTCCATGGCATCGGTTTCAGTGTTTGACGCTGGCTAGAGATTTTTCTTCGTCCAGTGGTCGATGCGGTCGAGGGCCTGCTGGAGATTTTCGAGCGAGTTGGCGATGCTGAAGCGCAGATAGCCTTCGCCGAATGCGCCGAATGCCGTACCCGAGAGCGCGGCTACGCCGGCTTGCTCAAGCAGCGCGTCGGCGAGGGGTTTCGATTTCCATCCGGTCTGGGTGATGTTGGGGAAGACATAGAAGGCGCCATGGGGCATGCGGCAGGAAAAGCCTTTGATTTTGTTAAGACCGGCGACGAAGACGTCGCGGCGGCGCTTGAACTCAGAACACATGTGATCGACGGAAGACTGATCGCCGCGCAAGGCTTCGATTCCGGCCATTTGGGTAAAGCTGGCGGTGCAGGAGTTGGAGTTGGTCATGAGGCGCGTGATGTGGGTGGCGAGATCGGCGCGCATTACGCCGTATCCCATGCGCCATCCGGTCATGGCGTAGGTTTTTGAGAAGCCATCGAGAAGCAGAGTGCGCTCCTGCATGCCGGGAACAGACATGATGGAAAAATGGTCGCCTTCGAAAAGCAGGCGGCTATAGATTTCGTCGGAAAGGACGAGGATGTTGCGGTCGCCGATCACTTCGGCGACGCGTTCGACATCTTTGCGCGACATCACTCCGCCGGTGGGATTGTGTGGGGAGTTGAGAATGATCAGCTTGGTGCGGTCGGTGATGAGAGCGGCGAGTTCGTCCACGTCGAGCGAAAAATCGCGATCTTCGCGAAGCTGGATGGGAACGGCTTTGCCGCCGACGTAGTGGATCATCGACTCGTAAATCGGAAAGCCGGGATTGGGATAGATGACTTCATCGTCGTCATCAATGAGTGTGAGGATGGTGAAGAAGATGATCGGCTTGCCACCGGGAACGACGACAACTTCTTCGGGCGTAACTTTTACTCCGCGGGTGCGGCTGACGTAGTCAGCGATGGTTTGGCGCAGATCGGGAAGGCCGGCGGAGGGACCGTAGTGAGTCCAGCCTTTGTGGAGGGCATCGACGGCGGCTTCGACGACGTTCGAAGGAGTGTCGAAATCGGGCTCGCCGATTTCGAGATGGATGATGCTCCTGCCCTGGCGCTCGAGAGCGCGGGCTTTATTGAGAACTTCGAAGGCAGTTTCGGTGCCGAGGCGCGACATGCGGCGCGCGAGTTGCAGTTCGTATTGGAGGGTTTCGGGCATGGTAGCAAGCTCCTAAGGGCCAGACGCATTATACGACGGTTGCAGACGGCCCTCGAAAAAGCGCTGAATTGGTTTTTTTCGATGGGAGCGTTTTGTAAACGAGCGACCGGCGTTCGTCCGAAGGTTCTGAAGGTTAGGACCGGTAGCCTTGGATTGCCCAGGCGCGGGCGGGAAGTTCGATTGTGCCTTCTCGGTCTGCGGGCAGGACGGTTCTCAGGCGTTCGCGAATTCTGCTTTGCATTTGAGAATCTCGCGTGGCGAGATAGTTTGGTGCGGAGCCCTGACCGGTCAGCAATGGTTCCCAGTAATCATTGAAATCGGTGAAATGAGTCACGATGTCGAGAGCACGAGAGGTTACGCGCTTCAAGCCGGCCTGTTCGAACAAGTTGCGTAAGCCGGCTTCGGTGCATATGGGAAAACGGCGAGCTTGATCGGAGGCGCCGGCTTCGGGATCGACCGCGAATGCGGCATCCCAAAATTCGCGGAGAAAACGCGCGCCCCGCTCGTAATCCCACACGTAAATTGCGACAGTCCCGCCGTGACGGGTTACACGGGCAAATTCTTCTAGCCCTTTGGCCGGATCTGGGATGAAGTTCAGACCGAGCCCGGAAACTGCGACGTCAAACGTGGCATCGAGGAAAGTCAGCGACGCGGCATTGCCGACGTCAAAGGTCACGTTTTCGCAGGCGCGGTGCCGGCGAGCGAAATCTACCTGATGGGGAGAAGCGTCAATTCCTACAACGCCGGCCGGTGCATTGCGCTCGACGATTGCCTCGGTGAGCATGCCGCTTCCGCAACACACGTCAATCCAGCGGAGGCCGGAAGGAAGCTGCAGCCAATTCAAAAATTCATGGGCGAGAAGACGGCTCCAGCGGCCCATCCAGCGGTCGTAATCGGCCCCTGAGGTCCAGCGATCTTTGGCGAATGAGGCCATGCGTAGAGCTATGACTAGAGCGTACTAGGAACACGGTAACAACGGAAGGGCAAGCAGCCCGCATGTGGCTCCGGTTGGGCGTTTTGCCTCGTAAGTGGCTGAAATTACACACTCCTGGCTGAAATGAGCCAGCATCTTCCTTGCAACTTTTCACTCGATGTTGAGTTCAAATATACAGGAGCTTTCAGAGAGAGCAAGCTCTGGAGGGCCGGCAGATCCGTTGGGTGCAGGTGGTCGCGGATCTGGGGGAGATCACCATGAGGCACATAAAATATTTGGCGTTGGTAATGGCGTTGATGCTGCCGCTGATGTATTCACGACCTTCACAGGCACAGGTGGGGGTGGGGATTGGCATAGGTTACGGACCGCCGGATTGCGCTTATGGATATTACGGCTACTATCCTTATGCCTGCGCCCCTTACGGCTATTACGGGCCGAGCTGGTTTTCGGGCGGCCTCTTCATCGGCGCGGGCCCGTGGTATGGCTGGGGTTGGGGCGGCGGCTGGGGTGGTTGGGGCCGAGGTTGGGGTTACGGTAGAGGTTGGGGTTACGGCCGAGGCGGGGGTTACGGACACGGTTATTACGGGGGTCGTGGATTCGCTGGCCGTGGCTATGCGGGACGTGGGTATGCAGGACGCGGCTATGGAGGACAGGGATTTGCGGGTGGACGCGGTTACGCCCGTGGCTCAGTTGGCGGCGGATTCCATGGTGGTGGCGGGTACCGCGGCGGCGGATTCCACGGTGGCGGAGGCGGTGGATTCCACGGCGGTGGTGGATTTCATGGTGGCGGCGGTGGCGGCCACGGCGGTGGGGGCGGACACCGGTAAGCACACTTCGTGAGCATGGATGGCTGGCGGAAACGCCAGCCATTATTTTGTCTGCGAAGATCCAGCCGCTGAAGCCGTGGACATTTTTCAGACGCAGCGGGATCGCTAAGAGCGTGCTTTGAAAAGAACCGCCCGACAGAGCTCGTCGCGAACTTTGTCGACAAGCTGGAACGATGGCGAAACTGCAACGGTGAAGTTTGGCTGGCGCTCCAAACCAATCGAGGAGGAGATCCTTTGCTCCGCCTTAAAAACGGCTGCGGTGGGGATGATGCCATCGGGGTAAGGGGGCTGAATTGACCACCAAGTGCAACTGTGCCTTCACGAGACGCGGAGTTTCTTGCTAGAATGTGCGCTTCGCGGAGACGCGGTGGTAGTAGAATATCTGCATAGTTTCAGGAGACTCACACTTTTATGGCCTACGTGATTGCCGAGCCTTGTATCAATACAAAAGACACTGCGTGCGTGGATGCGTGTCCGGTGGATTGCATTCATCCCAAGAAAGACGATCCGAAGTACGCAACGGAGCCCCTGCTCTACATCGATCCGGTAGAGTGTATCGATTGCGGCGCCTGCGTTCCCGTGTGTCCGGTCTCGGCGATTTTTGCGCTCGACGATCTGCCGGAGAAGTGGAACGAATTTACGGCCAAGAACGCGGCGTATTTCGGGCGCTAGCAATTTCAAGACGACAGGTCTGTTTATGATCTGGTTGTTTATGATCTGATCGAGTTCTGCGTGAAAGGCGCATGCTGCTTGAGCGGCGTGCGCTTTTTTGTCTCTGACGTACCTAGCACGCTGCGGAAAAACTCTTTTTTCGGGAGAGAGAACGAGCTCCAGCGGCTGAAGCCGCCGCTGATTTTATGCACTTACGGCGCGGCTGGAAGCCGCGCCCTTTCAAAACGGGGCCCCTCGAATCGAGCAGCCCCCTAGAGTGCAAGCTAGCTTTTGTTCATAGTGAACGCTCCGTTACCGCTGCACCCTGACGAACCTGGCGGAGTCGATGTAGTCCTGGGATTTCAGAGAGGCAAAACGGCCTTTGCCGTTGTCTGTGTAACCTTCGTAGCGTGGGTAGAAAGATCGTGTAAAGGTGCGGAGTTGGGGCGGGGAGCGCGGCTTCTACACCCTTCACTGAATTGTTGGGGAAATCGG
>CAVYBF010000020.1:0-3874 GCA_963766625.1 uncultured Acidobacteriaceae bacterium | reverse complement strand
AAATTAGGGTTTAGTTTATAAAGGCGATCATGGGTTAGTGTTCGCGAGCTCGCTCGCGACGTTCGACCCTTGGTCGTCTTCGCTTTTGCAGGCTCGTTTTGCTCTTCGAGTTTCCGCTGCCTCGATTCGTTCTCCTTGTCCAGCAGTTCTCCGTCCAGCAGTTCTCTCTTTATCCTGAATCTTTAGATCTTTCCCTGGGGCTACGTTCTGTCCCTTACAATTTGGGCGTTGGGTAAGACGACTGGATTGCAATGGCTGTGACAGAGTCGGAAGCGATTGTGCTGCGCACCTACCCGCTGCGCGAGGCGGATTTGCTGGTCACGCTGTTCACGCGCGCGGAGGGTAAGGTGCGAGGAGTGGCGCGGTCGGCCAAAAAATCGAAGCGGCGCTTTGGCGGCGCGCTGGAGCCGCTCACTTACGTGCGCGCATTCTACGACGTTCGCGAGCGGCAGGAGTTGGTACGGTTGGACGCTTGCGAAGTACTGGAGTCTCCGCTGGCCACGGAAGTCAGTTACGGGCGCGCCGTGGCGCTGGCGCATGTGGCTGAATTGCTGGATGAATTGTTGCCCGATCGGGAGGCGAACGATGCGATTTTCCGGCTGACGCTTTCGGTGCTGCATGCGCTGCAGCGGCCGGAGGTCTGGATGCCGGTTACCTACTTCGAATTGTGGCTGACGCGGCTGGTGGGATTTCTGCCGGAGTTGACGGAGTGCATTGTGTGCGGGCGCGCTCTGAATGGCAGCCGCGCTTACTTTCATGCCCTAGCTGACGGGTTGATGTGCGTGGATGACAAACGGCTGGCATCGTCGGAGATTTCGAGCGAGTCGCGTGCGCTGGCGGCGCAGATGTTTCGCGCTCCGGTGGAGAGCTTTGCGGAAATGCCTTGGCCCAGGGCGCAGGCAGTGGATTTGCGGAAGTTTCTGATTCAGATTTTGCAACGGCATATTGAGAAGAAGCTGGTTACGGCGGCGATGCTGGAGAAGGGTGCGTGGTAGGGGTGGCTCCGTTGTGGCCACTTTCCCCAAGAGCTTCCAATGTAGGTGGAGCATCAGGCTGGCCCGACCTGTCGGCAGTATAATTCGCATCGCTTTCATGAGCAGGAGGAGCACGATGAAATGGGAGTATCGCATCGAATCGACCAAAGCAGCGTATGACGAAAAGAGGCTGAACGAGCTTGGGGATGATGGCTGGGAGCTTGTTGCGGTCACTGACCAGGCGTACTACCTTAAGCGGGAGTGCACCGATATCGGTAAGCGCGGACTAAAGGCACCGAAAAAGAGCTAGAGGGCCAGTCCCGCCACTCGGAGAGCGGTAGTGGCTGAATTCAAATTCAGCCACTACCCGGAGAGCCCCTCTGCTGACGGCTGCGGTCTCCTTCCATTACAATCACAGATTAACCTTCTAGCTTTCCGAGGAGCCTGTGTCTCAAGGCAAGCCCAATTCGCTGACTTTTCAGGAGTTCATCTTGCGCCTGCAGGCGTTTTGGGCGGAGCGCGGGTGCGTGCTGCAGCAGCCTTATGACGTGGAAGTGGGCGCGGGAACGATGGCTCCGGAGACGTTTCTGCGGGTGCTGGGGCCGAAGCCTTATAAGGTAGCGTATGTGCAGCCTTCGCGGCGTCCGGCGGACGGGCGTTATGGGGAGAACCCGAACCGGCTGTTCAAGCACATGCAGTTGCAGGTGATTTTGAAGCCTCCGCCGGAGAATGTGCAGGAGTTGTATCTGGAGTCGCTGGGCGCGATTGGCATTGAGCTGCGGCACCACGACATCAAGTTTGAAGAAGATAACTGGGAGGCTCCGACGCTGAGCGCGTGGGGCGTGGGCTGGCAGGTGATGCTGGATGGCCTGGAGATCACGCAGTTCACTTACTTCCAGCAGTGCGGCGGAGTGGATTTGTTTCCGATATCGGCCGAGCTGACGTACGGCTTGGAGCGCATTGCGGCGTTCTTGCAGGATGTGGATTCGATTTATGACATTGTGTGGGCGCGGGATCCGGAGACGGGCGCGGTGGTGAAATATGGCGATGTGCGGCTCGCGGATGAGCTGCAGTTCTCCGTCTACAATTTCGAATTCGCGGACGTGGAGAAGACCTGGAAGCACTTTGAACTGTGCGAGGCGGAGTGTAACACTCTGTTGGAGGAATACTCGAAGCTGATCCAGCTTCGCCTCGATCGTCGACAGAAGATAGAAGAAGTAGAAGACAAACTCGATGGACAGGTGGGCTACCCAGTTTCAGCGCAGAAGAGACGGTTTCCGGTCTTGGCCGCCTATGATCTGTGCCTGAAGTGCTCGCACCTGTTCAATATTCTCGATGCGCGGGGAGCGATTTCGGTAACCGAGCGGGTGGGTGTGATTGCGCGGGTGCGGGCGCTGGCTGTGGGGATTGCCAAGGCTTGGGTGGATCAACAGAAGAGTGAGTCATCGGATGCGAACAATTCCGACGAAGCGGAACCTGCACGCGGGAAGAAGACACAAAGCCGGAAACAACAATTGTCGCCGGTAATCACGTAAAAATGCCAGACTTCCTCTTAGAGATCGGGTGCGAAGAGATTCCGGCGCGCATGATTGATGGCGCGTCGCTGGAGTTGCGCGAGCGCGTCGGTTCGATGCTGAGCCGGGAGCGGCTGCACGCGGCCGGGATCAGGAATTTCGATACGCCGCGTCGCCTCGCAGTGATCGCTTCTGGCGTAGCGGCGGCGCAGGACGATGTCGCCGAACAGATCACCGGGCCCACAGTGAGCGTGGCTTACAAGGATGGACAGCCGACGCAGGCTGCACAGGGTTTTGCCAAGAAAGCGGGGATCGAGGTTTCGCAGCTGGAAATTGTCAGGACTCCGAAGGGCGATTGCATCTCGGCCAAGATTACGAAAAAAGGCCGGAGAGCCGCGGAAATTCTTGCTGAGAACCTTCCGAAAGAGCTCTCGTCGATTTACTGGCCGAAAAATATGTACTGGCGTAAGGCGACAGAGCGTTTTGTGCGGCCGGTGCGCTGGCTGGTGGCCATGCTCGATGGCGAAGTGGTTGCGATGGAGTTCGACGGAGTCCCGGCAGGCCAGATCTCGCGCGGCCACCGAATGCTATCCCAAGGCGGCGTGCGGATACCCTGCGCCGGCGATGCGTACATCGATGCGTTGCGCGAGGCTAAAGTCCTGGGTCGTGAAGAGCGAGAGCAGCGGATTCGCAAAGCGCTGGATGGAGCGACGCGCACGCTCCCCGGGGCCCGGTGGCGGGAAGACAAGTCTCTGCTCGATTCCGTGGTGAATCTTACGGAGTTTCCTTCAGTGATTCTGGGCGGGTTCGATCCGCAATTTCTTGGCTTGCCGGAAGAAGTGCTGGTCACGGTAATGCGAGACCATCAAAAATATTTTGCAGTGGAAGATGCTGACCGCAAGCTGCTGCCGCATTTTCTTGCTGTGCTGAATACTGATGGCGATCCGCAGGGATTGATCCGGCATGGCAATGAACGTGTGTTGCGGGCGCGGTTCAACGACGCGCGATTCTTCTGGGAGACCGATCAGAGACATTCTCTGCTGGATCGCCTGAATTTGTTGCGGCACGTTACTTTTCAGAAAGATCTGGGAACGTATTACGAGAAGACGCGGCGGGTGCAGCGGCTGTGCAGCTGGCTGAGCGAGGTTATCAAAGAGAGCGGCATGCCCATCCGGCCTGGGGTAATTCACAAAGCTGCGGCTCTGGCGAAGACGGACTTGACCACCGAACTGGTGAAGGAATTCACGGAACTTCAAGGTATCGTGGGCGGGCTGTATGCGCGGGCGCAGGAGCTTGATGCGGCACTGCCGGAGGCGACCCGCTTCGCGATCGCGGATGCGATTTACGATCATTACAAGCCGCAGTCGACGGAAGACGAAGTGCCAC
>CAVYBF010000019.1:0-3975 GCA_963766625.1 uncultured Acidobacteriaceae bacterium | reverse complement strand
ATTGCGATGGCTGTGACAGAGTCGGAAGCGATTGTGCTGCGCACCTACCCGCTGCGCGAGGCGGATTTGCTGGTCACGCTGTTCACGCGCGCGGAGGGCAAGGTGCGGGGAGTGGCGCGGTCGGCCAAAAAATCGAAGCGGCGGTTTGGCGGCGCGCTGGAGCCGCTTACCTACGTGCGCGCATTCTACGATGTTCGCGAGCGGCAGGAGTTGGTACGGTTGGACGCTTGCGAAGTGCTGGAGTCTCCGCTGGCCACGGAAGTCAGTTATGGGCGCGCCGTGGCACTGGCGCATGTGGCTGAATTGCTGGATGAGTTATTGCCCGATCGTGAGGCGAACGATGCGATTTTCCGGCTGACGCTTTCGGTGCTGCATGCGCTACAGCGGCCGGAGGTGTGGATGCCGGTTACCTACTTCGAATTGTGGCTGACGCGGCTGGTGGGATTTCTGCCGGAGTTGACGGAGTGCATTGTGTGCGGGCGCGCTCTGAACGGCAGCCGCGCTTACTTTCATGCCCTGGCTGACGGATTGATGTGCGTGGATGACAAACGGCTGGCATCGTCAGAGATTTCGAGCGAGTCGCGTGCGCTGGCGGCGGAGATGTTTCGCGCTCCGGTGGAGAGCTTTGCGGAAATGCCTTGGCCCAGGGCGCAGGCAGTGGATTTGCGGAAGTTTCTGATTCAGATTTTGCAGCGGCATATTGAGAAGAAGCTGGTTACGGCGGCGATGCTGGAGAAGGGTGGGTGGTAGGGGTGGCGCCGTCATAGCCACTTTCCCCAAGAGCTTCCAATGTCGGTAGAGCATCAGGCTGGCCCGACCTGCCGGCAGTATAATTCGCATCGCTTATATGAGCAGGAGGAGCACGATGAAGTGGGAGTATCGCATCGAATCGACCAAAGCGGCGTATGACGAAAAGAGGCTGAACGAACTCGGGGACGATGGCTGGAAGCTTGTTGCGGTCACTGGCCGGGTGTACCACCTTAAGCGGGAGCGGTTCGTCATCAAGGGCCCACTGAAGGCTCCGAGAAAGGCCTAGAGCGGCCAGTCCCGTTACGCGGAGAGCCCTTTTGCTGACGGCTGTCGTCTCCTTCCATTACAATCACAGATTAACCTTCTAGCTTCCGAAGAGCCTTGTGTCTCAAGCCAAATCCAATTCGCTGACCTTTCAGGAACTCATCTTGCGCTTGCAGGCGTTTTGGGCGGAGCGGGGGTGCGTGCTGCAGCAGCCTTATGACGCGGAAGTGGGCGCGGGAACGATGGCTCCGGAGACGTTTCTGCGGGTGCTGGGGCCGAAGCCTTATAAGGTTGCGTATGTGCAGCCTTCGCGGCGTCCGGCGGATGGGCGTTATGGGGAGAATCCAAACCGGCTGTTTAAGCACATGCAGTTGCAGGTAATTTTGAAGCCTCCGCCGGAGAATGTGCAGGAGTTGTATCTGGAGTCGCTGGGCGCGATTGGCATTGAGCTGCGGCAGCACGACATCAAGTTTGAAGAAGATAACTGGGAGGCTCCGACGTTGAGCGCGTGGGGCGTGGGCTGGCAGGTGATGCTTGATGGCCTGGAGATCACGCAGTTCACTTACTTCCAGCAGTGCGGCGGAGTGGATTTGTTTCCGATATCGGCTGAGCTGACGTACGGCTTGGAGCGCATTGCGGCGTTCTTGCAGGATGTGGATTCGATTTATGACATTGTGTGGGCGCGGGATCCGGAGACGAGCGCGGTTGTGAAATATGGCGATGTGCGGCTGGCGGATGAGCTGCAGTTCTCGGTTTACAACTTTGAAATGGCGGATGTGGAGAAGGCGTGGCGGCACTTTGATTTGTATGAAGCGGAGTGTGCCGCGTTATTGCGAAAATATTCGGAGCCGAAAAAAGATAAAGTGGAGGGTTACGCTATTGGGAAAGCGCGCTTTCCGGTGCTGGCTGCCTATGATCTTTGCCTGAAGTGCTCGCATCTGTTCAACATTCTCGATGCGCGTGGAGCGATTTCGGTGACGGAGCGTGTCGGTGTCATAGCGCGAGTGCGCGCACTGGCCGTGGGCATTGCCAAAGCGTGGGTCGATCAGCAGAAGAGCGAGTCTGCGTCCGAGAAATCTGACGAGCCGACGGCTGCGGCCAACCAGAAGATTGAGAAGGGAAAATTAGCCCCAGTGGGCTCATGAAGCATTAGCCTTCAGCGAAGCAAAATATCATGCCAGATTTTCTGCTGGAAATCGGTTGCGAAGAGATTCCCGCCCGTATGTTGATGGACGCTGAGCAAGATCTCTTGTGGCGTATTACCAGACTACTGGGCAATGAAAAACTGGAATACGGGAGTGTCACCCCGTTCTCTACCCCACGGCGCATCGCAGCCTTAGTGACGGCGGTGCCGGCGTCGCAAAGAGACACGACGGAACAGATAAACGGTCCCTCGGCGAAGGTGGCCTATAAAGATGGACAACCAACCCCTGCGGCTCACGCCTTCGCCCAGAAGGCAGGGATTGATGTCTCGCAACTGGAAACCGTTGCTACGCCAAAGGGGGACTACCTTTCGGCGAAAATCTCTAAGAAGGGCCGGAGAGCGTCAGAAATTTTGGCCGAGAATCTTCCCAAGGAACTCGCCGCGATTTACTGGCCGAAAAATATGTACTGGCGTAAGCCCACGGAGCGCTTTGTCCGCCCGGTGCGCTGGATGGTGGCGATGCTGGATGGCGAAGTGGTTCCCATGGAGTTCGACGGAGTCTCGGCAGGCCAGATCTCGCGCGGCCACCGAATGCTATCCCAAGGCGGCGTGAGGATACCGCGCGCCGGCGAGGCGTACATCGAGGCGTTGCGCGAGGCTAAGGTCCTCGGCCGTGAAGAGCGCGAGCAACAGATTCGCAAAGCGCTGGATGCCGTGACTCGCAGTATTGCCGGAGCGCGGTGGCGCGAAGACAAAGCTCTGCTCGATACCGTAGTAAATCTGACTGAATTTCCCTCCGTGATACTCGGTGGGTTCGATCCGCAGTTTCTTGCCTTGCCGGAAGAAGTGCTGGTCACGGTCATGCGGGACCATCAAAAATATTTTGCTGTGGAAGATGCTGACCGAAAGCTGTTGCCGCATTTTCTTACGGTGCTGAATACCGATGGCGATCCGCAGGGATTGATACGGCATGGCAACGAGCGAGTGCTGCGGGCGCGGTTCAACGATGCGCGATTTTTCTGGGAGACGGATCAGAAGCGCTCTCTGCTCGACCGGTTGGAGCTGCTGCGGCATGTTACTTTTCAGAAAGATCTGGGTACGTATTACGAGAAGACGCTGCGGGTGCAGCGGTTGTGCAGCTGGCTGAGCGAGATTATCAAACAGAGCGGCATGCCCATCCGGCCTGGCGTAATTCACAAAGCTGCGGCTCTGGCGAAGACGGATCTGACGACCGAACTGGTCAAAGAATTCACCGAACTGCAGGGCGTTGTGGGCGGGCTGTATGCGCGGGCACAGAAGCTTGATCCGACTCTGCCGGAGGCAACCCGCTTCGCGATCGCGGATGCGATTTACGATCATTACAAGCCGGAATCGACCGAAGACGACGTGCCGCGCTCGATCGAAGGCGCGGTGCTGTCGATCGGCGACAAAGCCGATACTATTGCCGGCATGTTTTCGCTGGGCGTGATTCCGAGCGGATCGAAGGATCCATTTGCGCTGCGGCGGCAGGCGAATGGCATTGTCAGGATCATCGCCGAAAAGAAATTGCCACTCCATCTTTCGGAGATGATGCGCGACGTGCGCGCAGGCTATCGAGGATCGGAGGCGGAGAGGAAGTTTGTTGATGATGCGCGATTCGATGAGTCGGTGAAGACGTTCTTCCGCGAGCGGCTGGAGTTTTATTTGAAAGATGTTTGCGGGTATGCGTATGACGTGGTCAAAGCGGTCCTGGTTACTGATTCCGATGACGTGGTGGATGTGCTGGCGCGGGCGGAGGCGGTGAAACAGGTCCTCGGAGCAAAACAGTTGTTGAACTT
>CAVYBF010000018.1:0-142739 GCA_963766625.1 uncultured Acidobacteriaceae bacterium | reverse complement strand
TACACTCACGGCCCCAGAACCGGACTGTCATTCGCCGGGCTTGCTGACCCTGGGAACTCAACAGCCGCTCTCCGCCCTATGCTATCTTGAAGGTTTATCGCTCATTTACGCGCATTTGTCTAAATAATGGCTACATCGGTTGAAGGTTCCAAGCCAGTCATAAAGGTCTTCGTCGCCACCACGGTGATGCTGACCTTCATCTCGTTCTGGCGAGCCTCCGCTATCGTCCTCTCCGACCTGGCGTCGTCGGCCTATTACGCGGGCGGCGATGCCGAAAAAGTCATTGGCAAGAGCGCTCCCTGGTTCATCCTCGCAGTCATGCTGTTCAGCTACTGCGTGCGGGCGCTGTATATCGAATCCAGCAGCATGTTTGTGCGGGGTGGCGTTTACCGCGTCGTCAAAGAAGCGATGGGCGGCGGACTGGCTAAGTTTTCCGTCTCGGCGCTGCTTTTCGATTACGTTCTGACCGGGCCGATCAGTGCCGTTTCCGCAGGGCAGTACCTCGCCGGCTTCATCAAAGACATGGCGGTGTATTTACATCACCCGCTTGAATTCTCCGACAACTATTTCGCCGCGGGCCTAGCCATTGTAGTGGTGATCTATTTCTGGTGGAAGAACACGCAAGGCATGCACGAGTCCAGCCAGAAAGCCCTGCAAATCATGGCGATCACCACCGTGATGGTGGTGATCCTGCTGATCTGGTGCACGATCACGGTTTTGCGCGGGCCGATTCATTTGCCGCCGAACCCGTTGCGCGCAGGAGTGATTCCTTTGAACCGGGAATCGCTCGGCTGGCTCCACAACACATGGTTCTCTCATCTCACCTGGATCATTCTCTTCGTTGGCTTCGGCCACTCCGTGCTGGCCATGAGCGGGGAGGAGACGCTGGCGCAGGTCAATCGCGAGATCGAACACCCCAAGCTGAAGAACCTGGAAAAAACCGGGCTGGTGATTTTCATCTATAGCTTGCTGTTCACCTCGCTGGTTTCGTTTTTCGCGGTGATGATCGTCCCCGACAAAGTGCGGCCCGATTATTTCGCCAACCTGATTGGCGGGATCGCCATGTATCTGGTCGGGCCGGAAAGTCTGCGACTGCTGTTCCATGCCTTCGTGGTTCTGGTGGGCGTGCTCATTCTGGCGGGTGCGCAGAATACCTCGATTGTGGGCGCGAACGGCGTTCTAAATCGCGTGGCAGAAGACGGCGTGCTTACCAGTTGGTTTCAAAAGCCGCACAACCGCTACGGTACCAGTTACCGCATCATCGACCTGATCGTCGGGATGCAACTGCTGGTGATTTTTCTCAGCCTGGGGAACGTGTATGTTCTAGCGGCGCTCTATGCTTTCGGCGTGATCTGGAGCTTCGCCATGAAGTCGATCGCCGTGCTCGTGTTGCGATATAAAGAACCCGGAAATCGCGCCTGGAAAGTGCCGGGGAATCTGCACATCGGCAAGACTGAGATTCCGGTCGGGCTGATCCTGATTTCTGCGGTGCTGCTGATCACGGCCGTCGTAAATTTGTTCACGAAATATCAGGCCACAATTGCCGGAGTCATTTTCAGCGCGGTTTTCTTTACGATCTTTACGCTATCCGAGCGGCATGTAGCCAAAGAACGGCACGGCAAGCCCGAACAGCTGGATCAGTTTCGGGTTTATGGAAACCAGGAACTGGGCAGCGGCGCCATGGGCGTGCGTCCGGGGAATATTTTGGTGGCAGTGCGCGATCCGCGGAACCTGTACTACTTGCGCCATGTGCTCAGCCAGACCGACACCACGAAGCGGGATGTGGTGGTGATGAGCGCCCGGCTCTATCATCGCGAGCACACCTTCAGCGGCAGCCGGGTAATGGATGCCAGCCAGGTCTTTGACCACTATGAGCAGGAACTTTTCACTGCCGCCGTGGCCGCGGCAGAAAAGGAAGGGAAACCGATTTCTCTTCTCGTCGTTCCCGGCACAGACGTTTTCGAGGCGATCGTGGAGACGGCCAGGCGGCTGGATTCAGTCCGAGTGGTCTGCGGCCTCTCCAACAAGCTGAGCGCGGATGAGCAGGCGAAGCTGACCGGGGATGCGTGGGAGCGCATGCCGGAACCGCGCCCGCGTTTGACTTTGGAGGTTTATGCCCCCGACGGCACCGTGCGCGAGTATGCCCTCGGCCCGCACAATCCGCACCTGCGTCCGCAAGATATGGAACTCATGCACCAGTTGTGGCTGAATGTTACCAAGGATCCTAAATTTGCCGGGGCACACCACTACCACATTGTTGCGCTGGCGCTGGAGGAGTTAAAGCGCGAACTCAGCACCGAGCAGCGCGCCGAGCTTCTGCAAAAATTGTGCGATGAAATGAATCGCCCCAACGAGGGGCGTGCCAACTGAGGCGCTCAGCGTAAGAGCGCCTGCAGCGCCGGACGAAGTTCACGGAAACGGAAGGGATATCCGCTCGAGATCAGCTTGCCCGGTTCTACCTTCTGACTGCTGAGCAGCAACTCTTCACCCATTTCCCCAAAAACTGTTTTCACAGCGAAGGCCGGCAGCGGCAGAATCGCTGGGCGCGAGAGCACGCTGGCCAGCGTCTTGGTAAATTCTGTATTTCTTACCGGCTTGGGCGCGACCATGTTCACCGGACCCTGCAGCAGATCGTTCTTCATAATGTGGTGGATCGCGCCGATAAGATCTTGTACATGAATCCAGCTCTGCCACTGCTTCCCATCGCCAACGCGGCCGCCAAGCCCGAGTTTGAAGGGCAACAGCATCGCGCCGAGCGCGCCGCCCTTCGAGCTTAAGACAATTCCTGTGCGGAGGTGAGCGGTTCGTATGTCGGCTTGCACCGCAGGCATGGTCGCTTCTTCCCACCGCTGGCAAGTCTCGGAGAGAAATCCCCTGCCTGGGGCGCTCTCCTCCCGAAGTAGTTCGTCGCCGCGATGGCCGTAATAACCGATGGCCGAGCCGCAGATGAGAACCTTCGGCTTCTCTTCCGCCTGGGCCAGAGCTCCGGCCAGATTTCCAGTACCCTCGACCCGGCTGTGGAGAATTTTTTGTTTCTTGGCCGCAGTCCATCGACCGAAAATAGTTTCGCCGGCAAGGTGAATGACAGCGTCGAATCCCGAAACCGCTTCGGGAGGGATGGGCCTTGCTGGATCCCATGAAATTTGATTCTCATTCGCTGCCGGGCCGCGAACCAGACGCGTCACGGACCATGAATTGGCAGGTAAAGAAGGAAGAAGAGCGGCGCCGATCGGCCCAGATACTCCGCTGACAAGGACTTTGGAATTCATGACAAGCGACTGTCACTCTATCAGTTCGGGAAGCGAGCGAACAAATTGCACACCGATTCGAAAGCTTTGAAGCGTCTGAAATGCATCATAGATAGGACAGTCGTTTCTCGGGGGATAGTTCCTGGCCTGGGATCTGATCTGACGAGAACGATTGGACCGAGAACGATCGGGGTGCAGAGGAGAGACGACGGACAACGATCCGGGGTAATCTAGTAGAAAGGTCAGCCGCACCGCAAACTTATCCCAGAGAAAAAACGTGCAACGGTGCCGTCTGATTCGGGGGAGCGATAAGCCTTCATGGCCTTGCGGTACAGGTTTGGCCTGGTAATTGTTATATTGTTCGCTTTGTCGTACGCATTGCGCTGTCGAGCTCAGTCGAGCGGGCAATCGACGGCTTCCGGCATGCAGCCCGTTTCCGCACAGCCCGAAACTGCGCCATCTGGATTGGCGACCTCGGGCGCGGAGCAACCTGCGGATCAGCCCTTATCGGGATGCATCAGTGGGAGCGTCGTCGATCAGAGCGGCGCAGTAGTTCCCGGAGCGGTAATCAAAGTGACTACAGCGGGGCAGCCGCTTGACCAGCAGGCAATCGCTGGAAGCAACGGACAGTTTTTTCTCGCCAATATCGCGCCGGGATCTTTTCAGCTCACGATTTCCTCGAAAGGTTTTGCACCGAAAACCCTGGCCGGCGATTTGCATTCGGGAGAGATCCATACCCTTCCGCCGATTGTTTTGAATGTGGCTTCTGCCGTCACTGAGGTACAGGTCGGTCTAACGCAGCAGGAAGTGGCACAAGAGCAAATCAAGATTGAAGAGAAGCAGCGTGTGCTGGG
Source organism: uncultured Acidobacteriaceae bacterium (assembly GCA_963766625.1). Classification (GTDB taxonomy): domain Bacteria; phylum Acidobacteriota; class Terriglobia; order Terriglobales; family Acidobacteriaceae; genus Sulfotelmatobacter. The sequence continues at coordinate 138,637 of CAVYBF010000018.1, read as the reverse complement.
AATCATTCCGAATTTTTATGTCAGCTATGTGCCCAATGCAGCGCCGCTGAACGCAAAACAGAAGTTTCAGCTCGCGGGAAGAACGGTGATCGATCCCTTTACGCTGGTAGTGGTGGCCGGGACGGCGGGCGTAGAACAGTGGCAAAATCACTTCATCGGATACGGTCAAGGCCTGCAGGGTTACGGTAAGCGGTTCGGCGCCAACTACGCCGATGCGATTGCGGGCACGGTCATCGGCGGTGCGATTTTGCCCTCGATTCTGAAGCAGGATCCACGATACTTTTACAAGGGAACCGGAACTTTTCATTCGCGATTTCTGTACGCCATCAGCATGGCCTTCATCTGCAAAGGCGACAACGGACGCTGGCAGCCGAATTACTCGAACCTTCTTGGGAACCTGGCGGCGGGTGGCATTTCAAATCTGTACTATCCTTCCGAGGATCGGCAGAGCGCTGGTTTAACCTTCGAAAATGCGGGCGTTGGAATTATTGGCAGCGCCGCCGGCAATATCTTGCAGGAATTTATCGTGCCGAGACTGACGCCCCACCACCACCGCGCGACTCAAGCGCAGCAGTAACTACTCGCCGCCAGTATGGCTACGCACATGTGCTTGTGACCGCCCTCACAGAGTTCTACGACTCTTCAGCATAGCCTTTGTTTGGCGGAATTAAGACTCCTGCCTTCGAGCACGCTTCGCGCGGAAAGCTGCCTACGTCCTTCTTCCAAATGCAGTCTCCCCGCATAGCGCCCGAGCGAATGCTCTTTCCATCTCGAATCGGCCTTGCCTCAATCTGTGAAGCCGCCTCTGTTTCCGCGAACGGCTGGCACTTCCAATTCCTTATTCCAGGAGAGATTCCATGTTGCATCTCGATACTGGCAACACAGGCTTCATGATTTTATGCACCAGCCTAGTCATGCTGATGACTCCGGGCCTTGCCTTTTTTTACGGCGGTCTGGTAGGGCGCAAGAACGTCCTCGCCATCATGATTCAGAGCTTTGTCTCCATGGGCTGGACGACGGTGATCTGGTACCTCTACGGATACTCCCTGTGCTTCAGCGGCGACTGGCACGGGGTCATCGGCAACTTTCACAACGCTTGCTTGCGGGGAATTGGCCTCAATACGCCGTCTCCCAATGACACCATTCCTGCGATGGTGTTCATCGCATTCCAAATGATGTTTGCCATCATCACACCGGCGCTGATTTCCGGCGCCTTCACCAACCGGGTCACATTCAAGGCTTACATGTTGTTCCTCACTGCCTGGCTGACATTCGTTTACTTCCCCTTCGTGCACATGGTTTGGGGCGGAGGCTTTTTGCAGCAGTGGGGCGTGAAGGATTTCGCCGGCGGCATCGTAGTTCATAACATTGCGGGCTTTGCAGCTCTGGCGTCGGTTTTGTATGTGGGGAAGCGCCGTGTTCTGGACCGCGGACCGCACAGCATTCCGCTGGTGGCACTGGGAACCGGATTGCTTTGGTTCGGATGGTACGGCTTCAACGCCGGTAGCGAGATGCGCGCGGATTCCGTGACCGCCACAGCGTTTCTCAATACCGATGTGGCCGCTTCTTTCGCTGCCGTCGCCTGGCTGCTGACGTCGTGGTTCAACGAAAAGAAACCGAAGTTCCTGGGCCTGCTTACGGGAGCTGTTGCCGGATTGGCAACGGTGACGCCTGCCGCGGGTTTCGTCTCTCCAACCACGGCCGTGATTATTGGCGTGGTTGCGGGAGTGGTCTGCTATTACGCCGTCGAGATGAAAAACAAACTGCATTGGGATGATGCGCTCGATGTCTGGGGAGTCCACGGCGTAGGCGGTTTTCTGGGCATTGTGATGCTGGGGATTTTCGCCACCAAAGCCTATAACCCCGCGGGTGCCAATGGTCTGCTCAGCGGCGATCCGCTATTCCTGCTGAAACAAGTCGTTGCGGTTGTCTTCTCATCGGTATGGGCGTTCGTTTTCACCTACGCTGTGCTACGCATCATCGATGCATTCACCACCGTCAAAGTCAGCGAGATGACAGAAGAAATCGGCCTGGATGAATCCATCCACGGCGAGCACGCGTACGAGGAAGTCTTCGCCAGCGACGGCCTGGCGCATGCGGTGAACCAGGCGCACGAGGAGGCGCTGTCGGAGCGAAAGTAAAGGGCTACTGCAACATCGTGCGAAATTCTGGAAGCAAAGGAAGATTATGACTTCGCGCGAATTTGTCGGCCTGGTTGCACCGCATCTAATCGCAACGTCCGGCGTTCGCGGGGGAGGACGCGGCGCGCCGCACGCTATAATCGTACATGCCGAGTCTGCGGGAACAGATTGCCACTACCGCATTGACGCTCACCAAGTTCCGCGAGCTGATGAAGCGGATGCAGGAAAGCCGCCCGCAGGACGATCTCTCGATCATCAAGAAAGCCTACGACTACTCCCTGAAACATCATGAAGGGCAAATGCGCGCTTCGGGCGAGCCTTATCTGGTGCATCCGCTGGAAGTGGCGCTGGTGCTGGCCGAAATGAAGATGGATCCGGTGGCAGTCGCCGCCGGGCTGCTGCATGATTCAGTCGAAGATACGACCCTGACCATCGTTGACATCCGCAAAGAATTTGGCGAGCAGGTCGCGCACATTGTGGAAGGTGTGACCAAGATCAGCAAAATCGATTTTGCTACGCGCGAAGAAGCGCAGGCGGAAAACCTGCGCAAGATGATGCTGGCCATGGTCGATGACATCCGGGTGGTTCTGATTAAACTCGCCGACCGCCTGCACAACATGCGGACCCTCGAACATCTGCAGCCCGAGCGGCAGCGCAAGATCGCCGAAGAAACCCTGGAAATTTACGCTCCCATCGCACACCGATTGGGCATGGGAAAGATCCGCGGCGAGCTCGAGGATTTGGGATTTCGATTTCTTGATCCGGCCAGCTATGAGCAAGTGGAAAAAGCGGTCAATGCGCGGCGCAAGGAAGGCGAAGCTTTTCTGGCGAAGATGCAAGCCATCATTCAGGACAAACTGAAAGAAGCCGGCATTCAGGCGAAAGTGGAGAGCCGCATCAAGCGGTTATTCAGCATTCATAAGAAGTTGCAGCGGCAACGCATTGCGGTCGAGCAGGTCTATGACTTGTTTGCTATGCGTGTGATCACGCGTTCGCTGCAGGATTGTTATGCGGTGCTGGGGATTATTCATAACATCTGGAGGCCGGTGCCGGGCCGCATTAAAGATTTTATTGCCATGCCGCGGCCGAATTTTTATCAGTCGCTGCACACTTCGGTGATTACGGAAGATGGCACGCCGTTCGAAATCCAGATTCGCTCCGATGAGATGCACAAGATGGCCGAGGAGGGAATTGCGGCGCACTGGAAGTATAAAGACGGTCCGGTCTCGGCCCAGGATGAGCAGCGACTGGCGTGGCTACGACAGGTGGTCGAGTGGCAGCGGGATGTGAGCGATCCGAACGAGTTTTTGTCGTCGCTGAAAGTCGATTTGTATCCCGAGGAGGTTTACACATTTTCTCCGAAGGGCAAGGTTGTGGTGCTGCCGCGCGACGCTACGCCGATCGATTTTGCTTATACGATTCACACCGAGGTTGGGCACACGTGCGTGGGCGCAAAGGTAAACGGGCGCATGGTGCCGCTGCGCCACAAGCTGCATTCGGGCGACATCGTCGAGATCATCACCCAGGCCGGTCACAAACCCAGCCGGGATTGGCTTGGCTTGGTCAAGTCATCGCGCTCGCGGAACAAGATCAAGCACTGGCTGAATGTGCATCAGCGGGAGCGCTCCATTGAAATTGGCCGCAAGCTGATCGAGAAAGAAGCGCGCAAATACCGGATCGCCTTGAAAGACATCAAGGATGACGATTTGCTGCGTGTCGCCGGCGGGTATGGGCTGGGCAAAGTCGATGATCTGCTGTCGGGCATCGGATATGGAAAATATTCGGCGCGGCAGGTGCTGGGGCGAGTGTTGCCGGCGGGTGCAACGCCTTCGATGGCGGGCGACATTGAGGCGGAAGGCTATTCGAACAAGCCCGGCGCAATTGCCAGCGTAGTGCGGCGAGTTTTTGGCGATCACAACGCGATCATGGTCAAAGGCCAGGGCGACATGCTGGTCTATCGAGCCCGCTGCTGCAATCCGATTCGCGGCGAGAGCATTGTTGGCTACATTACGCGGGGCAAGGGCGTAGCGGTGCATTCGCTAAACTGCCCGAATGTGACCAATCTGATGTATGAACCGGAGCGGCGCATCGATGTGGAATGGGGACGCGATGAGGCGACCCCAACCTCATATCCCGTGAAGCTGACGGTTTACTGCGACGACCGGTTTGGCATGCTGAAAAGCATCACCAGCGTCATTGGTGACGCGCAGAGCAATATTCGCAACATCGGCGCACATACGGCAAATAGTCAGGCCAGCGTGGAGATTGTGCTCGATATCTCGGATCTCAAACATCTTGAGGCAATCATGGCGGGATTGAAGAAAATTCCTGGCGTGCATGAAGTGCAGAGGCTGCAGAAAATTTAGCCGCGTAGGTGTGCGCCACTTAGATGATAGACTGTGCCGTTCTCAGCAGACGGTGCTAGATTGACCGCGCTGCATAACTTTGCGTTACTCTAGCTGGAATGCGCGACATCATTGCTACTAAAGACGCTCCTCAGGCGATTGGCCCGTACTCGCAGGCCATCAAGGCGAATGGATTCATTTTTACTTCCGGGCAGATCGCGATCGATCCATCTACGCAGGGGGTTGTTGCGGGCGACATCGCTGCGCAAACCGAGCGCGTTTTGCGCAATCTATCCGAGATTCTTGAAGCTGCGGGCAGCGGGCTGGGCAAAGTGGTTCGCTCGACCGTATTTCTCAAAAACATGAACGACTTTGCTGCCATGAATCAGGTTTACGGCAAATATTTCAGCTCGGCTCCGCCGGCGCGGTCGACAGTGGAAGTGGCGCGTTTGCCGAAGGACGTATTAGTGGAAATCGACGTGGTTGCCCTGGCATGAGATTTATCGGACGAGACATCTCGAAGGCGATGGACGGAATCACAGAATTTTAACGGTGTCTGCGGGTCTTCGCTGGTTGGCGGATGCCTGTTGGCAAAATCATCCTGGCAAGAATCTTTGAGGAGGAACGGGAAATGATGAAATCCATTGCGATCATGATCATCGTCGCGATGGCTGCACTGTTGGCGAGTGCGCAAGGTGCAGCGACGAAAACCGCCGCGCATAGTAGTGCTCCAATCAAAGTGAGCGGGGCCGGAGTGAAGACCGACGATGGGCTACAGTATTGGGAGATCCGCGTGGGAAACGGCCCGACCGCAAAAGAAGGCAGCCGGGTGCGCGTCCACTATACGGGATGGCTCACCAACGGAAAAAAGTTTGACAGCTCACTCGATGCCGGCAAGCCTTTCGACTTCACCATTGGAAACGGCGAAGTGATCAAGGGATGGGAAGAGGGCGTCACTGGCATGAGAGTGGGTGGCAAACGGCAGCTGCGCATTCCGCCGTCTCTTGGGTATGGAGCCGATGGCACTCCGGGCGGGCCGATTCCGCCAAATGCGACTCTGATCTTTGATATTCAGTTGCTGGGCGTGCAGTAAGTCCTAATCGGGCGATTGAGCGATCGGGTCATTTGCGATTACCAACCGTTCAAGAAGGTTTTCGATCACCCAATCGCTCAACGGTTAAATCTCTATGCCTTAACCACCTTGCCGCTTCGCAGGCAGGAGGTGCATACGCGCATGCGCTTGGTGGTTGCGCCGACGCGAGCATGTACGGCGCGCAGATTTACATTCCAGCGCCGCTTGGTTACATTGTGGGCGTGGCTGATGCGGTTTCCGGATTGCGGCTTCTTGCCGCAGATATCACACTGTTGAGCCATGACTGCTAAGGGTCCTTTCGAGGCCTGATGGAAACTTCCATTTTACCGGATTCTAAGGTTCCGCGACAATTTCATCGCGCCTTGCCGAAGCGGATAAAATAGAGCGACGCGTGGGATTTTTAGATTTGGAGGGAATTCATGTCGATTGGAAGAGCAAGGCTGCTCGAAAGCGGGCTGGTGCTGGCATTGATGGGAATTCTCGCAGGCGCGATTGGAGGCCTCGCAGTCGGCTTCGTCACTGCTCCCAAGACTACATCGTCGAGCTCTGCCGCCCGCTAGGTTCTCATTGTGGCCGAGTTCTCTGTGCGATACTGAATTCATGCAGTCCCCGCTTCAGGCGCCCACCGCGGCGAGTGATCCAAAGTCCGTAAAGGTCAATCTCACCACCGGCACGGGGGTGGATATTGAGTGGCGCGACGGCCACATTTCGCACTTCACCTTTGTTTTTCTTCGCGACGCCTGCCCTTGCGCGATGTGTTCCGAAGAGCGTGAAAAATCCGGTCGCAAGCCGGGTGAACCGCCCAAACTCGCACCCGGCGCACTGCCCATGTTCAAGCCGGCAGCCAAACCCGTTTCGGCCGAAGGCATCGGCAAATACGCGATCCGATTCAAATGGAATGATGATCACGATCTCGGGATTTATTCCTGGAAATATCTGCGCGAAGTCTGCCCCTGCGGGGAATGTAAGGGCGAACGCGCCTCCTGATCGGCTGATCGCCTCTCCGTCATCGTCTTTCGCCGCCTTATAATTCGGAATATGTCGAGTTCTGCCGACCTCTTCGTTGCTGCTCATGCGACCTACGAACCCGTCATTGGGCTTGAGGTGCACGTGCAGCTTCTGACCGCGAGCAAAATTTTCTGCTCGTGCTCTACGCGATTTGGCGCACCGCCCAACACCAATGTCTGTCCAGTCTGTCTCGGCATGCCCGGTGCTTTACCCGTGCTGAACAGAAAAGCGGTTGAGTTCGCGACCCTGGCGGCGATGGCGCTCAATTGCCGCATCAATCAGACTTCGATCTTCGCGCGCAAGAATTATTTTTATCCCGACCTGCCCAAGGGCTACCAGATTTCGCAATACGACAAGCCGCTGGCTGAGCATGGATACATCGCAGTAAAAACCTCAGCCACAGGGGCCACAGAGGAGCCCAGTGGCCTTCGCAAAAAAATCGGCATTACTCGCGTGCATCTTGAAGAAGATGCCGGGAAAAGCCTGCACGAGGGATTTCCAGATGCCGAAGAAAAGACGGCGATCGATTTGAACCGCACCGGTGTGCCGCTAATTGAAATCGTCAGCGAGCCTGACCTTGCCACTCCGGATGAGGCTTATGAATATCTGACGCGCCTGAAGGAAATCATTCTTTATACCGGTGTCAGCGACTGCAACATGGAGGAGGGTTCGCTACGCTGTGATGCCAATGTTAGTGTGCGGCCGAGCGGGCAAAAAAAGTTAGGAACGAAAACCGAAATTAAGAATGTGAATTCGTTCCGGTTTATTCGCGACGCGCTGCAGTACGAAATTACGCGGCAGATTGACGTCCTTGAATCTGGGGGCACAATTACGCAGGAGACGCGTCTTTATAACGCTGATGAAGGCAAGACCTACAGCATGCGCTCGAAAGAGCAGGCGCACGATTACCGGTATTTCCCGGAGCCGGACTTATTGCCCTTGGCGGTTGATGAAAAATGGAACGCAGAGATCGAAAAGAGCTTACCCGAGTTGCCGGAAGCGCGGCGGGCGCGCATGGTGAACGAATATGGGATCACCGATTACGACGCTCAGGTGTTGACAGTCTCGAAGTCGCTGGCCGATCAATTTGAGCAGGCAGCGAGGGCGGCAAAAAATCCCAAGCGTGTGGCCAACCTGGTGCAGGGTGAACTGATGGGAAGGCTCAAAGCTTTAGGCGTGGAGATCGAACAATCTCCGATTTCCATGAATGGCATAGCCATGTCAGCCGATCTGGTGGAAAGCGGCGAAATTTCCGGCAAGATGCTGAAGTACCTTTATGATCTCAGCTTCGAGCGAAAAAAAGACTTTCCAGAAGTTTACCAGGAGGAAGGACGCCCGCGGCAGTCCAGCGACACTTCGGAACTGGAGAAAATTATTGAAGAGATCGTGGCGGCGAATCCCAAGCAGGTTGAGCAGTATCGCGCAGGTAAAAAGACCGTGCTAGGATTTTTTGTAGGGCAGGTCATGAAAGCCTCCAAAGGCCAGGCCAATCCGCAGGTGGTAAACGAGTTGCTCGCGAAAAAGCTCGTGTGACGCTGCATGGTATTTTGCATGTGACCGAAGTACCACTCTTGATTGTGACTTCTGCAATCTGATTCTTTTCTCGCATTCCCGCTACGATCATGCCGGGCCTGTGTGTGTCGAGGCTGACCGTTCAAGCGGACTTCATGAAACTCAAAATTGATCGCATTATCAGCATTGCCACGCTGGTAGCGTCACTGGTAGCTATTTTCCTGGTACTCAAGAAGCCGGCTCCGGTGGCGCAGAAGCAGAGTCCGGCGGCGATCGCGGCGAACGCGCAGTCCTTCGATCAAAAGATGGAAGAGCTCGAAGGAGCGGCGCAGCAGCGGCCGCCTTTGGCACAAGCAGCCCCGGACACAGAGTCGATCCCGCCCCGCGATGGCGAAACTTATGCAGCGGCGCCCTCCGAGCCGGATTCGCAGCAGGGCGTTGCCTCCGGTTCTCAGCCGAAAACCGAGGTGCACATCAACTCCAACGAAATCGGGGCGGTGCTGGCGCAAGCATTAGGGACAGCGGGAGCTGGGGCAGAAGCCAAAGAACTCTCGCCCGATTCGAATGTCGGAAGTGGAGCACCTACCATCAAAGATCAGCAGGTGAGCTTTGACGGCGACGTGGTCCACGGGCAATTTCTCACCGAGATTGCGGGAAAAGACGTTTGGGTTACCGTATCAGGGCACCTTGGGTCGAAAGATGGATACGCGACCTTCGATCCAACGGAATTTAAAGTGGGCGATCTGAATGTGCCGGTTTCGCTGGTGAATCCCGCGTTGCAGAAAAAGCTTGCCGAACAACGCGACCGGATGAAGCTTCCAGATTACGTCGGCGGGGTGAAGGTGCAGAACGGCGAACTGGTGATGCAGCAGAAGTGATCGCGCTTGCCGGGTCCATTCGTCGCCTTCGCAGAGCTCAGTCGGGGCAGGCTAAAGTGCGAGCCCGGCGCGATCATCCTAAGCGAAGGCGAGGATCTCTAATCTTCGAGGACGCGATTCTCCGCCGCAACTTTCCCATACCAGCTTCCTGATTTCTTGATCACGCGCTGCAGCGTTTTGAAATCCACATAGGCCAAGCCGAAGCGCTGGCTGAAACCCTCCGACCATTCGAAATTATCCATCAGGCTCCAGGCGTGATAACCGCGCACGTCGGCTCCGTCGGCGATGGCCCGGGCTACAGCTCGCAGATATTGTCGATGGTACTCGACACGGCGGATGTCGCGAATCACTCCGTCTGCGCCGGGGCCGTCGTTGTAAGCGCAGCCGCTCTCGGTGATCTCGATGGGCGGACGGTTGTAGTCGTGAGTGATTCGCATCACCATGTCGTATATCGCCTTCGGCCAAACTTCCCAGCCGGCGTCCGTTTTCGGTCCCTGCTCGCTGCCCACCATCTTCACCGGAAATATGAGCTGTTGCGCGTTCGAGATTCTTTCCAGAATGGTCGATGCCGAGGCGATGGTGCGGTAATAAAGATTGACTCCGATGAAATCGAGCGGGGCCCGTACGTTTTCGAGATCACCGGCTTTGACTCCGATCAGACTTTCGGGAAAATACGCGAGCGCCTCGGGATAACGGCCATTCAACGCGGTTTCGAGGAACCACAGATTGGTGATTGCGTGGGCGCGCTCGGCCGCAACTTTGTCTTCTTCAGAGTCGGTCGCGGGCTCGCAGGGAGACATACTGAATGCCGTTCCTACCCGAGCCGTTGGACGCGCAGCCTTCAACGCCCGGAATCCCGCACCCTGCGCGAGATTGACCACGTGGGTGGCGCGCAGGAAATCGAACAGGCTCTTGCCTCCGGGAGCATGCGAGCCCTCGAGATACCCGCGATAGGTAAAGGCAAGCGGCTCGTTGAACAATATCCAATCCGAAGCTCTGTCTCCAAAGGCGCGCGCGGCAACTTCCGCGTATTCAGCAAAGTGGGCGGCGGTGTCGCGATTCGGCCAGCCGCCAGCGTCTTCCAAAACCTGAGGCAGATCCCAGTGATATAGGGTGATGACGGGGCGGATGTGGGCTTCGAGTAATGCGTCGATCAGGCGATTGTAATAATCGATGCCCTTGGCATTTGCCGAACCAGGGCCGGTGGGCTGAATGCGCGGCCAGGAAACAGAAAAGCGGTAGCTGTTCAAGTTCATGCCTTGCATCAGCGCGATATCTTCGCGCCAGCGGTGGTAAGAATCGCAGGCGATGTCGCCGGTATCGCCGTGCTTGATTTTGCCGGGAGTATGCGAGAAGCGGTCCCAGATGGACTCACCTTTGCCATCTTCTTTCCAACCGCCTTCAATCTGGTAAGCGGCGGTAGCTGCGCCCCAGAAAAAATTCTTGGGAAACGAAACTGGAGAAGAATCCTGAAATTGTGGCAATTGCGACCTTACTGCTACCGGCAGATGCGTTGTTCCGGCCGCTTTCGAGGATACGGTGCAGCCAGAGAGTAATGCGGTTGGCAGCGCCGCCGCCGCGCCTGTGGCGAGAGCCGACTGGGTAAATTTGCGGCGCGTCAGCGGCAAGTCGGAGTTGGCCTCATGGAACAACGATTCAGCATTTCGTTGGCGATCCTAATACCCTGGTTGATCGAGGGACCGACGTTTGCAGCGGCTTCTCCTCAGACTTCGGTTACGGGCAAGATATTCTAAACCGGAACTGAGAAGGCGGGCACTTTAAGAGTAGATGCGCCTTTACTGTTGCGATTCGGCAGTGCGATTGCAGGAACTTCAATAACAGCCTCGATTGTCCTATCGGACTTTCGTGCTGCATCCTAACCTTGGCAGCTTTCCTGCCGGTTAGGAATGTGGAGGAGTGCATTATGCGGGTGCACCAGAACCAAGTAAATCCCAACGCCCAGTTGGACTCTATGTATGCTGCACAAAAGGCCGCGGCCAAACGGGAAGCTGAGCAGACGCGAAAGAAGCTGTTCGAGTTTGCCTCGAAGTTAGCCGGTGATACTGATTCAGAGGCTTGCGTAGTGAAGTTAGGAGCGCGCCAAGAATCGGGAGCAGAGACAAAACAACAAATTCAGCAACGGGCGCGCAAACAGAAGAATCGGCGTCGCGATCCAGAGGATGCGGAGAGCTCGATTTCGGATTGGGCATAAGTCGCGGGATGATCTTCCGCGTGATGATCTTCGGTCACGAATGATCGAAGGCAAATGAAGGGAGAAAACGTCAGCGCCATTGACGCAATGTTTTTTCGAGGATTTCAACCCCATCACAAAGTTTGCTCAGTTCCTCGCGCCTGAGGCATTCCAGATTCGCCGCCAGATATTCGATCCGGCGACGCCTTCCCTGTTGAAGCAGACGCGTACCTTTGGGCGTCGCTACGATTCTCATGCGGCGCGCATCGTGAGCGTCACGGGTAATCGAGACTAGCCTGCTGCGTTCGAGGCCAGCGACGATGCGGCTCATAGTTGGCGGTTTCACTTGCTCGGCAGCGGCCAGTTCTCCCAAAGTTTTCGGGCCGCCGAAGACCAGCACCGATAAAGCCGAAAGCCGCGCCGGACCCTCGCCCGTGGCTGAGTCCTGCTTCCGCAAGTGGCGCAGCAGATGAATGGCAGCGGAATGGAGCCCATCGGCCGCCGCCAGAACGTCGCTATCTTGCCCACTTGATTCCGGCTTGACTTTTGCCATGGACTTATAGTTAGCTATGCTAACTAATATTCATGGAGGAGGTCAACCATGCCTGCAACGGCGAGCGGAATTGGAATCACGCATCTGGGGCAAATCGCCATCAACGCCAAAGACGTGGAACGCGCCGCAGCGTTCTATCAGGATGTGCTGGGATTGAGGTTATTGTTCAAAGCACCGCCGGGGCTGGCGTTTTTCGATTGCGGCGGCGTGCGCCTGATGCTGGACAGGGCCGAGAAGCCGGAGTTCGATCATCTCAGCTCCGTTCTCTATTTCGCGGTGCCCGATATTCAGGCGGCATATGGGAAACTAAAAGAAAGCGGTGTGCGCTTCGAAGACGAGCCGCACCTGATTGCAAAAATGCCCACCCATGATCTGTGGATGACGTTCTTCCGCGATTCCGAAGAAAATCTCATGGCGCTCATGAGCGAAGTCCCTCGGGCCTGAAGCGAGGTCAGCGCATCGCCGAAAAGAGGCAGCGTAGCCTTGGGTAAGAAGAAAAGTTAAAAGTTTCCGGTTCCTTCCTGGCCGGGGTTGGTTTCCCATCTCAGGTTGCCAATCCCGAGGCGCTTCCGGTGCCTCCTGTACATCATCCTTCGTACCGTGGAAAAACCGATCGTGCCGCGTGAAGATCATGACTCCCCGCGACTTTCAGCGCTTCCCACCTGAAAGCCTGGAATTCGGGGTGTCTTGCATCCATGGCACAAGTGGAGATCCCGCAAACATCGAATGAAGTCACCGAGAGCTGGCAGCAAGCCGTGCAGGCTGTCCTCGGAACCGTGGTGCTGGTTGGCGCCGTGGCCATGTTTCATTACTACGCGCCACAGGCAGCACAGGCTCCCCCGCCGGACGAACTGCACCGGCAAGTCCAGCAACTCACGGAGCAGGTGGCGCAACTGGAACAGCAAGAGGCGACGCCGGCGCTGGTTCTGAGCCGTTACCGGAGCTCGATCGGTTATATCTACGGTATCTACGAAGTGGGATTTCCCAACAAGCCGGCGTCAATTCGAGCGCGCGTTTCGGGCACCGGATTCCTGGTTGGCGATGGGCTTCTGGCCACAAATCGCCACGTTGCCGAACCCTGGTATGGAGATGCCGAAGCGGAGGCCTTGATCCAGCATGGAGCATCGCCGGTGCTTGAAAGCATGGTGGTCTTCTTTCCTGGGTCGCCAACTCCCGTGTCGTTAACGCCCGGAGCCGTATCTTCTTCAGAAGACCTGGCGGTTCTGCGGATTGAAGATAGAAACGCAGTGCGCAGCCTACCCATTTTGCCGCTCGCCAAAGGCATCTCGCTTCCCGGAGAGCCGGTGACCGTGATTGGCTACCCCATGGGAATCGCGGGCATGGTGGCGAAGTCGCCGACCGGTATCTACCAGCGCCTCGCTTTTCGCCACAGTGATATCACAGCAGCCAGCGAGCTTGCCGCTCTTTCGCTGATTCGTCCTTCGACCACCTGCGGTCACCTCGGGGATGTGGTCGGCGATAAGCTGATCTATGATGCGCCCACCGCCCACGGCGGCAGTGGCGGCCCGGTCTTCGGATCGAAAGCGGAAGTGATTGGGGTGAATTCCGCCTACATCGATGGCTTTTCCGGCGGAACGCTGGGAGTCTCAGTCGACGCGTTGCGGCCGCTGATCGAAGCTACGCAAAAGAAGTAGTAGCGAAAGCTACTCGGCTACCACTTCCTTTTCGATAACCACTTTCAAGTGCGCAGTCACGTCCTTGTGCAACTTCACCGGAACGGTGAACTCGCCCAGGGTCTTCAGCGGATCGTGCAACTGAATCTGTCGGCGGTCAAGATTGATTCCCTTTTTCGCTACGGCCTCGGCGATATCGCCCGAAGTGACCGACCCGAACAACTGATCGTGCTCTCCTGATCGCCGCTGGAACGCGACCGATAGTCCGTCAAACTGCTTCGCCAGTTCTTCCGCCTGCGACTTCTCCTTGGCCGAGCGGCGCACCGCGGCCGCCTTCATCTGGGAAATCACGGCTTTGTTGCCTTCGTTGGCGATGATCGCCAGCTTGCGCGGTAGAAGATAGTTGCGCCCGTAGCCTTCAGCAACTCTCACGACATCGCCGCGCGATCCCAGCTTGTTTACGTCTTCTTTGAGAATGACTTCCATGATGGCTCCAATGTCCTGTTTTTCCAATCTCAATTTAACTTGTCATCCAGCAATCTTGCCCCCCGCAATTTGTCATCCCGAGCAACCCGAGGGATCTCGATTCTTCTTTGCGGCAGCAAGAACCATAATTCCTTGCTCCGCTCGGAACGACAAACGGCAGGGCGTTACGGAAACCGTAGGCGTTACTGCACGCGTCCGGCAAACGGCAGCAGTGCGATGTTGCGTGCCTGCTTGATCGCCACAGCCAGCCGATGCTGGTGCGGTGAGCACACTCCCGTAAGCCGCCGCGGTACAATTTTGCCGCTCTCGGCCACGAACTGCCCGAGCAGCCGGTAATCCTTGTAATTGATGTCGGCGATCTTCTCGGTGCAGAACTTGCACACTTTCTTGCGCCGGAAGAATTTGCGCGCGCCGCCCTCTCGCGGAGGTCCACCGGAACGTCCTCCGCCCCCTCCGAACCGGGGACGATCCCCTCCGGGCCGCGGTCCTTCGCCGGCCGGTCGTGGCGGCCGATCAGCGATCGGCGATGCTGCTCTGTTCTCTTCTGCCATATTGCTCCTTCTTTGAATCAGTGGCCAGTGATCCGTGATCAATGATCAACGATCAGTGGCCAGTAAGAAATCTTGTCGTTTGAACGGGCGCGATCTGCTATAGAACTGTTACTGCCACTGGCCACTATTCTTACGCCGTTGCAGTTGTCTCCGCTGCCGGAGTCAACGGCGCTTCCTCCGCCGCAGCGGCCGGTTGCGCGCTCATCTTCTTGCGGGATTCCCGCAGCTTCTTGATCTTCTCGAGCCGCTTCTGCTCCTCGTCAATGCGCACGGTAAGGAACTTGATCACCGGCTCAGTCACGCGCAGGCGGCGCTCCAGTTCGTGGACCACCGATCCTGCGCCCTCAACGGTCAGCAGAATATAAACCCCTTCGCGGAACTTGCGGACCACATAGGCCAGCCGCCGCTTGCCCATGCGTTCGACACTCTTCACGGTGCCGGACGCGGAAGCCACAGTTGACTCCAGGTTCGAAATCAGCTTCTCGAGATCTTCATCCGCCATATCGGGCCGGACGATAAACATCAGTTCATAAGTACGATTCATGTGCTATCTCCAAATCTTGAAAGCCAGTGGCTAGTGATCAGAGGCTAGTAGTCAGTTAATTCGATTTGCTTTTACCGGCCACGGATCACCAGCCACTAACCATTATTCTTCTTCTTTGCGGTTAAACCGGTTCATCGCTGCCGCCGGGCCTTCGGTCAAAATCACTTTCACCGCTTCCGCCGCCGTATCGAGCATTTCATCGACTGTGCCCATCTGCGCCCTCCGAAACGGCGAAAGCAGATAATCCTTGCCATCTTCTATTTTGTGATCGGGTGCGACCCCGATCCGGATGCGCAAAAAATCCTGCGTATCCAGCGCTCCAATAAGCGACTCGATTCCGTTGTGCCCCGCCGAACTTCGCCGCGTGTGAATCCGCAGCGTGCCCAGCGGAAAATCAAGCTCATCCTGAATCACAATCAGATCCGATTCCGGTTTCAGTTCGTACTGCGCCAGCAACTCCCTAGCGGATATGCCGCTCAGGTTCATGTAGGTTTCGGGCTTCGCCAGAAGCACGACCTCGTTACCCACCTGAATCCTCGCCGTGAGCGCCCGGCATTGCCGGTTTCTGATTTCAACTCCATGCTCGCCGGCGATTCGATCGACCGCAAGAAAGCCAATGTTATGCGGCGTGAACTGATACTCAATGCCAGGATTGCCAAGACCGACAATCAGTTTCACGCTGCCATCCGCGTCCGTGTAAGGACAGCCGCCCTCGGCTGTCCGCCCGAGCGCAGCTCGGCTCTTCTAACCACGGAGTTATTTTTTCTCCTTCTTCTCGGCTTTTTTCTCCGCCGGTTTCTCGGCGGCAGGAGCTTCGCCTTCTTCCTCAGTCTCCGCCTTGCCCTTCTTAATGACTTCCGGCTCCGCCGGTGCTGCTGCCGCTTCCGCCGCAGCCGCTTCAGGCGTAGCAACAACTTCTTCCTTCACCGAGGTCACGTGAGCCACTGGCTGGTTGGTATCGGTCAGGAACTTAATCTTGTCGCTGTGCGGCAGATCTGATACCCGAAGCACCTTGCCGAACGTAAGATGGCTGATGTCCACATCAATGTGGCTGGGTATATCGCCGGGCAGGCACTCGATCTCTACCTCGCGCAACATCTGCTCGAGAATGCCGCCCTCGGTTTTCACGCCTGCGGCGACGCCCTGCAGCACGATCGGCACGTTCACGCGCAATGCCTTATCCATGGCAATGCGCTTCAGATCGATGTGCAGCAGATTGCCTTTGATCGGCTCATATTGCCAATCGACAATCATTGCCTTGGTGCGCTCGCCGTCGAGCGCGAGATCAAAAATCGTGTTGTGCCCGCTGTCGGAGCGCAGAATACGCAGCACATGCCGCGGATCTACGCTCACCGAAGTGGCGTCTTTGCCGGCGCCGTACACTACGCCGGGAATCTTGCCTTCCCGCCGCACGCGGCGGGCGTGGTTCTTGGTTCCCGCTTCTCGCGGTTTCGCTTCCAAAGTATTTTGTTCAATCGTTGTCGCCATAAAATTATTCCCTGTCTAACGTCATGTCATTCCGGCCGGAGCCAGAGCAAAGCGACGGCGAAGCGGAGGAACCCGCTGTTCGCCGCCAGCAGTGCCTAGATGAATAGCTTGCTCACTGAAGTCTCTTCGTGATTGGCCTGAATCGCCCGGCCAATCAATCCCGCAATCGAAAGCACCCGAATCTTCGGCTCGGCCTTCGCCTCTTCTGTTAGCGGAATTGTGTTCGTGACCACCACCTCGCGGATCACCGATTTCGCAACGTTTTCTACTGCCGGATGCGACAGCACTGCATGGGAAGCGCAGGCATAAACCTCGGTCGCGCCGTTTTCGATCAACGCATTCGCCGTTTTTACCAAAGTCCCGGCCGTATCGATCAGATCATCGATGATCAAACAAGTGCGCCCGTGGACATCGCCGATCACGTGCATCACCTCGGCCACGTTCATTTCCACGCGCCTCTTATCGACGATGGCCAGCGCCGCATCAACCTTCTTGGCGAAAAATCGTGCGCGCTCCACGCCGCCGGCATCCGGCGAAACCACCGTCAGATTCGGCAGGTTCAGCTTCTTGAAGTGATCCACGAGCACCGGCGACGCAAACAGATGATCGACCGGAATGTTAAAAAATCCCTGCAACTGTGGAGTATGCAGATCCACGATTAACGCCCGATGAATTCCCGCAGTCGTCAGCAGATCAGCCATCAACTTCGAGGAGATCGGGCTGCGCGGCTTATCTTTTCGGTCCTGCCGCGCATACCCAAAATATGGAATCACCGCCGTAATGCGCCGGGCTGACGCCCGTTTCAGCGCATCGACAATCAACAGCAATTCGATCAAATTCTCGTCAACACTAGTGACCTTGGTGCCGTGCACCGCCCGGCAAGTCGGCTGCAGCACAAACACATCCGCGCCGCGAACATTCTCCTGGATCTGCACGTACGCCTCGCCATCGGCAAAACGCGTGACCTGCGCCAGCCCGCGCGGCATCCCAAGAAAATGGCACACCTCATCCGCCAGCGCCTCGTTGGCGGTACCGCTGAAAATCTTGAACTTGTCATCCACCCGCGCGCGTGCCTTGCGATCCGGCTTTTCTTCCGGGACCAGCTCGGCCTTCTTTTCAACCTTCTCCGTCTTTTCCGTCGGCG
The DNA here is from genome assembly GCA_963766625.1 of uncultured Acidobacteriaceae bacterium. Taxonomy (GTDB): domain Bacteria; phylum Acidobacteriota; class Terriglobia; order Terriglobales; family Acidobacteriaceae; genus Sulfotelmatobacter. The sequence continues at coordinate 121,069 of CAVYBF010000018.1, read as the reverse complement.
TGAGTAAAGTGGCCATAGTTAGTTCTCAGTTCTCGGTTGTCAGTTCTCGGTATTTGGGCCCCGGCCAGTTCAACTGAGAACTGAGAACTGGCAACTGAGAACTGTTTTTCTGGCTGGGCCGCTAGGATTCGAACCTAGACAAAGTGCTCCAAAGGCACTTGACCTACCATTAGTCGACGGCCCAGTAAGCCATTGTTGATTGTCGATTGAACCCCGCACCGGAGTGCACCTAGATTTTCAATCAAAAATCAGCAATCAACAATCAAAAATTTCATGGCGGCTGCTGCCGTCATCGCCCAACGCCTTGCCAATACTGCCGCCGGGTAATGGTCGCTGTCGCCTGCGCGGTCCATCCCTGTTTCCGCAGCTTTTCTGCCGCCAGGCGCGCCGCCGCGTTCGAAGCGAACAGCCCATACAACGCAGACCCGGAGCCAGACAGCGACGCATACTTCGCGCCCACGCGCTCTAGCGCCTTCTTACCTTCACTCAGCTCGGGATACTCAGGAAAGACGACCTCTTCGAAGTCGTTCTTGATCCCGGCCCGGACAAGCTCGAGAAGTGGATTCTCGCGCCGGCCCCTTTTACCTAAAGGAGCACCGGAGTAACTCTCGCTCAGCCAAGCCGAAAGCCCTCGGCCAAGCTCACTCATTCTATCGGATGGACCCAGCAGGGTCAATGCGGGGAGAGCTGTTCTCCTCTGCCCGGCCGGGCGAAGCCCGGCTGGCTTGCCTTCACCATGAGCACCCACTGCTTCAATCGTCTCCGCCACACCCATCCTGCGATCCCATTCGGCAAATGCTTTAGGAGTGGAAACTCCGATCTCCGGCGTCACCATGACGCAAGCCATTGCCGGCAAATCTACAAGCGGAAAAACCTGCTCTCCCCGGCCCACTCCCAGAACCGTTCCTCCGATGAGGAACAAGGGCAGATCCGATCCAACCTCCGCCGCAATCCGCAATCGCGCTTCGCCCGTTAATCGTTTCCTGAGAACGCGCTCCAACCCGAGCAAGGCCGCCACAGCGTTTGAAGACGCGCCCCCCATTCCGCCCTGCACAGGCAGCCGTTTTCCAATCTCAATAACCACCTGCCCCTTAGCACCCAAAGCCGACAAGGCTTTGTCGACGATGCGGTAGCAGGTGTTCGATTCGTCCCGCGGCACATTTTGATCTTCACAGCGAATTTCAATTCCGCTGCCGCGGCCTACGCTGATGCGAATCTCATCGTGCAGCCCGATCGTCTGATACACCGTCAGCAGTTCATGAAATCCATCTTCGCGGCGAGCGCCAATGCGCAGGCCAAGATTGATTTTCGCGTACGATCGAACGGTTATCGGCACGGGAGGATGATTGTAAGGCTCAACCAACCCATCTCTCAATGACCCATGTTATCGGTCTTTTTATGCAATCACTGGGGCAGAGAAGAATCCCGGAAAATGTGCTTCCCCACCCGGCATACCACTTCGGTAATCTCGACTCTTACCTTCCCTTAAAGCACTCTAATTTGTGATTCCAATCACATGAACCGGTGACGGTTCCTCCCCACTGGAATCTAGCAAGACCGCAGGCGCGAGTGCTGCCCCGCTTCGCAACGGGGACCCTGTGAGCATTGGCCCTAAAAGGGCCCAAGACGTTGCCTGCGGAGGCCGAATCCAAAATTTCAGCCCGCGTTTCATGACGACCGAAGGTAGGGGTGTGTGCAACGGGCGGTGGGGCTATCAGGGGGTTGTATGCGGACTCTGATCATTCGTTGTTCTTTGCTGCTTTCGTTTTTCGCGGCCGCCACCTTTGCCGCCGCGCAATCGGACTATCGAGTCATCGCCGTCAACGATGGTGGAACTATTTCCGGCACGGTGAAATGGTCCGGACCTGTGCCGCACGAACTGGACTTCCCCGTCACCAAAGATCCTCAGATTTGCGAAACGGACGGTAAAAAGACCGCCAGTCTCGAACGTCTGATTGTCGGTCCGGAGGGCGGGGTAGCCAATACGATCGTCTACCTCAAGAACATTTCGGCCGGAAAGGCCATGGACCTGCCCGAGCAGCGGCGTCACCTGGATCAAAAGCACTGCCGCTATATTCCCCATATCCTGCTGGTGCCGGAGAATGCCGATCTGCAGATGAAAAGCTCCGATGCCACGCTGCACACCATCCACATGGATGGAGCGGCCAGCTTCAACTTGCCATTTCCTTTTACGAACCAGACCGTTTCGCGCACCATGTCGACGCCTGGCCTGGTCAATCTTCACTGCAACGGCGGCCACGTGTGGATGAACGCCGAGATGATGGTGGTTCCTCATCCCTACTATGCCGTCACAGACGAAAGTGGACGCTTCGAGTTCACCAGTGTTCCTCCGGGAACTTACCAGATCGTCGCCTGGCACGAAGGCTGGGGACTGGCGGGTAAAGAACAGGCCTACGACGTGCTGACCGAAAAGGCCGTGCAGCGGCCGATCTTCACCGAACCAAAGACGTGGGAGAAATCGGTGACGGTAAACGCGAACGGCTCGAGTGCAGTTAATTTCATGATTGGAAACAAATAACACGCCGGCGTGGGGCGGGCACTCCTGCCCGCCAGCTGCAAGCAGCATTTGCAAAGCCGGAGGTCCGCATAGGGAAGGGCGCAAAGAACCAGTCTACCCGCGCCGCTTATAGAGAATCGAAAACTCAAACCCCGGGTTCGCCGGAAACAATTCCGCCACTTTCCTTAATCGCTCGGCCAGTGCCGAAGGCGCAAGCAGCGGATAATCCCGCTCCCTTAAATCGTAATAGTCGACATCCAGAAACAGCGAGAGCAAGTAGATCGAGATCGTATCGGCGAACGTCGCCTCAAAATATTCGTTTTTATAGCGCTCTGCGCCGGGACCCGCGGCAGTAGCCAGCTTGCGGGCTTCCCATGCATCGAGTGAGGTCTCGCCGCGCGTGCCGGCCTCGACTTGCTTCCAGGTCAGGTCGCTGAACTCGTCCGAAACTCCGGCAATCTCGACCAAGGCATGGCCTACGTTGATATAAAACTCGAATGCCACCGAGAACTTGTCGTCCGTCAGGCGCGTAGAAATGAAAACGCATTGCGAATCGCCCAGATTCAGGTTGCGATGGCAGACTGCATTATCGCTGAGAGCCACATCGTAACGATCCGCAATCAGGATCTCCTCGCCTTGGCTCACCGTCAGCGGCACGAAATAATAAGCCTTGCGCCTAAGTGCGGAAGCGATCTTTGAAGGGACTGCGGCAATCATGCGCTCCAGATCAAACGAGCCGATCGAACTCTCGCCCGCCGTCGCGTAGCAGACCCCATTCGCTGCCTGGGAAACCGGCGTCATCCGCACCACATCGGCGGGACTCCGCGTAATTGCTGGTGCTGCTTGAGACATTCTTGCTCTTTTATACACTAACGGATGCCCTAGGGCCTGCTCCTCGCGCTCCGCTGCAGCCCGAAACGCCAGCGCCTGAAAGTTGCAATAGTGTAGCCTAGATTCAATGCCGCGAATGCATCCACCCCGTTGGTATACGATTCCGGTTCGAGTCGGGCTGGTGACCTTCATCTGCACTCTGCTGTCATTCGCGGTTAGCCTGCTTTTCGGAATCATCGAAACCGTCGTGGTCTCGGGTCGCCATCACACAAATCCTGACATGCGCGTCGCCTACCGTCATATAGCCTTGCCCGCCGCCCTCGTTGCAGGAACCGTTGTTCTTGTAGTCTCGCTGATCATGGAAATTCGCCACTTCCGCCAGTCGAAAGCCCTGCTCGGCATCGCCAGGGTCAGTGAAGAACGCCAGTTGAGAATCCCGCACTGATATGCGGCCCCGAATCGCGATTCCCATGCCCCATTCGCTCGACCGCGAGTACGCCGAGCGCGCCATTCCGCAATACGAATGGGCGGTCGAGCAAGCAGGCGGTGAGCCCATTCGGGTTGCGCTTGACCAAGAGCTCAACGAATTGAAGGAAATCGCCGAGCGTTGTGACGGAGTTTTGCTGCCAGGCAGTAAAGCTGATGTCGATCCCTCGAAGTTCCAGGCACCGCGCTCACCTCACACGGCAGATGCCGATCCGCGCCGCGAATCGGTTGATGAACTTCTCCTCCGGGAATCCTATAGCCGGCAAAAGCCGGTCCTCGGCATTTGCTATGGTTTGCAAAGTCTCAACGTGTTCCGCGGCGGATCGCTGATTCAGCACATCCCAGATTTTCTGCCGGAAGACTTGTGCGCTCGCGTCAATCATGAGGCGGGAAAGACGATCGCGATAGCGCACGCAGTTGCAATAGAAAACAATTCCAGGCTGGCAGCGATCGCGAAAAGCAAGAATCGGGAAGGGCACGACTTCAGTCCTGCCGATAGTCGCGGCGATAAAAGTTCAGCAGTGAAATGGGCTTTAGCCCCCGAAGGGCGCCAATGGGTGCTCCCCGTGAACTCATCTCACCATCAATCGGCGAACGCAATCGGCAATGGCCTTCGTATTATTGCGCGCTGCCCAGACGACGGCATCATCGAAGCGCTCGAAGGCACTGACCAAGATCATTTCGTACTGGCAGTGCAGTGGCATCCGGAGCGGTCCGTAGATGAGGAAGAAGTCTCGCGAGAGATTTTCCGGGCACTCATCGAAGCCGCAGGATCACGAAAACGCGGCTAGGAGCGCTTGATTTTTTTCTTCTTCCGCGTGGTTTTGGGAACCGCTGATCTCTCCAGCAGCACCACGACGTGCGCAAGGGCTGCATTTTCCAGATTCAGCCCTTCGGGAGTCTTCGCCTTTAAGCCGACGCAATCCGGCGCTATTCCCAGCAACTTCGCAACCCGCGTCCGTATTTCCTCTGCGTGTGGTCCAATCTTCGGAGCGGCCAGAACCAGGCTTGCATCCATGTTCGCCACCGCGTAACCCGCATCGCGAACCCGCTTCAGTGCCTCTCGGAGGAATACCACAGAGTCCGCTCCCTTCCACTGTGCATCAGAAGGCGGGAAAAGCGCGCCAATATCGGGTGCGGCAATGGCTCCCAGCAGCGCATCGGTGATCGCGTGCAGCAGCACGTCGCCATCCGAGTGTCCGCCTAGGCCTTTGTCGTGGGGCAAATTAACTCCGCCAATCCTCAACGGAATTCCAGCGCGAAATTCGTGAGAATCGAAGCCGTAGCCAATTCGGGTCGTCGGTCTTGGGTCCTCGGTCTTCGGCATTAAGCGGCTCAACGGGAGGTCTTGAGATAAAACTCCGCCAGTTCCATATCTCCCGGCGCAGTGATCTTGATGTTTCGAGGTGATCCCATCACCACGGCAACGTCATGTCCGGATCGCTCCACCAGAGAAGCCTCGTCGGTACCCAGAAATCCGTCAGCTGAGGCTTCATCGAATGCTTTCTTAATGACGCTGTAGCGAAATCCCTGCGGCGTCTGCGCCATGACGATGCTGGCGCGCGGGATGGTCGCCTTGATCAATGCGCCCTCGGCGGTGCGCTCGACTTGCTTCACGGTGTCCACGGCGGGAAGTCCGGCGACGGCCGCGCCATATTTTTGCGCTGCTTGGATCACCTCTTCAATGATTTCCCTGGTTACAAACGGCCGCACCGCATCATGCACCAGAACAATATCATCCGCATCAGCTGCGATCGCGTTCAGGGCATTTTCAACGGACTGTTGGCGGTGTTCTCCGCCAGTGGCGAACTGCACTTTCTTCTTCAGCACGTCTTTGGCTTGGCTTTGCAGCCGAGACTGAAATCCTGAAATTTCATTCTCCCGCAGAGCAACCCAGATCTCGGTAACAGCCTCGACCGAGACGAACTTTCGAAGCGTGTGGATGAGAATGGGCGTGCCACCCAATTCCGTGAACTGTTTGGAGGGTGGCGCGTTCTTGACTTTCGCGCCGGGCACGGGAGCCATGCGCGTACCCAACCCGGCTGCAGGAATGATGACGATCACCTTCATTGCGGGCTGCAAGTATACGAGCGCGCGGTGAAGAGTTCAAATGCGGATGGGGATCGTAATGATGAAGTCCGGTTGACCATCACGATTTGCCACGGATCCGCACGGATTAAAAAACTACTCGAACGGGTCCCTAGAAATCCATGGAATCCATGAAATCCATGGCTTGCCCCTTCAGCGCTTCGCTTTTGCCAGTTCTTTCTCGCCCACGCGATGGCTGACCTCGAATTTCATCTTTCCCGCCTTCTTGTCGGCATCGATGATCACGTGGTCACCATGCAGGATTTCGCCATCCAGAATCTTCATCGCCAGCGTATCCTGAACCAGCTTCTGGATGGCCCGTTTCAGCGGCCGCGCTCCGAAGTTGGGGTCGTAACCTTGCGCAAAGAGCAGTTCTTTGGCGGCGTCGGTCAACTCGATTGAAATCTTGCGATCGGCGAGCAGGCGGCGGACATCTTCCAGCCGCAACTCGATAATCTTCACCAACTGTTCTTTCCCAAGCGGACGGAAGATGATCATGTCGTCCACGCGATTCAGAAATTCTGGCCGGAAGTGGCTGCGCAGTGTTTCCATGACCTGCTCGGTGGCTTTTTCAAAGTCTTCCGGCGTGCGAAGGTTTTCAGCTTGAAGATAGCTTGAGCCCAGGTTCGACGTCATGATGATGATCGTGTTCTTGAAGTCGACCACCCGGCCTTTGCCATCCGTCAGCCGGCCATCATCCATGATCTGCAGCAAAATGTTGAAGACATCGGGATGCGCTTTCTCGATTTCATCGAACAGCACGACGGCATATGGACGGCGGCGAACCTGCTCGGTGAGTTGCCCGCCTTCTTCGTAGCCGACGTATCCCGGAGGCGCGCCAATGAGCCGTGCGACCGAGTGTTTCTCCATATATTCCGACATGTCGATGCGCAACAGTGCGCGCTCGTCGTCAAAAAGAAATTCTGCCAAAGCACGCGCCAGTTCGGTTTTGCCAACCCCGGTCGGCCCCAGAAATATGAATGAACCGATGGGTCGCTTCGGATCGCTAAGACCCGCACGCGAGCGCCGAATCGCATTCGCCACGCGTTCTAAAGCTTCGTCCTGGCCGACCACGCGCTGGCGCAGGCGATCTTCCATAGTGACCAGCTTCTTCACTTCACCTTCGAGCATCTTCGAGACCGGAATGCCGGTCCACTTCGAGACAATACGGGCGATGTCTTCCTCGTCCACTTCTTCTTTGAGCATGCGCGTTCCGCCCTTGCTCTCCATTTGGGCAGTGAGCTTCGCCAGTTCGGTCTCAGCCTGCCGAATGAGGCCATAGCGAATCTCGGCGACACGCTGCAGATTGCCTTTCCGTTCCTCTGCCTGCTCCTCGATCTTGAGCTTCTCGATTCTTTCTTTCAGCTCGCGAATACGGGCAATCAATTCTTTTTCTTTCTTCCAGGTAGCTTTGAGCGTGTTGGATTTTTCCCGAATCTCGGCGAGTTCCCGATCGATAACCGAGAGCCGCTCTTTTGAGTTGGGATCGTCTTCCTTTTTCAGTGCCTGCTTTTCGATTTCCAGTTGCATAGCCCGGCGTTCGAGCTGATCGATATCGGTGGGAAGCGAATCGATCTGGATGCGAATTGACGCTGCCGCCTCGTCAACCAGATCGATTGCTTTATCGGGCAGAAAACGGTCTGAGATGTACCGATGCGACAGTGTGGCAGCCGCTACGATGGCCGAATCTTTAATACGCACGCCGTGGTGAACCTCGTAGCGTTCCTTTAAGCCACGCAGAATCGCGATGGTATCTTCAACATTCGGCTCGCCGACAAAAACAATTTGGAAGCGCCGTTCGAGAGCCGCGTCCTTTTCGATGTACTTGCGGTACTCGTTGAGGGTGGTTGCGCCAATCGCCCGCAACTCACCGCGCGCCAGCGCCGGTTTGAGCATGTTGGAGGCGTCGATTGCCCCTTCGCTTGCGCCCGCGCCCACCAGCGTGTGCAGTTCGTCGATGAAGAGAATAATTTGTCCGTTCGAATCCTCAATTTCTTTCAAGACTGCCTTGAGCCGGTCTTCAAACTCGCCGCGATACTTGGCTCCGGCGAGCATGGATCCAAGATCGAGCGCAACCACGCGTTTGTTCTTCAGCACCTCGGGCACATCGCCCGAAATAATCCGCTGCGCCAGACCTTCCACAATTGCGGTTTTGCCGACTCCGGGCTCGCCGATGAGCACAGGATTGTTTTTCGTGCGGCGAGAGAGAACCTGGACCACGCGACGAATTTCTTCGTCGCGGCCAATCACGGGATCAAGCTTGCCGCGCCGCGCTTGTTCGGTTAGATCGCGAGCATAGCGTTCCAGCGCCTGGTACTTGGCTTCTGGATTTTGATCCGTCACTTTCTGCGATCCCCGTACCACCGTAAGTGCCTTAAGAATTGCGTCGTAGGTCGCACCGTGCTGGGCGAGAATGCGTTGGGCCGCATCCTGCTTCAGGTGCGTGATCGCGAGCAGAAGGTGCTCAGTCGAAACATATTCGTCCTTGAAGTTCGAAGCTTCTTTGAATGCCTGCTCCAGCAGCTTGTTCGTGGCGTTCGAAAGTGTAGCCTGAGACGCTTCCCCAGAAACTTTGGGCAGCTTCTCGATCTCGCCATAAATCTCGCTCAGCACGGCTTGCGGCCCAATGCCGATTTTCTCCAGCACCGGCGGAACTATGCCTTCTTTGTCTTCGAGCAGAGCTGCCAGCAGATGCATCGGTTGCAGCTCGGGATTGCCATGCTCGGATGCGAGCTGACTGGCCCGCTGTACCGCTTCTTGCGCTTTTACTGTGAATTTGTCCCAACGGATTGCCATGGGAACCTCGATTCAGAAATTGGGGAATTTGTGATTGAGTAATTGGATGAAGTACATGCGCCTAAAGTCTAATTAATGAATTGCAAATTTATTCGATCCAAAAAATTAAGGGAGGCGGTCACCTCTGCCGCCTCCCGCAAAAACACATCGAGTTGCGCTCGACCGGACAGCACAAGGCTGCCGTCCCAACGTGCTACAAGCTTACGCGGCTTTGCTGGGGCCTTTGGCTTCCAGTGTCTTCTCGCCCTTGGCGCTGCCAACGTTGACCTTGATCTGCTTCGGCTTGGCTTCGGCCTTTTTGGGCAATGTGATGTTCAAAACGCCCTTATCGTAAGTAGCCGCTACGTGCTCTGCATCCACGGTCGTCGGCAGAGTAAAGGTGCGAGTGAAGCTGCCGTACTGTCGCTCCACACGGCGATAGTTCTCTTCTTTTTCTTCTTTTTCGATCTTGCGCTGGCCGTGCACGGTAAGAGTGTTGTTCTCCAGGCGAATGTCGATATCTTTTTCGTCGATTCCGGGAACTTCAACTTTCAGGGTTACGTTGTGCTCATCTTCGTAAACATCAACGGCTGGCGCAAAGCTGGATGTCGCAAGCGACTCATCCCGGCCACCCTCGTTGTAGGTGTCGCGGAACAGGCGATTCATGCGGTCCTGCAGCGTGGCAAACTCACGGAAAGGCTCCCAACGGGTAAGAACTGTCATGGCGAAAATCCTCCTTCAGAAATTGTTTTGGAAAGTGGTGACAAGCCCATCTATTCACATCGATTGGCTTTGTTCACTACATTCGATGCCGTACTTATGATGAAAGAAGCATAAAATATGAGTGTTTTATTGTCAAGTTAAATATAAGATTTATTTTTAATTACTTACGCTGGCAATGACGCATTTCAAATACGACGTTTCGGGAACATTGAGCAGAATCGGGTGGTCCCTAGCTTGGCCCCGCACCTCTACGAGACGCAGAGTTCGATGGGCATCTGTGGCCGCGCTCCCCAGCATTTGCAGGAACTCGGATTGACTGACGTGGTAGGAGCAGGAGCAGCTTACGAGCGTTCCGCCCGGGCGCAGCATCTTCAGCGCACGCAGGTTAAGTTCCTTATAGCCGCGGAGTGCGGCAGCCAGTTCGCGCTTGCTCCTGGCAAAGGCCGGCGGGTCGAGAACAATGGTGTCATAGCGCTGACCGGAAGCGGCGTAGTCCTTGAGCAGGTCAAAGGCGTTCGCTTCAATCCACTCGATTTCCTTGCCGCCCAGCAGAGGGCGGTTGAGTTCGGCGTTCGAATCAGCGATTTCAAGGGCCGGCCGTGAGCTGTCTACGGCGGTGACATGGGAGCAATGCGGCGCCAGGTGAAGGGCAAATCCTCCCTGATAGCAGAAGACATCAAGCGCATCGCCGTTAGCGTATTGGGCGGCCGCAGCGTAGTTTTCGCGCTGATCGAGAAAGGCACCCGTTTTCTGGCCTTCGAGTGCGTCGGAGTGGAACTGCACGCCATTGATCGTGAAAATGGTTGAAGTTTTCTCGCCCCACAACAGGCCGGATGCCCGCGGCCGCAGTTCCTCGAGTTGTCGAACCCGCGGATCGACGCGCTCGACAATTGAATCCGGCTGAAGTGTCTGCTTCAGTTCCGAAACCAGGGTTTCGCGGACACTCTCAGCATCCATGGCCTGGGTCAAAATCTGCAGCGAGAGAATGTCGTTGTAGCGGTCAACAATCAGGCCGGGCAGAAAGTCAGCTTCGCTGAAGATGAGCCGGTAGGCGTCGGTGTCGCGAACGATTCGTTGGCGATACGCGATAGCATCGGCAATCCGTTCGCGAAGCAGCACAGAAAAGTCAGCCACCGGCTCGCGCGAAATCAGGCGGATGGCGATCTGCGATGAGCTGGAATAAAGCGCCGTCCCCAGCCTTCGGCCTTGCAAATCCGTCACTGGGACGATCGAGCCGGGCAGAATTCCATCAGCCGAGACGATGTCGGAGCGGTAGACCCAGACATGGCCGTCTTTCAAGCGCGATGCGCCGCGGGAGGAAATGCGGACATTCGGGGACGAACGAGCAGATTGTGACATGGCAGCATCTTAAACTGCGGCAGCGCCGCGGTTGCTCAAGATGCAATCAAGCGAAGGCATTTCCGGCTGTGGTATTCACGACCGGGGGCATTAGTCCTTCGGCCACTCGTAAGGAAAAAGTTTTCCGGCGTTCTCCGGCGAGACGATCACGCCGAGTTCTTGCGCGGCCTGCGCCAGCACCGGATCACGACCGGTCCCGAGATCGTCGGATTGCGGCAATGCAATTTCGTCCGGCATGACGCCTCTGTGTTCCAAACTCTTGCCGTCGCTCATGACTACATTCGCTATCGTCACCTCGGCCCCATAATCAATGCCGGAGCTCGCAAAATAATAGCCAGTCGCTTCCATGACGCTGCCTGAAGTCTTGTCGCCGATCACCTTCCCTCGCTTTTCCAGTTGTACAACTCGAGCGAAAATTTCGGCCGCAGAGGCGGACTCACTATCCACAAGCACAACCAGTTTCCCGGGAAAGTAAATTGCGTGCTCGCTCTTGGCTATTTCAGCTTGTGTTTTTTTGCGTCCGACCCGATCGCAAAGCTTTACGTCGTGGTCATAGAACATTCCCGTGAAATACTTAAGAGTCTCCACTGCGCCGCCTGGATTGCCTCGCAGGTCCACGATTAAGCCACGTCCCTTGCGTATCTTCTTGCCCAACTCGTAGAAGTCCTCCGCATCGTAGAAGAACCATGGCATCCTGAGGATATATATGTCGCCTATCTGCACCCACTGCATGCGCATGCGGTGCTGGACGTTTTGGCTGCTTCGTATCACGTCGTATCGCACTCCCGCACCCGGGCGATACGCTAGGTCCGAAGACATAGTCATCTTCGCTGTTACAGTCACCTTCTTTTTTCCTGCCAGAGGCGAGTCGATCTCCACAAGCATTTCCGGCCGAGGATTCAGCACATAATCCAGGTACTCAATGCTGTGCAGGTTTAGCCGGTTGGGAAGGGTCCCGTTGATCGAGAGAATCTGCTGGCCGGGTTTGAGCCCTTTTGCCTCAGCATCAGAACCCGGCCGCACGCGGCTGACGAGGCACGCGCTCCAGAAAATCTGGTAATCAAATCCGAAATCTAGGCCGTAGGGGCGTGCAGGAGGCTCAAAGTTAGTATGGGAATCGTTCAGTTCACTGACCGCGATTGCGATCTGTGTGAGCGCGTCGTTCAGCGAGTCTGATCCCGAGATTTTAACCCGTGCCCGCGCCAGCACGGCATTCCAATCTATCCCATTCATTTTTGGATCATAGTAGAGGCTCTGAATGCCTCTCGAAACGCCGTCGAGAATACCCAATGCTCGCTCGCGATCCGCATTTGAGATGCCGGGCGTAGATTTCTTGGAGGGTAGAGTCCCCTGTTGAGAGGGGCAATCCGTAACGCTCACGAGAACCATCAAAATGACGGAGGCAAAGGTAACCCTTTGAAGCACGGACCCTCCTCTCAAGCAATGCAGAGAGATAGCATAGCTTTCGACGACTTGCCAGAAGAATTTCGCTGATTGTGAGGGTGCAGCTGTACCAGGTCCAGATGTCCGGCGAGACGGCGCGGTGCGGGAGCAGCCATCCGGAGGATGGAGGCATTGTAAAACTGTAGAATTCTTCGAGCCCAGGATCCAACCAAGCTTAGGCTAGCTGGCCGCCTGCTCGGTCGAAACCGCAGCAGGGGTTTCGGACTTGGTGTGGCGGGAGTTCATTTCGTAGCGCGCCGCCTCCAGATCGCTATGCAGGGAATCGAGCGCGGTCATGGGCATTTCGGTTCCCCATGTCTCCATATCATCTTCCGTCCAGCTTCCATTCAGGCGAATGGCGCCAGTTATGTCTTCAGGAAACGCCTGGCGGTAGTCGCCTTCGCGGATGAGGATGTCTCCAATCAACCGTCCGGTATGCATATCGAAGACGCGGCGGCTGGCCTGCCCGCCTGAGTTGGTGAGACACAAGAGAACTTCTCCCGAGTCGCCAAACTCCTGGCGGTAATACCACGCTTGGGGCGCATCAATTTTCGGATGATGCCGCCGCGCGCGTTTGTGCTCCGGTTCAACCGCCTGCATTTCGTTGGCGGGATTGAAATACAGGATGCGCTGGCAAGAATCGCAAACTACGGTTTGCTGCCCCGTGCGCACCTCGTTGTAAGTTTGCGGGCGCAGCATCACCTGACAGGCGATGCATTTGTGATCGCGCACTTCTGAGATTCCGCTGCCACGGAACTTGGAAACGCGCTCGTAATGGCGCAGCAGATCCTCATTCACGCCGGCGCGCAACTGATCCCGTTTCGCTCGCCACTCCACCAGTTGCTTTTCATCCTCGGCGGTGCGTTCACGGGCGGCGGCTTTCTCTTGCTCAATCTCGGCGGCTTCGGCCTTCAGTTCGGCTTGTGCGGCTTTTACTTCCTTGTCGCGCGCATCCGCATTGAGCATCAACTCGAGAATCTTGTCTTCCGTCGCGGCAATTTCTTTTTCCGCAAACTGAATTTCGTGCAGCAGCGCCTTGTACTGATCGTTGGTTTTTACGTCCAGGGACTGGTCGCGGTACTTGGAAATTTTGCCGCGAAGATCGCTGATCGTAGTTTCGTGCTTGCGGCGGGTAGCTTCATCGGCCTTTACCGCGGTCTGAGCTTTTTCCAATTGCGCTTTTGTTCCGGCCAGCTTTTGCTCGATCGCTGCCACGCGCTTGGGAAGCTCGGCAATTTCTTCCTGCAAGCGGCGAATTTCCTTGTCCACATCTTGCAGGCGCAGCAGGTTTTCTATCTCAGGAAGCATCCGGAAGGACTCAGTTGTGATTCTATCACGCGTAAACGCGGCATTCGCGGCGACTTTCAGCCTTGCCGGGCGTTGGCTTCCGCATCGATTCTCCGGGCTTGCCGGGTGTAAACTCTTTCGTTCGACTCCTGCATTTTTGTCTTCAATTTCCTATTCTGGAGTTCATGTGAAAAGAATTGCCTGGATCACTGCTGCTCTCCTCTGCCTTGTCGCACCCTGGTTGGCGACGTCGTTGGCGCAATCGTCGCCCACCAAGCCTCTGACCATCGAGGAAATCTTTGCTCCCGGCGGCTTGGCTGGGCGCGGCCCGGAGAACATGGAGTGGAGTCCTGATGGCACCAAGCTTTCCTACGTCCAACGGGATGATGAAGGCGAGCACGGCGAGCTGTGGTATGTAGATGCGGCGACAGGGGAAAAGAAAGTCCTGCTGAGCGCAGCCAAGCTGGCCTCGCTTGCTCCCGGCTACGACAAAATAAAAGACGAACGTGAACGCGAGCGCCTCACCCGCTATCACGTTGCCGCGTATATCTGGGCGCCCGATTCGAAGCATCTGCTTTTCGACGCGCACGGACAGCTTTGGCTCTTTGATTTAGCCACAAGTACGGCTGTGCAGTTCACTTCTGCGCCCGAGCCGAGCGTTGACCCCAAATTCTCTCCGGACGGAAGCCACGTTTCCTATGTTCGCCACCACAACTTATATGTCCGCCCTGTCTCCGGCAAGGAAGAGAAGCAACTGACGAAAGATGCAGGAGACAACCTGCTGAACGGCGACATCGACTGGGTCTATGCCGAGGAATTGTCGGTGCGCAGCAATTATTTCTGGTCGCCCGACAGCAAACAGATCGTCTTTTTGCACATGGATGAAACCAGCGTGCCAACCTACCCGATCCCTAACTTGATCCCCACGAAAGCCAGGGTGGATTACCAGAAGTATCCTAAAGTGGGAGATCCCAATCCTGTCGTTAAGCTGGGCGTAGCTGACGCCGACAGAGACAAGGTCCGTTGGATTTCGCTGCCGAACCCGGAAGACAGCTACATTCCTCGTTTTGGCTGGGTGCGCGAAGGAATCATCTGGGCCGAACTTCTGAATCGTAACCAGGACAAAATGGAGTTGTATTTCATCGATGCGAAGTCAGGAAAATCGACTAACGTCCTTGCCGAAAGCGCTCCCGACGCCTGGATCAACGTGAATGACGACTTCCGCGTGCTCAAATCGGGCGATCGATTTCTCTGGTCGAGTTGGCGCGACGGAAATACGCAGTTGTATCTCTACAGTTTTGACAAGCAGAAACCGCTCGCGGCAGAAGCCAAACTGGAACATCAAATAACCCGTGGCGGTTTTGAGGTGACCGGCGTGGAAGGGATTGACGAAACTTCCGGCACGGTCTTTTTTTCCTGCAACAAAGACGATCCGCGACAGCGGCAGATCTACTCCATCAAACTGGATGGAACCGCCATGCAGCGACTCACTCCAGAGGAAGGGATCTACTCCGCAGAGTTTTCCGATGATGCCAAACATTACCAACAATCGTTTATCGGCCCGCTCACCCCTGAACACATTTCGCTTTGCGCAGTCGGCGGCGCATGCACTTCGGTCTGGCAAGCTCGCGATGTAGTGACAGAGTACGGCTTGCGCGCCCCGAAATATCTCGAGTTCAGAGCGGACGACGGCACGACTTTATATGGTCGTTTGTTGATGCCGCAGAGTACGCCGGCGGCCGGCAAGATTCCCCTGATCATAAACATCTACGGGGGTCCCGCAGCACAAATGGTGTTGAAAGAATTAGAAACTCCATTCGACGATATTCTTTCCCGCCAGGGCTTCGCGATTTTTGCGGTCGACAATCGCGGCACACCCGGCCGCGATCGCAAGTTTCAGACTGCGATTCGCCATGAGTTTGGTGCCATCGAGTTGAAAGATCAGCTCACGGCGCTTGATCAGCTTCTGGCCGAGTATCCCCAGCTCGACAAAGATCGCATCGGAATTTGGGGATGGTCCAACGGCGGCTCGATGACGGTCTACGCCATGACCCACTCTGACCGTTTTCGTGCCGGTGTCGCGGTTGCGCCAGTAACCGACCAAATCAACTACGACAGCATCTACACCGAACGTTATATGGGCCAACTGAAAGACGACGCGCAAGGCTACGCTCAATCTGATGTGACGGCCGATACCGCCAAGCTCCACGGCGCGCTGTTCCTGGCCCACGGCACCGGAGACGACAATGTGCACTTCCAAAACAGCATGCAGATGATTAACGCGCTAATTAACGCAGGAAAACCGTTTCAGTTAATGATCTATCCCAACAAAACGCACAGCATCTCAGGCAGTGACGCCCGCGACCACTTATTTCACATGATCGACGATCACTTCCAGCGCGAGCTGAAGTGAGCCGTTTTCTGGGAGTTGAGACTCCAGTACCTTTAACATCTACGCCTACAGCGGCGGTGCCCAGGAACTAGCGAGTGTATGGTCTTCACTGCCGCAAGACAGGGCTAATATAGTTTACATCTCACCGGGCAGGGTATCTTTGGGCAGCAGTTTGCCATCGGGAACGACTTATCAAGGAGATTCAGTTTTAGATAATCTCGTCACCTCCGTTGTACCCCACGACGACCAAGAAATCGGTCCAGATTCCCGTCAAAACGCTCCTCAGCCTTGCCCTAATTCTCAGGCTTTCACGCGAACAAATCCAAATGGGACAGGAAGTGGTCATGGTGGCAGTGGGGGCGGAGGTTCGAACGGTAGCGGTCCCCCGGGGTGTGTACTATTTCCGATAACAAACTGTGATGATGAAGGTTGCTACACTCAGTATATTCTCCAGTGCGGCGGAGGTGGAAATGGAAGTGGCAACCACCCCATCCTCTAATCGCGTCGCATTTTAAAAAAATGGCTGAACCTGAAATTAGAGAGCATAGCAAGTCAAAATCATGGCTGATTTCATCTGCTTCCGGTGGCTTTATCGTGCAGCTTGTGATTTCGACCATAGGCTCAATTCTGATCGGAGTTATTGTCGTTTCGATGGGGGCGCTAATCGCTGGTGACCTGACGGGAGCAATCTCGGGCGGACGTATTTTCGAGTCTCGCATATTCATGTTGGTGAACGAACCATACTTCGTTGCTCCTATCGTGGTTAGTTTTACATTCGGTTTTGTCGGCCGACATTATTTTCATCCCAAATCCGGTGCATGGGTATGGGTAGTGCCGATGGCATTTCTGCTTTTCGGCGTATTAAGTTGGAAAAATGGCGGGTATCGTCCTTATTGGCTAGACGTATGGAACAATTATTTTGGATCGCAATGCGGAGGATCAGAATGTCTTTACGAATGGACCTTGACAGCACCATTTTATACTTCCGTAGCGTATACAATTGGATGGATTATTAGGGGAAAACTTATACAGCTGGGAGGCGCACTATGAGGGCAGATCATACAATTCGTTGCATCTCGAAGTGCGCCGTAGATTCGTCACCCATCGATTCCCACAGGAAGTGTTTTGCAAAGCTTTGCCAGATACTAACAATTGCGGCCATTTTCGTGAACTGCATGGCACAAGAGATGCCGAGACTCTTCTGCCGGTATGGAGCTTTCCTGCTTGTGCGGGGACGCGCGACTCGCCCGTCCGGCGGACGGTTGGCCTCTACCTGTGTTTTCCGGTTTTCTTTGAGGAACTCTCCGCAGAGGAACTCCCTTTCGAGGAGCTTTCCTTGCTTGAGCCTTCTTTAGAGCTTTCTGTGGACGAACTATCTCTGGACGAACTATCTTTGGTGGGAGTCTCGGCCTTGGATTTGTCGTCTTTTTTCGACTCCTTGCCGTCAGTTCCGGAAGCCGTGCTTTTCTTGGCGTAATCAGTCACATACCAACCCGAGCCCTTGAACTGCACTGCGGGCGCGGAAATTACCTGCTCAATCTTGCCCCCGCACTCCGGGCATTTCTTCAACATCTTGTCGGAGAACTTCTGGATCTTCTCGAATCGGTGACCGCACTTTTCACACAGATATTCGTATAGAGGCATTGATTGTGGAACGTTTTGTGAAGAGATATGCTTGCTCCTCGATTCTAGGGGCGCTCGCCAATCCCGTCAAACCTCAGACCTTCTTCAAACCTGAGACCTTTGTCGTTCCGGCGATCCTGATGCAACTTATTCGCCGGCCAATCATCTGCTAACTGACGTCTAAGAACTCCCGCAGGTACAATTAAGACGGATGTCAGGCCTACCTCTGCCAATTGCCGCATTTTTCGCTGGGCTGATTTCATTTCTGTCTCCCTGCGTACTGCCGCTCGTTCCAGGGTATGTTTCCCTGATCTCCGGCGCAGGCGTCGACGAGTTGAAGTCGTCCGAAGGCCGGCTCATGCGGCGGGTCATGACGAACTCGGTCGGGTTCATCGCCGGCTTCAGTGTTGTTTTTATTACTCTCGGTGCCATTTCAACCGAGATCGGGCAGATCGCCGCACAGTACAAACACACACTCGCCATCGTGGCGGGAGTCGTCATAATTTTGTTTGGGCTGCATCTAACCGGCATTCTGAAAATTAAGGCGCTTTATGCCGATACGCGCATGCACCAGGTCAAAGGTAGCAGCACACTGATCGGCGCATTCGTTATCGGCTTCGCCTTCGCATTCGGCTGGACCCCATGCATCGGCCCGATTCTGGCGGGTATTCTTACTCTCGCCGCGGCGCAAGACACGCTGACGAAGGGCATGATCTTGCTGGCGATTTACTCGCTGGGCCTGGCCGTGCCTTTCCTACTCACCGCGCTCGGTGTCGAACGCTTTTTAAAGTTTTATAGCCGCTTCCGCTCCCACATGCATGCGCTTGAGGTTGCATCGGGCGCCCTGCTGATCGGCTTGGGGGTGTTGCTGGTGATCGGCCGCTTTACCATGATTTCGAACTGGCTTTCGTTTCTCAACCGCTTCGCGCTGTAACGACGGCGAGCCGTTGAAGTATCAAGAAGCATCCAATGGAGCAGGGTCATGAACCGTAATCCTCTTGCACTCGTCGTGGTGGCTTTGGTAGTTGCTTTGGGAATCTATGTCGGCTACCACAAAGCGCGGCGTCCCAGCGCATCGCTGGTCCCAAGGCTTCTGCAATCCGGACCCGCGCCGGATTTTTCCCTGCAGTCGCTCGATGGCAAAACCATGCGTCTCTCCGACTTTCGCGGCAAGGCCATCCTGCTCAATTTTTGGGCCACCTGGTGCGGTCCCTGCAAGATTGAAATGCCGTGGTTCGTCGATCTGCAAAGGGAATACGGCTCGCAAGGGTTGCAGATCGTCGGCGTAGCCATGGATGACGCCAGCAAAGAAGATATTGCCAAGTTCGCCAAAGATATGGGCGTGAACTACCCGATCCTCATTGGAAAGGAATCGGTCGGCGACGAATATGGAGGAGTGCCGGCGCTCCCGGAGAGCTTCCTCATTGCACGCGACGGCAAAATCGTAGACCGGATAATTGGTCTCCGCGGCAAAGCTGAAATCGAAGACGCAGTCAAGAAGGCCCTCGATTCGCCACCCGCAACCAACCAGGCATCGGCGGCGCAGCATACCCTGGCCGCGCAGCCTCAGAAGTGACAATAGAAACGGTGCTTTCCGCAAGACTATGATGGAAGAGAACGTTGCCGGATCCTCCGGGTTCGAGTTGAACGCCACAATTGAAGTCCGAATAACCAAGGCAGAATGACCAACGCACAAAGCACGCAACGTAATCCCGCAAACCGCGGCGGGGGAAAAAGCTTACTCGCGCTGGCGCTGCTGGCCGGAACCGTTGTCTCTGCTCAGACTTTAGGCAAGGCGCCTTCGCTCAGCATGGTTCCGGTTCCCCTCATCAAAGCTCAGCGCGCCCAGCAGACTATGGTGAGCCTCATTTTTCATATCCCTCACGGGTACCACATTAACTCGAATACGCCGAAGTCAGAATTCCTGATCCCGACCGCCTTGAAAATGGATCTTCCCACCGACATTGTGCTGGGAAAGATTGAATACCCTCCCGGTGAGGATGCAACCTTTCCATTCTCGCCCGATGAAAAACTCAGCGTCTACAGCGGAGATTTCACCATCGCCGTCGCCGTGCATCCGCTCCACTCCGTGGTGCCGGGAAAATATGAAATGCACGGAGTGCTACGCTACCAGGCCTGCGACAACGCCGCCTGCTACCCGCCGAAAAATCTGCCCGTAAGTTTTGAAGTAAAGGTCGTAAAAGAACCGGGCACGCACCAAGCCAACCCCGCCCAAAGCCCGCACGTGCACGGGTAGCCACTCCCGAATTGAAACTCGAATCGGAAATATATTCGAGAAGACCCTATTCACCGCGCACCCCGGACAATAATCTTCTCGTCGGGCCCGTGGTGTAACTGGCAGCACACTAGCCTGTCCAGCTGAGAGGTGCGGGTTCGAATCCCGTCGGGTCCACAGCATTCCCTGTTTCTGGTAGGAATCTGGAGGGGAGTCTCAGGACAGGCGGGACTCCCGAAGTAATCTTGACTTACGGTTTCGATCCACCGATAATTGGTGTCGTAGCTGGACAGGCTAGTGGCCCCGAGTGGAATTCGCGCTCGGGGTTTTGCTTTTAATAAGTCCTCAGCGGTACCTTTGGCGGAAAGCATGGCGCCGAGACGAAAGCGTTCTGGGGCACCGGCAAGAGCCAAGGGCTGCCTGCTTCGAATCTACCATCTGGAGAAGCTGGAAGATGATCGTCAAGGCCAGCACAACATTCGCATCAACGATCAATACCGCGTCTGTTTCGTGTGGAGAGACCAAGACGCCTTCGACGTCGAAGTAACTGATTATCACAAGTAATTCGGGGTGGTTGGTTGAGTTGTTGTATTGGGATGAGTCAAATTTGTTTGTATGGGGTTTGCGCAATGAGCATCAAGAATGAAAATCCCGCAGGTTGGGCAGTTCATCCCGGAGAGATTCTTCGCGAAGAGTTCCTAATGCCCATGGGCATCTCGCCTTAACAGGTTGGCTCTCGAGTTGCATGTTTCTGCTCCGACCGTCAATGACATTGTGCGACAAAAGCGCGGGATCACCCCGGAAATGGCTGCACGGCTGCCGCGGTATTTCGGCACTTCTGAGCAGTTCTGGCTTAATTTGCAGGATGCTTTTGCAATCCATGAAGTCAAGCAGAAGCATTCCAAGCAACTCAAGGCCATTAAACCTGTTGCGGTGCGCGCTGCTTCCTCATCCCATTGAGTCTTGAGAGGCGCCTCAGGACAGGCGGGCTCATCAAGTAAGCTTGACTTCGGACTCTTAGGCCCTTTGTTTCCTAGCCCAGGCATCTTTCAACGCCACCGTCCGATTAAACACCAGCTTCCCCGGCCTCGAATCCAGATCAACGCAAAAATATCCCAGCCGCTCAAACTGAAACCGGCCGCCGACAGCAGCATTCGTCAACGACGGCTCCAGCTTTGCCTCCGTTATCACTTCCAGCGAATTCGGATTCAGATTCGCCGTAAAATCCTGGCCAGGCGCAACCTCATCGGGATTCTCTTTGCTGAACAAAGTCTCGTAAATCCGCACCTCAGCGTCGATAGCATGCCCAGCTGAGACCCAGTGAATCGTAGATTTCACTTTCCGTCCATCCGGCGCATTTCCCCCATGCGTCGCCGGATCGTACGTGCAATGTACTTCGACGACCTCGCCGCGTCCGTTCTTCACCACGCTTTTCGCAGTGATGAAATATCCATAGCGCAATCGCACCTCGCGCCCCGGCGAGAGCCGGAAATATCCCTTCGGCGGATCTTCCCGAAAGTCATCCTGCTCGATGTAAAGCACGCGCGAGAACGGTACCTTCCGCGTCCCGGCGCTCGCATCTTCCGGATTATTTACGGCGTCCATCTCCTCAACCTGATTCTCCGGATAATTGTCGATCACCACTTTCAGCGGACGCAGCACTGCCATCACCCGCAACGCACGCTTATTCAGATCTTCGCGGACGAAGTGTTCCAGCATCGCCAACTCGACAATTCCATTCGTGCGCGAAACTCCGGCTGCCGTCACGAAATTTCGAATCGCCTCCGGCGTATAGCCGCGGCGGCGCATGCCGCTCAACGTCGGCATGCGAGGATCATCCCAGCCCTTGACCCGTCCTTCTTCGACAAGCTGGCGCAGTTTGCGCTTGCTCATCATGGTGTAGGTCAGGCTGAGGCGATCGAACTCGATCTGCTTCGAGGGAAAAATCCCAAGCTGTTCGATGAACCAGTTATAGAGCGGCTGGTGATCGGCAAACTCCAGCGTGCAAAGCGAATGCGTGACCCGCTCAATCGAATCCGACTGCCCATGCGCAAAATCGTACATCGGATAAATTGGCCACTTGCTGCCGGTGCGGTGATGTTCAGCATGCAGAATGCGATACATCACCGGATCGCGCAAATTCACATTGGGCGATGCCATGTCGATCTTCGCCCGCAAAACCCGCGATCCATCGGCAAACTCCCCCGCCCGCATGCGCTCAAATAAATTCAAATTCTCTTCGACCGAACGATCCCGGTAAGGGCTCTCTTTGCCCGGCTGCGTCAGCGTTCCGCGATGCTGCCGAATCTCCTCGGCGGTCAAATCGTCAACGTAAGCCTTGCCATCTTTGATCAACTTGATCGCCCAGAGGTAAAGCTGATCGAAATAGTCGGATGCATAAAACAGCCCGTCCCACTGAAAACCGAGCCAGTTGACGTCTTCCTTGATCGAGTCGACGTATTCAGTCTCTTCTTTTTCAGGGTTCGTATCGTCGAAGCGCAGATTCGTACGCCCGCCAAATTCGTCGGCTAATCCGAAATCGATGCAGATCGCCTTGGCATGCCCGATATGCAGGTAGCCGTTCGGCTCAGGAGGGAAGCGCGTCTGCACGCGGCCACCATGCTTGTTGCTCTTGAGATCTTCGACAATGATGTCGCGAATAAAATTTGACGGAGCCGGTGACGGCGATTCAGCCACTGCTTCTTCTCCAGCTTCAGTTGGAGCGTGCGGGGGATTCATTGACTATGATCTTATCGCAACGATGGAGAGCAGTGCAGATTCCTGGAAAAGGTATGTGAACGCGCGACCGCGTTCGCCAATATTATTTGGAGCCCTGCAGTTCCTGCTTCACAATATCGCTGACCATCTTCCCGTCCACTCTCATACCCGCGCCATTAAAACGCGCCATGGCGTTCTTCATGACTGTGCCCATATCCTTCATTGTGACCGGGCTCATTTCCCCGATGACGGCTTTCACTCCAGCAACAACTTCGGCTTCGCTCGCGGATTGCGGCAAGTAAGTTTCGATTAGCTCGATTTCAGCCGCCTCTTTGTCGGCCATCTCCTGGCGTCCGCCCTTGG
This sequence comes from uncultured Acidobacteriaceae bacterium, assembly GCA_963766625.1. Taxonomy (GTDB): domain Bacteria; phylum Acidobacteriota; class Terriglobia; order Terriglobales; family Acidobacteriaceae; genus Sulfotelmatobacter. The sequence goes on along the minus strand of CAVYBF010000018.1, from coordinate 98,227 downwards.
TGAACTGCTCGACGGAGTCCTTGCGCTGTTTGATCAGGGTGGTGAGAACCGCCTGCGATTCTTTGTCATCAAGCGCCGACATTTTTTCGATTTCGCGATTCTTCAGTGCCGTCTTGACCATGCGCAGCGTGGAAAGGCGCTGCTGGTCGCGCGCCTTCATGGCTGCGGTAATGTCGTTCTGGATGCGTTCGATCAGGCTCATTGGGGAATTATAGACGGTCAGAGAGTTTGCTCTGAGTGCAGCCGTTTCAACTGGCGAAATTTTATTTGCAATCGATATGGCTTGCAATCGATGTAGCTTGCAATCGATATAGATAGTCTCGATAAGCGAGATCTGCCCCCTGTGACTGGAATCAGCGCACATTCCGCGCGATTCCAGTAAACTTGTAGGCGAATCCATTCGCAAAGGTCTCGATTATGTTGCGCAAGAACCGACTTTTTACTCCTGGACCTACACCGCTATTGCCGGCGGCGCAAACCGCAATGGCTGCGTTTACGGCGCATCATCGCACCGCCGACTTCCGCTCCTTATTCCAGCGCGTGCTTGCCGAAATGAAAGAGTTCATCGGCACAAAGAATAATGTGCTGGTGATGGCTTGCTCAGGAACCGGCGTAATGGAAGCCGCAGTCTCGAATTTAACATCGCCCGGTGACAAGGTTCTGGTGCTCTCGGCAGGAAAATTTGGCGAACGCTGGACCGGCATCACGAAAGCATTTGGCTGCAATGTGGAAGTGCTGACCGCGCCTTACGGTGAAACTTTTTCGCTGAGCGATATTCGTGCAAAAATCACGCCCGATGTTCGAGCCGTGTTCGTGCAGGCGACCGAAAGTTCAACTGGTGCACGGCACGACGTTCAGGGCATTGCCAAAATTGTGCGTGCCTGCGGAGATGACACCTTGCTGGTCGTCGATGCCATCACCGGCCTGGGCACGACCCATCTCGATGTGGATGGCTGGGGAGTGGATTTCATTATTGGCGGATCGCAGAAGGCGCTGATGATTCCTCCCGGTCTTGGCTACTGCGCTGTGAGTGACCGGGCATGGCAGCGCATGGAGACAACCAAATCTCCGCGTTTCTATTTTGATTTGAGAAAAGAACGAAAGGCGGCGGCCAAGGGCGAAGCCGCCAACACTCCGGCGACTTCTTTGTTTGCGGCGCTGGGAGCCGCGTTGGAATTTATCCGCGGAATGGGAAATGGCGATCTAGCGAAGGGACGCGAAATCTTAGTAGACAATGCCGAACTCTGTGCGGAGATGACGCGCTCGGGCGTGCAGGCTCTCGGCCTGAAGCTGTTTGCAACTTCTCCGGCCGCGGCGCTTACAGCCATCAGCGCACCCGAAGGGATGGATTCAGGAAAAATCATTAAAGAGTTCCGCGAGTCTTTCGACGCAGTGGTGGCCAATGGCCAGGGCGAGATGAAAGGCCAAATTTTCCGCATCGCGCACATCGGCTACTACGATTATCTGGATACAATCGGCATCCTCGCAGCACTCGAGCACGTTCTCGCCCGCGTGTCAGGGAAACCAGTCGAGTATGGAGCGGCGGTACGTGCCGCCCAGGAAGTGTATGCGCGCGCAATCGCGGCCAACGGTCAACTGGTGGGCGCATGAGCGCAGCGTGAGCTACCTGCTCGTACTAGTTGATCGTAAAGTTCATGGGACTCGAAGTTTCGGCGAGCGTCCCTCCACTGCCGTATGCTCCCATTCCGGTGGTTGCGGGATTCGTTACCGTAACTGGAATTGTGCCGGCGGTCGCGACGTCGGAAGCTGGAATCGTGGCCATCAACTGATTTGCACTCACGAACGTCGTGGTTTGTGCCGCGCCGTTGAAGTTGATCACTGCGGTTGAGGAAAAGTTGCTGCCGTTCACGGTCAGAACGAAACCCGCGCCGCCGTGGCTCATGCTGTTGGGTGCAAGTTGAGAGATGGTTGGAAGGGTTCCCGGGGTCGAAGGAGTGGTGGCTTTGCTGCTATAGCCACAGGCGATAGTAAAGGCGGTCATCGCTGCGAGCAAAACGATTGCCAGGTTTTTCATGATGCATCTCCGTGAGCGGTTGCCCATGGAGGCAATATAGGAACCTGGAGACCCGCGAGTGTCAGGGGCGAGTCAAATGTCTGTCAAGATTTTGTAAGCGATTATTCTTCGTCCAACTGAATCGATTTAGCAAACCAGAACTAATTAAGGAGAAATCAGTGAAGATCGTCGTCGCGGAAAAAATTTCCGCGTCCGCTGTGTCGCAATTGAAAGAACCCGGCTGGATAGTCCTTACCCCCGAACAGCTTGACGGCAAATTGCCCGCCGAACTCGAGTCTGCCGACGCACTCATTGTGCGCTCCGCGGTTCAAGCCGATGCGGCGCTGCTTTCCCATGCAAAGAAGTTGCGCGTGATCGGGCGCGCCGGCGTGGGCGTGGACAACATCGATCTCGATGCAGCCACCCGGCAGGGCATTGCCGTGATGAATACGCCGGGCGCGAATGCCGTGGCTGTGGCCGAGCAAACGTTGGGAATGATGCTCGCCATGGCTCGCCATCTGTGCCGTGCCGATGCACTGATGCATGTAGGCAAGTGGGAAAAGAAATCGCTGCAGGGAACGGAGCTGCGCGGCAAGACTCTGGGAATCGCCGGGCTTGGCCGCATCGGAATGGAAGTGGCCAAACGTGCGCGGGGCTTTGGCATGGAAGTCGTGGCGCATGATCCGTTTGTTTCGGTGGCTGTGGCGAAGGAACAGGGAATCCGATTGGCGACCTTGGATGATCTTTACGCATCCGCTGATTACATCACCTTGCATGTCGGCTTGACGCCGCAGACCACCGGCATGATCAATGCGGCATCGATCAAGAAAATGAAAAAGGGCGTGCGCCTGGTGAATTGCGCTCGCGGAGAACTGGTGCAGGAAGCCGATCTGGTTGAAGCGCTGAAAAGCGGGCAGGTCGCGGCGGCGGCTTTGGATGTGTTTGCCGACGAGCCGCTGAAGAATTCCCCGTTGATGGCGATGGAGAATGTGGTTCTCACGCCTCACATTGGCGGATCAACTTTCGAGGCGCAGGAGGCCGTCGGCGTACAAATTGCCCGGCAGGTGCGCGAGTATCTGAAGCATGGGGTGATCCAGAATGCCGTGAACGTGCCTTCGGTATCCGCGGAAGAATATGCAGAGATGCAGCCATACATTATTCTCGCCGAGCGAATGGGAAGTTTTCTCGCGCAGATCTCTGAAGGATCGATCGAAGAAATCTCCCTGCGCTACAGCGGGCACATTGCCGAATGGAAGACCGATCTGATTCGCAACGCAGCTATCAAGGGCATCCTGAATCAAACTTTGGACGAGAAAGCCAACCTGGTGAATGCCGCCTCGCTCGCCGATTCCCGCGGGCTGCGTGTGCACGAAGCCCACAAGGAAAAAGCTTCCACCGGCGGCGCGGGAAGTGTTCTCTCGATTTTTCTGAAGAGTTCGAAAGAGGAGCACATGGTCAAAGGAGCCGTGCTGCGAGGCGCCGCGCCGCGTCTTCTGCACATCGATGAGATTGACGTGGAAGCTCCACTCGAACGCGATCTGATTTACCTGCGCAATCGCGACGTGCCTGGAGTAATCGGAAAAGTGGGAACGATTCTCGGCGAGGCCGAAGTTAACATTGCCGACTTTTCATTAGGACGCCGCAGCCGCGACGCTTCTGCCGAGCGCGAAGCAATCGCCGTGGTTCACGTGGATGGTCCCGTGCCGGATGCAGCGCTGAAGAAGCTTGCAGAGATTCCTGCGGTGCGTCAGGCGAAAGCGGTCAGGCTGTTCTAGATTCCGAGCTGTCACAGCTTGGCCCGCCGAAATACGAACACCGATACCGATCTAAATTAGTGCCCTATGGGAGTTGCAGCCGAGAAATCCACAAGCCCGCGCCCGAAAAGTAGTGCACCTCTGCGGCATCGACGAGTGGTACAGTTGAGAACAATTTCCAGACTGCCCAGCCGATTGTGTCGTCACAATATACCGATTACGGGAGGGGCCGAATGCCTGATGTTGTCGTCGTGCCCGTGTACGTGGAGGTTCCAAGTGGCTGGGAGCGGGCTGTTGGTGCGCTAGAATCACACCTGAGGCGGGCTGGGTACCTATTCCAGACTGGCGAGCCGATCGCCGAAACCCTGGAAACGACAAAGCTACGACTTGGGGCCAACTGCCATGGCGGACTCGGAACAGGAACAACTTCGGGAGCTGTCGAAAAGGAACATCTGCCCGAATTGCGGGCAGCAAATTCCGGTGGGTAAGCGACAAATATACGGGGCCGGCGCGTTCTGCGGACTCGATTGCGTGGCTGACTACAACGCCGCCGAGTTGGTAGAGCGACACAAAAGAAGGCTTGCGGCAGAGCAACGCAAGAAGAACTAACAAGGAGCTCGAAGTAGATGGCAGTAAGCAGAAATGGCGACAGCCCCGCCCTGTTCCCCGAGATGGTCGGAAAAGGCGGGCGTGATGGCATTTTGCCGTCGCAGGAAATTAAGCGCATGGTCGCGACAGGCCAGATAAGCGCGACGCCCGAAGTCCCAGACTCTCAGATTCAGCCAGCCAGCATCGATCTCCGGTTAGGGGCGATAGCGTATCGCGTTCCTGCCAGCTTTCTTCGCGGGCGCTCAGCCACATTTATGACCCGGGTGCAAGAGTTTCAGGAAGGCACGGTTGACCTCACCACCCCAGCGCTATTGGAACGCGGCACCGTGTACATAATTCCACTGATCGAGCGGCTGAGTTTACCGTCTGACATCCAGGGCGTGGCAAACCCGAAGAGCACGACTGGCCGTTTGGATATTTTTACTCGGCTAATCACCGAACATGGTGATCGCTTCGATGCGGTTCCTAGAGGTTACAGGGGAACACTGTTTGTGGAGGTGTCATCAAGGACGTTTCCCATCCGCGTCCGACAGGGAATGAGGCTTAACCAGTTGCGCTTCATCCGTGGCAGCGCGACCGAGCCAATTCGCAATGGCGAACTAAGAGAAATCGCGGAGCAACACAATCTAGTCTATGACAGCAAAGGCACTCCAACCATGGTGGACATTGCTGACGGAGTGGAGATCACGGTCGATCTCGAGGGCGATGTCGTAGCGTATCGGGCGAAGGAAGAGGCGCCTAGGGTCATCGAACTCGACAGGATTAACCATTACGACCCAGCCGACTATTGGGAGGCGATAAGACCGCGTCGCGGATTTATCACCCTTGCGAAGGGCGGATTCTACCTGCTGGCATCAAAGCGGCTCGTAAGTGTTCCGCTGCAGTATGCGGCAGAAATGATTGCACATGACCCGGGCATGGGGGAATTTCGAGTACATTATGCCGGGTTCTTCGATCCGGGGTTCGGTTACGGCATGAGAAAAGGGGAAATTCATGGCACTAAGGCTGTCCTTGAGGTGCGGGCATATGAAGTGCCGATTGTCCTGGAAGATAATCACGTCGTGGGTAGGTTACACTACTACCGGATGGCGGATATCCCAGAAAAGGTGTACGGGGAATCCGGCCTGAACTCTTCGTACCAGCAGCAAGGCCTTGCGCTTAGTAAGCAGTTCAAGCGGCCTGATATTGCCGAACCCGAGCTAGTACCGGGCTTCTCCTCACGTGCATCATCCCGATAGCGGGGAGATCAGGCGCTGTATGTCCGCTTAGACCACGAGCATGGCCTGGCGCACTGAATCAGACTACAGCTATTGCGGTCAGCAATTGCTACCCTCCCCTCTCATCCCGTCTCAACTTCCGGCTCTCCGCTAGCAGCGCCATCGAGTGCATCAGATTCTGCAGCGTGACGATGCCCACCAGTCGCTGATCTTCCACCACCGGAATAATGCTGAGGTTGCGCGACGTCAGTTTGCGGAACGCGGACGCGAGCGACTCCTGCCGCACCGAAACTTCAAACAGTTTGTTCATCACGGCCTGCACGTAGCCGTTACCTTCCAGGCGCAAAGCATCCAGAATGCGCTGCCGGGAAATCACCCCCACCATGTCGCTGCCGCGGACCACGGGGAAGTCGTCTTGCAGAGAATGCACCGCTTTATCCAGCGCATCGACCAGCGTATCGGCGGGTGAGAGCGTAGCGAAATCAGTGAGCATGACCTCTTCGAGCCGCACATTATCCAGCACCGATTGAAAAACGACGGCGCGTTCTTCCAGTTGCGCCGCCGCAAAAATAATCACGCCAATCATGGTGAGCCACGTATTGCTGAACAGGCCGCCGACCATCAAGACCATGGCAATCGCATGGCTGATGGAAACCGCGCGTCGCGTAGCCCCGGCGGAATCGAGAGTCCGCGCAAAATGCGCACGCAGAATCCGCCCTCCGTCGAGCGGATATGCCGGCAGCAGGTTCAACCCAGCAAGGTAGATATTCGCCCAGACCAGGCTCCGCGGAAGGTTGGCGGACGTAAAGAAAGGCCATTGCCAAAGGTTTACACCAGAAACTGAAGCAAAGATTACCAGTCCCGAAACCGTGGCGAACGCGAGATTGACCAGCGGTCCGATCAGGGCAAGCCGGACTTCTCGTTTCCAGGTTTCCGCGCTGCGCTCCTGCGGCTTTTGCGGACCCGATTCATCGAACACCGTCACGCCGCCCAGGGGAAGAAGAATCACCGCTTTGGCAATCAGGCCTTCGCGGCGGGCAACTAAAATATGTCCGATTTCGTGGGCTGCGACGCCGGCGAAAACAATTCCCACCAGCGCCAGTACCCGCGATCCATTTACCGTAGGATGCACGGTGTATTCCGTCCAAAAAATGAATAAAGGCAGGATCAGGAATGTAAGATGAACCCGAACTTCCACTCCGAACAACCGACCGACATGGATGGACCAGCTTCTCATGGGTTCCGCTGCTGTTATTTTACAGGAGGGACGGAGTGAATCCGGGACTCAGAGGTGCAAGCCCATGCGCGTGATCTCGGGCAAATATCGCGGTCGGCCTTTACGATCGCTGCACGGGACTCATATCCGGCCCACCTCAGATCGACTCAGGGAGACGCTGTTTAACGTGCTCACCGCGGGGAATCCTGACGCCTTGCAGAATACGATTTGGCTGGATTTGTTTGCCGGGACGGGTGCGGTGGGAATTGAAGCCTTAAGCCGCGGCGCCAGGAAGGTTTATTTTGTCGAGTCTTCCGCCGCGGCAGCGAAATTGATTGAGCACAATTTGCAGAGCCTGGAAATCGTCGAAAGCTTCAAGATTCTGCAAGATGATCTTGCCGGGGTTGTCTGGCGCTTGCAGCGTGAGCATTTCGTAGCCGATGTAGTGTTTCTCGATCCCCCATACGCGATGCGGAATTCATATCATGAAGCGCTTACCTTGCTTGCCAACTCCTCTGTAGTCTGGGCAATGTCGCTGGTGGTTGCGGAGCACGATAAGAAGTTCGATCCGGGCGACGCTTTCGGAGCGCTACGCAGAATTCGCACGCTCACGCAGGGCAATACTTCTCTAAGTTTTTATCGGATTGGTGGGCAGATCGATCTCAACAAAACTCGAACTTAGTGGGAGAGAGAATGTGCGTGGGAGAGAGAATTTGCCGAGTTACATCAGCAATTCGGGCTCGCGCCGCACAATGGGATGCTGCATCTCCTCGAGATCGTTCTTCACCATATTCAGGCCGTAAACGCAGGCTTCGAACTCGCGCGAAAGCTGGGCAAAAAGCGGAGCGACTTTGGCGTACTCGAAATGCTCGAACTTCGAAACGATGTAATAGCTTTCTTTGCCCGCCTTCATCCACTCGACAAAATTTTCCAGGCGCTGCCGGCGCAGCCGGAAGTGGTTGATGCTCTCCGGAAACATGCCGGCAAAAAACAACGCGAAGTCACCAATGTGTTTGCGAACCTGGCGTTCGCGATCGAACGACGGTGCCGGACCATAGACCGGATCAGATTCGAGCAGCATCTCGCCTAAATCGGTGATCGGTTGATCGGCGATATTGTGAATCTTGAACAGCTGATCGCTCTCGCAAAACTCCGCGAGCAGATGGGAAACGTAGGCGACGACTTGCGGATCGCGAATGCCGATCTCCTCGGCGTAGTGGCGTCCAACTAGTTCCTGAAAAAGCTGATGCAACGGATGCGATTCCGGAATCATGCTTTTCGAGCTCCTAAAAGCCTTGCTGCGCGCAGGCTTCTAAAAATAGTGAGTAAGTAGTTACCGTACTTCTGGGAGAAACGCAAGTGACTTTTGTTTATGCGGATCATCATTTTTACTAATGATTAGAGGAGTTTGGTGGAATGCCGGGTTGCATCGCCATTTTGTTGGCAGACTCAGCCTGTGGCTGCTAATTACTGCGTGGTTAACAGTACGCGGCACTGAATTCCTCCTCAGAAAGGAAAAGTCCACAGTGCAGCGCTGGGAGAGTAGAATTCCGCCGTTCCACAACCCTTCTTTTGGAGAACCCAATTGTGAAGAACTGTGCATGCATACTTCTGCTTACTCTCCTAATCCCCGCGGCAGCGCAGCAAAGTGAAAATCGAAAATCGGAAACCCTGGTTGTGATTCGCGCCGGCACTCTGATCGACGGCAAGTCGGATCAACCGCGGCACGATCAGGTGATTGTGATTCGGGGCAACCACATCGAAAGCGTCGGTGATGCTCCAAGCGCGAAGATTCCTGCCGGTGCAACCGTCATCGACCTGACGAAAGCCACAGTCCTGCCCGGCCTTATCGACTGCCACACGCACATCTTCCTGCAAGGAGAAGACCCGGCCGAAGGCGGGTACGACGTGAACATCCTGAATGCTCCGCTGGCGCTTCGCGCGGCGCGGGCCACGGTTGCGGCGCGGCGGGCGCTCGAGCAGGGGTTCACCACGCTGCGCGATGTAGAAACCGAAGGTGCCGGCTACGGCGACGTCGGCATCAAGCAAGCCATCGAGCAGGGATATATTCCCGGTCCCCGGCTGTTCGTGGCTACCCGCGCTATTTCCACCACCGGCGGCTACATGCTCGAAGGCTACGCCCCCGAACTCAACATGCCCAAGGGCGCGCAAATTGCCGATGGTCCGGTCGAGACTCGCAAGGCGGCGCGCGAGCAACTCGATCACGGCGCTGATTGGATCAAGGTCTACATGACGCACCGTTCCTGGGTGGGCAAGAATGGCGAACTGGTTTCTCAGCCTACGCTCACCGTCGAAGAACTGCGCGCCGTAGTCGATGAAACTCATGGATGGGGCAAGAAAGTCGCCTGCCACGCTTACGGCGGAATCGGGCTGCACCGCGCGCTCGATGGTGGCTGCGACTCGATCGAGCACGGACTTGATCTCGATGATGCCGCGATCGCCCAGATGCTGAAGCAAGGCACTTGGCTGGTGCCCACCATCAGCGCCTATTACCACGATTGGGCGCCGGCGGATACGCCTGGCGGCCAGCGCGATCGGCTGCGAGCTGCCGTTCATGGGCCGTCGTTCCAGAAGGCAATGAAGGCGGGCGTGAAGATTGCCTTTGGCACCGATATGGGCGGAATTCCCTGGACGGAGCCAATCGCGCAGGAGTTCTCGCGCATGACTGACCTGGGCATGCCTCCGATGGAAGCCATTCACAGTGCTACCTCGCGCGCGGCCAGCTTGCTCGATATGGATGGCAAGATTGGCGTGGTTGCTCCGCGAGCGTTTGCCGACATCATTGCCGTCGATGGCAATCCGGTGCGCGACATCAAAGTGCTCGAACATGTGCAGTTCGTCATGAAAGACGGCAAAGTCTTCCGCCGCGGCGACCAAAACATCGGCCTCTTGCAATGAAAGGTGAAATTGCGTTGCCTCTCGGTTAGCTCCGTTTCAATTTGAAAGTCCTGGTTTCAACTGGAAAGTTTCAACTGGAAAGTTTCAAACTGAAAAAACAATCCGCCGGATCGTTTCATTTCGCTTGACATGGGATTCCGCGCGAGCATAATGCAACAATCCCGTATCTGGGTTCGGCACGGGATTCGCTCTTGCGGACCGATCAAGAGCTGAGGTCCAAGAGCTGAGGTCCGAAAGCCGAGGGAGAAGCCTATGAGCCTGCTGGAACTTTGTGACCGCGAAATTGCCGCCGTGCCGCTCGAAGCCACCGTAGCCGACGCCATCAATAAAATGCTCGACCACCACGTCGGAGCCGTGGCCGTGGTCGATTCCGAATTCCGCGTTGCCGGGATCTTCACCGAGCGTGACGTGCTCCGCAAGATGGCCCTGACCCGCACTGATCCGCATGCCACTTCCGTCCGCGAGCTGATGACCACGCCGGTCGAGATGGCCACGCGCCGCACCGGCGCCGGCGAGGCTCTGACCACCATGCTGGAACGCCACTTTCGCCATCTGCCGGTAGCCGATGACAATGGCAAGCTGCTCGGTATTCTCTCCATCCGCAACCTGCTGGAGTGGCGTGTCGACGACCTCAGCCGCGAACTGGAGTCGCTCGAGGCTTACGTCTCGAATGACGGCCCCGGCGGCTAGGTTCGCGCCCTTCCAATCGTGAATCGAAGGCGAGCTTTTGCGCTTTCCTGATTGCCTCCTCGAAACACCGCCCAAGCCATGCTGCCCTTCCGGCATGTGAAGCCATGCTTTGACCGGTCCTCTTATGTGGAATATACTGTGGAGCAGATTCCACATATGCAAATCGTTCAAATCGTGCTCGACAAAAAGCTGTTGCACGCCGCCGACCAGGCCGCGAAGCGCACTCGGCGTAACCGTTCCGCTTTGGTGCGCGACGCCCTGCGGGAACATCTCCGTCGGTTGGAACTGCGAGCCTGCGAAGAGCGCGACCGTCAGGGTTACTCGCGGCAGCCGCAGGTCGACGACGAATCGCAGCGTTGGGAATCGGAGGCCTCGTGGCCGCCAGAAGAATAGCCCGAGGTGAGGTTCGGCTCTACCAGTTTGCCGCGCCCGATAAGAAACGGCCGGCCTTAGTCCTCACCCGCAACAGCGCCATCGCATACCTATCCACGGTCACGGTGGCGCCCGTCACTTCCACGATTCGCGGCGTCCCCTCGGAAGTCCTCCTCAATGAGGAGGATGGCATGAAGTTCCCGTGTGCCGTGAACCTGCACAATGCCGTTACCGTGTCGCAACAGCGCCTCGGCAAACGTCTGGCCCAGCTTAGTTCCGCGCGGATGAATGAGGTCTGTGCCGCTCTGCGCTTCTCTCTGGGCTGCGATTCAAACTAGCTTCGAGATTCCTCCGTGTTCCCAATTTATCTGTCTAGGAGGGCTGGTCCACCTTGATTCTTCTTGCCGACACGATCACGACTGAGGCTGCCCCACCTTCCGCGATTTTCGGAAGGTGGGCACCATGAAGGCAGATGCGACCGGTTTTGTTTTTTCGCTGCAACCCGCTCGGCTGTCCCGGCCAGAACCGCTCCGTCCAGGGCGCTTTGCAAAAAAAACAAAGACGGGGCAGCCCGTTTTCCTGCCGATCCACGGACCAGCCTTTTTCCACACCCTCCCGTTCCCGCTCAGTGACCACTAACCTTGTCCACAACCGGAACCCATTCCTAGAATGAAACGTGCGTCCTAATCCGGACTTTCGTCAGCTCGTCCGCTCGCTTCTCTTCTCCACGGCCGCCGGCTCCCCGGGCGACTCCCAGCCCGGCAGCTCGACCTTCGACATCCGCAACACCAACTTTTTCAAGATTTTGTCCGCAAATCCCTCCGCTGCAAGATTTTGCCCGGATTTTTTCCAGCACCGATCTGCTAACTCCAGCAGCAACATAAATTTAGAAACCAGGTCTGGAATTTTTTTCGATCCGGATCAATTCCCAAAAGCTCCCCCAAGCACTGCGGCAATAGGGCCCGACGGCGTCATCCCGAAGTCCCGCGCTTTCACCGGCGGGACGAGGGATCTCCCCGCGCACCATGCCGCCCGGCTCGAACCGAACCAAAACCAGACCCCCGAAACTTCGAAAGGTTCATCCTCAATGGCGATCCATCCCAAAACTCGCATCTGCTCGCATATCAAGGTCAACGGAGTTCGCTGCGGTTCGCCCGCGCTCCGCGAAGAAGTTTTTTGCTACTTCCATCAGCGCATGATTCGCGGAGTACGCACTCCGCCGCGGTCGCGCATTCATCCCATGGCCATGCTGGAAGACCGGGAATCCATTCAGGCCTCGCTCATGGAAGTGATCAATGCGCTGGTGCGCAATCAGATCGACTACAAGCGGGCTGCCCTGGTCCTGCGCGCTCTCCATATCGCCACGCGCAATAGCAACAAGCTCAACTTCCATTGGAACCGGGACAGGATGGTGGATGAAGTTCCGGAATATCCCGCTGTGCTCGAACCTAAGGCGCCGGATAACGCCTTGCAGCAGGCGGGGGTGCTTTCGCAGATCAACCGGCCCAAGCCGCGCTACCCGAGCGATTACGGCATTACCGTCGAGCAGGCTCTGGCCTGGAGAGATCCACCCGAGATGATGGAGCCGCCGCGCGACCCGGCCATCGGGAGTGCAAATGTAGCCAGATTCATCGAAAACTGGATGAAGCTGTCAGGGGACGTTGCCGAAGCCGATGCCAACCGGGCGTCAGGAGAATGCCGGGGAGAATTGCCGGAAACGGCTAGCCGAATAATCGCCACCGACGCCGCAGTACACGACGAAGCTTACGGTTGATGCCGCCAATCCCTCATGGAATCCACCCGCTTCTCTTCGACATCAAACAGCTTTCCGCAAGAGGATTTGGAAAGAAGATTTGGAAAGAAAAAGAAGAGAGGGCTTTTTTATGTCGATACGTCCGGTTAGGCGGCTGATCAAGTCGAAGCCTACGCTCGAGGGTGCGGGAGTGCATTTGCGGCGGGCGTTTGGGTTTGGAAACACAAAGGAGACCGATCCGTTTCTGCTGCTCGACGATTTCCGAAATGACGTGCCGGAGGATTACCTGGCGGGGTTTCCCTGGCATCCGCATCGCGGGATTGAGACCATCACCTATGTGCTTGCGGGCACGGTGGAGCATGGCGACAGCATGGGCAACCGCGGCGCCATTGCCGCCGGCGATGTGCAGTGGATGACGGCGGGCAGCGGCATTATCCATCAGGAGATGCCGAAGGGCGATCCCACGGGGCGCATGCATGGATTTCAGTTGTGGGCGAATTTGCCCGCGGCACTGAAGATGACCGCGCCGCGCTATCAGGAAGTCAAGTCGCTGGATATTCCGGAGATCAAAGACGATGACGGCACGCATGTGCGCGTGGTCTGTGGAAGCTTCTGGGGCAAGAAAGGGCCGGTGGATGGGATTGCCGCCGATCCGATTTATCTGGATGTGTCGGTAGCGCCGGGGAAAAGAAAATCGCTGCCGGTGGAGACTACGCGGCACGCCTTTGCCTACGTATTTGGCGGCGGCGGGAAGTTCTGTAATGCGTCGGGGCCGCTGGCGGTGCCGACCGAGGCGGTGAAGTGGCTGGATACGACACCTCCGGTTGAGGCAGATAACCGGTCGCTGATTTTATTCGATCGCGGCGACGAAGTGACGGTGCAGGCGGGCGATGACGGGATTCGATTTTTGCTGGTCTCGGGCAAGCCGCTGCAAGAGCCGGTGGCTTGGTATGGTCCGATTGTGATGAATACGCAGGAGCAGTTGCGGCAGGCGTTCGAGGAGTTGCAGGAGGGCAAGTTCTTGAAAGGATAAGTTTGTGCAACCTCATTTCTTGCGAAAAGAACGCGCGAGAAATAAGGCACCCCCGGCACTCATCCAAACTGAAGCACTTGAATTGACATCATTCGATGCTATAATTGGTGCTATGAGAACAACGCTTGCGCTCGATGACGATCTCGTCCGGATTGCCCAGGAATTCACTGGCGTCGCGGAGAAGACAGCGTTGGTGCGCGAGGCCCTCAAAGCCCTAATCGAGCGGGAAAGCGCCCGCAGATTGGCGTCTCTCGGTGGGACGATGCCAGGATTGAAGGACATTCCACGACGCCGGAACAGGCAGCATTGATCCTCGCCGACACGTCGGTTTGGATCGAGCATTTCCGGTCGGGCGACCGAGAACTGCAAAAGCTTCTCGAACGAGGGCAGGTTGCGATGCATCCGTTCGTTGTTGCGGAACTAGCCTTGGGATCGCTACGCCGTCGCAGCGAGACGCTTTCGCTGCTGGATCGGTTGCCGCAGGTGCAGATCGCGCAGGTAACAGAAGTCAGGCTTACGATTGAAGCTCGTCGTCTTTACAACCTCGGCATCGGCCTGATCGATGCACATTTGATAGCCTCCGTCCTGATCAATCCATCGACGCTTCTGTGGACAAAAGATAAGCGGCTGCGAAAAGTTGCTGTGGCTCTTGGGATTCATGCGAGTTCAGCTTAGAGACGGCGGGGCTTGGGTTCGACTCAGGGTTGGAGATCTGGGCGCAACTTCGTCCACACTTGCTGCACCTGCTCGCGCGTACGTTCGAGCGAGCCGGAGTTGTCGATAATGTAGTTGGCCATTTTGGCTTTTTCTGCTTCCGGGAGTTGCGCGGCCATGCGGCGTGCGACTTCCCTGCGAGCCATGTCGAGATCGATCTTCTGGCGGGCGGCGAATCGGGCGATGCGCTGCTCATCGCTGCAGGTGACCACGATCAGCCGGTCGAACTGCCGGGCTGCGCCGGCCTCGATAATGAGTGCGGCCTCGACGATGGCGACGGCCTGGGGATTGCTGCGTCCGACGGCTTGCATCCATTCTTCCTGGGCGCGAAGCACTGCGGGATGCACAATGCGGTTCAATTCGTCGACGCGGGCAATTGCAGGAACTGCGACGGAAGCACGGCTCTCGGGCCCGGGTTCGACGGTTGAAGTGGAAGCAGCGGAACTGGAAGTAGGGGAGCCGAAAGCCAGCTTGGCCAGCTCCGCACGGTTAACGCTGCCGTCGCGATTGAGAATAGCGCGGCCGAAGTGGCGCACGACCTCGTTGTAAACCGGCTCGCCAGGACGCATGAGTTGGTGGGCGATGCGGTCCGCCTGAACCAGATGAGCGCCGAGAGCGACGAACATCTCTCCGACGATGGATTTGCCGGAGGCGATGCCGCCGGTGAGGCCGATTTTTAGCATAGGTTCAGTGGGTAGTGACTAGTGGGTAGTGATCAGTGGTCAGTGTACGCGGGACAGGGCGTAAGCTTCCTGATCAAGCGCAGACCCACTAGCCACCAGCCACTAACCACTAACCACTAACCACTGCTTCTCCTCATTTTTGCGGCTTTCACGGTGTTATACATCAGCATGGCGATGGTCAGCGGGCCGACGCCGCCGGGGACGGGTGTCAGCGCTCCTGCAATTTCGCCGACCTCGGGATGCACGTCACCGACGAGCACAGATCCTTTTTTGCGAAAGGCTTCTCCGCGTTTTGTATTGCCGGCGAATAAGCGTTGGAATTCGGCGGCATCAGTAACCTGGTTCATGCCGACATCAATTACCGTGGCGCCGGGCTTGACGTAGTCGCGCGTGATCATGCCGGCGCGGCCGATGGCGGCGACAAGTAGGTCGGCGCGGCGGCAGACCTCCGGCAGGTTGCGGGTTTTGGAATGACAGACTGTGACCGTGGCGTTGGCATTCAGCAGCAGCATGGCGGCTGGCTTGCCCACGATGTCGCTACGGCCGACGACTACGGCTTCCTGACCGGCGACGGGAATGTTGCTGCGCTGGAGGATTTCCATCACTCCGGCCGGCGTGCACGGGACCAACCCCGGGCGCTGGGTCGAGAGAAAGCCGACGTTGACGGGATGGAAACCGTCAACGTCTTTTGCGGGATTGACGGCCATTAGAACTTTCTTTGCATCAACTTGCGAGGGCAGCGGCAATTGCACGAGGATGCCATCGATTTCGTCCCGATCATTGAGTTGATCGATGAGAGCCAGCAACTCGGAGGTGGTTGCGCTATCGGAGGGGCAGTGCTGCTCGCTGTAGACGCCGATCTCTTCGCCGGCTTTTCGTTTGCCGCGAACATAAATCTCTGAGGCGGGATTGTGGCCGACCAGCACTACGGCAAGTCCCGGACGAACTCCCGTGGCGGCCATGGCGCTCACCTCGGCGGCGACTTCACTCCGGATGTCATTCGCGATTTTCGTGCCGTCTAAGATTCGAGCCGCCATGCTAGAAAATCTTACACCGCCGAGAACGCTGGCGCGCAGAGGCGGTGGGTGTCGTACAATGCTCCGCATGATCGCGAAAGAGTTGCTGGCCATTCTGGTTTGCCCGGCCTGCAAGAAGCCGCTCGAATACCGGCAGAATCCCGAAAGCCTGAAGTGCCAGCAGTGCCACCGCGTCTATGCAGTAAAGGACGATATCCCGATCATGCTCGTGGATGAAGCGACCATCGAAGAGTAAAGCAGCTCCAAGGCAGATATCTTCAGTGTGAGTTCCCACCCAGACCTGATCGTAAGCCTCTAGCACTGCTCTGAGCCGTAACACCTGAGCCGTAGTCGGTTACAAATTCTGACAATCGTCTTTTAAAAGTCATTCCGTTGGCCCTGGTGACTTATCTCACTCACCGATTTGCGTTCGAAAACGACGCTCTGTGTCATTTTTTGTGACCCCAAAGTTACCCCCGGTGTAAAGCGGGGTTACGCCTGAGATGTTAGGGTGCGCGCAACTTCCAATATCCACAGGGGTTTACGGATCTAACGCCGCCGGTTTTCTGTATATAAAAGTAAAAGGCCGGCACGGCAGTCGAATTGCATGCAACTTGCACGGCTGCCGATGAGTCTAATAGGCAAAGTGGTAGAAAGGTCGGAATCGGAGGTGATGACGGCCATGATGGATACGGTGATGAACGAGATAGCTACAAACGATAAAGACAGATTCACGGCAACTGAATTGGCGGCACTGCGCAGCGACCTGCTGCAAGGCGGGATGATCGATTCCTACGAGGCTGCCGAACTGTTGCAAGTGTTTCTAATGGGCCGGGGATACGGGGTTTCGCCTAAGGCAGCTTTAGATGCAGCGGGCCGCGTCGAAATGGCCGGATGCGCACTACCGGTTCTGCAGCATGAGCTGGAGAACCTGGCAATGGTGATGTAAATTTCTGCCTTGAGACGGTGACTCAGGGCTGAAAGCGATTTTCAAGACATTCTGGATCGCGCGGTCGAAACAAGATTGACCGATTCAGTTCCACGCAAGGTAAGCCGGGCGAACCTGCCCGGCTTTGTGGCGTCTGCCGAAGGTCCGGGAAGTTCCGGCAACGGTAGTCAGAAGCCATGAACGGAGTGATATGCTTGCTGGTCTTATGCTTCCGGATCTTGGGTGAGAGTATGGTGCTCTCTAAGCTTCCATTCAAAATTGCGGCTCTTGGGCTGTTCGCCGCGATGACGATTCCTGGCAGCGTAGCCATCTTCTATACCCTGCCGTGCCAGCCGATGCCGCCGGCATGTCACGAACACAGCCATCCCTTACCTGATCAGAAAACCCGCAGTCATGAATGTTGCATGACCGGGCAAGCTTCTGCTTTGCCTACGTTCATGGCGCGGCTTGATTTTTCGTACTTTTCGATTGGCCGTGTTGCGATTCAACGTCCATTGGCGTCCGATTTAGCTCAGCCGCCGGTTGTCACTTCTGACCGTTTTGAAACGCCTCCCGGTATCTCTCCGCTGCGCATCTAGAAAGTTCCTCATTACTCCCAGTGAGTGCTCGCTGCGCGAATTCAGTGGCTGCGAGCGCCTAAGTGTTTTTTTAAGTTGGAGGTCCGATGCGCGTCTCTCTGTTGGCTATTTTCTGTGCGCTGGCGTTGATACACGGGACTTGCCATGCAGCACAAAATCAAAATCCAGAACCGGCAGATCACTCGTCGCCACAGTTGAACGACACACAGTCTGCCTCCGGCATGAATCGCCATCACGGCAAGCAGACCGGCCAGATGATGCCGGCAATGCAGACTCAATCAGACTCCTTGATCCAGCAAATTGAAGAGCACGCAATCTCGGGAACGGACGTGGAACCGAATTCGACCCCTCACCCGATGCTTATGACTGAGCACAACAACTGGATGCTGATGTTTCATGGGGAAGGTTTTCTTGCCGATATCCAGCAATCCGGGCCGCGCGGCGCCGACAAACTATTTTCGACCAACTGGCTGATGCCGATGGCTCAGCGGCGAATTGGAAAGGGAAAACTAACGCTGCGAACTATGTTGAGTCTGGAACCGGCAACCGTCTCCGACCGGCGCTATCCAGAGCTTTTTCAGGAAGGCGAAACCGCATACGGGCTTCCCATTGTTGACGGACAACATCCGCACAATTTCTTTATGGAACTCGCCGGAGTCTACGATTGCGCAATCGGTGATAAGGCCTTGTTGACGTTTTATGCGGCGCCAGTAGGCGATCCTGCGCTGGGCCCACCTGCTTTCCCGCATCGGGCCTCTGCGGCGGAGGATCCGATCGCGCCGCTCGGCCATCATCTGCAGGATTCAACGCACATTGCCGATGATGTCGTAACCTTCGGGGCGACATACCGAGGGCTCAAGTTGGAAGCCTCTGGTTTTCACGGCCGCGAGCCCGGGGAAGACCGGTGGGACGTAGATCAGGGGAAGATCGATTCGTGGTCTACGCGTGCGACGGTCAATCCTGCCGAGGACTGGAGTATTCAGTATTCGATTGGGCAACTCCATGCCCCGGAGGCTTTGTTTCCTTCCGAGAATATCCGGCGAATGACCGCGTCATTGATGTACAACCGTCCGCTTCGGCGGGGGAATTGGGCTTCATCGCTGGTCTGGGGACGCAACCAGAGTCTTCTCGATGGAAATATCGGCAACGGCTATTTACTGGAATCCACGCTGCAATTCCTTCAAAGGAATTTTGCCTGGACTCGTATCGAGAACGTGGATCGAACCAATGAGGTTCTGATTGGCGAGCATAGCTTGCCATCCGGCTTCGCAGAAAGATACTTTGCCAGGGTTCAGGCATACACGGCCGGCTATGACCGCGAATTCGGGCACATCCCACATGTTGCGGCCGCGATTGGCGGACAAGTGACCTGGTACGGCGTACCGGACCCGCTTAGGTCAACCTATGGCGCACATCCAGTAGGCGGAATCCTCTTTATTCGACTGAGGGCTTTTTGACTTTAGAATGAGCCGCACGCCGGCAGTTTTAAGGGCTATTGCTGCTCGCGCTTCCGCAGGTAATCGATGAACATCTGCTCGACGGGTTTGTCGTAGGTCTTGAGGACGTGGCGGACGGTATGGCCGCTGACCAGGTGGCAGACTTCTTCGGCGAGATTCTTGGCGTGATCGCCGGCACGCTCGAGAGACTGGGTCATGAAGATCACTTGCAGGCTGCCCTGGCGCGTGATGTTTTCCGGATTCTCGATGTGTCGCATAAAAATGAGATTGCGCAGCCGGTCCATTTCGGAGTCGGCGCGGAGGACGTCAATGGCTTTCGCGACGTCTCTCGCGGAAAAAGCGTCGCCGCAGTCGGTGAGCATCTTTTCCAGGATCGTGGCCATGCGGGTGAGGTCGCGAGTGTCTTCGGAATCCACGCGCCCGGCGGCCGCTTGAGCGCTGTTGGCGAAGCTCAAAAGCAGGTCGCCGATGCGCTCCAGGCCAATCATAACCTTCATGCAGGCGAGCAGTTCGCGGGCCTGGGCGGGCTCGACTTCCGTGATGGCGGTGGTCACGGCGTTATCGATTTCCATATCGAGCGTATCGAGTTCGCGCTCGCGCAGCCGCAGAGAGTTCAGCAAAGCGTTGGAGCCGGTGGCAATGCCTTCGGCGGCGGCGCCGGCGGCTTCGGTTGCAAGGCGGCAAGCCTCGACCGTGCGGCGAACGATGTGGTGATGTGCCGGTTCGGGTGCAAGCGTTTCAGCGCGAGCAGTACTCATGAGATCCTCCCCGTGGCGCAGGGTAGGTATTGGAGCGATTGCCTGTAATTTTGCCGTACTCATGACTAGATGGTCAACGGATAAGAATAAGATGGCTTGGGACCGGCGTGGGTTAAGGGGCTGTGAATTTTTGGTGGATTTCTGTTGAAGCTGTCACTGCCTGTTCGCGACCAGACTGGGGACTGTCGAGCTTCGCTCGACTGGACAGCCGAGGCGGCTGTTCCTACACTTATGTCCCCACACCTATTTTCGATGGCGCTGTTCCCGCTGCTGCCGTCTCGCCGCTTTCCTCTGCGCTTTCTGGACGGCCTTCATGGCCCTTCGTTGTTTCTTGGCCTGTTTATTGGAATATTTCCGATATTGCTTGGCCGCCCGTTTGGCTTCGATTTGATTTTCTCCAATGCTTCTGTTCTCGCGCTGGGCGAGGGTGGGATGCGACCATGTAAGACTCAACCATGCCAGCAGCAGGAAAGCTGCAATGCGTTTCATTCAGATCTCCGAGGAAATGCCACTCCGGATGTTACCACCCAGATTGGGTGAGATTTGTAAAGCTGTTACCTTCGTGCGGTTCCGTTAGTAATGAACGCGCGAGGTTGAAATGCTTGCGTCGAGCTATGAAATCGGAAGGCGCGGCTATTCCTACGAAAAGATCGTTTCTACGCGATCGGGAGCCGGAAGAGAAAAGTCGAACCGTGGGCGAGCTCGCTTTCGGCGCGGATCGTGCCGCCATGGGCGAGCATGATGTGCTTGGCGATGGCGAGGCCCAAACCGGTGCCTCCGGACTCGCGGGAGCGAGCTTTATCGACGCGGTAGAAACGCTCGAAGAGGCGGGGCAGGTGCTCGGAGGGAATGCCGGCACCGAAATCGCGGACGAAGAATTCTACGGCGTGAGGGACGGCGCGAGCGCCGAGCACGATGCGTCCGCCGGAAGCACCATATTTCATGGCATTGTCGATCAGGTTGGAAAAGACCTGATGGATGGCTTCGCGGTCTGCGAGTACGCGCGGCAGATTCTGAATTGGCGAGTCATTTCTTGTTGGATCGTGGCTCGCCGAATCCCGGCCTGAGGCGGCAGATGAGCCGTTGCCGCTCGATTCGAAAGCCGGCGAATCCTGAATCTTCAGGTCGACTCCATGGTTGCGGGCGATCTCGCGAAAGTTCTCTTCGGCATCGTGAAGAAGTTCGGCGGGGGGAACCGCCTCGGCATCGAAACGGGTTTCGCCGGATTCCACACGCGCGAGGGTGAGCAGATCTTCCGTCAGGCGCGACATGCGGGCGGAATTTTTGCGAATGATTTCCAGGAATTCACGCGAGGGGGATCCGTTTTCGGGAGTGCTGTCGAGCAGGGTCTCGGCATAGCCCTGAATGGAAGTGAGCGGCGTGCGCAGCTCATGAGAAACATTGGCGATGAAGTCGCGGCGGGTTTTTTCGACACGCTCAGTTTCGGTCAGGTCGCGAAGAACGGCGACCGCTCCGCCATCGGGCAGGGGAGCTGCGGTTACGTCGAAGGCACGGCCGGGAACGATAGAGGTAGCGCGGGCGGTTTTCACCTCTCGGGAAGTTGTCGCTTCTTTCACAGTGGCGAGAAAGTCGGGGTCTCGAATGGTTTCGACGACTGGTTGCTGCAGGCGCGTGCCTTGCGGAACCAGGCGATTCATGGGGCGGTTGGCCCACTGCACGAGACCATCAGCACTGACCGCGATAACGGCATCCTGCATGCTGTTGAGCAGAGTTTCGAGTTGACGCTGGCTGGATTGAACCGCGGCGAAGCTATGTTCCACGCGGCGGGCGGTTTTATCGATGGCGCTGGCAACGCGGCCGATTTCGTCCTGGGAACTTTCGTGAATGCGGGCTTGAAGATCGCCTTCGGCGATGCGGCCGGCGACCTCCACAATGCGCTCCAACCGGCGAGCGCTATACTGCGCAGCAATCCCGGCGACGACCAGTGCGAATAGAAAGGCGAGAGCCGAGGTTTTTTCAAGGTTGCCATGAACCTTTGCGGAGACTGCTTCCACATCGGAGAGCGGATAAGCAAGGCGAACCGCGCCGCCGGAGACCGGCACGGCGATATAAAGGAACGGAATGCGAATGGTCGAGCTGCGCCGCTCATTGATTCCCACTTGGCCAGCGAGGGCGGCGACAAACTCCGGACGGTTGGAGTGATCCTCTATTTCGCTGGGATTGGTCTCGGAATCGGCCAGCGCTTTGCCGGTGGCATCAATGATGGTGACACGGGCGCCGGCGGCCTGGCCTTCCTGTGCGGCAATGTCGCTGAGCGACCGGCCGGTGCGATCGGTTTCCACACGATGGGCCAACAGTTCAGCCTTTTGGGTGAGATTGCGTTCGATTTCGGTGCGCAGCGAGGCTTCCCACGCGCCGCCAATCATAACGTCGAAGATGATCGCGGCGGCCAAAATGACGACCAGAAAAGCCGCCAGCAATTTGAAGAAAATCCGATTTCTCACGGGAGTCTCACGCCGGGCTCACTTCCATACTATTTGTTATCTGGCTTCCTGGGCAGTAGTGCAGCATCGCTGGCGCTCCAGGGGCAATTAAGCGGGAGATCCTTGGCTCGGCCTGAAAAGCGGCTGGGCTCAGGATGACGCCATGGGATAAAAGGCCGAACTGCACCACTTCCGCTCCATCCCCCTATTTCGGGGATTCAAAGCGGTAGCCTGCGCCACGCACGGTCTTAAGATAGCGCGGATTTTCCGGGTCCGGCTCGATTTTTTCGCGAATGCGGCGGACGTACACATCGACGGATCGCGGCGTGACGTAAGAAGTATCGCGCCAGACGGAATCGAGAAGATGATCGCGTGAGAAAACGCGTCCAAGATGGCGGGCGAAGTAATCGAGCAGGCGAAATTCCGTGGCTGTGGTGGGAACAGTTTCTCCACGAACGGTCAGGATCATGGCGGCAGGATCGATGATGATTTCGCCAACGGTGAACGGACTGGCGGGTAACGGGCGCTCGAAGCGGCGGAGCACAGCCTTCACGCGGGCAACGAGTTCGCGGGGGCTGAAAGGCTTGGCGATGTAGTCGTCAGCTCCGAGTTCGAGGCCGAGAACGCGATCGGCTTCGCTGCTTTTAGCAGTGAGGAAAATTACCGGCACGGATGCTAAGCCGGGAGTTTGACGGACAGTTCGGCAGAGTTCAAGTCCGTCTTTGCCCGGGACCATGATATCGAGCACAAAGAGAGCCGGGCGCTGGCGTTCGGCATCGGCGATCACGTTTGAGCCGGAAGCATAGATACGCACTGCAAAACCTTCGTTCTCCAGGTGGTGGCGCACCAGGCGCGAAATATCGGGATCGTCTTCAACGACAAAGATGCTGGGCTTCACGAGATCATTGTAGCGAAGGGTGCAGGGTGTCGAATACCTGTTGGGACGGCCCAGAGCCACTTTTCATCGGATTGTAACAATCAGGTTTGGGGAAGAGTCGAGGCGGAAACGTTTGCCAGGAGGTATCACGGTAGTGGCGCTGTATTCGGTGATCACGGCCGGACCTCCGTATCTCTTGCCGGGCTGGAGATCGGTGCGGGAGTAGATGGTCGTCGAGATTTTCTTGCCGTCGAATACGACCGGGGCTTTGGGCATGGAAGGCGAGCCGAGTTTTGCTCGGCTTGGATGGGCAGAAGTGCCCGTCCCCACAGGAGCCTTTTTGGATTTAACCAAGGCGCGGAGACGTAGGGTGACGATTTCGACTTCCCTGGTCGCATTCGCGTAGCCGTAACGGCGCTGGTGCTCTTTGTGAAAATCGGGTAGAAGGTTCTTGGTGTAGGGAATGTTGAGTTCGTATCCCTGGCCGCGATAGCGCAGGTCGATGCTGCGTTTGCAGCGCACTTTTCCGGGCCACGCCTCTCGCTGAAAATCTTGAACGGCTTGTTTTTCCAACGTAGTGAATTCTTTTGCCAGGCGCTCTTGAGGCACCTTTCCGGCACAGCTCAGCAATATGGTGCGCGAATAGTCCTTCACGACGTCGCTGGCCAGAATGCCGAGGGCGGAGAGCGCGCCGGGAAACGCAGGAATAATCACGTGGGGAATGCCAAGAGCTTCGGCCAGCGCGCAGGCGTGCAGTCCTCCCGCGCCTCCGAACGCAACGAGCGCGAAGTCACGGGGATCGCGGCCCCGCTCGATGGAGACTACGCGAATCGCTTTTTCCATGGTCGCATTTACGACGCGGACTACTCCTTCGGCGAATTTCTCGAGAGTAAGCGGACTTCTCTGCCGCTTGAGCCATTCGCTGGTTATGCTGCGAGTGCGGTCGAGATCCAAAATGAAGTCTCCACCCAGGAAGCGAGCCGGCTGCAGTCGGCCTAATAGAAGGTTGGCATCAGTAACGGTCGGCTGCGTGCCGCGACCGTAACAGATCGGGCCGGGATCGGCTCCTGCGGATTCAGGCCCGACACGAAGAACGCCACCGGCGTCGAAGCGGGCGAGCGAACCTCCGCCGGCGCCTACGGTGTGAATGTCGAGCATGGGAACGCCGACGGGTAGTCCGGCAATTTCGGCCTGGCTCGCGGTGGTGAGTTCGCCCTCGACAAGAGAAACGTCGGTCGAAGTCCCGCCCATGTCGAAGGCGATGATGCGCTCAAAGCGACTGCTATGGGCAGATGCTGCGGCGCCGACAACTCCGCCGGCGGGTCCGGAAAGAACAGTGCGAACCGGATCGCTGGCCGCAGCGGCTAAAGAAGTAATGCCGCCGGAGGATTGCATGACAAAGATGCGCGGACGGGCGCCGGCAGAGACGTTGCCGGCAACGTCTCTAAGGAAGCGGCCCTGCAGCTTTTCGAGATAATTCTGCATCACTGGCCGCAGATAGGCGTTGATCACTACCGTAGAGGTGCGCTCGTACTCGCGAAATTCAGGCAGGATTTGGTGAGAGAGGGACAGCGGGACTCCGATCGGGTTGAGAGCCTGCGCGACTGCTAACTCATTTTTTGGATTTGCAAAGGAAAATAGCAACGAGATTGCGATCGATTCGGGGTTTTTCGCTGCAATTTGTGAGCGCAGTGATTCTAAGTGGGTTTCGGCCGGAGGGGTGAGAATCTGGCCGTCGCTTGCTGTGCGCTCTTCCACCCCAAAGCGGAGATCTTGAGCGACCAGCGGTTCGACGCGATCGAAAAAGAAATCGTAGAGCTTGGGACGAGCCTGGCGGCCGATCTCGATGGCATCTTCGAATCCGGCAGTCGTGATCAGAGCTGTGTGCGCACCTTTGCGCTCGAGCACCGCATTGGTGCCGACGGTGGTGCCGTGCAGGAGAATCAATTCGCCGTCATGAGCTATCTTCTTGACCGCTTCACAAATGGCTTGCGAGGGATCGGCTGGAGTGGAAAAGACTTTTAACATGCGAAGTTTACGGCTGGCGGGATCGAGCCAGACACAGTCGGTAAACGTGCCGCCTGTATCGATGGCGATGCGGAGGGGTTGAGAGCGGCGTAGCATGGAGTTGATGAATCGCCGATGCCCACGTCTGGCAAAACCGGCGAGACGTGGGGCACGCAGTCATTCGGAAAGTTAGAGTAACATTTGCGGCTATGAGATACGCATTTCTGGTTGAGACGTATGCGACGGAAAGATTGAAAGTGGTTAGTGCGTGGAGTGAGTTTCGGGATGGTCATCTTCCTGTGCGGCCGCTGGCGGACGATCCGCGGGGGCGAAGCGTGCACGAACAAATGGTGCATCAGTGCGTGAGCGAGGATCTGTGGTTCCGCAATATGCTGGGAATTGATGTAAGCGCGCCTCCACTGCCGAAGCAGGAAGTGCGGCTGGAATTCATAAAGCGATATGCGGAGGATAGCGGCAGGCGTCTTGCCACCTTGCAGCAGAAGGATGATCCCTGGTGGGAAGAGATGGTTACGTTTTTCGACGTGCCGCGCCCGCGGGCCTGGGTGATGGTGCGACGGGTCGCGCATACAGCGCATCATCGCGGACAGTTGATGGCGATGCTGCGAATGCTCGGCCGCGAGTTGCACAGCAATTACGGTCCGACTGCCGATACCGGCGGGCTGATGCAGAACCATGCTCCTACTATTTATGCCTATGAGAGTTTGGAATCCCTGCTGGCTGGAGAAGCAGATGGTGGCGCGAAAACGAAATTGCCGGGAAGCGGAGGAAAAGCCGTGACAGAAAGACCGGAAAAATGATTGCTGCCACCGGCTAGGAAGTGACCAGAAAAATTTGCATGAGAATCGATCCGCATAAAGAGGCAAGCAGAGCGGTGGGCATGGCCACGATCCCTATTTTCAAAAAATCCCAAAAACTCACATCCAGCCCTTCTTTGCGAAGAGCGATCAGCCAGAGAATAGTAGCCAGAGATCCGGTGATGGAAAGATTGGGCCCGAGGTCGACTCCGATGAGCACGGCAGTGGCGATTGGACCAGTCGCGTGCGCGGCATGAACTGTCTTTCCCGCGATCAGGCCGAGCGGAAGATTATTCACGAGATTGTTCGCGATGCCAACAACGAATCCTGTCACTAACTCGCCGGCTGCAAGGCCGAGATGTTGTGCCGATGCCAGCCACGCGGTCGTGTAGCGCATCGCGCCAATGCTTTCAACGGCATCGACCATGACGAAAAGCCCTACAACCAGCACCAGGGTTGACCAACTGATTTCGCGAGCGAGCGCGAATGGATTGCTGCGCTCTTTGATGCAGGTCACTGCCGTGATCGCGAGAGCAGCCAGACATGTAGGCAATCCTAGATTTTTGCCAAACGATGAGGCCGTGAGCAGGATCGCGACCATTCCCGCGACGCTGGCGAGAACGAGCTTTGCATCGCCGTTCAGGAGTTTTGCTTCCGGTTGCTGTGCGATGCTTTGGCGAAGTTCTTTTCTGAAAAGAAACCGTAAGACGAGAAATGTTGTGACGATGGAGAGCACGCTGGGAACAGCGAAGGCAATGAGCCAATTTGCCAGAGGAGGCATCGCTCCCTGGAAAACGACGAGATTCGCAGGATTTGAAATTGGCAAGAGAAATGACGCGGCGTTGGCGATGAATGCGCAGACAAACAGATATGGCAGGGGTTGCACTTTCGCCTTGCGCACCACCGTAAGAATCGCCGGAGTAAGAACCACAGCGGTCGCATCGTTTGACATGAATATCGTAACTACAGTTCCAACGCCGTAAACCAACGCGAACAGGCGCCAGCAGGAACCTTGTGCAGCGCGAACAGCCACAGCGGAGAGCCAGTCGAAGATGCCGTGCTCGCGCGCGAGTTCGGAGAGCAACATCATGCCGATCAGAAAGAGGCAGACGTCCAGCGCTCTGGCTGCGGCATGAGCCGCGAGTCGCGGCGTTATGAGCCGCAGGAGCAGCAGAAGCAACACGCCTGCGCTGATCCAATAGGCTTCGGGAATAGCGCGCGGCCGGATCAGCATCAGCAGGATGCTGATGGCAATGATGACGGAGCAGACAATTTGCGCGAGGGCAGGAGGGATCATCTATTTGCGTCTGCGTTTCGATTTCGCCCGGAATGGCTTGGGCGATCGCGGCACCGCTTCGTCGATGACTGCAAACTGCATCTTCTTTTCCACGGGATCGATGCGGTCCAGCAGAACGCGAATTTTCTGCCCGAGGCTGTAGGTTTTGTGAGAGCGCTGGCCGATGATCTGGCGCGTGTTTTCGTGATACGTGTAAACGTCATCGGTGAGGGTGTTGAGCGGAACTAGGCCTTCAACGAACAGATCAGTGAGTTCAACGAAGAAGCCGAACTTGGTAACACTGGTGATCAGACCGTCGAATTCTTCGCCAACGCGGTCTTGCATGAACTTGACCTTCTTCCATTCCATGAGTTCTCGCTCAGCATCATCGGCGCGGCGCTCGGATTGGCTGGATTCTTCGGCAATCTCGTGTAACTCTTGCTCGGAGATTGGTCCGCCGAGCGGCTCGCGCGCTTCACGATGTGCGGTGTGGTCGCGGCGTTTGGACCAGGGCGAAGCATCGTTAAAATTCTCAGCTTCAGATGAGACGCCAACCGGCACGTTCCCTTCCTGCTTTTCTGCCGAGTTGCGGAGAACGTTTTTCAAAATGCGGTGCACGATTAGATCGGGGTAACGGCGGATGGGCGAAGTGAAATGAGTGTAGGTGGATGATGCCAAAGCGAAGTGGCCGACATTTTCCTCTGAATAGCGGGCC
Organism: uncultured Acidobacteriaceae bacterium; assembly: GCA_963766625.1. Lineage (GTDB taxonomy): Bacteria > Acidobacteriota > Terriglobia > Terriglobales > Acidobacteriaceae > Sulfotelmatobacter. Next base: position 70,361 of record CAVYBF010000018.1, on the reverse strand, counting down.
TGCTTGAGCGAACGCAACATGAGATAACTCAGAATGCGCTCTTCCGGTTTTCCGGCAATTTTTTCGGTGAGCTTCTGATACATGCGCGGTGTGATGTGCACATCTTGGGGAATTTCGAGAGTACGCGCCGACTTGCCGGTGCCGCGCGCGGCGCGCCGGTCGGATTTGAATTGCACCCGCTGGATGGGCAGCGGGCCTATGCCAAGCGAATATCCGAATGTTGCTGCCAGCACCTCAAAGTCGTAGACGCGCTTTGCATCCGGCTTTTCGTGGATCCGATATAGCGAGGCTATGCGTTTTGCTTCCAGGTACTGGGCGACGGACTCGTTGGCCGCGAGCATAAATTCCTCAATCAAACGATTGGCAATATTGCGTTCCGAACGCGTGATGCTTTTCATCAAGCCGAATTCGTCGAATTCGATGACGGGCTCGGGCAGGTCGAAGTCGATGGAGCCGCGGCGCTGGCGTTTGCGATTCAGCATCATCGCAAGATCGCGCATCAACTCGAACGTGGGAACCAGGGGAGCATACCGCTCTCGTAGTCCAGCATCGCCTTCGAGCAAGAGATTGACGTCGGTATAGGTCATGCGCTCGGTGGAACGGATCACGCCTTCACTGAGTTCGTAAGCAACAACTTCTCCGCGGTGCTCGATTTCCATCACGCAGGAAAGCACCAGCCGGTCGAGATGCGGGCGCAGGCTGCAGATATCAGTTGAAAGTTCGAGCGGCAGCATGGGAACAGCGCGGTCGGGAAAATAGACGCTGGTGCCGCGGAGACGCGCCTCCTGGTCGAGGGCTGAGCCGGGCGTGACATATTGCGCGACGTCGGCGATGTGGACTTGTAATTCGAAATTGCCGTTTTCCATTTTGCGGACTGTAACGGCGTCATCGAAGTCGCGTGCAGTTTCGCCATCGATGGTGACGATGGGGAAATTGCGGAAGTCGCGGCGATGATGGAGCTCTCGCGCAGGAATAATGGCGGGAGCGTCTTGTGCTTCTTCGAGTGCGGCGGCAGGGAAATGATGAGGCAGATGAAATTTACGAATGGTGATTTCAACGTCGACGCCGAAATCGTCTTCGCGGCCGAGAATCTCGACGACTCGGCCCTGGGAAGTTCTTGTGGGCGTCGGCCAGTCAGTGATCTCTACATCGACGACCATGCCTTCCAGATCACTCCAATCAGCAGAACGCCTTGCTTCCTCGCCGAGAACTCGGTGGGCTGAGGGCTTCTGCCTCCTCTGTGGTTTGTGATTTTCTTCTAACAGAGGGGACACAGAGGGCAGGGAGGAAATCTCGCCGGGAAATTCTGCTCCCGGTGGAATCACGATATCCATCGTGATTTTGCTGTCGATTGGTTTTATATAATTGTGCCGGTCGCCGTAGTGAAAGATTCCGACCACAGTCGGGTGTGCGCGCACCACCGGGCGCACAATGCGGCCTTCGGCACGGCCATCCGGGCGCACGGCGGCGATATCCACCAGAACGCGGTCGCCGTGCATGGCATTGCCGATGGCGTGAGGCGGAATGAAAATATCTCCTGCCAGCCGTGACTTGAGTGATCCGCTCAGCGAACTGGCATCAGGAATCACGAAGCCAAAGCCGTCGCGGTGCATGGTGAGTGTGCCAACCACCAGGTTCTTGTCGGCTGCGGGCTGCGGCAAGGCGTAGCGATCAGAATTTGTCTGGATCAGTTGTCCTGACGCGACTAGCTTCTGCAGTTGAGCGTCGAGGTCGCGGCGGGCGTCTCCGTGTACACCGAGTTCCCGCAATAATTGCTTGAATCCGGCGGCGCGTTTAGGCTGGCGGGCGATGTGTCTGAGAATGGTCGACTCAGCGAGCATGTTTTGTTGAGCAGAATTCCGTCAAGTTCAGGATACATTGTCGCTGAGCAGATCGTGAGGCTTCGGGGGTCGTGCTCGGCGAGGCCTTCCCGGAATGATAGGGATTCCCTTCGGCAAGCTCAGGGCGGGCTTTCAACTTGCGCTCAGAACGACAGATGGGCGGGTCGCCGGTTACAGCTTAGAAACGTATGTTTACCACGTGTCTCCACCGGTGCGTGGAGGCCACACGTTCAGCACTCGGCGGATCATGGCAATCTGGCCAACGTGGTAGCTGTTGTGTGTGACGAGCTGCCAAAGGACGGCTTCCAACGTTGCGGAGCGTTCCTTGTGGCTGGCGCGGGTGGGTTCGATCTCCCGCTGCAGGTCCTGTTCCGGCGAATCTGCCAGAGCCGCGGAATCATCGATGAGCGCGGCGAATCGTTTTCTTAGATCGTCCCATTCACGAGCATCGGCTGGTGTGAGCTTTGAAGGAAAGCTTTCGGAGTTGTGCGCAGGATAAGACGGTTTCTCACCACGGATACGGCGCAGATCGTAGTTCATCCAAAAGTTCATGTGGAAGACGAGTTGTCCAATGGAATGGGGAAATCCGGCGACCTGCCGCGCCGCTATTTCCGCGGAAATGTCTTCAAGGCACGCAAGCGGATCGACGTGTGCGCCTTTGCCGCGAAGCGATTCTTTGATCGCGCGTGAAGACATGGAAAATCGCGTCTTAAGTGTCCTAGGATGATAATGATCTGGCTTCCTTGGGAGTGTCCGCTTTGGCTTACGCGCGAGGCCGGTTGAGCGGGAGATCCTTCGCTACGCCTGAAAAACGGCTGCGCTCAGGATGACGCCAACCAGTACAGAAAACGAAACTGCACCGCCGCCCGCTTCCCGAAACAGTGCACGAACTCTAAGACCTAAGACCTAAGACCTAACACCCATCACCCAAGATCTACCATCTGAGATTATCCCGCGAAGTATTTCTCTTGCAGGATTCCCCGATGATGCAATTCATGTCCCGCAATGATGTATGCCAATCCTCGCACCGTGACTTCATTGTTGTTAGCCACGCCGCGACGCATCCAGGCAGCTTCATCGAGGCTGCGCAGCAGCGACAGCGTAGCCCGGCGCACCGCGATGAACTCTTCCACCAGATCGCTCAACCGGCAGTTCGCGAAGGGGCCGTTGCGCACGTAATCGTCCTGCTCGAATCCGGCCAGAGGCGTGGCGTCGCCGCGCGAAAAGCGCAAAGCGCGGTAGGCGAAGACTCGCTCGCTGTCGCAAACGTGCCCGAGGACTTCCTTGGCGCTCCACTTGCCCGGCGCATAACGAAAGTTGCCGTCCTCTTCATTGCGGCCAGAGAGCAGCAACATGGTCTGCCGGCGCTGCTGGTCGAGGATATTGAGAATATCTTCACCCTCCACCAAAGCGATATATTTTTGGTAATAGGGCGCATATTCGCCTAGCCCAGGCCGCGCGATGGTGAGGTTAGGAACTACGGCTGCTTCGGACATATACCCTCCTGAAACTGAAAAATGAACCCTGAATTGAACCCACAGATACTTGGGCGGACCTCGTCTTAGACGAAGCTGGGAGCAAAAAGAATACTCCCGACGGGGGTGGAACTGGGAACGAAACGAACATCTTTGGGAATCTTTTGGAAATCTTTACATTGTCTGGCGGCGAAATCGCTGGTAGGAGAAATCTGGAGATCACGACTGGTCTGCACCAAAGGTACGTACCGCGGAGGGAAACCACATTGAAAAGAAAGGATTTTCCACAGCGTTCAACATGAGACAAGGGAGTACAATTCCGTTTGGTCACGCAAGTGCGGCGCGTGATCCCAATCCCGACAAGGAAAGGAACCTTTGCATCCATGTGGAAGCCCACGAATCAGCCTACGACCCCAGGCCGGCCAGCGGAGCCGGAGCGTCCAACCATGTCTAGCCCGGGCACGCCAGCAGCTATGTCGAGCGAGCCGGCCGTTGCACCGCGTCCGAGCTCAACCACCACCACTACGGCAGACCAGGCGACCATCGGCAAGTCGCTGGTGATCAAGGGCGAGGTGACGGGATCGGAGTCGCTCTACATTGATGGGCGGGTCGAGGGTTCGATCAGCCTGGCCGGTAACCGCGTCACGGTTGGCCGGAACGGAGTTGTCTCCGCCAATATCAACGCCCGCGAGATCGTCGTGCTCGGCAAAGTGCGTGGCAACATTACGGCGAGTGATCGCGTGGATATCCGCAGCGACGGCTCGCTGACCGGCGACGTAGTCGCAGCCCGCATCTCGATTGAAGACGGTGCCTACTTCAAGGGCGGCATCGACATCCGCAAGGGTGGCCAGCCCGCGCAGACTAAGCCGAACGGCGAGGAAAAGAGCATCCCATCGGCTGAGCCGGCGGCGATTGGCGCAAGAGCTTAAGGTTAGCCAGCAGGCGCATTCTGCGTAATGCAGCGAATGGTTGGGCCAGGGCTCGCTATCGGGGTTCTGTTGAAGATTGGCGGCGGAGTTCGCAGCAATTGCGAATCCCCGCTGCTTTGTTTTTGTGTCCCGTTTTGAGCATGCCCAAGCTGAGCCTGGAGGGGGCACCCTCGGAGGTCGGATTGGCCTCAACGGCCTTTACGGTTGTGTTCCCGCTCGCAGGATCTCTTTGCTCTCGCCCTGGGCAACTGCGGGATAGGCTGTCGGCTTGCGGCGGCGCAGGTCGTTCGGGAGTTGCGAGCGCAGCAGCCACAGTCCTAGAGCCACCGCTGCGGCCCAGGTGAGGGAGATCAATGTCAACTGCAGAACATCGGCCGCACGGCTGCCCCGAGTGGAGATCAAGCGGGCAAAATTTCTGCCCACTCCTAGGCTGATGCCCCCCGCAACCACCGCGGTTAGCGCCGATTTTCCCAACTCATCCCAACGCAGGGTTCTTAGCGAAACCATCTTTCGCAAGTGCAGCAGCAACGCCAGCGCCAGCAGGTTTGCTCCTATTCCAATGTCGGAGGCCCAAGCAAGGCCGACCACGCCATATTTGTGAAAGAGCAGCGAGTAAACCGGCAACGAAGCGGCGGTGATGATGGTGACGGCAGCCATGGGAGTGAGCGTGTCGCCGGCCGCGTAGAAGGCGCGAGCGTAGAGTCCCTGGGCAGACCACAAAGCCAGGGAAAGCGAGAACCAGAAGAAATAGACGGCTGTGGCTTGGGTGTCGAAAAGCGAAAAGCGTCCGCGGCGATAGACAAGATCGATCAACGGAAAAGCGGCGACCATCATCCAGGCAGTTGCAAGAAAAGATGCGGCGGCTACACGATAGACCGAATCGTTCACCGTAGCGGCGAATTCTTTCAGGCGCTTTTCGTTGAACAAACGGGCAAAAAATGGCAGAGAGGCTTGTCCGGTGGCCTGGCCCAGCACCGCGATGGGTACGGCGAAGAGACGCTTGGCGTAGTTGAGGCGGGCAATGTCGCCAATGCCGCTGGAAGCGTAATGGCGCAGAATCCAGTCGTCGGCCGTGACCAGCGACACGCCGAGCATCAGCGGAATCGAAAGCCGCACCCATTCGCGGAATGCGGGATTGGTAATGTCGAATGAAGGCCGGTATCCCGTGCCGATCTTCGCTGCTCCGATCACGCTGGCCAGAAATGGGCCCACTACGCTGCCTGCCAGCGCTCCGTAAGCGAGGGAGGAAATTCCTAATGGCCTTCCGGCGATGACTCCGCCGAGAATGATGAATACGTTGTAAAGCAACGGGCCGAGCGCTGGAAAAAGAAAAAGACGATGCGAAAGCAGAACGGCGCTGACCACGCCGCCAACGTAGAAGAAAATCTGTGCAGGGAGAAGAATGCGCGTCAGATGCACGGTCAACGCCATTTGCGCGGGCGAAAAGCCGCGAAACATCCAACGCACGAATTGCGGCGCAAAAATTTCAGTCAGGACCGTGCCAACGATCATCACCGCTGTCATCACGGTGATCACGACCGAGAAAGTCTTCTGCGCGTCGGCATCGCGCTTCTCTGCAAGGAATCGGGTGTAGATCGAAATGAAAGTAATCGAAGCGGCGCCACCGGCCACGATGTAGTTGAGCCAGTCGGGCAGCGTGAAGGCGGCGACATAAGCATCGGTCTGCTGTCCAGCGCCGAAAGCATAGGCGATATAGGCCTCGCGAACATAGCCGATTACGCGCGACAGCATAACCGTCCCCATCATCAGCAACGTCGCCGAAAGCGCCGTGTGCTGGTGCGATGGGCGGAAGAAGCGCAGGAGTCTGGTCATGATCATCGAGAATCGGCGACGCGGGTTAGCGCGGTAGCAACCTCGTCTTCTTCTAGCCGAGAGCTGAATTTCCCTCAAAGCCTATCAGAGGCCTGCAGAGAAGACGGGGTATATCGGTGAATGCGAAGCTGGCGGTTCCTTTTTCGATACTGCCTGCTACGGATCCTGATTTACGGCCGCATCGATGACCGGAACAGGTAGTACTCGTTGACGGGCCGGTCGTCGCTCAGTGCGGGCGTTTGGGGTGACAACGTGATGAGCGCTTTGATTGGAATCTCATTTTGCAGCAGCCGAGCAAAAATTGGTTGGGGGTCATTGCCAGGTCCCCATTCCATCATGTCGGTGGCCGCCGCAGCGGGTAAGTGCTGAGTAAGATCTTTGGCCGTCCATGGGCGGAGCGGCTGTTGGCTGGCGAGGAAATGGAATCCCCAAGTCCGGCTATAGGCGAAAACGCGAACATAAGGGAACGAATCGTTAAGCGCACGCGCAACCGCGGTGAAGTCCTGAGCGTCGCCGTAAGGCAGCCATTGCTGCAGGATTCCGCCTGAACGCAGGCGCTGGCGCACCACGGCGTAAAAGTCTTCGGAATACAAAAGACTCGAACCCGCCGCCTCAACCGGGGGCGGGGGATCGATGGTGATCACATCATATTGCTTATCGGTACGCTCGAGGTAGCGTCGGCCGTCGTCGACTACAACGTGCGAGAGCGGCGAATTTAGCACTTGGGACGCGTCTTTGTGAAAGAAGCCGAACAAACGTGGAACGCTCGGGACCAGCTCCACGACAGTGACCGGAATTCCCCAGGAGCGAAGCGACCGAAAGGTCGTTCCCATGCCGAAGCAAACCACCAGCGCATCCTGCGGAGGGTGGTTGAGTGAAGCCAGCGGCAGGTGGGCCATCATCTTAGTGATAGGCGTGAGAGATGTCATGGTATAACCGTTGACGAGCAATTGCTTTTTCATGCCGGTTCCGGCCGCAATGACCGTGGCTGTGGAATCGCGCATCACCTCGCCATTCTTGGCGTAAAGCTGCTCGTAGCTTTTGCTCCCCAGCAAAATTCCTGCCACAAGGGGCAGCAATGCATAAGCGACAATCCGGGGCAGCCAACCTTGAGATCGACTGGGAAAAACCATAGCCCGAACCGCAAGCGCGAGCCAGGGAGCCGATAGCAAAAGCAACGACCAGCGCTCGCTGATGAAAGGCAGCAGAAGAAAGCCCGCAAGCAGCGGACCAAGAATACAGCCCAGGACGTTTATGGCGTAGGCTTTGCCGGCTTTTGCCGGATCGCCTCCGGCCCAGCGATCGACCAGCATGGGAGTAACGAATCCGAGCAGGCCAGCAAACGGACCAATACCCAAAATAAGCCTTAGCTGGTGTGCGATGAGAATCGTTGGGTTGGTCGTTACCAGGGGAAACAGCGCAAACAAAGCCAGCATGGTCCAGACCAGATCGCTTTCTTGCGTATGCCGCGTGCTCCAGCGACGGTAAACGCGCGAGCCAACGAACGTGGCAGCTAGATAAATCCCGAGAATGGTCGCGAATGCATAAACCACGGTACCAATGAAGGGAGTGAATTCACGGACCCAAACGACTTCCATGCCCATGCTCGTGAGACCGGTCGCAAACAGCAACGCAAGAAGCGTATTGCCGCCAGAGCCGCTGGAGGCAGGCTCAGTTGCTGGTTTTACGGTTTCCTCCGAAGGCTTGCCCTTTTCTACTTTGATTGAGAGGTTGACGGCTAGGAGCGCGATCACGCAGTTGCAGGCCGCGCCAACCTTGAGCGTCCCGTGGAAACCCGAAATCTCAATGAAGAACAATGGAATGATCGTGCCAAATAACGCCCCAATCACGTTGGCCATGTAGAGATAGCTGAACGAACGTGGCGACTCCAGCGGCAACATGCGCTCAATCGCCAGCATTCCTACAGGGATGGTGGCGCCCATCAGCGTGCACCAGGGAATCAAAGCAATTGCCACCCAAATGCCGGAAACAACGTAATATTCCGCCGAAGAAGTGGATCCCAGTTTTTCGAGAATGTCGCGGCCGACGCCTAACTCATAAGGCACAAGGATTGCCGAGAGGCCGATCAGGAACTCAATGCCCGCGTAAAGCCGGAGCGCGGAAAAGCTGAAGCGATCGCGCCGGCGGCGAATCCACTCTCCGCTGGCCCAGGAACCCAACCCCAGTCCGCCCATGAATACCGAGAGCACGATCGAAACCATGGCGGTGGTGACGCCGAACTGGGCCATCGATAAACGCAGCCAGACGAGTTCGTAAAGAACGCTGCAGAAGCCGGAAAGGAAAAAGAAGATAAAGTACCAGACCACGACAGTCCTCTTTCTGTGCTCGAACTGGATTCAATCCCGGAACCCGGGCGTTTCAAAACCTGCACGCCGATACGCGCTGATCAGGGCAGTAATGTGAATGTGAGCAAAGGCATTCTCCCACGATGGTACTCAGGTGCAAAGTGACTTTGGTGTAAAAGGTGTCCAGCGGTTGATGGTTAGTGGTCAGCGGTTAGTCAAACCAATTTACCACTGCCTACTGATCACTGATCACTGTCTTTGGCTGCGTCTCCTGCGGGCTGGCGCAGTTGAGATGGCGGTTTCAAGCGTGTTAGCATCCTAGTTTTTGGCGGGTGTTATTGGGCTGGCCTGCATACGGCACTAATACTCTTCTGGGCCTTTCCTTTTTGCACGCCTGCGAAGGAGCCTACTCGTGAAAGTCTATTCCGGAGAAAACATTCGTAATGTGGCAATTGTGGGGCACGGCCATGCCGGTAAAACCACTTTGGTCTCGGCGATGCTTTATGCGGGAGGAGCAACACCGCGGTTGGGCCGCGTGGATGACGGAAGCTCGATGACCGATTATGACGAAGAAGAAATCGCCCGCAAGATGTCCATTGCAGCATCAGCCGCCTGCGTGGAGTGGGGCAAGACAAAGATAAACATCATTGATACGCCGGGCTTCAATATGTTCGTCCACGAAGCCAAGATGGTGCTGCCGGTAGTGGATGCGGCAATCGTTGTGGTCGATGGAGTCGCGGGAGTCGAAGTGGTGACGCAGAAGGTTTGGAACGACTGCGAAGAATATAAAACGCCGCGGCTGATTGTGGTGAACCGCATGGATCGCGACCGGGCGAATGCGGAGCGCGTTCTGGAATCATTGACATCGGCGTTCGGCCGAGATGTGATTCCGATCGAGCTGCCGATCGGAAGTGAGAAGAGTTTATCGGGGGTGATCGACCTGGTTCGTATGAAGGCCTACACATATGAATTGGGTGGAAGTGGCAAGGGTAAAGAGTCTGAGATTCCTGCCAATCTGAAAGATCAGGCGCAAGCGGCGCACGAGAGGCTGGTCGAGTTGGTGGCTGAGGGCGACGACAAGCTGATGGAAAAATTCTTCGAGGCCGGCACGCTCGGAGAAGAAGACTTGATTCCGGCGCTGCATAACGCAATTCGCGAGGACAAAATTTTCCCGGTGATCTTTGCTTCCGGTCTGGGCAACATCGGTGCGGATCGGGTGATGGATTTCATCGTCGACTACACGCCCGCGCCATCGGAACATGAATGGGTACAGGGCGAGCCGGCGTCGTCGGGAAATGGAGATGCCCCCAAGCGGCATGAGACGGATGCCGAGCCGGTTTCGCTTTATGTGTTTAAGACTGTGTCGGACGCGTTTGCGGGAAGAATTTCTTATTTCAAAGTATTTTCCGGCGTGCTGAAGAATGAAGCGACTGTACAAAATTTCTCGCGAAATACGGCCGAGAAGCTTTCGCACATTTCAATCATGCAAGGAAAAACGGCGGTGCCGATCACCGAGCTTCACGCCGGCGATATCGGGGCGGTTGCAAAATTAAAAGACACGCTTACCGGCGATACGCTGGGGGACAAATCGGCGCCGATTCAATATCCGCGAGTGAAGCTGCCGGAGCCGGCTATCACCTTTGCCATCGAACCGAAATCCCGCGCTGACGAGGACAAGCTGGGGCCCGGCATTCACAAGTTGATGGAAGAAGATGCTATGCTGCGCTTCTTCCGCGATCCACAGACCAAAGAATTCCTCATTGCCGGAACCGGGCAGCAGCATATTGAAGTTACGGTTGCGAAGCTGAAGAAGCGGTACCACACCGAAGTAGTTTTGAAGGCGCCGAAGGTTCCTTATCGCGAGACGATTCGAGCCAAGGCTGACGTGCAGGGACGACATAAAAAGCAGACCGGCGGCCACGGCCAATATGGCGATTGCAAAATCAAGATGGAGCCGTTGCCGCGCGGCGGAGAGTTTGAATTTGTGAACGATATTTTTGGCGGCTCAATTCCCAGGAATTTTATCCCGGCGGTGGAAAAAGGCATTAAAGACGCGGCGGCGCGCGGCTATCTCGCGGGATTTCCCGTGGTCGACTTCCGCGTGATTCTGTATGACGGGTCGTATCACGATGTGGACTCGAATGATTTGTCATTTCAGATGGCCGGCCGCATCGCTTTCAAAAAAGCGATGGAAGTGGCTAAACCCACGCTGCTGGAACCGATCATGAATGTGGAAATCACCGTACCCGACGATTTTGCCGGATCGATTATGGGGGACCTCAACAGCCGCCGTGGACGTATTCAGGGCATGGATAATAAGGGCGGTAATACGGTTGTCAAAGCTGAGGTTCCGATGTCGGAGATGCTCACTTACGGGGTCGATCTGACGTCAATGACGCAGGGCCGCGGTTCTTTCAATATGGAAATGCATCACTACGATACTGTGCCCGGGCAATTGCAGGAAAAGATTATCGAAAAGGCGAAAGCGGCGCGAGGTGAGGTGAAGGAAGAGGAGGAGTAGGAGTTCACGAAGTTCGCAAGCCAGCAGCCCTCGCCAGTTTCTCCTGCCGCTCGTCAAACGTCCAGAATCGTTCTGCCTTGAGTTCCAGCGCGCAAGCGACGTGCAGGGTATCGAGAGTGCGCATGCCGATTTTTGGCCCGTAGCGGCGGGCGAGGTCGGCACAGAGATCGAAAGCATTCTCCGGCAGAAAAACTTCATGCCACAGCCTGGCAGCCTTATCTGCAACAAATTGATCTTGGGCGCGTCGGGCCTTCTCCGCTGTTATATTTCCGCGAAATTCCTGCTGCGAAAGGGCGTGCGCCCACTCGGCACGATGCAGAGGAGTGAGTATCAGTGAAGGAGCGCCCTGTACACGGGTTCGCGCATCCGGGGAATGAATGTCGGTCAGGTACAAGGAAACCACAAAACTAGAATCAACGTAGATGCTCAATAACGTCCCCGGTCCTCAAGGATCACGTTAGGAAAAACCCGGTCGCCGAAAATTTTTCTGGCCCGAGCCTCGAAGTCCGGCCACTTGACCGGCTCCTCTTCGGGCTTTTCGGGAACGATGTGGGCAATGAGGCGATCCCGCTCCCGGAGTTCGACGGTTTTTCCGGCTCGCAACCAGGCCTTTAATCGGCGGGTGTCGCGGAGTTGGCGGATGTTCACTGACGGCATAGAGATAATGTGACACAATTTGTGTCACAAGTCAAGCTCGCCGAATGCTTTAGACTTGACGCTTGCGGCTTGCACGCTCCAATGCTTCTTTACACTCGCCAGTTCATAGCCTTTCATTTTTTAAATTTCCAGATTGTACAATTGCAGTTGGGTTCCCATGGTGATCTTTTCAAACGGGTGTACAAAGGAAGTTTCAGGAACATTCTGCTCTCGTCAACAATGGCCGCCATGCGCGTTGCTCGGCATCATCGCAGTGCTCTTGCTCTATCCGGTAAGGCTGGGTGCAGATGCGGCTGCGTTCGACTTGCCCGGACCGCGCATTGAAGTGAAAGTTGTACGTTCGGCAAAGACGCTGCCGATTTCCGAGGTCCCAAACCTCAAAGCGGGAGACCGGCTCTGGCTGCATCCGATCATTCCGGCGGGACAGTCGGTTCACTACCTGCTCATCGCTGCTTTCCTGCGCGGATCGACCAATCCTCCGCCCGAGCAATGGTTCACCAGGGCAGAGACTTGGAATAACAAGGTGAAGCAGGAAGGCATATACGTCACCGTGCCCGACAGGGCCGAGCAGGCTCTGGTTTTTCTGGCGCCGGAAACCGGGGGAGGTTTCGCGACCGTGCGTTCCGCGGTACGCAACAAGCCGGGAGCCTTCGTGCGCGCGTCGCAGGACCTGGATCAGGCAGCACTCGACCGCTCGCGTCTGGATAAATATCTTGAGGGAGTTCGCGAACTGACGGATGCCGATCCGAAAACGCTGCAGGAGCGCACGCTCCTGCTGGCGCGGAGTTTGAAAATCAAAGTTGATAAAGATTGTTTTGATAAGCCGGTAGCGGAACAAGCTACGTGCCTGACGCAAAAGACGGATCAACTTGTTCTTGACGACGGACACAGCCAATCGATGGTCGATGCTTTAACTTCCGGCCCTACTTCGGATCTTGTCGGCAATCTCAGCAACACGAGGCTTGCCGGTGGGGGCGCTTATAGTCCTTATGTTGGTGCAGTCGTCGATCTGGCAAAAATGATGGAAAGCTTTCATACTGCGCAGTATCAGTACATTCCGGCGCTGGCGCTGCCGAAAAGCGATGGGGTCGATCTCAAGCTCAACAATGTGCCGTCATTTCACAAGCCTATGTCTGTGCTTGTGGTGGCGCTGCCGGCGGTGGAAGCGGCACAACTGCCTCCCTTGCGTCCGGTTGAGCCGAAGCGGGTTTCGTGCCTGCAACAGTCCAGTCTGGTTCTGCCGGTCGATGGCGCGCCTTTAGTTTTCTCTACGCAATATGCACGCGACGTGGTTCTGCACGTCGAGAACAAAGCCGGCCTGGCGATCGATCTTCCGGTTAAGGCCGATCCGGCGCGTGGCGGCTTTGTGGTGGATACGAAAACGCTCCACGCGGACAAGGTGGTGGGTGAGGTTTCGGGCACGATCCAGGGTTACTGGGGTTTTGAATCGTTCACCGGTCCGGCGTTCCAACTACAGTTTTCTCGTCCGGCGAAATGGCTGCTCGCTTCCGCCGATTCAACAGCTCTGATTGTCGGCCGCGAAGACTCGATTCACCTGCAATCCGAGGAAGCGCCATGCGTCGAACAAGTCACGATTAAAGATGGGCACGGCAAGGAGGTAAAGGCAACATGGAAGCTGCTTAAGACCGACGAGGTGGAAGTGAGTGTTCCGCTGAAGGGCGAAACTTCGGGACCTTTGCTTGTGCTTGTAGCACAATCTGGGCAGTCGAAGCCCGATGAAGTGCCGATGCAGACGTATTCCGAAGCGGCTCACCTGGACCACTTTGCTTTGAACGCCGGAGACAAGCAGGGTACTCTGACAGGAACGCGGCTGGACGAAGTTGCTGGATTGAAACTGGATAAGGTGGAATTTTCTCCCGCAGGATTGAAGCGCGCTGAAGGAAAAGACGAATTAAAGTTATCGGCCGCAGCGTCATCTGCGACCACTGCCTTCGAGGCCGGGCAAGACGTAGTCGCACATGTGGCTCTCAAAGACGGCCGAGTGCTCGATCTCGAGACCACGATCGAGCCGCCGCGCCCGCGAGTGGTTTTGCTAAGCAAAAGCGTTCAAGCGGGGCCAGTTCCGTCGCTGATTCATCTCGGTAATCAAGACGATCTTCCGCAGGATGGTCAGATGTCTTTTTTCCTGAAAACAGAGGTACCTGCAACCTTCCCGCGGGATGAAAAGATTGAAGTTGCGACTGATGATGGCTCAACCGCAGCTACGTTCAGCCTCGGCAACGGAACATTGTTTTTGGAAGACCCGCAAACGGTATTGATCACGCTACAGCCCTTGAAGAGTTTTGGGCCCTCGGTCTTTGGGCAGCTCCGTTATCGTGCGATCAGTGGGGCGGGCGAGCACGGTGATTGGCAGCCGCTGGTGAAACTTGTGCGCATCCCGACTTTGAAGGAAGTACGCTGTCCTGACAGCCCAGACAAACCCTGCACCCTGATCGGACAGGATCTCTTTTTGCTGGATTCCGTTGCTTCCGATTCTCAGTTTCTTCACAGCATTCCGGTTCCTGCCAGCTTTGTGGATTCGGGATTGAGCGTTCCGCGTCCTAATGGCACTCTGCTCTACATCAAATTGCGTGACGATCCTTCCATCGTGAACAAAGCAGCTCTACCGGTTATGCCGGAGCCCTCTTCTTGATCGCGCGCTGAAGCTGAAATCGTTGGGCGAGAATAGCCGATTCTTCCGACCGGATTGGCACGTCGAAGCCTATTCCGAGCCGCTTCTGCAGCGCTGCGTCACGTAATCGCGACAACCATTAAGGCTCAAGAGGAATCCCAAACTGGATCGCTCTATCCGGCTTGGAGCAGCCGGCTTGGAGCAGCGATCCCGCGATCCTGCGGCCGACTAAATCGAAGAAGGACACAGTTTGTGAAACTGCATGCCGTCGTATGAAGACGATGGTGCAAAGCATTCTTACCCTCGCGCTGCTCGCACTCATTGCAAGCTATTCCGCAGGACAAAACGTTGAAACCATCATTCAAAATTCGGTGCAGGCCAATGCCAGGGACTGGAAGGCCGATCCGGAATACAGCTGGTTCGAACGCGATCGTGAACCCCATGGAGGAACGAAAACCTTCGACGATCTAATGATCTTTGGCTCGCCATATCAGCGGCTGGTCGCGGTGAATGGACAACCGTTGTCGCACCAGCGGCAGGAGCAAGAGCGCCAGAAACTCGAGCAGACTATTTCCGAGCGACGGAACGAGTCGCCGGAGAGCAGAGCATCGCGCATTGCAAAGTATCAGAAAGATCGCAAGCGCGATCGCCTGCTAATGGAACAATTGACCCATGCGTTCAAATTCAAACTTATCGGCGAGCAGAAGTTGGATGGCTACGATGTTTATGTTTTGAAAGCTACTCCCTTGCACGGCTACCTGCCGCCAAACATGGACACGCAGGTTCTTAAAGGGATGGAAGGGAAGCTATGGATTGACAAGAAAACCTATCAATGGGTGAAGGTTGAGGCGCATGTGATCCATCCGGTTTCGATCGAAGGTTTTTTAGCTCAGGTAGAGCCGGGGACAGAGTTCGAGTTGGAAAAGATGGCGGTTGATGACGATATCTGGCTGCCGAAACACTATTCGATGAGGGCACATGCCAAAATCTTTTTTCTGTTCGGCCATAAATCGCAGGATGACGAAACCTACTATCAGTACCGGAAGATTAGCCCCGACCAGGCACTGTCTGAGGCACGGTAGTAAACGGAATTGGAGGAACCATCGAGAACGTACGGCAAATGATTTCGAGCAGGGCGACAGCCAACAGCCAACAAGTTGCCGGTGCGCCGGAGACACAACAGGCCCCCATCGGAGAGGTGATACGGCGAAACTCCGCCGCCAATACGGTTCTGGCACTGGTTGCCATTGGCGCGGCTCTGCATTTTGCGCAAATGGTGTGGGTGGTCACTTTTATCTCTGTCTTATTTGCTTTCGTACTCGATCCTCTGGCTTCGGTGCTGCAAAGGTTGCATTTACCGCGCAACCTCTCAGCGCTGATTGCGCTGCTTGCGGTTGCGGCAGGTCTTTACGGAATTTCCTACGTTTTCTATAGCCGGGCGGTCGAGTTTGCTGACCAACTTCCGAAATACTCCGCCGAAATTCACCAGTTCATCGAGAAGTACACGGAGAAAGAAAGAGCTTTAACCGCTCCAGCGCAAGACGCAGCTCCCGGCAATAGTAAGAAGCGGACCATTCAAATAACCCAGCAGCCGAGCGTCTGGAATACGATTGGTTGGGGTCTGGGCGCAGCCACTGACGCCTTGCTGGCCGCTTCGTTCGTTCCCTTCCTGACCTATTTCATGCTCACCTGGAAAGATCACGCACGGCGTTGTACGGTATTGCTGTTTCCGCCGGAAATGCGTGATGCAGCTTACATCACGTTGGGCAAAATCGCGGATATGATTCGCGCTTTCATCGTCGGCAACTTTCTGGTAGGAGTTTTTATCGGGGCCATCAGCACTGCCATCTTTGGATTGCTGGGTATTCCATATTTCTATTTCATCGGATTTATCAGCGGTTTTCTCAGCCTGATTCCTTATCTCGGGGTTTTGCTCGCCATGATACCTCCGGTGCTCTCGGGATTAGGCGTGATTCACGGAACCGGATTTCTGTTCATCTTCTTGACGGTGATCGGGCTGCACTTGTTTTCTTTGAACGTGCTCTATCCCAAGTTTCTGGGTAATCGACTGCGTCTGAATCCGCTAGCTGTGACTTTAGCGCTGCTGTTTTGGGGATGGATCTGGGGCGCGATGGGCCTGATCCTGGCGATACCGATGACGGCCGCGATGAAAGTGGTGTTCGATCATGTCGACTCGCTGAACGCTCTGGGAGTCTGGCTGGGAGAGTGAGTTCGCAGCTTTACGTGCCGGAATGCCGGGGCGGGAACAAAGTCCTTCTCGAAACTATGGGCGGCGGTATTAATATTGCTGGGCCGCCGGCAGTTTTGCCTCCATTGAGTCCAGACAAAGCAACTCCGGCGATCACTAGACTCGTTCCTAAGAATTTTGTCACCAGCTGGCTGCCGCTGAAATCTTCTTTCAGCCACGTGGGTTTCAATTTCGTCAGCAGCAGAGCGCCCAGGAAAACGATCGCGTAGCGAACACCGGAGATGGCTGAAACAATTTCTGGATGCGTGCGGCTGATGGCATACACGACCAGGAAGGATCCTACTCCGGCGACGAAACGGTTGACGAAATACCAGAACCGGTTGCGCGGTTCAGCCTTATCTCCTGAGCTTTCAAAAATCTGCATTCGCCAGCGCGGTGGCACCAGCAGGGCGAGTGCGCCGACGAATGTGCCGATGGTGAACCATACGTAGGCGCTGACGAAATTTGTCTGGTCGTAGGCCATCTTTTGCATCACATTGGCCAGGCCGAATAAAGCTGCGGCCAGGATAACCGGAGCGAGCAGCTTTTTTCGCGGCAGCTTTTCCGAAAAGAACATGAGGAAGCCGCCTGCACACATGATTGCAAAGGCGATCAATTGTGTGCCTTCTATCTGTGTTTTAAGGAGGGCATAACTGAACGCGGCGGTAGCCACTGGCGTGAAGCCGCCCATGACGGCCAGCGTTTCAGAAGCTTCGCCTCGTTTGAGCGCTGCGTAATAGAAAAAAGACGCAGCCAGATCGATCGCACCGGCTCCGAACGCGATGACGATGACTTGGAATGCTGGTGTTCGATAGCCAAAGGGAATCAGCAGCAGGCCAAAAATGCTGATTGCTCCGAGCCAGAAGACGTAGCTGAACAGGTTCTGAGTGCCGCGGCGTTTCAACAGGACCTTGTCCCAGACCAGCGAGATCCCAATTAATCCGTGCGCGATAATCGCGATCAGAACGCCGTTCTTTGCGAAGTCGAACATTCAGTCTTTCTGCTTTCCATGCAGCCGGTCCCCAGCCCGCACGATCGATCACTTTGTGCTCCGGGCGGCGATTACGAGCCCGAACCGGAGCAAGATCAGCTTTTATTAACAGATTGGCCAATTGAGTTGGCTGGCAGGAAACTTGCGATTATGGCGTGGTTTGTTAGGAAGCGTTACCTAGGTCATCTTGGGCAAAGTTACGATTCAGTCCATGATAGGCACAGCTTGAGGCCGACCGCCTCATGGGAAAAAACCTTCTCCAATGAATATTGACGATCTGCTGCGGATTGCGACTGAACGTAAAGCTTCCGACTTGCATTTGAAGGTGGGAAACTATCCTCATTTGCGCGTTGATGGCGAACTGGGGCCGTTGACTGACCAGCCGCGCGTGAGCGCCGAGGATATGCTGACCATGGCGTTCAGCATGATGTCGGCGCGGCAGAAACAAAAATTCAAAGAGACCACCGAAATCGATATGGCGTACGGTGTTGCCGGCCTTGGGCGATTCCGTGTGAACATTTTTCAGCAGCGGGGCAACGTCGGCCTGGTGCTACGCGTCATTCCCACGAAGATTCGCGCTTTGGATGAATTGTTCCTGCCGAAAGTCGTGGAGCAGATTTGCGAGATGCCGCGCGGATTGGTGCTAGTGACGGGCGTGACCGGATCCGGTAAATCGACCACGCTGGCGGCGATGGTCGACCGGGTGAACTCCAGCCGCGCCGAACACATCATCACGATTGAAGACCCGATCGAATTTCTGCATCGCGACAAAAAAGGTTACGTCAACCAGCGCGAAATCGGAGTGGATACGCCTTCTTTCAGCTCGGCGTTGCGCGCTTCTTTGCGTCAGGATCCGGACGTGATCCTGGTCGGCGAAATGCGTGACCTGGAAACGATTTCTACGGCGCTGCATGCAGCAGAAACCGGTCACATGGTTTTTTCCACTCTGCATACGCTGGACGCGGTGGAAACCATCAACCGCGTGATTTCGATTTTTCCTCCGCCGGAGCAGAAGCAGATTCGCCTGCAACTCGCGGCAGTGCTGCGCGCCATTGTCAGTCAACGACTGGTTCGCCGTTGCGATACCGATGGTCGCGTGCCCGCGGTCGAGGTCATGATCAACACCGCGTTTATTCGCGAATGTGTTTTGGTGCCGGAAAAGACGCGCTCGATTCGTGATGCTATCGCTGCCGGAACGTCACAATACGGCATGCAGACCTTCGATCAATCGCTGTGGGATCTTTTCCAGGCGGGATTGGTCAATTACGAAACGGCACTTGAGAACGCTTCCAACGCCGACGATTTCAAGCTGCGCATGCAGGGTATCGCGTCGACAGCGGATATCTCGCGGCAGTCGATGCAGTCGGCCGGGTTCGGACGGTAGGAACTATTTGGACGGCGTCACCTTTCATCTGAGCGCAGTCGTTCTTCAGGCGGAGCGAAGGCCCTGGTTCGATACAGCGCCAACCTTGTGAGATCATGAGATTGCTGCACCCCGACGGTGAAAGCGCGGGCTTCGGAATGACGCCTTCACCAAATCTTCATTTCTAAATTCTCTTTCTTTCGCCTGCAATTGGTTTATCGTTGACGCGTGCCGTTCCCGCGTCCCAAGAAAAAATCCTATTCCGAAGATGAGTTGTACGAATACGCCGTTGGCGCGCTGGCGCGCCGCATGCGCACGGTTGCGGAATTGAAACGGCTCTTGCGCGCGCGGGTCGAAGTAGATACCGAATACGGACAGACGTTGGTCGAGTTGATCATCCGGCGATTAAAAGACAACGGTTATCTGAACGACTCGCAGTATGCCGCTTATTTTTCTGCCTTGCGGCGTGACAATCAGAAGTTTGGCAAACGGCGCGTAATTACCGATTTAAAAATCAAGGGCATGCATAGTGACTTGATCGACGAAGCTGTGGACGTGGCTTTTGAAGGCGTCAGCGAAGAAAAACAAGCGCGGGAATATCTGCGTCGAAAGCGGCTGGCCAAACCGAAAAATCAGAAAGAAAGCGCCCGCATTTTCCGGCAGTTGGCGCGGGGAGGATTCGGTGCTAAGACCATTTTCTCGATCCTAAAGAAATGGGATGTGGACGACGAGATTTTGAGTCAGTTGGAAGAGGGAGTTGATCAATAGAGAAAGCCGCAATCTCCGACCTCTCACAAAAGAAGCGAGAAGTGGGGCACCCAGAGGAGCGCTCTTGCTTGCTATCCCGCTTTGCGGCTCTCAGCCAACACTTCGTCGAGGGCCTTGGCGAGCTGATGCGCCCGCTTCTGATAATCGCCTGAGCCATTTTCCTGATTACGCTTGAGGAGATGGTACTCGTCGGCAATATTCAGTGCCGCCAGAACAGCGAGGCGGACGGTATCGATCGTGTTGGTGGCTTCGGCAACTGCACGCATCTTTGAATCGACGTATTCCGCCAGCTTCACGATGTACTCGGGATCCGAGCCGCGCAGATTATATGCCTGATCGAAGATCTCCACTCGCACGCTGCCGTTCTGGGCGTCCTTGACTGGCGAATTTTTGGTAGCAGTTGCCATTTGTGGTTGAGGTCCCGGATTGTCTCCAGCCGAGGCGCTTAGCCGCAGCTAACTGGCGCGCTGCTCCTCGATCGAATCAATCTGCTGCAGCATGCGCTCGACCCGGCTGCGAACCTCCTCGCGTTCTTTCTTCAGTTGCACTGACTCTCGCCGTAACATAATCAGTTGCTCGTCGCGTTCCTCCAGTTGCTCGCGCAAACGCTGCGCGTCGCGCTCGGCTGTGGCTTGGGCTTTGCGAGCCGACTTATATAACTCAATGGTGCGATAGATTTTTTCTTCCAGGATCTGAAACTGATCCACTGAAACCTGCTCGGTTACCTGCTCTGCCGCGTCCAATGCCATGATTGCACTTGTTCCCCGGAGGAAAATTTCGAACTTTTCGCAGTATACTCTCGTGAATGCACGGTGAGCATGGCCCATTCGTGCATCGAGGTGCTCATCGGGGCTGCAACCTGCTCAATTTTTCGGCAGCCGCGTCGAGGGTCTCCAGCTTCTTGCAGAAGGCGAAGCGAACCTGCCGCGCGCCGTCCCGAGCATCGCGATAAAAACTCGAGCCGGGGACGGCGGCGACTCCGACCTCTTTCACCAGGTAATTTACAAAGTCCACGTCGTTGTCGAAGCGGAAGCCAGAAATATCGGTCATCACGTAATACGCCCCGCGCGGACGAAAGCATTTAAAACCCGCCGC
Organism: uncultured Acidobacteriaceae bacterium; assembly: GCA_963766625.1. Lineage (GTDB taxonomy): Bacteria > Acidobacteriota > Terriglobia > Terriglobales > Acidobacteriaceae > Sulfotelmatobacter. The sequence continues at coordinate 49,702 of CAVYBF010000018.1, read as the reverse complement.
CTCGAGCGCCGGCATCAGGTGATCACGGCGGACGCGGTAATTTTCTGACAGCTTGGCATAGTATTCCGCGGGTAAACTTAAGGCCGCGGCGCCGGCCTCCTGCAGCGGCGCGGGAGCGCCGACCGTCAAGAAATCATGCACCTTGCGGATTGCGTTTGTAATGTGCTCTGGCGCAACCGCCCATCCCACGCGCCATCCCGTGACGCTATAGGTCTTCGACATGCCGTTAATCGTAACCGTTCGCTCACTCATTCCTTCAAGGGAGGCGATCGAAATATGTTTCGTGCCATCGTAGAGAATGTGCTCGTAAATCTCGTCGGTGATCGCGAGCACATTGAATTCGACGCAGAGATCGCGAATCAGTTCCAGTTCGGGCTGAGTGAAAACCTTGCCGGTAGGATTGTTCGGTGTGTTCAGAATAATCGCTTTGGTGTGCTTGTCGAATACGTGCCGCAATTCGCTTTCATCGAAGGTCCATTCGCCATGGGCGTCAATCGGCGGACGCAGTTTTACGAATCGAGGCCGGGCTCCGCTGAGCACTGAATCAGGGCCGTAGTTTTCATAAAAAGGCTCGAAGATGACGACCTCGTCGCCTGCGTTGCAAACCGCGAGCAGGGTCGAAATCATGGCTTCGGTCGAGCCGCAGCAAACCGTGATCTCCTTTTCCGGGTCGACCTGAATGCCCCGCCAGATGCTCATCTGCCGCGCAATCGCGTTACGAAGGTTCTTCGCGCCCCAGGTGATCGCGTACTGATTCACATCATGCTCGATCGCCGCACGAGCGGCCTGTTTGATTTCTTCGGGTGCCGCGAAATCCGGAAAGCCTTGCGCCAGATTTACCGCGCTGTAGAGCATGGCCTTGCGGGTCATCTCGCGAATCACTGATTCGCTGAAGTGCTCGACCTTGTCGCTGAGAAACTGCTTGCGCGGCATCGCGCGATTGCCGGCCTGCCCGGCGGGAATTGCGTTGGCCATAGCGGGCAGATTAGCACATAGGCTGAGCCAGGCGAATGAGCATCGAGTGCTAAAATCGAAGTTAAATCCACCGTGTTGACTGGCTCGCAAATTCGCCGCAAGTTTCTCGACTTCTTCGTGCAGAAGGGGCACAAGGAGGTGCATTCGTCCTCGCTCGTGCCGGCGAACGACCCCACTCTGCTGTTCACCAATGCCGGCATGAACCAGTTCAAAGACGTTTTTCTGGGACTAGAGAAACGTGACTATTCGCGTGCCACAACTTCGCAGAAATGCGTGCGGGCCGGCGGCAAGCACAACGATCTGGAAAATGTGGGATTCACCAACCGGCATCACACATTTTTCGAGATGCTGGGGAACTTTTCTTTTGGCGATTATTTCAAGAAAGATGCGATTGCTTACGCGTGGGAACTGATTACTTCGCCGCAGTGGTTCGGGATGGATAAGAACAAACTCTACGCGACGGTTTTCAATGGCGAGGGCGGCATTCCGCGCGACATCGAAGCATATGACCTCTGGGCTGGGCAGGGCGTGCCGAAGGATCGCATCTTCGAGATGGGCCTGAAAGATAATTTCTGGCAGATGGGTGATACCGGACCGTGCGGTCCGTGCAGCGAGATTCACTACGACATGGGCCCGGCTGCATCGGAGCAGGGGCATGCGGATTGCCATTTTCCGTGCGATTGCGGGCGCTATGTTGAAATTTGGAATCTGGTATTCATGCAGTTTGATCGCGATGTTAGCGGGAAGTTCAATCCGCTGCCCAAGCCGTCGATTGATACGGGCATGGGGCTGGAACGGGTTGCGGCGGTGCTGCAGGGAGTGATTTCGAATTATGAGACGGATCTGTTTACGCCGCTGATCAAGCGAGCGGCGGAGTTGACTGGAGCAGGCGGCAAGACTGCGGAGCTTCGCTCCACCGGACAGCCGAGGGCGGCTGTCCCCACGCGAGCGGAGGAGGGCACAAGCCATGTGGGCACGGCCGCCCTCGGCCGTGCAGTCGACCCTGATCCGACAAAAGAAGGCTCGGCAGGCTCTTCCAGCCATAAATCGGCGGTTTCGCTCCGGGTGATCGCTGACCATTCGCGGGCAGCGACGTTTCTGATTTCCGATGGAGTTCTGCCGTCGAATGAAGGTCGCGGCTATGTGTTGCGGAAGATTATTCGGCGCGCGATTACGCATGGACGGCTGTTGGGGCAAACGAAACCGTTTTTGCATGAGATGGTGTTTGCGGTGCGTGATCTGATGCAGGATGCTTATCCGGAATTGATTGAGAGCGCAGAGCGTGTTTCAAAAGTAGTGGAAGTTGAGGAAACGCGCTTCGCACATACTTTGGATCTTGGCCTTGAGAAATTGGAGGAGTTGCTCGCGAAATCTGAGGGACAACTTTCTGGCGCAGAGGCCTTTAAGCTTTACGACACGTTCGGCATGCCACTGGATTTCTTGCAGGATGCCGCTCGCGACCAGGGAATGGCTTTTGATCAGGCTGGCTTCGACCATGCCATGGACGAGCAGAAATCTCGGGCTCGGGCGTCCTGGAAAGGCGCGGCCAAGCAGACAGCTAATCCCGCTTACCAACAGCTTCCGAAGTCAATTTTCGAAGGCTATCGGCAGACTCGTTCGGAAAATTGTGAAGTGCTCGCCATCATCAAGAACGGCCAAGGCGCGCTAGAACTCAGGTCCGGTGAATCGGGCGAGGTCATCCTCGACCACACGCCATTCTATGCCGATTCTGGTGGCCAAGTCGGCGACAAGGGATGGCTCTACTCCGAGGACCACAATACCCTCGTCGCCGAAGTGACGGGATGCTACGCGCCGATTCAAGGGGTAAGAGCGCATCAAGTTACGGTGAAATCCCCACCCAACGAAAACCGCGTTGAGTGGGGCACCCTCGGGATTCGTATAGGAGATCGCGTCGATGCCGTCGTCAACGCTGAGGTCCGCGAAGCGACTATGCGCAATCACACGGCTACGCATTTGCTCCATGCTGGCCTGCGCGAGGTGCTGGGTAAGCACGTAAAGCAGGCGGGGTCGCTGGTGGCGCCGAACCATCTGCGCTTTGATTTTTCGCATTTCACCGCGGTCGAAGATGAAGAGTTGCAGGACATTGAGGACATCATCAACAAGGAAGTGCTGCGCAACCAGATCGTCGAGACGATTACGGATGTGCCTATCGAGGAGGCGATAAATCAATATCATGCGATGGCTTTGTTCGGGGAGAAGTATGGCGACAAGGTGCGCGTGGTGCGAATTGGCGATTTTTCGACGGAACTCTGTGGTGGGACGCACACTGGCGCTACCGGGGAGATTGGACTGATCAAGATTCTTAAAGAGGGAAGTGTGTCGTCGGGTGTGCGAAGGGTGGAGGCGGTGACCGGCGAAGGATCGCTGGCACACTTTCGAAAAGATCACGAACTGGAAAAGGTAGTGTCTGCGGTCGTTTCTCCCACCCTTGCGCCAAAAACGCGCAAGGATGGGGCACCCTCTGTTGGGGATGGGTCAGAGGCTAGCGAGCAGATTTCAACTTCTTTTGCCGAAGCACTGAGAGCCGAGCTCGAAAGGAAGGACGCCGAGATCAAGCGGCTGGCGCGCGAACTGGATCAGGTGCGGATGAAGTCGGCTTCATCGAGTACCGCGAATATCGGTGACAAAGTAAAAGAGGTGAAGGGCGTAAAGGTTCTGACGCATCGGGTCGATAATCTGGAGAGGCCGCAGATGCGCACATTGGTCGATCAACTGCGCGACAAGATCGGTTCTGGAGTTGTGGTGCTGGGTTCGGCGAGCAATGGCAACGTGTCGCTCATTGTCGGGGTCACCAAAGATCTCACGAATAGAGTTCAAGCGGGCAAAGTGATCGGCCCGGTCGCGCAGAAAGTTGGGGGCAAGGGCGGAGGCCGTCCTGATCTCGCCGAGGCCGGCGGGAAAGATTCTGCGGCACTGGATTCCGCACTGAACGGGGCTTACGAAGTAGTCGAATTACTACTCGCATGAGTTCCAGCGACAATTCTCTCGAGCAGCGCTTGCGCGTCATTAAGCACAAGGGCAAGGCCATCTACGCTGTGGATTTCACGAATTGCACTGCAAAGGAATTTCTGTTGTTGCTCGACCAGATTCGCCTGGACGTCGGGTACCATCCTCCGAACTCCGTGCTTATCTTCGCGGATTTCACCGGTGCGACGATCGATAAGAATGTCGCCACCCGAATGAAAGAGGTGCTGGTGCTCGATCGGCCGTTTGTGAAGCGGTCGGCCTGGATCGGAACGGAGAGCGTGCCGGAAGTCTTTTATGAGCACTTCAAGAATTTTTCGCAGCGCGAGTTTCCTACTTTCAAGACGCGCGAAGAGGCGCTGGACTGGCTGGCGGCTGATCCCTAGTCGAATCGCCGGGCCGGAGGGCCGGGCCCTTGTGTGGTTTCCTCCGTCGATTGTTCGTGCGTTGGGACCAAGGAAGCGCTTCGCTGGCAATGTTACAATGCACGCTACGTTCCCGACATGACCTACGATTCGGTGGACCGCCTGCAGAATGTGCTTGTTAAGGAGGTGTTTCACTATGCGAAGGACGCGAAGAAGGCTGCAGGTCGGGCACTCGGGACGCTGGTCGAAGTAATCACCTTTTATCTCCTCAAGGCAACCGGTTTCGAGCACTCGGTTGCGATTGAGAAAGCTGTTCCTGAGTATGGCAATCCCGAGATTAAGCACAATGTTGAATACTCGCTGCACCCGATTCTTAACGAATGGAGCGTAACGATTGCCAATCCCAAATATCCAATTACCTCTCAGCGAATCCTGAGCCAGGGTTTGGGCATCGACTCATCCGGACTGGTCATTTCCTCGCGGACGCTGCTCTCCAAAGACGGCCTTCTCAGAAACTCGTGTCTACTGGGCCGCAAATCCAGCTCCCAGTTGATGGCAACGCTGGAGTCATCAAGCCCGCAAAAGGTCCAGCTCACTATAACCGAGCAATTTTCCAATCCTTACGCGATCATCGAATGTAAGCGAGTTGGCGTGGAGGAAGGCATGGGGAAAGGCCCCCAAACAATCGAAAAAGCGAAACAGGGGGCCTACGTGGCAAAGGCTGTATCCTCCCTACACAAAATCCGCGCGGCATCGGGCCAGCTTCGCGGACTGATATACAAGGCCGGGGATGTGCCATACTCCAAGCCTTACATTGAGCTAATGAAAGAAATCGTCTCCTCTGATGGTCCGGAGCTGCTACGCGATTTCGTCTTAACGATCGGCGTTGTAAGCAACCACGGGAACTGGTTCACATCCGACGATCACAACAAAGAATTGAAAGTTTTGGCCCAATCGTATGATTGGCTTCTCTTCCTCACAGATCAGGGACTTGCAGAATTCGTAACCGAATTGCTGTTGAACCCGAAGCCGGCCTTAGCGCCGGCGAGGGACGCTTTCCTCAGCAGCTACGCGTTGCAGAAGAAGGAGAACCGCTTCACGAAGGTCAGGATGGATTATGGGGCGGACCAGGTTCTCCAAGCGTACTTTCGTGATAATGCATCGCGGATTGAGACGTGGTTCAATGTAATTACGCCCCGAACACTCTCAATGAATACACTTCAATCCCAACTTTCGGCGCTGCGAGAGAAGGATTGGCGGGCGGTTTACGCTCTATGACTGCAGGACGCACAGTGGTCGGACAGAGCCGGGATTGGGGGACGCCCCGCAAGTACGTTGATGCCGTCACAGAGGTCTTTGGCGGGACTGTACACCTTGACCCATGCTCGAACGAGTTTTCAATTGTACGCGCACGAGTGGAGTACGCCCTGCCTGATCGGGACGGACTTAAGGAATCTTGGGATTTTCGGACTATTTACGTAAATCCGCCTTATGGCAGCGATCCTGAGCGCGGCCGCACGATCAGCGACTGGCTGCGGCGATGCGCGGAGGCGAACCGACTTTACGGTGCCGAGGTGCTGGCACTTGTTCCTGTGGCAACAAACACGGGACACTGGAAAAAGTTCGTCTTCGGCAGGGCCGCCTCGATCTGCTTCCTCTACGACACGCGCCTCAGGTTCTTGGTTAACGGTAAAGATGAGGGAAAAGGTGCTCCCATGTCCTGCGCCATGGTGTACTGGGGCGACAACGTTAGGCGCTTTTCAGATGTTTTTATAGCCTTTGGTGCCGTCGTGGATATCCGCAATTTAAGGGGCGTTCGGATGGGACACGCCCACAAAAGCGATCCCCAGCTTGAGCTGGCAGAATTCATTTAGGCAGTCCCGCCCTCGTTGCCCTTCCCCGCCCGACCGTGTTAGCCTCAACCTTCGGAAGGGGATAAGCCTTGCAGGCTCGGGTTCCCGCCGGGCTGGATCATAAGGAAAGCGAAGTTTACCGGCAGCTTGATCCAGAGCGGCTCCCACGACACATCGCGATCATCATGGACGGCAACGGGCGCTGGGCAAAGCGGCGCCACCTGCCGCGCGTCGCCGGGCATCGCGCCGGAGTCGCATCCGTGCGCTCGACGGTCGAAACCGCGGCGCGCATCGGTATCCAAGCCATCACGCTCTACGCATTTTCCGAAGAAAACTGGAAGAAGCGCCCGAAAAGTGAAGTCGACTTTCTCATGCGTCTCCTGGGCCGATATTTGAAAGCCGAGTTGCCCACGCTCAACAACAACAATATTCGCCTGGAATATATCGGGAGACGGCACGAGCTGCCGCAAGATGTGCAAGAGCGCATGGAATGGGCGCGCGAGAGCACGGCTCAAAATACCGGCACAGTGCTTACATTGGCGCTGAACTACAGCGCGCGTAGTGAACTGGTGGATGCATTCCGCTCGATGGTTGAAGGAGCTTCAAAAAACGGCGGCGTCGAACACCTGAAAATCGACGAAGATACGATCCGGGAACACCTTTATACGCGTCACTTGCCGGATCCGGATTTAGTAGTGCGCACTTCGGGCGAGATGCGCTTGAGCAACTTTTTATTGTGGCAGTTGGCATATGCGGAAATTTATGTGACACCGACTCTGTGGCCCGATTTTCGGGGAGTTCATTTGCTTGAGGCGATTGCCGAATATCAGAAGCGAGAACGGCGCTATGGCGGTCTCAACCACAATGATTCGCAGGCCAGCGGAAGCGGTTCAAACCATGCGGATCGCGAAAGCGTTGAAAGCGTTGAAAAAGAGAAGGCTCACCAGGCTCAACATCATGCCTCGAAATTGGCGCACCGTCGCTGAGAGCATCATCGCCGCTCGCGTCATCTCCGGACCGCTGCCTTGTTGAAGCGCACCGCGACCGCGATCGTCCTGATTCCCATTGTCTTAATGCTGGTGCTGCGCGCGCCCGTAGCGGTGGTGGCATTGGTGACCGCGGCAGTCGCGCTCGTAACCATACAGGAATTTCTAAAGCTGACGGAGTCATATGGCGTACAACCGATCCGCCTGCCGACCTATTTTTTTGTAGCGCTATTTTTTATTTTTTTTGCGGCCGTCAGCGCCGGACAGGGGCCGCAATTATCGGCGCTGAAGTTTGTCGTGGGCTTAGGATTCGCCAGTGCCATCGCTCCATTTCTTTTTTTGACGATGGCCATGCGCGGGGCAGATTTGAAGGCCGGTTACCCGGCAGCGGCCGCTTCGGTGTTCGCCTTCGTCTACATTGCCGTGCCTCTGGTCATGCTTGCGCAACTTCGCCAGCAAGTTGCAGGAGCGTTCTGGCTGCTTTACCTCCTGTTGGTGGTGTGGGCTGGAGACATTTTCGCCTATTTCATTGGCCGCTCCCTGGGCAGGCACCTGATGGCTCCCCGCATCAGCCCCAAGAAAACATGGGAAGGCGCGGCCGCTTCGCTGGCCGCGAGCCTCGCTGTTGGGATCGTTTTGTTTACCTATGCTCTGCCGATCAGTTCATTCCTTTTTCGCATCGGACTGATCGGTCGCCGCGACGGATTATTCGGATTGGAAAAGCCAGACTTGTGGCCAATCGTGCTGCTGACCGTTGCTCTGAATATTGCAGCGCAGCTTGGAGATCTGGTGGAATCCTTGATTAAGCGCGGAGCCGGCGCGAAAGACTCAGGTACAATCCTTCCCGGCCATGGGGGCATGTTTGATCGAATTGATGCGCTCCTGTTTGCGGCTCCCGTGCTCTGGCTGTACGCTTCCGCGTTCTTCCCACCCGCGCGACCCTGGTAACGGTTAAAATAGGAATTCGCCTCCTGAGTGAGGCGATAAGTTTATCGAATGAAACGCATCGCCATCCTGGGCTCTACCGGATCGATCGGCCGCAGCACGCTCAGCGTGGTCGAATCGTTTCCGGATCGCTTTGAGGTGGCGGCGCTGGCCGCGGGGAAGAATCTCGAAGTTGCTTTCGAGCAGGTCCAACGCTGGCGGCCCCGACTAGCGGCAATGGCATCGGAGGCTGATGCCGAACTTTTGCGCTTGCGCCTCAGTCGAGCCGGATTTTCAGGCGTTGAAGTGGTTCACGGCCCAGCGGGATTGGTGGACGTAGCTACGCGCCCGGATGTCGATTTTGTGGTCAGCGCAATTGTGGGGGTGGCGGGGCTTGAGGCTACGTACGAGGCTGTCAAAGCGGCAAAGGCCGTCGGGGTGGCGAATAAGGAGTGCCTTGTGGCGGCGGGGGAGTTGATCACGGCTGAGGCACGCCGCCAGGGCAAACCGTTGCTGCCGATTGATAGTGAACACAATGCAGTGCATCAGTGTCTGCGCGGCGGACGGATGGAAGAAGTGGAGCGCATCTGGCTGACGGCGTCTGGCGGCCCGTTCCTGAATACGTCCCGCTCTGAATTCAGTTCCATTACTGTCGAGCAGGCGCTCAACCATCCTACCTGGAAGATGGGCAAGCGCATCACCATCGACTCGGCAACGTTGATGAATAAAGGATTCGAAGTGATTGAAGCGTGCCGGTTATTTAATGTTCCGGCGGCAAAGGTGCAAGTGATGGTGCATCCGCAATCGACCATTCATTCCATGGTCGAGTTCGTCGACGGCAGCATTCTTGCGCAGTTCTCGGTGACGGATATGCGGTTGCCGATTCTTTACGCCCTAACATACCCGGAGCGGATTCATTCGGATATGCGATATCCGGTGAGTAACTTGCGTCATCTGGACTTCTCTCCGCCGGACATGAATAAATTTCCTTGTCTGCGTCTGGCTTATGAAGCGGCGGAGGCGGGCGGCGCCAGGACTGTAGCTTTGAACGCGGCCGATGAGGTTGCCGTAGCCGCGTTTTTGGAAGGCAGTATTGGGTTCCATGAAATCCCCGAGATTATTGAGGATGCGGTCTCAGCATCGAATGCCGGCAAGTTGGAGTCGATCGCAAGCGTGCTTGAAGCCGATGCTGATGCCCGCCGATATGCTGAGGAACGGATCGCCGGGATCAGAAAAAGGATTTCTCCCCGCGCAACATCTGTCGTGTAGTTGAATCTAACTAGGGTGGTTCCAAGTTTCCTTATGTCAGATTTTTTTATCTCCGTGGTTGCGGTTGCGGTCGTCCTCGGCTTCATGATTCTGATCCACGAGTTCGGCCACTATGCGGTGGCCAAGCTGCTTGGCGTCCGCGTGGAGCAGTTCGCCATTGGATTCGGGAAACGGCTTTTCGGGATTCGGCGCGGCGAAACCGATTACCGCATCAACGCCATTCCTCTGGGCGGCTACGTCAAGATGAGCGGCGAAAATCCAATGGATGAGCGCACCGGCGATCCCGCCGAGTTTATGTCTCATCCCCGCTGGCATCGCTTTTTAATCGCGATCGCCGGACCGGCGATGAACATCCTGCTGGCCATTTTTCTGCTCACTGTGGTCTACATGGTGCATTACGAGTATCCGGTGTTCCTGGACAAGCCAGCGGTAATCGAAGGAATAAAGACAGATTCTCCTGCGGCAAAGGCGGGATTGCAGCCGGGTGACCGGATTGTTCAGGTCGATGGAATCAAGAATCCCACTTGGGAGCAACTGCAGCCGAAAGTGTGGCTCAGCCCGAACCAGCCGCTCAGCATAAACATCCAGCGCGGCGATCAGATATTTCAGAAGACAGTTGTTCCCCAACCAGTGACCAGCTCCGACATCGGCTCGGCTGGCTGGTACCCCGCCGAGCCGGTGGTAGTCGGCCGCGTGGAAGCAGATACACCCGCCGCAAAGATTGGCCTCAAAGAAGACGACAGAATTGTGGCCATGAATGGAAAGCCGCTGGATTCGATTGAGACCATGATTGAGCGGCTGCAACAGACGAAAGAGCAGCCGGTTGACCTCACTGTAGTCCGCGGCAATCAGACGCTGGCGTTTCATGTCACGCCGGTACTCTCAAATACCGAAGATCCAAGAGAGCAGCGGTACCGCCTTGGTTTTCTGAACAAAAGCGAGACCAAGGTCACGACTTTGCCATTCGCTGAAGCCCTGCACCTTTCGCTCGATCAAAACAAGAAATACTCACTGCTGATCCTTGAACTGGCGAAGAAGATCGTGCAGCGGAAGGTTTCTCTGCGGGCGGTTTCTGGTCCTATCGGAATTGCACAAGATGCTGGCTATGCCGCGCAGCAAAAGGGCTGGACTCCGCTGATGGAACTCACGGCGGGCATCAGCCTGAATCTCGGGATTTTCAACCTGCTGCCAATTCCAATTCTCGATGGTGGAGTGATTCTGTTCCTGGCGATTGAAGGACTGATGCGGCGCGATGTCAGCCTGCGAATCAAAGAGCGCGTGTACCAGGCTGCATTCGTCTTCCTGGTACTGTTCGCGGTGATGGTGATTTACAACGACCTGATGAAGACACTGCCGGGGCTGATGGACCGGCTGCCATGAACTCACCGACGGACGGCGATAAAGAAGACTGACTGGATTCAACAGCGTCGCAGAACTGACTGCCGAGTTGAATGCCACCGATTCGCTGGATTGCTACAGACTACTGGGCGTTCTGCTCGGCAATCCACTTGTCGGTTCGCGCTTCGAGCATATCCAGGGGAAGCGTGCCTCCATCCAGCATCTCGTCGTGAAATTTGCGGATATCGAATTTCGGACCTAATTCCTTTTGCGCCCGATCGCGCAACTCGCGGAACTTCAGTTGCCCGAGTTTGTAGCTGAGAGCCTGAGCGGGCCAGGCTATGTAACGATCCGTTTCAGCCTGGATGGTTGGCTCATCGACCGCGCCGGACTTCCGCATGAAGTCGACCACTTGCTCGCGCGACCATCCCTGGGAGTGAATGCCGGTATCCACCACCAGGCGCACGGCGCGAAATAACTCTGACGAGAGCCGGCCATAATCTGAAACCGGATCCTGATAAAAGCCAACCTCTTTGCCGAGTTGTTCGGCATATAGAGCCCAGCCTTCGATGTAGGCATTGAAGCCGAGACCATGAAGCCGGAACTTGGGCAATCCCTGGAGTTGTTGCTGCACGGAAAGCTGCATGTGGTGTCCGGGAACGCCCTCGTGGTACGCAACCGCTTCATCATCAATCATCGATCGATGAGCGAAGTCGGAGGTAGCAACCACGACTCGGCCAGGGCGCTTCCCGTCGGGAGTGCCGATTACATAGTGAGTCGCCGCAGCCGACTGAAATGAAGGAATTGCTTCGACAGTAACCGGCGATTTGGGAAGCAACGTAAACAACTCCGGCAGCTTAGGTTCCATCTGCGCGATGTAATGGCGAAAATCGTCGAGAATTTGTTCGGCCGAAGTCGGAATGTATTTGGGGTTGGTCTTTAGCGAAGCGCGGAAGGAAGCGAGATCGGCGAAGCCTTCTTTTTTTGCGATCGCGGTCATCTCAGCCTGGATGCGATCGATTTCATGCAAACCAAGCTGGTGAATTTCCGCCGGCGACATGTGAGTTGTGGTGCGCGCGTAAATGTCGTTCTCATATCGCTTCTGACCCTCTGCGAGAGAGGTAATGGACAAGGTGGTGCGCCCCTGCGGAGCGTATTCAGTGCGCAGAAATTCGGCAAACGTCTTATACGCAGGAATGACGTCATGGTTGATGGTTTCGGTAGTTTCCGCGGTTAATCGTTTTTGGTCTTCCGCAGAAATGTCGGCAGGATACTTCCTGGTCGGGATCAAAAAAGGATCCGCCGCGACAATGCCTTCGCACTGCACGGGAAGCTTCTCGGCGATGAATCTCACCGGCATGAGCTTGTCTTTCATGCCGGCGCGGAGAACTTCGGTGGTCTGCGTGAGGGCGCGCGGAATCTGATGCAGGCGCGCAATGTAATCCTCATAATGTTCGACCGAATCGAAGGGAACCGAAAGCGGCAAATCGGCGAGGCTGGTGTGGATGCCGTTCTGTTGGTTGATCGGCATCTCATATTCCTTGAGATCGAAGTCGGCGATTCGCTGCTGCAGCACACGAATCAGCAGATCGTGCGAGAGTTGGTCCTGATCGGAAAAGCCGGTTGTGGCGATCGCTTCAATTCGCTCCAGGAACTCTTCGTCCGTCTTGTGCCGCTGGAAAATGGCGGCTAGCGAATACTCACCGAGCTGGTCGTTGTACCGATAGTCGCCGTAAGCCGTGGCGCGCAAAGGAAAATTGCGCAGATCGGACTGGTACTGCTCTTCGAAAACCGTATTCTGGGCAGCAACGCGATCGGCGACGGGTTTGAGGTTTTGCCCGCGGAACTCTTCAACGAAGATAAGGCTGAAGGCAGCAATTAGAAAGAACAAACTCTGATAGACGCGCATAGGCTAGCAGCCTACCAGAACGCCCTATGGCGAAGGAACTGAAACGTACTTGGGGGAACCGTGAAGGTTTATTCTGCGGATCCCTGGATTAACTACGGCCTGATTGCCACCTTGATCACGCCATCGCGCCGCGAGCCAAAAAGGTCGTAGGCATCCTGGATGTCTTCGAGGGCGAATCTGTGGGTCAGCAATGGAACCAGATCGATCCGGCCCTGCCGTACCAGTTCGATCAGACGTCGCATCCGCTCTTTGCCGCCCGGGCACAAGGTGGTGACAATTTTGTGATCGCCCAGCCCCGCGGCGAACGCGTCTACCGGCAAGGATAGCTTTCCCGAGTAGACTCCGAGGCTCGAAAGAGTTCCGCCGGGCCGAAGCACGCGCAGAGCATTCTCGAACGTATTTTGCGTTCCCAGAGCCTCAATGGCTACGTCGACTCCTCTTCCGCGAGTCAGGTGCCGGATGCTCTCGACAACGTCTTCTTTGCTGAAGTCGAGAACAACGTCCGCTCCCATCCGTTTCGCCATCTCCGCGCGTATCGGATCCGACTCGACCGCAATAATCAGGCTCGCGCCCTTCAGTTTGGCTCCAGCCGTGGCGCACAACCCGATCGGTCCCTGGGCGAACACGGCTGCGGTGTCGCCGATTTGCAGATCGGCACTTTCAGCCGCGGAGATACCGGTCGAGGCAATATCGGCCAGCAAGACAACCTGATCGTCGGCCAGTTCATCGGGAATCTTCGCCAAATTTGCCTGCGCGTGCGGTACCAACAGGTATTCGGCCTGAGCGCCGTTGATTGTGTTGCCAAATTTCCAGCCGCCGAGCGGTCCGCCGCACTGCGACCAGTTTCCGCCCAGACAGAAGTTGCATTGTCCGCATGGAGTGATCGCCCCAACAAGGACGCGGTCCCCAATTTCATATCCCGTCACACCCGGTCCAATTTCATAAATGATGCCGACTGGCTCATGACCAATGATTAATCCCGGTTTGACCGGATATTCACCTTTCAAAATGTGCAGATCTGTCCCACATATCGTGGTGAGGGTTACGCGGATGACCACTTCTCCGGCTCCCGCTTTCGGGCGCGGAACCTCTTCCAGGCTGATCTGACCCGGAGCATGAAAAACTGCTGCTTTCATAGTTGGGGTGCTTAGTTTCTGTTTGATTGGAGTTTCTAGAGTAGATAACGACATGATTCACTCCTTTCCGAGATTCCAGTGTGGAGTGGCCACTGGAATACCTATAAACATGCTACAACCCTGGGTCCCCTCGTAATGTGATCTGCGTCACACCGCGACCCAAAAACAGCCTCCGAAACCTCGCGCGGGAAGGCATAGTCGTAGGGTTTGGCCAATCGGCGGCCATAGGTGTTTCCGAACAGCCGTCGGCCAAAAACTGCAGTTTCCACATGCTAAACTATAAGTTCCATGTCCATGATTCCACGCAGAAAGACCCTTACCGCTCTGGTCGGCAAGGTTCGCTTAGGCTCCGATGCACCCATCGTGGTGCAGTCGATGACCAACACCGATACCGCTGACATTCCTTCGACCGTTCAGCAATGCGCTGCTCTGGCGCGCGCGGGATCCGAACTTGTCCGGGTGACCGTCAACAATGAAGAAGCTGCGGCTGCGGTTCCGCGAATTGTTGAGCAATTGGATATGCAAGGCATCCGCGTGCCCATTATCGGCGACTTCCACTACAACGGTCACGTTCTGCTGACGAAGTATCCCGAATGCGCGCGCGATCTGGCCAAGTACCGCATTAATCCCGGGAATGCCAGCATCGGTCGCACGGGCGACTCGAATTTCCGCACGATGATCGAAGTTGCGGTGAAATATCAGAAGCCGGTTCGTATCGGGGTGAATTGGGGTTCGCTTGATCAAGCGCTGCTCACCAAAATGATGGATGAGAATTCTCGTCTCGCCGAGCCCAAAGATGCCCGCGAAGTCACTATGGAGGCGATGGTGGTGAGCGCGCTGAATTCAGCTGCGCTGGCAGAAAAGTACGGGCTGCGGCCGGATCAGATTATTCTCAGCGCCAAGGTTAGCGGTGTGCAGGACTTAATCGACGTCTATCGCGCACTCGCGGCTCGCTGTACCTATCCTTTGCACCTGGGCTTGACCGAAGCCGGCATGGGAGCTAAGGGTGTCGTCGCATCCAGCGCGGCCATGGGCGTGCTGCTACAGGAAGGCATCGGCGATACGATTCGCGTTTCGCTTACACCTGCTCCCGGCGGCGACCGAACCGAAGAAGTACGCGTCGCGCAGCAGATTTTGCAGTCGATGGGCATTCGCAGCTTTACTCCTCAAGTCACCGCTTGCCCCGGCTGCGGACGCACTACCAGCACTTTCTTTCAGGAAATGGCCGAGCAGATACAAAGCTACTTGCGCGAGCAGATGCCTGCCTGGAAGGGCCGCTATATTGGCGTGGAAGAAATGAAGCTCGCCGTTATGGGATGCGTGGTCAACGGTCCGGGAGAATCGAAGCACGCCAACATCGGCATCTCGCTGCCCGGAACTTTTGAAGAGCCGAAAGCTCCCGTGTACGTGGATGGACGCCTGTTCACCACGCTAAAGGGAGATCACATTGTCGCGGAGTTCATCAAAATTCTCGATGATTATGTGGACTCGCATTACGCGGCGCGGACCCCACAAAACGAAGCAACACAAAAAGAAGAAGTGGCCGCGCGAAACTAAACGCCTTCTGTTCTGAAGCGCGGATGTTATTGTCCTGGCAGCAGGAAAATTGGCGACTGCGACGGAGGCTCAACCGTTGCAATGCCGGAATCGGCGGTCGGTCCTACGTTGGCGTGGGCGAAATAGCACTCGAATTGCGAAGCAGACAATCCCGTCGAAAGCACCGTCAAAATTATTCCATCCAGATACGTACCGGTTGTTAATCCTGAGATCACAACTTTTTCTCCACCCTTGAAGGAGTTCGCCGCCCGAAACGTGACTGCGTTCGAGGTGAGCGAAAATGCGGTGATGTTCGCGACTGCGTTACAGTTCGTCTGCGTGCAAAGGCTGAAAGCTGCCGGCAGGTCAGTGATCAAAGTATCGGGAGGAGTCGGGCTGTTGGTGGGGTTGTTGGCGTTGTTGCCTAACGTGTTGATCACCGAGATCGCGCCGGCATCGCACATACTCACATAAACCCGGCTGCTATCGCTGGCTGCCGCTGTGAATACCCGAAAACGCACCGTGCTCGGCGAATAAGTGGCTGGAGGAACGGCGGGAGCGCAGCCAGGTGACGCCGGCACCGCATACTGATATTGGTTGGTAGTTGGATTCGCTGTGAATGGAGGATCGGTGAGCAGAGTAAGGGTTGTCTTTAACGTAAAATCCGGTGCATTGAATACCGCGAGGCTGGGGATCACACAAGCACCAGTCGTTCCTGCAAGCGGATCCGGGCAGGCAGCCACCGCCTGATAGCTGGCCACGTAGAACCGGGTTCCATCTGCCAAAGCGGTTACCGAAGTTGGTGAACATCCCACAGGACAAGCGGCCGAGCCAGCAGTGAAAGCGATTGACTTCAGCAGAGCCGGCGTGTCATTCGCTCCGCCTGAAATCGAAAACACATTTAAGGTGCTGGTGACGGGATTGGTCACATACAGCCGGTTCAGATTCGAATCATAAAAGAGGTAATTCGCGCCGGCACCTACCGGAAGGCTGCTCGTAACTGCATCGGTTGCGGCATCAATAGTCACAAGTTGCCCATCGCCCTGGGTCAATACGTAAACTTTCTGACTATCGTTGCGGGCCACGATCCACACCGGAGTTATTCCCGTAAACCCCGGGACCAACGTGGAACTGAGATCCAAGGGGTTGACATCGCTGATCGAATTGTCCCCCTGGTTGGCCACATACAACTTCTGGGCGTCGGGAATCTCGGCCAAGGCTACCGGATTTGTTCCCACCGCACCGGTAAAGAGCAGTGCGTCTGTGGAGGTTTGAATTTTGCCTACCGAATTCGTACCGAAGTTCGCCACATAAATGTTTGCGTTCTCGGCCGTATTCAAAAACACCGGCAACGATCCTGGAGGCAAGGGAATATTGTCGACGAGTCCCAAACCTCCTCCCGTGCTGGAAGGGAAGGCGGGTGTGAATGCCGATATCTGATCGGCCCCTCCGGTTAGAAAACTTGCAGCACTGGCAACAAAAACCTGGCTGAAGTTGGGCACGATTGCGGCGTGGGTTGGATTGTCGCCGAGATTGGGTGCACTTGGTTCGGAGCTGGGCGTTTCGCCGATAATGCTGTCTCCTCCCACATCAATCTGCATGGCATTGCCGGGATAATTGGGCACATTCAGGCTGATCCCGTACATGGCATGGAAGGCGGTCGGAGAGGGAGGAGCTTCTATCGGGCAGTTGGGAAGTCCACCCAACGAGCAAGGAAGAACCACCGGACGATACACCTGGCCGCAACCCGACCACAGCAGGATCAAAAGCAACATGGCCGCCAGTTGGGCCGCGCGTTGGAGACTCATCAGCACCCCAAAGAAAAATTTGGCCTGCGAGGAATTGTACATTCTAACGGGTAGCCACAATCTCCGCCACTACGCGACAATGTTGTGGCAGTTCGAGGTTCAGCTTTCACTCGTAGCGATTACGTGGTTTCTGGGATGCATGAGGAAGAGAGCGAGTTGGATCGCGGAACAGAGCTGTGAGGAAAATAGTAGTGAGCCCAGCTTAGCGTTCACGAAAGATTATCGAAGCAAGGGGCCACTACTGCGGGCGATTATTTTTTTCGCCGCGATCTTCCGCCGGCGGCAGCCGCGGCTGGCGCTTCTGCTTTGGCCGTCCCTGCAGGTTTTTTCTTGCCTTCCATCTGCGCGAGACTCTGCTTGAGCGCAGCCATCAAATCCACCACCGGAGCCAGTTTTTTCGGTTTCTCGACTGCGGCGACTTCTCCGCCCTCGAGCTTGGCCTCGATCAACTTCTTCAGGTTCTCTTGAAAAGAATCGTGATATTTTTTGGGATCCCATTCGTCGGCGAGCGCCTCAATGAGCTGGTGCGCGACTTTCACTTCTGCTTCTTTGAGTTCGACATCCGGCGCACCAAAGCCTTCGACTTTGCGCACTTCGTCTTCGTAATACATGGTGTGCAGCATTAATCCGCCTTCCGATGGACGCAAGAAACAGGTGTACTCGCGGTTGTGCATCGTAATCTTGGCAATGGCGACGTACTCGCTTTCTTCGAGCGCCTTGGTCAGCAGCGCATAGGGGCGCCGTCCGGCCTCTTCGGGCAGCATGTAATAGGAAGATTCGAAGTAGACCGGGTCGACATCGCTTGCCTTCACGAATTCAAGAATCTCCATGCTCTTCGCGGTCTGCGGCTCGATCCTCTTGATCTCGTCCGGCTCAATGACAATGTACTCATCTTTACGAAACTCGTATCCCTTCACGATGTCGTTGCGGTCGACGGGCACGCCCTCGAGCTGGCAAATGTATTGCTGCTTCAGGCGAGACTTATCAGGACGGTGCAGCATATTGAAGGAGATTCCGCTACTGCGTGCGCCAGAAAACAGCCGCACCGGCATCGAGATCAAACCGAAAGTTAAGTGCCCGGACCAGACCGACGATGGCATAGTTCCTCTCGTTCACTGAGAATCAGACGGCCACATCGCCAAGCAGAAGGCTAAAACGCCCAGAATTGGGAGTTTAGCCTAAGAAACCAAATCTTGGATGCAGAAATTCGAGGCGCAGGAACCGAAATGCGAAGCCGGATGGAATGTGGTCAGGAGTAAATAGGCTCAAGTAGTTGTGGTTAACTAACAGGTTTCTACCTGATTGTGTCTTTGCGCCAGACTTCCGATAGGGCAAACGCTGCCGTTCTTCGCTCTTGCGCTTGCTGAGGAACTTAGCAGATTTTGAATCGTATTGCGGGATTCATGTATCCTTAACAATCGACTTCCCCGAGGAGAAATTCACATGAGATCCATAGCCGTCGCTGCCCTAGTTCTTTTTCTAGCCTCGCTGGCTTTTGCTGTCGAGCCCGTGACCGCGACCCATGGCACAATCACGAAGATCGATAAAGTCGCCAAGACCGTCGCCATCAAGACCGCCGACGGCACAGAACACGTTTTCCACTGGACCAAGGACACGGCCGTTCACGGTGCGCAGGCCACGGGAGCTGCGGCCGAGGATTCCTGGCACGGTCTTAAAGAGGGATCCGAGGTTGTGGCCCATTCCACCAAGCGCGGGACCGAAGATACCGCCCTCGAAATCGACAATGTTGGAGACAAGGGTTTAAACAAGACCGAAGGGACGGTTAAGGAATTCGACCGAGGCAGCAAGAAGCTGGTCGTCGAGACGGCCGATGGCACCGAGCATACTTTCCAACTTTCCAGCCATGCCGCGGCGGACGCGGGCAAGGATATCGGAGCAGAGACCAAGAAGGGGACCAAGGTTGTGGTCTATTCGACAGAAGCTTCCGGTAAGAAAGTCGCGCACTTTTTCGAGAAGATTTAAATCAAGCACTCGTGCAAGCGGGGGTGGGCCGGCCTGTGCTTGGTTCGTATCCGCTATGCTGAACTTCTACCTTTCTACCTGAGCTTCGAGGGATCTGATCTGTTGTACAATCTGAGCCTTGCTCATGGACATGAAGCTGGCAACGCCCTTTTTTGCTCTGTGGTTTCTCCTCTCCTCTTTAGCCCCTTCCTCATCGATTGCCTCCGATAGTGGCCACCCTCCAACTATCAGCAGTGCTCAACCGTTCTCTGCAAGCGACTTCGACTGGCGCGAGATGATTCCGGCACTCACTGCCGCTGCCGAGATGCCCGGAGATCAAGGCGTCAAGGAACTGCTGGAAAACTCGGGTGTGCTACGCACTTATGTGGTGAACCAGGTTTGGGCCGACTGCAAGGTGGATAAAAATCGCTGCGCGCCAATAAGTAATAGCAGTGCGCTGCAGAGGGAGGTAACGGGCAGAATCGATGCGATTGTCGCTAAAACGATTTTCACGCGGAACAAAATGGCGATTGTGGACTACACTCTCGCAAACCAACCATTTCCTTTCTCGGAAATCGCCGCCTATAAAAGCCAAAAGCGCCGAGATGCCTACCTGGTACTTGCGCTCGCCGGCCAGAGTTACAAGTCCGTGGGGGTGAAAGCCAAATACGGGGTTCCGTTTGATGACGATATTTTTCAGTGGTACGGCATTTACAAATACCGGGTGGACAATCCCGGGTACCGCAGCGAGGCGGTTTTCGAGATCGATCCTCCGAGTGATGCAGTGATAAAAATCGCGATAAGTTTTAAAGCCAAGAAAAGTCATTCCCATCCTAAGCCCTCGGAGCCTTATTGAGGCAGGTCTTATCGAAGCCTGTCGGCACGCGACAGGAATAACCTCACTTGCAACAATTAAAATAGATTTGTTCGTGGTAACATCCGGCGAGTGGCCACCGCAAAAAATATCCCTAATCCCGGCTATAGCGCGGATCGTCTGGTCTCGGCGGCTGCAGTGGAAGACGATTCCTCGTTTGAGCTGAAGCTGCGTCCGCAGCGGCTGGGCGAGTTCATCGGGCAGGCGAAAGTTAAAGAAAATCTGGCCGTGGCCATCGAGGCTGCGCGCTCGCGCGGCGAAGCCATGGATCATGTGCTGCTGTATGGGCCTCCGGGGCTGGGAAAGACGACGCTCGCCAACATTATCGCCAACGAACTCGGGGCGCATTTCCAGCCGACTGCAGCGCCGCTGTTGCAGATTAAGGGTGATTTGACGGCCATCATTACCAACTTGCAAGAGAAGCAGGTTTTGTTCATCGATGAAATTCACCGGCTGCAGCCGGTGCTCGAAGAACTTCTCTATTCCGCATTGGAGGATTACAGGCTCGACATTATCATTGGACAAGGGCCTTCGGCACGCACTCACACGCTGGAAGTGAAGCCGTTTACCTTTATCGGGGCGACTACGCGGGCGGGATTAATTTCGGCGCCGCTGCGGGCTCGGTTTGGGATCGTGCTGCGGCTTGAGTTTTACACGCCCGCGGATTTGCGGGTCATTGTCGAGCGGTCGGCCGAGATTCTTGGAGTCGAAATCGATGACGCCGGAGCGAATGAAATCGCCAGCCGGTCGCGGGGCACCCCACGAATTGCGAACCGGTTGTTACGACGGGTGCGCGACTATGCCCAGGTACGGGGCGCCGGCAACATCGACCTGCCCACCTCACAAGCGGCGCTGCAAATGCTGGAAGTGGATCAATACGGCTTCGACGAAGTTGACCGCCGGCTATTGCTGACGATTATCGAGAAGTATCAGGGCGGCCCGGTTGGAGTGAACACGCTGGCGGCGGTGCTCGCTGAAGAACCGGACGCCATCGAAGAGATCTACGAGCCGTTTTTGATGCAAATCGGTTTCTTGAACCGGACTCCGCGCGGGCGCGTGGCCACGCAGCTTGCGTACGAGCACTTTGGCATTACTCCGAATCGGCGACAAGCCTCGCTGTTTTAGTAGCTCAATGATGAAGACTTAAACGGCGCCGCCCATAGCAGGATGAGCCATCTGTCTCTTATTTCGTAATTCCGTACAAACCTTCTTTTTTTGTTATGTTCGGCCAAAGATAGTGTATCTTGCTCACTTCCTTGTCTGGGGGCCGGGGAGTCGAGGGAGTAGTGTGCTTGGGTCCTGTTAAGCGTCGAGTTCGCAAACGCTGGGTTGCGGCAACTTTGGACGTTGTTGTTCTTGCGGCCATGGCACCCGTGTGTGCTCTTACTGCAGTTGCTGCGGCGCCTCAAAATACGGCTGTAAGCTCTCAAGCGGCTGATTCGACACAACAAGCGGCCTCCGCAACGCAGCCGGCAACTGCCCATCCGGCCGGAAACAATGTGCTGGGAGCGGCGCATCAACTTCATGGCGGCCCCACCTCGGTGTCATCGGCTCAATTGCTGCAGCCTGGAACGGGGGATCCGGCAGTCAAGCTGGCGGTGCAGCCGGCAGCAGCGTCCCCGACGCTGACGATTCCCCGTTTGATGCACCCACCAGCTCTGGAAGACTTTCTGACCATGAAGCCCGAGGGCGAGACAGCGGAGCAGATGGCCAAGGTGGTTGGCTTTATGCAACGCAATCCGCACGATGGTGAGGCGGTTTCCGAGCCGACTGCGGCCTATCTGGGATACGACCAGAAGAATTTATACGTCGTATTCGTGTGCTTCGACGATCCCCGGCAACTCCGAGCCCGCATGTCGCCGCGGGAGGATATTCACGACGACGATGAAGTCGAAGTGATGTTAGACACATTCCACGACCAGCGCCGGGCCTACGCCTTTCAGACTACGCCTCTCGGTGTGCAATGGGATGCGATCTGGACCGAAGCCTCGCGGGAGGAAGTCAACGGCAATTTCGATACTTCTTTCGATACGGTTTGGGATTCCAGGGGGAAGGTTACCGAGCAAGGCTTCGTGGTGTGGATGTCGATTCCGTTCAAGAGCCTCCGATTTCCAGAGGCTAAAGACCAGGTGTGGGGAATCATTCTGTACCGCGGAATTGTCCGCAAGAGCGAGGATGCATTCTGGCCGCAAGTTTCTTACAAAGCGCAAGGCAGGTTGGCGCAGGCGGCGACCCTTTACGGCCTGGAGGGAATTTCGCCAAACCGGGAAATCCAACTGATTCCCTATGGCATTATGCAGGGCTTTCGGGCGCTGGATGAGCAGGATCCCTACAATCCGTATTTCCAGAATGCGGCGGCAAAAGGACAGGCGGGGATGGACGCCAAGTTTGTCATCCAGGACCATTTCGTGCTCGACCTGACGGCCAATCCCGATTTCAGCCAGGTAGAGTCGGAGGATCCGCAGATCACCGTGAACCAGCGGTTCGAGGTTTATTTTCCGGAGATGCGGCCATTTTTTCTTGAGAATGAGGACTATTTCCGTACCCCCATCGATCTGTTCTTCACCCGGAATATTCAAGACCTTTCGGCCGGAATTCGCCTGACTGGCAAGGAAGGACCGTATTCGTTGGGGATCATGGCCAGCGATGACCGCGCGCCGGGCTTGGCTGTTCCCAGCTTCTGCCCGGATAGCTCGCCGGTTTGCTCCAGCGCGATTTCGGGGGACCGATCTTATTTCACGGTTGCGCGCGTGAGCCGCGACATCTTCAAGCAGTCGAGTGTGGGCGCGATCTTCAGTAATTGGGAATGCCCTGTTACGGGCGAATACAACCGCGTCGGCGGGGTCGATGGAAGGCTTAAATTTAGTTCCAACTGGACCGTCGAGGGCCAGGTGGTGACCAGTTCGAGCCATCTGCTGGGGCTGAATGCCTATCTCTCGCCTGGCGGCAATCTGGAGACTACATGCGAGTACAACCTGTTTCCCTTCAGCTCCGGAAATCTTGGAAACGGTACTCATTATGCCGGTCCGGCTGCCAAACTTGAGATTCGCCGTAACGGGCTGCATTTCAACTACATTGGCAGTTATCAGGATGTCAGCCCGGGATTCGTCACCGTGCCGGGATTCGTAAACCGGGTCGATATTCGCGGGCTGTATAACACCGTGTTCTACCGCTTCCGTCCGAAAAACGGGTGGATCGTGGATTGGGGGCCGTCGCTGATCCAGCGATATGTTTTCGATCATGAAGGCAATCGATTAGATACGTATTACGATCCCTACCTCAAGATCGACGCGCGGGGCCAGACGACGTTCTATTTCTCGCCTTATGACGCGTTGCGCGAGCGCCTGCGACCACAGGACTTTGCGTTCATCGGCTTACCCGTGAACCGCAACTACGACTATCACGAACATCAAAGCGGCGCCTCTTTTCAAACCGCTTACTTTCGCAAGTTCACTTTCGGAGCGGTTTACGCATGGGGAGATGGCGCGAATTTTGTGCCCGCGCCGCATAATCTGCCGCAGACTCTGTTGTCGCGGCAGGATTCGGCGTCGGCGCTATTATCCTTCCGTCCAGTCAAACGGCTGAAGATCGAAAACGAATATTTGTATGAGCGGCTGAGGGCGACAAACAGCGAATATCGTTCCGCGCTGGCGCAGGCGCCCGGCCCAATCAGCAAAGGCATCTTCAACAATGACATCGTGCGCAGCAAGTGGAACTGGCAGTTCACCCCTCAACTCTCCTTGCGCGTGATCATGCAATATAACTCGCTGCTGGCGAATACGCCGGGGAACACATTTTATCCCTACACCTACCTGCCGACCCAAAAGGAGTTCAATGCCGATTTTCTGATCACCTATCTGGTGCATCCCGGTACGGCAATCTACGTGGGCTACAACAGCGATCTGCAGAATTTGAATCGCAGTCTGGCGCCGGACCCCGCTGGTCTGGCCGGGCTGTACACGCCTCGCGGTTATATCAACGACAGCCGGCAGCTTTTCATGAAGGTTTCGTATATGTTCCGGCCGTGAGGCGTGCTGATAGTCTGCGGATTTTGCGCGCTGCCGTTGCTGAATCCCGCGCCATTCCGGTAGAATCTAACATTCGAGGTTCGGAATCCCATGAAAGCAGCCATTCATCCCGCTTATAACGAAGTGCGCGTGCACTGTGCATGCGGCAATACATTTATGACCCGCTCGACGCATAAAGGCGACATCGGCGTGGAAATTTGCTCGAATTGCCATCCCTACTTTACGGGCAAGCAGAAGTTGTTGGATACGGCTGGGCGGGTCGAGCGCTTTCGCCGAAAATACGCCAAAGCTGGCGAGACGGCAAAGAAGTAACTACGGCTTCCTCTGCGTACGTTTTCAAGACAGGCCCTCGGTTGCGAGGGCCTGTGTCATTGTTGCCTTTGGTGGTAAGGGAATTCGGACGTGCCGACTTTGTTTATATGGTCTTCGGCGAATTCTCTCACGCGGTCGAGCGAGGCCTGTAATTCCTGTTGATAGCGCTCCAAGTCTTCGTCGGATGCACTAGAGGGAACAGGAATCAATTTGCCGAATCGCAATAGTACCCTGGAAAACGGTTTGGGAATCATCAGCCGATCCCAGGTATTGAGCACCCACGTGCGGTCGACCGCCATGTGAAACACGCTGATGGACACGCCTGAGGACCGGGCCAGGGCAACGGGTCCCGGCTTCACCTTATAGCGCGGTCCGCGCGGGCCGTCGAGTGTGAAAGCCACAGTCCAGCCCTGCTCAAGGGCGCGCCGCAATCCCAGCAAGGCACGGACGGCATTGCGGCTGCTCGAGCCTTTCACAGGAATAAACCCAAACTTTCGTACGATGCGGCCCATGTATTCGCCATCGTAACTGTTGCTGCTCATGACCCGCACGCCGAGATCGCGGCAAATGTAAGCCGCGGGAATCATGCAGGCATGCCAGAAAGAAGCGATCAGCGGCCGCTGGTCGATGGTCTGCTGCGCGCCCTCTTCGTAGGAAACGCAAACGCGCAGCGTAGGGCCGATAAGGCGAATCAGCCAGTATCCAGCGGCGATGATGATGCGCAGCGCGATTCTCTGGCGGAGGGTGAACCGCCGCGAAATCGGACCCGTGGTGGCTGCGAAATCATTCGGAATGGTGGCTTCCGGCACGAAAATATTGTATCGGGAAGTTCCCCATGCGGGGGGCAAAGAGAAAAGGAGAGGCTGCCGGGTCGGTCTAGCTTTCCAGATACCCGTCGATCCATTCCTTGAGTTTGCGGCGGCGGTCGTCGCTGGAGTCGAAGCGTACTCCGAAGGATTTGGTCTTGCGCCAGCTGACGACGGCGCGTACACAAACACGAGGCAAGGTAAGCAAGGAGAAAGAGATCTCGACGTTGGTTCCTGAAGGCATGTCTTCGGAACTCTTCAGTGACATGCCACCGGAGCTGACTTCAATGCTGGAAGCCGAGAGCCGGTGGCCATCATGACTGACCACCGTGACCTCGGTCATGATCGGAATGCGGGCATAGCGGCGGAATTCGTGCAGCACGAGCATGTGCGTGGCACGCACCAACTTCATCGCCGCCGGACGCTCCAGCGGTTCCTGGAACATGGCGTTAATGCCATATTTGGAATAACGCATGGCATCCTGCGCGGTACCGCCGAGCCCATAAAGCACCAGCCTGCTGTTCGAGGGAGAGGTGCGAGCAGCTTCCATGACCTTTTCGGAGGCGGGAACCAAATTCACGACGCAGGCCTCGAATTTCTCTTGTCGCAGGCGTTCGGCCGATATACCAGAGGCAACCACTGTCTCAATGCCGAACTGGCGGAAGCACTCCTTCAGCAGATACCGCGAAGACTCTTTAACGTCGACCAGGGCAACGCGAGCCGCGGCTTTTTTTCTGTGGGAAATGGGCGTCAGGGCGGTACCGAAGGCTTTTTCCATGATTCGGGACGGTTCCAGAACGAAAGTTTATTTTGGTGTGATCGGGGAGAGATTGAAAGACCCTTAAGGGACAATGCGGGGGTACAAAAGGGCCATTACCAGAAGTGGACTGCCGGGTTGTACGGGCGGGTTCAGTCAACGGCGCCCTCGATGATGAATGGCAAGAGTCCATCGGAGACCTCGCGCGCTTTGCTCGACCGGACAGCCGGGTGCCGCTGTCTCCACCGGGGAGTGTTTAGCCTTTGAATGCCAACTCCGACTCAATCTGCCCAAGCCCTTGTGTTTCAAGCTGAAATCCCCGCTCCAGCCTATAATTTCTGCTCACGGTTCCGCTGATTCCACGTCTATTCCTGTGTAAGCCCGGCTACGGCATTGACACCGGGCGCATAGGAAACGACAAAACATGCCGGCCGATGTTGCAGTAACACTTGCGGTTGGTGAATGGGCGCACTCGAAAACGAAGTTCGGGCGAGTGGAGAAAGTCAGCGGTTACACACTGGTGGAGAACCAGACCCCCGCGCGGGTCCGCATGGCTGGGCAAGAACGCCGCATTGACGATACGATTCTGATCCGCGAGGCGCAGCGCGGGAACGCCGCTGCCTTCGAGGAACTGGTGCGTCACTACGACCAGGCGGTGCTGCGGCTCGCACTACATCTCACCGGCACCGAGCATGACGCGCAGGATGTTTATCAGGACGCCTTCCTCAAGGCTTACAAAAACATCGGAAGCTTTCGCTTCGAGTGTTCGTTTTATACGTGGATTTACCGCATCGTGACCAATCTTTGCCTGGATCACCTGCGCAAGAAAACGGTGCGTAAGGAAGATGCGCCGGTAGTGAAGGGTGGCAACGGCGAAGAATACGATCTGCTCGATCAAGTTGCCGATGGACGCGCGGGATCGAATCCGGAGCGGGATTTGATGCGGCGCCAATTAGGGGCGCGGATTTCTGGAGCGCTCGAAAAACTGACGCCGCGGGAGCGCATGGTGTTTGAGCTGAAGCATTATCACGGGTTGAAGCTGCGGACCGTCGGCGAGATCTTACATACGACGGAAGAGACGGCGAAGAATACTTTGTTTCGAGCCACGCAGAAATTGCGCGGGCAGTTGGCGGATATGCGGTAGGGAAATTCCCCATCCTGGCCGCAAAGAGCGCGGCCAGGATGGGGCACCCGCAGTCGGAGTAACGGATGAGGAAACGAATATGAAGTGCGAATGGGTTCGAGAAAACATAACGCTGCATGTTTATGGCGAGCTGGCTGACGGCGCTCGGCATGAGCTCGAGCAGCACGTCGCGCGCTGTGCTGATTGCGCTGCGGAGCTGAAGGCCGAGCAGGAGTTTCACACGCTGCTCTCACAGGATCGTGTGGTTGAGCCTTCGCCCAACCTGCTTGCCGCTTCGCGCATGAAATTGCAAGAAGCTCTGGAAACGGCCCAGCAGGGCGGATTCTGGTCTCGCATGGCGTTCGATCCGGCGAGCTGGCTCCGGCAAATGCGTTTCTCTCCGGCCCTGGCTTCGGTGATTTTGATCTTTGGATTCGCCGCAGGAATCGGCACAGCTTACAGAATCTTTGCTCATCAGCCGCAGGTTGCTAGCAACACAGAGACAACCGCTACGCCCGCACCCACCGAAGCTTCTATCACCGGCATTCAGTCCATCACGCAGGAGCCGGGCACCAATCAGATCGCAATTAAATACAACACTGTTTCCACACAGGAAACGCAGGGATCCTTGAATGATCAGCGCATCCAGCAATTGCTGCTGTTTGCCGCACGCAATAACTACAATTCCGGCGTACGCATGGATTCGGTGGATTTACTGACGCAGAAGCCCGATATTACGCAGGTGCGCGATGCTTTGATTTATGCGCTGCGTTACGATAGCAACCCCGGCGTTCGGCTGAAAGCGCTGGATAGCCTTGGGCCTTTCGTAAAAGATGATGTGCACGTCCGCGATGCGGTGCTGGAAGTGCTGGTGAATGATTCGAATCCCGGCGTGCGCACCGAGGCATTGCGCTTGATTGAGCCGGTAAAAGCAGACGGCAGTGTGCGTGGCGTACTGATGAAGCTGGCCGCAAAAGACCAGAGTCAATATATCAAGTCGCAGGCGCGCACTATGCTGGCGCAGTTGCCAGAGATCGACTAATCCGGTCGTTTCGTTTCGGATGGATCGCCTTTAGCGGGCGATCGGGTTCTGGATCATAAAGAATTTCGAAAACAGGTTGGTGAATTTGAAAGGCTCTCCACAATTCGTCTTAGTGCTGTTCTTTCTGGCTTGCGTTGCGCCGTTCACGCCTGCGCAGGAGACGCAACTAGGTTGCGATAGCGGTACACAAGAAGCCACTGGCACTCTCGCCGCAGCGCGAACCTTGCGAGTCAAGGTCGACTTCGGCTCGGTAGTAGTGCGTGGCGGCGGACAGCAGGGAATCAATTACGCCGTGCATGCCCACTGCAATTCGAGGCGAAGAGACGGGGCGTTCAAGATTAGCGCCTATGTTCGTGGGGACACGGCATGGATTACCGGCGAGTCGGAGGGTGGCCACGCACGCGCCTTTTCTGGGGAGTTTCGCATCAGTGTGCCGCGCACAATTGAATTGGTAAAAATCGAGACCGATGGCGGCAATGTGGACACCACCGGAATCGCCGGACGCGTAGAAGCGGAGAGCGGCGGCGGGAGCATACATCTGGATGACATTGGCGGAGGAGTGCACGCGGAGACCGGCGGGGGATCAATTGAGGTGGGGACGATCAGCGGTGACATCGGCCTGCACACGGGAGGCGGCTCGATCGAAGTTCACCATGCCAACGGGAAACTGGTAGCCGAGACTGGCGGCGGTAGCGTACAAATTATGTCCGCCTCGCAGGGAGCCAGTGTTGAAACCGGCGGTGGTGGGATCGACGTTAAACAGTGCATGGGCAAGATCAAAGTTTCAACCGGGGGGGGCAGCATCGATTTGGGCGACATTGGTGGTCCGGCAGAAATCGATACTGGTGGAGGCAGCATTCATCTGGCTTCGGCCAAAGGACATGTGGACGCACGAACCGGCGGAGGTGGAATCGAGCTCTACGGTGTGCCGTCTGCCCGTGCCGAAACCGGTGCAGGCGGGATCATTGTGAAACTCGTAAAGACGGGGGCGCAACCCGCCAGTTCCTCGCTCGAGACCTCTGCCGGAGATATTACGGTTTACATTGCGCCTGATGTTGCTATTTCAGTACGCGCCAGCGTGGACCTCGGCAGCGGGCACCACATCACTTCTGATTTTCCTGGCATCCACATTGCCAGCGAGGGCGATAAATGGGGACCACGAACGTTGAGTGCGGAAGGCAACTTGAACGGCGGCGGCCCCGTGCTGAAAGTTCGAACTACGACCGGCGACATTTGTTTTAAACGCGCCAATTAACAGCTCGGGATTGGAGGACGATCCGGATGCTACCGGAGTTGCAGAAATTCGGGAGGTTGTCTATGCGAAAACAGATTCTGGGCGCGATCGCGGTTCTGCCATTGCTCATCGCAGCAGCGCAGGCCGGGCAAGCCTGGCACGTGAATTCCTGGCAGCCCTACGGCATCCCCAGTGATGATTCGGGCACGACCTCCTATCTCGGCGTTGACATCGCCGATGTCACTGCCGATCAGGTCGGCGCGCTGAAACTGAAAGACGAGCAGGGTGTGGAAGTGACGATGGTCGATCAGGACGCTCCTGCGGGGAAAGCCGGCATTAAGGAACATGATGTCATTTTGTCGATGAACGGCACCGAGGTTGAGAGCAAGTCCCAGTTGCAGCGCATGATTCGTGAGACTCCGCCGGGGCGCACCGTGACGCTCGTCTTAAGCCGGGATGGACAGCCGATCACAATCAAGGTACAGCTGGCCGACCGGCGCTCGGAATTTCATATTGCCAAGAGCAAGGACAATGGCGACTTCCATTTTGACGTGCCAATGCCGAACATAGACGTTGATATTCCGAACTTCAATGTCGTGGTTGTGCAATCTTCGGCGCGCAGTGGGTTGATGGTGGAAAATCTTACCCCGCAACTGGCGGAGTTTTTTGGCGCGAGAGATGGAAAGGGAGTGCTCGTAAGATCAGTGGAAAAGGGCAGCCGCGCCGATAAAGCGGGTCTTCGGGCGGGAGACGTTATCGTTCGAGTCGGCGATCAGCCGGTGCACGACAGCAGCGACTTTACCCATGTCTTCCACTCACGCAGCGCCGGCCCAGTCAATGTGGAAGTGATTCGTGACAAAAAAGCGCAGACCCTTACGATATCTCTGCCGGGACGCAGGGATTCTGGCAGCATGTTGCAGGAGAGCCTGGAAGTTCCGGAAATCGATGCTGAGAGCCGGATGGAGCTAAGCGAAGCGCAAAACGAAGTTGCCCGGCTGCGTCCACAAATGGAGTTGGCCGAGCGGGAGATTCGCAAGTCCTCGGCGGAGATGCGCAAGTCGATGTGCGAGCAGGAGAAGCAGATTCGAGAACAGGCTCGCAACCTGCGCCAGCAATACGGAACTCAGATGCGGGAGCAATTCCGAAAGAGTGAGCAACAAATGCGGAAGCAGATGGAAGAGTTGCGGCGCGCAATGCCCTCGCACAGGCTCGACATCTGACCATCTGCGGCTGCGATGATCGTAAAGTGATCGCGGCGCAAAAATCTTCGCAAAGATACAGGCGAAAACTCTTAAGACCCGGCGCGAGCAGAGCGGGACGCTACTCCCAGGCACACCCGGTTACGCCCAGCCTGTTTAGCAGCATAAAGGGCGCTGTCTGCAGCCTTCACCAGGTCATCGCGGGAAGTGCCTTGATCGGGGAATGCGGCAGCTCCGGCGCTGATGGTGACGGTTCGCGGAACGCCCGGGAACTGCCAGTTGGCGACCAGTTTCCGGAGTTTCTCTGCGATATTGACCGCATGCTGGGCGCTGGTTTGGGTCAGCAAGATCGCAAATTCCTCTCCTCCGTAGCGGCAGACCACGTCGATCTTGCGCACCTGTTGGTGAAACAACGATGAAACCTGGCGCAGAACTTCGTCTCCCAGCACGTGTCCGAACTCGTCATTCAGCCGTTTGAACTGATCGATATCGGCCATGATGATGGCCATGCCTGCCCCGTAACGACGGGCACGTTCAATTTCCTCCAGAATTCGCAATTCGAAAAAGCGGCGGTTGAAAATGCCGGTTAAGCCGTCGAGATAAGCAAGCTGCTTTACACGCTCGACGTAGTGCGCGTTCTGGATGGCCGTGGCGCAGATGTCGGCTACAGATTCCAACGACTGCAAATCGCCGTCCCGGAAGGCATCCGGCTGCGAACTGTCGAGGGCGAGAACTCCAAGGGTCTGGCCAAAGGAGACCAAGGGAATGCGCATGCGGGAAGCCGATTCCGCGAAAAATTTCGTTGATGGCGTGGTGCTCAGATCGCTTTCGATGCCGGTGCGGTTGCCTGCCAGGATGCTCGCCCAAGGTTCATTGCCTGCCGGAAACCGGCCTCCTTGCGGGATATGCGGGGTGAGCGTTCCGTGATGGGATCGAAGCACCAGATCATTTTCTTCTTTCAGGAACAACGAGACATGCGAGACGCGGAACGCATCCTGGACAAGTTCGCAAACCCGGCGCATAAGTTCTTCCAGGTCCAGAACGGCGGTAGTTTGTTGCGCGATTGCATTGATCGCCTGCAATTGCCGCGCCCGTTGTTGCTCGAGAGAGTAGAGCCGCGCGTTCTGCAGCGCAATGGACGCCTGGTTTGAGAAGAGTGTCAGCAGATCGATGGTCTCGTCGTCGAAATGGTCGATGCGCTCGCTCTGGCAATCGAGCACTCCGACCACTTCATCCCGCAGCATTAACGGAATGGCAAGCTCGGAACGAGTCGATTTGGCAGAGCAGAAATAGCGCGAATCCTTCGTGACGTTAGGAGAATAGACCGGCTGCTTCTTGAGCGCGGCGGCTCCGGTGATGCCTTGGCCCAGAGGCAGGCGCGTTTTATCCTGGCCTTCGTCCCAGCCGATCTGCGAGCGGACGTACAACTGCTGCGACTGCCGGTCGAGCAGCATGATGGCCACATTCCGCAGATGAAAATAGTCGTGCGCGATGCCCAGGATGCGCTGCAGCACCTCGTCCAAGTCAAAGGTGGAAAGCACAGCCTGGCCCGCATCGTACAGGACCGCGATTTTATTCATGACTCAGCCGTATGGTAACGTGTGCGGCCCGGCTGGGCAGGTTCCGAAAGTAACTGGAAAGCGGAGGGACTGAACTTGGGTTACTTCCACTTTCGTGCGGTCCGGATCAGACCATAGGCGACTACACAGAGCCAGAAATCCACTACGAGGCCCCAATCCAATTGAAAGGGCTTGTGGCGTGGCAGATGAAAGGCTGGTCCGAGGAAAAAATAGAAAAGATTGCCGAGAATGATGGCGCAAAGAGCCTGGATTAGATTTACGGTGATTGAGGCTTTAGGCGGCGGGCTCATGCAGCGTAACTGCTAACATTCTAAGAACTCTGATGCTCGAACTGACCACGCCGGTACAGTACGTAAAAGGCATTGGCCCCAAGCTGGCAGAAATCCTTGCCACAAAAGGCATCGCCACGGTCGGCGATCTCCTGCATTATCTGCCTTTTCGTTACGAAGACCGGCTGAATCCGCGCGGGATCGCTGAATTGCGGGCGGGCGAGATGGCAACCGTGATAGGCGAAGTCCGCAACTCAGGCTTGTTTCGAACGCGGCGCATGCCGATCTTCCAGCTCACCGTAGGCCAGGGACGGTCCCGGCTGCGCTGTTTGTGGTTTCATGGCGTGTATCTGCAGGACAAATTCAAGCCCGGGCAGCTGATCGCGCTTTACGGCAAAGTGGAACAAGATCAGCGCAGCGGAGAGCTGCAGATTATCCAGCCGCAGTTTGAAATGTTGGGTGATGCGCCGGGCGACGGCGCGGACGACAAGGTGGCAGCGTCGCTCGAAGTGGGGCGCATTGTGCCGATTTACGAATCGGCGGGGCAGGGGCGCGTCACTGCGCGCTGGTTTCGACGCGTGATTCGCCGGGCGCTGGAAGATCTGACGCCCGATTTTGCGGAGACAATTCCGACCCCGGTGCGCGAGCGTCTCGCGCTGGTTTCGGAACGAGAGGCGCTGTGGAAAGTTCACTGGCCCGAGGCTGGTGAGAGTTTGTCGGATCTGCAGTCTTCGCGGACGCCGGCGCACATTCGCCTGATCTTTGAAGAATTATTTTTTGTGGAACTGGGATTGGAGCTGAAGCGTCGGCAGCAGAAGACGCAAACCGGTGTTGCGTTCCGTCTGGATGAGAGAGTGCGCGAGGCAATAAAAAAAATACTGCCGTTTCATCCGACGAGCGCACAAAAACGCGTACTGAAGGAAATCGCCGAAGATATGCAAAAGCCGCATCCTATGCGGCGCTTGCTGCAGGGAGATGTCGGCTCGGGAAAAACAATCGTCAGCTTTCAGGCCGCGATCATTGCGATTGAGAATGGATACCAGGTCGCGCTGATGGCGCCTACGGAAATTCTTGCGCAGCAGCACTATTTTTCGGCGCGAAGGATTCTGGAGAATGCGGGTTATCGAATCGTGTTGCTGACCGGCTCGCTGGAACAAGATCGCAAACGCGAGATTCGCCGGCACATTGCGCAGGGGAACGCGCAGCTGGTGATAGGTACGCATGCGCTATTGGAAGAAAAAGTCGAGTTCGCCAAGCCGGGATTGGTGATCGTCGATGAGCAGCATCGGTTTGGGGTGTTGCAACGTTTGAAGCTGATGAAGAAGTCGGGTGAGTATGAGGAAGACAGCCGAGCTTCGCTCGGCCGGACGGCCGAGGGCGGCGGCCATCCCTACACGAGCTCAGCCGCTGCAAGCCAGCCAGCCGAACCTGACGTGCTTGTCATGACGGCTACGCCTATTCCGCGCACGCTGGCGCTTACCCTTTACGGCGATCTTGATCTCAGC
Source organism: uncultured Acidobacteriaceae bacterium (assembly GCA_963766625.1). Taxonomy (GTDB): domain Bacteria; phylum Acidobacteriota; class Terriglobia; order Terriglobales; family Acidobacteriaceae; genus Sulfotelmatobacter. The sequence goes on along the minus strand of CAVYBF010000018.1, from coordinate 15,927 downwards.
GTGCTTGATGAATTGCCACCCGGCCGCACACCGATCGTCACGCGGAGAATTACCGACGACCGTTCATCCGAAGTATGGGACTTCGTGCGCAAACAGGTTCAAAAGGGTCATCAAGTGTACGTGGTCTATCCGGTCATCGCGGAGAACGAAGAGACGGAACTGAAAGCCGCGATCAAAATGTATCGCGAATTGAGCACGAAAGTGTTTGCGGATCTGAAAGTCGGCTTGCTGCACGGGCGGCTGGAAGCCGATTTGAAAGATCAGGTCATGCGCATGTTTCAGAAAGGCGAGTTGCAGATTCTGGTTGCGACTACGGTGATTGAAGTGGGTGTGGATGTCCCGAACGCAACGGTGATGGTGATCGAGCACGCGGAGCGTTTCGGCCTGGCACAGCTTCACCAGTTGCGCGGGCGCATCGGCCGCGGAGCGGCGAAGTCGTACTGCATCCTGATGACCGGCGGCAAAGTTACAGAAGACGGCGAGCGCCGCCTCGCCGCCATGGTTCGCACGAACGATGGCTTTCGGATCGCCGAGCTTGACCTCGAGCTGCGCGGTCCAGGAGAATTCTTTGGGACTCGCCAGGCCGGGATGCCGAGTTTCAAAGTGGCGAATTTGATTCGCGATCGGCAGTTGCTCGAACTTGCCAAGCGTGAAGCCGCTGCAGTTATGGCGGGTCCTAATGCCGAAGTTACGCAAGTGGAAATCAGCCGCGCCCTGGTCGCGATGCGCACGCGATGGCAGCACACCTACGGACTGGTGGAGGTAGGGTGAACTGGTAGAATCAAAAGAGAATGGGGAATGCTCCACAATTGATTCAGATCCAGCTCTCGCCCCCACTCCGTGTGCCTAAGCCGGACTGGCTGCGAGCGAAAGCCCCGGTCGGCGACAACTTTCATAATCTGAAAAAGCTGGCGCGAGGATTGGGACTGCACACGGTCTGCGAGTCAGCGCAGTGTCCGAACATTGGTGAATGCTGGAATCACAAGACCGCAACTTTCATGCTGCTGGGAGATATCTGCACCCGGCGTTGCGGATTCTGTGCCGTGCCCAAAGGGCGTCCAGAACCGATCGACTGGGATGAACCGCGACGCGTGGCGGAAGCAGTGGCCACGCTGGGACTGAAACATGCCGTGGTCACCAGCGTGAATCGCGATGACGATAATGTTGGCGGGGCGAAGATTTTTGCCGAGACGATTCGCGAAATACGCGAGCTTACTCCGGACTGCCGGATTGAAGTGCTGATCCCTGATTTTCAGGGGTTGGAAGAACCATTGAAAATTGTGCTCGATGCGCGGCCGGACGTGCTCAACCACAATACCGAGACGGTGCCGCGCTTGTATCGCGCGGTGCGGTCTGGGGCGCGCTACGAGCGTACTCTGCGGCTGCTGGAGAATTCCAAGAAGTTTTCTCCGGGGATGGTAACGAAGAGCGGAGTGATGGTCGGCCTCGGCGAATCCACTGAAGAACTTGTTGAAGTATTTCGCGATCTCGGCGGCTGCGGCGTTGATATCCTTACAGTGGGCCAGTATCTGCGGCCGTCGCGCGATCACCTGCCCATCGCGCGATTCTATACTCCGGCAGAATTTTGCCAGTTGCGTACGGAAGCGCTGCGTTTCGGCTTTCGCCACGTAGAGTCGGGGCCGATGGTCCGGTCGAGCTATCACGCGCATGAGCAGGCGGAATCCACATCCGTGCCGCGCCTTTCCTAGAGACTTGGCTGATTACGATCCTGGAGCCTGGTTTCTTTCGAGACTCGATCATCTAGAAAACGTGCACTTTGATGGTGAGATACTTCTTGGGATTTTCGCGGAACAATTTCACCAGAGTGCGGGTTTCCACCAGCATTTGATTGGCGTTGTCATAAAGCGTTTGATCTTTGAGCAGCCTGCCTACCGTTCCCTGGCCCGCTTCCAATGCAGTCGTTATCGCTTCCAGCTTGCTCACGGTGGTCTCGATTTTGTTGGCCAACTCCTGATCTTTAGTCAGTTTTCCCAAGGTGCCCTTACCTGCATTGATGTCCTGGGTGACCTGCTTTAAATTCGAGATCGTATCGTTGGCGTTGTTGTATAGGGAGGGATCCTTCAGGAATTTTCCGGCAGTACCTTTGCCGGCCTGCAAATCGTCGGCCACGGCATTGATTTTGTCGAGAGTAGACAGGAATTTATTATAGGCGTCGTTACTATTGATAAGCGCGCCAAGACTCCCTTGGCCTTTGGCAATTTCGTCGACGATTCCCTGAAACTCCTTCACCGTTTGGTTGAGCCGGTCATAAAGGGCAGGATCATAAATCATTTTGCCAAGCGACCCCTTACCGCTCTCCGCGAAGGCCAGAATGCGATCGGCGCGTTTGAGCAGGGCGTCCATGTTCTGCAGCGTGCTTTCACTGGAGCGCACTACTTCATTGAAGTCGGGATGCACGTGAGTAGGCAGCGTGTCTCCGTCGTGAGCGGGGGGACCGAGCGCCTGGGAGCTATCGATATCGAGATAGGTTTCGCCCAGCACACCTGCCGTCTCCAACGAAGTGACCGAGTCGCGCCGCAGATCGAAGCCATACTTGGTGCTTACTTTCAGGGTTACTTCAACGGGGGTAAGTTGTAAGTTCTTATTGGACACAACTCGAATGGCTCTCACGTTGCCGATATCGACTCCATTGAGGCGCACCGGAGCGCCCACGCGCAGACCGCTGGCGTTATCGAAATAGGAATACAGGGTGATACGTTTGGTGAAGAGGCCGGTAGTTCCCGACATCAAAAAGAGAAGGATTGCCAAAACCACGCTGGCAAAAACAACGGTCAGACCGACTTTAAGTTGCGACCATTTGAGTTGCTTTTGGCTCGGCAAACAATTTCCTTATGCCGCGATTGCGACAGCGTCGATGACACCGAATCCCCTCGCAGCTAGCGGTGCCCCTCGCAGCATCATAACAAACGGAGCACGCCTTCTTAAGAATGTTGTGGGCGAAGTACCGGAAGAAACAGCAGTGCGATAAGGTAGGCTCCGGCCCCGCAAGCCAGAGTGACGGTCAAGCCAAACTCGATGGCGATTACCATGGCCAATACCGAACCCAGCACGCTGGCAGCCGCGTTCATAGCCCAGGCCCATTCCACAGCGCTGTCCCTGCCGAGTTCGTCCTCTTCGTTGGTTGGAGGCGTGGCCGCTAAGGTGCGTAACCCGATCGGGAAAGGCATGCCCATGACGAAGCCGAGAGGCGCCAGCAATATTGCGCTGATTGCCAATCGATAGGCGAATTTCAGCCCTACCCACGCTGCCAGCGCGTGAGGAAGAAAAAAGGAGTAGGCGATTAGGACGAGGACGGTCAAGATCAGCGGAATCCAGGCTGATTCCGTGCGGAGTATCCATCGGCGCGACATCAGACTTCCGGCCCCGCTCGAGAGCATCAGCAAGAAAATGACTACCGTCAGCGCGTACGTGGGATGGCCCAGAAAAAGCACGAAGCGCTGAATGAAGGCAATCTCGACAAGAATGTATCCCAAGCCGATGGCTATGAAATAAAGCACTCGAAATGGGGAGTGACGGCCTTTCTCCAAGGCCAGCGGAAGAATCAAAAATGCTGCTACTGCCGTAAGCGATACGCCCAGCACAACCAGCAGCACGAGCACGCCGAGATTTACTTTCCAGTCAATGGCATGTTGCATTCCTTGCTGGCCAAGGATTTGCCCGGGCTTCAGAGTGAAGAAGAAGAATGGCGCATTATCGTTTACCGGAGAGACGTTATATGCATAGCTCTGCGCGAAACGATAAGGATCGTTGCTGGCGACCAAGCCGGCGAATGGATTTCCATTTCCTCGGATTGCAGGATTGGAAGGGAGATAGATCAAACTCAATTGACTGTATTTTTTTTGGTGAACTTGGACGGCGAGCTGCTCCGCATCGGTAAATGCAGTCTTCTTGGCGAGGACCACTACTGGGATTCCGTCTTCATTGAGCAGCCCCTGCGACGCAACGATAAAATTGCGCGCGGGCATGGCGACTCCCAGCTCGTGCAATGCCTCCATCGCAACCGCGACAACGCGCAACGCCTCGCGGGGCTGCCGAAACTCCCAGCGAGTGATGGCAATCAGACCGTCCGGTTTGAGGTGTTCGAAATATTCCCGGAAGGCTTCCACAGTGTAGAGATTGTTCTCGCTGAGGGCGAAAGCGCCGGCAGCGGTTGAAGCCCAGGTATCGACCAAAGTCATCTGCACGACATCGAACCGCTGAGACGTGGAGCGCAGATAGGATCGGCCGTCAGTAACGTGCATGTGAACTTCCGGCCGTTCATAGAGATGCTGCGCATAATCAGCGTAGCGCGCGCGCATGATCGTGTTGGCAATGATGGGATTAATTTCAATGCCAGTTACGCTCGGACTGCCGTTGGCGACCGCGCGAAGCACGTCGACTCCGCCACCTGGGCCAATGATTGCGAAGTCACCGTGCGGGCGCAACACATTCGCGAGCGCCGGCGGGGCGGACATGAGATCCTTCTCCCACTCAGTGTCGTGCCAGTGCGCGAGATCGCAGTTCATGATGTAGGTGGAGGCGTCGGCGTCAATGACAATGGCTTTCGCTTGCCGCTGCCGATCCACTTCCACCCGCGACAACGCGTTCCATTGGGAGAACTCGACCCATGCGGGATCGCGAAACATGCCCTTGGCATAAACGACGTCGATCAAACGATTCGAATGATTCGCGGCGATGAGAACCGCCAAAGCGGCGGCCGCAGCTGCCGCGAATTTGCGATTTGTCTGTGTATCAGACCACACCATGCTCGCGATCGCCATTATCACTCCCGCGGCAAGGATGGTGTTGGGTCCGCCAATCCAATTCAGCAGTGGAACTACTGCCAGGCACGCCAGCGCCCCACCGCTAAGATCTGCGCCGTAGAGACGCGACACACGCCAGGTCTCGCGAGAAAAAACGATTGAGAACAGCAGTCCTGTCAGGAAGAATGGCACGGCTGCAGCCAGGTAGAGCACACTCAGGCGTAAAGAATTCTTCCAGGTTACGGTCAGCGCCACCGGCACGTGTAGCACGATTTCCAGCACCACGAAAACCACCGCCGAGTTGACCAGGCACACTCGCTCCGCCAGCCTTCGAGTGGGAAACCGCGCCAGCCGCGGCTTGAACAGGTAAGCAGAGACTCCGCCCGCGCCCAGACCGAGCAACGCAATCGAAATCGCAAGAAAAGCGAAATGATAGAAGAGGACGACCGAGAACAAGCGAGTGAGCGCCAGTTCCAGCAGCAACGCGGCGAAGCTGGTGAGCCCCAGACCGAGAAGAAGCGTGCGTTCGGGGGTGGTATCGAACGGAGAAACTGGCTTTACGACTTCGCTGATGACGGACATGAGCAGTGGAATGCGTCAGTCTAGCAGAAGGGCCGAGACGCAGTTGGCGTGATCTAACTTTCGAGAATGACTTGGGCGATCGCCTGCTCGGCGGTGTGCGAGAGGGAAAGCGCGGTGTGCTTTACCCCCAGCTTGGTGGCAAACTCACCGGCTCGGCCGTGAAAAACCATAGTGGGACGCTGCCCCGGCTGGCGAGCCACTTCGCAATCCTGCCAGCGAACGCCGTGATTCCAGCCGGTGCCAAGTGCCTTCATGGCGGCTTCCTTAGCAGCGAAGCGCGCGGCGTAGCGTTCGACACGGTTTACTTTCGACTCGCAATAACGGATTTCCCCCGGCGTAAAAATGCGCTGCAGGAAGCGGTCGCCGAAGCGCTCGATCGATTGCCGGATGCGCGGAACCTCTGCGATATCAATGCCTGTCCCAACGATCATATCGGCGAAGTTTTCTCCGAACCTTTCCTCTAAGTATCAGAGTAACCGGTCGCCACGGTAGATCAGTTTTTCATCGATCATGCGCGCTTCCGCGGTCATGCGATGCGGTTTCGTGGGACCCGTGCCGTCGATGTGCATCACTTCGTGGCCATGCGCAACCAGCCAGTCGGAGACCAGCATTCGGTGGCAGCGGAAGTATACCCGCTCGGCACACATATAGGCAGTGCGCGACGTCTCGGCAAGGGCGATAAGTTTGGCCATGGCGGCTTCGAATTCTTCAGTAAGCATATAGTCTGCATAATTGCGGAATGAGGCATTGCGCAAGGCAATGTTTGGCGAGTCTTCGCGGATTTTTTTGCGATAACCACCCAGAGTTTTCATCCACACATAGCGAATTCCAGCCGAGGATAAGCTCGTCTCCAGAGATTCACGATTGAACTGCGGCAGCCTCCGAGACATCGGAAATGCGCGAATATCGACCAGCGCTTTAATTTCATGCGCCTGAAGGGTCTCGATGAGGTCTTCGAGCGTGCGAGTGGAGTGTCCGATGGTGTAGAGGCGTGCCAACAGGGGTTCGATGCGTTGCGTTAGGCAACGATGCGGCTGAGATTGGTTGCGATTGCGGAATCCTGTTCGGGGAAGACGGTTCGCAAGTCGAGCAGAACGCGGCCTGCTTCCACGCGGGCAATGATCGGCGGTTCGCCGTCGCGGAGCTTTGCGCAAAGTTCGTCGGCACTAATCCCGCCAAAGGTTAATGCAAGCAAGTAAGTCGGTAAGAGGCAAGATGGTGCCGCGCCTCCCCCGAGCAGCGACTCGCCTTCGATGATCTCCGCTTTTAATTTCGGGGAAGTGACGCGTTTCAGCAATCCTTCTGCCCGCCGGCCGAGTTCCTCTTTGCTCACGCGCATCATGCGGATTGCGGGAATCGCGTCGTGATCCCGCCGAACATAGGCGAGCAAGGTCGCTTCGAGGGCTGCATAGGTGAGCTTATCCACGCGCAATGCACGGAACAGAGCGTTCAACCGCATACGAGCGACCAACTTCGGAGCGCCACTGATCACTCCTGCTTGCGGGCCACCGAGCAGCTTATCTCCGCTATAAGTCACGATATCGACGCCGGCGTGCAGGCTATCGAGCACGCCCGGCTCTCCACTGATCCCGAGCGAGCGCAGATCGAACAATGCGCCGCTGCCCAGGTCTTCCATGAAAAGAATGCGGTGCTTGCGCGCCAAACCTGCGAGTTCGGCAGTTGAGGCTTCTTCCGTGAATCCGCTGATCTCGAAATTCGAACGATGCACCCGCAGAAGAAGCCGCGTGCGATCCGTTATCGCGTTTTCGTAATCAGAGATGCGGGTGCGATTGGTGGTGCCGACTTCGCGCAGAATCGCGCCCGATTTCGCCATCACGTCTGGGATGCGAAACGAACCGCCGATTTCGACCAGTTCTCCGCGGGAAACGATGACTTCTCCGCCCTCGGCGAGAGTATTCAGCGCCAATAGGACTGCGGCTGCATTGTTGTTGACGACGATCGTCGAGACGTGCGCTTGGGAATCGCCCGGCACGCCTTCGTGCAGCAGTTTCTGGAATAGGCGTTCGATATGAACATCCCGCTTGCCGCGAGCGCCTGCGGAGAGGTCGAACTCGAGATTGGAATACGCTGCCGCGGTGTCGCGAATGTGATTGAGGGCGGACTCGCTCAAGGGCGCTCGGCCAAGATTCGTATGCAGGATCACGCCGGTGGCATTGATCACCGGGCGCAAAGAATACTTAAGCGATTCCCGAAGCTGCGCCTCAATCGCCGCAGCCAGACCTGAGAGTGCAAGGTGCAAGGCGCTGTCATCGAGGAATCCCGATGCGATCTCTTGCCGCAAACGAGCCAGCACGGTGCGCGCTGCATCGGTAACGGATTCGCGGCCGTACGTTTCAGTAAACGACTGCACTGCAGGCGCGCCGAGTACCTCATCCACCGAAGGAAGCTTGCGAAATAGATCGGAGCTCGTGCCAGCGTTCACGTAAAGAATTATGCCACTAAGGCGAGCGTGCAGTTGAACTACATCGCTATAAGGTGTGCAGATAGGCCAATAAATCCTGGATGTCCTGTGCACTCAGGGTCTGGCCATAGCCGGGCATATCGGGACGGCCATTGCGGATAATGTCAGTCACGCGCTCGTCATTCGCGGGTAGTCCCGTCTGCGACAGGTATTTATGTTGAAACATTCCTTTCAATCCCGGGCCTTTTTTGCCTTTGGTGGAATAAGGCCGGTGACAGCGATCGCAGTAGTTGTCATAGATTTTGCGGCCGGCGGCTTGCTGCTGGTTAAGCCCAAGCTCGGCGTCTGATTTGCGGCGTTCGATATCGCAGCCGGTGAGGGGGCCGAACACGAAAACTGCGGCCAAGCTAAATGCGATCCAAGATCGGCAGTTAGCCGTCAGCTTTTTTCTAACTCCCAGCTTTTTTCTAATTCTTTGTTCTGCGGGTTCGATCAGTCCCATCCTTCCAGCTCTCACGAACCGTGCATCTTTAGTTAGCTTCGCCGATTCGAACAACAGCACCTGATTTACATAATAGAGCAAAGCCGAATCATTATGAGGGGGTTTCAATGTTCCCTCCGATGCGCCGCTTTCTCATTTAGAATTTTGCGGATGCGGGCTGTCTTTCAATGGAATCTGGGCACGCGTACGCTGGAACTGGGCAAGCGGACGCTCATCATGGGAGTCGTGAACGTGACTCCAGATTCTTTCTCCGACGGCGGGAGGTACATCGATCTTGAGAAAGCTGTGGACCACGCTCTGCAGCTGCTTGATGAGGGCGCCGACATCATCGATGTTGGCGGAGAATCGACGCGGCCCGGAGCAAGAGTGATTGCTCCTCAGCAAGCTGGAGCCAACGAAGCAACGGCGCTCCGCGCCGTGCAGGGAAGTAAGATTCCCGTTGATGCCGAAGAAGAACTCGCACGAGTGTTGCCGTTCATCTTGAATGTCAAGAAACTCCGTCCAACTGCTGTGGTTTCGATTGATACCTATAAGGCGACTGTGGCTCGCGCCGCAATCGCCGCCGGCGCTGAGATTGTGAATGATGTCAGCAGCCTGCGCTGGGATCAGCAAATGGCCAAGGCCGTGGCAGACACGAACTGCGCCGTGGTTCTGATGCACATGCGCGGCCGCCCGGAAGAATGGCGCACTCTGCCTCCGCCGGGAGACGTGGTTCTGCTGGTGAAGCGCGAACTCAGGCAGTGGGCGGAAGCGGCTGTGCTCGCCGGAGTGCGGCGCGAAAGAATTGCGCTGGACCCGGGTTTTGGATTCGGAAAAAACTTTGAACAGAACTATCCGTTGCTCAGCCGTTTTCAGGAACTGCAATCGCTGGGGTTCCCGTTGCTCGCTGGCGTTTCCAGGAAGTCTTTCATTGGCCGCATGCTGGCTCATCATGGAAAGGACGCCGCAGTTACAGAACGTCTGAACGGAACTCTTGCTGCGCATACCGCGCTGATCCTGAAAGGCGCGCATATCCTGCGAACACATGATGTAAAACCTGCGGTAGAAGCGGCTCGCGTGGCTGACGCGATACTCGAGGCACGCTGATCAATTGCGTTTGATGGAAGCCCGCGCCAGCACTGGACCAAGGAATGTAATGGCATTTTCCCAACGGTCAGAGTTTTGACCGATGCGGTTGTTTGACTAGTATCGTTTCGCTAGGAGATACGCACTCACCGCGAGGACTGCCGGGTGCGAATAGCGGTAGCTAAAATCCTCTCCCAGAATCCAGCAGAATCGTTACTGGTCCCTCGTTCACGAGTTCCACTTTCATCATTTCCTGAAAGCGGCCGGTCTCACACCGCAGGCCGACAGTGCGAAGCTTTTCCACGAAGAATTCATAGAGCTGCCGCGCCGTTTCCGGAGCCGCCGCTTCATCAAACGACGGTCGCTTACCGCGACGCACATCACCATAGAGCGTGAATTGCGAAACCGCGAGTACGCTGCCGCCGACATCCTTCACGCTTAGATTCATCCTTCCTTGCTCGTCTTCAAACACCCGCAGGCCGGCAATTTTCTCGGCCAAATAAATCGCATCGGCCTCGGTATCCTCGCGGCCTACGCCCAGCAAAACCAGCAGCCCCAGAGCGATCCGCCCGACGATTTCTGCCTGCACGGTAACTTGAGCGCGGCTTACCCGCTGCACGACTGCGCGCATGTGGTTTGACCATTCAAAGCGGCCACGTTTAGGATGCAGAAGGTATATCACAGGCGCCGGCCTTACAAAGTCCGCGGTAGTGGTGCAGTTTGGCCGGCGCTCCAGGCCGGTAAGCCCGGAGATCCTTCGCTCCGCCTGAAAAACGGCTACGCTCAGGATGACGCCGTCGGCCAAAAGGCCGAACCGCACCACTACAAAGTCCGGCGCTTCCTTTACAGGCGTTTGCCGGGACCGTTACACTACACGTTCGCCTTTTTTCCGCAGCCGTTGCATTTGCAGCCGTGGTATTTGAGAACAAAGCTGAGAGCGGCGCGTTTTTAGCAAGAAGGCGGGCGATTCTTAGGTGGGAATGCAGCGGCGAAATGTCTGCCCTGCGGGCTTGCATCCCGAGCAACGAATTCAAAATCAAAGTTAAGCGAGGAGAAACATGGCAGCTGTCGATGAGAAAGTAAAGCAGATTATCGTAGAGCAGTTGGGTGTGGATGAGGGCGAAGTCACTTCCAGCGCTTCGTTCGTGGACGATCTGGGCGCGGATTCGCTGGATACGGTCGAACTGGTAATGGCATTCGAAGAAGGTTTCGATATCGAAATTCCCGACGAGGACGCGGAAAAGATCCGCACCGTGCAGGACGCGATCGATTACATCTCGAAACACGCTAAGGCGGGGAAATAATTTGGGACGCAGGGTCGTAGTCACCGGCATCGGCCTGATCTGCGGCGTGGGCAACACCACCGGAGAAGTTTGGCAGGCTTTGCTCGCCGGCAAAAGCGGCGTAGGCCGGATTACGCAATTTGACTCCAGCAATTTCGCCTGCCAGATCGCCGCCGAGGTCAAGAACTTCGACCCGCTCAATTTCATCGAAAAAAAAGAAGTCAAAAAAATGGCCCGCTTCATTCATCTGGCGATTGCCGCCTCGGACGAAGCGATGAAGATGTCCGGGCTGAAAGTCACTCCTGAAGACGCCGAGCGCGTAGGCGTGCATATCGGTTCGGGAATCGGCGGGTTCGACATTATCGAGCGCGAGCACATCGCGCTGCTCGAAGGTGGCCCGCGAAAGATCTCACCTTTTTTTATTCCCGCCGCCATCGTCAATCTTGCTGCCGGCCACGTTTCCATGCGCTATGGAGCCAAAGGCCCCAACGAAGCCACGGCCACGGCTTGCACCACCAGCGCCCATTCCGTCGGAGATTCTTTCCGCATCATTCAGCACAATGATGCCGATGTCATGATCGCGGGCGGTTCGGAAGCCGCGATTACGCCGATGGGCGTCGGCGGATTCGCTGCTATGCGGGCGCTCTCGACGCGCAACGACGATCCCCCAGCCGCGAGCCGGCCATGGGATCGAGATCGAGACGGTTTTGTGATCGGCGAGGGTGCGGGAATTCTTATACTCGAGGAACTGGAGTACGCGAAGCAACGCGGCGCGACGATTCTGGCTGAAGTTGCGGGATATGGAATGTCCGGTGACGCCTACCACATGACGCAACCCGCTCCCGAACATGAAGGCGGTTTCCGCGTCATGCGCAATGCCGTGCGCGATGCGGGCATCAGCCCTGACAAAGTCGACTACGTGAATGCCCACGGTACTTCTACGCCCATTGGCGACACGCTGGAGGCGCATGCGATCCGTAACTTCTTTAGCGGACGCAAGCTTCCCGTCAGCTCCACGAAATCCATGACCGGCCATCTACTGGGTGGCGCTGGCGGGCTTGAAGCAGGCATTACGGTGCTGGCACTACGCGATCAAATCCTGCCGCCTACCATTAACCTCATCAACCAGGACCCCGAAACTGGCGACATGGATTTCGTTCCCAATCACGCCCGCAAGGCCAATCTCGAATACGCCATGTCGAATTCCTTCGGCTTCGGGGGAACCAACGGTGCCCTTCTGTTTCGTCGCTGGACGAAATAGAAAGGCTTCCTGCATCGCCTCTTCTTTTTTTGCAAACCACAGGCAAGGCATTCTGGAGCCGCAATCGCGGGGCCTGTGGTCAGGCGCTGGTAGAACTCCTACTCCATGCGCGCAAATTGAGAATTTCTGCCAGCCGGATGTTCCCGATTACCCAACATTTCCCACAACGGAAAGAACATGTCCGAATAGCTGGCCTGCATCAACAGAAACAACACCCGAACCCGCCAGCACTGACGATAATTCGAGAAGCATGTCCGGGGACAACGCGGCATGCGGCTCGGAACGCAATTTACGTGAGAGTGTGGACATGACGAAACTCAGACCACGGATCGGTTGGGTAAGCGCACTTTTGATATTCGCCGCGCTTGCATGGTTCGCATTGCCGGCCACGGCGGCAGACGAAAGCACCAAAGACAAGGCCCCTAAAACTCCGGATGCTTCGCAGTATGTCGGCTCCGAGACCTGCAAAATCTGTCACGAAGACATTTACAACGCCTGGGAAAAAACCCCGCACTGGAAGACCACGCTAAATAAAGAGCCCTCGCACCAGGGTTGCGAGGGCTGCCACGGTCCGGGCGCCGAGCACGTGGCCGGCGGCGGCGACACAAGCAAGATCTTCAATCCCGCGAAGCACTCGGCCAAAGAGGTTGACGCCAAGTGCCTGACCTGTCACGCGGGAGCGCACCCGAACTTTGACCGCTCTCCCCACGCCAAGGCGAACGTCGGCTGTACCAGCTGCCATAGCGTTCATCAAGGCAAGGAAGAAGAAAAGCTGCTGAAGGCTGCGCAGCCTACGCTCTGCTTCCAGTGCCACTCCGACACTAAGCCGGCGTTCAATATGCCGTTCCACCACAAGGTGAACGAAGGCTTGATGGTGTGCAGCGATTGCCACGACGTGCACGGCACCTTCCTGGCCAACAACGTGAAGTCCACGGCCGACCAGAACGCGATCTGCACCAAGTGCCACACCGAGACGCGCGGGCCGTTCGTCTATGAACACGTCGCAGTCAAGGCCGAGGGGTGTTTGGGATGCCACACTCCGCACGGTTCCCAGAACGCCCGCCTGCTGAACATGCCGGCCGTCAACCCGCTCTGCAACCAGTGCCACAGCGGCGTAGCTGCCAGCACGGTTCACGGAATGAGTGCGGGCTCGTCGGAAACCATAACCTGCACGAACTGCCATACCTATATTCATGGCTCGAACATGAATGCGGCGTTCCTCAGGTAGCAGCCATGGATTGCAACGCCTTTGGAGAATTGCGGAGGCGCGGCCGCGTTTCGATTGCGCGCAGATTCAAGGTCTGGACAAGCAATGTTTTTCAAGTGAGGCTTTCAATTATGATGAACCCACGATGGATTTTCCGGCTGTTGAGTGAAAAGCATTCTCTGGCGGCGGCCCGGTGCATTGCCGGGGGGATAGCCGTAGCCATTTTGGGCTTGACGGCGGGCACTGCCGTCGCGCAGATTCCAATATTTGTGTCTAACCAGGCCCCTCCGGACGGCTACACGCTTCACGAGTCGATCGATCTGGGCGGACATGTGGCCAATATCGACGGCAGCGGCGCCATGTACGACACTCTGGTCAACCAGCAGTCCGGTCCGCGCATAATGGGCGAGACCTTTGAGCTGCGCGCGCTGCCGCACACGAAGAACACCCTCGTCGATTACTTGAAAGCTTTTACCACCGGGCTCGGCGGCGACCCGTACAACGTTGCCAAGCTGGACTTTTCCAAGGGCAAGCTCTACGAATTCTCCGGCTTGTTCCGCCGTGACCGCCAGTACTTCGACTACAACCTGCTGGGCAATCCGAACCTTCCGCCCGGCCAGTCGATTCCCATCGGTCCCGCCGCGGCGCCGACGGGTTCCTACGCGTGGCCGCAGGTGACGGAGTCGCCGTTTATGTTCAACACGGTGCGCCGCATGACGGACACCAAACTTACACTGCTTCCGCTGTCGAAGGTGACCTTCCGCGTCGGCTACTCGCAGAACGTCTTCCTAGGTCCGAGCCTGTCGCCCAGCGGTTATTTTATTGGCGGCTACAACGACGTGCTGCTCCAGGAGTATCAGCGCAACGGCACTGATGACTGGACGGGATCGGTCGAGTGGAAGCCGGTACAGCGGACCCGGTTGACCTACGAAGAGCAGGTCACTCACTACAAGGGCGATTCCTCTTTCAGCATGGCGCCCCAGTATTTCAACCTGCAGGAAGCGAACGGATCCAGGGTCGCAGTGCTCCAGAGCTACGACAATCCGATCAACAGTCCGGTCGGCATAACCTGCAACGCCGGCGTCGGACCCGCCCCAATTTCCCCGGCGCGGACTCCGAACGGTCTGCCCATCGTCGATCCGGCGTGTAATGTGATTACCAGCTATTCGCGTTCTCAGCCAACCCGCGAAATCTTCCCGACCGAAATCTTCCGGTTACAAAGCTCCAGCATCAAAAACGTTACGATGAACGGCAACGTTCGCTACACCAACGCGAACACGAGCCTGCCGAACTACTACGACGACTTCCAAGGTCTGGCGGGAACGAGCCGCGAAATCACGTATGCCGGCAACGCCCGCGCCAAGCGGGAAGCGATCGCCTCCGACTACGGCGTCACTTGGCAGGCGCTGAAAAAGCTCAGCATCTCCGAGCAGATCGACTACTCGAATGTGCACCAGCCGGGAGTTGCCAACATTACGAGTCTAACCACCGTGACTTCCGCAACCCCGAACATCAATAGCGCGGCGTTAACCACCACAGTGATCAACACTCCGATCAACTCGGCCACGGGCAAGCCAAACTCCACGCTTGAAGGCAGTCCGGCTGTCGCTACGCCGCTGTTTGATTTCTTCGGCCAGAAGTTCATCGCGAACAACCTTACAGCGGCATACGACCTTACGGATCGCACCACGTTCACGCTCAACTATCACTACCAGGAGCACACCATCGCCGAAGGTGCCGCGAACACGACTGGATACCAGTCTGGAATGTCCAACTTCGCCATCTACGAGGATGGCGGTACCTTCGGCGTCAATGTGCAGCCGGCGAACAACTGGAACATCAAAGGCTCGGTCGAGCTTCTGTACGCCGACAATGTCCTGACCCCAGTCGCACCCCGCCAGCTTCAGCATTACAGAATTCACACCACTTACCGGCCGAGGACCTGGGCGACGTTCTCTGGCGCGTACAATGACCTCGAGCGCCACAACAATACAAACAATACCGGCATAGCGTCCGTTGATGGCCCGCTCCAGCACGTCGATCATAGCCGCATAGTAAGTTTGAACACCGACTTGATGCCGAACGAGCGCTACGGGTTCGACATCGGCTATGCCTACAGCGACGTGTACACGGCGACCAACATCTGCTTTCTGGGCGTGGCTGCAAGCCCCACCATACCAGGCGCCGCGACGCCCACCGGCACGGCCTGCCCGTCTCCGACTCCCCGCGTGCCGGGGACTGCTTATACTTTTGGTCCGGCTAAGGACTTCATGAACGCTCCAACACAGTACGCGTCAGTGGCTTTGGCTCTTTCGCCGATCGAGAAGTTCCGCGCCAACATCGGCTACCGAATAAGCTCCGTCAACGGCAGCCGTTTTTTCAACGATCCGCGCGATGTGAACGGATCGCTGGTCTCTAACTACCAGTCGCCTTTTGTGAATCTCTCCTATGCGATGCGAAAGAATCTGATCTGGAAGGGCGAGTATAACTACTTCGGCTACGGCGAGGGTGGTCCTTCGGGAGCACAGTATTGCAATCCCTCCGGCACGCTACCGACGCCGACTATACCGGCTCCGGTAGTGTCCTGCAGCGCGCTGCCAAATACTGCGATAAGCGGTCCGGCCTACGGGTTCACCGCTCCTCGGAACTTCAATGCAAACAATGCAACCGTTGGAGTGCATTACGAGTTCTAGAAACATCCGTTAGCCTTCAGCTTTTCGCGTGGGGTGCGCAGTTGCTGGCTTCCAGTTCGGCTACAGCGATTATTTCTTCACCGAAGCTTTTCGCCTCAGCGGTGAAACTGCCTCTCGCGGACAGCTGGCAGCCTCTACACTTGTTCTCG
>CAVYBF010000017.1:0-24148 GCA_963766625.1 uncultured Acidobacteriaceae bacterium | reverse complement strand
GCGCTCCAGCTTTTACCGTATCGCCAGTCGTCACAGCCCGATCGATCTTCACCTCACCCGGCGCAGCCACGCCAATCCACGCCGCCTGCACGTCCAGCATTTTCAGCAGCGCGTAGTCATTCTCATTCAGCAGGATCGGAGCACCCGTCGCTGCCCGCAACTTCATCGCCCCTCCCACATGATCGATGTGCGCATGCGTGATCACAATCTGCTTCACCTGCAAATTATGTTTCCGAACCAGCGCCAGCACATCGTCAACATCATCACCCGGATCGATTACCATCGCTTCGCGCGTGGTCTCGTCGCCGATAATCGAGCAATTGCAGTGCAGCGGTCCCACCGGAAAAATCTCGTGAATCATCCCCTCATTGTAGAGTGAGAACCAATCCTCTGGGTACCTCTGCGCCCCCTGTCGCGGTCGCTTCATCCGTAATCGGTACTTGCCCTAAATCCCAACTGGCGAGACAATACGCCATCCCGGGGGTTTTTTCTGTGGCAGCTAAATACCGTCAGCCCGGATATCAAGACCGCGATCGCAACCCAGACAAGCCGCGGAGAGAATCCGGAGAGCACTCAAAAGAGAAGTCCGGCCCGAGACCCTCAACCCCGCTCGCCAAGCGGGACTACAGCATGGGCCCGCGGCCAGTCAACATGCCCGGCACGCGCGCCGTCTCGCGCTGCGCCCAGTGCGGCACCGTACTGCAACAGATCCCGCCGGCGGGTCTTTGCCCCAAGTGCGGCTTCGAGCTGCACTCCTGCAAGCAGTGCATGTATTTCGATCCCGGCAAGCGTTTCGAATGCATGCAGCCTGTCCCCGAGCGCATCGCAAAAAAGGACGCCCGCAACGATTGCACTTTTTACGAGATTCGCGTCACCCGCGAAAAGGAAACCTCCACGCCCGCCCCACTGCGTCCCACCGACGCGCGCCAGGCCTTCGAAAATCTATTCAAAAAGTAGTTGCTGTCGATGCCGCATGTAGGGACAGCCGCCCTCGGCTGTCTGCCGGGCGAAGCCCGGTTGCGTCATTGTGGAGTGGACACTCCTGTCCGCTGCCTTTGACTTCTGTCTAATGTGCTCGGAGTACTAAGAGGATGGCGGGGAGTACTTGATCAGATGACGCGGCCATACCTCTACTGGCTGAGCTTGATCGCCAATTGCCGCTCGGGCTGCGTCATCTGACTCCACAACTTCTGTAGATCATCCTGCAGCGCCTGATTGTTCGGGTCTTTGTGCAGCCCCATCGCAAACCAGCGATATGCCGTAGGCAAGTCCCGCGGGGCGCACGTGCCCGTCGAATACAGCGCGCCCAGCGAAATCATCGCCTTCGCATCCGAGCGGTTCGCCGCCGATTTCAGCATGTGCATTCCGCGGTCGCAATCCTGCCCCACCCCGCGTCCGTAAATATAACGTTGCGCCTCAGCCACAGAATCGACAGGCTTCGCGGGCGCAGGCTTCGGCGCTGCTGGTTTCACTGCAGCCCGATGAGCCGGCGTGCTCGGTTGCGCCGTCTGCCCTTCCTGAGAAGATTCCGTCTGAGAAGATTCCGTTGCCGCCCCAGTTCCCGAAGAGGCAGCCCCTGCCGCGGGCGCACCCGAATTGCTCTGCGCTCCGTTAGCTTGCTCAGCAGCAGGCGCGGTGTTCGGCGCTGCATTGCTCGGTGCCGGATTTTCCGGCGCCCCCGCTGCTTGCGGCGTTGGCGTTGCCGATTGAGATGTTGTTTGCGATGCACTCGGCGGAGTAGTTCCCGTCGCCGAAGCGCTTCCCGGGGAAGTCGGCACTGCCGCAGCTCCCGTCGGTACCGTCGCAGGCCCACTCGGAGCCGCCGCCGTCCCCGCAGATCCCGCCGCCGCCGCATTCGGAGCCGCAGTTCCACTCGGCACCGCACTCGTACCGCTTTCGTTCGATCCTGCTCCGGCCGCAGGATTCGCCGTCGCCGCGCCATTATCCGCCGGCTTCTGCGCAGTATCTGCTGCGGGCTGCGTCGCCGCTGGCTTGTTGACGCCCGCAGTCAGCCAGTCGAATCCGCCCGTCTTCCAGCGCAGATAGCCAAAGCCGCCCGCCAATGCCAATGCCACCAAAATAAAAACCAACTTGCCCCAGCCGCGTTTCGGTTCTTCCTGGTCATCCTCCAGCAGGTAATCAAGGTTTCGCGAAGCGCGCAAGTGCTCCCACCCATCCCCGTGGCTTTCATCCCGCTTTGTACTTCGCGGCGGTGCGGGCGCGGGCTGGTTTAATCCTAGAAACGAGGGACCACTGATCGTCGGCTGAACATCAGCCTTCTGCTCAGACGCGGCGCGCGGCCGCGCCTCTGCCGGCGCACTCGCCACTGCTTGAACAGCCGACTCTGCAGCATTCGGCCTCTGCGCCGCAACATTCCCCGCCGGAGCGCTCGCCTGTCTCGCCGGCGCAGCCGCCCCTGTTCTCAACGGCGCGCCGCACATCCCGCAGAAACGGTTATCCTCGGCGTTTTCATTGCCGCATCGTCCGCAGCGCACAAAACCTCCCTCACGCTGTTATTAGCTTAACAAGAGTGCCGCCGTCGCGCGAGTGCGACGGCGGATTTTGCTCTCGGAATAACGATTGTGGCGGTTCGCGGCGCGAGCGCAGCCTAACTTGACTCCACTGTTAAAATAGAGGCAGAGGATTTAGCAAATCTTTTCACATCGAGGCGAAGCCGCCAACGGCTTCGCCTTTCGTGTTTCAGGAGCGATTCATGTCCAAGCGCCCAGTCAAACCTTCGTCAAACCAAAAATCATCCCAACCTAACCAAGCGAAAAATTCCGAAACCGCGCCAAAGAAATCAAGGTCCCCAAATCGCAAATCGCCGAATCAACAATCCAACCCTCCCGACAACCCGCTCCGCCCCAACACCAAGCGCACCGGAGAGCGTTCCGAAGCCGCTTTCCTCTACCAGGCCAGCCAGCGCCGCTTCGCCATCTGCAAGCCCTGGGGAGACAGCGAGCGCTACGACTTCATTCTCGACAATCGTCCCCAACCCGAGGTTCACCTCTTCCGCATCCAGGTCAAGTGCACCGACGCCATCCGCGCCGCAGCCTACGAAACCCGCGCCACTTACTCCGTAGGCCGCCGCCACGTCCCCTACACCAAACGCGACATCGACTTCATCGCCGCCCACGTCGTCCCGCTCAACGTCTGGTACATAATCCCGGTAGAAATCTGCACCCCCCAACCCATGCTCCGCTTCTATCCTCACCGCCAAGCCGAAAAAATGCGCCTCGAAATCTACCGCGAAGCCTGGCACCAACTAGACCCGCCGCTAACCATCCAAGCCTGCGCCGACCCCGACTACCCGGAAGAAGATTACCTCGACAGCTACGTGCCGCCAACGGAGCCATAACAAATCTTTGTCATTCCGACACGCCACCGAAGGGAGCAAGGAGGAACCTGCTGTTGACTCCGCCGGCTGCACCTAGGTCCGTGTGCGAAGGCTTTGAAAGGGCGCGGCTTCAGCCGCGCCGCCAAGGTCGACCGTGGAAGAGCGGCGCTTCAGCGCCGCGTCAAGCGGACTCCCCCAATCCCTGTCATTCCGACACGCGACCGAAGGGAGCAAGGAGGAACCTGCTGTTGACCTCGCCGGCCTCACGAGGACCCGCGACTCACCTTCGTTGTTCACCGAATGTTCTACAGCGCCCTCGGACTGCACGAACCGACGATGGAGGCTCAGCATAGCGCCTAAGAGGCCTGCCCACCCACGCGATTTCCGAGGGGCGTGAACCACCACATTTAGGCGCGCTCTTTCCAATAACCCGGTCTTCTGCGACAGTGCGCAAGCGCCAGCACGAACGTCCGCGAAGTCTCGGACCGATAAAAGATCATGAAGGGAAAATCGTGCAGGGTGAATTTGCGGAAGCGAGAAAAGCAAACCGGCCAGCGTTCTGGCGATTCCTCGATCATGTTGATGGCTCGTTCGATTGCGTCTTCGAATTTCTCAGCCGCCGGAGGGCTCTGGCGACCGTACCAGGCGAGAGCGCCTAGAAATTCTCGTTCCGCCTCGGGATGAAGCTCGACCGGCTTCTCATTCATTGAACTTTACGATTTGATCGAGCGTCACTTTGAGTTGAGCAGCGCCCGCGCCCTTCGCCGCACCTCTGGCCAAGCAATGGCCTTGACTTTGCCTGTTTGTATTTCGTCCATGCGGCGCGCGATTTCGTGCTGCCACGCAGCCTCAACGTCCTGATCAACTCGGTTGGCCTCGTCGAGGCTCTCCAGCAGAGAGGCCGCAAGGGAGCCGCGGTCCTCGGGAGGAAGCGACATCGCCTTTTTCAACAATTCATCGAGTTCCGGAGACATGGTTGAATTCTAGACCTCATCCAGCCCCGCGCCAAAGGGCAACAAACGCTATTCGGTGATTCTACATCTATCAGAAACGCGGCCACAGGGGATGAGGCCCGCACTAATTTGCCAAGTTTGCGCGGCGCTGAAGCCGCTCTTCCACGTTTTGGCAGCTTCCACATTCTGGCCGGGTGCCCCATTTCTCGCTCCTCCTGCGGGAAGTGGGACCTTCAGACTGGACAGAACCCGGAGAGAAGCGGCCGACATCCACTCTTCCGCCGGGAGCCCGATTTCTCGCGTCCTTAACGAGAAGTGGGGAAAGCCACCACGCGCCAATTACGTTTTAACGGCTTTCGAGGTATATACGAATGATATATACTAATGGCGGAACATGCCCAAACCCGACACCGCCAAGCTCTTCCAAAACGGCCGCAGCCAGGCCGTGCGCCTGCCCAAAGAATTCCGCTTCCCCGGAGACCGCGTGCGCATTCGCAGAGTCCCGCAGGGAGTGCTGCTCGAACCGCTAATCGCCGACACCGCGCGCTGGTTGGAAGAACTCGACCAATTCAACTCCGAGCCGTTCCCCGCTCGCCGCCGTCAGCCCGCAACCCCAAAGCGAAAGATTTTTTAGCCACAGCGGTGAAGATCTTCGAGCAGCAGCCGCGAAGCGGCGAAAGAGTGCAGCCCACGGCGCACGCCGTGGGTCGCCCGCAGGAAATGCAACAAAGCCCCGGAGGGGCGAAAGAAGACGACCGCAGAAAGATGGACTATCTTCTCGACACCAACGCCTGTATCGCCCTGATCAACGGCGAGCCAGCCTCCGTCCGCGCGCGCCTGCGCAAAGCCGCTGCAGCTGGCGGGCGGGCGTTGGTTTCATCCGTCGCGATCTTCGAGCTGTGGTACGGAGTCTCCAAAAGCGCGAGACAAGAGTTCAATCGCAAGCGGCTCGAGACATTCCTGTCAGGCCCGGTGACGACTCTTGCCTTCGACGACGCCGATGCTGAGATTGCCGGCACGATCCGCGCCGCACTCGAAGCCGCCGGCAAACCCATCGGCACCTATGACCTGCTGATGGCTGGTCAGGCATTACGCCATAACCTGACTCTCGTTACAGCCAACGTTTCGGAATTTTCCCGGGTCAGAGGGCTCGGGTGGCACGATTGGGGAAAGTCGTAATAAAGTCGTGATAGGGTTAGCAACACTCAGCAGTCCCCTTTCCTTTCAACTACTTACCACCGCCCAATCCCCACATGCACCGCTAAACCCTTATTTTTCACCATCCACTGTGATATCGATGCGCAACTTCCTGCACTGCCATAACATACATTTAGCCTACTCTCAGGGAACGTTACAACCGTGCGTCCGCCGTTTTCCCGAGGGAAAGCCACAGCTACCGAAGCTCAGAAAGGTTTTTGAGCCAAGAGCTAAAAGCTAAGAGCCAAGAGCTAGAAGCCAGGAGCCAGAAGCTAAAATGCGCAAGCCGATCAAGTACGTAGAGAAAGCCGCCGTCGCCGCCGCCAAGGCAACCTGGGTGGTCTTTGATCGCCTCAATCGGATCAAGCCCAACCCATCCCCCACGCCCAAATGGTCCGACAAGCCGCTGCTCAAGTCTTATGAAAAGTCGAAGCCCCCGCTCGGCTGGCCCCGCTCCACCGATTCGCTCTGCCCGAAGTGTGTACCGGAAATTCGCCAGCAAATTCTCGACGGACACCTGCCGCACGAAGTGCTCATGAACGAGAAGGTCGGCGAGATCAAAGCCACTATCGTCGAGCGCGACGGCAAAATTCTCATGGTGAAAGATTGTCCGAAGCACGGCCACTTCGAAGACGTGATGTCGATCGACACCGATTTCTCCAAGCATCTCGAAGACGTTTTTCCCGGCCGCGACATCAAGGCCCACAACGACGAGCACCTGCACCACCACGGCTCATCCACCGTGAAATATGGACGCGGCTCCGTTCTGACTATCGACCTGACGAACCGCTGCAACATGATGTGCGATCCCTGCTTCATGGACGCCAACCAGGTTGGCTTTGTCCACGAGCTGAGCTGGGAAGAAATCAAGACCATGCTCGACAACGCCATCACCATCAAGCCGCGGCGTCAGATGAGCGTGCAGTTCTCCGGCGGCGAGCCGACGTTGTCGCCATATTTTCTCGACGCCATTCGCTACGCCCGCAAAGTCGGGTACAACTCCGTGCAAGCGGCCACCAACGGAATCGAATTCGCCAAGAGTTTTGAATTCTGCCAGCAAGCCGTCGATGCCGGCCTCCGCTACGCCTACCTGCAATTCGATGGCATCGGCAACGCCGCCAACGCCCACCGCATGGTGGGCAACCTCTTCGACGTGAAGCTGAAAGCAATCGAGAACCTGCACAACGCCGGAGTGGAAATTGTTCCCGTCATCACCATCGTCAACGGAATTAACAATGAGCAGGTCGGACGCATCGTAAAGTTCGCACTAGACAATCCCAAGACGATCAGCTTCCTCAGCTTCCAGCCAGTAAGCTTCACCGGACGCGACGAAGCTGTTACCGACGAGCGCCGCCAGGCCCAGCGCTACACCCTGAGTCATTTGGCGCACGACCTGAAAGGCCAAACCGGCCTGGGCGAGCCCTCCCGCGACTGGTTCCCGATCAGTTTCATGGGAACGTTCAGCGACTGGGCCGACCTGATGCACTCGAAAGACGCCAACAACAACTGGGGCCAACTATCTTGCGGTTGCCACCCGAACTGTGGGACGGGCATGGCTGTGATGATCGATAAGGAAACTAAGGAGGCTGTGCCGGTTACGGCGTTCCTGCATGGGGATCAGCTGGCTAAAGATATTGCCAAGGTGAATGATGCGGCGCGCGGAAAATTTATGACGGGAATTGGAATGGCGCTTTGTTTGATGAAGAACTACGATCCGTTCCAGTCGCCGACGCATTTTAAATTGATGGATCTGCTGAAGAAGTTCGACAAGAACTATCACATTACCGGAAGGGATTACGGCAAGGTTGGCCCGGACCGTACGATTGACGATGTGATGAAGCGGCGCAACCAGGACCGCTGGAACTTCCTGTTCATTGCGGGAATGTGGTTCCAGGATCTGTTCAACTATGACTTCCGGCGAACCGAGCAGTGCATTATTCCTTACGCGACGCAGGAGGGCGAGATTTCGTTCTGCGCTTACAACACCGGCGTGGGATGGCGGAACATCATCGAGAAAATGCATATGACGGCTACCCTGACCAAATGGTACGAGGAGCATGGGCGGCATGAGATTTTTGCCGGCGGCAAAAAAGTGAAGATGGAAGACGAGTCGCACACGCTGCTGCTGCGCGAGGACATCGTCACCAATGAACTGCAGCACGATCTGGATAAGCTGGGCATCGCCAAGAACGCGCGCGAGGAGAAGAAGCGGGCGCGGGATGCGAAGGCTGCGGCCGCTCCGGTGGCGGAGCATCGCGGGCCGCAGAAGAATGATGAGGCTTACAACGCGCGCATGGCTTCGCTGTATCGCGAAGTTGTGTTGAAAGAAAAACCGGCGCAGTCGCAGGATGGATTCATTCCGCTGGGCGCGCTGGCGAAGCCGAACGCGGCCAAGCCGGAAGTGCCGGAGCCGGTGGCGGGAGATTGAAGAGCAGTTTCTAGCTACTAGCTCAGACTAAGACGGGCCGCCGCAAGGTGGCCCGATTTGTTTTCGCCGAGGGGACCGGGCACAGACAAAAACGCTAGAGGCAGCAGAATAATTGAAATAACAAGGCTATTCTTGCGATTCACAATTCCTCCCAAGCGTTCCGGCACTACGTTTCACCGTGGTCTTTTCAATCGTCGGGTGAGCCGTACTATCAGAAAATAAAGCAGCCACAACACTACGAACCAAAAAATCCAGTCGACGAACAGTTGCGTCTTCAACATCTCTCCGAAGCCAGCCAGTTCGCTCTGCCCGTTCGTGGGTAGAGACTGGGCCACCAAAATGCCGGGGGTACGGATTCCGCAGTTCGTATTAATGGCCCAGCCTCCGAGCGCGAAGAAGAACGACAACGCAAGCCCCCCTCCTACCATCACCGTGTTGAGAATAGTGGTTTTTTTCATATAGAATATTTTTGGGTTTTCCGCAGGCCCGGAGCCCTTTTCGCTTTTCTGTTGCTCAATATTGAAAGTCGGCGGGTGGCCCATCCTTTCGCGTCTTGTGCGAAAGGGTGGAAGCACGAACACCACCTCAATCCCAAGGTCCTAAGACTATATAGGTCCGAGGCTCCCACCTTGCAAAGAACGCAAGGATGGGCATCCTCTCTTTTGGTGCGGTGTGGGCCACCCACCCGCCCACTCCTCTCTCAACCGTGGTAGCGTCGGCGGGCAGCGCAGCCAAAGGTGGACCAGCCCCCAGTCTGGAATCCGTTCTTGGTGAAGGTGACTTCATAGGTGTCGATGGGCAGGTCGGCGATGCTGAAAGAGCCGTCGGATTTGGTGGTAGCGGAGACGGCAAGGTTGGTCGAGATGGCGCGAGCCCTGACCATAACATCTGGCACAACCGCACCGCTGCTATCGGTGATGGTGCCATTCATCGAGCCGAGGGTTTGCTGGGCAAATGTAAGTTGCGGAAAAGGAGTAAGAACGATGAGTGCGATGAGCAAGGTGACGCAAGAAGAGGAAAAACCAGAAAAGGCCGACCGCTGCGAAGAGGCCACGCCGAAACCCTCCTTTGGATTGAACCGGAACTTATAGCAAAGGCCCACAGCGCGTTTCAAGGCGAAAGCCCCGGAAAGCTGATGAAAATTGGGTTAATTTTTCAAATGAAGGGAATTGCAATTACGGGAGCATGTTGCCGATGCGCTTGATCTGCGCTCCGACGGCTTTGAGTTTTTCTTCGATTTTTTCGTAGCCGCGGTCGAGGTGGTAGACGCGGTCAATGATGGTTTCGCCATCGGCCACTAAGGCGGCCAGGACTAAAGACGCGCTGGCGCGCAGATCGGATGCGAGAACTGCGGCGGCGCTCAGCGGCGTTTTTCCTACTACCACGGCGCGGCGGCCTTCGATTTTTATGTTCGCGCCCATGCGAAGTAATTCCTGCGCGTGCATGAAGCGGTTCTCAAAAATATTTTCGGTGATGATGCTGGTGCCTTCGGCTTGCGTGGCCAGCGCCATGAATTGCGCCTGCATGTCGGTAGGGAAGCCGGGATACTCTTCGGTGACCAGATCGGCGGCGGTGAAGGGATTGTCTCCCATGACGCGGACGGAGTCGGAGTTGGATTTGGTTTTGACTCCGGTTTGTTTGAGCTTGGCAAGAATCGTGGTGAGGTGAGCGGGATCGCAGCAGGTGATGTTGAGATCGCCGCCGGTGAGCGCTCCGGCGACGAGGAAGGTGCCGGCTTCGATTCGGTCGGGAATGATACGGTGCTTGGCGCCTTTTAGTTTGCTTACGCCTTTTACGCGGATGGTGGGCGTGCCGGCGCCTTGAATCTTCGCTCCCATTTTGTTGAGCAGCGCGGCGAGGTCGGCTACTTCGGGCTCGCGGGCGGCGTTCTGCAGAATGGTTTCGCCTTCGGCTAGCGTGGCGGCCATGAGCAGGTCTTCGGTACCGGTGACGGTGATCTTGTCGAAGAGAATTTCTGCGCCTTTCAGGCGGCCAGCCGTGGCTTCAACGTAGCCGTGCTCTTGCGAGATTTTCGCTCCGAGGCGCTCCAGGCCCTTGATGTGGAGATCGATAGGGCGCTGGCCGATAGCGCAGCCTCCGGGAAGCGAAACGCGGGCATGGCCGCAGCGGGCGACCAGCGGTCCCAGGACGAGGGTGGAGGCGCGCATGGTTTTGACCAGCTCGTAGGAGGCTTCTGGGCTGGATAGATTTTTGGCGTGGATGGTGGTGCGGTGGTGGGCGCGTCCGTAGCCGAGTTCGACCTCGGCGCCCATGGCGGCCAGCAGCTTGCGCGTGGTTTCGATATCGCGCACCTGCGGAATGTTTTCCAGGATTACCGGTTCTTCGGTGAGCAGAGCGGCGGCCATGCAGGGCAGGGCGGCGTTTTTTGCTCCGCTGATGCGGACGGTGCCGAGCAGCGGAGATCCGCCGCGGATTACGAGTTTATCCATTGAGTCGGTTCACTGGTTATGCTTTGTGTGAAGCATTATTTTAGCGGGGAATTAGGGGCAGGATGGGTAATCGAGAGGGCACGGACTAGTGGGGTGCGACAAATTCGTTTTCGGCGGGGGGCTTTGCCACGAGCGCCTGAGACCTAGGTGTCAATCTTCTTTTCAGGGAGCGTATTTCTCGATCAGTAGGTAGTTTTCGGACAAATGCTCCGCGAGCTTAACCGCGATTTCGCGAAGAAAAACATTCATGCCTACAACGTCCCGCATTGTAAGTTTCGGAGGGCTGCCGCGGCAATCTCATCTCGAAGTGCGGGGACAGAATAAGAAACTAAGACGGCGAACCGAATTAGGGACTGAGACTGGGATCTGAACGTGAGATACGACTTGAGCCTGTTCGTTGTCACTATTGTTCTAGAGGGAGTGAAACCACGAGTTTATGAGATTTTCAGCCAGGATGCTAGCTCGCAGTCATAAGGTTTGAGCATTGACCAAGGCATCACGGGACAGGATAAAGTAAACAGGGGGAGTTATCTGATAGCCCTTCGTGCGTACCTCGATAGCAGTGGCAAGCTAGAAAACGATTACATCACGCTTGCCGCAGTCGCTGCACACGACCAGATGTGGGCCGAGTTTGAAACGGCCTGGGCAAAAATCCTTGACAGCATGTCCCCAGGGGCCAGTACGTCCACATGCGTGAGGTTTATCGCCTAATTAAGGGTTTCGACCGCAACATGGGTTGGGACCACGACAAGGCCTTCGGCTTGTCCAACAAATGCTTAATGTACATGTCGCATTTGGACAAGAAGCGTTTCAGAATGTTTTATTGCTCGGTTGATCTTAAAGCATGGCGGAAATTACGATCTGAAACCTACCAAATTCCTGATCCGATAGATATGTGCAATCAGTTTTGCGCCGAGACTGTGCTGGGGTGGTATCTCCTGCACTATCCGGACTTGATAGACCCTCATCGCGACACGGTGAAATATTTTTTTGACCGGGATGAATATTTCCTGGCGCCCTTTAGGGACAAGTGGACTTCGCAAAAAAACCTGGCTGATAAGGCTGGTGCATGGAGCGTCTGGAGACTTGTTGAAGAGGTTGCCCCGGTTGATATGAGGAAAACCCCTGGTATCCAAGCGGCGGACATCATCGCGTGGGGAATGAACCGTGAGACTTTTGCGAAAGAGGGTCAAATTGCAAGCCACCTGGGCCACATCATCCGGGCAGTTATCCCAGCACTTTATGTGGTGTGGGACGAGGCAAAAATGAGAGATAGGTTCAAGCCTTTACTCTATCTTCGATGAGTCTCGTGCGGCGCGGGCGGTGGTCGTGCGGTCGAGAACGCGGCAGGATGTTTAGGGATCCTTCGGCTGCGTTGCCGTCCCTGCGCGTACGGCAACTTCGCTCAGGGTGACGGAGCAAAAGCAGATTCTTCCTTGTTCGCCGGGCTCGCGTGTCGGAATGACGGGCCGTCGGGTAGAGGCTTGTCGGGCTGCGCCCGATGGACAACCGAGGGCGGCTGTCCCCACATGATTTCTGCCTATTGCTTGGGCTTTGCCAGCGCGATCGCTTGGCGAACATTTCCATTGCTTTTCTTCAGCGCAGAGGCGGCTGGAGAGCGCGGTAATCCAGCGGCTAGCATGACGAGTGCGACAGGGGTGCGATTGCCGCTGGCTTTAAGCGCGCGTTTTGCGGATTCTTGATTGGCTCCGGTGGCTTGTTCAAGGATGCGGATGGCGCGATCGCACAGCTTGGAATTTTTTGGTTCGACGTTGACCATGAGGTTGCCATAGACGTAGCCGAGGCGCGTCATGACGGCCGTGGAGATCATGTTGAGAACCATTTTGTGTGCGGTGCCGGCTTTCATGCGCGACGATCCAGTGAGAACTTCGGGGCCGACTTCGACGATGATGGCGTGATGCGCAGCCCGTTCCAGCGGTGAATTGGGATTGCAGGTGAGGGCGATGGTGCGGGCGCCTCGGCGACGGGCTTCGGCTAAAGCGGCGACGGTGAAGGGAGTGCGTCCGCTGGTGGCGATGCCGAGGACGACATCTTTTTTGGTCGGCTTCAGGCGGGAGATTCCTTGGCGGCCGGCTTGAGTGTCATCTTCGCTGATTTCGGAGGCGGAGGCTAGAGCTTTTGCGCCTCCCGCCACCAGGAAGTGGACGCGATGAAAGTTGAACGTTGGAGGAATTTCGACTGCGTCGAGGGCGGCGATGCGTCCGCTGGTGCCGGCGCCGATGTAGATCAGGCGTCCGCCATGGTAGAGGGCGGCGGCGATTAGATCGATGGCGCGGGCGATTTGCGGAAGAGCCCGCAAGACGGCGTGCGCAACTGTAGCGTCTTCGGCGTTGATGAGCCGGGCGATCTCGAGAGAAGGCTTTTGATCGAGATCGCGGGCGGCGGAGTTGGGTTGCTCGGTGCGGAGCTGGCGGAGTGAAGTCGCCGGGCCTAATGGTCGCATCCACAACAGTTTAACCGAGGTTACCGAAGGTGGTTACCTCGAGTTACCTCTGGCTAATAACGGACCGACAGGGCGAAATTTTCCTTCCCCTGCCACATGTGAAAACAGTTTCATTCCCTCCTATTTGATCGGACGTTAAATCCAAGATTCCACTATTCAATTCTTTGGTGACTGCGCTGCACTTATAAGGATCAGCGCACGGATGCTGGGATTCCGAAGCTGCACCCGGGATCTTCGCCGAAAGTTTGATCTGGCTTGAGCGAAGTTACTTTCGGTGCGAGAGTAACCGGCTTTCGTTAGCACGAGACTTTCAGCCATTCGCCGGAAAGGTTAAGAGGCAATGCGTCAATTTCGTCTTGCAGTCAATTTGCTGGTTTTTCTGGCCGCGATATTTCTGTGCACAGGCACAGCCCTGGCTAATTCGAACGTAACCATGAAACTCACAAGTGTCGGCGGAAACAATGCCGGCGGCGTGTATACCTATCCGTATTATTTTTCGATTAATGGCGGCAAGCCGCTAGCCATGATCTGTGACAACTACGACAACGAAGTGGTGGTGGGCGAAACCTGGAAGGCTTACAAGAGCGGCCTGCTCAGCGGTAAGGGAATGTTTAGCAATCAATTGCTGGACTACAAGGCTGCGGGACTGATCTTCAAGAGCATTCTTGCCGGCACCGTGAACGTGAACACGGGGAACTTTGCCATCTGGGGATTGTTCTCTAATAACGTGCAGAGCAATGCGTTCTTCCAGAACAACGGAGTGGAAACGATTGAAACGGAATATCTGACGTTGGCCGGCAGCGCTCCGAGCAGCGCGTTTAACGGACTATTTCTCTACACGCCGATTCCTGGAACCCAGAGCTGGGGCGGGACGGCGCAGGAATACATTGCATACTCTCCGGTTCCGGAGCCGGGATCGCTACTTTTATTCGGTACTGGCATGATTTCTCTGGCTGGAATCGTGCGTCGAAAGATTGTCAAAGGATAAAAGGTCGCAAGGCCTGAATTAGCGAATGGCGCCGTCGCGGCGGAGTGAAAGCATTTCTGCCGCGACGGTTTTTTCGTTTTTGTTCTGCATCTTTAATTTGTTTGCGTTTTTATTTGGCACCGGCGGCGACTGGCGGTGGAATGGTGATATCGATTTCTTTCACCGTTCCGAGTGACGCGAGAGGCTTATCGAACTCTTTGGTATTGCCGACTACGAGCACGGCCAGTTGATCGCGGTGCACGTATTTCTCGGCTATGCGCTTCACATCGGAAGCAGTGACTTTCTGAATCTCGGCCGGAAGCTTGTCTAGCCAATCCGCGGGATAGCCGTAAAACTCGTACGTCATGCGCTCGGCCAGGACTTTATCGGGTGAGTCGAGGCGGAAGATGAACGCATTCAGAATGGCGTCTTTGGCGTGCTTGATTTCATCTTCGGTGATTGGTCGTTTAGTCAAATTGTCGATGTCTTCGTCGAGCGCCTTGATCGACTCGACCGTGCTTTGGCTTTTGGTGGCGGCGACGAAGTTGAGAATTCCAGGATGGCCGAAGTTGGTGCCAATGCCGCCGCCTACGCTGTAAGCAAGGCCACGTTTGGTGCGAATGTCGTTGAATAGCCGCGAGGAAAATCCTCCGCCGAAGGCCTCGTTGAAGACGGCAATCGCGTAGTAATCGGGATTGTTGCGGGTGGTGCCGAGGCCGATCATCTGTATGCTGGTTTGATTCACATCGTCTTTCGAGATCTGATAGTAGCCGGGCTTCGCGGGATCGTAGTTGACTTCTGTTTTCGGCAAGTCGCTTCCCTTGGGCCAGGAGTCGAATGCGGCGCGCAGTTTGGCTTCCATGGCTGCGGAATCGAAATCTCCATCCAAACCCAGAATGATGTGATTGGGTTTCACGTACTTCTGGTGCCAGTCGAGCAAATCCTGGCGAGTAATGGCGGCGATGGTGGAGTACTCAGGCTCGTGCGCATAAGGATTGTTTACGCCGTAGGCCAGCTTGGCGGCTTCGCGGTGGGCGATTTGGC
The DNA here is from genome assembly GCA_963766625.1 of uncultured Acidobacteriaceae bacterium. GTDB lineage: Bacteria > Acidobacteriota > Terriglobia > Terriglobales > Acidobacteriaceae > Sulfotelmatobacter. The sequence goes on along the minus strand of CAVYBF010000017.1, from coordinate 9,308 downwards.
CGATGTTGTCATTGCGGCGGGAGATGGCGTCGTAGGCTTGCTTTTGGGCGAGATCGAGTTTGGTGGGGCGGAACTCCGGGTTTTGCAGCAGGTCGGCGAAAACTTTGAAGACATCGTCGAAGTCGCCTTTCAGACAAGACAAGCTGATCGAAGTGGAATCGGGACCGCCGCCGGTTTCAACTTTTGCGGCGCGCACTTCGAGAAAGTCGTCGAGTTCGTCTCCAGTTTGCGTCTTGGTGCCGCCGGTTCGCCAGACTTCGCCGAAGATGTCAGCGAGTCCAGCTTTTTCTCCCGGCTCATCATGCGAACCGCCGCGGATGCGAGCTGAGCCGTTGATCAGTGGGAGTTCATGATCTTCCTGCAGAAAAATCACCAGGCCGTTGGAGAGTTCGATTCGCTTCGGCTGCGACGGATGAAAAGCGGGCAACGGAGGCGTAGAAATTTGCTGCCAGGTTTTCGCCTGAGCTATGGCCGTGGGGATTGCCACAAAGCAGGAGATAAGGAGGAGAAAGATTGGAATCAGGGTTCGCGTGGATTTCATTTTCATAGCGCACCGGTTCATTGCGCACCGCCGCGACCGGACGCTGCGGCGGTTTCGATGACGCCGATGGTGCGATTGGTATCGGAGAAAGTTTCGTTGGCTACGCGGCGAATGTCGGCTTTCGTAACATTCTCGATGCGATCGACGGAGCGGAATAATTCGCGCCAGTCGCCGTAACGGGTCTGGTAGGTGGCTAGCTGAGTCGCTAAACCTTCGTTGTCATCCAGGCCGCGGATCAGATTGGCCTTGGCGCGGGTCTTGATCATCTTCAATTCGTCGTCGCTGATGTCTTCTTTTTTGAGCCGCTCGATCTCGATGTGAATCGCGTCGGCGACCTCCTGCGTGGTGTGGCCGGGCAAGGGGAAGGCGTAGAACGCGAACAGATGCGGGTACTTGATTCCCGGCAGGCCGGTGAATCCGGCGGAGTATGCGGCAATCTTTTTGTCGCGCACCAGGGCTCGATACAAGCGCGAAGTGCGGCCTTCCGACATGAGATCGGTGATGGCGTCGTAGACGGCGTCGTCCTTCGATAAGTAATCGGGGCGGTGATAGCCCTCGAGATAGAGGGGTTGACTTTGTTCCTTGAGTTCGACTTTGCGCTCGGAATTTTGCGGGGGTTCGACCGTAGTGGTTTCATCGGGCTTGTGGCTCGCAGGCAGGCGATCGAAATACTTTTCCAGGATTGGCATGGCCTGAGAAGGGTTCAGATCTCCGGCTACGGCGACGACCATGTTTGCGGGCACGTAGTATTCGTCGAAGAACTTCTTCGCGTCTGTGGCGGAGAAAGAATTCAAGTCGGACATCCAACCCACGGTGGGGCGATGGTAGGGATGGGCTTCGAAGGCGGCGGCGTTAAATTGTTCGAGCAGCCGTCCGACGGGATAGCTGTCGGTACGCATGCGCCGTTCTTCGATTACCACGTTTCGTTCTTTATAGAATTCGCGCAGCACAGGATGAAGAAAGCGATCCGATTCCAGATATGCCCACAGTTCCAGCCGGTTCGTGGGGAACGAGTAGTGATAAGCAGTTTCATCGTAGTCGGTGAAAGCGTTGAGATCCTGGCCGCCGTTTTGCTCGATAATTTTTCCAAACTGATTGGGAACTACATACTTGTCGGCGGCGGCGATGTCGTCTTTCCAGGCTTTTTCGAGTTGCTTCAGCTTGCCATCATCGCGGCCCACTCGCTTGTCGCGCTCGCCGATGTACGCGGCATAGGACTGCTCGACTTTTTGCAAGGCGACTTTTTCGGCGGGATAGTTGGTCGTGCCGATGGTGTCGGTGCCTTTGAAGGCCATGTGCTCGAACATATGCGCCAGGCCGGTCTTAGCCATGGGATCTTGCGCGGAGCCAGCATCGACCATGGTGAAGAAGGAAAACACGGGTGCTTCGTGGCGCTCGCAGAGCACGATGGTCAAGCCGTTTGCGAGCTTTTTTACGGTGACCCGCTTCTCGAAGGAAGCCACATCCTGGGCGGCGGCGAAAGCTGTGAGAAATAGGATGGCGGCAGTTAGGCTCAGTGCGCGGCGCTTCATGTGGAGCTCCAATTGTCGGACAAATTTCAAGAGTTGGCCAATTAATTATTAGCGATCCAAATTAGACGGACTTGTTGGGCGGAAGTTTGAAATTACGTGGTGCGCGGCGGGGTTGTCAAACGGCGGCTGGCGAACGGTGGCAGTGCAGTGGTTGGCTTACGCGCGAAGGTGGTAGAGCGGGAGATCCCTCGCTCCGCCTGAAGAGCGGCTCCGCTCGGGATGACGCCATAAGGTTAAACAGTCCGGCGCCGGACAGTTTTCGTCGAATGCAGGTCGCTGACAGGTAGAGCGCCGTATATAGAGCGCCATATTTTGTGTTGCAGGGATTTTGAGGCACAATGCCTGCTGGAGCGTACGCGAATGGATTCGACCATCGAGATTCAGGGCAGGCAAGTCAAGCTGTCGAATCTGGAAAAAGTTCTCTATCCAGCGGCCGGGTTTACCAAACAACAGATTATCGACTATTACGTGCGCATCGCACCGGCGATGCTGCCGCATCTGAAAGAGCGTCCGCTGACCCGTAAGCGCTATCCCAATGGGGTGGATGCTGAATTTTTTTATGAGAAAAATGCGCCGCAGCACCGGCCCGATTGGGTGAAGACCGTTCCCATCTGGAGCGAAGGCAATCGTCGCACGGTGCATTACATTCTGGCCAATGATTTGCCGACGCTGGTTTGGCTGGCGAATCTTGCCGCGATTGAACTTCATCCGTCGCTGGCGCTGGCGAAAGATGTGAGCTGCCCGACGATGATGGTATTCGATTTAGATCCCGGGCCTCCGGCGAATATTGTGCTGTGCTGCCGGGTCGGGATGTGGCTGCGCGAAATCTTCGAGCAGTTTGGTTTGCGAAGTTTTCCAAAGACCTCCGGATCGAAGGGATTGCAGATTTATGTTCCGCTGAATACGCCGACCAGTTACGACGAAACCAAACCTTTCGCTCACGCGCTGGTGCAGTTGCTGGAACATGACCATCCGGATGTGGTTGTTTCCGACATGAAGAAGAAAATTCGCACTGGGAAGGTGTTTGTCGACTGGAGCCAGAACGACGAGCACAAAACCACGGTCGCCGTGTATTCGCTACGGGCGCGGGAACGTCCGACGGTTTCTACCCCTGTGACGTGGGAGGAAGTTGAGCACACGCTGAAAAAGAAAAATGCCGGGCTACTGGTGTTTGAGGCGCCGCAAACTGTAAAGCGGGTTGAGAAAATGGGAGATTTATTTGCGCCCGTGCTGACGGTAAAGCAACGGCTGCCCGATCTCAAGAAGTTCATTCAAGCTGAAAGCTCTCAGGCGCAAGAGTCAATCTCGATTGCTGCACAGGCGGAAGAAGAGCCGAAACCTACCCGATCTCGCGGGCCGAAAAGGGCGGTTAAAAGAGCTCCGCGGCGGACACAGGTGCGCAGGGCGGGGCGCAAGGTATAATCGCGTTCGCGGCGAGTTCCGCTTTCATCTCGAATCTTTCTTTCTGCATTTTGCTTTCTGCATTTTGGATTTTTCTATTTCGAACATTTTCTACCTCGGATCTGCGAATGCCGCAACTGTTTGCCGGAACATCTGGATGGGCTTATCCGAGTTGGAAGCCGGGGTTCTATCCGGCGAAACTTCCGCAGAAGAAATTTCTCAGCCATTACGTGACACAGCTCAACACGGTTGAGGTGAACTTCACGTTTCGGCAACTGGTGAAGGAAAGCACGATTCAGAACTGGATTCAGGAAGCGCCGGCCCACTTTCGCTTTGGCGTGAAGGCTCACCAGGTGATCACGCATATCAAGCGACTGAAGGGGACTGAGGATTTTGTGCCGCGGTTTCTGGCCACCATCGCTCCGCTGGCTAGCATGGGAAAGCTGGGGCCGGTGCTGTTTCAATTGCCGCCGAACCTGAAAGCGGATGCCGCGCTGCTCAAGGATTTTCTTGCACTGTTGCCAAGAACATTGCGGGCGGCGTTTGAGTTCCGGCATGAATCGTGGCTTACGGAGTCTACCTGGGAAGTGTTGCGGGGAAGCGGAGCGGCCTTATGCGTGGCGGAAACGGAAGAAAGAACCACTCCCGATGTGGTTACCGGACCGTTTGCTTATTATCGATTTCGCAAACCTACCTACACGAATGATGAACGGCGCGCGATGGTGGGGCGCATTGGAGAGCATCTTGCCGCGGGGCGCGATGTGTTTGCTTATTTTAAGCATGAAGAGACTCCCCAGGGGGCGCTGTATGCCGTGGATATGCTAGCGGGAGTGCGGCAAGAGTTAGGCCTTTCGCGTGTCGATCTTTAGTTCGCGATCTTTAATTCGTGATCTCTAATTCGCAATCTGTAATTTCAGTCTTTAGTTTTTAATTCTAGTTTTGATTTCGAGTTTTAATTTCGGCTTCCGTATTCGACGTTCAATCTGGACCGGCACCGGAGTTGGCACTTTCTTGCGCGTCCGATAACGCGCATACTCAATGATTGCAATGCCGACTGCGGATGCGAATGCGCGCGTGCTTTCCGGTTTTCTCGATTACCTGCGAATCGAGAAAGGACTGGCGCCGCTCTCCGTGAGTGCCTATCGCACCGACATTTCGCAGTTTTGCGAATTCCTGCAAAGACGCAAACGCCTGCTGCTGACGGCGCGGCACCTGGACGTGCGCGACTTCCTGCAGCAACTATTTTCGTATCAGGTCGAGGGCCGCAGTGTAGGAAGAAAGCTTTCGGCGCTTCGGCATCTTTATCGTTATTTGCTGCTGGATGAAAAGATTGAGCACGATCCGACTTTGAATATTGAATCGCCGAAGCAATGGAAGGTTTTGCCCAAGGCGCTAGCGCGCGATGAGATGGATGCGACGCTGGCTGCTCCGTTGGCGAGAGGGAGCACGAGCGATGGGAATTCGCCACACTCCGTTGCGCTGGCTGTTCGCGACACCACTATGCTGGAGGTCTTTTATGCGGGTGCGCTGCGCGTCTCGGAAATTATCAATGCTAAATTGGAAGATCTGAAGCTGGATGCGGGGTACATGCTGGTGCGCGGCAAGGGCGACAAGGAGCGCGTGGTGCCGCTGGGAAAATCGGCGCAAGATGCGCTGACTAAATATTTGGAGCAGGGACGTCCGATATTGCTGGCAGGGAAGCGTGCGGCTGAGCCAGGAAAAATGGAAAGCCGCAATCGGCCTTTGCTTTTCATGGCGCGCGGGGGGCGCAAGCTGACGCGGCAACGAGTTTGGCAGATGGTGCGGGCGGCTTCTGCCGTTTCGGGGCGAGCCGCTTCTCCGCATATGCTGCGACATTCCTGCGCTACTCACATGGTGGAGAATGGCGCTGACCTACGGACTGTGCAGACGATTCTCGGGCATGCGGATATTTCGACGACGCAGGTGTACACGCATCTCGCGCTGGACCGGCTGCGCACGGTTTATCAGAAGCATCATCCGCGGGCGAGGGCGAGATGAAATCAAATGGCGTCGTCGCACAAGCCGTCGCCGATTTCTTACGTAATCTGCACGAGCGGAATGCTTCGTCTCACACGATCAAAGCCTACAGCGGTGACCTGGCGCTGTTTGCGTCTTATGTGGGTTCGCGCGGGTGGAAGCAGATCGATCACATCGTGGTGCGCGGATTTTTGTCGCAGCTTTACGAAAAGGGATTGAGCAAGACTTCTGTAGCGAGAGCTTTGGCTGCGGTGCGATCGCTTTATCGCTGGCTGGCACGGGAAGGGGTAGTGGAGCAGAATCCGGCGAAGCTGGTGGCTACACCCAAGCTGCCCAAGAAACTTCCGCGCGTGCCGACGATCGAAGAGATGAATTCTGTGATTGATGGCGCGATGCCTGAGATTGCGGCTTTTCCGGAGCGTGACCGATTGATGTTCGAACTGCTTTACGGATGCGGCATCCGAAATTCGGAGCTGACCGGAATCAATCTCGATGATATTCGTTTGAGTGCTGAAGCGATCCTGATTCGCGGCAAAGGAAAAAAGGAACGATATGTGCCGTTTGGCGATTCGGTGAAGAAGGCGCTCGCGGCGTATCTGCCGGAGCGCCAAAAGATATTAGGGACAAGTCGCAAGACTTCAGCGGCATTGCTCATCAGCCGCCGCGGCGGAAGGCTTACCACGCGAAGCGTCGGGCGAATTATCAAGAAAATTGCGGTCGCCAAAGGCTTGTCTCCGGATGTGCATCCGCATACGCTGCGGCATGCTTTTGGCGCGCACATGCTGGAAGAAGGCGCCGATTTGCGCGCTATTCAGGAGTTGCTTGGTCACGAGCGATTGGCGACGACCCAGCGCTACACGCAGTTGTCGATGAAGCATGTGTTGCAGGTTTACGATCAAACGCACCCGCGGGCGAAATAAGTTACTACTGATTGCGATCCGTATTCCGCAAGGCTTGCCACATTCCAACGATTCGATTTTTCAAATCGGCTGTCAATGTTTCGTAAGCTTCTTCCGAAGCTTCGTTTTCGGGCGGAGGAATGATGGGATCGCCGAATACGATGTGCAGCGGCTTGAATCCTTGAAAGGATTTGTTTCGCGGCCAGGCTTCGTAAAATCCTTCAATGGCGATGGGAACGATTGGCACCTGCAGGTGGATCGACAAAATTGCTGCGCCCTTCTTGAATGTTTTCGGCGTGCCGTCGATGGAGCGCTCGCCTTCGGGATAAAGAATGAGCGGACGACCTTGCCGCAGACCGAACGCCGAGGCGCGCATGGCGGGAACGAGATTCGCATCGGGATCGACGACCACGATGCGCAGAGAACGCGCCAGGCGGCGCATGAATCCTTCACCGAAAATTTCGCTGGTGCCTACGGCGAAAACTTTCTTGAATACCGGAGGAGGAAGAACGCTGGCGAGCATTGGAGCATCAAGATAGCTCTGATGGTTGGAGGATAGAATATATGCGCCCGTTTTCGGAAGCTTCTCGATGCCGGTAACGTGCAGGTGAAAACGGTCGAGCGCGACGACCTGGATGAGGCGCGAAACCACATACCAGAATGTGCCGCTGAGCCGCTGCGGATTAGCTAGAGGGAGGACATCGCGGGGATCGGGCTCTTCTGCGAAAACTGCTCTCCATCCGGCGAAGGCGCTTGTAGGCCCAGGGCTTGCGCCGCTGGCGGCGCTTTGCAGAACGGCGTCGACTAAATCGCGAACGGTGTAAATTCCTGCGAGTTGCGACTCTGAGACATTGCCTCCGAGTTGCTGCTCGATTTGGCTGAGCAGTTCAATGCGCTGCATGGAGTCGAGGCCGAGATCGAGCTCGAGGCTGTGAGCTGGGCGCAAGCTCGGTGGCGAAGTCCGAGCTAAGTCCTGAATAATCTTGAGCGCACGCTGCACCTCAGATCGATTGAGCCAAGCTGCTTCCTCTGGGATTAGCGGCCGCTCGCTCGGAAGCTCCGAGTTGTCGGCGACTTTTCGCGCGGCATTTGTTTTCACGCGTTTTTCGACTTCGAAGCGCTTGATTTTTCTTGTGGTGGTGCGCGGCAGATCTTCCTGCCAGATTTCATAGCTGCCAATGCGCTTGGTGGACGGGATCTGCTGTGAAAGGCTTTCGATATCGAAGCGGATCACTTCTTTCGCGTTCACGATCTTCTTCTGGCGCAGGACGTCGAAATTCGGCACGATCACCGCGTGCAGCCGGTCTCCTTCGCCGGCCCTGCCTTCGATTCCGATGATTGCGAGTTCCCTGATATAGGGCGATTTCAAATAGTGCGCTTCGACTTCTTCGGGGTAAATATTTTTCCCGTTGCTGAGGACGATGACTTCTTTTTTGCGTCCGGTGAGGAATAAATTGTGTTCGGCATCGAAATAGCCGAGATCGCCGGTGTAGAACCAGCCATCGCGGAGAACTGCCGCAGTTGCGTCGGGGCGGTTCCAATAACCCTTCATCACGACGCCCCCGCGTAGAGCGATCTCACCCGCGGCGGGCGAATCTTCTTGCGGCTGCGGATCGACGGTCTTCGCCTCAACCGTCTTTGCTTCGAGAATCTTCTCTTCGACAATCTTTGCCTCGACTCCTTTCAATGCCTTGCCGACCGAACCGATCACGTTGTCGTCTGGTGAATTTGCGAATACGGCTGCGGTGGTTTCGGTTAGACCGTAGGCCTGGAGGACATCGATGCCCATGGCATAAAAATTGCTTGCGATGCGGGGATCGAAACGCGAGCCTCCGGTTACGAGATAACGCATTCTTCGTCCAAAGATGTCATGGACTTTGCGAAAGAAGAGTGGACCTGCGTTTAGCCCCAGCTTCCGCAGCCCGCGGTTTAAACTCATGAGCGTTCGAAAGAGCCTTTGCGCTGGTGCGCCTCGCTTTGCGACGTTCTCGAAAATTCTTTGGTGAATTAGATTAAAAAACTGAGGCACGACGGCGAAGGCGGTAATGTCGCGTTCCTGCAGCGCGCGCAGCAGTTGCGTGGTGTTTAGGGTTTCGAGATAACAAACGCGGGCGCCCTTCACCAGCGGCAGCATTAGATTGGCCATGAGCGCGAGAACGTGAAACATGGGGAGCACGCCGAGGAGGGCATCGTCTGGACCGACGTCGACCCAGTTGAATACGGCTTCGACTTCGGCCAGAAGATTAGCGTGGGTGAGCATTACGCCTTTGGGATCAGCCGTGGTACCAGAGGTGTAAAGCAAAGCAGCCAGTTCGTCGTCATCGGCAGGCTTGCGCTCAAAGGTTCCCGACCCGCGCTCAAAAATTGCGGGCAGGGTAGCGAGCCAGTTGTGCTGCGCGGCAGGTTTCGACTCGCGCTCAGGATCCGTCAGCACAAGGGCAATCTTTGATCCGGCGATCTTTGATCCGGCGATCTTTGATCCGGCAATCTTTGATCCGGCGACTGCCTGACGCGCGACTTCAGCGTGGTGCGCATCGCAGAAGAGAAGAGATGCGCCGCTGTCATTTAGCAGTTTGCCGAGTTGATCGGCGTGAAGAGTGGTGTCGAGCGGGACGGCGGCGCATCCTGCCGCAATGATCCCGAGAAATGTCGCGACCCACCGCGGGTCGTTATCGGCAACGATCGCGAGGCGCGATCCGGCGGCTAATCCGTTTTCGCTGATCGAGCTTTCTCTAGTCGAGCTTTCGCTGATCCAGCGTGCGATGTATTCGGCCATCTTGCGGAGTTGGCCATAGGTGACGCGGTCGTGGTCGTCATTTGTGCGCCCGCGATCAGTACCCTCTCGCTGAATTTCGAGCGCGATATGGTTCGGCCAGCGCTCCGCGCACTCGACAAAACGGTCATAGAATGTGGGCATGGGACGTGGCGAATATACAC
>CAVYBF010000016.1:0-9901 GCA_963766625.1 uncultured Acidobacteriaceae bacterium | reverse complement strand
AAGAATTGGGGATGCAGTAATTGTTGCCAGCGCTACCCCGGCTACAGAAAGGCCGCATTTCTATTTGGCGATGCAGCCGCGGCTGGAAGCCGTGCCCTTTCCGGTGGGGCGGAGTTCCTTCTTTCCTATCTCTTTATCCGGCTGAAGCAGATGCCAGGCGTCGCGATATTTTTCGAAGCGGCGGCTGCCCCGCGAGTCGCCCCCGAAGGGGTAGACGCGCACCATAAGACGCCCGGCGAGGGCGCGGATAGGGATGAGATACCAACTCTCGGTGCCAAGAATTGCGATGGCGAGGAAATCGACCTGGGAAGGCAGATAGGGAAGGTGCTTGCGGGTGGTCTTCCAGTAGGCGTTGACGGTGAATGCACGATAACGAGTGCAGGAGCTGGATTTGACTTGTACGCGCCATGTACGCTTGCCGGAGTCGACGAGAAAGTCGTAGCGCTGAGTTTCGCCATAAGGCTTGGCCACGACCAGGCCTCGGATCGAGGCTCTTACCATAAACATCATTTCGGCAAGCTCCCCGAGTTGCTTGCGCGTGCCGTTGCCCCAGTCGGCGCGGAAGCGATTGGCAGCCTCGGCTGCGGCGGTGAGCGGTTTGATGCGCCATCCGCGGTTGGGCTTTCGGGTTGGGAGTTTGGGAATTGAATTCGATGGTGCGCTCTTCTTTGCTGAACCCATAATTTGCGCCTGCTCCTCGCTTGTGCTGATTTCTTCCGATTCCGAGCTGCTCTTTGTCCAGAAGCATTGTCCGGAAACATTGCCCAGTAACACGAACGGCACAGGCTAGAAGGCCTGTGCCGCGTATTTGCTCAATGCTATATAATTATTATAACACATTGCAGATGGTGAATGGGACATTTTGGGAACTTTATTTTCCCCAGCGAATCAGGAGGTTAGTTCCAAGCAGGTCGCCGTTTGCTATTGACAAAGTTTTCCACAGGGTGCGCTGGGCAAGGGATCACACCACTTGTGGGACTACGTGAAACCTAGTTTTGCGAAGCTGGGCACCGCGGACCTTGCTCCGTGTTCATTCGTCACCTATCCGACCTTGCCCGGGCGGGGGCCCTCCTCTGGGTCTCCTTTCAGCTGCCACGACTGAGGGTGCCCCATCCTTGCGTTCTTTGCAAGGGTGGGAGCCTCGGATCTATATAGTCTTAGGACCTTGGATTGAGGTGGTGTTCGTGCTTCCCACCCTTTCGCACGGGGCGCGAAGGGATGGGCCACCCGCCCGCGTGTAGCAGAGAGGGACAGAGTCTTCACTTGCCCGTAGGTTGTGTCGCGGCCGAATTATAGGAAATCGTTACATCTTCCCAGGCGTACTTTCGCAGTGAGATGTCGGCTTCCTGGCACTCCGCACAGACGATCCGCAGACGGTCCTCTTTTTCCCATACGAAGCTTATTCGTGTGGACCGAAGATAGGCTCCGAAAACAGTATCCCCCTCCCGCCCTAGCAAACGGGCCCAGACGCCGGGTTTAGCCCGCGAGATTCGAATTGCGGACATCCAGCCGCCGACAGCCCCAGTGTCACCCTCGCGTAACTCCGCTCGATATTTGCCCGTGGGAGATACCGCCTCGGCTCTGAGAGAGGTTTTTCCAAGGCAGGACGACAATGCCAATATTAGGCAGCACCCCACGAGCAACCCGAGCGCCCAAGCTTTATGCCTCGTCATTGTTGGCATATTATTTTCCAAATGAAATAGTCATATCCGTGTTCGATCTTGGCGGGTGGCCCATCCTTCGCGCTTTTTGCGAAAGGGTGGGATTCCCGACTGCGAACCAGCCGTGCTGGTGAATCGATTTTTTACGCAGCGAGCCCATTGCCCGCCTTACAGTCTAGAACATGCCAAAAGGCTTGAAACGGTACTATGGGCACCAGTACTTGCACTTTCTGACTTGCAGTTGCTATCACCGCCAGGCTTGGCTCGCCTCCCCTCGCTACATGCATCGCAGTCGGGTGAAACAGCGACTCGTGATGGAGCCAGAGCAGTGGCTCTGGAGCAGTTACCGCAGCTATACCTATGATGAGCCGGGAGTGGTCAGGATCAATCTATGGCCCGGAGCAGAGATGAAGATTCATCCGGCGGCGTGAGCCGACCTGGGCGCGTCGAGAGTATCGAATCCCACCCTTTACAAAAAGGATGAGCCACCCGCCACACTTGGGGGTGCTTCAGAAACTGGGTTTGCCGGCCATTCTCCACGACCACATGAGAAACGACGTTGCGGTGAGGCCGATTGCCGGTTCCGTGAGTTTCGCCCCAGACTGCAGAAATAAAGGAGAAACCCCCATCAATTGTTCGTGTCGCGGGGGCAGACTCTCACGCCACCATGTGACGGAGATCATGGCGGCCAGTTCCTGGTGCGCGTACTGTAATTTAGGGTGGACAAACGGTGCGCAGTAGGATTAAGTTCCGACGCGCCACGCCCTAGTAGAGGGATTGGTCTCCAAGACTTAGTCCCTGAACGGGTACGCCTGTCCGCCCGTCGGCTCCTCTTGAGCATGGGCATTCTTCTTCCGGCCATGGCGACGTTTCCACAATAGCGGGCTCAAAAGTCACGCAGATAGGTGACGGCGGTCACCGCAACAGAAAATGCTTCGTGCAAGAATAGCCGCATTGAACTAGTCCTTACTAGTTAAAGATCGCCCGGTCCCAACCCACAGAACCCCACAAGCCGTAACCCCAGACGGCGGGGCCGGGCGCCTTAAAAAAGAAGAGCGAAGAGCTTGAAGAGAGAGATTGCCCTCCTCCGGAACTCTTTCTTTTTGCTTTTTCGGTCGACCTCGCCAACATTCCTCGGAATCAGGCACGCACACAGCACCCCGTAGTTCTGCTCCATTTCACATTTCAGGATCGCACTGATTCAGGATCGCACAGGGACGCGCGCGTGTCCTCGCTAACACACTGTGTTCTGGGCACCACGTTTGCCGGGCTCACTTTACGGCTAACCCCTTTATTTTCGCGTGCAGGACTCTGGTGCTCTCCTTGCTTTGCATTCCTCAACATAGCTGTCAAAGGAGGACATGATGCAAATGGCAATTACATTCATGGCGGTGATAGCCGGCCTGATCTTTTCGTTGGCGGTTGCGGTACTAACGGAAGAACTGATTTTCGGACGTCTGATGCGGCTGTTCTTTTTTCGGTCCGCTGTTGGCCCTAGGATGGTTCGCCCTGGGATGGTCGCGAAAAACGGACAGCAGCACTGAACCGTAGGATTGGACAGCAGGACTGGACAAAGACGCTTAGAGGAGAACGAAAATGTTAGCGTTGAAATATTTGTTCATCACTGGCGGCATCGGAATGATGGTTGCCGCGATTTATCTCGTCGCCTATGACATCTACCGTAGCAGATTGCAGCGGCAGCAACGCGATGCATCCCCGGAAGAGAACTTAAACGTGGCAGCGCTCGTCCCGCATTGGCGAATCGCAGGTACTCTGGCGCTAGGCGCCTGGGTACCGTTGCTACTGGCATTCAGTATTGTCGTGGTGCCGAGCGGTATGGCTGGGGTTCGAGTGAGCCAACTCAGCGGAACCGTGCCGGGCACGCTTTACGCCGGAGCGCACATGATAGTGCCCCTGGTTGAGGAAGTCGTGCTGTTCGACGTTCGCGATCAGATTTTTACCGCCGGAACGGGGGAGGATGGAAAAACTGCAGGCAAGTTCTCCTCGAAAACTGAACAGCCGAAACCTGAGCCGCTGAACGTGCAGGCGAAGGAAGGACTAACGCTCGGCCTGGCGATCACCGTGCGGTATCGGCTGGATGCGAAAAACCTGGATTACATGGAACAAAATTTGCCGCGTCCCGTGGAGCGAGAGATCGTACCGCCGACAGTGGCGAGCGTGTGGCGGGAAATTGTCCCGAACTACACGGTCCGTGATGTCTTCTCGGGCAAGCGCGAAGAAGTACGGCAGAAAGCGGCGGCGATGATCACGCAGAAGTTGGCCGCCGATGGAATCGTGGTGAAGGAGGTCATGCTGCGCGATATTCAGCTGCCCCAGGAATATGCGGACGGGTTGGAGACGCTGCTGTTAAAAGAACAGGAAAACGATCGCATGGGCGTTGAAACCGAATTGAAGAGCAAAGAAGTGCGCATCGCGGAACTCGAGGCCGAAGCGGATAAGGCGCGGCAGGTTAAGCAAGCCGAGGGTGAAGCGCGAGTGCGGGTTCTAAGGGCCAAGGCGGAATCGGACGCAATGCAATACACCCTGCCGCTTAAGCAGAAGCAGATTGAGGAAACCAAACTCGAAGCCGAGGCCCGTAAAGAAGCCACGATTCAGAATGCTGAAGCCGATGCGCAAGCCAAGGTAATCGATGGAAAAGCGGAAGGCGAGCGACGGAGGGTGCTGGCGGATGCGGAGGCCGATCGGATTCGCGTCACGGCCGCTGCCGATGCCGAGCGCTTGCAAAGTGAAGCCGCAATTCTGAAAGGAAATCCTTTACTGATTAACAAAATTGTGGCCGAGCGACTCTCGGACAAGTTGCAAATTATGATGGTCCCGGCGGACGGAAAGTTCTTCTTCGCCAATGACGTTCTGCATGGCATGAACCTGGCAGGACAGGGCGAGGCTGAGGAGAAGCAGCCCAGGTAGTACCCGAAAAGTAGTACCCCAAAAGCCATTCACCTGCTCTGCAACGCAGTGGTGAGATATGATTCGAGATTCAGTCCCCCGAAAATGTAAGGCAAGGCGAAAAAGCAAAGGCCATGACCTTCCGACGCAAACTGGTCGCCGTATTCGCGCTGACGGTTTTTCTGTCGGTTGTGGCGGTTACCTGGCTGGTGTCAGCGGTCACCCGGCGGGCTTTCCAGCGCAACGAGGATGAACGAGCAGCCGCTCTGGTGGCCCAGTTCCGCCGCGAGTTCAACCGCCAGGGAGAGATCGTCGCGCAAACGGTCTCGGCGATCGCCACTTCGGAAGCGCTGAATCGCATGGCATCGGCACTGAGCCGAGGACCCGCGGATTCGGGCCCGTATTTTGAGCTCGCGAAGACGATCGCCGAAAATGATCCACTCGATTTTCTCGAGTTTGTTGAAGCCGACGGCACCATCGTTTCTTCCGCGCAGTGGCCGGAGAAGTTCGGCTACCCAGAAGGTTCATTCGCCAGCCTGACTGCTGAGAATAATCAGGGATTCTTTCTCGAACAAGAAGAATTGCAGGACGGGGCTGAACTCGGCTTGTTGGCGGTGCGCGCGACTGGCGCAGGAGAGCATCCCGTTTACATAATCGGCGGGCGCAGGCTGGACAAGAGTTTCCTTTCCGGACTGGATATGCCGGCTGGAATGCGCGTACTGCTCTATCAGAATCGCGGTGAGCGGTTCTCAACCGCATCGATCGTCGATCCCAACCAGATCGTCGATCCCAGCCAGCCTTCGGCCGCGAGCGCTGGTCTCGCTAGTAAACTGCAACCGCTCATCGAATCGGTGCAGCGATCCAAACAAGAGCAGGCGCGCATTGTGCAGTGGTCCAGCGATTCAGCCGAGGATGAAGAGTTTCACGCTATACCACTCGTTGGAATCGGCAGCGACAACGGCCAGCATCTGCTCGCGATTCTGCTGATCGGCAGCTCACGAAGCAGGTACATCGCATTGACGCGGCTCATTCGCACAGCGGCGCTGATGGCTGGTGGTGGAGGGATTGCATTAGCGATTCTTTTGAGCAGTTGGGCTGCGGCGCGCGTCACACGGCCGGTCGAGCAATTGGCCCACGCTGCGCAGGAAGTTGCGGCCGGTCATTGGGACACGCGCGTGGAAGTGGACGGCAACGACGAATTATGGCAGTTAGCGGATTCCTTCAATCGCATGACCGCTGAGTTGTTGGGGCAAAGAGAACGTCTGGTGCAGGCCGAACGGGTGGCGGCATGGCGCGAATTAGCGCGGCGTCTGGCCCACGAATTGAAGAATCCGCTGTTTCCGTTGCAACTCACGGTGGAAAATCTGGTGCGCGCGCGGCAACAAATGCCGGAGCAATTCGATGAGGTTTTCTGCGAGAGTTCGAGAACCCTGCTGACCGAGATCGCAAATCTAAAAAACATCATTTCAAAGTTCAGTGACTTCTCGAAAATGCCGCAGCCGCAGTTGCGGCCCGTACAACTCAATGAAGTAATTCGCGGCATCGCACAGCTTTATCAGGCGCAATTGGAAGCTCCGGGGCATGCGAAGATCAGTTGCGAACTGCAACTCGACACATCTTTGGAGCCAGTCGCAGCGGATGCCGAGCTGCTGCATCGTGCAATTTCCAATCTTGTATTGAACGCGATTGACGCGATGCCGGAAGGCGGAATACTGACGCTGCGCACTCGAGACAGTGGCGACAAGATTTTCATTGAAGTGGCAGACACGGGAACGGGCTTGACGCAGGACCAGTGCAATAACATTTTTACTCCTTATTACACGAACAAGCAGCATGGCACCGGCCTTGGGTTGGCGATTGTGCAGTCAATCGTGAGCGATCACAGTGGCAGAATCCGGGTGCAGAGCGAACCGGGCCGCGGCACGAACTTCATCGTCGAATTGCCGAAGAGCTTGAACTCTGCGGCACATGCTGGCTGAAGGGATGATCGACTGCAGGAGTAATTTGGATAAGAAAGCACATCTGCTGATTGTGGACGACGAGCCGAATACGCTGGCGTCGCTGGCGCGTGCGTTTCGCCTGGCTGGTCATGAGGCGACCGTATGCGATCAGGCGGCGAAGGCCATCGAATTGGCGAAGGCGCAAACTTTTGATCTGATTCTTTCGGATGTGGTCATGCCCGGCAAGGGTGGACTGGAGTTGCTGGGAGAATTGAAGGCGCTCGGCGTGACTCCGCCGGTAGTGATGATGTCTGGCCAGGGAGATATTGAAACCGCGGTGCGCGCAACTAAATTAGGCGCGCTGGATTTTCTGGAAAAACCGATTTCGACGGAAAAGCTTCTGCTCACGGTCGAGAATGTGCTGAAGCTGCAGCGGCTTGAGAACGAAAACCGGCAGCTTAAGCAGCGGCTGGGCAAACACGAGATCGTTTGGAAGGGCGCTGCCATGCAACGCGTAATGGACCAGGTCAAGCGCGTGGCAGCAAGCGAGACACGAATATGCATCCTGGGAGAAACTGGCACGGGTAAGGAACTCGTCGCTCGTACAATCCACGAATGCAGCCCGCGTGCCGGAGCCGCTTTCGTCACGCTGAATTGCGCCGCGGTTCCGGTCGAACTGATCGAATCGGAACTATTCGGGCACGAAAAAGGATCGTTCACCGGGGCGGCGGGCCGGCATATCGGAAAATTTGAGCAGGCAAATCGCGGCACTATTTTCCTGGATGAGATTGGCGACATGCCGCTGACCATGCAGGCAAAGTTGCTGCGAGTGCTGGAAGAAGGAGAAGTCGAGCGCATCGGCGGCGACAAGGCGCTGAGTGTGGATGTGCGCGTGGTCGTGGCCACGCATCGCGATCTGCAGGCGCGAGTGCGAGAGGAGAAATTCCGTCAGGATCTGTTTCACCGGATTTACGTTTTCCCGCTTACTCTGCCGCCGTTGCGCGAGCGCAGAGAAGACCTCCCCGCGCTGGTGGAGTATTTTGCGGCGCAAGTGAGCCTACAAAATGGATGGAAACCAATTGCATTTTCCGCCGATGCGATGGAGTCGCTGCAGGCGTATAACTGGCCGGGAAATGTGCGGGAGCTGAGGAACATAGTCGAACGCCTCATGCTCTTGTCAACAAACAGAAGCGTTGATAGAGCAAGTGTAGAGATGGCTTTACCGGCGGGCTTGTCCAGCGGAGTCGGATTGCCTTCATCCTTCTCTTCCGGTCCTTTGTCTGAGCGGGTCAATGGGTTCGAGCGTGAAGTCATTCTCGCGGAATTGAAGCGCAGCCATTCGAATGTGAGTCTGGCGGCCAAATCGTTGGGCCTGGAGCGCAGCCATCTTTATAAGAAGGCGGAGCAGTTGGGAATTGACATGCGCGCGTTTCGGCGCCAACAAGGGGCCGGAACCAACGAGGGCTAGCGCTCTGGTTTCAAGAATTCAATGCTAACCCTGCTCGCCCAAGCGGCCTCGTCGACTAAACTGCCAGCACTGAGGACAGAGAGAATCTGCCGGAGAAAAACGTATGCGTGCGATGCTTGCACTTATGTTGCTGACTGGCCCCCTGACGATGGCGCAGGTAACTTCGTCGGACAATCTAGGCTGTACGGTCCGTGCACCCCGCGCTATGTCTTGCAGTGGTATCGGCGCTCCTGACGCGGAAAAAGGAAACAATCTCCCTAAGCTCTTCGCGACGTACTTCACAGTCGAGCCCGGCGCCGCCGTGGAGACGCCGAGATCCTCCTCTGATTGCCTGATTATCGGCATCAAAGGCGGCGACTTAGTAAATGAGAAACCACCATTCTTGCACGTGTCGCTAGAAAAAGACGTCGTGACTCTAATGCCGAAAGAACAGGAATTTCGCTTGCGGAACAAGGGTTCGCAAGATGTCGAGTTTCGGCTTCTCGAAATCCGACGATAGGGGCAGTCGTCAGAACATCTCGACATCGCTCATTGTCCTAGCTTCCGATCCCCCCTTGTTCCCTCGGGCGGCGAACACCCGGGCTAAGACCCACCGGGAGCTGCAGTAGACGGTCCACTTCGCTGACGGATATATTGTCAAAGCTTTAGGAGATTGAATTGATACGAACAGCTCGAGGCTCGATGGTTCATGTTTTCTGCTTCGTCGGTCCGCTCATCCTGCTTCCCTCAATCCTTTTCTTCATGTCTGCCCCGGTTCGCGCCATCGATCCCCCTTCCCTGCCTATCTATGGCGTTCGCATGGAGCAGGCGTGGATTCCGATGAAAGATGGCGTGCGGCTTGCGGCCACGCTTTATATGCCGGATGGCGCGAAGGCTGGCGAGAGGTTCCCCGCTCTGCTCGAATATTTACCGTACCGAAAAGATGATGGAACGGCGGCGGAGGATTATCCGCATCACGCATATTTTGCGCGGCGCGGGTACGTGAGCGTGCGCGTGGATATTCGCGGATTTGGGGCGAGCGAGGGCTCGCCGCCGGAGCGTGAATATTCCGAAACGGAGCAGGAAGATGGTGAACAGGTGATTGCGTGGCTGGCGCACCAGCCGTGGTCGAACGGGAATGTAGGAATGTTCGGAATCTCCTGGGGAGGATTCACCGCATTGCAGATGGCGATGCGGCATGCGCCGGGGCTGAAGGCAATCCTCGCGACCGATGCGACGGCGGAGTTGTTTCACGATGATGTGCATTACATTGACGGCATCGCGCATATCGACGAATTCGAATTGAACATGGATATGGCCGAGGGATGGACCGGCGCTCCAGATTACACGCTCGACGAAAAAGTTCTGGGGCCGAGATTCGATACGCCACCATGGTCACTGCTTTATTTGAAGCATCAGCATGATGGGCCCTTCTGGCGGAACCGCGTGCGTCCGCTGAAAGAGATTACGATTCCGTGCTTTCTGATTGGCGGGCTGCTCGACGGCTATCGCGACAACGTGCCTGACATGCTGATGCAATCGAGCGGACCAGTGAAGGCGATTGTTGGACCGTGGGATCACACCTATCCGAACGATGCCGTGCCGGGGCCGCAAATCGAATGGCGCAACGAGGCGGTGCGGTTCTTCGATCACTGGCTAAAGGGGCGAGATACCGGCGTGGAGCACGATCCGCGGCTGGTGATTTATATGCAGCATTGGCATCCGCCGGATCCGACGTTGGAGAATGTTCCGGGTGAGTGGCGGCGCGAAGATGCGTGGCCGCCGAACGATGTGACGCCGACTACGCTATTTTTGCAGCCGAATCATTCGTTGGCGGAGAGTGCGGCACATGCTGACGTGCATCAACTGAAGTACATTCCGTCGGTTGGTGTGGAGGCAGGATTCTGGTGGGGCGAGTTGCTGAGCGATGTGCGTCCGGTGGATGC
>CAVYBF010000015.1:0-12917 GCA_963766625.1 uncultured Acidobacteriaceae bacterium | reverse complement strand
TGGCACCGCCTGATCGCGTGCGCATCTGGTAGGTTCAAGCGAATGTCAATTTTGCGATGACCGGTAGATTTGATCAGACTACGCTTTACCGATCTCTGCTGCTGCCGTAAATTGACGCTGATTGGCTTTCCGGAGGCACGTTATGCTGGACGGATTCAAGAAGTTCATCCTGCGCGGAAATGTTGTGGACATGGCTGTAGGCGTAGTCATAGGCGCGGCTTTTGCCAGCGTGTTTGCCGGATTGATGTCCGCCTTTCTGAATCCGCTGATCAGCTTGCGACCGGCGGAGGCGAGAAATTTTCCACCCTGCAATTCGCAGTTCACGGCGTCGCATTCCCCTCGATAATTTCATTAACGCGATAATTTCTTTCTTCTGATCGCGGCTGCCGTTTACTTTTTGTCGTACTGCCGGTCAATGCCCTGATCGCGCGCATACACAAGGGCGAGAAACCACCGGATCCGACTACGAAAAAATGTCCGGAGTGCCTGAGCGATATCCCCATCGACGCTCGCCGGTGCTCGCACTGCACGCAGCCAGTGGCCGGACGGGCGGCGTAAAGCTATCTCCCTTTTTTGTGGGTCCCACGGTCCAATCGAGTAGATGACCACGCGCGATTCGAATACATGGCGCTATGAGTTGTATTTGCCGCGTCTTCATTCGCAACTGCCTTCCTGTTAGCCATGTTTTCTCTAATATCGTTGCGCCAGAACGCCGATTCGCAGGATTCTTCCTGATCCTCTTTATCGATTTCTCCGAAGGCAGCGGACAACTCATCAGTTAGCGCCGGAGCGATCAACAATGGCGTATATCGCAATTCATTCTTCGGCTTCGCCTGCAAAATCCCGGCGGGATGGGTGTTACGAACCGACGAGATGAACACGCAAGACCGTCAAGCTAATCCTGCCGGACCGGAGGAAACCAATCGGGCCGACAGGACAGCCGAGGCCGGCTGTCCCGACACGGAGACCTGCGGACGCGTGCTACTGGCAGCATTCTCGCGGCCGCCGCAGGCACAGGGCGAAGACGTGAATTCGTCAATCCTGATCGCCGCCGAGAGTGCGACAGCCTATCCCGGACTTGAAGATGTGGCGCAGTATTTCGGCCCGGTCACAGAAGTTGCGAAAGCTCAGGGCTTTGAGGTCGAGAAGAGCCCGACGAGCTTACAGTTGGAAAGAAGAACCTGGTGCGCGGCGATTTCGAAAAAGACGTGGGCACGCGTGTGATGCACCAATCCACGCTGGTTATGCTGGATCACGGATACGCGCTGTCGTTTACCTTCATCGCCGGAATGGAAGATGAAGTCGATGACCTGGTCGGCAATCTGTCATTGTCCCACCCGCCTGCGCGTAAGGGTATAACTCGAGCCAGAAGCTCTCTCCAGCGGCTCGGGCTCCAGCGCAATGTTCTTCTCGCCTGCCGCTTTTTTCGCGGCGTATTTCTTCATCCAGGCTTCCCAGCTCTTGCCTGCGGCGGTGTCGCGGCCGGTAAAAGCCAGAGCGGCAATGTCGGCATACGATACAGCAACTTTTTCGTTCGAGCTCTTGGGATAGAGGTGGACGATGGAATCTTTCAGCGTGGCTGCGCTGCGCCGGTCGAACAGGTAACCTTCAATCTTCGATCCGTCTTTGCGAGTGATCGTTATGTCGCCGCGATAATCGAAAGCTTTCTCGAGTGCGCTGCGGATTTCTTCGTCACTGGCAAGCTGCGGAATCCAACCCTCGATTGTTCGTGCGCAGTACCGGGAGCGACTTCCAGCGCCTCAGGATTGATGTGCGGCACGGCTTGCGCTGCTTCGTGATCGACGTGGCCAGATTCTTTGCCGGTCATAAGAAGAAAATAGGAGCAAAAATGTGGGGACAGCCGACCCGGCTGTCCGCCGGGCGAAGCCTGGCCAGCAGCAGAACTTAAGCCTGAGTTTGCAAAGACGACTCGCTCGTCGGCGTTATCTGCACCAGCGGATGCACCGGCGCAACATGCTCATCCAGCATGCGCAGCGCTTCCTGATCGCGGTAGCGGGTAAACAAAGTCGCTTTCACTGTCGCCAGAGACCCGCCTAGCGAACTGAAAGTCGCATTCACCGCAGACGCTTCATACCCGCTGTGCACCATGCAATTCGCGCACGCCGGATTGCCTGACTCGGTGCCGTAGTTCGCCCAATTTGTCGTTTCAAGAAGCTCCTCGAAAGTCTCTGCGTAACCATCCTGCAGCAAGTAACAAGGCTTCTGCCATCCGAAAATGTTGTAAGTCGGCATGCCCCACGGCGTGCACGGGTAAGTCCGTTTCCCCATCAGAAACTCCAAAAACAGCGGGGACAAGTTGAATCGCCATTTCGGATTGCGATTCGACAGAATTGCGCGGAACATTCGCCGCGTCCGCGCCCGTCCCAGAAAATGCTTCTGATCCGGAGCTTTATCGTAGGAATATCCCGGTGAGAGCATCATGCCCTCCAGCCCA
The DNA here is from genome assembly GCA_963766625.1 of uncultured Acidobacteriaceae bacterium. Classification (GTDB taxonomy): domain Bacteria; phylum Acidobacteriota; class Terriglobia; order Terriglobales; family Acidobacteriaceae; genus Sulfotelmatobacter. The sequence continues at coordinate 10,462 of CAVYBF010000015.1, read as the reverse complement.
AGCTCCATCATGTCGTCAAAAAACGCGCGTACAGATTTCGGATCGGCGCCGTCGAACAAAGTCGTATTCGTGGTCACGCGGAAACCGCGAGCCAGCGCCTCTTTGATCGCATCCTCGGCAATGTCATAACCGCCTTCGCGGCAAACCGCCAGATCGTGCTCTTCCCGCTGGCCGTCCAGATGAACGCTGAAGGTCAGATATTTGCTCGGCTTGAACAGATGCAGCTTCTCTTTCAGCAGCAGTGCGTTGGTGCAGAGATAAATATATTTCTTGCGCGCCACCAGGCCTTCGACAATCGCATCGATCTGCGGGTGCATCAGCGGTTCGCCGCCGGGGATCGACACCATAGGCGCGCCGCATTCCTCGACCGCGCAGAAACATTCCTCCGGCGAAAGATCTTTTTTCAATATGTGGGCGGGGTATTGAATTTTGCCACAGCCGGCGCAAGCCAGGTTGCAGCGGAACAGCGGCTCGAGCATCAAGACCAAGGGATACTGCTTCCGGCCGGCGAGCTTCTGCCGAAGCACGTAGCTCGATACGGTCCACATTTGTGAAACGGGAACGGCCATTCGGGGTCGTGTAGCTCCTGTCCGTTTATTCTATCAGCAGGATTTTTTAGATGGTATCAACCATACATGAGGTGCCGCGAAATCAACCTGTAACTGTGAAATTGCTGTGCATTGTAACCAGTTGGCGACCTGGCCGCGTACCAACTTGGAACCCACTGCAAATATGGAGTTTACCGTCGCGGTTCCGCCCTTCTGAGGCATTAGCAGACCCTCTTCTCGTGGTATAATTTCATAGTCGCCAATCGAACCTAAGTATAAGAAATTTCAATAACTTGAAGTCAGTTTCCATGGCGGCATAAAGCGCACTTTTGGACCCGGTTTCCGGCGCTCTTTTGGGGGAACCTGCGTGCCAATTTGTGTTGCAAGTTTCGAGCGTTCGTCCCTGGAGCGTAATGGCCACCAAAGAGATCAGCACCGCGATCGAGACCAAAACGAAAAACGGAGTCATCACCCCCATCGTTGGCACCAACGGCGGAGGCAAGAGCGACTACACTGCCGATTCCATCAAGGTTCTCGGCGGCATGGAAGCGGTCCGCAAACGTCCCGCCATGTACATCGGCTCGACCGGCGACCTCGGCCTTCACCATCTGGTGTATGAAGTTGTCGACAATTCGGTCGACGAAGCTCTCGCCGGTTTCGCCACCAAGATCGAAGTCACCATCCACATCGATAACTCGATCACCGTTACCGACGATGGCCGCGGCATCCCCGTCGACGACATGGTAATCGACGGCGAAAAGGTTTCCGCCGCGCAAGTTGTCATGACCACCCTGCACGCCGGCGGAAAATTCGATTCTTCCACCTACAAAGTTTCCGGCGGATTGCACGGCGTCGGCGTCTCCTGTGTGAACGCGCTTAGCGAAGAGCTAGAACTAGAAATCTGGCGCGACGGTGCAACCTGGGAGCAAACCTATTCCAAAGGCGAGCCCACCAGCAAACTGAAGAAGACTGGCGTCGCCAAAGTAAAAACCGGAACCAAGGTTCACTTTCTGCCCGATCGCAGCATTTTCACGGCCACCGAATACAACTACGACACGCTCGCTCAGCGCCTGCGCGAACTCGCATTCCTGAACAAGGGCTTGGTCATCACGCTCACTGACGAGCGCACCACCGATCCGAAAACCGGCGAAGCGAAGCATTCGGAATTCAAGTACAACGGCGGCATCGCGGAATTCATCAAGCACCTGAATCGCGGCAAACAGGTTCTGCACGACAAGCCCATCTACATGGAAGCCGAACGCAACGGCGTGGCCATGGAGATCGGACTGCAATATAACGACGGATACTCCGAAACGGTTTTCAGCTTCGCCAACAACATCAATACGGTCGATGGCGGCACGCATCTCTCCGGTTTCCGCATGGCGCTCACGCGCACCATCAACTATGCAGGCCAGCAGATGGGCCTGTTCAAAGATGTGAAAGAAAATCTCACTGGAGACGATGTTCGCGAAGGCTTGGTCGCGGTAATCAGCGTAAAGCTGTCGCAACCCCAATTCGAAGGCCAGACCAAAGGCAAGCTCAATTCAGATATCGCCGGCGTCGTGCAGGCGTTCATTAATGAGCGCCTCGGCGCGTTCTTCGAACAGAACTCCACCGTTGCGCGGAAGATTATCAACAAAGCCGTCGACGCCGCCCGCGCCCGCGAAGCCGCGCGCAAAGCTCGTGATCTCACGCGCCGCAAAGGCGCTCTGGATTCTGGTGGTTTACCAGGAAAGCTCGCCGACTGTTCTGAACGCGATCCCAACCGCTGCGAATTGTTCCTGGTCGAAGGCGAGTCCGCCGGTGGCACGGCGAAACAAGGCCGCGACCGTCGCTTCCAGGCAATCCTGCCGCTCAAAGGAAAAATTCTCAACGTCGAAAAAGCGCGCTACGACAAGATGCTGGCCCACGAAGAAATTCGCGCCATGATCACCGCGCTTGGTACCGGCATCGCCAAAGACGATTTCGATCCGACGAAAGTGCGCTACGCGAAAATCATTCTCATGACCGATGCCGACGTCGACGGCTCGCACATTCGCACGCTTCTGCTGACGTTTTTCTTCCGTCACATGCAGGAGTTGATCAAGCGCGGCAACGTCTTCATCGCACAGCCGCCGCTCTATTCGATCAAAAAAGGCAAGTCGATCCAGTACATTAAAGACGACGATGCCTTCGATAAAGTCATGCTTAAGCGCGCCGCCGATGGCCTCATCGTGCGCTACGGCGAAGGCGCGGCCAAGCTCGAAGGCGCGAACCTTACGCGCTTCATGAGCGTGCTGAAGGAATATCTCAACTTCTTCGACAAGGTGAACAAGCGCCTGCGCGACGAAGCTGTCGCTGAGCTGCTGCCGAAACTCGATCTTTCGAGACACTCCGATTTCGAAGGCGACAAGAACACTCCGTCGAAGAAAGTCGAGAAGCTGGAAAAAGAATTGAAGCGCCTGCAGAAAGACCGCAAGTTCAAAGAGGTCGAAAGCCGGTTTGACGAAGAGCACAACCTGTGGGAAGTGAGGTTCGTCGACGCGCAAGGTTCCGAACACGTGATCAACTGGGAACTTGCCTCCAGCCCCGAATGCCGGCAGTTGATTTCGAAATTCAAACAGATCGAACCGTATCTCGAACCGCCATTCATCGTAGAAACCATCGCCAAGGTCAGTCCCGTTGGCGGGAACGGCAATAGCGAAGAAGCCGACGAAGAAGCTGCAGAAAAAGACGGCAAAGCCGACAAAAAGTCCGTAGCCGCGAAAGCCGCGCCCAAAGCCAAAGTCGCCGCAGAACCGGTCGAGAAGGCGACCGCGCGCGAACTCTTCGACTACGTGAAAAAAGAAGGCAGCCGCGGCTACGACGTGCAGCGCTACAAAGGCCTGGGCGAAATGACCGCTCCGCAGCTCTGGGAGACCACCATGGACCCCGAGCGCCGCACTCTGCTCTCGGTGAAGCTCGAAGACATCGCCGAATGCGAAACCATCTTCAGCACACTCATGGGCGAAGACGTAGAAGCCCGCCGAAAATTCATCGAAGAGAACGCGCTGGACGTGAAGAATTTGGATATCTAGTCGCCGCATTAACCGGCACTGACGGCGTCATTCCGAAGCCCCGCGTTTTTGCCGGCGGGGCGAGGAATCTCCCTTACCGAATCGATGTCCACTTGTCAGAGACTAATGTCAGCCCCACAGCGCTAAAGAATACCGGATAAAGCGCGGGGACTTCGGGATGACGGCCGGGAACTTCAGACTCCTACTTCAGCCCTTCCACCAAATACAAATCCGCCAGATTTCTGTGGTAGCCGAAGACGCAAGTCTTCGCGTCGGGAGTCAACAGAATCGGCCCAATGTTCTCCACGCCGGCAGGATCGGTTGGCATCAGATCTTTCCAAAGCGTCCGCTGCCCCGATCGCACATCCACGCGATACACGTGCGCCGGCAGTTCTCCCGGCTGATACACATAAAGAGAATGTCCATCGGCGCTCCAGGTGATAGGCTGCTCGCCCTGTTTAACGCCTGGAATCAGTTGCGGGTCGCCGCCGTTCACTGGGTACAGGTAGCCTTTCTGATCGGGACCAACGGCAGCAACTATCTCAGAATCGGGAGAAATAGCGAAAGAATCTCCGTTAACGCCCTGCGGAGTAATGGCTCGGCTCTTTGCCGTATCCAGATCGAAAACGTAGAGTCTTTCTCCCTTCTCAGGTTCGTTGCCGGAGAACAGGATGCGTTTGCCGTCGTGGAACCAGTGCGCCCAGTTGTGATTGATGTTGTCATTGGTCAGGTCTTTGGCCTGTCCCGCGCCCGTGGGCAAAAGTTTGAGCTGCGCCGGGGAAACCTGGCTTTCGGTAATCGCCCATTTGCCGTCAGGAGAGAGTGCGAGCGCGCTGCCTTCTCCCAGCAGCACTGCAGGCGAGCCATCGGTCGGGCGAATATAAACCCCGTACGTGTAGCCACCGGATTTCGAATACGCCAGCGATCCGCCGCCGCCTTCTTCGTCGAACAACAAAGTTTTACCGTCGGCCGAAAGTTCTGCCGGATAACTGTAATCGAGCCAGGAAAGTTCGCGCTGCTTGCCGTCAGCGGCAAAGCCGATGAGTTCGCGCCGCCAGCTCGCCCGCACCAGCAGCACGCGTCCATCTTTCGCAATGTCGTAGAGCATGAGAGCGCCCGGTAGGCGGGCAATCGTGCGCATCTTGCCATCCAGCGTTGTCGCATAGAGAGTGCGATCTGTTCCAGATTTGCTGGCCGTAAACCAGATCTCTTTCGCATCCGGCGACCAGGCCAACCCCTGAATCGTGAACCACTGTTCCGAAAGAACCTTCTTGTGCCCGCTGAGATCGACAATAGAAAGACCGCCGCTGTCATCGCCCTGTAACGGATGATCGGCGAACGCGATGAGATCACCTTTCGGCGATACCCGCGGATGCCCGATCCATCCTCCAGTTTCATAGAGCGGCTTGCCGATCGGATATTCCAGGCGATTCATGCCGCCGTAATCGCGAACCACGGCAAAGGTCGAACCATCCGGAGACCAATCCGCCCACTGCACATTCTCCAGAACTTCGCGCGGCGCTCCGCCGGCCAGCGGCGCACGCGCCAGAGTGCCCATGGTCACCCAGGCGCCGATAGCTTTGCTGTTCAGCAACACCGCCATTTCTGCGGTAGAAGAAACCGACATCAACTGCGTATGGCTCAGGCCCATGGAGCGCGATTCGGGCGCTTCCGGCCGGGCGGTGAATACGTCCGTCGGATTTCCCTGCCACGCCGCACTGTAAAGAATTGTTTGCCCATCCGGCGCGAAACGCGCTGATCGAATGCTGCCGCGGCGGAATGTGAGCTGGCGATAGATCGGCGGTTCGGCCGGAGCCGACGCGAAAAACAATTTCCCGGCAAACAGACCCGCGCTGGCCGCGATCAACAGGCAGACTGCAAAGACGATCGCCTGCGTTGCAGATTTTTTCACCGGAACCGGTTTTTCTGGCGAGGCGGTCCTGACTGCCGAAGAAGACGAAGCCCCGCTCTCCGGATTTTCTCCCAGCGTCACGTTGCGCGAAGATTCAATCGAGCGCTGCAAGCGTTTGAGATCGGCGCGCAATTCCGCCGCTGTCTGGCAACGCAGATCGCGCTCCTTTTCGAGCGACTTGTTGATAATCTCTTCAAGCTTTGGCGGCATACCTGGATTTAGTCGTGCCGCCGCCGCCGGATGCCGGTTAAGAATCGCTTCCGTAATAATCGCCGAAGTTTCCCCCCGAAACGGAACCACGCCCGTTGCCATCTCATAGAGCACCACGCCAAAAGAGAACAGGTCGGTTCGTCCATCCAGTTCCTTGCCGCGCAACTGCTCGGGCGACATGTAAGCCACGGTTCCCACCGCGCTGCCGGGATTGGTCAGATCGAGAGCCGTCACGTCGGCGACCGTCTGCGATTCGCCGCTGTTTGACTTCGCCGCCCGGTTGATCTTCGCCAGCCCGAAATCGAGAACTTTGGCATGTCCGCTCTCGGTGACAAAAATATTTGCTGGTTTAATATCGCGATGCACGATTCCCTTGCTGTGCGCGGCATCCAGCGCCTCAGCCACTTCGATCGCCAGGGTCAGCAGCAGATCGAGCTCCATCGGTCGTCCCTGGATCACATGCTTCAGCGTCTGCCCGGCAAGGCATTCCATCACGATGAAGAGCTGCCCGTTGTGCTGCCCGATCTCGTGAATGGTGCAAATGTTCGGATGGTTCAACGCCGAAGCGGCGCGGGCTTCGCGGCGGAAGCGTTCCAGAGCTTGCGGATCCTGCGAAGAGTCCTCGGGCAGAAATTTCAGCGCTACGAAGCGGCCCAGAAGTGTGTCCTCGGCCTTGTAAACCACACCCATGCCGCCGCCCCCAAGCAGTTCGAGAACGCGATAGTGCGAGATGGTTTGGCCGATCATTTTCTGGCCGATCGTGTTGGGTCGATCAAGTTCGGGCAATGCAAGCTCGAGTCATCAAAGACTAGGTGAACCCAGTGTCGTGGCGGGGAACCGCGAGCGCAACAATCTTAGGGGCAATCGCGCGAATTCGTCAATGCGAAGTTCGAATCGGTGTAACGGTTGTGGAGCCGCGAAGGGACGCAAGAACGCGACCCAGGGCGCAAGCCCTGGGTAGACTCGCCTCGCTACGAGGCTCTTCGTCTCGCCACGATTGTCGTAATCAACGAGAGCAACGTGATCAGCGAAATGATTCCCAGCGAAATCACGCAGTATACACACCACACGCCAAGAATATCTTTCTCGATGTGCGCCAGATAAAGAGAAAATCCCAGCCCCACCAGGGCCATAGCCAGCACAGCGGCGTAAACGCGGCGCCAAGCCAGCGCCGCCATCAGAAAATATCCAAACATGCCGAGGGCCGCCACGGGAATCCCGGCGAGCATCGCATACGGGCTGTGATTAACAATGCCGCAATCCCAACGCTCATTGATGCTGCACGGCGAATCGCCTTCCGTGCGGTAGTGCTCGCGCAGTGCGAGCGCGGAAACTACAACGCCGAAGACCGCGAGAACCACTAGAACATATCTCATAACTTGCCCGTAACTGCTGAACGCGCCTTTTCAATTGACAATCAAAATCATCAACCGCTCTAACTCGCCGCATGTGCCGCGGCCACATCCTGCAGCAGATCAGAGGCCTGCCAGTCCGCTCCGTGATACCACCGGTAGATCTTTCCATTTCCAGAAATCACTGCCGTGCTTAACGAATGTGTAATCGATCCGCCTTCTTCCGTGTAGGTCAGCGCGAAGAAATCTGCAAATTGCGGCAGCTCGGCTTTCGGAATGGCGGCGAATTCCCAACGCTTGAACAGAGCCGGATCTTTGTTTTCCCGCGCGCAGGAGAAAGCATAAGCCCGCAAAACTTTCGGTGTATCGTTCGCTGGATCAAAGCTGATGCTGAGCAAATGCGTTTTGCCGTACCGCGTGGGATCAGCCTGAATTTGCTTATCGATCTCAGCGAACTCATGGCTCACGCGTGGGCAGTAATCAGGAAATGGACAGCGCGTGTAAATCAGCGTCAGCAACAACGTCTCACCGCGATACTGATGCAGCGAAATGCTTTTACCGCTCTGGTTGACCAGCTTGAAATCCGGCACGTCGTCCCCCGGATTCGGCACGTGATAACTCGCCGACGGTTTAGCAGCGGCAGGCAACTGCGTGTGTCCGGTGACCTTCACGTTTTCCAGCCAAATATTTATCCGGCTCGACTACTACATCGGCGGTGATCAAATCGCCGGGTTGCAGTTGGTTCAGTACCGAATCTAGGCAGGCCTGATGCTGTAGGGCATCACCATTTTTTCCATGAAGCCCTTGATCGGCTGGTTATCGATGTTCGCCGTACCCGCGTTCTTATCCACGGAAATCACAGTTCCAATGAGCGAATAGCGTTTCGGCTGAGTGCGTGCGCTGCGGTTGCAGCTGGCGGAAAAAACCAGCAGAGCGATCAGGCACGACAGGGCAAGACGTGAGGAGAATAAATTCGGGTTAGTTGGCATAGTCAATTTTCCTTTGATTATCGCCGATTGTGTTGCAGATTTCATCGGCGAGGCCGGATGAGCGCTGTGCTCGGTGCACTCATCGCAGCCATCCACGGGAGAGCACTGCCTGGTTTCGGTCATTCACTGACTCTGTCCAGGCCAGGAACAGACGCCCGGCGGTTCCCGCGAGCATATCGGGATCGTGAACGGAATATTCGGAGTTCGTAGCCTGTATCGGACGGGTGAAGCTATCGCCATTAATCTCAACGATAAACGCCTGATTTGATCTCCATTTCGTGTCTTCGTGTTCAAGGCGGCCCTGGAATGTTAAATAACGCGGCCATCCTCCGAAACCGATAGCCGAGGGTGAGTAGCATCCAGGACGTCGGCCGAGACAATCTGAGGACGCGCGAAACTGGTTCCCCCGTTCTCGGATATGGCCAACCTGATCCCAGCTTTTCCCTGACCTTCGGAATACCAGGCTACGTACAGACGTCCGCCGCTGACGCCGATGGTGGGGCCAACATCGGGACAGGCGTGCAATACCCAGTTGTCGACTGCCACGCGAACCGGCTGCGAAAACGTCTTTCCGCCGTCGTTAGAGTGCGCCAGCACCATGTCGCGAACATCACCCGCGAAGACCTGGCGCCAAGCCAGATAGATGTCGCCACTCGGCGCAACGTAGATTTGCGGACGGCAGCACGGACACGCCGATCCTGCTATCCGCATGTTCCGGCTAAAAGTCACGCCACGATCAGTCGACCGGGAAAAGTAGATCGAGGAAGAACCTTCCGGATCCGGCTTATCACGTATCCAGCCATACCGCGTATACGTCGCCGGCGTGAGTCGCGGCCAAGGTTGGAAAACCGGCGTATGCCTTGGGCCTGCGGTCCGCATCTAGAACATTGACGGACCTTCCAGGAATCCGCCCGATCGGCTTGACCATCAGCTGGGTTGCGCCGGCCACGCTTTGGAACCACGCAGCATAGACGTCCGCTTGGACATCCGTGGCCAGGACCGGACTGTTTTCCCCTCCCGCTCGAACATTTGCATTCGGATCGCTGAGAATGATTGGCTGGCCGAAAGTGTCCCCTCCGTCGCGAGAGAATTGCAACTGCAGGCGCGATTGCGACTCGTTCCCGGCGACGGTAAGGGCAAAAACCGTGTCCGGCACCCAAAGCCCAAGACGTGGCGCTGAACTGCTGGATGCGCCTGCGGGAATGGGTCGGACTGAGGAGTCCATGCTGATGTGCGCTGGTTTCAGTCGCTGACAGCTCGTTCCTGCAAGACTCATCAACAGGATGAAAACAATCGCGTTCCTTCTTTTCATTACCCACCAGCCTTCGCACCGAATTTGTTTAATAACGGAAGCGGTAGCGGAATTCGCCGTAGATCTGACGCGGTTCGTCCCAGTGGAATCCGCCGAAGGTCAGGCTGTTGTCGAGCTGCACGCGGCGGTTCGCGACATTAACCGCTGTCACGGAAACCGTATAGTTCTCGGCGAAAGTCTTGCCCAGCGAAAGATCCACAGCGCTGTGGCTGGGCAGATAGTTGCCGGGATATTGGACGCCGGGCAACCCGTTGGTGAATCCTGACCCGTAATACACGTTGGTGGAGGCATAGGCATGCCCCGGCAGGCTGCCGTTGAAACCGACGTTCAGCGTATTGCGCTGATCGTGGTCCACGGGAGAAAGACCGTAGGGGATATCGAGGCCGCAGGATGGAGTGATCGGCTGGGGGCAGACTAGACCGCCGGTGATGGGCGAGGTTGCTTGGGCGATCTGATTTGAATAGGCGAGATGGAATTGGCCGTGATGCAGGACGTTCGGCGAGCGCAGCGTGAGTTCCCAGCCTTGAATCTGCGCGTAGGACCAGGTGATGGGCCAGAAGATATTCGACTCGCCAATGTTGTTGTGATCGAGCCAATTGTGTGCTCGGGTCTCGAAGTTATCGGCATCGAGAGTCCAGCCGTGAAGTGGGATAGTGACGCCGAATTGCCACTCGATATCGCGTTCACCGTGCAGCGGAGCGAAGGCAAAGCTCTGACCGGCGGCCAGAGTTTGCAGCTGAGTGGTTGGGGTTGAAAGCGGCGGAGCCTGGTAGTAGTAGCCATAAAAGCCGCGGAAGACCCGATTGAGCCGAGGAATCCGGATTGCGGCGCCCAGGCGAGGATCGGTGGCGTTTTCGGAGATGGTAGAGCTGAATGCCGTTTCGCGAAGGCCTGCAATCAGGGTGAGCCAGGATGTGACTTTGAATTTGTCGTTGATGAAGAAGGCGGCGACCCCTCCATTGACTCCGATCGAAGAAGGGGAGACGTTGGGCGTGCCGTCGGTGTAATCGTTGAAGAAGTAGTTGTACTGGTGCTGGGCGAATCCGTAGACGCCAGCCTGAATATCATTGCGTTTGACGTTGGCATTGAGCGCCACCTGCGCTC
>CAVYBF010000014.1:0-38225 GCA_963766625.1 uncultured Acidobacteriaceae bacterium | reverse complement strand
GCGTAGCTGACCCTCCAGATTGAATCCGAACCGTCATCGCTGACGAGCAACGAACCATCCGGCATGACGGTGATGCCGACGGGACGACCCCAGACTTTCCCATCCGGCAACACAAAGCCGGTTACAAAATCCTCGTATTCGCCGGTTGCGTCGCCGGTCTGATGCCGCGGTATGCGGATCACTTCATAGCCGGCTCGCACGGATCGATTCCAGGAGCCGTGTTCGGAGGCAAAAATGTCTCCTTTGTATTCGGCAGGAAATTGCTGTCCTTCATAAAAAGCAAATTCCAGAGAAGCGTTATGCGCCTGCAGCAGAACGTCGGGGGTGATCACTTTGTCCTTCAACTCGGGATGCGCACCTTTATGCCGCGGGTCCTGATGTCCGCCCATGTACCACCAGGGCCAGCCGTAAAATCCGCCTTCCTGCACGTGCGTGATGTAATCCGGAACCAAATTGTCGCCGAGCGCATCGCGCTCGTTTACCGAGCACCACAACTCGTCTGTTTTGGGATCGACTGCAATTCCTCCTCCGGGGTTACGAATGCCATAAGCGTAAACGCTCAGGCTGCAATTCGAGGGATCGCATACGAGAATATCGGCTCGGTTTTTCTCTCCTGGGTGGGTATCGGGATCATCCACGTTCGACGCCGAACCGACTGCAACGAACAACTTCTTTCCGTCTTGTGAAAACGCCAAAGCCCGCGTCCAGTGACCTCCGGTATTGGGCAGATCGGCAATGTGTTCGGCAGAGCCGGTGGCTTTCAAGTCTCCGTTGTGATACGGGAAGCGAACGATCTCAGCCGTGCTGCCGACGTAAAGCCATTCTGGATTCGGTCCTGGTGGATAGAAAGCCAATCCGTATGGATCTTTCAATCCGGTGGCAAAGACAGCAGACAATTCAGGTTTGTTGTCGGCCGTCATGCCGCGAAACACGCGAATGCGTCCGGCACTGCTTTCGGTTAGAAAAATGTCGCCGTTGGGAGCAGTGCGCAGTGTGCGAGGATTGTCGAGCCCCGTAGTGTACAGCTCAACTTTGAATCCGGCGGGTGCTTTGGGCCAGACATTCTCGGGACGCGCCACTACTTGCGGTCCGTTCTCTGCCGAATGCGTAGCATAGGGCTGCGGAAGATCGTTCACTGTAATTTTGCGGACGGTTCCAGGTTTCTCGTAGCGGAAGTCGGTGAATGGCGGCGTCGGCGGAGGAGCTTTTATGGTTGATCCCCCATTGTCAGTGGGAAGTGGGCTTGCTGCTTGGGCGTTCTGCGGCAATCCTAACGACTTCACAAAGCTCACGATTTGCCATCGTTGTTTTTCCGGCAATTGCGCCCATGAGGGCATGCCGTTATCTTTGTCGCCCTTGGTGATAAACCAGAAAACTTCGCCCGCCGTCGCGGTCTCCAGTTTGCCATCGATGAGCGAGGGCACGTTGCCCGCGCCTTCCCCTGTCCTGCCATGGCACGAAACACAGTTGCGTGCAAACAGTTGCTTGCCGGCCGCAATTGCGCCAGGCTGCATACCGTAGGGATTTTTCATTTTCTGGGCGGACTCGGGGGCGTTGTGAAATTTCGCGTCGACATCAGCGCGGAGCAAAGGCAAAGCAAGCAGAATTGCTGTTGCAAGGATTGCGAGCGAAATTGAAAAAGAGCGCATGGATCCTCTCTGAGTCTTTAAGAGTGGACAACGAACTGATCCTTGGATGCAGAAGGACACGATTGGGATTATTGAAGTAGCAGGTTGCGCGCATGCCAAAGAGGGCGGTGTCAGGGTTTTGTGCGCTTGCCCTGGGTCACTTCTTCGTACCATAGCCTGTGGTGAGTTTTGGCCCAGGCGCTGGAAACTTCACCGCGAATAATCGATGTAAATCCGCCCCGCACCATGGCCGTGCCCATGTAGACGTGGATAATGAATCCGCCGATGGTCGCCAATGCCGCTGCCACATGCACCGTAACCGACAGGTAGCGCAACCACCGCAGACTCCATGGAATGCCTTCCACAAACCAGAGACCGATGCCGGAAATGAGCAGCAGAATGATGCCGTAAAACATCAGCCAGAAAAAGAGTTTCTGGCCGTAATTGAAGCGGCCCTCGGGGGGCAAATTCTGGTCCTCATTCTCGACATAGTATTTCATCGCCTTCGACCAGCGCCGGTCGGCATCGGTGATGCGCATGTCGCGATCCCACGTGATGTACATCCAGAACACGGATGCCGCGAAGGCCAGGCCGATCCACGGGTGCCAGAACCGCGCTGTCGGGCCACCACCCACGATTGCGGCCAGCCAGTACATATAAGGCGACCAGAACGCAAGCCCGGTGATCAGACAGTAGATGTAAGTCAATGCGGCGAACCAGTGATTGACGCGCTCGGCGAGCGTGTAGCGGAGAATCCTTTCTCCCGGCTCGCCGGTGGTTCGTGGAGTGGTGATCGCGCGCGAACTCATGGCCTTCCTCCATCGTCACTCCTGGGCGGATGGATTTCCTTCGGGCCATAGCGGAAGTAGTGCAGCGTTACCCCGAGGATCCCGAAGAACATGGCAAGGTTTCCAATCCACTTCGCCGGACCTTTCCAGAAGCGCACCACCCACGGAATGTGCGGATCTCTCGGCAGTCCGCCATAAGCTTCCGGATTCGTAACATCGTGCAGTACGTAAATCACGCCCGCGCCGCCAACTCCTGGCGGATCGTAAACTCCGGCTTTTTCAAATCCGAAATTGTCGCGCAGTTGTTTGGCGCGACCCTCAGCCAGGAATGTCATATCGTCTTTCGTTCCGAAGTGGAGGCAGCCGGTCGGGCATGACTTGATGCAAGCCGGTTCGAGACCCTGGCCTACACGATCGGAGCACAAAGTACACTTGAACATCTTCTTGGTTTCGGAATTGAACTTGGGAATATCAAAGGGGCAGCCGCTCACGCAGTAGCCGCAGCCGATACAGTTCTGCTGCTGGAAGTCGACGATGCCGTTGGAATACTGCACGATCGCCGAATCCGCCGGACATGCCGCCAGACATCCCGGATCTACGCAGTGCATGCACTGATCTTTGCGCATCAGCAGTTGCAGCGTGCCATCTTCGCGCTCGTGCTCGTTGAATTTGATCAGGTTCCAGTAATTCCAGGCGGTTGAGGGCATCGTCTGGTAGCTGTTGTCGAAGACCGTGTCGGTAAATGTGTAGCCATTCCACTCCAGGCAAGCCACTTCGCACGCTTTGCAGCCGATGCAGGTAGTGGTATCGATAAGTTTGCAAACCTGCTCGCTGCGCTCCACGCCCGCGCCCGGCACCGACCCCGCGTGCCCGGAAATTCTCACGATGTTCAACGTTGCCTGAGCCATAAAAATTGAATCATTGAGTAATTGTGTGATCGGGCGATTTCAAAATCAAAATCTGCCGATCGCGCATTCACTCAATCCCTTTCAGTTTCTCAATCACACAATGATCCGATCACCCAGTCACGCAATCGCTTTCAGGCTTTCTCGAGCTTCACCAGAAATCCCTTGAATTCCGGCGTGTATGCGTTCGGATCAACTACCGTTGGCGTCAGCCGGTTGGCAATCGTCCTTGCGTCCTTGCCCTGATCTTCCTGAATTCCCCGGTATCCCTGATGAATCGGCAAACCAATCTGGTAAATCTTCTTGCCATCGATCATCATTGGCTTGATGCGCTTGGTCACGAATGCCTTCGCAATGTAGTAGCTGCGCGCGCTCGTCACCTTAACTTTGTCATTGCCTTTGATTCCCAGTTCACTCGCCAACTCAACCGGAATCTCCACAAACGGCTCCGGGACTAACTCCACATTCATCGGATTATTCTTCGTCCAGTAGTGATAGTGCTCAGTCAAGCGGTAGGTGGTGCAAATAATGTTGAAACCTTCACTCGTGGTTCCGTATTTATCTGCCGGAGTCTTAAACTTCTTTACTACCGGATTATTCTGCTGATTCGGATGCAGCACATTCTGCACCGGACTTTCGAACGGCTCGTAATGCTCAGGAAACGGGCCATCGGCGAACGCCCCAAGGGGACCAAAAATTCTGCCCACCCCTTCCGGATTCATGATGAACGGTCCCATGTGATCTTTGGGATTCGAGTCTGGTTTGAAATCCGGCACATCATTTCCCACCCAAACCTGCGCTGTTTCGTTCCACCACACCTGCTTTCGCGAAGAATCCCACGGCTTGCCCGAAGGATCGCACGATGCGCGGTTATAAAGCACGCGGCGGTTCGCCGGCCACGACCATGCCCAGTTCTGATAAATACCTTGTCCCGCCGGATCTTCCGTGCCGCGGCGCATCATCTGATTTCCGTTTTCCGTCCAGCATCCCGAATAAAGCCAATTGCCGCAGGCGGTCGTGCCGTCGTCTTTCAGCCACGCAAATCCCGGCAATTGCTGGCCTTTCTTAATCGTCACCTGTGTCTTCGGATCGGTGAGATCGGCGAGGGCTTTTCCGTTCAGCTCCTTCGCCAATTCACTAAGTGACGGATGTTGCGGATTGGTATAAGTCCACGTCAGCTTCAAAATCGGATCCGGGAACTTGCCGCCTTCCGTTTGATATAGCTCGCGCACTCGCAAGAAAATCTGCGCGACAATATCCTGATCGATCCGCGCGTCGCCCGGAGTAGGAACCGCTGCATTCTTCCACTGCAACCAGCGCGCCGAGTTCGTCATCGATCCATCTTTTTCAGCGAAGCCTGCGCACGGCAACCGGTAGACGGTCGTGTTGATGGTTTTCATTTCCTCCGGCGTGATTCCCGGTGAGCGCCAGAACTCGCTGGTCTCATCGGGATAAATCTCGCCCACGACCAGGAAGTCCGCCTTCTTGAGCGCATCAATGTTCTTCTGCGAATCCGGACCAATGGCCACGCCATTCATGCCGAAGGCGAACATGCCTTTCACCGAGCCGCGATACATGTTGTCCCAGATTTGCGTCCAGGAATAATTGCGATCGACTTTGGGCATCCAGTTGAAGCAGAAATCGTTCTCTTTCGTGGCCGCATCGCCGAAGAAAGACTTTAGCTGCGAGACCGTAAACTTGGGCGTATTCGACCAGTAATTAAATGATTGCCAGGGATCGGGTTTCGACGGGGTCGGCGTAACCCGTTTCAAATACGTAGCCAGATTCGTATCGGCGGGATTCGGCACTTTTAAGTACCCCGGCCAGATGTCGAACACTCCACCCATGTCGGTCGCACCCTGAATGTTCGAGTGGCCGCGGAGAGCATTCACGCCGCCTCCGGCACGCCCAACGTTGCCCAGCAGCAACTGCAGCATGGCGGCGGTCCGGATAATCTGCGTGCCATAGCTGTGCTGCGTCCAACCCACGGCGTACAGGATCGTGGCCACTTTCTTCATGTCGCCGTCTTTGCGGATCGAAGTGTACAGATCGGCGGCCTTCAAAAACTGATCTTTCGGAATGCCGGTAATGCGCTCAACCATCTCCGGCGTGTAACGCGAGTACTGCTGCCTCAACAACTGAAAAACACAGCGCGGATGTTGCAGCGTCAGATCGTAAGCGACCTTACCCGGCAGCGGCGGCAATGGCGCCGGAGCTCCCGTGTGTGCGGGGGTGTGTTCCGGAACGACGCCGCCTGAATCGTTGCCTTCTTCGTAATTCCAGGTGGAGCGGTCGTAAGTCTGCGTAGCCGGATCAAAGCCTGAAAACAGGCCGTCTTCGGGCAGCTTGAATCCCTCTTTTACAACAAAGGCGGCATTGGTGTAGTTGACGATGTAGTCGTGCGCGATGCGATTGTTCTCAATCGCGTAACGGATCACGCCGCCCAGGAAAGCAATATCCGACCCGGCGCGAATCTGGCAAAACAGATCAGAGGTCGCCGCGGTTCGCGTGTACCGCGGGTCGACCACAATCATCTTCGCATTACGGGTTTTCTTGGCTTCAATTGCCCACTTGAAGCCGCAAGGATGGTTCTCCGCAGGATTGCCGCCCATGATCAACATCAAGTCGGTGTTCTTGATGTCGATCCAGCCATTCGTCATGGCCCCGCGTCCAAATGTTGGTCCCAAACTTGAGACCGTTGGGCCGTGTCAAACCCTGGCCTGATTTTCGACGAATGTGAGACCCAGCGCTCGCATCGACTTCACAACCAGAAAGTTGAACTCGTTGGTGTCGGTGCAGCCGCCGATCCACGCCATGCTTTCACATCGGTTTACGGTACGGCCTTGCGTATCTTTTTCGATGAAGGTATCGTCGCGGGTTTTCTTGAATCGGTGAGCGATCTCATCAAGCGCCTGCGTCCACTCAATATCATCCCAATGATCCGATCCCGGCCGCCGCACTTGCGGCTTCAGCAAGCGCCGGGAATTCAGAATGTCTTGCTCAAGCGAAGCTCCCTTAGGACACAGCGTTCCTCGATTAATCGGATGATCTGGATCACCCTCCACATGAATTACCTGTGGGGTCACATTCTTGGCCTTGTCGCCAATCGTATAAATGAGGACGCCGCAGCTCACCGAACAATAAGGACAGGTTGACCGGGTCTCGGTCGCGCGGGCGATCTTGAGTTCAGCGACCTGTGCCACTGCGGGAGTCAGATCAAATCCGAGGAGAGAAATACCGGCGCCACCAGCCAGCGCGCCCTTAATGAAGGTTCTGCGTGAGAATTCCATTGCGCATCCTCCGACTAGCTTGATCGATCAACCAATCGGTCCCGCTCAAGGGAACCTTGACCCCCACCCGCTCTACTTCTTCGCACCCAGCAAGCCAAGCTGAGCCGCGCACAACTCGAACTACAATTCAAATTTCCCAAAACTATAATCCTGCCATCTACCCGCAGTCAATGCCCTCCTGAGAATAATAGGCGAACCGGTTGCTCTCGGTGGGCGCAAGCTCGCATAATCGCCGGATGCCTCTTACCAGCGCATACCAGCGGCGCATTCGCCGTGCAGAACAACTCGCCTCGCAACATTCTTTCGCAAGAGAGATCCTGGGTTTCTACATCCATGTTGCCCGATTTCAGCAGATATTGCAGATCCGGTTGGACCGAATGCCTGTTGATAAAGCACCTCCAGCCACTCTGCCCAAGTCTGGAGAACTCATATCCAACTTCCAGGGATTTCTCAGCATTGTCGAAAAGAACGGCCCCGAGCGCGTTGCAAACGCTGCCCGGGAACTCCTCGCGTCCTCGTCAGAAAGGCTACACGATCTGCTCAGCGCAATCTGGCAGGATGCCAACCAACCTCCCGACACTGCCGAAGAATTTCTGGCCTATGCCTTCCTTCAGCCTTATGCCGAGTTCGCCCGCTCCCATGCCGGTTTGCAGTTGGAGAATTACATCCATCCCCTCTGTCCCTTCTGCAACCGCAGACCCGCGCTCGGCGTCCTCCGCCCCATGGGAGATGGCGCGCAGCGCAGGCTGATCTGCGGATTCTGCCTTGCCGAGTGGGACTTCCGCCGCATCGTGTGTCCCGGCTGCGGAGAAGAGGATTATGGCAAGCTCCCGATCTACACGGCCGAGGCGTTTCCTCATATTCGCGTGGAGTGCTGCGACCGCTGCCAGATCTACATCAAATCCATCGACCTCACGAAAAACGGGCTAGCCGAGCCGTTGGTCGACGAACTCTCATCCCTTCCCCTCGACCTGTGGGCACAGGAGCACGGATATTCCAAGCTGTATCCCAATCTGCTTGGAATGTAAATTCCCTGTAAATTCGCGACTATTTTTTGAGCGCGGGGTTGAAATTGCCAGGGTACATACAACCTTCGAGCTGTCAAACTTGATCAGAGCGTTAGAAAGCCGTATAAGCTAAAGAACACCCAGCAACACACCTTCGCCCAGTACGGAGCGTTTTTTCATGCGTTCTTGGAAGCTTCTTGTGCTGTTGTTCGCCCCGATATTGTGCTTTGCCGCGCAGGCTGACCGGATTTCCGGCCCCATCGATTCCAACCAGAAGATCGCTTTGGCGGGTAACATTCATCCGCTTGCGAAACCGGAATACGATCAGGGGCCGGTCGAACCCACGCTCCAGTTTTCTTCCGTCACGGTTGTAATGGCGCCCTCGCCGAGCCAGCAGGCCGCGCTCGATCAACTGCTGGCCCAGCAGCAGGATCGCACTTCGCCGAATTATCACAAGTGGCTGACACCTGAGCAGTATGCCGATCGTTTCGGCCTCAGCCAGAATGACCTCAACAAAGTCGCGCTCTGGCTCCAGTCGGAGGGACTGACCGTGCTTCGCGTGGCTCGCGGACGCAATGCCATCGTCGTCAGCGGGACGGCGGCGCAAATCCAAAGCGCATTCAGTACCGAGATTCACCGCTACAACGTAAGAGGCGAGCAGCACATCGCAAACGCTGTTCCAGTTTCAATTCCTTCTGCGTTGAGTGGCATCGTGACCGGCGTTCGCGGGCTTACGAATTTCCGCTTAAAGCCCATGTATGTGCGCGCGGCACCTGCGGCTCATCCGCGCTATACAACCACTCTTCAGGGATCTACCAACTACTTCATCGCACCGGGCGATCTGGCCACGCTTTACGACATCACCCCTCTTTACAGTGCCGCGACGCCAATTGACGGAACGGGCCAAAGGCTCGCCATCATCGGACAGACGGATGTATACGCGGCCGACCTCAACGATTTTAGGAAAGGCTTCGGCTTGTCGACGTTCACGACTGCGACTACGGCCACGACTGGCGACTGCACGGTGAACCCGAGCGGGATCATCGAAACACCGTGCGATACGACAAATTTGGACTACATACTCGCAGGTACGGATTACGGTGTCTCCCCATTCGGAGACGTTATCGAGGCCGATCTCGATCTCGAATGGTCCGGCGCGATCGCGCGTAACGCGCAAATTGTTTTCGTCAATTCGCCAGTCAGTTCTGATGGAACCAGCGGCGGGGTCGACGTGGCGTTGCAGTACGCGATCGACAACACCGTCGCTCCGGTGATCAGCATGAGCTACGGACTGTGCGAATCCCAAACTGAATCGCTCGAAACCGAGTTACAACAGGCGAATACCGAAGGCATCACAGTGATGAACTCCGCCGGAGATACTGGCTCTTTCGCGTGTGACAATGTTCCACCGGGGACAACCAGCACCTCTGAACCGAATCCACCTTTTAAGGGAGCAGAGTACGGAATTGCAGTGAACTACCCGGCAAGCAGTCCCGAAGTTACCGGCGTCGGCGGCACGTCGATCCCTTTGGCGGATTTCACGGCTGCGTACTGGGGTTCGACTAATGCGACTGATGGCGGCTCGGCGCTGGCTACTCTGATAGGACAGGAAGCAGCCTGGAACGACGATCCGGTTTTTGCTCAGGTATGCCACGGCGATCCAACGAATCAGTTTTGCGAGAACGGCGGCCCGCCCGCGGTCACCGGTTGGGTTCCGTTGACCTCAACGGCAACCGCACAACAGGTGCAGGAAGACCTCTGGATTTCCTCCGGCGGCGGAGGAGTGAGTAACTGCTATACGGAAACGGCAGAAGGCATATGTCAGGCCGGATTCCCAAAGCCCTCATGGCAGACCGTCATGATCCCTGGCTTGACGAGCCCGCAGAGCACCTACCGCTTCGTTCCGGATGTTTCCTTGCTGGCATCGCCGAATTTTCCGGGTTACATCATCTGCACGCCGATGAACGCACTCACCGGTAGCGGAACTGACACAAGCAGCAGTTGCGCCAGTGGAATTGCCACCGCGGTTGACACGAACTTTTCCCTCGTCGGCGGAACCTCAGCGGCGTCTCCTATCTTCGCTGGGATTGTCACGCTGATGAACCAGTATCTGAAGAGCACGGGCGGTTTGGGCAACATCAATCCGACGCTTTATAACCTCGCCGAGGTCCCCGCGGACGGCGCGCTTCACCACATCACAAGCGGCGAGAACGACGTTTATTGTCAGGCGAATACTCCGGGGGGGCAGCCAAGTGATGTGACATGCCCGAGCGCTGACGTTGCGGGTTTCAGTGCATCCAGTTCGGATGCGACCACTGGTTACAATCTCGTTGCTGGCCTCGGATCCGTTGACGCCGACGCTCTCGCGATCGCGTGGAA
Source organism: uncultured Acidobacteriaceae bacterium (assembly GCA_963766625.1). Classification (GTDB taxonomy): domain Bacteria; phylum Acidobacteriota; class Terriglobia; order Terriglobales; family Acidobacteriaceae; genus Sulfotelmatobacter. The sequence goes on along the minus strand of CAVYBF010000014.1, from coordinate 28,228 downwards.
CGCCTACCTCGATCCCGATTTCGCACTCACTGCCGGCGCGCTGGCTCCAACTTCCGTTCCCGCCGGCGAGACCGCATCGGCAACGCTAACCATTTCCCCGATAGCCGGTTCCGCTGGCATGGTCGTGAACTTCGCTCCGAGCGGCTGCACCGGTCTGCCTGTGGGTACAACATGCAGTTTCAATCCACCAAGCGTCAACTTTGATGGCACGGATCCGGTAACGACAGCCGTCACGATCTCCACGACTGTCAACATGGCGCTGCCCGGCGGCGCGCAGACGATCACGGTCGTCCCCACGAACTCGCCAGGAACTAAGGCAACCGTGAGTTTGGCGGTTACCAAAACGAACGAGAGTTTCAGCCTCTCCTCAACGGCCAAAACCTTCGCGGTCGGCGTTGGTGGGACGGCGAGCATTCAGATCACAGTCAGCGGCACAAACGGCTTCATCAGCCCTGGCAACAGTACGACCGTTGTCCCGCTCACTTACAGCTGTTCCGGGATTCCAGCGAATGCCGAAATCTCTTGCCAGCCTCAGGGCAACGCGCAGCCGACAACTGCGACTGCAGTAACGGTGGCCTTGGTTACGACGCCGGTGACAGCAAAACTGAATCGCCCATTCGGACGCAGCCGCATTTTCTACGCTGCGCTACTGCCTGGGATTTTCGGACTTATGTTTGTGCGGCCACGCATGCGCAGCCTGCGCATGCTGGGGCTGATCATGGTTCTCGGATTCTCTACCGTTTGGCTCGGCTCCTGCAGCGGCAGCAAAACCAGTAATGTCGGTCCCAACAGCCTTTCGAATGGTGGAACCCCACCGGGCAACTATTCAATCACCATCAATGCAACCACCGGCGGCCCGGTTCCGCTCACCGGTTCTCTCCCGATCACTCTCAGTGTGTCGGCTCAATAGATCGCTAAGTACGACGGGCGCTCGGCAATCGCCGAGCGCTTTACTCTTTAGACATCAAGATAACCGTGCAGAAGATAACCGTGAACAAGCCACGCACCCCGTGCACACTGAGCGGAAATGAGAAAAATGAGACCCGCCGGTCACGTCCTCCTGTGCAAAACCGGCCCTACTTTGCCCCTTGCGCGCCAAGCCGCGTGCAGGTTACCATTAGGTTGTTCTCATTGGCCACGTTCCCGCGCAGGCCTTCCGCGCCCCAGGCCATTCCCGGCGGCGCGATCGATTCCGATAACGGATCAACGGAAACTGATACGCATCATTTAAATTTTTTCGCAGAGTACGGGTTTGCTTCACCAGTTAGCGGACAATTGTGGTTGCGCTTGCGATTGCATCCAGCTCACAGCTCAGTCATGCATGGGAAAAATCCATGCGCCCTCGAACGAGATCGCTATTTCTAGCGGGAGCGACTGAATCAGCAAGTCCGCGTTCGGCGCCGGAAGCCAAGATTGGGCCTAGCCGGCGAATCAATGGGGAATCCTGAATTGCAGGATTTTGCTACACCGCTGCGGGTCCGATCCCGGCCAGCAGTTATGAGAGGACTATGAACGCAGGACCAGGAAGACCCTCCGGAAGCGGAGGAGGAAGACGGAGGCGTCGCGGACGCCGCCAGAACAGCCAACGCGGTCAACGCCAGGGTGCAGCGCAGGCGCGGCACAATCAAGACGGCATCTACACCGCTCCCATGGATCACAGTTATCGCGCTGCTTTGGCGGGGGGCAACAACGGCCAGGGAGGACGTCGCGGTGGACGTTCCGGTTTCTCGGTCCCGTTCGCGCCAGCCGAACCTGAGCCTTTACCTGCGCGCGAGGATGCAACTTCTCGCATCTTCGCTTTCGTCGACGATCTCTTCTTTGCCACCAAGATTCAGGAGACGGCGCGCAAACTGAACGTCAAAGTCGAGTTCGCGAAGAACGATAAAGACCTTGCCGATCGCATTCTGCAGAATGGCAATGGCGAAGAGAAGCCCTCGCTGATTATTTTCGATCTCAACAACACCAACGTGAAACCGCTGACCCTGATTCCGAAATTAAAATCAAAGCTCAAGAAGGGAACTTCGATCATCGGATTTCTCTCTCACGTGCAGGGCGATCTGAAGCAGAAGGCGCACGAAGTGGGCTGCGATATGGTTCTGCCGCGCTCGGCATTCTCCCAGAACCTTCCGCAATTACTGCGCCGTCATGGGGCGCCGGAAGAGGAAAATCCGGCTGTGCAGTAGTGTTGATCGGATAAGATTTGGCGTCCCTATCCTGGCGGCCAGCTTAACCTGCGTCCGCCCAGCAGATGAACGTGCAGATGAAAAACCGATTGCCCTGATTCGGGACCCACGTTCAACACCGTGCGGTAGCCTTTCTCGATGTTGCGCTGGCGCGCAATCTCGGCAGCCGCAAGATGGCAACGGCCAATGATCTCGGCATCGTCAGTCTGGGCTTCCTTCAGTCCGGCAAAATGCCTTTTCGGAATCACCAGCACGTGCGTGGGCGCCTTCGGGTTAATATCCTCGAACGCGTACACGTGATCGTTTTCATAAACCTTTTTGGCAGGAATTTCGCCGCGCAGAATGCGGCAAAACAAACAACTGGCAGCATCGTCGCTCATGATTAATCCTGAGTTGGTCTTGCGGAAAAAGATAACACTTTCTGCATTGTAGGGCTCGACTGGCTCCGTCGCCGAATCAATCCAGCCTGACCACGAACACGGCACCATCCGGCGAATGGGTTTCGGCGGCCAATTTCTGGGCGCGCTGACGATCGTCATCGAGCACGCGCACCCGAATCCACCAGTCTCCCGTAGGGCTTGGAAAGCTCTGCACCTTGGCCGTATGGTAGCGGCGCTTGAGATGATCCGCAAGCTTATCGGCAGCCTTCTCGCGGGGAAAACCTCCAATCTGCACGGCCCATTTTCCGCCAATGTCGAGCGGGGCGGGGGTTTGCATCACTTCCACTTTCACCTCCGCCGTCCCGGGTCGATAAACGTCTAACCTTTTCGCTGCGGCCAAAGAGAGGTCAAGGATTCTCCCGGGAATAAACGGACCCCGGTCAGTAACTCGCACCAGAGCGCTGTGCCCCGTATCCACATTCGTAACCCTCACAATCGATCCCAGAGGAAGAGTGCGGTGTGCTGCCGTCATCGCGTGCATGTTGTAGATCTCGCCGTTCGATGCGCGCCGCTTGTCGTAGGGTGGACCGTACCAGCTTGCGAGTCCAATTTCAGTTTCAATCGGAGTAGCGCCAGCGGGAAGCACCGGCTCGGCCAGCTCGGAGCCGTGCTGCTTGCTCTTCGCACCAGGCAGCGGCTCAGTGCTGGGAACGGCCTCGGCAGCAGGATTGTTCGACGAAGATTCGATGGTCGGCGGAGGCGGTACCTCCACGCGAGCCTGTTTGGGGTGGCTGCAACCTGACAGCAGAGACAAGCAGAGCAAAGACAAAGTGAGCAGGAATCCCGCGAACCAGCCCGGAAAAGAATGGCGCACAAACGCCTGCCGGGAGCTGAAAGCGTTCATGCTCACTTGCGATCCGCTTTTTGCTGCTCCATGTAATCCGCCAGTTCAGTCAGCTTGTTGCTGGCGATACGCAGAGCCTTGGTGGAATGCTGCCGGACGGCCGGGACCACCTCATCGTTCAGATACTTGATGAACTCGGGGATTTCGCGCTCGATCCGTTCGGCCGCATCGGCTACGGTTTTGCTCACACGCGCCGAAGCGTCTTCTACCTTGCGGTTGAAGTCGTTCATGACACTCCTCACTGCCGTTACGCCTGAATGTCTTCACGCTCACGTTGCGGATGCCAGGCTGAATGATTATTTCGTGCTTCGCAGTCGAGGGTCAATGGCAGAACATGAGTGGATAACCTATGCATCGATGCTTCCAGCCAAATGCACGCATAAGAATCGAGAGTCAAAGGGTCGATATCGGCGATAAAATGTCCGCAGGTATCTATTGGAAGGCGCCATTGAACTTCGTCAATTGCTATGAAGACTCCAGCCGAGCCAGCGCGTACGCCACGCTTGAGTTTGCTAATACTTATTATCTGGCGTTTCGCGACTTGCCATTAATCCTGGAGGAGAACGCCAAAGGAGTGAGAGCGCTCGATTTCGGTTGTGGCACGGGCCGATCAACGCGTTTTCTGCGGAAGCTCGGGTTTGCGGCAACTGGAGTCGATATCTCCCAGGACATGCTGCAGATCGCTCGCGAAGTCGATCCTTCTGGCGACTATCGCCTCGTGCCCGAGGATGATCTCAACGAATTTGCTGCTGGGTCTTTCGATCTTGTGCTCTCCGCTTTTACTTTCGATAACATTCCAGGCTCAACGAAGGTCAGAATCCTTCGCGATCTGGGAAGGCTATTGGCGCCGGATGGCATTATTGTGAGCATCGTCTCATCGCCCGAGATCTACACGCACGAATGGGCTTCTTTCAGCACCAAGGATTTTCCAGAGAATGCAATGGCGCACAGCGGTGATGTTGTGCGAATCGTGGTGACAGACCACAAAGATCAAAGGCCAGTCGAAGATATTGTTTGGAGCGACGCATCGTATCAAGAGGTGTACAGAGAAGCCGGACTCGTAACAGTTCAGATTTCCAAGCCTCTCGCCGAAGGTGACGAACCCTATCCTTGGGTGAACGAAACCAGGATCGCTCCCTGGGTCATCTACGTTTTGAAACGCGATGCCGCAGGGCAGCAAGTCCGTGACCTGAAGGATCGCTTAGCCGGTGCCGGCGTGTGATCAATTTACGGCAGGCTTAAGAACCGACTGCCGCGAAATCGGCTGTCGAACCCGCGCCAGGTCGACAGCCTTTTCGGCGATATGTTCCGCGCTCACCTCAAATTCTTTGATCAGTTCCCAGGGAGCGCCGGATTCGCCGAAGCGGTCGCGGACGCCAATGGCCCCAGTGATCACCGGAACCCCATAAAGCTCTCGCGAGCTGGTGATGATTCCGCTAACGCGCCACGCTAACGCGCCGATCTGATGCTCTTCCGCCGTAATGATCATGCCGGTTTCCTTCGCGGCGCGGATGACGGCACTTTCATCGATAGGCTTCAACGTATGCATGTTGATGACGCGCGTTTCCCAGCCGAACTCCTGTCGCAATATGTAAGCCGCACGCATCGCTTCCGGAACCATCGGTCCGCAGGCGATGATCGTTAAATCTTCGGATTCGTTTTTGTAGTTCATAGCAAGGCAGGTATCAAATGCGCCGGCAAATTTGTCTGCGATGTGCCGCAGCCGGATTATGTTTGCTTTTCCAAAAACAAATGGAGTTTCTTCCCTGGTGACGATTGGCGTGGCTTCTCTCGCGAAACGGATGTACTTCGGTCCGAAGTGTTGCAGCAGCAGATAGCTGGTGGCTTTCCTGGTTTCAATGGCATCGCAGGGCACAACCACTGACATATTGGGCAAGCCGCACATGGCAAACAAATCTTCGAGCGCCTGATGGGTAGCCCCGTCCGCGCCCACCGAGACGCCACCGTGAGCGCCGGCAATCAGCACGTTGAAATTGCCATAGCAGATCGAGGTCCTGATCTGATCCAGATTTCTGGCTGCGGCGAATGTCGCGTAGGTGCCGAAGACCGGCAGCTTGCCTTCTTTCGCTAGTCCTGCGGCTGCCGCGGTCGCCGATTGTTCGGCGATTCCCATGCTGATCCAGCGTTTCTTGCGCTCGGGCTTGCCGGCATAAAAGTCGCTGAGCGTGATCGAACTCGATATGTCGAGGCCGAGGCAGACGACCCGTTCATCGTCGCCATGCTGCGCCACCGCCTGCCCGAATCCTTTGCGCGTCGGCTCCATCTGAACGTCCATGACGATCTGGCTGTTCCACCAATAATCGCGGCTGAAATGCGGCAGCTTCTCATTGAGCATGTGGGAGGCTTGCTGCTGATATTTTTCCGCCCGCTCGAGCAGGCCGGCATATGGAATCTTGGCGAGCAATCCAAGTTCGCGTAGGCCCTTGATCATCTCCTCGTGGTTCGGAGCTTTGCCGTGCCAGCCGGCAACATTCTCCATGAAGCTGACGCCCTTGCCCTTCACGGTTTTTGCCAGAATCACTAGCGGCTTGCCTTTACCGGTATTATTCACCGAGAGCGCTTTCACGACTTGTTCCATGTCATGGCCATCGATCTGTAGCACATCCCAGCCGAAACTTTTGTACTTCTCCTCGAGCGGATCGATGTTCATCACTTCGGCGACCGGGCCATCGATCTGTAAGCGATTGCAATCGACAATTCCCACAAGGTTCTCGAGCTTGTGGTGTGCGGCTTCCATGGCCGCTTCCCAGATCTGCCCCTCCTGCTGTTCGCCATCGCCCATGATGCAGAATGTGCGGTAATCCTGTCCGTTGAGCTTGCCGGCTAAGGCGACACCAACCGCAATGCTTAGCCCCTGACCCAGCGAGCCGCTCGAGACTTCTACACCCCGCAGCTTCAGCCAGTGCGGATGCCCCTGGAAGGGCGATCCGAGTTTGCGCAGCAGCGCGACATCTTCAACTTTGCAAAAACCAGCAAAGGCAAGCCCCAGGTAGAGGCTTGGCGCTTTATGTCCAGCCGACCAGATAATGCGGTCGCGATGCGGCCACTCGGGGTTTTCCGGATCATGATTCGCCACCTTCAAATAAAGAGCGGCGGCAATGTCCATGATCGAGAGGGTGCCGCCGGCATGGCCCGATCCTGCCGCGCAGAGCGCAACCAGATCATAACCACGCATCAGGTTGGCCGCTTCGGCCAGTTGCTGAATCGAATAATCACGAATAATTTTTGCGGTTACGGAATCGCGAAGCGCCATGATGTCCTCCTGAAAGCGTTGGTGAATGCAGTTCGAGCAGCAGCCAAAGCCGATTCACTCCAGCACAACAATGTTTTTCCGGGCGCACATCTCCTTCAGTATCTTTGGCCACACAGTGACGCTGACCTCGCCGAGGTGAGCTTTGCGCAGCAACAGCATCAAGGTGCGCGACTGCCCGATTCCGCCTCCAATGGAGAGCGGAATTTCATCCGCGAGAATTGCCCGGTGATACGGCAGCTTTAAGAAATCGAGCTGGTTCGACATTCTCAACTGCATTTGCAAAGTTTCTGCCGTTACCCGGACGCCCATCGAACTCAGCTCATGCCGACGTTTGGTGACGTGGTGCCAAACAAGGATGTCGCCATTCAGGCCGTGCGTATCTTTGCCAGTCTGGTCGCGCGTGTCGGTGATCCAATCGTCGTAATCCGCGGCGCGCATCTCGTGAGGGTAGCCATCCTTCAGCGGCCAGCCGATTCCGATGATGAACACTGCGGGATATTTCTGCAGCACCTGGGTCTCGCGCTGCTTGCGCGGCAGGTCGGGATACATGTCGAGGATCTCTTCCGCGTGCAGGAAGGTGAGCTTTTCCGGCAGGTCGGGATAGCGCGGATCTTTAAGCTGCGGAAACAACGATTGCGCAAACTTCTCAGCGCCAACCAGAACTCGCCAGATCCCACTGACAATTGATTTCAGGAAATCCAGACTGCGCTGCTCGCCGGTGATTACGCGCTCCCAGTCCCATTGATCGACATACGCCGAGTGATCGTGATCGAGGAAATAATCCTTGCGCACGGCGCGCATGTCGGTGCAAATGCCTCCTCCGCTCTCGCAGCCGAATTGTTTCAAAGCGATGCGTTTCCATTTGGTGGCGGCCTGCACCACCTGTGCGTCTACGGGATGAACATTGCGGTCGTTCGAAATATGAAATTGAATGGGAGTGCGGGAACCGTCGCGATCGAGCATGTCATTGACGCCGCTCTCCACGTCAACGATGAGAGGTACTTCGACCATCATCAAATTGAGTTGTCTGCAGAGATTGTCCTCGATATAACGCTTGACTTGAAAAATGGCTTGCTGTGTCTCTTTCGGGCTTAGCAGCGAGTGATAGTCTTGGGGCAAAATCTTTTCGAGTTCGGCGTAATCGCCGATGCCGGGACCGGCCAGATCGGCTTTCTTATCCACAACCAGGCTGCTCATGGGGTTCTCCTGGCAGACGGAGTCCTCCGGCTGCGCATGATCCGCTAGTTAAAATTAGAGTACTAAGGCTGATTTCGGTCTGTGCGGGACGTCACAGGGAAGAGTGAGCAGATTGTAAAACCGAGCGCAGCAAAGTAGTGCAGCGTGAGCTACTAGTGAGGCTGGAGTCGAACTAACTTACGCGCTGACAGTTCATAAGTTACTGGTTCCAGGAACCGCCACAACGGATAAAAAGGCGCCGTTGCCCGATCCATTGTACGAAAATACTCTCGCTCTGATTGACGTTAGTGACTATTTTGTTATAGTTGCTATCACAATTTAAGAAGAGTGTGATGCGTGGAGGAAAGATTACCAATGGCTAGCGCGCTCGTGACACCGAAGAGGATCGAAGCCGTTGAAAAGCAGCCGGAGATCGGGCTGCGGCAGCGGAAAAAGGCGCGCTTGCAACAGCAGATTATCGACACCAGCATCCGATTGTTTCGAAAGCACGGATACGAGCAAACCCGCATCGACGATATCGTGCAAGTGCTGGAGATCAGCCAGCCCACTTTTTTTCGATATTTCCCCAGCAAAGAGGCGGTTCTGCGCGTAGTGGGAGAGCGCGGGTATGCCTGCATCTGCGATCGACTACGTTCGGAACTTTCGAGCAAAGCGAACACGGCTGACCGTCTGCGCCGGCTCTACGTGACCATGGCGCGGGAGGTGGAAGACGACAGAGACCTTTGGCAGGCAGTGGTGTTATCGGGGGCAATGGATCCGGTGCGATCCGCAGAACTGAGAGGCCATGAGGAGTCTGCTGCCAGTTTGCTGCGCGAGATCCTGACGCAAGGCCAGAAGCGGCGCGATGTGACCCGTGCATTTCCCGTTGTGCATTTGGCGGAGTTCATGGAAGGGCTCTACAACACGGTCGTGAGGCAATGGGCGGTGGATCTGACGGGGCCCCACAAGCTTACTGACCGTGTGCGAAGCGCTGTGGAATTTTTCCTGCGCGGCATCCGGCCCTAATTGTTTGCTCAGATCCACTTCTTTTTAAAGCAGGGAGCGCAATGAAAGCTGCAGTTTTGCATGCATTCAAAACACCGTTGGCGCTCGAGGATGTGCCTCGGCCGGAACCGAGCGACGACGAGGTCTTGATCGAAGTGGAGGTTTGCGGTGTGTGCCATTCCGATCTCCACGTGGCCGACGGCGACTGGAAGCAATTCGCCGGCATTGTAAAGAAACCGCTGATCCTTGGGCACGAGATCGTGGGCCGGGTGACGGAGCGGGGGTCGGTGGTCCAGGGTGTGCAAGTCGGAGAACGAGTTGGAGTGCCGTGGTTGCAGTGGACATGCGGCCAGTGTGAGTTTTGCCGCGAAGGCAATGAGAATTTGTGTGTGCGGCAGCGCATCACGGGAGTGATGGTAGATGGAGGATATGCGGAGTTTGCCAAGGCTCCCGCGAGTCACGTAGTCAAGATTCCCGACATGCTTCCTTCTGAACAGGCAGCGCCGCTGCTTTGTGCGGGAGTCACCGTACATCGCGCCCTGAAGCAGGGCAAATTGCGAGCGGGGCAAAGATTGGCAGTCTTCGGAGTGGGCGGACTTGGTCACCTTGCTATCCAGATCGGGCGGGGGACGGGCGCAGAAGTCGTCGCGATCGATGTCTCCGAAGAAAAACTCGCGCTGGCGGAATCATTGGGCGCTGTTCGTACTCTGAATGCAACCACCAGCGAGGTGGTTAAAGAGTTGCGGAAATCTGGCGGGGTGCACGTTGCGATAGTTGCCGCAGGGGCCAAGTCCGCCTATGACATGGCGTTCTCTTGTGTGCGGCCGAGCGGAAACCTTCTTGTAGTCGGGCTGCCCGCGCAGGACATTTGCTTTCCGCCGATTCTTATGGCTGCTTCCGAGATTCAGGTGAAGGCTTCGGCGGTGGGTACGCGCGAGGATCTCCGCGAAGTATTGGCAATGGGAGCCGCTGGAACTCTGCATTGCCAGGTGTCTGCGCGCCGGCTCGCCGAGGCCGGTGAGGTTCTGGCGCAGCTAAGCCGCGGCGAAATCCGAGGACGGGCGGTGCTGCGGATGCGGGATTAACTGCCTTTACTTGCGTTGCCGTGAATGCGGCTGCCGCCATTCCCTGACCTGGCAGGAGGCCGATTGACGTTAGTAACTATAATATGTTATTAACTATCACTTTTGCTGAGATTCCCGCAGAAAGGCCCGCACGGTGAATGTCAAACAACTCTTCGATCTGACTGGACAGGTCGCCATTGTGTCGGGTGGGTCGATGGGACTTGGGCGGCAGATGGCGGAGGGCCTGGCGGAAATGGGTACGAACCTCGTGCTCTGCGCCCGCAAGAAAGCACGCTGCGAACAGACGGCGGAAGAATTGCGCGCCCAGGGTGTGCAGGCCCTGGCGCTGGAATGCGATGTCAGAGACCCAGATGCGATTCGTGGCGTTGTTAACACGACTCTCGATAAATTCGGCCGGATCGACATTCTGATCAACAGCGCCGGAGTTTCGTGGGCGGCCCCGGTGGAAGATATGACGCTCGAGCAGTGGGACAAAGTGCTTTCCACCAACCTGACCGGCACGTTCCTTTTTTGTCAGGCGGCAGGCAAGGCCATGCTCGCACAAAGATCAGGCAAGATCATCAACATCGCATCCGTGGCAGGACTGGGTGGATCGTCGGCCGAACTGCAAGCGATCGGCTACCACGCCAGCAAAGGCGGCGTGATTGCTTTCACCAAGGATCTCGCGTGCAAGTGGGCAGCGCACAACATTCGGGTCAATGCAATCGCCCCCGGATGGTTTCCAACGCACATGTCAGAGAGGGTCATCGAACACCGCAAAGAATCACTTTTGACGAAGATCCCGATGAACCGTTTTGGTGCCGATCACGATTTGAAAGGCGCTGCAGTTTTTCTGGCCTCACCAGCTTCGGCCTACGTAACGGGCCATGTGCTGGTTGTGGATGGAGGCCAATCGGTTTGGTAAGAACAAAACTATGAATCTTCCCCTCACTCCAGTGCGCTTCCTCCGCTACTCGGAACAGCAGTTTCCCCGTAAGACAGCGGTGGTGTGCCAGGAACGGCGTTTCAGCTACGCAGAATTTGCCGATCGCGTGTGTCGTTTAGCGGGTGCGCTACGCGGTGCCGGAGTGAAGAGCGGAGACCGCGTGGCATTTCTCAGCTTGAATTGCCATCGGTTGCTCGAAGCCTACTACGGAGTTCCCGAAGCGGGCGGCATTTTGCTCCCCCTGAATATTCGCCTGGCCGCACCGGAGCTGGTTTACATCCTGAATCATTCTGGTGCGGCAGTGCTGTTTATGGAGCAGGAGTTCATTGGTCTGGTGGATTCATTCCGCAGCGAACTTCAAACTGTGCGCTTGTTTTATCAGCTCGATGGAACGTCGCAAGCAGATTGGCTCTCCGATCAAACTTACGAACAAGCGTTAACCGCGGCCACGCCCTTCCGCGAGGAACTCATGGCGTTTGACGAAAATTCCGTCGCCGAAATTTTTTACACCAGTGGAACCAGCGCCAGCCCGAAGGGCGTGATGCTTACGCACCGCAATGTTTACCTGCATGCCATGAATCTCGCGGTGTATCACCACAGCCGCTATGAGGACGTGCTGCTGCACACCATCCCTCTGTTTCACGCCAATGGTTGGGGAGCGGCTCACACGATTACGTCTGTCGGCGGAACGCATGTGATGCTTCCGCGCTTCGTGCCCGAGGAAGTGTTCCGTTTAGTAGAGCGCGAGCGTGTCAGTGCGCTGAGCTTGGTGCCAATTATGGCCACCGCACTGGTGAACTGCCCGACGCGTTCGAAGTATGACCTGAGTAGTGTGCAGTGGTCAGTAATCGGCGGCGCGGCATCTTCTCCCACATTGATTCGCGAAGTCGAGACGAAATTAGGATTCAAATGTTTTTCCGGCTACGGCCTGACGGAGTCCTCGCCTTCGTTGGCCACCGCCGAGCTGAAACCCGACATGGAATGTATTCCGGAGGAGCGCTATTCAATGCAAGCCATGACGGGCTATGCCTATCCAGGCCATGAGCTTCGCGTGGTCGACGCGCAGGATAAGGACGTGCCGTATGACGGAGCGAGCATGGGGGAAATCATTGCCCGCAGTGATGGCGTGATGGCAGGCTACTGGCAGCAACCGGAGGCTACCGCCGAGGCTTTGCGAGGCGGATGGTTTCACACAGGCGACATGGCCGTGGTTGCGGAGAACGGGTATATCCGGATTGTCGATCGCAAGAAAGACATTATCGTGAGCGGCGGGGAAAACATTTCATCGCTCGAAGTGGAAAAGGCGCTGGTGGCGCATCCTGACGTTTACGAAGCTGCTGTTATTCCGGTGGCCGATGAGAAATGGGGCGAGGTTCCGATCGCGGTGGTGGTGGCGAAGCCGGGACGCAAGCCAACTCAAACAGAGTTGATCGAGTTCTGCCGCGCGCGGCTGGCTCACTACAAGTGTCCGCAGACGATTGAGTTCTGCGAGGGCTTGCCGCGGACCGCGACCGGAAAAGTCTTAAAGAGGGAGTTGCGAAAGAAATATCGGAGGGGAGATTAGTTTGCGAACGCGCCTATGAACAATCTTGTAAGAGTCACTAAAGATGACGATGTCGCGGTAATCACCATCGATAATCCGCCGGTCAACGCTCTCAGTCCAGGAGTGCCACAGGCGATCGAAGCAGCGATTGATGACATGAATGTCGATCCGGCAATCAAATCTGCAGTCATTATCGGTGCCGGCCGGACTTTCATTGCCGGCGCCGATATCAAGGAATTTGGCAAGATGACCTCCGGCGCTACTCCGCGTAGAACTATGCTGCCGTTTCTGCTGCATATCGAAGACAGCATCAAACCGGTGGTGATCGCGATTCATGGGACGGCGTTTGGCGGCGGATTGGAACTGGCGATGGCTGGCCATTACCGCGTGGCATCACCCACGGCGCAGGTGGGCCAGCCGGAAGTGAAGCTCGGAATTATTCCCGGCGCCGCGGGAACGCAGCGTCTGCCGCGGCTTGTCGGCGTTGCGAAAGCAGTGGAGATGTGTGCCGAGGGCAAGCCGGTTTCCGCCCACGAGGCTGCCGCGCTTGGACTGATCGATCGTTTGATCGACGGGGATCTTCTCTCAGGGGCGGTGGCTTTCGCGCGCGGAATCGCCGACAAGCCCATCGCCAAGACGCGCGAACGAATGGAAAAGTTGGGAACTGTGGCGGACAATGCCGCAATTTTGGCCGCAGCTCGGGATGCCGCCCGTAAGAAACAACGGGGGATGAAGGCTCCGCTCGCGGCGATCGATGCGGTAGAAGCGGCGACCAGAATGTCGTTCGAAGAGGGCTGCCAGGCCGAGCAAAAATTATTTACCGAATGCCTTTTTTCCGACCAGTCGAAAGCGCTCATCCACGTCTTCTTCGGAGAGCGCGAGGTGGCAAAGATTCCGGATATTCCGAAAGAGACGCCAGTGCTGCCTGTGAACAGCGCCGCCGTTGTTGGCTCGGGAACCATGGGCGGAGGCATCGCAATGGTGTTTGCGAACGCGGGCATTTCGGTGCTGCTCAAAGACGTCGATCAGGCGGCCCTCGACGCTGGCATGGGGAAAATCCGGAAGAACTATGCGAGTTCCGTGCAGCGTGGGCGTTTCAGTCAGAAGTTCGTTGACGAGCGTCTGCAGTTGATCAGGCCGGTGCTTACCTACGATGGATTCTCGGATGCAGACATGGTCGTGGAAGCGGTTTTCGAAGGCATGGCGCTGAAGAAAAGTGTTTTTGCGGAATTGGACCGCGTCTGCAAACCGGGCGCAATCATCGCAAGCAATACCTCAACGCTGAATATCGACGAAATTGCAGGGGCAACATCGCGTCCCGAGGCAGTAATCGGAACGCACTTCTTCAGTCCAGCCAATGTCATGCGGCTGCTGGAAATTGTGCGCGGTAAGAAGTCGAGCAAAGAAGTGATTGCCACCTGCATGCAGCTCTCGAAGAAGCTGGGAAAAATCGGCGTGCTCGTGGGCAACTGCCGCGGCTTTGTCGGCAACCGCATGTTCGGGCCGTACCGGCGCGAAGCTCAATTTCTTGTCGAAGAAGGAGCAGATGTAGAAGCCGTCGATAAAGCGCTAGTCGCGTTTGGCAATGCAATGGGTCCGCTGGCAACCGGTGATCTGGCGGGTCTCGACGTGGGCTGGCGCATTCGCAAGGAATACCGGCATCTCGAAAAGCCCGGAGTCCGTCAGCCCTTTGCGGAAGATCGCCTGTGCGAACTCGGACGCTATGGGCAGAAGATGATGAAAGGGTGGTATCGCTATGACGAGAATCGCCATGCAAGCTCCGATCCGGAAGTTGCGGCGCTCGTGGGCAAGTGGAGCGCGGAAGCGGGAATTCCGCAGCGGCGAATCTCCGCGGAGGAGATTGTCGATCGCTGCGTTTATGCGCTGGTGAATGAGGGAGCGCGAATTCTCGAAGAGGGATTCGCTCTGCGCGCCGTTGATATCGACATTATTTATATCAATGGTTATGGATTTCCCGCTTATCGCGGCGGACCCATGTGGTATGCCGACACCGTGGGACTGCAAAAGGTTTACCACCGGATTGGCGAATTCCATCAGCAGCACGGAGAACTGTGGGCGCCGGCTCCTCTGCTCAAGCGACTGGCGGAATCGGGGAAAACCTTCGCCGAGTTCGACAAAGAGCAGGCTGTGGCTGCGTAAAACGTTTCGAAGAGCCTGAATTGCGAAGAGCCTGAATTGAAGAGCCTGGATTGCAGAGTTGATCTCTAACGCTGCACCGGGTGACAGCAGGGAATGTCTTGGGAAGTCATATGAGAGAAGCGGTGATCGTAGCGAGTTCGCGAACTGCTCTGGCGAAATCATTTCGCGGATCGTTCAACTTGACGCGCCCTGACGATCTGGCGGCGCACTGCATCAAGGATGTGTTGCGCAAAACCCCGAAGCTCGATCCGGTCGAAGTTGAAGATGTGATACTCGGCTGCGGTCAACCCCACGGCCCCCAGGGGCACAACATCGCCAGGGTTTCCGCGCTGCTGGCTGGTCTACCCACATCGGTCGGCGGCGTTACGCTGAATCGCTTCTGCTCCTCAGGGCTGCAGGCAATCGCATTCGCCGCATATCAGATCGTCAACGGCGGCAGCGAAGTAATGGTTGCGGGAGGAGTCGAGAGCATCAGTCTGACTCCCCGCAACAATGATCCGAATCCCCGCTTACTCGAGCATATGCCGGGTGTGTATATGGTGATGGGGCAGACAGCTGAGGTCGTGGCGAAGCGCTACCAGATCAGCAGGCGGGTGCAAGATGAATACGCGCTTCTCAGCCAGCAGCGGACGGCTCGCGCGCAACGCGAAGGGTTTTTCCAGGATGAAATCGCTCCCATGAGAGTGGTGCGCGCGACATTCGATAAAAAGACGAACGAAATAATCGCGAAAGAAGAAGTATGCGCGGACAAGGATGAATGCAACCGTCCTGACACCACGTTGGATGGCCTATTGGCTCTGAAGCCGCACTTCGATCAGACCAGCGGCCAGGGCACGGTCACCGCGGGAAACTCGTCGCAGCTTTCCGACGGCGCGTCAGCCACGTTGCTAATGTCGCGGCAGCGCGCAGATCAGCTCGGCATTCCATACGAGTTGCTTTTCCGAGGCTTTCAAGTAGCTGGTTGCGATCCGGATGAAATGGGTATCGGACCAGTCTTTGCGGTGCCGAAACTGTTGCGGCGCACCGGAGTTAAATTCAGCGACATCGATCTTTGGGAGCTCAATGAAGCGTTCGCGGTTCAGGTGGTGTATTGCCGCGATCGCCTGCAAATCGATCCCGACAAATTGAATGTGAACGGCGGCTCGATCTCGATTGGCCATCCTTTCGGCATGACCGGGTCACGCATGGTGGGAACGCTGGCCAACGAAATGGCGAGACGTAAAGCGCGCTATGGACTGGTCACGATGTGCGTAGGCGGCGGGCAAGGCGCGGCCGGCCTTTTCGAGTTAGCGCATTCAGCATGAAGCAGATCACGTTGGTGCGTCATGCGCAAGCGTCTTTTATGGAAGCTGATTATGACAAGCTGTGTGCCAATGGCGAGGCGCAAGCCAGATTGTTGGGAAAATATTGGTTGCGCCGAGGCATGAAGTTCGGCAAGGCGTATTCGGGTCCGCGCATTCGGCAGAAAGAAACGGCGCGTCTGGTGGCCGAAGTTTATCGTGACGCGGGCAGCAGTTTTCCCGAGATCGAAGTAATGAGCGAATTCGACGAGTTTCAGGCGGAGGCCGTCATGCGCACCTGTCTTCCGCAACTAGCGCCGGCGAACCCTGAAATTACTGAACTGAGCCGAGCGTATGAGAGTTCCGGTGAGCCCGGCGAGCGACGCAGGACTTTTCGAAAGCTCTTCGAGGCAGTGATCGGCAAGTGGGCGGCGGGAGATCTCGTCTCGGACGGAATCGAGTCCTGGCATGACTTCTGTTTGCGAGTAAAGCGCGGGATTGATGAAGTGATGCGCGCTACAGCGCCGGCGGCGAACGCCGCGATCTTCACTTCCGCGGGTGCGATTGGAACTGCTGTGGGCCGCGCACTGCATTTGTCTCGCGAAGACACTCTGCAAATCTCGTGGATGTCGCGCAACGCGTCGTTCAGCGATTTTCGCGTCTCCGGCGATCGCTTCATGCTGAGCGCGTTCAACGCGCATCCGCATCTCGACGATGATTCGATGCTGACTTATTGGTGAGCGGCACAGAACGCTTATGAATGCAGTTGGCGATCAAGCCGGTGCGATAAGGGCGGGCGAGGAACTTAATCTTGCGCGGCTGCAGGAATTTCTGTCTGATCACTTTGCTCACAGCGGGCCGATTTCGGTTGAACAGTTTCCCAGCGGCCACTCGAATCTCACGTACCGGGTGCGCTTAGGAAACCGGGAGGTTGTGCTGCGGCGTCCGCCTTTTGGAAGCAGAGTACCGTCGGCACACGACATGGCTCGCGAGTACCGCGTGCTGTCAAATCTGCACACCGCGTATCCCGCCGCTCCGAAAGTGATTCTCTATTGCGATGATCTGTCGATTCTCAATGCTCCGTTTTATCTGATGGAGCGCATTCACGGAGTCATCATTCGCCGCGATCCTCCACCGGGAATGCCGTTTCCGCCGAAAACGGCGCGGGAGTTGAGCGAAGCGTTTATCGACAACCTCGCGCGACTGCACGGTGTTGATTACTCGGCAATCGGTCTGGCGGATCTGGGCAAACCTCAGGGCTATCTCCAACGCCAGGTCAGAGGATGGATTGAGCGCTACCACAATTCGAAGACTTACGACTTCCCCGATGTCGAACGGATTTCGGCATGGCTGATCGAACGAATGCCCGCAAGTCAGCAGACGGCCCTGATCCACAACGATTACAAGTACGACAATCTTGTACTCGATCAGGCGGATATTACAAAGATTGTCGGAGTTCTGGACTGGGAGATGTGCACGCTGGGCGATCCGTTGACTGACCTGGGAACGGCTTTGGCGTATTGGTGTGATCCGGAAGATCCGAAAGAACTTCAGGAGATTCGTTCTGCGCCGACCACATTGCCGGGGACACTCGGCAGGAGACAGTTAGTGGAACGCTATTCCGCGGCAATGGGTGTAGCTGCCGGAGATATGAATTTTTACGTAACGTTTGCCCGCTTCAAAGTTGCAGTCATCCTGCAACAGATTTATTACCGCTACGCCCAGGGACTGACGCAGGACGAGCGATTCGCCGCTCTGCCGAAAAGAATTCGGACGTTACTGCGCGCCTCGTGGAACTGCGCGGAAAGCGGGGCGATATGAAAGAGCCTTCACGCCGGATAAAGCCGCACCAGCAACTCAGCGATGCAGCAAGGTTTGGCGGCGGACTGACTATCGATATGGATCAAAAAGATTGCGTCGACGAGTTCAGTCGACTCCTTTACCGACAGCAGAGTGACCCGGGCCCGGACCGAAGAGCCGGCGCGAACGGGCGCAGGAAACCGGACTTTATTAAGCCCGTAGTTGACACTCATCGCGACGCCCGAGCGAATCTGGACTGCCTGCTTCACGAGATAACTGATCAACGAAAGGGTGAGAAAGCCGTGCGCAATGGTGCCCCCGAAGGGCGATTCGCGCTGAGCGCGTTGCGAATCCAAGTGAATCCACTGGCGATCTTCGACGGCATCGGCAAATTTCTGGATGCGCTCCTGGGTGACAACAAACCAGTCTGTCGGGTGGAATTCGCGTCCTTCGAACTGTTTCAAAGATTTTAGATTCTCAATTTCAAACGGTGGCATAGGAGTTTTTAATGACGACAGTAACAGACATCTCGCGCAAAACGACAAAGGGAACGGCGTTTCTAATCGAAGACTCGGAGCCGCAAGACATTTTCACTCCTGAGGATCTGAGCGAGGAACATATCGCGATCGGGAAAATGGTGGAAGAATTCTGGGCCAATGAAGTCGAACCCAATCTGCCGGCAATCCGCGAAAAGAAGCCGGGAGTGGCAATGGCTGTGCTGCGCAAGTCAGTTGAACTAGGCCTGACCGCCATGGCCATCCCCGAGGAGTATGGCGGCATGGCGATGGATCTGCCGTCTCTGATGGTCACGGCCGAACGCCTGGGGCGTGACGGCTCTTATGCGGGCTGGCACTCGGCTCACACCGGAATCGGCACGATGCCGGTGGTTTATTTCGGAACTCCCGAGCAGAAGCGAAAGTATCTGCCGAAGCTGGCGAAAGTCGAAATGCTGGCCGCTTATGCGCTGACCGAGCCGCTGGCTGGGTCTGATGCTCTGGCGGCGCGGACCCGCGCCGATCTCGCGCCTGACGGAAAACATTACATCTTAAACGGCCAGAAGATGTGGATCACCAATGGCGGCGCAGCTGATTTATTTACGGTATTCGCTAAGGTTGGGGGTGAGAAGTTCACTGCGTTTCTGGTGGAGCGAAATTTTCCCGGCGTCACCAGCGGCGCGGAAGAGCACAAGATGGGCATCACGGGCAGTTCGACGACGGCAGTTTATTTCGACAACGTTCCAGTGCCGGTGGAAAACGTATTGGGTGAGATTGGCCGCGGCCATGTGATCGCTTTCAACATCCTGAACATTGGACGATTGAAACTCGGCCCCGCCGGAGTTGGCGCGGCGAAAAACGTTTTGGCGACTTGCCTGAAATATGCCAAGCAACGTAAAGCATTCGGCTCATCGATTTCCGAATTCGGTGCAATCCAACACAAGCTGGCAGAGATGGCGATCCGCATCTTCGTTGCCGAGTCGATGACCTGGCGTGTGGCGGGATTGATTGAGAATCAGATGCACGCTGCATCTCCAGAATCTGCGGGCGGCACGCAGGAGTTGAAGGCAATCGAGGAATTTGCCGCTGAGTGCTCGATGATTAAGGTCTACGCCAGCGAGATGCTCGATTACGTGGTCGACGAGGGAGTCCAAATCCACGGAGGCTATGGATACCACCAGGACTACATGGTCGAGCGCGCCTATCGCGATTCGCGGATCAACCGGTTGTTTGAGGGGACCAGCGAGATTAACCGGTTAGTGATCACCGGCATGCCGCTGAAACGTGCGGCACGGGGAATGTTGCCCCTGCTCGATGCCGCGCGTTCTGTAACACACGAAGCCGAACCGAAGCCCGCCGAGGTTGCGGGCGATGCGGAACTCAGTCTCGTCCACAATGCAAAAAAGATTGCCCTGCTGACGATTGGATTCGCACTCGAGAGATATGGCGCGAAGCTGGAAGAACAGCAGGAGATCATCATGAACATTTCCGACATCATCATGGAAGTGTTCGCCATGGAATCAAGCCTGCTGCGCAGCCGGAAACTGGCGGCGGCGAATGGCGGGGCCAATGCGGCGGATGCGTGCGCCGTGTACCTGCGCGATGCCATAGGCAAAATCGAACAGTGCGCGACCACGGTACTGAGCGCGTGCGCCCAAGGCCACGAGCTGGGGCAGAAACTTTCCCGCTTGCGCACGTATGCCGCTCACGATCCCGTGAATTCCATCGAACTGCGACGCCAGATTGCGCGCAGGCTGCTGGGAAGCGAGCGCTATACGGTTTGAAACGTTATGCGATTTGAACCGTAGATTGCAATGAAGGAGACAGCATGGCGCTCACCAATCATAAGTTCCTGCTGGCGGCGCGGCCGGTCGGGATGCCCAAGCGAAGCGACTGGAACTTCGTCGAAGAACCGGTTCGCGATCCCGCAGAAGGCGAACTGCTGGTTCAGGTGTTGTACATCTCGCTCGATCCGGCGATGCGCGGTTGGATCAACGATGTGCGTTCGTATGTTCCTCCGGTCCAGATCGGAGAGGTGATGCGTGCGCTGGGAATCGGGGTCGTGAAAGCGTCGCGTAACCCTGCCTTCGGGGCTGGCGATTACGTTTCCGGCGGGTTCGGCGTACAGGAATATGCGCTGACCGACGGCCAGAGGGTTAGAAAGGTAGATCCGAAAGTCGCTCCGCTGCCCAAGCATCTCAGCCTGCTTGGGATGACCGGCATGACCGCATATTTCGGGCTTCTCGATACCGGGCAACCGAAGCCCGGAGACACCGTCGTGGTCTCGGCGGCAGCGGGAGCAGTTGGTTCGATCGTGGGGCAGATTGCAAAAATCAAAAATTGCCGCGCAGTGGGCATTGCTGGAGGCCCCGAGAAGTGCGCTTACATCCTGCACGAACTGGGTTTCGATGCAGCCATTGATTACAAATCGGAAGACGTGAAGGAGTCCCTGCAGAAGCATTGTCCGAAGGGGATCGATGTTTATTTCGACAACGTGGGCGGTACGATTCTGGAAGGGGCGCTGTCGCGGCTGGCGCGCGGCGCGCGCATTGTCATCTGCGGCGCAATTTCCCAGTACAACAATACCGGCCCGGCCACCGGGCCCAGAAACTACATGTCACTGCTAACCAATCGCGCCTCGATGAAGGGCATGCTGGTGATGGACTACGCGGACCGCTTCGCGCAGGCCGGAGCGGAAATGGCGGGTTGGATGGCCGAAGGCAAGTTGAAGTCGCGCGAGCATATTGTGGAAGGGCTCGCCACTTTTCCGGAAACTCTGCTCAAGCTTTTCACGGGTGAGAACTCGGGAAAGCTGATGCTGAAGGTCGTCTAGCGGCTGCCAGAAAGAGCCTTATCATGCCATTCGTCGAAAACGAGGGAGCAAAACTTTATTGGGACGAACAAGGGCAAGGTGAGCCGGTTCTGCTGATCATGGGTCTCGGCTACTCCTCGGCTTTGTGGCATCGCGCACGCCCAGTGCTGTCGCAACGCTTCCGCACCGTGGCCCTCGACAATCGAGGTGTGGGATTGAGCGACGTTCTTCCCGGGCCGTATTCAATTTCCACAATGGCCTCAGACGCCGCCGCGGTTCTGGATGCAGCAGACATTTCCAGTGCCCATGTCTTCGGCGTCTCAATGGGAGGAATGATTGCGCAGGAATTCGCTTTACAGTATCCAGCGAGGACGCGTTCGCTGATTTTAGGTTGCACTTCCGCAGGTGGACCTACGGCGGTGCGCGCGGACCGCAAGGTGACTGACATTCTGATGATCCGCGGCATGACTCTGGAGCAGGCCCGGGAAGCCATCCTTCCCTACATCTATGATGCGGCGACGCCGAGAGAGAAAATCGAGGAAGATCTTCGTTTGCGTCGCAGTTGCTTCCCTTCGCTCCAGGGTTTCACCGCTCAATTGCAGGCAATCCTGGCCTGGGAGGGTTACAGCCGAATCGCTCAGATCGCGGCGCCGACGCTAGTGATCCATGGGAAGTTGGATGCGTTGGTCCCTCCTGGAAATGGTCAGTTGATCGCGAATAGAATTCCGGGCGCACGACTGGTCTTGCTCGACCATGCGAGTCACTTGTTTCTTACCGACCAGACCCAATTGTCCGGCAAGGCGATAGTCGAATTTCTTGTGTCGCAGAGTCGCCAGGAACCAAGTTCTGCAGTAGGCACGTCTTAAGCTCAGCCCGCGCGGGGCGCGGTCTTGCGCTAACATTCTCTACAGGCATACATCACTATCAAAACAATTCATTTGATGAATTTCGCGAAGACGGATACGCTCGCGCCCATCATGAGGATTCGACGCCCTGAAACAGCAGGAGCATGGGGAATCCTTGTTCGTTCTCATTTAGCCAGGCTCACAACAAAACAGAAAACTCGGCAATATTTCTGCACTGGAGATGCTATGACTAAGCTGGTCGCGCGCGTGATTGTGTGTTTCGCACTGGCAACCGTGATGGCTCATGCGCAAGGGGTCGGTACCTCCGGAGAAATTACGGGAACCGTGGCCGATCCTTCGGGCCGTGTTTTGGTCAATTCCACGGTCACTGTGGTGGATACGCAGACCGGCTTGAAGCGCACGGTCACGACGAATAGCACCGGCCGGTTCCGCATGCCCGGGCTTTCGCCGGCCACTTACAACGTCAGCGCCGAAATGCCGGGTTTCGCGACTGAGATTCGAAAAAACGTAACCGTCGCGGTGGGCCAGACGGTCATCTCCGATTTCAAGCTGAGTCCGTCAAAAGTGGCAACGGTAGTCGAGGTCACCGACCTGCCGCCGGTGATTGAGACTGAACGCGGAAGCCAAGCGGACACTATCACGCAACAGTACATTACCGATCTGCCGATCGATCGCCGCGACTATCTTACGTTTACATTACTCGCGCCCGGTGTAGCTGACTCCACCCGCCTGGCAGGCGATCAGGATTTCAGAGTTAAACAAACACCACAAAGCGGGCTGTCCTTTTACGGCAGCAATGGCCGGGGAAACGACATCACCGTGGATGGCGGTGAAACCGGTGATGATGCCGGCGGCGTACGCCTGACCGTGAGCCAGGACGCGGTGCAGGAATTTCAAATCAATCGCAGCAACTACGCCGCTGATCTTGGCGCAGCCACCGGCGCTTCCATCAACATTGTGACGAAGTCCGGTGCCAACAAAGTTCATGGCTCGGTTTTTGGTTTTTTCCGCAACGACGCAATGGATGCTCGTGATCCCTTCGCCTACAGCCAGGCCTTGCTGCCCGGCCAGACCTTCAATCCCGCTGCCCCTGATTCCCTGGGTTCGCCAATCAAGGATACTTTGAGCCGCCAGCAATACGGCGCAAATGTGGGCTTCCCGATCAAGAAAGATCAGACTTTTCTTTTTCTCGCGTTCGAGGGCTTGCGGCAGGATGCGCAAAACGCAGTTCCGATCCTGACCAATACCGATATTTTTCGTCCCACGGCAGCGCAGAATGCCATCATTGGCGGTCTGGCGGCAAATCCCTCCCCCACCCCGGTAGCTTGCTTGCCGGGCGTGCCCCTGCCGCCAAGCATTTGCGGCCTTGCCCTGCAGAGCATTTTGACGATCAACACTAATCCCGGCGGCCTGAACCCGTTCATAACTCCAGGCCAGGCCGCGTTGAACGGCTTTCTGGAAAATCAGTTCGAAACCCAGGGCGGTCTTTTCCCTTACAACACTCGCGAATATCTGGCGTCAGGACGGCTTGATCATCGCATCGATGCGAACAATGAAATCAACGTGACGTACCGCTATGGACATGATCTGGAACAATCTCCGGACGTCGAATCGTTGACTGCTTACTCGGCAGGAAGTTCGACGCATACCTACGACAACAATCTGCAGGCCGGGTGGTATCGCCAGTTCAGCGCAACCGGGCAAAACGAAGCCCGGGTGCAATGGGATTACGAAAGTTTCAGGGTGATTCCTAACGAGCCGGCGCAAGTCGGACTCCAAATTCCCAGCTTCATCAACAATCTGGGAAGCAACATTTTCCTGCCGAACATCACAATCCTGCGCCGCTATGAATTTGCCGATAATTTCACGGTGACGCGCGGCCGTCACACCATCAAGCTTGGAGCCGACGAAGTGCTGCGTGGGAATCACACGGAGTCGCACACATTTTTTCCGGGCCGATTTGTTTTCGGCTCCCTTCCAGGGGGACTGATCAGCCCAGCACTGGCTGGCACCACCATTAATCCTCTGCAATCGGCGTCGTTAGGCCTGCCTCAGGTTTACCAGCAGGGATTTGGGAATCCGACATATCCGTATTACTCACGCCCGCTCACAGGAATCTACGGGCAGGACAGCTGGCAGATGACGCCAAGCTTCACTCTGAACTACGGACTGCGCTACGAACTCGATAATGAGTTCGCTCCCTTGACCACCTATAAGAAAGATTTTGCTCCCCGGATTTCCTTCGCCTGGGATCCCTTCAAGGATCACAAGACAGTCATCCGGGGCGGATACGGAATTTTCTACGGACCGGTGGACGCCCAAATCCCCGACGTCGACTTAAGCCTGGGAGTTGTGAACCGCAATAAGACCGCGGTCGAGAACGAGTCGGCAGCCCCTCAGGTCGCAAACCTGAGCGCCATCTGTGGGCTTTCACAATTCCGGGTGCCGATAATTCCAGGTACCGGCTCCAGCCCCTGTAACCGGGAAATTTCTATTTATGTAGATCCGCTCGGTGGGGTTCCGGCTTTAGGCTTAGCGGGCGCGAATACCGTTTTCACGACACTCTTTGGGAAGGGATTGATTCAGTGCACCACTCCGACCCCCGGCAATGCTGCCTGCATCACACCGGCTGCTGTGGCCCCGTTAGGCATCAATGTTACGAATAGCGGCCCGATCGGTCCGCTGCAGGTAGTTTTCGTGAACCAGCCAGGCTATCGTCCGCCAATCGCCCAACAAGCTTCCTTCGGAATTGAGCGGCAGATTGGAACCGGACTCTCGATTTCCGTGAGCGGAATCTACACTCATACGCAAAGGCTTCCGGTCGCCATCGATACCAACCTGCTGCCGGCACCGTTTAGCACGTTAACCCTGGCCAATGGCCAGACGGTTTCCTATCGCAACTGGAATACGACGGCAGCTGGAGCCGATCCGCTCGGCGGCACCGAGCCCGGCGGTCTGCCCTGTGATAACCCAACCATTTCGGCCACTAAATGCTTTGTGAATCCGCTGGTGGTGCAGAACAACCAATATAGCTCTGAGGCATATGCCCTTTACGAAGGCGGCATTGTGGAAGTCAAGAAGCGCTTCAGTGAACACTTCACTGTATTTGGGAATTACACCTACAGCAAAGCCTTTGACACGTCTACGGATTTCAACTCCGATTACGGGCCGCAAGATCCCACAAACCTTAACCTGGATCGCGCCGTGTCCGAGTTCGATCAGCGTCACAAAGTAGTGCTTGCCGGTGTGTTCAACAGTCCCTGGAAAGAAAGCGTGCTATCGGGCTTCGAGCTGTCTCCAATTGTCTCGGCGCACAGCGGACATCCTTTTAATTTGTTAGCCGGCGGAGAAGTAAATGGAGACAATCACACGACGAATGAACGTCCCATCGGCGCCTCACGGGACACCGGTCTGGGTCCCGACTTCATCGACTTCGACATGCGTTTAACCTGGGGACACAAGCTCGGCGAAAACATGAATCTTCTTTTTACGGCGGAAGGATTCAACGTTGTGAACCGGACAAATTTCGCCAGCGTAAACAACGAAGTGAGCCCGCTCCTCGGATTTACGCCGGGATTCACGACCTTCAACGTCCATGGGATGCGACCGGGAACGGCGCTTCCGGGTGGCGGGACAGCTACTTCCAGCACACCGCTGGCCTTCACCTCGGCTTTTCCAATGCGGCAGGTGCAACTCGGGGTGCGGCTCTCATTCTAGTGAGCCGACCCGGTATCAGCCGATATCGCGCGGCGAAAGGTTTACCGTAGCGGTGCGATTCCGGCGTTCAAACCGGATCTGCGCCCCGGGGTTTGTATTTCTTCAGTTCCAGCTTGGCGATCAATGCGCGATGTACTTCGTCGGGCCCATCGGCAATGCGCAGGGTGCGAATCGTGGCAAACATCTCAGTCAAACGAAAATCATTAGAAACGCCGGCTCCTCCGTGGATCTGAATCGCCTGATCGATGATCTTCAATGCGATGTTGGGAACCGCAACTTTGATTTGAGAAATTTCACTGCGAGCGCCTTTGGTTCCAACTTCGTCGAGCATCCACGCAGCCTTGAGAGTCAGCAGACGGGCTTGTTCCAGCATGATTCGCGCGTCGGCTATGATATCGGCATTGCCGCCCAATTCGGCCAGCGGTTTGCCGAACGCTACTCGATGCAGCGAGCGCCGGCATAAAAGCTCAAGCGCGCGTTCGGCCGCTCCCAGCGTGCGCATGCAGTGGTGGATGCGGCCCGGACCAAGCCGGCCCTGCGCGATCTCAAAGCCGCGACCCGGCCCGGCAATGATGTGGTCCAGCGGCACCCTGACGTTCGTGAACGTAACCTCGCCGTGGCCGAAGGGAGGATCATACGATCCGAACACCGGCACCATGCGCTCGACCTTAACGCCGGGGGTCTCGATCGGCACCAAGACCATCGAATGGCGCTCATATCTTGAGGCCGAGCGATTGGTCAAGCCCATGAAAATCAGCAGCCGGCAATGAGGATGACCAATTCCGGAGCTCCACCATTTACGACCGTTGAGGACGACATTGTCTTCCTGAATCAGCGCCGTCGCTTGCATATTTGTGGCATCCGAGGAAGCCACCTCTGGTTCCGTCATGCAAAACGCGGAACGAATCTCGCCATCGAGCAGCGGCTTGAGCCAACGCTGCTTTTGCGCTTCCGATCCATATTTCACCAGCACTTCCATGTTGCCCGTGTCGGGAGCGTTGCAGTTGAAGACCTCCGGGGCGATCGAAGAGCGTCCGGTGATTTCCGCCAGGGGAGCATATTCGACATTGCTGAGACCGGCACCATACTCACGGTCAGGCAGAAACAGGTTCCACAGCCCGGCGGCCCGCGCCTTAGCCTTCAACTGCTCCATAACCGCAGGCTGCTTCCAGCTGCGCCAATCTGGAAGGTTCTGCAATTTCGCGGCGTACTCTGGCTCTGCCGGTAAGACATGTTCCTGCATAAACGCCGAGAGGCGCTGCACATAAGCTTGTGCTTTCGGTGAGACCGAGAAATCCATTCGTGGGCGATCCACCCCGCAGGCATCCTAGCCTAGCGATTGCCACAGAATTCTCCTAATGAATCTTACGAATCTTGTAATATATGCGACGTGCATTTAAGCCAGGTGGACCTGAACCTGTTCGTGGTGCTGGAGGCGATCTATCGCGAGGGCAACATTACTCGTGCCGGCCAGCAGTTGAACCTCACCCAGCCCGCCATTAGCCATGCGCTCAAAAGACTGCGCGACCTTCTGCAGGACCCGCTTTTCGTCCGCCGGGGGGCGCATATGATGCCGACGCCATTCACGCGAAACATAATCGAGGAGGTGCGGCAAGCACTGCAGATCCTCGAAATGAACCTCGGCCAGAGTCACGGTTTCGACCCCGAACACGCGCGAAGGAACCTTCACGTGTCTTTATGGGAGTATCTCGAGACTCTGATTCTTCCGCCTTTGCTAGGGCGCCTCGCCGATGCTGCTCCGGGGATGTCGATTACCACATCGCGGGTCAAGCGGAGGGACCTTGAGACTGAACTGGCAAGCGGTTCGCTCGATCTCGCGATTGAAATTCCGATGACCACAAGTGATCGCATTAGGCAGAAGTGGCTCCTGAACGAACCCTACGTAGTTATGGCGAGGCAAAGGCATCCAGCGGTCGCAGGCAAACTCGATCTGGATACCTATTTGAGACAACGCCACATTCAGGTTTCGTCCCGGCGGCAAGGTCCCAGCCTGATCGATGTCGAACTCAGCCGGCGGGGGCTCCGCCGACAAGTGTTTCTGCGCAGCCAACACACCTTCGCGGCCTACATGGTGGTGAGCAAGACGGACATGCTGCTGACTTTGCCCGAGCGGCACGCGCAACTGCTGAACCTGGCTTTGGTAAGCAAGGGTCTGATGAACCAGACGCACCTTTTCCCGCTCCACGCTCCTCGGCTAGAAGCCCATTTGTACTGGCATGAGAGTGTGGAGAACGATCCCGCCAACCGGTGGCTGCGGGAAGAAATCGAGAAGATCCTGGCTTCAGCACCGAGAGCGTCGAACAAGCCCACCGGCGACCGCCACCGGCACTCCCAGGAGGCGTGATCTCAACCGGCCCGAGGAAAAAGTCTCTAGCAATGAGACGGAGAGATTCTGTGCCTCGCGGGGGACGAGGATAATTTGAGGCTGCTGTTGGGCCCGGAAGCGGAAATGGCGACTCTCAAAATCCTGGAAATAAACCAAACGCCTCGAGGGACCGGTCAAAATCTCACGATTGGGGGGGATTTGGGACATGTCAACTGAAGCCCCGAAACATCAGGCCTTGTAACGTATTTATAATGAACAAGATAGTGACATGGTGGAG
>CAVYBF010000013.1:0-193430 GCA_963766625.1 uncultured Acidobacteriaceae bacterium | reverse complement strand
CAAACTGGGGAAGAAAAGAGACCATCATTTGGCCGCCGCACAGCCCGATTTATACGTTGGGCGCGATCTTTCTTGGGTTGATCCTCACCGGATTGTTCGTCTACCTCCGCTTCGCGTTTGCTCTCTCTCCGCTCGAACAATTTTACCTACCGCTTTACATCAGGACCTCTATTGCGCCAAGCTTTCGCTCATCTGGCAAGTACCAAATGCTGCTGATTTCTGACGGAAAAGGCCACGCCTGGTATGCCCGAGAGGTGGATGTCGCAGCGGGATCGACGCCGCAAGCTGATGCCAAGCCCATCCCTCTTGTGCTATCCGACTCCGCTCACCAGCACGGTATGATCCATCTCTACCGCAGCGCTCCGAACATCTACAAAAACACCGCTCTTGAGAGCTACCTCAAGCAGCAGGTCTACGGCGGAGTAAGCATCGTTGATCTGTTCCAGTGGCCGCTTATCTTCGGAGCAATCGCGTTGCTCGGGCAACTTCCGTTGTCCATCCCCAAGGACATTCGCCGTCGCAAGCAGATGAAGTACGGGCGGCGACTGAAGGGGCCGATTCTCGTCACGCCCAGGCAATTTAACAAAGCCTTCGAAGGGACGGGCATCGGCCTCAAAGTGGATCGATGCCGCAAGATGTTGCGTGTTCCGCAGCGCGCCGAGGATCAACATTTCGAGATCATCGGCGATACCGGCAGCGGCAAAACGACCATCATCCTGCAGATGCTGCGCCAGATTCAGCAGCGTGGACACTCCGCCATTGTCCATGACCCAGCCTGCGAATTTATCCAGCGTTTTTATGACGAAAGCCGCGGCGATATTGTGCTCAATCCGTTGGACCGCCGGTGCCCCTATTGGGGACCGTCGGAGGAGCTTGTCCGGCGCGCTGAAGCTCGAACGATTGCTGCCTCTCTCTTTCAACGAACCACCGACAGGAAGGACGAATTCTTCATCGACAGCCCGCAAAAGATATTCGCTCATCTGCTTCTCGAACTGCCCACGCCCCAGCAGTTGGTGCAGTGGATGTCCCACCCCGAGGAGATCGACCGCCGCGTCAAAGGAACGGAGCTGGCCTTGCTGATCGAGCCATCCGCTCCCCACCAACGGATGGGCGTACTCGGCTCGTTGAGCCTCGTCGCCGACAGTTTCCGTCTATTGCCCACGAAGGCCGAAGCCAATACCGAATGGACAGCCCGCGAGTGGACCAAGAATCGCCAGGGATGGATCTTTATTACTTCGCAGCCCGCCGAACGCGAAGCTCTCCGTCCGCTGCACAGTCTTTGGATCGACATGCTCGTTCTGCGCCTGCTGAATGCGCCCACGCCCGATCAGCGTCCGGTCTGGTTTGTCATCGACGAATTGGCCAGCTTGCAGAAGCTGCCCCAGTTGCACACCGCCATCACCGAGAATCGGAAATCCCGCAACCCACTCGTTCTCGGCTTCCAGGGCAAGGCCCAGTTGGAAGTCATCTATGGGCACTTGGCCGAGGTCATGCTCTCGCAGCCCGCCACCAAGATCTTCCTCAGAACGACGGAACCGAATGCCGCCGAGTGGGTGAGCCGCGCGATCGGCAAAGTGGAGATCGAGCGGATGAAGGAAACCCACTTTGACGGCCATCGGAGTGGCCGAAACTTCGCGCTCGATCGGCAGACTGAGCCACTGGTACTCGACTCCGAAATCAGCGGATTGGCGGACCTCCACGCCTATCTCAAGTATCGAAACTACGTCGCGCAGTTCTCCTTCCCCTTGCTGGACATTCCCCCGTCGAAGCCGAAGTTCATCGAGCGACTGGAAGACGACTACATCGTGCGCGAACCGCAGAAGGGTCAACCACAAGCTGCAAAGACCGAAGATCGTTAGAGTCCTCTCGACCCGCCGAATCGAAGCCGACAGACGATAGGCAGAACAACCAAAATCCCGTGACGAAGCTCCCCGATAAGGAGCAAGCAGGGCACCAGAGTGAACTCAGCTATGGTCCGAGGATTTAATCCATGCTGACGATTTCCAAACCACTTTCCGCTGGCCAGGCACAGACCTACCACGAGAAAGAATTCACTGCAAAGGAGCAGAACTACTGGTCGCAACGCGGCGTCATCGCGGGCGAATGGCAAGGCCGACTGGCTGGAGCGTTCGGCCTTGCTGGGGTGGTCTCTGCCGAGGATTTCGCGAAACTCAGCCAGGGCCAGCATCCGCAGACCGGCGAGCAGCTTGTCCGGCAGCGAGCGTCGTATGAATATCAGGATGCGGATGGCAAGACCATCAAGACGATGGAGCACCGAGCCGGCTGGGATGCGACCTTTTCTGCCCCCAAATCGGTCTCGCTCACTGCGCTGGTCGGCGGCGATGACCGCGTCCGAGAAGCACACCGGGAGAGCGTCCGTGTGGCCCTGGATCAGCTTGAACAGTACACGCAAGCCCGGATCGGCGGTAATCATCCGCCCGAGACTACAGGCAGGTTTATCGCCGCCAAGTTTGAGCACGATACCGCCCGCCCGGTGGATGGCTATGTCGCGCCACAACTGCATACCCACGCCGTCGTTTTTAACGTTACGCAGCGCGACAACGGCCAGCCTCGTGCCATCCAGCCGCAGAGCCTATTCGCCTCGCAGCAGTTCGCTACGGCCATCTATCAATCCGAGTTGACGTACCGACTGCGCCAACTCGGCTACGAAATTACGACCGGGCGGAGCGGCGCCCCGGAGATCAAGGGCTATACCCAGGAATACCTCGACGCTTCCAGTCCCCGCAGCCAGCAGATTCGTGAGTACCTGGAACGCACGGGCCGTTCCGGGAAGGAAGCTGCCGAGATCGCCGCCCACTCGACGCGTGACCGTAAGGAAATTCATTCGCCGCGCGAAGTGATGGCCGCGCACCGGAAGCTGGCGGCAGACTTTGGGCATCAAGCCGACGCTGTTGTACTCGCAGCCCGTGAACGGTCTCAACATCAGGAGAAGCCCGTCAACTCCTTGGACCGGGTTCGAGAATCTCTCACCTTTTCCCGCGACAAGAACTTCGAGCGCGAGGCGGTTGTGGATGAACGTGCTCTGATCCGCGATGGGCTCCGTCGAGGGATGGGCGAGATCACCCATGCCCAGGTCCGCGCCAATCTTGACGCCCGCTTGGCTTCCGGGGAATTCCAAATCGTCGACCGACCACAGGGCATTCCCGGACGCTATTTCACCACCGCCAAAACCATCGAGGCGGAACAGGAAATTCTCCGCAGAGTCCGTGAGGGACAAAACGATATCGAGCCGGTTCTTCCGCGTCCGCAGGCCATCTCCGTTGCCGACCGACACCAGCATCTCAACCGCACACAAAAGAGTGTCGTCGAAGATGTACTCAGCTCGCCGGACCGGATTCAAGGAATCCAGGGCTTCGCCGGGTCAGGCAAGACGACCACGCTCACAGCCATCCGCGAGCGCCGCGGAAAGTCAGGGCTATCAGGTTGAGGGCTTCGCCCCGACCTCCCGCGCCGCACGCCAACTGAATGAGGCCGGCATCGAAGCCGGAACGCTTGCAAGGCTTTCTCGCCCGCACCGCGGACCCAGACCTACGAGAGCGAAAGCACTTCTACCTTGTCGATGAATCGAGCCTTGCCAGCACCAACCAGATGCGCGAGTTTCTCTCGCGGATTGGTCCCAATGACCGCGTGCTTCTGATCGGCGATACCCGCCAGCATCAGGGCGTCGAAGCTGGCCGGCCTTTCGAGCAATTGCAGGAGGCCGGAATGCGCACGGCCAGACTCGATGAGATCGTTCGCCAGAAGGACCCGGCACTGAAATCTGCTGTCGAACTGCTGGCGACAGGCCAGGTTTCCGCCGCGCTCGACGCCCTCCAACAGCAGGGCCGTGTGAAGGAAATTCCCAACGCAGAAGAGCGTATCCGCGCCATCGCCAAGAGCTACGTTGAATCCCCC
Organism: uncultured Acidobacteriaceae bacterium; assembly: GCA_963766625.1. GTDB lineage: Bacteria > Acidobacteriota > Terriglobia > Terriglobales > Acidobacteriaceae > Sulfotelmatobacter. The sequence goes on along the minus strand of CAVYBF010000013.1, from coordinate 189,515 downwards.
GAGAACACTCTGATCGTTTCACCGGACAATGCATCCCGCCGCGAACTGAACGTCGCTGTTCGCCAGGAGTTGAAGGCCGATGGAAGCCTTGCGCCGGAAGATCATACTTTTCGCGTCCTCGTTCAGCGTCAGGACATGACCGGAGCCGAACGATCATGGGCAAGCCACTACGAGATCAACGACGTAGTTCGCTACACACGTGGCAGCAAAGCCAACGGAATCGAAGCCGCCGCCTATGCATCGGTGGTAGCGATCAATCCATCCGCAAACCTGCTCACGGTCGAAAAAGCGAACGGAGAGCTTGCGACCTACGATCCTCGTCGCCTTACTGGCGTCAGTGTCTACCAAGAAATCCAACGGGAGTTCTCCGTAGGTGAACGCATCCAATTTACGGCCCCCGACAAATCACTTGGCATTGCAAATCGCGACATGGCCGCAATCGAGGCGATCCAGCCCGAGGGTCGCTTGTCCGTCCGCCTCGACAGCGGTCGCCAGATCGAATTCAACCCCAACGAGCATCGTCATCTCGACCACGGCTACGCCGTCACCAGTCACAGCTCCCAGGGCCTCACCGCCGAACGGGTCCTCGTTCACGCCGATACCAGTGTCCACCCAGACCTGCTCAACTCCCGCTTCGGCTACGTCTCGATCTCGCGCGCAAGCCACGACGTTAAGATCTACACGAATGACGCTACCAATCTTGGGCAAAAGTTAAGTGGCGAAGTTTCCAAGACTTCTGCTGTAGAGATGTCTCACTCGACAGCTAATCCGATAACTGATCTCAGCTTTGGGCAGGCTATTTGAGGTATGTCTGTGTTTGTTGCAAAACGTCATTAGTTATTTAGAACTAATGACGTTTTGAGACATTTGCGATGACAAAAACATCTCAGGTTCACGATGCTGTAAAGCTGATTTTCTCGCCCGATTCGACCGGCCCCTGCAGATCTCGGAGATTTCCGACCAAGATGCGGTTTTCGCCATCACGAAAGAAAAAGTTGGCTCCATCACTGCCAGCGAATGTTCCAGCATACGTCTGTCCCGGGGTCGTTGTAGCAAGATAGATATCGTTCCAGTTGAATCCGTTCTTATCAAAATGGCTGATGACCTTTGACAACGGTTGGATACGCTCCGTGTCCGTGATCTCGTCCAGCAAACGCTCCATCATGGTCATATCCCCTTTGGCCGAAACAATGCTGGCCTGGATGAAGCGCTCTCTGCTCACTACCCCGAAATGTAGTTTGTGGCCCAGACTCTCGGCTAGCTGTCGCACAAACTGCCGTTGCGCTCGCCCATTTCCTTCCCTGAACGGATGGATGCGATTTATCTCAGACAGCAGGGCAGCGACTTTGCGCGCAAATTCTCTTCGTTGCAGCCCAGCGAAATAATGATCCTCGGCCAATTGACCAAATACCTTCTCCAATTCCTCTTCGATCAATTCTGGCAGTGTAAATCTGGTTAATTGGCTACCGTGAACGTAGTCAGCTTTCGCCAGCGGGACACTCCGGAATTGACCAGCCCAGTCGTAGACATCCCGAAACAGGTGCCAATGAATCTGCTTGAGATGTTCGGAATCGAAATTCCCCTTCAGGGGATTGAGCTGTAGCAGAACTGAGCGGATCGAGACCGAGTTAGATTCCGCCCTGTCAAGCGATTCCTGATCGCTGATACCAAACTTGTTCCGGAGAACCCCAGAAAGAGAGTCGAGGTAGGGATCGCTCATCGAGCGAGAATAGCATTCACCAACTGTTCTTCGGTCAGTTCACCTTGGACGAACTGTTCAAACAGGAGTTGCGCATCGGCAGTGGGAGCGAGACCTTCCAGACGGAGATCGGCTATCGAGTTCTCGACGGCTTCACGCCGGAGAAGCCTCTCTGAGACTGCTATTGTCCGAGGTGCTGCTGCAGTTGACATGTTCCAAGTATACCACGGAGATCAAGCCGGCTCGACTAGCCACTTCCGCTATCTGATGGCAGTACACGGCTTATTATCAATCGTTTACATGGATGACAACAACCGGGTTGCTCATCCCAAGCCCGCCATTGACCTCTTCAAATCAGTCTTGCGATACAGAGCTTTCGACAACACAAAAACGCTGTAGAGAGTCAGCGCAATACTGAGGAGTGCCAACGGCGAACCAGGCTGCGCCGGTCCCAGCGTAGGCAGGACCAACCCAATAACTATGCCGACAATCGAGAGCCACAATCTCCATCGTAATTGCTGCAGCGCCCACGTTGTCTTTTTGCGTCTGGTACGAGCAACATTTATCACCACAAGAATGAGCAGAACTTGCGCGATCAGAACGCTCATTTGCTACGGCTCCTTTAATTCCTCTGCCGGGCGCTTCCGATCTCCCGCGCATCATTTTTTCCTTAGGTCTAGAACCGCATAAACTGTGCTGATCTCCGCGCCCCTGTCTCTCCCGTTGACGCGGATGCTGAATTTGACCGCGTGCTGCTGGCTGCCGTCGTTGTATGCATTCGGGTCGGAGGGCGGGAGGATCTGGAAGTCATAGTTTTTGCCCGCATCCAGCTTACGGCAATCCACGTGCGTCTGCTGACATATCGCCGTGTAGGAAGTCTGTGGGTCAGTCGGCTCATGAAACAGAACGTAACGTAAAGTGTCGTCAGCCTTGGATACGTCCACTGTTAGCGTCCCGTGCTCGGAATAGTCAACCTGCTGACCGACTGCGAACGCGGCGAGCATCAGAACGAACGCTAACAGTTTCATCGTGAGACTTGAGCAAGATAACGATTCGCCCGTAACGCGAGAAGCGACATTCAGCCAGATTTGCAAAACCCTCTCACCATTGACACCAGAATTGACTCCGTTGTCCATGCTTCCTGACCTCATTTGCAGACGATGCTCGGATTGTCCTTGGCTAAGGCGAGACAAGCTTGATGTTGTTTCGCTTTGCGCGCTGCTTCGCCTAAGCTCTCTTCTTGGATCACCGTCCCCGAGGTAGTCTGGCTTGCAGATTGGATGTGAGCAGTATCTTGCTGTTGATATACCACCGGAGCGGGTGTCGATGCGATCACTGGCACAACTGGGGTCGCAATCGGGACAGGCGCCTCAGCAACTGCGGTGGGTGCCTTGTCGAGCATTGCCTGAAATGCGGCAATCTGGTCCGCTTGGTTCCATATCAGCTCACGAGTTTGTGTGTGGCAGTAGTCACCGGGATATTCCCAGACCGGCTGCACAGTCACGGTCGTCGCGCCATTCACTTCCACTAGCGTGTAGGACCAAACCTTTTTGGTCGTCAAGCCAGTGCAAGCACTCGGGATCGAAAAGAGCGCGCCCATGAACGGCATCTGCGCCGGCTTGGAGAAGCGCAACTGGAACTGGCTGTCGGAATCGAGCGTGTAGCCGTCTTTTAGATTGTATTGAACGATCAGCGGCTTGAGAGTCTGCGCGGCTGCCTTGCTGTTGAATACATACGGTCCGGGCTGAGCTTTTGGTTTCTTGTCCCGCGCTGCCGCCACACTCGTGATCGCCAGCATCAGAATTAGAACTCGTTTCATAAACTTCTCCCATTGTGAACTTTAGCGAGATACGCCGGGACGCGCTAATTACCATCGTCATCTATAATCCGGGCGGGGGTCCCAATGAAACGCATGTCTGAAGTAGTTCAGCAGCTAAGAAAAGAACGCGAACGCGCGCAAGAACAGGTCCAACGCTTCGACGAGGCACTCGCGGCGTTGGGAAGTGTCAGCTCGAATGGTTCGTCGCGGCACTATACTATGTCCGCTGCCGCTCGCAGGAAAATCAGCCTTGGGCAGAAAGCGCGGTGGGCAAGGCATAAGGCCAAACCGAAGCGAACGATTTCGGCGGCAGGCCGCAGGCGGATTGCGGCAGCACAGCGAGCGCGATGGGCGAAGGTCAAGCGCGAGAAGAAAGTTGCCTAGTCCGTGCCGCGTCTCATCGCGGAGAAGTGAGGTCTAGGATGGATTGGACGGTAGCACACAACAACGGTAACACTGCAGATTTGGAATCCGGACCTCTCGGCACACAAGGGCACAAGACGATTAGACGCCCGAAGAAAATGAGCCGTGAGGACTTTTTTGATTCATTGAGGCCGGGATATACGTTGAGCGACAATACATTGCGCGTTCTCTTGGAGGAATAATCGAGGCGGCGCACGCGATGGAGAAACTGAAGTCTTTGCCAGATATTCTGCGATGGTCACACAGTCGGAGTCGGCTGATGCATTGCGCTGTTTATTCAGGGAAATCTCTGCCGACTGGGAGTTTCCGCTTCCGCCAATCTGGGCGATAGTTTTATCGGTCTAGCGGCTGGTCTCTCACTGATTGAGATAGCAACCCATTAAAGTGATTGCGGACTTCGTCTTGTCGCCGTTCGAGAAGTTTGTCACATGGAGTAGTGTCTGTTCTTGCCATCTTGGGCCTCGTATTGTCGATTCGATTTGATATCGTAAAACATGTTGACCAGGGCCAACATGTTAAGTGAAAGGTCCGTGATGTGGTGAACAAAATGCGGGATATGCTCTGGCTTTCTGAGCAGGCTTCGCAGGTGAGCACTCTGTTTGTTCTGTGAAAATGCTCGCTGCCAGAGCCACACCCAGAGATCGGCAGCTTGGAGTGGTAAGAGCGAATACTTCGGCTCGAAGGAATGAGCCTCGTACCGGAATCGCTGTCGGAGTTCCGGGGTGCGGGCAATGCGCTTCATCATAAAGTCTGCTTCGCCCTGATACTCGTTTCCAGATTCAAACCTATAGAAAATCGTTCCGTCAAAACTGCGCTCATCTGCCCATTGTTGTATGAAGATAAGGGAACGGAGAGCACAGGCAGTATATTTGCTACCCGTGAAGATTTGCACCTTATTGCGCTTGATGACCTGTTTGAAAGTCTGGTCTTCAATGGCTGCAGCCATCCCAAACTTCGCTGTGCTTCGGATCAGCGAAATGAGGTCATCGAAAAATGCTTTGCGCTCGGCCAAGCTCAGACTTGAAAACGGCGGGGCGTTCGCGGCGTTGCAATCTGCGGCATGAAAACAGCGTATCCCTCTCTGCTTCATGGGCTCCAGAGTCTTCGCCCATTTCTCTGTGAACGCTCGCTGCCCCTCTTCATCAAATACATAACCACCGACACAAGTCAGCGGAGCGGGATCGTGAGTTCCGGTTTCATCGCAAAAGGCAGTTAAAGTGGCCATGGAAGATCGGCTCATGGATAACGGGCGCCACATGGTATGTTACACATTCCGATCAACAGGTGGGCCGCCTGCTTGATGTTCGCCGTTCCAAACAAGTTACTTGCGTCATCTTCCTTGGCCAAACTCGGCCCGCTTATGCTGGTCTGAGTCTTCGAGGTCACGCAGTGAACAAGCCCTTAATTGTCGCCTTCCTTTGTTGTGTGAGCTGTTTAGCGCAACAAGCCACCAGAGAACACCCTTGCCCAAGCGGCCAGCATATGGAGGGAGACTATGACCGTGGCTACGCTTGCGTCCCGGATGCAGAGACCGCCAAAGCACAGGCTAAGCTAGATGCCCTGTCCGCTACTCGCAGAACTGGCGACGTTGAAGGCGCAACCTGGGAAACCACTTTTGACTTCGACAACGAATTGTATCCTTCATTTGTGCTCACGACCGGGGGACGCACGCTCAAATCCCCTGACAATCCACGTTTCTTTGGTGATCCAATTGGCTTGGCGCGAGTGTTGATCCGCCCAACGGTGCCGAATGCGAAAGTGCACGTTGAGATTCAAGTCGAGGGCTTCGCTGGCGTGAGCGCGTTAGACGCGACTCTGGGAGAGGCTGGACAGCAATACGCCATTGCGCCCATACTTCGCTGGAATTACGCGCGTTTAGATACGATGAACCAGTCCATTCCGGCAATCGTCACATACAAGGTTACAGTGAACGGCACCGCGGCAGAAGAAACGCGGCCTGTTCGTGTTCGCTCAGTGAATGACGTTCCATTTGAGATCGACGGCCCCAATGGAAAGCAGAATGATCTGTCCTTTCTCTTTGCTGGCTATGTGAACGAGAGCCATCCATTCGTCGAGACGGTGTTACAGGAAGCCCTACAGTACAAAGCTGTGAATAGCTTCGTCGGTTATCAGAGCGGACCCGACGCCGTTCGGTTGCAGGTCTTTGCGCTGTGGAATGTCCTCCAGCGCCGCAACCTGCACTACTCCAGCATCACAACGGCTTCGGCAGCCTCACCCAATGGTAAGGTTCACAGCCAGGCGGTTCGCTTTATCGATCAGAGCATCGCGTCGCAGCAAGCAAACTGCGTTGATGGTTCCGTACTCTTCGCATCGCTCATGTACAAGGTCGGCATTCAGCCGCTGCTCGTCCTAAAACCCGGCCACATGTTTGTGGGCTACTACCTAGATCCCGGCCACAAACAGTTCGAGTTCCTTGAGACAACTAGACTCGGAGCCGGCCATCAGCCCACCCTCACACGCACCATCGCTTTTTCACCAGTACTACACCCCGCACAAGGCAGCGAGTCTTACCGACAATTCGTCGAAGCGGTCCAGTTCGCAACGAATGTCTACACTCAGGAAGTCGTACCGGCGCTTCAAGAGCACCGCCCACATTATCTTCTGATTGATGTTGCCAAGGCACGACAAGCGGGAATCAATGCGATTCCGCACAAAGAATAGGGAGTGGGGTCTGGCTCGGAATGGCCTTCTATTTCCGACCAATCTGAGTTCTGGAATACACGAAACAAACGGAGTCTAAGATGTCGATTATCTGCGTCGCGGGCAAGGCATATCGGCGGGTGGATTACGAGAGCGAGGCCGATCTGGAAACCGCTATTCTCGAAGTCCAGCATCGGCTATTCGGCCCCAATCGATTCTACTTGGACGTAAAGAGTAAGATCGGCACCAAAGGGTCGATCCAGAACATCCCGGATGGCTATCTCCTAGATCTGTCCGCTTCCAAGCCTCGCCTCTACGTGGTAGAGAACGAACTTCAGGCGCACGATCCCCTCCGGCACATCGCCGTTCAAATTCTTCAATTTTCTCTTTCCTTTGAGGGAGAGAGATTCGGGGTCAAGAAGGTGCTCGTGCGGGCACTGGAAAAGCGGCCAGAGGTACGCAAAGCGTGCGAAGAATATGCAGCCCGACGCGAGTTCCGCAACTTCGACCATTTGCTGGAGTACCTCGTAGAAAGTCCGTTCTCTGCTTTGGTCATAATCGACGCAATGCCGGAAAATTTGGAAACAGTTCTCTCCAAGAAATTCAACTTTGGCGTAGAGGTTCTTGAACTGGCGCGATATGAGAGCGACAACGGTGAGCGCGTCTATCACTTCGAGCCATTTTTGGAGGATGTTGTCGGTGAGGCGGTATCCCAAGGAACATCCGCCGCTCCTGCTCTAAGCCCGGACGAAATTGACACTATCATCGTGCCCGCGAAGCCGGATGGCTTCCAAGAGACCTTTATCGGAGAGCACCGTTGGTATGCGGTGCGAATTCACGGTTCAGTTCGGTCACAAATCAAGTACATTGCAGGCTATCAGGTCGCTCCGATTCAGGCGGTGACGCATTTCGCCAGAGTGAAATCAGTTGAGCCCTGGGAAGAATCCGGCAAGTTCGTGCTTAACTTCGAAGAACCGGCCACCCCGATTGGCCCAATTCCCCTCGTCAAAGGCGGGCGCGTCAAAGCCCCGCAATCAATCCGCTACACGACTCATGATCGCCTGGTTAAGGCTAAGAATCTCGACGAGCTTTTTGGCGTAGAAGCTGCGAAGAAGGGAGAAGCAGCACACTCCTCATAGTTGCTGAAATTGACGTGGCCACTGCAAAAAGCATCCTCGTGATAGGGACCGCACACGAATTTCAGAACGTGGGCAATCCCTGGGAAGCCCAGTTTCGGGACATGCTTGCCAGCATGGCCCATACGTATGACATTCAGATCATCCTAGAAGAATGGAATGACAATCGGGGGACAGCAATTGGGAAAACGCTAGAAAGCGAGAAACTGAAGTGGGAGAGCGTCGGAACCCCAAGCTCGCCCGAATACAACACTTTCGTCGGCTGGATCAACAATGCTTACGATCCTCAGCAACCTACTTACCAGTACTTCCGAGAGTACCCGCTTGCCATTCAAGAAACACGAGAACAGTTCATGGTGAAGCGCATCAGCGAATTCATGGCGAATTACCAAAAAGGTCTGTTTGTGGTGGGCATGAATCACTTGCATTCCACGATGAGCAAATTGCGGATTGCTGGTTTTGATGTCTCCGGCGGTAATTGGTTAAAAATACCGGACACGGCGAGACAAGTCGAATGCACCCACTGTCACGAGTTGATTGAAGTACGTGTCGAGCACGATGCCCAGGTTCTCGGAGCTAAGTGAACGGTCCACTTTTGAGCCCGTCAGAACACCCAAAATACCTGAAAGGGCACCGAACAAAACCACCGCGGCTATGTGCTAACTTGCCTACCAGAGATGCCTCTGCGTGCACAACTCGACGGCAATTCCATAAACGCAGTGCTCATGTCCGAAACTCAGTGGGAGGCCCTCAAGAGATCCCGATCGCTTCGGATGCCCTGTTGTGACGCTCTTGCCTACCGGCGCACAAGTCGGTTAGGAACTCGACACTTCGCTCATTCGCCAGGAAGCCATTGTGGCGCTGAAGGGGAATCTGCGGAACACCTTGCAGCCAAAGCCGAGATAGTTCGTGTGTGCCATGAGCTCGGATGGGATGCCATTTCGGAGTACGTAGGCGATCAGTGGCGAGCAGATGTTTACGCAACGCGCGGGCGTCATCACCTAGCGTTTGAAATTCAATGGTCAAGGCAGACACTTGAGGTGACGAGGGAGCGTCACGCGGCCTATGGGACTGATATCAAATGCTGCTGGCTTTTTAGGCAATTGCCATCGTTGAACCGGTGGGAATCCAGTCGCATTCCCGAACGAAACCTACCGATCTTCCGTCTATCGCACGCCGATTCCAAATTCGATGTCGCGATAGGTGACAGGGCCATTACTTTGCAGGAGTTCGTCAAGGCGCGATTACAGGGGAAAATTCGCTTTTGCGATCAGATGCACTTTGTCGTGCGGGACGTGCAGTTCGTAGTTTGTAAGGTCCAATGCTGGCATCGGCGTTGCCAGGCCTCTTACGACGTGTTCTACACAAGAGAGACTATGCGATCTAACTGCGGAACGGAACGCATGACGACAGACCCCGGCGAGCGAGTGAGTTTGAACAATGATCCATACAGTGCCTTGCGTAATTGGCGCCTTGCAAAGAGGATCTTCCCGTCTGAGGAAAAAGAGCTACGATTTTCAATTAAGCGTCGCTGGAGCGATACGGTCGGGCGGTCCTATTGGTCTTTTGGGTGTCCGGAATGCGACGCAATGTACGGAGATCACTATTTCTCGCACTTGATTGCTGAAGTGGAAAGCAATGGCTGTGCACCGTTTTGCTCCAAAGAGTTGCGATGTTCAGAACAATGGGCCGAACCACATTGGTGCTTTCCTGCAAAAGGTGCATTCTGCAGCTAAACGTCTCCCGCCTACTATTCACACAATGACAAGCTATACACCACATTTGTAGGTAGCTTCGCATCTTCGTTCCACTGCGCCCTCTTCCGGGTGGACGCCGCTTGGCCGCGGCTCGGACGGGCGTTTCGGACTGCGCCGGTTTCGCGCCAAACTAACCCCCAACCCCGTTTGGCACTCACCGCGCTTTCACTCACGCCCTGCCACCCTCCTTCGGCCTCCGTTCTGTCCCTTTCACCGTTCCGCCTTGTTTCTTCCCGCTGCCGCTCTAGTGAAGAAAGAAACAAGCCGGAAACGGCAGAAAGGGAAAAAACATGAAATTAGAAGAAGTCAACACACGAACCAAAGAGGCCGTGGATTTCCTCGTCGCAGCATTGGAGTCCGGTCACAGTGAAGTCCTCACCGCATACCTCGGAGCGATGGCGAAGTTTCACACCTACAGCTTCGGCAACATCATGCTCATCGCACGTCAGAAGCCCGATGCTACCAACGTTGCCGGACTTCGGACATGGAACTCGCTTGGCCGCTTCGTTAAACGGGGAGAAAAAGGCATTTTCATTCTCGCCCCGATGGTCGGAAGACGAAGCACGAAGGATGTAGCGACCGACGAGCCGAGTGAAGACGCAACAACGGAGGGTCAGCGGACGCTGTACGGATTCCGGGCCGTCTACGTTTTTGACATCAGTCAGACCGAAGGCAAAGAACTCCCAACACTGACCGAAGTCAATGGCGACGTGAGCGGATACCGCGAACGTCTGTTCAAGTTCGTGGAATCGCAAAGCGTCGAGCTTAGCTTCTCCGAGCGAATTGCTCCCGCGAAGGGTCTCTCGCATGGCGGGAAGATCACGCTGCTTTCAGGGATGCAGCCAGCCGAGGAGTTTTCCACGCTCGTGCATGAGATCGCCCACGAAATGTTGCATCGTGGCGACCGCCGCACCCTGACCACCAAGCAAGTCCGCGAAACCGAGGCCGAAGCCGTGGCCTTTGTGGTTTGCCAATCGGTCGGGCTTCAGAACGGAACTTCATCCCAGGACTACATCCAGCTTTGGCACGGAGACGCCAATCTCCTGCGCGAGAGCTTGGAAGCCGTTCAACAAACCGCTGCCGTGATCCTCGGGGGCATTGCCCCCGAGCCAGCGGCACTCGCGGCAGCCGCATAACACGCCAACACCTGCACCGTTTGGTTTTTAGGCCCGACGTGTGCGCTGAGTCCACGAACACCTAACCAAAGACACATGAGAGGAGAAAAGATCATGCCGAGTACGCAAAATGCAGTCAACAACCACGAATATCGCAGCGTTCCTATCACCGCGCTTGCGGAGTCAGCAACCAATCCCCGCAAGCGCTTTGATGCAAAGAGCCTCGAAGAACTGGCCGCCAGCTTCAAGACGCAAGGAATTCTTGCGCCTCTTCTGGTACGCGAACTGGAGGAAAGCAAGTACGAGGTTGTCGCCGGGGCACGTCGCCTAAGAGCGGCGAAACTGGCGGAACTCGAAAAACTTCCCGTCCGCGTAGTCAAGCTGACCGATGCCGAGGCAATCGAGGCACAGTGCGTTGAGAACCTGCAACGCGAGGACATCCACCCGCTTGAGGAAGCTCTGGGTTTCAAGTCGCTCTTGGAACTCGGAGAACCTGCCTACACCATCGCCACCATCGCCTCACGCGCTGGCAAGAGCGAGGCGTACGTCTATGGTCGGATTCGACTCGCTGACCTGATACCGCCCGTGGCCGAGGCGTTCCTGAAAGACCAGATCACCATCGGCCACGCATTGCTGATCGCCAAGCTCCCGGCTTCGCAACAGCAAGAAGCATTCTCATCTGCTTTTCGGGGCTTGTGGACCAGCGAAGGCAACAGCCAAGTCCTGATTCCAGTACGGGAGTTGGCATTATGCGGTGCACTGCATAAGGCCAATAATGCGGAGTCCGTTTTTATGCGGACCCCGCACACTGAAACCCTGAGTTCGTTGTCATTGAGTGAAACCGCCACTCCGCATAATCGTGGGGGCCTTTAGCAAGGCGATGAGTTTGTCGGTAGCCTTAAATCGGCCAGTGCGCAACTTCGGTGAGATCGCGGCTTCGAGAGTTTCCAGCTTTACTGTCGGATCAGCGCGGGTATAAATCTCCGTTGTCTGCATGCTGGCATGGCCGAGCCAGAGCGAGACCTTCCGCAGGTCTTTCGTGGCTTGGAGGATTGTCATCGCGCAGGTGTGCCTCAGGATGTGCGGCGACACTCGCTTCGATGCGAGAGATGGGCAACACTCTTCGGCCACACCAACATGCTTCCTCAGAATGTATTCGAACCCGGCGCGAGTCAGGCATCCATTACGAGCATTCGTAAATAGCTCTGGCACTGGGACCTCACCTCGTACTGATAGCCAGGCCCGTACTGCCGATGCGGTCTCTTTCCACAGCGGAATACAGCGTTCCCTCCGGCCCTTGCCGTGAATCAGGACGCTAGGCTCAGGTTGGAGTTTAACGTCCACGACGCGAATCCCGATTAGTTCCGACACTCGTAATCCGCCGGCGAAACAAAGGTGCAGCATCGCGCGATCACGAATACCCACACGGAGTGCCGGATCGGGCGCATCCAAGATCGATTGCATTTCCTTGGCGGTCAGATGCTGCACAAGATGCACGTCGGTCTTCTTGGTGGGAATCGACAGAATGCAGCGAATCTGTTCGAGAGCAGATGGCACACGATACTCCATGTACCGCATAAACGACTTGATGGCTGCGAGGCGAATGTTTCTGGAAGCAGCGCCATTTCTGCGGGTTGTTTCCAGGTCATTCAGGAAGCTCATGATGAGCGCGGCAGCGAGGTGTTCTAGCTGCAACTGCGATGGCGCAATCTTCAGCTGGTCGCTTGCGTATGCGAACAGGAGCCTGAAAGCGTGCGCGTAGGAGTCACAGGTGTTCGGGCTGGCCTGGCGTTCGACAGGCAACCGTTGTTGGAGGAAAGCTGCGATATGTGGCGCGATCAGAGTCATTGCCCACCTCCCATGAAGTACCGCTGGGTGGATTCAGCAATGTTTCTCATCAACTCGGGCGTCGCCTCCAGATACCAGTACGTGTGCTTGATGTCGCTGTGTCCCAAGTAAGTTGAAAGCGCGACCATATGTCGGGTGATTCGATCTCGATCATCGGGACAGGTTTCCAGAGCCCTAACTGCGAATGTATGGCGCAGCGCATGAATGGTCGGTCGCGGAAGACCCGAATGGCGTTGCAGGCCGACCTTCTCGATGCTTTTGCGAAACGCAACATAGGCGTCGTGGCGAAGTAGCTTGTGCTTCCGCGAGCTGACAAAGACGTGATCATCGAACGGAGCAAAAAGGCGCCGCTTCGGGAGATAACGTTCCAAGACAGCTTGTGCAGTCGGATGCAGCGGAATCAGACGGCTCTTACGGAACTTCGTGTTCCGAATGACAAGGCCGTCCGCAGTGATATCCAGCAATTGCAGATTAATCGCTTCCGACAGTCGCATCCCGGTACATGCCAACAACCCGAAAAACGTGCTGTAGGTGAGCCCGCGATACTCCGGGTTGGGGTAGCGCCCGATCTCAGACGCAGCTCGGACGAGGCGTTGGATATCTTCTCTTGAATAGATATAAGGAGTACGCCGCGGTCGTTCCTCTCTGCCGAACGCGGGAGGTGGTACTTCATGATGTTGATCTTCTGCACGCAGGTACCGCGCCAATCGAATTACCAATCCAAGTCGTCTGGCTCGCGTGCGAACGGATGGCGTCGATCCAGCCCACTTTATTGCTGTGTCAGAGCAGACATGGTGTCGGCCCGTTGCATCGGAAAACGCTGCGAACCCTCGCAACAGATTGCCTGACCACTTCATCCCGAATCCCATAGCCCGGCGCACAGCCAGATACGCTTGCACGTCCTGAGTCAGCATGCCTTCACCTCCGGCCATGGCTGCGCTATGTGCCGCAGCGTAAGCACGTCCACTTTGGCGTAAATCTCCGTAGTCAAGAGGGAACGGTGGCGGAGCACGCCAGCGATATCTTGCAGGGATACTCCATGCCGCAACATACTGCTCGCAACAGAGTGACGGAGGATATGAGCTGCCCCTCGTTTCGAGCAGTTGATACCGACGCGGCGCATCGCACGCGCAACGATTGCTGAGACCGAAGTGGAGGCATTGAAGGCTCGATACGGAGCGAATGATCGGACAAACACTGCATCGGTGTCGGCCTGGGGGCGATGGTCTTTAATATAAGTCGCCAGCGCATCTCCAACCTCTTGGGTCAGTGGCAGCACGGCCTGGCGGCGTCCCTTTCCTGAAACACAGATCATGCCTTCCCTCCAATCGAGATCGCCGAGCCGAAGCTGAACAATGTCGCCCGCCCGAAGCCCCAGGCGTGCAAGCAAGAGAAGGATCGCTCGGTTCCGCCTTCCGAGGGAAGTCGTGAGATTGGGTGACGCTATGACTTGTTCGACCTGATCGGGTTGTAAGTAGCGCGGCAAAGCAGACAGCCGCCAATGAGCGAGAGTAGGGACCGATGCATAGAGACTGGTCGAGCACCTACCCTGCGAGATCAGAAACCGAAGGAACATGCGGATGGCGCAAATGCTCTTTCTTGTAGGTGCCCACCCTGAACGCCGATTCTTATCCAACACGAACTGTCGCAGGTTCCGCGCGTCATACATGCGCGGATCTTCGCCGAGCTCCTTGATGAACGCACGCAGTTCGAACCTGTAGATGGAAAGAGTGGCATCGGAGGCCCCGCGCTGCCGACGCATCCAGTCGCAGAAGGACACCAACATTGGTGCCTCGACCGCTGGTTCAACAAAGGTTGGAGTCGGGACAATGCCAACGCGCAGCAAATAGTCGAACCAAAGATCGACACTGTACTTCTGCCGGTGAGGTTTCAGTGGTGGATGATGTCCGCGACAACGGCATCGTTTCAAGTGATCGAGGAACTGCTGTGCATATTGTTCTTCAACGCTCGTGATCGACAGGTTTCGATGGGCGATCCAATGGAGAAAATGTTCCGCTGCCCGAATGTGCTTGCGCGCTGCAACCCACTGATAACGGCCTTGGGACAGTTCGTTGGCGAATCCTTCAAGCAGATGACCACCGGTGCTACTGCGCAGTTGCTCGATACGTGATGGCCGTATGAAATAGCGAACCAGCATGATGTTCCCCCTCCTTGGGAGCATCATGATTATGTGTGATAGCCGAGACTTGTTGTCCGCCACTTCAGCATTCCCGAGTTGCCTTCTCTTACTGCTCCTGCCCTATGGTTTGGAGAATCGGCTCGAGGAAGCGGCCGTATTTGTCTAATGTGGCTTCGTCGTTGTGGGCTAGCGCCGTTCTTACGGCCATCGCGGTCGCGGGCGTGACGATTTCAAGGCGACCGACAAAGACACGCACGATCTGTTCTGGTGCTGGATCGATTGTGAGAGGCAAGACGTTGTCGATGAAGCCGCGCGGCACGATGTAGATTAGTCGACTGCCTTCTTCGAACCAGGAGTCTTTCCAGGTCTCAATCATGGCGTGGGCTTCGTCTCGATATAAACCCTGCCCGACGAGAATCTCTTCAAGATCTCCATAGAGAGAATCTATGCTTCCTGTCAGCACGGGAGGGTCCACGGTAGTTTCATCGGTTAGCGCGCCCGTTAAGCGATAGCCGACTCGTGCGCCGCGGCGCTCAAAAAGAATGGCATTTGGAATCTCGTCTCCGTTAAGACTTTTGACCAAGAGTCTTCCGTCGGAGGTCGACCTGGCGGAAAGCGGCAGCGGACTAGCGGAAACTCCTCGATAAAAAAGGAACTTCTCCTGCTGCTCCCCCGCACTGGTTTGGACGCGAAGCGGCGAGGAAGCGGTCTCGCGAGCGGCGTAGTAGCGATTCGTCTGCGCGTCTCTGGGGAACTCGCCAGCCAGATTCGGAGAAACCGCGACGTGGTTCCACGCGATGCTTCCATCCGACGGTACCCGACTCAAGCTGGTATCGGTCAGGACTCCGGCTGGCTGGACGCGATCGGCATGGGGATACCACTCGGTGATGAGTCCCTTGGAGAAGGACACTCTCGCTGACAGGGTCACATCGTGTGGAGAATAAAAGTAGAGCACTGGCGTCTCCATGCGAATGGTGCCACGCAGCCCCAGCTTGAAGTTGACGCCGTTGATATGCTCCACGAATTGGGGTAGATCGGTGGACGGAGGATATCGTGGCAAACCTAACGGCAACCACTCGGCCGCTCGACCATCCTTCCCAGCAATTGCGGTGAACGTTCCCCACTCGTGGACGGTGAGGTCAGGAAGCGTGTGCTCGTCTGCGGTCCAGCCCGCGAGCGAGACAACCAACAGTCCACATGCCAACAAGCGGGGAAGCCAGGATCTGACTTCCCCAACGGTAAGAGACTTCCTCATTGCCGGGTTCATGGCTAAAGCCTTCCTGCCGGGGCGACCAGAAGTTCGGAGATCGTCTCGTGGTTGAAGTTGGAGGCCAGGTTCTGAGCGAGAAGAGAATCGCTCTTTGCTCCTGCCATCGCCTTCTGAACGTGATCACGGTGCGCGCTATCGGGGCCCGGCAAGGTGATCAGGGCAGCCGCGAATTCCATTTCCGGATCGGAGCCGCGCAAGTTGATTGCTTTTCTCACTAAGCTATATCCGTCCAGGCCAGCCGCGGGGTTGGGCTCGCCCTTGCCCAGCCATTGCTTGTAAGCCTCGGCCAGGTAGCCAACGTCGAACCACGCGAGGGCGTCGGAGTGACCAGCGGCATCTGAGGTCGCGGCACGCTCCTGAAGGCGCGTGATCAGTTCCTTGGCTGCTTGCGGTTCCTGGCGAGCGTAGATTGTGGCCCGGCGTAAGGCTTCCATGCGAACCAAGACGGGAGTGCGCGCATCGAGAATGGCCAGCGTGTCCCGGCTGAGGTTCTTCAGGTCGTAGTCAAAACGTCCTTTGTGGTTGAACTCGACCCAGGGCAGCGACTTTGCTTGCCCGATTTCGATGGGATGGCAGATCAGAGGCGGCCCAGCCTGGGCGAGAGATGTGAACCCGAGCAGAACAGCCACGGTGCTGATTGCGATGCGTGAAAAGGTGTGTGCATTCATTTTGGATTCCCCCATTTGTTGATTTAACCCACGCTTCAAAAGACGCCGGGAGAAAGTAGAGTGTTAACAAAGCGAGTCGCACCGGGGAAAACTCAAGAGCTGAATGTTCGAGGCAAGGATGTGGCAGATCACTTTTCGCGAACTGGCGTGGCCGTTCCAGCCCAGGAACGCTCCCAATGGCGCCAGACTGAGATGTCGTCAAAACCAAGTTCGTTCCACCACTGGTCGAGCATGGGCTGATCGAGTCGAAGGATGCCTTCTTTCGTGACGGTGGCAGGAGGAGGCACGAACCGGCTGAGCCGGTCGTAGACCAGGACTCGCTGTTGGTCATCGACACGCGCAAGGAGATGCCAGAGCGTGAGGGAATCGTCTTTGCGAGCCTCGCTCAGTACGATCGCCACATCGCGCGCGCGCTGCTGCGGTGTGCTGTCCTCAAAATCGAACCTCGTCAAAGCAGCGCGAAACTCTGCGGATGAATCCTCGAAGTACGGCGTGCCGGGGCCGACCTTCGGCCGGGTCGCGCAAGCTGCTCCGGCCGGGATGAAAGACTCGTGGCCATTCAGCTTGAATCCGACCCACCCGAGGGATGTGCGCACCATGCCCGCGCCCGAATCGTCGACCTGCAAGGTGTAGGCGCAACCCAGGTCCACTGTGACGGCCGAGGGCGTGTCGACCACGAATTGACCGGGAGGCGCCCAGATGTAGGTGTGAATCGTTCCACGATCCAGAGCGATCCGCTTCAGCCCCGAACCCATGCTTAGCAGGCGCAGGCGCGTGCTCGGGTCCATCTGGATTTTGCCGGTATCGTCCGCCTGAAGACTGGCCCGCGACTGACTGTCGGTCTCAAGCATTTCGCCTATGCCGAGACGGCTCGTTCCGCTCGAACTGAGCGTTCTTCGTCCGATGCGAGGTGCCCCTTGCACTTGGGACACGTCCCAACCCGCATGAGTGGTCGGCGTGGGCTTCATTCTGTAAACCAATAATGTCACTGCAACGATGGCCGCTACTGCAACCGCTGCTGTAGCCAGAGCGGGAAATAATCGCAGGCGCCAGGGGAAGAATGTCCACCGCCGCTCGGGGACAATTGCGGAAAAAACTGGGGTGGGCGAGTCATGTCGAAACTTCCCGAGTAACGATTCGAGTTTCTGAATCTCGGGATCGGGTTCGCCGGAGCGGTCCCACAAATAGTCGCCGCTCTTTGTCGATGGTCTGTTTTCTGTTCGATTCTTTCCCGTGTCCATGACTAGAGCTTCTCCTGTTCTGGCCCCGTGCGGCTCGGGCTAGCGCTCAGCTTGGCGCGGAGCTGCTCCATGCCGCGATGCAAATTGACGCGCACCGAGCCGTGCGTCATGCCGGTGCGCGCCGCAATTTCAGGACCGGTCATGCCCTCGACGAGCCGCAGAATTAAAGTCTCCCGATAGGTCTCGGACAGACTCATGACTGCTTCGAGGATTGCGACGCCCCGATCATCCTGATCAGCGCAGGACGTTCCGCACTGAGTTTCTTGGGCCGAGGCGTCATCGGTCAGTGGTTCCTCTGGCACCGATCGACGGTGGTAGTCATTCGCTACGTTGCGAGCGATGGCTGCCAGCCATGCGCCAAAGCTTGCGTTCTCTCGCAGCGTTGACAACCGACGGAGTGCCCTTATAAAGACATCCTGAACGAGGTCATCGACCTCGCCGACTGGGACCCTCGCAAGCAAAACTCCATGGACCATGCGAGCGTAGCGCTCGTAGAGCTGCCCAAACGCTGCCCGGTCGCCGTCCTGCGCCGCAGCCACCCACGTTACGTCCTCGGAGATTTCGGAGGCGAACTGCTCCCTCACAGGCCCGGGTCCCAGGCCTGCCACGAGCAGGTCACTTCTGTCGCCGGACCTGGCCATTCGCGCAAAATCCCCACAGGATCATAGACGTTCGCCGGGAAAGGAGTGTTAACAGCTCCCGGTTGGTCGGCAATACTGAAGTTGGCTTCCTGGTAGCCGCTTGTCGCGCAGGTCGAGAGCGATTCAATCGGTCAGTCAGTCAAGTCAAGTTCAGACTATTGCAGATTATGCGAAGCTGTCACTCTCTAACGATCGGCCCAACATGCTGGCGCTAAAGAAGTTCATCCCCTGCTACGCTACCGCACTCTGCATAAAGACGCACGCCGCATTATTGGCCGCGTGGATTGAATCGAACATCTTGCTACAACTGGCGTCTGCGCCGTTTGACAAGCAGGATGAGACGCTCGTTCCCGAGGCAGGTTCGTGCGTCAACTGTCCGAAGCGAACTGGGTTCAACAAACTACTCTTTCCCGACGTGCGTAAGGATTCCTGCACTTCGCCCGACTGTTTTCGGGCCAAGATTGACGCTTCCGTGAAAAAGACTCTGGAAACCAAGCCGCAGCTAATACAGATTTCAGCGGCATGGAATTCCCGCGAGGGCGCTCCTCTTGGACGGAATCGGTATGTGGAGTTGGAGATCAAGAAACCCAAGCCGAACGGCGCAAGCAGCAAGCTCTCAGCCGTTCAGAAATCCTGTGACAGGATGACCGAGGCCATCGTCATGGACGGCGGCAAGCGCGGACAGGTCGTCAAGGTTTGTGCCGATCCAGCTTGCCGCGTGCATCACCCCAACACGCCCTCCCTGCAGCAAGTCGAGCGAGAGCGCGCAGAAGAACGGAGGCGCATCGAAAAGGAGAAACTGGCCATTACGACTCGCCATCGTGTCTTGGCTACGATCCTCCAACGCGCATCGGCTCCGTTAAAGAAGGCCGACTTGCTGGCGGTCGCCCACTACCTGATTGGCCATCTCTCCTACAGCCAAGTCCCGGTTCTGGCGAAGCGGCACAAGGTAGAGGTGAAGAAGGACTCGGCGTCCGCACAGGAAGTTCTGGCCAAGAAAGTGGGCACGTATGATGAGTCCGAACTGTGCAAGCTGCTTCTGGAGATCAGCCTACTGGATTCGGCGTATCAGCGATCCACCGCCAGCCGAGACGACGTTCTCATGGACGCCGCCAAACGCTACCGCGTAGACACGGAGAAGCTACAGAAGGCCGTGACTGCGGAAATCGTTGCTAAGCGCGAGAAGAAGCCAAAGGTGAAGCCGGAACGAGCAAGAAAGCCGACTGCTTAGACGATCTTGGGTCTTCGGCGGAGTGCCTTGAGCACTCCGCTTTTTCTTTGGAGCGACACTGGCTTCGCTCCGCCCGGTTGAGAATTTATTTTGGCTGCAAGAGACAATGTTCTTCGCCAGAAAAGCAGTCGCCAACGATCCTAAGAATCAGATCCAGTCTTCCTCTGACTTAAATTCTTCTCAATCTCTTCCTGAGCCTCAGCCAACTTCGACGGTTTAATTCCGAGCGCATAGGCGATCCTCACCCATTCGAGGAACTCGGCGTCAGTTCGCGCCTGTTCGATCAGGATGATTCTGCGAACCGGAACCCTCGATCTCTTGCTGACCTGTTCACGGGTCAGTCCAACCTTCTCGCGTGCGGTTCTGAGATTGATTCCGATGACCCTACGCAAATGTCCGGGCGGTTCCTTGCGGGAAATTTCCTCATACACTCTATCCAGTGTTGTGCCCTTCTGCTCACAGGCTTCTTGTAGAACCGCATTGATGGATTTCCAGACAACTTCGTCGCCCGGATAGCTTGAATTCCAATCCTTCGCCATACAACTCTCCTAAGCGAATTCGAGGTTGAACTGTTTGAGCGCAGGAGACTGGGCAGCGCAATCGCGCAACAGCCGTCGTGATTCGCCCTTGAGCACGGTCATGAAGTCGTCGATGGCAGCGTCGATGTCGCCGTTATAGAAACCACGATGCCCCTTAGTGTATCGGGGATGCGGTCCATTTACGGTGATGTGCAGGCTGTCCCACGTGCAGGAGCGGCATTTCCTGCCCCGGCAGTATGGGTGACGTTCGATTGGTTTTTTCCTCTTCGACGCCATGCGATTTCCTTTCAGGATTCGTGTGGAGCGAGGCGTTGTGCTCTCAGATCGTTCCAGTCTGTAAGATCGCCATTCGGCGCGATGCTGCACATTTCGGGCGCCCTTTCAAAGGTGACAGCGGCTCTCAGATCGAATCTGGCACGAGTGTTATCCTCAAACTCCAAGAAGAGTGCGGTGAACTCATCGTCATCTTTGAACCACACCCGTCTAACTGTTTTCCCTTTCAATTCCGGGTATTCGACGCCTTTATGACGCATGGGGTGAATCCTTCCGGGGGGAAGGAGACCGTGCTTGGCGCAATCCTGACCGCACAGGATGCTTACATTCCCCCTCACAAGCACGGTCTCAAAATCGACGTTCCTCTATAGCGGAACACGCCCAAGATAATACCTGCAATCATCCCCGCATGTCAAAAGGGAAAACTGCGCTGAATGTAAGGTTCGGGAAGAGGCTTGGGACACTACGGAAAGAACACGGCTGGACGTTCGTCTATCTGTCAGAACACTCAGGCTTGGCGAAGGGGTTCTTGCACGCCATGGAGCAAGGAACTCAGGAGCCGTGCCTGAACACCCTCGACATCCTGGCCAAGAGTTTTGAGTTGACGATCAGCGAGTTAGTGCGGGGAGTCTAGCTAGGTAAACTGCCAAATGGACCGGCCCGGAGCCTTCGCCCAATCTCCGTGCAATTCGTGGTCAATTCGAGTTTGCCCATCAACAACGGGGTTTTCTCACTCTAGCGAAACCTGACCAGTGCCTGTCGGAGTCTTCAATCGTCCTGACCTGCTCGACAGTTGGTGAATCATGAACTGAATGAAGGGATCTCGCTGCTGATTTCGTCCCCGACACCTGTGTAAGCAGCCTCACGTTAAGCAGGGATTAGCTATTCCATGATCGAGCGTCCCGGCACGAAGCCCGGAGCAGTTTCGGCCCTGGCTGCCTTTGCCAGTCCGAGCCGCTAGCGTTTTTCTGTGCTTGCGTGAGTATCGCTATTCGCGCCCGCCGGATGGCAGGGAAACTCGTCAGTCAAGGCCCATCGCACGATGTCCGCCGAGTCCTTGTCTTTAAGGTCAGGATGCGTTTGCACAAAGCTCACTGTGAGTTCCGTGATCTTGCGAATAGAAACGCCGTCCGGAGGACAGAAGTCTACTTCTCCGTTCAGGTTTTCATACACACCTTTGACTAGACCAAGACAGTAACCCAGATCAAAGGCTTCCCGATGTGTTTTGACTTTGCGAGGATGGAGATAATTCAGGTCCAAGGCGGTTGAACAGGCCCTCTGAATCCCTATCCCTGTGCCGTCGCTTGGGTCAGCGGGCGTAGGTTTTCGCCCAAACGCGGTCAGGGTCGCAATGATCATGAACAAAAGTAAGATCGCGAAGCGTTTCATGGTATCCCGTCCTAGTGCCGCAAAGTCGCGGCGCAAATCTCCCGATAGCGACCTTATTTCGACCCCTTGGTGACGTCCTCGACCACGTTCTTTAGAAGGTGCTGCTTCATGTGAATCGCTCCGAGGGCGGCACCGAGGTTGTAGCCAAGCGTATTCGCGCCGTCGCCACCTTGCCGGCTTGTAATCGTGCGCCACCGTTCCGAGATCACTCTTCCGTTCTGGTCGTAGCTGCGAAGGTATAACGTGTTCGATGTGTCGGTGTATGGCAAATCATCGTGCGTCGTAGTTGTGGTTGTGGTTGTCGTGGTGACGGTACCGTCGTAGGTGTAATTCCACATGCTGCCGTAGTTGTCGGTGACAGTTCCGCTGCCGGACACAGGCGTCGTGTTGGTATTCGTGTTGGTGCTGGTTCTTACGACGGGATAGATTCCGTTGAACGCTGACTGCGAGGTCGAAAATACCAACAGGTAGTTCGCCGCCCTGGAATTGGGTGCCTGTGAAAAGCATAGCCCTGCATACTTCTTCTGGTTCTTCGAAATCCACTTGTCCGCAAAGGCAGGAACGCGCGGGACGATTTGCCCGCCTTCGGCCACTGCAAACGACACGTTCTTTTCACAGTCCGCCGACATCTTGTCCTTGGCAAGCATCGGCTGAACCGTGAGCATCAGAAAGAGCAAAGCAATCATTTGTTTCATAACTTCTTCCCCCAATCCGGCAAGACGCACACTGCAATTCCATCACGAATCCGAGTGCTGCCACTAATTACCGTGGTCATACGAGCGGAGCGAGGCGCGATTCGATGCCTATAGACAGTCAGAGTTTGTATCAAATGGCGGAGCATGACTTACGTAATTAGATTGGTTGCCGATTCGGTGATGGAATTAACTTGGGGAAACAGTTTGTGCCCGCAGAGGAAAGACGTTGCGCGAGCAGAGGCCCAAAAGGAAAACGATTGTGTTTTTAATGCCTACAGGCCGTACTGTGCAGGATGTTCTCAAAAGGAGTTAGAGCGTTTTGCGTTTGATGCTGCCGTCGCCCGCGACTCCCGGTTTGTCAGCATAGCCGACAAATGTAGGTCAGCACAATAAAGACATGGATAGCAGCGTCAATTGTGGCGTAGAAGGCGAAAAGACTTGCTTGTGTGGCCGTGTGTGGCTGCTGTCCGAGCGCAAGGTGCCGCAGCGTGATAAGGACGATATTAGCTGTACTTGTGGCAGGGTTCTTGTGAGTTGGAACGGCGGATGCGTCTGGAAAGCAACATTGATCTCAGATGAACCAACACTTGGGGAAATTGTCCGGTATTGCAGCCCCCACAGCGATGACGTCCAGCTGGCCAAGATTGTCGAGTTTACGGGAAACACCACAGATGTAAGAATCCGGCTGGTGGACGGGAGCGAGGTCGTTGCTCCTTGGGGAATTGTTGAGAGAATAAAAAAGTGAAGGCAGAAGCGGAAATGTCTAGATGAGCCACGGCCCGGAACTTGTGGAATGTCCATTTTCGGCGCAATGCGCAGCATTGTTTGCCTTCATTTTGGAGCAGCATCGTAATGCTGGGACGCAAAGAATCCGAGATCATGAGTTTTCTCCATTCCCACATATTCGATCCCATTCTTCAATCGCCACAAGCTTTCGAAAAACTCAAACAGGGAGTCAGGGGCACAATCATGCGAATGGAGCAACGAGATGCCGAAGGCATGGTTCAGTACTACTGGTCGGCAATTGTGGGTACTGAGCGCAGCATAGGATTCGCAGCCCTGATGCGGCAAGAAGGCTTTTCCCGATTTGAAGAGGCTCTTGAGGAGTTTCGAGTTCGGTTTAACGATGATTTCCTGCGAGGGCCGTAGTGAAGCATATGGAGAAACTCAAGCCTCTTCCTGAAGTGATACAGCCCGACCCGCGCAACTCCCTATTTGTGCTGCTAGAGACGCTGAAGCCTATCACGATCGAAGAGCACCACGCGGAAATCTCGGCTGCCATGTTGGGGTCCCAGGTTCCAGAGGACGTTTGTAGCTATTTCGCAACGATCCAGAATGTCTGCCTCTATGCGTGGTTCGCATACGATCTATACACCGTCGTCGACTTCTTGTGCTACACAGCCGTGGAGATGGCCTTGCGAAAGAGATTGCCCTATACGGGCACTAGCCAAGACAAACGTACGTTGCAGAACCTTATGGATCAGGCTGTCAGTAAGAAACTCATACGAGAAAAAGCATTCAGCAATGTCCGCGTGATGCGCCAAAACTTAGCTCGCGACATCCGGTTCCGCCGTGCCACAGGAGGCAAGTTTCCGAGATCGACCATGCCTAAAAGCAACTATCCCGGTGTGCTGCAAGGAACCATACCGAGACTCAGAAACCACTTTGCTCATCCACGAAGCCATACGATTCTGTTTCCCGGTGCAGCAATGTCTCAGCTACGTATCACGTCGGAGCTCATAAATTCATTATTCACCTGATACCGAGCAAAATGTGTCCGCCGACACCGTTTGATATCAATCAGTTACATCTCGTTGTTACTCTGTCACGGCTAGGCTTGGTTACTCTGTCACGGCTAGGCTTGCTTTCCTGCAGGTCGGAATTCTTCTTGGTTTGACGGAAAACGGCACAGTGCCACGGGGTAATGAACGAACAATGCCCGAGAACCTGTGTCTGGAGCGGGTTTCAGATGCAAGGGATTTGAAAATTTGTTGGCCCTCGGGAAACTTTTCAAAACCGACCGGGTTCTAAGCTCATAACCACTCGTCGCTTCACGCACAAATGGCAGGACGAAATTCCCGGTCTCACCGAACTCTTGGGCGGGGGTTGGAGCAGTGTTTCCCAACGTCGAAGTACGCCACTTGCACGCAGTCATCGCCTTGGGCGAAGAGCTGAACTTCACCAAGGCCGCCCTCAGATTGAACCTCACCCAATCTGCGCTCAGCAGGCAAATCACTGAGATCGAAAAACAGCTTAGATTTCGCTTGTTCACTCGTGATAATCGGCGGGTTGTCCGCGTGGAACTGACCGACGCCGGGCGAGTCTTCGTCGAAGAAGCTCGTTCCTCGATCTCGCACATGGAGCGGGCCTTTCATCTCTCTCGCGCCGCCCATGACGGAGCAGACAACATTTTGACAATTGGACACTCGCACGAGGCCGATCAAGCCTGGATTTCGGACCTTCTTGCGGTTCGTCTCCCCCTGTATCCCAAGCTAGCGATTCGACTGATAAGTCAGTTCTCAATCGAGTTGGTCCGGAGTGTTCTAGCAGGTGAACTAAACCTGGCCCTGGTGACGGCGCCGCCGAAGGACTCTCAGATCGAGGCTTCACCATTCGTTCTGACGCCGCTCTATGCGGTCCTTCCGGAAGGCCACGCAGCCGCTGAAAAGGAACAACTCGTGCTCCAAGACTTGGCGAAAGATGAATGGATTCTGTTCGCGCGCCGAGTTCACCCCATCGTTCACGACGCAATCATGGACGCGGCTCGGCGTGAAGGAATCACTCCGAAACGCGGGCACGACATCATTACGCCGCAAGAAGCGGTTCACCTAGTATCTGAGCACGTCGGGGTGGCCATTCTCACGAAACCTACGGCCCTTGGCTTTCGCGCCGAAGGTGTAATTGTAAGGCCGCTTTCTGATGCCTCATTGTGTTTCCAGACGTGTGTGATTATGAGAAAAGACGACGATTCTCGATTGACGAACGAATTCGTGCGGTCCTTCCTCCGCAGATATGCAGATCAGCGGCGTCCACCAAAGCCAATCGGATCGCCCGTGTCCGCCCGAGTAGTCACCATGAAAAAGGCAAATCCGCCGACTCGCAGTTGATCACGACAATCCGAGTTCAGCCCGCCGAGACGACCTCGATTAGACATCCAGCGTTGTTGTGATTTCAGTTAGGGATTACTCGCGACATGGAGGGAAGAAGTCTGCATCGGTGGTCTCAATCGCCGACCCGAATGGCTCACTCAAAGCGGCTCTGCGAGTGGTTGCTTTCAGCCATCTATTCCCGTTGGGAATGGATGTCGGCTGAGAATTCATTGGACAATCGAAGCGGCCGGAATCAAGTTGGTAAACAACGCAGCGGTGGTTGGAGTCATGCCATGTCTGAATTCGCTCGAAAACCAGCCGAGTCCTCCCACGCCCTCCACACGGTTTCCGGCCCTTCCGCTGGGCCGGCGATTGAACTAGCTCGCGAGAAGCACTACTCGATCATCGAGATCGCCGAGCTCTGGGCACTCAGCGAGAAGACCGTTCGCAAAATATTTGAAAGGGAACCAGGCGTGATTCACTGGAGCACAGAAGAAAGGTTGCACAAGCGCGGATACCGGACGCTCCGAGTGCCTGAGACGGTCCTTCACCGCGTTCATCGAAAGCTACGCAGAGCAAGCTAAAGATCAACTACCCGGCAGAAGACGGGAGCAATCCCCATCAGGCGCTTTTCGCGCGCTTCGGCGATTTGCGTTTTCCCGTTTGGTTGCCCGCAGCAAGTACAGTCCAAGACTTTCGCACGTTGACCGCAAGCTGCTCCTGCCGCGCCTTGACCCATGGCGCGTAGTGCTTCTCTGTGATCTTCACGCTTTTATGACCAAGCAACATTGAGACCTGTTCCAGCGGGACTCCGGCAAGCAGCATCTCGACCGCGAATGTGTCCCGAAACATGTGCGGATGGCAACGCTTGGACGATCCGTCGTCGCAGCGCAAGTCTGCGATTTTGAAGAGGCGTCGAAAACTCCGCTGCCAATTGCCAACTACCGACTTCGGTGAACCATTGCCAGACCAGAAGAAATATCGCGGATTGGGACTGGGGCCTGGCGGAATATTTCTCAATGCCTCCGCCACGTCCGGAGGCAGCGGAACGTAAACAGGACTGCCGGTTTTGGCACGATACAGAAACAATTCGCCATGTTCATTTAGCCGGCGCCGTTCCAGGGTGACGGCGTCCCTGATCGCCAGTCCACTCCAGCGCATCAGCAAAGTCAGAATCCGGAGCCGTGTTGCTTGGTTCCGGCATTCCACCCAGCCTTTGGGCTGATAGATGTAGGTTGCGTCCATGATCTTGTCGAACTCGGGCGCAGGAAAATAATCCGTCGGAGGACCATCTGCTCTGATTCGACCCAACAGAACAGCGGGATTCGACTTGATCCAGCCGAGTCGCAGGCAGTAGTAAAGGAAGCCGATCAACCGCTCCTGTTTCTTTTTCTTCGCGAGGGGGCCATCGGTCCAAGTGTCACGAAAGCCTTCCAGGTCGGCAGTCGTGATCTCAGTGATGTGTACGAATCCGTAGGACGTGGCCCATGCGAGGAACTGCTTCTCGAAGATCGTTGTCAGCTTATCGAGAGTCGAGTCGGCCAAATTTTCGTTGCGCTTGCTGTTCAGAAAGCGTGACACGGCCTCTTTGACGGTTACGAGAGCAGGCTTCGGCCGGGAGGCCTCTTCAAGCCCTTGCTGCTTCGCCTCATATTCCTCTTCCAGTTTGCGTTTGAAATCCTCAGCCTTTTCCCAACTGCGAGTCTTGGCACTGCGACGGATGAAGGGGCCGTCCGATCCGAGAACGCCATTGATCCACTTTGGGCAGCGGCAGCGCTTGTAGTTGATGTCGTCGGAAGGGCAGGGAGAATAGTGGCGGGAGTAAACCGAGAGCATGGAATCAGCACCTTTGCCGAATCCATTGTACGTTTATTGTACGATTTTTTCTATCGTTTTATAACTACTGTATTATCATCAGTTTATAGTGGTGGAGGCGGCGGGAGTCGAACCCGCGTCCGAAAATGTTACTGGTCAAGAGACTACATGCTTATTCCGGTTCATGCCCCAGGCGTTGGGCGCCTTGCGGCGCTTCCCCCAGGACGTTCGCAGCCCACGCTCAGAACGGACAAGAAACGCTAGCCGCTAGCCTGTGATCTTAGCTTCTCAGCCCAGACGTAGCTGAAAAGAGCAGCCCTCTGTGCGACGCTCGGCCACAGCCCAAGGGCGAAGCTGTGAAGAGCGGCTGCCTAATAAATTAGGCTGCGTATGCCATTGGTTGATTGGCAATTATCATTTTGCACGCGATTACGGGTGTGTGCACCCCGGCATGCCTCCTGGCCGCAAGCATCTCCGTCGAAGCCGTGACGCCCCCACTGGTGGGATTGGCCAAGCTCAAAGAGCTACTTCCAGACTAGGCGTTAAGCCTAGTGAAGTCAACTGTTTGATGCTCCTCCCGTAGAGCGGGGTCCAATTCCCCCAAACCGCATGCATTTAGAGGTGCCTGCTTCCCTAAGATAGCATCTTGCTAACGCTCAGTAATACTCCATGCCATGCTATGCTATTGCATAATTTTAATTCTAATGCTATTCTGCTCTCGACGGATTTCTTTCAAGGAGCGAGCTATGACAAGTGCAGACAGTATTCGATTGCACGGTAGGGAGAAATACGTGGTCCCAGCGCGAGAACGGCTGCAGAAGCAGTTTTCAATCAGAACCGGAGATGTTCTTAGGGACATGAAGTTGAACGGTCGTGTACCTGCGATTTGCAGCGCCCTGAAAACGCGAGAGTTTCTAGATGAAAATGGACTCCGCTTGGTCTCGAGGACTGGACCGCCATCGGGGCAGAGCACCACCGTTACCTATACCTACGAATTCGTCGATCCCCAGAGAGATGGGGACGGGAGGACAGATCGTCAGGATGCATGGAACCGACTCCGGGGCGCCCTCAAGGATGTTTTCGCTGAGTTGGGTGGAGGCGAGAACTACCTCCGCAACGAACGCGCCAATTTCTACGGTCCAGGGAAGGACCGGTGAGCCGCATCTATTGGGACACGATGCTCTTCATCTACTGGCTGGAAGAAAATCCCCGGTTTGGGAAAAGAGTGGATGAAATCTGGTCGCGAATGCAAGAGCGCAATGACCAACTTATTACCGGAGCTCTGGCCTTAGGGGAAGTGTATGCGGGTGCCTACAAACAGGGGGCTAATAAAGAGCGCATCCAAGCGGTAAAGGCGGCGCTGGAAGACGCGGTTTCCGAGGTAATTCCTTTCACTGTCGAAACGGCTGTTGTCTTCGGACAAATTAAGGGGTCTCTAAACATAGCGTCCGCAGGAGCGATTCACTTGGCCTGTGCGGCCAGCGCGGGTACGGATTTGTTCTTAACCAATGATAAGAATCTAGTCGGCAAGGTGATTCCCGGAATTCAGTTTATCGCCGGGCTCGATTCCAACATTCTTTGACGCCGCGCGTCTCGGATTCACCTTCCGCATCCTCCGTTTCATGCAATGAAGATAAGGGTCTTCGACTGCGGTTGTTCGCATTCGCGAAGCTAAATCCTCGCTCAGCAACACGGATTTTCACAGAAATCCATACCGCTGCGAACTTATTGTGGAACCAGGCGCCGTAGCGGGCCATCTATAAACCATAAAGGAGAATTTATAAAATGAGCACCGTGACTTCCCCCATCGCTACGGAAGAAAAGACTTCAAATCGAAAAGCTTACCCGTCAAAGGCATATGCCGCGCAGAGTGCGGCCTCTGGTCTGGCTCCCGCTGCAATACGCCGCCGCGAACCTGGTCCGACCGATGTGGAGATCGATATTTTATTCTGCGGAGTCTGTCACTCCGACCTGCATCAGGTGCGCAACGAGTGGGAAAACATGATGCCGACGGTTTATCCCTGCGTGCCCGGGCACGAAATCGTGGGCCGCGTGGTGAAGGCCGGAAGCGCAGTGAAGAAATTCAAAGAGGGCGATCTTGCCGCGGTTGGCTGCATGGTTGATTCCGACCGCACCTGCCCCAATTGCCGCTCCGGCAATGAACAGTTTTGCGACAGCATGCCGACCTTCACTTACAACTCCGACGATAAGCATCTCGGCGGTGTGACTTACGGCGGATACTCCGACAGCATTGTAGTGGATGAAGCCTTCACGCTGCGCGTGCCGAAGAACCTCGATCTCGCGGCGACTGCACCACTGCTCTGCGCCGGTATTACCACCTATTCTCCATTACGGCACTGGAAAGTCGGTAAAGGGCAAAAGGTGGGCATCGTAGGCCTCGGCGGCCTCGGCCACATGGGCGTGAAGTTGGCCAACGCTTTTGGAGCAAACGTGGTGCTGTTCACGACCTCGCCCGACAAAAAAGAAGATGCGCTGCGCCTTGGCGCCAAAGAAGTTGTGATTTCAAAGAACGCCGACGAAATGGAGAAACACGCCGGCAGCTTCGATTTCATCCTCGACACGGTTTCTGCCGAGCACAATGTGAATGCCTATCTCGACCTGATAAAACTCGACGGCACGCTGGCGATGGTTGGGGCTTCTCCCACTCCGTTGCCGGTCGCAGTGGGCAGTTTGTTGTTCCGCCGCCGCTCCATGGCAGGCTCGATCATCGGCGGCATTCGCGAGACCCAGGAAATGCTCGATTTCTGCGGCGAGCACAACATTACTGCCGACATCGAGAAAATCCGCATTCAGCAGATCAATGAAGCTTTCGACCGGCTGGCGAAGAGCGACGTGAAGTATCGCTTCGTAATCGACATGGCTTCGCTCAAATAAAGGGCGCTCTCCAGCGCACAAAGAAAGCATTTCGTAATTAAAGGATCAGGCGCTTGCGCGAGAATGCCGCAAGTGCCTCTTCTAGCCAGCGCTGCTTCTATTTAATGCGGATTTTGCAATACGCATTTTGCAGTGGGGTTTTGCCTTTATCTTGCATCGCGCGCCGGTTTGCGGCATCTGAATTACAACGCCAAACTGTAGAATGAGGGCGTTGACCAGAGATGATCGTACCCGTCAAAGGATGTATGCGCCAGCCATGTCAAAGGAGCCAACGGTGAAGGCGCAGTGTCTCCCCTTTAGCGAGATCCCACATACCACTCAGCTATTTTCTGATTTCCTGGCATACTCCCCGAAAGTTCAGCGGTTCTATCCTCATTCCCCTTATTTTGGTGAATGGATCAAGCAGCAAGCTTCGGCTCTGCAGTACGATGCTGGGCGCCGCGAACAAATCAGCGCGATTCTGGAGCGGCAGAATACTTTTTGGAAGGGGTCACCCGAGACCTTAAGGAATATCCAGCGTTTGCGGCACGGTGCCGCTGCAATCGTAACCGGGCAGCAGGTGGGCCTGTTCGGCGGCCCAATGTTTTCCCTGTATAAGGCGCTCAGCGCGGTTAAGTTGGCGGAAGAAGCCACTACCGCGGGAGTCGATGCCGTTCCGATTTTCTGGCTGGCTACTTCGGATCACGATCTCTCGGAAGTGAATCAAGTGTCTTTGCCCGGGCCGGATGGCGTTCTTCACGTGCTCAGCATTTCCAGCCACGGCGTTCCTGGCGCTCCGGTAAGCGATGTGCGTTTGGGCGAAGAGATTTTGCCGGTGGTTGACGAAGCGGCTAGTCTGCTCGGCGATTCGGAAATTTCACAGTTGCTACGCGAGACTTACCGCCCAGGTGAATCCCTGGGCAGCGCCTTCGCTGGTTTATTTGCGCGGTTGTTCGCGTCCCGAGGGGTAATTCTTCTGGATGCATCCGACGCAGAACTGCATCGCCTCGCTGCCCCGGTTTATCAAGCTGCGATCCAACGCGCAGCAGATCTCGACGCCGCATTGCTTACTCGCGGAGAAACACTCGAGAAGGCTGGTTATCACCAACAGGTGAAAGTAACGCCATCCTCGGTATTGCTTTTCACTCTGCGCCAGGGAGCGCGCACTCCGATTCATCGGCACACCGATGGATCGAGGGAGAATGCTGAGTTTATTATCGGCAGCGAACCCGAAGCCGAGAAACTCTCTGGGAGTGAGTTGCTTCGTCGCATTGAGGAAAGCCCGGAGAAATTCAGTCCGAATGTGCTGTTGCGGCCGGTGGTGCAGGATTACCTTTTGCCGACCCTGGCTTACACCGGCGGAGCTGCCGAGGTCGCGTACTTCGCACAGTCCGCCGCCGCATATGAAGTCTTGCTCGGACGCGTGACGCCGATTGTGCCGCGCTTTTCAGCAACCCTGGTCGATCAGAAAATGGAGCACAAATTGCAGCACTATGGCCTTTCCGTTCCCGAGGTCTTTCAGGGCGTCGACGTTCTACGCCGCAGCCTCGCCGCGCGCGCGCTTCCAGAAGATTTGCAGTCGGCATTCGACCGCGCGCGTGAGTCAATTGCGGATTCTTTCTCCGCGCTGAAGGTGTCGCTGGCCAAACTCGATCCAACGCTCGTTGATGCTAGCGAGACCGGCGCTTCTAAAGTGCAGTATCAGCTTGACCGGCTGCGCGAGCGAGCTACGGCGGCCGAGTTGCGACGCAGCGAAGTGATCGGCCGGCACGCCGAGATTCTCAGCAATGCGCTTTATCCAAATGGAGCTTTGCAGGAGCGCGGCGTGGCCGGAATATATTTTCTTGCGCGCCACGGAACCGAGCTGTTGCAGGCGATTTACGATGCCATGCCCACCGATTGCCACGACCATCAGATCTTAGAGTTGTAATTCTGAAAAGATCCCGCCGCCCGGGTATCGTTCCACTGCTCAGTGGCTCTCACTCGCCGCAAGATAAGTTCCCAAGCCGATCATAATGACTCCAGCAAGGGTTCTCTGCCGGCGCCGGAATACTGCCGAAGATCGAATCTTCTTACCCAGCGGTCCCGCCAGCGAAATGACTAACAAATCCGCAGAGGTATTCAAAACCACCGAAAAAGTTCCCAGCAGCACAAATTGAAAAAACAGATTTCCGCTTGCGCGGTTCACGAATTGTGGAATGAAGGAGAGAAAGAACAGCGCCGTCTTAGGATTAAGGACCTCGGTAGCAATTCCTTGCCAGAGTGGGTTTCGCGCCGCCGTCGCCGTATTGGCAGAGAGGTCTTCTAGCGAGAAACTATCTGGTTTGCGGGAGTCGAGAATCATTCTTACGCCGAGAAAACATAGGTAGGCGGCTCCGGCATATTTCACAACTGAAAATGCCGTCGCCGACCGAGCCAGGATGACCGAGACTCCCAGTGCGGCCGCCAACACATGCACCATTCCTCCGAGAAACGTGCCCAGCGCCGAGAGGACGCCTTCGCGTTTTCCGCCCGCCAGGCTTCTCGCCAGCACATAAAGCATTCCTGGACCGGGCGCAATGGCGAGCAGCACTGCCGCGGTCAAAAACAAAATCAGGCGTGTGGGATCGAACATGATGGGAACGATTGTATGACAAAAAATTATCGATCAAGCCAGTTTTCGAGCTGCTCGAGCGATTCGACCCGTGGCACGTCGCGTTCGCGGTATGCGCCGGAGACATCGAACAAAACGGCTTCCATCCCGGTGTTGCGCGCGCCCGCATAATCTACCGAATACACGTCGCCGACGTAAAGGCTCTCCTCGGCGCGCGCGTTCATCGCAGCGAGCGCGGCCTCGAATATTTCCCGTCGCGGTTTTTCCACTCCTACGATTCCAGAATCCGTGATGCTCTCAAAGCAGTCAGCGATGCCGCAGCGGGAAAGAACGCGCTCGATCGCACCATCGGCATTCGAGATTACCGCGATGCGGAAAGTTCCACAGATGCGTTGCAGCCTCTCGCGAGTTCCCGGCATGATCTGGTCCCAGTTGGCTGAAACCCGCGTATTCTCGACCAGTTGATCGCGGAGTGCTACAGTCAGGCCTAGCTGATCGAGCAAGTGGGTGTGAAAAGTCCACCAGAAGCCGTGATCGACGCGGCCATCCTGCATCCCGCGATCGAATTCAGTTTTCGTTTGTCGCTCCAGCGCCTGCCACTGCTCCAGCGTGGGATGCCGCTCCATAGGAATTGGCGCCAACATTTTAGGCCGGTTCGGGAATAGAAGGGTATTGCCCACATCGAAGAAAATGACGCGCCTCTGTTTCATTCCTGTATCTTACTCAACCGGGAGTGGAATTGAGCGGAGTAACGGCTGCAACATAGGATTGTGAAAGACCTCGGTGCGTTTGCCGGTGCCGTGACCGGCAACCAGAAAAACGGTAATATGCAAAATACTCGGGGCAAACCAGTTTTCACGAACCAGTTTTCACGAACCAGTTTTCTTTCCGGTTGTTTCAGATGCGCTATGAACATGCTGGTCCCATCGGTGATTGGGCAAACCATATTCGGGCATATCATGTTCGGGAAAACCATGCGAATCGTGCTCTCGTTCAAGAATGGATTCAGTGTGCGTTCGGTCTTTCCTGCAACGGTGGTTCTCTTACGCCGTTCGTCCACTCGCGAGGATGTGTACAACCTCTTATGGGCCGTGGTTTTCGGCTTCGCGACCCTGAATATTCTCAGCCTGGCGGCCCGGCGAGTTGAGCCGAACCGCCGCGGTCTCAGTTTCGGAGAGATGATGGCGGTGCTTGTGGTCGTGCTGTCGATGTTTCTTCTGGGCTGGGAGTTGCTGACCGTATTTCACGTCTTTCCCATCAAACTCGGCGGCTGAGGCACGCGCACCAAACCGCCGTTTTGCGGTATGATTCGCTCAATGGCAAAGAGTTCGCCCACGATCGAAGTTACCTGTCCCTGCTGCAGTGCCCTGCTGAAGGTCGATACAGGCACCGCCGCCGTGATCGCCCATACCGCCGCGGTCAAGCCCAGAATGTTCGGCGATATGGAAGAAGCCGCCCGTGCCATGAAGGAGCAGGATAATCGCCGCGAATCCATCTTCCGGCAATCGGTGGAAGCGCAGAAGCACGCCTCCGAACTTCTGGAGAAGAAATTTCAGGAAGCGATAAAGAAGGCCAAAGAAACTCCTGATACAGGTAAGCCCATCCGCGATTTCGATCTGGATTAAAGCCGGTGGCCAGTGGCCAGAGGCCAGATAAACGCCAGTGGCCACTAATTACTGACCACCGAACACTGACCTCTGACCCATGCCGAACCGTCCACTGCTTCTCGGCCATCGCGGTGCGCGCAGCGAAAAATGCGTACCTGAAAACACGATTGCGTCGTTTGATCTGGCGCTCGCCCAGGGTTGCGACGGATTTGAATTTGACGTTCGGCTGACGGCAGATAACGAAGCCGTTCTGTGTCACGATCCAAAAACCCGGGGCTTGGAAATCGCGAAGTGCTCAGCACAACAGTTGGAACTGCCGTTCCTGCGCGAAGTCCTGGTTCGCTATCAACGGACGGCTTTTCTCGATATTGAATTGAAGGTGCCCGGGCTGGAGAAGATCACTGCGAATTTGCTTCGTGAAATCACTCCGAGGCGCGGCTTCGTAGTTTCGTCTTTTCTGCCTGGAGTTCTCGATAAGATGAGCAGCTTAGACCCGGGGATTCCGCTGGGCCTCATCTGCGATAACCAGTCTCAATTCAGTCTCTGGCCACGGCTTCCGGTGAGATACGTAATTTTGCATCATAAGCTGCTTCGGGCGAAGTGTGTTGGGGAGATGAGAACCGGTGAGAGGGAAACATTTGTATGGACCGTGAATAATTCTGCGGCTATCCAACGTTTCTCGCGCTGGGGAGTGGCTGGAATAATTTCAGATAATCCTCGACTGCTTGCCCGTACGTTACGAGAGAAGGACGGCCGCCCTATGTCGCACGCAAGGCGGAGAAAACGAAATGCGTGAATTCCGCGGACAAAGGGATTTAAAAGCGAGATTAATCCGCCGCCGCTTCAAAAGCCGCAGCGCTACGTCCTGCAGGACGTAGAAAAGCAGATCGCTCGGTCTCGAAAGATTCCAGGTTGGCACCCATCGTTTGTTCATTCCAGCCGAGTACCGCGCCAATGCGCAACGCGGCCTCGCGGCTGCAGGACTCCGACCAGCACGGACCGAGCGCCACCGGCACACGGCGCAGAAGCACGTCGCCTAAAGTCATGGCGCACTCTCTGCGATACGCCTCGACGACTTCGGCGATCACGTGAGAAGTGTGCGGGCAGATCGGCGCGCGCAGTTCGGCGCTGACCAGAGCCATGCGAGCGATGTCGGCGGCGCGCTTGCCGTGCCACTCCAGCATGCCGCGAGCGGTTTCTTCGCTCACCGCTCCCATGCGCGCGATTTCCAGCACGGCTTCATCCAGCAGCGGGTCGAGCGCTCGGCCGGGACCCATTGCGACTGTGCCTGGTTCACTGACCTTAATCCCAATTTTCCGCGCGCATTCGCGAGCCAGCGCCGAGGCCGTCGTGAGTTTGCCGCCAATGGCTGAAATCATGCGCGCTGCGCCATCATCGGAGTGATCGTGCAAAATATGTTTTCGCGTTACCGCCGATGGATCCTTCTCGGTGGAGTAAGGCAGCGGTCGAATTCCGGCGAATGCGTGCTTCACATTTCGCGCCGATATTTTCGCCTTGGGAAATAATTGTGCAACCGAACGCACGAGATAATTGATTTCATCTGGCGAGGGAACTGCTCTTGCGGGATCGCCGTTGTCGGGAACTTCGGTGGTTCCAGCCAGAATCTGATCGTTCCACGGAATAATGAAGATAGGACGGCCATCCTCGCCCTCGGCATAAACCGCCGCGCTCGGCGAGCCCGGAAACCGGGGCAGCACAATGTGCGAACCGCGAACCCCGCCCAGCATCGGCTTCGAGGTGCGAATGGAGGAACGCTGGCACACTCGATCTGCCCAGGGGCCGGTGCAGTTGATGATCCAGCTCGCGTCCACGCGCTCATCGCGTCCACTGATGTGGTCGCGCACCAGGACACCGTGCGCACGGCCGTGCGCTACGTCCACGGCTAAGGCCTCCACGTGATTGCGTACCACCGCTCCGGCTGCGATTGCCTCGGTCAGCCACTCCGCTACCAGACGCTCCGGGAATTCGCATTGCGCGTCTTCATAATCGAAAAATGACCATCGATGGCCCGCATCCAGCGCCCGCTCCAACTGCTTCAATTCCATTTCGCCGGCTTTTCGGCCGGAATGTTTTCCAGCCATGCGCTGGTAGAGCCACAATCCGGTCCGCACCTTCAATGCACTGTGCTGACTTTTTTCATTGAGCAACAGAAGGAAGTGCATGGGATGCACGAGGTGCGATCGCTCGCGCAACAGCCTCTCCCGTTCTCGCAGCGATTCGCGAACCAGCCCCAATTCGCCGTGCTCAAGATAGCGCAACCCGCCGTGGATAATGCGGGTGGAACGGCTGGTCACTCCGGAGGCGAAATCGTTCTGCTCAATCAGAAGCACTCGCTTGCCTGCACGAGCGCATTCGCGTGTCACGGCAACGCCGTTAATCCCGCCCCCGATCACGATGACGTGAAAGTGCTGAGATTCCAGTGGCGCCCGGGGATTTGTGGTTAAGGCCATATACCTCAATCAGATGCAGATCTCGGAACTGCAAGCATTTCCAGGCGATCTTCGGAAAGAGCTAATCCTCTATCATTAGAGTTTGCACCCCGTTTCAGATCGGGAGAAGGTAACCTTGGTACCCCGCAAGAGATGACTAAATATCCAAATGTTGCCCAAAGGTTACGGTTCAGCCCTCCCAGGGATAGAGCAAAAAGCCGGTCAAGCGCAGTGCCGCCAGGCAGGCCCTAAAAGAAAAGAAAAGATTAAGCGGCCTTGCGCTCGCCCTTGCTGCGCCCTTTCGAGAACAAATCGATCATTTCCCGATTGAACGCGGGAATGTCATCCGGCTTCCGACTCGTAACCACTCCGTTACTCAAAATGACTTGTTCATCCACCCAGACGCCTCCCGCATTGCGAATATCGGTTTTGAGCGAAGGCCACGAGGTCAGGGTGCGGCCACGGACGGCATCGGCTTCCACCAGCATCCATGGACCGTGGCAGATTGCCGCAATCGGTTTGCCCTGATCCACGAAATGCTTCACGAATTCGACGGCCTCAGGAATCATCCGCAGCTGATCTGGATTTTGAACCCCGCCTGGGAGCAGCAAGGCGTCGTATTCGGATGGGTTCGCCGATTTCAATGGGACATCGACGGGAACGTTTTTGCCCCAGTCTTTGATGTCCCAGCCTTTGATTTTGTCTTCCTTTGGGGAGACGACTTGCGTGCGCGCGCCCGCTTCGTCCAGCGCTTGTCTCGGTTTAATCAGTTCGGATTGTTCGAAGCCATCGGTCGCTAAGATTGCAATTCTCTTGCCTTGTAGGGTGTTTGCCACGTAATTTCCTCCAGCAGATTGATCACTTACCAAGTTCGATGCCATGGCGTGGGTCACGGTTGATCCTCAATCGTCGAAGCCAGTGCCGGATTGCCCGCAGTCAGCCGCCTCATTTAAAGTGGTTCCGAATGTCCACACTTGCAGAAAGCCTTTGTTTTCAGTTGAATAGCGTTGCAGACTGATGCGGGAACTTGCGTGATTTTGCAGCTACTTGCAGACTGTTCAAGAGTGAACATGCGACGAAAGTGCAACGGTGTTGTTTCGCTTTTCTGTCGCTTGATTTGCTCAAGGTTGCTAATGGGAAGGATTGGCAATCTGCCGGGTTGAGTTCCTACCACAGAACCAACACCCATCACGCATTTGCGGCCATCGCCTTTGGTTGCTCCGCTGCGATCTGCCGAAAGATGAAAGCCGGTTGCTGTTCCTTGAAGTCGGCCCTGACCGGCTCAACGTTGGACTGCTCGCACGCCTTGCGGTATTGCTTCCAAGTGATCGTCATGTTGTTTGCTCCGTGAATCGAATTTGACTGCCGAACTTTCCGCAGTCTCGCCCGAAGCCGCGAAGCTGGCAATGGGGCCGAAGTGGCGTTACGGCTCACGGTACTTAAAGTTTAACAACGTGCAAATTATCGTTTGTTATTTTTTGGTAAGGAAGGGCCGGGTTGATGGTGGCTGTTTGGTGGGAACCTTAGAAGTAACTACGTTGCTCCTTTTGGTTCTTCACTTCCGAATGTTGATTAGTTATGTTGCGAAGAGAAGGGGTGTGAAATGGTAAACGATTTTGAGGTTGGTGAGACTGTGCAGT
This sequence comes from uncultured Acidobacteriaceae bacterium, assembly GCA_963766625.1. Taxonomy (GTDB): domain Bacteria; phylum Acidobacteriota; class Terriglobia; order Terriglobales; family Acidobacteriaceae; genus Sulfotelmatobacter. The sequence goes on along the minus strand of CAVYBF010000013.1, from coordinate 150,902 downwards.
TAAAGAGTGGCGGGCCGTGGATGACGATTGACCACATTGGCCCACGTGTTCAAGGTGGAACCGACAATGAGGCTATCTGCTCATGGTTCGAGCGAAGCAAAAGCAGGAACGAAAGAAAGACAGACTGGTTCAGGCTGACTTCGCTCAAAAAAGTGGATCAGAGTCAACCGTCAGGGGGATTTGTTCCCGAAACTTCGATACTGGATTAAGTGAGATGAAAACAACCCCATCAGGTTCGATGGGGTTGTTGGTCGCCAAGCTTTTGCGTGAGTTGGTAAATCACATCGGTTAAGATTGTGACGCGCTCTTTCAAATCTGCGATCTGTTGGCAGAGCGAGCGGCCCGGATCATACGTTGCGATGGGTTCACTTCCGTAAGGTTCGATCTTTTCCATGATTGCACCCCGTTGTTGTTTAGCCTTCGTCTGAAAACTTCTTGCTTAAAAGGGTCTTGGTGGTTCCACCGTGACAACCTTGCCAATACTCCAATCGCTCTTTGGCTTCGCATTCGCTTTCACCAAACGTAGATTGTGAACGGCCCGCGAACCGCGCACGATACCAACCGCCCTGATACTGAACTTGAATTTGATTTTCCATCATTTTTCATCCCATCCCACTTCCCAAGAATGTTGGTTGAGTTTGACGCCTTTTACCCACGACCCATCGGAGAAGTGAGCGCAAAAATTACTTTCACCGTCACCATCGAAGCGTACACACTCGGCGCTAATGGCATTTGCAACCGTCTCAATTGTGTTGTCGTTCTTCAACTCGCACGCCAACAAAATCTTCTTTGCCCAAAATTCACCGCGTGTACGTGTCATGTGTCCTACCTCTTGGTGATCCTTTGTGAGTCGCTTGCCTTCAGGGTCAGTTGTCCACGTCTAACTTTCTTGTTGATCTTGGCAACTACCCCGGCGATGGTGTCATCACTCACCATGCCTTTGATGTGAAAGTGATTGTGTATATCACCACCACCGGCAACACCAAAAGCTTCATTAACAGCTTTCTTCGCCCGTGGATCATTCAACGGAATAGCAACTTCCGGCCCGCTTTCTGCAAACGTCGCAAGTGTTGGACGTGTGATGAGCGCACCAGTAGCGAAGCCCTGCACATTCGTTGTGCGCCCGCTTCCTGCCTGTGATCCGGTGTTTGAGACGGATGAACCATACTGAAAAAATTGTCCACGTGAGTTACCGTTCGCAGCACTCACTCCACTACCACCAGACCCGCCGCTTCTCATCCCATTGAGCACACCGGCCAACGCTTCAAGAGCCGTACCAGCGGCGAGTTCTTCAGCCGCCGCTGCCGGGTCTGTGAACATGTTGCCAACAGCCAACGCAAGGTAATACAGCGCCCACTGTTGGGCCATGCTACCCAACATTTTGAAGGTGCTCTTTTCCATTGCAGCACCAAAGGATTCTTGACCTTGAATCATTCCCTGCATTGCCGATGAGAAGGAACTTTCCATCGTCATAAACGCTGAGGTTGATGTGGTCTTGAGTTGCTGTATTTGGGTAACGATGTTGCTAATCAACCCCGGCTCAACACCGAGTGCCTTTTCCTGCCGATTCAAAGCCGCGATCTGTTGTTCAATGGCTTTGGTGTTTTGATGGGCCGCTTTCGCCTGTTCAAGCTGATTCCTTAGATATTTTTCCTGATTAGGAAAATCAGCGTATTGCCGTTCCAACTCTGTCAACTTTTCCTTGAGTTGATTGGTTACGAAAACATCCTTCCCGCCTTGTTCCGCGTAATCCGCCAACGCTTTCTTTACCAACGCAATCTTCTGCGCCAAATCGGTGTCGAGTGTGACACCCAACTCCGATACCTCTTTGCGGAAAGCAAGCAACTTCTGCATCACAGCCGGTTGCACAATATCAACCGGGCCTTGCACCTTCAGGCTCTTGCTCATGTCATCAAGCAATTTAGTTGTTTGTTCTTTCTCTTGGTTGAGTTCAGCGAGCATCTTCTTTGTATGCTCAACCTGCAATTCTTCGATCTGTGCGTTGATCTCCTTCACCTTGGCAACGGAGTCTTTGCCGTACTTCGATTCAGCACTAGCCTGTTCCTGAAGTGCCTTGATTGAAAGTTGGTAACGGAGTTCATCGGCATTGTCTTTGGACAACCCATTCATAATCTCCAAATATGAAATTTGCACACTGGCAAGCTTTGTGCGGAGTGCAAGTTCAGTTTTCAACTGTTCAAGGTTCTTGGCGCGGGCTTCTTCCGCTTCCGCATCAAGCAACTTCTTCACGGCAAGCGTGTGCTCATCAGTTGCGGCTGTGGCAAGCTTTGTTTGTTCAACGTATTGGCGCGATGCCTCATTGTAAGCATCAGTACCTTTGGTGAGGTAAGACATTTCAAACTTGGCTTCTTCCGCCGCTCGCGTGTGATCGTTGATGGCAGCAACCAACTCTGTGATATGTTCCCGTGCGAGATCGTCTGCCGACTTCCCGTAATCAGCCAAAGCCCTTGAAGCGTCTTTCGCTTCTTTGCTCGCTGCACCGATGCTCTGATTCCATTCCTCATTGAACTTCGATGCGTCTTTGACGCCATAAACCCAATCGGCAAGCTTGTTGGTTAGATCGTTAATTTCTCTGACCGCATAGATAATTGCGGTGATGGTGAAGGCTGCGTTGAGCGCGGCACCTACACCCGGCAAATCGGCAACAAGTGCAGCCATCGCACGGGGTAAGCGAACGCCTGTTTCTTCACCAAGGAAGCGCACTTGCTCCGTTGCACCACGGGCCGACTTACCAACACGGTTGAAGGCCTGTTCGCCTTGCTTACCGGCTGAATTCAACGAATCGCCTAGATCGTCTGCCGCGTCTTGCGCGGGCTGCATTGCGGCCTTCGCCTTCGGGCCGATGGAATTTAAGGTTGTGTCAAGCTTGGTAGTGTCACCAAGGAACGTTAACGTTGCGTCACCGACTGATATTGCCATACATCACCTTTTTTCTTGGTCGCTCAAAAATTAAGTGAGCCGGTTGCCGACCGGCCCGAACGGTGTTGCTTTTTATGGTGGGTACAAACAAGACCCATCGGGGAATCTTGCCGCATTTGCGCCCCGCACGCTGTTGAAGTTGTTAGCGGCAAACTTTATTCCAAAACAAAGAGAACGGCCAAATGTCACGCAAGAAAATCCACGCAAGGAAGCGCACCGGCTCACTGCGGGCCGTTTCAAAACGGTGTTGCTCGTAACTCAAACGGGCTAGGTGCTCGCGTTGAGTGTTGATAAGTTCCCGCATGAGTTTGGCATTTTCTTCTAACTGTTCGATGAGCCTATCTTTGGCTTGCAGCAGTTCGTTTTCGTTCAACATTGATTGCCTCTTTCAAACCGGCATTGTTGGTTGATGTCGCAAACGCTTGATGCAACCGGGCGATAGAGTCTGGTGAAAGACCGGCAGATTTCAGTTGCCAGTCACGTTGTAATTCGGCATAGGCGAGTGTCTTTTTGTGAAGAAGCCGCTTGAGCGTGGTGATGAGTTTGTTTCGTTCCTCAATGCCAGCAAGAGCCTCATTGAGTCGGAGTTCTAGAGATTGCATGTTGTTAATCCTTTATGGTGCCGGTTGTGGTTGACTTCTTTTGCGCCTTGAGTGCGCTTTCAGTTTTCAACCAATCCAAGGCCCGCTTCGCATCTGCTCTTAGCAACGCACTGCGGGCCTGTCGTTCTTCGCGTTGCGCCTTTTTGCACGCTTTACAAGGGCAACTCATTTGCTCACCCCATCGGGCTTTGAATGCTTTGAATCCCAAGCGTGAGGGTCAAAGCCCTTATCAGAAGCAACAGGCTTCGGTGTATATTTCGCCTCAATCTTCTGTCGCAATTGTTCAATCGCATCATCGTTGTTGCGATGGAAGAGATGCAAGGCTCTGATGCAAGCTTTGTTATCGCGGCGGTGCATTGCCAGTTCGTCTAGAGCCAACAACAACTCGCCTTCCACCAAACCGATTTGATGTTTGCAACCGCGCTCTGCAAAGACGTTGTTAGCCGCTCTGTACTGTTCCGCGAGTGCCTTCAACTTTTTAATGCGGTCTTGAAGCTGATGCACCTTTGCGGCACTCGTATTGATGCGGGTTTCAGAACTCCGAAGGCTCTGTTCGATATTAAAGAGTTCAAGCCGGTAACTGTTCAACTCGCGTTCAAGCGTGTTAGCATCTGTCGCTTCTGCACGGGTCGCATCATTGAGTGCGTTGTTTATGCGAACCTGTTGAGCCTTCGCGTTGATTTGTGAATGATCCAAGGTTAAAAGGTTTGGATCTTTTTCAAGATTTGCTTTGAACATCATGCCAACATAACTGCCGGGATAAGTCGTCATTCGTGTTTTCTCCTTCGTAAATAAAAAGCGGCGATGGGTGTTGACCCATCGCCATGTTGATAGTTCGTGTTGTTTACAGAGCGCCGTAAGCAGAGCGCCCGTTATAACCGCCTGTCAGTTTAACGAGTCGCAATGCATCGCTTTCCGAGATACCAATGGACCGGGCAAATTTGTATTCCTCACGCTGACCTTCGCTCAAACCTTCAGGCATGTTCCATTTTGAAGGAATACCGGCAAACATGTTGGCGGCTTCTTCGCGGTTGGATTCGGTGATGAAACCGTTTTTCGACTCCAACGCGGAAGACCCTTTCATAATCCGGGCCGTTTCAAGTTGGTAAGCATCAGCATCACCGGCTTCATCAATACTCTGGTAAGAGTAGCTGGTGCTTCCCTGACCCTCAAGGGCATCACGCTCACCAGACTCAAAAATGGTGACCATCTCTGCACCGTTGTTTTTGCGAACGGTTTCTTTGATGGGTTGATTGACTTTGAAAGTCAAATCCCACCGGCCCGACTCGTTGATAGACTCAACGATGTCCGCCGACTCTTTCAAGACCGCAAGAGCACAGTTGAGCTTCGCTTCGATACCGGTTAATGTTTTGCTGCGCTCGGTGAACAAATCAAAGTTGCCTTTGCTCTTGAGCGCCTCAAGGACTGCGTTGAATTTCTCTTCTACACTAATCATATTTTGCGCTCTCCTGTAGCGCGGTGTTGCTTAAGTTTGGTCGCCTCTAAACTTGTTGTGATGGGGTTTCATTGAAAACAACCATCACCGCACCCAACTTACCCGCTTTGAGTGTTACCAACCCACCATCGGCCAACCCCTTCACGACATCCTGAAAGGATGCTGTGTCAAGACCAACTCCGCTGCGTTGGTGCAACTCTTTCATGTATAGTTGCTTTTCCCGCGATAGCAACGTGCGAATGCGGCGGGCCGTCTTGATGCGGAGAAAGGTGTCATCACTGAGTAAGTTAGTCATTGGTTGTGTGCTCCTTGGTGGGTGCTTTCAATCTTCTTAATGTTTGACCGTGTAACTACAAACTCTTGCCCGGTCGCCACTACCTTTAGCAACAGGTTCAATGTGTCCATCTGCACCAATAGGCACTCTTTCACGATCTCACCATCGGTGAAGTGAATGGTTAACGGCACCTTCGTGAGCAAGCAAATTTGCAAATAAGCGTTCGGCCCTGAAGGTCTTTGTGCGGGATGCCTTGGATTGTTGTTATTCATTTCGCACCGCCTCTGCATCATCAAAGCTTGCTTGCCGTGGTTCCGTCGCTAACTGCCAAACCAGATTCTTGTTGTTGTTGCCAACACGCGATAGCTTGCCTTCTTCTTCCAACATGCCAGCGGCCCGTTGGATGGTTCGCATTGAGCCTAAGTCTTGAAGCGCGTTGCAAACCTGACCCGCTGGTAGCGGCCCATTCTTCAACAAATCAAGAATGGCTTTCTTGATCTCTTTCCGACTACCCCGGCCTTTGTCTTCCCGTTCCTCAATGCGTTCATCGGCGGTCATGTTGGAATAACCAACAAACTTGATGACACCAACATTCGCTTTCTGGTAATACCCTTCACCAATCTCCCATTCAATATCTTTACCAACCGTGGTGATCTTGTAGGACCGCGCATCTTTCAACAGGTTGTGCTTGATGGGTGCGATGAGTGTTATCTTTTTATCGTCTTCCATCAGATCGAATGCCCACGCTTGCCGGTGGGCTTCAACCAACGCTTTGCTGCCCGCCGTCTTTTGCTTCGCCGTCAACCCCAACGTCTTGTTGAAGTGGGCAATGTTTGCAATGGTGATGTGTAGTTCTTCACAAAGCTTCGTCAAGCCGCGCATGATGTCACGCGAATCTTGCGGGTTGTTGTAATTCTTGTTGCCGAACAACGCAATGATGGGGTCATTAATCAACATGCCGACTCGCCATTCTCGCGTTGAATTAAGTTCCACGATCTTCTCACCCAACAAATTCAAATGCTCATCGAATGACAGCGGTGTGCTGTAAACCTTCAATCCATCGTTGGTTTGTTGTTCGGTCTGCACATCCAGCTTGACACCATACAGGCAATCACGAACCCCGCCCGCTGCCATGAATCGCGGCAACGTCGTGGTTGCAAAATTGTCTTCAGCCGCCGCAACCAACGTGAGAAATGGTGTGCATTCGTTCTCTTCTCCCATAAACCACGGTCGCCAACACGACCCGGCAGCGGCAATATCAAGAGCAAGCGTGCTCTTGCGTGTGTCCATCTCACCCGAAAACACAACCGGCTGATGTAATGGCACGAAGTTAGGCACCAAAAATCTAATCTCTTCCGGCTTTACTTGGTCGCCGCGCACCAACTCAATTGATCGTTTAACAACCCCATTACGTGAATCGTTGCTTACTTTTGTGAAAGATGACTCATCCTGTTCATCAACGAACAACTGATATACTTCAGGGCGAATCGTCTTGTCTTTGTGTTTCTCCTTCCACACCGGCACTTCTAAGATGCGGTCAAGGTATTTCAGCTTGCCGTCATATTCCCAATTCTCAGTGAGAACCAACACAGACTTGATGGGGCGATACCTTTTGTCAACGCTTGTTGCTATGAAGTTCCTGAACTTCTCCGCATCTAGTTCGTTGTTCAGGTTGCGGTGATCTAACGTACAGTCTTCGTCTTCCGGGTCGTAATCCTCAGCCTCATAATCTGAGAACCAAAAGAATTTCGGTTCACAAAAGACAGGGCCATCAATCACCCCACGCTTCGTCATTTTGTCCAAGAACTTAACCGTGTTCTTCTCGTTCCCAATAATCAACACGGTGTGCGGGTCGGATAGATCATCAACATGTGTCTCTATGCGGCTCGCAACATAGTCATAACCATAGACTCCTTCGGCCTGATAAAGCCCCGGCCCTTGCAACTTACCCCATTGCGTTGTTAACTCTTTATAACTGTCGTTGTTTGTCATGCTTCCTCTTGTTCTGCATCTTCCGTGGTAGGAAGTGCGGGTTTGTTGTTAAAATACAAAAGGCCCACAATGGTGTGAGCCTTTCAAACTGTGCGAATTGTTGGATGATTGCTAGTTAAAGCTTGGTATCAGAACCGCCTCAACTTTGTTGTTACTGCACACATCGAAGTGAGTGACATTTTCAGTACCCCGACACACTTTTGACATCCGTGATTTTCAGTGTACCAACAGGGTAGGGGTAATTGTCAGTACACTAACACACATCAAGTGCCTAACATTTTGAGTACCCCGGCACACTACTTTCGCGCCAACTTTGTTGTTACCACACACCTGTAAGGCATCCCAACTTTGTTGTTATCTAACACGTCAAGCGGTCGCAACTTTTGGTGTACCCTGACACTTATTCGCGCCAAATTCACGCCAATTTTCGAGTACCAGCGGACCTATCCGCCTCAGCTTCGTTTCTACAGCTTCCATTCATACCATGTCAAGCTGGAATGACCAAGGTGAGTTGACCAAGGCCGGGGCGCGAGATCACACGTCAAACGACAGCACCCCCTTATACATGTCAGGTGTGTCATGTGACAGGTGAGAATGGGGGTTCACCTGACAGATGGGTTCACCTGACACCCATTGTCATATGAGTATATATATAATAATAATGGGGTTATATTCATATGTCAGTACCCATATGTGATACCCCATTGATGAAAGTGCTTAATTGCTGTCTGTACAGAAATGTCTGAAACGACCGCCGACCCACACACACGGGCCTTCAAATTCAGAACGATAAACCCATCGCTAAGTAGTTGAAAACAGGTATATTGAAGCCGAAGGAAGATCGTGCAAGCCGGTGCGAACATGCGATTCTGTATGCAACGGCTTCATAAGTCGTTTAGAATCAATCACCAAAATGCTGAATTAATCAGATACATTGGCAACCGGGTGAGCCGGTCGGCGGTCGCCCGGATTAACCCATCACCGCGATTCTCGCGCTACAGCCGCGCATTAGCGCCCGGTGCTGAGGCGATCTCCGGGCCGGTCGCGCATACAACCCCGCTGATGTTGAAATTTGGTTAGCAAACTTCTACAAATGATGAGACTGACCAACCACGAAAAAGAGGTTCTTCATGTCGCTGCGGTTGCGCTACAGGAATGCAAAACTCAAAAAGGACAGATGGGCACTTATGCGGGAGTTAAGTACCGCGATGAAAGAAGCACGGCAGAAAAAGAGCACAACCATCGCCGATGATTGGTGGGCCGAACGTGGTTGGGAAATTAATTCAATTGACGAAGAACTGCAACACAACGACACGCGAATGGTGATAGATCAAGCTGATAAGCTTCATCTTCCTATTCCTCAGGTTGGTGCTAACGATGTAGACGTTTGGGTTGATGAAAGCGATATGCTTACACCTCAATTCCATTGGCGAATTCTCACACCACGGGCGCGGTTGGAATTAGTCACTGCGATTCGCAAAGAAAAACGTGAGCGTCGTGAATTGTTGGAATGGTGGATCAAGATTGGTGGTTCTTTTCTGGCACTAGCGACCGGCCTTGTTGGTGCGATCACCGGCCTTGTTGCAACGTACCATGCTCACCACTAGGCGGTTACTTCTGTTCGACAACCTTCTCTTCAAGCAACTTCAAACCTGCAAGTGCGATCTCCGGCAATTTGCCTTCGTAATGATCCTTCGTCATTTGCTCATCTTCGTGTCCAAGCACATCGCGGCCCGCTGTTGAATTACCGGTAAGCTTGCGAAGCGTGGTTCCCAATCCGCGCCTTCCCGCGTGAAACCCTTTCCACTCAAGTTTGTTTTTGGTGAGAGCCGGTCGGATGACGCGGTTTGCCGTCGCTTGAAGATTGCGCGGCCCACCTTCCTTGGTGCTGAAGACCCAAACCCCATCACCGGCCTTCTTGCGCCATAACACCAGCAAACCGCGAACAGGTTGAATAATGGGAAGCGAGCGGATAGACTTTTTGGTTTTTGGGGTGCCTTCGATGCCGCGATACACAGAGCGGCGAATGTGGATGAAGTCGTTATCAACATCACCCCATTGCAACCCTGCGATCTCACCCTTGCGAAGACCAAGGAAGAAGGCAAGGGCCATGATTAACTGACAATCAACATGATCCACCAACGCGGTGATAACGTTTTCGATCTCTTCAAGTGAATAGAATTTGCCTTCAGCGCGGGGCAGTGTGCGGCCCAACACCTTTGCAAATTTGATGGGGTTTGCATCTACAAGGTCAATTGAAGCCGCATGGGAAAAGATACCGCTGGCGAGACTCCTAATACCTTGCACCGTGTATGCAGCGTGCGTCTTTGATACTGTAGTGAGGAATTGGGTTGCTTGACCCTTGCGGTACTCACGCAGTTTGGTATCGGCAAAGTGATCCTTCAGATGGTTGCGCCACAACTGTTGATAGGCTTCAACCGTGGACGCTTTCAGGTTTTCTTTGATGAAAGGCAGGTAGGTGGTTTCCCAAAATCCGGCAACGGTGCTTTCGTCGTGCAGCGCGGCCTTGCTGTTGAGATCACGAAGGAAGTCTTCAGCGGCCCGCTTCGCATCTGACTTTGGTTTCACCCCATTGCACAGCCGGTGTGATTTTTGCCTACCGTCTGTGTCATAGTAGCGAACGTGCCAAGCGCCCGATGCTTTGTAGACGTAACCGCGTTGATGTCGGTTGCTCATGCTGCCAGTGTAAGCAACATGCAACCCACATGCAATAGCACTAAAGTTTAGTCTTTCGTTATCAACAGGTTAGGTTTTCTTTGCCAATGTCCACAACTGGAGAACGTTTCGAGCGGGCGGTCGAGATCATGGAGCGCCTGCGAGCGCCCGGAGGCTGTCCCTGGGATCGCGAGCAGACTTTCGATTCCATCAAGCCGTATACCCTCGAGGAGACCTACGAAGTTCTGGAAGCGATCGATAATCGCGATTGGGAAGAACTGCCGGGCGAACTTGGCGATCTCCTGCTGCAAGTGCTTTTCTATTCGGAAATGGCCAAGGAGCAGGGAACATTTTCGATCGACGACGTTCTCGACCGGCTTTCGCGCAAGCTCGTGGACAGGCATCCGCATGTATTCGGGGATGTGAAAGCTGAGACTTCCAGCGACGTCAAACGAAATTGGGAAGCGCTGAAAGTCGAAGAGCGAAAAAAGCGGGAGCGAGAAACAGCGGACAGAAGTCAGACCGGGCCTCAGAACGAAGGGGCGGCTGCAAAATCGATTCTTGCCGGAATTTCGTCAGCGATGCCTTCTTTGCTCGAAGCTCATAAGCTGAGTTCACGAGCAGCGCAGGTCGGTTTCGACTGGCCGAACATCGAGGGACTGTTCGAGAAGCTTCAAGAGGAAGTAGCGGAACTGCGACAGCACCTGCAGGACTTCCCGGCTCCCGGACCGCATCCGGAGGCGCGCGGTTTGGCAGGTTCGGGGCGCCAGGTTATTTCTGAAGGTCTCCGCCAGCGCCTGGAAGAAGAGGTAGGGGACCTGTTTTTTGTGCTGGTGAATATTGCCCGCTATCTTTCGGTCGATCCCGAATCTGCGATACGCAAAACCAATCGCAAGTTCCGAAGGCGCTTTCAATGGATGGAGCAGCGCCTGCATGAACGCGGCATAACTCCTCAAAGCTCTTCTACGGAGGAACTCGAATCCCTCTGGCAGCAAGCAAAGCGGGAGGAAGAAAACTCTTGAGCACGGACTCGGTTGTGATCCGACGGTGCCAGGGACTGGAGGAGTTGAGAACCTGCGTCGCATTGCAGAAAGAAATCTGGAATTTCACTGACGACGAACTGGTGCCTTTGCGCATGTTCGTCGTGGCAGAAAAAGTCGGGGGACAGGTGATGGGGGCCTTCGAGGGGAAAGACATGGTTGGCTTCGCTCTTTCCGTTCCGGGGACACGATCGGGCCATCTTTATCTGCACTCACACATGCTGGCAGTGCGCAAGGAGCATCGCAACTCCGGCCTGGGGCGCCGCCTGAAGCTGCTGCAGCGCGAAGACGCGCTGGCGCGGGGCATCGAGTTGATCGAATGGACGTACGATCCGCTCGAAATTAAAAATGCTTACCTGAATATCGAGAAGCTGGGAGCAATCTCGCGGCGCTACAACATTAACCAGTACGGAATCACCTCGTCGCCGCTGCAGGGCGGGCTTCCCAGCGACCGTCTCATCGCCGAGTGGTGGCTGAAGTCGAAGCGGGTTGAGACGCTGCTGGCGAGCGGCAAGAATCCGGCCTTCGAGCAAAAAGCAGCGATTGAGGTCCCGGCACAGATTTATCAGTGGAAAGCCGCCTCTGAAACCAGAGGAAAGGCACAGCAGATTCAGGAGCGCAATCGGGAGCAATTCTTGCGGGCGTTCGAAAACGGCCTCACCGTGCTCGGCTACAAACGCGATGCCGAAGGCAACGGGGCGTTCCTGCTGGGAAATTGGGATGAGCAGTGGTCGTATGCATCCCGAGAGTGATTTCAAAACAGAGGCGCAAGGATAAAGTAAAGATGTAAGGAGGCAGCAAGTTTGTGCTGTGATTCTGTGTCTCTCCGGTGAATCGATTTTGTTTTCCGAACTACTATGAAGATTGAAGCCATCACCATCCGTGAGATCCAGATGCCGCTCGTCCATTTTTTCGAGACGAGTTTCGGACGCACCTACAGCCGCCGCATTCTGCTGCTCACCGCTCATTGCGAGGGAGTCAACGGCTGGGCGGAATGTGTTGCCGGCGAAGATCCGTTCTACAGCAGCGAATGGGCGGAAACTGCGTGGCCCACGATTATTCATTATCTTGCGCCCGCGCTCCTGGGACGCACTCTTGAATCAGCACGAGATTGTATGGTTCTATTTTCGAGAGTGCGCGGGCACCGCATGGCAAAAGCGGCCGTGGAAAATGCGCTGTGGGATGCAGAAGCAAAACAGAAAAAGATTCCGCTCTGGAAGTTGCTGGGCGGCGCGCGGAGCGAGATTCCTTGCGGAGTATCGATCGGAATTCAAGATTCAGTCGAGCAATTGCTCGAGAAAATTCAAATTGAGTTGGCCGCCGGTTACCGCCGCATCAAGGTAAAAGTTAAGCCCAGTTGGGATGTGAATGTGCTGGAACGGATTCGATCCCGCTGGGCCGATATTACCTTGAGCTGCGATGCCAACTCCGCGTACACGCTCGATCAAGTGGAACACTTGCGCTCATTCGATCAGTTCAATCTGCTGATGATCGAGCAACCGCTCTGGGATGACGACATTTTTTACCACGCCCGGCTGCAGAAGGAATTGAGAACTGCCATTTGTCTTGACGAGTCAATCATTAGCGCCCGAAAAGCTGCGATAGCACTTGAACTCGGGGCATGCCGGATTATCAATATCAAAGTCGGACGTGTGGGGGGATTTAGCGAAGCCAAGAAGATCCACGATATATGCCAATTGCAAAAAATTCCGGTCTGGTGCGGCGGTATGCTGGAGTCGGGCATTGGCCGCGCGCACAATATCGCTTTATCCACATTGGAAAATTTCACCTTGCCCGGCGATGTCTCGGCTTCCAGACGTTACTGGAAAGAAGATGTCATAGAACCGGAAGTTAAAGTGTCGCCACAAGGAACCATTGCGATCCGCAACGAACCCGGCACCGGCTACAGAGTGAAAGAAGATTTCATCGAGAGCTTAACGGTTCGCAAAGAAACCGTTCGTGCGGCGAAATAATCCGAGCGGAAGCAAGCAACCTTGACAGGGGTTTTCTCTGAAAGTAGCGCTAGCGAAAACCCGCTATTCTGACGTACTCTTTGCGTCCTCAGTTTCAGCTCCGCCTTGCGCCAGCCTGGTGCTCTCCGTCTCCAGCAGTTTCACACCTTGGGCAAAAGTCGTGCCGTCGGGCACACGCCGGAAATTACTGAACACTTCCTCCGATTTGATAGAGATGTTCTTGAAAAACAAGATCTTGCCGGTAAAATTCAAAGCCATATGCGAGAGTTCCCAGCAGCCCTCGCCTACGTCTGCCTGGTCAACCAGGAAGTGTCCACCTCGGTCAAGGCGGCCCAGAATCCCCCATCCGAAACCCACCGGCTGAAACAGGGTGCCGTCGATTTCCGCGATTCTATGCTGCACCGGGTCAATGAGGAGAATTCCACTCATCCCCACCAGCACCTGCTCCACGTGGGAGGGTGGACGGAACGAAGGATTGGGACGAAATTTCAGGCGGATGAGATCCACGCCTTCATGGCCGATCGCGGCTGCGCCGGGAACGGTTCCGTCATACTGAAAAACAAATGCGTCCGGTAGCGCCTTCACGATGCGAAGGCTGCGGTCGCCATCTTCCTTCTGCTCCCGCTGTTTACGTTTCAGTTGCTCCGGATTGCCAGCCAGTCCGGCCAGACGTCCTTTTTCGTTTTCCATTTGCTGAGGATTGAGTGGCTTGTCATTGTAAGCAACGGTCATCCCAGCCATACCATCGCGGGTTTCCACATAGATTCTGGTCTGGGAGCCTTGCGGAGTCTTCTTGCGGTCCCGAAACATGTGCTTAATGCCATTGACGTCCCCGGCAGCGACTTCGTTCGCGACCGTTACTCGCACCAACTGAATGGCAGAAAGCGGTTGTTCTTCGGCCAATAGAGGGACGCTCCCTATGCCTGGGAGACAGGACAGCAGCGATAAGACGGCGAGAATTCTAAAAATCATTTTCAGCAGCGACGCTTCGGCAGCTTCGAGTCTAGCAATAGAGCTGGATATGTTCTCTACAGCACTCATTGTAGAACTAAGACCGTCATCCTGGCTTGCCGCATAGTCTTGCCTTGCGTATAGTCGTTGCAGTGGGCCGTATTCCGGTTGTATCCCAGGTTTTCCTTCCGGGCGAGCGGCGCAATGACTTTCCGGGTTTCAGGAGTTTTCCATGAGTACAGCCAGTAGTGGTTTAGCGCAAATCGGCAAGTCGGTGGTAATAAAAGGTGAACTTTCCGGCAGCGAAGATTTGTACCTCGATGGCCTGGTGGAAGGCACAATCGCTTTAAAAGGCAATAGTTTGACGGTAGGTCCTAACGGTCAGGTCAAAGCCAGCATAGACGCCAAGGGCGTCGTCGTGCAGGGTAAACTTGAGGGCAACATACAAGCCAGCGATCGCGTCGAATTACGTAAGTCTGCCAGCGTAACGGGAGACATTGCCACGCAGCGAATCTCCATTGAAGAAGGTGCTTTTTTGAAGGGGAAAGTTGATATTCACCGCACCGATATCAAGTGACGAAGTGAGAGGGTGTGGCGATAGCCTGTCTGGTCCTGCGAGCGAAAGTTGCGCGTCCGACGAACAAAAGATCCTGAAAACTCCTCCAATTTTTGATGTCAACAGTTCCATGCAGATAATATGGTGTCAGCCTCGCAGAGCCTCATGAAATTCTTTCGCGGTTCATCGGCACCGGAGACCGCTCCGGCACAAGCGCAAAAAATGACCCGCCGCTCCAGCGGTTTGGGAGAGTTGTGGCGCCACTGGGAAACCTCCGAAAACCTATGCGTTCTTGATTTGGGATCAACTTCGGCCACCAACATTTTGCACTTCACCGAGCGCGGACACAAAATTTACAGCGAAGATTTGCTGACAGCTTCTACGGATCCTGGGCTTATCACCAAAGATGAAAATGGTACTTCCATTCTGGATAGCCGCAAATTTCTTGCCGAGAATCTGGTGTATCCTGCTGCCCAGTTTGACGCTATTTTGTGTTGGAACCTGGCCGACTATCTCGATGAGGGTTTGGTGAAACCGGTAGTGGGAAGATTATGGTCGGTGCTGAAGCCGGGCGGGATGCTGCTGGCATTCTTTCATACACGGGACGCCGGCCCGGATGCACCGTGTCATCGTTTCCATATCGTCGGAGCCGACATTCTGGAAATGCAGAAGATTGAACTTCGGCGTGAAACCCGCCGTGGTCCGACCGGCGCCGTGCACACGGCGGTGTCGGACGGGTTTCAGTTGCAGCGCGTCTTCAACAATCGCCACATCGAGTCACTGTTTCGGGATTTCGCTTCGATCAAATTCTTTTTGGCGCGAGACAGCATCCGGGAAGTGCTGGTTGTCCGTTAGCGCGCTGCCATAAGACCGGTCACGACCGGGGCTCTTCTTCCACACAATCACGCCCATGCGGAAAAGATAATGGCGCGAGATTTCTATTTTCGCCAGCGCCGGCGCGCACGAAGAAAGCATCGCGCGCATTTCGCTGGGTCGATAAGCGCGGCGCACAGAGGTAAGTCCATCGAGCCACGCGATGCGGCTCCCCATGATGGGGAAACTGGCATAAACCAAGGTTAAATGCATTGGATGGCGCACCAGGTCATTAATTAGCAGTCCCAGGCGGCTGACGCGCAATGCTTCTCCCACGAATGTTGTTAACTGTTCAGGCGGAAGGTGATGGGCAAAAAGGCTACAACTTACCAGGTCAAAAGCTCCGTCACTGAAAGGGAGAGCGAGCGCGTGGGCGGCCACCGCGGACGTTCCCAGTGCTTCGTCTTTTTTTGAAGTGCCGCTCTGGGCCAAGTGAGTTTGAACCAAATGAGTCTCACCCAGGTGAGTCTGAACCAGGTGAGAACGAGCACGATCGAGCAACGTCACGGTCAATGAAATTCCATGCTGCGCGACTCCGTCACGGACCAACAGCGGCACTTCGCCCGCGCCGGATGCGACTTCTAAGAGCGAGAGGGTTTTTCTATCGGCGACGTCAGCTACGCGTTCAACCAAGCTTTGTGTGGTTGCCACGCCGCCGAACCAGCGATTGATCCGGCCCAGTGTTTTCAGAACAGCTTGAACTTCCGCGGCAGAGCAGGTGTCGGAATCGAGAATCTCAGGCGCGTCGACTCGCTGCATGGAAGAGGTGCTACAGAACAAAGACTACTACACTATTTTCGGCAAGCCAGCGTGCCGCACAATGATAAATGGAAAAGGGGCTAAGCAGGGTTCCCTCAGGGGCCAAAGCCCACGCACTCCGTGAACTCTAGCGGCACCCCAAGTCATTGATTCCCTCCCAAAATCATTTATGAGGCCCTGATAGAGTTCGCCAGCTAAACTTCGGCCAATTCCTCCTCCAGCAGTTGCTTGTTGTAGAGATCGCTGTAATATCCGTTAAGCGCCAGCAGTTCGTCATGGGTGCCGGCTTCCACAATGCGGCCGTCGTGCAGCACCGCGATGCGATCGGCATTGCGAACTGTCGAGACGCGATGGGAGATAAAGATAGTGGTCCGCCCCTGCATCACCTCGCGCAGGTGGTTGAGAATTTTGTCTTCCGTATGAGTGTCGACGCTGGAGAGCGCATCATCCAGAATGAGGATCCGCGGGTTACGAATCAGAGCCCGGGCAATCGCTGTGCGCTGCTTCTGTCCCCCCGAAAGCGTGATGCCGCGCTCGCCAACCATCGTTTGATAATTCTCGGGAAAGCTTTCAATTTCATTGGCGATACTGGCGGCTTCGGCCGCATCGTGAATCTCCTGATCGCTGGCGGATTCCACACCGAGAGCGATGTTGTCACGGATGCGATCGCTGAACAGAAATGTTTCCTGGGGCACGAAGCCGATATGCTTGCGCAACGACGTAATGGAGAAGTCTCGAATAGGCCGGCCGTCGATCAAAACGGTGCCGGGTGCTGCGTCGTAAATGCGAGGAATCAGACTCATCAGCGTAGTCTTGCCTGAGCCGGTTGGACCTACGATCGCGATGCTGGTACCTGCCGGGATCAGCAGGTTCACGTCCTGCAGCACGGGTTTTCCATCGTAGGAGAAATTCAGTCCACGGAATTCGATTTCACCCTCAACTTCTTCGACGGGAGCGGTCTCAGCTTTTGCTTCGTCTTTGATCTCGGGTTGCTCCTGCAAGATCTCGTTCAGGCGCACCAGAGAGGCCGTACCCCGCTGAAAAATATTGACCACCCAGCCCAGCGCGATCACGGGAAATGTCAACTGCATCATGTAAATGGTGAAGGCCGTGAAACCCCCGATCTCCATGCGTCCTGCCAAGACTTCGCGGCCGCCGATCCAGAGCACCAGCACCATCGCGAGGCCCAGCATGAACTCCAGCGTCGGCCACAGCATGCCCATGAGACGAACTAGTTTCAGGCTGCGAGAGACATATTCCTGGTTCGCTGCTTCAAAAGATTTAATCTCGGCTTCCTCCTGGACGTAGGCGCGAATGACGCGCGCTCCTGAAAAATTCTCCTGTGCCCGCGCCGAAATTTCCGAGAACATTGCCTGAATTTTTTCGAAGCGTTCGTGAATCTGCCGGCCAAAATATTGAACGACAACACTCACCACGGGCAGAGGAAGAAATGCATAGAAGGTGAGCCTGGGACTGATATGCACCATGAACGACAAGGCGGCGGCAGTGAACACCAGCGTGTTCGCCGAGTACATAATCGCCGGTCCCATCAACATGCGGACGGCATTCAAGTCGTTCGTCATGCGAGCCATAATGTCGCCGGTGCGAGTGCGCTGGTAGTAGGAATAAGAAAGCGTTTCCAGGTGGGCAAAAAGATCGTTGCGCAAGTCGAATTCAATATCACGCGAAATGCCGATGACAACCCAGCGGGTCAGAAAGAGAAAGATGCCGCGAATAGCGGCCAGTCCGAGCATCTCCCATGCGAAGCGCAGCAGCTTCGCCGAGGTTACACTCGTGTTGAGGTCTTGCACCGCATTGCCGATCAGCTTGGGTTGCAAAACCAACGCGCCATTGCTGAATACGACACAGAGAGCGCCGACCAGCAGTCCCCAACGGTATTGCTTGAGGTAAGGGAGCAGCGGTCGCAGGCGTTTGGGAAACATGCAAGTTCTGTAGATGAAATTTTAACAGGCAGGTCGCAAGTCGAAACGGCGGAGTCGGCAGCAAAAACCAGATTCCTCGCTTCGCTCGGAATGACAAGTCACCTACTTGGAAACTGCGCGAGTGCCCAACTCTGCCGATGGGTTCGACTGATCGGCCGTCGTCAGAATGTCTGGCTTAAAGGTGATTACGGCCAGCGTGATGAGGGCTGTGCCCCATACCGCGAAAAAAAGCCACATCAAGTCAAATACAAACGATTGCAACAGTTCCATGGCATCGCTCCTTGGGGGCGAAGACGTGCCGGGTCAATGTCGCGGGGTCGAGCCAAAACTCAACCCCGCGCGGGCAGTTATTGTTGCGAGTCGCTGGATGGAGCGCTCTGCATGCGTTGCTGCATGCGCGCCTGGCGTTCCGCCTGAATCTCATTCAGCTTGGCCTGCTGATCTGGCGTGAGCATCTGGTAGAGCTCGTTGTGAATGCGTGCCTGTTCCACCCTCAACTGCACCAGGGTCTGCGCCTGCGCTGAAACCAGGGCTTGCACCTTGGTTGCATCGTATGTGCCTTGCACATAGGGCTTCAGCTGCTGATCCAGTTGGTGCATTTGCTGCATCAACGGCTTCATCGTCACGCGCTCTTGATGCAGGGCCGTCTTCATCTGAGTTTGCTGCTCATCCGTTATGCCCAGAGCCTTGACGTAAAACTGAATCATGTGATGGTCCATGCCGAACATTCCCGGACCGTGCATGTGTTGAGGCGGCGGAGTTGAATCCGCAGTTTGCGAATTGGCAATTGCAGCACCCAGCATCACTGCCAGCGCTGCTACGAGGAACCGAAAACGAATCGATTTCATAAGCTGGTTAATCTCCTGATTTTCGCCCGAAAGACCGGTTCTTTTTCCGGAACCTTGGACTTATTTCCGTACGCTTATGAAAACACCAAATTTCTCTTCGAAGTAGTAAAAAGACGGTAAACCCGAGTAAAGTTTTGTCAAACAGGAGAACACCGGCTGACCATTTGGTTTTAACAGTTTGACAATTCTTTACCCCTGCCGCAGGCAGTGTGAGGCACAATGAAAGATAAGATGGAACGCATTCTGATTATTGACGACGATGTTGAACTCTGCACCCTGGTGGGTGAGTACTTGCAGGCGGAGGGGTTCACCGTGGAGTCGGTGCATGACGGCGAGAGCGGCCTGCAGCGCGCTGCCAGCGGCGGCTATTTGCTGGTTGTCCTGGACGTGATGCTGCCCGGCATCAATGGCTTCGAAGTGCTGCGCAGAATCCGCGCCACTTCGCGGCTGCCCGTCTTATTGCTCACGGCTCGCGGAGAAGATGTGGATCGCATTGTCGGTTTGGAGATTGGTGCCGACGATTATCTGCCGAAACCCTTCAACCCGCGCGAGTTGGTGGCGCGCATTCGAGCGATTCTGCGGCGAACTCGCGGAGATAAATCGGCAGCGGCGGCACCGGAAATCGTTCGCGTGGGCGACATTGAACTCGATCCCGCTACGCGCAGCGTGCGTCGCGACGGACAGCCCGTCGATCTCACTTCGGTAGAATTTAATCTGCTCGAAGTATTGCTGCGCGAAGCCGGACGCGTCGTGCCCCGCGAGCGCCTGGTGAATGCCGTGCTCAGCCGCAAATTCTCGCCCTTCGATCGCAGCATCGATATGCACGTCAGTAAAGTACGAAAAAAATTGGGCGACACCGATGCCGATGAGCACATCAAGACGATTCGGGGCGTAGGCTACATTTTTGCGCGTCCGCGCGAAAGGGCCAACGATAAGACGGACGCGGTGAAAAGCACCGCGCAGAGTTAAAATTAGCCAGCCCTAAGTGCGGACGACAACGAACCATGAAGAGCTTGTTCCTAAAAATTTTTATTTCCTTCTGGGTGGCGCAAGCTCTTTTTCTTGTGCTGGCGATTCTTGTGATGCTCGCCTTGCGCCCGCAGCGTAACGCTACATGGGAGGCGCTGCGATCTACTGCTCTCACCGAAGCAGTCGACGCTTACGAGCACGGCGGTACGCAAAAAGCCCGCGATTACCTGGAAAATCTGCAAATGAAGCAGCACGTACGGGCCTATGTTTTCGACGGTCAGGGAAATGAGATTTCGGGCCGGTCGAGTCCAGGATGGGCTGAACACGTGGCCGCTGGCCGTCCGTTACCTGCGCGTCCCGGGCTGGTTTTTCCGCGGCCGCAGATTCTCACTGAATCGAAAGCTTCGGACGATGGCCGGCATCTTTACACCATAGCCATGGAATTGCCGCCAGGACCGCGAGTCTTCTTTGGGCCCTGGGGCATACCAATGCCGGGTTTGATCATCGCAGTGCTCTCTTCGGGAATCGTTTGTTATGTTCTCGCCCGATATATGACCAAGCCCGTTTCGCGGTTGAGGGCGGCAACCCAGCAACTCGCCGCGGGCGACCTCACGGCCCGTGCTGGAAATCCGAAAGGACATGACGAGATTGCGGGGCTGGTTCGCGATTTCGATGCCATGGCGGAACGCCTGGAGACGTTAGTCAAAGCGCAATCCCGGCTGCTGAATGATATTTCTCATGAACTGAGATCGCCGCTGGCGCGATTGAATGTGGCGCTGGGACTGGCGCGGCAGCGATCCGGTCCCGAAAGTGCAGCGATGCTGGAACGCATCGAACTCGAAGCCGGGCGTTTGAACGAACTCATCGGCCGTTTGTTGACTCTGGCGCGCATGGAAGATGGAGAACAGCGCGTGCCTTCGACCCCTGTGTTGTTGGATGAAGTGGTGCTCAGCGTGGCCGAAGATGCGGAATTCGAAGCGCAGGCGCGACATTGCCACGTGCACAGCGACATTCCTGAGGGAAATTGGGCCGTGCGCGGAGATGTTTCCCTTTTGCACAGTGCGATTGAGAATGTTGTGCGCAACGCTATTCGCTACACTCGCGACGGTTCTACGGTTGAGATTCACCTCGAGAAGAGCGAAACCAGCCGGCCTGCCGAGGCGGTGATTCGAGTCACGGACTGCGGCGACGGTGTTCCACCTGACGCTCTGGAAAAGCTATTTCAGCCGTTCTACCGCCTCGACGATGCGCGTGGCCGCCAGACCGGTGGAGTAGGCCTTGGCCTGGCGATTACGGAACGCGCAGTGCGCTCTCATGGTGGACGCGTCAAGGCATCGAATCGTGCCCAAGGCGGACTCGCAGTTGAGATCCACCTTCCACTGATGACGGAGAGTGCCGTCGTGGAAAAGATTCTCGAGGTAGTTCCCGCGGAACGGGAGGCGTGACCAGTTTTGCGCGACCGCGTGCTTCGCTTTAATCCAATCGACTTCGGGCAACTCTCGGGGGCTTCTGCGGTTCCAATCATTGCTGTACGAGTTTGCTCTTCCCGCGCATTCCTGATACACAAGTGATTGGCAATTCTCGTCTCAAGAGCATAAATCTGTGCCCGGTGCTAGGAACCGGGGAGCCCGTCTGCACGTTCACAGGGAGATAAATAGGAAGAATGGGGAAACGATTTACCTGGTTGTTGGCAATTCTGGTTCTGGTTGCGTTCGGGTTGCTGATGGCTTGCACCGTTAAGTACGCGCCTAACAATGACGCTCTGTTAGTTTCTCCCAGTCAGGGTCTGGCAGTGATGCAGAGCTTCAGTGTCGATCTGCAAAATGGACACGTAGCGCAGATTTACAATGACAACGGCCCGCCGACTTTGGGAATTCCGACCCAAGTGGTTCTTGACCCGGAAGGCGAGCACGCCTACTTGATTTTGCAGGAGAATCCGGCGGTGCCGGGGGGTAGCATCAACGGCATCGAAACCTTCAATATTCTTTCGGACGGCAAGCTTGCCAATATCGGTCACGTTACTCTTCCTACGCCCCCGAAGGCTCTGGTGATGGATTCTACCGGCAAGTTCTTGTTCGTTGCCGTCGGTGGGTCGGTCTATGTATATTCCATCGGTCCGAATGCTGCCCTAACGCAAGTCGGCACGCCTACCCCTCTGGTCGTGCAACCTGGCGGACAGGCTCCCGTGGCATCGGCTCTGGCTGTGACGCCCACGGTTTATCCCGCACAATTTGCCTACTGTTCGGGGGGTACGCCTCCGAGCACGGAAAATCTCTATGTCACGGACTCAGTAAACTATGCAGTGCTGAACTATCGGGTTCTGTCGACGGGCAGCTTGCGGTTGACTCCGTTTAACTCCGTTGCCAGCGGCACTCCCACCGGGACAGTTCCCTCAGGGGTGGCGGTTGATCCGTGCAATCGATTCCTTTACGTGTCCAATGGGTCTCCAAATAACAACGTCAGCGCGTATACCATCTGCTATGCGGCTTCTCTTGCAAAAAGCTGCCCGAACGCCGATTTCAGCCTGCAACCGATCGTGGGTTCGCCTTATCCGGCTGGAGACAATCCAGGGCCACTACTGGTGGATCCCTACGGGAGATGGCTCTACGTTTTAGATACCGGTTCAAATCAGATTTCAGGCTACGGCATCAGTTCGGCTAACGGAACTTTAACTGCGTTCACCGGTGCGCCCATCGCGACTAACCTGGAGCCGGTTTCGATGGCTATCCGGAAAGACGATAGTTGGCTATTTGTTTCCAATCTCAATTCCGCCAACATTTCGGAATACGCCGTCAACCCGGCGACTGGAACCCTGAGCCCTCAGCCTCCCATTACAAGCTTCAACTATCCCTCAGGAGTGGCGGTGAAGTAGCGCGAACCCACGGTTCGATTTCGCCTGATGCAAAATTGACGTTAGGTCGGGATCTTTAGAACCAGGTACGAACCTAAAAGTGCGAAGATCAGGTCCGGCGACCATGCTGCCAGCGCTGGCGGTAATTGGCTGATGTCTCCCATCGCTTCAAACAATCGCGATACCACCGTGTAAACCACTGCGATTCCTACCGCCACCGCGACACCGGTAACCGCCCCCTTTTTCGCTGCGGACATGGAAAACGGAATCGCCAGCACCGCCATAATGAAGGTGATCAGCGGATACGAGAGCTTCTTGTTCAACTGCACGCGCAGCCGTACCACGTCGAATCCGCTCTGCTGCAAATCACGGATGTAGCGGTGCAGTTCTTCGTAGTTCATTTCGGAGTACTGTTTCACTTCTTTTTTAAAATACGAAGGCGGTTCGCTGACTTGCGGGAAGGTCGAGACATCAAACGTGCGGTAACTGGTAATTGCTGCGCCGTGCAGAGAGCGCTGCCAGCCTTGCTCATAGATCCACCGGTTCAGGTTGTCGGCCCAGTGGGCGCGATCAGCATGGATCTGCTGTGCGATCGTGAAATCAGCCGGATCAATTTGAAAAATTGACAGGTTGGCGAATTGATTGCGATCGGCGTCGAAGAATTGGTAGTAGTAAATGTCATGGTGCTGGCCAAAAATCCAGCGCCGGTCAGGACGCAAATAGGTTTGCGGCGGCTTGCCTTTGATCTCGTTGTGCAGGGCTTCCTGGCGCTTGTTTGTATGGGGAAGATAGAACTGATCGGCTAAAAACAAGCCACCCGCCAGAACTGCAGCCGCGGCGAGCACGGGCGTGAAGATGCGATAGATGCTGGTTCCCGTCGCCTTGATTGCAGTAATCTCGTTCGACCGGTTCATCAATCCGAAAGTGATCAGCACCGCCAACAGCATCATCAGCGGCGCGACGTTGTAAAGCAGGTAAGGAGCGACGTTGAGCAGGTATTCCGCAACTACGAATGCGGGCGTCTGATTGCGCAGAATGTCGCCCAGCAGCTCAAACAAGGTGAAGACCAGTAAAAGGACGAGGAAGGTTGCGACGATCATTCCCAGATAAACAAAGAAATCCCGCAGTATGTAATCGTCAAGCAGCGTAGGGAAACTGGCGCTGAAAACCCGGTGACGGGTGGATGCCCGCTCAAAAGCATCGGCGCGCTCTCTGCGCTGGCGCCGGCGTTCGATCAGGGGAGCACGGGCCGGGGGCTGTTCACGTTTCCACGACAACTTGATGGCCGAAAGCGCAAACGGACGCCGCTCCGCCTGCCATAAAAGAAACAGAGCCGCGGCGAAAAATACGATATTCGCAAGCCACGCTCCCAATGCCGGACTCAGCTTTCCCTGCTTCGCCAGTGAAACGCCAATCAGAGAAACAAAATAATACGCGAAGACCAGCACAATGGTGAGCACGAATCCCCCGGATTTGCCGCTCTTCTTCGAAGAAAGTCCAAGGGGAATCCCGACCATGGCCAGCACCAGACAGGCAGTGGGCAGAGCGAATCGGTTATAAAACTCGATAAGATACCACCGAACCGAAACCGCATCGACGCTTGCAGCGCGAGCACGCAGCTGCCAGGTGCCAATCGCTTTTACGGGAATCTGTTCCGCCTTGCTTTCGGAGGATGGCAGATCAATCGGAATATCCGTCTGCTCAAAGGTGGAGATCTGATATTTGTCGGGTGCCGCGGGATCGGTTTCGTGAGTGGAACCGTCTTTCAGGTGCAGGCGCAACAAGTCCCGGCCTTGAGGAACAAGAATGCCTTCGCGCGCCAGCGTGATGCGAGGATTGGCGGGGTCGGAGATATCGGCCAGAAACACGCCTTTCCAAATCTCGCCGCCCTGCGCATTATGCACGTCTTGCACGTAGAGCACGAGCTTGGGGAAGCCTTCATAGAAAACCCGAGGCTGCACTTCATAAGACACCTGTGAGCCTTTCAGCTGATCCTCAAGATGCCCCAACGAAGCCAAAGACCAGGGCGCGATGTAGAGACTGTTCACCAGAGCAATGACCCAAGCCGCGCCGACAAAGATTGAAAGCACGCGGCCGAAATCCCACACGCCCATGCCGCTGGCCCGCATGGCGGTAATTTCGCTGTCGGCGGCGAGGCGGCTGAGGCCGATGAGAATTCCCACCAGCACCGCCATCGGTATCGTGTAAGTGAGCGCCATCGGGACGGTGTAGAAGAAAATTTCCGCAACGCTGGGCAGCGGCGCGCTGGCGCGGACCACGAGTTCGAGAATGCGTCCCAGGTCGCGGGTGAAGAGTACGAACGTAAAAATTGCGGCGCCGATCACGGCGTGGGAACTGACTTCACGCAGTATGTAGCGGGTGAGAATCCGCATGGGAACGCTGCTAAAAGCAGGATAGCATGGGGTTCGAGTCGTCAATGGGGCTTTGGGATTAATGTGCCAGCAAAACTCGTGCAACCCAATTCCTTTTCCAGAATCAAACTTCTTGACACAGAAATCGCGCAGTGCCTACGATCGCGCGGTACGTTTTGGGGTCTCGGATCCACTCTCTGGATTAGGCGATGTGCGAGTTCGTCGGTCGACATCATGGCAGGGCTCAGACCTGAACGCTGAAAAGAGATTCTCCTCTGTGAGCGGTTGTCCGACTACGTGTTCAAGATGAACCTGCAGCTTTATCCGAGCAAATCAGGAATCATTCAGCGGACCAAATAGGAGGAGAACAAAATGTTTAAATTCACAGCTCTGGTCGCAGCAGCGGCAGCCCTCGCTTTGAGTGCTCCCAGTCTGCCTACTTCGACAGCCGGTTCGTGGCAGGTTGACACCCCCCACTCCGACGCCCAGTTAAAAACTGACGCGACCACGGATTACGGAAAAACAAAAGTCGATGTCACACTCGGTTTCGCCAGAGTCAGGGGAAGAATGACTCTCGACGACGCCGATCCGACCAAATCGCGCGTGGACATGACGATTTATCCCGCCACTGCGATGACGCCCGATATTAATGAGGATGGAAAATTTCTGAGGAGCTGGCTGTCAAATCTATCGAATCACACATTGGTATGTTTCCATTCCAAGAAGCTTGTCCGGACATCGGACGGCCGGCTGCAGGCTACAGGGGATCTGGTCTTGACTCGCGTAGACCGCAACCTGGAGGCTACTCCAAGCGAAGGGTATTCCGGGCCAGTGTACGGGCCTCCCATGATCCATCGCGTTTCGCGCGAGGCCACTTTCGTTTTTGACCTTCCCGCCGTTGGAAAGGGCCAGAAAGATGGTGGGCTCCTGGCGACGGGGTCGACGAGCATGTTCCGTGAAGATTATCCGCCGCTAGTAACGGCTGTACTCGCAACCTACTGGCCGCCGGTAGTTCAGGATAAAAGCTGTCAGGAACCTCCAACCGTGAATGAAAGCTATGCTGGGGCCGAGTGCACTGGAAAGCTTCTGATGGCTCCTGGGCTGCCCGCAGAGCCGCACGCGGCCAACGGCGAGGATGTCGGCGTAGCCACGAATTTTAATGCGCTGGTCGGAAATCATTTAGCAATTCTGGTTCACTTGCACATGGTGGCCCAAGGCTCGCCAGGAGCGGCCGCGGGCGGGAACTAGGCGGCTGATGATGCCCAAGTCCGCTGCAAAGAGGGCCAGCCGAGGCAGTTCGCTCGAAGCTGGCGCAGCTGGGAATCGGTGAACACGACGTTGGGGTTGCTCGGCGCGCCACTGCCCGCCATGAAGCCGCCTTGCGATTACTTGACAGGAACCTAAGCGGACCCGCAGGTAATTATCCAGGCGCAAAAAACCGCGGAGCCCATACTGGGGATATTTTTCCCCGTCACAGGCTCCGCTTTTTGAACTTTCCTCCTACATCGCCGGAACCCAGACTTTCCTGGGCGCGACCAAATCCGCATTCGGAACTTCGGTTGCGATTCGCACCGGCTGCAATCCTGCTTTCTTCGGTGGCTTAGCCAGGAAGGTGAGCAGGTACTGGTGCAGGAGGCGATTCGAAAGTTGGTCCAAATACGGAGTAAACGATACCGGCGGACCCATCATGCCAACGTAATAGGCTTCGCCTCCGGTCTCGTCGGCTAGTCGTGCCATATAAAGCTGGCCCCAGTAGCTCATGTAGAAATCGTGGCCGAAGTGGCCCATGCCGGGGGTATAGATGGCAGAGACAACGATGCCGCCGCGCTGACAATCATCGATGGTGGCGTCGAGATAAGGATCCAAAAAATCGGCCTCGCCGTAGTAGCGGTCAATGCCGTCGGAAATCATGAGCACTTCGCGGCGCGGCGCTCCGGCCGGCCAGCGCTTCACCAGATCGCTGACAGAAAAATAGGGACTGCCGTTGATACCCCTGATCCCAGTGGGCAGGCGCAGAGCCTTGGCCGCGGCCTCATGGTCGGGGGTGAGATTCTGGGCGACCCTGGCAATGCCGTTCTGCATGTAGGCGAGGCCGATTTTTGTGGTCGGAGGCTGGTCAAGGATGAACTTGCGAAGCGTTTCCAGTTCGGTGCCCAGAGTCATGTTGGCTCCGTCATCGATCAGAATGAAGAACTCGAGATCGGCGTGATCGCCCTGCGCGGGGATCCATTCCGTTACAGGGTCGCGCTCTTTTTTGTTCTCGGTTACGAGGACATCCTGCTGACCGATGGATGGAGGGTTCGAGCCCTTGTGGGCTTCGATCGTCACAACCGTGTGAACGGGAATTCCGTTGCCCGGCTGCGCTTGTGCTGAGAGAACCGGCGCTCCGTACAGGCAAAGCGCCGCGGCGAAGACTGTGTTAGACAAAACACTGCGAATGTTCATACACTTGCTCCTTGCAGGTTGCTCTTCAAAAAAATCTGCTGCTTCTGAATTCGATTTGTTCAAAAAGATTTCGTTTCACGAAGCCAGACATTTTCTAGATGCTTAGATGTGCCGGAAGGCACGCAGGAAATTGCCTTGTTACGGGTTCGGGTAAGTCGGCTTTGGCGCAGGCCTGAGTTACTTGCGTCATTTAGACCATTTCACTGTGGGATAAGCCCCCAAACTGATGAATCTTGCAACAGCATGAGGTTGGGATGTGACCCCAAGTGAGTGCAAACTATTGTGTTGCAATAAGTTACCGCTCCTGTTAAGAAGGTCGCTGGCTTCACCGATTTAGGCGAAGCGCGTGCAAATGCCAGTGATACAGGAGTCGGCTTGTGGCACTGTCATCATACAAATTGAGGCTCGGGAGTAGCCGCCCGATTCGCGAGCTAGGGTATTTACTCTTTTTTTTCATCCTTTCCATTTGCCGGGTTTTCGCAGTTGAGCACCCGGTTCCGCTGGATCCTAAAGCCGACCCTTCCACCTGCCTGGCATGTCACGAAGATAAAACCAAAGGAAAATCGGTTCATTCGGCGATGGCGATGGGCTGTATGAGCTGTCACGAGGTTCGCGTCAACCGCGACGTGACTCACGTGAAGCTCATTACCACCACCCCTCGTGCTCTTTGCATCACCTGCCATGCGGATAAAAATGCGGCGGACATAAAAGGAACGGTACATCCCCCGGCAGTGCGCGACTGCTTGAAATGCCACGATCCGCATGAATCCGACAACAAATTCCAGCTCCTGAAGCCCACCTCGGGAGATCAGAAAGAGAATCTCTGCCTGAGTTGCCACAACACCGGAGTAAATGTTCCGGAAAAAGGCAGCCGGCACGCCGCTCTCGACATGGGCTGCGAAACCTGCCATACCACGCATAAGACCGGCGAAGTGGGCAAAGCCGAGTTCGACTTCCATCTCACTAAAGGATCGCCGGCCCTGTGTCTCGACTGCCACGATGCCAAAGATGCGAACCTGCAAAAAGCTCATCAGAACCAGCCGTTCGATAAAGCCGATTGCCTGGGCTGCCATGATCCGCACCAGTCAGCGGCTCCAAAGCTGATGGCCAAATTCATGCACCCGCCTTTCGCCGAAAAGCAATGTGACGTTTGCCATGCGCCGGCCAAGGACGGGAAAGTGGTGCTCACACAGCCCGACGCGAAATCGCTCTGCGTCACTTGCCATTCGGATAAAGCGGAGCTGATTGAGAAGGCGAAAGTTCCGCATCCCGGCGCCGCTGGGGATTGCACCGACTGCCACAGTCCTCATGCCAGCTCACAGCCCGGGCTTCCCAAGACAAACGCTGTCGACATTTGCCTGGGCTGCCACAGCGATCAGGCCGATCAGGGTAAGAAGCACTATCTGCATCAGCCTGCCTTCAAACAGGGCTGCGCGACTTGCCACGAGCCCCATGGTGGCGAGAACGATCATCTGCTGCGCGTAAAGGGAAATGGCCTCTGCCTCGAGTGCCACGGCCCGGATTCAGCTCCGCAGAAGCTCGAAGCCGAACACGTGCTGACCATCTTCAATGGACAGGTGAAGTTGCCCGAGGATTATTACAAGAAGAATCAGGTGCCGATCCTGCCGCTGCGGTATGGGCTGGGGCATCCTGTGGAAGGCCATCCCGTTGGTGATGTGATGGATCCGACGAACATAGCCAAAGTCAAGACTCATATGACATGCATGAGCTGCCATCAGCCGCATTCTTCGGCGCAGCCCGATCTGCTGGTGAAAGATCAGCAGAACAACATGGCCTTCTGCGATAACTGCCATAAGAACCGAATCAACATGCGAGATACGACAATACCGGGGAATTAGCACAGGAGATCAGAACATGTACGCGCACCTTCACAAATTAAATCGCAATGGCAAAGCGCTGGCCGCGCTTGTGATTCTGCTTATTCTAGGCCTGGCTTCGCCGGCTGCAATGTACGGCGGCGATAAGAAAAAAAAGAAAGCTGACGCGCCTCCGCCAGCCGAGACTCCCAAGCTCGACATCGATACCTCGAAGCTGGTCTGGCCGAACCCGCCGAACATTGCTCGCGTCCGCTGGCTGGATCAATACACGGGCATGAAGATCGACCGCACTCCCGTTGCTGCCACCAAGAAAAAGCAGAGTTGGATGGATCGCGTGGCCGGCGCCAAGCAGGAAGACAACCTCGACAAGCTCAAGACCTTCCCCTGGCAGTTGATCGGACCTTACGGCATCGCCATCGACTCCAAAGGTCTGGTGTATGTGGCCGATCAAAAAGTGGGAGCCATCTTCATCTTCAATACTGAGGCCCACGACGCCACCCTTATCAAGAATGGCAGCGATGCGCATTTTGGATGGATTAACGGGCTCGCCATCGACGATGCCGATCGCCTTTTCGTCTCCGATGGCAAACTGCGCCACGTTTTGATCTTTAATTCCAAACATGAAATCGAGGGTCAGATCGTCGAAGGATTAGTTGATCCCGTGGGGCTGGCCATCGACAACGAAAACCGTTTTCTCTATGTAGTCGATGAGCAACAGGATCAGGTCTTCGTATACGACGCCGACAGCCTCAAGCAGCTGAGAAAGCTTGGCCCTGTGGTGCCTCCGGCCAAGAAGCACACGATGACCGGCCCGGGCGAGTTTTCCGCGCCGACCAATGTTGCGGTCGATTCCGACGGCAACGTCTACGTTACTGATACCCTCAACAGCCGCGTGGAAATGTTCGATTCCGACGGCAACTTTATCAGCACCTTCGGCAAAGCCGGCGATGGTCCGGGATACTTCTTCCGTCCCAAGGGCATCGCCATTGATTCCGACGGTCACATCTGGGTTGCGGATCAATACCAGGATCGCGTTCAGGTGTATAACCGCGAAGGCCAACTGCTGACTTACATTGGTGACACTCACGCCAACGGTCCCGGCCAATTCAAAGCGCTGGTGGGGATTGCCATTGACAAACAGAATCGTGTCTTCACCACCGAACAGTATCCCGGACGCATGCAGATGTTTCGCTATATAACCGAGTCCGAGGCGAACGCCGAGAAAGACCGGCGCCAGACCGAGTTGGCCAATGCCGCCGCAGCGCGCAAGGGAGCAAGCAGCACTGCGCAGACACCTGCTCCGGCGACCACGGCACCCGCTCCGGCACGGAAACCGGCGGACGCAGCCGCGCCGATAGCTCCTGCGGCACCGCCAAAGTAGCCGCGCCGAGAGTCGCGAACGGTTTTGGGTAGGGCACGACTTTAGTCGTGCCGTAAGGTCCCATCCGAACCGACAGCGGCTTCAGCCGCTGTGCTGCTCGCCGAGCTTTCCCTCAGGGGCTAAAGCCCCGCATCTTTGTTGGCGCTTTATGGCACGACTAAAGTCGTGCCCCTCCCCAAACCGTTGGTCCCCGCTGAATTGTGCTTCTTCGAATGGTTTAATCCGGCCACAGGCAGGGCCCCTGCGCCGGGTGGTTCGTTGAAAAATGCAGCACGAATCATTGGAATTATTTGTGTTATTTCACCGAACCGCTGTGGAATAACCCTCAACTCCATTAAGGCCTGTGCCTTCCCAAATCTGCCCGGTTACCAAAGATCATTAGTAAATCCTTTTGTGACAATTGTTTAGAAAATTGTCAGATTCAAACCACAGGTAACCAGGCTGCGGTGGCCATCGTGCACATATGGTCATCGGGAAGTGTCGCAAGACCTCCCGCAACATTATGGACCTTGAGAGTTCCAAAGCGGTTCAGCAATCCGTAAATGGTAGATGTGGCTGTGTTGCAACACTTCATAAAGGAGCTAATATGAAAAAGAGCTTTTTAGTCATGCTGATGGTTCTGGCGATGGCGAGTTTCGCCTTGGCCCAGATCCAGGCACCGACGTCCGACGTATTGGGCGCCCACCTCAACTACGGCCGTGGCTGCGCAGGCTGCCACGCGCCACACAACGGCGCGTCCGGCAACGGCGCTAACAAGTCCGGCAACCTCACCGGCGGCACCTCGATTCTGTGGGGCCAAGACGTAGGCGCTCTGTTTGGCAAGACCATCATCACGGGCAGCACCAACGGCACGACTGGTTACACCGAAGTTCTGCCGGCCACCATGGCCGCCGGAACCCCCGATGTTAACGGCCTGCTGACCTGTCTTAGCTGCCATGACGGCAACTATGCCCAAGGTGCAATGATGAAGGATCAGGTATATGAGACCCTGCCGAACACATACGGAACCTTCAACAAGATTCCAACCCTGTTGGGCGGCGGAGGGAACTCGGAAGGCTACCTGTCAACCCACCCGGTGGGCTTGAACGCCATTATTGGCTGCGGCGGACAGTGGAATTGGGATTGCAGTATCAACGGAAGCGGGGCGATCAGTATGAATGGCCCGAATTCCTCCGCCTTCGTCACCAATTACGGTTTCTTCGTGAGCCCTGCGGCTTACAACAACGAGCCGACAGTGCAGTGCACGACTTGCCACAACCAGCACGTGATGAACGTCGTAAAGGTTACCAATGGCCCAAAGAGCGGCTTACCGAGTGGCCCCTATGCGACGATGTTCTTTGTGATCGGCCCCTACAACCCGGCCAGCGGCACTGCGGGATCGAACCAGACCGCACAGTTCTGCCGTGAGTGCCACGGTGGAGAGGCAAACGAGTCGAACGGAAGCTACCTGATTCCGACGACCTTCTAAGCTGTCCGTCGTAACCACGAGGGGAGAGCGAACCTCTCCCCTCTTTTTGTGAGCAAAATAATCTGAGAGCATGAGAAATTGTGAGTAAATGAAGTTGTGGGCAAGGATGGAGTTATGAAAAACAAATTCTCCCGACGCATCCTGATTCTGGGGCTGGTTCTGGTGGGGCTGGTTGCGGCAGCGCACACGCCGATGGCGGCGCAACAGCTCGCGGTATCGCATAGCCGGAGCGCGGTGGCGACGCAAAGCGCAATGACAGAACCGACGGGAAAGCCGGTCGCTCGCGTGAACGGGTCGGTATTGACCGATCGTGATCTGCTGCGCGAAGAGTACACGCTGTTTCCCTATGCAGCGCAGCACAACGGTCAGGTCCCTCCTGAGATGGAGCCGCAGATCCGCAGAGGAGCGCTGCAGATGATTGTCTTCGAGGAACTGGCTTACCAGGAAGCGCTGCGGCGCAAGATGACGATCTCGCCGGCGAAGCTGAAGAAGGCGGAAGAGGATTTTCGCGGGCAATTTAAAAGTCCGGAAGAGTATCAACAATTTCTGGTTTCACAATTCAACGGATCGCAAAAGGCTGTAGATGAGAAGATCAAGCGCTCGCTGCTGATCGATGCCTACCTGAAGGTGGAAGTGGATGCCAAGTCCACTGTGTCGGCCGCCGAGGCTCGCGCCTATTACGATAAAAATCCGACGCGCTTCGAATATCCCGAAGGTTTTGCCTTCCAGACCATTTCCTTTTTGCCTCCGGCGCAGCCCACGGCTGCCAATTTGAAAGAACTGCGCAAGCGCGCCGAGGACGGATTGAAGCAGGCCAAAGCGGCCACCAGCTACGAACAATTCGGGGTGCTGGCAGAAAGGATCTCCGAAGATGATTACCGCGTGATGATGGGGGACCACAAGAAAGTGGATCGCGACAAGCTCGCGCCGCAGGTGGTACAGGCGCTCCTCGCGCTCAAGCCAGGCGAGATTACCGGCGTTATCCAGATCGAGCAGGCGTATACCATCGTGCGGCTGAACCAGCACATCCCCGCGGGGAAGATGAAATTTGAAGAGGTGAAGGATTCACTGCAGAAGGAACTCCAGCAGAAGAAGCTGAATGCGGTGCGCGCGGCCCTGGATCAGCGCCTGCATAAGGGCGCCAAAGTAGAAGTGTTGTAAAGACAGCCGCCCTCGGCGGGGTAGGGACAGCCGCCCTCGCCTGTCCATGCGGGCTTTAGAGCGCTCCTTACTATCTCCACGATCCCAAATCGGACGTGTTTTTTATCCTCTGGAAAAAGAAGCCATCACGACAATAGTTCGCAAAATCACAATCGAAAGCTGCGCCGCTTCGCTCCCGGTACAGCCGAGGGCGGGGGTGTCCCTACATCGCGTGGCCCATTTGCGCCAAATGCCTTGTGCTCTTGGCTTTAGCTGGGTTATATGCCCCAGAATTCCCCTCGCATACCCCACTATCTCATAGATTCCAAAGGCCTACTTGTCGGCTCGGTCTGGCGTGGAACGTGCTTTTCCTTGATTAGAGGAAACCAATGGCCGGTCGCCTTTCAGTTGGGAAGAGGCAAACCCACCCTGAAGGGATCGGACGTGGCAACCACAAACCGCAGGCTGGCCGCTGTGGGGTAGCCAGAAAACAACGCATAAGCAGGGATGCTGCCGTGGGCGGCATGAAGTGGGTAAACGTGAAGGGTGCTTTCCAAAATATCGTTCTGGTTCTCGCGGGGAGCTTCCTGCTGATACCGCCGGCTGTGGCGCAGCTCAGGCTGGGCGAAACCAGCAACAATCTGAGCGGCACTCTCTCCGCCGGGTACAACGGAGATTTTGGAAACCAGGGGATTCCCTCCGATCACAGTCTTGCGTTCGGGGGAACGGGAACACTGTCCGGTTATTACTACAATCCCAATTTTCTCTCTTACACGGTTTCGCCTTACCTCAATCAGGCAAGGGACAACTCCTCCTTCCAATCGATTTCCGACGCCAGCGGAGTGAATTTCGACAGCTCGATTTTTGCCGGCAGCAAATTCCCGGGGTCCATCACATACGCCAAGGCGCTCAACAGCGAAGGCAATTACGCGATTCCCGGGGTAGCCAACTATACGACCAAGGGCAACAGCGACACCTTCGGCATCGCCTGGTCTGAGATCCTGCCAGGATTGCCCAGTCTCTCCGCCAACTTTCAGGATGGGAACAGCCAGTATTCTATCTACGGTTCGAACGACAATGGAAGCACGAATTCAAAATCATTCAGTTTGCGGTCGGGCTATCTCCTGAGGGGATTCAACATGAGTGGGTATTTTACGGGTGGAGACTCGCACGCGAATATCCCGCAAATTCTTGAAGGCACGTCGCAGCCACTGAATTCAACTTCCAGTAACCACGCCTATGGCTTTGCGGTAGGGCATCAACTACCGCTGCACGGCGGATTTTCAGCAGCCATCAACCGTTCCGATGTCGATTCGAATTTCGATGGCTACAGCTACAATGGCAACATCGATACCTATATCGGGAGCGCATCTTTTCAGCCGACTAACAAATTCCACTTTTCCGTCAGCAGCAATTACTCCGACAATCTCACCGGCAGTTTATACCAGGCACTCACCAGCGCCGGAGGCATCGTGGTTCCACCGACCCAAGGGCAGTCATCGAACTCTCTCGACCTGCAGGGCCAGGCCAGCTACTCGGTGATGGCGAATATGCAAGCGCTGGCCTCTGCCGACCATCGCCAGCAATATTTCCTGGGAAAGAACTATTCCGCCGATTCCTACGGCGGCGGCTTTACTTACGGGCACGTTTTGTTTGGCGGCAACTTTAATACAGCTCTTACCGTGACCGAGAACACCGTCAGCACTTCGAGTGCAAACGAACTTGGCCTTAGTGCCACGGTCAACTACAACAAGAGATTCAGCGATGGCTGGACCGCGGGAGTTTTCGGAAACTACTCGCAAAATGTGCAAACTTTGCTGGTCACCTATATGGCCTCATTTTACGGATATGGCGCCAACATCCGGCGCCGCTGGGGAAAGTTTGGATGGACGGCCGGTGCCAGCGTCAACAAGACCGGCCTGACGGGACAAGCCGGGACGACAAGCAGTGGCGAGAGTTACAACACATCCCTCAACTATTCGAACTGGTTTGCGCTGAACGGCACGTACTCGAAATCGGATGGGAATGGAATCGAGACCGGCGCTGGGTTAGCTGCGACGCCTACGCCACAGCCGGTGCTGAATCCAACTGATCTTATTCTTTTCGGCGGCAAGAGTTATTCGGCCGGCCTGAGCAGCAATCCCAAGCGCAGGCTGACCGTGGCCGCGACCTTCGCAAAAGCAATCGGGAACAGCAACGTGCTGGGAATCACCTCCGAAAACAACATGGAGCAGATCAATACGCTGATTCAATATCAATTCCGGAAAATGTACTTCACTGGGGGGTACAGTAGACTGGATCAAAGCTTCAGTATTTCAAACGCGCCGCCGGCGAAGATCTCGGCTTTTTATGTGGGGATATCCAGATGGTTCAACTTCTTCTAGCCTTCGCCAGCGTGCGAAACAGAAGCAGAAAAGCGAGCGTGAGATGAGGGTTCCGCGCCGGCTTCTGTTGGTTGTGACTCTGCTACTCGCACCGGGTATTTCATGGGCCGGCTCGCGGCCCAAGGCCGTCGATCCCGAACCCGGGCCTCCGGTCCTGGAACTCGAGGGAGGCCGCAAGCTGACCTGGGAACGCAGCTTCGGCTCGGAACGCGAAGTGAAGCCGAAGCGCGGCTTCTGGAACCGGGTGCTCGACGTGATCGCGGGCGAGCCCGACTTCAAGAATCTGGTGCGGCCGTACAGCATTGCTGTGGATTCGCGCGGGCGGATTATCGTGACGGACCCGGGCGCGAGTGGGGTTCACATCTTCGATTTCGTACAACAGAAATACAAGTTCATCGAGCGCCGCGACAAAGACAAGGATGCCATGCTGGCGCCGCAGTGCGTTGCGGTCGATGCTCAGGACAATATTTACGTGACCGATTCGCAGACCGGAAAAATTTTCGTCTTCAACTCCGGCGGAAAGTATGAGCGCGTGATCGGCAGCATTAAAGGCGGCGAGGGATATTACAAGCGTCCCACGGGAATCGCCGTGGACTCGGCCACGCAACGCATTTACGTGACCGACACGCTGCGCGACAAAATTTTCGTGCTGGATATGCAGGGCAACATCCTCGGAACCATCGGCAAAAAAGGCGATGGCAACCTCGAATTCAATTTGCCCACTGAGCTGCGTCTCGATGGCGACAACCTGATCGTGGTCGATGCCATGAATTTCCGCATACAGGTGCTCGATCGCGCGGGCAACTTCCGCTACTCCATCGGCAAAGTCGGTGACACGAGTGGTAGCGTTTTCCGGCCGAAAGGCGTCGGAGTCGACTCGGAAGGTGATCTGTACATTGTGGATGGCCTGTGGGGAGTGGTGCAGGTATTTAATCCTCAGGGAGATCTGCTCTATTACTTTGGAGGAAGAGGCACAGGCGCGGGCGAGTTTCAGTTGCCCGCCGGCTTATTCATCAACCGCGACGACCGGATCTTCGTGGTGGACTCGTTCAATCACCGCATTCAGGTATTTCACTATTTCGGCTTGAAGAAGCCTAAGGAAGGAATGTAGTGCGAGGTAAATTTTTATTCGGGTGCCTGATCGTGGTTCTGATGGCAGGGACTCTGCTGGCTCAGACCACAGGCGACGTGATTGGCATGCACGATCTCGGCCCTGGCAGCAAATCGCCGATCACCGGCGCACGCCCCGATTTCTGTATGTATTGCCACGAGCCGCACAATGGCGTGGGCGGTCGAACACCGCTGTGGAATCAGAAGCTCACGGTGCAAAGCTATAGCTTGTACACCAGCAACACGGAAAAGAATCGCGCAGTCCAGCCCACGATGGGCGCCGACAGCAATCTCTGCCTGTCGTGTCACGATGGAACAGTGGCGCCCGGAACCACCGCCGCCTACGGCCAGATCACGATGTTCGGATCGATGTACAACTACGATGTGTTTGGCACCAATCTGCAGCCCTCACATCCCTTGGCCTTTGCCTTGCCGTTGAAAGATAACATCGACTTGCTTGCTTCCTTGGCCGCTAAGGGCAAAACCGGAGATCCCACGGGAGCCATTCGCCTGGTTAATGGCAACATTGAATGCACCTCATGTCATAGCGCCCATGTGCAGGCGAAGGATCCGATCTCGCAGAATTTTCTGGTGCGCGATAGTTCGAACGGACAGATGTGCCTGGCTTGCCACGATCCGAACCGCCAGATGGCCGGGAAAGTGAACCCGCTTGCCGATTGGGCCACCAGCTCCCACGCCCTCGTGCAGAACAAGATCTCGCCGCAAGCCAATGTCGGCAGCTACACCACCGTGGCGCAGGACGCCTGCATCGCCTGTCATGCCCCGCATAATGCCCAGGGCCCGGCGCGACTGCTGCGCGGAGCCAATGAGCAGGATTGCATTGCCTGCCACAATGGCGGCGCCAATATCACGCCAACCCCTCCCGATGTCTTCTCCGAGTATGCTGCGCCGAAGATCGGTCACCCGTTTCCGACTACAACCAATCCTCACGATGCGGGCGAGAGTGCGCTGCTGAATAACAACCGGCACGCTACCTGCGTGGATTGTCACAATGGACATGGTTCAGCCCAGGTGGGAGTATTTCCACCTCCTCCGCTGGTGCGGGTTTCGCAGAAGGACTCGGCGGGAATCAGCGCGACCGATGGCATGACCGTGGTTGCGCCTGTCGTCAATCAATATGAGAACTGTTTCCGTTGTCACGGAACCAGCGCGGGAAAGGCCGTTCGCCCGGTTTACGGATATCTTCCAGTCCGCGCCGCTTCAGCCGGCGATCCTCTGAATATCATCCCGCAATTCAGTACTACGGCTACCTCGAGTCATCCCGTAACTCACGTCAGCAACAGCGCTCTGCCGCAGCCGAGCTTGCTGAGTAACATGTGGAATCTCAACGGCGTCACACAAGGTCGCGCCATGGGAACGCAGATACTCTGCACCGATTGCCACAACAGCGACGACAATCGCGAGTTCGGCGGCACGGGTCCGAATGGGCCGCATGGTTCCAAGTGGACCCACATTCTCGAACGCCGGTATGAATTTAGCCAGGCGGTGGTGCCGGGCCAACTGATTACAAATTTATTTCAGAATCCCGATCTCAGCGTGAACGGGCCTTACGCCCTCTGCGGAAAGTGCCACAGCCTCAGCAATATCATGACCAACGCCAGCTTCACTCAGCACCAGAGCCATATCGCCGCCGGCTTTAGCTGTTCGGTATGTCACACCGCGCACGGCATGGGCGGCATCAACCCGAACATGAGCGGCCAACGGCTGGTAAATTTTGACGTGAACGTGGTGGGCCCGAACGGGGCGTTTCCTATCTCCTACAACCGCTCTACGAATACTTGTTCGCTGGTGTGCCATAACACTGTGCACAATCCAAATGGCAGCATCGCGGCGGTACGTGCGGGAACCGTGCAGAAGAAGTAAGAGCTTCGAAATGGCGACCGTAATCACAACAACACCGGCGGGGACAACCGAAGTTGAAAAACCTGTCTCCATCATCGCCAAACTTATTTATCCCTTGGCGTTGTTGGCCGCAGTGTCGATATGGTTCTTAGCAATCCGTGCTCCTCTCTGGTTAGACGAGACGCTTGCTTACTGGCAGGTCAGCAGCGGTTTCGCCAAGGTTTGGAGTCGGTCGGCGCTTATGCCTTCGTCGATCGGCTATCTCTACACGCTATGGTTTGTGAAATCGATTCTCGGAAGCAGCGAGATCGCCCTTAAAATTCCGTCTACGCTAGCCATGCTGGGCGCAGTTTACTTTCTTTTTCGCAGCGCCCACGAGCTTTACGATCATGAGACCGCATTTCTCGCGTGCATCTTCTTCGCCCTGACCAATAACGTGGTATTTGCCGCGACCGATGCACGCCCGTATGCTTTCGCCTTGTTGGCTTCGAACCTTGCCACCTTCGCGTTCATCCGCTGGATGGCGAAACGCGAAATGCGGCAAGCGATCGCGTTCGGGGCCGCAGCAGCCGGAATTCTCTACTTTCATTATTTGTTCGGCGCGATCCTGCCCGTGTTTGCAATTTACTATCTGATCGCGCGGCGTGGTTTTGTCAAAGAAGATCTACGGCAGCTAGCGGCGGTAATAGCTGCTTTTACTCTCTGCTCGGTTCCACTCATTTACCGGATTGCAAGCCTTTACCACACCAAAGCGATGCATGTCGTGCAAGAGATGCATCACCCGGTCTTGGTCGCGCTCAACACGCTCGCGCCACTGCAGTTGCTGATCGGTTTTGTAATTGCGGCTTGTATGGCTGCACTGATTCGGAAACTGAACCTTCCCGATCGAGAGAGCTTGCCGGCAATCCTATTCGGACCTCTGCTCGCACTGGTTCCGATCGCCGTTTTCTTCTCCGCCGGCGCCCTCAGTTCGGTGCATCTGCTCATCCCCCGCTATCTCACCGTCGTAGCTCCGGGCAGCGCGTTAACCTGGGCCCTGCTGACTCGTCAGATCGATTCCCGCGCGTTAAGGCAGATCTTCTGCGTCGGCCTGGTAGCGGTTGCGGTGTATGAATCTTACAGCTCCCCGCTTTCTCGAAAGCATGAACTCAATTTCAAGGAAGCCCATGCATTCGTGAATGCCAATCTTGCCGACGATGGCGATCCAGTGCCGGTGCTGACTTGCAGCGCGTTCATCGAGTCCGACTATGAGGTCATGCCGACCGATCGCAACGGCGAAAATCCACTGTTCTCGCAATTGTTTTATTATCCGATCAACGCACCCGTCGTATTGCTTCCAATGGATCTGAATGATGAGACAATCCGCATCGGCAGCCAAGTCATTTTGGCTGCGGCACAACGGCACCAGAAATTTCTCTTTGTCGTGCCCCCATCTTCCTACCCAACTTTGCAGTGGTTCGACAACTACTCACGCGGGGCGTTTACATCTCAGGTGCTTAAAGATTTCGACCAAGAAATTGTGGTGGTGGAGTTCCGTCCGATTGCAGGAGGGGATTAGCGCCACTACTTCCGCCGAAATAGGAACAATGCCGCCCACAGATGTCCAGGTGTCCTGCGGACCTCATTCTCCGATCGGAACTGTAAGCCGTCGCGTACCCTCATTACGCCTGCCAACCCATAATTGTTTGCGATGTATTGATCGGCCCAGGTAAAGATCGCCCTTTCAGATTGAGGTCGAATCTCCCAATCCCAAGCAAATACCAGATATTCGGGATTAGCTGCCTCGATTTCTGAGATTACTTCCTGCTGCATAGTCGATGCGTACTCTTGTTCTTCTGTCAGGGGATAGGCGTAGAGATAGCCCGTTGCTGATCGGCGTCGTGCATAAAACATAATTTGCGGCTCGGAGCCGAGCACGGCGATTGATGCCGATGCCGCAGAATGCTGCTGTATATACCTGCCAACTACAGCGGCTTCCGGAAAAGGGTCTTCGGGATAGACGTGGCGACTAGCTGAAATGGGATCTGCCTGGAAGTAAAACCGCATTTCCTCAAGCATGGCACTCGCAAATGCAATCACGAAGGCTGCCATCGCGACGTAACGCAGGACGCTACTTTTCCGATGTTCCGCCAAATCGACGACGGAACTGACTGCAAGTCCCACAAGCAGCGAAACGACAGGCAGCAGCATGATGAAATAGTGCCTGCGGAAATAAAGACCAGCGGACACGGCTAGACCTGAAAAGAATAAAAGCCCTATAACAAAGTCGACGTGAGCTCGCGCCTTCCGACTCCATACAAAACAGCTAAGGCCCACGGCAGACAAAAGCCACACTGCGAGGGCAGACCGTAATGCCGGCGTAAAGTTCTTCACAAGGGAATGCCATCCTTCGACCGTGCCAACACTGGTTCCGTACTGATAGGCGTAGGAAAAAGTCCAGAACCAGAACTTCGCGAACACTCCCGCACGCCAAAGCACGAGGCAAGTGATTGCGAACGGCAATGCTGCGCCTGCGCCGAACCAGAGCAGATGACGAGCCGAACTCCGCAATTTCTCTTTGGTCCAACCTCCAGACTTCAGGAGGTATAAAGCGCCGAACAGCGTAAACGCTGCCCCCGGCTGTTTCATCAGGAATGCCACTCCGAGGAGCAATCCGGCGCAGAAGATTTTCCAATCACTCTGCTCGTC
The DNA here is from genome assembly GCA_963766625.1 of uncultured Acidobacteriaceae bacterium. Classification (GTDB taxonomy): domain Bacteria; phylum Acidobacteriota; class Terriglobia; order Terriglobales; family Acidobacteriaceae; genus Sulfotelmatobacter. Next base: position 109,510 of record CAVYBF010000013.1, on the reverse strand, counting down.
AATAGCCTTCAGCAGCAGCCAAAGCCCGGCTATTGCCGCGACCACAACAAAGTGGGTGGCGTGCCCGGCGAATCCGTTGACCCACGGCCCCACCGAGAGTAGACCGTAACTGGCTGCCGCAACCACACCGGCAAGAGGTCGAAACAGCCGCTTGCCCAAGGCGTATACCAGTAAAATCGTGAGCGCGTTCACGAACAACAATCCGACATGAATGCCGGCAGGAGTCTGCCCGAAGATCGCCATAATCACGGCATAGGCCACATACGTTCCCGGCAGCTTCATGTTGTAGGCAATCTGGTATGGTGGGACTCCCTGCAGAATGAGCTGTCCGGCGTATCCGTACTCGCCTTCGTCGCGCTCGAGCGGCATATCGCGCAGGCGCCAGCGAATAGCGGCAAGCAGCAGGATCACCAGAATCAGAGTGACAACATCCAATCGAGGACCTTTCGGTCTGCCCGCGGATTCGGACCTCGAGGCATCAGCCGTGCGAGCGTGCGGTTGGGTGACGGGGTCGGGTGGCTCGTGCGCCCTCTCGCCAACTTCGCAGATTGTTTCCCTGTCTTCCGTCATCTCGCTATCAGAGTGGATCGTTCCGGAGCTGATCTACAGATGCGATTCGCTGGCGCCAGATACGCCCAGGCGATCACCACAAGACAAATAAAGGCTCAAGGTAGAGTCTTCGAGCATCGAGCGCCGTGACGCGGTTCACATTCGTTTGTGACGAATCTCTCAGTGATGGTGGATTCTGCGGCGGAATTTCAGGAAGTTCTGTGGCGAAGAACAGAAGCCCGAGGCTGGCTTATGCGCCAGCCTCGGGCTGCATTCACTGCTCACTGGATACTATAGGTTCCACTGGCTACCGCGCTTGAGTTATAGCCCGCCGTCCCAACTGCGACGGCTTTGATGGTGGTGGTTGTCGTGACCGCAATCGGCCCCGAATAGAGAGTTCCGTTTGTGGCAGACGGCGTCGAGCCATCCGTGGTGTAGTAGATGGCCGCACCCGACGTGGAATCTGAAACCTTCACAGTTTGTGGAGTGCTGTAGCTCGATGGGAACGGCGAGAAGCCCGGAGTCATGGCCTGCAGGGTGTAGGTCCCACTAGCCACGTTACTCGAACTCAAACCAGTCCCGATTGCAACAGCTTTGATGGGAGTGCTTGCCGCCGTGAGCGTAATCGGCCCCGAATAGAGACTCCCGTTCGTAGCAGATGGCGTGGAGCCATCTACGGTGTAGTAGATGCTCGTATTCGGAGTGGAATCTGACAGCTTCACGGTTTGCGGTGGGTTGTAGCTGGAGGGGAACGGCGAGAAGCCCGGGGTCATGGCCTGCAGGGTGTAGATCCCCGTGGCCACGCCACTCGAACTCAAACCGGTCCCGATTGCGATGGCCTTGATGGTCATGCTTGTCGTGAGCGTAATCGGAGCCGAATAGAGGATCCCATTGTTAGCAGATGGCGTAGAGCCATCCGTGGTGTAGTAAATGCTCGCATTCGGCGTGGAATCCGTCAGCTTCACGGTTTGTGGTGGATTGTAGCTGGAGGGGAACGGCGAGAAGCCCGGAGTCGCGGACTGCAGCGTATAAGTTCCGCTGCTGACCGCACCTGGACCGTAATTGCCACCCGCAGCCATTGCGTTAATGGTAGTCGTTCCAGTGAGCGTAATCGACGACCCTGACGCAACGGCGGTCCCGTGAGTAGCCGACGGCATCGAGCCGTCCGTAGTGTAATAGATCGTCACACCCGCGCTGGTGTCCGTGAGTTTCACGGTCTGCGGCGCGGTGTAGTTAGACGGGAATGGCGAGAAGATTGGAGCTGCAGCGGGATTCTGCACTGGGACTGTTACAACCGCAGAGTTGCTGGTGATGCCGGAGAAAATGGCAGTGATGTTCGTGGTGCCAGAAGCCACGGCAGTTACCAACCCCGAGGCGACGGTAGCCACGCCTGGATTCGAGGAGATCCAGGTCGCTGTCGTCGTTAGGTTCTGAGAATTGTTATTAGTGTAGTAGCCACTTGCGATGAGCTGCACTGTCCCGGGAAGCGAGAGAGTCGGGCTTGCCGGACTGACGGCGATGTAGACCAGAATCGGAGTGATTTGCTCGGTGAGTACGGACGCGCTGCCAGCGAAGTTGGTGTCGCCATTGTACGCCGCGGTAATCGAATGCCAGCCCTCTGCCAGAGCGGTGGTAGCGAATACCGCATGCCCGCTGCCATCCAAGCTCGCCACGTCAAGCTTGGTTGAGCCGTCGAAGAATGTTACCGCCCCTGTGGGTATTCCCGTTCCCGATGTCGGCTGGACATCGGCGGTGAAGGTTACGTTCTGCCCCTGAACTTGTGGGTTTACATCTGCGGTCACCGTAGTTGCAGTAGGCAGTGAGAAAACCGCAAATGTATAGGCGGCAGTGGTACTGCTCTCCGGCGAATTGCCAGTGCTGTATCCACTGCTCTCCGCCGTTCCTTCATCGCCATACACGGAGTAGGCATACACGATGTGCACGCCCTGCGGAACAGTGGCGAGAGAGAAGCTGTATCCGCCTGGGCCAGTGCTTACCGCCGGCTGCCATGGGCCCTGCGTAGTGTCGAGCTGGTAGTACAGCGCGCTGGGCGCCGGAGCGGTAGGAGCATAATTGCTGTTTGCCGTAGCCGTGAACGATGGACTGTTGTTATAGGTGCTGAAAATGGCCAGCCCGCTGATGGTCAGCGAGTCGGTGACTCCCTGCATCTGCACGCTGAACGGAATATTCTGCGGCGCATTGGGCGTGATTATGGTCACGCTGTAGCTGTTCATATTTGGGACAAAGACTTGGTTCGTCACCGGATTGATGGCCAAACCATAGGCGAATAATCCAGCGGGCACTGTGCTGGTGGTATTGGTGGCGCCATTGATCACCGTCACGGTGTCATTGGACACACTCGGCACATATATTTGGTTGGTCACCGAGTTGACGGCAACCGTTTCGGGATATGTGCCCACCGGAACATTGATGGTGTTTGTAGTTAAGCCGTCGATGACGGTCACGCTGTTGCTGTACACGTTTGCTACGTAGATCTTGTTTGTAATCGGGTTAACCGCAATCCCCAGTGGCTGATTTCCAACGTTTACGGTCGTGGTGTTGTTAGTGGCGCCGTCGATCACCGTTACTGTGTTATCGCCGTCATTCGTGACGTATATTTTGTTTGTTACCGCGTTAACGGCAGCCATATAGGGGTTGTTTCCGACGCCGATTGTAGAGCTCGTATTGCTGACGCCGTCGATCACGGTGACATTAGCGTTCGCCCAGTTGGGAACGTAGATTTTATTGGTCACCGGATTGACCGCTGTCTCGTTGAACCCGAAGACGCTGGTGCCGGACCCGCCTGGAACCGTGGTCATATTGTTGGTGGCTCCGTCGATTACAGTCACGGTGTTGCCGCCACCGTGAGGAACATAAATCTTGTCGGTCGCCGGGTTGACTGCAAGCCCGCAAGCGCCGGCTCCGGCGTTTAACGTGGTTGTGTTGGTAGTGACCCCGTCAATCACAGTTACGGTGCCGCCCTGACCACAATTAGCGACGTAAATCTTGTTGGTCACCGGGTTCACCGCCAAGGAAGCAGGAAATGAGCCAGTGTTAATGGTGCTGGTGTTGCCGGTCGCGCCATCGATTACCAGAACGCCCGTAGCGGCCGTGCTGTCGTAGCCAATATAGATTTTGTTGGTGACGGGGTTCACCGCTGCCACAAAGGGATAATACCCGGCGGAGACGGTGGCAGTGTTGTTGACCGAGCCGTCGATTACCGCTACGGTGCCACCGACTGTGACGGCATAGATCTTATTGGTTACGGGGTTCACGGCTATCATGTCAGGAAGCATTGCACTGGTACTGATTGCTGTGGTGTTGTTCGTACCCCCATCGATCGCAGTCACAGTGAACTGATTATTGACATAAATCTGGTTCGTGACTGGGTTGACCGCCACCCCATAACTGTTAGCGCCCGTGGGAATGCTGCTTGCAACATTGGTGGCTCCGTCGATGACAGTGGCGTAGCCGCCAATATTATTGGCGACATAGATTTTGTTGGTTACCGGGTTCAAGGCGATGGCATAAGGCTCAACCCCGGTTGGGACCGTAGCGACGGCGGTATTGCTGCTTCCGGCGATCACGGACACAGTGTTATCGCTATCATTGATGACGTAAATTGTGTTGGTCACTGGATTGACCGCGACCTCCCTGGGGAAAAATCCGGTGGGGACCGTGGCGACCACCAGGTTGCTGTTTCCGTCGATCACGGAGAGCGTGATCCCCACCAGATTGGCAACGTAAATCTTGTTGCTCACGGGATTCACCGCTATGGCGTAGGGATACGCTCCGACCGAAACAACCTGGGGTATGTTGCTGGTGCCGTGGATGACGGTCACAGTGTTGTCACCAGAGTCCGCAACATAGATTGTGTTGGTGATCGGGTTAACTGCTACTGCGCTGGGATTTACTCCTGTGCTGACGGTCGCGACGACGGTGTTACTCGGCCCGTCGATCACGCTCACGTTGTTGCTATTGTAGTTGGCCGCATAGATTTGGTTGGTTTCCGCATTGACGGCGATCGCGAACGGGGTGGATCCGACCGCAACGGTTGTGCTGTTGTCGCTGGCCCCGTCGATTACAGTCACATTGTCGGTTTGAGAGTTGGCAACGTAGATCTTATTGGTTACGGGGTTGACCGCCACTCCGCGCGGAATCTCTGCCGGCAGGCTGATCGTTGTGTCGACCGTCTGTGCGCATAGCGAGATTGGCAGGACCATGCCGAGCACGGCCAGTAACGCCGAAAACAGGAAAATGAACGAAACATGCGGAATCAGGACAGATGACGAGAGACTGCCGAATCGTTTGTGCATAAATGATCTCCCGCCCATAAACAATGGGCTTATCAATTCAACGCTTGGTTTTTAGGCTTTTGTGTCGAGTGGCAGGGCGAGCGAATCTGCGCGCTAAGGGTTGAGCGGGTACTCGATTTAGCGGTTGGCCAGTCTGACGCCTTATCCGAGGACAACGGATCTGCCCTTTGCCTTCGAACCACGGACATCGCACCAGATAATTTCCGGAAGAGGCGTTCATGACGGCCTTCGAAAAGGTCCGGGGGGAGGAGAAAAGTAAAAAAGCGCCGCTAGCGGCGCTCGAAAGGACAGATCATTGAGACCGGATCGTACATAGGGAGCACGTCCACGAAGATCAAGGAAAGTTTTTCACCTTTCGATTTTGCTTGTCAGTGACCGCAGACACCACTCGCGGTGAGTTATTTACATTTCCCTGGTAGCGCGAGGAAATGCGTGATTCGCTGCAGACAGACTGCAGATAGGCGGCTCGCTTAAGGCTGGGATGGACTCCGCACAAATACCACTGCAAGGCGATCTTCGTAGATCTTCTGAAACCGCTGATCCGAGTTCAAAATGGCGGCCAGCGATTTACTTTTATCCAGAAGAATTACGCCCGCCTCATTCAAGTAAGGGTCGGTGACGTAGGAAGGGTTACCCTTTTCCGAATTGAAAAATAGAAAGTCGAGTTGGTCGCCGTAGAGATCGGTGCGTCCGTCGATTGCGACCGGATAGTCCGGCATGTACCAGGTGAGAAATCCGCCCCAGTCGAAATTGTTGTAGAGCGGCCCGGGCTGCGGATGTTGCCGAAGAAAGTTCACGGCTCTCACGGGGAACACACTGCTCATGGCGTCGTCCAGGCCGCGAGTGTTGAAATCGGTGTTTAGGGCGATCAGATAGATGAGCAGGGCAAGTGCTACCGCCAAGCCCGCTTTCTCGAAAAAAGTTTCGTTGGGTTCGCGTTCATCGTCCTGCCTGGGATCTTCCTTACCCCGGGAGTCCGCAATACAGGCAGCGGCAGCGATGCAGAGGAACCAGGAGTCGCGCATGGTGCGGAAGGCGACGACACTGGTTACAGCCAGCAGCGCGAGTTTGAAAAGATCGACACGTTTCTGTCGTCCAAGAGCGAAGAATGCTGCGCCGGCGAGCAATAGTTCCACATAGTGACTGACCGCGCGAAAGCTAAGAGGGCGAAATTCGCGGATGAAAGCGTAAGGAAATGTCGAACCCGCGTACGAAAAAACTATGGGATAAAGGTGATAGGTGTAGGGTCCCGCGCAGGTAGCGAGCGCGCACGCAGCGAAGATGATCAACAATCTACTGGCAGGCAGCATTGAGGGCGACGCGAAATCCAGTCTGATGCCGATGTGGCCGCCGAATTGTTGAAGCACATGGACTGCGGCAAAGAGTCCGACGACGAAGAGGCCGTAAACAAACTGAATGTGGCAGTTCGCCCATACCAGAAATACCAACGGCAGCCAGTACAGTCCGTGCGCACGGCCATCGCGCTGCGCCTCCAGAATCAGAGCCAGCGTCACCGCGTAGAAGACCATCGATAGAAAAACCGGACGCGGCATCAGGCTGAACAGGAAGGCCGAGCAAGTGATCGTGGCCAGAATGCACGCAACCCAGAACTTCCCGGAAAGGGTGCGTACCATCCAGTAAACGGCGTATGCAACGCCGACCGTCAGCAGGGTCCCAAAAATTCCGACGCCGACTAATCCGAACCACGCATAGGCGCGCGACAGTAGCAGCTCATAACCCCAACTGTAAGCCGCCCATGGGCGGTCGGCCGCCGTTCGTGAAAGGATTCCGGTGTGAGGGAAAGCGTGGTGCTCGATGATCCAGTCGCCAACCTTTATATGCCACCAGATATCGAGATCGAGAACCGAGAACTTCAGGTACATGGCGCGCGCCGCCACGCCGGTCAGCAAGCCGGTCAAAACCATCATCCGGATGAAGCGTCGCTGCAATAATCCCCGCAACTCCTGCGCTAAGCTCAAAGTCTCGACTCCCTCCGTGGAAGTTGTCCTCTGGAGTCTGTCGAGGTGGGCAAAATGTTTTTCGTCCGCCGCTGTCGTTGTCGTCGTCATTGTTATTGCACTGTCAGACCGACAATCGTGATGGTCACGGGATTCGGCTGGGCTAAGGTTACTCCTTGAACTTTGACGTTGTAAGTGCCAAGGTCTGGATTCGTGGGAGTCGAATGAGGAGAACTCACTCCGCCGCAACCAACCAGCAGCATCAGAAACACGCACAGTGCCAATATTCCAATACAGCGTGGTTGTTTTTTTCTGCGTCCGAAACCAGCAAATACAATGCCCGCCAGCGGGAAGAAAGCAACGTAGAACTGGAGCCGCGACTTGTTGAGATTTTCCAGTGACGCAGAACTCGCAGGGACGGCGATGGTCAGCGAGAAAGCAACCGCCTGCGGTCCTGGCGTAATCTTCGCGGGACTAAACGTGCAGGTGGCGTTTTGCGGTAACGTGGTTTGTGAACAGGAAAGCGTAATCGGCTTACCCGGGGCGCCCGTATTTTCATTGAGCAGAAGCGAATAGGTTGCCGTTCCTCCAGGAGAAATGGTTTGCGGCGCAGGCTGCGCCGCAGAGGGAACAGTGATGATTGTGATTGCCGCCGTGCCGAAGGCGTTCGACGCTTGCTGCGAGAATGCCGTAATGGTGATGCTTGCCGATGTGGGTACTCCAGCCGGTGCAGTATAGAGTCCCGAACCATCGATAGTTCCGAATGTCGCGTTGCCGCCTGCTGATCCTTCCACATACCAATTGACTGCCTGGTTGCTGGTTCCGGTTACGGTCGCAGTGAATTGTTGAGTAGTGGTGGTGTAGACCTGACTTGCGCCGCCGGAACTTACCGCGACGGTAATATTGTTGTTGGCGGTGACAATGGTTATCTGAGCCAATCCTGAGGTCGTGCCATCAGCCGCTGAAATTGCGGTGATGGTGATTGTGGCTGGCGCCGGGACCGTCGCTGGCGCCTGATACAGTCCGGAAGTGGAGATTGTTCCCACCGTAGAGTTGCCGCCGGCCGCTCCATTCACTTGCCAGGTGACCGCAGTATTACTCGTTCCAGTGACGGCCGCCGTAAATTGCTGTTGAGCGCCAACCACCACATTGATCGGATTCGGTGTAATTGTGACAAAGATCGCCGGTACCAGTTCACGGATGCGTTGGTTTTCTGTATCGGCTACAAACAGATTGCCGGCCGGTGTGCCAAAAACGCCCGAGGGCGAATTGAGTTCCGCGCTGGTTGCCTGCAGTCCATCGCCCGAGAAGCCGGGCGTATTGTTGCCCGCTACAGTCTCAATGTTTCCGTTGGCTGCGACGACTTCGCGAATCACAGAATTTTCGGTGTCCGCGATGAAAATATCTCCCGAGAGATCGACGAACACTCCGTAAGGACTATCCAGGTTTGCCTGGGTGGCCGCGGCGCCGTCGCCCGCGTAGCCCCGAGTACCGTTGCCGGCCACCGTATTAATGACGCTGTTCGAAGCTGTGACTTCGCGAATGCGATTGTCAAACGTATCGGCGATGAAGATATCTTCCGCCGCATCGACGAACACTCCGGCGGGAAAACTAAGCTGCGCGCTGGTGGCAGCGCCGCCATCGCCGCAAGTTGAGGTTGCTGGAGTGCACTCCGTGTTGTTGCCGGCCACGGTAGTAATGGTGCCGCTCGTGGATACCTCGCGAATTACATTGTTGCCGGTATCGGCAATAAAGATGTTCCCCGCGCCATCTACGAATACTCCGTAAGGATTGCCAAGCTCCGCACTGATTGCAGGTCCAGAGTCGCCGCTATAGCCGCCCGTTCCAGTCCCGGCGACGGTTGCGATGTAGCCCTGCGCGATCGTTACACCAGCAATGATGGCTGAGGCGGCGCTGGTATTGACCACACGGATTCGATTGTCCTCAGTGTCTGCGATGTAAATGTTTCCGGAAGCATCCAGGAACACGCCTTGAGGAGTGTTGAGCTGCGCGCTGGTGGCGAGCCCACCATCTCCGCACAGAGCAGTTGAAGAAGCGCAGATCGTAGTGCTCCCAGCCACGGTTTGTATCTGGCCAGAAGTCGCCACCACTTCGCGAATCGCAGAGTTAGCCGAATCGGCGATGAAGATGTTGCCTGCGCCGTCAATGACGACGCCTGCCGGAGAATTCAATTCTGCATTCACCGCCGTCGCGCCATCGCCGGAGTAGGACGGGGTATTGTTTCCCATGGCGGTATTAATGTTGCCCGCCGTGACTTCGCGAATCACGAAGTTATCTGTGTCGGCAATGAAAATGTCGGCCGAAGCATCGACCCAAACGGCGTTCGGATAGTTCAGTTCTGCGCTCGTCGCAGGTCCGCCGTCTCCGCTATAACCAGCCGTTCCCAGCGTGCCCGCGATGGTTGAAATGTTGCCGCTGGTTACAACCTCGCGGATCGCAAAGTTGGATGTGTCGGCGATGTAAATATTCTCCGAGTTGTCGACGAACACTCCCGACGGCTCGCATAGATATGCGGTGGTTGCGGCCCCGTTATCCCCGCTGTCCTGACATGCGCTACCCTCGGACGAATCGTAGTAGGCTCCGGCCACGGTTTGAATGTCGCCTGCCGGAATCGGAATATTGGCAATCGTAATCTGCGCGCTACTGGTATTCACAACGCGGATGCGGCTGCTGTCTGTATCCGCGATGAAAATGTTTCCGGTGCCGTCGACAAATACGCCTTCTGGAAGGTCGAGTTGTGCGCTGGTTGCGGCGCCGCCGTCGCCGCAGGGCGTCGTGGGGTCGGCACAGGTCATGCCGTTCCCGGCCACCGTCTGAATCGTACCCGCCACAACCTTGCGAATCGCGGAATTGAATGTGTCGGCAATAAAGATGTTTCCCGAGCCATCGACAAAAACGCCGTAAGGACTGTCGAGCTGCGCACGAGTCGCATCGCCGCCATCGCCAGAGTAGCCGGCAATGCCATTACCGGCGACCGTGGTGATGTTGCCATTCGAAGCTGTGATCTCGCGAATCACAGAATTCTCAGTGTCGGCGATGAAGATGTCTCCCGAGCCATCTACGAACACACCTTCAGGACCGTTAAGCGCCGCATTGGTTGCAGGTCCGCCGTCGCCGGAGTAGCCGCGCGTGCCGTTGCCCGCGACCAAGGTGAGATTGCCGCTCGTATCCACTTTGAAAATGTGGCTGGAGTAAGAATCTGCGATGTAGGCGTTGCCTGCCGTATCGAATGCGATGCTGCCTGGATAGCCGATGCTCGCGCTAAGTTCCGTTAGATTATTTGGACCGCCGCCGGCAACGCTGCTGATGGCGTACTGGGCGAACAAAAATTGGGGCAAGAGCAGGACAAACGCAAGAGCAGAAATCAGGGTGAGTGAATTCCGGGAGCGCATGATTACTTTGCCTCCGGGCCGGAAATCCGGTCAAGTCGCACCACTGCTTTGCCCTTTGCGCGGCCCCGACCTGCGATCTGCAGGACCAGCCGAGGCCGGAATCCCTTTTGCCACAACTGATAGTCCGAGCGCCGAATGGTGAATTCCTGAGTCGTGTCTGCCGAGGCGTGGGCGCGAAGCGCGACCGCGCAGGCTCTCGTTCCACCTTTATCAGCGTGAGAGAAGTCCCAGAGCGTCATTCGCTGAATCGAGAAGTCGGAGGTTCCGCGGTTCACCAAATGGATCTGCAGTTGTAGCAGTGACTGGGAACCGATATTCCTGCTTTTCAGGACCTGATAAGAGCCGGAAATCATAAGAGTGTCGCTGGCTAACGTAACCTGGACGCTCAGCGCAAACAGTGCAGCCATTACCAGCGCCCACTTTCCCCGCTGAAGGTTGTCGTAATTCATAGAACCCCCACCTCATTATTAATTCACCTTAATCGCACAGGAAAAAGGCGGGCAGCATTCCACGTCACTCGCTAATGTGACGGCGATCACACTAAGCGGCGGAACCGATTGTGCTCTCAATCGAATTTGCGCCAGTTGCACAGGACGGGAGCATTATCGTAGGGCAACGCTGCCCGCAATTCCTGGTCTGCGGCGGCAGGGTCATAGCGATGCAGAAGAAAGCCGTAATTGAGATGTAACAGCCGGTCCTGCGGGCTTTGCTGGATGGCCCACTGATAGTCGGCGACTATTTCCGCATAATTCAAATTTGATGCTTCGGCCTGAACCTGCAGCCGCTGTAGCTCCTCCGCGTGGTTGAGTTGGTTGGTGAACGGCGGCCGTTCCAGCTTACTGAGAACCAGGCGAGCGACCCGCACGCGGTCATAGGCCGTGAAGGCGAGCAGACGCTCGCACTCTTCTTCCGAGATGACGTCTTCGCGCGTTGTACCTCGCGTTAATTCGGACGGCATCAGGTTGACGACTTGGTGGAAGAAGGAACGCGCAAGTACGTAGGTTCCACGCGGATTCATATGCACGTGTTCGTAGAACAATTCGCCGCCAGGGATCCCATGCGCACTTTCGCTGGCAAATATAGCGGATGCGTCGACCAAACCCACGCCGTCGCCGGATCCCACGGCCGTACGAATCACTTCATTCAGCTTGCTGTCGGCGCGGAAGCGGAGGGTATCGAGATCCCTGGCGCGCACGAAGCGCTCTTTGGCCCCCGCAAAATCACCCAAGGCCCACAAGCAACCAGCGATGCGAAACTGAAGCTCGGCGTACTGCGGATCGATCTCTGCCGCCGAAAGATACAGTTTCAGCGCGTCAGCGTAAGATCCCGCGCTCTCGAGAGCTGCCCCGCGCTGGACTAAACTTTGCCAGGAATTCAATTCGTCCGCTCGAATCTCTTCGCGATGCAGGGAAGCGAACGGAGCACAGTCCTTCAGGTTCGTGGCTACGGTACTGATCAGCAAATGAGCCCCGGAACGATGGACTACGGCGGCGATATCGCGCAAGTTGGCGGCGAAATTCTGATACACCGGCTGCATCTGCGGAGAATCCGCACGCAGTTGCTTATCGAGAAACATTTCCATGCCGCGCCATTGGGACGCGTTTTTCTGGCTGCCGCCGGCGGCCTTCGCGACAAGCTGGCCGATTCGGGTGGAATTAAATGCAATTCTGGCATGAATGGCTGGCAGGCTCAGGTCCAGCGGCGTGAGCACGGTTCCCGGCCCGAATGGGCCGACCACTTCCGTGTTGCCGGTATAAATAATGAAAAGATCCGGCTGGTATTGCACCATATCCTTGACCATGGGCAGCAACACATGCGAGTTGATTGCCGTGATGCTGGCGTTGACAACTTCGAACTTCACTTCAGGGAAGCGTTCGCGGAGCATGACTTCGAGGTAGCGGGCAAATCCGTAGCTAGGGTCGGGATCGCCCCAGGCGACCGACTCGCCGAGTACGAAAATCCTGTAGGTCCCCGGCGCTTTTCTTGCCGGAATTACATATGGACGCGGCTCCCGAAAAGTGTCCGGCGGGAAAAAAGGCGCGGCAAAAGATTGATTATCGCAATAAGCCGCGTGCCCCTGGTCGGTGCAGGGACGCATGACTCCCGTTGGGGTGCCTACTCCGCCAGCGCGGAGCAACCCCTCGGTGGCCACGATCAGTAACACCGGAGCCAGGATGGCAGTCGCCGCCATGGACAACCAGCGCCGCCAGTGGGGGCTGCGAATTGACAGTACTCCCTCCGTGATTTGCGCGCCTGCAGGCACAGTCACCCCTGTTCTCAGTTATGCAATCTAGCTGCTGATCCAGTGTTGACGACCCTTGCCGCGGGAACAGTGGCAACTATCACGGCATCTTGTGATCGACATCACAGTTGCACGTCAGACCACCCTTTGCCAGCAGTACCTAGAATCTGCGGTACATAAACTGAGCCGTGCTGGCACCCTGGGTCAATGTAACGGTCAATAAGAAAAGCATTGCAACTACATACAGAGAGGGGATCCAGAACCAGCGCCAGCGAGCTAGCACCACAAGCAATCCCGACTGGGCCACTTGACCTCGTGGCGCTTCACCTGCATCGTCGCTGGAGGTTTCAACTTGCACCGAATAATGATTCAGTTTCTCGATGAGGAATAAGGCGATCGCGTATCCTGCGGCCAGCGTCAGAACGAGGAAGTAGAGGCTGCCACCCAGGACGTGCGAACTATAGCTTGCCGGCGATACGACTGCCGAGAGCATGTGGCCGGCCTGGGGCAGGGAATTGGCGCGAAAAAATATCCATCCCAAACTTATGAGGCTGATCGTGGCTATCCACGAGAGCGCGGTCCATAGGCCTTCCGGTGGCGTCCAGTCGTACCTGCGCTCCAGTCCGTCAATCTGACGATGTAAGACAAGAAGCACTCCGTGATAGCAGCCCCACAGGAGAAACAGCAGAGTGGCTTTGTGCCACAGTCCGAACAAGATCATCGAAATCACCAGAGCCAAATTTCGCCACCACATCTCCCGGCGCAACTGCATCAATGGAAAGAAAACGTAGTCGCGAATCCAGAAGGATAACGACATATGCCAGCGCGTCCAGAACATCGAGGCGCTGGTCGATTGAAATGGCCGCGCGAAATTCTCCGGCAAAGTGAACCCCAATACTTGGGCGGCACCAATGGCGATATGCGAGTAACCGGCGAAGTCAAAAAAAAGCTGTAAGCCGTACCCAAATGCCAGGCACCAGACGTCCGCGCCGCTCCACCGCGTAAGATTATCGAAACCAGCGACAATTCCATCGCCAGTTAGAATCCCCTGTCCCAGAAGTTTCGCCATTTGCATCATCAACGCCCCGGTCGCGATGCGCTGCAACCCGCGTCCAATATCGGCCCAGCGCAGCCCGCTCTCGGAACGAAATTGCGGAAGCATTTCGGGCAGCCGGCAGACCGGTCCGGCGATAGTGACCGGAAAGAAAGCCATATAGAGCGCGAATTCAAAAAACGATGGATCGACCTCCGTGCCCTGGTAAGCGTCGAATAAATAGCTCATCGCCTGGAATGTCCAAAACGAAATTCCAAGCGGCAGCGCCAGCTGCGAGAATTTTTGCAACGACGACAGGGGAATCTGAAATGCGGCTTCAGGAAGATACTTAAAAGTGCAGAGCAACGCCAGGTTCAGGAAAATTCCGACTGAAAGAATAACCCCGGATTGCTTCCGCCGCAGCCATCTTCCCACCAGGTAGTTCATTCCCGTCGAAGTGAGAAGCACCGCCGCAAACCAAACACCCCAGCTGATGTAGAGCGCGTAGCTGACTATCAGAAGAACTGATTGCCGTACCTGTCGCGAGCGAATTTTCGCGAAGATCAATAAGCACAGCACTAACGCCAGAGGGTACAGGATGAGGCGAAACAACATTCCTCCCACGCGCGATTGAGGGCGAACAAACCATCCGGCAACGCGGCCCGGCCCTTCAACCAGCGAACAATAATACAATGGCGAGTGCTCTACTATCGCAATCTCATCGATGCTCTGGATGCAGCTCCTGACGACCGTCCCTTCGTTACCTTCTGGATCGATGAGGATGAACAAGAGACGGTCACGTTTTCTGAGTTCCGCCGTCGTGCTCGTTTGCAAAGCGGAGTGCTCAAGGCCCAAGGCGTGAAGGTTGACGATCGAGTGATCGTCATCATGCCGCAGGGCATTGCCGCGATGACAGTTTTCGCCGGAGCAATGATGCTGGGCGCAGCGCCCGCTCTCCTCGCCTACCCCAATGACAAGGTTGACCCTTCCAAATACCGGTCCGGACTGGCGGGAGTCACAGCAAACCTCAACCCTAAGTTAGTGGTCATCGACAATAAATTTCCTGACGATCTGCTCGGCCACGTGTCTCTAAACGAAAAGATCAAACTGCTTCGTGCCGGCGATGGCAGTGCGTCCGACGAGGGACGAGAAGAAGTCCCCCGATTCGGAGCCAAGATCCTAATCGGGATTCCAGAGGTCAAGCCGATCAGATTGCTTTCATTCAGCATTCGGCTGGCACAACTGGATTGCAGAAGGGTGTGGCCCTGACTCACGCCGCCGTTTTGCGTCAATTGCAGCATCTTGCGCAAGCACTTGAGATTGACGGCGCGACGGACCTGATTTACAGCTGGCTCCCTCTATACCACGACATGGGACTGATCGCCTGCTTCATGCTGCCCTTGGCTTGTCACGTTCCGGTTGTGATGCAATCGCCGATCGACTGGGTGATGCAGCCTGAAACTATGTTGCAGGTTATCACCGAGCACAAGTGCACCCTGGCGTGGCTGCCAAACTTCGCTTTTCAGTTCGTTCCCCGCCGCACCCGGCCAAATCGGCGGGCGCAGTATGATCTTGCCTCAGTGCGCGCACTTATCAATTGCTCCGAACCAGTCCGCTCCAGCAGCATGCAAGAGTTTCAGAGTGCGTTCGCGCCCAATGGATTGAGAGCCGGCGCGCTACAAAGCTCCTATGCAATGGCGGAGAACGTTTTCGCGGTGACTCAGTCGGATATTAACCGACCTTGTGGTCCCCCACGCATTTGCGCGGATGGCGGGCAATTTCGCAGTTCGCATCGCATCATCCCAGTTGCGGAGTCGGTTCCGGGCTCCGTCTCATTCACATCGTCAGGTCGTTTGTTACCCAATCACGAGATTCGTATTGTCTCGGATTCCGGTGCTGTTCTCGCGGACAGCCATGTCGGCGAAATTCTCGTCAAAAGCGACTGCCTGTTTGAGGGCTACTACAATCGTCCCGACCTTACCGCTAAAGCCATCGCGGATGGTTGGTACCGCACCGCTGATCTCGGGTTTATTACGGATGGGGATGTGTATGTGGTCGGCCGCAAGAAGGACCTCATTATTGTAGGAGGCGAAAATATTTACCCACAGGATATTGAGGAGATTGCCGCGAGCCATGCCGCCATTCATGACGGCCGGGCGATTGCCATAGGGGTGTACAATCCCGATCTCGGAACCGAAGAGATTCTCGTCGTGGCTGAAATGGAGAGTGAAGCTCTTCTCGGCAACGCGGCCGAGATCGAGCGCGAGATTCGCGCACAGATCGTAGCAGGCGTGGGAGTGGCGCCAGCGATGATCTTCTTAAAACCGCCAAAGTGGATCGTGAAGAGCACTGCCGGGAAAGCGGCGCGTTCCGCGACGCTCGAAAAATTACAGAAAGAGCATCCCGAATTCAGCTTCGAATCTTAAATTCAAAAAGGAGAGCGGATCGGCGTGACGGCAGAAGAGAAGCAGATGATTGAATACATTCTTCGGCGAATCCGAAAACCGAGTCTGGTCATCGACGAGAACACTCCACTGGTCTCTTCGGGTCTGGTCGACTCAATGGCGCTCGGGGATTTGCTGCTGACCCTCGAAGATCTCACTCATATGCGCATTCCGCCAGGAAAGGTGCAGCCGAAGGATTTGGATACGGTGGCCAAAATGTTTGCGACTGCGGCCCGCGTGGGGAAACCTCACAAGTAGATCGGGTGAGGGGTCCCGCCAAGGACGTTGGTTAGAGCATGGATCGACTGAAAAAGGGAGCGGGCGAAAAGGAGCGAAAAGAGATGCGATTGAACATGATAGCGAGCGTCGTCATTGTTCTTGTTATCTGTGCGCCCGAGCCAACGCTCTCCGCGCAGACTGCGGCAGCCAGCCGGCGGATTGTTATCGCCGCCAGCACCGTACTCGATGGCAGAGGCGGCACTTTGCATGACGTCCGCATAGCGGTCGAGGGATCGAGGATTGCTTCCATAACTCCCAACAGCCAGGCGCCCTTCGATTACGATCTGCGCGGGCTTACGCTTCTGCCTGGCTGGATCGACGCGCACGTGCACATCACGTGGATCTTTGGTAAAGATGGCAAGAATGCGGGAACCGATGGCACATCGCAGGGCGATGCCTATAAGGCCGCTTCGAACGCCTGGCTCACGCTGATGGCCGGTTTCACTACGGTGCAAAGCGTCGGGGCGCCAAATGATGTTCCGTTGCGCGATGCCATCGCCAATGGAATCCTGCCGGGGCCGCGCATTCTCACAGCGGTTGAGCCACTCGAAGGCAAAGGCCAGGCCACGGGAACCCCCGACGAAATTCGTGCCTTCATTCGCAAGCAAAAAGCTGCTGGGGCGGACCTGATCAAGATTTTTGCCTCGAAGTCGATTCGTCTCGGCGGAGGCATGACTCTTTCGCAGGAACAATTAGATGCGGCTTGCGACGAAGCGAAGAAGTTAGGACTGCGCACACTGGTGCACGCCTACAAAGACGCAGTCCGCGCGGCGACTCTGGCGGGGTGCACAGAAATCGAGCATGGAACCTTGGCGGGCGACGATGATCTCAAACTGATGGCGGAGAAAGGGACGTATTTCGATCCGCAGTGCGGGCTCGTGCTCGAGAACTACATGCTGAATAAAGACAAATATCTCGGCACCTCAGGTTATACCGAAGAGGGATTCGCGGCTATGGAGAAGATCATCCCCCTTGATCACGAAATCGTCCAGCACGCGGCTAAAACCCCGGGGTTGAAAGTGGTTTTCGGGACCGATGCAGTCGCTGGCGCGCACGGGCGCAATGCCGAAGAGTTCATCGATCGCGTCCGCGATTGCGGCGTGGACCCGATGACGGCAATGATCTCGGCGAACTCGCTGGGAGCCGAAGCGATGGCATTGGGCGATCAGATTGGCTCGATCGCACCCGGCATGCAGGCGGATATCATTGCGCTCGATGGTGATCCGCTGCAAGACATTACTGCTGTCCGGCGAGTGGTGTTCGTGATGAAAGGGGGAGTGGTTTACAAGAGTTCGCCGCGTGGCGCGATTCCTGTCTATGCGGGCGTTCAGCCCTGATTCATGGCAGTCGATCATTCTATCCAAATGAGTGACCTCTATGGAGAACAAGAATCGTAAATGCGCTGAACGACTGGGAAATCCGCCGCACCATCTACAATCGATATCCAAGGCTTGACCTTCGAGGCAGAGCGCTTGGAGAAAAGACTCGACCAGCAAACTCGCGCCGAATCCAAAAAGCGGCTCGTTGAGCAAATCAACATTTATCTGCACTCGAGCGACTACCCCCGTGCCTTGGATTTGTTGCGCGGCACAGCTGCCGAATTTCCCGAAGATCCGGAGCTGTCTGAACTGGAAAAGCTCGCGCAGGATCGCGCCCGGCGCAAAGCCGAAGCCGATCGTCTTATCACTGAAAGCCAGGAACAGTTCGCACAGCAGAAGTTCGCCAAGGCGATTCAGTTGTTGCGCGAAGCCTACGAACTGGACAAAAACAATTCTCTCGCCCGCTCCATTCTGGCCAATGCCCTGGTCGAGCACGCGTATTCCATTGTAGAAACCAATTGGTGGGAGGCCGAAACGCTGGCTAACGAGGCGCTCGCCTTGAACCCTGCCCATCCCACCGCCAAGGCCATCCACAGCCGTATCCTCGACCAGAAAACTGCAGGCTCTGTCGAGGAATGGGTTTCGCAAACCCGCAAGCTTCAGTCCTCCGGCAATTTATCCGCCGCCTTGTCCCAGATCGCAGAGGGATTCACCGTTTATCCTCACAACCCCAGGTTGCTTCAGATTCAGGATGCAATCCGGCGTGACCACGATGCTCAGCGCCGCCAGGCTCGCCGGCGCGATTTGGAAGACCTGCGGCGCATGGAGAGTGAAGTCGACGCCATCGCGGACGTTGCTTCAAAAAGCGCATTAGCCGGGCGCATACAAGCGGTGACCGCCAGGTATTCGACGGATGGAGAATTCTTGTCCGTCGCCAATGGCCTTCTGCACCGCCTGGGATTGGTCGAAGTCCCTCAGAACAGTTTAACCGCGCTGCGGGAGAGCGAAGACGCGAACGTCATTGATCACGCCGCGCTTCCCGGCGCTCCGGAGTCTTCAAAATCGGGTGCCCCATCCAAGCCCTCTTTTGGCTTGGGTGGGAATCACCAAGCCGCTGCCAGCCCGCTTTTGCCGAACGAGATTGCGCCCAGCCCGATTCAAAAGGGAAACACTCCGCCGATCAACGTCCTCGCGAGCCCAACTCAATCCGAAAAAGTTCCGCCCAGCATTGTGCCCACGGGCAAACTCCCGACCACTCCGGCAGAATCGCTACTTCCCGAGGCGCTAGCTGGCAGCGTTCCTGCTACCGAGCCTTCCGGACCTGTGGGCAAAGTCGTATCTCCATCACGCCAGTCCAAAAAGCCCACGAAGTCGAACTCCACCACGCTGATCGTTGTGTCGGCCGCTGCGATCATTCTGATCGCAGCGATTGTATTCTTCGCGCAAAAACATCACGCTCTGCCAGCCGCAAAGACGCCCGCAGTTGCTCCCACCGTCTCTGCCCCCAGCCTTTCTGCTTCCACAGTCTCGACTCCGGTGGTCACTACTCCTGCCGCCTCCGCTCCCACCGTCTCTGCCCCCGCGGTCGCCAACTCGACTGCTGCTCCGGCCGTCGCCGCTCCCCCAGTTTCCGTTCCCGCACAAACAACTCCCGAACCATCTCAGCCGAGCAAGTTCATTGAATCCGGTCACAACATCGATTCCGGTCACAACGTGGGCGCGCTCCTTGTCGTTGCAGGTCAAGATAACGCAAGCGTTTTTCTCGACGGACAACTCCAACCACAACTCACTCGGGCCGGTCAGTTGCGGCTACCCGATCTCGAGCTCAAGGACTACGTTGTTCAAGTCTCTAAGAGCGGCTTTCAGGATTCTCCCCAGCAAACAATCCGCATTCGCAAGGGCGAACGAGCCAAACTCGTTTTCAACCTGCAGCCGCTACCTCGTCTGGCCTCGCTGACCATCCAGGGCGGCGCTCCCGGAACCACAGTTTTGGTTGATCAAACTATCGCCGGTACCATTCAGGCCGACGGCACGCTCTCCATCTCCACCATCAATCCCGGAGATCATACCGTCGAACTGCGCAAAGAGCGATTCAAGCCTCAGCAGCTCAAAAAACACTTCGTTGCGGGCGGAGCCATATCTCTTAGTGCGGCCGACGCCGTGCTGGAGGTTGCTCCCGGCGAATTGAAAATTACCTTCGCGCCCGCCGATGCCAAAGTTGTAATCGTGAAAGCAGGCGAGCTTCCGACCATAGTGAGCAGCGGCGTTCCGCTCAATCTCGGTGCCGGCACCTACACTCTCACCGCGCGAACCGCCGACAGGTTCGCACGCTCGTCCACGCTCGAAGTCGTTGCCGGTCAATCCAAGACCTTGGATTTGCCTCTCGCGCCGAACGGTATGTCGAAGTGGGATGACCCAGGCGCATGGAAGAATGAGAAAGACTCATTCATTCGCAAAGGAGGAGACTTTGTCCTGTACGGAATCGTTCCTGTGTCAGGCACCTTTGCTTTTTCCGCGATGCCTGCGAAGGGTCACCTCTTGCAATGGGTGCTCAACTATACCGATAGCAAAAACTACGTCCTCTTCCAAATGGACGAGAATAATTTTTACCGCACTCTAATTCGCAACGGGGAGAAAACGAATGAGATCATCGTTCCCGATAAAGCCGACAAGAAAAGTTTCCGCACGCTGCACATTCGCGTGAGTCCCACGGAGATTGTTCACCAGATCAAGCACGGTGACAGTTGGACGGTCCTGGATCGCTGGACACAGCCCGGCACTAATCTCAGCCTGGGCAAGTTTGGCTTCTACATACCCGGCAACGATGAAATAGAGCTCTCCAGCTTCGAATACTACGCTGACCTGAACCTTCGCTAAGAATGATCCCTGAACCCTGATTCGCAACCACTCCGTCCTAGCTTTTGCCCTTCTTTTCCAGATCGGCGACCAGTTTCTCGACCGTGGCTTTGTGGTTTGCATCCAGTTCGGGGTTCGATTTCAACAGCTGGCGCCAGGCAGCGAGCGCACCCTCGCTATCCTGTTTCCCCTGCAACTTGATTATGCCGAGGTTGAACAACGAGTTGGCATCTTTTGGCTCATACTTCAGCGATTGCTGAAGCTGGCCGATTGCGCCATCGACATCGCCGCTGTAATAGAGGCACGATGCCATTTCCGTGCGCAGGGCGACGTTCTTGGGGGTTACCTGTAATGCCCGATCGTAGTAGCCAACTGCATCCTTGAACTGGTGAGTACTTTCATAGACGCTTCCCACCTGGACGAGCAGGGCCGTATTTTTCGGATCGGTCTTTAATTTCGTAAGCAGTGGCTCGGCTTTGGTGTCAGCCATTTTTTTCATGTCGTCGAGCGACGGCATCTTTCCTCCCATCGAAAGAGAAGGAGCGGAAGTGGATGCCGGAAGATTTGCTGCAGTCTGTACCGAAGCGGCAGATTCAGCCGGGGCGGCAGCGTCGATTGCGGCGTGCGCTGGGGTTGCCGGGGATTGCGATCCGCGGAAGAGGTAGCCGATTGCGAGGCCGACCAGCAGGCAAATAATTGCCATGGCGTAGACTTGCGTCGGCCGCCAAATTGTCTCGCCCGCTCCGGTTTCTAGTGGCTCATTTGGCATTCGTCGATTCTCCTTCAATCGGCTGATTGCTCACTTGCATCAAGGGAATACAGCAATTTGCCCGACCTAACCCCTATTTACCTTAGCGAGGCGGAAGGCGCGAGCGCAGCACGCGCGATCACAGCCGAGTGTGATGTCGATCACTCGACGCATCACTCAAAAAGATAGCCCAATAAAGCGGGAATCGCCAGCCAACTGCAGTGCGCCGCCGGCAGGTCTTACGCCGAAATCCAATTGCGGCGATCGACGAAGGTCGGAGGTTCGTAGGTCCGTCCGGCTGCAAGGCGCTTTTCTTCGCGGCGGGACAACCACCAAAGCATCGGCCCAAGTACCGACGCGCTCACTCGCGCGACGACAGGAAATTCTTTTTGCACCTCGCAGCGCAATTTATGAATTTGTTCGCTACCACTGCGATTGACCTTTTTGAATTCGCGCTCCATCACCCAGAGCGCCGCGTTGTAGGCGCTTCCCAACTTCGACACGCCGCGTGCAAAGCGCTCGCGCACGCGCGGATCGGGATAATCCTTGTAGCGCTGCCAGCCTTGCAGCATGGTGCGGCACATCCGGTAAAGACTGGGGCCGTTGCGCTCGAAGTCGCGCCAGAAAGCCCAGTCAAGAAATCGCTTGGAATCGTCGCGCGAGATTGCTTCGTGCCGGAAGTTGAATTTGTATTGTCCGTGAATGTCGGCCAAATCGAGTTCCGCCAGGATGCGGCCCTGCTCAGACATCTCCGCATACAGCGGAGTTCCGGGAACCGGGGTGTAGAGCATGAACTGATGGAAATCGGTTTCACAATCGACCGCCGATTCGATTTCAGAAACGATGTTGTCGGGCGTGTGATGTTCGAGGCCAATGATCGTCGACCCCTGCACTCGTATACCGTGCTCGCGAAGCTCGCGCGTCAAGCGGCGGCTGTCGGTATCGTGCAGTTTGCTGTAGCGGGAGCGGGGAGACTCCAAGCCCATCCATACCCATGAAACGCCGAGTTCGACCAGTTCCTGCATGGTGTACTTTTGAATTGCGTTGGCGGAGGCGAATATCGAGAGTTCCCAGCTCTTGCCGGCCTGCTTCATGCGTTCCAGCAAGCGCAGAGCGCGGGTGCGGTGAAGCAGAAAATTTTCGTCCATCATAAAAAACGAATCCACTTTTAGCTGTGATTCGGCCTGGCACATGACCTCGAAGAGTTCGTCGCCGGTCTTGAAAAAATCTACGAATTTGCCTTTGCCTCCAAAAAAGGCCGATGTCGTGCAGAAGTTGCATCCCATGGGGCAGCCGACGGAAGGAATAATGGCCGCCGCAGTTGCGCCTTTGCGCTGTGGCAGGCGCAGTCCCATAATGCGGGTACGCCAGCCGGAAACAATGGGAGGATGGTGGATCGGTGCATTCTCGTCTTCCCCGAGATAACGGCGCATCCATGAAATGCCTTCGCCGCGCACGATGTGGTCGGCCTCGATCATTTGATCCAGTTCTGGAATCGCGGCCACGTGGCCACCGACCACAATGACGGAATGCGGCGAGAGCTCTCGAACCATGCGGCACATTTCGCGGACCTTGCCGACGTTCGGGATGATGGAAGAAATGCCAATAATGTCGTACTTGTGTTTGGTCAATTCGCGCGCAAACTTCTCGCGCGTGGGAAAGTCGAGCACCGCGCAGGGCGCAGAAATATTCGCCTGAATCAGCATGATTCCCCACGAACGATGAAACATGCGCAGCGAGAAAGCGCCTTGCGCCCGGGTCACCTGATTGTGGTACAGCTCCATCGGATTAATAGCGCGGCTGCCGAATTGGTCATCTTGCGCGTAAGGACCGAACACTGAACTGAGCAAAATACGGGCTTGAGTTTTCTTGGGATGAGTCTCCATGCTGGGAGACTATGCTTTCCTGGAATTTTTCGCGGTGAGCTAGATTACACATTACAAAACTATTACACGCCATGCTATTACCGAGGTGTGCGCTTCAATTGTGATTTCGGGTTGGCACTATGTCTGCGGTTCGAGGCGGCGCATCCAGCTGTTCGATGATATGTCTCCGCACCTGCTCCCACTCTGACCGCAACATCATTTCTTTAATCGCGAACTTGCTTTCGTGCTTGGCGTCGTCGAGGCGTATCGCAATCTCGTTTTTGTGAATGCGAAAGTCGATGATGTCGGCAAGAGGAATAACCTGATTGGATGAGCTTCCGACGATGACGTACACAACCTTGTCGGAAATCAGCGTGTATTCGGGACAGGCATCCTCGGCCATCGGCATCTGCTGGCCTCCAAAGGTCGCTAAAAACCCATGATGCGAAGCCAGGCAGTCGGCCATCTTCATACGTACAACTGTGCCACTTTGATAGATTCCAATATTTTGCGCCCGTGAAGTTTGCAAGCTGCATATCGCCGCGACCGCACACAATACGAGTTTCATAGGCTCTCACCTTTCTTTTTCGATCTTTGCTAATTCCCGTTCCATCGGGGCACGCTGCTCCCGTAGTAATACCCGCTCCGGCAATGGAATCGCAGGTTAAGGTCGTGTTTGGGGAGAATGCGGAGTGAGTGAAAACCGAGCGCAGTGTTGGGGAGTTCGTAGGTAACAACCCACGATGTGCGCAAATCTTCGAAGACCGATCGCAGAACTGCGGCAGCATTTTGCTGCGGCGAAAAGTATCGTCCGCCGGTGGCCTCGGCCATTCGCCGAAGAACCGTGCTGCCCCGCGATCTTGCCGAGTCATTAAGATCGAGGGCGTACAGCAATGTGCCACTATCGAGGAGCGAATGCAATGCGTCCAGCCAGGAAATTCTACTGATCGTGTCATCACCATCCGAAAACAAAATCACAACCGGCCTGACGGCAGATGCCTGCCGCCGTGAAAGCAAATTTACGCCGTAAGCGACGGCGTCGAACAATGGTGTTGGCCCAGAGGCTTTCACCGAAAGAAGTTTCTGACCCGCATCTGGTGTGTCGCAGTTGCCAACGCACAGCACAACCGGCTGCAACCCGGAAAAGGAAACGATGGAAATTCTTCCTCCCACTTCCGGCTGGCTTTGCGAAACTATATGGAGAACTTCCTTAACAGTCGCCGGCAGGCGAGTGGCGACAGATTCACTGGAATCGATCAGAATGACAGCATCGAGCGTGGTCTCTTCCGATCGCGCCAAGCTGCGGAACTCGCGGACGACCGTGTCACCATCGACGATCGCGAAGTCGTCTTTGCTCACGTTATTGATCGGCTGATTCGCCGCACCGGTTGCAAAGAACGTGATGCGAACCTCGGAAGCGGTGCTGCGGTAGGTGGAAAAACCAGCGTCATCGCCGCGGGCGGCAAAAGGCAGGATGAGGAGCAACAAAGTCGACCAGCACCTGTAGCGACCAGACAGCATTGCATCTTTCCCATCGGCCAGGTTGCGACGGAACTTTAGGACGGATGGATTGGTTGCGATCACGAAAAGATTGGTTGCGAGGTCGGACGCTCAGTGGGAAATATCTCAACAGAAAATAAGCGACGACCCGATCCGGGTGCGTCCACTTGGGGCGACTACCGCGTAGTCCTTGCTCGAAAATCCCGTTCTACAATCAGTTCGGGATGCAGGCGGCGAAAGGTTTCCGTCACGTGGCAATTCCAGCAGATCGGCCAGTGCGTGACAAAAACTTCGGGAAGTTGCTGAGGAGGGATATCCTTCCACTCCACGCTTTTATGATCGGGTGAGAACAGTGCGGGGGCGTGGTCTAGATGATGCAGCGGCGCGAACGGTTTGTGGCACAGAACGCAACTTTTTCCTGCATACCATTTTGAAACGATATTCCATACCATGCAGTCTTCGGGATCGGCTTCGATCTCCTTCAGGCATTCCTGGCCACAGTTCTCCCGCTCCGGCCAGCGCGAACACCGATTCAAGTGCAAAGTGGGCTCCGACAGAAAAGCACCCAGAGCGGCTTCTTTGGTGTCGACGTCGACAGCCTCGGGTTTATGTGTTTCCGGGCAGGTGACCAGGCGCTTCCCGCGATATCGAAAGAGCGATCGCACTGCCGGAATCGCGCGCAAAATAAAAAGCCCCGCCGCCAAGGCAAGGACCAGAATCGCAGCAAGCACCGTGACCGTCATCGATCACCTCCTGGGCGGCGCGCTCAATCTGTGGATTGCCCCTCGCGCTGCCGCGCCACGTGCACTTTTAAGTCTGCCGCATCCCTGCGCGCAATGCGATGTCGCCCGTCACAAGAAAGCGTGCTTAAGATCACTCAGTGGTGGATGATCCCGCCCCTGCAAAAGGAAAAACCCCGGAGCAGACAGCGCCGGGGTTGCAGACACTAAACGATATTCTCAAAACAATGGTCTCAGGCGGCGAGGGACTCTACAAACCGCTCGCAAACTGTCGTCTCCAGGTGATAGTTCTTTACGTCGACGGGTGTGGTGAGGAACGGTTTCAGAATGTCATAGACCTTCGGATAAGTTTCTCTATCATAGCGCTCGGCATCCGATGGAGTTGTCCAGAGGCTGACGATGCATACTTTTAGGTCTTTCATCTTCTCCGGCAAGAAGGGCAGAACTTCCAGAAAGCCGTTCTGCTTTTTGAGAATGGGCACGATTTGGTTCTTGAGGGCCTTTACCAAGTCCTCTTTCTTTTCGGGTTTCACTTCGAAGTTGAGGATGCGTGCAAACATTGGTAGTGCTCCTTTCTTTTGTGAGACATGAACCGGGACTATCAGGCGGGGGCTCTCGGGAACGAGGCTTACAAGCGTCCCGAGCGCCGGGAGCTCAGGCCGAGCGAATTCTAGCTCAATTTTTGAGAATACGACGTGACGGTTGAGCGTCATGTGCGTGGCGATCATCACGTTACGCTGCGACAATTGGTTTTGCTATTGCCGCAGCCAGATCTAAGGCAGGCCTCGCGCTCACTGGGTGACGTCAAGCTGGCTTTTTGCCCTGCTTTACACGCTCACATCCCTCAAATAGAATCGCCCTTTGGATTCAGTCCCTATGCCTCGACGTACCCTCGCTCAGGATGCTGCTCCTGAAGAACTGCCGGCGGGCCCAGTAAGCGAGATTCTCCTCTCCAGTGAATTTCTTGAGGCTCTTCCGGACGCCATCCTGGCGGTCGATCAGAAAGGCATTATTTTCCAGGTAAACTCCCAAGTAGAAAAGCTGTTCGGATACAGCCGCAACCAGTTAGTGGGTAAGCGGGTGGAGATGCTCGTGCCCGAGCGCTTTCGCGGCCAGCACACCAATCACCGCGAGGATTTCGCCTCCCACCCAAAGACCCGCCGCATGGGAGCCGGATTGGAGCTGTACGGAAGGCGCCGCAACGGCTCCGAGTTCCCGGTGGAAATCAGTCTCAGCCCGGTTTCGATCGAAGGCGGCACCGTTGTCCTGAGCGCCATCCGCGACATCACCGATCGTAAGCGAATTGAGCAGGAACTGCGAAGGGCGCACGAAGAACTTTCCCAACGAACCGCCGAGCAGATTGGCGAATACCGCGCAAAGCTTGCTTCCATTATCGATTCTTCTGAGGACGCGATCCTGGCTAAAAGCCGCGACGGGATCATTACCGCTTGGAACCGGGGTGCGGAACGTATTTACGGATATACGGCAGAAGAAGTAATCGGGAAGAACGTCTCCATGCTTGTGCCCAGCGATCTTCCTGATGAAATTCCGGAAATTCTCAGGAAAATTGCACGTGGTGAAAGCATTGAGCACTACGAGTCGGTGCGCGTGACCAAGGATGGCCGCCGCCTGGATGTATCGATCAGCGTCTCTCCGCTGCGCGGTGTAAATGGCGAGATCGTAGGCGCTTCTGCAATCGCGCGTGACATCACCGCGCAGCGCAGGGCTGAAGATCAGCTTCGCCAGTCGCAGAAAATGGAAGCGGTTGGACGCCTGGCCGGGGGGGTCGCACACGATTTCAACAATGTCCTGGGCATTATCAATGCCTGCGCAGAATTCCTGCGCGATCGAATCGACGCGGCCAGCGAACCGGCGATCTACGTGGAGAACATTAAGAAGGCCACAGACCGCGGAGCCGCATTGACTCGCCAGTTGCTGGCGTTCAGTCGAAAACAAGTGGTCAAGCCCGTCATTCTCGACCTCAACGATCGCCTGAAGGATATAACCAAACTCTTGCGTCCCCTGATGGGAGACGATGTCGAGATTCAGGTTGCGCCTCGGACGCAATCGGCCATTGTAGAGGCGGATCCCGGTCAGCTGGACCAGATCGTGATGAATCTTGCGGTCAATGCCAAAGATGCCATGCCCAAAGGTGGCAGATTCATTCTGGAAACCGATGTGGTTGACTTCGATCAGCACTTTGCCGACCAGCACCAACCGCTGAAGCCCGGAAAGTATGTGATGCTGGCGGTGAGTGACACCGGAAGCGGCATGGAGAAGGAAACGCTCTCCCGCATCTTCGAGCCTTTCTTCACGACCAAAGAACCGGGAAAGGGAACCGGCCTCGGATTATCAACCGTTTATGGTATCGCCCAACAAAGCGGCGGACACATCTGGGTCTATAGCGAACCGGGGCGTGGTACAACTTTCAAGGTCTATTTACCCTCCGCCGCGCACAAGCTCACGTCGTCTTCGTCTGCGGAAGCGGAAGCAGTCGCTCCGAAACGTGTGGCCAGGATTCTTCTCGTGGAAGATGACGAGATCATGCGCAGTCTGACCCGTAAGCTTTTGCAAGAACAGGGCTACATCGTGGTCGAGGCGAATAATGGCAAAGTGGCACTCGACTGGGCGGAGGCGAATCCGGGGCAAATTGATCTTCTTCTCACCGATGTCGTGATGCCGGCCATGAGCGGCCCGGAACTGGCCGAGCGGCTAGCCCGTTCCCATTCCGGTCTGAAAGTGGTTTACATGTCCGGCTATACCGGCGAGCTGATGGAAGCCAGCGAACGCCTGAAGCACGGCATCCTTCTCGAAAAGCCTTTTACCCGAACAGCTTTGCTGAACACACTTCATCAGACGCTTGGATAAAAGCCCAGCATCTTCTTAAAAGGTAATCTCGAGTCACAGGCAGCGAGTGATGGCGATCACACAGTAACCGTGCGTGAAATCACCCACGTTACGCCCAGATTTGCCAGTTTTTAGGGGTATCTTCAACCTGCTCGTGAAGCCTTAAATGGCTTGTTTTCAATTATCTGCAACGCCATCGGTGAACTCTAATCGACCGTGAAAAAGTTTGGTACGGCACCTGCCATTGTACGTGTGTCAGCCCGGAGGAAATTATGGCCACCCACGTCATTGATAGACTTCCTAAAGATGCAGATAAGACCATTGGTAATATGCCTCCTGCCATCGCCGAAGCGGTTGAGCAGGCGGCCCTAACCACCACCTATCCGACAGGAGCGGTGCTGTTTGCCGAAGGCCAGACCCAACGCGGGATTTTCATCGTACGCCGAGGCCGGGTGAAGCTTTCGGTTTGCGGCAGCGATGGCAGAACGTTGATTCTGCGGATGGTTGAATCCGGCAGCATGCTCGGCGTCGCCTCTGCGATCTCCGCCCGGCCGTATGAAGCCACGGCCGAAACCCAGGAACCCGCCGAGATCAGCTTTCTGCGGCAAAGTGATCTGCTGCGCCTGATGCGTCTTCATGGCGAGATCGCTCTATGGGTTACTCAACAAATAAGCCGAGACTATAACTGCACCTGTCGCGAGATTCGCGACCTGATGCTATCGGATTCGGCCAGCGAGAAACTGGCTCGTTTGCTGGTGGGATGGCTGGACAGCAGCGCCGACTCAAAGCAGCCCAGCCACGTGAAGATGGCGCTGACCCACGAAGAGATTGGCCAGATGATCGGCACGTCGCGCGAAACCGTCAGCCGTCTATTTGCCGGCTTCAAGAAACAAAATCTGATTCAGCAGAATGGCGCGACTTTGGTGATCCCGAACCGGTTGGCGCTCGAATCCCTGATTACTGCGTAAGAGTTCAGCCCGCTGTCGAGTAACCGGGCAAAACGGGGAGGGTTTAGCTCTCGGACCCTCCCCAGCTCCTTTGCGAAAAATAATTGAGCAGCCCAAGGCAAGGACGGCAATTGCACAACGCGTCCCATCTCCCCTGGTGCATTTCTATTTCTTCAGCACTACCTCTTCAGCTTTGCTTGCCGCAGCTTCCTGATCCTTCTTCTCTCTATCCTTAGCAGCTTTAGCCATAGCCTCGGCATATTCCGATTGCAAGAGCGCTCTCAGATATGCCGGCCGTGAATGGCGATAATGATCGGCGGGAACCTTGCCGTCCACCCACGCAGTATCCATGGGGTAGACCAGTGGATCGAAAATCACCATGTAGAAATGCCATATGAGGATTGAGAACGTGGCCAGGATCGCCTCATAGTAGTGAACGGCGGTAGCCGCGTCGGTGACCCACTTCGGGAAATGTCGCAAGCTGAAGTTGTTGAACCACAGCAGGCCGCCGGAGACGGTCATAACCAGCGTACCCCACATGAAAGCCCAATACTCCATCTTTTCGGCGTAGTTGAATTTCGCGAACGTAGGTTCAGTTTTCGTGAGCCCGAGATTATAGGCGAAGACCCGAACCAGATCGGTCGCGTCCTTGAAGTCCGGAATCATGGCCTTCAGGAAGTGGTTGCGATCACGTTTGACCATCGCAAGATGAATCACGTGATAGAGCGTCGCCGCTACCAGGATTACGGCCGCCGAGCGGTGAACCGCTCCACGAAAGGCAAGATGCCGCTCCCACAGCAATATGGGTTGCGCCCACCAGGCTTCCGGATACTTCAGTGCAAATCCGGTAAAGACCAGAGTCGGGAAGCTGAGGATCACTCCCGCATGAGCGATGCGGAAGTTGCGATTCATGCGGGTCACAGAACCGCTGCCTTCGTGCCGCGGGCGCCCGCGCAGCAGTTTCGCGATGAAATCGATGAGGTTGTGCAGGATCATGAACCCGAGCGTCATCGGGATCAGGACCAGATAAGTCCATCGAATCCACTTCACGACGGGATTTGCGCTGGCGATCTGCACATGCACTGGGCCAATGGCGAAGTGCTCGCCGGCTCCGGCATGGCAAGCTCCGCAGGTTTTCGAAAGATTCGCCGCATTTACGGTGGACCGCGCATCGGACGAGCGGAAGATATTATGCACACCGTGGCAGGAAGCGCAATTCGCAACGCTTTGCGATCCTTCGCGCATGGCCAGACCATGGTAGCTGTCAGCATAGGAAGGAACGCGGTCGGCCGGCAGATTGTAACGGATTTCCAGGCGCTCATCGCCATGGCAGCGGCCGCAGGTAACGGTGGAAACGCGCGAGGCGTTGACCAGCGAGCCCGTCTGCTGCGGTTCAAGTATCAAATGTTCGCCGTGACAGTCGGTGCAAACTGGAGCGTCCGTCACGCCGTTGGTCATCGCTTGCCCGTGCACGCTCTGGAGATAAGTCTTGGCAATCTGCGAGTGGCATTGCCCACAGGTTGCGGGCACGTTCCAATGATTGATCTTCGATTTCGCGTCGCGCGCGGGAAGAATATTGTGGCTTCCGTGGCAGTCGGAGCAGGTTGCCGCGGCGTCGTTTCCCCCGGCCACAGCCCGGCCATGCACGCTCTGTCGATACAGCTCTACGGGATGTGCAATGGGAATCTTGTGACGCGAAAGAAATTGCTGGTTGCTGTGACAAGACGCGCAAGTGTCGGGAAGATTCTTTTTTGCCACCGTCGAAGTCGCATCGCTGGAGGTCTGGATTTGATGCACCGGCCCGTGACAGGACATGCACTTCGGAGCATCCGGATCCCCTTCCGCAGCCGCTTGTCCGTGAATACTTTGCTTGAAGTCTTTGACTTCATCGGCGTGGCACTGCGCGCACTTTGCCGGAGCAATCGCAGCCGCGGTGGTTACCTCATGTACGTTGCCGTGGCAAGACTGGCAGGCTTCTTCGCCTAGAGCTGCATGAACGCTGTTCGCCATGTGCGAAGTTTCATCTTCGTGGCAGGTCGAACACTGGACCTTAGCTATTTTGGCGGGATGCGGAAAGTCCTTGATGGTTGTGTGGCAATCGGTGCATCCCAAAATGCCGTGAACGCTGGCCGCATGTTTGCCGGGATCGATGGAAATACTTTTGCCGGCGTCCGATTTCATTCCCGCCTGGCCGTGACAAGCCAGGCAGTTTTCGTCTTGTTTAAGGGGCTGAGGTGGTTTCGATTGGGCTGCCAGCGGACTTAGTATGAAAGTAAGAACGATAACAAACAATATTAAGAAAACCGGACTGACTCGCTTGGCAGAGCCCTTTGCGTATAGCGTTAGGTTGGGCACAGTGGCACTCCTGCTTGCGTTGCTCCTATTTCATTCCCAAATCCGTCAAGACTTTGGGGTGTTCTTCCGACGTCGCCAGAAACTCATGGCAGGCGGAACAGTCGTTGGTAATCGTCTGGCCATCTGCGCTGGTATGACTGCCGTCATGACAGCGGAAACAGCCAGGTGAATCGTTGTGGCCTAAATTGTTGGGGTGCGTGCCCCAGGTTAGCCGCATGCTCGGGAAAATGTTGCGGAGATAGATTGCCGCAACTTCATCGGCAGCTTGCTGCACCAGCGCCCGCTTCGTCTGATAAAGGTCGGGATAACTCGTCCGATAGAACTGGTCGATCGCCGCGATGATGCGTTGTTTTCCAATGTCGCGTGCGGAGTAGTCGACTTTCAAAACCTCAACCGCTTTTTTCTTGATGTAAGGCAGATCGGGGCTGATCTTGCCCAATTGCATTTGCTTATCGACGGCATTTTCCGGCAGCTCGAAGGCATGAGTCGGCCGGTTGTGGCAGTCGACGCAATCCATCACGCGATGCTCGCCTTTATCCAGTTGCGCTTGCGTTGGCTTATTGTCAGTCGAGAGGAACTCGGTGGTTTTGCCGGAATCATCGGTGTAATAGACAGCCGGAATCGTCTGCCGCTCGGGATCAGTCGAGATATAGCGGATGCGGGCGTTGGCAGCGAGATGATGACCGTGGATTCCCACCGAACCCTCCCAGGTTCGCCCACCCACCTTCATCAGGAAGACATCGGTTTGCGGAGTATTTTTTTCGTCATCCTTGTAGCTGGTAACGACTTCCAGTTTGTCCCCGGTGAAGCGTTGCGGCCAGTGACATTGCTCGCAAGTTTCGCGCGCCGGGCGCAGGTACTTCACGGGGGAGGGAATGGGGCGCGAATAAGTATGAAATGTGACGGCAAAAACCTGCCGCAAACCAGAAAGCTTGGAGCGCACGAACCACGGAGCACCCGGACCGATGTGGCACTCGACGCAATCCACGCGCGAATGTGGAGAATTCTGGTACGCGGTGTATTCCGGCGCCATCACCGTGTGGCAGGTCAGACCGCAGAAGTTGGTGCTGTCCATATATTCCACCCCGCGGTAGGAAGCCGTTCCGATAATGAGAAGGTTCGCCACCGTGGCCAGTGCAATGTACTCGGAGGTTTGCCGTACGACAGGCACGCTCAGATCAATCGCTGGATACTTTTCTGGCAAATGCCCGCTCGCCAGCAATTTTCGCCGGCGCAGCCAGATTCCTAGTGGAATAAGAAGCAGACCAAAAATGAAAATTCCAGGAAGGATGAGAAAAATCAGGATTCCGACATAGGGATGCGGAGGCCCGGGCAAAAAGAAATCATAGAACCAAAAGGCAATCATGGTCAGTGCCGAGCTTGTGGTCAGCACCGCACCCGTCAGTGAGATTGGATTCTGGCCGAGAAAATAGATGGGCCGCGACCAGTCGCGAATATCTTCTCCAAGGCTCATCTTGATTTATTGCTCCTTTCCTGCGCGGCTTTTCCAGGCGGACTGCGCAGGCACACTTCAAACCTCGTCGCGATACTCCGCAACTCCCAGCCACTTCTTCCTGATGCGAGCCCCTTCTATTTTTTCAAGGTGCGAATGTAAGCTACCAGGCCCTTGACTTGGTCGGGCGCCAGGGACTTGTAGGCAGGCATTTTGCCTTTTCCATTTGTGATGATGCCGGCGAGTTCTGTATCCGACATCTTCTGCACATCGGCTGAGGTGAAATCCTGCGCACCCATTTTTTTACCCATCGCGGACCCAGTGCCGTCAGGCCCATGGCAACCCGCGCACTTCGACTTGTAAAGCGATGCCGCATCCTGCGCGCGCATCGAGGACGGCAGGACCAACATCACGGCGAATGCTGCCAGAACGGCAAACATCGGGACACTGAATCTCTTCATCATTTCTAGGCTCCATTTACCTTTGAGAGTATTGTCGGCTATTTTCTTGAAAACCCCACTCTTGCCGACGGATTGAGTGTATGGCCAGGAGTCTAATGAAACAATGCTGATTATCACAATGGAAAGTGATTGCCATCACCCGGCAATCGGTCGTTCCTCCCGAAATGATTCCGTCAGATTTTGCTGTGGAAAGCAGGTTGTTCGCGGGTTGGTTCGTGTATCCCCGGTTATTGGGAAGGATTGCAGTACACTTCGAACGGGTTAAGCAAGCTTAATGCGGACGTTAGCAATTGCTCGATTATGCAGATTGTCCCTCTGCTTGCCGAGCCTTTTCCGATTCCAACTGCTTAATCGTCGTTTTCAGCCAGACGCGAAGCGCGTCTTCTATTTCCTGCTGCGTCCCGGTGCGGTACAAAGAGTCGAGCGTGTCTCCGGCTGGAGTGAGTGGGATATAGTCGCAGGGCACATTCTTTTCGAACGCGTTCCCTGGGATTAATGGCGTAAGCACGCAGTCTTCACAGGGTATTTGCTCGCGGGAGTTGAAATTGGGACAAGTCGGGGAGTCTTCAAAGATAAGCCGCGATCGCCACGCCTCGCGCGGCAGGCGGCCATATCCGCCTTGCTCAAGAAACTCCAGTTCGAACTTTAATACTTCCAGAAGATCCCGCTTTTCTTTTGGCATTACGCACCTCGCCCCTTCATTGTCAGTTTGCGCCAGTTCTTAAATACGCTCTGTGACGTCAATCACTCTCTACAGTGAATTGCGTCACAAACGGGCTGGTCCAATTTCATGTCGGAAACGCGATCGGAGATTCTTCTGGTCCGGCATAATCGGTGACTTTTGTCACCTTAGCGCCAGCCCCCGGCATCAGGCCCGGAGCGTCCGTACTCTCAACATGCACCACAATATCGGCCAAGTTTCACATTGAATTAGTCGGGATAGCGGCTGGCGAATTACTGCAAGCCACCAAACTTTCCACAAAGATGGCATGTTCAGGCAGGCTAACGTTCGGGGCAGGACTCGGTGACCTCGGGCGACAGAGTGGATAAATTTCGGGGCACCGGCCGAGGTCCTGGCACGCTTTCAAGTGGGTCGGTCTGGTAGGAGCGCCCTGGTTGTTTAGAGGATGAAGCCATTGTTCACCGGTCCTTGAGAGTGGCGCTCCCGTGTGCCGCGTAACGCGCCTGTTAACAAAGGCTATCAACTTGAAAACCGGGAATCAATCAGGGATTTCAGGTAAATTGCGAAAACAGCTCTGATGGCAGACATCCGCCGCAGTTTCCGCGACTCCCGCTGGTCAAGGGCTAGAAGGGGGCTCGAGGGGATGTTTGTACCCTCAGGATGCAGCTTGGACCGCACTGGAATGGCTTACGGCAGCTGCACGGTTCACTATTCTAAGTTGCTGAGCATTCTGTGCAGCCTCTACCGTGCGCTGGCAAAGTTGCAAAAGCAACCGGCTTTGAGGACGCCCCAGGGTTTGTTTGAGGCGCGTTTGCGCGCGCTCCCAATAAGGAAGGGCGCGAGTGAAAGCCTCGACCCCCTCCGGGGTCAGAGTGTAGATCTGTTCTCCATGATTTCCCCCGGTGCGAACCGCGATCAGCTTCTTTCGGCGTAGAGCGGCGAAACGCCGCGATAAGGTCTCAACTGCAACCGCGTGCTCGCGGGAAAACTTCCATTGGGGAATCTCGCCAGCCTCGGCAATTACCTTGAGCATGAAGAACTGAGTTGCCTTGAGTCCGGTCGGCTCCAGAACTAAATCGTAAAGTTGCGCCGCCGATCGCGCAGCCTCCCGGAGCGCGGCGGCGAGACAAGTCGCTTCCGTTGCTCTAAAGTCGCTCACAGTGCCTCCGTTCTGCATGTGGTGCGTTCCAGCGCCATCATGAAACCGCGAGCAGGCGCTGAATGTATGGATGCAACTCAGCGCCAGGTGTAACCATGGAGTTATAACAAAAAAGATAGGATCGCGCTCTCCGCTTTCAGATGGATCCGAGAATGAACATTCGGGCCTGCGGTCGTAGTGGATGATTCTTCCCTCCGGCTGGTTGCTTACAAACCTGATTCCCGAACACGCAGATTGCCGATAGTCGTACAATCGAAGACGCAGTCGGATCAGTAGAGATTAACTAGAACTGATGAATAGCATTCACGATGTGACGCAGACTTTTTTAAGCAGCAGACTCCAGCCTTCCCAGGAGCCGGCTCCGATCGGAGGAAGTCTTCCATGCGTTTTCGTTGGATTCCTGCCATTTTCCTGCTTAGCTTTGCCAGCTTAAGTTTTTGCCAGAGTTTGCCTGAAGGACGTTTGCTCAGGTTTCCGGATGTCTCTAAAGACAAGATCGTCTTCAGCTATGGCGGCGATCTTTGGCTGGTCTCGCGCGAGGGCGGTGCGGCTCAGCGAATCACCACCGCGCCCGGCCAGGAGTTATTTGGCAAATTCTCTCCCGATGGCAAATGGATCGCGTTCACCGGCCAGTACGATGGCAATTACAACCTGTACATCATGTCGGCCGCGGGCGGCGAACCCAAGCAGTTGACCTTCAATCCTGGCGGCGGACACCTCAACGAACGTATGGGTTTCCACAACCAAGTCATCACCTGGATGCCTGATAGCAAGCGCATTGTCTTTCTCAGCCGCCGCGACACTTTCAATGATTGGTTCGGCCGTCTCTACAGCATCAGCATCGACGGCGGATTGCCGGAGCCTCTTCCTCTCGAAAAAGGCGGACTCACTTCTTATTCTCCCGATGGAAACAGCATCGCCTACAATCGCATCTTCCGAAACTTCCGCACCTGGAAGCGCTACACCGGAGGCATGGCGCAGTCGATCTGGATCTACGATCTCAAAGCCAACCACATCGAGGAAATGCCACACACGGATTGGACCGATACCTTTCCCATGTGGCACGACGATACGATTTATTTCGACTCCGACCGCGGCCCCGAACACCGGCTCAATCTTTATAGCTACAGTTTGACTTCGCACGAGATCAAGCAACTCACGCACTTCACCGACTTCGACGTAAATTGGCCAAGCCAGGGCCCAGACGCGATTGTGTTCGAAAACGGCGGATATCTATATCTGTTCGATCTCGCCACGCAGAAAGAACACAAGCTCACCATCTATCTTCCCGGCGATCGCGATCTTGCGCGTAAACATTGGGCGAACGTGAGCAACCTGATCACCGATTTCGATATTGCGCCCGACGGCAAGCGCGCCGTATTTTCCGCCCGCGGCGACATTTACACCGTCCCCGCCAAGGAAGGCAGCATTCGCAATCTCACGCGCACACCCGGAGTCCGCGAGAAATACGCTGCCTGGTCTCCCGACGGCCATTGGATCGCCTACATGTCCGACCGCACCGGCGAGGATGAACTCTACATCGCTCCCCAGGATGGACTCGGGCCGGAACAGCGAATCACCTTCGATGGAAAAATGTTTCGCTTGCCTCCGGTCTGGGCACCGGATAGCAAAAAACTATTGTTTGCCGATAAAGATGTTCGCCTCTTCTATGTTGACATCAGCGAGAAAAAGCCGATTCAGATCGATCAGGGTCATTATTTTGATTTAACCGATTACAACTGGTCGCCCGACAGCAATTGGGTCGCTTACTCCAAGCAATCGGAAAATCACAATGGCGTGATTTATCTGTATCGTCTTGCCGATCGCAAAATCACCGCGGTGACCACAGATTCCAATGACAGCACCGCGCCATACTTCGATCCCGAAGGGAAGTATCTGTATTTTCTTTCCAACCGCGACTACAACGAAGTGCTCGGTGTGTACGACATGGAATTCGCCAATCCAAAGGCGGGACGCGTCTACATCGCGACTCTGCGTGCCGATGAGCCTTCTCC
Source organism: uncultured Acidobacteriaceae bacterium (assembly GCA_963766625.1). Lineage (GTDB taxonomy): Bacteria > Acidobacteriota > Terriglobia > Terriglobales > Acidobacteriaceae > Sulfotelmatobacter. The sequence continues at coordinate 72,329 of CAVYBF010000013.1, read as the reverse complement.
ATTTCCAGTGCTGAGCGATGAAGTCATGGCGCCCGAGGCGCCAGATGTTTTGCTGGCTCCCACCCCAGGAGAGCAAACTCCGGGCCAGAAGCCGCCCGAGACGCCGGAGACCAAACCGAAGCCTAAGACTCCAACCGCGAAGCCGGAATCGAAGCCAACTCCAGCCGAAGCTGAAAAAGAAAAAGAACAGAAGCCTGGCACGCGCCCGCCGCTGAAGAATTTCCGAATCGATATTGAGGGCATTCAAGACCGCATCGTTGGTCTGCCAATCCCGCCGGGCAACCTGCAAAATCTCACTGCGGCCAAAGGCGTCATCTTCTATATATCGATGCCGATTCAGGGGCTTTCCGGTCCCCTGCCCGGTGAAACTCCCGCGATTCACGTCTATGGCTTGAAGGACCGCAAGGACCACGTATTTCTAGAGGGAGCAGACAACTATGCTCTCTCATTCGACGGCAAGAAGCTTTTGTATGCAATCCCCAAGAGAGGCGAGGATGGTGAGGAAGATGCCATAATCCCTGAACACAGTTATGGCATTGTCGATGCCAAGGTCCCCGAGGGAGATGAGGTTTCGAAGGAAGATGCGCACAAACCTCTGGCCCATGCGGGCCAAGGTGCACTGAAGCTTGAAACCATGCGAATGGAAGTCGACCCTCCTGCCGAGTGGAAAGAAATTCTTGGGGAGGTGTACCGGCAAGAGCGGGATTATTTTTATGAGCCTGCCATGAACGGAGTGAACTGGGAGGCGGAACGCGATAAGTATGCGCAACTGCTGCCGTACGTCGCTGACCGCTTGAGTCTCACCTACATTTTGGGCGAGATGATTGGCGAGCTTTCCAACTCACATACCTACGTCGGTGGAGGCGATTATCCGAAAATTGAAAAGGTGAACGTAGGACTTCTCGGAGCCGATTTCGAACCTGATGCCAGGAGCGGCATGTACCGGCTCGCGAAAATCTATCACGGAGAAAATTGGAATCACAATCTGCGGTCTCCACTCACCGAGCCGGGTGTGATGGTGAAAGAGGGTGATTACCTTCTGGCTGTAAACGGCCGTCCCTTGCGGGTTCCGCAGAATCCCTACGAACTGTTCATCAACACCGTCAACCAGGCCACAACGCTCTCCATCAACGGCAAGCCAAGCGAGCAAGGGGCGCACAACGTGGTGGTGCGTCCAATCCCGAGCGAATTCACTCTGCATGAATTGAACTGGATCGAAAGCAATCGCCGAAAAGTGGACGAGGCCAGCGGCGGCAAAATCGGCTACGTTTACCTGCCCGACATGGGCGCCAGTGGACTGAATGAATTCGTGAAACAGTATTTCCCGCAGATCCGCAAAGAGGGAATCATCTTCGATGTCCGCTACAACGGCGGCGGCTTCGTCGATCAGATTATCTTCGAGCGCTTGCGCCGCATCCTTGCCGGCATGGAGTCAGCCCGCAACTTTGCTTCCGACACGGAACCCGCCCCGGTTTTCCACGGCTACATGGCTTGCGTCACCAATCACTACGCTGCTTCCGATGGCGATTTCTTCAGCTATTTTTTCAAACTCTACAAACTTGGTCCGCTCATCGGCGAGCGCACCTGGGGCGGCGTGCGCGGCATCCGTGGAGAAATTCCTCTGATCGACGGCGGCTACATCACGCGTCCTGAATTTTCGCTCTATGGCTTGGATAGCAAGTGGCTGATCGAAAATCATGGCGTGGCGCCTGATATTGAAGTCGACAATCGCCCCGACCTGGTGCGAGACGGCCAGGATCCGCAACTCGAAAAAGCGATCGACCTTGTGATGAAGGAAATTCAGCAGAATCCGATGAAGCTGCCGCCGCGTCCGCCCGATCTCCCGCCGTATCCGGCGGGTCCGGGAATGTAGTCTGCAGCGTGATCGACGAGGAGCAGAAGAAGCTTCGTTTTGGGACGAGCCTCTGGGACAGATTTCTCCCATTAGCACTCAAAGAGGCTACCCAATCAGGCGTTATGCAACGTCCTGCCGGTCCTTATCGGTATCAGTATCAGTCTCTATCTCGCGTGGCCCATTGACCAAGCGCTCCGATTGTTCATCGTCTTGGCGTGGCCCATTGACCAAGCGCTCCGACTGTTCATCGTCTTGGCGCGGCCCATTGACCAACCGGTCCGACGAGGGCAGTTTGCCTTTCTCCGAAGAATCGCGATCCATTTTGCATCTCCTTATCGTCAGTCAATATGAGAGCACCGGATTTGGCTGGGTCCAAAGAGCTTGCCCCGCAAAGGGTACTGCCGCATGCGAAGCAGCACGCACCAGCTTTATCCGCCAACATCTCCATTATAGATTCACGTGCAGCATTTTAGTTGCGTCGTGAAACAACATAATTATTTGGCATGAGAGTAATTTTCAGCGCGAGTAAATCCTAAGAAACCGGCGTCCATCGCTTCACCTCGCTATCGCTGGATGATTCCGGACCCGCCCCGTTTATCGCGTACCTCCCTTGCTTAGTATGGGACTAATCGAGCCCTGCACACTTGACTTTCTTCTCCTAAGCTGTCAATCCTATTAGCTTTTACCTTGCTGGCCGAAATGCACGGGCTAGGGTTTTCGACAGCAGGAATCTTGGGTCAAACTGGGGCGATCATTGATAGTCAGAGTTTTTTACCACGACAAATGCTTCGACGGGGCGTCTTCGGCCGCGCTTTTCTCCCGCTTTTATCGCGAGCGCATTCGCGACGACGCGGAATTTGTTTTCTCCGGGCTGCTCCATCGCGCCGGCTGTCTTTTCGACGAAGCGGATTTCGATGGCGACGAAAACGCCATCGTCGATTTTAAGTACTCCAGTTCTCCCAAAATCACCTGGTGGTTCGATCATCACCAGAGCGCGTTTCTTTCGGAGGCCGACGCCGCTCACTTTGAGCGCGATCAGAGCAATCAGAAGTTCTACGATCCCGATTTCAAATCCTGCACCAGTTTTATCGCCATGATCGCACAGGAACGCTTCGGCTTCAATGCCGCTCCAGTCGCCGATCTCGTGCACTGGACCGACGTCATCGACGGCGCGCTTTATCCGGACGCGCAGACCGCGGTGGAAATGAAAGCTGCGGCGATGAAGCTGACCATGGTGATCGAATCGGCTCCCGATCAGCGTTTCGTGCCCAACCTTATTCCTCTGCTTGCCACCAAACCACTTGACGCCATTCTGGAAGAGCCTTTCGTCGCTCCGCTGCTTCCGCCACTACTCCGCCGGCATGAGCTATCCATCGATATTCTCAAACAGCGAACCGAGTGTAAGGATGGAACAATTTTCTTTGATGTAACGGATCATGATCTCGAAGGCTATAACAAATTCGTCCCTTACTATCTCCATCCCGAATCTATCTACAGCGTGGGACTCAGCAAGAGCAGCTTCCGGGTGAAGGTCTCGGTGGGCTCAAACCCGTGGGCGCCGGAGGAGCCGGTCGTCAATCTGGCCAAGATCTGTGAGCGCTACGGCGGCGGTGGGCACGCTCGGGTAGGCGCGATTTCTTTCAATGTGAACCAGCATGCGGCGGCGATTAAAGCTTCTCAGGAAATCGTAAACGAGCTTCGGGCCGCCGTCCGCGTCCCCAAAAGCTGAAAGTCGCATGCTCCTGCCGCCGAAAATCGACCGGTACCGTGCCCAAAAAGGCCTTCTGCGGGCGGTCGCTACGCTCGAGTTCGCCAAGGGTGTGGGCGTTCTGATCCTCGGCATCTTGGCGATCCTGCTGCTTCATAAAGATGTGTGGGTGATCGCGGAGAGTATCCTCGCGGTTTTGCACATCAACCCTGACCGCCGTTCCGCGCAACTCTTTCTGGACTGGGCCGATGACCTTACCGACGCTCGGCTCTGGTGGGCAGTGAAACTTGCATTTGTTTACGCCGCGCTCAGGTTTGCGGAAGCCTACGGTCTCTGGAAGGGACGTACGTGGGCTGAGTGGATTGCATTCTTGTCGGGTATGCTGTTGGTTCCGTTCGAAATCCGCGAACTTTTTCGCGGCATCACCTTGCTCCGTTCGGGTGTATTCCTGGTAAATCTTGCGGTCATCCTCTATATGGGATTTCTGCTGCGCGAAGGCCGCCGTCTGCGCCGGCTGCATTACGCCGATTCTCATCCGCACTGATTTTCAAGAGGGTGACTTAAAACCATCAAACAGTCGGCAATTCGGCTTCACGGTATCGCGGGGCTGATGGGATCGTCACCGTGACAGACGCCCAGGCAGATAAGAACGGCCGCGCCTACACCTCCCACGGCCGCCGCTACCGGATTGTCCAGCACGCCAGGAACGCCCGGCGCCTGCGTCCTGGTCGCAGGTCCGCAATGATCCACTCGGCTAGCATGCTGCCCTGGATGCAGGATTGCATCGGAGGGTATGCCTTTTGATTTTTGCAGTTCTGCGGCATGGGAGTGAATCTTGACGTCGTTCTTTGAAACCGAGACTGTGACCCTCCCACCTGCATCGGTCACATCGAATTGAGTGCGGTCGGAATTTACTGGAGTGATCCTGACACAGCCGACGATCACTTCCATTTTGCGCGCGGTATCGACTTGCAAAGTGCCGTGGTCGAGGGCCAGTTCGAGACCCTGAAACTGCAACATGGTTTCGGGCAACACCAGGATGCTGGACCCCTCCACTTCGATTCTCGCGGCATAGCCTGCCTGAGTTTGCACCAGAGAGTCAGGGAAGATGGCCGCAATATTCGGGGCGGGAGCCTCGTTCAGCCACGTGCCGCCGTTGCTGTGGAGCAAACCGCGAGTGGGATCCTGGGCCGCCAATGATGTCGGCAAGATAACAATCATAAGCCGACAAACGAGATGATACCATTCAGGCAAACGAATCCCCGCCTCCGCACAAAATGCTTGCGCCAGCATAACTTGCGCCATATCTCATGGCTATTGACTGCTAGGATGCCAAGATTCAGATGGGGCTGGCCAAAGAGTAATCACGCTGGGGACTGGCACATGCGCAGAGCCATATCTAACCTCTATCCATACCGTTGTGCCTCCTCTAGTGCAAACCCGTTCTGCGAAAATCAGCCGCGACTTCGTTAGTGAGAGCGGTCGGTCCTCTTCTTTGTTTGCGAGTATCCACGTCTGGGTCCTGCGTCGCCTCTCGCGCAAAACCACGTCCGGCAGCTTTATCCCGCAGCTGGATGGCCTGCGGTTCATCGCGCTCGTCATGGTGATTTTGGTTCACGTTAACGCCTACCTGACGGGCAAAACCACTTTCTACGCGCATACCGCGCCCCATCGCGACTGGCTAACCTGCACCGTTCTCGCCGGCTCTCATGGAGTTGAATTGTTCTGCGCCATCAGCGGCTTTATTTTGGCGTTGCCTTTTGCGGCTCACCGGTTGAGGGGCGCCCCCGCCGTAAATTTGCGCAGCTACTATTTGCGCCGGCTCACCCGGCTCGAGCCACCCTACATCGTCACGCTCTGCGCTTTCGCGCTTCTCGGATGGTTGCTCCATCGCGGCGCTGCACCGCGGCTGGGCGTTCATTTTCTTGCCAGCCTGTTTTACTTGCATAATCTCATTTATGCCGTGCCCAGCACTGTGCTTACAGTTGCATGGTCGTTGGAAATCGAGGTGCAATTCTACCTTCTGGTTCCACTGCTCACGCTGTTGTTTGCGATTCGCAGCCCGGCAAAGCGCCGCTTGTCCATTATGGGTTTGGCCCTGTTGGTCATGGCCGCACAAACAAAACTTCTCCACCTCAATCCGCGATTTGCCCTTTCGATCTTCAGCTACCTGCAGTTTTTTCTGGTTGGATTCTTGCTGGCAGATATCTGCCTTCTTGAATGGAAGACGCCGGCACAGAAGTTTTATTGGGATCTCGTCGCCATTGCAGGCTGGCCAGTCATGTATCTTTGCCTGCAATCTGGACTGCTAACTCAATGGCTGTTTCCACTTCTGGTATTTCTGATCTACTGCGCTGCCTTCCGCGGACGATGGTTCCCTAGGATGCTCTCTAGTCGCCCGATCACCCTCATCGGCGGCATGTGTTACTCCATCTACCTGATTCATTATGAGGTGATTTCCGCCGTGGGGCGCTTCACCAAGCTGATCGGCAAAGGCTTGCCCGATCCACTCTATCTGGCGGTGCAGTTCGCCTTCGTAGGGGTGGCCATCGTGTTCATCTGCGGTCTGTATTTCCTGCTACTGGAAAGGCCTTGCATGCAAAGGGACTGGCCGCAGCGACTCTGGCAACAGGCTAAAAGCTTGCGGCCGTCCAAACCGGTCAAAGCGGAAGCTGCATTCGCGGATTGAATGGCCCGCGCAGCAACCACGCAGAGAAAAACCCCCGCGTGGTGTCGGTCTATTGCGGCCACGTTTACCCCGCATTAACTCGGGCGAAATCGATGAAGCCATGTTGCACATCGGTGCGTATGAGTTTCACGCGCAGCTTGTCTCCCACATCAAGGCCTTCACCACCCTGCGCCAGTAACCCTTCTACGTGAGCTTGCTGTGCCCGAACGAATGTGCCATGGGACGTCACGCCGGTCACGATCGCGTCAAAAGTTGCTCCAATGCGGTTTTGCATAGCGACCGCAGCCAGACGTTTTGTCATATCCCGCTCCACCTTCCGCGCGGCGTCTCCCTTTTCCGTGCAGTTGGCCGCGATTGCCGAAAGCTCGTCGTCAGAATAAGGATTTGGTTTTCCCGCAAGCACAGCTTTAATCAGCCTTTGCGTCACCACGTCGGCGAAGCGCCGGTTGGGAGCAGTCGAGTGCGTGTAATCCTGCACGGCAAGCCCGAAGTGTCCCGGCGCGGTTTCCCCCGGACGCTCGAGAACGTATTCTCCCGGCCCGATCAGTTTAATGGTCGCCAGCGAGAGATCCGCAAAATGATCGGCATCGGCCGCCTTGCGCTTCACCAGAAATTCGTTGAGCGCTTTCGAATCCGGCTCCGGCGGAAGTTTTTCGCCGTAAGTAGCCGCGAGTTCCACAATGCGGTCCCAACGTTTCGGTTGCCGGACGATTCGGCGCAGTGACGAAACTTTTTCCAAACGGCGAGCCATCACGCCGTTGGCCGCGATCATGAAGTCTTCGATCAGTTCAGTAGCGCGGTTTTTCTCTTGCGCCGCCATGCCAATGACTTCGTTATTCGAGAACAGTGGAAGAAGTTCATCGGTCTGAAGGTCAAGCGCGCCGTGTTCATGCCGCTGAGTTTTAAGCTTCTGCGCAACCTCGCTCTGTAGCCGAAGCTGCGCCTGCAGATCAGAAGAAGCGGCAACCTTCGCCGGCGCCGCTGCCGTGCCTTCAAACCATGCTCCCAGCGAGTTGTATTGCAGTTGCGCCCGGTTGCGAACCACCGCGCAATATACATCGCCCGCAGTAACATGCCCGCCGGGATCGACGATGAATTCCACAATCATGACCAGCCGGTCGTGATTTTCCAGTAGGGAAGTCTGGTCCGTGCAGAGCGGTTCCGGGAGCATGGGAAAATTCCGGACGCCCGCATAAACCGTCGTGGTCTCACGAGTTGCATGCTGGTCGATCGCGGTTCGCCGGGGAACGAAACAATCCACATCCGCGATCCCAACTAGAATTTTTGTATTCCCGTTGGAGAGCGGTTCTGCAACCTCGATTTGATCGAGATCCCGCGAATCGTCATTGTCAATCGAGGACCACAACCTCTCTCGCAGATCGCGCACGTTCGGCCCTGCGCCGACCAATGGCGGATGTGCGCGCAAAGCTGCAACCTGCTGGTTAACCTCGCGCGAGAAATCGGGATTGAAGCCGCGCTGCCGCATAATATCTTTCGCTGCGGCTTGCAAATCGAGATGAGAAGACGCACTATGCGGCATCAGATCCTGTTCTAATTCGAGCTGAAGAGAGTTCCGGAAACACTTACTCGGTGACTACCGCCTTAACCAGATTGCGCGGGCGATCGACGTCATAACCTTTTTTGGTGGCCACGTGAAATGCAAATAGCTGGAGCGGGATCACTTCAACAATCGGCAGCAGCAGTTCGGGAGCGGAAGGCACAAAAAAAACGTCGTCCGCGATGCCGGCGACTTGCGTATCGCCTTCGGTCGCGACCGCCACCACCTGCCCGTGGCGCGATTTGACTTCTTTCATCACATCCTGCGTGCGTTGGTAGCGCAATACAGAGTCCGGATCCCTGTTGTCGCGCGTCGCCAAAACCACAACCGGCAGTTTGTCATCGACCAGAGCGTTGGGTCCATGTTTCAACTCTCCCGCGGGGTAACCCTCCGCATGCGCATAGGATGTTTCCTTCAGTTTCAGTGCGCCTTCGCGCGCGATGGCATAATGCACGCCTCTTCCGAGATATAAAAACTTTTCCGCCCGAAAATGTTTTTCGGCAAATCGCTCGGCAAGCTGATCCCAGGTGCGAAGATGAGCCTCTATCGCCTCCGGCAGCCGCAACAGCCGCTGCAGGTAAGAACGCGTGACCTCCGAAGTCATCCGCCCGCGCTTACGCGCTAGAAATAACGCCATCAAGTAAAGAATGGTGACCTGGGTGGTAAAGCTCTTGGTTGCAGGCACGGCCAGCTCCGGGCCGGCTCCGGTTATCAAAGCAGCGCCGGCTTCTCGCGGAATCGTTGCGTTGGCCACATTCGACACGGCAATGGTTTTAACTCCGCGCGTTAGAGCCTCGCGCTGCGCGGCAATCGTATCCGCCGTTTCTCCGGACTGCGTCACCACCATCACGATCGGCTCCACCGCCGCGTGGGTCGAGCGATAGCAATACTCGCTGGCGTACTCCACGTCGACCGCGACCCCCGAGAGATCTTCGATCATAATTTCGCCCGCAAGTCCCGCGTGGCGGCTCGAGCCGCTGGCGGCAATGATCAGCTTCTCGAAGGTCAACAACGAACTCTCGATGGCGTGCAGTTCGCCGGGGAAAAGAATGTCATCCTTCAAATGCTGCTCAATGGTTTTTGCGATCGCAGAGGGTTGTTCATAAATTTCCCGGCGCATCGCATGAGAAAAAACGTCCATCGGAGATTTGGTTTTGCCGTTGCCTGGATTCATGTTCGATTGCTGAGGGTAAATCAATTGCCGCGCCCGAGCAAACCCGCGACAGGCACCCCCAGTAAACCTGAGTTTGCGATTTTTTTCTCTTCTCCGGGCATATTAAGGCCCAAGCGCAACACGAGAAATAGCAAGCAAGGGAAAAAGTAAGGAAAAGGGTCGGAACTCCACATCAGCGCCGCCCCTGGAACGAATCGCTTAGCCGCGCACGTTGATTTTCGAAAACGACAATACCGCGCGCGACGAAATCGGATGCCCCATCGACATCGCCGGACGGAATGTCGTGAAAATCAGCATCCTCTTTACTTCGGGGAGAAGCTGCTGCGCGCTGCCCGGATCGGAAAGAATTCTATAATCGTCCACCCGCCCATGCTGGTCCACATAAGCCTCGATCACCAGCGAGTCCGCATTGATCGAGCTCAGGTTCGTGCCGAAAACGCTCTGCTCCAGTTCCGGACCGGTGTTCAACACCAACGGCACATCTTGATTATTCGCCTGCAACTGTCCCGGCATCGCCAGAATCGCCGTCACCAGCCCAAAGATCAGCACCGCGCATACCAGGCCCACAGTTGCCGGAACCATAAAGGCTTTCAGACCATCTTCCAGCCGTACTCGCAATCCCTCATACCGCCCACGCCGCGCCAACGCCGCTTCGTGTGAAATCGCCAGCCGCAATTTCAATCCTAGGTCGTCCGGTTCTTTCATGCGGCCCAGACTGGCCAGCATCTGCTGCGCTTGCCGCAACTCGCGGTACTCGCCCATGCACCCTGCGCAAGCCTCCAGATGCTCGTGCAGAATCCTCATCTCCGTTCCGGTGACCGTCCCGTCCAAATAAGGAGACAGTAATCCTCTCGCTTCCGCGCACCGCATCGTCACGTTCTTCACCGCAGCGGAATTCAACGAGTCAGATTTGACGGATTTTTCTAACCCGGACTTCATCCAATCGAACCTCGTAGCCATGTATTTCATGGCGTCACCTCGACCCTTCTACCCCCTCCAGCTACCCTGGCCCCATCGTCATCGGACCTGTGCGAGCCGCGCGAAGCGTCGCAAGCTTTTGCGACGCAGTGATCTCGCCTTTGGCTCGCATCCTCTTCCAGATCGTTCAATCCCAACTTGCCGCCATTCTCTCGCACGTAAGCAGCCAGCCGTTCCCTTAGCGCCTGCCGTCCGCGCGTCAATCTCGATTTCACCGTGCCCAGCGAAATCTGCAATACCTCGGCAATCTCCTCGTACGACATATCTTCCAGATCGCGCAGAATCAGCGTCGTGCGATAGGGCTCCGCGATTCGCCGCAACTCCTGCTCCACCCGCCGCCGAACTTCTCCCTGCGCGACGTTGTCAAACGGGGAATCGTGCCGGTCTGTCAACGCACTGCGCATCGCCTCATCCGGATTCGCCATGCCTTCCGCGTCCACCGGTTCAATCGACGTCTCCTGTGCCTTGTGCCGGAACCACCACCGCCTCCGGTTCGCCGCCTCATGCAGCGCGATGCGGTAAATCCACGTCTTCAAACTTGATTCGCCGTTGAAGTGCTTCATCCCGCGAAACACTTTCAAAAACACGTCCTGGGTAGTATCGGCGGCATCCGCCGGATCGCTCACGATGCGATATACCAAACCGTACACTGGACGCTGGAACTCGCCGATCAGCCAGGCATACGCCTCTTCCGAGCCAGCCTTCAGCTCCGCGACGATCGCGGACTCTTCGCTCCGCGCTCCAATCGCACTTGCCAGTTCCCCCAGTGTGCCCGCTCCTGCCATGCCGCTTATCCCCTGTGTACTTCGACCATTATAGGTTTTTCCACCTCACCTGGAATCAAGAATCTTAGGGGCATTTTGTCCCATCATTCCTTCTCTGATCCTGCGTTGTTCATACCGAGCCAATTCCACACTGGTCATCTCTATCATCCCGATCCCTCCCTGTCATCCCGAGCGAAGCGAGAGATCTCGGGTTCCGCGCGCACTCCCACCGCGAGGTACGCCGCCCAATAACCTCTATTCAATAGACTCCACCCACCCCTCCCAAGTTCCCATTTCGTAAGTGCTTTCTTTGCAGTTCGATCGATGGGAGTCAATATACGAGCGCCAACCGTACTCACCAACCCCCGTTTTCCCGGCCCCGGCATTGGGCAACGCCACAAAAAAACCGTGACACAAGAGGTCCCGCTTTTTGAAGAATTCCGGAAGTCCGAAACTGAAATAAGTAACCGTTGATAATCATTCGGCATCTGATAGGCTCATTCGCCCCGTGAGGTGCCGGGTGTCTGTATTCGATTTGCGTCCTTCCTTCGTCGCTGTCAGGGGCGTAGCTTGGTTCGCTCTGTGCCTTTCTCTAATTACTGCTTCCGGCTGCGGAGGCGGATCAACTCCATCGCCGCCCGTCGTCCCTTCGTTTCAGGTGGCAGTAACTCCGCCAGCCGCGGGAGCAGGCACAATTACAAGTAATCCCCCGGGCATTAACTGTCCGCCCACTTGCACCGCCAGCTTCCCGCAAAACACACAGGTCACGCTCACGGCGAATGCTATGGGCAGCTATTACTTTGCAGGATGGACCGGTGGCTGTTCAGGCATGGGGCGCTGCCGCTTGAAAAACTCTGAGCGCAAAAAAGTTTCCGCTCGTTTCAATCGCGGTGAGATATTGAACGTCAAGCTCGCCGGAACCGGCACGGGAACCGTTCTCAGCAATCCGCCCGGCATCAACTGCCCAACCACTTGCTCAGCAGTATTTCCTCCCAATATTCAAGTGACGCTCAGCGAGGACCCCGCCACGAACGATATTTTTTCTGCGTGGTCTGGAGCCTGCACCGGCTATGCACTCTGCAGCCTCTCCCTGACTGCGACCAATTCGACTGCGGCCAATTCTGTGATCGCCACGTTTGATTTGTCGGCCCCTAGCGGCCAGGTCATCGCCTACGTCTTCACCCCTGATGCCGTCAGCGGGAACACGCCGCAGTTCGCCCTCCTGTCGGATGGAGAGTTACAATCTCTCAACCATGCCGTGCAGTTTTCGTTAATGGCAGGCACGGCTTTCGGCCTCGTTGCCGATGTTTCCACGTCCTCGCATTCCAATCCTACATTGCAGTCCTATGCTGTCGCGCCCAACGGAACCTTGCGGGCCCATGGCGCTCCGCAAACATTTGCCAGCGATAAATTCTCCAGCCTCACCGGCGACAGTACATACGTCTATGCCGTCAGCGACGAAGGCATATTCGGTTTTCAGGATCTGACTACGGGCCTGGCTGTTCTGCCCGCAATTCAACAAAGCCCTGCTCCGCCTTCGCCTTGCACGTTGGCCGAGGAAAACGCAAATCAATGCTTTTATAGCGCGTGGCTAACCCTCAGCAGCGCAAAGGCATTCCTGGTTCAGTCGACTACCACGGGATCCGCTTCTTCCACTTATCAGCTGAGCGTCTTCAACCGATCGCAAGGCCAGTTAACTTTGGAATCTCCGGCAACGCCCTGGAAATACAGTACGGCAGTGCCCACGCCCGATGGCCGTTTCGTATACGGTATTGATGCGCTCTTGACTGGCCGTATTTTCCGGCTCAACGTCGGCGGAAACAATACTCTGGTCTGGAACGTTCTCTCCGCTAGCCGGCCGGTTTCCGACGGCTTCGCCCAACTCCTCATCAGTTCCAACGGCTCATTCCTTTTCGCCATCGTCTCCGACGGAAACGAATCACCCCGCGTGCGCGTCTTCCGCATCAACCCAACTTCGGGAGAGCTCACCGAAGTTCCCGGCTCTCCATTCCTCACCGGTCAATATTATTTCTCCTCGGCCACGCTTGATCCTTCCGGCCACTTCCTGCTTTTAGTCGATTCCTCTTGCGATAGCTCCTCCGGCCCCTGTCTCAATGCGGGCGAGTTAATCTCCATGAGCATCGACTTGGCCACCGGCGCATTAGCCGTGATCAGCGATGTGCCGGATGGCGATCAGCCCTACAACGTCTCCGCCGCTCCCATCTCGCAATAACATACCTTGCATACCAACGAGCTGATTTCCGCCTTCTACGCTGTCGTCTTCCTCACCGGTTTTGCTCCCAGGTTGCCCACGATCTCCCGCACTGCCGTCAGCAATCGCTCTGCCCCCTTATCCAGCTCCAGAGCAGATTTTTCCAGAAACCCCGCCGCACCATCTTCCTTCAACCGCGCCTCATTCTTCTGCGCCATGCCCGTCATCACCACCACCGGAATCAGCCGGGTAGAAGCATCTTTCTTCAATGCCTTCAGCACCTCGAGCCCGCTCATTTTCGGCAGCAACATATCCAGCAGAATCAAATCGGGCAGTTTCACTTGTGCCATGCGCAGCGCTTCGTCGCCGTCGCCCGCGCTGCAAACCTCATACCCGGCCCGCGCCAGGGCGCGCTCCGTTGCCAGCCGCAAAAACTTGCTGTCTTCGACCAGCAAGATCTTCATCAAGTACAATCTCCTCCGGCTGCCGCAAGCAGCTCGCCCTGACTGCAGTGTCTGCCGCGGCCTGGTGTCGCCTGCCTTTCCTATCGGCAACTCTTGACTTCGCAGCAGACCGGCCGGCTGCCAAGCTTTCCTCGAGCTCCGTCCCGAAAGCTCCTGACAAACATTATTGGAACTTTCTAATAAACTCGGCCTCTCTCAGCAGCGCCTTCACTGACGCCGTAAATACCTTCCGAGCCTCCGCCGCTTGCTCGGGCGGAATCATTTTGTCGATGATCAGCATGGACGCTCCATGCGCCAGCATCCACGTTGCCGTCAGCATTCGCTCGTGATTCTCCGGAGATCCCCCCAGCCACTCCCGCAGCTTTCTCTTCATCACGTCCCGCGCCGGCCGCTCCACAAACTGCCCCCGCGACCGCAGCGACTGATCCAACCGGTAATCGTATTGATATAACAGCTCATACTCCCACGGATGTTTCACCGCATAGTCGAGATATTTTTCGCAAGCCTCTTCCACCGTTGCCCCTTTTTCGAGTTCATCGGCAATCTCCGTCCGAGTGCACTGCAACAACCGCCGCAGAAGATCGCCCCGGTCGCGGAATCTCCGGTACACCGCCGGCGTGTTCGTTCCCGCCGCCGCTGCCACCGCGCGCATGGTCAGCGCCTTCTCGCCGCCCTTTTTCCATAGCTTTTGCGCAGCATTCAGGATCCTCTCTTCCAGATTCGGGTTGGGTCGTCGCGGCACGTTTCCTCCGTAACCATCCTTTGCTGTTATGTATACAGCGTAAATATAACAATGTACAGGCAATAAGCTGGGCCGAGCATCGTTTGATTAAATTCCTGGCATAATTATGTTGACACTGTGAATATAACGGTGTATAAACAATAGATTCCGCCCCTGGGAAAATGACCATTGAGGAGTTGAAGCAGATGTTTTCTTGGGATAACCCGGGCGACCGTGTGGCCATCGCCCAAATGAATTCTGAATTACAGCACGCCCAGCTCGAGCTGCTCAGCGCCCATTGCGCCAGCCACCAGTTGCGGCTGCGCTTTACCATCGACGATCTTGCCCGCTTCGGCCGCCGTGACATTCTTCGCAAATCGGTGGAGGCCGCCGCGTTGCTCAACGAGTATTACTCCTCCATCGAGAAGAAAATCCCGGCGACAGAAGACGCCTCCTCCGCTGCGCTCTCCGAAGAGCAAATCGACCAGGCAGTCAGCCTGCTCTCAACTTACCTGCGCGAGCAGAGTGAACATTACCTGCGCGTCGCCGTACCTCTCACCAACATACAAAAAGCCACAATGTGGCCGTATTTCTCAGCTCTGGTGCTCGACCGCGTCCGCATTGTCGAGCTCCAAGGCGAGCGCATTCCGAATCCGCCTTTTTATGAGCAAGCCCGCGCTCTCGGTTTTCTGAACCTTCCCGATTGGACTCACATGGATTCTCTGACCCTGCTCGACGTCATCCTGTTCAACGAGAAGCTCAGCAACCGCAGCCTGTTTCACGGTCTCGTGCATCTCGTTCAGTTTGAACTGCTCGGGCTTGAGCGCTACAGCGAGCTTTTCATCCGCGGCTTTCTCTCGACCAAGCATCATTTTTCCGTGCCGCTCGAGGCTCACACTTTTTCCCTGGAGTCAAAATTTGCGGCCAATCCCGCCGACCGTTTCTCCGTCGAAGACCGCGTCCGCCTCTGGGTTCACCAGGGACGCTATTGACGGCGTCCCCACGAATATTCCGGGGAATCATTCTCCGGATACGCGGGCCCTCCCCCGCGGGTCTCCGAACGGCGACCCACACGTTCGGAGACTTCAAAGTTGTTCCCCCCACGCAGCAAAGGGACGGCGCAAGCCGTCCCTGTTCATTTGTGAGTTTCTGATCGTTGATTTTTGATGCTTGCTGGCGGATCGCCTACCACTCTTCCGGCGATTCGGCGACATACTCTTCCGCGCACGCTTCCATTCGCGGAATCACGCCGGGGGTCAGTCCGCGGAGCAGGTACCAAGCCTCCTTGAAGGGATGATATTTCTCGGTGTTCAGCTTCGGATTGAGTCCGAGCGTCGTCAATCCCAGACCAGTTCCCCGGGGACGATATACCAGGTGTCCTGGGGAATTACGAGGGCAGCGAGGAAGTGAAAGGAGCCCTTCTTGTAAACCGTGTGGTTGGTTCTGATGGAGCACTGGTACCAGGAGTTCTGCTGGCGTATGGTGGATTTCACCTGTACGCGGAAAATCTTGCCGCGCGAGCAGTCGACCAGGAAGCCGTATCCGGAAGGCTCTCCCACGGTCTCGCCGGGCGCAATCCTTCCTGCATCGCCCGCATTGCGAAGCACAATTCCGCCCATGCTCCACGATCCTTGGAGCTCTTGATCATCCCTCGTCTCTTCATGTACTAACCCTCTTTTCCGGCATCCCGGTGGTTGATTTATTTTCTGTGGGTCACAATAAAAAACGCGGCCATCGCTGGCCGCGCGCTTTTCTCGGATCCTACTCCACTTTGCCCCCTCGCCGGGACATTGGTAAAGTCTACGAAAGTAGACCCCACGAAAGTAGCTAGAGCTCAAACCTTTCTGGCCGGAGATCATAGTCTCATTGAGTATTCATTATTACTTGGTATAATGGTAACTGAAACCGAGGTACCGCGAATGTCCAAGGCCGCCAGCGATGTCGAACTCAAAGTCGCCGACGAAGTCTGGATCGCCACCGCCCTGCTTCATCGCGAGCATCCCGAATCGCCGGATTTTGTCGTGGATGAAATTGTGCAACGGGCGCGAAAAGAAGGCCTGCATAAGCCCCTTCGCCGCGGAGTCTATGTCCACGCGATTCAACATTGCGTGGCCAACCGCCCGCCCAATCCCGGCCGCTACCGCATGCTCCTCGAAACTCGTCCCGGTTATCGCCGTCTGTTCCGCACCGGAGACTCCTACGACCCGCAGCGAGAAGGCGCGAAGGTTATGCCTGAACATGAGGATCTCCCGCCACGCTATAACGGCTTGCTCACTTGGTATCGCGACTGGTCAGCCAAGGCAGCCAACGATGCAAGGAAACAAGACCCGCTGCTGGCTCTCCGCGGCTCCGGAAAACATCTTTGGGCTGACGAGCACGCCGACGATTACGTCCGCCGTCTGCGTGCGGGCTGGGAGTGAGGGCTGGGAATGAGCCGCATCTTTTGGGACACGAATCTTTTCGTCTATTTATTCGAGGATTACAAGAGGTTATCGAGACAGACCGAGGAACTCCGCAGGAGGATGTTGACCCGCGGGGACCAACTCTTAACCTCGACGCTTACCATCGGCGAAGTGCTGGTGAAGCCCATCGAGCGCGGCGCAGACGACGTCTGTCAACAGTACGAAAAAGCCATCACCTCGACAGCCATTGTGATTCCGTTCGACCTCAAGGCGGCAAGAATTTATGCCTCGCTTCGCCAGGACCGATCGCTGCGCGCTCCCGACGCCGTGCAGCTAGCCTGCGCCGCGAGCGCAGGAGTCGACCTGTTCGTCACCAATGACGCCCGCCTCCAGGGAAAGCACGTCGGCGGAATCCACTTCATCGTCCCTGTCGAGTCAGTGCCGCTGTAGCAGTGAGAAACGCGCCTGGCTGGCGATTGATATGCAATACCGTGAAAGAGCGGCGCTTCAGCGGCGCGTAAGGTTCCTGCAAAGCCGGGGCTTCAGCCCCCTGGGCTAGCACTATCGGTCGACGCGGCAACGCTCTGTCATCCCGACCCTCTTCCTTCGTCGCAAGGACGCGGGGTACAATTCTCAGCATGCAAAAAGGGAGCCACGCTGTGGAGGAGAGTGTACCCAACCTGCTTCCGTCTACCCAGTTGGAAACAATCGTCGCTATTTTACGGAAGAGGGCGAAGCAGGTAAAAGTAACGCTGCCAAAAGAGAGGGCAATCTTCATTGCGCAGAATATCCTGTCAAATACGCGCCCTTTGGAACTCACGCTCAAACGGCTGGCCGCCTATTCCTCGGTGGACGGTACAGGGATTACCCTCGCCTTTACGCAACTGGTACTGAAAAATTCGATCGACTCGCAGGTGCGCGATGCCGTCGATCTTCTCCAAAAATCGGTCGCTTACCAATTTGTTGCGAAAGAAGGCAAACCTGTTTGCGAGGATTGGACCGCGGCGCATCAACATTTCGGCATCTGCGTGCTGAACGCGCGGCAGGAGAGAAAAGTCGCCCGGGTTAGACAGGAATTGGAAGTGAACATGCGTGAGAGCGAACGCGAACGGCTGGCACGCCGTGACGTACACGAGCGCGAGTTGGCACTCAGGCGAAAACGAGCGTGATCCTTGCGCCGGTCAGGACCGGCTTGCTCCGGGAAAGGCACAAGTTCATCCATGCCTCTCGCGCGTGTCAGGGGAAGGAGTGCGCTTCAGCTGCTGAGACGGGCATCTGGAAAACTCTGTCATCCCAACGGGAGCCAGAGCGCAGCGACGGCGCAGCGGAGGAACCTGCTGTTCCGCTTCATGTATTCCCAACTCTGATCACGCGATTGCCCCCATGATCACGGGTGCCCCATTTCTCGCATCTTTTGCGAGAAGTGGGATTTACCCGAACTACGATGGCCCGTGGAAGAGCTGCGCCTCAGCGCCGCGATCCCAAATTCGTATTAGGTTGGCATCAAGGTACAACTTCAGCCGGGTCAATGAGCGTAATGGCGATGTTACATCAGTTGAGGGCTTGTGTTCTTTGCTGAATCTCTGCGATGGCTTCGGCCGCCGATTTTCGGATCGGGAACCACAGGCCACCGTTATCGGTTTTCTCGGATGCGGGATCGGCGTGGGCGATCTCCTGTAGCGCGGGAATCATATCTATTCCCCCGTACTTGCCCAGCGCAACCACCGTGCCGCCGCGGACGCCTGCATCCGAGTCATGGAGATCGTTCAAAATGGCCTCCTTCGCGCTCTGGACAGTTTTTGAATCGAGGGTGTCTCTTCCTCTTGCCAACGCCTCCACCAGCATCGGAATGGCAATCGCTCGGTTAATCGCTAGGTCGCCCTTTGCCATTTTCAGAATGCATGGCATCGCGGCCCTAGCACGGGCAGCGCTCTCGGCTGCGGATGGCGGGTAAAGGACGGTTGCTGCATTGACCAAGATACAGACCTGACGAGGGTCATTCCAATCGACGAAGGAGCTGACAGTATCAGCTAGCCAAGCACAGTATTCTCCGTATCCCTCCTCTGCACCCTCCTGTTCGTCGGCCGCGTTTGGTTTCTGATGATTTATCGTTTGAGCCTTGCGAAAGGCCTCATCGGTCTCGCGATTCTCGCGATCCAACAGGTCGATAAGTGTTGCCCGTATCTTTTGGGAGCGCAGTGCATCGGGATCAGACCGGATTTCGTCAACCGCATCACTTCGTTCTATCCAGTTGTTGGAGTGCAGTTTGTTTAGCAGAGCAGGCACACTCGACTGTGGAGCCTCGGCCTGCTGTCCGCAGACAGCGGACACCGACGTGCACACCACAAAAGTAATCGCCAGAGTCATTCGCATACGCTGCTACTTTGATTATCAGGAACCAATCGAGGGACACAGATAACTCTCGTAATCAGGCGATTTCACGCTTTGACCATTGGTCAATGAGTGATATCGGGATGTTACGACAGTCATCACTGAGTCCGGTAAGAGCGTGCCATAATTGGCGTGTGTTTTCGCGGCATCGAATAGCCCTTGGAGTCATTCTCCTACTTGCAGGTCTGTGTATCGGGACGTTATTGCCGCCGATGCGTTACAGCATATGGTGGGACGCGGTTTGCACCATTGGAGGGGTTGTCGCGATCCTTTACGGTGCCACGGCCATCGTGAGGGCATACGCTCCAAATCTGTCTCAAACCTTGTTGCGGGTTGTTCGAGGCGTGCTCTTTGCCGCTTTCATCGGCTGGTATCTTTTTTCATTCCTTGGGTCTGCGGTTCAAAAGTCCAATGATCTCGGACACTGTCAGGATTTCGCTGACGCGGCGGTTCAAACCAACGTCATCCCCCAATCTGTGTCCTCCCCCGGTCAGCCTGATGTGTTCTGCGGGATAGCGCACTACGGCATCCTGCAATCGCCCTATCAGGTAGTAGTGATATACGGCGTCCCACGGGGTCAACAAGACAGGGTCCTAACGGCCCTGACCACTGCTCACCACCGGGTGAATGGAACGGCAGTGCAAGTCGTTTTCTATGAGAAAGAGAACTGGCAAGTTTGGACGGCCGCGGACGACAAAACGGTTATAGGTGGTACACGAGGTCCTGAGAAAATCCAAAGAGTTGCCCTTATACGCTGAGGCTAACTCGAAGGACGCTTGTTGCAATCAGGCGATTACACTCATTGACCGGGGCTGAAAGGAACTCCCATCTTGAGCAGGCCGTGCGCGATTCGCTTCGCGAATCGCAACACGCGCGAAATGGTCCCCCCGCGCCCGGATGATTGCGAACAAAAACAAAGCGGGGCGGCTTGCGCCGCCCCGCCAAAAAGCCAACGCCCAAAACCTATGTTCCCTCGCTCCACCCCGCCAGATATTCTTCCTGCTCCGGCGTCAGCTTGTCGATCTTAATACTCATCGACTCCAGCTTCAGCTTGGCCACGCGCTTGTCGAGCTCGTCCGGAACTTTATATACGCGCTTCTCCAGCGTCTTGAAATTCTTCACCATGTGCTCGACCGAGAGCGCCTGGTCGGCAAAGCTCATATCCATCACCGACGCCGGATGCCCCTCCGCCGCCGCCAGATTAATCAGCCGGCCTTCGCCCAGCAGATTGATCTTGCGCCCGTCTTTCATCGAATATTCATCGACGAAATTGCGTGTTGTCCGCTTGGACGAAGCCATTCTGTCGAGAGCGGGAATGTCAATCTCCACGTTGAAGTGGCCGGAGTTCGAAATGATCGCGCCATCTTTCATCAGGTCGAAATGCTCCTTGGTCAGCACGCTTTTGTTGCCGGTCACGGTGCAGAACACGTCGCCGATCTTCGCTGCCTCGTGCATCGACATCACCCGGAAGCCGTCCATCACCGCTTCCAGCGCCTTCGTGGGATCGACTTCGGTCACGATCACTTCCGCTCCGCAGCCACGCGCGCGGCTGGCCAGCCCGCGCCCGCACCAGCCGTAGCCGGCCACAACAAATTTCGATCCGGCCAGCAGGAAATTCGTAGCCCGAATGATTCCGTCAATCGTCGACTGTCCGGTTCCATAGCGGTTGTCGAACAGATGTTTGGTGTCGGCATCGTTCACCGCAATAATTGGGTAGCGCAACACGCCTTCCTTGGCCATCGCGCGCAGGCGGATCACGCCGGTGGTGGTCTCTTCCGTTCCCCCGATCACGCCCTCGAGTACGTCGGTGCGCTTGGTGTGCAGAATCGTAACCAGGTCCGCGCCATCATCCATCGTGATGTGCGGCTTGTGATCGATTGCCGCCATGATGTGCTGATAGTAAGTGTCGTTGTCTTCGCCCTTGATGGCGAACACGCCGATGCCCTGATCGCGCACCAGGCTGGCCGAAACATCATCTTGCGTTGAAAGCGGATTCGAAGCGCACAGCACCACATCAGCGCCGCCATCGCGCAGACAGATCGCCAGATTCGCCGTCTCCGCCGTTACGTGCAGGCAGGCCGAGATGCGGATGCCCTTCAGCGGCTGGTTTTTGATAAATTCCTTTCGAATAATCTGGAGCACCTTCATCGACTGGTTCGCCCACTCGATGCGCTTCTTGCCCATGTCGGCCAGTTCCAGATTCTTAACGTCGCAATTGATTGCTGCTGTTGACATACTCCTCCAGTGGCACTTGCTTGCTTAGAATTTTATGTTGGTTACGAAGAGTAGTTGGAATAAAAGAGTGCTCTGCCAGAATACACGATTCATACCTGGGATCGAACATCCAAAATACCCTTAGGGCAGTGAGACTTTTGGACCATCACCGAGACTGGACTTCCGATATCACGCCGAGCAATTCGCTAGGACTAGGGTGGGGATTTTGACTCTTCAGTACTCGCAAACTACTTCCGCGCCCCGACCGTCTCCCGAAGTCCCGCTTCACTCGCCAGCTTCGCAGCCTTGTCGATAGCTTCCCAGGTGAAGTCAAGATCGTTGCGTCCGAAATGCCCGTAAGCCGCAGTCTTGCGATAGATCGGTCGCCGCAAATTCAGCGAATCGATAATTCCGCGCGGCGTGAGCTTAAAGTTGGCGCGAATCAAATCCGGAATAATCGTGGGATCAACTTTCTCCGTGCCAAACGTATCCACTCTCACGCTAACCGGATCAGCCACACCAATCGCATACGCCAGCTGCACTTCGCAGCGATCCGCCAGCTTCGCCGCAACAATATTCTTGGCGATATACCGCGCCATGTACGCCGCCGAGCGATCGACCTTAGTCGGATCTTTCCCGCTGAACGCCCCGCCGCCGTGCCGTCCCATGCCGCCATACGTATCAACAATGATCTTCCGTCCAGTGAGCCCGGTATCGCCCATGGGTCCGCCGATCACGAAACGGCCGGTTGGATTAATGTGATACTTCGTGTCTTCATCCAGCAAATGGGCCGGAATCACCGCCTGAATCACATGCTTCAAAATGCCGGACCGCAGTTCGTCGTTGGCCACGGTTTCAGAATGTTGCGTCGAGATTACAACGGCATCCACGCGCTGAACCTTGCCGGTGGCATCGTATTCAACCGTGACTTGGGATTTTCCATCAGGGCGTAAATAAGGGAGGGTTCCATTCTTTCGCACCTGCGAGAGCCGCATTGTGAGCTTGTGCGCCAAAGAAATGGGAGTCGGCATCAATTCTTCGGTCTCATTACAAGCATACCCAAACATCATTCCTTGGTCGCCGGCGCCTCCGGTATCTACGCCCATGGCGATGTCGCCGGACTGCTTATTGATGCTGGAGATTACGGCGCAGGTGTTGCAATCGAAGCCGTGGAGGGCGTTGTCGTAGCCGATGGACTGAA
The DNA here is from genome assembly GCA_963766625.1 of uncultured Acidobacteriaceae bacterium. Classification (GTDB taxonomy): domain Bacteria; phylum Acidobacteriota; class Terriglobia; order Terriglobales; family Acidobacteriaceae; genus Sulfotelmatobacter. The sequence continues at coordinate 49,998 of CAVYBF010000013.1, read as the reverse complement.
CGGTGCCGCGGACTACCTGCTGGAAATCGACGTAGGCTTTGGTGGTGATTTCGCCGGCGATGACGACCAGGCCGGTGGCGGTCAGGGTCTCGCAGGCGACGCGGCTGTAGGCGTCTTCGGCGAGGCAGGCGTCGAGGATGGCGTCAGAAATCTGGTCGGCGATCTTATCGGGATGGCCTTCGGTCACGGATTCAGAGGTGAAGAGATTGCGGTTCTTTGAGGTTGCAGCCAAGATTTGCTCTCCTTAAGAAGTGCTGTGGACCTTATCTGGATCTGGGGCGACGGTGGGGGTACGAACGCAGTCGCGATGATCAGAAGTACAAATTGAAATCATACTATTGCGCTTTCCATCGATCAAGCATGAATCGTGAGAGTCGGGCCCTTGTAAAAACGCTAACAAATGGAATTGGGCATGGCAATTATTTTGCGCTTAACTGCTTCGGGGTGAATTAAATAGCGGAATTGAGAGCACGGGCGGTCGATGCACACGGAGTGCGAGAGGTTAACTTTTTTCAAAATCGGTAATTTCCTGTATTGCCGTCGGCAGGGTCGATCACGCAGAGTGCTGGCGGGCGGATTAATCCTGCGGAGTAGACTGGGTCTCGAAACGCCATGCTAAGTAGGGTTAAGTCCCGAACCGAGGATGAGGCCGCCCATCACGAATACAGGTAAAGGCTTCTTTCCCGGAACTGTTTTATCTCCTCTAGGGCCCTGTTCTTGATCTTGATCTCCGGCTTTGCAGTGGATCTTTTGTTGCCGGCAGCCGGCAGCAGAGCCTTGCAGAGTTTTCTCACTGTTTCAGGTAACGAAGCGCAACACATCCTGATTTAAAAGGCTTTGACTCAACCAGTTTCAATTGCAATTTCTCGGGCAGGCTGACGCCCTCCATCAACCGTCTTCCTTCTCCGGCGAGGATTGGTCCAACGACAAAGCGGTATTCATCCACCAGGCCCAGCGCGATCAGTTGGGAAGGAACACTTACGCCGCCGACCAGAATGTTTTTGCCTGGTTCCTGCTTCAATTTAAGTATTTCGTCGTGAAGATTCGTGCGGATAATTCGCGTTTTTTTATCTTCAGCGCTACCTAATGACCGGGAGAAAACAATTTTTTGGAGGGAGTCAAATGTCCGGGCAAATTCGTTCTCTGCTTTCGTCATCGACTGGGTCTTTGCGACTTCGGGCCAAAAAGGAACCATCAATTGATAGGTTTTACGTCCGAAGACGAGCAGGTCCACGTTTCGCAGGAGGTGGCTGAAATATTCGTGGGTTTCATCATCAGCCAGTTGTTTGGTGTGGTCGCAGCAGCCATCCAGGGTAGTGTTGATTGCGAAGATTACATTTCTCATTGGATTGTCCTGACCCCGTCTTGCGCTTCCGCGTTCATGAGAGTTTGATTGTAGTGACCTCTCTTGTTTTTTTTCTCTTTAATTCTTTAATTCTTTCTTCTTTCTTTGTTTTATGCTGGCCGTCTTTTTTCTTGGTTTATTTTTCTCTGGGCATGATCGCGCGTGGCGTAATGAGAGGGGGGTCACTCCAGAAAATCAACGACCGGCCGCGCGAGCGTGCAAAATTTTTCACATTGACAGAACGGGCGACCGCTGGCATAATTCCGGCCAACTTCGGGGCGTCATCGTCGTCTATCATCATTTCAAACCTCGGAGCTCATCTGACCCCTGGGCTTCTTACCTGTAAGCGTCGTTCGCTATTGCTGCCCCCCTCTGTAGTCGAACGTCGTCGCTCGTTCTGAAGCGTATTTCCATTCTTTTGCAAGGAGAATCCCATGAAGCTACGCATCTGTGTGTTCGTAGCATTTCTGTGTGCAGTTCTGCCAATGGCCGCTCAAACCCCGGGCAGCAACGCGGTTTATGCGCAAGTGCCACCAGTAATTCAGTTCGCTAACGTCGCCACCAGTGAAGCCGGCAGTCCGCTTACTGGCACGGTCAAGATGACTTTCTCACTCTACAACAACGCCCAGGGAGGGGAAGCGCTCTGGTCGGAGACGCAGAACATATCGCTCGACGAAACCGGGCATTACTCCGCCTATGTCGGAATTACCAAAACGGACGGAGTGCCCATGAGTTTGTTCACCAACGGCCAGGCGCACTGGCTGGGGGTGCAAGTCGCGGGACAAACGGAACAGCCACGAGTGTTTCTAGTAAGCGTACCTTACGCGATGAAGGCGGGAGACGCGGCAACGATTGGTGGATTGCCGCCCTCGGCTTTTGTGCGGGCGACGCCGGGCGTAGGTGAGGTTGTGGCCAGCGGCGAGATCAGTCCGGCGGGGGGTGTCAGTCCGAATGCTGCGGTCACCGGCACGGGCACGGCGGGCTACGTCCCGATGTGGGACTCAGCGACCGACATCATCGATTCAGTGCTCTATCAAACAGGATCGGGGAGCACGGCTAAGATCGGCATCAACACGTTGACTCCGGCAACAACTCTGGACGTGAAGGGCGGGGCAACGTTGCGAGGCGCGACCTCGGTGATGGGAGCGCTGACGCTGCCCGCAAGCGGCACGGCCACAGCTGCGGCGGGGAAGGGTTCGCAGGTGCTCAAGCAGGTAGCATCGGCGTTTAACAGCAGCACCAGCACGGCGGTGAATCAGACGTTTGAATGGCAGGCGGAACCGATCAATAATGACACGAGCACCGCCGGCGGAACGCTGAATCTGCTGTTTGGCCAAGGGACTGCCGCGCCGACGCAAACCGGACTCCAAATTGCCAGCAACGGGCGGATCAGCTTTGCCGCAGGGCAAACCTTCCCGGGCACCGGCACGGGCAATGGGACGGTCACAAGCGTGGGCAGTGGACTGGGATTGACTGGCGGTCCGATCACCAGCAGCGGGGCGCTGAGCATCAATACCTCGGTGGTACCTCAGTTAGCAGCCAACAACGCATTCACCGGCAACCAGAGCATTACCGGCAACCTCAGCGCGAGCGGGGCGGTTTCCGGGGCGTCGCTGGTCGGTTCAACTGGCAGCATCACGTCTCATTTGGGTGTCGCCACGACCAGCACGTACCAGCCAGTCACAATTACGGGCACAATCGGGTTTACCGGAGGTACCGGTACCCAGCCTCCTCTGATCATGAATGCCGATAGCTGCTGCGTCGCCGGGAACCGTATGTTTTGGGCGCATTCTCCAGAGTTCCCGACGTGGGGCATCTACTACGACGACAACGCGGATGTGTTTCATTGGCAAACTTCACAGGGTACCGATACCATGACGGTTGCCATGGGCGGCAATGTCGGCGTCAACAATAGTCTCACCGTCGGCGGCACCATCAACGGGGGCCGCGGCATCCTCATTACTCAGCTTTTGGGGAACACCAGTCTCTCGGGTGCGCAATCCGGGTATTTGAACATGATCAGCGATTACGTCCCGCCGGTGAACGCAACCGCGATGATCTTCAACCGTTGTGCTATAGGTGCTACTGCGGCGGGCCAGACGCTGTCGTTCCGGTCGGCGATTCGTACGCCCACTTCCTCCGGGACGGTGACTGTCGGCAACGCGTTCTATCTGGAACCTACCAGCGCAGGTACGGAGACCATCTATGACGAAAACAACGACTTCTTTCCCCTTACCGCAGGCAACAGCTATGACTTCGGCATGAACTTCCTCGACAGTACTGTGGCTGGGTTCGGGTTCTGTTCGACCACAGTTCAGATTTTTTCGAATTAGAAGGATCGGGAATCTGACCAACTTGCAAACCGCGCCCCGCCAGGGGCGCGGTATTTTTTTTGAAAAAAAACAAGGAGTCAGAGCCACGTCTTTTGAAGTGCATGAGTTGGGCGGGGGCGGGTCTACAGCGGCCGGCGACTGTTTTGCTTCATCACTCTTACCTTGGTCAGTCTTACTTCATCAGGCTTACATCATCACCCTGGGCTGCGCAGTCCCGACATTGTCGAGGGTGGTGCACGTTATCCGTGCAGGAGTACGGTCACTACTAAATGCTCGGTTCGCCGCATTTGCTTCCAGTCGTATTCGTAAGCGGTCCCACAGACGGAGCAAATCTGATAGTGATTGCCGTTGGCATCGACGCGCGGCCAGGAGAAACGATGCAAGCAACCTCTTCCGAATAACCAGTTTAAGAATGCCATTCCCTAATCTCCTGATTGCGGCCCTTCCACTGATCGAACCAACGAGAGAAGAAGGGTTTTGACCGGCCGTCCAGCAGGTCTTTAAGGGTGGACAAGAGAATCCTGGGCGCCTGGGATTTGGATAGACAAGTATCCACCGATTTCAGTTTGCCATCCGGCAAAGGGCCAGATGCGGACAACAATATGATTGGGACTTGCCACTTAAGGAGCTTCATCTCCGCTGCGACAAGGTGGCCGTGCATTCTGGCCATTTGGTAGTCGAGAATTACGGCGTCTACTCGATGAGAGAGAAATAAACGCAGTCCCTCAGAGCAATCAGTTGCTTCCAGGACCTTGTAGCCGTTCTCTTCGAGCAAGATTTTGCGATCGATGAGTCCGTTCCAGCGATCGTGAACGCAGAGAATGGTTGCTTTTGCGCGAGACATGAAGGTTCTTGTTCCGATCCGGCCAGAGGTTGGTTTGTTTCAGCGGTGTAGGTTCGGAAGACCGGAACCACGATTGCTGAATTGCGAGGTGGCAAAGTGATTCTGCCTACACTGCAAAGCGCTTTCAAATTACGAACGTTCACTGAGGTGGCGGTTACCGCTTTTGTTCGTGTTTCGTAACAAATCTCACCGGGAATTGCTTACGCGTTGGTCCGTGCTAAGGTCGGCAGCATCTGATGATCGGCGCCCGTTCACAGGGTGATGGCAGGTGAAGAGTTCGGTAGGGCTCTTGCCTCCGGTCTGGCCATCCTGGCTGAACCCCGTCTTGGAAGGAGAATCCATGCCTGATCCGAAAAAGTATATTGCACTGCAGGGCAGTGAGCGCGCGCCGCTGGAGGGAGCGCGAGAGATTGGTCCCGCCGATCCGAACGAAATGGTAGATGTAACCGTGCGGCTGCGATCGAAGGCAGGGAAAAAGCCGGCTGTGGATCCCGAGGAATATAAGAAGCCGGTAAAAGAGCGGAAAATTTTCAGCCGCAAGGAATTCGAGCAGCAGCATGGAGCCGATGCTGAGAGCATGGCGAAAGTAGAAGCGTTTGCTCGCGAATACAAACTGCTGGTGAAGGAAAAAAGCGCGGCGCGGCGAACTATGGTGCTATCCGGCACGGTGGCGGCGATGAATCAGGCGTTTGGGGTGCAATTGAAAGAGTATCAACATGCGGGTGGAAGGTATCGCGGCCGCACGGGTGCGGTGCAACTGCCGGCGGAGCTGCAGGGGTATGTGGAAGGGGTGTTTGGACTGGACAATCGTCCGCAGGCGAAGCCGCATTTTCGTAGGCGGCAGGGACGTGGCGGAGTCCGTGCCGCGGCGGTGAATTTGTCTTACACGCCGGTGCAGGTGGCGAAATTTTATGACTATCCTACGAATGTAGATGGAACGGGAGAGTGCATTGCGCTGATTGAGTTGGGCGGGGGATACAAGCCCGCCGACCTGAGCGCCTATTGGAGCCAGCTTGGGTTGAAGAAGACGCCCACGGTGAGCGCGGTTTCGGTGGGCGGAGCGAGCAACCAGCCGACCGGTGATCCGAATGGGCCGGATGGGGAAGTGATGCTGGACATTGAAGTGGCTGGGGCGATTGCAAATGGGGCGAAGATCGCGGCTTATTTTGCGGAAAACACCGACGCGGGATTTCTGAACGCGATTACCGCGGCGGCGCACGACACGACGAATCATCCGTCGATCATTTCGATCAGCTGGGGCGGACCGGAATCAACGTGGACGCAGCAGGCGATGACCGCGATGGACGAGGCGTTTCAAGCAGCGGCCGCTATGGGCGTGACGGTGACGGTTGCAGCGGGAGATGACGGATCGACCGACGGCGTGAGCGATGGGAAGAGTCACGTGGACTTTCCGGCATCGAGCCCGAATGTGCTGGCGTGTGGAGGAACAAAACTGCTTGGATCGGGCGACGAAATCAGCAGCGAAGTGGTGTGGAACGAACTGGCCAGCGGAGAAGGCGCGACCGGTGGCGGAGTGAGCGATGTGTTTCCGCTGCCGAGTTGGCAGAATGCGGCAGGCGTGCCGGCTTCGGGGAATCCGAATCACCACGTGGGGCGGGGAGTTCCGGATGTGGCGGGCGATGCGGATCCCAGCACGGGCTACGTGACGCGGGTCGATGGTCAGGCGGATGTGATTGGGGGCACGAGCGCGGTTGCTCCGCTGTGGGCTGGATTGTTTGCCCTGATCAACCAGAGCGTGGGCAAGCCGGTGGGATTTGTAAATGCGTTGCTGTATCAGGCGGGAGATCCGTCGGGAGATTTCAACGATATTACTTCGGGGAATAACGGAGCTTATACGGCGCGGCCGGGATGGGATGCGTGCACCGGGCTGGGATCGCCGGTGGGAAGTAAAATTGAAGGAATTTTCTCGGCTTGATGGTAAGGGATTGAGGATTGGTTTCTCGATAACTTAGATAAGTAAGGTAGCTGGCACCTGGATGTAAAAAAGCTCCTGCGGATTGGAATTAGTCTGCAGGAGCTTTTGGTTTGTAACTCGAGTTAGAAATTGAAGTTAGAAGGTGAAGATTGGTCCAAACTCCTGGCGCCAATCGTGAGCCTGACTTACCTTGACACCTTCGAAGAGTTTGCTGTTGGCTTCGGCCGCGAAGGTCACGATGTAGCTGGTTTCGTTGACGAACGATACCCAGGTGTTTAGCTTATAAGTAATCGACGCGGTGTCGAGGTCGGTGCGAGACAAACCGTTGTTGCCTTCGGCGCGAGCCTCGGCGGCAATGTCGCGATCAGTGCCGTATTGAATGTGGAAGACCCATCCTGAGTTGTGGCCTTCGGGATTGGCGTGGAAGATGCGCGAGAGCGGGAAACTTAGTTCGATGAACCCGCCCTCGCCTCCTACGGGTTGGAGAGTGGCGGCTTGAACCGGATTGCCGTGACAGTCGATGGTGGTCTTGGCAGCGGCCGCGACAGCAGTGCCGCCGAAACAGCCGAAGGGAATTGACCGGCCGCTTTCGGAAACGCCAGTGCCGACTTCTTTCATGCTAAACAGATTGGCGAAGACATCATTGAGCTGGGTAGCGAAGAAGAATCTCAGGTTGTCTCCGCGGTAGAACTTGCCGACGAATGTTACCCAGGGAGTGGGCAATTGCAGTTCGGTGGTCCAGACGTTTTGCGGGTAGCCGGTCTGAGTTCCAGTGGCGTATATGTCTTCTAAAGTGCAGGAAGCTTTTGCGCAATTGCTGGCACCAAGAATGGTGGTGCTGGTGGTGAAGCCGACGTTGGGGGTAGTGGCACTTGTAAAGACCGGTCCGATAGTGCAGGGAAGCGCCGTGCAGGTCACGCTGGTTGGCAATTGCGCCGCATGGGGAATGATTTCATCCATGGAAGCGTGATGGCCGCTGAAGATGATCTGCGCCTGCTCGACCCGGCGCCAGTTGTGGGAGAGCGGGAACTGGAAGACGATTCGGGATTCCACGGCGGGTTCGTTCGAGTCCGAACCGGCCCGGTCGCCAAAGCGCAGGCGTTGATCGGTAGTGAGCGCTGCAGAACCTTGAATAGGATCGACGATGGCGAACTCCGGCTGGATTTTCAAACTGCCGTAGTGAAATTGAACGCCAGTTCTAAACATCGGGGCGCGCTCATAGAGAGTACCCATGGCGACACCTAAGCCAGTGGTTTCAAAAAGGCTGGGGAGAGAGCTGGAGACGAGGGTCCAATCCTGTCCGAACTCAGCAAACCATGGCAGGCCGCCGATGCTGTGATCGAGGCGCATGTACGCCATGCGAAGGTCGAACTGGCTGGAGCGGGCAGAGCTGATATTGCGGTTGCTGACGTCGGTGTAGTCGCCTTCGAAGTCAGCTTCCACGCGAGCCGTGACCACGAAGCCGGAGTTTTTCGGAACCCATTCGAACTGAGCACCGGCACGGGTGCTGCGCGCCTTGAGGTGGAATTGCGAGTCGGAAGTGGGGCCGGTATCGCCGCCGATGAGTAGAGGCAGCGGCCAATCTTGATCGCCGAAAGTAGGACCGCCGGAGCCAGCCGTATCTTCGATGGCGCTGGCTTTGAAGAAGCCATAGGGCTTGATGTTGGCGCCGCTGCCGAGATGGATATCGGGAATCATGCCGCCCTGTTTGGGAATGGTGATGGGCAGCACGCGAACGGGAGCGACGGCCGCGATGATCGGCGGTCCGCTGGGTTCGGGAGGCGCGCCGCTCGGAGTCCGTGGATACTGCGAGCCGGAGCTGGTTTGCATGACGGCTTTGGATAAATGGGGCGCTTGCGAGCTTGACGAGCTACTGGATGAGCTATTCGTCACCGCGCTCGCGGGAGTAACCGCAACCGAAGAATCGGCCGGAGTTGTTGATGGCGCGACCGCAGCGGCGTACTCCTTGCTGTTGATCATGCCTTTTTGGACAAGGATTCTCGCCAGCCGGGCGTTGGCCTCTTGCGGGGAAGCCGCCTGATTAATGGTCGCCAGCTCGGCGGGAGTAATAATTCCCTTAGACTCGAGGAGTTGAGCAAGGGAACTGTTGGCCGTGTTAGTGGCGGGATGATTATCCGGCTGCTGCGCCATCATTGAGATGGCGAGGAGAAGCAGGGAAGTTAGCAAAATGCAACGCAAATAGGCGCTCGTCATTGGTTACAGCCTCCGTAACAGAACTTGTTCCCGGGAGTAGATACAAAAATATCTATTTTTGCATTTAGCAGACCTAGATACTTTTAAAGGACTGCTAATGTCAAGTTATTTGGTACTGGAAGTGTTAGTAAGTGAGGTACGCACGGGGGCTGTCGAGGTGGTATTAGCGGACTTTAGATATCAGAAAATTTGTTAGTCAGTGCTGGGAGGCCTAGCACTCGGGGATACTTTAACGCCTGAGGAATCGAATATGTAGGTTCTAACTTGGCCGTCTTGACCTTGAGCCGGGATTTCCTTGCTATTTAGAAGGAAGCTGACTCCGGCTGCATTACCCGCCTTAACTACAATGTCGTTATTAGCGCGAACCGACTTTTCGGCTGGAGCGATAAGAGTTTCTTCCGCAACTAGTTTGCCATCGGCGGTGATGGATACCCAGGAATTCTTCTCGGCCCGAATCAACAAGGTAAACGGATTTGCGGTTGTGCCGGCAGTGGATTGAGAGACAGCTTTGGAAGGTGGAGCAGCAGGGATGGAGGCGGATCCGCCAGCTGCATTGGACGCTATCGGCTGAGAGATTGCGGCGCGGGAAGCGGGCGCGGAGGCGTTGGCATTTTGCGCGCCGAGAGGCCGGGCTGCTGCCGAGGATATCTTTTCCTCTTTTACGGCGGCAGGGCTCTCGAGTTTGGCTTTCAGCGAGTGGGTCGCAGACGACGATTTCGAGGCCGACGATTCGAAGTGAGTCGGAGCTTGAGACGAAGCGATGACTGAGGAAGCGCTTGCCGATGCTTCTTGGTGCAAGGAGCGGTTGCGACGGTGAACATTCCAGAAAGCCAGCGCGGCGGTGACAATGAGCAGTGCTGCCGCCAAAGTAGCCCACGGAAGATAACTTTTGCCGGAATCAGATTGTCCGAAGCTGCCGGTGGTAAAAATGGGGGATTGGTGCGAAGAGTCGTGATTCTGCTCTCCGTGAACCGAGCGGAGAAGGTCGGCCGCCGGGCGATTTTCTATTTGCCAGGGCTCGCGATTCTGATTCTCATTACCAGTTCTGCGTTCTTCGACTCTGCGATCTTCATTTCTTCGATCTTCATTTCTGCGCTCGGAGCCGAGGCGGCGGTCTGCGGCGCTGGGATTGTCATCGGTGGCAATTACGCCGGGGCGAGCATGAGCGTGGCTTTCATCTTGCAGCGCTTCATGAGCAGGATGATGAAGCGGTTTGGGTGGAACGGCAGGGGCTTTGCCAGTGCGGAAGTCGGGAAGAATTGGCTGCGCCTGGATCTGACTCTCGCGCAGAGCGGCGAGATAGTCGGCAATGGCTTCTTCTTCATCGAGGCCAACCTGGCGGGCGTAGGCGCGGACGAACCCTTTGTTGAAAACGCCGCCGGGGAGCTGCTCGAATTTTTCTTCTTCCAGGGCGCGCAACATGCGGGTGCTGATTTTGGTGGTGCTCGAAATGGCTTCGAGCGTGATGCCACGCTGTTCGCGCTGCTTCCGTAACTTGTCACCGAACGCTTCCAAAGCCGGCTCCGGCGGAATCGATCAACCCCTCTGTTCCGCATTGAGATTGCCATAATGATAGGCGAAGGCGCACCCGGATGCCACATCAGCTTCGTCGAAGGCGGACCCATGAGTCCAACCACTTCAGGGCGCAGGCGGGCGGCTGGCATTTCAGGGTGCGGGCGCTGCCGGTTTTTCGAGCGCCACCGTGAATTGCGCATTGCAGGTTTTGGCGGGGTCGTCGAAGGCTGAACCGGTGAAATCTCCTTTGGAAGCCTGGAAGAATAACCCTTGTTTGCTCTTGGCAGGCAAGCCGGTGAAGCGGGCTTTGCCGTCGATGTTGGTGCCGACCTGGAGATCGAGTTTGTGAGCGCCGAATATGCCGTAGGAGATGTGAACTTTGATCTGGGCGTCGTAGATGGGTGCACGGGCGTTATCGGTGATGGTGAAATCGGCGGTGCAGGGGCCAATGCCGCCATCGATGAAGGGGATGGACTTGGGGTTGGGGGTGGGATTGGCTTGGGCGTGGAGAAACGGCGCCGAAAGGATTGCGAGCAGAGACAGCGCGAGGGAGATGAGAATATAGTTTCTTGGCATAGGTATAAAGAATAAACCGAAGGTCAACGCTCACGATATGGTTTTGCGTCCAGCCCTCGACGAGTCCTCGGCCCCAAAAGGTACAAGGTGTCCCTCGACTCTGCAGATCATCGCCTCCGGAGTGATCTGCGGCGGATGAATGACAGAATCGAGGAGATCTGAACATTCCCACTCAAGCCAAAACCGGGCTTGAATGGGGCCACCAGCGGTCCCGTTGGTCGTGGTGGGAGTTTCTAAGATCAGGGCGCCATTGGCTTTAAGGGTTCTGGTTACCAACGTTTATTGCTTGGGCATTGGTAGGAACCATATAATTTTTGGAATCGTCGCTTTTGAGGCGTCACTCCGTCCAGCAAGCAATTCAAGGTGAAGAAGGCATGTTCGAGGCTACCGGCACTCAATTGACGCGCCAAAGCCAGGAATTAACCATCTTTCACGATGTGGCCAAGGCGCTCACGTCGTCGCTGGACCTCGACTCCATCCTGAAGACCATCATGGAAAAGATGGCGGAATATTTCCGCCCGGATACGTGGTCGTTGCTGATGGTGGATGAGCAGCGCAACGAGTTGTATTTTGCGATTGCGGTGGGTGAGGCGGCGGAAGCGCTGAAGAATGTCCGCTTGAAAATGGGCGAGGGGATTGCCGGCTGGGTCGCGAAACATGGCGAGCAGGTGATTTCGGCGAATGTGCAGGACGATCCGCGATTTGCCAAGCATGTGGATGACATTACGCAGTGGCAAACCCGCGCGGTGATTTGCATTCCGCTGCGCTCGCGGCTGCGCGTGCTGGGAGTGATTCAGCTGGTAAATGTGGATATGTCGCAGTTCAACGAGCCCGAGCTTTTCTTTCTGCAATCGCTTTCTGACTATGCGGCGATTGCGATCGAGAACGCGAAGTGGGTCGAGAAGATTCAGGAACTGACCATCACCGACGATTGTACCGGGCTCTACAACGCGCGGCATTTATACAAGACGCTGGATACGGAGGTTTACCGGTCGTCACGGTTTGGATATGAGTTCAGCGTTCTGTTTATCGATCTCGATCATTTTAAGTCGGTGAACGACACTTACGGGCATTTAATTGGGAGCAAGCTGCTGGCAGAGATTGGATATCTGGTAAAAGCGCAACTGCGATTGATCGATTTTGCATTTCGTTATGGCGGAGATGAATTTGTGGTATTGCTGCCGCAAACAGGAAAAGATCAGGCGCTGGTGGTGGCGAAGCGGTTGCGCGATGGATTGCGCGCCAGCAAGTTCTGCCACGATGAGGGATTGAACCTGAATGTGCGAGCTTCGATTGGACTGGCCACTTATCCGCACGATGCGCGCGATGCGCACGATATTATCCGTCAGGCCGACGAGATGATGTATCTGGTGAAGAACACTACTCGGGATAATATTGGGATTGCGCAGCGGGGAGTGATGAAGTGAAATTGAGCAATTTTGTAATCGGGTAATTTTGTAATTTGGGACCCGCCGAGTTCCGGCATTATTGCGTGGCCGGGTCATCCTGCCGGCGCAGTGGTGCCTTCAACGTTCCGCCCCCACTCAGAACTTCACGGCTACTGGTTCGCGGTCGGCGGCTCCGGTTTCGAAGAACTGGCGCTGCTGGAAGCCAAAACTGCTGGCGAGTATGTTGGTGGGGAATGATTGGATCTTCGTGTTCAGATCGCGCACCACTGCGTTGTAATAGCGGCGCGAATTCTGGATGGCGTCTTCGGTCTGGCTCAGCTGTGCTTGTAACTGGGTGAATTCTTCGGACGCTTTCAGCTCGGGATAATTCTCGGCGACGGCAAACAAACTTTTCAGCGCGCCGGTGAGCTGATTTTCGGCAATGGCTTTGCCTTCCGGAGTGGTCGCCTGCATGGCCTGAGAGCGGTATTTGGCGACATCTTCGAAGGTTCCCTTTTCGTGCGCTGCGTAGCCCTTGACCGTCTCGACCAGGTTGGGAATCAGATCGTGGCGGCGCTTGAGCTGCACATCAATATCGGACCAGGCCGAATCGCAACGTACGCGGAGTTGCACCAGGCTGTTGTACATCCCGATGAGAACCACGATGGCGATCACCAGGATTACGAGAAGAATAATGCCGATCATTGGCCCCTCCTATGTGCCGAAGGCTTGCCGGTAGATTTCAATGGGACGTTAGCACAGTAGAAGGGCGGGCGCAAATTGCATGCGGGCGTGGGAGCAGCGTCTTAGTTTCGTGCAAAAAGGCCTTGATCACTCCCTTTCGAGGGAATGCGACAAAGCGCGCTATACTTTCTGCAGAGCCAACTTAGGAGCCCACATGTCCCTTTCTGCGGTAATCGTGGACGATGAGCAGCTTGCTCGCGACGAGCTGGCCTTTCTGCTGAAAAATGCCGGCGACATCAATGTGGTGGCACAGGGCAAGAATGGCCTGGAAGCTGTGAACCTGGTGAAGGAGCACAATCCTGATCTGGTGTTTCTCGACGTGCAGATGCCGGGGCTGGATGGCTTCGGAGTGATCAAGAGGCTGCTGGATAAGAAAATCCGTCTTCCCAAGATTGTCTTTGCTACGGCATTTGACCAGTACGCGGTGAAAGCGTTTGAGGTGAATGCGGTCGATTATCTTCTCAAACCATTCGACAAGAAGCGGGTTTCGCAGGCCGTGCAGAAGGCGCGCACGCAACAAGAAGCCGACGAACTGCCGGCGGAAAAGATCGACAACCTGGTGCGGATGCTGCAGGCGCCAAAGACTCAGACTTCGAAGATTTTGTTGAAAGCGGTGGGGCGAATGTTTCTGGTGGATCAGAAAGACATTTGCTACGCCTCGATCGAAGATGGAGTCATTACGGTGGTGACGGGCGGAACCTCGGGCATGGAAGGTCATTCGAACTGCCGGACTCTGGAAGAGCTGCAGGATAGTCTGGACGCGCATATGTTTTGGCGGGCGCATCGCTCGTATGTAGTGAACATTAACCGCATTCGCGAAGTGGTGCCCTGGTTCAAGAGCTCGTATCAGCTGCGCATGGACGATAAGAAGCAGAGCGAGATTCCGGTGAGCCGGGCGCAGACGAAGCGGCTGCGGGAGTTGTTTGGGTTGTAGTTGGGCGGGTGACCGCGTGCCTCATTTGGCCGTGTGATGGAGATAGTGATGGCGTGAGATCCCTCGCCCCGCTGGTGAAAGCGCGGGGCTTCGGGATGACGCCCTCGATGAGAGTGAAAGGGCGTCGCAACGACGCAGCTTTTTTCTTGGCGAACTTCCTTCGTGAACTTCCTGTGTATTTCCGGGCTTGCGTGGATTCTCCGCACGGGTGAAGATGGCGGTAGATAATTCCGAAAAAAAGCCCTCATGCCTACTGCTGCAAAGTCTCTCTGCGAATCTGAACTGTCTCCTTCGGCGGCGAAACTGCGATTGCTGAAGCGGCTGCGCTGTACGCTGCGCTATGAAAAAGAAGCCTGGGCGGATGGCGCGGTCATGGTCGCGGGCGTGGATGAAGTTGGGCGGGGATCGTTGTTTGGGCCGGTGGTGGCTGCGGCGGTAATTCTGGATCGCGGCTATCGCATTCGCGGGCTGCGGGACTCGAAGCTGTTGCTGGCGGAGCGGCGCGAGCTGCTGGCGCCGCGCATTCGGGAGCATGCGATTGCCTGGGCCGTGGCCGCAGTGGACGCGGCGCGCATCGATCAAATTAATATTTATCATGCGTCGCGGCTGGCCATGCGGGAGGCGGTGATGCGGCTGCAGCCTGCGGCCGATCATCTGCTGATCGATGCGGTGCGGCTGGATTGCGATTTGCCGCAGCGGCCAATTATCCATGGAGACGCGCTCTCGGCTTCGATTGCGGCGGCTTCCATTCTGGCCAAGGTTGAGCGCGACCGCATTATGTGTGTATGGGATGCCGTATTTCCGGAGTATGGGCTGGCTTCGCACAAGGGGTACAGCACACCTCGGCATATTGCTGCATTGCAGCAGTATGGGCCTTCGCCACTGCATCGGCAGTCGTTTGCGCCGGTTTGGAATAATCCGGGGTCGCAGCAGGTTATGGAATTCGAGTGAGGAAGCGTGTTTCTATGCGGATGAGCCTTGACATCGATGACAAGTTGATGCGGCTGCGGAGTAGTGGCGTCTCCGACCTACAAAGTTCTGCAGCCTGAGATCCCTCGCCCCGCTGGAGAAAGCGCGGGGCTTCGGGATGACGCCCTCGATGAGGGGTTGCGGGATGCGGGGCGGGGACTGCTGGATGAGGGGCTGCGGTAAGAGATTTCGAATTGAGTCAGCGACGGAATGAGTGTTTCCGAATTTTGCGTTCCGATTTACAATGCAACCTGGCCGGTTACCCTCGGCACCTTATTTGCGGCCGGGACATCTAATAACCTAACGGAACACGGATGGCGACGACAAAAACCGACCCCAAGCTGTCCATTCCGGGCAGCAAGAAAACCCGCAATTATGAAGGGCTCACGCGCGAGCAACTGATCGAAGCCTACCGCATTATGTACACCTCCCGGCGCATTGATGACCGGGAGATTCTTCTGAAGCGCCAACAGAAAATCTTTTTCCAGATGTCTGGGGCAGGGCATGAGGCGATTGGCGCCGCTGCCGGCATGATGCTCAAGCCGGCCTATGACTGGTTCTATCCTTATTATCGCGATCGCTCGTTGTGCCTGGCATTAGGCGTGAAGCCGGTGGAAATGTTTCTGCAGGCGGTGGGAGCCGCGGATGATCCTAGTTCTGGCGGGCGGCAGATGCCTTCGCACTGGGGATACAAGCGGCTGAATATTGTTACCCAGTCTTCGCCTACGGGATCGCAGATTCTGCAGGCTGTGGGCTGCGCTGAGGCGGGGAGATATTTTGCGCAGCATCCGCGAGCGGCGGAGGTTCCGCAGTCGAAATCCCCACTTCCCGCAAACGATGCGGGAAATGGGGCACCCACATTGGGATCGGTACCCACTTCGAGATCGTTGTCGGTTGATTATCGCGCGTTCAAGGATGTTACGTTTCATGGCGACGAAATCGCTTACGTTTCGCTTGGCGACGGAACTACCAGCGAGGGTGAGTTTTGGGAGGCGCTTAATGCTGCGGCGCTGAACAGGCTGCCGGTGATTTTTTGTGTGCAGGATAACGGCTACGCGATTTCTGTGCCGGTGGAAGTGCAGACTGCTGGAGGCAGCATTTCGCGGCTGGTTTCGGGGTTTCCGAATTTTCATTTTGAAGAAGTGGATGGCACCGATCCAGTGGCGAGTTGCGCCGCGTTTCGGCGGGCTGCGCAATATTGCCGCGAGGGTCATGGGCCGGCGTTTGTGCATGGGCACGTGATTCGTCCGTATTCGCACTCACTGTCCGATGATGAACGCTTGTACCGGCCGGACTCCGAGCGGGAGCGGGATTCAGGGCGCGATCCGGTTTCGCGGACGCAGATGTTTTTGTTACGAGAGGGAATTCTCGACACCAAGGGCATCAACGATCTGGAAAAGAAAGTTGAAGAAGAGTTGCAGGCTGCGGTGGATCAGGCGCTAGCAGCGCTGCCTCCTGCTCCGGAGAGCGTGATGCAGTTTGTGTATTCACCGGATCTTGATCCGACTTCGGCTGGGTTCGATACGCAGGCGCTAGCCGCGGCGGATTCAGCCGACGGCAAGAAGCTTGCGCCTCGAACGATGGCGGATTTAATCAATGCGACATTGCGCGACGAGATGAAGCGCGATGAGCGAATCGTGATTTTCGGCGAAGATGTGGCCGATTGCAGCCGCGAAGAATATCTGAAGCAGAAGCTGGTGAAAGGCAAGGGCGGAGTTTTCAAGCTCACTTTCGGCCTGCAGTGCGAGTTTGGACCGGAGCGGGTATTTAATTCGCCCCTGGCCGAAGCTGCCATCATCGGCCGGGCGACGGGTATGGCTACGCGGGGATTGAAGCCGGTGGTCGAGATTCAGTTCTTCGATTACATCTGGCCTGCGATGATGCAGATTCGCGATGAGCTCTCGGTGATTCGCTGGCGATCGAACAATGCGTTCTCCTGCCCAATCGTGATTCGAGTCGCGATTGGCGGATATCTCACAGGCGGCGCCATTTACCACTCGCAATGCGGCGAGAGCATGTTCACGCACATTCCGGGGCTGCGAGTGGTGTTTCCTTCCAGCGCTCAGGATGCCGCCGGTTTGCTGCGGACAGCGATTCGGTGCGACGACCCGGTTTTGTTTTTGGAGCACAAGCGGTTGTATCGGGAGACTTACGGGCGCGGCGCTTATCCGGGGCCGGATTTCATGATTCCGTTCGGCAAGGCGAAGATTGTTCAGCCTGGCACTGACTTGACGGTGATCACGTATGGCGCGGTTGTGCCGCGCGCGCTGCAAGCGGCGCAAAAGCTGGAGCGGGAGCACGGGGTTAAAGTCGAGTTGATCGATTTGCGCTGCTTGAATCCGTTTGACTGGGAGACGATTGCTGCCTCGGTGCAGAAAACCAATCGCGCTCTTGTGGCTTACGAAGATACTTTGAGCTGGGGCTATGGCGCGGAGATTGCTGCACGCGTTGCCGATCAGCTGTTCGACCGGCTGGATGCTCCGGTGCGGCGCGTGGCAGCTGCCGACACGTTTGTGGCTTATCAACCGATTTTGGAAGATGCCATTCTGCCGCAGCCTAATGATTTGTTCCGGGCGATGAAAGAGCTGGCGGAATATTGAGCACGGCTTGTTGCTCAGGGCAGCCGCGCTGGTCCTGCAGGCAGTAGCCAAAGTCCCTCGCTCCGCTCGGGATGACAATTTCCGGATAGTGGCTGACGGAATTTTTGTGGCGGATTGCAGGTTACGAACGCTTCTTCGGCTGCCTGGTTCCGTTGCTCCTTCCTTCAGGCAGTGCTAGGCTGCGAACAGTGGCCGGCTTCTATACCAATTCTCTCAATCGAGCGAAAAGCAACCGTGTGGGCGCGTGGCTGCGCTCTGCCTCGGGAGAAGTGTGGATCAAATTCCTGCTGGCGCTGTTGGGATTAGGACTGGCGTTCGGGGCGGCGCTGCTGTCGACCGTATCGGGCGAGGCGGGGAATCTGTGGGCGTCGGTGATTCTGGCGTCTTTGTCGCTTTTGATGGCAGCATTCGTCGGACTTGCAACCGTTCCGTATTTGGCGCGCCGGGTTGCGCTTGAACGTTTGCGTGAAAGCCTGCGGTATGAGGTCACCAAGGCCGGTGTGATCTATGTGCTGGCCACGTTGGTGATCGGGATTGCCGCGCTGAACACGGGCAATAATCTGCTGTATATCGTGGTGGCTGCGATGCTGGCGGCGGTCCTGGTTTCGGGGGTAGTTTCGGCATTCGTGCTGCGCGGGTTGGAACTCGAGGTCAAAGTGCCGGAACAGGTTTTTGCTGAACGGCCGGTGATGGCGCGGGTTGTGGTGAATAATCCTCGGCGATTTCTGCCGGCATTTTCGATTCGCGTAGTGCCGGCGAGCAAAGAGAAGAAAAAAAATCCGCGGAAGCAATGGCGATGGGAGCGGACCACCTTCGTGTTTCCGCTGAACCGTCCGGCGGAGCGGCAGTGGGTACGCATGCGCGATTGGAGAGTGAACCGGGTGGAGCGGGGCTCGCCAGCGCCAGGCATATTTGAGGGCATGATTTATTTTCCGTACTTGCCCGCCCAAGCCGAATTGCAGGCCGACGTGCGGCTGGGTTTTGCGCGGCGCGGAAGGTATTGCGAATCGAGTTTCGGGCTGGCAACCCAGTTTCCGTTTGCGTTCCTGACCAAGACGCGGGATGTGGCGTTGGAGCGGCAGATTATTGTTTATCCGCCGGTGGATACGACGGCGGAAGTTGTCGAGATTTTGCCGGCGATACGCGGCGAGTGGGAAAGTTTTGTGCATGGTCGGGGCGCGGATTTGTATCGCATTCGCGAGTACATGCCTGATGATTCGGCGCGGCATGTGGATTGGAAAGCGACGGCGAAATCGGGGTCGCTGAAGGTGCGAGAGTTTACGCGGGAGGATGAACGCAAGCTATGCATTGTGTTTGATAATCCCGTAGCGGGTGCGATTTCGGAAGCCGCCTACGAACGGGCGGTGAACCTGGCGGCATCGATTGCCTGGGATTTTTCTTCGCAGAATGCAGAGGTGTCGTTCCTGGTTGCAGGACGCGATCGCAGCGACGAGGTGCACGAGTTTCTGACGCAGCTTGCTCTGATTCAGCCGGAACAGGAGTTTCTGAGTGTGCTAGACGATCCGGCGCTGGTGACGCCAGGGCAATACAACATTGTGATTACGGCTCGACCGCGAGAGCGTTTCGCCACGGTAGAGAGTTCTTCGTATTTCATTATCATTGGTGAACAGCCGCTTCGCTGAGCGTGGATAATAAAGATAAAAGCCTTTTGCCGCTTTCTCGCTTGCCGTTCCCGAAAAAGTGCCCGCGAACGTTTTCTATGCTGTAACCCCCTTTATTGCTTTGCAAGCATCCGGTTTGGGGCTATACTCGCGCCCCAATATATTTTCGATCGCAGGGAGGCCGAGATGCGAATCTGCGACTTAATTAAATCTCAGGAGACTTACTACGCAGAAATGGGGCAAACCGTGCTGGAAACCGTGCGCGCTATGGTGCAAAGAGATATTGGGGCTGTTCCGGTGCTGCACAGTGGCAAGCTCGTAGGGATTTTTTCAGAGCGGGACTTGATGAAACGTGTGGTAGCGGAAGGGCACGATCCGCGGCGCACCTGCCTGGCTGAGGTGATGACTCGGGACCCGCTCACCATCGGGATGAATGAGGACCTGGAACATTGTATGACGCTGATGCAGCGGTACGGCTTCCGGCATTTGCCAGTCTGTCATGAAGGACAACTGGTTGGGGTGGTCTCGTTGCGGGATATTCTTCTGCAGGACCTGAGCGAAAAGGATGATGAAGTGCGCATGATGCGCGCCTACATGTATTCGGTTCCCGATGCGTAGATCCGAGACAATCAACAAACGGGATCCAACCCGCCGCTGATGCGGTTTAACTCAAATCTGTCTCCATTATGAGTTATCTCTGAGAATGAGGTGTGCGAGGCAGTGGCCTCGTATGGCCCGATAGTAACGTTACTTTCGGTTACCTGTGTACATTGAACGTTCGGACAAAAAGGTTTAATTTTCTTTTGATCGTTGTCGCTGATGTACTGCCTGGAATTTGTGTTGATCGCTTATTTAAAGCCAAAGGCTTAACGGAAAGCCCCTCATGACCGAGAAATCTCGAATCCTGTACTACCTTCTCTGGGTCATGCATCCCGTTTTACAAACGGCGATCGCGGTCGTGATGGTGCGCCGCAAACAATACCGGCAATTCAAATATTTTTTCGCCTATATCATTGCGCAAACTTTGACGTTTAGCATTGTGTTTTCGGCCTATTTCTTGAGCTACTCCACATATTTCTACGCTTCCTGGTTTAGCACGGCGATCAGCGTTGCTTTGGGGTTCCAGGTCATCCATGAGGCGTTTCTCGACGTGTTCCGGCCATTTCATACCTTGCGAGATCTGGGTACGGTGCTATTCAAATGGGCCGGCCTGGTAATGCTTCTGGTTGCCGGCGTGGTTTCCGTTTCGACCAGCTCAACGGACATGGCGCCGTGGATGCAGGCGATCACGACGGCTCAACGCTGTGTAAGAATCGTCCAGATCGGGATGGTTCTCTTCTTGCTATTTTTTGCCCGCTACCTGGGCGTGAACCGCCGGCAACGCAGCTTCGGGATTGCTCTGGGTTTCGGATCCTTCGCGTTTGTGGAACTGCTTCTGGTGGCGAGTTGGACGGGCGATCACATGGGAAGTTTGGTCATGAGCCTGATCAACATGAGTGCGTACAACGGCGCATTACTGGTTTGGCTGAGCTACATGCTGGCGAAAAGCCCGGCGCGGGATGCGGGCTCGATCCTGTTGCGGCCGCAGCGGTGGGAGCAAACCATTTCTGACATTCAGCATCCCCTGCCATCCGATTCTTTGATTCCCATGTTCGAGGGCATGGTTGATCGAGCCTTGTCGCGAACTCATACCGTGGCAACCTTGCCGGAGCAAGAGGTCGCACCTCCTCCGACTGCGGTGCCAATGCGCGGATAGAATCGTCGCGAGAATCACTTCTTTGTTAATAGGGCCTGGTAGATTCTGGCCTTCCTTGATTTTCTGGATAGCAGAATTCCGGATTTCGTAAATTCCTCAAGCCGTCGAACTCTGCGTGCCACGACTCGCGTGGATGAGCCTCTATCTACTGTAATTGATTGATAATAAAATAGTTAAATAGGCTCGTCGTCGGCTGTTCCTAGGTTCGGTTTTGCCAGATTCGTACAGAACACGCAGGGGCGCGAGCGGGGCTTGACTCGTGGAATATAATGCTGCTCCGCGCCACTAATCCCTTTTCGGGAATCCCAGTCGCGGTAGGAGAACAACCCATGAAGCAAGCGATCAGGATCTCTGTCCTGATGTTTGGATTAGTGGGCACGTACGTCGCAGCCGCCGTTCCGCAGGTCCCAACCCCGGACGGAGGCCCGATGCCGATGTGCCCACCTCAACAACACCAACAATTGGAAGGCAGATGCGGCGGAGTCGTTGCTCTGCCCTCAGTGAGATAGTATTTAAGCCGCTTTGCGAGGTGGCCGCAAGGTCACCAAAGTAACCTGGAGTAACTTGGGCCGAACCTAGGGCTCGCAATTTTTGGGCTGACGGATTTTCATACAAACCGTCAGCCCTGTTTTTTTTATTCGGTCTATGCGGCTTGTTTCAAAACGGACTTGAGCGCCTGCCGTAACTCGTTCGGAGAAGTAATGGGAGGCTGGCAAGTCGAGCCTGAACAGAGCACTGCGAACGACTTGCCGGAATGCAAGAGCGGCAGCTTTGGCAGAGTAGCGGCAAGCGCCGGCGGAAGATTCTCGGCAACTACCTGGCTCGCCGGCAGGCGCAAAACGCTTTTGTTGAAGGCGAACGCGGAGTTGGCTATGGCGGCCAGTTCACCGGCCTCGTGCGGAGATGGCTCGGCGGCGATCACTACGATCTGCAGCGGACCGTGCAGGAAACAGGCAACGGCGATTCCGTAGGTCGCGGCGAAAATTCCCAGTTGGCCTGCTGCTCCAGCGAAAGCTTCCAGGGTTTGCTCGGCCTGGTCGCGGTACTTCGCACCATCGATGTAGTGATGCAATCGCAGCAGGGCGATTGCAGCCATAGGATTTCCCGCGGGAGTGGGGGAATCCTGCAGCGGCTTGCGGCGCGTGGAAAGCACGCCGAAGCTGTTTCCGGATGAAGATGGCTCCGCGTCGAAGAATCCTCCGGAGACGGCGTCGAAGAAGCGGGTAATCATGGCGTCAGCGATGGATTGCGCAAATTTGAAATAGCTGAGGTCGGCGGTGGCTTCATAGGCGTCGAGGCAAGCAATTGTGGTGGCGGCGTAGTCATCGAGCAAGCCGGCAACTGCGCGGCGTTCGGCGTTTGGATCGGAATAGGCGACCACGTGCAGCAGGGTGGCGCGGCCGCCCTCGGCCGCGTTTGCTTCTCCGCCAGTTTTCGGTTTCCAGGCTTCTGCCAGAATTCTGTCGAGCGAGCGGAGCGCGAAATGGCGCGCGTCGTCGAGTCCCAGCACCTTTGCCGCTTCGAGGTAGGCTGAGACGCACATACTGTTCCACGCCACGTAAACCGTCTTGTCGATGTAGGGAGTTGGCCGCTGCAAGCGAGCGGCATACATTTTCTTTTTCGCTGAGTCGAGGAAATCTTTCACCCCGTCTGTGCTGAGGTTCATGCGTCGCGCGATTTCCTCGATTGGCGCGCGCACGAACAGCACGTTTTTCGCCGGATTGTGGTGCATCTCGCCGATCTCGTTGATGTCGTAATGCAGCGCGGCGACCTCGGCTTCTTCTTTGGTGAGCACGCCACGCGCTTCATCGACAGTCCAGGTGAAGTAGTCGCCGTCGTCGTCCATGTTGATGTCGGCGTCTTGGGATGCGTAGAAGCCGCCGCGCTGGCGATCGCTCAGCCATTCATCCATCCAGCGGATGATGTCGCGGGCGACGCCGGCAAAAAACTCTGAGCCGGTGGCTTGATAGGCGTGCACGTAGTTCTTCAGCAGTTCGGAGTTGTCGTAGGACATCTTCTCGAAGTGCGGCACCACCCAGCGCTCATCGACCGAGTAGCGATGAAAGCCTCCGGCAAGCTGGTCGTAAACCCCACCGTTCGCCATGCGCTCGAGCGTGGTGGCGATGACATTGCGCAGGCGGTCTTCTTTGCTGCGCGAATATTGTTCAATCAGCAGATCGAGGATGGAGGGATGGGGGAATTTCGGCGCTTGCCCGAAGCCTCCGTTGCGCGCGTCGAACATGTTGAAGGCGGAATTCGTGATCGCATCGACAAGTGCCGCAGAGATGCGGCCATCGCGCCCGGAGAAAGATTCGGCCTGGGCAATTGCGGTTTCGACCATCTTCGCCTGCTCGACCACGTCGCCATGTTTGTCTTTGTAAGCGGCGGCGATGCTGGTGAGCACGCGCTTGAAACTGGGGCGGCCGTAGCCATCGTTGGGAGGGAAATATGTGCCACCGTAAAACGGCTTGCCGTCGGGAGTAAGAAAGGCCGTGAGCGGCCATCCACCCTGCCCGCTGACTGCGCTCACCGCGGCCTGATAGCGGCTGTCGATATCGGGGCGCTCGTCGCGATCGACTTTCACCGCGATGAAATGCTCATTCACGATGGCGGCGACTTCGGGATCGTCGTAGGATTCGCGGTCCATTACGTGGCACCAGTGGCACCACACCGCGCCGATGTCGAGCAGCATTGGCTTGTTCTCGCGCTGCGCCGCGGCAAAAGCCTCTTCGCCCCACTCATGCCAGTGAATCGGCTGATGCATGGCGGAACGCAGGTAGGCGGATGAGGCGTGGGCTAGGGAGTTGAGGGTGGGGGTGTGCATGTATTAAGTGTACCGCTCGACGAGACTTGGGGATCCTTTGCCCTCAGGGGTTGTTCGGTCTAGCTGAGCTTTAGCGGAACTCACCTGGCATCTCTTTATTTTTACGAAACAA
The DNA here is from genome assembly GCA_963766625.1 of uncultured Acidobacteriaceae bacterium. Lineage (GTDB taxonomy): Bacteria > Acidobacteriota > Terriglobia > Terriglobales > Acidobacteriaceae > Sulfotelmatobacter. The sequence goes on along the minus strand of CAVYBF010000013.1, from coordinate 26,286 downwards.
GAGAAGGCGCAGAACGCCGTCCGTCCATTTGCATCTGGCGGTGGATTCCGTTGTGTGTTGCCTTTTCATAAATGTTTCAATAGTATCCCCGTGCGGTTTCAGCAAGGAGAAGAAATGTCGATGAAACAAGTCGTGTGCTGGGGGATCGTGATGATTGGGGCAGCGGTGCTCTCGCTGCCGGCACGAGCTGCCGACAAGTCGGATATTGCAGCGCGCGCCGCAACCTGGGAGAAGGAATACAACGCGGGAAATCTTGCGGCGGTTGTGGATTTATATGCCGCCGATGGCTGCCGGATGCCGCCGAATCAGGAAGCCGTACATGGTAAAGATGCGATCCTGGCTCAGCTCCAAGCCGGGAAAGATCGCGGGCTCGCCAAGGTCAAGATTGCCGTGACTTCAGCCGAGAGCAATGGTGACCTCGGCTATGGCACGGGGACATATGTGGTCACCGGAGCTGACGGATCCCACGTTGACCATGGCAAATGGATGCTGACCGAGAAGAAAATGAACGGAACGTGGAAGACCGAATGCGACATCTTTAATTCGGATATGCCAATGCCTAGGGCCGCGATGAAATAGTTTGGCTCGGCGCGGACCACCACCAGATCTAGCCCGATTCGTACAGCGTGAACTGATGCGTGCCGTAAATTTTTTCCCATGCGGGGCTCTCGTTCAGCACGTGCTCGAGCAGAGGATTGTGATACAGCACGTAAACCTGCCGGGGATGGGTGCGCAGGCTTTGCTCCAGATTCGCGATTACGCGTTTCAGCCCGGCTTCCGGAAGCGGGTTGAAAAGATAAAGTACGATCGGCTCGTCGGGAAAACGGAATTCGGTTGCGTCGGCGCAGATCGATTCCAATGCGAAGCATTGCTGCGAGTCGGAGCTGTACTTGCTTAGATTTTGCTGCGCAACGCGATGCAAGTCAGGCAAGAGTTCTATACCCACTATGCGGCGAAAAGGATAATCCGAGGCCATTAAGAGCGTACGTCCTTTTCCTGAGCCGAGATCGATGAAGACGAAGTCCCGAAAATCGCAACTGCATTGCTCGCGCAGGGCAGAGAGCATTTCGTGAAATAACGTGGCTTCGGTGGGCTGATACGGAGAATGAAAAACTCCCAGCAAGCGATCTCGCCAAGTCAGGGTTGCGCTGGTGGTGTTGACGCGGTGATCCCAGTCGAAGCCGGCATCACCGTAGCGTTGGCGGCGGCGCCGTGGAGTGGAGTCGCGGATGAATTCCCACAACTCGGCCACTAACCGCCGTGTGGCGAAAAGATGGCCCTCGGTTGCCGCAATGTTATTCCACCATTGCCGGGCGGAGCGGAAGACGCTGATTCGAGATGCTGGCGAGGGCTCGCTATCTTTACGCTTAGCACTCATCCCTCGTCATCATAAGCGATGGGCGAAAGGGAAGGTCGAGCAGGAAGAGCCCGAAAAAACGCCCAGAGAACGACTATTGCAGCGAGCGCAGCGCGGGTTTGGGCTTGTAGCCGGGAGGAAGGCCTCGGGTGGCGAAGGGAAAATCATCGGGAGAGCGAACTTCGACGCGGCCCTCGGGAGTGAGCTTATAAGGATGGCCATCGGGATCGACCGGGACTCCGACGATGTGCTCGGCGGCAAGAAGTTCGCCCATGCTTGCCGGTAAATGTCCGGTGCGCTCGCCGAAACGGGTGACGGCTGCCTGTAGATGCTGGACATCTTCGTCCACGCGCAAAGCGCGAAGATGTTCGGTCGCGTTCTGCCTGATTTGCTGGTCCTGCGTGCTCTGGTAAGTTGCCAACCACAACATGCGCGCGGTCCCATATTCGCCGGCGTGCTGCGCCATTTGTGCAGCCATCACCTTGAGGAAGGGATGAGCGTTGGGCACGTGGGAACCCTGCTCGAAGGTTTCGGCGGCTTTTTTGTAATCCTTGAGATCCATGTAGTAGACAAATCCGAGATCGTAATAGAGGTGCCAGTTGTCAGGATTGTGCTGAATGCCATACTGCATCAGCTCGACGGCGCGTTCAGGCTCTCCCGCTCCGTGCGGCGGTTTGGGCGAGAGAAAGCTGGTGCCGAATTCGTAAGCGACGATGAGATGCGGATCAAGATGGGTTGTGATCTCGAGCAGCGGAGCGAGCAGGTTGTAGCTGGCAGCGTAATAGTGATGCCGGTAACCGAAATATTGCACGGCGCGGGTCCAGTAAATGCAAGCCATAAGACCGTCATAGCCAAGACTGGCGCGCTTGATTACGGTGGGGGAACTGAGGAACAGAACTTCATCGAGCGTAGCCTGCGGGCGGAGCTGGTCGACGCTATGCAGCACGAACGAGCTGGCAGCCAGCGATGCGATCAGCACCGCGGCGGCGATCATGGTGACTTTGTGACGATACTTCATTTCGGATCACTTTATTCGATTACTTCATTTCAAATCGCGATGCTCGAATATGAGCACTGCTCCGCTGAGCGCCATGGCTGCGTAAAACAGGGCATAAAGAGTGTTGTGCAGAATTAAATTCCCAGCGACCGGTTGCTCGTGAGCGATGGAAGTAATCACGTTGAAGGCGGAGAAATTCGGCACCAGGTACGCCGCGCCCGTAGCCAGCCAACGCGAGACGCCGTGGGCCATCGCCGCGAAATTGCGCAGGTCTTCGGCGAAGTTTCCGATCACGAAGAGAGAGAAGGCGAAGACCGCCGAGAGCAGCGGCGACGAAAACGACGAGAACAAAAGCGCTAACGAACAGATGATCAGGAACTCGAGAATGATGAAGTACAGGGCGACAAAAATCAGAGCGTCGGCGTGCACGAACTTATGGGAAACGTAGAACAGGGCGGCAAATACGCCGATCGCCATGAAGAACGTGTTTACGGTCAAGGTTCCGGCGAGGCCGAAGAACTTGCCGATGATGAACTCCCAGCGGCGAACCGGACGGGAAAGGACCGTATAGAGAGTCCGCTTTTCGATCTCTTTCGAGACCAGACCGATGCCGATGAAAATTGCGATGACCACGCCGAATAACGAAACGGCGGTGAGACCGAGATTGATGACGACCAGCTTTTCGATTTCGATGGAAATCTGGCCGACTAGAATAGCCGCTCCCGAGAGCAACAGGGCGAAGGCGATCAGGTTGTAGAGAACGCGATCGCGCACGGCCTCGCGGAAGGTATTGGAAGCGATATGGGCAATGGTGGTTCTCATCTCATGCTCCCCCTGTCATACTCCTCCTGCCATGGAGCCGGCGGTGGTTTCGGCATGGCGCAGTTTTTCGACGAAGTAGGCCTCGAGTGAAGTGCGCACTGGCGTTAACGCAACCAGACGCAGCCGTTCGCGGCGCAGGGCATCGATGGCGGCGTCCTGGTGCTTCTCGTCGAGGATGGCGCGAACCTTATCGGCAGTGACGTGACATTCCGCGCCCAGCGCCTTGATCGAGGCTGGAATCTGCGTGCCCTGCCAGATCATTTCCACTTTGCCGTGAACACTCGAAGTCAGATCTTCAACTGCTCCGATGCCTCGCACTTCGCCTTTGTGAATGATCGCGACCCGGTCGCAGAGCGCTTCGGCGTCGGAGAGAATGTGGGTCGAGAAGAATACGGTCTTGCCTTCGTGCTTGAGTTGCTCCATCAGGTCGCGGACTTCGCGGCGTCCCATGGGGTCGAGGCCCGACATGGGTTCATCGAAGAAGACCAGCTTGGGATCGTGAAGAATCGCCTGGCCGATTCCGACGCGCTGCAACATTCCTTTGGAGAACTTGCGCAGTTGCACTCCGCGTACATCGCGCAAGCCGACTTGCTGAAGCACTTGGTCTACGCGCTGGCGGCGCTGTTTGGCGGGAACTCCGGAAAGCTGGCCGTAATATTCCAGCAGCTCGTGGGCGGTGAGATAGTCGTAAAAATAGGGCTGCTCGGGAAGGAAACCGATCTGCGCTTTTACGGCCGGGTCAGTCCATTCGCGGTCCAGGATGCGGGCGGATCCGGCAGTGGGGAAGATCAATCCCATGAGCAGTTTGAGGGTGGTAGTTTTGCCGGCGCCGTTGGGACCGAGAAAGCCGAAAATCTCCCCGTATTCGACGCTGAGGCTCAGCGGGCTCAGTGCGCGTTTGGGACGCTTGCGCCAAAAGCCCACGCTGTAGATTTTTTCAAGTCCTAAAATTTCAATTGCAGGCATAGCAGGAAAACGATGATTACCGCAGAAATCCTTCAGATTTACCTGAGAAAATTATATGCGAATCGAGATGCGAGTAAAGTGGCAGGGTGGGAGCGGAGTATTACGAAAGTAAAGGAAAACGGCTGAACTGTTGTACGGCGTCCTGGCGAACAGCAGATTCCTCCTGTCTCGCTGCGCTCGCGCGTCGGAATGACAAGGGATAGGCGCTCATGTGTCGACAACGGGGGTCCCTGGTTTTATTCGGGCTTGATGCCGGTGGAAGCCAATACCTGGACTGCGGCTTTCCGGGCCTGGGTTATATCGTGAGAGAGTTGCTGCGCCCGCATATCGGCGTCGGCGGCTTCAGCAGGACGACCTGCCCGCCGCAGGGCCTGTTCCAGCAGAAGGTAGCCGGCATCGCTGGGCGCGACGTTCATGGCGCGGGAGATCTGTTTCACGGCAAGGGGGAAGTCGCCGTTCCGTTCCGCAACGAGGCCGCTTCCGATGAGAGCCGAGCCCCAATTGGGGTTCTGCTGCAAAGCATAGTTGTAGCTCAAGTTGGCGCGGTCGAAGTCGCCTGAAAGTGCGAAAGCCGAGCCCATCATACTTAAGGCTGCTGCTCGGGAATTTGCGTCGGTGGCGCGGTTCAACGATCGTGCGTATTGTTCAATGGCATCCTGAACGTGGCCGTGGACCTGTTCGTAGAGTCCGATATCGAGCATGTCGGCGGCGGTGTACAAATTCAGGCGGTCGGCAGCTTTGAATTCGGCGATGGCGGCTTCGGTTCTACCTTGCCCCACCAGTACTCGGCCGAGGTTGTCATGGGCTATGGAGTTGCCTTTCGTAACGGCTAAGGAGTGCCGCCATAGAGTTTCACTGTCGTGCCAATAGGCGGTCTGATGGCGAGAGAGTGTGCCGAGAATTGCGAGGATTACGAGGGCGGGGGCCGCTAACCAGGCGATGTTGATTTTGCGTTGTCGCGCGGCCTCTGCGAACCCCCAGACGACACAAATGAATAACCCGATGAAAGACAAGTACGCGTAACGATCGGCCAATGCCTGCCGCCCTACCTGGATAATGCCGATTACGGGGACAAGCGTGCCTAGAAACCAGAACCAGCCTATTGTGATGTAGCGGCGGTCGCGTAGACGCAGCACAAACGCAGTCAGCAAGAGAATCACGGCGGTGGAGGCAACGATCTTCCAAATCGCAAGCGAGACGCCCGGGTGCGGGTATGGGATGGCGAGATTCACCGGCCAAATGGCTAACCCGAGATAGCGTACATAGGCGACGATGGCATTGCCGAGGCGCCAGGGAAGCGACAAGGTTGGCATCGTGTCACCGGCGATTTGAGCGCGCACTGTGATGACGCCGCTGCACGCCGAAAGCAGGAGCAGCGGCACTTTTTCGAGGAGAAGAAACCAGAAGGATTTCTGAGGCGGCAGAGTCGGCGAGGCTTCGGAATGGCCGTTTCCCACGCGCAGACGCTGCAGCGGCCAGTAATCCCATAGCAGCAATATGAATGGCAAGGTAATGATTTCCGGCTTGGCCATCAGCCCGAGGGCAAACAGAGCGGCCACTGCCGCGTATGTTTTCACGCTGGGGCGGCGCACATACTTTCCGTAGGCAAGCAGGGTCAGCAGGAAGAAAAGGGTGCTGAGGACATTCTTGCGTTCCGCGGCCCAGGCCACGGATTCCACATTTACGGGATGCAAGGCAAACAGCGCCGCCACCGTCAGGCTTGGCCAGGTCAATCCTGTGGCGCTCTCCAGCAGCAGAAACAAGAGAGCGGCATTCAGCGCATGCAGCAAGACGGTTTCGTAGTGATGGCCGGCGGGATTCAGCTTGAATAGTTGGCAATCGAGGGCGTGCGAGATCCAGGTGAGGGGATGCCAGTTGGCGGCGTCATAGCTGGTGAAGGCCCACTTCACGGTCTCCCAGGTCAGGCCAGCGCGCACGTGGGGATTGTGGACAATGTAAGCGTCATCGTCGAAGTTGGTGAATCCGTTGTGGACTACGGGACTATAGAAAGCGATGGTTGCCACCGCCAGTAGCAGGCACAGCACGGCGCTACGGGCTTCGCGGGAAATAAGCGAAGGAGCGACTACTGTGGAAATGATCGGAGCCTGGGAGGGTGCGGCTGCCGCGCTAGACAATGATTGACTCCTTCCGGCTGATAAGGAAGCGGGCCAAGCGCGCGGTTCACGCGTCGCGAAATGCGCGACGCATCGCGCGGCCCGCCCAGATTCCTGACGTCGCAAAGAACGCTTGTTCGGAATGACAGAAAAACGCCGGCGTGGATCTCAATCTACGGGGAACGATGAAAATCTTCAAATGACAAAAGTAAGAGACGAGGCCATGGCCTGAAAGCCGCAAGAGTGAAGGCTAGTTGTTCATGGGCGAAAGCGTGCTGCATTGTGAGTAGCTGCTGACCTGAGTGATATTGCCTGCTGGTTGGAGGCGGACCACCATGTCTTCAGTGGAGCAGTAAGCGCGGCTGCCGCTGGTGGTGTTAAAAGGGGTTCCGGTGGCATAAAACTGTTCGTTGGTTGTACTTCCGGCGTACGGGGCTCCGGTAGCCGCAAAATTGAAACCACTCTTGCCGCTTCCGCCGCCGTTGGTAGCCAGGTTGTTATCGATGAGACAGGCCGCGATCGGGGTGGGAGTGCATGGGTCGGTTCCGCCTAATGGGGCCAGTGTCGCGGGGAAGCCGATTACGCCCTCATAGGCGGCATAATACCCAGCTTCGCCATTGTTAATCTGGTGTATGGAACCTGCCGCAGACGAGTCGTTGGCTGCCATGCGAGCTCGTATTAAATTGGGGATCGCGATGGCTGCAATGATGAGAATAATCGCAATCACGATCAGCAGTTCGATAAGTGAAAAACCGTTTTGTTTTCTCATGGCATTCCTCAAAAAGCACTCACATTTGGGGAAGCATGCTTTCGCCCCCGGAAGTTTAGTGGCACTTGAGGGGCCAAACTGCGCTGGCAGTGCTGTGCCGCCGGTCACTGCATTCTCCGGCGAATTCCGCGAAAAGTCGTTTATTTTCAGCCTGGCGCCGCTTAGCGAGTCACAGTCCTGCCGGAACGTGTCGCAATGTGTGACATTTCTTGGCAATTGGGAAATGAAGTTGGCTGGGGTTCGATTGGGGGAGAAACTGCGGCTTTTAACCGCAAACTACCCTAAGACTGCCGCGAAGTTCGGGAAGAAAACCAAAGAGGAGAAAACCAAAAAAAGAGCAGCGGATTGGCATCCGCTGCCCCTGTTTTCGTAGCCGGTGCTTTCGCGAACTATTGCTGCGACGGTGTCCAGCCCTGGCAGGTTCCGTAGTCGCCCGCGATCGCGATGTTGCCCGGCGCGTTCACGCGGATCACGCCGTCATCGACTGCGCAGTAAGCCTTGCCACCGGTAACGTTTGATTGCGGCGTCGCCGTGGTGTAGAAGTTCCAGCCAGTGGTCGCGGTTCCACCCGTGGTAACGGCAAAGTTGTAACCGCTCTTGCCGCTGCCGGCGCCGTTGGTGGCCAGGTTGTTATCGATAAAGCAAGCATTGGCTGTGCCGGGAACGCAAGGAACGGCCGAGCCACCCAACTGGGCCAGCGTGGCGTAACCAACCTGCGGATACGCACCGTAGTAGCCGACTTCGCCTACGACGATGGTATGCACGGAACCAGCTGCCGATGAATCGTTGGCTGCCATACGTGCACGCATCAGGTTAGGAATGGCAATCGCTGCGATGATCAGGATGATGGCAACCACGATCAGCAACTCAATCAATGAAAAACCTTTCTGTTGTTTCCGCATCTCTATTCTCCCCAAGTCTTGAACTTTTAATTTCGTGCTGGTCATGGAATGATGCAGTCGGGCTTGATATGCGCCCTTGCAAGCCCAAACCCGGCTAGTTACCTTGGTTCCAGTTTGCATCGTCGAGAGGCCCTGGGTTGAGCGGCCAGTGGAACCTTAGCCCCATTATATCCACTTTAAGAACCTGCCTGGTGCCAAAATCCGTCATAGCGGGTGATGGTTTGCGGCATTCGGCCGGCGGCTCGTGACTATAGGAGAGAAGGCGAAACGGCGGGCAGAAAGCTGCTTAACACGAGCGGCGACCGGGCGCCAGCGGCGGCGTTTGCCTTCCTCGTTTTGTAGCATAGTTCTTTCCTAACAGCCAGCAATCTCAGAACGCGCGACGAGGCAGAAGTTGCAACCCGATTTGCGTGGCTTACATCACAACAGTAACTCTGGGGTGGTATCGAGCCGACTCGGGCTGAGCATTTCATGCATATAATCGATTTATTCCCTTTCAATCATTCTAATTAGAGCGGGGCGATCTAAATTAGTGCCAGTTAAATCAGAACCAGAGATCGAAGGCTTGTCTTCTAGTTCGACTGCGGATAGTTCGACTGCGGGCAAGCCGAGTGCGACGGGCGCAGAGGCGAGAACGGTTTCGCGTCCCCCGGCACACTTGTTTTTTTCGCAGGAAAAGCGAAGCACGGTGTTGTGTCTTTTGTTGGCGCTGCTGACGCTGGCTTTCTACAACAATGTCGTACATAACGGATTCACCAACCTCGACGACGATTTGTACATTGTCGATAACGCTCACGTGCGCGCGGGCTTGACCTGGGATACCGTCAAGTGGGCGTTTACCAGCCGTGAGGCGGCCAATTGGCATCCGCTGACCTGGATTTCCCATGCTCTCGACTGCCAGCTTTTCGGGCTGAATCCGGCCGGGCCTCATTATGTGAACGTTCTCTTTCACGCGGGGAATGCGATCTTACTGTTTCTGCTGCTGGAGGGCGCCACAGGATTTACCTGGCCTAGCTTTGTTGTGGCGGCGCTGTTTGCATTGCATCCGGTAAACGTGGAGTCGGTGGCGTGGGCGGCGGAGCGGAAGAACGTGCTCAGCATGTTTTTCTTCCTGCTGACGCTACATGCTTATGGATGGTATGTGCGGCGGAGCAGTGCGAAACGGTACGCCATTGTGGCTGCTCTGTTCGCGCTGGGGCTGATGGCGAAGCCGGAAGTTATCACGCAGCCATTCGTGCTGTTGCTTTGGGATTACTGGCCATTGCGGCGAATGGATGTGGGAAGGTTCAGCGACCGTGCCGAGGTCTCGGCGGCTGTGGCCGCTCCGCGATCCTTCTGGTTTTTGTTCCTTGAAAAAGTGCCGCTGTTGATGCTTTCGGCGGGAAGCGCGGTGATCACGCTGGTGGCTCAGCGCGGGGGACACGCGGTGCGAACCGCATCAAGTTGGGTGCGGTTCGGCAACGCCCTGGTGGCGTATGTGCGTTATATCGGAAAAGCCTTTTGGCCATCCAAGCTGGCGGTTCTATATCCGCACCTCGGCCGGTTTCTTCCGAACTGGCAGGTCATCGCTTCAGCCGCGGTATTGCTTTTGTTGAGCGTCCTTATTCTGCGCTCGCGGCGTGATTACGCAATTGTGGGGTGGTTCTGGTTCCTGGGCACGCTTGTTCCCGTGATTGGGTTGGTGCAGGTGGGCGTGCAGGCGATGGCGGACCGTTATGCCTATTTGTCTTTCATCGGATTATTCATATGCGTGGTTTGGGGAGCAGCGGAGACTGCGCGAAGGCGGAAGATCTCGGCGGTATGGATGGCGGTGCCGGTGGCTTTGATTTTGACAACGTTTGGAATGATCACGCGTCATCAGATTGGGTATTGGCGTGATAGCGAAACCTTGTGGAAACACACCTTGAGCGTCACTGAGAACAACTATGTGGCGCACGACGCGCTGGCCCGGGCTTTCGCTAAGCAAGGCCGAATTGACGAGGCGATTGCCGAACACAACGCGGCCGAGGCTCTGCATGCCTATGCCTCCCCTCAGTTCGTGGAGATCGGCATCTTCGAGCAAACCCATGGACACGTGAAGGACGCGATTGCGGAATTCGAGCGAGCTGCGGATGCTGCGGAGGATTCAAAGTCTCGGGCGGTTGCGTTGAGCTGCCTGGGGTCGGCGTTTCTGCAGGCGGGGGATGTTTCGCGGGCGAAAATGAGTTATGGCTACGCCTTGCAAGAGAATGCGGAGAATGTTTCGGCATTGGTCGGCAGTGGATTGCTGGCGGAGCGGGATGGCAATTTCACATTTGCGGTTGCGCAAATTTCTCGTGCTATGAAGGTGGAACCATCCGACGTGGGTTATTTGCTGCTGGCGCAGGCGTTGCGGCGGGCTGGGAATCTTATAGCGGCTGACGACGCTACGGCACAGGCGCGGCGTGTTTCGCACGATCTGAGCGCGGCTGAGAGATCGGCGGCAGGGATTCTGGATGCGAATGGACTGCGGAACAATTGATTCTGATCCGCTCAAGCAGGATCAAGTTCTCTTAACCGCGAAGCGCGAAGAGATGCCGCAAAGGACGCAAAGAAAAACCGCTGGGGAAATTCGGACACCTCGGATAGCACCGCTGTAGGATTCTGCTGCACTCGCGGATTACAATTGCCGCTCGGCTTTTTCTTTGGTCTTTATCTTTAATCTTTATCTTTCGCATTAGCATTAGCATTTCTCTGTCTCTGTATCTATGTCCAGCTCACTGGAAAATCTGGAGATCGACAACCGGATCTCGCGTGCGTGGACGCTTCCTGCTGATCTTTATTTCGATGGCGAAGTTTACGTGGCTGAGAAAGAGAAGATTTTTGCGCGGACGTGGCAAGTGATTGGGGATCAGGATCAAGTTAAGAATGCGGGCGATTACTTTACGACTGAGCTGATGGGCGAGCCGCTGGTTGTGGTTCGAGGCGGGGATGGCGACCTGCGAGCTTTTTACAACGTCTGCCGGCACCGCGCTGGGCCGGCTGCCGAGGGCTGCGGAACGAGGAAGGTATTTCGCTGCGGCTATCACGGATGGACTTACGATCTGGATGGATCGTTGATCAGCGCCACGGAAATTGAGGGCGTGGAAGGATTTCGCGCAGAAGATTTTGCGCTGGTGCCAGTGCGCGTGGAGGAGTGGTGCAATTTTGTTTTTGTAAATTTGGACCGTGAGGCGCGGCCTTTGCGCGAATGTCTGGGTGAGCTGGACGCGCAGGTGCAGAAATTTCCGTTTGCAGAGATGAAGTTGTTTGAGCGGCGGACTTACGAGATGAAATGCAACTGGAAGACCTACGTGGATAATTATCTGGAAGGCTACCATTTGCCGAGCGTGCATCCAGGATTGAATCGGGAACTGGATTACAACGCTTACACAGTTGAGCCGCGTGCGGGATACGTCCGGCAGTTTAGCCCGATACGTGGCGCGCAAGTGGGGGATGCGACTCCACGGCGTTATCAGGAGGCACGCGAGGATCTCACGACCGAATATTTCTGGATTTTTCCCAACTGGATGCTAAATTGTTATCCCGATAATATTTCGTTGAACATCGTGCTGCCGCTCTCGCCGGAAACTTCGATTGCGATTTTCGAATGGTACTTGCCGGAGAAGGATCATGGCAGCCCGGCGGCGACAGCGTCGGTGGAGTTCAGCGATCAGATTCAGATTGAAGATGTGGCGATTTGCGAAACCGTGCAGAAGAACCTGCATTCACGCAGTTATTCGCGAGGACGATTCAGCGTGAAGCAGGAACAGGGCGTGCATGCGTTTCACCGGATCTATGCCGAGGCGATGAAGGGGAGTGACCGCTGAGGAGGGCGGAGCCTCGTGTGGGTATGGACAAGGCTCGGGGGGAGATCCCTCGCCCCGCTGGTAAAAGCGCGGGGCTTCGGGATGACGCCTGCGATCGGCGGACTCGTCTGGTTTTGCGATGACGCTTTCAAATTTAGGGCAGATGGCTGGGATTATTCCGCTTTAATCAGCAGGCAGGTCACGTCATCGTGCTGTGGAGTTGAGCCGACGAACAGATCGAGGCTGGCCATCAGACGATCCAAAAATTCTTTTGGAGTTGCGGATGCGTTCGCCCCGAGCAGGGTGATTACTCGGGACTCCTCGTATTCTTCCTGATGGGCATTTTCGGCTTCCACTAATCCATCCGTAAAAATAATCAACCAATCGCCGGGGGCTAGCGTGACGCTGGCCGAGTCATACTTGGCGGAGGCCATGATGCCGAGAGGCAATCCGCCGACATCGAGGCGCTCGATTGCTCCTGAGGCGTGGCGGAGGATGGGATTGTTGTGGCCGGCGTTAATGTAGGTGAAGAGGCGGCGAGCGGTGTCGTACTCCGCGAGGAATGCGGTGGTGAAGCGCAGTCCGCCTTGACTGTTGGAGCAAGCGTACTTGTTCATGTTGGCGACGAGTTCCGGCAGATCAACCTGAGCCGTGGAGAGTGTCTTGAGGCTGGCTTGAAAAGTTGCCATGAGCATGGCGGCAGGAATGCTTTTGCCGGCTACATCGGCGACGGCGAATACTACACGGTTTTCTTCGTTGGTCTTGCCTGGGCGCGGGAAGACGTCGTAATAGTCGCCGGCTACCGTGTTGGCAGGGCGAGTAGCATAGGCGATGGAGAGTCCAGGAATTTGCGGGGGCGCGCCGGGGAGCAGCCAGGTTTGGATTTCGCGGGCGATCTGCAGATCGCGCTTCATGACCACGCGATCGGCGATCTCCAGCATAAGAAGAAGAAACAAGAGCAAGCCGCCCCAGAAATGGAAGTCGAATTCGATCACGTGCGGGTTTGCGGCGGAACCGTAGTTAAAACCTCCGCTGGGAAATACGAGCAAAACCAGGGCTGCGAGCAGGAGCACGCGGCGGGCGGGCGAAAGCTTTTCGAGCACCGACCAGAAGAACTCTTTGGCGACATGCAGATGGTGGCCTTTGCGGGTGAGGCCCTCGGGAGTTTTTGCGGCGACCTCGCGGGAGTAAAGCCGATAACTGGCACGCGCTTCGGTTTCAAACTGCGACCAGAGTTGCGTCAGTTCCATGCCTTCGGTCACGCGGCGCCAGAAAAGCTGCCAGCGCACTCGCCAAGTAGTTCGCTGAGGAGCGGGGAGCGCAGGGGGTGGGGAAAGCGTTGCCATGCGGTGCAGCGATTATAAAAGAACGGCGCGGCGAGAGATAGGAAGCCCTGGCTGCAACGCTTGGCCTGAGTTATGGGGAATGGATTTTTCGTCAGCGACCCACCGTGTTAGTGACAAATTGCAGCGCTTCGGCCATGTTCTGTGACAAGGACTGCGCGGATTGGGTTGCCGCAGCAGCATCGTTTGTGCGCCCGCATTGCTTAAGCGCCCCGGCTATGAAGAGGTAAGTAATATCAGAAGGCTGCAGTTCTACGGCATGAGAGAAAGCATCAATGGCAGTATCGCAATCGTTCAATCTTTGCGCGGCGGCGCCCAAGCCGACCCAGGCCCGAACGTTGCGCGGGCGAAGCTTTACCGCTGCCTGGAAATCGTCCCTAGCCGCGGCGAAATGCCCAAGTCGATGCTGGATGGTCCCCATATTGGCAAAAGCGTTGGCACGCGAGCGCTCGTCGAGCGCAATCTCGGTTACGGTTTTGTATTGAGCCAGCGCGCCCCACAGATCGCCGTGCTGCGACTTGTAGAAGGCGAGATTTAAATTGCTGAGGGTATCGTTGGGCCGAATTGCCGCAGCCCGCCGATAGTGGGGCATCGCGGCCTCAAGATCTCCCTGCTCGAGAAGCGCGTTGCCAATGCCGTCTTCGGCCACGTAGTTGTCAGTGGTGACCACGGCCGTGTGCGACCACAAAGCGAGGTCGCTGCTCCAGTAGCCAATCTGGCGGTGAGAAACGAAAGCCAACGCTGCAAGGAGCGTGGCGCAGCCCACCGCGAGCCATTTGCCTGGAACGCGGTGATTGCCGGCGAACTCTGCCAGGCCCCAACTAGCAGCGATAAAAAGTCCGAGAAACGGAAGATACGCGTAACGATCCGCCATAGATTGAACGCCTACTTGAATGATGCCAATCATCGGCACCAACGTTCCTAAGAACCAGAGCCAGCCCACCAGCAGATAGCGCCGCCTGCTGGCAGCAACTGCGAATGTAACTGAGAGCACGAGGAGAACCGAAAACAAAATCTCAGCTCGGGTTAAAGAGCCGGCGCGGTAGAGATACATGACGCAAAGGTTCGTGGGCCACAAGGCTTTTCCCAGGTATTTCGCGTAGGCAACAACCGCATTGGCGAGGCGAACGCTCATGGGGTATCGCGAGAACGGGGTGACGGCGGCGGTCTGCGCTTTCATGGTAAGAATTGCGCTGGGCACGCACAGCAAGAGGAGCGGGAGTTTTTCGAGGAAGAGATGTTTGAAATCGGCCTGGACTATACGATGATCCGACGTACGATTATCCGGCGATCCCAGATTCGTCTTATGGGCTATGCCGAACCGGTGCAAGGGCCAGTAATCCCAAAGCAGCAAAACGAACGGGAGGGTGATCACTTGCGGCTTGGACATCAGTCCGAGCGCAAACAGAACCGCGACCGCCGCGTAACGCTGTATTCCCGGGTTGCGGGCGTACCATGTGTATGCTCCGAGCGCCGCCAGAAAGAAGAAGATGCTCAAAATGTTCTTGCGCTCGGCGATCCAGGCCACAGATTCGACGTTCATCGGATGCAGCGCGAATAGAGCTCCCACCATGAAGCTGCGCCAAAGAAATCCGGTAGCGCTGTAGAGCACCCAGAAAAGCAACGCCGCGTTCAATGCGTGCAAGCTCGCGTTTAGGTAGTGAGGGCCGGCAGGATTCAGTCCAAACAGATCGCAATCCAGCATGTGCGAGAGCCAGGTGACGGGATGCCAGTTACTCTCATCGAAGCTGGTGAAGGCCCACTTCACCGATTCCCAGCTTAACCCGAATTTCACATGACCATTGTCGAATATGTACCGGCTATCGTCGTAATTGAAGAACGGATGCCGGCCGACGGGATGGTATAGAGCCAGCGAGATAAGAACTAGAATGAGCGCCAGAAAGGCAGGTTGCGAACGCGACGATGGAAATCGATCGAAAGGCGTGAGTGCCGAGGGTGTGGGCGTATCGGGCGCAATAAGAGTTGGCATGGACTCCTGCTCGGAACGATCGTGGCATCAAATTGCCCAGTTACGTCCAAGGTCCTATAGCTGATGTTTCTGGAGCTTACGTTGTAGTTATAGCGAATGCGGTCAATTTGAGCGTGGTTACGATAGTGCGGGTGCGGCGGCCATGAGTCCCAAAATCCATTTTTGAAACGCGGTGAAACTAATCTGGTTGGTCGCGGGCGCCGGAAGACCTAAAAGAGAGGTAGTTGCCAGGTCAATCCTTTCTTGATTGTTCCATCCTCTCCATCAGGCCTCCCTGCGGCGATTTTATATTTCTGTTTCAGGCGGGTCATCAACGCCGAAATCCGTTTTGCATAGGAAGGTGGAAGGAACGAGCGGTCTCTGTATCGATTGCGATAATTCTCGGCCAGTTGGGGGAAGTGTTCTTCGATAAAGGGGAGAAAAATGGCGGCCGAGCAGGGCTTGAGAAACAATGGGCCGGCGAAGATGTGCCGAGCTCCGGCTTCGGCGGCTGCGCGCACGACCGCCTCCAGGCTGGCCGGCGAATCAGTGATGTCAGGCAGGACCGGCGAGCAGCTCACGCCGACGGTGATTCCGGCTGCGCTGAGCTGGCGAACGGCATCGAGGCGCAGGTCCGGACGCGGGGCTCGCGGCTCAAGAATTCGCGCCAGGTCTGTGTCTAACGTGGTCACCGTGATGTGAACGGATAGCGAGTTGTTTTGCGAGAGCTGGCGCAGCAGATTCACGTCGCGCACAATTAAATTCGATTTGGTGACGATGCCCAACTCGAAGCCGCGATGGCGGGCGAATTCTTCGAGAATGCCGCGCGTGACTTCGTAGCGGCGCTCAGCCGGTTGATAAGGATCGGTGGCGGTGCCGAGCGCGATCGACTCCCCGGGTTTCACTCGCCGCAAATCGCGGCGCAGCAGATGGGCGGCTTGCTGCTTGACGTAGATTTTCTGTTCGAACTCCATGCCATCGCGCATTTCCATGAATTCGTGAGTGTAGCGGGCATAGCAGTAGCGGCAGCCAAATTCGCAACCTCGATAAGGATTAATGGTCCAGGTAAAAGGCAGGTTGCGGCGGGTGACGCACCGGTTCAGCAGAGATCGCGAAGGCAGCGTGAAATATTCGACGTTGTGTGCTTCGCGAATCGATTCGCCCTCGGAGGCGAGGCGGGCGATGCCGACCAGGTCGGGCTTCTTCGACGCGGGAAACAGAGGGAGGGAGGACATTTGCTATATTCGCTTTATGTTCGCCTATGGTACGACACAGGAAGGGTCCAGTCAACGGGGTAACGGAAGCCTTCTACTAAAGCGAAATGGCGCTGCTTCCGGCGTCCACGCCAGGGTGTCGCCACAAAACCCTTGAAAGAGCGCAGCATCGTTAGAGACGGGATGACAATGTTTGGCGAACGGTATAACTGCTTTGGAAGATAGTCCCGAGTCGAGCTTCGCTCGACGGGACAGCCGAGGCCGCTGTCCCTACATGGTTCGTGACCGTCTACGCTTTCCTGCCGCGGGCTACTGCTTCTCTTGCTTCTTTGTCGGCGGTTCGGCGGCGTTCCGTTTCCCGTTTATCCCATAGCTGCTTGCCTTTGGCCAAGGCGATTTCGAGCTTTACTTTGCCGTTCTTGAAATACAGGCGCGTCGGGATCAAAGTCAGCCCGCGCTGTTGCGTCTTGCCGATCAGCTTGCGGATTTCTTCCTTATGCATCAGCAGCTTGCGGGTTCGCAGGGGAGCGTGATTGTGAATGTTTCCGTGCTCATACGGGCCGATGTGGGCATTCAACAGCCAGAGTTCGCCATCTTTCACAATGCCGTAGGAATCCTTGAGGTTGGCGAGGCCGCCGCGGATGGATTTGACTTCGGTACCGGTCAGAACCAGGCCACACTCAAATTTTTCGAGCAAGAAGTAGTTGTGTGAAGCGATCCTGTTAATGGCAGCATCGCGCTGGCCGGAGGCGGTGGGATCGCGACGGGGAGATTTCTCCGGGTTGGCCCGAGTCTGGTGTGTGGACTGGCGTGGCATCGTTCTATTTCATAGTACAGCGGGTTTCAGACTGGGCCAAAGTTGGGCGGAGCAGATCAGGCCGACGCTTTTCCCAATGGGACTAAGACTAAAGAGTGTAAATGCCGCGTACGCAATGAGATCGGAGGGCCGGAAGGGCGATGCTATAATCGCCGAAAGCAGCAAAAAAGCTACAGCTTTGCGTCGAGTGGATTTTCCGGTTGCTCTCGACCGGGATACGACTGCTTGTCCGCTGACGCTTGATAAACAAGATTCTTACTTCCACGAGGACTGACGAATGAGACGTCTGAAGCCCGCGGCGGCAACGCTGCTGGTGCTGCTGGTAATTCTGCCCACCATCGCGGCCGATAAAGCCAAGAAACTCTATGAGCGGGGCGAGGATGCCGAGGCGCGCCAGAATTACGTAGCTGCCTATGAATTCTACAAGCAGGCTTACGATCTGAGACCGAAAGACTTGCGTTACCGGTCCTCCTTCGAGCGCTTGCGATTTCAAGCGGCCGCATCACTCGTGCATCAAGGGCAGAAGCTGCGCGACGACGGCAAGCTTCAGGAAGCGCTGGCGGACTTTCAACAAGCGGTACAGATTGATCCTTCGCTGTTCATTGCGCAGCAGGAGTTAAAACGCACGCTGCAAATGATAGATGACAAGAACGCTCCTCCGTCGCAGGCGGCACCTCCGCCCACTAATCTGGAGAGGCTGATCAAGAACGCCGGAGGTCCGGTCGAACTTGCGCCCATTTCGAATGTTCCCATCACGGTCAAGCTCACGGAAGATTCCAAAGTCATTTACCAGACCATCGGGCAATTAGCCGGGATCAACGTTCTGTTCGATCCCGATTACACTTCGCGGCGCATCAAGGTCGAGCTGAATGGAGTCACGCTGGAGCAAGCGCTGGAAATTAGCGCGTTGGAATCGAAAACCTTCTGGCGTCCGGTGACGAGCAATACGATTTTTGTGGCGCAGGACAATCCGGCGAAGCGCAAGGAATTGGAGCAGAGCGTCCTTAAAACATTTTATCTTTCGAACCTTTCCCAGCCCACCGAGCTGCAGGATGTGGTCAATGCAATTCGCGCCGTGCTCGACGTGCAGCGGGTGCAGCAATTGCTCTCACAAAATGCGCTGGTGGTGCGCGGCACTCCCGACCAGATCGCTCTGGCGGAAAAACTGGTGGACGATCTGGATAAAGCTCGGCCGGAAGTGATCGTCGATATCGCTGTAATCCAGGTGAGCCGAGACAAATCGCGAACTTTGGGAATCAGTCCTCCGAGCAGCGCCAGCGTGACCTTACAAAGCAATATCAACAGCACCGCCACCACGACAACCAATAGCACGACTGGGGTAACCAGCCCGACTACAGGCGGCACGGGGCTCGAACTGAACACGCTTGGCCAGTTGAACGCCACCGATTTCCAGGTGAGCATTCCTTCCGCCAATCTGTCGGCGATTATGAGCGACACCGACACCAAGATGCTGCAGAACCCGCAGGTTCGCGCCCTCGACAATCAGAAGGCGACGCTAAAGATCGGCGAACGGGTGCCCGTGGCTACCGGATCGTTTCAGCCTGGAATTGGTGGAGTCGGCATCAACCCGCTGGTCAACACGCAGTTTCAGTATCTCGATGTGGGCGTGAACATCGACGTGACGCCGCACGTGCATGCCGACCGGGAAGTGACGCTGAAGATTACGATGGAAATTTCGTCGGTGGTCGGGCAGTCGAGCATCGGCGGAATCAGCCAGCCCATTATTGGGCAGAAAAAGATTGAGCACGAAATCCGGCTGGCCGATGGCGAATCCAGCCTGATTGGCGGAATCTTTGACGATTCGCAGACCAGGTCGTTGAGCGGGATCCCGGGATTGGCGCAAATTCCGATCATCAAATACCTGTTTGGCCAGGAGGCGACCGACAAATCGCAGGACGAAACCATCTTCGCCATTACACCCCATGTGGTGCGTGGAACCGAGATTAGTGCACTGAATCAACGGGCCATCGACATTGGAACGGCGAATGCGATCCAGTTGCGGGAAATGATCCCGGCATCGAAATCCGCACCGGCCCCCGCGAACCCAGCGCAACAAGGTCCGATCAACCCGAATCCTGCAATTCAGAATCCGGGAAATCAGAGTCCGGCAATTCAGCCGCAGCCAAATCAGAATCCGGCTCCAGGGGTGAATCCATCGGCGAACTTCATGTTCGATCCAGGAGTGATCACCGCCGAGAAGGGAAAAACGTTCGCCGTGAACTTGCAGATTTCCGGGGCAAAAAACGTTTACTCGGTTCCGGTGCAGATCAACTACGATCCGTCGAAATTGCAGCTAGTGAACGTATCGAACGGCAGCTTCCTTTCGCAGGATGGGCAGGCGGTGGCGCTGGTGCATCGCGAAGACGACACCACAGGAACTTTGCAGGTTACCGCCACTCGGCCACCGAACTCCGGCGGAGTTTCCGGCAGCGGCACCGTGGTGACATTAACCTTCGAGGCGAAGGCCAGCGGACAAACTCCTCTGACGATTACTCGCGGCGGAGCGCGCGATCCTGGATTGCAGGCCATCGCGGTGAATGGAGCGCAAGCTTCGGTGACCGTGCAATAGAAGTACCCACTGGTGTGAGAGTTTGAAATGATGTTGCAAAGAATACAGCGTGAGCGGGGCCAGCGGGGCTTCACGCTTCTCGAGTTAATCATCGCTTCAGCCATCCTGGTGGTGCTTTCGACCATGGCGGTGCCGCTGGCGCGATTAACCATCCAGCGCGAGAAAGAGCGTGAGTTGCGGGCTGCGCTTTGGCAAATGAGGGACGCCATCGACCGATATAAGGATGCGGCCGATCGACAACTCTTTCAGATCAAGGTGGACAGCCAGGGTTATCCTCCGGATCTGGACACGCTGGTAAAGGGCGTAGATGTGCAGGGCAAGAAGCTCAAGTTCCTGCGCAAGATTCCGATCGATCCCATGACCAACAGCACGGATTGGGGCATGCGTTCGATGCAGGACGATGCCGACTCCGACTCCTGGGGTGAACAGAACGTTTTCGACGTGTATACGAAATCGACGGGAACGGCATTAGACGGCTCGAAATATAAGGATTGGTGAGATGGCAAGGCGGCGCAAAACGGGGCGGAGTGCGGGTTTCACCTTGCTCGAAATGATGATTGTGATCGTCATCATGGGCATTCTGATGTCGATTGCGCTGCCCATTTACAATCAATCGCTGGTGCGATCGCGTGAGGCGGTGCTGCGCCAGGATTTGTTCACGCTACGCTCGCTGATTTCGCAATACACGCTCGACAAGCAAAAAGCTCCGCAATCGCTTGACGATCTGGTGCAGGGCGGTTATCTCAAAGTTCTGCCCAAAGATCCTATGACCAATGAGGCGAACTGGGAAGTGGTGCAGGAAGACGACACCATCATGAGTGTCGATCAGCAGGATCCCGGCATCAGCGATGTACACTCCGCATCGAATGCCACCGGCACCGACGGCACGGCGTATAGCAGTTGGTAGCCAGCTTCAGTTTCTGGTTTCCAGTTTCCCGCAAAAGACATGGAATCTCCGCCGCAATGAATTAACATCTATCTATGCCCGTTGATTCAGAAATTCAGGCTCATACTTCCATTCGCGCCCCTCGCGGCAATTCCATCACCTGCAAAGGCTGGCCGCAGGAAGCTGCCATGCGCATGCTAATGAATAACCTCGACGATGAAGTTGCCGAGCGTGCTCAAGACCTTGTGGTTTATGGCGGCACCGGCCGTGCAGCGCGGAATTGGGATGCGTACCACGCGATCATCCAGTCACTGAAGAATCTCGACAATGATGAGACTCTGCTGGTGCAATCGGGCAAGCCGGTGGGCATGTTTAAGACGCACGAATACGCGCCGCGTGTGTTGATTGCCAACTCCAATCTGGTCGGGCATTGGTCGAACTGGGAGAGATTCAACGAGCTCGAGCGTGCCGGACTGATGATGTATGGGCAGATGACGGCAGGTTCCTGGATCTACATCGGCTCGCAAGGAATTGTGCAGGGAACGTTTGAGACGTTTTCGGCCGCGGGAGAAAAACATTTTGGCGGAGATCTTGCGGGCAAGTTGATCGTTAGCGGCGGGATGGGCGGGATGGGCGGAGCGCAGCCACTCGCTGCCACCATGACGGGGGCGGCGTTCCTGGGGATTGACGTCGATCCGGAACGGATCAAGAAACGGCTCAGAACCGGTTACTGCGATTTCATGGTGACCACGCTCGACGAAGCTTTGCGCATATTGAAAAATGCGGTGCGCAAAAAAGAAAATCTGTCGGTCGGGCTGGTGGGGAATTGCGCCGACGTTATTCCGGAGTTAGCCGCGCGCGGCGTCGTGCCTGACATTCTTACCGATCAAACGTCGGCGCACGATCCGCTGAACGGGTATGTGCCGAATGGAATGACGCTGGCCGAAGCGATGGAGTTGCGCAAACGCGACCCGCGTGGATATCAGGAAAAATCTCTCGATGCCATGGCTCGCCATGTCGAGGGCATGTTGCGGCTGCAGGAGATGGGATCGGTCACGTTCGACTATGGTAACAATATCCGCACTTTTGCTTTCCAGCGCGGCGTGAAGAATGCATATGATTTTCCCGGGTTCGTGCCGGCGTATATTCGTCCGCTATTTTGCGAGGGACGCGGACCTTTCCGCTGGGTCGCATTGTCGGGCGAGGCTTCGGACATTCATGTCACCGATGATCTTGTGCTGGAATTGTTTCCCGACAATCGAATTTTGCGCCGCTGGATTGATCTGGCCCGCAAGCGCATCAAGTTTCAAGGCCTGCCGGCTCGCATCTGCTGGCTGGGATACGGCGAGCGCGCGCAGTTCGGGCTGGCGATGAACGATCTGGTAAAAAAAGGGAAGATTAAAGCCCCCATCGTGATGGGTCGCGATCACCTCGACTGCGGCTCAGTGGCATCTCCGTTTCGCGAGACCGAAAGCATGAAAGACGGCTCGGATGCGGTCGCCGATTGGCCTTTACTGAATGCTCTTGTCAACACCGCCGCGGGCGCGTCGTGGGTTTCGATTCACAACGGCGGCGGCGTGGGCATTGGATATTCGCTGCATGCGGGACAAGTTACAGTCGCCGATGGGACCGAGGCAATGGCTAAGCGCATCGAGCGGGTGCTTACGACTGATCCTGGCATGGGCATTATTCGGCACGCGGATGCGGGATATGAAGAGGCGAAAGAATTTGCGAAGAAGAACGGTGTGAAGGTGCCGATGAAGTAGCGGCCGTGAGTTCTCGATCAACCATGAAGAGAGGCGCGAACTTCCGGTCCAGTAGCGCAGTAGTTCTTCTGCTTTATATCGTGGGCAAAGTTCACGTTTTGCGGTTTCGCAGATAATCTCCTGGACGCGTAATTGCTATTCCATCAATCTTCTTGCCGAAATAAGCTCGAAAATGTCGAACATCACCTGTCAGGAAGTGAGTAGCTCGTGCTTCGACGGCCGCGAGGAGGATCGGCGCATCCTTCTCGGGCAGGAAAATTCCAGGAGGAAGTGGCGTTTGTCCCGCTTCAAATAGCTGGAGGGACCCAGACAGCTCGGTAAGCCGCGTCCACTGATCTTCATGCGCGAGGTTGATCCTTGCTTCCT
This sequence comes from uncultured Acidobacteriaceae bacterium, assembly GCA_963766625.1. Taxonomy (GTDB): domain Bacteria; phylum Acidobacteriota; class Terriglobia; order Terriglobales; family Acidobacteriaceae; genus Sulfotelmatobacter. The sequence goes on along the minus strand of CAVYBF010000013.1, from coordinate 3,602 downwards.
GCAAAGCGTAGTGGGAACTGCAAAGCGTCACGTTCCGGAGTTTCCAGAGAGCGAGAAGCCGCGCGTCGATCTTGTACGCGGTAGAAAACAGAACGTTGGCGTCAAGAAACAGCCGGCCCATTTATTCCGGTCGCAAATGTTGAATCGAGTCCGGATCCAGGCCCAGCTTCCGAACTTCTCTCCGTGCCTGACGATAGTCGGCTTCGTCGACAGCGTTCGAAAGTAGGAATTCCGCTTTGGGCTGCGGAGTGTATCGCTCGACGGGGACAACCATAGCAGGACGAATGAGAATGCCGTCTTCCGTTTCTTCAGCGATGACGATGCTGCCCTCTTCAATGCCGAAGCGTTTGCGCAACTTTGCCGGTACAACGATCGCACCTCGCTTTCCGACTCTCGCCGATTGCATGGTTCTAGTCCCCATATCTGAATGCCTGATTATATAGGATGCCCGACATTCAGGCAACTCTGAGAGCATACCTGCAACGAGCCAGCCCATCGTGACGACTGCTAAACTGCCTAGGCGTGACGTCATCCCGAAAATCAGATCGACTAATCAGGCAACCCCTCCTTCTGGCCAACATCGGCCAACTGCTGGCACTCCAGTCTTCATCGGGAAGGCCCGGCCCACGTCGCGGGCCCAACCTCAAAGAGCTCAGCATCATCGAGGACGGCGTCGTCTTGTGCCTCGGCGGGAAGATTGTTTCCGTCGGCACGACCAAGGATGCTCTCCGCGATCCCTGGCTGAAGGAGAACCGCAAGAAAATTATCGAGATCGATTGCTCAGGCAAAGTGGTTCTTCCCGGTTTTGTCGATTCACATACGCATCCGGTTTTTGTCAGCCCACGCCTGGTCGATTTCGAAAAGGGCATCGAGGGCGCTTCTTACGCTGCCATCGCTGACGCTGGAGGCGGGATTCGCTCCAGTGTCGAAGGGGTTCGCAAAGCAGGGAAGCGGGAGCTGGCCGAAAAAGTTTTGGCTGCACTGCAAGATATGGCAGCGCACGGCACCACTGCCGTTGAGGCTAAGTCGGGTTATGGGCTGACAGTTGAGTCGGAACTCAAGTCGCTGGAAGCGATTCGCGACGCCGCCTCCCGCTGGCCGGGAACGGTGGTCTCGACTCTCCTCGGAGCGCACGTCGTCCCAAACGAATTTCAGGGTTGCTCACAAAAATATGTCGAAATCGTCTGTAAGGAAATGATCCCCCGGACAGCGAGGCGGAAGCTTGCCCAATTTGTGGACGTTTTTTGCGACCAGGGGGCATTTACGGCGGAAGAGACTGGACAAATCTTTGAAGCTGCTGCGCAGCATGGCCTCAGCGTGCGAGCGCACATGGGCCAGCTTACGGAAACCAAGTTGCGGCCTTTCTTGCGCTTCAATCCGGCGTCGTTCGATCACTTGGATCATGTGAATGAGGAGGATATCGCGCAACTGGCCAAGCGCGATACTGTGGCTACGCTTGTGCCGGGAGCGAATTATTTTTTAGGATTAGAAGAGTATCCGCCGGCACGCAAACTGATTGATGCCGGCGCGCCGGTAGCGTTGGCGACCGATTACAATCCTGGCACCTCGCCAACTTTGAGCATGGCAATGATTATGTCGCTGGCGTGCACGCATATGAAAATGTCGGCGGCAGAGGCAATTGCCGCGGCTACAATCAATGGAGCGTGGGCGCTGCGCGTGGCCGATCGCAAGGGGTCGATCGAAGCGGGAAAAGACGCCGATCTGGCGATTTTTGACGTTGAAGATTACCGAGAGATCCCTTACTGGTTTGGATCGAACCGCTGCCAGATGACGATTATGAACGGAGTCGTTTACGGCGCACCGTGAACTTTTTCTGGGAACTTCCCGTAACGATGGCAAAGGCGTTCTGCGATTTTTCATCACCGCTTATCCGATTGCGGGTTGGAGACGGCCCTGAATACTAATTTCGAGGGAATCTTATGAAGCGGATCGTTCCACTACTCACTTCCGTGTTGACCGCGTTTTCCCTGGCAGTTGGGCAACGCCTTCCTCAGGAAGCGGTTCCCGAGAACTACCAGCTCACCTTTGCGCCCGATCTGGAAAAAGCGACCTTCAATGGCGATGAGACAATTTCCATCCGCGTGTTGAAGCCGACCTCGCAGATCACGCTGAACGCGGTTGACATTGATTTCCACGACGTGAGCATCAGCAGCGGCGTAACTACGCAAAAAGCGACGGTCACTTGGCAAAAGGAAAACGAAATGGTGGTGCTGGCAGTGGAGAAACCACTGGCTGCCGGGCTGGCAGCGATTCACATTACCTACACCGGCATTCTGAACAACGAAATGCGCGGCCTTTACATTGGCAAAGACGATCGAGGGCGCAAGTACGCCGCCACGCAATTCGAATCTACTGATGCCCGCCGAGCCTTTCCATCTTTCGACGAGCCCGCGTATAAGGCGACGTTCGACATCACTGCGATCGCGCCCAAAGGCGACCTTGCCATCTCGAACAGCAAAGTCGTTTCCGATACGCCCGGGCCCGGTAACAAGCACACCGTGAAGTTCGCCACGACACCTAAAATGTCCTCTTATCTGGCGGCTTTGATTGTTGGTGATTTCGAATACATCGAGGGGCAGGCGGATGGAATTCCCATTCGTGTATGGTCGACTCCCGGCAAAAAAGAGATGGGCCAGTTTGCCTTGGAAACGGCCGAGCATGTTCTCCACTACTACGACAATTATTTCAGCGTGAAATATCCCTACGGCAAACTCGATCTCGTGGGCATTCCGGATTTTTCCGCTGGCGCAATGGAAAATACGGCGTGCATCACCTTCCGCGAGGTGCTGCTGCAGATCGATGAGAAGCATGGCTCGGTCCAAATGAAGAAAGAAATTGCCGGAGTCATTGCTCATGAGATGGCACACCAGTGGTTCGGCGATCTCGTCACCATGGAATGGTGGAATGACGTTTGGCTCAATGAAGGCTTCGCCACCTGGATGTCGAGCAAGCCAATCGAGCAATGGAAGCCCGAATGGCAATTCAATCTGGACGATGTGAGCGATACCGACCGCACAATGGAAACGGATTCGCTGGCGAGCACGCGTCCCATCGAGCAGCCGGCCAATACTCCGGCGCAAATCCTGGAACTGTTTGACAGCATCGCTTACGGAAAAGCAGCGGCGGTGCTGCGCATGGTTGAGGCCTACCTGGGTGAGCAAACTTTTCGCGCCGGAGTGAACGCCTATATTCAGGCGCATGAGTACGGCAATGCCACTGCTAAGGACTTCTGGGATGCGCAGACTGAGACGTCAAAGAAGCCGGTGGACCGCATCATGTCCACATTTGTGGATCAACCCGGGGTTCCGATCGTCGACTTGAAAGCTGAGTGCTCAGGTTCTTCGACGTCGGTGAACATGGATCAGCGCCGTTATTACTCCGACCGCAAGGATTTTGAAGCGCCGAACGATGAGCTGTGGGAGATCCCATTGTGCATGAAATCCTCGGATGGCGAGCAGAAATGCGAACTGCTCAGCAAGCGGCAGGCTGCGACCACACTTGCGGGATGTTCTACCTGGGTTTTGGGGAACGCTGAAGCCAAGGGATACTATCGCGTGGGCTACCAGGCTGGGGCGATTCAA
>CAVYBF010000012.1:0-187257 GCA_963766625.1 uncultured Acidobacteriaceae bacterium | reverse complement strand
CAATCGGGGTTGCAACCGGATCTCGGGGATTTAGCTGCACCGCTTCGAAAAACTGTCGTCTTGCATGAGACCAACAGGCGGCATGTACCATTCTCGGCCCACCGATTTGGTCATACGCCGCATAGCCGTCGGTTTGGAGAATGCCTTCGAACTGTCCCAGGAACCGCTTCGGCCCATCCCGTCCGCGACCCAAGCGGAAATCGAACACCGCGCTTCCTCCGGGGCGACTGTATTGCCAGAGGTACGCTTGGTGGTTCTTACCTCGGCCCTCGCGTGTCTGCACATCGACTGGGGTTTCATCTGCCTGAATGTAACTGCCGGTGATCAATTCTCGCCTCATTGCCGCGACCATCGGCATCAGCAACTCGCCGACTTTGAGCACCCAGCCGTCCAGCGTCGCTCGGCTGATTTCCAAGCCGAAGTCCCTTTCCAGAATCATGCTCTGCCGATGCAGGGGCGTGTGATTGCAGTATTTGCTGACGACCGTGTCGATGACGACGCGGTCGCTGGCCAGACACTTCTCGATGGTCCGTGGTGGCAGGGGCGCTGAGACGACGCCGAGATCCTCACACGACCGGCAAGCCCGCTTCTCTCGTTTCGTGACCAGCACGAAATACTTCGTTGGCTCCACATCCAGCTGAGAACTCTCTTCGTAGCCGATCACCATCATTTCTTTGCCGCAGCGTTTGCACACGCGCTGATCTGGTGTGCAAGGGAGAATCCGCTCCACGCGAGGAAGATTCGCCGGCAACTCCTGGCGACCCGGATGCTTGACGGATTTCTTGGTCGAGCGATGCACTGGCGCATGTTCGCTCTCCGCCTGCTCGATCATTTCACTGACGACAGGCTCAAGCTCGAACAATTGCATTTGCGCCTGCGAAAGCTTTTCTCCGCCCGCACCATACTTCTCGATCCTCATCAGCCGCAGACGCTCTTCCAGCACCCGAATCCGCAGCTCCGCGTACTGTAGCTTGCTCTTCAGTTGTGCGATGAGTTCCAGATCGGCTGGTGCTGAGGGAATGGGAGGCGCACTCACAATGGGTTATTGATTTACCAGAGTCGCTCGAATCGTTCAAGCAACTCAGTCGTCAGCATGTCCTTCGGGTGGAGCTTTCCGATACCACCTCTTATGCTTGGTTTTGGTCAGATCAATCCCACCTAACAGTAGCGACAGCTCTTCGTGACTCAGGATGACCTTGCCCTGGGCATCGCCGGATTGCGGCCAGGTGAAACGCCCTTTCTCCAATCTCTTGGCACAGACCCACAGTCCGCTACCATCCCAGACGAGGACCTTCAGCCGATTGCGCTGGCCGTTGCAGAACAAGAACAGGTGCCCGCTCAGAGGCTCGCACGACAATCGATCCCGAACCAGACCGTACAGCCCTTCGAACCCCTTGCGCATGTCAGTGATTCCGGCGGCCAGATAGATCCGTGTAGCTGGGCTCGGTCCAAACACGGCTTACGCCCGCTCCAGGATGCCCACCAGGCGTTCGAACGTACTCGTATCAAAATCAGGATGCACCTCGATCCGGCGCCCCCCCGGCAGCACCACCGCCAGCCCGCAACTCGGTTCCTGCTGCTTCGGCGATTTCCTGACGGCCAACTCCACCGGCACCAACCTCCCAGCTGAAGAAACTGGTCTGCGCCTTCTCTTCCAACGCTGCTTTTTCAGATGGCGATCCAGAGTGCTGAAGCTCAAACCCCGACTCCGACAAAACTCGCTCCTGCGCACACCGCTGCTCACAAACTCAGCCACCAACTGCTGAACTTCCGCTCGTGTACGTCGCTTAGGTGCCGACAACTCTGTTTTTGCGGTCATCCCGACACTTCAACACAGACCCCGCTATGCGAACAGGTGTGTTGTTCAGACGCTTACCAACAACAGCGAAAGCTCTTCGTGGCTCAGGACGACCTTGCCCTGCGCATCACCGGATTGCGGCCAGGTAAAACGCCCTTTCTCCAACCTTTTAGCACAGACCCAGAGTCCGCTTCCGTCCCAGACGAGGACCTTCAACCGATTGCGCTGGGCGTTGCAGAACAAGAACAGGTGCCCGCTCAGAGGCTCACACGACAATCGATCGCGCACCAAACTGTACAGCCCATCGAACCCCTTGCGCATGTCGGTGACCCCGGCGGCCAGATAGATCCGTGTAGCTGGGCCCAATCCAAACACGGCTTACACCCGCTCCAGGACGCCCACCAGGCGTTCGAACGTACTCGTATCAAAATCAGGATGCACCTCGATCCGGCGCCTGCCCGGCAGCACAACGGCCAGCCCGCAACTCGGTTCCTGCTGCGTCGGCGATTTCTTGGCCGCCAACTCCACCTTCACCAACTGGCCGGCTGTAGAAACTCGTGTACGCCTTCTCTTCCAACGCCGCTTTCTCAGATGGCGATCCAGCGTGCTCAAACTCAAACTCCGACCCTGGCAAAATTCGCTCCGCCGCATACCGCTATTTACAAACTCAGCCACTAACCGCTGAACTTCCGCTCGCGTACGTCGTTTGGGCGCTGACAACTCTGTTTTCGCGTTCATCACGATAATTCAACACAAACCCCGCCCCTCGAACAGGTGTGTTGGTCAGACGCTTACCTTCGACCGCGAACGCGGCGCGCGAAGCGCGGCCTTGACACTGGCAGGGCCTCGGCTATGCTCTGGATAGAACTGCAAGGTCGGGTTAGCTATGATGTGAATGTTCTTTTGGAATACATCCAGAAGAACACGCGAGTTGCTTCCGTGCGGGCTGCAATGGAGGAAGCTCGTGAAGCTGTTTAAGAAAGCGAAGTCCAAGTTTTACTGGTATGACTTCACGGTGCGCGGACAACGCTACCGTGGGTCAACCAACGAAACGAAAGCGGCCAGGGCAGCAAAGGTTGCTGGTCTGAAACTCGCTCATGTGGTCGAGAATACAGATCCGCTTCCGCAAACGGCTCCTGTGTTGCTGGAGTTTTCCCGGCGTTTCCTGGAATGGCTTGACAAGGTCAGACTGGAAGACAAAACCAAAACCTACTACCGCGATGGCTGGCGACTCCTCAAGACGACAACCGTCGTGAATATGCGATTGGATCAGATCACCAGGGACGTTATCGAAACATTGAGGTTCTCGGGCGCGTCCTCAAATGCCAATTGTGCGCTGAGAACGTTAAGAAGAATACTGCACAAGGCGGAGGAGTGGACACTGATTCGCCACGCTCCGAAACTCAAACTGATGAAGGAATACGGACGTTCACTCAGGCTTGACGATGAAGCGGAAAAGAAGTTGTTGGCCGGCGCTGCTGCCTGCAATTGGCGGAAACGTAGCTTTCAACTTTTTCGGGACATCATCATCCTAATGCGCGATACCGGTATGAGGAACGAGAGAGAACTTTACCGGATGCGTATCGAGAACCTAGATTGGGAAGGCCGAGTGATCTTCGTCCCCGATAGCAAAACCGAAGAGGGACGCAGACGCGTGCCAATGAGCAATCGTGCTTTTGACATTCTGAAAGCACGATGTGGCACGAAGCGCGAAGGTTGGGTTTTCCCTTCCAAACGCGCAGAGTCTGCTCACCTCACTACGATGGCGAAGAGATTTCGAGAAGCCCGGAGAAAAGCGGAACTTCCCGAAAATCTTGTTCTCTATTGTGGGAGGCACGATTACGGGACTCGCATTCTCAAGAGAACCGGAAACCTGGCGGCTGTTATGAGAACGATGGGCCACAAGGATGTGAAGACTGCGATGCAGTATCAGCATCCCGAGCTAGAGATCGTCCGCGCTGCGCTCGATCAAGACACAGCAGTAGAGAAACGGGCGTAGCCGGATTGAGTTACGGCACACTTTACGGCACACCCAAAACATCGACTCCGGTAAGTGATTGAAAAGATGGTGAGCGCGGAAGGAATCGAACCTTCAACCTACTGATTAAGAGTCAGTTGCTCTGCCAATTGAGCTACGCGCCCCGGGTAAGCGTACTGCAAGTGGGGTATCAGGACATCTTTCGAAAATTGCACCCTTAGCTAACTTAATCTGAAATCGCGGTTTTCGCGGACAGTTCCACAGGGATTGTACCAAACTTAAGCTGAACGGGGTCAGCCCTGGCGAGTTGCTCCATCTCAGCTTTGTTGATCTTCTAAGGTTTCTCCCTATCCTCTGGCGGCATGAGCACGTGAAAGTTTTCCAGATTACCTACGAGGCGCCTTTTGCGAATGACAGAGTTGTCGTGGGCAGCGAGACTGTCACTTCACCCGCGATTACGCGCCGGGCATGAAGATTCTTAAGCTTCAGTATCAACGGTGGTGTAGCCTCTTGACCTTTCGATACCACCAGCGCTCCGTCTCCGGTCCGGATTTCATTCTGAATAATCATGCCGGGCGAAAGCAGTTCGACGCGGCACTTCTGGATTTCGCCTTCTTCGGCATTCGGATCGAGTATCGCCAGCGCATCGAAGAACTGCCGGCTGAAGCCTCGGTTTTGCATCGTGAGACTATGCACTGCCTCGGTTCGTGAGACTCCCTTGTGAATAAGCTTTTCGTAAGCCAGCACCAGCCGCAGAATTTCCGCTCCCATGCGCACGTCTGCCATGTCGGGATCGCTGCCCTCCGGAACGGGACGATTCTGGTGCTCAATCATCCACGCAATCGGCTCCAGGCGCGGAATTTTCGAAATCAAACCTGAGGCGACACTGGGGTGAACATCATAAAGTGCCTGCTCGTTGGTAGAAAGCTGTTCTCCGCTATAAACCGCCTCAACAGTTTCAGGAGGCAAAGTCACGCAACCCAGTTGGGACATCATGGCAGCGACTTCATACTGCCAGGGATTTCCCAGCTTCATCGCGGATACGATCTGGTGAATATAGCGGCAGGCTCGCTCCGCACGGCTGAAAGCAGCAGGATTCACCAGGCTGAGCACTTCCGTCAGTACTTGAATGCAGGCACTTAACGTTTGCTCCAGCAGTTGGCTTTCGGCGGTCACCAGACGGTACTGTACCAGCGCTGCCGTAAGGGTTTTCGCCATCATTTCCTTACCGCAGGGTTTGGTGAGAAAACGGAAAATGGCTCCCTCATTAATAGCATCAATAGCCGTGTCCGTATCCGCATTTCCGGTAAGGATGACACGAACCGTGTTCGGCGATTCGCTTTTGACCCTGCTCAAAAGCTGAATGCCATCCATGCCTGGCATTCGCATATCGGAAACCACGACCGCATAGGGGCCGTTCTGCGCCACCAGTTTCAATGCTTGTTCGCCATCCGAGGCCGTTTCCAGATGAAACTCCCGGCACAAAATGCGCCGAAATCCGGAGAGAACATCACTCTCATCATCCACCAGAAGAATTTTCTCTGCCATAACGTTCCCTTCACCTATGGTTCATCGATTTCCCGGCATGTCTTTTTCCATACAGGCAAACGCTCTTTCAGGTCGAGTTGTGCCAGTAGATGTTCATCGATGCCTTCCATGAAACCCAGGCAACCGTGCCACTCACGATCCCATAGCTCAGCCACGTGAACCGCAAGCAATGGGCAGAAGCCGGTTGGATTTAACTGCAAGGGACTCTGATACCCTGCCACTGCTTCCACAATCGAATCCTGCAGACCCCACAGTCCCAACAGATAAGCGCCCACTTCTCCATGCGTGCTGCCAAATAGTTGTTGCTCGCGCACCGCGCCCACCCGGTCCTCATCCAACTCCGCGCCCAGGGAGTTAAACTGATCGCCATGCGTTGAAGCCAAGACAATCCATCCGATTTCATGAAGTAATCCGGCAGCGTAGCAGTTCTGCACCGTACTCTCGCTCGCCTCTTCGCAACGCGCGATGGCCTCAGCGAATCGCGCAGTTGAATAGGAATGCCTCCACAGTGACGCGAGCTTTGCCGCCAACCCCTCAGGTAATTCAGAGAATAGGGAGCCGGGCAGAACCAGAGAACGGAAATTCTCGAGGCCTATGATGGAAACTGCCTGTTTCGGACAAGACAGACAGGAGGCTGTGCCAAGAAAGGCGGAATTTACCAGTTGTAAAATCTTTGCAGTCATGCCCGGATCCCGGCTTACTATATCGGCCGCTTCCCGCAAATTGGGATGGGCAGACTCTAGCTGGGCCCGGAGCTGCCGGTACCTTGAAGGCAGACTGGGGACGCTTTCCATCTGCGAAACTCGCTGCTTCAATTCGGAGCTGCGCAAGACATCTCTCAATGCCAGCGCGCACTTCAGCTTCTGCTTTAGTTCCTCAATATCGCAGGGCTTCGACAAATACTGATGAGTCGGGCGAATGGCGCGAAAAACCGCGTCCTTGTCTGACTGCCCGGACAGTACCATGCGAACGGTTTGCGAAAAGCGTTTCCGGACCAGATCGAGCAGTTCTGCCCCATCCATGCCGGGCATACGCATATCGCTGATCACGACATCAAATGGCGCCTTAGCCATTGCCTCTAGCGCCTCGGCCCCCCCGGGTACAAAGTGCATTTCCCATTCATTGCGCATTCCTCGCAAACTTCGTTCCAGTCCTTTGAGTAGCATCGGTTCATCATCGACGAATAAAATTCGATTGTTCATGGCAGGGAACGTTTCCCGCCCGCGACATGAGTCTGAATGGAATTTCCCGATAACATTATCGGCGGTTGCCGTCTTTGGCTTTACCAGGCGGAGATCGCGACTCTTTTTGCGCTAAACGGGTTTGATTGGCAAGTCAATGAAGAATGTGGTCCCTCGTCCGATCTCGGTTTCGAACCAGATTTTGCCTGCGTGTTTCTTTACGATCAGAGAATGTGCCAGCGAGAGCCCCTGCCCCGTGCCCTTGCCAACCTCTTTGGTAGTAAAAAACGGATCAAAAATTCTGGTGCGGATCGCTTCTGGTATGCCGGCACCGGAGTCTGTCACGGAAATCTCCGCGAACTCACCTCGCTTGCACGTACGAATGGTAATCAGTCCCTTCTTGTCGTTGCTTACTTTTTCCTTAATCGCATGCGCCGCATTCACCAGCACATTTAGAATCACCTGGTTAATATCACCCGGGTAGCACTGCACTGCCGGCAGGGCTTTATCGAATTCGGTCTTCATTTCCGCTACATACTTCCACTCGTTGCGCGCGACGGTAATGGTCGACTCGATCGCCCGGTTAAGATCGGTATTGGTCTTCTCCGCGGAATCGGGATGGGAGAATTCCTTCATGGCGCGGACGATCTTGGCTACGCGTTGAGCGCCGTCCAGACTTTGTTCAATAGCGTGCGGCACCTCGGTGACGATGAAATCCAGATCGAGGTCCCGTTCAGCTTCGTTAATGGCCGCACCTACCGCCGAAGATAATGTTCCTGCCGCCTCTCGAATCGTGCTGCGATACAGTTCCAGCAATTTGCACGTAGCCTTCCAGGAATCACGCAGAAAGGTAAGATTGTCGGTGACAAACTGCGTAGGCGTATTGATTTCGTGAGCGATGCCGGCCGACAATTGCCCAATCCCTTCGAGTTTATGCGCCTGGCGAAGCTCGGCCTCTAATTTACGCCGCTCGCTGATGTCGCGCACGAAGGCGAAGCTGTATTCTTGACCATCGAATTCCAGGTAGCTGGCTGTAATCTCTACGGGAAAGACTCGACCCCGTTTAGTTTTGTGCTGACTGTCGATCGTCACCGATCCCCGAGTTTTGCACTCCTCCCACAGTTTAGCGAAGGCGTCCGGCGGGAAACCCGGATCAATGTCCGGCACGGAGAGGGAAACCAGATCGTCGCGCGAATACTCCAACGAGCGGCACGCCGCTTCGTTGGCGTAGACAATGTGTGCCTGCGGATCAATCCAAAATACCCCGGCTGAGGCATTTTCCAAGGATGCCTTGGTCAGCCAAAGTTCGCGTTCCGCCCGCCGCCGCTCGGTAATGTCCTCATAAGTGCAAACAATGCCGGTGACCTTGCCCTCGAGGTCGAGCAGCGGCAGTTTGCAGGTCTGTAGCCAGAGGACGCTTCCGTCAGGTCTGGTCTGGCGTTCCTGAAAGCCTAGCTTCGGCACTCGCCGTTCCATCACCATTTTGTCGTCGGCCCGATAAAGGTTAGCTACTTCTTTCCACAACAGATCGAAGTCACTCTTACCTACGATTTCCTCCGGCCTGTTCAAACCCGCATCGGTGGCAAAGGGGCGATTGCAGCCCAGATAGATTGAATTCCGATCTTTCCAAAAGACCCGTTGCGGAATGGCGTCCAAAATGGATTGCAGCATCTGCCGTGAAGCGAGCAACTCTTTCCCGGCTCGCCGCCGTTCGGTAATGTCTTCCTTCAGCGCGAGATAGCTGGTAATCGTACCCTGGGCGTCAGTAATCGGACGAATGTTCGCCGCTTCCCAATAGATTTCGCCACTCTTTTTCCGATTACACAGTTCGCCTTTCCACTCGTCGCCACAGGTGATGGTCGACCATAGATTGTGGAAGTGCTCGGGCGGGGAAACTCCAGCATTCAGCAAGCGTGGGTTCTTGCCTTCAACCTCCTTGAGCTGGTAGCCAGTGACCTCGGTGAATTTCTGGTTCACGTAAGTGATTTCGCCGCGAGCGGTGGTGATCATCACCGACGCCGGGCTTTGCTCCACCGCCAGCGACAATTTCTGCAAGGTCTCCTCATTGCGTTTTCGCTCCGTGATGTCGCGAAAGGTCCATATGCGGCCGTAGTAGTTCCCTTCTTTGTCAATCACAGGGGCCGAGTAGCGATCCACGACGGTGCCATCCTTGAACTCGATTTCGTCGCGCCCGGTCTCAGCCGGATAACGATTCAGATAGTCAACCTTGGCCATGAAGGATTCGGGATCTCTGGTCAGCCCGGTCACATGCTGGAGCATCGGTCCATCATCTTTATTGTTGGCAAGCTCGGATGACACATGGAACAGCTCCACGAACCTCTGGTTGTGCAAGAGCCGTTTGTTATTGCCGCCCACGACCAGAATGCCATCAATCGTGGAATTGGCCTGCGCTTCCAAAAATGCCGTTTTCCACTGCAGTTCTGCTTCCGCCTGTTTCCGCCTGGTGATATCGCTGAAGACCCCGTCGGCGTACAGAACTCCTTCTTCTTGATGAACACCCATGGCTCGATCGTGCACCCAAATCCAGGTTCCATCTTTTCGCCGGATGCGATATTCCTCGTCAAAGGCGCTCTGCCCTTCAAAAAGAGCGTTGTAACTGCGATTCACGCGGCCGAAATCCTCCGGATGGATCAGTCCCGAGCGGAAAACAGTACCGGCCGAGCAGATCTCCTCCTTCGTGTACCCAAGAACTGATTCCACCTTCGGACTGACATAAATCGTCCGCCGCCTTTGATCCGACGTCCACGCCACCTCTGCCACGCTGGTCAGGATTCTGCGAAACCGTTCTTCGCTCTGGTGCAGGACTTCCCTGGCCTCATGGATCGCGGTAATGTCTTCCGCCACGCCTGCGAACATGCAAACCCGTCCGCTCGCATCCCGGATGGGCTTGGCGTGATCCTTGACCCAGCGGGTCGAGCCATCGCTATGCCGAATCTGATATTCGCTTTTGGTTTCCTCACCAGCTAGCAAACAGGTATAGTCCGCGATCACTTTTTCTCGATGTTCCGGGACTGCAAGATCGCGCCATGGAGAGGGTTTTTCGCACGCCTCCTGGAAACTGTGTCCCGTGATGGTCTCGAAGGCGGGGCTTGCATAGACCAGGCGTGATCCGATTACGTCCACCAGATAGAAAGCCTGATCGATGTTGTTGCTGATTTGTTGAAATCGTTCCTCGCTGGTTCGCAGCGCCGCCGTCGCAAGTTCCCTCTCGCTGATGTCATGAACCGTGACCACACACACGGTTTCACTGGAGCACTCCTGCAGTGGATGCACCCAATATTCCACAGCAAGAGAGGTTCCACCTTTTTGCCAGATGAGTTCGCGGTCGAGGTGAAGCTTTTGCCCTGAGTCGAGCGCTTTTCGCAGAGGACAATCTTCTTCCGGATAGCCTGTTCCATCTGGCCGGCTCTGATGCATCAAGGCATGCGCGTTTTTTCCAATCACTTCTTCGGTGCTGTAACCGGTCATACTCAAAAGAACCTGGTTACAGAAGGTTGCATTCCCTCGCGCATCGACCCCACAAATGCCTTCGACGAGGGCATTCAGAATAAGTTGCATCTCATTTTGCAAATCCCCGGAATGGTTTTTCAACAATTGCCGTAGCGGCATCCGACACCCTGACTGAGTAAATCGACCAAATCGAGAAAATAAATAAAGGAGTCATTCTCGAAGCGCGATTACTGAGGTTCGCCGACACGCCCTGCCCCAGGGATGGGACGGCCCTTAGGCGGCGATTGTGGCGATGGGAAAGCGCTTCGCTGCTACGGGGAAGTTATTCCGGTGGCCTGTCTCAGAAGTTGAACACTGCAAAAGGGTTTGACTACTCCAACGGCAAGAACGCAAGGGTCAGTGTCGCATCGCCGAACGATTCGTCTCGGGGCAGACGAACCAGTGCGCCTCAGCACCGGAAAGAAGCAGATCAGGAACGTTGGCGCGCTTCCGCAGCAAGTCCGCTCGCAGGACTCTCGCTTACTACTGGCCGACGCGGCGGCAATGAGCCAGCCCCCGGCTGAATGCGTCTTTCGACTGTGCCAATGACTGGAGCGTCCTCAATTCCACTGGCATAAGCCATGGAAACGAACCTTTGCTCCGAACACAAACGGTCAATCAATCTCCGTTGGCCGCGACTGAGAACCACCACCGGCAGAATGGGAAAATGACGGAACATCCAGAGAAAGTACACGCGCTGCAAAAACGAAGGCATGAGATAACGCGGCCCGATCGGAGTCTGCACCTGGACCACACCCTCAGAGAGTTTTTCGATCCACATTATTCGGTCACCTGAAACGCTGAGTTTGGCCAGAGCACGTCTTGGGCCGCAATTATTGCACCAAAGGTGGTACAAAAGGAAGGGTTTTATGTGAAATTTCTTAGAAAATTCGCCCGCTTCAGCCAGCTATGCTCTATACAGACGACAAGCTGGTAGTTTCTTGCCGAGCTGAATCAGAGGGGAATTTCCGGCAATACGTCGATTCGCCGAATCTCGGCCGCAACCCCAAAGTCCTTCCCATCGCCCTCTACACGAAGGACCTGCGCATGGCAGCACACCCAGCACTTTTTGCCAGAGGTTAATTCCTCCGGCAGCATCAAGACCAGCTCCACTTCAGATCCCTCGACCATGCGAGACTGGGTATAGAGGAATACCCCATTGGTACTGACATCGCGGGTTTGCGCCGCCGGATCGAGCGAACCGGACCGATCTCGCACCTTGACAGGCAGAGGGGCAACCACTCTTTTCTCTCGCCGGCGATCAGTTTTTGCTGTCTCGGTTTTTGACATGGACGAAAATATCACAGTTTGGCTGGGCGTTCACATTACTACCGTTGCCCGAATATTGTTCAACCCGGATCGAACTTACTTCAGTTGAGGATCAGAACAAAAAAACCGGTCCCGTCGAGGCACGAAGGCTATTCTGTTGCGACGTAAAGGATCCGCTCCTCACCAAGCCTGCATCGAGACGCCACGCGAAGCGGCGGGTCATGCGAACATCCAAACCGGCATCCAGAGTTTCCTCAAACCAATTCTTGGAACTTGAGACGCCGAGATTATTTTCAGAAACCCGAATCGCGCCGAAAAGCAGCTCAATAAAAGGCCGAGCCCTGCGGAATGCATAGGAGCCGCGAATACCACCCTGAAAATAGTATTCGCTCACGCCAGCGCTTACCGGGCATTTTCCCTGGGAAGGACATGGGGGATGGGCGGGAACATCGGTCGACCCGTAGTGTCCGCTGAAATCGGCAATCAGGCCAAAGAACGGCAAGTATTTCTTTTCTGCCGATATATTCCACCCGCTGAGATTGGCGTGCTGTCCGGAGTAAAGGTTCGCGCCGATAAACGAATATCCGGCAAAAACGTTGCTCGAAGAGAGATTCTGGGCTGGCGCATGGCCCGCAAACAAAAACAGGAGAATACCGAAAGAAAGACAACCTACCGCCTTGGAGTTCCGGATTCTACGCACGGTCGTCTTTCGTAGTCCTTCGTGAAATCGTATCCTGAAACTGTAGCATCTGGCGAATTCTGGGATAGCATCGGCTTGAAGCGCGTCCTAAATGACGAGCGATGAAGAAAAATCGCAAGATCATAAAGCGATGCTCGACCGAGGCGCGCGGTCAAATATCGAGGGCCTGAGGAAGACGCCTGTTATGATTGCTTTCTTACGGATATGTTGCGTCCAGCGATTCTAGCCAGCATTCTCCTGTTTTTATCCCTCACCGCATTTGGGCAGTTGCCAGTACCGATCTGCGATAGAGAGAAAGCTAGCGTTGCAAGCTGTGCTGAGTCAGAATGTAAGCCCTTCAGCAGCTCAAGAATTTCCACCCTGGTGTCAATTGAGAACTCGGCTCCGAACGCGCTGCGCGTAGAGGCAGCGGATTCCGCTTCCGATCTCAATTCTCCCGCAGTTCCGTCGAAGGATGAGCGCGAAGGTTTTCATTGGGGACGTGCTCTGGAGGAGTCCCTCACCTTCCTGGCCATCGAACAAGCCTACGTCGTCCATACTGATTTCCGCTGGGTGGTTTCGGAGAACGGCATTCCATTCAATCACTATTGGCGCGATTACATGCAATCGCTCTCGGCATGGACGAAATCCGGCTGGAGCGATGGGGACCCGAATATGTTTGGTTATGTCGGACATCCTATTCAGGGAGCGCTTACCAGCTTCATCGAAATTCAGAATGATCCCAAGAGCCGCGGGATTGAGTTTTCGAACACCAAGAGATACTGGAAAAGCCGTCTCAAGGCGACAATCTGGAATGCCGTGTACAGCACGCAATGGAACCTCGGGCCCATCAGCGAAGTCACGGTCGAAAAATATGGAACAAAAGACCGGCCACCGTGGAATCAGAATGGCTCGTGGCCATGCACTACCAAAAATTGTTACACGGGGGTGGGCCAGATCGACATTGTCATGACCCCGATTGGCGGCTTCGGCTGGATGGTCGGCGAGGACTGGATGGACAAGAACATCGCCCGGCGCGTGGAAGCTGCAACCTCGAATCGGTTCCTGATAGACACCGTTCGATGCACCTTCAATCCGATTCGTGCCGGCGCCAATATCCTCCATGGCAATAAACCCTGGTTTCGCTTTCGCGATACCGGCGACTGGAAGTCTTACTCTCAACAATGAGCAATTCGGCATCCAGGCTAGCATTGGCTTTTGTTGCGCTATCGTGTCTCGCTTTCTCGCAATCGCCCTCGTCTGATGCCCAACCAGCAAAATGGGATTTCAGCATTTGGGCAGCCGGAGAAACCGGCGAAGAGACCAGCAACTCGTTCGCGCAATCGCAAATCTGGACTGCAGGCGTGTTCGCGGGAAAAACCCTTACCGATGAAGTGGGAAGCAGTTGGCGGCGCGGCCGGCTCGAATACGCGGCCGATTTCTTTCCGGTTTTTGAGACTTACGGCAACCAACGCACTCACGGGATAGGATTCGATCCGGTGATTTTGCGCTGGAACTCGGCGCTGCATACTTCGAGCTTTTTGCCTTACATCGAGTTGTCAGGAGGCGCCGTGAGTACACCAGTCAACCTGCCGCCGGGAAGAACCTCCAGCTTCAACTTCATGGCGAAAGGCGGAGGAGGGTTTTATCTACGAACCCGGCCGAGGCAAGCGTTTGACATCGGCCTGCACTGGTCGCACATCTCAAACGCGAACCTGGGCGCCGATAATTATGAGTTCAACGGCATTCAGCTCAGCATTGCCTATCACTGCTTTAGATAGCAAACCTTTTCGATTTTGCTTCCAGAATGTGAGCCGAATCTGTAGTGAAAATCGTGGATTCCGAGTCGTCCGTCCTCGCCCCAGTTAGCTCTGCGGCTGACGCAGGCGCGCAGTCGGTACGACGAGCGCCTGCTCCATGGTTGGAACATTTGTGCCCCGCAGTTTGACCTCGACTTCGTGCAATTTTTCGGATTCATTGGTCTGGTAGTAAGCCTGCACCAGTAGTTCCAGTGTAAAGGGATTGTTTTGGTCTTCTTCCAGATAGCTGATCGCTTCCTCATACTTCTTCTGATCCATCAGCAAGCTTCCGGCAGCGCCGTTATAGGAACTCAGAATTACTTTGTTGCGGCTGCTGGTGGCCATATCTTCCAGCTTCTTGAGACAAGCATTGGCCAGCGCAGTATCGCCGGAATGGGCGGCACGCACGGTTCGAATGCGCAGAATGCGGGAAATCTCGTCGGCTTTATCGCTTTGCGAAATCGTGCTGTTCTGAGCCAGTGCGTCCTGCGCCTGCTGTACGTACTTTAAGGCGACGCTATCTTGAGCCTGATACTCCGCTAGTTGCCTGTAGGCTTGAGCTTCTTGCAGGTTCTGTTCTTTGGCGTTCGCGGTTTGTGCGATCTCCTGGAAAAGTTTATCGGCTTCGGCAAACTTTCCGTCGCGCACCCAGGTCATCGCCTTCTGCATTTGATAGCTCAGGCGGTCGGCTTCATTCTTGGCGAAGCGGATCGCCTTGTCATACTCAAGGCGCGCCTGTTCTTCATTTCCCATCAGCGCGTAAGTATCTCCCAGGCCAAGTTGCGAAGTAACAAAATCAGGATCGATGCTGAGGGCAGCGCGATAGTGCTTCAGCGATCCTTCAAAATCTCCTGCCATGCGCTTGAGCTCGCCGTAAGAATCCTGCGGATTCGGTTCCATTGGCAGAAGCGCGACATAACGGTCCATGGCGGCAAATGCTTTGGAAAACTCGCGGTTGCGGGCGTACGAATAGGCCAGGTCGTTCAGTGCGGGGGGAAAATTCTTATCGATGGCGAGCGCCTTCTCCATCATTCTTTGTGCCTGATCCGCGCCTTCTTCTCCCATCAGCCAGTTGCCGGCAAGATAATAAAGATGTTTGTCCCTGGGATACATCTCCAACATATCGTTCATGGCGGAAATGCCACCGATGGCATCGCCTTCCTGCACTTTGACGATCCACTCGATCATCAACTGCTCGCCCGGAGTCAACTTCGGTGCCAAGGTCTTCGCCTTCTCGCGAGCCGCGCTCATTTCTTTCGGATCAGTGCTGTTAAAAGCAATCCAGGCCCAGGCCAAAGCCAGGTTGGGATCGGCTTTCACGGCTGCGCGCCAGTCGTCATTGCAGCGCTCGAGATAGAGATTCTCGTAATCCTGCATTCCTTTTTCGTATAGCGCACGCGCCTCAGGCGAAGCAGTCGTCAGCGGTAATGAAGTGCTGGCAGTCTGCTTGAGATGATGCGCAAACGCAGGTACGGCAAAACACACGCTGAACATGAGAACGACAACGGCGTAAATGGAACGACGCATCGCAGTCTCCGAAATCGAAATTTCTCTTCCAGGGAGGATTTCAACAGCAGCGTAACATCGCGGTAACCAGCGCCGTAGGTGACGGAAGGCGTACGACGGGGGGAATCGACGGGCAGATCACCAGATGACCGAACTTCTGCCAAAGAAAAAGCCCCTGCCGCAAAGCAGGGGCCGTTGAAAATGTCGAGAGCCCTAGAAACTGAACTTGGCTGCCAGCTGAATGCCGCGTGGCCCGCCGCCGCCCAGGAACGGGTTGCCGATTCCCACGTCGCCGGTGGCAGTGATGGGATACCCGCTGCTCCCTGTTTCGAGGGTGTTCGCCCCGTTCAAAGCAAAACCGTTCACGCCAGGATCAGCGATGAAAGCCGGCAGGAACGGATTGGCAAAGTTGGGATGATTCACGATGTTGAAGAAATCGGCCCGCAACTGCAGGGTCAACCTCTCAGTGAGAACCGTGTTCTTATAGATCGCAAGATCCCATTGCTTGTAAGTGGGTCCATGCAGAGAATCGCGGCCTTCATTTCCGAAGTGGCGCGTTCCCGGTACGCAGTCAGATGCTGACCCGTTCGCAGCTCCGCCATCCGTAGCAGCGCTAACCGTACAAGGAATCGCAAAAGCGTTCAGATTGACGAAGTTGAACGGATTCCGTTCATTATACGTGATCGGCCCCACCACATCTGGACGATCGTCACCCTCGCCGCTTCCGCTGAAGTCATCCTCAAAGTTGTAATTCATCTGGAAGGGCTGGCCGCTTTGCAAGGTAACGGTGTTGTCGAAACCCCAGCCATTTTTCAAACGCTGCATACTTCCGCCGTGATTTGGCACCTGATAATTGAAAATCCAGGTGAACCGCTGCGGCAGGTTGAAGTTCGACGGCCCATACTCCAGATATGGTCGCGTACTATCGTTTGGCTGGGCGGCGTTGGGTTCGAAGTCGTCGCTATCGCTGGAGTTGTCGAGTGACTTCGACCACACATAGTTAGTGATCGACGTAATTCCATGCCAGCCAGTGACGCGCAAGCTCGCTTGCAAAGAGTTGTAGTTGGATTTGCCAGTCGAATTCTCCTGCATGATGTAGAACGAGCCGTACGGATTGCCGCCATAGTTCCGCGGCACACTGTAGTCGTTGATACAGGCGCAACCGAGATCCGCCGCCGTGATCTGGGCTTGGCTAGGCTGGCTGATATCGAAGAACCGCCACAATCTATGGCCCTGTGAACCTACATATCCAAGCTGCAACATGGCGTGGCTGCTAAGCTGCTGCTGGACATTGAGGTTGTAATTCTCCATATACGGAGTCTTGATGTTGCGATCGAAAGCGAAGGTGTCGCATTCAAAGTTGCAGGCGTTTTCAGGACCGAAAAGCGGGGCTCCTGCTGCAATCTTTCCCGACACACCGGCTGAGTAAATGGGATCAGGGCCAATCGGGTTATAAGCTGGGCCGGGATCGAAGTAGGGAGGATAGGGCAGGTGGCCCAGAGCCACATCCTGCGAGAAGGAATCAAAGAAGATGCCCCACCCGGCGCGAAGCACAGTTTTACCTTTGCCGGTTACGTCCCAGGCTGCGCTCAGGCGCGGAGCAAAATCTTTGTGATCGGGGTTGTAAAGGCTGCTGAGGCCCGGCTGCCCGACCTGCGTGAGAGTGAAAGTATCCGCCGCCGCATTCAGACTGGTGATGTTGCTCAACAGATTATTCTTTTCTCCGATCACTCCGAAGAAGTCATAGCGCAAACCGTAGTTCAGAGTCAGGTGAGAGGTGGCGCGGAAACTGTCTTGAATGTAAAAGCCGTAGCTGTTTTCATGAGTGTGGCGTAATGTGTTGCCCGCATATTGGAAGCCACCATTGTCAGGGTTTCCAGCAAGAAAAGTGGTTAGGCTGCTGAATTCGAGTTTGCCCCTGAAATACTTGTCGAAGTATTGCTGAATACTGGTGCGGTAGAAATCCGCTCCGAACTTGATGTCGTGCTTGTTGAGTTTCCATGAGAAGCTCTCGAGAATCTGATTGTTGCTGTCGAAACGATGACGCGGATCGCTGGAACTCGCTCCCAGTTGAGCAAAGCTTCCCAGAGTGATGATCGGCATACCCTGGCCGGCCAGGCCGCTCCCTGTTTCCAGCCCAATGGAGCCGGGCGAGAAGCCTTGATCCTGCGGAAAGAATCCTTCAGCGAAGCGGTTCCAACCGTAGCGCAGTTCGTTGACCTTATTCGCGCCGATGGTATGCACGTAAGAGATCGATACCAGCTGAACGCGAGTGGGAGTATAGGTGTTGAATCCCGGGAGCTGCCCCCCACTAGCCGTCAGGGCCAGGGGGAACGACTGCACGCTGTCGCCAAAGAAATAGCGGCCTGTGACAATGTTATTGGTATTGAAATTCTGGTCGACTTTGGCAATGAAACTAGTAAGCCGGTTGAATGAGGGTGAAATCACCGAACTGTTCGGTCCGTTTGGGCATCCTGAATCTTCGCTCCCCACGAGCGAACCACCGTACGTTCCAGGAATATTCGGAGCCGGCCAGGGGTGGCGCGCCAGCAAGGCTGCCATCACCGGATTGGTTGCACCGCCATCGGCGGCAATCTGCGCCGGGTCCGGAACACAACCGAGGGTAACGACACCTACACCCTCCTGCTGGCCTTCATAATCAGCAAAGAAAAAGGTCTTTTCCTTGACGATCGGTCCGCCTAACGACGCCCCATATTGGTTGTTATGGAAAAGGGCCTTAGGCTGGCTGGCTATGTTGAAATAGTTGCGCGCATCCAGCGCATCGTTGCGGAAATATTCGGCCGCGGTTCCATGCCATTGATCGGTTCCGCTTTTGCTGACGATGTTGACGACGCCGCCTGAGTTGCGCCCATACTCAGGAGCAAAATTTGAAATGACGTTTACTTCCGCCACTGCATCAATCGGCAGAATGGCAGAGGGCGTTCCGAATACGCCCGCTTCATTGATCGCAGGATCGTTGCGGTAGCCATCGTTCATATCAGTGCCATCGAGCAGGTAATTGTTTGAGCGGCCGCGGGCGCCGTTCATGCTGAATTCGCCGTAGGATCCCGGTGAATCAGAAATTTCGTCGGGCGAGCCGGCTACGCCAGGATTCAGGAAGATCAGCTTCGTATAATCGCGGCCATTGACGGGCAGATCTGCCACCGTCTCGGAAGTGAGAACCCCACCCAGGGTGTCGCTCGTGGTTTCCACCAGCGGCAATTCATCCGCCGAGACTTCCACCTTCGTCGATACCGCCCCGGTCTTGAGGGCCGCATCGACACGCCGCTGCGTAGCCACGTCGACCGTTACACCATTCGCCACAAAAGTCTGAAAACCGCTCAGCGTGACCGTAACTGTATAGGTGCCAATGGGCAATTCGGGAAGCGCATAGCTGCCGTCGGCGCTGGTTTCCGTGGTGCGTTGCAATCCCGTGCCAGTATTTTTCACCGTCACCGTAGCTCCGGCAATAACAGCTCCGGAAGGATCCGTCACCGTGCCGAGAATCGTGCCGCGGAAGGTTTGTGCCCAAAGGCTGACTGCGGTCAAAAGCACAAACACCAGCACTATGCGCGCTTTCATAGAATCTCCTTGCTGCGAATCGGTTGTGTAATCAATTTGAGGGAGTGATGTTGGGGCGGCTAGCCTGTTTTTCAAGCTTTAAACCCGGAGAGGCGCAATTCTTGTTCACGAAAAACATGCAGCGCCCCGACCGCACAGCAAACCTTACTCAAACCCCATCCCTAGAGTCAACCATTGAGTTTCTGATCGAAGCAATAGATTTTGCGAATAGGGGGCACTCGTCAGTAACGGCGCAAATTTCAAGGGCGAGGTTAACTGAATTGGTTCGCGAACCAGCTTTGGCAAAGCAAGTTGCCACCAGGGGGAAAAAGATTTATTTCAGCCCAGGGAAAATTTAGAAGCTGATGGCCACGCCGCCGCGTACCGCTCGTGCGGCCTGGACCAGATAAACCGTCTGGCCGTCCCGCCCCATTACGGGCACGTAGCCCTCTGCGAGCAGGTTGCGAAGATCGATCAGCGCTTCCATGTGCGCGGGCAGGAATCCCAATGTCGGAATTGGTTGGCGGATGACAAGGCTGAAGAACGGATCGGTTTCCCCTGGAGAAGCGTTGAACATATCGACCGGAGTGAGCGCCGGACCATTCAGCCAGCGATACGAGGCAATCACACGAGTATGTGTGCCAGGAACATTCCCGCTTAGTTTCGCGGCGATTGCATGGCGCCGCTCGGTATTCATCCACTGTCGTGCCTGTTGCAGTTCGACGTCGGGTTTTGTGAGGTCGAGCGCGCCCCCATAGGCATAGTCCAGCGTAGCGCTCAGATCGGAGCAAAACTTCCGCTGCAGCACCAACCTGAACCCGCGCGTGTCGAGCCTGTCTCCCAAGTAGCTGAACGTTCCCGAGTAAACGTCCGGCAGCAGGTAGCCTCCGGCCGCTGTAACTTCGCCAGCCCCCAGAAGCGCCGTGTTATCGACATGATCGCTGAATACGGCGACCTGAATATTACTTTTGCCGATGCGTTGGGAGACATTCAGTTCCTGATGATGGGCGCTTTCCACTTTCGTTGCGAAGTTCTCGACGCTCAGACGAGGATCCGACTCCCTCAAATCCGACGAGTCGTTATCAAGATTGTTCTCGATTTGCTCATTGGGCAACGACGTCGTGTAGTCGTAGGCCAGAATCGTATTGGGTGAGAGGTGGAAGTTCAGAGAGCCGTAGGGACGAAATGCATTAACACGCCCAAGAAACTGAATTGTATCGAACTGGCTGCCGAACTTGAGTTCAACTACGTCGTCGACGGTTACATCATCCGCGGCATTGAGTGCGACCGACTGAAGCGTCGAATTGCCGAGATAAGGATCGGATGGTGCGAATCGCCGAACTGTAAGCGCCATCGACGGTCCTGTGCCGTCCATCAAACGATGCGCATAGGAAGCGCGCAGAAAGGCGGTGGGCAAGCCATCGCCATACGCCACATTGCCACTCAATCCAATGCGATCAGTTGCGAAAATGGATCGCTCGATGGAGAAGCCCGTACTCATATCAGAACCGCTCCCATAGCCATCGGCGGCAGAACCAGCCAGGAACGAAAGGCTAGCCTTTAACTCGTGGTTCTGTTGCTCTACGTCTGAAGCGGGATCGTCGAATACGCGCAAAACCGGGCGATTTACCGCCGAGCGCAGCGTCCATTTCCAGTCATCGTCATCGACCGCTTTTACCCGCGGCTCGATGTTCACCGCATTCAGGAGCGTATTCAGGGTCACTCTCAAGTGAATATCGTCACCGGGGCGCAAGCCGACTTTCTCGAGCATTGCCGGAAGGAATGACGGAGCCGAAATCTTGACGGAGTAGATTCCGGGCAACAATCCGGTTGCGGAGAAGAAACCAGTGCCGTTGGTAAATACAGTGAGGTTCCGCGATGCGGCACCGGCAATCTGTACCACGGCGCCCATTTGCGGAGTGCCCGCGGCATCGCGCACATATCCGGAGATTACGGCAGGCCGGTCTGCGGCCCAAGCCGGAAACGACAAGGCGACGATCAACGCCGAAAATCCGAAATGGCGAAGCTTCACTCCAACCCCCGAGAATCAAACAGTCCGTTACTCTACAGCGAACGTCGCGGAAGGATCAACGGTCTGCTTGGAGATTTTGTCGTTCACTTTGATTTCGATCTTATACACGCCGGGCTGCAGATTGGCTGAGGCAATCGATTTCTGTAGCGTCACTTGCTCGCCTACATTCCCCATCGTATCGGTAGATTCAGTCTTTTGCACGACCGGCTTGTTGGTGGCTATATCTACGATGTCGTACTCAAATGTGGCCGAAGGTTTGTGCGTCTTATCGTCCACGCCGAGATTATAGACTTGCATCCAGAAATTAACTTTTTGATCGCGTCCGCGTTTAAACACTGCCGGCTTGCCATTGGCAGGAGCCACGCGCGGCCGCACCTTATTCAAGCCAATCACGAAATTCCCCGTGCTTACATCTTTTGTGGGCACAGGCTCCATCAGGTCGGCAACGATCAGCGAAGAAGTTGCCAGCTTGTCATCCGAGAACTCCGGCACGATGATACCTCGGCTCCACAGACCCTTGCGGTCGCCATTCACGTCTTTCACGGCGACCTCGATTTTGTAACGTCCCGGCCGCAGTGGAAGAGCCTTCCAATAAACCGATGAGTTTTCCGCCGTCTTAGGCAACAATTCCGCCGGCACGTCCACCTGGGCCGTGTCTTCGAAGGTTTGCACAACCTTTCCGGTCAGCGTGCTCACCCGGCCAAAGATGTTAACCGTCCCGCGCTGCACCCCGTCTTTGTTCGCGAACGTAATATCGCGATATTTCATCTGGATGGTGACGGGTACCAACACTGTATCGTCCGTGACTTTCACAAAATCAGTTCGCACATCAAACGGCATCAGGTTGGTAACGATCTTTGTGTTTACGATTTCCTCAAGATCCTTGAACTTCACCGGCGGCGGCGCTTGCAGCTTGGCATACTGTTCCAGGCGGTCGAATTCTTTGGTGGCTTGGGCTGAAGCATCGGGTCCGGCGCCAAGTTGCTCCAAACCACCTCCGGAGAAACGTTGCGCCTTGCTTGACATACCCATTTGCTCGTAGAGCGTTAAGCCGGCGTTCGGTGTGTACTTCAGCGCATCCTTCTCCGAGCGGTCAAGCGTCATGTGATAATCGCCGCACATGCAAGTGTCGACGAACTCAATAATGACTTCTTGCCCTATGCCTTCCAGGTATCGGTACCGCCAGTCTTCGAACGGAAAGGTTGAAGTCTCGCCGCCGCCTTCCTCTATCGGACGCTCATAGGTGCCACCGGAGGGATGCGAATCGATCTCGTCCGGAGGGCCATACATGATGTAAATACGGCCGCGGTCGCTCTTCCACCCTGGAATTCCGGCAGCGAAATGCTCATTCGAATAGGCAATGCGGCGGTAGTGCTCTTCCTTGTATTCATTCTCTTCGGTATCGGGCGTGGGATCGCGGCGCTGCCAAAAGGCTTCGATGAAGTTATCCCGTTCTTCGTCATTCGAAAGCTGTTTGAAGGCTGCCCGTTCTTCATCGGTGATGATCCACACCACGTCCTCATTCAGCCACTTTTTATAGACTTTGCTCAACTCGACATTGAGATTACGTTTCTGTTGCTTCTTCTGTTTTTCGGTGGGTGGGCGCTTCAGAGGATCGGTCTGGTCCGGCGGTTGCGCTTGCTGGCTGGAGGCGGTGCCTGCAGAACCGGCGGAATTATTCGCCTCAGCCGGCTTTTCGCTTTGAGCGATAGCTGTACTCGTGAAAACCGCAGCTGCAGTGAATGACACGAGCAATAGAAAATTGCGTGAAGCAACCCGGAACATGGAAGGGACTCCTGCAGCCAAAAAGCTTTAGCTGGCTATTTTAGGCCCTCGGTTGAGCGAAAGCAAGGCTAAGTCATGTCAAAAGAAGGAATTGAGCCAACCTGCGCCGTTTCGTTGGACGCGGCGAATTTGTCTTTAAGTTGCCCGTATAAAGCTCAAATTTGGACGGAGCCTGGCATTCGCAGAGAATTCCAGACTGTTATAATCTGGTGCGGGCGGCTACTTCTTCGTATCCTCAAGGTTTTGCAGTGCGTTTCAGCTCGGAACTTTCTTGCCTGCAGGATCGTATCCCAGGGTGTGCGCACGTCACCCTACGGAGTGTCCGCCTGGATTAGCGGGATTGCACGAATGAGTCCCCGATTTGCTCGCTGTGGCCGGACGGCCAGACCCGGAGTGGTGGCAAACCAATGAAGCTGTGGAAGAAAATCGCAATTGGGGCCAGTGGGCTGGTTTTACTGGCTCTAATCGCGGGAATCGCGGTCCATCAGAGTCGAAAGAATATTGTCACGGTGCAGACCGGAAGAGTGCAGCGCGAGGATTTGACCGCAGTGGTTAGCGCATCTGGGGAAGTCAAGCCGAAAACCTACGTGAATATCGGGGCCAATGCGTTCGGCAAGATCACTCATTTGTTCGTCAAAGAAGGCGACCACGTCAGGAAGGGACAATTGCTCGCACAGCTTGAAAACGTGCAGTCTTCGGCCGACGTAAACGCCAACGAGGCTTCCCTGCAAGCCGCGGAAACGGACGCATTGGCTGCGGAAGCTGCTCTAAAGACGGCCCAGGCCGATCTGCTGCGGGCTCAAGCCGATTACGATCGCAATAAGTTGGATTGGGAGCGTGCCCAGAATCTATTTAAAGACGGCCTGATCTCAAAATCAGATTTCGACAGCCGCAGGAACGCTTGGGCGACTGCGGATGCCGGGTTGTTCCAGGCACAAGCCAGAGTAAATCAGGCCAAAGCGCAAAAAGAATCGGCCGACAAACACATTGCACAAAATCGCGCCACCCTCACACGCTTCGCCGATGTGTTGAAAAAAGCCACCTACGCCGCACCTTTCGACGGTGTCATCACCAACCTCCCGGTGCGCGAAGGAGAAACTGTCGTTATCGGTATCCAGAATTCACCGGGCAGCACTCTGATGACCCTCGCCGATATGTCGGTGATTACGGCAGAAGTGAAAGTGGATGAGACTGATATTGTGAACGTTCATCTCGGCCAATCCGCCGACGTAACCATCGACGCGATTCCGAGGAAAGTCTTCCACGGCACGGTTTCTGAGATCGGAGACAACGCCATCGTACGTTCTACCGGGGTTGCAACTTCGCAACAAACCACCGCCAGCGAGGAAGCCAAAGATTTCAAGGTCGTAGTCACTTTGGACGATCCCCCGAAAGATCTGCGGCCTGGACTTTCGACCACCGCAAAGATCACGACCGCCTCAAGGAGAAATGCGCTTTCGATCCCGATTCAGGCGTTAACCGTGCGCACCAAAGCACAATTGGAACAGGAAAAAGCAACCCCAGGGTCGGTTCATGCCGCCGCTCCGCCCAAGGAAATCGCATCCAAAGATAAAGATAAAGACAAAGATAAAGATCAGGAAATGCAGGGCGTTTTCGTAATTCGCAATAAGAGAGCCGAGTTCCTTCCGGTGACGACCGGCATTGCCGGAACCAGCGATATTGAAGTCATCGAGGGCTTGAACGAAGGCGATGAAATCATTACTGGCAGCTACAAGATCCTGCGCACCATTCGTTCCGGAAGCGGCGTAAAGATTGATAATACCGCTCCGAAAAAGGAAGATGAAACATAACCTTTGCCGGCTTCATTCGTCCAAGCTTTCATTCGCCAAGCTTCATTCTTCCAAGCTATTCGTCCAAGGATGAGCTAGTCTGGGTTTGATCACAATTTGCGAGCAGCGAGATTCGGACTGCAGGAACTCGAACGTAAGCGGAGCCCTCGAACTCGAATTTAATCTCGGAGAACCCAGTGGCGCCGGAGCAGGAGAAAAAAATGGCAACCGCAGAAGTAATTAACGTGCAGAACACCGTTGCAGTTCCACCGCCGCGATCCTGCATGATCGCAGCCGAGGACCTTTGGAAAACCTACGATATGGGTTCGGAGCAGCAAGTCCACGCCTTGCGGGGAGTCAATCTGCGAATCGAGCGCGGCGAGTATGTCGCCATCATGGGTCCTTCGGGCTCAGGCAAGTCGACGCTGATGAACCTGATCGGCTGCCTCGACACGCCCACCAAAGGCGAATACTGGCTCAACGGCCAACTGGTGAGTGAGCTCGATGACGACGAACTGGCCCGCATCCGCAATAAAGAAATCGGCTTCGTTTTCCAGACATTCAACCTTCTGGCGCGCGCCACCGCGCTGCACAATGTTGAATTGCCGCTGATCTATGCGGGGGTTCCCACCGAGGAGCGCCTCGAGCGCGCTAAAGGCGCATTAGCAGCCGTTGGCATGGAACAACGCATGATGCACAAGCCAAACGAGCTTTCCGGCGGACAACGCCAAAGGGTCGCCATTGCCCGGGCGCTGGTCAATCGGCCGTCGATCATCCTGGCTGACGAGCCCACCGGCAACCTCGACTCCCAAACCGGAAGCGAAATCATGGCCCTGTTTGATCGTCTGCACGGGGAGGGGAATACGATTGTGCTGGTCACCCACGAGCACGATATTGCCGAATACGCACATCGTGTGATCAACATCAAAGACGGTGTCGTAGAGCGCGACGAGCGCAAGAAATAGGATCGGTCTAGGAATTAGCAGCCGAAGCCGGTCTGGCTGAGGGAGATGTTTCGATCTCATCGCTTGCCGTAATCGAAGGCGCCACCTCTACCCGGTCGCGCCCATTCCGTTTCGCTCTGTAGAGAGCAGCATCGGCGGACGCCATGAGTTCTTTTGGCGTTGCTCCATGATCAGGAAAAGCCGCTACGCCGGCAGAAATCGTAACCATACCCATGGAATTTCCTTGATACAGGATGGTCATTTTTCTCATTTTCACCCGCAAGTTTTCGGCGCGGGCCTGAGCGGCTTCCAGGTTCGCGGTAGGCAAGATCACCACAAATTCCTCCCCGCCATAGCGGCATACAAAATCTTCCGCTCGGATGCATTTGGTCAACAATAATCCGGTTTCGCGCAACACCGCATCTCCAGCATCATGGCCATAGGCATCGTTGAAGTTCTTGAAATGATCCAGGTCGATAACGATGATCCCAAGGTGCTGTTGCGCCCGGGCGCTCCTCCTGATCTCGCGTTCCAGGATTTCTTCCAGATAGCGCCGGTTATAAAGACCGGTCAGCGCATCTCGTATCGATTGCGTCCGCAACGCGTCGCGGAGTTTGATATTGGCGATCGATAAGCCAATTTGCCCCGCGAACGTCATCCGAAACGATAACTCGGCCGGGTCTAAGCGGGCAGCATTTTGCTTCTTTTGCAGGTGCAGAATGCCCAAGGTCTCCCCTTGCGCAAGAATTGGGATGCAAAGATGTGAGCAACTAAGCTCCGCCGCATGCTTGCACCTCGCGGTAGACTCATCGGCATACACCAGATGGGGATGACCGGTTCGCAGTGCCCAGCAATCGCCTACCTCAAAATCCCTCGCCGCTAGTTCGCAGCCGGACCACGAACCAATCATTTCCACTGAGCTCCGGCAAGAATTCATCCAAAAAACCGCTCCCCGGGTGTTGGGAAATATTTTGGGAGCGAAACTCAATGCAACCGTAATCACCTCATCGCGGCTAATGCAGCTCTGCAGCAGCTCTCCCATCTTCGCCAGCATTGCTGCCCGTTCAGAGCGTTGCTGGAGATCCTTCATCATTTTTTCATGTTCTTCATCGAGCTGTCGGCGAGCGTGATCCTTTTCTGCCATTTCCTCCTGTAGTCGCACGTTCGCATCGGCCAATTGCTTAGTCCGTTCCAGGATCTGCTCTTCCAGAACCTGTTCATTCGCCTTTTGATTCTCAATGTCTGTACATGTGCCGAACCATTTCACGATCTTGCCTTCACCATCGCGAATCGGGCTGGCACGCCCCAGAAACCATCGATAAGCTCCATCTTTGCCGCGCAAGCGATACTGCACCTCGTAGGGCTCTCCGATGCTCAAGGCGTTTTGCCACTTCACGAAACAGTCGTCCACATCATCGGCGTGGACGATGTGCTTCCACGCCGAACCGGCCAACTGGTCGAAAGTCATCCCCGTGTAATCGAACAGCCTCTGATTGAAATAGTCGTCCATGCCATCGGGTGTAGCGGTCCAAATGATCTCTGGGACGGCTTCCGACAAGCTGCGGAAGAAGATTTCGCTTTCCCGCGTCTTTTCGACCGCCTTCTGCTGGGACTGCAGCAGCCCATCAAGCACGGATGTTATAACGGCTCCTGCCAGAACTAGGAAGGCCGTGCCAGCGATGGCGGCTACGCCGAGCGAAGAGCGGACTAGCGTGTGTTCTAGAGCAACCGGCTGCGTGGAAGGATGGAACTTCACCACCCACAACGTTAGCGAAGGCAACAATGCAATTGCGCTTCCTACGCTGATCGCGCTGATGACTTTTCCCGAAACCGTAGGCTGCCTGACGTGCAAAAACCTGAGTACAAACAACAGGATGAGCAGGAAAATAATCACCGCCAGACTGGCCGACACCACCGCCAGTCCCCAGCGGTACTCCAGCCTGGCCGGCACGCGGATCGCTGCCACATGAATGAAAGGAATGGCGGCCAGGCCTCCGCCTACCGCGATGCTGGCCGCTATGGCCTGCGCCATTCCTTTCCGTTCGCGCGTGGCTGCGAACAACCCTAAAATGCTGCTGATCGTTGCCATCAGCATTCCCAGGGCTAATGTGGGATAGTAATAGAAAATCGGGACCGGGAGGCTGAAAGCCAGTGTCCCCAGGTACAACGCGGCCCAGAGGCCAATCCCCATGGCCGTCCCGCCGAAAGCCAGCCAGGAACGGCGTGCGCTGCCGCGCGCCGCCATTGTCCTCTCGGCCATTTCAAAGCCCGTGTAACTCATGCACACGGCTAGAAGTACCGAGAGAGCAACTAAGCGGTAATCGTAGGACCCGTTTATGACGGCAATGGAATTCATCTATCCTCGACGGCTTTTCTAACGATCGAAGGGATTCGGAGTCCTCAGAATTCAGTGAGACGAGTCCCCCCGAACGAACATCGGCAAGATTCCCACCCTGCTTGAGGAACTTCTAAGCCTGGAGACTTCTAACCTGGAGAATCGAGAGAAGAAGTGGAAGCTTGCTCTCGGTCGCCGTTTTTGCCGAGAGGCGATTGATAAGCAAGATTGACGAGCAAGATTGATAAGCAAGATTGATAAGCAAAAGGGAAAGCCCCTCTTGCGAGGGGCTAATTCAAACCGATCTGTTGGCAGCGAGGAAGTGCTTTACGGCCTTGATGCACTATCGAAAGTAGCTGGCACAGCCGTTGGCGTACCTGCAATAAAGAAATTATGATCGTACAGATTTCGGTACATCAAACCGGCAATCTCAGCTGCCTTCGGGCCAAACGTGGGCCGTCCACCTTCAAGAAATACAACTACGACAACGCGGCCGCGGTTCGTGTTGGCGTAGGATGCGAACCAGCCGTAGCGCGTTCCCTCATGAGAACAGGTTCCGGTTTTGCCCAATATTTCCTCTTCGTTGAAGTTGAGACCTAAGCGGCGCGCCGTGCCGTACTGCACAGCGCCGGCCATGCCCAACGAAATCTCTGGGATAAGCGGTGCAATATCAAGCTGCCGCTTGATCCGCGGCTGGAAATCTGAAACCTCTTGTGGCGTCGTCGGATGCTGCAAATAATAAAGTGTGCCGCCATTGGCAATTGCGGAAACCAACGCGCCCAGTTGCAGCGGTGTCATCGAAATTCCTTCTCCAAAAGAGCACATCTTCCCCACGCCGCCCAGCTTCTGCGGAATCGGCTCATCCGGATAAGTGCCCAGCTGCTCTCCTGGTATATCGTAACCAGCCAGCTCACCCAGGCCGTATTGGTGGGCATAATAGGCGACTTTTTCGAACCCCAGCTTGCGACCCAGCGCCTCAAAATAGGCGTTATTCGAGTGCGCCAGAGCTTCGGTGAGATTCATGCGGCTACGGCCGCCGAGCGACACTTCAGTTTCCCGCGAAATCAATCCCTCGCTGAGTGCGGCCAACGCCACAGAAAGCTTGATGGTCGAACACGGCTGCGCTCCGCTCGATAACGCCAGCGTCTGATTCACCATGGCCAGGATGCGGCCACTGGTCGGTTCGATGGCGACCACCGTACCGTTCATATTTCCCAAAGCATCGATCGCTGCCTGCCGGACCACGGGATCTTCGCCGTCAGTAATGTCTCCGGCCGCGATGCCTTCGGCGAACGAGCTCATGAAAAACCGCTCGTGATAGCGGTGCCGACGAGTGCTGACCGAAACTGGCCTCAACGCTCCACGCTGCGAGACCGGGTGGCTCGCGCTGCTGTGCGAAATGGTGGTATGCGCAACTGTGCGCGCGTGCGCCAGGTGCCGCATTCGGCGGCGCGTGTGCTGCGTCTCACTCACTTTCTTCGACTTCGATTTGCCATTGTTCAGCGTGTGCGGATTAATGTGGGCTGCCCAAACCGCTGGGGCGAGGCAGAAACCTGCAATCACAACGACGAGACGGAGAGTGCGCATTACCCAGCTGGACATCTCGGATCGATCCCCTGATTCCCAAATTTCTTGCTGTGCGTTAGGATGTTGCACGAAGCATGCCAGCCACCCACCACCCTGGTAACTTGGCCAACTTCGCGATAGTACGAGACTTAACCTTCTCAGGCAAGATTAAAATTTTTCTTAGCACTATTTGAGTTTTCAACTTAACCCATTATGGAACAAGCATTTAGCTCGAAATTACTTCCGTGCCGCAGCCTTCGGTAACAGGTTACCTAGTTACTGAAAAGATAACTGCCGACTAGGCAAAGCTTTTCCCTCACCCGGGTCTTGCAGTCGGCAATTAGCGGCTTTCTCCACAATCTGCGCCTTTGCCCTCATTACAGCGTTCTCACATGACTTCGTTGCGCTTCCGAAGAAACGCCGGCACATCTAAATCCGCCTGCTCGAAATTCGCCACCATCGCGTCGCGCATGGCGGCGAGTGAGATCACTTCAGCTGGGGATTGGTTGCTTGCGGCTGGTACGGATTCTTCCATT
This sequence comes from uncultured Acidobacteriaceae bacterium, assembly GCA_963766625.1. Taxonomy (GTDB): domain Bacteria; phylum Acidobacteriota; class Terriglobia; order Terriglobales; family Acidobacteriaceae; genus Sulfotelmatobacter. Next base: position 157,440 of record CAVYBF010000012.1, on the reverse strand, counting down.
CTGATCTCCCCGGCTCCGTCTTCCTGAATGGGCTCCGAAAAAGGTCTGGCCACCTGAACTGGGCCTGCTGGCTCGGGAAAATCCATGGCATCATCGTGCGATGCCGCAAAAGAAGAAGATCGATGCACTTCGATCCGTTCCGGACGCACCCGGCCGACCTCGCCAAACCCGGTTGCAATCACGGTAAGCTTCACCGCATCCTTCATCTTCTCGTCCATAACTGCGCCGAAGATAATATTCGCGTCTTCGTGCGCCGCACTCTGGATAATGGTGCAAGCCTGTTGCACCTCGGCCAGCTTCAGCGAAGCTGACCCCGTAATGTTGATCAGGATTCCGCGCGCGCCATCGATTGCGCCCGCTTCAAGCAGCGGAGAAGCTATCGCCTTATGTGCCGCTTCCGCTGTGCGATTCGGTCCGCTCGCGGTCGCGGTTCCCATCACCGCATATCCCATGCGTGCCATGATTGTTTTCACGTCGGCGAAGTCGCGGTTGATGATTCCGGGAATCGTAATGATGTCCGAAATTCCTTGCACACCTTGCCGCAGAATGTCATCAGCGATGCGGAACGATTCGAAAAATCCGGCGTTCTCGGCAACCGCCAGCAGCTTTTCGTTGGGGATCACAATGGTCGTGTCGACCGACTCCATCAGATCGGCGATGCCTTTCTCCGCCTGCTTCATGCGCCGTTTGCCCTCGAACGAAAACGGCTTGGTGACCACGGCAACGGTAAGCGCACCCATTTCGCTGGCCAACGACGCGATGATTGGCGCGGCTCCAGTCCCGGTGCCTCCACCGAGGCCGGTGGTGACGAACACCATGTCAGCGCCTTCGAGCGCCTCGATAATCTTGTCCGAATCCTCAAGTGCCGCCTTGCGCCCCACCTCCGGATTCGCGCCCGCTCCCAGTCCGTTAGTCAGCTTCACGCCGAGTTGCAGCTTCACCGGCGCGCGTGACAAACGCAGCGCCTGCAAATCCGTATTGGCGACGATGAACTCGATGCCCTCCACGCCGGCATCGATCATGCGGTTGACCGCGTTACCACCGCCGCCGCCCACGCCAATCACTTTGATCTTGGCGTCGTTGATTGGTTCCTCGTTGAAGCTGATGCGAATACTGTTGTCATTAGTCATTTTGTCCACCTGATTGAATTCCATCTCACAAAAGGGATCAGGGGGTAGGGGTTACGGGCCAGTAAAGCGAACCCCATGCATCACGGATTCTTCTGACCACTAGCCCCCTGATCTCAAGTCCCCCTAAACTCTGCCTTCTCACCCCACCAACAGCGTTTTCAACTTCGCTCCCCACCGGTCTCCCTGAAACCCCCGCGCCACACGCGCCCGCTGTCCATAGGCGATCATGCCCAGCACCGTCGCAAACTCCGGTTCGGCTAAAGTCGCAGGCATTTTCGCCAGCGGCGTAGGCCAGGAAAGCCTCACCGGACGCCGCAACACAGATTCCGCTACGTCAAAAATTCCCGGCAGCCTCGAACCTCCGCCGCACAGAACTACGCCCGCCAGGCAAGCTTCAAACATGCCGGCCTGCCGCAAACTTTCGCGAATCATCTCGAATAGCTCTCGTCCGCGAGGCTCGAGAATCTCGGCTACTAAACGCTGCGGCAACAGGCGCGAAGGCCGGTCGCCCACCGACGGCACTTCGACTTCGTTCCCTTCCGGAATCAAAGTGACGATTGCATTTCCATAGACCTTCTTGATTTTTTCCGCTTCGGCAATCGGAGTACACATACCCAGAGATAAATCGCTGGTAAAGTGATCGCCGCCAATCGGAATCACTCCCGTGTACGCCACCGAGCCTTGCAGAAATACAATCAGTTCGGTCGAGCCCGCACCAATATCGGCGAGGCAAACTCCGAGTTCGCGCTCATCCGCGCGCAGTACTGAGTCCGCACCAGCCAGCGGCTCGAAGACTGTGTCATCTACATGGACCCCGGCGCGATTTACCGCCGTAATGACATTCTGTGCGGCACTCGCCGCCGCGGTCACAAGATGGACACGGACTTCCAGCCGCGCCGCCATCATTCCCAACGGATCATGCACGCCCGGCTGATCGTCGAGAATGAACTCCTGTGGCAGTAGATGCAGGACTTCACGATCCGCTGGAAGCGGGATCGCCCGGGCCCGCTCGACCGCCTGCTTGATTTCGTCCCGCCCAATTTCCCGCGGCCGGGTTCCCAAAGTGATTCCGCCATGGGCGTTCACCCCACGCACATGCGCTCCGCCGATTCCAACAACCGCATGCTCGATCGCGGCTCCGGCGGTATCCTCTGCCGCTTCGGCTGCTTTTTGAATCGCGTTCACTGCTTTATCCAAATCAACAATTACACCCTTGCGTGACCCGCATGACTCGGCCAATCCGTGGCCGCGGTAGCGCAGGCCACCGTCGGTCACCTCCGCCATGAGCGCGCAGGTCTTTGCGCTGCCCACGTCAATTGCCGTCAAGAAAACCCCTTGCTGGTTCGCCATCCCCTATGAGTTCCTCACTCTTTTCTCAACGTCTCTCAACGTCCTTTATCAATTTCTGAACTGACGTGCCTTTTCAGAACTCAATCGCTTGAAGCCGCATCGCTCTGGCCCTTTGCAATTCCCGGACTTGGCTTTTGCCCGCCGGTTTTTTGGCCCGCAGCAGCCGGTGGCGCAATTCTTGCCTGTGCCGTGCGGGCTTTCGACGGCGCAACCGGCTTCTTCGCGCTCGCTATCGTTTTCGCCATCTTCGCCGTTTTCACCGCCGCTTTCGTTCGTTTCATTCGAACTGTCGTTGCTTTTGCCACTTTCGCCTTCGGCTGAAGCGTCTTCTGGCTTAATTCAAATGCTGGCTTCGGCACCGCACGATCGCTTGGACTGATTCGGGTCAGCAATGCTACCGGCTTCACTCGCCCCAATTTTTTATCTGCCGCAGGAGTTATCGCCGAGGTCTTTGCCGGACCCTCGATGTCCGGATTCACGATGATCTGGTTGTCGTACCGCAAATCCACCGATTCGAGCTTCTGAAATTGCTGCCGCCACGCCTGGGCATGACTCACATAAATCTTGTAGCGCTCTAGATAATCCGACGATCCCAGATGCACCAGCACATCTCCCGCTGGATCGTTCACCCGCACTTTTACATCGTCCAGATCGGAGACATCGACCTCACTCAGATCCTGCGAGTAACGAGCGCCGCCGGAATCCAAATCCCGAACCAATTCCATATAAGCTTTCATTCGCGGGGAGCGTGTCGATAGCGGCTCACCCGGATTCATTCCGAGAATTACAGGAAAGGAATATTTGTGCTTCGGAGTTAACTCCATCAATGTGCCGCCCGCGTCGATGAGGAACATGCGTGGGCCGACCCGGGCAAAAGCTACCGGCGTGCGCTCGTGGACCTGCACCGCGAGCCGATTGGGAACAAAGCGCATGACGCTCGCCGATTCCACCCAGGGAATCTGCTCCAGTTGCGCCTTCTGCTGCGCCAACGGGATAAAAAAAATGTTGCGCCCAATGTCGGCGCCCATCACTTCCATGATTTGCGCCTTGGTCACATTGTGCATGCCCGTGACCTCGATGTTGTCGCTGGACTCCACGCGAAAGCGCCACGAGTGCTCGCCGTAATGGTAGATTCCGGCTGAAGCCAATCCCAGAAGGCACACAACACTTGCGGCTACAAGCCCCCAAAGCAAACGGTTGGCAGTTTTTTTTGGAAGCGAACTTCGGCGGGCGGAAACGCGTTTCTGCGCCCGCAGAAACGGAGATTCCTCATCCACATCCAGATCGACCAGCCGCGTGTCGTCGATGTGCGAGGCAAGCAACTCCTCGCGCGCGTTGACGGCGTGGCTTGGGTACAACTCCTCCTGCAAGATGGACGGTCCTGGCTTCCGCGCCATCAGTTCAGGTCAGTTGTCGCTGGGAATCGCTGAGCCTTCAAACTATAACTTTATTTCCAAGTGAACGACAGAAAAATATTGCGGTTTTACACGGCGGGAATCGGAATAAACATCAGCGGGAAATTGAAATTACAAAAATTCGAACCAACGCCCGATTCAGTTTTTGCGCATGAAGCCCGAAGCATGATGAGCCCCGAGCATGATGAGCCCCGAGCATGATCAGCCGGAGCATGATCAGCCGGAGCATGATCAACCCTGAAGAAATGCTGTGGCGCCCTGTGACTAGAACGAGTCCTGCCCAGAAATATCGACATGAACGCTTGGAATATCAATGCGCGGCACGCTCACCCGCACACGAGGGCACACCACCCTCACGTTCTCAAGCACTACAGGCTCCATGCGAACTCGGGTCATTCGCGCTTCCATCCTTGCCCGACTCGCTTCCATGCGCGCCATCGCAGCTTCCTGGCGCGCCGAGACCGCTTCAACCGCTGCGAATTCCGTCTGCGCACGCGCCACCCTACGCTGCACATGCGCCACCGCGCTTTGCAGGCGGCATGAAGTCGACTCGCTTCTCGCTGCCGTCATCTGAGCCTTGGCCAGGAACCACTCCGCGCGCCCCGAAGCCAGAGCCAGCACCGGACCGGTTCGCGCTTCAATACGGCTCGCGATCTGTTCCACGCATCGATGTATCCACGCCGCACCGCCGTCGTGGTAAATCCCGTTCAACCCCAGGCCCAGCACTCCAGCCGTCAACCATCCCCATGCTTGTGTCGATTTCATGGCCTTAACCCCTTATGGCTGAATAGACGAAGGGCATTTGAATCCGTTAGCAAGGAAAGATACGTGGCCGCCTTCAAGATAGTTCAGCTTCCGTTGTAAAATTCCAGAGCATCGTTAAACAGACTGCTGAACAAGCTGACCGAGCAACTGGGCGGGTAGTCGCGAAAAGCGGGAGTAGTGAGCACCTGCAGTCGAGCCGTTTTCATCCCATCCCCTGCGCATGAGCATACACATGCTCATCTTAGTTGCACGCTGTTTTGTCTTTTTTAGTTTCCTGCGGCCACAGGCCGCCCCTTCAATTCCTCGAGGATCATCGGCCCGAGCTGCGACACGTTTCCCGCTCCGAGTGTGAGAATCATGTCGCCCACTTGCGCGGCTTGCACAACCGAGGTCATGGCGTCGGCAAACGAAGGAGCATATTTCACGTTTTGCTCCGACTTTTCTCGAATGGCCTGTGCCAGCGCTTCGCCGCTGATCCCTTCAATCGGCTTCTCGCTGGCCGCGTAGATGTCAAGCACCAGAAGCGAATCGGCATCACCAAATGCAGTTGTGAATTCTTCCATCAGATCGCGAGTTCGCGTATACCGATGCGGTTGAAAAACGACATAAATCTTTCGAAACCCGCACTGCCGTGCTGCGGCCAGCGTGGCTTTGATCTCCGTCGGATGGTGACCGTAATCATCGACCACGCTTACCCCCGCGACTCGCCCGCGTAATTGAAATCGCCGGTCCACTCCGCGGAATTGGTCGAGCCCCGTGCGAATCGCCTCCACGCCAACATCCAGTCCCACGCCGACGGCGATCGCCGCCGTCGCATTCAGGATGTTGTGCACGCCCGGCACATGGAGCGTGAACTCGCCGAGATCCTTCTTTTGAAAGGTAACGCCAAAACGGCTCAACGGTTGTCCTTCGACTGGAATGCTTCCAGCCCCACAATTCGCTCCCACTTTGATCAGGAAATCTGATCCGCGCTTCGTTCCGTATGTCACTGTTCGCCGCCGCACTTCCGGCAACAACCGCCGCAGCAGCGGATCGTCGTTGCACGCCACCACCATTCCATAGAACGGCACGTGATCCATAAATTCGAGAAACGTTTTCTTTACATCCCGCATGTTGCGGTAGCAGTCCATGTGCTCGCGGTCGATATTGGTAACCACCGATAAAATCGGCGAGAGCTTGAGAAATGAGCGGTCGCTCTCATCCGCCTCAGCCACCAGATACTGCGACTTACCCAGCCTCGCATTCGATCCCATCGCACCCACGCGTCCGCCAACCACAACGGTGGGATCGAGTCCCCCTCCAGCCAGCACCGCAGCAACCATCGAGGTCGTAGTCGTCTTTCCATGCATTCCCGCGATGGCGATGCCATATTTCAAACGCATCAACTCGGCCAGCATTTCTGCGCGCTGGATCACCGGAATGTGCTGCTTATGCGCCTCGACAACTTCAGGATTTTCCTGTGCGATTGCCGAACTGGTGACTACAACTTCCGCCCCCTTGATGTTCTCCGCGCGATGACCCTCGAATACCGATGCTCCCAGACTCGCTAACCGCTGCGTGACAGCGGAACCCTTCAGATCTGAGCCTGACACCTTGTAGCCGAGATTCAGCAGCACCTCGGCAATCCCGCTCATGCCGATCCCGCCGATCCCGACGAAATGAACTTGCTGAATCTTGGCAAACATCGATGGAAACCTTACGTCCTCTCGTACCTGTCATCCTCAGCGCAGTAGATTTTTCGCGAATGCGAAGGTTCTACGCAGTCGAAGGATTTCTGCGCCAGCTATACAAGTGCATTAAAGCTCACTCCCACACCGCATTGTGCCGCCGAACCCACCAGCATGCAGGCTTCCCTCCATGCGGGAAGATCGATCTTGCGCAGGGTTGCTTGAAGCTGCCCACCATGTCATATTCGACTTTCTGCCCCTTTAGCGGAGTAGCCAGGAATTGATCAACCTCAACTGAACTGTATGCAGTTCCTCGCGCCACCCGGATCCTCACTACTATCGAATCTGCAATATAAAGAATCAGCACAAAAATCAGCAGCGCGACTACTCCTCTGCCAAGGTACTTTTTCCAAGATTGCATCGTCCACATCCGCTAGCTGATTACACAAGACCGGTGCTCGCCTGTGATGCTTCTTCGACTCCCGCCACTCTGGCGGCCAAAGCCGCAATGTCTCGTGCCGCATTGGGATGCGCCAGGCTGCGTGCGGCTTGACTCATGCGCGCCAACTGAGCCGCGTCCCCCAGCAAGGCAGCAATCGTCTCTGCCAGCCAGACCCCTTCCAACTTCGGCTCCTCGACCACCACCGCCGCTCCCACCCGATGCAGCGCCTCGGCATTCACCCGCTGATGATCATCGGCCGCCCGCGGAAACGGCACGAAGATTGCCGCCTTTCCTGCGGCCGTGATCTCAGCAACCGTGCTCGCCCCCGACCGGCAAACAATCAAATCCGAGCGTGCAAACATTGCCGGCATGTCTTCGATGAACTTGAAAACCTCGGCCGATTCATCGGCGGAAGCCGTGAATGATTGATACGCCGCCAGCGCGTCATTATAGTCATGCTCTCCGGTCTGATGAATGATGTGAATCCCTGGCGCCTGCCGTCTCAACTCCGGCAAACACCGGATCATCGCCTCATTGATCGCATGTGCACCCTGGCTTCCGCCAAACACCAGCAGAGTCGGCCGACCGCCGCGCTTGGGCGGAATATCAAAAAAAGCCTGCCGCACCGGAACCCCAGTTACTTCCGCATGACGAAAATACTTCGCGGTCTCTTCGAAGTGCACCGCCGCCGCGCTCACAAACCGCGCCACAAGCCGGTTCGCAAATCCCGGTACAACGTTAGGTTCAAATGCCAGTGTGGGAATATGTTTCAACACCGCCGAAAGCATCGCTGGCCCGGAGGCGTATCCGCCCACCCCGATCACTACGTCGGGAGCGAATTCGTTCAACATTCGACCCGCATCCCATATTGCCCGCGGCAAATCGAATGCCGTCTTCGCGCGCGTGGCAAAGCTCACGTTCTTAAGCGCACCCACTCGCACCAGTTTGAGCGGATAACCCGCGGTCGGTACCAGACGATTCTCAATACCGCGTGCGGTGCCCATGAACAGCAGTTCGGCCGCATATCTTGTCTTCAGTTCTTTGGCGATGGCCAGCGCCGGAATCACGTGTCCACCCGTCCCGCCGCCCGCCAGAATGGCCCGCATGAGGTGACTATAAATGATTGAGTGATTGAGCGATTGAGCCATCGGGTCATTGTGCGATTGACTCAATCACCCGGCCGCTCAATCTCTCAATGACTCAATGTATTCTCACTCTGCCTGCTTCGTAATATTAAGCAGCACGCCGACGCACGCCAAAGTCACAAACAGCGACGATCCTCCGTACGATACGAGCGGCAGTGGAATCCCTTTCGTCGGCATCATCCCCAACACCACGCTGATGTTGATGAACGCCTGCAGCGCGACCATACTCGTAATCCCGACTCCCAGATATCGCCCAAAAAGATCTTCCGTACGCCACGAAGCTCGCATCCCACGCCATAAGAAGACCGCGAAGAGCGCCACAATAAACAGTGCCCCCAGCAGCCCGAGTTCTTCCGCAGTTACCGCGAAAATAAAATCCGTATGTGGCTCGGGCAGGTAAAACAATTTCTGTTTGCCTTCCATCAGACCCACGCCGGTGATTCCCCCAGTGCCCACCGCAATCAACGACTGGATGATGTGAAACCCTGCCTTCTGCCGGTCGGCATACGGATTCATAAAGGCTAACAAGCGGTCACGGCGCCAGCTCACATGAAAAATCAAAAAATAAAGCGGCAGCAGCGACGCCGCAAACGCATAACCGAAGTACCGCATCCGCATTCCCGCCGCGTAGAAGATGCAAGCCACAATGCCGGCGCAAGCGATCGCCGTGCCCAGGTCGGGCTGCAAAACAATCAGTCCAAGCAGGGCAACTACCGGAATTGCGGCGGGCACGAGCGTGTTGCGCCGGTCATCCATGGCCTTGGCGCGTGGTTCAAGAAAATATGCGAGGAATAGAATTAGCACCGGCTTGGCCAGTTCCGAAGGCTGGAAGGAAAAGCCTCCGGCGTGAATCCAGCGATGCGTGTTATGAGAGCGGTCGAGAAAGAACACAGAGATCAACAGCAGCGTGGTGATCCCCAAAAACGAAAACACCACGCCAGGATGCTTGTAGTGGCGGTAGTCCACACGCATGGCGACGACCATCGCGACCAGTCCTACTGCCGCCCAGATCAACTGCTTCGAAAGAAAAGCATAGGGAGATCCGAAGCGCTCGCGCGCCATCACCGCCGACGCCGAGAACACCATCACCAGCCCAACAAACACCAGCAGCATGGTCACGGTGAACAGCCAGCGATCGACACTCACCCGCTTTGCCATGGGAAATTCATTTCAACATGGACTCGCGAAGGCAGACATAGGGAATTGCCGATTGTTGATTTTAATCATTGATTGTTTTGGTTCGCTAGATTCCGCTTTCAATTACGGAGACACAGCGGCGCGGAGAAATCCTGATTCTTGAGCTATGCCCTTTAGGCTAACCCCATCACAATTCCCTTAAACACTCTTCCCCGGTGCTCGTAGCTCTTGAACTGGTCGAAGCTGGCGCAAGCCGGAGCCAGCAACACGACATCTCCGGGCTGCGCCACAGCACTCGCCTTACGAATCGCATTCTCCAGCGTTTCGGCGTGAACGAGTTCCGGCCCACCGGCTTTTTCTGAAACGATCTGCGACTCAATCTTCATTGCCGCGGCGCCTATGGTGTATACACGCTTGACGCGCTTCCGTAACAGATCATTCAGCACGCTATAATCGCTGCCTTTATCTTTGCCGCCTAGAATCAGGTGGATGTTTGCGGGAAACGATTCCAAAGCTTTGATCGTCGCATCCACGTTCGTCGCCTTCGAATCGTTGTAATAATCGACGCCACGAATCGTGGCCACAAATTCCAGACGATGCTCGACTGCCTTGAATTCGCGCACAGCCTGCCGAATTTTTTCTGGAGCGCAGCCCATCAGCGCACCGGCGCAAACCGCTGCCAGCACGTTCTCCAGATTGTGGGCGCCTTTGAGTGGAATCTCCGAAACCTGCATGATTTCCCGCTGCTCTGATCCGTTGCGGAATAAAATCTGTCCATCGCGAACCCACGCACCTTGCTTCACTTCCTTTTGCCGGCTGAACCAGAAAACCTGCGCGCGCGTGCGTTCTGCCATGGCAACGCAGGTCGCATCATCGGCGTTCAAAACCGCATAGTCACTGTTGTTCTGATTCTCGAAGATGCGCGATTTGGCATTCACATAAACATCAAGCGTTCGGTGCCGGTCCAGGTGATCCGGCGTCACGTTCAGCACCACGGCAATTTTTGGATGGAAGGTGCGAATGGTTTCCAGTTGAAAGCTTGAAACCTCGAGCACAATTGCAGTTTCAGGAGTAGCACGTTCTGCGAGAGAGATGGCGGGAGTGCCGATATTGCCGCCAACCGAAGTTGGCAACCCTCCCGAAGTCAAAATCTCTCCCGCCAGAGTGGTAGTCGTGGTTTTTCCGTTCGATCCCGTAATAGCCACGATTGGTCCGGAGAGGAACTGGGCCGCCAATTCGATCTCGCCAATCACAACTTCTCCTAGCGAGCGCGCCTGTTGCAGCAGCGGTGCGTCTACCGGAACTCCCGGGCTGACCACAATCAAGTCCTGTTCCCGAAACGTCCGTTCGCCGTGGCCGCCGGTCTCCACCGTAATTCCATGATCCAGGAGCACAGGAATCTCATTGCGCAGTTCATCGCCACTTTTCGTATCCGACGCGGTAACCCGCGCTCCGTGCGCCTTGAGAAACAATGCCGATGCCACCCCTGACTTGCCGAGGCCAACCACCAGCACGCGTTTGTTGTTGAGTTCCATCGCAAGAGCGCATTGTTGATTCTTGATTGCTGATTGTTGATTGCAAACCTAAACCCACTTCGCGGCTGAAGGCCGGTCAATCAACCATCAAAAATCAACAATCAACAATGCCATCCCCGCACGCCCAGCCGTCACCTGAGTTTCAGCGTGGTCAGCGCGAACAGCGCAAACACCAACGACGCAATCCAAAAGCGCACAATGATTTTCGACTCCGACCAGCCCATCAACTCAAAATGATGGTGAATCGGCGCCATCTTGAAAATACGCTTCTTGCGCAGCTTGTACGACCCCACCTGCAGAATCACTGAAACCGCTTCGATCACAAAGACGCCGCCGATGAAGGGCAGCAGAAGTTCCTGCTTGATCATGACCGCAACCGTCCCAATCGCGCCGCCCAGCGCCAGCGATCCCACATCGCCCATGAACACTTCTGCCGGATGCGCGTTGTACCAGAGAAATCCGATTGAGGATCCCACCATGGCTCCGCAGAAAATCGTCAACTCGCCTACTTGCGGCATTTTGGGGATCTCAAGATATGTAGCGAATGTGGCATGGCCGCTTACATAGGTGAGAACTGTCAGCGCTCCGGCGGCAATCACCGTGCAGCCGATCGCCAGTCCATCCAAGCCATCAGTAAGATTCACGGCGTTGCTCGAACCGACAATGACCAGGGCGACAAACGCAATAAATGGCAGGAAGGCCAGCGGCCATATATGCGGATAGCGCTCCAAGGTTTGCACCACCAGGTCGGGATGGAATTGTTTAAGGAACGGCACTATCAGCCGCGTCGAATAGGTTCCGTGGGTCTGCATCGCGATCAGCAGAACAGCAATCACGACACTGGTCGCGGCCTGCAGCCCCAGCTTAGCGCGGCCCGTCAGGCCAAGGTTTCTGCGATGCGTCACCTTGGTGTAGTCGTCAGTGAATCCAATGGCCGCGAATGCACAGGTAGCGAATACCGCGATCCACACGAATCGATTGCTTAAATCTGCCCACAGCAATGTCGGCACTATGATGGCGATCGCGATCAGCAATCCGCCCATGGTCGGCGTTCCGGCTTTTTTCTGATGTGCCTTGGGACCTTCTTCGCGAATGTATTGGCCGATCTGGAATTCACGCAAGCGCCTGATCACTAACGGTCCGACGATCAGCGCGGTGAACAGCGCGGTAAGACTGGAAAAAGCGGTTCGAAACGTCAGATAACGGAAGATGCGGAACGGCGGCACGTAGTGCTGCAACTTCAGGTACAACAGCCAATAGAGCAATCAGCCTCCGTCCCGCCGTAGTTTCAATTCTTGCTGTCGAGCCGTGCTTTCCAGATCTCGAACGCTTTCTCCAGCTTCACTCCACGGGAAGCTTTCAAAAGCACCACGTCGCCGATTCGCGTCTCACGGTACAACCATTCGCCGGCTTCTTCGGCAGACGATACAAACTCCGCCCGCATTCCGGCTCGCTTCGCCGCTTCGACCGCGGCGTTCGCCAATCCCCGAACTCCGAGCAACACATCAATTTTGTTCTCAGCTATATGGAGGCCTGCGTCGCGGTGCATCTCTTCGCCCGCTGGGCCAAGTTCCAGCATCTCACCCGCGACCACGATGCGCCGCTTGCCCGGCATTCTGGTCAGGGTGTCGACCATCGCTTTGAGAGCCTTCGGATTCGAATTGTAGCAATCGTTGATCACGGTGATGTTGCCCAGTTGGAGAACCTGACCGCGTTTGTCGGAGGCAGTCAATGAGCTTAGCGCCTGAACTGCTTCGAAGGGTTGGAGGCCTCGTTCCAGTCCGGCCGCCGTCGCCGCCAAAGCGTTCAATACGTTGTGCTCTCCAATCAGCGGCAACTTTGCCAGCTCGCGCACGCTTCCCATGACCACATCGAACTCGGTGCCGGTTGAACCGTTTGACCGTATGTTCTCAGCCCGCACGTCCGCTCCGGCCCGCGTGCCATACATCACAACCTTGCCTTTGAAGTCACGGCCAAATTGCGAAACGTACTCGTCATCGGCATTGAGGATCGCAGTTCCACTCGTCGGCAGAGACTCGATCAGTTCGTATTTCGCGCGAGCAATTCCGGCAAGCGAATCAAAGAACTCGAGGTGCACGGGCGCAACGTTTGTAACCACGCCAATCTCAGGCTGCGCGATCTTCGCCAGCGCGCGTATTTCTCCCCCATGTGACATCCCCATTTCAATGACAGCCACGTCATACTCCGGCTCGAGCTTCAGCAGCATGAGGGGCAATCCAAAATGATTGTTGAAGTTGCCCTCTGACTTCAGAACTCGAAAGCGCGAGCTCAGCACATGGGCGATCGCATCCTTCGTAGTGGTCTTTCCTGCCGATCCGGTCACCCCGATCAGCGCTTTGCCCCAGAGTTTCCGCACCGCAGTGGCCAGAATCTGCAATGCGACCAGAGTGTCTTCCACCACTAACAATCGGGCTTTGTTCGAATACCGGCCAAGCTGATCTTTGCTCACCACCGCACCCACTGCGCCTTTTTCCAGCGCCTGCTTGACGAACTCATGGCCGTCAAATCGCTCGCCTTCCACGGCAAAGAAAAGTTGGCCGGCAGAAATCGTGCGGGAATCGATCGAATACCCCTCGGCCACCTCCTGCGGGGAAAAATCTCCGGTGGCTGAGATAAATTCGGCAATCTTGGCCAACCACAACTTCATCGCGCCGCTCCCGCCCCAGCGGCGCCACAGTCGAAACCCGCAGCCCGCAGCGCTTCACGCGCCACTTCCACATCATCGAACCGAACCGATCCTTCCCGCGTGACTTGCACCTTCTCGTGACCTTTTCCCGCGAGCAGCACAATATCGCCGGGTTTAGCCGCGGCGATCGCCAGAGCAATAGCCTTGCGCCGATCCGGCTCTACGCTGTACTTCACTCGCGTCTTCTGCAGGCCAACTACGGCGTCATTAATGATTGCGAGGGGATCTTCGCTTCGTGGATTATCTGAGGTCAGCACCACGAAATCGCTACCCTTTCCAGCCGCTTCGCCCATCAAAGGACGCTTTTTGCGGTCCCGATCTCCTCCGCATCCAAACACCGTGAGAACCCTTCCTTGAACTCCCGCCATGGAGATTAGCTCTCGTGCGAGCGCAGTCAAGTTCCTCAAAGCATCATCCGTGTGCGCGTAATCAACAACCACCGTGAAAGGCTGTCCGCAATCCACTCGCTCAAACCTCCCGGGAACGGATTGCGGATTGTCGACTCCTCGGGCAATCGCTTCCGACGAACATCCGCGCGCGTACGCCCCTCCGGTAGCCGCGAGAATGTTGTAAACGTTCACGCGCCCAATCAGCGCCGAGAAGACAGGTATCTTCGCCTCTGGGGTCACCAGATCGAAGCGAGTCCCGCGCGTAGTGATCTCCACATTCGACGCGTGCAGATCGCCGCGCTCCCATCCATACTTCAGCACCACCGAACTGCGCTTCCGGCTGAATTCAGCCAGCTTCGCGCCTGATTCATCGTCTGTGTTGGTTACGACAGCGCGTGGCGGCTCGGTCCCACAGCCCTCAAACAGCTTCTTCTTGGCTCCAAAATAATCGTCCATCGTCCCGTGATAATCGAGATGATCGCGCGTCAGATTGGTAAACACAGCCACATCGAAGGGAATTCCGTAGACCCGCTCCTGCGCCAGCGCGTGCGACGAAACCTCCATTACCGCTTCGGTCGCGCCATTTCCCAGAGCTTCGCTGAAAATGCAATTCAGATCTAAAGCTTCGGGCGTAGTATGCGGCGCCGCAAGAACTTCTCCTGCAACGTGATATTCAATCGTTCCAATCAGCGCGCTCTTGCGTCCTGCCGCCTTTAAAATCGCTTCGATCAAAAATGCGGTCGTGCTCTTCCCATTTGTGCCGGTGATTCCGCTAATTGCAATCCGCTCCGCCGGCTTCTTATAGAAGTTCGCGCTCACCCGGGCCAGCGCACGGCGTCCGTGCTGCACAACTGCCCAAGCCACATTGGGACGCGGTTTTTCCGTCGCAGAATCCGTCACCACCGCCACCGCTCCGGCTGCAATCGCCTGATCAATGAAGCGGTTCCCATCGCTCGTTTCGCCGCGCATGGCAACGAACACGCACCCCGGCCTCACCAGGCGGGAATCGTATTCCACACAACTCACCCCTGGATCTCCGCTGATCTCGAGAACCTCGGCTCCATCCAGCACCTGTTGGAAGGTCATTGAGTCAAATTATATGGCACGCAGAAATCTCCACGGGCATAGTGCGCCGTGTTAATTAAACTCTGCTGATTACTATGGGAACGTTTCTGGATGCGGCGGCAAGCGCTAACATGGCTCCCATGTCCACACAAACCGGTCACGGCAAATACCGTTGCGGCCAATGCGAAAAGACTGAAGACCAGTGCGAGTGCGAAAAATTTTGCTGCCTCTGTCAATCGCAGCTCGACATTCGCATCTGCGCCGATGGCCTTATGTACTGCGAACCATGCCGCAACGCCTGCGACTACAAAACCTCAGATTAGCTGGCAACATCTCGCCTACCCGCGACCTCTAAACTCGAGAACCCCCGAGGAGCGCCATGGCCCGCAAGCGAAAGACTGACGACACGCCGCTGGAGCGAGATCCCTATTTGGAAAGTGACAATCAGGCTCAATTGGACGAACTGGGCACCGATCCCGGCCAGGTCGGACCTGACAGCGCCGGTCAATCTGGCGATTCACAAGGATTGGATCCGACAGAAGACGTCAATGAAGAAAGCGTTGAGGAACTGTCGGAGACCGAACAACCTTTCGAGAGTTCCGCGGTTGAGGGCGTGGAAGATGCAGAAGACCATCCTGAGCGTCCCACTCATACCCACGAGGAGTACGGACGTCCCGACGATGTGCCACCAAGAAAGAAAACTGCTTAACCGGTCTGGCTCGGCAAATCCATTCAGCCAGTCGTCAAATAACCACGGCTTCTCTGTACTCTCCAAACACCCCGCGCATCGCGTCTGAAATCTCGCCGACGGTGGCGAAGGCCTCAACCGCACTCAAGATTCTCGGCATCAGGTTTTCACCCGATCGTGCCGCATCCTCCACTTGCTTAAGCGCGTTTTTCCACGACCCCGCGTCGCGCTTTGCGCGCAGCGCTCTCACCCGCTCGATCTGCTTGGGCTCAAGCGCCGGATCAATCCTTTGAATCGGGATCGGCCGCTCCGCTTCCACTTCGAATTTATTCACGCCTACCACAATCGCGTGCTCCTGATCCACCGCCTGCTGATATTCGTAGGCTGCGTTCTGAATTTCCTGCTGCACGAATCCGCGCTCGATCGCCTTTAGCATTCCGCCCATCACTTCAATCTTGCCGAGATACTCTGCCGCCCGCTTCTCAATCTCATTCGTTAAAGTTTCGACGTAATAAGATCCGGCCAGCGGATCGACCGTCTGTGCAGCCCCTGACTCATACGCAATAACCTGCTGCGTGCGTAAAGCGATGCGCGCCGCCTGCTCGGTCGGCAGAGCTAACGCTTCGTCATACGAATTCGTGTGCAGCGACTGCGTCCCGCCCATCACGGCCGCCAGCGCCTGAATCGCGGTACGAACAATGTTGTTTTCCGGCTGCTGGGCCGTCAGCGTCGATCCCGCCGTCTGCGCATGAAACCGCAGCATCCACGAGCGCGGATTTTTCGCCTTGAAGTGCTCCCGCATAATTCGCGCCCACATCCGGCGAGCGGCGCGGAACTTGGCCACTTCTTCAAGAAAATTGCTGTGCGCATTAAAGAAGAAGGATAATCGCGGCGCGAACTGATCCACATCCAGTCCCGCTTTGATCGCGGCTTCCACGTAGGCCATGCCATTCGCCAGCGTAAATGCCACTTCCTGCACGGCAGTCGATCCTGCCTCGCGCATGTGATAGCCGGAAATCGAAATCGTATTCCACTCCGGCAGGTTTTCTTTGGCCCAGGCAAACATGTCGGTAATCACCCGCATTGCCTGGCGCGGCGGATAAATATAGGTGCCGCGCGCGATATATTCCTTCAGCACATCGTTCTGCACCGTGCCTGAGAGCGTGCGGATATCCGCACCCTGCCGCCGTGCCACGGCCACGTACAGCGCCAGCAGGATCGACGCCGTAGCGTTGATCGTCATTGACGTCGAAATCTTCGTCAGATCGATGCCGGCAAACAGCCGCTCCATGTCCTCGATGGAATCGATCGCTACCCCTACTTTGCCTACTTCCCCCGCTGCCAGCGCGTGGTCGGAGTCCATGCCGATTTGCGTTGGCAAATCAAACGCAACCGATAGGCCGGTGGTCCCATTCGCCAGCAGATACTTGTATCGCTTGTTCGATTCTTCGGCATCGCCCATGCCGGCATACTGCCGCATGGTCCACAACCGCCCTCGGTACATCGTGGCCTGCACGCCGCGAGTGAAGGGATACTCGCCCGGATAGCCGACTTCCGCCTCGTAGTCAGAATGCTTGAGATCTGCAGGGGTATAAAGCGGATTTACCGGGATGTGCGAAGACGTTTCAACCTCCGGCCGATGTCCTGCAATTTTTGTGTCAGCCATGATGAGTGCCCTTCTCGGCACTAAACTTTGTCATTCCGAGGCGCGAAGCGCAGAGGAACCTGCTGTCGCTTGCAGCATCGACGCGTTCGCCCGTCATTACCACGCTCATTTGCTCCTCGACCGCACCCTCCAGAACGAGCTAACCCCGAACCAGGCAAACATCAGTGTGAAACAGATTGCAACCGCGACCCGTCCGAAACCGACCTTTCCCGCCTGATATTTCGCATATTCGTGCGCCCAGGCCGCTCCTCCGCTTGCCGCGATTACCAGAAAAACCACCCCTGTAACTTCGAGCCATAACTGATGAATAACCTGACCGAGGGCGCGAGCCGTGGTCGCGACCGCTCCGCCCAGGGCGCGCACGGTTCGGCTGCGCCTGGCCTGCTGCCCCGCCACTCGGGCCACCACCCCCAACTTTTGTGCGGTAGAAACCTTACTCACGGCTCGATTTTAACAGCCTCAGGCGCTACAATGGCGCAAACGTGCGCGCAGCCAAACCGTTCCGGCGGCGCAGGCATCTAATAGCATGTACCTGATAAGAGAAGTGGCGTTTTCGGCCACGGCAGATCGGATTGGGGGACTCGTGGATCAGCAACTCAAGCAACTGATGAAAGAACTCGGTGAAGCGATCAACGAATCTTTGTCCGATTCCGAACAGATTGCCGAGGTCGTCTCCCGCATCAAAGAAGGCGGCTACGATATTTTTCTCGTGCTCGAGGCCACCATCGGCGTCAGCAAGCAGGGCGAAAAATCATCCGACAAGACTTCGCTGGTCACCACCCTCTCCACCAATCCTGAATTCAAGATCAACGACCAGGATCTGAAGTTCCTGAAATCTCTGCGCATCAAAATCGAAGAAGAAAAAGAAAAATAGTTCCTCTCGCTATTTTCGGATTAGACTGTAAGATCGCGGTCGCAAAGCGTTCAAAGTTTGGGCGGGTGGCCCGCCTTTCCGTGTTTTGCCTTCCCGTTCCGGGACAGTGGGTGCCCCGTCCTTGCGTTTTTTGCAAGGGCGGGTACGATGCTGCCTGTACCATGGGGTTTGTTATGCCCAGCGGCCTGCATCGGACCTACGGTGCTTATCACCTGCACTTTATCACTACTTCATGCTACCGGCGGTTGGCCTTTTTGGGTGCCGCGCGCAGCCGCGACATCTTCCTTACGATTCTGGAACAGACGCGGGAGCGTTATCGCTTCGTAGTCGTCGGGTATGTCGTGATGCCGGAACACATTCACCTGCTTCTGACAGAACCGGAAGTTGGGACTCCCTCGACGGTGATGCAGGTGTTGAAGCAGCGCACAGCTCGAGCGTTGTTGCCCACGCGCAAACGGAGGCAGCCGCGCCAACGCAATCTGTTTGGAGACGAGCCGAAGCGCAGAGCGTTCTGGCAGGCACGCTCCTACGACTTCAACCTATGGACGACGAAGAAGCGCGTGGAGAAACTCCGGTATATGCATCGGAATCCGGTGAAGCGAGCCTTGGTCGGCGCGCCGGAGGAATGGCGGTGGAGCAGTTATCGTTTCTATCTTATGGACGAAGCCGGGCCGGTGCGCGTGGATGAAGGCTGGGCGGAGATTTCGTTTCGGGATCGGGTGGCATAAGGCCGTTACGGCAGGCGCTCGTGGTACCCGCCCTTCGCAAAGAACGCGAAGAACGGGGCACCCTTTTTTTGTCGCAAACGCTAGCGAGCTTAAAAGCCTGGGCCACCCGCCATGGAGAGCCTGCCCTGAGCGAGCGAAACCCGCCGGACTAAAGAGCGCGCAAGTAAGGGCAATTATATCCCTGGCTCACATGTACAGTTGGCCTCGCCGTGACAGGGCAGTTAGTTGGCAAAGTGGCCACCGATGGCATGTTGTCTCAAACGAAGCGAACCTGGAGCGATAGGAGTCAGACTCTTAAGCGGAAGTCCCCCATCCTTCATAACGACGTCAAAGGCAAATCCAGTTTGATGGTGTTTCGGGCTGGTTTCGTAGGTGTAGTCAACGCAACCGACAAGACCTATAGGAAAGGGATCAGGTTCAGGCCGCCCTGGGGGCAGTTTGCCCCAATGGGATTTTATAGTATCAGCCGACATATCCAAGCCAAAAGGCTCTGCGAACGGCTCTCCCGGGAAAAGAACATATCTGGGGAACGCCCTGTTTATTTGGCCCGCGCCACCGCAAATTCGCTTCTGCTCCTCGCGAACATCGTCTCCCATAAAAACTGGAATGAGTTCGGCAACTATCAAAACATTTTGAGCTGGGGAATGGCCGATATTTTTGGGGATAAAGGAAAGGCTCATCGTGACTCTTTTACTGTCGTAATTCAGCGCAGAGGTAATAACTACATCGATAGTTATCCAAGGTCGGCCGGTCATCTCCAATTGGCTCGCGGCAGTATTGGCGGCCTTGGTAGCGGCGTCGGCAGAGTCACGATTGGCGTAATACATTCTTCCGGTGTAGATGGCGTAGACCACGAAAACAATCAAAGTCACAACTTCCAAGAAGAATTTGGGATCGCGAATGCTTCGCGTAAGCTTTATCTTGAGGTAGCGAAGGCTTTTTTCTATTTCTGCTCTGCTTTTGTCTTTATGGCTCCCGGCCTTGTCCATATTCAGTCCGTCGTTCTTAAATGTCAGGGCTGGTCACTACTAGGCTTGTTGCTTCTTAGTCTTACCTGGTTGGGCATCGGAGTGTTCTTCGTGGTACTCATATGCAATTCTTTCGACCGCATGCACAAAGTATCTAATCATGTCGCGGGAGGGCTACCTATTGTCGTCAGTGTCGTTATACCGAGTGCATTCTTTGGAGATGAGTTCGGGATGGAGAATATAGCGGCAGTACGTAGTCCAGTGCTCTATGCCGAAGATGTCGTTGTACGTGATCCTTCCGTGGACAACAACAAACGATTTGGCGTTCCAGAGTTCTTCTTTCAGAGGAGCGGTGAAGATAATCGGCTCGGCATGTCCTTGCCCGTGCTTAATAGCCTCAAAGCTTTCGGAGATTTTCCCATTTGGGAAAATGGTTCCGGCCTCAATCCCATAGTGGGCGTGGCCCGGTGCGTAAGTGAAATCCAAAGGCTCGTTTTTCTGGAAAACGCCTACGACGATGCTCCCTCGGATGTTCCTGGCCGGAGTCTTTCCAGTATTGACAAGTTCGGTGGGAACCAAAAAGGATTTGCCGAGAGTAAGAGTCATACCACCTCCCTTGAAGCTAAACCCTATCCATGCACGCTCGTCAATTCTGAAATTCCTGTCCGCATTAACAACGCTCTGATGGGCATCCTCCGCCACCCGTTTATTGATACACCAAATTGCAATCGTGGCGAGAGTGTAGATAACAAGAATTACCAGTCCGAATCCTTCAAGTCCAAGCGCGATCTTATCTATCCAGTCGCGTTTTATGTCGCAGGTAATCTCGGGATGCTTGCAGCATGGTTGAGCATCGGGCTTTGTCGCAGGTGGTGGACCGGGGCGCTTCGCTTCTTGGGGATGATTTGCGGCCTCACTCTCGCTGTGATCAATGGACCGATTGCGCTCGATGGAATTGTCGGAGCTTTCTGATGTCACAGGTTTGCACTCCAAATCATGAAGCAACCTGAATATATCGAGGGGCCGAAAGCAAGGGGGAACTTTGAACGCGGCATGATAGCACTTTTCAAGGTGCCCGAAGGCAAGGAAAGAGGGCGGGAAACCCACCGCCCGGAAGAAGAAAAAACGCAGCAAGGGCCGGAAGGGGACTGCCGTTTCCCGCGTGCCTTAGGCGCCCCGTCCAAGCTCAGCTTGGGCGGGTTTTTCTGTCGCAGTCCGCGCCCTCAGAGTGAGAAAAACCCCGCCGACTCCCGCCAACCGTGCTGCTACGATAGGGACCTTCGCTATCACGGAAATTGCACTCCGTGCATTCTCAGAATTGAGGAAATGCTTTCTTGGTTCTCCATATTGTTGTCCTCAATGTGCACCCCGTTAGCCAACCTAAGGCCGAAAAAGCGATCAAAATCCTCTTTATCCGGATCATCTAAGGGATAACCCCACCGCTGGAGCGCGTAGAATAGGCTCTTACCCACAAACTGGTTCCCGTGTTTCCGCCTGATATCCCACAAAATTCCCACCCATTTATCAGCCATGCCGGCTGTTAGTTTAGGCGGTGCTGCATTGCTAAAATCCGAGAGGAAATAATTGGAAAAGATCTCAGCGGACGCCATCTCAAATGCGCCCCCCGCGCTGGTTGAGCGATCAGTATGTAACAACTTGTCAAAGATATAGCGCGAGTACATGGCCCTTATGAAGTGCGGATCATCTACGTGCTTTAACCCGATGCTAAATTCTTGATCATAGATACTAGGGGCCCGTCCTTCGTCCGACTCCGACATCCAGCCGGATCCTCCGCCGGGTCGTACGCCAAGCGGCGGAAAGTCCGTTGGGACATCGAAGCCAACTGCCCGCAAGTATCTACAATACGAATCGACGACGCCGGCGATGTCTTTCTGCCGAGCGGCACTAAACACTGGAGAGGCTTTGAAATGCAGGTTGTCCGGCCTTACCAAAGGAGCTGACGGAGTATTTCCTGCCGGAGGAGCCTGCTTCATTCCGCCGGGCGGGGTCGATGGTGAATAGCTAGGCTTGGGCGCACCAGGCCCGTGAAGGGTCGAAACCCCTCGGGCAGGCCTATTTTGGAGCCACGCGGAGTAGATCGATGCGCCCCCCGCGCCGATCGTGAACACGAGAAAGACAACCCAGCCGATGGGCTGAAACCTATGGTCGTCGCAGAACAGCTTCCAGTTCCCTCGACGTCCACAGCGATGAAAATTACGCGTAACCCCGCAACAGCGTCTCAATGAACCCCTTCAGCTAAAGCAAGACACGAATTTAAGTGAATTTTCTCACGTACGGCTCTAAATCTCCCGCCCATCAGCAAACTGGGGACGGCCCGTTCTTGCAAACACCTCAACAGTTCAAACTCCCACATGCTTCGCGGCCTCCGAAGCAAAGGCACCACCCACCTCGCCAGCATGGTTCCTCGCGGCACAACCCTCCACAGCCTCATTGTGACATCTTACCTAGCGCACAGGCCCTCATTCAGTTCATCATGAGTCCAAAGCTTCACTCGCTCTTTGAAAACCGAATAGCCGAATAGTGGGGCTTTGCCTGAAAGCCTAAAAATGGCTAAGCGCATTAGAGTTAATATTTTGTCTGCAAATCCTCTGGATCCATAGATTTAGCAAGATCAAACTAGACCACGCGCTCCGTAAATCCTGCATTTCCAGGATTTTGCAGATTCGATCTGGAATTTTTTTAATCCAGATCTGGCTCTTTTGGAGGCCGCACGGCAACACTCGCTCCTGTGCTACCATCTAGTGTTTTTTGGGTTCTGTTCCATGAAAGACACGCTCGGAGTTCTGCTTGCCGGTGGCGCCGGTGAGCGTCTCTATCCCCTCACCCGCGACCGAGCCAAACCCGCCGTCACCTTCGGCGGAATGTATCGCATCATTGACATCACGCTTTCCAACTGCCTCAATTCCGATCTGCGCCGGGTTTACATTCTCACGCAATACAAAGCGCTGTCGCTGAATCGTCACATACGCGAAGGCTGGAACATTCTCGGCCGCGAAGTGGGAGAGTTCATCGAAGTGCTTCCCCCCATGAAGCGGGTCAGCGATCAGTGGTATCAGGGCACCGCCGATGCGGTTTATCAGAACATTTATTCCATCGGCTCCGAGCAGCCCAAACACGTGCTGATTCTTTCCGGCGATCACATCTACAAAATGAACTACGGCAAGATGATGAAGCAGCATCTGGATTCCGCTGCCGATATCACCCTCGCCACGATTCAGATTGATCTGGAAGAGTGCTATCGTTTCGGCATTGTCGATGTCGACAGAGACGGCCGCATCAATGGCTTCGAAGAAAAGCCCAAAGAGACGAAACTCCGCGCCCCCTGGAACCCGGATAAAGTGGCGGGATCGATGGGGGTTTACCTCTTCAACGCCGACGTGCTGATTCCCGTCCTGTTGAAAGACGCGGAGGATCCCACCTCCAGCCACGATTTCGGCAAAGATATTCTGCCAAAAATGGTGGATGACTATCGCGTCTTCGCCTACGATTTCGTCGACGAGAATAAGAAGGAAGCGCTTTACTGGCGCGATGTGGGCACGCTCGAAGCCTACTATGACGCCAACATGGATATCGTCTCCGTGTCGCCCATTTTCAATCTCTACGACCACGACTGGCCGGTGCGCACCCACCAGCGCCAATATCCGCCGGCCAAGTTCGTCTTTGCGGAAAAAGACCGCATGGGCACCGCGCTCGATTCCATCGTCTCCAACGGATGCATCGTCTCCGGTGGAATCGTCAAGAATTCTGTCCTGTCGCCCGACGTGCGCGTAAATTCTTATTCTGAGGTGGACGCGTCAATCCTGTTTTCGCACGTCTCCGTCGGCCGCCATTGCCGCGTCCGGCGCTGCATCATCGACCGCAACGTGCACCTTCCCGAAGGCACGACCATCGGCTACGACACCGAAGCCGACCGCTCCCGCTATTTCGTCACCGACAGCGGCATCACCGTCGTCACGCGCGATTACTCGCTGTTCGAGAATCCGGTCACGGTGGATTACTTCACGAGCGAGTAAACAAACTGGCGGAAGCGAGTGGGGGTCGAACCCACCGGTGACAGGTTCACCTGCCACCCGCCGGTTTTGAAGACCGGGACGATCACCGGACCGCATGCGCTTCCGCACGTCCATGATCGCACGGCTTACACGCAGAGTTCGAACAATGCTACTTCGGCTGCGGCACAATCCTTAGATACGGCTTGGGCGATTTCCATCCTCCGGGATACTGTTTCTGCGCCTCTTCATTTGAGACCGTGCCGCTGATAATAACGTCGTCCCCAGGCTTCCAGTTCACTGGGGTAGCGACTTTATGCTTTGCCGTAAGCTGCATGGAGTCGAGCACGCGCAGGATCTCCTCGAAGTTGCGGCCCGTGCTCATGGGATAGCTGAGCTGCAGCTTGATCTTCTTATCCGGGCCGATCACGAATACCGTGCGCACGGTGGCGTTGTCCGCGGCCGTGCGGCCTTCGCAGGTTTCCCCGACTCCGGCAGGCAGCATGCCATACAATTTGGCAACTTTCAGCTGCGAGTCGCCGATCATGGGATAATTCACCTTCACTCCCTGGGTTTCTTCAATGTCTCCCTCCCACTTCTTGTGACTCGAAACCGAGTCGACGCTAAGGCCGATGATCTTTGTGTTTCTTTTGGCGAACTCCGGCTGCAGGCGCGCCATGTAACCCAATTCAGTGGTGCACACGGGCGTGAAATCTTTCGGGTGGGAGAACAGAACCGCCCACCCGTCGCCGATCCAGTCGTGAAAGTGGATAGTGCCCTGGGTGGTCTCAGCGGTGAAGTCGGGAGCCACATCATTAATGCGTGGCACACTATAGGTGATCTCGTTTGCAATTGCTGTGCTCATTTTGTCTCCTCTCAATCTTCCTAATTGGTATTGGCCATCCGGCTTTGGATTCGGAAAGTCTCGATAAAAACGAAACCCACCCGTTTCGCGCCGGGTGGGTCGGAAAAATAATATCGATCCCTACCCACGCCAAGGCAGACACATGCGGCAACAACAGCATGTGACGCCAGCGTTGGAAGGGAAAAGCATAATTGAGGATAGAAGTCCGCCTGAGATCATGTCAACCGGCAGCCTCGCCAGGCTACCAAGCGGCGCGGATTTCTGCATCGCGGCGGACACCGTCGCATCAATGCTTCTTGCGGTTATCGTAGAGTCAAAATCTTGTCGCGGAGAACGGGTTATGGGAAGTGCAGGCAGGCGCCTGACAATGGCGCAGTGGGACGTTTTTTCTGCAAATCCGCTGGAGGGTAACTCTCTGGCCATCTTCTTCGATGGCAGGGGACTGAGCGACTCAGAGATGCTGTCGATTGCGAAGGAAATGAACCTCTCGGAAACTACGTTCATTCTGCCGCGTGACGCCGCGACCGAGCGCGAGCGCGGGGTGCGAGTTCGCATTTTTACAGTGCAGGAAGAACTTCCGTTCGCCGGGCATCCTACGCTGGGCACAGCATTCGCATTGCGGGCCCAGACTGGGAAAGAAGAAGTGGTGCTGGAACTGAATGTCGGCAAAGTGCCGGTGAGTTTCGAAGAGAGAACGGGCGAGCTTCCGTTTGGCGAAATGACGCAGGTTGATCCTACATTTGGAATGCACCACGATCGCGATGCGGTCGCTCAAGTGACCGGATTGCGCTCGCAAGACATTGACGAATCGTTGCCGATCCAAACCGTCTCCACTGGAGTTCCCTTCACAATCGTTCCCCTGAAGTCGTTGGCGGTCATGCAAAACATTGTCATCGATTTCGGTCGCGCCGCTGAATATCTCGCGAAGTCAGCGGGGAAATTTTTTTATTTCGTGACGCGGGAGACGATTGAGAAGCAAAGTCGCCTGCATGCCCGCATGTTGTTCTACAACGGAGAAGATCCGGCCACCGGTTCGGCCGCAGGAATAACTTCGGCCTGGATGGTCGCGCATGGCGTGGCACAGCCAGAGGAGCGTGTGCTCATCGAGCAAGGCCTCGAGATGAAGCGGCCGAGCCGCATTTTCGTTCGTGCCTCGCGTATCGATAACCGCGTAGTTAATGTGCGCGTCGGTGGAAACTCTGTTGAAATTATGCGCGGCGAGTTTTTCTTCTGAATGAAAGCCGTTTCCCTCGGCGTAGAAATCACATCTTGCGCGCAATTGAAAAATGTCAATAGCCAAAATCTGCCATTTGCTTCGGCGCTACTTTACAGCTCTTTGCCTTACCGATAGCATCCAACTCGCTCATTAATTCTTCGCGAAAGAGAAAGATTCGCTGACTCCCGGTTCAATGACAGGCGAATCCAGGCGGTGAATGAAACCCAAACGCACGATTCTTTGTGTTGACGACAACGAGCAGTCCCTCTCGTATCGCAAGATTATGCTGGAGACGCGGGGCTACCGCGTCGCCACTTACGCGCACGGTGAAGAGGCGCTCGAACGCTTCAAACAAGGTGGCATCGATCTGGTCGTCACGGACATGGCCATGCCTGGGCTCGACGGGCCGGGATTGATTGCTGCCATCAAGAATCTTTCGCCGCACACGCCAGCCATCCTGATTGCCAGCAAAGTTCGGGTTTACGAGCAGGAGTCGCAAGCGGACGTTTTCCTCGCGCGAGGCATGTATGCTCCCGCTGATCTTCTGGAGAGAGTTCGATTACTTCTAGTGCGCAAGCGCGGCCCCAAGCGCATGCACGAACGAGCCCCGCACTACGCGGACCGGCAAGGCGTCGCCTGAAATGCTCCGCGCTCTGAGACAACCAATCTGAAATGAAGCTCGCGCACTCTGCGCTCCACGGTTAGCCGGAGGTGCCCGCCCATCGTGTAAGATCGAATCTGGCATGGCCGCGTTCATAGAAGCCATTGATCTACGTAAGACTTATCACATCGGCAAGATTGAAGTGCCGGCCCTGCGCGGTATCTCTTTCAGCATCGACAAAGGACAGTTCGTCAGCGTCGTCGGACCGTCGGGAAGCGGGAAGTCCACACTATTTTATTTATTAGGCGGACTCACGCATGCCGATTCCGGCAAAGTTATTCTAGATGGCGAGGACATTGCCGCCCTCTCAGACGCGGAGCGCACTCGAGTGCGCAAACGAAAAATCGGATTCGTATTCCAGAAATTCAACTTGCTGCCTACGCTCAGCGCACGTTCGAATATTCAGATTGCGCAGGAAATTGCCGGCAACGGACACCACGATTCCGCTTTCTTTGAGCGCATCACCGAATTGCTGGGGCTGAGGGAACGCTTGAACCATCGCCCGTCTGAGCTTTCGGGTGGCGAGCAGCAGCGTGTCGCCCTGGCCCGCGCTTTGATCAACCGGCCTGCGGTGGTGCTGGCTGACGAGCCGACCGGAAATCTGGACACGGAAAATTCCAATATCGTGCTAAAGATGTTGCGTCAATCGAATCAGGAATTCCAGCAAACCGTCCTTATGATCACGCACAACCCTGAAGCTGCCAGTTATGGCGATCGCATCATCCACATGCGCGACGGGCATATTGTGCCGCCTTCGGAAGATCCGCAATGGAGGAAAGAATAAGTAATAGTGGGACTGAAGGTAACGTTGCTGAGGCGGAATCGCTCATTTATAATCGGACTCGCTGAGCGGGAGTAACTCAGTGGTAGAGTGCGACCTTGCCAAGGTCGAAGTCGCGGGTTCAAATCCCGTCTCCCGCTCCAGATTTTCTTCTCTCTCTTAGCTCTGTTGAGGAGGCCCCCGTGCGGCGTGAGCGGTTTTCTCTCTTACGCTTTCTCCTCCTAGCAAGCATTATTCTGGTCGCCTGTGGCAGCAATCGTTTTCTACAATCGGTGAGCGTCACACCGGCGGCAGCTGCTTCGCGGGCCCAGTTCACCGCTACCGGCGTTTATAACGCCACGCCGAGTCCCCTCGATATCACCAGCACCGCAACCTGGTGCATCGGCACCAGTAACGGCATTTGCCAACCCGGCCTTCCGGGCGTAGTGCAGTTGGTCGCGGGTTCGGCGCAGTGCCTCAAGGGTGCCAGGGGAACTTTTACAGTCCTGGCAGGACAGTCCGGAACTGTTACGGGCGTAAACGGAGCCTTCCCCTTAGATCCTTTCGGCGCAGCCCAGATCACCTGTCCCTGACGCTTTTCCCGAGTAGACTTT
Source organism: uncultured Acidobacteriaceae bacterium (assembly GCA_963766625.1). GTDB lineage: Bacteria > Acidobacteriota > Terriglobia > Terriglobales > Acidobacteriaceae > Sulfotelmatobacter. The sequence continues at coordinate 129,643 of CAVYBF010000012.1, read as the reverse complement.
TTTCGCCGGGAACGCTACTTTAGTGTGCAAGGGCGCGGTACCCAAGTGGTAAGGGAGAGGTCTGCAAAACCTTTATGCGTCGGTTCGATTCCGACCCGCGCCTCCAGTTTTTTCTTGCAGTTGCTTGCAGGCAAGCGATTTAGCTGCATTTCTTTGTTTGTCCTCTAGTGGCCCGTTCCTTTTGGCCTTTCCGTAACCACACCGCCTCAAACTGAGCGACCGGTGAAGTATCGTCCGCTTTGGATTCTCTCCTCTAATCCGTCTGGAGTTCGCGGCCGCTGACTGCCTCAACGGAGTTCTTGCAGATGCTCGAATAAAAAATTGATAATGTCGGGGAATCCAAATGAATCTAAATCTCGAGAATCGAAGAATCCTGTTCAGCTTGTTGATCGTTCCCTTTGTCCTGGCCGGCGGACTTTTTGCTTACCAGGTGAGCCTCATACCCACTTCGCGCCTGATCAACCCTGATGAACTGGTTACACTGCTTCAGTCTTCCAAAGGCGAGAAACCGTTGATGATTCAGGTTGGTTCTCACGTGCTTTATTCGGAGGCGCACATTCCCGGTTCCGAGTACATTGGCCCCGCTTCCAGTGAGAGTGGTCTTCAGCAGCTTCGTAAGCGCGTTGAATCTCTGCCACGGAGTAAGTTCATCGTCCTTTATTGCGGCTGTTGTCCCTGGAGCCATTGTCCCAACGTCAAGCCGGCGAACGACGCCTTGCACGCGTTGGGCTTTACCAAAGTGAAGGTGCTCTACATTGCCAACAATTTTGGCGCGGACTGGGTGGATAAAGGGTATCCCGTCGCGAAGGGCGAGTAGGAGAATCAACCACGGCCATTTCTCGAGTGAAGCAGAGATTGCTGATTGGCCTGGTTGCCTTCGCAATTGCGTTTGGAATTTATTTGGTTGAACGTCCTTCGCGGCCCGGCAGCCATTCCTATAACCTCATGGAGCACCCCCTGGCTCCGGATTTTGTGCTGCCAAATCTGGCAAGTCGACAACTTGCTCTCTCCACCTACCGAGGCAAAGTCGTCCTCCTGGACTTTTGGGCCACGTGGTGCGATCCGTGCCGCGATGAGATCCCGCGCTTCGTGGAATTACAAAACAAATACCGCGATCAAGGTTTGCAGATCATCGGGGTTTCCATGGACGATGGGCCGGAACCGGTGCGTGATTTCTACCGGCGATTCAGAATGAACTATCCGGTTGTGATCGGAAACGCGAAGATTGGGGAACTGTATGGAGGAGTTCTGGGACTGCCGATCGCTTTTGTGATCGGGCGGGACGGCCGCATTTATGCCAAACACGTCGGTGCGACCGACGTGTCTGTTTTTGAGAAAGAAATCATAAAGCTGCTGCAGGGTTAGACTGACCAATTAAATTTATTTCGCCACAACGAATCGTCCCGTGACCGATTGCTCACGGACTGATTGAGAACCGAACAACCAACTCTCCACGAAAGCTGCAAATGCCACGCGCTTCATTGGAGCAGGTCGCATATCCCGCCAAAAAATCCACAGGAAACTGCGCCACCGGCGCCTAGTTCAAGAAAATTGCGAGCGAATAAATAGCGAATGAACCTAGAGAGTAAACGCAATAAGCTGTGGTTTTATTTCTGGTAACGCACAAGCCCTGGTGTTTTGCTCTCGCCCTCTTTGAACCAGGGACCAACCTTGAACTTCCCTCTTGACAATCAACAACTTACGGTTAAGATGTGGTACAAAGTGGTACAGAGTGGTAATAACAGATTGACAAGTGGCAACGGAAGCTGAATAAGAGGAGCCGGTGGGAAACCGACCCAAGAGCAGCACAAACAGCCCGAACCACCCGAGTTTGACCTCACTCTGCGTCGCTTTTACCTCCCTCTCTGGGGTTTTGGTTCTAGTGCAAGCGCATGTTCCGCGGCAATCACCCAACTCGCGTCGACGAAAAGGGACGGCTCAAGGTCCCGGCCGAGTTCAAGCGGGTGATCGACGAGAAATACGGACAGCAATATTACATCACAAGCCTCGATGGCAAGGTTGCTCAAGTGTATCCCTTCGAGGAGTGGGAGCGGATCGAGCAGAAACTGGCGGGGCTTTCGACCTTCAATCCGACGAAGAAGAAGTTTCTGGACCGCGTGAATTACTACGGGCAGATGGTCGAAATGGATGGTCAGGGCCGGTTGCTGATTCCGCAGTTACTGCGCGAAGCGGCAGGGATCAAAGGCGAGGTTGCGGTTACCGGCAATTTGACGCATTTGGTCGTGCGCAACCTGGAGTCGTACCGGAAGCAGGTCGAGGAAGAAAAGTTTACGCCTGAGGATGAGAAGACGCTCGACGAACTGGGCATCTAGTGGGCGGGGATTCAACAGACACCCCTCAGGGGGTTGGGCATGGTGGTGGAACGGAAGCCAGCCATGTTCCGGTTCTTTTAAAAGAAGCGATCGACTTTTTAAACGTGCGGCGTGGCGGGACCTATATCGACGCCACGGTGGGCCTGGGCGGGCACAGTTACGAAATCGCAAAACGCCTCGGCGCACCGGGACATTTGATTGGCCTCGATAAAGATCCCAAGGCGCTGGAGATTGCGGAGAAGCAATTGATGCCAACAGCAGGTTCCTCCACCGCGCTTTCGCCCCCTACCGGGGACAAAATGCTCGGTCGGAATGACAAGGAACTGACGGATTGGCCGACAATCACGTTGTTGCATCGGTCCTTTGCGGACATTGCGAACGGCCAAGGGCCAGCGACGATCGATGGCATCCTGGCCGACATTGGCGTAAGCAACTTGCAGCTTTCTGATCCCGCACGCGGATTCAGTTTTCAGGCGGAAGGACCGCTCGACATGCGGATGGACCCGCAGTCGGAGCGAACCGCCGAACAAGTGCTAAACCACCTCGACGAGCGCGAGCTTGCCGATGTGATTTACGAATTCGGAGAGGAAAGGAGGTCGCGGAGAATCGCCAGAGCCATTGTCCGGTCGCGGCCGATACGATCTACCGCACATCTTGCGGATGTCATATCAGCCGCGGCCCGGCCAATGAATTCTGAGCAAAGAAGAATTCATCCCGCGACGCGAACCTTTCAAGCTCTTCGAATCTTAGTAAACCGCGAACTGGACGATCTGAAGGCGCTGCTGGAAGCGGCGCCGCGGATCCTAAAGCCCGGTGGACGCGTGGTGGTGATCAGTTTTCACTCGTTGGAAGACCGCATCGTAAAGGATGCCTTCCGCGAGGGCGAAAAAAAGTACAAGTACTTCCGGGTGCTAACAAAAAAACCGGTAACGGCATCCGAAGAAGAGCAAGATCGCAATCCGCGGGCACGCAGCGCGAAGCTGCGAGCGGCGGAAAAAGTTTAGGCTCCGGAAAACCTGCCGGAGTCCCCGGCATAGCTGTAGCGGCCGTGCCGGGCATACAGGTTTAGAAAGCGGACAGAGTTCGAACAAAAGATCCGCATGATCGACGAGGAGTTGTAGGGTTCCGTGGTAGGAATCCAAGTTTGAGGCAGGCAATGTACACAGGCACGTTGATTAAGGACTTGATGGCGACGGTGGAACGAGCGGAGCGCAGCGCTCAGTTGAAACAGTACGCAGACGAAATCGAAATGCAATGCCTTTTCGATCTGCCGGTCGCAACGATGCACAGTGAACCGGTTTTCGCGGGAGCGGCATAAACATGGCAGCAACAGCAGCAGCGGCAATCGGCAATGTAATTCCACGGTCTCGGCGCAATGCATTTTTCACTGGCACCCCTGAGATCTATTTCGCCAAGGCGATCGACAATTCACGGCTGGTGAAAGTTGAAGATCCGCGCCGCAATCGCGAAATGAAGCAATTTGTCACTGCTCTCGCCTGCCTGTTTCTGCTGGTGTTCACCTATGCCTGGCAGCACTTCCGGGCGATTGAATACGGATATCAGATCGAATCGGCGAAGCGGCAACTCAATAACCTTACGGAAATGAATCGCGCTTTGCGGTTGGAAGATGCTTCCCTGCGTGATCCGGAACGAATCGATGTGATCGCACGGCGTATGGGCCTGGAACCGCCGGAGCCCGGGCAAGTGATTCGCATGGACACAACATCAATTGATTCCAGCGGACCGGTGATGGCGAGCGCAGCCACTGTTACCGGCATCGGCCAATAGAAGGCTCAGTTTCGATCGACTTTGATTCGTATCAGGGCACGCCCTCAGACGTGCCAACTTAGTCCAGCTTTTTTCGCCTTTAGGCGCTGCCGCGGCGGCTAAAGCCAGGTGCAATCTGCGGCGAACGGGGGTGGCACGGCTAAAGCCGTGCCCCAATACGAACCCGGCTCCTCGAAGCACCAAGCAGCGGGACGAAACGAATTGGCCTCGAATCCCAGCCTCGAAAAGAACTCCCGGCTTTACCTGCTCGCCCTGATGCTCTTTTTCTGGTGCCTGGCGATCTGCGCGCGGCTCGTCTACCTGCAGATTTTTCGCTACGGAAGTTTCGTAAAGCAGGCCGAACATCAGCAGCAGCGCGAGATTCCTCTCTCCGCTAAACGCGGGGTGATTTACGACCGCGCCGGTCGCGAACTGGCAATGTCTGTTCTGGTGGATTCGGCTTTCGCGGTTCCCACCGAGGTGAAAGATCTGCCGACTGCAGTTTCTTTGATCACGCGCATTACGGGTGAGGACCGAAACGTCGTTCTGGCGGATTGCCGCGCCCACAAAACCTTTTGCTGGGTTGCTCGCAAAGCGAATGACGACACCATCGAGCGCATCAAGTCTTTGAACCTGCAAGGCATTCACTTTCAGAAAGAGCCGAAGCGCTTCTATCCCGCGCGCGATTTAGCCGCGCAAGTAATCGGAAGCGTGGGCATGGAAGATACCGGACAGAGCGGCATCGAACATGAATTCGATGACGAACTTCGTGGCCGCTCCGGCGAAATGCTCATCTCCGTAGATGCGCGCAGGCAATGGTTTTCTGATGTAGAGAAGCAGCCCGAGCCGGGCGAAAACATTGTCCTTACGATCGATAAGAACATTCAATACATCGCCGAGAAAGAACTCGATCAGGCGATTCAGGATACGCATGCGATCGCTGGAACGGTGATCGTTGAGAATCCGCATACCGGAGAGATTCTGGCGCTGGCCAATCGCCCAACTTTCAATCCAAATTTGCGCAAGCAGATCACACCGGCGGCGCTCACCAATCGCGCTGTCAGTGATATCTATGAGCCGGGATCCACATTTAAGCTGGTGACGATTTCGGCGGCGCTCGAAGAGAAGCTGACCAATCCAAACGAAATTTTCGATTGTCAGATGGGATCGATTGTCTACAACGGCATGCGCATTCGCGATTCACGCGCGCATGGACTCCTTCCAGTTTGGGGAGTGCTGGCCGAATCGAGCGACGTGGGCGCCATCAAGATTGCTTTGCGGCTAGGGGAAGACCGCTTCTACAAATACATCCGCGCTTATGGATTCGGGCAGCAAACCGGAATCGAGCTACCCGGCGAAACCCGAGGACTGACAAAGCCGGTCAGCCGGTGGTCGAAAGTTTCGATCGCGGCGATTTCGATGGGACAAGAAATTGGCATCTCGGCGGTTCAACTGGCGGGTCTGGTTTCGACTTTTGCAAACGATGGCGTCTGGGTCGCGCCACGCATTTTGGCAGGGACAGTGCAGCCGCAAGGCAGCCTGCAAACCGTATCGTTTCATCCGGGGCCGTCGCACCGGGTAATTTCCAGTTACACGGCAGCCGAGATGCGGGCGATGATGCAGAAGGTGGTGCTCGAAGGCACGGGGCGCAAAGCGATTCTTGAGGGCTACACATCGGCTGGAAAGACGGGGACAGCGCAGAAAGTAGATCCAGCGACCGGCGCGTATTCAAAGACAAAGTACGTTGGATCGTTCGCCGGTTTCGCCCCGCTCAATAATCCGCAAATCGTGGTCGCCGTGATTCTCGATTCTGCGGTCGGACTTCACCAGGGCGGGCAGGTATCGGCGCCAGTATTCCACCGCGTAGCACAGCAGGTACTCGAGTATCTACACATCCCGCACGACCTGCCGCTCGCGCCGCAACATCAATTACTGCTGGTACAAGCGAGAATGAAAGAAAAGGATTTGGAAGAAGGCACGCCAGACCATCCGGGCGAGCCGCTCGAAACCGCGCAGGTAAATAGAGAAGCCGATGTTCCTGCGGCTTCGCCAACCCCCGCCCCAGGCAACAATCAACGCCTCGTGCAGGCGGCGATCCGTGAAAAGGATTCCGTGCCCGTGGCTACGATCTCGAGCGACAAACCATGGCAGAAATCGACAGCAGACGCCGCGAGCAGCGCATCGAGCCCTCAGTCTGCCGCGCAGCCAACTGGAACCGTGGTGCTCGACATTGAGCAAGGCGGCATCGAAGTTCCGTTATTCATCGGCAAGACGGTTCGCGGAGCCGTGGAAACCGCCGAAGACAGCGGCCTGGAACTCGACGCGGTTGGTAGCGGCGTGGCGCGGCAGCAAAATCCGCCGGCCGGAACGCACGTGTCCGCCGGCGCACACGTGACGGTTCAGTTTGGACGCTAAATGGCTTCAATCCCAGAGAACACAAAGGACACTGAGAACCACGAATTTTCTCTGTGCCCTCTGTGTCCCCTGTGGTGAATACCTTCCGGTTTGACCCGCTGAAAAACCGCGTGATACCGTAAACAGTCGCGTATCCTGGCGGATCAGCCGTACTCGCCCTTGAGGTCAGAGTTGTCTTCCGTGGAAACCACTTCCGCCGGCACTGCTCCCACTGTCCGCAAGACAGCACTCAACGCTGTCCATCGGCAGATGGGCGCCAAGATGGTGGATTTCAACGGCTGGGACATGCCGGTCGAATATCCCGCATCGATCGGCTGCGGCATCATCAACGAGCACCTGGCGGTACGCACCGGTGTGGGCATTTTCGATGTTAGCCATATGGGCGACATTCGTTTGGCGGGCCCTCAGGCTCTGGCTGCGGTCCAGCACATTTCGATGAACGACGCTTCCCGTCTGGCCATCGGCCAAGCGCAATATTCAGCGCTGCTTTATCCCCAGGGAACGTTCGTTGACGATGTCATTGTCCACCGGCTTGGCGAGGATGAATATCTATTGGTGATCAACGCGGGCACGCGCGAAAAAGACTTCAACTGGGTGCGCGACAACACGCGACAGTTTGATTGCGTGGTAGAAAATCTCTCAGATGACTTTACGCAGATTGCGATTCAAGGGCCAAAGGGCGTTGACACTCTGCAAAAGCTCACCGATGCCGACCTGAGCAGGGTTAAGTTCTACTGGGTCACGCACGGGAGTGTTTGTGGTCTGAAGAATATTCTGATCGCGCGAACTGGATACACGGCAGAAGATGGTTTCGAGATTTACATTCCCGCCGATGAGGCTACGAGCGCGCGAGTTTGGAAGGAGGTTCTCAGCGCAGGGAAAGAATTTGGTATTGTCCCTTGTGGACTTGGCGCACGCAACACTCTGCGTCTGGAAGGCAAGCTGCCGCTCTACGGGCACGAAATTTCCGATACGATCAATGTTTGGGAGGCCGGACTCGATCGCTTCTGCAAAATGGAGAAGCAAGAGTTTGTCGGCCGCGCGGAGTTAGAGAAGTTAAGGACAGAAGTGAAGCGGGCGCTGGTCGGCTTAGAAATGACCGAGCGCGGCATCGCGCGGGATGGTTACAAAGTGCTGGACGATGGCGGAGGAGAAATTGGGTACGTTACCAGCGGATCGCCTGCCCCGTTCTTGAAAAAGAACATCGCGCTCGCGTACGTTCCACTGCAATTCGCAGAGGTCGGAAGCACACTTAAAGTGGAAATCCGCAGCCAAGGGGTGGGTGCAAGGGTAGTGCCGACTCCATTTTATAAGCGGCCCAAGAAGTCGACGTAAGCGTAGAAAGGCAAGTCAAGTTTTGTTAGGAATTGGCGTGGTTCATTTGGGCTGCAGACTGAGCGGTTGAGCCCGAGATCCCTGCACCCGCTGGTAAAAACGGCGTTCGGGATAACAAAATACATGGACGGCCAGTTTGAACCAGCGAGCGATTAGAAGTTAGGAGCTAAAAGCTTTTATGGCTTATCCAACTGACCGGAAGTATACGAAAGAGCACGAATGGATTCTGCCGAACGGAAACAATGCGACGATCGGCATCACCGATCACGCGCAGGAATCGCTGGGCGACATCGTTTTCGTCGAACTGCCTAAGGTGGGCGCAGAACTCACGGCTGGCAAGGCATTTGGCACAGTCGAATCGGTGAAGGCGGTGTCAGATCTATACGCTCCCGCCTCCGGCACGGTAACCGAGATTAACAATGATCTGGCCACTTCCCCCGAAAAGGTGAACAAAGACGCTCATGGCTCCTGGATGATCAAGATTACATTGAAGAATCCCCAGGAACTGAATGCGCTGCTCTCCTCTGCCGACTACGACAAGTTCGTGGCAGAAGAGGGCGGACACTGATGCCGGCGCTCTCCTCAAGTAAGGGTCCTTATTGTGTGCTCCGCGGCAACTCGGAAATCAAAATTGCCTGAACGTATGTGATCTAGAACACGGCGGAAATTGGAGGCGAGTGTCACAATCAAACTGACCCTGAGTTACATCTAATTAGTTTCCTATGCGTTATTTGCCAAAATCTCCTGCCGACCGTGAAGCCATGCTCAAAGCCATCGGCCTGCGCTCGGTCGATGAACTCTTCGCCCCGATTCCGGCCGAATACCGGCTTGATCGCGATCTCAAGGTCCCGCGGCAGATGGCCGAATCCGAGATCGTCGACTACTTTCGCCAGCGCTCGCGTGAAAATGCAGAAGGTTACACCAGCTTTCTTGGCGCCGGTGCTTACGCGCACTACCGTCCGGTCATCATCGATTCTCTGATTTCGCGTGGCGAGTTTCTCACCGCGTATACGCCATACCAGGCCGAAATCTCGCAAGGCACTTTGCAATCGATTTTCGAATTCCAAACCATGATCTGCGAACTGACCGGCATGGAAGTCGCGAACGCGTCCATGTACGACGGTTCGACCGCCGCGGCCGAGGCTGTGATGATGGCAGTTCGACTGACAGGGCGGCGCTCGGTTGTGGTCGCGCGGAGCTTGCATCCGGAATATCGGGAAGTGCTCGCAACCTACGCAACCCATCAGGGAATGCCCCTTTCCATTGCGGGTTTCGGAGCGAACGGCCGGCTGGATTTGGATGAACTCGAGAAGTCGATCACGTCTGAAACCGCTTGCGTGATGATTCAATCGCCAAACTTCTTCGGAACGATTGAGGATGTGGCGGCGATTGCGGAGATTGCACACAAGCAGGGTGCGGTGTTGGTCGTGTCAATTGCCGAAGCAGTTTCTCTGGGAATCGTTGAGCCGCCGCGTGATGCGGACATTATCGCGATGGAAGCACAGTCATTCGGCGTGCCGCTGGGATTCGGCGGTCCTTACTGCGGTGTAATCGCTACGCGAGAAAAATTCGTCCGGCAGATGCCCGGACGACTGGTTGGGCAAACCCTCGACAAGCAAGGAAAACACGGATTCGTCCTTACGCTGGCTACGCGCGAGCAGCACATCCGGCGCGAAAAAGCCACGTCGAATATTTGCACCAACCAGGCGCTGGTCGCGCTAATGGTCAACATTTTCATGACAGTTTACGGCAAAGTCGGATTGAAAGAACTGTCCAAACAGAACCTGGCAAAGGCTGCTTACGCTGCGGCGCAATTCGCGAAGCATGGAAAAGTACTGTTTGCCGAGACTCCTCGTTTCAACGAGTTTGTGGTGCAAACCAGCGAAGATTCTTACGCGATTAACAGCCGATTGCTGGGGCACAAAATGATTGGCGGGCTTCCATTGAAGAAGTTTTATCCCGAACTGGGGAATGCGGCGCTTTGGTGCTGTACAGAATTGACCACGCGCGGCGCCATTGATACAGCAGTGGGTTTGGTGGCCGAAAGCGAGCGGTCGGCGCGAACGACAAAACAGGAACCCGAAGAGGTGGCGCGATGAAACACATGACTCGCAAGGCTACCCGCCACGTTAACCAAAATGAAGGGCTCATTTTCGAGAAATCTTCGGCAGGAAAAGCGGCATGGAAGCTGCCGCCGCTCGATGTTCCAGAAATAGATCCCTCCAAGTTGCTCGGCGCCGCTGAAAGAAAGGATCTGGGCAACATGCCCGAGGTCAGCGAAATCGAGATCATCCGCCACTTCACGCGGCTCTCAACTTGGAATTACGCAATCGATCTGGGTATGTACCCGCTGGGTTCGTGCACCATGAAATACAACCCACGCGTCAATGAAGCGGTCGCGCGCGTGGAGGGAATTGCCAATGGCCATCCCTACCAGCCCGAAAAGATTTCGCAGGGTGCGCTGCAAATTATTAAGACGCTGAGCGAATGCCTGATCGAGATTACCGGCATGGACGCCATCACACTGCAGCCTGCAGCCGGCGCGCACGGCGAAATGACGGGCCTGCTGATGGTGCGCGCCTATCACCACTCCAAAGGACATCCGCGGAAAAAAGTTCTAATTCCGGACTCCGCTCACGGTACGAATCCCGCAACCGCAGCCATGGTGGATTACGCGGTCGAGAACTTGAAGTCCGATTCACGCGGTATGGTCGACATCGCGGCGCTTGCAGCGCAAATGAACGACGATGTCGCCGCCTTGATGCTGACGAACCCCAACACGCTGGGCGTCTTCGAGCAGGACATCCACAAAATTGCTGACATTCTGCACGCCAAAGGCGGCTTGCTCTACATGGATGGGGCCAATATGAATGCGCTGGTTGGCAAAGTGCGGCCCGGCGACTTCGGCGTTGACCTGATGCACTTGAATCTGCACAAAACTTTTTCCACGCCGCACGGCGGCGGTGGTCCGGGATCGGGTCCAGTGGCGATCAAGAAGATGCTCGAGCCGTTCGTGCCGAAGCCAGTGCTCATCACCAAGCCCGATGGCACGCTTGGTTTCGAATACAACCGGCCGCAGTCGGTGGGGCGAGTTCGCGCTTTCTATGGGAACTTTGGAATGTTTGTGCGGGCGCTGGCTTATATCCAGGCAAACGGGCCGGATGGACTGCGCCAGACTACCGAAGATGCCGTGCTGAATGCCAACTACATTCGCAAGGGCATCGAGGGTGTATACGACTTGCCGTATTCCACGCCGACCATGCATGAAGTGGTTTTCAGCGATAAACTGCAGGCGAAAAAAGGCGTGCGGACGATGGACATCGCAAAACGGCTGATCGATTACGGCTTCCACCCATACACTACGGCGTTTCCGCTAATCGTTCCTGGCGCAATGATGATCGAGCCGACCGAGAGTGAACCGAAGGAAGAACTGGATTTATTTATAGAAGCGATGAAATCCATTGCGGAAGAGGTCGAAGAAAATCCGCAGACCGTGCTCGACGCACCGCATTCGACGCGAGTTTCACGGCTCGATGAAACCACCGCCGCCCGCAAGCCCGTGTTGCGGTGGAAGCCCGTCCCGTAACTGTTGACCCAGTGTTGCTGAGGCAATCTTTCATCGGCGCAACCTTTTATCGGTGCAATCTTTATCGCGCAATTCTGGAATGAGCTAAAGTGACAAGCTCTACGGGCGCAAACCTACCCTTCCTTCTCCTCCGATACGACGTCTTCTCAGGCGAACGAGCTCCGTACTAGCTCTTTTTGGACGTTACCGCAAAAAACGCGGCAGCTTCCTGTTCCACATTCGTGCTCTCGCACTCAGGGCACTTCGGAACCTCGTTTTCGTGCTCGTTCAGGCTTAGGACCAATTCGAATGTTTTATGACAGTCGAGGCAAACGTAATCGTACACGGGCATGGGAACCTCCCGGTAAGGAAAGATACTGTCGAGAGAATTGTAATCCCAAATCGATTCCCGAAAACAAATTATCGACGGTTAGATTGACCACCAATCGATCTCGTCACTTCGCCGCGATATCGACCGAGGCACGGGTCGTATCCCAATCGATATTCATCACGCATCCGTTCCCGGATTTCTCGTAAGAAATCGTAAAATCTTCCACCGGCGAGGGCAGCTTGGAAACTTTCATATCCACTCGCGCGAGTTCATCATTTTGGTACTTGTACGGAATGCCCCACTCGCCAGTCTTCTTATTGATGATCAGCGTCCACTTGTCGCGATTCGGGACGGTGAAAATCGTATAGCTTCCTGCAGGCACATTCTTGCCGCCAACCTCTAGAGCGGCGTTGGTGACAAACGTCGTTGCCTCGTTCGCGCCTGTGCGCCATACCTCACCGTAGGGCACGAGATCGCCGTAAATCTTGCGGCCTTTCATACGTGGACTCGAGTAATCAGTTTTTATCGTCTTGCCGTTGCCAAGATCGCATGTGGCAGAAGCCGGAGGACTGGGCCGGCTCTTGCCTCCCATTTGAGCAAAGCCGAGGGTCGAAGCAAGAAAAATTAGTAGCGTGGAAACTGCAAATCGCTTCTGCATGAAGTCTCTCCTGAAAATCGCAGTTAACTACAGTTTGTGTTCGACAGCAGATTATGCTCCACCCAGCCGCGCAGTTACAATCGCGATATGCCGGTATTCGATGAAAAACAGGAAGAACTCGAACACTACGAGACCATGATGGGCGTGCCACGCGGCCGTCTCGCCGTCACTATGGATGCGATCACTGATGCCATGGCGCTCGTCGGTCAGCACGGAGTCTACTGCCAAAGCCAGCGCTGGCCGGGCAAGCCCGTAATGGATATTCAGATCATCATGAAGAATCTGACTGATGCGAAGGAATTGATTCAGAGCGTGATGGAAGAGTTGAAGAAGAATCCTTAACTCAGCTTGAAGACGGCTACTGCGCCGAAGCGTGCGCCGGAGTCGGCTGCGGTCTTACGGTTAGCATCACAACACCGTGGGAGACAACTGATGACGAAAATTTTCCCGAGAAACTCCCCAAATCTTTGAGCTGCCATAGATCGCGGACCGAGGCGCTAAGGGTCGCCGGATAACCTAACTCCTCCCACTTCACTGAAATTTCCTGCTCAGACTTGCTGCGATTCAATAAGATCACTGCGCGACTGCCGTCTTTCATCTGTTTTGCCCATACCTCAGTGTCTCCGTTTTTCGCGACACGTTCGCCTTGCCGGCCCAATGGATCCTGATCGACGGCGATGACCTCTTTATTGGTCAGAATATTCCGAATCTCCGGACGCATGTCGCGTAGATCATTGCCCGCAATCAGCGGCGCTGCAAGAATCGCCCATAAGCTGAAATGCGAGCTGTATTCGGTGTCGCTCATGCCGCCGTTGCCAACCTCAAGCATATCGGGATCGTTCCAATGCCCCGGTCCGGCATACGAATAAAGCTCGGCTTCCGCATCGAGAATATCGAGCACGCCATAAGAGCAGCAGTCGCCTGGACTCCACTCGCGTTTACCCTGCCAGCGGTCTTGAATGTCACCCGTGGTCCGCCAAAGATTTCCCCCGGCTTGTTGGCCCCAGAGCCACGGCTTCGCCGTTCCCCATTCGCAGATGCTCAATACGATCGGACGACCGGCGGCATCCAGTGCAGCACGCATATTGGCGTAAGACGCTTTCGCATCCTGCGTCGTGGTGTCGCACCAATCGTATTTCACATAGTCGACACCCCATGCTGCATACTGAATCGCATCCTGATATTCGTGCCCCAGGCCTCCGGGCCGTCCGGCGCAGGTTTTCGAGCCGGCATCGGAATATATGCCGAACTTAAGACCAAGCGAGTGAATGTAATCGCCCAGAGCTTTCATACCGTGCGGAAAACGCTGCGGGTCGGCGACGATGTCACCATTCGCATCCCGGCTCACCTGCCAGCAATCATCAACATTGACGTACTGGTATCCAGCGTCGTTCATTCCGGATTTGACCATGGCATCAGCCATACCCCGGATCATCTCTTCGTTCACATTGCAGGCGAATTTGTTCCACGAGTTCCAGCCCATGGGAGGAGTGAGGGCGAGCAAATCGGAGCGGCTAGTTCGTTGCGCAACGGCAGCAGGTAAAAATAAAACGAGGAGCACGCCCGCGAGAATGATGAGCACATGCTGACGTGTTCTCATAGAAAGACTCTTTGTGGAGCTCACGCCAGCGTGTACTTCCCTCGCTCGATCATTTTTTGCGCAATCTGCTGCCTTAATTCGATGGTATTGAATGGCTCGTACTTGGCAAGACGGCGAAGGATTGCAAGTTGCGTGCGCAGCATGTCGCCATCGGCAACCGCGGCAATAATCTTTTTGGCCGCAGACTCCACTTTTTCCATGGCCTGCGAGAGATAAACGCGAGTCATGGCAAGCGGAAGAGCGGCAGCAGCCTCGCCCTTCGCCTCAGTAATTTTCTGTGCCCGCAATACAGCCGATTCCATGGCGTATGTTTCCATGGTCGTGTCGGCGATGGCGCCCATGATCTCCTGCTGATCCTGAATCGCCTGCATATATTTTTGCGTGGCCGCGCCCGCGGCGAACAGACCCAGCTTCTTGGCTTGCCCGACCAGCCTGCGTTCTTCTGCCAGCGGACCTTCTAAGTCCTCGCCGGCCGAAGGTCCGGACAGCACTTCGTCCATCAGTTTTTTGATTGCCGGCATTAGCGGCAATTGGCCGCTCATCGCGCGCTTCAACAAAAATCCGGTAATAATCAGCCGGTTGATTTCGTTTGTACCTTCAAAGATGCGGTTGATGCGCGCGTCGCGGTAAGCACGCTCGGCAGGATACTCTTCGACGAATCCATAGCCGCCGTAAATCTGCAGCGTCTCATCGACTACATAGTTGACCATTTCCGAGGCCCAAACTTTGATGATGGAACACTCGACCGCGTATTCCTCAATGGCTTTGCGAGTCTCCTTGATTGCGTCCACCGAAGATTTGTCAACCTCGCTCAACGCGCGATCCATCATGCCTACAGTTCTGTAAACGAGCGATTCGCCCACAAAAAGCAGGGCCGCCATATTGGCAATCTTTTCCCGAACCAAACCAAAATCGGCGATCACCTTGTTGAATGCCTTGCGCTGCTTGGCATACCCGATCGCACTTTCCAGCGATACACGGCCTCCCCCTACGCACATCGCGCCAAGTTTGAAGCGCCCGATATTCAGAATATTGAACGCGATGACGTGGCCTTTAGCGATTTCTCCGAGCAGATTTTCTACGGGGACTTTGCAGTCGTTAAGAATGATGGGGCAGGTCGATGATCCGCGAATGCCCAGCTTGTGCTCTTCTGCGCCGACGGAGAAACCGGGAAAGGTTCTTTCCACCAGGAACGCGGTGAATTTTTCTCCGTCGATCTTAGCGAACACGGTGAACAAATCGGCAAACCCGGCGTTCGTGATCCACATCTTCTCGCCATTCAGGATGTAATGCTTGCCGTCGGAAGAAAGTTGCGCTCGAGCCCGGCAATTCAGCGCATCGGAACCGGAAGAGGCTTCCGACAATGCATACGCGCCGACCATTTCTCCACTAGCGAGGCGCGGCAGATATTTTTTCTTCTGCTCTTCGGTGCCGAAATAAACGATCGGCAACATGCCGATTCCGCTGTGCGCGCCCCAGGTCGTGGCGAAGCCGGCATATTGGGCAATGTGATCGGCGATAACAGCGGCGGTGACCTTGTCCATTTCGAGGCCGCCGTAAGCTTCGGGGATTTCGACGCCAGTCAATCCCAGCTCGCCAGCCTTCTTGATCAGGTCGCGGGAAATGGAGAAATCTTTGTGCTCCATCTTCTCGACGTTCGGCAGGATTTCGTTGACGGTGAATTCCTCCGCCGTTTGCCCGATCAATTGCTGCTGTTCAGTGAAATCTTCTGGAGTGAACACTTCATCCGGACGTCGCGATTCGAGTAGAAAACTGCCGCCGGAAATCTTCGTGCTGGGAACTGCCGTGGTAGCCATTTTTAGCCCTTGGAGTACGAATTCCCTTAGTCGTCGAGGGAACTATTTATTGTAAGCGAGAATGATTCCTGTCAGTTGATTGACTAGTTACGAAAGGTTCTCGAAAATTCCGGCCGCGCCCATGCCGCCGCCAACGCACATTGTGACCATGCCGTAACGCTTGTTGCGTCGCTTCAGTTCACGGATGATTGTCGCAGTCAGCTTCGCTCCCGTGCAACCCAAGGGATGTCCTAAAGCAATCGCGCCGCCATTAGGATTTATTTTCGCGGGATCGAGCTCAGCTTCTTGAATCACGGCCAGTGATTGTGCCGCGAAAGCTTCGTTCAACTCAATCACATCAATATCGGAAAGCTTCAGCCCAGCCATCTTCAACGCCTTCGGAATTGCGAAGACAGGACCGAGTCCCATTTCTTCGGGCTTATAGCCGGCTGTCGCGAATGAAACATAGCGCACAAGCGGCTCGATGCCGAGCACCTTCGCGCGCTCAGCCGACATGACCACTGCTGCGGCTGCTCCATCCGACATCTGAGACGAATTCCCTGCCGTTACTGTCCCCTTAACGTGAAACGCGGGCTTCAGCGCAAGCAATGCATCGAGCGAAGTATCGGCCCGCGGGCCTTCATCCATCTTAAAAATAATTTCCTGCCGCTTGGGCTTCGATCCGTTCGGAGTGGTAAAGCTGACCGGCACAGGCACAATCTCGTCATCGAACTTGCCGGCCTGAATCGCCGCGACCGCTTTCTGATGGCTATGCAATGAGAATTCATCCGCCTGCTCGCGCGTGATGCCGAAGCGTTGCGCGAGGCGCTCGGCGGTGAGGCCCATATTTAGATACGCGTCAGGATAGTTCGCGACCAGCCAGGGATTCGGCGCAATTTTGTGACCGCCCATGGGAATCATCGTCATCGACTCAGTTCCGCCGGCCACCATAACTTCTGCGCCACCGCTCATGATCCGCTCCGCAGCCATTGCGATCGCCTGCAATCCTGACGAGCAAAACCGGTTAATCGTGAGCGCTGAAACTTCAACCGGCAGCCCCGCACGCAAAGACGCGATGCGGGCCACGTTCATCCCCTGCTCAGCTTCGGGCATGGCGCACCCGAGGGTGACATCTTCGATCTCCTTGGGATCGAGTTGCGGAACGCGGTCCAGAGCGCCCTTAATGGCAGTTGCAGCCAGTTCATCGGGACGCGTCGCGCGCAGCGTGCCTTTATAGGCGCGTCCTACGGGAGTGCGAACGGAAGATGCAATGATCACTTCGCGCATAGTCTTATTTTCGACAGCAAATCTCTTTAAGTTTTAGATCAGTAGGTTTTAGATCAGTCAAAGCTTCACTTCGGCGCATAAAAGTAATAGTCCGCGCTGTAGCTGCTCTTGGTCTCGGCGCCTGGGTGCGCCTGATCGCAGCCCTCGGCAGGCGGTTCGCCTCCATGCGTGTGCAATCGTTGAATGAAATTCACGTTGCTGAGCAGTCCATTCCCTGAATGATTGACCACGTTCACCAGGAGCCAGGGAACCGACTCGGGATCGAGCGAATCTACTTTGGCGGTGGCTTTGCCTGTCACTTCGCTGCTATCCTTCAACTTCCACGATGGGCCGGCGAAGTGCTGACCAATGACCTTGTCGTTTCGATCTTTGAGTTCCGCGTCTGGAGCTTTCAGTATCCAGGCTAACTTGTGATCCTTGCCTTCCTGGCAGGTGTAGATCTGCGAGCCAACACCGCGCACGAAAAGAACAACCTTCTCGCCCGCAGGCACCTGAATTACATCCGGAACATCAGGCACAGACTCGTTGGTTGGCGCGTTCTTCTGAGCATTGGTTTGCGCACTGACAGCCGAAACCCCAAACATCAGCGGGATCAATGCGAGCACGGCGAGATTCAACGGAACGATTCGCATGATGAAGATTGTACTAAACGCGCCGCACTATTGATTTCTCAAACCGATCTTAACGCCGTTCAAGATGCATCCGCATTCCGTATTTCGGACGCAAAGTGATCAGCGGTTGGGGCTCAACTGGATGCCCCGGAACTAATCTCAATTTCCAGTTCTGCGCGAGGGTCGAGAGAATCAGCACGCCTTCCATCCACGCGAAGGCTTCGCCGATGCACTGCCGCGGCCCCGCGCCGAAGGGAAAGTAGGTGAATTTCTTCCGCCGCGCTTTGCCCTCCTGCGAAAATCGATTTGGATCGAACTGGAGTGGATCGGGAAAAAACCGAGGGTCGCGATGCGTGATGAACTGGCTGATGAGAACTGTGGTTCGGGCGGGCAAGAAATAATCTCCCAACGCAAAATCGTTGCGCGCGTAACGCCCCATAGCCCAGGCGGGTGGATAAAGCCGCAAAGATTCCGCTATGACATTCTCGGTATAACGCAAGCGGGAAAGATCTTCTACAGCCGGTATTCTGCCGTTCAGGGCGTCATCAATCTCAGCATGAAATTCGCGTTCGCAATCTTCATTCTGCGATAGCAAATACCATGTCCATGAGAGCGCATTTGCCACCGTCTCATAGCCGGCCAAAAAAATCGTGATGACCTGATCCCGCAAAAGCTGGCGTGCTTCCGGGTTGTCAGCCGGATCGGCGGCGAGCATCAAATCCAACAGGCTTCCCTGATCACAGCCCTTTCTACGGTGCGCATCGATCATGCGATAGACCACGGCATCGATCCGATTTCGGGCTCGCACGAACGCGGCCAATCCCGGCGGACGAACATGCACCAGCCATTCCGCCAGCGGTAGCATCACCAAAAAGTTATAGAGACCCATGATCCGGTTGATCGCCGCCGCGAGCTCAAAAACTTCCTCCCGCAAATCCGTGGCGAACAAGGTACGTGCGACCACCTTGAGGGTGAGGTGCATCATATCGACCGCGATATCGCGCTCTTCGCCCGCGCGCCAGGATTCCCCCATCCGCACCGCCTCTTCGACCATCACGGCCCCATACTCTGCAATTCGTTGCCGATGAAATGCAGGTTGCGCGGTCGTGCGCTGCGCGCGATGTGTGGTCCCTTCGCTGGTGATCATACCCCAGCCCAGCAACATCTTGGTACGCTGCACCGTGCGTTCCTTGATGAAGTTGTCGTTCTGCACTACCAGAACTTCGCGGATGTAATCTGGATGGTTCAGAAAAACAATGTGATGATGTCCGAGCTTGTAATGTGCGATATCGCCATAGGTGTCGGTGAGATGTTGAAACAAAAAGATAGGATTTGCCGGACGGAACTTCCGCACAGCAAACCACAGAAGGTTCCGCTGAAAACCCGGTGGGAAGCGATAAATGGGTTTCTTCCGAAAAGCCTGGTGCTTTCCCGGTGCCGAACTGCCGTGCTCATCTGATCAGTTTACGCTGCTCGACTGCCTCTGAAGTTCGTCGAGTTCAGTCAAAACCTCTTCGCTATGCCGCGCCGGATCAACACTGGTGTAAGCTTTGGCAATTTTCCCGTTTGGATCGATGAGAAAGGTATGCCGCGCCGCAAACTTCACAACTCCAAGATTGGTCAGAGAATCATAGGCTTTGCTGACCTGGCCATCTGTATCAGCTAATAGCTTGAAATTCAATCCTTCTTTCGCGCAGAACTTCTTATGCGAATCCACGCTATCCACACTCACGCCGAGAACAATCGCGTGGCGTTCCGCATACTTCGACTGATCGATCTGAAAATTGTGCGCTTCCCGGGTGCAACCGGGAGTCTGATCTTTGGGATAAAAGTAGAGCACCACCCAACTGCCGCGAAAATCTTTCAACCTGACCAGATCCCCTTGCTGTGAAGGCAGAGTAAACCCCGGCGCGGCACTCCCCATGCTGGGAGTTCTCCGTGGTCCCGAAAAAAGACGCGGGACGAGGAAAATCCCCACGAAGATTAGTAGAACCAGCAATATGGTTCGCAACATTAACAACCTCTTAGACCGCAGCGAGAAAGTTTCCTTGCGGGATCGGTGTAAAAACGCTTGAACCTCAACATTGTAAGACTCGCTCCGTCCCTCCAGCAAAATTCCCGATAATTGATATGATTGGGATATTCAGCAATTGAACTGGGGTAAACCTACGTGGCTCAGACGGAGACCGACGGTCTAGAAGTATTGGAAACCCGCGAGTGGGTCGACTCGCTCGATTATGTTTTGTCCAAAGGCGGTCCGGTTCGCGCCGGACGACTGCTGCAGCAATTGGCATTGCATGCCCGCCGTGCCGCAGGCGTGAACCTTCCCTTCTCTGCCACCACGCCGTATCAAAACACGATTCCTTCGGCCCAACAGCCGCCGTTCCCCGGCAGTCAGGAGATGGAACGTCGCATCAAGAGCCTGGTGCGCTGGAACGCGCTGGCAATGGTGGTCCGCGCCAACAAAATTCAGGAAGGCATCGGCGGACACATTTCCACTTTTGCTTCTGCCGCCACTCTCTATGAAGTCGCTTTCAATCATTTTTTTCAGACGAAGACCGAAACTGGCGACCGCGACTTCGTTTATTTTCAGGGCCACGCCGCGCCTGGAATTTATGCGCGCGCTTATCTCGAAGGCCGCATTCCTCGAGAAAAGCTGGAAAACTTCCGCCGCGAACTCAAACCTGGCGGGGGATTAAGTTCTTATCCTCACCCCTGGCTCATGCCCAATTTCTGGGAGTTCCCCACAGTCTCAATGGGCTTGGGACCGATTCAAGCGATTTATCACGCGCGCTTTATCCGTTATCTCGAGAATCGCGGGCTCAAGCAATCGCGAGGCGGAAAAGTCTGGGCATTTCTCGGCGATGGCGAAATGGACGAACCAGAGGCTCTGGGCTCGATCACGCTCGCATCGCGCGAGAATCTCGACAACTTGATCTTCGTAGTGAACTGCAACCTGCAACGTCTGGATGGTCCGGTACGCGGAAATGGAAAAATCATCCAGGAACTGGAAGCCATTTTCCGCGGCGCCGGTTGGAATGTCATTAAAGTGATCTGGGGTTCTGACTGGGACAGCCTGATCCGCAATGATCGCGACGGCCTGCTGGTGAAGCGTTTGGGAGAAATCAGCGACGGCCAGTATCAGAAATATTTTGTCGAGAGCGGGGCCTACTTCCGCCAAAATCTTTTTGGCACCGATCCTCGCCTGCTGAAAATGGTCGAGCATCTTTCGGATGAGCAATTGGCGCGCATGCGCCTTGGCGGCCATGATCCGATCAAAGTTCACGCAGCGTATCGCGCGGCCGTCGATCACACGGGATCGCCTACCATTATTCTCGCCAAAACCATCAAGGGCTACGGCCTCGGAGAAGCCGGTGAAGGCAAGAACATTACGCACCAGCAAAAGAAATTAAATGAAGAGGAACTTGAACTATTCCGCTCGCGTTTTGGGATTCCAATTCCGGATGAAGAGCTTCACAACGCGCCGTTCTACCGCCCCTCCGATGACAGCGCCGAACTCAAATACATGCAGGCGCGGCGGCAACAGCTGGGCGGCTACATGCCGCAACGCAAAGTCCTGGCCACGCCGCTGAAGCAGGTGCCCGATACACACTTCGAAGAGTTCTATAAAGGAACCGAGGGTCGCGAAGCTTCGACCACCATGGTTTTCGTCCGCCTGCTGGGCAAGCTTCTGCGCGATCCGGAACTGGGCAAGTTGATTGTTCCGATCATTCCCGACGAAGCTCGCACCTTCGGCATGGAAGCCCTATTTCGCCAGGTTGGCATTTACTCGTCAGTCGGCCAGCTTTACGAACCGGTCGACATGGACACACTTCTTTATTACAAGGAAGCGAAGAACGGACAGATTCTCGAAGAAGGCATCACTGAAGCCGGCTCGATGTGCTCATTCATTGCTGCAGGCACAGCGTATGCGAACCATGGCATCAACACAATTCCCTTTTTTATTTATTACTCGATGTTCGGCTTTCAGCGCATCGGAGACCTGATCTGGGCCGCGGCCGATATGCGCTGCCGCGGATTCCTCGTTGGCGGCACTGCGGGACGAACTACACTGGCTGGCGAAGGTCTGCAGCATCAGGATGGTCACAGCCACGTCCTGGCTCTGGCAGTTCCAAACTTGCTGGCCTACGATCCCGCATTCGCTTATGAAATCGCCGTGATTATTCAAGACGGCATTAAGCGCATGTACGTTGATGGTGAATCGATTTTCTATTACCTCACCGTTACCAACGAACCGCTTCCCATGCCCGAGATGCCGAAAGAAGGCAACGTCCGCGAAGGTATCTTGCGAGGGATCTATCGCTTCAAATCGTCCGAAGAGCAAGGGGGGAAGCTTCGTGCGCAACTGCTGGGCAGCGGCACGATCATGTTCGAAGTTTTAAAAGCACAAACGATTCTGCAGGAGAAATACGGCGTTGCTGCCGATGTGTGGAGCGTAACCAGCTACAAAGAGCTCTATCGCAATGCTAACGATTGTGAACGCTGGAACATGCTTCACCCCGGTGAATCGCCCAAGACACCGTTCGTAACGGAGACGTTGAAAGATGCGCCCGGACCGTTCATCGCCGCATCAGACTATATGAAGGTGCTGCCAGAATCTATCGCCAAGTGGGTGCCGGGGCAGCTAGTCTCCTTAGGAACCGACGGCTTCGGGCGCAGCGAAAGCCGGGCCGCGCTTCGTGATTTCTTTGAGGTGGATGCGAAGCACATTGTGCTGGCGACGCTCGGCGCGCTGGCGCGAGAAAAGAAAGTGGGCCTCGAGGTCGTGAAGCAAGCGGTACGCGATTTGGGGATTGACGCGAAGAAATTAAATCCGGCAACGAGTTAAAACTGAAACAGCCATCCTCCAAAGAAATCAGAATGGCATCGATGATCGAATTTAAACTTCCCGCACTCGGAGAAAACATTGAACAGGGCGATCTCGTGCGCCTGATGGTCGCGCCCGGCGCAACCGTCAGCGAAGGTCAGGCCGTGATGGAACTTGAAACCGACAAGGCGGTCGTCGAAGTCCCTTCATCGGTCAGCGGCGTAGTGAAGGACGTCAAGGTCAAAGAAGGTGACAAGATCAAAGTCGGCCAGACGATTTTTACGGCGGATAGCAATGGTGCGGGATCGCCGGCCCCCAGCGCCGATCACGTGGCAGAAAAGAGTTCAGCGGAGTATCCGCAAGCAACGCCAGGAGAGGCGGGTGGTGTCTCGAAGGCGCCTACTTCGAAGCCGCAACCAGAGCAGGCGCCGAGCCAACCCTTACAAACGCAACCCCGACCTGCCACTGAGCGCTCACGTTCTAGCGACGCTCCGGCTGCAACCGAATTCCGTTTGCAAGAGCTCGGAGAAAATATTTCCGAAGGCGATCTTGTCCGCCTGATGATCGCGCCCGGCACGAAAGTCTCTGAAGGCCAGCCGGTCATGGAACTGGAAACGGACAAGGCGGTTGTTGAAGTTCCTTCTTCCGTCAGCGGCATCGTGAAAGATGTGAAGGTCAAAGAAGGCGACAAGATCAAAGTCGGGCAAGTTGTTTTTACTCTCGAAGGCACGGCAGCATCCCGTCCTGAGCAGGTCCGGCAGTCCAGCAAACCGGTCGAGCACGTTTCTGGTCAGGATGGCGCACGGCTCGCCTTCCAGGCTGCGATTCGCGCCGAAGGCAAAACCGAAGAACAAGCTTTGCCCCCCGATCAGCCGCAGCAGCGTCCGGCGCAATTCTCCATGCCGGCGCAACTTGGCAAAGTGGCTGGTACTGAGCACCGCGAAGCAATTCCAGCAGCGCCACATACTCGCCGGCTGGCGCGTGAAATCGGGGTTGATATCTACGAAGTCAAAGGCACCGGCCCCGGCGGACGCATCAGCGAAGACGACGTCAAAGCACATGCCAAAGCCGTAGTCGCAGCGGCGGCATCGGCCGCGCTTGCTCCCGCGCGCGCCGGACATTTTGTTCCGCCTCAACTTCCGGACTTCTCGAAGTGGGGGAAGATCGAACGCGTTTCCATGCGAGGTGTTCGTCGCAAGACGGCCGAGCATCTCGCCGAATCCTGGAACACGATTCCTCACGTCACCCAGCACGACCGCGCCGACATTACCGAACTCGAACAGCTGCGCGCTCGCTTCGCGCCCAAGGCCGAACAGGCCGGCGGCAAAATGACGGTGACCGCGATCGCTTTAAAAGTGTGCGCCGCCGCGCTGAAGGTGTTCCCGCAGTTCAACGCCACCATCGATATGGAGAAAGAAGAAATTATCTACAAGCAATACATCAATATCGGCGTGGCGGCGGATACTGATCGCGGCCTCCTCGTCCCGGTAATCCGCGACGTTGACAAGAAAAACATCGTGGAACTGGCGGTGGAATTGTCGCAGTTGTCGCAGAAGGCGCGCGAAAAGAAAATCACGGTTGCCGAAATGGAGGGTGGAACTTTCACCATCACCAATCTTGGCGGAATCGGAGGCACTGCATTTACACCGATCGTGAATCATCCCGAAGTCGCGATTCTCGGCCTTTCGCGTTCCCGTATGGAGCCGGAGTGGATTGATGGCAAATTCGAGCCGCGGCTGATCCTGCCGCTGTCACTCTCGTACGATCACCGGTTAATCGACGGCGCCGATGCTGCGCGCTTTCTGCGCTGGGTCGCGGAGGCGTTTGAGCAGCCGTTCTTGTTGTCGGTACAAGGATGAGCTGACAGAGTTTCGGAGTTTCGGAGTTTCGGAGTTTCGGAGTTTCAAGGTTTCAAGGTTCACAACTTGCAGTAATAAGCTTTTCGCGCCCTTGAGACTCTGAAACCTTGAAGCTGGAAACTTTCCCCAACCCATGTCTGAAACTTCACCACTGAAAATCGCCGTCATCGGCGCCGGTCCCGGCGGTTATGCTGCTGCCTTTCTCGCCGCGGATCTCGGTATGAACGTCACGTTGATCGATCCTGAGTTGAACCCTGGCGGGGTTTGTCTCTATCGCGGCTGCATCCCATCGAAAGCGCTGCTGCATGTGGCTAAGTTGATCGAAGAAGCGCAACAAGCTAAGAACTGGGGTATTGATTTCCCCGCTCCGAACATCGATCTCGCGCGCCTTCGCACGTGGAAAGAGGGCGTCGTCAAGAAGCTTACCGGAGGTCTGGGGATTCTATCGAAACAACGCCACGTCGAATACATTCAGGGTCGTGCAGCATTTGAAACTTCAAACCGGTTGCGTGTGATCAAGGCAGATAACACAGAAACCACGCTCAGCTTTGATCGCATTATCATCGCGACTGGCTCGCGTCCGGCAATTATTCCCGCACTCAAGATCGATTCGCCTCGCCTGATGGACTCCACCGGCGCGCTCAATCTCGAAGACATTCCCGGCAGCCTTCTGGTGGTTGGCGGTGGCTACATTGGCCTGGAACTTGGTTCGGTCTACGCCGCACTGGGCACGCGCGTCGCGGTTGTCGAAATGTTGCCCGGGTTGCTTCCCGGCGCGGACCGCGATCTGGTTCTCCCGCTGCACAAACATCTCGAAAAAATGTTCGAGGCAATTCTGCTGAACACGACCGTCTCATCTTTGAAAGATGACGGTGCAGGAATTCGCGCGACATTCGAAGGCCAGCCGATCAAAGATGACCAGCGTGAGAAAGTTTTCGATCGCGTGCTGGTTTCTGTCGGACGCAAACCAAACTCCGAGATTCCTGGGATCGAGAACACGCAAGTAAAGGTCGGGGCGCGCGGATTCATCGAGGTGAACCAACAACTGCAAACTGCCGACCCTTCTATTTACGCGATCGGCGACGTTGTCGGCGAACCCATGCTCGCGCATAAGGCTTCCCACGAAGGACGCGTAGCAGTCGAAGCCATCGCCGGCCATAAAGTCGCTTTCGAACCGAACGCGATTCCAGCCGTTGTCTTCACCGATCCGGAAGTCGCATGGGCAGGGCTCACGGAAACTCAGGCTCGAAGGGACAATCGAGAAGTTAAGGTTGCAAAATTTCCCTGGGGCGCGTCAGGACGGGCAGTGACGCTCGACCGACCCGAAGGCATGACTAAACTGATTATCGACCCGCAGACCGAGCGCGTGCTTGGCATGGGCATCGTGGGAGCGGGTGCCGGCGAACTCATTGCCGAGGGAGTTCTCGCCATCGAAATGGCCGCTCTCGCCAGCGATATTGCCATGACAATCCATCCGCATCCCACGCTCTCGGAAACTGTGATGGAAGCCGCGGAAGTTTTCTTTGGCACAAGCACTCACGTGTTCCGGCCGAAGCGCGGATAAGTCCGGAAAGCCTCGCATCGAGAACCATCTTTGTTCCGCTACAATGATCTCTCATCGGAAGTGGATCTAATAATGGCGCAGCATAGGCGTCGCAAACGATCGCATGTCCAAATTTTTTAAAGCAATTTGCTGGCTGGCAATTGGCGCTGCCTTCTCTCTGCCCGCCGCAGCGCAAAGCGTGCTAAGCCAGATCCTGCAACCCTCAACCCCCACAACTTCCTCCAAGGCAACAACCGACCAGTTCGGGCGCGAAACCCCCTACGGCACCATCTTTGGATTTCTGCAGGCTGCGCAAGCGGGCGATTACAGCATCGCAGCTCAATACCTGCAGATGAGCAACGCGCGCCGCCAAAGCGAAGGCGGCGCGTTGGCGATGAAGCTAAAGGTCGTGATGGACCGCTCCTTCGCCGGCAACCTGAAACCAAGCAAGCAGCCCGAAGGCACACCTCAGGAAGATGTTCCGATCGACCGGCAGAACCTCGGCAGCATGTCCTCAGGCGATGTGGAAACGCAACTCGAACTGGTTCGCGTCTCCGAGCCGAACGTCGGAAAAATCTGGCTTATTTCCTCAGATACTCTCGAGAAAGTTCCCGAACTCTACGATCAAGTGGAAGCGCGGCAGGTGGAGACGCGCCTGCCCAACTGGGTGGTCAAGCATCAATTTGCCGGGATGCCGCTATGGCAATGGTTCGCTCTGCTCCTGCTGATTCCGGTTGCGGCGGCAATCGGGTGGCTGCTGCTGCTGATCTTGCAACTTCCGTTTCGCCGGTGGGCACACCGCCTCGGTCAGCCTCACACTATCCCATGGCGTTCAGTTTCTGGTCCAGCGTGGTTACTCGTTGCCACGCTAATGCACCGCGTACTTGCCGGCTATTTGGGAATGCCGCTGCTGCAGCGCCATTACTACATCCAGGCAGCCACGGTCGCGATTATTATCGGCGCCAATTGGATTTGCTGGCGGGTGATTCGCTGGTTTTTGCGGCGGGTGCGCAACCGCGCTCTGGCGCGCGGACACGGAGGTACCAGCTCGCTCATCGCACTCGGGGAACGCCTCGTGAAGGCGGCCGTCGTCGTGATGGCAGTGTTCGCGATTTTTGACGTGCTTGGCTTCAACATGAGCACTGCGCTTGCCGGCCTGGGAATCGGCGGCATTGCCATCGGTTTCGGTGCGCAACAGACCATCGCAAATTTATTCGGCGGCGTTTCCGTTCTAGGAGATGAGGTCATTCGTGTGGGCGACGTTTGCAAGTTCGGCGACCGCACGGGAACTGTGGAAGACATCGGCCTGCGTTCCACTCGGGTGCGCACAGAAGAGCGGACATTACTGGCGATTCCCAACGGTACCGTTGCCACCATCAATGTAGAAAATCTCAGCCGCCGAGACAAAATCCTCTTTAAAACGGTGCTGGGGCTGCATTCGAACACCACCTCAGACAATGTCCGCTACGTGCTGTTGGAAATCCGCTCCGTTTTGGAGAAACATCCAAAAGTAGAAACGAAGACGGTTCGTGTGCGGCTCACTGAATTGGCTGCGGCCTCAATTAATGTCGAACTTGTGTGCTACGTTCTGACCAGAGATTTCAACGAATTTGCTGAAGTCCGCGAGAGCTTGCTGCTGCACATCATGAGTTTTGTGGAGGATTCCGGCACCAATCTCGCCTCTCCGTCGCAAACGCTTTATTTGAGCGGTGACCCAGCCTCGAAGCCGCCAGCGAACAGCAAATCCGAAAGTGCGGCAAAGCAGATAACTGATTCGATAGATGACAAGCGGCTGGCGGAAGAAAGCAGCCACTGAGAATTCGCCCAAGCTTCAGGACTTTGCAGTCCTCCCTCTGGTCCACCACGCGAGCAGCCGGTGCGTCGGATAATACACGGCAGCTGGAACCACAATCAGGTAGGTCAGCACGTACACGATTGCCGGAACGGCGTGCTGTTCGTGAAAGTGCAAACCACGAGCCCAGTTCACATCATACTGCGGCCGCCAGAAATAATTGATGGGAATGACAATCCATGTAGTGACGGTCTGCAATTTCCAGCCTCGGCTGTCGTAGCCTAAGCGCCAGATCGCCCAGAGAAGCAGCGGCGGCGTAACCACATGAAACAAACTCAGCAGACGGATGAATATCGAAATGTGCGGATCGAACATATATTCCGTTCCGCCGATCAAATGATGCCCGCTTACAGCCGCTATCAGCAGATCGATAATGAACAGAGTCTGAAAAAGCAGTAACCCGCAGGCCTGCCAAGACAAGATGAGCGGGCTTTCAAGCCAAAGCCCAAGCGCAATCAAAATATTCCCGAGATCACAGAAAAAAAGAAAGTTCTGTGCGCCGTACTGCCGCCAGTAAATTGGCGCCCACATTAAGACCCACAGTGTCCAAAACACTTTTAACCAGAGTGGGATCCGCATGAAAGGCATTGTATCCGCCGAATCGACTCCCGGACTTTCCACTCCCGCAAAGGCTGCTTCCGGCAAGCGAGAACGGCCGTTGCCGAATTACCAGCGTAACTTGATGCTCCTTACGACTGTACCTACGATGACCATATTATGAGTTACCAAGCTCTCCTATTCTGCCCAGATGAAAAGATCGCTCGCATCGTAACTCAGGTTCTTGGCGAACTCGATTTCAACGTCACTCCCTGCACTGAACCATTCGCCGCGGTCAAAAAGTTTATGGGCGAGCGTTTCGATGCGGTCGTAGTGGATTGCGACAACGAACAGAACGCGACCCTACTCTTCAAGAGCGCACGCAGCGCTCCCAATAACCAGGGAGCACTCGCAGTCGCTGTCGTAGAAGGACAGGCGGGAGTGGCAAAAGCGTTCCGCATCGGCGCGAATCTCGTACTTACAAAGCCGATCAATGTGGAGCAGGCAAAAGGCACGTTGCGCGTGGCACGCGGATTACTGCGCAAGAACGAAGGCGGGAAACCAGCCAATGCCGGAGGCTCGGTAGCCGCTGCTTCCAAACCTGCAGCACCCGCCCCGGCAAGGCCGACTGCGCACCCTGCGATTGTTGACACCGCTGAAACGCACACACCGGCTGCTCTTTCTGCGGCAGCGCCGGCTAGACCAGCACCGGCTGCACCAGCACCGGTTATTCCGATCCAAAAACCAATAACACAGCCTGCCGTGATGGCATCGGTTCCCCTCGAGATACGCGAACAATTGAACCCAGGAGCTTCTGCACCTAAGGTCGGAATCCCCGCAGTTTCTGAGTCGGAAACGAAAATTTCCTCGGGATTCGCTGCCAGCGCACCCGCGCCTGCGCGCGAGATCAGGGGAACTGGGCCTTCGGAATCTAAAACAGATTCGAAAGCTCACACGGATTCGTCAGAGAACACCGCTGCGACCGCTCCCACGCTCACGTTCGGGGGAATGGTTGGCACCGATCAAAAGACTGCTTCCCGCGGCAGTAAGACGCACCTAATCGCCGCCGTTGCCATTGTCCTGATCGCAGCTGGGGGTTATGCCGCGTGGATGAAATGGAATCCCTCCAGTGCCAAAACCCGCGCTTCCCTGGACACGGTGCCACGGCCAGCGCTAACCGCCGCGCCGATTGCTCCAGCCCGGACACCGGAGAACGCATCTTCCTCTGTTTCAGAAGCCCAAGCGACCGATGCCAAAGCCTCTGAAATGCAAAGGTCGTCGTCGCCAGCTCAAAAAACCGAAACTCAGAAACCGGCGAACGTCGCGAAAGCAGAAAACCATTCTGCGAAAGTGAATAATGCGTCCAGCGAGCCCAAGCAGGACGCTTCTGCTGTAGCCGAAAACGAATTCCCGGCGCCGACCCCAGCTCCTCAGCCAATTGTGATCAAGGGGGGCAATGGCAAAGAGGCCACAACAAGAACAGAGAACGCCGATGCACCAGCTTTGAGCATGACCGCGAT
The DNA here is from genome assembly GCA_963766625.1 of uncultured Acidobacteriaceae bacterium. Taxonomy (GTDB): domain Bacteria; phylum Acidobacteriota; class Terriglobia; order Terriglobales; family Acidobacteriaceae; genus Sulfotelmatobacter. The sequence goes on along the minus strand of CAVYBF010000012.1, from coordinate 99,806 downwards.
TGCTCCTGCCAGGGAAGCGCTGCCGAATTTCGGCCCCACAGCCGCATCAGCACCAGTGCTGCAGCGAATGGTAGTTTCACAAGGAGTTTCTCGCGGCCTTCTGGTGAAACAGGTACAGCCGGTTTACCCCCCAGCCGCGATTCAGATGCGCATTGAAGGTGCAGTCGAGCTGATGGCTACTATCGGCAAAACTGGCAACATTTCCCAGATAAAAGTTCTCAGCGGAGATAAGGAACTCGCTCGTGCCGCAATTGCCGCCGTGAATCAATGGAAATACAAGCCGTATCTGCTAAACGGTGAACCGGTCGAAATTCAGACTCAAATCACGGTGAAGTTTAAACTTCCAGAGTAAGCCTTCCAAAACGAGTGAGCCTTCCAATGCTGCAAAGAATTGTGCGCGCCTCAGGTGTGCACCCCATAATCTCACTCGGTCCTACATGCTATAATCTTGTATTCTCAGTCGCTTAGAGCGCGGAGGACCGTATCGACAAACGTTTTATCCGAACCAATGATCGTATTCGAGCGCGTGAAGTTCGTGTGATTGGTGATGAAGGCGAACAGATTGGTGTAATGCCTCCGTTTGAGGCGATCCGATTGGCCCGCAGCAAGAATCTGGATCTGGTTGAGATTTCCCCCACCGCCCAGCCGCCCGTGTGCCGGATCATGGATTACGGGAAATATTTGTACCAGCAGGAAAAGAAAGAACGCGAAGCCAAGAAACACCAGAAAACCATCACCGTAAAAGAGGTCAAGTTCCGCATTAATGTGGACGACCACGATTACGAGACGAAGAAAAATCATGTGCTGCGGTTTCTGGATGGCGGGGATAAAGTCAAGGCGACCATTTTCTTTCGCGGCCGCGAGATGACGCGCACCGGGCTTGGAAGACAAATTCTTGAGCGCCTGATTAAGGACGTGGAACCGTTCAGCATTGTAGAGTTCCGTCCGCGCCAGGAAGGCAATACTCTGCACGCGATCTTGGCGCCAAAGAAGACGGCCGCCGAACGCGAAAAGGAACGCGAAAAAGAGGCTAAGCAGAAGGCCAAGCAGGAAATGCGCGAGAAGCAGATGCAGGAAAAGACCGCGCAGGAACACAAGCCTGCGGCGACGGATGCGGTACCGGTTTCGAACACGGGTACGTAGGCTCGCGTGGTTGCGAAAATCCGCTTTCGATAAGCTGTTCGATATCTGCTTTGGTTTTCGCCGAGGACGTGCGCGAAGAGCGCTAACTTCCAACGCAATCTAGTTTGAATCAGAGGCTGGCAGCTGGGAAGTGGCGGCTGGCGGCTGATTTCGAGGAATTTATGCCAAAGTTGAAAACCCACAAGGGCGCGGCCAAGCGCTTCAAGAAAACGGCGACCGGGAAAGTGAAGCGGGGACATTCGCATCTGCGCCACATCCTGACGTCGAAGGATAAGAAACGGAAACGCAAGCTAGGCGAGTCGACATTGGTTAGCCACGGCGATCTTGCCAAAGTGAAGCGGATGATTCCGTATCAGTGAGGCGGCGGTCAGTGCAGTGATCAGTTGTCAGTAAAGTAAAATGAATGGTTTTACTGACCACTAGTCACTAATCATTGGCCACTGCTCCAGGCGCGTGAAGAGGTCAGTGATCGTCACGTTTTTCCGGAACTTCGGCGAATCGTCCTTACCTCCAGCCGCCAGTAACTAGTAATCAAAAAGGAGAAAATCATGCCTCGTGTAAAACGCGGAACCAAACGCCGCGCGAAACGTAAAAAAATATTAGACCGCGCCAGCGGTTATTTCCTTACCAAGTCGAAACTGTACCGATCGGCGAAAGAAGCTGTCGAACGCGGGCTCAAGTTTGCTTATGCCGGGCGCAAGCAGCGCAAGCGGCAGTATCGCTCTCTGTGGATCGTGCGTATCGGCGCGGCTGCTAAGCTGAATGGGTTGAGCTACAACCAGTTCATTCATGGATTGAAGAAGGCGGGCGTGGAACTCGACCGCAAGATTCTGGCCGATTTAGCGGTCAAGGATGCGGCGGCATTTAAGAACCTCGCCGAGCAGGCGAAGGGCGCGCTAGCATAGGGCTGTCAGTCGTAAGCGCTCAGACCTAAAATCATTGTCATTCCGAGCCGCTCGCAGCCGCGCAACGCGCGGAGAGAGCGAGCGAGGAATCTGCTTTGTGCTGGTGGCCATAGAACAGCAGGTTCCTCACCGCGCCTTCGGCGCGATTCAGAATGACATCCGTAAAAGAAATCCGCAGAAACCTCGACGACAGTGGCGTATACCGTTCCCAAACTTTCGGATTATTCGGCGGCGGCGCTTGAGAGCGTTTCGGCTAAACTTTTTTCTGCGCTCGGCAGCGAGGCTCTAGCCGTAAAGAGCGAGGGTGCCTGGAAGATTTTCCGCGATCGATGGATGGCGCGCAAGAATGGAATTCTAACCCAGATCAATGACCTGTGGTTGAAGGGTGCTCCAAAGGATGCAAAGCGAGAAGTCGGCCAGCTAGTAAACGCTATTAAGACCCGGGTAGCTGCGGAGGTTCACGGGACATTGGTGCGACTGGCAGCCAATGTCGCCGACGCCGTGAGTGACCAGGGCAGCGTGGGCTCCGCTGATAGCCTCATCGGGGCTCTAGGAGATGAACTAGGCCGAAGGGAGCGGGTCGATATTTCCCTTCCTGGCATTCGCCGCCCCATCGGGGCGGAGCATCCGGTGATGAAAACCTCGCGCGAGATGTGCGCGGTTTTTCAGCGGCTGGGATACTCGATTGCTGAGGGGCCGGTGGTCGAGACCGATTACTACAACTTCGAGGCGCTGAATTTTCCGCCCAATCATCCTGCGCGCGATACCCAGGATACGCTGTTCATCGCCGGGCAGCAGTCGAAGCTGCAGCGCGATCGGTTGCTGCTGCGCACACACACATCTCCGGTGCAGATCCGCACCATGGAGAAGATGCGTCCACCGATTCGCATTGTGATTCCTGGAACTGTGCACCGCAACGATCCTCCTGATGCGAGCCACTCGCCGATGTTTCATCAGATTGAAGGGCTGGCGGTCGATACGAACATTACTTTCGGCGATTTGAAAGGTACGCTCGATCATGCGATGAAGGAATTTTTCGGATCGAGTGTGAAGACCAGTTTCCGCCCTTCTTTTTTCCCATTCACCGAACCCAGCGCGGAAATGTTTGTTTCGTGTTTCATTTGCGGAGGAAGCGGACAGCGAGAGAGCGGGCCGTGCCGTCCGTGCAAGCAGACGGGATGGATCGAAATTCTCGGCTGCGGCATGGTCGATCCGAATGTGTTCGAGTTTGTGAAGCACAATGGCTATGAGCCAAAAAAAGTTTCCGGATTCGCGTTTGGCATGGGCGCGGATCGGATCGCGCTGCTTAAGTATGGCGTGGATGACATTCAATTGTTCTTCAATGGAGACGTGAGGTTTCTGGAACAGTTCGCCTGAGCTTTTAGCTGTTTGCTATCAGCTAAAGGGCGAGTGCATGGTGAGAAATCCTTCCGGCGGCGCTTGTAGCTTCTGGTTGCTGAGGTCCTTCGGTGCAAACTACGCGCCTCAGGATGACAAAGCGTAAAGAGAAATGAAGCTTTCTGCACATTGGATTCGCGACTTCGTCGATCTGCCGGTCGATGACCGGCGGCTGGCGGAGGCTTTGACCAGCGTTGGCATTGCTGTCGAGGGAATCAGCGGATCGGGCGCGGATACAGTTTTCGAGATGGAGATTGGGACAAATCGTCCCGATGCGATGAATCATTATGGCGTAGCCCGGGAAGCAGCGGCGATTTATGACTTGCCCATCAAGCCGATTGAGCCAAAGCTGCTCTCAGCGACTAAAGCCGCGTCTTCTTCGACCTCCAGCGGCACGCCTGAAGTCGTGCCCTTCCCGATCACGGTTGAAGAACCTGCGCTCTGCCCGCGATTTTCCGCTCGGATCATTCGAGCAACTCACGTCAAGCCATCTCCCGAAAAAATTGCGCACCGTTTGCAGTTGCTTGACCAACGGCCGATCAGCAATGCGGTCGATGCCACCAATTACATTTTGTGGGAGATGGGCAAACCTACCCACGTTTTCGACATGGATTTGCTGGAAGGCGGGCAGCTGATTATTCGGCGCGCGAGAGACGGCGAGAAGTTGAAAACGCTCGATGGTGTGGACCGCACGCTTACTTCGGAAGACCTCGTCGTCGCCGACGCGAAAAGGCCGGTTGGGCTTGCCGGCGTGATGGGCGGCTATGACACCATGATCACCGATAAGACTCGCAATATCTTGATCGAGTCGGCGTGGTGGGATCCGGTTACGGTGCGCAAAACTTCACGACGACATGGAATCCATACGGACGCCTCGCATCGTTTCGAGCGTGGTGCGGATTTTGAGTCTACCGTTTTGTCATGCGACCGGGTCGGGGAGCTGATTCTTTCATCGGGAGGCGGAAAGTTGGTCGGAGAAGCGATCGATGTCGTGTCGAGGAAGATCGATCAGGCGCCGGTGATTCTCCGGCTGGCCGAGGTTCACCGCATTCTGGGAGGAAATCTCAAGACCGGCGAGATTTTCCGCATTCTGAAAAAGCTCGGCTTCGAATTGATTCCCGAAGGACAGGGCGAGGCGCAGTTTGAAGTGCATATTCCGAGCTGGCGACTCGATGTGGAGCGCGAGATCGACCTGATCGAAGAAATTGCACGTTTGCATGGGTATGACAAGTTCGAAAATACTTTACCGGCTTACCGCGGCGCGGTAGTTGAACTGCCGAGCGCACGCGCGGACGCGAGTTTGCGCCAACGTGCTCTAGCTCTGGGATATAACGAAGCTGTGTCGCTGAGCTTCATTTCGCATGAAGACGCGGAAGCCTTTTCCGCGGCTTCGGTTTTGGAGCTCGAAAATCCGCTCAGCGCAGAAGCCTCCGTGATGCGGAGCACGATGGTCCCAGGGATGCTCGGTATGCTGGCGTGGAACCTGAATCGAGATTCGGAGAACGTGCGCCTGTTTGAAATGGGCCGTGTCTATGAGATGCGCGACAGTCAGAGGGTTGAGCCGGAGCGTCTATGCCTGGGGGCGACCGCGGCCGCAGTGCGGGCCGGGATTCCTGTCGCGGAAATGCTCGATCTAAGCAAGACAAAATCACAATCCCCACTTAAGCCAAAAGAGGCCTTGAGTGGGGCACCCTCGGAATCAGGAGCGGAGGAGTTTCGTGCCTTCAAGGGCGACGTGGAAAATTTGTTGGCCGCATTCAGCTATGACGAGTCGACATTCGATCGCGAAACGGCGGAATATTTTCATCCCGGACGGTCAGCGCGGGCCCTGATCGATGGAGTAGCAGTGGCCCAGTTCGGACAGATCGCTGAATCTGTGAAGAACGCCCACAAGTTACGCCAAGACGTCTTTCTTGCTGAGCTTGACCTTGAGCAATTGCATGCTCGTGGGTTGCGCAGGATTTTGTACAAGCCGTTGGCGAAGTATCCGGCGGTCGAAAGGGATTTTTCGTTTGTGTTTTCCGATGAAGTGGAGTTTGGGGCAATGCAGCGCGCAGTCGTGGCGTTGCGGATCGCCGAGTTGCGCGAGTTCAAGCCAATTGAGGTCTTTCGCGGCGGATCGATTGAGGCCGGAAAGTATTCGATTTTGCTGCGCGCGCGATTGCAATCGGATGAAGCGACGCTCAGGGATGAGGAGATTGCAACGAGGGCCAGTGCGATCGTGGAGGCATTGCAGAGGTTGGGCGGGATCCAGAGGGCATAGACATCCACAAGAATTTTCCCCGCATTTTCTGCTCTCGTGATTAGATAGATTTGCCATGAAATATTGCCGCTTTCGACTAAATGGACAGGAACAATATGGATTTGTTGAATCGGTCGCGGGACGCGAATCGATTGTGCGCATCCTGCTAACGCCTCCGGAACAATCGGATGGAGATGTGGAAGGATTGCGCTCGAAACGGATCGATCCGATTGCGCTGGACGAAGCCGAGTTGCTGGTGCCCGTGCGTCCGTCGAAGATCGTGTGTGTGGGGCGGAATTATCGCGAGCATGCGAAGGAGTTGGGCCACGAGGTTCCGACCGAGCCGGTGATTTTCTTGAAGCCGGATTCGTCAATGCTGGCACCTGGTGGGACGGTGAAGCGCCCGAAGATTTCGCAGCGCGTGGATTATGAAGGTGAACTGTGTATCGTGGTCGGGAAAAAGTGTCGTCGCATTCGCGAGGATGAAGATGTGCGGCCGTACATTTTGGGGTACACGTGCCTGAACGACGTGACTACGCGCGATCTGCAGGCGAAAGATGGGCAGTGGACGCGGGCGAAGAGCTTTGACACGTTTTGTCCGGTAGGACCTGTAGTGGCGGACGGGATCGATCCCTGGTCTGGCGTCCAGGTGGAGACGCGGGTGAATGGAGGAGTGAAGCAGTCGGCAACGACGAAGGATTTTTTGTTCCCGGTGGATCTCGTAATGCGATTCATCACCGCTGTGATGACGCTGTTTCCTGGAGACTTGATTGCAACCGGAACTCCGCAGGGAGTGGGACCAGTGGTCGCTGGGGATGTGATGGAAGTCACCGTCGAAGGAGTGGGGACACTGAGGAATCCGGTGGTAGATGAATAGGAGAGAGTTGCGCGGGCGAGTCGCCTGCGCCCACACATCGCGGGCTGCTACTGCAGCCTGAATCGTTCGCGCATGAGCCGCTGCAGGCGGGGTTTGTAGAGCAGGTCGTAAGCGAGTTCTTTGTCAGGAAACATGGCAAGCGCAGCGCGTTTGGCTCCGGCGGCGAGTTCTGAGGCTTCTTCGACGGTGAGGCTTGGATCCTGGCTGATGACCGAGCTGACCATGCTCATCATGATCTGCAGGCGGCGGATTCGTTTGGCTTCGTCCTCCGATCCGGCTGGGTCGCTCGCAGGCAGAGCTGGTTTGCTGTCATGGTCTGCTGGTTCCCCGATATTCATGCTTGTCCCTTCGGGCTTAACATCATGCCCACAATTTGATGTCGCGGCAGAGCGCGGCGTTGCGCCTGATTCCAGCATTCTGCTCTGATTGCCGCCAAAAGCAAACGGCCCGAAAGTGCTGGGTCCTCGGCTTATCCGGCGGACAATTCAGCCCCGCAACCCCGAAAGAAGAAAGCTCATCCACTGAATGTTCTCACCGGTGAGAGGCGTAGAATCACAAGAGTACCCGGAGCAAGAGCTGGCTGTGGCAGTAAATTTTGCGGGAGACAACCTATGGCAGGACAACCCGAAGCGCAAGCGCAACGACCTGATCCCAATGAAAAGCTCGTCAAGGTGTTCGATAGCGAAGAGGAGTCGGAGGCACTGGTGGTAAAAGGTTTGCTCGACTCCGCAGGGATCGATAGCGACCTGATGTCCGGCAGCCTGGTGCAGGAGACGTTTCCTGGGCTGGGAGGGATGGTCATCCTGGTACGGCAAGGCGATGCTGACGAAGCCAGGAGAATGATTGCGGAGTCGCGACAGGCCTCGTCGATGGGATCAAATGAACGTTCGGATGGCTCCGGCGATGATGACGTTACTGCGGAGTTGCCAACTCAGGAGTAAGCGATCGGCCGTCGAGATAGAAAGTAACCGCGCCGTCTAAATCGGTGCGATAGACATGGACTCCAGAGGTTTGGAGACGCTCGAGGACGCTTGGTTTGGGCAGTCCGAAGGAATTTCGAAATCCCACGGAGATTAGCGCATAGGCGGGGTGGATGGCCTCCAGAATTTCCGGCGTGGTAGATGTGTTGCTGCCGTGGTGCCCTACTTTTAGCAGGTCCGCGTGATCTGGGTGCAAGCTGGCGATCCGTCGCTCGACAGCTTTTTCGGCGTCGCCTTCCAGCAGCACTGAAGTTGCGCCGTAGCTGACGTGCAACACCATAGAGTCATTATTCTTGGGCTCGAGTCCAACGGGCCAGTTTTGCGGCGGAAAGAGAACGTCGATTTTCGCCCCTCCTGAATAAAACTCATCTCCCTCCCAATGACGGACAACTTTGATTCCCAGCGTGTGCGCCTCCGCGATCACATTCTCCAGCGCACGGCTGGGCGGGATCAGGCCGATCCACAACTCCTTGGGGCGAAAATCTCTGAGGATCGCAGGCATTCCGCCGATGTGGTCGGAGTGGCCGTGGGAGATAGCGACCGCATCGAGTCGGGAGATATGGCGCGTCCAGAGGTAAGGCGCGACCACGTCTTCGCCGAAGTCGAGTTGTGAGCCGGAGCCCCAGATCGGGCCCCCAGCGTCGATGAGCAATGTGCGGCCCTGAGGCATGACCAACAAGATGGAGTCGCCTTCGCCGACGTCAATGCAAGTCACTTCCAGAGTTCCTGGGCGCGTCAGCGGTGTCGGAGGGATAAACGCGAGCGCTAAGGATGCAAGCAACATCGCGATGATCCCGGCGGACGTGAGCAACATGTTTCTGCGGATGCATAGCATCGCGACAATTAGTGCTGCGGAAGAGGCGGCAATGGTCGGCGGAGATGGAGTTGCCACGCGGAGATCGGCCAGCCGCAGCCCGCCGAGCCCATGAACTGTACCGGTGATCGCCTGCAGCGCAAAAGCAGTGAGCAAGGCTGGAATCTTCGCAAGCGCCACAGAAATGTATCCCACGCATAAAGTGAAAACGGCAGACGGCATGAGCATCTGAGTGAGGGGAACGACGGCCATGTTTGCGGGCAGGCCAATCGTGGTGGCACGGTGAAAGTAATAGGCCATGGGCAGGGCCAAACCCATTTGCATTACCGCCGATACCAACAACAATTCGAATCCGGCGAGACTGCCGATCGTGATCGCTCGTGCCAGGCGCAAGGAGAATGCTTCACCGAAGAATCGCGCCAGGCGCTTGCTAATTAGGCGCAGGTCGAGGCGAAATTGCGCGACGCGAGGAAGCAGCCGCGGTCCATAATCGTCGGGCTCCCAGTGAGCCAGGGCTTGGCGGTAGGTTTGCGATGTGCGCTCGATGAGCGGGATGCCAATTGCGGCGACGATCAAGACGCAGAGAAATGTCATTTGAAAGCTGGCGGTGAAGAGCTGACGCGGGTCGAAAACCAGCACAGCTAAAGCGGCCCCACCCAATGCATTGACCATGGCTCGTTGGCGGTAGAACAGACGCGTGGCGAGATAAATGGCACACATCAGCGTAGCTCGCCAGACCGGCGCACCGACCTGGGTGACGAACGCATACGCCACGCATACAAGAATCGTCAGCAAGGTTGCGGGAATTTCTGAGATGCGCAGGCTGCGCAGTGTCCAGAAGACGACGAACGCAAGGATGGTGACGTTCATTCCGGAAACTACCAGGATGTGATAGGTGCCGGAGCGCTGAAAGTCAACCCGCGTGTCGCGGTCGAGGAAGGCGTCCTCGCCGATCAGCATGGCGGCGAGCAGCGCCGCTTGCTGCGGCGGCCACAGGGCGTGCACTTTGGCCACGATGCTGGAATGAATGCGGCTGCGGAGCAGTTCGATGCGCGTCCCGCCAAAGCCGGGCAGCACTTCCACGTCTTCGGCCTTCGCCGACGCGAGCGCTGCAATACCGTTATCAGCGAGATAACTTTCATAGTCGAAGGCGCCAGGGTTGCGGAAGTTTCTAGGAACCCTCAGCTTCACGGGAAGACGGATTCGTTCGCCGTAATGAAAGATCCGTATAAGAAATGCCGCTTGGGTTCTTGGCGAGGTGGAGTTTTCCAACTGGCCATAAATACCCAACCGTATGCCGCATTGCACGGGAATGCGGCGGCCGTCTGTCGTCGTGATTTCTTCGGTGTTTATATCGAGGCTTTGGCGAAGCTCATTTGGATTTTGCTCGCGCCGGCGTCCTTCCCGACTTACGTGCGCAGTCACAGTGACTTGCTGGCCGTCGGCAAGTTCATCTAGGCTTCTGTCTCGGATCGACGAAACTCCCCGCAGTTGAATGTGGAGCGTTCCGGCAAGAAGGAACGCTCCAAAAACCAATGATTTAGACAGCCAAGCCCGGCGGCAAACGAAGTATAGGGCGGCGGCCAGAAGTGCGGCTGACAGACCGATCCAAGACGAAGGGACACAGCATGCGTGGACGCCGGCAATAATTCCCAACGAATAAAAGACAGCAGCCCAGAACATAGGCTGACGTGTAGGCCTGAGTTGGAGCTTCTCGAAGATCGCGGTGGCCGGCGATTTGTGATTTGTTTGCGCCGGCTGCATGTGGAGATGTGGCTCAGTACGATCTTGTGCCCCTGATGCTACAGCCGCAGAAGGCCAGGTTGATCAGACGCGAATCCAGCGCTAAAGGCGTTTCCAGAAAAAAGTCTGTAACCGCAGCGCTGAATCGCTGCACCACCCAAAAGCAGCTTCGCACGGCAAAGAGGCATGGGTTACACCTACATAAAGCGAGCGAAAGCAACCTTGATCCTGACGTTCTATTTCACCAATTGCACGACGCTCTCGATGTGGTACGTTTGCGGAAACAGATCCACGAGATGCACTTCTTCGACGCGATAGCCTGCCGCCTGCAGGGGCATGAGATCGCGCGCCAAGGTTGCCGGATCGCACGACACATAAGTCACGCGCGGCGCGTTCGAGTTCGCCAGCGAGCGCGCCACGCGATCTCCCAAACCGCTTCGGGGTGGGTCTACGACAATCAGGTCGGGCGTAGGAAGGTACAGCTGGGGGAGTTTGCCCTTCCCCGCCCGCCCCGGTTCCAATTCGCCATGCGACTTCGCGGGCCAGTCTCCCGCGGCCGCACGAGAAGCACCTGAAGCTGCGTGCAGGTACTGCTCGGCCGTGGAGCGAACCGCTTCTCCATTGGTGGGCAAATTGTAAGCAAGATCGCCCGCGGCAGTCTGTGACGACTCGACTGAAATTACGTGACGGAAATTACACGCGAGGGCTGTGGAAAACAGTCCCACGCCGGCATACAGATCGACCGCCACTTCACCTGAGCGGCCAGCCGCGACAATTTCGATCAGTTCATCAGCGAGAAATCGGTTCGTCTGGAAAAAAGAGCCGGCAGTGACGTGGAACGAGGAATGCCGCGTTTGATAAATCAGCTCCCGTGCGCCAATCGAAATCAACTGCTCGGGCATGCGGTCTGGATTTTGGCGGAAGGCAACAGCACCCGTAATCTGAGGCATGGCCGTGCAAAATTCCTCGGCCCACGCTCGCACAGCGGCACGTTTGGCTTCGGGTGTGCATGACAATTCAACCAGCAGCTTAGTGTCATCCGCATTGGCAAAGAATTCGAAGTCGAGTATGCCGTCAGGCACTCTGCCAGCGCGTCCCCCTTGCCAGAGAGCTGTGATTGCCTGATTGATGAGGGGCGAACTGATGGGACATTCTTCGACCGGCAGCAAATCGTGAGACCCGAATTTGAAATATCCCGCGCCGAACTCCGGTCGAGTCCGCACCTGCAATCGAGAACGATTGCGATAATTCCAGGGTGGCGAAGGATGCGCTTGAATTTCGCATGTCAATTCGAGCTTGGCGATGCGCCTGAGGTTCTCGCGCAGAATTTCCTTTTTGATCTCAATCTGGTGTTCGTAGGATGCCTGCTGATAATGACATCCCCCGCAACGCAAGAAATACGGACAAGCGGGCTGCACGCGGTGCTGCGAAGGTTTTATAATTTCACTGGCGCGGGCGCGAGCGAAGCCTGGTTTATTTTCGGTGAGCGATGCTTCGACTTTTTCTCCGGCAAGAACGAAAGGAATGAAAACCGCTTTGCCGCGGCTGCGGTCGTCAGCTTGCTCAGGATCGATGGGAAGCCGCGCCAGTCCGTCGCCGCCGTAGATCATTTTTTCAATGGAAAGAATCAAGAATTGATTCTACGGCATGAAAATGCCCATGGCGCTTGGAGGCAGCAATGTCTACTCACAGCGATCGTCCCGCCGCAGCGCCGGATGCCCACGCCCATTGAAAGTTGAAGCCTCCAAGCTGGCCGGTCACATCGACAACCTCTCCAATAAAAAATAAGCCGGGAACTTTGCGGCTCTCCATGGTCTTGGCTGAGAGTTCATTGGTGTCGATCCCTCCGGCGGTTACTTCGGCTTTATCAAAACCTTCAGTTCCCGCCGGAGAAATTTGCCAACTATGCAACTGGTTTTCGAGCTCGCTTAGCGCCTGGTTCGTCCAGGACGCGGGCGCATGCAGCTCAATCCAGCGGTCCGCCAGCCTCTGGGGCAGGTGCTTTCGCAATTCTGCTCGCGCGGCGTTGAGCGTTCTGGGCGCCCTTGGATCGCGAAATGGAGCAGTGACCTGAGCACCGGGAACGAGATCAATCTGAATTGGCTGCGAATTTTTCTCGTGCTCGTTCCAGTATGAGGAAATCTGCAGGATGGCCGGACCGCTCAATCCGCGATGCGTGATGAGCATTTTGTCGTGAAATTGCTGCCCATCACACGAAGCGATCACATCAGTGGAGACGCCGGCGAGATCACAATTGCACGAGCGGTCGTCAGCGTCGAGAACGACAGGAACCAGTGCGGGCCACGGCTCGCGAACGCTGATGCCGAATTGCTGCGCAAGATCGTATCCGAAGGAGGTTGCGCCGATTTTCGGAATCGAGAGGCCGCCCGTAGCGACGACCAGTGCGGGGGCATGGAACTCAGCGTCGTCAGCGCGGACAACAAATTCGCTGGCGCGCTGGACCTCATTGATTGTCGTATTCAGGAGGACTTTCACTCCCGCATCCTGACATTCGGATTCGAGCATCCCCAAAATGTCGCGAGCGGAACGATCGCAGAAAAGCTGGCCGAGCGTTTTCGCGTGGTATGGAATACGGTGCTTTTCGACAAGTGCGATGAAATCTGCTGGCGTATAGCGGGCCAGCGCCGACTTCGCGAAATGCGGATTCGCAGAAATGAAATTTTCCGGCCCACAATGAAGATTGGTGAAGTTGCAGCGTCCGCCGCCGGAGATGAGAATTTTCTTGCCTGGCTTGTCAGCGCGTTCGAGCACCGCAACGCGACGGCCACGCTTCCCTGCCTCGATCGCGCACATGAGGCCAGCGGCGCCAGCGCCGAGAATGACGACATCGTATGAGTGGGGCATTCGCAAAACAGCAGTTAGCAATTCGTAAGTAGCATTTTAGCGCTCGATGTTTGCAGCTCTGCGCCAGCTTGATTGCTAACTGCTGATTGCCAATTGCCACTCACATGTAAAACAAGCTGAGGCGAGGCAGACTGTATTTTTCCAACAAACGTTTGTGAACGTACTGCTTCTGTAATTGGTCGATCTGCGCAGCGGTCATCTTGCTGCGGTAGGGTGCAAGTTCGCGATCGGCCTGGGCGCGAACTGTTACGATTGCCTCGTCCGGCGTTGCGGTCAGAAGCGCAGCAAAAAGCTTTTCTTCAATCACGGTCAGATGGCGTTCGAGATCTTCCAATCTTGGCAGGACATTCTTGGTCGAGATTTCCTGAGTGAGTTTGCGAAGTGTTGCGGCAGAGTCTCGCGCTACAGCCTGAACGTCAATCTCGGCACTGCGCGGGAGCTTTGCCGCTTCCAGCGTGTTCGCATTACGAAGCAGGAATGCAACAATGGTGTCAGCCTCAAAGCCCTGTGGAGGGGATGCTTTGGCCTCGGGCTCGCCGCTGGTAGTCCCGATGGCCGCTTCCTTCATGTCCTCCGCCGCGGTTAAAACCTCTTGTGAGCAATAGGCTAGACTATTCACCTTTCTGTTTTTTGAAGGACGCTGCTCATAGCGGTCAAATGCGGCATCGATCCCACGCAACACCGCCTCGAGAGGAACACCTGCGTCCTTCCAAGTCTCGATCAGAGCCCAATCGAGCGTGGTCAGCAACAACCCGCCGCCTCGTCGACGAAGGAACTGCTCTTCTATTTCAGTGAAGTAATTGAAGTAATTTTCCACGACGAATCAGCGGGCGAGGCGCGCAGCGGAGCTCGTTCGCGGGTTCGCTTCGCCTTTCGATTTTGCAGAAGCAGGTTTCGAAAATTCTTTCGATGTAATCTTTGAAGCCGGCGACTCGCGGCGCAACGCGACGTTGCGCTCCCAGATGAGGCGGAGTCCCTCGAGGGTCAGGAAGTCGTCGACGTTCTTGATGTATTTCGATCCTGTGCCGATCATTGGCCCGAGGCCACCGGTGGCAACCACACGCGTTTGGCTGCCAAGTTCCTGCAACAATAATTCCAGAATGCCATCGACTAGCCCGAGATAACCATAGTAAAGGCCTGATTGAAGGCTGCCCACCGTGTTGGTTCCGATGACCCGGGCGGGCTTGCGTATTTCGACGCGGGGAAGCCGCGCGGTCCGCTGAAACAGGGCGTCGGCGGATATGCCGATGCCGGGGCAAATAACTCCGCCGAGATATTCGCCTTTAGAGGAAACGCAATCGAAAGTAGTCGCCGTACCAAAATCGACGATAACGCAGGGCCCACCATACTTCTCGAAGGCGGCGACGGCATTGACGATGCGGTCGGCGCCGACTTCGGCGGGATTATCGTACTGCACCGGCATGCCCGTCTTCACGCCAGGTTCGATAAATAGCGGTTTGGAATTGAAATAGCGCTCGCAGACTTGGCGAAGAACGGGATCGAGGGGCGGCACAACCGATGAAATCACGATGCCCTGAATCCCTGACGCTTCAAGGCTGGCCATCGAAAACAGATTGCGAAACAGGACGCCATATTCATCAACTGTGCTGCTTTCGCGGGTGGCGACGCGCCAGTGGGCTACCAGCCGCTCGTATCTCGAGGCGGAATTATCCTTGTCAGCATCGGGATGACCTTGCTGGGCGAAGACTCCGAGGACTGTGTTGGTGTTGCCGACATCGAGAACAAAAAGCATGTTTTGTGCCGTTGCTTTCGTAATGAGCATTTGTCATTCAGCATTTGCGATTTCATCTTCGGTGGCTGAATGCTGAGCGCCAAATGCTTTTAACTTGCCCTCACGGTTCCGCTAAGAACTGTTTGCAATCCCTGTTGTGTTCGCACCAGCAGAAAACCCCGGTCGTCCAAGCCATCCGTCACACCGCTAATCGTCGATCCATTCTCCTGGATGCGAACCTGCTTGCCGCGCACCCATGAAGATTGCTCGGCGAAACGGCGTAGAATCGAGAGCCGCGCGTCCTTCTGCTGGGTCAGCAAACAATATTCCCGGTCCAAAGATTTTAACAAAGCCGCAGTCAGTTCCACGCGCGACCACTCGCTGCCTGTGGCCAAGCGGAGTGAAGTTGCTTCGCCTTCCAGTTCTTTCGGAAAATTCATTTGATTCACGTTGATGCCAATACCGACAACAATATGGCGCACGCGGGTCGCTTCGGCGTTCATCTCCGTAAGAATGCCACAAACTTTCTTGCCGCCAAGAAGCACGTCATTCGGCCATTTCAGATCAATGGCGATACGCGTATTCAGTTGTTCGATTGCCCCACGCACTGCGAGACCGGCCGATAACGCAAACACAAGCACATCAGAAGGCGCGAGCATGGGGCGCAGAACTACAGAGCAATAGATTCCCGCCGAGCGAGCCGACTTCCAGGAATGCGCGCCGCGGCCACGGCCGGCAGTTTGCTCTTCCGCCAGAAAAACACTACCCTCGGCAGCACCTTCGGCGGCAGCTGACATGGCCACCGTGTTGGTTGAGCCGATCTTATAGAAGTGATGAATGTGATCTGCAAAGATGGTGCCGCGCAACATGGGCGCAAGGATCTCCGGAAGCAGCAGATCGGGCACCGATTTGAGTTGATACCCGGTGGCAGGATGACCGGCGATATCGACTCCAAGGCCGCGTAATTGCTGAATCAGGCGCCATACTTCTGAGCGCGTCGAGCAAATCTCCTGGGCGATTTTGGTTCCGCTCACCACTACGGTTGCGTGCTCCATTAAAAGACGAACGACGTGGCCGAGGCGAAGATCAGTGGGTGGGTGCGAGCCTTGTGCATGCGCATCGTTCTTTTTGCGTATACCGGATTTGCCGCGTTTCGTGATGGGGAGATTATGCGGGAGGTGGAGAAAAAGAACAAATGCAGGTTCCGCGGTTTCTATGCTGCAAGATCCCGAGCGCCATTTATGCGGGTTGTACGCGCATGCTCATGTCAGCGGCATGTGTGGAATGGGTAAGCAGGCCGACGGAAATAAAGTCGACGCCGGCTTCGGCGTAGGCGCGAACGTTTTCCAGACGGATGCCGCCGGAGCACTCGACGGGAAGCGACTTTTCGAGCTTGGCACAACGCTCGACCGCGAGGCGCACATTATCGACACTCATGTTGTCGAGCAGAACCGCTTCGGCTCCGCACCTCAAGGCATCCTCCAGTTCTGAGAGGGTACGCACCTCCACCTCGATCGTCTGTGAACCTCGGCGATTGCGCACGGCGCGTTCCAGCGCCGGAACGATCCCTCCGGCCAGCGCGATGTGATTGTTTTTGATCAGCACTCCATCGGACAGATCGAGGCGGTGATTGAGGCCGCCTCCGCAGCGGACAGCATACTTGTCGATGACCCGCAGTCCCGGAGCGGTTTTACGGGTGTCAAGAATACGAGCTTTGGTACCGGAAACAGCGTCAACGAATTTTCGCGTGAGCGTAGCGATGCCGCTCATGCGCTGCAGAAAATTCAGAATCACACGTTCGCACGAGAGCAGCACTCGAGCGTTGTGCTGTATGACAGCCACCGACTGGCCATTACGGAGGCGAACTCCATCGAAGATTTCGGTGTGGGTGGTAACTTCGTAGTGGGAAGTGACGGCACCGTCGAGTGCCGCATACACGTCGAGGATGCGTGCAATAACACCGACACCGGAAAGAATACAATCCTGCTTGGCAAGAACTGTCGCTGAGGCGCGCTGGTTCGCATCGATGCACGCGTAACTAGTGGCGTCGCGCGTGGCGCGATCTTCCAGAAGCGCATTCTCGATGATGGCGGTGATGCGTCGTGAGTTGAAGTCCATAGAAGCTGCTGTCAGTGTCTGTCTGACGACTGCCGTGTGGTTTATTCGCAACCAAGCTCTTTCAGTGCGGCAAGTAATTTTGTTTTAAGCAATTTCAGTTCGTCGAGTTGCTTGGCGACCCCATCCACGACTTTTTTCGGCGCCTTGGATAAGAAGTTTTGATTACCAAGCTGGAACGCAGCTACCTCAATGGGCTTTTCTAGTCCTTGCAGCTCCCTTCGTAAGCGTGCGCACTCCGTTTCGATATTAATTTCCCGCTCGTAGAGTAGTCGGACATCGAACCGAGCGGTGCTGCGCGAGGGCGCCTTCCTGGCATAGGATTCAGCCACCTCCGTTATGCTGGCTACGTTGGCCAGTCTCTTGATCGCTGCTTCGTTTTGCTGAATGAGTATCCAAACGCTTGGCTCATGCGAGAAAACCTCGATGGGTAGCGCCAGCTTGTTTTCAAGTTTCAACTCCGCACGAATATTGCGCACCGAGGCAATAAGGTCTTGCAAGATTGCCATCTGCGTTTCTGCCGACAGGTCTACTTGGCCCTGCTGGATCTCCGGAAACGGCGCCATTGCAATTGATTTAGTCGGAGGTGCTCCGTCGTACATTGCATGCCAGATCTCCTCCGTAATGAACGGCATAATCGGATGTAGGAGGCGCAAAGCGGCGTCGAAGACTGCAACCAGCATTTCAGAGGCGATCTCGCTCTCGGTTCCAACATTCGAGGTGAGTCGCGGTTTTATCAGTTCGATGTACCAATCGCAGAGGTCTCCCCAGAAAAAGTCATAAGTGCGGTTGGCCGCGTCATTAAATCGATATCCCTCCAATGACTCGTCCACGTCGGCGAGGGTCCTGTTAAGCCGCGAAAGTATCCAGCGATCCTCCAAGGTCATCGGAGCAAGGTCCTTCGTGTCCTCGGAGACCGCCACGTTCGGCAGCCTCGCGGAAACAGCCCTCGCTCTCCACAGATTCGGATCAAGTCGGTCTACATTCATGAACATGAATCTTGCGGCGTTCCAGATTTTATTGGCGAACGCGCGATAGCCTTCGGTGCGGCTTTCGTTGAAGGCAATGTCTGTGCCGGGTGCGGCCATCGCAGCCAGCGTAAAACGGGTTGCGTCGGTACCGAAGCGCTCGATGATTTCGAGCGGATCGAGCACATTGCCTTTGGTCTTCGACATCTTTTGTCGCTCGGCGTCGCGCACCAGGGCGTGAATGTAAACATGACGGAACGGGACGCTGTCGTCTTTGTAGGCGCTGGTTTCGGCGTCGGCGGCTTTGGTTGCGCTTTTGATCATCGGGTCTTGTTCGTGGCCCTGCATGAAGTGGCAGCCAAACATGATCATGCGCGCCAGCCAAAAAAAGAGAATATCGAAGCCGGTGATCATCAGCGTGTTCGGATAGAACACGTCCAGATCACGCGTTCGTTCCGGCCATCCTAAAGTTGTGAACGGTAGCAAGCCCGAAGAGAACCAGGTATCGAGCACATCAGAAACCTGCTCGAGTTTGCCTTTTCCGCACTTCGGGCATTGAGTCGGCACTTCGCGCGCGACGATCACTTCGTTACAGCTTTCGCAGGTCCATGCGGGAATGCGATGGCCCCACCACAGCTGCCGTGAGATGCACCAATCGTAGATATTGGTCATCCAGTTCAAATAGACTTGTCGATAGTTTTCAGGAACGATGGTGATGGCGCCGCTTTCAACCGCTTCCTTGGCGCGATCGGCGAGCGGCTTGATTTTTATGAACCACTGTTCCGACAATCGTGGCTCGACTACGGTGCCGCAGCGATCGCATTTGCCCAGGGCGAGCGTGTAATCCTTTTCGCCAACGAGAAATCCCTGCTCTTTGAGATCGTCGAGCACCAGCTTGCGGGCTTCGTAGCGATCCAGATTTCTATACGGGCCGGCATTCGCATTCATGTGCGCGTGCTCGTCCATGACATCGATCTGCGGCAGATTGTGGCGCTTGCCGGCCTGAAAGTCATTGGGATCGTGCGCGGGCGTGACCTTCACGGCGCCCGTGCCGAACTCCGGCTGCGCGAGTTCATCGGTGATGATGGGAATCTCGCGATTCATCAGCGGCAGCAAAGCTTTTTTGCCGTGAACATGCGTGTAGCGTTCGTCTTTCGGGTTCACCGCGATCGCGGTATCGCCAAGCATAGTTTCAGGACGAGTGGTCGCGACCGTAATGTATTCGTTGCTGCCGACGATCGGATAACGAATCTCCCACAATTTTCCGGCAACTTCTTCGTGTTTGACTTCGAGATCAGAAATCGCGGTCTCGCAGCGCGGGCACCAATTGACGATGTACTTGCCGCGATAAATCAAACCTTCTTCGTAAAGGCGGACAAACACTTCGCGGACGGCCCGCGAGAGATTGTCGTCCATGGTGAAGTATTCGCGGTCCCAATCGACGGAGGCGCCCAGCCGTTTCATCTGGTCGAGGATGGCGCCGCCGTAGTGCTGCTTCCAATCCCATACGCGCTCGATGAATTTTTCGCGGCCCAGATCGCGCCGCTTTTTGCCTTCCTTGGCAAGCTGGCGCTCGACCATCATCTGCGTGGCGATGCCGGCATGATCAGTACCGGGCAGCCATAGGGTAATAAAACCGCGCATGCGGTGCCAGCGCACGACGATGTCCATCTGCGTCTGGTTGAGCATGTGCCCCATGTGCAGGCGCCCGGTCACGTTGGGCGGAGGAAGAAGCAGCATGAATACCGGTCGCGTCTCGCCTTCCGGCGGCGTAGGCACGGAGAAGAGTTTCTCTTTTACCCAGTACTCGGCCCAACGCGTCTCAATCGCGCCGGGCTCATAGGATTTTGGTAGTTCGTGCGGCATCAAGAACAGTCAGCCTTCAGCGCCCGCAAATCAGCCGACGAAAAAGCCGCTGATCTCTGGAAGTTCCTCAAAGCTGAGTGCTGAATGCCGAGTGCTGCTTTTGATCTTACAGGCCAGAGAAAAGAAGGGTCAAACGAGCCCGGGGGGATAGCTATAGAGGGCGGAAAAATCCGGCCACCATCCCCGTCAAAGGAGCTAGCAAGCGGCATAGGCACCTAAGGGCCTATCAATAACTGCCGATCTGAACGGTCAGGTGCCGCGGGTTTATTTCTTCTCCGCCATTTTGCGGGAAATCTCTTTCATGAGTTTGGGGCGAAGGTCGGCGAGAACGCTGTCCACAATGCTGGCGACGTCCGAGGGATTTCCATCTTCTTCGGGGCGAACGGGCGGAGCCAAACTTTGTTCAGCACCTGCAGCTGCGGCTGCAGCATTGGTTTCTGCCGGCCCGGACGCATCGAATTCTCGAGAGCGATCCTGCGGTTCGGCTTTACCGGTATCGCGGATTTGGCGCCAGCTCGCCCAAGCTGCAGCTTTACTCTTGACAGTCTCATTATCGAGGGCCGGTTGCGGTTCGGTGCACGATTCGGTGCCCGGTTCGCTGGAGTAAAAAGCTTTATAACCTGAGTTTGACTCCGTTGTTTCCGCAACCGCCTCAGCCTGCGGTTCCTGCCTTGAATCGGGGAAATCAGGTGTGGGTTCGGTCTCTGCCGCGGCCACCGAGAACTCGGCTGTGGCAGATTGCTGCGTCGCATAATCGTCGCTCGCTGCTTGAGTCGATGCAACCATCTCGCCAGGCGTATGCGTCTCTGGGGCGGTCGCAAACGACGTAACATCCTGCGCAAGGGATGCCGCATCGTTTGTCTCAGACTGTTGGACCGACGCGCTTTCTGGCGCGACAGAATCAATTCGCTGCTCGGACCGAGAAGCCGTCATTGTTACCGCCGCATCTGCATTTTCGATCGGCGATGCCACCAATTCCATGGATGCAGCGGGGACAGGCGTGCCGGCAACTTCTTGAGAGACTTCCGGATTGCAGGTCTCTGCAGAGGTCGATGGAATCTCAGGTATAGCGTTCCCAGAAGCCGCAGAGCCGGTGCTCACTGCCGATGCTGCCGATGCCGCCGATGCTCTCTCCATTTCATGGTCGAGCGAGATCCCGGCTTCACCATTTTCGAGAGCGACAGCAACTGCCATCCAGCGAGACGTGCCGCCTGAATTGGCCACAGAATCAGCTGTGGCTGCCATCGTCATCGGAACATCTTGCGATTCCTTCGAATCTTGCGAATTGAAGTCTTGAGTAAGCCGCGTCTGGCTTTCACTTGCCGCGGCAGGCGGCTCGACGATGGACGGAGCCGCGGCGTCGAGATCGATCTCGCGCATGGGGGGCTCGAATCCCCCCATTTCCAAGCTTGGCTGCGGACCGGCTCCACTCTCGCTTTCAGAAGCTCGCTGCTCTTGTTCCGTTGCGGCGGTCGCTACTTGAATTTGAGCTGCAGCCGCGGTGATGGCAGCCAGCTCCTCTTGAGTGACATCCTTTGGCAGGCCTGCGGAGGGCACACTGGAGGGCGCCAAAGCGGCGACGTCTACAGTTTCGGTGTCGCGTCCGGGCGACTCGTATTTCTTGTCTTCCTTGTTGCCCTCGTGGCGTTCTTGAGCCGCTTCCTGTGCTTTCTCCTCGGGAGTCTCCACTACCGTGCGGAGATCGCGATTTACCGCATTATAAGTGGAAAACGGCGGGTCGGATTTTTCCGCTTGCTCCTCCGCCTCTGTTTTTTCATGCGGAAAACTGATGCGGTTCTTCCATCCGCTGTCATCGCCGGGGCGCGCCCGCCCCGACTCTTCTACTGCCGCGACGGCTCGGGCAAAGCGGCCGGGGCGAGAGGGTTCGGCACGCGGCACGACTTTATCTTCCAGCTTCGATAACGCGCTCAACAGTTCGCTGGCTTCAAATGGTTTAACGATGAAGCCTTCGGCGCGCACCCGCTGCGCTTCTTCCGGCTTAAAGGGTTCGAGTTTTCCAACCGTGAGTAATACCGGGATTCTTGCGGTTTCGTGCGACTCTTTGAGGCGCTGGCAGACTTCCAGGCCGCTGTAGCCGGGCATATAAACATCCAGAACCACAAGGTCCGGCTTGGTTTCGGCGATCTTTTTCAGAGCTGCCGAGCCGTTGTTGACGGCAATCACTTCATAGCCCGCATCGGCGAGGATTTTCCGCCCCATGTTCTGGGCGGTCACGCTGTCGTCGGCGAGCAGTATCTTCCGGGCCAAGAAAATCCTCTGATGAGGGGGAGATATCGCGAAGGTAACCTGCCGAAGAACGTAAGTCAATGATCCAAGGGTAGGTAACAGGTTACCGGCGGTCAGCACCTAGTGGGGGCGCCTCGGGGACGGTCCACTCTAACGCCAAAAATGAGCTCCCCGATTCCGGGCATCGGGTCTCTTATAAGATCAGGAGCTTCTTTAATCCGTGCTTTTTCTTCTTTTTGCTGCTGGAGATGTCCTTATCACTGGCCAGCGCGGAACTCGAATTTGAACCTGAGCTCGCAGCAGGCCGGCCGGAAGAAGATGCCTTTTCCGCCTGAATTTCATTAATCTGCACCGGTGGCGGGACGACCGGATCGGCTTGCGTGCTCTGCGCGGGCGAGTTCGGTTGCAATTCGTTCGGATCCGCCGCAGCTGTAGTGGGCGCGAATGCGTTGGTCGCCGGAGCGTTTGGTTTCAGCTCGTTGGGATCGGCGTTCGCAGGCTGCGCAAAGGGAGCAGTATTGGTCGCAGCCGGAGCTGGCTGGTCCGATCTTGGTGCCGCCTGGTTCGCTCCAGGGGCACCGTCTTTGACCGTTTCGACCGTTAAGGTTTTCTGGCCGTTATTGGACGCGGATAATCCCACGGCCTGACGCATGGTTTCGACAGCCATCTGATTGGCAGAAACCGGCGTAGGATCGACCAGGGTCGGGTCGCCGACTTTCGCCGCCTGAGAAACATCTGGTCCTTTCTTAACCACGGACATCAGCCGATCGAGTGTTCCCGCCTCGCGGCGGCTTTCTTCTTCGGCCTTATTTTGCGCGACGGCTGCCTTTGTCGGCCGCGGAACGGGCTGATGCAGGGCTTCCAATCGCTTTTTCGCATCCACCTCACGATCCATTAACGGATAGCGCGTAATGATCTGTGAATAAGCTGCGGCTGCATCCCTGGTGAGAACCTCGATCATGGCGGCTTTGGCAGCTTCGTTGGCGCATCCGCGCGGCGTGTTGAATCCCGTGCAGGTTGGGCGAGTGCGTACTTGCGCGATCTGGCCTTCGTAGTCCTGTCCCAGAAGAAATAGCGCCTCGTCGGCACCGCTGTATAGCGGATACTTGTCGATGAGAGACTTGAAGCGCGCAATGGATGCGGGATAAGACATTCGCACGTAATAGAACTTGGCAATATCGAACTCGCGTTGGGCCAGGACTTCCTGCACTTCGAGCAGGCGCAGTTTGCCTTCTTTGACCAGTTTGGTGTTGTCGGGATACTGCATGATCAAATTGCGATATTCATCTTCCGCGCGCTGAGCGTGGGTGAAATCGCGGTCAGCCTTATCCATCTGCTCATATTGGATATTGGCAATCTTCAGCTGCGCTTCGGCCGCCTCCGGCATATTTGGGAAGAATGTTTCAAAGTCGCGGTACTCCTGCTCAGCCTGCGCCAGTGACGCTGTCCCGCCCTCGGCGTACCAGGAGTCGCCGACCGCCAGTTTCGCGCGAGCGATGTATTCGGAGTCGGGGTAGGTGTTAATCAAGGTTTGCAGCGTCATGCGTGCCACGTCGAAGCGGTTGTGCTTCATTGCGTCCATTGCCTTGTCAAACAACACCTTGTCAGGCTGTTTCGAGCCTACGTTGGCCAGCGGGTTAACCGACTTCTTGTTGGTGCACGCGGCCGAAATAATCAGCAGCAGGGCCAGCGTGGCGATAGTCGCACTTTGACGCAGCGAACAGGACATAACACCTCGAATGTACTCGTGTAGGGACAGCCGCCCTCGGCGGTCCGGCCGAGCGAAACTCGGCAGTCTGGCCACCTTACCGGCGGTTTAGACCTTGACCATGGCGGCTTCGGTCGCCGCCTTCAGCAGTGCTTCCGCATTCCTTCTTGGATCGCCCGTTCCGAATACTGCGTTGCCCGCCACCAGAATTTCGGCACCTGCCCGGACCACCTCGGCCACCGTATCGAGGGCGACACCACCATCAACTTCGATTCTATAGTTTAGCGCACGCTGGCGGCGGATTTCTGCTAAGCGCCTTATTTTGTGCACTGCTCCCGGAATAAATTTCTGTCCGCCGAAGCCGGGATTCACAGACATTACCAGCACGTAGTCGATGATGTCGAGCACCTCAGCCAGAGTATCGACCGGCGTTGCCGGATTGATGACCACGCCCGCCTGACAATCATGGCTTTTCACCAGGTGCAAGGTCCGGTTCAAATGCCGGCTCACCTCCTGGTGCACAGAAATCCAATCCGCGCCCGCTTCGGCAAACGCCGGAATAAACTCATCCGGATTCTCAATCATCAGGTGGCAATCAAGCGGCAGTTGCGTGACTTTGCGCAGCGATTTCACGACCGGGGGGCCGATTGTGAGGTTGGGAACAAAATGCCCATCCATAATGTCGACGTGGATGACGCTGGCTCCGCCCTCGCACGCGGCGCGCACCTGCTCGCCCAGACGGGCGAAATCGGCGGAGAGAATCGATGGTGCCAGTTCAATCAAAATGGGCTCTCAGAACCTGTTCTGGCGCGGGTGATGACCTGCGAAAATTCTAACATGGGTAGGATAGCCGAAGTATTCGCAACTATTGCAGGTTCGCGAACTCGGTTTTCGCTTCTTTGAGAACAGGAATATCCGGATCGGCCTCGTTCCACAACGTAAGAAAATCCTGATAAGCCGCCCTGGCTTTCGCCTTGTTTCCCGAACGCGCATAGGCGCGGCCAAGTTCTAAGTGCGCAAGAGCGCCAGTCACGCAATTCCAGACCAGACCGGGATGTTCGATGATTTTCTGGAACTCCGCAGTAGCGTTGGCGGGGTCTGATCCCAGATAAGCTTCGCCCCGAAGATAAATCGGGTATAGGCAGGTATTATTTCCATATGCAGTAACGACGGCATATTCCATGCCGGCCGCGTTTCTCAATTGCATAATCGCGCTGGATCCATCTTTGGCACTCAGATCGATCTGCGCCTGAATTGTGGGTAGCCAATACGATTGAATCAGCGTGCTCTGCGGGTAACGCTTGCTTATCTGCTCGGCGAGTTTTCTGGCCTGCGCGGTGTCGCCGACTCCCGCCAGAGTCAATGCGGCCAATTCTTCCATGTTGGGGCTCTCCGGATCGAGCGCCAAGCCAGCGTAGGCTTCCCGCCTGGCTCCTTCGACGTTGCCGGTAATGGACTCGCGCCACGCGCTGTTGAGCTGCCAGGTTGCCGCAGACTCTTTGTTATCGGAGCGCATAGCCGCATCCACGGCACGATGGCTTATTTCTCGGGCTTTGGCGAAGTGCCCTGCATATGCTTCGGTATCCGATTCCAATCCCAAAATCTCGTGTTGGAGCTCAGAGTGCGCATCGAACCACGCGGTTTGTTCGGCCATTCCTTTGGCATTCTTCTGGACGAAATCGAGCCCATACATGGCGGTATGGAGAGTATCGTCATCCATTTTTCGCGCCAGTATGTCCTGATATTGTTTTCGGGCCTCATCGAAGCGGTCCAGGCTAATTAGGAATGCCAACTGGTCCTCGGCCGTGATCACATTGTCGGGGTTCACCGCTTCCGATAGGCGCGTCTGCTCGAGACCAAGTTCGTGCTTGCCTTCCAGGGAATACAATGCCGCAAGATTCGTGAAGGCCACATCATCCCGCGGATAGTTTTCTTCCCACTCCCGAAAGGTTTCGATCGCCTTGTCCAGCTCTCCCGTGACCACCATGTAGTACATGGAATTGATGTGCAACTTCTCGCGTTCGCTGGCGCGGTCCCGCAAAGAGAATGCCTTTCTCAAATATTCTTCTCCACGCGTAGGCTGCCCGAGGTTGCTGTACATAATGCCGACACCTTCGATGGCGGTAGCGAAATTAGGATCAAGATCGATGGCACGTTGATAAAACGGCAGAGCGGCCAGAGATCCCTTTTCATGCTCAATTTTTCGGCCTATGCTCGCCGCTTTCAGAGCTTCGAGCGAGGGGGTGGTTTCCTGCGCCAGAGGCGCATCGAATTTCTGAACTGACGCTAAAGACTCGCCGAGATGCGCGCGCAATTTCCCGGCAGCTTCGCCGAGGGCATCGAGAACTTTTTCTTTGCCGGAAGCGGTTGCCTGTTCCTGCGCGAGAACGTCTCCGGTCAGGCAGTTAACGGCCTTCAATCCCACCACGTATTCGCTGCCGATACTGGCGATGGACCCGGCGATGTAGGCCTTGCTATCGGCACGCTGGCAGAGTTCGCGGGCAACGTCCGGGGTGAGTGGAGTATTCACGGGCCGCGTCATTAACTTGAGGGTAGCCGCGACTTTGTCATCGGAGAGAACGTTCAGGAAAGGTGATTGCTGCAGGGATACGCTGAGCGCCTGTTTGAGCGCGTCGTCGAAAACCGGATCAGACGTGGAATTGGCGAAATCGCCGATCACAATCGTGTCTTTCTCTGTGAGCTTGGGCGCGGGACGATGCGTGTAATAGAAAACGCCGGCCACGATGGCAGCCAAAACCACTACCGGAAGCACGATCCAGGGAAGTTTCGCGTGACTTTTCCTGGCATCAACTTCAACTCGCCCGGAGCTCGCGGCCTTTACCGCTCTCCCACTCGAGTCTGGCTTCGATGCCGCTGCTGTATCCTGTGCCGATGTATCGGATTCGACTGACACGGCTGACGTGCCGCTCAATTCCACCTGACGCTTCAGCCGCTTTAAATCGGCGCGCATATCCGAAGCGTGCTGGTAACGCAGGTCGCGATCTTTTTCCAGAGCTTTATTGATAACGCGTTCAAGTTCAGCCGGCAGGTCTGGATTCAGCCGCACCGGCGCCACTGGCACCTTGTGCAGGATGGACTCGAACAGCAGCGCAGTGGAGTCGCCGCGAAACGGCAGCGTGCCGGTTGCCATCTCGTACAAAACCGCACCAAACGAAAACAGATCGGTACGCGAATCGAGCGGCTTGCCGCGGGCCTGCTCCGGCGACATATAAGCCACCGTGCCGACCGTCGATCCCGCGTCGGTCAGCTGCTCCATGCCGGGGCTGGTCTGAGTCGCATCCCCTGGAACAGTGGCCACCTTGGCTAAACCAAAATCAAGAATCTTCCCGTGCCCCCGGCTGGTTACAAAGATATTGGCCGGCTTGATGTCGCGGTGAACAATGCCCTTGGCGTGCGCCGCATCGAGAGCATCGGTCACGTCAATCGCAATTCGCAGCAGCAACTCGAGTTCGAGCGGCGCGTTGTTGATGGAATGTTTCAGCGTCAGGCCATCCAAAAATTCCATGACGATGTAGGCGCGGCCGTCGGCCTCCCCGATGTCGTAAATCGTGCAAATGTTGGGATGGTTCAGAGCCGACGCTGCCTGCGCCTCGCGCTGAAATCGGGTCAGCGCCTGCGCATCGCGTGCCACGCTTTCGGGAAGAAACTTCAGCGCGACGAAACGGTGCAGTCGCGTGTCCTCGGCTTTGTAGACCACGCCCATGCCGCCGCCACCAAGCTTCTCGAGGATCCGGTAATGAGAGATGGTCTCGCCGATCATTGTTTGTCAGTCATGTCCTCGATCATTGATAGGTCAGCATGAAAAAGAAAAAATCATCGAAGCGACGAGTGGCACCATAGTAGAGCGCAGCGATAAGAGAGTCAATTTCCGCTCACATCCGCGTCTGGCGGCCCGAAACATCGATTCGTCGCGAACATTGATTACAACGACCCTTCAGCTTCGAGCGGCGCCGCTCGCGTGGTACCCTCGTCGTTCATGTCCACTGCGCCACAATTTGTGACTGCCGGCTACGGCATGGCAGCCGTCGCGGCTTGGGGAACTAGCGACTTTCTCGGAGGATACGCCACCCGCCGGGCCAACGCCTTTCTCTTTACGGCAGTGTTCAACCTGGGTGGACTGGTTCTGGTTGGAATTTTGGCGGGAATCAGTCACGCCCCGTTTCTGCCCCTGCGCAGCGCACTCTGGGTCCTGACCGGAGGGATACTGGGCAGCGCCGCCGTAGCAGTTTTCTTTCAAGCACTTTCCACAGGAAAAATGGGCATGGTTGCACCCGTAGCAGCCGTTCTCAGCGCTGCGATTCCTGCGATTATCTCTGCTTTTACGGAAGGCTTTCCCGGCAAAATTCCTATCCTCGGTTTCTTGCTCGCAGCGATTGGACTCTGGCTCATCACTCGCACTGAAGATGGCAGCGGCACGAAAAACCTCGGACTCGCGATCGTCGCCGGCATCGGCTTCGCCGGATTCTATCTTTGCGTTCGCCAAGCGGGTAGCGGCGCAGCTTTCTGGTTTGCAACAATCACCCGAATCGGAGGCTTGCTGGTGACAGGATTGATCGTGCTGTTACAGAGAAGCTTTCGCGACATCACCCCATCCGGGTTGCGCCTGGCCGTGATCGCCGGCAGCATCGATTCTTTTGGCACCATATTTTTTGTCCACGCCAGCCAAAGCGGACGCCTCGACGAAGCCGTCGTCATCTCGTCTCTGTATCCGGCAGTAACCGTGCTGCTGGCGCGGTTTGTTCTGAAAGAACATTTCACGCGATGGAGATTTGTGGGATTGCTGGCCGCGCTGGCCGCTGTTCCGATGATTGCCGCACAATAAGCGGCATGCGTTCCATATTCTGAAGTGTGTAACAAATCATGGCTCTTGTTGAAATTCGCAATCTGACCAAGATCTATCCTCGAGCCGAATCTGCCCTTGGCCGAAAGCTCACGGGCGGGCACGAAGTGCGCGCCGTCGACGACGTCTCGCTCGACATTCACTCCGGCGAAACTCTCGGCCTTGTCGGAGAATCGGGATCGGGCAAGAGCACGCTGGGTCGATTAATCCTGCGTCTTATCGAGCCGACTTCAGGCAGAGTTCGCTTCGAAGATCGCGACCTGCTCGCCGCCGGGCGCGGCGAAATGCGCCGCCTGCGGCGCGACATGCAGATTATCTTCCAAGACCCGTTCGCATCCCTTGATCCCCGTTATCGCGTAGAAGACATCATCGCCGAGCCGCTGATTATTCATGGAGTTCTACGTGGGGACAGCCGCCCTCGGCTGTCCGGCCTAGCGGAGCTCGACAACGCTGCCCCATCTCTCGCCGATTTTGCAAGAGGTGGAAGCAAGAGAGCTCTTCGCGCCCGCGTCGTCGAACTCCTTCGCGCGGTCGGACTGGACGAATCCATCCTTCGCCGCTACCCGCATGAATTCAGCGGAGGGCAGCGCCAGCGTATCGGCATTGCCCGGGCTCTCGCATTGCGGCCAAAGTTTATCGTAGCCGACGAACCGGTTTCGGCGCTCGACGTGAGCGTAGGCGCACAGATTGTCAACCTGCTGGCACAACTGCAACGGGAATTCGGCCTTACCTATCTTTTCATCTCGCATTCCATGCCAGTAGTTCGCTATCTCTCGACCCGAATCGCCGTAATGTATCGCGGAAAAATTGTCGAGATTGGATCCACTGAGCAGATTACTGAACGGCCGCAGCATCCCTACACGCGCAGTTTGCTGGAAGCCACGCCGGAAGTGGAAGTCTAAACAATGATGTGGGGACAGGCGCCCCTTCGACAAGCTCAGGGCAAGCGCTCGGCTGTCCGGCCAGGCGAAGCTCGGCAGCCCTGCCCATGCCATGCCATACTTTCTTAATGGCCGTAGATCCGCCCAGCCGCACCCGCGACCTGCTTGAGCTGGTACTCGGGTACGGACTGATCATTGGCATCATCTGGTCTCCCGATCGAGTGCAGGCAATTCTTTCGCCGGTCGCGCTGATTGTGACGTTAACGGTGGTTCTGATCCGCCACCCAAGCCGCGACGATCTTGGATTCGGCACTCGCGGACTGATTCAATCGCTCTGGATCTTGCCCGCGGCCGTCGCGCTTGCTCTGGTTAGTGTTTTCGCTGCCGCCAAAATTGGCACCCTGCATCCGCTTTACAAGGCCAGTTTAGGTCACGTTGCCGGTTACGTCCTGTGGACGATCTACCAGCAATTCCTGCTGCAGGACTATTTCATGGATCGGCTGCTGCGGCTTGGACTGAGTGGCTCGAACGCGGTGATCGTTGCCGGAGTTCTGTTTGCCGCCGCGCACCTGCCCAGCCCGGTACTTACCGCCGCCACGCTAGTGTGGGGAATTGTTTCCTGCGCACTCTTCCGCCGCTACCACAACATTTGGATGTTGGGCCTGGCGCAGGGACTGCTCGGCCTGTGCTTCGCCATCTGCGTACCGGATGCGCTGCACCATCATTTGCGGGTGGGACTGGGATATTTGACGTACCATCCTACTCTGCGAGTGCGGTGATCATTTATCTGTATCTCAAAACCACAGTCCCCACAGCCAATCCACGCTGGCATGTGTAATCGTCGAGGCAGGTACGCGGCGGTTCTCGCGCCAAGCGCGGCCGTAGAAGATCCCGGCAATCGTGGCCAGCAATACGTAAGGCCAGTTGAAGTACGGCATGCGCGCACTCAAGCGCTTGTTGAAATGCGAGAGGCCGAAGATGACCGAGGCGATCACCAACGCAGCGCGTCGGCCAACCCGGCGCTCCAACAGGTTCTGCACCCATCCCCGAAAAAAGAGTTCTTCCGGCACGGCGGTAAACAGAAATATCAACACCCAGCGCAAGGTCGCCGAACTAATACTTGGCCGGTCGGCATGTGGATGAATAAAGCCCAAGGCTACACCCAGCCCGATGACAATCGGTGCGAAGAAAACCAGTTCGCGCAGACCGGTTTTCCAGTCGCTCCATCGCCAATGAAAATCGAAGCCGACACTGCTCAGTTGCCGGACCGCTTGAAATCCGTACAGGCCGGCATCAACTAGAAACAATTCATTCAAGGCACGCAACCCGCTCGGCCACGCTCTTTCGAACCAGCGCAGATCAACTGCTAGGCCGATAACGAGCAGAATGAAAGCATCACGCCAATTGCCGCGCTGCTCCGGATCGGCCGCAGCAGCCCGCGTGAGCAGCCAGGCGATCGCGACTGGCAATAATGCATACAGCCCACACCATGTCCATTCGAAGATGTGCCAAGGAATTGCAACCGACAGATAGGGCACAACCAAGAGCGCTGGAAGCAGAACACGCGCAGCCACAGGCAACTGCTGGATCGTGCGTGTAACTCCCCCGCCGGCGAAGCCAAACAAGCCGGCCACAGCGAGTTCGAAGCCAAACGCAGCAATGGCGAGCGGCGTTATATTCTGCATGGGTTCATCTTAAACGTGGTGGAACAGGCGCACGCTTGTCTCGACGGCAACGACCGATTAGAATCCTTCGCGTCGAGATTTCTTCACCGCACAGAAGGCCACCATGGCACCGGCTCCGTTCTCGACTTGGCCAGATGCGTTTAGACTGGGTACAGTTCGTGATTGATAGGGTTCGCAACTTATTTCTCCGCTCCTGGAGGATTCGTGAAATTAACGACTGCTTTTGCCTTGTTTCTCTGCTTCGCTTGTTG
This sequence comes from uncultured Acidobacteriaceae bacterium, assembly GCA_963766625.1. Classification (GTDB taxonomy): domain Bacteria; phylum Acidobacteriota; class Terriglobia; order Terriglobales; family Acidobacteriaceae; genus Sulfotelmatobacter. The sequence goes on along the minus strand of CAVYBF010000012.1, from coordinate 68,525 downwards.
CCCGATGCAGGCGCAAGCCAACTCTCAAACTTCACTGGGGGCGCAAGCGTCCATCAAAGATCCGGTTGCGACTTCGTTGCGCACACTTTTGCAGCGCTCGCGAGGTAATACGCTGGGCGCCATCAGCGCGATGCCGACTGATAAATTCAACTACAAACCAACCCCCGAGCAGATGACGTTTGCGCATCTGGTGGTTCACATGATTGGCTTCAATAATTCCTTTTGCGCGAAAACTGCCGACGTACCCGCGCCTAAGGTAGAAGAGGCCAAAGAGACCGACGGCAAGGATAAGCTGCTGGCGGACGCCACAGCATCGTATGATTTTTGCAATGAGGCGCTAACCAAGATGGACGACTCCAAGCTGGGAGACCCCATTCAGCTGTTCGGCGGGCACCAGGGTCCGCGAGCCGCGGCTGCGCTGATTCTGGCGAGCGGCTGGGCGGACCATTACTCCACGGCAGCCATGTATCTGCGGCTGAATGGAATTCTGCCGCCGAGCGTTCAGCCGAAAAAGTAGTTCGGCGTTCGATCCGTTCATCCTCAGTGCGTGCCCACTGAAGCCTTCTTTTGGCTTGGGCGGGACAGCTCACCGCAGTCGCAGGATGTCTACGCGTATAAACTGCCTTCAGCGCAGGAGCCTCTCGGCCCTACTTGATTTGCACGAGCTCATTGGCTGCAACCGAGGCAGGGATGGGCTGCGCTGCATGCTGCGGCGCACGCCAGCTGTCGAAGATCGAGACCTGGTGCACACATGAGACGGTGCAATGCGGCGCGCAGCCTTTTTCGGTGAGATATTCGCGGCGCAGGTCGTCGCGCGTGTAAGTCGCCAGCGGAACCCCCGGATATCCGCGCTGCTGCGAGCAATAATGCACCAGTCCATCTTCGCAAATGTATAAATAGCGCGCTCCGGCGCGGCAGCGCCAATCGTTGGGCCTGCCTTCCGCAATGTTGTCCTGAAAAGCGTTAACGCGGGTGAAACTGCGCTTCTCCATCGACTTCATCTGGTGATAGATGCCGCGCTCTTCTTCGCCCAACGGCTGCAATTGCCCGCTGCCGTCGTGGATGATTCCAATGGTTGAACTGAATCCCAGTTCGATGGCCCGCTTTCCGATCGTCAGCGCGTCTTGCGGATGCGCAATGCCGCTGCCCACGACTGAATTGATGTTCACGTGAAAGTCAGCGTGCTCGGCCAGGTTTTGCAGCTTCTTATCGAGCACCTTCAGACTCTTCTTCGACACTTCGTCAGGATTTACGTTGTCGATGGAAATCTGCAGCCACTCGAGCCCGGCGCGGTTCAGGCGTTTGATGCGCTCGGCAACGAGCAGATAGCCGTTGGTGATCAATCCGGCAATCATTCCGTTGGCGCGAATGCGGCGGATGATTTCATCGAGCTCAGGATGCAGCAGCGGCTCGCCACCAGAAATCGTGATCACAGCCGTGCCCAGATCGCCCAGCTTGTCGATGCGGTAGAACATTTCTTCGGTCGGCACGGGTTTCGAGAAATCATCGAATTCGTTGCAGTAGGTGCAGGCCAGATTGCAGCGGCGCACTGGGATGATATGCGCCAGCAGTGGATGCTCGGTCGACGTAAGAGCGCGTGCGGCCATCGCCGTTCCGCGGAGATTGCGGTGCAGGGCTTTGGCGCGGCGGCGCAGGGTTGTGAGTGCCGAGGACATTTTATTGCTAGTTTTATTACATCATAGAATTTGTGATCGGCGTAGGTCCATGGCAGCAACGGCAGATGAATAGCAGATTGCGATTACCGTAGTTTTTGCCTTATCGCCGTCGAAGCTGGCTTTGTGACGCGGGGCGATTTTCACATTAACTGGCTGGAATTCCTTGTTCGGCTCACTCCATCGGTATTTGATCACCAGAGGATCATCGCGGCGAGATTGATCGTGATAAGTTTCAGCCAGCAGTCCGTCCTCTACGGTGAGGTCGTAAAAGCAACGGCAGAAGAGAGCCGCGTACTGCTTGTCTGTTGGTTCGGGAATTTTGAGCTCTACCAGTGAGCCATCCGGCTGGCGTCGCAGGACCGCGTGAACGTCAGGGCCGGCAGTTCCGGTGGCGCAAGTAGATGCCACGACCACAGCCTCCTGGTTGCCATTTCCAACAAAATCGAAATAGTCCAAGTTGTCGATATCAACGCCCTCGCAGCCCGGGCTTTTGCTGAAATATTTCTTGATTTCGTCTTCGGAGATTTGAGCCTGATGGTTTTGCGGGACCGCAAACATAGGTAAAACGAAAAGAAGAAAAAGACTTGCTAATAGGAATAAATATTTTGGTCTTTGTGGCATGACGTTCTTTGGTTGGCTTTACGAGACTAATTCGTGTCCGGCCGTTCGCAAGGTGTCCAAAGTCATGGCGGCAAACTGTTCCTGGATCAGCACGTAATCCGTGTCGTAAGTCGAGATAGCAAAGATTGGAATGCCGTTGCTCGAGAGCGGCTCGATGAAGGAGAGCAGCACTCCGGTTTGGGAGAACGGAAATGGACCTTCGAGCTTCAGACAAGTCCAGCGCGGACCGGCGTCGATTTCTTTTGGGACATTCTCGATTGCACAGACGATCGAAAGTTCGTCAGCCGTGCGAGTGATCGAGTAAAAGCGGCCATGGGCCCATTCAGGCACAGGAGCATCAGGCGCGAGACGCACAATGGCATAGAGGCCGGGAAGTTGACGAAATTTTAGTTGCGCGCGAGGACACATTCTTCCATTACTCCAATGTGAATCTGCCAGATTCCGTTGCTAACCTTCCGGTTTCTCCGATTGAACGGGCGAGTCGCCCGTTCCCACACGGTTGGTGCTAACCCTCGACCGCTTTCCTGACGGCCGCTTTCGCCAGCAGGCGCGTGGAATCGAGTGTAGGAAGAGGTGAACTCTCCGGTGTTACAAGCAACGGAATTTCCGTACATCCCAGAACCACCGCGTCGCAACCATCATTTTTCATTTCGAGGATCACATCTACGTAATACGCCAGCGATTGCGAGAGGAACTTCGCATTTACCAGTTCATCGAAAATGATGCGGTCGATGCGCTCACGTTGCACCGGACCGGGAATGCGATCTGCGATGCCCGCAGCTCTCAAAGCGTCGGGATACACGGGACCCTCCATCAGATAGCGCGTGCCCAGCACCGCCAGGCGTTTGAATCTACGCCGTTGAGCTTCTCTTGCCACTTCTCTGGCGATGTGCAGCCAGGGGCGCGGCGAACGGTGCTCAACCAAATCGAATGCCTGATGAATGGTGTTGTCGGGACAAACCAGAAAGTCCGCCCCAGCCCGGGCCAATTTGTCCGCCGAAGAGAGCATCAACTGAGCCACTCCTGCCCAGTCATTCGCACGAACATATTGCATGTACTTGGCCAGCGAATGCGAATGCAGGGAGACTTCAGGATGATCATGCGGGCCCAGAATCTTCGCGCCTTCGAGCGAAATGGTGCGGTAGCAGAGCGCGGCTCCTTCGGTGCTGCAGGCGACAATGCCGATGTGCAACATCAGTGGTTAGTGGTTAGCCCTCAGTCAGCTTCAGCTCCCAGTAGAAGGCTACGGCCAGCACCGATTCGACGACACGGGGTTTAGCAGGAAATTGACGATTTGGGATCGGAAGCTATCTCGCCGCTGCCGCGTCGAACAAGTTTAAAAACTCTAATTTCTTTTCTGCTGGCAGAAAAGACGCTTCAAACGAATTACGTGCCAACTCCCGCAGATGTTCATCCGTAAATCCGAAGGTCTGCTGCGCAATCTGGTATTCGCGGGCCAGCGTTGTGCCAAACATGGCGGGGTCGTCGCTGTTGAGCGTGATCATCACTCCGTGATCGAAATAGCTTTTCGCCGGATGATCGTTAAGATTGGGGCAGAGTCCGGTGCGGAGGTTGCTGGTCAGACAGATTTCGATTGGGACCTGGCGCTGCGCCAGTTCTTCGACCAAATCAGGATCGTGAAACGCCGTGAGCCCGTGGCCGATGCGCTCGGCACGGAGATTGAGTGCGCCCCAAACCGATTCCGGCGGACCATTCTCGCCCGCGTGTGCGGTCAGCCGCATCCCGTGATCAGCGGCCCATGCGTAGCAGTCGCGAAAAAGCTCCGGCGGGCCTTTTTGCTCGTCGCCCCCGACCCCCACCCCTACAACCCCGCGATCGTGGTAGCGAACGGCAAGCTGGAAAACCTGCTGTGCGGCTTCCGCACCGAATTGCCGCACCGCATCGAATAGCCAGAGCAGAGAAATACCAAAGTCCCGCTCCCCTCGCTGCCGCCCGCGATTCAGGCCTTCAAAAACAGCCGCAAAATCCTGTTTGCGCCACAGGTTCACGCCGACAGAAACATAAACCTCAGCATGTAGCACGTTTTCTTCTTTGAGCCGCTGCATGAGTCGGTAAGTAATCAGTTCGTAATCTTGCGGTGTGCGAAGTTGCTCCGTGATGTTCTTGAAAGCTAGAAGAAATCCCGGAAAATCGTCGTAGCGGTAGAGTGCGTCGATTTCAGCGGGAGTGACGTATTCGCCGCGCCGGGTGCGGAGTTCGAGCAGCGTTGCCGGCTCAATCGAACCTTCCAGATGAAGGTGCAACTCTGCCTTAGGCAGAAGCCGAAGAAAGCTGCTGGGCGGCTTGGTGGGTGAGGCCACGGTTTCTTGATTGTAGATTTTTCGGAGCTTTTTTGCACCGTCGCTTCCGCCTGGATAGCGCCCTAACTTCGTGCGAACTCGATTCCTCTGCGAACCTCGCGGCAGTCTTAGCATACTTTGCGGTTGAGAGCGCTTGATTCTTCCCGCAATCGAAAAGCATTAACGCCAATCATTAACCGCCAATCATCCGCAGCGTGGAGCGTCCTCCGGCCGATCGCCGCACGGAAGTCCTGGAGAATAGCAACCGGGAAATGTTTCCATTCCGTTACTTTGGTTGCAAGCGGTCTGCCAACTATTTGCACTTCCCCTATTGCTAATTTGCCGGGACTTCTCCTAGCATCAACAGGTGAAAGTCGGCCTGCGGGGTTGGTGATGGCGGGTCACCGATATTTGAACCAATGCAGAATGAACGGGAGCTCGACTCGAACTAGGATCCGGTGTGCAATGCTCCGCCATGCGGAGATGCCTAAAGGGTCTCGGCGGGCGCCCAACGTCTACCGACGGGTTCATTCTCGGCCCCGTCACACGGCACAGTGGGTCGGCTTGATCATTTGAAACTCACCTGGGGACGGACGCCCTCGGCTGTTCGTAGGGCGAAGCTGGCCCTCGCCGGTGTAGCAACTGCATTCGATCCTGCTACACTGGTTTACGTAGCAAATCCCAGTTTCCTGCATCTAACTGACTTGTGTATCCCCAATTAGTGCATTTCGGTAATTTCTTTCTGCCGACCTACGGCTTCCTGGTTTCCATGGGAGTGCTGCTCGGGCTGTGGGTGAGCGTGCGCAACTCCGAGCGCCTCGGCATCAACGGCGAGAAGGCTTGGAACCTCGGAATTCTGGTCGTCCTTTGTGGCATTGCTGGTGCAAAGATCCTCTATGTGATCAACGAGTGGTCTTATTACTCCACGCATTTCTCTGAGATTTTCAGCGTTACCACACTGCAGGCCGGAGGCGTATTTTCCGGCGGCCTGCTGGCCGCCTTCGTGGCAGCGTGGTGGTATGTGCGCCGGAATCACATGCCTGCGCTGGGAACCTGTGACGCGTTCGCACCCGGTCTCGCTTTGGGTCATGCGATCGGCCGCATCGGCTGCTTCTGTGCGGGCTGCTGCTACGGCAAGGAGACGCATCATTGGTGGGCTGTAACCTTTCACAATCCCCTGGCGAATCAGATTACCGGGACCCCCCTGAACGTGCCGCTGGAGCCGACTCAGTTATTCGAGTCAGCGGTTGAGTTCGCGAATTTTATCTTCCTGATGTGGCTGCTGAAGCGCCGCAAGTTCGATGGCCAGGTCTTCGGCGCATTCATGTTCATCTACGGCGTAGCGCGATTCTTCCTGGAATTCATCCGTGACGATCCGGGTCGAGGGTCGGTCTTCGGCGGTGCAATGTCAGGCACGCAGTTGATCGCTCTGGGGCTGGTGGTTGCCGGAGGGATTATCTGGTGGCTGCGGCCGGGAGCAAAGCATGTGCCTACACCGAGCCCAGCCAGACAGTCTGCGCATTAAGCTGATTACGTTTGAACCAGCCTCGGTGGTACCCTTGAGCGCATGAGAATCACTCGTCGCCGCTTCGGCCAAACTCTCGCCGGAAGCGCTGCCGCCGCCTTGGCGGGCACTGCCCTCCCAAAGTGCGCCTGGTCACAAAAGCCCGAACTGCTGCGCTTTCCCGACAGCTTCATGTGGGGCTGCGCTACCGCGGCATATCAAATTGAAGGCGCGGTCAGCGAAGATGGGCGCAAGCCCTCCGTCTGGGACACTTTTTGTCACACTCCCGGCAAAACTTTCGAGGGACAAACCGGCGACGTCGCCGACGATTCCTACCATCTCTACAAAGAAGATATTGCGCTGCTCAAGAACCTCGGAGCGGGGTGCTACCGCTTTTCGATTTCCTGGTCTCGCATATTTCCGGATGGCACCGGCCAGCCGAATCCCAAAGGCCTCGACTATTACAACCGAGTAGTGGATGAGCTGCTGAAGAACGGAATCGCGCCCTACGTCACCTTGTTCCATTGGGATCTGCCGCAGGCGTTGCCCGGAGGCTGGCAGTCACGCGATACTTCGAAAGCCTTCGCCGATTACGCTGCATTCGTTTCGCGCCATCTCTCCGATCGCGTCGGCCACTTTTTCACGACCAACGAGTTCGTCTGTTTCACCGACAAGGGCTATCAAGACGGAAGCTTCGCGCCCGGACTGAAGCTGCCTAACGCCGAAGTCAATCAGATTCGTCACAACGCTGTGTTGGCGCATGGCATGGCGGTTCAAGCCATTCGCGCCAATGCGAAAAGCAGCACGCAAGTTGGCCTGGCGGAGAATGCCACCGTATATGTTCCAGTCATCGAAGAACCCGAACAGATCGCAGCCGCACACCGCGCCACTCGCGAGGAAAACGCTCCATTTCTTACTGCAATCATGGAGGGCAAATACACTGACGGCTATCTGCAGCGCGAAGGTGCGAATGCCCCCAAGGTGGAAGCCGGCGACATGAAAATCATCGGCAGCCCGCTCGATTTCGTCGGACTCAACGCCTACACGCCGGAATATGTGCGAGCCGATTCTTCGCCTGCGGGTTACCTAGTCGAAAAGCGGCAAGCGTCATATCCCCGCATGGTTTCGGATTGGCTTTACATTGGCCCGGAAGTTACGTATTGGGCCGTGCGTAATGTCAGTGACATCTGGAAGCCGCGCGCGCTCTACATCACGGAAAACGGCTGCTCCGCCGATGACGTTATTACTTCCAACGGACGCATTGAAGACACCGACCGCGTCATGTACCTGCGCAACCATCTGACGCAACTGCATCGTGCGGCATCGGAAGGCTATCCCATCAAGGGATATTTTCTCTGGAGCCTGATGGACAACTTCGAGTGGGCCGACGGCTACAGCAAGCGCTTCGGCCTACACTACGTCGACTTCAAAACCCAAACCCGCACGCCGAAGCTCAGCGCGGAATGGTACAAGCAAGTAATTGCAAAGAACGCCGTGGAGTGAGGCGCGCTTTGTAAGGGCGGCCCCGATTATTGGGCTGTGGTCACTAAACTGTCGCAAAGCGGGTGCGCTATGGCGTCTTGCCTCTCCGCAACAAGAATTCTCGCCGCAATCATCTGCGTGATTCCAGTCCCATTCGCGCTCGCGCACGCCGAGTGTGCGGTCGATACCATCGTTATCAAGGGGAGGGTCGGGCATGCGCCCGCGAATGCGAAAATTCACGTGCAGCTCCTCTATGCGAAAAAGCGAGGCGGAGATTCGGCTGAGGCAACATTGCAGCAGCATGGAAAATTCGATATCCCGATTGAATTCTTGACCCAGAGCCGAAGCCTGTCGGTGAATGGTCTCTTCGAGAAATGCGACCGCAAACCGGAAGCTGTGATCATAACGTTGATCGGAGGCGACTCGTCACAGGAGTACGACCGCATCTCGCTGGATTTTAGGAAGGACTTCGCGAAATCGGATCCATCCTCATACATTCCGCGATCCGAAATCGCGCTCAAGGGCCCTCAGTAAACGCCGTCAAGAAAAACCGCTGGAAAAAATTTATGATGGCTTGACGCGCGGCAAGTGGTTCCGTTTGCTGCGCGCTACACAGTGCCAGGACCGTTCCCCATCACGATCTCAGCCGCAACAGAGGACGCCGGCAAACGGCTAGATCAATTCCTCGCAGCGCGGCTAGACGGCGTCAGCCGCGCGCGAGTGCAACAGATCATTGATCAACAGACGGTTCTGGTCAATGGCGCCCCGTCCAAACCTTCGCTGAAACTGCGCGGTGGCGAAACCATCACCGTTCTCGGCCAACCGCAAAGACCACCGCTCAAAGCGGTTCCCGAAGAAATTCCGCTCTACATCATTTATGAAGATGACGACCTTGCCGTCATCAACAAGCCTGCCGGAATGATGGTGCACGCAGGCGCCGGCACAACCGACGATGCTCGCAATCGCGGCACTCTGGTAAATGCGCTACTGCATCACTTGAATAGTTTGTCGCACCTGGGCGGCGAATTGCGCCCCGGGATTGTGCATCGACTCGACAAGGAAACCAGCGGACTGATCATCGTGGCGAAAAACGATCAAGCGCATCGTAAGCTGAGTGAGCAATTTGCTGCGCGTGAAGTAAGAAAGAAATATATAGCGCTGGTGCACGGCTGGGTGAAGAGGGATTCAGGAACGATCAACCAGAGCATCAGCCGCGATCGTGCGCGGCGCACGCGAATGACTACTCGCTCGAGCGGCGGAAGAACAGCGGTCACGCATTATCGCGTGGAGCGGCGGCTCGATACGAAGTTCGGGAGGTTTACCTTACTCGAATTGAAGATCGATACCGGACGCACCCACCAGATCCGAGTCCATATGGCAGCGATGGGACATCCCATCGTGGGCGACACAACCTACGGCGCGCCGCGGGAAGTCCGGCAGAACCCGAATTCCCCGCTTCTCACAAAAGAAGCTCGAAACCCGCCACCCGCCAGCACGATCAGCTTGCCGCGAAATTTCTTGCATGCGGCCGAACTCGAATTCCGCCATCCGCGAACTGGTGCAGCCGTTGCTGTGAAAGCTGAAGTCCCGGCGGAGTTGCAGAATTTCTTGAAAGAGCTTGGGACAAATTAAATTGAGCTGGCGCTCACTTCAAGAATTTGTCGGGCAAAGAACAAGCATATTCGGGCAATTCGAATCTGTGGTTGCGGATATAATAAGCACCAATGAAGAGTTTTTTCTGCAAAAACATCTTTCCGGGAGCGCTGCTCTGGTTCATAGCAGTGTTCGCAGTAGCGGGGCTGCACGGGGCCGCCATGTCGCAGTCGACAACTGCGGCCTCGGCTCAATCTGCGTCTCAGGCTCCTACGTCCGCGGCAACTCAGCAGGCGACTTCAGAGAACTCTTCCGAAAACAATTCAAGTGATCACGATTCCAACACAGGCGATGTGCCGCGAATCCGAGTCGGTATTAACGAAGTCAATGTCGTTTTCACGGTCACCGACAAGCACGGTAAGCGCGTAACCGATCTCAAAGAAAATGATTTCCGCATTGTCGACGATAATAAGCCGCCGGCTGAAATTCGCAGCTTTCACGCCGAAGCCAACTTGCCGCTGCAGGTCGGTTTACTGATCGACGCCAGCAATTCGGTACGAGATCGCTTTAAGTTCGAGCAGCAATCAGCCGTTGAATTTCTGAATCAGATCATTCGCCGTGGCTACGACCAGGCCATGGTGGTGGGCTTCGACGTAACCCCGGAAGTCGCGCAGGATTTCACCGATGATTCGGAAAAGCTGGCACACGGCGTGCGCGAACTGCGTCCCGGCGGCGGAACAGCGATGTACGATGCGCTCTACTTCGCGTGCCGCGACAAGCTGCTGAAGAAGCCCCAGAATGGGCCCACGCGGCGGGCAATCATTCTGTTGAGCGACGGTGATGATAACCAGAGCCACGTCAGCATGGGTGAGGCTGTCGAAATGGCGCAGCGGGCGGAAACTATCGTGTATACGATCAGCACGAACGTAAGCGGAACCAAGGGACCGGGTGACAAGGTACTTGAGCGAATTGCGGATGCTACTGGCGGGCGCGCCTTCTTTCCTTTCCAGATTCGCGATGTATCGAATGCCTTCGCGGAAATTCAGGATGAACTGCGCAGCCAGTACGCCGTTTCCTATAAACCCGCAGACTTCAAGGCAGACGGGCACTTTCGCACGATCGAGATCGTAGCCCTTGACCGCAGGAACTTTCGTGTGCGGGCGCGTCGTGGATACTTCGCCCCCACCTCGCAGTAAAGGCTAGCGTCAAGCCAGTTCCAATTTGTGGTGTGCTGAAAATCTTTTTCGCAAGAATCCAATGCCAGGATATTCCGGAACTCCTCTTCCGAAGAAGTTGGGCATCAAACCAGGTTTTCGCATCTATTTGGCGAATGCTCCGGCAGAGGTTCAGGCCGAATTGCGCGACGCCTTAGCAGCCTGTGAAGCACGAAGAAACGAAGTATCAAAAAATTCCGAGCCGCTCGATTTCGCTATGCTGTTCGCCAAATCGTCTGCGGGATTATCAAGGCAGTTTGCGCAACTAGCCAAACTGCTGGCGCCGGCAGGAATTTTATGGGTGAGCTGGCCAAAGAAAAGTTCTGGAATCGCAACCGACTTGGACGGTAACGAGATACGCGCGATCGGGCTCGCCGCAGGACTCGTGGATGTGAAAGTTTGCGCGGTGACGGAGATCTGGTCTGGGTTAAAATTCGTGCGACGTGTGAAAGACCGCAAGCCAATCAAGGCTCAAACAGAAAAACCCTCGGCAACGGTCCATTAGGCCGTCGCGAGGGCTTTGGTTCGCGATTTCTTCAGTGCGAAAATGCATCGAGCCAAGCTGCCGGCGTGGAAGCCGGTTAGCTCCTGCCGGCTAGCATCAGCTCGAATCCTTATGCCGCCGTTCTCGCGCCCATCAGCAGATGAGCGATAAAAGAAACGATGGCGAACAGCAGCAGCAAATGAATCAGCAGGCTGGCCACATGAAAAAGCAAGAAACACAAGGCCCATACGAAGAGCAGCAATATTGCTATCGCCAGAAATGGCCCAAATCTCATGCCCTCCTCCTGCAAACAAACTTAAAAGCCGCAATCCACTGGCAAATTACTCTTTGTTTATACGATTAACCCTAACGGGACAAAATCGGCGAAACGCTGTAAATTCGCAGGTGTTTCCATAGTAGAAACGACCTGAAAGGTTACCCATGGTACGAGTGGGGTTGATCGGATTTGGACTGGCGGGGCAGGCGTTTCATGCGCCGGTAATTCGCGGGGTCCAGGGCATGGAACTCGCCTGCATTCTGGAGCGCCGGGGTTCGCGATCTCGAGAAAAGTACCCTGACGTACGGACCGCGCGAACTATCAACGAACTGCTCTCTGATCCCACGATCCAGCTGTGCGTGATCGCAACTCCGAACGAATCGCATTTCGAACTTGCACGCGCTTGCCTGCTGGCGGGACGGGATGTGGTCGTCGACAAGCCATTTGCGCCCACTCTGGCGGAATCTGAACAACTGGTGCAACTGGCGAAAGAACGCGGCCGGCTGATCACGGTCTATCAAGACCGAAGATGGGATGGTGATTTCCAGACCGTGCAGAAAATCGTCGGTTCAGGTCGGCTGGGCAAAATTGTCGAATACGAATGCCGTTTCGATCGCTTCCGTCTGGAGCCAAAGGCGAACGCATGGCGCGAACGCGCCGATCAACCAGGCGCGGGAGTGCTGTTCGATCTGGGACCCCACGTGATCGATCAGGCATTAGTTTTGTTCGGTGAACCTGCGGCGATCACGGCCTCCGCGTTTTGCCAGCGCGAAACTTCGCAGGTGGATGACTCCTTCGACGTTTGCCTGGAGTATCCCGGACTGCGCGCGATGGCACGGGCGCGCATCCTAGCATTTCAACCGGGGCCGCATTTTCTGATTCATGGGACCAAGGGATCGTTTGTGAAATATGGCATGGATCCGCAGGAGTCGCGGCTGCGCGGAGAAAATGTTCCCGACGGATTGGATTGGGGTGTGGATTGGGGCGAGGAGCCGGAACAAATGTGGGGAACGCTGAGCCTGCTCGGCCAACCGAGCGAGACGATAAAAACTGAACGCGGCGATTACCGCGGATTTTATGCGAATGTGCGCGATGCGATCGAAAAGAAGTCACCGCTTGCGGTGACGCCTGAAGAAGCCTTGCGAACCATGCGGGCGGTTGTCCTGGCACACAAGAGCAGCCGCGAGCGGCGAACCGTCAGTTGGGACGAGAAAGCCGAATAGTGGTTTAAAACGCGCCCCGCTGGCCTGATTCAGGCAACGAGCATTCGCCATCCCAAGGTCAAGGCGGTAGTGGCGCAATCAACGGATGTCAGAGCGCCCACGTGCATCGCGACCAATCGGCGGAAAAGCCGCGGTTCAGCGTTGAATGCCCGCATCGCGCTCCGCCGCAGCGATGCGTTCCAATCGAGGGCAAGCAGCAATCGTGACATGAGCGCTGGACGTCTCGCCAGGACCGCGTGCCCACGCTGATAGGCTGCGAGATCATTTTTCACCAAGCATGCGGCCAGCAAGTTAGCCTGACGAAACGCGAGACCCAGGCCTTCACCAGTAATGCAATCGACGGTGCCTGAGGCGTCGCCGACAAGTGCGATGCGGCCTCGATATACCTGTCGCAATTTGCAGGTAGACGAAATTGCTCCACGCTCGCTCGATAAGTATGCTGCCCCACGCACCTTCAAGGCAATCTCTGGAAACTCTGCCAGCGCTCGATCCAGACGCATCTGCGGTTCGCGCGAGGCAACCGCGATGCAAATCTCTTCGGCCCCGACGGGCGTCACGTAAATCTGGCACTTCGGCCCCCAATGAACCTCCATACAATCATTCCAAGGCGGCAGGCGGAAGTGCTGGCGGAACGCGAATCGCTTGCGCTCATTGCCGTGCTCCAGCCCCGCCCAGTTCCGCACAAACGAACTGCCTCCGTCCGCACCGATCACCCAGCGCGCCCGAATAATGCCACTTCCAATTCGCACGCCTTCCGGATGTAACCCCGTAACCGGCGTGCTCCAAAGCATAGAAACACCAGCCGACTCCGCTCTTTCGATCATGATGCGGTGCAATACAGTTCGCCGTATCCCGATCCCGATGCCACCGGGAAAGCTTGCATCAACGTTCAAGCCTCCGGAGACAAATTTGATTCCACGAAAAGGATGCGAATCTTCAGTCGGGATGGTAATACCCAACTTGGAGAGCGCCGCGTAAGCCTCCGGCAGCAATCCTTCGCCGCAGGGCTTGTCGATAGGCGGTCGCGCACCGTCAGCCACCGTAACTTCCAGGCCGCGCTGACACGCCGCAATGGCAGCCGCCAATCCCGCGGGTCCACCGCCGATGATGAAAACATCCGTTGGGTGCATTTGCACGATCGAAGGTGCGGCAACGTGTATCGCTTATTTCGATACTCGAATTAGCTATTCGATGCCTGGAGGGGAGCAGCGGTTACTTTGAACGCGGCGATCTATGAGTTTCGCACCCATCTCAAAAGGTTAAAAAGCGAGTAGTTGGTCACGCGTGGTATTTCGAGGAAGCTAGATTTACGAGGGCAAAGGTGCGCCACTGCGGCGACGGTTCCCGACGTTTTTGACAGGTCGCAGTAAGAAAGCGGTCGTGCCGCGCATTACTTTCTGGAAGGCGTTCTGGAACTGGGTCATCTCTTCTTGAGTGCCGACCGTGACACGCACCCAGGTTGGCATCACCGGCCAGATGCGGCCGATAAAAACCTTCTGCTGCGCCATGGCATCGATCACTTCTTTTCCTGGCCGCTTCGTCTCGAGCAGGAAACAATTCGACTCGGAAGGAATGTACGAATAGCCGTTATGGTCGAGCCAACCGAATGTTTCCTGGCGGACGCTTGCGTTGATGCGCTTGCGCTCGGAAACCAGCGCAGGATCTTTGAGGCTGGCCGATGCGCCTACCACGGCGGTGATCGGCATAAAGTTCCAACCCGCGGCTTCGCTGACTTGCTTCAGCAGATCAGGTCGAGCGATGGCGAATCCGCAACGCAGGCCGGCCATTCCGTAGATTTTAGAGAAGGTACGAAGAAGAATAATATCTTTGCCGGCTTTTACTAAATCGATCGTCGAGGGCGCGTCGCAGAAGTGAATGTACGCTTCGTCGACCATCACGACCGAACCTTTGGGCTTGTTTTGCAGCAGATACTCGACATCAGCGTGCGGCGTGAGCGTGCCGGTCGGATTGTTGGGAGTGCAGATATAGAACAATCCCGCATCCGGTGCAGCGGCGATCATTGCATTAACATCGTGAGCGTAAGTCTTCGTCAGAGGGACTTTGACTATACGCGCCTTTGCTCGCTCCGCCGCAAACATTCCAGCTTCATAACCGGGATCGGCAGTTACGTAGCTTTTTTCTGGAGAAGTGAAGGCGATCACTCCGAAATGTAGGCCGGGCGTAGAACCGGGAAAAACGTGAATGTAGTCTGGATTCAGGCCTTCCGCCTGCGCGAAGATGTGAAGCAGATCATCCGTCAGATTGTCCGAATAGCGTCCGCCTTGCGGAATAATCGCTGCGATCGCCTGCCGTGCCCCTTGGCTGGGGCCGAGCGGGTTTTCATTCGAATCGATGAAAACCGCATCAGTCGTATACGGGCGATGCACCGCTGCCACGGCTGCAAGCAGGGGTTCGGTCACAAAAGGAAAAGCCGCCGTAGCGGCGGCCGAAACCTGCAGAAACGAGCGGCGAGAAAAACGAGTCGACGAAGAGAGACCTTTCGGCATGGATAATCCCTGCGCTACGTCAATTGCTTCGGCTGACTTGATTTCGGCCGATCTATTTCCGCGATCTATTTCTGCTGATCTTACTTTGGATGATCTTACTTTGACTGATCTTACTTTGACTGATCTTACTTTGACTGATCCATGGTGATGCCCTGCTGGCTTGGCTGCTTCTCGGCTTTGGCTTTCTTGGTGGCCAGAGTCTCATCCACCCAGTGGTCGGCGGTCTTCAGATCCTGTTGCCGCGCAGCCAGATCGTCGCACTCGACATCGGCCTTCTCGCGATACATCAGATTCAAGTAGGCCATGGCATCGTCGTAATCGGGACGGAGTTGGATCGCTTTATTCAGGTTCTCGATGCCTTCGTCGATCAACGGCTCATTCTTGACTTTCAGCTCTGCGCAGACCTTCTTCTGGTCCTTGTTCTTTGGATTGAGTTCCTCGTCCGGCTTCATGCCCAGCTTGGCACGCTCTTCCATGCGCGGCTGATAGCAGGCGGTCCAATCAATTACCCCGACGGAGTAATAAGGCTCGGGATCGTTGGGATCGAGGTCAGCAGCCATGCGGTAATATTTTTTGGCATCGTCGAACTTCTTCATGTTGAGATACAAATACGCGATGCCCTTGGCCGCATTCACTTTCTGATCGCGCGGCGGATTCATCTCGAGCACGGACTGATATTGCTTGATCGCCTCTTCAGCCATCTTGTTATTGTCCGGGGTGTCGGCGCCGGGAATATATTGCTGCGCGTAGGCGGTGGCCAGATACATCTTGGCATTGATCAGACTGGGATCCAATGCGGTAGCGCGTTGGAAATCGTCGATCGCCTCTTCGTACTTGGCGTTCTTGTAAGCGGTCACGCCCTTGTTCAGTTGATCGCGGGCGCGCAGCTTGTTGCAGCCCACGGCAGAAACAAGGGCTAGCGTAGCCGCCCCCAGTGTGAGCAGACGAATGGATTTATTCATTGCGATATAAGTTCTCCCTTGCCACAGCATCCTAGGCCTAGAGACGGTAAATTGACAAGCGCCGCCCAAACATTCTTTGACGAATGCGGCACGGGAGCCGAAGCTCCCGTGCGCGGGTCGAATGCGAAGCGCCAAATCCGCCGGCGCGGTGTTCAATTTCAGCTCTTAAAGCGTTTTAACCGCCCGCCTCGATCTTCGCGGTAATTAGACCAACTTTATCTACCCCCGCGGCGTGAGCGATGTCAATCACATTCGCGACATCGGCAAACGGGATTGGATCATCCGCCTTCACGAACATGACCTTCTCAGCGCGGGTCTTATAGATGTCGGCCAGACGCCCCTGCAGATTGTCCCAAGTCGCATCTTCCTGGTTGATCTTGAGGCCGGGATCTTGACCGGCTCCGCGATCGATCAGTTGGACCACGATCGTGCGATCGGGCTGGGTATTCTTGGGCTGATTCGGCGGAGGCGGTTGAGGAACCAGCGCATCCAGCCCTTTCGGCGTCAAGGGCGTGATCACCATGAAAATGATGAGCAAGACCAGCAACACATCGATGAGCGGAGTAACGTTAATGTTTGCGCTTTGGCCACCGCCCGAACCCATTGCCATACTCATAATCGGTCTCCCTTATTGCCCGCCCGCTCCGGCCGGAGTTGGAGCGAC
This sequence comes from uncultured Acidobacteriaceae bacterium, assembly GCA_963766625.1. GTDB lineage: Bacteria > Acidobacteriota > Terriglobia > Terriglobales > Acidobacteriaceae > Sulfotelmatobacter. Next base: position 52,018 of record CAVYBF010000012.1, on the reverse strand, counting down.
AGGCGGCGCGTTTGGAGTAGTTTTCCTTTGTTCGGTCAGCAAGCCCAGATCGTCGACGCCGGCGGCGCGTACTGCATCGACCACTTGCACCACATTGCCGTAATGAGCGCGGGCGTCGGCTTTCACATAGACTCGCTTGTCGGTCCGATTGGCCAGGCGGTCTTTCACTTTTTCTGTCAAGGCATCCGGAACAGTCTTATCCGCACCGAAGTAAACCGTCCCATCCCGCATCACTGAAACCAGCAAAGCATCTTCTTTATCCGCGTCCTGCATTGCCGTCGGATTGTTCACCTTGGCCATGTCAACGCTGATGCCCTTCTGCAACATGGGCGTGATGACCATGAAGATGATCAGCAACACCAGCATCACGTCCACCATCGGCGTGACGTTGATGTCCGAGTTAACTTTAGCCCCTTCGTTTCGCTTGGCTAATGACATAGTTTGATATCTCCCGTACTTCTGCTAGCAATCCGTGGATTCGAACCTTCCGCGCAAGTTAGGAAGCCCGGCGCTGGATGAGCCCAGCGCCGGATAAGCAACTCACGGCGGACTACCCGTTCGAACCCGAGCTAGGACCGGCGAACGTCTCGCCGCTTGAGGAAGTAATCGATCAGCTCGCTCGACGAGTTATCCATCTCCACATCGAACGCTTCCACGCGGCCGGTGAGATAGTTGAACATCATGACAGCGGGAATGGCTACGAGCAGACCGAAAGCCGTGGTCACCAGAGCCTCAGAAATTCCGCCTGCCACCGCGCCCAGACCGGTTGCCTTCTGCTCGGAAATACCCTTAAAGGCGTTCAGAATGCCCATCACGGTTCCGAACAAGCCGACAAAGGGCGCCGTCGAACCGATGGTGGCCAGACCGCCCAATCCGCGCTTCAGTTCGGCGTGGACGATGGCTTCGGTGCGCTCCAGAGCTCGCTTGGAGGCCTCGATGGTCTCGCCGGGAATAGCGCCAGGGCTATCCTGGTGAGCCTTGAATTCCATCAAGCCAGCGGTGACAACCTTGGCTAGATGGCTCTTCTTGTTGCGCTCGGCGACCTTGATGGCTTCGTCGATGCGGCCGTCACGCAGTGCGCCTGCAACTGCGGGAGCGAAGCTGCGCGACTGCTTGCGCGCCGCGTTATATGCCATCCAGCGATCGATCATGACGCCAATCGACCAGCCCGACATAATGAACAGGATTACGACCACGATTTTCGCGACGATACCCATCTGATGCCATAGCGAAATCGGGTCCCACCCCACTGCGCCACCCTCTTGCACAATCCAGGCGGCGACCCTAGGAACGTGACTGACAATTGCTGCTGCTGCCAAGTTAGCTGCAAACATGAGTTGCTTTGCCTCCTCAAAACTTCTTCTTCAACTTTGATGCGAGATCGATGCCTACTGCAAGAGCCGGACTGTAGAAAGTGCATCCGACCAGGAAGGCCCTCTGCTAATCCTTTTCAAACCGCTCTTGCCAAATCCGGCCGGGGTTTAACCACCCGACAGAGTGAAATTCACCTGTACTTCGGTATCCACTTCAACCGGTTCACCATTCAGCAGATAAGGCTTGTACTTCCATTGTCTGACCGCCTCGATGGCGGCTGGAGCCAGCATTGGATGCCCACTGACAAGTTGAAGGTTTTCGATGGAACCGTCTTTGCTGATCACGGCCCTCAAGATCACCGTGCCCTGAATACGCGCCTGGCGTGCAAGCGGAGGATAAGTGGGATTCACCTTCCGGACCAGCAATCCCTGAGAAACGCCCTGCGATACCCGCACCCGTTGCGGGGTTGCGACTTTGGGGACGGCAACCGGGGTAGAACTGATAATGCCGCCGATTACGCCGCCCATCTGCCCGCCAGGAATGCCTCCCGGCACGCCGCCCACCACGCCCGCCGAAGCCATCGCCGGCGGAGCTTCGTCTTCCTTAATCATCTGAATCTTCTGAGGAATCTTGGTCGGCGTGCGCAGAGCGCCGTTCACGATGTCGGTCTGAATCTGCTTGACCACGTGTACCGGGGCCGCGGCTGGCGGAGGCGGTGGGGGGGGTGGAGGCGGTGCCACCAGGAAGGTCATTAGCTGCTGCTTCGGCAGCGCCTCGGTGAAGATCAGGGGCATCAGAACCATGACGCCAATCAGAGCGATCTCCAGAATGATCGCGAAGGTCGTGGTTCGTCCTCGCTTGGTCTTCAGCCGGCCGCCGGACTCCAGAAGGCTATCTTCAAACATAGATTTCTCCCACTTCAGTGCTTACGTGAATTTAGACACCGACTGCGTCCCCTTTGCTCCCGAATTCGCCAGATCAGACTCAGTGGTTCGAACAACTTGCGCGAAGCCGCAAAACGCTCCGCCAACCCCCTGTAAACAAGGAACTAACACAACATCGGTCACGGAAAAATACGGGCAACTACCTACCCCGGCCCACCGGCATCGCGACCGTCCGCTTACCCTTTGAAACTCTCCAATCCTGATAAGCCACCAGAATGGGCGCCGCAATCGCGATCGACGAATAAGTTCCGATTAGAATACCGATCACCAGAGCCAGGCTGAATCCGCGAAGCACTTCCCCGCCAAACAAATAGAGAGCCAAAACAGTAAGGAAGGTTAGCCCTGCTGTCAAGATCGTTCTGCTTAAGGTCTGATTAATGCTGCGGTTGACGATGTCGGCCAGCTTCTCGCGCCGCATCAGCTTGATATTCTCCCGGATGCGGTCAAAAACCACGATTGTGTCGTTATTTGAATAACCAATCAGGGTGAGGATGGCCGCGATGACGGTCAGCGAGATGTCTTTATTCAGCAAAGAAAATGCGCCTACGGTGATCAGCGTGTCGTGGAATACGGTGACCACAGCGGCAACGCCGTAAATCCACTCGAAGCGGAAACCCAGGTAAATCAGCATTCCGGCGAGCGAATAAACCGTTGCCAGCAGCGCCTGCTTGCGCAACTGCGCTCCCACTTGCGGACCGACGATTTCGACGTTCCGCACGCCAAAATCCGAGAGGAAGAAGGCATCCGGCAAAGACGCAAGCACCCCTGGGTCAACATGGCCCTTCAATTGATCGAATGAATTGAAGACTCCACCCAGAGTCTTGTCACGCATGTTGACAATGTCCTGGGCCTGCTCAGTATATTTCTGATCGGCATCCGACCCCAGGTGCATTGGGTCTTTATCCATCAAATAATTCTTGATTGTCAGGAACGGAGCATTGTTCAAATCCTGCTTCCCGGCAGGAGTGTTGGTTTCGAGTGCACTGACGATGCGAGTCTTGCCGCGGTCGAGCGCCTGCTCGCTGGTTTCCTGCACGTCGAGATCGATCAAGACCTCGTTATCGGAGGGCAAGTCGTATCGCTGAATTTTGGCGTTATGCAGGCCGGCGTGATCCATCGCCGAGCGCAAAGCATTGTCGTTGGGCGTGTGTGAGAACTTCACATACACCAGCGTCCCGCCGCGGAAGTCGACGCCATAAGGTATGCCGTGCCAGAACAACATCGAACAAATGCCCGCCACGCTGAACACCAATGAAAAAGCAAGGAAATACCACTTCTTGCCGAGAAAATCTATGTTGGGATTATGAAAAAACTCCACCAGTCTTACCTCTTATCCGATTTATTAGTTCGATTGAGTATTTGGGAAATTGATTAATCGTGTAATCGAAAACCCAAATCAGCGGCGACGTCCGCTCTCAAATTCCCCAATTACTCAATTACTCAATTTCTCAATTCTTAAATGCTCAATGCTTCTCCCCGCTCTTTGCGGCTGAGGATCCAGTCAAAAATCACGCGCGAAACGAAGACTGCCGTGAATAAATTCGCCAATAGACCGAAGGTGAGCGTCACTGCGAATCCTTTCACCGGTCCGGTGCCGAAGATAAACAGGATCGCCGCCGAAACGATGGTCGTGACGTGAGTATCAACGATCGTCACCCAGGCATGGCTGAAGCCTTGATCCACCGCGGATGGCGGCGTCTTGCCGTTGCGCAACTCTTCCCGGATGCGCTCGAAAATCAGCACATTCGAGTCGACACCCATACCAACGGTAAGAATGACTCCGGCGATTCCCGGCAGCGTGAGCACGGCGTCGAAATACCCCATGAATCCCAGCAAAATAATCAGGTTCAGCAGCAACGCGACATCGGCATTGATGCCGGCCGCGCGGTAATAAATCAGCATGAAAATCAATACCGCCAACATGCCGATGATTGCCGCAGTCACGCCGTGACGAATGGAATCGCTGCCCAGCGACGGCCCCACCGTGCGCTCTTCGAGGTACTTGATGCCCGCCGGCAGCGCGCCCGAACGCAGAATCATGGACAGATCCTTCGCTTGCTGCTCGCTCATGCTGCCGCCGCTGATCTCGCCCGTATCGCGAATGGCTTCTTTGATATTTGCGACTTCCTGCACCTTGTTATCGAGGACAACCGCAAGCGCTTCGCCAACGTGGTTCGAAGTGAAGTTGTAGAAACGCTGCCCGCCTTCGCCGGTCAGCTCAAAACGCACATTGGGTTGGCCATTCTGATCGGTGCTGGGTTGCGCGTCGCGAAGATCTTTACCTCTTACCGCGGAAACACGCGAAACCAGATACCACGCCTGTTCACCCGCCGCTCCGCCGGGAGCGCCATGTCCCGGCAAAAGGATCGCATCCGGCGGCAAAATTCCGCCCTTGTCCTGCAAGGCCGCCTGCTCGCTCGGATATGGCCCACCCAAAACCTGCTTGATCTCAAGCATGGCGGTGGACTGCATAATGTCTTTCACCCGTCCGGGATCGTCGACTCCAGGCAACTGCACCAGAATCTGGTACTGGCCGAGTCCATGTTCCTGAATCGTCGGTTCACTCACGCCCAGCGCGTCGATGCGGTTCCGGATCGTCTCGATCGCCTGCGTAACCGCCTTATTTTTCAGGTCGGTCAGCATCTGCGGCTTCATGGTAAGCGTCCAGATATTGTCCGCGCCGGAACTCAGGTTGTATTCAGGCAAGCGCTCGGTAACGATGTCCAGCAGGTCCTTGCGCGCGTCCGGTGAAACTCCTTTGATTACGACCTTGTCGGGAGCGTTCGTCGGATCGGGCTTGGAAACATCCGCAAAAGAAATCTTGCGCTTATTGAGTTGCTCTTTGAGAGTTTCTACGGCGTTGTCGGAATCAACATTGACCGCATCATTGACCTGCACCTGCAGAATCAGGTGCGTGCCGCCTTTCAAATCAAGGCCGAGGTGAATACGGTTGGTAATAGCTGCGAGCAGGCCCTGACCAGAGAAGCTCTGCGGAATACCGAATATCCCGTACAAAAAGACAAGCAAAGTTCCGACAATGAGTCCGACTTTCCAACCGAGATTCTTATTCATGATAAAAACGGAGTCCCAATATTAAGAGGCGACTTTAGCTTTTGATTCTTCTTCAGCAGTCGTGACCTGCGTTACTGAAGCCTTCGTTACTTCCACCCGGAGATTGTCCGGAGGAACGCGCAGATAGACCGAATCGTCCTTCAGAGCGACGATGGTTCCGCGCAGCCCGCCGCTGGTGACGACTTTGTCGCCTGTCTTCAGCGCATCCAGCATGGCATGCCATTTTTTCTGGCGGCGCTGCTGCGGAAGGATCATTACGAAATACAAAATGCCAAACAGAAAAATAAACGGCACGGCCCCCGCGAGCAATCCCATGCCGCCGCCGGACGCCTGAATGGCTAAGAAAGAATGCATATTCATTTACCACAAGTTTCACTAGCTAAGTTCAGCGCAACCGCAATCGTCTCAGATAATCTTCCTCGAACGCTTGGACGAGTGGCCCCGCGGGCTTTCAGTCCGCGAACAACCGTTCACACCCGCAAGGCCGCAGCCCTGTCATTTCACGACGGGATTGCCGATCGGTTCCGGCCGGATCATCTACTGCTCAGGCTTGAATCCGGGAAGGTCTTTTAATCAGGTCACGGTCTCGGTCGAGCCCAGACCTCAGAAAGAAAACACGACTCTTCCCCAAGTGAAATAGAATGACGCACCCGCCGCATAGTGTCAAGGTAGAAACTCAGATTATGCAGGGTATTCAAAACCTGGGCCAATACTTCGTTAGACGCATAAAGGTGCCGTAAATATGCACGAGAATATCGCCGGCACACGCGGCAGCCGCAATTCGGGTCAAGCGGTCCGTCATCTTGAGCATATCGCGCCTGCTTGATCGATTTCCTGCCTTCGGAGGTAAAAAGCAAGCCGTGGCGCGCGGCACGAGTGGGCAGAACGCAATCCATCATGTCGACGCCCAGATTGGCGTATTCAACGATCTCTTCGGGCGTGCCTACGCCCATCAGATAACGTGGTTTATCTTTCGGCAAATGTTCGAGCGTAGCTTCGACCACTTCGCGGGTGCGCTCCCGAGGCTCGCCAACGCTAAGTCCACCGATGGCGTATCCCGGAAAACCAATTTCGATCGTGCGCTTGGCAGATTCTTTGCGCAGCTCCAGATCCATGCCGCCTTGAACGATACCGAAGAGAGTTTGCGTCATTCCAGGCCTTGCAGGGGCTTGAGAACCGGCGAGCGGTCGCTCGCCCGCACGGCCGGGGGCGGCCGTGCCTACATCGTTTGCGCCAGAACCCAAGCTCCACGGCACATCCTGCTTATGCTCCTCAAAATACTTCTTGCTGCGCTCGGCCCAGCGCAATGTCATTTCCATCGAAGCCCTGGTGCGGGCGCGGTCAGCCGGATACTCCATACACTCATCGAACGCCATAACAATGTCCGCGCCAAGACCGATCTGTGCCTCAATCGCACTCTCCGGCGTGAAGAAATGCGACGAGCCATCGAGGTGCGAGCGGAAAGTCACGCCCTCGTCGGTGACTTTGCGAAGCTCATTCAGGCTGAAGACCTGAAAACCGCCCGAATCGGTAAGAATCGCCCGCGGCCAGCTCATGAAAGCGTGTAGACCTCCTAATTTGCGCACGATTTCGACTCCGGGTCGAAGATAGAGATGATACGTATTGCCCAGAAGAATCTGCACACCGAGTTCCTCCAGCGTCTCTTGCGGAACCGATTTGACCGTGGCTGCGGTTCCGACCGGCATGAACACAGGGGTTTGAATCTCGCCGTGCGGCGTTCGTAGTCCTCCGGCGCGAGCCGCACCTGCGCGAGCCTCGATTTGGAACTCAATCGACATTTCAGCGTGGTGTAGCGATTCTAACAACGATAAGGAGAGCAGCTCAGGAATCCGATAGCGGGTTACTTTGGCTTGTCATCCTGAACAAGCGTTCTTCGCGCAGTGAAGGATCTAGGCGGGCCGCGCGTTGCGTCGCGTTCTTGGCGACGCATCAATCGCGCGCTTGGCCCGCTTCCTTATGGATCAGTTACGGGCAATTGAACGACGTTCGCTCCTACCCCGCCGTCCTCAATGATCAACTTTCCCACACTGACAGGAAGTTTGAACCGTCGGGGGCCTGCGCTGCCCGGATTGAAATAGAGAACTCCGTCGCGGCTCTCTTGTTTCGGAATATGGCTGTGTCCGTAGATCACAACCTTGAAACCGGCAACCTTTGGATTCAGGTCCAGCCTTGCTACATCGTGCAATATGTAAATTGAAACGTCGCCGATCTCCAGCACGTCTGTTTCTGGCAGCTTTCGCGCCCATGGAGCCTTGTCGATGTTGCCTCGCACAGTAGTGACCGGCGCAATCGCCGAAAGCTTTTCAAGGATCTCAGGGTCTCCGACATCTCCGGCGTGAACGATGTGCTCGACACCGCGTAGCGCTTCCACGGCCTCAGGACGCAGCAACCCATGCGTATCTGAGATAACACCGATGATGATTGCAGGCATCGAGTCCTAGGCTGCCAGAAAAACACAAAAGTGCGCCACGTCCGCTCCAGACTGCCTTGGGCTAATCACTTTTTATCCATTCTATGTAGAAACTTTCCCATACTCACCACGGCGCGGCCAACGGTTCCACGACCGATCTCCTGCACATCGTCTCTCGCCGTTACGCGCAGCGTATAGAACCGGCCGTCAAAGGACTCGAGCACAGCCTCCGCTCTGATGTGCGCGTCGATTCCGCTGGCCGCGCGATGCTCGATATTAATCGCCGTACCCACCGTGATTTCGTCTCCCTCGCAATAAGGATGAAGTGCGATAAATGCAGCAATTTCCATGAGGCGAATCATGTCGGGCGTGGAATATACCGGCGGCAGATCGGGATGATGCGCTGTAAGCGTGTGTTTGAACTCGACCGTTTCCTGCGCCTCTCCGCGCGCACCAATGGGAATCTGCTTGGCCATTTAAACCGATCCTTTGTGGGGCGAAACGCCAGAACCCAAATCCAAAGAAGACAGAAAATAATTGAGATCCAAACAGACAGCCAATCGTGCTTACGGAGAGTAAGCAATATTGGCTGAGGTCTACCGATTATCCAGTTCCACTACGCAGCGCAGGCCGTTCGCGCCGCTTCAATCCCATCCAGAGCTCGCCACAACATCTTGGCTGTGTTCTCCGCGGCATCCAGGGCGGCGTATGCCGTGTCCGGATTCTCTTCAATCCGCCGCTCCAGTTGTTTCCGCCACACCTTAGAGTGGTGAACGTCCGCAGTGACGTGCAGCGCGAAATAACCGCAGGTCTTATCGTCGGCCGCATACATCTCGCGAAGACCCCGCTCTTTTTCCTGCGCGATCCGCGGCACCTGCGATTCATAGGCATAAAACGCGGCTAACGCCTCTTCGGGAGTGCCTTCGCTGGCCACGCGGTGAAAGTAGCGTATGAGTTCGCGAATCTCGGCCACCGGCAAGTGCCAGCTCAAGTCCCGTCTCGATCCCATCCCCTCTACAAAATCCAACCACAATTCTGAGTGGGGGACACCATCTTTCGCGGACTTTTTTCCCGCCGTGCCCTTTTCGTCGCACATGTTGGCCAGCACCGCACGCCGCAGGTCACCTTCATTCAGACGCAGCGCAAATGCTGCCAAATAACAGGGAAAAGCTTGAACGTGATGGTAATAGTGGCGTGCGTACTCACGGAGATCTTCCCGCGTCAATTTTCCCGCAGACCACTCCCGGTAAAATGGATGACAGAGCAGATCGTATCTGCCGATCGATGCATCCAGTTTCTCGAAGAACTCAGCGGTAGTCATGATGCCCCCTGTTTTAAGACAACCCAACACTATACCGTAACGATCATGTCGAAAAAGTGATCGTGATCACGCACGCATGGCAAGTTGTTAGAATGAAAGACGAAGTTTCCATCCGGAGCCAGGGGTTTGGGGATACCGTTTACGGAACAATTCGATGTAGTCGTTGTAGGCGCCGGGCACGCCGGATGCGAGGCGGCGATGGCCTGCTCGCGCATGGGCCTAAAGACTGCGCTCTACACGCTAAACGTCGACCTGATTGCGCAGATGTCGTGCAATCCGGCAATCGGCGGCATTGCAAAAGGGCATCTGGTTCGGGAGGTCGACGCGCTCGGCGGCATCATGGGCGAGATAACCGACGCAGTCGGCATTCAGTTCCGCCTCCTCAACACCTCGCGCGGTCCGGCCGTCTGGTCGCCTCGCGCGCAGTGCGACAAGCAGGCCTATCGGCTGAAGATGCGCGAAGTGCTTGAGTTACAGCCAAATCTCAAGATCAAACAAGCCGAAGTAGCTGATCTGATCGTCGAAGCCAGCCACCAGCCGTCAGCCGTCACCAGCCAGCAACACCGGGAAGGGCACGACTTCAGTCGTGCTGAAAGCGGTCCTGCAGAAGCACCGGCTTTAGCCGCTGAGGGCTCAACCGGAAATCGCGAGTTGGAATCCACCCGCCGCGTGGTTGGCGTCAAACTCCGCGACGGCCGCACCGTCGGTGCGCCAGCCGTGATCATCACTACAGGAACTTTTCTCAACGGATTGATCCACTGCGGCGAGCAGCAATATCCCGCCGGGAGATCTGGAGAGCCGAACGCAGTTCTGCTCGGCGAAGCTTTGAAGGGACTAGGCCTGCGCGGATGCCGCCTCAAGACCGGAACTCCCCCGCGCCTTGATGGACGCTCGATCGATTGGTCGCGCTTCACTCTGCAGCCAGGAGACGAGGATCCCACCCCGTTCAGTTTTCGCACCCGGCGCGTAGCACATCATGAGTCGCAGGTTCCCTGCTACATCGCGTCGACCACGCCGGAAACTCACCGCATCATTCGCGAGAACGTGCATCGCTCGCCCATGTACAGCGGACAGATCCAATCAATTGGGCCGCGCTATTGCCCATCCATCGAAGACAAAATCGTCAAATTTCCCGACAAGGAAATGCACCAGCTCTATCTCGAGCCCGAAGGCCTGAACACGCACGAAATCTATGTGAATGGCATGAGCACGTCCTTGCCGGTCGAAGTGCAGATGGCCATTTTGAAATCGATTCCCGGACTTGAAACAGCCGAGATGCTGCGCCCCGGTTACGCCATTGAATACGATTCGATCGACCCCACAGAGCTCCAGCGCACGCTGGAAACGAAGAAGATTGCCGGACTTTTTCTTGGCGGTCAGATCAACGGGACCTCCGGCTATGAGGAAGCTGCCTGTCAGGGGTTGATGGCAGGTATCAATACGGCACTAAAAGTAAAGAACCATCCGCCGCTCATCCTCGACCGCACCGAAGCGTATACCGCAATTCTCATCGATGACCTGATTTCCAAAGGCACCAACGAGCCGTATCGCATGTTCACCTCGCGCGCGGAATTCCGCCTCCACCTGCGCATCGACAACGCCGACCGCCGGCTCACGCCACACGGACGCCGCGTGGGACTGATCTCCGATGAGGCTTGGGCTAACTTTCAAGACAAGCAGACGCGACTCGAAAGCCTCAAGAAACTACTCGAGGGCACAAGGCTAAGGGGGGAGATGCTGAACGCAATTACAACTTGTCATTCCGAGGAGCGCAGCGACGAGGAATCTGCTGTCGCTGGGAGCACAACAAGTTCCGCCCTCCACTCATGCGTCGGCCAGACCATGGCGCAGATCCTCAAGCGACCAGAGGTCACGATCGAACAACTCGCCCCGATTCTCCGTGGACTGAAGCCGGGTTTCTTCGAAAGAGAACAGATCGACGCCAGTCCGCGCGAAGCCGTCAGGAGTCTTTCCTCCGAAATGCGCAACGAACTCAAGTCCGTCGAAACAGAGATCAAGTACGAAGGCTATCTGCTGCAACAGCAAAAAGCGATCGAGCGACTAAAAAGGTCGGAGCAGCGGGCCATCCCCGAATGGTTCGAGTACGGCAGCATCAGCGGGCTCTCCCGCGAAGTGCAGGAAAAACTGAATCATGTACGCCCGCGAACCCTGGCGCAGGCGTCGCGGATTCCGGGAGTGACCCCGGCGGCGGTGTCGCTGGTCAATGTCTATATCGAGATTCAGGCGCGGCGAAGAGAGCAGGCAACGGCGGTCTAGCGCGCCGCCCCTGCTCGATGGGTGAAACCGAGGCGATTACACGCTTTGACCACTGGTAAATGAGCTCTATCAGGATATTTCGCCAACTGTTATCCTGGCCACTTAAAACGAAAATATTTCGCCTCGCCTGTCGAATTTCCTACTCCGCGACGACTATAGGATGAACAATTCAGCGGCGCTGAGTCGCCTACCGCGGCGAGCGTCAGACCGTATTAGAAGATTAAGGAGGCGCGATGAGAAAGCTCAAGATTTTCGAACATATCTCGCTGGACGGCGTGATCCAAGCCTCCGCCGATGAGAACAATTTCCCCTACGGCGATTGGTCAGCGCCCTATCGGACCCCCGCTGGCAGAGAAGCACTCCTCGCGAGGTATGGCGAGAAGTTCGATCTGCTTCTTGGCCGACGTACCTACGATGGCTTTTCGGCCTTCTGGCCGAAGGCGCCGAGCAGTCCTATGGCTGACCGTCTCAACGCGGCGAAGAAATACGTCGTGACCCACCAGCCCGAAAGCCTGGAATGGGGCCCGTTCGAGAGCGTTGGGCCGAACCTCGCCGAGGACATTCGCCGCATCAAGTCGCACGACGGCCCCGACCTGCTCCTTATGGGCAGTTCAACCCTGACATCGACGCTGCTCGAACACGGTCTTGCGGATGAGGTCGTGCTGCTCGTCGATCCAGTCCTGCTGGGCACGGGAAAGCGCATTTTTGCGGAGGGTACTCCGGCACGCGCATTCGAGCTCGCCAGCACGAAGGCTATGCCGACAGGCATCGTTATCAATTCCTACAAACCCGCTGGGCCTTTGAAGAACCAACAATAAGGAGCAGCTAAATGCGTGTCAGACTGATGTAAGCAGGTGGCAGCACCGGGCGAAACGAGAACGCCCAACATGCACCGAGCGACAGAAATCGCTCAACGAAGAGTGCGGATGGAAGGATGGCGGCAGCGGCGACTCGGCGAGGAACACCTTGTCCAACGAAAAACAATACGAACCTACTTGACTCCGACCGGCCTTCTCATGGAAGGCTATTTCGCTCAAAATCTCCCGGACGGGTATATCCCGATGGCATGTCCCATCTTGGCCGGTTTGACTGCCCTACTCATCCCTCCTAAGATAAAATTCCTCGCCCAATCAACCAATGATCGGTCAGAACATCTCGCATTACCGCATCACCGGCCAGCTTGGCAGCGGTGGAATGGGCATCGTTTATGAGGCGCAAGACCTCGATCTTGGCCGCCGTGTCGCGCTGAAATTCCTGCCTCCACAGCTTTCCAGCGATCAAACTGCACTCGACCGCTTTCTGCTCGAAGCACGCACCGCTTCGGCTTTGAACCATCCGAATATCTGCACAATCTATGCTGTCGAAAAATTCCAGGGCGAAGATGGCCAGCCGCAATCGTTCATTGCCATGGAACTGCTCGAAGGGGAGACATTCGATCGCCGCATCGTGCCCACCGGAATGCCGCTGGATCGTCTGCTCGATTGGGGCATTCAACTCGCAGACGCGCTCGATGCCGCCCACGCCAAGGGCGTCATCCATCGCGACATTAAGCCTGCAAATATTTTTGTAACCCAACGAGGACCGGTAAAGGTACTCGATTTCGGGTTGGCCAAGCTGTCGCATCCCGAAATGCAAATGGAGACGATTGGAGCAACCCAGGATTCTCCTTCCCCTGCACCCGCGCACTTGACCAGCCCCGGAGCAACGGTCGGCACGATCTCCTACATGTCGCCCGAGCAGGCGCGCGGTGAAACGCTCGATGCACGCACGGATTTGTTCTCGCTGGGCGTCGTGATCTATCAGATGGCAACCGGACGTTTGCCATTCTCCGGCGCAACCACGGCAGTCGTCTTCCATGCCATTCTTGAGCTCGATCCCGCGCCAGCGCTGCAGCTAAACCCTTCCCTTCCGCCCAAGTTCGACGAAATTATTGCCAAGGCTCTCGAAAAAGATCGCGATCTCCGTTACCAGTCGGCAGCGGACTTGCGTGGCGACCTAAAGCGCCTCAAGCGCGATACCGAATCCGGCCGCAAGAGTGCGCAAGCAGTATCGAGCAACCCTGCAGCGGCTCAAGCGATTTCTTCTTCTTCCTCTTCCACGTCATCCCCCGCCCAACCGGCGGCGTCCAGCTCAACATCGCAACCCATTGGAGACGGCAAGACCACAGTGCGTCTGATCGGCGCAATCGTGGCCCTCGCAGTGATAATAATTGTTGGCGGAACCTACGCCTTGCTCAGCCGCAGGCGGGCGATCCCGTTCCAGAATATTTCCGTCACGAAGGTTACCGATGCCGGCAATGAAGTGCTCGCGGCTATCTCGCCGGATGGACAATATGTTTTGTGCATGTCGCGTAAAAACGGATTGGCCAGCTTGTGGCTGAGGAATATTCCTACCAACAGCAACGTGCAGGTGCAGCCTCCGGCGGAGGTTTACTACAACGGCCTTCGTTTTTCTCCCGACGGAAATTATTTCTACTTCGTTCGCAGTGATCCCGGCAACACGGAACTTAGATTTTTATACCGGGCTCCGCTGCTCGGAGGCACGCCACAGAAGCTGGCCGAAGACGTCGACTCGAATGTCACCTTTTCGCCCGACGGAAAGCAGCTTGCTTTCATGCGCTACGACAATCCGGTGCCCGGGAAATACCGCCTCATCCTTCGCCCTGTGATGGGAGCAGATGCGGATGAACGCGTGCTGGCCAGCGGTCCGAGGAGCGAATCGCTGTACAATCCGGCGTGGTCGCCCGACGGCAAAATTATCGTCTGCAGCCAGCTGAACGTAAATGGAGTGCTGATGAGCCTGGCGGCAGTCGACATCGCCCGCGGAACCAAAACAACATTTTTTGGTAAGATTTCAGAACCGTTTGAAAATCCTACCTGGATGCCCGACGGCAGCGGCCTGTTCGGGATATTACACGGCCTCATCGGCCCTGATTACAATCGGACGCAAATCGCATTCGTATCGTATCCCGAGGGGAAGTTGTCGCCGATCACCCATGACGTCAACGAGTACTCCTATTTGAGCGTGGCGGCAAACGGCAAGACCTTGAGCGCTGTCATGAGCGAAGGCCACTGGAACATTTACGTGTTGCCGGGCAGTGTTTCAACCGGAGAAGCGCGCATGCTCACTTCGGCGGTCGCCGATACGAATCTGACCTGGACAGCGGACGGGCAACTTATCGACGATCAGTCAAACCGCCTTAATCGGATCGACCCTGCTACGGGCAATAAGAGTGCCATCGTCACCGAAGAAGGCAGCGTTAGTGGAGACCCGGATGTCTGCAGGGATGGAAGCCATGTGGTGTTCGACCTCGGGTTCCGCCACCACACAAGCGACGTCAACGTTTGGCGCATGGATGCGTCCGCCGGCAATTTGAGGCAACTTACGACAGGAAAGAACGATAGCCATGCCGTCTGCTCCCCTAATAGCCGCTGGGTGTACTTCATGCAGCAAGGGGATGAGGCGAAACTTGCGCGCGTACCGATCGATGGCGGCCAAGCGCAGACGCTCTCGGATCTCCCGATTACGGACAGCCAATTCGACATCTCGCCCGACGGCAAGCTTGCCGCCTTCGCCACGCTGGAGCACTCCGGCGAGCACAAGATTAAATTAGCCTTGGTCTCGACCGATTCCCCTCAATCCAGAGAGATGGATTTTGAGCGTCCCTTATCTGGATTGGTGCGCATCAGTCGCGACGGCAAGGCCGTTGTTTATCCTACGCGTGAAAACGGGGTGGACAACTTATGGCTGCAGCCGCTCGATGGCTCCAAAGGCAGACAAATTACCGATTTCAGATCCGAGCGCATCTACGACTTCCACTGGTCGTTCGATGGAAAGCAGTTGGCGCTGGTGCGCGGCCACACCGATTCGGACGTGGTGCTGATCCGGGACAACCAAGGGCATTGAGTAATTGGGAAATTGAGTAATTGCGTAATTGAGGAGCAATCCGAAGCCCTTGAGATTAGCGGGAGCCTTCGGGGTCCTGGCAGGTTTTTCAATTACTCAATTACCAGATTTCCCAATCTTCCCGCTGTCGTGATCTCATAACTAAATTAAAAGGCGGCCATCTCTGGCCGCCTTTTTCCTGCTTGCGGATTGTCTAGCCGCAAAGTGGTTTAAGCACCCTTGACGTTCTCGGCCTGCCAGCCCTTGGGGCCTTTGACCACGTCGAACTGCACCTGCTGACCTTCCTGTAGGCTGCGGAAGCCGCTCGCCTGAATCGCTGAGAAATGCACGAAGACATCCTCGCCATTCTGGCGGCTGATGAAACCATAGCCCTTGGCATCGTTAAACCACTTTACTGTTCCTGTTTCCATGTGTTGCAAGTTTCCTTTTTTGTTGATGTAGCGCTGAAACTTTGGAAGGCTTCTTCTGCAGGCAGGTCACACGCTGGTTTGCGGAGATTACTGGGTACTGCGAAAGAACTCTAAAGTCAAACGCACCTAAATTTTATTGGAAATGACTCAAAAAAGCTACACATTTTTAGCAGGTACTTAGGTAAGTGCATTGCATTCACCCTGTTACGGATCTACGGAGTTCACCTGAGGGTAGATCGGATTTACCAGAAAACTGATTTGCCAGAAACTGGTTCGAGAATAGATGATGAAGGTATGCGTTGGCGGACTGTTCTCATACTTCTAATAATTGCGTCGGTAACGGCGTTGTGGGCCAGCGTCGTTGATGAGGTGCGAATCGCCCTGGCCCAAAACAATTTCAGCGCAGCCGACTCATATCTGGCGTCTTATCGCGCGCAAGCCGGAATCACTCCCGAATACGTAGAAGCTTATTCCTGGATGGCGCGCGCCGCCCTGGATGCCGGCCAGTACGATCAGGCTACATCGTATGCGAAACAAACAGAAGATCTGGCCCTAGCTCAGCTCAAGCAGCATCCGCTCGATTCAGAGCCGCACTTGCCAATTGCTCTGGGAGCCGCTTTGGAAGTTCGCGCACAGGTGCTGGCGGCGCAAGGTGAGCGCACGCAGGCCGCCGCGCTCTTGCGCACCGCGTTGAGAACTTACGGCAACACGTCCCTCCGGGCCCGCTTGCAGAAGAACCTGAACCTGCTGTCGCTGGAGGGCCGTCCCGCTCCGGCGCTGCGCAGCGAGCAATATCTCGGAACGAAAGCGCCGTCGCTCGCTCAGCTGAAAGGCTCGCCAGTGCTGCTCTTTTTCTGGGCCCACTGGTGTGCCGACTGCAAAGCCGAAGCGCCAATCATCACGCAACTGCGCAGCGAGTTTGCCCCCAGGGGATTGAAGGTGATCGGCCCCACAATGCTCTATGGCTACACGGCCCGGATCGAGAACGCTTCGCCCAGCGATGAACTCGCCTATACTGACGCCGTGCGCCATCGCTTCTACGCCGGACTGCTCGACATGCCGGTTCCAGTCAGCAAGTACAACTTCGACGTGTATGGCGCTTCAACCACGCCTACGCTGGTATTGTTGGATCGAACCGGAAAGATCGCGATGTATCACCCCGGGGCCCTGCCATACGATCAATTCAGAGCAGAAATAGAAAAGGTTGTCGCCCGATGAAGTCGCCGAAAATCTTTACCTGGCATTTACTTCTTTAAGCGCTCCGGTCTTCACATCATAGATAAATCCGCGAACCGGAATGTGCTTCGGAATCCAGGGATGCGATTTCACGCGCTGCACCTGCTCCCGAAGATTTTTTTCGAGATCATCGAAGGCATAAAAGTACGCAGGCTCGCTGGCGATGGCGCCCATCTTCTCCGCCAGGTGCGCCCGCAGTTCGCACTCCTTCACCTTCAGCAGGCCGCAATCGGTGTGATTGATGATGATGAATTCCTGCGTATCCAGCAGGTGATGGGACACAATCAGCGACCGCAATGCATCGTCGGTGGCGATGCCGCCCGCGTTGCGAATCATATGGGCGTCGCCGGGCTGCAATCCCAGGCAGCGCTCGAAAAGAATTCGCGAGTCCATGCAGGCCAACACCGCCACGCGGCGCCTCGGACGGACCGCCAAGTCTCCCAAATCGAACTTCTTTACAAATTCAGCGTTGGCTATCAGCAATTCGTCAGCGACTGGCAATCCCTTGCTCCTTACCTGGATTTGGCCTACTCAATAGATTAACCGCTACAATCGCCCGAGTGAACCTCGACGACACAATCGTGGCGATTGCGACGCCTCCCGGCCGCAGTGGAATCGGCATAGTACGCCTCGCTGGCCCTCACGCCCGCGAGATTGCGTTACCGATGCTACGTCTCAGGCGCGAGCTTGAACCGGGAAGAGCAATCTTTGGGGAACTCATCGAACCGTGTGACCCAGGCAATGCACACGTGGGGACAGCCGCCCGCATCGATGAAGTCGTGGTCACCTGCTTCGCCAAACCACATTCCTACACCACCGACGACATCATTGAAATCTCCGCCCACGGATCGCCGGTGGTCCTGCGTCACATCGTCGAACTTTGCGTAGCCGCCGGAGCACGCCTGGCCGAGCCGGGAGAGTTCACCATGCGCGCCTTCCTGAACGGCCGCATCGATCTCGCGCAGGCTGAGGCCGTCCGCGACCTGATCGATTCACAGACACTCTACCAGGCCAAGGTCGCAGCCCAGCAACTCGAAGGCGCACTCTCCAAGCGCTTGCAGCCCATTAAGCAAAAGCTAATTGAGCTGATTGCCGTTCTCGAAGCCGGCATTGATTTTGCGGAAGACGACGTTTCCGTTCTGCCCGATTCCGCGATCCTCGATCGCATCACGGCAATCCAGGCGCCCCTCGACGCGCTTGCGGCCAGCTTCGCCTACGGAAAAATCGTGCACGAAGGTTTAACGCTGGCGATTGTCGGCCGACCAAACGTGGGAAAATCGAGCGTATTCAATCGCCTGGTCGAGCGCGAACGCGCCATCGTCACGGCCACGCCCGGCACCACCCGCGATCTGGTGAGCGAAACCGTCGCCGTCGGCGGCATTCCCGTGCAGCTTGTCGATACCGCGGGAATCCGGCAGGCGCTCGATGAAGCCGAATCCATCGGGATCCGCAAATCCATGGAAGCGTTGGCCGATGCCGATCTGATTTTGGTTGTGGTGGACGCGTCTCAGGGCGTGACAACTGGCCTGGCGAAAGAAGACAAAGAGCTTGTTGAGCAGACTAGAAATCGTCCGGCAATCGTAATCATGAACAAGTGCGATTTAGTCGCCGACCAGTGGGAAAGCGGTCTCTGGAATTCCTCGATTAGCCTGCCCAAGCTCAGCGTTTCCGCCCTCACCGGCGCAGGCATTCCCGACCTGCGCGCCGAAATTCTACGGCACATCGGCGGAGACGCCGGAGCACAAGCCGAAGCCGGATTTCTCACCAACGTCCGCCATCAAACTCTGGTACGGGATTCTCTTGCCGCACTCCAAGCGGCAACTGACGCAGTATCAGCCAAGGTTCCTCATGAAATGCTTCTGCTGGATCTCTACAATGCGTTACGACCGCTGGATGCCATCACCGGCGCCACCACGAACGACGATATTCTGAATCTCATCTTCAGCACGTTTTGCATCGGGAAATAACTCGCGCAGCAGCGGGAAATTAGTGAGCGGAGGAGCAGATTCTCCGATCATCCGCAGCTAACGCCATGGCACAACTTTCGAGCACAAAAAAGCCCGCACGGGAAGTGCGGGCCGTAGAAAGTAGTGCCCAGGTCGATTAGAAGCGAACGCGAGCGCCGAGCTGAATAGCTCGATTGCCGCCCACATTCTCCTGAGCTGAGCCTAACAATGCACCGAAGGTGGTGGGTGAAAAGAGTCCCCACGGCTGGCTTGGATCAAGCCATTGATTGTGGTTCAAAACGTTGACGAAGACGCTTTGGAACTCCAGTGCCACTGACTCGGCTACCCGAACATTCTTTCGAATGCTGAAGTCGAGGTTCCAGTAGGGCAGACCGGTGAGAAAGCTGGTGTCTCTGGTATCCAAACCCAAAATCGGATTGCGATAATCCGCAACCGCCGCCGCTGGGTTCTTGAATGTATTCACCGGCAGACCGCCCGAAGGCACGTTGTAATAGGCGTGCCCATGGGCTGGAAGCGGACCGATCGGAACAGCGGTTTCCAGGCTAAGATAGTTGTCACCGTTATCGCCCTCGCCGAACGATTGCGTGGTGAAATTCGACGGCCAGATCTGATTCGGCTGCCCGCTGCCTGTAGTGAATATCGGCGAGAAGGTCCAACCGCCCAGCAACCGCCCCATCATGCCCTCCTGTCCCTTGTAGAACGGTGGCTGGTACACCAGAAACGTGTTGTAGACAAATTTTCGGTTGAAGAACTGCGGGCCGTACATCTCGTTCTGATTGAATGGATCATCTTCGGTGTAGCCGCTGGTCGCCTGAACGAAAGCTCCCGTACCCAGCGCCTTGGACCAGGTAAAGTTGGATTGCGCCGTCAAGCCTCTCCACTCCGCCATTTTCAATGAAGCAAATCCGGCATTGTAATTACTGTGACCAATGCTGGCGTTCATGGCGATGCCCGAAGTCGACTGACCAACCGCCCCATTGATCTCTCCCGGAATTGGCGTATTCATCATAGTGCGCGGGAAGTTGAAGGCATCCGGTGCACCCGGGTTCGCTGCGCTCGTGCAGCCGCCCTTTGGGCAACCGACACCGCTGTCGAGATCGGTCCAGAGTGACCAAACCAACTGGCTGGCCAGGTTTCCGCTTTCATTCGCCACCACTGCAGCCGTGCAAGTTGAAGGTTTCCCGTTTATCTGGCAGTAGCCCGTGCCGGCGAGCGCATGCTCGAAGAACGGTTGGGGTGTAACTGCGCCCGCAGTTTTTGCACAACCCCCGCCCGCCAGTCCCGCAATGCCGCCGCAGTACTGCAGCACCACGTTCTTGTACGCCTGAGCAAACTGCTGGCCGCCAAGCGTCATCATGTAAGGAACACTGTTGATGTTGACCGGTTGATATTCGTGCGTAATTCTGCGGCCGATATAGCCGAGTTCCAGCGTGACTTTTCGCGACAACTGGCGCTGCCAGGTCAGGTCGAAAGAATCCACTGCCGTTGGCCGGAAGTTCGGATCGAGCGCTTCACCCGCGCCGGCAGCAACGGCGTTGAAACCCGGATAATCCGGTTGCGGCAACGTCGCGCTGGGAGTCGGAAGCGGGGCATTAATCGTGCCCACCCCAGCTGCCTTGTCGATGCCCACCCGGAATGCATTCCCTGCACAGGTCGTCGCCCCTCCGGTACAGGGAATGCCCCCTGTGGGTGCCACCGGAGTGAAGTCTTGCACCGCCTGAATCAAGCCGGTACCGAGCAACGGGACCAAGACGAGATCGACGCCGTTAAGGCGCCCATACTCGCGTCCGTAGCCGCCACGCAGCACTGAGCCGTCGGGACCGAATAATTTGGTGAAGAAGTTATCCCCGCCAAAATGCGGGTTCCAGGCCGCCGCGATCCGAGGGCTGAACTCGGCATAATACGGGTTGTAGGGATACTTTAATCCACTGCCAACGTTGCCAATCAGTGCAAATCCAATCTCTGGGTTATAGACTTGACCCAGCAAGGCAGCACGCTTGCGAGCATCCAGATAGTCCTGCGTACCGACCAACTCGTCACTCTGGTTCACCAACGCAATCTGCTTTCCATTCGCCTCGACTGGTGGCATTTCCAGCGTCCAGCCTAATCCATAGGTCAGCGTGAACGTCGGTTTCATGTGCCAGGTATCACTGAAATAAACATTGTAGTAAGGAATCGTGTCCTGATCGAAAGCCGGGGTGAGAGGCGGGTTCAGGTTTAGATTTGGGCCCGAACGCGTGTAGGCGATTTGAGAGATAGAATCAATCCCGAGCATTCCTGCCGTCAGAGCACTACAGTTGGGGATGTTGGAGGTCGTGGTGCAAATTGGCAGGTCCTGTGACAGTCCCGAACCGCTGCTCGAGCCAAGCTGATAGACGGGCTGATAGTTGATGCCGCCGCCATTATCCGTGCGCTGGTGATAATTAAAGTTGTGCTGGTACTGTCCGCCGAACTGCAACAGATGATTCCCCCTCAACCAGGAGAGGTCGTCTCGCAACATCTGGTCATGACCATCCCAGAAGCGAGTACGGGTTTGCTGAGTGTTCACGTTGAAAGGCGCAAGGTCGTCAGTGTGCCCATTGCTCTCACCGGAAAAAATTTCCAATGCTCCACCCAGCCCCGCTAATTGCGGAACGTCTCCGGCTCGTTGCCATTGCCACCAGTTTCGGAGAAATGAATAATGGAGATCGTTGGTCACTGTGGGGGTAATATTTGTCGTTAGACCGGCCACCAAGTACCAGGCCTGCTGCGGATCGCTCGACTGCGATGCCGGTACGCCCAGAGTATCGCCGGTGAAAAATCCGCCGATGTCAACCTGATCTTGTGTGCCATTCGTCCCAAATTTGAAATATCGGTAGCTGGACATAAAATGCCAGCTCTTGCCAAAATCGTGGTCGATACGCGCCACCGCGAAATTAGTCTTCTGCGGCAAATTCAAATTGGCAGTGAACCCCAGGACGTTGGTGCCGTCGCAAAGGGGATTTACACAGGACGCATTCGAAGCCGGTTCGTACTTGTTCCATATCTGGCTGACCAGAGGATTGAGACCAATCCCCCGCGGATCAAGCGTTTTGAGGTTGTAAACCTTACCCGTGACAGGGTCGGTGATCATCCCCAGTCGCAAGGCCGGCGAAGGCACATCGCGGTTTACCGTAACCGAATTACTGGGCCAACGGAAGCCTTCGAAATTGAAGAAGGCATAAGTCTTCCCTCCTAAAATTTCTTTGGGAATGGCAGGCCCGCCTATGGCGAATCCAAACCGGTTGTAATGGAAACTGGGAAGCGGAACGTCGCTGAAATTATTCTGCCAGGAATTTGAAGAGAAATTATTGTCCAGATAATAGTCGTAAGCGGTACCGTGCCAGCTATTGGTTCCGCGCTTGGTCACTACTTTGACTTCAGCACCCGATGAGCTATTGAAATCGGCCGTCTGTCCTGCCGTATTGACCTTGAATTCCTCAACGCTATCCTGGGGCGTCGGCATCACGCCGGTTGGATTGCCGGTGAGGTAAAAATTATTTTGCGCGGCCACGCCGCCGGTTGGGTCGCCGGCATAGGTCGCTGTGTAGGTCGACATGTTGCCGTCCATGTCATTCGTATTGTTTCCGCCATCGAGCGAAAAGTAGGTCTGATCATTGACCGTCCCGGCAACGCTGCCTTCCGGGGTCACACCCGGCTGCAATTCGACAAATGTACTGACGTCCCGGCCAATGCTTGGCAGTGCATCCAGGGCCGCGCTCGTGATGGTGTTGCCTACTGTCGCGTTCATGGTCTGAAGTTCATTCCCCGCCGCCTCAACCTCGACCACCACATTGGCTCCGCCAACGTGCAAGGCCAGGTTCACCGTCAGCGAGAGGCCCACTTGTACTTGCTGATTCTCAGCCTTAACAGTGGAGAACCCCGCCTTCGAAACCGAAACGTTGTAGTTGCCAGGCGCGACATCGGCGAAAAAGTAGCGGCCGGCCGCGTTTGTAGTCGCATTTCGAGAATTGTTGGTCGTAGCATCCGTCAGCGTCACAGTCGCGCCGGGGATTACAGCACCGGAGGGATCGGTGATTGTGCCGGCAACGGTTCCCGACGAGGCCGATTGTGTCCAGCCCGAAACTGCAGCGAACAGACAAAAAACAACAAGAAGAAACAGAACCGACTTCAAGGTGCGACTTTTCATCACGACCTCCTGAGCCTGAGAAATCGAACGGACCGAATGTTAGGTGCAACCTGGGACAGGTAGTGGGATTTTCGCAGCAAGCTCACTTATCGCTTTGCCGGCGAACTCGCTACCAACTGCTTTTTACTCTAAGAAACCAAAAAATCGGAAAAGAAGAATGAACCTGAGCCTTCTGCAGCTAAAGGTGCAACTTGCATTCCAAATGAATTTGTAGATCCTTGTGTTATGTCAGCGAGACTTAAGCGAAACCTTCTCGCTCTTCGGCTCCGCTTCGGCGGAGATAAATATGATTTTTAGAGTACGAGGCGAAACGGTGATGTTAGCAAAAGGCCCGCACCTTACGGTGCGGGCCAATATACAAAATGCGAGTTGGTTAGAAGCGGACGCGGGCGCCGAGTTCAATGTTTCGCGGCTCTGCCTCACCATTGAATCCGAGAGCGCCAAAGCCGGCGTTGTTGTACAGACCAAGGTAGTTATCGGTCCACTGATTATGGTTCAAAACGTTGGCGAACACGCCCTGGAATTCCAGGTTGATGCTTTCCGCCACCCGGATGCTCTTCTTAACGCTGAAGTCCACATTCCAGTACGATAGCCCCCCGAGAATCCCACTCCCGCCATCCCGGGTATCTACCCCCAGAATTGGGTTACGCCAGTTTTGAGCTTGGTTCACCCCGTCCGCAAAATAATTGACCGGGTAGCCATTGGTTTGATTTGCGCAGAAGCCGGTACCGAACTGATTGCCGGGGCACACGTAGGCGTGACGGTTGGGAACGGGGCCAATCGGCACGGCATTCTCCAAGTCATAGTCCGCGCAGCCGACACCATCGCATGAACCGAAGGATTGGTAGTCACCGTAGGTCGTACCGACCTGCGTCGGAAGGCCGGAACCGGCCGCGAATATTGTCGCGAACGTCCAGCCGCCCAGGATTCGTCCCATGGCTCCAGACTGTCCCTTGTAGAAGGGAGGTTGGTAGACCAGGAACATGTTGTAGAGGAATTTGCGGTCCCAAGCCTGTCTGCCATACTGTTCGGCCAGATTGAAGTCATCGAGCGTATTGAGTTCGCTCGAGGACTGCGCCTGTGCTGCGGTTCCGAGAGCCTTCGACCAGGTAAAGTTGGACTGCATCGTCAGTCCGCGCCAATCAGCCATCTTCAGGGAAACAAAACCGGCATTGTAGTTGCCGTAGCCAATGCTGGCGTTCTGAAAGGCGCCGTCGGTATATGCCCCGGAGCAGCCGATCGTGGTTATTGCATTACAGGTGCTGGGAATCGGAGTGCTCTGCAGGCTGCGTGGGAAGTTGAAGGCACCGTTATCCAGATCGCTCCAGAGTGTCCAAACCTGAGCATTGGCCAAGTTCGCCCCTTCGTTTTTTACGACCGTAGCTGTGCAGGTCCCAGGCTTACAATACCCCGTTCCTGCGAGCGCGTGCTCGAAGAAAGGCTGTGGTGTGACAGCACCCGCGTTGGCTGCGCAGCCGCCCCCCGCCATGCCTGCAATCCCGCCGCAGTACTGCAGCACCATATTGGCGTAGGCTGTCTTAAATTGCTGTCCGCCCAGCGTCATCATGTACGGAACTGGGTTCAGTTCAACGGGCTGGTACTCGTCCCTAATTCTGCGGCCGATGTAGCCGATTTCCAGAGTAACTCTGTGACTTAACTGACGCTGGAGCGTGACATCGAACGCGTCAATCGAGTTCGGCCGGAAATTCGGATCCAACCCTTCTGGGCTCGACGAAAAGGTATTGTTGAACCCGGGATAAACTGGCTGGGGCAGCGTCGGACTCGCAAGCGAGATCAGCGGAACAGTCGGACCCCCGTTAGCGGACGGTGTTGCCCCAACGCGAAACGCGCTGGAGTAAGTGCCCGAAGCCGCGGCTCCGCAGGCCCAGCCTCCCGCGCCAGTGGCGATGTTCGAGCCGCAAGACACAGGCTGTTCGAGGCCGAGTCCCAGCAGCGGGACCAGCACTTGAGTGACGCCGTTCAAGCGGCCGTACTGGCGCCCATAACCACCCCGCAGGACCGTATCTTCATGTCCGAAGATTTTGCCCGCCATTGAATCGCTGTCGAAGTGCGGATTCCAAGCCACGGCAGCGCGCGGGCTGAATTCGCCATAAAACGGGTTGTAGGGATACTTCAGCCCGTTCGCGGTATTGCCCACCAGGGCAAACCCGATTTCGGGGTTGTAGACTTTGCCGGCCAGGGCGGCCATTTTGACATTGTGGAGGTAGGTCTCGGTGCTGAGCGGCTCATTGGCCGCATCTACCAGCACAGTCTGCTTCCCGTTCTGCTCGGTAGGCGGCATCTCCAGTGCATAACCCAAGCCGTAGGTGAAAGTGAAGGTCGGCTTCAGGTGCCAGGTATCACTGAAGTAGACGTTGTAATAGGGAATGACGCTCTTGTCGAAGGCGTTGGTAAGCGGAGGTTGCAAAGCCAGACTCGAGCCAGTCCGGGTGAACATTTGACCTGCGTAGGAAACAACTCCCAGCACCCCAGCAGCAATGGAATCGCAGGTACCCGCACTCGTGGAAATGGTACTCGCGACGCCTGCAGGAGTCGGGGCGCAAGGAAATAAGGGAGCGCTCTGCAACGATCCGTGACTTCCGTCGCCCAGAGAATACACAGGGAAAGCGTTGATGGTGCCGCCGCTGTCATTGCGTTGGTGGTAGTCCCAATTGTGCTGATACGTGCCACCGAATTGGAAGAGGTGATTGCCTTTCAGCATGGAAATGTCGTCACGGAACATGTTGTCGTGCCCATCCCAGAAACGGCGACGGATTTGCTGATTGTCCGTGTTGAAAGGATCAAGCTCCTGACAGGTGTCGCCGCAGGTGGCCTGTCCGCTGTCGATTTCAAGTGCGCCACCCAGTCCGGCAAGCTGTGGAGGAGCCCCAACCCGTGCCCAGGCCCACCATTGCCGCAGAAAGCTGTAATGAAAGTCGTTCGTAGTATTGGTAGTGATGTTGGTGGTCAGGCCAGCCACGAAGAACCAGTCTTGAATCGGATCGCTGGATTGAGAGGCTGGCGTTCCCAGCGTATCTCCCGGGAAAAAGCCCCCAATATCCACCTGATCAACCGAAGCAAGCTTCATATTGTAATAACGCCAGCTGGACATGAAATGGTTCTTGGAACCGAAATCATGATCGATGCGCGCCACGTCGAAGTTGCTGGTGATGGGCAGATTCACGTTGGCCGAAAATCCCAAAACGTTAGCCGAGTCGCACAGGCTCTGGCTACAAGTGGCGTTCGATTGGGGCTCGTACTTATTCCATAACTGCGAAACCAGAGGGTTGATACCGAGGCCGAGCGGATCACATTTGCCGGATGGGTTCGGATTCGTGGCCGTCCCGGCACAGCCGTAATTCCCAGCGTAAGTGACGCCATTAAAGGCTACGGGCGTGGGGTTCAGGTTGTAAGCAACCTTTCCGGTTGAGGAGTCTGTTAACAATCCCAACCGCAAGGCGGGCGACGGAACGTTTCTGAAAATGGTCTCAGAGTTCGGATAGCGGAAGCCCTCATAATTGAAGAAGAAGAAGGTCTTGCCGCCGAGAACCGCTTTCGGGATGAGTGGCCCCCCGATGGCGCCGCCAAAGCGGCTGTAATGAAAGGCCGGAAGGTCAACGTGTCCGCAGTTTGGCGCTCCGCATTGGGCTACACCCTCCCAATTGTTTTGATTATTTTGCCAGGTGTTCGATGACCAATTGTTATCCTTGTAATACTCGTACGCCGTGCCATGGAAGCTGCTGGTTCCGCGCTTGGTAACAACCTTAATTTCGGCGCCAGCAGAACTATTGAAATCTGCCGTCTGCCCGGCGGTGTTCACCTTGAACTCCTCGACACTGTCCGATGGAGTAGGCATGACGCCCGAGGGGGAGGAGTACATAGACGATATCGGGTTGGCCATCCCGCCGGTCGTGTCGCCGATCACCAAATTCTGTTGCGTATTGGTATATACGCCGCCGCTGCCATCCATATCGTTGCTGTTGTTGCCGCCGTCCAGCGAGAAATAACTTTGATCGTTGACCGCGCCGGCAACGTCTCCGCCGGCGCTTACGCCCGGCTGCAGCTCGATGAACGTGTTTACATCGCGGCCAATACTGGGCAGGTTATCAATCGCAACCTGCGGCACAGTATTGCCCACCGTGGCGTTCATGGTCTGCAGTTCATTCCCGACAGCCGAAACTTCGACAACCACGTTCGTGCCGCCGACCTGCAGCGCCAGGTTCACAGTAAGCGCGAGGCCGACCTGCACCACCTGGTGCTCAGATTTCACCGTCGAAAATCCTGCCTTCGAGACCTCGATGTTATAACTGCCCGGAGTAACGTCAGCAAAATAGTAACGCCCGGTCGCATTGGTGGCGGCAGTGCGCGAAGAGTTGGTGGAGGTGTCAGTCAGCGTGACGGTTGCTGCCGAGACGACAGCGCCGGAGGGATCAGTGATTGTCCCGGCAATGCTTCCCGTGGAAGTCGATTGGGCCCAAACCTGCATGGCACCAGCCAAGCAAACGATGACTAAAACAACCAGAGCCGATCTTAGGCTGCGACTGTACATTGCTTCCTCCAAAATCCTGAGAAATTGAACTGAATGGAACCGGCGTTCAGCAGGGAGACCAACGTTTGACCCGACCAATTCCGTCCCATGCCTTAGCCCGAGCTGCATCAACCTACTAAGAAAACTGAATGAAAGCGTTAGAACCGCAGGTTACAAAAAGCTATTAAGACCCGAGAGAATAAAGGTTGTACAAAACAACACAGTGCAACTTACATTCCAAAACTTAACGTGCTATTTGTTATGTGTTTTATTGCACTTAGAAGTAATCTGTTCGGCTCGGCTTCCGTTTACTCAGAGTGGAAATATGGTTTTCCGTAGTTTGCGGGTTCAATGGAAGGGTTCTTCCGCTCGTTCAGGAGACTACTTCGAGAGTACCGCCAAGGCTTGGCGGAAAGCTGAATCAAAAGACTTCGCCTTGCCGATCTGGTTAAGACTTGCAAGTGCTTTCTGAGCTGCAGGAGCCTGATAGCCGAGGTTTACCAATGCCGACACTACATCTTCTTCCAGCGCATTCATAGCCGCCGGGCCGGAGGTTGCAGGTTCTTTCACTGGCAACTTGTCACGGAGCTCCAGAACCATTCGTTCCGCAGTTTTCTTCCCGATACCGGGGATCTTGGTCAGCCGTGCGACGTCATTCGATCGAATCGCGCCCACCATCGCATCGGCCGCCATCCCGCTAAGTATCGTGATCGCCAGCTTGGCTCCGATTCCGCTGACTGTCATCAGTTTTTCGAATAGCTCTTTCTCGGCAGGATGCAGGAAACCGTATAGCGCAATCACATCTTCCCGCACATGCGTATAAATATGGAGCGAAACCTCCGATCCGTTGGCGGGCAACTCAGAAAAGGTGGGGACGCTGATGGTTACCTCATAGCCGACGCCGGCCGTCTCCAGGACAATGCGATTGGGATGCTTGACGAGCAGTTTTCCGCGCAGATGGGCAATCATGCTCCAGACATTGTAGCCGCAGGCAATGAATCCCAGAAAACGGTGCCGGAAAAATCGGGCAACGGGGTTGCCCCAACAACAAACGGCAGGGCCGACCCCCTGCCGTTGCCTGAATTCTGTAACTCCCAATGGAAGGTTATTTCTTATTGACGGCTTTCTTCAGTTCGGCTCCGGGTGTGAACTTTGCAACCTTGCGGGCAGCGATCTTTATAGTGGCGCCAGTCTGCGGGTTGCGCCCGTTCCGCGCCTTTCTCTGTGACACCGAGAAAGTCCCGAAACCGATCAGAGCCACTCGATCTCCCTTTTTCAATGCGCCGGTAATGCTTGACACGGCGGTATCAATCGCGGTTGTAGCCTGCGCCTTGCTGATTTCGCAGGCGCCAGCGATCTTGTCAACCAGATCGGCTTTATTCATAGTTTCTCCTCGCAGGTCTCTTTCATACCCAGTACTAACCGGGAAATAGGGCCTTTTGTACTGAGTGGGAAACCTGACGGCTGGTATTTTCCTCTCTATTCGCAGAATGTCAACTGTGAAAATCGGCTGTGGAAGCCTGTTTTGCACTCCCGCGCCGCTGCTCCCTGCTCGCAGGGCTGGTTTTGGCGGCAAGAGTCGAGTCAAACGGCAACGCGAACACTCATGACGAAGCAGCCGCAAGCAAATTATCCTCGCATGTCCACAGCCTCGCGTGCGGCTGCACAGCTTGTACACAGAGAATCGCGGTTTCTCGCTTGCGAGAAAGCCGCTCGCGGGTGCAGAGTCAAAGAATAGGAATGCTGGAGGGAACAAAAAAACAAATTCGATGTTGACGAAGACCCCAATCGAAGTTTGCCCGTTGTGCGAAGGAACCGGATGGAAACCCTTGCGCTCCGTCTCCTCCAATGACAAAGATAAAAATAGCAATAAAGACCGGCGCGTCACCCGTTGCGATTGCCAGTTGCGCGCGCGAAATCAAACTCTGCTGGCCGCCGCCAATATTCCCCGCCGTTACGAGCACTGCGAACTGGCCAGCTACACGACGGATTTTCCCGGAGCCCACCCTTCGCTCGCGCTCGCGCACCTGGCTGCTTCGAAGTTTGCGCATGAATACGATCCTCGCGATGGCATGGGCCTGCTGATCATTGGCAAAATCGGCACTGGCAAGACCCATCTGGCAGTCGGGATTATTAAAGAACTAATTTTGAATAAGGGCATTGCTTGCCTGTTTTGTGATTATCGCGAACTGTTGAAGGAGATTCAAAACTCCTACAACACAACCGTTCAAACCACGGAGTTGGATGTTCTTCGTCCGGTTTTCGAAACCGAGGTTCTGGTCCTCGATGAACTGGGAGCGGTAAAGCCTACCGAATGGGTGTGGGACACCGTCAGCCTGATCTTGAATACAAGGTACAACAACAACCGCACCACGATCATCACTACGAACTTTGAGGATCAGCCCGCAGGCGGCACGAACGGAACGAATTCACTAGCACGCGCCACCCGCTCTGAAACTCTAGGCGATCGCATCGGGGAGCGCATGCGTTCCCGCCTGCATGAAATGTGCCGCGTCATCAAAATGGAAGGCGAAGACTTCCGCCAGAAATTCCGCAGCGCCAGCTTCAGATAAGCCTTGGTGAGAGCGACAACATCTCTGCGCCTCCGTGGTGAAGACTTGCTTACAATGATCTTGTGCTGACTGAGCGGTTGGAATTTCATCCGGAACGCGATGTCGACTTCTTCGCCGCCGTTCCGGCAAAACCCGCAGTATTCCGTCTGCGCGGAATCGACGAGCAGGCCGAGCCCTACGTCAGCAAAACCGCAAACCTTCGCCGCCGCCTGCACCGTTTGCTTGGCTCCCCGGACGAACGCAGCCGGAAATTAAATCTTCGCGATCTCGTACACTCGATCGAGTACGCTGCTACTGGTTCTGACTTCGAATCTGGCTTCCTTCTTTATAAAATCCTGCGCAAGACTTTTCCCAAGACTTACGCCAAACGCCTGCGCTTCCGCTTTGCGCCGCTCATCAAGTTGCACCTGGAAAATGAATATCCGCGAGCTTCCATCACCACTCGCCTCGGCCGGCTCAACGGCCGTCCTCTGTATTACGGGCCATTCCGCTCGCGCCTTGCCGCCGAGAAATTCATGAACGACTCGCTGGATTTTTTCCTGATGCGCCGCTGCGTCGAAGATCTTCATCCCGATCCCAAATTCCCCGGCTGCATCTATTCCGAGATGAAAATGTGCCTCGCACCCTGTTTCAAAGGCTGCACTGATGACCAATATTCGGCGGAAGTGACTCGCGTGCAAAGCTATTTCGATTCCTCTGGAGAATCTCTGCTACGTGAATTTTCGGCGCAGCGCGATGTCGCCTCGGCAAACCTTGCCTTTGAGGAAGCCTCCGCAATTCACATGCGTTTGGAGAAGTTGAAACCAGTCATCAACGAATTTCCCGAGATTGTTCGCCGAATCGACCGCTTGTCAGCCCTGATCATTCAGCCAACCCTGATTACAGATGCCGTAACATTCTTCCGCGTGGAACGCGGCGTTATCTCTGGCCCGATCGTGTTCCCTATTCAGGCCGCAGAACACGCCAAATCGCAATCCATGGAATCAAGGGTGCAAGGGGCGCTGGATTCATTTCCTGTGCAAAAAACCGCCTCTGCGCAAGAAATAATGGAGCACCTCGCCCTGCTTAAGCGCTGGTATTATCGGGGCAGCCGTATCGGCGAAATCTTTCTGGCCGATGATAAAAATATTTTCCCCATGCG
Organism: uncultured Acidobacteriaceae bacterium; assembly: GCA_963766625.1. Taxonomy (GTDB): domain Bacteria; phylum Acidobacteriota; class Terriglobia; order Terriglobales; family Acidobacteriaceae; genus Sulfotelmatobacter. Next base: position 20,730 of record CAVYBF010000012.1, on the reverse strand, counting down.
CCGCATCGTCCGTGGCATGGCCCGCGTCTTAAAAGGCGAGACTGTGGAGAAAAGTCTCGAAACTTCTCACCACGGAGACACCCAGCCACAGAGAGAATCGCCCTCGCTTAAGGAGTGAATTGCGGTGCTCTTGCTGATGCCCAACCGACAGTTTTTTAGATCGCACCGATTCTTCTCGGCATCTCTAGGCCTCTGTGGTGAAAATTTCGTATCAAGAAAGAAGGATCGCAATGCCCGCCAAGGATTCTCATGACAAACAGCTTCGTGAACATCTTGTTGATCTGCTGAGTGGCGGTGGTGCACATGCCAAATTTGAAGAGGTAGTGAGCGATATGCCGGAGAAACTGCGCAGCGTGAAACCCAACGGACTGCCGCATTCGGCATGGATGCTGGTCGAACACCTGCGCATTGCGCAATGGGACATTCTTGAGTTCAGCCGCAATCCCAAATATGGGTCTCCCAAATGGCCCGAAGGCTATTGGCCCGAGAGTGAAGCCCCCTCGAATGCCGCAGCCTGGAACAAATCCATTCAGCAATTCCGCAAAGACTCGAAAGCGATGCAGGATTTAATTGCAAATCCAAAAACAGATCTGTATGCGAAGATTCCGTGGGGAGACGGCCAGACGATCCTGCGCGAAGCGCTACTGGTTGCCGATCACAACGCTTACCACTTGGGCCAGTTAGTCGATGTGCGGCGGCTATTGGGTGCGTGGGAAAAATAAAAAAATAAACGACCGCCGAGTTCAAGCTGCCGTGCCTGCAGGTAGCTCAGATCCACGTTTCGTCCCCCGCTCTGGTCGTTTCCGGAACACGACTCTTACTCCCTCGCGCCAGCGTTCGTCGATGCCCACAAACTCCCATTGAATTTCATGAGAAAGATAGCGCAGCAAAATATCGGTCGCCGGATGCACGTGCAAAGCCGGAGCAACCAGAAACAGCAGCGCCTTATCCGGCGAAAGCTCGCGGCCTTCGAAGTATCCAAAGTGTGGAAATTCCCCTCGCGCATGGTGCCATTCCACGCGCGACCAGTAATCAATCCCTTGCAGTGGAAGATGAATATCCTCATCTGCCTTCAATTCCAAGAGGGCCAGCCGTCCAGCCTGCGTCACCGTGAGCACGTCAACCATGGCTCGATCTGCCGCTGAAAACGCCGGAACCTGAGAATAACGGCAGCACGCCTGCAGCCGATCATCGATCATACTGACATCGCCGACAACGAGAGATTCGAGCCATCTCTCGGGATGCATCCGCCATAGCGGGTGTTGACGTGGCCCATAGGGATGGCGCGTTTCGCGCAGCGCATTCGCGAGTTCTACGAACCGGGCTTCGTTCCGTTTCTCTAATACCTGCTCCGCCGCTCCAACTCCAAACACAATCTCTTCCCGGCTGCAGAACGATTCCGGAATGCACCCCAGCCGCGCGCGTGCAAACTCCAGTCCGCGCCACCGGAATGCAATCTCTGCCGCCGAGAGCACGGCGATTTCGCCGTGCGGCAAAATCTGCTGAACCCGCGCAATCGATTCCGCGAAGCGCTGCACCGCGGCTGCTTCGTTGGTCGCATGAACCAAACGGGTGGCAATATTCCCTCGATCTGCACAATCCATTTCCAACAGCGCATCGTCACGTTCATTCAGTTCATACAAAAACCACTTTGCGGCATCGCGATTTAGGTTCGCCATGCGCTCGCGAACCAGCGTTGAGGTTCCATGCGGAACAAAAAGTTTCAACCCTTCCACCAGCACGTTTGCCTCTTGCCTTCCGCGACACAAATCGAGCCAAAGAATGGCAAACGTCAGGGCCGCATCGATCGAAGCCCGCGTCTCAGTGGCGTTCACCCCCAGCACCGCAAATGCCGAACGCCCTTGCCGAATAAGACCGCGTGCGTAAACCGGGCCAAACGATTTCTCCAGATCTACGCTGCCGGTTAATTTCGTGACCTTCAAATCCGGAAAATGCCGCTCCAAAGTTCTTCTTAACTTTTGCTCATAACTGGCGCGTGCCGTGCGCCGCGCCGTAGGAGAGCGGCGATCGCGCTCGCGGCAGATTTCCAACTTCGAAGGCCTCGCCTGACCAAGCCGCTGCACGGCCAGTCGCAGTACACCATTCTTAACTTCAGCTTCCAGCACGCGGCGTACTGCATTCCGTTCCGCCGACCAGAAGTGAAGCAGGCACCGGTTGTACTCGCCCGAAATCGAGTACTTGGATTGCGCCAGATCGAAGGCCACGGCCCCGTTCTCCAGTACAACGGCAGTCGCTGCTTCGCTCAAAAAATCCTGGACCGTCCGAGTTAAGCTCTCCGGCGTCACGCGGTCTCCGCCCGGGATTATCCAGGTAACGTCCCTCGCCGGTCTGTGATAAGTGACCATCGTCAGGCCCTTGCTGTGGATGTTTTCACGCGTGCCCTCCCGCTCCGTGGGATAATGTTTGCATCCGCTCAACTGAGTCTGTCCCCATTCCGGCGGCATCTATATCGTTACGGGTGATTAATTTTGGATAAGCAATCTTTCGCCGATAAACAGCGCTTTTTCTTCGAACATTACGGAGTCACGGAAAACGACCTCGAGCATTATTTAGCCGCAGCTCTTTCCGCCGGCGGCGACTACGCCGATCTTTATTTTGAATACCTCTCGTCCACCTCCTTAATGGTTGACGAGTCGATGGTAAAGTCTGCCTCGCAAGGCATTTCTGCAGGTTGCGGCATCCGCGTCGTCTCTGGCGAGCGCACCGGATACGCCTACACGGACGATCTTTCCGCCAGCCGCATTCTGCATGCCGCCCGCACGGCAGCACTCATCGCCAGCGCTCCCGCAAAGACACCGGTCGCTGGATTTCGGAGAACCGCGGCGCGCAGTCTGTATCCCGTAACATTGCCGTCGGTCGATGCCGAGATTACGGCCAAAGTCGAACTGGTAATGCGCGCTGATAAGGCTGCGCGCGCTTACGATCCGCGCATTCAGGAAGTGCGCGCCAGCTACTCCGACGAATTGCGGAACATTCTAGTCGTCGCTTCTGACGGAACCTTCGCCGAAGATTCCCAGCCGCTGGCTCGTCTAAACGTTTCCTGCATCGCCAAAACCGAAGGCAACTCCGCTCGCGGGGGCTCCGGCGGGGGTGGTCGTGTAGCTCTCGACTTCTTCTTCGGCGAAAAGACTCCCGAGTTTTTTGCGAAAGAAGCGGCGCGTCAGGCAATCCTTCAGCTCGACGCGCGCGAAGCTCCCGCAGGCGAAATGGAAGTTGTTCTCGGCCCCGGATGGCCCGGCGTTCTGCTGCACGAAGCCGTAGGTCATGGACTAGAAGCCGATTTCAATCGAAAGAAAACCTCCGCCTTCGCCGGACTGATCGGCAAGCGCGTAGCCAGCGAAAGCTGCACGGTCGTCGATAACGGAACCATGCCCTGGCGCCGCGGTTCGCTGAACGTGGACGACGAAGGCGAGCCCACGCAGGAAACCGTGCTGATCGAAAAAGGAATTCTGAAAGGCTATCTGAGCGACAAGCTCTCCGCCCGCCTGATGGGCATGGCCGATACCGGCAACGGACGCCGCGAAAGCTACGAGCACATTCCCATGCCGCGCATGACCAACACGTACATGCTGGCCGGCCAGGATAATCCGGAAGATATTATTCGCTCTGTGAAGCGCGGAATTTACGCTGTGAATTTCGGCGGAGGCCAGGTCGACATCACAAATGGCAAGTTCGTCTTCGGCGCCAGCGAAGCCTACATGATCGAAGACGGCCAGATCACGGCCCCGATCAAAGGTGCCACATTGATTGGTAACGGCCCGGATGTTCTTACCCGCGTGTCAATGGTCGGCAATGATCTGAAGCTCGACGAAGGTGTAGGCACCTGCGGCAAAGATGGCCAAGCCGTGCCGGTCGGCGTCGGCATTCCAACGATCAAAGTCGATCGCCTCACCGTTGGAGGAACGGCGAGAAAAGATACCGGCGGGTTCATGCAATGACAGTGACATCCTGAGCGAGGGTTGATCTTTGCGCCCAGCGCAAAGATGACGCAGAAGGAACCCCCGTTAGTCTACGAGTCTCGCTGGCCTCGCAGGGTATTTCTGAACGCTAAAATTCTAAGATGATAACTGCAATCGAAAACGAAGTAACAGTTGATTTGAAGGATCTTGCCCAGGACATCGTCCGCCGCGCGATGAACGGTGGCGCTACCGCCGCCGAATGCGTCGTCCGCGAGGGCGATGAATTCTCCACACTCGTTCGCCTCGGCCAAGTCGAAACTCTCAAAGAATCCGGATCGCGCTCGATCGGCGTGCGCGTGTTCCGTGGCCAGCGCGCAGCCAGCACCTACTCCAGCGATTTCTCCCGCGACAGCCTCGATCGCATGGTCAATTCCGCGCTGGAGCTTTCGAAGATTACATCCGAAGATCCCTTTGGCGGAATTCCGGAACCGCAGCAACTCGGCCAGATTTCTGGCAATCTCGATCTTTATCACGAAGACGTCTATTCTCTCCCCGGCCCCGCCCGCATCGAATACGCCCGCCGCGCCGAGAAAGCCGCTCTCGATTTCGACCCGCGCATTAAGAACTCTGAAGGCGGGTCGTTCGATGCCGCAACCGGGCACAAAGTTTTGGCTAACTCGCACGGATTCGTCGGCGAATACCGGCGGTCTTATTGTTCAACTGCAGCTGTCCCAATCGCGCAGAGCGAAGATGGCGCGATGCAGCGCGACTACTGGTTCTCGGTCGCACGCACGTTGAGCAAACTAGATTCTCCCGAGCAGGTCGGCAAAGTCGCTGCCGAACGCACGCTGCGCCGTTTAGGAGCGCGCAAAGTCAAAACCGCGCACGTTCCCGTAATCTTCGATCCTATGGTCGCCACCTCGATCCTCGAGCACATTTTCGAAGGGGTGAATGGCGATTCGGTTTACCGCGGCGCGTCGTTTCTAGCCGGCAAGCTGGGACAGAAAATTGCCAGCGAAAACGTCATTATCATCGACGACGGCACCATCCCAGGCGGCTTCGGCACCAGTCCCTTCGACGGGGAAGGCGTGCCCACACGCCGCACCGTTGTCCTTGAAAACGGCGTTCTGAAATCTTACTTGCTCAATACTTACACCGCGAAAAAGCTCCGCCTTGCGACCACTGGCAACGCGTCACGCGGACTCGCCGGAACTCCCGGCATTGGGCCGGGCAATTATTTTCTGCAGCCTGGCCCAAGAACTCCGAAGCAAATGATTGCCGAGGTCAAAGAAGGTCTGTACGTCACCGAATTTCTAGGCCATGGTGCGAACCTCGTCACCGGCGATTATTCCCGCGGCGCCTCCGGCTTGTGGATTTCTGGCGGTGAGTTCGCATACCCAGTTGAAGAGATCACGGTCGCCGGCAACCTGAAGGAAATGTTTATGAATATTTCCGAGATCGCTAACGATCTCGAATTCCGCGGCTCGGTCGCTTCCCCCACATTGCGCATTGATGGCTTGACTGTCGGCGGAGAATAGCGGCTTGGAGAAAATCTATTCGGAGCCGGATGACGAAGATTTTCTTTGCGCACGTAGCGCCCATTTTAGCGCCCTTTGCGGTTAGAAGCTTTTGATTTGCTTTGCCATGCGCACGATCGGCAAGGTTTGACCATTCCCCAGCGGAGCTTCCTGTCTTTCAATTTCGCCGTACCCTTTGGCCCGGTAGAAAGGCACGCCGCTCAGAGTCGCTCCCATTTCCAGGCGCGTGAAACCCGCAGCCCGCGCGGCATTCTCACAGGCCTCAAGAATCAGGCCACCAATACCGCGCCGAGCCCACTCCGGATCTACAAAGAAAGCCCGAATCTTTGCCGCATCCTGTCCGGGATCGAGGAGCGAATCTTCGCGGGCAGCGAACTGATCGCCACCGTACAACGTCTTCCGCTTGCTCCAGCCCCCGCAGGCAACGATGCGGCACTCGCTGCCACCCTCGGGAGCCGCTTCCGCCACAAAATACGTTCCGTCGGAAATAAGCTGGCTGTCCACCCCATAAACAGATTTCAGCGCGCCTTCGATTTGCGCAGGCGAATAATCATCAGCCTGCAGCCCGCGCACCGAAGCTTCAATGACCTCGCGCAGTCGGGGAATGTCCGCCAGGGTTGCTTTCCGAATGCGAATGGTTTCGGGACTCACATCAAAATTCCGAATCACATATTCAAGCCGCAAAGGCATTCTAGCCTCCCCGTTCTGACTTCTGCCTTCCGCATTCCTTATAATGTCTGTTCCCATGCCAACCTTCGCACCGGTAGATGAACAACTCACGTATCTCAAAAAAGGTGCGGCAGAAATTATCCGTGAAGCGGATCTGCGCGCCAAACTGGAGAAGTCGCGCTCCACCGGCAAACCGTTGCGCGTCAAGCTCGGCATGGATCCGACCGCTCCCGATCTGCACCTCGGCCATACGGTTGTGCTGCGCAAGCTCAAACATTTTCAGGATCTCGGCCACACGGCGATTTTCCTGATTGGTGATTTCACCGGCATGATCGGCGATCCAACGGGGCGCTCAGTCACGCGTCCGCCGCTCACGCGCGAACAAATCGAGGAAAACGCTGAAACCTATAAAGCACAGGTCTTCAAGATTCTCGATCCGCAGAAAACGGTCGTCGATTTTAACCGCCGCTGGTTCGGCCCAATGACCTCGGATGAATTCGTGCGGCTGGCGGCCAAGTATACGGTTTCGAAACTGCTCGAACGTGAGGATTTTCACAAACGCTTTCAGGAAGAGAAACCAATCTCCGTCCACGAGCTTCTCTACCCGCTGGTGCAGGGCTACGACTCGGTCGCGCTCGAAGCCGATGTAGAGCTCGGTGGCACCGATCAAAAATTCAATCTGCTCGTCGGCCGGGAGCTTCAGCGCAGCTACGGTCAGGAATCGCAAGTAGTGCTAACCACGCCGATACTGGAAGGCCTCGACGGCGTGCAGAAAATGTCCAAGTCGTTGGGCAATGCCATCGGAATCCATGAACCGCCGCGCGAAATGTACGGCAAAATCATGAGCATCTCCGACGAGATGATGTGGCGATATTACGAGTTGCTGACCGACGTTTCGTTAGCCCAGATTGGACAGATGAAGCAAGAAGTGCACCCTATGCAAGCGAAGAAAGAGTTGGCGCGGCGCATCGTGGCAGATTTTTATTCACCCGAAGCTGCTGCGAAGGCAGGGGAGGATTGGGCGAAGCAATTCCAGAAGGATCAGGCACCCGATGTGCTGGAGCATGTTACTGTCCCGATTTCGAAGATCATGATTGGGTTCGGTGAATCCATTGGGACACATAGTCCACCACCCGACGTCCACGTTTTAGCTGGAGATCGCCTGCTGCCGGTTGCGATGCTGGTAAGGGTGGACAAGTTGCTACAGGAAGCGGGGCTCGCCGCTTCGGCCTCTGACGGCAGCCGCAAGGTGAAGCAAAGGGCGGTTGAGATTGACAACGAGCTTGTCGAGAGACCAAAACTTGCCGTGCCCCAGCCTGCACGGCCGCTTGTAGTGAGGGCAGGCAGGTCAATGAAGAGAGTGATGATCGTTTAGCTCATGTAGGGACAGCCGCCCTCGGCTGTCCGGGCGAGCGAAGCTCGCCAGCTGCTTGCCGCTTATCCAATTTCCGATTTGGAAGGGCTGCCGACAGATCCCCGCTCAAAACGTACTCCTGACGGCGTTCTCGACACTACAATCAAAAGCCAGCGGAGCTTCGCTCCGCTGGACAGCCGAGGGCGGCTGTCCCCACATTCAATGCTTATGCGGAAGGCGTTTTATAGACGGCAGCTCCTACACTTGCGGGTCGACGACAAGTCGCATTTCGTAACGTTCTGCACAGACAAGAGATGGATACTTCCCGACCACGCTAGGCAGGCCGTGCTCAATAGCTATTTGCATGACAACGGGGTCAAGTTTGACCTGAAGGCAGTTGTCGTCATGCCCGACCACGTTCACATGATTTTCACGCCCTTGACCAATAACCAGAATATGGAAATCTATTCGCTTGCCGAGATCATGGACGCTATTAAAGGTGCTTCGTCTCATCGGGTGAACAAGGTTCTTGGCCGCCACGGAAGGCTGCGGCAGGCGGAGTCGTTCGACCACGTGCTCCGATTTTCTGAAAATCTCGACGCGAAAATGGCTTACCTTCTTGAAAATCCAGTGCGAGCGGGGATGGTGCTTCGTTGGACAGAATATCCTTGGTTGTTGAGAAAGCCTGTGAGCAATCCGTTTGCTCCTGGTTAGGGCCGGGGCACTGCACCCAAGCCTGCAGAGCTTCGCTCCGCCGGACAGCCGAGGGCGGCTGTCCCTACATAGCCGCCATTTTTCCCCACGCCCTCCTAATCCCCGTAAGCAGCTACAATTAACTGTTCGGGCATCCAAGTCACCGCGGAATGAAATATCGATTTCTTATCTTAGGTTTGGCGCTGTGCTTCCCCAGCGATCCCGCGACTTCGGCCCTAGCAGCACAAGGCTCGTCTCAATCGACCCCTCCGGCGGCTTCCGCACAATCTCAGTCTATTCCGGCGGTCGACCTGCAGAATGCACGCAAGGCTCATGCTTTGCTGGAGCAAGCCATCCAGGCGCTGGGCGGGCAGGCCTATCTGGACGTGCACGATCTCGAAGAGCAGGGCCGGACCTATAGCTTTCACCACGGACAGCCAACCAGCAATGGCATGTTTTTCTGGCGCTTCGTTGAGTATCCCGACAAGGAGCGGATTGAGCTCACCCCCGAGCGGGACGTGGCTTATCTATATGTCGGCAATAAAGGCTGGGAACTTACCTACAAAGGTCCGCGCCCAGTCGAGACCAAGGATCTTGATGGCTACCTCCGGCACCGGCGGTTCTCGCTGGAAACCGTGCTCCACAATTGGGTGAACGATCCCACCGTAGCACTTTTTTATGACGGTAATGCCCTGGCCGGCAACGTTGCCGCCGACCAGATCACATTGATTAATTCCAAGGATGAGGCTATCGACCTGTTCCTCGATTTGGATTCCCACCTGCCTATTAAGAAAAGTTACAAATGGCGCGACCCCGTAGACAGGCAGCTGAACCTGGAAGAAGAGATCTACGACAATTTCCGGATGGTTCAAGGCGTGAATACGCCTTACGGGTTCACTCGCTATTTCAATGGAGATATGGAAAGCGAACGCTTCGTGAACGCCGCCCACTACAACGGAGAACTCGATCAGGCTATGTTCGATCCCAACTCCCGCTACAATCCAATGAAACCTGGGAAGAAGCACTGACGTAAGCCATGTGTAGCAATAGATTAAGAGCTTCCCAATATCATCAGGACACAACCCGTGTTGCTGCTCTTTTCAGGTTCCAGCTCAGGTACCCAGCCGACATAACCAACCCGGTACACCGCGATCCAGCCACGGAGTACGGAGTGTGGCTTTGCACAAGATTGTTGTGCAAAGCCACGGAGTGTGGCTTTTTTGCCACAGTCAAACTTCTTAACCCGGTTGTAATCTATCTCGCATCCGAGACATTCATAGCTCTTCTTTGACCCAGGAACAGACACTTCGTTCAGCCGTGGAATGCAGTGGAGTCGGATTGCATAGTGGTGCGCCGGTTTCCATGCGCATTGTCCCGGCCCCGCCAGGCACCGGCATTGTCTTCCGCCGCACCGATCTCGACGGGTTCCAGGTCGAGGCCTGCAGCCGCAACGTGGCTCGCGTGAGCTATGCCACAAGCTTGATGAAAAAAGGCGTGTTCATTTCCACAACAGAACATTTGCTCTCGTCTTTCGTCGGAGCCGGCATCGACAATGCCATTGTGGAACTCGATAACCTCGAACTCCCGATTCTGGATGGTAGCGCCCTGCCTTTCATCCAGATGATTCAGAAGGTGGGTATCCGCAAGCAGCGACGCCCGCGCAAATATCTTAAGATCCTTCGCGAAATGGAACTGCGCGAAGGGAACAAGTTCATCGCGGTTCATCCCGCGGACAACTACTCGGTTTCCTATTCCATCAATTTCCCGCACCCGCTCATCGGCAAGGAAACGATGCGAGTCGAGCTCTCGAACGGCAGCTATCTGCGCAACATCGCCCCCGCCCGCACCTTTGGTTCGCGGGAAGACGAAAAAGTCATGCGCAATATGGGACTGATCCGGGGAGCTTCGCGCGAGAATTGCATTGTGCTGACTCGCGATGGAATCGAAAATGGACCGCTTCGCTTCCCCGACGAGTTCGTCCGCCACAAAATTCTGGATTTAGTGGGCGACCTTGCGCTGCTTGGCAAGCCGATTCTCGGCAGAATCGTCGCCGATCGCGCCGGGCACGCCATGCACACGGCCTTGGTTTCGCGCATCCTGCGCGACAAGACTCTTTGGAAGGAAGTCACCCTGCCCGAGGAAGAGCATGACGGCGCAGCTTCGTATGGCGCACATGCTTCGGCGGGATCCAGTTTCTGAGCGTGTTTCGATTAAAGCGCACTGATCGGAGGCGCTAATCCGCAGCGTCGCCCGCGGCTTCACGCGCATCCGATTGGCACTCAGGATTCTCTTTCAGCAGCCTCTCCAATTCGGCACGAGTCTGGCTGATTAATGCCGCAGCAAACTGTTTCGCCGATCTCTGCCGTTCCGCCGAGAGCTCTTTGACGCGCAGGTTCAGCAAGGGAATATCCTGCTCAAACCACTGCAAGGTTTTCTGAACGCGGCTGATGCGATAGGAAGCGGGAAGCATGGCTGGATTCTCCGTATCCCATCAGATTGCCATGCATAACTTGAGGCGCTAGTACCAAACTGAATACCGCACAGGTGTGATGGAGCAAGGAACATTGGGCCGACTGATAGCTTTACACTGAAAGTTTGCTTAAACAATTGTTTACTGGATAGCTTCTGAAGCGGAACCTGGCAGTTTGTCTGGCGATCCAGGAAGGCACTTTTCCATCTGCTCATTGAGCCATTGCTCAAGAAGTTCCCGCGAACTCTGAGGCAAGTTCACAAAACGAAATCCAACTCGCCCTTTGACGTCGGACCAGGCCATTTCCGATTCCACGTCCAAAACTGCCTTGCTCTCCGGCAATGCGAACTGCAAACGAGGTTTGCCACTCTTGGGCAGCGCCTGAGTGACAACAATAGCCATTCCCCCTTCGCTAATGTTGGTGCTCTTCGCGTTCCACTGCTTCTCGTCGAGGACTACGGTGACCGACATTTCAACCGGCTGGCGATAGTAGCGCCGCCGCTCGCGCTCCATAAAATTCAGCGCCGCGTTAAAACAGCGCGCCGCGTTCAGACCGTTAACGGGTTTCTGCAAAACAAAATTTACACCCATGCCAAATGCCTGCTGCGTGGTCGTCTTCTTGCCATTCAGCACGGCAAACGCGACTGAGCTTTTGTTGCTGGCACTGGTGCGCAATTCCTGCAGCACCTCGATTCCACCTTTTACGTCGTCGCAGTCCACAATCACGGCATCAAATTTTTCCGTGCTGAGAATCTCGCTGGCCTTTTTTGCCTCCTGACAGACCTCCACCTGAATGGAAAGCTTCTCCAGCGTGGGGCGCAGGATTCGCACCATGTCGATGTCCTGGCTCAGCAGCAGGGATTCCAGTGTCATGCGCAGATTTTAGGCGTCACATGGCGTCCCTGAAAGTAACTAAGGTATTGGGTGCGTTGCAGATGGGACCAAACCACATTTTTAGCAGGAAGCGAAATTTTTGGTAGGAAACGAAACAAGAAAGCGTGAGACTAGCAATCACGCTATGTCTGCCCGAGTTTATCTATCTCTTGGATCGAATGTCGGCGATCGCGAAGCCCAATTGCGGGATGCCCAAATCCGGCTGGGCACCGCGGGCCGAATCGCAAAGGTTTCATCTTTCTACGAAACCGAGCCCATGGATTTCACGGAACAGCCGTGGTTCCTGAATTGCGCAGTCGAATTTGAAAACAATGAGTCCCCACAACAACTGATGGCCACCATTCTTCGCATCGAACGGGAAATGGGCCGGCGTCGCGTCGAAAAAAAAGGGCCGCGATTAATCGATATCGATATCCTGTTGTTCGGCGATGAAACAATTTCCTCACCAGAGTTGACAATTCCGCATCCGGCGATGCATCAGCGGCGCTTCGTATTGGAGCCACTGGCGGAGATTGCGTCGGAAGCTGTGCATCCGGTGCTAAAGAAAACCATTCGCGAGTTGCTTGATGAGCTCCCACCGGGGCAGGTCGTACACCGCGCACAATCCTAGCCGGGATTTGAACCGGATAGCATCGTGCACATCCTACGGCACAATAATCCTGCTGCCTGCTTCCTGCGATGCCAGCACGCTCGATTGCTTCTCCGGAAATTGGGCAAATAGGAAATCGATGAAAGCCCGTGACTTCGGCCGGCCTGACGTGCGCCCATGTGCCAATCGCAACAGAAACACGAGCGACTTCAGCACTTCACTATCTCGCAATGTGGAATATCCCAGTTGCTTCTGTTCGGCTTCACGAAACTGCTTCATCATCGTTTCCACTTGTGCCGCAATCGCATGCTGCGCGCGCCCGGTAACTGGCTGCTGATAGTGCAGACCGGAATTCACCAGCCGCTCGTAACTGGTGCACATCGCAGTGAGCGCCCCGATCAGGTCGCGATCATTAAGGCCGCGATCAGCGCGCGCCGCCTTCGCCAGCGCGTAACTCAAGCCCATCAGCAGATGCTCGCGCTCATAGGTGAACTGCTCAGAAATTTCCACCTGCAGAAACAATGAAGCCGAATCGAAATCCTGCGCCGGGTGCGGCTTTTCATGCTCACGCGCCTGCTGCAGATACGGGCATTCGCTCGGGCAGTCCAACGTAACCTCACGTTGCTCGCCGCAACATTGCGGGCAAATGCGCCTGTGCACAGCCGGGCAGAAGCGTTTTTCCTTGCGTAATTCGCAAATCGCGCAGCTCAAATCGAATTTCCCTTTTTATTCATTATGTCATCTCGCGCGAAAATTTCGGGTTGAAGGCAGCTTGAAGCACGATGGTAAGCAGCTCGATCCTCTCCGCTCAGATCGCACTATCTACTCGGATGCGTATTTTTGCCCCATTTTGAAACCGCAGATCACGAATTAGCTTGTAATAATGCGTCTTTTTCGCTACAAAATGCATGGAACCCGCGTAAAATAAGGGTGTTTTCCACAGGGGCGCTGATATAACATCAGAGCCACTGGAATTTAAATTCCAATCTATTCCCAGGAGGCAACATGGCATCAGGTTTAACCAAGACTCAACTCGTCCGTCATCTGGCGGAGAAAACCGAAATTCCCAACAAGACTGCGGCGGCATTTCTCGAGCAACTCGCCGATGTCGCGGTCAAAGAAACCAAGAAGAATGGCGTGTTCGTTGTGCCCGGCCTCGGCCGCCTGGTGAAGGCGCACCGCAAGGCCCGCATCGGCCGCAATCCGCAGACCGGCGAACCCATTCAGATCAAGGCCAAGACCGTGGTCAAGTTCCGTGTCGCCAAGGCCGCGAAAGACGCAATCGCTCCCAAGAAGTAGTTGTGTTAGAAATGGACGGGGGCCGGCTTAGGCCGGCCTTTTATTTTTTCGTATCACTGTTCCGCCGCATATTTATGAATCTGCGGGTCTTCTTTGGAAAGCGTCATCCAGAAATGCGGCCCAGTTCAGCCGCGTGAGCGACCTCGTCGGAGCAATGCTTGCGTGTGAGATCCCTCGCTCCGCCTGGAGAAAACGGCTCCGCTCGGGTTGACGCCTTCAATGAAACTGTTCTACAAGCTCCGGATTTTTTTATGTACTGCCTATGCTGAACTGGCTCGTAATCGGAATCGGCGACATTTCCACTCGCCGCGTCATCCCTGCTATTCAAGCCGAGCCGCGCAGCCGCTTGCACGGATTGGTCACGCGCGATCCCGTAAAAGCCGCATCCTTCAACACAAAAATCTGGACCAGCCTCGATGAAGCTCTGAAGGACTCCTCAATCGACGCTGTCTACGTCTCCACTCCGGTTTTTCTGCACGCTCCGCAAACCATCCAGTCGCTGCGCTCCGGCAAGCACGTGCTCTGTGAAAAGCCTATGGCCATGAACGAGGCCGAAGCACGCTCCATGCTCGAAGCCGCCAAAGAGAATGGCCGCACTCTCGCAGTCGCGTACTATCGGCGAGCATATCCCAAAGTGCAGAGAGCAAAACAACTGCTCGAAGCGGGCGCGATCGGGAAACCGGTGCTGGCCGAACTCACCTGCCACGGATGGTTTGATGGGAATGCATACGACGGGGCAGATCGCGGCCGGCACTGGCTGGTCGATCCCGCCAAAGCCGGAGGCGGCCCGCTATACGACATCGCCTCCCATCGCATCGACGTCCTGAACTTTCTGTTCGGCCAGCCGCAGCGCGTGAGCGCTCATCTTTCGAACGCCGTCCATCACTACGCGGTCGAAGACAATGCCACCGTCATGATCGATTACGCCAGTGGCCTGCGCGGAGTCGTTGACGTTCGCTGGAATTCCAAAATAAAACGTGACGAATGCCGCATCCGCGGAACAGACGGAGAAATGGAGATGAGCCCGCTGAACGGACCTGAGTTAATTTATCCCGGAGGGCGTGAGAATCTCCCAGTGAATTCGAACGTGCATTTACCCATGATCAACAATTTTGTTGACGCTGTCGAAGGCAAAGCTCCACTACTAGCAAGCGGCGAAGCCGCGTTCTGGACCGACTGGATCACCGAGCGAGCAAGAGCCGGACACGTATCTCGACTCGGGTCATGAGGGCGTCATCTCGAAGCGCCGCGCTTTCACCAACGCCGCGAGCGATCTCACGCGAGACTGACTCCGCGCCTTGAAGGACGCTGACAAGGCTCCCTCACTTTCCATACTCATTCTTCACCGCATCGCCGCCCTTCATCACAAATTTCACATGCTCTAAAACCGTCACATCCTGCAGCGGATTTCCATCCACCGCAATCACATCACCCCACGCGCCCGGTTCCAGTGATCCCACTTTACCGGACCACCCCAACAGGTCTGCCGCATTTAAGGTCGCAGCCTGAATCGACTGCAGCGGCGTCAATCCCAGCTTCACCATTACGGCAAATTCATGGGCATTTAATCCGTGCGGATAAACCGCCGCATCGGTTCCGAACGCGACCTTCACTCCGCTGGCAAACGCGTGTGCGATGTGCTGACGCGCAGCCGGTATCACGGCCTTCGCTTTGACCAGCAGAAAATCGGGCAAGTGAGTCAGTCCTGCGTTATCGAGCATCCAATCGCCGAGATAAAGCGTGGGCACGAGATAAGTACCGTCTTTCTTCATCTCGGCAATTGCCGCGTCGTCAATGTAAGAACCGTGCTCGATTGAATCCACTCCTGCCTGCGATGCCCAAAGAATGGCCTGCGCTCCGTGAGCGTGGGCCGCCACTTTCCGTCCCAGGCGATGAGCCTCGTCCACAATGGCCTTCATTTCTTCCAGAGTGAACTGGGAGGCTTGGGGATCGTCGCCCTTGCTGAGGACCCCACCCGAAGCCATGATCTTGATCAGGTCTGCGCCGTACTTTATGTTTTCGCGCACTTGAGCCCGGCAGGCCCAAGGAGAGTCACAGATGGACTCATTTTTGGCGTGGTAGGTAAACGGCAGCAGATTATTATCCGCGTGGCCTCCAGTGATGCCCAGCGGCGGCCCGCTTACCAGCATTCTCGGCCCAGGCACATCGCCGGCGTTGATGGCGTCGCGCAAGGCCACGTCGCTGTACCCATCCGCGGCCACATTACGCACCGTGGTGAAGCCGGCTTGCAGTGTGACACGCGCGTTCTTGGCGCCAGTGAGGGTTTGGCGCGGCACCGAAACTCCGAGTTCCTCGTAACCAAACTTAGGATCCATCGTCAGATGCACGTGCGCATCGATCAACCCCGGCAATACCGTCGCATTCGGAAGATCGATGATGGTCGCAGCTGAAGGGACCTTTATTCCCGCCGAGGCTCCAATACTCGCAATCTTGCCATTCTCAATCACGATCGTTTGATCCGATAACAGCTCGCCAGTCTTGACGTCGAGCACGTGCCCGGCACGAACCGCGACGGGCTTTGAAGATTGCTGTGCGAAGCTCTGTGCAATAAATGCGAGCACTGCTATTACGGCCAGAACAGAATTCAGAAATCCCTTCATTGATCTTCTCCCACTGTGGAGTTGAAACATGGAATTGAAACGTACGGAAGGATATCAAAAATGTGCAGCACCGTAATCTGCAGCACCGTGGCCTATGGTGTGTTTGAGTGACGAAGGGCAGAGTCGCCGTCAATTCGCATGCCCCTCCCAATAGAACATTTCCCCGAATCGCACGTAAAATGAGTGGGGGCCTTCACAGCTTCACTTCACGGCCCGAAAGCGTGCAATCTGTTATGAGACTCATACGAACCGCAATGTTTGCGCTGATCATGGCTGGCGCGTTCTTCTACTTCACCACCTGGCGTTCGAACGCCAGATTCACCTCTTCGAATCCGGTGACCTGGCTCACCCAACCAGCGCACGTCGAGATCACCGAAGCTGCAGGCAACGAATCGCTCGATAGCGAAGAGCAGAACAATATCAGCGTCTATCGCAAAAATATACCCTCGGTGGTCAACGTCACCTCGCGCGCCATGACCTTCGACTTCTTTTATGGACTTGTGCCACAGGAAGGCCAAGGTTCCGGCTTTGTCATCGATAAAGAAGGTCACATTCTCACCAACTATCACGTTATCGCCGATGCGCGGCAAGTTGAAGTCACCATGCACAATCGCAAGAAATATAAAGCCACAGTCGTCGGAACCGATCCCGCGCACGACCTGGCGGTGATTCAAATCAAAGCTTCCGATCTGGTTCCCGCGGTTCTCGGCGATTCGCGCAACCTGCAGGTTGGGCAGAAAGTTTACGCCATCGGCAACCCCTTCGGCCTGGCGGGAACCATGACCCGCGGCATTGTGAGCTCGATTCGTCCGGTGCGCGAGCCAAGTGGCGCGACCATCGATGAAGCTATCCAGACCGATGCCGCAATCAATCCCGGCAATTCCGGTGGTCCGCTGATGAACTGGCACGGCGAAGTAATCGGCATCAACACCATGATCCTGTCGAGCGTTGGTCAGAACTCAGGGGTGGGCTTCGCGATCCCCATCAATACGGCAAAGGCCGTGCTCAACGATCTAATGACGCTCGGCCGCGTCCGCCGACCCGCTTTAGGAGTCAGCACCATTCCAATCAGCCCGGAACTGGCTGACGAAATCGGTCTTCCCGCGGATTACGGGTTGCTGATCGTGCAAGTAACTCCAGGTGGGTCAGCCGCTCAGGCAGGATTGCACGGAGGCACCGAGCGTGCATATCTGGGCAATACTCCGATCATGCTGGGAGGCGACCTGATCGTAGCGATCGATGGCGAAAAAGTTGAGGATGAGGACGATCTCGCCCAGATGATGCACAACCATCGTGCGGGAGATACGGTCAAGGTGACCATCTACCGCAATAAGAAAAAGATGGATGTGAACGTAGCGCTGGGCGAAGCGCGAGAACAAGTGTAGAAACAACCTGTCAGCCATCAGCTATCAGCTCTCAGCTCAAAACAAATTCTCACCGCCGAGTACGCAGAGCGATTTCAAAAGAAAAAATCGACTCCACCGCATATCGCTCGGCAGACTTTCCAGATGACGGCTGAAAGCTGATGGGTGATAGCTGACAGCCGTCTTTAAAACGCATACCGCAGTGACTCGGTCACGTTGTTGGTGTGAAAGTAGCGAGGCGCTGTCGGCCCTACAAAAGAGAACTCGTTGTACTGGTAATAATTCCACCCGCTGTTCCAGGCCAGCTTGTGGCCCAAATCCACGCTCAGCAAAACCACTGGCTGATAATACCGGTACGATGCCGAACCGAGCGGTTGCAGAATGTTGAACTGCGGAACCGTGCCGTCGACATTGGTAATGCTGCCTCCGGCGTTGACCATCGTGCGCTTGTCGAACTTGAAGCGGACCGTCCCCATGCCGAACTGGGTGTGGTTGGTGTAATACGAGTTATTCAGCAGCGGATTCGGCGGAGCTGTAGCCGGAGCAACCGGAATTGGTCCTGGACAGAGAGTCGCACTGCTCACGAAGGGTAAAGTAGCGCCTGTCGGCGGAGTGTCATCGAAGCAGATGAGCGCGTTCTGGATGACATCGTTGAAGTTGTACGCGAAATCCAACCCGAAGTGCGATTGCGGAGACAACGAGGCCGTCAGTCCGTAATTCCGGCTGTGCCCTAGGTAGTTGGTGAGAGAGTTGTTGTTCGAATCTTCGAGCAGGTTGATCGATCCCCCGAAAACAGCCCATGGGCGCGGGTTGTAGCCGGCCTGGAAGCGGTAGCGCGATTCCTTGCGCGGAGCCATGCGCACGATGACGTTATCGTAGTTGATATCCTGCAGATCGAAATTCAATCGCAGATTGGGAAGGGGGCGCGCCCAAATTCCAAGCAAGGCTGTGTTTTCGCGCACGGTAATGTTGGTTTCATCGCCCGCCAGAAAATCGGGGAAGTCGTTAAAAACCCGGTCTCCGTAACGATAACCAATGCTGGCTCCTACTTTGTTGGAAATATCCCAGGCCAGTTCCGTCTGGTTTCGCTTCAGACTCTGGTTGAAAGAGGAGACCGTCAAGGTGGGCGTGACTGTCGGCGCGGTTGCGCTCAGCGGCGTCAGCAGCGTGCAAGCCTTCGGATTGATGCAGTCGTTATCAGTCTCACTGAAGACACCATTCTGGGGAATGCGAAAAGCCCATAAGTAGAATTTATCGATCAGGCGCACGTGCCTGGTCAGGCGAACGGTGGCCGCACCATCGAGATTGTCGGAGACGCGGGTCGCATCGGCAGTGCCGATTCCCACGAAGCTCCGAGTGGAAGTGCGGGTGATCAAACCATTGAAGGCTTCATACTCCGGCGTAGTCATGTCGGCGTTACTGTAGGCGTAAGAGGCGACGAAATCGACGCGCTGGAAATAATTGCTGCGCAGCCCGAGCCGCTCAGTCGGTGTGGAAGTACGAATCCGCTGGTTCCGCAGGTAGCTGAAATAAGCACTGCAGTTTGTATTGGTCAGAACTCCGGCGGAAATCAGGCTCGTCGTTCCCTTGGCCAGCCCGCAGGGTTCTTTGTTCCCCGTGTCGATCGACAATCCCAGTTCCACAGGCGTGCCGTTCGGCAGCAGCGCAGGCGCGAACGGAGCCAGTTTTGTGTCGGTATCGCCTCGGTAATAATCGAGAAATTCGTCGTAGCTGAGCACGCTGCGCGGGGCAAACTTCCAATCGGCGCCGATTCGGTACGAATTCAGAGCGGTGTTCCACGGCTGCAAAAGCAGCGCGTCCGTGCCTTCGTGGATGCTGCTATAAACCGGTCCGGTCATATTGTTATGCGAAT
Organism: uncultured Acidobacteriaceae bacterium; assembly: GCA_963766625.1. GTDB lineage: Bacteria > Acidobacteriota > Terriglobia > Terriglobales > Acidobacteriaceae > Sulfotelmatobacter. The sequence continues at coordinate 1,446 of CAVYBF010000012.1, read as the reverse complement.
AGCCCAGGCGAAAGCTTATCCGCGACTGCGGAAGGAAGGTGAGATCAACGTCGCTCATGCGGCGCGTAGTATCGAATTCGTGCGGCGAATTTTCCACGGGAATCGAAGGGGCAGAGGTGGGAGGATTCAGGGGATTGACCAGCAAATCGTAGTCAAAGAAATTCTGATCGCGGCGGAAGCTGCCCTGCAGGTTGTACCATTTATCTTTGTCCATCCGCATGCGCAAAGCGTTGTCGGGGTCGCCGCCCCAGCCAAAACTGTTGACATAGAAATCGTCAAACAACAGCCCCTGATGATCGACCGACTGCATGGAAAGTGTCTCATCCAGCAAGCGCGGGCCTTGGTGCAGATCGACCAGCGTGTCGTACATACCCTCGCTGCCGGTGACGTCGGTCGAGCGGTAGCCGAACTCCCAGGAGGAGTGCACGACATAGCCAATCTCCGTGATACCGTCCGGTTCGGCAGGCGGATTTTGTTCGCCGGAAGACTGTGCAACCAGCCTGGCTGACACCAAGGCCATCGAGCCGCAAAGCAGCGTGACCATCGCGGCCAAACGCCGCAGCTCCGGCTTCCGGCTTCCGCTTAGGGGTAGAGCTTCAACTTCCCAGGAACTCGGCATAGTTTGCAGGTTAACTTTGCTTGGCAACGCCATCACTTTTTCCTCACTTGAAAAAGACATTGCTAAAATTCGAGCCGTGAATCTGGCTATGACACATGGTGCAGGCCTGATACTTTGCCGACTGGTTGTGCACCGGTCCGCTGGGCCCGACGGTTGGGAAGGTATGGCACTGCAGGCATAGCATGTTCACCAGGCTCACCTTCAGCAGCCGCGGATTGGTGGAACCATGCGGCGTGTGGCAACTGCTGCAGCCTTCGGTTTTCACCGGCACATGCTCGTAAAGGAAAGGACCCTGCTTATCGGCATGGCACTTGTAACAGACAGCATCGCCGCTCGGCAGAGTGCGCAGCTGCGCTACGGTCGCGGTTCCGTGGGGATTATGGCAGTCGACGCACTGCACCAATCCTTCATTCACGCGGTGGTGGTAGGGTTTGGCGAAATCCGCTTTGGCGGATGTGTGGCACCCATAGCAAAGCTCCGGCTGGCGCTGCACCAGCAGATGCTCTTTTTCCACCGCGTGGTGCGGAGAGTGGCAGTCCAGACAACCCACATTGCTGTCGGCGTGGGCCGACTCTGCGAAGTGCGAATGTTGCTGACCTTCGCCGTGGCAGCTCAGGCAGCGGGCGCTGTCTTCCTGCCGCGAATGCTCGCTGAAAATGTAAATCTTGCTTTTATCACCACCACCGGCAACGTGCTCCGCCCCCGGCCCGTGGCAGCTTTCACAGCCTTGCTTCGCGGGACCTCCCCGCGTGTTCAGAGTCGTCTTCCAATGGGGCGTCTTTGCCCAGGCGTTGTAGATTTCCTCGTGACAGGTTTTGCAGGTATCC
>CAVYBF010000011.1:0-606265 GCA_963766625.1 uncultured Acidobacteriaceae bacterium | reverse complement strand
CTCTTGGACGAAATCGGTATGTGGAGTTGGAGATCAAGAAACCGAAGGCAAACGGCGCAAGCACCAAGCTACCAGCTAACCAGAAGCCCTGCGAGAAGATGACGGAGGCCATCGTCATGGACGGCGGGAATCGCGGACAGGTCGTCAAGGTTTGTGCCGATCCCGCTTGTCGTGTCCACCATCCCGACACGCCTTCCCCGCAGCAAGTCGAGCGGGAGCGGGCGGAGGAAAGGAAGCGCATCGAAAAGGAGAAACTGGCCATCACGACCCGCCATCGTGTCTTGGCTACGATCCTCCAACGCGTCTCGGCTCCGTTAAAGAAGGCCGACTTGCTAGCAGTCGCCCACTACCTGATCGGCCACCTCTCCTACAGCCAAGTCCCGGCTCTAGCGAAGCGGCACAAGGTAGAGGCTAAGGACTCTGCGTTGGCGCAGGAACTTCTGGCCAAACAAGTAGGCACGTATGATGAGTGCGAACTTTGCAAGCTGTTTCTGGAAATTAGCCTGCTGGATTCCGCTTATCAGCGAACCACCGCGACCCGCAACGACGTTCTTATGGAGGCCGCCAAACGCTACCGAGTGGATACTGAGAAACTCCAAAAGGCCGTGGCAGAGGAGCTTGCTGCGAAACGAGACAAAAAGACGAAGCCCAAAGCAAAGCCGAAGAACCGCAAAGCGGCGGCATAGGTTAATCGGAAAATCAACTTTCATTTTCTGGCGGGGTGCAAGTTTGCATTCCGCCAGTTTTACTGGGAATTGGAAGCTAACTAACTAGCTGGCGGCCTTCCGGCTTGCTGACGCGTAGAGATAGTTGTATTCGTCGAGAGCTTTCAAGGCCGTCACCTCTGGCGCTACTTCTTCTGTAAGATTGAGCACTTGCTGCTTGACGATGTTGATGAACTGGAAATAGCCAGTCTCTGTTGCAACACCGTACCCCTCGGCGATTGCGTTGTCCCATAGCGGAAAGAAGTTCGGTGCCAAGACATGAAGCGCTTTGCCCGCACCGACGGGCCCGCATTCTGTCCGAAATAAACCAAACAACCGGAGCGCTTCGGCTTCGTCTGATTTCGCTAGAGTCGTAATGGAGCGATCACGGAATTTGAAAAACGTGTTTAGCTCTTGTCGCAGGATCGGCTTGAGTCGTTCGACCAGAGTCGCAGCTTCCTCTGGACGAAACCTATAATATTGGCGGTTTAGATCCTGTAGCCATTCCGCCACTGCTACAGCCAGTTCGTCACTATTCCGTCGGGATAATGCCGCAGCAACACGCTGAATCGTGATCGCATAGTTATTCGGTACTGTCCGCTTGTATTCTTCGTGAGCTTTTCTCAATTCCTCGACACTCGGCGCTGCCTCTGAGAGACTCACTTTTGGTGTAGCCGTACAAGTAGGCTTTGGTGGCAAGCGGGTCGTTCTGGGCTCCGCATACCAGATCTTCCCGGCGGCCTTTGCTTTGTCCAGCTTCCAGTCCCGCGGCCAGTCGTTTCCTTCACCTGTCGTATTCCTGCGTCCGGAGGCGCGCTGTCTGGACAATCTTTGATCGGCATAGACTGCCGATTCAGCCACATCTGGATAACTGCAAACCTGCGGCATGTCGGCGCTGCCGCCACGGCTGAAGCGGATGACCGTATCTACATCTTTGCCAATAATTACCAACATGCGGACGCCTTCGATGGTGGCCTCCTCGTAGATCACCGGGGGCTGGCGATCGGCTAACAGTTCGCGAATGCGGGCTGCTTCACTTGCTTTCATTAGGAATTTCCTCTGTTGAGCCTTGAATCGGGCGGTGCGGGAACTCAGCACGGCAACTATAACACTGCCGTTTCCATACGCTGACATCAAGTCTGGGGCGGTGCGCTAGGCGCCGCGCGGTGTCAACGGCCCATACGCAAAGAGCCGCCCGGAGCTAGACTGCGCTACGACGGGCGGCTCGCTACCCCCTCAGCTTGCCCCCATATTGTAAGGCTTTCATGGCTCTCTTAGGTTTCTGGCGGAGTGCGAGTTTGCGCTCCGCCATTTTTTATTAAATTGGAGTCCGGCGCAGCGGTGTCAACGGTCTGCAAGTCCGCCCGTTGAGGCTTTTCCTTGTACGCACAATGGTTGTCAGACGCCGAACAGCGTTTCGGGTCTGCACTCAGTGTCGGACCCACAAAACCTGAAGCTCTTCTTCGCTCCTAATGCGCCATTCTCCATCCATTAACGTGAGTTTAAGCCGCTGAATTTCGGATCCTGCGTATGGCTTTCCGGATGCAAGTATAGTGTCCCAGGACTTGGTGAATGTCACAATAGCGTCAGCAGGGTCGAGGAAGCTGATATTAATGTCAGTCAAGTCAAAGTGCCGAATCGTAGCGATCGCACCAAACGCGTGTGCCTTGTTATTCGCGACGAATGATTGCGGGGCGTTCCGCTTACGATAATAAATCTCCAACTCCGAAGCGTAGCAACTCACCTGCTGCTGAAGATCCTTTGTTTTGAAAGACGAAACCCATTGGGCGAGTAGCGCCCGTACAGCAGACTCGCGATTCGGTTCTGATTGCTGGTCAGAACTTGTAACTGCTGTCTGAGGTGCGGGTGACAGAACAGGATTTGATACTTGGACATCATCCCGAGGAGGCTGCGCGGTCGAGGAACCCACGGACTGGCAGTCGCTTGGATGAATATCGTCAAGCTTCTTATAGTCGTGAGAAAAGCATTCAGTTACCTTGTACAAGGTGCCATCGAATTTCAAGACGTCCCCACCATAGCCGCCGTCAATCAACAGGTCCCTATAGCCGTTCGTGACGCTGTCGAGAACGTAAACGCCACCTTGGCTCTCCAGCAAGGACTTATATTTAAGCGAGACTGTGCCATCCTTGGTGACTTCACTCCGTAGTCCATAAATGCTCCATGGACAGCCACTCCCCGACCCGCAGAAATCTGGGTTCGTATCTTCGACCAACAACTCTGGGAGCTGGCCGTCGCTAAGCCTGAAAGAGTTGGCGTTTCCTTTTCTCTCCTCAATAGTCGGGGTAATTCCGACATCCTTCCACAATTGCTCAGGTATTGGCACTTCGGGTAGCGGAGTGTACGGCCGCTGCAAAACCTCGGTAATTGACTTTAGCCATGGTGTCATGATGGCATCTGTCATCGACGGGTTCGGCGTTTCCGTCGGAGGCGTGGGGAGTCGTGCCGTTTGGTTAGAGTCGAACTTCGGCGGAAGGCTTGCCTGTGGACTTCTGTGGCCGTCTGCCTGTCGCGACACGGTTGGAAAAAACGTCGGCAGCCACGTCAGGGCGGCTACGAAAACCAGAAGAGCTGCGGCGACCCAGACATGAGGTCCAATTTGCCAGCCAGGTATGTTGTTGAGCGGCTCGTCAACCCGCTCCATCGGCAGCCTTGGCTCTGAGACAATCCCTTGCGTGCTCCTGGAGCGTGTCCGAGTCGCGTCATCTGTTATCTTCGCGCGTTCGTCATTGGGTTCTATTAACTTTTCCGGACAGCCGTGATTGTCCTGCCGGAAGAGCCTGCCGTTATCGAAGATATATTGCTGATGACAGGATTCACACTCAACAGCTCGGGACATTTGCGTTTGCAGCGCTTCCTGAGGGACTGTAAATACATTCCGTTGCCCGCACTTGCATGTAAGGCCAATACGCTTCGACCTCCCAGCCTCTACAAATGGCGGCTTGGGGCCAGCAGCGATGGGCTGCTCAGCGATCGCAGTTTCGAGCGACTCATCCAGGGTCTCCGTAGCCAATGCCGATGGTGCTAAACTCGGGATTTGAGTCGCAGGTGAGGGAAACAAGGCCGCCTCGTTGCCCAGCGCCACTCGTAGCATTTGAAGACTCTCGGCTGTTTTCCCACGCAGAGTAGTGAGTCCAGCGAGCTCACTCGTCAATTCACGTCGCTTTCGCTCCAAGTGCTCAAGCAGACTGCTCTGACTTTGCAACAATTTGTCGAGCGTGTATCTGTAGCGTTGCACCACTTCCTTCAGATTGGTCGCAAGTGCCATACAGACGGCGTCGGCAGTCAAAGCAATCGCCTCAGCTCCAGCGCTTTCAGAGTTCCGTCCGAACTCAGCATGTATCTCCAGAGCCTTTGCCGCCATTTCGTCTTTCAGTTCCTGCAGCGACGGGCCCAATAGCCAGTCCTTTAGCTTTCGCCAACCGCCGACCACACGGCTAACACCTTCGGTGACCGCAGCGATTGCAACGCCAACGCCCAACGTGGCGATGGCAAAGACAGGATGCCCCACCGACATGCCCACTCGCGCAACTTGAAGCGAGCCGCGAGCAGCGGTTGCCCCATAGTCCGGGAGGTTTGCTTCGAGCTCCGACAATTGCTGTAGCGAGACATACTTTTGCAACTGAGCGCCCGAGGTCATATCGCCGTAGCGTACCAAAGCCTCTGGCAAGCTCAACAGAGTTGGTGCACCAAATCTGGATTCATTGATGTGTTTGAAGTAAAGCCACTCGAACCAGAGCCAAGCAAAAGCAGCCACACAACCGATTGCGACACCGGACTCAAGCGACAAAGCAGTGGTCGTTGCCCACGCGACTGCGCCGCCTCCGAGTGCCATAGCAAACCATGTTGTTGTTCGCCTGAGAAATCGCTTTTCCTCGACGAAACGAATTCCGCTAAACAGTTCCTGCACTTTAGACACCATCATGTCTTGGCAGTTGCGAAAGCAAGCGTCCAGTGGGCTCTTGAAATAAGCATTCAGGGCTTCTGCTGACGCCCCAAATTCGACCCGAAGCTGAGGCGGCACGTGTTGCACCAGCGATTCCTTACTGTCCGCCGCTTCGATACAGTTGGTCAGCCGCGAGTGGAGTTCTGCGCATTTGTTCTGATGAAAGGCAGGATAGCCATCCAGTAGCTGGCGTTTCTTCTCTGCTACGATTGCCCCAAGTGTGCGGGCAAGGTTCTCAATTAGTCGTTCCGAATCGGGCAGTCTAGTCTTGTAGCGAATCGCGAGTTCATCTTCCGCAAGTCGATGTTGTGACACCAGAAGGCGCTCAGCTCGTGCAATTGCCTCATCAAGCGAACGCGCGAGTTCGGCGCAAATGACCAGATCGCGCTCGGCCTCCATGAAATTCCGCAGGTCGTGCTCGAAACTGGTGAAACGCTCTCCCCATTCGAGGTTGTCTTCTTTGAACGCGGACGACAGGAGCAAAACCCGTGGATCGGGAATCCCACACTCGTGCGTGAGCACATTCGACAGGTACTCAAGTGCTTCCTGCTGCTCGCTAGGATCGAGAATGTCGGCCCGGTTAAGGACAAAAAAGAATTTGTCAATGCGGCTGTTTATGCTGCGGAGGAAATCAGTCGTAGTCTTCTTTCCTGGCTGCCGCGCATCCATCAAAAACAAACACGCGTTCGCCTCACTGATCGCCTGTTCTGTGATTGCCTCGTGCGCGGCAATGTTGACATTTACCCCTGGCGTGTCAACTACAACCAATCCATCGGCCAACAGAGAAGCTGGAAGCGTCACGCGAACAGATGTGACTTGCGACGTGTGCTCCCCGTCCGTCGAATACCGTGGTACCTGCTCAGGTGACAATGCCAGAACCTTGCCGGATTTCAGAGATACTTCGCAAGCGGCTGACTTGCCATAGCGAATGTAAGTACATACTGATGTTGTTGGCAGAAGGCCGGTCTGAAGGATATCGGTGCCGAGAAGCCTATTGATGAACGTTGTTTTTCCCGCACTGAATTCGCCCAACACTGTCAGGACAATCTCGTTCGATGCAGCGCGCTTTTTGAGTCCTTCAAGCCGCCTGGCCAGTTCTGAATCGGAATCAAGTTGGTACCGTGAACAACTTTCCAGCAACCTGCCAATGGCGTCATCGATAAAGCTCTTGACGCGGAGAGCGGGTTGTTGAGTGAGGCCAGTTGCTGTCAGAGCCATTGAGAAATCTTCTGGACCCACTGTAACGCAGTGGGTCTTGATTCACGCGATTAAACTGATTTACCAGTCGTGGGGGCGGCCTTTGGAAGTCTGCCGTGGGCGGTAGACTGCTTCAGTCCGTTACAGTCGGCAATCAGCATATCGACACGTTTCTGCCATTGTTCATCGAGGCGAGACTCCCCGTCATCACCGCTGAGGGCTTTGCAGGCTGACCGTATGCGGTGTTGAGGCTCGTCCAAGACGTCCGTAGTCGCGAATGCGATGGCATCAAGACGTTCTGAGAGAGCGCTCGCCACTCGATTCTTGAGCTGACTGCCGGTGTCGTGCAGTGCCGCCTGAACGTTTGTAGTCGCTTTCGGTTGCGATCCACCAAATAAGCGAGCGACAAATGGAAACGCAACCACAGCAAAGCCAACCCACCCGAACACAAACGCTGCCACGGGTGCTAATACCATAAAGCCGACCTGATTCACGGGATCGCTTAACAGATTCGCAAGCAAATCCCGATCTCTTGGAGGAGTGGGCTCGTCAGAGCCAACATTAATATTGGGCTTTTCGTGGACAAGAGAAAGGTGCGCAGACGCTTCTGCGCTACACTCCTTCGCAACCTGCTGAATAGATTGGTTCAGCACTTCGATTCGTGCCTCTGTGTTGCGTCCAACCTCTTGCTGAGTCAGTTCAAGAGCACGCTCGAACCCATGTTGGCTGGCCTTCGCATCAAACGATACGGCGGCATTCTCAAAAATCTGGCGAATGGAGCCTTCGGTTTCACTCATTAGCCGAGTGCGAGTGATTTTCAGTTTTGCGAGCGTCGACTGGCAGGCCTCTGTGGACTTACGCAGGACTTGCGCATCCCGCCGGGCCATTTCCCTCAAGCGATCCCGAGCGGCACTCTGCATCACAATTCGATCAGATACTGCCTGTCGAAGCCGAAGCAACAGGATGGCGGCGTGCGCACGAACACCGTCTATGAGCGCTACATCTCGCTCAGATGGCTCGCCAAGACGAATCACCTCGTTCCAAAACTCACTTTGATACTTCCCAGGAAACTCGCCATCAACAGATCGAAGCTTCATCTTTGCTGATACTGGAAAGACCGGAATCCGCTGCGCATGGCTGTTCACGATCTCAGCCATAGCAGTCGCGCCAGAATCGGAGAAACGAGATGCAACTTCCTGATATATCGCGGCAACGCCGTCGCGAACATATTTGACAGCGGCATCGATCTCGGCTGCGTTTGCTACACGATCCGTATGGTTGAGCACGTACCACGTTTTGACAAGGCTACTTCCCAGAACACGCTCCCGCAAGAATTCAACCTCGCTTCGCTTAAGCGGTTGCTGAATATCCATGACGAAAATAAGCGCATGCGCTTGAGGAATCGTCTCGTACACAATCTCAGCACGCGTCTGATTGATGTCATTTACGCCAGGCGTATCCACAAGAACCAGCCCATTGGGTGCCGTGGGCGTCTGAATGTGGACTTCTCGAATATCACTTTGATCGCCATTCTTGGCGGTGAATCTCTGCAGTACGCCTGCATCGAACGGCAGGTCGGTTTCCCGGCCATCCCAGTGAACGACCAAAATCTGCGGCCGCTCTGAATGTGACACGACGTTAATGGTCGCCGTCGTTGGAATAACTCCCACGGGCAACAATGCTGTACCGCACAATGCGTTCACGAGTGTCGATTTGCCCGCATTAAACTCACCAATCACAACCACCTTTGCCGGTTCGTCGTTCCCGAGGCGAGCTTTCAGCTCCTCAGCCTGACGTCTTTCATTCAATAGGCCAACCGCAGCGAAGCCCGCGGCGATCTCGTCCAGCAACGCGATGAGGCTCGCGATATTGAGTGCATTCTTCACGCAGGCCGCGCCTCTTTGACTGCAACTCTGACTTCATGTCCATCCCAGTCGGCGACTACGGTTGAGGTCGAAGAAAGTGAGCCAAGTAGGGTCTGCTGCAATATGAAGTCGGCCAGCTTCGTAAGGACAAGCTGCTGCAAAGACCGGCGGAGGGGACGTGCGCCCATTGTCGGATCAAATCCACGTTCCAGGACAGCTCCCCGTGTAGCAGAAGTTAGCTCTATCGCGGGTCGATCATTCTCCCTTAATCGTGCATTTTCGGCGGCTATTAGCAAATCAAGTATCCGTTCAAGCTCATCTCGATTCAAAGGCGAGAAGATGACAATCTCATCAATCCGGTTAATGATTTCTGGCCGGAATGACTTCTTCAGCAACTCCGTCACTTGCCGCCGGATGTCTTCGTAATGGTTGGCGATCTCGCTTGAATCGAGTTTGCCGATCAAATCAGCGCAGACGTTGCTGGTAAGCATGACTAAGGATTGCGAAAAAGCGCAGGTCTTGCCCGTGCCGTCCTGCAACTTGCCTTCCTCCAGAATCTGTAGGAGAAGGTTGTGAATATCAGGGTGGGCCTTCTCTATCTCATCGAAAAGCACCACGCTGGCAGGTCTTGCCGCTACTTCTCGGACCAGTCTTCCACCCTCGTCGGAGCCCTGATATCCCGGCGGCGAACCTATCAACTTTGACGCCTCATGCCGCTCCATGTATTCACTCATGTTGTACTGGAGTAAAGACCCATCACCCCAAAGCCGGTCCGCTACAATCCTGCATAGCTCCGTCTTGCCCACACCAGTAGGACCCAAGAAAAGAAATGATCCGATCGGACGCACCGATTGACCAAGCGCAAGCATACGTTTCAGAGCAGCGCACACAGCACTGATCGCGTGCTGTTGGCCGACAAGACCAGCTTGGAGTTTCTGCTCAAGCCCAAGTATCTTCTGAACTGCCGAGCGATCCCGAGCATCGATTCCGCCAAACTTCTCGTGCACAACCGCCTGCACGTCGGCGACTGTGACGCTTACCGCCGACCCGCTCTTCATTTCAAACCAGTCGTCGGCCATCCGAGCGGCAGCCTTCCAATCCTCTTGCTCGATTGCACGAATTTCAGCTTCAACCGCCTCAATTATTTTGGCGAACGTCCCATCTGCGGCTACGGATTTCGTGGCCCTACCCGGCGCGGACTTTTTCGCCATACAGGCAGTGAGCAGATCGATCGCTTTATCAGGAAGTCGGCGATCATGTACATACCGAATGCACGCATCCACGATTGCTTCAACGACTCCGGGATTCAGGGCAACTCCGGTTTGGGTGGTACGCTGAACCCCGAGCTGACGCAGAATAACGATTGCCTCTTCGCGCGTCGGTTCCGGGACATCAATCCGAACAAAACGCCTCGTCAGCGCAGCGTCTTTCCTATTCATAACTTCAAATTCATGATTCGTTGTCGCACCGATCATCCGGATGTCGCCGCGTGCGAGGTAAGGCTTCAGGAAATTTGCAAAAGGGCTTGGCCGGTTCTCATCGGAAAGAACGCCCAGCAGCGCGTGTATCTCGTCTACGAAGACAACAACATCGCGGTGCGCGCGGAGGTAACCAACGAGGACTTTCAACTTTGCTTCGAACGATCCTGCATACATGGTGCCTGAAGCTAGCGCATTTGTATCGAGTTCCTTGATGTGGATAGCTCGAAGTCCAGCAGGAGAGTTGTCTTGCGACAGCCTTAACGCAATAGCTTCGACGACAGCGGTCTTGCCGACGCCAGGCTCGCCCGTCAAAACAAGGTTGGCTTTACCGTCCTGGGAAAGCACGGCAATCGCTTGATCAATGATTCTGCCGCGACCACAAAACGGGCCGAGCTTGCCATCCGCTGCTAATTGCGTCAAGTCCCTGCTGAAATATTCGTCCATTTTGGGTCTGGCCGCGGAAACCGCAATCTCGACCGCCGCAATTTCTCAACACTTTGCCGTGGATATAGCCCAACATAGCCCGTATATCCCAGTATATGCCAGCAATGTCAACGATTTCAGGCACGCACAATGGGTGCGGTCGGCGCCCGTTCATTCGGAGCTATCCCCTGATTCACAGTTCATCGAACTCGTATGCTTCAAGGACTCGTCCTTGCTCTATCTTGAGGGCGATGACCATCGGCTTCTGTGAAAATAAGAGTTGATCGGCTGCAACCTCCGATAGTTGTCTTTTGATCTCGCTTGCGAAGGACATGATTGTGTCCTGGTTCTGCCCGAAGTGCTTTTCGAGGGCACTCTTCCGTTCTTTTATCGTCTCCTGAAGGTTAAAAATAGCGTCAATCTCACCGATCTTTCGCCGCATCTTTTCTTGCATCTGCAGATGGTGAGCAGTCACTTCGTCAATCGACTTCAGAACTTCATCCTTGCGGATAGTCGCCAGCGCCTCCACACCGGGGAAAGCAGACAGAACTTGCCAGTTCGCAGCTCGCGCCCGGACACAAAGAATCCACTGTTGCTGCACTCGGTAGATTCGGCCCTGGTGCTCCTTGATTTTCCTAGTAAAATCCCCGGTGCCAAACACCTCGCTGTGTTCGATCGCGGCGATTTTCACGGTCACATCCTTCAGTTCGCTTTCGAGGTGGTCCTGAACAGATGTCAGATCTCGTTCCACGGATTCCAAGTGGTGCCTAAGGGCCTCGTCAAACTCTCCCTGCATGATGTTTTGAATCGCCTGATCCAGGTATCTCAGCGCTCCTCTTATCTTGGAGGTCCGCTCGGCTTCGAGGAACGTGAGGATGTCCTCTATGCCTTGCCTGATTTCATCTAGTTTCTTGTTGATGTCTGCGAGATGTTTCTGGGCCACTATCACAGACGCAAATTGCCAGACCAGAGCGGTGTTTACAATTTCGCAAAGTCGCCCCGTATCCTGCAGCCGAGCAAGCTCCGAGACCTTGCCGTCAGCTCCCCGAACAAACGGCAGGAAGGAGTGAGCATCACGCGATACTGCGAGCGGGCCATTGACTATAATCCGCATGTAGTCGCCTCCGCCGAATTCTCCGGCAGTGAGCACAGGCGAAACTAACTGGAGCAGTGGATTCAATTTACTCAACTTCGTCCCGGAGACATCAATGGCACGCCTCCTCTCCGGAAGATCCGATGGCTTAAGTGCCGAAATACTCACGCGGCATTCGCTCTCAGAGTTTCCGAAATATAACTCGATTGGTTGTAGTTCTGATTTCCCGGAAGAGTCTGTCAGGACCCTTGCCAGCGTTTTTGGCGAGGGTGGATTGCCGGGTACAGGCAGTCGTCCGCGTTGCGATGTGCGTATGCGGTGTCTGAAAATCCAAACTGTGCTCAGGCCCACACAGACAAACAAGGCAATGCCTCCAAATGCGAGAAGCGGGACATTTGCACCGATAATCATTGCGGGACCTTTCGGTACGATTCCAAAGAGCGGAAAACCGGCGATCATTATTTGCCTAAGCATGAGTAATTATCCTGCCGGCCTGGACGAGAGCCAATTTAACGACTCCGGTCTGCGCGAGGCAGGTATCCCGAGACGGTGCCGAAGATACAATGGTCACTTACCGGAACCAGTGAGCGGTGACGCTGAAATTCTCCTGCCGTTGACAACAATCGCGCAGCTCCCGCCAGGAGCATCCACATCATCAACCAATACCTGATAATGGTCCGGGTCTGTTTGGACTCCGTGGGGCTTGGGCACCTGACCAAACGCACCGCCTACGGTAAGGTACTTTTCACCGCTCTCGACACTCCATCGGCCCTGTTGCTTGGAGAACACAAACGCTCCGATTAGGAATGGACATGCGTGGCAGTCGTACTCCCTCTCTGATTCTGGCTGCGTTGCAGTCACGATGAAATGCTTCTCCACGGAATGTTGCCAAAAGGGCCAGTCCCAAATCACACGAACGGTTCCAGCCGAGGTGTCGAACCGAACACCCTGAATATCTGGAAACAGAAAGGGCGGGCGGTACGGAACCAGTAGGTACTTCCACGTCGCGGTTCCAGTCTCGGCTTGGTAGTTCCCGTATAGGGATTCCAGTGCTCCTGGGATGGAGAAATCCCCGTTTATTGGCGGACTCTGCGCGGGAACCAGACCAGCACTTGCCTTACACACCTCCCGAAGAAGCGCTGCCATTTCGGGATGCTTGTTGATTTGCGGGATTCTGGGAAAATTGTACTTGTCCAAATCCACCTCAGTCGCGACGTTTCTCAGCATTGTTCCGTCTCTGCCATAAAGCGTTCCACCTCGGGCCTGAAACCTGTTTGCGCAGTCACTGACTACACTCTGAATCACGTATGTTTTGTCCGGGTTTTGGAGAAGCACACGGAAGAGTGTGTTTCCGTCATCGAGCCGTCGGATTGACTGCACACTATAGAAAATGGCCGTGCCATTCGCAGTGCCAGAATAGGTATACCCTGGAAACTTGTTTGTCCTGCAAGCGCACTGGGCAAGGGTCAATACTGCGACCGCGATAGTGACCCGACGTGCGCCTCGTAAGTGGGTTCGCATGAGCTGTTCTCGACCGCATCTCATGGCATCCTGACTAGGAGCCAGCAAAGTGTCCAAAGCCGAGTTGGACGCACTGGGGGAAGAGCGTCAATATCCTATTTGCTTCGGGCGAACTGCACTGCAAGTGCATACTGCACAACTTCTAGCTTGGGGTCTCTCTCAACCCGGCGACGCACCTCGTCCCGCAAGTTTCGTGCTCCACCGTGTACAAGAATTCCTCTGGCCTCGCGCCCTGTCTCTTCTTGAACTCGATCTCTGTATCCCTGGAGTTGATCTATGTCCGCAATCGCCGGAGAACCCTGTTTACATTCCACTACAACCGGGTTGCCCTCCCGATCAATCAAAAGCACATCCAACCGAGTTCGGTCCCGAAACACCTTTTCACGCACCTTCGCCGAGGGATACGGTTGCAGGCCATCTTCTAGATGGTGTGGAAACGTCCCAATGTAGTCGGACAAGGAACGCTCGTACTCAAAATAGGAGAGCAAACTGACCCAGTTCGTGTCGTCCTGCATTGCCGTTTTGATTGATTGAAACGTTGTCGGATCGAGTTCTCGGATTGTTGGACGAATAACATCTCTCGGTAAACGAGCAGAGGGGGGAAGTTCCACCACCAGATCGGGATCGAACGGCCCGACTGTCAGGTCCCATCGAACGAGCACGCGGCGTCCCATTTCTCCGTCAACTTCCTCTCTGCTGGGTGGGACGAGGGGTTGCCATTCCCGGTCCCCAACGTTTTTTCGAATAACTTCGCCAATTCGTCCAACGCGACTGTGCGCAAGCTGTACGACCAAGAGGTCGCCTTCCTCAACTCTTTTTAGGCAGTTTCTAGCTTCTGTCCAAGACTTGTGCGGAGACTTTCCGTCCAACGTATAGCCCCAACCCGCGTACCAGCCCACAGCGACACACTGATTCTTGAACCATCGCGGCCAAAGCCCCGGGTACTTGTCTTCCATGCAGAAAACTTTCCAATAGTTCACTCTTCATCCCTTCGTTGCGGTGGGATTCTGTATGGGTTGAGACGGACGAGTGTTCCTCTCAATGGCCAAGAGCACCAAGACTAAGCTAAAAACGCCAATAAGGCCCAAGGCTGAGACCGTGAAACCCAACTCGTACAGTTGTTTTGCCTGATCCGCCGATCGCCGAACCTGCGCATCCTGCAATTTTTTATCTTTGAGCCTGAAGAAGGCGTTAATTGCATCCACTACGTTAGCTTTCTGCTTCTGCGCCTCTTGCACAACATCGGAGAGATTGTCCAAATAGTCCTGCTGTTCGTCTGTCGTATAGCGGTCAATGTGAGCAAGCAGAACGTCACGGTTCGTGGGATCACTGAAATACTCTTGAAGAACAAAGGGAACCGTTACACCTGGAAGAATATTGGCCTCTTGCGCCTGCGGCTGTTTTGCGCCGTTCGTCGGAGGGGTCGCTCTATTAGCCTGTTTCAGGGAAAGAAGCACTTCTTCTGGGTCGACCCTGGAAAGACCTCCGGGTTTCCACATCGTGATGAGTGTGGCTAATGCTGCAAGTAAGCCGATGGACAGGACCAGAATGAGTGTTAGCGCGAGCAGTCGCGTAAATCGGAACAGCGCTTTCCTTTCAACGGTATCGAGCGTATTCATCGTGGAGCACTATTACCACAATGGACTGCCGATTCACAATGACCTGGCTCACCCAACCGTGATCGGTGTGCTACCCGCTCGGCACCGGCAGGGCATAGATCCCTAGCATCTGCCCTCCGTCCCAAGCCGTTCAGCAGAACGCAGCGCCCGAGAACCCCGGCCTGAAGCGGGTTTCAGATGCAAGTGATTTAAAATTTTGTTGGCTCATTCGGGAAACTTTTCGGAACTGACCGGGTTCTGAGTTCATAACCACTCGTCGCTTTACGCACAAATGGCAGGACGAAACTCCTGGTGTCACCGAACTCTTGAGCGGGGGTTGGAGCAGTGTTTCCCAACGTCGAAGTACGCCACTTGCACGCAGTCATTGCCTTGGGCGAAGAGCTGAACTTCACGAAGGCCGCCCTCAGATTGCACCTCACCCAATCTGCGCTCAGCAGACAAATCACCGAGATCGAAAAACAGCTCAGATTTCGCCTGTTCACTCGCGATAATCGACGGGTTGTCCGTGTGGAGCTCACCGACGCTGGGCGAGTCTTCGTCGCAGAGGCTCGCTCTTCGCTCTTGCATATGGAGCGGGCTTTTCATCTCGCTCGTACCGCCCATGACGGAGCAGACAACGTTCTGACGATTGGACACTCGCACGAAGCCGATCAAGCCTGGGTTTCGGACCTTCTTGCAGTTCGTCTCCCTCTGTACCCCAAGCTCGCCATTCGACTGATCAGTCAGTTCTCAATCGAGTTGGTCCGGAGTGTTCTAGCAGGCGAACTGAATCTGGCCCTGGTGACGGCACCGCCGGAGGACTCTCAGATCGAGGCCGCACCATTCGCTCTGACGCCGCTCTATGCGGCTCTTCCAGAGAGCCACGCGGCTGCCCAAAAGGAACACCTCGTGCTCCAAGATCTGGCAAAAGATGAATGGATTCTGTTCGCGCGCCGAGTTCACCCCAGTCGTTCATGACGCAATCATGGACGCGGCACGACGTGAGGGAATCGCTCCGAAACGCGCGCACGACATTATTACGCCACAAGAGGCGATTCACTTGGTATCTGAGCACGTTGGCGTGGCCATCCTAACCAAACCTACGGCCCTTGGCTGTCGCGCTGAAGGTGTAGTGGTAAAGCCTCTTTCTGATGAGTCATTGTGTTTCAAAACGTGTGTGATTATGAGAAAGGACGACGATTCACGATTGGCGAACGAGTTCGCCCGGTCCTTCCTCCGCAAATATGCTTACCAGCGCCGTCCACCAAAGCCAATTGAATTGTCGCTGTCTGCCCGAGTTGTCAGCATGAAAAAGGCAAACCCGGCGCCGCGCCGTTGACACGTTGACAGGACAAGCATCGCCAGTGCGAAGCGCGTCGCGTCCGACGCTATTTCTTAGAATCCACCCGGCATTAGTCATAGCTACGCGTTCTTTACTTCCCACCCGCGCGGCCCGTCGTAACTGAAACCGAGAAAGAACTCTACAGCCCGGTTCTCATCCCTCCCACGCAAGTGCCCAGACTTGCCGGGGACGAAGAATACCTTAACTCCAGCACCAACCTCGATTAAGCCAGCCTCGGGACCGGAAATGGAAACGATCGTTCCCTTGAGCCGAGCAAGCTTCTCGGGCTTGCCCCAGAAGTCTTGGTCGGAGTTCCAGCTACCGAGCTCTGAGTAATGGACCAACTGCGCAAGTCCGTTACCGAGGCCAATCCATTCGAATGATCCCGTTCGGGTCCGCCTTAGCCGGCTCCTCTTGCGGCACTCCTCCAAGTTCTCGGTCATCAGGCTTAGTGAGAGAGAAAACCCTTGCAACGCCTTTAGCGAATAGAGGACGTAGAGGTAATATACTGCATCAATTTCAGAGCTGTTCGATTTCCAGTAGGAGACTCGTTCTATCACTTGGTCGATAGATCTAGGCGGTTGTGCTCTTCTGACGGCCTGCATCCATAACCGAAGGTTTCTACGGTCGTTCGGTTCCTCAATCAGATTCTGCTCAAGTAGTTCGACGACGCGCGCGATTTCATTAACGGATAGGCGATCCCATCGTCTTTCACGTCGCGCCACATACGCATAGACGAGCTGCCGACGAATAGTCGGTCGATACACATCTTGTCGAGCCAATAAATTGTTCCAGCCCTGCAAGACAGATTCGAAGTTGCCGTACAGTGAGTCGAGTTGCACACGACATTTCTCGACATGAGAGCTTTGCTTTTCTCCTTCACGAAGTTTTCTGGCTTGTTCCAGCAAATCCTCGGCCACATCAATGCTCTCACGGACTGATTTGTCAACGTATGGGCTGATCACGACATCCTGCCCGGAGTGAGCTCCTAATACGACTCTTGCAAATTCAACGAGGCGAAAGAGCATCTGGATATGGCTTACGTAGCCATGCTCATCGTTGGGCTGTTTTAGTCGCGCAATGTCGAACTGCTCGGCTGCTTTCGCAGCGATTGATAAACACTTTTCAAAGTCGTTCTTTGTTGGGGGGTGCATCCCTTTATTTTGCATCAGCTCATAAGCCTGGTTCCGAAGAGCCATTCCCTTCATGTGATACAGAACGTGGTCTTCAGGATCGAGTTGAAGCGCTTCATCGAGAGAATGGATTGCATTCTCGAAATCCCGCATCTCAATCGAATAAAACCGCCCCAAGTGGCCCCAGAAATGCGCTTCCAGAGGAAATAGCTCCGTGAGCTTGATGAGGGTTGTCAGTCGCCCTTCAGTAGACGGTATGTCTTGTATCAGCTGCGAGAAATGCCCTCCACTCACCTGCTCAGGAGACTCCTTTCCCAGAGGATCTCGATCATCGCGATAGAGAAAACATCTTGAGATAACGGTAAGCAAGTCGGCGCTCGGATTGGCATCGTCGCCCCTACAGAATTGAGCAAACGAACACGCCCAAGTCGACAGATTCTGCTTCCACACGCGATCATCGGAGGTATTTGGTGCCAGAATACGTTTGATAATCTCTCTCGCGATCAGATCATGCGCCGGTCGCCACTGATTGCCAGATGTAGCCCGAAGTAGCTGCCTCATGTGGTCGGGCAAAACTTTGGCGAAATCAACATGTGCCGACTCAGGAAGACTAAGGAGGGATGAAAACGCACCGGAAGCGACCGCCTGTTGACCGTAGTGGTATGCAAACGATAAATACAACAATACCTTCCGCTGTTCCTCGGTTGCATTATGCAACCTGGCGTCAACGTATCGCTCTAGTCCCTGGAACTCCTCCTCAAACGTTTCCAGCGCAAAGTAAAAAGCTGATCGCTCTTCGCGGGTTCCTTGCGCAGCGAGTTCCAGAAGTCGTGTTCTGCGGGCTGGTTTTGCTTCGGCAAGTCGGTGCGCAAATCTTGTAGACTCCACGGTCGAGAGTTCGGATTTAACAAAAAAGGAACGATCCCGTTCCTCCTGGCTTGTAAAACGCCTCAAGACCTGAAGGAAGACGGCGGGCACTTGACGGGCTCTAACGATCGAGTACAGGTCTTCGGCCACGGTCTCCTGAATCTCCGCGCCTTCAACTAAGATAAGAATGGGCAGACCAGTTAATTTGTAGATAAGTTCAATACGCTGGGCAGTTTCTTCCGGGATTGTCTGTCGTAGCGCCACCGCGGGAAACTCAAGGTGCACATTCCAAAGCATCCTACGTCCAACGGTTGAGCCCCCTGCACCAGGCGAATGATAAATGTTGATCCGCGTCGTACCTCGGGCGCGCTTGTCCGCGCCTCCTCCCAAGTCTTGACGTATCACCCTGTAAATTCGATCCGAATTTTCGCGGTCCACATCGCAATGCAGGCCAAGTTCGAACCATGTGATTTCCTTGCCCTTATAGAAGGCCAGACAACTCTCGCGGTCCTCGTCAGCAACTGTGCCAGCATTGGTGCCCACGAATTCGAGTTCTTCCCCGAGGTACTTTTCATCTTCAGCGCTGAGTCTGACCTGTACACCGCTCTTGGTCGGCAGTAACACTCCGGCCGCCGGCGGTTCACTATCTGTTCCGAAGGCAGCCGCCAACCCTTCGCCTATGTGGTTGGCTTCAATGCTGACCAATCGAGCACCGTAACGCTCTTCTAATCTCGTCGCGACACCCGCGGATGGGCTCGCAACAACAAAGTCGATCGCTGCTCCAAAGGCGTTTAACGCGGCAGAAAACACAGCCTCTACATATTCCTCGCTATCCCAGATGCTTACGATGGTGGCTGGGCAAGACTCGCGACGTTTCGCAAGTCCACTTAGCTGATCTTGCAGATCCAGACCATACTTACTCTTCCAATCAATCCACGAAGGCCCTGCGATCGTGCTTGGACGCCGAGTCAAGCCTCGTGCGTAATACCAACAGCAGGATGTGAAGGGCCGTATTGTAGGTCTATCGCCAATCGTCACCTCATGCAGTGAGCAACGCTTCCGGATAAAGGGCTGAAGAACTTCCCCAAGCCCCGCGTCCGCCCCTTCTGGGTCAAAGTCAAGGACTAAACTCCAGCAAACAGAGGTCAATCCAACGGCCCGCTTGGCCTCCTCGTGATGAAAAGGACCGGTCATCAGAATGTATACTCGATTAGGCTCAAATGCATGAGTGGCAGCCAGTAGGCGGTCCCACGGCGCGGAGGGATTGTCAGGAATTTCGAGACTCTGCTTGATCGAGACACCGCCACGAACCCACTGACGAATCAATTCTTGCTCATCGGATCGGGCCTCGTCATTGGTCGTACCCCGACGCCAGTAAACAACATATCGCCGAACTTTTTTCCCAACATCCACCGTAGCCTGAAACGGTCCACGGTGCTCTCGACGTATCTCTATCACACCGTAGCTCTTTCCCTGATACTGAATCGGCACGTACACAAAACGCGGACACGGGTGAACTTTAGGGGCAATGGCGCTTTGGTATTCATTGTCGTCGGATGAGGCCGCCAATCCGTGAAGATCCTTGTTGCCATCGGAATGCGCTTTGATGCCAAGGACAATATAGGAATCAGTTTCTCTAGGAGTATTGGCCATTGAAAGGACATCTTTGATGAAGTCGGCGCGACCCTCCTCTTCCTGAAGTCTGTATGGGTCGCGTTTGAAATCGATTTGCGGCCCTTCCGGCTGCGCCAGCAACCAAGTGAATAATTCATCCGTAATCATTTCGTGTCCTTCCGCCAACGCTACATTTAAGAATCGGTTCGAGGCCATCTGAACTCTGAACTCTAGTGCGCTGCCTAGGACCTAGTCAATTGCAGCGGAGAGGGTTCTGAATCTGTACAGGACGCTGCGTTCAGAAACCCCCGTGCTGGCATCCTCGCTGGCGCGGACTTTGGTTCGTGGAGGCGATCAACAAAGGCAAAGTCTGAGCCGCTTTCTACCCGAGCTATTCCTATTGGGAATAGGTGTCGCCCGAGAATTCATTGGACAATTTAAGCGCGTGGAATCAAGTTAGTTAACATCCAGCCGCGGCTGGGATTTGTACCATGTCTGACTCCGCTAGAAGACCAATAGAGCCATCTGATGGCTTCCGTCCCGTTTCCGTCGGATCACCCTTCGGCCCTGTCGATTTGGCCAATGAGAAGCACTACTCGGTGATCGAGATCGCCAAACTTTGGGCGCTCAGTGAGAAGACAGTTCGAAGGATTTTTGAACGAGAACCGGGCGTGATCCGCTGGAGCAGGGAAGAGACATTGCACAAGCGCGGATATCGTACGTTGCGAGTGCCAGAAACCGTTCTTCATCGCGTACATCGTAGGCTCCGCAAAGCAAGCTGACGGTTTCGACGGTTGCCGCAAAGCGCCGAGAGTTGCTAAGCGCGCTTCTTCACGAGGCGCACTCCCTGGAGCCGCCAGCTCTTTTCCACGGACGAAACTAATTGCTCCTGGCGGGCCTTGACGAAAGGAGCGTAATGCCGCTCGGTGGTCTTCACGCTGGAGTGCCCCAGCAGAATAGACACTTGATCAATCGGCACGCCTGCCAACAGGAGTTCTACGGCAAAGGTGTCCCGGAGCATGTGGGGGTGCGCTCTTTTTTCGAGTTTTGCCCACTTGAACAGGCGCTGCAAACTGGCGTGCCAGCAATTGCTGGCGCGATAATGCAGCCCATTCCCAGTCCAGAAGAAGTACCGCGAGTTGCTGTTCGGCAGCGTGCCCAAAAGCTCGACTACGTGAGGCGGCAGCGGTACGTATACTGGCAATCCTGTTTTCTGCTGGTACAGAAATAGCCGATTTTCCGTTAGGCGCGCCCGCTCCAGTGTTACCGCATCATTCAGGCGCAGTCCGCTGTAGCGCATGAGAAGCAACAGAGCCCGCACCCGGTCCCGGTGTCCTGGGTTCGTGCTCCAATGAGACAGATCGTGAGTTACGCTCACCAACTTCTGAAACTCTTCTTGCGAAAAGTAATCAGTGGGCACCGGTCTAACCTTGATTGCACCCAATTCTTCGACCGGATTTTGTTTTAGCCAGCGTTTACGCACGCAATAGGAGAAAAACGAGTGCCAACGTTCCTGCCGCTTCTGGGCGGTGATGGGTGCGACCTTCCAGGATCGACTGAGCAGGCCGAGTTCGTCGTCCGTGAATTCGTCAATGTAGGTCAGACCTCGACCCTGCGCAAAGCTAACGAGCTCACGCTGCATCAGCGTGAACTTGTAGAGCCAGCTGTGCGATAACCGCTGTCCCTGCTTTCTTGCGATGAATGCGTCGAGCGCGTCCGCTACGGTCACGCGTGCCGGCGAGGGGTCGGCCGCCTCCGCGTCCATCAGCCGCGCCTTCTTTTCCGCTCGCTCCCAGTCCCGGGTGCGTGCGCTGACTCGCACGAAAGAGCTAGTGGATTAGATGTTGCCCGTAATCTACTTCGGGCAACGGCAACATCGGTAATTCAGATCAGTTTGCTTGCCGGGAGGATATTGACGAATGTAAACGTTCAGAGAGGAACGCTTCGGGAGAAGAGAAGACCACTGGGAGCATTGTACGATTTTGTGCGGTAACTACTAGTCGCCTGGAACAAACAAATCTACAGCGTTTAAACTGGTGCGGAAGGGGGGATTTGAACCCCCACGCCTTTCGGCGCCACCCCCTCAAGATGGTGTGTCTGCCAGTTCCACCACTTCCGCAAAGCTCGAAGCGCTCGGGTACATCGGCACTTGATTATAGCAAAGCGCTTCACGGCTGCCTCGTTCTCGACAGGTAGCGACGCAGCTTGGCTGCCCCATGACGGTGTCATCCTCAGCGTAGCCGTTTTTCAGGCGTAGCGAAGGATCTCCCACTCAACCGGCCTCGCGCATACGCCAAACAGCACCGCTGCCAGCGCTTTCACAAATTCCCGCTTGTTTGGAAGATTCACGAAGCCGCGGATTCGTGGCAAATAATTTGCCGCGTTAGTCGCAAAAGCGGACGTAAGAAGCAGAGAGTAAGGCGAGTGACACAGAAGGGCAGAAGCGCGGCATTCGTCTCCGAATGCCGCAGCATCCTAGTCTCAGTCTCCCGAAGGCAACAGCATATCCTCGGAACTCGGTTCGATTTGAACTTGCGTGTGCGGACAATCTCCCAGAATCGGTTGGCACGCGGCACTTGGTCCGTGCTCCGGCACGACTAGCGGCTCGATCCCGCCAAATTGCGCGGCCTCCGTCGAGCCGGTAAGCGCCATCGTCGACGCCAGCCCGCCGCTGATGACTTGCTGCACCTGATCGAAGTATCCGGTTCCCACGAAGCGCTGATGTTTCACCGCCGCATACCCGTATTCAGTTTCGCGGCTGAACTCTTTTTCCTGCAGACGGGAATAAGCCGTCATTCCCGAAAGCTTGTAGCCGCGCGCCAGTTCAAACATGCTCAGGTTAAGTGCATGGAAGCCGGCAAGGGTCACGAACTGAAATTTGTACCCCATGCGCGCCAGCTCCGGCTGGAAGCGGGCAATCGTTTGCTCATCGAGTTTCTTGCGCCAGTTGAAGCTGGGCGAGCAATTGTAAGCCAGCATCTTCTCGGGATACCGTGCATGAATCGCCTCGGCGAACTGCTGCGCCTCTTCGAGATCGGGATGCGAAGTTTCGCACCACAGCAGATCGGCATAAGGCGCGTATGCCAAGCCCCGGGCAATCGCCGACTCGATGCCCCCGCGAATGCGGAAGAAACCTTCGCTGGCCCGCTCTCCGGTACAGAAAGCGCGATCCCGCGGGTCGATGTCGCTCGTCAACAGTTGCGCGCTGTCCGCATCGGTTCGCGCCATCACCAGCGTTGGCACACCCATCACATCAGCCGCTAGCCGCGCCGCCACCAGCTTCTGCACGGCTTCGCTGGTCGGGACCAGCACCTTGCCCCCGAGATGCCCGCATTTTTTCGCCGACGAAAGCTGATCTTCAAAGTGCACGCAGGCCGCGCCCGCTTCAATCATTCCCTTCATCAGTTCAAATGCATTTAAAGTTCCGCCAAATCCTGCTTCCGCATCAGCCACCAGTGGCGCAAACCAGGTTGCACCGGGCGCAACTTTTCCTTCTGCATGGTGCACCTGATCTGCCCGCTGCAACGCGCTATTAATGCGCCCGCACAGATTGGGAACGCTATCGGCGGGATAAAGGCTCTGGTCGGGATACATCTGTCCCGCATTATTCGCGTCGGCCGCGACTTGCCATCCACTCACATAAATCGCTTTCAGTCCGGCCTGCACCTGCTGCACTGCCTGGTTTCCAGTAACGGCGCCAAGCGCCTTTACGTACGATTCTGTCTGCAGTAACTCCCACAGCCGCTCGGCCCCAAGCCGCGCCAGCGTGTGCTCGATGTGAATCGATCCTCGCAGCCTTAACACATCTTCGGCCGTATACGGACGCTCCACGCCCTTCCATCGTGGGCTATTTGCCCAGTCGTAGTTCAGGCAATCTTGCGCCAGCGCGTATTGCGCAGTTCGCTCCTGCTCGGTCATCGATGTAAAGGGTTGGGTGGAATAGTTTGAGTTCTTTGGCTGCAGGGACATCATCATTCTCCTAACGAAATTGAGCGTTTGTATGTGTTCAATATACTGAACACATAATCAGCATACTGGCGCAGAGTAGTTCATCGCAGGATTAGCGGTCAAGCCGGTTGTTCAGTATAATGAACATACATTCATTTTATTGATTAGCTACAGCGTTGCGCCTAACTGCAAAGCTTGCTGAAAAGACTTGCTGAAAAAAGACATGACGAAAACGTTATCCGAATCTCCCTCCGTTGCCGTCGAGCGTGCCTTGACCATGCTCGAGACGGTTGCCCAGGCCTCCGAAGGCCTGAGCAACGCCGAAATCAGCCGCAAGCTCAAGATTCCAAAGAGTTCCGCCAGCTATATCCTGCGCACCCTTGAAACTCGCGGCTATTTCGCTCGCGATACTGACTCCGGCAAGTACCGCGTCGGCCTCAAAATCCTGAGCCTCAGCCGCGGGGCTTTAGGTGGAATCGATGTTCGCGGAGTCGCCTTGCCGGTCATGCGGCGCTTGATGCACCATACCGGTCTCACGTGCCATTTGGCTGTTCTGGATGGTCCCGAGGCGGTTTACATCGAGAAGGTGGAACCTGAAACTTTCATCCGCATGGATACCTGGGTGGGCCGGCGCATGCGGGTGCATGCTACCAGCGTGGGCAAGGCGATCGTCGCCCACATTCCGCAGGCGGAGTTAGAGGAGATACTGCACAAGAGCGGAATGGAAAAGCGGACTCCAAAGACGATCACAAGCTTGCCCCGCCTGCTCAAGGAACTGGAAAAGGTACGCGATCAGGGTTATGCCCTGGACGATGAAGAAAATAATCTTGGCGCACGCTGCGTCGCAGCTCCTATCTTCGACGAGCGAGGCGAGATTGTGGCTAGTATCGGATTAAGCGGGACAACTCAGCAGGTGAGTGCGCAAACCATGCCACCCATCGTCGAAGCTTTAAAAGATGCGGCACGCCACATTTCGATGGGAATGGGGCACAGGCCCCCGCGTCACGCCAGCGCCTAGTTAGCCCGCAGCACGCTTCGTTCGAGCCAATTTTCCCCTATTAAGCGGATTCCGTCTCTCGCCGTAAAGCTTTCCCGCCCTGCGACTCCGCTCGCAGCGGCGCCGGTCCGATTCCTCGCTTCCCCTCATCAATTGAAGTCCTTTTCTCCGCACACCGGTCGCACAGCCAGTAGCGCTCGACTCGTCGCGGTTTGAGTCGCGTGTATGGGGAACGACGACTCTCCAGCGCGACTGCCCGAGGGGCAAGTTCGGTGTCAAGCAGAAATAATCTGCCTTGGCCCAGCCGAAGAAATGGTCGGCGGCATTCCGAATTCAGGCAGCGGCTGAGCACGGGTTTCCCGCTGGCCGCAACTCCAACTAACAAGTCTATGCAAGAGTTCGAAACGTGAACTCATGGGGGAAGGCTTATTCGCACCGTCGGCCAGATCTACGCTATGTGCATGTAAACGTCCAAACGAAGCTGAGCTCTTTTCCTTAGCTGGCGCGGTCGATCAAACCTGCCATTTCGCGAACTCTGCCGAACCTTCGGCGCTGTGACGACCCTCCGGCATCGCGGCTTGCCACAGATCATGGCGTCTCGTTACCATTTCGCTGATGGCTAATCGAGTTTTACTCTGTCCTCCCACCTACTTTGACATCGTCGATCAGCGAAATCCCTATATATCGGCGAGCGCCGCCCTCGACCACGCCAGAGCCAACCGCCAATGGCAAGCTCTATGCTCCGCCCTGCAACAAGCCGGATGCGAGATCGAAACCATCGATCCTGTTTCGGGACTCGAAGACATGGTCTTCGCCGCCAATCAGATCTTTGTCGGCTCTCACGCCAACCCAGGCAAGTTCATCGTTCCCAGCCGCATGGTGCATGCCTCCCGCCAGCGGGAAGTTCCGTTCTACGTTGACTGGTTTAAGCAGCGTGGGTTTGCAGTCATCGACCTCGGTCTGGCCGATGACGAGTACTTAGAGGGTCATGGCGACATGCTTTGGCATCCCGATGGCTCTCGAGTTTATGCCGCCTACGGATTTCGCTCGACCGAGAGCGGCGTGGCCAGGTTTCGCGAAGCAATGGCAAAATTGGGAGTTTCCGTCGTTCCGCTTCGCCTGATCGATCGCTTTTGCTACCACCTCGATACCTGCCTCTGCCCGCTGAATAACGACGCGGTGCTCATCTATCCTGGCGCCTTCGCTCCTGAATCGCTCGCCCTGCTTCGTAGTTTCTGGAAGCGCATTCACGAACTCACGTGCGAAGAGGCTCACAAGTTCATGGGCAATGGCATCGCGGTGAACGGACGCTATCTCACACCCTACCTCACGCCGCACCTGGAGAACATTCTCGCTCAGGAAGGGTTAACGCCTATCATCCTTGATACCTCGGAGTTCGAAAAATCCGGCGGGAGCTTGTTCTGCATGAAGGCTTTTCTGCCCTGAGAAAAAACGGTTTTCAGTGCACGCTGGCCGCGGCGACCGACACAACGATTCCGATCACGCTGAACAATATTCCCAGATGCCAGAAAATCCGGCGTCCAGAAAGCAAAGTAATCGAAGTGATCACCAATCCAATCTCCAGAAAAACCTCAGCCAGATCATCGCGGTCAGCACGAGTTCTTTCGGTAGCAACTTCACGCTCGAGCTCACGCGCCTTATCTTGGATTTCATCCTTCTCGCGCTTATAGCGGTCTGCCTCCTGCGACGATTTGTCGCGGAACTTCGCCATCTGCCCGTCGTCTTTGCTGGTCACTGCAGCCGCGAAATCGGCAAACAATTCATCCTGATGCTGCCGAATATTTTTTGCCTGATAATACGACCACTGATCAGAAGCCTTCGCCTGCAGCACCACTTCCTCTGTATGAGCCCGATGCCCCAGCAGCGACACTACGGCCACCAGCACCGCAAGTACCGCCATGGTCAGTGAAACTGGAGCTAGGCTCGGATTATGTTGAGCGTGTTCCGCGTGCTCCTGCAGTTCCTGAAGTTCGTCTGCGCTCATGCGCTCTCCAGAATGATGTTGAGAAGATGGGATTGATTAAGTCCAAGATGTTACGGATTCTCCGGCTTTCGAGCAAGCACGTCCGCCAACCTAAATCTATGCCGCGAGTTGATTTTGCCAACGAACAAACTATCCCCTGATCCCTAATCTTTGATCCCTAACCCCTGCCTGCCTACTCCCCCATTACCTTCACAATCACGCGCTTGTCCCGCTGCCCATCGAATTCCGCATAAAAAATCCGCTGCCAGGTCCCGAAATCCAGTTTGCCCGCGGTAATCGGCACAACCACTTCATGATGAATCAGCAGCGCCTTCAAATGCGAATCGCCGTTATCCTCTCCAGTCTCGTGATGCTTGTAATTTTTCCGGAACGGCGCCAGATGCTCCAGCCATTGATCGATTCTTCGATTAATCCGCTCTCATCGTCGTTCACATAAACACCTGCCGTAATGTGCATGGCCGAAACCAGTACCATGCCTTCCTGCACTCCGCTGTTGCGCACAATCTCTTCCACTTGCGGCGTGATGTGTACATATGCCCGATGGGTTTTGGTATGGAATTTCAAATATTCGGTGAAAACCTTCATAAGGATCGCTCCTGCGTAGGTCGATTCTAGCCGAGAGAGCAGCGCAAACTTTAGGGACATTACATCAGTAACCTGACTTACACCTCAGATCACAGAAATCCGCGCCTGCTTGCGCCATACTCGCATTGTCTTGGGAGGCTTCAGTGCTGTTCAGGCTTGATTATCTTTCTTGCATTCTGACCATTGCTTCGACCTTGCTGTTGGGAAAACGTTACTGGGAAGGTTGGGTACTGGCGGCAATCAATAGCGCGGTTGTCTGCGTGATCGGATTCCGCACCGCTCAGTTCGGTTTCATTCCGGCGAATGTATTCTGCATCGCTCTTTACGCGCTGAACCTGCGTTCGTGGCGCAGACCTGAGGTTCACTAAGCCTTATTGGGACTGCGGCCATGCGTTGGCGATACGCGGTTTCCGGTCGGCTACCGCGCAGTAACGCAAGAAAAAGACCGCGGATATTTACCTACCGCATCGTCTCTTCAATCTCCGAAATCCAATCCGGGCGCTTCAGCACTTCGCGTGGCTTTGGACCATCCGCCGCGCCGACGATACCATCCTGCTCCATCAGATCGATCAGATGCGCCGCACGGCCATAACCAATGCGTAAACGCCGCTGCAGAAGGGAAGTGGACGCTTTGCCAAACTCCACCACCAGTTTCACCGCATCCTGATAGAGAGGATCGTCCTCGCCGCTGCTATCCCCCGATCCCTCTGCGCCCTCCGCTCCGCTACTTCCGGATTCACGTTCTTCTCTCGGGGCCTCCAGGAATTGCTCCTGATATTCTGCCGATCCTTGCTGCTTCCAGAATTCCACGACCGCGGCAATTTCTTTTTCCGTGACCAGCGGCGCATGCAGGCGATGCACCCGCGCCGATCCCGAAGGCAGATAAAGCATGTCGCCTTTACCCAGCAGCGCCTCGGCTCCGTTCGAATCCAGAATGGTTCGCGAATCGACTTTGGTTGCAACCCGGAACGAAATTCGCGCCGGAAAATTCGCCTTGATCAATCCCGTAATCACATCGACGCTGGGTCTCTGGGTTGCTAAAACAAGATGAATGCCAACCGCGCGCGCCATCTGTGCCAGTCGCGTAATTGATTCCTCTACATTCGACGAATCGAGCATCATCAGATCAGCCAATTCGTCAATGATGATCACAATATAGGGAATCGGTTTGTCATCCGAATCTTCCTCAAACAGGCTCGGTGTGCCGCCGGTATCAAACAATCGGTTGTACTGATCGATATTGCGCACGCCTTTCGCGGCCAGCAGTTTCAGCCGCCGCTCCATCTCGCGCACCGCATTGCGCAAAGCATTCGCCGCCAGCTTCGGCTCAGTGATGATGGGCGTATACAGATGCGGCACGCCTTCATAGTTTCCCAGTTCCAGCCGCTTCGGATCCACCAGAATCAGCCGCACCTGATCCGGCGTAGCCTTGTACAAAATCGACATGATGAAAGCATTAATCGCCACGCTCTTGCCCGAACCGGTCGAGCCCGCAATCAGCAAGTGCGGCATGCCATTGAGATCAGCCGTGACGATGCGCCCGTTGATGTCCTTGCCCATCGCCATCGTGAGCTTTGATTTCGAGCCCATGAATTCTTGCGACTCGATGTTTTCGCGCAGCCATATAATTTCCCGCTCCCGGTTCGGCACCTGAATCCCCACCGTCGATTTCCCCGGCATGCGTTCGATCAGAATGCTCTCCGCTTTCAGCGCCAGGCAAAGATCATCAGTCAAATTCGTAATTCGGCTGTACTTAATGCCGGCATCAGGCTTGAACTCGAAGGTCGTGACCACGGGCCCGGGATTGATCTGCGTGATCTGCCCGTGCACATCGAACTCGGCATACTTCTCAGTCAGCACCTGCGCCAGCAACTTCAGTTCATCCGCATCCACAACCTGTTGTTCATCGGGACGCTGCAACAAACTGCTCGACGGCAACTTGTAGCCGCCGGCAATCTTGGGCATCGTTGTCTTAGCCTTGTGGTCGCTGTCGGCGCGCTGCGTTACCTCCGGCTCAACCGCTTCAGCAAGCGACTCAGCCAGAATCCCGCCTGTCCCAACCGGCGCTTCCTCTGCCACTTCCGGCCCAAGCGTGCGCTCAATTCCGGTGCGGCGAGTTTCCGGCGCGCTCCGCGCCTGCACCGCAGGTTCACCCGAGGCTGCCTGCCGCGAGGGAATCAATTGCGTCTTCACCACCGGCTTCGAGATCCTGCGCTTCTCTAATTCCTTCTGTTGCTTCCGCTTGAGTCGCTCTTCCCGCCAATCTTCATAGCGATTCCACAAGGCCGTTATAAAAGCGAAACGCGTCGGCATCCATAATTGCATCGTGGAAAAAGAAAACGCTGTCGTCAGATAAAGCGCGACAGCAAGCACGCTCGCGCAAACCAGATACGCTCCCGTCAAGTTCAAATAATGAATCAGAATGTCGCCAACGATCCTTCCCACCAGCCCTTCAATCGGAATCACATTCAGCCAGCGCAAATGACCGGGCAACAGCGCCAGCATTGCAGGGACGAACACAATCAGCCAGATTCCCCCCAGCGTCTTCGCCATCGGAGATTGAACTTTCCGCGACGCGAACCAGCGCATTCCCATCACCCCCAGAAAAACCGGGAGAAGAAACGCCCCAATCCCCAGAGACTGCAACATCAGGTCAGAGATGATCGCGCCGACCAGCCCAATCCAGTTGCGCGCAACGTGGGTTCCGGTAAGAACCGACGCGCTGTTCAGAGAAGGATCGAGCGGCGAATAAGAAGCCAGCGCCAGAAAAAGGAGGAGCGCAGAGACGCACAGCAGGAACCCAACCAGCTCGTTGAGCCGGCGGTTCGCCGTGGGCGAAAAGGCATTTTCGAGAAAACGCATTAGGGCCGTTGTTTCACCGGGCTACGACACGTCCAGCGGCGCGATCGGCCAGAGCGCAATCATTATTACAAGAACCGGGGGTGTGGGCAATCAGGGAATATGGCGGGGTTATTCAATTGGATGCGCGCCAAAATCCGAGCATTGGAAAGAGATTGGAAACAGATCGGCAAAACATCGGGAAGGGCACGAGTTCACTCGTGCCGTGTAGCCTCGAGGAAAGCAATTGCGGCTTCAGCCGCTGAGGTTTCGCGTTTGCGGCCGGCGGCCGTCGCTAAAAAAACGCGCCCAGAAGATGCCCTATGAAGGCGAAGCCCGCTCATCCCGTCAGCCTCGCCATGAACACCAGCACCAGCGTTCCCACTATGATCCGGTAAACCGCAAACGGCGCGAATCCTCGCCGGCGCACGTATGCCATGAACCACGCGACCGAACCATAAGCCACAATAAACGAAACCACAAAGCCGATCGCCAATACGATCCATCCATGGGGATCGATCTGCGAAACTCCAATGGGGTTAGCGCCCTTGCCCCGCAGCGACTTCAGCAGGTCATAGCAGGTCGCCGCCGCCATTGTTGGCATGGAAAGAAAGAAGGAAAACTCCAGCGCCGAAGCCCGCGACATTCCCGCAAGCTGGCCGCTGGTGATGGTAGACATCGACCGCGATGTGCCCGGAAACACCGCGGATAAAATCTGGCACGCCCCGATCCACACCGCCTGCCCCAAAGACATACTTTCCATTTTCCAGGTATGAATGCGGCCTGCGCTGCCCGGTCCCGCAGCTTCGGACGGCGCGTTCATCGCGTCGACAATCCACATCACAATACCGCCAAGCAGAAGCGATGTCCCCATGATCGTGAGGCTTTCCAGGTGTTTGCCGATCACTTTAGTCAGCAAAAAAGCCGGAATGGCTGTAACCACAAAGGCCACCATGGTCAATCCAAGGGGATGAGTAAGGGCGTTCCGGTCTCCCCGTTCGCCGCGGGGGAACGTGGACACAAATCTTGCAATGCGCTCGCGGAAATACACCGGCAGGCACAAAATGGCGCCCAACTGAATCACGATGGTGTACATCTTCCAGTAGCCATCAGAGAGGCTGATGTGTAGCAGCGCCTCTGAAATTCGCAGATGCGCCGTAGAACTTACCGGCAGGAACTCCGTCAGGCCTTCGACAATTCCCAGCACCACAGAGAGCAGATAATCGTTCAATAGACCTCCAGGAGTAACGAAGAGTATCGCAAAAAATCTTTGCGGGGAAGTTACAGGGGTGAATCTCCCTGCGTTTTTCTTGATGCAGGACAGTTACTGGCTGGCGTTTCCGTAGGTTGGGATGCCCTGCTGAATGTAGAAGATCAGCCGCTGCGCGCGCAACGCCCAATCGCCCTGCGGATATTGGCTCACCAGTCTCTGGGCCAGCTTCATTGCCTGATCCTTCGACTGGGCGGATTTCTTCTGGTTGGGTTCCGTGCGGTAAATGTCGATCAATGCCGCACGCCGCCAGGCGGCGTCATACAAGGCTTCCGCTGCCGCCGGAGATTGCGGGTGCTCCTTCACATAATTCTCGTAAAGCTCCGCTTCCTTATCCGGACACTTCGCCAGCCCCTGCCAGTCGCCGCAAAGCTTATTCTCAATCAAACGAAAGTCGGCAAGCTCGGCCCACTTCGTGCCGGGATACTTTTTTATGACCAGTCTCATCCAGTCCTCTCGCATCTGGCCGCGCATGTAAGCTTCGCGCTCGCGTGCCGAAGGCCGAGTCATCACATCGGACCGTTCTATCTGCCAGCGAATATCCGCCGCCCGATACAGCGCCTCGGCCGCCAGTGGAGAAGTAGGCATCAAATCGTAAACCCGGTAGTAAAGCCGCAGGGCATCCTGCGCCGCATCCCGCCGGCCGCGCCGCCGGCTCGCCTGATCTTCCGAATCCGCCGCTTCGCCGAATATAATCCGGTCGCCATCCTGCGTAGTCGCAGTTATTATCGCAGCCCCAGGGAGCCAACCCGTGACCGTCTTGGCCTCTTCTTCGTCTTCCATTCCTCCATCTTGATTTTGCGGCTCGAAAATCGCCTGCACATGCACCCAGTCGCGGCTGCTCTCGATGATGACCAGTTCGCGTCCGCGTCCAACTTCAAGCAGCTTGGCCGCATCCGCGCTGGGCGAGATGCGCATGGTCTCCTCGATCACCAGCGTGCCGCGCAGTGCATCGGCAAACGCCAAGGGCATGAGCAGCGTCAGGCTTACCAATATTCCAGCTGCATGAGTAATAAGAAATCGCAGTTTCATAAGATTATGCCGGCATCTCCTGTTCAACCTCTTCGCCGCAACTCGCTCCGCGCGAAATGCCGGGGAAACGCACCTTTATCGCGCTCCCTTCCAGGGCATATGCTTTCTGAC
Organism: uncultured Acidobacteriaceae bacterium; assembly: GCA_963766625.1. GTDB lineage: Bacteria > Acidobacteriota > Terriglobia > Terriglobales > Acidobacteriaceae > Sulfotelmatobacter. The sequence goes on along the minus strand of CAVYBF010000011.1, from coordinate 574,677 downwards.
ACGCTGAAGGTCTATTCTAAGCGACTTGAATGTTCACAGCACGCGCATGACACGTTTAAACTTTTTCGGCTTATTTGCAGTCACTGCGATGCTGATTTGCTATGCACTGGAGGCACGCAGCCGCTGGTTCATCCTGGCCTTCGCCGGAGCTTGCGCTCTGGGTTCAGTTTACGGCTTTCTGCAGGGAGCTTGGCCGTTCGGGATCGTCGAAGCAATTTGGTGTCTGGTCGCGGTACGCAAGTGGGTGCAAGTAGTCCGTTCGAAGTAATGGAAGATCAGCCCTTCCTATTCGTGCCGGATTTCCTCCAGCATTTTCGGATCGATATTTCCCCCGCTGACAATGGCGACGCCCAACTTCGCACCCGGCAATTCACTTGCATGAAAAATAAATCCAGCAACCGCAACTGCTCCACTCGGCTCGATTGCCATGCCAGGATTCGCAAGCAGATACTTCATTGCCTGCCGAATCTCATCCTCAGAGACGGTAATGATGTCATCCACGTAGCGGCGAATGTGCTCGAAATTAATTTCCCCGATGCTTTGCGTGCGCAATCCATCGGCAATCGTGAGAGAAACTTCATCGGCAGGGAACTGAACGATCTTCCCGGCACGAAAGCTCGCCTGCGCGTCTCCAGCCAGCTCAGGCTCGACACCAATTACTTTGACGGAAGGCTTGCTTAACTTGATTGCCGTAGCCACGCCGCTGAGCATCCCTCCGCCGCCCACCGGCGCAAGAACCATTTCCACGTCCGGCAGATCTTCGAGAATCTCTAATCCCATGGTGCCCTGGCCGGCAATGATCTGCTCGTCGTTGTACGGAGGCACGATCACGTACCCTCGTTCTGCCGCCAGTTCTTCAGCCTTCGCCTGCCGCTCCGCGCTGCCCGGGCCCACCAAAACGATCTCCGCGCCCAGCGCCGCCGTAGCTTCGCGCTTGATGGCCGGAGCATTCTTCGGCATCACGATCACGGCGCTTGTTCCCAGCGCTCGCGCCGCATAGGCCACGCCCTGCGCGTGATTGCCGCTGGAGTAAGTAATCACCCCCCGTTTGCGATCCTCCGGCGAGAGTGAAGCTATCTTGTTGTAAGCTCCGCGAAGTTTGAAGGCGCCGATCGGCTGCTGATTCTCCGGCTTCAAAAACAGCCGCCGCGGGTCGCCCGCGCAGAGCTTGAATTCGATCAAAGGTGTGTGGAACGCGACACCGCGCAAGCGAGCTTGGGCGTCACGGATATCGGAAAGAGTCACCATGCCAAACCATCTTATCTCAGCAACATCCGCGGAGGGCCTCTGACATGTTTCAATCCATTGACATCATGATGCCTAAGTTGATAGCATCATGATGTGCGTACCACCCTTACTCTCGACGACGACGTCGCCGCCCTGCTGAACAAGGAGGCCCGTAAGACGGGCGAGCCCTTCAAACAGGTGGTAAATCGTTTTCTACGGCTCGGCTTGACTACTTCGAAGCAGCCGCCACGAAAACCCTTTGTGGTCAAACCACGGAAACTGGGATTGCCAGCCGGTTTGAGTTATGACAATGTCGGGGAGTTGCTCGACGCAGTGGAAGGACCTTATCGGCGATGATCGTTCTCGATGCGAACATCGTTTTATATGCTTACGATACCGTCCCACAACAGCACCAAAAGGCACGCGCCCTGCTTCAGTCCATGCTGTCCGCAAATGAACCTGTAGGCCTGCCATGGCGAACCATATCGGCCTTTCTGCGTATTATGACGAATACGCGGCTACCCGGACAACGATTCACTCCAGATGAAGCTGCAGAAATCGTAAACCGGTGGTTGGAGCGCCCGGTCGTTCGCATGCTTACGCCAGGTGACGATCATTGGTCGGTTTTTCGACAAATGGTTATCGACGGGCAAGCCTCGGGTGCCCTAATCAGCGACGCGGAAATCGCGGCCTTGACGATCGAGTACGGTGGCGTCCTCTACACAAGCGATCGGGATTTTTCGCGGTTTCCCGGCCTCAACTGGAAGAATCCGCTGGTATAGTCCCTGCGCCGGTTCAAATCTCCAATATCACCGGCATAATCAGCGGCCGCTTCTGCGTCTGTTTGGAAATGAATCGCTTCAGATCGGCGCGGATTTTTTCTTTAATCACGCCATAATCGGCTTTTTCTTCGTCGCTCGAATGTGCCAGCGTATCTTCCACTAACCGCCGCGCCCCTTCCATGAATCCGTTGTCTCCCGCATTAAAGCCGCGAGTCACGATCTCCGGCGTAATCTCGACTCGCCCCGTGAGCTTGTTGATGGCGATAATCGGCAGCACAATGCCATCTTCGCTGAGGTGCCGGCGGTCTTTGATGATGAGATCTTCCACCACATCCGTGCGCGAACCGGAATCGATGCAAACCCGCCCCACGTTCACTCTCCCGGTCTTGCGGGCCGTGTGTTCGTCGAATTCCAGAACGTCTCCACTCTCGATCAGAATCGCTTTCCCCACCGAGCCGTGCATCGCCGCCGCCATCTCGGCGTGTAGCTTGAGTTGCCGGTATTCACCGTGAACCGGAATAAAATACTTCGGCTTCACCAGATTGATGATGAGCTTCAACTCTTCCTGGCTGGCGTGTCCACTCACATGCACCGGAGGCGATGTACCGTCTTCGTAGATCACATACGCCTCCCGCCGGAACAGGTGATCGATCATGCGGTAGATCGTCTTCTCGTTGCCCGGAATGATGCGCGACGAAAGCACCACCGTATCGCCTTTTTCGATCTTCGCGTGCTTGTGGTTATCCACCGCCGCCCGCGATAGCGCCGACATCGGCTCGCCCTGCGTCCCGCTGATCATCACGCAAACTTTTTCCGGCGAAAAATTCTTCATCTCGCCGGGATTGATCACCAGCCCATCGGGAACTTCCAAATATCCGAGATCTTCCGCGATTTCCGCGGAATTGTTCATCGAGCGGCCAATAAACGCCACTTTTCGTCCATGCTGATGCGCCAGTTCCACGGTCAATCGAATGCGATGAATGGATGAGGAGAAACAGGAAATGAACAGCCGCCGCTTGGTATGCGCAAAGATCTCATCAAATTTCCTCCGCACCGCTCGCTCGCTCGGCGTATACCCCTTGCGCTCAACATTCGTCGAATCCTGAAACAGGGCGAGCACTCCCTGCTTGCCATACTCGGCGAAGGAATGCAGGTCGAACAGATGATTGTCGGTTGGTGTGGGATCGACTTTAAAATCCCCGGTGTGCATCACCACGCCGAGTGGCGTGTGAATGGCCAGCGCCACGCAATCCACCAGGCTGTGCGTTACGCGAATCGGATCAATCGTGAACGCACCGACTCTGAAGCGCTCTCCGGCCCGAATCTCGCGCAGATCGGCGTCGTTGAGCAGTCCATGCTCATCCAGCTTGTCTTCCACATAGGCCAGAGTAAATTCCGTGCCCCACACCGGGACGTTCAGTTCGGAAAGAATCCACGGCAACGCGCCAATATGATCCTCATGCCCGTGTGTCAAAATAATGGCTCGAACATGCTGCCGATTTTCAGTCAGGTAAGAAATATCGGGCACGACAATATCAACGCCGAGCAACTCAGCCTCGGGGAACATCAGCCCCGCATCAACCACGATAATGTCGTCGCCCCACCGAAAAGCCATGCAGTTCATACCGAACTCGCCGAGCCCCCCGAGAGGAACAACCTGCAATTTTCCAATTGGCATGGGTAACTTCTGATGCTAGCACACGCATGCCTCAAGCCCGCAGACACCGCCGATTCAGATGGCGGCCAAACGATCCACCAATCCTGATTCTCTCGTTCCCCCGATGGCGTTTTCGCCTGCAGTGCGCTAATGTCGAATCAGTGAGCGAAACCGCATCCAAATCCTGGCTTCGCACGCGAGCCGAGAAAGCACTCGTTAAAGGTCTCACCAGCGCTTACTCCAAAGTTAAAGTCGATCCTCAAAGATTTCTAATTCAACTTCGCACTGCTTACAGGCTTCCGATCAGCGGCTACCACGGCACCTATTCACTGGAGATCGAAGAACTCGATGTCGTAGCCAACGACGTGGTTCGAGGGGGCATGAAACTCGCCGCGGCGGAAGGCGCAGGTTTTGGCATGGGCGGTCTGATCACACTCTTGCCTGATCTTGGAATTCTCTCCGCCATAACCATGCGCACGATTCAGAAACTCAGTCTCGTCTACGGATTTCAGTTCAATACCGATAATGAAATTGCCGAACTCTGGATCGCCGCTGCCAGCGCCGCCGGCGTCGACATCAGCCGCGAACTGATCGAGAAAGAATTCGTCAATAAGTTCGTCCCTCGCGTCATACAGCGCATTGCGGCCAGCGCCAGCGCCGAAGTCGTCGAAAAGTGGGCGGGACGCATGATCCCGGTAGTAAGTTCGGTACTGGGCGCCGGTCTGAATTATTGGTTCGTGCGCGCCTGGGGAGAGCGCGCCAAGGCTCACTTCCGCCAGCGGCATTTGCAAATTCGCCAAAATGTCACAAATTCCGCTCTCCTGCCGCTGCCAACTCACATTTTGCCGGATGCCACTTGATCGCCTCTTACTTGAGCTTCGCTGATCACTTTTCTTCCACTGCTTCTTTTCGTGGCCCACGAACTCAGTTCTCGAAGCCGTCTGTGATAGAAAAAAGGTATGACCACTTTTCGCTGTTCGGCCATTCTCTTCGATCTCGACGGGGTGCTTATCGATTCCACTGGTTCGGTGGCTCGCCAGTGGCGAGCCTGGGCGCGGGACCAGGGAATTGAAGAAGAGAAGGTCGTCTCGATTGCGCACGGCGTGCGAGCGCTCGAAGTCATCGGCATGGTCGCTCCTCATCTCGATGCGAAAGCTGAACTCCGCAAGCTCGAGGCTCGCGAAGTCGGCGACCAGGCCAGCGTCACCGTGATGCCCGGCGCGCGCGAGTTTGTTGCGACCATTCCCTCGGGCCGCTGGGGCGTGGTCACCTCTGGAACCCATCATATTGCAAGTGCCCGCCTTCGCCTGGGCGGGTTCCATGTCCCCAAAGCACTCGTTACGGCGGACGATGTCGCTAACGGAAAGCCGCATCCCGAGCCATATCTGGCGGGATCCAAGTTGCTGCACGTGAAGCCCGAAGAATGTTTAGTAATTGAAGACGCGCCCGCAGGAATTCGTTCAGCTCGCGCCGGAGGAATGAAAGTTGTGGGATTCGCCAGCACATACGGCAAAGAAAAACTGACGGAAGCCGACGCCGTAGTCGGCAGCTTTCGAGATTTGTCCGTCACCGTCGAGCCGGATTCACTTCTGCGTGTAACCGCGAACTGATATGCAAGCTGACAAGGCAACTTCTTGCACAATTCGCATAGCTGGGACCGCCGATATTCCTGCGATGGAACCTGTTATTAATGCCGCATTCGGGATTGAAGGTTTTATCGAAGGCGAACGCACAAACCAGGCGCAGCTCGTCGCGATGATGGACAAAGGCATTTTTCTGGTCGGCCATAATCACGCTGGCAAATTGATCGCGTCGGTCTACGTGGAAATTCGGGAAGCTCGAGGATATTTCGGCATGCTCGCGGTCGATCCCGCGTACCAAGGGAAGGGAATTGGACGAGCCATGACAGAAGCGGCAGAAGACTATTGCCGCAAACAGAAATGCATCATCATGGATCTCACTGTCTTGAGCCTGCGCCCGGAGCTTCCACCGCTTTATCGCAAGCTGGGGTACACGGAAACCGGAACCGAAGAATTCCGCCCCACACGGCCGTTGAAAAATGGCATAGCATGCCACTGCATCGTGATGTCAAAAAAACTGTAGCCCGCAATCGAGCGACTCGACCCTACCTGAGCCAATCTTCCAGCTCAATCCCACGATCCGTTTTTTCGTCACGGTATTTCACGATCACCGGCGTGTACAACGAAATTCCCATCTCCGCCGCGGCGCCTTTCTTCACCGCACGCGAACCCGGCACAACGACAGCTCCTTCTGGGACCTCGAGCGGACCCTCCACCGTGGCGCGATGAACTTCGCCACGGACCAAATCATAGACCGGCGTCGATCGCGTCAATATCGTCCCGGCACCCAGCACCGCTCGCGCGTGCACCAGCGTTCCCTCATAAATTCCGCAGTTCCCGCCGACAAGCACATCATCTTCAATAATCACCGGCGCAGCATTAACGGGTTCGAGCACACCGCCGATCTGCGCCGCCGCACTCAAGTGAACTCGCTTGCCAACTTGCGCGCACGATCCTACCAAAGCGTGAGAATCGATCATCGTGCCCTCATCAATGTACGCGCCCACGTTAATGAACATGGGAGGCATGCAGATCACCGAAGGCGCAACGTACGCTCCCAGGCGCGCAGAAGAACCGCCGGGCACCAATCGCACCCGGTCGGCCAAAGAAAATTGCCGAGCGGGGAAGGTGTCTTTGTCCACAAAGGTCAAAGCGCCGCATCCAGACTCAGCCAGTTCGCCCAGCCGGAATCCCAGCAAAATCCCGCTCTTAACCCAAACGTGGACGGTCCAGCGTCCATCGATCTTTTCCGCGGCGCGAATCTTTCCCTGAGTGAGCGCCTCGCGAAATTCGAGAAACGTAGTGCGCGCTTCAGCCCCGCGATCCATTTCTTTGAGCGCAGCAAGGCGTTCGATGGAAGATTTCAAGGATTGCATGGAGAAGAAAACTTCTTGGTTACCGATGGCTGACTGCCAATTGCTAATTACTGAAACAACCGTTGAAACAGGTTTTTCAATCAACAACAAAAATCATCCATCAACAATGCTTCAATGGCTCTAAACGCACTTGCACTCGCTGCGAATCAGCACGCCGGTCATACTATGCGCCACCTCGCGGCCGTGCGCCAGCGTGGCATACGGTCCATGCCAGCGCGCACGATTCGCATCATGCCCCGTGGGACGCCCTCTGCCCTGATTGCACTGCCCGCACGATCCGCGATGCAGCACAATTTTGTGCGGCCCCGCAGCCCAATTCTCATAAATATAAAATTCTTTCGCCTCGGGCGATGGCGCGGCGGCATTCGCAATCAAGCCAGCTTCAGTCGCGATCCTTAGCAGCTTCGATCGCGTGTCGCGGCGCATGGGCAACAGCGGCAGGCGGTAAGTTTCTTCAAGCTTTCCCATCATCGCCAGCACCGCCTTCACCGGCAACGGATTCGACTCGATAAAGTTTGCCTGCATCAACGCAAGATATTTCCGCTGAATCCCGCGGGCCGTCGCCCAGTCATTGTTCAGCGCTGCGTGAGTCATCTCCGCCATCTCACGCGGAATCTCATTCGCCGCGACTGAGACAATCCCAATTCCGCCGAGCGCAATCACGGGCAAAGTGACCGCATCGTCTCCGGAGAAAACCAGGAAGCTCTCGGGCACAGCATTAATCGCCTCGGCAACCTGCGTCATGTTGCCGCTGGCTTCCTTCACGCCGATGATGTTCGGAATTTCCGCCAATCGCGCCAGGGTTCCCGGCTCAATGTTCGCTGCGGTTCGTCCCGGCACGTTATAAAGAATGACCGGTTTATCGCCCACCGCTTCCGCAATCGCCTTGAAGTGCCGGTACTGCCCCTCCTGCGTAGGCTTGTTGTAATAAGGAGAAGCCGTAAGAATCGCGTCAACTCCCGGCCGCGCCGCAACCTCCCGAGCTTTTTCGACGGCATCCTGCGTAGAGTTCGAGGTAGCGCCCGCAACGATGGGCACTCGTCCAGCAGCGACTTCGATCGTGGTATCGATGACCTGCAGCCATTCGTCGTGATTTAGTGTGGGTGTTTCGCCGGTAGTTCCGCACGGCACAAGAAAATCGATGCCGCTCTCCACCTGCCACGCCACCAGATTGCGAAAGGCCGCATCGTCGATCGAACCGTCCTGACGAAACGGAGTGACGAGCGCGGTGCCACAGCCACGAAGTTGCATGGTAATAAGATAGCGCGAAAGGGCCTTACTGCAAACGCCCGCGGGAGACTTGTCGACTCGTCATCCTGAACAAGCGTTCTTTGCGCAGTGCAGAGCCTGTCCCGAGCTTGTCGAGGGAATCTGGGCGGCCCGCGCGTTGCGTCTTTGAGCCTGCCCTGAGCAAGCGAAGCGCGCCGAAGGGCGTCCTATGCAACGTATTAATCGCGCGTTTGGCCCGCTTCCGCATCGAATCGATCCACCACCCTCCAGCTACACTTCCCGCCACACATCCCTGAAATCGTAAAAGCCCTTCTTGCCCACCAGCCATTCAGCCGCGCGCACCGCGCCTTCAGCAAAGCCCAGGCGCGACTTGGCGTCGTGGCAAAGATAGATCCTGTCGGCGGCAGATTCGAGCACGACCTCATGCATGCCCACCACCTCGCCTTCGCGAAAAGAAGTGATCTCCAGTTCTTCGCTCTTGCCGCTGGCTTCGCGCATGATGCGCTGCATAGCAATTGCGGTTCCCGAGGGTGCATCTTTCTTGTGAACATGATGCCGCTCAAAAATCTGTCCTGAGTAATCGTGGCTCAAAGCTGCCGCTGCCGTTCGACTGACGTCCAGAAACAGATTTACCCCGACCGAAAAGTTCGGCGAATAAACAAATCCCGTGCCGCGATCCTCCACCATCTTCCGCACGCGCTCCATCTCGCCATACCATCCAGTCGTACCCACTACCGTATCCTTGCCGGCGCGCACGCATGCTTCAATATTGCCCAGCACGCACGAAGGAGCAGTGAAATCGATCACGACCGCGGCTTCCGCCAGCTTGTCAGGCGTGAGAGCGGCGCCTGCACGATTGTCAGCAGAACCTACGACCTGCACCTGATGACGCCGCTGGCGCGCGACCTCCGCCACCAGCGATCCCGTTTTGCCGCGCCCAAGAATGAGTAAATTCATAAGCAAAAAAGCGCTTGAATGCAAAGATAAAAGCAAAAAACACGCTTCGCGCTGTTAGCGGCCCTTCTTCGCGTGTTTTGCGGTTTAAGATTTTTGTTAAGCGAACACTTCCGAATCCAACTCCGCGAAAAACGTCCCGTGCAGCCGCCGAATCACGTCCGGAACTTCGTCTTCCTCGATCACAAATGTCAGATTGATCTCCGACGCGCCCTGAGAAATCATGCGAATCTTTTTATCGGCCAGCTCCCGAAAGACCAGCGCAGCAATTCCCGGCGTATCTCTCAAATTCTCTCCCACCAGGCACACGATGGCCTTCCGTCCCTCATATTTCACATCCGCCATCTTCGCCAGATCGGCAGCCAGCGCTGGAATCGCGTTGTTCGAATCGACGGTAAGAGAAACACTCACCTCCGAAGTGGACACCACGTCGACCGCGACCTTATGCCGGTCAAAGGCCTCAAAGATGGCGCGCAGAAATCCGTGGGCCAGCAGCATCCGCGGCGCCGCCACATCGACAATTGTGATGCGCTTCTTCACCGCAATGGCTTTGAAAATATTCTTGCCGTGCGGAGCCCGAGTTGTGATCTTCGTTCCTTCGCACGACGGATTGCGCGAATTCAGCACATACACCGGAATATTTTTCTGGATTGCCGGCAGCACCGTCGCCGGATGCAGCACCTTCGCCCCGAAATATGCCAGCTCCGCCGCCTCATCGAAACTGATTACCTTGATTCTTTTCGCGTCAGGGCAAGCCCGCGGATCTGTGGTCAGAATTCCGTCCACGTCCGTCCAAATCTCAATTCGCTCAGCTCCTAGGCCGGCGCCCACAATCGCCGCGGAATAATCCGAACCGCCACGGCCAATCGTGGTTGTAATTCCCGCGCGATTCGCTCCGATGAAGCCGCCCATCACCGGAACCTTGCCCGCATCCAGCAGCGGTTTCACTTTGCTTTGCAGTCGCTGATTGGTTTCTTCCTGCTGTGGTGCGGCTTGCGTGTAATTGTTGTCGGTAACCAGAATATCGCGTGCGTCCACATGCACGCCCGCTAATCCGTAGGCGGAAAACGCGGCTGCCACAATCTTGCTGGAAAGCATCTCCCCGAATGCCGCCACGTGATCGGTAGTGCGCGGAGTCAGTTCGCCGACCGCGGAAATTCCCCGCAACAGTTCATCCAGCAATTCGAAATCGCTGCCCAGTTCTGAGTGGAAATCGGTAAACAGCGCAGTGCCCAGCAATTCGCTGGCCGCGTTGTAATGCCGCTCCTGCAGCGAACGGCAAAGCTTCAGCGCGGTTTTACGCTCGCCAGCACCCGCCGCCCGCGCCATCGTCAGCAACGTGTCGGTCACCTTCGCCATGGCGCTGACCACAACCAGCGGTTGCTGATCCAATCGGCCTTTAACGATTGCCGCCACGCGTTCAATCGCTCCCGCATCTTCCACCGAAGTCCCGCCAAATTTCATCACGATCATTGGCGTGGCTTCCTGGCGGGATTGCGCAAATGCGGCTCACATTGAACTCGCGACCCGGATTTCATTTCCGCCCATCCGCGTCGAGATAACCTTTAGCCTTCAGCAATTCGGCATTCAACACAGCTGCGCCGGCCGCGCCGCGAATGGTATTGTGCGAGAGCGCGGTAAACTTCCAATCCAGCACGCCGCAGGGCCGCAGACGGCCCACCACGGTCGTCATGCCCGCACCCATATCCACGTCAAACCGCGGCTGCGGACGATCATTCGCTTCCACATACACAACCGGACGCTCCGGGGCGCTGGGCAATTTCAACTCCTGCGGTTCGCTTCGATACTCATTCCAAGCGGCAATCATCTCCTCCGGCTTCGCTTTGCTCTTCAGCCGGACCGCAACCGACTCCGTGTGCCCATCCTCCACCGCCACGCGATTGCACTGCGCGCTCATGGCGAAAGCGGCCGGCACAACTCTACTTCCGTTCATTTGTCCCAGCAGCTTCAGCGTCTCTTCCTCCATTTTTTCTTCTTCATTGCGAATGTAAGGAATCACATTGCCCAGAATGTCGAGCGAAGCCACGCCAGGATATCCCGCGCCGCTCACCGCCTGCATGGTCACCGCCATCACAGTTTCCAGCCCAAAGCGCTTGTGCAGCGGCGCCAGCGCCAGCACCAGACCAATCGCTGAGCAGTTGGGATTCGTCACCACATAGCCGCCCGATTTTTTCCGCCACGCCTGCGTGTCAATCAGCTTGATGTGCTCGGCATTCACTTCCGGAATCACCAGCGGCACATCCACCTGCATGCGCAGCGCGCTCGAATTCGAAACCACCGCGCATCCAGCCCCCGCGAAGCGAGGTTCAAGTTCGGCGGCAATCGCAGCATCCAGCGCAGCAAAAATAATTTTCGGCGCGCCTTCCGGAACAGCCGGCGAAACCTTCATCCCCGCCACATCGGCCGGAATCGCGCTCTTCAGCCGCCAGCGCACCGCGTCGGCATACGTCTTGCCTTCAGAGCGGTCCGAAGCCGCCAGCCACGCCACTTCGAACCACGGATGTTTTTCGAGCATTTGAATAAACCTCTGCCCGACTACACCGGTAACGCCCAGAATGCCAATAGGGATTTTCTTGCTCATAAGGGATATTCGATTCTACAACAGCCTTTTTAACCTGCAGAAATCGCACCGACAGGGCAGGTGCCTCACCCTTCACGATGTTCGAAGGCTGGGAATATCGAAAGCTGGAAGCTTTGCCTGTGGGTGGCGGAGCGCCTTTGTGCTGCGGTTCAGCCATCTCAAATTTCAACCGGCTTTAGCGGCTGAGGCAACATTACTTTCGCGTAGTCTGCCGCAAGTCTCCACCTTCCATTGACTACAGCCACCCCACCCATCCGCCGATAGAACTCTCCAGAGGATTCCTATGCCGGAGCTGCGCCAGAATTTTTTCACCAAGGAATGGGTCATCATCGCCACCGAGCGCGCCCGTCGCCCCGAGGAACTCGCCACGCGCCGGCCCTCGCAACCCGTTGCCTCCTTCGTCGATAACTGCCCATTTTGTCCCGGCAACGAAAACAAAACTCCACCCGAGGTCATGCGTTATCCCGCGAACCACAGCGAGCCTTGGGCCGTGCGGGTCATTCCCAACAAATTCGCCGCCTTATCCAGCGACATTGCCCCCACACGCAACCTGCAGCATTTGCGCCGCCGCATCGACGGCTTCGGTTTTCACGAAATCATCATCGACAGCCCGGACCACTCCAGTTGCATGGCATTGTTGCCCGATGTGCACGTGGCTCGCATCCTTACGGTATTTAAAGAGCGTTACAGTTCGCTCTGCACCGACCACCGCATCAACCATGTCACTATCTTCAAGAATCACGGCGCCGATGCGGGAGCGAGCCTGCAGCATCCCCACTCCCAGATCATCGCCACGCCTGTCATTCCCAGCCAGGTGCGCCATCGCCTTCACGAAGCCCTGCGCCACTACGATGACACCGGCGAGTGCATGTTCTGCCACATGGTGGAGCGCGAAGTCGAAGACCAGACTCGAATCGTGATCAAGAGTGAAATGTTCGTCGCCATGCAGGTCTTTGCCTCGGCCACGCCCTTCGCCACCCACATCTTTCCGCTTCGCCACATGGCCAGCTTCGGCGAGATTACAACCGTCGAACTATCAGACCTGGCTCGCGTGCTGCGAACCTTGCTGGCGAAGCTCTACGTCGGATTGGAGAATCCAGATCTCAACTTCACCGTGCGCAGCGGTCCCTCCGACTATGTAGGAGCGCGCCACTTTCACTGGTATGTGAGCGTGATTCCGCGCCTTACGCGCGTAGCCGGTTTCGAACTGGGATCAGGAATGTTTATCAACACCGTGCTGCCGGAAGCGGCGGCAGAATTCCTCCGCAACGTCAGTGTCGATCGAGCAACCGGAGCATCCGCGGGATGAAGATATAAAGACAAGAAACTCGAAGCTATCAGTATCAGTGCTAAGCTGATAGCGTTACTTACCGGCCATCGCTGAGCGTTCTTCCTGCATCTTACCCGGCCGCATGGGCAAACTCGCTTTATTCCTTCTCTCCCCGCTCCTATTCATCCTGCCGCTCTCGGCCCAATCGCGTATCGAACTCGGCGTGTTCATCGATTACCTGAACATCTCGCAAACCAGCACCAACAATTTCGGACTCGGCGGCCGCTTTGGCTACCGTGTGCATCATGACGTCATGCTCGAAGCCGAACTTGCCTATGATTACGGCATCAACTTCGACGAGGCCTACCGCAATCTCACCAACGGAAATATCGCCGCCATCGAACACACGTCGATCGGCATAACTCACGGACTGGTCGGCCCCAAGCTCCAGCCCAAAGGTGGAGGATTCCGTCCCTTCGTCACCTTCAAAGCCGGTTTCATGGATTTCCGCCTCACTCCCACCCTGCTCTCGTACAGCGATGTCGCGAGCACGATCCTGGGACTGCGCACCTCGAACCTGAATGCCGCAATCTACCCCGCGGCCGGTTTCGAAGCGGCGCTTGGGCCAATTGGCCTCCGCCTCGAAGCTGGAGACGAAATTTATTTCAACAGCGGCCCGCACAACAACCTGCGCATCACCTTCGGCCCAATTCTCAGGTTCTGAATTTACCAGCCGTTGAGCGCATTTTTCTCTTCACCCTTTCCAACATCGGCCGGATTCCGCCCCCATAGCGGCAAACAATATACTTCATGCTGAGAACAGGGAACTCGCGCAGAAACGAGACGTTCCTTCTGAGCCATGGCGCCCGATGAAAGAAATAGTGCGTTCCGATCTTTCGCACTGCATAACCGTTCCTCAACAACAACCAGCACACGTGTAGCGGATATTTGCCAATCGTCCTGTCTCCCCACGAATGCAGCTCCACAAGAAAAGACGTTTCGCCCGAGTTCAGAAATCGCGAGCCCGACCGGATCGCCCGATATTCAGCCCCTTCCACGTCGATCTTTACAACCGTACGCACGCCCAGACGGTAAAAATCATCCAGCTCGACCGTCGGTACGCTCACTCGCTCGGCGATCCCATGAGGAAACACCGAGCTCAAGGTAGGATATTGGCTGACGTAAAACTCCAGTGCTCCTGGGATATCCGACACTGCGCCGGACCGTATCTCGTACTCGTTGTCGCCACTGTCGTGCAATCGCAGATTTTCAACCGTTTTCGTCAGCGCCGGGATCAGGAACGGATTTGCCTCAATCGCCACCAGCCTCGAATGGCGAAGGTGCTTGGCGGCGTGGAACATGTATTGTCCAACGTTCGCGCCAACATCAATGAAATACGCGACGCCTTTCAGAATCTCAGATAAGGCTGCCAATTCCACCGCTTCGCGCGCTTGCGGATCGGTGAATTCAGCCATGAGCTCCGCTATTTCGGCATCACCGTAAGAAAAAGGCATAGACGAAAAATTCAGGAGTTCCAAAATTATAGGCCCGTGCCAGATGGCGGAGCGCCGTTTAACTGGTTTAATTCTTTCAGCAGAACATCCAGCTGCTATTATCGTTTGACCATCCACTTCTCGCGTCTATGATCTTCAATCGCCTCTTTGCGGAAAAAGTCACTCGAGTTCTCCGGCGAAAAGCGGACGCATATGTCGGTCGACTCTATCCTTTGAGCAAAACTCTCGACGGAATGGCTCTTCGGCCCTTCGAATTGCATCTGGAATTAACCAATCTCTGTAACGCCGACTGCGTCTTCTGCCCCTACCAGTTCCAGACAAGAGAAGTGCAGTTCATGCCGGACGACGTGTTCCATAAAGCCGTCAACGATTACGCCGCAGCCGGCGGCGGCTCGGTCGGCCTCACTCCGATTGTCGGCGACGCGCTCATCGATCCCAAGTTCTTAAAGCGCGTCCACTATTTGCGATCGCTTCCGCAAATCGATCGGATTTGGCTGACCACCAATTGCATTCTGCTGGATAAGTTCGGTGTCGACGATGTCCTTCAATCCGGCATTACCGCACTCAATGTCAGCACCGCCGGTTTCGACGAGGAAATGTACCGCCGTGTCTATCGCAACGCTTCCTACCAGCGAATGCGGCGCAACGTAATGGAGCTCGTCGAACGCAATACCGCTCTGGGATCGCCCGTCGCTATCACGATCGCCCTCCGGCCCGACCGTCCGCTCGACGCCGTCATGGCCGATCCCGATTTCCAACCAATCCTGGCTCACAAACCACAACTTGACTTCACCTGGTCGTTTACCTCTGCCAACGGGCGCATTACTCGCGACATCCTGCCCGCATCAATGAAGCTGCGCGTCGTGACTTCTCGCCCGGAACCTTGCGTGAATACCTACAACGGCCTGATGGTTTTGCCCGACGGCACGGTTATGGCCTGCAGTTGCGTTGCTGCCATGGACGCCGTAAACGACCTGGGGGCCGGTAACATTATGAAGACGCCCTTAGCGGAGATCTGGTCCAGTTCTGCAGTTCACAATCTGAGATCCAGTTTCGGAACCGGTGCTCTGAACTCCACCTGTTCCGGCTGCGACATGTATCGCGATCTGGAGTTCTACCGAACCGCTGAAGGACGCCGGCGCGCGCGGCTGAACCGAGCCCGAGGTGAAGGAAACATTCTCAAAACCGCCAGCGCTCACCGGCCATTCTCCGGTGGCTAGTCGTGCTCACTCTGACTTTCGTCTCTTCCGCTTCGCAACCTCCGCCAGTTGTTTCCTTAAAACGGTTCGCGTTGACTTCGGGAGATGAGAGATGGTTCTTTTCTTCCTAGCCGCCGCAGCGGCTTTCTTCAGGTCCTGCGTGCAGCCGCCTTTTGCCTCGTGCTCGGCATCATGGACCGCGGCCAATCGATGCGTGAGAGCCGAATGAAGCTGGGCGTGCAAACTTCCGAATTATCGAGCGCTCCATTAAAATCTAAAATCGTAACAACGTAAAATCGCGATTACACAGCTTCTGTGCTCCTCTGTGGTGAAGATTTTGATTGCGAATCTCTTATGATCATCGGAGTCCTGGCCCTGCAAGGTGATTTCGACGCGCACCGTCGCCGTCTCGAAGAACTCGGGGCCAAAGTTGCGCTCGTCAAAAAACCCGAGCAGCTCGACCAGATCGATGGCCTGGTGATCCCCGGCGGCGAATCCGGAACGTTCTTAAAATTATTGGGTGACGAAGGATTCGACAAGCTCAAGCAGTTCGTGCGCCTCAAGCCCACCTTCGGCACGTGCGCCGGAGCCATCCTGCTCGCCACGGAAATCGAGAATCCCCGCCAAGCCGGACTCGGCGCAATCGATATTGCCATCCGCCGCAACGCCTACGGACGCCAGATCGACAGTTCCATTCGCGAAGGCAAATTTCTTAGCGATCTGAACAGCCAGCTGGGCGCATCTCCGCTCGAGATGGTTTTCATCCGCGCGCCAAAAATCGAGCGCGTCGGCCCCGGCGTCGACGTCATCGCCACGGAAGGCAATAATAATGTTCCGGTGGCAGTACGGCAGGGAAGGGCCATGGCCGCAACTTTTCATCCCGAATTGTCCGACGATTCGCGCATACATCGTGCTTTCCTCGAACTGGTTCGGAACGGCAAGATCTGACTGCCTGCTTACGGCCATCCTCCCGCCCTTGCGGTCGTGCCTTTTTATTTTTAAAGCAAATATATTTTTTCCTTGACATGCTAATCGCGTAACCATACAGTTACACATTATGCGGAACCGTTCGGTTACATATTCGCCCGCCAGATTCTCTGACGCGACCTTTCAAGCCGTCGCCGATCCCACTCGCCGCGCCGTCCTCGACCTTCTGCGCCGCGGCAGCCAGCCCGCCGGAGCCATCGCCCAGGCCTTTCCTGTCTCCCGTCCCGCCATCTCCAAGCACCTGCGCCTGCTGCGGCGCGCCCATCTCGTCCGCGAGCACCGCGAAGGCCGCCATCGCGTCTACGACCTGAATCCCGAACCGCTGCGCGCTCTCGATTCCTGGCTCGAGCAATACCGCAGCTTCTGGACGATGAGCCTCGGTAATCTGAAATCTTTCGTCGAATCCGAATACGCCAAGGAGACTTCCCAGCCCAACCCCGTCAAACCAGCTCACAAACATTCGAAAGGAGATCGTTGATATGAAACGCCAGAATATGAAAATCGCCAACCCGAAATCGCTTCGCCTCACTCTCTCTTTCTTGCTGCTGCTCGCCGCCTCGGCCGCAATCGCGCAAACCCCCGCGCAAAAATCTTTCGTCCGGCTGAAATCTCTCGCCGGTTCCTGGGAAGGGAAGGCCTCGCAAGGCCATCCTGTGATAGTCACCTTCCGCAACACCGCTGGCGAGTCCGCCCTCATGACTGAAATCGAAGGCAAAGGCCAAGAGAACATGATCACCATGATCCATCTTGACGGCCCTGACCGCCTCATGCTCACGCATTATTGCGGTTCCGGCAATCAGCCACGCATGGTCGCAACCGCTTCGCCCGATGGTAAAACCATCACTTTCGATTTTCTCGACGCCACCAACCTGGCCACAACTGGCCCCGGGCACATGCAGCGCGTCGCTTTCACCATTCTCGACGCCAACCATCACACCGAAGCTTGGACCTTTAACGCAGGCCCAGGTAAAGAAATGAATGAGTTCTTCGATCTGCATCGCACTGAAGTAGCGCAGAAGTAAACCTGTGGAACAGACGCTCCTGTCCGTCGCCTTTGACTTTTTTGCGGTGCCGCGCCCGTCCAATGTTTGAAGATGCCCCGCTCCTAGCCGCATTCGCGAGAAGTGGGATTCTCGGAGATTCGAAAAAGGAAGCAAGCGATGGACTCGAACGCCAAATGGACTCAAACGCCAAGATGACAAACACACCTTCGTTTCAAATCACTCCCGACCACGACGCCGTCATCACCGAGATCGAAATCGCCGCTCCACCCGAGCGCGTCTTTCGAGCCATCGTCGATCCCGATCAAGCGCTGCAGTGGGGTGGAGGCGATAACTTCGAAATCATTCTCTGGGAAATGGATCCGCGCCCAGGCGGTAAGTGGACTTTCGTCTCCAAAGAACGAAGCGGCAAGAATCCGCCCGGGCTCGATCGCTTCGAGCATCACGGCGAGTTTCTCGAAGTCGATCCACCGCGATTGATCGTGCAAACCTGGTATGCGAACTGGCATCCCGATCCGTCACATCGCACCGTTGTTCGCTGGGAACTGGCGCCCACAAAAACCGGTACTCGCTTAAAAGTTACCCACAGCGGTCTCGCTCCGCTCGCCGGCACAGCCGAAGGTTACGCTCAAGGATGGCCAGGCCTAGTGCAACAAATTAAAAACTTCCTTGAGAAACAAACCTGAGAAACAAAAACGAGAAATGAAGCGAAATAGAAATAAAGAGAAATCAAAATAGGAGAGAACCCATGGCAACGGTTGCAGTCACTCCCGATCAAGACGTAATCACCGGAGAGATTTTCGTCGCCGCTCCGCCCGCTCGGGTCTTTCAAGCCATTACCGATCCCAAAGAGATGCCGCGTTGGTGGGGAGCTGCCGGCCTCTACCGCATTATGGAGTGGAAAGCCGATCTCCGCGTCGGCGGCAAATGGTCAAGCGACGGCGTCGGTGCGGATGGAAAAACTTTTCGCGTCGAAGGTGAGTATCTGCAGATCGATCCTCCCCGCCTACTGGTGCATACCTGGTCCCACAAATGGGGCGAGTCCCTGCAGACCATCGTCCGCTGGGAACTCGAGCCTCAAAGCGTTCACGGCTTGCATCCCGGAGGCCCGAAGCGCTCGGGTACAGGCACGCTGGTCACGATTCGGCACCAAGGCTTCGCAGGCCATCTTGCCGCGGCACAGGATCACTCCAAAGGCTGGACGCGGGTCCTGGGATGGCTCGCCGCGTTCCTCGAAAATGGAGAAACCATCGACACAAGAAAATAAGACAAATTGCCTTCGGCCGTGTGGGTGCCTCCGGCAAACCCTGTATTGCCCCTTGTAAATCCAAAGGCCGACAATTTGTCATCACACATCCGCAACCAGAGAACGCTGGGCGGAATCCAAGCATGCCCGCACCAGCACTCTCGAATCATATCGAATAGAATTCGGAGGTTCCCGATGAGATATTTCCTGTTGTTTTCAGTGCTGATGCTCGGCGCATCTTGGGCCGCGGCACAGAGTTACCCAAGCCAGGCACCGGCCGGAAGCACAACCGGTCAGCACAGCGTAGTCGGTTGTCTCAGCAGTTCCGGCGGCGCCTACACCCTGACCGCCAAAAACGGCAAGACCTACGAATTGACCGGAGACACTGCCAAGTTGAGCGACCACGTCGGCCATGAGATGAAGATCACCGGCACCATGAGCCCGGCATCTGCATCATCCACCGGCGCAATGGGAAAGAGCGGCGAAGAAACTATCGACGTCACTTCCTTCAAGCACATCTCCAAAACCTGCTCAAGCGGAGCCATGTCGCACTAACCTTTGTGTCTATCGCCTTGACCTTTTTGGGATGCCCCCATTTCTCGCGTCTTTTGCGGGAAGTGGGGATTTCCACCTTTTCGCGCCACTCGCCAAAATCTTGTCAATACCCTCAGAGCGGACTTTTTGGTCTAACTGATTGAGTCGCCTCATAAAATAAATTCCCAAAAATGTCCCAATCACCCCCAGCAATGTGATATAATGTTTCTATAGCTTATAAAATAAATGGGCCCAGATCTTTCCTCTGGGCCATTTGCTTTTCTGTATTTCGCGGCAAGCAAAACTAAAAAAGGAGATTCACCAGCGCAGCCCACGGCTGCGTTTTTTTGTTTATGTCGAAAAATCCCAGCGACCCGAGCTCCGCAGCATCGACTGAACCACCCATCCTTTTGTCATTCCGAGCGCGTTCTTCGCGCGAGGAATCTGCTTTTGACTCTCCCAGCCAGCTCACCCAACCCTTAACCCTCCACGCCGCAACCCGCCCCACCCGCAAGCGCCGCGGAGAAGCCGCCGAAGCCGCCTTCCTCGCCCGCGCCACCGATCTCAACTTCAGCGTCCTCATTCCCTGGGGAGACAGCAACCGCTACGACTCCGCCGTCGACTTCGGCCGCGGACTCCTCCGCATCCAGGTCAAATCCGCCACCCGCTACGCCGAAGGCCGCTACCGCGTCAAAACCACCGGAGCCAATGGCCAGGTCTACACCATCGACGATATCGACTTCTTCGTCGGCTACGTAGTCCCCGAAAACATCTGGTACATCCTCCCCGTCGAAGCCCTGGGCCAGCGCAAAGGCATCCGCTTCTATCCCCACACCCGCCGTCCACTTCAGGTTATGTCCGAAAGATACCGCGAAGCCTGGTGCCTCCTGGCCTGCAAGCGCGAAGCCCGCGGCTGGCGAGACGTCCCCTCAATCTGCCGCAGCAGGGAAGTAGCCACCCAATGCGCCATCTGCCCGCTACACAGCCCATGTGGGACGGACACTCCTGTCCGTCGCCTTTGACGTTGATTTTTGATTTTACCTTTGGGATGCACGACCACGGCAAGCGACGGACAAGAGTGTCCGTCCCATGGGCGCAAGACATGCAAAGGGCAAACCCCTTCCAAGAATCACCTGCCCGTTTTTCTGTGCAAATGCATCCTATATCCCAGCCAATCACTCATTTTTTAAGGAGGATGTATGTCACCCTTGCGAATCGTAAACACTTGGATCGCCACAGCATTGCTTACCGCCGGATTAGCTGCCATTCCAGCTCTCGCCGCCGACACCCAAACCTTCACCGGCAAAGTCACCGACAGCATGTGCGGCGCCAAGCACAAAGAAGGAATCCCTCCGGCAGACTGTGTTCGCGCCTGCGTGAAACACGGCGCCCATTACGCCTTGCTTGTCGGCGACAAGGTCTACACGCTCGATACTGACAACCAAGCCGAAAAGAACGAACTGAATAAGCTGGCCTGGGAGGATGCGAAAGTCAAAGGCACTGCCAACGGCGATACCATTGCTGTAACTTCGGTGAGCGCCGCCAGGTAAGCGACTCGAAGTACGAGAGCGAACCAGACAAGAGCGAACCAGAAAAAATCGAAGCGAAAAAATCCGAAACTATGACGGATCGAAATTGAGTCTGTCGCTCCGCCAGAAAATCCAACTCCACTCTCGGCGGGATGCAGCGACTGGCGGGTGAACCCAGCCCCCGTCCAGCCGATTCCCGAACCCGACGGACAAGAGTGTCCCTCCCACACCGGCCCACCATTCCGCACGAGCATCGCGTTATACTGAGCACTCTTATGTCTGGGGATTCCAAAACTTTCTACCTCGAAACCTTCGGCTGCCAGATGAACGTGCACGACTCCGAAAAGGTCATTGGCACGCTGGTTCACGAGGGATATCACCAGGTCGAAACGGTCGAGCAGGCCGACCTGATTCTCTACAACACTTGCTCGATTCGCGACAAGGCCGAACAAAAAGTTTTTCACCGCCTGGCCGATTATAAAAAGCTCCTGAGCCAAGGCAAAAAATTCGGCGTCCTCGGCTGCGTCGCCCAACAGGAAGGCGAAAAAATTTTCGAGCGTGCCCCGCATGTCTCGCTGGTCTGCGGCTCCGCCTCCTATCGCAATTTGCCGCAAATGCTCCAGCAATTAGAAACTGTAGAGCCAGAAAAAGCGCCGCTCGCAGCTCATAGCTCAAAGCTCACGGCTCAAAGCTTAGTCCGCATCACCGGCCTCGACGACCGGGAAACCGACCAGTGCTTCGAAACCGAATTCACCGCCCGCACCAACCCGCACCGCGGATACATCACCATCATCGAAGGCTGTGACAAATTCTGCGCCTACTGTGTCGTCCCATTCACCCGCGGCAAGGAGCGCAGCCGCACCTCCGATTCCGTCCTCGCCGAAGCCCGCCGCATGGCCGATCTCGGGTACTCGGAAATTCAACTGCTCGGCCAGAACGTGAATTCCTACAAAGATCCGGCAGGCGGATTTTCCGGGAAAAAGCGGACCTTCGCCGAGCTGTTAGCCGCAGTCGGAGAAATCCCCGGCATCAAGCGAGTTCGCTTCACCACATCGCACCCCCGCGACTTCGGCCGCGATATCGTCGACGCCATCGACGCCGTTCCCACACTCTGCGACCACGTCCATCTTCCCGTGCAAAGCGGATCCAACCAAGTGTTGACCGCCATGCAGCGCCTCTACACTCGCGAGCAGTATCTCGAACGCATCTCCTGGATGAAATCCGCGAAACGCCAGATCAGCATCACCACCGACGTCATCGTCGGCTTCCCCGGCGAAACCGAACAAGACTTCAACCAAACCTTGAGCCTGCTCGAGGAAGTCGGCTACGACGCGATATTCAGCTTCAAATATTCTCCACGCCCCAACACCCCGGCGCTTGCGCTAGACGATGCCATCCCAGAGCGGGAAAAATCGCACCGCCTGGAACGGTTGATGTCTCGTCAAAGAGAAATCCAGATTAACCGTTACAAGAAATACATAGGAAGTATTGCTGAAGTAATGGTTGAAGGCAGAAACGAATCCCGCAATCAATGGATCGGCCGTACCAGCCACAACAAAACCTTGAACTTCACGGCACCGGATTCGGTCGCTCCAAAAACCGGAGCCTACGTCCAAACCCGCGTAATCGGGAGTTTTCCCAACAGTCTCTTGGGTGAGATGGTGGTATAAGCTAGAGTTTGGTGCGCTTTGCATCGCAAAAAGCTGCATCCAAAGGAGTGAGCACTAAAGCCCCAAAGGCAGCATAACGAGCTGGACAGCAATGCCTCCATAGGCAGCACAAGGAGCCCAAATGGAAGTAGAAATGACCATCCGCGGCCTTTTAATGGATCCCGTCAGCAACATGCCCATCGTGATTTTGAAGGATGTGGCGGGCGAAAGCGTGCTGCCCATCTGGGTCGGCGTCTACGAGGCGAACGCCATTGCCCTTGAGATGGAGAAGGTCACGACCCCGCGTCCCATGACCCACGATCTGATCAAGAATGTCCTTACCGGCCTGGAGACGCAGGTGCACAAAGTGGTAGTCACCGAGCTGCGCGAAGATACGTTCTATGCGGTAATTTGGCTGGAGCGCGGCGGGGAAGTCGTCAGCGTGGATTCCCGGCCCTCGGATGCGCTGGCGCTCGCTCTGCGCGTCGATTGCCCGATCTTTGTAGATGAGGTGGTCCTGAAGAACTCCAAGCAGGCGGCCAACATGTCCGACCGCGTAACCGCCGAAGAGCTCCGCAAGTATCTTGAAGGCCTGAACGATGAGGATCTGGGCAAGTACAAGATGTAGCCTCCTGGTTACGCATAACAGATTCTCCTTGTCGAACTGGCGATTCACAAAGGGGGAAGACTGGCTACTACGGATCGAGGCATCGCCGGGATGGCCCCCGCAGGATTGATCGAGTGGATCGAGGCTCGTTAGTTTACATAATACCTGTTATCGGACATTGCGCCCAGGGAATAGCAGACTACCTCGAAGGGCAATTGTTCAATGAATCGCGCCGTTCAGGGTGACCGGTTGCGCCATACAGGCGTTCCGACGCTGCGATTCTGGCTGCTGTTTCTGCGAAGGTTCCTTCGCCCGCGACTCGGGAGAGGATGGAGCCACCGACAAGAGCAATAAGGATCACTCCGAGGAACAGAATCCCCGCCAGTCTCGCATATGTTCGCTGCGTTTTCTCCGCTTCAGCGCTTTCGATTTCCAGTCGCATTCCAGCCTCCGTCTGATGGTGAGCTTTCGCCCCGAGCTATGAAGCCGCCGCGTCCGGTATTTGCGGTTTGGCGCCCTTGATCAGCAACCACAGCATGAAGACAATCTCCCCGATGATGGCGGGCTGAAGATAGCTGTTCACCCGATCCTGATATTCCGGCAACAGTGTGCTAGTAAGGCTCAGGATGACCCAGGCAAAACCGGCGAGGGCGAGCCAAACTCCCAGGAACCGAGGCAGGAATCGCGATTTGTAAATAAGGAACGCGACGGGAAACAGCCAGAGCCCCCAGAACATTTCGCAGACGACAAATCCGCGAACGTGCAGATTCAGGAAGAGCATTGCCAGACTCTCGCGCTGGGGCTTGTCGATTATAGACAGAAAGTCAGCGCCGCGGACGAGGACGAGGGCGGCGAATGAGTTCAGCTCATTCAGAAATGCGATTGGGATCGGAACGACAATCAAGATCACCATCAGCGAGGCCTGGCGGCGACTGACTCCCTTGAATAAGTCGTACAGAGCCAGGGCCACGAAGATAAAGCCAGCCTGACCGACGAGTTCGCCCGCGATCCCGAAGCGAAAGAGCGCCTCGTGGGCCGCGATGTTGTTCGCCGTCGCCGCTGCGTCTCCGTGGACGATCACTTTGCCGGGGACATAGCCCATGGCGAAGAAGCCGACGATCGAGATGACTACATACAGCAAGCCTGCAAATCTGCCGGGGTTCCTGGCGGAACTCACAAGTCCTCCTGCGGTGAGAAGGGGGTCTAGACCTTGGAGCTCTCGCAGATACGGCGAGGGCTGTCAAAATGTTCCGTTACATATTTACGTTACAAGATGGAAATCAGCCGTTTGCAGCGAGGTCTGGGCTGGATAACGATCAAACTGGAAGTCGACTGACGAAAATAGGCGTTATCACAACTTTGGCGCCTTTTGTTCGCTCGACAGGCGAAGGGAAAGCGCAAACTTGCAAGCTTGCGCCTTCTGTTCGCCCAACCTGCCTGACACTGGCGACCTCATCCGACAGCGTGGCGGGCAAGGTCAAGCCTTGGCTATCAAGAATGAGTCGCTTTTACAGAGACAAGCGGGGGATAAAGGGGCTGGCCACCCCTTTCCCCGCTCCGGGAAACCCTCGCTCTTCGGATGGTCGTGGACGAAGCCGAACACTTTCCGGCACAATCAGCCTGACAGCGTCGCTTCGCTCCGACGGCTGTTCGCCTTCAGCGGAACACCGTTCGGCTTCCCGCTGGAATCACCTTTCACCTTCACCGGAATTCCCAGGCATGGCTGAAATCGTGCCGGATGCTTCCCTGCACGCGGGAAAAACGATCTTGGCGTGAAAGAGCGAACCGGCTACGCGAGTCGCGATGGCGATGAGCTGGGTTTGATTGGCGAAGACTTTAACATGGCGGGCGCGGGAGAGTTCAGGCAGGTTGACAGGGCGTCCGTTGCGGATGCGGGCAGCCGTGGGCTCGTCGGCCGTGACGCAGGGTAAATCTGGCAGGAGTTGGCGCGGGTGGACGAAGAGTTCTTCGATGGAGCTTGCAGTTGCCTGGTCACCAGTCTCTCCACTGCCCGGGAAAGCAGGTTCCTCCACTGCGCTTGCCTTTTCCTGCGGAAAAGGCAAGCTTCGGTCGGAATGACAATCGTTCATGTGAATTTCAATTTCTTCCAGTGTGTGCGCCTGCGATAGGTCGAATTCAGCGACGCAGGTGCGGCGCAGTGATTCGAGATGCGCTCCGCAACCAAGGGACTGGCCGAGGTCGTGGGCCACTGAGCGCATGTAGGTCCCGGAGGCGACGCGGGCACGGAAGTGGGCGCGGTCGTTTTCCACGGAGGTGATAGCGAATTCTCTAATTTCGACCTGGACTGGCTTGAGATCGACATCTTTATGTTTGCGAGCGAGCTTGTAGGCAGGAACTCCGTGAATTTTTTTCGCGGAAAATGGCGGAGGCATCTGCTGGATAACTCCGACAAATCGGCCGGCCAGGGGCTGAAGCTGATCCAGGGTGGGAAGTGGAGAGCCGGGTTCGCTGAGGTCGGCAGCAGCGGTTGGACTGCGGTCTACAGGATCGCCATCGGCATCGTAGGTGGTGGTGGCGAAACCGAAGCGGATTACTCCTTCATAAGTTTTCTCCGATGCCGCGTAGAACTGGGCGAGGCGCGTCAGATTGCCGACCACAAGCGGAAGCACCCCGGTGGCGAGTGGATCGAGGGTGCCAAGATGTCCGACGGAGCGCTGGCCGAGGATGCGGCGCATGCGGTTGACCACGTCGTGGGAGGTCCAGCCGGCGGGCTTGTCGACGATGATTACGCCGTTCATGGGGAATTTGGTAACTTGGTAATCGAGTGACTTGCAGGTCAAGGACCGCTTCTGGTCTGCGTCATCCCGAAGCCTCGCGCTTTCACCAGCGAGGCGAGGGATCTCGCGCAGATCGTCAGCGTCCGGAAGATCCTCAATTACTCATTTACTAAATTACCAAATTACGAAATTAACAAATGCTTCCTCTTCGCGACGATCAGCCTCGATATAGCACACCTTGGGTGACACGGTTCCTGATTGTTATGAACCTGCTGATCTATTTGTTCGAGGCGTCGCTCGATCCCAGAAGTTTGAACGGTCTGGTGCGGCAGTTTGCCGTCGTGCCGTCGCACCTGGCCGCATTGCTGGCGGGATCGCCGAAATATAGTTTAGCGGCGGTCGTGGTTCCCTTCTTCACGTCACTTTTCCTGCACGCCTCCTGGATGCACGTCATTGGAAATATGTGGTTTTTGTGGATTTTTGGGGACAACGTGGAGGATTATCTGGGCCATTTCAAATATCTGGTGTTTTATTTGCTTTGTGGGTTAATTGCAATGAGCACGCAGGTGGCCGTGGATATTCATTCGACCGTGCCGGCCCTGGGCGCGAGCGGAGCGATTGCGGGGGTGCTGGGAGCTTATTTTGTGCTGTATCCCAGGGCGCGGGTGCTGACGTGGTTTTTTGTGTTGGTGATGTGGATTCCGGCGTGGATCATTTTGGGGTATTGGTTTCTGCTGAATTTTCTTAGCGGGACGGCGACCGTGCTGGCGGTGCAGTCGCACAACATGGGCGGGGTTGCGTTCTGGGCGCATGTTGGAGGATTTGTATCGGGGGCACTGCTGGTGAAGGTTCTTGGGGAGCGGCAGTTGCGATATCCGTATGCCGCGGGATGGAGGTAAAGCCGCGGAGGTAGGAACTCCCACGTCTCGCAGAAGAGGCGACACGTGGGGCACCCGCAATCAACAACCCACCGGCTTACTTCTTTTCCCGCTTACTTCTTGGGGCGCGATTCGGGAGGGACTAATCCTGAGATGCGGTAATAGACGACCAGCTGTCCGTAGTGTTCGCCGGAGTGCTCGATGAAGCCGTAGGCGAAGTCTGAGACGCGCGTGTACTGGTGCGCGTATGGGTCTACCACCAGGTCGGACATTCCTTTATCACCTTTAGCTTTGATCGCGGCGCCGCCGTCGGCGAAGGATTTTTTTACGTAGGCGACGATGTCGGCCTTACTTTTGAAAAGATCACGCCTGGGGTTCTCGCTGGCGGGAGGTTTTTCTCCGCGCACCGGATTGGTGAAGAAATAGTTCACTCCTGATGCGTGAAGAAGCTGCTCGGCGAAAGTGCGCTGGGCGGGCGTGGGCTTGAAATCGTATTTGTCTTCGGGAAAATCTTCGGCCATGGCGATGAGCTTGCGGCCGATTTCGTTCCATTGCGCGAGAACGGCCTGGCAGGGACTGTCGGCGGGCTTGACGGCTTCTTTCTTGGCCTCCTTGGCGTAGCTGGGGACGGTAAGAATGGTTGCCGCCAAGAACGCGGCGGCGAAAAGCGGAGCCTTGCTCATGGAATCCTCCGGGGTTTTCTGTCGGGGGTATCTTAGCGGGAAAATTCTTGCGGGTAAATGGCGGGTGAGAAGACCGTTCCATCGCTACAGCGCACACAGCTTAGCGGTCTCTCGGAAAGCACCGCGCCACCGAAAAGCTACTCCTCAGAAAAATCGTTCAAAACAGTCTTCCCAGACTTCGGTCGATGAAATTCTCACGTCTTGCAAAAGCGGCGAGGCGTGGGCACCCGCTATCCCTATGGCGGCCGTCGCTTCGCTCCGCCGACAGCCGAGGCGGCTGTCCCTACAAGAGTCGCAAATCAGATTCCGTTGGAGCGCTGGCGGATTAGCGAGAGGAATTCGGTGCGGGTTTCTTGTTCTTCCCGGAAGCAGCCTAGCATGGACGAGGTCACGGCTTCGGAGTGCTGCTTTTCTACGCCGCGCATCATCATGCAGAGATGGCGGGCTTCGATGACTACGCCGACGCCTTGCGGTTCGATTACTTTCTGAATGGTTTCGGCGATCTGCGTGGTGAGGCGCTCCTGGATCTGCAGGCGGCGCGAGAAGATTTCGATCAGACGCGGGACCTTGCTCAGTCCGATTACTTTGCCGTTGGGAATGTAGGCTACGTGCACCTTGCCGAAAAAAGGCAGCATGTGGTGCTCGCACAGGCTGAACATTTCGATGTCCTTGACGATCACCATTTCATCGTAGGTCACGGTGAAGAGTGCGCCTTTGAGCAAGGCTTCGGGATCTTCGGAATAGCCGCGAGTCAGGAATTGCAGGGATTTGCGGACGCGTTCGGGAGTTTGCCGCAGGCCTTCGCGGTTGGGGTCTTCGCCGAGTCGGACAAGCATTTCCTGGATCAGGTCTTCGAAAGTGGCGCTTGTGAGGGTGGAGGGTTCGTTTGAGGTTTTCATGGGATTGAGTAATTTCGTAATTGTGGAACTTGGTAACTGAAATTCAAAGGCGTCCTTCGCCGGCGTATTCGAACGAGTTCATCATAGTCTCTTCGAGGCGCACTCTTTCAAGATGCGCGTGGTGGAAGCTACGCTGCACTATTTCATAGATGTGGATGGCGAGGTTTTCTGTGGTGGGGACTTGCTCGGTGAATTCGGGCAAGGTGTTCAGGTTCTGGTGATCGTAGCGGGCGAGCACTTCCCTTTCGATAAAACCATCCAGATCGACTAGATTGCAGACCATGCCGGTTTGCGGATCGACCTGGCCGCTCACTGTGACCTGGAGAATGTAGTTGTGTCCGTGGCCGTAGGAATTGTTGCACTTGCCGTAGGTGGATTTATTTTCGGCTTCTGACATGGCGTCGCTATGGAGGCGGTGGGAAGCGGAGAACGAGTAACGGCGCGAGAGATGAGCTTTCATGCAGGTCTGCTCGATTGGGAGTTCGCAGCCGCTCGAGAGATTTTCAAAACCCTAACCACAGAGGAGACGGAGGAGCACGGCGGCATTTCAGAGTTGAATCGCTTGCCGATGCGAGTGGCGGATATCATTTTTCTCCGAAGAAGTCTACGAACAGGTCAGGAGTTTCGTAGACTCGGACGCGATGGAGTTTGGCCCGCTGAATTTTCGGTTCGAGGCGCTGCCAGATGGCGATAGTAAGGTTCTCGGTGGTCGGAATTTGTGTAGCGAATTCGGGCACTTCTTTGTTTAGAAAGCGATGGTCCATGGCGTCGAGGACTTCCCGCTGCATGATTTCTTTTAATTGCTTGAGGTCGACTACGAACCCGGACCGTGGATCGACTTCTCCTTTGACTGTAACTTCCAGCGTGTAGTTGTGGCCGTGTCCGTTGGGGTTGTTGCATTTGCCGAAGATGCGAAGGTTTTCTTCGGGGGTGAAGTCGGGATTGTGGTAATAGTGCGAGGCGGCGAATTCGGCTTTGCGGGTTAGATAGAGCATAGAAGCAGTTGCCAGTTGTCAGTGGCTAGTGGCCAATAAAATCTGGATTCCTCGTTTCGCTCGGAATGAAAGCATCTTTGCTAGTTGATTCTTTCGAGAGCGATCCGGAATACTTGCGTCCTTTCCATTCGATATTGCCGTGCTGGTGGAAACGTACCGAGCGCAGCAGCAGGTATGAGAACAGCGGGAGTCCAAACAGCGCCAAGGTATTGGCATCCCAGGAAAAATGGGCGCGGCGGATGCGAGCTAGAAACATCACGTACAAGACTGCGCCGATACTTCCTGAAATAACTGCGGGTTGCGAGTGGGCGCGCAGGGCGCAAACGGCTGCATTGGCAAAGCCGGCGATGATGAGCGTGAATTCGAGCATTCGTAGAACCGCAAGGCGCCGCGGGGAAGGAAACAACAGCGCCAGGTTCTTGGTCCAGCCTTCGCGGAGTTGAGCGAAGTTGCGGTACATGCGGGTGCGGACAGCGTCGGCGGCGTAGCGGAAGCGCAGCTTGCGGCCAGAGCGCTTAACCGCGCGGGCGAGGGCAACGTCTTCTAGAATCTCGCCGGCGATGCCGGCGTGTCCGCCGACTGCATCGTAAGCTTCGCGGGTGACCATGATGTATTGTCCGTTGGCTGCGGCTGCGGCGGAGTTGCGATTGCTCACCTGACTCGCGGGGTACGTCGCGGCTAGCTCACCGAAGATGACGGGCATTAAGGATTTCTCCCAAAAGCTTTCGACGATTTGTTGCGGAGAATACGAAAGCATCGCGGCGTTGTGGCGCTTTGCTTCTGCGAGAGCCCGGTAGAGCGAGCCGGAAACATGGATGGTGTCGGCGTCGGTGAAGAGAAGCCATTCGCCGCGGGCTCGTTTTGCTCCGGTAATGAGGGCGCTGTTTTTACCGGTCCAGCCCGAGGGGAGCAGCCCAGCCTCGATGAGGCGCACTCCTTGATTCGAGAACGAAGAGGCAATTTCGCGGGTGCGGTCGTTCGAGTGGTCGTTGACGACGATGATTTCAAAAGCAACTCCGGTTTGCGCGAAAAGCGACTCCAAACACGCGGTGAGAGAGAGTTCTTCATTGCGTGCGGGGACTATCACGGAAACTTCAGGAGCCATCGGTGAATTGGTCGAGGGCATAGAATCGAGTGCACCACAGGGGCTAAAGCCCCAATAAACAAAAGGGAGCGGTTATCGCAGCGTTAAAACGCTGCGCCACCCAAAACCGGAGTCTTTCCGCAAGCCGTAAAGTCGCTGCCCTTACCGAAAACGCGTGGCGCTCGGAATCTATTATTATAGCTGTGTGCGACGCGTAGTTCGGCTTCCCATCTCATTTGCGATTGCCTTAACCCTGCTGGGATTCTGCGGCTGCTATAGCCGTTCGCGGCCGGCGCGGATTGGCTCGGCTGCTCCGGATTTTACGGTGCAGGATTCCGCGCGCAAGGTCACATTGAGTCAATTCAGGGGTCAGGTGGTGGTACTGAATTTCTGGGCCACGTGGTGCCCGCCGTGCGTCGAAGAAATGCCTTCGCTGGTGCAGATGCAGCAGAAAATGAAAGACAAAGGAATCACGGTACTGGCGATCAGCGTGGATGTTGACGATGGAGCATACAAGAAATTCCTGCAGGACCACAATGTGAACCTGCTTGCGGTGCGCGATGCGGACCAGAAGAGCAGTGACCTTTACGGGACGTTCAAGTTTCCCGAAACTTACATCATCGATCGTAACGGCGTGGTGCGGCGGAAGTTTATTGGCGCGGTGGATTGGACGGAGCCGGATGTGATCGAGTATTTGGAGAAGCTGTAGGGCGATGGTTGATTGCTCTCGAGCGGACCTGCCTACAGCTTCACATTTCTCAATCGCAGCGCGTTGGTGATCACTGACACCGAGCTAAAGCTCATGGCTGCCGCGGCGAAAATTGGGCTTAGCAACAGGCCGAAAAATGGATAGAGGACGCCGGCGGCGATGGGCACTCCGATCGCGTTGTAGACGAACGCGAAAAATAAATTCTGGCGGATGTTGCGCATGGTGGCCTGGCTGAGCTTGCGGGCGCGAACTATGGCCGTGAGATCGCCTTTGATCAGCGTGATGCCGCCGCTTTCCATGGCAACGTCGGTTCCGGTGCCCATGGCGATGCCGACGTTGGCTTGCGCGAGCGCGGGAGCGTCGTTGATGCCGTCGCCCGCCATCGCGACCACTCTTCCCTGCCCTTGCAGCTTACGGATGATTTCCAACTTTTGGTCGGGCAGGATTTCGGCTTCGAATTCATCGATACCGAGTTGCTTGGCGATGTCAGCGGCGGCGAAGCGATTGTCGCCGGTGAGCATAACCAAGTGAACGCCTTGCGCTCTCAGGTCGCGAAGGGCCTCTGGCGTTGAGCTTTTGGGTAAATCGGCAACTGAAATCGTTCCGACGTATTTGCCGTCGATCGCGACTCGCAAGATCGTGCTGCCGAGTGGGGCTAGGGCTGAGATGGCTTTTTGCACGGCTCCAAAATCGGCCATTAGAGCATTGCTGCCGACGGCAACTTTTCTTCCGCTGACGACGCCGACGATGCCCTTTCCCGCGACGGATGAGACTTCTTCCGGCTGCGAAAGTTTGATATTGCGCTCCGCGGCGTAGGCCATGACGGCATGCGCCAGAGGATGCTCGCTCCCCTGTTCAAGACTGGCAACGAGGGCGAGCAGTTCCGGATTATCCGCAATCTCCGTCGACATGCTGAAGACCCGCGGCTTGCCTTCGGTGAGCGTGCCGGTTTTGTCGACGACGAGGGTGTCGACTTTCTCCAGGACTTCCAGTGCTTCGGCGTTCTTGATGAGGACTCCGGCGCGGGCGCCGCGCCCTACTCCGACCATGATCGCCATAGGAGTGGCCAGACCCAGCGCGCAGGGGCAGGCGATGATCAGGACGGCGACGGCATTGACTAGCGCGTGAGCGATGCGAGGTTGCGGGCCGAGGAACCACCAGGCGAAGAAAGTGAGAATTGAAATTGCGACCACGGCGGGGACGAACCATTGCGAGACGCGGTCGGCTAGGCGCTGGATGGGGGCGCGGCTGCGCTGAGCTTGTCCGACGAGTTGGACGATGCGCGCGAGTAGGGTTTCGCTGCCGACGCGATCGGCGCGCATGATGAATGATCCGGAGCCGTTGATAGTGGCGCCAATCACTTTGCTGTGCAGCGATTTTTCGATAGGAATCGATTCGCCCGTGATCATGGATTCGTCGATGGAGCTGCGGCCTTCCAAGATGACGCCGTCTACGGGAATTTTTTCGCCGGGGCGGACGCGCAGGCAGTCGCCGGGATGAACTTGATCGAGAGGAATATCTTTTTCTGTAAACTCGCCACCTGTAAACTCGCCATCTGTAAACTCGCCACCTGAGCGATCGGGTACGAGCAGGCGAGCGGTTTTTGGGCTGAGATCGAGCAGGGCGCGGATGGCCGCGCTGGTGCGGCTGCGGGCGCGCAGTTCCATGACCTGGCCTAGCAGGACCAATGTGGTGATCGCGGCGGCGGATTCAAAGTAGACCGCGGGGTAACCGTCCATGCCGCGCAGGGATGCGGGGAAGATTTGCGGCGCGATGGTTGCGACGACGCTGTATATGTAGGCCACGCCGGTGCCGAGACCGATCAGGGTGAACATATTGGGGCTGCGGTTGACGAGCGAGGTCCAGAAACGCTGGAAGAATGGCAGACCTGCCCAGACAACTACGGGCGTGGCGAGGATGAATTCGAGCCAAGGGAGAATTGAGCTCCACAGGATAAATCGACTTCCCAAGATGATGAAGCCACCCGTTAATGTCTGAGGCCAGAACATTGTGCTCATCGCAATCGCCAGCAAAGGGATGGTGAGAATGAGGCTGACCCAGAAACGGCGACTCATGTTGCGGAGTTCGGGATTGTCTTCGGCCGCGGCTGCGACGGTGCGCGGCTCGAGTGCCATGCCGCAGATGGGGCAGGAGCCCGGCGCGGAGCGCACGATTTCCGGATGCATGGGGCAGGTGTATTCGGTGCGCGTGGTCTCGATGGGAAGTTCGGGTTCGAGAGCCATGCCGCAGGAGGGACAGGCTCCGGGTTTGGATTCGCGGACCTCGGGACACATGGGGCAGACGTAGGCCGGGGCTGCGGTGTCCTGAGCGGGCAGCTTCTCGGGCTTGGCGGGCGCGATTGGGTGCGGGTGCTGCGGCGGCTTCGCGGGGACGCCGAGGGTGATCAATCCGGAGGGACGTTTCTGATCGAGGTATTTTGCGGGGTCGGCTTTGAATTTTTCCAGGCAGCCGGCGCAGCAGAAATAATATTTTTCCCCATTGTGATCGTGGGTATGTTTTGCGGTTGCGGGATTGACGTTCATTCCGCAGACTGGGTCGCGGGCTGCGGGATTTATTGGCGGAGTGGTCACCATATAGATTAAGCAGATGAGATGGGAAAGGCAAAGTCGCAAAGTTGGGCGTGGTTCAGCCGCGAGGCAAAGCGGATTCCTCGGCCGTTCTCGCCGCTTCGCGGCTGCGAAGCTCGGAATGACGAGGCAGGGCAAAATGACACAGGGTGGTGAGCGCTCAGTAGGCGGTCAGGTTCACCTCGTCTAACCAGACATGGTATGGAGTTCCGACTCCGTCCAGATCCATCTGGAAGGCGGTATCGATTTCTTCGAGCGTCCAGTTTTGCTGGTTGGGATAAGTCGTGTTCACCTGGTGCACGGTGCCGTTGAGGGTGAGTGTGTTGTATTGCACGTTGTTGCCGTTTCGCTGCACGTCCCAGATGAGGTGATTCCAGGCATTGGCCTGGAAGTCTGAGGAAACGCACGGAATGTCGGTGGGGGTCCAGCCGGTATTGGGAGCGTCATTCCAGATGTCCCATTTGCCATCGGCTTTGAAGTTGCACTCCGAGCCCCAGACCCAGCGCTGACCGCCGTAAGTCTGATTGATGTCGAACTCGAGGGCCTGCGGGGCGTCGGGATTATCGATGTAGAAATAGAGATCGTAGATGAAGTGGGTTACGTTGTTGCCGCCCGCGATTGGATTGAAATAGAGCATATTGCAGTAATGCGTGCAGATGGTGCCGGCGGCGGTGGGCTCCATGGTGAACTCGGTGGAATTGCCGTCCATGGCAGGCGAGGTTTGATTTTGAGTCATGGTGGAATTCGGCGTGCCTCCGCCGGCAGCGCAGATTTGTCCGGCGCGTCCCGAGTTTGGAGGGAACAGGTCACCGCAGGATTGCCAACCCTTCAAAGCTTGAATTCCCTTGATGATGGTTTGGCCGTTGGTGTTGGGGGCTTGGGCGGAGACGTCAACCTGAAGAGGTATGGCGGACACGTAGCCTTTATTATCTTCCGCCATTACGGTGAGGGTGTGCTGACCGGGAGCAACAAAGATTTGCGTATTGATGGAATTATTAAAAGTGAAATAGACGGCAAGCTGATCGACGTAGACGCGCATGAAAAAAATCGGATTGGTCGGTGTAGCCGATGCGACCACGTTAATGGGCGAAGTGAGACTTGCGTTCTGCGTAGGATTCGAAACGGTGAGCGGAAAATCGTTGGAGCCTTTGCCCCAATCGGCATCTTGTGGAGCGACTGCTGTGGGCGCCGGCAGCGGACTGGTCGAGGGCGACCAAGTGATTGGCACGGGCGGAGTGGAAGGATAACTTGAGGATGAAGGAGACGGCGGTGGCGTAGGTGTGGGCGTGGGACTGGGAGTGACGACGGGCGAAGTCCGTGATGATACGCCGCATGAAGTCAAAATGGCGCTGGCAGCGGCAAGGACCAGAGCGAAAACAACCGCAGAGACAGGTGTTGAGTGTGATCGTTTCCTGAAAATTGCGGGAACGCAGGGATCGGCAAGGTGCGGACGGCACATTCGGAACACCTCCACGCTGAGACAACCGGATTTAGATAAACATCAGCCTGGAGCGGACAGGAGCTGGTCTTCCACACGAACACACGGGCGGGCAGAGACGCCATTCTCTTATGCCCGAAAGTGTGCAGACGGGGCAATACCACGTCACCCCTAAGATGCCGGCGAGGTTACCTGACGCGGTCCGATACACCTGGGCTGGAGAGATGGTGGGAAGGCTTAGCTTCGCTGGACAGCCGAGGGCGGCTGTCCCTACATTTTTCGCTGTCCCTGCATGGTTCGTTAATACGCCAGAAGAATGCGAAGATCGCGGAGGTTGTTGCCGGTGGGGCCGGTTTCGATGGAATCGCCGATGGCTTTGAAGAACGGATAGGCGTTGAAGTTTTCAAGCGCGTGCTGAGCATTGAGGCCGTGAGCTTGTGCACGAGTCAGAGTTGTTCCGTCGACAAGCGCGCCGGCGGCAGGACTGTTGCCGTCGATGCCATCGGTTCCGGCGCTTAGAACGGTGATGTTTTCTCGGGAGATTTTTGTGGCGCAGGCGAGGGCGAATTGCTGGTTGCGTCCGCCGATCCCGGCATTGGTGACTTTTACGGTGACTTCGCCGCCGGAAAGTAAGCAGACGCGCGGAGATTTGTGGTGCAGCTCGCGCAGGCGGTTCAGCAAGTAGTCGGCGGCGGCGGCATAGTCCCAGTCGTCGCAGGAGTTGTCTTCGTGCACGGTGAAGCCGGCGCGCTTGGCGGCTGCGCGTGCGTGTTCGAGCGCGATGCCGTTCGAGAGAATCGTCCAGAAGCGCGAGCGGTAGAAAGCCTGGTCATCGGATTTCGGAGTTTCTTCGAGAGCGTGACGTTCGAAAAGTTCGCGTGTGGAAGGGGGCAATAGGGGCAACAGATTGTGTTTCTCGGCAATGCGGTAGCAATCTTCGGCGGTAGTTGAGTCGGGCATAGTGGGGCCGGAGGCGAGGGCGTCGGGAGTGTTATCCGGAACGTCGGAGACGAGAAGCGAGACCTGCTGCGCGGGAGATGCGGCACGGGCGAGCCGTCCACCTTTGACGGCGGACAGATGTTTGCGGATGGTGTTGATTTCGGCAATGGGCGCACCGGAGTGAACCAGGGCGCGATAGGTGGCGATGAGATCGTCGAGGGTGATTTCGTCATCGATGGGCTTTTCGACGATGGAGGATCCGCCGCCGCTGAGAAGAAAGATTACGAGCGATGCGGCGTTTTGCGCGTCAAGCAATTTCAGAATGGCGCTGGCGGCCTGGATGGATTCGGCATTGGGCGTGGGGTGGCCACCGAGAAAATATCGGAAGCCGCGAAGTTGCGATGGCGGCACGACGGAGCTGGCGACGATTCCGGTGAGAGAGTTCTCAGGAGCGGGTTGCCCGATGTGATGGGTGAGCGCTTCGGCCATGGAGTGGGCGGCTTTGCCGATGGAGATGACGACGATGCGCGAATAGGAGTGCAAATCGTAGAGATCCTCGCAGACGCGGAGAACGCCGCGCTCGCAATGCACATGGCGGGAGAAAGCGTTAGAGATGGAGGCTTCCGCGAGGGCGTGATGGAAGATTTCGCTGGAGGTGGTGCGCATGTGTAGGAATTGAGATTCGAGAGCGGGGTCGAGGCTCATGAGAGGATGATTATAAGGAATGCCCTCAGCGGCTGGAGCCGCGGCTGATTCAGATGTCCTTTGCGTCGCGGCTGAAGCCGCGCCCCTTCAAAGCAAAGGCAACAGTTCAGAAGCATTCCAATCAGAGGCACTTCAAACATTCCAGACAGCAGTTCAAATCAAAAGTACCTTCAAATCACAAGACCAGCGTCTCTTTTATCGTCTCTTTTATCCATGCTTCGATGGCGTGGCGAAGCTCGTGCAGGCGGCCTGCGAAGAAGTGGTCTGCGCCTTCGATCAGAACGAGTTTTTTCGGCTCGGGCGCGGCCGCGACTAAGGCTTCGAGCTTTTCGCTGGGGCCGAACTGATCAC
Organism: uncultured Acidobacteriaceae bacterium; assembly: GCA_963766625.1. Classification (GTDB taxonomy): domain Bacteria; phylum Acidobacteriota; class Terriglobia; order Terriglobales; family Acidobacteriaceae; genus Sulfotelmatobacter. Next base: position 537,726 of record CAVYBF010000011.1, on the reverse strand, counting down.
GCGATCCGCTGACGAATAGTTTTGCTTTGGCGCAAGTGCGCAGGAAATCGAAACTATAGGTGCGGGGAAGTTGGTTGTCGTCAACCGCTGGAGCTACCGGAGTTCCAAGGCTGATCGCGGCTCTTACGCGCGGGTCAGGGCACGCGGCGCGAAGACCTACAGCCGCGCCGAAAGAGAATCCGGTAAAGATGAGTGGAAGATGAAATTCGGAGTCGAGCCAATCGAACGCGGTGCGAACGTCATCGACTTCGCCGCGGCCCTGGTCGTGTTCCCCTTCGCTGAGACCGGCGCCGCGAAAGTTGAACCGCAGCACCGGGAATCCGAAACTGTTTAGCGCCTTCATGGTGTGAAAGACGACCTTGTTGTGCAGCGTGCCTCCGAAGAGCGGATGCGGATGGCAAACTACGGCGGCGTGAGTGGCGTTGGGAGAGCCGGCATTGAGCAGGGCTTCGAGGCGTCCGGCGGGGCCGTTGAGAAACAGTGAGCGGATGCTGGAAGGTTGGGTGGGCATAGGCCTAAGAGCGGCTGACCTTCTCCACGATCCACTCGCCTGCTTCGCGCGTGCCCAGTGATCCGCCGATGTCTTGGGTGGTCTTTTTCTGGCGCACGGCTTCGAGCACGGCGGCTTCGATCTTTTCGGATTCGCGCGCGAATCCCAGGTGAGCGAGCATCATGGCCGATGTGAGAATTGCGCCGAACGGGTTCGCGATATTTTTCCCGGCGATGGGCGGAGCGGAGCCATGAACGGGCTCAAACATCGACGTTTTGCCGGGATGAATATTTCCGCTGGCCGCCATGCCGAGGCCGCCCTGCAGCGCGGCGGCGAGGTCGGTGATGATGTCGCCAAACATATTGTTGGTAACGATGACGTCGAACGGCCTGGGATCGCGTACCATCTGCAGGCAGAGCGCGTCGACGTACATGTGCTGGGTTTCGATTTGCGGATAATCCCCGCCCACTTCTTTGAACACGCGCTGCCACAGACTTCCGGCATGGGTCATGGCGTTGGATTTATCGCACATGAGCACGCGGCGGCGCCGCCCGCCGTCCAGCTTGGCATGGCCTTCGCAATAGTCGAAGGCGTAGCGGATGATGCGCTCGACTCCCTTGCGGGTGTTGATGTCTTCCTGCGTGGCAATTTCGTCGGAAGTTCCCTGCTTGAAAATTCCTCCTGCGTCGGTGTAGACGCCTTCGGTATTTTCGCGGATCACGACGAAATCGACATCTTTCGGTTCCACGCCTTTCAGCGGGCAGAGCGCGGCGTCGAGCAGGCGCACGGGGCGCACGTTGGCGTAGAGATCCATTTTGAAGCGCATGCCGAGCAGGATTTCTTTGGCGTGAATATTCGTTTTGACGCGGGGATCGCCGAAGGCTCCGGCAAGGATTGCGTCGAAGTCGCGGGCTAACATGGCGAAGCCATCGGGAGGGACGGTGGTGCGATCACGGAGGAAGCGGTCGGCGCCCCAGTCGAATTCGGTGAACTCGACGTTGGCGCCCGAGACCCGAATGGCTTTTAGAGCTTGCGGAATGACTTCCAGGCCAATGCCGTCTCCGGGAATAACGGCGATGCGTTTGGCTGAGGATGGATGCTGGTCGTTGGCTTGGCTCACGGCAGAAAAACTAACACAAGGCGGTGCGGCGGTGCACGCGCATGAGGTCGCGAGCGGGCAGCAGATTCCTCACCGGCTAAAGCCGATTCGGAATGGCAACCGAAATTTAACGCTGTGAATGCCGACTTCCGAAATGAATCGCAAAGTGGTTCGCTATAATCTGTAACTGCATGGGTTCGACTTTTCTTTTCGAGGTGTTGCGCGCGGAGGCTCAAAAACAGGGGCATTCGCTGCCTTTCGCGGAGTACCGTGGCGCTACCGCGACTGCCCGATTTGGCGGTGCGCAAGAGGAGTTCTCTGCGCTGCTCAACGGCTGCGGGGTTTATGACCTGGGCTTTCGCGCGAGGATTTCAATTACCGGTAGCGATCGCGTGCGCTGGCTGAATGGCATGGTAAGCAATAACATTCGCGATCTAGCGGTCGGATACGGCGTCTATGCTTTTCTGCTCAATCCGCAAGGACGGATTCTGGGCGACTTGTATGCTTACAATGCCGGTGAGTCGCTGATTGTCGAGACTGATCGCAATCAGATGGAAAGCATCATGGCGACGTTTGATCATTACATCATCATGGATGATGTGGGATTGGCCGATATCAGCGGGAAGCAGGCGGCGATTGGACTGATGGGGCCGAATTCACGGAGCGTGCTGAAGGCATCTGGGATTGAGGTTCCCGAGATGCAGGCGCTGCAGATCGTGACTCCGCAATGCAGTTGCGATTGTGGATGCGTAGAATGCACGGTGGTGCGGAGTGAAGATGGGCTGGTCGAATCGTACGAGATCTGGCTTAAACCGGAGGACGCGCACAAGACCTGGAAAGCGTTAGTTGAAGCCGGCGCTTCGCCGGTGGGAAGTGAAGTGATGGAACAGTTGCGAATTGCGATGGGAATTCCGCTGCATGGAGTGGACATCCGCGAGCGCGATTTGCCGCAGGAAACGGAACAGATGCGCGCGCTGAATTTCAATAAAGGATGCTACATCGGGCAGGAGATTGTGGAGCGGATTCGCTCGCGTGGCAATGTGCATCGCAAGTTCACCGGGTTTTTGGCAGAAGCGGGAACGGGAATTGCGCCGGGAACGAAAGTCCTGGCCGATGGGAAAGAAGTGGGCGAAATTACTAGCGCGGCAGTGTTGCCCACGGCTGCTGGCGAGCGGACGGTTGCGCTGGGATATATTCGGCGGGAAATTGGAGTTCCGGGGCGTGAAGTGGCGATTGCAGGGGCAAGAGCGAATGTCATTCAATTGCCGGTTGAAATCGGCGCACTCCGACGGGCCGACGAAGCTGTTTCGCAGCGTGCGTGAGGAAATCTTTTAACTGCAAAGGACGCGAAGTTTGCGCGAAGGGCGCTAAGAGCGGCGACTGGTCGTTCGCTTCTCGATCCATCAGTCCTTCTTGATTCACAATATTAAGGTTCGAATTTTAAGAGGAAGATGATATGGCTGAAAAGAAACAGAGTTTCACGGTGACGGATCGGCGGTTGTTTACCGAAGAGGGCGAATTGCGGAGCGACGTCCGGGAGGAAGAAAGTCGCGAACCGGAAAAGAAACAGGAGCAGAAAAAAGCTGCGGCTTCTGAAGCGGCAAAAGAAGGTGCCGCGCCCGAGAACCCGGTTGCAGCTTTTCCGCCGGCAGACAGTGCGGGCGAGGCTCCAGCTCCGCCTACGGCCGCTGAGCAGCAGGCGCAGGCCGATGCTTACCGGGCATCGTCGAAGGAATTGGATTCGCAGGTGGAGATGAGCGGGCGCTCGGCGAAAGAATTCGAGATGACTTTCGAGCGGTTTCTGGCGTCGCTTTACATGACGGCGATGCTGCAGTTGGGATTAATGCATCAGCAAGGCCAGCAACCGCAAATCGATATTATCGGCGCGCGCCAGACGATCGATACAATGTCTTTGCTGTCGGAGAAAACCAAAGGAAACCTGACTCCAACGGAAGAAAACTTTCTGCAGAACAGCCTCTACGAAGTGCGCATGGCGTATATAGAGGTGACCAATACGCTGGCTCGTCCGCCGCAGCCTGGGGCGGCCACGGGAACCGGCGGACGATGAGGATCTCTCCGAACTATTTATCTGGGAAGGCTGGTTTATGAAGGCCACGCTCACCGTGCTGGGCAGCGGCACGTCGATGGGCGTGCCCACTCTGGGCTGCAGTTGCGCGGTGTGCCATTCGAGCGATCCGCACGATCGAAGGACGCGGCCTTCGATCATGCTGGAGTATGCCGGCAAGGTGGTGCTGATCGACACCTCGCCGGATTTTTATCTGCAGGCGATTCGGGAGGGGATCACGCGCATGGATGCGGTTTTGTACACCCATACGCATGCCGACCATATTTTGGGGATCGACGATCTGCGGCCTCTGAGTTACGCGCATAAGCCAAACCGATTGCCGCTTTATGCGCGGCCGGATGCAGCAGCGTTTTTACGCCGCATGTTCAGTTACATTTTTGACTCGGATTACAAGTATGGCGGATTGCCGCATCTGGAACTGCATCCGATCGATGGGCCGATTGAGCTGTTTGGAGCGCGCTTCGAGCCGGTGCGGCTGATTCATGGAGAGGCGGAAATCTACGGCTTCCGCTTTGGACGCGCGGCTTATCTAACCGATCACAGCGAGATTCCGGAGACGTCGTTTCGCCAGCTGCAGGGGCTGGACATTCTTTTTCTGGATGCCCTGCGACACAAGCCGCATCCCACCCACTCGACGGTGGAGAATTCGTTGCGCATTATCGATCGCGTGAAAGCCAAGCGGGGATTCTTCACCCACATTTGCCACGATCTGCCGCATGAGGCGACTAACGCTACGTTGCCTTCGCATGTGCGGCTTTCGTATGACGGGTTGAAGCTGGAGTTTGAGATCGGCGATTAGGGACTAGGGAATCACTGCATTTTGAAATGCTCGTCTTTCACAAACTCGAAGATGTTCCGGCTGACTTTGGAGCATGCCTGGTCAGTGTGGGGAATTTTGACGGGGTACACCGGGCGCACGCCCATGTGCTTGGCGAGATTGTGCGGCGGGCGCGGGAGAGCGGCGCCAAGGCGATTGCGGTTACGTTTGAGCCGCATCCCGCGCGGATCTTGCGGCCGGATTCCGGGCTGAAATTGCTGACCCCGGCTGCTGAAAAATTGCGGTTGCTCGCAGCTACTGGAATTGATGCGGTACTGATGCTGCCGTTTGGGCGCGATCTTTCGCTGATGACGCCGCGGCAATTTGCCGAGCGCATTCTGAGGAAGAAGCTGCATGCGTGCGAGGTACATGAGGGATATAACTTTCGCTTTGGGCACAAGGCTTCCGGGAATGTTGAGACTCTGACCGAACTTGGCCGCGAGTTGGGATTTGAGGTGAAGGTTTATCCCGAGCGAAAGCTGCGCGGCGAGCCGGTTTCGAGTAGCCATATCCGGAAGTTGATTCAGGAAGGACGGGTCAGCCGGGCACGGCATTTGCTGGGGCGTCCGTTTTGCATTCTGGGTGCGCCGGGGCGCGGGCGCGGATTGGGATCGAAATACACGGTGCCTACGATCAATCTTGCGCGGTATGAAGAGCTGGTGCCGAAAGATGGCGTTTACATCACTTGCACTCGGGTCGGAGATGAGAGATTCGAATCGGTGACGAATGTCGGCAATCGTCCGACGTTTGGCGCGGATTCATTTGCTGTTGAGACTCACCTTCTGAATTTTCATCCCATTGATCTTGAGCCGGAGAGCGAAGTGGAGATTTGTTTTCTGCTGCGGGTGCGCGATGAGATCAAGTTCCCTACCGTCGAGGCGCTGCGCGAGCAAATCGCCAGAGATGTGAAGAAAGCGCGGAGATATTTTCATCTGCTGCGGCATCTTCCGCGCCAGTAAGTTCTCACGACGGAATCACACAGAGACAGAGGCAAAGCAACTTCTTGCTTCGGAGCCGCGCCTCTTCCCAAAACCCTCCCTCAGAGAGCCTCCGATGCGGGAGAACAGGGCTTTTTAGTGCGGTAAATAGCCTGACTCCATGGGCAGCTTGCCGTCGACGCGGACGATGGTGATCGAACTGTCTACGGAGCGGACGTCGACGAGACCCACGGCTCCCGGTAGAGCTTGGACGATCTTTATTACATCGGCGTCGGTGTCGACCACTTGAATGGAATCTTTATGCGCAGCCAACAGGGCCTTCCATTCGCTGGCGTTCATTTTATTCAAGTGCTCGAGCGTCTCGGTTTCCCCGGCGGAGTCTTTGTGCAGGACCAAAACGATTCCAGTGCCGTCCGGCCACTTCTTTACTTCCGAACGAAAAATCTTGGCCAAGTGGGCGGCGGTGAGGTTGCTGGTGTTGTTGTCTTTGTTCACGATCACGGCCATGTGGTGAGCGAAGCAAGGCGTGAGAAATATCAGAAGAAATATGGGGACTGCGGCGAGACGAAGTTTCATAGGCGCATTCCAAGGTGAAGTGCGTTCCCAAGGGTTCAAGAATGAGGCTACCTGAGAATCCCGAGTATGGAAGTCAAAACATTGTCAAAAGCGCGGCAGAGTATCAGGAGAGGAAACAGCGTCAGTTCACGATCAGGAATGCTTTTTCGCTCTTGGATTATTTTAAGCAACAAAAGTGGACGCGAGTGAATCACATTGTCGGTCGATTACTCCCCCTTGAAGAAGGCGGCCGTGAAACGAACGAATGGCAATTCTGCACGCCCCGTGCACAATTCGGGTCCTGACGGTGCTGCGACTGCGCGGCTGAGAGCGGTGGAGCGCCAGCCGTTCAGTCCGAACTCAGTCGAGAAAAAAGCGCGCATTGCTGGTGCAACGAAAGTTGCTAGTGTCTGCCCTTACTGCGCCGTGGGTTGCAGCCAACTGATTTACGTGAAGGGCGGCAAGGTTATCGATATCGAAGGCAACCCGGCCAGCCCGATCAATGGCGGCACGCTTTGCCCGAAGGGCGCCGACACCTTTCAGCTGAATGTGAATCCGCATCGTGTCACCGAGGTGATGTATCGAGCGCCCTACTCCGATCACTGGGAAAAGAAGCCGCTTGAATGGGCGATGAACCGGGTGGCTCATTTGATGAAGGAATCGCGCGAGCGGGGCTTCATCGAGAAGAACGAGAAAGGCGATGTGGTGAATCATGTGCGAAACATGTTTTGCCTGGGCGGAGCGACGCTCGATGTCGAAGAAAATTATTTGATGAAGAAGCTGTGGAATGCGGGTCTGGGAATCGTTTCGATTGAAAACCAGGCCAGGATATGACACAGCGCATCGGTGCCCGGTCTGGGCACTGCACTGGGCCGCGGGGCGGCTACCAGCCTTCAGGAAGATTTGCAGAATAGCGACTGCGTTCTGATCATGGGATCGAACATGGCGGAAGCGCATCCCGTCGGCTTCCGCTTTCCCATGATGGCGCGGGAACGCGGGGCGCAGTTGATTCACGTGGATCCGCATTTCTCGCGGACTTCAGCGTCGTGCAATCAGTACGTGCCCATCCGCACCGGCACAGACATAGTTTTTCTCGGGGCAATTATCAATTACATCCTCGAAAACGATCTATGGTTTCGCGAGTACGTGATGGCCTACACCAACGCGGCCACGATCATCAACGATGAATACAAGGATGCAGAAGACCTGGGCGGATTGTTCAACGGATACGACCCCGAAACGCGCAGCTACGATGCCTCGAAGATCAAATGGCATTATGCGTCGGATGAGAAACAGCCGGCGAGCCATGGGCATAGAGACGTCGCGGCGGAGTCGTTCACGAAGCGCGCCGGGAAGATCTCGACCCATAAACCGGAGTCCGATCCGGCACTTAAGAATTCGCGCTGCGTTCTGAATATTTTGCGATACCACTACCGGCGTTACACACCAGAAATGGTGGAGCAGGTTTGCGGTTGCACGAAGCAACAATTTCTTAAAGTCGCAGAGACGCTGTGCGCGAACTCGGGACGCGAGCGCACCAGCGCGATTGTGTATGCCGTGGGATGGACGCAGCACACAACCGGCGTGCAGATGATTCGCGCGGCTACGATCCTGCAGTTGCTCCTGGGAAATATTGGACGGCCGGGCGGAGGCATTATGGCGATGCGCGGGCACTCGTGCATTCAAGGATCGACGGATGTGCCCACGCTCTACGATCTGCTGCCAGGTTATTTGGGGCAGCCGGCGACCCTGCACAAGCACACCACGCTTGCCGAGTACATGAAGAAAGAGACGATTGAGTTTGGCTATTGGGCCAATCTTCCGAAGTTCATGATCAGCCTTTTAAAGGCCTGGTACGGAGACGCGGCGCGGAAAGAGAACGACTACGGTTTCGATTGGCTGCCCAAGCTGGATGGCGATTACTCGCATCTGGCGCAAGTGGTGCGCATGGATCAGGGAGAAGTCGAGGGAATGATCCTGATGGGGCAGAATCCGGCAGCGGGGGCTCCGAACAGCGGACTGCATCGCAATGCGATGCGGAAGCTGAAATGGCTGGTGGTTCGCGACTGGTTCGAAATCGAGAGCGCGCAATTCTGGTTTTTGGGACCGGAGCATCCCGATCCGAAAACGGTTGGGACGGAGATTTTCTTTTTACCTGCCGCGAGCAGCGCCGAAAAGGAAGGGTCGTTTACCAACACGCAGCGGCTGCTGCAGTGGCATGACAAAGCGGTTGATCCCCCGGGAGATTGCCGGTCGGATTTGTCGTTCATGAACGATCTCGGCAAGCGGTTGAAGAAGCTGTATGCCTCTTCCACGCTGAAGCGCGATCAGGGGCTGCTGAATCTTACCTGGGATTATGGGCGGGATGAACCGGAGATTCTGCCGGATGGAACCCCAGGCCGCATCGCGGATGAGCCGTCGGCTGAAAAAATTCTGAAAGAGATAAACGGTTACACGGTGAAAGACCGGAAACAGGTTTCGGCGTTCTCTGAGCTTAAAGATGATGGCTCGACGGCCTGCGGAGTCTGGATCTATAGCGGCGTGTTTCCGGATGAGCACAACAATCGTGCAGCTTCGCGGAAGACGGATCCGAATAACTATCTCAGCCCGGAGTGGGGATTCTCGTGGCCGCACAACCGGCGAATCATGTACAACCGCGCTTCGGCCGATCCTGAGGGCAGGCCGTGGTCGGAGCGCAAGAAATATTTGTGGTGGGATGAGGAAAAGAAAAAGTGGACCGGACTGGATGTTCCGGACTTCGAGCCCGATAAACCGCCGAGTTACCGCCCTGCTGACAATGCCAAGGGAATGAAGGCAATAGCGGGCGATGCACCCTTCATTATGAAACCTGACGGCCGGGGTTGGCTGTTTGCGCCGACGGGCGCGAAGGATGGTCCGTTGCCGACGCACTATGAGGCGGTCGAATCTCCGGTGCCGAATCTGTTGTATCCACAGCGCGACAATCCGACGATCAAGCTCTACGACATTGCGGGCAACGAAAAAGACCCGCCGTTCAGCGAGGAGTTTCCAATTGTCGCGACGACTTATCGTTTGACTGAACATTATCTGAGCGGACCGATGAGCCGCTTCGACAGCTGGTTGAACGAACTGCAGCCCGAGATGTTTGCGGAGATTAGTCCGGAACTGGCCGAGGAGCGCGGCATTGAGCACGGCTCATGGATGGTGATTTGGAATCGTCGTGGTGCGATTGAAGCGAAGGCGATGGTCACGCCGAGAATGAAGCCTCTGCTGGTGAACGGGAAGACGCTGCATCAGATTGGGCTGCCGTTTCATTGGGGATTTTCGGGTGAAACCCCGGGAGGAATCACGAACGATCTTACGTCGATCGTGACCGATCCGAATGTGAGCATGCATGAAGCGAAGGCATTCACGGTGAATGTTCGCGCGGGAAGATTGCCGAGGCCGCAGGCTACCGACAGCATGAAGCCCGCCCCGTGGCCCGAGCATGGTCCGACGCCGGACACGAAGAAGTCGGATCAGCCGGAAGGGCAACTCCTATGAGCGCTGCGTCTCAGAATAAGCTCGTGCAAATTGTGGACGAAGTTGCGAACGCCTGGAGCCGGCCTGCTCCGCCGGAAGCACAAGAAGAAACCGGATTCTTCACCGACACCACGCTTTGCATCGGATGCAAGGCCTGCGAGGTTGCGTGCAAACAATGGAACCAGCTTCCCGCCGATGGGATGCTCTTCAGCGGCAACAGCTATGACAACACGCTGATGTTGAGCGACACGACCTGGCGGCACGTGGCGTTTATCGAACAGTTTGATGAAGCCGACGGCAAGAACGGGAATGGCGGCCGCTGGCTGATGATGAGCGACGTTTGCAAACACTGTGAAGTAGCGCCTTGCCAGGAAGTTTGCCCCACGGGATCGATCCTCTACAACGAGTTCGGCAACGTGTACGTGCAGCAGGATATTTGCAATGGTTGCGGATATTGCGTGGTGGCGTGCCCGTTTGGAGTTCTGGAGCGCAACCGGCTGGATGGCCGCGTGCACAAATGCACGCTGTGCTACGACCGCCAGAAGATCGACATGACGCCGGCTTGCGCCAAGCACTGTCCTACCGAATCCATAAAATTTGGGCCGATCCGGAAGCTGCGCGAAATTGCGAGGAAGCGCGTCGAAGAACTGCATGCGCGCGGAGAAACCGATGCTTACCTTTATGGCGCGGAAGCCAACGGTGAATACAGCGCGCTGAATTCGTTTTTTCTGCTGAAAGATAAGCCGCTCGTTTACAACCTGCCAGAAGCTCCGCAGCGTCCTGCGGCGCATATGAAACGGAATTACATTTTCAGCTTTGCGGTCTCGCTGGCGCTTACCGCCATGTCGGCCGTGCTGTTTCATCGAGGGAGGTGAACGTGGCGGTTGCAGAAAGACTCCCACAACCGGAGGGGTTCTCCGAAATAACGCCCGCTGTTGAACTGGAACGCGAGCTCACGCCGCGGGGCGATGCGACGCGAGGCTATGAAGATGTTCCCATTCTCAAGCCGCCGGTTTGGGGATGGGAGATCGCCTGCTATTTCTTTGTCGAAGGCGTGAGTGCGGGAATTTATACACTGGGCACGATCGCCGATCTGGTTGGAGTACGGCGCTATCGGAAGACGGTGACGTACGGGCGATTGCTGGCGTTGTTTGCCATGATGCCTGCGCCGGCGTTGCTGATTCTCGATCTGGGAAGGCCGGAGCGGTTCACGAACATGCTGCGCGTTTTCAAGCCGCGGTCGCCGATGAATGTGGGAACCTGGGCGCTGACCGGATATGCAATCTTTACCACATTGCGCGCGGCAAAGGGGCTTGGCCGCGCGCTGCCGCGGATACCATTTTTCAGCGCAATCCTGAAGGCGATTCCGGAACGGACGGCGAGCATTGCGGGATTGCCGTTTGCGCTCACCATGCTGAGTTATCCCGGGGTGCTGCTGGAGAGCACGAGCATTCCGGTGTGGTCGCACACGCCGTTGCTGGGTCCGCTGATTGCCGCGAGTTCGGTGGGCAGCGGAGCCGCGGCCATGTCTTTGGTGGGCGAATGCACGCGGGATGAAACCGCGATCAAGCTGGTAACTAAGATGGAAAATGCCAGCGTCGTGGCGGAAGGTGTTTGCCAGGGAGCCTACTTCGCCACGGCAAAGAGCGCCAGCAAGCCGCTGGTGCGGGGAAAATACTCAAAGCTGTTTTGGATTGGGGGAGTGGCTTTAGGAATGGTCGTTCCGGCGATTTTGCGGCAGCGCAAGTCGAAAAGCACGAGAATTGCGAGTTCGGTGCTGACTCTGGCCGGGAGCTTCGCTTTGAAGTGGGCGGTTACGCACGCGGGAAAGGAATCGTCGCGCGATCGAGAGCTGGCGAATCGAAATGCGGAGGGTTAGGGCAAGGTAGTGACTCCTTCGGCAGGCTCAGAGCAGGCTTTCGACACGTGCTCGCATCCGCTCGGGCTTGCTCAGAATGAGAGCAAACCGGGACGCTGTGCACTGTCGAATGGCCCAGCCTGGTTTTTCGTACGAGCGAATAGCGGTGCGAAAATCCGACCTTGTAAATCCCCGCCAAGGATGAGTTATTCTTGGCCCCACAGAAGATCCAGACTCGTTTGTGCTGTCGCTGTAGGGATGTCGCGGCCAGGCGAATTGCGCTCGCATAAGGCGCTCGCTACGGTTCAATAGCATGGTGAGTACATCCATTTCATTCGACTCTCCGGTTCGGGCTACTTGCAAAGAGTTGCCAGTCGAACGAGTTTGTACGATACTGGCGCGCGTGATTAAGGCTCGGGCGAAAGCATCCCTCATCTTGTTGGCGGCGGCTACTTCGGCGTTCCCCGCGCGTTGCAGCGCCCAAGCGGTCCCGAGCAGGGATCAATGGGGTGAGAAGTTCAACTCGCCGGGGGCGAAGCTGATTTATAAGGAGACCGCGCGAACTCGAATCCAAGGGAGGACCGTAACTACTTACAGCCTCTTCGCGACGGGTCTGCCAAAGGACGGACATTACATTCTGTGGGTTCTGAACGTGCTGAGCGATCCCAAGGCAACAGCTGACGCGTATCTCAATGAGGATGGCAAGGTGGCGAGCGTGCTCGCTGATCCTGCCCATCACGTTGCCGAAGACCCGATCAATGTCAAAGCATCCGGTGGGAGGGGTGAGCCGGTCGAACTCGGCCTGATTTCTGACGACGGCCGTTTCCGCGCGTTCGCACAGATCGTTCCATTTCCGATGGAGGCAAGCAGCGGGCCGTGCCATCTTTCGGCAGTCGAGACTGGGCCGTATTACTTCAGCATGTTTATCCGGGCCAGTGGCTTTCAGCCGAATGAGGAGCTGATGATTGAGAACCAATCGGAAAATGAAGGTGCCGAAACCAGTGGCAAAGCGGACGATAACGGGGGCTACGACAGCCTGATATTTCCGTTTGTAAAGGGAAAGCGCTCAGGGAAGGCGCGGTTCTACATCAGCGCAAAGTCTTGCCAGGTTGGGATTGAGTTTCCGTGGGGCGAGGGAAGTTATCATTATCAATAAAGACTGGCTGCTCCGCGCGCCGGCAAAGAATTAGCGGCGTTCTGAACATCTTCATCCTATCGCGGGCGGCTTCTTTCTTCAGGCAGGCGCTTCCTCTCCCTCTAGCTTGCAGGCGCTGGCCAAATCATCGAAACTAACAGCGCTACTGCGATTCCAAGCGAGACTTCCACGAAGCGGTGCACCGCGACGATCCAGGGCGGTCTGACATGCGCGATCAGCAGGACGATGCTCAGAGTGATGGCGGCGAAGCGATAGGCGCTGGCCATCCGCAATAATGCGCAGACAATTCCGCAAACGAAAATCCCCGCACCATAGACGATCCAGTTCGGAGGGAAGTAAATTGCGATCACTGTGGCGAGAGCGGCTCCCAGAGCTGTTCCGGCGAAACGCTGCCAGGCAACCGTCACGGGATTTATGGTGGAGAGGATAACCACGATGGCGGAAATCGGCGCCCAATAGAACTCCGGCAGTTTGAGGCTCCGCGCCAGCAGCAGCGATGCGACACTAGCTACGGTTGCCCGCGCCGAATGGATCAGGATGGCGCGATTGATTCCGAAGTCTCTTGCCCAGGCTGGCATAGGCGAATGATTGTAGCGCGTGCGGCGCGACCTGTTTTTTCGCGCTGTCGTGAGCGCCGGATGGTGTAAACTGCCGTGCGTCTTTTGGCTTGCGCCCGGAACTCGCGTCTAAGGGAGGACCACGATGTCATCTAACCATCGCAAGATTGGGATTTGGCTGAAGCTCTTTTGCGCGGCAGTGGTATGTGTCGCTGCCGTGGCGCAGGCGCAGAATCCGTTTGAGATCAAGCAATTTTCTGCCACGGTAGTGATGAGTGGAATGCCAACTACATCGGCCCAGGGGCACGGCGATATGCAGATTTATCGCTCCGGCGACAAGATGAGAACCACGATGCCCGGCGGCATGGGTTACATGGTCATGGACCTGGTGCAGCACACGAACTATATGGTGATGAACGGCGGGATGTGCATACAGATGAATGCTTCGGGGCAGCACAATCCTTTTTCTGAAGCACAAGGTGCCACCATTGAGCGCTCGCCCGCGGGAAGCGAAACGGTAGACGGCCATGCCTGCAAAGTAGAGAACGTCACCGTTACCCCTCACGAGGGCCAACCCACCAAAATGAAAGTTTGGGAAGCGGGAGACCTTAAAAATTTCCCCGTCAAAGTCGAGATGCAATCTAAAAACGGCCCCATCACACTGCTGTACAAAAACATCAGTTTGGCCGAGCCGGCGGCTTCGCTGTTCACGCACCCGGAGAATTGTCAGCAAATGCCGAACATGCCCGGCGGAGGGCCGCAGTAGAGAAGGCAGCGCAAGGGATTTGGTGCCGGCGCAAGGAGAGTTCGCCCACTCAAGCGGACGTGAATGGGCGCCCCTCAGCCCTGTGGGCGTCTATTTATCCGTGTTAAATATGTCGGCTACAGCCTTCCATTCGTGATTCGGGCCCCTTTTCCAGACCACCACATACTTGCCCACTGTCGCGGTCGGCGTCCCTTGAGCATCGTTCGATTTCAGTTCGAATGTGCCCGTCTCATAGGCGATGTCGCGGGCTCTTGAGGCTTCGATCTTGGTCGGCGAAAAAGTCAACGAAAAGCCGGGCATCGACATCAGGTGCGACCACAGCGCACTGATTTGCTCTTTGCCACTGGCGATGGGGGCATTAAAGGGAAACACGGACGCATCGTCGGCGTAGAAGGAAATGCACTTCTCGAGGTCTTTGGTTTCGGCGGCATGCGACCAGGCGGCATCGGCTTTGCGGATCGCCGCCTCGTCCGCCGCCGCCGCGAAGGCGGCTCCAGTCAGTGTGCAGAACAGCAGCAGGGCCCTGCACTTTCGAAATGCTTTCATGGCGCTTGTCCTTTCCCTTGGCGTGTGGAATCGATCAGCATGATAGCAGTCCGGGCTGCGTTTTGGGTGGCGCAACCGGTGAGGCCTTTGGCCCGTGAGATCCCAACAATCCACAGCAAGCTGCTAAGCCGCGCTTGCGGTCGAAATCTGTTTCACCTGCTGCTTCGCCGGAGCCAGGGCAATCAGTACGATTCCAATAATTCCAAACAGAAGGACACCAATCAGTTCCCGGCGCTGGATCAAATGCCAATGCTCCTGTAGAGCCATAACGCCGGCGTGAGCGACATTGGCCCAACCGGCATACGCGATCAGGCTGCGATTGGCTGAGGGATTTCGAGCAGCCAACAACAGGAAAACCCCGAGCGTGACATAGAGGCTCATGAGCATCGGAATAGCGGGTTCCCGGGAAAAGAACATCACGCCGGGGATAACGGCGGCTAGAAACAGCACTCCCACGATTATCAGGACGATGCGTTGGGTGCGTTCGCGAATCATGGAGACCTCCTCGAAGATGGGGAACACGGAACATGATACGTGGGTGTGGGCGGGAAAGTTTCAGCGGTGCTCGAGACTCGGCGCATTCAAGCCAAAGGCGGGCTTGAGTGGGCCGCCCGACAATCGCTCCACGAACGATTCCTCGGCCCGCCGGTGAAAACGCGGGCCTTCAGGATGACGCAGCGCTACTGCCCGGGGCCTTATTCCCTTCCCGAATGCGTCATCCCGACCGAAGCCGTTTTCTCCAGGCGAAGGGAGGGATCTCGCGCGGGGCCCCAACGGCGCCATTTTCTTCCCGTTTCAATTGAGGTTTGTAGATATCCGCCCACTTATCTGCTAGATCGTTCCAGTGCGGGTTCGTCGATTCGATCAGCCGAATTTTCTTGCTCCGCCGCCATGCCTTGATTTTTTTTCGCGGTTGATGGCAGCGTCGGGATAGACGAATTCCTCGTAGTAAACCAAGCGCGTGAGGTTGTAGCGACTGGTGAAGCCGGGCACGACTTTGTTCTTGTGCTGAAAGACTCGACGGGGAAGATCGCCAGTGATGCCCGTGTATAAGACATGGGAACGTGGGCGGTTGGTCATAATGTAAACGAAGAAGCGTCTGTTCTTTGGCAAATGTCGCGAGCCTCCTTGCTGCGTCACCCCGAAACGCGGCGCTTTCGCCAGCCGCGTGAGGGATCTTGCGTGGAGCTTATGAGTACTTTGTGTGGGAAGGGCTCGTCAGTGACGCATGAACAACGGAAGAGTCCACGCTGTGGATATGCGGAAAGCCGTTACACTCCGCGCCAGATCCCTCGGCCTGCTGGTAAAAGCGCGGGCCTTCGGGATGACGCAGTGTTACCACCAGCGGCTCTTGTTCCCTGCTCTTGTCCCCTTTCCAATGCGTCATCCCGACCGAAGTCGTTTTCTCCAGGCGGAGGGAGGGATCTGGCGCGGGTCATATTGGTTCGTGCCCACCCTGAAATTTCCGTGGCGGCTGATTTTGGGACGTTATGCTGGATGCCCCAGGTCTCGCCGCTTTTGCGAGACATGGGAACCCGAGACCTGGGCCACTCGCCGAAGGGGCGGGGGCGATCCGATGGGCGTAGGCCAGACGCCCTTACGATCTCGCGTGCAGAGCATTTGAAAAAAATGGGAGCAGTTGAAGGCAGAGGTCTGTCAGGACGGTTTCCACTACATCGACCTTTTCCCGCACCTGCCTCTCCATGTTGGCGGCCGCCGTTGCCGGCAAAACGCCGTGGTGGGCTGCCTGGTTGCGGTCCTCAACGATTTCGTCGATTTTCGTCCTGAGCTTGTTGATTTCAGCATGGTCAAGGCCCAGCCCAGTGTAGACCTTACCAATCGCTTTCCAGTCCATCTGGTTTAGCTCGTAGCGCTGATTGATAGGCTTCAGCTGGAATGGTACTGCCAAGGCGGAGGCAAACGGGGAGGCGGCGGCAATCATGTCGAAGTCGACCCTCGCTTTGAACTTGTCGATCTCTTCGGGATTGCGCCATACAAGCAGCTTTGGCCTTATTCTCCCTATGTTTGGCCGAAGGATATTAAGGTCTTTAATGACGCATGCCGCCAAATCCTTAACCCCTCCTTCTAGTTGCGCGTACACAAGCACGCTGAGCGCAGTCAGCGTAAGGGTATCGGCGCCTACGCTTCGTGTTTTGATTCTAGCCAGCGTTCTTGCGCGATCGTCGAGGTGGTTTTGGATTTTCTCTTCGAAAGACGCCATTCGGTTTCGCCATGTTATTTCGGAAGGCTCGCAGCAAAAATCCGGTTGACCTCGCCAATCCTTTTGTGGAGGCGCGGAACGGCATTTGCCCCCGGGCCGACGTTTTCTCTGAAATCCTTGTTCTCGTGGCCGACGGCCTTGTTAAGGATGTCCTTCGCGCGTTTTGGGGTAGAACGGCTAAGCCTATCTAGCAGTGGTAGGAGCCCCATAGTTACCGCGTCGAAGTATGCCGGGGCCAGTCCCCCCAACGCGCGATTATTTTTGTGCTTCAGGAACGCTTCCGAGCCGAGTTTGTCGGCTAGAACGGCAAAGGAGCGCTCGAAAAGGGGGCCCTCGCGCCCGTAGTCAAACTGAACTTCCTTCTTGGCGACTGCCTCGCTGTACTCATCCAGCCAGTCGGAAATGTTCCCTTTATATGTCGGCCGCGAATTCTTAAGGGCAAAGAAGCGAAGGACGAGCTCTTGTCTGCCGAGTCGGCTTTTCGCTTGGTCAGAAAGGGTGTCCGTCAGATCGTCGAACGGGCGAAACTTGGAACACTTCTCAAGGAATTGAAGCAGCTCCTCACCTGATGTTCCGATTATCCTGAGAGAAGCGTTCCTCACCTCATGCGGCTCGGCTGGCGATCCCCCTGCGTTCAGGCGTTTGAACATCTCGTAGCGCAGGTTCGGATCGTTCGTGCGTTTAATCACGATTGCGCGAAGCGTCTTGCGCTTCAGTTCGAGCTGCAGAACGGGCTCGAAATCGCTAAACAACTTACCGTTAAGGGACGATAAAATGTCACATCCGACAAGGTTCGTAGTCGGCTCCTGGTCCTCCCTTGCCTCGATTGGGGTCTTCCCGCTAATAAACCTAATGATCGAGCTGACACGCTGCAATCCATCGATAAGCTCCAAGACGCCGTCCTCCCTTTGAAACAGGACAATCTGCGGCACGGGCAGGCCGAGGAGCATCGACTCGATTAGCCTGCTCTGTTGCGCTTGGGTCCAACGGAACATGCGCTGAAACGCAGGCTGAATGTTGATCTCTTTATCGTGATGTAGCCGGATCAGCTCGCCAGCCGAAAAGTCGATCACGTCAAACCTGATCTGAGAAGATCGCTCATCCAACTCCCCAACCAGGCTACTTGCAGCTTGAGCAACCGCTGTCATCGTCGTTTCCCTAGAAGGGGCCTTCATGATCTCAGTCACCCTGCCTCCTACCATCCCCTGGTCTGCAGCATCTGCGCCTCATCCAGCGCGCTCACAGCCAGTCCCTTCATCGCGCCCTGCAGATCCTCGCTGACTTCAAGTAATACTTTAGGGTCCTGATAATGCGTGGCAGCTTTAACGATGGCCCTCGCCCGCTTTTCGGCTTCTTCCGGATCAGCGAAGGTGGTCGAGTCTTTCATGAAGATGCCACTGCCGACGAATACCGCTTCGGCTCCTAGTTGCATGACCAGGCTAGCGTCGGCGGGGGTGGCGATGCCTCCCGCGGAGAAATTCGGAACCGGCAGCTTCCCTTCTTTCGCTACCAGCTTGATCAGTTCATACGGGGCCTGGTGCTCTTTGGCTTTGGCGTAGAGTTCTTCTTCGCTGAGCACGGTGAGAATTTTCATCTCCTGCACGATCTGGCGGATGTGTTTGACGGCGTGGACAACGTCTCCAGTACCGGCTTCACCTTTGGTGCGGATCATGGCTGCGCCTTCGGCGATGCGGCGCAGAGCTTCTCCGAGATTGCGCGCGCCGCAGACGAACGGAACTTTGAAGGCATGCTTATCGACATGGTGGGCTTCGTCGGCGGGGGTGAGCACTTCGGATTCGTCGATGTAATCGACGCCGAGTTCCTGCAGAATTTGAGCCTCTGCAAAATGTCCGATGCGGCACTTGGCCATCACGGGAATGGAAACGGCGGCCATGATCTCGCGAATCTTTTTCGGCGAGGCCATGCGCGCGACTCCGCCCTCGGCGCGGATTTGCGCAGGTACGCGCTCGAGCGCCATAACGGAGACGGCTCCGGCTTTTTCGGCGATGACGGCCTGCTCAGCATTGGTCACGTCCATGATTACGCCGCCCTTGAGCATTTCGGCGAGGCCGGTTTTGAGGCGGAGGCTGGTGGAATTACCGTTATTCTGGGACATGTTGGATACCTTTTTCAGCTTTCAGCTGTCAGGATCAGCCTTCGGCGAAACCTTTTCGCAAGCGCGAAGGATGCGGCCGCCGGCGCGTAGCGAGTGGCCATTTCTATTCTAGCAGCGCGTTGAGCATTCGCGTTATCCTCGCATCGAGATTGTTTTCGTCCTGCTCCTGGCTCTACGATCCGACGCGGTGGTGAAGGGCGCTCGGTCACTCCTGGCTTATCGCTCCACGTATTTGGCGAACATTTTTTCGGGATCGATGGCGATGAAAATTCCCTTGCTGCGGGCGAGCACTTCGCCTTTGTCGTTGAGGATTTGGGCGGCGTTGATGTGGGTGCGTCCGTTTTTTTCGATCTCGCGGCCTTCGACACGGAGCGGCTTGTGCAAGGGGACGGGCTTTAGATACTCGACCGTCATTTCTCTGGTGAGCGCGACTACCTGGTGGAGTTTGTTGACCTTGCCCATGGCGTCGTCGAGGATGCTGGCGATAATGCCGCCGTGGCAGTGGCCGGGCGGTCCGGTGTATCGCTTGCCCAGGCGGAAGCAGCAGACGAAGGTTTGGCGTTCTTCGTCGAGGATGAATTTTAGGCGCATGCCTTCAGGATTGTTCTGTCCGCAGACGAAGCAGTTGTTTTTCTGAGTTTGGTGATAGCGGGTTTCGTGGCCGTGCACTTTCGCAGGCATATGAGGGATTTTAGCGTGATTCGTTGGTGGGAGTGGTGAGTGACGTCCCACTTCTGGCAAAAGCGGCGAGAAGTTGGGCCCCCCGGGGCGCCGAGTGCACGTGTGTCCCTCGCCCCGCGGGTGAAAGCGCGGGGCTTCAAGATGACGCATTCGATGGGAGCACCGGAAGGCTAATCCTTCTATAAACCTGGCTTGCTACAATAACGTCGGTATGAAGGCTCAAGCTTTTGTCGACGTTCCGACGGCGATTGAAGAGATTCGCGCTGGGCGCATGATTGTCGTCGTCGACGATGAGGATCGCGAGAATGAGGGCGACCTTACGCTGGCTGCCGAGAAAGTAACTCCCGAAGCGATTAACTTCATGGCGAAGTACGGGCGCGGATTGGTATGCCTGACGATGACCGAGGAGCGGCTGGAGCATCTGCGGCTGGGGCCGATGTCGGCGGAGAACACTTCGCAGTACGGGACGGCGTTTTGCGAAGCGATCGATGCGCGGGTGGGAGTGACTACGGGAATTTCTGCGTATGATCGGGCGCGCACGATTCAGGTGGCGATCGATCCCGCGACTAAGCCCTCTGATCTGGCGCGGCCCGGGCATGTGTTTCCTCTTCGCGCGCGGAAAGGCGGAGTGCTGGTACGCGCGGGACAAACCGAAGCTTCGGTCGATCTGGCGCGGCTGGCAGGATTGATTCCCGCGGGCATCATCTGCGAAATCATGAAAGACGATGGGACGATGGCGCGGGTGCCGGACCTGCTCGAGTTCTGCCGGGAGCACGAGTTGAAGATGCTGACCGTGGCGGAGTTGATCCGGTACCGGATGGCGCATGAGCGTTATGTGCATCGCGTGGGCGAGGCGCTGGTGGATACGCGTTTCGGCGAGTTCCGGCTGATCGCGTATGAAAGCGAGATTGATGGAGGGGAGTCGCACGTGGCGCTGATTCGCGGAGAAATCGAGAACAGCGATACGCCGGTGCTGGTTCGCATGCACGCGCACTGCCTGATGGGAGATGTTTTCGGCGCAACCGGCTGCGAGTGTCACGCCACGCTGGAAGGAGCACTGCGCCGGATTGCACAAGAAGGCCGGGGCGCGCTGATTTATTTGCATCAAAGCTCGAAAGGATTTTCGATTGATAAAGTGGGTGAGCGGACGGCGCTTACCTTTCATCGTGGGCGTAAGTTGCCATCGCTGCTCGATGACGGAAGAGAGACGCAGCGGGAAATTGGAATTGGAGCGCAGATCTTGTCGGACTTGAATTTGCGTAGGATTCGATTACTGACGAATCGTCCGAAACGGGTGGCGGCGCTCGAAGGATTTGGGATCGAGATTGTGGATCAGGTACCGGTGGAGTTGAAGGCGGTACGAACGCCGATTTAGCTGAATTCGCTACGGCCTTCCGAGCAATAGACCCCAAAGCGAGAGCCCGATCATCGAAAGTCCCAACACCACAAAGCAGATGCGATAGAAGAATTGGTGGGGCAATGGTTCGGTCTGGTATTTCAAGTGAAACTCTTCTCCGCTGAAAACTGCCCATATCGCAGCCGCCCCCATGAAGATAGCAACGCCCTGCTGCATGTACCAGGGAAGGTCG
This sequence comes from uncultured Acidobacteriaceae bacterium, assembly GCA_963766625.1. Taxonomy (GTDB): domain Bacteria; phylum Acidobacteriota; class Terriglobia; order Terriglobales; family Acidobacteriaceae; genus Sulfotelmatobacter. The sequence continues at coordinate 516,750 of CAVYBF010000011.1, read as the reverse complement.
AAAAGAGGGAAACCGAAGAAGAACGCAGGTGTGGAAAGTGGAGTCATGGCCGAGTCCGGCAAACCGGGGCGCCTTAGAATGGCTTGCGGACGACTACTTCGCTCTCCTGGATAAAAAACTGGGCGGAACATTTTTCGGAGCCGCAGATTACGGGGATCAAGCCGTTGATCTGGCGGCGCGTGATGAGGCCGAGCATGCCACAAGAAGGACAGGCGAGGACGGCCCAGTAGGGATCTTCCTTTTCGCCGACTTCTCCGGCGTTTTCCAACACGAAGACGGTTCCAGGCTGCATCTGTTCGGGAATCCACTCATTCAAGATGTCTAGTTCTCCGACCATGTGTCCCCCTTGTGATGAACCCTTAACAACATACTGGATCAAGCCGTTGATCTGGCGGCGCGTGATGAGGCCGAGCATGCCACAAGAAGGACAGGCGAGGACGGCCCAGTAGGGATCTTCCTTTTCGCCGACTTCTCCGGCGTTTTCCAACACGAAGACGGTTCCAGGCTGCATCTGTTCGGGAATCCACTCATTCAAGATGTCTAGTTCTCCGACCATGTGTCCCCCTTGTGATGAACCCTTAACAACAGCCCCCGATTTGCGAAAATCTCTATCGCTTAAGAAACCTTTCTAGCACGCCTGCGCTCGATTACCGATGTTACGGAGGTACTCGCCTTGCGCGCCGCGAGATCGGCCCGGACTTGCCGCACGGCGTCGGTCAGGCAGATGCCTAGAATGGGTTGACGCGAATTCTTCAGGATATCGACGATCTGCCGCGCGGAAGTTTCGAGATAAAGATGCTTGCCGTCGGTGAGCAGGTGAACGTCGGAATTGCGCGCCGTGATTTCGGCTAACCCTTTGCCGAATTCGCGTTGCAGGAAGCGCATGACCCTGCGGACTCCCTGCAGAGAGAAACCTTTGCGGCGCAGCTCGCAGATCACGGCCATTTCCATCACCTGGCGCGTCGAATACAGGCGACGATGGCCCTGGCGCTCGGGCTTGACCACACCACACTCATCCCACCACTGGAGCTGGCGGGCGGTGACTCCGGTTAGGGCCATGACTTCGTGGGATGGAAAACTATCTGGCATTTCTCCCCGATTATGTTTGAAACAATTTGCAAGGTAAATGTTTCAAACATTTTAGATATAGGGTGATCGGTGTCAATGGGAGAGTGAAGTGGAGGGTTAACTACAAGAGTGCAGGGGTGGAGATTCCGGCAGGAAATTCACCACAGGGAGCACAGAGGTAGACAAGGGAACCTTGATGCGTCCCGCCGCCTACGAAGTGGACGATCTCCAGGTGGTCGCCCTCTTTCAGAGCGATTTCGGACCAGCGATCGCGGGGCACGATTTCGCGGTTCAGTTCGACGGCTACCCGGTCGGAGTTCATGCCCAGAGATTCGATCAGGGCGGCGAGGGTCGATGTGGAAGATGGGTCCGGGAAGTCTCGCGGCTCGCCGTTGATGTGGAGGTTCATGGGAGTGAAACGATAGTTTAGCAGCCGCTTCGTCGGCGACGGAAAGTCAAAATCCCAGTCCTTGCCGAAAGCACTGCCGAGCTTTCGCTCGGCCGGACAGCCGAGGGCGGCTGTCCCTGGATGTTTCTCGTGGCGTTACTCGGCTTTGCGTAATGCGAATTTGCGGGTTACGGTGCGGCCCTCGTGATTGGCCTGAACCATGATGGAGGAGTCAGGTAGGGCGGACTCTTCTACTTCGAAGGAGATAACGGCTGCACCACCGGAATCGGTGACTGCCTGTGTGTAGAAGGGTGGAGCGTCGGGACGGGCGAAGCGAAAGGTGAGGCGGGCGCGGGCAACGGCTGCGCCGGACTCGGTAACCCGCAGGTGCATGGTTAGATTGCGATCGGCGTGGATGGATTCGGCGTTCTCCCATTGCACGTCGAGCTGTTTGATGGCGGCTAGATTTTCGCTTTCGGCTTTGTCGAAAACCGTTTCCAATTTGCCGGCCTTGATGGCTTCGAGCACAAGGCGGTGCTGATCGCGAAGTTGCTGCTCTTTTTGAGGATCTCCGAAGTCCGGTTGCAGCGCGGAAGGCGCATAGGATATGGCTTTCTTGCCGATGCAACGGCCGCGCACGAAGACCTGGGTTTGCAGCAGTTTCTCGTTTTCACGAGCTTCACTTTGCACGTGATAGATGGTGTCGCCGTGCTTAACGTCGGTGTTGAATCCGAAAATCATAAAAGATTTAGTAATTGGGGAATTTAACGGCTCATCCTGCTTGCGGTGCCTTGGCGGACCGCGTTCGGATTTTCAATTTCCCAATTTCCCAATTTCCAAATTACAAAATTTCCCAATTGCATCTTTATCTTTAATCTTTCCCAGATCGGCAGAAATGCGCGCCGTTCCCTTGACACTGTTGCGCACCAACACCTAATCTAGAATGTTTATCGAACGCTTGGCGCGAATTATATATAGCTCCTCCTATGCCGGACAATTACTTTGCTCGCTACCTGCCGTTTCTTATTCATATTCTGCTGGCGAGCTTGATTGCGACTGCAATTATTACGCTTTCGTGGCTGGTCGGGCAGCGTAAACCGACGCGGGCCAAACTTTCCGCTTACGAATGCGGCATGCCTCCGGTTGGGGACGCGCGGGGGCGCTTCTCGGTGCAGTTCTACCTGGTCGCGATGCTGTTCATCCTGTTCGATGTAGAAGCAGTATTCCTCTATCCCTGGGCGGTGATTCTGCGGGATCTCAAGCATTTTGGGCTGTGGGAGATGTTCGTCTATATCGGCATCGTGCTGGTCGGATTCTTCTACGTCTGGAAGAAAGGTGTTCTTGACTGGGGTCCGGATGCAGTGCGGCGAGGTCGCGCCGGGTGATGATCGGACACCAAAGCAGACTGCGGTTTCCGCAGGGGCTAAAGATAGCCCAAGCCATGCCCTTTCCGAGACCGGACTTCCCAAAAACCGTGCTATCCGAACCCCTGTGGTTTTCAAAACTCTTTGCTGGATAATTTCTAGTGACCATTGCACCTGCTATCACCGAGCTTGAACAACTGAAGGGTCATCCGGCAGTGGCGAGGCTGCTGGCGTGGAATCCGGCTGCGGTGACGGGCGTGAAGTTCGATCGCGATGAGATGACGATCTACATTGATCGATCCTATCTTCGCGAAGCCTGCACCTTATTGCGGGACGATGCGGAGTGCGCGTTCAACTTCCTTTCCGATGTGACTTGCGTGGATTGGTTCCCTTCCGAGCCACGGTTTGAAGTGATTTACCACCTGCTTTCGATTCGAAAGAAAGAGCGGGTGCGGCTCAAGGTGAAGCTGGACAGCGCCAGCCCGGCGGTGGATTCGGTGGTGCCGGTGTGGCCGGGCGCCAACTACTTTGAGCGAGAAATCTTCGATTTATTCGGAATTCGATTCAGCGGGCATCCTTATTTAAGACGGCTCTTGATGCCGGAGGATTGGGAGGGCCACCCGCTGCGCAAGGATTATCCGGTGGAGGGCTACCGGTAGGTTTTCTTTATGGCGCATTTGACAGCAACTCCAGTACTGGAACCCGGACAGGACCGGACGATGATCCTGAACATGGGGCCGCAGCATCCCTCGACTCACGGCGTGCTGCGCGTGCTGCTGGAGATTGATGGCGAGACCGTGGTGCGGATCATGCCGGACATTGGCTTTCTGCATACGGGCATTGAGAAGACGTGCGAGGCAAAGTTTTATCAGCAGGTGGTGCCGCTCACGGACCGCATCGATTATCTGTGCCCCATGACCAACAATTTGTGCTACGTGCTGGCGGTGGAGAAGCTGCTGGGGCTGGAAATTCCTCCCAAGGCGCAGTGGATGCGGGTTTTGATGAACGAACTGACGCGGATCAATTCGCATCTGGTTTGGCTGGGCACGCACGCCATGGATATTGGTGCGCTGACCGTCTTCTTGTATTGCTTTCGCGAGCGCGAAGAGGTGCTGCGGCTGTTCGAAGCGGTGAGCGGGCAGCGCATGATGACTTCGTATTTTCGCGTGGGAGGAATTGCGCTCGAACCGCCGTTGGATTTTTTCGACCGGGTGCGGGAGTTCGCGGGATATTTTCCCGACAGGGTCGATGAGTACGAAAATCTGTTGACGGGAAATCCGATCTGGACGATGCGCACCCAGGGCGTGGCGCGGATGACGGCTGAAGATGCCATTGCGCTGGGAGCGAGCGGGCCGACGCTGCGCGGAAGCGGCGTGGACATCGATTTACGGCGCGATATGCCGTATTCGAGCTACGAGAAATTTAAGTTCAATGTGCCGATCAGACAAGAGGGCGATGTGTTTGCGCGGTATTTGTGCCGCGTGGCCGAGCTGCGAGAGTCGATCGGAATTGTGCGGCAGGCGCTGGATGGGATGCCGGAGGGTCCGATTAAGGCGGATGCTCCCGGGATTGTGCTTCCTGACCGCGAAAAGATGAAGACGCAGATGGAAGCGCTCATCTATCACTTCAAGATTATTACCGAGGGATTTGCGGTGCCGGCGGGTGAGGTGTATCAGGCAGTGGAGTCGCCACGGGGAGAGATGGGCTATTACGTGGTGAGTGACGGCACGGCGAAGCCTTACCGGGTGCACATGCGGGCGGCGTGTCTGGCGAATCTGCAGACTTTGCCGACGATGTGCGAGGGCGGGCTGATTGCCGATGTGGTCGCGGCCATTGGGTCGATTGATATTGTGCTGGGAGAGATCGACCGGTGAGGTTTTCTGACGAATTCGAGGCGCGGTTTGCGGAGATGCTACCGCATTACCCGACGAAGCGGTCGGTGCTGGTGCCGACCTTGCTTTATGCGCAGGATGAGGTCGGATTTCTCAGCGATGAAGTGATTGCGGAGATTGCAGGGCGGCTCGATCTGGACGAGCTTGAGGTGCGGAATGTGATCAGCTACTACTCGATGCTGACCACGAAACCGCGTGGGAAGTTTAATGTGCAGGTTTGCACGAACATCAGCTGCCTGGTGCGCGGTGGTGAGGAAATTCTGCAGCACTGCAAGAAGAAGCTGGGCGTGGGAAATAAAGGAACCACGGCGGATGGATTGTTTTCTCTCGAAGAAGTGGAGTGCATTGGGGCTTGCAGCTGGGCTCCGGCGGCGCAGGTGAACTATGACTATCACGAGAACCTGACCGCGGAAAAGATGGATAGAGTTCTAGAGGGTTACAGAGCAAAGACGAGCTAGCAGCGGAAATTTAGTCATTGTGTAATCGGGTAATTTGGTAATTGAGAACCATAGGGCCAGTGGTGCCGTTTGGCTGGCGCTCCAGGCCGTAAAAGCGTGAGAGCCTTCGCTACGCCTGAAAAACGGCTGCGCTCAGGTTGACGCACGTCGGGTAAAGAGCCGAACTGCTCCATTACCAGCGGCAATGGTTAGTTTCAAATTACTCAATTAGCAAATTACAGAATTACTCAATCTTCATGGCTGATTTGGTTTCACATCCCGATGAAGTGAAGGTCGTGTCGAAGCGATTTGGTTTGGGCGCTACGAACATTGATCGCTATCTCGAGCTGGACGGCTACAAGGCCGTGCGGAAGGCGCTGGGGATGGAAGTGGACGCCATTATTAATGAGGTGAAGACTTCTGGGTTGCGGGGACGCGGTGGAGCGGGATTTTCGACGGGGATGAAGTGGTCGTTTGTGCCCAAGCAATCGGCCAAGCCGAAGTACGTGCTGTGCAATGGGGATGAGAGCGAGCCGGGAACTTGCAAAGACCGGCTGATTTTTGAGCACGATCCGCATGCGGTAATCGAGGGCGTGATGATTGCGGCGCTGGCGGTGGGTGCGCGAAGCGGATACATCTATATACGCGGGGAATACCGGTACCTGTCGAACATCATGCAGAAGGCGATTCGCGATGCCTATGCGAAGGGATTCATCGGAAAGAATATTTTTGGCAGCGGACGCGATCTCGATATCTTCTGGCACGGAGGAGCGGGGGCTTATGAAGTGGGTGAAGAATCGGCGCTGATGGAATCGCTGGAAGGCAAGCGGGGGATTCCGCGGATTCGACCTCCGTTCCCGGCTGTGGTTGGGCTTTGGGGAGGGCCGACGGTCATTAACAATGCCGAGACTTTGGCCAGCGTGCCGCACATTATTCTGGGCGGCGGGGAGTGGTACGCGAAGATCGGCACGCCGAAGAATGGTGGGACCCGGCTGTTCTGCATGAGCGGCAATGTGGCGAAACCCGGGGTTTACGAGCTGCCGATGGGCTACAACCTGAAGAAGATGATTTATGACGTTGCCGGCGGCATTCCGAACGGACGCAAGCTGAAGGCTGTGGTTCCGGGAGGGTCATCGACTCCGTGCCTGTTGCCGGAAGAGATCGATGTGGCGATGGATTTTGATTCGGTTGCGAAAGCGGGATCGATGTTAGGTTCCGGCGGAGTTGTGGTCATCGATGACGCGCAGTGCATTGTGAAGTTCGCACTGCGAACCATGAAATTTTATAAGCACGAGAGTTGTGGGTGGTGCATCCCTTGCCGTGAAGGAACGGACTGGCTGGAGAAAACGCTGACGCGTTTTCATCGCGGTGGCGGATTGAAGAAAGATATCGACAATATGCAGTATCTGTCGGAGAACATGCTGGGGCGGACGTTTTGTCCGCTAGGCGATGCGGCGGCGATGCCGACAATCGCGTTCGTAAAAAAGTTCAGGAAAGAATTTGAAGATCATCTGGAAGGCAGGCCTTGCCCTTATGAGAAGCAGGGCGCGGTGGAAGAGCTGCCGGTGATGGCCGACTGAGAGAGATTGAGTAGGAGGAAAATTGAGTAAGTGGGAAATTGAGTAATTGTTTTTTTGATTTATGCATTCGAGACCTGAACAGCTTAGGGCTCGCACGAAAGCGTTTGCTTTGCGTGTGATTCGATTGTTCAGATCACTTCCGCATCAGGCTGACACTTATATTTTAGGAAAGCAGCTTTTGAGATGCGGCACTTCGGTGGCGGCCAATTATCGAGCTGTGTGTAGAGCGCGATCGAAAGCTGAGTTCATCGCTCGCGTCGCTGTTGCCGCAGAAGAAGCGGATGAAGCGGTGCTCTGGATAGAATTGCTAACTGAATCTGGAATCGTGAAACAAGAGTTGACCGCGGACTTGTTGAAAAAGGCGAAAGAGTTGGCGGCGATATTGACAGCCTCACAGCAAACAGCAAAGCGGGCTGCATGAATGATTTTCAATTTCACAATTACTGAATTTCCCAATTACCCAATTTCATTATGGCTGATGTAACTCTTACGGTTGACGGCAAGAAGGTGACGGCGCCTGCGGGGACGCTGCTGATTGAGGCGTGCAAGCGGGTGGGCATCGAAGTACCTTCATTTTGCTATTACCCAAATCTCTCGTTGCAGGGCGCTTGCCGCATGTGCCTGGTGAAAATCGAGAAGATGCCCAAGCTGCAGACCGCCTGCACGACTGTGGTGAGCGAGGGCATGGTTGTTACTTCGGACAGTCCGGAGATCAAGCAGGCGCGCAAGGGAATGATCGAGTTGCTGCTGGGGAACCATCCCTTGGATTGTCCGGTGTGCGATGCGGGCGGTGAGTGCGAACTGCAGGACATGACGTTCACCTACGGCGCCGCCGAATCGAAGTTCATGGAGGCGAAGAACCACAAAGATGAGCTGCAGTGGTCGCCGGTGGTGTTCTTCGATCGGCCGCGATGCATTTTGTGTTATCGGTGCGTGCGGGTTTGCGGCGAAGGCATGGACGTTTGGGCTCTGGGCGTGCAGAACCGCGGCGTGAGTTCGATCATCGCGCCGAATAAAGAAGATCATCTGGAGTGCGAAGAGTGCGGGATGTGCATCGATATTTGCCCGGTTGGGGCGCTGACGTCGGGAGCATACCGTTACAAGACGCGGCCGTGGGAGATGAAGCACATTGGCACGACCTGCACCCATTGCGGCGACGGATGCAAGACTACGCTGGGAGTGCGGCGCGCCGATAGCGGCATGGAAATTGTGCGCGGCGACAATCGCGACAAGAGCGGGACGAATGGAGATTTTCTCTGCATCAAGGGGCGGTATGGATTCGATTTTGCGAATCATGAGCAACGGCTTTCGCAGCCGCTGATTCGCCAGAATGGCAAGCTGACTCCGGCATCGTGGGAAGATGCTTTTACTCTGATCGGTAAGAACTTTCGGGATATTCGCGATACTGAGGGCGGGCAGGCGATCGGCGTGGTGGGCTCGACCCGAACTACGAATGAGGAAGACTACTTGCTTTCGAAGTTTGCTCGCGTGGTGCTGAAGACCAACAACGTCGATCATCATCGCACAGCCGACTTCCCCGCTCTGGCTGCGGCTTTGCGCGGCAAGGAAAAAGCTACGGCCAGCATGGCGGATGTGTTTACGGCTCCGGCGATTCTGTTGATTGGAAACGATCCGACGGAACAGCATCCTCTTTTGGCGTGGCAGATTCGGAATAATGTGCGGCTGCATCGGGCGAAGTTGTATGTCATTAACTCGCAGCCGATTAAATTGCGGCGGCAGGCTAGTAGTTTTGCCCAGATTCCGGCTGGGGCTGAGGGCAAGGTTGTGGCGTTTTTGGCTGGGGATAATGCGATGCTGGACGCGATTGCGGCGCCTTCGAACGCGGGCGAAGCGGACACGCCGGACGGCCGAGGGCAGCCGTCCCCACGTGAGCCGTTGTCCCAGGAGCCTTTGTCGCGTGAGCAGTGGATTGGGCTGCGCGATAAATTGCGCGGCGAACAGGATCTCGTGATCATTTTCGGAGCTGAGATTCGCGGGAACGATATTGCCAGCCTGGTTAAGTTCGGATCTGCCATTTCCGGCGCGAAGTTCGTTTGCCTTGCCGATTATGCGAATTCGAGGGGCGCGGCCGATATGGGTTTGTATCCCGATTTGCTGCCTGGATATCACCGGACCAGCGGAAACAGCGAGTTTCACCGGGAGTGGGGCGAGATTCCGCAGACTGCCGGGCTCGATCTACCGGGCATGATCGATGCGGCGAAAGCGGGCAAGCTGAAGGCACTTTACGTCGTCGGCGCTAATCCGGTGGGGCGGTTGAAGATTGATCCGTTCGCGTTTTCGAAGAGTTTTGTGGTAGTGCAGGACATGTTCATGACTGAGACTGCGGTGATGGCGGACGTTGTGCTTCCCGCGTCGAACGCATACGAAAAATCTGGAACATTTACCAACACCTGCGGCGATTTGCAATTGGTGAAAAAGGCCGGCGAGGTCACGGGCACGAAAAGCGACTTCGAGATGATGGTTCGCATCGCGGACGCAATGGGATTCGATGTTCATAAACTTGTGCCGTTTGGCGGAGGCACTTACGCCGATATGGGACAGTCGCGCGGAGCCCAGTCGGGCGAGGCGGATCGCCACGCGGTATGGCTTGAGGCGCGCGGACTGGAGCCAAAAATGAGCCCGTTCGATCCCATGGCAATTCTGGACGAGATTCAGCGCCTGGTGCCTGGATACGATGTGCCGCGCGGGAACCTGCTGGCGGGAAACAGCGAGCACACGTCGTTGGTCGATGTTGGACCGGCAGTGGCGCACAAAGCAGACTCGATTGTTCCGGCCAACGACACGCTTTTTACTTCGGGAACATTAGGGCGGTATTCTCGCGCTTTGAAGTCGGTAATGGAAAGCCGCGAGGTTCATCCTGTCGAGGTCGCGGCAGACTGAGAAAACATTTTGTAATTGCACAATTTGGTAATTGAGTAATTGTAGAAGCCTTCATTGTCGGACAGAGCTGGCTTTAAATTATCCGCTTACTCAATTTCCCAATTACCCAATAAATTAAATGCCTTTGCCACTTTCCATCTTCATCTTGGTGTCGGTGATCAAGTCGGTGATCGTCTTGCTGGTGCTGCTGACGGCAGTCGCTTACACGGTATGGCTGGAGCGCAAGGTGGTTGGGCACATGCAGAATCGGTGGGGTCCGTCGCGGGTGGGTCCGTTTGGATTGCTGCAGCCCCTGGCCGATGGTTTGAAGTTGTTTATGAAGGAAGATTTGACGCCGCCACACGTCTACAAGCCGTTGTTTCTGGCGGCGCCCCTTATGGCGCTTACTCTTGCCTTGACCTCGATCGCGGTCATTCCCTTTGGCAACTCAATCACGATTCATGGTTACAGCATTCCTCTGCAGGTTACCGACGTCAATATCGGGCTGCTCTTAATTCTGGGCATAACCTCGTTGGGAGTCTACGGAGTGGCGCTGGCGGGGTGGTCGTCGAATAACAAGTATTCCCTGCTGGGCGGGCTGCGAGCTAGCGCGCAGATGGTGAGTTACGAAATCGCGCTAGGGCTTTCGCTGGTGGGAGTGCTGATTCAGTCCGGAAGTTTTAGTTTGCGGACGATTGTCGATGCACAGGCGGGATATTTCTGGGGATTTATTCCACGGTGGAATATTTTTCATGGGCAATTCATTGGATTTTTTATTTATCTGATGGCGGCCTATGCGGAAACCAATCGTATTCCCTTTGATTTGCCGGAAGCTGAAACGGAACTCGTCGCGGGATATCACACGGAATATAGCTCGATGAAATTTGCCAGTTACTTTATGGCGGAGTACGCCAACATGATCACGGTGGCGTGCGTGGCTTCCCTGGTGTTTTTTGGGGGATGGCATGGGCCGCCGTTCGGGCCTCCGCTGCTGCAGGCGGTGCTGCCGATCTTCTGGTTTGTCGCGCGGGTTTTTTGCTTTCTCTTTCTTTACATATGGGTGCGCGGGACATTGCCGCGCTTCCGCTACGATCAACTGATGGCGTTTGGCTGGAAGTTTCTGCTGCCGCTGGCGATTGCGAATCTGGTGGCAACGGCGATTGCGGTTGCGTGGTAGGAAGGCAATTCTCTGTTCTCAGTCCGAGCGCAAAAGCCGGGTTGAGGGGTATGGGTTGCTAGTTTTTACTGAGAACTGAAGACTGAGAAACGGCTACTGAATTTATGAGCTTTCATCTCATCATGTTTCTGGCGTTCGCCGCAGTTTGCGTGGGCGGGGCAGTGAACCTGCTGGCGCAGCGGCATCCGATCAACAGTGCCCTCTCGCTGATTGCGGTGATGGGAGCGCTGGCGGGCGAATATCTTTTGCTGGGCGCGGAGTTCGTGGCCGCGGTGCAGGTGATTGTTTATGCCGGGGCCATCATGGTGCTGTTTGTTTTTGTGATCATGCTGCTGAACGCCGGCGTGGAAGAGGAAACGAAAGGCAGCCGCGTCGCCATTGTGTTGGGCGTGCCGGGAATGATCATCGGCGGAGTACTGGTGGCGTGGGTGGTGCTGCGACAGTCGGGGACGACAGACGTTTCGATCGGGGCGCTGCCTGGACCTCCGACTGAGATTGCGCAGCTTTTATTTCACAATTTTCTGCTGCCCTTTGAAGTGACATCTGTGTTGATCCTCATTGCCATCATGGGCGCGGTGGTGCTGGCGAGCAAGCCAGACGCCAAGCCCGGGAAGGTGGAGTGATGGTTCCGCTCTCGTATTACCTGTTGCTCAGCGGATTTCTGTTCAGCTGCGGGGTGGTGGGATTTCTGATCAAGCGCAATATCATCACGATTTTCATGTCGATTGAGCTGATGTTGAACGGCGTGAATCTTTCGTTTGTGGCGTTCGCGGTGCGCTGGCATGCGCTCGCAGGACAGATTTTTGTGTTCTTTGTGATGGTGGTCGCAGCGGCAGAAGCGACGGTGGGACTGGCGATCATTATTGCGGTATATCGCACGCGTGAGACCTTGAACGTGGATCAAGTGAACCTGCTTAAGCTATGAACCCCAACCTCAATCTGTGGCTGATCCCGATTCTGCCGCTGGCCGGAGCCGCGATTAACGGCTTTTTCGGAAAGAGGTCGTCGCGGCGGGCGGTGACCACGGTCGCTTTGTTCTTCAGCGGCGCGGCGTTCGCCATGGCATTGTGGGTTGCGGCGCGGTTCTCTTCTTTATCGCTTCCCTATCAGGAATGGTTCGCGCACTGGATTCGAGCGGGCAGTTTCACAGCTGATTTCACGTTTTATCTTGATCAGCTTTCGCTGGTGATGTTGCTGGTGGTCACCGGCGTGGGATTTCTGATTCACGTTTACTCCGTTGGCTACATGCACGACGATCCGGGCTATTACCGGTACTTCAGCTATCTGAACCTGTTCATGTTTTTCATGCTGACGCTGGTGCTGGCGGGCAACTACCTGCAGATGTTTATCGGGTGGGAGGGCGTGGGGCTGGCGTCCTATCTGCTGATCGGATTCTGGTTCACAAAAGATTCGGCGGCGGCGGCGGGAAAAAAAGCTTTCATTGTGAACCGCATCGGCGACTTTGGATTTCTGATTGCGCTGTTTCTGCTGATCAAGCATTTTGGATCGCTGAATTTCGACAGCGTATTTGGCGCGATTTCATCGATGCCGGCCGAGACGGCGGGAGCGGGACTACTTAGCACGATTGGGATTTTGCTGATGGTGGGCGCGTGTGGAAAGTCGGCGCAGATTCCCCTCTATGTTTGGCTGCCGGATGCGATGGAGGGCCCGACGCCAGTTTCGGCGCTGATCCATGCTGCGACCATGGTGACGGCGGGCGTCTATATGGTTTCGCGCTCGCACCTGATCTTCGAGCGCGCGCCCAGTGCGCTGATGGTGGTGGCGATCATCGGCACCTTGACTGCGTTTTTCGCGGCCACGATTGCGATTGCGCAGACCGATATCAAGAAAGTTCTCGCTTACTCGACCGTTTCACAGCTTGGCTACATGTTTATGGCATGCGGCGTGGGAGCGTTCTCGGCGGGAATTTTCCATTTGATGACGCACGCATTCTTTAAGGGGCTGCTCTTTCTCGCGGCAGGATCGGTGATTCATGCGCTGGGCGGCGAGCAGGATATGCGCAACATGGGCGGGCTGCGCACAAAAATTCCGTGGACGTTCTGGACGATGACAGCGGCGACTGTAGCGATCGCAGGCATTCCGGGAGCATCGGGATTTTTCAGCAAAGATGAAATCTTGTCGCGGTCTTATCAGGCGAGCTGGGTTTATTGGCTGGTCGGAGTCGTGACCGCGTTCATCACTTCGTTTTACATGTTCCGGCTGTGGTTCCTGACTTTCTTTGGCGAGTATCGCGGAGAGGCTGAGGCCGCGCACGATCATGCGGCGCAGAGTTCGCACGGGCACGGCGGGATTCACGAGAGTCCAAAAGTGATGCTGGTGCCGCTGGTGATTCTGGCTGTGCTCTCGATCATCGGCGGATATGTCGGTGTGCCGGGATCGCTGGGTGGCAGCGATCGTTTTGATAAATTCCTGGGGCCGGTTTTCCATGGCAGCGCTCCGGCGAACGCACAAGAACCCGTGGGCGAGAAAGGTGCGACCGAACAGACCACGGAAGGATCCGAGCCGAAGACGGGGGCTTCGACGGAACTCATGTTTACGGGAATTTCGGTGTGCGCGGCCTTCCTCGGCCTTGGATTGGCGTGGCTGTTTTATTATCGCAATCCGCAGTTGCCAAAAAAAATTGCGACTTCATTTGCAGGCGCATACCAGACGCTGGTGCATAAGTATTACATCGACGAGCTCTACGGAGTTTTGTTCGTGCGGCCGCTGATTGATGGATCGACGCGAATTTTATGGCATGACATCGATCAAGGAGTAATCGATGCCGCAGTGAACGACGCAGGCGAAGGTGCGAAGCATGTCTCCGACGAAGTTCGGCACATGCAGTCGGGCAACATCCGCTCGTATGCGGGATGGATCGCAGCCGGCGCGGCGGTGGTGATTGCGTTCATGATCTGGATGTGGGTGGAACGATGATAACGCTTGACCATCACATCCTGACGCTGGTAACCTTTGCGCCCCTTTGTGGTGCGCTACTGCTTTTCCTTTTCCCGCGGCGCGATCGCGACATCCGGATCTTTGCCCTGGTGATTTCTCTGCTGACGTTTGTGCTGTCGCTGCATTTGCCGGTGTATTTCAAGAGGCCTACCTACGTTCCAGGAGCATTTCACTATCAAGTCGACTATCGGTGGATTACCAGTCCCAATATTCACTACCACATGGGAATCGACGGCATTTCCCTGTGGCTGATAGTGCTGACGACATTTCTCACTCCGCTGTGCGTGCTGATTTCCTGGACCTCGATTCACGACCGGGTGAAGGAATTTTTTATTCTGCTGCTGATTCTGGAAACGGCGCTGATTGGCGTCTTCACCTCGCTTGATCTGTTCCTTTTTTATTTCTTCTGGGAAGCGACCCTGATTCCGATGGCGTTGCTGATCGGCATGTTTGGCCACGAGCGCAAGGTGTATGCCGCAGTGAAGTTTTTCATGTACACGATGATTGCATCGGTGTTCATGCTGGCGGCGATTCTCTGGCTTTATGCACATACCGGCAGCTTTGATTTCGTGACGATTCGCGACCAGATTGCGAGCGGGGCCGTGCCCAAGTTTCCGGCTGCGGCGCAGTGGCTATTTTTAGGATTCTTTCTGGCGTTTGCGGTGAAGGTTCCGCTGTTTCCCTTCCACACGTGGTTGCCGGACGCGCACGTGGAAGCGCCAACCGCGGGTTCTGTGCTGCTGGCGGGAGTGCTGCTGAAGATGGGCACCTACGGATTGCTGCGCTTTAACGTCGGTTTGTTCCCAGAACAAGCGCGGCAGAACGCGTGGTGGATCATGATTCTCGCGGTAATTGGAATCATCTACGGCGCGCTCGTGGCCATGGTGCAGCCCAATATGAAAAAGCTGATCGCCTATTCTTCAGTCAGCCATCTTGGGTTCGTGGTGCTGGGCATCTTCAGTTTCACGCAACTGGGTCTGGACGGGGCGATGTTTGTGATGCTGGCGCATGGGGTCTCAACTGGGGCTCTATTCATGCTTGCGGGCGTCCTGCATGAACGGCGTCACACGTATGAGATCAGCGAATTCGGCGGACTGGCTTCGATCATGCCGGTGTATGCAGCTTTGTTTCTCTTCATCGTGCTGGCATCGGCAGGGCTGCCGCTGCTGAATGGGTTCATCGGCGAGTTTCTGGTGCTGAGCGGAACCTTTGAAGCCAAGGCGGTCTTTGCAATTCTCGCGGCAAGCGGCGTGATCTGGAGCGCGGTTTATCTTTTGTGGATGTATCAGCGAGTGTTTTACGGCAAGGTGACGCACGCGGTGAACGAAACCCTGCGCGATCTTTCGGGATTTGAGAAGTGGGCGGTGTGGCCTTGCGCCGTCATGGCGCTGGTGATGGGCGTGGCTCCGATCGTGTGGCTGGCGGCGATCGACCCTGCTGTGCAAGCCGTGCTTACTCCGTTTGCCAGAGTGGCGAGCCGGATGGTGGGACCATGATTGCCGCGACAGTGATCGCCACGATACAGACCGCCGGGACAATGATTAGCGAACCGTTACTTGCCACAATCAGGTTGGCGACATTCTTTACGGCGCAGTTTCAGACGCTGCCGCAAAGCGCCGACTACATCCGGATCCTGCCCGAGATTGTTCTTTCGGTTTTTGGCATTCTCGTCATGCTGCTCGATCCGTTGATGAACGAGGAGAAGAGCCAGAAGCCTCTGGCGTCGATTGCGCTGGTGGGCGCGCTGGCCGCGCTGGGCGCGACGTGGTTTATGGCGCAGTCTCCGGGACAGGCGTTCTGGAACATGGTGCAGGTCGATGGCTACAGCGTTTTCTTTCATGTTCTGGTGATTGCCATTGCGGTGGTGGTGATTCTCAGCTCGTATGAATACCTGGCGGTGCAACGGATCCGAGCGGGCGAGTACTACGCTTTGATCCTGTTCGGTGCGGTAGGCATGGCGCTGATGTCCTCGGCCATCGAGCTGGTGCTGATTTTTATTGCACTGGAGATTTCTTCCATCTCGACTTACGTGCTGACGGGATTCCGCCGGCATGAAGCCTCCAGCACGGAAGCCTCGCTGAAATATTTTCTGCTGGGTTCATTCGCAACGGCTTTTTTTCTATATGGCGTGGCGCTGATGTTTGGAGCGACGGGGCACACGAACATCAACGCGATCAGCGCAGCTTTGCAGGCCGGGCCAGTTCCGCTGCTGGCGGTGGTGGGAGTTGCGTTCATGTTCGTAGGACTGGGCTTCAAAGTGGCGGCTGCGCCCTTCCACGTGTGGACGCCGGATGTTTATGAAGGAGCGCCGGCGCCGATTGTGGGCTTCATGTCAACCGCTCCGAAGGCGGCGGCCTTTGCAGTTTTGTTGCGCATTGTTTTTGTGATCGACGTGCATGCGCTGTTCTGGGTGATCTGGGTTGCGGCGGCGCTCTCGATGACGCTGGGAAATATTGGCGCGCTGGTACAGCACAATGTGAAGCGCTTGCTGGCTTACTCGTCGATCGCTCACGCAGGTTATCTGCTGGTGGGATTCGCAGCGTTGCCCGGGCTGGGGACATCGGCTGCAATGTTCTATGCCGCTTCCTATGCGGCCATGAACGTGGGCGCGTTTACCGTGGTCAGCCATTTTGCGAACACCGGCGAGCGGTACGTTACGCTGGAAGACTACGAGGGATTGGGCCGCAGTGCGCCGCTGCTGGCGGCGACGCTGACTATCTTTCTGCTTTCGCTGATCGGCATCCCGATGACCGGCGGGTTCTTCGCGAAATTTTATGTGTTCAGCGCGGCCATGAGATCGCACCTGATCTGGCTGACGATTATCGGAGTACTGAATAGTGGGGTTGGCGCCTACTACTATTTGCGCGTGATTGTAAAAATGTACATGAATGAAGCACGACGCGAGGTTCCGGTCACTCCGGTGACCTTTGCACCTCGGCTGGCGATTGCTTTGTGCCTGATTGCTACGATCTATCTGGGAATATTTCCGAACTCGGTGTTGCAGTTTGCCCAAGGTTCGGCGCAGCAACTCGTGAAGCGGCCGCAGCCTGCGATTCCCTCCTCTGCGCCTGTGCCGAATCCCTCGGCCGTGCTCTAGAAAACCTCGCATTCAAAACCTCAGGGGCCAAGCTCTTTAAAAAACAAAGCCTTATCGCAGCGCTGAGAACGCTGCGCCACCCTGGCGCATCATGGACTCAATCACCGTGGCCTGCTACCAAGGGAACGAAGCGCACAAGTTCGCGTGCTGAGCTAACGGGCTGGCCGTTCACCATGCGAATGAATTGCAGTTGCTGAGAGTCGTCCCTGCCAACGGGGATGATCATTCGTCCGCCCTCTGCTAGTTGGGCGACAAGCGGGGTTGGTATTTCCGGGGCTGCAGCGGACACCAGGATTGCGTCGAAAGGAGCGGCGCTGGGAAGGCCCAGAGATCCGTCTCCCGTGAATATTTTTATATTGTTGTAGCCGAGCGCAGCCAGAGCCTGGCGGGCATTCTCGGCCAGCGCCGGATGGCGTTCGATGGAGAAGACCTCTGCCGCAAGCTCTGCCAGCAGGGCGGTTGCGTAACCCGAGCCGGTGCCAATTTCGAGAACTTTATCTTGCGGCGTGAGCCGCAGAGATTCCAGCATGAGCGCGACGATGTAGGGCTGAGAAATGGTCTGCCCATCGGCGATGGGGACCGGGTGATCTTCGTAGGCTTGCCCGCGGAAGGGTTCGGAGATGAATTGCTCGCGCGGCACACGAGACATGGCATCGAGAACTCGCGGGTCGGAGATGCCGCGGGCGCGAAGCTGCGATTCGACCATGAGTTCGCGGGCAGCGCTGGGATCGATCATCAGTCCAAAGTATAGACGCTTGGGCATGGGCAAGAGCACGCACGGACTGGCATGGGGCAGTCTGAAAGAAAGCGAGCCAAAGGCGCGATTATTGTGGCGCAAAGAGCGCGCCACTTCGCGCGGCCTGCCCAGATTCCTCGCTGCGCAAAAAGCCGCTTGCTCGGAATGGCATCAAATTCTGCCGCTGCCAAAATACTTTTCGTCTCTATTTCTTGCGGGTGCGGGCGCGAAGAGTGAAGCTGACCACGCCGTTCTGATCGCGCAGGCCGACGGCGGAGAGGTTGCGATTCACATAATACTCGCCCTGAATAATCTGTTCTGAAGTCTGAGAGACGTTGGTGGAATAGAGGACGGTGATGTGATTGACGAACTCCTGCTCGATGGTGATCTGCGGGCCGTTGCTGATGGGGTTGGTCTCCGTGGTCAGGCCCTGGGGATCGATTTTTATGTTGCTCGCTCCGAACAGGCGCTGAAAGCGGTTGGTGACGCTGGTGTTCAATGCCTGGCTGAGGATTTGAGCAGTCGCCTCATCTGAATACGCGGTTGGGCTGGATTGCCCCTGAACCTGGGTAGTTTCTTCAGTACTGCGGCCAAGAGCGAGGAGAGCAACAATGTCGGATTTGGGCAGTGGAGGCTCGGAACGGTAGTTGACGCTCAGTCCGCGATCAGGCGTACCGGTGATGGTGATGTTGAGGTCGTAGTTGCGAACGTGCGTGGAAGCCTGCAGGTTGAGCTGGGGCTCGATGGCGACCGGATTGGCGAAGGTGATATCGCCGCGCTCGAGAGTGAAGCGGGTTCCGTGAAACGTGGCCTGACCTTCGAGAATGTCGGCGCGTCCGAGAACCGCGGGGCGGGCAATTGAACCGCGGATATGCAGATCGGCGTCGCCGGAGAAGCGGGCGATGGCGGTGCGCATCTGGAGTTCGGGTGCAGTCTGCACGTGGATATCGAGCTTGATGTTATTCAAGGGCGAGTTCACGGTGGAAACGCTGGTGAGTTGGCGGCTGCGGTCGAGATAAGAGCTGAAATCGAAGGTGGGGGTGATGGCAATTTTGTTGACAGTAATTTCCCCGGAGACAGTCGACGAGGAGCGTGTGCCCACCCAGTGCAATTGCGCGTCGGCAGTCGAGCTAACGCCGGGAGGATAGCGCATGCGAACGTCCTTTGCACTGCCAGTCAGATTAAAGGTGACTTGCTGGTTGACGAAGGTAGCGTCGCCTTTGAGATCGACCGTGCCTCCGCCGGTGCGTGCGGCCAGAGAATCGATTTGCAGATGATCGCGAGTGAAAAGTAGAGAGCCGTTGAGATCCGTCAAGCCGCTAGGAACGCCGGCGTAGGAAATTGCGGAGTTCGCGACCTGAATGTGGCCTTGCGGAAGAGGATCGGCGAGCGTGCCACCGACCGTGAGCTCGCTGGAAACGAGGCCTGACGCGGTAAAGTTCGGATCAAAGACAGAAAGCAATTTGAGATCGGCGCGTCCGTTAGCGGTGAGATCGAGCGCATGTGCGCCCGAAAGCTGGACCGTACCATACCCGGTGAGGTCGGTGCCATCGCCGATAAGATGAAGTTTTTCAATTTGCAGAGTTTTGCGCGCAATGGAGAACTGAACCGGATCCTGATTTTGAACCTTGAGCTTGTCGACCTCGAGCGATAGCGCGGTCAAGTTCCCATTGGCGGTCCACTGATCGAGTTGCCGAAGCGGGCCGCTGATTTCCGCAGAGCCACTTACAGAAGAATGCGCCGTAAGCTTTCCCTCGAGATAGGGATGCAATACCGGATCGATATCGAGCTGATCCATGTTCAAAGAGATTCTTGTGGGATAGCTATTGCGCAACTGGATGTCGCCGCTCAGCGTCAAGGAACCGTTGTGGAATTGAGAATTGCCCGCTAAGTGCAAATCATTTTGCTCGGTTGATGCCTGAAGATCGAAGTCACCGGCGAGTTCCCGATCCAGCGTAAGACCGCGGATGTGGACTTTCCCATCGATCGAAGGCGAAGCAGGAGTGCCCGATGCTTTGAGGGCAAAATCGGCACGGCCTTCGACCGCAACACGGCCGAACTGGACCTGCCGAATCTGGGCGAGATTGAGATTGTTGCCCACGACATCGAGACGAAAGACGCGAGTTAAAGGCTGGTAGGCGGCGCTTCCTGTGATCACAGAATCTTCATGGAAGAGGTGCATGTCAGAAAACGCAATTTGGTTCAAATCGACATGGAAGCTGGAATCGAATTGCCGGATCGTCTCGCCGTAAGCGGAGCCGCCGGTGAGATGGAGT
Source organism: uncultured Acidobacteriaceae bacterium (assembly GCA_963766625.1). GTDB lineage: Bacteria > Acidobacteriota > Terriglobia > Terriglobales > Acidobacteriaceae > Sulfotelmatobacter. The sequence goes on along the minus strand of CAVYBF010000011.1, from coordinate 496,897 downwards.
TGTCCGTCCGCGTGAGGATTGGAAAAAGTGCCACCGGCCCGGAGATTCACATCGCTCTTGCCGGACAGGGGAGAATTGAATCCGGCCAGAGTTTGGACGGTTCCGAGATCGACGTTGTGTAAGTTGGCGCGCAGCGTGAACGTGCTATCGCCGGTAACGTGCCCGTGTTCCAAGCTGGCAGAACCATCGAATTCTCCGCTGGTGCCGTCGCGCATCACCCTGCCGCTATGCAGCGCGATGGAGTCGAAAGAAAGCTGCATGGAAGCGGAAAGAGAATCCCAGCGCATTTGAACAGCGCGGGTTCTGCTGGTCGGCGGGAAAGCGATCACAAAATTTTCTGCCGAGAGGCTGCCGAAGATGCGAGGCTGCGACAGCGAGCCGGTCATGCTGCCGTTGAACGTGGCACTACCGTTCAACGAGACTGGAAAAAGTTCGGGGCCACGAACTATCGAGAGGAGCGGGAGCCAATCGGCTAGCTGTGAGGTTGAAACGGAAAGGTGAACTGTGGAAGAGGCGGACAGCGTGCCTGAGGCCTGGAGGCGACTGGCCGCCGTGGCCATGGTGAAGCGAGGAAGATCGAGAGAGTCGGTTGCGGCGTGGTAAACGCCCTGGGCGTGAGCCGCAATGGCGACCTGGCCCCGGGCAGCTTCCGGGAAGGGATTGAGATCGGCGTCGAATTGGATTTCCGCATCGTGGGGAGTTCCCTGCCAGCGAGTTTCAAACGTGCCGGACGCCAATGCCGCGGGATGGAAGTTGGAGAATGGATGTGCGGGAGTATTCAGCGCAGCCGCAACTTGTTCGGCGGAAAGATCGCGCAAATGGATGCGAACCGAGGCCACCTGGAAGGCTGGTTTTGATTTGCTGCCCGCAGCTTTGGAGGATGGCACGGCGGAAATCGTCGGAGTCATCAGCACTCTTCTTGCCGCGGCTGAGAGGTGCTGCGCGGGTGCGAGCCATTGATTGATTTCCGCTTCACCATCGAAGCTGCCACCGAAAATCTTGCCTTGCAGTTTGGAGAATGAGAGCTGCTGATCGGTGACGGAATAGCCGGTGGTGAATGACGCTTTGGAGAAAGAAACCTGATCGTCCTGAAAACTGAGATTATCCAGCCCCAACAGGCCGCTGGTCGAAAAGTGATCGAGTGACCAGTCGGCGTGTCCTTTGAGATCGAGCAGACCGGCGCGGAGATCGCGGCGGCGGGCGATGGCGGCGACTTCGACAAGATCGACATGGGCTTCGTAAGGTCCCTGCAGATGGGGATGGCGGAAATCCGCGACCCGGCCGGTCGCCGAAAAATGAGAGTGGCCGGAGTTCCAGGTGAGAGAGCTAATCAAAGCGGATTCGGAGCTTAGCGTGAACTGCATCGCGGTCATCCAGGCGAATTGCTTGCAGTTGAGAAGCTTGGTATCGACCTGGCCGAGCAGAAGGCGGCCATCGTAGCGACGGCCGAGAAAGGAATAATCCATCTGTAAGGAAGTGTCCCGAGCGGTGAAATCCAGGGGAATGGATTGATTATCCCAAAGGATCTGGCCGCGACGAAGCTCGAAGTGATCAATGGAAAGCGCAAAGAGTTTCTCGATCGGATTCTGGCCGGCGATATTGGCGGCTCGCGAAGGAAAATTCGTGCTGCCATCGGAATAAAAAATTACATTAACGATGGGATGATCAAGAACGACCTGGTCGAAAGCGAGTTCGGAGCGAAGCAGCGAACTGATTTTGAAGCGAGCGGTAATGGCATCGGCATGAGCCAGAGGTGGGGCCGTTTGTGATTCGCGGCCGCGCACGGTGATGTCGCGAACTTCGACTTGAAGGCGAAACGGAACGGTATGGATGCTGGCAATTTGCGCGCGGCCTCCAGTAATGCGCTCGATCTCTTCTACCAGGCGGCGGCGAACCAGCGACTGAAAAGAATCCGTAGTGAGATAGAGAAGAAAGCCAAGCATGGCAACAAAGGCCAGTGAGGCACCGAGCAGTGCGTACTTCCACCAGTGGTAAGCCGTGGGCTTAGTGGAAGGCTCGGTCACTGCGATTGCACTCCCCTGTCGTTGCCGGAGACACCGGGAACCTGGACCTGGCCTTCGGAGCGCAAGGTTTGCAGCCAGGAAATCAGCAGCTCGTTCACCTTTTTCTGGGTGAGCACTTCGCGAATTCTGGCTGAAACATCGGCCAAAGGCACTTCACCCGAACCTGCCTGCTTCAGCTGCGGCACAAATTGATCGCGGTAATAAGCCTCGATGGACTTGGAATCGATCTGCACAGCGGGGCGAAGGCGGGCATCGACGAGACGCATGAGTTCGATCTCCTGCCGGACATGAGCCATGAGACCTTTCTCGGTAAGGTGGTACTGGGCGAGAATCTCTTGCCAACCTTCGTCAGACGCAGCCTGGGGATACAACTTGCGGGCCGCCGCCACACGGGCGGAAATGTCAGCATCGCTGGCATGGGGAGAATCAGCGGACTTCATCTGCTCGCGAAGCAGTTCCTGATCGATGAGCCGGTCGAGAACGGCGCGACGGTCGTCTGCGCTGAACTCAGGGAGCGAGCGGTTGGTGAGGAGAGCCTCGAAGCTGAGAGCTTCATCCCAATCGGATTGCAGAATAACGTTGCCATTCACGATGGCCACGATGCGGTCGACGACTTCGGCCGCAGCCGGCTGCGGCTGAAAAAAACCCAGCGAGGCGGCGAACATGGCGGCGATGAGTGCGCCGAGAAGAATCCTGCGAATAATAAATCACCTCAGCGGCTAAAGCCGCTCGGAGTTTGGCAACTGTATCGCAGCGCCAAAGGCGCTGCGATACCCGAAACCGAATTCAGAAGCGAACCCAAAATGCCCCCGAAAAAGAATCGAAAAGCGAACCAGAAAGCGAAATCAAAAGCGAAAAGATCTTTGGCGTTTGGCAGCGTCCTAATTAGGGCACTGCCCGGCGTTTTACGAATTCGGCTTATCAAAATGGCTGTCCTATGCTGAAGAAAACGTTGAAATGGCGCAGACGTTGCGTTTCGTAGTAGCCGGTCAATACTTCTTGATTATTGACGTCTTTGACCAGCCCCTGGAAATAGTATGGTGGATTTAAATTGTAACCGAAATCGAAACGGAATGGTCCGATCGGGGTCTTGTACAGAAGTCCTAGACCGACTGCGTGCGAAGTGTAGTCGTAACCACTGTTGTTGAAATAAGTCATACAGGATTTATCCGGCGCGCCCCCTGCCATCAGGCATTGGGCCGGATCCGGCTGATGCCAGCGCAATACGCCTTTCACCATATCGTGACCCGCCGTATAGATATTGCCCATATCGTGAAAAATAGCGAAGCCGAAACCCTCGCCGAGATAGGGCAAACTGACCGGAGGAAAGCGCAATTCTTCGTTATCGATGAAAAGCGCCGAGCCCCCGACCGGAAAGCCGGAATCGGGATCGCGAGGTCCTGCTTGATTTAACGAGAAACCGCGATCAGAGTTGTCGCCGCCGGTAAAAAAAAGTTCGGGAAGCGGGATTACGGTGATCCCCGAGGGACAAGAAGTAATCAGGAATGAGACTTCACAGGCCCCGGGTGGCAAGACCCTGCTGCCGTGATAGGCCTGCTCAAGCCCTACGGTGGTTGCTCGGGCAAAGACGAACTTGTGGTCATGGGGTCCGAAAGAATGATAAGTGGACTGCTTGACAAGGGCACGAGCGAAATTGGCTTGTGAACCGAAGTAACTTGAGGCTGCGAAGGCATCGAACGTGAAGTATTGGCCCTTGGTGCTTTCCAGAGGGTTATCGCGTTTGTCGCGAATAAAAGTAAACCCAGGGCCTCCTACGACAGCCGGCAACGAGAACAAATTGAACTCGGCAGGGGAAAAGTTGGTGACGAAGTCGGTGGCCTTCACGCGGCGGTAGTCGAAATGGTAGGTGATTGAGGTGGGGTGGTTGGTCGGGCGCGGGCCGATGTCTTGGCGAACATCGATTTTACCTTCCAACCGCTGGGAGGTGAATGTGGCCACGTTAAGGCTGTTGTCATAAAGAATTGTGTAGGACACCTTAAAGCGGTTGTTGTCGAAAAGATACGGCATCTGGTAGGTGATGAGGCCGAGTTGCTGCAGGTTGCCCACTGCGGATTGGAAGCTAAGGCTCTGGTCTCGCCCGCCAACGTTCAGGCGGGTCACGCTCAATTCAACGCGCGGACTCACACCGGCCTTGCCTGCGGGGAAATGGCTTCCAGCGGGCAGGCCAGTTGCAAATTCGATTCCGCCGCCATAGGTGAAGGTGTAACGCTTGGCTTCCTGCACCTGCACGAGAACATTTTTTTGCGGATCGCTTCCCTCCGGATTTTGAACGCCGGTGTCGACCTCATTGAAAATGCCGAGATCGTAGAGCTTGGTTTGAGTGGCGAGAATATCCTGCTGACTGAGAGGCTGGCCGGGAGCCACCTGAATCTGGCGCTGCACCACGTAGTTGCGGGTGTGGTCGAGTCCGGTAACCAGAACGCGGTTTACGAAAAACTGCTCTCCCTCCTGAATTTTGTAGGTAACGTCTTCGCGGTTGGGCTGCGCAGGCTGGGTAATGATATCGAGCGTGGCGTTGGAAAAGCCGTGATTGAAGTAGTCGTTGAGGATGGCCTCACGATCGCTGGCCAGATTCTGTTCCGAGTAGGGCTGGCCCTGACCGGTACTCAGCTCGGGAAATTGTCGGGCATCGAGCTTCTGATTGCCGACGATGCGAAGGGTGCCAACCAGCGTCTGCGGACCTTCGTCGATATCAATGTGAACCGCGACATGATTGGCAGCGTCTTGGTAATTGTCGTCCACCTTGGTTTCGATTTTGGCATCGCGAAAACCGTTCGAGAGATAGAGGGCCTTGATCGAGGAGACGTCGTTCTTCAGCAGAGCAGTGCTGAAGCGTCCGGTTGCGAGGAACGTGCTTGCCGGCTCGATCTGCATGCGTTGGCGAAGCGTTCTCTTGGAGAAGTATTTGTTGCCTGAAATGTCGAGCAGGACAAACTTGTGCATGGGCCCGGGATCGATGTTGTAAACGACGCGAACCAGGCCGGGACTGTTTTCTTTTTTAAATCGTACGGAGGCGTCCAGCCGGCCGCGGGTCTCCAGATAATTGAGCAGATTATTTTTGCCTTCGTTCAAAAGGTCATCGTCGATGGCGTTCTCCTGATAGATCGGAACTTCTCTTCGCAACACGCCGCGACTGATGCGGAATCCCGTAGCGTAAAGAATCACGACCGGGCCGGGATCGATGAGGTAGGTGTAGTCGACGGAGTTGGATGCAGGATGGTAATTCTGCGCGGAGATGGAAACCTGGGCGATCACGCGCTGCTGCTTCTGCAGTTTTTTCCTGAGACGCTGCAGCGAATTATTGATGCGGGCAGCGGTGATGCGATCGCCGGGACGCATGTGTGCGATCTGCTCAACTTGAGCTTGAGAAAAAGCCGAGTTTGGGGCGACGTTAACTTCATTGACGCGGGCAGGCTCTCCGCTGTTGATGTGGAACAAAATGTCGGCTTGGCGGGTCGGAGGATGGGAAGTGGTTTCGGCGGTAACGCGGGCGCGGTAATAGCCGTTTTCCTGCATGAGCTGGCGAATATTCTGCAGAGCGCGATCGAGTTTGTCGGGACTGTAGAGTTCGCCGAGCTGGAACTTCGAGGCGTTGACGATCTGATTGCTGTTGGGACGTGTGGGAGCGCCTTCTACGTTAATTGAGCCGACGAAAAAATTGGGCGAAGAAGTGAAGACGAGTCGGACCCCGGGATTGGTGGAAGTGACTTCAGCCTGGATATCGGAAAACAGTCCGGTGGCAAAAAGGACTCGAATGCTTTCGCGAACCTTGTTGCGCTCGAGGGGCTCGCCGGTTTTTTGCGGCAGCAGGGAGAGCAGGCGCTCGGCACCAGTGACGTCTGGGAGTTCGATGGAGTTCACCATCTGTCCGGCGTATTCTGACATTGCGGCCAGAGCGGAGCCGGGTTCGGAAGTTTGCCGGGCGTGTAAAGGATGCGCGGAAGGATCCGCCGGCGAATTTTCCGAGGGAGGCGATGCGGCATGGGCCAGCGGAGCAAACCCGGCCACGATCAGTATGAGGAATGAGGTGTACCGTCTCAGCAAAGTGTCCTTGGGTGGTTGCTTCCTTCGATGGGAGGCAATGGTCCCCGTGTTGCATGAAGCGCGTCGGCTAAATTTTTGCAAGACTTATAATAAAGGGTTTGCTTGTAAACGCTGGTGATCTCCTTGAGGCGGGTGTGACAAAAGGCACGTTTGAAGAGCGCTACTCGCGGCAGATTCTTTTCGATGGAATTGGAGCCGAGGGGCAAAAACGGCTGGCGGCCGGGCGGGCGGCGATTGTCGGTTGCGGAGCTACGGGCTCGGCGATCGCATCGTTGCTGGCGCGCGCGGGGGTGGGTACGCTACGCATTATCGATCGGGATTACGTGGAGGCGAGCAATCTGCAGCGGCAGACTCTGTTCGATGAGCGGGATGCGACGGAGTCGTTACCGAAGGCGATTGCAGCCACGAGGAGGATTTCTGAATTCAATGCCGCGATTGTGGTGGAACCGCGGGTCGAGGATGTGGCACCGGCCAATGTTAATGAGATACTTGATAATATCGCCGTAATAGTAGATGGCACTGATAATTACGAGACGCGGTATTTGGTGAATGATTACGCTGTAAAAAACAGCGTGCCGTGGATTTACACCGCCGCCGTGGGCAGCTACGGAATCACGATGAACGTTTTGCCGGGAACGAGCGCTTGCCTGGCCTGCATTTTTCCTGACATGCCCGGCGGAATGGTAGAGACTTGCGAAACCTCGGGAATTTTGAACACGGCGGTGAATGTAGTGGCTTCGATTGCGGCGACCGAAGCCATGAAGCTGCTGATTGGTGGCGAGGCTTTGAAGAAGCTGCGAAAAACCCTGTGGTCGTTCGACGTTTGGACGAATGATCATGCGGAGATTTCGGCGGGGAGCCCGCGTCCCGATTGCCGCGCCTGTGCACGGAAAGATTTTGTGCATCTGGCGGGCGAGGGGCGTCCGCATATCACCTTGTGCGGGCGGAATTCGGTGCAGATCCACGAGCGCGCGCGGCCGATCGATTTTGCGGAAATGCAGCGGAGGCTGCAGACGCATGGCGTAGTGCGGCACAATGAGTTCGTGCTGAAGTTCTGGCGCGAGCCTTATGAGATAACCCTGTTTCCTGATGGACGGGCGATCATCAAAGGCACCACGGATACCGGGATTGCGCGCAGTCTGTATGCGCGGTTCGTGGGAAGCTAGCGGATCTCTCCTAGCTGAGTTATTTCATCGGTGGCATATACGGAAGGTAGCGAGCGAATAGCCAGCATAAAAAGAACACGACCGGGATGTGAACCATTAACTGCAGAACTCCATAGCCGACAATGTCGCGGGCTTTTAATCGCAGAATTCCGAGCAGGGGCAGCATCCAGAAGGGATTGACTAAGTTCGGCAGAGCCTCGGCTGCGTTATAGATCTGCACGACCCATCCCAAATGCACGTGATGCAGGTTGGCTGCCTGCAAAACATAAGGTGCTTCGATCACCCACTTGCTGCCGCCGGAGGGAATGAAAACTCCGAGGACTGCCGAATACGTCGCCACCAGCAAAGGATATGTGTTGTGCGTGCTGACGGTGGCGAACAGTTTGGCGAGCGCATCGGAGATACCGGTTCCCACGATCATGCCGAAGATTACCGCGTAGAACGGAAATTGGATGATCACACCGCCAGTCGCCGGAATGGACTCGGCGACGGCGTGCGTGAACCGCTTCGGCCGCCAATGCAGTAGGAGACCGACAGTGATGAAGATCAGGTTGTAGGTGTTGAGATCGAGGGCGGCTAATGCTCCCTGGGGCGAGGTGCGGAAAACATTGACCAGATACCAGCACAGCAGCGCGGCCACGAGAAGGTTGAGGAGCGGGCTGTACTCGAGCCACTCGCCAGGTTTACCGCGCAGCTCAGGGCTGGAGCGAATTGGTGCGTACTCAATGGAGTAGGAATCGGCAGTCCTGGCATTTTCGGCCGAGGGCGTAGATAAGTAAGCGATTAGTACCGAGAGCACGATCAGGATTGCCGTGGTCGCGATGCTTGGCCACAAAAAGAGTGTTTGGGTGAGCGGAACGAGTCCGCTGATATTGAATAGCGAGGGCGGCATCGCCGATTTCGTTGCCATCAGCATCGCGGCGGAAGATGATAATCCCATGGCCCAGACGGCTCCCAGGCCGAGGTAGGCGGCGGCACCGGCGGCGCGATAGTCCATGCCTTTGACGCGGTGAGCGAGTTCACGAACAAACAGGCCGCTGAAGATTAAGCTGAGTCCCCAGGAAATAAGCGAGGTGAGCATCGAAAAGAGAGCGACCAGCGCTACCGCTGCGCGTGGAGACTGGGGAATTCCGGCTAAGCCGCGGATGGCGCGATAGACGAGCGGAGTGGAGGCAACGACGTAACCTCCAACGATGATCATCACCATTTGCATGGTGAACGGAACCAGAGCCCAGAAACTCTTTCCGCCCTGGATGGCGAGCTGGGAGGGACTTTGATGGAGCACAAGGCCCACAATAAAAACGACGACGATGCCGAGCAGGGCAAAGACCAGCGGATCGGGAAACCAGCGCTCACTCCAGTTGGCGAGACCAAGGCCGAAGCGGACCAGGTGCTGCTCCTGCCCAGACGCTGGTTCTTCGCGAGTCGCGTGCATGGTCGATCCTTTCGGAAGCGGTTTGTGTCCGCCATTGTAGCGCGTGCCGCAGGCAACGCAATGCATTGTGCTGGATTCTTCGATAGGTGTAGGATGCTGTGAAATTGGGCTGGCAGGGATAAGGTCAAGCCCGCCAGACCTGGAGTGATCGATGAATACCTTCCCGGTCCTGTTAGGCGCATTGTGCGTCTACGCCATTGGCTACCGTTATTACAGTGCCTTTATCGCCGCGAAAGCGTTGGCGCTTGACGATCGGCGAAAAACGCCCGCACACATGTTTGCCGATGGTCACAACTACGTGGCATCGCCGAAGTGGGTTCTGTTTGGCCACCACTTCGCGGCGATTGCCGGCGCCGGGCCGCTGATTGGTCCAACTCTGGCGGCGCAGTTTGGATTCGCGCCGGGTTTTCTCTGGCTGCTGATTGGGGCGGTGCTGGCGGGATGTGTGCAGGATTTTACCGTACTGGTGGCATCGGTGCGGCATCGCGGGCGATCGATAGCGGATGTGGCGCGGACAGAAATCAGTCCCTTTGCCGGATTGGTGGCGATGATCGCGGTTCTCTTCATTCTTCTGGTCACCCTGGCTGGGCTTGGCATTGTGGTGGTGAATGCGCTGGCCAACAGTCCGTGGGGATTTTTTACGATTGCGATGACCATTCCAATCGCTGTCATTATGGGATGGTGGATGTTCAGGAGCCACGTTGGAACGATCAGCATCACCGGACCGAGTATTTTCGGGGTCGTAGTTCTGATTGGCGCCGTCGTCGCGGGGCAGTGGGTGGCGCAAAGTTCGTGGGCGGCCGCGCTCACCTTTACGCCGCATCAAATTACCATTCTGATGGCCCTCTACGGGTTGATTGCGTCGGTTCTACCGGTGTGGCTGGTGCTGGAGCCACGCGATTATCTTTCGACTTATTTGAAACTGGGGACGATTGCGGTGCTGGTGATTGGCGTCTTCGTAGTACATCCCAACATTCAGTTTCCGAATTTCACCGAGTACGTTCATGGCGGCGGACCGATCATCAAAGGAAAACTTTTCCCCTTCCTTTTTGTGACGATTGCGTGCGGCGCGATTTCGGGCTTCCATTCGCTGGTGTCTTCAGGAACCACGCCCAAAATGCTGGATAAAGAAACCGACGCACGCTTCATCGGCTACGGTTCTATGGTCGCCGAATCGCTGGTGGGCGTGCTGGCGCTGATCGCCGCGTGCTCGATGACGCCGGGCGATTATTTCGCGATCAATACGACGCCGGCAGTGTTCAGCCATTTAGGTTTGCACACGGTGAATCTCGACATATTCTCGCGCGAAGTGGGAGAGCATTTAGCCGGTCGCACGGGAGGCGCGGTTTCATTGGCGATTGGCATGGCGCAGATTTTTCGCGGCCTTCCCGGCATGACCAAACTGATGGGCTATTGGTATCACTACGCCATCATGTTTGAAGCACTTTTTATCCTGACGACCGTCGATACCGGAACACGCGTGGCCCGCTACGTTCTGCAGGAGCTGATGGGCAAGGTGCATAAACCGTTCGGCAACACGACATGGCTGCCGGGAAATTTGCTTACCAGTTCCCTGGTAGTTCTGGGATGGGGATATTTGATCTACACCGGAAATATTTCCACGATATGGCCGCTGTTCGGGACGGGGAACCAGTTGCTGGCTACGATCGCATTGGCGGTGGTCACGACATTCCTGATCAACATGGGCAAGGCGCGATATGCGTGGATCACCTTCCTGCCTATGTGTTTTGTCGGGGTGACGACAGTTACGGCGGGAGTGCTTTCGATCAAGAACATTTTTCTTCCCTTGACCTCGAAGCCCGGGCAGGTATTTACCGGCTATCTGGATACGGTGCTGATGATCATTTTTATCACGGGGGTGATCCTGGTTGTGTTCGATGCGGTGCGGCGGTGGATCGCGGTGTTGAACGGCGCACCTGCGCCGCAGGAGGCATTCGGGCCTCCGCTGACGGAGGCTGGCGAGGTGAAGATGGGTTGCTGCTGAAGGTTTTCAGCGGCAGTGAACCTCAGAGGCTAAAGCCCGTATCTTTATCGAGCGCTCGCGGCACGGCTTAAAGCCGTGCCCTTCCCAAGGCTCTTCCATCCCAGATTCGTGATCTCTTCCTTCAAAATTTGACAATCCTCTTGCGCAACGTACAATCCCCGCTGCATGGGGATTGGACCAATCCAATTAATTCGACAGGCGACGCCTGCGCAACGGCGGACGCTGCTGGCGGCAGCGCTCGGGTGGGCGCTGGATGCGTTCGATGCCATGCTTTATGCGCTGGTGTTGGCGCTGCTGATGCGCGATCTGGGCATGAGCAAGACTACGGCCGGATTGCTGGGCACGCTGACGCTGCTGGCTTCCGGATTAGGCGGCGTGCTGTTTGGTTTTATTGCGGATCGCGTTGGGCGCAAGCGGGCGCTGATGGCGAGCATCCTGACTTATTCGGTGTGTTCGTTTGCTTCGGGATTGGCGACGAGCATTGCGATGCTGGCGGCGGCGAGGTTTGTGCTTGGATTGGGAATGGGCGGCGAATGGAACACCGGTGCGGCGCTGGTTGCTGAGAGCTGGCCTACAGAGCTGCGCGCAAAGGCCATTGCTATTGTGCAGAGTTCGTGGGCGTTTGGTTTTGCGGCGGCGGCGCTCGTGGCAGGTCCGGTTTCGCGATATTTCGGATGGCGTGCGGTGTTCTTTGTAGGAATTCTCCCTGCGCTGCTTACGTTGTGGATACGGCGGGATGTGCCGGAATCGGAGATGTGGGAGCGGGAGCTGAGGAACCCTCTGGCAGGTGGGAAGGGCCGAGAAGATGCCGGCCGAGAGGTAACGAGTTACGCCTCTACGAAAATTTGGGTGCTCTTCCGGGCGCCTTATGGGAAGCATACATTCGCGTTGCTCTTGTTTAACTTTTTCTCCTTGTTTGCATGGTGGGGATTATTTACATGGATGCCGCCTTATCTGTCGCTTCCAGTGTCGCGAGGCGGGCGCGGCTTCGGGATGGTGGGCACGACTTCTCTGCTGGTGATCCTGAATTTATTAGGGATGTTTCCCGGCTATGCGAGTTTCGGGTGGATCGCAGATCGTGTCGGAAGACGAAAGGCATTTTTGATTTACAGCTTGATGGCGGCGGTTTTGATTCCGCTTTATGCGGCGGCGCGGACGCCGGCATTGCTGATGGTGATGGGAACCCTGGTTGCATTTTTCGGCACGGGATTATTTTCTGGTTCGGGAATCATCGGAAGCGAACTTTTTCCCACCAGCTTGCGCGCGCGCGCGCTGGGATTTACTTATAACGGCGCGCGGGCGATGAGTTCAGTTGCGCCTCTCGTGATAGGTCGAGTCGGACAAACGAAAGGATTGGGCGCGGCGTTCTATTTGTGCGCGGCAGGTTATCTGCTAGCGGCATTGATGGCGACGCAATTACCGGAGACGCGCGGGAAGACGCTGGAATAGCGCAGAGCTAGATTCATTGCGTGGTCCGATTGCTTCGCTTTTTTATTCCATCGGTTCGACCACGACTGACTCTGCGCCTGCAGCACGAACCGGCCGCTGCACGATGATGATGGCAGCGAGCACGAAGACAATTCCCAAACTTTGAATCGGGCGCAGGACTTCTCCCAGCAATAGCGCGGCGAGAAGTATCGAGAATACCGGCTCGAGGCAGCTGGCGATGATGGCGCGCGTGGGTTCGAGATGCTGCAGGCCAAGAAAGTAGAGCGAGAACGCCCCTAGAACGGAGATCATCGAAAAAACGAACAGAAACAACCATTGCGCGGGTTCGTAGTGGGCGCGGGCAATTTTCCACGGAGGGTTGACTACCAGCCAGAAAGCGGCGGCGGCGGCGAGAGTCCAGACGAGTACGCGCCAACGGTCGTAGCGGGCAAGAATGTGATGTCCGCCGACGTTATAGAAGGCGAAGGAGAATGAGGCGAGCAGCGCGGCGATGAGACCGTAACCGTCGATTCGAAATGCAGAAAGAGAACCGGAGCCGATGAGGCCGATCGCCAGCGCGATTCCGGTTAGCGCCAACCCGACTGCGGCCACTTTTTGAAGCGTCAGTTTTTGCTGGCCGCGAGCTACCACGTACAGCAGAACCCAAACCGGCGCGGTGTATTGCACAATGATGGCGACTGCCACATTGATGCGCTGAATGGCTACGTAATAGAAATAATTAGAGACGGCCACGCCGAGGGTTCCCAGCAGAAAACAGTAGGCTAGATCGCGGGCAGGAAGCTTGATGCGTTGCCAACCCTGGGTGCCGACCAGAATTGGCAGCAGCACGAGCAGCGAAAACGTGGTGCGGGTCTGGGAAAGAATCAGGGGATCGACGGGATGCAGCGCCGCGGAGCTCAACGGCAGCTTTCCGGTGAAGACAGCGCGGCCAAGTGCGGCGGAAACTCCCCAAAGAAAAGCAGCCGAGGCAATGAAGAAGTAGCCGCGGAGAGGATGCGCAGTTTGCTGTTCTGAATTATTAATAGCCGGCGCTTGAGGTTGCGGACTACGCATCGACATATTCGATTTCTGTGATGATCTTCGCGGTTTTTTCGAGCATAGCCGAAACCGAACAGTATTTTTCTTCTGAAAGCCGGACGGCGTCTTCGGCAGCCTTTCGCGATACTTTGCCACCGATGCGATAGATGAGCTTGATCTGCGTAAAAACGGAAGGCGGATCTTTCGCGCGCTCGGCCTCGGCGCGGACTTCGAGACTGGTGAACGGCACGCGTTTTTTCTGCAGGATCGAGACTACGTCATAGCCGGTGCAGCCGCAGAGGCCGATCAGGACGAGTTCAACCGGAGTATTGCCTTTGGCTTTGTCGCCGTCGACGACGATTTTGTGACCGCTGTCGGCAACGGCGTTGAAGCATCGCTCATCGATCCAAGTGGCTCTGGCGTTTGTCATAATTTCCCCTGCCGTATTCTAGCGCCGGTTATCCGTGCTGGGCTCGGGATGAATCAGCACGCGAAACAGTTCGGGAGCGGCGTGCTTGAAGCGGATTTCGAGTTCGGTTTGAATGTCGTGAACCCGGGCAAGGGACAGATTGTCGGTAAACGTGCAATGGCACGAAACGTAGAGCCGGCCGCGAACTTTTTTTATTTCCACATCGTGCACATCGAGAATCTCGGGAAATTCCCTGGCAACTTTTTTCAGTTTGCGCTCGAGATTGGCATCGCGGTCGAGGGGATCCCCTGGTTCGATGGTGGCAGGCTCGCTTTCGATGTGGGTAAGGATATCGGCAATTTCGGGCACATCGCCGCGCATGGCGGCTTCAAGTTCAGTGACCTGATCGTGGGCACGTTTCAGAGTTAGATTCTCATCGAGTTCAACGTGCTGCTCGACGTGAAGGCGGCCGGCTAAATCCTGCACGCTGATGTCGTGGACGTTGAGATTGTGGCGGGTGGCGACAGCGCGAATGCGGTCAAAAATATTTTCCGATCGCTGCGCGCGCGGAAGCGGCTGCACGGTTACATCGGCATCGGGAAGAATGCGATGCACGGCTTCGGTTACGGCTTCGACTAGCTGCTCGGATCGCTGGAAGGTGACGGTGCGAGCGAAGCCCACGGCGAGATCGGCAAAATAGCGGTTGCCGGCGCGGCGGATGCGCACCCGGCCGATTTCGAGAACGCCCTCCACGTGGGAAACGGCGTCGGTAATTTGGGCGCGAACGCCGGTGGGTGCGGCATCGAGGAGGGCGTCAATGGTGCGGCGCGCCAGACGCCAGCTCACGGAAACGATGACCCCTGCGACAAACAAGGCGGCGATGGGATCGGCTTTGGCGAGCCAGCGCACGCGGTAGGAGTGGCTGAGCAGAACTAAAACCAGACCGAGCACGACTACGCCCGCGGACCAGACGTCAGTGGAGAAATGCAGCGCGTCAGCTTCCAGAGCCTGACTATCATATTTGGTGGCGATGCGGCCGAGTGCGCGGGAACGCCACCAATCGACGGCCATGGAAATGAGCATGACGGCGAATGCCCAGATGGAGGGTTCGACCTCGACGCGGCGGAAAAATAAACGAAGAACGGCTTCGTAAATTACCCAGGCGCAGGTAATCAGAAGCAGGCCAGTCTCAACAAAGGCGGAGAAATTTTCGATCTTGCCGTGGCCGTACTGGTGATCGGCATCGGCGGGTTTGTCGGAGACGCCAACCGAAAAATAGGTTAGCGCCGCCGCGATCAGATCGAGCGCGGAATGTGCGGCTTCGGAGAGAATGCCCAAGCTGCCGGTCGTGACGCCGACGACAATCTTTGCCGCAGTCATGAGGCCCGCTGCGGCCACGGAATTCCCAGCGACTGCGCGTTTTTCGGCGCGCATGGCGCTAGGCGAATAAAGGACCGGCATACCGGACATGATGGGATTATCGCCGCTTAGGCGGAATTGCGCCAAGTCGTTTGCTTAAGGCGTTTCGTCGGAATAGTGTCGCGAAGTCCTCCAGATAGTGCCGCGGGGAAAGGCGGCGGACAGGAGTGTCCGCCCCGCATGTCTATGCTAGGATGCTAAGTTCGGTTTTGTTCAACTTCCTGATTCACCAATCCTGGAGGATTTTTGTATGCGCAAGAGTTGGTTGTTGTGTGTGCTGTTGGGAGCGCTGGCCTGGGGACAGGGACCGCCCGCAGGACCGGCTCAAGGGAATCCGGAAGCGCCGGGTGAGACTGTTAAAGCGCCTGCGCCGGAAGCCGCAGTACCAGAGAGCGCTGTCGTACTCACGATTAAAGGTGTTTGCGCGCCGGCAGTGAAGTCGACGACGGCCTCAAAGACGGCTGAGGGCAAGACAAGCGGCACGGCGGCGAAGAAACCAGCGGACTGCGAAACGAAGATTACCCGCGCCCAATTTGAAAAGATTGCCAATGCCCTTTCGCCAAACGTGACGCCGCAATTGAAGCACCAACTGGAGACGGTGCTGCCCCGGTTCATGGCAATGTCAGATGCGGCGAAGGCGAAAGGACTGGATAAAACTCCGCATTTCGAAGAGATGATGAAGATCGTGAAGATGCAGGTCCTGACGCAGGAACTGCAGCACTCGATACAGGAACAGGCGGAGAAGATATCGCCTGCGGAGATCGAAAAGTATTACAAGGACCATCCGGAAGCCTATGAGCAGTTTTCGCTAGATCGGCTGTATATTCCGCGCTTCAAACAGGCTGAGCCTGAAAAAGAAGAACCGAAAGACATGACGGAGGATCAGCGCCAGGCAAAAGCAGCCGCCGATAAGGCTAAGCAGGAGCAAGGCGAGCAGGACAT
This sequence comes from uncultured Acidobacteriaceae bacterium, assembly GCA_963766625.1. GTDB lineage: Bacteria > Acidobacteriota > Terriglobia > Terriglobales > Acidobacteriaceae > Sulfotelmatobacter. Next base: position 480,966 of record CAVYBF010000011.1, on the reverse strand, counting down.
GAATAAGCTGGCCGATACGATGCGTGCGAGGGCAGCGGCGGGTGAGGATTTCACGAAACTGCAAAAAGAAATCTACGATGCCTCCGGCCAGAAGGTGGAGAACCCGGTGGTGAATCTTCCCAAGGTGCGGCGAACCGGATTGCCTCCAGCGCACTCTTCGGTTTTTGATTTGAAAGCCGGCGAGGTGTCGCAGCTCATCAACGATAACGGCGGACATTATGTTTACAAAGTGGTGAGCAAGCAGGTTCTTCCGCTCGACGAGCCGCTCAAGGCTGAAATTCATAACAAGTTGAAGGCCGAGCGCATGAAGGACCTGATGGACAAGTACACGAACTCGTTCCAGGCGATACCGAACGAAGCTTACTTTGGACCGCCGGCCGGGCCTGGCGGAATGATGCGAGGTGGACCGCCGCACATGCCACCAGCAAGGCCGGGCCAAGGGCCGACTGGAGCAACTGCACCACAATCGGCACCGCCGGGGAAGAATCCGTCACAACCGCCGTCAGCAGAACAAGAGCCCCAATCGAAACCAGACTGATGTCGAACGAGAAGCCTGTTGTCGTGGTCACCGGCATTGCGGGCAACCTGGGATCCAGATTGCTTCCGCTGCTGGAGGATTTCTCGGTAATTGGGGTGGACTTTGTTCCACCCCGTGCCGAATCTTCACTGCAGTTCGAGAAACTGGATCTAGGGGAAGAGTCTTCGACGCGCATCTTTTATGAGCTGCTGCGCGACACCCGGCCGGTCTCGGTGGTTCATCTGGCGTTCGTGATCGATCCGGTAAGAACCGGAGTGCTCGACGCGGATCGCATGTGGCAGATCAATGTGGCGGGAACGGCGCGGGTAATGGAAGCCGTTACCGAGGCGAATCGAACCGCAGAAACGCCCATTAAGCGATTCGTTTTTCCCAGCAGCGTATCGGCGTACGGCCCCAATTTGCCGGCGCCTGCCACTGAAGATTCCGTGCTTGCGGCGCACACCCTGCCTTACGCGGTTCATAAAAAACAGTCCGATGAAGTGGTGCAGCAGCGGGCACCGGCGATGCGGGGATGCAGCGTATATATTTTGCGTCCACACATTTTTGCCGGAGCCAGCGTGGAGAATTATCTGCTGGGGGCGTTTCGCGGCACGCCAAATGGCAAGAGCAAGCGAGCGGAAAAGATGCGCACTGAGGGCAAGCGCCTGCCGTGCATGTTGCCGCGCGGCCAGAAGTATCTCGATAACAAAATTCAATTCGTGCACGTCGACGACATGGCCAGATTGATCGCGCACATTCTGCAGCGCGACCCGGAAGCGCAACGGTTGACGATTTTGAATGTGGCTGGACGCGGCGAGCCGATGACCTTTGGGCGGTGCGTTGAAATGGCGGACGCGAAATTGGTGCGGGCTCCGGGAAAGTGGGCCATGGGCGTGGTGCTGAATTTTTTGTGGAAGCGGGGGATTTCGGCGATTCCTCCCGACGCGCTGCCTTACATGACGGGCGAGTACATCATGAACACTGACCGGTTGCGGCATTTCCTGGGTGGCGAGTACGAGGAAATTATTCGTTATACGATTGCCGATGCGTTTGCCGACAGCGTGAGGCTTGCCGGCAATTAGCAATTCGAAGTTCGCGGATTGAATCTGCCTGATCTGCCACTCCTCGCGTTGGGAACCTCGATTTTTCCCGGCGCACGCAGAAACCAAGATCCCTCGCTTTGCTCGGGATGACAAGGTAATTTGGCGATCAACATGGCAATCGGGAGAACTCAATCGCTGTTGCCAATGGCTCATTGGTAATGGCCCGTTGCTGGTTGCTGATTGCCTTGCCGAACTCCTCACTTCTTTCCGCGATATAAACCGGCGATGCCGAAGGTGTAGGGCGTCCAACTGGCTTCGCGGAAGCCTGCGGCTCGCATGCGATCCAGCATCTCCTGCGGCCCGGGGAAACGTTCGACTGAGCTGGGAAGATAGGCGTAAGGACCGCGCACGCCTGAGATCAGGGTGCCGACTCGTGGCAAAATCTGCTTGAAGTAAATTCGATAGAGTTTGCCCAGAAGTCCCTGGGGCTCGCCAAAGTCGAGAATGCCGCATTCTCCGCCGGGACGCAGCACGCGGACAATCTCGCGGAGGCCGGCATCGTAATCGGCGAGATTGCGGAAACCGAAGGCGGAAGTCACCACACTAAAATATTCGTCGGGAAATGGGAGATGCAGAGCGTCGGCTTCGATCCAACCGGGCGCGGTTGCGTTTGGGAACCTGTCGAAAGATTTGGCGCAGGCGCGCTGCAGCATGGCGTGGGAGAAGTCGGCGCCGAGAATCTGTGTGCCGCTTTTTCCCGCTTGTTTGCGCAGGGCGAAGGTCATGTCGCCGGTGCCGCAGCAAAGATCGAGAACGCGCGCCTTTGGTTCTGTGAGCAGGTTTGCGAAGCTGCGGGCAGTGCGCCGCCACCACAACCGATCGACATTGAACGAGAGAACGTGATTTAACAGGTCGTAACGGGGCGCGATTGAGGTAAACATATCGCGAACCGTGCGGGCTGCGGCGTCGGGGTCCTGTGCGCCTGCGGGTGCGGCGCCGACGGTAGTCTTATGGGGAGACGGCATGAAGGAGTTGAATTTCTGATTTTTGATTGTTGATTGAAAATACACGTGCTGCCGAGAGTTTTTTAATCAACAATCAGCAATCAACAATTATTTTCCCCATCCGCCGCGCGAGAGGCGACGCAATTCCTCGACGGCTGCGATTATCACCTCGTCCGGCACATCGGCTGCGATCTCCACTTTGCCGATCTCGCGTGGAAGAACGAAGTGCACGACTCCTCCTTGGGTCTTTTTATCGGCCTGCAGGCGTGCCAGGATCTTGCGGGGAGTTACTTTCAGCTCGGGCAGGCGGCCGAGACTGAGCACGGCGTCGGCGATGCGGCCCGCGGTGACGCTATCGGTACGGCCGACCGTGAGTGCGATGTTGGTGGCGGCGATCAGTCCCCAGGCCACCGCTTCTCCATGAAGCAAGGCACGGTAGCCGGTTTCGGCTTCGAGCGCGTGACCGATGGTGTGGCCGAGATTCAGCACGCGGCGCAGTCCGCCTTCGTGCTCATCGGCAGAGACGACTTCGGCTTTCAGCTTCACCGATTGAGCGATCACGCCTTCCAGCTCCACGGGGTCGCGTTTCAGAATCTGGGCTCGCTTCTGCTCGAAACGCAGGAAGAGATCGAGGTCGCCGATGATGCCGCACTTGAGCGCTTCATAGAGTCCGGCGCGAAACTCCCGATTGGGCAGCGTGCGAAGAAGATCGGGATCGATCAGAACGACGCGAGGTTGATGGTAGGTTCCCAGCAGATTCTTCCCTGCCCCGAGATTGACGGCGGTCTTGCCGCCGACCGAAGCGTCGACCTGCGCCAGCACGGTGGTGGGAATCTGCACCAGCTCGACTCCGCGCATGTAGAGCGAGGCGAGCAGGCCAGTGACATCGCCGACCACGCCGCCGCCTAAAGCGATGAGAACGGCTTGTCGATCGGCGCCGAGACGCACCAAACGCTCGGAGAGCGTTTCTATAGTGCTCAGCTTTTTTGCGGGCTCGCCGTCAGGCATCTGGATGACCTGCGGCTTGAATCCGGAGGAAGTGAGCGACCGGAGCAGCTTTGCGCCCCAACGGCGCCGAACCGGAGGAACGGTCACGACAAACACTTGGCTGGCTTGCGGGAGAAGCTCTGCGAGCAAAGTCCCGGCACGCGCCAGCAGGCCATTTTCTATTCGCGCCTGATAGGGCCGGGGCTGCACATGGATGGTGACCTGCGCCATGGGAACTCCATAATAGCGTATGAGGGGTTTGGCTTAGAGCGGATCGGCTGATGTGTGTAGCGGCTTGAGCTCGACCTTGCGGACAATCCCGGCGAGGCCCTATTTATCGACACAGACTGTTTTCCGAGTCGGCGGATTTTGAGGGTAATGATTCCATAACAATGTCGGGATTTTCCGCCAATTACCAACTTCCGATACACCCGCGCTGTGAGCAGATTCGCGTGCCCTTGACAGTGGTTCCTATTGGGCGCATTGTTGCAGCCGCGTTGTGGGGTTGCACAGCCAAGGAACCGTGGTGTCGGGTGACGACCAAGCATCCTCGAAAAGTCTAGGAGAAAGTGCGCTTATGCGAAAAGGTTTGTTCCTGATTTGCATCCTTGAATTATCTTGCGCTTTGTGGGCCCAAACCAATCGGGCATCTTGGACGAACTTAAGCGTCCTGCAGGCGGGGCAGAAGATTCAAATCGTCGACATGAACTCGAAGAAACATTCCGGAACTTTCGTGAACGTCTCCGACACGGCGGTCTCGTACCAAGAGGCCGCAAGCCAACAGACTATTCAGAAGCAAGACATTCGCAGCGTGAAATTCATGGAAAACAAACATCATTTGCGCAACACCCTGATCGGCGGCGCGGTGGGCGCCGGAGCGGGGGCGGGTATCGGTGCGGCGTCGTGGGAGAACCACGGATTCCTCGGTAGCAAGGGAGTCGGGGCCGAAGTCGGCGCGGTTATCGGTTTCGTGGGGGGCGCAATCGTCGGTGCTCTGTTGCCAAGTCACAAAATGATTTACAGCGTGGATTCGCACTAGCCTGCCAGCAGGCCATTTTCTATTCGCGCCTGATAGGGTCGCGGCTGCACATGGATGGTGACCTGCGCCATGGAAACTCCATAATAGCGTATGAGGGGTTTGGCTTAGAGCGGATCGGCTGATGTGGGTAGTGGCTTGAGCTCGACCTTGCGGACAATCCTGGCGAGGCCCTGCCGCTCGGACACAGACCGTTTTCGGAGGAGGCGGATTTTGAGTGTAATCGGGATTTCTCGCCAACCATGACGTCTATCTCAGCCAGAACGCCCGGGCAATGGGCATCCAGCGGTTCAAGGAGCCTACGGTATTCCCTCTATTTTCTATTGCGGGGAAACGGTTCTAACCTTTTAAGCATCAACTACCCCCTCTCCTCAGGCGTCCGAGTGCCCCCGCCCGCCACCAAAGCTTGAGTGACGAGGCTTAGACCGGCTAACGAAAAAGGAAGGACTATGGCAACTGCGAGAATACCTCAACCAACTGCCGATGATCCGGCGTGGTTTCGCCGGGGTTTGTTTGCGCCCGTAACGGAGGAGGTCACAGCTTTCAACCTGCCGGTCACCGGGCGTATACCGTCGGAGTTAAATGGCCGCTATTTACGCAATGGTCCTAATTTCATGCGCGGCATCGACGATCGCAGGAACCATTGGTTCCTAGGTTCCGGCATGGTGCATGGCGTGAGGTTGCGGAACGGCCGGGCGGAGTGGTATCGCAATCGCTGGGTCCGTTCGAAAGCGGTCGCGGAAGCCCTTGGCGAAAAGTGGCATGAGGGGCCCATCCATGACCTCGACTTTGCTGCCAACACTCACATTTTTGCCCACGCCGGTCGAATCCTCGCCATGGTTGAAGGTGGCCCCCTGCCATACGAGATCTCCGACGAACTGAACACGATTGGGCCTTACGATTTCGCCGGTACCCTACCCGGTGGTTTAGCCGCACACACCAAGGCCGACGCGCAGAAAGGCGAGGCTCACGCCATCGCATATTCGTATCGTCAGGATCATGTCCAGCACCTCGTCATCGACAAGACTGGCAATGTGAGCCGCGTAACCGACATTACCGTTCCCGACAAACCGATCATGCATGACTTCGCTCTGACTGAAAAATACGTAGTGCTTTATGATCTGCCGGTCACGTTCAGTCTTGATGCGGCGAAAGCCGGGAAGTTCCCCTATGTCTGGAATCCGGCCCACGAGGCACGCGTGGGATTGCTTTCGCGCGAAGACAGCTCACCTGGAACGCGCTGGTTCCCCGTCGAACCCTGCTTTGTCTTTCATACGCTCAACGCTTACGACGATGGCGACCATGTTTGCGTCGACGTGTGCCGCTACGCAGGCCGTTACGATGTTTCGCTGATGACCGGACCAGGCCCGGTTACCCTCGATCGCTGGACCATCGATCCCGCCAGCGGCAAAGTCACTCTTCGGTCTTTGAGTGACCGGTTCTTCCAGGAGTTTCCCCGGGTGGACGATAGAATCATCAGCAGGCGGCACCGCTACGGATACACAACCGCGTTCAAGCAACTCCGGGAACACGTCGTCATGCCGTCCACTGCGAGGGGCCACACCTCTGGCAATGTCCTGCTCAAACATGATATTGAAGGCGGTGCAGTCGAGGAGCACCGTTTCGAACACGGCGCGGCGGGCGAAGCCGTGTTTGCTCCCATGTCGCTCAGCTCCGGCGAAGACGAAGGCTACGTCATGGCCTATGCCCACGATCTCAATGGAGGCAAAACGGATTTGGTGATTCTTGCAGCGCAGGATTTTGCGGCAGAGCCGGTTGTGCGCATTCACCTGCCAGTCCGCGTTCCGCTGGGGTTCCATGGCAGTTGGATCGCCGACAGTTAGCGCCCTGTTGGGCAAGCGAAACCGGCTAACGACCATTGTTGCCAAGGCAGGACACAGAGCAAGCAAAGAGCCAACAGCAAGTCAAAGGTTCGTGTCAGTTGACGAAATCAGGCGTTAGCGCTCAAATTTCGAGTTCTTTCGGTTCACCTCAAATCTTAAGCGTTTGAAACTAATCGAAAGATGAGTGATATCGGGATGTTACATCAATCGTCGTGGCGGCCTTGAATCTCTCGACGACTCGCGGACAACTCGAACCTGCGGAGGTGCGTAAGCTGCCACGTCTTTGAGGTGATCCGAGCAAACCAGTTTGTAATGCTGAATCGGGTCGATGTGTGCTCCAGTGTCCCGCGCTAAATGATCGAGAAAATGTGAACGGGTGTATACGCGCAGGATTTTTCCTGTGTAGCTTTCGTCGTTATATCCGGTTACGGAGTTGGATCCGACCAATTCTTCCGTGACCAGATATGCTGCGTAACGTTTCCAGTGAATCTCAAAAACCGGCAGCCCTTACTGACTCAATCGGCGAAGAATCCTTGCGAATGGCTTCCACTCCAGGATGGAGGCTGGCGAAGCGGGCGATTCCAGCGGAATTAACAGCCGCTTCCTCAACGATAAGCTTTCATGAATTGTTTTGCGGTTCCGACAATTCCCTAAGGCAGAGATAAGGAACTGAGTTCAACTCTTCGGCCGCCGTTGCATCAATCATGCTTAGGAGCTTAGCGCATCAGCATAGTTGACGAAAACAGGCGTTAGCACAAGCTTGCGCCGCCGTGTGTTCGCCCCACATCCAAGTGTTTGTTTGACAGCAGCGACCCTATCCGACATCACAAATAGCTCTGCGCTCAGCCCGGGGGGGCAGGCAAGGTAATGGAAGCGGCGATTGAGACCCCGATTACAGCGGCTACTGCGGCCAGGGTTGCCAGCGTCGGAATTGCAAAAAACTTTGAGAGGATCATCTTGAGGCCGATCAAAATCAGCACGATCGCGAGGCCGGTATGAAGGAAGCGAAAGTTTCTCATCAGGCCGGAGACAGCGAAGTACATTGAGCGGAGGCCGAGAATTGCGAACACGTTTGAGGTGTAGGCCACGAAGGCGTTGAGGGTTACGGCGAGCACGGCGGGAATGGAGTCAACCGCGAAGAGCAGATCGGTGGTTTCAATAACCGCCAGCACGACCAGGAGCGGCGTCGCATAAAGCATGGGATTTCCTGGGCTTCCCTGATTTCCCTTCCATCCGCGCACAAAGAACCTTCCGTTTTGATAATCGTCGGTCACGGGAATGCAGCGGCGCAGAAGGCGCACGGCGAAATTGTTTGGCAGATCAACCTGATGCGCGCCCGCGAAAGCGAACCGGACACCGCTGGTTATCAATACCGCTCCCAGTATATAAACGATCCAGTGAAAGCGCTGGATGAGGCCGACGCCGGCGAGGATGAAAATGCCGCGCATGATCATTGCGCCGAGAATTCCCCAGAAAAGAACGCTGTGCTGGTAGCGCTCAGGTACAGAAAAATAGCGAAAGATCACTAGAAAAAGAAACAGGTTGTCTACGCTGAGAGAGAGTTCAAGAACGTAGCCGGTGACGAACTCCAGCGCGACCTGGCGGCCTTGCCAGAAGAACATAAGGGCGGCAAAGGCGGCGGCGAGCGCGATCCACAACGCGCTCCAGGCCAGGGCTTCGCGCGAGCGCATGACCCGGCCGCGGCGATGGAAGACCAGCAGATCCAGCACCAACAGGCCGACCGCGAACAGGTTGAAGAGGAGCCAGAAATGTAGCAAAGGTGGATTAAAAATGAAATTGCGGAAAAGAGCAAAAGGGGATTTCACCACCGAGGGCGCAGAGGTCACAGAGGTTCACGGGGCTAACAGCAGATTCCTCCTCGCTCGCTTCGCTCCCGCGTCGGAATGACAACGAGGAGGCGCCTCAGGTCGCGCCGTGAACTTACTTCGGAGGCAGTGGATTCAATTGGCCGAGGATGCGGATGGTTTCGAGTATCGTAGCGCCTACGATTTGCAGACTTTTTGGGCTGAGCTTGTCGACTGTATCCTGGGTGGTGTGCCAGTAAACATCGTTATAGCCGTAATCGAAATCGATGAAATCGGCTGCGGGGACGCCGAGCTTCACGAATGGTAAATGATCGTCCTCAACTCCCATCGTACGGGCAAAAAAATGCGATTGGTATCCCAGGCGGCTTGCTGCTTCGTAGATCACCGCCTCAAGCCAGGGCGTTGAATTGGAATCATGCTCGATATTGAGATCCGCGTCGCCGACCATGTCTGCCAGTAGAAATGCCTTGACTTTCTTCAGGGTTGCGTCCGCTTGCCACTTTTGCGCCAGATGGCTGATGCCATATAAACTGTCTTCCTCAAATGGCATTTTTCTAGGAAGCCCTCCCGAGCCGTCCGGTTCGATGGCTTCTTCCGCGTCATCCCAGACCAGCCAAACGCTGTAGCCATCGTTTTTTTTGCCGCGGAATTGATTGGCGAGTTCCAGCAGCAGCGCGCTGGAAGAGCCGCCATCGTTGGCCCCAACGAATGACGTGTTGCGAAATGGATAATTCGTATCGTAGTGGCTGGCAATGACGATGACGCCATCTTTCGCGCCGGGAAATTTCGCAATGATGTTGTGCACGGGGAACTTGCCTTCAGGAGTGTCGGTGGTGAACAGATCGTTCTCGACGTCGTCCCCCTTGAGGTGCGCGAGGATGAAGTCTTCGACTTTTTTGTGATTCGCACTGCCCAGCGGGCGCGGTCCGAAAGCCACGATTTCCTTTACGTATTGCATGGCTTGCTCACCATTGAACGTGGGCGGCGGAGCGGTGTCCGGCGGAAGTGAGAGATGGGGCAGAGACGTGTCGGATTCAGTGGCGGCCGGAGTTGGCGGATCAGCAGCGGGCGAGGTCTTACTTTTGTCGTTGTCCTGGTTGCAGGCAATCACCGCCAGAACAATCGCGGGAAGTAAAATGCGGAAAAATGCTTTCTTGATTTTTGCTGACAAGGTATGAGCCTCGACTGCGCGGCGGAAGTATCCACAAAGAACGCCAACCTTATGTTACCTGTTTTTCTTTTCGCGCCCGTCGCTGTTTGGGATGGACTACCCACGCGATGCCGATGCTGATTGCGTACAGCGCGACCATGGGGGCGGCGAAGATGCACATGCTTAAAATATCGGGGGTTGGGGTCACGATAGCTGCGACGATGAATATCAGCAGGATGGCGTAGCGGAAATTCTTCCACATGAAACGGGCGGTAACGATGCCCATCAGCGCCAGGAAAAAAATGAGGATGGGCATTTCAAAGATCAAGCCCATTCCAAGAATGATGCTGAGAAACAGCGAGGTATACTCGCTGATGGTGATCATCGGCTGAAACTGCCGACCGAAGTGAATCAAAAAAGTCAGCGCCTGCGGGTAGACAACTTTGTAGCCGAATAACCCGCCAGTCAGAAACAGCGCGATGGTTGAAACCATGAAGGGAACCACGTAGCGCTTTTCGTTGCGATACAGGCCGGGGGAAATGAACATCCAGACTTGATAGAGCACGAAAGGCGACGTAACGAAAAGGCCGGCCAGAGCGGCGATCTTCAAGTAAAGGTTGAAGGGTTCGGTAGGGTTCAGGTAGACGAGCTTGTCGGACATGCCGTTGGCGCGAAGCACCTCGAGAATGGGCCGCTGCATGAGGTCGTAGATCCATTCGACCTTCCACCAGCAGGCGAAAAATCCTACAGCGACGGCGGCAATGGAATAGACAACGCGGCGGCGGAGTTCCTCGAGGTGATCGAGGAAGCCCATGGTGGGCATGGTGTCGCGGCTTGGCTGGTCGGAGGAAACTTCGGCGGCGGTTTCAGACATGCGATGCCTGGGAGGCGGAATCGCTGGTGGTGGCGACCTCCTCGCTTGCAGGGGCGGAGTTCGGTGTGGAATTGCTGGCCGCTGATACGGTTTTCGCAGGATCGTTCTGCACAGAATCGTTCTGCGCAGAAACACTCTGCGCAGAAACGGCCGCTTCAGAAACGATGGCAGGTAAGGCCGCTTCGCCGGTGGGCTCGGCCAGAGTAGCTGCCGGCGCAGGGCTATGGGATGACGGCATGGCAGCGGGACTCAAACCTAGGCTGGCCACTGTACCCGGCGGTACCGCACCGGGCGGCAAAACGGTCTGATCTTTCTGTGAGTCACTTTTCTGGACCTCGAGATGAGCGATCTCGGTTTCGATTTGCGATTTGAATTCGTTCGAGGCGCGGCGAAGTTCGGCGAGCAGACGTCCAGCCTGGCGGGCAATCTCCGGCAGCTTCTTCGGCCCGAAGATGATCAAGGCCAAAAAGAAAAGGAAGATTGTCTCGGAAAAACTCATCGACTCATCATAATGCGGGAAGGGCGGGGCGGCAATGCGCGGCGGGGCGTTCCCATTTTTCAGCCCAAAGAACCCTAATACCCATTGGCGGCATCCTATTGAATGGCTGTCTTTCGGACGTTACCGATGGTAACCATAGCGGACCGGGCGGTCTAATCTGGTGGTATACTGCGAGTATTCGGTAAGGTGGCCGGCAGTCCGACAACCCTCAATTGAAGGAACATTCTAAGATGGCACGTAGTTCTCGGCGCTCACTCTTCCTGGTAGTTTTTTTCCTCCTCGCCTGCGGTTTTCTGGGCATTCTCTTTGCCCAGCGCACGGGTGAGCAATCGTCGCTTGCGGGTGACTCGGACGTCAAAGACAGTCTCAAGCAGTTTGCGGACGTCTATTCGATTGTCCAGGATAACTACGCCGAGCCGGTCAACGCGGATAAGGCCATCTACGACGGGGCCATCCCGGGAATGCTGCATGCGCTCGATCCGCACTCGAACTTCTTCGATCCCAAGTCTTACGCGCTGATGCGCGAGGACCAACGCGGCAAGTACTACGGCGTCGGCATGACGGTGGGGCCGCGCAACAATAAAGTCATCGTAATCTTCCCTTTTAACGGCACGCCAGCGTATAAGGCCGGCATTCACCCGGGTGATGTGATTATTGCGGTCGACGGCACTTCCACCGAAAACAAGAGCGTTACGGATGTTGCCGACATGCTCAAGGGGCCGAAGGGCACCACAGTTCACATCAGCATTTCGCGCGAAGGCGTGGAAAAGCCGATGGAGTTCACCCTGGTGCGCGACGAGATTCCGCGCTACAGCGTTGACGTGCATTTCCTGATTCGTCCCGGAATCGGCTACATGCACATCAACGGGTTCAACGAGACCACGGAAGAAGAAGTCTCGAAGGCTCTGGATGAATTTGGCGATCTGAAGGGATTGATTCTGGATCTGCGGGGCAATCCCGGAGGCTTGCTCAGTGAAGGCGTTGGCGTCGCCGACAAGTTCCTGAAGAAGGGTCAACTTATCGTTTCGCATCACGGTCGCGCTTCAGCCGAAAAGCGTTACGTGGCGCAGCATGGAAACGGCGGCAAGGATTATCCAATTGTGGTGCTGGTGAATCGGCTGACGGCTTCGGCGGCGGAAATTGTCTCGGGAGCGATTCAGGATCATGACCGCGGGCTCATCGCCGGCGAAGTGACCTTCGGAAAAGGCTTGGTGCAGACGGTTTATCCGCTGTCTGAGAATACCGGTCTGGCGCTCACCACAGCGCACTACTACACGCCCAGCGGACGGCTGATCCAACGCGATTACAGCAATATTTCGCTTTACGATTACTACTACAGCCGCGATGACGTTCCCAGCACGGCGAATCGAGAAGTGAAGCTCACCGATAGCGGCCGCACCGTCTATGGCGGCGGCGGCATCACGCCGGACGTTCCAATTCCTCCGGTGAAGAGCAATCATTTCCAGGACACGCTGTTGCAGCATTACGCATTCTTCAACTTCGCCAAGCGGTATGTGGTGGATCACCATCCGACAAGAAGCTTCCAAGTTGACGATGCGGCGATGCAGGAATTCCGCAAGTCCCTCGACGACGCCGGCGTCCCTTACACGCAGGCGGATCTCGTCGACAATAACGATTGGATCCGGTCGAACATCAAATCTGAAATCTTCGTCGATGCTTTCGGCGAGGACGAGGGCTTGAAAGTGCGCACGGAAGCGGACCCGGAAGTGCTGAAAGCGCTCGACTTGCTGCCGCAAGCCAAAGCTCTTGCAGACAATGCGCGCAAGATCATCGCCGAACACAACAGCGCCGCCGCTCTGAGCCGCTAGGCGACTGAAACGGCATAACGGATCGGCCTCTTCAGGAGGGAAGCGACGCGCACGCATCCGGCTTCGTCAGAGCAGTTGAGAAAATTATGCCTGTAATTAGAACCTGCAAAGCCTGTGGCAGCAGGAATCGCGTCCCGGCGGAACATCTGGCCGATACCGGGAAGTGTGGGAATTGCAAGGCTCCATTGCCACCAGTGGATGAGCCGCTCGAAGTTGACCCTCCCACGTTCGACGAAATCATTCAAAAAGCTCGGGTTCCGGTACTCGTGGATTTCTGGGCTGCCTGGTGCGGACCTTGTAAGATAGCGGCGCCGGAAGTCGCGCGTGCGGCTGCTGCTATGGCGGGACGAGCGATAGTGTTGAAGCTCGATACAGAGCGCTACCCTGATGTAGCGGCACGATTCAATGTGCGAGGCATTCCAAACTTCATGGTCTTCAGCGCTGGCCGCGTGGTAATGCAGCAGGCCGGGGTTGTCGATCATCAACAGTTGGAATCCTGGTTGAAATCTGCAATGTCCGCGTCGGCAGCTTAAGACCGTCGCCTTCCCCTTGACCGATACACTGCGGAATGTCAAACTGACAGCTGGATACACATTCTCTGACGCGCTTGTCCGCAGCATCGCGTTATCCTGAGAAAAATATTCTGCAAGCCTAGGATTCGTTAAGCCCATGCTTATTTATCTGGTGTACGCAGTTCATATAATCGTCTGTCTGTTCCTGATTGTGGTGGTTTTGCTGCAGAGCGGCAGTGCGGGAGACATTTCTGCCGCATTTGGCGGTCAAGGCAGCCAGGCTGCATTTGGACCGCGAGGCGCGGCCACCGGCCTTTCCAGAGCGACTACGGTTTGCGCCGTACTCTTCATGCTGACCTCGGTCACGCTCTCGATTAATGCCATTAAGCATAGCGGTCCGAAATCCGTATTGCAGGGCGTAAAGAGCGCGCCCGTGAAAACGCAACCTGTGGCTCCCGCGACTCCCCCGACGCATAAATAGCAAGCGTGTGCTACTGGCAGCCCGCCCTGAAGTTCGCGGAATCGATTTTTAAAGAATCTATTCTGGCGTAGCCCGTCCTCGCATACTGCATCCGAATCTACGGTTTGCGTGCAGCTTCTCTGACTTCCTCTGCGGGTTTTGGTAGTGGGCTACTTTGAATAAGTAGCCCACTACCCCGGGTTTTGCTGTAATTGTATTTCGAGAATGCGGATGCTACCATCGATTGTTGGTAACGGTAAGTGGAGGGGTGACATGTCGGATCATGATGGGAACAGTTTTGTGTGGTTTCTGGCGGGCTTGGGCGTGGGAGCTTTGGTAGGAGTGTTGTATGCCCCGCGTGCGGGCAGCGAAACGCGTGATGTATTGCGTTCGAAGGCGGAAGAGGGACGCGAATACGTGAAGGACCGGGCTCGGCAAGCGCGCGAGCAAGCTTCAGACTGGGTGGATCGGAGCCGCGACGTCGTGAGTCAGCAGAAAGATCAGTTCCGCGCCGCTTACGAGGCCGGACGTCAGGCATATCAGGAAGCAACCGCCGAGTCTGGAGCCGGCGCATCGAAGAATCTCTAGTCTAAACTCGGGCGATTTGCCGCCTCTTTAATAAGCCTGCTGAATCAGTTTGGCTGAATGCAGCCATGAGAGCGCTCTATGGATAATCTGCTCGTAGTATTCATTGCGTTAACTGCAGCAGCTATCTTGTTGCAGGCTGGACTGCTCGCTGCCATGTATCTCGCCATGCGCAAAACCAGCGCCCGTGTTGAGTCGCTGGCCGACGAAGTGAAGACCAAAATTTTGCCTACGATTGACACGGCTCAGGCTACCTTGACGGAAATCAAGCCAAACATTGAAGCGATCGTCGCGAACGTGAAGGACACCAGCACGAACCTGCGCGAGGAAATCCAGCGCGTGGATGCGGCGGTGAATGATGTGGTGGATCGGGCGCGGCTGCAGATCATCCGGGCCGATGAAATGCTCAGCCGCACCTTCGACCGGGTCGAACAAACCTCGGATGTGGTTCAGAAGACGGTGATGTCACCCGTACGGCAATTTACCGGCGTCATTCAAGGCGTAACTGCCGGGGTGGAATATTTCTTTGCCGGGCGCCGCAAGAATGGCCGCACCCGTGAAACACGCCGAGCGGTGCCGCAGGATGAGATGTTCATTTGAATTGTTGATTTTTGATTTTTGATTGTTGATTTAAAATCCTTCCGTCCGCCGAGATGTTCCCTCGGGAATCGACTTCAATAATCCGCGGTTTTTTTTATGCGTTACTTAGTGCGAGCCCGTGTCAAGCCCGGTCGAGAAGCTGATCTTCTGCGCGTCATTGATGATGAGAGTCTTGGCCGCGGTTCGGTTGCCGAAGGCGAATATCTGCGGAACATGAGTGAAGCGCGACTCTGTGCCGATCAGACGGTGCGCTGGGTCGAGGTTTGCTATTGTCCGACGCCCCTGCAGGAAGAACGCCCTTACTGGGAAGAGTATTTCGATCTCGCCAAAGTGCAGGATGCCCACGACCGGCGGAAATGCCGCGACGAAAATGGAAGTGAAGCGTGGGCTTGCGATAAGTGCGATTGCACGGCTCGGCTGGAAAAGAAATTAAGAAGTACGGGTGAAAGCTTTCTCGAATGCCTTGGCCGAGCCGGCAACAACCACGATGCAGGCGAGATCCCTCGCTGCGCTCGGGATGACAAAGACACGAGGCATGACAACCACGCCAAGGATGACAACCACGCTCGCAATGGCCAGGATGCGAGCGATCACAATGGCTCGAGGGCCACAGTCGAGCGCGGTATCCCATAACTCTATATCTCTACAATTCAGCAAGAAGCGACCCGAGCGCCCGTAGGTCCTGCGCAACCTCGCGCATATTAAAAACAAAAGACCAGAAGGGCAACATGCGGTCGAGCGCAAAGGGTGCCGTTGCCCGACTTTCGCGCAGGCGGGCCAGGTCAGAATCGAGGGCGCGAACCGCGCGTTGCAGTTTCTCCGATGACTGCAGTTCCCTGCCGCGGGCGCGCAGCTTCTTGCTCAATTCCGAGAAAGCGTCAAACGAGCTGGCAGCCAACACTGGCAGCGAGGGCACAAATGGGAGCGGCACGTGCGCGTTCGCGTACAGGCCGCTATCTTCCGCCATGGCGGTGAGCCGGCGGCGAACCTGATCAGCTTGATCCACGAAGGCCTGAAACGCTCCTTCATTGAAGTGCGTAAACCGCAATTCTCCTCGCGCTTCCTGCATTTGTTGAGTGACCCCACGGCGTAGATTGTGCAGTTCGCGATCGAGGGTTCGAACTTCTTCCTGGTTCTGTGTTCCCTTCAAAGCAGCGTCAGTAACAGAACTGTAAAGTGCACCAGCACCCTGCAGGATGGTCGCCAATTTATCGCGCAAGCTGACCCGCGCCTGCACCGGCCATACCAGCGCGCTTACGGCGAACGCGACCAGAGCGCCCAGCAGAGTGTAGGCGACGCGAAGCCAGGCAACGTGCCAGGGTTCTTCAATGCCGCCAAAGACCAGAATCAAAGCGGCGGTGAATCCAGCTGCCGTAAAGCTGGGATGCAGCGCAGTGAGGTAGGCGAAAAATGAAGCCAGAATGAAGATGGCGATCGCCGCCTGGGCCGCGCCCCTGCCCATGACAGGAAGCAGCAACGCGGCGGCGATAGCCCCACTTGTCGATCCGATGGTGCGGTAGAGAGCGGCCCTCCAGGAAGCGCCGATATTGGCCTGGGTAACAAGAAGCGCTGAGAACACCGCCCAATACCCCTGATGCAAATGCCATCCGGCATAGATGGCGTAAGTGATTGTGCCGGCAAGCCCAGTCTTAATTCCCTGTTTAATTGCACTGGATTCGCGCCGCCAGATGGACGGCGCAGACTGCAGCCCAAGAGTTGAAGTAAGGGATAAAGAAAAAGAACCCATGATGCGGATTATATTCGGACACGAAGGCTAGGTCTGTGACGTGGAACACGGCCCTTGCGGACGTTGAATGCGAGCGAATGATCTGATTCAGTGGGTGCGCCGGTTCATTCTGAAGAAGCCGCAGCCGCGTGAGCTTTTTGCAGCAGGTACCTCGCCTGAGAGATCAAGTCCGCGACTTCGAACGGCTTCACGAGAAAGGGCACATTGTTTTCCTGGAGAAACGCCCGATCGTCGCTCTGGCCTTGCTCGACCCCGTTGGAGAATGTAAAGAGCACATGATGCTCCATATTCGGGCAATGCTGTTTGAGCCACAGGAAGGCTTCTTTGGCATGCCAGTCGGAGGGCATTTTCCCGCTCATGATAACGGCGTCGAAAGGCTCGGAGAGCAGGCGAGTTTTTACATCTTCACTTCTGATAGCCGTGACGACATTGGCGCCCGCGCCCATGAGCACGTCCCGCTCGAACTCGAGCACGGATTCCTCTTCTTCCACTAAAAGCACACGCCCCTGAATTGCAACCTCGCGGCGCGAGGGCACGGCCGGCGAATTTTCCTGGATCGCGTTCTCAGCTACGACCAAGGGCAAGCGAACTTCGATGATAGCGCCGCCCTCCGGCGCATTGTGGGCGGTAATGTCGCCGCCGTGCTCTTTGACGATGCCGTAGCAGATGCTGAGACCCAGCCCCGTGCCTTTTCCCACGTTCTTGGTCGTGTAAAAGGGATCGAAAATTCTCTTCGGATCTTTGAGTCCGACGCCGTCATCGGCGAACTGCGTGCACACGTCGTTGTTTTGGCAGTAAACGCGAATCTTGATTTTGCCGGATCGTCCGGTTTCGAGAATGGCGTCCAGGGCATTGTTCATGATGTTGAGAAATACCTGTTCGATCTGGTGAGTGTCGGCAACGACGAGAGCGGGTTCGGCTGCGAAATCTTTTTCGACCGCAATGTTGTTCACCTTCAAATCGTAGTCGCGAAGCGTTAGCGTCTCTTCCAGGACTTTTCGGATATCCACTTCCTTGCGCTCCGGGGTGCGTTGCCGCGCGAACGAAAGCAGATTCTGCACCACCCGATGGGTACGTTGCGCCTGCTTAAACACTTTGCCGACATAATCGTGGGCGCGCTCATTCAGCCCTTCACTTTCGAGCAATTGCGCGTAGCCGAGAATTGCCGTGAGGGGATTATTCAATTCGTGAGCTACCCCTGCGATCAGCTGACCGACGGCCGACATCTTCTCGCTTTGCAGCAGTTGCTCCTGCGTGCGGCGCAGATCTTCATAGGCCTTGCAGGTTTCTTCGTAAAGCCGAACCTTCTCGATGGTCGTCGCCAACTGGCGGCTGATTGCGACCATCAGGTTTTCTTCGGCGCTGGAGTATTCGTACTCCGCATAGCTGCGCAATCCCATAATGCCGATAGGATTGTCCTTGCCCCAGAAAAGAACCCAGATCCATGAACCATCGCTGTCGGAGCAAATAAAATCTTTCACTGTCCCGACGAGATGCGGCAGATATTCGGCGGTGATCACTTCAGCGCGCGAGCGCATGACTAAATCCCCGAAGCCATCGGCAAAACTGACTTCCGCAGGACGAGATTTATCGCGGCTCCGCGGGCCCCAGGCGGCACGGCGGCGGAAAGTGGGGGCATCGGTATCGGAGAGATACACGGCGCCGCTCTCTGCTCCGAACAGCGAAACCACTTGGCGCAGCGTCAGGTTAAGTATTTCATCCAGATCGAACGATTGCGTGGCCACAACGGCCATGGCGTTCAAAGCATTCAATTCCCGGTTGCGACGCCGCATTTCATCTTCTGTGCGGCGCTTCTCGGTTACATCCAGCACGAAACCCTGATAGCGTTCGATCCTGCCGGCACTATCGCGGGTAGCGAAGCTGCTCTCGGCGGCTAGCAGCAAGGTACCGTTCTTGCGGCGCATCGTGACTTCGAAATTGCGCACATAGTTCTGCTGCTCGATTTCCCGGCGGAAAGCATCGCGTTGCGCCGCATCGACGCGGATGTCTTCATCCAGGTTCAGCGCCGAGAGTTCTTCGCGACTGTCGTATCCCAGCATGTGCAGGAATGCATCGTTGCAATCGAGCACCCGACCCGTGGGTGTGGCAACGTAGACGCCCTCCTGCACCTGCTCGAACAAAAGACGGTATTTTTCTTCCGCAGAGCGCCGGTCGGTAATGTCGCGGACAATGTGGATGGTGCCTTTCTGCTTGCTTCCCTGCTCGGTATAAGAAGACGTAGAAACGGTGGAGAATCCTCCAAAGCATGGATCAGCGCCTTCGGTGATCTCGTCGCTGCCTCCGCGCGCGCAGTAGGGACATCCCGTCCACTCGCCAAGTTTGTGCGGGAGGACCGATTCGCAGGTACTGCCGATCACATCGGCCGAAGCCATTTGCAATTGCTCGAGCAGGACTTGGTTGGCCTTAATGATGCGGAACTCCGCGTCATGCGCCACGATAATGTCGTGCACGGAATCAAACGTGTTGCGCCACTGCCGCTGCGAACGTAATGCCTGCTCCTGCAGACGGAAATTTTCAATCGCGATTCCCAGTTGGCGGCCGCAGGTTTTGAGAAATTCCAGTTCATCGGCGGCCAGCTTTTTCGCGGCAGAACTGCCCAGAACAAGCAGCCCGATCGGCGATTTTTTCCCGAGAACCGGGACCATGACCACCCAAAGGATCTTTTCTGTTTTCAGAAGTTCGGCATCTTCGGGAGGCGCTCCTGCGCGGTGTGCGGAGACGGGGATGCCGCGTTGCATCACCTGCGAAACGCTCTCAGTCAATTCGGCTACGCCGGCATCGCGCAAGAAGTCGGTTGAGACTCCAACGGCATGGGTCGCGACCAGGTGACCGCCTTCGACCAAACGGAACCAGGCGGCCTTATTGCTGGTGAGCTTCTGGAGTTCGGTCAGGGCATCCTGCATCATTCCGCCCTGCTGCTGCGCAGAGACCGTGCTATCGGTGACAACCTGCAGAACGGATAAGCGCTGCTCTCGGGCGCGCGCCTCGGCGAACACGACCAGGAGCATACTGATTCCCAGCAACACTTCTGCCAAGACAGCAACTTCATTAGGAATCTGGCTGGTAAAGGGCAGCCAATTCAAATGCTCCGTCAG
Source organism: uncultured Acidobacteriaceae bacterium (assembly GCA_963766625.1). Taxonomy (GTDB): domain Bacteria; phylum Acidobacteriota; class Terriglobia; order Terriglobales; family Acidobacteriaceae; genus Sulfotelmatobacter. The sequence continues at coordinate 461,337 of CAVYBF010000011.1, read as the reverse complement.
CAAACAGAGCGCAAGAAGCCAGGTGCGTGGTTCCCAGCGGCCGCGGCGGGCATTGAGCAGGGCAATCACAGCCACGAGAAGCACGATCCGGTATGCGACTTCCAGAGCGACACGTAGGGGCAGTGAACTCGGCCACAAAAGCGTTCGCGCTATAGCAAAACCAGCAACGCTGATGGTTATCGCCACTAGGGGCATGACCAAATTGCGCTCGTTGATGTAAAGAAAGATTGCGCCGGCAAACAGGCCGATCGCGAGCACGAACGCGGCCTGCTCGACTGAGAAGATAAAAGGCGAGGGAACGTGCATCGCGAGGCCGTGTCCGCTGACCAGGCGAGAACCCACCAGCATCGCCCAACCGGCGGTCCAAATCGCGAAGTAGCGCTGCCGCAGCTTTGAAAGAACGAGCAGCGTGGCGCCGAGCACGATCAGCAATCCCCAGTCGCCGGTGCTCAAGGCGGCAAGCAGGGGCTGCGCATCGTTCCAAATTGACCAGAAGGAAACGTTCATCTTTTCTCAGTTCAAATCGCGACTCAGTTCAAAACGCGACTCAGTTCGAATCGCTACCCAGTTCAAACCGCCCAGGGCGCGATCGGACGTAACAGTGCCCTGTTTTTGAATACCACGCTTTGGCCCGTTCCCTATGGGTTTTCCGGACCATGCTGGTTACTTTCGGCACCTGCTGGAAAAGTTAAAATCGCCGAGTATACTTGCACAGCCATGCCTGATCGCATTCTGGTCGTCGATGACGAGGACGCAATTCGCGAGATCGTCTGCGCCATCCTTTCGGCCGCGGGATATTCCTGGAAGCAGGCCAGTTCGGGGATTGAGGCTTTGGCGCTGCTCAACTCCGGCGAGCAATTCGAACTGATGCTCTCGGATCTGATGATGGCCGATCTCGACGGCATCGGTTTGCTGGAACGCACGAAAGAGCGCTTTCCCGACATGCCCGTAGTGATGGTCACAGCTGTACACGATATTTCGGTTGCACTGGCGGCGATTCGCAATGGAGCCTACGACTACCTGCTGAAGCCGTTCGAGCGCGAACAATTGCTGAATGCTGTGGGCCGAGCGCTTGAGAACCGCCGGCTGAAGGTGGAGAATCGGACGTATCAGACGAATTTGGAAGCTCTGGTCAGAGCGCGCACGGACGAGCTTCGCTCGGCCATGGCCGATCTGGAGCGATCGTACGATATTACGCTGCAGGCTTTAGGAGACGCACTCGACCTCAAGGACGCTGAAACCGAAGGCCACTCGCGGCGGGTTACCGCATTCACGATTGCGATCGCGCGGGCGATGGGCGTGCCGCGCGAACAAATCCTGGTGATCGCCCGTGGAGCCTTTCTGCACGATTTTGGCAAAATGGCGATTCCTGACAGCATTCTGCGCAAGCCGGGAAAGCTCGACGAGGACGAGCGCACCATCATGCGCGAGCACTGCTATCACGGATACCAGATGTTGAAGAAGATTCCTTTCCTTGCCGATGCCTGTGAAATTGTTTATTCGCACCAGGAACACTATGACGGCAGCGGCTATCCGCGCGGGCTTAAGGCAGCAGAAATTCCGCTGGGCGCGCGCATTTTCGCCGTGGCCGATACGCTCGATGCCATCATTTCCGATCGTCCTTACCGCAAGGCGAGATCTCTGACGGCGGCCCGCAAGGAGATTCTTGACTGGGCGGGACGCCAGTTTGACCCGGAAGTAGTGGAAGTCTTTCAGCGGATGCCCGACGAAGTGTTCGAAGATCTGCGGCGCGAGATCAACGCGCAGAGTTATCCCTTCAGCTATACAGCAGCGGCGAAGAGTTCCTAGCGGCTTCCCTGCTCGGCTTCCGGCCGGTCGCAAGATCACCACCCCACCGGCGTTCCCACTGGTGATGAGATTTTGTGGAACATACAATTCTCAAGACGTACGCTGTGCCGATGGTAGTGGGAGGCATTCATGAAATTTGCAGGTTATTTTGTTGCTTTGTGCGCATTGGCGGTTCCATGCTTTGCCCAGGAACATCCTGGTCTGACCGCGCTGCCCAATTCAGTCTATGTGGGCGCTGACGGAAAGTTCGAATCGGCGCCCGATACCGCGGTTCTCCAGTTCGAGGTTTCGGTGCCGGCAGAAAGCTCCAAGGCCGCTTACCAGCAAGCATCGAAAGATGTTGAACAGGTTCGGGAGGTTTTACGCTCCAATGGAATCGAACCGAAAGCAGCAACCATCGGATTCTTTTCGGTTCAGCCCACCTATGAGTGGAAGAATGGCAAACAAAAACCTACGGGATATCGCGTGACCACGGACGTGACTCTGAAGCTGAAAGACTTTTCGAAAATTGGACCGATCGTGGGACAGTTGGCGGATGCCAACATCAGCGAGAGGCAAACCCTGAATTACACGCTGGAAAACATTGACCAAGCCAAGGATAAAGCAGTGGAAGACGCATACCGGCATGCCCACGCTTCGGCCGAAGCTCTCGCCCGCGCTGCCGGCAGAACGGTTGGCGAGCTCTCCTATGCTTCCATCGATGTTTCTGGACTCCCGCGCATCATCGTCCCGCACATGATGCGCGCCATGGCGGAAGCGGCCCCCGCGCCAACTGAAGAATTTACGCCGCAAAATGTGACCATAACTGCCCACGTGAATGCGGTTTTTAATTTGAAGTAGATGATTGCGGCAAGATGGGAGGCAAGTTAACTTGCGGATCCCTTAGGGGATAAAGCCCCGCCTTTAGCAGAGCTGAGCGGCGCGGTTGAAGGCGTGCACTTCCCAAAGGCGTCACGGCTCGACTTCTGGAATATCATCTTCAAATCTGCAAGCTGGAGTTTATGGGCGATTGGACGCCATAGTAATCCGGCTTGCGTCGAGCGTAATCGACCGCTGAACTTCCATTTGAATTGAGGTTCCAACCTCCAGCCGTACGTCTGGACCCCGCTTTAGCAGAGCCCATGCAACCCCCGCCGCAGCGCCCGCGCCAGCTCCAACGCGAGCCCCATTCAGGCTGCCAGTCGCAAGGCCACCGGCGGTTGCGCCGCCCATGGTTCCGTACACACCGTTTTTGGCCGCATCCTCAACTTTTTTGCCCGTGTCGCTGTCCTGCTGAATGGTTCCCTCAGAATCCTTGACCGATTTGTTATCAGCGCCGGGAGTGTTCTCGACTGATGCGGGCAACATGACGGTATATCCGCTGGGATAGATCATCGAGGTGAAATGCATGAGAATCTCAGCGCGACCATGCCCGTGCCCAGCGCGCTCGACCCGCGAAATTTTACCTTGAATATAAGTGCCGGGCGGGACCAGCACGCGCTCGTTCAGCACAAAGGGAAAGGTCGTTTGCGCATAAACTGCATCGCCCTCGCGTGCATTTTTGGTTGAGATGGCCTGGGTCAATGAAATTGGAATCTGGCTTCCCGCCGGAATGGTGAGCAGATTGGCGTCGTCTGCCGCAGCGGCATTTTTCCGCGGAGCGCTGACGGCGGGAGCAGTACTGGCGCCCGAAATGTGCGACGGGCTGCCATTTGTGCTGGGAGTTTGAACGGAATGATCGGATGCCTGCCCTGCCGCTGATGGTTGCGGTGCATCCGGTGCCTGCGCCAAGGCCGCCGCCGAAAGTGACAGCACGATAAACAATCTGCGCATGGAGCACCTCCGTAAGAGAAACCCGTTATTGCCGGGATGAGCCTGAGAGTACCGCGGGTTGCCTGACCTTATTACACAGCCATGTTCTCGTTTCGCTTGCGGCACTCTTCACAAACACCATAAATCTGGAAGGTATGGCGCGTGGTTGCGTAATGATACCGGCGCCCGATTTCCTGCTCCAGTTGATCCACTTCCTGGGAAAAAAACTCAACCGAACTGCCGCACTCGGTGCAGACCATATGATGATGGCTGCGGCGGTTGTACTGGTGCTCGTAGCGCGCGATGCCATCGTGAAAGGCCACTTCGCTGGCCAATCCGCATTCGGCCAGCAGTTTAAGCGTGCGATATACGGTGGTGAAGCCAATGCCGGCATCTTTTTTGTGCACTAGACGATGCAGTTCGTCGGTGGAAAGGTGATCGCGGGTTTCGAGAAAGGTGCGCAAGATGGTGTCCCGCTGGGCGGTCTGCTTGAGGCCGACGCGCTTAAGATGCTGGTGCAGGATATCCTGCGCCTCGCGCATCATTTCGCGAGAAATGGAAGGCTGGTCATCAATGCGCTTTTGCAACATGTGTGGATCGCAATGCGAGTATGGCCGGATGCCCGCCCGAGACCGGCTGGGTGGTGCCAGTTAGGATATCATCCCTCGTATTGAAAATGAAATTCGTCTTTAGTTGTGAGATCGCCTCCAGCCGCAATTTTAGGAGCTTAGGCACGTCGGGCGCCTCGGCCTCAAATTCTGTACAAGCGCGATTTGCTCGTTGGTGCGGCTCACCCTACAATCGAATTCTTCATGAGTACATTGGCATCCTCGAATGTGGCCGAATCGCGCGGTCGCCTCACAGCGCGAATTCTGCTGTGGCCGTTCGTTGCATTGGCGACTCTTCTGATTCTTGCGGCCGGCGCCGCCTACTTCATGGCCCGTTCGGCGCTTCCTCAGCTCGATGGAACTTTGATCACGAAAGGCCTTTCTGCGCCGGTGAGGGTGACGCGGGACACTCACGGCGTTCCTACCATCGAAGCGGCGAACCTGCAGGACTTGTTTTTCGCCCAGGGCTTGGTCACGGCGCAGGATCGGCTTTGGCAAATGGACATGATGCGGCGCTTCGCAGCGGGAGAGCTTTCTGAAATTGTTGGCACGGTCGCGCTCAAGATCGACCGCGAGCAGCGGATCTTGGGACTGAGGGCAGCGGCAAAGAAATCATTGCAGATGGCGACTGCCCGCGATGCTTCGTACTTGGAAGCTTACGCGCGCGGGGTGAATGCCTTTATCGAAACTCACCAGAGCCGCCTTCCGATCGAATTCCGTATCTTGAATTACAAGCCGAAGCCATGGCAGCCGGAAGATTCGATCGTGATCGCGAATCAGATGGTGAAGGACCTTAACTTCTACACATTTCGCGACGCGCTCGATCGGGAAAAAATTCTCGCCAAGCTGGGACCGGAGCTCACTGCCGACTTGTATGTGAACCGTTCGTGGCATGACCGTCCACCAACGGTGATGCGGGAAGATTTGAACAATCAGGAAGATAGGAACGATTCGGATGATGACGAAGAGGATGGCCCTGACAATTCCGTGACCCAGCAAAGAAACGCAGCGCGCGAAATCTGGGCGCAGGGAACGCCGGAAGCCGTCAAGGGATCAAACGACTGGGTTGTCTCAGGCGAGCACACGGTCACGGGCAAGCCATTGCTATCGAATGATATGCATCTTGGGCATCAGATGCCGAACCTTTGGTATGAAGCACATCTGAAGTCGAACGACTTTGATGTCGCCGGAGTAACCCTGCCGGGAATGCCCTACGTGATCGTGGGCCACAATCAGAGAGTCGCGTGGGGATTCACGAATGTCGGCCCGACTGTGGCGGACGCGTTCATCGAGACCTTCAATGCGCAGGGCGCATATCAAACCCCGCAAGGCTGGCTGCAGCCGGAGCACCGCGCCGAAGTGATTCACGTCGAGGACAAGCCGGATGTGACGTTAGACGTCAAACTCACGCGGCATGGGCCGGTCATCACTGATATTTTGCCGGGCGAAACCCGCCAGATTGCTCTGCGATGGACGCTCTATGATGGCCTTCGCATGCCATTTTTCGATGTCGACAGCGCACAGAACTGGCAAGACTTTCGCAAGGCGTTTTCGCAGCTCGATGCCCCCGGACAGAATGTTGTCTACGCGGATGTGGATGGCAACATCGGATACCAAACCACGGGACACATTCCAATCCGTGCCGCGGGCGATGGCAGCCTGCCGGTCTCCGGTTCCGATGACTCTCACGAATGGACGGGCTACATTCCATTCGACAAATTGCCGAGCATCCACAATCCACCCTCGGGCGTGATTGCAACGGCGAATGGGCGCATCACTCCAGACAAATATCCTTACTCAATCAGCAGCGCCTGGGAAGCGCCGTGGCGCACCGAGCGCATCTATCACGTGCTGGAATCAGGGAGGAGGCTTTCGGCGAGCGACATGCTGGCGCTGCAGAATGACATCCATTCTGAGAATGATCTGTTTGCCGCGGAACGTTTCGTCTACGCCGTCGATCATGCGTCGAGTGCACCTGCGCGCGCGAAACAGGCTGCCGATCTCATGCGCAACTGGGATGGACGAATGTCGGCATCGTCGGCGGCTCCCACGCTCGCCGTGCGCTCGGCTCGGGAACTGACCCGGCTTCTGCTGGAACCCCGGTTAGGGCCGGCTGCGGAGGATCCAGAGAAAGAAGAAACCAGCCTCAGCTGGAAGACTTACCATTGGCAGATGCGAACGGTGTGGCTGCAGAATGTGATGCTGCATCAGCCCAAGCAGTGGCTGCCCGAGAAATACGCGAATTATGACGAACTGCTCACCGCCGCTGTGGACGCCGCGGTAAACGAACCGGAGGCGCCTCAAGATCTCGCTTCGTGGCATTGGGGCAAGGTCAACGAGCTTGAGATTGAGCATCCGGTGCTGGGCAAAATTCCCTTCGTGAGCCGTTGGGCCGCACCCGGGCTCAAGGAACAATCCGGCAGCAGTTACACGGTGAAGGCCGTCACGCGACATCAGGGGCCATCGGAGCGATTTACCGCGAATCTTGCTGACCTCGATCAATCCACATTGAATGTAGTCACTGGCGAAGCCGGAAATTTCATGAGCCCCTATTACATGGATCAGTGGCAGGCCTGGTACGAAGGAACCACGTTCACGCTGCCCTTCACATCGCAAGCGGTGAGTGCGACGGCGGCTCATCGATTGGTTTTGCAGCCCGAAAAATAATAGTATTCGCGCCTCACGAGATGCTGAACTATCAGAAGAAGTCGACGGCTTTAACGTCGATGACTTGGCCGGTGATGATGATGGTTCCGGTTTCAACATAGAAGTCCGATACCAGGGTATCGGTCTGCAGGTCGTACACGCGCAGGTTTCCTCCCTCTGCTACATACTCGACTAAACCGGTCTCAACCCAATACTCGGGTGGCCTCGAGATATTTTGCAGGCCGGTTACGTCGCCATTGTCCGGCGGGATAATCGCCGTCATGTTGTTGGGAATCGTCGTGTTGTAAATCGAAAGGCAACCTCGAATCTCTCCCTTAGGCGTAACCGCATTGATGTTGCCAATATTCGTGCAGTTAAACGAGCCGATAAAGAGCTGGCCATTGCTGGTGATATCGATGCGGTCATGGTAGCCGTCGGTAATGGGGACTCTATTGGTCACGGTCATCGAATTGAGGTCGACAACGTCGAGGCGCCCGCAGGTCTTTGCGGCGGTCACCTGGCCAGTGCACGCGTTGTCGGTCGGGGGACTTCCTGCTACGTAAAGGGTGAAACCGCTCAACAGGGCGATGGTTGCAGCATCGACCGGAACCGGAGTTCCCAGAGCGAAGGTTGTCATGTTTAGAGTTTGCACGCTCGCCTGCGTGCCGCCGCACTGTGGTCCGCAATTCAAGACGTAAGCGATGCTATTATCGCCGCTGAAAACCGCCCACACCGGACGATCAAAACCGGGCACAACCGTGGTGACTGGAGATCCTGTATTCAACAGCAGCGGCGACACCACGGTTACAGAGTTGGAATCATTGCTGAATACCAAGAGCTGGCTGCCTCCGGAATTGGATACCACGTATTGGGCGTTGGGCACGCTGATTGAAGCCGTAATTGAACTTGAGGCGAGATTTAACGCCTCAATGGCTCCGGGAGGAAGCCCTATTAAGGGCGCCGACGGCACCGCAACATAACCGACTGAGTTCGACGGAGCGACCATGCTGATGGTGGGACCCGGCAAAGGAACGGTTCCCGACAATGTTTCCTTCGCGGTATTCACGATATCGATACTGTTAGTAGCCGAATCGAAGACCATCAACGTAGTTCTTTGCGGAGAGATCTCCATATAACTCGGACCCGTGCCAGCCTGGACGCGCGGTGCCTTCGCCAGCGAGTCGTAAAGGCCGTTGATGATCACCAGGCCCGGGTTGGCCGTCAGGCTGGAGACGCTCTGCGAAGCAAAAACACGGGCTAACAACCCGCTGGTCGGAGTGGCGGCGCTGGTGGTTGCTTTCTTCGTCCCACTTCCACAGCTGGTGAAGGCAAAAGCCAGAATTATGATTGCAACCGCTAAAGGACCGGATTTCTTCAAACTTCAGGCTCCTAACTACAGGAAAAGCAGAGATTTAAGTGCGAAGTAGCAAATTATAGCAGAGCTTTGGAGCTACGCTTTTGCCGGGTTCGCGGCGTTCCGAGCGTTGGCTTCACCTTTATTTCGGAGATCCTTCACACGTCTTTCCCAGATGCCAGAGGCTACGCTTATCCTGTATTCTTGATCGAACATTCTTTATCCAGCATTCTTGGTGAAATATGGCGGCTGACCTTCTCACCCGAATCAAGTCACATCCGGCTCTATGCGACGGAGCCATGGGCACGCTGCTCTATGCGAAAGGCGTGTTCATCAACCGTTGCTTCGACGAACTCAATCTTTCGCAGCCCGAGCTGATTCGCGGAATTCACCACGATTATCTGCAGGCCGGAGCTGAAATCGTCGAAACCAACACTTTTGGTGCGAATTCGTTCCGCCTGGCTAGCCACAGTTTCGCCGACAAAGTACGAGAGATCAACCGCGCTGGGGCGCGATTGGCCAAAGAGGCAGCCAAAAGCTTCGATGTTTGGGTTGCAGGATCGGTTGGCCCGCTTGGAATCAGAATTGAGCCGCTGGGAAAAACTTCTTTCCAGGAAGCGCGTCAGGCCTTTCGGGATCAAATTGCAGCTCTGGTTGAGGGCGGCGTTGATTTGCTGATGTTTGAAACTTTCGGCTACCTCGAGGAGCTGCATCAAGCCATTTTGGCTGTCAGAGATGTCGGAGCAAAACTGCCGCTGATTGTGCAGGTGACGATCGATGAAGACGGCAATTGCCTGGATGGTTCCGATCCCGAGACCTTTGCCCCGCGACTCGAGGAATGGGGCGCGGATGTGATCGGATGCAATTGCAGCGTGGGGCCGGTAGCGATGCTGGATGCGATCGAGCGGGTGCGGGCTGTCACTTCCCTGCCGCTGTCGGCGCAACCGAATGCCGGGATTCCGCGATCGGTGGAGGGCCGAAATATTTACTTGTGCTCGCCCGAGTACATGGCAAGCTACGCGCGTAAATTTGTCGCAGCGGGAGTGCGCATTGTTGGCGGATGTTGCGGAACGACTCCAGAACACATTCGCGTGATGAAATCAGCATTGCGAGTGGGAGAAGCGAGGGGAAAAACAGCCACCGCGCATACCACCAGCCCGAGCCATCCCTCGGCCGTGCCGGCCCAGCCTTTGGAAGAACGGTCTCTTATTGGGACAAAGCTGGCTGGGGGCGAGTTTGTGACCATGGTGGAAGTGGTTCCTCCCAAAGGGATCGATGTGGCTAAGGAGTTGGAGGGCTCGCGCTTTCTGAAGTCCGTGGGTGTGGATGCAATCAACATCCCCGATAGCCCTCGCGCTTCGGCGAAAATGAGCAATCAGGCGCTGTCGCTGCTGGTGCAGCGCGAGACGGGCATCGAGGCGATCCTGCACTACACCTGCCGCGATCGCAATGTGCTCTGCATTCAGAGCGATCTGCTGGGAGCGGCAGCGGTTGGAATCAAGAACCTGATCTGCATTACCGGCGATCCCCCGAAGATGGGCAATTATCCGGATGCGACCGCAGTATTCGACGTGGATGCGATTGGCTTGGTCAACATCGTCCACAATTTAAACCGTGGGCTGGATATTGGCGGCAATCCGATCGGAGTGGGCACGAGTTTCGTGATCGGGGTGGGAGCAAATCCTGGGCATACCGACCTGGATGAAGAAATTCGCAGATTTGAATACAAGGTGCAGGCTGGCGCCGAATATGCCGTGACCCAGCCGGTATTTGATATCGGGCTGCTGGAAAATTTCTTGAAGCGCATCGAGCATTGCCGCATTCCGGTGATTGCCGGAATCTGGCCGCTGGTCAGCGTGCGCAATGCCGAGTTCATGAAAAACGAATTGCGGGTTTCGGTGCCGGACTCGATTCTGGAGCGGATGGCGCGGGCCCAAACCCCGGACGCGGCAAGAGCCGAAGGGGTTGCGATTGCTCGCGAGATGCTGCTCGCAGTTCGACACACCGTACAGGGCGCGCAGATCAGCGCTCCGCAGGGACGTTACACCTCCGCAGTCGACGTGCTTGAGGCACTGGGAACCAAGGGTGTTGTGCGCGCGAACTGAATTTCCTCATGTGACAAAATCCGTTGTTCACTCCCATCAACGATCCAGTCGCACCGTCACCAATTGCTCGCCGGGAAATCGAAGGGACTTTGCTTTTTCCACCGATGCAACACCGGCGGAGACGGACGCTTCTTATTGATCGCTTTGCTCATGCCTCAGCAGATCATTTCTCGGGTGATCGTTTCTCACGTGGTCGTTCCTCAGGGGATGAAGGCGCAGCTTGTGCGAACCGCTATCAGGGTTCTCATTTTGTCGCTCGCCGCGTTGGGGCAAGGGACTCTGGGATTCGGCCAAGAATCTCCCGCCAAAGCTGGCGGAAGGCTCCAAAAGCTTTCGATTTCGGCTTCCGACGAAACCGGGCTCGCCGTGCCCTCAGTGCGGATTGAGCTGCAGGCACCTCCGCCTGCGGCACCGGTTCGCTGCGAAACCGATTTCGCCGGCCGCTGCGAATTCACCAATTTGCCGGCCGGCACTTACGAGCTTTCAGCGGAGAAGGCTGGCTACTACGCCTTGCATCAGCCGGACGTGCAGGTCGGTACGGCCCAGAACCTCGAGGTGACGCTCACACATCAGCGCGAGGCATACGAGGTGGTGAATGTAACGGAATCGGCTCCCGCAATCGACCCAACCCAGGTGGCCACCAGGGAAGAACTGACCGGCACGGAAATCATCGACATTCCTTACCCGGCATCGCACGACTACCGGAACGCGTTGTTCTTTGTTCCAGGAGTTACGACCGACCAATACGGCCAGGCGCATGTGGCCGGAGCCGAGACCTATCAGACACTGGTGCTGCTTGATGGCTTTAACGTAAGCCAGCCCACGAACGGTCAGTTGCTGGTGCGGAGCAGTGTGGAATCGTTTCGCTCGGTGGAGGTCTCGCCCAGCCGCGAGCCTGCGGAGTACGGCAAAGGCTCCGGCGGCACTCTGGCGCTGAACACGCGCATGGGAGACGATCATTTTCGTGCGACTTCCACCGACTTCACGCCTTCGATCCAAACTCTCAAAGGAATCTCGATTGGACAGTGGGTGCCGATTCTCACTTTGTCGGGGCCGGTGCGCAAAGGCAAGATGTGGTTCATTGACTCGCTCGATGGCGAATACGACAACACTATCATTCAGCAGCTGCCATCCGCGGCGGATAACGACCATCTCTGGCGAGTGGATAATCTGGCGAAGTTGCAATCCAATCTGACCACGCGAAACATTGTCACGCTTAGCTTTCTATCGAATTACTATCACGATGAGTACGCTGGATTGTCTTATCTACAGCCGCAACCGACAACTCCCACCGACGCTGAAACCGCCTACCTCGGTTCATTCAAAGATCAATATTATTTTCATGGCGGAGCGTTGCTTGAAACCGGATTCGGCGTAGATCAATACAGCCTGACGCTCACTCCGCATGGCAATGCTCCATATATCGAGACCACAGGACTGGCAGCGGGCAACTACTATCTCACGGCGAACACGCTGGCGCGCCGAGAGCAGGGGATTGCCAACCTCTATCTACCTCCGCACCAATGGCATGGCCGGCACGACATTAAAACTGGCGTTGACCTCGACCGCTTAAATTACAACGCGCAGTTCTTGCGCAAGCCGATTTCATTTCTGCAGCCGAATGCGCCGCTGCAGCCGTGCGCCACGGCGGCGAACGACGTTCCCGTGCCGCCCTACACCTGCGCGCGATATTCAGTTTTCACGCCCGGCAATTACTCGACCCTCTTCAACACTGAGGCGAGCGCGTACATCGAAGACAAGTGGCTGATCACCAACCGGCTGCTGGTCGAGCCTGGGTTGCGCTTGGATGAAGATCAGATCGTGCGGACACCGCTTTTTTCGCCGCGCCTCGCTGGGACTTACATTCTCGACGATGAGGGAAACACCAAGCTCTCTGCCGGGATTGGAATCACTTACGACGCGACCACGCTGGGGCTGATTCATCAGCCCTTTGAGGGGCAACGCATCGATTACTTTTTCAACTCCGTGATGCAGCCGACGGATGCGAACGGCACCCCGACCGCTGTGCCGGTTCCGGTACCAACCACGTTCATCGTGAACGGGAGGACGCTACAGGCGCCGCGATATGTGAATTGGAGTCTGGGTCTTGAGAAGAAATTACCGCATGCAATCTTTATGAAGTTGGAGTTCCTGGAAAAACGCGGCACTCATGGCTCCGCCTACAACACGGTCGACGGAGCGGTGGATGGCAACCGCGTTCTAGGAAATGGCCGCGATGATCGTTACGACGCTTTCACCGTAAGCTTGCGGCATCGTTTCCGCAGTTACCATGAAGTCTTTGGCGCGTACACGCGCTCGCGTGCCCATACCAATCAGGCATTCGATTTCAGTGTGGACGTTCCGCTGCTTACGCCACAGGCGCCCGGCCCTTATCCTTGGGATACGCCCAACCACTTCGTGGGGTGGGGAATCCTGCCGTTCTTCAAGCTGCCCATTGTTCATAAAGTGGATCTTGTTTACTCGGCCGACGCCCGCACCGGAATTCCGTTCTTAGCCACAACGGTTCAGGGAGAAATTTACCCCGGCGATCCCTGGGGAAAACTTCGGCTGCCCACGTATTACACGCTTAATCTGCAGTTCGAAAAGCGCTTTCATCTGTTCCACCGGTATTGGGCGCTGCGCGGCGGTTTCGACAATCTTACCAACCATGCCAACGCCGCTTACGCCAACGGGGTTCTCGATTCGGCACACCCATTTCCAACTTTCATCGATGGAAATTCGCGTGCGTTTACCAGCCGCATCCGTTATTTGGGTAAGAACTGACAGGATGCTGATTTTTTCAACAGCCGCTTGATCTCTGCTTTCCTTTGCGGTTATCAATCCCAGACTGGAAATGCTGTCATTTTTTTCTGCGAAGAATGGAAAAATCATGAACAACTTTTGTCACAGACGGCATTAGAATGAGAGAAGGAGCAAAATCCCATTGGCAAAATTTGAAGAGTGCCTGCAGCGACTGGAAGGTATCGTCCAGGAACTGGAAAAAGGCGAAGTGCCGTTGGAGAAGAGTCTCACGCTCTTTGAAGAGGGAATGAATCTTTCCTCGGCGTGCCGAAAAGAATTGGAACAGGCTGAGGGCAAGGTGGAAATTCTGCTGAAGAAAAATGGCAAGCTCCAGGCTGAGCCGTTCGAAGCAGAAAAGGCGCCTGCTCGCCGCTAGAAGCGCTGTCGTAGTTGAGATTAACAATGTCTGTGGAGTTAGCGGTACTGCAACCGTCCCCCGCAGCCCTAGACCGCGTCACCATTTCAGGAGGATCTATGGGCTTTAATGTTTTAGTAGTCGAAAGTGATTCCCGACTCACCGGATCGCTTTCCTCTCACTTCCACTCAGTGCATTTAACGCGAACCGGGGAAGAACTCCGTCAGCGAGTCGCCAAGAACCGACCTCAGGCGGTAATTCTTAATATCGAGCAGTTTCCGCTGAGCGATATCCGGAACTTGCGCCATGAATTCCCCTCGCTTCCCATCGTTTGTGCGCATCGCATTCCCGATGAAGAATTGTGGGTTGCCGCGTTGGAGGCTGGTGCCAGCGACGTGTGCAGCACGGACGACGTGCAGAATGTTCTGGCTGCGGTATTGCGAAATTCGGCGTCGAAGGCGGCGGTTGCTTAAACAACGTCGGAACACATTTTAGAAACAACAAATACGTATTTCTTCGAATCTGAGCGCTCCTGGTTATATGGAGCGCTCTTTTTTCATTCGCAGCAGCACAGTCTTTGGTGTTGCGAGCAACCTGTTCCTTGCGATTCCCAGGAACGCAGTCCTCGTGACAAATTGCCGGCCCCGGCGCCCTGCTCTCCGGCTGCTCCTCTTGTTATACTCACTGCTCAATGCTGGCAGAAACTCTTGAGCAAGGGCGTTCCCTGACGGATGCGGCGCTGGACCGGCTGCTCCCTCGGGAAACGCAGCACCCAGTCTCCATTCACAAGGCCATGCGGCACAGTGTGTTTGCCGGCGGCAAGCGGCTGCGTCCTGTGCTGTGCATGGAAGCGGCGCGCATGATTGCGGGTGCGTTGCCTTCCGGAATCGAAGAACTGGGTGCCGCGTTGGAAATGCTGCATACCTACTCGCTGATCCACGATGATCTGCCGGCGCTCGACAATGACGATCTGCGCCGTGGCCGGCCCACCAGCCACAAAGTGTTCGGCGAGGCCGTGGCGATTCTGGCGGGCGATGCGTTGCAGACGCAGGCATACGAGGTTCTCTCTCGGCTTCAGTGCCCAGCTGAAGCGCGGGTGCGAATCATTGAAGAGGTTGCGCGCGGCACCGGCACGGTCAATGGCATGATTGGCGGTCAGGTGGTTGACCTGGAAGCTGAACATACTCAGCCGACGCGAGAAATGTTGGAATACATTCATCGCTCGAAGACCGCCGCATTGATCACCGCGAGCCTGGTCAGCGGCAGCCGATACGCTGGAGCCAACGACTGCGAAATTGAGAAGCTGCGGGCCTTCGGCCAGTCAGTTGGGCTTGCGTTTCAGATCGTCGATGACGTTCTCGATGTGACGCAAACCTCGGAACAGCTTGGCAAGACGGCAGGTAAAGATACGGCCGCGCAAAAGGCAACTTATCCCGCGCTATTCGGCATTCAAGAGTCGGAGCGGAAGGCTGATTCGCTGATCAGGGATGCGCTGCGAGAGTTGGAAAGTTTTGGGGCACGCACTGAAACATTGAGTCAGTTGGCAAGGTACCTGGTGGAGAGAAAGAAATAATTCGAAGTGGGCGAAGTCCGAAAGTCTGCAAAATGTATTCAGCTTGTTGATAACGGCCACTTGGCTTCGCGATAACTCCGATCCAGCAAGATGGTTGCTACGATCGTCACCAGAAAGGTGAACCAACTGGCCTCCGGACCGAGCATCCCGCCTGTCTTCCAGTTCGGTCCGGGAAACTGCGCGTTCAGCAGGCGTCCAATCCCGAACTCCCCGCCATTCATTCCGGAAAAGACGTAAAGGAATGCGAAATCAAAAGCCGTATGCATTCCGATGGGAAAAGCGAGATCGCCGGTGCGTCTTAAAGCGAGCGTTATGAATATCGTTATTAAGGTTACGGCGATCCAATCTTCCCATCGTTCAAAGGGTTTGGTGAAGTAGTGCAAAGCACCAAAACCAATGGCGTTGATGATCGCCGCAGCCCAGAATCCGATTCCATCGGCTAAGGTGTATAGAAAGTAGCCACGGAACAGGATTTCCTCACTGAGCCCGATCAGTAGGTTCGCCAGCAGCCAGAGAAATGCGTATTTGAGCAGTGCCGCGCCAGTTAGGTTTAGCCCGTGTACGCGATAGCCGCCGGAGAGCGCCATCAAAGCGATAATCGCGCACGGCATCGCAAAACCCCAGAGCGCACCCATCCAGAATTTTCGGCTGAAAAGTTGTCGAATGCCGGGAATTCCGTAAACAGCAAAACTGCGGTGCTCGAAGCGAGCCATGATTGCGGTCGCAATCAGCGCTACCGATAGCATCAGCACGTCAAACGCGATAAGAGGCACAGGATGCAGCCCGTGATAGTGGTCAAGGGGCAGACGCGCCAATATGTGGCTGAACGCCCACCCTAATGCAACGACGAGAATGCAGAAAATTGCCAACCTCCATCCTGCGCGCAATTCGTTGCCGTTGTAGAAGAGCTTTCTCATGGCATAGATCCCCTCTGACCGGGTACGGGAAAAGGATAACTCCGGTTCGTCACCTCGTGTGAATGGTGATTTCAGACGAGTAACGCTTCCTGCGTCGGGATGCTATAACAGCATGTGCATATGACCGCTTGCTCCACGCTGGAAACTGCCAGGCTTAGGCTGCGCCCTTATACAAATGTTGACGTCCTGGAACTGGTGCCATTGATCGGAGCGCGTGAGGTAGCCGCGACCACGCTGCGCATTCCGCACCCTTATACCGAGAAGGATGCGCATGACTTCATCGAGGCGACACAGAACGACTCGGAGTGCCGTTTGGCAATTATCCAGCGCCGTGACCAGCGTCTCATTGGTGGAGTCGGGCTTCGTTTCGCAGAACAGCATCAACATGCCGAACTTGGCTATTGGCTAGGCGTACCGTATTGGGGAAAAGGTTATGCTACGGAAGCTGCGCGCGAAATGATGCGTTACGGATTCGAGAATTTGCATTTGCATCGCATTTTCGCGTCGCATTTCAAAGACAATCTCGCCTCTGCCCGAGTCCTTAAGAAGTTGGGCATGCGGTACGAAGGCTGCCAGAGGGAACATATTCGCAAATGGGATCAGTTCATCGACTCGGAGCTGTATGGGATGTTGAGACGAGAGTGGGAGGTCGGGCAAGTAAAATGACTGGGATCGAAAAGAATTCCTTTGCCATCCAAATCAACTGACATGCCTTCCAATTCTCTCGACATTCTTGCTATTGCCGCACATCGCGACGATGTGGAGCAAACCTGCGGCGGCACCTTGCTGAAGGCCGCGCAGCGCGGCCAGCGGACGGGCATTCTTGATCTGACGCAGGGAGAGATGGGCACGCGCGGCACGGCAGGAGACCGCGAGCGCGAGGCGAACGACGCGGCCAAGATTCTTGGAGTAAGTTGGCGGTGGGCGCTGAATATTCCCGATGGCCGCGTCGAAAACACCTGGGAGAACCGCCTGAAAGTTGCCGCCGTGATACGTGAAACTCGTCCTCGAGTGGTGATTCTGCCCTATTGGAAGGGACGGCATCCGGATCACTATACGTGTTCGGTGCTTGGCTATGAAGCGTGCTTCCTGGCCGGATTGGCAAAGCTGGCTCTCAGCTCTCAGGTCTCAGCGGTCAGCCAGAAAACCCACGCTTCGAGTGCGCCTCTGCTTCCCTATCGGCCGTTTAAGATTATCTATGCGACGCTTTACTACGATATTCGACCGACTTTCGTGGTCGACATTGGTTCGCAATTCGAGAAAAAGCTTGCCTCGATTTTTGCTTACACCTCGCAGTTCAGCGATCAGGAAGCCGGCAAAGATATCTTCCCTGCTCACGATGAGATTCGCGCGCGCGTAGATTCCATGGCGCGGTATTACGGCATGTTGGGCGGCGTGACGCACGCTGAGCCGTTTCTGCAGAAAGAAGTGGGCCTGGTGGAGGACTTGTTGGCGATTCCGGTGAAGTCGATCTGACCAACAATTGTCATCCCGAGATGTTACTTTTTCAACGCCACCGCCAATCCGTCGCGGATCGGCAAGATCGTCGTGAAGAAATCCGGCGTGTTGTGAAGCAGCCGATTGAACTCAAGCACGGCTTTCGTGCTCGCGTCTTTCGGATTCTTCTGCGCCACCCGGCCGCTCCACAGAACGTTGTCGGTAATGAACAAGCCACCTTTGCGTAGACGTGGAGAGACGAGCCGCAGCACGCGGGGATAATCTTCTTTATCTACATCGTTAAAAATAACGTCGAACTGTTCCTTCTGTTCAGAGAGTATTTCGAGGGCATCGCCCGTGTGCAGCGTAATTCTGTCGGCAATGCCAGCGCGATCGAAATACTGGCGAGCGCGTTCGGCGTTTCTTGCATCGCCATCAGTGTAGATGACACGACCTTTTTCACCCACGGCTTGCGCCCACCAGATGGTCGAATATCCAATCGCCGATCCCGCTTCGAAAACGGTCTTGGCTTGAATCATCATTGCTAACTGCTGAAGCACACGCGCTACAGCCGGACCGACGATTGGAATGTGGTGTTGCGAGGCATACTCTTCCATTTCTGTCAGAACGCCATCCCGCTTCGGCAGCATGGAGTATAGATAATCATCCACTGGGCCAGTGGTTGTGAAATTGTAGTGCCGCCAGCTCGGTTTGCTTTCTGGCTTTAATTTGTTTTGCGATTTGTTTCGCGGCTTCTTTTGCGCCACTTGCTTTCCTTTCAAAGCACTCGCCATATCTACGCAGCCTCGCGATTGCCCATCGTCACTCCGGGCTTCAGCGTAACCACGCTGACGCCCTTCACCAGCTTCTGCAGATCGCCCGGGCTTCCCGTCAGCATAGGAAACGTACCGAAATGCATTGGGATCACGGTTTTCGGTTTGAGCAGGTTGCAAGCGTACGCGGCCTCGCGAGGTCCCATGGTGAAGTGATCGCCAATGGGAAGCATCGCGATCTCAGGCGCATATAGTTCGCGGATGATTGCCATGTCTCCGAATACATTTGTGTCACCCGCGTGATAGATCTTCAATCCGTTTTCGAATTCAACCACGTAGCCGCAGGCTTCGCCGCCATAGATGAGCTGATCGCCATCCTGGATGCCGCAGGAGTGATCGGCATGAACCATGGTTACTTTGATGTCCCCAATTTTCTGTGTGCCGCCCTTGTTCATCATCGCCGTCTGCTTGGCGCCTTTTTTCTCGAGCCAGCCGCACAATTCCGGCATGCCCACGACCTGCGGATTATGCTGCTTGATAATCTCTACCGCGTCTCCAATATGGTCTCCGTGACCGTGCGTGCACAGCAGGACATCAACGTGCTTCACGTGTTTTTCCGAAGGTGGACAGGCAGGATTATTCATAATCCACGGGTCGATAATGACGGTGCGTCCAGCCGGCGTTACGATGCGGAATGTAGCATGGCCAAGCCAGGTAAGTTGAACACCATTCAGATTCATAGCGGCTTTCTCCTCCGGTCGCGTGCTCCCAGGTGGATGAGGTGTAAAGCGGATCACGTTCTCTTCCTGCGACCGAACTTTAGTTTAATATGAAACGCCATGACAGAACTTAAGGTGCTGATTTCGCGGGATGCGATTGCCAAGCGAATCGTCGAAATGGGTGCGGACATCACCCGCGATTTTGCGGGTCAGCCTGTGATCTTGGTGGGGGTGCTAAAAGGCTCTGCGATTTTTCTGGCTGATCTGGCGCGGAACATCAACCTGGACGCGACATTCGACTTCATCGGCGTCTCCAGTTATGGCAACCGTCCCAGCCCCACACAAGAGCTCAAGAGCGGATGGGATTCCACCGGCGAGGTGAAGCTGACCAAGGATGTGGATCAATCCATGAAAGACAAAAACGTAATCGTGGTGGAGGACATTCTTGACACTGGGCTGACTTTGACTGTGCTTAAGAAACTTCTGCTCGCGCATCAGCCGCGTTCGCTGAAGATTGCGGCTCTTCTGGATAAACCCTCCCGCCGCAAGCTGCCCCTGCATGGCGATTATGTGGGTTTCACTATTCCAGACGAGTTCGTCGTAGGCTATGGCCTCGACTACGCCGAGCGCTACCGAAACCTTCCTGACATTTGCATTGTTCCGAGGGAGTAGCGCGAGTGCTGGTTACAAGGTGGCTGGTATCATACAAAAGCGAATGGGGTCCGTTCTGAGGAAGCGCGAAAAGCAAATTCATATTGAACCGCTGCTGCTGGAAGTCGCCGACGTAATGGCGACTTCGCTTGATCTAGACACCACCTTGCGCCGGATCGCCGAGGTAGTGCGCAAGGTCATCAATTACGAAATTTTCGCAATCCTGCTGCTGAACGAAAAAACTCAGGAGCTGCGCTTTCGCTTCCAGATCGGCTATCCCCAACAATTCGCCGAGCGAGCTCGCATCAAGGTGGGCGAAGGCGTGACCGGGCTGGCTGTCCAGTCCCGCCGCGCCATTCTGATCGATGATGTAACGAAAGATTCCACTTACATTGCCGCCATTCCCAATGTTCGCTCCGAACTCGCGGTGCCTCTCACCACAAAGAACGGCGTAATTGGAGTCATCGATTTGGAAGCCCGCGATCCCGGCTACTTTAACGAAGAACACAAGCGGCTGTTGACCCTGATCGCGTCGCGCATGGCCGCAGGCATTGAGAACGCCCAACTTTACACCCGCACTACGCGGCAGGCACGCATTCTTCTGCTGCTCAACGAAATTGCGCGAGAGTTGAGCTCAATCCTGAATGTAGATGAATTGCTGAGCCGAATCGCGGAATTGCTGCGGAAATTAATCGACTACCAGATGTTCAGCATTCTGCTGGTCGATCCTGCCGGGGAGAAATTGCAGCATCGGTTTTCATTGCGTTTCAACGAGAACGTTCATATGAAAGGAGACATTGCGCTGGGGAAGGGATTGGTCGGCTACGCGGCTGAAACGCGGCAAGCGGTGCTGGTTCCCGACGTAAGCAAGGACCCACGCTACATTGAAGGCAATCCTGAGACCCGGTCGGAACTTGCCGTGCCTTTGATTTACAAAGACAAAGTGATCGGAGTGCTCGATCTGGAGCACACCCGGCGCGGTTTTTTCACCGACGATCATCGCCGCACGATGGTGACCCTGGCCGCACAAGTAGCAATTGCCATTGAAAACGCGCGGCTGTATGAGGAGATCGCCCGGCAAGAGCGGCGGCTCGAACGCGATCTGGCGTTGGCGCGGGAATTGCAAATGCGGCTGTTGCCTCAAACTTTGCCCAAAGTTAAACATCTCGAACTGGCTGCGAAATTCAGCCCAGCGCGCGCCATTGGTGGCGATCTCTACGATTTCATTCCCTATTCTCTTTCGCGCCTGGCGATTGTGATTGGAGACGTCAGCGGCAAGGGCGCACCGGCGGCGATCTACGCGGCTTTGGTGAGTGGCATCTTGCGCTCCCACGCACCCATTGAGCCGGGCCCGGCCGAGATGCTTTCGGCGGTGAATCTGTCATTGGCGGAGCGGCGTATTGAGGCGCAATTTGTATCGCTCATATACGCGGTTTGGGACGATGAACATCGCACGCTCCTGGTGGCGAACTCCGGCTTGCCGCGCCCGGTTTTAGCGCGGGACGGCAAGATCTCAGCAATCGAGGCAACCGGACTGCCGCTGGGATTGTTTGACGATGTCAGTTATGACGAATTTCGATTCGAACTGCAACCCGGCGATGTTTTTGTTCTGTTCAGCGACGGCATTCTCGATGCGCGCAACCGGCGCGGAGAGCTTTTCGGCCGTACTCGTGTCGAAAAAATTATCGCTGAATGCGCAGCCCGATCGGCGGATTGCGTGGTCGACTCGCTTTTCAAGGCTGCCGGCGAGCATTCCGCCGGAGTCGAGACCTTCGACGACCAGACCGTGGTGGCAATTAAGGTCAAAGACCATACCGGCTCCGACTCTCTCAAGGGAAAATGAGCCCTCGCCGCGCAGCCACGAAAACTTTGTCCAAGATTATTCCCTCCGTCAGAATTGAACGTCCACCGGGATTCTGTTTTCGTGATCTGCGGGGCGACGATCACCATCGCGGAAGCGCGCTGCACTGTGAGGATGTTTCGTTGACTGGACTCGCGAAGCGTTATGGATCGCCTCTCTATGTTTATTCTTCAACCACGATTCGGGCACGGTTGGCCGCATTCGAGAATGCGTTTCGCAATTTTCCACACACCATTTGCTACTCGGTTAAGGCAAATTCTAACTTGAGCATCCTGCGCCTGCTGTCGCGGGCGGGATGCGGTTTCGACGTGGTTTCTGCCGGAGAGCTCGAACGGGTGTTGAAGGCAGATCGCCGCGCCGCGAAGAAAATTGTTTTCTCGGGTGTTGGAAAGTCTCGCCATGAAATGATTGCGGCTCTGAAAGCCGGGATTCTGCTGTTCAATGTGGAGAGCGAGTCGGAAGCTTCGGCTCTGGCCGACTGTGCCGCGCGGTTGCCTAAGGAAGCACGAGTCGCGCTGCGGGTGAATCCCGACGTCGATGCCAAAACCCATCCTTACATTTCTACCGGTTTGCACCAGCACAAGTTTGGCATCCCGATCGCAAATGCGCGTCAACTTTATTCCCAGATTGCACGGGCAAAATGCCTGAAAGTGGCAGGCATCAGCGTGCATATTGGTTCGCAGATCACCGACATTGAGCCGTTCGCAGAAGCTGTCGCTCGGGTTGCTGATCTTGTCCGCGAACTGCGCGCTGATGGGCACACGATCGATTATGTTGACGTTGGCGGCGGCCTCGGCATCACCTATGAGCAGCGACAGGGCGATTTTACTGAACACGTTGCGAGCTATGCGCGGGCCGTAACAATTCCCTTGCGTGGGCTCAATGTACATCTGCTGCTCGAGCCGGGGCGGGCGATTGTAGGTCCCGCCGGAGTGTTGCTCACTTCTGTTCTTTACCGGAAGCGAAACGATGGAAAACGTTTTCTCGTTGTGGATGCTGCCATGAACGATCTGATTCGTCCCGCTCTTTATGGGGCGTATCACGAGATTGTTCCGGTCTTGCGAACGGTTCAGAGTGAGCAACTGCAGGAAGTGGTGGACGTCGTCGGCCCGGTATGCGAATCCAGTGACTTCCTGGGCCGTGATCGAAATCTACCGCATGTAGAAGAAGGCGATTTGCTGGCCGTTCTGGACGCGGGAGCCTACGGAATGGCGCTGGCTTCAAACTACAACACGCGGCCGCGGCCTGCTGAAGTGCTGGTCAGCGGAAAATCAGCGAAGCTTATTCGCAAGCGAGAGAAAGTACGGCAGCTGTTTTCAGCTGAACTGTAGTTCGGCGGCGGCGCTCTTATCTTTCTCCCCATTTCAGTTTCGTGCGCAGCACGTGAAAGAAGTCGGAGTTGGTGCGAAAGAGACTGACTTTGTGTTCAGAACGGCGGCATCGCACTTTGTCGCCATCCCTCAGATCGACTCCGGGTTGTCCATCCAGGCTGAGATAGGCGACTTCTTCCTCACTACGCAACACAATTTCGACCACAGCCGAATCCGGCACTACCAGCGGCCGGTGCGTAAGCGAATGCGGAGACACCGGCGTAATCACGAATGCACTGACCGCGGGCATCATCACCGGTCCACCGGCGGAAAGCGAATAGGCCGTCGATCCCGTTGGCGTGGCCACAATCATTCCGTCGGCACGATAGCTCGACACAAACGCATCGTCCACAAAGAGTTCATAGTTGTTCAAGCGGGCGTGGGTCGTCTTGTTGACCACAACGTCGTTGAATGCAGTGTAGCTTCCTAAATTTTCCCCGCCGCGCATCAACTCACAATGCATCAGCGCACGTTGCTCGATATGGGCGCGGCCTTGTGCAATCTGCTCGAGCATGGGAAACAGAGTACCGAGAGGAACATCGGTCAGGAACCCAAGCGAACCGAGGTTCACTCCCAGCAGCGGCGCATCCGTAGCGGCGGTGTCTCGCACGGCAGAGAGAAGGGTTCCATCGCCACCAAGCACAATTACAAGATCAAGAGACCGCGAAGATAACTCCGAGCGCAAAACCTCCTCATGCCCGTCGCAGTACTTGGCCGTCTCCGGATCAAATATTACGTGGTAACCATGAGCATGCAACCAGGACAGGAGTTCAGGAAGAATACGCGCAACCTCTGGCCGTCCGTGACGGGAGATGATCGCGGCAACTTTTTGCTGAGGAGATGTCGGCGGACTTGCCATATTTCGGACGAGTAAAAGGATTGTACAGAATTTTTACCGAAAAGCCTTAACACGCCGAGACTGATGGTGCGGTTCGGCCTCAACCCGACGGCGTCATCCTGAGCACAGCCGTTCTTCAGGTGTAGCGAAGGATTTCCCGCAACCATTGGCGTGTCGCGCTAGCCAAAAGCACCACCAGTCTCGGAGTGTTACTACAGGAGACTGAGCTAGAACACACCCCAAAGCAGAAATTCGCGATTTCCTTCCGCACCCAGGATGGGTGATTCGATCATGTCGGCGCCGGTTGCACCAAGCTTCAGCAAGCAGGCCTTCACTTTTTCGACAGCGCCTAATTGAATCGCTGCGTCGCGAACAATGCCTCCCTTGCCCACGAATTCCCTTCCCGCTTCGAATTGAGGTTTGACCAGGACCACTAGCTGGCGGCCGCGCCGCTCCTCGGAAGAGAGTGGAAAAGCGGCATTGAGCACGGAAGGAAGAACCAAGGTCGCCGAAATAAATGACACGTCGATCACAATAAAATCCACCGCTTCGCCAACGGTCTCTCTGGTTATGTACCGCGCATTAGTTTTTTCTAGCAGTCGAACCCGAGGGTCTTGACGGAGTTTGAAATCCATTTGCCCGTAGCCGGTATCGATCGCAATCACATGCCTGGCGCCATGTTGGAGCAGGCAGTCGGTGAATCCTCCGGTTGAAGCACCGACATCGAGACAGATTTTTTCTTTTACATCGATCTGCCAATGTTCGAGAGCGCACTCCAGCTTTAATCCCCCGCGGCTGACGTACTTCAAATCGTTGCCGAGCAATCGCACTACTGCATCGAATGCGATGTTGGTTCCAGGCTTCTCGAGCTTTTGCTCATTGACCAATACCTTCCCCGCGAGGATCAGCGCCTGTGCGCGTTCGCGCGAAGGAACCAGCCCACGATCCAGCAAGAGTTTGTCGAGTCGGACTTTCAAGGTAGGCTTGTCAGACAGTCAAAAAATCTGGCACAGCGTTTCGCCATGCAATGACACGAAAGTGCCAGCACTCGCTCCGGTGCAAAATGCTGAACCATTTCTCGCTGAATCACTTACAAGAATACTGCCCAGCTTTTCCACAGAATTTTCCACGGTTGTGTTGAAAACTTTTTCTATCATTTTCTTTCCAACAAAAAAGCCGCCGTTGGCGGCGGCTCTCGATTTTATCTCTGCGGCAATTATCCAGCCACTTCTTCCAGCAGCTTCTGGTCGATATCGAAGTTGGAGTGCACGTTCTGCACGTCGTCGTGCTCCTCCAGAGCCTCCATGAGCCGGATCATCGTATTCGCGGCCTGACCTTCGAGCTTGATGTAAGTTTGTGGAATCATGGAAACGCTCGCCGATGCGGGTTCGATTCCAGCTTTCTTAACCGCTTCGAGCACAGTTTCGTAAGCGGAGGGTTCGGTCAGGATCTCCCAGTTCTCACCGTCATCGTTCAAATCTTCGCCGCCGGCTTCGAGAACGATGTTCATCAAGTCGTCTTCTTTCGCAACGCTCTTGGGAATGATGATGTCGCCCTTCTTGTGGAACATCCAAGAGACGGCGCCCGCTTCAGCCATGTTGCCCCCGTTCTTGCCAAAGGCGTGACGAATCTCGCTCACGGTACGGTTGCGATTGTCGGTGTTGATATCGAGCAGAACCGCAACACCGCCCGGACCATAACCTTCGAGAGAAAATTCTTCGTAGGTAGCGCCGGGGAGTTCTCCAGTTCCACGCTGAATGGCCCGCTTGATGTTGTCGGCGGGCATGTTCTCGGCTTTGGCAGCGACGATGGCGCCCCGCAGACGCGGATTGGTATCAGGATCGCCGCCACCATTCTTGGCGGCAATGCTGATTTCCTTAATCAAGCGAGTGAAAATCTTGCCGCGCTTGGCGTCGAGCGCGCCCTTCTTGTGTTTAATTGTGGCCCATTTTGAATGGCCGGACATGGTTAGACCTCGATCAGTAATTTTGCTTTTGCACGGAATTCGCCCGTAGAAGGATCACAGGCTGTCCTCGAAAAAAGTGCAGGCGTACACAAAAGTATAACACGCCGCTTGCGGCCATCTCCTCCAGTGCCGGCCGGATAGCCGTAATAGGTCATTGACTCCCACAGATACGCCCCCTAAGATGCTGCAAACTCGCTGCTATATGTCTGGCCAACTCATAGGTCACTACCGAATCATCGAGAAAATTGGTTCCGGAGCCATGGGCGAAGTCTTTCGCGCGCGCGACGAGCGTCTGGGCCGGAATGTTGCCCTCAAGCTGATTCGCCAGTCTTCGGGAGAAAATCCCGATCATCTTCGCCGTTTCGAATTCGAAGCCCGCGCTGCTGCCGCGCTGAACCACCCTAATATCGTCGCGGTTTATGACGTCGGATCGAACCAGGGCGCTCCCTACATTGTATGTGAATTGTTGGAAGGCACAACTCTGCGCTCGCGCCTACTGGGTGGGGCATTGCCGGTTCGCACGGCAATTGATTACGCGCTACAAATCGTTCAGGGGCTTATTGCTGCTCACGATCGCCGCATCGTTCATCGGGACTTGAAGCCGGAAAACCTCTTCGTGACCAGCGAGGGCCGGATCAAGATTCTCGATTTCGGGGTGGCAAAACTGCAATCGCCGGAAGAATCTGAACGGTCCGTAGAAGATCTGACGACGATAACCAAGAGCGGAGCTGTGATCGGCACGGTTGCCTACATGTCTCCGGAGCAACTCCGAGGAAAGGCCGTTGACCACCGCAGCGACATTTTCAGCGTAGGCGCAATTCTTTATGAAATGCTGAGCGGCCGGCGCGCCTTCCGGGGCGAGACCGAAGTGGACACGATTACCGCCGTTCTCCGCGAGCAGCCTTCGGAAGAAGCTCTGCAAGAGAACGGCATCCCTCTATCCTGCCAGCAAATTCTGCAGCACTGCCTCGAGAAAGAACCGGAGAACCGCTTCCAATCAGCTCGCGACCTGGTGTTCGCGCTGGAAACGCTTTCTGACGCTTCCGGCACGCGCAGGCAGATTCCCAGGCCCGCTGCCACTAAGTTGAAGTTTTCACTGGCCGCAATTAGCGGCGCACTGGCAGCGGCGGCGATTCTGCTGCTATGGAATCCATGGGAACGGGCGCCAATTGCACCCTCGTACCAGCGTCTCACCTTCGAGCAGGGGACGGTCTACTCAGCGCGGTTCACTCCTAATTTCCGCTCGATTGTCTACTGTGCGGCCTGGAATGGCGGGCCGCTGCGATTGTTCTCGACGGTGGGTGATTCGTTACTCAGCCAGGCTCTCAGTCTTAACGAAGCAAATTTTCTGGCGATCTCCCGCAGCGGCGAACTCGCTTTAGTCTTGCACGGAGGGCACGGCTCACATTTGGAAACAACCGGTGGT
Organism: uncultured Acidobacteriaceae bacterium; assembly: GCA_963766625.1. GTDB lineage: Bacteria > Acidobacteriota > Terriglobia > Terriglobales > Acidobacteriaceae > Sulfotelmatobacter. The sequence continues at coordinate 434,336 of CAVYBF010000011.1, read as the reverse complement.
GTGCTTGCGCGTGCGCCGTTGGCAGGCGGCTCACCGCGCGAAGTTCTCGAAAACGTAGCTTGGGCCGATTGGGATGCTAAAGGTGAACTCGCCGTCGTCCATCGTGCCCAAGGACGAGACCGCATCGAGTACCCGATTGGGCACGTGCTTTATGAAACCTCGGGCTGGATTAGTCATATCCGGTTTGCACCGAAAGGCGACAAGATCGCGTTCCTGGATCATCCCATCCCATGGGATGATCGCGGTTCGGTCTCTCTCCTTGATGTCAGCGGACACGATGTCAGCGGACATGTCAGTGTGCTTTCCCGCGGATGGGAGTCGGAGGATGGACTTGCCTGGAGCCCAGATGCAAAAGAAGTCTGGTTTACGGCGGCCGAGCGGGGTGGGAATCGAGCGCTGCTGGCGGTGACCGGCTCTGGAGTGGTGCGAAAGGTTCTGGCTCTGCCAGAAGGCATGACCCTGGAGGATGTCGCTCCCGATGGTCGCGCCTTGGTGAGCTTGGATTCTGAACGTCTCGCTATGGCGTTTACTTCGCGAAATGGCAAGCCGATCGATATCTCATGGCACGATTGGAACATCGCCAAGGATATTTCGCGGGATGGGCAATCGGTCTTGTTCGAAGATTCCAGCGAAGCGGCGGGTAACCAATACTTCATTGCGATTCGCAAGCTGGACGGCTCGCTCCCAGTCGAACTCGGGATGGGAAGCGCCGGAGGGCTTTCGCCAGATGGTAAATGGGCAGTCTCCATTCTTGCAGGCACTCCCGGGCAGGTGACTCTGGTTCCCACCGGCGCCGGACAGCCACGCACCATTCCAACTCCGGGGCTCGAACAGATTTACAGCGGCTCCGGTCATTTCATGGGCGATGGAAAACATATCGCGATCTATGCGAGCGAACACGGTCACGCTGTTCGCTGCTATGCCGTCGACATCAATGGTGGTAAACCAATCCCGATCACGCCGGAGGGAATTACCGGCGGCTCGATTTCTCCCAACGGAAAATACGTGGTGCGAGATAACGATTCCGGAATCAGCACCGTTTATCCGATCGGTGCAGGTGCCGCGCCGCACCCGATCCCCAATCTCGAATCCGGCTTTATTCCGATCCAATGGGCGGAGGACGAATCGTCCATTTACGGCTACCGTCGTGGCGAGTTTGCAACTAAGGTCTACAAAGTGAATGTTGTGACTGGAAAGCAAACCCTGCTTCAGGCATTGCAACCTGCAACGACTACCGGCGCGGTTTCTACATCACCGGTCATCACAACCCGCGATGGTTCGCGCTTCGCTTATAGCTACTACCAGGTGCTCTCCGTGCTGTATGTGATTTCGGGATTGCGCTAGTCTCGCCGATTTAAGCATTGGCCTACTGCAGCGTACCGTTAAAACTAACCGGTACATAATGGAAGAAAATGGAAGTCGAGGTGCGGCCTTCGGCCAATCCGTTGCGATAGTGGGGCACCCTGGTTCCGCGGTAGACCAAGCCATCGCCCAGCGCTTGGTAAACCGTAACTACGCGCGCCGGTGTATCCAATCGGATCGGCCATGAGGTGGCGAGATCCGGCTCCGGAGAAAAATCCAAACTCAACGTAACGCTGAACTCGCATTGCTCCCGGTCGATGTGTTTTTTCAATTCGGCGCCGCTCAAGTAAGAAGCGAAATAAACATAGGACGGCTTAATTGCTTCTCCTACGATGGCGCTCATTGCGTTGGTCATCTGCTGATGGAAGAAGCGAGCGACGCTCTCATTGTGAGCCACGTAGCGTTGCGAGCTTTGGTAGTCGCCGAGGCCAATGGCTCCACGCCGAATTTGATGCCGATAATACCGGCGCAGCGCGGCTAGATTGAGGGGATGAATCAAGCCGGAAAGCGGGGCATACCCTTTTTCTCTGAATTGAGCAGAGCGCTGTTTTACGATTTCAGACCACACTCGCGCACGGCTTTCATTTTCATTCTCCCGAATCAAAATGCCGGCAGCCGCTAGCACTGATCGTGCCTGTTGTGGGACAGAATCGGGAACCGGCTCTTTGGCTCGCAAATTCGAAACAATCCGCTCCAGACGAGAGCCAAGCCAGAACGGTTGCAGCGAGAGAGTGCCGGCATCGCGAACCCACGCCACGGACTGATGCAGGCTGAACTTTTCCACGAGATCCGTTTGGGCTCGCAGTTCCGCTGGCAGCTGACCCGCGGGCAACAGCAAACACTGTGGATTGAGAAACAGCGTCTGCGGGCAAACTCTTCGTGGGAAAACAGACTTGAGATGCCTCTGCGGAATCAGGTGCAGCGGCAATCGCTCAAGCGAACAATGGAATTGCTCTGGGGGCAGCATCGCGTGCTGCGTTGTCCGCGACCCTGCCCCCATCAATGCTGCTATCCATTCCAACCACGCCGGGTTGTTTATTTGTGTAGCCATCCGTTTAGGGTGAAGCGGCTATCCGCGAAAACCCGCGTTGCACATGCGACTGGTGTGATCTCATGCAACAGTGCGCTGGGAAAAAACACAATTTGATTTTGTCTGGGCGAAATAGTTTCGTGAGTACCGGCTTTGGCCTGCCGTTCCCCCGTCCAGTGCGAATCGTGCAGCCGCAACTCGCCACCTTCGAATTGCCGGGGTTCGCGGTGGAAGAAATAAACAAACGTGAGATGGCGCGAGGCGATGGTGGCATCAGCATCATCACTGTGGGCGCCAAAGAAATCTCCGTCATTGCTGGCGGTGATTTGTGCTTCGGCATGCGTCACAGTAAAGTCTTCCATCCCAAGCTCGCTCAGCACTGGCGGCAACACGCCGCGAATGCGATCGAGAATAATTTCCTGATGCTTTCCCGCATCCATCAGCACGCGGGAGCGGCGATGGCTGTAATCGACCACTCCTGCTTCGCCGGTAGGCGAAAGCACTTCGCTGGTTTGAAATTCCGATTCGTGCTGCAGAACGAAGCTCATCAGTTCATCCAGTTCCTGCGGAGCCAGGAACTCGTCCAGCACGACGCATTGCGCTTGCACCCTCGTCGGAGGATCCAAAAGCTGCACGGTCTGCGAAGAATTCTGTTCGCCTGTTTGCGCAATCAATATGCCCACAGGCCGCGAAGCTGTCGCTTTGGTTGGCGGCTGCAGTGATGTCGACGGCCTCGGCGTAGGCGGCTGCGGAGACGAAGTCGGTGGTTGGGGAGACCCAGTCGGTGGCTGCGGAGACGAAGTCGGCGGTTGAGGAGACCCAGTCGGTGGTTGGGGAGACTTTAGTTCGAGCGGTACTTCATTCACCGCCTCGCCTGAGCGAGATGAAATGCCGGCAGGAGCAAGAATTTGTTCAACAATGCTGCCGCCTAATAGAGCGAACGTGCGCTGCGCCACGGTTTCTCCCACCGAGCGAGCGATGGCCGCGCTAACCGCCGATTCAAGCTCCGGATTGTTGCTCGAGACTGATTTTGAGTTATGCAGCAGGTTCGTGAGCAGCTCCCGCTCCCGCGGGCTCAGGATTCGCTCGTCCTGCATCAAAGTTTCGGAAAAAGCGTCGAGAATCTGCTTCGCCGTCATCAGACACGCTCCTCTATGGGGTTTCAGGTCTAATTGGGCGATTGGGGAAGCAGCTTTCGACGAGACACTAGCACTCTGTGCCGGGCGAAGCAAATAGAATTTAACCGGAGACGGTGGAAAACTAGGCCATTATTTCCGAAGACACGGTCGCACCGGCAATGGCGCCCACCATCGAACGAAAAATCTTGACGCCATCGGTCCCACCGAGTTCGGCTTCCGAGGTTCTTTCGGGATGCGGCATCATGCCCAAAACGTTACCGCCGGGGCTGCAGATGCCGGCAATATTGTCGATCGAGCCGTTTGGATTAGCTCTGCTTGAGATCTCACCGCTGGGAGTTGCGTATCGAAAAACTATGCGCTTTTCGCGCTGCAACTCGTCCAGAGTCGGCTGATCACAAAAATAATTTCCTTCCATGTGACCGATGGGGATGGTCAGCACCTCACCTTGCGAGTAGGCGTTGGTAAAAGGCGTAGCCGCATTTTCGACGCGCACGTGAACTGGCTTGCAAACATACTTCAGGCCGGTATTGCGCAAGAGCGCTCCGGGCAAGAGCCCAGCTTCGCAGAGAATCTGAAAGCCGTTGCAAATTCCGATCACCAGGCCACCGCCGTTGGCAAAGCGCCGCACCGATTCCATGACGGGAGAGAACTTCGCAATGGCCCCCGTGCGCAGGTAATCGCCGAAGGCGAACCCTCCGGGGATGATAATGGCGTCGCAGTTTTCGAGATCGTGCGATTCGTGCCAGAGAAAAGTTACCGGCTGTTTGACTACCTGTTGAATAGTCCAGAATGCGTCATGATCGCAGTTCGAACCAGGGAAGATGATTACGCCGAATTTCATTTGAGGATTTTAGTGTTGCCGACTTCAGTTTAGCACGGTGCAATTCCGGGATTTGACGCACAAAGCCTCAGAATCATGATATGAACCTTCAACTTACTGCGGCTGCACATCTGCATTCGAGTTTGGGGCGATCGCTGGCGCGATGCCGACAATATCGCTGGGCTTCGGCTGAAGAGATAGAGGTGGGTCGATTTGGGGCACAGCGATTGTGCCGGTCTCAGTCGCGGTTGCACTGACGGGTGCAATTTGGGGTGGAATGCCTTTCGCCTTAACGATTGCCCAGTGCCATTCCTGATCGGGAAAGAGCGCAAAATTTAAGGACGTGCGGAAGATTGCTGTCGTCGAGGGAGCGGCCGATCCCTTTATTCGCAACAGGATGGTTGTGTCCGCCTGCTTCTGAAAGTGAGCCATGAGTGTTCCGGAGATCGCCTCCGCTGCAGCAGCAACTTCTGCGTTTGCGGGGTAAGAAACCGCAGCGCCCGAGTCGTGGTTCCTCACGATGGTGAGACCAATAACAACTTCCTGCAACTCCCAGGATGTGCCGTTGTGAACGGTGACTTGCAGCGTGTCTCCGTCGATGATCGCTGGGCCGTCTAACTTGGAGAGTTCGCTGCTCGGCAACTCTTTCAGCAGCAGCTGATCGGAAAAAGTAGCATTCTTCGCGCTGAACGAAAGCGAGCAAGTGACGTCGGGCGAGGAAACATGGAAGCTGTTGTATCCCGAATCAAGCGAAAATAATACCGGCAACAATCCCGCCTCGCGGCGACTCTCAACCCCCTCGACTACCTGCGACAGATTATCGTTATCGATCACCGTTTCCGGAGAGACGACAGATTTGCCGCGAAGACTACGGGCGATATCGCCGAGAGGCGCATCATCCGGATCTTCCTGCGCGGTTGCGCGCGGCATGGATGCGGTAAGCAGGGCAATCGCCGCAATCAGCATTGCGCGTTGCGGGCGGCTTAGTGTGAACAAAGGCACAGAACCTATCCGGTATCGAACCACTTGTGATCTTCAGCTAGATTCTATCGGGAGCAAAAAGCAAAGAAGGATAACCAGCAGTAAACGTTAGGGCTACGACTTCCGCGCACAGGAAAAGATCGGGCGCGCGCTGACGAATGGATGCGCAACGGGTTGCGCGCGCCCAAGCTTTTTAGAGAAGACCGGAAGACCGCAAACGCGAAACCGGATCAGCCACAGGCTGCCGCCGAAATACCCATCGGGCCACCGCGTAGCCCAAAGCCGCATAGCACAGATGCATGAACCTCATAGACACCCCCAAACTCTCAGGATCGGTCATCACCTCAGGGGAGGATCAGCATCACTTATCGGCAAAATATCAGTGGAATGGAAACCGGACAAGGCTCGACCGTGCCATTGGAGTGGCACGGAGGTAATAGCACAGGTAACCCGGCGGTGGCCGCCAGAGCCGGAACGCCCAGCCTCATTCGTTCGACATATCCCTTCCAAAATAACGCCCATGTATAATCGCCGCGAGCAATGAATTCCCTTCAGGAACAGTCCAATCGGCAGACCGCGATTGCTCCCGTGGAGGCTGCTGCCGTGCCCAGAATCGCGGAATTTTTCCGCGCTTATGCCAGGGAAATCGTTATTCTGATGTGCGTATACGCTGGCTTGCGCATTCTGATTTTCACCGCAGCATTTCCCTTCTTCAACAACATCGATGAGCAATTTCACTTTGCCGCGATTCGGATGTATGCCCAGGGGCAATGGCCAGGCAAAGACCTGCCGCACTTCGATTTCGAGACGGCGAAAATCGCCTCGCTCTATGCCACACCGGAATATCTGAACGAGGGCAATTTCGCGCCCTTCTATCCGCTTTCGCCCCAGGATGCGGCTCCGTACACCGGGCCATGGGTTCGGCGATATCTGCGCACTGCCGATTTCGAGGCGCAGTCGCCGCCCGTCTATTACCTGCTAAATGCTGCCTGGTACCGGTTTGGAGAGTCCGTCGGAGTACATGGGTGGGAGTCGATTTATTGGCTCCGGCTTTTGAATCCGATGGCCTATATGCTGCTCGTATGGGTGTCTTATTTGTTTGTGCGGAAAGCTTACCCTGGACGAATATTTTTGTTGCTCGGGGTCCCTGCCTTGCTCGCAGTTTTCCCGCAGGACGTTTACTTCGGAATCAACCGCGACGTGCTGGCGGCGCCGATGACCGCGCTTGTCCTGCTACTGATGTTGAAAGCTGTGGACGATAGGGAATCCGGGAAGTGGGCTCTTGTCGCCGCGTCCCTGCTCGTCGGACTTACCTTCCTCGTCGACGTATCGAACTGCGTGCTCTACGGCGCGCTCGCCGTCACTTTGTGGTTTTGGGTTCAGAGGTCCACGGCAGCGCCGCAGCAAAAGGCGTGGACTGTGGTTGGGGCTGCATCCGCGGCGGTCGCCTTTCCTTTCTCGTGGATGCTTCGAAACTACTTGGTGATCGGCGACCTGACCGCATCGCGCGGCAAAATGCAGTTTCTGGGCTGGACCAAAAAACCTCTGGGCGAAATTTTCCGCCATCCGCTTTTCACCTGGCGCGGGCTCTCTTATTTTCTAATGGAATTGACGAAAAATTTCTGGAGCGGCGAATATGTCTGGCACCGGCACAGGATGAGTTGGCCGGTTGCGGACTGGTTTTATGCGCTCTCTTCAGGCGTGCTGATCGTGGCGTTTGCGGTGCAGTTTTTCCGCAAATCGAAAAATGGGGATATCGGACAACGCTTTGCGGAAATACAGATATCTCTTCTGCTGGTTGCGTCCATCTTGTTTATGGCCGCGATCTCGCTTCCATTCGATTTCCACAATTGCCCGAATCCCTCGCGGGAACACCCATTTTTCGTATCCGGACGGATTATTTCCGGCGCTCTACTGCCTTTCGCTTTGATTTATGTAAAAGGCCTGGAGTCTCTGCTAGCGCCGATCAGAAAATGGGCTCCCGCCGCGGCGTTGATCTGCCTCATCCTGTTCACCACCATCAGCGACTTCGGCGTTCGCCGAGTCGCATTCTCCAGCCAATGGAACTTCTTCGCGATCAGAGCCTGGCAAGAGACTCATCCATAACCGCGTATCCGGGTCAGTGCTCGTCGCCACTCTCCGCTTCTGCGGCCTGGCCGGGCGGCGGAACCACCACTGTAGACAGACTATTCTCAGAGGTCAGCTTGCGGAAATCGGCCAGTTCATGGCTCTGCAAACTATCCCACTGGCCCAGCATCTCTCCGCTTTGCCGCTTGAGCTTCTCGAACTCTTGCTGTTCGGCTTCGGTTGGAGCCGAATCCGCGGTGCCCAGATCCATCGCCAGAAACGCCCATTTGCTGTCCATTTGCGGAGGATAGGCCAGCGAGTCTTCATTGGCGCTGATGGTCAGATTTACAAACTGATCCCGCACCGCGATCAGTTTCTTATCGAGATCGTCAGCCGAGGAGGCAATGGGTTTCGTGCTGGCGTTCTCCGGCAATCGCCGCTTCAGGCCGAGAACCTGCGAGCGCACGTCCTGAATCTGATTGACCGCGTCGTACACGCGGTTGAGTTCGTCGTGAATCTGCATCTGCATGGCGAACTGCTGTTGCAGATCGGCTTCACTGACTTTGACTCGCGGATCTAGTTTCACTTCCAGCGGGGCGGTTTGAGTTTCCGTACCGACCGTCAGCTTGACCTGATACTTTCCCGGCGGAACCACCGGGCCTTGCGCTCCGGAATTGTATTCCCAGAGATAATAGCCGGGAACACGATGCGCCTCCTCGCAGTGCAGGTCCCACACGAAGCGGTTTAAGCCGGCTTCCGGCTTGATTTCTTTTTCCGGTTTCTTGTCGTCAGGACCGGCGGGCTCGTCGAGCGGTTGGGTTTCCAGACTGGAAAATTTTCGCAGAGTCTTTCCCGAGGCATCCAGAATTTCCAGCTTCGTCTCTGTGCCTGCCTTCGGCGCGTCTTTCAAATAGAAGTAAACGATTGCGCCGGCGGGAGGATTCTGCCCGGTGCGCTTCGAAACGTGCGGCTCGCCTTCTTCGCCGAAGGGAGTCCGGCCGGCCTGAATCCGGTATGCCGCATCCGGCGTGTAGAGGTGAACCTCTTGCTTGTCGATTGCGTCGCTGAACTGGCGCAAAGGACCGATGTCGTCCAGGATCCAGAACGCTCGGCCATGTGTGGCGACGACGAGGTCGTTGTCTTTCACCACCAGATCGTGCACCGGGGTGGGCGGCAGATTCAGTTTGAGAGGCCGCCAGTTTGCGCCGTCGTTGAAGGAAATATAAACTCCGCCTTCGGTCGCGGCATAAAGCAGGCCGCGTTTTTTGGGATCTTCGCGCACGGCGCGAACAAATGATCCTTCGGGGATGCCGTTGGTCAGCTTCGTCCAGGTCTTGCCGTAGTCGGTGGTTTTGTAAATGTAGGGGCGAAGATCGTCGCTCTGATGGAGATCGGCCGCGACGTAAGCTGTCCCGGCGTCAAACGGTGAGGCTTCAATCAGGCTGATGCGGCTCCATTCCGGTAAATCTTTGGGAGTCATGTTGCTCCAGTTTTTGCCTTCATCGCGGGTGAGCTGAACCAGGCCATCGTCGGTGCCCACCCAGATCAGGCCTTTGGTGATGGGCGATTCGGCTACGGTGAAGATGGTGTCGTAGTATTCGGTGCCGGAATCGTCGAGCGTGATATCGCCGCCCGAGACGTGCTGCTTGCTCTTATCGTTGCGAGTTAGATCGGGACTGATCGCTTCCCAGTGAACTCCGCCGTCGGTTGTTTTGAAAAGACGCTCACCGCCGTGGTAGAGCGTGTTCGGATCATGGGGAGAAATAATCAGAGGCGCGGTCCACTGAAAACGGTGCTCCAGGTTCGCGGCGCCGTGTGCGTCGGAAAGCTCTGGCTGTTCCGTGATCGATTTGGCCTGGCCGATGTGGCGGTTGTATTGCGTGATCGTAGCTTGATAATCGTCGGCGTAGACGATATCGGGGTCGGGAGGATAGGGCGCGATATAGCCCGCTTCGCCGCCGCCAACGTCATACCAATCGGAGTAGCTGATGGAACCATCGTCGCTGCGGCTGACGATGCCCACGGAACCGCTATCCTGCTGCGAGCCATAGACGCGATAGGGATTCGCAGAGTCGGTGATGACATGATAAAACTGCGCGGTCGGTTGATTATTCTCCAGGCTCCAGCTTTTGCCGCCGTCGACCGAGATGGTTACGCCTCCATCGTTCGAGGCAATCATGCGGCGCGTATCTTTGGGATCGATCCATAGACCGTGGTTGTCGCCGTGCGGAACTTTGACTTTGTTGAAGAGATGGCCACCGTCAGTGGATTTGTAGGATTCCACATCCATGATGTAGACCACATTTTCGTTCTTCGGATCGGCGATGATATGCATGTAGTACCACGGCCGCTGCCACAGGCTGTGACTGGGATTCACCAACTCCCAGGTGTCGCCGCCATCATCGGAGCGATACAAACCGCCCTGGGGGTTGTGCGCCTCAATCAGAGCGTAGACGCGATCGGAGTTCGCTCCGACTGCAATCCCGATGCGGCCATAGGGGCCTTTAGGCAGGCCATGCTGTTCCAGGCGCTTCCAGGTCGTGCCGCCATCGTTTGAGCGATAGACTCCGCTGCCCGGCCCGCCGTCGTCGAGACTCCACGAAGTGCGGCGCACCTGCCACAAAGCGGCAAAGACGATATTGGAATTGTGCGGATCGAAGGCAACGTCAACCGCGCCGGTGTTCTCATCTTTATAGAGAACCTTCTGCCAGGTCTTACCCCCGTCCTGCGTGCGGAAGACGCCGCGCTCGCTATTCGGCCCGTAGGGATGGCCAAGTGCGGCCACGAAAACTATGTCGGGATTATTGGGGTCGATGATCACTTTTCCGACGGCGCGGCTATCATGCAGGCCGACGTTCTTCCAGGTTTTTCCTGCGTCCAGAGTTTTGTAAACGCCGTCGCCTTGCGAGATGTTGCCGCGAATGCAGGCCTCGCCGGTTCCGACATAAAGAATGTTGTGGTCGGAATTTGCCACGGCGATGCTGCCGATGGAGCCAGTTCCCTCTTTATCGAAAACCGGCGACCAGGTCGAGCCGGCATCAGTCGATTTCCATACGCCCCCGCCGGTCGCGCCAAAATAATATGTCGTGGGATCGCCCGGGATGCCGGCCGCAGTCAGCGAGCGGCCGCCGCGGAAGGGGCCGATCAAGCGGTACTTCATGCCTTTCAAAGGCTTCTCTTCTGGCGCGTTGGAATTGGAAGACTGGTTCTCGGCTCCGGATTGATCTTCGGTGCTGGCGGTTTTTGATGGTGCGCTCTCCGCCGCTTTGGCGGCCTTCGACTGACGTTCCGGTTTGGTCTGAGCCAAGCTCGCCGGTTCGATCGAGAACGCCAGAGCAAGAAGGAATGCCAAACAGATAACTGAACCCCTGAACGATTTGCTGCTACCAAACGCAATAATCCCCATGGTTGTGCCCCCCTGAATTAAAAACCGAATCTTGCCGCCTGAAGAACAAAAGCGAACCGCGTTCTTCTTGGTTTATTTCTTCAACAGCGCTTTCTTTGCCTCTTCAATCTCTTTTCGCTTCGCAGCGTCGACCTTCGGATAGGAAAGATCCAACTCTTCCAGCGTTTCTACGATAGCCGCCGCAACTACGAGATGAGTGAACCATTTATTATCCGCGGGAACCACATACCAGGGCGCATGCTTGCTGGCCGTGTTGCGGATCGCTTCTTCGTAAGCGTTTTGATAATCGTCCCAGTATTCGCGCTCGTGGATATCAGCAGCCGAAAATTTCCAATTCTTCTCTGGCTCTTCCAGCCGCGCCAGGAAGCGTTTCTTCTGCTCTTTTTTGGACAAATGAAGAAAGAACTTTCGGACCACCGTGCCGTTGCGCGCCATGTGCCGCTCGAAACTGTGTATGTCTTCGAAACGCTCCTCCCAAATGTTTTTGGTCATTAGAGACGGGGGCAGCTTTTCATTTTTCAACACTTCAGAGTGAACCCGCACTACCAGCACTTCTTCATAATAAGAACGATTGAAAATCCCGATATGCCCCCGCTCTGGTAGATGCCGCGTGGTTCGCCACAAAAAGTCGTGCTGCAACTCCGTTTCAGACGGCGTTTTGAACGACTGCACCTGGCAGCCTTGCGGATTCACTCCAGACATCACGTGTTTGATGGTGCCATCTTTACCGGCCGCATCCAGAGCTTGAAGGATAACGAGCAGTGACCAATTATCCTGCGCGTAGAGTTTGTCCTGCAGATCGGCCATGCGCTCGATGTCTTTCTGCAGCTTTTCGTTCGCTTCCTCGTTGGATTTAAAGTCGCCGGTATCCGCGGGATCGAAATCCTTCAAGCGGAAGTGCTTGCCGTCCTCTACCCGGTAGGACTTGGCGAGTTTGCGAGTTTTCATGGTTGCGTCTGCGAATGAATTTGCCGAAAGGAAAGTCTACATCTTATTTCGCCATCGTAACTCGACGAGAACCCTTACTACTGACTCATAACCGCCTTCCCGGTTACCACGGCCAGTTGCGCTTGCTGCCAGGCATCCAAGCCACCCATCACATCGATGACCTGCGCAAAACCGGCACACTGCAACAAACTGCAAGCGATCATACTGCGATATCCGCTCTTGCAATGAACCGCAACCGGCGTATCACGATCAATTTCTGGCGGCGAAACCTTGAAATTATCCAGAGGCCACCACATTGCATTTTCAATATGCCCCGCTTCCCATTCGGCTTCGCGGCGTACATCGAGCACCTGCAAGGCGCTGGTTTGCAGTTTGTCACGCAGCACTGGCGCGCTGATTTGCTGAATTGAAGCCACCGGCAAACCGGCATCACTCCAGGCCGCGATACCTCCGTTGAGATATCCCAGGATATTCTCCAGTCCCACGCGCGCCAACCTCATGCGCGCTTCAGCCAGGGCATCATCGGACTGCGCAATCAAAACAGGATGCGCCGCTAAACCCAGCAGCGATCCCGCCCAGGAAGCAAACTGCCCAGATAACGCGATGTTGATCGAGCCCGGAACGTGTGCAGCGGCAAACTGCTCTCCCGGCCGGACATCGAGAGCAATCGCGCCCTGATCCAGCAGCGTCTTTAATTCGATCGCTCCGATGGCACGCAATGGCGCCAGCTCAGACAATGAGGAAGCTCCCGCACGGTTAATTTCCGCATCCTGTAGGAAATATTCAGGTCGTGCCGGTAAGTTGCTGGTTAATTGCTGGATGAACTCTTCCCTGCTCTTGATCTGCAAAGCGTAATTCGTCAGACGCTCGACACCGATGGTCGAGACGCGCTCTGCACGCATGTTGCGGCCGCAAAGCGAACCCGCGCCATGCGCCGGATAAACCAGAACGCTATCCTCGAGCTTGAGAATTTTATTGTGCAGGCTGTCGTAAAGCATGCCGGCAAGCTGCGCGGGAGTGTAGCGCTTGGAAAGATCGGGTCGCCCCACATCGCCTAGAAACAAAGTATCGCCGGTGAGAAGCGCCCAGGGTTTTGCCGACTTCTCTTGATCGGTGATTACCAGGCAAATGCTTTCCGGCGTGTGCCCCGGAGTTTCCAGAACGGCAATCCGCGCCTTCCCCACCTGCAATTGAAACCCATCTCGCACCGCAATGTGTGGGAACTTGGCCTCTGCTTGCTCTCCAATGTAAATCTGGGCACCGGTCCTTGAGGCCAGTTCTTTGTGCCCCGAAACGAAATCGGCATGCAAGTGAGTTTCGAAAATGTGGCGAATCACAAACCCGTGCGCCGCGGCGGCTTGCAGATAAATCTTCACGTCACGTTGAGGATCAACCACGAGCGCCTCGCCTTCGGAGGCCAGCATGTACGAAGCATGCGCCAGGCAGCCCAAATAAAACTGTTCGAAGTACATGGTTCCCTCTCGGAATAAACAGGCACCCTATTCTATCCCGACCGATTGAATCGCGGCAGCGAGATCGCTTTGCAGTTGTGCAATTTTGCTGAGGGGATTATCGTTACGTCGTTATGTTCTACATCTCATCATCTTCTTTGTTGGAGGAAATAAGAACTTGCGAATCGTCGAACTCGCCATTCTGATTGCGATTATCAGCAGCACAGCAGCCGCACAAAAGCGTACCCCACAGAAGAGCGCACAAACCCCGCAGAAGCAGACTTTTCAGCAAAAGACCGAAACCGCAGAGGCCCAAACTCCCGCCACGCAGAACGAAGGCGAAGAAGGCGAGGATAAAGGTCCCTGGAAAAATCTGAAGTACCGTCTGGTTGGCCCATTTCGCGGCGGGCGCGTGGTCGCCGTCTCTGGGGTTGTCGGCCAGGATAATGTTTTTTACTTCGGCTCAACTGCCGGCGGGGTTTGGAAGACCACCGACGCCGGCCTGAACTGGAAGCCGCTTTTTGACAAAATGAAAGACGCGTCGCCGGCCATCGGCGCCATCGCGGTTTCGGAGTCTGATCCAAACGTCATTTATGTCGGAACCGGCGAAGCCTGTATCCGCGGAAACATCGTTGGCGGCAATGGCGTCTACAAATCGATCGACGCCGGAAAGACATGGAAATTCGTCGGTCTCGCTGATACGCATGCGATTGGCCGCATGGCGGTGAATCCAAAAAATCCCGATATCGCTTTCGTCGCGGCCCTGGGACATCCCTTTGGCGACAACGAAGAGCGCGGAATTTTCCGCACCCAAGACGGCGGCAAGACCTGGCAGAAGGTTTTGTATAAAGACGCGAAATCCGGTGGCATTGATGTGGTTTTCGATCCCACCAATGCCAATACCCTTTTCGCCGCCCTTTGGCAGGCTCGCCGTACTCCGTGGAGCCTCGACAGCGGCGGACCGGGCAGCGGCCTTTACCGCTCCATCGATGGCGGAACAACCTGGAAAGAACTGAAAGGTCACGGATTGCCGGAAGGCATTATGGGGCGCATCGGCGTTACCGTTTCCGGCGCAAATCCCAACCGCGTGTACGCCGTGATCGAAGCCGAAAAAGGCGGAATCTATCGCTCCGACGACGGCGGCGATTCCTGGAGCTTGATGACCGGCGATCATCGCTTCACCCAGCGCGCCTGGTATTACTCGCACATCTTCGCCGATCCGAAATCGGAAGATACTGTCTACATCCTCAACACCGGGGTATATCGTTCGCATGATGGCGGCAAAACGTTCAGCCGCGTGCGTGCGCCCCACGGCGACAATCACGCGCTCTGGATCGACCCCAACAATCCCAAGCGTCTGATCAACGGAAACGACGGCGGCGCCACGGTTTCCATTGACGGCGGCGCGACCTGGACTTCGCTCTACAATCAGCCCACCGCGCAGTTTTACCACGTCACCACCGACAATCGTTTCCCTTATTACATCTATGGCGCACAGCAGGATAACTCGACTGTGGGCATCGCCAGCGCCAGTCCCGAAGGCGCGATCGATCGCCCAGACTGGTATGCCGTGGGCGGCGGCGAAAGCGGATACATTGCTCCCGATCCCACCGATCCGGAAATTGTTTACGCCGGCTCTTATGGCGGCGACATCAGCCGTTACGATCATCGCACTGGAGAAGAGCAAGCCATCAATCCCTGGCCAGTGAATCCAATTGGTTGGGCCGCGGCGGATTTGAAATATCGCTTTCAATGGACTGAGCCCATCGTCTTTTCACCGCACGATCCCAAGACGATGTACTTTGCCGCACAATATCTCTTTAAAACCACCGACGGCGGCATGAGTTGGACAACCATCAGCCCCGACCTGACCCGCAACGACAAGTCGAAACAACAATCTTCCGGCGGTCCCATCACCAAAGACAACACCGGGGTCGAGGTTTACGACACTATCTTTTCAGTCGTGGAATCGCCGGTGCAGAAAGACCTGATCTGGGCCGGAACTGACGACGGGTTGATTCAACTTACGCGTGACGCCGGCCAGCACTGGGAAAATGTGACGCCGAAAGCCATGCCCGAGTGGGGTACGGTGAGCATGATCGAGGCTTCTCCGCACGACGCCGGAACTGTGTATGTCGCGGTGGAACGCCACAAATCCGATGACTTCACACCGTACGTCTTTAAGACAACCGACTTCGGAAAAACCTGGAGCAAGCTGGTCGAGGGAATTCCGGCGAACGATTACGTCCATGCTGTGCGAATCGATCCCCGGCATCCGAATTTGCTTTTCGCTGGAACTGAAGCAGGCCTCTACGTTTCATTTAACGATGGTGCGCATTGGCAGCCGCTGCAACTGAATCTGCCTCCCGCTCCGGTCAACGATCTCGTCGTGAAAAACGATGATCTCGTCGTCGCAACCCACGGCCGCAGTTTCTGGATTCTCGATGACATCACCCCGCTCGAGCAATACAGCGATTCAATTCCACAGGAAGAAGCGCATCTGTTCACGCCTGCGGACGCGAATCACACCGTCTTCCGCGGTTCGTTTTTCGCGCCCAGCGGCAACGTCGGAAAAAATCCGCCGGAAGGAGCGATCATCGATTACTGGCTGAAGACTTCGCTCAAGAAAGAAGACGACAAAAAGAAGGATTCTGCCGACGGGAGCGAGGCCATAGCCGCCAAGACTGATTCAGACTCTTCAGCTTCCGATGAAAAGAAAAAAGAGGAAGCTCCGAAGATCACTCTGGAAATTCTCGATTCCTCCGGAAAAGTCCTTCGCAAATATCCCAAGAAAGAAGAGCCTGAGGAAGAAGAACAGGAATTTCGACGCAACCGGGAGGAAGGAAAGCTTTCCTCCGATGCTGGTTTCAATCGCTTCGTCTGGGACCTCAAATATGAAGGAGCAACCAAGGTTCCTCATGCTGCGCTCTGGGGCGGAGATACCGACGGTCCTGAAGCGCTGCCTGGAAAATATGAGGTTCGGCTTACGGTGTTGGGCAAAACCTACACCGCCCCGCTCGAGATCAAGCCTGATCCACGCCTGCACGTCACTCAGGAGGATCTGACGAAGCAGTTTGATCTGCTGATCAAGATTCGCGACAAGGTCACGCAAACAGATGATGCCATCATCCAGATTCGTGATCTGCGCGGTCAGATCAAAGCCATCAACACGCGTCTGAAAAACGATCCTCGCGAAAAAGCGATTTCGGATGCCGGCAAGGCGCTCGACAAAAAGATGACCGAAATCGAGGAAGCGCTGATCCAGGTCAAAGCCAAGAGCGACGAGGACGTGCTGAATTTTCCAGTGCGCTTGAACAATCACCTGGTTGCGCTGGGCGGCGTTGTCGGTAGCGCAGACAGTGCTCCCACCAAGCAATCCTACGAGGTGTTCGACTTGGTCAGCAAACAGGTAGATGAACAATTGACAAAATGGCAGTCGATTGTCTCGACCGACGTTGTCTCCTACAACAACCTGATGAAGCAGCAAGAAGTTCCGGCCGTTATTCTGAAGCAACCGGAGGCAGGAAAATAACCTGCGTGCTTCGATTACTTTTTGGCTCGAATACTTCGCTCTTGGATATCCGAGCCATGATTTTTATCTCAACACGAATCAGGTTCTGAGGTGTCTATGCTTGACCGGCGTCGTTTCCTTAGCACCGCAACCGCGGGAGTCGCGGCTTCATTGGCCTTCCGCGGGAATCTGTTTGCGCAACTTGAAAATACTCCGTCACTTCCCTCGCGAACGCAGTTCGACAACAACGAAGATGCGTACTGGGCCGAATTGCGCAAGCAATTTCTCATTCCCGAGGACGAGGTCTATTTAAACAACGGCACAGTGGGCTCCAGTCCTGCGCCCGTGCTGCGCGCGGTCTTCGAGGGTTATGAAACAACCGAGAAAATGGATCAAGCGGATCCCGAGGACTATCCCATCTGGGGTTACGCTTCGTGGAATGAGTTTCGCGATCCCCTGGCGCAGTTTGTGGGTTGCACTCGCGATGAGATTGCGTTGCTCCGGAATGCGACGGAGGCCAACAGCTATATCGCGAATGGAATCGATATGAAGCCGGGCGACGAGGTGCTGATGACTGATCAGGAGCACCCCGGTGGCGAACATCCCTGGAACTTGAAAGCCAAACGCTACGGCATCGTGGTCAAACGAGTCACCCTGCCTCGGCCGGTCAAAGATACCGCGCAGGTACTGAATTTATTTAACGACGCCATTACCCCACGAACCCGTGTGATCTTCTTCAGCCATATCACGACTTTTTCTGGCGTGGTTCTTCCTGCCAAAGAAATCTGCGCTCTGGCCCGGTCCAAAGGAATTCTCTCGGCGGTGGATGGCGCACACGTGGTCGGCATGATGCGGCTGAATCTGCCCGAGCTCGGCTGTGATATGTATTCTTCAAGCCCGCACAAGTGGCTGATGGCGCCGAAAGGTTCCGGCTTCCTCTACGTCCGCGACGCGGTGATCGACCGCCTGTGGAATACCATCGTCACCGAAGGCTGGGACGAACCGCAACTTCGTGCCGAGCGCTTCCAGCGCATCGGCAGCTCCAACGTTCCGGCGCTCTGGGGATTGCGGGCATCGATCAAGCTCGCAAATGAGATTGGAATGGACCGCATCGAGGCTCGCCATCGCAAGCTAGCCGACTATATGCTGGCGGAAATGATGAAGCGCAGGGCGGAATCGTGGACATCGCCGGATCCCGCTCTGCGCTGCGCGATAGTGACCGTAAACGTTCCACCGGTTCAGCGCATGGATCTGGAGAACTGGATGTGGAAGACCCAACGAATACGCATTCGTGGCGGTGATCCCAACAAGCTTAGGCTGTCGACGCCGTACTATTTGCAGAAGCAGGACATCGACCGGTTTCTGACCAAGTTTGATGAGTACAAGCAGGAGAATAAGATCTAACCGGGACGAGTCCCGCTCCACACTTGCTAGTCGTAGTATTCCAGCCCCAAATGCGTGATCAGTTCTTCGCCTTTTAAGTGGCGCAGCGTGTTCTTCAGCTTCATCAACTGAATGAATAAATCATGCTCTGGGTAAAGTCCTGGCACGGTCATCGGGGACTTGAAGTAAAAACTCAGCCACTCCTGAATCCCAAGGCCGCACAGCTCGGAAGAGCGCTGTGCCAGATCCATCAGCAGAACCAGATCCAGAACAATCGGTGCGGCCAGGATCGAATCGCGGCACAGAAAATCAACTTTGATCTGCATGGGGTAGCCGAGCCATCCGAAAATGTCGATGTTATCCCAGCCCTCTTTGTTGTCGCCGCGCGGCGGATAGTAGTTGATGCGAACCTTGTGATGCATTTTTCCATAAAGATCGGGATAAAGTTCAGGCTGCAGAATATGCTCGAGCACGGAGAGTTTGGATTCTTCCTTAGTCTTGAAAGACCCGGGATCGTCGAGCACTTCGCCGTCGCGATTGCCAAGGATGTTGGTGGAGAACCATCCGTTCAGTCCCAACATGCGCGCCTTGAAACCTGGCGCTAGGATGGTCTTCATCAAAGTCTGCCCGGTTTTGAAATCTTTGCCACAGATGGGCGCTTCATTCTTTCGCGAAAGCTCCAGCATCACAGGCAGATCGACCGTAAGATTCGGCGCGCCGTTGGCGAATGGCACGCCCTCCATTAGTGAGGCGTAGGCATATACCATCGAAGGCGCGATCGTCTCGTCATTTGTGCGCAGCGCCTTCTCGAAAGATTTCACCGACTGATGGGCCTGACCGGCCGCAATATAGGACTCCGTCGATCCGCACCACATGGTAATCAGCCGGCTCGCACCGCTGCTTTTTCTGAACTTGCGAATGTCGTCACGCAACTGTTCGGCAAGATCCATCTTTGTCTTGCCTTTTTTTACGTTGGGTCCGTCGATCTTCTTTACATACTTGTGGTCGAAGACTGCGGGCAACGGAGCAATGGAAGACAGGAACGGCTTCAATTGATCGAGCAAGCGTTGCTCGAGAACTCCGGCATTGGACGCTGCCTCGTACATGTTGTCTTCGAAAATGTCCCAACCGGTGAAGACGAGGTCGTCGAGTCCGGCCAGAGGCACAAATTCTTTGAGCTTCGGCGAACGGCCGTCGGTACGCTTGCCGAGCCGCACTGTGCCCATCTGGGTAAGCGAGCCGATCGGCTTGGCCAGCCCTTTCCGAATTGCCTCGACCCCGGCGACAAATGTTGTAGCCACCGCCCCCATGCCGGGGATCATCACTCCGAGCTTCCCTTTGGCGGGACGAAGGGCGCCGTTATTCGTCTCTTTTGATGACACTTGATTGCCTCCACGATTACGAACACTTGCGAGCTTCAGTTCACGGCTGGCACGCTCTGCATGCGCGAGGGCGGTCTCCCGATGCTCGTGTTGGCGCGCTGCTTCGACGGTTGAGAATTGCTTGCGATGGCGGCGGCCATCGGCGTCCCACCAATCGGCCATGAATATTCCCGGTCGCTTTTGGTACATCGACGTTCCTCTTCTGGTGGCGGTGGCTTGCCACCGCATGAATAATAATGGCGCACAGCCAACCAGTTTGCAAACATAAGCGGCCAAATGGCGAGAACCCCGGGTTTAATGGGCTGTCCCTTGCATCAGGAGGACAGTGGAGGAAGTGCGCCGGAGACGTGTCGGCCCTACTGCTGATCCACTACAGCGGAGGATGGCTGATTGGCGATCCTATTCTGCCAATGGCTCCATACAAACCAGGCCGCGCCCGCCACCAGCACGGCCACGATGACTGCATCGAATTGGTGGAAATACTTGCCTAATTCGCGCCAGTTCTCACCCAGCTTCATGCCCAGATAAGCAAGCCCGAGGCACCACGGCCACGAACCCAGAAACGTATATATGTGGAAGCGCGCCCGTGGCATGCGAGCGACGCCTGCGGGCAGCGCGATGAAAGTTCGAATGACCGGCAGCATGCGGCCAAAGAAAACCGCCAGATATCCCCAGCGCACAAAAAATCGGTCGGCCCAGTCCAGTTCGCGGCGGCCCATCAGAATCCAACGGCCGTAGCGCTCCACCAGCGGACGTCCGCCATAGCAGCCAATCTCATACGCCACCAGCGATCCCAGGTTGCAGCCGATGGCTCCCATTGTGGCCACCCAGAATAGTTTGAAGGTTCCAGTGAATACCAGATATCCGGCGAATGGCATGATCAACTCAGACGGCAGCGGGATGCATGCCGACTCAATCGCCATGAGCAGCATAATGCCCGCGTAGCCGGTGGTCGCGACCACGGAGTTGATAAAGAGAAAAATTACAGCGACAAGTTTTTCAGTCATTCGTAAATACAGTTGCCAATTGCCGGTTCCCGGTTGTCAGTCCGAAGCGTCTGCGTAAGAGAAGAGGACGCTGACAATTCACGTTAATAGTGTATCGAAAATCATAGACCGGCATAGCTCAGAACGAGCCATCCTGGGTAAAGGTGTAGCCGGGCAGCGAAGCGCCTTCTGGGCTTTTCGTTATTTTTATGCGAACGGTTGGGGCATCGGGCGCCGCAATCCCGGCGGGCCGCAGCATGGCATATTGCGTGAACACCTCGTTGTAGACCTTGGTGACGAGATAATCCTGGCCATCCGCGTCGTTGCGCCACACTTGCCCAAGTTGGATTGAACTTACCGCCACAGCAGCTCCCGGAATTGTGAGGATGTCTACAGAGTATCGGGGTGAGCCAATGCCAGTCAATGATCGCTCTGGTTACGGAGGGACATCATAAGTCCCCGCTTTGCAGGATGATTTCCCATAGCAGCAAGTGATGGAAGAACCGTACGCAAGTTTTTCTTCGGAGAGTGAACCTAGCATCCAGCTTTGCCGCATGATCGCTTCGCTGCTAAGATGTTTTTCTCATGCCCCGCGGCATCACTCCACGCCAGCCAGCTCGAACCGGCCGCCAGGATCGCGTAGCCCGTCGATCATTTGCGCAAGGTCCGGGTAGGAGTTCGCCCGCAAAGGCTGTGCCCAAGCGAGTGAGGACGAGCCTGGATGCGGCGGCGGTGGCCACGGGGAAACGCGCCAATGCGGGCGTCGCAACCGCGAAATCGGCGAAGAAAGCGCCTGCTTACAATCCGGTTGATCCCACCCGAGTGCGGGAAATTCTCCAGCGTCTCGATGAGATGTATCCAGATGTAACCTGCGCGCTCACCCATAGTTCGGCATGGGAGCTGCTGGTCGCCACGATCCTCTCAGCCCAGTCGACCGACGTAAATGTGAATCGCGTGACTCCGGAATTGTTCCGCAAATATCCGACGGTTGAAGCCTTTGCAGCCCTCGAGCCCGAGCAGCTACAGCCCGACATTCGTCCGACCGGGTTCTTCCGCAACAAATCAAAATCGGTGGTGGGTGCGGCGAAGAAGATTGTCGCCGATTTTGGCGGGCAGGTGCCGATGAACATGAAGGATCTGCTCACGCTGCCGGGGGTGGCGCGCAAAACCGCCAACGTGGTGCTGGGCACGTGGGGAAAAATCGCTGATGGCGTCGTGGTGGATACCCACGTTCATCGCATCTCACGCCGGCTTGAGCTCACCACGAACCACGATCCGCAAAAAATCGAGCAGGACCTGATGCGCATTATTCCGCCCGAGAAGTGGATTCTGTTTTCCCATCAGGTCATCTGGCATGGCCGCAAGCTGTGTTACGCGCGCAAACCCAACTGCGTTGATTGCAAGCTGGAAAACCTCTGTCACGCCGCCGATAAAACCTGGAGCACGGTGGAGATAAACAAGAACGCCAGAGCCTGACAGCCCTTCCGGTTAATTCTCGCTGGGTTCATGGCCTATCTGGAACATCGCTGCCTGCGCTTCGGCGTTCTCGCGGAGTTCATCTGACTCATGCATGCTGCCGGACTCGGGCTTGTCCTGTTTTCGTTGGCTTCTGCGCTCGGCTTTGTCCCGTTGTTTCTGTTGGCGTGTCTGCTCTTTCTGGCGCTTGTTGAAGGTTGATCGGCCTCTTGGCATGGTTATCTCCCGAGATATTATTCTTCATCGTTCATTCTTCATAGCTGATGGTTCATAGCTGACGGTTCTTCGCTGGGCGGCGTGTCTCTGGGTGCCACTTCTAGGCAGCACTGCCTGCCCAGAAGACTACCAGCGCGGTTCACGCGGCTGTCGCGGATGGCCGCGGTAGTCATCGCGGCTGCGGCCGCCTCCGCCTCCAAAGCGCTGTCCGCCGCCACTCCTGGGCCGGTCCGTCTTCGGTTTGGCTTCGTTGATCGTCAAAGGCCGTCCCCCCAGATCGGTTCCGTTCAGGGCAGCGATCGCTTTATCGGCTTCGCTGGCATCGGTCATTTCCACAAAGGCGAAGCCGCGCGATCGGCCGGTTTCGCGGTCCGTGACCAATGTGACTTTTTCCACCGGACCATGCGCTTCGAAAACATTTCGCAGTTCGGCTTCGGTTGTGCTGTGCGGCAGGTTGCCAACATAAAGATTCTTCATTGCATTTCCTCTCTCAGTAAATCGTCCAGACTTCTCGAGGCAGTGAGCGTCTTCGACCCACGTCCCTCAAAATCGCGCGGAGGCACTGGCCTATCCTGTATGGCTCTAGCGCGGGCGGTACAGGCGGAGCGAACCGCAGAAATCCGGCGGGAAGCTTCCAGAATGCCCCAGCGTTGCGGCAAAGCTTTGGGATCGGCGGACAGCGCGGCTTTCGCTTCCCCGATCAAGAGCACATCGTCACCGTTCGGCGCCGGCAACGCTTCATCCTGATTGGGAGAATCCGCCAGATATCCGGGCTCACCCACCAGGAACGCCAAACGCTGCGGCGGCGTCGCGCCGCGAAGGTCTTCGCAAAATCGATCGCGATGGCCCGGTCCTTTTTCCATATTGATCAAGACCAGATCATACAGGGCGGCTCGCCACCAGGAACGAGCTTCCCCAATGTCGGCGGCGCAATCGACATCGATGCCCAGTTTTCGCATCACGTCAGAGCGCAAATCGCGCGTGTGGGTGGATGTATCCAGCAGAAGCACTCGCTTTTTCTTGAGCGTGCCGGGAACGGTTAGGGCAAGCGGCAGAGCCACCAGCGGCGTGTTCATGCCGGCACCGAGCGCGGTTTAGTGCCCGCCGAAGCATCCGCCGCTTTGGATTGCATTGCCGCCCGTTTCAGCAACTCATGGGTTCGTTTCCTGCGCGCGATCTTCTGCTTGCGCACACGATTGAATCTGGCCTTATCACCGTTCACTGCGGACATAATGAACTCCTGTGGCTAGTGGTTGAACTGAGTTGCCCAAGCACACTTGATCGAGGAGTGCAAGGCAGAGTGAAGGATTCAGAGGTACTTGCCGCGATAAAGAACGCCTCTCGATCTCTCAATCGCGAAGGCGCAGAGTGTGGCGTGCTTCGAGGTTAAGAACTCCAGTATAGCTTGTTTACGGTCGTCCTGCGCAGCGTTGAATCCGGGACTTGGTTTGCCAGATCTTTGTCTTCCCGACCTCGGACTTTGCGATCTTCGCGGCCGTTCTTCGCGAGCTTTGCGGTAAAAAGCTCTTGACCGCAAAGGGCGCTAACGATTCGTCAGGTGTCGCGAAGACGTCCGCGAAGAAAATCCCTCGCCCATAAAGTAGTGTCCTAGTTTGAGGACGCACGGCTCCGGTGGCACGATCTGCTCGTCTGTTCCGATTTAAGCCCGGATTGGTATCCGCGTTTTCCCGCCTCGCTGACACCCAGTCGCGTCGGAGTCCTCGCCGCGACACCCTTCTCGCTCCTGGCCCCCACCTCCAGCGCCATCACGGTACGGCCGTGTGCGGAGCTTCTGGTCAGCCCATACGGCATGGTCTAGTTTGGCTGGCGTCAGGCCCGGAAGATTCACCGCGAATCGTCTTGCTGCCTCCCTGAGCATTCCGGCTGCTCGATCTGCCGAGACGAGATTGCTCCATGGAACACCAAGCCCGTCGCTCACGAATCTACGGATATGGGTATCGGATTTCACAAATCTGCCCTCACCCGAAAGCATTAAGAAGTACGTAAAGGTTATCCCGGTTCCCTGACCCGGTATCTCCTTCACGAGTGTCTCCGCTTTCTTCAATCTGGCAGCGTCTCGTAAATCGCTGGGCCGGTTGATTCCAGCGCCAAGAAGCGCATTAGCAAAACGGTGAACTGCGTCAGCTTTGAGGATTCCGCTCCGCGACGATGTCCGCTGGCGATTTGCAAAAAGGGTCTCATGAGTGTGTCCGTTTTGCAGGCGTCCCTCAATGGCCTCGACGAAGTCTCTAAGGGTCGGGCTCCCATCAGTTGGAGGAGTCGAATGCTCCGTGGCATCCCAGGGGGGAGTGTTTGACTTGGCGAAGCGGCGTACGAGAGGGCACACGGTCTTTTCATAGTTGGACCGAATTGACCAAACTGAGCCGATAATGCATAAGGGCATTGAGGCCCAATACGATGAAGGCGTCGCGGCAACCTCCTTCAAATCGATCCGGGCCTCGATGTGACGCATCAGCTGCTGAATGTCCTGTTCCGGTATCGTGAGTGACATATACTCCATTATAGAACCTTCGCCATGGGCGCAGTTATCAACACCAAGTCGCCAACGGGAGGCGGGGACGAATTAGGACACTACCGCCCACAACTTCAGATTGCTAATTCGCCACATAACGGGTACTATTTGTCTGTACGTTAGACAGAATCGGTCGTGAGCAGTTCTCGCCTCAACAGCCAGTAACCTGCGCAAGTTTCTTCCGAATCCCTCCAGCGTAACTATCAAAGAAGGAAACAAGAGTACAAAACACATGGCAGAACAAGGAACAGTGAAGTGGTTTAATGACGCCAAAGGCTACGGCTTTATCAGCCGTCAGAATGGCGAAGACGTTTTTGTGCATTTTTCGGCGATCCAGGCGGGCGGCTTCAAGAGCCTGCAGGAAGGCCAGAGCGTGCAGTTCGACGTGACCAAGGGCCCCAAGGGCTGGCAAGCAGAGAACGTGCAAGCGCTCTAAGCTCCGTCGAGACATTCGAGACGTATTCAAGGCGATTCCATTCGAAGGTGATTCGAGGGAAATCGCCTTTTCGCTTTTTTGACTGCGGTTCGAGGTTAGCGATAGGCCTTCTTGGTTTGTTGAGTTACTTCGTCTCCCGCCGTCGTTCCCGTGCCGATCGACGTCACCTTATTACGAAATGCGGCGGAGGAATTGGTAATAGATTGCGGAATGTCGCCCTCGTGCCCTAGCTGAAGTTGCCCAAGGGGGAGGACCACCCTGCTGTTCATTTCATGCCCGTATGTATGAATGAGATAGTTCTCGACCTCATCTATACGGCTTAGGGCCTCTTCGTCAAGTTTGCCAATGTAGAGTTTTCCACCGTGCCTTAGACAACCCTCGATCCAATGTCGGTAGCCCGCATTGTAGCGACCGCTAGCCCTCAGACCATCCCTCTCTCGCATGTGGCCGCCGAAAAAACTCCTGTCAGCCTTGCCCCAGTAGAACGGCTTTCCGCCCCACTCGTGCAGATAGATGATCCGCGAATAATGCTGAGCCTCTTCGTAACTTCGACACAGCACCCACGTGATCTTCATTGAGGGACCGTAACAGGGAGCAAGCGAGCTAGTGAAGAGATTTTTTCCTCAACTTCTTCATTTGAGAATCCAGTTGGGGATCGGAATCATAGCTTTCGCCGCAACAGAACTCAAACAGAGCCATGAACCTTCTGCCAGACTTCGCCCTAATGCGATACGCGAAACGCAAGATTATTAATGTCGCCAAAAATGCTCTTCCAGGTTCTATACCCTAACCCCTAACCCTACCCCTCCATCGTCGACACATCCCCCGCATCCACCCCTGCTTCTTTCGCCTTCAAAAATCTCCGTAGAATCTTCCCCGACCTCGTCTTCGGCAACGAAGCCACAAACTCCAACGACGACGGCGTAGCAATCGGCCCCAGTTCCCTGCGCACATGCTCAATCAACTGCGCCGCCAGCGCATCCGACGCCACATGATCGTTTCTCACCTGCACAAACGCTTTAATCGTCTCGCCCTTCAAGGCATCCGGCACGCCTATCGCCGCCGCTTCCGCCACCGCCGGATGCGACACCAGCGCGCTCTCCACTTCCGCCGTCCCAATGCGATGCCCCGCCACATTCAGCACATCGTCATAGCGGCCGAGCACGGCGATGTATCCGTCTTTATCTTTCATCGCCACATCGCCCGTCACATAGCAACCGGGGATCACCTGCCAGTCTCGCTCGTAGCGCGCCGGATCGCGCCACACCGTGCGCAGCATGTGCGGAAACGGACGCTTCAACACCAACCGCCCGCCCACATTCGCCGCCGCCGACTTGCCATTTTCATCCAGCACATCGGCCTCGGCTCCCGGCACCGCCACGCCCACTTTCCCCGGACGCATCGCCATCGACGGCGCGGTTCCCAGTGCAGGCCCGCCCAACTCCGTTTGCCACCAATTATCGATCACGTATCCCCACTTGCCATCGCCTGCCAGATGAGTCTGCGCCCAGCGCCACGCTTCCGGATTCAGCGGCTCGCCCGCGCACGCAATCACCCGCAGCGTGCTCAAATCATGCGCCGCCGGATAACTCTCTCCATAGCGCATAAACATTCGCAGCGCCGTAGGCGCCGTAAACATCTTCGTCACCCCATAGCGCTCGACAATCTCCCAAGCCGTGTCCGGCTTCGGATAATCAACCGCACCTTCCCGAAACAGCGTAGTCACGCCCGCGCACAGCGGCGCATACACAATATAAGAATGTCCCACCACCCATCCGATATCCGATGTGCACCAGAAAATATCCCGCTCACCCACGTCGTAATAATTCTCCAGATGATAAGTCGTCCCCACCATGTACCCGCCGTGCACGTGCACAACCCCTTTCGGCTTTCCCGTCGACCCCGAGGTGTACAGCAGAAACAGTGGATCTTCCGCATCCATTTCTTCCGCCGGACACTCCGCCGGAAATTTCAGCAATGCATTAAAGTCAATCTCCCGCGGACCAATTAACTCGGCCCCGCTCCGCGAATAGACGACAACTTTCTCCACACACTCCAGCTTATCCACCGCCTCATCGACAATCGCCTTCAGCGCCACGGTTTTTCCACGCCGGAATCCCACATCTCCCGCAATCACAATTTTTGCTTCCGCATCCACAATTCGATCGCGCAACGCGGTATGCCCCAGCCCGGCATACACCACCGAATGAATCGCTCCCAGCCGCGCGCACGCCAGCATCGCAACCGCGCCTTCAATCGTCAGCGGCATGTAAATTACGACCCGATCGCCCTTCACCACGCCCAGCGACTTCAATCCATTGGCAAACCGGCACACCATCCGATACAACTGCCCATAAGTGACAATTCGCTCGCTGCCATCTTCACCCAGCCAGATGAATGCCGCGCGATTCCGCCGCTCTGAATTCGCATGCCGATCCAGCGCATTCACCGTGATGTTCGTCTTCGCCCCTGTGAACCATTTGTGATGGACTCCATCCCACTCCAGCACACGATCCCATTTCCGCGACCATGCAAATCGCGACGCGTACTCCGCCCAAAATCCCTCCGGATCCTTTTCCGCACGCGCGCACTCTCCCAGCCAGTTTTTCTGAATCGTATTCCGCGCCACGATTTCCGGCGCGGCATATTCCTCGTCCATGGCCAACAGGTTGGAAATATTTTCTGGTTTTGCAGCGATGAGAGTACTCATGAAGACCTCCGTCAAGCCGGGAAAAACATCCCGCCAATACCAATTCGGTCCCATGGATTCTGCCCTGAGCCAAACGCAGATGCAGTGACCCACATCACAAACGCCAACTTCTTTTTATTCGAACGTTTGTTCGATAACTTTCTCGAACTTTGCATTTTCCGAACCGCGGCCTCCTCAGTTTCGTGCAGCACAAATCAGCCCCGCTGACCGCTTTTATCCTCGCGCTGCCACCCCGTTTTCTTCGTCGTGCCCCTCGGGCTGATCACGCAGATGGGTGATCGCCGTCACTGCGCTATTTCCGAGAACAGCGAATAAACAACGGATGCCGGACCCACGGGCAGGCTCGAACGGATTTCAACAAAAACGCGAAAGGCATACCACCGCCTTCGATATTTCTGAGCCAGACCTGAACTGTGCCGGATGAGGAGACAACGTCTATGTCGAGAGTCAAGAAGTTGTCGTTGAGCGTTCTATTTCTGGTCATCGCGGCACTGCCCGTCCTGGCGCGAAGTAATGGTGCGAACCCGGCAAATGAAAATCCAGTGAACCCTGCGAGTAATGCAGCGGCAGCTGCTACACCCGCTCCGGCCAGCCCCACCCTGGCTGTAACCGCGGGAAATGCCAATGTGACCGCGCTGCTCCGAGTGCTCGTCATGAAAGGCGTTCTCGCTCCCAGTGAGGCCAATGCCATTCGCAACGCCGCTCCCGACGCTAGATTTCAACTCCTCGTCGACGCCCTCAACCGCAAAGGCCTGGTAACCTCTGCAGAGTTGTCGGCCGCAGCCAACGCCGAGGCGCAGCCGTCCCCCGCGGCTTCGGTTGTTGCTCCGGAATCCAGCTCGACTTCCATGGCGAATCCAGAAGCCGCGCCCTCACAGCAGGGGCAAAAACAGCCCGGGCCTACCTCCGTGCCCCCGCCGATCGCGCCACCAGCGGTAATTCCCGCGGTGGCACCCGTGCGCGTCTTCCCCGTCGACCCACCCAAGACAGGCGGTCTGCTTGGTCTCAAGGTGGGCCCGGTCACGCTTGCGCCTTATGGGTTCATTAAGGCAACCGTCATCCACGACAGCAGCGACCCCGATGGCGATGATTTCCCCTTCCCCGGCCTGTGGCTGAATGCCGGGAGTCTTACCAACACCGGCCCAACCACCGATCCCGAATTCCACGTCAAGGCGCGCTCCACCCGCTTCGGAATGAACTTCGAATGGCCGGACATCTCCAAGAATCTGACCCTCACCGGCAAGATTGAGGGCGACTTCGAAGGCAACTTCAGCGAAGTCGACAACCGCGACGTCTCATCCATCCGCAGCAGTATGCCGCAGCTACGTTTGGCCTTTGTCCGGGTGGATTACCACGCCAGCGACACCACAGACGTTTTCTTCGTCGGTGGACAGGACTGGACGCTTTTCGGATCCGGCGCACTGCCCAATATTCTGGAAACCACCTTCCTGGGCGCATACTGGGGCGACATTTACACCCGTTCGCCACAACTGCGTGGCGGCTTTGTGCAGACCCTCGACAAGGAAAACAACATTAAGCTCGAAGCTCAAGCTGGGATTATGATGCCCAGCACAGGTCAAATCCTGAAGCTCGGAAGTCTGGGCTTGGCAGGCCAACTCGGGCAGGGCGAACGCGAGGGCGCCGATTCCGACCGTCCCGAGTGGGAAGGCAGAGTAGCCTTGAGCTTCCAGGCCGACCACGCCAAAGGCGTCGCCCCGGCGCAGATCGCCGTGAGCGGCTTCTACGCCTCCCGCACATCGATCGCCTACAATTCGTCTTCCGCATACGCTGCTCTACCGGGTGGCTACCGGCGCGCTTTCCCCAACGGCTTTGACGCCTCCAGTCACCTGTATGGCGAACAACTCGCCCTGCAATTGCCTACAAGATGGTTCACCTTGGTGGTGAGCGCCTATCAAGGAGCCGACCTGCGCTTCTACTTCGGCGGCCAAATCAACTCCTTCGCCACCGATGTGAGCGGGCTCACCGGTCTGTTCCAACTCCCCACGCTGGATGGCGGTCCGCTGGCTGCGGCTGGTGGCGCTGTGCTGGGTTGCACGGGCACCTTTACAGCGGGGGTCTGCTCCGGCAGTGTCGTCGTCGCTAAACAGAGGCCCATCCGTGGCTTTGGCGGCTTCGTTAACGTCGGGTTTCCAATTTCGCGCTGGTTCAATGCCAATCCAAAAGGCCACAACGCTGGCTGGCAACTTTACTTCGACATGGGCAAGGACCAGGCAAACAATCATGATCTCAATAATCCCGGCTTCGTTGCCGCTTACAACGGTGGCGGCACGTCCCCATTGCCAATGGCGTTGGGCCAGATGGCGGTGGCAACCCTGTACTACAGAATCAACCCATGGGCCTCGTTCGGCTTCGAGCAGTCGGTCTATGCCACCCGGATGAAGGATGCTCTCCCCATTTACACGATTGCCGGGAAACCATCCAACGAGTGGCGCGACAGCCGCACGGAATTCGGACCGATCTTTACCTTCTAGACCGGCCGGGACTGAGTGAAATGGCCGGTGCAGGTTGCAAAGCACCGGATGCTGAGTAAAAGGGAACGGCCTCAAATTCGGCAATGACCCGGGTCGAGGCTGTTCTCCAAACTTTCTCCCCCGGAGAAACTTGCTTGTGCAGCACACAAGGGAAGAGCACAATGTACCGCATCTGCGAGGCGGGCGGCAGAATCACCTTGAATGGAATGCAACGGCTGCCCTGCGCCTGGAGGTTTTGACTCCGTGAATATCCGTCGAATGGCGATTCTCGCGGCAGGTCTTCTCTTGCTAACCCTGGTTGCCCACGCAGTTTCGAAGGGCACCATGCGGATCAAGATTCTGGATTCCGCAACTCGATCGCTAAGCCTTGGCGGGAATGGCGTTCCCAATGATTGCGACCAGGTCACTTTCGACGCCTATTGCCGCTCCAGTAAAACCGCGGTAGTCACCAATACTTTGCTGGTGCAGGAAGACAACCAACCTCCATTCCGTATTGCCTGCACGATTGAATCAAAATTCTCCAGGTGCGTGCCTCTGCCCGTGGGTGAAAGCTTCGACGCCAAAAAAGATAAGCACGGGATTACCGTGTACTACGACGACAACGGCAAGCTGCGAAAACAGCTGTACACTCTGGTCGCTTCGGGCGCCAAGGCCGCTCCGGCAGCTGAGCCCAAAACAGCAGCTCAACCCGCACCAGCCGTGTACCCTGCGGTGCCGGCACAGAATTCATCCTCATCGGTCCCCTCCCCTGCTCCGCCGGTTTCCTCACATCTGGTTCTTCCGGAAAGCGTGCAGACGGTCGAGTGCAATCTCGCTTCCGCGCCTTCCGGCGCTGAAATCACAATTGATGGCAAATACGTAGGTAATACTCCATCGGAAATCGGTCTTAATACTGGAACCCACGTCGTCGTTTTTTCTCTAGCGGGCTTTATTCAATGGAAACGCGACCTTACCGTGGCCGAAGGGTCGCGACTCGTAAATGTGACGGCTACATTGCAGAAGACCCAACCGTGAGCCAGATCGATGTTGCACGACAGACCTGAGACACGGAAGCTCAACGAAGCAACTCAGAAGACGGCGCACGCCGTTCTGGGAAAGGATGAGAAAAAATGCCAGAAGTCACAGAAGCGGGTATCTATAAGGAGTGGTGGGCGAATCCGGCCGTAGTCGGGCTGATGGGTTTCGCCACAACAACCATGGCGACTGGGCTGCACAACGTCGGCTATTGGGGCCCCGGCCCAACTTTGGCTTTGGCCATCGCCTTCGGCGGCACCGCGCAGTTCATCGCCGGAATCATCGACCTTCGTAAAGGAAGCATCTTCGGTGGCTCCGCTTTTATGTCGTACGGCGCCTTCTGGTGGTCGGTGTTTTTCCTGCTCCACATCCAGGCCAAGACCGGCGTTGTGCCAGGGCCGCACGAATTGCTTGGCTTTTTCTTAATGTGGACGCTATTCACATTCGCCTTCTGTGTCGCCGTCCAGGGTGTCGGCAAGTTCCTGGCGGTCCTCTTCTGGCTACTGTTGCTGGCTTTCATTTTGCTCGATCTCGTCTTCGTCGGCAAATGTCCCGCACCTGTGGCTGGCTGGGAGATCTTTATCACTGGACTGGTTGCCTGGTATATCGCCATGGCGACGCTGGCGAATACGGTTTACAAAAGGAAGGTTCTGCCGCTCGCGTAGTGTCATGATTCGAGAAAGAGGATGGCGGGTTGCGCGCCTTCATCGTCGCGCAACCTCCCGCCATCCACATGAGTAGTTGTATTCGGTCCGGAGAATGGGCGCGATCGTAGTTTTCCGCCTGATCTTCATCGTCGCTGGGCGGCTGCTGGGCAAACTCTCACTCAGCTACGATTTGATCACGGGTAAAAACCGTGAGCCGTCGTTGGCAGTTTGCGAACTGGCAGTCAAGCGCCCGAGGGCACTGGAACGGGGTACCGGAAGAGAGTACCGGAAAAAAGATCGACGGCGACGATGTGCCAGTAGTTGCCTAGGTTGCAGCCTGAAATTAGGATTAACTTTGCCCGCGCATGAAGCGCCGGCGAAGGTTGCCTGGGCGCATCACGAACTCAGAAATCTTAAGGAGAATCTGATATGGCTGATATTCGTCAGAAACAGCAGGTGATCGAAACCACTGAAGCTCAAATTGCAGTTCACTGGAGGGAAGAGGAATACTATTATCCTCCCGCCAAATTTGTTGGCCAGGCCAATCTGACCGATCCCGATATCCTCAATCGCTTCAGCGAGGAGAAGTTTCCCGAATGTTTCCGCGAGTACGCCGACCTCTTAAGTTGGGACAAGTATTGGCACACCACGCTTGACACCAGCGATCCGCCATTTTGGAAATGGTTCGTCGGCGGCAAGATTAACGCCTCCTACAACTGCGTCGATCGTCATCTCGCGAAATACAAGAACAAAGCGGCCATCGTCTTTGTTCCCGAACCGGAAGGCGACGCCCCGGTCGCGGTTTCCTATCGCGAACTCTATGTGCGGGTGAACGAGTTCGCTGCCCTGCTGCGCGAATTCTGCGGCCTGAAGGCAGGAGATCGCGTCACCATTCACATGCCCATGGTTCCCGAACTGCCCATAACCATGCTGGCTTGCGCCCGCTTGGGAGTCGTTCACTCCGTCGTATTTGGCGGCTTCAGCGGCGAAGCTTGTGGCCTGCGCGCCGCCGACTCTCAGAGCCACATCCTGATCACCATGGACGGTTACTACCGCAATGGCAAGCTCCTCGATCACAAGGTCAACGCCGACATCGCCCTCGAAGTTTCCGCCAAAGAAGGACACAAGCTGGATAAAGTACTGGTATGGCGGAGGCATGCCGGACAAAACGCTTCGGCCTCGCCTTTCGTGAAAGGCCGCGATTTCTGGGTCGATGAAATCCTGCCGAACTACTCCGGTGAAATCGTGCCTCCGGTTCCCATGGATGCCGAAGCCCCACTGTTCCTCATGTACACCAGCGGCAGCACCGGCAAACCCAAGGGCTGCCAGCACCGCACCGGCGGCTACCTCTCCTACGTGGCCGGCACTTCCAAGTACATTCAGGATATTCACCCGGAAGATGTGTATTGGTGCATGGCCGACATTGGCTGGATCACTGGTCATTCCTACATCGTCTACGGTCCACTGGCGTTAGCCGCGACCAGCGTCATCTACGAAGGCGTCCCGACCTACCCGGATGCCGGCCGGGTGTGGCGCATTGCCGAACGCCTCGACGTGAACATTTTCCACACCTCGCCGACCGCCATTCGCATGTTGCGAAAGGCTGGCCACGATGAGCCCACCAAATACAACTACCACTTCAAGCACATGACCACGGTGGGAGAACCGATCGAACCCGAAGTCTGGCGTTGGTACTACGAAACCGTCGGCAAACGCGAAGCCGTAATCGTCGACACCTGGTGGCAGACGGAGAATGGGGGATTCTTGTGCAGCACCAAACCGGCGTTGGATCCGATGAAACCCGGCAGCGCGGGCCCGGGGATGCCGGGAATTTACCCGGAGATCCTGGACGAAACCGGGCAGGTGGTCCTGGCGGGTTCGGGGAAAGCTGGGAACATCTGCATTCGCAATCCCTGGCCGGGAATCATGCAGACCATCTGGGGCGATCGCGAGCGCTTCGTCAACCAGTACTACCGGAAATACTGCAAGGACCCCAACAGCAAGCGATGGCAAGATTGGCCATACTTCGCCGCGGATGGAGCCGTGCTGGCGAATGATGGATATTTCCGAATTCTGGGGCGCGTCGATGACGTGATCAATGTGGCCGGCCATCGCCTGGGCACAAAGGAAATCGAATCTGCGTGTCTCACGGTTCCCGAAGTAGCGGAAGCGGCGGTGGTTCCCGTGGTCGATGAGATCAAGGGCCGCGTGCCGGAGGTCTACGTCGCCTTGCAGCCTGGAATCCAGCCCAGCCAGGAAATCATCGACAAGGTCAACAAGGCGATCGAAACCATCATTGGCAAGATTGCCCGGCCCAAGCAGATCCACATCGTGCCGGATATGCCGAAGACGCGCTCCGGCAAACTCATGCGCCGCATTCTGGCAGCACTCTCCAATCGAATGAACACCGGAGACGTCACCACCCTGGCGAATCCCGGCGTGGTGGAGGAGATTCGGGAGATGGTGCAAGGGAAAGAGCCGGTCGCGGTTGCCGAAGGGGCCGAGGACATCAAACAGTTCGGGAAAGAGGATTAGGCTCTGGCTTTCACCCGAAGAGGAATACAAGCAGCGGGCGTGTTCATCTGGGAAAAGATGAACACGCCCGCAGTT
The DNA here is from genome assembly GCA_963766625.1 of uncultured Acidobacteriaceae bacterium. Classification (GTDB taxonomy): domain Bacteria; phylum Acidobacteriota; class Terriglobia; order Terriglobales; family Acidobacteriaceae; genus Sulfotelmatobacter. The sequence continues at coordinate 399,736 of CAVYBF010000011.1, read as the reverse complement.
TTTCCCCCGCTCAAAAACTCTGCTACTGCAAGTGAATCATTTTGCCGGTGGGATCGAGTGTGCCATGTACTCTGACCCGCTTGCCGACAAACTTCTGTACCTCATCCTGATGGTCGAGATCGTATGTCTGCCCGGTCGCCTCATCCTGCAGCATGAAGCGGTCGCCTTGCTTCACGATCGTGCCGCTGAATGTTTGCACTCCATTCGCCGGCGCTGCTGACGTGCCTTGCGCACCGCTGGTTGCCGGCGGAGGAGCGGCTTGCTGTGGCGTTCCGTTGTTGGGCGATGCCGGAGGTTGCGACTGCGGCGGAGGAGCGGGATTGCCATTCTGGCCACTCTCTGGAGGCGCGCCTGGCGCCGATCCCGGCTGTGTTCCAGTCTGCGTCGAGGGCGGAGCCGGTTGCGCCGTTGGGGGCGGAGCCGGTTCATCGGATGTCGGCGGCGCGGGCTGTTGTGCGGCCGGCGGGGTTGCGGGTTGGGTTTGTTGATATTGGCTTTGCTGATCGTTGTTTTGCTGATCAGTCGATTGTCCCTGCGGCGCGGTTGGTTGCGCGTTCAGCGCAACGCCCATGCTCAGCAACGCCGCCAGAGCGCTGAGCAACCACCAGGGCTGAAATTGTCTTTTCATGGATCCTCCCAATCTTCGACACGTCTCGCGTGTGTTGCTGGCAGTTGGAGCAAGCGCCCTGCCAAAAGCCGCGCAGCGTGAGCCGGAGTCTGCTCATGTTATTCGGAGGACGCGAGTCCTTCTATCTCCACGGCTTAGCCGCAGGCTGAAAAATTCTTTTAATCGGCTACGGAATTGCCTTGCAGCTCATTACCGGAAGCGCTGTACGGGCGCGGAAAACTCGCCCGCGTATTCCTGCGTGCCAGCGAGCAGATTTTGCTCTATGCGCGTTGATGGTTATTCCGCCTAAATTTGCGCCATTCGAACGCCACCACAGCTGGCGCTCAGCGGACGTTGAGCCTGAGATCCCCTTCGGCGCGCTTCGCTTGCTCAGGGCAGGCTCTCCGCTCGCTGGTGAAAACGCGAGCGTTCGGGATGACATACTCGGATGACCCGCGAAAGCAACATCATGGGCGAACAATTAGCGAAACATGGTAAACTCGCTCCATGGCCCGCCGTCCCCAGGTTGAGGCGCGAGAAGATGTCCTGAGCCGCGAGCATTTGAACGAACTGGCCCATAACCTTTCGCACCTGAGCATGAGCGCCGTCCTCGACTTCTACCAGCGCGCCTACCGCGACTGCCGCATCATCAACAGCCACACCTTCCCGCCCGCTCGCGCGGTGCAGGAGCTGGTGCAGGCCTGGAAACAGTTGAGGAAATGGCGGAGGAAGTGAAGGGCGCTTGTGTCGGGAGTTTTTTAAGGCTGGCGCTACGGAGACGTGCAGCCTGAGATCCGCTTCGGCGACGCCGGAGGCGGGCGAGGTGGCTGGGGAAATGCGGTCGTGATGGCTGCGAAACAGCAGGTTCCTCACCGGGCCTTCGGCCCGATTCGGAATGACATCCGTTATCGCGTTGCGCCAAATTCTTGTCAAGAGCAAAACTTGGGTGATTTCCTATAACTCATTGATATTGCTTGCCAAATAAATCTACAAATATGTCCCAAAGACCCTATGCAATATGCTATAATGATTGTATAGAGATTAGCTAAAGGCGCGGGCATTTTGCTTGCGCCTTTTGTCTTTCTATCAACAGAACTTGCCATGTCTCGACGCAAGCGCGAGTCGCGCTCTCAGCAATTGCGTCGCGCCCAGGAACCGTCCAAGCCCTCGCTCAACCCGCCCTGGGTCAACCCCAAGACTCAGCTCCTGCAATCGCCCTTCGAGCGCGAGCTATCCACCAAACGCCGCGGGGAGATCGCCGAACTTGCCTTCGCCCTTGCTGCTGCGCGCCGTGGCTTCGGGATCTCCAGGCCGTATGGCGACTGTGAGCGCTACGATGTGATCCTTGATTCCCTGCACGCCGACACTGCGTCGCCTGCCGGGCTGGGTATTGGCGCGCGGCCGCGGCTGGTGCGCGTGCAGGTGAAGGCCACGGCGCACATGCTGCACGGGTTCCATCAGGTGGCGATCAAGCGCAGCATCAAGGGAGGGGGCTACGAGGCGTACAAACTTTCGGAGATCGACTTCATCGCCGCTTACATCATCCCGGAGGATACGTGGTTTATTTTTCCGCTGTCTCACGTTGTGGGACTCACGGTGTTGCTGCTGAAACCGAAACGCTCGCGCCGACGGCATCCGTACGACTACTATCGCGAGGCGTGGCGTTTGCTGTGGGAGCCGGATGGGATTGAATTTGGTTAGTCTCCCCAGAGTGGCCTTGGCGGCCGTCCTTAAGTTGTTTCCAGGTGGGCCGGCTCCCGGAGCTAACGGTGCGGAGGATCGGCCAGCCCGGGCGCGTTGAGGTCCGTGGTGCCCAGCTTTGCAACGGAAGCAAAGCCGGGGCAGCCTCAATTATGATGGCGCCGGCAGAGCTGGGCCAGCCCCCTGGATGCCAAGCAAAACAAACCTTCCCTGCGGGAGGGGGAAGTGTTTTTACTTGACATCCCCTTTTATAGAACCCTCCAGCTATTGGCAACCCTCGAATATCAGCTCGGCGAAGTAGCCTCGGACATCGTTCCTGAAGTGGTAAGTAAACGCGTGCACAATGCCTGTGGCATATCGAATCTGGTCATAGAAGAACGCATCCCTGAACCCGAATGGTTCTACGGTCTCAGGAGTCAACCCGAAACGCCCCACAATCTTCCGGGGATCGACAAGGGCCATTAGCTTGACCTCGCAGACCATCCAACGACCATATAGGTCGTCGTGCCCCTCCTTTAGGAGGACGAGGTTTCCGCTTCTCCCGCCACTGCCGAGACCAATCCAGCCCCCTCCTACCACCAACCCAGGGGTAATCTTGATCCCGGACGGCATCGGCTCAAAGAAGCTCACCTCGATCGCATTTCCTCTTGGCAAGACGTATCTAGTCGCAGCCCAGTGTTTGTCGGTAGTAATCTTCCCTAGCTGAAACTCCGCGTTAAATTTTTCAACGGGCGCCTCGAGAGATTTGAGCAGCGCATCGCACGAGTACTGATACAGCCGCAGCTGTTTTTGCCTCTCGCTCTCCGCCCTTTGGGATTCCAGTTCCCGCCGTTCCTGCTCGCGTTGCTTCGCCACCGCAGCGGCGACCGCCTGCGAGATGACTGCAGGTCCGCCGAGGCCGGGCTCCCCGGGCGGGCTCTCGAGCACACGCAGCGTCTCCTCCCAGCCGGGCCGCTCCTGCGGGCGCTTCGCAACCATCCTCATAAGTAGCTGGGCGAGCGAGATCGGCAGGTCGTTCCGCAGGCTTCTAGGATCCGGGCAGGTCTCGTAAAGGTGAGCTTTCTCCCATTCAGACGAGCTATCCCGATCATGTACCGCGTGTATGAGGGGATGGCGCAACGTGAGTATCTCAAAAAAAATCAAGCCAACTGCGTATACGTCGAGCTTGTACGTGTTCGTTTCATTCAGCCAACCCTCCGGGGCCTTGTAGGCGAGGTGCTGAACGCCCTTGAAGGTGTGCTGGCGCGTGCTCTCGTTTATGAACTTCGAGATGCCGAAATCTCCGATCTTCGGCACTTCGCCGTCCATCAGGATGTTGTCTGGCTTGATATCGCGGTGTACAAGCTTTTCGTTTATGGCCTTCGCTCCGGCCGCTATGCCAATCATTAACGGAAGCGCATTTTCAAACGGAAACTGGTTGTTCGCTTGAGCGCGGCTGCAGAGCACGCTGTCAAGTGTCCCGTCGGCCACGAGTTCCATACACGCGAACGGTCCGACGTCAGGGGCCGTGCCGTCGTCGACGAACAGGATTCGAACCACATTTGGATGGACAATCTCCTGGGCTGCCCTAATCTCGTTCAGCAGCGCCCTCTTCTGGATATCATTAACCAGCCGACCGGTAGGCAGCAGCTTTACGGCGACATCCACACCCGTCGCTTGTGACCGCGCGCGGTAGACCTCTCCGAAGGCCCCTCGCCCAATGAACCCGGTGATCACGTAGGAGCTGCTCTCGGGCCCGGGTATGGTCTTGCCTACAAGGGATGACGACATTTGTGATTACGTTCTACACCGCACCCGTGCTGTACGGCAAGGGTTCGCATCCGGTTACGGCACAGGTCTCGTCGCGTCCTTTACCCCCTCCCCGCCCGCATGGTATCCTCATTCCGTCACCAAGATAAAATCGAAACCAGGAACAGGAGTGCATCAGGGTAGTGTTAGCCAGAGAGCAAAAGAAGTCTGTTATTGACCGGTACCAGACGCACGCGACGGACACGGGGAGTCCCGAGGTTCAGATCGCCATTATCAGTGAACGCATCGGCCAACTGACGGACCATTTCAAAACGCACCAGAAGGACCACGGCTCGCGCCGCGGCCTGCTTATGCTGGTCAGCAAGCGGCGTCGCCTGCTCGACTACCTCAAGAGATACGATTCCGAGCGCTATAAAGCCGTGATCGGCAAGCTCGGCATCCGCAAATAAACCGGGATATTGGAATCCCACTCAAGCCAAAAGAAGGCTTGAATGGGCCACCCCAGGTTCATTGAACAGGGTGGGATAGGCATCAGACTTAGTCCATCCCAAGGATTTCCCGAAACCTATCTCTGAGACGCCGTCTTCCGACGAAGACGGGAAGCATCGAAGGACCTTCTGCAACGTGCATCTTTTGAGCGAATCCCACCAAACGATCCCGCTTCCGGGATTGCACCGGACCCGCATGCTCACTACATATTGCTCACTGCTCACAGCTCCATGTTCCAAAGGAAAAACAAAATATGAAGCCAGAAGTTAACACCGTAACCGTCGACCTCGCCGGCGGCAAACAACTCTCATTCGAAACCGGAAAATTAGCCAAGCAAGCCCACGGAGCGGCCGTTGTGCGTATGGGCGATAACGTCGTGCTGGCGACCGCAGTTGCGAATCCCGACCCGCGCGAAGGCATTGATTTCTTTCCGCTCACCGTCGACTACCGCGAATACACCTACGCGGGCGGACGCTTTCCGGGAGGATTCATCAAGCGCGAAGGCCGCATGAGCGAGCGCGAAGTTTTGACCAGCCGGCAAATTGACCGGCCGATTCGTCCGATGTTTGCGGATGGATTCAAGTGCGAGACGCAGGTCATTGCGTTTGTGCTGTCGGCGGACAGCAGCAACGATCCAGACGTGATGGGCATCAACGGCGCATCGGCTGCGCTGACTCTGTCGGACATCCCGTTTCTCGGGCCGATTGGCGCGGTGCGGGTTGGGCAGATCGGCGGGGAGTTCGTTATCAATCCCACATACGACGAGATGCGCGAGAGCACGCTGAACATCATGGTGGTGGGAACTGCCGACGGCATCGTGATGATTGAATCGGGAGCGAAAGAAGTCAGCGAAGAGCATGTCGTCGATGCGATTGAATTCGGGCATACCGAGATCAAGAAAATCGTGGCCGCGATTAACGATCTGCAACGGAAGGCGGGCAAGAAAAAGCGCGAAGTCACGCCGCCGGAATTCGACCAGGCTTATTACGATCAGCTGAAGAAGAAAGTTGGCGCGGAGTTGTCGGATGCGCTGGATACGAAGAAGCATCCCAAGGCCGAGAGCTATGATCTGGTCAAAGGGATTAAGAAAAAGCTGCTGGCTGAGATTCCCGAAGAAGATGAAGACGCGCAGGCGAAGCTTAAGCACTATTACGAGACGCTGCGCGAGCGAATTTTCCGCGAGCAGGTGATCGAGCATAAGAGGCGTCCGGATGCGCGGGCGTTCGATGAAGTTCGCGACATATGGATCGAAGCCGGTATCCTGCCGCGCACGCATGGAAGCGCAATCTTCACCCGCGGCGAAACCCAGGCGCTGGTTACGACGACCTTGGGCACGTCGGATGATATGCAGCGGCTGGAAGGTTTTGAAGGCGAAGCCAAAAAACGATTCATCCTCCATTACAACTTTCCGCCGTTCTCGGTGGGTGAGGTTGCATTCCTGCGCGGAGCGGGCAGGCGAGAGATTGGGCACGGCGCGCTGGCGGAGCGCGCGGTGTCGGCAGTGCTGCCGTCGGAAGAGTCGTGGCCTTACGCGATGCGCGTGGTGTCGGACATTCTGGAATCGAACGGGTCGTCGTCAATGGCGACGGTTTGCGGCGCGTCTTTATCGCTGATGGATGCGGGCGTCCCGCTGAAGGCTCCGGTGGCCGGAGTCGCTATGGGATTGGTGAAGGAAGGCGATCAGTATGCCATTCTGACTGACATTGCCGGAGCGGAAGATCACTACGGCGACATGGATTTCAAAGTTGCCGGCACACGTGACGGAATCACCGCGCTGCAGATGGATATCAAAGTTGCCGGGATCACTTCACAAATCATGCGGGAGGCGCTGGCGCAGGCGAAGCGCGGGCGAATGCACATTCTGGGCAAGATGGAAGAAATCATCTCGACGGGCCGTGCGACGATTTCTGATTTCGCTCCGCGGTTCTACACGGTGCAAATTCCTGTCGATAAGATTCGCGATCTGATCGGACCGGGCGGCAAGATGATTCGCTCGATCGTCGAGCAGACGGGAGTGAAGATCGATGTGGAAGATTCCGGGCTGGTGAAAGTGGCGTCGAGCGATCAAGCGTCGGCGCAGAAGGCGCTGCAGATTATCGGCGATCTGACGGCGACTCCGGAAGTTGGGAAGACTTATCTCGGGAAAGTGACGCGGCTGGCGGATTTCGGCGCGTTTGTCGAAATTATTCCGGGCACTGAGGGTTTGCTGCACATCAGCGAAGTGGCGGAGCATCGCATTGCCGATGTGCGCGACGAGTTGAAAGAAGGCGATCAGGTGCTGGTGAAAGTGCTGGCGGTGGAAGGCAACCGCATCCGGCTGTCGCGCAAAGCGATCCTGAAAGAGCAGCGCGCGAAAATGCAGGGCGGGGGTGGCGGTGGAGTCGAGGGCGGCGGACCAACCGAGGCCGTTGCTCAGGCCGAAGGAGCACCGGCGTTGACTGGGACGATGGTGATTGAGGGCGGCGGCGATTTTCCGGAGGAAGCGGAAGGCGAGCCGAATTTCAATCGTGATCCCTCGGCGCAGCGCGCCGGCGGAAATGATCGTCCTCCGGGAGATCGGCCGCATGGCGGAGACCGTGGTGGACGCGGCGGAAGGCCGGGCGGCGGTGGTCGTGATCGCGGACGCGGTGGGCGCGGCGGCGGACGACATGGTGGCGGCGGAGGCCGCGATCGTGGTGGGCGCGGCGGCGGGGGCGGTGGAAGGCACTAAGTTTCTGCGACGAGTTTTCTGGATTTGCGGGGATTGGAAAGGCCACGACGAAAGCCGTGGCCTTTTTCGGTTTTCAGAGAGTCGGTTTACTTGAGGTCGTTGAGAACAGCAAGGTTCCAAGAGTTTCGGTCTGCAGCCAACTCGTCCCACCGTTTATACATAGCCTCCTTAGCCTCAGGTGCTGCGTAGGGAAGATCGAGGCCGCTGAATATCCCCAGGGGCTGCATGGGAGCGACGTCGCGTGCCACGCGAATCGAAAGGATGCACTCTGTCAAGGCACGCTCAACACGGACAATTGCGCGTTGGAGTTCGTCGATCTGCGAAAATCCCACCCCCGAAAATTGCGCTGAACGGTTTCGTGCAACGGCGTCAGCCGAGTGCGCTATGAAATTGTTGCGGATGCTCTCGATTTCCTTCGCGCTGTCTGTGTTAATCCAGCCGTTTAGCGTCCTGAATACAGCTTGACGAATTGTGTCTCCGCGGCTCCTCTGCCTTGGCTCTTTGCCGGAGAGGAGATCGAAGGTTTCGTGAAGTTGTTTTGAAACCGCATAGCTCACAAGGCGTGGCGAATCGATGCCCCAAATCCGAGTGTAAACATCATCGCGCATGCCCGGCGTTGTCGCCCACGACTCGTAGTCGTACGGGTGGCCGTCGCCGGAAACGAAAATCTCTCTAGTTATCACATCGCGATTTTCCCTTACATCCGCCAGAAGTCTGCAGATCGAAATGACGCTGCGCCTGCGATCAAGAAGTTTCTGAATCGCGAGGACCTGGAACACTAGATATCCCTGGTCTACCAAATAAGCCAGTGTTGGGTTCCTTGATGAGACGGGAAGCTCCTTCGTGCCTAGGCCTCTGGCGCTTACGACCGAGCGATAGGTGATATCGTTGAAGATCATTAGGTTGATCTGGGATTCAATGCTGTTCGGCTCGTCGGGTCGATGTTCATACCACGACATCCATTTCGCCCAGAGGCGTCGGTACTTCTTCAGTTTCTTCTTGTCGTCAACCTCGCAGGTTTCGATTGGAGCCGTGAACCTCTTCGTCAAAAGCGGCTCTACGGCTGCGAGCTTTGGGACATGCGCGTTCGTTTCCTTGGGCGCAGACGCACTCGTGGACATACTTACCTCTATCCCGAGATTATATCGACAGTGCAAACCTCAGCGGCTAAAGCCGGAATCATTCTGCAACGCTTCTCGGCACGGCTGGAAGCCGTGCCCTTCCCGGTCGTGGTGGGTCGCTAGTATCGGATGGCGTCGGCAGAGACGGGTGCTGGGGCTGAAGCCCGGTTGTACTTGTGGCACCTTTACGCGGCGCTGAAAGCGCCGCTCTTCCACGGCTGTGCATATTCTCCTGACATTCCCTCGGCGGCTAAAAGGCCGCGACCGAGAATGGGGCAATCCCGTTTTGGACTGACGTCCAATGTGAGCTCGGTGTTTCCCAGCGGCTAAAGCCGGAATCATTCTGCAACGCTTCTCGGCACGGCTCGAAGCCGTGCCCTTCCCGCTCGTGGTGGGTCGCCAGTATCGGGTGGCGTCGGCAGGGAGGGGTGCTGGGGCTGAAGCCCGGTTGTATCGTGTGGGGTCTGACGCGGCGCTGGAAGCGCCGCTCTTCCACGGCTGTGGATGCTTTCGTGACGCTCCCTCTGGCTGAAGGCGACTGAAGGTGGGACGACTATCGCAGCGGTGAACCGCTGCGCCACCCAAAATCAAAGGCAAACGGAAAGTCAAAGGTAGCGGGCAGGAGTGCCCGCTCCACACTTCCAAAGTCAGAGTCAAGAGCGCCGGACAGAAGTGTCCGTCCCACACTAGCCCGTCCCACACGATGACTCAGGCATAATACCCCTGATGAAATCGTCAGACGATCGGCTGTTACGGCTCATCGCAATATTCAAATTTTTTAAAGCGGGACTGCTCATCGCTTTGGGTATCGGGTTGTTTAGACTTCTTCACAAAGATGTGGGGGACGCGCTCATGCGCTGGAGTGAGGCGCTGAGGCTTGATCCGGGAAATCATTTTGTCAATTTGGCTCTGGAGAAAGCGGCCCATGTGAGTCCGGCACAGGTTAAGAAACTTGGACTTGGAAGCTTTCTCTATGCGGGCTTATTCCTGACGGAAGGCACCGGTCTGTGGTTGGGAAAGCGCTGGGGAGAGTGGTTCACCGTAATTGTGACCAGTTCTTTAGTGCCGCTTGAGATTTATGAAATCTACCGCCATTTCAGTTACGCCAAGGTGGTGGTGCTGGCGCTCAACATCGCGGTTGTTTTTTACCTGATCTACCACATGCGGACGGCGGGCTTTAGGCAAACGAAGGCAGCTCACCTGAGCGGCTGAAGCCGCAGTCATTTGGCGGCGCTTTTCGGCACGGCTGAAGCCGTGCCCTTTCAAAGCTACGCGCTGTGCCAGCCAAAATTACAGTCCCGATGCTTCTCGTGGCTGGTAGGGTGTCTTCGAAATCAAATCTTCATATTTCGCAAAACGGCGAGACCCTTCGACTCCGCTCAGGGCGAGGCTTTCGGCTCGACGACAGAAAATGCTCTCGCTGGTGGTGCAAATTCTTTCACATTGACGCGACAAGCGATTGAGGGGACAATAGGCCGCTTTGAGGTCAAAGAAAATTCCAGCTAAGAAAAAAACTTAGGGAGAATCGGACAATGAACAAGAACACCCTCGCCAGACAACTCAGCCTGTTCGGCGCAGCCCTGACGCTGCTGCTTAGCTTCGGGGTCGCTCGAGCGCAGCTAAAGATCGTCGGCACGCCGGATGTGACAAGCCAGATCAGCTTCGAAGTGGCGCTGCCGCTGCGCAATGTGGACCAACTTAACGATTTGCTGACGGCACTGCATGATCCGGCCAGTCCGCAATACCATCATTGGCTGACACCGGCGCAGTTCGCTGCGCGTTTCGGGCCCGATGCGGCGACGATGGACCGGGTGGTCGGGGCGCTGAGAGCGCGCGGGCTTTCCGTGCAAACCCATTCACGCAGCTTGCATGTGAGCGGGCCGGTGGCGCTCGTGGAAAGCACGCTCGGCACGCATCTGCAACTGGCGCGCACCAAAACCAATGCGCGGGGCACACGCGTGGTTTCGGCCAGCGCGCTGCAATTGCCGTCCGAACTGAAGGAGGCCGGCGCCACGGTGGTGAGTTTTGGGCGAAACGAAGCCCATGTCATGTCGGTCCGAGCCACGCCGGCCCTGAACGGCACCTACAACCGTTACAGTCAAGATGGCGGCTATTGGTTCGACGACCTCAAGCAGGCGTATAAATATCCGTCGTATGAGACCATGGTGACGGTGAACGGCAAGCCACAGCGGCTGGACGGCACCGGGGCGACGATCGGCGTGCTGATGTCGAGCGACTATTTGCCGACCGATGTCGCGGCGGTATTCGATCACGAGAATTGGTCGGCGACCACCGGCGAGGCGGACCCGACGCTGTATAAGGACGTTGCGATCGATGGAGGCGGCGGGCTGTTCGGCGGGGCTTTTGCCGAGGTATCGATCGATACGCAGTCCGAGATCGGCGGCGCGCCGGGCGCCCATGTCATCCTTTACGACATACCGGACCTGTCGGATGGTAGCGTTTTTGCCGGCTATGTGGACGCAATCGAGGCGAACGAGGTGGATGTGCTGAGCGCGTCGTTCGGCGAGTGCGAACTTCTCTACTTCCCGAAATACAATGAAGGCCAGGATTACCGCGGCATTTTGGTGGCGTACCACGAGCTGTTCATGCAGGGCAACACGCAGGGGATTACGTTTCTGGCCAGTTCCGGCGACAGTGCCGGCAAGGCATGTCCCAGCGTAGGTTACTTTTTCGGAACCCCCGGGGTATTCCAGGCGGGGGTATCCTCCCCGGCGTCGGACCCGAATGTGACGGCGGTGGGCGGCACTAATCTGGTAACCGAGTACATACCGGGTTCCCTCGATTCGAATTACGCGACGGAGAATGCGTGGTCGGATCCGGAAATACCGTATGACCCCTATGGCGTTGGCGAGAATGCGTCGGGTGGGGTGTGGGGTGCCGGTGGCGGTTTTAGCGAAATGTGGGCGGCGCCCGCTTATCAGTCGCTGGTGGACACGGGATCCACCGCGCGGGCACTGCCGGATGTCGGGATGCAGGTTGGGGGCTGCCCCGGCGGCATTTCCGTTATCAACAAGAAGACCGGATTTTGCGACGGTGGCGACAATCCGAAAAATGGCGACGGCAATAGGGACCGAAGCTACGGGATTTTCGCGATCGCCGTTGGAGATGGCGGTGGGTTTTACGGATACATCGGCACCAGCCTATCGTCACCCTCATTTGCCGGCGTCATGGCACTGCTGGTCGAGCAGCACGGGCGAATGGGCAACGTGAACACTTACCTGTATGGCCTGGCCGCCAAGCAGGCGAAGGCAGGGGCGGTTGCGAAATACGTGCGTACCGGGATCCCTGGGTTCAATGGACTTATTCAGTCCAACATCAGTCCGACTTACAACGTGTCCACAGGTATCGGGACACCGGTTGTAAAGGCGTTGGTGGGAGCTGGTTCGGCCGCGCCGGCGGGCACGCCGCAGACGCTGTCCAATCCGTGAGGGTGGAGTAACAAAAGAAGGCCAGGCGCAGAGCGCCTGGCCTTCTTTACCAACCGGGCTCCGCTAGATGCGCCGGCTGCTTGAAGCTCAAACCGTTGCCTCTCTCTGAGCGTTAACTTGCAAGAATGCGGGCTGCGTCCCCAGGCAGATAAAAAGCTGCTGCCGAAAATGGGGCGACCATCGCAGCGGGAAAGCGGTGCGCCACCCCCAGAATCAAAATCAAAAACAAGGTCAAAGGCAGCGGGCAGGAGTGCCCGCTCCACACTTGCAAAGGCACAGTCAAAAGCGCTTTTTCGGCACGGCTGAAGCCGTGCCCCGATACGAATCATCATCTGGTTATCGCAGCATTCCCGACATCGCAGCGCTGAAGCACTGCGCCACCCACAGATTGTTAGCGATCGTCTTCGCTACGCTCAGCCTGACGCACGAGGAAAGGTTTTTCCGAAAGCGGTTCAGGATTTAGAATTTTCTTCTATGCAGCATTTCGTGCTTTGGGCACAGCCGTGGTGGGTCAACCTGCTACTCCTGATTCCTGTGATTGCTTATTTGGGATGGCGACGTAAGGAGCTGGTGATGAGCTGGCGGCAGCTGGCCTTTATTACCAGCTTTGCCCTGGCGTTTGGTTTTGTCGAGGCTGCCGTGGTGGTCTATCTGCGTGCCGCCATCGGGCTTTTACCAGGATACACCGGAACAGTCTCCGATCTTCAGCATGGATCTGCGGGCTACGAGCAAGCAAAAGCCATCGTGCAATTTCCGACGGGGTTGCTCACCATTGAGGTGTTTCGCGAAGCTGCCACCATGATTATGCTGGTCAGCCTTGCGATGCTGGCGTCCTCGAAAACCAGAGAGAGATGGGCGGTGTTCCTTTGGGCGTTTGCGGTTTGGGACATCACTTATTACGCCGGTCTTTGGGCTACCGTGAGATGGCCCGCTTCGCTCACGGACCTCGATGTGTTGTTTCTGATTCCGGTGCCTTGGCTGTCGCAGGTATGGTTTCCGATACTGGTGAGCGGCCTGACATTACTGGCGATAGGGATGGCGATGTTCAAAAGAGAAGGAACCTGAGCTGCTGTGATGTGGTCAGGTTGTTGGGGTGGTGGACTTTCGGATTTGGGATGGCTATAGGGATGTTTCGACCGCGCGATGACGATCACTTTGCGACCTTCATCGCTCCGCTCAGCATGACAGGTGGAAGGTTTTGTGGTCGATCAGGGAGGTCCCGTATTTTCAAATCAAGGTCAAAATTTCATGCTGTGCGCGGTCGTGTTTCCCACCTTTCGCAAAAGACGCGAAAGATGGGGCACGCACTGTGTTTTTACTTCACGCTTAATTCCGATTGGGAACGCCGCCGTATTTCTGCAGCCAGTTCAATTCTTCTCTTACTTTGATTTTGCCGTGCCAGGGATTTTTCGATAGCGAGTGGCCCTCGCCGGGGAAGATCAGCAAGGCGTTTGGAATTCCTAGCGAATAGAGCGCGTGCTCTAACAAGTAATCTTCGAGGACGGCGACGCGGATGTCGTCAGCGCCGGCTACCATGTGCGTGGGGGTTTTCACTTTGTCGATTTGAAAGATGGCAGCTTCGTCGTGATAGCGTTTTTGGGCTTCCCAGGGGCGTCCGCCGAGGAAATAGGCGTCATCGAAGGTGGTGTCGTCGTTGCCCCAGTTGCCTACGTGCTCGACTGCACCGGCGCCGGTTACGGCGGCTTTCCAACGCGTGGATTGGGTGATCAGCCAGTTGGTCATGTATCCGCCGTAACTGTAGCCTCCGATGGTTAGGTGATCGGGATCGGCTATGCCGTCTTTAACCAGGGCGTCGACGCCTTCGAGAATGTCTTTGCCGGGGCGCGAGACGATTACCGGAACTATCTGCATCAGGAATTTGTCGCCGTATCCGGTGGAACCGCGGTAGTTGGGCTCGAAGACCAGCCATTGGTTAGTGGCGGCCAGCGCGGACCATTGATACCAGTCGGCTTCGAAGTGGTTGCCATCGGCGTCGGCGGGGCCTCCGTGGATGAAGGTGAACATGGGCAGGTGCCTGGCTTTTTCTGGGTCAGCGCCGGGAGGGTAGATCAACATGCCTTCTACCGTGGTGCCGTCATCGGCTTGCCAGCGGTAGGGCTTGCCTTGGGGAAGATCTTTGCCGGCCAGGTTGGCGTTGAACGAGGTGATGGGACGGGCTTGATCAAGTTTGCCGGCGGAATCGGCGAGGTAGATTTCCGTGGGCTTTTGCAGAGATGAATAGATGAAGGCGATTTTCGGGGAGTGTTCGGCTGCGGAGATATTTTCGTAGGTGCCGGGCCAGGAGTTTAGCTTGTGCAGTTCCTGGTTCGGTTGCGCTGTGGAATAGGCCGCTACTTCAGTGCCGATGCGGGCTGCCGCTAGAACAGAATCGTTGGCTATGGTGTAGTGCTCGACTGGGCCGATGAAGTTTTTGCTCCATTGCTCGACGGCTCCGGATTCGGCGTCGGACTTCTCGGTGTCGACCCAGTAGAGATGAGGCTGGAGGTCGCGGTAGGGGCCGGTTACATCTCCGATTTCGACGGTGAAGAAGATGTGGCGATTGTCATTGGCCCAGTGGAGATTGTTCTCTACCGCCTGATTGTGGGTGAGTTGGCGGGGAGGCGAGCAAACTTTTTGATCGGTCGCGAGAGAACTTTGTATCCCCAGGCCACAAACGTAAGTTTCCACGTCTTCGTATTTTTCCTGGCGCTGGTTAATAGCGTTCGTCAGGAAAGCCAGCTTGCTGCCGTCGGGCGAAGTGACCAGGTCTTCTACGCGAAGGGGCGAAGTGGCAATGGCTTGAGTACCGGGAGTTTCGTCGGATTCTTTTTCTGACTTGGATTGTTGTATGGTGGATTGCTTTTTGGCCTCGGCGAAATTCTGGGCTATGGCGCTGGCCAGGTTAAGAGCGAAGATCGTGTCGCCGCGTTCGGCTGTGCGATATTGCACAACGTCTTTCCAGTGGTCTTTGTAGGCGTCTTTTTGCTCTTTGGTCCAGGGCTGGCGAGTGGCGAAATAGAGTGTGCGCGAGTCCGCGGACCAGGAGAATGTGTGTACATCTGCCTGGCCTTGGGTGAGCTGGATGGCTTCTCCTCCGGCCGGAGAAATTACGTAGAGCTGGCCGACTTCGCCTTTGTCATCCTCGTCGTCGGAATCGGAATCTTTTCCGGATGAGGATTTGCGTTCAGAGAGAAATGCGATCCAGCGGCCGTCGGGCGACCACTTGGGTTCCGTGTCGTGACCGGATTGTGTCAGCTGGATCAGTGAACCCTGCCCGCCCGAGTCGCGATAGAGCCAGAGATCTTTGCGGAAAATTTGTTGATCCCAATCGGCGCGTTCGGTGACGATCACGACGGAGTTGCCGTCAGGAGAAATGGCTAGGCTGGGATAGCTGACCGAGTTGAAGAAATCGTCGAGAGTGAGTTTGGGTTTGGAATCGGCTGACGCCAATGAAGTGAACAGCAGAATTGCAGAGAGAAAAACATAGTTTTGGATTTTCATAGGGCCCATGGTGAGACGAAGTAAGGTTTATATACCGATGGGTTTGATGGAAGCAACTGCGCGAGGGTCTTTTTGAGATGCAAGACTTCGTGCGCGCGAGATTCCTCGTCCCGCTGGAGAAAGCGCGGGAGCTCGGAATGACGCCGAGGAGAGGGCTCTTGGCCTAATTCTGGATGGTGAACAACTGCATGCGGCGACGCGGCAGGAAAGGATGCGACGCGATCTGGCCTTCGAATTTCGCTGCCCAGCGACCCGGTATTGCGGTGCGGCATTCGGGGCAGCGGCCATCGGGTGTGAGGCGGTAGTCTTCGATCAGGTATCCATAGCGCTTGATGAGCAACGCATCGCATTGTGGACAGTGAGTGCCTTCCCAGCGATCGACCATGCCGGGGAGATTTCCGGCATAGATATAGCGCAGGCCGGAGCTGCGGCCGATTTCAACGGCCTGCAATAAATCTTCTACTGTGGTGTCGCGGGCGACATCGTTCTGCATTTTGTAATCGCCGTGGAAGGCGGTTACGTGCCAGGGAATATCGGGCGAGATGCCGGCCAGAAATTCTGTCAGGCGACGGAGTTCATCGGGCGAATCGTTGAAGCCGGGGATCAGCAGCGTGACGATTTCCAGCCAGAGGCCCATGGCGTGGATGCGGCGAATGCTGTCGAGGATGGGGGCGATGCGGCCGCCGAGTTCGTGATAGTGGCGATCGTCGAAGCTTTTCAGATCGACTTTATATAAATCGAGATGTGGGCGCAGATATTCGAGAACTTGCGGGGTGCCGTTGCCGTTGGAGACGAAGCCGGTGATCAGGCCGGCGGCCTTGGCCTGTTTGAAGACTGCTACTGCCCACTCGCTGGTGATTAGAGGCTCGTTGTAAGTGCTGACTAGAATCTTCGCGCCCTGAGATAACGCGTCTTGCACCAGCGCTTCGGGTGAGGCTGGTTGCGGCGGGGACACGGCGCTGGGATCACGCAGGGCTTGCGAGGTTACCCAATTCTGGCAATAGGAACAGTGGAGATCGCATCCCATCATGCCGAAGCTGTAGGCGAGAGCTCCGGGATGGGCGTGGAAGAAGGGCTTCTTTTCCACGGGATCGCATTGGGTTCCGGCGGTGTATCCCCAGGGAACGTAGAGTTTGCCGCCGCGGTTGAAGCGGACTTTGCAGACTCCGGCCTGGCCTTCGGGGATGGGACAACAATGCCCGCAGGAGAAGCAGCGCAGGCGATGGTTTTCAAGGTGCTCGACCAGGCGTGGGTCGGCCTCGCGGACTTGCTGGTTTAGGATTGTGCGGAGGGTAGACATCCTATGTATATTCTAACGCCGCGCAGGAGACGATCGCAGGGAGCAACGCGTTTTGATAACTCCTTGCGGCGTCTGCGGCGGCTCATGGGAACAAGGATCCTTCGA
Organism: uncultured Acidobacteriaceae bacterium; assembly: GCA_963766625.1. Classification (GTDB taxonomy): domain Bacteria; phylum Acidobacteriota; class Terriglobia; order Terriglobales; family Acidobacteriaceae; genus Sulfotelmatobacter. The sequence continues at coordinate 383,004 of CAVYBF010000011.1, read as the reverse complement.
CTGTGTTGGCCTCCGCTTCGCGGACGCAACTTTGCTCAGGATGGCAATGCGGTTAGCGGATAGCTAATGGCCGGCGGCGGGTTTTAGTTGCGATTGGTGCTGCTGGTACCAGATTTCGGCTTGCTGCTGGATGGCTGTGGCTTGGGCGCGGGTCATGCCGCTGGCGAGAATTTTTGCCAGATCCTGGCTGCCTTCCTGGCCACCGGCGCGGGCCAGCACCGCCCAGAAGTACGCTTTGTTGGCGTCTTTTGCGACACCGTGGCCACCCCAATAGAGCAGTGCTAATTTGTATTGCGCAGTGACGCTGCCGTGCTCGGCGGCTTTGGCAAACCAGTTCGCGGCCTGGCTTTCATCTTTGTTAATGGACTGTTTGTCGTCGCCCTGCGCATACAGACGACCGAGAGCATTTTCGGCGGCAGCGTTGCCTTGCTGCGCCAACTGGAGAAGCTGTTCGAAATTAGCGGTCTCAACCGATGGAATCGATGAAGCGGCTGGTGAAGAGACGGACGACGGCCGGGAAGAAGCCAGAACTGTGGGCGGTGAACTGCGGGCGCCGTCGTGGAACTTCTCCTGAATCCAGGGGGCAAGAATGAAGCCAAGCGCGAGCGCGACGGTCGCGGCGGCGAGAATCAGAAGATAAAGATGAGTTCGGGGAAGGCGAATTCCACCTACCTTGTCGGCGTCTGGGGGGGTGGCTTTCTTGCTTTGGTTGGGTTCGGCGGGTTCATCCGGAAGTTTGGCGAAAAGGACACTTCCCGGCGGAGCAAAAGATTGGACGGGTTGCGGAGGGGTGGAACCATTCTTGGTGGAACCATTCTTGGTTGGATTGGCGCGATTGACGGCGGCGGAAATGGTTTCGGCGAAGCGCTGCAGCACGACACCATCTTTTTCGATAAAGGAGTTGGGTTGAGCCGAAAAAACTTCGATCAGCCCGATGACCTGGTCTGCGGTGCGAACGGGTGCGGCGATCATGGAGCGAATTCCGAGAGCGCGGCAGCTCTGCGGGTTTACGCGCGAATCGGTCTCGCTATCGTCGCAACGCAAGGTTTGCCCGGTGCTCAGACACTCACCGGAAAAACCGATTCCCGCTCGCAACTCGGCCCCGACGGGAGGTGCGCTCATGCCAACACTCGAGCGGCACACAACGGTTTCTGAATTCTTATTGGCAAGGGCGATGGCTGCACCCGAGCCGAGAAGCAGAGAGCGGGAGCGGCAGACAATCAAAGTGAGGACGGATTCGAGATCGGAACCCAGAGATTCAGCTTCCCGCTGGACGGCGGAAACCGCGGTCAGGGTGTCGGTAAAGTTTGGGCGGAGGCCGGGAGTTTTCTCAGTCGCAGGTGGAGGTGAGACGGAAGACGCGGCGTTCGCCGCTCCAGCCATGGCATTCAGGAAGAGCCACTGCTGCAAGCGATGACGATCGGCCTCGGGGAGCGAGGGAAAAGCGAGACCCACCCGACCGGAGGAGTTTGACCAAATCACTTTGGCGGTGGTTCGGATTTGATCAGTGGCTTCGGCGAGATCGAGACAGAGATCCACCTGCTGATGGGGCTCCATAGCCGATGGGCACTGCAGAGCCACGCCTATTTCGCTGATGTCCAGAACTTCGTGAAGGTCGAGCATCTGTCCCTTGCGGGCTGCAAGGAACGTCGCATAGGCTGGAGCGTGCGCTTTTTGCCGAACGCGACGGCGACGGTTTAGCGTAGCAGGCGGAGGCGATTGCAGGGTCGCAGACATGGGGGACAAAGTCTTGCTCCACATATTAACGCGAGTCTCCGGAAAAGCAACCATTTACTGGTGTAAAAGCTGGGTAAAGCCGTACAACCGAATCCCAAAGGGGAATGTCTAAGACAAACAGAGATTCCAATCGGAAGGTAAAAAGGTGAGGCGAATGTCGTCAAGAGCTAGAAAGTACAGGCTCGGGGCCGCTGCTGGGGTTTTCAGGGTGGGTTTGTTGATGCTTATTTCTATGTTCATTTTGATCTTGAGCAATGCCTTTCCGGCATGGGCGGCGCTGGGCGGAGACACCGTTTCCATTCTGGCCGATCAGGGACAAATGGAGGGCAGCCGGAAGATGACAACGGCAGATTCCTATACGGTGCATGAAATCAAAGCAGCCAACGGCACGGTGGTGCGCGAATACCAGGGTGCGGAGGGACACGTGTTTGCGGTCGCCTGGCATGGTCCTTTCTGGCCGGACATGAAGCAGATTTTGGGCAGCTATTACGATCAATATGCGCAGGCGAGGCAGGCACAGAACGGGGTTCGCAGAGGACGGCATCCCGTGGTGATCAACGAACCAGGACTAGTGGTTACGATTGGCGGACATCCCGGGTGGTTTGTTGGAAAGGCTTACATTCCGGATAAACTTCCGCAAGCGATGCGGGCCGAGGATATCCAATGAATGAAAGACCTGTGAAAGAGCTGAGGATATTCTTGCTTCTCGCCGCCTGGTCGACCCTGGTTTTTCTGGGGGGATGCGGGGGTGGGAAAAGCAATAGCTTGCCGCCGAACCCGATCGTGACCTCGGGATCTAACGTGGCGCCGATCGAAGTGAACACCGGGCCACCCGATTCGGGCCTAGCGTATGCCAACGGAGCGTTCGTCAGCGTTACGGTGTGCGCTCCGGGCACATCGACGTGCCAGACCATTCCTTACATCCTGGTGGATACGGGTTCTTATGGGTTGAGGATTGTTTCCTCTCTGCTGACCGTTCCCTTGACGCAGGAAATGGCCTCGGATGGCAATGCAATGGTGGAATGTTTGCAATTCCTGGACTCTTATACCTGGGGGCCGGTGCAGGCGGCGGATATAGAAATTGCCAGCGAAAAGGCCAGTTCGGTGGCGATTCAAGTTCTCAGCGATACCGATTTCACGGTTCCAAGTTCCTGCTCCAGCAAGGCAGCGGGAGGGTCCGCCGACATGGTGTCAACTCTAGGCGCGAACGGCATTCTTGGAGTTGGACAATTTCCGCAGGACTGCGGGTCAAATACAACCTGCCCGGCGAGCGCGGACCAATATTATTCCTGCGCTTCCGCGACTGCTGCATGCACCCCGGTTGCTGCTACGGTAGCGCAGCAGGTGCCAAATCCGGTCACGTTGTTCGCTACCGACAACAATGGCGTGATCATCGAGCTGCCAGCAGTTTCCTCGCCAGAGGCGACTGTGAGCGGCTCACTGGTTTTCGGCATTGGGACAGAATCCAACAACAGCCTGAATGGAGCGACCGTTTATACGGCCGACCCTACGAACTTGAATTTCACTACCGCATTTAATGGAGTCAACTACACGAACGAGGGATTTCTGGACAGCGGTTCGAACGGATATTTCTTTCCGGACTCGAACATAGCGGCGTGTCCGAGTACGACTGGAGCGAACGGATTCTATTGCCCGTCGGGCACGGTGAATCTTTCGGCGACAAATAAGGGAAATAATGGCGCCAGCGGGACGGTGAATTTCAGCGTGGCCGATGCGGAGAACCAGTTCAGCAACGATCCCAATGATGCCGCGTATCCAGATTTGGGCGGGCCGGCGAGCGGATATTTCGACTGGGGACTTCCCTTTTTCTACGGGCGAAATGTGTTCACATCCATCGAGGGGAAAACTGCGCCGGGTGGAACGACGCCATACTGGGCTTATTAGTGAAGGGAGTGTTGACAGCCAGCGCCTGAAAGCGCGTTGATGGTGGGGCGCGGACGGCACGCATGAATGCGTGCCCTGATACGGATCGCGGTTTCACCCAACGTTTCCTGATACGGAGTCGCACTTTCGCGACGGGCTGCTGGTCTCATATGGCGGACGGCATCTTCGCTCAGGATGACAAACTTTACTCTACCCGGCGAGGCGTGAAAGGCGGGCGTGGTGAAGGCTGGAGATGCGAGAGATGGCGGCTACCATCATGCTGGAGAGAAGCTGCATGGTGGCGACGTCGCCCTCGTCAAAGGCGCTGGGAGAGGACGAAAGCACTTCGAAGACGCCCAGGGTGCGGCGATAGAAACGCAGCGGCGAGACTAAGATGGAGCGCACGCCGAGACGGCGGCAACTGGCTAGATCGACGCGCGGGTTGCGTTCGGCATCGTTGCACAGCATGATTTCGCCGGTGCGAACGGCTTCGGCGGAAATACCGGCATCGGTCTGCAGGCGGACACCGAGATCGGGAGCGGTACGGCCGGCGCGGGCACGGCAGACGATTTCGTCGCCGTTGCGTAACGCGATGGCGGCCCCGGTGGCTCCGGTGAGATGCTGGGCGCGGTCGGTGATGGCGCTGATGGCCGGCTCGAGATCTAACTCGCCAGCATGAATTTCAATTTCTTCTCCGGGGTGGACGGCGCGAAATCCTGAAACGGGATGAGCTGCATTGGCAACGCGGAGCTGGCTGCGCAGCGCCAGGGAAGGCACGCGAGATTGATGATCTTCGTAGTCGACAACTTGAGGGTCGGGAACGGTGCGCAGGAGATCGCGAACCAGATTGTCGAGCTCGACATCGGTAATGAGATGGGCAGTCTGCTGGTGCAAGAGAGATCCGCCAAGGACGCGGGAAAGGCTGAGCAGCGACCGGCTTCCGCAGGCGATGCAATAGGTCCGGCTATTGCTGCTGATTAACTCACACTGCACGCAGAATGTGGCAGATTGAAGAGGAACGAAATGAGTATCTTTGAAGGTATCACCGTAAACTGTCTTGCCGAACATGATTCGAGCCTCACGATTTTGAGAGAGCAATAACCCTAAATAGTGCTGGGAGGATTTGGCAGTAGCCGTTATGGTTCGACATGTGGAAAAGTTTGCAGGAGTGAGTGTGCAGGAACTTGCAGCTTGATGAGAGTGAATTAAAAGCTTTTACCGTGGAGTACGCTAAGATTGCGGCGAAGCTGGGGAAGGAAACGGGGCTTGCCGAAATCAGGACCGGTTGCACAGCAAAATATATTGCTTTGCAACCTCGCCCGGGATAGAATCATCGAACGTTTGCCAGTAAGTTTCCTCAGACTGAGGTGAAATGAACATGCAGTGGACAGCACCGGCTTTTGAAGAAGTTTGCTTGAATTGCGAAATCAACTCCTACGTCAGCGCCAAACTGTAACCGTCTGCCCTTCCCTCTTTTCTCTTCTTAGCGCTCCGTGGTACGCCTGCGCGGACGTGTGCCTGGAGACGTAACGAGTTGCGTCTCTACGATATCTTCTATTTTTCATTCCCTACTAGCCAGCTTGCGCAGCGATGAATCCTTCTTCGGGAAGTGGGATCACCTGGACTGTGTGCTGGAGTGCGCGATCCAGGGCGTCGGCGATGGCGGTGGGAAATGCCGTGGTGAGAAGATTGATATCCAACTGCAGATCGCGATGCGAATAGAGACGATGAACCGTCAGAATTCCGCGGCGGCGATTGGAAGAACTGATCAGGTCCAGCGACAGAGTCCAAGCGGCCAAGCCGTCGAAAGATTTTGATCCAGTTTTCTTGCCCCAGTGCAGAGAGAGTTCACCACGCCTTCCGAGTGCATCGATTTCATTGGCGGGATTGAACTCGCCGGGAAAGAGGTCAATTCGGACTTCGAAGGCGTCGAAGTCGTTGGAGATGAAAGCAGCTTCGAGTATGCGGCGAATCTGATCGTAGTCTCGTGTGACCTTCAACTCTTCGGTGGCTCGGCGTATCGCGAGATTGTTAATGACGATCTGGCGTTGCTCGAAAGTACGTTGGGCAACGCGACCGAGTTCGCCGAGTTCGAGATAACCCAGGCGTTGGACGCCGATCCAGATGCCGATTCCAAGGACGGCCAGAACCAAGCCTAGCGAACTGCCGCCGGGCCAAAGCAGAAATAAACTCAGCAAGGCAAAAACCGCCGACACTGCGTAGAGCACAATTACCACCTGGCGATGGGAAAGGCCATGCTGCAGCAACTTGTGGTGGATATGTTCGCGGTCGGCGGTGAAGACGGGGCGTCCGCTGATGAGGCGACGCAGAATGGAAAGCGCAGTTTCCAAGATTGGCAGGCCGAAAGAAACGACCGGGATCGCGACCGCGACGATGGTGGGAGCTTTTTGCGCTCCCGCGAGAGCTAGCGCGCTCAGCAGGAAACCGATAAACAGGCTGCCGGAATCACCCAAGAAAATTGTTGCCGGGTTGAAGTTGTAACGGAGGAATCCGAGGATGGCACCGGCGAGAGCGATGGTCATCATGGTGATGAGGGATTGTCCGCTCAAGAGCGCGACGACAAAAGTCACCAGAGTTGAGAACAAGGCTGAACCAGCCGCCAAGCCATCGAGCCCGTCGATCAGATTGAAAGCGTTGGTAATGGCGAGGACCCACAGGATGGTGAGCGGCAAGGCGATAAAGATCGGCAACTGGTGACGGCCGAAGAGGACGGGAATATCGAGAATGCGCAGGCCACCCGCGAACAGTGCTGTAGCGGCGACAGCCTGAACCGCGAACTTTAAATACGGGCCGGCGGAGTAAAGATCATCATAGATCCCCAACAGAAAAATCAGAGTTGCGGGCGCGAGAATCGTCAGCAGAGTTTTCAGGGAAAAAGTTGAATGCAAGCTGGGGATCAATGAGGTCAAGGCGGCAGCGGCCAGGAGACTCAGTGAAAACGAGATGAAAATCGCGACGCCGCCCAAGCGGGGCAAAGGCGTGGAATGCAGATGACGCTCCTGCGAAGGAGTCGCTACCCAGCCATGCCGGGAAGCGAAATCCCGCACGGAACGAGTGAATACAAATGCCAACAGCAGCGAGAGAAAGAAAATCCCGAAGAACGCTACCGTCAACCCTGCCCCCTGTGATCACAACCGCACGGAAACGACTACAGTAGATATTGCCGCAGCAATGCGGCGGCTGCTAGTGCGTTCCTGGATTCCTCTCAGCGGGTGAGCGAGTAAGGGTTGGATTTTGCGTGCTAAACTTCAGCCATCCTAAGCAAGATTACTACTATCCTAGCAACCATCAGAGGCTCGTAATGCAGCTTGGCAGATGTGGTCTGGCCCGCAGCGGCGGTCTTTCTGTCTTTATGCTTTTGCTCGCGCTTGTTCTGACGATGGGTGCGCGAGTTGGAGTTCTGGCGCAGAGCGCAAATCCCGCGAAGAGCAGCGCTCAGAATTCCGGCTCTCAGAATTCCATCCTCCCCGGCGAGGCGAATGCCTCAATGTTCAAGCTATCCGCGGGCGATCTGATTGAGCTCAGCGTCTACAACGTGCCCGAGCTGTCGACCAAGGCGAGAGTGGGAAGTTCGGGAGATGTTTATCTGCCGCTGATTGATTACGTGCATGTGGCCGATCTTACCGTCGATCAGGCACAGGTGGCGATCGCGAAGCGGCTGGAGGATGGGGGTTTCGTACGTAACGCGCACGTAACGATTTTTGTCGACGAATCCAGTTCGCAGGGCGTGACAATTCTTGGCGAGGTGGTGAAGCCGGGAATTTATCCGGCGCTGGGCGAGCGAAACTTGTATGACTTCATCTCTGCTGCTGGAGGGTTCACGGCGGTTGCGGGGCGAAAAATCAGCATCATACGGGAGCACGGACGGGTGGCGACGGTCACGGTGGAATTGCCCAGGAATCTGGGGGACGATTTGAAAGATGACGTCGAGGTTTTTCCCGGCGATACAATTAGCGTGCCGCGGGCGCCGATCGTCTATGTGGTGGGAGATGTGGGGCATCCGACTGGCCTGCTCATCGATAATGGAAGACTGACCGTGCTGCAGGCCATTGCGCTGGCGGGTGGAACCAATCACACGGCCAAGATGAGCGCGGTGCGGATTATCCGCAAAGGTCCGGCGGGAATGACCGAGACCAAGGTTCCGCTGAAGAAAATGCTGGAAGCGAAAGCGCCCGATATCACGCTGCAGGCGGACGACATTCTTTTTATTCCGTTGAGCGGGGCGAGAGTTGCGGCAAGCCAAGGCCTGCAAGCGGCGGTTACGGCGACGGCGGGAATCGCGATTCTTGCGGCACACCCTTGACCGTCAGGCTGCCACTTCAAGCCTTTTACTTTTCGGTAAATCGAGCAGGCCTTCCAACATGCGAATGTATTTATCAGAAGTGTAACTTCGGGAAAATTTTCGAAGTACGAATTCCCTGCCGTTCTGGCCCATTTGTTCGCACTCTTGTGGATTGGCTGCAAGGTGGCGAATGGCGTTCGCCAGAGCCGCCGCGTTCTGCGGCTCGATCGAGATGCCGGCACCAGCTTCTTCGAGAATCGCGCGCGCTTGCCCATCGACTCCTAAGAGGACCGGACGGGCGCATGACATGAATTCCAGCATCTTGGAGGGAATTACGGTTTTGAAAAGTTCGGTCTTTTTGAGTGGGACCAGGCAGAGATCCGATGCGTGGATATAAGCGGGAATTTTTTGATGAGGCTGCTGATCGAGGAATTGCAGATTTGTCAGTTTGCGTTGGCGGGCGTGAGTGATCAGGCGCTCTTTCTCTGAGCCTTCGCCAACCACCAGGAAAGCTATTTCGGGACTGGTTGATTGCAGAATAGCGGCGGCCTCGAGGACTGTTTCCAGTCCGTGCGCCATGCCTATGGTACCGATGTAAGAAACCACAAACTTATTCTCCACGCCCAATTCCGTTTGCAGAGCCGGTTCTGTGCCAGGAGTGAACAGGTGAGTGTCTGCGCCGTTCTCGATCACCGCTATTTTGTCGCGCGGGACCTGCCAATGTTCGACGAGGTGTTCTTCAAAAGCTGGCGCCACCACGACGATGCGGTCGGCGAGGCGGTACAGGAAATCGGCGGTCTTGCCGAGCATGCGGTGTAGCGAAGAGTCGGCGCGGCCCATTCCTACTGCTGCGAGAGACTCGGGCCAGAGATCCCGCACCTCGAATACGAAGGGGACGCGCTTCCACTCGGCGAGCCACCAGCCTGAAAGTCCGACCAGCAATTGCGGCGATGTGGCGATGACAACATCGGGTCGCGAGAGTGCGAGACCGGTGAGCGCGGCTGATACGGCAAACGAAATGTAATTCAAGATGCGCTCGTAGGCTTTGCGATTGGGAAACGGTAATAGCCAGGTGCGAATCAGGTTTACTTCATCGACCTGCTCGCGCGCAACCAAGCGGCGAAATTTCTTGCGGTATTCATTGGGCACAACGCCGGTGGGATGATTGGGAAAACCTGTGAGAACGGTAACTTCGTGTCCGGCATTCGCCCAATGCCGGGACATTTCCGCGGCGCGTGCGGCCGGTGCACCCATTTCGGGTGGGAAGTATTGCGATATGTAGAGAATCTTCATAGACCACGGAGCGCAGCTCGATACGGTTCAAGAAGCCTGGTCAAGCCCGTCTTGATTCTTATCCTTGTTCTTGACGCCATCATTCTGGAGAAACTGTTTGATGGCGACAGATTGACCCAGGCAGCGCGATTGGTCCAGAGCAAACGTGCTCAGCATCGTGGTGAAGATTTCAGCGAACGGAATCGGCGACTCAGCGCCGGTTTGTATGGCGTTGATAAAAGCTCTCCATTCGGGAACATGACCTTTGTCCTGGCGCAGCAGCGAGCGAAAGACCTGTCTCTTTCCGCCACGAACCAGTTCCAGGCGCCGGAAATCTTCCAAGACGGCGACAGTTCCTCCGCCGAAGATTTCGATTCTTTCTTTTGAGAATGACCGGTCGCCATTTGCGAGATAGCTGATGGTGGCGTGAGAACCGTTGGCAAAACGTAGCGAACACAGAACGTTGTCGTTACTGTACTGGCCGGAGTCCGCGAGAGCGCGGGCCGCAACTTCAACCGGAGCGCTTCCGGCGAGAAAAGAGAGGAGATCGACGAAGTGGCAGACTTCGGCGATGATGCGCCCTCCGCCCTGAGCGGGGTCGTTTAACCAGTGGTCCGAAGGAAGGAATCCGGCGTTGATTCGGTAATGAAGCGCCAGCGGTTCGTGCACATCGTGCAGAAAATCCTTCATGCGAACTGCGAGTGGTGCGAAGCGGCGATTGAAACCGACCATGAGGAGTGAATGATGCTGCTGACGATCCTGTGCGTCGGAAATTTCCATTAGCTCGGCTTGGTTGAGGCAGAGAGGCTTTTCACAGAAAACGTGTTTACCGGCGCGCAGCGCGGCGGTGACTTGCGGCGCATGCAGATGATGGCGCGTGGCGATGACGACGGTGTTGACTTCGAGATGATCGATAACTTCGTGTTCGTCGGTGGTGCAGGAGCGGAATCCGAATTTTGCGGTGGCATGGCGCGCGTGTGAACCATTCGCAGCAGCCGTTATAACCAGATCGACTCCGCCGGTTCGTTTGATTGCAGGCAGGAGCGTGCTGCAAGCGAAGCTGCCTGCACCGATGAATCCAACTCGAACTGAGCTGTGACCCGCAGTTGGTCGAGTGCGGAGCAGATCAACGCGACGTTGAGCGTCATGTTTCGCGGTTTGCGGATATTCGATCAACACTGCCAACGACGGCTCCTGGGTTTTACCCGTGATCAAATCGTAGGCTGAGCGTGACTGTTCGATGGGAAAACGATGCGTAATCAGGGGCTGCAGATCGAGCTTGCGATCTGCGAGAAGCTTCAAGAAAGTTTCCATGTTGCGGGTCTCGGTCCAGCGGACATAGCCGATGGGATAGTCGATTCCCTTCTGCTCGTAGGCGGAATCGTATCGGCCAGGGCCGTAAGAGCGCGAAACGCGGAATTCGAGTTCCTTCTCGTAGAAATCGCGGCGCGGGATGTCCATGGCGACCGTTCCCACGGCAACCACTGGCGCGCGATTGCGGGCAACGGCTCCGGCGAGATTCACCGGACCATTGCTGGAGCTTTGCGCGGTAATCAGGACTGCGTCTGCGCCATGCCCTGCCGAAAGTTGTAAACATAGATCGTGAAATTCGGAAGAGGAGGTGCTGACCGCATCGGCGCCGGAGTGCAGAGCCATTTCTGCGCGCTCGCGGGAAATATCCATTCCAATCACGGAACAGCCCGCGGCTTTGAGAATCTGGACGGTTAATTGGCCGAGCAGGCCAAGCCCAATCACGGCGACGATATCGCCGAGCTTTGCCTGTGCATTGCGAATGCCGTGCAGGGCCACCGATCCGAGAGTGGTGAAGGCAGCCTCGTCGAAGCTGACGGATTCGGACGGAATGCGAGCCACGAGCAGGCGCGGCAGGCAGGCGAATTCGGCGTGCACAGCGTGACCGGCTCCAGCGCAGGCTACGCGATCGCCAACATTAAAGCCGGTAACGCCTTCGCCCATGGCGATCACTGTGCCGGCACTGCTATAGCCCAAGGCGCTGGGCTGATCGAGACGGGTGCGCACCGCAGAGAGCGTGGCAGCGAATCCATCGCGACTGATTTTGTTGAGAACGTCGCGAACCAGATCCGGCCGCATGCGTGCTTTCTGAAAAAGATTTTTGCCGGCGAATTCCGAAGATGCCCGCTCGGTGCCAGCAGAAACCAGCGAAGCGGCGGTGCGAACCAGAAGGCATCCTTCTAATAATTTGGGCGTGGGAACTTCTTCGATAGCGATCTCGGCTGTGCGGACGTCCTGGAAAACCTGTTTCATGCTGGTGGCACGCTCGTTGCCGAAGTGAGAATCAGGGTGACGAATCGAACCGGCAGGTGCGAGCGAGTCCCGTAAAGAAGCGAGACGGCGGGCCGGAGATCACCATATGTGGGCGACTCCCAGCCGAGTAATTTTGTGTCGCGATCGGCAAGCTGGAAATTGGACGTCTTCTCAATCACGGTGCCGGCTCGAACTATGGCTCGAATTATGGCTGCTTGCGCCGGAGCGCTGGCGAAGAAGCTCCACTGAATATGCGACTCGTTGCCGGCAAACACAACCTCAAAAGGCGATTGGTGAACCTGATAAGGCAAATCGGGCGTGAGCCAATGCAGGCGCAAATCGTGCTCGCCTGTTCCGATGAGTTCGTCCACGATCAACCAACCAGCGGCGAGGCGGTGAACGTTGCGGCGATGAGTTACGCCTAGATTTTTGTAGCCGTTGTGTTCGCCTTCGAAGCGGTGCGCATGAGGCGAGCCGTCGGAACGGTGTACACGGCCTGAGGCTTGTGCCCAATCAAGCCACAGAAAGCGGCCGGCACGAGTCATCTGATCGTGGCCATCGACTGTGATGGTGTTATGAACGGCTGTGCCGGCGAACGCATTGTTCCAGGGATCAGGCCCGTTGTAGAGATAAGTTCCGGGATCGCGGGCAATGTTGAGGCCTCGCCACCAAAGATCGACGTGCAACTGGTCGGATTGAGATGGACGGCGCTTGTACGAGCCGGCGCGAATGAGCGCCCATGAATTTTCATCACCAAGGCGGAAGTAGCCGGTTTCAGGCGCGGCATGCGAAATTGAAGTTGGGTTGCAAGAAGGCCCGGGTTTCGCGCCGAACCACAGCGCAGGCTCATCCCAGGTTCCAGATGGCAGAGCGGGGCGATTGAGAACGGCCGCGCCAAGCTGCAGAAGAGGGCGGTAATCTGCATAATTTGCAACTGCGAGAGGCAGGATCAGGCTGCCGTCGTTCGATCCGTGGTTTGGGACGGAGCCGCTGACTGGGTCGATCCAGGAGCATCGGAAATCGAATGCAGCCTGCGCGCGAGCGCGAATATCGTCATGCAGCGGAGTGCCGTGAATTTCGGCGAGACGCAGAGTCCAGAGCAGCAGGTGCAGAATCATGCGCTGGTAGTTGAACGAGTGCTGGTGGGAAGCGCCCTCGGGCGTGATCTGATCGAGAACGGCTTCATGCAGGATCTGAGCGCCAAGGTTTTGCCAGCGCGGCGCGGCGCTGAGTTCGGGATAGAGCGTCCCGGCGGTCCACAAACCGACGGCCTCGCTGATCAAGTGATTGCTGCGTTGCGAGCGAGCGTAAGGAATGGTCTGCGAGGTGCGCCAGGCGTGAGACGCAATCATGGAAAAAAGCAGAGCGACTCGCTCTGGCGTGGTCGATGGGGAATGAATAAAGCCATGCAGAGCGAACGACCAGGCGAGAATGCGGAGAGAACATTCCTGGCCGCAGATCCACTGCGGGCCGGACATGGGAGGGCTGTGCGCGGCCCAGTCTTCGAGAAAGCTCCAGAACACCTGCGGAAAGCGCTCATCGCCACTGAGCGCGTAGGCGCGAACCAGCGGGTAGACGAACAAGAATCTGGATGGCTCGAGAATGAACTTTAGATCGCCATACATAGCCGAAGCGAAGCGCATTTGCGTCCAGTGCTGGCGCGGCGAAACGGCTTGCCCTGTGGCGGGATTCTGGAACCAGCGCGGAGGAAATCCGCAGGCGTAAGAAAGATTTCCGAAGAACGGCAGGTTGCCGGTAAGGATGCGTTCCGCTTCAACGAGAATCGATTTCTCTCCGTCAGGTCCGATCAGTTGTTTGATGGCCTCGCCTTGTATTCGAGCATGGCTGAAGAAAAATTGGTTTGTGCCGTTACGCCGATCGTTTAGCAATCGTTTTGGAGAAACATAAGGGGCAATCCGGCTCGGATGCCAGGCATCCCAACCTTGAACCGAACGCATGCGACGCGCCATGAGGCCGCTGCCGCGATCGAGCTCGTATCCGAGGCGCAGCATACCGTCGCGCACGCCGAAGGTGCGGCCGACTTGCAACATGGTTGCGAGTTTACCCATGAACTGTCTCCGCGGCCGCCGGCTCGTGGTGACTGGCTAAAAACGTCGCGGCACGTGCCTGCAGCCATTCGTGCATCACGAAATATTGATTATCGCTGTTGTGGCTGCGGTTCAGTTCGGATTGCGGAGTGCTGATGATGGTTCCCCGATCGAGGGCGGCGATGACGTCGCCGAGTTCGTCGACACCGAAGGCGATGAGGCGACAGCGCAGGTCGGCGAGCGATTGGCAAAGGGCCAGGTCGGGATATTCATATTTCTGCAGAATCGGTCCGGTATCGATTCCCTGATCCATGCGATGAATCGTGATTCCGACCGGAACACCGCTGAGCAAAGACCACTCGGGGCTGCTCATGCCGCGGACTTGCGGCAGCAGACCAAGATGCAGGTTGAGTACGCCGAGGCGCGGTAAGGCTAGAATGTCCTTTCGCAGAATGTTGCCGCCGGTGAAGACGACCAGATCAGGCGCCCAAAGTTTGAGGCGCGAGATTGCGTCCGCTGAATTCTGATTTGCCAGGATGCGTATTGGAAAGTCATAAGATTTTGCGATGTTCCGCAGATTCAGAAATACGTTATCGCGCCGCTCGAGCCAGGGCTGGAGATAGGGATTTTGCAGTCGAGAGTGTTTGTGTTTACCTGGAGCGAGCTTGTTGCGGGCGTACTGGGCAAGTTGACGGACACCCCACTGGCTGAGCTTGCGCAACAATGTGTCGCGATTGAGGGTAGAGAGCGAAAGAGCGCCGACTGGAGCATATCCCAGATCAGCAAGACGCACGGCCACGGCGCAGGCGGTCTCGCTGTAAATGCTCGAGCAGAGCACTACGATGCGCATGGCAGCGCCTCGACCGCAGACGAGTCAAAGGAATTCTTAATTCGCTGCTCCAGCAAAAGAGCATCAGCGAAAAACTTGCAACCCCAACTGATGTAACGCAGCGGCTGATAGCGGCCCCAGATGGGATCTGATCCGCTTACTCCTCCGATCATTCCACTCATGCCTCGCGTGGGAATCAGCTGCTTCAACATCTCGTTCATTTTGAGTGCGGCATTGAGATAGCGCAGGTCGCCGGTGATTTCAAACAGACGCAGCCAGATGCACGACATCTGCGCGTTACCGGTGAGACAAGTGAAGTGGCGTCCGTTCCTAAAATTATCGTCGTAGGCGCCGCAGAGAAATTTATTAGTTTCGAATCGGCGGAGGAGAATCCAGGCCGAGTTCGAAACAATATCGATCGCATCGTTTCTCTGCCGCAGCACAGCGCACTCGAGCGCACCCTGCAACACGTAAGCGATGAAATGCAAGTAATTGGGATGGCCTTGAAGGTTGATGCCGTCGATCCATCCGGTGGGGCGAAAGTGTGAGAGCACCCAGTCCAGATTTTTCTCGGCAGCATGGGCATAGCCAGGGTCGGCGGTTTCTATCGACAGCAGAGCCAGCGGCCACGCGACCATGCTGTAGTAGGTGTGCGCTGCAGCTTGATAGGCGCCGGGTCCAGACCACGAACCATCCGGCTGCTGCATTTCGATCAGCCAATCGCCGGCACGTATCGCCGCGCGGCGAATCTCGCGACGGCTGGTTTCAGCGTAAGCGCGAATCAGACCTTGCAGAATCTGGCCGGTATTGAAGATGGAGGGCTGCAATGGAGCGCTTCGCAGGCCGCCAGGAAATGCGCCGCATGGCATTTGCAGGGAAAGCAGCCAACTCGTGGCACGTTCGGCAGCGGCGATTACTTTGCGATCGGATTCGCGAGCGGGAGATGGTTGAGCGAAATCGTATAGGGTTGGAATGACGTAGCCGGTGACCTCGGGATACGAAGCGGAATATCCGGTGAGCAGGCTGTAATAAGCCGCAATCCCGCCGTCGGTACGCTGCGCGTCGAGAATCCAACGCAGCAGCAGGTCCATTACACTTTCGCTGCCACGCGTGGTTTTCGTGTATGAGTAGAGGTGCCGCCGCTCCAATGCGATGCAAATTGCATCGGTGAGAATTCTGCGAAGCAGAGGAAATAAACGCTGCGGAGCGCGCAGCAAGCCTGTAGCGTCCTTCAAGACCTTCGCTGTTTTATCGAGGTCGAGAATTATTTCGCGAGTTGGATCGTGTTCGAAAGCGGAGTTCAGGTTAGTCATCGCTGAGTGGGGGAGAGCCGAGGGCGGCTGTTCCTACACAACTGATCTCGAGTTGAATTGACAAACTCATGCGGTAGCGGTCTCGGGAAAATGAGAGAAGGTTTCCGCACTCTTCTGCGCGAAGCCGTCGATAAAGATTCGCATCCAGTGCTCCAGCGTAAGGAATTGCCAGATCTGCATTGACCAGTCTTCAGCTCCGCTGCGGTGTTCGTCGATCAAGCGACGCAGTTGTTGTGGGCGGAATAGTCCTCGCTTCGCGATGTTGGTTTCGGAGAGCAGATCGTCGACCAGTTGGCGGAGATCGTGAGCGAGCCAGTAATCGACGGGAGCGGCAAATCCGGCTTTGGGTTGATGCAGCACTTCAGCCGGCAAAATGCCACGCATTGCTTCTCGAAGAATGTGTTTGGTGGTTGGGCGGAAGAATCCTTTGAGCTTGAGATTTGGCGGAATATTCGAGGCCGCGAACTCGGCTAGGTCACGATCAAGAAATGGAACACGCACCTCGACGGAGGATGCCATACTCATCTTGTCGTTGTAGTTCAGGTTTAGACTTACCATAAAAATGCTGGTGTCGAGATAAAGCATCTGGTTCAGAAAGTCGGCGTTGCGCGCGGTTTCGAAGCTGGCGTGGTGGCGAATGGCAGGGTCGCAATCGCAAAGGCGATCTTGAAGCCAGTCTGCGTACAAGCTGGTCTTCTGTTCGGCATCGAGATATGTGCAGTTGCGGATGAAGCTGTCCTGCGGCGTAAGAGGTGCGCTGCGCGCCATTTTCTTGGCTAATCGCACGGCTCCCTTTACGCGCGTGCCGCGAAAGCCAGGTAGAGCATTGACGCTGGACTCGATCATGCCCCGCATTTTGGCCGGCACGGTTCGATACGCCTGCGACCAGCGATGGGCAACGTGCTTGCGATATCCGGCGAAAAGTTCATCTCCACCGACGCCGGAGAGTAGAACAGTCGACTGTTTGCGAGCTTCGCGGCAGACCAGATAGGCGGCGATGATTGCAGGATCGGCAATGGGTTCATCCATGTGCCAGGTAAGGCGAGGTAACAGATCGGCGACATCGGGTTCGACAACAATCTGCTGATTGTCGCAACCGAGATGGCGAGCGAAGCGCGCTGGAACTTCGGGATCGTCGAGAGTAGTCTCGCCGACACGATACTTACGAGGAAAAGTGATGGTGTAGGTTCGGAGCGGCTGATTTGTCGCACGGCGCATCATGGCGACGATGCTCGACGAATCGAGACCGGCACTGAGAAATGCGCCGATGGGAACGTCGCTCACCATTTGTTGTTCAACTGAACGGTGCAATCGCTGGCGAAGTTCCTGGGCAAGGTCGGCTTCCGATCTGGGATAGCTTGCGTCAGCATTTGGAAACCTGAGATCCCAATACTGGTGCAGCTTCAGTTCGCCATCGCGGAATGTGGCGCAATTTCCGGCGGGAAGTTTGTAGATGCCCTGGAACATTGTTCTGGGCTCGGGAACCCAGAGAAACGTCAAGTATTGGTGGAGGGACTCGAGATCGATTTCGGCGACGACTTCCGGTAACTGGAGCAGGGCTTTTATTTCTGAAGCGAACGCAAGCCTGCTTCCGCGGTGAATGTAGTAAAGGGGCTTGACTCCGAAATGATCGCGCGCCAAGAACAACTGCGGCTTTGCGGAGCGCAGATCGCAGATGCAAAAAGCGAACATACCGTTCAGGCGATGTACGCACTCAGCGCCTTCTTCTTCGTAAAGATGGATGACGACTTCGGTATCCGCATTGGAGCGAAAGCGGTGTCCTTTGCTTTCGAGTTCGCGGCGAAGGTCGGCATAGTTGTAGATTTCGCCGTTGTAGGTGATCCAGACGCTGCCATCTTCGTTGCACATCGGCATATGGCCGTTGGGGGAAAGATCGAGGATGGCGAGGCGGCGGCTTCCGAGGCCGATATACGAACCATCCGGGAATCTGCGCTCCCACAGGCCGGAATCGTCAGGACCGCGATGCGCCTGGAGGTGCGCCATGCGAGCCAGCGCTTCCCGGTTGCCCCAGTTTGCGAGTCCTGCGATGCCGCACATTCAGCGCTCAGCCTCCGGTGCATGCTGGAGTTCGTAAATTTTGGCTTTGATGTGAAAAAATTGAATGCCCTGGAAGCAGCAATAAATCAGTCCGGGAATGCCGTCGAGGAAACCCAAGCGAAGTACATACTTGTACAAAAAGAAAGCGAGCGGCGAGCCGGGAAGGGCAAAAAAATTGCGTCGCAGCCAGCGCCGACGCTGCGCCTGGGTTCCCACGAGTGAAGGACCCAACTCATTGGTACTGCCGTTGAGCCACACGTTGGCTTCCCAGTTGGAATAGGCATCGTGTTTGCGAATGTAATGAGACAGCGAGCGCACGTTGTGATGGAGCAGCGGAGATTGCAAACACCGGGTTCGACCTTCCACAACCACATGCTCATGAACCTCCATGTCGGCCATGGAGGCATCTTGCTCTCGCAAGCGACATTCGTAATGACCCGCGCCGCGGCGAAACAACGCCAGCTTGCGAAAACTGGCGCCGCTGTGGCGAAGTTCGCGGCCGAGAAAGTAGATGCGCAGGGCGATGTGATAACCGTCATAGCGGGAATCCTGTATCGCGGCCTTTATTTCTGTCAGCAGTGCAGGTGTGAGGGATTCGTCAGCATCGAGCAGAAGGATCCAGTCATAGGCGAATGGCAGCGAGTCGACTGCCCACTGCCGCTTTTTGGGCCATCCACCTCGATAATGGAACTGCACCACATTGGCCCCAAAGGAACGGGCGATTTCGACCGTCTCGTCGGTACTTTGAGAATCGACTACAAAGATCTCACCAATCTCGCGCAACGACTCGAGACAACGTGGCAAGTTCAGCGCTTCGTTGCGCACCCCAATAATCACGCTCAAGGGAAGGAGGGAGGTATGCTCTACCACCTCGATTGGGTCGATCTCTTCCAGGTTTTCCATAGAGCTGGCTTTCCGCTGATCATATCTTGCAAACCTCATCCGCGACAGGTTGCAATCTTTGTTCTAGGCTGAGACTCAGTTGGCGCTTTCTATCCGGGTTAGACCGTGTGGGCCAGGGACAGCAATTCCTGGAGGTGCTGGTCCCAACTGAAGTCGCGCGAGCGTGATAATCCGGCGGCTCGCATGGCAGCGGAACGTTCCGGTGACTGAATTGCCTGAAACACAGTCTCGGCTAGATCCTCGGGTGAGAAACGTGGAAAGTAGAGGGCAGCCTGGCCGCAGATCTCGCGATGCACGGACAGGTCGGAGGCGATAACCGGAAGGCCGCCTGCCATGGCTTCAACCAGCGGATGGGCGAAGGTCTCCGCGTAGGCGGCGGTTACATAGAAGTCGCAGGCTTGATAGACCTGATGCACCGAGTTATAGGGAATGGCGCCGAGTTGAATGACCTCATCGGAGATCTGGAGATCTCGGACCATCGCCAGGGCTGACTCGGCGCGGTAGCTTCCCGGATTGTGGTTTGAGTTGAGGGTGCAGGTGAGGATCAGTCGAATGGGACGCGGATGCAACTTCTTCTTTAGAATTGCCACGGCGCGAATCAACGTTTCGAAATTGCGATAGTAGTTGTAATGACTGACCAATAGCAGTCGCAGCGAACCTTCGGTCGCGGCGAGTTTTTTTTGGATGGGCTGCGGTAAGGGCGCGTGGTTGCGGAAGAAGGATTCACGATCAAAACCGTGATGAAGGCCGATCACTTCTTTTCCGGTCCACGTGCGCAACTCGTTGGCGAAGGCTGCGGTCGGGGCGATGGTGCTCTCGGCGGCGGCGATTGACCATCGCGCTAACCTGGCCTTAACCGCATTGTCGAGCCACATGCCGTATTCGCCACGCTGGCGCAGATCGCGCACAAAATCGGTAGAAACGTAGAGCGCGTTTCCGCTGAGCAGGATTTGCGGAACTGGAGAGCGGAAGATCGCAAAATTTCCCGGTGAAAGCAGCACATCGGCACCGGCGCGGCGAATCATCCGAGGAACTTCGTATTGCTCGTAGCAAAAACGCAACGCGGTGCTCGCACGGGAGTCTGACGACAAGACCGTAATGCCAGACAATCCGATAAATTCATCCGATAACGTTCGACTTAACAGCACGGTTACGCGCAGGTCATGATGATGATGGCGATTGGCCAGCCGCGGCAGGACATTGCGAATGTAAGTGAGGCCTCCTCCGGCACTGGCGGCAAGACCGTTGATGAAAAGGTGGATCGTTTTCCGGCTCAGGTCCATTTACTTGTGATTTGATTTTGCGAGTTGCGACATCTTACGCAAATGCCGGCGACGAGTGCTCCACCAAGGATCGCCCAGCCCTGAGTAGAGAAAACGATACTCCGCCGGAGGGTATTTCACTTCAATTTCACGGCGCCAGAACAAGGCTGGATTACCGTGACGAGCATCCACAGTACCGGCGCAGGGAGCGAAACAAAACCGATGATGGCGCTGGATGACCTGGAAGGCGTTGGCATCGACTGAATCCCATCCAAAGGTCCAGGCGAACGATTCGATTGGTCGATTCGTCCATGATGCCAGCTTGCGAGAACTTTCGCCGATCTCGCGTTCTAAATCTTCGGGAGGAAGTTCCGCTAAACGAGCATGGGTAAGGGTATGGTTGCCAATCGCGTGTGCTCGCGCCGCTAAATCCGCGATGTGCGCGGGAGTCATTGGTTTCCAGTCTTCCCATTTCTCATCGCCGGGTTGAGAGTCAGGATTGATTTTCGCGCGATAAAAATCCAAGGCGGTGTCTGGGGAACATTCGGCAAACGCCGGCACAATGAAGAATACCCCACGCCCACCAAATGATTCGAGAAGTGGGGCGGCGACTTCGTAGTTGCTGACTCTGCCATCATCAAAGGTGAAGAGAATGGGAGGCTTGGTCTTCGACCGGGATTCGGGATTCCGGCAAAGCTCGGTAAAGCTGTTAAGGCTGGAAATCGTAAAGTGCTGCGAGACCCACTGGAGTTGATCACGAAATTTTGCCTCCAGAGACTTGGGCGTTTCATGAATGGCCACGACAATGCCGGGGGGGTGATTTCTTCGCTTTTGAAGGCGCAACGCGAGATCATCGGCGCGGGCCACAGTGGCGGCCTGAATGAGGAGCGTACGAAATTGGCTTCTGAGGCTCATTCCAGGCCTTGAAGGTGTGAAATCGGCGCTAAATAAGGCCGTCCCCGTCGGCTGGCACAATATACCAATCGGAGGCAGGCAAGAGCTTGGCTCGATCGAGAAACCAGCCGGTTGGCACATCGAAGGCACGCCAATGGAAACCCGCTTCGCAAAATATTTTCCTTTTCTCGGGATCTGGATTGCGAAGTACCAGAGCATCGACGGAACTCGAATAGCGGGCGATCAAGGCTCCGACGATTTTCACACACTCACTGGCCGTGACTTCGGGGTAGACGTCGAGCAGGTTAAGAGTTTTGATTTGCCTGCGATATCCACGACTACGCTGGTTTACGGTCACAAGAGTGCTTCGATTGGAAAGCTGGCTGCGAAAGGCGAATGCCGCGACGCTAGAGTCTCGGCCGCAGAAATAGCGCCAGTGAACATAGGATTGATCGCGAAGAGCGGTGAGTTTTTCTCCATGGTTGCCGACAATGTGGTCGCCGGCGATATGGTTGCCGGCGATAAGATCGCTTGCCTGCTCAGCGCAGGTGAGCGGTTGAAGCGCCTCCGCATTGTGGTGATCGAGTTTTAACGGATGCAATAGCGCGGCGAATTTTGAGGCGGAGTTTCCGGCCAGCCGCGAAACGAAGCGACTGGACGTTCGACGCTGCGCGATCTCCTCCGCCACCGGACTCCAGTTGAGGATGCCGAACAACTCTCCATCGGAGTGCGGGATCGGCTTGGCTCCGGCTGCCTTCCACAAGGCCGCGGCATCCGGATTCGCCGAAGTGCCGAATATGGGCCAGCGGTTTGCGAGACGCGAATACTGCAGGAAGATACGGCCGCCCTGGCCGCGATAAGGCTCGTCAACGTAGAAGGAACTGGAGCCCATCAGCAGAATTGGTTGCCCGTGATATTGAAATTTCTGCGGACTGCAAAGAATACAGCCAGCGAGTTTGCCGGACGAGTGCAGGCCGAAGCCCAGCGGCTGCTCTGGCGTTCGCGCGGGATTTTCAAGCAGAAACCAACGCAGATGCGCTTCCACCTCCGCGCTGCTGCGAGCGGATTGAGCTGCGATAAAACTGGCTACATGAGCAATATCAGTTTCGACAAGAGGAACCAGGTCAACTGCACGGGAGCGATCCTGCGAGATCAGCTGCGGAGAAGTCATTGCGCGGCTTCCTGATAGACCTTCAGCAGACTATCAGCCTGATGGGACAACGTAAGTTGATTGACGATAGTCTGCCGCGCGGCTTCACCGATTCGGGCCCGCAGTTGAGCGTCGTCCAGCAAAGTCCGCAAGCTTTGCGTAAGCGCTTCCAGGCCGTCGATTGGAATCAACCATCCGTTGCTGCCGTGACGGATGATGCCGGCGATTCCCTGCCCTTCGCACGCGATGACGGGTTTGGCGCAGGCCATGGCCTCGAGGTAAACACATCCCAGCCCTTCATAGCGGCTGGGCAAAGCAAATACCGTGCAGTTGCGCATGGCTTCTGCCACATCCGAACGGTTGCGGCGTCCCAAGAAGTGGATTCGGTCGGCGATACCCAGATTTTCAGCGAGTGCTGCGAAGCGATTTCGATCCGTGCCTTCCCCAATGAGGTTGCATTGCAGAGCGGGGTGCGAATCTCGCAATCGAGCAACCGCCTGAATGACCAGCTCCTGTCCTTTTCCCGCCAATAGATTTCCCACTGTCAGGAGGGTTGGGCTGGCAGTGGCGGGCTGATCATTTTCGCGGCGTGGCGCGAACAAGTTGGCGTCGGTTCCGTTGTAAACGACGTCAGCGTCGATAGCTGGGCCCATGGTGTCGATCAGCAACGCCTTCACCCTGTCGCTGATGCAGATCACCTTGCGTGCGCGCTCGTAAATGCGAATGGAGGCTTTCCGGCGCCATTTGGCCGCGAGCCCGCTCTGGAAACAATTGTTGAAAACATCCAGACCATGAACAGTAACAACGAAGGAAATGCCCAAACGCTGCGAAATCAAGGCTGCGGCGTGCCCGCATGGTAAGGCAGAGTGGGCATGAATCACATCGATTGGCGAATGCTGATGCAGCTGAGTAATTTTAGTAAGAAGAGTTGCGCTCAGAAATCTTCCCGCAGTCGCCAGACCGAAGTTGCCGGGAAATTGCGGGAAGCGAACCCATTGCGCGGGATAAACAGGAATTGAAGTTCTGCGGCCGTGATAAATCGAATCGACGGCGATTACGGACGACAGCACGCCTTTAGCATTCAGCTCTTTTAGGCTTTCAGCTACAAAGCAGCCATTCACTTCGGAGATGTCCGATGGATAAAAAGGAGTGAGCGTGAGAACATGCAGCTGACATGGTTTTATTGTTTCCGCGATTGTGGGAACGGGTTGTATGGCCGCAGCGATCGACACAAGTCAACAACTTTCGCTCGTCTCCGCCGAGCGTGCGAGAATCAGTTCGGCGAGACCGTTGATGGTCACAAAACGGGGATCCTGCAGATCGCGATCGGAGAACTGCATAGCGAACTGCTGCTCGATTTCCGTGACGAATTCGACGACCTCCATTGAGGTCAGCCAACCGGCGTCGAAAAAGTCGGTGCTGCACAGAGCACTTGCCGCCGCCTGAGCCGCCTCGCTGCCGATCTTCGCCCGTGCCACGAACCAGGAGGTAAGCCAATCCTGGACCTGTAGTGTCGATTGGTCTGCAGTTCTCATCTTTTCATCTTTATCGTTTGATCTTTATCTCCAATCATCTTTTTCTCTTCACTTTATGGTTCATCTTTCAATTGCTACGCAGCGAGCGGGTGAACCATCGCCTCCCTTTAGTTTCAGAGGCAGAACGATGAGCTCTACCGACGATGCAGAGATGGCTTTCAGATTCACAAGGTATTCGACCAGCACGACCCCCGCGCCAAGAAGTACTTTATGATTGGGCGAGTCCTTGGCGGTGCCCCGCGAGTGGGCCGGATTGTCAGGCGAAGGAGTGTCCATGGCGATGAGGCGCACGCCCTGATCCACAAGCCATTGCGCAGCATTTTCGGAAAGGAACGGATATTCGTTGTAGAACTTCATCTTGCCAAAATGCTCGGACCAGCCGGTGCGCAGAATCAATCGAGGCGGAACTTTGGCACCTAATTTTTGTTGAAGATCTTTAACCTCGATCTCTTGCAGGGCGCGGCAGTCCGTGAAGTCTGCGACGCTGGCCGGACCGATCAATATCTCCAAAGGAATCTCGTCGATGGTGCCGCCATTTGGAATGAAATGACGGGGCGCATCCGCGTGAGTGCCGGTGTGCGTTCCTAGAACGATTTTGCGTGTTTCTCTACCCTCGATGCCGTGCCGCCCCAGAACTGTGACTTCGACCACGGGATGCCAATGAGTCGGGAAGGTCATCATGCCTTCTTCGATAGGCAGCGAAAGATCAATGATTTTCATGCGGATAGCTTCCGGATTAAGAGGGGTTCATCAATTCGAAGCTTTAACGGGATACACCTACAGTTTCTTCAATCTCTGTTCTCGTATGAACCGGCGTGAGCGCACTTATTTGCAACTTCTCCGCAATCAATTCGCGAATGCGGGATTTCTGCACCTTGCCATTGGCAGTTCTGGGAAATTCATCGATGGTGATGTAGCGAGCGGGTTGCTGGTGCTGCGCCAGATTGCGTTTGGCATGGGCGATCAGCGAATCGAGCATCGATTCCAGTTCGACCCCTTGATGCAGCTTGAGCACGGCAACAATATCTTCGCCGTAAAGTTCGTGAGGGATGCTGACCACAGCCACTTCTGCAACGCCTTGCACTTGTGCCAACGATTCTTCGATTGCCGCAGGGCTGATGTTGACGCCACCGCGAATGATGAGATCTTTTTTTCTGCCGGTAATGGATAGTGAGCCGTTGGTATCCAGGCACCCAACATCGCCGGTGGCAAACCATTTCGATGCATCGATAGGCGTCAGACCACCGTCGGCATCGAGGTAGCCAGCCATCAGATCTGGGGTTAGAATCTGCACCTCGCCGTCGAAGCCTGCGGGTACGGACTGATGATCCTCATTCAGGATGCGCACCGCGACTCCTGGCAGAGCATCGCCTACGTAACCTTGTCCGCCGACACCGGCAAGAGAACGCGCACTAACAAATAATGTTTCGGAGAGACCATAATTTTCGATCAGTCGTATGCCGTAGCGAGCTTCAAATTCAGCTTTTACTTTCAAGGGAAGCGGCGCAAATCCGACGAAGGTGTGGCGCACTGAGGCGCGGCAGAATTCTTCGCCGGTTTGCCCGCGATCCATTCGCAAGAGAATGGATAGCACGGTTGGAGCCATCCAGAGGGCATTGACATGATAGTTTTTTGCTTTGTCCCAAAAGCTGAGACTCGATCTGGCATCGAAGACGCGGTCCACAACCACACTCGAACCGCAGAGAAGAGGCAAAATCAGCAGGTTGTAGAGGCCTCCCATGTACGCCATGGAAAGGGTCAGATAAAAACGCGAGTCCTGATCGATGTGCTGAGCGTCGGCGAATGCGCGCGCATTGCGCAGCATGCTTCCCAGCCTATGCGCCAAACCTTTCGGCTTTGCCGAAGTGCCGGAGGTGTACATGATTGCGATGAGGTCTTCGGCGTTTGCATTTTCGAGCGGGACAAACTGCGGGCGGTTTTCGAGTTGGTGAATTCGAATGATGCCGGAAACCGCCGCGGGTTTGATCGCATCTGTGTCCTGAGCAGTTGAGAGTCGGATGACATTCGCGTGCAAGTTCCCAACTCTGGCTGTGCAGGATTCGCTGGTGACGAGCATTTTGGGCTTGCAGTTTTCGAGGATGAACCCAACATCTCCCTTGGCGAGCGCAGGATTGATAGGAACGACCACGGCTCCCAGATAAATGCAGGCAAAATAAAACACGGCAAGTTCACAGCAATTCGGAAGCATGACAGCGACGCGATCGCCTTTACGCAAGCCGCGGCGCGACAGCTCCGCGGCAACGGCGCACGCCATGCGGTGAAATTCGCCATAGGTGATTTCGGCGCCGGAGTCTGCGTCCAGGAGAAAGATATTGCGCTCTCGCCGTCGAATGATTTCGGTAATGGTTTCGCGAATCGTCATGGCATCGCCAGGGAAAGCGGTTCCGCGGCCTTCATTAAATTTGAGATTGCGGCCCATCGGTCCATCTGGCCCCGGTAGGCGTGGTTGGGGTCCAGCCGCAGGATGGCGCGTCCGGCAAGGTCGGCCTCGAGACGCGGGAAATAACCGTTGGTGATCACCACTCCACCTGCCGACAAAAGCTGATCGATGGATGCGGTATCGGCCCCGCTGGGCGAACCCAGAAGCAAAGCGATGCCGATCCGCAGATCGAAATGCATACGATCCGAAAAGTCCTGCATCGGCCAGCAGTTTTCCGGGGCTGCGGCTGGGAGATGGCCATGCACCACAACGTTGTCGAAGGTTTCGCAACAATACTGCAAGAAAGACAGGTGGGGAGAACCGTAGATCAGTATGCAGAAGTTACCATGCCGCTCGGCCGCGGTCATGAGCACATCTTCCAGATAGCTCGCAAACAATCGTCTCGAGCGCACAGGAAGGATCTTTTCGGCGCCAACGAGGCCCTGTAGCGACGCGGGCCACTTATCCGCCCACGCACCTCCATCTTTGTCATTGAGAAATATGGAAACGTGGTTTGCCGTCATGCACAAGATCCGCTCGAGAATCTCGAACGAGCCATAAACAACTCTGCCAAGCACGACCGGTCCATCGGCAAGGATCAGGTCGGCCAAAACAAGAGCCGGGGAATGCGATTCTGCGGCAACCAGTTCAAGCACGGGCGTGGCGCGACGCTTCGCGCAGGTGGCGATCATTCCATTGACTAAAGACTGCACGGCCGAGAGCGAACTACTGATACGGTGAGTGGAAATTCCCGGCACGGCAAACGATGTAAGAATTTCGCGAGACTTGCGAGCGCTCGCCTTCGGCAGACTGCGAGCGACCTGATTCAAGGTGTCCTCATTGAGATTGATGGGATCAAGCTTGCCCATGGCGACCACGAGCCTGCGCGATTCGACTCGATGATTGCGGGCAGCCGCGGCAACTTTCGGCAAAAAGGAAGAATGAAACTGACTGCATCCCATGGCCACGGACATCATGTCGTAAAGTTGTACCTGCGACATGAGCGGTCCGATAAATTCTTCGGCCGCATCCATCACTTCGAAGAGGTCGACACCGGTATCAATGCCAAGCTTGTCAAAGACGGCTACCGCGATTTCGGTGGGAACGTTGCCGGCGCTTCGTCCTAAACCATAAAGAGTGGTGTCGATGAAGGTCGCGCCGCAACGAACGGCATCCACGCTGTTAGCGACCGCGAACTGCAAATTGCTGTGCCCGTGAAAACCCAGAGCACAGTCACACCGGTCGCGGGCGGCGCTTATATATCTGCGGACGTCTTCTGGGAACATACTGCCGGATGAGTCTACGCAATAGATTCCGTCGGCACCGGCGTCAGCGCCTTGTTTTGCTTTCTGAGCGAATTCGTCCGCGGAGATGACGTAGGTTTTCATGAAATTGAGGAACGGCTTCAGCCCCAATTTTTTTGCCAGCGTCAAGTAAGGATAAGCATCCTCGATTTCGGCGGCGCTATAACCGATGCGAACAAAATCGAGACCGGCGTCGCGCGCAGATTTAAGCTGATCGCGGGTTCCAATTCCGGGGATGAAGAAGCAACCGATCTTAGCGGCGGGCGCGGCGCGCTTGGCAACTTCGATGTAGCGCTCATCGCCGGACAGCATTGCGCCCTTGCCGGCTTTTGCGGCGCCCAAGCCAACACCATGACCAACTTCAATCCAGCGAAAACCTAGCTTGCCCAACACTCCAGCCAGCGCGGCAGTGTCATTCTCGGTGAACTTGAAATCGACGGCGTAGCTTCCATCGCGCAGCGTGCATTCCAGAATTTCGACGCGCTCGAGGTTTGAAAGTTGAGGCGACAGATTATCGCTCCTCCGAACCTTCCAGCGCAGACGCCGGCGACTTCGATTGCCAGACTGCTGCGCTGATTGTTCGCCGATTTATGCGGGCAGTATACTACCGGTGCGGCGGTTGAAAACTTCGATCAACGTGGCGAATGAGATACCTGCGGAGCGAACGGGAAAGCAATTGCCCGGGGCGCAAAGACAGCTTTTGACTGCTCCGCAGCGGGCAGCAGATCGATAAATAAAAAAGCACAAATCCAGAAGAATACGCATAGATAGGAACCCACCGCGAAGAGCCAGTCCTCAAAGCCTGCATGCACCAATCCTGCAATCAGTACGAGCGCGATGGGAACAGATACGTGAGAGGGATTGGCAGTTGACCGTATCCAGCGAAAGGCGCGAATCAGCCGTCGAGATAGCATAAGCAGCAAGAGTACGAACGGCAAGGCGCCGAGCAATCCCAAATACTCCGTCAGAGCCAAATAGCTGCTTCCATGCTCCCTATTCCATCCAGGAGTTGTGCGTACGGGGGAGGGTATGGAATTCGGCCGAGCGCCTTCCAATTCACTGGTGCCAAAACCGCTGCCGAACCAGGGATGCTGATGAATGACAGCCAGGGTTTGCGCCCAGGGTGAGAGGCGCGACTCGAGAATCTCGTGGCCAGCAGATGAATCTTTATAAATAATTCTATGGGTAATTGAGGAAACAAAGTCATCCATGTGGGAAGAATTGACAACCGAGATGACCGTAAGAATAAACAGGCACACCGCAGCGCATTGAAAGAGAAGACGCTGCTGACGTGTGGCAACCATAAGCACCAGAACGGCCACGGTTGCACCTAAGATGGATGCACGTGAGCTCGACAGATACAGCAAACCTGCGCAGAGAAGCAATGGCAGGAACCGGCGCCAGCGCAACGCTCGCGTCTGCGCGGACAACGCAGCCCAGAACAGTACAGGAACGGCTACAACTCCAATTACGGCCCCGAGAGCGTTAGGATTGCCGAACACGCTGAAATCCAGAACAAAGTAGCTTATCGCGGAAAGATAGGCGAGCCATTCGCAGGCCAGAACCAGGCCGGTAATAAATTGCTTCTCTCTTCCTACGATCGCCAAACGAGCACCGGCCGAGGCATAGAGGAACAACAGGAAAAGACTAAGAACTTTAAGCAGGGCCGTCCTTGGAAGCTCCGACACTGCGGCGGAGACGAGCGCCGATGCAACGCAAAACAGGGCGACGAGATGGAAAGCGGCAAAGCGATGCGAGCGCGAGTTCTTAATCCAGATAGCAAATCCGCCGAGTGCGCCCACTCCCAGAAACAGCCAGCGCAGCGAGTTGGCGGCAGCATGGAATGGTAGAGAAGTCCCGGCCCAAAGAAAGCTGGCCATCAACAAAGGAAAAAAAGCCGATTCAAAATGGCTAAGACCCACGAGCACGATTTCGAAGGCCAAAAGTTCACCCAGAACGGTCGGGTTGGCAAAGAAGCCAGGCATTCGTTGGGCAAGCAGAAGCAGCAGCCCGAATGAAATTAACATCGCCGGAAAAAGAATCAGTTGAACTCGCCGGTTCATGCGTTCCTCTGGCGGATCGCTTTCAAAGCCTTCGCCATACCGTCAGACCAGGCGCTGGGAGAATATTCCTGTATGATCTCCCAGCTTCGCTGGCCCATCTGCCTCCGCAGTTCTGAATCGGTGGCCAGGCGCGCCATGGCGCTCGAGAGTTGGGAGACATCGGCCGGAGAAACCACGAATCCGTTCCAGCCGTCTTTCACTAAGTCTCGCGCACATCCCGCAACACTGCTGACAATTATGGGAAGCTGGCAAGACATGGCTTCATTCACCACGAGTCCCCAAACATCGCTATGAGTTGGCAAGATTAAGGCGTTCGCGAGCGCATATAACCCGGGCAAATCCTCTCGATGCATGAAGCCGACGAACCGAGTCGTGCCGGGCTTGATGCGGGAGGCTTGCTCCATTAATTCGACCTGATCAGCGCCGCTACCGGCAAGTACTAAACCGACTTCGCTGCGCAGTTGAGGATCCAGTCGCGCATAGGCCTGAAGCAGATCGGAGAGTCCTTTCGTTTTCACAAATCGACCCACGTACAGGAAATATCGCGAAGGCAGAGAAAGTTCAGCCCGTAACTGAACCTCCCGGTTACGCGATTCCTGTGCCAATCTGGAAAACAATTCGACATCCACCGCATTGGGCGCTTGGAAAATGCGATCGTCCGCGATGCCGAGGTCTTTCAAGTAGTGGGCCGATGCCGTTCCCGGCACGACAAAACCATCACAAAAATGCAGGAATATTGTCTTCAGAAATTCGATCAGTCCATGCCGGTTTCGCTGATCGTGTGCCGTGCTCTCCGTCCAAAGCAGCACGGGCACGCGGCGAAGCCTCGCCCAGAGGACAGACTGCCAGCAAGCCAAATAATTGTATCCACCGCACACGAGCACATCGGGATTGATTCGGTCAAGAGCATCCACTACACCGCGATTGAGTAAGACGTGGTATTTGCCGAATCGCCGTCTCCAGGATGGAAGCACATCATAACGGCAATCGATCTCGTCTTTGTACACCCGCCACTGGCGGCAGGTGGGATCGGTTTCAGCGAGGAAGAGTACATGCAAATCCAACTCTTTCCGCTGTGCCAGGGCGTTGAAGACCGGAATACGATAGGGTGCGATAATCTCGGTGATGATCGCCAACTTCGGGAGCACGCGAAAAATCTCTTCCTTCGCTGTGCGATCGGGAACATTGACCTCGGCCAGGGCGCTCACCGTGCGTCTCCGAATTGCTGCGCCAGTGACTTTCGGCCGAGCGCAATCGATGCAGTACCGTAAACCGCTACTCCGACGGCCACCACCAACAAGGGCTGAGAACTGTAAACATTTGCCAGCCGAACCGCAGCAACCATCAGCAAGGATGAAAATGCTGCCACTGCGATGATGCGATTTCTCCACAGATCATGCAGATCGTGCGGCATCAAGCCATAGGCTGTCAGCGCCACGGCGAACTCTGCGGCAACAAAAGCTACGCAAACTCCCAGCAAGCCCAGAAGGTGAACCAGCGTGAAGGAAAGCAAAACTGCTACCGCTGCTCCAACCGAACCCGAGAGCAGATAGGCTCGGTGACGTCCCATTCCGTAAAGCACCGTTCCCGAGAGCAAAGAAGCCATTGGAGCTGCGAGCAAATATGGCGCCATCCAGCACACGGGTTGAATGGCAGCACTGTAGTTCGCTCCCAGCAGCCAGGGCACCACCAGGTGCGCGGTGGCAAAGGTTCCGAACATGAGCGGAATGCTAAAAGCTGCAAGCACGGCTACGGCGCCATGCACGATGCGCCGCAAGCTGGCTGGGGATTGGGCCGCGAGTGCGATCCTTGGCATCAGGACGCTCAATACCAGGCTCACGATATTGCGCAGGATATCGACAAAACGCACCGCAGCCGCGTAAAGGCCGAGCGCGTAGTCACCAAGAAACCAGCGAACGACGAGATGCCCGGTGCGATGGTAAATGTTCGACATGGCGGTAGTGGCTGCATAGTGCAGGCTGGGCACAAGAATTGCGCGCCAGCGAGTGGGGGCGATCGCGAGTGGTGGCCGGAATCCGTTGCGCCACAGAACGATCCAACCCGCCAGATTGGTGAGCAGCGCCGATCCTAAAATGCTGATTGGAAGCCAGAAAATATCTTTAGGCGAGTGGATGAGGAATACGATGCCGAGCGCATACAGAGATTGCTGAATCAGTGTAAGTGCGGAACGCACGTGAAACAGTTCGAGCGAGGAGAGCAGAAAATCGGATCCGGTCAAACCCACAGAGAGTTCAGCAACACCATACCAGCGAAATAACGAGCGCAAGAGAGAGCGGCTCTCGAAGCTGGATACTGCCAATAGAGCGAGCATCGCCACCACGGCGCTGAGAACTCGCAAGGCCATAAAATCGGAGATCAGAACAGACGCGCCGTTGCGGTGTGCGGCAACTTGTTGGGCAGTGTGCGTGGTAAGCCCCGGATTGGCGACCACATCGAAAAAAGCGCAGAGCACTACCACGTAACTCCACAGACCATAGGTCTCTACGCCCAAGCGCCGCACCAGTAGGGGAAAAGTGATCGATGTTATTAGTAAACCCACAACCCGCGCGGAGCCTACCGAGAGAACAAATCCGCCGTAACGCACGATCGTACTGGATGGCGTCAAGCTTGAACTGATCATTTGAGCAGCAATTCTTTCGTGAGGTCCTGCTGCAGATCTTGTTTCAAATATCGCTGCGTATGTCGAGCGCCGCCTTGTTGCACTGCGTGCCGAAACGCGGCTGCCCATTGGCCGGCAATTTCATCCCAGTCGAATTGCAGAGCGTGCTCGACCGCGGCTGCAGCAAACGATCGGCGCAGGTTTGCATCGACGAGCAGACGATCTAAACTTGCCGAGAGCACAGCGTCCGACCGCACGAGGAAACCGGTCTTTCCGTTGAGCACGTAGTCGCTGCGATAGTGATCCATTGCAATGCATGGCAATCCGCAAGCGCTCGCCTGCAGCAACACCTGCGGATTTCCTTCAACGACGCTGGGAAAGAAAAAAATGTCGGCGCCTCGCATCTCTTCGCCGAGACTCGCCGAAGACAAATGACCGAGAAAGGTAATGTTCGAGCAGCGAAGTTGCTGGGCAAGTTCGCGACAATGCTTTTCCGCTTCACCCATCCCCGCCAGACGAAAGTTCACGTGCGGTAGGCGGGCGGCTTCGTGAATCACGAGCTGTGCGCGCTTGTATGGCCGGAACGAACCCGCATACAAGACGGTTGGGATTTTGTTTTCTTTTTTATCTACGGAAGGAAAATAATACCGACGATCGACGCCGTCGTAGATTGTGGCAGCCTGGACCCCACACTCCTGGCGAATCGTTTCTGACACGTACCTGGAATTTCCAAAAACCACATCCCCCTCGCGAATAGAACGCGCAATCAAGCCCGTGGCAGTGGTCTCGTTCATCGCGGTGACAATGTAAGTGACGAGCACGGTCTTGAGCCTGAGATGCTTCTTCAGGTCGAAGAAAACACGATCCAGCGGACCGGTACGCGGGAAGAAATAGATATCGGGCGGCGGAAAAAGACAGTGTTGGAGAAGGCGAAGCGTGTTGCCGTGACGAGAACACTTGAAAATCCTGGTGTGGGGCCGCGCCGCCAGGCGCGGGTCAGGATCGACCTCGCACAGCATGGTTATGTGGAATTCTTCGGGCAGACGAGCGACTATCTCTTTTACCGTCAG
Organism: uncultured Acidobacteriaceae bacterium; assembly: GCA_963766625.1. GTDB lineage: Bacteria > Acidobacteriota > Terriglobia > Terriglobales > Acidobacteriaceae > Sulfotelmatobacter. The sequence continues at coordinate 350,036 of CAVYBF010000011.1, read as the reverse complement.
GTTCTGGGCGTTAGTGTTCGCGGCATCGGCAAAGGAGGGCGTGAACACCTTGATGGGACGAATTTCAGAAGCGGTCATCGCGATTGGAGGTTAGTCTAAACGCATTTTGTCGCCGGAAGGCGTGTCGTGCGGGGTTCCTCTGTCTGCAGCGCTTCTTCGCAAAGTGCGCGCTTCGCAAACCTATTGCGCGACAAGGTCCCAGTTCAAGGGAGTGCCTTTCTTGATGTTCTTGGCGGCGCGCTTGCCCAGCATCTTCGGCAAATGCCTCGGGTGCAGGCCGTGACCGGGGCGTATGGACCGGACGTTACTCGTGGTAAATTCCGCGCCCTGCTCGATATCTTCGACCACGAACAGAGAGCGGCGAAATGATTTGCTGGATTCCTGCTTGCCGGCAGCGCCGAAGCTTACGGTCCCTAGCGCTTTTTCGGCGATGCGCACCGCATCAACCATACGTTTGAATTCATCCGGCTCAAGCGAGAACGCGCTGTCGGGTCCGGGAAGCGAGCGTGACAGGGTTAAGTGCTTTTCGATCATGCACGCGCCCAACGCGACCGCGGCTACGGCAGCGGCGATTCCCATTGTGTGATCGGATAGCCCGACGGGCATTGCAAAACGCCGCATCATCTCGGGAATGGTGCGCAGGTTCATGTCTTCCGGCGGCGCAGGATAAGCGCTGGTACATTTCAGCAGCGCGAGCGCAGCGGCACCGGCTTGGCGCGCGGCGTGTACAGCTTCTTCGATCTCTTCCACAGTCGCCATGCCGGTTGACATGATCAGCGGCTTGCCGGTGCGGGCCATTTTCTGAATCAGCGGGATGTCGACTAATTCGAAGGAAGCGATTTTGTGGACCGGGACTTCAATTTGTTCGAGGAAATCCACCGCCGTGGAATCGAACGCTGTCGAAAAACAATCCATACCCAGATCCTCGGCTGCTCTTTTCAATCTCGGCTGCCATTCCCAAGGCATGAAGGCTTCGCGGTAGAGATCATGGAGCGTGCGCCCATCCCACAGCGTGCCGGCATTGATGCGGAATTCGTCGCGATCGCTGGCTAAGGTGATTGTGTCCGGAGTGTAGGTTTGCAGCTTGACGGCATCAGCGCCTGCGTCCTTTGCGGCTTGAATCGTCTTAATTGCCCGGTCGAAATCCTGATTGTGATTCGCAGAAAGTTCGGCGATTACGTAGACGGGTGCACCTGGCCCAAGCTCTCGGGAACCGATCTTAAAGCGAGCAGGCATCAGCAACTCACTTTCTGGCAAATCTGCGAGGCAACTTGCTCGGGCAGGAACGGCTGGCGGCGTCCACTGCGAATGATTTGCAGCGCGTTGTCACCTTCATTGAAAAGGAGATCGAGAATGCATGTGTAGGGCTGGAACGGAGGAAACAACTGCCGATAAACCGGGTGCTCATAATGGTGAAAGGTGACGTCAATACCGCGGCCGTTCAGGATCGGCAATTCGGCCAAAAGATATTCGGACGAGCCGAGCGGCGAAAGATAGGACGATGCTCCCAGGGAAGCAGCGATTTCAGCCAGGAGTTCGGTGCGCTTGCCGTGTACGGCTAATTCTGACGAGCGGATCATCGGAGTTCTGACTCCAATGATTTCTGCGACCCAGCGCAGCAAGGAGATGGTGAGTTGGGAAAGACTGAGATTTGACACCGACATTTCAATTCGCTGGCGCAAATCGTCAAAGTATCGATTGAAGAACGGAGCGCGACGATAATTCAGTTCGATGGCGCGGAGGTGATCGCGCCAGAAGTCGGGGACGCGAATGTTCACGTCAGCAATGCTCTGGTTCAGCCTTCCCCGGAACATAACTGGTATCGTGAGCCACACAAGGCCTTGCGGCGTTTTGATTCGATTGCGCTGTTGCCACGACTGTCTTTCGAATTGAACGCTGTCGAGCAGCACAAAATGATCGACTTGATCGAGCAAGTCGAAGTAACCGAGCCAGGGCAGGTAGGTTGGCTGGGCAATCGAAATTCTCAAAGTGCGCTCCGTTCGAGCACGAACTCTTCCTGGCACATCGCTGAGGTGCAGAAGTCGAATTCTGCGGACTGCAACCAGCATGCTAAATCAGTATCAGATTACTGATGAAGCATCTCTACGACGCGCTTCGCTCCGAAACCATCCACCAGCGCCTGACCCAGCGAAGCCATGCGCTGACGCGTTGAAATCGACTCCGCGATCTGGCGCGAGGCAGGGACAATTTTGGCTGCATCGAAGTGAAAGATCTCACCCATATCGACTATCACGCCTTGCTTCGCCAAACAGTTGACAAGATAGGCGCCCCCGGGGTTGCGCGCGTAGCTCAGCACAGCGCATCCACGGTTGAGCAACTCCCAGAGAGTGCCGCCGGCAATCGTGATTGCGATATCAGCTTCCATCATCAATTCCGGCATCTGTTCCGAGTCGAAAACAAGTTTCGCGCCAGTGCCAATCTCGTCGAGAAGCTGACCTTTATTGATGTAGGCACCGCCCGCGACGACGGTGACTCGGAGATCAGAACAACTGGCAAGCGCTTTTGCGATTTGCGGAGTTAAGTTTTCTGGATCGCTTCCGCCCAGACTGATCAAGATTCTGTTGCCACATTCTCGCACTTCCCGTTGGAATGGCGGTTGGAACTCTCGACGGAGCAGAGCGTAACGAGGGCCGGCCAGTACTGGAGTGTGAGAGGCTCGCTTGATGTAGGCGGCGGAGTCCGCACCGAAATTCGGATTCACGATTATGTGCGCGGGAAAAGTCGGCCGATGGGCGTAATCATCGATCAGCAGCACGCGAGAGTGTGAGTTGTGAATCGATTGCAGGAAGTCGCAGCTGAAGCGATCGCCATCGACGACGATCCAGTCTGGTTTTAGTTGCGATGCATGAGCAATCAGGCAGCAGGCGTCGCCGGAGCTTCCCGGAGCATCATCGATGCGCAGCGCCGAAATTTTATTCGCTGTTAATCGATGCAGGAGTGAATCGGGCAACTCCGCGGCGGTGAGAGTTACTTCTCCGCCGCAATCCTGCCAGGCTTGGGCTAGCGCGAGGCACCGCATCACGTGGCCGGTGCCGATGGCGACGCTGGCGTCAGCCCGGATCAACATTTTGGGTTGCTTCGGCATTGGTGATGGATCGCGCGTAGAGCACAGGGTTATGTCGCGGCTGTGGCGCACAGCCTCGGCGAAGAAGTTAACAAGCTCATTAAGTGGTCCGCTGCGGCTGGTTGCCAACAGTTCGCGGCCACTCCGGGGTCGGCTTCGTAGGTTTCCAAATGTTGCGGAATCTTCATAATCTCGCTCGGATTGTTCAGGCCAATTCCCACTCCGAAGCGAATGAATTGATCGATGTATCCGTAAAACGAATACTCGAGCCACTTGCAGAGAAAACATGGAATGCTGCGAAGCGCGCACTCCATGGCGACGCTGGAAAGCACAGTGACTCCGAACCAGGTTGCGTCGAGCAAGGCGTCCGTGAGCGCACCGGCAACAACCTGGGTGACCCGCATCTGCTGCAAAGAGAGAACTCTCTTCACCATGCGGACGCGCTCGTTCCTGCTTTCCGCGGGATGCAACTTTACGATCAGCTTGCGGCCGGTGTGGAGCGCCAGTTCCGCGAGCGGCGGCAAAACATCGCGATAGAACTCCTCCGCTCGGGCGTTGCCCACTTCATAGCCTTCCGAAATGAAAAGAATTTGCGGACGAAAGGCGTCGCGGGTCCATTGCTTTCGCGCATTCGATAGTGGTTGTTGGGTTCGATCTTTTTTGGTTCGATCGGTTTTGGTTCCATCTGTTTTGGCCGGATGTGGGGTGGGAGCTGCAATCTGAACTTTATCAGCCGGCACGCGGCAACGCTGCACCAGATAGTCTTGCTCCATCCTGCCTTTAGCCAGGACCACGTCGCCGTAGGTGCGTTTCAGTGCGTAGTACCCGTCGAGCGCCCCGTGATGGCAGGCTACGGTCGGCAATTCACGTTCGCGCGCCAGCAGCAGCGGAATTCGGGTGTAAGGATTGCTATCATCGGCGCAAAGCACGGCCTGCACCGGTTCGAGATCGAGAAGGATGCGCCAGGCGTCGCGAACCTCCAGGCCATGGCGCAACTGTTGAGGAAATCGGTCGAAGAATCCGAGCGCGTTCACGATTTCGAATTCCGGGATCTGGAGTAAGTCTTTTAATAATGCCCGCCAACGGATCTCCATGCCGGCGAGCTCGACGCTACGGTCGCGCGTAGTGGCGTAGGAAGAAAGCCATGCGGCCGCGACATTTGACGGCGGGTGCTTTATCCAACCACTTCTTCGAGTCGAAACCAAAAGAAACTTCTGCTGCGGCAGCGCGTTCGCGTAGGCGATTCCGGTGCGCGACACGTTGACGTAGGCCGTCGGAACAAGAACAACAGGATGTCCCGATCTCTGCCGAGTACGCGAAAATCTTGCACGAAGCTGTTGCCCGGGATCGTATTTATCGCAAAACACATCGGCGATCTGCGAGACAGAAAGTTTGCGCGCGAGGCGGATGTAATGCCTGGCAGAGCTCTGATCGTTGTGCCGCACAGGAAGAATTTGCAAATGGTCGGGCAGCAGATTTCGGAGGACGTTGGCTTGGAAACCGGGGCGCGAAATATAAACTTCATCAGCGGATATGGTCTCCGCCAGGCGCTGCAATAAGATGACGGATTCCAATTGCTCAGTCAGAAGAAGTGAAAGGATCTCCCACCAATCCAGACCATAGTTGTCGACGAGGCGTCCGCAACCTGCACCCAGCAAACTACGGATGTGTGAGAAATCATGAAAGCCATTGCGGAGTGAACTCAGCGTGCTCACAGGACATCGGGATTGTTCATTCCAACTCGCGTAGGTATTGGCTCCTGCGAGCCCCAGGTCGACGATCCGATCCCAGCGCAGACCAGGCCTCGCGCATGCATCCGGGGTATCGCGTGGATCGATAAGAAGTACTCTCATTGAGCTCACCAGGCAGTGAGTCCGCCGTCCACTACCAGGCAGTGGCCGGTGACGTAAGAAGCTTCGTCGGACGCGAGAAATGCGGCAGCACTCGCAATTTCGTCGGCTGTGGCCATGCGGCCGAGCATGGTTTTGTCCGAGTATCTCTTTACAAACTCTGGTGGCTGGCGAGCTGGCGAAGCTATGCCTCCGGGAACGAGTGCGTTGACCCGTACTCCGCGGTTTCCCCACTGCGCAGCCAACCAGCGCGTCGTACCCTCGGCCGCCGCTTTTACCGCCGAGTATTGGACTGGAGCGGGCGACATACCCTCGGGATAAATCTTGCGATCCGGACCGACCTGCGCATAGATAGAAGAAAGAAAAACCACGCTTGCGGGTCGACCGTTAAGTGCGTTAACGATCTTCTGCGCCATAAGAATGTGGCCGGCGATGTCGACTCCAAAGAGATTGGTGAAGGAGCTGTGCGTCAGCTGTTCAAAGGGCACGCTCAAACCTTCGCGCAAAGAAGCATTCGCCACCAGTACCGTTGGAATATCGGCGTGATCAGCGATGCATTTCAAGCAATTGTTGATGCTCTGCTCGTCAGCCAGGTCGAGCTGCACCGGAATATACGCCCCGCTGTCTTTGTTCTGGGTTACCCAGCGTTCGGCCTTGCCAAGATCTCGAGAAGCAATGGCTACCGTGGCCTGCTCCGCAGCCAAACGCAATGCGATCGCGCCTCCCAACAAGCCTGTCGCTCCGGTGACCAATGCAACGCGGTTGTTCAATCCCTTCACGAGGCTCGCTCCGCTAAAATCATTTCGCAGAGTTTCAGGTCGAATTCCACAGCCACATGAACCGAATGATCCTCAGGCGTTTCCACCACGCCGAGACGTTCTCCAAAAAAGTGACCGACCTCCGCCAGCACCGGAAGGCGACCAATCTTAATCGACCCGTTGGGGCGAAATACTGGCGGCAATAGAGGGCGCTCTTTGAGAAACTGGGCGCCGAAATACATCCCCCAAAAATCGTCTTGTTTTGGGGCGACCACCCAGTGGAAGTAGTGCGGATCAACCGGAGTTACGCTTACAACAAAATCGAAAGCATTGGTTTGAAACTTGTTCACCGCAGACTGTAAGTCATCGACGGTGCGGAGCGGCGAAGTTGGCTGAAGGCAGACCAGGGTATCGGTGGGATTGGCGTGCTCGGCAAGATGTGCGGCCAGGCGCTGGCAAGGTATGTGGGAGGCGACGAGGTCGCCGCATAATTCCTGCGGCATTAAGAACGGCACCGCCGCACCATGAGAGAGCGCCACATCTGCGATTTCCTGATCGTCGGTGCAAACATAAACTGCATCAAAGATGCCACTCTGCCGGGCAATTTCGATAGTGTGGGCGATCATCGGTTTACCCGCGAGATTGCGCACATTTTTTCTCGGCAGCCGCTTGCTGCCTCCACGGGCTGGAATGGCGCAAAGCATGCGCTCAAGCACCGATGCGCTCCTGGACAAGCATTGGGCGGTGCATTGGTTCTAAGGGCGATGCATTGTCCCGCGCCGTTAATCCGTGAACTAACAGTTCGGCGAGCTGGAGATCCTCCTCCTCATCAATATCGAGTCCGCGATTAGGATCCATCGGCGCAAGCGCAAATGGAGAACCGTAGAAAGCATTCTGCTCACGGAAATCCTTCGTGCGCGCCCACCAGATCGCGCCGGTTGGGCAATATGCCTTCGGCAAATCCTGACTTCGAACGAAGTTGTTGTCCCCGAATAGCCATTTGCCGATATTCTGATCGTCGGAAACAACTGCCCAGTGCGGATACAGCCCGCGATACGGGACAACGGAAATTTGAAAACTGTGATTACCGAGCTCGAACCGATGCCAGAGATCGACAATGTCCTGGCTGCGCACGAGCGGGCAGTTGGGCATGCACTGACAGAGAGCTTCTGGTTCGATACCGCGGTCGCGTAACCGATCCAAGACGTGTCGAGCCACATCTACCAGTGAGGCAGAATCGGAAGCAAGTTCCGGCGGACGGAGTACGAAAGTCGCGCCGTAGGGCTCAACCAGGTGTGCCACTGCAGGGTCATCAGAGGAAACAATTACTTCCCGAAAGAGGCCGCTATTCAAGCCGGCCGAAACTGCATAGGTCAGCATGGGACGGCCAAAGAATGGACGCGTGTTTTTATTCGCAATGCGCTTCGATCCACTGCGCGCCGGAATAATAGCGACGAGATTACTTTTCAAAGCTCACCCACTTGCGTTGCGACGATGACTGCAAAGCGGCCAAGGCGACCTCCAAGGCTAGCTTCGAATCGGTCAGGCTGCGGCTGCTGTTTCTTCGCTCATGCACGCGCGAAAGGAAGTCGTCCAGCTCGGCAAGATACATCTGATTGGCTTCGAAATCGTATTTTATGACTTCGATTTGGCTCCCAGGGCGGATGATGCTCACCTCGTTTTGTGCATAATACCATTGGAGCGTGGCAGATTCTCCCGCGAGAACACACGAGCGGGATGCATTCCGTTGAACGAAATCCATGTGAATATCGGCTTGGGCGCCGGAGAAGAAACGTAACAGGATGGTTGCGCAATCTTCCACGTTGACATCGAGTCCGCTGACTTGCCCGGCCATGCAGGTGAGCTCATGCGGTGCGCCGAGCAGCCATAGCATGTAGTCGATCTCATGCGAAGCATCGAGAATGATGCCTCCGCCGAGTTCGCGGCGCGCGGTGTAACTTTGGCGATAGTCTTGCCACGGACGCCACTCGGGAAGATACTGCGCGACTTCTGCACGTGCCCACAGGATGCGGCCGGGGATACCTTCGTCTACCAAGCGCTTGAGCAGTTGTATCCCGGGATTGAAGCGCAGGTTGTATCCAACTTGTAAGACAGCGCCGCGCGCCGCCGCTTCATCTCCGACTTGTATGACCCCCTCCAGTTTGTCGGAAATAGGTTTTTCAATAAAAACGTCGGCTCCCGCTTTTAACGCCAGCGTCGCCTGAGGAACGTGCTCCACCGGGGGCGTGCACACGAAAACTATCTCCGGCTGAAAACCTTTAAGACCTTCCTCGTAGGTTGGGAAGCATTGAACTTGAAACTCGGAGGCAACGTATTCGAGCCGGGAATGATCGGGGTCACAGGCTGCAAGCTGGGTGAATCCTAACTTCCGCAAGTTGCCCAGGTGACGCCTGCCGATCGATCCCGCCCCGGCAACTAAGACAGATTTTGTCAGCGAATAGGACAAGTGAGTCAGGCCGAGAAGTGGCCAAGCACTTTGCGCACCGCATTGATTACGTCTTGCACATCTTGATCACTCATCCCATGAAACATGGGAATACTGATCAAGCGTTCATAGGCATTCTCCGCTACTGGATAGTCGCCTTCGCGATATCCGAAGCGATCGCGATAGTAAGGGTGCAAATGCACGGGAATGTAATGAACGTTGACGCCGATGTTCTCGGCTCGAAGCGCTCGAAAAATTTCAGCCCGGGTTGCGTTCGTTTTTATCCTTTCCAGATTGAGCCGGATTGGATAGAGATGCCAGGCAGGATTTACATCGTTTCTCATGGCGGGAAGTGTTATTTCGGTCAGATCTCTGAGTGCGGCGGCGTATCGTGCCGCAATCTCGCGCCTGCGGGACAAGTTGGCTTCGATTTTTGCCAGCTGCGAAAGTCCGAGAGCGCATGCGACGTCTGTCAGGCGGTAGTTGAAACCGAGCAGCACCATTTCGTAATGCCATTGAGCTTGCGAATGGCGCTGCCGCGCATCGCTAGAAATTCCATGATTGCGAAAACGGCGTAACTTCTCGGCATAATCGGCGCGATCGGTGGTGACCATGCCGCCTTCCCCGGTGGTAAGGTGCTTCACCGGATGAAAACTGAAGACGGTCATGTGGGCGATGCTGCCGGTGCGGCGTTTCTTGTACTGCGCTCCTAAGGCATGGCAGGCATCCTCGATAATGATCAATCCGCGCTGATCGGCGATTTCGAGAATTGCATCCATCTCGGCTGGATGCCCTGCGTAATCGACGGGGAGAATGGCGCGGGTGCGCGGCGTGATTCGTTCCGCAGCTTTTCGCGGATCGAGATTGAGAGTGTCGGCGCTGATGTCGGCGAAAACCGGAGTCGCGCCCTGGTAAAGCACGCAATTCGCCGTGGCTGCAAAAGTCATGGGCGAGGTGATTGCCTCATCGCCCGGTTGGAGACCTGCAGCGAAAGCCGCGCCGTGCAAGGCGGCTGTCCCGGAACTGAAGCTAACTGCGAACTTAGCGCCGACATACGCAGCAAACGATTCTTCGAACTCTGGGACCTTCGGCCCGGTGGTCAGCCAATCGGAACGGAGCACATCCACGACAGCCTGAATGTCATCTTCATCAATTGATTGGCGCCCATAGGGAAGAAGCGTGTTGCGGACGGGAGTGCCTCCATCGAGCGCGAGCATTTCGTGGCTGAGGGTTGCTTGCTGCATTTCGATCTCAAACCGTTGCCATAGCGGGTTATGCCGGCACTTGAGCCTGCACGGATGATCCCGGCTCGATCAACTCCTGAAGCTCTTCCTGGCTCAACCACTGCTCGTTGCTGTCGCTGGAGTAGCGAAAATCCGCGCGCAGTTCGCGGGCATGCACCCAATTTCCTTTTTGCCACCAGGGGTGCAAGGGTTTGATGATAAACATGTCGTCCACTTCAACCGCGCTGCGCGCTTCATCTTCGGAAAGAAGCACTTCGTGGAGTTTTTCACCGGGGCGAATTCCGATGCAATCGATCACGCATCCGGGAGCTACGGCTTCCGCGAGATCGATCAGGCGCATACTGGGAATCTTGGGGACAAAAATTTCACCGCCGTGCATCCGCTCGATGGCGTGGATTACAAAGCGCACACCATGCTCCAGAGTGAGCCAGAAGCGGGTCATGCGCGGATCGGTGATGGTAATCCGGCCTCGCTTGCGCTGCTCGAGAAACACAGGAATCACGCTGCCGCGGCTGCCAACGACGTTTCCGTAGCGGGCGCAACTGAAAAGCGTTTCCTGCGCGCCAGCGTAGGCGTTCGCCTGTACGAACATTTTTTCGGCGCAGAGCTTGGTCGCTCCGTAGAGGTTGATTGGATTTACCGCTTTGTCGGTGCTGAGAGCGAGGATGCGCTGCACTTTCTGGTCGATGGCCGCGTCGATTACATTACGGCCTCCCATGATGTTGGTTTGAATGGCTTCGAAAGGATTGTATTCGCAGGCTGGAACCTGCTTTAGCGCAGCCGCATGCACCACCACGGTGACGCCGGCGAGTGCGCGCTGCAAGCGTACAGAGTCGCGCACATCGCCGATGAAATAGCGCAGGCTCGAATCATCGAAGCCGCAGGCACGCATCTCATGTTGCTTGAGTTCGTCGCGGCTGAAGATGATCAGCTTTTTCGGGCAATACTCCTGCAACATGATTTCGACGAATTTTTTTCCAAAAGAACCGGTACCGCCGGTTACGAGGACGACCTGCTCCGACCAATTCATTGAATTTGCCTCAGCACTGCTGTGTACGTTTGTTTTCATTTCATTCGTTGAAACCACACACGCCGCTCAAACTATGAGCCGCTCCCGCAGATGAGCGCAACACGGGCGCAGGCCGTTTAGAACGGGCACAGGCGATTGCGATCACCGCGTTTTGTTTCGGTGAAGAACAAACTAACGACAAATTCACTCGCTTTCGGGCTGGGTCGATGGCACGAGTATAGCGAACTTTTTTCGTCAAAGTGAGTGCTGTGTAGTGACAGAAAGAGAACCACCCCGCGATTTCTGAAAGCTTTCTCAAATCGCAATGCTAAACTTTCCGTCGAAACTGCCCATAAAAGTGTGGAAAAGTCGGGGGGGGCAACGAGCCGGCAATTGTGTCGACTTTTGTCTCGTGCGGCCGCAAGCGTTGACGGATGTGACATTCGCTTTGTTGACCGCTTCAGGAGAACTGTATGGATTCCGGACCGCTGGTGCAGGTAAGTAATCCAAGCGTTCGCGAACTGCCTGCGAACGTTTACCCCGGGCTACGGGCGGGGCTGCAGGCTTACCCCGAAGTTCTCTCTCACGAGTCGGCTCTCGGTGAATATGTTCGAGTGTTGTTAAAGCGCAAGTGGACAATCTTAGCCTGCCTCTTCACAATTTTCTCGATTGTTGCACTGGCGAGCCTCAAAATGACGCCCGTCTACGAGGCGTCCGGGAGCATTGAAATCAACAAACCGGATTCCGGTCTGGTCAACTTCAACAATTCTCCAACCTTCAATCTCGACTATTACGATCCGACCGAGTTGGAAACAGAAGTCATGATTCTGCAGAGCGACCTGTTGGCACTGCAGGTAGTGAAAGAACTGGCGCTCGATCGCCGTCCTGAATTTGGCGGAAAGGTGCCGGCGCTGGCTTCTTCGCTCGATCTTGCCCCCGATCCGCTGCAACCGGATTCAGGCCGAACTTCGGGGCTGCTGGCAAATTTTCGTGGCAACCTGAAGGTCACACTCTCTCCGAATACGCACATCATCAAGGTGAGCTTCCGCAGCCCCAATAAAGAATTGACGGCCACGGTCGTGAATACGTTGATGAATACTTACACGGAGAACAATTTTAAATCGCGCTTCGATTCTACGATGCAAGCTTCGGACTGGCTTTCGAAACAACTGGTGGACCTGCAGATGAAAGTGGAAACATCGCAGGAGAAGCTGGTGCATTACCAAAAAGAGCATGAAATTCTCGGGGTCGACGAAAAACAGAACATCACGACGGAAAAGTTAGGCGAGTTAAACAAAGAATTGACGGCTGCGGAATCGGAACGCATCGACAAAGAATCGGTTTACCGGCTGGTTCAGGCTGGAGATGCGGATGCCATTGTCTCTGCTGCCAATGCCGTCGACGCTGCGGCAAACGGGGGACAATCGGCTTCCCTGCTGGAAAGTCTGCGGGCTAAGCAAGCTGATTTGAAAATACAGGCGGCAGAACTGAGCACGCAGTTTGGCCCCGCTTATCCGAAAGTGGCGCAGCTGAATAATCAGTTGAAAGAGGTGGACGTACAGATCCTGAGCGAAGCCCGGAAAGTCGCGGCGAAAATCCGCGGGCAGTACATGACCGCTTTGCAGCGGGAAAATATGCTGCGTGACGCTCTGGAAAAACAAAAGCAGGAAGCTAACAAACTCAACGAGAGTTCGATCCAGTACAGCATTTTGAAGCGCGATCTCGATAGCAACCGCCAACTCTATGAAGGGCTGATGGAGAAAATGAAAGAGGCCGGGGTTTCGGCCGGACTGAAGTCGAACAACTTTCGCATCGTCGATGTGGCGCGCGTGCCCACCGCGCCGGTGGAACCGAATGTTCCCCGAAACCTGGCGTTCGGCTTGATGCTGGGATTCACCTCAGGAGTGGGACTTGCCTTCCTGCTGGAAGGATTGGACAACACGGTACGAACTACCGAACAGGCGCAAATGATTTCTGGGCTTGCGCCGCTGGGAATGATTCCGCTGGGATCGAGGACGGCACGCGAAGGCGCCAATGCGAAACGCCTGGTGATTGCCAGTTCCAAGGAAGCGGTGGAATTGGTGACCCAAGTCAGGCCGCAGTCGCAGATGGCAGAATCGTATCGCGCGTTGCGGACTTCGCTGCTGCTCTCAAATCTGGGAGCGCCTCCGAAGATGATCATGATTACCAGCGCCCTGCCGCAAGAAGGCAAGACCACGACCAGTATTAATTGCGCGGTGGTATTGGCGCAGAAAGGGGTTCGGGTTCTGCTGATCGACGCCGACTTGCGGCGGCCGAGCATTGACAAAATATTGGGCATGGGGCCACGCAGCGGCTTGAGCAATGTTCTGACCGGAAGCGCGACATTGGAAGACGCGATCACGCGCTCGTCGGTGCTGCCGAACTTGTCCGTGTTGGCGGCGGGGACGCCTCCGCCCAATCCCGCGGAATTGCTGGCTTCCACAAACATGCGCGACATGCTGGAGGAAGTGCGCGGACGATACGATCACATCGTGGTGGATACTCCACCCGCACTGTCAGTCACCGATGCCGTGGTATTGTCGCCGCGGGCTGACGCAATCGTGCTGGTCATTCGCTCCGGGCACACAACGAAACAGGCGTTGCGCCGCTCCCGCGACATTCTCATGCAGGTGAATGCGAAGCTTTCGGGAGTGCTGCTCAATGCAGTCGATTTGAGTTCGCCCGATTATCACTACTACTACGAATATCAGGGGAAGTACGCCGGATACTATCACGACGATGAGAGCCATGACGGCGAAGACGGCGGCAGCGAGTCCACTACTGAGGCAACACCGAACAGCGCCTAGGCCGGTCGCGATTGCAAGGGCGTGAACGTGATTCTATTTCAGCATGGAAATAGCACTCAATTCTCCACCCAGGAAAGCGGTCGTTGTTGCAGTGGGCGCGCTGCTTGTTCTCTTCTACACATTTTCTGCAGCCAGACTTTTTGTGGCTTCAATATTCGCAGACAGAGCCGATCTCCCAAGTTTGCAGCGAGCGGTCCGTTTTGATGCCGACAATGCCGATTATCGCGATCACCTTGGGCGCTATTACGCTATGGTCGCGCGAGATCCCGGCCAAGCTATTCAGCACTATCGGGCCGCAGCGCAAATCAACCCGCACTCCGCGCGTTATTGGTTTGACTTGGCCTCGGCCTACCAGGTGTTGGGAGAAACTCAGAATCAAACGTGGGCGTTGCAACATGCGGTGGAAGCTGACCCAACCACGCCGGAGGTTGCGTGGGAAGCGGCTAATTTTTACCTGGTGCAGGGAGAGAACGAAAAAGCCCTGCACGAATTCCGGGTCGTTCTGGAGAATGATCCACCTCTGGCCGATTTCGCTATGCAATACTGCTGGCGCATTCGGCCAGATGCAGACGAACTTCTTCGAGATGTTGTTCCCCACAAACCTGCGGCCCTGATTGCCTTTCTGGATTTACTGATGTCGAAAGAGCAAGTGGGAGCAACGGAGAAAGTCTGGGCAGTTCTGATAGCGAGTCCTCAAGCTTTTGCCCTGGGGCGGGTGTACAACTATTTTAATTTTTTGATCAATCACAAAGAGGTAGCTGAAGCGCGGCTAGTCTGGCAGCAGGCTGCGTCGCGCTTTGGATTGTCCTCTTATTTACCGACCAGCAACAATCTCATCGTCAACGGCGATTTTCATCTCGACGTTCTTAATGGCGGTTTCGACTGGCAGTATCAAAAGCAGCAGAGCGTCAGCCTGACGCTTGATCCCAGCGATTTTCACGGCGGACATCGTTCCCTGCTGATCGCCTTTGATGGACCCGGGCTGACCGATGCGGGGATTCGTCAATCCATAGCGGTGCAGCCGCGCACCACCTATGAGTTTTCGGCGTACTACAAAAATGGAGAGATCGAGGGCGCCGGCGGCCCGCATTTTACGATTCAGGATGCTTACTCGCAAACCGTGCTCTATGACAGCGACGAACTAAAAGAAGCGGGATTCTGGAAGTCGGTAACCGGCGAATTCACCACGGGAGACGATTGCCGGTTATTGCTGCTGCACATCAGGCGCATTCCGGAAGGCAGTCCGATTCGCGGCAAGCTGTGGGTCGATGACTTCCGCCTGGTGGCTAAGCAAGGGTAGTTTCACATGATGAATGCAATCCAAGATCGCGGGAGTGAGCGCCAGGAACTAGCAGCCCGAGTTGGCAATGTGGTGTTCTATGGAACTTTTGGTTTGCTTTTGTTGGGTCCCCTCATGTTCGGCGCGGTAGAACCCTGGTCGATCTTTTTGGTCGAGGCCGGGTCGGCGGGATTGCTGGCATTGTGGATTGTTAAACAGGTGATCGGAGGCGAAGTCAGGATCAGGATGAATTTATTATTCCTCCCGATCGGAATGTTTGGCGCTCTAATCGCCTCGCAGCTTATCTTCCGAATCACAGCTTACAGGCACGCCACCGTGTCTTCAGCGCTGCTGTACGTTGCTTACGGGACCTTGTGCTTTCTTGCTTCACAAACCTTAGTGCGCGGTTCGCAAGCGCGGCGGCTCGCGCTGATTTTTTCTATTTACGGTGCGGCGGTGGCCAGCTTTGCTTTGGTCCAAGGAATTTCATCGAATGGCAAGCTATTTTGGCTTCGCCAACCGCGGATGGGTGGATGGGTTTATGGTCCATACGTCAATCACAATCATTACGCCGGCCTGATGGAGATGCTGGTTCCCATTCCGCTGGTGCTGTCGCTGACACACCTTGCTTCCCCGAGAGCGCGCAATCTGGCGGCAACTGCGGCGGCGGTTATGGTGGGGACAATCTTTCTTTCTGGATCGCGCGGCGGAATGCTCGCAATCGTTACGGAACTGGTGATTCTGGGAGTGGTTCTTGCGAAGCAGAAGCGCGGATGGCGCACGGCAATCGGGCTCGGGCTATTTGCGGCGGTGGTTGCTGGATTGCTGATCTGGGTGGGGGGCAGCGTTCTGAGCGAGCGAATCGCCAGTGTGGGACCGTTGCATTCCGAAATCGCCGGCGATATCCGCAGTGAGATCAATCGTGACGCACTACGCATGTTTTTGAAGAAACCTGCCTTCGGTTGGGGCTTGGGAACGTTTCCGGTTGTGTATCCGGAATTCCGTACTTTCTACACTAATTTTTTTGTGAACCAGGCGCATAACGACTACCTGCAGCTACTGGTGGAGACTGGCTGTCTGGGATTCGCTACGATGGTTTTTTTTGTGGTCATCATATGCAAAACCGCGCTGCGGAAAGTTGGTAATTGGAGTTCGGACATTAACGGTGCGGTAGCTTTGGCGTGCCTGGTGGGAGTGAGCGGCATTCTGGTTCACAGCGCCATCGATTTCAATCTGCAGATTCCTGCGAATACCGCTCTGTTCTATGTTCTGTGCACGATTGCGGTTTCGCCACGGTTCATGACACAAGCACGCAGACGCCGCGTTCTGCGCGATTATCCCGAGGCCCAAGCCGATTCCGGGAACGCGCAGGAACGCGAGCAGCAGGTTACAAACTTCTGATTGCTTTTGGGTATCACGATTTCACCCGCCACTGATCGATACTTTTCCACCACAGCAAGCGAAGCCACTCATCCAAGAATATTTTGGCCCATTGGCGATGAGTCCACCAGCGAGCGCCAAACTGCTGATCATCGCGGGCGGCTGCGACTGAAAATGAATATTGAGGGAGTTCGCGCCGGAACACGCTGAGAGCGCGGCGAGTGTGAAAGTCGGATGTGACGATCAGTACGCTTCTTGCGCCTTCGCGAGCGAGACAGGTTCCGGCATCTTTCGACTCATCTTTCGTGGATAATCCTGCAGTGGAGCAGATGCTCACCGACGCGCCCTGCGGCAAATCGTGAATGTATTGCTGCGCGAGTTGAACCTGCGTGAATTCGTAAATTGTCGAGTTGACGGGGACATCGAGAACAATGCGGCGTCCGAACCCTTGTGAGAGAAGCTGCAAGGCGCGTGCCGGTCGCAGGTTGGTCTCTCCTGCCAGCACCAGAATCACGTCTGAAGGACGAGGTTGGTCGACGATTAGGAAGCTGCCGGCCTTTGCGCAAAGAACTACCGCAATGACGAACAGCAAGGTAAGGGCAAGAAGCCGCTTCATCGAGTTCCTTTGTGAATTTGGTGGAAGATGATCCTAATCAGGGATCGATGCAGCTTGCAAGCAGCGCGGGTTCGCGAAGCAGCATGCTAGAATCGAAACGAAAATCCAAAGAGTAAATGCTTGCCAAATGATAACCAATCATTCCGCCGCAGATCTTCCCTCAGCTCATTCGGCCGATCAACTCAAATTGAAAATTCGGGATCGTAAAGCGCAGGTCGGCATTATCGGTCTGGGTTACGTTGGGCTACCCCTGGCGTTGCTGTTCAGCGAACAGAAGTTTGCCGTGACCGGGTTCGATATTGACCGGCGCAAGGTCGAGACGCTTACTAGTGGCGGATCTTACATTTATCGCATCGCGGCAGAAGAAATCCAGCGAGCCAGAGCGCAGGGCTTTTCGGCGACTTCTGACTACTCGGGCCTGGTTGCGATGGACGCGGTGATTATCTGCGTACCTACTCCTTTGAACCAATATCACGAGCCAGACCTCAGTTTCATAACTGACACTACGCATGCGATTGCGCCGCATTTGCAGCCCGGACAGTTGATTGTGCTGGAGAGCACTACCTATCCCGGAACTACGGAAGAAGTGATGGTGCCGATTCTGGAACAAGGAAATCGAAATAATCTGAAAGTGGCCCGCGGATCATCGAGCGCGGCTAATGAATTCTACGTGGCGTTCTCGCCCGAGCGCGAAGATCCGGGAAACACCAGGGTAGCGCGCCACGATATTCCCAAGGTTGTGGGAGGGGTGAATGCGCAGGCTTCCGAATTAGCCGGCGCGCTTTACGGTTCCATCTTCCGGAGAACGGTGCCGGTTTCCTCGCCCGCAACTGCGGAAATGACGAAGTTGCTGGAGAACATTTATCGGTGCGTGAACATCGCCCTGGTAAACGAACTTAAGCTACTTTGCCTGCGAATGGGAATCGACATTTGGGAAGTTATTGATGCCGCATCCACCAAGCCTTTCGGCTTCCATCCGTTTTATCCCGGACCGGGTCTGGGGGGGCATTGCATTCCGGTGGATCCGTTTTATTTGTCGTGGAAGGCCAAGGAGTGGGATTTCCGCACGCGATTCATCGAGCTTGCGGGGGAGATCAACATCAGTATGCCCTATCACGTAATTGCATCCGTGAGCGCGGCGCTGAACAAGCGGCGGAAGTCGATGAATGGCGCACGGATTTTGATCCTCGGGGTAGCTTATAAGAAAGACATTGACGATTTGCGCGAATCCCCTGCTCTTACCATTATTGAGCTTCTCCAGAACGAAGGAGCGCAGGTGAGCTACCACGATCCTTATTTCCCTTTCATTGGAAAGGGCAGGAAATATGATTTGCAAATGAAGCGGGTAGAGTTGGAGCAGTTGGGACAGTACGATTGCGTTGTGATTGTAACCGATCACTCGGATTATGATTATCGGAAGATCGTTGGTGAAGCGCAGTTAGTAGTCGATACGCGCAATGCAACCAAGGGAATCAACGATCCGAAGGTGGTGCGGTGCTGAACCCGATGGGACGCAATCATGCCTCCGCAACAGGCAGGGTTGGAGTACGCCCGCGCGTTGGGAACGTTCAGGGATGTGCGGTTCTGTCGGCGGCTACTGGATGGAACTGCCAACATTCGAGAATACGTTGTTGGCGTTCGAGCCGATGAGGCGAACCGTGCCCACCACGATTACGAGGATAACCGCCAGCATCACTGCGTACTCGGCGATATCCTGACCGCCCTCATCGCTCCAAAGTTTTTGTAGCATTCTAGGCACGGGGGCTCCGTTTCGTGAAAAATTTACTTCGACCTTGCCCCTCCCATTAAGTGCAAAAATAGCTTACCTGCGTGGCCGGAGATCTATTTCCAGTTTGAGGCTAGTCGATAGTTGTAATGCTAATTATTGGAGCGGGGAACGCCAATAGCCCATAAGTGCCATCCCGATTACTTCGGGTATCGCCGGTAACTTCAAGCAATGCTTTTCAGGGGCAGCGACTGGTTCACCGCGAACAGCGCCAATTCCAGTCGGGTTGAGACACCCAGTTTATCGAAGATATTGCTGAGATGGTGCTTGACGGTGTCTTCGCTGATTTTGAAGTACTCGGCAATTTCTTTATTCGAATATCCGGCGACTACCGCCGCGACGATTTCCAATTCACGAGGGGTTAGTCCGAATTTCTTCTGCCGCGCTTCATCGCTGGAAGATTGAACCAGGGTTCGCAGATACTGCACGAGATTGGAGACGCTCTCGCGTCCTACCCAATACTCGCCGGACATTACGGTGTGAATGGCTTTCAGCAGGAGCTGGGTGGCAGAATCTTTTAAGACGACTCCCCGGGCTCCGAGTTGCAGAGCTTCTACGATCTGGCTCTTCTCTGCGGCGGCAGTCAAAAGGATGACTCGAACCGGAGTTGGAGTATTACCCGTGCTCAGATCACGGAGAGCTTCAAGGCCCGGGTGTTTGGGCATTGCGAGATCGAGCAAAAGAATGTCTGGTTTAAGCTGACGAGCCAGCTTTACGGCTTCGGCACCATCGGAGGCTTCCCCGATCACCTTCAGATCCGATTCGGTTTCGAGAAGACGACGCAGGCCATCGCGAAAAATTGGATGGTCATCGGCAATCACGATGCGCACAGGCTGCGATTTCTTAAAGTTCATGGGAGACCTCTCCACCCCTTGGTACTTTAATTTCCAGGCGGGCCCCCACGCCGGGATTCGATTCTACAGTGAGCGCGCCGGCAATTAAACCGACGCGTTCCTTGATGATCATCGGTCCGTTTCCCTGTTCATCGAGTTGCTCCTGGGTCAGCCTGCCGGTAAAGGGAAAGCCTTTGCCGTCGTCTTCCATGGTCAGGCTCCACTGATTGGGACTCTCGCTCAGGCGCACCAGCGCGTGCCGCGCCTGGCTGTGCTTGCGTACGTTGACCAGGCCTTCTTGCACAATCCGCACCAGTTCGCGGCAAATTTTTTCCGGCATCTCGGGTTTCTCTATGTCGGTAACAAAGCGCGCGGAAATCCCAGTTTCGCGCTGAAATCGTTCGACTGTATCCCCGACCACATGGAGGAACTTGCGAGAATCCACGTCAATCGATTTCATCTGCTGCATCAGTTCGCGCAGCTTCAGAACCTCTTCCCGCAGCAAGCCCTGGATCCGCTTCAGTTCGCTCTCGACCACGCTGGGGGTTTTCTCCGCCTGGCGGCGGAGAACATCCACCTGCATTTCGACGGCAATCAAAGATTGTACTGCTCCATCGTGCAATTCTCGGGCAAATCGCGCCCGCTCGGCTGCGCCGGCACGACGACGTAAACGGTGCAGCAGGTAGACGTTATAAATTGCGGGTCCAACCTGCTGCCGCAGGTCGAGCAGAAAACGCAGTTGCTCCTGAGTGTCTCCCTGCCATACTGGATCGAAGACATACACCCGTCCGCGCCATTCCGTTCCAAAGATGAAGGAAATCGCGATCAGCGACTGAAAGGATTGTTGCCCGTTCAAGCGCAGCAAGGATGCCATGGGCGGTGAAGCGACCTGGAGACCGTCGCCATCGAGCGCGACCAACGACCACTTTTCTCCCTGCTTTGCGGCATAGCAAACCTCGCCAGGGAAATCCTCCAGATAATCCTTGGCGTGCCTCATGCCGGAATCCAGCCACACGAATTCGGAAGGAAATCCTTTATCATTGCGCAATTCGCCCAAAAAACTTCGCTGGCTGTGAATCTCCTGCGAGGCGATCATCAAGTACCGAGCTCCGTAGATACCGACGATGTCTTGAAACATCCGCTGCATGGTTCCGGTGAGGCCCGCTTCGACCCGTACTTTCGCTAACATGCTGGTAACCACTGCTTTTTCGGCCCGCAGGCGCTTTTGTTGTTGTGAAAGGTAGCCCAGGAGCAGTCCCATGACCAGCAGGTAAACCGAAAGCATGAACAGGCGCTGGGGCTGGAACTCGGTCACGTTGATCTGCAAACCGGCCAGAGCATGCCAGGGAAGTCTCTGACCTCGTATTGTCCAGGCGTGCAACAGGGCGAAGCTTTCCATCCAGAGCAAAGCGACTTCGGCGGCAGCAGTCGCAAGGGTTTCCCATAATCCCCAGCGGTAGGCTGCGGCGGTAAGGACGAAGACAAAGAACAAGAAAAAGGGGCTGCGCGGACCTTCGGCAAACACCGAGATAAAGGCCGGCCACACGATATCGGCCGCGTGGACCATGAATCGAAACGACGGGGTGGACGCTTTGCGGCGCCGCAGCAGCATCAGAATCAGGCTGGCGTTCGCCAGGTAGAAAACAAAGAGGCCATAAGCCGCGCGCGAGTGGCCCAGTTCCGTCGGATCCATGCGAATAGCTACCAACGCCGATACCGCTAGAAAGACGCGGGCGGTCGCCAGCCAGCGCTCAGTGCGGCGAACTTCGCTGGGGTCGGTGGCAGCCCGGCCTCCCCCAAGAAAACCGTTATTTGATTTCAAATGCAAACGGTCACTTTTCGCTGGTGAACGATTTTCAAAGCACAGAGAACGTCATGCATATTATTGAAAACAAAAAACGATTGGCAAGTGGCAAGTTTTAGTAGGCCCGGCTTCAAGGGCCGACGCAACTATGCTGCGCAACACGAATGAGGCCTGCGGCGGATTACTTCCGTAACCCAGCCTATGTTCTAAGTGGGTCTAGAATGGCTGCGGGGATCACCGTCTTGCGTAAGTATTATAAGGTCTGGACCGCAAGCGTCGCAGCTTGTTTAGCGACTCTGATTGTCGCTGCCCTGGTACTTCCAAAGTCGTTCGGGCTGCTGGCGCTCAGTGACATCGTCCAGTGCCTTCTACTGTTATCGGGGACGCTTTCTGTAATCCACCATATTGTACGGACAGACGGGCGATTGCGGCTATTCTGGATTCTGATCACTGTCGGCATCGGGCTCTGGTTCTGCTATCAATTATTGTGGGTCTATTTTGAAGTCCTGCTGCGCACGGAAGTGCCCGATCTCTTTGTCGGAGACATCATCCTCTTTTTGCACATCGTGCCATTGATGGCCGCCCTCGCCTTGCGTCCGCACGTCCAGCAAGATGAATATGCTGCGCGCCTGCGTAATCTGGATTTCGCGCTGCTGCTGGTTTGGTGGGTGTATCTCTACGTGCTAGCCGTGATCCCCTGGCAGTATGTAGTGCCCGATGCAACACCTTACAATCGCAATCTGAACTTGCTGTACCTGATTGAGAAACTGGCTTTGTTGAGCACGATTCTGTTTGCATGGCTGGGCAGCAAGAACGGTTGGAAGAAATTTTATGCCAGTTTGTTCGGCGCTTCCTTGACCTACGCCGCCAGTTCTTATGTCGCCACATGGGCCCTGGGCAGCCACACTTACTACACGGGCAGTCTGTATGACATCCCTTTGGCTATTTCCATGGCGTGGATTACGATTATCGGCCTACGGACCCCGGTGCGTAACCCGCAAACCGAACGGCGAAGGGCTTTCACGCACGATGGGGTGTGGCTGGCGAGGGTCGGCATGATTGCCGCCTTCAGTCTGCCGTTGTTCGGGGTATGGTCCATGCTGGAGCAGACCGTTCCGGTGCACATAAGATCTTTTCGCCTGGGACTGACGCTAGTTGCGGCAATTCTGATCGGGATGATGGTTTTCGTGCGGCAGCGGCTGTTGGACAGCGAATTGCTTCGCTTGCTTACCCACTCCCAACAATCGTTCGCGAATCTGAAGCGTTTGCAGACGCAGGTCACGGAGTCAGAAAAACTTGCTTCCATCGGGCAACTCGTGGCCGGAGCTGCGCACGAACTTAATAATCCCATTACGGCCATGCTGGGCTATTCCGATCTTCTGGCGTTAAGCAAGCCGCTCAATGCGGAGCAGAGTGGCTTGGCGGCGAAGATCGGGCAGAACGCACGGCGCACCAAATCACTGGTTGCCAGCCTGCTCAGTTTTGCCAAGCCGACTCCGGCCACATTTGCCCCTGTGGATCTCAAGACCTTGCTGAATACCGCGGTGAAACTTTCACAATCGCAATGGCAGAGCCGGCAAACCGAGATTCAGACCGAGTTTTCGCAAGGGCTTCTGCTGGTGAGAGGGGATTCCAACCAGTTGCTTCAGGTGTGCCTACAAATCATTAACGACGCGCTCCGGGCAATTGATCGGCGGCAGAGCGGCAAGCTGATCATTTCCGCTCAACCCGCAGACAGCAGCGTTGTCATTCAGATTTCTGACGGCAAGCCTCTCCAGCCCGAGGAGAAAAGACCAGCTTCTGGGGAGATTCTTTCGAGCCTCGGGCTTAGCGCGTGCCAGACGATTCTGCAGCAGCATCAGGGACGCCTGTTCTGTCAGGAAGACACGAACTCTGCCATGGCCATCCGCGTAGAGCTTCCGCTTATTGCTTCATCGCCGGAGAAATCGAATGCAGCGTCTGTTCCGGTGTGGCAGCCTCAAGCGTTCTCTTAAGCTGTCCGCACGCGGCAAAGATGTCGCGGCCGCGAGGACGGCGCACAAAGGCTGGTATTCCCGCTAGCCGTAAAATGTTTTGAAAACCCAGTACTCGTTCGGGACCAGGGGTTGCAAAATCGATTCCCGGCCCGGGATTGAGCGCGATCAGATTTACTTTGCAGCGCATCCCGCGGAGCAACTCAGCCACTTCTCTTGCATTGCAAGCTTCGTCGTTCACGCCTCCCAGAAGCACGTACTCGAATGTGATGTATTCGCGAGTGCGCAAGGGAAAGTCGCGGGCGGCGGTGATCAGCATTTCCAGATTCCATTTCTTATTCAGCGGCATCAGCCGAGTACGCAATAGATCATTCGATGCGTTCAATGAAATCGCCAGCTTCGGGCGCATGAGTTCCCGGCCGAAGTCATGGATTCGCGGCACGATGCCGGCGGTCGAGACCGTCATTCTGCGCTCGGCAATGCCGACGCTCTCCACCAGCAAGCGCGCTGCTTTCATGAAACTGTCATAGTTCAAGAAGGGCTCGCCCATGCCCATGAATACGAGGTTGATGCGATTCTCAGGCGGCGAGACTTGCTGATCTTTGAGGACCGCACAGACTTGTCCGACTATTTCGCCGGCCGTGAGATTGCGTTTCACACCCAGAAGCGCGGTCAAGCAGAACTGGCAATCGACCGCGCAACCGACCTGGCTGGAAATGCATATAGTCGATCGGCCGGAGGCTCGCGCAGGGGCGGATTCAGCTAATTCTCCTGCCTCACTACCATCTCCCGCTTCCCCACCGTCGCCCTCTGGCATCCATACGGTCTCGACGCTTTGGCTGTCGGCGAGCCCAATCAGATAACGAACCGTGCCGTCCTCGGAGATAAATTTCTGTTCGATTCGCGGCGCACCGACCGTTACTCCAGCTTGCGTCAGCTTTGCACGGAATTGTGCCGGCAAGGTCGAAATCTCATCCAGCGATTCCAGGCGCTGGCGGTAGATGGCGTCCATAATCTGTTTGCCACGGTAAGCGGGTTCCCCAGCCTCATTCACAAGATCGGCCAGTTCTTCGCGATTAAGACCCAACAACGACGATGAGATTTTCTTAACCATTGACTCCTAGATTATCTCTGTTTTGGACCGTAACCAATGCGGAGGCAGCCTCAGCATCACTTCACCCCGCGGCGGCGGCCCTTGCGCGCAGGGGATTTGGCTTTCGCTTTCTTGAGCAGGGCCTCCGTGCCTTCGGTGATCTCCTGCAGCGCCGATTCAATGCGCTTCTTGGTCTTCTCCCAGCGGGCTTCGGCGGCGCGGCGGGCAGATTCGGAGCGCTCATGGGGGCTTAAATTCTGCGCACGGCTGTGCCCACCTTTGCGTCCAAGCTCCACGGCTGCCGGATTCTTTCGCTTCATTGTTATTGTTGTATTTTTATCACAGGAATTCTTTGTGGCGATGCGTACCGCTAGGCAACTTAATGAAAACAACGCCGCTAAAGTTCTCGACACTGCGTACCGCTACGCATAAAGTAGAACTAGACTGGAACGGAGTCCGAATGAATATCGACGAAAGTTTAGAGGCTCTGACCCACAGCGTTGAACTTCTTGCTGGGATGCAGATTGAAACTGAAAAGCACATTGAAGTGCTGGCCGGGATGTAAACGGAGACCGAGAAGCGGATCACGCGCCTGGCTGGAACGGTGGAACGGCTGGCCGACCGCACGGAGGTGCTTCAGCAACACATGGCAACGCTAGCCGACGGAATGGCACAGCTAACGCGCATCGCGCTCGATCATGATGAACGAATTGGCGGTTTGGAAGGAAACCAGCCTCCGCAATAGGGTAGCGAGCTCTTCCCTCGTGCGCTACTGCCGATACGCCGCTTTCACGACCTGACTGGCTCGGTCAAACAAGTTCGACGCATCTAATACATGTATCAATGCTTCTTCGGGGTCTGCTTCGAGTTGTCTTGTGATTTGCGGTTTGCTGCACGAAGTACATTATGTTATCAATGTAACTTGTTGATACTATTAGAGTTGGCAAAGTTAGCGTGCGGACAATTTCTTTCGCGTTAAATGTGTCAGAATAGAAGCGGGTTGTTCTCGCATCTAATACAGGTTCTGAAGGATCCCGTTAGAACTCATCATGGCAAAAGAAGTTCGCAATATTCGCCGTCAGGTTTTGCCTCACGGCTTGACCATCATCACGGAGCAAATGGAGCATATCCGCTCTGCGTCGATTGGCATTTGGCTGGAGACCGGCTCGCGCGATGAAACGCCGCAAGCTAACGGAATCTCCCATTTTATCGAGCACATGGTCTTCAAAGGGACCAAGCACCGCTCCGCCGAAGAGATCGCGCGCCAGGTCGACTCCATCGGCGGCAACATGGATGCCTTTACGTCCAAGGAATGCATCTGCTTTAACGTCAAGGTGCTCGATGAAAATGTTCCGGTGGCGCTTGAGATTCTTTCCGATCTCGTGCTCCACCCCACATTCGATGCGGATGACATCGCGCGCGAGCGCGGGGTCATTCTCGAAGAAATCAAAATGGATGAGGATAATCCCGACTACCTGGTCCATGAGATCTTCACACAAAATTTCTGGAAGGACCATCCTCTCGGCAAGCCGATTCTGGGAACCAAAGAAACGGTGAAGAAATTCGAGCGGGAGGCAGTGGTTGACACCTATTCTCACCGTTTCGCGCCGGGCAATATCATTGTGGCTGCCGCGGGGCATCTGGATCATGACCAGTTCGTCGATCTTGTGGTGAAGCACTTCGAGCACTTGAAGCCCGCCAAGAACGGGTTTCACTCGGAAACGCCGAAGATTGTTCCCCGCATTGTCCTGCGGAACAAGAAAGCGCTCGAACAGGTGCAGCTTTGCATCGGAGTTCCGGCGCATCCGATTGCGCATGAGAAGCGCCACGCCGGCTACATTCTTAATACCCTGCTGGGCGGCGGCATGAGCTCGCGGCTGTTTCAGAATATTCGCGAGCGCCAGGGATTGGCGTACTCGATTTATAGCGATCTGAATCCTTACCGCGACACCGGCTGCATGGCGGTTTACGCCGGAACTTCCCTGGCCTCGGCTGCCAAAGTGGTTCGCTGCGTGGTGAATGAATTTCGCAATCTAAAAAACCAGCCTGTGCCGGAAGAAGAACTGCGCCGATCCAAAGACCAGCTCAAAGGCAGCTTGATGCTCTCGCTGGAGTCCAGCACGGCTCGCATGTCGAACCTGGCGCGACAGGAAATGTATTTCGGTCACTTTCAGGATCTTGATGAACTCATCGAGAAGATCGAAGCAGTCACCGCTGAAGATCTGCAGGTTTTAGCTCAGGAATTCTTTAAGCCCGAAGCCGTCGCCGTAACCGCGCTCGGCAATCTTAATGGGTTGAAGATCTCTCGCGATCAGCTGGGTTGCTGAAACGCCGCATCTTTATTTGGAGATGTCCCGTGCCCCCAGTGCTCCCTTGTGTCCCGCCGTGGAGCGTTGATGTCTTTTGAGTTGTAACTTCCGAGTTGTAACTTCCGAGCATCCGGCTCATCCCATCTTCGCCTGCAGGTGCAATCCTGCCGGACATTCAATGGAGATTTCCTCGAGGAGAAAGTATGAAGAAGATTTTCGGCAGTTTGGCGCTGGCGTGTGTTTTGGCGGCTTCGCTCAGCAGCTTTGCTCAGGATTCAATGAAGCAGGATTCGATGAGTCAGGACAGCTCCCATGACACGATGAAAAACGATACGATGAAAAAAGACGATGCAATGCAGAACAGCAAAGCGAAGAAGACGAAGAAGTCCAAACCGGCGAAAAAAGATGCGATGCAGAAGAACGACAGCATGAAGAAAGATAATGACATGAAGCAGGACAACATGAAGAACGACAATATGAAGAACGATCAGATGAAGCAGAACTAAGCGGCCATGGGCAGGCGCGGGCATAAAGGCTCGCGCCATTTTTGTGTTTAATGCCCCGGCACTATAAGTTCCTGTTGTTCATCTTCGTCCTGGTCCTCATAGCGAGGATTGTTAGAATCTGCGGATTCTATTCTTTGCCTTCCGGTGCGCCGCATCAATTCCGTCTTCAAATATTGCCGCAGGCAGCGTGAGCACGGTACGTAGCCTTGCTGCATGGCTTCTTTCGCGGTTAAGCTACGCTCCGTGGCTCTGTCGTGGATGAAGGGACACCCCGGAACGTGGAACACCTTAGATCCGTTGGAAACCACGACTTGCAAATCTCGAGGGATGTTGGTGGCCGGCGCAGCGAGAATCGACTTCGCCGGACGGTGAAAGGTGAAGGAGCTGGTTAACTTGTATCCGCCAATAATCAAAGCCATGGCCGCAGCCGGAACCAACCACGCCGACCAACTCGACCATCCACCGCGTTTTCCGGCAGTATTGCTTGCCAGCCGCTTTTCGAGCCTCCGGCTGAAACCCAACGGAAGTTCCAGCATGCGCTCATCGCTATAAAGGCGTACGACATTCCGCGTTCCTGCCAGCACGGATGCGCAACGCCGGCAAGTGCGAAAATGCTCATCCATCGCCGAACGCAAAGCCGGGTCAACGTCTCCATCTAGGTAATTCGAAATTTCGTGCCACACTTGTTCGCAGTTCACTGTGTTCTCTACCATGGTTTACTTCCCTTCTCGAATGGCAGCCGGCTGAACCAGCCGTGCTCCCATCCGGCGGCGAGCAGATCGCGCAGCATCAGGCGGGCCCGCAGCAGCCGTGTTTTCACCGCTGCCACGGAGATTCCTAGCGCCTCCGCGGTTTCCTGAATATTCAGCTGTTCCATATCGCGCAGGACAAAGACCTCGCGATATTTGCGGTCGAGGGTGGCTAACGCCTCCGCCAGCCGCTGCCGCACTTCCTTACGTTCCAAAGCTTCTGAGGGAATCTCGCGCCAATCGGCGAAGTCCCGGGGCGCGTAGTCACTGTCTTCTTCACGGCGATCGTCGATGGCTTCCATCTGGACTGTCCGCTCCCTTCGCCGGCGCATCAGAGCTTCGTTCACCGTGATCTGGATCAGCCAGGTGCTGAAACGAGCCTCCGCCCGGAATTTCGCGATGTTGGCGAACGCCTTCAGCATCGCCTCTTGCGCTGCATCTTCTGCATTTTGCTCATTGCGCAGAATGGCGAATGCGGCGGCATACACCCGCCGCTCATAGGGCCGCACTAACTCGTAAAACAACTGATGCTGCCCGCGCTGCACGCCGGCAATGAGTTCCTGCTCGCGCGCGGGGCTGGACTGCATCGGATTGTTCGCGGCCGCGGCTGATTCGGACATCTTGCTATGGGACCAGCAATGGTTGATTTTTGATTGAAAACCTCAAGGGCAAACTTTTTCAATCAACAATCAGAAATCAACGATCGACAATTCTTCGTTCTTAGCGCAGTTCCTGCTCTCAGTAATCCGGATCCTTCTTCCAACCGGTCAGCATGGAAACGAAATTATTCCAGCCATGCAGGATGACCATGACCAGATGCCCTAGCACGAAAAGCAGAATGGCCCACATGACTGCGAAATGCCAGATGCGGGCATAGTGAAATCCTCCCATCATCCAGGCAAGCCAGGAGAGCTGCACCGGCTTCCACACCGCGAGGCCGGTTAGTGCGGAGAGGACGCCCAGCAGGACTACCACCGTGTAAGCCTGCTTTTGCAAGGGATTGTAAGCTTCACACGCGGGCGGCTTTTCCCCGAAAAAGAAGTAATGCTTCAGCATCGGCCAAACGCCGCTGATATCACGGCGCGTGAAGAGGACTTGACGATAATTGCCGCTGAAAATCTGGTAGCCGATGTAGAGCAGGCCGGTTCCGATGTAGATCCACATAAAGGTGAGGTGCCATTGCAGAGCGCCGCCGAGCCATCCTCCGATGGCAAATGCTTTCGGCCAGTTCACCAGATCGTGTTCGGGAATCTTCGCGCCGAAGCTGGGAAAGGCGCGAAAAATCTGCAGGCCACTGCCGACCATCACAAATAAGGAGACGGTATTGAGCCAATGACAAAGCCGCACCATAAAGGGATGTTCGTAAACCGCGCGAGCGACGATCACCGGCTCGTCATCCTCTTGACCTTTATTAATCCTTCGAATAATTTCAACGGCTGAATCGCTCATCTTCAATCTCCGAGATCGGCTAGCGAGGGCTAAAGCCCCTCCGACTAACTGTTCTTGTTGCCGTGCCTTTGCCAAATCACAGTCAATGCCCTTTCCAATTTACAATCCGTAAAACTTTTTCAATTTACAATCCGTAAAACCAGGAGTAGCCCTGATCTTCCCAGTAGCCGACTTTGTCGAGCACGTGGGTGACCTTTAATTCTGTTAAGTATTTAGCTTGCTTGTAACCGATTTTCGTAGGCATCTGCAGGCGCAGTGGCGCGCCATGTTCGCGAGTCAGCGGCTGATCGTACATCTCATAACAGAGCAGAGTCTGAGGGTGCCGAGCCGTCGCCATATCTAAAGATTCGTAATAATCGTCGGCGCAGTTCACGGTAAGGAAGCGCGCCGTGGGATCGGCGCCCACCATATTCAGAAAGTCCGAAAGCCGCGCTCCTCCGAAGCGTCCAATCACATCCCAACCTTCCACGCAGATGTGGCGAGTGTTTTGCCGAATGCGAGGCAGAGCCTGAATTTGCTCCAGCTTGTATTCGCCGGGCTTTTGTACAGCGCCGCCAACGTTGAGCGTCCACGTATCGAAATCGATTCCGGGATCGTCGATGTCGTAATCGTTTATGGGGAATTTTGCGAATGCGGCAACGTCGGCGTCGGCAAAGGTTGGCGCGAGGTGTTCTTTTCTGAAAAGCCGAGCTGCACTCCAATCGCTGACATGCAACCCCTTCTTGAGCAGAGGTCCCTGCAGCGATGGAATCGCAAAAGCTCCGAGAGCAAGCACCGGAGTGAGCTTCAGCAGTTCACGCCGGCTGACCTGACGAAATTTATTTTCGTCCATTTTTCGATTGTAGTTCTTCATTCAGAAACCTTCACAAAAGCGCAGGAGTAATTTGGCTGAAGTCCGGCCAAAGTTGGTGGAACGCACAGTTTGGCGGAACGCATAGCTAAGAAGTGGATTCGCGAGAAGGGACGAAAGTTTCGCAGATTGCCGAACGCGGCGCTCAGAACTTTCGCGAAACGCTTCGAATTTTGGATAGCTTTCGAGTGGGAATCTGGGGACCGAAGAACCCGCCTGGATACCGCCCCGCGCCGATTGCAGGCAAAAATAACGGGCGCCTCGAATCTCTTTCGAGATCGAGGCGCCCGGGCAGCCCTCCCCCAGAACTGCTCAATTGGGAAAATAAACCGATCGCAAGATTTTTCAAATGGCACTCCCGTGCTATCGCGCCCCCTGAAGTGCTATAGCAGATAAGTTATTGATTCGCGGGGCGCTTGCAGTTAGTTCGTTACCTTGGTTGGCGGGTTTCCCAAGCCTCCAAAACTTGAAGCCGATGCTTGCTCCTGCCGATGAACTAGCAAGCGAGCTTGAGTTCTCATGGCTGTCTTTCAAGATCCCGAAATCTACCGCGACATCCTGGACGAGTTACAAATCGGGGTGAGTGTGCTCGATCTGCAGAGAAGGATCGTCTTCTGGAGCGATGGCGCGGAACAGATCACTGGTTATTCGCGCATCGATGTGCTCGGCCACACCTGCACCGATAACATTCTTCAGCACTGCAATCAGAATTCCTGCGAGCTGTGCGCCGAGAGATGTCCAATCGTTAAAGCGTTGCATGGAGCGAAGCCGGTAGAGGGCATCGGATTTATTCACCATAGGTCTGGCCATCGGATTCCGGTGCATACCTGGGCAATTCCCCTGCGCGATAAGCATGGCTCCATTATTGGCATCATTCAGACCTTCGAGGGCGAAGTCGTGGTAAATGGTCCAAACCCCAATGACCAGCGGATGAGAGAACGGGGCTGGCTGGATCTGGTCACGGGATTGCCCAATCAGGCGATGATGCAGTCGCACCTGCGCGAGACGCTGGGGACGTTCGCCGACCTAGAGATCCCCTTTGCCGTGGTTTGGCTTGAGATTCATGAATTCAGCACATTCCGCGCACGCTATGGACAAGAGGGGGCCACGTCGATGTTGCAGGTGCTGGCTCGCACCTTGAGAAATACTGTGTGGCCTACCGACTTCGTAGGCCGTTGGTGCGAGACGCAGTTTCTGGTGATCTTGTGCGGATGCGGGGAAGATTCGCTGCAAGCCGTGGTTGAACGTATGCGCAGAATGATGTGCGACGCCAACATCGTTTGGTGGGGAGAGGAATTGACGTTGAGAATATCGATCGGACACGCCAGCGCCATTGTGGGCGACAGCGTGGAATCGATTATGCAGCGAGCAAAGGCAAGCCTGGGTGGAAACCAAGCGGCAGCCGCGGAAGCTGCGGGCGGCAGCGGATCGCCCAAAAGCGTGCGTGAGACGAGCTAACTTATGTTCGCAATTATAGGAATTGTCGTGGTGTTCGGCTGCGTGGCGGGCGGTTATCTGATGGAGCATGGCAATTTGAAAGTACTGATTCAGCCCGCCGAGCTGGTCACGATCGGCGGCGCGGCAATCGGCACGGTTCTGATTGCCAATCCTATGCACATTCTTAAAAAAATTGCGGGCGGACTTGGCGGGGTCTTTGGGGGCTCCAAATATACCAAGCGGGCGTACATCGATTCGCTGAAGATGATGTATGACCTGCTGAACAAAGCCCGCAAAGATGGCTTGATGGCACTGGAGAATGACGTGGAGGAGCCGGATAAGAGTCCCATATTTTCTAAGGGACCCGCGGTTTTCAAAGATCATCATGTGCGCGATTTCGTGTGCGATTCGCTGCGCATGGCCATCACTGGGATCGATGCTTTTGATCTTGACCAGATGATCGACCTCGATCTGGAAGTTCACCACCAGGACGCAACTGTACCCACTGCGGCTCTTAGCACCATGGCCGATTCGCTGCCTGGGTTGGGAATCGTGGCCGCGGTATTGGGCATCGTGATCACCATGGGTGCGCTGGGCGGCCCTCCGGAAGAAATCGGGAAAAAAGTTGCCGCCGCCCTGGTGGGCACTTTCCTTGGCATTTTGCTATGTTACGGCCTGGTCGGGCCCATTGCCTCAAATATGACAAAGGCAGCGGATGAAGAGCATGCCTATCTCTACGTGCTGCGTGTGCTGATGATTTCTTTCTTAAAAGGCACAGCTCCCATCATGGCGGTAGAAGTGGCGCGGCGCGCAGTGCCTGGGCATGTGCGGCCATCGTTTAAAGAGTTGGAGGCGGCCTGTCGCAACCGTGCCCCAGCCGAGCAAGCTGAGGCGGAGCCGGAAGTGGCTGCGGCCGCGGCCTCTTCTTAATTCCTCGCGGCTACCATCAATGGACAAGACTCGCCCCATTATTATCCTCAAGAAAAAAGGCGGCCACGGCGGCCATCACGGTGGCGCGTGGAAAGTGGCTTACGCAGATTTCGTTACCGCCATGATGTCTCTGTTTATCGTTCTCTGGCTGCTTAATACCAGCAAACCGGTGAAAGAAGCCATTGCCGGCTATTTCAAAGATCCCAGCGGGACAGCATCCAAGATGGGAACTGCTCTATCCGGCGCGGGCGAGAATTTTATTCTCACTAAAGACAACATGCCGAAGCTGAAGGACCAGCTCGAGCAAAAAATCCGCGAAATGCGCGACTTCGACAAGCTCAAGAGCCATGTGGAAATGACGGTGACTTCCGAAGGCCTGCGCATCGAACTGACGGAAGCTGCCGCAGGAACTTTTTTTGATAGCGGCAGCGCCAAGCTGAACGCTGACGGCCGCGATTTGCTGATCACGCTGGCGCAGGAACTGGATAAGCTGCCCAACAAACTTTCCATCGAAGGCCACACCGATTCCAAGCCTTATCCTGGCTCGTCCAACTACGGCAATTGGGAGCTTTCCACCGACCGCGCCAACGCCGCCCGACGCCTGATGCAGGCAAATGGAATCGGGTCCGACCAGATCACACAGGTCCGCGGCTTCGCCGATATGCGGCTGCGCAAGCCGGACAACCCCCTTGATCCCTCCAACCGCCGCATTTCCATCATCGTGCAGTACATCGAAAAAAATGGCGACGAAGAAAGTAAGCAAGGGGCTTTCGATGCCGGCAAGCCTACCGCAGTAAGCGAAAAGAAGCCGGATTGAATCCCGCTGCAAAATTTGTTCTCGCTAAAACGTCTAGTAAGACGACCTTGGAAATACAAGGTTTAGTGGTGGACGATTGGTCTGCTGGAAACCGTCGCCGCCCTGACCATGCTTGCGGAGTGAGGCTGTGGAAGGCAAGGTTGGAGATCACACTCTGGGCATGTGGAGTGACGTACGCAGACTGCCCTTTGGAACCGCCAACGAGTGCGCAGTGAGTGATCGAAGAGATGGCTGGGTCGGACTGAGTTTCTGACCCTGACGATTAGCAGCGAGCCCAGGTTGGAAAGCGCAAACCATCTACGAGAGCGAAATGGCGCTCTTCTCCGAGTGCATGCGGAGCTGCGCTCGAAAAGTGCTTGACACCGCCGACATTGTCAGAGATCGCGATGTTACGCCAACAGTCGGGTTCGATTTCCGCCATCTCCTCTGCTTTCATTGACTTGATCCTTCTTTGCTCGTAAGATTCGCGCCAGTGATCGGCCAAACAATTTCGCGCTACCGCATTGTCGAAAAGCTCGGCGGCGGCGGTATGGGCGTCGTTTACAAGGCCGAGGACACCGAGCTAGGTCGTTTCGTTGCGCTCAAGTTCTTACCTGATGACGTTTGCCGAGACCCGCAGGCCTTGGAGCGTTTCCGACGCGAAGCTCGTGCCGCATCTGCCCTCAACCACCCCAACATCTGCACGATTTACGACATCGGGAAGAGTGGCGAGCAATCCTATATCGCGATGGAGTTTCTGGATGGTGTGACGCTGAAGCATTTGATTGCGGACAAACCGTTAGAGAATGAAACCGTGCTTTCGCTTGCTATTGAGATTGCCGACGGTCTGGAAGCCGCTCACTCCAAAGGCATTGTTCACCGCGACATCAAGCCCGCGAACATTTTCGTCACCGAGCGCGGACACGCCAAGATTCTGGACTTTGGGCTTGCCAAGGTCTCCTCCAAGCCGGAAAGCGTTGCCCTGACCGCCCCGACCATAGAGTCGGAAGATCATCTCACCAGCCCCGGTTCCACGCTCGGCACGGTCGCCTACATGTCGCCGGAGCAGGTGCGAGCCAAGGAACTGGACGCACGCACGGACTTGTTTTCCTTTGGT
Source organism: uncultured Acidobacteriaceae bacterium (assembly GCA_963766625.1). Lineage (GTDB taxonomy): Bacteria > Acidobacteriota > Terriglobia > Terriglobales > Acidobacteriaceae > Sulfotelmatobacter. The sequence continues at coordinate 315,909 of CAVYBF010000011.1, read as the reverse complement.
GTGGTGCTCTACGAGGCGGCTACGGGCACGCTGCCCTTTCGTGGGGAAAGCTCGGGAGTCATCTTCAAAGCGATTCTCGACGCGAATCCTACACCTGCCGTGCGGCTGAATCCCAACGTGCCACCCAAGCTGGACGAAATCATCCATAAGGCCCTGGAGAAGGATCGGAATCTGCGCTACCAGCACGCCGCCGATATGCGAGCTGATTTGCAACGGCTGAAACGTGACACGGAATCGGGCACTCATTTCGAAGCCTCCACAAAGCAGCAGACGGCCCCTCGCTTCAAAATGCTGCTCGGCCTGGCGTGGGCGTTGATCGTGTTTGGGTTAGGATTGGGCGGCTACCGCTGGTTGCACGGGCGTTCCGCGCCCAGTCCCGTAAGCATTGCTAGCAAGCCCTCGATCGCCGTTCTGCCATTACAGAATCTCAGTCCCGAAGGCGACAGCAACTATTTCAGTGACGGCATGACCGACGAGATCACCACGAAGTTATCGAAAATCCAGGGAATCAATATCGCTTCACACTCGGCCGTCGTGGCCGCCAAGGGCGGTCCAACAGAAATCGGTAAAGCTCTCGGGGTGCGATACGTCCTCGAGGGCTCGGTAAGGAAGGCAGGTGACGAAGTACGGGTGAACGTCCACCTCATCGACGCCAACAGCGGTTTCCAAGTCTGGGCGGATGATTTCACCGGCGAGATGAGAGACGTCTTCTCGCTGCAGGAGCAGACGGCGCTGAAGATTGCGCAGTCGCTGAATCTGAAGCTCACGCCGCAGGAACAGCAGGCAATCCAGAAACGATACACGCAGAATCCCCAGGCTTATGACGCATACTTGCGTGGATCCGCATTGGTGGGTTCCTTTGACCAGCGCGAGTCCTTGGAGACGGCGCGCAAGAACTTCGAACTGGCGCTGCGCTTAGACCCCGACTATGCCCCCGCAATCGCTGGGTTGGCATGGGTGGAAGGTCAGATTTATCGCAATCTGGAACCCAACCCGGAACACCTGCGACTAGCCGAAGATTACGCCCGACGTGCTCTTGCGATTGATCCCAACCTCTCGGAAGCACACGTGGCCATGGGCACCGTCTATTCCGACAAGTATGACTATGTGTCCGCCGCGCGCGAATACCGCACTGCCGCTGACCTGGATCCGAACAGCGGCTATGCCTCCGACCAACTCTCCTGGGCGCTCGGTTACCAACAGCCGCCGGACGCCATTGGGGCGGAAGCGGCTGCGCGAAAAGCCATTCGTCTGCAGACATCTCTTTACGCCGCTTACTACCACCTCGGGCGTGCGCTCTTGCTGCAAAAGCGCTACGACGAGGCGTTCGCGGCCTTCGAGCAAATGCGGCAGATCAATCGAGGCGCAAGCAGCGCAGACTTGGGTGTCGGCCAGGTGTACCTGGCGCAGGGCGAGTACGACAAAGCAGTGAAGGCATTAACTGCAAACTTCAAACCTTCCGGCATCACGTATTACTGGCTGGGTGCGGCATATGCGGCAAAAGGCGATCGCGGTAAGGCGCTCGACACCATGCAGGAAGCGTTTCAAAGTGGGTTCGCGGACTTCGGCGCCATTGACAACAGCCCGTACTTCGCACCGCTCAAGTCGGACCCACGCTTCCAGCAACTCATTCTTAAATACAAGAAGTAAACCGCGTCGAGCTTCTACGTTCGCAGGTAGCAAAGCGGCTGATGGTGAAAAGGCGCAGCGTAACGAGGGTCTGACGGGCAAACTTCTGTAATCAGGCGTCAGCGCTTATTGACCCAATGGCCAGACAAATTAGGACCGCGCCCGAGGTCCGGAAGAGTTCAGCCAAGCCCTTTCCAAGCGCCTTAGGAGACAGAGGGATAAGCCCAGGCGAGCGACAAAAATACTCAATGTCGGGATTTTGCGACAATTATTCCGAAGCAGAGAATCGGCGGAGGGCGTAGAATAAAGATGATGAAATCAATCATGATAACGAAGTTTGTCGTGAAAGTGACTCGTAGTAGTACTGGCACCTCTCAATACGTGCAGCGGACTGATAAGTCTCCAATGCAGATGACCAGCAACCGCAAGCTGGCCCTGATTATGGGCAAGTTGACGGCGCAGGACGCTGTGGAATCCCTCCAACATGCACGATGCAGCCCGGAGCTGGTGTCCGTGCAGGTTCTTGCCTAAAGCTTGGCGCCATCGACATGCCCGTCCCGCTAACCGCCCAGGCATGTGGAGTGATGTGCGCGGACTGCCCTTTGGAACTGCCAACGAGTGTAATGGCGATTTTTCGCCAATCTGCCCCAGAGACGCTGCGCTACACTGTCATCCCCTCTGGAAAAAACCGTGAAACGAAGACGAGAAGAAACGTTATCCGCGGAGAGTGTGGGGCTTCTGCGCTGGTTCACGCAACTCCCGGCGCGACTACCTCTCGTTTTGCTGGCAAAAGCGCTAACAGGACAACTCCGATAACAAGGACTACGATCACATCAGTAAAGTTCCTGTGGACGCCGTGAATCCACGCTTCCACTGTTTGAATAGCCATCACAGCGCCATGGGAGATGTTCCACCAAGCTGCTAGAGCAATCATCGAGCGATGCTCAGACGGTCTCCTTGCGGCTATGAGCAGAAAGACCCCGACCGGAATAAAAAAGCTCAGAAACATCGGATGAATCTCGCTCTTCCGCTCCAAAAGCCAGCTGGAATGCCGCAGATCCATATATAGAAAATAAATTTGGGCCAGATTGAACAGCCCCACGATCACCAGGACGGTCTGTGTTAGGCGTTCTCTTTTCACATTGACCTCATTATTTTGAGCGACCAGTTACGACATGCGGACAGTCTCCCCTGTCCAAGTCCACGCCTGCCAGATGATGACCGAGGTGCATACAGTTTCGATCGTCGCGAAGAACAAGTACTCGGGAAGAGCGGGGGGCCTGCCCCATCCGGCCAGAGGCGGAACGTAGGTCAGGAAACCGTTTACAAGGGTCAAAATTACACCCGCGATGATGTTCGCCAGCCGGTTCTCTCGAAACGGCAGCAGTCGCGACGCCACAATCATGGCGATGGGTATTTCCATCAAGACCGCTGAACCCGCCAGAACCCATGGTGGGAGATGTGGGGGGGCGGCTACAGACCACAGGGCAAGCACGTCCGCATACAGGTAGTTCAACAACGCGAAGAGCCAGAATAGAGACAACCGTTCCTTTGTGTCATGCATGTCAACCTCCTATGGAAGAGCAATGCAGGATCTGAGTTGCGCTCCTGCGCTTTGTACTGTGCATCTGAGCACTTTGGGAATACGGGCGAGAACATCAAAAGGATGCAAGGTACGATGGAGTCCCCGAAAATTTCTGTCATTGAGATACCTAGCAACACCAATCTAGCAACTGCATCTCTTGCGTCTTTTTTGGGCACTCATCCGTATTACGAGTATGGTGGGGGCGACCGCACTATCGCTGGAGGGGCTTGTGGCAGTGGATGCGGATGTGGTCCGGCTTCGCCAAGGCGACCTGAACGCTCTCTCGGGACTGATTACTCGGTACCAGAATCGCCTGTATCGGTACCTGCTGCGCATGGTGCGGCAGCCCGCCGAGGCGGAAGACCTGTTCCAGCAAACCTGGTTGAGAGTCGTCGAGAAGATTCGTTCCTTTGATGGAAGTCGCAATTTTGACGCCTGGCTGTTCACGCTGGCGCGCAACCTGGCGATCGATCATTTGCGCCGGATTCGTCCGCAGAGCCTGGACGAGCCGCTCGCAAACAGCTGGCATAGCGAAACCGTGGCGGACCGGATTCCGTGTGAAGACCACACGCCGCTCGATCATGCGCTCGCGGCTGAGCGCCGAACGGAGATCAGCGAAGCGATGGCAGGGCTGCCGATGATCTATCGCGAAGTCCTCACACTGCGGTTTGAGGATGAGATGAAGATTGAGGAAATCGCGCAGGTTACAGCGGTTCCGGTAGCAACGGCGAAGTCGCGGCTGCGACGTTCGCTGGAACAATTGCGTTACGCGCTCGAAGCGCGGTATCCCGGGGGTACATGGCAATGAGCGAGCACGACAAGATTCGAGAACTGCTGGCGCTGGCCGCAGGTGACGCGCTGACGAGCGCGGAAGAAAAACAAGTTGCGGAGCATGTGCGGTCTTGCATCGCCTGCTCGAACGAATTGGGGGCTTGGCGGCCGATTGTGAGCGAACTCCGCCGATTGCCGACGCCGCAGCCTTCCTCGTGGCTGGTGCAGGCCACGCTGGCACGTGCGGAGGCGAAGCTCACCGAACAGGCCGAGCACGATTGGAACCGCCGCGTAATGATTGTTGTCGTGGCTTTTGCGTGGCTGCTGACGATTGCGAGCTGGCCGGTTTTCCACTTTGTGAGCGCACGTTTCGGGAGCTTGCTCGATCCGCAGTTCACCCATACATGGATCAGTTTTGCCGCGTTCACCGCGCTAGGGTGGCTCGCGGGAGCGGTGGCCGCAGTGATGCTGGCAATCCGGCAGCGCGGCGAAAGGAGGGTGGCATGAGCCGCTTCACAAAGGAATTGCGCGTGATTCCAAAGGCAGCGTGGATCGTTGCATGGTTCGCCTATTTGTGCTTCACGGTGCCTTTGTTCTTCTTTGTCGCACCCACGGATCTAGGCAAATTTGTCGCACCAACGGAAATAGTCAAATGGCCACGCTGGGGACAAGCGCTGTTCATTTACGGAATTTTCCTGCTCACGGTGGCTCTGGTTGCGCTGATCGGATACGTCTACGGCGACGCGAAGCGGCGGCAGATGCCGTACGTAATGTGGACGCTGTTGGCGACCTTCGTTCCCTATGCGATCGGGATGATCTTGTACTTCATTCTCCGCGACCCTCTGCCGAAACCGTGCCCGGGGTGCGGGCATGTCGAAAAGGCAGGATTCCCATTCTGTCCGCACTGCGGTGCTTTGTTGCAGCCAACCTGCTCGAAATGCGGTAAGCCCGTTGACCCGACTTGGGCGAATTGCGCGCATTGCGGACAGCGATTGCCCGAGCCCGCGCCGCGCGCTACCCAAGATCGTGCTCTGGCGACCTGACGCCATGCGGTTTCGTGCGATTTGCGCTGGGGGAGTGGATCAGTTGTTTTCGGCTCCTACGTTTCTTCTACGTTAGCGGATTGATGCCTGACGTAACCAGGCGTTAGCGCTTATTGACCCAATTGTCAGACAAATTAGGACCGCGCCCGAGGTCCGGAAGAGTTCAGCTAACCCCTTTCGAACCGCTTAGGAAACAGAGGGACAACCGAGGCGAGCGAAAAAATACTTCCCTTTCTTACGGGCCGGAGCGGGTAGGGGGAGCGAGCAGATTCCTCCTGTCTCGCTTCGCTCGCGCGTCGGGATGACATAGAACGGTAGTGGGCTACTTTGCTTTAGCGGTTTAGCATGAATGGCAAGCGGATTGCCTGATGGGCAAACGGCCAAGCCTGTGGAAACTCAAAGTAGCCCATTACCTATAGAACAGATCACTTCACAAAGGTCAGCCCGTGCGGCACGGCCCATTGGAAGACATAAGCATACAGCAGCACGATGACTCCGACAATCGCGCCCAGCGCCACTGAGTGCCATGCGACGTAGCGGAAGATGACGCCTTCGTTGCCCACCTGCTCGGTGGCCGCGGTCGCGATGGTGATTGATTGTGCATCGACCATCTTGCCCATGACTCCGCCGCAACTGTTGGCGGCGCACATGAGTATAGGGTCGATTCCAAGCTGCTGCGAGGTGATTCGCTGCAGGCTGCCGAACAGAGCGTTCGAGGACGTATCGCTGCCGGTAAGCGCCACGCCGAGCCAGCCGAGGAAAGTTCCGAAGAATGGATAAAACCATCCACTGCGCGTGAATGCGAGGCCCAGCACGGCATCCAGGCCGGAGTAGCGGGTGACGTAGCCGAGACCGAGCATGAAAGAAATCGCGATCACGGCCAGCTGCATGCGGCGCAGCGTCTTCATGAAGATCAGAATCAACTGCCTGGGCCCGAGACCGAGCATGAATCCGGAAACGATGGCGGCAAAGAAGCATCCGGTGCCAGTGGCGGAAAGCCAGTTGAAGTCGTAGCGGGCAGCTTCAGGGGTAGGCTTCGGAACGACAGGCGCAGCGCGATACACCGCGTTGTGCAGATACGGCACATTCCATCCCGGGGGCCCGGGACGCACTTTGCCATTGGGCAGCACAACTCTGAAAGCCGGCGTGGTGGCTTTGTTCATGGCAAGTTTTATTTTTGGCAATCCCCAGAGCAGCACGAAGAGCGAGAGAATCGCGAACGGCATCCAGGCCTTCAGAACTTGGCCGGCAGTGTAGGTGCGCGGTTTCACAATGCCATCAAATTCTTTCGCGGACCACTGGCCGCCCATGTCGTCGCTCAGTACCGCAGTCGGGAGGCGAACTGCTTCAGGCTGGTCGTCGTAATCGAAGCGCCAAATCTTCTTGGGCTTCCAGAAGCGCAGGAAGACCAGAAGGGCAACCAGCGAGACGACGCCGCCCATAATATCGACCAGATTGCTATCGACATAGTTCGACCAAAGGAATTGTGTGAGCGCGAACGAAACGCCGGTTACGGCGATTGCGGGAAATACCTCGAAGGTGTCCCGCCAGCTCACCATAGTTTTCACCAGCCAGAAGGGAACGATGATGGCCGTGAATGGAAGAATGCGGCCGATCATGGCGTTGAGGTCAGATTCCGGCAGAGCACTTACCGCAGCCAGCGTATGAACCGGAGTTCCGATCGCTCCCCACGCCACGGGCGCAGTATTGGCGATGAGATTCAAGGCGGCAGCGTGAAACGGACGGAATCCGAGGCCGATCATGAAAGCCCCGGCAATCGCCACGGGGGCGCCGAATCCGGCTGCGCCTTCGATGAATGCTCCAAAGCAGAAGGCAACCAGCAGAACCTGCAAGCGGCGATCGGCGGTGATGCCGGCGATCGATTCCTTCATGATTTCAAATTGTCCGGTCTCGACCGAAATATCGTAGAGGTAGACCGCGGCCAGGACGATCCAGGCAATCTTCAAAAGGCCGAAGGCTACCCCATATCCGAAGCTGATTGCGGCCAGTGCGGGCGGCATGCGAAAGAAGATCATGGCGACCAGCACCGCCGTGCCGGCTCCGGCGATGGCGCACCAATGCGGCTTAACTTTGAGACCCGCGAGCAGAGTGAAAAGAACAATGATGGGAAGCGCTGCAACGAGGGTTGAGAGCCACCAATGACCAAGTGGATCGTAGATTTGGGTCCACTGCATCGTAATCTCCTTGCAAAGGGAGTTCAGTGACGAATAGAAATGCGATGCCTATGCGATTGTATTTTCCCCAGTGCTCGATTCAACTTACCTGCCAACTTGCGGGAACATTCACGTACGAGCGATCCAAATCCGCAACGGATGGACAACCTAGAAGTCTGAGCGTTCGATCAAGATCGGTTCTCAGGATTTCGATTGCGCGGTCGACGCCAGCTTCTCCCGCGGCAGCTAAGCCGTAGGCATAGCCGCGACCGCAGAGCACTGCTCTGGCGCCAAGGGAAAGAGCTTTCACGATATCGGTGCCGCGGCGAATGCCGCCATCCATCCATACTTCGATGCGGCCCTGCACTGCTTTCACGACTTCCGGCAAGGCGCGCAAGGAAGGTGGAAGCCCGTCGAGTTGGCGACCACCATGATTGGAGACCGAAATCGCGGCAGCACCTTCATCGACGGATCGACGCGCATCGTCGGCGGTTAACACGCCCTTGATGACGATGGGACCTTTCCAGACATCACGAATCCATTTCAGGTCGGCCCAGGTCACGGCCGATTCGGCCAGTGCAGCATTGATATCGACGAGCGGCATCTGCCCCTTGCCCGGCACAATCACGTTGGGCAGGCCGGGCAATCCGCCATCGCGCAGATATTCCATCAGCCAGCCCGGACGCGCGAGCATCTGCTGGACGTAGGGAATTTTTTCAAACACAGTGCCGCTGATCAGTTCCTTCAAACCGTTGCGGTAGTCGCGCTCGCGGATTCCAGAGACAGGAGTATCGATCGTGACCACCAGCGCGTTGAAACCAGCGACGCGAGCCCGTTCGATAGCACCTTCCGCCGCACCGCGGCCTCCCATCAAATAAAGTTGATAGAAAACCGGGCCCTTCGACGCGGCTCTTACGTCCTCCAGCTTGTGACCGGAAATGGTGGAGAGAATGTAGGCGGTGCCGGCTTTTCCAGCCGCACGCGAAGCCGCAACCTCGCCGCCCGGATGCATGAGCCGGCTATAGCCCACGGGCGCGAGCATGAATGGAAGAGAAAGATTGAAGCCCAGAACCGTAGTGCACAAACTGCAATCGGCGAGGGCTACGGCATGACGCGGACGAAAGGTCACGTCATTGAAAACTCTGCAATTCTCGCGCAGCGTGACTTCGCCTTCGGCGCCGCCATCGAGATAATCAAAAACCGGCTTTGGAATGCGCTCACGCGCGATGGGACGAAAATCTTCGATGCAGACAACTCTGGGGGAAGCTACCGAGCGTGCGCCTCTAGTCATCTACAAATGCCCAATGGAGTGCGAGGTTGAAACAGCCCGCTATCGTACCACCGCGGGAATCCAGTGATCGACAAAAATTTCAGCGTTAGCAGCCGTCAGCGGGGGCTGGTCTCTTCTTACTCGTCGGGCTCAGGTGGAGGCGCGGCAGACTTATCCGGCTCTGGATGAGCGCTCACGATTGCCTGCCAATTCAAGATCGCATTCCATAACAGGCGCTGATCGCCACGATTCATATCGCGATGCATGGGATTGAAGTTGAAAGCAACAACGTGTCCTTTGCCGACCGGCATGTCGAGGATTGCGGGCCGGCCAATGAGGTTCTCTTCTCCCCAGGCCTGGCCACTGACGACGAAGGGCTTGCCCTCGCTATCGCCCCATTCCATCACTATGCCACTGCGATCTTCAGGGCCGTCAAGGCAGGTGGTGCAATACGCCATCCGCAGCCAGCGGCGCGGGGTGTTATACAGCGCATAATTTTGACGGAAGACCCAGGTGTGGGTTGGGTACCCATAAGCGATAGGGTGATCGGTGCGATCGAAGGTAACCCGAACGTGAGCTCCAGGAGTTCGAGTTGCAGCAGACTGTGCTGCGGCCGCTGATGCTCCGCCGCCTCCAGCCACGCTGCGGGGAACACCTCCGGATGCGCGGCGAACGAAACGGACCAGCCCACCTTCCAGCGCCAGCATGGTGCCGTTGCCGAGCGTGACCATGAGGCCGCCGTCGTCAACGAAACGCTGAATCTGTGCGAGCCCTTCGTAGCCGATGCCGCCTGTGATGTCGTCGGATTCGGCGGGAGTGCCGAAGCTGGGAGTTTGTGGGGTTTTTTTGAAGGGCATGGGCGACCAGGTTTTGGGCAGGCCTTCAATCTGCTCCGCGAGTTCCAAATCGACGTGGCCGTAGAGCAAGACGTCGATGCGCGATTTCAAATTCCCGGCGCGAATATCCTCGTCGCGTAGATAGGTGTAAGGTACTTTGCGCTGATCGAGCGAATAGCGGATCCAACCGATTGAATCGGTATCGGCCCAGGGAACCCAGACGCCGATTCTCGGCGCTGGAGCCTGATGGTGCGGCACGTCGGGCGCACTTGAAACTTTCACGAAATCGAGGCCCAATTGCGACGCAGTCGATTCGAGCGCGCTTAATAATCCCGCTTGATCGGCAAGAATCCAGGAGCCTTCGGGGAATAATGTACCTCCGGCTTCGAATTCATGTTCGGCAATTTGAATTTGGAATTGTGCCAAACGGTAGCGGGCGGCGAGGAATGATTCCTGACCTGTATCTTTCAGCAGATAAACGTTGCCGGCTCCGCTGATTTCTCCGGTAACATGCGGCGGTTCTTTCAACGAGATCAGAGCCGCTTCTCGCACAGAAGCGTCGGCGGTGGGAATTGCCTGCAGGTGATAGTTGGCGGGAAGCTCCCAGGAAACGTCGTCGTAGGGCGGTTCGCCATCTTTCGGGTAATGCTGGGGAGTTAGCAAATCGACTGCATAGTTCCGGTACGGCTGATCGAGGCTGACAACGTAGGTTCCTGCGGGAAAGTCTCCATCTTTTAAGCGAATCGAGGTTTGCGCACGAGAAACTTCGATCTGTTGCGCCATCAAGCGTGTGACCATTTGCGCGACGCGCTGCGGGTCGCCTTGATCTTCGGGAATCAGAAACGCGTAGGGCGGCTGGGTGAGACCTTTGTGCCAGGAATCCCATCCTTTCTGGTAGAAATTGCGCAGCATTTCTTGGGAGTGGATGGCGCTATCGTCAAGTGCGGCAAGGGCCCCAGTCTCCTGATAGTTGAGATTGTCACGAGCGGACCACGTGACCACGCTCGGCGCGGGCAGCGGCCGGTACCATTCCATGGACGTGGCTGACGGCGAGACCGATCGCACTTCGGTTTCCGCGCTGCCGTTGCCGAAGGTCTCATAGCCACGGCCGATGCTGTTGTGATTCATGGCGACCGAGTCGAGATAAAGATGAGCGAAGGCTTCGCCGAAGTTCCATGTGGAAACTCCGGGCATGCCCATCGCCGTCATGGTTTCGACTTCGTTAAAGCTGAGTTCAAGAAATTCGCTGTAGGTGATGGGATCGATATTCGGGTTGTAGGGACCGGTGCCGTTCCAGGTCATCATGAGGGGCACGCCTTCGTGCAGGTCGTGAACCACGGTTGGGTGCCAGTCAACAAACATGCGATGCACGGCTTTGGTGGTTTCGTGGGTTTGCTGGTGAGTGTCGCGATTGATATCGACGAAGGTGTACTTCGACCAATAGGGCGGAGACTGACGTGGCAGAGTGGCGCGGTCTGTCTTGCCTTTCAGATAGCGATAGAACCAGTCAACCATTTTGTCGCGGCCGTCGGGATTCGAGATGGGATTGATCAGAACGACCAACCGCTCGCGAATTCGTTGGATCATGGGCTGCTCTGAGACGGCAAGACGATAGGCGAGCTCGAGCATAGCTTCGGTTGAGCCGGTCTCATCCGAGTGGAGTGCGGCGTTGAAGTAATAAATAGGACGCGAACTCGGAATCAATTTTTCCGCGGCGGAGCGGTCCGTGATACGCGGATCGGCCAGTGCGGACGTGGCAGCTTTCAAACGATCGAGAGCCCGAATGCCGGCTTCGTCGGCGATGGCGAGCAGAATGATGTCGCGACCTTCTTCGCTATGGCCAATGGTGAAGACACGAACTCGAGGGCTGGCGGCGGCTAATACGCGAGCGTAGGCATAGGCCTTTTCTGTGCCGGCTAGTTCACCCGGCGCTCCCATAATGCGACCGAGAAATTTCTCCGGGGACGGAACCGTGTTTGACTGCGGAATATAGGAGACCCAGGGTGAAATGTAGTGAGGATTAGTGGTGGCGGCGGCGATTGCTTCGGACGAGCCCGGCTCGGGAATATCGGGAGCTTGGGCAATTGCGAAGATGCTGAAGGCAAGCCACAGAACACACACCACCACGGATCGGAACATGAAGCCCCCTGAGATCGTTTGAGGCGAAAAGTTTACCACGCAGATGGCGAGGTCAGGTTCGGACGATGGTGGGCCGAGGATGGATTTATCGCGCAGTTCGGAACGCGTGAATGGCTTGCTGGATTTAGGTTGCAGTGCGGCAGATGAACGGCCTCGCGGCTGCATCGCCGTTTCAAAGAACCAGCGGCTAAAGCCAGTCCGCTTATTCGGCCTGCGACGGCACGCCTGAAGGCGTGCCCCGATACGAATCCCGATCGAGGTTGAGAAACCGGCTACGAGCATGCCGGAACTGCTGGTTACGCGTATGCGATGGAATGCTTTTTCATCCAACGCTCATCACGAACCTGAGTCACGTTGCGTGAAGCTCCGTGAGCAGCGCTCGAGGCAAGGCGGCGGCTTTCCCAGGCAACACCTGCGGCAAAGCCGATTGCTCCACCCAGCAGACCGAACGTGAGCGCTTTAGCCATTGAGTTGCGCCGGCTACGCGAGCAACTGCCCAGGAAGCCAACGCAGACCCCTATGGCGGCAGACGGAACGGCCATTCGCAATGAATCGGCAAGAAAGCCAGTCAAGGGCTGTCCATCGAGAAATTCCTGCTGGCCAGAAAGAGCGCCGAGCAGTCCAGAGCTCAGAACTTTCTTACTGTATTCGAGTTCCGACTTAGACCAGTTACGCAGATCCATATTAAGCCTTGTTCACGTTGGTTGAACCGATCACAAGTTCTTTCACTGTCAATTACAACACCGGTTTAGAGACGAATCGGTGGAGTCAATCACGGCTCTATGTGACTTGTATCACGGGGCGCAAGTTCTTCGAGCGCCAGTGGGGGTTTTTCGGGCACAAAGACGCGTGACGGGGGACACTGATCAGAAATGTGTATAGGCGCGATAAACGTTTCGTATGCATCATCGGAACACTGCCGTGAAAAATTACAGGAATCTAACGTTCTCTTGGGGCCGAGTTGCACATTTGCCCATGTTCCCACAGCAATCATCCATACGTGCACCCCGGCCGAGATGCAGTTCCGAAACTCAGGAAGGCACAAATGTCCAAGCAATTAACGATCGCGGAACATCTTCAGGCCTCGGGTGTCTCAAGGAGAAGCTTTCTTCAATTATGTAGCACGTTAATGGTGACTGCGCCGGTGGGACTGGCGCTCACTGGCAAAAAATCGGTTCTGCAGATTGCAGAAGCGATCGGCAAAACCAAGCGGCCTTCGGTGATCTGGCTGCACTTCCAGGATTGCACCGGATGCACGGAGACGCTGCTGCGCACTTCCGCTCCTGATGTCGCCCACCTGATTCTTGACGTTATTTCCCTCGATTACCACGAAACACTTATGGCTGCCTCGGGTGCGCAGGCGGAAGCGGCGTTGCGCTCGGCAGTTGCCGACAACGCGGGAAAGTTTGTGCTGGTATGCGAAGGCGCGATTCCAACCAAGGAAGACGGAATCTACTACCAAATGGGCGGCCGGCCTGGGCTGCAGGTCCTGAAGGAGATTGCCGCGCAATCCGCGGCCGTAATCGCCATGGGTTCGTGCGCATCCTGGGGCGGAGTGCCTTCGGCCGATCCGAATCCGACCGGCGCGGTCGGCGTCGATACGCTGATTTCTGGCAAACCGGTAATCAACCTTCCCGGTTGCCCTCCCAATCCGTACAACCTGCTGGCAGTGGTTTTGGAATATGCGACTATGGGCAAACTACCGGCGCTGGATGAAGTGGGGCGTCCGAAGTTCGCCTACGAACGCGTGATTCACGAGAATTGCCCACGAAGAGCGCACTTTGACGCTGGCCGTTTCGCGGCCGCTTTCGGCGACGAGGGTCACCGCAAGGGATGGTGCCTGTACAAGCTGGGTTGCAAGGGACCAGTCACTCACGCCTCTTGTTCGACTCGGCCCTTTAATGAACTTCCTAATTGCTGGCCGATCGGGGCAGGAATCCCGTGCGTGGGCTGCACTGAAAAAGCAGTGGTTTGGAAAATGGGTACATTCGAAACCGTCCCTATTCACTTCCCGACCCCGCCCGATACTTATCCGCCGATCTACAGCGCCATTGGAAAAGTCGGCATCGGGGCGGCGGCCCTGGTGGGTGCGGTAGCTGGAGCGGTAGGCGGCGCGAGCTATGTCGCGGCGCAACGTTTCGAAAGCAGCCAGGAAGCGGGCCTGGAGCGAATCGAAGCCGCGCGTGCTCTGGCAGCGGAAAAACTCAAAGTGGCTGAGTTGAACGGCAACGCGCAGAAAGAGGACTGACGTGGCTATTACCCGGCGAGAACTGTTTAGCAACATCGCCAAGGCCGGAGTGCCGGCAGCCGTGGCCATGACGACCGGCACGAAATTGATGGAGGCCCAGGAGATTCCCGTTCCCAATACTCCTCTTGGCCTGCTCTACGATGCCACGATTTGCATCGGCTGCAAGTCGTGCGAGGTGGCTTGCAACGCAGCCAACAATACTCCGGCCGACACCGATGCCGCGGGATTGCACGAAGCTCCGACGGACCTCAATGTGTTCACACGCAATATCATCAAGCTATACAAGCCCGAGGACGGGTCAGCCACGTCTTTCGTGAAGCGGCAGTGCATGCAATGTTTCGATCCGGGATGCGCGGCGGGGTGCCCGTTCGAGGCGCTTTACAAGGATGCCGACACCGGAGTGGTTCGCTGGGAAGGATCGCGCTGCATCGGCTGCCGCTATTGCACGATCACGTGCCCGTATTCAGTGCCGCGATTTCAGTGGCGCGGCATCAATCCCATCATCTCGAAATGCGAACTATGCAGCCACCGGTTGGCGCGAGGACAAAAACCTGGATGCACCAGCGTATGCCCGACCGGGGCAGTAATCTTTGGGCCGCGTCCGGCGCTGCTGCTCGAAGCCAAGCGGCGGATCAAGAACAGTCCCGGCCGCTACTATCAGGACCGGGTGTACGGGGAAACCGACAACGGCGGCACACAATGCCTTTACCTGTCACGGGTTCCCTTCGAAAAACTCGGCTTGCCGGAATTGGGGCCGGTCGCGGTTCCAGCCAAATCGCTGCGCTGGCAGCGGCGCATCTATCAGTATTTCGCAATGCCTGCGTTGTTGTACGCAGGCCTGGTTGCGGTAATTCGAAAGAACCTGACGGCACATGTAGAAGAAGCCCATGAGCGTGAAAAAGAAACCGGTTTGAGGGCGCAACTTTGAGGTCGCAAATATGAGCAGCACGGTAATAGACAGCTTACCCATCACGAAGCCGTTGCCGGAACGCGCGACGAAAGCGCGCTGGGAGCGCATGGTTCCGGTATTCGGCATTCAGATACTGAATCCATTTTTTCTGGTTCTCTTGGGCCTCACTGTTCTTGGCTTGCTTCTAGTGAGCTATCGCGAAGTGATCGGGCTTGGCCCGGTGAGCGGCATGAACGACAAGTTCGGCTGGGGCATCTGGAAGACTTTCAACGTGGTGGTGCTGACGGCGCTGGGATCGGGTGCATTTTCGGTTGGCTTTGCCGCCTGGGTTTTCGGGCGCAAGCTGCTGTTTTCCCTCATGCGCATGGCCCTGCTGACCAGCATGCTGGCCTATGTTTGCGGTCTCGCACTACTGGGAATCGATGTGGGCCGGCCATGGAATTTCTATTGGGTGCTGTTCCCCTGGAGTTGGAATCTTCACTCGCCCATGGCGGAGGTCGCAATCTGCATGTCGATCTATGCCACGATTCCGCTGTTAATCGAGAACATTCCGCCAATTCTTGAGCGGGTCTGGTACGTGAATGTGCCCTTGCGTCCCGCCATAGAGAAATTCGAACGTGGACTGCACAAACTCTTCCCATTCGTCATTGCGCTGGCGTATCTGTTGCCCGCCATGCACCAATCTTCTTTGGGCGCATTGATGCTGCTGGCTGGCCCGCGCGTACACCCCTTGTGGCAGACACCAATGTTGCCATTGTTGTACCTGGGTGCGGCCGCCTTTATGTCATTTGGATGTGTCGCAGGCACCACGATGCTGTGCTGCCTGGCTTGGCGGCGGGCGATGGACATGGAGGTTCTTAACGAGGCCGCCCGTATCTGCGCGTGGATGATTTTCGGTTGGATGGCACTACGAATCGTAGACATCGTTTTGCGCGGGGTGCTTGGTACCGCCTTTGGCTTCGATCGCTTTGCCGGGATTTTCTGGGCAGAGATGATTATGGCCGGCTGCGGCGGATACTTGCTGCGGCTTTCCCTGAAAAACGGCAAATGGCGGACCATGTGGCTAGGCTATCTCATCAGTGCCTTTGGCGGCATGCTGTATCGCTTTACTCCTACGACGCTGGCATATATGCCCGGTCCTAAGGCGATCTATTTCCCCTCAACGATTGAGTTGCTGATCGCTATGGGTTTCGTGGCCGCCGGTATTGCCGGTTTCATTTTCATGGTGAAGGTGTGCGCGATTCTTCCGGCGACTTTGCAGGAATGGCGGGATATGACGAGCTACTACAAGGTGCAACGGCCGTACACACTGTGGACGCGATATCTCGATTTCGGTTTTGTTGATTTCAAACTCTTGGACTCTGACTTAAGCAGGTATTATGGCAAAACGAATCACGATTGATCCCATCACCCGAATAGAAGGCCACCTCCGCGTCGATGTCGAAGTCGACAACAATGCGGTCAGCAATGCATGGGCTTCGTGCACCATGTGGCGCGGCATCGAGAACATCTTAAAAGGCCGCGATCCGCGCGACGCGTGGCTGTTCACGCAGCGCTTCTGCGGCGTGTGCACGACGGTGCATGCCATGGCCAGCGTGCGCGCGGTGGAAGACGCGTTGAAGCTTGAGGTGCCGCTGAACGCGCAATACATCCGTAACCTGATTCTGATTGCGCATGCCTTGCACGACCACATCGTTCACTTCTATCAATTGTCGGCGCTCGATTGGGTGGACATTCTGCAGATTCCGAAGGCGGACCCTGCGAGTACGGCTAAGTTGGCTGAGAGCCTTACGCCGTGGGCACGTAATTCGCGCGAGGAGTTCAAGGCCGCACAAGACCGCGTGAAGGCGGTTGCGGCCAGCGGGCAATTGGGAATTTTTCAGAATGGATATTGGGGGCATCCGGCGATGCGCCTCTCTCCGGACGTGAATCTGCTTGCCTTCGCGCACTATGTGCAGGCGCTCGAGTATCAGCGAAAAGCGCTGCAAGTTGTGGCGATGCTGGGATCCAAGACACCACACATACAGAATTTGACGGTTGGCGGCGTCTCGAACGCGATCGACCTGGATAGCCAGAGCGCCCTCAATATGGAGCGACTGGAAGCGATTCGGGTTCTTCTGGGAGAAGTGGTGCAGTTTGTTCAGCAGGTTTACTTCGTCGATGTTTGTGCGGTTGCGGCGATGTATCCGGAGTGGTTCAAGATCGGCAGCGGCGTAAGGAATTATCTGGCGGTTCCGGATCTTCCACTTGATAGCGCGGGCTCCGCCTACGATCTGCCTGGCGGTTACATCGCAAACGGAAATCTCGGCGGTACTCATCCCTTCAAGAGCGCCGCTGATAAGGAGTTCCGCGAGGCGGTCAGCGAAGATGTAACCCACGCTTATTATCAAGATGGAAGTGGACCGCTGCATCCCTGGGTGGGAAGGACCGATCCGGCCTTCACGGGCTGGGACGCCGATCAGAAATATTCGTGGGTGAAAGCGCCCCGTTTCAATGGCGAACCGGCTCAGGTCGGGCCGCTGGCGCAGGTGCTGGTTGGATTCGCGCAGGGGCATCCATTGACTGTGAAGTACGCTACTCAGGCAATCAACAATGTAAAGGCTGTCGGAGGAGTGCAAGTCACACCGGAGTTGCTGCAATCCACGCTGGGTCGCCACGCGGCGCGCGCCATTCGCGCCTGCATGCTGGCGGAACTGGCACAGAAGCATTTGCAGCTGTTGACGGACAACGTTGCCAAAGGCGACTACGCGGTTTACAACACGCCTGTGTTCCCGAGTCACGAAATCGAAGGCGTCGGCACGCACGAAGCACCGCGCGGTACGCTATCTCACTGGATCGTCATCAAAGACGCAAAAATCAAGAACTACCAGGCAGTCGTGCCCTCGACGTGGAATGCGAGTCCGCGCGACCGGAAGGGAGCGCGCGGCCCGTATGAAGCTTCCCTGCTGCGCACCCCGCTCGCCCGGCCGGAGGAACCGCTGGAAGTTTTGCGGACGATTCACTCCTTCGATCCGTGCATGGCTTGCGCGTGTCACGCGTTCGATCCTTCCGGGAAGCGGATCGCTAAAGTGAAGGTGCTATGAAGAAAGTGCTGATTGGCGGGATCGGCAATGTTTTGCTGGGGGATGACGGCGTGGGCCCGTACATCGTCCGGCTGTTAACTGCGTATTACGATTTTGAGGAAGGCGTCGAAATCGTGGATTTGGGAACACCAGCCCTGGATCTGATCGATCAGTTTTCGGGGAAGGATGCTGTCATCCTGATCGATTGCATTGATGGTAACGGCGCCAAAGCAGGCTCGGTCCAACTCTATCGCAAAGAAGATATCCTGCGTGACGTTCCGGAAGTGCGCATGGACCCTCATTCCCCTGCGCTGGTTGAGAATTTGCTCAGCGCCGATTTGTTCGGCATGTCCCCTCGAGAACTGCTTCTGCTCGGCATTGTGGGTGAGAGCTATGAACCGGGCTGCCGGTTGACCGGCAAGGTGAACGCCTCTGTGCCCCGAGCGTTCGGCGAAATCTTGCGGGAACTCGATCGCGTGGGCGTGAAGTACACCCGCAGAGAAGAAGCCATTGATCCGCAGATTTGGTGGAGCTCGGGCGACCAGGCGTCGCCAAGCTCTAATCTTCATCTCGCCTAAGAAAGACCCTTCCCGGCAAGATCATCTTCGAAAGATCATCTTCGAAAGATCATGCTCAAAGATTCTCAGCAGATGCGCGGCAACTGATCGCCAGCAAGCATATCGACAACTCGGGTCGTACCCAGCGGAGTTCGCATGGTTACGAGGCCAGGGTTTTCTTTTCGCACGGTGCCGATGATTTCTGCTGCGGAGCCGAGCGGGTGCTCTCGCATCGCACGGAGCAGATTGTCGGCTGCCTCGGGAGCCACGATTGCAATCAGCTTGCCTTCGTTGGCAACGTATAAAGGATCCAGACCCAGCAACTCACAAGCTCCCCGCACTTCCTCGCGCACAGGAATAAATTGTTCCTGCAATTCGATTCCGACGTGCGATTGCTGAGCGATTTCATTGAGTGTGCTCGAAAGCCCGCCACGGGTGGGATCGCGCATGCAGCGAATATCATGAGTCATGTTCAGCATGGCTTCCACGAGCGTGTGCAATGCGGCACTGTCGCTTTCGATCCTGGTTTCGAATTCCAAACCGGCACGCTGCGCCAGGATTGCGATTCCGTGTTCGCCGATCGATCCACTGAGCAGTACTTTGTCGCCGGCACGGGCGCGATCGGCGGAAAAATCTATGCCGTGAGGAACCGAGCCGATTCCAGTGGTTGTGATAAAAAGTCCGTCGCCCTTACCCTTCTCCACGACTTTTGTATCTCCGGTTACGATGTCAACACCGGCCTGCTCCGCCGCTTTCTGCATGGAGGCAACGATCCGGCGAAGTTGCTCGATAGAGAATCCTTCCTCAATGATGAATGCTGCACTCAAGAAAAGCGGTTTCGCGCCTCCCATGGCTAAGTCATTCACGGTTCCGTGGACGGCGAGAGAGCCGATGTCCCCTCCGGGAAAAAACAACGGTTGGACAACGAACGAGTCCGTGGTGAACGCCAGACGCTGACCGTGAATATTGACAATGGCCTGATCGTCGAGGCGGGCGAGCACAGGATTATGCAGGGATGGAAGAAAGATGTCGCGGACGAGTTGCGCACTTAGCTTGCCTCCGCTGCCGTGACCCAAGAGAATGGTATCTTTCGCAGGAAGAGGTGCGGGGCAGCTCAATTCGGCAATGGTTTTGCTGGACATCGGTTCCCAGTTCTCCTAACTCACGACCGCGTGGCGGCGGTAATGATAATAAGCGGCGCACGCTCCCTCAGTCGAAACCATCGGCGCACCCAGCGGATTTTCCGGAGTGCATCGCATGCCGAATGCAGGGCAGTCCGTTGGCTTTTTCAATCCCTGCAAGACTTGCGCGCTGATGCATTCGGCCGGTTCGTCTACGGTAAGTTCGCCTACGTCGAAAATCTTGTTAGCGTCGTAGGCAGCATATTCCTGGCGCAACCGCAGACCGCTTTGGGGAATCGAGCCGATTCCGCGCCACTTCTGGTCTGCTACTTCAAACACTTCGGCCATAATGTTTCGTGCGGGAAAATTTCCCTGATAGTTCACCGACCGAACATATTGATTTTCCAACTTGGCTTCGCCTGCTTCCAATTGCTTGATCAGCATCAAGATCGCTTCAAGAAGATCGACCGGCTCGAAGCCGCCAACTACAATCGGAATCTGGAAATCGCGGACCAGGCTCTCATATTCACCACAGCCCATGACCGTGCAAACGTGACCGGGTGCGATAAATCCCTGCACCCGGCAGCTTTCTGAGGTCATCAGAGCTCGAATCGCCGGTGGAACCAATACATGCGAAACTAGCATGGAAAAATTACTGAGACCCTGGCGCTTGGCCTGCCAGGCTGCCATCGCGTTTGCGGGCGCGGTGGTTTCGAAACCGATTGCGAGAAATACCACCTTGCGGTCTGGATTCGAGCGCGCTATTTTTACGGCCTCGGTCGGGGAATATGCGATTCGTACGTCGGCTCCTTGGGCCTTGGCGCGAAACAAATCGGAATGTGAGCCCGGCACGCGCAGCATGTCTCCGTAGGAAACCAGAATCACATCCGGCCGCGATGCCAAGGCAATCGCCTTATCGATGGTTTCCAGCGGGGTGACGCAAACGGGGCATCCCGGACCATGCACCAGTTCAATTTCACGCGGCAGCAACTCGTCGAGGCCGTAACGCATGATGGTGTGGGTCTGCCCACCGCAAATTTCCATCAGCACCCACGGTTTAGACGTGCGCTGGGCGATCTCGGCGGCCAACGCGCGAGCGATGCGGGCATCGCGATATTCATCAAGATATTTCATCAAGCCGGCTCTGCGCTCCGATTCGCTCGGTGAGCGGCGCGCACATCTGTATGAACTGTATTGGCGGATCGACGCTACATCGGTGATCTATGTCACAGAGAAGTGTGAGGTGCAGGGTGAAGTGAATGATGCGCGATAGAAATCTCGGCAATTTAAATGTCTGAACTGCCGGGGAAGCGTGACGATCGCGTCTTAGGACGCATCCGTAGGTACGGGCCCTAGCTCCTGCTCGAGCATCTCCATCTCCTGCAAGAGCTTGTAGGTGCGTTCGGCTTCGTCGGCATCGATGCGGCTGATCGCGAAACCGACGTGAACCATCACATAATCGCCGACGCTGGCCTCGGGAACGAAATCGAGAGAAACCTGGCGCACAATTCCGCCGAACTGCACGCGCGCGGCGCGGAGCGGCGGCTGGCCTTGAATCTCGAGAATCTTACCGGGAATGGCGAGGCACACGGAGACTTCTCCTAGAGCAAGTACACCATTTGGCAGCACCCGGGTCTGTGATGTGCGACACAGCCAGCCGTGATGCGGTTGGGAAATCCAGTAAGGAACCTTACTTACGGCTGCTGCCCGATCTCGAAGTTCAAGGTTGAGAGTGCCAGTTTGTACTGATACTCAGCATTCACATAGCTGATCGCGGCATCGGTCTGCTGCAACTGCGCCTGGCTGAGTTCGACGATCGAGGACAATCCTAGTTGATAACGGCCCTGAGCAAGATTCAGCGACAGGTTAGCCTCTTTAGCGAGTTCGGCGCTCACTCCGACTTTTTGAAAAGCGGTGGTTGCAGACAACCAGGCGGCGCGCACATCGCGCACGACATTGTCGCGCAGATTGCGTGTGTTCTCGTTCGCGGCTCTGGCTCGATATTTAGCCTCGGCGGCTTGTGAGGTAAGCAGGAAGCCGTTGAAGATAGGAATTTCCATGTTGACGCCGATAGATCCATACCACGGAGAAATAAAATAATTGGGATCACAGGGGGGCGATCCCACACAGTCCGGACGCACAGGAGTTCCTCCTGCGATGCCCAAGGCGCTGATGGTGGGGAAAAGCAGGTCGCGCTGGGCGCGGCGGAATTTTTCTGCCGCCTGCGCGTTGTAGGTGAAGGCCTGCAGATCGGGGCGCTGCTGCAGGGCCGTGTTGATGAGGAGGTCAATGTCCGGCGGTGGAGGCGTAGGCGCCTGGGTATTATCCTCGACCAACTCGTAACGAAGATTTTTGTCGAAACCGAGCACGGCGGTAAGCGCGGCAATGGTCGATTGCACATTGTTTTGTGCGTCGAGCTGGAGCAGCCTGGCTTGGGACAAATTCACTTGCGCAAAGGTTAGATCGAGCGTGGATTTTAATTTACTCTTCGTCAGTTCATCAATCTGATGCTCGACGGACCCTCTCGTGTCTACAGTTTGTTGGGCAACTTGGAGAAGGGCTTGCGCTTGCAGCGCGTTGTAAAAGGCCTGATCGGTAGCGAGAACTATATCTTCAATGGTCGCCAGAGCATTGGCATTCTGCGCTTTCTCCTGCAGCTTCGCGGAGGAAACCAGATTGATGGTGCGTCCAAAATCGGTGAGAAGCTGAGTCAGGGTGACTCCGGCTCCGGCGTGTTCAAACAGACGGGAAGCGGTAAGCGATCCGGAGCCGATGCGGCTGCCTTCAACGGCGTCTGCAGCAGTCAGGTTGCCGTTAAAAGTGGGAAGCTCAGCCGATCTTGCCTCGCGATAAACCTGGTGCTGGGCCAAGGCGAGTAACTTCCCTATGCTAATTTGCGGATTGTTCTTGATGGCAAGCTGCTCCGCTTGCATGCGGGTTAAACGCATCACGCCCGCCGGCGGCGGCGAAGAAGGCGCTTGGGCGTTGCCGGGATAAGATATCTGCCCACCCTGTTGAGAAGGAAAGGCGAGGTTCATCGATACTGGTGAAGGTAGCGGAACTGCAGTCAGATTTGTGTTTTGGGCGGGCTGAGGATTAGGAGCAGCCGGCAAGCTTTCCGGGGAGTGGGATTTATCGGAAGCTTGCGCCAGGGCAAAATTCAACGGCGATAAAAATAATAAAAGCGTGCCAATTATAAGATTCGTTCTGGTCATCCGATTGCCTTTCGAGAAAAATCGAGAACATCGGACCGAGTCGATAACGGTGGACGCATCCTCTATGCATCACTTCATCGATTACGTAAGCCCGCGAATCGAGAGTGTTCGATGTTCAACCTTCAACTCGCCGCCGGTGTCGATGGAGCTGTCGCCGGTTGCGCCCCGCGCTTGCCATAGACCAGCAAATACGCGGCCGGCACGATAAAGATGGTCAACAATACGGAAGAGGTCAAGCCTCCAATGATGGCGCGCGCCATGGGCGTGTACTGCTCGGCGCCGGTTCCCAGTTTCAAGGCCAAAGGAATCATCCCGATGATGGTGGCGAGCGAGGTCATCAGAATCGGTCGTAGTCGAACCCGGCAAGCGGTAATGACTGCATCGGCAGGCGATAATCCCTGCTTTTCCAGATTGTGGGCAAAGTCAACGATCAGAATGCTGTTTGAATCAGCGATACCGACGAGCATCAGCACACCCATGAGCGACATGACGTTCAGCGTGCTGTGGGTGAGCGGCAGGATGATCAACACACCGACGAAGCCCATGGGAATCGCCAGCATGATCAGGAACGGATCGATGAACGATTTGAACTGGGCGGTCAAAATCAGGAACAGCAAGATGAAAGAAATCGTAAATCCGAACGCGAAGCTCTTGAAGGAAGCCTCCATGCCTTGCACCATGCCCCGCAGATTAACGCGCACGTTAGAGGGAATTTTCTCCCTGGCAATAATGTCGCGGATGGCGCTGGTGACCCGGCCCAGGTCCTCGGTCTTCGGCGTAACGTAAATATCGATGACGCGCTGAATTTGGTAATGGTCGACTTCTGTCGGGGTGAGGATTTGTTTCACGTCCACCACATTTTTTAATACGGTGGTGTTGCCTTGTCCGCCACACGACCAAGGTGCATGGGAAGAACCGGGCTGCGGGGGTTCGGGTCCGGCGGGGCCGCAGCTTACGTTCATTTGCCCATTAGGATCATGTAACGGGAGCTGTCCCAAGTCGGCCATATTGTGAATGGCCGGCTCGCCATGTTCGAAGTATTGGACGGTAAGGTAATAGTCGTTGCCGGTCTTGCGATCGACCCAGTAGTTTGGAGCAATCATGTAGTTCGAGTTCAGCGCAGTGATGACGTTATCGACCACATCTTTTTGAGTAAGTCCCATCTCGCCGGCGTGAACGCGATCGACATCGAGACGAAGTGCTGGGTAGTCCATATCCTGCGGAATGTAGATTTGACCGACGCCGTGCACTTGGCGAATCCGGGTCGCAAGATTCTGCGCGATGCCGTAAATCTGCGGTAGTAAAGGACTGCTCACCTGCACATCGATGGGCGCGGGCATTCCCGTATTGAGAATGGCGTCAACCATGGAGCCACTCGAAAAGAAGGTTCGAATGTCGGGAAATTGTTTTGCCATGGCCGCTTGTACACGGTCCATATAAGCAAAGCTGCTAAGTTCGTGGGGCTCATTGAGCGCAACTTGCACAGTAGCAGTATATGGACCGGAGTTGGTGGTATAAAGCGATGAGAAATCCGGGACCACGCCGAGATTGGAAACGATTCGCTTCAGATCCTTGGGCTCTACCTGATGCCGAATCAGATCTTCTACCTTCGCGACGTAGTCGTTTGTCACCTCAATACGGGTACCGGTGGGCACTTTAAGGTTGACGGTGAACTGGCCAGCATCGGTCTTCGGGAAAAACGCTAATCCCAACAACGGATATATGGCAAGGCTGGCAAGGAACACACCGGTCAGGACCAGGACCGTCAGCCCCGGGCGCTTGAGGCAACGTCTTACCTGGTACTCGTAATAATCGAGGATGTTATTGAACATCCGGTTAAAACGGGCGTTGAATCTGTCCATCCAGGAGTGGCCCGCCGCCTCCGTAGGCTCAACCTCGTATTCTGCGTGCTCTTGCTGGGCGTGGGGCACAGCTTTCAGGAAACGGGAGCAGAACAGGGGAATCACGGTCATGGCCACAACGAAGGACGCAAGCAGTGACAAGCAGAAGGCCAGCGCCAAAGCGGAGAACAGGAACTTTGCGACTCCGTACAAGAAAACTACGGGAAAGAAATCGACGACATCGACCAGAGTGGCAGCAAGCACGGCAAGGTTTACTTCGGCTCCGCCCACTTCTGCCGCGATTATGGGCGCGGCACCTAGTTCCAGGTGCCGGTAAATGTTCTCGAGAGAAATCACCGAGTTGTCGATCACGCGGGAGAAGGCCAGCGCCATGCCTCCCAGAATCATGGTGTTTACGGTTGCACCCATCAGATCCAAAATCACAAATGCGGCCAGCGCCGACAGCGGGATTGACAGCAGCACGGCGGTGGTGGCGCGAAAACTTCCGAGGAAGATGAGGATCATCAAGCTGGTAAGAAGCAGTCCCAGAAATCCCTCGTGCAGAACGGTGTGAATTGCCTCTTTCACAAAGACCGATTGGTCGAAGACGATGCTGGTCTTCATCTGGCTGGGAATATCGTAAAGATGCTTAATGAGCTGGCGGACGCCATCCACCACGGCGATTGTGTTGGTATCGCCGCCCTGCTTCATGATGGGAATGTAGGCGGAGCGTTGGCCGTCAATCCGCACGATGTTGTATTGAATTTGGTGAGCGTCTTCAGCTTTCCCGATGTCATCGACCGTGACCCACGAGTTTCCTCTTATCTTGATTGGCAATTGGCCTAGTTGCTTCATGTTGTCAACCAGGCTGTTCGAGTAAACGTAATAATCGTAGGGGCCCATCTTGACGTCGCCAGCCGGCAAAATGAGGTTTGCATTATTCACTGCGTCCACTACATCCATCACGCCCAATTGGCGGGACGCCAGTTTATAGGGATCGACGTAGACCATGATCTGGCGATATATCCCGCCGAAAACGCCAGGGATTTCAGCGCCAGGAACAACCGCAATCTGGTTACGAATTTGGAATTGCGCATAGTCGTGCAGCTGAGTTTCGTTGAGTCCCTGACCGCTCACTGTGACGAGCGCCACTGGCAGGCTGGAAGCATCGAACTTGAGAACGACTGGAGGAAGCGTGCCGGGCGGCAAGCGTTTCAAATCAGCGAGGGCCAGGTTGGAAAGTTCGCTGACGTCGGTATCGGCGTTGGTTCCGGGCTGGAAGTAAACGCGGATAATGCTGACGCCTAATATTGATCGCGACTCCATGTGGTCTACGCCGGCAGCCAGGGTAAAAAAACGTTCCAGCGGATCGGTAATGTCGTATTCAATATCCTCCGGCGGCATGCCAGTATAGAAGGTCGCGACGACGACTTCGGGCAGATTAATTGGAGGAAATAGATCGACCGGCATCCGCGCCAGGCTAGTCACGCCGATGACCAGGAGCGCCAAGCAGAGAACAATAATGAAGTACGGATTACGAATTGAAAATCCTGGCATAAACTTTGTCCGGTTCCCTGACATCGGCCCATTCGGGCTTGCAAATCGAATTTCTACTGCGGAGCTTCTCCGTGATACTCCATCACGGGCACTTCCTGGGCACGCACTTTTTCTCCGGGCTTGAGGCCGGCGCGATCGCTTACAACCACCGTGTCTCCTTCATTCAAGCCGGAAGTTATTTCGGCATCAGTCGCCGTTTCCAGTCCCAGCTGTACGCTCCGCTCCTCCAGTTCCCCGTTGCGGTTCACTACGTAAATCGTGGTACGAGCGCCCTCGCGATTCAGAGCTTGAATTGGTACGGTGGGCACACTTAGCTTTTTCTGTAGCGAGAGGGCGGCGTCGGCATAAAGACCGGGGAGCAGCAGTCGCTTGGGATTGGGCACATCCACTTCGGTGTGCATGGTGCGAGTGTCTTCCCGCACGTCGACTGAGAAGCGGGCCACCTTGCCGGGAAAGGTTCGATTGAGAGAAGGCACAGACACTGCTACCGGATCGCCGATACGGATGTACTGCACGTATGCCTCGGGCACCGGAATGACAAGTCGGAATAGATCGTCTTCGGAGAGCCGCACAATGGGCATCGCCTGGGTGCTGGAACTTGTGCCTCCCTGCACCAGGGTGCCGAGATTTGCATAACGCTCGGTTACCACGCCGTTAAAGGGTGCTGTGATCTTCGAGTAATCAAACAAGCTTTGATCGTGAACCAGTTTTGCCTTGGCGACGCCGAGCTGGCTTTGGGCAGCATCTAGAGCCGCCTGCCCGGCATCGACCTGGGACGCTGCCGCCAGGTCTTTGCCTTGCGCGTCATCCACTTCCTGCTGCGCCACCAGACCGGGTTGGCTTTCAAATACTCCATTCAGACGGGTGTACTCCAGGTGAAGAGCTTTGTATTGCGCCTGATAACGCCCCAATTCGTGCTGGGCGCGAGTGACCTGATTGTTTGCGTTCTTGATCTCCGCCTGATCTTCTTCCAGTTGCGCCTGGAGTTCGGGAATCTCAAGGACCGCCATGACCTGGCCGGCTTTGACGTGCGCACCATAATCGACGTCGAGAGTCTTAACGTAACCAGATTCCTTGGCGTAAACGTCGATCTCCTGAAACGGAACCAGCTCGGAAGACAAAGTAATTTCCTGTCCGAGTGATTTCTTCACCACTCGAGTTACTCCGACCGTCACAGCTGGTTCGCTGGCCTCGACTGGTTTGCTGCTTCCGGAACAGGAGCAGAGGATTAGGAGAGCGGCACTTACAAGTGTCGCAAGAGCGGAAGAAACCACCCTCGTCAACCGGCGGCGCCGCTTGGTGTTGAATCCGGGTGCGACTGTCATTTGATATTCCTACCGGCCTTTCTGGGCGTCGACGCCACCAGAAGTGCTCTGACTGGACGCATTGGCTAACCTGATTTCCTAAGCATTTCAATTATTTCGCTCAGCTTTTCGACCGAAAACGAGCTGGAGCGGCAAAATTCCACTATTTTTTCATGCTTGCGTTCTAACTTGCCTGCCACCGCGGGAATCTCTGCTGCAATTGCAGTTGGCACGTTCAGTACGCCGTGACGGTCCCCATGCAACAAATCGCCCGGCTGGATATCCATGCCACCCACCTTGACCTGGCAGCCAACATCGAAAATATGAGCGTATGCATGTGAGACTGCTACATTTCCGGCGAATAACTGAATTCCCACGGAACGAACTGAGGGTAATTGGCGGACTGCTCCATTCGTTAGGTGCCCAACGCAGCCCAGTGCCTTTAAAATGGCAGCGTGTACGTAGCCCACAAATGCGCCCAGTCCAGGAGGGTGATCCATGTCTTCCAACACCAGAATGCGAGGTGCGGGAAACTGAAGAACCCGGTTCCATAGATCGCTGCGATCATGGAACGTGCCCCCCTTGATAGGGGGATCCCCAGCGCGAAGCCGTGCGGTGACGGCGTAACCGACCATAGAAGGAGCATCGGGAAACATACAGTGAATGCCGCCATTGGTAAAACCGGTGTTCCGCAGCCTGAGGCTGAAGGTTTCGACCGCGTTCGCTACCATGCAGGTATCGAACTGGCGAAGAGCATCCAGCTCTTCTTCGGTCAACACGGGTGCAGACGCCATATGTAGGTTTCCTTTCCGGAAATCCGTCCTGAGTCAACAACGGTACGTTTCACCTAACCTGCCAGGTACCGGGAGCAAATGATTTGTTTCCGGCGCATTTCGCATAAGCTGCAACGTGCACAGACCTACCGAACCTGCATTGCCTGGAGATGCACTTACCCGAAGAAATTAGGACGAGGAGGAGGCCGAATAAATAATGTGCTCGCAAAAATACGCCGGGGAAAGCGTAGGGGCAAGGATGCCAGATGAGGATAGGGAGGCGGTGGCTTCAGAATGACAGCGCCAATGACCGGTGGGAACCAACTTGCGGCAGCTTTGGTAAGACGCTGCCGCCTGATTTCCGGCGATGAATACTTGTGCAGACTTGTGGCGTGGGAGGCGGAAGGGCTGTAAGGAAAACAATAGCGCGTGGCGACGCTAATCGTGAGTGAGCACACGGCGACGAACACCACCAGAGCACCACAAATTCTGTATCGCTGATTCTTTAGAAGGTCTTTCAGCCGTCGCATCCCCTAACAGAAATCTATCAAGTTTCTAACATATTAAAGACGGCCCCGGCAACCGGGGCCGTTGCCTGCTCGGTTACTCCGGTTACTCCGGTTGCACAACCAGGAAGGTTGTATTGCCTCCGCGATTTATGAGCAACACGGTGCTCTGCTTTCCGGCCTCCGAGATTAGATGCTGATATTCAGCGACTGAGTTCACCGGCTGCCGGTTAATTTGCTCGATGACATCTCCCCGCTGCAGTCCGGCGTCTGCCGCCGGGGAATCATCGGCAACGTTGGTGACGACAACACCTTTTACACTGGGTTTCAGACCAAGTTGCTGGCGAATGTCGTTGGTCAGTTCATCCACTTGCACGCCTCGCATCGGGCTATTCTCAGGCGTTCCAGCGGGGTTGGTGGCAGCGGTCTTGCCCGTGGGAGCTTCTCCCAACGCAAAGCTGAAATCGCGCGATTCGCCATTGCGATCGACTTTGAGATGCACAGTGGTGCCGGGCGTCATGGTCCCGACTTTAAGGCGGAGATCGTTGGCACCTTGGACGGGCTGTCCATCGATTTCGATTACCACATCCCCGCGTTGCAATCCGGCTTTGCCGCCCGGACTGTTGGGATCAACGTTACTGACCAAAGCACCCTTTCCCGCGGTGACATGGAACACTCTGGCCAGTTCAGGCGTGACATCTTGAATGCCAACGCCAATGTAGCCGCGCACAACTTTGCCGTGCTTCAGGATCTGATCCATGACGTACTTCGCCATGTTGATAGGAATGGCGAAGCCGATTCCCTGATTCCCTCCCCCACCGGAAAGAATGGCGGTATTGATGCCGACCAGTTCGCCTAACGCATTCACCAAGGCTCCGCCGGAGTTGCCGGGATTGATGGCGGCATCGGTCTGGATGAAATCCTCATAATCCTCAATGGACAAACCGTTACGGCCGGTGGCGCTAACGATGCCCATCGTGGCCGTCTCGCCCACGCCGAAAGGATTTCCGATCGCGAAGCAATAATCGCCAACCTGCAGTTTCGATGAGTCTGCCAAAGGAATCGTGGGCAAGCCGGTGGTGGCGATCTTGACGACAGCGATGTCGGTTTGGGGATCGGTTCCAATTACTTTGCCGGGGAATTGCCGCTTATCCGGCAGCATTACCTTGATGTCCGTGCTTTTTTCGACGACGTGATTATTCGTCAAAATATATCCATCAGGACTGATGATGACGCCCGAGCCTAATCCGCGTTCTCGTTGTTCTTCCGGCGCGTGAGGGGTTTGCCCACCAAAAAACTGCTGAAAGAAGGGATCGTTAAAAAAGGGAGACTGCGGAACTTTCACGATTCGTGATGAGCTGATGCTGACCACGGCTGGCAGTATGGGTTTTAAAAGAGGCGCGAAACCCAGCGCATTCGATTTGGGCCCGTTCGCCTCGTGCCCTGCCTGAGCGATATAAATGGGAACTTCATGGTTGGATCCAAGCACCGAGTGTCCGGCCCAAGAGCTTGCCGCCAGTCCGATAACCGCTCCCGCGATCAATACCACGGCTGCAAATGCCAGCGCGGCCGATTGGCGTATCTGAAGAAGTCGTGCCATTTCTTTCTCCTCCTCAATTCACATGCCGCCCTTTCACAGACTAATCCAGCACATCATTGGTTGCTAGAGAATTTGTCCCGTGGAATGAGCCTGCTTTCTACAATCGAGCGTACCGATCACGCTGCACGAGGCTGATGGGTGATATCGGAAAGCTCAGAACGTGCCTTTAGTATCTCCAAAAGATGTGCGCGCGTGACCACGCCTACCAGTTGAGCATTCGACATGACCGGAAGCTGATGAACATCTTCGCGGCTCATAATCTCAAGCGCTTCCATGGCTGGCATGTCAGGCGTGACAGAATGAATTTGACTTGCCGGGCGCATGACGTCGCGGACCTGCTTAAACTGCCAGATACTGGGATTTACCTCACGAATGTCCTTAGGAGTAACCAATCCGAGCAATTGGCCATTTTCCATTACAAGAAAGCAGCGCCGCCCGGTGCGTACCAGACGCTCATTTACGAACTCCTGAAGAGACATGTTGGGGCTCACGACTTCGAAGTCGGTTGACATCAAATCTTTGATGTGCAAATCGCGAAGCAGGGTTCCCGTGCGCACCTGCAGGTAAGTCGCGCTGGAAGCCTGCAGCAGAAACCAACCGATGAAGGCCAGCCAAAGGCCTCCCAATCCTGCGCCTTCGAAAAAACGGAAAACTCCGAAAGCGATAAAAAGAGCGGCGATAAGCTGCCCTATCCGTGCCGCCACGCGGGTCGAGCGCTCTACATTCCCCGTGAACCACCACACGATGGCCCGCAGCACGCGGCCGCCATCCAGAGGAAAACCCGGAATCATATTGAATGCAGCCAACATGAGATTGATGTATCCCAGCCAAACCAGCAGGGCTGTGCCGGGCGTCAAGGGGTGACTTCCCAAAACCCAGCCAGAAAGCCTGGCAAACTCCAGGAGAACGATTCCCAAAGCAGCGCTTGTGATCGGGCCGGCAATTGCCATCCAGAATTCGGTTTTGGGATCGGCGGCTTCTTTTTCCATTTGAGCAACGCCGCCCAGAAGGAAGAGCGTGATCTTGTGAATTGGAAGGCCGCGCGCTCGTGCGACCAGAGCATGCGACAACTCATGGGCAAACAGACAGGCGAAAAACAGCATTCCGGTAAGAATCGCGGTCGCCCAAACAACTGTATCCGACCAATCTTGATTGACGGCGTGAAATTGCGCGGCTAACGAAAAGGTAATCAACAGGGCGATGACGATCCAACTGTAATGCAGCCCAAGTTCAACACCAAAGATCGTGCCAAGTTTGATTTGGGATTTCATCGATCACCCCGCAATTGTTTGGATGCCAGCTGAAGTGCTTTTGATGGCAAGGATTTGCCGACTGATCCGGCTCTTTTTTGCATCCAAATGCCTGGCGGTTTCTCGAATGGAGGGTAGCGGGTCAGTTTGGCACTGGGCCGGGGATTTCCTGGGTGGAGTTTGCGAAGCCTTTGGCTTCCTCGGAGTCAAGCTCCTGCTTTACCGCAAAGCTCGCAAAGAACTGCCTCCAACTTCGCAAGGCGAGGTAGTCAGCTTTCTCAAGCTGACAGGCACTACGAAATGAAGCCCCTGGTGATCAAGGAAGGCGAGCCTCGTTCCCTGATTGAGTCCGTCGTGATTGGCGTCATCGGGGCTTTGAGCGCGCAAGCGTTCATGTGGATGCTGCGCCTTTCCGATCACTGGTTCTTGGGAAGAGTGGCTGGGTATCGACCTCCAGGGCTCGCGGAAAATGGAGGCGCGCCCCACCAAGTCATCGGTCCACACGGTTTGTGGCTGATTCCTGTGGTAACCACAATCGGCGGACTCATTTCAGGTGCGCTGGTGTATGGATTTGCACCCGAAGCCGAAGGCCACGGAACGGATGCGGTGGTCGAAGCTTTTCACCGAAAAGAAGGCAAGCTGCGGGCTCGCGTGGCACCGATCAAAATGGTGGCCTCGGCGATCACGATCGGCTCCGGCGGATCGGCTGGACGGGAGGGGCCGATCGCATTGATTTCTGCGGCGCTGGGTTCACTTTACGCAACCCGCGCACACCGGAGCGAAGAAGAGAGGCGGCTGTTGTTGCTCGCCGGAATGGCGGCAGGTCTTGCCGCCATCTTTCGTACGCCGATGGGCACCGGTGTGTTCGCGATCGAAGTCTTGTACAGCAACATGGAATTTGAGGTCGGCGCGTTTCTTTACACCATGGTGGCGTCTGCGGTCGCGTATACGGTGAATGGCTTCTTCGTCGGCTGGCGACCGCTATTTCAGCTGCCGCCGACCGCAACTCCTGGGGTATCGGCTTATCTGTGGTATGCGGCATTAGGAATCGTGTGCGGTTTGGTCGGAAGCTTGTTGCCCGTAATCTTCTATCGAACCCGAGACGCTTTCCGCCAACTGCCAATCCCCAACTGGACCAAACCGGGACTTGGCGCATTGGGAGTAGGATTGCTGGCACTGCGGCTGCCGCAGGTTCTGGGCGGCGGCTACGGTTGGATTCAGGAAGCGATCGATGGGCATCTGGCTCTGAAGCTTTTAGTTGTTCTCGTGTTTGCCAAGTTGATTGCCTTCTCGCTAACAGTTTCTTCGGGCGGGTCTGGCGGCGTTTTTGCCCCTTCGTTGTTTATCGGAGCGATGCTGGGCGCGGGATTCTCGATTTTATTTCATCAGCCTTCGGCAGTGTTCGCTGTGGTTGGAATGGCGGCGGTATTTGGATCGGCGGCTCGAGTGCCGGTTGCCACGATGTTGATGGTTACGGAAATGGCAGGAGGCTACCATCTTCTCGTGCCTGCGGGTCTCGCGGTTGTGGTTGCCTATTTGCTGCAGTCACGCCTGTCCTCCGCTCTGAAGTATCGAAGTTTGTACGAAGGGCAAGTTCCCACCCGAAACGACTCCCCTGCGCACTATCTGGAACAGATTCAAATTGGCCTGAGCTTGTTGGGGAGAAGAGATTTGCCGCTGACGGATAAGCTGGGACATCTGGATTTGCTACGGTTATTGCGAGCACGAGTCAGCTTCGATCTGCCCGGTGGACGCCACCTTACGATAGGAGAGCTTAAGGAAGACAGTTCCTTTGTTGGAAAGACGATTGGCGATCTATATCAAGGTTTGCAGAATTCCGAATTTGAAATCGTTGCGATCCGGCGGAGGGAACATGTTTTACTGCCGCATCCGGCCACCATTCTTGAAGCGAAAGACCGGTTACTTTTCATCGAGACGCCGCAATCGTGTGAAGAATTGCACAAGCACATTGATCGGCTTCCACCCTCGGCCCAGGGTGTGGATACGCAGCCAAAGGCAGCCTGATCGAAACGCCCGGAAGCTCGTGGTTCAACGTGCGGTTTGAGCAAAGATTCATGAAGACACTCGGGTGCTCTATTTCGGTGGTGGTCCCTGGATTACCTCTACGAGGTCCGCAGGTTGAATCCACTTCGCGAAAGCAGCGCGCACTTCGTCTGCGGAGAGCTTCTGGTATCGCTCGGCAGCACGCACCGGCTCGTCGAGGGGCAATCCCATCAGGGAGCGGGCGAGCAGTCCACCAGCAATTTGGGATTCGCTGGATTCACTGAGTGGAATCTGGCGGATCAGCATGGCGCGGGCTTGTTCCATCTCGCCGGCGCTCGGAGCCGCGGTCTGCATTGCTGTCAGATCCTGGTCGATGAGCGCCCGGGCTTTAGGAACATTGGCAGGATCGGCGCCGTATGAAATTACGAATTGCGTGCGGGTGCGCCCGGCCTCCAGTTCCTCATCCACGTTGTATACGTATCCGGTTTTTTCGCGAAGGTCGCGATAGAGGCGTGTGGCATAGAATCCTCCGCCGAGGATGTGATTGGCGAGCTGCAATGGATAGTAATCGAGGTTAAAACGATTCATAGGCAGCTCTTCGGAAAGCGTAACGAGATCCTGAATGCGTGTAGGATCGGGCACCTGGCTGGCGGCTGCTTTATTTCGCGGCACGGGCGCAAGGTCGAGTTCAGGTTTCGGCGGCTGCGCTTTCCAGTTTCCGAACCATTTCACAATTTCCTTTTCGGCGTCCTCGGGGGAAATATCTCCGATCACGACAATTTTGGTGACATCGGGACGGAAAGTTTGGTGGTAGTAACCCTGCACATCCTGCAAAGTCAGCGAAGATACTTTTTGTGGAGTGGGCTGGCGAAGTTCGGGATCGCCGGAAGGTAAGAGCGCTTCCAACAAGGCGCGATGGGAGCGATAATCCGGACTCTTCAGCAGGCCCTCCACCGAATCTGCCGTCTGCTGCTGTACGACTTTGAAAGCGGCCTCGGGAAGCGCAGGCTCCAATTCATTTCCGGCAAGCAATTCCAGGCCACGGTCGAAATAAGGTTTGAGCACCTGGAGCTGGAAGCTGGCACCTCCGGCTTCATTGGCTGCGATGTCATCCAGGGCTTTTTGGAATGCGAGACGGTCGAGTTTAGTCGTGCCGTAGGAAAACAGACCATCCAGCACGCTTGCGACGCCTTCCTTGCCGGGTGGAACTTCCAGCGCAGTCTCATGGCGTATCTCGCCAGTCACCGTAATTGTGGGTGTGAGATGTTCGGTTTGCACGATGAGGTGAATGCCGTTCGGCAAGGTGCTTTCCACGGGATGAAGATTCCACTTGGGAACCTGAACGGCTTTGGTCAGCGACTCCGCCCATGCCGGAAATGCGACTGCCTTGGTAGCAGGAGGCGTAACTTTCTCAGCGCCACCGAAACCTTTGCTGGCTACTGCTTGGCCGGATGGCTGAGGGACCAAGGTCGCGACAATCGCATTCTGATTCACAAGGTATTGCCTGGCGACGCGATTGACATCGTCGAGAGTCACTTGTTCAATTTGCTGAAGGTCTTCTTCGGGTGAATTGCGACCCTCAGCAGCCAACGCTTGCGACCAGAGTGACGCCAGCCCGGGAATCGAGTTGCGCTCGAATTCAAATGACGCGACCTCGCTGCGCTTGGCCGCCTCCACCAGATCGGCGGGAACGCCTTTGCTCGCATAATTTGCAACGATCCCTTGCAGGGTTTGCTCCATCGCGTGTGCGTCCGCGGTCGTGGGAATCACGGCATAGGCAAAGGCGGCGCCAGCTTTTCGATAGGTCTCACCCAGTTCAAAACCGGCATCGAGAGCTTTGCCATCCGGGACGAGTCCGTAAATGTCGGCACGCTGGCTGGCAAGAACGTCGCTTAACACGCGGCTGGCGGCGTAATCGAGGTTATCGGTGCCGGGCATGCGGTACGAGATGATGCTGATGGTGTAGGGAAAATCGCTGGGCAGCGTGAAACTTTCGGATTTGATCGGCAGCAAATGCACTGAGGGCCGAGGCGGAAGCTTCTTCCTCGGAATATCTCCATAAAGCCGTTTGATCATGTCAATCGTTTTCGCCGGATCAACCTGCCCGGAAATCACCAGGATGGCATTGTTCGGCGCATACCACTTATCGTGAAAGCTCTTGAGCATGGCGCCGGTGGTCGCGTCAAAGGACGGTTTCGTTCCCAGAGCGTCTTGCTCGTAGGGAGTGCCTTTGAACATGTCTTTATCCATGCGCACCAGGAAGTTGTAAGTTGGATTGGAAAGATCGCGGGCGACTTCCTGCTCGATGGCACCGCGCTCCTGGTCCCATTCGGCTTGAGTGTCGTCGATGTGGCGCATGCAATTGGCGTCGGCGTGAAGCGCAATCTGGAGATCCTGCGAGGGAATGGTTTCGAAATATTGCGTTATGTTCTGCTGAGTGTCGGCATCGTTATCGCCGCCAAGCTGGGCGTAGATCGCCGCGATTTGGTCGACAGAGAGATCAGCACAACCGCGGAATGCCATGTGCTCCTGGGCATGAGCCATGCCAGGAAAACCTTTGGGCGTTTCCTCTCCGCCGACGATATAGTTCTCTTCGACGGTTACGACTGGAGCCAGACGATTCGGCACGATCACAACACGCAGGCCATTCGGCAACGCGTAGCGCGTGACCTCGGACGGAGAGATTTTTGGCAAAGACGGGTTTTGTGCCGCGGAGAGCAACGCAACCGTACAGACGCAAGGTAGTAGTGCGTTCCGGGTAAGAAACTTTCCTATTTCAACGAGGTTTGCCATTGCTGCTCCTTCTGAGCCGGCATGCTTTAGGCTTAAACGGCTAAAACTTCCGAATTCGAAAAAAGAGCTTGGCCGTAACTAATTTGTAGCAGATCGGGGATCACTCGCCCTTAGCTTGCGCATACTCCAGAATAGCGCGGGCTCTTCTGCGAACCGGTTCGTCCATGTTCTGATCGGATGCAATTTGTTCGAGAACGGGTGCAACAACAAAAACCTCTAACAATCGACCTCCACGGGCGCGATTCTCCTTCTGTGCCATCACGGCATTGATCTGTGGATTCCGATGCTCTCGAAGATACGTCAACTCGCGCCCGAACTCCAATGTTTCGGAAAGGCTTTCAAATAAGGACGTGAGCTGCTGAACTCCAGAATTGCCGACGACATTTAAGCGGCGCGATTGCGGCGCGTTGCAGACCAATCGATCGTTGGCCGTTGCGAACCACGGGATTTCGCCACATAAATGCCAGCGCCTGCTGCCGCCGCCATTCCTAAAGCAATCCACCAGCGGTTCAGGTCGGCCCAAAGCTCCGAACTGGTGTCGTGGGCGCGGCTGTCGAACGTTCCATGCGATCCGTGGTCTCCGCGAACCGGCTTCCATAAATTATCTGGCCGATTGGGATTCTCAGATTCTGAAGTCTGCTGGGAATCATAACCCGTGCGGCCGAGATAATAATCAAGGATACCCGGTGCGATTTTATTGCCGACGATAGCCTCGACGGTAGGCCCCCCTACATACAATTCGCGGCGGCGATGATGTGCGGCCCAGTAGATCGCCCTTGCGCCGACTTCGGGTTGAAAGATCGGAGGCACCGGCTGGGCTTTGCGCTTGAGACGGCTCTTCACCCAACTGAATTGCGTGGTATTGAGCGCCGGCATTTGAACCATGGTGAGATGAATCTTGCTATTGTCATGAATCAGCTCACAACGCAGCGAATCGGTGAAGCCCGCAATCGCATGCTTGGCCGCGCAGTAAGCCGATTGCAAAGGGATGCTGCGATAGGCGAGCGCGGAACCAACCTGCACAATCGTGCCGCGATTTCGGGGCAACATTCGCTTAAGGGCAGCGAGCGTTCCGTAGACGACCCCGAGGTAAGTGACTTCGGTCACGCGCTTGTACTCTTCAGGCTTCATTTGCTTCACCGGAGAAAACACCGAAACCATCGCGTTGTTCACCCAAATATCGATGGGGCCGAACTCGCGCTCAACTTTTCTGGCGGCTTCCTCCATGGCGTGGAAGTCCGCAACATCGGCCGGAAGAATGATCGCCTTTCCGCCTAACGATTCGACTTCGCGCTTCGCACCTTTCAGCCCGTCGACGCCACGCGCAAGCAAGCCGATGCAAGCACCGTGGCGGGCAAACTCCCAGGCTGCGGCGCGCCCCAGCCCAGCGGAAGATCCAGTGATCACCACCACTTCCCTTTTCATGACAGACTCCTCAGCACTTTGTGGGCAGTAAAGGTTTGTTGCGCGAACGGGGATTTAGCGTTGCATGAGTACACCGATGGCTGCGGAGTCACACCAGACGCGGAACGTCTTTGCCCCAGGTCTCGGTAGGCGCAAGATTCCTGCGGATCGGAGCTGGATTATTCTTCATCTTGCACCTGCTTTTCTAACAAGCGCTGTTTCCTCAACGAATGGCAACGTATTGCCAGAGAGTGCATCAACTTACTTGTGTCCGTACGCGCCGACGCCTCCGAACGTATTGAACAAACAGAGTCAGCGGCAGCTCGAAGCTTCGGCTCCTCCTCCTGGCCGCAGATTCAGGATTACGGAATTATCGGCGACTGCCGCTCTGCCGCATTAGTGTCGCGGGAGGGTTCGATCGAATGGCTATGCTGGCCACGGTTCGACCGGCCGTCAATATTTGCGGCGCTTCTGGATCGGGAGCGGGGTGGGCACTGGCGCATATCCCCGGTTGCATCAGCAACCATCAAGCGGCAGTACGTATCCGATTCCAATGTGCTTGAAACGCAATTTGTTGGGCAATCGGGAAGAGCGTCTCTCACTGATGTGATGGGGAGCGCATCCAACCTTCTTGATGCAAATGAAATGCTGCCGGATCATGAAATTCTCCGCCGCGTGGAATGCAGTTCAGGTGAACTGGAGCTTGAGATCGACTTTTTTCCCCGGGCTGACTACGGCAAAAGAGAAGTTCAGATTCGCGAATTGGGGAAATCGGGGATCCGATTCACGGTTGGGAAAGGTGCTTATTGGTTGCGCAGCAGTCTCCCTCTGGCGCTGACCGGAGGGCGTGCCCAGGCGCGAGTGGTTTTGCGGGCCGGGGAAATCCTACGTTTCTCCTTCACGTATTCGGAAGAAGCTCCTACGGTATTGCGTCCAATGGAGGCATCGCTCGACGCGTACATCGAACACTCGGTGACAGCGTGGCAACATTGGGCTCGCCGTGCGAACTATGATGGGGCGTATCGAGATGCGGTCATACGGAGCGCTCTCGCACTCAAGCTGCTAACCTTTCTTCCCTCGGGCGCAATTATTGCAGCTCCAACGACATCTCTTCCGGAAAAGACTGGCAGCAATTTGAACTGGGATTACCGGTATTGCTGGCTGCGTGATTCTTCGCTGACGATCCGGGCACTGCTGGAGCTCGGTTACTGGGATGAAGCGGAGGATTATCTCGATTGGCTACTGCAAGCAACACGGCTTACCCAACCCGAGCTGAGGATTATATACACCGTCTACGGCGCTGATGCTCCAGTAGAACGCGACCTTCCGCATTTAAGTGGGTACAAGAATTCGCGTCCCGTGCGTATCGGGAACGCCGCGCGCGGTCAACTTCAACTCGACGTATATGGAGAAGTCATCGATGCGGCGGCACAGTTCGCCTGGCACGGCGGATATCTCGACCATGAAATGCAGAAGGTCCTAATCGGCTTCGGTAATTATGTCGTGGACAACTGGAACCAGCCGGATGAAGGGATCTGGGAGCCGCGGTCGGGACGCCAGAATCACACTCACTCGCGGCTTTTGTGCTGGACTGCCTTGGACCGGCTGATGCGACTCAGCAAACAAGGGCTATTACAACGCGCTCCGATCCAACGCTACCAAGAAAACTGGGATTTGATTCGCCGCCAGATCGAACAGCACGCCTGGAACGAAAAAATGCAAAGTTACGTCAGCGTGCTTGATGGCGATGAGCTGGACGCCAGTCTGCTGCTCTTCTCGTGGTATGGATTCGAGGAAGCGGGTTCGCCGCGGATGCGCGGAACGTACCGCGCTATTCGCCAGCAATTAGGAACCCCGGAGGGTTTACTTTATCGCTATAAGAGAGATGATCCTGAGGGGGCCTTTGCACTCTGTAGCTTCTGGGAAGCGGAATATCTCGCATTAGGTGGAGGCACTCTGCATGAGGCACAACAACTGTTCGGTCACCTGATCAAATACGGGAACGATTTAGGCCTTCACGCTGAAGAGATCGACCCAAACAGCGGAGCGGCGTTGGGAAACTTCCCTCAGGCCTTCACCCATGTGGGCCTGATTGGCAGCGCGCTATCGATTCGCCAGCGGGAAAAAGGAGAAGAACAACTGGCGCACCGTCCGGCGTCGGCAACCGATGGTTCGCAACCGAAGGTGCACGAATGAACTGGCCAAGCTGGCTGCTCTCAGGATTCGTGGCAACGTTGGCTTTATCTACGCTGCTCTCCGCCAGCCAAGGCCTTGGTCTTACACGCATGAATCTGCCCTATCTGATTGGGACCTTCGTCACACCCAAGCGTGAAAAAGCCAGGTTCTATGGCTTTATGATCCATCTGGGGAACGGTTTGGCCTTTTCCATCTTGTACGTGCTGATATTCCAGGCGCTTCACATGGCGAACTGGTGGTTTGGAATGCTCCTGGGCCTGGGGCAAGCGCTATTTGTACTTACGGCGGGAATGTCTCTCATGCCCGGCATCCATCCGCGAATGGCCAGCGAGCAGCATGGTCCCAATGCGAATCGACAGCTTGAACCTCCGGGTTTCATGGCGCTGCACTATGGAATTCAGACCCCTATTTCCATTCTCATCGCACACGCGGCATTTGGGGCGATAATAGGTGCGCTGTATCAACTCGCAAGATAGGTCTTCCATCCATAAGTGTTGTGCTTCATTCCGGAGATATTTTTGCATATGTCCGACCGCTCGCCTGGATTTTTTTCTTCCCGCTTCCGCTGCGAAAAGAAATTGATTTTCGCTTTCGTCGCAGTATTGAGTCTCAACGCTTTTTCGCAGAGCCGATCAACATCGCCGTTGCCAGCCCTGCCGAAGGCGCCGGGGGCCCAAATATTTCCTTTGACCCCGGAGCCTGGACCGTTCACTGAACCTTCGATCGCCATCAATCCGAGCAATTCGCGGCTGATCGTCGCTGTTTTTCAGGACAATGTGCATGCATCCTACTCACGAGATCGCGGACAAACCTGGAAATCGGCAGGAGGCGTAGCGCCCGCGAGTTTCAAAGTTTCCGGCGATGTCTCTACTACATTCGATAAATATGGACATGCTTTCGTCTGCTACATCGCATTCGATAAGTTGGGAACATTCAATTACTGGGGACATGGCGCAACCCGCAATGGGGTCTTTGTGAGGCGCTCGCTCGATGGTGGAGCAACCTGGGAGGCGAGAGACGTTCCAGTCGCCGAGCAACCCACGCAGCCGGGTATTCCATTTGAAGACAAGCCATACATTGTGGCAGACAGTAGTGACAGCCGCTACGCGGGAAATCTTTACGTGGGCTGGACGCGCTGGTCACTGACGGATTCCAAGATTTTATTTTCTCGCTCCAGCGATGACGGGAAAACCTGGTCACCAGCCATTGAAATCGATCGACACCCGGGCCTGCCGCGCGATGACAACGGCGCGGCTGAAGGATTCGATGGAGTTGCCGGGCCGGACGGACGCCTGTATGCAATCTGGAGCCAGGACAACTTCATTTTTCTCACGGTTTCACGCGATGGCGGAAAAACATTTTCCCGCGCACGGCCCATCATTCACACGGCTCCGAGCTCATTCCCGATCGAAGCGCTGGACCGAGCCAATGGCTTCCCTCAGATTGCGATCGATCCGCGGAGCCGGCGCCTCTATGTGACTTGGAGCGATTACCG
Source organism: uncultured Acidobacteriaceae bacterium (assembly GCA_963766625.1). GTDB lineage: Bacteria > Acidobacteriota > Terriglobia > Terriglobales > Acidobacteriaceae > Sulfotelmatobacter. Next base: position 274,626 of record CAVYBF010000011.1, on the reverse strand, counting down.
CAACGGCGACATCGACGTTTTTTGTTCCACTTCGACTGATCATGGCAAAAGGTGGAGTGAGCCGATACGCGTCAATAATGATCCAGTTCACGATGGCGCAGATCAATTTTTTCAGTGGCTGGCGGTCGATGCATCGGACGGATCGGCGAATGTGGTTTTTTACGATCGGCGCGCGGATGCCACCGATCGAACGCAAACTGTCACCCTGGCACGCTCGACTGATAACGGACAGAACTTTCAGAATTACGCGTGGACAACCGATCCGTTTGAGGCGAATGGAGTTTTTTTTGGCGACTATATTGGAATCGCCGCATCCGGTGGACGCGTCTACGCTGCCTGGATGGAAAAACCTGCAGCTCCTGCCTCGGAGAACGGGCCAGAAGGCAAAACCGAAAACAAGGTGAGTCCAGAGACGAAGGCGAGACCGCACGGCACAGTCGTGAAAGTCGGGATCGCCGATTTCACGCCGGAAGCGACCGAGCACCCGTAGGCTCCGCAGCCCGTCGAACGCGGGAGAAATCTCCGGAGGCGATCGCGCCCTCAACCTGGTAGTTTCACGAAGCGCCTGAGCACAAGGATATTTTTTGGGTAACCAAAGTGCCTCCGCGATCATCAGTTAAGAAAGAGCTGGGGAATGAGATCGCCGAGCAGCACTCGAAGAAGGAATTGCGCACGAGCGCTGGTGGTTTGTGCTGCGGCCTCGGCGCTTTTCTTGGCGCGCAATAGCTCTCCACATTTCCCTAAGCCGCACTCCATTCACGTGGTCAGAGCCGACGCGCACCACGATCAGCGACCGCGTTTCGACAAGGATGGATCCCGCTGTTGCGCGCCGAACACGACGTTCGTGCTCTGGCCCCCAACGGAAGTACACGCTCACCTGACGCTGCCAACCGCGATCCTGTTCTCCTTTCAAAGCCGAGGCACCCACTACAGTCGTCCGCCTCCACTTCTCTTCCTCTAATTCTTGATAGCTGTTCAACGCGACAGCTGAAATCGCGCCATTGCCGCCGCAAGTCACGAACAAGCTGCTGGAGACACCTTTAAGGAGAATTCAAATGGATGCCGTCAAGGTTCTTTGCGTAGAGAACCAGGTCGAGTATTTGGAAGCGCTGAAGTACATGCTGGAAGCGGCGGGATACGAAGTTATCTCAGCCACCAATGGAAGCCAAGGTCTTTCGATGCTGAAAAAACACCAGGTCGAAGGCGTGCTTCTGGAATATGAGCTGCCCGACGCTACAGGCGCGGCGGTGCGCACTGAAATGAAACGAATCAAGCCTGAGATACCAGTTCTATTGTTTGCGGGAATCGGAAACCAAACTCCATTTTTGATACGGTTTTTTGATTCCTATCTCCGCCGTGCGGACAATCCCGAGCTGGCATTTCGAGATTTTGATGCATAGGTGATAAGGCAGTGAAACTGATCGACAAACCCCGACGGATTCCATTCACAGTATTGCTGTTTAGCGCGCTGTTTCTTGCGATGAGCGCTATGGCGTCGCAGGGTGATTTTTATCCTACGTACCAGGCAAGAATCGCCGGGCATGTGGAATTGCGTGGAAAAGCCGCACAACAGATGATCCTGCAGCACGATGGGAAAAAAACGTACTTATACGTCCGGCAACCGGCGGAGCAGGGCTACACGGTTGTCGATGTGACCAAGCCGAAGCGGCCGAAAATAGTGAATCATTTGCCGCAACAAAATCTCTCGATTGTCGATTCTGGACTAGGCTTTGCTGAAACTCCGGAATCCACAGCAACAAGTTCGTCCTCTGCAGTGAATGATTCGAGAGTTAATGATCCGAGGCAGAGACAGCAAGCGCAATCAACGCCACAGACGGTTCAAGTAATCGACGTAGTCGATCCGGCTCATCCACGAAGAGTTAAAACCTTCAACGGCGTGACCAGCATTGTTAACGACAGTGCGCGCCATCTCACTTACATAGCCAACGCGGACGGAATCTGGATCCTGGCACATAAAAGAGTCTTACGGAGGCATTTCTGCAGCTCCTCCGATGCAATTTCATCAGCGGAGCCGAATTGTCTATAGCGTGACGACTGGTGTGGTTGCGGAAAAAGATGGACGTGCGTTGCATTTGTTTGGCACACACGAGGAACAGTCAATGGATAAATTGGAAATCGGACAGCTCAAAAAGAAGCTTGAACTTCAGCACCAGGAAGTCGTGCAATCCATGCGGCAAATTCAACAGGAAGCGCGATCGCTGGATGTAGAAGCCGGTCAAGATCCTGCGGACCAGTGCATCAGCAGCGTATCGAAAGAATCGCTATTCCAGCAGAGCAGCCGGCGCAGAACGAGTTTGCGCCTGATTGAGGCTGCGCTTCGGCGAATTGATGAGGGAACTTTTGGAGAGTGCGCCGGTTGTGGCGAAGAAATTCCGATCCGCCGCCTGCATGCGTTGCCCTGGACGCAATTCTGCCTTCGTTGCCAGGAAGCGATCGAAAAGGAAAGAGGAAGCGGCGCAGCATCACGGCCGTTTTTCGTACCGCCTACGGCAGCATTAAAACGTGCGGGATAGCGTTTCTTCTGAGCCTGTGCGATGGTTGCATGGAGGTGGTTATGAAGAGAGTGATGCTGGCAATCTTCCTGGTGCTGTCGTCGGCATTGTTCGGACAGAATGCGATCGGACAAAGTGCGATCCCCAAGGGAACGATTCTGCCCCTGCAGTTGAATTCCACTCTCAAATCGGACAAAGCCAGACCGGGCCATATTGTGAGCGCTCGCATCATGCAAGATGTGCCGTTGCCCAATGGCTCGAAGATCAAGTCTGGCTCAAAAGTTCTTGGCCACGCGGTTTCGGTGCAACCGGCGAAGAACGGGAGTGGCGGAAAGATCATTCTGCGCTTCGATACGCTGGTAGCCGGCAACCGGAGAATTCCGATCACCACAAATCTGCGCGCGCTTGCCAACATGATGGAGGTCGACGATGCGCAAGTGCCGCAGATGGGACCGGACCGCGGGACCACGGAATTTGACTGGACCACCGTGCAAATCGGAGGCGAGGCCAACTTTCACGGAAGTGTGATCACCAGTGGTTTTCGTACTGTAGGAAAGTCGGTGCCTCCGACTGGGGCACTGGTTCAGATCTCTTCAACGCTAGGCGCAGAATGCCGCGGGAGTCTTGATAGCGAGCAGCGCCTCCAGGCGACGTGGGTTTTCGCATCGAACGCCTGTGGTCTTTACGGTTATCCCAACCTGCAGTTGGCACATGCGGGGCGGACTGATCCGGTTGGCGAGATCGTGCTGACGTCAGACAAGGGCAATGTGAATTTACAAGCCGGCAGCGGAATGCTGTTGCGAGTGGACTAGCTCAGTTGAGAACCGAAGCAGCTATGGGAGCGCCCAACGTAGCGCCCCTGGCGCGAGCACGAATGAGGGTTCTTGGTGAGCGCGGCAGGATTCGAACCTGCGACCCATGCCTTAAAAGGGTCGCCAAACTTAATTCAGACAACAACTTGTAACTATTTTGAGAAGCTACTGACACACGCTGCACACCGGAGTTCGTGTGACGAAACGACCAAACGTCGCTTGCCCGGTCACCAGCAGATCGGTTTCGGTGAAAAAAATGAGATTATCGTCGACCGCGTAAAAAGCCACCCCCACCGCGCCCGGGACGCTCGTAGGCGACGGGAAAAGGGTATTCACTAACGTTCCCGTGAATCGCCCGCTAGTGGGAATGTCACCGAAAGTACCAGTCAGTTCGGTGTTTGGCAGGGTACCGAAAAGGTAATTAGTATCCACCAGGCCGTCGCTTAAGGTGCGGGCGCTCCCGTTCGCGGCAATTTGGCCGGTGGCAGTGTTCAGCTGTGTGCCGGTGCTATCTACGAACTCAACTCCAAACCTGCCGCTGAATGAAAATGGCGGAACCGCCTGCGGATGGGCGAATCCAATGCCAATCGAGCCGAAGCCCATCGAGTTCCCGTTGTCATCCGCATCCAGAACCAGTGGTGGGTTTCCGTTCCCGGTAAGGTAAAAGATCAATTCCGGCCCAGCACCGTTGCTGGGATTGCTGTAGTTGATCGTGGAATCAACCCGACCCGTTCCGTTTGCGTCGAGCGTATAGGTTCCAGTGAATGAGTCCCCGATATAGATGGTGTAGAAGCTCAGAGCTTCGTCGTCATAGCCCGCGTTGAGGTTGCCGCTGCTATCGGCAGCGAATTGGCCATACGAGGCCAAAGTGTCCGGAACTCCACTCGGATCTTGTCCTTCGATGTCGAAGACATAGGTTCCGGCGAAAGAGCTGTTGGTAAATGTACCTTTCGCCGCACCTTGGCCGATGGCGACACCAGCCGTGGTGCCAAACCCTGCCCCCAATCCTGTAAGGTCGCTTTCGATCAGCTTTATGTGGGTCGAGTCGACAATGTATCCCGTGAATTGCAGAGAAGGAGCGAATCCGCTCTTTAGATTGAACTTCAGCGAGCCGAAGGAATCCGGACTTGTCAACGTTCCGGAGAGCGGCGAACTCTCAGTTACACCGAACTGCGAGTCGTCCTGGTCGGCCACGCTGCCTGCGCCCGAAATCGTATTCGGCGAATCGATGTTGAAGACGCCGCCCATCGCCATCGATAGAGCGTTGATGTTCGCGCCGTTCACAACAAAAGCATAGCCTCCCGTTGGGGCTGTGACCGTGCTTTGCAGTTCGAGAATTCCTGACGATACTTCCTCACTTGGCTGAAGAAGGGGGTTGTCCAACGTGGCGATGAAGGCTTGAGAGTTGGAAATCAGCTCAAGTCCCCAGTTCTCAACTCCGAGTTGGCCGATATTCTGGTCCGCTGTGTTGATGGTAAGAGTCCCCCGGCCATCGGGGCCGATGTAGTACGATCCTCCCGTAATCGGGTCCGAAACGGAAATTAGCGGGTCGTTATGAGTTTGCTCGCCAGATGTGATGTTGCCGTTCCCATCTAAAACGATCACACCTGCCAATTGATAAAAGCCGTTACCGTCTTCGCCGCTGGTCTCAAAAACATATTTGCCCTTGAGATTCCCTGCAAACCCGGTGATGGTCAGCTTCGCAGACGCATTCGAGTTATGGTTTGCGGTGGCAAAAGCCTCAATGGTAACCGTCTGGCTGTTTCCATTAATGGACGCGGGGGGTTTGAATGTCACCGGGGACCCGCTCGCCGTGTGTAACGGCGTGAGTGTGCCGCAACTGCCGCCACCCTCACACAACAGAGCCCAATCTACGCCAGAGTCGGTTGAGTCGCCGTCGACAACAGCGGTAAATAATGTTTCCATCAAGCCCAGCGAGATTGAAGAAACTGGGGTTGGGCTGAAAGCGATCGAAACCGATTTGGCCGTTGGCGCAGGGGGATTTTGCAGGGCTAAATTGTTATTCCCTCCGCACGCGGTGAGAAGAGCAATCGCCGCGAAGCCCAGGAATAGCAGAATTTTCTTACCGCTGATCACAGTGCGCGCTCCTGATTCCGATCTTTCCGGTAAGGCAAAAAACCACCGTACCTCGCATCTCCTACTCTCCCGTACCGCGCAGATAAATAGTTTGGGTTTGGGGCGGGTTCGCGCCTATGGTAAAGCCAATTGTGATGGTTCCCGAGGTGAACACTCCGCCGCTCTTCACAGGCGTGAACGTAATGTCGAACGCGCACCTGGCCCCGGGCGCCAGACTTCCTGCACAATTGTCCGTTTCCGCAAAGGCAGCCCCTTGCAGAACGTTTCCCGTAAAACTCACGGTTCCCGCTTTTGGATCTTCGGGATCGTTGAGCAGGGTAATTGTCATGGGCGCGCTCGTTTCGCCGGCGGCAACACTCCCGAAATTCAATCCGGCAGCAGGAGTCATTCTCAACGGGCTAGGTATATTGGCTTTCAACTCCACGGGAAAGCGGCCACTATCCAGTTCGCAATTCGAGGCTACGGTGCTCGTGCACTGCAGCGTATTCAGCTCCAGAAAATAATCAAGTGCGGGATTCAGCGGCGTGCTTGGCTGCGGCACGAAGGTGATTTGCAAGCTGCACGAGCTTAGCGGAGTAAGCAAGGTGCCGGAGCAACCGTCCGCCGAAACTTGGAAGTTCGGTTTTTCGCTGGTGAGATCGCTATCGCAGGAGTACTGGATTGTCTGCTGGGCCGCGTCCGCAGTGATAGAAGAATCCACCTGCAACCCGGACACTTCTCCCGATGAAAGCGGACGGGGAAGGGTTAGTAATCCCTTTGCAGGATTTACACAGGGAGTGCTTAATGGTGGAAGGATCTGCACTGGATTCGCCCCTTGATTGGTAAATGAAAGGAGCTGAGACTGGCTCGATTCCCCGACCGCTTCGGCTCCGAAATCAAGTTCAGGAGTCGACGGCACGATCGCACTGAAGCCAATGCCGCTGAGTGGCGTGGCAAAAGTGGTATTACTATCCGCGCTGATAGGGCTGTTCACGATGAGCGAGGCAAGCAAGGGATATGGACATGCGGATGGGGGCTCTCCCTGCAGCCCCGTCGACGGCATCCAAGGACAACTTTGCTGAGGTGAAAACGCAATCGTGATGATGCAACTCTGCTGGGGAGCGAGATTGAAGGGTTTGCCGGGCGAACTCGCGCAGTTGTCCTGTTCCGTAAAGCTCGGAAGCTCGTCGAAGTCGCTCGCTCCAAACGGACTTTCAATTCCCGGCGCAGGATTAATCGATGTGAGCGATAACGTCAGCCCCGTAATTGGCGTGGTCGTAATGTTGTTGTTGGTGAGCGTGATGATCTGAGTGGTCGCGGCCGTGCCAACTTGCTGTGCGGGAAAGCTGAGCGTGGCAGGAGATAGCAATATCGGCTGGGTGCAGCTGGTAGTGTTCCCGACTCCCAGGCAAATATCGCCGAGATCTCCAGGGTTATTTCCACCGGGACAGGAACTTGTACTCACTCCGTAACCATTTTTGCCTTGCAAAACGACTCCGGCAGCGGAGCTCAACACGGATACTGGTGAGAGAACCGAGGTAGAGCTTGCATAGTTCCCGATCTGACCGTCATTCAATCCGTTGCTTCCAATGATCTGCAGAATTACGGAGCTGCCGCTGACTTGGCCGTTGACCGAAGCGCTGCTCAAACACGGATAACCCTGAAAACTCACTGTACCTGTAATGGTCGCATTGCTCGCTCCAATGTTTTCGCCCTGAGTAAAGGTTCCGGTCACGGGGAAAACTTGATTCTGTAGAGCGGGATTATTGACGCTGTGAAAAAAGCCTTGAATCGATCCGGTAAGCGGCGGCACCGATACTGCCGTCCACTGCAATCCGCTCTGCGCCGTGCCACAGCGTATGCCGCCGGTCAAACTACCTTCGGTTGAGCTATAAGTGCCCATGATGGTGGTGCCGCTGGCACTCAGGGTTCCATTCAGTGTGAAGATTTGGGGAGAGGCGACAATAGTTAGGGTTACTGTTTGCCCACTTACACTGCCTGTGACGGCGGCCGCTCCGCTGTTGCACATTGCCGGCGGCTGCCCGTTTGAGATCGCGTACCCGACGCTTCCTGTCACCGTTCCATCATTGTTCTGAAGCAGAAAGCCGCCCAGCGGACCTCCTACAAAAGAATTATCGACGGGAGGCGACATCGTGAATTGCCAATTCCCGGCGAGCTGGCCGCTGGCTTGTGGTTGTGTGAGGTTGCTGCTGCTTCCACCGCAGGACGACAAAGCGATGAGCGCCGCCACTAGCTGGACCAGTGCCGCTGTCTTGTGCAGGCACAGGGCTACGCCACACTTCCCTTTCCGTGCTCGATTTTTTGTCAATCGCTCCATAAATCTCTTACATCAGAACGAATACTTCAATCCAAACTGAATGGTTCGCGGCCGGTGTGCATCAAGCGGGTGCAGGAACGACGCACCGGTCACGCAGTCCGTTCCCCCAATGGACTGAAAACCCGCGGAATAAGCTGGGCCACCATAACAACTCACGACATTGTTCCCTGTGCTACCGGGATTGTCAGGATCGTATATCTCGAACTCCGTGTGATTGAAGATGTTGAAAAACTCCGCCCGAAACTGAAGCTCGCTTCCTTCGGTCACCTTGAAATGCTTAAACACCGACATATCGAAATTCAGCCTCCCGGGGTTGTTGAAGAAATTCCGGCCCGCGTCTCCGAAAGTCAGTCCACGTGGCGCGACAAATTCCGACGGATTGCCCAGCAGCGGTCCCAAGCTCTGCAGGTTGTTGCTTGGTTGAACTAATCCCTTCGCCACATCTGGATACGAAGCAGCTATCCCCAATCCACTGGAAACCCCTGCATTGTCGGTGAGCGATATACCAGTGTTGCCAGCGCTGTTGATGACCGTGAAAGGCGTGCCTGCCTGATACAGCGTTAATCCTTCGATTCCCCACCCTCCGAAGATCTCATCCATAGCGTGCGAGCAGCAGTTTCCGACGGGCATGCCATCGTCGGATTGCGACGCCAACGCCGCTTCCCAAAACCAGCGGGCCAGATTCGGCGCCGAATAGATGTAGCTCAAAGTAAGCAGGTGACGCTCATCGAAATTTGAACTTGCCCGGTTCTCGCGCAGGTCGTAAGAATTCACCAGAACGGGATCGCTTCGGTCCGAGGCATCGTCGATGGAATGGCTGTAGGTGTAGGAAAGACCGGCGGTGAGCGGACCTCGCAGGGCTCGAACCGTGAATTGAAGGGCGTGATAACTGGAGTCGGCCACATTCTGCAACGAGAAGACTCGTCCCAGTCCGGGGTAAGGGCGTGGGAGCGAATTAACATTGGGTATGTAAGGCGAAGTACACGCCGCCTGCAAATGCACATACGCCGGGTTCTGCGGGGTGACGATGGTTCCACTCTGCAGCAGAAACGGAGTGGTGCCGTCCCCCGGATGAGCCGCTCCTGCAATGGGAGAGATATCGCAGTCCGACAAAGTCAGCGGTTCGTTCGGGCCAAAAGGATTTTCGTTGGCAGCAAGCGGCTGCAACTGATTGAGTTGGCGCTCCACCGTCAAATGAGTTCCTTTGCTGCCCACGTACGCGGCATTGACTACGACATTCTGCTGCACTTCTCTCTGCACGCCGAAACTCCACTGCTGGGCATAGGGCCAGATGGCCTTCGTGGGAATTCCCGTCACATCGAGAGGAAAAATGGAACCTGCAGGTGGAGCGGGATGTGATGGGTCCAGCGTGCAGGGGTTACTGGATTGATTGAATGTGGTTCCATAGCCAACATTTCCAATGCACGGATAATTGAGCGGCAGCGGCTGAGTCATGCTGAGGACGAGAGGAGCACTGGCCTCCAACGAACCAGTGTTGGCTTCATTTCCGGTACCATGTTCGAAAAAGATGCCATAGCCGCCGCGAATCGAAGTCTTGCCATCACCGAATGGATCGAACGCAAATCCGACCCGTGGCGCAGGATTAAAAAGATGCTCGCTCATACAGCCTGACGGAATGCCGTTAACCCCGCATTGCACCAGGCCCAAATCGCTCACGATGGCAGGAGATAGCGCAAAGGTGCTCTGGTTGAAAGCCACGGGGTGCGAGTTGTTGGTTTTGTCCAGAAGGACGCCGCTGAATGGATCCACGGCAAATCTCGTGGCGTTGAATCGTGAAGCTTCCCAGTTCCAAGCGTTGTGATACTTCTCGCGGTAAGTGCCGAACAAGCTGACTCTCAGCCCGAGATTTACAGTCAGGTGCGGGGTTACTTTCCAATCATCTTGAAAGTAAGGTTCGGCAATCTGGAAGCTTTGGTAGTAGCGACGTTGTGCCGAGTCCTGGCTGAAGCTTTGTATGAAACCGGTGGTGATTCCGTTGGTCACGGACTGGGCTAGAAAGTCGGCGAAGGCATTGCCGGTGCTGTGCGCCAGGTTGTTGAACGTTAACAGCCCTTGCAAGTCGCCAGTTGCGGCGCCGATGCTGTTGTTCGTTTGATTGCGCTGAGCCCATATGAATTGACCACCGAACTGCAGAGTATGCCTGCCAATTGACTTTCCAATATCGTCACGAACCGAGTAAGTCGGGTTCGTGTGACTCCATGGCATGTAAGAAGGATCAGCCGCAAATCCTCTGCCACCGTATGCCGCGTTAGTTCCGAGGATCGCGATCCCCGGCATCTTGCCGCCAAAACCATTATCGAAGAGGTAGCCCATGCCGCATTGGGGTATGCCGCTGACCGGGTCGACACTGATTTGTGGGTTGCACTGGCCCGTGGCAGCGGAGTCGGGGACTAATGGTTGGCCGAGCGTCGGATTGCGTTGAAACTGTGCACCACCCGGGCCGTTTTCATCGACAAGCGTAATGTCTGAATCGACATAGCTGACAACAATGTCGTTTAACAGTGTGGGAGAAATCGTGTGCGTCAGGCGGGCGACCAGGCTTTCGCCTGGCCCGGTAAAATAATTTTGTATTGTCGGAAAGCCGCCGGCGGCAGGCTCGTTGGTTCGCAGATAACTCCATTGCGGAGTCAGAACCGTCGTATTCCAGGAGTCGTGAGCGTAACGGAACGATGCCCGGATTTTATCGGTTACCTGATGGTCAATGCGGAATAACTCTTCGCGCCAATAAGTTGATGGCGAAACCACAGCATCGTAGCAGTGGTTCGGATCCGCGGGATCCAAGTTGGCCACCGCGAAATCACAACCGGTGGGAGAATTCGGCAGCGGTATCAAGTTTGCCTGCAGAATTGCTAATGCATTCTTGTCGACTCCGACGTTGGCTATTCCCTGCGAAGTCTGCTGCCCGAGGAGATTGTAAATTGGTTGGAGCTGCGATGGATTGCCGGGCTGCGCCGGGCAATCCGGATATTGCTGCCGGTTAAAGAATTGAACTGTACCTTGCGGCGGGCACACATCGCTGAAGTCAAACACCTGCGACACTAGCCCGTTCCCGTTGGGAGGAGACAGGTTCTCCCGTATTCCGGAGGGCGTCATTATCAGTCCGCGCTCTTTCAGCGAAGGCACCGCCTGGTTGTAGTCGGTGGGAGTTTTCTCCAAGCGAACTTCCTCCGAGACAAAGAAAAAAGTTTTATTTCTCTTCGTGTTGTACAGGCCCGGAATGGTTAGCGGCCCGCCCAGGGTCCCTCCAAAATCCTGGCGGCGGTAGAGCGGCGCGCGTCCTGGAGGATCGAAATAATTGCGGGAGTTGAACGCCTCGTTGCGGATAAATTCATAGAGATTTCCGTGGACTTTTTCAGTTCCAGACTTAGTCGTCACCAACACCGTACCGGAAGCCGTGCGCCCATACTGTGCGCCGTAATTCGAGGTCAGTACCTTGACTTCCTGGATTGCATCAAGACTCGGGTAAACCATCAACGTGCTTGAGGCGCCGTTGAGGCCGGTGTTCAGAACATCGCTGCCGTCCACTTCGAATGTATTGTATTCAACGCGCCCCCCGTTCACGCTGTACTTGACGCTACCCACGACACCCACCTTGGCTTCGTCCTGTCCAGTCTGGTTACTGACGCCGGGGGCCAAGGCAATCAACTGGGTAAAATTGCGGCCGTTCAAACCGATGGATGTGACTTCTTTTTGCGTGATTGTGCCGGAGACACTGGCATTCTCAGTTTCCACGTTGCCAACCGTACTCGATTCCACGTTGACTTCTGTCTTGCCGCTTGCCGGTTCCAGTTGGGCGTCCAACGTTAATTCGAGTCCGGCAGTCAGGGTGATGTAGTCCAGCGTCTTGATTGCAAAGTTCGGTGCCGTTACGGTCAATGTATAAGATCCGGCATCGAGTCCTTTGAAGCTGTACTCTCCTTTGTCGTCGGTCTGAACTTCTTTTTTGAAGGCCGCCCCGTTAGTCAGATCAACGGTAGCTCCAACTACCACGGCCTGAGTCTGATCCGTCACGGTTCCGTGGATAAATGCTTTGTCGTCCGTCGGCTTCTCCGCCGCTTGCCCGACGGCGTGCCGTGGCAAAAGCAACACCAACGCGACAGCGATAGCCATAGCGATGCGTCCGAAGTCACGAAACGCGACAAAGCTCACGAATAGCTCCGGTTTTCAGAAACAACTTTGGAAGGCTGGAATAACGGAACGCGGATATTACTAGAAGTGGCAGCGGCAGAATATTAAGAATGCATGAATTATTTATGAACCATTGATGACCGCGCCCGCGGCCTTCCTACTGGACTAGTCACGATCTTTTCACAATTAATTCATCCTTCTGTAACAGGGAAGGAGATATCCTCCGGCGTGTTTTCCCAGTGCAGTTTCGGGGCCCCTGTCGATTAAGCGCGACACGTTACGCGAGGTACACGATCATGCTCTGCCGAGACAAGGCAGTGGTGTGATTTGCCCAGATTCGAAGCTGTGTGCGGCAGAACAGGCCGCATGCGACGAAAGTGATGCCTTCCAACATTGGATCAAAAGTTCAGAAAGGAATATCTATGACGCGTATGAAGACAGTGTTCGCGGTGCTGTTGCTGACCGCGATCGTGAACGTCGTGCCGCAGGCAAAAGCACAAACTCTCAAATTGCTGCTGGCTGGTTCTTCTGCCCAGTGGCAAACATTGGCTTTGGGTGCCTACAATTCCGGGAACTGCGTATCCGGTGGAGTGGCTCCCTGCTTCCATTACACCAATTCCAGCTTCAACCTCACGGACACACGGCCGATAGTGAAGGGCGGAACAGCCGCTGTCGATACTGGCAATGTCTGGATCGTGTGGGACAGCAGTACCGCCACCGGCGGGCCCAACGTCTGGGCTTTTATCAAAGTGGACTCCGGTGTGGGAGATCGCTGCTATTTCGCTCAACCGCACTGCAATGTAAACACTACCACCTTCCCATCTCCAAGCAACATCATCGGTTCGACTCTTTGGGGCGACAGTTCGAGTGACAGCACGCCACCGTTGGCAGTGCAAGGCCTGTTCACATCCGGCACAGCGCTGGTGAGCGCTGCGGCCAGCGACATTCGTCCGGAAGATGCCCTGTTCGCCACCTGCCGAGCGAACTCGGTGTTGGGTGGAGGACCTGATGGACTTGCCGGCCTCGGTTATGGCACCAGTGCTTCCGGCGTATGTCCCAAGTATGGAGCTGCACTTAAAGCTCTGGAAGGCAGTGACATTCTAAGCGCGTACCCTGGCAGCACCTCAACCGCACACGTCCTGGATTTTGCGCTTAGCGGAAAAGACCCATTCACCGGAACCGCAATTCCTTTTGCGACGACGGTATCGGTGGGAGCGTCTCCCATAATTTTTGTCGTTTCCCGCACTGGAGCCCTTGCCGGCGCGGAGAACATAACCGACGAAGAGGCGCAGACTCTCTTTAGCGGCACAGACTGCGACGGCAGCGTGGTCGGAGGGTCGGGTGGCCCGATCTCCGTCTACCTGCGTGAAATGCTGTCCGGAACCATGAATACAACGGAATACACCGTATTCCGTCACGTGGATCTTTCCGGCAAGAGCCAGGAAACAGGCGTAGCGGCGCAGAACCCGCTTTCCAAGGCTTGCACCTCAGGCGGCAGCCGATACCGCGGCGTTGGGACTGGCGAAGTGGTGAAGTCCGTCCTGAACTCAAACTCGATCCACGGCAATGACGGCATCGCCTATACGTTCTTCAGTTACGGGAACATTTCTTCACTCGCCAACAATGCCAATTACGCATACCTTACTCTGGATGGGGTTGACGGGATCTGGCACCAGTACGGCACGACCATCGATCCCGGCGAACCTTCCACTGCTGGCGTATTGCCGGCGGCGGCCAACCTGCCCGCGAGCTGCTCGGGCGCTTTCCCGTGCCCCGAGAATAAGATTTGGAGCGGGAATCTTTCCTTCCCCAATCTGCGCAATGGCTCGTACCGCGCCTGGTCGAACCTTCGCTCCATCAGCAATGGGACTGCGCTCGCGGCATTACAACTTCTCGTCAAGAGTTCGAACACCTTTGTTGTGACCAGCACTCCTGACTATGTGCCGGCCACCAAGGTCGGAACCACTGACCCGGGACTTCCTCTCCTGCGTTCGCACTACCTGCAAGAGGGCATAGCCCCAGTCAATGTTTCGGGCACCGGCGATAAAGGTGGAGACGCGGGTGGCTGCATCCTCACTAGTACCGGCGTCGCAGCGACCTCTGACTTGACCACCAAGCTGGTTCAGTCTCAGCCTGGCTCAGGTTGCGTTGTTGTACCGTAAGCTTTCCAAATGTTTGTTTGCCTGACGGAAGGGCGGCGCTGAAATGCGCCAGCCCTTTCGTTAATTAAGAAGCGGCCAATTAAGAAGCCGCGTGAATCTGCTTCAGTTTCCGCTCTACACGAAATCGCTTGGTTTCGACCATGACCACCCGGTGAAGTTAAAAATGATGCATCGAACAATTCTGTTATCGGCTGCCGTTGTTTTCCTGTCCATATCGCAGCTTGCCGTCGCTCAGTTTATTCCTGCGCCTACGCCAATTGCCGACCCGCGCGACCACAGGTTTGTTGGCGTCACAGAAGATTGGAATTCGCCGGCCCTGACGACCAGCAATCTACGACCAGCCCCGCCTTTGGTTGGCTACATTAACGATGACGATACTTACACGGTGGAATTGCTCCAGGTGCAGTGGCGCTGGGGCGATCCGCTTGATCTTTACGTGATGAAGCCGAAAGGCGTCGCCAAGCCGCCCGTAATACTGTACCTGTACGGTTATCCCACGGACACGGATAATTTTAAGGACGAAGCTTTTCAAAAAGCGGTAACCAAAAACGGTTTTGCGGCCGTCGGGTTTGTCTCCGCGCTTACCGGCCATCGTTATCACGACCGGCCGATGCGAGAGTGGTTCATCAGCGACCTGCAGGAGTGTCTGGCGGTTTCGGCGCACGACGTGCAGATGGTGATCGATTATCTGGCCACGCGCGACGATCTCGATATGAGCCGAGTGGGAATGTTTGCTCAGGGTTCAGGAGCGAGCATCGCCATTCTCGCGTCGGCTGCCGATCCGCGCATCAAGGTGCTGGACGTTATCGATCCCTGGGGCGATTGGCCTGAGTGGATGGCAACTTCGCCCTTCGTGCCCGAGGATGAGCGAGCCGAATATGTAAAGCCGGAATTCCTCAAAAAGGCTGAGACTCTTGAGCCGATCAACTGGCTGCCGAAGATTCAAGCCAAGAAATTTCGGCTGCAGGACGCCACCTTCGAACCAATCACACCCAAAGCAGCGAAGGAAAAACTCCGGTCAGCGGTACCACCGAATACAACCATCGCAATCTACAAAACTCCAGAAGAATTCAATGCGGTCGTCCGTGACAACCGAGACCTGCAATGGATCCAGCAGGAACTGCGGTCGTTGCCCAAAACTCAAGAGGATTCCCGGTCGATGCAAACAGCAACTCGAGGCGAACGATAATGGCGCGCATGGTAATAGCTGGATATCGTATTTATCGTATTCGCAACGCAAGTGGAGTCGCGCTGTCGCCGGAAGCGAGAGCGCGCGCAGGTGGCAGCCTGGCCGACAATCGAGGCGCGCAATGAGGCGGAAGAGAATCAGCTGCAAGATCGGGAACGCGGCAATTGTCGCTGTCGGTCTGATCGCGATGGTCGGCTGTAGTTCGGGCAATCGAGGTTCGTTTCCGAGCCTTGCTCCAGTCATCGCGGTAGCCGCCGAAAGCGGAACGCCGCAAAGCCACACGGTAAATGGAGCTTTTGGAACCGTACTGGTCGCCATGGTGACTTCGAACGGCGTGCCGGAGAGTGGCATCGTCGTGACCTTTACCGCGCCCGCCACGGGACCCAGCGGCACGTTTGCCCCTAAGGGCAGCATCACCGCCAACGCGACTAGCGATGCGAACGGCCTGGCGACTTCCCCTATATTTACTGCGAACGGAATCGTCGGGATTTACACGGTGACCGCTTCGGCGGCGGAGGCCCCAACCCTCGCAACCTTCGACCTCACGAACACAACTGGGGCGCCGTTCTCTATTCAGAAAAAGGCCGGAGACCTGCAAACTGCGGCCGTCGACAGTGCATTTACCAGTCCGTTGCAGGTCGCAGTTGTAGACAGCGGAAACAACCCGGTCAGCAATGCGATGGTTGTATTTACCGCACCAGTAACAGGGGCAAGCGGAACATTTGCCAGTAGCGGGTCCAGTGTTACAACGGCAATCACGAATGCAAGCGGCGTAGCGACTTCGCCCGTGTTTACGGCGAATGGGGTGTCCGGCTCCGATGCTGTTGTCGCGAGTGTATCCGGGACGTCGTCGTCGGTCAGTTTCAGCCTGACGAACCTTGCCGGGCCGGTCTCAACCGTCACGGCTGTCAGTGGAACGCCGCAAACCGCGATTGCCGATAAGAAATACACGGCCCCTCTTTCAGCGTCGGTCGTTGATAGTCTGCTCAATCCCGTGGTTGGTGTGGTCGTGACATTTACAGCTCCGAGTACTGGACAGAGCGTCACATTCGCCGACTCGGGCAATAACATTACCACCGCCACCACCAACAGCAGTGGCATTGCGACCTCGACCGCTCTCACCGCCAACGGGCAGGCCGGTACTTTTGTCGTTAGCGCCAGCGTTGCCGGAGGAGTGCCCGGCAGCTTCACTCTGACCAATTGGCCCTTGGGCTCACAATTTTATTCGTTCTACCTGAGCGGGCAGGAAGATACCTTCGGCGGCGGGGCAACGGGGTTTTACAGCGTTGCCGGTTCGGTGCTCATTGATTCGACCGGTGCAGTTCTCGAAGGAGAACAGGATTATAACGATGGTTCTTTTATTACCTCTCCCCAGCCTTCCGGCGACACGGTTACCGGAGGAAGTTTGACGGTGAGCACTACCACCTACCAGGGAACACTCGTGCTTCACACCGACAACCTGAATGTGGGCGTTGGAGGCGTCGAAACGTTTGCCGTGCAGTTTGCCAATTCAAATCATGCTCTCATTTCTCAGTATGATGGCTCGGCAACTTCCAGTGGAAGTCTCGATCTGCAGACGTTGCCTAACCCATTCACCAGCGATTTAAACGGAGCTTATGCTTTCACTCTTACGGGACTCGACCCTTACTTCTCTGCGGTCGCGTTCGGGGGAGTATTTTCCGTTAGTGGCAAGGGCACTACATTAGAAAACGGGTTGCTCGATACCAATGACTCCGGCATTGGAACGATTGCGACCGCCGCCTCTCTGAGCGGAACTCTTTCGCTTCCGGATGCTTATGGGCGCGGCACGATCACGAGCACGCTTAATTATAACGTTCTCACCAGCGGACCCTACCCTGTTTCTCTGAACTATTACATTGTGGGGCCGAAAGTAATCAGGATCATCGATGTAGATCCAACGGATTCCGCCATCGGGAGCGCATACAGCCAGGGTGTCAACGGGAACACAGCCAGCAATGCCTCGCTCGAACCCTCGATATTCGGCGTGGCAGGAAATCTATTCAGTAACCAGTATGCCGCGGCTGGCATGTTTACGCCCGATAGCTCATCCGCGACTTTCGCGGGCGTCGCGGATGATGATGAACTCGCGTTCGGCCTCGCGGTGCAGGCGGCTACGGTTTCAGGGACCTACTCCATTGCCGGTACCGGCTACGGTAACCTCACGATTACTCCCGGCAGGTTAGGCGACGTGAGTGCTTTCGGTCTTTATATGACCGATCCAGGTCTAAATCTGCTCGATCCCAACAACACGACGAACGGGTTGGGAGGCGGTCTTCTGCTCGACCTCGACACAAGCTTCGCGGGCGGTACCGGAATTCTAATTCCGCAAACCGACACACTCGCTACAGACCTTACCGGCGACTACGCCTTTGGGGGACAGGATCAGAGTTACCTTAGTGGTGGAGAAGCGGAGTTTGATTTCGTCGGCATGGCAACCGTTACCAGTGGAGCTTTCTCGGGAACCGGCTTCGCCAGCGACCCATTCTTTTCTTTGGATGGAGGCGTAGCAGGCACTGCCACCGATTCCGGGGTCAAATTTACCTCCACTCCGCTACCGGACCCGAGTAATGCCGGCCGCTACACCATGCTGACGACGAACCCGACACCAAACCCTCTGGAAATCAAGCTCAAAGGTAAGGCACAACAGCCATTCGATGTGGTGATGTATCAGGCGAGCGGCGATCAATTCTTTTGGCTGGATGAAGACGCATCCAGCGTTTTCCTGGGATCGCTGCAGCAACTGGGATCCTTCACCACCTTGCCTGCAACCAAAGCCCTAGCGAAAGCAAAATGACGGGTCCCCAATTCGCGTGAATTGCAGCGTTCAATCATTCGCGTCTTTAGTCGTCCGCTCGTCCCCCCTACCACTGGCGGAGTCCGTACTCCAGGTGCTTCGTCTTTGGCGGGAAAACACGGCGTATCGATCGGACGAGGATCGGATTTTTGCCAGTCCGCATTATCATGGCAAGACTCCATACACCTATCAAATTCTCTTCCGTCGTCACATCAGTCCCGTAATCGAGAGAATCTCTGGGATCAAGAGCAGCAAGAAAGCACCGATCGGATGGCACACGCTACGCCGCTCGCTAGCGACATTGCTGATCTCAAACGGGGAGAACGTGAAGGTTGCACAGTCACAGCTTCGTCATACAACCCCAAAGATTACGCTGGAGCTGTACGCACAAGCGGTTTCAGCCGATCAGCAGGAAGCCCACAAGAAGGCCGTGCAGATGGTGCTTCCCTCGGAATTCTCAGCGAAATTGAAAGCGCGGAGCGTGACCGCAATGGCGTAGAAACTAGAGTCTCGCTGGCTCTGGGTGTCCGGGGGTGCCCGAAATCAGCCCTGCCGAAATCAGCTAAGTACTTTGAAATCATGGTGAGCGCGGCAGGATTCGAACCTGCGACCCATGCCTTAAAAGGGCATTGCTCTACCACCTGAGCTACGCGCCCAACTCTTTATTTTTCTTTTACTTGCTGTTTGCCAATCGCTGACATTAATACTCAAACAATACTCAAATCAGGCGTTGAGACACGTGGTTTCGTAAATCTGACCGAAGCGCTGCATCGCCTTTTTGCTGTTGGCAGGCACGGCTTTAATATAGCACTGTTGCGTTGTCTTAACGTTCGCGTGCCGAAGAATCTGGATCGTTTGATCGTTCTCCCCGAGTGCGTGAAGCGTCGTAGCCAAGCCTCGCCGGAATGCGTGCCAGCCGCGCCCCACAGGACGCGACGCGTCCCGCTCGTACTCGTGCTCCTCTTTTCCATGAGCATCTTCGGCCTTCTTGCAATGAACGCAGACGGTCAGAGCTCAAACGTTAAATACGCTCAGAATCGTTGGCAAGCATTCATGGAACTGCTTTGCGCGCGCCAATCATCAAAGGTGAACAGTAAGCATCACTTAACGACGACTGCTCCTGCTACCCAGTTCCTACTGCAGGCCCGCGTACTCGGCTTTGGCTTGCTTCAGGATGGGGATGTCGGGGTCGGCGTCTTTCCAGAGAGCAAAGAAGTCCTGGTAGGCAGTGCGAGCGCCGCCTGCGTCGCCGGCTTCTGCTCGCGCGCGACCAAGTTGCAGACGGGCCAGCCTGCAGGTGGGAAGCGTGAACATACAAATACCGGGATGATCAAGAATTTTCTGGAACTCTGCCGCGGCTTCCTTTCCCTGGTGCAGCTCGAGATAGGCTAGGCCGCGCAGGTAGTTGGGCTGGACACCCGCCGCAAAGCCAAACTCGTAGGGAGTGGCGGTTTGCAAGAGTTCGATCGCTTTGCCGGGATTTCCCTGGTTCAAGGCAATTCCGGCACGGATTACGGGTACGGCGACTGCGTTGATCAGCGTATCGGTGGGATTTTTTTTGACGAGCTCCTGGGCAGCGGCCTCCGCTTCTCGCTCGTCGCCGGCGAGCGACAGCGCCCGGCCCGCAACCACAAGAGGGCCGCGGGAGCGGGAACGGGAAAGCACCGTCGAAGCGTCATCCCGGGCAGCCTTGGAGTTTCCCATCTGCGCTTCAAATACGGCTTCTCGCGCCAAGTCGGTCGCCGCACTCTCCTCAAGTTTTTCCCCGCGCTCCAGATCGACAGCCTGTTGATAGGAAGCCCGGGCCGCAACCATCTTGCCGGACGATGCGGCTGCATCGGCAACGGTCTCCACTACTTGGTACTCATCCTGGCGGCCTTTGGCCCAGTCGATCTCGTGCTGCATTCCAGCCGCATCTCCGTCAAGGAACGCGAACCTATAAAGATTGCCATGGTCGCCGGCATTGTCGACTTTCTGCCCGACCTCTTGCAGGCGCATCGCCTTACATTCAGCAAGACGGTTGAGCCCCAAATAGGCCCCGGCGACTGCATTGAAACTAAAGGCCGAATTGGGGTCCAGCCGCTTGGTCTCCTGGGCCTCTTCCAGGCTCTGCTCCCACTTTCCGACGAATGCGTGGTCAACCGCCAGATTGTTGGCCGGAATACTGTCACGCGGATAGGTCCGCCGCCAGAGTTCATATGCTTCCAGCTCTTTGTCCACTTCCCCGGTCACAATGCTGTAATAGTGGGTCTCAATGTAAAGCTTTTCGAGCTCGCTGCAGCGGTCCCGCCGCTCAAACGCCTTCTTAGTATTTTCTATGCTCTCACCCATGTTCATGTAAGCCTGGCCCAGCCGCGCGTAGGCCACGGCAAAGTTCGGATCCAGCTCAAGGGCGTGCTTGTAGAAAGGAATCGCGGTCTGCTCGCTCCCTTTGTCTCTCTCCGCTTCACCCAGGCTGAAGTACTTGAGCGCTTCGAGCGAGGAGGTAGTCGCCTCTTCCACCGGAGCATCGAACTTTTGCAGTGAAGCCAGCGACTCGCCGAGCTTGCTCCGCAAACTGGAGGCCACCTTGCCCACGGCGCCGAGCACCTGCTCTTTCTTGTCGACTTGGATTTGCTCGCGGGCCAGGTTGTCACCGGTGAGACAATTCACTGCATCCACTCCAACCACGTACTGGGTTCCAACCGCGGAGATGGTTCCGTTCAAGACAGCCTTCACTCCTTCGCGCTGGCAGACTTGGCGCGCCAGATCCGGAGTCACTCGTTCGTCGGGAGAGTGTCCCATGTAGCGCAGCGTGTCGCGCACACGCTCCTGGGGAAAAATATTCAGATAAGGTGACTGTTCTAGTTGCACCGCCAGCGCTTGCCTCAGCGTTCCGTCGAACACGGGGTCGCCGGTGGTGTTCACAAAATCGGAGAGCAGGATGGAATCCTTCGCGGTGAGGGCGCGGGCTCGATGGATGTAAAAAAATATTCCGGTGGTGAAGGCAGCGACAATCACACACGCAGCGCAACCCACGGCCATCGCTTGCGTCCACTCGGCGTCGCGACGGCCGTCACTAAGGCATGAGAAGACGCCGGCACCGCCGACTGAACCTTCGCCGAACCTGAGGACGCAGCGGAACTTGGCGCCGCCGCCGGCTCTACCATCGGCGCCACATTTGCTGCCGACCTCTTGCCTGAGTCGATCTCCCGCTTCAGCCGCCTCAGATCTGCGCGCATCTCGGACGCAATCTGGTAACGAAGGTCGGGTTCCTTTTCAAGCGCCTTGTTGATGATGCGCTCCAATTCGGCCGGCAGATTCGGATTCAGGCGAACCGGTGCCGTTGGCGCTCGATTCAAGATGGCATCGAAGGTCACCGCTGACGTGTTGCCGGTAAACGGCTGCCGGCCCGTGGCCATCTCGTAAAGCACCGTACCGAAGGAAAAAAGGTCGGTACGGACATCCAGTTCTTCGCCGCGCGCCTGTTCCGGCGACATGTAGGCGACGGTCCCTACAGTGCTGCCCGGGCTGGTCAGATTCGCGGGATCAACTGCCGCCGTCGCGAGCGTCACCTCACCCGGTTCCATTTGCGGCAGCGTTTGCCCGGCTACTTTGGCCAGCCCGAAATCGAGCACCTTCGCCTGTCCGCGTTTAGTGATAAACAGGTTCGCGGGCTTCAGATCGCGATGAACAATGCCCGCCGAGTGCGCCACATCCAGCGCGTCGGCAATCTGCGATCCGAGGTCCACCAATTGCTCCACCGAAATTGGCTTCCCTTCGATGCGGTACCTCAGCGTGCTGCCCTCGAGATACTCCATCACGATGTAATGACGATCCAGATCTCCGCCGATGTCGTAGATGGTGCAAATATTGGGATGGTTGAGAGCCGACGCCGCTTGCGCTTCACGGCGGAAGCGCTCAAGCGCATGGGGATCGTTGGCCACTTCATCAGGCAGGAACTTTAGCGCAACAAAACGGTGCAGGCGCGTGTCCTCGGCCTTGTAAACCACGCCCATCCCTCCGCCGCCTAGCTTTTCGAGGATCCGATAGTGCGAGATGGTCTGGCCGATCATTTGAGAGACGTTGGCTTTCGCGTCGCTTCATCTTACGGAAGCCGTTTCTGGCAGTCAACGAATGGCTATGTCGCGCTCGCGTCGAATCATTCCGGTTAGTCGGCAAACGGGAAGCTCTCCAGAAACGAGCTCGGGGAGATCTCCCCGAAGTCGACTTGAACTAAGCCGCTTTGCGGCGGACGCATTCGCGTGTTGCGGAGCCGACGGTGGAGGTGATCTGAGCTAGTTTGTGTCGCAGAGGAGGAACTCTCTGTGACCCATCTACGTCAGCTCATGCTGGAAGAACTGCGGCGGCGGAACTTCGCCGAGTCCACCATCCACGCTTACATCCACACGGTCGAGCATTTTAGTCGGCACTTCCATCGCCCGCCCGATCAGCTTGGCCCCGAGCAGATTCGCCAGTATCAGGCCGCGTTGTTCACGCAGTGGAAGTTGGCTCCGAACACCGTAATCCAGCGGTTGGCAGCTTTGCGTTTTTTCTATGTCCAAGTGTTGAAGCGAGGCTGGAGCGTTGCCGAAACGCCGTATCCGAAGAAGGTTCTGCACTTGCCGCAGGTGCTGAGCCAGGACGAAGTGGCGCGTCTGATCGACGCGGCAGAGTTTCCCTTTCATCGCATTCTGCTGATGACCCTCTATGCTACGGGCGCACGTCGCGCAGAAGTGGCACACCTGAAGATCAGCGATATCGACAGCCAACGCATGGTCATTCATATCCGGGGAGGCAAGGGACGCAAGGACCGTGATGTCATGCTCAGCCCCAAACTGCTCGATGCTCTGCGTGTCTACTGGCGCGGGCTGAAACGCAAGCCCACCGATTGGCTGTTCCCCGGCAACCGATGGCATACCGCAAGTTACCCGGTCACCACCAAGGTCCTGTGGACTGCCTGTCAGAACGCCGCACAACGCGCCGGTCTTGAGCACAAGCATGTCCATCCCCACACGCTGCGCCACTGCTTTGCCACTCATCTGCTCGAAGCCGGCGCCGACCTGCGCACCATCCAGATGCTGCTCGGTCATCGCGACCTTGAGGAGACGACGATCTACCTGCATCTCTCACGGCGGCATCTCAGCGCCACCGGCAGTCCGTTGGATGCACTCCCGATTCGAGGAGAAGGAGAGCCGACGCAGAGCGCATGAACCGGCCTCCTCTGGAGGTGGCCGACATCGTTCGCTGTGCAGGTCAGTCCTTCATTGAGCGCAGTCGTAAGTGGATCAACGGACAACACGAAAAGGTGTTGCTCGCCATCACACGCTGCCGCACCGCCGCGTTGGGTGGACATCGCGATCAGTGCTCGGACTGCGGACATACCGCCATCTCGTACAACTCGTGTCGCAACCGGCATTGCCCCCGATGTCAGGGCAACGCCCGCCTGCGCTGGCTTCAGGCGCGGGAACGGGAGTTGCTGCCCACCCGCTATGTGCACGTCGTCTTCACTCTGCCACGGGAACTCGCTCCCCTCGCGTTGCAGAATAAACGGCTGATCTATAACCTGCTGTTTCACGCCAGCGCTGCAACTCTGCTGGAGATCGCTCGCGATCCACGCCACCTGGGAGCCGAGATCGGCTTCTTCAGCGTGCTCCACACTTGGGACCAGCGACTGCAACATCATCCCCATGTCCACTGCGTGGTGGCCGCCGGCGGCATCGCTCCGGATCATTCCCGCTGGATCTCCTCGCGCCGATCCTTCTTCCTTCCCGTCAAAGTGCTCAGCCGTGTCTTCCGCGGCAAGTTTGTCGCGGGACTCAAAACCGCCTTGCATGCCGGCGCACTCCAGTTCCACGGACATCTCCTACCGCTTGCGGAACCGCACACCGGGTCTGTGTCTCGCACTTGTCAGAATGCAGTATGGGGGTGCGATTCACACTCTCCGATGCGCCGCCCCACGCCCGTTCTCTCTGCCACAAGCTACTGAAGCCCAAGCGCCCTGACCGCAACGCCAAACTCGCAAACGATCAAGACCGGCTCATCCTGATACAAATCCCATAGTCCCGCGGGGCGGCTTCCTTCAAGTCGCTGTATCCGAAGCGCCCTTGCACAGCGTCTCGCATCCCAACTCTTCGCTCGGGGGGCGCTTCAGATACAGCCCTAGGACTTATGGCTAGCGTCGTTGAGGTCTGTTAGGGGACATAACTTCCGGGTTGCCCGTCATACGGGAGCAATCGGGATTTGGCCACTCGTCAATGACACTGCACCGACTTATCGATGCGAATGCACTCGTTCGATTAGCACAGGCTGACAATTTGCCTTGGTGAACATCATGCGGATTCCGTGTTTCGGCCGCAGGATGACCATCGGGCGCGCTTCGATTACTTGGCCCGGAGCCAACCGAAAATCGTAGGTTCTGAGCAGGTCGCGCAAAATCATGAGGATCTGCAGCATAGCGTAATTTCCGCCGATACAGCCTCTCGGTCCGGCACCGAAGGGAAGGAAGGTGAAGGGCGTGCGCAGCTTCTCGTTCGCTTTAGTGAAACGCTCCGTATCGAAATTCTCCGGATTTTCCCAGTAGCGCGGAGCATGATGCGCGCCATACACATACACAATGACCATCGATCCGCGGGGTATGGCGACGTCGCCTACGCGGTCGTCTGAGACCGCCATGCGGTCGACCATCCAAAACGGCGGGTAGAGGCGGAGCGCCTCCATAATTACCTGAGTCGCAAATTCGAATTTGGGAACGTCGCTGTAGCTCAGGGGCGCGTCGCCGAGCACAGTATCAAACTCCTGCCGTACTCTTTTGAGGCAATCGGGACGCGTGCTCAAAAGATAAAGAAGCCACGATAGCCCATTCGACGATGTTTCATGGCCAGCAACCAGAAGTTGCATGCTCTCGCTCAGGATGAGTTCGTCGCTCATGCCTTTGCCGTCGCTGTAACGCGCATCCATCAAAGTTTGCAGCAGATCGTGGCCAGACGGTTCATTGCGGCGCATCTTGATGTATTCCATCAGAACAGTGTCCGCGCGGGTGCGCATGTCTTCGTGTTTGCGCAGTTCGCCCGAGACCGCGAACCAGGGATTCAGATAAGGCTGCAGGGTTTGCCGAACGATGAATTCCTGGACGGTGCAGATGGTACGGCTGACCAGATCGATGTCTTCATCCTTCAACCGCGCGCCAAATAGCGATCGCGCGACCATCGCGAAGGTAATTTTCATCAGGTGGGTATAGATATCGACGGGGCCAAGACGAACCTGTCTGTCAAAATCCCGCAGCGAGTCGGCGAGGGAATCCCGCATGATTGAGGACAGCGCTTCGAGCTGCTTTTTATCGAAGCCTGTCTGGATTAGGCGCCGCTGCGTGCGCCAAGCTTCTCCGTGGGTCGTGAGAAGACCTTTTCCCAGGAAGTGGCCCATACGCTTTACTTGAATTTCGGATTTTTGGTAGTTCTCCGCATTGGTCTTCAACACGTGCTGAATGACCGCGGGATCGATGGTAACCATCGCTTCCTTCAGACCACCTATATGTATCCGGAACGTGTCGCCGAAGATTTCGTTGTACCTGGACAAAACCTGCACGGGATTGCGAGCCATCGCGCGCGAGTCGGCAAAGCAGCGAAATCGGGAAACAGCGGGGATATGCGTTGAACTCATACCCAACCGTCCCGATATTTGCCTTGAACCGGAGGAGTTTTCATTTCACTTGTAGGGAGTGGTGCTGGGCCATGTGCAAAAGATAAAACCCTCAGATTCAGTTTTGGTTTCCCAATTGTTTCAAGAGTATCAGATGATGCCGGATTGCCCCGCTCATGGTGGGGTTCTGCCGATACGAAATCCCAAACTCTTCGGCGGTCTCCTTCACGATCCTGGTCAGCGGAGCATAGTGGGTATGGCATACGAAAGGGCACAGGTGGTGGACGACATGATGGTTAAGCCCGCCCACGAGCCAACCGACCAGCGGGTTTTCGGTTGCATAGTCGGCGGTTGTCGCGAAGATGTGATATACGCCGTTGTCAAACTCGCCGCGATCGGAGGGAAAGTAGGTGCTATCGATGGTGTGCGTCGACTGGAAAACGAGCGTTACGGTTAGGCCGACGATCAAATTGACGAGAAGGAACGACCCGACAACCAGCAGAGGCGATTTTCCCAGCACCATCACCGGCAGAACCAGCATGTAAGTAAGATAGAAGCCCTTGCCAGCAAAGAGAATCGCGTATTCTCGGAGAGGATGTTTCGTGCGCCTCAGATATTCGTGGTCCGGAAAGAAAAAGCACTGGAAGTCCCTGAAAAACACATAATCGAGAGAAAACATGGCGTAAACGAACAGCGCGTAGATGTGCTGGAAACGGTGCCAGGGTAACTGGGATTCATAGGGGGTGAAGCGAAAGATGCCGCGTCCCGAAAGCGCATCATCTTCGCCGTGGAGATTGATGCAGGCGTGATGGCCCCGATGGTGGAGAATGCGCCACATGTAAGAACTGATTCCGCACAAATCGAAGACATAGTTCAGGGTTTTGTTTACGAGCGGCCGGGACGAGATGGCGTTGTGATTGCTGTCGTGCGCGATGTTCAGCAAAAGGAATGTCTGCGCCAGCCCTCCTAAAAGGTAGAGTGCAACAAACTTCCATGAACCGGGGTTGAGCGCATACAGGGCAATCCAGCTCCCCGCGAGGACTGCCAGACCCGCAACGATTTTGACCCGCATCGTACGGTTTGCTTTAGGAGAAATGTTCTGATCGGCAAAAAACCTATCCAGGCGGCTACGTAAGACTTTCGGGAAGGAAGAACTGCCTGCCGGCCCGATAGCAGGCGGCGCTGAGGCTTCCGATGGCACAAGATCCGATATCTCCGGCTCTTGAGAAATCTCCGCTTCGGTCTCGAACCTCATCGGCGCCTCCGCGGTCATGGTAAATTGGACCCGACACGCTCCACAAGTTACATGAGTGGCCCTGACCAGCGGCGTAGTTGTTGCCGCGCCGTCGGCAATTTCCCGGAAGTATTTTATTGCCAGCCCTCAAGGGTATCAATAAAATTTCGGAACGGACAAAACCTTAAGTGCAGCGCTTCACCCAGGGAGCGATGATGCAGGTATTGTTCAAATGCTTTGCTAATATACCAACCAATGAACCGTAACGAGCGGGGATTCTTTCGCGGGGCCGTAAAAGCTTGGCATTGTTTCGCGAGTCTCGCGCCCCATGCGGCGAAATGGAGAACGTCGGTTCCCCAACTAATTGATCGTCGCTTTATCCCGAGAAAAAAAAGGCGTACATTCTCAGAGTCAGCCCACAACCCCGTCTGCACCTTGAGACACAATCGTGTTTCCCTCGCTCGGTAGCGAGGGATGTTTCGTTTTACTGACTTGCGTTCTATTCGATCTTGGAGGATTGCTGATTAATGACGGCGTCAATTCTGGACCACCTCGATAGGCTGGCAGATGAGCACCCGAACAAGCTACTTTACTCGTACCTTGACGTAAACGGCGATCCGATCGAAACCTACACCTACGCGTCGTTTCTCCGCCGAACGCAAGCGATCGCGGGACATTTGCGGAAAGATTGTCGTTTCGCGGCTGGCGATCGGCTCCTGCTTGCCTACCCGCCGGGGCTCGAAATGATCTGCGCATTTTTTGGTTGCGTGCGCGCTGGATTGATCCCCGTGCCCGTCTATCCTCCAAGTTCGCGTGGCTTCCAGAGTGCTCTCTACAAGACGGTCCACATCGCAAAGGATTGCCAGGCGGCTGGGATCTTAACCAGCAGAGATTACCTCGCATCTCTCAAGACGAATCTCGCCAGACGTGGAGTCTCGGCGTCGGGCGTCGATGTAGATTACATCTCCAGTCTTCCGTGGATTGCCACGGAAGATTTCGTGGACACGATTTCTAACCAACCACCTGCCGATCCTTGGAAGATCTTGTTTCTCCAGTACACGTCGGGTTCGACGATGGAGCCCAAGGGCGTGATGGTAACGCACGAAAACATCCTGAATACTTATGAGCTCGTGATCGACCATCCGGCGCCGGTCGTCGTTTCCTGGCTTCCGCAGTATCACGATATGGGACTGATCGGGTGCTACCTATATCCGGCACTGAAAGGTGGCACGACCTACGGGTTCGCTCCCATGGACTTCATTCAGCGACCGATCCTGTGGTTCAATGCGATCACGACCTACCGCGCCACTGCGGCGGCTGCCCCCAACTTCGCCTATGACTATTGCTTGCGCGCCGGGAGGCTTTCCAAGGAAAGCCTGGAGGCTTGTGATCTCAGCTCGCTTCGCGTATTGATGTGCGCCGCAGAACCTGTCAAACCGGACACCTACACCCGGTTTCTGGA
Source organism: uncultured Acidobacteriaceae bacterium (assembly GCA_963766625.1). Classification (GTDB taxonomy): domain Bacteria; phylum Acidobacteriota; class Terriglobia; order Terriglobales; family Acidobacteriaceae; genus Sulfotelmatobacter. The sequence continues at coordinate 246,256 of CAVYBF010000011.1, read as the reverse complement.
AGCGTTTCAACCCAACGGACTAAAGTCTGACAGTTTCTATGTCGCCTACGGGCTGGCCGAGAATACTTTGGCGGTCTCACTTGGCGGTCGCAACATCGTTTCCGTCAACAAGCGTGCCCTGGCGCTGGGGAAGGCCCGAATGACTACCGAGGTCTCAGAAATCGACTGCGCCACGCAGATTGTCAGTTGTGGAACCCCGCTCCCGGGTCTCGACGTTAAGATCGTGGATCCCGAAGGAAATTTTCCTCTTAAGCCGGAGCGCATCGGCGAAATTTGGCTTGCCGGAAGCGGTAAGTGCCAGGGGTACTGGAATAATCCTGAACTGACTCTGAAGCAGTTTCGTGCGCGGATCGTGGACGATACTCCCTATGACGACGGCTATCTTCGCACTGGCGACCTGGGGTTCCTCCACAACGGCGAACTCTACGTCTGCGGCCGCATCAAGGACATGATTATTCTCCGCGGACAAAACTATTACCCGCAAGACATTGAGAACGTCGTGGAGAAGTCATCCAGTCTAATCCGGCACAATTGCGTCGCCGCGTTCCAGATTCAGGAAGACAGCGAACCCGCGCTGGCAATCGTCGCCGAAGTCAAAAATCCTAAAGCGCTTCCCGAAGCTCGAAAGATTGCCGCTGCCGTACGCAGTTATCTCAACGTGGAAGTGGCGATGATTTCATTCATTGCGCCTCGTGCGATCCCGAGAACAAGTTCAGGGAAGATCATGCGCCATAAGACCAAGCAGATGTGGCTGCAAGGTCAGTTCACCGTTCTCTCCGACTTTTCGCGGGAGAAGGACGCCGGAAAATCTCATTCCGACATACATTCCTCTTTCGCCGAATTGAAAGCCAGGTACAACCTGACAGGTCTGGAATCGTACAACCTCGTCGAAGCTGGACTGGATTCGCTGGATCTTGTTGTATTCACGCATGAGCTCAAGGAACTGCTGAAAGATAAAGGCGCCGAGTTGCTGGCGAGGCAAGTAGATATTGGTGTCATTCAACATGTCAGTGTAGCCGAGCTGTTTGGACTAGCCGAACAACTGGAGCGCGCTCCCGAAGAGGCACTGGTTCATCTCCGCCATTCCCTTGCGGCGTTCCGTGAAGAGCAATGCGCAGCTGAGAAAGAGATGATGAGCAACGACCGGAAGCTCATCTTCGAGCCTCCGGCGCCTGCGCCGGTGCCGGAGATACCGGTGCTGAATCATGTGCTGCTCACCGGCGGGACAGGCTTCATCGGGCCATTCCTCATCAAAAGCTTGCTGGAACAGACGCGGGCGAAGATCTATGTTCTCGTCCGGTCTTCCGATGAAAAGCAGGGCATGCGGAGACTGAGAGCAGCGATGGACTCAATGGGACCCTGCGGAGCGCGGTTGATGGAGATGTTCGAGGCCCGCGTGACTCCGATCTCCGGCGATCTCGCGCAGCCAAAGCTTGGCCTGATGCAGGACGTCTGGGATTTTCTCGCGAGTGAAATCGACACGGTGTTCCACAACGGTGCAACCGTGAACTACCTTTTCAACTATGACCTGATGCGTGACGCGAACGTGCTGGGAACCAATGAGGTCGTAAGATTGGCGTTCGAGGGAAGGCCAAAAGAGTTCAATTACGTCTCGACTACTTTCGTGTTTGGCTGGGCGGTCAAGTCAGTCTTGTATGAGACCGACCTGAACGAGAATATGGAGCTCCTCGACTTTGGGTACAGCCAATCGAAATGGGTAGCGGAACAGGTGGTTGTCGACGCGCGCAGCCGGGGACTTACCGCAAGAATTTTCCGGCCGGCGCTGGTGAGTCCTTCCGTCACCGGCGGAGGTAACAACTTCGATATCGCCGTTCGCTTAGTTGCCTTCATGGTGAATCACGGCATTGGCGTCGATACTCTTAACCAGGTCAGCTTTGTTCCGGCCGACATTGTGGCGAATAACATCGTTGCCATCTCTACCACTCCCGGTACAGCGAATAAGACTTACCATGTCGTTCGCGACGATTATTCGAACATGATGGATATTACCGGGCTTATTACGAAAGCGACTGGCCGGCAATTCGACAAATTCAGCCTTCCTGATTTCGTGCCCGAGCTGATCCGGAGATGCCGGAAGGAAGATCTTCTTTTCCCGCTTCTGGATTTTCTGGTGGGCTCTGTCGACAACATCTCCGCGATGGAGTTCAAACGGTATGACAGTTCTTCCTATCAAATGGCCCGGGATGCCTCCGTTTGGGGCAAGCCGGACCCGTCTCTGGAAGATACGGTCAACGGCATTCTGAAATTTATGTATCGCAAGGGGATCATTTCGGTGGCGGCTCGTGAGGCCGGCGCGGTGTCACCGATCTGCGAGCCCAAACTGGCTATCGCGACCCATCGCAGAGGTATCGATTGCAGTGCGGAGTGCCTCCAATGCATGGCCGCCGTTGGCGATCCTGAGTGTATCGAGGAAATTCCGAAAATCGAAGCCTCGGAGCAGCTGTGAGATGATCGCAGGGTGCGGGGTAATGAGCGAAACGGCCTGCCTACAACAGAGAGCCGTCTATAGCGAGGCAATATGGCTACCCCGCCGAGCGATCCAACGCACTACCAGAGCGACGGGCTTCTGTACTGCACAGATATACCTTCACTAGTTCTTAAACACGAGCTTCTCCGTTAGCCGCTGGCCCGATTCCAACGCGCCCGTGGTGGATAGCGTCATCTGCTGACCATCCGCGGAAACCACCCACCGATCCGTTTGAGTGACTTGCTCGTCACGCCGGTAAATCGCATCTACCGTGTGAGGATCGACAAGTTCAAGCCTCACGGTATCGTTGCGCGAATTCTTTAGATCGTATTGCTTTCCGTCAAAACGGGCGGTGTAGCTGTAGTCACCCAGAAAACGGACCCCACCGTTTCCATCCGCCTCGATTTTGAGCACCAGACCTTGTCGCATACGGGTCTTGCTGAGATCTTCCGTCCACTCGCCTATGAACAGGTCACTGGCAGCCTTCGCATCTCCGCTTCGCGTCCACACGGTGATCCGATCGGCGTGGCCCGGGGTCGCAGTTGTGGCGGTCAGTTCGTTTCCATTCTTCGAAAGTTGTTCATGAATCGTGGCCACCACAGTTCCATCCTTTAACTCCTTGACCTCCGCCTGCCTTTTATTGATCCTGCGGAGTTCAATTTGATTGAACCCAAGATTGCCTGGCGCAGACGACTCGTGTCCGTTGCGATTCGCAGTGAAATCGAGATGAGTTTCGCCTGACATGACTACATGCAACCGGTCATGCACATGCGTAATGGAGAGCCGATTCGGAGGGTCGAGGCTAGACTGCGCAGAGATGAGCGTCCAGGTGCCAATGCGAGGGTCCGACACCGGAAGTTGAGCCACTGCAGGCCGGAGGGCGGCAAGCAGTGCGAACGACAATAAGAAGCGAGTTGATTTTCCTAAGCCGATGGCGAAAGTTTAGCAGATTCGTATGGCTACTTATGTGATTCCTGCGCAAGTGCATACTCGCGGAAAGTTTCAGTGATGGTGCTTGTTGTGACATGATGAGTGGGATGCATGTGCGCCGTTTCTGGCTTTCCGGGATCGTTCTCGCCGCAGTCATTGCACTCCTTCCATTCTCTTTTCACGCCGAGCGTCATCTGGAAACGGCAACCCGCGTCGAGGGGAGCCAGGCTGCAACTGTCCAGCAAGAACTGGCCAATCGTTTTCGCTCGCCGTTCGTGAACCAAGTGGTCCTGGTGATCCTGGGACTACCACCTGCGAATTCGGAGGAAGGCGGCCAAGCGTTAGAACCCATGGTCAGAGCGCTAAGAGACCAAGCCGGGGTTTCGGGCGTGGTGTCCTATCTCGATTCGCGCGATCCAATCTTTCTGGGCCGGGGAGGTGGAACGTTTGTTCTCGTGGGACTTTCGTCGTCTGAGGGTCCCGTAGAGTCGCTGGTTCCGGAGCTTCACCAGTTGGCAAATTCGCTTGCAAATGAACTGCGCAGGCGATATCCGGCGGTGAAGCTCGAACTCACCGGCGAGATTCCGCTGAATTTCGACATTCGAAAAGCCAGCGCCGACGACGTGAAACGTGGCGAAACTCTCGTGATCCCCGCTACCCTCGCACTTCTGCTGGTGGCTTTTGGAAGCTTGACCGCCGCCGTGATTCCATTGGCGGTGGGCCAGCTTGCCATCGCGACAACTCTGGCGATTACCGGATTACTGGCCGAGCACTGGCACTTGTCCATTCTGGTTCACAATTTGGCCACCATGCTTGGCCTCGGCCTGGGCATCGACTACGCGCTTCTCATGGTCAGCCGCTTCCGGGAAGCGATTTCCGCCGGGAATGACGGACCCGCGGCCGCGGTCATCGCGGCTCGTCAGGCGGGCCGCACACTCTTGATTTCAGCCTCAACGGTAGCCATCGGATTTCTAGCCCTGTTGACGGTTCCGATCAGCGAAATCCGTTCCATCGGTATCGCCGGCTTCCTGGTGGCGGGGATGAGCGTGCTGCTTACGAATACTCTCGTTCCCGCAGTGCTGGCATTGCTAGGCCGGCGGATCGATTTTGGCCGAATGCCCTTCACTCCAAAGTTGGATGCACAGCGGGCAGCGCGTACAGGAAATCGCTGGCGGCAATGGGGTAGGGTGATTGTCGCGCATCCCTGGCTTGCCCTCTTTGTGGCAGGCACTCCTTTGCTTCTGCTCGTATCGCAGGTCGGACGGTTGGATACCAGTCTTCCTCGAGGAGATTGGCTTCCGAAGGAGGCGGAATCCGTCCAAGCGCTCCACGTCCTGAAACAGATGGATCGGGAGGGCGTGGTTGAATCGTTGCGCATCATCGTCGAGCTTCCAAGCGACTCCATTGCGCGAACCGACGCTGGGTGGAATGTGATTGATCGTCTCACCAAGCGCCTCGCCAGCGACCCTCGTTCGGATCGCGTGATTTCTATCACCTCAATTGCAGAGGGCAACCGCTCAAATCTGCCTGAACTCTCGCGGGAAACGCGTCGAACGTTTTTAAGTAGCGACGGAAAAGCGGCGCTGCTTGAGGTGGTACCCGCGAGTTCGGTCTCGCTGCGCGGCCAGGTGGACTGGGTGCGGGAGCTTCGCAAGACCGGCGCGCTGGCTCTCACCGGAGCGCCTGGCGCAACGCTTCTGGTTGGCGGCATCCCGGCGCTTAACGCCGATTATGAAACCATTATCAGAGACCACTTCCCGTCAGTGATGGCTCTCATAGTCGGTGGGACGCTCCTTGCGCTACTTTGTGGATTCCAATCCGTCTTCGTGGCCCTGAAGGCCATCGCACTCAACCTATTCTCCGTCGCGGCGTCCTTCGGTACTTTGGTTTTCGTTTTCCAAAACGGGCACGGTAGCAGATTCCTGGGAGTTCCTGAGGGCACCGGCAGCGTGTTTCCTCTTGTTCCGATCGTTGCCTTTGCAATCGTTTTCGGATTAAGCATGGATTACGAGGTATTTCTGGTGGCACGCGTTCTCGAAGCCAGAAGGAGCGGGCTCAGTGAAGTGGATGCAATCCCGGAGGGTCTGGCTAGAACTGCAGGCCTGATTACCAGCGCTGCCGCGATCATGATCGTGGTGTTTGCGGCATTCACCTTCGGAAGTTTCCTGGTGGTCAAGATGATCGGATTTACGTTGGCGGTCGCCGTGTTGATTGACGCCACGCTCGTTCGCATTGTGATCGGTCCCGCGCTGCTTCGTCTTGCGGGCGATTGGAACTGGTGGCCTGGCGGGCTTCGCAACAGCGCGAGTGGCGCGCCTGTGATGGCGAGTCGAGGAATACCGACGCGCCAAGAGTAATGCTTTCGGAATGTTTCATTCCTGAAAGCTGCGCTGACGTACCTCCAGCCTTACCGGGACTCTGTGGAGGTACGCATCGCAGCATCCAGCGCGTCCAGAAACTCATGCGGCGTAGCGTAGATACGATCGACCGAAGCGAGCTTTTTCTGCAGGTTACGTGAGCGACGATTTGGTATGCCTTTGTCCCTGCGCGGCACCCACACGGTTTGCATGCCTGCTTTCTTAGCGCCCTGCAGGTTGCCGATTGTGTCTTCTGCCATGATCGTCTCGATCGGCTTAATCGGGTCTGCCGGGGCGCGCCTGTCGTTAATGACCGCAAGCACTTTCTCAAAAACCTCCGGCTTCGTGCCCTTTCGATAAGGAGAAATCTCTTCAATCCCAAAAACATTCTCCTCTGAAATCACCCCTCCGAGGCCGAGCTTCTCCAGCTTTTCCATCGCCTCTCCCGCTCCGTGCTTGAAGGAATGGGTGAGCACCGCGACTTCAGCGCCGGAGTCCGTTAGCCGCTGTATCTTGCTCGCCAGTGCTGCGTCGCGTCGGATGAACCCGGTACCCATATGCCTATGCCACAGCCGAGTAATCCCCATGTCTCCTTTTACGATTTTTTTCTGCAGTTCTTCGCGCGTGAGTCTTGCTTTTTTTCTGTTGCAATCCTGAAGGAGTCTCAGGTTATAAGCCATGGCGATCATCTCCTTGTAAGGGGGGTTCAGATAAGGCGGGTCGAGGGCCTGATCAGGCCTAATGTCTTCGTCCTCCTCGCCCCAGCGCGCCGCCTTCCAGTTGCGAGAATAGGCTTCCAGCATGCCGATCACGGAGGCGCGCGGGAAGCCCTTGCTTTCCAAGCTTTCCGCCAGCTCGCTGATACACCGGCATAATGGGTCATCCGGATTCTCGTTCGCTTCTTCCTTAGCCTCTTCAATCAATTGCTGCGCTATTCTCCTCCGGAATATGGGAAGGCCGTATTCCTTTTCGATCTCCCGCCAGGCCCGCAGCACGGCATTTCGGTAAGTCTTGTTGTAAGGGTAGAGAAAGCAGTCAAGGTCCAAAATAACGAGTTTCGCTTCCTCGCGAAAAGGCTTGGGGTCGGGGTAAACTTTAGTAGTCATGGACTACAGCGCGCAGGCTGAGATTGTGCACAGCATGATGATCCCTCAGTCCCCGGCTATTCTAAGGCGTGAAGCAGATTTCTTCGATGGGTCGGTAACGTACCAGCCTGATTTCGCGGCCATTCTGCCAGCTTCACACAAATCCGCGAAGGGAGGTTAGTCGGATTGCCGGATTGGTACCGTGAAGTCGCCCCCGGGAATGAAAGTTGCGGAGTCGCGGTTGTGTTTTTCACCTCGGCCGAGCGGGATTGTCAGCCGAACGACTAATCGCCGACGCTGAAATCACCCACGGCAATCAGCCACGGTTCTCTCGTCTTTATCGTCTCCCAAGGTAACCGCAATGGCCAAGAGCACCAGGAGGGAAAGACAACAACCTGCACGTACCTAAAGATTCACACGAAATTCCGGTGGCACTCCTGGTGGCACTTCGCTTTTGGATTTGGTGGACGGCCATGCCCGCAGGTGCGCTCGCTAAACCCTCGGGAAACCTTGCCAATATTGGAGTTTTGCGTGATCGTGCGCGACCGTGCTTTTCGGTGCAGATTGGCTAAAAACGGATTAAAAGGGCATTGCTCTACCACCTGAGCTACGCGCCCTCACTTCATTTGAATGTAACACAATCGAGACGAGATACACGGCTGACGAGACCGTCCGCATCGTCTTATCTCCAATGATGGCGAGGCCAGGGCCGGCGTCATGAATCGCGTATTCCTGGCGGTCTTCGGAATTAAAATTTGACCGCAAGAAACAGGGTTCGGCCGCTTGGAGGGTGATCGTAGAATAGCTCCGGGTGATGACGAATGAACTCGAGAGAATTTAGGGATTTAGGTCATGAGGTCGTTGATCTGCTGGCGGAATACTTTGATCAAATAGAAAACAAGCGCGTGTTTCCGGACGCTGAACCGCGGATGGTGAATCATCTATTTAGCGAACCGCTGCCACAGAATCCGAGTTCGCCAGATGTCGTGCTCGACGAAATTAAAGACAAGCTGATTCCCTTTTGCACAAACGTTGGGCACCCGGGATACATGGGATTAATTACGCCCTCGCCGAATCCCGTTGGCGTGATTGCCGACTTTATCTCTTCGGCGCTGAACCAGAACATAGGCGCGTATTCAATTGGCCCCTCGGCTGTCGCCATGGAGCGCAGAGTGGTGCGCTGGCTCACCGATCTCTGCGGTTATGACGAGAATGCGGGGGGAAATCTGACCAGTGGCGGAATGATGGCAAACTTCATCGGCCTCAAGGTGGGGCGGGATGCGGTGACGAACGACCGCGCCCAGCATGAAGGGGTCCATGAGCGCTGGGCCGTCTACGCCTCGGAAGAGCGGCACGTTTCAGTGGACAAAGCCGTGGACTGCATTGGACTCGGGCGGAATGCGTTGCGCCCACTCCCCGCGGATGCGAATTTTCAGGTTCGAATCGACGCGCTGGAGGAGGCGATTGCCCAAGACAAGAAGAATGGTATTCGTCCGATGGCGATTGTAGGTATCTTCGGAACCACGAACACCGGTTCCGTCGACGATATACGCGAACTGCGCCACATCGCCGACCGTGAAAAGATGTGGCTGCATGTGGACGCTGCCTACGGCGGAGGTATGCTGCTCTCACACGAGTGGCCGATGCGTGATCGCGGCCTTGAACTGGCAGACTCAATCACGATCGATCCGCACAAGTGGTTTTATGCTCCGCTCGATGCAGGCGCGGTTTTGGTCAAGAATCATTGCCGGCTCACCGCCTCTTTCGGCATGAAGCCTTCTTACCTTACTGATGAGTTCGACCAGGCCAATGAACGATATCAATATTATGTTCACGGGTTGGAGCAATCGCGGCGGTTTCGCAGCTTGAAAGTCTGGATGAGCTTCAAACGCTACGGCGCACGCCAGATCGGCGAATGGATTGACAATAATGTTCGCCAGGCGAAACACCTTTGCGCACTCGCCGCACAACATCCTGAGTTCGAGGCGGCTACCATTCCGCCGATGTCGGCGATCTGCATCCGCTATGCAGGCGCGCCGATTTCGGAAGATGAGTCGAAACGCCTACATGCTGAAGTGGCGCTGCGAATCGAGCAGAGCGGCCGTTTCTGGATTTCAACCACAGAACTCAAAGGCAAGACATGGTTTCGCATTAATCCGGTGAACTTTCGCACGCGCCAGGAACATATCGATCAGCTATTTGATCTTCTTGTATCGGAGTGTCGTGCTTTTCAGCCGCAATTAAGGAGCTGATGAGCTCACAGCTTTCCTTCGACTTCGCCCAGGGCAGGCTGCCCCTTCGCAAAAAGCACTTGGTCGGAATGACAACCATCGAGTGCTAGTTTGGGAAAGCGGGTGAGATTTTGCTGGAACTCTTCCCTTCTTTTTCATAGAAAGCTGCATCGGCCGCAACAACCCTTCCACAAGGGCTGCGTCATCTACACGCTCGCTTTTTCATGTTAACTGTGATTAACTATTGAGCATCAGCCATGCTTAATAAACTTGCCCGTTAAATGTGGCCTGTTTTGAGGGGTTCGAAATGCAAGCTTCCCGTTCTTTTCTCGGCATCGCCGTCCTGTGCCTCGCCTCAATCCATGCCTTCGGTCAGGGCGAGACCACGAGTGCCATTCAGGGGCAGGCGACTGATTCCACCGGGGCGGTACTTTCCGGTGCGACAGTGACCGTCACAAGCCTCGATACGGGGTGGAAGCGCAGTGTGAAGACGGACGAGGCAGGTCGATTCAATTTCCCGCAGCTAAAGCCCGGTGCATATAAAGTCGAGATCGAGGCGCAGGGTTTTGCGCCACAAACGGCGGACAATGTCTCCCCAGGACTGGGGCAAAAACAGACAGTCGATTTTGTACTGAAGGTGGCCCATTCGAATGAGACCGTGGAGGTCAGTTCCCAAGCTCCCATCATCAATCCCAGCAACGCAAACACTTCTACAACGCTCGCCGCCCCCGCCCTCGAAGACCTGCCCAATCCGGGTGGCGACTTGACCTACCCGTTGCAGTTCGCTCCCGGTGCCCTTATCAACACGGCTGGGAGCGGCAATGATTTCGTGGGCGGGACGAACGGATATGGCAACGTGGAATTCAATGGACTTCCCGCCCTCTCCAACGGATATATCGTTGACGGTCTGGAAACGAACGATCCTCTCACCAATCTCAACAGTGGTCTCTCGACCAATCTTGTGCTGGGGTTGAATTCAATCTCCGAAGTGACTGTCAACACTCTGTCCTATTCTGTCGATCAAGGCAGGTACGGCGCGTCTCAGGTTAACTACGTCACCAAATCTGGCACGAACCAGTTTCACGGAAACCTGTACGAATTGTGGAACGGCTCGACTCTCAACGCTGCCGACTATTTCACGAATGCCACACCGGGCAACCACAAACCGGGCTCGAACGTGAACCACTTCGGGGGCAGCGTGGGCGGTCCGATCCTTCATGACAAGCTGTTCTTCTTTTTCGACAGCGAATGGGTTCGGATCGCGTTGCCTATCGTCACGCCGACCACAGTGCCAACTCCGGCATTGCAGCAATACGTGTTGCAGCAGCTTCCGGTCGGCGGCACCGATTCGGTGACGGGATCGACCTATGCCCCAGCCCCACAACTCGTGCCCTTTTACCAGAAAATGTTCTCGCTCTATGGAAAAACCAGCGGGGTGCCCCTGGCAGTGTTGGGGTGTCCATTCAATTCGGATGGGACTCTGGCTTCAGGCGCTACGCCAAGCGGCAACGGCTGCGCCAATCGGCAAAGTATCTCGCACTCCAGCGACGACCATGAGCAGGTGCAGACCGCCCGAATCGACTACAACATCAACACGAACAACACCGCATGGTTTCGCTTTCAGGCTGACACCGGATTGCAGGCTGCCTACACAGACCCGATCGACCCGCTCTTCAACTCCGTTTCTCCGCAGCCTCTCTACTCGTTCGCGGCTGGATATACGCACGTGTTTTCGCAAAATCTGGTGAACTATTTCAATCCGGCGTTCTCGTGGTATTCGAGCCTGTTCGCGCCAGCCGATTTCCAGAAAACGTTGGCTGCTTTTCCGATTGTGCTACAGGGCAGCGGTGCGAATGCGCCGTTCACTACGATTGGCGGTCTGGATAATACATGGCTTCAGGGACGGCGAGCTTCCCGCTTCTTCATCAATGACAATCTGGCTTGGAGCCGGGGATCGCACGAGATCAGGATTGGGACGAACATTCGAATCTTCCGGCTGAATGATTTTGATTTCGGCGAAGGCACAGTTCCTCTGGTCACATATACGGATTTGCCGCAGTTCATTTATGGTATTGCATCCACGACGACGAAGACCTTCCCAACGAATGCGAACGAACCGTTCAACTTCCTGAACCTCGATCTCTACGCGCAGGACACATGGAAGATCACGAGGAAGCTGACGTGGACGATCGGCATCCGTGACACGTTCAATTCGAATCCGCTCAGTCCGCATGATGAAGTAGCACGGCTTCGGGGATCATTCGATTCGATTTCGCACGATCTGAATGAGCCGCTCAGCGATGCAATTCAGACGAACCTTAGGAACCTGTTCTCATCTACACCGCTGGCAATTTTGCAGCCGAGGACGGCGATTGCATGGCAAGTCGAGCCGAAAACCGTGCTCAGGAGTGGATTCGGTCTTTTCAGCGATATTCTGCCGGGAACGGTTGCGGATCTGATCGGAATGAATCCGCCCTACGTGCGAACATTCCAAGGTGGTCTTCTGGGAACCGTGGGCGGTACGGCAATCGCCCCCGGCGTGCCGAGCAGCGCCGTGGATGCGACTGTTGCCGCCAATCAGAGATTCACTTCCGGCTTTCCCCAAGGACAACTTTCCTGCGCATCTCCGCTTGCCAATCCGGCTTCATGTCTGCCTCCAGTAGCCATAACCGCCGTGCCGAGTGGCAAACTCCACGCGCCCTACTTTATCGAGTGGAGCCTCGGAGTCGAGCATCAGATCGGGACGGCTGCGAGTGTTCAAGCCAAATACGTCGGTACTCGTGCCGTGAATCAGCCGTACACGACGCAAGTGAATGGCTATCAGACAGTCTGCGAAGGATGCTTTGCCCCCTTTCCGTATATGCAGCCAACCGACGCTCGTTTCGGCGCGGTCACTCAGTTCTCGACTGGAGCCAACAGCCATTACAACGGACTGCAACTCACCGCCATGAAACGCATGGGGCACGGGCTGCAAGGGCAAGTCAATTACGCTTGGAGCCATTGCCTGGACACAGTGTCGAACGGCGGCTTTTTTCAGTTCTCGGCAGGAGGAATTCTCTCGCCTCTGCCGGGTGAACTTGACCGCGATTACGGCTCTTGCGATTACGATATCCGGCACAATCTCACCGGACAGTATGTTTATCAGCTTCCGCTGAAGGTGCGGAGCCATTCGCTCGGGTACGCCCTCGACGGTTGGCAGTTATCTGGCACTGCCTTCTGGCACAGCGGAGTTCCATTCTCAGTTCTAAGCACGCCGTATTCGGCGAGTGGACAGGGAATCGTGCAGGGCAGCGGCCCTCAGTTCGCAAGCGTTGTTCGCGGTGTGCCTCTTTACGAGCATCATCCAATTCCGGGGATTACGCAGCCGGGCACAATCCAGTGGCTCAACCCTAATGCGTTCGTTTCGGCTGTCGATCCGAGCACAGGCGCTTGCGACGGCGGCGACGCTCCGCAGAATTGCCAGTTCGGGAATCTGGCTCGCAATGCGCTTCGCGGCCCGGATTTTGTGTGGAACGACTTCTATCTGACGAAGTGGTTCCCTGTAACCGAGCACATGAAGCTGCGATTCGACGCGCAATTCTTCAACGTCTTTAACCATCCGAACTTCGGTTTACCGAGCTTGGTGCTGGCAGGCATACCGGGAAAACCGTCAACGCAGACAGGCTTCGGCGCACTGACCTACACTACATCACCACCGACTGGTTTGTTGGGCGTGGGGCTGGGCGGTGACAGCAGTCCACGCATGATCGCGTTTCAACTGCGCCTCGAATTCTGACCGTAGTTTTCCCACCTCTTCCAATTCTGTTTTGATCAGCGTTAGATGAGATACGATCACGGACTAGGAAAGAAAACGTGTCTGCTCCGTGCGCAGCTATTTGATCTTCTTGTATCGGAGTGTCGTGCTTTTCAGCCGCAGTTAAGGAGCTGATGAGCTCTCAGCTTTCCTTCGACTTCGCCCAAGGCAGGCTGCCCCTTCGCAAAAAGCACTTGCTCGGAATGACAACCGAAGTGCATCTCACCCGGCAAGAATCCACTCGCATTTGGTGATAATCTTATTTTTCCAGGAGAATGCTGAACCGCGTTGCTACCGGCGGCAAGCCAGTGAACGCTCGCGACATTCCGGGAAGCTGCAAGAGTCAATCCGCGCGTGGGGAGTGGAGAAGAAGAATGAAAATTGGTATGTTGACCGGCGGCGGCGATTGCCCGGGTCTGAATGCCGTAATCCGCGCCGTGGTGCGCAAAGGCATTTTCACGTATGGGGATGACTTTGTCGGTTTTCTTGAAGGCTGGCGCGGGCTAATCGAAAACATGAGCACGCCCGTTGATCTCGACGTGGTAGCTGGAATTCTGCCGCGTGGGGGAACGATCCTGCGCACTTCCCGCACCAATCCGTCGAAGCGGCCCGATGGCATCGACCGTTGTTTGGCGACTTTGGAAAAGAATCAAATCGATGCACTCATCGCGATCGGCGGGGATGACACTCTTTCGGTTGCGCAAAGGCTGTATGAACGCGGCACGAAAGTGGTAGGCGTTCCGAAAACCATCGACAACGATCTCGGCGGCACCGACTATACGTTCGGGTTTGATACGGCATGCAATATCGTCTGCGAAGCACTCGATCGCGTGCACACGACCGCCGAAGCGCATAACCGCGTAATGGTGGTCGAAGTGATGGGACGCGATGCGGGCTGGATCGCGCTTTATAGTGGAATCGCCGGAGGCGCCGATGTCATTCTGATCCCCGAGCGCCCATTTGATGTTGACAGAGTTGCCGATTCCATCCGCCAGCGCCACGAGCGCGGCCGTTATTTTTCCATTGTGGTAGTCGCCGAAGGCGCTAAGTTTTCCTCGGCCGAACCGGGCACGGGAGCTCCGGTGCTGCAGGACATGGGCAAAGACGAATTCGGCCACGTCAAGCTGGGAGGCATTGCCAACATTCTGGCGCGCGAAATTGAAAAGCGCACCGGCTTCGAAACCCGAGCCGTGGTTCTCGGCCACATCCAACGCGGCGGCTCTCCCAGCGCGTTCGATCGCGTTCTGGCAACCCGTTACGGCCTGGGGGCAATCGATATGGTGCACCGCGGCGAATTCGGATGCATGGCAGCCCTGCGTGCGAACAAAGTTGTCTCCATCCCGCTGGTCGAGGCCATCTCGCGAAACCGCACGGTAGATGATGAAATGATCCAGATTGTGGATGGATTGCTGCCGAAAGCGGAAAGTGCAGCGACTGCGCCGAGATAAAGTTCACGGGGGATCAAGATCAGCAGCCCGAAGCAACAGATGCGCTTACCCGCAGACGAGCGCGATGGCTCTACCCCATTCAGCGGCGATTCAAATCACAGCCGCTTCCGGAACTGGATCGCAATTCTTCTTTTCTCCGCTGTGTTGGTGGTTCCCTGTTTCTGGCAATCCCGCATCCAGTCGGCAGACCTCGGAAGCCATATCTACAACGCCTGGTTAGCATCCCAGATTCGACTCGGTACGCTGCCGGGACTGTGGGTTTCATCGCGTTTCACCAATGTTCTCTTTGACATCGTTCTCGAGTGGCTGCTCGTGCATGCGGGCGCTGAGGTGGCCCAGCATATTGCTGTTTCAGTAACAGTCCTGATTTTCGCGTGGGGCGCGTTGCTGTTCATCTCTCGCGTAGGTCGAAAGAATTATTGGTTCGCCGCACCCTGCGTGGCGATGCTTGCGTATGGCTTCATCTTCCACATTGGATTCTTCAACTTTTATCTGGCCATGGGGCTGTGCCTGTGGTATGCCAGTTTTTTTTGGGACGGGAGTTGGAAGATTCGTGCTGCAGCATTGCCACTATTGCTGACAGCGTGGATTGCTCATCCTATGCCGGTCGTGTGGTTGGGCGGGCTTTGTATTTATGTTGTGCTCGCGCGCAGTCTCGGCGGCCAAAACAGCATACTGTTGCTGATCATCGGCATCGTTGCATTGATTTTCACTCGAACTATTCTGACTCACAAATACCCGTACAGTTGGTCCGCCCAACAGGTTTTGTTCGTCACCGGCGCAAATCAAATTACATTGTTCGGCGAGAAGTATTTCATTCCGTTCGCCTGCTTGCTATTCATTTGGCTACGGCAACTTCGCCAGCTCGTTAAGCTGCGGCGCCTATCTGGAATTTTCGTGGAGGTTCCGTTCCAACTTTGGGTGTTGAATGCCGTCGCGGTAGCACTGATCCCGAATCAGTTATTGTTGCCTCAATTCGCCCGTGAGCTTGGGTTTATTACTACACGCCTTTCGTTTTGTGGGTTTCTGCTGCTGTGCGGAGTTCTAGCCACTGTGCCGCTTACGAGGTTCGATAGGATCGCATTGCTTGCTACGTCCACGCTGTTCTTCGCCTTCCTTTATACGGATGAGCGTAAACTGAACCGAATCGAGAACCAGATTGACGCGGCAATACAAACATTGCCGCGCATGCGGCGGGTCATTGCCCAGTTGCCCAAGCAATCTTTAGCTTGGCTTTGTTTCCTGCACGATGTCGATCGAGCCTGCATCGGTTGGTGTTTTAGTTACGGCAATTACGAGCCGTCCTCGGGACAGTTTCGGATACACGCGCGACCAGATAACGGCGTCGTATTGAGCAATCATCTGGATGTGGATGCCGTGCGCGCGGGAAGTTACATCATTAAGCAGCGCGACTTGCCTATATATCTGATTTACCGATGTGGCACAGATCTTGAAAATGTTTGCTCGAGCCCACTTGGCGCCGGCGAGATCAGCGGCAAGGCAGACCGATTGTCCTCGCCAGGGTCGTCATAGGAAGTTTTGGAAGAAAGTCTCACGGGAGCGCTTTCCCACGATGAAGAGTTGGTGCTGGGTCTTCCTCAGGGCCGGTTGCAGGAAAAATGAAATACAACAGATACCCGAAGATGCTTGTCGTGCCAAGTATCGCAAGAAGGCGCCAGGGCATGTTCCGTTTCGGATATCCGGCGCAGAGTAGTGCGATTACGAGCGGCAAGCCAAGATAAACCTGCACCTCGAATTCATTGATCGCCCTGATATGCGAGAAAAGACGCGACACAGTAAAGCTTGGCTGAAACCCCAAACTGCCATCAACCATGTAGAGATAAGAGTCGAATACCGGCAATTTGCTCCAGATGGTGAAGTCGAGGGCAAGAGTTGTTGCCAGCACGAATAACACGATTTGCGGTGGGCAGGAACCACATTTCATAGAGGCGCTTTTTGTTCTCTGAATCCGACCAGATGGCTGCCCATCCCAGACTTAACAATGCACCTCGTCCCAGCATCCCCAGGTAAAGGCTGATAGGGTCGAGTAGAGAATTAGCACCGAGGGAAAAATAAAAATGCATAAGACAAAACCCTGCCGACGAGGCGGCTGCGCACACCCAGTAAATGCGAAGAACGCGGGCAAGGACCAGATGCCGACTGCGCCCGCGAAAGCGTAGCTGACAAACGGCTGATCGAAATTCATCGCTATTGCCGCGAATGCAATAAGCGCCAGCAGCAGAATCGAGAATCGAATCCTCGCGCCACGCTGCGGCAAAACAGCGATGCCAAAGGTGGAATTATTCAAGTTGCAATTCTAAGTCAGGAGGCTCGAGTATATCGTAGTATTTAATACCCAGCCCCGGACGCGCCTCACCGGGTGGCGATCAAGCGATGAACCCAACCAAATGGCTAACACTCGCCTTCCTGGCATGCGGGATTGGCTGGCTGTACATGCACAACGTCTTGCTGCCCTGGCGACATTTCATGGAGGTCGAAAGCGGCAAGTTGCGGGCCGAGATGGGCGATCTATATCCGCGCTGGGTTGGAACACGAGAGCTTTTACTCAATGGCCGCAACCCCTATGGACTGTACGTGAGCCATGAGATTCAAATGGCTTTTTATGGTCACGCCATCGTTCAGGATTATGAAGACCACAATGCGCATCTGGTCGACGAGCAGCGCTTCGTTTATCCGCTCTATGTTGTATTTTTACTCTGGCCCGTCGCCTACCTAGACTTTGCGAGCGTCCAGCAATGGGCGCCAGTCGTGCTGGCAATGCTTACGGCACTCGGGGCGATCCTCTGGATGGACGCCCTGCGATGGAGGCCGCCCCGCATCTTGGCCGCTGCCATCGTTTTATTTGTGCTTAGCAGCCCACAGGTGATGCAAGGCCTGCGGCTGCGGCAAATCGGACTGGCGGTCGCATTTCTCCTCGCCCTTGGCACATGGTGCGTGATCCGGAATAAGCTGGCTATCGCGGGAATTGTTCTCGCCATTGCAACTATCAAGCCGCAAATGGCCGTATTACCGCTAGCATGGCTTCTGCTATGGGGATTGAGCGACTGGCGCAAGCGCTGGTCCCTGCTCGCGTCGTTCTTCCTAACGCTTGCCCTGTTGACCGTTGCTGGGCAGCTTCTCTTGCCGGGATGGCTCGTTTATTTCGTGGATGGCCTCGCTGCCTATCGAAATTATTTCCCCACGACTTCTCTCCTTCGCTTCCTTATGGGCAATTTCATGGGAGCAATAGCATCGGCGGCCGTAGTCTTAGGAATTATGGTGCTAGCCTGGAGAAATCGAAGGTCCGATTCGGCGTCACCGGAGTTTCTTCACACGCAGGCGATGTTCTTCATCTGTGTCACTTTGGTTCTCCCACTGTGGACTCCTTACAATCAAGTTCTACTGCTGTTGCCTACTCTCATGGTCCTTCGCAGCTGGGCAGTCTTGCCACGCGTATTGCGGTCTATTTTCGCCTTCATTGTGGCTTGGCCGTGGATTCTGTCATTTGTGTTCCTTCTCCATCCACCTCGCTTAGATTCAACCAGCCTGATTCCCGTGTTGCCCTCAGCGCCGGTTTTGCTCTATCCATTCTTCATTTTATCGTTGTGTCTCGCCGGCTGGAGGCGCGGGAACGAATTGCGCACGACGAAAGCTCCAGCGGGGTCTCTTTGAATTCGCTATCATGGTCCACTCGTGACATTAAAACCCAGCCCATGGCTCACGGGCAGGCGCCTTCGTGCGCACGGTCTGATTCTGGCGTTGTGCTTGTGGTCAGTTTACGTTTGGAACATGAGCCTACCAGGCCTGCGCGATCGGGCGGGCAATCTGAAGGGTACTGATTTTCTCCATTTCTACACGCTTGGTTCGTTGGCACTTGCGCATGATGGTGCCGATCTCTACAGTCTGCGTGCGCAATCTGCCACTGCAGCAGCACGGGTACCGAGTGCGGCGGGTATTTTCTATTTGCCCCTTTATCCTCCTCAAGTTTCAATTCTGTTCGCGCCGCTGGCAAGGCTTTCTTATGCGACCGCACTCAGTATATGGATTGCGTTCAGTGCGCTCATCTATGCGCTGTGCTGCTATGTGGTCTGGGGCGCATGCCCCAACCTTCGCCGCGAAAAGACGACGGTTGTAATACTGGCTTTGGGGTTTCCGGCGTTCTGGCATTTGATTGCATGGGGACAAAGCTCGGCACTTGCGCTGGCGTGTTTCACGCTTGCCTTCTGTGCATTCCGCTCCAGGCGTGATTTTCTCGCGGGATTGGCGTTAGGATGTTTGATTTTTAAGCCGCAGTTAGCCCTGGGAGCAGCCATCGTTTTTGTTTGTACGCTGCGATGGAGAGTTATTGCGGGTGCGTTCGTTTCCGCTTCAGCGCAATTGATCGCGGGCTGGGTTTACTGGGGCGGAGATCCGTTCCGGAACTGGATCGAGACCTTGATGAACGCGCGGAAACAGTTTTCATGGCTCGAGCCCAGACCATACCAGACTCACTGTTTGCGGACGTTCTGGACAATGTTGCTGCCCTGGCCGGTGGTGTCGTTCACGCTCTACGTCTTTAGCGGAATTGTGATTTCAATTTTTGCCATAATCTGCTGGCGCCGCCGAATGCCTTTATCTGTGCGCTTTTCCGCATTGCTGTTTGCCACGGTGCTGCTTGCTCCGCATCTCACCGTCTATGATCTGGTTATTCTTGCGCCGGCATTCATTCTGCTCTCCGACTGGATTCTCGCTCAGCCTGATGAGCGCCGCTCGCGACATCTGGCGCTGCTGCTCTATTTGGCATTTGTGCTGCCGCTCGTAGGGCCACTAGCACGATGGACACACTTCCAGGCATCCGTACCGGTGATGGCTTCAATTTTGTACTTCCTGTGGCACTGCGGTAGAAGCTCCCCCGAGCGACTGAGTGTTCCGGAACATATGGTTAAGTTGTAAAAAGAAACTGCAGCACTTCCGGAAAGCGTTCGGCCCAGGCGGATTCGGTGTGTCCGGCGCCTTCGTTGATCACCACGCGCAAACGGCTTTCACTTAGGACAGCGCGCCGCACGATGGCGGCGAGCTCTCTGACGTTATCAACCACGCCGCGGCTTTTTTCCGGGCTCGCCGCTTCGGCCGTTCCAGCGGCCAGGAAAATTCTTTCGGGCCATTCTCTGACGCTTCGGCTTTCTTTGATGATCTGTTTGTTCGACACCCATAACGATGGACTTTCGATCAGCAGTTTGCCGATTACTCCCGGCCGCACGATCGCGGTGTAGAGCGCAACCAGAGCTCCGAGCGAGGATCCGCCAAGCCCCGTGTTTTCCATGCCGGTTGCGACGCGATAATTTTGCTCGACGAAAGGCATGACTTCTTCCATCAGAAAATCTGGATAGCGCCTTCCTAGTACCCGCAGCATCACGGGATGCACGGAACGGTGCGGCATGTATTCCCGCATGCGATCTTTACCCGCATTATCGATTCCCACAATAATCAGAGGCAGCACAGTGCCCTGGCGAATCAGCCGGTCGGCGGTTTCATCTACCTGCCATTCGACCCCGATAAAAGAAGATGAGGCTTCGAATAAATTTTGGCCGTCATTCAAGTACAGCACCGGATACTGCGTGCTTTGGTTCTCGACATCGCCGTAGCCGGGCGGGAGCCAGACCCTGAGAAAACGAGTGTTGCGAAAAACCCGGCTGCGAAATTCGTGCAGCCGCAGATCACCGGCGGCGCCGCTCGCCCGCGCGAAGGCTGCAGGATAGTTTTTAGTTTTTGGGATTCTCGGCATCAGGCGATTGCTTTGCACAAACACGCGCAAAGCCGATGACATTGGTGTGCTGCTTCACCGCATTCTGGTGTTAATTACACCTGCCAAACTTGAGATTGATGCGATGATTGCCAGCGAACCCAAACACAGGATGCACCAGGTGTCCAACACGAACCCTTCAACGTACGTCAGGTAAAGCGCAAATACCAAGCCCGCGAACGCTCCCGCCAGCAAAATGTTCGGAACCCATTGGCGGGAACGATAAATCGTGGCGAGTGCCAGCACGATTCCGTAACCGGCCACTCCGATACCGGCAACGGGAATTCCAAAAAACGAAGAAAACTCGCTGCGGTTTACGATATCGCAATTGAATTGCACTGCGATATCGCAGAACTTCGATTGCGACTTGGCATAATGCCGCTGCAGCGAAATTGCCGAGACAGCAACTCCTAGAACTGACAATACCGCGATAGCGACAAAGAATGGCCGATTATTCCTCGCTGGAGTCGAGTCGGAGCCTGCCGATTGATTGGGAGTCGCCGTCACGGCAATCGGCACCCGGTTTTATCGCTGAGTTCCTGCATGGGGAAAACACCCTCGACCGGCGGATTGTTACCGAACTGCCAACTCGGAAACAGCTTCACTCCAGCCGCTTTGCAGGCCGGCGCAAGCTCATGCGAGTCTTTGATCGCGCACTCGACGTAGGGCACATACTTGAAGGCTCTACCAAACTCGGCCTTCTGCTCGGCGCAGTGCGGACACCAATACAGGCCATACATCTTCGTCTGAGTAGAAGCCAAGCACTTCGCAAACTGATCATAGCGATGGTTGTTGTAATACCAGAAAACGGCGTAGGCGAAGATGAGAACAGCCGCAATTCCAGCCCAGATCAGCTTTTCTCTGCTGGATTTCGGGCTGGGGTCCGGTTTGCCGACCCGCTTCTGTTGCCGTTTTCGGCGAGCTTCAGACATGATTGCTTTCCGTCATGATTTCATTCTTATATCACGGACTTAAGCCGCAACATTCAACGCCCCCGGCAACACATCCAATTCTTGGCAATGCAGTGTCAGCACTTCCCCATCGACCATGACATCCACTGGTGCATCCAAGTCGAACTCCACATGCTTCACGGCTTTTCGTTGGGCCAAGGGATGGGTAATGTGGGTTCCGTCGTACAGCGTAGGCAAGTTGCGAATCAATCCCAGTCTTCCAATCGGACCCCAGCGGACATATTCGATCATCCCGCTATTCACTTCCGCGTTCGGCGCGATCATCATCGTCCCGCCGGTAAATTTACTGTTGTTAAACGTAAGAAAGAGGCAGCGCCGGCGGTCGAATTCGGTTTCCTTATCCACGCGCACCGGAAATGGCCGTCGATCGAGGCGTGCCAGACCCAGGAAAATCGAAATAATGTAACCCAATTCTCCATGAGCGCTGAAACGGCGCGCACGCAAAGTCGCTACATCGGCGGGGAATCCCAGGCTTAATAGGTTGATGTAGTGAAGAACTCCGGCGCGGTGACGCAGGCGTAGCACATCGCAGGGCTGAGATTTTGCCGCGATCAGCGATTCGATTGCGTGCTCGGCGCCACGCTCGCTGAAGTCGCGCAGAAAAGAGTTGCCTGTTCCCAAGGGCAGAAAGCCAAGCGTGGGGCGCTCGCCCTCGAGCGCCTCGGGGAACAATCCATTCACAACTTCATACGAAGTGCCATCGCCGCCGGCTGCAATGAATCGCCGCTGCCCGGTTCGATAAGCCTCGCGTGCGATGTGGGTTGCGTCTCCGGCACTTTTTGTTTCTGCAACGTCGACTGCAACTCCACTTGACCGCAGACGCTCGAGCGCCGACCCCAGCAACTTGCGCAACCGCCCACCTCCCGCCGCGGGATTCACGATGGCGAGATAAGTTTTCTCGCCGCTCACAGACTCACCACCGCTCCTCGCTGTAATGTTTTGCCGATTTCCTCCGCCAGCATCTGTCGCTTGATCTTCATCGATGCGGTGCGGGGAAAATCTTTTTCCCAAATCACATATCCGCCTACGCGTTTGAAATCCGGCAGTCGGCGATTCCGTTTCACAAGTTCTTCCAACAATGTGCCGTCGAAGCGTTGGTTTGGTTCCAAACGCAGTGCCATCACAAGCATTTCACGGCCAAGTTGTTTCTGCGGCCACAGATAATTTGCCGCAAACACGCAATACTCTTTCACCGGCAACCCGTCGAAAATCGTCTCGATATCCTCGGGATAGATATTTTTGCCGCCTTCGGTGACGATCATGTTTTTTTTGCGCCCGAAAAGCTGCAGATGCCCGGACTTGTCGAATCGGCCGAGATCACCGGTCAACAGCCAGCCTTCAACGATGGTTTCCAGAGTCAACTCGGCATCGTCGAGGTAGTGCGACATTACCGTTTTGCTGCGCGCAGCAATCTCGCCGATGCCTTCCTCATTCGGATTCAACATTCGTAGTTCCACGCCCGGAAGCGGCTTGCCGACTGTATCGGCGCGAAAGGGTTTCAGATCGTTCAAGGTGAGAGCAGTTCCGGCCTCCGTTAATCCGTATCCATTCACCACCGGAATTCCGAGATCGTAAAAAAACTGCATCGTTGATGGCTCCATGAAAGCCCCGCCCGTAATCAGTGCCCGTAGTTCTCCGCCAAAGGCCCGATGGACTCCGGGCAAAAGCGCGCGGCTTAGCTTTGGCCGCGGGCGGCTTCGCGTCAACACCTTATTGACTGCAATCAGACGATTCAGAACGGTGCGCTTCCAGCCGGGGAGTTCTTCCATTTTTGCGCGCAGTCCGCGCTCCAGATTTTTCACGATCATCGGCACCAGCGAAACGTAAGTAATCCGGTAGCGCAGGAATGCATCTCGGACAAATTCGGGACGCAGGGTTCGCAAGTGCACCACGCACGCACCGCACACAAAAGGACCGATGAATCCGACCATGAAGTCGATGGCGTGATTCGTCGGCAGTATGCTCAGATAACGCACTCCTGGCCAGAAGGGGTACCATGCAGTTAACGCGCGGCACTGCTCCAGATAATTTTCATGCGTCAGGACGCATCCCTTCGGGCGGCCACCAGTCCCGGAGGAATAGACGATGCAAGCCACGTCTTCTCTCTGCCGCATCACGAAATCCGGCGAGCCTTTGCGTTTGAAGTCCTCCCAGCGAAAACCGCCGGCCAGATCCGCACCGATCGGCGCTTCGGTCACCAGCACGAGCTTGGTGTTGATATTTTGAAATTCCGGCACTTGCATGATCGCGCGCCACAAGTAATATTCGACCACGAGCAGCTTGGCTTTCGAGTGCGCCAGCAGTTGCAAGTGTTCGGCGGCGGTCAGTTTGTAGTCGAGAGGTACCAGCACTCCGCCGGTATAGAAACTCGCATACGCGGAGATCAGCCACTTCGACTGATTGGTCATCAGGATCGCGGCGCGGTCTCCCGCTTCGAATTCCGCATCCTCGAGAGCGCGCGCCAGCGGCAGCGCAATCTCTTTGAAGTCGGAATAGGTCAGCCGCGTCTTTTCGCGGTCGCGATCGGCCTCGATCAGGCAGGTCTCGCTCGAGAAGCGATCCAGCGCATCCCGTAGCGCTGCGCCCAGACAACTGTATTTTTGGAGATCGAGCATGAAAGAGCTATTTCACCACACAGAGGCACGAAGACTCGGAGAGACGGGTTAATGAATCAGGCACCTGAATTGTCCTCAGAGCCTCATCTGAATCTTTCCGGCCAAAGTGCGGAAGTCCGATACACCCTGCAATTCGTAATCTGGAAGCTCGATATGAAAATGATTTTCTAATTTCGTGAGCAGATCGAGCGTTTGCAAGCTGTCAATTCCGAGAGCCTTGAAAAAATCTTCGTCCGGATGCAGATTTTCTCGCGGCACATTGAAGTGCGCAGCGGCAAGGTTCAGGATTTGGTCGAGAGTCTGATCAGTAGTGGGCATAAGTTTTTGCAAATCGTTTGTCATTCCGGACGGCCTTAGCCGTATTGATTGTCATTCCAAACGGCTTTAGCCACGAGACATCTGCATTCGTTTGCCGCAACTCGGAACTCTAAGGCAGATACGGCTGCGCATCCGTGCTCTCAACAAACTTGCGCAAGCCAGTTTGCACTGCCGAACGTGCAAAGAGTTCGCAAAAAAGATCGATTTCCTGCCGCAGTTCATCATGGGGAATCGGTTTGATGAATCGCTTCGCCGCCGCCGCAGTGGCACGATCGAATTTCGCCAACTGCACTGCCGTAGCTCGCGCCACTCGCAACACTTCATCTTCGCCAACCACTTGGCTGACCAGTCCGATCTGCTGTGCCTTAGCGGCATTCAAACTACGCCCGGTGAGCAGAAGATCTCTCACCACGGCGTTACCCAGATCGCGCTTCAGGCGGGGAATTCCGCCGAATCCCGGAATGAGTCCCAGTCTCAGCTCGGGAAAGCAGAAGCGCGCCATTTTGTCGGCAATGATCAAATCGCAAGTCAGCGCCAGCTCGAATCCTCCGCCGAAGGTTACGCCGTGGACCGCTGCGATCGTGGTCAAAGGCGCGGCATCAATCAAATTCAGAACACGGTGAATGCGCTGCAGAAAGTCGCGAACGCCCTTGGCTGCTGAAACTTTGTCCATCGACTGCGAACGATGGTGAAGTTCGCGCAAATCGGCGCCCGCGCAAAATCCTGACTTCAATTCGCTGTAAATGATCAGCGCATTGGCTTCTTGCTGCATGCGCTGCAGATCGCTGGCAAACTTTTCCAATTCCTCGAGCGATGCCGATCCCAACTCATTGCAGGGCGCACGATGCAAAGCCAACTCGATTACGCCGTCTTTGAGTATCCAGGATAAAGCGGTTCCCGGGCAGCGGTTAACCGGTTCGTTTTCACCGGGTTCTTGAGGCAACGTGCTTTGCTTCGTAATCTCCAAATCTTCACCAGGAACTAAACTGCCTGCTTCACTCCGTACATCTCTTCAATCACGTTCTTCATTCGTGCAGCGACCACATCACGCTTGAGCTTGCCGTTTACAGTTAAGCATCCGTTCTCGATGGAGAAGGCTTCGTCGCGGATCACGAACGCCCGCACTTGCTTATAATGCGGCATCTCAGCATTCACTGCATCCAGCGCGGCTTGCACGTGCTCCGGTTTGACGCTTCCAGTCACAATGGCCGACAAATATCCGCGCCCGTTGCCTAAGACCACGACTTGCTGAACTTGGGGCAGGCGTTTTGAAATTGCGGTCTCAATCGGTTCCGGCGAGATCTTGTGGCCTGAGCCCAGCACGACCAGGTTCTTAATTCGTCCTGTAATCCGCCAGTTGCCGGCGGCATTGACTTCGCCCTGATCGCCAGTGTGAAACCATCCGTCGCGCAGCACTTGAGCGGTTTGATCAGGCCGGTTCCAATAGCCGGCAAAGATATTTGGCCCGCGCACTACGATTTCTTCATTCTCGGCAAGCCGCATTTCCATTCCCGAAATTGCCGGACCGACACGCCCTACCTCTACCCGGTCTGAATCGTCCATCGTGCAGATCGCCGTGGTTTCTGTGAGCCCATACACTTGCAGCACGCGTATTCCGAGCATCATGAAATAAATTTGCGTCTCGGCGCTGAGCGGAGCCGAGCCGCAAATCAGCGCCTTGAGATTTCTGCCGATCATCTTCCTGCGGATCGCCGGAAACACCAGACAGTTCGCCAACCACAACCAAAAAGCATCTCCCGGTAGCGACAGTCGATTTTCCGTAACCGCATCTTGCTGCCGCGCCCAGGCGCCCTTGGCTCGCGAATAGATAGCCTGCGGGACTCCGCCCGTTTGCCAGAGTTGCTCGTCTACGGCACGCCGCATGCGCTCCAGCAATTGTGGAACGTTGAGACAGTAATCTGGAGCTACGGTGCGCAGATCGCCAGCAATTCTGGTTAGATCCATATTGATGGTGACCAGGCTTCGCCGCACCAGAAACGTCAGCATTGCGATCCATGAAGCCGCGAAGGTGAACGGAAGATAATGAAAGATGCGGTCCTGTTCTGTCGAGCCCGACATCAGCTGCGCCAGTCGCTCCGAGGTGCGCTCCAGCATGAAACCTACATTCGCCGCCGTGAGCACTACGCCTTTCGCTTCACCGGAAGTCCCGGAAGTATAAATAATTGTGACCGGATCATCTTTTCCCACCTGCGGCCGCTCCAATTGTATGCCGTCTACTCCCACGAACATTTCATCGAATAAGCACTGCGGGGGGGCGTCTGGCCAGTTTTGCGTGATCGAATCGCGCAGAGTCGCGTCTCCACAGCAGAGCAGTGAGGGAGTGGAGTCCTTCATCATCGCGATCAACTCCGCCGGAGCTTGGCGCGAATACAAAGGGACAACAATCAGTCCTTCGGCCGTGAGGGCAAGATCGATGGCGAGCCAGCGAATGCTGTTAGGGGCCAGCAACCCACAACGGTCGCCTTTCTGCAGCCGCTTGCACGCGACAAATGTTCTCGCTCTGCGTACCAGTTCCAGCAGCTCATTGCCGGTCACGCCTGTGATCTGCCCATCGCGAATTTCAGCGAGGACGCGCGTGTCGCCCGCGGTGCGCAGTTGCGAAAATATTTCCCCGATGAATGGGACCAATGAGCTCAAAATGTAGAGTCAATCCTTATTGCAAAGCTGCGTGAAAAAAGAAAATTGCCGATCCTCACAACCAAATCCTTGTGCACGAGCTAAAAAGCTTTTAACCGCAACGTGCGCGAAGGGTTCGCGAAGAACTACGCTGAGCCTAGCTATATGCTGCAATCAACTCCTTCAACCCCTGGCTCATGGGCGGCAAGTAATCTTCCCAGTTCCACTCTCCCCGGCGCGTTTCAAACTGCGGATATCGTCGCTGCACTTCCTCCTCGAAGTACACGCCCATGCGCGCCATTACTTTTAAATTTCTCACGACCGTACGCGCGATACCATCGGCGATTGATTCGCCGTCACGGCTCAGCTTATCGAAAGCGGCCAGCAACTTCCCCTCAAGCTCGGGATCATCGACCGTCATGAGCAAATCCTGATGGCCGCGCTCGCGCATTAGATTGCGGATGCGCTCGTCCATGGTAATGCCCGCGGACGGCACTAAACCGGGCATCGAGGTCACGATCCCGTGGTAGCGCGACGACGCCATCAGGTGGCAAGCTCGCAGCACGCTCACCAATTCGTACATGGTGTATTGGTCTGAGGTGAGGACGGGAACACCGCCGAGCTTCTCTGCAATCCGCCGCGCCGGGCGTGCATCAAGCCGCTCGGTGGCCACCAGAATCACGAAGACAGTTTTCTTTTTTCGAAACGCATCTACCGCATTCGCAATCGCCGTCCAATATTTTCGATATGCCTCATCGGCGGCCGGACCTGAATTATGAAAATATACCGTGCGGTAATGGCTGTCTTTATACGCTCCCGTGAAAGCGTGGGCCGCATATTTTGCCACAGAAGCTCTTACCGGCCACTCGAAAGGGTTGATCGGACACACAACCAGCACGGGCACCTGGCCGTCCCAACCTACTTTTCGCAAGACGCTCTGCCCGTACTCTGGCGGACGCGGATCGAAGGTCCATGCGGTATCGGTGCCTAACTCGGTCGGCACGCCCAGCTCGCGCAAGACAGTGCGCGATTCCTCGTTGCGCGTAATCACGAACGAGTTCTTGCAGTAGCGGCCGCACATCTTCGCGACCAGCGGATCCATGTGCCCTGCTTCCGCGCCATATCCTACCGACAATTTATTCTGTGCCGCCGCGATTCCCAATGAGCCAATCATCATCGTAGTCAGCGCGTTGGCAAACTTGCTCTTGAACATGGAGCCTTCACAGGCCACTACACCGTGATGTTTGGGAACTTCATCGGCAAGAAACGGCGGGAAAATATCGGGAAGATGCACCTGCTTTGCGCCTTCGAAGTATCCTCGCGAGAAATCGAAGTTCTGACTCATCACACTGAACTCGACCCGCTGCGCGCCGAGAATGTGCCGAATCTGCCGCAGCATTTCATCGACGCGCACGTCCGATCCCATGTTTCGCGTCCCGTTGTATCCGGCGAACAACAGTTTCAGCTTTTCTCCCGGCTTCCAGCGCTGGCCTCCGCCAAGCATCCATGCAGCTTTGGCGCGCTCGATGGAAGTGCTGACCCAGGCTTCCAGAATCAAATCCATCATGCGGCCGTACCTCCTGCCGCGGCCGGCCAGGGCTGATAGGGATACTCAAATTGGTTCTCGCGGCTGAACTTCAGCAAGGGATAAGAATATTGCGAGAACGGCACCGGCTTCTTTCCCAGTTCTCTGGTGACGCGCCGGTTATCGAAGACGGTATTCCACACCAGATAGGGCATGAATACCTTCATCAGCGAAGCACTCCTGCTGATCGCTCCCTTGCGGTTGGCCAAGAAATTCACCGAGGATGAGAACGGTTTCTCAGCGACCGGCACAAAAACTGGGGCACGCTTGTTCTGCGCTGCAGCCAATGCTCGCGTGATCTCACGAAAGTTCTGCGAATCAATTCCTGAGGACAAATGATAGGTATCGTGTTCGGGTTGGGATTTC
Organism: uncultured Acidobacteriaceae bacterium; assembly: GCA_963766625.1. Taxonomy (GTDB): domain Bacteria; phylum Acidobacteriota; class Terriglobia; order Terriglobales; family Acidobacteriaceae; genus Sulfotelmatobacter. The sequence continues at coordinate 217,650 of CAVYBF010000011.1, read as the reverse complement.
TGATGCAGCGTGGCAATCGCGTCAGCTACAAAATCTACGTTCACGATATCGATTTTATCGGTAGGCCGAAACGGCAAAACTGGCAATCCAGCAAGAAATACAAATGCCTTCACCATGTCGAACTGTGTGGTTTCCGCATAACGGCTATCTCCCAGCACAATGCTGGGACGAAAAATGGTCTTCGGCGTATCCGGCAGAAGCACTCGCAGCATGTGCTCACAGAATTTTTTAGTTCTTGCGTAGGGATCGTAGTCGGAACGTTCCCAGTCAATGGAACGATCCTCGCTCACGAGCTCATTTTGCCGTTTTCCGGCGACCGCAACCGTGCTGACCAGACTGAAGCGCCTTAACCCGTGATAATGCTCAATGTGCCGCGCCAGGGTAAGTACCTCAAGCGTGCCGCGCAGGTTGACGTTCAGGCAACTCTTTTCCGACTTCCGGTTCAGTGACGCCGCACAGTGAATAATGGAATCGGTTGTATGTACGAGCCGGTCGTAGTCATCGCGTCCCAACCCGAAGCCCGGGTCGGTCAAGTCGCCGCGAAAGACCCGCACTCGCGTCTGCAAATAGTCATAGAACTGCGGGAAGGCGAGGTGCAACTGCAGTGCCTGCCACAAGCGGGCTTCCGCCTCGTTTGCATCCCGCGCCCGCACTAGCACATTCAACGCCACTCCATGATCGCGCAACAGATTTGCAGCAACGTGCGCCCCGATGTATCCCGTCGATCCCGTCAAGAAAATCGCCATTCACCAATTCCCGCCCGTTCCGGTCTTTACCGTCTCGCCATTCTCCATTGGCCGCGGCTGCAAACTTCGCGCCGGACGCGCCTCAAGCGGCCGACCCTCGATCAGCGGATAAGTCCAGCGCCGCAGCGCCGGAATATGTATGTTGATCCAGTAATCCCACCAGTCGAGCTTGCCCGCGTTATAAGCAAAGTCAGCGCGCTCGTCTTCGGCCAGCGCGTGCGAGAGCTTTTCTACGTTATCCGCCGCAAAATCGTGTTCGTTCAGCAGAATGAAAGGCTCGAACAATTCAATGAGCTTTTCCACGCGTTCCAGATTTCGTTCCGCCTTCGCGAGTGGAGTTTTTTTCAGCGGCAGCGGCGACATGATCCGCTGAATCGACTTCACGATTGCGCGTTGTGCCGGCGCCGACATTCGCTGATACCGCGTCTTCGAGACTGGAATAGCGTCGAAGCGCAATCTCAACCACGACTCCAGTCCTTCTTGCGCCCGGTAATGCTTACGATGAGCCAGCGACGTGAGTTCGATCGACCGTCCCATATCGCAAGGGTTGGTCACCGAAGTCGCCAGTTGATAGAGCGGCTCATGCCGTCGCCCAATGATGGCTGCCGCGATCAACGTCATTCCTGCACAGACCGCATCCACAGGAACAATATCGAGCCGCTTGCTCTCGTTCGATGGTAGCTGCCGGAAATATGTTCCCAACAAATATGAGAGAGAGGCCGAAGTATTAATGCCTTCGTTCCATCCAGGGAACGGCTTCGCGACGGAAGTTTCGACGATTGCCGGGCGCACCACCGCAATCGGCAGTCCAGCACCATACTTCACGATCAGCGACTCTGCCAAACTCTTCGTTAGCGTATAAGTGTTAGGCCATCCCAATTCTTTGGCGCGCCGCGTTCCCGCTTCGGTGAGGTAGGTTTTCAGCCAGCGAATGCGGTTCTTGCGAATCTGATTCTCGAGCGCCGCTCCCTGCAGTCCCTTGGCGGCATGTTCCCTGGCCAGCGACTGCGACCGCAAATCCTCTGTCAGTTCCTGGCTCTCGGCCCGCTGTTCGGCTTGCGCAATCAATTCATGGAGCGCATGCCATTCCCGCTCGGCATCGAAGTTTGGCACGCGGCGCGGCGTGTAATTCGGAATCAAGCGCTCGGCCACTCGCCCATCGCGCTCGCCCGCCACATAACAGGTGGAGAGATGCAGCAAACCGGCATGATCGGTTACGCGAATGAAATCCAGAATATTGATCGCGGCGTCAGTATTGGTAGCCAGCGCATCGCGCAAGTCTGGATTGAAATCCGTCAATCCGGAGCTGTTCACGATCAGATCGAGATTTTTCTGCAGACGCCGCGCCGTTTCAACGCTCAGGCCCAAACCGGCCTGGGTGACATCTCCCTCAACAACCTCAACTTTTTCCCGCAGATACTCGGCTAGGCCTGTGCCGTGCTTCTTAAACAGCCCGTCGAAGACCGGCGATTCCTCCACGATCTTTTCAAATCGGCGCTGCGCCGGATTCGATTTCTGCCGCCTGACCAGCAGATAGATTCGCCCAATGCCTGGCAGATCGGTGAGCGTATTCGCCAGCCAAACCTTTCCGATAAAACCGGTGACGCCGATCAGCATGACGTGCTTGCCCGCCAATGCCCGGCGCAGCGAAAATTCCGGGGCCTGGCGCGGCGCTTCAAAATGCACGATCGGAAGTTCCAGCGCCGTCGACTCGCGATGGGAATCGATCACCGCGGCCCGCAGATCTTCCAGCGTGATATCGAGTTGCCGTGCCAGTGTTTTTGGAGCCCGCCGCCCATCGGGACTCTGATCGCGCAGGCGCGCAAATGCTCCGCGCGGCCGGATCACTGGATCGAGCAGCCTCCCGGTTGCCACGCCGTCGCGAAACTCCAACCGGTTTGCCACGACGTGCTTCACCCCGAGATGCTGCGCCAGCGGTTTCATCACATGTTCGAGCGCCTGGCTCACCAGCACCACGTCGGCGCCCGAGCGCAGCAATTCGTGGATGCGCTCTACCCCGTGTTGCTTTAGCCGGGGCTTCAGTTTGTATTGAAAATATTCTTCGCCAAGCAGATCCAGGCGGTCGCGAGTCACGCCTCGCAGGGCGGTGTGCACCACTCGCGTGGCAAATTTGCGGTTCGTCGAATAGAGGAAAGGACGGAGCGCCGCCATCAGGAATATCAGGCCGCGCCGCCGAAACCTTTCCGTGAATGTCTGTGCATTCCAGGTAAAGAAAGCCACCGGACGCACCACCGTGAGATCGAGCAGGCTGCCCTCAACCCGCCAGAACACCATGGGATGTGGCACAGTCGACACTTCGGCCGACACGCTGGAGGACGCGCTCGGTTGGTGGTTTGTGGGTTCCAAAGTATTGCTTGTCCGACAGCGGGTTCGCCGCACTCAGGACAGACCAATTATTGTAACCAATGAGCGCATATCCGCGAAGTGTTCGTTGTTAAACCCAACTTAAACTCGTGAATAGCCGGGAAATCTAACGTTTAGCCATCTGCCCACGCCGGAATTCTCATATCAACAGCTTCGAATCGAGCTTCGAATCGCCTGAGCAAACGCTGGCGATCGGAAATGCGGCCGGCCATTTTTCACACTCTCGTAACAATGTTTTCGTATAGTTGCGGCCTCTAACAGTCACATCCCAATCTGATCCGCTCTCTCTGCCGGCCTGAGGACCTAACGGTCGACAGCAATGTCTGTTGATGATCACACTCTCAGTCGTCCGCAGCATCCCACCTGCGAACGAAAACCCGAACTCCTAATCACGGGTTTCCTTTGGTGGCATAGCGCAAATGTCGGCTCGATCATGCGGCTACCTTTTCGTTGCATGTATCATCTGAAAATAGCCGGGAGGTTCCCGTGAACTTTTGTCGCCACGCCCGTTTCTTGATCGGTCTGCTTGCTGTGCTGACCTCGCCGATTTTCGTTGCCGTCCTGCATGCGGGCAACAATGTGCTGGGGGAAATCGAACTAACCGGCGCTTCGAAAGTGGAGAACACATCCGGGGTTTGGGTTGATGGGCAGTATGTTGGCTATCTCAGCGAACTGAAGGGATCAAAAAAACTGCTGCTGCTGCCCGGCGAGCACGACATCACGGTGCGCCAGGGCGGATATCTGGACTTCAACCGAAAAGTTCTAGTGCGTGCCGGAGAAAAGCAAACCGTTGACGTGAAAATGGAAAAAGACACCCGGATCGCGCTGCCGAAAATTACCGCGCAGATCAAGTTGGATGTAAAACCAAATCGCGCCGCAGTGTTCGTGGATGGCATTTATGTGGGGCACATTGCCGAATTCGAAGGGGTGGGAAGAGCGATGCTGGTGGCGCCCGGAAGGCACAAGATCACGATCAGCCTGCCGGGATATCAGAATTTCGAGACGGAGATCGATCTGGTAGCAAAGCAAAAATCTACGATTAAAACCGATCTGGTAAAAGGTGGACCGGTGGAAGGACCGGCTTTGACTCCGCCGCAGTAATCAGAGGCGCATCAGGCAGAAATGCTGGCGCCCACGGCCAGGCCGCGCTGCTTGCGTAACTCAGCAAGAAACGAATCTGGCGATAGGTTTGACTGATTGCGAAAGAGTTCCAAGAGGGCATCCTCTTGTTCGAGCATCGGCTCGGCATGTTTTGAATTTTCCGCGGCGTCGTATTCCAAGCCGTCGGGCTCAACCAGCAACTCGGGAGACAGGTTCTGGCTCTCCGTGAGAATGCGTAAGAATTTTTCCAGCTGAGCGCGCACTTGCGGCGTTCTCTGGATAAATTCCACTCCCATGCCCTGATCCGGATGCATCACTCGAACTAGGCCGTCTATTTTCACAATAAGTCCCGCCGCGCTCATCGAAACAATCACTCGAGTGGAGATGGGGAATGGCGACGTAATCCCGAGATAGCAACCGCCTAACGTCAAATCCGTAAGTTGGCAGCGCACCGGGGGGTCGTCTTTTTCCACGTCAGGAGAATTGCGGCTCAACCATTCCCGTACCTGGCCCTCCAGTTCTCGGGAGTGACTCAAGAATCTCAGTCCCGCCTGTCTGCCTGTTCCCTCCCAGGCCAACTCGGCATCCAGGTTTACCTTGGCCCTGGTTCCGGGCAAGGTGAATGAAAGCTGCCACTGCCCCTGCGGCTTGATGCGGCGAGGCAAAGTAACAGCCATGCCGCCTTCGCCGAAGTCCGAACTATCCACATTCAGCTGGGTTCCCGTTTCGCGGGAGGACATCTCCACGGGAATTCGCAAGGCAACGCGCGCATTGCGCCGCCGTTCTTTTTTCATCAGAGCTCTTGCGGCACGAAAGCTCGATCTTGCCCGCTCCGGCGACACTGGCTTGTAAAGGATGAAATGCGCTCCAATATCGAAGGCCGAGCGCAACCCGACCCCCGTCTCCAGAATGGCAACGGCCACCGCCCGCTTGTTACAAGGAGCGCTGCGCGCGCTACGTAGCACATCGGCCGAACCCGGTCCTGCACAATCCACAATAATGGCCTCGAAACGCTCGCGTGTGAGATGGCGCAAGGCAGTCTCAGGAGTCAGGCAATGCTCGACACTGATATCCAAGTCGCCCAGGGTTCGGCGCAGAATCCGCACAATCTTCTCGTCCGAACTGAGCAGCAGCGATTTCAGATCCATAATATGGTTCGCGCTCCTCGGCCCGTTTTGGCCGGGGGGAATTCTGTGGTTGGCGACGGCTTTCTGCTGACTGCAGAGCGCACACCTTACCCCTTTAGACAATGTAAGCCGCCGCGAATCGGCGTATCAATGGCCCGTTTCACGCCCACGATTACGCCGGTAACCCGCCGTCACCCGAAATGCGTCGGGTTTCGGCTTAATTCTTCTGCGGAACTTCAAAAAGACGGCCTTTGGACTCTTAAAACAAGTGTTAGAACCGAAGCGCAAAGAGATGCATGCGTCCCAGAAGTATGCGTCCCATCTCGCAAGTAATGACCTGTTGTTGCAATAAGTTAAGTTGTATTCATTAAAGTAGTAGAAGCTGGTTCCTCCTTGACTTCGCGGCAAAATCGGGGTAAGCTACCGTCTTCCGAATCAGTACAGTAGTCACTGGGACAGCCCTGAAAATAGTTGTCCATCATCGAATTTGGTTCTTGCATCCCTATACGTTGCAGAGAATCTTATAGATATAAGGAATTCATCCTTCATCAGTAGGAAAGGCGATTATGGCGAAGCGACGTGGAAATCCAAATTGGGGCAAGCCCGAGCCCATCGGCCCGATTGTTCCCACGGTCACCGAATTCGAGCAGGTTGTGCGCGAATACAAGCTCACTCCTGATCAGTACCTGCGTTCCACGCGTCTGCGCGAGTGGGCACGTCGGAACAAGAACTCCAAGTACATCCCGGAGCCGTTGTTGGAAGCCTGGGGATTCGAGATCGAATCGACGTTGTAGACCAAGCTTGTTAGAGATCAAAGGGCCGCATTTTGCGGCTCTTCTGTTTTTTGGATCACTGGCTGGAACCGGAACGTAGGCTTCCTGTTTCGCGCTATCCGATTGAGTGGTATTACGCCAGTGATTGTGGTTTTCCAAAAACATCTGAGTAGCGGCATGGCTTCAGCCGGTGAGGAATCTGCTTTGCGCGGGCAGCGGCAATTCAGACGTCTGACCGCTCGCGCTATGAATTCACATTGGCTTTGAACTGCCAGTGCCGGCGGCCGCAGCGCTGGTCGGCAGCTTGATCTCCCGGGGCGGTGCACTCGCAGGTTCAGGACTGTTCACGCACAACTCCACCGCTTCCGCCATGCTCTGCGACTCCTGTTCCTTAGTCGTCACCCAGCTGTTGAACCTGGCCTTGTCGCGCGCCAGAGCCTCCATGTTGCGGCTGATGCGGGCTGTGTAATGGGCCTTGATGCTCTCTAGCTCCGCCTGAATGTGAGTGATTTCTTCCGCATTGCGCGCCCACTCGGCCTCTGCCTGTTTTTTCTGCTCGGTCTCGTAGGCATCGAGCGCATTCTGCCGGGCCTTGCCGTCGCGCTGCACCTGCTCAATCGTCACCCCGGCCGCATCCAGAGCCATCAGTAACGCGGCCCGCTTGGTTTCCTTCGAAAGGCCGCGAATGTGCTCGCTGTTCAGCATCTCAACCACTTTCGGAACGCTATATCCTTTGCGCGGGCTCACGATGCCGGCCGTCCGGTAAATGTCTTCCATCGGCAGCAGCTCGACTTGGAACGCGGGCACTTGCCGCGCCAAACTTGTCGCAACTTTTTCCGTGGTTTGAGCTGACTGAGACATAGGCATACGGTTCTCCTTGGCGCTCTTCTTGATTTCACCGTTGTTCGTGATTTTTTCCGTGGTGGCGTTCTCCTTCTCACTTGCGCTGGGATCGTCCTGCTTGTTGTGCCACGGCGCCAGCGCGAGCCATTTGTGTGCCATAGGTTTCCTTTCCTGCTCAGTTTCTTTTCGCGCAGAACTCGTTTCCCCGCGCAGTTCAGTCTGGCGAGGAACCGCGAATTTCTCCCGCCTTCTGCGCGGACGATCCCGGGCGCTGACCCGCGGTCGAGCCGAAGTGCCTCGAACGAACTCCGGTTCGCCCACAACCGATTCACGGCGAGTCGGGTGGCGGAGCGGCGGCTCCATCAAACTCACCGACTGCAACAGGGGAGTGATCTCGATTCTCTTTGAACCAGCAGGAATTTCGCTGAGAGTTTCTTTGAAACATTCGCGGCTTCCAGGCTCCTGATCCTGGGGTAGGCGATCGTTTTCCGGCAGCAAAACTCCGCTGTGAGTGGTTCGAACCTGCTTATTTTTAGCCTCGGCAAGCTGCGGATTCGCGCCGACCAGATTTTCCCGCGCCACAGAGTCGAGGCTGGCATGGCTGGAATGAGGAGCAGTCGTACCCTCCCGCTGAACCCCAACCACATACTCGCGGCCTTCGCGCCTGCAATATTTGACAATGCCCACGAACTGCTCGAAGCGCCACTGAATTTTCAACCTCGATCCCGCCGCAATCGGTGTCTTCACCCGAATGCACGCCCCGCCGGCAGATTTGTCCTCCATGCAGGCGCGAGTTTTCTGCAAAGCCCCGCCGTCTTCCCAGGACACATCCACCAGGATCATCACCGGCGTGCGCAGCTCGGGCATTCCTGCGGCCATGAGAAATTTATCGGCAGCCGGTTAAATGAGTTCAGAAACTAAAGAGTTCCCGATTGTGGAAGGCTGAAAAAGGTCTTCCCGTTCCGGAGTAGCGCTAGTCGCCATCTGCAGGAAATACCGTGTGCTTCGGCGCTGGCATCGGTGCGTTCTCCTTCTGGTCGCGCCACAAGACTTCATTCAACTTCGCGGCATCGGCTGCATCGGGATGGGAGAAATCCATTTTTGCCGATTCGCTGGCGCCCGAAGCATCGCGTCGGTTTCGTTCATAGATCAGCCCGTTATTAAGATTGCGGCGGTCCGCGTGGAATGCAGGCTGATTGCCGGCTCCGGAGAACATGGGCCCCATCACGGGAGCATAAGCATCATTCTGATTCATTGGAGGCAGTCCCAGCAGCATCTCCATCGTGTGAATCAGATTCACGGTCGTATAAAAGCCGCTTTCGACGTGAGGCGCGGCCGCCGATCCGGGTGAATATTTGCTTACTACGAACGCGATCGAACGATGAGCGTCCACGTGATCGGCGCCATCCTGAGCATCGTCTTCCAGAACAAAAATGGCGGTGTCATCCCAATACGGGCTGTGCGAGACGGCCTCAACCACGCGTCCCAGCGCCAGATCGTTGTCCGCCACCGACGCCGCCGGACGCGGATGATCGGGCCGCGTTCCGCCCGTGTGGTCATCAGGAAGATAAAGCAGCACAAAGGCCGGCATCTGAAATTCCCGGGCTTCGTTCTGTTCCCGGGCGCGGACGTAAGCGCCAAACTCGTTGAGGAATTCGTCCGCGCGAAGCTGGTCGGGATAGTCGGTGTTGAAATCGGGATAGAGCGGGTCGAAGTGATCACGCAGCTCTGCCTTGGTTGCCTTCATTTTCTTGAACAACGGCACCGCCCATGGCCAGGGGCTTTCGCCACCATGCGGATCGCCAACGTTTGGCTCCAACTTCTCGCCTTGGGCGACATCAGTCCGCGGACACGGCGCCTCCAGCGGCGAAGGCGTTCCCTGCTCCGGCATTTCCACCTTGCGAATCTTATTGCACCACCGGGCGTCGACGAATTCGCCGTAATCCCGATAGCTCAATCCCCGTCGAGCCAGATTGTCCCAAAGAAATCCAGTGGATGGGTCGTCGATATCGGACTCGTTATGGTCCAACGGAAATTCACCTGCGACGGTGCCCTGAAAGTCATAAGTTCGCTCCTTGCCGCGGTAGGCGATCTGCCAGGTTTTTTCGTTGTAGTCGCTGGTGATAGCAGCGGTCGACCATTGATGTCCATCCCCGGAGACCTCTCCGCTATCGTAGAAATTATCGAGCACGCCGAATTGCAATGCCAGCTTGTGCTCGTTGGGCGTGATGTCTTGCCCGTAAAGCGTAAGGGATGAATCGCCGTTGCCAATCTTTTTGTCGCCAAGCTTTAGATCACCAAGAATCTGGTCGTAAGTACGGTTCTCCTTGATCACGTAAATCACATGCTTGATCGGATTCCCGCCGCCCGCGAATTTAACGGTTCCCGGATCGTTGTGCAGCAGGTTGTCCCGCTCAACAGTTTGGGTAAGTTCTTCCAGTTTCCCGAGCGTCGAAGGTATGTTCAACCGGGCAATTGATCCATACAAAAGCGTAGGAATGTAGGGATGCTCGTGATGTTTGATCTCCCAAGGCGTCTTGCCCATGCCGGGATTCGGCCTTGCGCCCTGGCCCTTGGCAGTAGCAATGAGCAAGTCGTCTCCATGTACCGCGAGTGCGCTCGGATACCAGTCGGTAGGAATGAAACCCAGAGCGACCTGAGCGTTTTCAGCGTGCGAATGCGGAATGTTCGTGATCAGATGCGAGGTGTCAAACACCGCGACCGCATTCGAGGATCCATCCGCCGCAAACACGCGCTTGCCGTCTTCCGATTGCGCCAATGCTATGGGATAAGTGCCCGAGTATTCTTGATTTCGCACGATGGTACTGAATAGCGCAACCATTTGCCCGTCGTCGGTTGACACCGCGGCAACCGCATCGGCATTCGACAACGCAATATAAAGCAGCTTCTCATCTGGACTGAGAAGCATGGCGGTCGGGTGCGAACCGGGAGCAGTCGGTTTCGCCGGCTCCTGCAATTTGATCCAGCGCGCAACTTTGCCGCTCATCAAATCCAGTTCGGCAACCTGAGAAGCATTCCACAAACTGCACCAGGCGCGCCGTCCGTCGCGCGTAACAACGACGCCGTAGGGAAATGAGGCCGGCACCAGATCGTTGGTGCTGAGGTCGAAACTCTGCAGAACCTTCCCCCTCGCCAGATCGATCAGCACAACATTGTCAGAAAGATTGTCTGCCACCAGCAGGCGATCACCCGCCTTGCCGGGAAGAATCGCCAATCCTGCCGGATAAGGAATCGCAGTTCCCCTCGGCGTCTTACGCAATTCCATTGAAACTTTCTTCCCCGGCGCGAGCGGTTGCAGCCCGATCGCAATGAATCGCTCAGGCGATACCTTTCCATCCGCAAAGCGATACACGGCAATCCCGTTGCCGGTATCGCCCGTCTTTTGTCCCGTGGGGTCGGTCACCGAACCCACCGAAGCGTACAGATGCTTGCCATCCGACCCGAACACCAGCCCCAGGAAATAGCTCTGATGAACGTCTTCGCCGAAGCGCTTGTCAGGATAATCGGAGAGCTGATTGTTCTTGAGGTCGAGCACCGAAATTGACTGTGTCGCCAGTGTCTCCTGTGTGCCGTAGCCGTCGTTCAGCAGCGCCGCATAGCGTCTATCGGGGCTGATTGCGATGGTCGCGGGGAATCCGTTCGTGTTGCCGATACGGCCGGGAGACGGAGTCATCAGCGTCTTGCTGGTGGGCAGCGAAATGGATTTGTTGGGCGCGCCTCGCTGAGCGACTGCCGCAATCGAAACGCCAAGAAGTGCCATCCCCCAAATAGTCGGGGAGAAACGGGTCACGGGACCTCCGCAGAATGTACGGCGATGAAGAAACAAGGATTCTCTAGAAGAGATGAGCCTAATTGATCAAGCTACTTCGGTCAAAGGAAGTTCAAACTAATCGGCCGGATGCGCGGGCCGGTCCGGAATGCGCGCGGTGTGCTCTGCGTGTTCCTCTTCCGGATTCACGTTGTGCCGGACATCGGAGCCCTGCACCCAGAAAATGACATCCTCCGCGATGTTTGTGGCGTGGTCGGCGACGCGCTCCAGATTACGCGCAACCAGCAGCGCATCCAGTGCCTGCCGCACCGCTTCCGGACGCTGGTTCATTGTCTTTACCAGCTGGATGAAGGCATCATCCTTCATACGGTCGATCACGTTATCCATCTCCAGCACGGCCTGTGCGAGCTCAACCTTTGCTTCAATAAATGATTCCAGCGCTCTACGAACCATGGCGCTTACCGCCGAACCCATCCGTGCGATATCGACCGGAAGATCGACCGCGGGAAGGTCGATCATATCCATCACACGCTCGGCGATATTGACCGCCTGATCGCCCACCCGCTCGAGATCGGAATTAATCTTGGTTACCGCAAGAATGAAGCGCAGGTCCACAGCCATGGGCTGCTGCATCGCCAGCAGATCGAAAGCTGCCTCATCGATTTCGCGCTCCGAATTGTTGATCAGGCTTTCCCCTTCAAGCACCATCTGGCAGCGATTCAGATCGCGGTCCACATAGGCCTGCCGCGCGCGGTCCACGGCCTGTTCCGCCAACCCACCCATGCGGAGCAACTTCTGCCGCAGATCATCCAGCCCTTGCTGAAAGCGAGTTCGCATTTATTCCGAACCTTCCTCGTCAGTTTATCCAAACCTACCCGTAATATAGTCTTCCGTTTTCTTATCCGACGGTTTGGTAAAGATCTTCTCCGTCTTATCGAACTCAATCATCTTGCCCAACAAGAAAAACCCGGTAAACTCAGCCACACGGGCCGCTTGTTGCATGTTGTGCGTGACTATAACGATGGTATACCGCTCTTTCAGTTGAAAAATCAATTCCTCAATTTTGCCCGTCGAAATGGGATCGAGCGCCGAGCACGGCTCATCCATCAGCAGAACTTCCGGTTCTACGGCCAGCGCCCGTGCAATGCACAGCCGCTGCTGCTGTCCACCAGAGAGGCTTGCGCCCGATTTTTTGTGGACGTGATCTTTGACTTCGTCCCACAGCGCCGCCGAATCCAGAGAGCGATGCACGACCTCATCGAGCTTCGCGCGATTGCCAAAGCCATTCAGCTTCAACCCCGACGCCACATTGTCATAGATCGACATAGTCGGAAACGGATTCGCTTTCTGAAACACCATTCCCACCCGCCGCCGAAGCTGGGTGGGCGATGTGCCATTATAAGCGTCGATTTCGCCAATGCGAACGCTGCCCGTCACCCGCGCATCGGGAATGGTCTCGTGCATACGATTCAAACAACGAATGAACGTCGACTTGCCGCAGCCCGACGGACCAATCAGCGCAGTAGCGTGGTTCGCGGCAACCGACAAACGAATGTCATGCAACGCCTGGGTCTTGCCGTACCACGCGTTCAGGTTTTCGACCTCGATCCCTACTCCCATAACTTACGCCGCTCCGAAGGTACCACGGCGCACCGCAATGCGCACCGCAGCCACCGCAGTGACAATCATGACGATCAGCACCAGCGCTCCCGCCCACGCCTGCCGATGCCATTCGTCGTAAGGAGAAATCGCATAATTGAAAATCTGAAGCGGCAGCGCCGCGGTCGGCTGGTTGATGTTGACGTTCCAGAATTGATTTCCAAATGCGGTAAAAAGCAATGGTGCGGTTTCGCCCGCCACCCGGGCAAAGGCGAGCATAACCCCGGTGATCACGCCGGAAGTCGCCGTCCGCAGGGTGATTGAGAGTGTTGTTCGCCATCTCGGGATGCCCAGGCCATACGCCGCCTCCCGCAAAGCTGTCGGCACCAGCAGGAGCATCTCTTCGGTCGTGCGCGTGATGGTTGGGACCATCATGATCGCCAGCGCCACTCCGCCGGCCAGTGCCGAGAAATGCCGCTGCGAAAGAACCACAATGGCATAGGCTACGATGCCGATCACAATGGAAGGCACGCCATTCAGCACATCCGCAGTAAAGCGGATCGCATCCCCGAACCGGTTGCGCCCAAACTCGGCAAGATAAATTCCGGCGCCAATTCCTAGCGGAACTCCAATGATGCTGGCGATCGCCAGAATTACCGCCGACCCTACAATCGCATTGGCCATTCCTCCGCCCGCTTCACCCACAGGCTTCGGAGTTTGCGTCAGAAAAGCCCAATTGATCGAGCCAATGCCCTTGTAAACCAGATAGGCAAAAATCGCGAACAACGGCGCCAACACCACAATCACAGTGAGAACGGCGGCTGCCGTCATCACGTGGTTCACGACACGCCGCCGCAAGGCAATCGGCGGAACGTGTTGCTGAGCTGAAATGTTTCGGTTCTCAGGCACGAGTACCCACCGCCTGGCCCCGGGTAACGCTCCAGACCAGGAATCTCGCTAATGCGTTCACGACAATCGTCACCAGAAATAGCGCCAGGCCAATTTCAATCAGAGCAGAAAGATAGACGTCGCCGGTAGCCTCGCTGAATTCATTCGCCAGCACACTGGCCATCGTGTAACCGGGGGCAAACAGAGATTTCGCGATCTCCGGCCGGTTTCCGATCACCATGGTCACGGCCATGGTCTCACCCAGGGCTCGGCCCAGTCCGAGAATAATTCCGCCAACGATTCCCGCCCGCGCGTTGCGTAAGACGCCCACGCGAATCATTTCCCATCGTGTCGCGCCCAGCGCCAGAGCGGCCTCGCGCTGGTGCTGGGGCACAACCATCAGCACTTCGCGAGTAATCGAGGAGATAATCGGGATAATCATAATCGCAAGAATGACTCCCGCAGCCAGCATGCTGATTCCGTAAGGTGGACCGTCGAAAAATCCCGTCCAGCCAAGAATTTTTGCCAGAAACGGCTCAACGTAATTGCTTAGGATCGGCACCAGCACAAAGATCGCCCACAAGCCATACACTACGCTCGGGATCGCAGCCAGCAGTTCCACAAAGAACGAGAGCGGCCCCCGCAAGGAAACCGGACACATCTCGGTGGTGAAAACCGCGACTCCAATCGACAGCGGCACGGCGATCAGCAGCGCAAGAAACGACGAGACCAGCGTCCCATAAATAAACGGCAGCGCCCCGAATTTTGCGTTGACCGGGTCCCACTCGCTCGTCCCAAAGAACTTCAGTCCGAAGGCATGCCATGAAGGCCCGGAGCGCAGGACGAGCTCATAAACGATCAACACCAGCGTGCCCAGCACCGCGGCGCCGCAGAGGACCATAGCCCCTTTGAACACACGGTCGGCAGTTTCACCGGTCTTGCCCCGGAGAAAGGAAGCAGCTGGTAGCGCGACCAGACCCGACCCGCCAAGAGGCTTAGATTCAGTAGGTTGCGGGAAACGCATATCAGGTCGCTGTAAGGCAGGATCGGCCATCCTCTCGACAGTACCAGAAACCTGTTAACAGGATGTTAAAATGGGAAAGTTTTCAGGATTGCTTTTCCTTCTGCAGGCGCGGTATCTTCGTCTCCCCATTTGGTTTCTATGTCTATCGATCGCAAACGCGGCCGCATTGTTTTTGAAAAGTTGGAACGCGATTTGCTCAAGTTGTCTTTAAAACTTCGGCCGCAAAATGTACACGGGTTTCGCACCGGAACGCGCCGTCTGCAGATTCTGCTGATGGAGCTTGCTCCGCACCCCGACCGCAGCGACAAAAAATTGCTGAAGTCGCTGGGACGGATTCGCAGGCGCGCCGGCAAACTTCGCGACCTGGACGTTCAGCTGACTGCCCTGCGCAGTTTCAAGAGCCCCCGCGAACCGCGCCGCAAAACGGAGTTGGTGAACCAATTAATCGAAATGCGCGACCGGCAGGAAAAGAAACTCCGGAAAATGTTGGGCAAAGATACGGTGCGCGATCTGCGAAAGCACTTGAAACGCGCTGCCAGGCGTTTCCATTCAGATGAGAGCCGCGATCCTTTGTCAGTCGCTGCAAAGATGCTCGGATCGATGAACGGAAGCGGTGGTCCGATCGATGCCGCTGTGCTTCATCAATACCGAATCCGCACCAAGCGTGCCCGCTATGCCGCCGAATTCGCCAATCCCTGCCCTGAATCGCAACAATTCATCGCCGGCATCAAGCGCGTTCAAGACGCTCTGGGCGATTGGCATGACTGGCTCACTCTCACCGAAAATGCCAGGAAACACCTGGGCGAGGTTCGTGAATCGGCTCTGGTCGCCGAACTTCACAACCTGACCGGAGCCAAATTTCGCCAGGCCGTCTCGTCGCTTTCGCGCCTGCCGCAAAAATCTGTTACGGAGCAGAAGTCCCTTGGAGTTGCATCCTCCGTATCGGCTATTCCAGCCGCGTAGAGAGGCATCTTGGCGCCCGTGATTTCCTTAGCGCACTTGGCGACTCTTTTGCGGCCTTCGCGGTAAAGGTTTTTGTTTACCGCAAAGTTCGCGGAGCTGAACCCACACCTATCTCAAACCAACCCACGACCTCCTCACGGATGACCCGACGCGCTTTCGCCATGTAAACTGTTGGCGCCTAGCTCATGCCAACGTTCGCCGCAGTCGATATCGGCTCCAATTCCGTGCGGCTGAAAATTGCCCGCCTCACCCGCGGGCGACTCCGTCCCATTGTCGAAGATCGCGAAGTTACTCGCCTCGGCGAAGGCGTATTTCGTTCCGGATTTCTCACTCCCGAATCGATTGCCGACACCGTCAAAGTCCTGCGCCGCTTCCATCGCACCACGCAACAGGTCGTCACCGATTCCGTCCGCGTGGTCGCCACCAGCGCGTTACGCGACGCCCGCAACGCGCAAGCGTTTATGGAATGGGTGCGCTCGGCCACCGGCTGGAAAGTCGAAGTAATCTCCGGACTGGAAGAAGCCCGCCTCATTCATCTGGGGCTGGTTTCCAATCTGCGTGTCGACAGCTCGCCTGCGTTAATGATCGATCTTGGCGGCGGCAGTTGCGAGCTCACCGTCTCCAACGCCGGCCACATTCGTGACACCGTAAGTTTGCCGCTGGGGGCAGTGCGCCTCACCGACGAATTCCTGCGCCACGATCCGCCGCGCAAGGGCGAACTCAAACGTCTGCACGGATTCGTCACGCGTGAAGTCACCCGCAGCGCGTCCCGCATTATTCCCCACCGCATCAAAAACGTAATTGCTACCTCGGGAACCGCGGCTGCTCTTGGCGCCCTCGCTACCCACCTGCGGAAAACTCAAAGCCGTCAGCGGCCGATCGTTTCGCGCGCGGAAATGGCGCGCATCGCCAAACGGCTGGCGCGATTACCGCTGGCCCAGCGCCGCCAGATTGAAGGCATCGGCTTGCGGCGGGCAGAGATCATCGTTGCCGGCGCAATCGTGTATCGGGAACTGCTTGATCGCTTTAATCTAAAAGGTTTCCGTTATTCGCCTTTGGGTTTACGCGATGGCCTGCTTGCGCAAATGGCCGCCGATCACGACCGCAGTACAAGATCCGGAAAGCAGATCGAATCCGAGCGCTGGCAGTCGATCACGAAAGCGGTCACTCATTATCGCGTGGAAATGAAGCATGCTCTCGACGTGCGCGCATCGGCCATGTTTCTCTTTTCGGCGCTGCGTTCCGTGCATGGATTGCCGCCCGAATTTCGCGAGTGGCTGTCGGCCGCCGCCATGCTCTACGAAGTCGGAGATTACATCAACCGCAACGGCCATCACCGGCACACGTACTACATCATTTCGAACTCGGAGATTCTCGGCTACACGCCGCAGCAGCGCCGCATCATCGCGGCCATCGCGCGTTATCTGGGAAAATCAAGGCCGGTGCTGGAAGAAGCGCCCATGAAAGATATCGAACCCGCCGACCGCATCGGAGTGCAAAAAGCGATTCTCCTGCTGCGCCTGGCGCGAGCCCTCAATCTCGGACGCAGTCGTGCCGTCGAAAAAGTCCGGGTGAGCCATCGCGGAGCCGAGGTCCACTTAACCCTCGTCCCCCGCCGTCGCATGGGAGTTGATCTGGAATTGTGGGCAATCGAAAAAGACGCGGTTTACTTCCGCGAAGTATTCGGCCGCGAGCTCTCGACCGCAGCCGCGTAAAGCGTGCGCAGCATTTTCGGAATGACACACCACTGCATGGTTCCCGAGTTGCGGCGCATTTCGACTCGCGCCACCGCTCCCTTTTTCAGATCCACGGAGGCTTCCGACCTCGAATCGCTGATCACGGTCCCCAGGAACTGACTCAGATTCGGATTGTGTCCGACGACCATGATCGATTCCTGCGACGCATATTTCTCCAGCAGCTTGCGGAAATCGGCAAAAGTCGCCTCCGGACGCAGCCCAGTTTCAATCTGCAGCTTGCCTTCATACCCGATCTCATTGCCCACCAGCGAAGCCGTCTGCGTGCAGCGCTTCAGCGGGCTCGAAATCATCACATCGACCTGCACCGCCAGGGCAGCCAGCGCACGGCCCACGTAGCCGCATTGCTCGATGCCATCTTTATCAAGCGGGCGTTTTTCATCCTTCTTCGGATTTGCCAAGGGCTCGCCGGCGCTGGCGTGACGCAGAAAATAAATGATCATCCGGTCTTACCGTTCCCTTCCCGCCGGCGCTCTGTGCTTCTTTACGGCGGGTTGCGGTATGGGCAGCGCCGCTTGTTTGCCTTCCGCAACGCTGATCAGGAAATCCTGCGAGCTGAAGGCGGCAGCTCCGATGGGCGGCTTGCGATTGCGCTTGCCGTGCATCGGCTGCCAGGCCCGAATATACGTCGCGTCGCGGAGAAGAATACGGGCTTTGCGATTATCCGCCAGGTAAGCGTCGAGAATCTCCCTGTGCACGCGTTCGCGAAGGAATTCATCGCGCAACGGCACCAGCACTTCCACGCGCTCGTACAGATTGCGCGGCATCCAGTCGGCACTGCCAATATAAATTTCTTCCTCGCCTCCATTCGCGAAGTAGTAAATCCGGCTGTGCTCCAGAAAACGTCCCACAATGCTGCGTACCTTGATGCGATCGCTCAAACCGCGTACGCCCGGACGCAACGCGCAAATTCCGCGCACGATCAAATCGATTTCCACTCCCGCCTGCGATGCGCGGTACAACGCTTGAATCACATTCTTATCCAGCAGCGCGTTCATTTTGGCGATGATTCTCGCCTCGCGTCCCTGACGGGCATGTTCCGCCTCGCGGTCGATCAGCGCAATTATTTTTTCGGCCAGATCAAGCGGCGCCACCAGCAACGGATCGTAACTCGGGTTCTCCGCATAAGCGGTTAGAAAACTGAACACATCGTGCACCGCGCGCGTGATCTCAGGATTCGCCGTGAACAGGCTTAGATCGGTATAAATGCGCGCCGTGGCCGCGTTGTAGTTTCCCGTGCCAATATGCGCGTAGCTGCGCGGCACACCATCCGGATCGCGCCGCACCAACAGCGACAGCTTGCAGTGTGTCTTCAACCCCACCAGCCCGTGAAACACCTGCACGCCCGCGTCTTCCAGGTCGCGCGCCCAGCGGATGTTGTGGTCTTCATCGAAGCGGGCCTTCAATTCAACCACGGCCGTAACTTCCTTCCGCGAAGCCGCCTCGATCAGCGAAGGCACAATCAGCGAATGTTCATTGGTGCGATAAAGCGTCTGTTTGACCGATAGAACCTGATCATCGTGCGCGGCCGACTCGATAAACGAAACCACCGCATCGTAGGAATCAAAGGGATGGTGCAGCAGGATGTCATGCCGCCTCAGTTCCTCAAAAAGATCCTGCGATTTCGCCGTCAGCCGCAACTCTCGCGGCGTAAATGGACGATATTTCAAGTCCGCACGCGGGGTTTGCTCATAAACATTAAACAGTCGCGAAAGATTCACCGGACCGTTCACCGGAAAAACCTGCCAGGGATCAAGCTCAAATACGGTTCGCAGGCGCTCAATAATTTCCGGATCGGCGTCCGCCTCGATTTCCATCCGCACTGCGTCACCCTTGCGCCGGTTGTGCAGTTCCGCGCGCACCGATTCCAGAAGATTGCGCGCTTCTTCTTCCTGCAGATAAAGATTGCTGTTGCGGGTCACGCGAAACGGAGCCGAGGAAACAATGTCGTAGCCCTGGTACATGTTGTGCGCGTGGTAGGCGACCAAGTCGGCAAGAAAGATGAAATCGGTCGTGTTCTCCGAAGGCAATCGCACCAGCCGTGGCAGCGCGCGCGGCACCGAAACCACGCCGGTATAAGTGATCGCTGACCGCCGCCGGCGTCGCAGCAGCAACCCCAGGCACAACGCCTTATTGATTACCCTTGGAAACGGATGCGACGGGTCGACGGTCACTGGCGTGAGCAGCGGATCCAGTTCCTTCTCGCAATACTCGTCGACGAATCGCCGCGCCTCGGCGTCCAACTCATGCAAGCCCAGCACGCGAATGCCTTGCTCCGCCAGTGCCGGACGCAGCGTGTTCCAACACTCATACTGATCATCAACGAATTCGTGAGTCTGCCGGGCAAGCACATCGCGTTTCTGATCGAGGGTTAAGCCATCAGGACCGGCTTCGTTATAGCCGTCCTCGATCTGCTGCATCATGCTGGCGATGCGAATTTCAAAGAACTCATCCAGATTGCTCGCCGAAATGGCCAAAAACTTCAGCCTCTCGAGCAACGGGTTCCCCTGATCCTGCGCCTCTTCAAGCACACGCCGGTTGAACGCGAGCCACGACGTGTCGCGATTGATGTAGTACTGAGGGTTTTCTAGCGAAAGACGTGCCATGTGCGAGGTAATTTCTGCCTTGTTTGCGTCGCAACCTGCACGAAGCCCCTAAGCCGTTCCACAAAAAGGGGGAAAAATTCCAGGAATGTGAACCTCTTGGGATGCTTAGCGAGTACGACAGGACAAGTATAAAACATCTGCCGCAGATGAGCGAAAGCAGAATCAATCTGAACAATGACGCGGTGCGTCCGTGCAAGGGCCGTGCGATAGGATCCATCGATGCCGTTTGACGGCATCCACCGTTTCGGTTCGGCAGGAGGCAGCGATGCCGTTACGGGATGATTCGTTTCAGGCATGCCTTCAGGCATGCCGCACCGCCGGGCTTTCTAATCTGGCTTTAGCCACTGCCATCGCAGACCAGGCTGCGGCAGAAGCGTTTTCATTTAGCGCTCTCGGCGGCATCGCTGAAGCGATGCCCTGATACGACCCGTCCGACCAAACGGCGTCTTTTCAATTAATCGTCTTGATTGCCACTTTCTCTTTTTGCGCCACGTTTTCCGGCAACGAAGCATACGACAGCGCGGTCGTCATCTTCTGCCCATCGGTCAACATCCAGTTAAGAAAATCCACGATGATTTTTGCCTTCGTCGCATCTTTCGAATGCTGAGGAATCAGCAGCCACGTAAAACTCGAAATCGGATAAGCATCCTTGCCGGGCGCATTGGTAATCGAAACCCGAAAATCGGCCGGCATCTTGGGAACCGAAGCCGCGGCTGCCGTAACTCCCTCGAGCGATGCTTTCAGGAAAACGCCCGCCGCATTCCTCACGCTGCCAAACGGAATCTTGTTCTGCAGCGCATAAATCAATTCCACGTAGCCGATCGATCCCTGCAACTGCCGGATCGAGCCCGCCACGCCTTCATTGCCTTTTCCACCCAACCCGATCGGCCACTTCACGGACGTATTGCTGCCCACCTCGCTCTTCCAATCCGAGCTTACCTTCGAGAGATAATCTGTCCAGATAAAAGTCGTTCCGCTGCCATCCGAGCGGTGAATCACAATAATGTCTTTATCCGGAAGATTCACGCCGGGGTTCACGCTGGTAAGCGCCTTGTCATTCCACTTGGTGATCTTGCCCAGAAAAATTCCCGCGAGCGCATCCGGCGTAAACTTCACTTCCCCACTCACTCCCGGAATGTTGTAAGCCGGCACTACCGCTCCCAACACGCTGGGCAGGTTCAGCACCTTGGTTTTGAGTTTGCCTTCCGCTTCCGCCAATTGTGCTTCCGTCATTGGCATGTCGCTCGCGCCAAAATCCACCGTGCCCTCGGTCACCTGGCGAATGCCGCCGCCGCTGCCAATCGACTGATAGTTGATCTGAATGTCCGAATGGAGATTATGATATTCGTTGAACCACTTCGAATAAATCGGATAAGGAAACGTAGCGCCAGCTGCGTTAAGCGTAGTCTGCGCGGTCAGGGGAAAGGTTGGAAGAAGACAAAAAAGCAGAGCGCACTGCGATAGCCAATCGAGTTTGCGCATCACCGGATGATCCTCCGAGTATTTTTATCTTTGAATGCTGATACTTCCCGTTTTTATCAGTTTTCAATCGGATCAATATTACGGGAGGGTTACAAAACGGTGAATTTCTGATGAACGAGCCAGCAGGGTCTTCAAGTTAGCGGGCCTCACCGTGCCGCCTGCAACCGGCTAATTTCTCGCGGAAACAATGTGTTGTTCGGGAACTGAGCGCGCAGCGAAGTCAGAATCTGCAAGGCGCGAGCCTTGTCTTTATCTCGCACGTAAGCGATCGCCAGAAGAATGCGCGCGAATGGCGCCAGGTAATGCCCATGCGCCGCCGTCAATTGCAAGTCGGCAATGCCGCCTTGCTTATCGCCCGGCAACCCTCCCATGTGCAGCAGCCAGCGCACCGGCGCAGCCATGCTGCCGACAATGTATTTGCTGAAGCCGGTGGCCACATGCACGTCAGAACAGTCATTGCACACCGCCAGCAGTTGCTGCGCCCACTCCGAAGCTTCTTTGGTGTAGTGCAGCGAAGCGAGATTTCTTTTTTCGATCAGCGCCGCGTAGTCGGCTTGCAATCCGGAAGCCAGCGTCATGGCAAACAGCGCATCGCGGTCGTTGCGATCTTTTTCCAGGCGGACGTGCGCCAGCGATCGCGCCTGATCGACCGCCGTCTGAAATTCCTGGTGCACCACCGGATCGGGAGCTTGCTTTGGCCGCGCATTGAAACCTGCATCGCTATCAAAAAATTGCGACTCCAGCACTCCCAGCCGGTTGAATTCCGAAAATAAATATCCCGCCGCCTGGCTCACCGGCCCCACCGGATCATCCGGATGCTGCTGTTTCCATGAGGAAAAATCCTTTTGCGCTCCGCTGAAATCGAGATTGTAAAGTCCCAGAAAACCGCGATCCAACGCTGTGCTCCCGGCATCGAGTGGCGCCGCCGCAGCTGCACGCTTAACCACAGCAAGGCACAACACTGCTACCATAACCAAGCCGAGCACGAGGCGAGCTGCGTTCTGGAGCTGCATAGAGCTTGCCATGCGCATCAAATCGAAGAGATCCTCAGTTGTGGAGCGCTTTTTGCGGGCCCCAACCCCACAGAGTTAGGTTTTATCCTGTTTAGTCAGATGCCTGTAACTTGTTGCGCGGCAATGCATTTGACAACTTTTTACGCATTGATGACACTTTCGGGAAAAATTCGAATCCAACCCATTTCGATATCCACGAATTCATTCAGTTCCCGTGGAGAAAACTCCCGTAGGAAAAAGAATTTATGAGCGATTCTTCCCCCCGCTTTGCTCCCGGCTGGCCGGGCATTCCGCCGCGCTGGACCTCCAGCGCTAAAACCGGCGTCGGAACCGCGCTCAACCAGCACAGCAAAGTCTGGTTCACGCTGAGTCACGGCATTCTCAACGAAGTGTACTTTCCCCGCGTTGATCAGGCCTGCACCCGAGATTGCGGCTTCCTGGTGACAGACGGTAAATCATTCTTTTCGGAGGAAAAGCGCCACTGCACCTTCGAAAACAAATCATTCGAGCCCGGCGTTCCCGCCTATGAACTGACGAACACCGAGATCAACGGCCACTATCGCATTTACAAAGAGGTTCTCACCGATCCCTACCGCAGTGTAGTGCTACAGAAGGTCCGCTTCGAGCCTTTGCAGGGAGAACTTTCAGATTATCACCTTTACGCGCTACTTTCTCCGCATCTCGCCAACTGCGGCTACGGAAACACCGGCTGGGTGGGCGATTATAAAGGCATTCCCATGTTCCTCGCCGAGCACGACGGCACGGCTCTTGCGCTGGCATGTTCCGCTCCCTGGAAAAAGATGTCGGTCGGCTTCGTCGGCTACTCCGACGGATGGCAGGATCTTTCTTCCCACTTCCAAATGGAATGGGAATACCAGCGCGCTGAAAACGGCAACATCGCCTTCACCGGCGAAATCGATCTCGGAGCCTGCAACGGCGAGTTCGTGCTGTCGCTCGGATTCGGCGGCATGTGGACAGAGGCTGGGCAGCAGGTTCGCTCCACTTTGCTGGAAGAATACGAAGAGCTTGTCCGGCACTACGTCATGCACTGGAAGAATTGGCAGAACACGCTACTCAAGCTCGATGAGCCACGCCGTCCCCAAGATCTGTACCGACCTTCAACTGCCGCGCTGCGCACTCACGAATCCAAAGATTTTCTTGGCGGCATCATCGCCAGCCTGTCCATCCCCTGGGGCTTCAATAAAGGCGATGAAGATCTCGGCGGCTATCACCTAATCTGGCCGCGTGACCTGGTCGAAACGGCCGGAGCATTGCTGGCCGCCGGCGCCGTCAGCGACTCGGTGAGAGTTCTTCGTTACCTCGAAGCCACCCAGGAATCCGCCGGAAACTGGGCGCAGAATCTATGGCTCGATGGCCGCCCTTACTGGGGCGGCGTGCAAATGGACGAAACCGCTTTCCCCATTCTGCTGCTCGATCTGCTGCGTCGCGAATCCGCTCCGGGACTTGGCAAGCTCGAGCGCTGGTGGCCCATGGTGCGGAGCGCCGCCGGTTTCCTGGTGCGTAATGGTCCGGTCACGCAGCAGGATCGATGGGAAGAAGACGCGGGATATTCTCCGTTCACGCTCGCCGCAGAAATTTCGGCGTTGCTGGCGGCAGCGGAAATTGCCGAACTCACCGGCCACCGCGACGTCGCCGCAACTATGTATGACGTCGCCGATGCCTGGAACGACAACATCGAGCGCTGGACCTACGCCATGGGGGGCGATCTCGCCGAGCAAATCGGAGTTGATGGCTATTACGTGCGCATCGCTCCGCCCGATGTCGAAGCGGCGGCCGCTTCTCCCACCCAGGGCTTCGTACCCATCAAGAACCGGCCTCCGGGAGATAGCATGGATCGTGCCTTTCACATGATCAGTCCCGATTCCCTGGCGCTGGTGCGCTTCGGCTTGCGCGCTCCCGACGATCCCCGCATCCTGAACACGATTCGCGTCATCGACGCGTTATTGAAGGTCGAGTTGCCGCAAGGCCCCTGCTGGTATCGCTACAACGGCGACGGCTACGGCGAGCATAAAGATGGTTCCCCGTTCGATGGAACCGGAATCGGCCGTCCTTGGCCGCTCCTCGCCGGCGAGCGCGCGCACTATGAAGTGGCTGCCGGCCGCCCCAAGGAGGCCGAGCGCTTGCTCTCGGCTATCGAAGCCTGCACGACCGGTCAGGGCCGTCTGCTTCCTGAGCAGGTCTGGGACGCCGACGATATCCCCGTGCGGGAATTGTTCCGCGGCAAAGCCACCGGCTCTGCTTGTCCACTAGTTTGGGCACACTCGGAGTACATCAAGCTGCGCCGCTCGCTGCGTGATGGCAAAATCTTCGATCAGCCGCCCCAGACGGTGAGGCGCTATCAAATTGAGAGGGCAGTCCGACGGACGTACGGCTGGCGATTCAATAATAAAGCGCGCACCATACCGCAAGGCAAGATCTTGCGATTGATGCTGCCCGCTCCCGCGCTGGTGCATTGGAGTGTGGACCGCTGGACAACAACTCAGGACACCCACACGAACGACACAGGCTTAGGGATTTACAGGCTCGACTTGCCGACGTCGTCACTCCCGGTCGGCGGCCATGTTGTGTTCACATTCTATTGGCCGCAGGAAAATCGCTGGGAAGGAACCGACTACAGCGTGATCGTAGAGTAGACCCATGAATGATTCGCAAGTCCATTGGGATACCCTTCATGCGAATGCCCGATTCCGGCCCGTCTACCCAAACGAGCATGTGGTTCGCTTCCTCATGGGCTTTCGTGCGAAAAAGCAAGCGAGCGGGATGCGCCTCCTTGACATCGGTACCGGCGCTGGCCGCCATACCAGGCTGGCGGCGGAATTAGGCTTCGATCCTTGCGGCATCGACCTCTCGTCAATCGGTTTGCAGCACGCTCGCGTGCGACTTCAGGAACGCCGTTTGCCTCACGCCTTCGCGCGAGCCTCCATGCTCGCGCTTCCGTTCGGGGACGCTTCTTTCGAAGTGGTCGTAAGCTTCGGCGTCTTTTACTACGGCTGCGCCGAGCAAATGAAGAAAGCCATTGCAGAAGCTTGCCGCGTGTTAACGCCCGGCGGCGCAATCTTCGCTGTGCTGAGAAGCGTACACGATTATCGTCTCGGCAAAGGCGCGGAACTGGAGCGCAACACGACCCAAATTAGCATCGAAGATACGAATGAATACGGTACGATTCAGCACTTCGTCGCCGCCGCCGATATCCCGCTTTATTTTTCAGAATTCTGTCAGGTGAGCTTCGAAAAGACAGAAACTACATTCGGAAACCGGCGGGGGGTGAATTCCGACTGGTTGATCACGGCTGAGAAATAGAAATTCGTTACGCTTCTGCCGGGCTGGTGAAAAGCAGTTCCACGACCGTGCAATCGTCATTCAACGGAGTTCCCGCGCAGAATTCTGAAACCGCCGACAAAATCCCCTGCCACGTAGGACTTTTGGCCGCGGCCGCTTCCAGCCGGGAATCTTCAAAGAAATCCCCCATGGCATTCTCTGCTTCAGTCACGCCGTCCGTCACCAGAATGAAGCGGTCGCCGGAATTTAACTGGCAGCGGGCGCTTTCAAACGTTGCATCCGCCAGCAAGCCCACGGGCACATTGCCGTGCGCCGGGCGGATCACCTCTTTGCCGCAAACCAGCAGCGGCTGCACATGGCCGCAGTTGACATATTCCAGTTCGCCATCGCGCCGCAGCCGCGCCAACAGCAACGTAGCGTATTTTTCGCCCATCAGCTTTTCGCTGAAGAACCGGTTCACCGCCGCCACGACGTCCACCAGCGCCATGCCGGCAACCAGCTGCGAATAAATCATTCCTTGCAAAGTGGAAGCCAGCAGCGCCGCCGAAACCCCTTTGCCGCTCACATCCGCGAGAACCACAGCCAGCCCTTCTTTCGTATTCACTGCGTCGAAGAAATCGCCTCCAATGTCCCGGCAAGGCAGATTTCTTCCGCCCACTTTGGCGAACGGCACCTCCGGAATTTTCACCTGCATGAGCCGTTGCTGGATGCTCGCGGCAATCGTGAGCTCCTGCTGATAGCGGCGCGATTCCTCTTCCGCCTGCACCAGTCGCGCGTTTTCAATCAAGGACGCGGCTTCTGTGGCAATCGCGCGCACCACATCGTGGCCTACCCCGGAAAATTCACGCGAAGCAAATCGCGAATCGATGTACAAAACACCCATCACCTCGCCCAATGCATGTACCGCCGGCGTCTGCTCGCGGCTCGCTTGCACTTGCCGCTTACGCAGCGGAATGCAGACCACGGTTCGCAAGTCGTAGGCCACAATGCTCTGCCGAGCCGCCGCATCCATCGAACTGCCGGTATCGGTGAGCAAAAACTCCTTGTTCGACCGCAGCGATTCCTCCAATGCCGAGTGCGAAATCGTCCTGTCATCCAGCAGCGCTTCGCTTTTGTTATTTCGTCCCGCGGCCAGCCGGAGACTGCCGTCATCCTCTTTCATGAAGACATAAGCCCGTTCCGCCCGGGTCAGGCGCAAGGTTTCATCCAGCATGGTCACGAGAATTTCATCGAGCACTCCGGCAGTATTCAGCTTGCGCGCCGCTTCCAGAAACAAAGTGAGCTTCTCGAGATCGTTGGCCTCCTGGGAAATTTGAATTCCCGAAATCTGGCTCAAAAACTCACGCGCCGTGTTCGACGATGCCTTCGCCGGATTGAAGATCGCGTAAGTCGAGTCGCGCGCGCCGAATTCCAGCCGGTCGTTGCGCTCCAGCTTTTGCCGCTCGACCCGTTCCCCATTCACGAACGTGCCGTGCTTACTGCCTTGGTCAACGATATAGAATCCGTCCGCCTCCAGCGCGATATAGGCATGATCGCGCGAAACCCGCGGATCGGCGATCACCAGATCTTTATCCACCTTCCGCCCTACGCTGAACGGAGTGCGGTTAAGCACAACATTTTTCTGCTCGTTGCCCTGCACCAGCACGAGAGCGGGAAACACTCCCGAGCTCGAGCTCTGCGGCGTGACTATTGAATTCAGGACCATGGTATGAGGCGATGGTGTGACGCGCCGGATTTCCCCTATTCTGCAATCCGGCCGATAACAATCGCCGATAAGAATAATGACAGGATCAGGCGTTTACGGGAAGGGGGATTATCAACCTTCTCGAACCAGGCTGGCGATTCCGATCCGCATTCGATAGACTTCGGCGCGGTGCTTCAAACCAAAACAGTCCAGCCGCGTGCGCCAGCATCTGGCGTGAAGGCCATCATCGCTGTCATCTTTCTTGCCTGCGCTGCAGCCCTCGTCAGCCTGAATTTTTCCTCGGCCCTGAAAGGTACGGACTTCCCGGATTTCTATTGCGCAGCTCGCATCCTGCTCGATGGTCACGCACATAACCTCTACGACGCTGCATTCCAATATCGCTATCAGGCTGAGTATGCTGGAAGGGTCGGCACGCTCTACATTCACCCGCCATACGAAGCCGCGCTTTATCTCAGCGTGGCCTGGCTCCCACTCCGATATGCCTACATGCTCTGGTCGTTCCTGAATCTCCTGTTGCTCGCCTTCGCGGCGCGCGTGTTGGCCAGAACCACACTTCTCGATTGGGATTGGCAACTGTTGCCCATCTTTGCCCTTACCTTCGTGCCGCTATTGCTCTGTCTGATCCAGGGCCAAGATTCAATCGTTCTGCTTCTGCTGGTAGTTTTGGCTTACGCAAATCTGCGTCGCGGCCGCAATCTAACCTCGGGATGTTGGCTCGCTCTGGGATTATTCAAATTTCAGCTTGTCCTGCCGATCGCCATCCTGCTGCTTCTCACTCGTAGCGGTATCGGCAAACAAGCATTCGCGTCTGGCTTTGCGACAGTCATGCTTGCGCTAATGGGATTATCGGCCGCGATCTCGGGATGGTCGGTGTTCACCGTGTATCCAAAATTTCTTCTACACTTACCTGCACAGCAGTTCGCAGGAATCATTCCCCAGGTAATGCCCAATTTTCGCGGGATGGTATTCACGGTTTTTCACCACAATCAATCATGGTGGTCCGTCGCTATTGTGTGTGTTCTTTCGGCGGTTGCTCTGCTCTGCAACCTCGATGCCTGGAAACCTGCAGAGCTCGCATCAGATCAGCCGAAAATCGACCCCCGCGGCACATTCGATCTCGCATTTTCCAGCACTGTGATTTTTGCGCTGCTGGTCAGCTATCATCTCAACCCGCACGACCTTACGCTTCTGCTATTGCCCATTTCTTTGACTCTCTACCAAATATCCACGAGGCAAAGTTGGAGAATCTCTGGCAGGGTCGCAGTTCAGGCTTTTACCCAATGGCGTCATCCTGAGCATAGCCGTTTCTCAGGCGGACCGAAGAATCTGCCGCTTAACCGGCCTGCAGCGCCAGTCAAACTGCACCAATACAGAATCTCCGGCTGGACGACTTTAGTTCTGCTCGCTCTTTTGTTTCTGCCCCCGGTTCATCTGCTGCCCCTGAAAGCGAATCTCTACCCTTACTCGCTCATTGCGATTGCGCTAATCGTGCTTCTGGCTGCCATCGCCCTCATGCCCCGCGAGTAGAGAACTCCTGAGACTGCTCTGAACGTCAACAATAGTTAAAGCAAAAACCAGAACCGGCAAAGCAAACGTCGCAAAAAAAGGCCACTTCCATCCGCTCAGTGCCGCATCGGGAGAAATCAAATAAACAGCGCTCAAACCGAGACTTGCAATCCACTGCCACGACAAAGTGAAAGCCCCGGCAGCATAAACGAAACGAACTCCCCGCGAAGCGGAAAATGCCATCTTTCTTCGATCCCGCACCAAAAGCAGAATCGCCGGCAAGAGCAGTACCTGGTTATATGGCGCATACATCGGAACCACGAGAACCGTTGTTGCCATTACGAGTGCGATCGCGCGCCCAAATTGAGCAGAATCAGCGGCAACGTTCCGCAACCTCCACAGAAACACCGCCGCCAGCGCCACCGCCAGCGCAGCAACGATTTTCCCCGTAAAGATCCCCGGCAGCAGTTGATCGAGCACCGATCGGTTCTGCGTATAGCGGTGATATTGCTGAATAGCTCCCAGAAACAGCCGCATCCATCCGGGCAGCACGGCTTCCGAGCCAGCCAATAAGAGCGCCATCGCCAGAGCCAGGCCAAACAAAAATTTTCGCCGCCCGCGCCAGTCAGAAACCGCCCACACAAGAAACCACGCCCCCGGAAAACACGCCAACTGCGGCTTAATCGTAGCCAGCGCCAGCAACAATCCGCCGAAAAATAAGAATCCGCTCGCAAGGCATGCCGCCGAACCGGCCAGCAGCCCTGCCACTAACAAGCTCAACTGCTGCAGCTTGATTCCCTGCACTGCCGGAACGCTTCCGACAGTCAGTACCGCCGCGCTCGCCATCGCCAATCCCGCAACCCTCCAATGCAACGCACGCAGCCACCAAAGAATGCTCGCCGCAGTCAATCCCACCAGCAGCCAGTGAAAAAGAATCTGGACTTGATGAAACGGAAGCCGCAACAGCGGTGCAAGCAGAAAAACCACGTACACGGGATACGCAAAGCCCTGTTGATCCTTAGGATCGTTGGGCCGCGCGGCATCCAACCGCCTCCCGTAGTAACCCTCCTGAATCTCTAACGTCAGTTCGTCCGAATATGGATTCCTGCCATGAACTAGCAGGTCGCGAGCGCCCAGCCATCTCGGATAAAGATCAGATAAATTTCCGCGCGGACGATCGTGAGCGATCGCGTCGACAACTTGGCGAGCAACCAGAATTCGATCGAAATAAAACCATACGCTGGCCGCGGCAATCGCCGAGACAACGAAAATCACAACGAGTTTCGAGCGCGTTTGCAAGGCGAAGTTGCGCCGCGGTACAGCAAACAACTGCCGCAGGCCGTCCCTATGGTACAACTGGAGCGGCAAATCGCCCGATGCGAACTCGAATCACAGTTGCTGTCCTCATCGGTTTCGTCACCGGCACCTATTGCTGGTTGTGGCTGCAACATGCTCACCGCGGCGCCGGAGATTTCAACTGGGCCATCTGGGCCGCGCAGGATTTGTTGGCACACCGCAATCCTTATAACCGGCCTATGCAGTTATACCCGCTCACCGCCGCTATTTTCGGTTTCCCTTTCGTCTGGATGCGCCTTGCGATTGCGGGTGGTATTTTCTACGGACTTAGTTCAGCGTTGCTGGCATTTGCCATATCCCGTCACGGTTATTACCGGCTCTTGATATTTCTTGCTTATCCTTATTGGGCGGGTCTGCTCGAGGCACAATGGGCGCCTTTGATCCTGGCCAGCGCTTTCCTTGCGCTTCTGCTTCCGGCCACTTTGGCCAAGCCGCAACTGGGCGTGCCGGTTCTATTCACAGCTCCCACGCCCAGTGGCCTGATAGCCTGCATAGTCGTAGCCTTATTCACGTTTCTGCTTTTTCCCGCATGGCTAGGGCAATGGCTTGGCAATCTTCATGACTACGCCCGTTTCGTTCCCCTCTTTGTCATTCCCGGTCCGTTGCTGGCCTTGACTATCCTGCGCTATCGCCAGCGCGATGCGCGCCTGCTGCTGTTAGCCGCGCTCATGCCGCAGCGCTGGTTCTACGATCCTTTCATCCTCTGGTTTATTCCCAGATCGCGCCGCGAAATCGTCTGGACGGTGTTCTTCAGTTGGGGCGCCGGTCTCTGGCGTTGGTATCACTTTCCGCATAGCTTCACTCAAGTCGGAAGATGGGATGTCGTCTTTCTTTATTTGCCGATGCTGGCAGTCATTCTACTTCGACCGCCGCGCGAAACTAATTTGCCCCAAACAACCTCGCTTCAAATTGAACACTGAGGCCGAATCCCGCTTAAATTGGTCTGGAGCGGCAGTCAATCTGCACCATTACCCTGCGGCAACTTCGCTCGACAAATCTTTAGCGATCTCCCACGTCCACCACAAAATCGGCAGCGCCATTAGATTTACCTGGTTCCACACCAGCCAAAGTACGATCCACAACGGCCCAATGAGCAAAGGCACAGCCGGAAGGACCAGGGCAAATGAGCGCCCCGATCGCTGAACCCATCCCGACTCTTGGCCCAGGCCGGGTTGTTGATTCAGGCGATCGACGCAATAATTCACGCTCAGCACCAGCGTCAGCAGCAGCAGACTAAGGTCGTGCGCGTTGGTTTGCCACCCGACCAGGACCCCAACCGCGATCGCCGAAGATATCTGCAAGTCAAGCTGCGCAGTTCCACTCCTTGCACGCCTCGCAGCAAGCCAGAACAGAGTCCCAGAGGTCAATGCAACTATCCAACCGCCGACCGCATTCGAAAAGGGTAAAGACCAGCCAAGGATTAACCCCCGCAGGTTTGGCAACAATTGCGCGGGAACTCCTCCCACTGCAGGCGTGTTCGCCACGGTCATCACGCAGTGCGGATAAACCAGCAACTCTCTCCATCCGGTCAAAACAGCCGAAATCGCCACGAGGATGATGGCAACCGGAATAAATCCCATCAAGACCTGCCTGCGTTTCCAGATCGCCAGTAGCAGAATGATCGGCAGCACCAGCTGAAATTTGAACAAGCCTAACCCGAACCAGCAGCCCGCCAGAAAATCGTTTTCGCGCTTCATTGCGTTGAACCCCAGCACGCAAAGAAGCAGCAGCAAAATTGAGTCCTGCCCTTGCAGAAAACACGCAAAAACCGGGAAAAATGCCAGGGCTGCAAAAACGAATTCCCAGGCCGAGACCAACCGCAGCCGGGCAACCGAGCTGCGCAAACTCCAGTAAATCCCAAAAAGTGCGGCGGCATTCAACAGGTCCCATGCCGCAAACGCCCGTGGGTAACGCAAGAATGTCAGCGGCACGAAAAGCAACGCTTCATACGGCGGGTGAATGTAGGGCAACGGGCCCTGCCGTGAAGGGATGTTCCCAGCGAACCTGCGTTGGATCTCGCTCTGTACTTGTTCGTTGTACAGCTCGCGCCCAAGTCCCCCGCGCAACATGGTTGCCGCTGTGTAGTAAACCGTGAAATCCGGATACCCGCGCACAATGCGTTCGCGGACACCCACCATCAAGATCGCGTACAGGCACAGCGTTCCGCCAATAACAATAGCCGCGAAGCGCCGAAGCCTCGTACCCGGCCACACTTCCGACGGTGATCTCGCTGCATGCACAATGGTTCGCGATTGTACCTTGGATGAGCCACAACCGCTATGATGGACCGCTAGCCATGCCCAACCGCCCGCAGACAAAAACTGTATTTCTGGCAGTCTTGTTCCTTGGCCTCTTCGCTATGGCCGCGCGCAACGCCACCGATCCCGATCTCTGGTGGCATCTCGCAACCGGCCAATACATTGTTCAGCACCACGCCATTCCTCATACCGATCCTTTTTCCTATACCAGTTCAGGCAAATCGTGGATCGCCCACGAGTGGCTCACCGATGTTCTTCTCTATGAGCTTCACGGCAGAACCGGATGGGCAGGCCTAATCATCATCTTCGCCGCCGTGATTGCTGCCGCTTTTTTTCTGCTGTATCTGCGGTGCGGTTGCGATGCATATGTCGCCGGCGTCGCGGTGCTTTGTGCCGCCCTGGCCACTCGCCCGGTCTGGGGCGTCCGTCCGCAGGTTCTTTCGTTTCTGCTCACGAGCTTGTGGCTCCTGATTCTCGAGCGCTCTGAGCGCAATCCTAAAATTCTCTGGTGGACTCTTCCCCTCATGCTCCTATGGGTGAATCTTCACGGCGGCTTCGCCCTCGGTCTCGCCTTGCTCGCGCTCTTTCTCGCCGGCGATTTGATCGAACCGGATTCAATCAAACCAGATTCAATCAAAGCATGGATCAAACCGAAAATTGGAAAGCCACAAGCTTCCTCCCGACTGCGATTTCTGGCATTCATTCTTGCGCTGAATCTGCTACTAGTTCCTTTGAATCCCAATGGCACAAAGCTCTTCTGGTACCCGATTGCAACTCTGCGATCCGCTGCCATGCAAAACTACATCGCCGAATGGGCTTCGCCCAACTTCCATCATCCCGAATATTGGCCGTTCCTGCTGATTGTGCTCGCCTTATTCGCTATGGGTGCCTGGCAGCGCCGCGTTCTCCGTCGCCGTGACCTGCTCTTGCTTGTGGTCAGCCTGTT
The DNA here is from genome assembly GCA_963766625.1 of uncultured Acidobacteriaceae bacterium. GTDB lineage: Bacteria > Acidobacteriota > Terriglobia > Terriglobales > Acidobacteriaceae > Sulfotelmatobacter. The sequence continues at coordinate 184,485 of CAVYBF010000011.1, read as the reverse complement.
CGCCGCCCTCCGCTCCATCCGGCTGATCCCGCTGTTTGCTCTGATCGCGGTCCCGCTCATCTCCATACAGGTCGAGAAATGGAAGCTCAAGAAATCGCTTCTGGCTCAGCCCGCGAGCGCTCAGTCGCGGCGCCATCTGCCGCTTGTGGCGCAAAATCTCCTGAATGGCTTATTTATTTTGGGAATGGCCGCGTTTGCTGGCCTTCATACCGCACAGGTCATTCAGCATCAGCCAAAAAGCGAAATCCAGCACTTCCCGGAGCGCGCCATCGCGTTTCTCTCGACGCACCCGCCTGCCGGCCCCCTCTTTAACAGCTACGACTGGGGCGGTTACCTCATCTGGAAGCTATACCCTTCGGTTCGCGTCTTCATCGACGGCCGGGCCGACGTCTATGGCGACCAGCTTTTCGGTGAATTTGCAGACACTTACGGCTTCAAAGATGACTGGCAGCACACCTTCGAACAGTGGCACATCCAGACTGTCCTGGTTCCCCGCGATGCCGCCTTGGCGACTGGTCTTCGCAGCACTCCTTCGTGGACCATCACCTACGAAGACAACCAGGCCGTTGTCCTCACCCGCGCACTTGGACACGCCCCCAACTCGGCCGCGCAATCTGGCCTGCCCTCTCAGCTCTGACACGATGGGCAATGGCACCATGGTGCACGGCAGTTACCCTCGATATGCAAGAAATTACACCCGCACAGCCCTTTGCAGGGTATTATTATCGGTAACATTTCCCCCGCAAGCGCTATGTAAGTGACTGGGACGCATATCCCGGCAGGGCGAACGTCTTTATCTGCTTGGAAAAGCTGTTCTGAACGCTTGATCTCGTCTAGGAGGGCGAGCTATGGAGTACTTGCGCAAATTGTGGCGTGACGAAGAAGGGCAGGACATCGCAGAGTACGCCGTGATGCTGGCCGTGATCCTCGTGATCGTGGTCGGTACCGTTCGGCTGATCGGCTCCAATGCGAACAATGTCTTTTCTAATGTCGCCAGTTCGATACAGTAACGTGCCAGTTCGATTCAGCCCGTTCGAATTTATTAGGAGGGCCCGGCACGCATACCCGCTCGGGATATCCCGCTGAGAGCGGGCGGGCAGAATGTTTTTTTACCCGTGCTGATGGAGCACTATGAATCGCAGTCGTTTGTTGATGATTGGAGCGCTCGCCTTAGCGCTCGGCGGCCTCGTCAGCGTTGCCGTCTATAAGAACCTGCTTGGGCGCGGTCCGGCGACCGAACCTGGAGTCGAGGTCGTAGTCGCCGCCAATGACATCCAGGTGGGAGCGAGAATTGAGGAACATGACCTCAAGCTGGTGAGATATCCAGCTTCATCTCTCCCTGCTGGAACTCCTACCAAACGTTCCCAGGTTCTGGGCCGGGGTGTGATTCTTCCCATAACCAAGGGTGAATTTATTCTGTCGAGCAAACTCGCTCCTGAGAATGCCGGAGCCGGCTTGCCGGCTCTCATTCCTCCCGGAATGCGCGCCGTCTCCGTGCGGGTGAACGAAGTGGTCTCGGTCGCCAACTTTGTTGGACCCGGAACTCGAGTTGACGTGCTTCTTACCGGAACTCCGAACGGAAGTTCGGAATCACAAACCACGACTGTTCTGCAGAATGTCGCCGTAATCGCCGCCGGCCATAATCTTGAGCGCAATGCGAACGGTGAAGCACAAAGCGTCCCCGTCATCACCTTCCTCACTTCGCCTGAGGATGCGGAACGGCTTACGCTGGCCAGCGCGGAAGGCAAGATCCAGTTGGTTTTGCGTAATCCGCTGGATACCCATCAGGATCCGCTCGACGCGGCCAATTCCAGGCAGCTCTATAAAAATTTGCCGCCGCTTGCCACCCCGAAGCGAGTGGTTCATGCGGCAGCGCACAAAGTTGTGCCCGCACCAGCGCCCTCGGTTCTGAGCGTTGAGGTCTATCAGGGCGACAAGCAAGTAGAAACGGTGAAGTTCCCAGATCAAAGCAATGACGATCCGAAATAGACGAAGATCTGCAATAGAAGATCTGCAATAGATGTAGATAAAGATGCGAAATAACGGAAGAAGCCTGGGCCTGTGCTTCGGTGAGGCTAGACAGCATTCTCCTCACAGGAGAGGAATCACACGATGAAGTTTCGCACGCTACTTTTAGTAGCTGCCGCGCTATTGTTTCTGCCCCTGCTGGCGCTGCAACTGGCGACGGCTGCGCCCCAGCAAGCTTCTGCTCCAGAGCAGACGGCCGCCCCGAATCCTGAAACCGTATCGCCGCCGCAATCCGCTCCCCAACCTTCGGCCTCGGCTCCGCAAACCACGCTTCCACCGCAATCCTCTCAGCCGCAATCACAAGGTTCGGCGCCGCTGCGCGTCATGGTGGACAAGTCTCTGCTGATCAATACTACCGAGCGGCTCAAGCGCATTTCCGTGAGCGACCCCAACGTGGTCTATGCCACCGTCGTGACTCCTACGCAAATTCTGGTTCATGGCCGCTCCCCGGGCGAAGTCTCCCTGCTCATCTGGGACGAACTAGAGCGTTCCCGCAGCTTCGATGTACGCGTCGATGTCGACGTCAGCGCCTGCTCGGAAGAAGAACATCGCATCTTCCCCGATGAGCAGATCGAGGTCACGCCCTCACGCGCTGCCATCGTTCTCTCCGGCCACGTGAGCACCGAAGATGTCGCCAAGCGCGCCGGTGAACTGGCGTCCGCATATTCGAAGAACGTGATCAATGTGCTCACCTTCGGGCCCGTCGGCGCCCAGGAAGTCCTGCTCGAAGTCAAGTTCGCCGAAGTCGATCGCTCCGCCCTCGCTCAGCTCGGCATCAATGTGTTTTCCAACGGCGCGGCAAACATCGTTGGAACCACCACTACCGGCCAGTATGGCGGCTTCGGCTCCCAAAACATTACCCAAACCCAGGGATCCAATGCTCCGGTTACGGTCAACCAGACCGTCAGCAACATTCTGAATATGTTTTTGTTCCAGCCTAACATTCATCTGGGCGCGGTAATCGAGGCGCTGGAAACCAAGAACCTTCTGCAGATCCTTTCCGAGCCCACGCTGATCGCGGTGAACGGCAAGAAAGCCAGTTTCCTCGCGGGCGGCCAATTTCCATTTCCCATCGTGCAACCCGGCCAGGGATTCACGGCCGTCACTATCTCCTTCAAAGAATTTGGGGTGAAGCTCGACTTCACCCCGGTCATCATGCCGAATGGCAATATTCACTTGACCGTCGCCCCGGAAGTCAGCACGTTGGATTTTGCCGACGCCCTGACGATTTCAGGTTTTACGGTTCCGGCCTTGAGTACGCGCAAAGCGGAAACCGAATTCGAACTCCGCGATGGGCAGAGTTTCGTCATCGCTGGTTTAATCGACAATCGCGTCACCGACACCTGGAACAAGATTCCAGGGATCGGTGACATCCCAATCCTGGGAGCATTTTTTAAGAGCAAAAGCATTTCGAAAAGTAATTCCGAACTGATGGTTCTCTGTACGGTGCACAAGACGTCGCCTGCGAATGAACCGCCCCCCGGCCCCAAGAATCCTAAGCCTTTCATGGACCAGACAAAGTTCGATGGCAAAAAGCCTTCAGGGATGTAAATGCAACCACCGCGCGGGCATTGTGCGCCTGCCGCGGACAACCGGATCAGCTGTAGACGTTGGCAGTAGATAGAGTATGGCCGAACTCTCAGTGGTTATCGTAGCTACGGACAATGAACAGCGCACCGTGCTGCAGGTGCTGGTGGATGGCACCAGTGTCGCCCGGACGGTTCATATCTGCGCCAGCTTTCCTGTCTCGGCTTCTGATCCCATCACCCGCCGCGTCCAGGCTGCGAATCCAGACGTTGTGATGGTCGACATTCCCAACGACAATTCCGGAGGCGCCCTGCGCGCCATCGAACTTCTGCATCAGGAGTTGCCGGAGTCCGCCGTGTTCGCCATCGGCAGCCTCAACCAGCCGCAGGTCATCGTCAGTGCCATGCGCGTGGGGGCTCGGGAATACATCGAACGTCCCACTACTACGACTGATCTTCTGGAAGCTTTCGTTCGCCTCACCACCGCGCAGCGCCGGGTTCACAAAGAGGGGCCGCGCGGCAAAGTATTTTTTGTAGTCAACGCCAAGGGGGGATGCGGCGCAACCACCATCGCGGTGAACCTTGCCTTGGCGCTGCAGGCCTCGCATGGGCAGACGGCGCTGGTCGATCTTGCCCTGCTCGGGCACGCCGCCTTGCATCTTAACGTCAAGCCCCTTTTCAACATTTCCGACGCAACCCGCAATCTCCACCGTATGGACAGTTCCCTGCTCGAGAGTTTCATGACGCGGCACAGCGGCGGTCTGCAGTTGCTTGCCGGAACCAATGCTCCCGCAGTCCTCGAGCCCTCGACCGCCGAATTTGTCCGGCTCTTTGACATGCTGGTGAGTCACTACCGCTATGTCGTCGTCGATAATTCCTCCAGACTCGACCCCGCCAGCCGCCTGGTCGCCAACCTTGCGGAGTATGTTCTGTTGGTGGCCTGCACAGACGTTGCTTCGCTGTGGAGCGCAGCGCGCGTGCAGCAGTATCTGGGAGAAACTGGTAACCGCGAGCGCTTGCGACTGGTGCTTAATCGCTTTCGGAAGGTGCCCGGCTTCAGCGAAGCCGATGCGGAAAATGCCGCCGGGGTAAAATTGCTCTGGCGCGTTCCCAACCAGTACTTTGCGGTCTCTTCGTCGATCGACCGTGGCTCTCCCGTGATGGAGCAAAGCCACACGGATATAGCCCGTTGTTTCGCCGGCCTGGCGAATGAACTCACGCGCAACGACGTCGACGTGAAACGCGCCGCCTGGTCATTGTTTAAGACGGTTTGATTCTTTGAAGGGGCGCGGCTTCGGCCGCGCGCTTGAGGCGTCAACTGGAACGAGGGCTTTAGCCCCAGGGGACGACCCCAAATGTATAGGACCGAATAGTCAGTTATGGCGAATCTACAAACCTTTGAGCGCACCGAGTACCAGCAGGTAAAGTCCGACCTGCATCGCAAGATACTCGACCGCCTCGACCTCGAAAAACTCGGCAAGACCAACGGCGACGCGGCCCGCGAAGAAGTTCTAGTCCTCATTCGCAACTCGGTCAACAGCGAGGTCGTTCCTCTCAGCTTCGCCGAACGCGAGCGCCTCTCGCGCGAAATCCTCGACGAGATCTTCGGCCTTGGCCCACTCGAGCCGCTGTTGAAAGATGGCACCATCTCCGACATTCTCGTGAACCGTTTCGATCGCGTCTACATCGAGCGCTCCGGCAAGCTTGAACTCACCGGCTTGTCATTCAAAGACAATCAGCACCTGATGCAGATCATCGAGCGCATCGTCTCCCGCGTCGGCCGCCGGGTGGACGAATCTTCCCCCATGGTTGATGCCCGCCTCGCCGACGGCTCGCGCGTGAACGCCATTATTCCTCCGCTGGCTCTCGATGGTGCGTGTCTCTCCATCCGCCGTTTCGGTCGCGACCCCGTCACCGCGCGTAACATGATCGAGAACCACACCCTCACGGAACCAATGCTCGAACTTCTCTCGGCCATGGTGAAAGGACGCCTCAATCTTCTGATCTCCGGCGGCACCGGCGCCGGCAAAACTACATTGCTCAACGTTCTCTCGGGATACATTCCCAACTCCGAGCGCATTGTCACCATTGAAGACGCCGCCGAACTTCAGCTCAAGCAGGAGCACGTCGTCCGCCTCGAAACCCGCGCCCCCAACATCGAAGGCAAAGGCGCGGTCCGCCAGCGACAACTCGTCATCAACAGTTTGCGTATGCGCCCCGACCGCATCGTGGTTGGCGAGGTCCGCGGCGAAGAAGCCTTCGACATGTTGCAGGCCATGAACACCGGCCACGAAGGTTCACTCACCACGGTTCACGCTAACTCCCCGCGCGACGCCTTAGCTCGCGTGGAAAACATGGTCTCGATGGCCAACCTTAACATCCCGGAGCGTGCCGTACGCCACCAGATCACCTCCGCCATTCACGCGGTCGTGCAAGTCGCGCGTCTCTCTGACGGCACGCGCAAAGTCACCTCGGTCTCAGAAGTCACCGGCATGGAAGAGAGCATCATCTCCATGCAGGATATTTTCACTTTCGAGCGCTGCGCCATCGACGAAAACGGCAAAGTGCGGGGAACCTTCCGCGCTACCGGTATTCGTCCTCAGTTCGCAGATCGTTTGGCCACGGGTGGAGCTCGCCTGCGTCCGGCATTGTTCGAATCGAAGTTGGAGGTTTGAAACCATTACCCCGTGTTCCCCTGTGGCGAATAGAATTTTTCGAACCTACAGAGCACACAGGCAAATTCAGGTTCTGATTGCTGAGCTGCTCTGCCGTATCACTCAACAATCAGAAATCATCAATCGACAATTGACGTAACCTATGTCTGCCGCGCTCATCGCTCTCGTCGTCTTCCTGGTGGTTGCCCTGGCAACCTTCGCAGTCGCATCTTTGTTTGACCAGCGCAGCGCCCAGGCTCGCCTCATCAAAGACCGTCTAGCCATGGCGCAAAAAGCGCCCGAGCGAGAGCCCAACGAAGAACTCGCCCTGTTGCGCGACGAGCAACTCAGCAACATTCCCCTGATCGACACTCTGCTGCGCCGCTCCGCACGAGTTTCCGCCATTCAGGACGCCCTCACTCAAGCGGGAATGAAGATTCGTGCCGGCAACTTCCTGCTCTTATGCGGCTCGTGCAGCGTTATCTGCGGCATCGCCGCTCTGCTCTGGGCCCGCAATCCTGCCATAGCCTGGGCCGCACTCGTCATCGGCGCTTTTGTTCCCTATTCCTTCATCTCGTACCGCCGCCAAAAGCGTTTCGAAAAAATTGAGGAACTGTTCCCCGAAGCCATCGACACCCTGGCCCGCGCCGTCCGCGCCGGCCACGCCTTCACCACCGCCCTGGAAATGATCTCCAACGAAATCACCGAGCCTCTAGCCACCGAGTTTCGCAAGCTCTTTGAAGAGCAGAAATTCGGCATGCCGGTGCGCGATGCGCTGATGAATCTCACCGAGCGGGTCCCGTTGGTCGACATCAAATTCTTCGTCACGGCGGTCATGCTGCAGCGGGAAACCGGCGGCAACCTCGCCGAAATTCTCGACAATTTGTCCTACGTGATTCGCGAGCGTTTTAAAATTCAGCGCCAGGTCCGGGTTCACACTGCGCAAGGCCGGCTCACCATGGCGCTGCTGATGGCGATGCCTCCAGTGGTAGTAGTGGTTCTCGAGCTATTCAGTCCCGATTTTGTCCGTCCTCTTTTTTATGATCCCATCGGACATTTCCTTGTGGTCGTCAGCATCGCCTTGCAAACCATCGGCTATTTTGTGATCCGAAAAATCATTAAGATTCAAGTCTGATATGCCTCTGCTGATTCTCACCATCGTCATCTTCATCACCGTCGCGGCGGTGGTGTTCCTCTTCGGTGCAGCAGTAGTCACCCCGAGTTCCGTCCTGGGAGCCCGTTTGCGCTCCCTGGCCGGGCAAGGCGCCGCGGCCGTTCCCAAGCCCGGCATGAAGATGAAAGCGCGCCTGGAGCAGGCCCTCGATCCTCTCAGCAAAGCCATCCCCCTGTCTCCGGCCGACGTTTCCCGCACTCGCACGTGGCTCATTCAGGCGGGCCTTCGCGAATCCCGCCACGTCAGCTACTATTTCGGAGCGCGCCTTGCGCTGGCCGCCGTTGGATTCCTCTCCGTCGTTTTGTTCTCCGGCTTCAACAACATGCCGCTGCTGGTATGTGTTCCAGCATTCGGTTTCTTTTTACCCCGCTTTTTTTTGAAGCGCATGATCAAAGACCGCCAGCACCGCATCCGCATCGCGCTACCGGACGCTCTCGATCTCACGGTGATCTGCGTGGAAGCCGGGCTCGCGTTAGATCAAGCCATGTTGCGCGTCGGCCAGGATTTGCACCACGCCCATCCCGACCTCAGCGACGAATTCCATCTCGTCAATCTCGAAATGCGCGCAGGAAAACCGCGAGCTGAGGCGCTGCGCAATTTAGTCGAGCGCACCGGAGTGGATGACATTCGCTCGCTGGTCGGCACTCTGATCCAAACCGACCGCTTCGGCACCAGCGTCGCTCAGGCCTTGCGCGTGCATTCCGATTCGCTGCGCACCGCCCGCCGTCAGCGCGCCGAAGAGGCAGCCGCGAAGACCACGATCAAAATGGTTCCCCCACTGGTCCTCTTTATATTAGTGCCGTTCCTCTTCGTCACGATCGGCCCGGCACTCATTCAGGCATATCACTCGCTGGTGAACAAGTAGTTTGCCCGCGACTTGTTTCCGCGCATAGCAAGAATTCCAAGCCGGGATTCGTATCAGGCACGGCTTCAGCCGTGCCGAAAAGCCCAACCACGATAAGAGGGCTTTAGCCCCTGCGGTCATTACATGCCCTCATACCAAGCCTTCAACCAAACCCGCAACCTTTACCTCGCAATCGATGTCACCATTGCTGATACCCACTGGTCCCGCCTGCGCGGCCTGCTCGGCGTTCACGCAGATGACTTCCGTAACGGCCGCGCCCTCTGGATTCGTCCCTGCCATGGCGTTCATACTCTTGCTATGCGATTCCCGATTGACGTAGTCTATCTAGACTGCGCCGGGACGGTGGTGCACGTTGAGCACAACCTCCAGCCCTGGCGTTTCTCCCCAGTCCTCATGCAGGCAGCCTCAGTCCTCGAGTTACCTAGCCATACGGTAGCCAGAACTGAAACCGCATTAGGCGACCGAATCGAAATCAAAACGAAGGAGTAGCGCCACGGAATTTAAGCGTCTGTCATTCCGAGCAAAGCGAGGAATCTGCTGTTTGCCTCAATCGGCATCGCAGCATGCATGCGAGAATTAAGTGACCCAAACCCTCCAACTCGACCAGATCAAGATCATCCAGCTCGACGAAGCACCCAGGCTGCTAATCGAGTGGTCGCCGCGTTGGCGCGAGTTCATCACTTCCATCGGCCCGGCATTTTCCCGCTCCAAACCGCGTCTCGCCGGCGAAGTTGCCATGGGAAGTTTTCCTTACCGCAGCCTAGTTGTCTCGTTGCTCCTGCAGGCGCTGTTGCTGTTCGCGGTCATCGCTCTCCCGCGCCAGATCGACCGGCTCCGTCCCTATGCCGCGCCCAAGTTGCGTCCATATGAAGTCATCTATTACTCGGGCGACGAACTGCCGCGCACCGAAGATCTCAGCGGATCGGAAGCTGGAAAACGCGCGACCTCCGGAGGCCAGGAAGCGCACCACCGTACACAGACGATTCGCATCGCTCGCGGCAATTCGCTTTCCGCAAAAGTCGTCGACGCTCCCGATCTCAAGCTGCCTTCTTCCACCGACGCGGTGGCCAACCTGCTCGCCTTCAAATCCGCTCATCCCTCTCCATCACCAGAAAATCTGCGTTCTTCGCTTAAGCTGCCAGCTCTTTCGGCAAACGTAATCGCCCCCGCGCCTGCCGACATCACCAGCAACCACTCTCGCAACGGACTTACGCTCAATTCGGTCGTTCCGCCTGCCCCCCAGCTTTCCGCCGAGCAAGCTCGCTCCGCGCCGGCCCTGAATTCAGCTGTTGTTCCTCCAGCGCCCACCGCACCATCCGAGCACACTTTGATTGCGCCCCGCCTTGATGCAAGCATTATCGCGCCCGCGCCAAACGTTTCTCGACAGCACAGGCTGAGGGCTCCGTCGCTCAGCACGAATGTGATCGCTCCCGCGCCAACACAAGTTTCTGCGGCTGAATCGCGCTCCACTCCCGCACTTAGCGCCCGCGTGATTGCCCCTGCGCCGCTGACCAGCGGTATTGAGGTGCCGTCCACGCGCGTTCAAGTCACGAATGTCGCCGTTGTCCCTCCGCCGGTGAGCGCGCCTGAACGAAACCAGCTGAGAAAAGCGAAACTCAATTTGCCCGCGCCTTCCGTCGTCGCACCTCCGCCCTCGGCCGACTCCGCGCACGACTTGCGCCGGCTCGAAAGCGGCGTGGCATCTTCTCCAACCGTGGTTCCTCCGCCGCCCACACAACCTTCCGCTCCATCGTTCATGAGCGGCATCATCGGCAAAATTTTCGGCACGCAAGACGTCGTTCCCCCTCCACCCAGTGTTTCCTCTGAGGCTCACACATCCTCTCGCGAGCTGGCAGCGAACATCGTGCCCCCGCCCCCAAGCGTTGCGTCATCCAATCGCAGCTCCGGTCGCACCCTGGCTCCCAAAATCGTTCCTCCCGCACCCTCGGCTTCTGGGGCCTCCGGATTTTCTCGCACCTCGCCGCGTGGTCCCAACGCTACCATCGTGCCTCCACCTCCGTCCGTAAGCGTATCCGGAAACACGTCTGCAACTGCAAGATCGACATCGAATCGCAACCTGCTCAAGCCAGAGATCGTTCCCCCGCCGCCATCGGTCCAGGCGAATGCCGCCGGTTCGGCAACCAAGCTTGACTCATTGGCGAACCATCTCGCGAACAATGTCGTTCCCCCGCCGCCGTCGGTCGCCTCCGCATCGGCGTCTGGTTCGGCAAGAAATGCCTTCGGCGCTCCTACAGATATCGATTCCGCGCTGGCTCCTCCGAAATCTACCGCTCGAAACAATGGCAGTTCCGGAGTAGTTGCCTCGGTGCAGCCCGGCTCCGACGTTGGTGTTCCCAATGCAACCAGAAGCGCACTTGCCATCTCGCCTTCCGGCAAAGACAAAGCCGGACTCGGCGGTTCGGGAGCAGGTACTGGAATCGGCAATGCGAAGGGCACCGGCAGTGGGCTTACCGGAGAAAAACCTTCAGAGAATTCCGGCGCGGGAAAAACCGGTTCAGGTCGCGGCTTCGAGCAGACGGCGCGCGGCGGAATTTCCACTACCCCCGGCCCAGGTGGTGCAGGCGGCCTCGCCGCTGGCTCTCCGGCCGTACCCGGAGTTGACGTTCACGGCGGCACTACCGTCATTACTCTGCCCAGCTTCGCCGCCGATGGCGGTGATCCAAATCCTCCGCCCCGCTCCAACGTAAAATCCGCTCAAGGCCCAGCCATCACCATCGTCGCCACATCGCGGTCCGGTGGAGCGTTTAATTTTTATGGCGAACTTCCGGGTAACAACTACAGCGTCTACATCGACACCAAGCTCGGCACAGTGGTTATGCAATTTGCCGACGCGAATCCAGCGACGAACTCGCAACTTGAGACCCTAACCGGCCCGGAAGCCATCCGCACTGATCTGCCTGCAAACCTTCCCCACGCCCGCATGGTCGTCAAATGCAGGCTCACGACTTCCGGCAACATCGCCAATCTCAAGGTTCTCGAACCCGGCCCCGCAACCATGACCGCAAAAATCGTAGCCGCCCTTCCCGGCTGGAAATTCCGTCCGGCCATGCGCGGCACGCAGCCTGTCGAAGTGAATGCCATCCTCGGCTTCAATATCAACACCAGCGACCGCTATTGAAATCCCTAGGCGTTGCCGAGTCAATGACTGTAAGCCTGGTAACAACAGTTAACTTCCGATTAGGCCCGCCGATTTATTGATGATTTTTCTATGTTGCGTTTGCAACACAGTTATGTTGTAATCGCAATATGGAGAGCGCCATGAACGACATTCTGACAGCGATCTTGCGCCGGAGAGCAGTTAAAACCTTTGAACCCGTGGAAATCCCCCAAGCGTTGCGCGAGCAAATCCTGAATGCAGCTCGTCATGCTCCCTCCAGTTTCAACACGCAGCCATATCGGTTCTTTTGGGTGGAATCACCGGCCAGGAAGGCGGCTGCGGCGAAGCTCTGCATGGGACAGATGCCTGCGGAAACCGCTTCGGCACTGGTGGTGGCCGTTGCAGACATTGGTTCGCTGTCCGCGACGTCGCAAAGTCAGCTGGAGTGGATGCGCAGGAACGGTTTCAGCGGCGAGAAACTGCGCGACTACGAACGCACGGCGAAAATGGGTCGGATCATTTTCATGCCTGGGCCGTTCGGCATTTTCGGCGCACTCAAATGGTTAGTTTTTCGGCTGGCGAATTTCTGGCAGATCGTCGGGATGCCCCCTGTGTCACGACAAAGCCAGTTCAAATGGGCGACAAAGAGTACATCACTAGCCTGTGAGAACCTGATGATCGCCGCCGAAGCGTTGGAGCTCAACACCTGTCCGATGGAAGGCTTTGATGGCCGTAGACTCTCTAGATTTCTCGGGCTGTTACCCCGCTATCATGAGATTGTGATGGTGATTGCAATCGGAAAGAAATCTCGCAGCTACGTGGAAGCGCCGCAGTGGCGGAGACCTATCGAGGCGACGGTAACAATCCTATGATCATCGTTCCGAGGAAAGGCGTTCCTGGAGACATCCTCAGCAATTCGGTACTGGCGCATATTGCTGCGGCTTACTTCTCGGTCGGGAAGAGGCTTGAGAGAAAAACGCAGTGTTCGGCGACTCGCGGATTTATCCTGTCGACACTTCGGGGCGATGCCATGCTCAATCAGAATCAAATCGCCACGCTTCTCGGTCTCGACCGAACTGTGGTGCATCGGGCCATCAAGTCAATGGTTCAGGAAGGACTTGTGTCGGAGAGGAAGGCTAAATCGGGCAGGGCAATTCATGTCAAGTTGACGCCGAAAGGCCAGGACTACAGGAAATGTCTGATCAAAGCGAGGATGGCGGCCGACGATAGAATCCGGAAAGAACTCACACCGGAGGATCGCGCGACGCTTCTTCGGCTTTTAAGACTGATTGCCGAATTAGAGTTCTAGCACGGTGCCGGCCCCGTCCATTGGGGCCGGTTGGTCGGCTGCTCCGAATCTAAAGTCAGTTGGCGAAACAGCCCCATTGCACTCATCATGGCGTCAATGACTGCTAACGCCTGTCTTCAAAAGTTACAGGTGCGCTCTGGAACTCTGGTCAAATTCAGCATAAAGTCTAACGAGAACGAGAAGGCTCATTTGCCATGCTTCTGATCGAGGATTGCCGACCCCGACTTTTGTCACCGCCGATCCTAGCCTGTCGGACCAGATCGAAGCCGCCATCAAAGATGCCAAGGAGTTTGTATGGGGATGAGTGACCCAGAGGTTCGAAAAAAGTTCTCCGAACCTCGATGGATTCAGTATCAGCATGAGTCTGAGAAACAGAGCTGGCCGTGGTGGAAACGACTGCTCCATCGGTTGCAAAGTTGCCCGCTTTGCAGGCCAGAGAAGGTAAAAGAGCAATAAAATCCGAACAGACAATTGTTGCGGACTTGCAGCGAACAGATGGGAATTGGGCAAGCGGCGGTGCAGCACTCAGACCAAAACCTTTTCCACCGCGGGAGCCGCACCCCTTAACTGCTTTGCCCGCTCATAAACTTTTCCGTACTCGCGGGCGGAAGCGTTCCAGGAAAAATCTTTATTCATGCCGTTGCGCATCAGCACCTGCCAGGAAGTTTGATCGCGGAAGGCGTGCAGCGCCTGCTTGATGGTGAGCAGCAGAGACTCGCCGCTATATTCCGTGAACTTGAAGCCGGTGCCTTTGCCGGAGCGGGCGTCCCAGGGTTCGATGGTGTCGTCGAGGCCGCCGGTGGCTCGAACAATGGGCACAGTGCCGTATTTCAGGCTGTAGATCTGGTTCAGGCCGCAGGGTTCGTATTTCGAGGGCATCAGGAACATGTCGGAGCCGGCCTCGATTTTGTGCGCGATGGCGTTGTCATAGGCGACCTTGACCGCAATCTTGTTGGGGAATTGCTTATTTAGGCGAATGAACATTTCTTCATACTGCTTGTCGCCCGCGCCTAGCGCGACAACGATCATCTCTTCGCGCGCGAGGCGATCCATGATCTGCGCGATCAGGTCGAAGCCTTTTTGGGCGGCGAAACGGGAGACGATGCCGATTACCGGCAGCTTGGGATCGGCATTGTGGACTCCAAACGCGGCCAGCAAGTCTTTCTTGCAATTCGCTTTGCCCGTCAAATCCTGAGGCGAATATCTCGACACCGTGAACTTATCGGTTTGCGGACTCCACTCGTCGTAATCGACTCCGTTCAGAATTCCAGTGACGGTTGCGGCGCGGTCGCGCAACACGCCTTCGAGTCCGAATCCGTATTCGGCGGTTTGAATTTCCTGGCTGTATTTCTTGCTGACGGTAGTGACGTAATCGGAGTAGGTGAGCGCGCCTTTCAGAAAATTCACCTGACCGAAGAATTCCATCTTCGACATGGTGAACAGATCCCAGGGCAGCATGAGGAGCGGCAAAACTTCAGGCGGGAACAATCCCTGATAACCCATGTTGTGGATCGTGAAGACGGTGGCGACATCGCAAAACGCCGGATCCTCCGCGTAAACCGTGCGCAGCAGCACCGGAACCAAAGCCGATTGCCAGTCATGGCAGTGAAACACATTGGGCACGCCGAGAATCTTTGTCGCCTCGAGAACAGCGCGCGAGAACAGCGCGAAGCGCTCGGCATTGTCGGGATAATCTCCTGCGGGGGTTCCGTATAGCGCATCGCGTTCGAAGTATTCAGGATACTCGATGAAATAAAAACGCACTCCAGACTGGTTGGTGCCGGTTACGACCGAGGCGAAACGGTATTTGTCGTCGAAGGGAACGGTAATGCTGCGGACCACAGTGGTAGGATCGGCCAGCTTGGTCTGCTTGTAGCGCGGCAGGTAAACGCTGACCTGATGTCCCAGCGCAGCCAGTGCGCGGGGCAAGGCACCGACCACGTCGGCCAATCCACCAGTCTTGGAAAATGGAACGCCTTCCGACGCTGCGAACGCGATATGCATGAGTTTCTCTCTCCTATGGCAAGACCCGCTTTCTCGCGGGCGCACGATATGATGGAATATATAATTGCGGGGCCCAAACCCCCGCATAACGCAGGCGGGCCGAATCTTCAGTCTAATGCCCGAGGAAAAGAGGGTCAACGTGCCGAAAGTGGTTTCTACACGCCGTCCCCAACTCAAGCCCAAGTTAGGACAGCATTTCCTCGTCAGCGACAGCTATGCCGTGCAGATTGCAGATGCCCTCGGCGACGTCTCCCAAAATACAGTTCTTGAAATCGGCCCCGGCCGCGGGATACTTACCTCCCTGCTCGCCAAGCAAGCCCGCCGGCTGATTGCGGTTGAACTCGACCGCGTGCTGGCGGCGCAACTGCGGCTGCGTTTCGGCATGTTTTCCAATGTTGAAATCATTGAGGCTGACATTCTGTCGATCGATTTCGATTCTCTGTTCGGGCCAAAACCGGGACTCGGCCGCCCCGGAATCGAATTCAAGCCAACCCCTGCAAAGGTAATCGGCAATCTTCCGTATTACATTACCTCCGACATTCTGTTGCGGCTTTTCGATTACTCCAAATATTTTGAGACCCTCGTTGTTATGGTGCAGCGGGAAGTTGCGGACCGAATTGCCGCCAAACCTGGCACTCGCGATTACGGCTTGCTCTCTGCCACGGCGCAGCTGCATGCGCGCGTCGAAAAGCTTTTCACGTTGCCGCCGGGTGCGTTCGCGCCGCCGCCGAAAGTTTTTTCGACCGCGCTGCGCCTGACCCTGGCGCCACGGCAGCAGGAGCTGGGCCTCGAAGGAAACGGCACCGGCAAAGACGGATTCATCGACTTTCTGAAGCTTTCTTTTGGCCAGAAGCGCAAGACCCTATGGAATAACTTGAAGTCTAACTATCCTGAAACTGAGCTGCGTGCGGCGCTGACGGAAGCCAAAGTTAAGCCTGCGGCCCGCGCCGAAACATTGAGTCTGGAGCAGAGCGCCGCCTTGTTTCGCGCTTTGCAAAACTTCAGCGATGGCTCTTAGGAAGGCCGCCGTAGAAATTCGCTGAACTGTCTCGCGGAGCAAAGTCCTATGACCGCGACCACGATTCGCTATCCCGCAGTAGCCGGCCGGTTTTATCCCGCAGATCCGCAGGTATTGCGTTCGGAAGTTCGCACCTATCTTTCTCAAAGATCTGCTCAGACATCTTCGCCGGCAGCTTCGCGAAGGCCAATCCGGGCTCTTGGCTGCATCGCGCCTCATGCCGGGTATATGTACTCCGGCCATGTGGCGGGCGCGGTATTTGCCGAAGTGCAGGTTCCCGAACTTTGCATCGTGATGTGCCCGAATCACACGGGCATGGGCCATGCGCTGGCGATCATCAGCGAAGGCGCGTGGGAGACGCCTCTGGGCGATGTTTCGATCGACAGCGAGTTCGCCTCCGCCCTTAAGCAGCGCTTTCCGCTTCTGCACGAAGACACAGCTGCACATCGCAGCGAGCACGGCGCCGAAGTTGAATTGCCCTTTTTACAAATTCGGCAGCCGCGGCTCAAGTTCGTTCCAATCGCATTGGGAACCGGACAGTTTGAGCTTCTCGAACAGCTGGGCGAAGCAGTTGCAGACATAATCGCCGCGAGACAGAAGGAGGTGCTCATTGTCGCCTCCAGCGATATGAATCATTACGAGTCGGACGCCATCACGCGCACGAAAGATCACACTGCGATCGAACCGATTCTGCGCCTGGATGCCCGCGCTTTGTATGATGTGGTCACGCAGCAGCACGTCAGTATGTGCGGGTTTGGCCCGGCGGTAGCTATGTTGACCGCAGCAAAAAAGCTCGGCGCAACCTCCGCCGAGCTTGTGAAGTATGCAACTTCCGGTGATGTTTCCGGGGACCGCGATCTGGTTGTAGGCTATGCGGGGATCCTTGTGCGGTGATAACCCGGGGGCTAGGGTTCAGGGGTTGGGGGGTCAGAGCGATGCCGTGAGGAATCCCGTTCGCTCGTTACTACTCCCTTAGACCCTGATCCCTTAAAAGCTAGCGCGCGTGGCCGCCACCACCTGCAGCAGCGCCGCCACTGTGCCCTGCCGCTCCTGGCCCCGCGTGGCCCATTCCCGACATTCCGCCAGAGCGCATTCCGCCGTAGCCCCAGGCAGCCGGGGCCGAGCGCATAGCAGTTGCGGCGAATTGGGGCGCAGCATGCAGTTCGACCATGCCCGTCTTTGACTTTGCAACTTGCCTATTGAGACCCCGAAGATTGTCGTAAGATCCGCGCGGAACGCCCAATCCAGCTGATCCGGCGCTGACCAGCATGGTGGCGGAAGCTTTCGTTACCTCCGCTCCGCCTCTGCCCACGACGGTTTCCCTCACGGTGCCGCTGGGAGCAACTGGAGCGTGAAACGCTGGGGCCATCGCTCCCACATAGTGAAGGCCACCGTGCCATGTGTTCCATGTGCCGGGCTGCCATCCCCATCCATAGCCGGGAGCATACATCCAGTTCCCGTAGTAATAGGGCATCCAGCCCCAGGGATACGCGGACGCCCACATGAATCCCATGCCCGGATACCAGGACCAGGCGCCGTCCATAAATGGATTCCAGGCAGCTCCCGCAAAATACGGTTGCCATAACATGCCGTAGCCAGGCACGTTGCTATAGCCTCCGTAATAGCTCAGATCGCTGACGCCATATCCGTAAGGACTGGGATTATTCTTTGCGTACTGGTTGTGATAGTCGTTTGATTGAGCGTCCCACTTGTCGTAAGGATCCGGTTTAACATTCTTGGCAACTCTGCTCTGAGGGTCGTTTACATCGAAAGTGACTGTTTTGTTTTTTTCTACTTTCACCGCGCCGGAGGGACCTTCAACTTCTACGGCATTCTTGAAATTGGCCAACTCGGCAGTGTCCAGCGAATCTTCCACACGGAAGTGTGCCGCCTGCTTCAGTTCGACCTTCTCGCCAGAGAAATTCAGGGCGAATTCGTCGCCACTTTTCCCCAGCCAGTTGATGTAGGCCTTGCCCTCGACAAGGTTCACAGTCGAGAAGCGATTGCTGGCATCGTGCGAGGTCAGCCTGCTGAAGACGACCGTTGTATTGGGGACCAGGCGAAGCGTGCTGCCATCCTCGAATTCCACCTCGGCGCGGCCGCTTTCCAGGGTGCGCAGTTGCGTACCCTGTGTGATCGGCAAGTTCATAAACGCGCGCTCGAAACCCAACCCTGAATTCTTGTTGATCTGCACGGTACCTTGGACATCGCTCAGGCGAACGATGCGAACCTGGGAGTCAGCCATCGCAGGCAGCGCGGAAAGCGCGCAGGCTAAGGCGGTGAATAGGAGAGGGCGAAGTCCTGGCTTATACATGGGAGACCTCCTGGAATCTTCTGTGCCTATCAGAACACCGCCCTGCGTGCTTTTTGTCAAGTGGTTGTCAAATGCAGCAGCGGAAAAGAACCAACAAAAACAGAATCGATAGCGAAGGGCGCTTTCGGAATCCGGTGCCCCATATCTTTGTATTCTTTTTGGGGGCTCGAGTGAATTCAGTAAATGGTTCGGTGGCTACGCCGTTTCACGCATCGGCGGTGCGTCCTGAGATCCACTCGAACCAGATTGCAGTATTTCACGCAATTCCTGGACACGATTCTGGCGCAGGTAGCACTGCCTCAATTGCTCATCGGACACACCTGTGGGGGAATCCAAAGCTTCCATCTGCTGGCGGAGCAAACTCAGAATTTCATGCCTAACGGCCGCCATATCTTCGAACCCTGCGTGCACGGCGTTGCTCCTTCGAGAATTATCCTGGCTAAAATTACTGCTGCCCCTCCTGGGCTCGTATCCGGTAGAGCCTGTAGTTATCCGCCTTTCAGCCAGCAGGAACAATTGTGGGATTCAGAAGAGAAATGGGTTCTCGGTTTGGGGCGAGGATGATTGTGTTCGATGCACAGGAGACTAATGCACAAACAAATTGGCGCTCCTTTAAGCGATCAGCGTGTAAGCAATCAGCGTGCGTTGTGTCCAGTTATGACAGTGCCGCTATTTCCCAATTGCGCCAACTCTCTGGCTCGAGCCCGCGCCACATTCATTACTGAATTGTCATTCACTATATCTTGAAGCACAGGAACCACACTTTGCAGTTCGCTCAGTTCGTTGTCCCGGACCTGCGCCTCCATGCGCTTCAGCTCGTCATCCAGAGCCAGCTTTTGGTAGCGATGGTAGTACGCCAACCGTCGCCCGAACTCGAGAGTCGCTGCCATGCCTTGGAAGAAAGTGGTCAACTGACGTACAGATGGTAAATTTGAATAGTCGTATTGAGCCGTATTGTGGTGTTGAGAGTCTTCGTAACTGAGAACCTTTGTACCGGTAAACGCCAGTTTGCGATTGCCTGAGTCAAGCTTGCCCGCGAAGTAATTCGCCTGTTTCGCCCATTCGAAGATTCTTTCGCGGCTCTGCGGCGATACTTCGAACTCCGACTGGTAGGTCTCCGGTTGAGAATCTGGGACAACCGCTCCCGTGCAGTCGAAGCGCGCGTGCCCAGTTGCATCGATCGTGATGGAATAATCTGCCGGATCGGAATGAGGAAAATCCAGCGTGAATGTAATCGTCGCTGGCGATGCGATGTTTCCGCTCTTTGGCAATTGAGGCGAAGATGCCAAAGAGGTTCCGGCGAGCGCCGTTATTAAGATCAATCTCGCAAACATCAATATCACAATTCTGAAGCCGCGCATGGCGCGCATAAGAAAAGCTCCAAAAAAGAATCGACTGTTCAAAGCGCAACGGCTCTTTGTCGCCGCAGCGTACCAGCGGTATGCAAATGACAGATAGCGATCGCCAATGCATCCGAAGCATCCATCGGCTCGGGAGGCTCGCTTAATCCCAGCAACCGCGTCACCATATGCTGGACCTGCTGCTTTTCCGCGCGCCCGTATCCCACAACCGATGATTTAATCGTCAATGGAGAATACTCCGCCACTTCCAGTCCGGCGGAGGCGGCAGCCAGCATCGCCACTCCCCTGACCTGTCCCAGTTTTAAAGCAGATTTCACATTCAAGGCGTAAAAGACTTCTTCAATCGCCACTTCATCCGGCTGGTGCGCTCGGATGAGCACGCCAAGCTGTTCATAGATTTGCGACAGCCGGCGCGCTAAGGGCTCGCGCGGGGAAAGCTTGATTGCACCGCATGCGACGCACAGTAGTTTCGCCCCGGAATCCATATCGACAATACCGAATCCGGTGTACTCGCCGCCGCAATCGATCCCCAACACTCGCATGGTTTTCCAGTTTAGCGCGGAAGCGCCAAGGATCATAGAACGCGTGCACATCTCACCAACATCTGCGGTTGCGCCACCTCCTGCGCGGTACCAGGACACAAATCACGTCCCAGACTCGCCTGTTGTGTAACTCCGATAGGGACGATAAAAATTTTGAATTTGCCTCTGCATAAAAATTTCGTAAAGATGCTTCGCAGCAGGCAATTCATGACCGCTTATCGGAGGAAGGACTATGAAAAGACTACTTTTGGTCGCGTTATCGCTAGGGCTCATCCCCATCGGAAGCGCCTGGGCCCAGAGTCATCCGCAACCTGCCACAAAGTCAGACACAGGCGCGCGGTCCGCGGCCATCAAGCCAATTTTGATTTCCGGCAGGGTGAGCGGGGATGGAAGGCATTTCTCCACAGACCGTGAAAGTGATCCCGAAAGCGGCTGGGACGTCAGCAATGCGAGGATCCTGAAGGGACACGAAGGCAGTCTGGTCACGGTCAAGTGCTACCTTGATGCAGGCCGAAATCAGATTCAAATCCTCTCTGTGAACCGCGTACAACCCGAAGTGCGATAGAGCGTTGCCGCTGGTCTATCTTTTGGGCTTAGTTCTCCCCTAAGAGGCGGCCTCATCGGCTGGCGCCTCGGGGTCATGTTCCTTCGTGCATTCGACCCTCAATCATCACTGTTTCTCTTGCTATCCCTTCTGCATAATTAAAAAATGGGTAGTATTTTCATGGACGAACGTTGGCTTCCGAAGTCTGTTCTTTGTTTGCGGGATTACAGCACCACAAAATTCGCCCATGACCTGCTGGCCGGGGTCACCGTCGGCTTGGTCGCTCTGCCGTTGGCGATGGCCTTTTCCATTGCTTCGGGGCTCACACCTCAGGCCGGTATCTACTGCGCCATTGTCACTGGATTTCTGATCTCACTTCTCGGCGGCTCGAAAACGCAAATTGGAGGACCGACCGGCGCATTTGTCGTCGTCATCGCCGGAATTGTGGCGCTGCATGGAGTCGATGGACTCTTCATGTGCACGGTGATGGCAGGCATTCTGCTCATCATCATGGGGATTGCCGGCATGGGCACTGCGGTAAAGTTCATCCCTCGCCCTGTGGTGATCGGGTTCACGAACGGCATCGCAGTGCTCATTGCCAGCACGCAGGTGAAAGACTTCTTTGGCTTGAAGCTCGAGAAAGTTCCGGGCGTGTTCTGGCACCGAATAGAGGCGCTGGCGTCAAACTTCCATACGCTCTCCTACACCGCGACGGCGCTCGCCGGGGGCACGGTGCTCGTGATGATCTTGTGCCGTACCGTCTCTAATCGAATTCCCGGCGCGATCGTTGCCTTTCTGCTGGGCACTGCTGCGGTCGTGCTTTTCAAACTGCCGGTGGAAACGATTGGATCACGTTTCGGAGGTATTCCCGCGGGTTTGCCCCATTTTGAGATTCCGCATTTTCGCGCTGACCTGATCCATGGACTGCTTGGTCCGGCGCTAACGGTTGCCATGCTGGGCGCAATCGAGTCGCTCATGTCGGCGGTTGTTTCTGACCGCATGAGCAACGACCAGCACAATCCGAATGTCGAACTCATCGGCCAGGGAATAGCGAACATGGTTTCTCCCATGTTCGGCGGGCTCCCCGCTACGGGAGCCATCGCCCGCACAGCGACCAATATTCGTTCCGGGGCTCAGTCTCCAGTGGCGGGCATGATCCACGCCCTCACTCTGCTGTGCATCCTGCTCTTCGCTGCGCCTCTGGTGAGCCACGTCCCCCTGGCAGTGCTTGCCGGCATTCTCATGGTTGTCGCCTACAACATGGGTGAGTGGGCTGAGATTCCGCAATTGCTGAAGCTCACGAAAACCGATATCAGCGTCTGGCTGGTTACCTTCGCTCTTACAGTTTTCGCCGATCTAACGGTTGCGGTCGAAGCCGGCATGATCCTGGCGGCCCTGCTTTTTATCAGCCGCATTGCCGCCACCACCACGGTTTCTCAGGTAACCGACGACTATGTCGAGGATGGCCGCGTACACATTCTGCAAGACAAAGATATTCCCTACTACGCTACGATCTTCCGCATTCACGGCCCGTTCCTGTTCGGAGCCACTGACAAAATCTCAACCGTGACCAGCGATTTGCACACGCTTCCACCGGTGGTCATCCTTCGCCTCCGCAACATGACCGCATTGGACGCTACCGGACTATTTGCGATTGAAGAGGTGGCGCGCGAACTGCAAGCCAGCGGTCGAACTTTAATTCTCTGCGGCGCCCGCGAGCAACCCGCCAAGCTGATTCACCAGGCGGAGTTCGAAGAAGTGGTAGGAGCAGAGAACATTTGCGCGAACGTGCTGTCGGCGCTACAGCGCGCGAAGAAAGTTCACCAACAGATGGAAACCGCTGCCATAGGATTCAAAGATTGATGCGATTGCAGGAATTGCTATTTTAGCTCCAAGCTGAATATTTGAGATCGATCTGCAGCCGATTTTTTCACTGCGAATTGGTCTGCATCGTCACAATCTGCGTCTCGGAACCTGCAATTCTGGACTTCTGGCCTGACTGAACCGTAAGAATTACTCCCGCAGCAACAAATGTCACTCCCAGCCAGCGCTTCCAGTGAACGTGTTCACCGAGAAGGAAGCGAGCGGCGATCGCATCCACCACAAATCCCAATGCCGTGGCCGGCACAGCATAGCTGAGTTGCGCCACCGACAGCAGCCCGAGCAGCGAGAAGAACGCGATCGCATCGCACAGGGCCCCCAGCAAGACCAGTCGATGGGTAAAGATATAGCGGATCGTGTGAAGGAGCCCGGAAGGTCGGATTTCGTCGAGGTGCTCGCCTCCCTGTGACATCCCTTTCGCGCACAGAATATCTCCGCATGATCCTGCCACGACCGTGATTAGGATCAGCAGCCACTTGGTCATCAACCTACCTCGTCCGGCTCGCCTACGGTATGCGCCGGCGTCTTCGCGATCAGGGCGACGCCTATGGAAATGAGGACCACCCCCAGCCAGCGCGTGAGAACTATTTGCTCGTGAAGAATGAACCTGCTGAGCACAGTGGTAACGATGTATGACGCAGCAATGAGAGGGACGACATAGCTGAGATCTGCCCAACTGAACAGTGAAAGCTGAGCCAGGGCGTAGATCAAGCTGACCAGCACGCCCGGTAATATGAACGGATTGGCAACCAACAAAAAGAGGTAGTGCGGAAAGGGAGTGTGATAGAAATCCGGCATCTGGGACATGCCGAGGGAAAGCAGGAGATTTCCAAAACTATTGCTGAGAACTGCGATCGCGATGAAGGCGCCAGTCTTGATGGCGGAAGCCGGAGCAGGTTCGGCCGTTTGCACTGTTTGGATGCGCGGCTGGCTCAAGTGTGGCTGGGTGAAGGGCTCGGTTGCGCAATCGTTCCGGTTTCTCAAATAAGCTGACCTGCGCACATCGCTATTTCACCTTCCCTCTCTCTCTTGGGTGCGTTTCACAAGCGGAGGGAAGTCTGGCTTTTGATATTTCTCGCTGGGAACGGCGTGCATCGCATCAAAGCCAGAACCAAAAAAGCCAGAACTAAAGAGTAGCCGACAGCCATTCAGCATTCTCACTCTTCGGTCGGTTGTTGGAGCACCGAGGCTGCCTGGATTCCTGTCGCCACTTCGGGGATGACGCCCCTCTCGATGTAAATCGGCATTATCAGCCGCCGCAGAACCGGCAATTGCGAGGCAAATAGCGCGGCGCCGCCAATACAAATCGTGCCGCCGATCGTCAGGGTGAGAGGAGAGCCGATTCGGCTGGCAGCCGCCCCGGCGATGAGGCTGCCAAATGGCGCAACTCCCTGAAAGGCCATCGAATAAAAACTCATCACGCGGCCGCGCTTTTTATCCTCAACAATGGTTTGAAGGATGGTATTGCTGGAGGCCATTTGTTGCATGAAGCAGAATCCGGTAACCACCAGCAACAGCATGGAGAGCCATTGATGCCGCGACCATGAGAACGCGATCAACGAAGCGCCAAATCCGGCTGCGGTCATTGGAATCAAGCGGCCCAACCCGAGAACGCTGCGTCGAGCCGCAAGCCTTACGGCGCCGATCAGTGCGCCGACGCCGGTGGCGGCCATCAGGAAGCCCAAAGTATGCGCTCCGCCGTGCAAGATGCGCCCGGCAAAAATCGGCATCAGGGTTGTGTATGGCATGCCAACCAGGCTGATCAGAGCCAGCAGCAGCAGGATCCACCAGATCGGACGAAATCCGCGAATGTAAATCCAGCCTTCCCGCAATTCGGAGAGTACGCTGCCATGCTCATGAGCAAGCTGGCGCACGGTGACACTCATAGCCAGCAAAGAAGCGATGACTGCCAGGTAACTGATGCCATCGATCAAGAAGCAGTAGCCTTCGCCAACAAGCGCAATCACGACGCCTGCGACCGAAGGTCCGATCAATCTTGCAGCATTGACCAGCGAAGAGTTCAGCGCGATGGCGTTACCCAGGTCTTCAGTGTCCTCCACCATCTCGATGACAAACGCCTGTCGAGCTGGCATGTCGAAGGCATTCACCGCCCCTTGAAACAGATTGAGCAGAATAACTTCGTTGACCGTTATTATTTTGGCCAGCGCGAGGCCGGCCAATGCGAAAGATTGCAACATCGAGAGCGCCTGAGTGACCAGCAGGACTCGATGCCGGTTCAGACGATCAACCCAGACACCAGCGAAGGGACCCAGGAACAAAATCGGAATCTGCCCGGCGAAACTCACCAGTCCAAGCAGAAAGGCCGAGCCCGTAAGGCGGTAGACTAACCAGCCGGTAGCGACACGCGTCATCCACGTGCCAATCAGCGAAATTCCCTGACCGCCGAAGAACAGCCGATAATTTCTGTGACGTAAAGCGCGCACCACAAGGCGCCAATTGGTCTCGCTTCGCCTTGGATGCGGCATCTTTCGATCAACTCTCCAGAATGAGTGACAACTGGATCGGGCGGACGTCAACGATTCTCCCGCCGTCGTGCGTCTTGTGTTGGGATGCTTTATGGGTCACGACTGATGGGCCTATAATTTTGCCACAATTCACAGGGGTTCACCGCCAGCGCTGGCATAGAATAGCGGTTCGCCCACGTCACTGCTATGAGCATTCCAACCGAACGGTGGAAAATATGGGAAGGCAGAGTCGTCGATGGAAGGTTCCCGCTTCGGCGTTGGCTTGGAAGCTCCGATCACAGCGCGGTATTTGTTACGGAACGCGACGGCGCAAACCCGCTGCAGAGTGTCATCAAGCTCATTGCTGCTGAAAATGTAGACGCAGCTGCTCAACTTTCCCTCTGGGCGGAAACGGCGAAGCTCTCGCATCCCCACCTGATTCAGCTGTTCACATATGGGCGCGGCACTCTCGATAACACGCAGGTTCTTTATGTTGTCATGGAATATGCCGAAGAGAATCTGGCCGAAATCATTCCGCTGCGACCGCTTTCCGAAGATGAAGCTCTGCAGATGCTTCGCCCAGCGGCAGAATCGCTCAGGCTTCTGCATCGTTCCGGTTTTGTGCACAGCCGCATCAGGCCCTCGAACATTATGGCGGCTGGAGAACATTTAAAACTTTCTTCCGACGGCATTCGTAAACCGGGTCGGGCTCGACGTGCCCCGGTGACTGTGTACGATGCACCTGAAGCCGGAGTTTCAGGATTCACGCCAGCTTCTGACATCTGGTCGCTCGGAGCAACGCTGCTTTCAGTTGTGACCCAGAAAGAACCGACCAACAGCGCCGATCAGGCACGCGATGCGGCTCTGCAGAGAGTCCCTGAGCGGCTGCGCGGAATTGTGCAATTGTGCCTGCAAGTCGAGCCGGCTAATCGTCCGACAGCCGACGGCATTCTGCAAGAGCAGTCAAGTCGGCGAATCCGTAAGGAACCTGCGGTGAATGCGAACGCGTATACGCAGGCGAGCCATGGTCGCCCACAGCGCCGCGTTGTGCTTCCCATCCTTGTGCTGGCGGCGGTGGTTTTTGCAATATTCATCGGAAGCAAGTTTGTGGGGCACAAATCCTCTCTTCCCGCGCCGCAAGCTCAGCCTGAGAACTCCCAGCCTCAGAACTCTCGCCCCGGCAACCTCAGTACAAAGCCTTCCGCGGCGCCCACGCCGAAAAATTCACCGCACGCGGGACTGGTGCCGGGCAGCGAAATGAACCAGGTGATGCCGGAGGTTTCACGGAATGCGCTGCACACGATTAAGGGTCGCATAAAAGTTGGCGTGGAAGTCGCGGTAGATGCCTCAGGAAACGTATCCAGCGCAAGGTTAAGGTCTGCCGGACCAAGTAAATATTTTTCGAGTAGGGCGCTGGGGGCCGCGCGGCAATGGAAGTTCGAACCTGCGCAGGTCAATGGAAAACCTGTTCCTAGTGAATGGCTCCTGCGTTTTCAGTTTGCACGAACTTCTACGCAAGTATTCCCCATCGAGTTGAAACCTTAGGCGCTAGTTCCCTGTCTTCTTTTGCTGGTCCAGTTTCCAAACGATCTGCCGCAACATGCCGAGCAGGAATTCTGCATCCCCGCTGTGCAGACGAAGCCGGAGCACCATGCGGCGAACTGCAGACTGAAACGTATCGGAGGAATTGAGTTTGGGATAATCGCTCGCCTGTAAAGCCGCAAGCAGGGTCTCGTAAATTCGCTCGACTTCAGCGGCTGAAGCGGCAGTTTGAGATTCTGATTCTGCCGCCGGGCTAGAATCGCGTATCAACTCGTAGAGGCAAATCGCCACCGCCTGCCCCAGATTCATCGAGAGATGCTCTTCGCGGGTAGGAATATGCATGAGCCAATGGCAATAGCTCATATCTTTATTCGATAGACCGAATTTCTCTGAACCGAATAGCAAAGCACATGGGCCCGATGCCAGGTGTGCGCGAATTGCAGGGACAGCTTCTGGCAAGCGTCGCAGGGAGTGCTGCAGATCGCGATGCCCGATGGCTGTGGTTCCAACCACCAGCGAGCAGTCGGCGACGGCTTCCGCCACAGTTTCAAATTTTTCAGCGTTCTCCAGGACTGCCCCAGCCTTCACCGCTGACCGCGCACCCTGAAACGCGACCTCATAGGGATTGACGACTCGGAGCCGGCAAACTCCAAAATTGCTCATGGCGCGAGCGGCTGCACCAATGTTCAGCGGGTTGCGCACGTCCACCAACACAACACGCAGACGATCGAGTTCCTCGGGAGTGGGCAAGCGTTTCCATTTTACGGCAGCGCTCAGCTAAAGCCATGGGTGACGCCATCGTGATTGCGGGACCCGCGATCGAAGTTGCGGATGCAAGTGTCTTGCCTCGGGCTCTATTACTCAGTCCCGCAGATGTAAAAAATTCGTCAAACATACGCCAGAGCGCTGCAAATGGCCGGAACTGCTGATAAGGACTGAAGTCAGCCCACTATAGAAATTCAGTCGAATCGAGTGCGTTCCCAGGATGTCTATTAAGAAGGGCGTGCCGGTTAGCACGCCCTTCTTGCCTCTGACCTTCACTTGGTTACGTCTTCACTTCGTTTACTCACCCATCTCCGCCAAATTTATCTGTGTCCTCCGCCAGAGTGGCCTCCGCCGCCGGAGTGACCGCCCGAGGAATGACCGCCTGACGAATGACCGCCAGAGGAATGGCCACCGTAGCTCGGCGAGCTATGCGACGCGCCGCCGTAGCCACCGCGGCCGCCGTAACCTGGCGAGCCATAGGAACCTCGGCCGCCAGAGCTTGGTGAACCGTATGAACCGCCGCGGCCGCCACCGTAGCCCGGCTCATTGCGAACGCCGTTGCTGAAGCCGCCGTAGCCGCGATAACCTCCGCTGCCGTAACCGCCCGACGACCGCGGTTGCGCGATCGGCTGCCTCATGCTGAGCTGCGGCCGCGAATAGCTGCCCGAACCCGCACCGCGAGAATAGTTCGAACTGGGCGACGTACGATTCCAATAATTGCGGCTTTCACTTCGTCCCGAAGAATTGGCACTGGTCGCGCCGCCGTTGTGAAACGATTGCCAGCTGCTCCCACGATTCGCGGAGGAGGTTGAACCTACCGAGCCGCGATAACCATTTTGGGCACCAGTGCTTCGCGTCGCACTGCCGCCCATTCCCTTGGAAGCGGGCGTACCCGCACTGGGTTTGCCTGCTCCAGCGGTCGTACCGCCGCGAGACTCCATGTTCTCGGATCGCGCGCCAGGAGTTACGGCAGAAACGTGATTCTGCTGCATGGACTGCTGCAAATGCGCAGTTTCCTGCTGGAATGAAGCCGGTCGCGCCGTGGCCTGCCTGCCGGCGAAATGCTGTGCGGCGCTATTGTGAATCGTTGAAGCTGCGGCCGCTCGCCCACTAGCCGACAAGCTGGCCCGGCTCGGAACTACGGGCAAATTGCCGGTCATCATGCGAGCCGAACTCATCTGCTCGTCACTCGCTGCAACCGCCGTCACCCGGCCAGCTCCGAATTGACCGGCATGCACGGTCGAGAGAGCCCCACCAATATGCGCGTCATTGATGTGCGCTACGTTCGAGAAACGAGATCCGGCATGAAGAGGCCCAATCCCTCCGTACCGGCCATATTCGCCAAACCGGCCATAGCCTGCCCAGCCAAAGCGACCGCCATACCCGCCCCACCAGGGATGGAACCAATCACACGGTCCGAGCGGCAGCCAACCGAAACCACCCCAACCAAAACCGACGCCAAAGCCAAAACCTCCACCGAAGCCAAAGAACGACACGTAAGCCGGTGACCAGAACGGACGATAAAAGCCCGCTCCCCAAACCGGTCCCGGCCACCACCCCCACGCGCCGCCGTACGACATCCAGCGGCCATAGTGGTATGGCGCCCAACCCCACGGCTCGTACCCAACCCAGGTCCAACCGTAGTACGGTTCCCAGACCCAATTGCCATCCCGATAGGGGGTCCATCCATCCGGTTCGTTTGGCACCCAAATCTGTCCGTAGTCGGGAACATTTTCCCAATTCCCGTATGCATCCAAATCTTCCGCTCCGGTGTAGTAAGGACTGGTGTGTTGCCAGGCATTCGCGCTGTGGATTATGTGGTCGCGTTCGCTGTTCCACATATCCCAGTCGTCCCTGTCGGGAGCGGCAACGATCTTGTACTGCGCTTCTTCGACTTGGCCACGAACCGTGGCCATCTCGCCTTCCTTAACATCGGCGATGCCCTTCGGCGTGGAGATCTGTACTTCGCCTTTGCGCACAATGATGACGCTGTCGCCATCGGGACGCACTTCCACTCGAACCACAACGTCCTTGTGCGCGGGATGCACGGCCACATTTGGTGTATCAATCTCAGGCTCGGCCTCGCTCTCGTTGAAGACGGCGTAATCGGCCAAGCCCTGCGCGAGTTGAATCTGGATGTAGCTATTCGTAAAGTTTGCAATGTTCGCCTGCGAATTCGAGCCGAGGCGAAGAATGTTGGCGTAATCGAGTTGAACCTCGGTCCGGGCGTTCGGTCCAGTCGAAACCTTATCGCCTTCCATAACAGGCTGATTCAAGACAACGGCTGACCACGTTCCGGAATCTCCACGTTGGGTCGAAATATCGCCCCGAGTGAAGCTGATATGACCGACCCCTTGTTTCACTTCGGCTGGAGCTTCGCCTGAAGGTCCACCTGGCTGCGCTTCGGGCATGTTTTGCGGCGGCGGACCGGCTTGAGGCTGTCCGCCCGGAGGCATCTGCCCCGGCGGCGGAGGCGCGGGCTGCTGAGGCGGTGCGGGTTGGCCCATCTCCATCGGCGCGCTGGGCTGGTCCGATGGCGCGGGAGTTTCGTCCGTCGTTTGTGCGCAGACAATGCTCAATCCGCCCATGAGCAGCAAAATCGCTACCGATAAACTCGATATGAATTTCTCTTTCATAACGACCTTCCCGAACCCCGCACTTATGTACTTGAACCCACGACTACCTGGCTTGACTCGCGAGGTTACAAAGCAACTCTCATGCCAACTCTGGAGTTCTGGCGCGCGAAATAAGCCTCATGTTTTCAGCAGAATAGCGGGGGCTTTGGACAGAGCGTAAAAGCTAGTTTTCTAATCGGTGGCCACGGTCAGCCAGGGTGGTGGTTTTCAGCCGGGGATGAAGGTGCAGAAAAAATGTGAAACCCGCCAGTCAGTCGGGGCTTATTAAAAATACTGGGCGCTGTCCTTCAAACAGCCAACGACATCAGGCTTCTTTCTCGCCTTCATCGATAATCCCAATCTTTGACAGCCTGTAGCGTAGGGCATTGCGGGAGAGCCCCAGCAGGCGCGCCGCTTGGCTCTTGTTCCCGTTGGCGCGCCGCAAAGCTTCTTGAATCATTTCATCCTCCCATCGTTCCAAGGTCATGCCCTCGGGGAGAAACCCAGAGCCACCGTTGGACGCTTTCGCCGGACGAACATCGAGATGAATATCCGAAGCCTCAAGCACCGTGCCCTTCGCGAGCGCGCAGCCTCTCTCAATAATGTTCTGCAGTTCGCGCACGTTTCCCGGCCAGTGATAATTCAGCAGAATCTGCATGGCCTCTGGCGAAATGCTTTCGACCGGCTTGCCGGAATCGCCGGCGAAGCGCGAAATAAAAAGATTCACCAGCTCGGGGATGTCTTCTTTGCGCTGCCGTAGTGGTGCGATATCGATGGGAACAACATTCAGCCGGTAATATAGATCCTCTCGGAACGTTCGCTGCTCCAGGGCTTCGCGCAGATCACGGTTTGTGGCCGCGATCAGCCGCACATCGACTTTCACAGTTTTCGTGCCGCCCAGGCGCTCAAACTCGCGCTCCTGCAGCACCCGCAAAAGTTTCACCTGCGTTGCCGGAGGTACATCTCCAATTTCATCCAGGAAAAGAGTTCCCTTGTCGGCAAGTTCGAATTTGCCGGGCTTGCTCAGGTTCGCACCAGTAAATGCTCCTTTTTCATAGCCGAACAATTCGCTTTCGAGGAGACTCTCGGGAATGGCGGTGCTGTTGATCTTGATAAACGGTCCGGAAGCCCGTCGCGATTTTTCGTGAATGGCTCGGGCGATTAGATCTTTGCCCACTCCACTTTCGCCGCCCAGAAGCACGGTCGAATTCGTGGGTGCGACGCGATCGACGGTAGCAAGCACTTCCTGCATCTTCGCGCTACGGGCCACGATATTCGGATGGGTGTATCGTTTCCCCAAGGCCTCGCGCAGCGAACGATTTTCTTCGCGCAGTTTGCCGACGTCCAATTCCTTGTGCACGACCATCCGCATCTCGGTCAGCGAGAATGGCTTGAGCACATAGTCACTGGCTCCCGTCTTCATAGCTTCCACCGCGGTCTCGACGGTACCAAACGCTGTCATTACCACAACCGGCAACGCAGGATTCTGCCGCTTCACCGCTTGCAGGAATTCCAAGCCGCTCATGCCTGGCAGCTTTAGATCTGTAAGAACAAGATCCACGCTGTTTTCGCGCAAGAGCTTCATGCCAGACTCGGCATCTCCGGCGGAAAGCGTAGTGAAGCCATCGTCGCCGAGATTCAGTTCCAGCAGCCGGCGCATTTTGTCTTCATCTTCGATGATCAGAATCGTTGGCATAACATTTTTGCCGATGTTGTTTCCCTGCAATGGCGGTTAGTTGCTAAGATGCGGCCTGAGGCGCCGCTTCTGTGCTTTCAGGAAAAAAGATTACGAAGCCAGCGCCATGGTGCTCGTTTTGTCCTCCGCTTTCAACCCGAATGGTTCCGTGATGGCTGTCTACGATTCTCGAGACGATCGACAGCCCGAGGCCGACTCCGGTTTTCTTTGTAGTCACAAATGGATTGAAAATCTGTTCACGCAGTTCCTCTGGGATTCCCGGGCCTGTATCTTCGATTCGCACCTCAACACCTTCGCGATCCGTCGACCTTGCCTTCGCTGCGTTCAGGGTTAAAACGCCCTCGCCATTCGCCATGGCATCATACGCATTCTGTATGAGATTCACGAACGCCTGCTCGCAGAGGCCTTCGTCCAAGGGAACCAGCGGCAAATCCGATTCGAATTGCCTTTCCACGCGTATCAGCGGATGCTCGCCTTTGTGAGCCAATGACACGGATTGCAAAGCGTGCTCCAAGACTCGCGTGATCTCCTGAGGAACCAGATCGACGTGCAGCGGGCGAGCAAAATCGAGAAAGCGCGACACCAGTGCGCTCAAACGATTGGTTTCAGAAGAAATGTAACCGGCCAGCTCGGTGGCAAGTGGGTTTGTGTTGCTCAGTTTCTGATGAAGCATTTCCGCCGATCCTTTGATCACACCAAGCGGATTGCGAATCTCGTGCGCCAGACCGGCCGACATTTGCCCCAGCGCCGCTAGTCGCTCCGAACGGCGCGCTTCTTCCTGCGCCTGCTCCAGCCTGCGATTGGTCTCGGCCAGCGTTTCGGCGAGTTCCTGATAACGCTTGATCTGCCGCCGATTCTCGACCACGAATCGATTCACCACCATCGCCGCCAGGAAGAAAAACAGAATGCGGATGGTGAGCAGCCCATAAGCCTCGGGCGTAATTTCATACTCCTGCAGCGCAGGATACAAATATGAGCAGTAGGCAGCCGAGGCAACTGCCGTCCACGCCAAAGTCCCCCAAGGGCCGAAATATTCCGCAGCCGTGACGATCGGAACGTAATAGATGGGATAATAGCTGCTGTTAATTCCGATCTCTCCGGTGTGATCGATGAGCAGAGTGGCCAGCGCGATTTTGAGCGCAACGCTGTACGACGCTCCTCGCGGGAAGCGCGCTACCAGCCAGCCCTCGCTGACCTGCACAATGCCAATTCCCAGCAATATGAGCTGTTTGTGGTATTCCCGTACGGGAGGGAGCACGGCCAGTCCGGCCAGGAAGATCAACCAGAGGAAGTCCATCCAGTTCAACGCTGGACGTTTCGGTTCCGTGGCCAGTTCGCTCATGGGGATCGCAGCGAGATGAGTGGCGAAAAAGAAATGCGCCGGGAATCTGACGGTGCAGAATCCCGGCGTCCACAACTTACATGTTGTTTTTCATTCAGGCTCACCTGCTCATATCGCATGCGAACCTATCACACCGCACAGAGCCAGCTCGCGTCAACGTCATTTGTGAGGCGGAGTGCTCGGCTTCGCTGCAGCCGATTCCCCTTTCTGGCTCGATGAAGACGAGAATTTCTGCGAATGCCAGGCACTGTATTTCTCCTCCTGCTGGTGGTCATTTCTCTTCTGCACGGGAGGCGCCGGCTTGGCGAGCGGATGCGACCATTGCTGCGAGGTCTGCTTCTGCTCTCCAGACGGCGATTTTGCGAGAGCCTGCGTACGCCCTTGCTGAGATTGCGATTCTCTCGCAGGCTCCGGCGTGCCTTGCTCCTCCCACACTCGCGGTTGCGTCCTGGCCTGATTATTTTGGCTCGATGCCGGAGCGAACGAACGAAACCCATCTCCGGTCTGGGTTTGCCGCGCCGCTGGATTCGGCACCGGAGTTCCTGGCGACTGCTGCCGCACGAGTTGAGTCTGGTTGAGATGTCCTCCAGCCTGCGCCTGACGCTCCTCGAATGAGCGCGGCATGGGAGCCGGAGCCCTCATGGCCACGACTTGCCGTCTCATCGCGGCAGCCGGCGGTTTGTTCTCAACAGGCTTGCCTGCGCCGATCACGCTGGCATGCACCGGCTCGACGGCGGTGTTACGCGACACTGGCGCAGCCGCTAATTCCTTATCCGAAACTGATGCAAGGTTCCGTGCCACCGGCCGAGCATTTACAAACGTATCTCGCGAGACGACCGTCACCCCGCCAGCCACGGTCCGGTTAGCGTAGGTAACGCTATTCGCCGTGGTTGACCGATTGATCACAACCGTGTTGTAGACGCTCGTAATTCTCGTCATCTCCACGTGCGTATTGGTCAGATTCACCGAGTTGACATACGCGCGGCTTACGCGGTAGTAGGGAACAAAAACTTCTCCCGGAGCCAGGGGGAACCACCCCACTCCTGCTCCAAAAGAGAAGCGAGACCCAGCACCAGCACCAATCCATCCGACCAGCGCCGGCGCATAAATTGGACGAACCACCGCCGGACCGGGGACCCAGACCCAATTCGCACCAGCAAATGCCCATCGGCCGTAGTGAAACGGTGCAAAACCCCAACGTTCATCTTCCACCCAGGTCCAGCCCCACGGTCCTACCCAAGCCCAATGTCCGAAGCGGTACGGAGCCCATCCAGCAACCACGAATCGTGGCCGCCAGCAAGGACCATATCCAGCCACATACGTCCAATCACCGTTTTCGTCGAGGTCTTCATATCCGGTAGTCTCGCGCGAAACATAATTTGCCGAATCGGATTCATCTTCGGTCCGATCGCGATCGAATGCCCAGGTATCGAACCCATCGTTTCCCGGAATTTGCGCGAGATCGTAATTCACCTGATCGATGTCGGTAAATGTGGCATGCTGATTGGCCACAATCGTGTAGGACGATCCTCCACCCGTGACTTCTCCCCTTCCACGCCACACGATTACGTCAGTTTGTGCGCCTTCAGAATCGACATCAATGCGGTAGTCCCCCGGCTGCATCACAACAAAAGCCATATTCGGAGTATCCACTTCGTATGAGTCCTGATCGTCTAC
Source organism: uncultured Acidobacteriaceae bacterium (assembly GCA_963766625.1). Taxonomy (GTDB): domain Bacteria; phylum Acidobacteriota; class Terriglobia; order Terriglobales; family Acidobacteriaceae; genus Sulfotelmatobacter. Next base: position 150,045 of record CAVYBF010000011.1, on the reverse strand, counting down.
ATGCCGCACTTTGACAATGAGCGATCCCTGGACGAGCCGAATTTGTGTCGCATGATCGCTCACTTCGAGCAGCGTAATGCCGGTCATGGGGCCGAGGCGAAACGCAGTCGATCCGATATGGAGTTCGGCGCGGGAGTTTTGATCAGCCCACAGATTGTCTCCCGTCACCAGCGGGCGGTTGAGCACCGCGTCGAGCCAGTCATTTTCTCCACCGGGCTGAAATGTGACGGAGCCATCGATGTAATTCAGCCTGGCTACGCGGCCAGGAGGATCCTGATCGTTTGCAGATTGGGAATCTTGCGGCTGCGAGTCGGGCGTAACTTGCGCGTCCTGTGCCCGGACTGCGAGCGGCGCATTCGCCATACACAGCAACATCGCCAACATTCCCGGCCAAATCCTGCGTCGCGGGTGTGTTTTCATAAGGTCTTTCTTAGTGGACAAGAAGCAGCTTCACTTCGATTTATCCACATGGGTATAAACCCTGTAAAGACACTTTAGTTTTCGCCGGTAAGTGGCGCATTTCAGCCGAAAATGGCTGCGTAAGGCAGGAATTAAAGGTTTTAGCGCGAAGCCTGCTTGTATGGAATATGGTCCAATGCAAGGTTCAGTTCAAGAACGTTGACTCGAGGCTCGCCGAGAAATCCGAACTGGCGCTGCTCGGTATGCAGTCGCACTTGTTCGCGGACGGCGTCTTCGCTGATTCCGCGCGCTTTCGCGACCCGCGGAATCTGGAACTCCGCGGCAGCAGGAGTAATGTCTGGGTCGAGTCCTGACCCGGAAGTTGTGACCATGTCGATGGGCACCGGGGTTCCGGGATTCTCCGCTTGCAGCGTTGCCACATCGGCTTTCACGCGATCTACCAGGGTGCGATTGGTCGGACCTAACTGCGAGCCGTTGGAATTTGTGGCGTCGTAGTTAACCGCAGAGGGCCGGGAATGAAAATATCCGGCACCGGTGAAACTCTGTCCCAGAAGACGCGAGCCGACAACTTTTCCGTTGGCCTCGATCAATTCTCCGTTTGCCTGCTTCGGGAATAGAACCTGCGCCAATCCCGTCACCACGAGCGGATAGAGGATACCCAGCAGGATTGTGGTTACGATGGTCATCAGAAACGCGATCAGTAAATTCCTTTTCATGACAGAACTCCTATGCCAACCCGGCTCTGGTGATGAGCAGGTCAATGAGCTTGATCCCGATGAACGGAACAATGATCCCGCCGGCACCGTAGATCAAAAGATTGTTGCGCAACAGCACAGCCGCGCCCATAGCACGATAGGTCACGCCGCGCAGCGCCAACGGGATCAGCACAACGATAATGACCGCGTTGAAAATTACCGCCGAGAGCACAGCCGATTCCGGCGTTCTCAGGTGCATGATGTTGAGCGCGTTCAGCACCGGGAACGTGCCGGCAAACATGGCAGGAATAATGGCGAAATATTTCGCCACATCATTCGCGATTGAAAATGTCGTGAGCGCACCTCGGGTCATCAGCAACTGCTTGCCAATTTCTACAATTTCAATGAGCTTCGTAGGATTCGAATCCAGATCGACCATGTTGCCGGCTTCTTTCGCGGCTTGCGTACCAGTGTTCATGGCGACACCAACGTCCGCTTGAGCCAGTGCCGGCGCGTCGTTGGTGCCATCGCCCGTCATCGCGACCAGTTTGCCGTCGGCTTGTTCTTTCCGAATCAGGTCCATCTTCTCTTTCGGCGTGGCCTGCGCCAGAAAATCATCGACACCCGCTTCTCGCGCGATTGCGGCAGCAGTTAAAGGATTGTCGCCGGTGATCATCACGGTCTTGATGCCCATCGCCCGCAACTGATCGAATCGTTGCTTCATGCCGCCTTTGACGATGTCCTTCAACTGGATCACGCCCAGCGCGCAATTATTCTCCGCGACTACCAGCGGAGTTCCTCCCGAGCGCGAAATCGTATCCACACTCTCCCGCACTTCCTTCGGAAGCGAGCTTCCCTGCTCCTCCAAATATTTCTGAATGGCATCGGCCGCGCCTTTGCGAATGGAGCGCCCATCCAAATTGACGCCCGACATGCGCGTCATGGCGCTGAAGGGGATGAACTCCGCGTTGTGCGATCCTACTTCGCGTCCGCGCAGGCCATATTTTTCTTTCGCCAGCACGACGATCGAGCGGCCCTCGGGAGTTTCATCGGCTAGCGATGAAAGCTGAGCCGCATCAGCCAGCGCCGCCTCAGTGACTCCCGGAGCAGTTACGAAGTCGGTTGCCTGCCGGTTGCCGAGCGTGATGGTTCCAGTTTTATCGAGAAGCAATGTGTTCACATCGCCGGCGGCTTCGACGGCGCGGCCCGACATGGCGAGCACATTGTGCTGCACCAGGCGATCCATGCCGGCGATTCCAATGGCCGAAAGCAGGCCGCCAATCGTGGTTGGAATCAGGCATACCAACAGCGAGACGAGAACGAATACTGTCTGTGGAGATCCCGAATAAATCGCGAACGGCTGGAGGCTGACAACTGCAAGCAGAAAAATAATAGTCAAGCCCGCCAGCAGAATGTTCAGCGCGATTTCGTTTGGCGTTTTCTGCCGCTCCGCCCCTTCCACCAGAGCAATCATCCGGTCGAGGAATGTCTCGCCAGGATTGGACGTGATCTTCACTTTGATCCAATCGGAGAGCACGCGGGTGCCTCCGGTCACGGCAGATCGATCGCCACCCGCCTCGCGGATCACCGGAGCCGATTCACCCGTGATGGCCGATTCATCGACCGACGCGACCCCTTCCACGATTTCCCCGTCGCCGGGAACAAATTCCCCTGCTTCCACTAGACACATATCTCCGGCACGCAGCTTCGAGCCAGGCACCGTTTCCGTTTTTCCATTCGGCAACAGGCGATTCGCCATGGTCTCCGCTTTCGCGCGGCGCAACGCGTCAGCCTGTGCTTTGCCGCGGCCCTCGGCCATGGCTTCCGCGAAATTTGCGAACAGCACTGTAAACCACAGCCAAAGTGTGATCTGCAGATTGAACTTGAAGGCAACGGTGGGGCGGAACAGGAGCGCCGTGGTGATGGCGCTGCCGATCTCCACCACAAACATGACGGGATTGCCCATCATCTTGCGCGGGTCCAGCTTCAAAATCGCATCCCAGGTCGCGCGCCGAACAATCTTCCATTCCCAAACCGCTTTGTTTTTTTGTTTCCTCGGCGAGTGCCCAAGGTGGACCGATTGCACTTCCGGAGCGGGCGTTGTTTGCGTCGTCATTGCCATGTGTAGTTCCTTCAGAAAGTCTTGCCCGCAGCCATGAGCAAATGCTCAAGTACGGGGCCCAGGCTCAATGCCGGGAAAAATGTCAGTGCACCCACAATCAGAATCACGCCGATCAGCAACACCGTGAACAGTGGAGTCGTAACCGGAAACGTGCCGGATGACGGCGGAACATATTTCTTCTGCGCAAGGTTACCGGCAATGGCCAGCATGGGGATGATCATGAAGAATCGGCCAAGCAGCATGTCAAAACCGATCGCTGTGTCATACCACAGCGTATTCACCGTCAGTCCGCCAAAGGCAGAGCCGTTGTTGCCGGCACCTGAAACGAACGCGTAAAGAATCTGGCTGAATCCATGCGGGCCCGGATTGGAAATGCTCGTGGTCCCAAAAGGTCTCACGACTGAGATCGCGGTGAATGTCAAAATGACAAGCGGAAATACCAGGACAAACAACATCGCCATCTTGACGTCATAGGCCTCGATTTTTTTCCCGAGATATTCCGGCGTGCGGCCCACCATTAAACCGGCGATGAACACGGCAAGCACGACATCGACCAGCATGCCGTAAAGTCCGGACCCTACGCCGCCGAAGATCACTTCGCTCATCATGATGTTGGCGAGAGGAATCATTCCGCCCAGAGGAGTGTAGGAATCATGCCAGCCATTGATTGCCCCGCAGCTTGCATCCGTGGTTACGGTGGCAAACAGGGCGCTGTCGGTAATTCCAAAGCGGACTTCCTTGCCTTCCATATTTCCGCCGGATTGCAAGGTGCTGACTTTTTCATCGGCGCTCGCCAGTAAGGGGTTACCACGCGCCTCCGCCCAATAAGCGACTGTGCAACCGGCCATGAACAGGATGGCCATGGCCGCCCACACGGCCCAGCCATGCGCCTGTGAGCCGGTCATGCGACCGAGCGTGTAAGTAAGCCCGGCTCCTATGGTGAATATGGCAATCATCTCGATCAGGTTGGTCAGCGGCGTTGGATTCTCAAACGGATGCGAGCTGTTGGCATTGAAGAAGCCACCGCCATTCGTGCCAAATTCTTTGATGATTTCCTGCGAAGCAACCGGGCCCTGCGCGATGGTTTGCTGGGTAACGGTATCCATCACCGGCTTGCCATCTGGTCCGACCATCGGCTTTCCGTCCGGACCAACTTTCTGCACCTGCATGGGCTCGATGAGCGCGGCCTTGTCGTAAGGACGAAGGTTCTGTATGACGCCTTGCGAAACCAGAACCAGCGCGCCGACGATAGAAACGGGCAACAGTACCCAGAGGCAAGTGCGAACCATATCAACCCAAAAGTTGCCGAGAGTCTGCATTTGCCGGCGCGCGATGCCGCGAATGAACGCAATCGCCAGGGCGATCCCGGTCGCGGCGGAGATAAAGTTGTGAAAAGCCAGTCCCGCCATTTGCGTGAAGTAGCTCATCGTCGATTCGCCCGCATAGGCCTGCCAGTTCGTATTGGTGGTGAATGACGCGGCGGTGTTAAAAGCCAGGTGCGTAGGCGAGACTCCGGCAAATTTCTGCGGGTTGAATGGAAGCAGTCCCTGCAGCCGTTGGATCGCGTAGAGCAAGACCATCGACACCGCGCTGAATAAAAGCATCGCGATGGCATACTCGGTCCAGCGCATCTCGTGATTTTCGTCGACCGCGGTCAGGCGGTAAATCAAGCGCTCGATCGGCCGCATGACTGGATCCATGAACGTCTTCTCGCGACTGAACACGCGCGCCATGTAGACGCCCATCGGCTTGGTCACTAGGAACACAAGCGCGAGGAAAAACAGAATCTGTAACCACCCATTGATTGTCATATCAGAACTTCTCCGGACGCAGCAGCGCGTAAAACAGGTAGACCATGGTCAATGCGCTGATAACCAGCATGATGATTGATTCCCAACTCATGTCATTCTCCTGAAACTCAGCTCCTGAACTCAGCTCCTCACTTCACGCGATCGCAGAAACGCACATAGGCAATTGACAAAGCGAAGAATGCGATCGTGACCATTACCCAAAGAATGTCATCCATGAAATTCTCCAAAGTTGTTTCGCGTGCTTTTACCACGCACCTTCTTTACGCCCCCGCCACCAAACCAAGTCAAGGCCTGCGGTGTTCTGATCTTTCCTCAAAACACCTTGCACGTCAGACAAGAATGACGGCTGATTGGAAAAATCTCGGCGCCACTTATAAAGAATGAGCTGTCCGTCGCTGACTTGATACTTCAACATTGCAGCATGCTCCGCCTGTGTCACCTGACGCCCACTTAGTCATCCCGCAGCGGCGCTAGAACTTGACGAGAATATCCAAATCCACGAATTGTTCATCCCTTCTCAAATCGGGGAACCACACCGTGCTGCCCTGTGCTCCACAAGCCGCTTGCGCCGCGCTGAGAGTTAAGGCCCCCGATGTGTTGCCATCGTTGCACGCGAAAAGTGATGGCGATCCATTATTCGTATAGGGCACACCTCCCAAACCCGGAGGCGTAATTCCTCCGCGCCCCGTCCAATACGGCACGCTGGCATGGCGATAGTCGTACTCCCAGCGGAACGTAAGCCATTGCCTTGGCATGTAGTCGAAGGTAATGGAAGAATCCCAGGCCTTATACGGATCGCTGGGATTCCCGCTGAAGTACGGGGAATTGATCGCGGCAGAAGGTGCAGTTTCTCCGTTGATCGGTGGAAGCAATACGAGATAGCGGCCGGGATTGTTGATCTTTCCGCCTCCGATGGTCAATCCATAGCGATCTTTTTTGAACCAGGCGCGGTTGTATAACATGAAGCCGATGAAACTCTGCTTGGGATTGATTCCCGGGCCAAAATGGTCGCCACCCACTGACTTCGGATCTTTTGTATTGCCATGGCAGCCCACGCCTTGCAGATAGACGCCAGACGATGTGGTCGTACTGGGGCCAAATTCGCAGCCCAAATCCCCGGTGAAGGAGAACGCCAGCCGGTCGAGAAAGTTCTGCGGCTGGTCGTAGTACTTGATTTCGACGCTATCGTCGGTGTGAATTCGCCCGCGATTCGGGATATACAGGTCGTCGTGTCCCAGACTGTAGTTGTTGGAAATGACATTCACCCACGGACGTGGAGTCCATTTAATCTGCCCACCCAAGCCTTTGCGCGAGTTGGCTGAGCCGTAGGACTGCCATCCATTGATGAACCACGGTTCGATTTTCAAATGGGGATTGGGAAAAATCTGCACCCGCAAGCCCTCGAAAAACCACGGCGTGTTGGAGGAAACGTAAGAAGGCTGGTAAGCCCAGTTGTCAAAGTTGTAGTAGCTGAACAGGCCGACGTAAGACAGGAAAATACCCGCATCGATATTGATCCCATCCAAGGCGTTGATGTGGTAGCCGCCGTAGGCCTCTGCCAGATAACGGTCCGCAGTGTCCAGATCCCACTGGCCCTTGGCCGGACTGGCATCGTTGCGTGGCGTGGTTGCCGAATACATGCCGAACTGAGTCATCAAGCGAGCGCGAACATTGTCCCAGTGGAAGTCGCCGCCCACGCCCAGCTGCTCCAACTGGACTTCGTTCGAGCGGAAAATTTCGCTCGATCCACCGATTGAATTGTCTATCGGCCTATTGAAATCGTACGTGTAAGTGACGTCTGCCCTGATTTCCGGAGTGAAGAACGGGGTATCGAAAGCGGTGTATTTATTACGCGGATTGCCGTTGAGCCAGGTCCAATCCCAATCGGAAAACGGCGCAATCTTTGAGCTCGAGGCCGGCAACGTCTTCGCCTGCTCGTTCGGTGCCGCCGCCTGCTGCGGGGTTTGCGTCGAGACGGTCGGTTGAGGCGAAACCGTTGCACTCGCCGCTGGAACATTAGCGGCAGCGGCGGCGGTCGCTGGTTCTGGATTGCTCGGCGCGACTGTATTGCTGACCGGCGCAGCATGGCCTGCGGTCACAGCGGTGCTGGCTGGTGATGCCGCTGCACCTTGCTTCTGCTGCTCGACCTCTGCACGCAGGCGCTCAACTTCCTCGCGCAGCGCTTTTAGTTCGTTCTTCATTTCTTGTTGTTCTGTTTGATCAGTTGAAGAAGCGCCGCTGCTGGGAGATGCCGATGCGTTTGAACCGTCTTGGGCGCCAGCCGATGCCCCCAAGATCACGAAAAACAGCGAGAGTAATAAGACCCGAAGAATCTTTGTCATGAATTCTGCCCTCCAATGACTCGACGTAATCGTCACTGTTTTGTTCTTCTTCGGCATAGCTGCCGCCAACACAGCTGTTTGAGAAATCCCGAAATTTGATTCTGAGTTTGGGCTCAGGCGGAGTTTGCCAACTCGACCGGACTTTCTCGCGAAGCATTGCCAGCAGGAAGCCAATCATGAAGACTATCCCTGCAAAGGCGATAGCTGCGAATGTAATCGATACCCACATGCGCTGCTCTCTGTAATATGACGCACGCCCAAACACTCCATTGAAGCGCTTCCCGCGTAAGAGTTGTTTAAGGAACTTCTAAAGATTTCGTAAGGGTGGAGGAGTCAGAGATAAAATCAAAAAAAGGCGCAGAATTCCAGGAATCCTGCGAAGTTTCCTGAGTGGCCTTAAAACGGTGTGTCCTTCCTACTAACGATTCCCTGCTCACGGTGAGGGCTGAGCATCTAAGATAGAACGATGCCGCAAGCTCCGGAGATGATCGAAATCGAGAGAGCGCAGCTACCGATCAGCGATCTCCGGTTGCTGGTTGTGCCCGAGCCTCCGTGGCGCAATTTCCTGCGGAATTTTGGCGAACTATTTTCTTCCGCGGGGGGCATCCCGCAAGAAAGCGATGCCGCAGCTTTCTGGCCCGATGTGTTTGTACATCGCGGCTTGCCCTGGTGGCGCTTCCTGCAATCGGCCGTTTATCACGTCGCGGCGATCTTAATGATCTGGGCTGGGTCCAGATTTCTTGCCTTACAACCTCAAGTCATGCCACAGCCCACTTTCACCCATGCCGACGTACTGTATTACACCGCATCGGAATATTTGCCGCCGATGGACACGCGACGCGCAGATCCCGCTCCGGCAGAAGGGCCCGACCCGGAATATTCGGCACAACCCATCATTTCTTTGCCCCGAGAAGCTGAGAACCGCTCGCAGACCATCGTTGCGCCTCCTAGCGTGAAGTTGCATCGTGACGTTCCATTACCCAATGTTGTTGCCTGGTCCGAAAAGCCGCAAGTTCCGATTGCTCCGGCTCCGGTAGTGCTCGCATCGGAAACGTCGCGGCTCGCTCCAAAAATCGATCAGGCGGTTGTCGCCCCGCCGCCTGAGGTTGCGAATCGCATGCAACCGTCAAGTCAAGAGAGTCCCTATGCTGGCCAACTGGGAGTGATTGCGCCGTCGCCGCAAGTAGAGGCAGAGTCTTCGCGCCGCTTCGGCGACTTCGACATCGGACAGAGCGCCATCATCGCTCCGGCTCCGCAGCTCGCTTTGGAAGAACAGCGCACCGGCAGATCTGCCGCACAATTGGGCGCACAGTCTATGCGAGTGATTGGGCCACCACCTTCGGTAGGCACATATCGGGAAACACGATCTGGCGGAAACATGATTGCGCTGAGCCTGCATCCCTCAGTCGCGGAACTCTCTGAACCGGTGGCAGGCAATCGCCGCGGCATCTTCGCCACAACTCCGGAAGGCCGTCCTGGGGCCACGGGCGCCCCCGGGAGTAGCGGCGCAACCGGTAAAGGAAATGCAGGCGGTTTAGCTAAGAGCAGTGGCGATTTACCCGCCGGACTTTACGTGGGCAAGGTAGCAGATCCAGGATCTGCGATTTCTGGCGGTCGGCCGTCACCAAGTTCGAACGGTTACGCAGTAAATCCGAATCTGCTTGCCGACGCCCGCCCCTCGCGGGTTTCGGCGCGAACGCTGCGGCCCGAAAGCTCAACCAAACTTACCGAAGAAGAGCGCGCAGTGTTCGGCGGCCGGAAATTCTATTCACTCAGCCTCAACATGCCGAACTTGAACTCCGCGGGTGGAAGTTGGATTATTCGCTTTGCGGCATTGAATGCCGAGCCCAACTCTGCGGATGCTTATGCTCGTGCTGCGGCGGCGGAGACTGCCGGCGAATCTCAGGGTGGTTTGTCGGCGCCTTCGGCGACACGCAAAGTTGATCCCGCTTATCCCCTCGAACTGATGAGGCAAAATATAGGTGGCACAGTGATCCTCTATGCGGTTATTCACAACGACGGCACGGTCGGTAATATTCGCGTGCTGCGTAGCGTGGATCCACGGCTCGATTATTACGCAAGCCAGGCGATTGCCAAGTGGCAGTTCGAGCCTGCGACAAAAAATGGATCGCCGGTAGACGTGGAAGCTACGTTCTGGATTCCGTTTCGACCTGGAAAAACAACTGCGGGCTTTTGAGGAGAGTGCGCTTCAGCGCGCCGCCCCTTTCTTTTTCTCCAACGCGGCATAGATGGCGGGATCGGTACAGATTTCATAATAAGTGCGATCGGTCCAACCCAGCACCGAAAAATCCTCGGGATTGATCCGCGGCATGCGGCTCTCGCGCACAACGATTTTCCGGAAAATGTCGCGATCCACAGGCACCGTGCCGCTGGAGAGCTTATATTCGCCCTTTTCCGATGATACGGAGGGCGGCAGCTTAACGGGAAGCGGCACGAGTGAAATCTCCTCCTCCAGCTTGCGGAATGCGGCTTCGTTCATGCGGATACCACCGAGGTTGTAGCTGATGACGGAGTCTTCGGGATTCGCGGATTCACCAGCATCGCTCGATTGAAACGCATACACGTGAAAAGGGCCGGCCAGTGGCTCCATAACTTTGCGGGCACGCTTGTTGCAGGAAGAAAGACGATCGCTTTCGTTCAGCGCTTCGGAAATCATGATCTGGCGGTCGCCATCCATCAGGTACAACGGCGCAGATTCCTGCAGCGTGATGCCAATCCCTAACTCGAGCTCCGGCATTGCAGACCGGCGCATTAGCTCGTTATAACCGCGCACGATTTCGATCATTTCGCGCGCCAGCACGCAAGCTCGGCTCACGGCAAGTTCAGGTTCGCCGGAGCGCTCGACGATGGCGAGAATGATTGCGTCGCCCTCCAGAAACACTTTTTGCGCCCCATATTTGCTGAGCAGCTTGTTCACCGGATCGTAAAAGTTCAGGCTGAAGTAAGAGGCCGGATTGAGACCTTTCTCCATTAAGGTTCGCGTGAGACGGGTGGAATCGCGCACGTCAGCTTTGAGGACCACGTGGCGCAACGCGCGGTCTTGGTCCGGTTGTTGCTGCTCATCCGGCAGAAGAAATTCGTAAAGCGTTCCGTTTACCAGGGACAGCTCGCGCACTTTCTCGGTGGTCACGACGTTAACGGAATCGAGCGCACTGATGAGCACTTCCAGCCGGCGCAGATCTCGGTGATAGTGGGAGAAATCCTGCAGAAAGCGCGCTGCGATTTTTGCGCGCTCCGCGCCCCGGCAGCCGGCAACCTTACCCACAGCCGCATATAGGCTGTTGGGCGATAGCTTGCCATGCTCTTGGATCAGCCGCTCGACGCGGTCGCACTCTTGTCGAGAAATGAGGGCGTTCTTCAATTGCTGCGGATTGATGCGCGGCGCGTACTCGCTGAGCAAAGGTACAGTGTTGTAGGAGGCGATCACGCACTCGATGACTTGCTCATCTTCGAGCAGGCGCACCCATTTCGCGAGCCGCTCCTGCTGGGCTAAACCTTCGGGAGTAGATTCATCCGGCGTGCCGGTTCCGACCAGAGCGCGAGCATTTTCCGGAACACATACCCAGGCGTCGATCGTGTCGGTCTTAATTTCCTCGCCGTACAGCGAGCGCATAAAATTCCACACGATGTCTTGCAAACGTGGATAACGGTCGGGATCGCGCTCCCAGTTGCCAAGCATGACATAATGTTCGGCGCAGAGATAGTCGTCGCGGCCATCTTCGGAAAACGCCAGCCGGTTCACAAACAAGCCGTAGCTGGCTAAGGCAGTGGTGGTGGGGCTCGCATTTTTAGTTGCGCTGAGCGCGGCTTCTCCCGTTCCAGCTTCGCTGACTCCAGAACCTCCAAAGAAAGAGCGGCGGGTGCGTGCGAGGGTCTCTTTTTCGATTTCGCGAACCGTTTCGAAAAGGTCTTGACCGGTTTTACGCAGGATGATCTTTTTGCGAACCTGGAAAGCCGCGACGCGCTCGCGATACTCCACTCCTTTACCGTGCCGAATGCCTTCGTAGCTCTTGAGCAGAACGCGGCAGCGCTCGAGTACCTGCGCGAACTGCTGCTGCATTTCCGTTCTAAGAAATTTTGTGATCGCCAGCCGCCCCAGAAGATCGAAGGAGATGTTTTCTTCTTTCTTGGCGCGGTTCAGCGCAGCCAGATGGAGCTCGGTCAGCAGCGGCTTCCAGTCGCTTTTGTCGGCTGCAGCGCGGCTGGGACCCGAACCAGCGGCGGTGCGTAGCCACTCCGGAGCCTGGCTTTGCGGCTTAGCCTCCGCCGCGAGCAAGCCTTCCAGTTCGCCGTGGAGCACAATCAGGCGCTTGACCTGCGCGCGCGCCGCATCCACAAAGCGTGGGCTTAGGCTGACATCGTGCCTCAAATTGTCGACGCCAACCGATAAACCTTCGAGGGCAATCGAGGGCGCAGACCGTATCAGTTCCGGAAGCGGCAGTTTTTCTGGTTGCTTGCCCAGGCGGAAAATGGGAAGTCGTGGCATCGTAAGAGCTTGAACAGTATTCGGAAATCGCTGATAAGCCAGCGCATATCGAGGCTAGCACGCGGGCGGCGAGGGCTAAAGGTTACCTAGGTTATCGGGCAGATAAAATCGAGGCTGACGGCGTTAATTGGAAAAGAATAACTGTGCAATTCGTTCTTGCAAACTGCGGTAATTTTAATTGTCTTCTACTGGCTCTTAGCTCGCGCCGCCTCAAACTCATCGCCCATCTGCCAGCCGATAAGGCGCGGTAAACCGGCAGCTTCCCAGCCCAGTGCGAATCCAAACCGCGCCATGGCGGCATCGCCGATAAAATTCATTTCTGCATGGTATTCGTCACTCGGCTGGTGATAGTGCTTCTCAACGTAGTCCTCGTTCTGCTCGATTCCCCAGCCCACGTCGTGACCTTTGAACTTCATCCCTTCATTGATGGAAAACGACGGAATTCCGACGCGAGCCAGACTGAAATGATCGGAGCGGTAATAGTAGCCTGATCCCGGACTTGCATCTGGACGGATGGCGAGACGAAACTCCTTCGCGGTGGCCTGCACCCAGGGATAGAATGTGGTGCGCTCCGCACCGGACACTTCTACCTCTTGCGGCTCGCCGACCGGCTGTACTGCGTCATAGTTTAAATCGAGCGTGATCTTCCCTGCCGCGACCGGCGGATGCTTGCCTAAATATTCGGACCCCAACAATCCCTGTTCTTCTGCTGTAACCGAAGCGAAAATTATCGAGCGGGCAGGACGATCCCTGGAAACACTGAACGCGCGGGCGAGTTCCAGGAGAATGCCACAACCTGTGGCGTTATCAACGGCACCGTTGTAAATGTTGTCGCCCGGCGTATCAGGACGAACGCCGAGGTGATCGTAATGGGCGGTGAACATCACTGCCTCGTCTCTCGTTTTGCGGCTTGAGCCGGGCAACATTGCCACCACGTTGGTCGACTCGAAGTTCCGCACCTTGCTCACCATGTGCGCTTTCAATTTCGCACCCAGATTCACGGGATGAAAATTGCGCGTAGCGGCATCGGCGATCAGCTTGTTCAGATCCAGGCCGGAAGCTGCGACCAGCTTCTTCGCTACATCCAGTTGCACCCAGGAGGCAACTTTTAAAGCCGGTCCCTCCAATTTCAAATAGGATTTTTCACCTGAGTTCGAATTGCGCACCACCTCCCAGGGATAGCTCGCCATGTCTTCCCTATGGATGAGAATCACGCCGGCTGCGCCTTTGCGGGCTGCTTCTTCGTATTTGTAGGTCCAGCGGCCGTAATAAGTAAGAGCCTTGCCTTTGAAGAAATTCGGATCGTCAGACGGCGGCTCGTTCACTAGCATGAGTAGAATTTTGCCGCGAACATCTACGCCTTTATAGTCATCCCAATGATATTCAGGAGCTTCAATTCCGTAGCCAACATAAATGATATCGGCATCGAGGTCGGATTGCGGCCGCTGCGTCTGATCGTAGGCGACGTACTCGTCGAGCGGCTTGAGGTTCATGTCCGCACCTTGCTTTGGAACCAGGGTGAAGCGTGTTTCGGGCAGAGTCGTTATTCCCACCAAAGGCACTTTCTGGAAATACGTGCCGTTATCACCTGTGGGCTTTAATCCATACTCGGCAAACTGGGTGGCTATATATTGAGCGGCGATGTCTCCACCCCGCTGACCGGTGCCGCGACCTTCCAGCAAATCGAGAGAAAGAAAGCGGACGTGCCAACGAATGTGTTCGGGATCGATCGTCTCCAGCGCGGCAAAGGCAGCGGGAGGCAAGTGCACCGAAATTGCATCACGCTTTGAAGGAGTAGGGACAGGGGTTGGAGCCGGATTTGCGCCTCCTGCAGACCAGGCAATTGCACCCAGGACAAAGACCAGGAAAGCAATCAAAATTAATTTAACGAAGGGTCGCATAGACCAGTATTCTCCCACGCACCCGCATCGGGGTGCTGAATTGCATTTGGGATTTTTGATTTCGTTGACTTAGTGGATTGTAACGGATGACGAGCCTATTGGTTGTATGAACAGCGCTTGGCCCCAGCACGGGAGTGAAACCCGACCCTGAACCTTGGTTCAAAGGCGATTCCGCCAAGCTCATGCGCGGACAACTCTGGCGCATTCTCCCGCGACCGCGGGATTAATTTTTGGACCCTCAACCGGCCCGGAAATCGCGAACATCTTCTCCGGGCTTGAATATCGGGATCGGCGTGGTTTTTTCCGCTTCGGCCAGCTTCCGTGAGATGGTTTCGAAATCGCTTTTTACCCAACCCACGCTGGAAAGCTCAATCTTCCCATCCTGCGCGATCCAGAAGATGGTTGGAACATTTGTCAGCCCGTATGCATTTGACACGGGATACTTTTCCGTATCGTCCAGCAGAATGGGAAATGTCACACCGAACTGCTTCGCAAACGCCTCGGTCTCTTTCGAATCATTCTGCGAAACACCGAGGAGCTTTGCGTGCTTGCCGCCACAAGTTTTGTACAAGCGTTCGAGGAATGGAAAGGCGTATTGGCAGGTCGGGCAAGAAACTTTGAAAAAGGAGAGAACCACGGGTCCCTTCGATAACTCGTCGCTCAGGACAAACCGGTCGCCATCGAGTGCTTTCAACGCGAATTCCGGGGCTTTCGTGCCTAGGGTTAGTGCTGCCATCGATCGTGCTCCAGTTCGGAAATTCAGAAGGTTTCGCTGCCAGCGCATATTTGCTTCGTTATATTTTAGACGAAGCGGAGGTGGGAGAAGCCGTATGCTGCGCAATGTCTCTCAACTCTGCCGCTTTTCGCAGAATCTTTCTCGCCAGCCCTGTGAGCGCGATGGTTGGCAGTTTCTCGGTTCGAACCCATTTGCCCTGGAGTTGCGTAGGTGACGAACCGCGCCACACTCGCACCGTGTAGTCCGTCACGGTAATCGAGTGCCGCAGCGTGAACAATTCTTCCTTCGTTCCGTTCGTATCAAAAATCTCCGGCAACTCCCACATTCCGGGCATCAACGCCGCATCCGAATGCCGCCGCACAAGAAAAACCTCACTCTGATCGTCGCCTCGGCAAATCAGCGAGTAATGAACCACGCGCTTATTCTGTGGTGCCGAGTTACGAGTTGTAGTCTCACCTCGCGTCGCGCACAAATCAACGATGGGACAACTTAGGCAGGTGGGCGCCCGCGGTGTGCACACGATAGCGCCGAGTTCCATGATTGCTTGATTGAAATCGCCCGCGTGCTCCGCGTCCAGCAAATATTTTGCCGCGTTCCAGCGCTGCTCTCCGGCCAGCCGATTGCCGGAAAGACGCTGTAATACCCGCTCCACATTTCCATCGACCACAGCTACCGGTTCGTCGAAAGCAATGCTGGCAACGGCCGCCGCCGTGTAACGGCCTACGCCTGGCAGAGCCCGCAGTTGCTCCGAGGTATTTGGGAATTTCCCCCCATATTCCCGCACAATCATTTTCGCGGCGGCATGCAACATTCTGGCGCGCCGGTAATAGCCCAGACCACTCCAGGCAGCTAAGACGCTGGGCTCGCGCGCGTTTGCGAGCTTCTCCACGGTCGGAAAGCGCCGCAGGAACTCGTGATAGTACTCGATCACGGCAGCCACTCGCGTCTGCTGCAGCATGATTTCTGAGACCCAAATGCGATAAGGATCGCGGCTCGCACGCCACGGCAGGTCCCGGTGGTTCGCCTTATACCACGTAAGCAGCCGCCGGCTAAAGCTGGGCGCGTCGAAGGGCTGTGACGCCTCGATTTTCGATCCAAGGTCCAAGTTTGCCACTCGGGCAAGTGATGCAGGTCACTGCGCTTCACTTCGCATACCCATAGAGTTGTTTATTGGGTGGCGGTCATGGCTGCGCGCTTGCAGTTGACAGAATTAGCCCGAGTTCTCCACAAGCATCTTACCTGTCCAGCGCCGATCCGGGCGCAAGGTAACTTCGGAGCCGATGCGGAGTTTCGAGAGGTCGAGCAGGCTCTCGAGACGCCCGGAACGACAATCTTCATTCACGGACAGTTTGGCCAAGGGAAAATTCCGCATGCTCATGTGATCCAAGGAAGCTATGTTTGTGATCGCCAGGGCCAAAGCGATTTCATTGTGATTGATGAGTTTGATGAGATCGCAACCGAGGCAGAGCAGAGGCGTTTTGCAAGCTTCGTCAAGCAGATCGCCGAGCAACGCACGCCCACACGTTTTGTGCTTTGTGGTGTGTCAGAGCCGGTTCGCGAAATCCTTGGAGCACACGAGTCCCTTTACGATTACGTCGATGCTGAAGAGCCTCGCCCTACGGAAGCCGCATGCGGCGTTGCCAAGGTGATTAAGCAGCCCTTTGAGACCAGGGTGCCGCATCAGGTGTACGTGCTTTCAGAGAAGCTGTTCTGGGAAATGTTCGAAGATCCGACCTTTGCTCGAAGCCTTCGATAACCAGCGAAGCTAGACAAAGCGATTTTTAGATAGGCAACAAGACAATCTCACCTGCCAGTCTTCCTGACAAGAAAATCAGCCAACCATCACTTCACTCAGTGACGAGCAACACTGCGCCGACGATGTAGCCGGTTCAGACTTGCAGCAGACAGGCGACTTCTGGCCTTTCGCAGGAGGCAGCCTATGCAATCCGCAAATCGACCCACTGATTTGTGCCGGCTCCCACTGGCTCAGACCATCTCTAAATTGTGCATTGAACTCGCCAACCAGGAAGTTAGCGCTTCCAAAAAAACCGCTTCCACAGCGATTCCAAAAGCTGCAGCATCGCCGGAGGTGCGATATGAAGACCGTTGAAGCCGGAGAGCGCATCGCGCTCAAAAGCGTGCTGTTCGCCACCGATTTCTCTTCTCATTCAGATTTGGCTATGCCCTATGCCGCTGCCATCGCTCGCCACTACGGGGCCAAGTTGTACGGTGCGCACGTGGTCAGTTCGGAAGATTACCTGTTCACTGCGCCAGATTTGTGGCCGGCTCATATGGAACAGGAAAAGCAACTGCAAAACGAAGTGGTGCAACGCATCGATCAAAGCCTCGGCACCATACCGCATGAAGCGCTTTTTGGCGTGGGTGATGTTTGGAGTGTGATTTCCCGTTTCCTCGAGGAACATTCGATCGATCTGCTGGTCGTAGGCACTCATGGCCGCACAGGTACGCGAAAACTACTTGTGGGATCAATTGCGGAGAAACTCTTTCGGCAAGCCCCTTGCCCCGTTCTAAGCGTGGGACCGAATGTAGCCAGCAAATCCGAACGCCAGATTGAGTTTCGCCGCATTCTATTCGCGACAAACTTTGGCCAGCAATCGCTGGCTGCTCTGCCCTATGCGCTGTCTTTTGCCGAGGAGGATCAATCAGAACTGGTTCTGCTGCACGTCGTCACACAACCGCCTGCTGGCATAAGCAATGTGGAAGAAGTTAAGGCTTCGCTCAAACAACGGCTCGAAGCATTAGTGCCGCCTGAGGCCGAGTCATGGTGCCGTCCGATCAGTGCAGTCGAATTCGGACACCAGTTCGCCAGACCGGCGGAGCGGATCGTCGACGTAGCCAGAGAACGCGCGGTAGACCTGATCGTTCTGGGCGTGCGCCCGACTTCCTCCGCAATCAGCACGGTTACACATCTGACCCATACCACGGCACAGCACGTTCTGGCGCACGCGCCATGCCCAGTGCTTACTGTTCGCGGTTGAACTGGCGGCATGCCAGAGCAGGGATGCACTGAGTATTACGCGGCGGCAGCCACGGGGAGCAGTGTGCCCATCGTTAGCCATCTAGCCATGTATATTTGAAGCCATTCGTGCTTCTCGAGGAAAACATACCGCTCGCTCCTTTGACCACTTTCAAAATCGGAGGCTTGGCAAGATATTTCGTTGCTGCCAAAGGCGCAGAAGAAGTTCAGCAGGCGGTCGCATGGGCGGTTTCGCGCAATCTGGCGCTGTTCATTCTGGGAGGCGGAAGCAATCTGCTGATCGCCGATGCCGGTTGGCCCGGCTTGGTTTTGAAGGTCGCGATTCAAGGAATCCAACGGTGGGAGCACAACGAAAACGGCAAGGCTCTTTTCGATGTGGGCGCCGGCGAATCCTGGGACAGGTTTGTTTCCGAGGCAGTGAGGGCGCGATGCGCGGGCATCGAGTGCCTCAGCGGAATTCCCGGCAGCGTGGGCGGCACACCGGTGCAGAACGTCGGCGCCTACGGGCAGGAAGTTTCGGAAACAATCGAATCGGTGCAAGTCTTTGACCTGAACGATGGTCAGATGCGCACACTAAGGCCTGCGGCTTGCGAATTTGGCTATCGGTCCAGCATCTTCAATGCGAGCGCGCGTGGACGATTCATCGTTCTGCGCGTCACCTATGCGCTCACGCCTGAAGGTAATCCACGCATCACGTATGCGGATTTGAAACGGCACTTCAATGGCCGCGAAACGCCTCCAAATCTCGCCGAAACTCGCGAGGCCGTCCGCCATATTCGCGCCCTGAAGGGGATGTTGATTGTTCCGGGAGATCCAGATTGCCAGAGCGCCGGCTCTTTCTTCAAAAATCCGGTGCTTTCGGAAGAGCAACACGAGAATCTTAAGAAACGTGCTGCCCTGCGAAGACTAACCTTGCCCAGCTATCCGGCGCTCGAGAGCCGGAAGAAGGTGTCCGCGGCGTGGCTGGTCGAACATTCTGGCTTTGCTAAAGGATTTGGATTCGGCCGCGTTGGCATCTCCAGCAGGCATGCGTTGGCGATCGTAAATCGCGGCGGAGCCAGCGCCGCGGAGGTTCTCGCGCTGAAGGAACAGATTCAGCATCGCGTGGAAGAAATCTGGGGCATCCACTTGGAGCCGGAGCCGGTGATGGTTGGGTTCTGAGCTATTAGCTATGAGCTGTGAGCAATGGGCAATCCTTGATTCCTCAAGGCCACCGCCTCGTTTCGTATCTTGCTTCAGCTCAAAGCTCATCGCTCGCAGCTCAGCGCTCACAGTTCAGCGGCGCCGCCTCGGCTCGTGACCCCGGTCTCTCACGATTGGACCCCACTCTTTGGGGCAAGGTGCAACGACCCGCCCGGCGGCGCCTCAGCTACTCATCGGCAAGTTTTGCCGCCTGCTTAAATATTTCGACAAACATTTTTCGCGTGAGTTTGCCGGTTTGCGTGTTCTGATTCGACGGATGGTAAGAGGCCAGTAACATTTTTCCGTCGGGTAACTGGTAACTGGCGCCGTGTTTGAAGAGATAAGGCTGCCGGCTGGGCAGCATGTTCTGCCGTTTTACGTAATTCAGAGAGGCGTCAAATGCGATCTTGCCGAGCGCGACTACGACTTTTACTTTGCTTAATCCGGCGATTTCACGATCGAGAAACTGCGAACAATTTGCCAGTTCCTGCGGCAACGGTTTATTGCCGGGGGGAGCGCAGCGCACTGCTGCCGTGATGTAAATGTCTTTCAGTTCGAGTCCGTCATTGCGATCCGTAGCGTTCGGCTGATTGGCGAATCCCGTCTCGTACAACACGGGATACATAAACTTGCCAGAAGCGTCCCCCGTAAACGGGCGCCCAGTGCGGTTCGAACCATGCGCTCCGGGAGCGAGTCCCATGATCAGTACGCGAGCGTCCGGATCGCCAAAGCCGGGCACAGGCTTGCCCCAATACTCGCAATCAAGATAAGCCCGGCGTTTGACGCGCGCGACCTGCTCGCGATATTCGACGAGGCGCGGACAGCGGGTGCAGGAGATAACTTCGTGGTTGAGGATCACGAGCCAGTGGGGAGCGTTCTCGCCGTCCGCAAGACGCTGCAGCAGATCGTGATTACGGGCAACCGATTCTTCGAAGGCGCGTTTTGTTTGTTCGGATAACATCCAACTTGACCTTATCAAGCTATCACGCGGCAGACGGGGCCGGAAATGGCTCGGAGATCCCTTTCACCAGCCGAATTTGATTCCTTTCTCTTTCGCGAAATGGTGATGCTGGTTCCGCCGCATTTGCACGGTTTGACGCTGCTCTCCAACTCTCTTTACACTGAAAGCGTGAGCCCCACAGAAACCGACACGGCCAAGGCAGAAGCCAACAAGCCAGACGCCAATAAGAAAGACACGAAGCGCGAGATTTCGGTTGAGATCCCGGCTGCCGACGTTGCCCGTGAAACCGAACTGCAAATCCAGCGCTATCAGAAAAGCGCGCGCCTGCCCGGATTTCGCGCCGGTCACGTTCCCGCGTCTATCATCCGCCAGCGTTTTGGAGAAGGCATCAAGAGCGACGTAGCCGAGGCGCTGATTCCGAAATATTTCCGGCGGGAAGCTGAGAAGCAGGGCCTAGTTCCGGTTTCACAGCCCCGCGTCAGCGATCTCCATATTCACGATGGCGAACCTTTGCGCTTTAAAGCGACCTTCGAGGTGCTGCCTGAGATCCAGGTCGAAGGCTACAAGGAACTGCGCGCCGAGAAGCCTGAGATTGCCGTCAGCGATGAAGAAGTCGAGCAAGCTCTCTCGAACGTGCGCGAGCGACATGCAACTTATACAACTGTCGAAGGCCGGACCCTCGCCGAAGGCGACTTCGCGCAGGCCTCAATGAACGGGCGGCCAAAAGATGCCGGTGACGCCAATGCAAAGCCGGTGCACATGGATGATGTGCTGATCGAAATCGGCGGCAAGAACACGGTTCCAGAATTCACTCAGAATCTCATGGGCGCTTCTGCCAACGATGAACACACGTTCGATGTTGTCTATCCCGAAGACGCTCCCGACAAGCGTCTTGCCGGGAAGACTTTCGTTTACACGGTCAAGGTGAACGGCATCAAGCAAAAAAGCCTCCCCGAGTTGAATGACGAATTTGCCAAAGAGCTAGGCGAGTTCACCAGCCTCGATCAGGTTCGCAAACAGATTCGCGAGAACATGCAGGCCGAGAAGAGCCATACGGCCGAGCGCGAGGCGAAAGACAAGCTGGTGGACCAGTTGGTCAAGCGCAATGACTTTCAAGTTCCTGAAGCTTTAGTCGACCGCCAGATTGATCTTCGCCTGGAGCGCGGCCTGCGAGCGCTGGCAGCGCAGGGCATGAAGATGGAAGATATGAAGAAGATGGATCTGCCGCGCCTGCGTGCAGGTCAACGGGAACAGGCGGTACACGATGTGAAGTCATCTTTGTTGCTGGAACGCATCGCCGATGTCGAAAAAATTGCGGTCAGCGATGAAGAAGTGAACCGCGAGATCGAAGCGCTCGCGCAACAGTCGAAACAAACATCAGAAGCGGTTCGAGCGCGATTGACACAGGATGGGGGCCTCGATAGAATCCGAATGAGAATCCGCAGCGAAAAGACCCTCGATTTTCTTTATCACCAGTCCGCGTAATTCAAAAAGACGCGGACCACTTTCAATCCTCCCCGCAAAGCAAGGTGTTGTTTCGGGGCGGAGTGTGGCAGGTGCACGTGAAAAACAATAGTAATGATCCACAAATGATGCTGGTTCCGATGGTCATCGAGCAGACTGGGCGAGGCGAACGCGCCTATGACATTTATTCCCGGCTGCTCAGAGATAACATTATTTTTATAGGCACGCCGATTGACGACAACATCGCCAATCTGGTGATCGCGCAGATGCTGTTTCTGGCGCAAGAAGATCCCGAGAAGGATATCCAGCTTTACATTAACTCTCCGGGGGGCTCGATCACGGCTGGCATGGCAATCTACGACACCATGCAATATGTAAAGAATGACGTCATGACGCTATGCGTGGGCCAAGCCGCGTCCATGGCGGCATTGCTGCTGTCGGCAGGTGAGGCGAAGAAGCGCTTGGCGCTGCCGAATTCCCGTATCCTGATTCACCAGCCCTCGATGGGAGGGTTATCCGGCCAGGCTACCGATATCGACATTCATGCCCGGGAAATCCTCCGAATGCGGGAAATCACTAACCAGTTACTCTCGAAACATAGCGGACAGAAGCTGGATAAGGTAGAAAAGGATGTGGAGCGCGATTTCATCATGAACGCGCAGCAGGCGAAGGAGTACGGAATCATAGACGATATCATCTATAAGACCGTAAAAGCGGTAGGATAGGCCTTCGCGCTTGATCGCGGGAACGGGTCCGAAGGAATTAGCCGAAGCGGCGGGAAGCAGTAAGCGCGACTTTGAACCGCGTGCAAAGGAGTACAGCTGAGTGAAAACCAAGTCGTCAGACGAGATTTTGCGTTGTTCGTTCTGCCATAAATCGCAGGACGCGGTAGCCAAGCTGATCTCGTCGCCCAGTGACTACCCGCGCGCCTATATCTGCGACGAGTGCGTCGCCGTCTGCAATTCCATCCTGGAAGACGACCGCACTGCGACTCCGCCCACCGCTCCTCCCAACCAGTTGCCCAAGCCGCAGGAGGTTAAAACCTTTCTCGACGAGTACGTCATCGGGCAGGAGCAGACCAAGAAGAAGCTGGCGGTAGCGGTTTACAACCACTACAAGCGCATCTTCATGAACCGGCAGAAGACCAGCGACGGCATCGAACTGAGCAAGTCGAACATCATGCTCATCGGTCCGACGGGTACTGGCAAGACGCTTCTGGCGCAGACTTTGGCCCGTATGCTCGATGTTCCCTTCGCGATCGTCGATGCCACCACACTGACGGAAGCGGGATATGTTGGCGAAGATGTCGAAAACATTATCCTCAAGCTTTTGCAGGCTGCCGAAGGCGACGTGAGCCGAGCTCAAACCGGCATTATCTATATCGATGAGATCGATAAAATCGGCCGCAAAGATGAGAATCCCTCGATTACGCGCGACGTTTCGGGCGAAGGGGTGCAGCAGGCGCTGCTGAAAATTCTAGAAGGCACAATCGCTAACGTTCCGCCGCAAGGTGGACGTAAGCATCCGCATCAGGAATTTACGCCGGTGGACACGACGAATATTCTGTTTATATGCGGCGGGGCGTTCGTAGGATTGGAAAAGATCATTGGCCGGCGCGTCGGCAAAAAGTCGCTCGGGTTCCGCGGCGGCGAAGACGCCGACAAAGAAGATATCGTAGTGTCGCGCAAGCGTAATTTTGAGTTGCTCAGCGAAATTCAGCCGGAAGATCTGATCAAGTTTGGGCTGATTCCGGAATTCGTCGGCCGCTTGCCGGTCGTCGGCATGTTAGAAGATCTCGACGAAAACGCCCTCGTTGAGATCCTCACTCGTCCCAAAAACGCAATTATTAAGCAGTACCAGCGGCTTTTCGAATTCGAAAATGTACGGCTGAAGTTCAGCGATGAGGCTCTGCGTGCCGTTGCCCGGCAAGCGATGGCGCGCAAAGTGGGGGCCCGCGGCTTGCGCATGATTCTGGAAGAGCTGATGCTCGATTTGATGTTCCACCTGCCTAGCCAGAAGAAACTAAAAGAGTTCGAGGTCACGCGCGAGATGGTAGAAAAACGTAGCGCTTCGATGGCTACACTGGAGAAAGCTGGGTAGTAAGATAGTAGACTGAGTTGAAATAAGCCGTGGAAGTCCGAGCCAGGATTATTAGTCCGCACCATACCAGGGAGATCGAGTGACCACATCCAAGGAAAAATTCGAAACCAAAAAGCTGCCGATGATGCCCATCCGCGACGTGGTCATCTTTCCTTTCATGATGACTCCGTTCGTTGTAGGCCGGGAGTCGAGCGTGCGCGCCCTGGAAGAAGCACTGGCGGCGGACAAGAAGATTTTCCTGGCCACACAGCACGACGCTTCGATCGATGAACCCAAGGCCAACGAGATCTACCAGGTGGGAACCGTCGTAAATATCGTGCAGAGCCTCAAACTGCCGGACGGCAACATTAAAGTTCTGGTGGAAGGCATCGAGCGCGGCAGACTTCTTCAGGCGACCGATGCCGATGGCTATATGCAGGCTTCGGTGCGACTCGCCCGCTACCCCACCGAGATGAACCCGCAGATCGAAGCCAGCATGCAGCGGGTGACCACTCTGTTTGAGCAATACGTAAAGCTCTGTCAGGCGCTGAACTACGAGACCATGATTTCGGCCGTGCGCATGGAAGATCCGGCGAAGCTCACAGATATCATCGCGGCCAACCTGCAGCTCTCAATCGAAGAAAAACAGGAACTATTGGAAATCTTCGATCCTTCCGAGCGCTTGAACCGCATCGCCGACGTGCTCGATGTGGAAATCGAAAAGCTGAATGTCGATCGCACCATCCAGTCCCGTGTAAAGCGGCAGATGGAGAAGGCGCAAAAAGAGTATTACCTCAATGAAAAGATCAAGGCGATTCAGAAGGAACTGGGTCGCGGCGAAAAAAGCGAATTCGACGAACTCAAGAAAAAGGTCGAAGCCGCCGGCATGCCGAAAGAAGTAAAAGACAAGGCGCTGCAGGAGCTGAAGAAACTGGAAGCCATGCCGCCGATGTCTGCTGAATCAACGGTTTCGCGCAATTACTTGGATTGGCTGCTGGCCGTACCGTGGAAAAAGCGCTCGAAGGAAATCCGCAATATCTCGCGTGCTGAAAAAGTTCTGAACGAAGACCATTACGGCTTGGAAAAAATCAAAGAGCGTATTCTCGAATTTTTGGCCGTGCGCGAGTTGGTGAAAAATCCCAAAGGGTCGATCCTTTGCTTCGTCGGACCTCCGGGCGTCGGCAAGACTTCGCTGGGCATGTCGATTGCTAAAGCTACCGGCCGCAAGTTCGTTCGCATGTCGCTCGGCGGAGTACGCGACGAAGCTGAGATTCGTGGCCATCGCCGCACTTATATCGGTGCACTGCCCGGCCAGATCATTCAGATGATGAAGAAGGCCGGCACTAAGAATCCAGTGTTCATGCTCGACGAAGTCGACAAGATGTCGATGGATTTCCGAGGTGACCCGTCTGCCGCCCTTCTTGAAGTGCTCGACCCCGAACAGAATTTCATGTTTGTGGATCACTACCTCGACGTCGAATACGATCTCTCGCAGGTTTTCTTCGTCGCGACTGCGAATGTGATGCACACCATTCCTCCCGCTCTGCAGGACCGCATGGAAGTTCTGCGACTGCACGGCTACACGGAGCAGGAGAAGGTCGAGATCGCTAAGCAATTCCTGGTCAAGAAGCAGATGGTGCAGGCGGGTTTGTCAGAGAAGAATGTGAGATTCTCAGATGATGCGATCACCACGCTCATCCGCGCCTACACCCGTGAAGCTGGGGTACGAAATCTTGAGCGCGAAATCGGCAATATCTGCCGCAAGATCGCACGTAAAGTCGTTAAAGAGGGCGCAGATTATACCGTCAGCGTGAACGGCGACAACGCCAAAGAATTCCTGGGCGTGATTAAGTTCCGCGACACGCTTGCCCACGAAAAGAGCGAAGTGGGTCTGGTCACCGGATTGGCCTGGACCGAAGTCGGCGGCTCAATCCTGAGCACGGAAGCGACAGTGGTTGATGGTAAAGGCAAATTGACGCTTACCGGCAAGCTCGGAGATGTGATGCAGGAGTCAGCGCAAGCTGCCCTGTCTTACGTTCGCTCGCGCGCGAATCGGCTTGGTCTAAACCGCGACTTCTATCGCAACCTCGATCTGCACGTGCATGTGCCCGAAGGCGCCATTCCAAAAGACGGCCCATCGGCAGGCATCACGATCGCTACGGCAATTGCCAGCGCGCTTAGCAAGATTCCGGTTCGCCGCGATCTCGCCATGACCGGCGAAATCACGCTGCGCGGAAAAGTTCTACCGATCGGCGGCCTTAAAGAAAAATTGCTGGCCGCCCATCGCGCCGGTCTTTTCGAAGTTGTGCTTCCGCGCGACAACGAAAAAGACCTGGCTGAGGTTCCCGAAAACCTGCGCAGCGCCATGAAGATGCACTTCGTTGACACCATGGATCAGGTGCTGCAAATTGCGCTGGAGTCTCCTTTGGTAGCGCTGAGCGAGGATGTAACCGCGCAGCCCATGGCTCCGCCTCTCAATTCGACAACGGGAGAAAGTCCAGCAGCGCATCAATAGCAGTTTCCGGTTTCTTTTCTGGTTTTACGCGCCCGCGAAAGCGGGCGTTTTTATGCAACACTTTCGCTACTGGCTCCCCGCTTGCGGGATTTCTTACGTCGTTGCAAACTAGAGCATGGGGACGGGAAACAGGAAACCCGAAACTAGAACTGGGAAACTCAAAATCGCGGACTGCTCATTGAGAGGTCGCCGCGTATGAGGGTTCTGGCGCGATTTATGGCTTCGGCGACAGATGCCGCGCACTTCCCCGCCCCAACGCTGCCCGAGGTCGCCTTCCTGGGACGTTCGAACGTCGGCAAGTCCAGCGTCATCAATTCACTGATTGGCACCAAGCTGGCGCGCACCAGCTCCACGCCTGGCCGCACGCGCAGCATAAATTTTTTTGAAGTGCGCTGGCCGGGAAAACCGCGGCCGGAGATCATCTTCGCCGACCTGCCGGGCTATGGCTATGCGAAAATCTCTCGCGAACTCTTACAGGAGTGGCCGCGTTTCGTAGAGCCCTACCTGAACGACCGTCCGACGCTAGCGCTTTGCCTCGCCTTGATCGATATCAACGTCCCGCCCCAAGAAAGCGACCGCCAGCTCTTGGATTTTCTTAATAGTTCGAACCGCGATTTTCTTGTAGTTGCCACCAAGAGCGATCGCCTCTCCAACAATCAACTAACCAATGCCATGAACCGCATGAGAGAGGCGTATCCTGCTGCCGCGGTTGTTGCATTTTCTGCGAAGACAGGCGCCGGGCGCGATGACGTGTGGAATAAAATCCGGCAGTCAGTCGCGCAGTTCCCTGCAGAAGCCCTTCAATCCTAGTTTCTGCCAGAGCACAAACCTCTTGTTTCCTTCGTTATTCGCCGCCAAGCCCAGCCGGCTCTGAGACGAACGCTGCCCATTTTTCGTTATGTCGGTTTCTCTTCGCGAAGCGCATGGCGTCAAAGTTCATTGTTATGATGAACGACTATGGCACTTTACCTGATTACAGGCGTTGCAGGCTTTATCGGCTCATCCCTGGCGAGAGAGCTTCTCAGGCGCGGAGATAAGGTTCGAGGAGTAGATAATTTTTCGACGGGAAAGAGTGAAAACCTCGGCGACATTTTGGGCGACATTGACTTTGGCGAGGCGGATATCCTCGATATCGATGCGATGAACCTGGCGTGTTCCGGAGTGGATTATGTTTTGCATCAGGCTGCGATTCCCTCCGTGCCGAAATCGGTTCTCGATCCGATCGGAAGCAACCGTGCGAATGTCGACGGAACTGTAAATGTGCTGGTCGCAGCCCGTGATGCCAAAGTGAAGCGAGTGGTTTATGCAGCATCCTCCTCAGCTTATGGCGACACACCGACGTTGCCCAAACGTGAGGAGATGGCTCCAGATCCTATTTCGCCCTACGCTGTGGCCAAGCTGGCAAGTGAGCGCTATATGATTTCGTTTTATCGCTGCTACGGCTTGGAGACGGTATGCCTTCGCTACTTTAATATTTTCGGCCCGCGGCAAGATCCGTCCTCACCGTACTCGGGCGTGCTTGCCAAATTCATTACGCAAATGCTCAATGGACAACAGCCCACGATTTTCGGTGATGGCGAGCAAAGCCGCGATTTCACTTATGTTGACAATGCCGTTGAAGCCAACCTGCTCGCCTGTAAAGCTTCGGCAGAGGAAGTGGCAGGCAAAGTTTTCAATGTCGCAACCGGACGGCGGGTCACGCTCAACCAGACGTTCAAGTTACTGCAGGAGCTTACTTCCTATGTCGGCTCGGCGATTCACAGTCCCGAACGTGGCGGCGACATCAAGCACTCTCTGGCTGACATCTCGCTCGCAGAAAAGCATCTTGGCTATAAACCAAAAATAAATTTCGAAGACGGATTGCGGCGGACCGTCGAGTGGTATCGAAAAAGCAAAGCTTAGGGATTAGGGTAGGGATTAGCAGCTCGAAGTCGCTAACGAGGTATACGAAATGTGCTACGCGATGGCCGAGATTCGCCGTCTCGCCAGATCGCTATCTGGTACTCTGTATCCGGCTCAACCCTAAATTGCGTTTCACCCAATGGAATGAGAACTTCGTATGCTCCCGACTCGGGTTGGGCCAGCTGAACATTGTTCAACCCAACCACAAAAACGAGTTTATGTATTTGCGGAGTTCCTGCACTAGCCCTAATTTCCCAGACTGTGCGACCCGTGGACTCTTCGCTCAAAACCGCACGAAGTATTGTGGTCGGGTACTCTCCCAGTGTCTGCACGTCGATCGTAGCTTTGCCTCTGGCAAGCGATATCCCGATGGCTGGCTGGTGCCTGCAGGCGAGAAACGAAGCTGTCACGCACGCCCCAGCAAAAGCGAGTTTTATGCTCGTCCTCATCAAGTGGTTCCTATTGTAGGGTGAGACCGCGCACCAGCCACCACAATACTCCACGACCTGCTCCTATCGCCTGCTAGCCCCTAATTTCTGCCCATTACGTTAGTGATCTACGTCGCAATTACCCGGAGCGTCTAGAGTGGATACATGACACTCTCGTCCATGGTGGTTTCGCGCGACTGGCAGGAAATCAGCGTTCTGGAATGCATTCTCGGCGGCTTGCAAATGGAGGTTGCGGTAGAGAGCGAGCCGCAGCGAGCTCTGGCCCGCCTCGAAAAATCAAAAATCGATGCCCTGATCGTCGACTGCGATCTCAACGGCAGCGGACAGTTCTTTCGCGAACTACAGAAAGAAAGCTCGCGCGCCAATTCGGTGCCGCTGGTAATCATGGGCAATCGGCAGGGACGGCGGGGCGTGGAAGAGAGTGGAGCGATGTTCGCCTTCCACAAACCGATTTCTGTGGAGCAGGCGGTTCATACGCTTTCCGCCGCTCGCAATATGATTCTCGACGGGCGCTTGCGCTATCACCGAGCTGGGCTGGATGTGCCGATCACGGTTCGTGCCGGCGCCAAGAAGAAGACCTCAGGAAAATTGATTAACCTCAGCCAGGGTGGCCTGCAGGTTCACCTCGATGACGGATTTGATCCCAACCAGGCGTCCCGCGTATGTTTCTCGCTTCCGGGAACGAAGGCTGCGATCAACGCCGATATCGAAGTGGCCTGGTCTGATAATCGCGGCAACGTCGGCATACGCTTCGCGAGGATGCCATCGCAGATGAAGCAAACTCTGCGGCTTTGGCTGGCACAGCAATACTTCGCTCACTAGAACGTTCAGCGCCTAACCCACTGAGGTCGCTTACCGGAAGCGATCCACGTTTACCTTTTCTCCTTCCTTCTGCTCTTCAATCAGCGAAGCGGCTTGCGCCACTCGACCTCCCAGGCTTGTTTCTCCAAACAGAGCAAACAAACTCCAATAAGCTCCGGCGAAGAACGGCACCGCGAGCAGCAAGAGGATCAACGTCAGCTGCCATTGTGGAACTTCATGCGCAATAGAAAGGAAAACCACAGCAAATAACAAAAGCCCCGCTGTTATCGCAAGGCCATCCACCATCCAGGCAAGCGTGCGCGCGGACACAGCACGAGCAAGCCAGCTGAGTTGCACGCGCGAGCTTTCAGCTGCCAGGTCTTCTGCATGGCGATGCACCGGCAGCCGCTCGAACGACTTCAGAGTCCGGGCTAGCCGAATTGGCGGCCGCTCAGAAGCGGAAAGAATCAGTCCATCGCTCTCGTTGCATTGCTTTGACGCAGAAGAGGTCTCGAAGATTGACTCTGGCGTGAACACTGCAACTGAAAAGCAATCAAGAAGGTCAGAAAATATCCACTCATCAATTTGGTTGCGGGTACGGGTGGGCAAATCAACGAAGCGAATACCGCACGCTCCCGAGGCGGTGGTCCAACTTACCTGGCCATGGACATCCACAGTGGTGCGAGGAGTCTTCAACTGAAATCGCAGGCGCACACGCTGTTCCGGACGCAGCCTGGCAACCACCTGCAGAGCTGCCCCGTCATGGTTGAGATTCCGGACGATTCCACCATTGCCATCGTCCAAAGTGACGTAGGTTAGCGTGCGCAGCTCATGCCGATACTGAGTACGTGGGGGAAGGGCGGCGGAAGAAGAAGATGCTGCCGGCATACTCTGCACCGGGAGCTCGAGACGGCTCCGATTCCCTTTATGCTAGTCCTTTCCAGAAATCTCACGCGAGTAACCACGCTGGTTCGGATGAGGCTAAGGATTACCACAATCAGAACTCGGCTTGGGAGCGACGCATCGGGGACCGGTCGCACCTTCGTGAGCTAAGCGAGACAGAAATCGCCGTAGTATTGCAAAATAATAGGGCGAACCGGGTTTGGAAACGAGGTGCTAGAGACGAGGCGATAGGGGATCAGATAGCGTGCCCGTCCTTTTTTTTTAGTGCTTTCCCTACTCTCGCTGCTAATGCCTGCATCTTAATCTCAGCTTTCCAGAATCCCACATGACCGCTCTTACCAAAGCTCATGGCCGAAAGGATTCTGGGCAATCATTGCCACCACGCGAAAACCCAGCTAACTTACTACTAAACCCGGGGAAACCGGGGTAAAAGCAAAACGGCTCGGGCATGCTCAACCCATGGCGTAGTCAAAATGGCCAATTGACACCGCCAGACGGCACGGCGACACTCTGAAAATGGTGATCTCCGTCTAATCATCAAATGGTAACCACGCCAACCAAATCGCCATTACAAGAGGACTCCGGCTTGGGGCGAGATCACGGGCCCGCGTGGCGTCAGCCGCACGAAATGCCTGGCCTATCCAGTCGCGACGAACGCACTTTCCAGAAAAACGAGTTGCGGCCGTCAGGAAGCGACGCTCTCCAGGCGCTGCTGGCATTTTCGGCGATGCACCAGCAAGTGCGTCAGCGGCGGGCGCTGGCAGCGCGGCACAGCGGGTTTGAGAGCCTTCCTCCAAAATCAGAGTTCGCGGCGGAAGAACAGTTCGTGCTTGATGAGGTGCTGCAGCTGGTTGCGGAGCGGGCCATCGCGATCACCGGCGCAGACGGTTTGGGAATTGCGCTCGCGGAGAATGGTGAGATTGTTTTGCGCGCCTCCGCCGGAACCGTCAAGCCAGATGTTGGTGCGCGCATCCAGCGCGATTCGGCGTTCTCCGGCGCCTGTTTCCGCTCGGCACAGATTATTCGCTGCGACGACAGCGAAACCGACGATCGCGTAAATCTTATGGCGTGCCGCCGCTTGGGAGCGCGTTCCATGGTGGCTGTGCCGCTGTGCGGTCGCCGGCGTGTGATCGGATTGCTGGAAGCATTCTCAGCCGAACCCTTCGGTTTCAATGACAGTGACACGGGCAGCCTGGAACTCCTTGCGGAGCTGATTGTTGCGGCGCTCAAACCTGAAGACGAGGACCGTTTTGCGCAAGCGGCGCAGGTGGCTGAAGAAAAATTGGTACCGATCGTGGCTTCGCCAGCCAAACTGCCAACCGCTCCGCAGCCGGCAGCTGAAATTGCGAAGCAGCCTGAAGTCCCTTCAGCCCCTGCGCCTGCTGTGGCTCTTGCGCCCAGGGCATCAGGCGCATTGCATCGTCATCCGGGAATTGCATTGGTGGTTTTTTTGGTTGTAATCGCAACGCTTGTAGGAGGCGGCCTGTGGTGGAAGCTGAAGCAGTCCCAGCTCCAATCCGGCGCTGAAAGTCCTGCTGCATCCCCTGGGTTGTCACAGCCCGCAGCGAGTGCGCCACAGTCAGCTGTCCCGCAGGGCGCGCCTTCGGCTCTTACCCCGTCGTCGCCTTCATCGGGGACCAACCCGGACGCCCAAGCGAATTCATCCAGCAATAGCGATCTCGGAGCTGAAATGCAAGCTCCAGCCGTCTCGAACAGCGAAAGTACCTCGCAGGAATCTTCGAAACCGGCACGGATTACCGGCATTCGACACTGGTCGTCCGCGGATTCCACTACGGTTGTCCTGGATCTTGAAGATCAGGTTCAATACGAGGCCCATCGCCTCGCCAAGCCCGACCGAATCTATTTCGATTTGCACGATACTTCGCTGGTTCCTGAACTGGAAGGAAAAAGCATCGATATTGGAGATGCGTTGTTAGCCAGGGCTCGCGTGGCGCAGCCAGTTCCCGGTTTGACGCGTCTCGTGCTAGAGACGAAGGGAAACTCGAATTACTCCGTAAGTCTGGAGCCAAATCCTTACCGTCTCGTAGTGCAGGTTACAAAAATCGGAGCCGCGCCGAAGGCTCAAATAAATCTGTTCCCGGGAGCCCCACAGGCTGAACCCAAAAAGCTGGCTATCGTGGTTCCTCCACCGACAAAGCAGGATTTGCAGTTGCGGGCGCATGTCCCGAAATTGCGCATTGTGGTGGACGCCGGACATGGCGGATGGGACCTTGGTACTGTGGGTCGCCGCGGCTTGCTCGAGAAAGATCTGGTGCTGGAGATCGCACAGCGTCTTGGTAAGCTGCTCGAAACTCGCCTCGGCGCCGACGTAATTCTCACCCGCAATGACGACACTTACATTCCGCTTGACGAACGCGCCGGTATCGCGAATCAGGCACAAGCAGATCTGTTTATTTCGGTCCATGCGAATTACAGTGACCTACCCTCGGCGAGAGGGGTTGAAACCTATTACACCAATCTCTTTTCGCTGCCGAATGCAAAAGATTTGGAGACGCGTTCGAATGTGGCGAGCAAAACCTCAGACCTGGCAACGCTAACGGCTCCTGAGCTGCTGAACAAAATCGACCAGTCGCGGCGCCTGGCCGCTAGCGTTCAGCGTTCGCTTTACGGCACCCTCGCTGCCGAGAATCCGGGTTTGCGCGATCGCGGTGTGAAGGAAGCATCGTACGTGGTCCTCACCGAGACAGCAATGCCGGGAATTCTGGCCGAAGTCTCTTTCGTCAGCAGTCCCACAGACGAGCAAAAGCTGCGCAGCGATGGCTACCGCGAGCAGATTGCGGAAGCGCTCTACAGGGGCATCGCGCGCTATGCGGCAAACTCTCACGGCGTGAAGATGGCCAGCGCCGGGAAATAGCCTCTCTGGGCCGGCACGAAATTCCCACAATGCGACATCAATTCTGCGCCGACGGCGTGCCGTATTTTTGAAAGACAGAATCACGCGAGATAATGCCTTCCAACCGCCGGAAATCGGCGCGATTGACCACTGGCACCAGAGGATAAGCGTTCACATAACGGAGCGCAGAATCAAGCGAGAGATCGGGATAAAGGCTTGGTAGCGGTTGCGCCGGAAGCACGGAAGCCAGCGTGAGTTCGCCTTTGCCTTCGCGGAAGAGTCTTTGCAATTGTTCCCGTGTGATCACGTTCCAACCGCTGGGATGCATCCGCACCAGAAAAATGGACTCGGTGGAATCCTGAACTCGTCGAGCGCTGGCATCGACGTAGTCTTGTGCATTGAGAATCGTTTTTGGAGCAGGAAGAAGCGCATCTTCGACGCGCAAGATGGTTTCTTCGCGCTCTTCTTCGAGCGAAGGCAGTATGAGCCCATCTTGTCTGGTTAGCAGGTCGAAGATGGGGATCTCCTGCAAGCTGCGCGAGACCAGATAAGACGCGGTGTTTGCCACGATCACGGGAACAATGATCTCGTAGTTGCCGCTGACTTCGAGAACCATGAATACTGAGGTCATGGGAACGCGAAGGAATCCTGCGAACAAGACGCCCATCCCAACCAGAGCGTAGGTTCCGGTCGAGCCGGTCAAATGTGGCAGAAAGATGCGCCCGATGTCCCCGACCGCTCCGCCCAACATGGCTCCCACAAACAGCGCTGGAGCGAACATGCCACCGGGAGTGCCGCTGACGAAAGAAAGCGTGGTGGCAACGATCTTCAAAAGGGCGAGAAGCAGAAGAAACTTCCAGACATACTGGCCGTGCATGGCCTGATCCATAAAATCGTAACCGGCTCCCATGACCTGCGGAGCTCCGAGAAAGCCGATGAGGCCAACAAGAAGTCCAGCGACCGCCGGCTGGAAATATTGCGTCCACCGCGGCAAGGCTTTCAGTCGCGGGCGCAGATAGCCGATCGATTTGGCAAAGGCGACTGAGGCAACTCCCCCGACCACGCCGAGCACAACATAGGCAAGCAGCTCGCTGGGTCGCTTGAAAGTGGTAACCGGGATTCGAAATAAGGGCTCGCTGCCGAGAAACGCGCGCACCACCACAACGCTGGCTACCGCAGCCAGAACAACCGAACCGAGAATGCCGGCGCTCCAGCGTCCGATGACCTCTTCTATGACGAACAGCACCGCCGAAATCGGTGCGTTGAAAGCGGCAGCCAGGCCTGCAGCCGCACCAACCGGAGCCATGAGACGAAGCTTTTCCCGGGAAATTTCGAGCTGACGGCCAAGAGCAGAGGCGATGCTGGCGCCGATCTGCAGAGAGGGATCTTCCGGACCGAGAGATTGACCGGAGCCAATCGCGATTGCCGCGCAAATAAATTTTCCAACTGCTGTGCGAAACGGAATGAAGCCATTGAAAATGTAGAGAGCGGACTTCGTCTGATTGACTCCGCTGCCACGAACGCCGGGGAAAATATGAAGTACCAGCACAGCAACAACAAGCCCGGCGAGGGCTGGAACGGCCAATAATCTCCAGCTATGGCTCTGTGGTAACGGACCCAGCAACGCCAGATGCGTCCAGTCAATCGCAAGCCGAAAGCAAACCACCGCGAGGCCCGAGAAAATTCCTATGAACACGGAGAGAATCAGGAAAAAAACTTCTTCGTGGAACACTCCTTCGAGCGTGGAAAACAAGCGCTGGCGAATGTGCAACCGCACTAAGGGCGGTTCTGCCGGTGACGCCGGATTTTTCGTGATGATAGGAGGAGAGCTGCTCATTGCGTGCTGGCCTCGCGTTTCTCAGAAATCAAAAGCAGGGCGAGATCGAGACCTTGCGGTTGTCCGCAGCTAGCGGCGGTCTGCTGCTCGATTTGAAAAACAACGTCCATAACGGCATCCGGAAGATCAGTTTCTGTGGGAGATTCAAGATGTTTAAGGTCGGGCTTCACGGCGGTCCAGCGTTCTTGCAGACTCAATAATGGCGAGGGCGTGGGAACCCCCGTGGGACTCAAATTAACGCCGGTTTTCTGGGCGCACGCGCTGAGCCGGGTTTCCGCCTGAGCAAAATTTGCCGCAATCCGGCGATTGCGTTCGGCATCGGAGATATGACTGTGAAACGGATCGGAGTGCAGCACGAGATCGGTTATTTCTAGAAGCCGTCGAGAATTCTCGTCGTGAGGATCTGCATTCACGGCGTTCCGCAAGAAGTGCTGAGCAAGCGCATAATTGCCTGTGCGGTATGCAGCCTCTCCGGCTCCGGCCAGGGCAGTGGGGTTGTTGGGCTCGAGATGAAGGACGTATTGGTACTGGTCGAGGGACCCGGCATAGTCTTGGGCCTGCATGAAAAGTTGCCCCGCCTGCAGATGCTGGGCAGGATCACGAGGTAGAGCCGTGGCCAGGGCGATCAACTCGGAGTCGGCCTGAGCCCGGGCGTTTTTCTTGAGCAAGTATTCAATCAGCTCTATGCGAACCTTGTTCCGATTGGCATCCGGATCAGAGTTCCAAACGCCGTACATAGCATTGTGGTAGTAACGAATGGCATCCTCGATGGAACCGCGATGAGCCGCAACCCGCGCTAGCGCAAGATTTACCGCCGCATCCTGTGGCGCACGCTGCCAGAGAGCCAGCAGATAAGATTCGGCCTCGTCGAGATGAGCTGGATCGTTGCTGTCGCGCAGCGCCCGGGCTAGGCTCAATTGATACTGGGAGTTGGTGGGGTCGCAGGTAAGGGCGGCTCGAAACGCCTCGATGGCGTCATCATAGTGACCTGCAGCGGCGTCGCTCAGTCCTTGCGCATAGAGCTTGCGGCCGCGCGACTGCTGGTTAAGGTTATATCGGGTAACGAGGTGACCGACAGCGGCAAATCCGGCCACGGCTCCAAGAGTGAGGATTAATAAGATTACCGGTCCAGAACGCGGAACCAGTTTGGGGAGCTTCCACGACATGTCTCGTACCACGATATCATCTGATGACCTGAGAGTGCCCGCAGTTGAGCATAAAGTTGGGAAACAGCTGCCACGGTTCAGGTAAGATACTTCGACTGCGGCGTAGAACGCGCAATACTTTGTTCTCAGCATGAATCGCGAGTACCACAAAGCATACAGCCAGGAGTTGCATCGGGAGATGGAGGCTCTCGTCTTCGGTCACGCCGGCTCACCATTGCTGGTGTTTCCCACTTCCATGGGAAGATTCTTTGAATATGAAGACCGCGGCATGATCGGGGTTCTGGCAGCGAAGATCGAGAACGGGGAGGTGCAGGTTTTCTGCCCTGACGCGGTCGACACCGAAAGTTGGTACAACAAGAGCGTCCATCCGAAGGTGCGGGTGCTGCGGCATCTGCAGTATGAGCGCTACATTCTTCACGAGTTCCTGCCGTTCATCCGCTGGAAAAATCAGAAGCCAGGCCTCGCAATGACTGGTTGCAGCTTTGGCGCTTATCACGCAGTGAATTTTTCCCTAAAGCATCCTGACGTGGTAACGCATTGCGTGAGCATGAGCGGCGCGTTCGACATTCATCAGTTCCTCGACGGATATTACGACGATGATTGTTATTTCAATTGTCCGCCCGACTATCTGCCGAACCAGACCGATGACTGGTTCCTGAGTCGCTATCGGCACATGAAGATTGTGCTGGGTTCCGCGGATTGGGATATGTGCCTGGATCAGAATGTGAAGTTGTCAGCAGCTTTGAACAGTAAAGCCGTGCCACACTGGCTGGACGTTTATAACAATAATTCGAGGCACGACTGGCCGCTGTGGCTGAACATGGCCGGGAAGTATTTTTGAAGCGTGCGTAGCTCGCTACGTCTTTCTTGTTTGGATACAGGAGACGTTATAAGCGACCTCTCTACGGAGTGACTGATGAAAAAGATTGGCATTTTGTTCGGCATGGAGAATTCCTTTCCACCTGCGCTGGTGGAAAAGATCAACTCAATGAATGTTGATGGAGTTGAGGCCGAGTTTGTGAAGATCGGCGGCGTCCGCATGGATGAAACAAAAAAGTATGACGTCATCATTGACCGCATCTCGCAGGACATCGCGTTCTATCGCGCTTACCTGAAAAACGCGGAACTGCATGGAACGATCGTGGTGAACAATCCGTTCTGGTGGACGGCCGACGACAAGTTTTTTAATTATGCCCTGGCACACAAGATCGGCGTGGCGATCCCGCCCACGATCATTCTCCCGCACAATAAGCACCCCGAAGGTACGACCGACCGCTCGATGCGAAATTTAATGTATCCGCTGAATTGGCAGGAATTGTTCGATTACGTCGGCTTCCCCGCTTTCCTCAAGCCCTATTCCGGAGGTGGATGGAAGCATGTCTATCCCGTGCATTCGCCGGAAGAATTCTTTCATCATTACAACCAGACCGGCGATTTATGCATGACTCTGCAACGCGCAGTAGATTTTGAGGAGTATTACCGTTGCTATGTGGTGGGTCAGGAAAAAGTGCGCATCATGAAATACGATCCGAAAGCGCCGCACCACGAACGCTATGTGAAAGGAAATCCGCCGCCATCCTCGGCTGCGCTGAAAGATCGTATCGAAAAAGATGCTCTGGCGTTGTGCCGGGTTCTCGGCTACGACCTGAACACGGTAGAGTTCGCCGTAGAAGGCGGCGTGCCGTATGCAATCGATTTTTTAAACCCGGCGCCGGATGCGGAGATCACGTCTGTGGGACAGGACAATTTTGATTGGATTGTGAACGCCGTGGCCGCGATGGCAATTAAGATGGCGCAGACCGGAGACGATCCTGCGCACGAATTGCGCTGGGCGAGATTTCTCGCTGGGAGAGCGCCGAAAGCTCCGCGCAAAGCGGCGCCCAAATGGGTAGCGGAGCGCAAGCGGGGCAAGGCAGAAAAATAAGCTATGAAAAAGCTGACTTCTCGTACTCGCAGCTCAGCATCCAGAGGTAAAAACGTACCGAGAGATGTGGATGAATACCTGGCCAGTGTCCCTGAACCGAGCCGCAGTACCCTTAAAAAGGTTCGCGCCACAATTCGTTCGGTCGTGCCAGCCCAAGCAACTGAAACCATCAGCTACGGAATTCCAACGGTCAAATACAAAGGTGGACTGGTCGCGTTCGCCGCCTTTTCGAAGCATTGCAGCTTATTCCCGATGAGCTACGCGGTCATCAAGGCCTTCAAGAAAGAGCTTGAGAACTTCATTGTCGAGAAAGGAACAATCCGGTTCCCTCTCGATAAGCCTCTTCCGGCCACGCTGCTGAAGAAAATGGTCAGGGCACGGATCGCCGAAAAAGAACACTGATCGCGTGGACCGATTCTGCAGGCCGATTGATATACTGTTGGGACTTGCAGCAGACCTCCGAGCTTCGCTCGGCGGACAGCCGAGGGCGGCTGTACCTACGTGAGTTCCTGTATCAGCATCATTGGTTATGAAACCTACTTTCAGTATCGGGATCGAAGAGGAATATCAGACCATAGATCCGCAGAGTCGCGATCTGCGGTCGCATATTCACGCGGAGATCCTTGAAAAGGGCAAGCTGATTCTGAAAGAAAAAGTGAAAGCGGAGATGCATCAGTCGGTGGTCGAGGTGGGGACTGGGGTTTGTAAGAACATTAAGGAAGCCAAAGCAGAAGTGAAAATGCTGCGGCGAGACATAATCAGACTCGCGCGCGAGAATGAGCTACGTGTGGCGTCGGTGGCTACTCACCCTTTCGCGGATTGGCGGGTACAGGAAATTTACCCCGACGACCGGTACAAGAACATCGTCGAGGACATGCAGCTAGTCGCGCGCGCAAATTTGATTTTTGGCCTGCATGTACACATCGGAATCGAGGACCGCGAAACCGCGATTCACATGATGAATCACGCGCGGTATTTCCTGCCTCACCTGCTGGCGTTGTCGACAAACTCACCTTTCTGGCTGGGCATGGACACCGGGCTGAAATCCTATCGCTGCAAGGTGTTCGACAAGTTTCCGCGAACCAATATTCCTGATTATTTTCCCAGCTGGGGCGAATACGAAAATTTCATCAAATTGCTGATTAAAACCAACTGCATCGATAACGCCAAGAAGATCTGGTGGGATATCCGGCCCCACCCGTTCTTTAACACCATCGAATTTCGTGTGTGCGATGTGCCTATGCGCGCCGATGAAACGATCGCTCTGGCTGCATTGATACAAGCGACTGTGGCGAAACTTTACAAGCTGCATACAGCGAATCAGGGATTTCGATTGTACCGCCGCGCCTTGATCATGGAAAACAAGTGGCGGGCTTCGCGCTATGGGTTGGACGGCAAGCTGATCGACTTCGGCAAACAAACGGAAGTTCCCGCGCGGGATTTGATTCACGAGTATCTTGAGTTTGTCGACGACGTTGTCGACGAACTGGATTCGCGCGAAGAACTGGAATACATCCATACCATGCTGGAGCGTGGCAGCGGTGCCGACCGCCAGTTGCGGGTTCATCGAGAAACCGGAGACCTGAAGAAAGTTGTCGATTACATCATCGAGGAGACAGAGGCAGGTTTGACGGAAGCCGAACCCGCTTCTGCTGTGAACGTCAGCCAATGAGCATTCGGACCGACACATCCAATTTGCCTGCCTCTTTACAAAAGCAAAACGGTTGGGACAAAAGAAAACCCATTCCTTTCGATCCTGAATACACTCCCGGAGCACGCAATGCAGTAAATGTTTGCCTGCGCATTCAACCGGAAGAAAAAATCTGCGTAATCACGGATGTGGCCACTCTCGAGATCGCAGCGGCAATTGTGAACGAATTGGAGGCACTCGGTTCGCCCTATAGGATCTGGGTACTCGAGGATTGGGCGGAACGTCCGCTAAAGGATTTGCCTGGCGAGATTCTCGCGGATCTAGAAACCAGCCAGGTTTCAATTTTCGCCGTGCAAGCGCAAACCAACGAACTGCGCTCGCGTATGCAGATGACCGACGTGGTGAACCGGCGAAAGATCCGGCACGCGCATATGGTGAACATCAACCGCCAGATTATGCTGGAAGGCATGCGCGCCGATTTTCACAAAGTTGACCGGTTAAGCGCGAAAGTGGTGGCCATGGTTCGTAAGGCACAGCAGGTGCGGGCGAAAACGGCAGCCGGTACGGATCTGATCGCAGATCTGAATCACAACTATCGCTGGTTGAAGACCAGCGGAATTATCACTCCGGAAAAGTGGGGCAATCTGCCGGGCGGGGAAATTTTCACAACGCCCGGCGAAGTGAATGGGACGTTCGTAATCGACGGCGTGGTTGGCGATTATCTCTGCGCAAAATTTGGCAACTTGAGCGAGAATCCGCTCACGATCCGCATGAGGAACAATCGCCTGACCGAGGCCCACTCGGAAAACCGCGAACTCGAAGACGATTTCTGGAAATATACTCACACCGACGAGAACAGCGACCGCGTCGGGGAATTTGCCATCGGCACGAACATCGAATTGAAAGACATCATCGGACAGATTCTGCAGGATGAAAAATATCCCGGCGTGCACATCGCCTTTGGCAATCCTTACGGCGCGCATACTGGCGCCGAATGGGATTCGTCCACTCACATCGACGTGGTCGGGCGGAAGTTCAACATCTGGGTCGACGAGCAGCAGATCATGCAGGATGGAAAGTTTCTTGTGGAGGCATAGATTCGGAATAGCGATTCGCGCGTACTCGCCATTGTATGATCCCCTCTCTCCGCCAACAGTTCAATCGCGGCTTCACTGCAGAGAGATACCAAGCTTTCCTGGCACAGATGGAAGCAGCCTGCGGCACTCCCGTACAGTTCCGGCTTTCGGAGACGCCGTGTTTCTTTCCAAAGTCTCTGCTGAATCGTATGGCGGTGGATGGTGAGGAACTGATCAGGCAATTAGTGGAGAGTCCCAACTATCGAGTAAAATCGGAATTCTCTATTCCAAACGAGTTCCGCGTTGCTAACGAAGCGCCGCACCCCATGTTTGTACAAGTAGATTTTGGATTGGTGCGTGATGCTAATGGTGAACTCCGGCCGAAACTTGTGGAACTACAGGCTTTCCCTTCGCTTTACGCCTATCAACTTACGCTGGCGAAAACCTACGTCGATGTTTACGGCCTGAACCGATGGGAATCAGGAAACAATTTGCGATTTTTCCTGAGCGGGCTCGATGAAGGTTCTTACCGCGAATTGTTACGCCGGGCGATCGTTGGAGATCAGGATCCGGAAAACGTAATCCTGATGGAAATTCATCCGCACCAGCAAAAAACTTTGCCGGATTTCCTGCTGACCGAGAAAATGCTGGGCATCCAGACAATCGATATCGTCGATATCAAGAAAGACGGTCCCCGCCTTTACTACGAGCACGCGGGCAAGCGCGTGCCGGTTCATCGAATCTACAATCGAACCATCGTCGATGAACTGCAGCGCAAAAATATCAAGCTTAATTTCGATTGGCGTGACGATCTTGATGTGGAATGGGCGGGCCATCCCAATTGGTATTTCCGCATCAGCAAATTCTCGATTCCCTACCTCAGGCACGAGTCGGTTCCAAAGACGTGGTTTCTCGATCGACTCGATCGGATTCCAGACGATTTGCAGAACTATGCCTTGAAACCTCTGTATTCGTTTGCCGGGCTCGGCGTCCTAATCGCACCGACCAAAGAAGAGATCAGGGCTATTCCTGCCGAAAAGCGCAGTCAGTACATCCTGCAGGAGCGCCTGCATTTCGAACCGATCATCGAAACTCCATTTGGAGCAACCAAAGCGGAAGTCCGAGTCATGTACATTTGGCTTGAGAAGTTACAGCCGGTGCTGACGATCATCCGCATGGGACGCGGTCTGATGATGGGAGTGGATCACAACAAAAACATGGAGTGGGTAGGAGCGTCGGCTGCTTTATTTGTCGAGTAAGTAGTTCGAGAAAGTTGCTTTATGAGATCCCTGGGCCCACTGGAAGGAACTCGGGCCCGGGGGATGACGCTTTAACTGTTGCTCAAGGCACTCAGCCAATACGTTTGACGATGGTTGTCTGCAATTCACGTCCGTTAGGGCGGCGCAGGTAGAGTTTATCGCCCGCAAGCCGGACTGGAACCCGATCGCCGGTTTTCCATTCTCCGGGAGCGTAGTCGTCAGCGCAGCCGGAGTCATACTCGCCCGTGTAGACCACTCCGCCGAGATTGATGACCACGGCACGGCGACGGGCGCGAGTGCCCGAGTCGCGCATGATCTCGGCCTCGGCCTGGCACCAGTTCTCCAGGTCGAGGCCTTCGACCTTACCGCTGAGTTGGTAGAGTTCAGTCGCACGTCGGCGAATTGCCTCCAGCAGGTGCGGAGAATAGTTCCGGGAAGTCGGCTCCATCTGAAAAAACCTCGCTGTTCGGTATCGTTAACTCATGGTAATCTCCTCCACTCAGCTTGCAAGTGGCATCCAATTGACAGGCAACACAAAAGGACAGGGCATTGTCAGTTTGGGAACGAAGGTGATGTGAGCGAATGTTAATCAATCACTTGCATTTGAGCGACCCTCAGTCTTGCCGGGCGCCCCTGTTGACCGAAGTTGCCGACGAGCCTAACATTACCGCCGTCGGGGGCTTCGTCTATTCATGATCGGCCAGACCGTCTCGCATTACCGGATCCTGGGCAAGCTGGGCGGCGGCGGCATGGGTGTTGTCTATGAGGCTGAAGACCTCAAGCTGGGGCGGCACGTCGCCCTGAAGTTTATACCCGAAAATCTTGTGGGCGACCCCAAGTCGCTGGAGCGCTTCGAGCGTGAGGCGAGAGCGGCTTCCCTACTCAACCATCCCAACATCTGCACCATTCACGGAATTGAAGATAACCACGGGCATCCCTTCATCGTGATGGAAAAGCTCGAAGGCGAAAGCCTGAAGCAAACCGCGAAACCTGTGGAAACAGACAAGTTACTCGAGATTAGCATTCAGGTTGCTGATGCGCTGGCCGCCTCGCACGGCAAGGGGATCGTGCATCGCGATATCAAGCCGGCGAACATCTTTGTGACCCCGAGCGGACAGGTGAAGGTGCTCGACTTCGGGCTTGCCAAACTTGTGCACAATGTCGGCACCGATAGCGATAGTGCCGCCGAGGATTCGCTCACAGCTGTGGGTGTGATTCCCGGAACCGCGGTGTACATGTCTCCCGAACAGGCGCGAAGCGAGGAAATCGATTTCCGCAGCGATCTGTTTTCATTCGGCGTGGTCATGTACGAGATGTCGACCGGCAAGAAGCCGTTCTCGGGTAAGAACTCTCTGATGACGCTCGACGCGGTGCTGCACGCCAAGCCGGTTCCCCCCGCCGAACTGAACCCAAAAGTGCCGGTCGAACTTGAGGGCATCATCGGCAAAGCCATGGAGAAAGACCGTGGGCAGCGCTATCAGAGCGCCACGCAAATGAAGGCCGACCTGCAGCAACTGAAACGTGAGGCGGAATCCGGCCAGATGAGAAGCGGCCTGCACACTGTGCGGCTGAAGGTTGCCAGCAAGACGTTCGGACGGACGGCAGACCACCGCTGGCTTTTTTGGTTGCTGGGCGGAACGGCAGCCTTGCTGGTTACGGTGCTGGCGGCGGTAGGGGCATACTGGGTAAAACATCGATCCATGGCCAATGCCGAGCTGCAGCATGCCATTGCAGTTTTGCCGCTGCAAAACCTGAATGGCGACTATTCCGTAGATTACCTGCGTTTCGCGTTGGCCGACGAACTGACCAGCGTGCTGTCCTATTCACGTTCACTCGACGTGCGGCCATCAGCGGCAACCCGCAAGTTCGTGGAGGCAGATTTCGATGTGCGAAAGATTGGACAGGAACTGCATGTCGGCCGTCTGCTGACCGGCAACTTCCTGCGTCAGGGAGATCAGCTCACCGTAACGCTCGAAGCCATCGCGGTCTCGGATGATCGTCTGCTTTGGCAGACGACCGTGAAAAGCTCGGTGAATGATTTGATTTCACTGCAGAATCAGTTAGCCACCCAAGTGCAGCAGGGATTGATGCCAATTTTGGGAGCCGGCAGTGCGTACACAACCGCATCCCGCCCGAAGAGCCAGGAGGCCTACGATCTCTACCTGCACAGCCTCGCCCTGCCTCATGATGCTGGGCCAAACAAAGATGCAATCGCCGTTCTTGAGCACGTAGTCGCCAGCGATCCGGGCTATGCTCCGGCGTGGGAAGCGTTAGGCAAGCGCTATTATTTCGATTCGGACTACGGCGGTGGCGGAGAAGCCATGTTCCAGAAGTCGAATGCGGCCTACGAGCGTGCGCTTGCGCTGGATCCGAACCTGGTCTTCGCCGCCAGCAACTTGATTACGAATCGCGTCGAGCGAGGCGAACTCGGCCGCGCCTATCAGGCAGCTACGGATTTGCTGCGGCGCAGGCCAGATAGCGCCGACGCCCACTACGCGCTCAGCTACGTGCTTCGCTATGCGGGCATGCAGGAAAAGGCCGCTCAGGAGTGCGACACCGCGCTCTCGCTCGACTCTGGCAACTTCAATTTCCGCTCCTGCGCATGGGCGTTCCTCGAACTGGGCCAACCGGATCACGCAATGGATTTCGTTCATCTTGACGCCGGTTCGGAATGGTCCTCATGGGTCACGCCCTACGTCTACCTAGCAAAAGGAAATCTGGCACAAGCCCGAATTGCCGCCAGGGAGACACCTAAAGCGCCTTATTACCACCGCGATTTGATGGTGGCATGTACACAATCGCCACGCCCGGCCGACCTGGAGAAAATTGTCCAGGATGCAGAAACATCGGTAATGACGATTCCCGATCCCGAGGTTTGGTACCACGTGGGGGCCTTGATGGCATATTGCGATCAGAAAAGCGCGGCCATGCGTCTGCTGAAAGCGGCGGTGCAGCAGAATTATTGCGCCTATTCAGCTCTCCTGGATGACCCGCTACTGAGAGAGCTGCGCAAGGATCCGGCCTTCGATCAAGTCCTGACCGCCGGCAGCGACTGCCAAGGCGCAATCAAGTAAGGATGGGATCAGCAGAAAGACTGCTCGCTTGGCACGTTTCACAGGCCCTATTCCTGGCTGATTTGAATCGAATGCTCCTTCGCGTAAGGAAAAATTTGCGTCAAAGCGGGGTTAGGCCCCATCCTTGTAGAGTGACCCACTTCCGATGCAATGATCTGCTTCGCCGTGCGTTGC
Organism: uncultured Acidobacteriaceae bacterium; assembly: GCA_963766625.1. GTDB lineage: Bacteria > Acidobacteriota > Terriglobia > Terriglobales > Acidobacteriaceae > Sulfotelmatobacter. The sequence goes on along the minus strand of CAVYBF010000011.1, from coordinate 105,242 downwards.
GGCCGATGCGTGCTTCCCTGAAAAGGTCAGTCGTCCGCGCATTCTTGGCGTTTTTGATAATGGCGATTGCCGTTTTGGCAGTTGCCTCGTCCTGGCAGGGCCGAGAAGAGTCGGCACCTGCAGCCAATGCGTCGCCGGCTCCGAGCATCTCTCAGGACCCGGCAAATTTCCCTCAGCTTCCTTACCAAGGATCACCGCCGAGAATTCCTCAAGACGAGGGCATGGTCGGATTGCGGCTCATGCTGAAGCGCCTGAGTACCACAGCGCAGTTGATGCAGACGGTTGCGCACCCTGACGATGAAGATGGCGGCATGTTAACGCTCGAGTCGCGTGGGCACGGAGCGAGGGTGCTGTTGCTCACCCTGAACCGCGGCGAAGGTGGTCAGAACAAGATTGGCAGCAACCTTTCCGACGTTCTGGGTGTTCTGCGCACACTGGAACTGCTAGCCGCGGACGAATATTACGGTGTTCAGGAACGGTTCACGCGCGTGGCCGATTTCGGCTTTTCAAAAAGTGCGGAAGAGACGTTTGCGAAGTGGGGCGGCCACGATATCGCACTCGGGGATATGGTGCGGGTGATTCGAACTTTCCGTCCGGATGTGCTCGTGGCCCGGTTCTCGGGTACCCCGCGCGATGGGCACGGCCATCACCAGGCTTCCAGCATTCTGACTCAGGAGGCGTTTCGCGCAGCGGCCGATCCGAAGCGCTTTCCCGATCAGATCGCGGAGGGACTCCGGCCCTGGCAATCTAAGAAACTTTATATCGGCAATGTCTGCGGATTCGGCGCGGTGACCTGTCCGGACGCCAATTGGACGGTGAAGTTGAACTCTGGCGCATACAGCGCCGATTTAGGCATGTCCTACGCACAGTTCGCGATGGAGGGCCTGCGCCATCAGCTTTCGCAGGGATCGGGTAACTGGAGCGTCGAACCGGGAGACCGCTTCGCGTTTTACAAGCTGGTCGATTCCATCGAGCCCGCGAAGCTGGATAAAGACGGGCACGAGAAAGATTTTTTCCAAGGCATCGATACAACGCTTCCCGGCCTCGCTGCTGGATTGAGTGGGGATGAATCGAAGGTTCCTCACTTGCGGCAGGAATTAACTGCAGTCGCGAGCCAGGTTGCTCAAGCTACTGAAAGCGCGAAAGGAAACGATCCCTCGGCCGCGGTCAACCCTTTGCTCGCGATTCTATCGGGCCTGGACCGTGCTTACGCGGAAGTCGGCAAAAGTCCGCTCGGCGATACTACAAAATCGAATTTGTTGGCGCGCCTGGAAGAAAAGCGCGAACAGGCGGACAGTGCACTGAATCTCGCATTGAACGTAAACCTTTCTGCGGTCGTAGTTTCTCGTGCAGACCAGAAAAAAGTTGTCGAGAAGGAGACGGACGCGCTAACCACGGTTTCGCCCGGTCAGGAATTCCTCGTTTCCGTCACTCTGCATAATGGCTCGAAACAAAGCTTGAAGCTCGATTCGCTCAAGCTGGAAGTCCCCGAAGGTTGGGGCACTCTCTCCGACAAAACCAAACCGGTCGCGATCAAATCCGGCGACAAGATCGATGCGGTTTTTCGCTTGAAGGTGCCAAAGGACGCAGCGTACACGCGCCCCTACTGGCATCGCGACAATCCCTATACCGACAGTCTGAATCATGTCGATAACGAGAAATATGCGACATTGCCATTTCCACCTCCGCCATTGCACGCGCACGTGGAATATTCACTTGTTCAGGCCGGCGGTGGCCGAGGCGAGGATAGAGTCAAGAACGCCATTCAGGCCACCGTTGTAACACCTTTTATCGATGATTCAGGTAAAGAAAGCGCGCGCCCGCTGGCCGTTGTGCCTGCGTTTTCAGTCGCGCTGGAGCCTGGCACGCAGGTCATCTCAACTCATAACGGTTCGAGTTCAACCGTGACCGCGGGCGTAACCAGCAATCTGAATCGCGATTCACGCGGAGTCCTACGGCTGGAACTACCCGAGGGCTGGCGCTCGGAGCCGTCGCAAGTCACAGTGGAGCTTAAGCAACGTGGCGAGAAGCAAGAGTTTCATTTCAGCGTCTTCCCTTCCGCCCTGCAGCAGGAAAGAGCCAAACTGCGTGCGACTTTGGCAGTCGGCGGTGAAAACTTTGGCGAAGAATACTCGCTCGTCACTCGCGCAGACCTGGGCAGCTTCTACTATTATCAGCCGGCGATGCAGCGCGTGAGCATTGTCGATGTGCGCGCGCCGCACGATTTAAAGATCGGTTACATCATGGGGGCCGGCGACGACATTCCTACAGTACTGCAGCAGATCGGCATGAACGTTAGTTTGATTCCTGCGGAAAAGCTCGCTAGCGAAGATCTCAGCCAATTTCAAACAATCGTGCTCGGCATTCGCACTTATGACACGCAGAAGGATGTGGCTGCGAATAACCAGCGCCTGCTCGATTTCGTCTCTGCCGGCGGAACATTGCTCGCGCAATACAACACGGGGGTGGGCGATTTTAACAGCGGTCACTTCACGCCGTATCCCGCAGAACTCAGCCGTGCACGCGTTACAGTGGAACAAGCTGCTGTCGAAATTCTTGCGGCAAACAATACCGTCTTTCACTATCCCAACGAGATCACGGAAAAAGATTTCGATGGTTGGGTGCAGGAGCGCGGCCTCTACTTCATGGATAAATGGGACGAACACTTTACCCCACTGCTCGCCTGCCACGATCCCGGCGAAAGCGAGCAGAAAGGCGGCTTGCTGGAAGCACATTACGGCAAGGGAATTTATATCTACACGGGATACGCGTTCTTCCGGCAGTTGCCGGCGGGCGTGCCAGGAGCGGTTCGCTTATATGTAAATCTGTTGAGCGCGGGACACGAAAAGCAGTAGCCAGTTGCCAGTTGGCAGTTGCGGAAAGCCGAATCCTACTTGGCGTCGGCCCTGACTTTTCATGGAATCTCCAACCAAACCGGACACCGACTCTGCGGGGCTGATTCGCGGCATGGGTCTCGCGAGCGCCACCGCGCTCAACATGATCGACATGATCGGCGTGGGTCCGTTCATCACCATGCCGCTCGTGCTTGCCGCCATGGGCGGTCCGCAGGCGCTTCTCGGCTGGGTAGCAGGAGCACTGCTTGCCGTTTGTGACGGCCTGGTTTCTGCCGAATTGGGTGCCGCTCTGCCGCACTCGGGTGGACCTTATCGCTATCTTCGTGAAATGTATGGTCCGCGGAAGTGGGGACGGTTACTTTCTTTTCTCTTCATCTGGCAGCTTTCCTTCAGCGCTCCACTCTCGATCGCTACCGGTTGCATCGGCCTGGCTGGCTACGCTGCGTATTACTGGCCGAGTCTGGAGACCGTCTACGCCGCGCACACCGCAGCTTTGCACATACCCTGGGCCGGGCCCCTACAAGTGAGTTGGATTGTCACTCCGGGAACCGCAGTAGCCGTTATCATCTGCTTGTTAACCATCCTGCTGCTTTATCGCCGCATCACGGTCATCGGAAAGCTTTCCAACATTTTGTGGCTGGGCGTGATGGGAACGATTGGCTGGATCATCTTCGCCGGCCTGACGCATTTTAATTCGGCGCTCGCGTTCGATTTCCCTCCCGGTGCTTTCACCCTTTCGCGTGGATTCTTTACTGGTCTAGGTGGGGCGATGCTGGTCGCGACCTACGATTATTGGGGTTATTACAATGTCTCTTATCTGGGCGATGAAATAAAAGATCCGGCGCGGAATATTCCGCGCGCGATTCTGCTTTCTATTCTGATCGTAGCTTGTCTATATCTGATGATGAATCTGTGCATCCTCGCGGTCGTGCCCTGGCGCGAGATGTTACGATCCGGCCAGAACAACAGCGGACTGTATGTTGTGTCGTTGTTTATGCAGAGGATTTATGGTGCATGGGCGGCACGAACAGTAACCGCTCTGGTAATCGTGGCGGCCTTTGCCTCGGTATTTTCGTTAATGCTCGGGTACTCGCGAGTTCCCTACGCTGCGGCCCTCGACGGCAACTATTTCAAGGCATTCGCGAAAGTGCATCCGGTGTACCGCTTCCCGCATGTGTCTTTGCTGGCGCTCGGAGTGGTGGCCGCGGCATTCTGCTTTCTGCGGTTGCAGGATGCGATCGCGGCACTGGTGGTGATTCGACTGATCCTGCAATTCCTGGTGCAGGCAATTGGATTAATTGTCTATCGCATTACCCGCCCAGAGGTCCCACGTCCTTTTCGCATGTGGCTGTATCCTGTACCGGCCTTGGCGGCAATTGCGGGGTTTCTCTTCATTTTGTTCAATCGCCGGAATTGGCAGAAAGAAATTCGTTATGCGGTGGTGATCCTGTTGGCGGGACTGGCGATCTATATGATTCGATCCTGGCGAAGCGGCGAATGGCCGTTCGCATGGAGAAGTCTCCGTCATAATGTCGCAGTCGAGTGAAGATTGCATTTTTGCTTTCGAAAGGGGGAATGATGAGAAAGAAAATCGTTGGCCTTACATTCTGTTTGCTGGCTCTCGTAGTTTGCAGCGCTGCTCACGAAAACAAAAGTAAAAATGAACATCGCAGCGTGACCCAGATCCTCGATCATACAGTCTCAAATCTCGAGCATGAATTTGTTCCCGCCGCAGAAGCCATGCCGGAAGATAAATATGGATTTGCGCCCACGAATGGTGAGTTCAAAGGCGTGCGTACCTTCGCTCAGCAGATAAAACATGTCGCAGCGGTTAACTATGAGCTGGCCGCAGCCATCTTGGAAGAGAAACCGCCGGCGGATATCGGCGACGAATCGGGGCCATCCTCGCTCACAACCAAAGCGGACATTCTCAAGTACCTCACCGACTCTTTTGCTTACGTTCACAAAGCGGTGCAAACCATCAATGAGAAGAATTTGGCTGAAACCGTGAGGAGTCCCTTTGGCGAGGGCCGAGTCTCGCGTCTAGGGCTGGCAAGTAGCGTCCCCGCCCATGGCTACGATCACTATGGGCAGATGGTGGTGTATTTGCGCATGAATGGCATCGTGCCGCCCGCCAGCCGATAATCTTTGGAAAGAAGATCTTCCACACTAACCTTCGGCATTAACCGCGGCCGCCCCGGGTTGCGATGGAAGTGAGCAGCAATTCGGCGCGGAGTCCGCTGCGCGTGACGTGAGTGGCGATGAATTTTCGCGTGTTCTGTATAGATGCGCGAGCATCGAGAAAAACGATCACCGAAGGGCCTGCTCCGCTGAGCGCCACACCTAAAATTCCGCGTTTGCCGGCTAGTTCCTGAAGGCACGGCAGCAGTGGACAAAGAGGCGCGCGGTAAGGCTGGTGGATTCGATCCTGGAGCGCCGCGCTCAGCAAATCAGGATGGCCTTGCGTGAATGCGGCGAGCAAAAGCATGGAATTCTGAATGTTTGTCACCGCGTCTGCACGCGAATAATGGGCCGGAAGCACTCGGCGGGCTTCTTCGGTCGACAACGCCTGATCAGGAATGGCCAGCAGCAAAGGCCACTTCCCTTTCGGCCGGATGCACGCCACTTGAGCCTCAGCTTCGCCGCACATTCGCGCCACGGTTAGGCCGCCCATCCAGCACGCTGAAGCATTATCGGGATGATGCTCGCGGCGCGAAGCTTCGCCGATGATTTCTCCATCGCTTAAGCGCAGATTACCAAAGTGATTCGCCAACGCAATCCCTGCCAGTCGAGCTGCCGCAGAAGAACCACATCCTTTGCCGATCGGGATATCGTTGCGAATGCGCAGGGCGAGCGGAACGGCTTCTTTGCCATTACCTTCGAGGATCTCACGGTAAGTCCTAAGAATGAGATGCTGCTCGCTTACCAAGCCGCAGATGGCTTGGTCGCGACCGCTTGCCTCGATAGAGAATGCTTCTGCCCTGGTAGCGTCGATCCTGATATACAGATTCAACGCCAATGCAGCCGCGTCGAAGGCCGGACCAAGATTCGCGGAAGTCGCAGGCAGAGCAAGATGCAACGAACCTTTCTGACGAGCGCTCTCCTTGCGTTTACCCATGCGAGTGCGTTGGATCGGATTTTTCTGCCTGCTGCAGAGCTTGGATCACCGCATCCAGATTCGCATCGAGAACCACCGGAGGATGCCGGAACGAATCGAGCTCTTTCTTCTCTGTTTTGCTTTCTTTTCCCGGAACTTCGCCGCGATGAAACTCAATTGTGTAGTCGGGATCTTTCAGCAGATTGCCGGTGAGAATCAGAACTACGGTTTCATCAGTTTTTACGAAACCCTGCGTTAATAGCTTCTTTAATCCGGCAAGCGTCACCGCAGATGCAGGCTCACAGCCGACTCCCTCGGCTCCGATTTCAGCCTTCGCCGCGGCGATTTCCGATTCGCTTACCTGCTCGCAAGCGCCGCCAGTCGCCTGCAAAACCTTCACCGCTTTTTGCCACGAAGCAGGATTGCCGATGCGGATTGCCGTGGCTCGAGTTTCAGGTTGCACGCTGACCAGCCGCTTGCCATCAGCTTCGCGTAGAGTGCGAACCAGAGCATTGGCGCCCTCCGCCTGAATCACCGACACTTTGGGCAGTCGGGAAATTAGACCGAGAGTATGCATCTCCAGCACGGCCTTGCCAATAGCGGAACTGTTCCCCAGGTTACCGCCAGGAACGATGATGTGATCCGGCGCTTCCCAATTCAGTTGTTCCAGCAATTCGAGCGCGACCGTTTTTTGCCCTTCAATGCGGAAGGGGTTGATCGAGTTTAATTGATAAACGGGAGCGCGCTTCACCAGTTCCTGAAGCAAGCGCAAACAACCATCGAAGTCAGTGCGCAGTTGGCAAGTGAGCGCACCGTAGTCGAGCGCCTGCGAGAGCTTGCTCCACGAGATTTTTCCTTTGGGAACCAAGACCAAGCTGCGCATTCGTGCCCGCGCCGCGTAGGCGGCCATGGATGCGGAGGTGTTCCCGGTAGACGCACACGCAGCCCAATCGTATCCAGCCTGCCGCGCAAACGTGGCCGCAACAGTCATGCCCGTGTCTTTGAATGAGCCGGTAGGATTCATTCCCTGATGCTTGGCATAGAGCCGCGCTATACCGGTGGAGCGGGAACTTCGCGGTAGTTCATAAAGCGGCGTGTTCCCCTCGCGGAGGGAAACAATCTGTTCTTCCGACGCGGGCGCAGGCAAGAGCTCTCGGAATCGCCACACGCCACTGAGATCGACTGGCCAAGTCAACAATCGCCGTTCTCGCCAAAGGGATTTCAGCGACTCGGGATTTGGATGTGCTGTTTTCCAGGATGGATCCGTGATTTCGAGCAGACTGTCACACTGCGAGCAACGGAAATCATTAGCGGGAGATTGCGTGACCAATCCGCATCCAATGCACGCGAAACTATAGCTAGCCGGACGCGAGCCCGATAGCGAATCTTTTTCAGACGTGGCTGAAGAAGGCATGAAATGACACTACTTCTCGCCGCGCAGATATTGGTCAGTGCGGTTGATCCAATCCGCACGGGGAGGGTTGAACACGTCGAGGTCGACCGTGTCTTCGAGCGCTTCAGCCTTATGCGGCATATTTGCTGGAATGCATAACACTTCTCCGGCGTGGACCACGATCTGCTTCCCGTCAATCCAAAACTTCAGCGCACCGTCGAGGATGTACGTGAGCTGTTCATTGTGATGGCTGTGCTTGGGCACGATGCAGCCCTTTTTCAGCAACACGCGCGCCACCATAATCTCCTGGCCAACCACAAATTGCCGCTGCAGCAAGGGATTCAAGTCTTCGAGCGGAATCGTATGCCAGGGAATATATTGCAATTCTGTTTTGCGGTCGGCATGTTTGGTGATGGCACGTTGAGCCCGGGAGTGGGACTTCGCGGTTGCCGCTTTCTTGCCGGAGGAGATCTTGCCTCTCAACGTCTTGGTTTTCGCCATTGCACCTTTCCTGTTTGGATTTTCGCCAATATTTCCGAAGGCCCGATTCCAGATTAATGCACTCTCCCTTGATAGAGCTTAACAGCCGTGTCATGGAGATAAGCATGGGCGAGTTCGAGGGCTCGCGCTTCCGTAATTTCGTTCTCCGAAACCATTTCGGCTAACGCCGCAGCCAGAGCCATGCGGGCCGACTGCGCTCCCAGCCAGTAACTCTCTTCCGCGCCCAGAACGTCATTGTACGGGAAAGCGTCGGTCCCAAAAGTGATCTTATCGGGAAAGGTCTCGAGCCACATCTTAAGCGTATCTTTGAAAGCCGATGGATATTGCGCCAGTTCTTCAAAAGAAGAATCGAGATACACGTTCTTCATCGCGGTAAGCCAGATGGCCTCGCGCTCAAGCGGGTAGCCACCATGAAGGAGAACGAAGGTCGTCGAACGATAACGCGGATCACGCAACACGCTCTCTAAACCCATCACATTGCTTTGTGAGAGATTGAAATAATCCCCGATGCCCACCGCGGTGTGAATATGCACGGGAAGGTTGAGTTTGCCGCCTTCGGTCACGAGATAGCGGAAAATGTAATCCTGGAAAGTGCGATATTCCTTTTCTGTGGGAATGCCTCCGGATACATACCGTTCATAGATATCTTCTGCCTGGTCGCGTTTGGGATCGGAGAACGTGGTCGGGCGGAAGTACGCCACTTCGAACTTTATGGCGATGCCGCCCTTTTGCTTGTTGTCCTGCAGCGTCCGGTCGATGAGGGCCAGATAATCGTCGAACTTTGCTGGAAGTTTGCTCACACTTTCCTGTTGCATCCAACGATGCAGCATTTTTTCTTGCAGAGGAATGTAAACGCCCTCGTCAGGATTGCGTCCAGTCTCACGCTGGTTGTTGAACGGCCACATAAATGAGTCGACGAAAAACACCCACACAAAACGTTTGGGATCGAGATAGTCCGCCATCATCGCGCGGTTCGCGGCCGAGCTTTCGATATTAATTTTGTCCAGGATCAGATCGAAATACGCCGTGCCGGGATACTGCTTCTTCAGCTCGGCTTTTTTTGCGACCAGCCATTTGGCATGTTCGGGTGAAAGATCGGAGTAGGGATATCCGAACAACGCTTTTGCGGCGGCAATCAGCTCAGGATTGTCGCCGCGCGTGCGCACAGCCTCGCTAAAATCCGGTGGCGCTGCCATGGCATCGACATCCGGATCGTCGGAAAATCCCGGATGCGCATGGTGATCAAAAGCTGGAATCTTTTCGATCTGAGGCAACAATCGTTGGTAAATCTGCTGAACGTCATTACCCGGAAGTGGGCGCGCCTGAGCAGCCGCAACACATGCAATACTGATAACAACGCCTGCAAGTATCAGAGCTTTTCTCATGTCTCCCTGGAATCGATTGAGATCGATTATTTGTTTACCAAGCTTCCTTGCCATGCGACTGAAACCTTTGCAATACGCTCGGTCGCCTCACGCGAGTTTGCCACTGATGAAGCAAAGGAAAAGCGCACGAAATCCTTCCCAAAGGAGCCGAACGCGGCCCCGGGAATTGCAGCCACTCCGGCTTCTTCCAGCAAAATCCTGCAGATTTCCTCTGCGCTCATGCCCGTGCCGCGAATGTCGACCCAGGCATAGAACGCCCCTTGCGGAGCCTGACAACGGAAACCCGAGATTTTATTCAAATCGCTTACAAACTGCTTTCTCCGCCTGGCAAACTCCGCGACCATCAGAGGCGTGTTGCCGTCGCGATCTTTCAGCGCGTCGATGGCTGCGTATTGTGTGAATTCGGCAACGCAGGTGTAAGTGTTGATCGCCATCATGGCCAGTGCGGGCACCACTTGCGGTGGCGCAACCGTATAACCCAGCCGCCATCCGGTCATGGCGAAACTCTTTGAGAAGCCATCGATAATCAGCGTGCGTTCGAACATTCCCGGATATCGCAGCATCGAACGATACTCGCCCCCGTAAATTATGCGCGCATAGATTTCGTCAGAGAGAACCCACAAATCGTGCTTCACTGCAAGTTCAGCCAAGCCCCGTTGCACGCTATCGGTATACACAGTACCTGTGGGATTTCCCGGGCTGTTCAGGATCATCATGCGAGTGCGTGGCCCGATTTTGGCGGCGATTTCTGATACATCCGGTTGGAAATTGTTGGCCGAAGAAAGTTCAAAAGGAACAGGAACTGCTCCAAGGCCGAGCGTAATAGAAGGATAACCAGGAAAACCGGGGTCTGGATACAAAACTTCGTCACCCGACTCGAGCAACGCCATCATGGCAAAAAACAGCCCAGCCTTGCAGCCCGGGGCGATAACGACGTTCACTGCTGAAACATCGATGTTGCGCGTGCGCTTAAGGTAAGCTGCGATTTCTTCCCTCAAGGCAGGAACTCCAATTACGGCGCAGTATCGATCTTTGCCTTCCGCCAGCGCCCGGGCAGCAGACTCAATCACCGACGCACCCGGATGAAAATCGGGTTCACCCAACTCCAGATGAATGATGGACCGGCCTTGTGCTTCCAGTTCTTTGGCGCGAGCGAATACCGAGAGTGCGCCCTCACCGCTCATTACCGACATCCGGGATGCAATCGATCGCATGATTTCTCCGAAATCTTTGATGACAATCGAAACTCTATAAGCCTTTATACATGCCGCCGTCGACCAGAACCGTTTGTCCGGTGATGTAGGAAGCGCGCTCGGAAGACAACCAGACGATCGTCTCGGCAATCTCACGCGGTTCTCCCAGACGCTTCAGTGGAGCATCAGACGCCCATCGATCAAAGAATTCCTGCTCGCTTTTTTTCGAGGACGCTGCTCCTGCACGCGCCAGTTCTTTTAATCGATCCGTGGCGGTAAAACCCGGACCTACATTGTTGACCAGAATTCCATCTTTCCCAAACTCATTTGCGAGGCTCTTCACCAGGCCGACTACGGCTGCGCGTACCGCATTCGAAAGCACAAGATCTGCTACCGGCTGCTTGGTCGTGATCGAGGTGAGCGTAATGATGCGTCCCCACTTCTTACGCTGCATGTGAGGAATAACTTCTCGCGCGAAGTAAACCGTGCTGAGAAAATTCGCATCCAGGGCGCGGTGCCAATCTTCAAGACTGACGGCGAGAAATCCTTTCGCCGGAGGACCACCGGCGTTAGTAACGCAGATATCCACGCCGCCGAATTTTTCAGCGACCGTAGCCACGAACCGGCTGACCGCTTCAGCGTCGGTGACATCCAAGGCTTCTGCAAGAACTTCGGCTTTGGATTGTTTTCGAATCTCCTCTGCCGCTCGCTGCAAAGTCTCTGGACTACGCGCGCACATCGCAACGCGGCACCCTTCCGCCGCAAATGCCTCCGCCGTTGCTCGTCCAATTCCCTGACTGGAAGCCGCCACCAGAGCCACACGATCTTTTATGGCAAGATTCATGAAGCAGGCATTATAAACGCTAACTGCAGATCCACCCCTAAGTTCGCTTGCGAGAGTGCTGAATGGCAATTAATCTGGAAGACCAAGAGGTTCACATGAAATGGCACACTCATCATACGGAAACAAATGCCGTCCGCGGCGCAGGCAACCTGGAAAAGCGCAACGGTCCGCTCTCTACGCCGATCTGTCAGACCTCCACTTTCGAAGTCACCGATAACGAAGAGCAGCTCCGCGCCACCAACACCGATCACTTTTACACCCGGTACGGCAACCCGACGAATACGGTTGCCGAAAAGACAATCGCCAGACTCGAAGGCATGGACGCCGCTCTGACCTTTGCTTCGGGCATGGGAGCCATCACCACCACGATTATGGCTCTGCTCAAAAACGGCGACCACGTCGTCGCGCAGCGCGATATTTATGGCGGCGCGAACAAGTTCTTGTCGCAGTGGCTGCCAAAAATGGGGATCGAAACGACCTTCGTCGACACCACGCAATACGAACAGCACGAGCGCGCGATCCGCGCGAACACCAAATTGCTTTATCTGGAATCACCGACAAATCCTACCTTGCGCGTGGTTGATTTCAAGAGAGTCGCATCCTTGGCTAAACAACATGGGATTCTGAGCATGATCGACTCCACTTTCGGCACTCCCATGAATCAGCATCCTGCCGAATACGGCATCGACCTGGTGATGCATTCCGGGACGAAATATCTTGCAGGCCATTCCGATTTGATCTGCGGAGTTGTGGCAGGGCGCCAGGAATTAATCGAGAAAATCTGGGCCACACGAACGACCTTGGGCAACTGCATGGACCCGCATGCTTCGTGGATGCTGGTGCGTGGGCTGAAAACTTTGGCGGTCCGAGTCGCACAGCAAAACGAAAATGCAGGACGCGTGGCAGACTTTTTGTCTGAGCACGCAAAGGTGCGCAGTGTGAATTATCCGTTCTTAAAATGCCATCCGCAGTATGACATAGCCCGCCAGCAAATGAGCGGAGGCGGCGGCATGGTCAGCTTCGAGGTCGATGGCACCGGCGAAGATGCACGCCGCGTCAGCGAAGACATGCGGTTGTTTACCCTGGCTCCGAGCCTGGGCAGCGTCGAGTCGCTGGTGTCGCTTCCTGTGATGACATCTCATGCCATGATTCCCGCCGAAGAGCGCGCCAAGATGGGCGTCACCGAGCAACTGATACGGCTTTCGGTCGGAATCGAAAATGTCGATGATCTGATCGCCGATTTGGAGCACGCGCTGCAAGCGGTTGCCGCGCCGCAAAGGGTAACGGTGGGTTAGATCAGCGTCCAGCATCCGGCTTTCGGCATGAGCGGGTCGCCGCGTCGGATCCGCTTAGAGTCCGTTAAACGAAAAATCCCGGCCGTTCCGGCCGGGATTTTTCTTTGAAGCTCGAGTCAGAATGTAAATCTCGCTCCAAACTGGAATTGGCGCGGGGTATTGACTGTGTCCGTGATCAGCCCGAACTGCGCGCCTGGCTGCGACGCGTTGGCAAGGTTGAGCACATTTGGATATCCGTATTGCGCGGTATTTGTCATGTTATACCCGGAGATATCGAAGCGGAGCGCTTTGGTCTCGGTCAGCTTCAGCGTTTTGTAAACGGAGAGGTCCAAATCGCGCGCTCCCCGCGTGCGAACGTTGTCGAGATAGTCCGGGGCATTTCCTGGAATCAAGGAGTTTGGGTTAGCGTAGCCACCGGGCGGGACAAAACAATTGTCGTTGAACCAGACGTTTGTAGTGTGCGGCGCGCCCTTTGCCGGGTTGCAGATCATGTCGGCCCGCTGATTGAAGAAAGACGGGCTCGTTCCCGAACTCGGTACGTTAATCGGAACACCCGTGCCGAGATACGCGATCGCATTAACCGTCCAGCCACCTGCAAACTTATCCGCGACACCATTCAGATTCACTCGCTGCCCCTTGCCAATCGGCAAGTCGTAGGAAAGCTGCCCGCTGAACTGATACTTGATATCCTGCGGGCTGATCGAGTGCTCATAGCTCAGGTTTCTCCAGTCCTGAATCCCTCCATTGTGAGAGCCCACGAAGCTGAGGGGAGGATTCGAGTCATCGGTCATTAGTTTGGCCCAGGTAAACGTGGCCAGCGTGGTGAAGTGGCTGGTCAGTCGCTTTTGCACCTTGGTTTGCAAGGAGCTGTATTCGGAATCGCCCCCGCCGTAGCCGTGCAAGATCACGCCATTGCCGTCACCGTAGCCACCGTCGCCGAACTGCGGATATTTCTGGAGTGCGAACCACAGCGGCACTGTGGGCGCGCCTTGAAACGCGCCCGGGAGATTCGGCACAGGATTGCGCGCCGTGCTACAAGCTGGGTCATTGTTGATGCACAGCGAACTGCCGTATTTGGCGATCGTGCGTAGATCGAGGTCATTCAGGTCGACCGCGCCCGAGGACATACCAAGGGGCAGGAAAAGCCCCCGGCTACCGACGTATCCGACGCTCACTACGACCTCGTGGGGTAACTCATATTCCAGGCCAAAGTTAAAGTTGTAGGTAGTGGGCGTGGGTTGCGAATGGAGCACGGTATTTAACGTTATGCCCAGGTTGTTGGCCAGTCCCGAAGGAGGGCTGGTAAGCACCGGCACGATTCCTCCCGGTGTGCCGGGCGGAACAGGAAAAGGGTTGCTTAGAGAATAGGGCCCTGTGGTACTGGGGGCCGGTGCTCCAGCTGCCGCGCCTGAACACAGCGAGGATCCACTGAAAGTCGTGTTGCCAGCGGCAGTGGGACAGGTGCCCAGCCATGTGGTCGACGAAGAGAAACCGTCGGTGTTGAGGGAGGCACTGCCGACGTTGTGCGTGCTGGGACCGTAATAGAAGCCTGCTCCGCCGCGCACCACGAAGCGGGTAATCGGCTGCCAGGCGAAAGCGAGCCGAGGCCCAAAGTCGTGCAGGTTGGTTGTGAAGGGCGATCGGTTGTTGCTGTTGGCGTAGACTTCGGCGCCGGTGTAAGAGTTGCCGCTCACGGTATTGGTCGCGTTGGTATCAAAGTATTCCTGGCGATTGAAACGCTCGTTGCGACCTCCGAAGATGTCCCATCGCAAGCCCGCGGTAATTGTCAAACGCGTCGTGAGATGATAGGTATCCTCGATGAAGGCCGCATAGTACGGATTGGACTCGGCCGCGAAGACATCTTTGGTGAAGTTGGGATAGAAATTGTATTCTGGGTTTGGACCGTTCGGGTCGGCCGCCAGGCCAACGAGCAGAGAAGCAAAATCACTACCCCCGACAGCACTCACATTGGACTGATCTGTAGCACTAATGTCAAACTCGTACGCGCCCGCCGGCGCCGGCGGCTGGCCGACGTTGAGATACCGTTTCATCCACTCGAAACCAAACGAGATTTCGTGTTTGCCGTGGATTTTGGTGAGGGCGGCGTTGGCATCGCTGTTTTCGCTGGCGTAGCGAAAATTGTTGTAGTCGGCGGTGCCGCCAACGGCGCTATTGCCGCCGCTAGACCCAGTTAGATCGCCGAACACTATGAATGGCAACTGCTTTATGATCTGCTGCGCGGCCAGCGAAGCGGGAAAACCAACGCTGGCACCATTGACGGAGCCTAGATCGGTGATGTTGGTGCTGCTGTATGCCGGATTTCCCTGATTCTCATAGTGTCGCGTAAAGGAATAGCGCAAATTCAGAACGGTAGTGGAATTCAGGGTCAGATCATCGGCAATAAGGACGTTCCGTCCGTTGGTGGTGTTCTGAGCATAATCGGGATCCCAGCCACTGGGGAAGACATTGGCAGTTGAGAAGATCAGCTTGTCATAGGAAAAGCGGGTGAAGATGCGCTGCCTTTCGCTCTTGGCCCAATCCACGCGGACATCGAACCTGTGTGCATTGAATGGATCCAGGCCCGGCTGAGCAAAATTTGGACTGACATCAGAGGTTGCCTGATCGCACGTGGCGGGATTGGGATAGTTACACTTCGGCATTTTCGATAGAAAAAGCAAGCCGAGCGGGTTCGGGTTCGGGATTTTGTTGCCCGGAAATGGCTGGCGAGTGCCCCCCGCAAGGTCGGGCTTGGTCGGATCGTAGATCGTGAATCCCATGTGGGAGAAGTCTCCCGCTCTTTCCAAGCTGGTCGGGACAGTGTAGGTCTTGAGGCCCTCGTACTGGTTTTGCTGGGTATCTTCGTAATCCGCAAAGAAGAAGAGCTTGTCTTTCTTGATCGGTCCGCCGATCGCTGCGCCCTCCTGATAACGGTAAAAGGACGGAGGCGTGTTGCTGAGACCGCTGGACAGCTGGAAATTCTTATTGAAGTATTCGTTTGCAGATAAAGCATTCGGCCGGAACACTCCAAAAATGTCACCATGAAACTTATTAGTGCCGGACTTGCTCACCAGGCTGACGGCGCCCGCGCCGCCGCTCTGGTAAGACGCCGGCGTATTCTGTGTCTCGACCCGCACCTCGTCGATGCCGTCCTCCGGAATGTTCATCGCCGGGATGATGGCAGCCGCGTTATTTTCTGCAACTCCGATGGGGCTGCCGTCGAGCATGTAGTAAACCGATCCGACGATGGCGCCGTTGATCGTGTCAGCAGAAACGTCGACTCCCGGCCGACCGACCGAGATATTCTGGACCGACTCCATCGAGTCGCTGGAGTTCGGCGAACCGTTGACCGCATTCACGCCTGCGCTCAATTGCACCAGGTCGTAGACATTGCGGTAGAGCAGCGGGACGCGATCGATGGTCTCGGAGCCGATGAGCGACCCGACAGTAGAGTTGCTGGGCTCGACCAAGCTGGCGGTGCTGGTGACGGTGACCGTCTCGGTGGCAGTGCCCACCTGTAACTTGATGTTGACTTCGGTGACCTGATCCACATTGACGGTCACCTTTTCTAGCGCGACGCTGGTGAAGCCAGTCTGGCTGGCAGTTACCTGATACTCACCCGGATTGAGAGAGATGAATGTGTACAATCCTGCGGAGCTGGTCACGGTATGCTGGGTCACTCCCGTGGCCTTGTTGAGCAGAGTCACTTTGGCTCCAGGAATTAGCGCCCCGCCTGGGTCGGTGACCGTGCCGCTGATGCTGCCTCTGCCCGCCTGTGCAAACGCGGAGATTCCTGCGAACAAGAGAACTAAACATGCACAGAAGCACGCGCGTGTACTACCAGCAATGAGACCCGTTGAGTTCATGACTTATATCCTCGATCTATCGAGTTCGAACCTGAAACCACAAGCAACCTTGAGCGCCTTGGTTGAGGCCTAGGTCAACTGTATTAAAACGTATGAATACTGTGTTTTTTTGACATCTAATGTTGTGTTCTTTCGGCATCCGATGTCAAGAAAAAAAGCGGCTCGCCGCGAAAGGAACGGCCCTAATGACACAAAACCGGTTTGCCGCGGTGCTGTGGCACCCTACAAAAGGCTGCGCGTCGACTCCCGCACGACCAGTTCCGGCGCGACCCTTCCGTGCTGAGCCGCGACCTCACGTTTTTCCAGCACAGACTTGATGCCCTCGAGCACGATGCTGGCCGCACTAGCGCCCATCGCTTCCATGGGCTGGCGAACGGTTGTGAGCGGCGGGGTGTATAACGCTGATGGTGCTACGTCATCGAATCCGATCACCGAGCAATGCTCAGGAACACGCTGCCCGGCTTTGGATAGCGCACGAATGGCGCCGAAAGCCGTCATATCGTCGAAGGCAAGTAAGGCGGTGAACTGGCACTTCTGCCGGATGAGATCTTCGGTGAGTTTCTGCCCTGCTTCAAAACTGGAAAGGGGGTCCCGCGACTCCGGCAAATCCACAATCAGGCGCGAATCCAGTTCAAGCTCATGCTTCTTCGCGCAATTGCGAATACCCTTCCAGCGTGGCGAACTGTCCGCCAGGGTTTTCGGTCCGCGAATGAAGGCGATCTTGCGATGCCCGAGGGAATGCAGGTGATCGAGCGCGGTATAGCCGCCCAGCTCGTTATCCACAATCACCGAACTGATGGAGTCGCCTTTGAGTTCGCATCCGATGAGGGCAGTCGGGATGCTGCTCTTCTCGACGTCGGCCAGCAGGTTGATGTCAAGAAAAAGCCAATTGGCAAGAACCACAAGGCCTTCGATTCGGCGGTCAAGCAGCATTTCCAGGTAGCGCTCGAACCGGCTGCGCTCATTATGCACATCCGTCAAAATAGGTAAATAGGAAGCCTGGTAAAGCGAATTTTCGATGCCACGCAGCACTAGCGTGCAATACGGGTCCGTCATATCGAACACCATCACGCCAACCGTATGGCTACGCTTGCTGCGTAGAGAACGGGCAAACTGGTTCGGACGATAGCCTAGCTTTGCCGCCGCACGCTCGATCTTTTTCTTGGTAACCGGAGGAATGTAGCGCGCCAGCGGAGCGTCATTCAGAACAATGGAAACAGTGGTCGACGAGAACCCGCTTTCTTTCGCGACATCGCGAATGGTTATCATCGGGCTGTTATTCTGAGGCTGCCGCACCGTGCATTCCTAAGCGCCGACCTTCCGCTTGATCTTCGACGTGGTTGGCGGACACTACATCAGAGACCGGGACGAGTGTCAAGCAAACCCATGCCGGCTTATTGCGGGCCAAAAGAACTTCTTGAAAAAGCCACGGCACAGCTCGTTGAAAATTGGCGAAGGCTTATCTGAGTACCATCTTTTTATTCCCAAATCGCATCTCACCCTCGAACAATACGACGGCGCTGGCCGAATCGATAACGAGCGCCGCGGCGACCGAGAGGAGCAAGTCGAGAACGGCACCGTCCCTTCGCCTGAACTCCTAAAGGAGGAGCCGTGAGCACACTTCCTCAATCTGACCCGCGTAAGCAACTCAGAGTCGTTCACTCACAACAGCGGCCGAAGATGAATCGCGGCCTCAAGATCGCGGCCGTTGTAATTGCGGTCGTGATCATTATTCTCCTCTGCATTCCGCTCTTTATCAATGCCAATAGCTTCCGGCCCAAACTCGAATTTGAATTAACTCAAACCCTGGGCCGTCAAATGAAGGTGGGGAATCTTTCGGTTTCAATTTTTTCCGGCTCAGTGAATGCTGATGATATTTCAATCGCCGACGATCCCGCTTTCAGCAAGACCAATTTCGTGCATGCAAAGTCGCTGAAAGTCGGAGTGGAACTGATTCCGCTTATTTTTTCGAAAACTCTGAACGTAACTGACCTGACCCTGAATCAACCCGAGATCAATCTGGTGCGTTCGCAAAACGGAGAGAAGTGGAACTTTTCCAGCCTGGGCAATAATACTGGAACCGCCCAACCGCCCGCACAGCCCACACCAGCAAATGCCCAGTCTAGCGGCCCACCAAAGCTTTCCGTGGATAAACTGAAGGTAAGCAATGGTCGCGTGTCGATCAGCCAACTTGGCTCTACGCAACCTGCCAGGATTTACGACAAAGTGGATGTAGAGGTTTCACGCTTCTCATTCAACAGTTCGTTCCCGTTCAAGATGTCAGTCAGTTTGCCAGCTGGCGGCACTTTGAAGCTTGACGGCAAGGCCGGACCGATCAATGGCAATGACGCCGCGCTTACGCCGCTCCAAGCTAAGGTTTTTGTGGAAAAGATGAATCTGGCTGCCTCAGGCTTTATCGATCCGGCATCGGGCATCTCGGGAATCGTTGATTTTGTCGGCAACGTTACATCGGACGGTCACGAGGCAAAGACCAGCGGAACACTCCAAATCCAACAACTGCAGGTCGCGAAGAAAGGCTCGCCGGCGCGTGTGCCGGTTCAAGTGCAGTATGCGGCGACCTACGATCTTTCTACGCAAACGGGGACCATTTCCCAAGGCGATATAGCTCTAGGCAAAGCCATTGCGCATCTTTCTGGAAGTTACGACGCGCATACCTCGCCTACCTCTGTGAACATGAAATTGAACGGCCAGGATTTGCCTGTAGACAGCCTCGAGGCGATGCTGCCGGCGTTTGGCGTGATTCTTCCTCCGGGTTCGCAGCTCAAGGGCGGGACTTTAAACCTGGATTTCTCGAGCGCCGGTCCTGTGGATAAGCTGGTTTCGACCGGAACCGCTCGTTTGGAGAACTCCTCTCTGGCCGGTTTCAATCTCGGATCGAAGCTTTCCTCGGTCTCAGCCCTCTCTGGCAAGGCCGTGCAAAACGATACAAAAATTCAAAATTTCAGCTCCAACGTCAAGGCAACCCCCGAGGGGACTCGCGTCGACAATATCGAGCTTGTTGTCCCGTCCCTTGGCACGGTCACCGGATCTGGTACGGTCAGTCCAAGCGGCGCACTCGATTTCCACTTGCAGGCGGATAACATTCCTTTACTCGTTCAGGGAACAACCTCCGATCCAAAATTCATGCCCGACGTCAAAGGCATGGCCACGGGGGTGGTACAAAACGTGCTCGGGACGAAGGGCGGAAAGAAAAATCCCCTCTCGGGGATACTTAACAAAAAGCCCTAGCCTGTGGCCTCACAAAGAATTCTGCGGCGCATCTACAGTATTTTATGCAGGTGTGCTACTGGTTTTCCCGCATAGTCCGGTCGCCGCTGGTCAGATAGCTTACTCAACGTCTGCTGGGTCCTCGCCCAGACTCAAAGTGTGGTCTCGCCTTGACGGACTGCACAGAGCTCAGCAGAATGCCGTTTGAATCAGCACTGTATTCCGATTTCGCGAAGTTCGCACAGGAGGTTTTCCTTGTCGAGGACGCCGTCTGCCCTGAGAAGATCGGTCCCCGAGTTTTATTTTGCAACGGTAGGCGTGATTCTCTGCGCAGCTCTTCTCAGTACGCATGCATGGCATCATGCAGTCATCGGCGCATCCCTGCGCAAGTCACCGGCATCGCAGTCGCAAGGTGTCATGCCTGCCTTTCGGAGCCGAATTCAGTCTACTTACGCCGCGCTCCCCATGGCGTTCGAGCAGAATCAAGGACAGACTGACGGACTCGTGAAGTACCTGGCACGAGCCAATGGATACACATTATTCCTGACTGCTAACGAGGCTGTGTTCTGGCTTTCCTCGAAGCCTGCGTCAGCGCACTCGATCGTTGATCTTCGAACTGCATCGCACGCTGTCGGAACTCCCCAACCACACACAACTCAAAACTCGGGCAATAAGATCTCGGCTGGCGTCGTGCGCATGCAGTTTGCAGGCGCCAATTCGACGGCGAAGATTTCGGCAACTGATGACTTGCCTGGAAAAGCGAACTATTTCATCGGCAACGATCCGCGCCAGTGGCGCAGCAATGTTCCGCTCTTTGGTCGCATTAATTACCAGAATGTGTATCCGGGCGTGAATGTGGTCTTTCATGGTGAGCAGCGCCAGCTTGAGTTCGACTTTGTGGTAGCCGCGGACGCCGATCCGGAACCAATTGCTTTTCAGTTCGCCGGAGCACAAAGCGTAAAAACGGGTAACTCTGGAAACCTCCTTCTCTCTTCCAGGGCGGGCGACATCGTGCTTCATAAGCCTGTCGCCTACCAGGATAAAAATGGTGCGAAGCAGCCGGTGGATGCGCGTTTCGTGCTGAACGCCAATAAAAGCGTCAGCTTCGAACTTGGTAATTACGATCATACCCGCGAACTGGTGATCGACCCCTCAGTCGCGGTCTTATATGCCACATACCTGGGCGGCTCGGGGGCTGATGAAGCCGAAGCGATTGCAGTAGACAGCAGCACCGGCAATGCATACGTAACCGGAGAAACAGCATCCATAGATTTTCCCGGCGCCAAGAGTACAAACAAATTAAATGGAACTGCAAATGTGTTTGTCACCGAGATGAACAGCGCTGGAACGAACTTCGTTTATTCGACCTACGTTGGCGGGTCCGACACTGATGCGGGGTATGGTATCGCTCTAGATAAAACCGGGGACGTGTTCGTAGTCGGCGGAACGGACTCGAGCGACTTCCCTCACACGAGCGGAGCCTTTCAAAGTTCGATTGGATCTTCCGGAGCCACCAATGCTTTCATTATTGAATTGAACGCTGGCGGCGCCCTCACCTATGGAACATATTTCGGCGGCAGTGGCAGCGATGTCGCCGTAGGCATGGCTTTCGATCAAGCGACTGGCATGTATGCGGTGGTAGGCTCCGCTTCCTCCACGAATTTCCCGACGAAGAACCCGCTACAGGCAAAGCTCGCTGGGAGCAGCAACGGTTTTGTGTCGCTGTGGAACTCGTCTGGTAATACTTTGACATTTTCGACTTACCTGGGCGCAGCCGCGGGCGATATCGCGAACGCAGCGGCCCTCGATGCCTCGGATGATGTTTACGTCACAGGCAAAACTTCCAGTCCTTCGTTTCCGACAACCGCGGGAGCCTTCCAAACCAAATGCGGCACGGATGGAACCTGCAATGGGGGTCTGCTCGATGCATTTGTGACGGAAATCAACTCAGCCGGAAGCAAATATGTCTTTTCGACTTTCCTTGGTGGGAGCAGCAACGACTTGGGCGACGGCATTGCGGTTGACACGACAGGCGTGTACGTCACCGGGCAAACGGAATCCAGCGATTTTCCTGCTCTAGCCGGCGGATTTCAGCCGGCCTTCGGGGGCGGGTCCAATGACGCTTTTGTAACCAAATTAAATCCTGTCGGAAGTGAAAGGTTGTACTCCAGCTATCTTGGTGGCAGCGGGGCTGAGATCGGGGCCAGCATCGCAGTCGACAGCGGCGGCGATGCCTATATCACTGGACAAACCAACTCGTCGGCAACCACTTTTCCGCTCGCGAATGCCACCCAGCTTACGCCTGGCGGAGGCAATGATGTGTTCGTAACGGAGGTGAACCCATCCGGCTCAAAATTGTTCTTCTCTACTTATTTGGGCGGATCGCAAGATGAGGATGACGGCGGCAACTATGGTGCTATTGCCGTCGACACTTACGGCGCAAATATCTACGTTGCCGGAAATACAGCCTCTAGCAATTTCCCAGTATCTCTCGGGGCATTTCAGACGACCTACGGCAAGAACACCGATGCATTCGTGGCAAAGTACTCGCAGCCCAGCTTCGGGATTACAGCTACAACTCCATCGACCAGCCCGGTTTCGCCGGGTAGCTCCGCAACCTCAACCGTCACTCTCACAGCGCTTTACGGCTACGCTTCCCCGGTGAATCTTACTTGCACGGTAACCGGCAGCGGCTCACCGTTGCCAACCTGCGCGGCTTCCAGCTTTTCCAGCAACCCGGTAACTCCCACCGCAGGCGGCGCCACTACCACGCTAACTATAGCCGTACCGAGTTCGAGCGGAGCTCTGTTGCCTACAAGAAAGTTCAACTATGCAATGTGGCTGCCGCTCGCCGGATTGTGTTTTGTGGGGTTGATTGGGTCATTCTCGGATTCGCGCCGCCAAATCTGGCTGGGTTGTGGAATGGTCGCGGTTGCCGGGCTCCTGCTGCTGCCGGCCTGTGGCGGCAACAAGAGTGGACCCACAGGTGGAGGAAGTTGCACAGCTGCGCCCAGCGCACCGACCGGGCTTGCTGCGTCCTCCACTACCGGTTCCGGCACTACTCTGAATTGGACGGCAGCCGCCGCGGGCGCAAATTGCACCGTAACCGGATACACGGTCTACGAGAATGGGGAATCCATAGGCACACCAACATCGACAACTTTCAACGTGACCAGTTTGAGTCCGGGGACGACCTACAGCTTTACTGTCGCGGCGAGCGACTCGGCTGGAATTTCAGCTCAAAGCTCGGCGGTTTCTGTGACCACCTCGGCGACCTACACGATCACAATCACAGGAGTAGGCACGGATGCAAATGCGACGACGCGAACTGTTTCCACAATGGTTACCGTGAACTGATCTCCGGAACACGAACATTCTCTTCCAGAGAGCGGCTCTAGTTCTTTTTCCCGCCCCGCCGGTTTGGCACGATGCGCCGCTCTAGTCTAAGATTCTCTCTGGCGCATTCCCAGAAGCTCTATCGTATTGTCAGCAAAGCATGCCGTTTGACCGGTATCTGGAATTCTTTGTGTCCATACCGGGCAGCGTTTGCGCCGATGGAGGAATCGAAGGTAGTGAGTTCCCGTCCATTTATGGTGAATTTCAGGCACGTTCTGCGTCCATTGTTCGTTTTGTCTCTTCTGTTACTCTCTTTCGCTGCTGTTTCCGCAGCGCAGGCAGCGTTTACACTTTCGGCGGCGCAGCTCCAGCCGTCCTCTGTCGATCCCGGCGGTTCTGCAACTTCGAACCTCACTCTCACAGTGCCCTCCTCCGGGTTCACGGGCAGCGTCGATTTCACTTGCAGCGTGACCTCAAGCCAAGCCACCAGCGACCTGCCGGCGTGCGGCGTGAGCCCTGTCTCGGAGACCGCATCCTCCTTGCCCTCGCTGACTATCACGACCTCGGGTTCAACTCCGGCGGGAACCTATCAAATTGTGGTCACAGGCACCAATGCCACCAGTTCCACCAGCGCCAGCGTCACGCTCAACCTTAATGTCGCCGATCTTGCTGAGGACTACACAATAACCGTCTTCCCAACCACCGCCGTTCCAAGTCCGGTCGTGGCCGGCAGTATCGCCACCACAACGGTTACGGTGGCTCCGATCGGCGGTTACACGGGGACGGTCACGCTCTCGTGCTTGTCGGTTACCCCGGTGGTCACAGGATCGCCGGTCTGCTCCTTCACTCCAAGTGCGACTGTGAAGGTAAGCAGCGGCACGACTCCGAGCGCTATGCTTTCGCTCACCACTTTTACGACGGTAGTTAATCCTCCCACGCCAAACTCTTCGATCATCCGGTCGCATCCACGCACGTTCTATGCGCTCTGGGTGGCCATCCCCTCGCTCGCTTTTGTGGGACTGGGTGCAGCCGGAAAAAATGGCAGGAAACTGCTGGGGATTTTCTTGCTCGTCGCGATCGCCGGCGGATTATTCCTGGTGCCAGCCTGCGGCGTCAACAACAGCAACAACGCCGCCAACCAGATAACCCCGAATAATACCTACACGTTTACCTTGACCGGCTCCGACCAGAAAGGTCTTGGTCCCAGCAGCACCAGCACTGCAACGGTTACGCTGGAAGTCACCACGCCGAAATGAACTTATGGGAGGGCCAAGGCACAGTGCAGCGCTCTGCGGTATTCTGGGTGCCTGTGCCGGAATGCTTGCTCCAGTGCTCTTCCGATTAACCGTTTTCGCACCAGTTTTCGCCGCGACGCTGGTTCGCGATCTTTCGCCCGCAGTTGCGGAAAAAGCACGAGAACAGGACCGAGCTGGTTCGAAAGATTCCCTGCATCCTGCCGTCGTCCGCTGGAACGAATCGCAGCCCGGATGCACCTTTTTTCGTGGCCAGGATGGCAAGTACAGCTACGGGTTGTGGGCAGAAGATCTGGGCATCGTTATGGCCGTTGACGCCCGCGAACTGCAACTGATCCGCCATCGCATCGAGCCCATTCTTGGTGTCCTGTTAACCGTTCGCTACCGCGGAAATGCCAGCCTGGAAGAAACACCGGACGGGATAACTTTGGAGTTCGTCAAGCACTTTAAAGTAGTGCAGCCGGGGCTCGATCCGGACTCTTATGGCGAAAAAATCCAGGCAGACGCGGAAGCATTGGATGATGAAACCAGGCGCGCAATCAAGAAGCATCCTGCAGAGAAGCAGGTCCGCATTCAGGGTCTGCAGGATTATCAAAAATCGGCCAACCAGTTAATCGAGTTTCTCAACAGCAATAGCCTGCGGCCCGCGCGTCTGGATCGAGCTACTCCGGAAGCGCACGGCTGGGTTTTCTTCAACACCGACACAAAATGGATTGGAAGCTGGAAATCACAGGAGGAATTTGTGTTGCGCTTCCCGCTGGCCGGAAAGATCTTCGAATTCCCGTTCAAACTTTTTCCGGAACCGGGAGAACTGCTTCTGCGCAAGCGTCCCTGAGAAATGGCCGATTTATGAAATTTAATACGTAAAAGAAAAGCTGCTTAAGATGCCGCCCGCCGCGTTCGGCGCTCAAGTTCGCCGGCTTGATGCATGACCACATCGCGGAGCGACACCAAGCCCTTCAGCTCATTGCCATCGACAATGGGCAAATGCCGGAAGCCGAATTCGTGCATGATGAATAGGCACTCTTCGATGCTCTCATCGACATGAACCGCGCGCGGGTTCGGAGTCATGACCTCGGAAACCGCCGTATGGCCGGGCGTGCGCCCAGCCGCGACCACGCGGTTCATGATGTCGCGTTCAGAAACGATTCCGGCGAGTTGTCCATTGCGCAGCACAGGCAGAGCGCCAATATTGTGCTCGGTCATGAAGCGTGCAGCCTCCAGCACCGTGCTTCCAGCATCGATGGAATAGGTTCGGCGGTCTCTTACCAGGTCGCGCAGAGTAGTCATGGGGGAACTCCTTAGGTAGACCCGGGCAGCTTTGCGATAGGCAGCCCGGCTGATTCGCTGGCGGCAATACTGTATCACAGAGTTTCAAGCATCAGCCGGCCAAAGGTCTACTATTTCGCGAAGTGGGAACTTCGTGGACAAAAAACCGACGGCCGTTACGGCCGCCGGCATACGGAGTATTCTCGCGGCTAGAACCGGAATTGCGGTCCTATGCTGGCCCTTAAGTTGTTATGGGCGCCGTTTACAAAGAAGATATCGTCGCCGGCTTCTATGCGGATTCCAATCGGTCCGGCAAAAGCCTCAATGCCTCCAGCCGGATAAACCGCGAACGCCGTAGTTCCGCTGGAAAGACCGACTGCGTTGGTAAATCCGGAGGTCGGGCCAGAAGCAGTGTAGTTGAAATTATCGAACCCCACTTTGCCTGTAGCGAAGAGCCGCATAGCGCCACCCCCAGTCTGGAATTTCGGGCCAAAAAATCCGTGCAGCGTTCTCAGGTGCGAAGTCACGGTGGTGCTAGTGACTGTCTTCCTGTATGTGGAGGTGTAATTCCGTTGGAAATCGTAGCCCATCTCTGCCTCGATCTGGACCGAACGGCTGACATTGAAAGCAGCTCGACCGCCTACACCAAAAAAGTTTTCTGGCGTTGGAGCGTAGCTGTAACGGAAGTATTCGGCAAAGACTCCGACCTCCCCGCTGTCTTGTGCCCACAATGCAGGGGCGGCACACAACAACAAAATAAATCCGAACTGAATGCAGCGCTTCATGGTTAAGCTCCTCGCGTATGTTTTGCTCCGCTTCAGGCAGACTCCTCCCTTGAGGAAAAAAAGCGGAGACGACGCGGCAGCGGCGTGCGGAACGTGGAGTCTCAGATGAAAACCACTACGGGAAGGGTTGCTGCGCGGCGGGTCGCAAGTCTCATGCCACGCGCCTATTTGATCAACTTTGATTCACTAGGGATTTTAATGCAGAGGATTATTGCAGGTGGTTGAGCCGGATGAGGCTGGTATCGGCGGAGCTCTGGCCGCGCGGCGTCATCGCGACAACTATGTACTCGCGTTCCTTACTATCCAGAGCCGGAACGCGCAGCAGCATTTTGCCGTTTCTTAGTCGGAACCAGGCAAATTCTCCGATGGGAAGAGGCGCCGGATGTTTTGCGTTCCTGGATAGGATTCGATACGTTACGTCGCCGCTCTCAAGCACGTATTCCGGGCAGACTTGCGATTCAGCCGGCGTAACAACCGAATTGGTTGTTTCTACTGTATCGTTTGACAAATGCTTCTGATCCCCACACTGCACTGAGTCCATGTCCACAAGCTTGCCGCTGAGATAAGTCTTCGGCTGCTGAGCGTAGGCGCATGCAGCGAATAGCAACGATGCGAGGATAACGGACTTGGAATCCATGAGCGGATTCTTACCGATTTGTGAGGGGCAGGTTAGATAACATCGGTCATCGAACGGAAGTAACCGCCGGAGTGTCCAGTTCGACGCGGTGCGATCGACTTACCGCTCAATCAATTGTTCTAAGGTTGAAAAGAAACCCGGATAGGAGATTGCCGCGCATTCGCTGCCGCGAATCATGGTTGCTCCCTCACTTTGCAAGCCGGCAATGCTGAAGGCCATTGCGATACGATGATCACCGAACGAGTCGAGTTCGGCTCCATGCAGCTTCTGAGAACCCGGAATCTTCAGGCCGTCTTCCCACTCTTCTACCCGAGCTCCCATCGCTCGGAGATTCGTCGCAATCGAACTGATGCGATCGGATTCCTTCACCCGTAATTCTTTCGCGTCACGAACCTCGATTCCCTGTTCGGTAAAGGGCGCGATCGCCGCCAGGACCGGAATCTCGTCGATAAGCGCCGCCGTATCCGCGCCGGTAATCGTTGCACCTTTTAAGCTGCCGCCCTCGGCCTGCACTGTGCCTACTAATTCGCCATGAACTTCTTCCAATTGAGTCACCGAAATTCGCAGCCCCAACTGCAGGAGAATGTCGAGCAGCCGCGCGCGCGTCGGGTTCATCAGCAAATTCGTGATAGTCAGTCGCGACTCGGGAAAAAGCGCGGCGGCACAGAGAAAGAACGCGGCACTGGAAATATCTCCGGGAACTCGCCCTTCGAGGCCGTGCAAACGCTGCCCGCCACGAATTCGCACTTGATTCCCCTTGCGATCGACTGTCGCTCCAAAAGCCCGTAGCGCCAACTCGCCGTGATCTCGCGTTCGAATCGGTTCCTCCACAACCGTTTCTGCATCGGCCAGCAATCCTGCAAACAACAGGCACGTCTTCACCTGCGCGCTGGCAACCGGCGTACGGTAATGAATGCCTTTGAGCCGCGCACCCGAGATCTGCAGCGGCGGTCTTCCATTCTGGGATGTGATCTTTGCGCCCATGGTAGTGAGCGGCTCAATAATGCGTTGCATCGGACGTCTTGATAGCGACTCGTCGCCTCTCATTTCGCTGCAGAAATTCTGCGCTGCAGCGATGCCGCTCAACATGCGAATGGTTGAACCGGAATTACCGCAGTCCAGCGGCTGACCGGGTGCAGCCAACGACAATCCGCTCCCCTGCACCTCAATGACATTGTCAGCATCATCTTTGCGCTCCCACTTTACCCCCAGCGAACGCAGGCAGCGCAAGGTGCTGGCACAGTCTGCCCCAGTGGAGTAGTTCTCGATACGAGAAGGACCGTCCGCCATTGCGGCCAGCATGGCATAGCGATGCGAAATCGATTTGTCTCCCGGCGGACTCACACTGCCGCGCACATTGCGCGCGGGACGCACAACTACCTGAGATTCTGTCTTCATGTGAGTTCAATATTAATGGATGGAGTCGATGGCAGGGAGGTAGCGATTGTTGATTTCTGATTAATGATTGTTGATTGCGAAGCTCGGCTTCATCCTGCGTCTCGGATTTTCAATCAACAATCGATTATCCCAGCATCTTCGACTCGGCAGGCAGAGCATGCATCTCATTCAAAAAATCGGAAGGAACTTCCTTCAGCTTCAACCCGAACTCGAACATGGGCGTCTCAGTTCCGCGTCCCCAGCGCGAGACCTCCCAATGCGCACGAATAAATCTCACATTTGTATGCTGGCTTAAATCAAGCAATAAAGGATACTGTCCGCAATAAAACTTCTGCGGAAAAGTCACAACCGGCTTCGGCTCCCAAGCCGTTCCGTCAGCAGAACCGATGATGCTGATCTCGAGCGACTCCTGCTCGATGATTCGAGTGATCTCAAGTGCAACCAGAAACACGCGGCTGTTCCCCCCGCTAAGATCTATGCTGGCGCCGTCGCCCTTACCACTGACAACCGTCTTTTCCGCAACCAAGCTGGTATCAATCATGGCGATAAAATTCTAGCACGCGCCTCGCTCACAAACTGGAATCCAGAAATTGTCGTAGCAGCTTAGTAACTTCCTGCGTCTGCTCCCAAGGCGAATAATGTCCCGCTTTCGCTACTACCCGCAACTGGCTACCGGAGATCTGGCCATGCATCCCTTCAGCCTCACTCACGCCAGTCAGGATATCTTCATCGCCGGTCACGATCATGGTGGGAACGTTGATCGTCTTCAACGTAGCGATCGAATCCGGACGTTCCGCCATCCCTCGCTGTACCTGGGCCACATCTTCGGGAGACATTTTCCGCATCATGCGCAAAGCTCCATCGACCAAATCCGGCCGCGTCTCGCG
Source organism: uncultured Acidobacteriaceae bacterium (assembly GCA_963766625.1). GTDB lineage: Bacteria > Acidobacteriota > Terriglobia > Terriglobales > Acidobacteriaceae > Sulfotelmatobacter. Next base: position 76,023 of record CAVYBF010000011.1, on the reverse strand, counting down.
TGTAGTCTTTCCGAGAAGTCGTGGAATCATGCTCCGAAAGAAGGCTTCCGTTCCGGTTCCGAGAACTTCATTGGCCGCCTGCACGCGCCCGGCTCGCGCCTCTGGGTTGTCGGCGGCCGCCTTCGTATTCAGCAAACCAAGTGCGGCCACGCGCCCGCGATATCGGCGCCAAAATTCAAATAAAGCATATCCGCCGATAGAAACTCCGACCAGCGGAGCCCGGCCCGCATCGGCGTCGTCCATTAGGCGGGCAATATCCGCGGCATGTTTTTCCATGGTCGCAGGTCCCTCGCCTGCTTCGGAATCCCCATGTCCGCGCAGATCAGGAAGAATCAACCGGTAACGGGAAGCCAGAATTTCTGCGACCGGCAGCCACAATTCATGATTTGCAGGAAAAGGATGCAGCAGAACAACGGGCGGTCCTTCGCCCAGCACATAATAGGAAATATGAGCGTCACCGCTATTGACCACCTGAGTGGAAATGGAGGGCATGAGGCAAGATTTGATGGCTAATTGCCCGTATCTCTCTCAGAGCTGCTAGCCAGCCTTAACAATGCTACGGGTTTGTTACGTGCTGCGCTCCCGCAGGTGCAGTCAACAGCAGTGGCTCTTCGGGTATCACGATCCATGCGATGGGATAAGACAGCAGGCCAATCCCCGTCATGAATGAAGTGATCAACCACACCAAACGTACGACCGTGACATCGATATCAAAGTACTCAGCGAAGCCGAGACAGACGCCGGCAATCTTGCGTCCATTGCGCGGCCGCACCAATCGCTTCCGTGCAACCGATGCGCCCACGCGGGTTCCACAATACGCACAAACGTTGGCGTCATCCTGAATCACCTTGCCGCAATAGTTGCAATACATAAATCACCACCCGAATCAGTCTCTCTACAGAACAATACGCAATTCTAACCGGAAAGTTCCACTTGATTGAAAGACCGGAACCAAATTGCCTGCGTCTGATTTACTCTCGATAGGCCTGCTTAATAAGTTTTCGAGCCTGTTCCGCGGGAGGCGTGCTGGCGTTCTCCGCCAACACAGTCTGGTATTTCTTCATCGCCAGTTCACGCTTCTGCAACAGATCGTACATTTCCCCGGCTGCCAGATTAGCCTTCTGAAGCGTCTCCGGATCGGGATCCGCGGCTTCGCTTACCAATTCATACGCCGCGGCAGCTCCGGCATAGTCCTTCTGGCTTCGTAGTAATTCGCCCAGGCCCCATGCCGCAATTTCATAATGAAGCTTGTCATATTTGCCTTCACGTCCATTCTGCCAGACCTTGCGATACATGGCTGCGGCCTCAGAATTGCGTCCGCTCGCGCGCAGTAAATTGGCTTCTTCCACCGGAAATAGATAATTCCCGGGATAACGATCGGCAAGTTCGCGCATGAGCTCGCGGGCCTCGTCGTAGCGATGTTCGCGCCGCAGGAACAAACTGAGCACCACCTTGGCGTCAATGCTGTTTTCGCCATTGCTGTCTGCCACCTGGCGAAGGTATTCCAGGCCTTTTTCTTTGGTACCGCTTAGCCCGACCAAAGCCACGGCAACCTTGATGCTCCAGGTCAGGCTGCCCATGACGTAATAATGGGTGCCAACCACCAGCTTGGCATCTACGTAATTGGGATCTAATTGGAGCACGCGTTCGTGGTCGCGCCGTGCGCCCACTGCGTTACGCAGTGCGGAAAACCACGCCCGCTCCACCAAGGCCGTATATAAGGCGAATTGTGCCCTCGTCACTCCACGCGCGTATAACGCATTGACGTCGTTTGGATTTGCCTTAAGCTCTTGCTGTTCGAGAGCTTCCGCGCGTTCGACGAGCTGCTTGATGCGTTCGTTTACCTTCGGATCGGCTGGCCGGTGGGCTTCGCCAATAAAGCTGTCATTCGCATATTCGCCAGAGTTCATCGCACCCATGGCGTAGAGTTCTCGCAAGAGCACGGTCGAAAGCAAGTGATTGACTGCGGCCGGGTCGTTTGGATGCCGCTGCAGCACCTTTTCGAACTCCGCGATGGCGGGATCGTAATCCATGTTGTAGAAGTGATCGAATGCGGTGGCGACCAGCGGATCGTGATCTGTGGAAACTGAGGCGGATAGCGTGTCTTTCGGGTCTGTAGAACTTGTTTGCGCTGCGGCATGGCTCACGAGCACGCAAAAGATCGCTGGCAAGAGCCAACGCCGAAAAGCAAGAACTCTCATAAATAAAAGGCTAGGACGCATCCCCAAGCTCTATGGCCTTGATTTCAGTTTAACCGAATTTAAACTAAGCACGAGTCCTACCAAAGCAATTACTTGGGAGGACATGCGACTCGAGGGGGCGGCAAGAACCTTATGATCGTCGGTTATTACGGTAGGAAATCCAGAGTAACCGGGGCATCTTTACGCGACCGTCCGAGTAATAATTGCGCGTAATAAGCTAAAGCTCAGGCGGAGGAAAATTGCAACGATCTGAAAATAAATACAACTTCGGCTTCTGCACGTTTGGCCCCAAGTTTGCCTTCGACATAGTGCGCCCTCCCCAAAATTTATTCTTATGGCTGAATTTGTCCAAGAAGCGCAGCGGGACTTTTGGCGGTCCCCTGTTCAGCTGGAGCCCTCCCCCGATGCCAATCTTGCGGCTGGCGCACAGGCCGTGGTTGATGCATGCCCCGAATGCAGTACCGAGTACATGATAGGTGCAAAGTTTTGTCACGCCTGCGGCCTTGCCCGCCCTTCGCTCATCGCACTCCAACAGGGCCAAGGTGTGTCCGAACTATGGGTTCGGACCCCAGCCTGGCTTCGACCATGGCTGGACTCCACAGCCAGCTACCTGCGGAAGATCTCCATCCCCGAGTGGTTGCGCTATCTGCACTTTCACGAGATCCAACGCTGGGTCGGTCTTCCCACTGCATCCTTGATCGCCTTTTTCATCGGTTTGGGATGTGTTGCCGGAGCTGTCTCTGTAAGCTTCTTTTACAAAGCATCGAATCTCGCCGAATTTCAAGCCATTCAGATGTGGAGGATGGAGTGGCTGATGGCTGCTACCGCCGCGTTTGTGGGTGGGATTCTGCTGAAGGTCCCCTCCAACAGGGATAACGAATAGCTTGGGCGGTAACAGCAAGCTAAAAGACGGCTTCTTTACCCTCTAAAATTCAGTCACCCGATCCAGCTGCCCGTCGCTGCTCATGCATCCTGTAAAGGTGATGAACCGGACCTACACCGCGTCCCAGAGGATGGCCCGCAGCAATTGCTGCGGCGACATAGGTTTTTGCCAATAGAGTGGCTTCCGCCAAGCCTCGGTCCAGTGCCAGATGGCAGGCGATCGCCGTCGCGAAAGCGCAGCCCGTCCCATGAGTCGAATTCGATTTTTGCCGCTCGGCTTTGAAAACTTCCTGCTCGGTGCCGCGCTTGGTTCGAAAGCTCAAAAGGTCAATCGCCTTTTCCAGATGCCCGCCTGTAATCACCACCGCCTGGGAACCCATCTCGTGAAGCTTGGCCGCAGCTGCTCTCATTTGGTCCAGGTCTGTGACCCTGACGCCGGTCAGTACGGTCGCTTCGTCCACATTGGGGGTGATGACGTCGGCCAGAGGGATCAGCTTCTCAATCAGCAGTTTCGCCCCGGCGGCATCCAGCAGATCCGCGCCGGAAGACGACTTCAGGATGGGATCCAAAACTACATTCGGCAACTTTGATTTTCCCGAGCGCCTGGCTAGAAACTCAGCAACAGCCTTAAGGGTTTTCGCAGTCCCGAGCATACCGATATGGACCGCTGCGATGGGCATGTCCGCCGCAAGCTCTTCCAGCGTTTCGGTCACTAGTTCCGCACCAATCGCCTCCACTCGGCGAACTCCGGCTGTCGACTGCACCGTCATTGCGGTGATGCACGCCACGCCGTAACAGCCATGAGCGCCTATGGTCTTGATGTCGGCCGTAACCCCCGCCCCGGAGGATGGATCAAAACCGGCGATCGTGAGTACAACCGGTGGTTTGTCGCTCATAATTACCAACCTATCGTTCAGGGGCCGACTTTAAACTATACTTCCGCGAACTATTCGCTCCAATAAATCAGCTCTCCTACCAACCTTTTATCTAAAAGGCCAGCCATAAACAACTTATGCGAAATCGCCTGCAAGTTGCTGAATTCATTGAGGATGAAAAAAGCTTCCGGCGTACCCGCAGCCGAGTATTTACCATTTGATAAATGGATAAACCTCCTGTTTTCAGCCATATGATTGATATTACCTATAATTAACAATAAGTTACGTAAGATATCGATTACTATCCGGTCACCATGGGCCATTCACTTTCGGGTTGACAAGCCTGATTCCCCTCTCTACCATTTACAGAACGTTAACCGAAGAACCTAGCGCCAGGGGACTTTTGAGATGCGAGGAGAACTGAATGCAAAGACGTATGGCTCAAGGACTGATGGTCGCTGTAGTGATCGTCGGCCTGGGAGCGGCTCAGGGCCCGAACAGCTCGGAGGCAAGTTCAACCCCCATTAGCCCCACTAAAAAGCCCGAAAACCGCAAGCAGGCGACCAAAAAAGCGCCGTATCAAGTTGGAACAGCATCCTGGTATGGGGAGTACTTTGAAGGTAAACCGACCGCCAGTGGCGAGGACTACGACATGTTCGACATGACGGCCGCCCATCGCACTCTGCCTTTAGGAACCTATGTGCGGGTCACGAATCTGCGCAACGGCAGGGCGGTGGTAGTTAAGGTAAACGACCGGGGCCCAATCGTTCCCGGCCGGATCATCGACCTATCCTATGGCGCCGCGAGGGTTCTAAAGTTCGAACATCGTGGGCTGCAACGGGTTCGCCTGGATGTGGTCAAACCCCGCCGCGCTGGGCAATCGCAAAGCTACGAGACCGTGGCTTTCAATCAAACACTGGCGCAACTACCATAAACGTTCTACACTGCCAACGATCATGGCAGCGCTGCCCAATAGTATCCCTTCTCTTTCCGGGGTCGCTTTTCAGAAGAAGAGCGACCCACGGGAGCGGCTGATTGTCGCTCTTGACGTTTCTTCCGCGATGGCGGCGCAGAAAATCGTGGCTGCTGTCGGGGATTCGGCGCTGACCTATAAAGTCGGCATGCAGCTCTACACCGCCGAAGGCCCGAGCGTAGTGCGCGATCTCGTCGCTTCCGGCCGCCGCTTATTTCTCGATCTCAAATATCACGACATTCCCACGACCGTCGGGGCGGCAGTTCAGGAAGCGGCGCACCTTGGCGTCAGCATGTTGACCGTTCACGCCGCGGGTAGTGGAAAGATGCTTCGTGCCGCGGTCGAAGCCGCCCGCGCCCATAACCCCTCGTTGCTGGTATTGGGGGTGACGGTGCTGACCAGCCTGGATGAAAATGATCTGGAAAAAATCGGGTTCCGCGGAACCGTGCGGGACGAAGTTCTGCGTTTGGCAGCTCTGGCTTTGGCTAACGGCTGCAAAGGCATTGTCACCTCTGCTCGCGAAGCGTCGACGCTGCGCTCCGAACTGGGCGACGATTTCGCTATTGTCACGCCCGGCGTTCGTCCTGCCGGCAGCGGCTATGGTGATCAAGTACGCGTAGTCACTCCCGCCGAGGCGATCGCAGCAGGCGCAAGCCACATCGTCGTCGGACGCCCCATCACCGAAGCGGCCGACCCAGCGGCGGAAGCACGCGCGATTCTGAGCCAAATCAGTTAGAGCTGGGCTCCGAGTTGTCAGCAATGGATTTCCGCAGATCCGCCACCGACCCACTTAGCAGATTCCTCAACACCGCGACTTCCGCTTGAATCCCGGTATGCAGCGCCGGATCCAAATCGGGCGCAAACAAGGGAGAATGATTGGACGGCAGCATCGTGCCTGAAGCTTTCGCTTCTGCAAACCTCACAGGATCCGCTCCGCCGAGGCTGAAATAGAAACCCGGAATGCCCTGCTCGACGAAGTAAGAGAAATCCTCCGAAGCCGTGATCGGCTCCTCCATGATCACGTTCTCTTTACCAAGCGCGGTTTGCAGCACGCCTTTCATCCGCATCGCCAGCGCGGGATCGTTGTACACCAAGTCCGCTCCTTCATAGTGATCGATCTGTGGTGGCCGCGGCGCGCCTCCGGCTTCCGCTTCAGCTTTCGTGATCCGGTCAATCGCAGCCAGCACCTGCTTGCGCACCTCGGCATTTCGCGTGCGTACGGTCAATCCCATCTCCGCGTGATCGGGAATAATATTGTTCTTTGTACCGGCGTTGATATAGCCAACCGTAACTACAGCCAATTCTCCCGGCTTGACTTCCCGCGAGGCAATGGTCTGCAACGCGAGAATCGTGCGCGCGGCGATCACGATCGGATCAATCGCTGTATTCGGCGCGGACCCATGGCCGCCTTTGCCAAAAATCGTGATCTTCAGAGAATCCGCATTTGTATTGTAAACGCCGGGCACAACACCCACTTGTCCCGCCGGCAGAGAATTGCTCACGTGCAGCGCCACAGCCACATCGGGCTTCGGAAAACGGGTGAACAGGCCGGCGGCGATCATCCCGGTGGCGCCTCCGATCGTTTCCTCTGCTGGTTGTCCGATCAAGATTAGAGTCCCGTGCCACGTGTCTTTGCTACGCGCCATTATCGTCGCCGTCGCCACAATCGCTGCCATGTGCAAATCGTGTCCGCAAGCATGCATCACTGGAACATCGTGCCCGGCGTCATCTTTAGCGCGAACTTGACTTGCGTAAGGAAGCCCGGTCTTCTCTTCCACCGGCAGCGCATCCAACTCAGTTCGCAGCATGACGGTCGGCCCGGCTCCGTTCTTCATCAGAGCGACAATTCCTGTGCCGCCGATATGCTCGGTCACTTCATATCCAACACTTCGCAGCCGCTCTGCCAGCTTCGCCGCCGTCTGCACCTCATGCGCCGAAAGCTCGGGATGTTCATGTATATCGACATACAGCTCGTGCGCCGCGGGATACACGGCATTGACTTCCTTTGACATATCCTCGTGCATAGCCGCAGTCTGAGCGGGACTCAAGACCGCCATAGAAGCAAACAGCAACAACGAAAGCGTCATTTTTTTCATGTCTCGCGCATCATATTCCGTCACACGATCAGACGCAAATAAGTGTCCTCTAGCATGCGGTATCGCCTGTCGTTGCCAAAAGTGTTCCCCGTCTGTAATCGTTCCTGCGATTCCGGTTTTACACATTTTCTTCGGGTGTACAATCGGGTTAGATAGCACTGGTTAGCGCGCTTCGTTTGCCAGCTCGAGGTGCTCATGAATGTCCACATCAGTTATCGGGTTCAAAAAACTCCCGCATTAGAAAAAGAAATTCAACATCACATCGATAAACTGCGGAAGTGGCTGCAAGTGTTTCGCCCTGAACTTGTTCACCTGAAGGGGATGGTAGAGGAAATCTCTGCGCGCGAAGGCACTAGTGCTTCATTCAATCTTCGCCTGCCCTCCGGACAAATGGCAGCCCAGGCCACGGCGTCTACGGCGCAAGCCGCGGTGAAAACCGCCTTTGACGAATTGCTGCAGCAACTCAACAAACATAAGGATCTTCTGCGCTCCACGCACAAGTGGCCGCGCCGTCAGAAATTGTTATCGGCACGGCGCAATGCCTCCGTACCCTTCGAGCAGACGCTGGCCGCAGTCTTTCCGCCTTCGGTTTCGGCCGAGGATATTCGCTCCTACGTCAACGTAAATCTCTCTCGGCTGGATCGCTATGTGGAGCGGGAAATCTATTTCAGGGAAGTGTCTGACCTGATCGAACCGGACTCCATTAGCAAGGATGAAGTAATCGACGAAACCATCGCCGCTGCTCTCGGCGAGGGAGAGCAAAAACCGGAGCGCCTCGCCCTGGAGCCCTGGCTTTACCGCCTGGCTATCAAGGCGCTTGATCGACTTTCGCTCCCGGATGACACGAATGGTGGCGCCGTGCACCTGGAAGACTCCGCCCGCAAGCGCAATGTGAGAGGCAGCGACGAATCCGAACTGCAATTCCATCAGCCCGACGAATCCATTACCGGAGAAACCATCATCGCCGATGGCCGCATCGCCACGCCCGAGCAAATCGTCGGATCAGACGAAATGATGCGCCTGATCGCCTCTGCCTTGCGCGACATCAAACCGGCTCATCGCGAAGCCTTCATCCTGCACGCCATCGAAGGCTTCGGAGTCGACGAAATCTCCGCCATAACTGGCACCCCGCCGGAACGCGTTTCAAAATCTATTTCCGCTGCGCGCGACCACTTACGCAAATCCCCTAGCTTCGTCCGCCAGTTCAAGGGACGCCAGGCAACCGGAACCGCGTAATCCAATTCCCAACGAAAGGAAGTGGAATCACGAATGATTACTCGTGAACAGATCAACGAACTCGCACAATTTGAAGATCATGACTCATGTGCTCTTACTTATTATTTTCAACCGACCACACCTCGCAACAAAGCTCACAAAGAAGAAACCATTCTCACCAAAGACCTCGCTCGCGAAGCTCTTCGGCACTTGGAGAGCTCGCGACTGGAAGACAAGACCGTCGAGGGAAAAACTGACGCACCCAGCAAAGAAAAATTGGAGTCTGCGCGCGCCGATCTTGACCGTATCGTGCGCTTGTCGCATGATCTGCTGAATACGCGTGGCAATGGGGCTCACGCCAAAGCCATATTTGCGTGTTCATCACAGGATTTCTGGCGCGAGTACGACCTTCCCGCGCAACTCAACGGCACGCAACTCGTGGTGAATCGCCATTTCCATCTCAAGCCTCTGGCGCACCTTCTGGGAGCATTCCCCAGTTTGGGAATCGTCCTCGTGGATCGTCATCGTGCACGCATGTTCGATCTGCGACTTGGAGAGGTCACCGAACGGATGGATTTTTTCCATCCCCTTCCTCATCGCGGACGCAGCGACGGCTTTGCCGGCTATGACGCAGGCCACGCCGAGCGCAGCGTCGCGGACGAAGCCCGCCAGCATTTCAAAACTGTCGCGCAGTCCGTAAAAGAAGAACTCGAAAAGGGCACGTTCGACAAATGGATCCTCGGCTGCCAGGAAGTTCACTGGCCGCTAATCGAAGCCCAACTGCATCCCTATGCCTTGCAACGGCTGCTCGGCCGTTTTCCCGTCGAGGTCGGCTATGAGCGTACCGACGAAATCCGCTCGAAAGCCGAACGGATTTTTCGGGAGTGGCAGGAGAAGCGCCGGCATGAACTGGTAAACGAAGCTATTGACCAGGCCCGCGGCAACGCGCGAGGCGCTACAGGACTGCGCCGCGTTCTGCAGTCGCTCGAAGTCGGCGAAATACAAACTCTCCTGCTCGGCGAGAACTACCACGCGCAGGCCATCGAATGCGGGAACTGCGGACATCTCGACGCTCATCTGGTAAACGCATGCCCGGCTTGCGGACAGGAGAAGCCTCATATCGTTGACGTGGCCGAAGCGATTTTGCCGAGAGTCATCCGCGGCAACATCGAACTCTTCTACGTCAAAGACGATCCCGAGTTCGATAAAGTGGGCAACATTGCTGCGTTGCTGAGATTCCGCTCCGAGCAAAACAGCAACAGCAGTAATGTGCGGTCGATCAATGAAGGCCGTCCTAGTCCTTCGTTGGAGCGTAACCGCCGCGAAGGCTTCGTGGCTCGCCGCGGCGGCTTTGACGAAAAGATGATTTTGTAGCTGAGCGAGAGAGAAGATTAACTGCTCTCTTAGGATCAGCGCCCATAGTGGGCTGGTAACCCGACTAGCCCACTATGCCGCCCTGACGAAATGAAATCGAAGCCATTCGCGTGATATCCTCCCGCTTTCAAACCAGAAGGAGGACTCATGCCATTCTCACGCCGCGACTTCGTCCGGACCTCTGTTCTCGGAGCAATCGCCACCGGAATTAAAACGCCGGCCCGCGCTGACGCGAAAACCAATTCTTCACAAGATCGCGAGCCGCAACCGACATCGGCGGGACCGTATAACCGTCCCATCATAATCTGCGCCCATAACGGCTTCAACTATCTGGACGACGCATTCGCTTTCCTAAAAAACGGCGGAGATACGCTCGATGCCGCGCTGCGGGTGGTCCAAGGGCCGGAAAACGATCCCAACGATACCAGCGTTGGCCTTGGCGGAATTCCCAACGAAGAAGGCGTAGTCGAACTCGACGCCTGCTGCATGCACGGACCCACCCGGCGCGCCGGTTCGGTCGGCGGCGTGCGCAACATCAAGAACGTTTCCCTGGTCTCCAAAGCCGTATTCGAGCATACCGGGCACGTCATGCTGGTCGGTGAAGGCGCCGAGCGTTTCGCCGTTGACCTCGGCTTCCCGCGTGAGAATCTGCTCACCGATCATTCGCGCAAAATCTGGCTGCTCTGGAAGGAGTTCAACTCGAACGACGACTGGTGGGGGCCGGGCCTGGCCGATCCGCATTGGCAAGTGCCCGACGTAAAGCCAAGCGGCAAACCGCAAGCGGAGTTGTGGCAGCAGCGCATTCAACATCTGAAAGCGCGCGCCGCCGATCTCGGCATCGCGCCTGAGCATCAAATGGATGCCATTTGGAAAGTCTTATTTCCGCCGACTGGCACGATTCACTGCTCCGCGCTGAACGAAAAAGGAGAAATCTCCGGCTGCACCACCACCAGCGGTTTAGCCTTCAAACTCCCCGGCAGGGTCGGCGATTCGCCGATCATCGCGGCGGGCTGCTACACCGATCAGGACGTAGGCTCAGCCGGCGCCACTGGCAGCGGCGAGGAAAACATAAAGGTCGCGGGCGCGCACACGATCGTCGAAAACATGCGCCACGGAATGTCGCCGCAAGAAGCCGGCATGGAGACGCTGAGGCGCATCGTCCGCAACTACAACGGAGACATGAACAAGCTGCGCTTCGTCGACATGACTTATTACATTCTGCGCAAAGATGGCGCCTACGCGGGGGTTTCGCTGTGGGAAGGCTACTCGGAAGGCCATCCGCACAACATTGCCATCCACGATGGCACGCGCCGCGCGGAAAAAACAACCAGCCTCTTCAAGGGATACTCGCAGGACTTTCCGCCATTCCCTAATATTCCTGATGACTTGAAAAAGGAGTACATGAAATAAACGATCGTCTTACCGTCGGTTGCAGATTGGCAGGCGAAGATCGGCGTGAGGATCGTTACTCCGAGACGCTGTGTTCTTCGCTCTGGGCGCGGAGAATGCGGTCTACAGAATAGGGTGCGCGCTGCCGCGGCTCATGGTAATGCCGAACCTGCATCTCCCCGAGCAGGCCGATGGCCAGCAGATTCAGGCCGCCGAGAAGCAGGCCGAGGGCGAGCATCATCATGGGGCCGTGAGTGGACATGACGTGAACGCCACGCAGGAATTTCTCCTCGCCCAGCCAAACGACAACCGCGCTGCCGCCGGTCATGCAAATCATGCCGAATGTCCCAAAGAAGTGCAGCGGACGCGAAAGATAACGAAGCAGGAAGCGAATCGTAATGAGGTCGAAAAAGACACGGAAAGTGCGCGAGATGCCATAATGCGAGGCGCCCCGTTCGCGGTTAGAATTGCGGATTGGCACTTCGCAGATCGATGCGCCATACCATGAAGCAAGCGCGGGGATAAAGCGGTGCAACTCGCCATAGAGCGGGACCTGCTCGAGAATCTCTCGGCGGTAAGCCTTGAAGGTGGTTCCGAAATCGTGGATATCCACGCCGCTGAGCTTAGCCATCAGCCAGTTGGCGATCCGCGAAGGAATGCGGCGCATCCAGAAATTATCGATGCGCACTTTGCGCCAGCCGCTGACAATGTCATAACCAGCACTGATTTTTTCCAGAAACAACGGAATGTCGGCAGGATCGTGTTGCAGATCGCCATCCATGGCGATGATGTACTCGCCGCGCGCATGATCAAAGCCTGCTGCCAAGCCAGCAGTCTGCCCAAAATTGCGGCGCAGCTTGACGACGGTCACGCGGCTATCAACGGCAGCAATTTCGCGCAACATGGCGAAGGTGTGATCGCTCGAACCATCATCAACCATGACGATCTCAAAGCTCTCGCCGGCGGCTTCCATTACGACCTTGAGGCGGTCGTAAAGGTCGGTGACGTTCTCCTGCTCGTTATGCAGGGGCACAACAATAGAATATTTAGGCACGATCTTTTGATTATATAACCCAGACAACTTCGCCTTCACTCAATTTCGTGCAGACGGGAGTAACGAAAGAGCACCCGGACTCGGATTAGCGCCACTCGCTTGTTTGGTTGCGCCTTTTTTATTGTGCGGTGCGTATCGCGCGGTGCCGACAAACGCGGCTGCGCCAGGCCTCATTAACGCAAGAAGCCACCGGCGCAAACTCAGGCTTGGTCTTTCAGCTTAAGCCGCGACTTGTTCTCTTCCATGAACTTTTTCAAATCTTCCGCGGCTCCGAGCAGCCGATTCCACTGCTCGTAATACAGAGTCACGGGGAAGCGGCCGAGTCCATACACGCTGACTCCGCCTTTTTCTCCTACTTTAAAGATCAGATCTCCCGTACGCTTCTTGATCTCGACTTCTTTTTCCAGTTGCGATAAACGGGCTTTCAGTTCCTCATAGGTAGGTTCGGACATGAGATTCCTCGCGGGTGGGTTATGACTGCGCGCACAACATAACAATCATACCTATAGTAACGTGTCCGGCAATTGCCACAAATATTGAAGCCATTGTAGTCTAAGGGGAATCTAGCCCGAATCAGGGAGACGATGCGAGTCCGTACTCGATGGTTGGCGTGGATATGCCTGTCGCTGATGTTTTGGGCGGCAGTGGCGGAGTCGACCCACACCCACGCGAAGCAGACGGATTCAGCTTCGTGCTCGATTTGCATGGTCGCGCACAGCAGCGCGCCCGCGCCGACCTGCCATCAGTTCACGCCCGATTTTGCTACCGTTGGCGTGCTGCCGGAAGAAGAAGTTATTGCGAAGGCGCAGCTCGGGGTCTCCGAGCTGGGCATTCGTGGCCCTCCTGAAGTTTAAGGATGTCCGAGAACTACGCAGCCCCCGGCACACATGCCGGCCGACTCTGTTCTCCATTCATTCCAATTTTTCAGGAGGATTCGTGACTACTTCCCATCAGTGGCGTTTCGCCATCATCGGTATTATTGGCTTCTTTCTCTCCGGCAGTGTTGCCTCGGGACAATCGGGCGGAAGTTCCGGTTCCATTCACGGCAATGTTGTCGACCCCACCGGCGCCGTCGTGCCGAATGCAAGCGTCGAAATTCACAATCCGGTCAGCCAATACGACCGATCCACCACTACGGATACATCTGGAAATTTCAATTTCGACAATGTGCCATTCAATCCGTATCACATGACGGTGACTGCGGAGGGGTTCGCAAAGAAGTCGCAGGATGTTGAAGTACGCTCTGTGGTACCGGTCAGCCTTAAGGTTCCTCTGCAGGTGTCGGGTTCAACCACATCGGTAACGGTCGAAGCCGGCGCAGCGGACTTGATCGAAAACGACCCCACCTTTCACACTGACGTGGACAGGAACTTATTCAACAAAATTCCTTTGGAGAGCACGACCTCGGAACTGAGCTCGGAGGTCACGCTGGCAACACCCGGCATTGCCGCGGATTCGAATGGGCTCTTCCACGGCCTGGGCGATCACGCGGAAAACTCCTTTTCTGTGGACGGGCAGCCAATCACTGATCAGCAAAGCAAGGTGTTCTCGAATCAGCTCCCGCTCGATGCTGTGCAGTCGATGGAGGTCATTTCCGGCGCGCCGCCTGCCGAATTTGGAGGCAAGACCAGCATCGTGATTGTGGCGACCACGCGCTCAGGCCAGGGCGTAACCACGCCTCATGGAAGCGTGACCGCTTCCTATGGAACTTTTGGAACATCCAACGTGACGGCTGAGCTTGCCTACGGGGGCAAGAACTGGGGAAACTTTATTTCCGCAAACGGTCTGAATACCGGACGCTTCCTCGATCCCCCGGAATTCACCGTGTTGCACGATAAAGGGAATGAGGAAAACCTATTCGACCGGGTGGATTATCAATTCAACAACAAAGACTCGATGCACCTGGATTTCCAGTACACGCGCTCCTGGTTTCAGACACCAAACACATTTGACGGAGAGAACGCAACGCCCTGGACGGGGCTGTATGGAGTACTTCCATCCGTCGAAAATTATGGCGGTATCGGCCCGAACGGCGTGGTCGTCGGCCCGGCCGATCAACGTTCAAAGATTGGAACATTCAACATTGCCCCTTCCTGGACGCGCGTGCTGAATACGAACATGGTGTCTACCCTGGGCGGATGGGTGCGCCGCGACGGGTATAACTATTACCCCAGCGGCGATCCTTTCGCGGATCTCGGACCGCCGAGCCTGCAGCGCCAAACCGTCGGCCAAAGCCGCAGCTTGTTGAACGCAGGATTGCGCGCCACGCTGTCCTATGTGAAGGGGATTAACAACGTGAAGGGCGGCATTGACTACGAACAGACGTTCTTGAATGAGGACGACACGGTGGGAATTGTCGATCCCGCCTACAATGCGCCTTGCATTACCCTGGATCCGGCCTCTGGCACTTACGTTGCCGTGCCCGGATTTACCGATCCTTCGCAATGTGTCGGTGTCGACCAGCCAAACATAGCGGCAAATCCGAACGCGCCCAACTCCACCCTTTACCCCAACTTTAACCCGACACTGGCGCCTTACGACCTGACGCGCGGGGGCACTCCCTATAGTGTCAAGGCTAACGCTCCGTATCTCACGCATACCGATGTGAAAGAATTCGCCGCGTACGTTGAGGACACGATTAACTGGCGAAACTGGAATCTGAACCTCGGATTACGCGGGGACACCTATAACGGCCTCACCAGTCACGGACAGGCGGAGCCTCGGCTCGGCGCGGCCTATAACATCAAGCAGACGAATACGGTGCTGCGTGCCTCCTATGCGCACACCATGGAGTCTCCATTCAACGAGAATCTCATACTTTCCAGCCTGGGTTGCGCCAACCCTGTACTGGCTCCTCTCCTGGCTTGCAGCTCAGCATTCGCCAACCCCTTAAGCCCAGGTTTGCGCAATGAGTACCATGTGGGAATCGAACAGGCTTTCGGAAAGTATGTAGTTTTCTCGGGCGAATACATTTGGAAATACACGCATCTTGGCTACGACTTCAGCGTGTTGGGCGATACGCCCATCACATTTCCAATTGAATGGATAAAGTCCAAGATCCCTGGTTATGCAGGGCGCATCAGCGTGCCGAACTACCACGGAGTCTCCGCGCTGGTAGTTTTCTCCAGCGTGGCGGCACGCTTCTTCCCGCCACAACTGGGCGGAGCCGGCGCCACGGTAGGAGCTCCGGGACTTCCCTTCCGCATCGACCACGACGAGAAATGGGCCCAGACCGCTCACTTGCAATATCAGTTCCCAAAGCGCGGTCCGTGGATCGGCTTCAACTGGCGCTACGACAGCGGATTGGTGGCGGGCGCCACGCCATGCTACGGCATCACCGCGTACAATAATTGCCCTCAGGCGTTTGGCGCAAACGGTTTACCCCTTACCATCAACGGGCAGCCGGGCATTGCGATGCAGGACGCGGTCGGAAATCCCTTGACTGCCGACCTGGAGTTTGAAGCCGGCTTCACCTGCAACGGGGTGAAGGCGACGCCAACCGTACCGCTGCCCTCGGTGTGTCCGGCTTATGCGTTCACCTCCAACTTGGTCAACATTCCTCCGCCTGGCACGGAGAATGACGATCATCATCCACCGCGCATTCAGCACCGCAGTCTGTTCGACCTGTCAGTCGGCCACGACAACATTTTCCATGGCGACAAGTACAAAGTGAGTTTGCAGCTCACCGCCATCAACCTTGCTAACAAATACGCGCTATACAACTTTCTTTCCACCTTCAGCGGCACGCATTATGTGACGCCGCGAGCGCTTACAGCGGAAATAGGTTTTCACTTCTAAACGAACCTCACAAACGACGCGGCCCCTCGTTGGGGCCGCTTTTTTTTCATGCGTACCCGAAGAGATATGTGTAAATCAATGTAAAAGCACAACCACGTCGAGGCAGCACGAATCTGACTGATAGAATTGCAATACGCACCTCCTCATTGTGACGTTAGTCTCTTGGAGAGAAACTGTTTGATGAATTTCGCGACTCGGCCGCTTGTGGCCTTGGCAGTGGCCCTTCTCGCTTTTTCGGCCGCGGCACAACAGCCATCGCCGGAGCCACCCAATGATCAACAACCTTCGAATTCTCAGGCGCAGCCGTCTGGCCAATCGCAATCGAGCAAGGAGCAATCCTCGGACAAAAGCAAAATGAGTCAGAGTGAGGCGCCTGCGAATGTCGGTGCTCCGCCGAACCAGCAACAGCCAAAGCGAATTCTGGGCGTCATGCCGAACTTCCGCGCCGTCAGCGCCGGAGCCTTGCCGCCACCCCCCACAGCTAAAGGGGCTTTCAAGATCGCCACCGAGAACAGTTTCGATTACTCGTCCTTCGTCTTCGTGGGCATCACCTCAGCTCTCGCCGAATGGACCGGCGCCCACCCCCAGCTCGGTGAAGGAATGCCGGGATACGGACGATACTATTGGCGCGGATTTGCCGATAAGACCGACGGAAATTATTGGGTGATCTTTGCCCTGCCCACAGTCTTCCATCAGGACGAGCGCTACTACGCCGTGGGCAAAGGAAGCATCATCAAGCGCGGCGTGTACGCCGGCACTCGCATCTTCATCACGCCGGATTACCACGGACACAACAGCTTCAATGTTTCAGAGTTGCTGGGCCGCGGCATCGCTCAGGGAATTTCCTTGTCGTATTATCCTAGCGGAACCCGCACTGCCAGTGCGCTTGCCACCAAATACGGCTGGGCGATAGGGCGCGACGCGCTTACCAATGTATTTCGCGAATTCTGGCCTGACATCGCAACCCACGTGCTGCACCGGCATCCGTAATGAGGAATTACCGCGGAGTGCGGTCGTCTTCATGGCAGAATGGATGGGAGTTTGAAACTTCACTTTCAGCTTAGGGTTATTAACGGAGCAGGGGGAATGTCTGTCGATAAGATTGGCGAGGCGGTCCTTCGCGGCCTTGATCTTGTTATGGCTAGTCGCCCTTGTGGCCGCGGCGCAGCAGGCTCCGGCAACGACTAACCCCGATGCCGCGTCGCAAGCTTCTGTTAAAGGCCCTCAGGGTGCGTCCCCGAAGGATGCGCCCAAGCAGGATGTCACGCAGCAGGATGCTCCGAAGAAGGCATCTCAATCCGGCTCGCCAGCGCCGGGGCAGTCCATTCCCTGCAACAACAGCACTCAAGGCAAGGTTGCTGGAACCTCAAATGATAGGCTCTTCTACACGCTGCCGAACTTCTTGACACTGGAGAAGGGTGATAAGCTTCCACCTCTCACGGCGAAAGAGAAGTTTAAGGTCGTGGCCCTCGGCACATTCGACCCCGTTCAGTATCCCTGGTGGGGGATAATTTCGGCCATAAGCCAGGCGGAGAACAGCGAACCGGCATACGGCCAGGGCTGGGCCGCTTACGGAATGCGTTACGGGACCACGGCTGCCGATAGCACGGTTGAAAACTTCATGGTCGGTGCCGTTTTTCCGTCGATCCTCCATCAGGATCCACGGTTCTATCAATCGGAGGAAGGCGGGGTCGGACAACGCACATGGTATGCGGTTACTCGAATTCTAGTGACCCGCAGCGATTCCGGGAACAAGCAGTTTAATTTTTCCGAGGTTTTTGGCTCCGCTTTTGCGGCTGCCATATCGACCTACAGCTATCATCCCAAGAGCACATACATCAGCACGCCTACGAATCCGCACATGTTTGTCACTTCCGATAGAACTTTATTGAACACCACCAGTGTATGGGGAACCCAAGTAGGGCTGGATACGGTCACCCTCGTGGTGAAGGAATTCTGGCCTGACATCCATCGCAAGTTATCGCATAAGCCGCAACCAAATCCGACGAAGGCAGACAAGAATTCTCAATAGTTCTGAGGAAATACAAAAATTCTGCTCTGCGCAAGAACACTTGTCAGGACGACGTAGCTTCCGGTTTGAGAATAATTCCCTGACTTGTCCGGCTGTTCATAACCACGCGCATTGGGGATTCAAAGCGAAGATGACGCACGCAGCCTTCTTCATCGATGGCGGCTTGCTGATTCAGCCACTCCCAATCAACCGAACCCTCGCCGGCGTCGGGATTCACGGTGAAGTAGCCGACCTGAAATGCGGTGAGATTCTGAAAGAAATGGCTGCCCTGCGAAGGCATCACGCGGAAGTCGTGGAAGCCGGCTTCAACGATGACGCGTGCGCTGGAGATTTCGTCCCATTCCACCGGAATACCCAACCATGGATCGTTCGATCCCCAGCGGCCGACGCCAATCAGCAAGTAGGGCCGATTTTCGGAGCTGAGCAAACCGTTGAATTGGGCAACCGCTCGGGCCACTTCCTGGCTGCGGCTGCGTTCGAAACGTTGCGAATCGACCATCACTACGTCATAGAGACTATCGATGCGGCCGTTGCCCAGCACCTTATTGCTTTCGCAGAGCAATCGCTGCGGATCTATATGGCCGATGGATAGATCCTGGTGATCACGCGAAAGCGTAAGGGGACGAACTTGCAGAAATCCGAACTCGGCAGGTTCACTGGATCGTATCGGCAAGCGAACTGCAAATTCAATTTCCACGGGAATGCCGAGCGCGTCTTCGCCGGCTTTGACGAGCGTCTCCAGAATCGTGGGAAGCGGGAAGAGACCATGCTTGAGCATGGGTGCGAAACTTACGATGCGAACTCCCGGCCGACTGAGGCCATCATAGACCGCCTGGTTATCGTCGGAATAGGTAGAACCTACGGCCGGCAATGTGCCGTCTGCCTCGGCCGCATCGAGACCGAAGCGCATCTCGTGCAAATGGCCGGGCCTGCCTTCGGGCGCGCCATTCAGCGAGAGCGCCCAGAACTCGGTTTGCGTGTTATTGAGAATGTCTTCCACGGAAGAGAATTGCAGCAGATTTTGCGGGTACCGCGGACAAAAGGTGAGGCACTTTCCTCCGTCGACGACCGCCCGGCCGAGCCCCAGAGCCACAGCGGCGATGCCATCGGCGAAAGTCATCGGCGCAACCGGATAAAAATTGTGCGAACGAACTACTCCCGAGAAATCTGGATAGAAACGCTGGCCGTGCGCCGTGCCGACCAATTGCTGAACGATCACTGCCATTTTTTCTTCTTCCAGCCGGTAGGGCGTGGCACGCACGTAGGCTTTGGCGTGACGGCTGAAAGTGGAAGCATAAACACGTTTGATGGCGTCGATCAGCTCAGCCAGGCGCTGTGCAGGATCAGCTGCCTGGTTGCCGAGCATGAAGGTTTCGTAGACTCCGGTGAAGGGTTGATATTGCGAGTCTTCCAGCAGAGACGAAGAGCGCACGGCGAGGGGGTAATCTACCTCGGCGAGGAAGACTTTTAACTCTTCCTGTAATTCTTCCGAGAGAGAAGCGGCAAGAAACCTTTGCAGGATTTCGGAATCGTCCTCGCATTGCAAGGCGAAATCGAGCAGGTTGTTCTCGGTCATGAATTGATCAAAATTATCGCTGGCCAGAACCAGAGCCGGTGGCACAGCGATGCGCACACCCGGAAAGCGGCGCGTGATGCGGTTCTTGCGCAGCAGATGGCGAACGAAAGCTAGGCCCCGCGCTTTGCCTCCGAGCGAACCGGAGCCAATACGTAAGAAATGCGACTCTGAGGGTTTGAATGTTTCGGCGTTGAAATCGCCGATGACCAGCTCACTCTGCTCGCGACGATAGTCGTTGATGGATTCGATCAAGTCGCTGCGCAGGTGCTCCGGGCCGGTGAAATCCGAAACTTTGCGGGGGCGAAGTTTGGCAGCCAGTGCGAATTCCGTTCGCGCCATAAGCCAGTGGGAAAAGTGATTGCTCTGCGCGTGATAGGTGAGGCTTTCGCCGGGGACGGTTTGCAGTTGTTCTTCGAGTTCATTCAGATCTTTGGCGCGAGCAACTTCTTTCAGGTCAGGCAAACGGAATACGAAATCTCCAAAGCCGAAGTGCTCGGTAAGAATGCGGCGAAGATCTTTCAGCAGCGTTGGAGAACGTTTGCGCAGGAATGAATATCCCGCAGCCAGCGCCCGGGGACGAAATTCAGTGCGACTGGTCTGCAACACCACAGGTACGTCAGGCACCAGCGAGCGCATCAAGCGGGCGAGCTCAAAACCAGCTTCGGAATTGAGCTTGCCTTCCCAGGGAAATTCAACATCGGAAACCAGCCCGAACAGATAGTCGCGATACTGTTGCACCAACTCGGCTGCTTCTTCGAAATTCGAACTCAACAAAATCTTCGGGCGCGCTTGCATGCGCACGAGTTTGTGGGCGACGTTAATGCCCTCCTGGATGACGCGTCGCGATTGCTTGATCAGCTCGGTGTAAATGACCGGCAGAAAGGACGAGTAATAACGAATGTTGTCTTCGACCACGAGCAGCACCGGCACGCCCATGGCGCGCGTGTCGTGCAGGACGTTGCGCTTGTCTTCAATGTATTTAACGATGGCGATGAGGATGCGCGCGTTTCCCTGCCAGAGAAAAATGCGTTCGATATCGGTTACCGGATTGCGGCTGATGAAGTTCTTGACCTCACGATAGTCGTAGGCAAGGACAACCACGGGGACATCGAGTCCGGCACGCTTGACTTCGCGGGCGAGTTCCGCCGCACTCATGTCAGCCACCGTCAAATTGGTGACGATCAGATTGAAACGCGGCTGCGAACGGGCGAGTTCGAGCGCTTCGGCGCAGCTTGAGACATGCGTGATACCGGGGATTTGCTGCAGGTTCAGTTCCAGTGATTCGTCGATAAGAAGTTCGTTGAGGCGTCCATCTTCGCGCAGGATGAACGAGTCATAAAGGCTCGAGACCAGAAGGATGTTCTGCACCTTGAACGGCATCAGATTGTCGAAGCCTTCCAGTCGCGCTTCGGCGTCGAGAAGCGGCTCGGCGATGGGACGGGTAGACATGCGTGCTAACAGCTAATCATACTCGTGTAGGGACAGCCGCCCTCGGCTGTCCGTTCGAGCGAAGCTCGATTGCGCGCCTGCCAAGAGAAAAGATGCCAAGTCACACAGATGTATCAAAACCGTCTCGACAGCGCCCTAGCGCTCTTGCCAGTGCCTCGGATCGCGCCGGCCGTGGAAGCAAGCGATTACGACGATCCGATGCTCCTGCATTTTGAAGAAGATTCCGTATGGAAAGCGCCTTACGCCAGCGCGCGCCATCCCCTGTGGAGGACCTGGAACTGCCCTGGGTTTTCCGATATTGCATCGATGGTTTCGTCAATCGCCCGTGCGAAACGCTCTCCGAGCTGGAGACGTATTTTGTCATACCACGCTCGCGCTTCGAACAAGTCCGCACACGCCTCTGGTGTCCAGACGACAGGGTGTATCACGGTCTCTTAAGCAGGCGCGCCTTGACTTGCTCCCAGGGAATCACATCGGAAGGATTCTGCTCATGGCGAGCGATGCGACGGTCCAGCTCAGATCGTTGGGCGTCGGTGAGCAATGCCGCGTCCGCCTCGAGGCTTTCCCACACAGCATCCAACAGTTCGGCCTTCTGGGCAGCGGAGAGGCTGCTGATCTGATTTCGCAAATCACTCATTGCTACAACGGTAGCGCGGTTTGCCCGATGTGGCAAGATCAGGTCGTGGTGACACGGTACTGGAGAGGCCGTTGGGACATTTCGCGGAAGCCGTGTAGGAGGGACCTCCTCGCAGAGCTCTTTATATGTCAGTGAGCCCACCGGAATATGCGGCCTGCCAAGAAACATCGGATAAGGAGACTGCGATGACTACGTTCAGAACGAGAGTATTCGAAGAGAATGGAAGGTGGTTTTTCAGATGGGATAACGTGCATGTACCAACCGTGTGTGGGGTTACAATGCGCCTTGCTAGCAGGGAAAACGCCGAGTCCGAGATGCGATACTTCATGGAAACCGAGAGAAAGAAGCGTCCCTCGGTTACCTTTGAGCCGGAGTAGCCACCGAATTATTGGGTGCGCCCCCGGCGGTGGCGTGCCCAACAGTTCCGGCTGCCTGCAAAAGTCAAAATCCCCACCCTTGCCGCAAAGAACGCGGCAAGGATGGGGCACCCGCAGTGTTTTCTCCAGCCAACGCGGGCGAGGGCACCCGCGCTACATGAACCAACTACACCAAGCCCTGGTCCAGCATCGCATCGGCCACTTTCAAAAAGCCGGCGATGTTGGCGCCGTTCACCAGGTTACCGGGCGTGCCGTATTTCTCGGCCGTTTCGAAGCAATTGCGGTGGATGGCGATCATAATTTTGTGCAACTTGTCGTCCACTTCCTCACGGCTCCAGGAAATGCGCGCAGCGTTCTGCGACATTTCCAGGCCGCTCGTGGCCACTCCGCCCGCATTCGCCGCCTTTGCCGGGCCGTAGAGAATCCCGGCTTCCAGGAACAACCTGGTCGCCTCCAGCGTGCTCGGCATGTTGGCGCCCTCAGCCACCACCTTGATGCCATTCTTGATCAGGTTCGCCGCATCTTTCGCGGTGATTTCGTTTTGCGTGGCGCTCGGGAAGGCGCAATCCGCTTTGATGTTCCATAGCGGGCTGTGCTCAAGCTTCACATCGGTCGGCATGAAGATCGCCTTCTTGTAACGATCGGCATAGTCGCGAATGCGGCCACGCTTCACGTTTTTCAGTTCGAGAACGAACGCCAGCTTCTCACGATCGATGCCGTCGGGATCGTAGATCACGCCGTTCGAATCGGAGACGGTGACCGGCTTCGCTCCCAGATCCAGCAGCTTCTCGATGGTATACTGCGAAACATTGCCGCTGCCGGAAACCAGGCAGATCTTGCCTTCGAGCGAATCTTTCCTGCTCTTGAGCATTTCACTTGCAAAATACACGCAGCCGTAGCCGGTCGCTTCCGGACGAATCAGCGATCCGCCCCAGTTCAGGCCTTTGCCCGTGAGCACGCCGGTAAATTCGTTCCGCAGCCGCTTGTATTGGCCGAAAAGATAACCGATTTCGCGTCCGCCTACGCCGATGTCGCCGGCAGGAACGTCCGTGTCTGGGCCGATGTGCCGCGCCAGTTCGGTCATGAAGCTCTGGCAGAAGCGCATCACTTCGTTATCGCTCTTGCCTTTGGGATCGAAATCCGATCCACCTTTGCCGCCGCCCATTGGCAGCGTCGTGAGCGAATTTTTGAATACCTGCTCGAACGCCAAGAATTTCAGAATTCCAAGATTGACTGATGGATGGAACCGCAGTCCGCCTTTATAAGGGCCGATCGCACTGTTCATTTCGATGCGGAAGCCGCGGTTGATTTGCACGTTGCCTTGATCATCGATCCAGGGAACGCGGAACATCAGAACTCGCTCGGGCTCGACAATGCGGTCAAGAATGCGATTGGATTGATATTCGGGATGCTTTGCGAGAACTAATCGCAGAGAGTCGAACACCTCGCGCACCGCCTGATGGAACTCAGGCTCGGCGGGGTTCTTCGCCTTCACACTGCTCATTACATCTTCAATGTAGTCGCCCGGAGCCTTGATTCCGGGCGTGACAATCGTGCCAGAAGTCATATTCCTACCTCCGTAGGTACGTCTTATAGTCCGCTTTCATTGTGATCTTTCATCCGGCAACCGCAAGGACATTCGGCACCCAGCGGGGTGACTGGTATCACCTGAGTAACTGGTTCAGGAGCAGTGAGTTAGCCGCCCACAATGCCAATACCCAGCCTGTAAAAGAATACGCCCTCCGACGGCACGGAGCCAGTTCGAACCGGAACGTGGTTACAGAATTCTTTCGTGCGTGTAGCCGTTGGCGCCGAGGGCCGAGATGAGTTCGGCAATGTGGTCCGGTCCGCGGGTTTCCATGGTGATGTCGATGGCGGTGTCGCCCAGATTTACGTTATGGTAGGCACGGTCGTAAGCGGTCTCGACAATGTTCGCGCGATGCTGCGCGAGAATGCCGGTAAGTCGGTGCAGCGCTCCGGGATAATCGGGGAGGTGCACGCGCAGGCGCACGAGGCGCCCATCCTTGACCAGGCCACGCTCGATGATGCGGGCCAAGAGAGTTACGTCGATGTTGCCGCCACTGATTATGACGGCGATCTTTTTTCCAACTTTATCGCGAGCCGGCTTTTCAGAGAGCAGTGGAATGCGCCGATTCACCAGAGCTGCCAGCGCAGCTGCGCCCGCACCTTCGGCTAATATCTTTTCTCTTTCCAGCAAGAGCAGTACGGCGTTGGCAATTTCTTCTTCCTCGACGGTGACAATCTCGTCGACATATTTCTGAACCAACGCAAGCGTTCGCTCGCCCGCACGGCGTACCGCGATACCGTCCGCAATCGTGACCGCTGCGGGCAGAGTCACCGGCTTGCCTTCCGACAATGCGACTTTCAACGAAGGCAGGCGTGCCGGCTGAACTCCAATCACCTGAATGCGCGGATTCGTTTCCTTCAATGCGCAGCCGATTCCGCCAATCAGACCGCCGCCTCCGACAGGAACAATAACCACATCGAGATCGGAGTGCTGCTCGAGTAGTTCGAGGCCAAGAGTTCCCTGCCCCGCAATGACTGCATCATCGTTGAAAGGATGGACAAACGTCAGATGTTCTTGCGCGCTAAGGCGCATGGCTTCTTCATATGCCTCATCGTAATTGGCTCCATACAGTACGACTTCGCCACCGTAGCCACGCGTGGCCGAAACCTTAATCAGCGGCGTCGCCAAGGGCATGACGATTTTTGCCCGAATGCCGAGATTCGAAGCGTGGTAGGCAACGGCTTGTGCGTGATTGCCGGCGGAGGCGGCAATTACTCCCTGAGAACGCTCTTCAGCGCTAAGAGTAAGAAGCTTGTTGAGTGCGCCGCGCTCCTTGTAGGCGCCGGTTCGGTGACGGTTCTCGAGTTTGAGATAGATGGAATATCCGGTGAGTTCGGAGAACGTTTCCGAGCGAGTGCACGGAGAAACGGGGATGGATTTTCGAATGCGCCCGAGCGCCGTCTGAACTTGCGAGAGAGTAACCATGTGCACGGATTCGTCATTCTATCTGAAAACAGGCCTCCACCCTCGCGCAGAACCAATGGGGCTGTTGCCGAAAATTCACTTGCGCGACAAGCGAAAAAATCCATGCGACGCATTAAAAATGACGATTGTACTTTCCTGAAATTTGCCAGTAGACAGGTAGTATGGCGGAAAGTCGCCCTACCTTCGCGCTCGATCATGATGCCTGTGGCGTGGGATTCATCGCCCAGCTGGGCGGTCCTGCGTCTCATGCCATCGTAGAACGTGGACTTAGCGCATTGGTGCGACTGGAACATCGCGGCGGAGTCGATGCCGATGGACGCAGCGGCGATGGTGCGGGCCTGCTGGTTCAATTGCCCAAAGCTTTTTTCCGGAAAGTGGCTCGGCTGGATGGGATCAAATTGCCGGAAGAGTTTGGCATCGGCATGGCGTTTCTTCAGCGTGGCCGGGAGGACGAGGCAGCCGATGCAATTCGGCAAGCGGTTGAGAAATTTGACCTGTCATTCGTAGGCTGGCGTGCGGTTCCGACCGACTCCTCGATTTTAGGGCCGCGTTCATGCGAATCCCTACCCGTCATACGGCAGTGTTTTGTAGCGCCGCACTGTGAAGTTGCTGATTCGGAGGCTTTCGATTTTGAGTTACAACTTTACCGTCTGCGGCAACACCTTGAGACGCTGCCTGAGTCTGGTTATTACTGCTCGCTCTCTTCAAAACGAATCGTTTATAAAGGTTTGCTTACTCCGGAGCAGTTAGCCCCGTTCTATGCAGATCTTAATGACGCAGATTTCGCCAGCTCGTTCGTGATTTTCCATCAGCGCTATTCCACCAACACGGCGCCGAGCTGGTCGTTGGCACAGCCGTTTCGCTTTGTCGCGCACAACGGCGAGATCAACACCATCAGCAGCAACCGACGCTGGTTTCAGGCGAGAGCAGCGTGCTTGCGCCGCCAGCTTGGATTGCCTGGCACCGCGAATCTTCTGCAGCCGGGAATGAGCGATTCGGCGAGCTTCGATAATGCGCTGGAAGCGAACGTGCGGAGTGGGCGCAGCATGGTAGAAGCCGCGTTGCGCTTGATGCCGCCGGCATGGGAGCACGACGAGAAGATCGAACCAGGGTTGCGGCAGTTCCTGGCATCGAGCAGTTACGAGCAGGAACCGTGGGATGGCCCCGCGGCCATGGTTTTTAGCGATGGGCAGTTTGTAGCCGCGAAGCTCGACCGCAATGGACTTCGTCCACTTCGCTACACCCTGACTTCCGATGGATTGTTGATCGTTGGCTCGGAAGTTGGCATTACGGATCTTTCTGATAAGCATGTTGTCGAGCGCCAGCGGTTGGGACCGGGCGAGATGTTGATTGCCGATCCTGCCGGCGGAACTTTTTTCCGCCCGCGTGAGGTAGAGCGACTGGTTCCGGTCGACAGCAAATGGACTCCGCCGACAATCATTTCGGCCAAGCATAGGGCAACTCCGGTCGTGCACGAACCCAACCGGTTGATGGCTGCCTTCGGCTGGACGGAAGATCAGTTCCGCATGCTGCTTCGGGCAATGGCAGAACAGGGTCAGGAACCACTGTGGAGCATGGGCGATGACGCTCCGCCGGCATTTCTGTCGAGCCTGCCGCGTCCGCTATGGGATTACTGCAAGCAACGGTTCGCGCAGGTCACGAATCCCCCAATCGATCCATTGCGCGAGAGTCACGTGATGTCGCTCGACATATATCTCGGCAAGGCTATGAAGCTGAATTCTCCGCTGCTCGATGCCGGGCAGATGGATCGGCTTTCCGAAATGCTTCTCACCGTGCACTGCGTCGACTTCACTTTTGAGGTGAGCGGAGGAGTTGCGGCCGGACGTGAAGTTCTGGACAAAGTACGAAAAAGAACTGCAAATGCCGCGGCCAGCGGTAGAGCGATCCTGCTGAGTGATCGCGCTGTGAGCGAGCATCGAGCCGCAGTTCCTGCCTTGCTGGCGGTTTCAACCGCATGGCAAACCATGACTGAGATTGGCGCCTGGAACGTTCCTCTAATCATCGAGACTGGTCAGATCCTCGATACCCATCATGTCGCTCTGCTTTTAGCCGCAGGCGCAAGTGCAGTGCATCCATATCTGGCAATGAGCCTGGCGGCACGCGCTGAAGCGACGGGTCCAGCCAAGTATCGAGGTGCCATCGAGAAAGGTCTGCGCAAGGTGTTGGCCCGGATGGGCATCTCCACGATGAGCAGTTACCGCAACAGCCAAATGTTTGAAACCGTCGGCCTCGATGCGCAGGTGTGCGAGCAGTTCTTCGAAAATGCCGGTGCAACTCTGAGTGGTGTGTCTCTGGACGATCTTCTTCGCGACACCATTACCTGTCACAAAGCGGGCTTCGGCGCTCCCGAAGCGGAATTTCGCGATGCGGGTTTGTACCGTTTCCGCCGCAGCGGAGAACTACATGCGACCTCTCCCGAACTGGTGAGGCGGATGCACCGCTACATCAAGTCTCCTACTCCGGCAAATCAGGCGGCGCTGAATAATCTCTCGCACGAAAGAAAAGACGTAGCGTTGCGAGACTTGATCGAGTTTCGCCCGGCGGAGCCGTTGCCACTCGGCGACATAGAAAGCGAGACTTCCCTGCTCAGCCGCTTCAGCACGCAGGCCATGTCGCTGGGCGCGATTTCTCCGGAAACGCATCAGACCCTGGCCATTGCGATGAACCGGCTGGGAGGACGCAGCAACACCGGTGAAGGCGGAGAAGATCCGAACATTTACTACGAGCGGCCGGAAGCCAACAACCGGGTGAAGCAGGTCGCTTCGGCGCGATTCGGAGTAACCGCAGAATATCTGGTGCACGCCGACGAGATCGAAATCAAGATGGCACAAGGTTCGAAGCCAGGCGAAGGCGGCCAACTCCCTTCCATAAAGGTATCCCCGTACATCGCACGGCTGCGGCATGCGATCGCCGGAGCCACCCTCATCTCGCCTCCTCCGCACCATGACATTTACAGCATCGAAGATTTGGCCCAGTTGATTTACGATCTGCGCGCTGTGAATCCCAATGCGCGAATCGGAGTCAAGCTGGTTTCGAGCTTCGGCGTCGGAGTGATTGCAACCGGCGTGGCGAAAGCTGGCGCAGATGTAATCACTGTCAGCGGACACGACGGTGGCACAGGTGCATCACCGCTCACCTCGATTAAGAACACCGGCCTGCCTTGGGAGATTGGCCTCCGCGATGCGCACACCGCGCTGGTGCGAGCCGGATTGCGAGGCCGAGTTCGGCTGCGCGTGGATGGCGGCTTGAAGTTTGCGCGTGATGTTGTGATTGCGGCGTTGCTTGGCGCAGAGGAATTTGGTTTTGGAACGGCCGCCTTGTTGGCGGTAGGCTGCGTGATGGCGCGCCAGTGCCACCTCAATACCTGTCCCGTCGGCATTGCGACCCAGGATGAGACTTTGCGGGCTCGCTTCGCAGGCAATCCCGAGATGGTGGAAACATATTTCCGCGCTCTGGCAGACGATGTCCGCAAATTGCTCGCCAGCATTGGAGCGGCGTCGATCGATGAAGCTTTAGGTGCAGTCGAGCGGCTCGGAGCGCGATCTCCGCAAGCCGAAAAAAGTGTGGGCGCGCTCTTAAAGCCTATTCTTGATCCTCCGGCGCAAATTGCCTGTCCGCACGAAGACAGCGGTTTTCTTCACCTCGAACTGAATCGCGTGGTCGATGATGTGGAATCCATGTCGCTCCGTCCTTACCGTTTTGCGATCACCAACGAAGAGCGAGCGATCGGTGCGCATTTCAGCGGCGAAGCGCTTCGCCGTTTAGGGCGTTCGGCGCTGGAAATGTCGGGACTTGATTTTGAATTTACTGGCATCGCCGGACAGAGCTTTGGCGCCTTCCTGATACCGGGAGCAAACTTCCGATTGACCGGAGAAGCGAATGACTATGTCGGCAAAGGCCTCTGCGGTGGAAGTATCGCGATTAGCACCGGAGCCGAAGCTTCCGAGCGCGGCGACGTTCTAGTTGGAAACACCGTTCTGTACGGTGCAACCTCAGGTGAGCTATTCGTCGCCGGAAGCGCCGGTGAAAGGTTTGCGGTTCGCAACAGCGGCGCGCTTGCCGTGGTTGAGGGAGTGGGGCGTCATGGATGTGAATACATGACCGCAGGCGTAGTATTAATTCTCGGCGCAGCCGGCGCGAATCTGGGAGCCGGAATGACCGGCGGCCTCGCCTACATCCTACGCACCCGCGACCACGAGCGGGAGCACGACAATGAGAGCCGAATGAACCGCGAATCCGTGCGGCTTGCGGCGATCGAAGCCCGCGAAGAAGTTTGGCTGCGGCGCATCTTGCAGCGCCACGCACAACTCACTGGCAGCCCACGCGCTGCCGGTCTGCTTTACTACTCCGCTCTGCCGCTGTTGCGGGTTGAGCCCGTAGTTCCGCCATGCTCGATTGAAGAAACCTGGGCGCCGATTCTTTCGCGTCTTGCAGCGCAAGAGGCTCGCGGCTACAGCCGCGAACCGCTTTCGGCCCAGACTGCAGCGGTTCAGTAAGCATGAGCGCACCGCCTTTTCCCGCGATATCCATTCAGGGACTGAAGTCCGTTATAATTCCCGACTAACTGCATGGACTTCGATCAGCTCATAACTTTTCTGGAGGTTGCGCGCCAAGGCAGCTTCTCGCGCGCCGGAGAAAAGGTTTTCCGCTCGCAATCGGCGGTGAGTGCGCAAATCCGCCAACTCGAGCAGGAGTATGGCGATCGCCTGCTTGACCGCTCGGGCAAGACCGTAAAGCTCACTCCTGCGGGGCAGGTGTTTCACGACTATGCAGTCCGAATGAAAAAGCTGCGCGACGAATCGCTGGTCGCGGTTGCCGACCATGGCCACACGCCACGCGGCACTCTGTTGGTGGGCGCGAACGAAGCCACTTGCCTCTATGTTCTGCCTGAGGTTTTCGGCGAATATTGCCGTCGCTTTCCCGACGTGCAGATCAGCATTTATCGCAACTTCACCTACAAGATTGTGGAAAAGCTGGAGAATGGATCTCTCGATGTTGGCATCATCAGCCTGCCCGTACAGTCTCCCAGCCTCAAGGTGCAGGCGATCTATCGTGACCGGCTAATGCTGATGGTCAGCCCAAAAAATCCTTTAGCCAAGCTGAAGTCGGCGCAGGTTGCAGATGTGGTGAAGCATCCTCTTCTGCTCCCCAAAACCGGACACACGCGTCGGCTGCTCGACAAGCTTTTCCGCGAGTACAACAGCGAACTCAAAGTCAGAATGGAATTGCCCAGCCTCGGAATGATCAAAAGCTTCGTCGCCGCCGATCTCGGCATTTCGCTGGTGAGCGCGTCCTTTGCGCATGATGAAGTCGCTGCGGGACGCGTGAAGCTGGTGGAACTCGAGGGCGCCGACCTGTGGCGCGAGCTCGGAATCGCCTATCGCCGCGATCGTACGCTCTCAGTGGCAACCAAGACGTTCGTCGCGGTTGTGCGGCAGCTTTCCGATTATCTGAAAAAGGCAGAGGAGCCAGTGCGAAAGTAGGTGCGGAGGCTTTTTCGCTCGGTGTGCGTCCGCGCAGGCTTATGGTATTTTAAGAATAATATGGCAGCTAGTGGAAAAATGCAGTGCATGGCTGGAATTTGAGATATTCTGGGGGAGCAGAATCTACCTCGTAGGTAAACAATCATGAGCACTCCATTCGACAGCATCGAGGGTGCGCAAGAATATCTCGCGCTATTGCGTGAGGCACTTGAAGAGGCGAAACAAACTGCCGACAGCGACATACTCGCGGAGACACAATCGAAAACTTCGCGCCGCATCGACGCCTTACGAATCGTCGTCTACAAGCTCGACAAACTTGATCAGCATGTAAAGGCGAGCTACCGCCTGCTGAACGATCTGCGGAGCTTGCGGCGGCTTCTGCTGGAAGAAAGAGCGGCCACGGTCGCCGGAGAGCAGAAAAGTTCCAAGCTGATGGCCGCCGACTGATCGACCCTGATTGATCGACCCTGATTGATAGCCCAAGATTGATAGCCCAAGACTAACCGGCCCCAGATTGTCTCCGCTGAACGTGGGTGCTAGACTTTGGTTAGTCGTTTCGTTGGTCTTGGCGCAAGCGGCCGATCATAACTGGCTTTGAGCGGGAGTAGTTCAGCGGTAGAACGCCAGCTTCCCAAGCTGGATGTCGCCGGTTCGATCCCGGTCTCCCGCTCCATATTTTCAATCACTTACAGCTTGACGTAATCTCGGGTCAGCATAAGGTCAGCGCTAGAGGTCAGCACCCATCAAAATGCAAGCTGGTTATCTCACCAAAAAATCAGTATTCGGCGTTGATCTAATTCCGTGTTGCTCACTCATTGACGCTTCGTCGGCCAATTCTCAATGAGTGCTAACGCTGTTTACAACAATTGACTGTCAACTTCCGGTTTGCCGGTTACTGATCCTTGGTATTATGCTGGCCCTCAGTTGTCCAGGTTAAAACTCTGAACGAATCAAGGGGAAATCATGTTCAAAGTCAGTGCGCTTGCTTTCGCAGTTCTGGTGGCTGGCCTTTTATGCTGTGCGCCTGTGGCGCAAGCCCAGGTTTCCGTCGGCGTAAACATCGGACCGGCTCCCGTGTGCCCCTACGGGTACTTCGACTATGCCCCATATGACTGTGCTCCTTACGGTTATTACGGACCCGATTGGTTTGTTGGCGGGGTGTTTATTGGAGCCGGCCCTTGGTTTCACGGACCTCGCGGCTTTTTCGGTCATGTCGACAACCGCTTTGATCCTCATCATGGTTATAACGGACCGTTGCCGCCGCGCGGAGCTCAGCGCTTCAACCACTTCCAGGCAAACGAGGCGCGGGATGGGCAAGGCCACGTAGGCGACGCTGGCCATGAAGGGAAGGCTGAACACGCCCTCCCCGGATATCGGGGTGGTACGCATGGCGGAGGGCATCACTAGAGTACGATCCGGTTTAAACGAGAGACCAGATAAGGCGCCCCAGACTCACAAGATGAGTCTGGGCGTTTTCATTGCTCGCTTGTGAGACTCATCGAGGTCAATGACTCGTAAACGCCCGTTTACGTCAGGTGAACTTTTCGAGGTGGATTGAATGAGGCACGGGTGGAGGGTCGTCTCACTGCGATTGGAGCTTCGCTTCTTTCAGGAATGGGGATGCCGTGGTCGGGTCGGCGTCTTTCTGAAGATTAGCGGTTATCGCGAAAGGCCGACGCGGCGCACAAAGTCTTGCAAGCGCGGGTCCCGCAGCCGGTCGAACTGCTGGCCCACTTTATTTCCCTCCGCTTGCTAAACTAGAAGGAGACAATGTCTTCTTCATCGACCCGAAAACACGCAAGCACGACGGCCGCAAGCAGTGAGCCGCCCGCGCCTGAGCCTTCCTTTGCGGAGCGGGCGCGGACGCTGATGCACGTCGGCCGCATCGGCAGCCTTTCGACGCTTTCCCGCAAACAGCCTGGATTTCCCTTCGGCTCGGTCATGCCCTACGCACTCGACGCGGGCGGGCGTCCG
This sequence comes from uncultured Acidobacteriaceae bacterium, assembly GCA_963766625.1. Lineage (GTDB taxonomy): Bacteria > Acidobacteriota > Terriglobia > Terriglobales > Acidobacteriaceae > Sulfotelmatobacter. The sequence goes on along the minus strand of CAVYBF010000011.1, from coordinate 43,604 downwards.
ATTTTTCTGATCAGCACCATGGCCATGCACACGCAGAATTTGCAGGCCGATCCCCGCGCCAGCCTGCTGGTTACGCAGCCGGATGCGGGCGGCGATCCGCTGGGCGCTTCGAGAGTTACCCTCATCGGGGATGTTCCGAAAATTCCCGAAGCTGAGACACCCGAGGCGCGAAAAACATATCTGGAGCGCTACGCCAACAGCAAATATTGGGTGGACTTTGAAGATTTCTCTTTTTACCGCATGAACGTGCTGGATGTTTATTACGTCGGCGGCTTTGGCGTCATGGGATGGGTGCAGGCGTCGGATTATGTGCCAGCGCGGCCCGATCCGCTCGCCGACTCTGCCGGCGCGATTCTCGAACACATGAATGCCGACCATAACGATGCGCTGGTCCTTCTGGCCCGCGTATTGGCTGGCCTAGAAGCCGAAGAGGCTTCGATGACAGCCGTGGACCGCCTGGGCTTCCATCTGCGATTGAAAACCAAGGAAGGCATGAAAGGCACGCGCATCGCGTTTCTGCGGGAAGTAACCAATCCATCGGAAGCTCGAAAAGTTCTGGTAGAAATGGTGCAGCAGGCGCGCAGCGGCAATTAGCGCGCACCACAAATTGATTGTCGATTTCTGTAAGACGACCGATTTATTTCCACAGTTCCCATTTATCGTGGGTTCAACTGACCTTTCCCCTCTTGGAGCTTTTCTCGATACTGAAACAGTCGCTGAGTCTTAGGGGAGAGTTACCATGGGAAACTTTTACTCGGAGGTTATTTCACTGGATGCGCGATTCCGTTCTTCAAGCCTTGTCGATGACCCCGCACTGCTCGAACCAGTCACTCGCCAGCTCGTGCAGCAACTTCTGGCCACCGCGCAGAGAATTGGCATCGCGCTCATGATCTATGAAACCTATCGGAGCCAGCAGCGCCAGCAGGAATTGTTCAACAACGGCGCAACCAAATTGCGAGCCGTGGGCGTGCATCATTATGGATTGGCCTGCGACATCGTGCGCTCTGTAAACGGCGAACCTTCGTGGAAAGGAGATTTTTCTTTTCTCGGGAATCTGGCCCAAAACTGCGGTCTTATCTGGGGCGGAGATTGGGGTGCTCCGCAAATCCAGCATGATTTCGTCGACAGCGTTCATGTGCAGCGTTGCACGGTTGCCAAGCAAGACGATCTTTTCGCTGGCCTCTGGTATCCGGAAGAAACCTACGATCCCTATGAGGACGCAAATCTTCTGCTGGCAACCAGAAGCGCACCGGTAAGGTCGCCGGCGGAACAATCCGGGAAGAACGGGAAATCCGCATAGAACTGGCGCAATGATTCTTGTCACACGTTAGCATTCGCTATTTTCCGACGATATTTTCCCAAGGGTGGATAGTTCTTTTCCGCAGGGCTGTACTCCATCGATTAATATGTTCCGATGCGACTTCAGAAGCTCTAAACGGAACAGGGACAATTTCAATCATGACTCAGAAAAAAAGCCGGGCTCACGGCAGCCGCCGATCGTTTCTCAGGAGTGCTCTGGTCGGCGGTGCGGCTGCAAGTCTTGCTCCTGTCTACCCAGCGTTAGCTGCGGCACGCGAGGTCGCAAGCCAACCCGAGACTGCCGATGTAAAGCCGTTTGAGCTCGCCGAAATTACAATTTCCGAGTTGCAAGACGGGATGAAAAGCGGCAAATTCACAGCGCGGTCGCTGGTCGAGAAATACTCCGCACGCATCGATGACATCGATAAACACCGTCCTTCTGTCAACGCGATTATCGAAATGAATCCCGATGCGCTCTCGATTGCCGACTCGCTTGATCAGGAACGAAAAGCCAAAGGGTCCCGCGGGCCGATGCACGGAATTCCAGTGCTGATCAAGGACAACATCGATACCGCCGACAAGATGATGACCACCGCTGGCTCGCTCGCGCTAGTCGGTGCTAAACCTCCTCAGGATTCATTCGTAGCGCAGAAGCTGCGCAACGCCGGCGCGGTGATTCTAGGCAAGACGAATTTAAGTGAATGGGCGAATATTCGCTGCAGCCATTCGACCAGCGCTTGGAGCGGTCGAGGCGGCTTGACGAAAAACCCCTATGCGCTCGACCGGAATCCCTGTGGGTCGAGCTCCGGCACTGGCGCTGGAATTTCCGCCAACCTATGTGCCGTAGGCATTGGAACAGAAACAGACGGGTCGATCGTCTGCCCGTCGTCCTCCAACGGACTGGTTGGCATCAAGCCAACAGTTGGATTGGTTAGCCGCAGTGGGATCATTCCCATCTCTCACAGCCAGGATAGTGCTGGGCCGATGTGCCGCACAGTGCGAGATGCGGCGGTCTTATTAGGAGCATTGACGGGAGTCGATCCGGCCGATTCGGCCACGGGGGCGAGCGCGGGCAAATCGTACACTGACTACACACAGTTCTGCGATCCCACTGGACTGAAGGGCGCCCGCATCGGCGTGGCAAGAAAGTATTTTGGGTTCAACGATGCGGTCGATGCTGTGATGGAGCAGTCGCTCGACGTAATGAAGAAGCAGGGAGCCACAGTAATCGACCCTGCTGACATTGAGACGCTGGGTAAGTTCGATGATAGCGAACTATTAGTCATGATGTACGAACTTAAAGCTGACCTGAACGCCTACCTTGCGCGACTTGGACCCAGCGCTCCAGTTCATACATTGCAGGAAGTCATCGAGTTCAACGATCGCAATCATCAAAGAGAAATGCCTTACTTTGGCCAGGACCTGTTTCTAAAAGCGGAAGGTAAAGGTCCGCTTACTGATAAAGCGTATCTCGACGCATTGAATAAGAACCACCAACTCGCCCGCACTGAAGGTATTGATGCCACCACGAGCAAATATCATTTGGATGCGATCGTCGCTCCGACCGGAGGGCCGGCCTGGCTCACCGATCTTCTGAACGGAGATCACGTGGCGGGTGGTAGCTCGAATGCCGCGGCAGTCGCCGGCTACCCGAATATCAATGTGACTGCGGGTCTCATATCAGGGCTGCCCATCGGGATATCTTTCTTTGGGCGGGCTTGGAGCGAGCCCACTCTCATCCGCCTGGCGTTTGCCTTCGAAGACGCGACGAAAGCGCGGCATGCTCCGACATTCTTGCCGACGATACCGGTGGGGGCTGAGTAGAATTCGACTTAGTTACAAGCTTTTACTCTTCTATTCCAGTCTGCAGGAAGTTTTAGAATCCGTTTCTAATATTCTGCACCCGAATTAATTCAGTGCCGCGAATGTAATTCGTGCTTTTCTCGTGTTAGCCTTACTTACGAAGGGGGTATTACCCATGATGAACAACGTGGTGATTTCCCTGCAGAAAGAGTACTCCCGGCTGCAATCTGAGCTGGGGCGAGTAGGGAAAGCACTTGATGTTCTCGGTTATGGTAACGGGCGTAGACCCAAGAGAACCGGTCGTACGTTGAGTAAAGAAGCGCGCCAACGTATTGCCGAAGCTCAAAGGCAACGCTGGGCGAGGGTCCGAAAGGCCGCCGCCAAGTCAGCGAAGTAGGTATTAGTAAGAAGTGCTTTCGCAAGCACCGCGGCCGGCCTCGTTCGTAACTTCCGCCAGGATTTGCGACCGAGGCCAAGCTTCGGAGATAGCCTCGAATATATCAATCCGGTCGATTTTGAAAGATTGCGGCCCTCGTCTTCGAGATTAAGTCCACCGGAACCACCTGAGCGCGAGCAGAAACGAAATCCCACCCCACAAGCCCATCACTAAAAGGCGCCCCCATTGGTGGATCAGGGGAGTGCCTTCCAGAATGCTAGCCCTCAGCGCGTCGTTCAGTGCGGTTAAGGGAAGCGCTTTGATTAATGGCCGAAGCATGGCCGGAAAGCGCTCGTAGGAAAAAAACACGCCGGAAAAGATCCACATGGGCATCATGATTAAATTCATGAGGCCGCTCACACTCTCGATCTTCTGAGCGCGGCTCGCGGTCAGCAATCCAACTCCACCGAAACAGAGCGCTCCAACTGAACCCACCAGGATTATTGTGAAGATCGAACCCAAAATCCTCATGTGGAAGACCAGCACGCCAAGAGTAAGCAGCAATCCGATTTCGATGATCATCAACACCAGGCGGCTCGACATAAGCGCGAGCAGAAAATCTCCCCGGCGCATGGGCGTGCCCACGAAACGCTTGAGCAGCTTGCGCTGCCGCATATCAACCAGTGCAAATCCGATGCCCCACATGCCGGAATTCATCAGGTTCATGCCCAGCAGACCGGGAATCAAGAAGTCGATATAGCGCGAACCGGGCTCGGAAGAAATAACTTCACTCGTCGCGACAACGTCTTTGCGGCCGACGGCCGTTTGTAGCGCATCGTTTACTTCCGAGCGGGCAAGCACGCTTTCCGGGCGGGCGGGATCGAACAGATAAGTAATGCCCCCTGCGGAATTTGGTTCGATGACGAGATCGTACTTGCCCAGGCGGAAACCCTTGCGCGCAACGGCATCGTCTTGTATTTCGACTTTGAAAGATGCATGTTGCGCAGAATGTTGCAGCAGCGATTCGGCTTGCTGCGCACCCGTTCCGGCAACGATGGCCACGGGTGAAGTGCCGGCTGGCTTTTCGCGGAAAGCAATGCCGAGACCTATTGCGAGCAGCAGCGGAAAGATGAAAACCCAGAAGACGACCTCCGGCTCGCGTTTGAGTTCCAACATGCGAGCCATGAGCAAATGAAGATACCCGGCCCAGCGTCCATTGCGCCGTGGAGTCCTGGCAGGCGGTTTCACGGATATTGTCGAAGTTTGCTCTGCAACGCTCATCGCTTCACCAGTTCTTATTCCTCGCGCAAATGGCGTCCGGTAAGCCGCACGAATACATCTTCGAGGCTCGCCTGACGGGTGTTCAGGTGTTCAAGCCGGCTTCCCTGTTCATCGATCGAATCTAACAGCGCTGGGATGGTTAAATGGGGCTCTTTGACGCTGAGCGCAACCATGCCGTTATCTTCACGCAAGGCCTCCACACCCGGCAAGGCGCGCCATGCCGCGAACCGATTATCGGTCTTGTCGTTGCCGTTGCCGTCTCCGCTAACCGCAAACTCGACCACGTGGTGGCCGCCAAGGCGTTCAATCAGATCAGCCGGCGAACCTTCGGCGATGATTTGTCCGTGATCGACAATCGCCAGGCGATCGCATAGACGCTCCGCTTCATCCATGTAATGGGTGGTCAACAAAACTGTGCCGCCGTGGCGCTGGAATTCGCGAATGATGTCCCATAATTGGCGGCGGCTTTGCGGATCGAGCCCGGTGGTCGGTTCGTCCAGAAAAAGAATTTTCGGATTGCAAACCAAAGCAGTCGCCACCGCCAACCGCTGACGTTGGCCACCGGAAAGCTTTCCGACCCAGGCATCTGCCTTTTCTGTGAGCTGTAACTCCTCAAGTACTTCATCGCTCGAACGTGGTTCTCGATAAAAACTCGCAAACAGTTCGACAGTTTCACGCACGCTTAATTTCTCGGAGAGCCTCGTTTCCTGCAGCGAGATGCCCAGCCACTCCCGCATTTCACGCGCATTCTCATTCCAGGAGTGGCCTAGAATCGAAACCTCACCCGAGGTCGGTTCGAGTAACCCTTCGAGGATTTCGATGGTCGTGGTCTTCCCTGCTCCGTTCGGTCCGAGCAGACCGAAGCATTCCCCGGCGCGAATCTCAAGACTCAGCCCGCGAACAGCTTCGACTTTGCCCTCGTACGTTTTGCGCAGGTCGCGGCATTGGATGGCAATGGCCACGCACAGATTCTAACTTACGATTGGGTCCTGCGTTTCCGCGCTCTCGATTTTCCGCCTTATTGCGGCCGCGCCGCGATCACGTTAATGCATTGCTATGATCTGATTCGGCCCATTTGGCTGGGGCAAATCCGGCGGGGGCGCAGGTGCAACTGGAGAAGCTCCGTCCGCAGGCTGCGGTACGTTGCTGGAATCCTCGCCCGGACGGCGCAGGCTTGGGGCATTCGATGGCCGCGCCTCAGGCTGCTTTTGTGCCTCTTGCTGCTTCTCTGTAGGTTGCAGCACAACTTCTTTTTGCGTGCGCACAATTTTTTCCCCATCCACCTTCATGGTCTCGACGCGCACCACTTCGTCGCCCACGAAACGCACGAAATCGACGTCGGCAGGAGGCGTGCCGTAGATCCATTCTTCATATTCGGCTTCGCCAGCTTTCTCGCGATCTTTCTTCGGCGGCTTGCCCATCGCGTGCACCACCATCTCGCGATTCATTCCGACCAAGACATGATGGGCGAGAATCGCTTGTTTCACCTTTGGCGGTACCGTGTCGAGATAGGCCTGCTCGGGGTTGCGGGCGGTGAAATCGAGCACTGGATAGAGCAGTTGCCGCAACTGCGCCGCGGACATTTCAGGAACGTACTTGCCGAAGTAAAGGTCGACAAAGGATCCGTGTGGATTATTGGTCTGGGAATTGTCGGGCCCTGTCATCACAGGACCGTTTGCCCCACCGACCTCGATGCGCTGGTACCACTTCTGCCGCCGGATCGGGCCGCCGTTCAGTTCGAAATGAATGTGGTCATTCTTGATCCGAACGAAGGAGATATGCGCCGGATCGCCCGGCTTGATTGCCGGCCCGTAAATCACGAGTGACTGCTCCAAGTCTTTGCCGTTCGGCGTGATCAGGCCATCTTTTAACAGCAGCCCCTTGGTGCCCATGGGAAACAATGTCCGCGAATACACGAGCTGGGTTTCAAAGTCGCGGATGATTTGCAATCGTGTCTCGCGAGACATATGCGCGGCGTTCGCAGGGATTGGTGGAGCTTCTGGTGTCGTCGACTGAGCTGTCGACGCTTTGGAGGGCGTAGCCGGCGTATTAGTTTTTTGCGCGAGTTGACCGTATGCCGGAAACGAACCCAGGAGGAAAAGTGAAACCGTAACGGCGGGAGACAAAAAACGCGGCATGCGACACCCCAAGGCGCGGGAATCATTATATGCGATGGAGTGAATTAGCGGCAGGTTGCCGGCAAATTACGATTCGGCCAATCAATCCGATTTAACGTCTGTCATCCCGAGGGAAGCGAGGCATCTTGATTTCCGAGGCCTGCACACACCTACACACTTTGCGGGCCACGCTTTTTATACTGCTGGCACTTGGTCATGATTGCCGACCGCAGGCGGGTGCGCAAATCGTCTGGCAATTCGTAAAGTTGCGAGTCGCGATAAATCTCGATGGTCTTCTTCGTAGTATCGCAGACGACATAGCAGTTGTGGCACCAAGAGAGGTGGTTCTCTAGTTCGACTTTTGTAGGCTCGTCGAGCACCCCGTCCAGATAATTCGTTAGCTCGTGCAAAAACTCAGAGCATTTCACCGGTCACCATCTCCACTCTCACGTTGATTGTCTCCATTCTCGCGCCTGCGAAAGAACCGGCCCAGGCGCTCGCGAAGCTGCAGCCGCGCCCGCAGCAACCGCGACTTAACAGCGGGCACGCTAAGGTCCAGCGCAGCTGCCGTCTCTTCGGTCGAAAGTCCTTCCACATCCCGTAACACGAACACGGTCCGGAAGCCGGGGGGAAGGCCCTGGATCGTCTTGCTTAAAATCTCCCGTAACTCCGACTGGTTGTATTGCTGCTCGGGGTTCGGGCTCCAATCCGCAATTTCGCGGGGAAGCGAATCATCTTCGGTCTTGATATCTTCATCGAGCGAAACCGTACGCTCAGGTTTCTTGCGGCGCAACTTCATCAACGCTTCGTTGACGGCGATGCGCACCAGCCAGGTGTAAAACTTCGATTGCTCCTGGAACTTCGCCAGATTCCCGTACGCCTTCAGGAACGCTTCCTGCACTACGTCTTCCGCATCCTCGCGGTTTTGCGTAATGTGCTGCGCGATCCGAAAAACGTTGCGGTCATAGCGGCGAACCAACTCTTCGAAGGCTGAGTCGTCGCCTTTCTTGGCCGCCTGTACGAGGGCTAGCTCGTCGGTTACAGGCCCCTCTAGTTTGTTTTGGATGGCTCCCATTCTCTCGGCGATGCAGTATTTTGCGTTGAAAAAATCGTTCGTACCAGAACGCAACTGTTATTTTACTTGGTAACCTCGGTGTTTGCCCAATCGCTTTCAGGTTTCGATCAGTACGGCATTTGCGATAAAGTCGAGAGGTCGCTGTACGCGGTCGAACACGTCCTCACGTACTCTGCGGCGGTCATGCAAGTGCCGTATAATCAGCATTTAGAACAAAGGTCGGTAAGAGTTTGCCTCAGCTTGGCATTCGAGGGGATACGGTTTTCCCAGGCATGTCGAAAAATAAAAAAGAAGCAGCGGCGGAACATGGTGAGATTCGGCAGATTGTCGAACGCGCCGTCGCCGACTCTCTGCAAGCGCAGTTGCCGCAATTGCAATCGCAGATCGTGGAGCAAGTTTTACAAGCACTCCCTGCTCAGGGAGGCGGAACTGCGGCTCCCGCGGCAGAAGGCTCGGGTGATCTGGTCCACGCCGTCTCCAGCATTCACGCTGGATCCACTCAGAAAGAAATTTTGCGAGCACTCTTGGATGCATCCTGCGATTACTGCGCCCGAACTGCGCTTTTCGTGGTCAAAGCGGGTGCCGCGTCGGGTTGGCAGTCGCGCAATTTCGGCAATGAGGAAGCGGTCAAGGATTTTGCTCTCGATTTGAATGGCGGGCCGGTGGCGCATACTTATCAAAATAGAATCGCCACTCCCGGCAACGTTGCCGAGATGGGCAAGAGCTTCGTGGAACAATTCGGCGCCCCCGCGAATGAACAAGTACTGATGCTGCCGCTGCTGCTGAAAGACAAAGTAGCAGCTCTGGTGTACGCCGATGGCGGTGAAAGCGGAAAGCTTAACTCCGCTGCTCTCGAACTGCTGGTCATGGCAACCAGCGCATGGCTGGAAGTTTCTTCGTTGCGCAAGCAGGTCGCGAAAGACGATGGCGCGATGTCGAGCAGGATTGAAAGCGCGCCTCCGCCGGTGCAGGCGGTTTCTTCGTTCTCCGATCCTTTTGCCGGGCATGCTCCAAAGCATATAGTCAGTACTCCCGCGGCGGCGGAGCCTGCCGCCGAAGTGGTGGAAGTGGCCGCGTCGCATGCCAACGCTGCCGCAGCGCCCGCAACTGCGGCCGATCCTCTGGCTGGCTTGTCCCCGGAGGATGCTGACATTCATCGCAAGGCGCAACGGTTCGCGCGCCTGCTGGTGGATGAGATCAAGCTGTACAATCAGGCAAAAGTCGCTGAAGGTCGCCGCAACAAGGACTTGTACGACCGGCTAAAAGAAGATATCGATAAGAGCCGCGGCACTTTCCAAAAAAGATACGGCAATACTGTGGCGGCAAGCGGAGATTATTTTCACAATGAGTTGCTCCGCAGCCTTGCCGAGGACGACATTTCGATTATGGGAGCAAACTTCCGCCCCTAATGGCAACAGTTTTGAAACTGCCGTTTTACTGGTCGGGTGATTAATTCTTTTCTGGCTATAGATTTTTTCCTCTTTGCAAAAGGTAAAGCAGTGAGATCAGGTTCGAAGTGGTGGTGGGGTTTAGCAGCTTTAGTTGTCTGCTCTCTTCCTGGAGTCCTTTCGCCGGCATCCGGCGCCACGCCACGAACGTCGTGGAATCCTCTGGCTCAGTCTGACACACCGGCGTCAACCTCTCATCCAACCCAAGAATCCGCAAACCACAGCAAGGTCGATGAGAAGAAAAAAACAGCTAAAAAGACCACGACAGCCAGCAAGCCTGGGGCGAGGACCGGCAAGCGCCATTACTCAAACGCTCGCCGACGGCCACTCTCTCCTAGGGTGCGCCGTATGCGTCAGGCTTTTGTCGCTTCCGCCAGCCTGCGTCCCATGGCGCAACAGCTTCTTCAGGATCGGTCGCTTGCTGCCTATGCGGGGGTGGAGCGCTATGCGCGGCTTCACGGTAAAGATGATGTGGGCGCGCTGGCCTGGCTGGTGATCGGCTACGCGCACGTGCTCGATCACGAATACGAGAAGGCGATCGATCCGCTGAGCCGGGCGAAAGTCCACGCCGGAGATTTGGGCGACTATGTTGCCTATTATCGTGGCACTTGCTATATGCAGACAGGGCGAACTGCCGAGGCGATTGCGACTCTGGCGGATTTCGGCAAGGCGCATCCTGATTCGGTCCTCGAAAAAGACGCCATTGTCAGCTATGCGGACGCTCTGCTGGCGGAGGGCCAGGCGCAGGATGCAGTTACGGCACTCGAACAGATCGGCACGCCAGTGCGGTCTGACGTGGAGTTTACTTTGGGTCGAGCCTATGCCGCTCTAGGCGAGAATGCCAAAGCTGCCGCGGCATTGGAGACGGTTTATTACACGATGCCCATGGCCAGCGAGGCCGACGGCGCTCATGCTGCAATAGAAAAGCTACCCCTTGTGCCAGCCCCGAAGGCAGGCCAGCGCGAAACCCGCGCCGAACTGCTGATGAAGCACCGGCGATATGACGATGCGGCAGATGAATATCGCGGGCTATTGAACGAGGTTGGACCGGAAAATCGGCCTGCGGTGGAGCTCGAATTGGCGGATGCGCTGCATCGCGCGGGACGGAATCGTGATGCCAAGCAAGTTCTCACATCGCTTCAGCCCTTGAGCGCCGAGGAGAGTGCCGAGCGGCTGTATCTGCTGGGCCAGGTTGCCTTCGCGGCGAATGACAACGACACCTTCTACCGTACCGTCGAAGAGTTACGCCAGTCAGCCCCGACGACTTCATGGCTTGAGCAGGCGCTGCTCTCGGCAGCGAACCTACACCTAGTGCATCACGAATACGATCAGGCGCTTGACGCCTACCGCGAAGCACAGGAGCGATTCCCGAACGGCCCGCGGGCCTCCTATGTACATTGGAAGGCCGCTTGGTTGACTTTGCGCCAAGGACGCAACGACGAAGCGAAGAAACAATTTGAAGAGCAAATCACCCTGTATCCGACCGGCGCGGAGACTCCTGCCGCGTTGTATTGGCGCGCGCGGCTGGCAGAAGAAGAGAACCAGCCCGTGATGGCTCGCGCGTTCTACGTAAAGCTTTCCGAGCGGTACCGCAATTTTTATTATGCCGAGCTTGCTCGCGATCGAATGAAGCGGTTGGCTGCTGGTGCAGACCCTCCCGGAGATTATCCGGTGCTCGATCGCGTGCCGCCGCTGCAGAGCGATGTGAAGATCAAAGAAACCGAGCCGCCATCCGACGAGCTGCACGTGCAGAAGGCGGAACTGCTGGGCAACGGCGGCTTGGTCGATTTTGCGGTTCGAGAACTACAAGCGGTTTCTGCAGCGGAGGGTGGAAGCTGGGTTCCATCGGAAGAGGCGCGGCTATACGTTGAGACCGGCCATTACGACCGCGCTATAGAAGTGATGAAGCACTCCGCGCCGAATTATTTTTCGCTCGATATTCCTGACATGCCTCGTGCTTATTGGGAGGCGCTGTTTCCCAAGGCTTACTGGAACGATCTGCGGCGCTATGCCGCTGTGAACGGACTCGATCCGTATCTGGTGGCTTCGCTGATTCGGCAGGAATCGGAGTTCAACCCCAATGCGGTTTCCCGGGCGAATGCTGTGGGCTTGATGCAGTTGTTGCCGAAGACGGGCAGGACGGTGGCGAAGCAGGCGAAACTGAGACGATTTAATTACAGCCAGTTGTACACGCCCGCGGTCAATCTGGAACTGGGCACGCGGTATTTTCGCGGCATGGTCGACAAGTTTGGATCGTTCGAGTACGCGCTTGCTGCCTACAACGCCGGTTCGGATCGCGTGGAAGAATGGCTGAACGATGGAAAGTATCGCGACCCGCAGGAGTTTGTGGAATCGATTCCATTCACCGAGACGCGCGAGTATGTGCAGGCGATTCTGCGGAATGCTAGCGTGTATAAGCAGTTGTATGGCACGCCGTAGCATCGGTCACAGTTAAGTCAACGGATGCTGGACGATCTCCGGCGGCGCAGCTATTCTCCCGACACGATTCGTGGCTCCATCCGAGCGTACAGCAGTTTGCCGAGCACTTAGGCGCTCTCCGGAACCACTGAAGCCGCAGAGTCAGGGCGCCCTAGCGCGCCGCGGCCTTCGCAACCCAGGTTTCGCCCGTTCCCACAGTCACCAGTACCTTGCCGCTTAAGGTGCCGTTTTCGATGAAGTTGCGAACCGTCTTTACCAGGGCCTGCGAGACTTCATGGCCTTTGGCGGCGAGAAGCGCCCCGGTGGTAGAACGCAAGTCTCCGTTCAGGATCATGCCAGGGCGGAGGTCACTTACATCAACGGGGCGCAGTTCAGTGGGCCCTCGACTGAGCCTGAAGTCTGCGAGGGCAGCGACCATTTGGGCATTGTATTCGACGGGATTTTTGCTCAGTGCCGATAGAGCCTCTTGTCGTTCCGATCCGGTGCTGAGCAGATTGTCGAAAGCCAGGCTGACCTTCAACATCTGCGCCCCTCGCAAGACAGATTCGGCGGCGGGGGATAGAGTTCGCGACAGGTCCCTAGGTACCTCTTTCTGCTGGAGGATCATGTCGGCAACTAGTTCAAGTCGTGGAATCCGGGCCAGCAGGTCGTGGGCGATTTGAGGATGCTGCGAGTAGCGCTTTTCGTGTTCTGGAGTGAGCGGTTCGCCGGCGTGGATGGCTTCCAGCAGGTCGGGGGTGAGAGTCAAGCATCCCAGTTCGGAGAGCATCGCCGCGATTTCATATTGCCACGTATCGGAGAGGCAAAGCTTCCCTGCAATGTGACGCACGTACTGGCAAATGCGGGCGCCTTTGTTGAATGCGACGGGATTGGCCAGGTGGAGCACCTCGCTCAGAACCCGGATCGAGCCTGCCAGAGTTTTCTCCAGCAGTTCTTTTTCGCGGAACATGAGGTCGTATTGGGTAACACAGTCCCGGAGGGTGAGTATCAAATCTTCTGCGCTGACCGGCTTGTTGAGGAAACGAAAGATTCTGCCTTCATTGACGGCGCGCATGGCAGCTTCCGTGTCGGCATATCCGGTGAGCATCACGCGGATAGAGTCGGGAGCAAAGTTGCGCACTCGAGAAAGGAACTCGGCACCATCCATGACCGGCATGCGCATGTCGGAAACCACTACGACGTACGGGCCATCATTCTTGACCTTCTCCAGTCCCGCTTCGGGCCCTTCGGCCAGGTCAGCGTTGAAGTCGCGGTAGACAGATCGGGATAGACCTTCGAGTGCAAGCGGTTCATCGTCGACGAAAAGGATCCTAGGTTTGCGGTTTCGGGTAGGTATGGCGGCGGTATCGGACGTCACTTCGAGCCTCCTGTATCAGAATCGAACTGGATTGGAATTCTGACAAAAAATGTTGTGCCTCTATCTAATTCGGTATCGAACCAAATTTTCCCATGATGTTTTTGGACAACGATATCGTGGCAAATGGCGAGCCCCTGGCCGGTGCCCTCTCCAGCTTGTTTAGTCGTGAAGAAGGGGTCGAAGACTCGGGCGCAGATGGGCAGCGGGATACCAATCCCGTTGTCCTGGATTTCGATCTGAACATCTTTGTCGATTAATCGCGTGCGGATGGTGAGCTTTCCACGCTCGCGTGCTCGCTTCTTCGAGACCTCACGGATAGCGTGCGTAGCGTTGACGATGAGGTTCAGAAAAACCTGATTCATCTCGTCGCCGTAGCATTCGAGGGGCGGCAGGTTGGGCTGATAGTCGGTTTGAACATCAGCGATGTGCTTGATCTGGTTCTGGGCGATAGTGAGGGTTGCGTCAAGCGCTTCATTGAGATCGACCTGTTCTCGTTCTCCACCACCGGTGTGGGAGAAACGCCGCATCGCGCTGACAATCTTGCTGATGCGCCGGACCCCCTCAAGCGACTGCGAGATAGCCTTGGGAACTTCCTGCCGAAGCCAATCCCAATCTTCGGGAGAACCTCCGGCGGTCACGGGTTCTGAGGGGCGAGAGTCGCAACCCACAGACGCGTGCAAGCGAGTCGAGCACGAATTCATAGCGGCGTCGAGATGGTTCCAGGTATCGCCAAGGAAAGCAATGTTGTCTGAGACATATTGGACGGGGGTATTGATTTCATGGGCAATGCCGGCAGCGAGTTGTCCAATCGCTGAGAGCTTCTCATTTTGCAGGGCCATGCGGCGATCGCTGATGTCGCGAGCGGAGATGACGTTGGCCTCGATCTCGCCGCGAGAGTTACGGATGAAACTCCCATGCGATTCCAGGGTAACGTAGGTTCCGTCCTTTCGTTGCATTCGGTATTCGACTATTTGGCCAACGCCGGTCTTGAGAGCTCGCTCAGCAGCCCGGGTCACCAGGGGCCGGTCGTCAGGGTGGATCTGCTGGAAAGAAATAGTGCGTTTCAGTTCTTCCGGGGTGTAGCCCAGGAGGCGCTCATACGCGGGGTTGTTATAAATGCGGTGGCCGGCCTTGTCGACAACGGCAATCAGATCGGCACTGTTCTCTGCGATGGAGCGGAACAATTGTTCAGACCTGTTTTTCGCTTCTTCGGCTTCTTTGTGCTTCGCAATCTCGGCGATGAGGTCTTCTTTTGATTTGTCGAGTGAAGCAGTCCGTCGGAGCACTTCGAGTTCGAGGTTCTCGTTCATTCGGCGTATGTTGCTTTCCGCGGACACAAGTTCTTCGTGCAGATCGACGATGCGCTTACCCACCAGGAGGCGGGCCTTCAATTCCAGCTGATCAAAGGGTTTAACCAGGTAGTCATCCGCTCCAGCCTGCATCGCCTCCAGCATGGCCTTCTTGCCGTCTTTTCCGGTCAAAAGGATGATGTACGAGTACGAGTTCCTGGAACCTGTCTGCCGGATTCTCCGGCACAGTTCAGTCCCGTCGATGTCTGGCAACACCCAATCCAGCAAAACCAGCTTCGGACAATCTAGACGCTGCAGAAGCGTCCAGGCCTCAGAGCCATCTTTCGCGATTGTGAAAGGAAAGCCCCATTCTTGCAGATGAGAACTCAAGAGCTGCCGATGAACAGGTGAGTCCTCCACAACAAGGATTTGCATGGGCAAAATTCGCGGCCGTCGATTGCGGTACTTATTGCATTGTATGAGCCTCGCCATCGATCGGAACGATTACGCTAGTAACGGGTTTCGACTAACGGAGCGTTTTGGAGCAACGAAGAATGAGTGGTTTGGCCGCCACTTGAAGTAGATGGCCGTTTAACGGTATCCGGGGCAGCGGCAACACTCGGCATCTCGTCAAATCCCGAATCATCGGCTACCAGAAGCTAGTCATAAACGCCATTTTGTGAAGTCAGTCGAGGAAGCGTCGATCCTCTGCGCAACGTTTGCGTGTATACTACCCCCCAGTATAATTTAGAGACATGGCTCACACGATCAGAGACAAGAAAAAGCTATTGAATCGCGTCCGCCGAGTCCGCGGCCAAGTGGAAGCAGTAGAGCGCCTGCTGGAGAACGAAAACGAATGTTCCGAAATTCTTCAGCAGATTGCAGCGTGCAGAGGCTCAATTAACGCCTTGATGTCTGAAGTCCTGGAGGGGCATATCCGTTTCCATCTGGTCGAACGACGGGAGAATCACAAGGCACATAAGGGCAATGCCGTTGAGGAAGTGATCAGCGTAACCAAATCCTATTTGAAGTAGAGGAAACCATGCCGGACGTACAAGAAGGTTTGCCGTCCTTCGGCGCAGAAATAGGCGCGCCTCATACCAATGCTCATCGCGATGAAGGTCATGATGCCGAACACGAAGGCCACGACCATGGATTGGAGTTGCAGGATGGAATCCGAATAGCCCTAGTGGCGCTTGCAGCCGCGCTGGTCTGGGCGAAGGTATGGGAGCCCTTTGCGCATGTCAGTGTGATTGGTATCGTAGGCACTCTTATTGGAATTTATCCAATTCTCAAAGAGGCAGCCGAGAATGTGATGGAGCGCCGGATGACGATGGAGTTGTCGATGACTATCGCCATCCTCGCTGCATTGGTCATCGGTCAGTTCTTCACAGCGCTGGTGATTGTGCTGTTTGTGCTGATAGCGGAGGTTTTGGAAGGTCTTACTGTCCGACGTGGCCGGACCGCTATTCGCGATCTTCTCAATCTACTGCCCAGTGAAGTGATGGTTCGGCGAAATGGCAAGACCGAGCGGCGCAGCACGGCCAACATCAATATAGGAGAGTTGATCGAGGTCAATCCAGGAGGGCGTATACCCGTCGATGGGGACGTGGTGGGCGGCAATTCCTTTGTCGATCAGTCGGCTATCACCGGAGAATCTCTTCCCGTCGAGAAAGTACCGGGCACCTCCGTCTTTGCAGGTACCGTCAACCAGTCTGGGGCACTGGAAATTCGAATCACGAGAATTGGGCGCGATACGGCTTTCGGCCGCATTTTGAATGCGGTTGAGGAAGCGGAACGCTCCCGCGCACCCATCCAGAAAACGGCAGATCGGCTAGCTGGCTATTTGGTCTGGTTTGCCCTCGGCTTCGCGGTTCTGACTTTTATCATCACTCGTAATCTCATATCGACCATCTCAGTGATCATTGTTGCTGGTGCCTGCGGAATTGCGGCTGGAACTCCGCTCGCTATTCTGGGAGGGATTGGGCGGGCAGCCCGCGAAGGCGCCATCGTCAAGGGTGGATTGTATTTGGAACTGCTAAGTTCAGTAGACACCGTTGTCTTCGACAAAACGGGCACGCTCACTGTTGGGAATCCTGTGGTCACGTCCATTATTGCCGCGCCAGGGCGGACCGATCACGATGTTTTGCAGCTTGCCGCGATTGCGGAGCAGAGGTCCGAACATCCCTTGGGCAAGGCCATTGTCGGCAAAGCAGCTGAGGCCGGCCTGACGGTAAACCCACCCGAACGCTTCGAGTACATTCCCGGAGCAGGCATTTCTTGTTCACTCGACCACCGAGAGATACTCGTGGGAAGCAGAGCCTTCCTGCAGCAGAAACAAATCCACCTCGACGGACAGGGCACCGGAGCCGAACACTCATCAGAAATTCTGGTTGCCTCCAACGGCGAGTATGTGGGAACCATCCGAATCGCGGATACGCTGCGACCGGAAGCTTGCGACGCAGTTCGTGCCCTCCACGCTATGGGATTGCGAACTGCCTTGTTGACGGGTGATGCCAAAGCGGTTGCCGTAGCTATCGCTCAAGAAGTTGGCATCGACGTGGTGCATGCTGGCGTTCTGCCGGATGAGAAGAACGCCATAATCAAGCAGTTGGTCGCCGATGGGAACAAAGTTGCGATGGTCGGCGACGGAATCAATGACGCGCCAGCACTGATGCAGGCAACGGTTGGCATCGCGATGGGATCAGGGACTGAAGTCGCACGCGAGAGCGCGAACATCATGTTGATTGGCAATGATCTGCTGCGCTTGGTGGACACTATCAAGATTTCCCGGCGCTGCCGTCGCATCATCATGCAGAACTTTGGGGGAACTCTGGCAGTGGACAGCGTTGGCGTAGGTCTGGCTGCGTTCGGCATCCTGAATCCGCTATTAGCCGCCTTTATCCACGTGGCTTCGGAGCTTACCTTCATTTTGAATTCTGCCCGGCTCTTACCCGGAGCTAAACGACAGAATGAAACGGGTGGGACAATATCACCAATTTACTCAGAAGTTCCCTCCGATTGAACCCCCGGAGACGACTCGCGTTGCTCATCCTTATCGGAATCACTATTCTTGTGCTTCTGCTGAGGTATCGGCGCGAACTGGTGGAGTGGTTCCAGACCCACGAACGCTTGCTCGATTGAGTGTCGGCATTTGACAGGGCAACTTGGTTACAGCACTAGCTGATTCGAGAAAAACAAAACAACATGAGAGCAATACTGCTCACCGCGTTTGCAGCTCTTTCAACGTTATTCGGCGGATGGCTCGCTCTTCGCGCCCGCAAGTACATCCACTTGCTGCTCGGTTTCGGTGCCGGAGTCCTGCTGGGCGCGACGTTCTTTGACCTGCTACCCGAAGCGATTGACGCTGCGGGTCAGGGGGGATGGACGAGCCGCGA
This sequence comes from uncultured Acidobacteriaceae bacterium, assembly GCA_963766625.1. GTDB lineage: Bacteria > Acidobacteriota > Terriglobia > Terriglobales > Acidobacteriaceae > Sulfotelmatobacter. The sequence goes on along the minus strand of CAVYBF010000011.1, from coordinate 25,722 downwards.
AATTCTCGGCCTAACCGTCGTGGGATTCTTAATCTTTTATCTCGGACAGCGGTTTCTCTCGTTGCAACATTGTCCGGATGGCGACTGCGGCCCCGATCGCCACGTTGGCCGCATGAGTGCGCTCGGACTAATCGCACACAGCACGATAGACGGGGCCTCCATTGCTGCCTCCACCATGATTTCCTGGCGGATGGGACTCATCGTTGCGGTTGGCATCATCGTCCATGACATTACTGATGGACTCAACACGATTCTGCTGGTGACGCGCGGGGATTCAGCCAGCAAGAAAGACCTGGCATTTCTTGTTGCGGACGCGGCTGCGCCCGTACTGGGTGGCACCGTTGTCGTTCTCGCCGGCCTACCTTCCCATCAACTCGCGCTGATTCTCGGAGTGACATCCGGCTTCTTCCTCTTTACGGCGACCGGGGACTTGTTGCCAGATGCTCATCGTCGTTCGCCTGGATTTGGGGTTTCGGCAGCCACGCTAGGAGGTATCCTCCTCATTGGCATAGCGGTACGACTCGCATCAATTTAGCTCTCACAATTCACTCCGTCCACGCATCCCTGGAGATCCGTATTTTGAGCTTACTTATCCCGTTACGCCCTGGGCTTGGATGCTTCGCCGGCCGTTCCCAGCTTATCGTCGGCCAACCTGAAGTTGTTCGTCCCTGCGGTTTAACTTGTTACAGACTTCACTGTACATACACCATTCAGTCGGGGGAGTACGTTTGGGCATTCGGCACGACAGGCGCTGTGAATTGGTCTGAGGGATCGCTCTCCGCACGCAATCCGGTTCTACTCCGGTTCCGCCTTTCTCCTCGATTATCTTGCCCGATTTGTCTCGTAAAAAAATTCGGAGATTTTGTTTGATGAAATCCCAGCGCAAGATTGCTTCGGGGTTCCGCCTATGGCTGTGAAGCGTGTGATCAAAGGTGTGCACGTCGTCCCGATGGGGTTCGCAAACGCCTTCCTGATCCAGGGCGACGACGGTTGACGCTAATCGACGCCGGCTTCCCGCGTAAGGAGGCAGCCGTCTTTGGGGCGATCCGGGGGCTTGGCCGTTCACCAGATCAGCTCAAGCACCTGATTTTTACTCACGGACACCCTGATCACATCGGCAGTGCCGCCGCGATCGTTCGGGAAACCGGTGCGCGGACCTACATGCACCCGCTCGATATCCCTATCGCCGAGAGTGGAGGTCCTTTTCGGCCTCTGACAGCGGCCCCTGGTCTGTTGCGCCGGGTAATGTGCAAGCTGTTCTTCCATCCCGAGGAGCGAGTCACGCCGGTTGCCATCGACCAGCCTTTGACTGCCGGGGAAATGCTGCCTGTTGCTGGCGACATCGAAGTTATTCATACTCCCGGGCATTGCGCTGGGCAGGTCGCGCTACTGTGGCGTCGAAAACGAATGCTGTTCGCGGGCGATGTGTGCATGAACGTTATGGGCCTCGGTGATCCGGTCGGCTTTGAGAGTTTGAAGGTAAGCCGTGCAAGCCAGCGCAAAGTTGCCAGTCTTTCATTCGACCATGCCGGGTTCGGTCATGGCGAGCCTATCGCCCGCGATGCGTCGACTCGTTTTCTCAATACGTACGGCAAAGACCCAGAGGACGTGCATCAACAGCGATCCGCAGCTTAGGTGCCCCGATCCAGAGGCCGGTTTGTCGGCGACTTTTGTCTAGAACGATGGCCTGAGATTTTCAAACTCGGAATGCCTACGCGCGCGATCGGAGTCTTACGGTATATGAGTTTTGCTTGCATGCTTCTCTTGTCCGAATACAATCTCAAGCACCAGTAACCCGGCGCCCACTACGATTGCGCTATCCGCAAGATTGAAAACCGGCCACTGGTATCGCTTCACGTAAACCAGCAAAAAATCGACCACCCGGCCCGTGGTCACTCGGTCCCACAGATTGCCGATCGCTCCTCCCATAATTAGCGACAAAGCGACGCCGGTGAGAATGTGAGCATGGTTATTCTTCCACAACAATATCGACACTATGACCAGAGCGACCACGGAAAATGCGATCAGCATCCCGGTTTTCCAGGGAGCATGCGAGTCGGCGAACAGGCTGAACGCAGCGCCAGTATTCTCGGTGTGTGTGATACGAAAGAACCCGGGAATCACCTGTATGTGGGCGTACAGCGCGATCCGCCGGGCCACGATGTGCTTGGTCCAGCGGTCAAGCAGGACAACAATGAGAGCTATTAAAAAATAGACGGTGCGCGCAGCGTTCTTGGTCATCCGGAATGTTTGCCCAAGACCATCTTAAACTGCCAACGACGCTAAACGCCTGTCAGAGGATCGTGGGTACGGAAGCATCTCTCGCTCGCCTGCTCCTGCGATTCCGGTTTTTTCTTCCCGGCTTTCACTTTCACCTATCCGACCCAACCTTGTGCCATGTATTCTGATTCGGCGCTGGCGCGAATCCCGCACGGAAACCCGGCTCGCAGCCTTCGATATTGTCGTAATTCATATGTTGGCGAAATATTCTCATGAAGCCCTTGAAACGATGGAAAGGCCGGACCCTGCTGTTTCTGGCAGTAGTTGGTCCGGGAATTATCACGGCGAACGTCGACAACGATGCCGGCGGAATCCTGACCTATTCGCAGGCTGGAGCACAATACGGGCATCTTCTGCTCTGGACCATGATTCCGGTCACGCTGGCCCTCATCGTCGTACAGGAGATGTCCGGCCGCATGGGAGCAGTCACCGGAAAAGGATTAAGCGACCTCATCCGCGAAGAGTTTGGCTTGCGTATTACGTTTTTGATGATGATCGGGATCCTGATTACAAACTTCGGCAACGTGGTGACGGAATTTATCGGTATCGCCACCAGTCTCGAATTATTCGGGCTTTCGCGCTATGCGACAGTGCCGATTTGCGCTGTGATCGTCTGGCTGATCGTGGTGAAGGGTCAGTACAAGAGCGTGGAAAAAGTATTTCTGGCGGCATCTTTTTTCTATATCACTTACATCTTTGCCGGGATACTCGCACATCCATTATGGAAAGACGCGCTCATTTCAACCGTCAGGCCACCTGGTTTGAAGGAATTTCGTGACCAGGCTTACCTGTATATGGTTATCGGTGTGGTCGGCACGACGATCGCCCCGTGGATGCAGTTCTATTTGCAGGCATCCGTTGTAGAAAAAGGTATCACCCGCCACGGACTGCGGGCATCGCGCTGGGACGTAATAACAGGCTGCATTTTTACCGATGTGGTCGCCTGGTTCATCATCGTGGCCTGCGCCGCGACGTTGTATGTACATGGTTACCGCGACATCAAATACGCGGCCGACGCAGCACAGGCATTGAAACCGCTCGCCGGGCAATATGCTTACATTCTTTTTGCTGTTGGCTTGTTCAACGCATCTTTGTTCGCCGCGTCGATTCTTCCGCTTTCTACCGCCTATACGGTCTGCGAGGGGCTAGGCTTCGAATCCGGAGTCGATCAGAAGTTCAGCGAGGCGCCAGTTTTTTATTGGCTCTACACCTTGTTGATTGCAGCCGGCGGGGCTGTACTACTCATCCCCGGCCTGCCACTCATCAAGATCGCAGTTTTATCGCAAGTAGTGAATGGCGTGGTGCTGCCGTTCGTGCTGATCTTCATGCTGCTGATCATCAACAAAAAAGACATTATGGGCGACTACGTGAACACTCGTTTATTCAACGCCGTTGCCTGGGTGACGACGGTGATCATGATTGGCCTGACGCTTGCCTGGTTCTGGACGCTGAGGGCAGGCTAGTCGGGCTGAGCACCCTTCCATGTCAGCCCGAGCACTGTTCCCTGTCATCCCGAGCACCCTTGCCTGTCATCGTAGGGAATGACAACGATGTGACCGCAGAGTTCGACCACAAGTTTTGAAGAACCAACAATTTTCAGATCAGCTTTCCCGCAGCCAAGTCGTTCACCAGTGATGCGTCCGCTTCGAGAAAATCGTACGAGGCAAGATCTTTCGGGGCCGACCACTGCAGATCGCGGAAGATGCGATTCTCCATCTCGCCCACGTATTCGCGCACGATATAGAACCGCAATTCAACCGCAGCGCCGTTGGGGTAGGTGTGTTGCACGCGGGCGATCTCGTCCCCCACCTTGGCTTGAATTCCCAATTCCTCTTCCAACTCGCGGCGCAGGGCATCTCGCGGCTGTTCGCCTTCTTCGATCTTTCCACCCGGAAACTCCCACTTCAGGGGCATGGTCTGGTGCCGCGTCCGCTGGCAAACCAGCAGCTTACCCTTCTTTTCGATAACCGCCGCGACTACACGTTTCATAGTAAGAAAAACCGCTGGGCTTCGTGGAAGACTCAAGGATAAGAGAATTTGACCTAGAGGTCGAACTTCAGTCACCAGAATCGGTTGATGCTCACTGACTCTTCTCTAACTTCTTCCCTACTATCTCAGCGCAATATTGCACGAGTTTCTGATCATCGCCTCCAAACGCCGCCGGAAAATGGCTGTCAATATCCAACTCGCCGGCCACTTGGCCTCTTACAAAGATCGGCACAACAATCTCAGACTTGGTTTCAAGCGAGCAGGCTAGATAGCGGGGATCTTTGCTGACGTCATCGACAATAATTGTTTTTCCGCTGGATGCCGCCGCTCCGCAGATACCCTGGTTCAACGGGATTCGCGTGTGCGGAGTCATCGCACCCACGAACGCCTCCAAGCCAAGCATGGGCGGTTGCGCTGCCGGTTCGAGCATATAAAATCCGACCCAGCTGTACTTGAGCATGCGCTCATGCAGCAGCTTACACACGCCCTGCATGAGTTCCTTTGCGTTTGGCGCAGCCTGAGCCAGTTCTTCAATTTCGTTCCGCACTTCTTCAATTCTGCTGGTGACGGGCATAGGAGAATCTTAACTCACGCCTCAAGATTCACGAGCCTGGAGACGGCACGGCAGTAATCTGGCGGATTCCTTTAGTATCGGCGAATAGCTGGGGGTGAATGGCGAATGCAAGCGCGTCAAGCCCCTGCAGAAGCGTGGGCGCCGGCGTGTTGAGGTATTCATCCCGAATGCAGTAAACGCGTCCGCCTTGAGCGGCGCGCGTTCTCTGCCAGTTGCGTTCGGCGATAATTTTTTCTAGCGGAACCCGGTCGCCGGCGCCACACCACGCGGCGATTAGGACTTCAGGATTCATCACCGCTACTTCGGCCACGGAAATTTGCTTTCCAGGCGAACCCAAAAACTCGCCGCCGGCAGCTTCAACCAATTCTGCAACCCACGCCTGCGACGCAATCAGCGGCTCGCCCCATTCCTCGGAGAAAACCCTGGGACGAGCCAGTTCCGCCAGGTTGCCGGCAACTTGTTCACGAATCTCTTCGATTCTCTCCTGCATGGAGGCAATCACCTGTTGACCGCGCTCGCTGGCGCCCACCGCGCCAGCAATAAGAGCGATGTCCGTGTAGATATCGGCAAGCGTCTTGGGCGCTAACCCCAGAAAACGCGACCCGGCTCGAAGGATTTCGATAACAGCCTTCTCTTGATAAGGCACAGAAGCGATGACCAGATCGGGCTGAACCGCAATGATCTCAGCAGCGTCGGAAGTCCATGAATCGTGAAGAATCGTTCTCGGTCGTGATGCAATCTCCGGAACCACATCAGGGCAATACTTGGTGCAGGCCACGACACGATCAAGTTCGCCAATTGAGGCAAGAATCACGCTGGCGCTGGGTTGCAAGCATGCGATGCGCTGGGGAGTGTGAGAAGAAGACATCGTTCAATGGTCGAGTTGATCGAGAGCAGCCATCAGCGTGTCGATAGCCAATTGTGCGGCGTGGTTCGAAGCCTGGGGCAAAGAGCCTAACCTGGCAATCAGATCCTCGCGACGCAGTTTGCGTGCTTCTTCCAGAGTTTTGCCGAGGACGAGCTCCGTCGATACCGAGGCACAGGCGATCGCCGGCACGCACCCTTTAGCTTTGAAAGCTGCTTGCCTGATTCGGTTACCGCTGATTCTCAGGCTCAAGCGCAGCACGTCTCCACAAGCGGGATTTTCAATTTGAGCGCTCGCGTCCGGATCAGGCAGATCGCCGGCATTCCGCGGATTTTGAAAATGGTCGAGCAGTTGAGCCGAGTACATTCCAGGTAAATTCCACGACCATTGTAAGACGAGATTGGCCAATGCTTAGATCCTCGCGCTGATTCCTTGCGGAAAATAAATCCGCCAGCCGCGTTCGCGCGCAACCTTCTCGAGATCCGGATTCGGATTCACCGCGAAGGCATACTTAGCCATGGCAAGCATTTCCGTGTCCCAACGCGAATTGCCGAAGGCGGCATCAATCGGCTTGTTCACGACCTCGCGTAATGCCTCCGGCTTGCCTTCGCCAGAGGGCACGCGGATGAGCCGATTCGTGGAAATGTCTTTCTCAACTTCCACTTTAGCCGCGAGAATGTGATTGTCCGGTATGCCGAAATGTTTCATCGCGGCACGGATCACCCAATCGTTCGAAGAAGAAACCGCCCATATATCACAGCCGTTTTCTCGCAAGCGGCGCACGAGCTCGCGCATCTCTGGAAAAATTTGTTCAACGAAGAATTCATCGAAAAAACGCGTGGCGGCTTGCATCATCTGCCCTTCCGAAACTCCTTGATGCATCGTGACCATGTCACCGCACATCGTGGTTTCATCGATTTCGCCACGTTTGTAGGCAGCGTAACGATCCCGCCAGGTTCGGCTCAGAATTTCACGATTCGGGCCATCCGGAAAAACATAACTTTCTCTCAGCTCCCAATCGAAGAAACGCTCGCCGAGATCGCCCGACCAGAGCGTGCCATCGCAGTCGAACGCAGCGACCTGCGGGTTAAGCCGCACAACCGAATCAAGGAACTCATTGGTTGCAGGAAAAAATGCCTCCGTTTCGAGTGCACCCATGTATTGACCATAACGTGCCGCTGCGCCGTCGCGCAAATGGCAGAGAGAGTAAGGATTGTTGGAATGATGATTTTTGATTGTGGATTCAGCAGGAGGCCGCCGAACTGCCGGTCAGAGCGACCGCGTCAGCAGAGCCTCGTAATCCTCGGGCGTGTTAATATTCGTCACCGCTAGCGGATCATCCACCGGAACGTATCGGACGTGCCCCTGATATTGATGCTCGACATCGCGCGCGATCGATGTCGCCGGGGCGCGGAGAAACACTTCAATCATTTCTTTCGCCACAAGATAAGGGTGCCCGTGTGTGCCGCCGAAATCAGGCACGACGGCCCAGACTTCGTGATCCGAGATCGTAAAGGCATGATGCAGAAATTTCAGGGTCGCCGGCTTCACCGGAGGGCGGTCCACCAAAGTCACGACCGCGCCGTCGCGGCCGCGCTCGAGAACATCGCACAGACCTACTTGCAGGGAGCTGAACTGCCCTCGAGCCGCATCCGGATTGCAAACCAGAGAAGAACCTTCCCCGTAAATTGCCGGTGCAAGCGCCGATTCATTGTTGCCCACCACAACCACAACGAAGTCGCAGATGGAGTTAAGCAGGCGAATATTAGCAGAAAGAAACGTCTCGGTTGGAACCGCTTGGCCTGCTCTTGGCGGCGGCCAGGGCAGCAAAGCCTTGTCGCGTCCCATCCGCGAGGATTCTCCTGCGGCCAGGATCACACCCGCGAAGCTCGAAGCGCGCACCATGCTGTGAAGATATCAGGGAACGATGAAGAATTGGCTTCTAATTGAATATGGCCGGCGAATGCAATCAACAATCAGGAATCAGAACAATGGGAACTTCGTTTCGTCTTCTCGACAGCCTCGCCTGAACTCTCATCCGCTTTTGACTCCTGCTTTCGCCCAAACCAACTCATGTGAGGCAGGTCGGAGTCCGCGTGACGCCGAACCGCGATCAATTCGGCTGCGATCGCAACCGCAATCTCTTCCGGCGTGACCGCGCCGATGTCGAGTCCAACAGGCGAATGAACGCGATCAAACAAGTGCGTCGGTAAGCCTTCCTCCTGAAGAGTCTTGAATATGCCGATCACTTTACGCTTGGAACCGATCATGCCGATATAACGGGCACGGGTCCGCACGGCCCAACGCAGAATTCGCAGGTCGTCGCGATGGCCGCGGGTGACGATCACGATGTACGAAGTTTCATTGGGCTCGAGCTTAGTCATCGCCTCGTCGAAGTCGAGCGCGTGAATCTCGTGCGCGGCGGGAAAGCGTTCCCGAGTTGCGTAGGAGGAACGGTCATCGACGACAATGGGTTCAAAACCGGCAAGCGCTGCGACTTTGCAAACGTTTTGCGCAACGTGACCTGCACCAAAAAGATAAAGTAAAGCCGGAGGCAGAACCGGCTCCACAAAAATCTCCAGTGTGCCGCCGCAAACCAAACCGGTGTCGTATTTTGGATCTTGATTGAGATCGAAGGTGAGGGTACGCGGCTTTTCCGATTCCATCACTTCCCGCGCTGCCTGCCACACATCAGCTTCCACGCAACCGCCACCGATGGTACCGACAATAGAGCCATCGTCGCGGACCAGCATCTTTGCAGTGCGAAACGAAGGAATCGAGCCTCGAACATTGACGATGGTCGCAACCGCCCCGCGGCGACCCTCGCGGCGCAGTTGCACGATTTGTTCGTAAATATCCACTTAAGACGATTATTCGGCGATACCAGAGGCAAGTCAATTACAACGAATGCTCGATCCGGCGCAGTTCAGCAAGAATAAAGGGATCTGGCGCGTGAGCCGTATAAATGGAGACGCCAGATCCCCTCACGAAAATGCAACCTTCGACGACTACTTTGCCAGCTTTTCTTTCTCCGCAGCATTTACAACTTTGCCCTCTTCGACAGGTTTTCCGCGGTCAACGAGAGTCGTGTAGTCTGTCGCGTTGAAGGGGTACGTACGCGCCGACTCCTGTCCAGTCGTCGTCAACGTAATATCGACGCGACGATTGTTGGCCAGAACCACAGTCTGGATTCTCGCCAACGCCTTCTGGCGTTCCGCGGCACTCAGATCAGGATTCTGTTCTAGCAGCTGTTTCACCTGCTCAACCGTCAGGTTTTGCCCTTTACCGTAGGCGTGCGTCTCCAGGTTAGCCTCCGGAATTCCCTGCTCAACCAGAAAACGTTTGGCGAGCTCGGCGCGTCTTTCGGAGAGCGCCTGGTTGTAGCTGGCCGGGCCGCGCTTGTCTGCGTGTCCGGAGAGCATCAGATGAGCGTCCGGCTTAGCCGTGAGATAGGTTTTGAACGCAGCCGCAATCGACTCTAGCGCCTCACGCTCACTGGGCAACAAAGCCGCCTCTGATTTGACGCTTCTGGGCTTGTTGCTTGGGAAATACACACTACGCATCGTCAGTTGAATTTCCGGTTCTTCGATCGAGCCGACGATATGCAAAGCCGCCGTCCGGGTTTCAGTCCCGCCGCACCCATTAGAAGCGGTTAGCGTGTAGGTGACGTTTTCATCGACGGGCCCTGCGTCTGTCTTTTTAGGTGCGGGTTGCAGCGTACGGCTGCCGCTCGTATCCACGGTACCCAATGGTTCAATGGAAACTGTCGAAGCATTTGCCGCCGACCAGTTCAGCGCAGTACCGTCTTGCTGTACCACTTTGTCTCCAATCCGTTTGTAGTGAACCTCTGCAGGAGAGAGTTGAACATTGGCTTGGATAGCATTGTTGACATTCACCGTCGCGGTGGAAGTCGTGGTGCCGCCGGGACCGGTGGCAGTGAGAGTGTAAGTAGTTGTCTGCTTGGGTTCAACGCTCTGGTCACCAGTTGCTGCCACAGGACCCAGCCCGCTGACTTGAACCTGCGGAGCATCCGCGGATGTCCAGTTGAGCTTCGACGAGCCTCCACAATCAACTTGTGCGGTGGTCGCGGACAATTGGGCAGTCGGCTTGGCAACCGCAACCGTAGCGCTGGCTGTGCCTACAGTGAAACGGGGTATGGAGGTTAGTTTCTCTCCGCGCGGCCAGTCAACCGTCTTCCGCACGCCCTTGGGGATATCGACGACCACGCGCTTGTTGGCCACGACGTCAACTGAGCCCGACCAAACTTCCTTATCTCCCTTCATCACGGTAAGTTGAAAATTGCCTGGAGGAACGACCAGTTCCTGCTTCCACACGAAGTCGTTATTGAATTCGTCGCCATGGCCAACCGTAAATTCTGGCGTTTTTCCATTAAGCAGAATTGCATCTCGGTCGGCACCTTCGATGGTGATCGCACCGAACGGGCCTGCAACCTTCCCGGATACAGGTTGCAAAGTTACATCGAGGCTCGCGGTCTGTCCCGCAGTAATGGTGACATTGCGGGTTTCTGCCGTGTATCCATAATTGACTAATTCAATTTTGTGATCGCCCGGACTCAAGCTCAACGTATGATGCTTGCTGGCTTCGCTGATGGCTTGTCCGTCTACGAATACATACGCTTGCTTGGGAGTAACGTGAAGAGCGACTTTACCATTCTGTGCCCAGCTTTGCGGCACTATGGCCGCGACAGCCAGCACAGCTAAAGAGAACATCCGAACCTGTGGTTTCATAGATAATCTCCTTGCTGGGATTTTCAGATTAAGGGTTCTTCCCGACACGCTCTGCCTAACATGGAGAGTCAATTTATTCTACGCCGAACTAGCCGCGAGTTCGCTTTTTTACACCGACCTGATATCACAGCCGCACTTCACGCCCAAACGTGAAAGGTTTTTTCGTTCCATCGTCCCACGATACTAAATCCCCGCACTATGACCAACGCCATATACTTAACTTCACTTTGGGAACTCTGGTACGTGGAAGTATGCTCATATTGGTGTCTCGCTAAGGATTGGAGATCGCTCTTATGAAAGCCGTTCGCGTTCACAAATTCGGTGGGCCGGAAGTCTTAACCTATGAGGATGTTCCCGACCCGCAGCCGCGCAAAGATCAGCTGTTGGTGCGTGTGCGCGCCTGCTCGCTCAATCATCTGGATCTATGGGTCCGCAAGGGACTGCCCGGCGTGAAACTGCCGCACATTCTCGGCAGTGATGTTGCCGGGGAAATCGTCGAAGTGGGCGAATATGTCACCGGATTTAAGCCCCAGCAACGCGTGCTGCTCTCGCCCATGCATTATTGTGGGCATTGCGAAAAATGTGTTGCGGGATTGCAAAATCAGTGCCGAGAATTCACGGTGCTAGGCAATGGAGTCGACGGCGGAAATTGCGAGTTGATCGCAGCGCCGGCCGCCAATGTGATTCCCATTCCCGAGTCGCTCGATTTCAATCAGGCGGCGAGCGTACCCCTGGTGTTTGTCACCGCCTGGCACATGCTCGTCGGACGGGCGGGGATTCGCCCCGGGCAAACTGTATTGGTATTAGGTGCGAGTTCGGGTGTGGGAACCGCAGCGATTCAGATTGCGAAGATGTTTCACTGCCGCGTAATTACGACGGCGGGAGATGAAACAAAGATGACCAAGGGCCGCGAACTGGGAGCCGATTTTGCGATCAATCACTACCAGCAGAAGGTTTCTGATGAAGTGCGAAAGATCACAAATAAAGAAGGCGTCGATATTTTGATTGAGCACGTGGGAGCGGCAACCTGGGATGAAAGTTTGAAATCACTGAAGAGCAGCGGAACGCTGGTGACGTGCGGCGCGACGACAGGTCCGAATGTGGGGATTGATTTGCGGCATCTGTTTGCGCGGCAATTGACGTTGCTCGGCTCCTACATGGGAACCATGGGTGAGTTGCACGAAGTGTTGAAACACGTATTTGCCGGCCGGCTGAAACCTGTGGTCGATCGCACATTTCCGCTCAGCGAAATTCGCGCCGCGCATGAGTATTTGGAGAAGAGCCAGATGTTTGGGAAGATTGTGGTGAACCCGTAGGGCATTCGCGGAAGAGGAGATATCCGTCAATGAGCGTAATCGAGATTTTGCAACAGTTACGACACCCGTTCCCAGACAACTGATAGTTGACGTTGACCGGCCCTTTACCCGCAATTGAGAATTGGCGTGTTGCTTCAGCTAACATACCAACATGCTTTCCAATGATCCGAACACGGATTCAGAAGCCAATCTCGAAGAGCTATTGCTCAAACTGGAACAACGGCTCATGGACCCGGTCTTCTCAAGGATGGCGCGCGGGTTTCCGCCTTACTGGCTAAGGATTTTCGCGAATTTGGCTCCTCGGGCCGCGTTTGTCAAAACCATCGTGCCGGAGTTGGTGCAGGTCACCTACCGAACTCTGAAAAGAGTTCCAGGCGACAAGCCACAAGCTGCCTTGCGCAGTTCACTTTGGATCCGGCGTGGCGACAAGTGGCAGATGCTCTTTCATCAGGGCACGAAGGTCCCCGACGTATAGTCACCAACGCGGCTGCCTCCGGTCAATGAGTGCTATCAGGATGTTTCGCCAGTCGGCAGAAACATCAGTTAGGGTAGACACTGATGCCTTGGACGCCAAGGGCCCATTGCCGGGGTCAAGGCGTCGGAGCGTCCGCCCGGCAAAGATTGACCTCCACATCGGTTGCCAGCCACGGGACATTCTGGAATTGCCGAGCACCCTTCGCTAGGAAGCCGGGCTTGTGCAGCATGACCGTGATTTCCTGCATATCATCAGGCGTGAACCATGTGCAGTAGCCGAATTGCTGTTGGTTTCCCTCTTCATCTTTCCCCGGCGGCCACGGCTCACATTTCGAGAGCTTGACTTGAACGGCGGCAGCCAGATTCCATTGTTTTCTAGACTCCTCATAAGCCAACCACCCTACCTGCGCCATGTCCGACGCTCTCCAAACGTCCTTTCCTGCCTCGACTCCTGTCAGTGATGCTGTCGCGGCAGTCCTGTCTTCCGGTTTGTACGATCTGTAGAAATTACAATAGATGTGGTCGGACATTGGGCGCGGAGGCGAAGTCGGTCGGCACGCTTCGCGGATAAACGAGCTTGATGGCGTCATCTCGGTCGTTTGGTGGGGCTTCTGGATGAACCCGCCAGCAAATTTGTAGAAGAGCGTCATGTCGGGCGAAATCCAACCCCTGTCCCCAAGACCCGCATTAGCCTTGATTGTCTCGCCCCAATGCTTTGCAGCGACCGAGAAACAGTTTTTGAAATTTTCACGCAGCGAACATCCCGGAATGTCCGCCAGAGCCTTCAGTTCCTTCTCTGTGGGCTGCCAACGCTCCGAAGTGCACTGATATGTTCCTCCTGCTGGGACGCTCGTCCTTTTGGACGACAGCTTTGTAACTTGCTCGACAACCAGAAGGTGACAGCACTGTTCCATCCCAAACCCACCCTTCGCGCCGGAGAAGAATCTCCCTCGGAGGGTCGCGGTCACTTCATAGAACAGGCACTCCGAGCCGCAGGCTTGGCCGTTCGGCATCTGGAATCGGATAGCGCCAACATCGTTCACGAATTGATCGAGAAGAATGTCATGGACGAGAGGGATGGAGATGCCCCTAACCTTAACATTGACGCCCGGCTTCTTGGAGAGAAAGTTCCCGATGTCCCAGAACTGTGCAGGCGAGGTTACGTCGCCGCCAATATCCAACCACACTCCAGCCTGAGTGTGGGGCTTACAGGGAGCATCGATGAGGAAATCAAATTTCCCGACGTAGATACGTCCGCTGACTTCGACTTCTTTGCCGTCGTAGACGTTTGGATGGTTTTCCAATTGGCAAACGGTCACGGGGATGGGCGACTGGGAGGACGGTGCAGCCAACACTGATTCCGCTGCGCACACACAGCAAGCCAGAGTTAGGATGCAGCAGAAGGTGTGCCTATCTATCCGCATGACCAGAAGATTAGCGCACAAACGTACAGCCCCTGCAAGATAGATGGCGTAACCAGGCGTTAGCACTCGTTGTCCCCCAGCGGGTGTCGCACGCCGATTTTGCGCGCACTAGAGAATCCATTAGACTCGCATCCAGAATGCAAGGAGGGCGGTCATGTCTCGCCGCAAACTATACTTCTACGCACTACTGGCCGCGATTCTTGCCTGCGCGACAGTCGGAAGGTTAGACCGTCGCCTGGCAGAACTTCATGCGCCGGAGACGAGCGGCTGGGCGAAAGCTCCACCGCGCACTGCCAGCTTTCATCCGAAAAGCGAATTGTTGCCAGCCGATTTTCTTCCAATCCAATCCCGGAACGCCAACAATCTGGGCGTTGGAAAGCTGCTGGTGGCGAGCCGGAACCTGGGCGATCCGCAGTTTGCCAAAACCGTAATTCTGCTGGTTCGCTACGACGCTCAAGGCGTGCTCGGAATCATTCTCAACCGGCGCACGCATGTCCCGCTTTCGCGAGCGCTGGAGAATCTGAAGGCGGCGAAAGACCGTTCTGACCCGGTCTATCTTGGAGGGCCAGTCGAAATGCCAGCTGTGTTTGCATTGTTCCATTCGCCGGCCAAGCTCGATGGGGCGGAGCACGTCTTCGATGGTGTTTACTTAATCACCGCGAAAGCCATCCTCGAACAAACCATTTCCGCTCGACCCGCTCCTGGCGTTTTTCACGTGTATCTGGGCTATGCCGGATGGAGTCAAGAGCAACTGCAGCAAGAAGTAGAATTGGGCGCCTGGTTCATTTTTCCGGCGGAGGCCAGCACGGTTTTCAATGCCAATCCGAATTCCTTGTGGTTAGAAATGATTCGCAAGACGGAACTCCAGTTTGCGCGGAGCGAGCCACCAAATGCACATTTGAACCTCTACAGCAACGGTGTTCTCCCTTGGTTTAGAATAGACACGTGCCCCGCGAACTAAACTTCGGCCCCTACGTCGATATCCACGACGGCAAGAAAGTCGTGAAGGATCTGACCTTCGGCAATCCCACGCCCGAAGGAGTGGTGCTCACCACTCTTGATTCCGCTGTGAACTGGATGCGCAAGGGATCGATTTGGCCCATGACTTTTGGCCTTGCCTGCTGCGCCATTGAGATGATGTCGATGGGAGCAGCGCGTTTCGATATCGCGCGTTTTGGTGCGGAAGTTTTCCGTCCGTCGCCACGACAAAGTGACCTCATGATCATCGCAGGCCGAGTGTCAAACAAAATGGCTCCTGTAATCCGGCAATTATGGGAGCAAATGCCGGAACCGAAGTGGGTCATTTCCATGGGAGCCTGCGCCACCTCCGGCGGCGTGTTCAACAATTACGCACTCGTTCAGAGTGTGAACCAGGTCATTCCTGTGGATATTTACGTTCCCGGCTGCCCGCCCCGGCCAGAGCAACTGATCTACAGCATCACACTCCTTCAAGAGAAGATTCAGAAAGAGCGAGGCACCATCCGAAAGGCTCTAAACCTCTCATAACATTAAAGAAATTGTTCAACTCTCTTGCCGCGGTAGCTCTGTGCCAAAAACCACTCTGCAACTTTTTTCTTATTTAGGTAATACCGATAACACAGGGAGTTCCCGCTTCAGGAATCCAGTGTGTCATTCGTCACAACCTTTCCTCGAAACTCTTTTGCCGCCGATGGAATCTAAGGTATTGAATGTAGCGTAGTGTCAGGTGTTAAAGACCTACGCCAGAAAGACCCTAAAGCAAAGACGCTCCGGGCGTGGAAGGTGATTCGATGGTCGCAAAACTGATTGATTTGTTTTTTGGCTGCAGGCACTCCCGTTTCAGCTTTCCGGTCACGATTCGTGGAGCACGCCGCCCTCGGGCCGCCGCTTTGACCGGAACCTACGTAGCTTGCCTCGATTGCGGAAGAGAATTCCCGTATGATTGGCAGCAGATGAAGGTGATTACGTCATCCTCGGAAAGCCGCGCGTACGGGGCTGCCGTGGCCACAAAAGCCGCAACCTAGATTTTTCTTCGACCAGATTTTTCTCAACCCGGCGTTGCCTGCTACCTCGCCGGTACGCCCGCCGCAGTTCTCTTCTCCATCGGCACGAATTCCCTCACTTCGGGGCCAGTATAGATTTGCCTGGGCCGAGTGATTTTCTGCTCCGGATCGGTGATCAACTCCTGCCACTGTGCCAGCCACCCCGCCATGCGAGGAATCGCGAATAGCACGGTGAACATCTCCGGCGGAAAACCCATCGCCTGATACATGATTCCGGAATAGAAATCGACATTCGGATAAAGTTTGCGTTTCACGAAATACTCATCTTCCAGCGCGATGCGCTCCAGTTCCAGCGCGATATCAAGTTTCGGATTACGTCCTGTCACCCCGAAGACTTGTTCGGCGCTCCATTTAATAATCTTCGCTCGCGGATCGTAATTCTTGTACACGCGATGGCCAAATCCCATTAACCGGCCGTGTCCTTCTTTTACCCGCTTGATGTATGGATAAACATTATCCTTGGTACCGATCTCATCCAGCATCTTCAACACCTCTTCGTTCGCGCCTCCGTGCAAGGGTCCGGCGAGCGCGGCTGCGGCAGACGCGGTGGCTAGATAGGGATCGGTTTGTGCGCTGGAAACGGTTCTCATGGTTGCCGTACCGCAGTTCTGTTCATGATCGGCATGAAGGATGAAGAGGATGTCGAGAGCACGCGAAATCACCGGATTCGCGACGTACTTCGGCTCGACCATTTTCCACAACATGTTCATGAAATTTTCCGTGTAGCTGAGGTCGTTATCGGGATACACGTAGGGAAATCCCACGTTATAGCGATACGACATCGCCGCAATCGAAGGAGCTTTGCCGATCAGGCGCTTGATCTGCAGCATGCGGTTCTCGGCATCCAGGACGTGCCGGGCTTCGGGATACGAACTCGACATTGCCGCGATGGTGCTGACGAACATGGCCATGGGATGAGCGTCGTAGCGGAAACCCTCCATAAATTTCTTGACGGTTTCGTGCAGCATGGTGTGATGCGTAATGTCGTGCACCCACTTTTTTAACTCGGCCGCGGTCGGCAGCTCACCAAACAGCAGAAGATACGCAACTTCCAGAAAAGTGCAGCGCTCCGCCAGCACCTCGATCGGATACCCGCGGTAGCGTAAGATTCCGCGGTCGCCATCAATGAATGTAATATTGCTGCGACATGAGGCGGTGTTCATGAACGCCGGATCATAGGTCATCAGTCCAAAATCCTCAGGGTCGGTTTTGATCTGGCGCAGATTCATCGCTCGAATCGTGCCGTTCTCGACTGGGACGGTGTAGGTTTGCCCTGTCCGATTATCTGTGATCGTAAGTGTATTTTCTGCCATGAGAAAACGTGCTCCTTGCTGTTCGTTACAGAAACGCCTCGTTAGAGAAACGCTTCGTTACAAAAATGCGTCATTACAGAAACGCGTCCTGATAGAACTAGCGTAGCTTACCCTACTTCTCTTCGACAACAACCCGCTGTGACCATGGTCACGCTCACTCGTGACGTTCGCTGCTTTTTTCCGACAAAAAACCGGCGGCCGCGGCCGCCGGTTTGATCTCGCCAGTCTTTCATCGCTTAATTCGACGAATCATCGCGGCGTTTCAGCGTCGGACGGTCGTCATCACCCTGGCTATTCCCGTTGTTGTCGCCGCCCGTGGAAGCCCGCCGCAAAGTGGGTTTATTCGCATCTTTCTGGTCGATCACCTTATGCCGGTTCTCAAGCGAGGCCAGCCGAGCCTTCACCTCGTCGAATTCTGACGTCGTGACAATATATTCCTTCTTCGAAGGAAGGATCTGGCGAATTTCCTCCTGTGATTTTTCGATTCGATCGGGCGTTTGCGGGTGGGTATCGAATGCTTTCGAGAGCGTGCCGGGTTTCTTTTTTTCCATTGCCTGAATCTTTTCGAAGAAGGAGACGAACGCCGAAGGATCATACCCTGAGCGATACATGTACTGAATTCCGAGATAATCCGCTTCCGCTTCAAAGCCGCGAGAGAAGTGAAGGAATGTCATCGGAATCGCCAGGCCTGCCGCTTCGTAGCCAGCGTAACCAATGGCTCCGCCCATAAAGATGAAGGGGATCGAGGCCATCTGCAGCAGATTCGCGCGGGTCATCTCTCGTCCGTAATGGCAAGCTGCCACGTGCGCAATTTCGTGCGCCATCACGCCTGCCAGCTCCGCTTCTTCATCGGCGGCGAGAATCAATCCAGTGTTGACGTAAAAGAATCCGCCGGGCAGCGCCATGGCATTCACCACATCGGAATCGATTACCTTGATGGTGAACGGTACCTGCGCATCCGAGTTCCGCACGATGTTCTGCCCGATGCGGTTGACGTACTCCGTGATCACTGGATCGTTGATCAGCTTCACCTGCGACTCGATCTGCTGCGCATACACGCGTCCGCGCGCGACCTGTCCCTCAACGGTGTACCAGTTGCCCACGCCACGCCCGCAACCGACGTTGCGGTTCCCTACCGCGTCCACATCGGTCTTGCTGCCATCGTGTTTGATCTGGCTGTCATCTTGGGTTGGCAGCGTCGCTGGCGGTTGCTTCGGCGCATTTTGCACGTCGCTCGCCTTCGGTTGGCCCTGATCGGGGTCGGAAGTGGGGGCTTGAGTGGTCGGGGTCTGGGTGGGAGCGGAACTGGGATTCTGGGTTTGCGCCTGCATCCAGGGCCCTGCGCTGAATGCCGCCAATGCGAAAGCGATTGCAAAGCATCGCAATTTCATAACTACCCCTCTGCGGACACGTGCTCTTGGCAACATTATACGCCCTGCTGGAAGAGACCAAGCCCTATTCTTGGCGCGCCTGGTTAGACGCCTCGGACCAGATTTAGGTTATCCGGTTTCAGCAAAAGCATTGCATCCCGATCCCAAAAGATTAAGGGCCGTTCACATTCTTGTTGTGCTGAATGAATCTTGTCGCAAGCGAGCGCTAGAATTAAAAACTCTTTGTCAGCGCGAACCCAAATGATGCTGGCGCTCCGAACTTTCAAAGGCTTCGCATAATTGACGGCTGTGGGAGCATTGACTATGATCAGACTGCGGGGTGGAGCAGTCTGGTAGCTCGTTGGGCTCATAACCCAAAGGTCGGTGGTTCAAATCCACCCCCCGCAACCAGAATCCGATTGAAAACACAAAAGTTAAAGGGGGCCGAGAAATTGGCTCCCTTTTTTACTGTCCGTGTTTTTAGGCAAAATGTCCGTGGTCTTTACTGAACCCGTGCGGACACGGTTGCAACTTTCGTTTCTTCAACTGTGCTCTTGAGATAGTCCTGGGTACGTCGCAGGGCTTGTCTCTGATCGGTTTCATTCACGATGTTGTACCGAGAAAGGATCGAGTGGGTTTTGTGACCGCTCAGCGTCATGGCCACTTTCTCCGACACACCCGCTGCGAATCATATTTCTCATGCTGCTGCGCCTCAGATCGTGGAACAACCGGCCCGCATACTTCAGCTCCTCACGCCTCCAGTTCTTGGAGCACTTGGCACTCAGCTCACAGACGTTCCACGAGATCGCGTAGGGGCGTTCGAAAGTATTCGGCCCAATCTTCAGAAAAATCTAACGAGGCACGGAGGGCACCCATAATCCGATTGGGGAGTCCGAGTGAATCAAACTGTCCCGGCTGCTACACGTTTTATTTCCCCGTCGCGATCGCCAACTGACTTAGCCTTGCAAGTGGCGCGGTAGAGATGCGCCGTTTTCCTAGTGAAACCGAGCAATAACGCCAGAGTCCGACGGCAATCTACGACTCTAGTCGTAATGACTACTGTCCACGGAGAAATAAAGACAACTTGCCATGCTCACGACCGATCTAAGGCTTTATAGCGGATGATCACTTTTCGGAGAATGGACGGAGGTCTGCAACGACTCGACATCTGATCGAAATTAACCAACGTTGGGCCGTGATGCTGCTCGCTTTTGTCTTCGCGATTGCATTGTTCGTGGCGCAGGCGAAAACACAGGATCAATACACTCCGCCGCCACCCCCGCCGCCTGCTCCAGCTCAAAGTCCAACCACTGAACCGACTGCGCCAGGACCGCTCTCACCTACGCAACTGGATGACCTCGTCGCCAGAATCGCCCTATATCCCGATCCGCTACTAGCGCACATTCTCACGGCTTCAACCTATTACGACCAAATTCCCGAAGCAGCCCAGTGGGCGAACGAGCATAGCTACTTGAAAGGCGCCGCATTGGCGGATGCCATTCGCGAGGACAACTTGCAGTGGGATCCTAGCGTGATCGCGTTGCTGCCATTCCCCTCGGTGCTGAACATGATGGCGCAGGATATGAACTGGACGCGCGAACTCGGGAACGCGGTTCTCACGCAACGCGCCGATGTCATGGACGCTGTCCAGCGGCTGCGCCACAAGTCCTATGAATACGGCTACTTGCGCTCCAGTCCCTACGACAACGTGATCGACGCGGACGGCGAGATTGAAATTCTCCCGGTGAATCCCGAGTACATTTACGTTCCCACGTACGATCCATTCGTTGTATTCGCGCCGCCGCCTCCTGGATTTTTCATTGGTGGGGCGATCCACTTCGGCCCAGCCATCGTGATCGGCACTTGGTTTGCCCCGTGGGGATGGGCCCACCCCTACTTCGACTGGCGCGCCCATGGCATATTCTTTGACGCTACCCCGTGGGTTCGGGTGTGGGCGAATCGCGGATTTTACTTTCATCCCTACGCGCACCCATGGATGCCCAGACCGGGGCCTCGCGTGGAGTTTCATCATTGGCGGCGTTAATAGCTACAACGCTCCTGGATGGAGGGCTATTTGGGAGTAACTCGTGTCATAACAACCGCCGGTCTTGCACGGACCAAGTAGATTCTAAGTATCCGACCAAAAAGGCCAGGTACGAAGGAGGCGGGATTCATCGCGCAGTTGTGCGCGCGCGTGAGAAGTCAGCGTCGGCTAGTTCATAAGTCGTACGAGTCCCTCCGGCCTGTGTCGCTGACCCTCCTAAGCCTACTTATGGAATTGTGCTTTATTCTCCTGAGGAATTGTTCTGCGCTTGGCTTCTCATTAGCATCCTTGTTGGGAACTGCAGCAAGATTCAGCTAGCGCCCAAAAAGACTGTGTTCGAGCGATTGAGATCGCCGCGCAGGTGCAGGTTGAAATCATACTTAGAAGGAGGAAAGTTTTGTGGCAACAGCGACATTAACTCACACTGATCAAGAGATTCAAAAAGACGTTCTTGCCGAACTGAGGTGGGACGCACAGGTTCAACCGAATGAGATTGGCGTGTCCGTGAAGGATGGCATTGTGACTCTAACCGGTTGGGTGGATTCGTATCTCAAGAAATGGAGTGCCGAGGAGGCTGCCCACCGCGTGGCCGGCGTGAAAGCCGTGGCCAATGATATTGAAGTCAAGCTATCCACCGAACGCACGGACGCCGACATTGCGGAAGCTGCGGTTCACGCGCTGGAATGGGATGTCTCCGTTCCTTCCGACAAGATCCAGGTCACAGTGTCGAAGGGTTGGGTAACGTTGAAGGGCGAGGTCGAGTGGCAATACCAGAAACAGGATGCCGAAAGGGTTGTCCGGCGGCTCGCCGGCGTGATGGGGGTGATCAATCTCATAACGGTCACGCCACGCACAACGCCTTCAGAACTAAAAAAGAAAATTGAGCATGCTCTCGTACGCAACGCAGAGATCGATGCGAACAGGATCACCGTTGAAGTGCAGGGCAGCAAAGCAATCCTGAAAGGGACGGTTCGTTCTTGGGCAGAAAAGCAAGAAGCGGAGCGGGCGGCGTGGTCGGCTCCCGGCATCCTCGAAGTCGAGAACAGGATCATGATCGAAGTGTAAGTTGGGTGTCCATAGGGCGATCTGCCGTTCTGCTTTGCGGATCGCTTCATGGCACGCAGTACAGTAGAGCGGCAACCGCAGAGTACAGATAGGCATTGAACGCGTTCGCTAATAATGTCCCCTTGTGACCGCGGCTGCCCTCGCAGAGCGTGACGCGAGTCTTTCTTGGCGGCAGTGCGGGGTGCGAACGGAAGAGATGAAAGGAATCCTAGGTGTGTGAAAGGAGATCTGTATGAGGATTTCACGAAAAAAGATGTACCATTCGCCGGTATGGCCAGTGCTGGCCGCGACGTTGCTGTTTACATTTCCTCTGCTGTTATGCGCACAGAATAGTGAGGGGAACCCTGAGGTCACACGGCTCCTTGCTCAGGCCAGAGACGAGGCGGCGGTCCTTAGCCGGGACGCCGACGAGATGGAGGCCCTAGCGCGATCTGAGGTGAGCTGGCAGAGCCATGCGGCTATGTTGGATACGATAAAAGACGACGTGAACGAACTGGGAAAGTGTGCTGCAAAACTGGAGGCATCCCGCGATTCGGCGTCGCAATGGCAACGACAGGCCATCGATCGAATGATGCCCCTTCTGAAGGAACTGGCGTCTAATACCAACGCGGCGATCAACCATCTGAATCAGGAGCGTGCCCGGCCGACATCTAGCGAGTATGCGGACTATCTTCGGCAAAATTCCGAGACGGCACGAGAACTCTCCGACATGATCTCGTCGTTTGTCGAATACGGACAGACTAGAGCAAAGCTTGAGAAACTCGAGGAGAAGCTGGAAGTAGGCACTGGAAAGAGGGCGAGCCGATAGCATAGCGTCGCGCCCGCAAGGCCGAGTTTCGAATGTCTCCTGGAACTCGGCCATTTATTGCTCGCCCAAAATACCCCGGAAGCATTGTTCGAAAGCGGATGACTGTTCCTGAAGGATTTTCCTGGAGCTGGAAAACTAATTCGGAAGATGTAGATGCGATTACGAGTTCCGCCGAATTGATTTGGCTTGTCATCCGCTTCAAGCTTCTATTTGGGAAAAGTCTTTGCATGTCCTAATAACACGGACATGCTGGCGCGTTTCGGCGGTTTCCCTGCGATCTTTAATTCTTGAAAGAAGAGTCTGAAATGGAGGCACTTTTATGACGCATTGCGGCAATGTTGGGACCCAAGCTGTTCCAGAAGAGATTCACGATATCCGTGGCGCGAAGGTTCGCGGGGCGGATGACACGCAACTGGGAGAAGTGGCTGATGTGATTTTTGACCACGAAACCATGAAGATCCGCTACCTCGTGATGGATAGCGATGGGTGGCTGGAAGTCGTAACCTTCTTGCTTCCTGCCGAGCGGGTCTCTGGTGATAGAACCGACGACGCGAGTCTCACTGCCGGGGTGACCCGGCAGCAGATCAAAGATTCCCCGCAATTCGACGAAAAGACACTGCAGTCAGGAGATAAGTGGAAGAAATATGAGGAGGAATTCAAACAGTATTGGGACGAGGAGCCCGTCATGCATATGAAGGATTCGTATCGCATCATTACAACACCGTTCCACCAAGCTGCTTCCCACGAAGCAACTCCTGCACAGACAACTACGACCAGCCAGATCAATGAGTCTGGCGAACGCGAACTGAATCCTGCGAGCCTTTTTCCCGAGCGGATCAGCAGCGTATTTTCTGATCCCGCCCCGAACAGCGGTAAGGTAACCCTTCGTCCGAAGTCTGTGGCGCGTGCTGAGGAAGCTGCAGCAGGCGTTACCTTGCTGAAGCCGAAGTGGTGGGACGCCTTCGAAAACTACCTGCGCATCAATAAGGACGATATCCAGGCAAAGTGCCCGCAATGTGAATCAAAAGCGGCTTAGACGGCGGTTAGCAGGTGCGGAACATGGCGCGAAAATGCCGGAGAGAATGCGTCCTTTTAGCTTTGGCCCTTTTCCTATCCTTATTCCTGGTGTCAGGCCTTCGGCCAGGACAACACGACTGCAGAGAATCCTCCCTCCCGCGTCGCCCGCGTTAGCTATCTTCAGGGGAACGTCTCGTTTTTGCGAGCCGGTATGAACCAATGGAGTCAGGCAGCGCTCAACTTCCCAGCCACGACAGGTGATCGGGTCTATACCGGCAAAGGCGCGAGAGCAGAACTCGAAGTCGGTCCTTACACAGTGCACCTGTGGGAACGAACTGACCTCACGATAACCAACCTGAATGATCAGATTATGCAACTCGGGTTGGAACAGGGGTCGCTTCGCGTTACCGTCGGTCAATTGCCTTCTGGCCAAACCGTGGAGGTTGACACGCCAAACGGAGCGTTGACACTTCTGCAGGAGGGAAAGTATCGGGTTGATGTCGATCCGGACGCTAATCACACGCTGGTAAGCGTAATCAACGGCCGATTGCAAGTCAGCGGTGGGAGCGTGTCGCAGACCGTCGACGCAGGTCAGGCAGTCCAGCTGAGCGGTCATGACAACATTCAAGTTGAATCCATTTCAATGCCTCCACCTGACGCGTTTGACGCGTGGAGTGAGGAACGGGACCTTCGTCTGGCCTCCTCAAAATCCGCCCAGTATGTGAATCGTTCTACCCCTGGTTTTGAGGACTTGGACGAGTACGGACACTGGTCGGAGATCGAAGAATACGGACCGATTTGGTTTCCACCGGTAGCCGTCGGCTGGGTGCCATATCATGTCGGTCATTGGGTTTGGATCGATCCGTGGGGTTGGACTTGGGTGGAAGACGAAGCTTGGGGCTTTTGCCCATTCCACTTTGGAAGATGGGTGCTGATTGGGGCGACTTGGGGATGGCTGCCCGGCCCATTTGTCATGGCGCCGGTTTATGCGCCTGCTTTCGTCGCTTTCCTGGGGGGCCGGGATTTTCGATCGGCGTCGGTGTCGGCCTGGTGGGCTGGTTCCCGCTGGGTCCCAGGGATCCGTTCTTTCCCTGGTATCACTATGGCGGCAATTATTTGAATGTAATCAACGTTACCAATATCCGGAACGTGACCAATATCACGAACATCATCAACGTCACAAATATTAATAACGTTCATTACGCGTACCGTAATGTTGCCACCACGGCGGTGCCGCGAAACGTTTTCAGCAGTGGGCAGCAAGTGGCCCATCACATGGTTCGACTGACTCCTCAGCAACTCGAAAAGGCACAGCTTGTTCCGCATCCGGCGGTGAATCCATCCTCGCGCGCCGCACTTTCCGGTAAACCCGTACGGGCTCCTCCGGTACGAACCGAGCGTCTTGCTGCCGCCAACAGGACCGCCGCAAGCCCCGGCAGGCCTGCTCCAGGTACTCGACAACCGGCCTCGCTGGTCACGAAAAACGCTCCACCCACAGGTAACGGAAGCCGTCTCCCCGTCCGCCAACGGAAAGAGCAGAGCCTTTTTCGCGGGGTGCAGGCGGCACGGAATTTCGACCATTCATTACGAGGTCTCGGCCGCCGGCTCCGCCGGTTCCTTTTGCACTACGGCGCCCTGCCATGCTGGAACATCCCGGACGACCGCTCGAGCCACCACAGGTCGAAAATCTACGGGAAGGGAGACCGTAGTCCCGATGCGCGACCGTGAATTTCCACCGCATCCGTTTCCAGTTCTACCCCAGCGGCCACTAATGCGACGCTGACTCATATCAGGTGAAATCATGGCTATCAAACTGAACACGACAGCATTCAATCATGCTAAGGAACTCATCAATCAGGGAGAGGTTGTACGCGATGAAAGGGACGCAATGGGCGAACATCAACCTTCCTCACGGAAAAAAAATGAGTTCATTCGCTTACACGGCTTCGAGGAATACAGCAAGTGGCATCTGGGAATCGACGACGAACAGAGCGAAGATACAAAACGCAGATACAGTTTTCCCTATGGCGATTTCAAAAAAGTGCATCGATGTGCATTGCTTTCAGCAGAAAGCAGAGCCGGACAATACAAACATATTGATATTGAGAATGCGGTTGCCCACTTACACGGAATGATCGACGGGACGGTGCACGAAGTGAGAGCAGCTAGCTGATTCCTCGCCTCTCAATCGCAGGGTCATTGGAAATTCTCTGAGCAACCCAGATCGCAGCCTGCGTCAACCTAGACTTGCGGTCACCAATCTAAAACCAAGAGAAGGAGCCACCACGAGAAAAGGGATGGCAGAGCGATCGCAGAGTCCGATCGAAGGTCGCGCCCCAGATAACACGTCGGTTCGCGAAGCCGCAGGCTGGAGGCGCACCACTTGCGGCGCC
>CAVYBF010000010.1:0-173488 GCA_963766625.1 uncultured Acidobacteriaceae bacterium | reverse complement strand
GGCGAGCGCGGTCCGTCTCTGCCGAACGATCCACAAAAACTTCAACTTCAGAAAAAGAGTGAAGACCTGCGGTCGCAAATTGCAGCCAGCAACGCGGAAAATACTTCTGCTCTGCAAAATGAGTTAGCGGCTGTGGAAAGCCGCCTTCAAAAGCTCGAAACCGAGGGCAAGGTCGCACAGACGATTATCCAATCTTATGAGCCCAGCGTCTGCCTTATCCACGTTGTTCTTGCCTTCCGTGACCATACCACCGGATTAACGTTGCACTACGCTGGGATGACAAGCGGTGGCGAGCCAACAACCGACGAACACAGCAACCCACTGTTGAGCCTGACCGGAAGTGGCCCAGAAGTACACCTGGATGCTTTCGGCACTGGGTTTCTCGCCTCGGCTAGCGGACAAATCCTCACCAATCATCACGTGGCCGAGCCCTGGTGGCAGAACGACGACTTGAAGGAAATGCTCGATCAAGGCCTTGAGCCAATTGTTGCTGAGATGACGGCGTATTTCCCCGGCGTTCCACATGGCATTGCCATCAATACTGAGAAGATTTCCTCCGCCGCGGACGTGGCTGTCGTAAAAGCGGACGTTTCACAACTCGGAATCAAACCGATAGCCCTTGCCGATGGCCGCCGTTCGGCGGTCAGCGGGGTCCCTGTGGTGCTGCTGGGATATCCCACTGCTCTGGGCGCAATTCTGGCTCGGGCGGGCACAGAGACTCTTCAGTCCATCGCCACTGCATCCAAAGGAGACCCAAAGCAAATGATGGAAGAACTCGCCCGCCGTCACTTGATCAGGCCGATTACCACTCAGGGGCACATCGGCGACGTACTGCCCGACAAGATTGTCTATGATGCCCAAACCACTTCGGGCGGCTCTGGTGGTCCGCTTTTCAATGACGAGGGCAAAGTTATAGGAATCAACTTTGCCATGGTGCGGGAATTCGGCGGTTCGAATTTCGCCATTCCGGTTGGCTATGGGAAATCGCTTCTGAAACTTAAGCCGGCGTCGCTGCAGAACCAGTGAACCGCCGCTCGCCAAGTTGTGCCGCATATCATGATCAGCAGGGCCTCCAACGATGAGAATCCAACAGAGCATGGGCAGGACCACTTTCCTTCTAACCTGCCTCTGCTGAATTCCACCTGTCAATCTCAGTGACTTTTTCAACACCCACGGGCGTTAGCGCTCATTGACTTCATGATGCGTATGGTCGATTTATCGCCACGGAGAAGAAGACCTCCTGGTCTCACTCTCGACTAAAAATGCTCCGCTTAGGTGGATGCATTGGCTAGCGGCTCAAGTGAATATCCAGAAAGTAACGCTGCGAGGCGGGATCAAACAGGAGTCGCCAATACAAATTCCGGTGAGTAGCTTTTAAACACTCGCTCAGAAGCTCGCGCGCGGATATTTTTGTTCCGCCAATGGTGGCGGTGGTGTACTCCAGAATATTTCTCGGTACCACGCCCACGACAATGGTGGTGTGTCCCTGGGCTGCCACTGCCTGACAGAGAAGACCGAGGGTATCCGCAACTGTTCTTTCTTGCGTACCCAGCGTGATCACCGTGTCTAACAGTGGTTCCCGCGACGATATCGCACCGGCTTCGTTGTGAGCGGCGGTGCCAACTAGATAGAGAACTCCTTGGGCAGTGCGCCGCAGCTCAAATCTGCCAGGATTCTTGCTTTGATTGTAGGCATCAACAATCAGTCGAAGCGTTTTTTCCTGATCGGGAGCGTTTGCGGGAAATTCGACGCTGAACTCTCCGCCGGCGGGAACCTCAACGCGGGAGCCATTGTTCATCACATCGACTACCTCCACACGCAAGTTGTAGCGGGGATCTTCGTAACCAGCCAACCATCCATAGGTGCGTTGTAAAGCATCGAGTGTCTGCAGAAGAGGACGCGGGCTGTTGGCAGTAACGTGCACCAGTTCCGCCGTCTGCGTAACTGTGGCTTGCCGGAGGTATGTCGCCGGTCTTTCCGCCATAGTCTGTGCCGATCCTTGAAATGCGAGGATCATCGTCAGGCAGAGTGTGCGGAGCATTAGGGACATATAAGAACGAAAACTCCTATTAAGTGTTGGTCTCTCTGGGCTGCCTACCGAAATTGTGGGCAGCACGGTTAATTCGTGAGGGATTCTAACACCAATCTGTCAGTTATCACGTCAGGAGGTTGCGGCGAGACGGCTAGCTTACGTAGTAGTTTCTCAATCATTTTTCTTAAACCGAATGGCTAATTCTTTTGGAGGCCTTGCGAATGATCACAGATTGGGATACAAGGCGGCAAAACAATTCCGACGGAGGCCACTCCCATGGATACTCGCGAAATTCCAGCCGACGACCCTGAACAGCAATGGATTGCAAAGTACAGAAAAGCGCTCGAAGCATCAATTCAGATTCGGCAGGCGCGCAACGACAATTTTCACGCTGCGATTGCGACCGTGCGCAAATTCATCGCCTCGAAGGGCCGGCAAATTCTGGCCAAGTGGATTCATCCAGCTCCGAAATTCAAGGCTCCAGCGTGAAGCATACAACGAGCAATCGAACTGAGATGAGAAACGCGAGCTAGCTTTCGGTGGCAAATTACCCGGAGTGTGTCTGGGAAATGAGATCACCCGGCGCGGGTTCTTGATTGTAATGCGACTAGCCCAAATGGGCTAATCCTTGTGTAGTAGTACAACGAGTTCCACCTCTTTGCCATTGACATTCCACTTTTGTGTGGCAAAATTCACTGCATTAATCGCAAAGGTTATCTCCCCCGATAACGTGCGGCAGGATTTTTCCCATCCCCAGGGAATGCTTGCCTGTGTGTGATCAAGCGTAATTGATGTTTTGCTCAGCAGCGAGGAAGAACGCCGAACGACAGGCGTCTGGCGAATTGCTGCGCGAGCAACGGGACCCCGTTACAGGCCGGAAGTAAACGCCAATACCATTTCGTCTGGTGCGGTTGCCGCCGGCGTGCAACCGCGCGAAAAAGGGGACCAAGTGCACACAAGTTTGACCTGCCCAGGTCTGATTGTGATGGATGCTGCGTTCGCCGTTCTGGCCTACAACGGCGAAGCTTTAAAAATCCTCACCTATCCAGACCGGCCAGAAAAAATTTCACACGTGGAAAGTTGGCTGAGCAACAAGATCTGCACCGATCTTGCCAGGCATTCTCCGCCGAAATTCGTCGAGGAATTCCGTTCGGCGAGACGAATCTATCTTTGCCGATCGTTCTGTCTCGAGCGGAAAGGGCACAACGGGAACGGTTCGCATTCGAACGGAGCACTTCAGATCGTCATGCTGGAACGAAAATGCAATGAAGCCGTGAAATTTACCGAGATTGCCGAGCGTTTCGCCTTGACTGCCCGTGAGCAGGAAACTGTGCGGTATTTGCTGGAAGGTTTCACCAGCAAGGAAATCGCGCAGCGCATGCAGATCAGTCCCAACACTGTAAAAGCATTTCTGCGTCTGGTGATGGTCAAGATGAACGTGTCAACCCGCTCTGGAATCATCGGCCGGATCGCTGGTCCGCAGTCCTGAGGGCCGATCAGAGGCGAGTTCGGCGGCTTAGTAACATCGGATTAGTACATCTGGGGAATTGTGACCTTGCGGTTTATCAGTAGAGTACAGAGCGCGCCACAAACACCGAGCCCCCCTCCCCGCTTGGCGGCGTAACTCTGCAAGGAGGAAAATAAATGACGAGAATCACAATTGCTTTAGCCTGTACGTTGGCGGTCGCCCTCTGTGCCACCTCAGCGTGGGCGCAGTCCGCACCCGCACCTGACACTTTGAAGGTCGACTATTTTGCCAACGCACATACTGACGGTGCGCCGGATGCAACTCTCCGCATCACTAACCCAGGAACGTCCGGCATTTCACTGTGCGCTTCCATTTACGTTTTTGATACGACTCAAGAAATGTCAGAATGCTGCAGCTGCTACATTAGTGCAGATGGTCTGCGCACTCTGTCCGTGAACACCAATTTGACCAGCAATCCGCTGACAGGTGTTTCTCTCAGCACGGGAGTGATCAAGATGGTTTCGACCCTTCCGAAGGGCGGCGTATGTCCTCTCCCTGGACTCTCTCCAACCCCGGCAGTTCGGGCCTGGGCCACTCACATCCAGAACACCGACTTCACAATCACGGAAACTGCTTCTCAGGACGCGACGCTCAGTGCGGCAGAAGTCGCTCGTCTCGAACGAGGTTGCAGCTCCATCCTCAACGTAGGGAGTGGCGCTGGCATCTGCTCGTGCGGAACCGGTGGCTAGTTTGAGCCTGGTGGGCCTCTAACCGGGCCCACCTCAGCTTAATCAATCCTCGGTGCTGTGAGCTGTAGTTCGGGTGAACTCAATACCAAAATTCAATCAAACGGGGGCGGTCATGTCAGTGGTGAAGAATATTCTGAGGATGGGATTGGGAGGGGCGCTTGCCTTCCTGAGCGTAGGACATGTCGCCGCTCAGAATGAGGCTAGCGTCGTCGCCGAAGTGGGTGGTGTGAAAGTTACGATGGCCGACCTTGAGCAGGAGGAATCGGCGAAACTTCTGTCCGCGCACTACCAATACTACCAGGCCGAAACCAGGGCACTAAACGATCTCATTGACAAAAAACTAATCGAGCAAAAAGCGCAAAGCGAGCACCTGACGATCGATCAACTGCTCGATCGTGAGGTTAATTCAAAAGTGAAAGATCCCACCGAAGACCAGATGCGGGTGTACTACGAGGGAGTTGAGACAGAGCAACCGTATGAAGCGGTACGCGGCAAGATCCTCGATAAAATCCGCGAACTGCGCACCCAAAAAGCGCGTGCCGAGTTCCTGCGGACGCTACATGCGGAAACCACCGTATACATTGCTCTCGCGCCGCCGCGCGCAAATGTTGAGGCTGAGAATCCGCAGATGACTGAAGGTCCGGCGAAGCCAGCAGTGACTTTGGTTGAATTTGCGGATTACGAATGCCCCTATTGCCAAAAAGTTGCTGCGGATGTGAAGCGGCTGGCAGATGATTATCTTGACAAAGTCGCCTTTACTTTCAAGGATTTCCCGTTGCCCATGCATGCGCGCGCCGAGAAAGCTGCCGAGGCAGCACGATGCGCAGGCAAGCAAAACAAATTCTGGGAATTTCACGACGAGCTGTTTCGCAGCAAAGAACTCGATGTCGATCAACTGAAAGCTCAAGCTCGAGCCTTGAAGCTGGACCCCACGCAATTTGACAAGTGCCTGGATTCAGGAGAAGAGGCGGCTGCCGTAGATCGTGATCGCAAAGAAGGGACGCGACTCGGACTTAACGGTACGCCAAGCTTTTTCATCAACGGCCATTTCATGAGTGGCGCTGTGGACTACGTCACATTGCGCCAGATTGTTGACCAACAGCTTAAGGCGCCTCCGCAAAATATCGCTAGCAACGCGGGAAAGTGATTCTATACAGGCCCTCCCCCAATCAGCTCTACGGGCCTGCAGCCGGAGACTTCGTTACAAGTCTCCGGCTCTTTTGATCTCTAACGTTGGCTAGCCCAGCCGGACTAACCTATTTGGGTAATTGAACCAGCAGGCATAGCGGTTTAGCTTACGCGAGCCCTCGCAGGCGCAAACATCTCTGTAGTTTGCCTGGCGAGGCCATTCTCCCCCGATTTGTTTTTCTTCACCCTCCCCTGACTCGCGCTCCGGTTCGTACCAGGTTGCGTTGAGGCAATAATACTGTCCGGAATTCCGAGCGACTTTTGACACGGGGATCCGAACAGGGAATCGCCGGGGAGAAAGCAACGCGATGGAAAACTGGAAAGCGGCGGCGGGGATTATCAAGGTCCGGCTTTCCCTGATTTCACTGCTCGCTATCGTGGGGTCCTCTGGGTGTGGTGGTGCGTCGTCATTTACATCTTCTCCATCGACACCTACTCGGTCGCCATTGCCTAATCCGGCTCCGTCGGTTATCTCCATCTCCCCGGTATCCGGAATCGCCGGCCAGGGAGCATTCAGGCTGGTGGTGAGTGGAAACAATTTTATTTCCAGCTCAACTGTTCAGTGGAACGGCAGCAATCGTACTACCTCCTACGTTTCCGCGACACGGCTAACCGTCGCAATCAAGGCTGCCGATATCGCCAGGGCTGGAAACGCAAAAGTGACCGTGGTCAATCCCGCTCCCGGCGGAGGCACATCTCAAGCACTTACCTTCACTATGAAGGATCCCGTCGAATTACAGCCACCGGCGATCGGCAATGGATTCGGAGCGGCTACCATCGCGCTTAATGCGAGCACCAGCCTCACCTTCAACATCAAGAATCGTAATGGAACGGTTGCGCTGACCGGGATTCGATTTAGCGACGCACTGCCTGAAGGGTTAGTCGTCGCGACTCCGAATGGTCTCACCGGCAGTTGCGGCGGTGGGACTGTTACGGCCGTTGCCGGATCGAGCAGCGTCAGCTTGTCGAGCGCGGAACTCGCTGGCGGTGCCAGTTGCACGTTCTCGGTGAACGTGACCGGCATCAGTGCTGGGGTCAAAAACAATATAACCAGCGCGGTAATGTCGAATGGTGGAAGCGGCGGAATGGCCTCTGCCAGCATTACGGTGGTTGCGCCGCCTACGATTGCCAGCCTTTTCGGGGCGGCCACGATTCCGTTGAACACGAGCACCGGCCTGACGTTCACGATCGGCAACCCTAATGGAACGCCAGCTCTGAGTGGAGTGGGATTTACTGATTCGCTGCCGTGGGGCTTTGTGGTTTCGACGCCCAGCGGCATAAATGGGAGTTGCGGTCGGGGAACCATCACAGCCGTCGCTGGATCAGCCAGCATCAGCCTGTCGGCCGCAAATCTGGGTGCCGCTGCAAGCTGCACATTCACGGTCAATGTGACCAGCACCCGCGCCGGGGTTAAAAAAAATACCACCAGTGTCGTGACGTCCACGCAGGGTGGAAACGGCGAGTCGGCATCGGACAGCATCACAGTGGTGGCGCCGCCGGTCATTAGCGAGGTGTTCGGGGCGGCCTCCACTCTGGTCGGTGGTTCCACATCCCTAAGCTTCAGTATCACGAATCCGAATATGACCGTGGCTCTTACGGACATCGGTGTAAGCGACACCTTGCCCTCGGGTCTGGTGGTGGCGAAGCCCAACAGTCGCAGCGGAAGCTGCGGCGGGGGTGCCATTACGGCCGCAGCCGGATCAGCCAACGTCAGCCTATCGGGTGCCATGCTGGTGGATAACGCATCGTGCACTTTCGCGGTCAATGTCACCGGCTCTGCCGTCGGCACTCAGACCAACATAACCAATGTCGTCACTTCCTCCAATGGCGGCAATGGGAACACCGCTACAGCGACAGTGATTGTGCTGGCACCGTCGCTGATCAATTACTTTTTTAATGCCAACACCCACGGAGCTCCAGATGGAACCCTGCGCATTACCAATCCGGGCACTGCTGCCGGGGGGAATCTTTGTGCTGACATTTTCGTCTTTGACACCAACCAGGAGCTCTCGGAATGTTGCAGTTGCATGACTACTCCCGACGATCTGCTGACGCTGTCACTGAACACGGATCTGACTGGCAATCCGCTGACCGCCAAATTACTAGCCACTGGAATGATCACGATCGTTCCGGCTACCACGCAAGCAGGAGCGTGTCCGCTACCTACCACGGTGACGCCCGAGCCAGTTCTACAATCTTGGTCAACCCATATTCAGTCCAGCAGCGGTTTCCCTGCGACCGAGACTGAAGGCCAAGCGGCCGGTTTGAGCGCCCAGAATGTGACGGTGCTGGAACGGCAATGTGCGGCAATCGAGAGCCTCGGCAGTGGTCGTGGCGTCTGTGCTAGCAGCGCCGCTCTTGCCGCCATCTGCAACAACTGACGGACTGTACTTTAGCCAATGCATATCCAGCCGGCAAAGAACTCGGACAGGACCCTGCAATGAGTTACTCCAAATGAAGCTCAACAAACCTGCCGAGATTGAGAAGTAGGACATGAAGAGAGGCGGAGAAGCGATTGCACATCACCATCAATCTTGCAGCCAACTGCCCCAGTAGAAGGGCCGCCAGGTTCAGGCGGCCCTCGTTATGTCTTCGGCTCTAAGCTCGTTCGTCGCTTATGGTTTGTAGACGATTTTTGCAAAGGTGCCGGCCAATTCGGCGGGGCCAATTCCCTGCCCCACGGTGACGAACAACTCGTTTGTTCCTCCATTGGTCTTGTTCCCGCCTCCGAAGGCGATTCCCCACAGGTTATTGAGGACGATCGGGTTTCCGCTCTGGTCCTTGATCGTACCCACGAATTTCCCGGTGGTCGGGTCGAACCCGTTGATAGTGCCGTTAACGGAGTTGTTTGAAACCAGCAGGGTATTGCTTAGCGGTCCAAAATTGGCGGGAGCCGCGGCCATGCCCCAGGCCTGGTTTAATCGCAATCCCTGAATCAGTGTCTTCACGAAGGTACCGTCCTCCTTGAAGAGGTCGATGAACCCACCGGCGCCGACGTTCGGGACAGCATAGGCGACGTAAAGCAAGCCATGGATGTCCTGAATGCCGAACACCGAGAAGTTCGATGGAATCGCCGGATCACCGAACGACTTCACCAGGGTGAAGGTGCCGTCGAACATATCGATGTGATTGTTCGTGGCATCCGCCGCGTAGAGGAAATTCCCCGAGGGCTTGCTGGTGATGGCCAAGCCCGTGTACATGGCTTTGCTTGCCGAGTTGTCCACCGCGATCGTCGCCTGGTTGGCATTTACTCCAGGCGCCCAGGCGCTGATCGTGCCGTCCAGCGTTGCGAAAATGAACGGCGATGGCCAACCCTGAATCTGGAAATCGGTCGACGATCCGTTGAAAACAATTCCAGTGGGTGTGCCTGGGCCGTTTAGGCCTGTCGGCAAGTTTGGCCCGTTTCCGGCGGTCGGAATCAAAACCCGGAGTGGCACTTGCGTTCCGTTTGCCTCATAGAGGGTCGACCAGCCAGTGTCGTTATCACTGACCCACCAAGGCGATGTGGCGCTCCGGGCCAATCCCCACGGGTTGGCCAGCAGTGGATCGATGGTTGCGGCCTGGTGGACTTGATTCGAATCTAAGTTGGTGATGCGATATTGTGCATCGGCCGGGGACGAAACCATGAAAAGCACCAGGCCGAAGCAAGCGACGACTGCTTTCCTGAAAATCTGCATAGTAGTCTCTCCTTAACGAAGTCAGCAGCAGAGGAGGGTCGAACCATCTGCGGGGAATGACTGGATTGGGAACCTTCTCTAAGCTGCTTGGTGTGGATGGTAGACGGGGGTACGAGTCGGAATTGTCAGGCGTTTGTCACCAGTTTGTAAATCCTTCCCGTCCAAAGAATCGAAAGTAGAACCGTCACTCCAACGATGCATTGCCAGTGCACAAGAACCGCCAGCTTACGAGGATCAGGGCCGGGCATAGGCAGGGCTGTCAGGATCCGGAGGATCGTAATCGCGGCCATATTTGTTCTTGTGAGCGACTTCGAGGCTGGATTCAGACAGGGTAAAAGTTCCCACAAAGGTATCGCCAGGAGTCACGGTGATTTCGCGCTCCACGGCATGCAGTTCCTCGGGTGAGACCAAAGGATGGAAAACATGCATTTGGTAGCGGCCAGGTGCGACGCCGCTCAAGCTGATCTCGCCACGCCCATTGGACATCGCATAATATGGGGTATTCAGCGCGATGACCACGGCGCTCATTTGCGGGTGAATGTTACAGAAGATAAATGAAATGCCCGGCTTGTCGAATTTGACGAATTGTGTCGAGCCGCCCTCGTAAAGTCCCAGGTCGAAACGTTTCCCGTCGAATAACGAGAAGACATTGTGAAAGAAGGGATCGTGATTGGGAAATTCAACCAGACCTCCCGCAGGGATTACTAGCAGCGAAGGATGGAAACTCTTGTCTTTCTGCACCAGTTGAGGGATTTGTGATGCCTGCTGCAGGGGCGGCGCCGGTGCGCGAGTGCTTCCCAGGGGCGTGAGCCAGACCACCGCTTTTGAGGCATCGCCTACGTGGCGCCCGTTCCGCGTCAGTTGCACTTTACCCTTGAGCTCTGCATTCTGCGCAACTGCGAGAACGCACGGCGACAGCAGGATGTATAACAACCAGCGTCGATGAGCAAGCCGAAGCAGCTTCAAAATAATATCCCCATGGCAAGATTGATTTGGTTGGTCGCGCTGGCGCTACTGTAGACGGGAAAGGTATGCAAACGTCTGAATTCAGCCGAAAGCAGCAAGTCCGACCGCGGCCGATAAACCAGGTTTTCGAGCGTACCGTGATTGCGGCCTAGAATTGGGCTGAAGTTGTTGGCGTCGACGGCAAAACCGCGAACATCGCTGGCAAACGCATTATCTTCCGCGAAGACGCCATTCAATTCCAGCTTGGGCGTCAGCTGAAATTTGAGCTGACTCCATCCGCCAGCGGAATCCAGGCCACGAATACTCGTCGACGCATTATAAGGATTCCCGCCGAACAGAACAGCGCGGCCGATGCCGGCTCCAAGACCTCCAACTCCACGTCCTCGATAGAATTCGCCCGAGAGAGTCAAGCGGCGAACGACGGGGATCTGCCAATCTGCCAAACCAGCCCAGGAGTCGACCAAACGGCCCCAGGACCAGTTCTGGCGGGCGTAGTAGCCTGCTGCAGCAAAGCTCAACGGGTGATCGAATACAGGGCGGGACCAGGCGGTGCGCAGGGCGTACGCGGGCTGGCCGGAATATTCGCCAGCCTGGGCGGAGCGATAATAAGAGTTATAAGGAGGTTCCCAATCCAAGTTGTCGAGAACCCCGGCCTGCAAAGTTATGGTCTGCTGGTTCGCCAGATCGAAACGATGTTCGATGCGAAGCTGCGGCGTCCATCCCCACAGATTTCCCGCGTAGGCGAAGGCCGGAATTGCGAGCGATGCAAAGGAGGTTGGAGAAAGCGGCGAGATAAACAGCGCATCCTGGCCGCCGATTACCGACGTATCTTTCCAGTCGAGCCTCACGCTGGCAGTCTGCATCCGTGCAATGCCAAAGTTGACGCCGTTGTTGGTTGCGGGGAACCCTCCGGCGAAATCGAACTGCAAACTGGCCGAACTCTTGGCACCGGCCACAGTTGGTCCGAAAAGTTCCAGACCAATTTCGCTTTGCCGCAAGGTTGCCCCGGTGCTCGCCTGCGGATCGCCCGGCATAACCGGCTGCGCGTAGTCAGGAAGGTCCAGATTGTCGGAAGCGCCCACGTTGTGAAATGCATTCATCAGCACAATTCCCGAGAGCCGAGCTCGGTACTTGGCGGCGGTTTCCACCTTGGTCTGGTATTGCTCGTTAATCTTTGAGCCCAGCAACTGTGTGGATTCTTCCAGCTTCTGAACTCTGCTTGCCAGATCTGCAGGTTGTGCTTCAGAGGGCTTGGCGGATTCTGGACTGGCGGGAGAGGCTGAATGCACTTCCTGACCGGCGGATTCGACCTGACCGGACGAGGAAGGGTTCCCATTCACCGAGGCTGCGAGCGGGGCAAGAAGCTTGCGGGTGTCTTGCAGTTCCTGGCGCAGTTCTCGCATCTCGGCCCGCGACTGTGCATTCTCGGCGCGCAGTTGCTCGATCATGGCGCTTAATTGGCGCACCTGGGAACCAAGTTCATGCAGGGATGCTTGCACCGGTTGAGATGCTTCCGGAGGCGCGGCTTCCTGCGCCGCGCTGGAAGCGATCAAAAGCATCAAAACAGTCGCCGCGATTACCGTGATTACATTTGTACGAAGGGCGAGGGATCCAAGATTCTTCACACATCCTCCTGCGAGACATGCGGACCGTCGGAAAATCGAGAAAATGGAAACGAAGGCTACCTATCCGAATGTCGAACTGAATTTTCCGCCTCTCCTTCGCTGTTCACAGATAAGACGGGACGAGCGCTCAACTCACCGTCGCCCGCATCGCCAGGACTTTGTGGGCCGCATGGGATCGTGATAGTAAAGACGGTTCGCGCATCCGGCGTGCGCTCCACTGAAACCTGGCCACCGTGGTCCTGTACAATTTTATGGACCACCGTAAGTCCCAGCCCAGTGCCGTTCTCCTTGCCAAAGCTCACGAAGGGATGAAACAACTTCTCCCGAATGGTTTCCGCGATGCCGGGGCCGTTGTCTGAAATAGATATCGCAAGGAAAGAGCCGGTCTGGTCGATCGTGACCTCGACTCTGCCGTCGCTGCTGGGCGTGGCCTCGCAGGCGTTGAGCAGAAGATTGTATAGCGCACGCTCGAGTTTGCGGGAATCGAACCAAGCCAAACTCTGACCATCGCTGCGTACCTCAATCAGAGTGCCCTGGTTACGCGGGTGCAAGCGCACGGCTTGCATGGCACGCTGCACGGTTTCGACGATGCTGGCGTAAGTCCGGTTCAGAGATTCCCGGGTTCGGGCAAACTCCAGCAGGGAGTCGATCAGGTCGGTCATCTGATTTACGCCGGTTCGAACCTCCTGATACAGTTCTTCGCGCTGCGCCGAAGTCAGCCGTCCATCACAAAGGAACTCTGAATTAGCCACTACAGCCGCCAGGGCGTGGCGAAGGTCGTGAGAAATCGAACTGGCCATGCGACCGATCGTCGCTAACTGCTCGGATTCGAGGAGAGCTTGCTGAGTTTTGAGCAGGCTGGCGCGCATCCGGTCGAAGGCGGACGTCAGTTCGGCGACTTCATCGCTACCCCGCGGATCGAGGGGATGATGAAAGTCGCCATGCTCCAGAGCGCGTACCCCTTCGACCAGATTGGCGAGCGGGCGAGTGAATGTGTGGGAGATGAGGAAGACCAGTCCGCTGCCGACCAACACCGCGCCGAGACCCAGCAATATCAGCAGGCGATTCAGGTTTTTGAGAAACCTGGCAGCTTGATCATAGGATTTAAGAACAGTTAAACCGACGGTGGTTTGTTGCTGACCTGACAAGTCGATCGAGGTGGCAACAAAATTCTCCTCTCCTACCTCAATATCCCGAGGTCCGCTCTGCGCCGATCGCATGGTGAGCGCCCGCAGATCCGCGCTTTCGGCTTGGAGCGGTGTCAGAGTCGTGGCCACGATTTCATCGCCATAGGAGAACGCTACCTGGCTGGCCGAGACCTTACCCACTTCACGGGCCAATTCGTCATCGATTTCGTAACCGATGATCAAGAAGCCGAGCAGCGGCCCTTCTGTCTTTGTGCCGAAATAAACCGGCTGGGCAAAAGTTTGATAGAGATGGTGAGCGGCGAACCACCAATGACTTGCCCCTTCTTCGTTCAGTGCTCTTTCGACGTACTTCTGCGCTTCCTCGCGGCTCAATCCTCTCGATTTTGTGTGCAGCGCGACGACTGCGCCATTGCGCTTGGTCAGCACAAGAAGATCGCTTCCCGTCAGCGGCCACAAGTGCCTGGAGGCGTCCTGGATGGTGGCAGGATCGTGGGACGTCATGATAGACCGCATGATGGGAAGATCGGCCACCAACTCTGCCGACCTGGTCAGCATCGCTTCGCGATCGTGTTGAAAATTTTGGAAGGTAATGACTGAGTTCCTCAGATCCTGAACAATTCCTTCGCG
Organism: uncultured Acidobacteriaceae bacterium; assembly: GCA_963766625.1. Classification (GTDB taxonomy): domain Bacteria; phylum Acidobacteriota; class Terriglobia; order Terriglobales; family Acidobacteriaceae; genus Sulfotelmatobacter. Next base: position 160,008 of record CAVYBF010000010.1, on the reverse strand, counting down.
AACATGACGCTCCACGCTATGCCGCACTACCAGCAGGCTCATGGCCGTAAGGCCGGCGGTGATCAGTACCATGGAGAGCAGAAAGCGCGTACGCAGCCGCGTTCTCGACACCAGTTCGCTTCCAGTGTGTCCCAGGAAAGATTGCGAGGCGAGTTCTGATGTGGATGCCAAGGCACCTCAGCGAACGAACTTGTAGCCCATTCCGTGTACGGTGCGGAAGTGTACCGGACTAGCGGGATCGCATTCCAATTTCTGACGAAGCTTCAGAATGTGATTATCCACGGTGCGGGTGGAAGGATAATTCTGGTATCCCCACACATCGTTCAGCAATTCATCTCGGCTGATCACGCGGTCCGCATTTTCAACTAAGAACTTCAACGTCTTGAATTCCTGCGCCGTGAGAATTACGACCTTGCCGCCGCGCTGAACTTCCATTTTCTTGAAGTCAATTGTAATGTCATCGAAAGATACAAGAGTAATGTTTGGCCTTCTTAACGTGTGCCGCAGCGCCGCTCGTACCCGGGCCAGTAGCTCCCTGGGGCTGAAGGGCTTGGTTACGTAGTCGTCCGCGCCTAATTCGAGCAGCAAAACTTTATCGGAGACATCGCTGGTTGCGCTGAGAACCACGATCGGCAAAGTTGGGGCGTGGGCCTTGATTTCCTTGCACAAATCGCTGCCGGACAGCTTGGGTAAGCGCAGGTCGAGAATGATGACCGCGGGCGGGGCGGTCCGGAAACTTTCCAGCGCCGACTGCCCATTGCCCTGAACCTCAACCGCATATCCCTCCGACTCGAAGAGATGTTTTAATGCTTTTTGAACGGCGGGATCATCTTCGGCTACGAGGATTCTCCCAATCGGTTGCGCGGCGCCCATCGGAGCCGCCGATTCAGCCGTGCTCACGGGAGTGGCGATTTGCCCCATAATGGCTAACCTCATGCTTAGATTCGAGACCGTCCGCGCGGACGCACAGCTTTCGCTCTTACTCCAACAAGACGAGCCAAAACATGCAGCTTACAACGTTTCCGCCCATTTTCCGCGCAGAGGCAGAAAGTTTGACAAATTCTTTACATTTGGAAACTCAAGAAGAAGGAAGCTCCGGTAACTCGAGTGCAAAGAATTTGATTCCGGTGATTGTGTTTTTAAAGGAGCTGCCAGGGAATGCTGCTGGAAGTATTAAGCTACCGCTGCTAATTGGGCAACCATCGGGCGGGATGTGAAGGTTCATCCGAAGGTCTGGGTGGTGGTGCTGGTTGCCAGCGTGCTCATGCAATACCGGGTGATCTGGTACTCGGGTGGATTCTGCGGCACCAGAACTTGAAAACGACTCTTGAGATCTACGCCAAGTCGATGTCGGTGTTCCCTTCGCCTCTCCTCACGGTCTGTTCAGCTCTCTAAGCTCTCGGTGTGGTGGCTGCGATTAGGAATCACCATTGAGCGCATCCGTCCCGGCCATCCCCAACAGAACGGCCATGAAATGCCCGGCCCAAGTCTACTCTGCTTCCTCTCGTCCCTATCGAGGCATCCCCCAGCCTCACTACCCGTTCCACGACCGCACCGTCGTGGTCACCAGTAGCGGTCGCCTTTGCCTCTATAACAAGAAAATCAATCTCAGCGTATCCCTCGCCGGTCAGGCCGTCGGAGTCAAAGAAGTTGACGACGGCATTTGGTTGGTCAGTTTAATGAATTACGATCTCGGTTATATCGATCTGGAAGAAAAAGCCTTGCAGCCCTTGCAGAACCCCTTCGGACTAAAAGTGTAACCTATGTCTCCGGAACGTTCTGTTACCTATCCCTCCGGAACGGACAAGTTCGGCTTGGTGGGCAGTGCAGGACTCGAACCTGCGACCTCCTGCTTGTAAGGCAGGCGCTCTAACCAACTGAGCTAACCGCCCACTCGGGGGCGAATGCAACGCGGCTTCGCTTCGAGAAGGATTCCCACGAAACGCAAACTCCGGAGAAGATGCAAGCGCGTTTGATTGAGTCTACGCGACTCGCGAAAAATCGGTCAAACGCTGGCCGCAATTCGCAATCTCGCAGCCACAGCAGAAGCTCGACAGACACCTTTTGCGGTTCGGCTGCTAGACTGACGCGGTGCGTCGTCTCATCATCAATGCCGATGATTTTGGATTCACCGGCGGCGTCAACCGGGCTATTGTCGAAGCACACTTGCGAGGGATCGTTACCTCGTCCACGCTGATGGCGGCGGGGCGCGCCTTTGACGATGCTGTGCATTTATCGAAGACGGCGCCGCGCCTGAGCGTAGGCTGCCACATCGTGCTGATCGACGGAGAGCCAGTTCTAGACGGCGCGCAAGTTTCTTCGATTGCCTCGTCGCGTTCGGGAGCGACACGATTTGGCGATAGCCTGAAAACCTTCGCTGCGCGTGCGCTTAGCGGACGCCTGAAGCCGCAGCAGGTGGAAGCTGAGACCGGCGCACAGATTCGCAAGCTGCAAGCTGCGGGCATTGACGTCTCTCATGTGGACACTCACAAACACGTTCACTTATTTCCCGCGGTGCTGCAGCCGGTGCTGCGCGCGGCTCGAGCTTGCGGCCCGCGCGCCATCAGAAATCCGTTCGGCCCACGCAAGCCTCTGAGGTCGCGGGATCTGCTGCGTCGGCCTAACCTCTGGACGCGGTATGCGGAGGTTCGACTTCTCCGCAGTCTTGCCGGCAGATTTCAGGAAACCGCCAAACGCGAAGGCTTCATAACTCCGGACGGTACTCTGGGTATCGAAGTTACCGGAACGCTCGACGAAACCCTCTTCCGAGCGATCGCGGAAATCATTCCTGAAGGCACCTGGGAATTCGTCTGCCATCCCGGATACAACGATGCCGATCTGAAATCGGCGAACACCCGATTGCGCGAATCCCGGGAAACCGAATTGCGAGTTCTGACTCTGCCGGAAGCACGCGAAATATTATCCAGCCAGGGGATTGCTCTCATTTCCTACCGCGAGTTCGGTACAAGCGAAATGTAAAGTCGCTCGTTCTTGCAGGTTAAGCGATCCGTCCGTATACTCACGCCTTCTAACGTGACGTTCGTAACCTTAGGGAAACTCTTGGACAAGCGTATTATTTGGCTAAGATTGAACTGAAGATTGTCAGGCTGGAGGATCGATCATGCCTGCTGCTGGGGCAGCGCCGCGCGCGACCTTGGACTTGCGCCTACGTGTGTGGGGCATCGGCGCCGACAACCAGCCATTCCATCAGAACGCCAATGCCCAGAATGTCAGCCTCACGGGAGCCTGCATTTGCGGCCTCGAGCATGAGTTGAAAATCGGCGATGTCATTGGCGTGCAATACGAAAATAAGAAGGCCCGCTGCAAAGTAATCTGGGTAATGGAAGCGGGAGGATTAAAAAAAGTTCAGGTTGGCGTGCAGTTGGTGGTCGATCAGGAATGTCCATGGGTGTCCCAACTGCCGGCCGAGATGCGCCTGAACCAACCTGTTGTTTCTCCCGACAATCGAAGAAAGTTTTTGCGGCACAAAATTTCCTTCCCTCTGGAATTTCGCGACGAGCGAGTCAACACGCCGATGCGGGTAAACGCAACCGATATTAGCGGCAACGGCTGTTATGTTGAGACCGTAATGCCTTTAGCGGTTTCAACTGTGCTGCGCGTAGATTTTTGGATGAATGAGGAACACCTGTCGACGACCGCGACTGTTCGCACGCGGGATCCCGGAGTCGGCATGGGCATTGAGTTTACCGGTCTACCCGAAGATTCTAAAAAGCGCTTCCAGGCGCATCTCGACAAATTGGACCCCGGCCTCACGAAGCCCGGTCCAAAAACCGAATAATCCCCGCCGCGCACTCTATTCTGCGCCCAGAATCACCCTGCCCTGTAGAATGTGCATCCTCTGTTGTTTCCTGCCATCGAATTACAGAATCGTCACGAAAGGGTTTAATTCACAGAATGAAAATCGGGATCACGTGTTATCCCACTTACGGCGGCAGCGGCGTCGTAGCCACCGAACTCGGTTTAGAACTCGCTCAACGCGGGCACGAAATTCATTTCATTTCTTACGCGCAGCCAATTCGCCTTCGAGGCCAGGAACCGAACATTCATTATCATGAGGTGGAAGTCTCGCGCTATCCGCTATTCGACTATCCGCCTTACGATTTGGCATTGGCTACGCGCATGGCCGAGGTGGCGCAGTTATATGATCTCGATCTGTTGCATGTGCACTATGCAATTCCGCACTCGGTGAGCGCGCTGCTGGCGCGGCAGATGCTCGCCGGTGGCCCTCGCGGCCGCCGCTTGCCATTCGTCACAACTTTGCACGGAACCGATATCACGTTAGTAGGACTCGACCGTTCGTATCTGCCCATCACGCGCTATTCCATCGATCAAAGCGATGGCGTGACTGCGATTTCCAATTACCTGCGCGACCGCACCATGCGGGTGTTCGATGTGAAAAAGGAAATCGAGGTCATCTACAATTCCGTGAATTGCGATGTGTATACCAGAAACCAAAACGGAGCGGAGCTTCGCCTCGAATATGCGCCCAAGGAAGAACGACTGCTTGTGCATCTTTCAAATTTCCGGCCGGTGAAGCGTCTTTCAGATGTGATCGAGATCTTTGATCGCGTGCACAAGAAAATCCCTTCGCGGTTATTGCTCATCGGCGACGGCCCGGACCGTTCGGTCGCGGAGTGGCTCTCCGTACAAAAAGGAATTCACGAAGACGTACTTTTCCTCGGCAAGCAGGATCAGGTCCAGGACAAGCTGGGAATCGCCGACATTCTGCTGATGCCAAGCGAACTCGAATCGTTCGGCTTAGCTGCTTTGGAGGCGATGGCTTGCGAAGTAGTGCCCATCGCGACTCGTACTGGCGGGGTCCCCGAGGTAATTGAGCATGGCGTCAGTGGCTACCTGGCCGATGTGGGCGATGTCGACACTATGGCGCGCTATGCTATTGAATTACTCAACAACGAAACTCAATTGCGGGCGATGGGTAAAGCCGCTCGCGGAGTTGCGCAGGCGCGCTTCTGTTCGAGCAAAATCGTTCCGCAGTACGAGGACTTCTACCGCCGCGTGCTCGAGCGCTCTTCGTAAAATGCTTCCGGAACCGCTCCCGTACTCTGCAGGAGGGGCAACCGAATACGCACCAGAGTTCCCTTGCCCTCGCCGCTGTCGATGGTCATGCGAGCGGTATTTCCGTAAAGCATCTGCAACCGCTCGGAAATATTTGCCATGCCGATGCCAGCCCCTCGAAGACTGACTGAATCATTGGGCTGAGTCGCACCCATCCCGACCCCGTTATCTTCCACTTCAATGACCAATCGCGAATCGGATAAACGGCTGCGCAAGTAAATGCTGCCGCCCTCCAGCAATGGGGAAAGCCCGTGTTTGATCGAGTTCTCCACCAGCGGCTGCAACAACATGCTGGGCACCATTACGTCGAGAGACGCCGGATCCAGCTCTTTCACGACTTTCAGTTTTTCCCGCCCGAACCGGACAACTTCGATGTCCAGATAGTTGTCGATGAACTCCAACTCCTCGCGTAGTGGAACAAAAGAATCCGCGCTGCTCAACAAACGGCGAAGAATTGTAGCAAGCTTGGAAATCAATTCGCGCGCGGTATCGGGATCGAAGCGCACCAGAGAGGAAATTGAATTCAGTGTGTTGAACAGGAAGTGGGGATTCATCTGGTTCTGCAGCGCTTCCATGCGCGCATGCAAAAGCAAACGCTCCTGTTCCTCCAGCTTGATCTGGATGCGAACGCTGTTGAAGATTTTGAGTTCGATCCCGATTGCGGTCACAGAGGTTGCATAAATCGCGGCATAGACCCACCAGTTATCGGGGCTTTCAAGGCTAAAGATGGAACCCGGAAAATAACGTGCGAGTTCGGTTTCCACAAAGCGCAAGCCTACAACGGTCGTAAAAAACATCACCTGCCAATCGAACAAACGTGGTTTCGGTAGGTTGCGCTTAATCAGGCGAAAGATGCTTTGATCGATGAATGGCGAGAACGACCAGATATCGTCTTTGTCGGCAGCCAGCGTGCGAAGTTGACCTGCCACAAATCCCGCGAGCACTTCGAAGGGCAGTGCGGCCCACTCGCCGTGCAACAGCGCTGGTATGCCCAACAGGGCGCCGCCGAGAACTCCCGCCCAGCGTCCGCCGATCACACCGAGCAGAAGCGCGGTCTCAAAACTGAGGTCTCCTGCCTGGAAGCTCTGTGCGGAAAAGCGAATCCACACGCCGACCATGATCGGCACCGCCATCCACAAGACCAGATAAAACTTCTGCCGAAAATTGCGCTCCTCGCGAAACAGCAAGGACTTGAATTCCTTGGAGCGCACCAGACTGCTGGACACGGCTGCAGCCACGCCCAGCTTTACCAACAGATTGATCCAAATCAGCCGCGGTTCCATAGAATTCGGGCGCTACTGCTCGCTGAGGAAACTGTAGCACGGGCAGCATTGAGCGATTGAGTAGTCGGGTGGCGCAGCGCTTCCAGCCCTGCGATTCAGCCCAAAAAATCTTCGCGCAGTGGGCCTGTCAACAAGCGGCTCATTCCGCCGGAGCGGGAACAAACCCACCAAGGCTACTTCTTCGGGAAAGTGCGCAGGTCGCTGCCGGTCATTTCTTTTGGCTCATCGACGCCCAGAATGCCAAGCATGGTCGGCGAAATGTCGCGCAAAGAGCCGTTGGGCTTCAGGGTGAATTGTTTTGCATTTTCGGCGACCACGATAAGCGGCACAGGATTCGTCGTATGCGCGGTATGCGGGCCGCCGGTCGCGGGATCGATCATCATCTCGGCATTGCCATGATCCGCCGTGATCAGCATGACTCCGCCCTTGGCGCGAACCGCCTTTTCGATACGGGCGAGGCAAGCATCAACGGTCTCTACCGCTTTCACGGTTGGCTCGATCTTTCCGGAATGGCCCACCATGTCGGCATTGGCGAAGTTCACGATGATCACATCAAACGTGCCGTCTTCCGTTGCTTTGACCACGGCATCGGCGATTCCGGCGGCGCTCATCTCCGGCTTGAGATCGTAGGTTGCCACTTTCGGAGAAGGCACCAGCACGCGCTCTTCCCCGGGAAACGGCTGCTCCACACCCCCGTTGAAGAAGTAAGTGACGTGGGCGTATTTCTCAGTCTCGGCCACTCGGAGATTGCGCATGTTCAGATTGCCCATGACGTTGGCAAGAATATTTGCCATCGACTCTGGCGGAATGACCACGGGCAGGCTGAAGTTCTTGTCGTACTGCGTCATGCAAACGTAATGCAGATTTTTTGGAACGCGGTCGCGAGCAATCGTTGCGTCAAGATCTGCGGCGCCGGGAAGATCGCTGCCGGCTTTTTCGTTCAGTCCGCTATTGCGCGTGAGTGCTCGCGTGATCTGCCGCACCCGATCAGCGCGGAAATTAAAACAGATACAGGCATCGTTGTCTCGAATTGTGGCAAGCGGCTGGCCGCCCTTATCGGTGTTGACGAAGGGCACCACGAATTCGTCAGTAACACCTTTGTTGTAAGAATCCTTCATCCCCTGCACCGGATCGGAATACTTTCCGCCTTCGGCATCGCCGAAAACCATCGCGTTATACGCTTTCGCGATGCGCTCCCAGCGGCGGTCGCGGTCCATTGCGTAATAGCGGCCGTTCACGGTCGCGATCTTGCCGCAGTTATACTCGCGCATTTTCTGCTGCAATTGTTCAAGATAGCCGGCTCCGTTGGTGGGCAAAGTGTCGCGACCGTCCATGAAGGCGTGGACGAAAACGCGCTCCAGCCCATTCTGCTTTGCCATTTTCAAGAACGCGTAAAGATGAGCCTGCTGCGAGTGCACGCCGCCATCGGAAACCAGGCCAAACAAATGCAGTCTGCGCTCGCCTTCGCGCGCATGTTTCATGGCGGCCAGTAGCACCGGATGGGAGAAGAACTCGCCATTCTGGATCATCGAATCAATCCGCGTGATGTCCATATGCACAATGCGGCCCGCTCCAATGTTGAGGTGTCCTACTTCGCTGTTGCCCATCTGTCCCTTGGGCAGCCCAACGAAGGGACCACTGGTGTGAATCAGGGTGTTGGGATATTCGCGCAGGAGCCGGTCGTAGGTTGGCTTTCGCGCCAGCGCGATCGCGTTTGCCTTGGTTTCGGCACGATATCCCCAGCCATCGAGAATGCAAAGGATGAGTGGTTTAGGTCTGGACATTTTTGGAGAACGCTCCCGAGTAATGAGGTTAAAAGGGGATACAAACGAACTTACCAGATTACCTCGATGGCATACTGCTTAAACATTGGGTCAGCCGTGATGATTGGGCAGTCTTCCTCCATGCTCTGTGCAATCAACATGCGATCGAACGGGTCGCGATGATGCATGGGGAGCTTCTCGAGAGTGAGCAAATGGTCAATGCTGATGGGAAGGCTCTTGATCCTGTTCTCTACCATTCTGCTGACCACGTATGGACCGGCAGGCCGAGGGAAATTCAACTTGCCCGACTGTACCTTGATAAGAATCTCCCATAGGCTTGCGATGCTCAGCAAGAGATCGGTGCTCTCGGCAAAAACGTCACGGGCGTGACGCGACATCTTCGCATCCCCGGCCAGTGCCCACAAGAATGCATGCGTGTCGAGGATGGCCTTCATTTCGGTAGAAGAGATCGGTTATAGAACAAGTCCTCGATGTCGGGATCACGATCATTGAAGTCATCCGGAACCGTAAAGTCGCCCTTCGCGCTGCCGAAGACCCGCTTCTTTGTCGTCTTCTTCATCGGCACCAGCTTAGCGACCGGGGTACCGGCTTTGGCGATGATAACTTCCTCTCCCAAGGCGACGCGGGCTAATAGCTTGGAAAGATGGGTCTTAGCTTCATGGATATTGACTTGCATGTTTTCAGTATAGCTAAGGTATGGACTAAGTCAACAATCGTTTCCTAGTTTGCGAGAGTAGCTCGAGGCTGCGGCGAAGGCGAAATAATAGCGAATCCTTTCGTGATCCAATACCATCTGCAATGAAAGCATCATCACCTTTTTGGAGGAATCCCATGTCGATTAGTGAGCTTTTACTCCCAGAATTCGATGCCGAGATGAAAACTACCCGAACCACTCTGGAACGCGTTCCCTTCGACAAAACTGGTTTTGCGCCGCACGCAAAATCGATGCGGCTGGAAAAGCTGGCACCGCACGTCGCCGAGCTGGCGGGATTTGGATTAACCATTCTGACCACGCCGGAGTTGGATTTTGGCACGGCGCCGAGCCGTCCGCGTCCGCCGTTTGAGAAAGATGGGTTGCTGAAATCCTTCGATGAGGGCGCGGCGAAGGTGCGCGGGACGTTGCAGAGCATGCCCGATTCGTCGTGGACCGAGAACTGGAAGCTAAGCTTTCAGGGCAAGCCGATTTTCGCCGGCTCGCGCTTCATGGCTTATCGGCAAATGTTTTTGAATCATCTGGTGCATCATCGCGCGCAGCTGGGAGTGTATTTGCGGATGAACGATAAGCCGCTGCCAGCGACATATGGGCCGAGCGCGGATGACACCATGGGGTTCTGAGATGGTTCGAGGATTGGCCGCGAATCGGGGATTGCTCATCCCCGATAGTTCAGCGCTTTCAATCCTAGAAATTTCGCCGAATCTCCCAGTTCGCTCTCAATCCGCAGCAACTGGTTGTATTTTGCAATGCGATCGGTGCGCGATGCCGACCCAGTCTTAATCTGTCCGGCTCCTGTCGCCACGGCGAAATCGGCGATGAAAGTGTCTTCCGTTTCACCCGAGCGGTGCGAAATCACCGACGTGTAACCATTGCGCCTTCCCAAATCAATGGCATCGAGGGTTTCACTGACGGTGCCAATCTGGTTGAGCTTAATCAAAATTGAGTTCGCGATTCCCTTCTCGATGCCTTCGGCAAAAATCTGAATGTTGGTCACAAAAATATCGTCGCCCACTAGTTGAATCTTGCCGCCGAGTTCTTTTGTCAGATTCTGCCAGCCATCCCAGTCTTCTTCCGATAATCCGTCTTCGAGCGAGACAATCGGATAATCATTTGCCCATTTCGCGTAGAACCTCACCATGTCATCCGAACTCTTCGCCGACTTGTCCGATTTTTTGAAGACATATTTGCCATCCTGATAAAACTCGCTGGCCGCGGGATCGAGTGCAATTGCAATTTCTTCTCCCGGCTTGTAACCGGCCTGCTGAATTGCTTCGAGCACAAGTTCAATCGCCTCGACGTTGGATTTGACCGAGGGCGCAAATCCACCTTCGTCGCCAACCGCTGTGTTGTAACCGCGTTTTTTCAGTACTCCTTTTAGGGTGTGAAAAACCTCCACGCCCCACCGCAGGCCCTCGGAAAATGAAGCCGCGCCCACCGGCATCACCATGAACTCCTGGAAGTCAACGTTGTTGTCGGCATGCGCGCCGCCGTTCAGAATGTTCATCATCGGCACGGGCAAAGTATTCGCACCAGTTCCGCCGAGATAGCGATAGAGAGGCAAGCCGTATTCGTTTGCCGCCGCGCGAGCCGCGGCCATGGAAACTGCCAGAATTGCATTCGCTCCCAAGCGACCTTTATTTTCAGTGCCATCCAGCTCAATCATTTTCTCATCGAGGGCGCGCTGATCGGCGGCATCGAAATTTGCCAACGCATCAGCAATTTCCCCATTCACGTTTTCGACCGCTTTCAGAACTCCTTTACCCAGAAAACGTGAGTTGTCACCGTCGCGCAGTTCGACCGCTTCATGCTCACCCGTCGAGGCTCCGCTGGGAACAATGGCGCTCCCAAAAGTCCCGCTCGCCAATTGCACTTCCGCTTCCACCGTTGGATTGCCGCGTGAATCCAAGACTTCTCGCGCCATAACGGCTGAAATATTTGTCATCGGCATATCTTCCTTCTTTCGATCACGAAACTCATGATTATATCGGACCAGGTTTAGCCGCGAACTGAATCCCACGGGCGCGGCCTCACATTACGCTTTCTTAACTCTCCCTTACCTCGGCTGGTTCCTTACGTGAACCCAGTATTGTGGCGGCCATCAGCATGTTCTAGAGTCAGAGCAACAATCGCGCTATTCTCGGGTTTGAAATATCGACTTATTTGCCAGATCGAGGTATTTGGAAATCTGTGTTTGCATGATCGTGTTCGCACGATCGTGTTCGAACAATCGAGGAGGAGTGATGAAGAAGTGGATGGTCCCGCCTTGCATCGTTCTATCGGCAGCCTTCGCAGTGGCGCAGGCCGCGCCGGTTCCTGCCGGAACAACTCTCATGGTCAAGCTCGAAACCACACTGGCAACGTTCAGCAATAAAGCTGGCGATCCCTTCCAGGGACAATTGACGAAAGATGTGATCGTCAACGGCAAAACCATCATTCCCGCCGGAGCCATGGTAGAGGGTCGGGTCACCAAGGTAGCCGAGCCGCGGCGCATTTCCGGGCGTCCCACCATCGGCATTCTTCCAGAAACGGTGGTCCTGCCCGGCGGCGAACGGCTTTATCTTGATGCCACGCTGGTCGACACAAATATCCCAGGAACGGATGTCAACAACGAAGGCGAATTCAAGGGCCCCGGCCATGACCGTCGCGACAAACTGGAAGCGGGCGGAGGTGCAGCCGGCGGCATGTTAATCGGTGGCCTCGTAGGTGGCCCGGTTGGAGTGGTGGTGGGCGGAGCGATTGGCGCCGGCTCTGCCGGAACTCACTGGCTGGTCGAGCATCATTCGGCCGTTTTGCCCGCAGGCACCGAACTCACCATTGAACTGAATCGTCCAATAGCGATGGCGCCGGCTGTCGCGAACGCAGGAAAACCAAGCCCAGGTCAGTAAAGATTATTTTTCTAAAGATTATTTTCTGCACAGCGCCGGAGGTCAGCCTCCGGCGTTCCTGTTCCGAGTAGATTGCTGGAGTCACATTCCTGATGTCAGCTCTGCTTCGCTCAGTAATTGCAATTCGATCCATCCTTCCACCGGGAGAGCGTCAGCAGGCAGGCGATTCATCCAGATGCTGAAGCGCAACTTTAGCCGGCTCGTGGCGGGAACCGCGGCCGCCGCTTTCTGGTTCGTGGGATTGTGAGGAACACCAATAGCCGCAACCGGAGTAGCCAATAACCAACCTAATGGCAAGCGAAATTCAAAATTTCGCAATAAAGCCAACTTTGCGTTCTCGTTTCTGTTGTTAGCGTTCTCGTTTTTGTGGTCCAAAGATGCGCTCGCCCCGTCCTGACGCCCTTCGACCCTCCATTCCGCAATCTTCTGGTCTTGCACGCTGGCATCGAGCCGCAGGGTTCGCCGTGCGTGTACCTCGCCGTTCGCCCACGATTCCAGGTTTACGACAATATCGAACTCAGCTTGTGGCACGTCCCCGGCAAAATCCAGCCTCCCGTACACAAACGTACTATCGATTCCCGCATACACCGAATCCAGCAGGAATTGTTTGCCATGCATAGCGCTGGAACGCTGGTCGGCAGTAAAAACCGCGGCGCCCATCCATTCGAAATAACGAATTTTGTCGCCCGTAACTCGTGGATGAACGTAGGCTGTCTGCGGCGTAAACGCCGGCCTGACCTCTCCACCCGTGATTGGGTGAGACAAATAATCCGGCGGCGCCGCTCCCAGTGCCTGATAAACATTCGCCAGATGCTTGCGATAGAGCTCGTCGAAGTCGCGATCGTTGGCCGAATGATGCTCGGGACCATACCACCAATTCCAATCGCTGCCTTCGGCAATCAGAGTTTCTTCGAACGCCAGCTTGCGCTGCGCCTCGCTCGCGCTGGCCGCATGCTGCGCATAGAACTCGCGCGCATGATAAAGATAATCCCAGGCCCGATTGTCCTCCGGAGCGCCGATCCACACATTGAAGTTGGCATTGATCCATGATCCCGGAACAAGCGACGGCAATGCTGCCGGATTGCGATGCCGGCCGATCGCTTCGGAAATCGTGACTGCTTCCAGCCCGCGTTCGCGCTGCAGAGCGTCATAAAATCGTCGCAAGAATTCACGGCCCGATTTTGGATAATATTCCCAGGCATTCTCGCCATCGAGAATTACAGAAACTACCGCATCGCGTCCTTGCGCCAGCACTGGTCTGGCGGCAGCCTTGATGTTTTCCAGCAAATGGGCGGCGGCGTCCTTCGGATCCATGCCGGAATAAACGAATCCGATCAAGTCGGAAATCGTGTGATCGCGAAAGACGAGGTGCATCGAAGCCTTGCCGTTGTCGTAACGATGAATGTTGTAAAGGCGCTCCGCTAAGTGCGCAGGCAACCTGCCATCGCCATCACGGGCAAAGAACAGGCCCGTACTGCGCCCAAGCACGCCTTCGTCCGTGGCCATCCACTTAATGCCCAGGCTGTGGGCAATCGCAACTACCTCTTCCGAAACGCTGCCCTCGGAAGGCCAAACGCCCTGCGGCCTCATTCCAAATACTTGTTCATGCAAGTCGAGCGCGCGCACGAGTTGTTCGCGCGCATCCTCAGGATGCCGAAAGCGGTTCTGCGGTAAGGGAAGCCCTGGCGTGGAGATAGCCCCAACATTTGTGTCGCACGCCAAGGGAAGAATCGGATGGTAAAAAGGCGTAGCTGAGATTTCGATCGAGCCTTGTTTGGCGGCGCTGGCGTAGGCGGGCAAAACTCTGGCCAGGAGTTCGTGCTCGCGGGCGATCACAAATCGCTGGTCCTCTAACGAATAGTTACGCTCCTTCTTGATGAGGCCGGCAACATCCTTATCCTCAAGAAAGAATTCGTCGAACCAGGCGATCTGCGACAGGACCTGCAAATCTGTGAACTGCTGCGGCTCAAAATATTTCTCCGCTTTCTCTGCGTTGTAGCCATGTTCGCGGAATTTCTCTCGCAATTCCCAGTAGCGCGGATACCTTCCAATTAGGTTCGTCGGATTCGCCTGGAACAGATATTGCAAAGCGAACTGCCGCTCTTTCGGCGTCAATTCTTTTGCCGGCTTGGCGGCGACCTCAAGGAACGGATCGCGCGCGGTGCCGGCAACGTAATCCTGAATTTGCGTGATCAGCGAGGGGACGAGGTTGAAATTCTGGTGAACATTGGGAAACTCATCCAGTAATTTCACCATGCCGTAATAGTCCTTCAAGGCGTGCAGGCGCACCCACGGCAAGCGATATTCGCCGGTCACCAGGTCTTTGTAGAAAGGCTGGTGCTGATGCCAGAGAAAAATCAGACGAAGAGCAGGCATGGCAGGAAAAGTCAGTCTAGCATGGGGATTCTGTCTATCCGCTGACACGGAAGGCCGTTGCCGCGCTCTTCCGGTACACTAGAAAGTCAGAAATGCCCGATAGCCTGACCCCAGCCTCTGACCGCATTACCCTGCTCTCCGATCAGGATCTCTACCTGTTCAACGAAGGCAGCAACTATCGTCTGTACGAGACGATGGGGGCTCATCGTGTCTCGCGAAATGGAGTCGAGGGCACAGTGTTCAGCGTGTGGGCGCCGAACGCGCGGCAAGTCTCAGTCATTGGCAGCTTTAATGATTGGCACTTCCTCTCTAACTCGCTGGTTCCGCGCGGCGACTCGGGCATTTGGGAGGGTTTTATTCCCGGGGTCAATAAAGGCTCGCTCTATAAGTTCCACATCGAATCTCGGCGTCACGGATATCGAGTCGATAAAGCCGACCCACTCGGCCTGTGGCATGAGAAGCCTCCGCGTACCGCTTCGGTGGTGTGGGATCTCGATTATCGATGGAACGATCAGGATTGGATGGCAAAACGAGCCGAGCGCAACTCGCTGCGAGCGGCACAAGCGATCTATGAAGTGCACCTGGGATCCTGGATGCGTGTGCCGGAGGAGCACAACCGGCCATTAACCTACCGCGAAACCGCGCCTCGGCTGGCCGAATACGCCGGCCGCATGGGCTACACGCATGTTGAATTCCTACCTGTGATGGAGCATCCCTATTACGGTTCCTGGGGATACCAGACCACCGGATATTTCGCTCCCACCTCGCGCTACGGAACGCCGCAGGATTTCATGTATCTGGTGGATTATCTCCACCAGCATGGCATCGGAGTGATACTCGACTGGGTGCCTTCGCACTTCCCTTCCGACGCTCACGGACTCGCCTATTTCGACGGCACGCATCTTTACGAGCACGCCGACTCGCGCCAGGGTTTTCATCCCGACTGGAAGACGCACATCTTCAACTATGGACGCACCGAGGTCCGCAGCTTTCTGATGTCGAGCGCCATGTTCTGGTTCGACAAGTATCACGTCGACGGCCTGCGTGTGGATGCGGTCGCCTCGATGCTTTATCTCGATTATTCCCGAAACCAGGGCGAGTGGATACCCAACAAATATGGCGGGCGCGAAAACTTGGAGGCGATCGACTTCCTGCGCCGCTTCAATCAGGAAGCGTACAAAGAGCATCCCGACATCCAAACGACGGCCGAGGAGTCTACGGCATGGCCGATGGTTTCGAAACCCGTCTATCTCGGCGGCCTGGGATTCGGCTTGAAGTGGGATATGGGATGGATGCACGACACGCTCGAATATTTCAAGCAGGACCCCATTCACCGCAAATATCACCACAGCAAGCTCACGTTTCGAATGCTGTATTCCTTTCAGGAAAACTTTGTGCTGCCGCTTTCCCATGACGAAGTCGTGCACGGCAAGGGTTCGCTGATTGGCAAAATGCCGGGCGACGAGAAGCAACGCTTCGCCAATCTTCGGCTTTTGTTCGGATACATGTACGCGCAGCCGGGCAAGAAACTTCTTTTCATGGGCGACGACTTCGGCCAGGTCCGCGAGTGGGCGCACGATACCAGTCTTGAGTGGCACGTGCTGCAGTATCCGGTTCACAGCGGTCTGCAAAACTGGGTGGGACAATTGAACCGTCTTTACCGCAGCGAACCCGGTCTTCACGTGCTCGATAACAATCCGGCAGGCTTTGAGTGGGTGGATTGCAACGACGCGTTGACCAGCACGATTTCGCTTCTACGTAAGAGCGAAAATCCCAGAGACACTGTGCTGATCGTTTGCAACTTCACTCCCGTTCCGCGGCTTGGCTATCGTGTCGGGGTCCCCTCTGGCGGCTACTGGCGCGAGCTGCTGAATAGCGACGCTCTCGAATATGGGGGCACAGGTGTGGGCAATCTCGGAGGAGTGAACGCAGAAGAGGTCCCTGAGCATGGCAGGCCTTATTCACTGAAGCTCACGCTGCCCCCGTTGTCGGCGCTGTTTTTGAAAGCCGGATAGCAAGACACCATGGAGTATGTCAGCTTCGCCGCTTTTGGCCTCCCTAAATGCAAGCCTACGCGAACCTGACCTTCACATCCGGCCCCTTCTCAAGATGAATGCTCTCAATGAAGCGCACTTTGCCGGTCTGCAGGGTAAGGATCACCGATGAAGTCCGCGTGCCTTCACCAAAGAATCGCACGCCTTTGAGCAGCGCGCCGTCGGTAACTCCCGTAGCGGCGAAGATAAGTTGCCGTCCGGGAGCGAGATCTTCGGCTTCATAGATCTTGTTCTTGTCTTTGATCCCCATGCGTGCCAGTCGCTCTTCCTGGTCGGGCTTTACGACCAACCGTCCAAGCATGTAGCCATTGAGGCAACGAATGGCCGCGGCAGTGATCACGCCCTCCGGCGCTCCGCCCGAACCCATAACCGCATGTACGCCGGTTCCGATAACCGCCGCGGCAATGCCGGCCGAAAGATCGCCGTCGCCGATCAGCCGGATGCGCGCCCCCGCCGCACGAATCTCGGCAATGAGCTTTTCGTGACGCGGGCGATCGAGCACGATGACAACCAGATCTTCCACATCGCGGGACAGCCTCTTTGCGATATTTTTTAAGTTTTCAGCGACCGGAGCGTCAAGCTCAACTGCGTTTTTGCACGATGGCCCGACCACAATTTTTTCCATGTAGCAATCGGGAGCGTTGAGCAGCCCTCCGCGTTCCGAAGCCGCCAGCACCGTGATCGATCCGGGAGCGCCGGTCGCGCACAGATTCGTGCCTTCCAGCGGATCGACCGCAATATCGATCTCCGGAACGTCGCGCCCGTCAGGAAAGTCGGCGCCAACTTTTTCGCCGATATAGAGCATGGGCGCTTCATCGCGCTCGCCCTCGCCGATCACGATGGTGCCGCGCATGGGAATCGATTCCATGCTGTGGCGCATGGCCTCGGTGGCAACCTGATCCGACAATTTGCGTTCGCCCTGGCCCATGGTTCGCGCCGAAGCGATGGCCGCCACCTCGACCACCCGCAAAAATCGCGACGCCAGATCGCTCTCAATATTTTCGCCAAAACTGCGAGCCTTGCCTTCCGGACGAGTTTGCGTAGCCATAAGAGCCTCCATGCGAGCAACAAATTTTGCCGCTATAAGAACATCGTTCTCAGCCGGCCTGAGAATATACCCCAATCGCGTAAAGATTGAAAGAAACGTACGTCACGATGGAAATAACTGATGTGATCTTGATCACAATCGTGATATTCTCTCGAACCCGATATTGAACAGCCCCATGCCCGAATCGCGCCCTCTCACGTTTCTGTGTATTACAACCTACGAAAAGGGGCAGGAGTTCATGCGGGAATGCAAACGGCAGGGCTGCCGTGTGCTCTTGCTTACCGCCGAGAAACTGCGGGACGCCGATTGGCCGCGCGAAATCCTGCACGACGTGTTCTATCTTCCCGCCGATATTGCTCTTGACGACATTGTGAAAGCGGTCACGCACCTCGTGCGCACGCAGAAGATTGACCGCATTGTCGCCCTCGACGAATTCGACATGGAAACGGCCGCGACCCTGCGCGAACACCTGCGTATACCCGGCATGGGTCTTACTACCGTGCGCTATTTCCGCGACAAGCTGGCCATGCGCATGCGCGCCCTCGACCGCGGCATTCGCGTTCCAGATTTTGTCCCCGTCTTTAATCATGGCGATATCCGCTATTACCTCGATCACGTCCCCGGGCCCTGGGTGCTGAAACCCAGGCAGGAAGCCTCCGCGATCGGGATTAAGAAGCTGAATCGCGCCGAAGAGTTGTGGCCGATGCTCGAACAATTAGGCGACAACCAATCTTCTTTTCTGTTGGAACAATTCGTTCCGGGCGAGGTTTATCACGTCGATTCGGTAGTCTCGGAGAACGAAATCGGGTTTGCCAATGTGAGCAAATATGGCAATCCCCCGATGAACGTGGCCCAGGGCGGCGGAGTATTCACCACATTCACGATCCCGCGCGGAAGCCGGGCCGATTCAGATTTGCGGCAGATCAATCGCGACTTGATCGCGGCACTCGGACTGGTGCGCGGTGTTTCTCATGCGGAATTTATTCAAGCCCATGCCGATGCCCAATTTTATTTTTTGGAGTGCGCTGCGCGGGTTGGGGGAGCTTACATCAACGAAATGGTCGAAGCGGCAACTGGTATCAATCTGTGGCGTGAGTGGGCACGCATCGAAGTCGCCGGAGGCGACGGAAGCTATCACCTTCCCGCCACGCGAGAAGAATACGCGGGAGTGATTCTGTCGTTAGCCCGACAGGATAATCCGGACACCTCGGCGTACAACGATCCGGAAGTGTGCTTGCGGATCAAGAAGCATCATCACGCGGGATTGATTCTTCGGTCGGCTGAGGCACAGCGTATTCCCTCTTTGCTCGAAAGCTACGCAGTGCGCTTCGCTGCGGAGTTCACCGCAGTCGAACCACCCCGCGAGAAACCCACCGCATGAGACTCGGTTCGCGATTAAGCGGTACCAAACTCACGCTTGCATCATCGAACGCAAGCGACAGATCGTCGTCTTTTTTCACGGAATGCGATTCGCTCTGGCCGAACCAGTCTCCGATAAGCTCGATAAATCTCCAAGCTTGCGGTTCTTGCCTTTTGATCGCCTTTCTCAAAAATTACCACTCTATTCGGGGCTCGCGAGACTCTCACATCAGATACATCAGAACGCGTCAATCCCCGTCACACTCTGCGCAATAATCAGCGAGTGCACATCGTGCGTGCCTTCGTAGGTCTTCACCGATTCCAGATTCATCATGTGGCGCATGATGGGGTAGTCGTCGGCAATTCCGTTAGCGCCCAGAATGTCCCGCGACAAACGCGCGCACTCTAGCGCCATCCAAACGTTGTTCCGCTTGGCCATGGAGATGTGCTGGTGTTCTTCCTTGCCGGCATCTTTCAAGCGGCCGACTTGCAGCACCAGGAGCTGCCCTTTGGTGATCTCGCTGATCATCCACGTGAGCTTGTCCTGCACGAGCTGGTGCGAGGCTATGGGCTGGTCACGCCACTGCTTGCGCAGCAGGGAATATTGCAGTGCCGTGTCATAGCATGACATGGCCGCACCGATCGCACCCCAAGCGATTCCGTAACGCGCCTGATTCAGGCACATCAAGGGAGACTTCAATCCATCAGTCTTCGGCAGCAAATTTGATTCCGGAATGTGTACATCTTGCAGCGACAGCCCTGAAGTTACCGAAGCCCGCAGCGACCACTTGCCATGGACATCTTGAGCGGAAAATCCCGGGCGATCGGTTTCGACCAAAAACCCGCGCACTTTATTGTTTTCGTTTTCAGCTTTGGCCCAGATGATGGCTACGTCAGCGATGGTGCCGGAAGTGATCCACATTTTCTCGCCATTGAGCACATATTCATTTCCCACCTTGCGAGCCCGCGTCAACATGCCGCCAGGATTCGAGCCGAAGCCGGGTTCAGTCAGTCCAAAGCAACCCAGCTTTTCGCCCTTCTGCATCGGCGGTAGCCAGGTTTGTTTCTGCTCATCGCTGCCGAATTCGTAGATGGGATACATGCAGAGTCCCGATTGCACGCTGACGAAGCTGCGCACGCCACTATCGCCGCGCTCCAGTTCCTGCGTCATCAGCCCATATTCCACGTTGCCCATCCCCGCGCAGCCGTATCCTTTCAGCGACGCGCCGAAAAATCCGAGATCGGCCATTGGCTTAACCAGTTCGCGGGGAAAGCGTCCGGCGCGGTTGCACTCTTCAATGATGGGAATGAGATTATCTTCAATGAACTGTCGGGTAGTGTCGCGCACCAGGCGCTCTTCTTCGGTGAGCAGCGAGTCAAACTGGATGAAATCGACACCGCGAAATTTGATGGCAGGCATAGAAAACCTCCGATCGCACGCAAAACATATGACCGTAGCAGGCGCGGGGGAGCGGGGTCAAACCAGCTGCCCGTTGCAGGTGATCTAAATCACCCACCGTAGTAACTGTCGCCGCTCCTGGCTCCAAAGTAGAAAACGCATTGGCGGTTTGAGCGCATCGCACCATATGGAAACCCGGCGGGCAGAGTGCCGGCAGTTGCGAATTGCGACGTGGAGCGCAAACTATTCGCGGCACGATTCCGGCGCATGGAGCATCCTCCACTGGTACATTCAATGCCTAGCCTTGGGAGGTCGGTTATGAAATTGAGCACAAAGGGCCTAGCTTTGGCATTCGCAATCCTCTGGGGATTGACGATGCTGGTCATGGGTGTAGCCAACTTGATCTGGGCCGACTATGGCCAGCTATTCCTGCAGACAATGTCCTCGGTCTATCCCGGCTATCATGCCACTCGTAGCATTGCGGAGGTTATCGTCGGAACTCTCTACGGAGTAGTGGACGGGCTCATCGGAGGCGCCGTCTTCGCTTGGCTTTACAACCAGTTTGCCAAACCGAATATCTGAGTGCGAAGAGGAACAGGCTTGCGGCGCCGCGTTGTGCACCGATCCATCTCTGCGCACCGGCATCGTTGCGTTGCGCAGCGGCATCGCGGACAGAGCGAGTTCGCATCCGTTGGGGAGACATCCGCGATGGCCTTACTGTAGAATAAACAGCGTCGGAAGAAAAACCGGTCGCAGCCATAGGCTCTTCCACCGTGGATTCCCAGTTTCAGGCTTTGCTCTGCATCAACTTTATCCGCAAATTTCCGCGTGAAATGCGGGCTGCTGCACCCCAGAGATAACGATCAGGAGAACAAGAATCATGGCAGTAGGCGCAAAAATTGCAAAAACCGCAGATCGCAAGAAAGTGATGGACACCAGCAAGAGTACGGATTGCCCGAAGTGCGGCAAGTCGACCCGCATCGTCAAGCGCGTGAAGGACCGCGAACGCGGCGTTCCCGGCGGGATTTACATTTCGTGCTCGGCCTGCGACTTTTACGAGAAGCTCTAAAACCGCTTTTATCTCTTCCTCCAACTTGCTGGAGCGGGAGCAAACAGGCTCACCTCGACCATTTATTTTGGCTTTTCGCGAGCAAGCAATGCCGTAGCGCCTTTCCCCGCCCCCGCTTCTTATCATCAGGCCGCTCTTCAGGCGGCAACTGTAACCTCGCGCAGATCATCCAATCCTCGCCAGATTTCTGAATGTCCCTAGTTATTCGTCTCTCAGGTTTGCGAGTAAATGGTTATGAAACCAAGCCTCTTCGTTCTGGCCGCATTTCTTCTCCTCGTGCTCATCCTTCAATCTGCCTGCAGCGGAGGCGCGAGTAGCAACGCGACGATACCCGGCGGAACAGGGAGCGGCAGCGGCGGTTCGGGTAGCGGCGGCACTGGCGGGAGCGGCGGCGGTGCTGGCGGGAGTGGTGGAGGGGGTACTGGCGGGAGTGGCGGCGGGAGCGGCGGCGGCGAGGGCGGCGGCGACTCAACCGGTATTCCGCAATTCCCTCACGTTTTCATCGTGCTGGAAGAGAATCACAGCTTCAGCGATGTGGTAGGAAACACCGCGAACATGCCCTACCTGAACGGGCTCATCGCAGCCAACAGCCTAGCCACGCAGTATTACGCCGATGCCCATCCTTCCTTACCTAACTACTTCATGCTGACGGTTGGTGAAGGAACTTCGATCACGGGAACCCAAGGCGACTCCTGGAGCGGCGTTGTCACCGATGACAATGTCGTGCGGGCGCTTACGGCTGCGAACAAAACCTGGAAGTCCTATGCCGAAGCGCTGCCCTCGGTCGGCTATTTGGGTGGAGATACTGGCGCATATGTGCGGCGGCATGTCCCCGTGGTTTATCTTTCCGATGTGCAACAGAGTTCGACGCAGGCAGCCAACGTCGTGCCGTTCACTCAGCTTGTGACCGACATGGCCAATAACAACCTGCCCGATTACGCCTTTATCACTCCCGATGTAAATGACGACGCACACAACTGTCCCATCGGAATGAGCACCTGCACTTCCGACCAGATGCTGGCTGCCGCCGATCAGTGGCTTTCCACGAACATCGCACCGTTGCTGGCGAGCACGGCTTTCCAGAATTCATTATTGATCGTGGTTTTCGACGAGTCCGAGGATTCCGACACCGAGCACGGCGGCGGACATGTCCCCTGTGTTCTGGTGAGCCCCAAGGTAAAAGCAGGATACCAATCGACGACGTTGTATCAGCACGAAAGCACGCTGCGCTTGATGATGGAATCTCTGGGCGTAACCGACCTGCCGGGAGCAGCGGCCAATGCGCCCGATATGACTGAGTTCTTTTAACTAGGCTTCCCCGCGAGCGCAGTCTCTCGGAAGAAATCCTTCGCTGAATCGCAGCGATCGTTGCTTACACCGCAACCGTGACCGACGTTTCGGTCCGTGTAACCGGCCTGTACAGGGTATCTCGCTCGATCGGTTCCCGTCCCGCGGCACGGATCAAGCGCTCCAACTCTTCTCTGCGCATGCCCTGTGGCGTAGTGGCGCCGGCATCGTGATAGATTTTTTCTTCGATTACCGTTCCATCCATGTCATCGGCGCCAAATCGCAACGAGATTTGGGCGATCTTTGCCGTCATCATCTGCCAGTAAGATTTGATGTGCGGAAAATTATCGAGCACCAGCCGGCTCACTGCGATCTGCTTGATGTCCAGCATTCCCGTGGTCTTCGGCAGATGCTGCAGCGGCGTGTTATCCGGATGAAACGCCAGCGGAATGAACGTCTGAAAGCCGCCAGTTTCGTCCTGCAAAGCCCGCAACTTCAGCAGGTGGTCGACGCGGTCTTCGTCATTTTCAACGTGCCCGTAAAGCATGGTCGCGTTTGACTTCAGCCCGAGCTGGTGCGCAAGTTTCGCAGTCTCCAGCCACTGATCGCCATCGATCTTGTGATCGCAAATGATGTGGCGAATCCGGTCGGCGAATATTTCCGCCCCGCCGCCAGGGAGCGAATCCACTCCAGCAGCTTTGAGTTGCTCCAATGTCTCGCGAATCGACAGCTTTGCCCGCTTCGACAGATACGCGACCTCGACCATGGTGAAAGCTTTGAGGTGCACCTGCGGGAAGCGCTGCTTCAAGCCGGAGCACAGATCGAGAAAGTATTGAAACGGCAGATCGGGATGTAATCCGCCGACAATGTGAAATTCCGTGACCGCTTCGCTGTAGCCCGAGGCAGCCGTTTCGAACGCCTCTTCGAGCGCCATAGTGTAGGCTCCGGGCGTATCTTTCTTGCGTCCGAAAGCGCAAAGGCGGCAGGCGGCTACGCAAACATTGGTGGGATTGATGTGCCGGTTGACGTTGAAATAGGTTTTATCTCCGTGCATGCGCTCGCGAACGTGGTTGGCCATCCAGCCCACGGCGAGAATGTCGCCAGTGCAGTAAAGAGCAAGTGCATCTTCTTCATTCAGCCGTTCGCCCGCCATGACTTTGGCATGAATCGGCGTGAGGCGCGGGTCGTCAGTCTGAAACGGATGGTGTGCGTCCGAGTTGGGCATCTTCTAGATGATATCTCAGGGCTGGGCCGGAAGCCATTGAGGCACGCGTCAGTGCCCCGCAATCACACGATCGCGAATCTTGTCATACTCGGATTGCGGCACAATCCGGCGTTTCACGAGATCGTCGGCACTGGCGAACGGACGCTCGGCGATGATCCGATCCGCTTCGCGCTCGGTCATACCCGGTAAACTGAGCAACTGCTCTCGCGACGCCTTGTTGATGTCGACCGCTTTGTCGCTTCGCATCCCTTCCTTCACGCCTTCCAGCATGGCTTTGGTATCGCGCCGCATGGTTTCGGTCGCTTCTGCGGTGCGCTGGCGGATCTGATCGGGGCTGCTCGAGTTGCTGCAGGCGGTGGTGCCGCCTAGTAAGGAAGCAAGCGCCATGAACGGCAGGAAACGTGGCGGCAAGACGCGCATCGAACATCTGATGCGACTTGGAGATTTGTGGTTGGTGAGTTCTCAAGGGTACTACCGGTGATTAGCGATTGAAAAGGTTTCTTGAAACGAACCCTTCGGAGAAACCTTAACCGGGGATGTCCCAGCCTTCGTCTTTCATCTTCTTATTAGTCCATTGCTGAAGCTCTTCGAACAGCGCGGGATCGATGACGGCGAAGCGCAGGCCCACGCGCCCTTCATCCCCAAACCAGACGATGCGTGCCTTTGCCTGAAAAACAATTTCGCTCTCCGGAAGCGGAAAACTCACATCCAGCAGGCCGGTAAACCGCATCGGTTCTTTCAAGCCATCGAGCCCCATGCCTCCGGTGCTCAGATTCACGCCCTGCACCTGGGTTTCATAGCCTTGCTGGTTTTTCAGCGTCACCGCCAGCTGCACGCGGGCGCGGAAAAATTTCTGCTGATCGAGGCTGATCGCTCCCAAGGTGTTAGGCATATCACCGGGATTCACATTGATGTTGTATTCCTTCAGCTTTCGGCTGAGGGTGCGGCGAGAAATGCCCAGTTGTTCCGCGGCCTGGCTGCGATGGCCGCCGCTGCGCTCAAGCGCGCGAATGATCATCTGCTCTTCCATGCTGTCCAGATTGCCGACCGGCATGGAGGCAGATTGCCGTTGCGCAACCGGATTGCCGGACATCGCGGAAGTGATTTGTGTTTTGCGAATTTCAGGTTCACGCGATTCGACCGCCACGCGCGCGATCAGGTTACGCAGTTCGCGAACGTTCCCCAGCCAAGGGTGCGAGAGCAATGCTGAAACTGCATCCGGGGCGAACGAACTGGTTGGCGACTTCAACGCGAGAAAGTGTTCGGCCAAAGCGATGATATCTTCCGGCCGTTCGCGCAGCGGCGGCACCCGAAGTTGAAATTGCCCAAGACGGTGAAATAAGTCCTGCCGGAATCGTCCCGCTTTGACTGCAGCATCCAAATCCTGATTGGTCGCGGCCACGATGCGCACGTCAACTTCGATTTTGCGGTGGCCGCCCAGCCGGTAGAACGGATATTTATCGAGCACGCGTAGCAGCTTGACCTGGGTTTGCAGTTGCAATTCGCCAATTTCATCCAGAAACAGCGTGCCTTTGTCGGCGAGTTCGAATAGCCCGGGCTTCGAAGAATCTGCGCCCGTAAAGGCGCCTTTCTCATATCCGAACAGTTCGCTTTCGACTAAATTTTCCGGCAGCGCCGCGCAGTTGATATCGACCCACGGCTTGTTTCGACGGTTCGAGGTTTGATGAATCGAATGGGCAATCAGTTCCTTGCCGGTCCCAGTCTCGCCCGTGATGAGCACGCTTTCGGTGTGTTCGGCAACGCGGTCCACCATGCGCATGAACTGATGCATGATTGGACTCGACAGCACCAGTTTTGTCCCGCGAATATCTCGGAACGCAGTTTGCGCTGCATCTTTTTCTTCCGGCTGTTGTTTGGCTGCGAGAGGCTCAGGCGCTGTACTCGCCTCGGCCTCGGAGAGAACCGCAACGATGCCCGACGGCTTGGAGCGGCCATCGCGCATCAGCGTTACCGAGAGATCTCCGTTGAACTGCTTTCCGGATTCAGTTCGGCACGCGTGTGCAGATCCATAATGACCGTGCTTAAGCACCGATGCCAACAAAGTCTTCTGCAATTGGCTGTGTTCAGCTTTGTTCCCGGTGCAAATGAAATCCGAGAGTTGCCGTCCCAGAATGTTTTCGAAAGTGCAGTCCAGAAGCTTCAGAGCCAGATCATTGCAGCCGGCGATTTTTCCTTCCAAGTCGGCAGAAAGAACGGCAACGGTTCGTAGCCCATTCCTTACGATGCCGCTCCAGAACGATTCTGAGTTGCGATGATCATTCCGCTGATCATTCCGCTGATCGCCTGCCCCAGTTCCAGTTTCCGTGGAAGCTTGCGGCTGCGAATTGAGCTTCGACGATGGCATACCGCACATTTGGAATTGATCTTGACACAGACAAAACAATTTGCAGGTGGTATGCAGGTGTCGAAGATAACCAAAGTAATCATTTCAGGAGTTGAACCGCGATCGAACAGAATCAAGGAAGGGTGACGACTGAACTCCAAGTTAAAGCAAGCGCCCACAATTCGGCTTCATGTTACTTAAGTAAGCTACTTAAAAACCTCCAATAACCATACGATCTCAACGGAACACGTGCGTCTGAAGTGCGCGCGACGGTCAAGCTCGCGCACGCATCAGCGCGGATTTTCGCCTGGGCAGTCGAGTTACCGACGAATGTCGACTCGTACCAAATTGTTTGTCGCAACTACGGTGTCGGTTGGAATCGTAGTGATGTCGTCCGCCTTCTGGCATTGGCAATCCGCTGATTTGACGCGGTTTGTGTGTTATCTCATGGTTGCCGCTCTGGCCTCGAGTCTTAAGGTGCAACTCCCCGGCATCGACGGCACCATGTCCGTCAATTTCCTGTTCATTCTGCTTGGAGTGATGGAACTCAGCCTGCCGGAGACTCTCGCGATCGGCTGCACGGCGACTCTCGTGCAAAGCGTCTGGCAGGCACGGAAGCGACCCGATCCCGTGAAGGTTCTCTTCAATGTGTTCGGGATGATGGCGAATGCCAGCGCCCTTTCCTATGCAACCTATCACTGGCTCGACCCGAAAATGGGTGGCGAGAGACCGATCCTCCTGATGTTGGCGGCGCTGGTTTTCTTCCTCGCCAATACACTGCCAATCTCGTTGGTCATTGCACTCACTGAGAACAAAACTGCGCGAAAAGTATGGTCAGAGTGCTATTTCTGGTCCTTCCCGTATTACTTGGTGGGTGCGGCCGCGGTGGGCTTGGTGGGAATCATCAACCGTCGCGCCGGATGGCAGACTTCGCTTCTCGTTCTTCCGCTGATTTACTGGGTCTATCGCTCTTACCGGCTTTATCTGGGCCGGCTTGAGGCTGAAAAAGAACGAGTCGAGATCGAGAAAAAACACGTCGAGCAAATCGCATCGCTGAACATGCGGACCATCGAAGCATTGGCTCTCGCAATCGAGGCGAAAGATCATACCACCCACACGCACCTGCAGCGCGTGCGAACCTACGCCATCGAGATAGCCAAAGAAATCGGCTTGTCGCCCGATGAAATCGAAGCCTTGCGCGCCGCGGCTTTGCTGCACGACATCGGCAAGCTGGCCGTGCCCGAGCACATCATTAACAAACCCGGAAGGCTGACTCCGGAAGAATTCGAAAAGATGAAGGTGCACCCGATTGTCGGCGCGGAAATTCTGGAGCGAGTCGCGTTCCCCTATCCGGTTGCGCCCATTGTTCGGGCTCATCACGAACGTTGGGATGGCTCGGGATATCCCTTGGGTCTAATTGGGGAACAGATTCCGATTGGAGCGCGGATTCTATCGGCCGTCGACTGTCTGGATGCTCTTGCTTCCGACCGGCAGTATCGCCCGGCGATTCCACTGGATCGCGCGATGGCTACCGTGAAAGAGCAATCGGGCATCTGGTTCGATCCGCAAGTGGTCGATGTTCTGGAGAGGCGCTACACCGAACTGGAACAGATGGCCTCAAGCCATCAGGATGGATTTATTCCTTCTGGATTTTCAAAGAATCTGCGCGTGGAACGCGGACTTGCCCCGGCCACCGGCTTCGAAACCTCGACTGAACCAATGCCGAGCGACACAGATTTCCTCAACTCCATCGCCTCAGCCCGCCAGGAAGCGCAAGCCATGTTCGACTTGAGCCAGGATCTGGGCAACTCGCTCAGCCTTAGCGAAACCCTCTCGGTGCTGTCGATGCGCTTACGCAAGCTAATTCCGTACGACTCCATCGCCGTTTTTGTGAATCGCAATGGATGGCTGCTGCCTGAACTGGTGAGCGGAGAAAATTTTCGCGTTCTGTCTTCACTCAAAATTCGCATGGGTGAAGGCTTGTGCGGTTGGGTTGCCGAAAACAGTAAGCCCATCATCAACGGGAATCCCCAGGTGGAAGAAGGTTACGTCGCCGATCCTAAGCTGACTGCTCTGTCTTCCGCACTGGTCGTTCCCTTGCAAGGACTGAACGGAGTGGTTGGTGTTCTCGCCATGTATCACTCTACGCAGGATGCTTTTACGCCGGATCATCTGCGCATTCTGTTGGCCGTCGCTTCCAAGGTAGCTTTATCCGTCGAGAACGCTTTGAAGTACCAGCAGGCTGAGAGTTCGGCCACTACCGATTTTCTTACCGGGCTTCCCAACGCGCGTTCTCTTTTCATGCACCTGGCGCAGGAAGTCACACGCTGCCGCCGCATGAAGAGCTCTCTCGCCGTGATGGTCTGCGATATTGACGGGCTTAAAAAGATTAACGACGCCTTTGGGCATCTCGAGGGCGACAAGTTGCTGCGGGAATTCAGTCTCCGTTTGAAAGAAGCCTGCCGCGGTTACGACTATGTCGCCCGCATGGGTGGCGACGAATTTGTCGTAACCGCGCCAGGGCTAACTCCTGACGCGGCCATCGAAAAAGCAAATCGCTTGAATCAGGCCGCCGTTGAAGCAGGACGCCATACTTGTGGCCGAGAGGTGATTTCCTTGAGCGTCGGCACTGCGTTTTGTCCAGACGACGGCTATGACGTAAATTCCCTGCTCGCCGAAGCCGACCGCCGCATGTACTCCGTGAAGCAGGTTCACCACGCACAACGTTCCGCCAGCCGGGATGCGCTGGCGCAGGGCGCGTCAGGAAAATAAATGCACCGTTTACTCTGGAAAATTGCAGGGCACTTGTCAGCTCTGCTCGCCACCGTTCTTCTCGGCGGGTTGTTTTCCGCCACGCTGGTCCGGCTTGCTCCCGGTTTCGACGCCGATGAAAGAGAACTCGATCCGCACCTGAACGCACAGAGCGTGCAGGCGTTACGCGATACGCGCCATCGCGATGACAACATCCTTCACTTCTACCTCTCCTATATGACGCGTGCGACCCATGGCGATCTCGGAAATTCGCTCGCCCTCGGTCAGCCGGTTCGGATGCTTCTGCGAGAACGAATTCCGCTTACCGTGAAACTTCTGGGCACCGGCCTTGGCCTTTCCTGGATTCTTGCGCTAACCATGGCGCTTACCGCAGCCTGGTTACGCCTTTCGATTTACGACACGATGACCACCGTTGTAAGCGGGACCTTGCTTTGTTTGCCAGCCGCAGTACTGGCATTGCTTTCAGTGCTGTGGAATGTGCCCGGATCAATCGCCATTGCCCTGATTGTATTTCCCCACACCTATCGCTACGCGCGCAACTTGCTGGTGAAAGCTTATTCGCGACCGCACATCCTGGCCGCCCGCGCCAAAGGGTTGACTGAAGCACGCATACTTTTCTGGCACGTCGTGCCGGTGCTGATGCCTCAGCTGCTCGCGTTGGCCGGAGTTTCCGTAAGCATGGCGATTGGAGCCACCATTCCAGTCGAAGCTTTATGCGGCTTGCCGGGAATCGGGCAGCTCGCATGGCAGGCGGCCTTGGCGCGTGATCTGCCGCTGCTGGTCAACATCACGATTCTGGTGACGCTCGTAACCTTGCTGGCAAACTCCGGTGCAGATGTAATCGGTTCTATGTTCCGCGGACAGGAAGCATGAGGCTGGGGAGAATACTGTCGTTTGCGGTTTTGGCCCTGGTGCTCAGCGCTTCTGTCGCCGCGAATTGGCTCGCTCCTGCGGGATATGCAAAACAATATCGCGAGGCGACCGATGCGCCGCCTTCGCGCACGCACTGGCTGGGAACCGACGAACTGGGCCGCGACCGTTTTGCGCGGGTTTTATACGGCACGCGAATTTCGCTGCTGCTGGCGCCGGCGGCGGCGCTGCTTTCAACGCTGCTGGCCGCGCTGATCGGCGGTCTCGCAGGATATTCAGGAGGCGCTTGGGCACGAATTGCAATGGTTGTGACGGATCTCTTTCTGTCGCTGCCATGGCTCTTCCTGCTGATCACGGCGCGAGCTTTGATGCCGTTAAATGTGTCGCCATTGGTTTCGGTGGTGGTTACGTTCATGCTGCTTGGGCTGCTCGGATGGACTGCAGCCGCGCGGGTTTTGTGCGCCAGCGCAGGCAGTGTGCGCAACTCAGACTTTGTGCGGCAGGCAAGAGCCGCGGGAGTTTCAGGGCAAAGATTGTTCTGGGTGCATGTTGTACCGAATCTGAAGCCCGTGCTCTACGCACAGTTTTGGATTTCAATTCCAGTTTTCATTTTGAGCGAAGCCAACCTGGGGATTCTCGGCCTGGGCGTGGCTGAACCGATGCCCTCGTGGGGAAGCTTGCTAAAAGAATTGGAAAATCTGGTTTCCGTGGGCGCCGAACCGTGGAAATTTGTGCCGCTGGTTTTGCTCGTTCTGGTAGTCACTTCATTTCAACTTTTGCTCTCAAAGCAGGAAGAAGCGGCCGTATGAAGTTGCGTGAAGAAAAATCGACATTAGCAAAGACAAAGCCAGCGCATCCCAACCGCAAACTTCTTGCTCTTATGGCGATCTGGCTCGGAGCCTTGCTGCCTTACGCAACCGCGCAAGGCGGCGAGCTGAGATTTTGCCTGCACAACGAGCCGAAGACTTTCGATCCGCAGAAAGTGGACGACGACGCTGCCGCCTCAATTCGTTATCTAACCGGAGGCGCTCTCGTCCGTCTGAATCGACAAACGCAGCAGCTTGAGCCTGAATTAGCTGAGTCCTGGAAAATCTCGAGAGACGGCCGCACTATTTCATTCCACCTGCGCAGCGGAATAGCATTCTCTGACGGCACGCCTTTTAGCGCTGAAGACGTCGCCTACACCATGCGGCAATTGATGGATCCCGCTTTGCATTCGCCGACGGGAGACACCTTCCGATCGAGCAATGGAAATATCGAAACTGAAGTGATTTCTCCCACGCAAATTTCCATCAAGTTTCCCGCTGAGGTTTCCGGCCTCGACCGCCTGTTCGATCAGGTCGCGATTCTCTCCGAGCATTCGCCGAAAAAAGAAATGGCCGTGCTCGGACCATTTATGGTCGCCGATTACAAGCCCGGAACATCCGTTCTGCTGAAACGAAACTCGAATTACTGGAAACACAACGAGCAGGGCCGCAAGCTTCCCTATCTGGATTCGATTCTGCTGGAGATTCAGCCCAATCGCGACGTCGAGATGCTGCAGTTCAAGCGCGGGGAGCTTGACCTGATCAACACGTTGGATAGTGAATACTTCGACAAGCTCGCCGCGACCGCGCCACAGGTCGTGCATGATGCCGGTCCATCGCTTGACAGCGAGCAACTCTGGTTCAACGAAGTAGGGAAAGCGCCGATTCCGCAATACAAAAGAGATTGGTTTCGTTCGGCGAACTTCCGCCGCGCAATCTCCGAAGCGATCAACCGCGAAGACCTGAGCCGCATTGTTTATCACGGCCACGCCCAGCCGGCCATGGGACCGTTTTCGCCGGCGAACAAATTCTGGTTCGACGCGAATCTTAAGCCTCCAATCTACAGTCCCGATGCGGCTTTGAAGGCGCTTGCCTCGGATGGCTTTCGTTTGGAAAATGGCACGCTCAAGGACAAATCCGGCAACACGGTCGTGTTCTCCATCATCACCAACGCCGGCAATAAAGCGCGCGAGCGCATGGCCGTGCTGATTCAGGATGATCTGCAGAAGGTCGGCATCCAGGTCAACGTGGTAACCCTCGACTTCCCTTCCCTGATCGAACGCATGACGCAAAGCTTCGACTACGAAGCCATTATTCTCGGCCTGACCAATGTGGACCTCGATCCCGATGGAGAGATGAATGTATGGCTGAGTTCGGCTGAGAATCATCAATGGAACCCGCAGCAGAAGACGCCGGAAACCACGTGGGAAGCTGAGATCGATCGGCTCATGCGCATGCAGGCGTCCTCCAGTGATCCGAAAAAACGGAAAGCAGCATTTGATCGCGTGCAGGAAATCGTTGTCGAAGAGCAGCCCTTCATATTCCTGATCAACAAGAACGCGCTTTCCGCGGTTTCACCAAGAGTGCACGGCGCGGCGCCGGTGATCCTGTCGCCGCAAACTTTCTGGAACGCCGAACGGCTTACAGTGTCGGGGAACTAGAGCGGTGGTCAGTGTCCAGTGGCCAGTGTCCAGTGATTCTCATCGGGAGTTTTTCAGTAGCCACTAATCACCGATCGAAAATCTGATGACCTCTCAAATGTCACAAAACGAGATCCTGCTCTCAGCCCACCTCACGGTGCGCTACTCAGGCAAGCAACCAGTACTGCGTGACGTGAAACTTGAAATCCGGAGCGGCGAAGTGCTGGGCCTGGTTGGGCAAAGCGGCTCCGGCAAAAGCACCCTGGCAATGGCGATTCTTGGGCTGCTCGAGAAGAAGCGCGCGCACGCCGAAGGATCAATCCGCTTTCAGAATTCCGATCTGTTGCATCTCTCTGAAGGCGACCTGCGCAGCCTGCGCGGACGTGCAATTTCTTTGGTCCTGCAAAGTCCGCTGTCTTCGCTTAATCCAGCTCTCAAAATCCGCACCCAGCTTAAAGAAGCCTGGAGAGCGCATGCGGCCGGCCCCAGCGCAGAGTGCAAAAATGCAATTCGAGCTTCCCTGCGCAGCGTGTCTCTGCCGGACGATGACGAGTTCCTGCGCAAATATCCTTCGCAAATGAGCGTTGGGCAAGCACAGAGAGTATTGATCGCCATGGCGGTCATGCATCGCCCGGCTCTCTTGATCGCCGACGAAGCCACCAGCGCGCTCGATGTGATTACGCAATCCGAAATTCTCGCTCTCTTCCGCGATCTGAATCGTTCCACTGGAACGGCCATTCTCTACATTTCGCACGATCTCGCCTCGGTCGCGGGAATTTGCGATCGCATCGCCATTCTGCATGAAGGCGAGGTGGTTGAATGTGACACGACGGAGCAGATCTTCATGCATCCGCGGCACGAATACACGCAGAAATTAATGGCCGCGTTGCCGCGAATCGCGCCTGCGAACTCATATCCGCCTAAGAGCGAAGCTGCAGGGGCGCGATAGCAGATTCCGCGGATCAAAAAAAATCCAGATCAAAACCGTAAATCTATGGAATTGCTGGATTTACTGAGCACCGAATCCGCTTTGATCCGGCTAAAACATTGATTCCAGAGATTTTGTCCGTAAAATCCATGGAAATCAAGGTTTTAGAAATCATTGATTTAGAAATCATCGTTTTGCAGGCTGTGGATCATGACTGAAAGTTTCGCAGGAAAGTGAGTTTTCAAAGAACGAGTGAAGCTTTGGGTTCATCATTGAATGACGGAGGGGCTGTGCGCTAGGTCGGTTGTCACAATGGAGCTGTGGATGGTTGTGGTGGCGCGAGCGGAGTTAGCGAGGTGCGTGGACGCTGCAGAGAAAAACCCCCCGCGCAAGCAAAGCTTGGACTGGGCACCCTCGAAGAGCATTTTTGCGCGTCGGTCCTCTTAGCCGGGGCCGCCCGCCCATCCGTTTCGACAAACGGAATACTACTGAATGTCCGTCGGATTACCAGGTTACCTTTGACCCGGCGGTACGTCTTATCTTTGAACGAGGACGGCATGAACCGGTCCCGCCTATTGCCCGTTGCTTGTATCACGCTCGGTTCACCATCAGTTTCGCTGGGCTTGCCCGGGGCTAAAATGGTCACTGTATGGCTCATTCATGGAGGACCAGTCGCAGAACATTTCTTAGTCTGAGCGCCGGCGCAGGGCTGAGTATCCTCGCCGGCGGAGGTATGAGTATCCTGGCCGCCGCCGGGGAACGGCGCATCTTCTCGTCCGGCCGCATTGGCAATCTGCGGCTCAAGAATCGTCTGGTGCGCAGCGCTACCGCGGAAAATGCCTTCCGGGAAGGCGTCATGACCGATGAGGGCATCGCGATCTATCGCGCTCTTGGCCAGGGTGGTGCCGGGCTTATCATCACCGGCAACATGGCCGCCATGTCCGATGGCCGCTACACCGACCTACAGACGTGCATCTATGACGACCGCTTCATTCCCTCCATCCGCCGGATCGCCGACGCGGTCCACGGCGCTCGCAACGGCTGTAAGGTGTTGGCGCAGATCACCCACACCGCCCCAGAGGGCCAGTTGGCCGACCCCATCGCAGCGTCGGCCAAGCCGCGTCCCTCCTGGAAAAGACAGCCGCGCGCGATGACCACTGAGGAAGTCGAAGAGATGACCGGGCAATTTGCGCAAGCCATTCGCCGCGCCAAAACCGCCGGTTTCGACGGCGTGGAAATCTACGCCGCCGGATACCTGCTCGGCTCGTTTCTATCTCCCTATACCAATACGCGCACCGACCGCTTCGGGGGAAGCCTGGAGAACCGCGCCCGCGTCATCGCCGATATCATCTCCAAAGCGCGAAAACTGGTGGGAAGCGATTTCCCCATCCTGGCCAAGCTCAACTGCGACGATGGCCTGGAGGGTGGAACGAACATAGACACTTTTCCCGCTGTGGCCGCCCAGGTGGAAAAGGCCGGCGTGGCGGCCATCGACGTGATTGGACCGGTCGGCAACCTCGAAGGGGAATCCTACTTCCTCAAATATGCGCAGAAGTTGCGCGTCAAGGTGCCGGTGATCCTGACCGGCGGCAACCGCAACGTCGACCGGCTGGAGCAGATTCTCCAAGCGGGCCCGCCCGATTTCGTCGCCATGGCGCGGCCCTTCATCCGTGAACCGGACCTTGCCGCCCGCTGGCAGGCGCGCAAAGGCGATCCACAGGCCGCGTGCATTTCCTGCAACCGTTGCCTGGGTGGTTTCCGCCAAGGCAAGATCACGCGCTGCCGGGTGAACGAAGGCTAGCTGACGGTTCCGCGCACGAGGCACGGAACGGGCGTCGCGGTCTCTGGCGGACGCTTACCGACTGTCCGCAGTTTGTGAAGAGGCTTCGCTACATCCATCGCAATCCGGTGAAGGCCGGGTTATGCAAGCGTCCGGAGAACTGGGAGTGGAGCAGTTTTCGCCACTGCGCAACTGGCGCTGAAGGACGCGTAGAGGTTGAGTCGGAATGGACGGCGCGAAAACGCGAACGGGCAGAGGGAAACTTTGTGCCGGGATCGAACTGCCCCACTCAAGCCAAAACCGGGCTTGAATGGGCCACCGATCCAGCTGAGGTGTCAAGCAGCACCTCGATTCAAGAATAAAGCCAGTATCAAAGCGGCCAAGGCAGCAGCCACAGCGAGCATTGCGTAGTGGATCGGAACAAATGCAGTTAGCACAAGAACCACAAGGAAAAGGATGACGGCGCCTATCTGAATGCGCGTCTTGAGGCCTGCCTTGAGCACGCTAGCCTCGCGCCACTTCAGTATTCGGTACAGGACAACAGCGGCCGCCACCGCGCAGAGCGCAAGCACCCAGCCTCGGCTTGAGCCGACTCGAGGAATCGCTATAGCGACTACGGAAGCGATTACGAGGAATAGCGCCAGCAGCAATAGGCCTCCTGATGAAACACGTCCCGTCAACCGACTTCCTTCCCGGGCCCTGCTTTCCCACAACGTCATTGCTGCAAAGACCGCAAGGATAAGTAACGTCCCTAGGAAAGGTGCTGCGGTGGATCGCGCCTCGAACATCGATGGTGCGAGGTACCCAAGCGCAGCAGCAATTAACAAAAACAGAATCGAAGTGAGATCGCGGCGCATACGCCCTCGCTAATGAGTCGGGTACACGATATTGCAGCGGTTCAAGCAAAGTGAATACCCAAGGTCAGCTCTCGCCAAACACCAGAACAATAAATAAAGGCGGGGTTTCCGCAGTAAGCCCACAGGCGACGATGCCCAGAGCAGCAAGAAGGTTGCTGTGCCCGTGCCCGCCACCGATTTTTCCAGTTAGACTCTTAGCGCCCCACGGAAGGCTCTGCCGGCATAGTAGGATTCCGCGCCGTTGTGATAGAAGAAGACTTGGCCGAAGCGGCGATCGCCAAATAAGGCGCCGCCTAGCTTTCTCATATCGGCAGGTGATCTCAGCCAGCTCGACGTCTTGGTATCGAACTCTCCAAGTTTCTGGAGCTCGCGATATTGTTCTTCCGTCAAAAGCTCGACGCCCATGGCCGCTGCCGCATCCATAGCGTTATTTTTCGGCTTAGCTACTTTCCTGGAATCCAGTGCTTCCCGGTCGTAGCAAAGACTTCTACGGTCTTTAGGACTTTCGGGGGAACAATCAAAAAAGATGTATTCGCCGGTCTTCTTATCGTGACCAACAACATCCGGCTCACCGCCAGTTCTTTCCATTTCGCCGAGTGACCACAGTTTTTCGGGATTCGCTTCCAGCTTGGCTTTGACTTTGGTCCATTCGAGACCTTCATGGCGGTTCATATTTTTCTCAAAGCGGGCCTGCAATGCTCTGAGTAGTCCTTCGCGCTGTTGCGGCGACAACTCCTTCTTCGTTTTAGCGCCTTTAACGCCTTTCATATTGATTTCCTCTTGTTGGCGAGCTTGGACGGGGAACGCACTAGTGTAACTCGTCCCGGAAATCTGGCGTAACGGCAGCCACAGTTGCGGGACAAACTGTCCCACGCCCCCGTTCTCAGGACACATTGGCCCAAAAGACGCCTCCATTACAGCGCACATCTCCAATGTTGACAATCACTTACAGCAAATCAATTGGCACTGGCCGTGCACAATCGGCAGTGGGTAGTCGTACCGTTTCTTCAAACTCGCACGTGATGTTCAGGAAGGGTGAACATTTTATGTCGCAGACACTTAAACCGAAGAGGACGCCTCGTGGCGAACGCCACAGCGCCGCTTGGGGGAAACGCGTGGCCCTGGCTCTAGTTCTACTGGTCACGAACTCCGCATTCGGTATGGAACTCGGCGGCCCCAAGCCGGTTGGTAAATTTGGTCCCGACCTCGCCCCCACGCTGGCACGAGCCCATACCGCAAAGAGCAGTGAAACCGTTCGCGTCATCGTGCAGTATCGCGTAACTCCGACCGAGGCTCACTACGCGAAAATGCATGACCGCGGAGCTCTTCTGCATTCGAAGCTGCACATGATCAAGGGCGCAGCCTTCACGATTCCAGTGCGCGAGTTGCCGGCTCTGGAAGCAGATCCCGACATCGTTTCGGTCACCGTGGATCATCCGATGAAAGTTATGGATGATTTGACGGACGGCGCCATGGGCACCAGTTCGGCCTGGAACTCCGGATACAGCGGAGCAGGAATCGGCGTGGCCGTTATCGATAGCGGCATCAACGACAATCATCCCGATCTCTGGGATTCGACCGAGTCGCATTCCCGCGTGGTTTATCACCAGGACTTCACTGGAACTCCGACCACCAACTCCAGCGGAGCAAATTGGGATCTGTATGGCCACGGAACGCACGTCGCTGGAATCATCGGCGGCAATGGCAATCTTTCCGGCGGACAATATGAAGGCGTGGCGCCGGGGGTAAATCTTGTCGATCTTCGCGCCCTGGATGAAAACGGAGCCGGCACTGACAGCACCGTGATCGCGGCCATCCAGGAAGCGATTGCTCTGCAGAGCACTTACAACATCCGAATCATCAATCTGTCGCTCGGTCGCGGAATTGGCGTCAGCTACACGCAGGATCCTCTCTGCCAGGCCGTAGAACAAGCCTGGAAGTCAGGAATCCTGGTGGTTGTGGCGGCCGGCAATTATGGCCGCTTGAGTGTCAATGGTAGTAATGGTTTCGGAACCGTCACCGCGCCGGGCAACGATCCCTACGTGCTCACGGTTGGGGCCACCAAGAGCAACGGCTCACCGTCGCTCTCGGCTGAGACGTTAGCCAGCTACAGCTCGAAGGGACCTACGACCTACGATCACATCGCGAAGCCCGATCTCGTGGCTCCGGGCAACGACGTGGTCTCTCTCTCGGCTCCGGGCGCGACCCTGGAGTCGGCGTATC
Source organism: uncultured Acidobacteriaceae bacterium (assembly GCA_963766625.1). Lineage (GTDB taxonomy): Bacteria > Acidobacteriota > Terriglobia > Terriglobales > Acidobacteriaceae > Sulfotelmatobacter. The sequence goes on along the minus strand of CAVYBF010000010.1, from coordinate 122,207 downwards.
CGGCTGAGCTGGTAACCGGAAACGATGGCAACAATGACTACTTCACTTTGAGCGGCACCAGCATGGCAACCCCGGCTGTAGCGGGTGCAGCGGCTTTGATGTTGCAGAAACAAAGCTCGCTCACTCCCGATCAAGTGAAAGCGCGGTTGATGAAGAGCGCCTATAAGATGGGGCTGATTTCGACTTCAGCCTATGTACCGCACCTGCTGCAGACCTTCATCAATTCATACGATCTGTTCTCGGTCGGCTCCGGAATGGCCGACGTGCAGAATGCGATCGCTAGCAACGATCTTGCTCCGGCGACGGTTGGATCGGCGCTTTCTCCGACGGCGGTTTATAACCCGCAAACCGGCACCATCACGCTGGTGAACGGAAACTCCAGTGTCGCCAGCAACTCCGTGGTTTGGGGCAGTTCGGTGGTCTGGGGAAGCTCGGTAGTTTGGGGTGCCTCAGAACTGAATGGTATGTCGGTGGTCTGGGGCAGTTCACTGGCCTGGAACAGCAACCCCTTACTGAGCGCCTTCAGCGTGGTATGGGGCTCGAGTACTGGCGTCGCAACCTCGGCTCAAAGCGTGGTCTGGGGAGCATCGGTGGGTAATGCTGACGCTGCCTTCACCGACGCCGGAGACGATGAACAATAGCCGTGCTTCATGACAAAGAAAGGAGGATATTTATGAATCGCACACGGCTAACAACAGCATTCATCGCAGCAATGGCTCTGGACGCAATGGCAATCGCCGCCTACGCTGGCCTGGCCAGTCATAGGTTGCACCTGTTCCACGCAGTGGCTCTGTTGGCGCTGGCAGCGGCAACCTCCCGGATGAAAGTAAAGTTGCCCGGAATCGACGGCAACATGTCGGTCAATCTGCCGTTCCTGCTCATGGCAGTTGTGAGCCTGAGCGCGGTGGAAGCGATCGCCATCGCCTGCCTCTCGACAGTGGTTCAGTGCTGGCCGAAGCAGGGTGGAAAGTTCAAAGCGCAGCAGATGGTTTTCAACGTCAGCATGATGGCTTTCGCCGCCAGCATGGCAAACCTGATCTGGAATGCGGGCTGGTTTGCCAAAGCAACCTGGCCGACCGAACCGCTAATGCTGGCTTTGGCAACCGCCGCTTTCTTCTTCGGGCAAACCGCTCCGGTCGCCACTGTCATTAACCTGGCCGAGGGCGCGCCTCTGGGCGGCACCTGGCTCAGCATCGCGCAGATGTCTTTCCCATACTTCGTCCTGAGTGCGGGCGTGACTTCGATGATGAGCGTGGTCAGCCATCGTTTCGGATGGCAGGCCGCATTGGTGGTGTTCCCGGTAATGTACGCAGTCCACCACTCTTACCGAATGTATTTCGGCAAGACGATGCAGGCGTTTAACACTCCGGCGATGGCGAAAGCAGCCAACGCAGGCGCGTAACCAGAAACATCGCGAAGCCGAAATCGGCTGGCGATTCTAAAAACTCACGATGGCGTTCCGGCAGAAACCGGAACGCCATTTTTCATTTTGCGGCCGCTTGGCTGCTAACGCTCCGGGACGTCTCGCTCCTCTTCAATCGCCAGGGGCGAAACCAGATCCACAACCGCAAGACTTAGAACCAGAGCGGCCGGCAACAACAGTGCGTGCATACCCCATCGCAGGTCCATCAAAGTTCCCGTTCCCGCCCCAACCGCATACAAAACCCAGACCCCGAAAATGAAACGTGCCTCGCGAAGTGCCTGCAATCGCGACGCGATAGCCGCCCCCGAGCCGCGCAACACGTCGTAAGTAAGAAAGAAGAAGTGAGAAAGCAACTGTGCCAGTTTATTTAACATTCCGGTCACGAATGTTGTATGCACGGTCAGTGAGCCGATTCTGGTGAGAGTCGAGGTCTGCATTCCCATGGCAGCCGCAAGCATAAGCAACGAGAACATCTCGCCGTGACCTGCCGGAAGCGCCGACGCGATAAGCGCTGCTTCCAATACCAGCGTCACTACAGCAACACTGCGCAGCCGCAAGCGCGATCCCACCTCGATGGCTGAGCGTCCAAGGATTGAACCGATCACGAAAACGCCTATGATGGCGGCAGCCTTGGTGGCACCCTGCCAGCGTGCGTCAATGAGCGATTGCCCAAGACGCACAGTGTTGCCGGTGAGGTGGGCGGTGAATACCTTTCCAAAACTGATGTAGCCGATGATGTCCACACATCCTGCGGCAAAAGCCAATATCAGTGCGACAACGGCTTTGATTCGTTTACGCCGTGGAGTCGAGAGTGCGTGCATGCGATCGCTTAAGCTGGTACGTGGCGGCCTGGTTTAGCCCTAACGGTTGGTACCAGGGCATGGCTTTCGCGATGCCAAGGAACGTTAAAAAAGCACGGCTTGAACCGCTGCGGCTTCAACCGCTGTTGCTTTCCCGCGCCGGTTGCGGCAGCCAAAGGAACCCGGCAGCGCCCTGGGACCGCACGACTCACGATTAAAGATATGCCCTGATAGGAATCACGATTATCGCGTTGCCATATCTATGGTGTTGCCGTATCTGGTTCTGGCATAGCACCTTCGGGCCAAGCCTTCCCTTATGGTGCCATTGTCAACGTTCGCCCCCGGCCTCAATATGTCTGTGTTCGACGAAGTTACCAAAGTCATTCCCACGACAAGGACAAGCAGATGGTCACCGATCGATACAGATTGCCAGAGCTGAACGCCGCCAGGCCCATGAATCACTCGGTTATTCCTGCTGACACACAATCGCGGCGGCTGTTGATCGCGCTGGCGATTCTGCTGGTTGTCCTTGGTGCAGTAGTGGCAAGGAACAGCGATTTCTGGTTTGGTACCAACGAAGCCGAAGCGGATTCCGAAAGTTCACAGAGCATTGCGAACCCCACGGCAGCCATCTCCACACAGTCCCAGAAACCTGCAACGCCAGTGACGACGGTGAAGGCGCACCACCTTGCCAAGGTTCCCCCGCTGCAAACGGTGACTGCAAAAAGCACTGAACAGACCGCAGTTAACTCAGACGAGCCGGTAGTGGCCAGCCACCGGGTTGTTCTTGCTCCACTCGACGTCGAAGTGGTTGCAGGCGATAAGCACAGCACAATTCATCCCGGCAGCAATGTCATGCTGGCGGAGATTCCCAACGATCCCAACCGTCCCGCGGCACTCAATGCTACAGCATCGGCTGTGGCCACCAATGCCTCCGAACAAGAGCGCCTTTCGGGGGCTGCAACTCCTGCGCTCCGCCAGACCCTCGATGCCACCTACCCCGCCCTGGGACAGCACTCGCGAGTGCAGGGATCGGTGGTGTTGGAAGCCGTGATCGGAAGCGATGGCGTGGTTGAAGGCCTTCGCGTAATCAGCGGGCCATCTATTCTCACCAGTGCCGCGCAACAAGCTGTCCGGCAATGGCGCTTCAAACCGTATCTGCAGAACGGCCGGCCGGTCGAGACGAAATGCACAGTAACGGTAAACTTCTCGATCCGCGTCTCTGACACCTCGAGCCAGATCAGCTAGTCCAATCAAAATAGATGTTGTCATCCTGAGCGCAGCCGTTTTTCAGGCGGAGCGAAGGACCTCCTACGTAAACGCTGTGGAGCGCCAGCCAAATTGCGCCATTGACAAACAGCGCAAACCAAGTTCAAACCCAGTTCAAACCCAGCACACTTCCCGTTCTGCATCACTGACTCTTCGCGATCCGGTGGTGCCATCTTAGAACCTTGTCGCGAAAATCCGGCCAGAACTCCGGAGCGAGGTTCACAAAGCCATTGTCCGGCACATCAATACCCCAATGCATCAAATTGCCTTTCACCGTGCGGCTTACGGGCGGGTAATAGAGATTGGAGAAAGCAGTGCTCAAACCACTGCCCAGGACATTATCGAAATTAAATGTGTTGCCGCCGCTGTCCTTCCGGATGACCGCGGCGCGGCTGATTGCATAGCCGACCCGCGTCCAGAAGGGGTGTCCGGGTCCCATGCGAAAGTAGCGAGGGTCTTCATGAAAGCCAGAGGCTATTACGAAGTCGCCAAAAAAGTTTTGCGTTGCAATATCGCCAATGGATGCGCCGAAGCGCTTGGCAAAAGCCTGGCTGTTGACTCCATATCTCGGATCGGTGTCGGTTGCTTGAGAAAATGCAGCATTGAAAGTGCCTCCCCCTAAAGTCAAAAGGCTGGCCGTTTCATGAAGAAAATTGTTCCACTTTTCCCGCGTAGTAACTATCGGCGTTGAATTTGGATCAGGCTTGGAATTTACATCGGATGCAGGTGTCGCCTGTCCCGGCGCGCTCGTGGAGAATGGACAAAAGCGCTTTTCGGTGTTTTGGGCAAGCAGCGGTCCGGCAAAACAGACTGTGGCCAAAATCGCCCACATTTTCAATAAACGAAAAGCGCACAGCGGTCGGGTAATTGAAACCATCATTGCCAGAGGTAGGATGCTGGCAAATGAAACCAGGCAGGTGATTTTGCAAAGTCTCCCTTGTGAAACCGCATCCCTGGCGCAATGCTAATTGCAAAATGCCAATTCCTGACTGCGATATTTACACCGCTGTGTGAGAAGGCTCTACATCGAAGCTGGAACCAACGTCCTTCGGAACCGGGATCGTCGCTATGACAGTCGTACCTGAACCATTGGATTCGATCTTCATCGAGCCGCGGAACTGGCGCAGGCGCTCCTGCATTCCACGGATGCCAACGCCCGAGCCTCCCGCCTGTAATTTCGCCAAACGCTCCGCCGGAATCCCGATGCCCTGATCCGAAACTTCTACGCGAACCTGCCCTCCCTCGCTGGAGATTCGGATGCTCGCGGTTTTGCTTTGCGAGTGCCGATGGACATTGGTTAAGCACTCCTGTACCAAGCGGAAGATTACCAGTTCCATGTCGCTCGGTAATCTTCCAAAATCGCTGGCGATATCCAACGTAATGGATAATCCGCTGCGTTCGATAAGCCCTTGTACATACCAGCCCAGCGCCGAGGAAATTCCAGTCTCGTCGAGCAATGGCGGATGCAGCAGATAAGAAGCAGTGCGGATCTCCCGATGCAACTGTTGAATCAGTTGTTCCAGCCCTTCTCCACGCTTGGCGAGTTCCGGCGCGACTGCTTGCGCCTGGCTTACAAGCTCCGCCGCACTCAGGCCTAATACTGTCAAGGTCTGCCCCGCACTGTCATGCAGTTCCCGCGAGATGTGACGGCGTTCTTCTTCCTGCGCCCTGGCCACATGCCACGAAAGCTCCCGCAGTTGCTCCGATTGCCGCAACATTTCCGCATTTCGCCCTTCCAGTTCATAGGTGCGGGCACGGACCTCGGCATCCAGCGTTTCAGAAAGTTTGCGCAATTGTTCCTCGCTCCTGCGCAGATCGGCGTCAGCCCGTTTGCGTTCGGTAATGTCTCGCGCTACTTTGGAGGCTCCAATCACGCGACCGTGATCGTCTTTCACTGGAGAAATGGCTACGGAAATATCCAGTAGCGTGCCATCTTTGCGTTTCCGCACGGTTTCAAAATGTTCGATGCGCTCGCCGCTTCTCAGTCTTCTGAGGATTCCAATTTCTTCCTCCCGGCGGTCCTTCGGGATAATCAGGGAAATGTTCTGGCCAATCGCTTCCGCGGCAGTGTAGCCGAAAATTCGCTCCGCACCGCTGTTCCAACTGGTGATCACACCATCCAGGCTTTTGCTGATAACCGCATCGTCAGAAGAATCTACGATCGCTGCCAAGAGGCCGCTGGCACGGCTGGCCTGCATGCGCTCGGTTATATCCCGCATCACCGCTAATTGAATGCAGCTGCCATCCGGTCGATGCAGGGGTGCGGCATGACTCTCCATGCTCCGGATCACCCCCTGGAATCCTGCAATATCGAACTCCAGAGAAGCTTTCTCGCCGTGGCAGACTTTCCGGTTGAACTCGCGAAAATCCTCCCGGGCTTCCGCGACAATAAAGTCATAAATATTTCTCCCCACAATCATCTCGGCGGAGCTTGCGCCAAACATCTTCAATCCTGCGGCATTCATGTGCAGGATCGTGCCCTGCGGATCTACCAATTGAACACATTCCGGTGTAGTTTCGACGATGGCACGTAGATGCTCTTCGCTCTGCTGGAGCGCTGCTTCTGCCTGCTTGCGCTCGGTTACATCCAGCACCACGCCGAACAGGCGGGACTCCTTGCCCAGCCTGCGGCCTCTGGACTGCAACCAGCGAAGGCCGAGAGCGGGATGATGGTAGCGGTACTCCAGATCCATCTCGCCAGTGCGACCGGATTGTTCCATCAGCATCTCTAGCTTCCGGCGATCCTCGGCATGAATGCGTGCGCTCCACTTTTTAACGCCATCATCGCTGTCATCGACTGCCAGAATCCGTCGTAATTCGGGAGACAGTTTCCGCGCGCCGGAGACTGGATCCCATTCCCATGAGCCCACCTGCGCAGCCGCCTCGGACAGGCGAAAACGCTCTTCCCGGTTTCGCAACGCATCCTCAAATTGTTTTCTTGCGCTGATGTCTTCCACTACGGAGACGAAGTGCTTCAGCTTGCGATCGGCATGGCGCACCGCAGCCACCGTCAACTTGACCCAGACCGTCGACCCGTCTTTTCGGATGTAGCGCTTCCCCATGGAGAACGTGTCTAACTCACCGTTGAGTATTTTTTCAGTCAAAGCGAGATCGGCCGGAAGATCATCCGGGTGAGTCATTTCCTGAAAAGTGAGCTTCAGTAATTCCTCTTCGCTGTAGCCCACGATTTCGCACAGCTTCTGGTTGACTCGAAGCCAGTGTCCATCCGGGGCAACATGAGAAATGCCCACCGCTGCCATTTCGAAGGTGGAACGGTAGAGTTGCTCGCTTTCGCGCAGCGCCTGCTCCAATTCCGTACTTCGCTTGATAATTTCCTGAACATCCAGGTTGGCAGCTGGGCTGGTGAGATTGGAGAAGGAAGGATCGTAGAAATATTGATGCTGGGCAACTCGTTCCACCGCCGAGATCAAGTCTCGGGCCATGGAACTCTTAATCACGTATCCGCGTGCCCCCGCTTTCAAGGCCTGCCGCGCCATTTCAGGGGCATCGTGCTGGGTCAATAAAACGATTTCACAGTCGGGAAGGCTGCTCCGGATCAGGCTGGTAGCTTCCAATCCACTGAGCCGCGGCATGCTGATGTCCATGACAATTACGTCAGGTTTCAGCTCGCGCGCCCGCTGGACTGCCTCTTGGCCATCTGCAGCCTCTCCGCAGATCTCGTAACCTGGCTGATCCTCGAGCAGCGAGCGCACTCCCCGGCGCAGCACCTCGTGGTCGTCGACTACAAGGAGGCGCATAAGCGGACCTCATACCGGCGGCTATAGATGCTCATATCCCGTAAAGTGTGTGACCTCTGCCTAGGGTGGGTCAGGCGATAGAACCTGGAAATGCAACCCCGATGCTAGCCATTCCCACGGATAGCCTGAATACAGTAAACCCTGTATAAAAACATTTATTTAGGCCGCCCGTAGCCTATTTCGGGGTTGCAAGATCTTTCCCGTCCGAGATCTCTGCCGCGCGAGATCTCTGCCGTCCGAGATCTCTGCAGTCAAGGAGCTGCGCGCGCAGATTCGTGATTCTTGTCACTCGGACCTGTGTTGCGGGCCACAGATTCTCTACGACCTGCCGTGTATTATCGTGCGGCCAATTGTCAGAGTTTCCAGTCAAAAGACGACGGGACTTTATACCCAGGCAGTCTCTGCCGACAGGAGCCGCACCCTGCTCCCGCGCGAATTTCTTGTGGTTGGATTCGTCACCAGATCCGAGGACCTCATCCGAGTACCTTATCCGAGAACCCAGGAGGAAAATTTATGAAAGCCCGATACAAACTGCTCGCACCGGTCTCCGTGTTACTAATATGCGCATTCTCATTGTTCCATTCGGCAAGCAGCGTAAATGCCGCTTCCCCCGGCCAGGTCGCGGGCACGATTAAGTTGGACGGCCATGCTCCGCATCAGCGCGGCATCGATATGTCCAAAGACCCAAGCTGCCTCGCCGCCCACAAAGATAAGCCCGCCACCTTCGAAACCGTGGTCGCGAGCGCCAATGGAGGTCTTGCCAATGTGGTCGTCTATGTCAGCCAGGGACTGGCCGGCAATGAGGCCCCCGCATCGCAGCCCGTCCAGCTTGTACAAAAAGGTTGCCAGTACTTCCCCCACGTGGTCGCGGTTGATGCAGGTCAGCACATGAAAGTTTTGAATGAAGATCAGGCCCTGCACAACATTCATCCCCAACCCAAAAACAACCCGGCATGGAACAAATCTCAGACGCCCGGAGGCCCCGCCATCGATATTGCATGGGCCAACGAAGAGATTCCGATTCCGGTCAAGTGCAACGTCCATCCCTGGATGTCAGCCTACATCGTGGTGGTGAAAGGACCCTATGGAGTTTCGGATACAACCGGTTCCTTCAAGCTAGAGAACCTGTCCCCGGGCAATTACACGCTGACCGCATGGCAGGAAACCTACGGAACGCAGACGCAGAATGTGACAGTCGCCGCCGGCAAGCCGACTCCAGTCAGTTTCACCTTCAAGGCAAGGTAGGAAGCGAAGGCAAAGTAGGAAGCGAAATAGGTGGAGCGGGCAGCTCCTGTCCGCTCCATTTGACTTAGCTGAGATCCAGAGGGAGGGTTGCAGCCCCGTGGAAGAGCGGCGCTTAAGCGCCGCGTAAGCCGCCAGCTTTGAAGGGGCGCGGCTTCAGCCGCGCCAGACGAACTCATTCAAAAAAAACAGCAGGATTATTCGCTTCGCGAATGATCCCGCCCCAACCACTTCCACGCCTCGCGGTATCGCTCCCATCTCGGATTTCTCCCTTTCCATTCCGGAAACAGCCTCAAATTCTTCACTCCCATCACCGCCTTCACCGGCAGCAGATACCACGCTTCTCCGCCGCGATCTTCCATCACCACATGCGCCGCCAGCACATCAATATCTTCTTTCGTGTACCACTTCTTTTCTCCGTCGCGCGTCGCATACACCGGCTGCACGTCATACCCTCCACCGTTCAATCGGCCCGTCGCCTTTACCTGCACTCGCAGCAGCCCTGCGCCCGGTCCCGCCCATACGATAAAGTCCCACTTCTCGCTGTCTCCCCACGGCACCGCAAGTCCAAATCCCATACTCTGCACTTTCAATAAGAACGCCGCCTGCGACAACTCCCCCAATCTTTTCGGATTTCTTTTCCTTCTCTCCCACCACTCTTCTTTCGCATCCTCCGCCTCCGCAAAAATCCAGGAAACGAATCCCGGCTTCGCCTCTGACTCCCGAACCGTATTCAGACCGAGCCTCCGAACAACGCACTCATTCCCGTTGACATCCCCACGCAAATTCCCGCCCTCATTCCCGTTCACGTCCCCGCGCACATTCACGCCCTCATCCCCGTTCACATCACCGCGCACATTCACGCCCTCATCCGCGCGCACATTCCGGCCCTCATCCCCACCCTCATTCCCGCCCACAGCCATAACTACCCCCTCCACTCTCCATAACCATTCTCGAAAGCAGCAGTGGCCCCTCACGCAAAACCACGAGAGAGCCCCGCGCGACGAACTTCCCCACCAATACTTCCAATATTCCCCGCCGGTCAACCAAAGTCGAGTTCATCCCGCCAATTATTTTCGGACCTTTTCCACAACGGGAAGGTCAGGCACAGCTCGTGTGGAGCGGACACTCCTGTCCGCTGCCTTTGACTCCGGCGCTGCCAAAGACCTGCCTCGATAGCCTCCGTTTATGACGGTGCCGACAGAAATCGTAGATGATCCTGCAGTTCTACCCACGCTTCGAAAACGGTGAAGCGTGTGGGCAGCCTCAGTCGTGGGAGTACAACCTCGAGAAAATCAAGGGTGGGCCAGCCCCCCCCGTGGTGCCCACCTTCCAGACACCGCGGAAGGTGAGGCATCCTCAGCCGCAATAATACAAGTCTGGAAAACCAAGAGTGGGCCAGCCCGCCCCCGCAAATGATCCCGCCAGATCTATTCGTTCCACGCTCGCATCGACTGTCCGCACCAGCGCGGAAGAGCGATGCTTCAGTGCCGCGTAAAGCTCCTGTCCAACCTTGTCATTCCGAGCGCCCGATTCCGTCATAAGAACCTAGAGGCTGGTCAGCCACCCTATGGTGGCGATGCGCGAAGGGGCCACCCAGAAAATGGATAAGAGAGATATGCGAAGACGCTGGATGCTAGAATCCCACCGATGGCCGAGGAAAGCCATTTCATCGCCCTGACGGACATTGTGGGAGCGGCCGCAAGCGTTATTGGATTGGGCCTTACGATCTACCTCCTTCGTATCGCACGCGACGTGAAAAGCGCGGTAGAAAGAGCTCGCGAGGACGCCCTGTCGACGACCAGAAAGAGGAGCCTAGTCGAGGACCTGGAAGATGTCCGGCGAATGGTCCAACAGGTTGGCAACCTCATACAGCAAGAGGAGTGGCTCGCCGTCCACATGAGGACCGAGGAGATCGTCGGCACTTGCAAAGCCGCCATGGCCAGATGGGGCGACGGTCTGCCAAACAGAGCTAAAGATGGAGTCGGTACGGCGGGCAGCCTTCTTCAGTCGGTCGCGGCGAGGTCGTCCGAATACGGCGGTCGGGACCTGACGCCCGCTGAAAAGAACAAGCTTATCTCAATTCATCTTCGCGCGTCCGGGCTGGTGTATGCCGCCCTTGGCGAGGCGCGGAGGGCAGAGGAAAGGGAGCGCAGCAGCAATGGCAACTCAAAAAGATCTTGACTTTGTCTCGTTCGTGCTTCAGCAGACGAGGGACGAGAAAATACAATGGGAAAGCACCGCCGACGAGGAGAAGTTCATCGTGAGCCTTAAAGGCAAGTATAGGGTCTCGGTAGACCGCGCCTACCAGAATCACGAGCCCTACCACTATTTGACGCTCCTCGATGACTCAGACAGGGAACTCTTAAGAGTCTACGAAGCCGAAAGCCCGACCGTACCGCAGCTATATGAGCTCGCAAAACGGAACTCTCTGAACGTGGACGCCGCGATCGACGAGATCATGTCCGACGACGTCGAGACGAAGAGCGGGACGATAACAGATGAAGACATCCCATTTTGAAGACCGAGCCAATATCCAAGGTTTGATCGCCGCCCTATTCCCTCACCCCCAACTGCCAAAACAGAAACGAATAAATATCCGTGTACTCCTCAATCTGCTTGGTCACAGGTTTTCCAGCCCCATGCCCAGCCTTCGACTCAATCCGCAATAAAATTGGCCGCGTCTTGCTCTCTCCATTCTTCGCCTCGGCTTGCATCTCCGCCGCCATTTTCTTCGCGTGCATGGGATCGACGCGCGTATCCGTATCGGCCGTCATAAACAGAATCGCCGGATACTCCACGCCCGCCTTCACATGGTGATACGGCGAATAAGCGTATAGCCACTTGAACTGCTCAGGGTTGTCGGCGCTGCCATATTCCGGAATCCACAACTTTGCAATTTGGAAATTTTGATAATGCAGCATGTCGAGCAGCGGGACCTGGCAGATCACCGCGCGAAACAGATCGGGACGCTCCGTCATCATCGCGCCCATCAGCAACCCGCCATTCGACCCGCCCTGAATCGCCAGATGATCTTTGTCCGTATATTTTTCGGAGATCAAATGTTCGGCCGCGGCAATCATGTCGTCAAACACGTTCTGTTTCTTATCCAACATCCCGGCGCGGTGCCAGTCTTCGCCGAACTCCGCGCCGCCGCGCAGATTTGCCACAGCATAAATTCCGCCATGCTCCATCCACAAATAGGCTGCGCGGTTGAACACAGGGGTAAGGCTGATGTTGAACCCGCCATAGGCCGTGAGCAGCGTCGGATTTTTGCCGTTTTTCTCTTTCTCCTTCAACAAGCCTTTTTTGTGCACTACAAACATCGGGACTCGCGTGCCATCTTTCGAGTGGAACCACTCCTGCTTGACGTCGTAAGCCGAGGAGTCGATCGAAGGCGCATCCACCTTCGCCCATTCGGAAGTCTTGCCGCTGTTTAAGTCGTAGCGATAAACCGAAGTTGGTATGGTGAACGATTGGAAACCGTAAAAGATTTCATCCCGATTCCATTTTCCGGAAGAGGCGAAAATCGTACCAATCGCCGGCAAAGCAAGATCGCTGATCTTTTTTCCGCCCAGATCGAAGATTTTCAACTGTGAAGTCGCATTCTGCTCGTACTGCGCAAAAATCTTTCCACCCCACACCGCCGCGCCCTGCAGCACGGCGTCGGTCTGGGGAATGATTTCCTTCCAGTTCGCGCGATCATAATTCCCCGCATCAGTGACGAACACGCGATAGCGCGGCGCATCTTCATTAGTAACGATGTAAACCTTCCCCTTGTAAACCGTCGCGGTGTAAAGAAAATTCTTCGCGCTGGTAAGCGCGGTTGGAGCAGTTCCCGCTTTCAAGTCCATCAGATAAAGTTCAGACTTAGTCCAACCCTCCTCTACGCTGATCAGCAGCCAATTCGCGTCATTCGAAAGACTGACGTTCGGCCAATCCTCCGCGTCGCGCCCTTCGCCAAAAATTTTGTCGTCAGTCGCCGGATCCATTTCCAGGAGATGAAAGAACACATGCCGGTTGTACATTTCCTGGCCGGAAGGCACATCGCCTTTGCTGGGATAGCGGGTGTAATAAAACCCAGAGTTGTCGTGCAGCCATGCAATGCTGGCCGCACGCGTGCGCTCGATCGTATCGGGGAGAAGCTTGCCAGTCTTGGTTTCGATGATGTGCAGCGTGCTCATCTCCGAACCGCTCGGCGAAGTACCGTAGGCGAGATATTCTCCGTTGTAGGAGGGCTGGTACCAATCGAGCGCGATCGTGCCATCGGCGGCGAGTTGGTTGGCATCGACCAGCACGCGATCTTTTCCGTTGATGCCTTCGCGAACATAAAGCACCGGCTGGTTCTGCATGCCCTCACGCCGGGTGTAGAAGTAATATTTGCCGCCAATGTCGGGTACGCCCACGCTGCCAATGCTTAGCAATTCGGTCAAGCGCTTGTGAATCGCCTCGCGGCCGGGCAAGGGATCAAGAATCGCCCGGGTATATGCCATCTCTTCCGCCACCCACTTCTCTGTGGCCGGACTTGTGCCATCCTCGAGCCAGCGATAGTCATCGACCACTTTCGTGCCATGAAAATTTTCGGCGATTGGCTGCCGCTCCGCCTTAGGCAGCGTGAGCGAAGTGGAAGACGTGGAAACCGCAGCCACTTTCGAGTGGTCGGCCGATGCCGCCGTGGACCCTCTCCGCGAATCATCCGCCGCATACACCGCGGCAGCAATCACCATCATTCCAGCCAGCATGCAGATCAAACGTCCCTCCAGCGTCATAAACACCTCAAGGATTCACAGCCAGGTATGGTTTCGGGAACGACTCCGAAACCGAAAGCGCTTCGCTCCACACCAGTTCTAAAAAGCATGGATGGAAGACTCAGAGTATCAGAGGAAAGCCCAATCGCTTTGTATGCGCCAGCGAAATGTGAGAAGAAGGCGAGACCGCCAGCCCGTCCGTAGAATTCCCAGGAATGACGCATCGCCACAGCAGAAAGATTGCCCGATGCGTGCTGCTTTTAAACATGCCGCTTTTAAACATGCTGCTGTTAAACATGCCGCTTTTAAAACTGGGCTTTTTAAAAATGATCAGCCCAGGTTGCATTTGCAATCGCCGCAGGGTGAAATGATATGATACCGATGCCGGCACACACCGGCTGCGGAACGGAAGTTCCCATACGCCGCGAATACCCATAAGGTGCGGCGTGCCGCGCAACACTCCTCAGTAGCTCAATGGCAGAGCATTCGGCTGTTAACCGAAGGGTTGTAGGTTCGAGTCCTACCTGAGGAGCCATTTTTTTGCCCGGTTTTTTCCAATCGCTTCCATAACGCCACCGACAATACGCTCGTTCCGCCACGAGACACTCCCCTCAATTATTTTGTTGGCAAATCTCTTATACAAACGATTTAATAAGGCACTTGAAAAGCAGCGCTGAATAAGTGCATGGTTCGCCTTGACGACCAGGCTGCTTCAAATCAGGGTTGTCGCTACTGCGTAACAAATTAGCCGAGAGTGAAAATACATGGTGCTAAAAGTTTTCGATGACAAAGTTTCTCTGAGTAAGGCTGCAGCCCAACAGGCGTCGAGTGCGATTCGCAAAGCTATTTCGGATCACGGGCGGGCGAGGGCGATTGCTGCCACGGCAGCTTCTCAAATTGAGTTCCTGAATGAACTGGTCAAGGCGGCCGACATCGACTGGCAGCTAGTGGAACTCTTTCATCTCGACGAATATATCGGCCTGCCGGTCACGCATCCAGGAAGCTTCCGCAAGATGCTCATAGACCAATTCATTCGAAAAACAGGCATCACAAAATACCATTTGCTCGACGGGGATGCGAATGCCGCGGAAGTGGTGCGCCGGGTTGGCGCTGCAGTCGCCTCCGCTCCCATTGATATCGCTTTTCTCGGCATCGGTGAGAATGGTCACCTGGCTTTCAACGATCCACCGGCAAATTTTGAAACTGAAGAACCCTATCTGATCGTCAATCTCGATGAGGCTTGCCGGATGCAGCAGGTCGGTGAGGCTTGGTTCGCGGACATTTCGCAAGTCCCGAAGCAGGCGATTTCCATGTCGGTGCGGCAGATTCTGAAATCTAAAGAAATTCTTGCGGTTGTCCCCGACAGTCGTAAGGCGCAGGCGGTAAAAAAGTGCTTCGAGGGCGAGATCAGCCCGATGGCTCCGGCTTCGATTTTGCGCACTCACGCGAACGCCACGATTTATCTCGACAAGAATTCGGCTTCATTGCTGAGCACAGCTTTGCAGACGAGTGCCTGAGAGCACACATTTCTACGCCGGCAAAATCGCGCGTGACATCCGCCCAAAACTCGGAGGTGCAGAAGGCATCCACAGTTCGTCCTGCACTTCGTCCTATCCGGCGTTTGCGCTGGTGGATCGGCGTTCTGCTTTTCGCCTCCACTGTAATTAACTATATTGACCGGCAGACGCTTTCTCTTCTCGCTCCCTATCTCAAGCTCGAGTATCACTGGACAAATTCGGATTATGCGAATCTCGCCATCGCCTTCCGGATCGCATACTCCATTGGACAAACCGCTTTCGGGAAGCTGATGGATCGCATCGGAACGCGGCGCGGTCTTACGCTGACCGTGATCTGGTATTCGCTGATTTCGATGGCGACATCGTTTGCAAACGGGTTGCACAGTTTCGCGACATTTCGTTTTTTGCTGGGGGCAGGCGAATCGGCCAACTGGCCCGCCGCTACGAAAACAGTTGGGGAGTGGTTTCCGAAACGCGAGCGTGCGCTGGCAACGGCGCTGTTCGATAGTGGATCGTCGATCGGCGGAGCAGTGGCGCCATTTATCGTGCTGTGGATTTACTTCCGCTGGGGATGGCGTCCGGCATTCATGATACCGGGCCTGCTCGGCTTTCTGTGGCTGATTGCATGGCGATGGCTGTACTATCCCCCGGAAGAACATAGCCGAATCACGCAAGCGGAACTCGAAATGATTCTTGCCGACAAGCGGGAGTCGGAAGGACCACAAAACGGTAAGGCTCGGCCGCGCTGGCGCGATCTGCTCAAATTGCCTCAGACCTGGGGGACGATCGTTGCCAAAGCGTTTACGGATCCGGTTTATTTCTTCATCGCAGAATGGTTCCCGATTTACCTGGTGGCGAAAGGGATTGACTTGAGGAGCGGGCTGATCGCAGTCTGGATTCCATTTATCGCTGCAGACCTGGGCTGCTTTTTTGCAGGCGGACTCTCCGGGTACCTGATTCGGCGCGGATGGTCGCTGGGTGCGGCACGCAAAGCGCCGATCGTTTATGGTGGAATCGGCATGACATTGTTAATCCCAACCGTCT
The DNA here is from genome assembly GCA_963766625.1 of uncultured Acidobacteriaceae bacterium. Lineage (GTDB taxonomy): Bacteria > Acidobacteriota > Terriglobia > Terriglobales > Acidobacteriaceae > Sulfotelmatobacter. The sequence goes on along the minus strand of CAVYBF010000010.1, from coordinate 106,406 downwards.
TCACGACCAACTTGTATGTGATCGCGTTTCTCTTCGCGGTTGTGACCTTTACTTACGCAGGATTTACGACCATGGCTAACGTGCTGCCTTCAGATCTTTTTCATAGTGAGTCGGTGGCTTCAGTCAGCGGATTAAGCGGCACGGGCGCGGGGATCGGCACAATCATTGCTTTCAAGCTCATCGGATATTTTACTGACGCTCGCCGGGCGAGCGGCACTCATGCGTTTGATCCCATCGTAATTCTGGCCGGGCTCGTGCCTTTTGTTGGCATGATTCTGGTTTTGTTGCTGGTGAGGAACAACGAAGCAACGGATCGAGGATTGGTGCGGCGTATCTGATTCGCTTCTGAAATCATGATGTCGGTCTAAGCGAACTTATTTTGTATGCCGGGCAGAGATTTTCGAAGCTAGCGAGAAACTGCGGCAGTGAGGAATCATGGGATACAGTCGATTGGAACTGAGCGGAAAAGTTGCGGTGGTGATCGGGGGAAATTCTGGGATTGGCCGCACCATTGCGATCGGGCTCGCCGAAGCCGGCGCCGATGTGGTGCCGACAGCCCGCCGCCTTGAGGCGGTGAAAACTGTGGCGGGTGAAATCGAAGCACTGGGTCGCCGTTCACTGCGAATTACTTCGGATGTGACGGATCGCGCTTCAATGGAAAATTTGCTGGGTAAGGTCGTCGAAGCATTTGGGAAAGTTGAGATTTTGGTGAACTGCGCCGGATATAATCTGCGCGCTCCGACCGTGGATTTTCCCGAAGCCGAATGGGAGCGCTTGATGAATACAAATCTGACGGGTGCACTGCGGGCTTGCCAGGTATTTGGCCGGTACATGATCGAACGGCGCTACGGCCGGATCATCAATATCGCATCCATGGGCTCTTTTCTCGCGCTCTATGAAGTGGCGGCGTACTGTGCAAGCAAAGCAGGATTGGCTTCTCTTACGAAGTCGCTCGCTATCGAGTGGGCGCGGCATGGAATTTGCGTGAATGCCATTGCGCCTGGGTACTTTCGAACTCCCTTGACCGAGCAGCTTTTGAGCGGCACGCCTCGCGGCGAGGAAGTGCTGATGCGGACTCCGATGAACCGCTTCGGCGAACTCAATGAACTGGTCGGCGCGGCCGTATTTCTCGCTTCCGATGCTGCCAGCTTCGTGACCGGCACGGTGCTGCCGGTGGATGGCGGCTTCCTGGCCAGTGGCGTAAATCGTTAGGGCCGTGATGAGGAAATCCGCGCGATGCGTGGCGGTGCGTACCTTCCGGCAGGTAGAAAAAGCACATCGCACAGTTGCAAGCGTTCTCTCTCTCGCGCGCGGACTACATCGGAAAGGTCACTAGATCAGAGGCAAGATGCTCAGCAAGCGTAATAATACAATTTGGAGCCACAAAAATGGTGGACGATCTCAAGCGTGTGGTTGTCTGGAAAAATCTGTTGCTCGATGGCACGGATTATTGTGGTCTCTGGCACAACGCAGAAGGCTGGCTGCTGAAAGGCACAGTTGCTGGTGCCCTCAAAGAGCAGCGGCCCGTACTCGCGAACTACGAGATCTATTGTGATGAGAACTGGGGCACCCACCGGGTTCAAGTGGAACGCACAATTGGAAGTGATGTAAGGACACTCAGCCTGAACGTGGAGAGGCGGGGAGAGTGGCGCAGTGCGGGTGAGGAATTGCCGGCGGTACGGGGGTGTGACGATATCGATCTCGCCCTAACGCCTGCCACTAACACGATTGCCATCCGGCGTCTCAGCCTGCAAATCGGGAGCAGCGAATCGGTCGTGGCCGCTTGGGTGACGTTTCCTGACCTTACGGTTCAACCATTGTCCCAACGCTACACGCGAATCAGCAAATCCAGCTATCGCTACGAAAGCAACACTGGATTTTCGGCGGTAATTGCTGTGGACGATCTCGGCCTGGTGACTAGCTACCCTGGCGGTTGGGAACGGATCGCCGCACTATAAACCTCGCAGTTCTTATCGGCAATCCTCTCGTAGAAAAAACCATGACCGAACCGGCCGCTTCGGGAACCGGAAGAGAGGTAGCCAGCCTGGTGCTCTATCTTTATCTCGGGTGCTCTATCTTTTCTCGGATGCGGCCGCTGAAATCACGGGATCGGCGATGGACATCGATCTGGGTTTGGACCGCAGGTTAGGCGAACGGCTCCACGTATAAGAAAATGGGGAGGGCCGGGAGAAGGCCGAAATCCCGCTTCAGACGGGCCATTTGCAGTATGCATCGCGGATGGTGCAAAGGCAAGATAAAAGCTAAGATTGATCTGCAGTCGCAGAGAAGTGCATACCTGCCGCAAATCTTTTTCGAGGATGTTGCAAACTTTGTCATAAGTTTTGTCATTCGGATCGCCTGATGATGCGCTTTTTGGCGCGAAACTTTCGAGCCGCCGCGGCCCAAAGGTTCTCGCGATATCACCTCCAACCTCCATGCCAGGCTGTAAACTCGCAGTGATGCGGGTGAAGATATTGGGATCGGCGGCTGGAGGTGCGTTTCCCCAGTGGAATTGTGCATGCCCAAATTGCCGCGCGTTGAGAGCTGGAACCTTCCGTGGTAAACCGCGTACTCAGACACAAATTGCGATCAGTGAAAATGGAAGCGCATGGTTTCTAATGGGCGCGTCTCCGGACTTGCGCACGCAAATCGAAGCCAGCCCCGAATTACATCCGCGGGAAGGGCTACGGCAATCCCCGATTGCAGGCGTAGTACTGGGCAATGCGGACCTCGATCATGTATTGGGACTGCTGTTGCTCCGAGAACTGCAGCCGCTGCGCGTGTATGCTACCGCCTCGGTACGCAAGATCTTGCGGGAAGACAATTCTATGTTCCGGATGCTGCAGCGAATTCCAGAGCAAGCGATTTGGGACGACGTTCGACTGGATTCGAAATTTCCGTTATGCGACGCTAAAGGCAAAGAATCTGGACTGCACTGCCGGGCGCTGTCATTGGGTACGCATTATCCAGCCTATGTTGTGCCTGAGCGACAATCGCAGCTTGCGCCGAACGAAGCTTCGCTGGGTTTTGTGATTGAGTCGCACTCGGGCAAACGAATGGCCTACATGCCTGCGGTGCCAAAGATTGACGATGGTTTGCTGCGACAAATCGGGGCATGCGACGTCTTACTTTTTGACGGCACGTTCTGGAGCGACGACGAACTAATTCGCGTGCAAGGCGGCGGACAGACTGCACGCGAGATGGGCCACGTTCCAGTATCGGAAGCTTTAGGCCGGTTGGCGGAAGTACCACGCCCGCGTAAAATATTTCTACACATCAACAACACCAATCCCATACTGGATGAGGCGAGTCCTCAATATCAACAGGTGCGGGGCGCGGGATGGGAAGTGGCGGAGGACGGATGGCAGTTCGATCTGTAGAAACAGAAACCGAAGGGGCCGTGCTCTCGCTCGACGAATTGCGCGGGCAATTACGGGCAGTTGGGGAAGAACGCTACCATCACAAGCATCCCTTTCATCTGCTGATGCACGAAGGAAAGCTGAGCCGCGGACAGCTGCAGGCCTGGGCGTTGAACCGCTACTATTACCAGAGCATTATTCCGATCAAAGATTCGATTATTCTCTCGCGCGGGCCCGACCCGGTTTTCCGGCGGGCGTGGCGCAAGCGTGTGGTCGATCATGATGGCGACGCTACCAGCGAAGGCGGAATCAAGCGCTGGATCAAACTGGCTGAGGCTACCGGGCTGGACGCGGCAGATGTCCGCGACGGGAAAGGGATCCTGCCGGCGACTCGCTTTGCGGTGAATGAATATTTGAACATCGTGCGCAGCCGCTCGCTGCTGGAAGCCGTGGCATCGTCTCTGACCGAGTTGTTCTCACCCAACCTGATCACGCTGCGCGTGGATAAGCTGCGGCAGCATTATCCCTGGCTCGCGGGTGGTCTGGACTATTTCGAGGCCAGGCTTTATCAGGCGCCGGAGGATTCGCTGTTCGCGGTGAACTATGTGCATGACCATGCGAAAACCCGCGCCGAACAGGAGCTGGCGATTCAGGCGCTGCGCGATAAGTGCGATATTCTCTGGGCGCAACTCGATGCGCTTTACTTCGCTTATGTGCAGCCGGGATGGCCTCCGCCGGGTGCATTTCGGATAGAGGGCAAGTAGTGGCGGCGCCGGAGGATTCTGCGAAGCCGCGTCTGGCGGCGGGCTGCCGCTGGGGCGGCACGGAAGAAGAGCGGGTCATACTGTTTCCCGAAGGCGCAATCAAGCTGCAAGGCACGGGACGGCAAGTGCTGGAACGCTGCGATGGCCAGCGCACTTTCGGTGACATCATTCAGGAGTTGCAGAAACAGTTTGCGGATGCGGACCCGGGCAAGATTCGGGCTGACATCAGCCAGTTCCTCGAGCAATTGCGGCATAAACGGATTGTGGATTATTGACAGTGTGACCCATGCCTGAAGGCATGGGCTGATACGAATCTTTCCTGGACACGCCCAAGCCATGTGCGTCTGGCTGGAGGACGCTTACGCGGGAAGAGCCGCTCTTCCACCAACTTAATCGCCAAAGCTGATGCCGATGGCGCGCGCGGCCCGCACGATTTCGCCTTGCGGGTCGACGGATTTCAAATGGCCGATTGCATGGGCCACATCGACGGAGATAATCGAATCGCCATGCAGAGCGACCATCATGCCGAAACCTCCGGCGGCAATCAGATCGACGGCGGCTACGCCGAAGCGGGTAGCCAGGATGCGGTCGAAAGGCGATGGCGAACCTCCGCGCTGAATGTGGCCGAGGACGCTGACGCGCACATCCTTATTTGAACCGCGGGCGATGGCATTGCCGATAAGGTTGCCAACCGAGCTGGCGCGCCGGTTCTCTTTGAACTCGTGCGGCAGTCTCACGCCTTCTGCGACCACTACGATGGTGAAATCTTTGCCTTCTTTGTCGCGCTCGGTGATGTGCCGGCAAACGTGCTCGACGGTGAACGGAATTTCGGGAATGAGAATCACGTGAGCGCCGCCCGCGATGCCGGCTTCGAGGGCGATCCAGCCACAGTCGCGCCCCATGACTTCGACCACCATCACGCGATGATGCGACGCCGCGGTGGTGTGAATCTTGTCGATGGCGTCGGTGACGGTGTGCAGCGCGGTATCGAATCCGAAGGTGACTTGCGTCGCGGAAAGATCGTTGTCGATGGTCTTGGGCACTCCGACAATTTTCATCCCCTTCTTGAAAAGGTCATAACCAATTTTTTGCGAGCCGTCGCCGCCGATGGTGATGATGGCGTCGATGCCCAGCTTCTTCGCATTTTCGATGATCTGCCCGGAAATATCGCGCGAGATTTCCTTGCCGTTTTCGACGGTCTTGTAGTGGAAGGGATCGCCGCGGTTCGTGGTGCCGAGAATTGTGCCGCCGCGCGGCAGAATGCCGCTGACGTGCTTGAGCGTGAGTTCGAATGACTTCTCTGGCCAGATGAGGCCGTCGAAGCCGTCGGGGATGCCGATGACCTTCCATCCGTACTTGATGACGGCGGCCTTGGTGGCGGCACGAATGACAGCGTTAAGTCCGGGAGCGTCGCCGCCTCCGGTGCCGATGCCGATACAGCGGATTTCAGACATAGCTTTTGACTTGATTGTTGGGATTGACGGAGCCGAACTCCGTTACTTTACGATCATACTTGCGTCGTGAAGGATCGGAAACTTACGAGTGGCCACACACTTTCTGTTAGCGATAAATCTCGCTGCGGTGACCGATCTGGAGAACGAGGACTATCTTCGCACGGTCTTGAACGTCGCAGATCGCACGGTAGTCTCCGATGCGATAACGCCACAGCGTTCCTAAGGGACCGCTTAGGGCTTTCCCGAGGGTGGCGGGTGGAGATGCAGAGATCCGAATTCCACAGCCACGGCGCGTGACATCGAACCTTGTTCACAGCAACCCGATTCGTTCATCATGGTCCCAAATAGCTGCACGCGCTCTTTGACAACCGAAAGTAAAGCACGAACCCACTAAGTGGAATTGATCCAGGATTTTGCGGGCAAGTTCTTTGGGCTGAAGATTTTAGTCCGATGTTTTTAGATCGGCCGCTGGCAAATTCCTTCTTACGTTAGATTTAGCGGCCTGATCTGGGATTTTTCTTGATCTGGATTTTAGCCGTAATCACACGGTCACAAGTCCGCTGTCTGAAAAAATGTCCGAAAAAATCTCAACCAGCGCGCGGGTGAATGAAGGCACCCACAGTGAAGTGGTGTCGGTAAGATCGAAAGCCTGGCCACCCCCCCGCTGCGGAGAGCGAGGGGATTCGCTGGTTGGGAGTGTGATGGTTCCCATTTCTCGCAAAGAAAAGCGGTTGGGCATCCGGCGCGCGGAATGAACCGGAGCCCTCTCACCCTGAAGACGCGGCCGTCGACCTAAAAGCCCCGCCCAAGCCGAGCTTGGACCGCCTACGGCGAAACCGATATCGTTGCCACGTTGCTGGTGATGTTCCCGATTGAGGCAGTAACCGTGACGTTTCCGCCCGTAGTTATCCCGGCCACCGCCGAGACCACTCCGGCAGTTACTGTTGCCAGGGATGTATTGCTGGAGGTCCAGGTTGCAACGTCGGTAACGTCATCTGATCCATTGCATGTTATCGCTTTGGCGGTAATCTCCACGGTAGTGCCTTCACTGGCGCTCACGGAACCGCTCGTCTGGCTTAAGGTGATCGACCTTATGCACCCCACCGTAACCGTCACGGTCTGCGTCGCCGACACAGACGCATTCTGATTGGAAGTCGCCGTGACGGTCGCCGTGCCTGTGCTCACCGATGTTACCAACCCGGAATCGGAAACCGTCGCCGTTGAGGTTGGCGTAATGCTCCAGGCGACCGACGGGTTGTCTGCAGTGCTGCCGTCATTATTAGTGCCGGTCACGGTCATCTGGACCGTGTTATCAGTGCTGCCTGTTTCGATCGTCGGACTCGCTGGCCCTATGGCTAAAGACGACAGCACGGGATTCTGAAAAAAACCGGTACATCCGACGGCAAGCGCCAGGATAGATAGCGCAGCGAATGCTCCCGCAAGGCGCAGCTTTTGTTTCCCCGATGACATAGTGATGGAGACTCCTACGGCGCGAGTTTTCGGCTCGAATAACACTCTCTACAATACGATTTTCGCCCAACCGGTGATGAAAAAAATTGTAGCAGAGAAATCCAGCGTCAGCCTTTCACGAGTACTTTCGTGCAGGCACGGAACCAGCCGGGCTAATGCCGCGTCTCGCACGAGCTCCTGGGATAAGAACGCCGCACGGTGCAAAAGCTTGCAATGAAAATGGCCAGCGCCGCGATTGGGCGCCGGCCGTTGAAATTGGTTCACTAACGAGCCTGCGGTCCCTTGTGCTCTTCTTTGGGAGGAGCTTCGCGCTTAGGCGGAGGGTTCTCGCGTTTAGGGGGAGCGGCTTGTCTCTCGGGCTTCGGAGCCGGATGCGCCGCGGGTTTGGGCGGAGCTTCATGTCGCGGCGCCGGAGCCGGGTGCGCTGCGGGTTTGGGCGCAGCTTCATGTCGCGGCGCCGGAGCCGGGTGCGCTGCGGGCTTGGGCGCGGCTTCATGTCGCGGCGCCGGAGCGGGTTTCGCCGGATGATTTGCAGCCTTCTCTTCGCCCGGGTGATTTGCCGGATGATTCGCCGCGCGATTCTCTGCTGGACGACTGGCAGCAGCATGACTCGCCGAGTGGTTCGCTGCGGGGCGGTTTTCGGCGTGGTTGGCGGGCGCGCCGCCTTTCGCCGGCGGAGCCGAAGCGCGGGCCTCTTTCGGCGACATCTTCGGAGCGTGATAAGTTCCACCCGCAGCTTTCGCGGCGACTACTCCTTTTCCGCTGAATTCGCCGGGCCTGGCCGTGGCGGCTACCGCCGGACGGCCGTGATTGGTGGAAGCGAACAGGGCGCGGTTCTTGCTGGCTGCATCGCGCTGCTGTAGCTGAGCCGCAACCGGGGCCGTGTGCTGTTGGTGCATGTAGGTCTCCTGTTGGGCGGTCGGCCGCGCCTGCACTCCACCCTGACCTCCATTGAAGGCTACGTGGGTATTGTTGTTGACGATGACCGTCTTGTTTACATAGACGTTCTTAATGACCGTTGTGTTGACGCGCATCACAGCAGTGTTGTAGAAGAAGTGGCCGCCGCGCCACTCGCCACCATAAAATCCATTGCCTCCATAGCCATAGCCGTAATTAATGCCGCCATAGAAGCCGACTTGCGGTCCCCAGTAGCCGGCATTCCATGCGTAGACACCGTTGTTCCATCCCCAATAGCCTGGAGTCCACAAGAGCCCGGGTTCGGGCGCTTCCACCCAGGTGCCGGGAACCCAGTAATAACCATCGTCGTCACTCCAGGCCCAGTAGCCGGGCGCCCACAGATAGCCAGGGCCGGGGCAAATCGGTTGCTCGTAAACCGGCAGCGGGGGCGGGCCGATGCGGACGAAAATGCCGATTTGGGCTGCGGAAGTAGAAGAGAAGACAGCTGGAATCGTAAGGAGCAGACATCCGAACAGAAGAACGTGCACCACACGGCAACGTTTCATGGTTTCTTTCCTCGTGCCCGGCAGCTCACGCTTTGAGCGGCGGAACCACAGCTGGGCGAATTTTTGGCAACACCGTCACCCCAACAACCTCAAAACATATTTCTTTATGTTTCACCTCAAAAGGTTGGAGTCCTTTGCCGCGTCAGGAGTTGGTTGAAGGATGAAGGTGCGACGCTATGATTATTATTTTCCGCGGAAAAAATGCAAGCTTTAAGGTATTGTCAAATCAGTTTTCTGGCCACAACGGAGACGCTAGTTTTCACCCAATCCACGGAGAGACCAGAAGAAAATCCGCCCGTTCTATTAGGAACGGAGCGTGGGCACAAAAAAGCCAGGGCTGGAACCCCAGCCCTGGCCGTTGCGGATTAGAGCCGCTGCTTATCGTCCCTTGTGGTGATCCTCTTCTTTCGGCGCGTGTTTAGGCGCGGGAGCAGGCTTCGCCTTGGCAGCCGGCTGATGCGACTCGGGCTGCGGACGCGAGCTCTCCGCTCGCGACGCATTTTCTGCGCGAGCCGGTGGCGTGAACGGACGATTGGCAGCCGCCGCGCGATTGGCTTCGGCTGGCGTGGCCCGCGCCTCTCGCGGCGAAATGGCCGGTGCATGATAGGGCGCACCAGGAGCCTTAGCCGCCACTACGCCACGACCGCTGAACTCACCGGGACGGGCCGTTGCAGCAACGGCGGGTGCTCCGTGGTTCGCCGACGCGAACATGGCGCGGTTCTGGCTGGCAGCATGTTCCTGCTGCACCTGCATTGCGAGAGCGGGCTGATGCGGCTCACGCGCCGCCATTTCTTCCGCCGGGGTAGGACGAGCGATTGCTCCGCCTTCTCCGCCATTGAACGCAACATGAGATTCGTTGTTCACGATTACGGTGCGGTTGACGTAGACGTTGGTGATGTGAACCGTATCTACATGCATGACGGCGGTGTTATAGAAGAAAGCCCCGCCACGCCATTCGCCGCCGACAAAACCGACGCCGCCGTAGCCGAAGCCGTAATTAATGCCGCCGTAGAAGCCGATGTGCGGTCCCCAATAGCCGGCGTTCCAGACGTAAAGGCCATTGTTCCAACCCCAATAGCCCGGAGTCCATAACATGCCGACGGGCGCAACCACCCAAGTGCCGGGCACCCAATAGTAGCCATCATCGTCGCTCCAGGCCCAGTAGCCGGGGGTCCAGAGATAGCCGGGGCCGGGGCAAATGGGCTGGTCGTAAACCGGCAGCGCAGGCGGACCGAGACGCACCGAAATTCCGATTGCGATCTGCGCCGAAGACGGGGACGATATCGCCGCTGGAAAAGCCAGCAACAGTAGTGCGAAAGCTAAGAAACGAACTGCACGGTGAGTTTTCATCGTGTTTTCCTCAAGCCGATATTCTCTCCTAAATCAGATTGACCGAAACCGGACCTGCAGGTTCAAACACTTTAGACTCGAGGATGTTGCGGTGCGGGCTAAAGCTCGTTGCTTCAATGAGCTTGCTCGAACCTATTTCACGACCTAAGAACTTCAGTTGGTTTTTTTTGCGCGCGCGATGCGTTCGTCGATCAGCTTGCGGCCGGCGAAGCCTTCTTCAGTGCCGTGCCAATGCGTGATGGAAGCCTCGCCCATCTTCCAGCAAAGCAGAACGATGCGGCCATCGACTTCACAGGGAAAATCGAGCAGACCGACGTCGAGATCTTTCACCTGCACGCCGATGGAGCCAATCTCCGAGAGCGCATCTTTAGCATTTTGCTCGGCTTTGGCGCGCTGGGCTTTGCGGCGGGCGGTGGCCACGACGTCGACATGGGTGCCACCATTCAGGAAGATGCGCTGACTCAGGGCCTGCATTTCGCCGTCGACTTCTTCCATCACTTTTTTTGCGTCAATCGCGGTGCGTAGCAGCGACTCCAGGACCGGAAGCAGTGATTGAGCTTCGTCGAGAGTGAAGGTTCGATCGGACATGGTATGCAGCTATTCTAGCGCAATCGCAAGGTTGTTGCGTCAGGATTAGCGCGATCTGCCATTGGAGGGATCGGGCGAAGTTGAGGTATTTACGTCGATATAAAACTTGGGAGACCAACTGCCCGGTGCATAACATTCGCCGTCGCGGCTGTAATTCGCGCAGCGCGCGGCGACATCTTTGCGTTGAGGAGATTGGGCGAATTGCCAGACTTCGGCGAAGGAAACTCCGCTCTGCGCAGGGTTTGGCGGATGCTTTGGAAAAGCACAGCCGGGTGAAGGCGGACACGCGTCATTGATCGCCCAATAAACGATCTGGCGTGCGCCGGCGCTTTGGCGAATGTCTTCGGCGGTAACGATATTTCCATCATCCGGATTGGGGATTCCCGAGCAGTAAATGCCGACGCGAAAGCCAGCGGCGGTGACTCCATCGACCCATGCGTAGATATAGGCTTTTTGCTCGGGCAGCATTCGGCCGCCTTGCTCTTGATCGAGGAAGATGACGGTCTGCATGGGAAAGCCTTGACGGCGCGCGGCGCTGGTAGCTTGCTTTGCATCCGATTGGCCGAGGCGGGCGGCGTTTGCCATGGATTTCAATTCGGCGTAGAGGCGTCCGTTGAAGAGGACTAGAAATCCGAAACCGGCGGATTCGACGGCTGCGCGGTGGCCGCGCCAGCTATTCGTTCGCTCGCCAGGAGGATTGTTGAGCCAGTATCCCGTATAAGAAAAAGTTTGGTGAAGAGTGTTCAGGTTCGTGTCGCCGGGATAATCATTTCGGTCGAATCCGAGGTAAGCGGAGGTTTGCGCGAGAACTGGGCCGCAGAGGAAACTAAGCAGTATGAAGCACGCGAGCCGCATCTGTCGATCTTAAATCCGTGCGCGATACTTCATTGCGCCGCGTCCAAAAATATACGGCGAAAGCGCCGATGGTCAGTACCAGGCCTGCGCCAAATTCTGTCGTAAGATAAAGCGCTTTGCCAACAGGTGCGGTCATGCGGTCGAAAATCGCCTGAATAAAGAGATTATGGCTGGCGTGCAGGATCGCAGCCGGCCACAGGCTACCGGATTTTAGCCGCAACCAGCCGAGAATGTAGGCGTCGGCAATCACCATCAGCGTAAAACAAGTTAGCGCGAATGCCGGCTTTGTACCCGCGTTGTAGTCGGCAAATAGCAGAGCAGGATAGTGCCACGCGGCCCATATGCACCCGCTGACCAAGCAGCCTATTGTGAAACCGAACTGTTGTACTAACCGGGGCAGGAGGAACCCGCGCCAGCCAATTTCTTCTCCCAGAGCGCGCGCTGTGCTGCCGATCACGCCTATTACCGCGTACAAAGGTATTGCCAGCAAAAGTGCGGTTGCTCGTGGCGAGTGGGAAAATCCAAAAGCTGCCCCGAGCGGTGCGGCAAACGTCGAGAAATCGAACGAGCCCGAAATTGCTGTCCACGTGATTATGTAAACCGGCAGTGCGTAGAGAATGGGAATGACATAGGCCCACATCTCATACCGCGCCGGACGCCAACTCCAGCCCAGGGTAGCCAAATCAATCTTCAGCAGCGCACATGAGGCGAATGCGGCAAAGGCCGGACACCACATTAACATGGAGACCACTAGTCCATTTCCGACGGCGAGATGTCCACTGTGAATGACGAGGTAATACGGGAGGCTGGAAAATCCAAATACGAGCAGCAGAAAAGTGAGGATTTGTTTGGCGAGTGGGCGCATGGGGTGGAATCTTATCACCGGATGCGAGAGCGTAGCGGGTGCATTCGGACGGAATGTGAGCCGGATCGGGTCCAGTCAAATGGGCGCTCCGTCACAACGCCTTAAGTATATACGGGCTAGGTGCGGCAGCGCCGAGGCTATCCCCCGATATGCACCATGGTGCGGGAAGCCGGCACAAAGTCGGCTTCGCCGATGTGGTGGCGTTCTTCTTTTTTTTGCACCACGCCGTGAATGAATTCGGCAAGCTCTTCATCGGAAGATCCGCGGCGCATTTGGGCGTGCAGATCGTGATCCCAGACGGAAAACAAGCAGGTGCGGATTTTGCCGTCGCTGGTGATGCGGATGCGGCTGCAGTGTCCACAGAAAGGATGCGAAACCGGGGCAATGATGCCGACCTCGCCGATGCCATCGTCGAAGCGGTAGCGGCGTGCGGTCTCGGAGCGGGCATGCGGGATTTCGATGAGCGGGCGGTATTCGGCCATGCGCGCCAGAATTTCGTCGAGAGTAACGACGGTTGTGGGAGACCAGGTGCGGCCTTCTTCGAGCGGCATGAATTCGATGAAGCGCACGGTGACGCCTTCTTCGCGCGCGAACATGCCAAAGGGAATGATTTGATCTTCGTTGAAGCCGCGCATCAGCACGCAATTCACTTTGAGCGGCCAGAGACCGGCGCGGCGCGCGGCACGAATGCCGGCGAGCACGTGATCGAATCCGCCGGGCACGCGGGTGATGCGCGTGAAGCGATCGGGATCGACCGCGTCCATCGAGACTGTAACGCGACTCAGGCCGGCAGCTTTGAGCGGCTGCGCCAGGTCGGCAAGAAGATGGCCGTTGGTGGTGAGAGCAATATCCAGGGGCTCGGCTCCATTGCCATTCAGATGGCGAAGATGCGAGAGCTCCTGGACGAATTCGACCACACCTTTGCGCAATAACGGCTCGCCTCCGGTGAGTCGTATTTTGGTAATTCCCATACCGACCAAAATCCGCGCCATGCGCAGGTAATCATCGAAAGGCAGGTCGCCGTAAAGCGCCCCTTCATTTCCGGTGCGGCAGTAGACGCACTTGTAGTTGCAGCGGTCGGTGATGGAAATCCGCAGGTCTGTTATGCCGCGTCCGAATTTGTCATGGAGAACCGTCATTCGCTTTTGCCTGGCGTGTGAACTTCCCCCTCGACGCATTGTCTATCCGATCGCGATGGCCGCTAAATGCCGCAGGTAATGGCATTCCTGAGAGCGAGAAGCCACAAGACCGCTCCATTATAGAGTGTGGCGTAGTGAAAAGGTTTCGCGCTCTGATTATCATTACAAGAGCCAGTATCCAGCCAGTGTGAAAGGATCAGCATTGAAGTCCCTTGTGCTCTTGTTGATGTTTTCGGCAGTACTCGTTTTTCCAGCTATTTCCCGCGCGCGGAACTCCCATACCGAGACATCCAGCGCCACAGAAGATCAAGCTGGCAATCCGCCGCAAACGCTCAAAATCACGGAATACACTTTGCCTCCCGAGAAACTGGCGAAGGCCGAAGCTCTCTATCGCACGAGCACTGTGCTCTACCTGTTCGGCATGGTGTTCGGGATTGTCGTGCTTTGGGGATTGCTGAGGCTCCGCATCGCGCCCGCATTCCGCGATGTTGTGGAGCGCGCCAGCAAAAATCGATTTCTGCAGACGCTTATCTTTGTGCCGCTTCTCATGCTTCTGATCGCAGTCACATCCTTGCCGCTCGAAATGTACGAGCACCATATTTCGCGGGCCTACGGGCTCTCGGTGCAAGGCTGGAGCTCATGGGCGGGCGACTGGGGGAAGAGCGAAGCTTTGTTTCTGGTGATTGCAATGCTGGCAGTGTTTGCGCTGTTTTGGATGATTGGCAGGAGCCCACGGCGATGGTGGTTTTACTTTTGGCTGTTAACGCTGCCGTTCATTGTTCTGCTTGTCTTTATTGCGCCGGTGATTCTTGATCCCCTGTTCAATACATTTGTCCCGCTGGAAAAAGCGCAACCGCAGCTGGTGCGCGCGATTGACGAGGTAACGCGTCGGGGCGGCTTGAACATTCCTCCTGACCGCATGTTTGAGATGAAAGCGAGCGAAAAAGTTACCACCTACAACGCATACGTCACCGGCATTGGCGCCACGAAGCGCGTTGTGGTTTGGGATAACACGGCGCGCGATATGACGTCTCCAGAGATCCTTTTTGTTTTCGGCCACGAGATGGGACATTACGTTTTGAATCACATCTATAAGGGACTGGCTTTTTTTGCCGCCATGTCGTTCGTGGGATTTTGGCTGGGCCGACAAATTGTGATCGCGATGCTGGCGCGGTGGGGTGAAAAGTGGCGGATTCGCAGCATTCATGATCTTGCCGCCTTGCCAGTGTTTTTGCTGGCTTTGGCACTGCTGACTTTAGTATCGGAACCCATGGGCAGTGCATTCAGCCGCCAGCTGGAACACCAGGCAGATATATACGGATTGGAAGTAACGCACGGACTGTTTCCCGATAACCGGGAAGTAGCTGCGGCGTCGTTTCAGAAACTCGGGGAGAAAAGTTACGATTATCCGACCCCGAACCGTTTTCTAGTTTTCTGGTCGTACGATCATCCGACGATCCAAGAACGAATTCGGTTTGCGCTGCATTACGATCCATGGGACACGGCTGCTGGACCGAAGTACGTGAAGTGAAGTGAAGTGAAGTGAAGTGAAGTGAAGTGAAGTGGCATGTTGCAATCTTCAACTCATGCTGTTGCGGCCTGCAACAGGCTATCGGGCGCGTCTAACTCGATGAATTCACAGCATAATCGGGCGCAAGCTTGGTTGCATCGTAAGGTTTTTAGGTTTGCGCTGTAGCGATTCGCATCACCAGTGCATTGCGAAATTCATCGCCGCAATTGTTGATAAAAACACACACCCGCTAAGTATCTGATTCAATGCGAAATCGCCAGTATCCATGCGGCTAGCAGCGAGTTCCCTGCATTGGCATAGGGATTGCTTTTAGGAAAGTGTCAAGTGGATCGCAAGACGGCCCTTGAACGAGGTGACTTATGACAGTCCTACTGGTTCTCTTCACATTTGTCGCATTCTTACTGATCGATTATTTCCGCACGCGCAACATGGTTGTTCGACCCGCAATCGAAGTCAGCGCAGCCGCCGAAATGCGGCCGCGTCTTCAGCCCGCGTTGGTAGCCGGCTTTCAAGTTCCGGAGAATCTGCGCTATCATCCCGGCCACACCTGGGCGTTGCAGGAGAGCCCGAATCTGGTACGAGTCGGCATGGATGATTTCGCTGCCAAGCTGACGGGCACGGTGGACAGCTTCACGCTGCCACAACGGGGACAGTGGATTCGGCAAGGACAGAAATTGTGCACGATTCATCGCGATGGAAGCACCGCCGACATGGTATCGCCCATCGAAGGAACGGTAGCCGACATCAACGAGTTTGTCGCGCAGAATCCCAAACTCGCGCTCGGCGATCCTTACGGCGATGGCTGGCTGCTCACGGTGCAGGCACCGGATGCGAAAACCAGCTTCCGCAACTTGATTGGCGGAGCACTTGCCCGCTGGTGGACCGAAGAAGCTTCGAACCGGCTGCAACGGCGCATTCCGCTAGCCGTAGGAGCGCTGGCGCAGGATGGCGGGGTGGCGATGAATGATCTGACGGCGCACATCCCGGATGCAGAGTGGGTGCCGATCGCTAAAGAGTTCTTCCTGTCATAAGCGCAACTCGGGGGACTGCGAGCCCACGCTCGCCAAGGACCACGAAAACAAACGGCGCCCGGATTCCAGGCTGATGAAGCCGGAACACCGGGCGCCGAGCTTTTTATGGTTACTCCTCAGTAGCAAATTTTTTTCTCCTGGGAAAGCCCAGGCGAAGTTATCAGCTGCTGATTTTCTCCATCGAACTGCCGTTGCGGAGGGCAATGGCGCGGCACGACTTACATAGGCCGCTTCCCTTTAAATCAATCCATTCCACAGCGTGCGAGGGCGCCATCGCACAGTTGTAGTTATCGCAGTGGGTCAACGTCAGAGTGTGTCCGAGTTCGTGAACGGCTTCCTTGATGAGCCGCTGGCGAAGCAAATCTTTATCAGGAGCGAGGCCGTAAAACTCCTGCCGCAGGCGATGCACCGACATCACAGCCGTGGGGCCACCCACCTGCGCCTCTCCGAAAACAAAAGTGAGAATCGGGATGTACAGATCCACGGCTGCGATGCCGAGCATTCGCCAGGTTTCCGGCGAGAGAATATCCTGCATGCGCTGCAGGATTTGCGAAGAATGATGTTGTCGCCGTTCGCCGTGCAGGGCGAACTCCGGATCGAGACGGAGATCAAGAACCTTGCAGGGGACGCGGAACGTTTCTTCGAGCACGGGCCGGAGATCGTGGAGCAGGGTGTGATCCACATTCCCGATCGGCAAAAGTTGCAGCAGCTTCATGGCGCGCCTTCAGCGGGCAACTTCGTCGGGCTTCAGCGGGGTGCGAGTCCAGCCATATTTTTTTAGCTTGTGATAGAGCGTCACGCGATCGATGTCGAGAATTTCCGCGGCATGACTCTGATTGCCCGCGCAATCTGCCAGCACACGCAAGATGTGAGCACGCTCGATATCTTCGAGCGACTTGCCGTGACCGTTGGGAACGGAGGATTGCTTCAGGATGAAATCCTGCTCGCGCAGTTCCGGCTCCTGCCCGACGACCATGGCACGCTCGACGGCATTCTCCAGTTCACGCACGTTGCCGACCCACTGCTGCTGTTGCAGTTGCTCCATGGCCGCGGGAGTTACCCGAGTGATGCGTTTATTCATGGCCAGAGAGAACTTGTGGACGAAGTGATCGACGAGAAGAGGGATGTCCTCCGGACGTTCGCGCAAGGGCGGCATCTCAATGCGAAAGACATTCAGGCGATAGAAAAGGTCGGGGCGGAACTTGCCTTCATCGATTAATTTTTCCAGATCTTTATTGGTGGCCGCGATGCAGCGGAAGTCGACCTTGATGATCTGATTGCCGCCGACACGGGTGATTTCGCGTTCCTGCAGGACGCGAAGCAAATCGCTCTGCGTCTTCAAGGTGATATCGCCGATTTCGTCGAGAAAGGCAGTGCCGCCCTCGGCGATCTCGAACTTTCCCTTCCTACGGTATTGCGCGCCGGTGAATGCGCCCTTCTCATGACCGAAGAGTTCGCTCTCGAGTAAGGTCTCTGTCAATGCGCCGCAGTGAATCACCACCAGAGGATGAAACCGTCTTGGGCTGGCCGCATGAATCGCGCGCACGACAAGCTCTTTGCCGGTGCCGCTTTCGCCGGTGATCAGCACAGTCGCGTCGGTCGATGCCACGGTTTCGATGGCGTCGAATACCTTCCGCATGGCCGCGCTTTGACCAACCATTTCTTCCGGCCGGGACACTTCGGCGACGGTCTCGCGAAGCCGAAGGTTTTCCTGCTCGGCACGTTTATGGGCGAGAGCTTTTTCGAGGAGATGCGAAATGTCATCAGGATCGAGCGGCTTGGTGACGTAGTCGTAAGCGCCATTCTTAAGCGCCGTCACGGCGGTCTCGACCGAAGCATAGCCGGTCATGATGATGACAACCAGATTGGGATCGATCTCGTGCATCTTGCGCTGCAATTCGATGCCATCGGTGCCGTGCATTTTGATATCGACGAAGGCAGCATCCCATTTATGTTCGGCCATGCGCGTGAGTGCATCATTGGCATTCTCTGCCGTGCCGATTTCATAACCCTCTTCGTGGAACCACTTGCTGAGCGAATCGCGCACGCTCAGTTCATCGTCGACGATCAGCAGCTTGCCGTGTGTATTCACGTCAATCACCTCACTTCATCGGGGCGGTTTCACTTCCTACTGCAGTGCCTGTAAAGGCGGCGTCGGCGGCAGACGCGGGCAGCGCGATAGCAAAGGTCGTCCCTTTTCCGAGTTCAGATTGCACTTCGATGCGGCCACGATGGCGCTCTATAATGCCGCGGCTGATGGCCAATCCCAGGCCGACACCATGGGCACCGTCTTTTGTGGTGAAAAATGGCTCAAAGATTTTCGTCAGCAAATCGGGAGCGATACCCGCGCCATCGTCGCGAACCTGAATTTTGATTTCCTGTTGCGGTTGGTTGAACTGGGCTTGCAGCCAGATATTGCCGCCCTGAGGCAGGGCATCCATGGCATTGGTAATCAAAGCCAGGAACACTTGTTCCATCTGTGCTGGATCGCATTGCAACTGTGGTAAATTTTCGGCGATCTGCAACTGCAAGTGAACCCCGGCCATTTCCAGCGGATGCCGCACCAGTAACAGACAACGGTCGATCACCGCGTGCAAGTCGGTGAGCTCCAGATTCATGGGTGCGGTACGTGAGAGACTGAGCAGATTCTTCACCAGCTCGCCACAGCGCCGACTTTCAGCCGCAATCAGCTCCAGGCATTGCACGGCCTCTTCGCGTTTTTCATGTTCGGCTTGTCCGGTGATGACCCACTTTCGCAGAAGCTTGGCATAAGTGAGGATCCCAGACAGCGGATTGTTGACCTCATGCGCCACAACCGCCGCCATCTTTCCGAGTGAAGCCATCTTCTCGACGTGAAGCAAATGCTCGCCGGCACGCTTGAGCTCAACAGTTTTCTGCTCAACACGATCCTCGAGAGTTTTTGTCCAGGCAACGATTTCCTGATTGGCCGCCTGCAATTGCGAACTCATGCTGTTGAAGGAGTGCTCCAGATCGCCGAATTCGTCCTGTGCGCCAATAGGAATTTGGTATCCCAAGCCACCCTGTGAAAGACGGTCGGTGCCGTGTTCGAGAGTCTTGATCGGTTTGCCAACCACTTGCCAGACGAACAGCCAGCTCATCACTCCAATCGACAGCAGAGCAAAGAACAAATACGCGATCATCTGACGCGTACTCTGGGCGAGCTGAACGTCGGTGGTGGCCAGGGACAGATCCACATCGAGCACTCCCAAAATGCGTTGGCTCACCGGATGCGCATGGCAGGCGGCATTGGAACAGCTTGGCTGATTCTCAATAGGAGTGATGATTCCCAGCGCGCGCAGGCCGCTGCTGTTGTGATAAATCCGAAAGCGATCGGGCCGGTTGAGGTGCGCGAGCGGCTGCGATTGGCTGTGGCAGCCGTAGCACGCCTCTTCGTCTTGATTGACCACATGGCCAACTTCGTTGGAATCGGTGGAATAATTAATCTGGCCCTGTTGATTGAGGATGCGCACTTTGAGCATCCCGGGCTCATCCGCCATCGTCTGGATGGCGTGGTAAAGGCCTTCGCGATCGTTGCGCAGCATGTAATAAGTTGTGCTACGCCGGATGACATCGCTGACCCGCTCGGCGCTGGCCAGAGTCGCCTGCTCCAAATGGTGCTGGTGCAGACGAACAATAAGGTAGCCGAGCAGGCCGAACACCGCGCTCATTGAGAGGACGAGCGACAGGACAAGCTTTGCGCTAATGCTATGGGTGAGACGTTTCCAGCGAGCCCGAGTTGGCTCAATCACCAGCATCGACTAACGCAGGAACGGTATCCACGCGAACCGGCTCCGGTTCCGGGCGCGGCACCGCTGCGAGCTCCTTTTCTTCCCTAGGGAAGATCGGCAGATACTTCACCGCCACGGCGAACAAGAAGAAGCCCATGGCGATGATCATCAGGGTCACGGAGTACTCAGTCCACTTGGGAACGTAGTGATGGCCGACGTAAGTTTCGAAGCCGGTCAGGCTGACATTGAGCCGGTTGGTGATAAACCCGAGCAAACTGATGACCGAAGCCCAGTACAAGCCATTGGGGGATAACCGGATCTTCTTGAAGCTGAGCATGGTGATCGGAATCACAAACGCCATCAACAGCTCGGCCCACAGAAAATAGGCTTCATAGCTCGGCTTGATGATTTGCCCCAAGAGGCCGCGATGCCAGTAATCTTCGAAGCGCAAGAGTGCGTTCACCCAGAGAGCCACGAGTAGGGCTCCGCCGAGCGTCACGAGAACGCCCAATTCGAGCTGCCGTCCCAGCGCCTTTGAGCTCTGGGTGGATTCGAAAATGGTCATTGCGAGCCCAACCGCAACTGCGGAGGCGAAGAAGAAAAATGGCAGAGCGGGTGAGTACCAGAACGGGTGCAACTTGGTCGGCATGATGAGATATAACGAGCCCAGGGAGCTCTGATGCAGCGTGGAGAGCAGAATGGCGAGAACGATCAATACCGGGTAAATTTTTTTAATCCACCGAATAGGCGCCTGTAGATGGAATCTCTCGAACACGCTCGGCAGAAATTCGAAGAAGAGCACGGTCGTGTAAGTCATCACGCACATGCCGACCTCGAACATGACCGAATGCGGATTCATGTAGATGAGCTGGTGCCAGATGTACCAGGGCCGGCCGAGATCGAAGAGCAACCCGACAATAAAAAGGAGGTAGCCCAGGAACGAGGTCAATATCGCGGGGCGTAGAACGCTGTGCAGGCTTTCCACATTGAACAGATACACTGCGCCAACAATGCAAAAGCCGCCCGCAGCCAGCATCACACCGCATAGGCAGTCGAAGCCGATCCAGAATCCCCAGGGGAACTGGTCGGACATGTTGGAGACTGCGCCGAGGCCTTTGAGATAGCGGACATAGGTCGAATACAGCCCCGCGACCATGATTACGGCAAAAACACCTCTCCAGAAAGTCAGCTTGATCTTCATCGCGAACTCCCGTTCTTTTCTTTTCTCTCTTCCGCTTCCGCCTCAGCCACTTCATTGCGGCGATGAGAAATCCAATAAATGCCGCCGAGGACGAGCGACCACACCGGGATAAAGTCCGGCACTCGCTCCATGACGCGTCCGGTGTATTCCGGCATGGGCGTGTCGCCGATCTTCGCGGAAGATGGATATCCATACACTTCAGGGTTGACGCCGGAGATGATCAGCACGCAGGTGCCGCCGACTTCGTGGAGCCCATAGATTCGCGGCACGTAATTCGAAGGATTCTGGCGGATACGTTCTTGCGCTTCTTTGACGAGATCGTCACGATCTCCGAACTTGGTCGCGCCGGTGGGACAGATTTCGGCGCACGCCGTTTGCTTGCCGGCTGCCAGGCGATCGGGACACATAATGCATTTGCGCACTCGCGGATTGAGCGATTGCCATTCGTATTTCGGCTGGGCGAAGGTGCAGGCCACCATGCAATAACGGCATCCGATGCACTTCCACACGTCATAAACCACCGGACCTTCTTTGGTCTTATGCAGAGCGCCCACGGGACAAACCGAGGCACAGGCCGGTTTCTCGCAGTGCATGCAGAGGCGACGCATGAATTTATCGTCTTTAGTGAGTACGACTGTGAACTTATGCTCGGATTGCACCGGCTCCGCGGCAACGGCGTCGTCATAGCGCAAATGATTTTGGGTAGCGCAGGCCTGCTCACATTGCTTACAGCCGATACACATCGTTGCGTCGTACAGCAATGCCTTACTCATGGGAATCACTCCTGACAGCACCGGCGCGGGATTTTCTCTCGGACGGCATCAAAAGAGAAGAATTTGATTTCCGCTGTGGAACGGTGCCAAGAACTGTGCGAGTTGAACTGGTCAGTAAGAGTGGCCCGAGCCCAAGGGATTTGCGCCTTGGGCTCGAGCGGCCTGTTCCACTGGGAAGAGCGAGTGGAGATGGGATATGCCGGCCAGATACCAATCGTCGAGTTTTCCGCTCGCGCTGTATCAGACCGGATCCCTTCATCACACACCTCAGGCTCTCAACGGCAACTGCCCGACCGTTTCAGCAGTGCCGATGCGCAGATGGAACGGCCAATGGTTTACTTTTGCAAACTGCGGATATAGGCCACGATGCCTTTCACATCATCGGCTGGGAGACTCTTTACCCCGGCCGGATGCTTGGCGGTGTCAGTGATTGCCTTGGTCAGATCCGCATCGGACTGCTTCTTGGCTTCATCGGAAAGCAGGCTCGGAATCTTGGCTGCAGGTTTGCCAGCCGCATCGGCTCCGTGGCACATTGCGCATTTGGTTTTGTAGATGGCCGCTCCATCCTGGGCCCAAGATAGATTGGGGATCAGAACGAACAGACCTACCGCGATTGTTACGATCAGCATCACCAGCTTATTGGTCTTCATGATTTCGTTTTCTCTCCTTAAGAGTTTTGCAATCACACGAAAACAGCGGCCTTTCTCGCGGTTGTAGATCTGTTGCGAAACTGACCACTGGTACAAATCCTGGAAAACAACATGTAAGAGAACGCAGCAGCTCTAGCACTGCCTGGTTGCAAGTTTCAACATTTACTGAGAATCCCGCAGTGATTGCAGTCACGGTTAATCGTGATAGCTGGTGGGGATTCGTTTGAGCCTGATCACTTTGGGCTATGAGGAGTGCCAGTGCATGGTTGGGGTCACATCCGAAGGTAACCAAGTCGATTGCGCTGCGCCTTATGCAACTTCGTCTGCGAAGCGAGGTTGGTCACGTGGAGTAGTGGGATTGATCACATGGAAGGCGGTTACCGCTCACTGCGCGGTTTTCGCGCCGGGATTGTAATGAGGCTGGTTCGATCTTCAGTCATCGGACCAGTTAGCGCTCGGCTCTCCCCAATGAGCAGCACCACTGCCAAGATCGAGCTGGAAACCATCCCTCGCAGCCGCGTGTACAAGGCAGTGGCGCGACAACTTGAAGAGAAAATCCTTACTCACTTGAAACCTGGCGACACGCTTCCCTCAGAGCGCGAACTGGTGCAGATGCTCGGGGTCAGCCGCAGTTCGGTTAGAGAGGCCGTACACAGCCTCGAACTGATAGGTCTGCTGGAAGTACGGCAGGGGGTGGGAACACTAGTGCGAGATCGTGCAGCTGATTCTCCCGCGGATGCCGTTACCAACGCTCTTCTGCTGAAGCAGCAACACATCGCCGAGCTTCTGGATATTCGCATAATGCTCGAACCACCGGTGGCTTTGATTGCGGCTCAGCACATCACTCCCGAACAAATTGTGCAAATGGAAAACATGCTTCAGCGCCAGGAAGAAAAGCTACTGCGAAACGAGGCTGGGGTGGAGGAAGACTCTCTATTTCATTACACGATTGCCGCCGCGGCGAACAACAGTGTCGTCCTCAAACTGGTCGATGTGCTGATGGACCTACTCCGGGAGACACGGGAAAAAGCTTTGCAGATCGAGGGTCGCGCGGAGAGATCACTGGCGGGTCATCGCCGCATACTTGCGGCACTGAAGGCACATGATGCGGCGGGCGCGGGCGAGGCTATGCTGCAGCACGTATCAGAAATAGAGGACATCGTTTTGAATAAGCTCCAAAAAGGATGGAGGTTGCCAAATGGGCCAACTATTTGCCGTTGAAGTTATCTACCGTGGGGTCTTTCAAAAGACTCTGGCAAAAAACATAACGCGCGACATCGTTCTCGCCGCGCATAACGAAGGGAAGTTAGGTATCTCGTTCGGTCGCTATGGAGACGCTCCGGAACGGAATGGCATTCCAGCGAAGAGCTTTGCCATCGTCGCTGACGATGAGCAAACACTCGAGGCTGGCATGGCACAGTACGAACCGAAGCACGTCGACGTAACGGTGGTGCTCGACGACACGCTCTGCAAGGGCGCGGAGTCTTGGGCATGGTACGGGCTGCAGCCGGTTCATCACGCGCTGAAACCCAACCACACTCTGATCGTAGTTTCTCTGCATGATGCACCCGCACTGTTGAAGACCATTCACCGCCGCGAGCAGCCGTACAAACTGGCAGTGCTGAAGGGCATCACCAGCTTCTCAGGAATGTGGGTCTATAAAGATGACCACACCGATGTGCGCGTGCTTGGCGCCATCGCTAAAGCATTCCCCGAGATCGTCAGCTTTAAGGCTCTGGAGCAGTTCATCACGGAAAAGCTGAAGAGTCCGTTAAAGGTCACGTCAGCGAAGACCGCGTACGACCGATTCAAAGCCATCGAGGTGAGGGCCGGCGAAGGCAGTTCCGAAGAACTCTTCAAATTCGAATTGCCCAAGTGGGAGGACATGCGGGATGGCGTTTCGATTAAGGGCCAGCCCCAGGGAGGTCCGTACAAAGATCCGGTCACGGGCCAGGTCGGCGGCTTCCGCCCGGCGCGCAACGAGTTGTTCAAAAAGTACTCGACCCGCACACAGCGGCCGGTCGTGAATTTTGCGACCTGCACCAAGTGCACGCTGTGCTGGCTGAACTGCCCGGATGCTTCGTTCGATGTAACGCCCGAGAATACCTACGATGCGAATCTCGAAGCGTGCTGCGGATGCGGCGTTTGCGAAGCGGTTTGCCCGGTCGAAGATTGCGTCACGATGGTGAACGAATCGCAATTCAAAGACAACAACAGCCAATACGAGGCATTCAAGAAAGATAAGGATGCTTACCTGAAGTGGCTGGAGAAGACGATCGAGTCCGCGGAGCCGATCGAGAAGAGATCTCATGGCTTCCGTTATCGCGGTCAATATCAAGAACAGGTGCCTGAGGCCCTGGAAGTCGCTCGCAAAGGCTAGTCCGCCGAAGCAGCAGATTGAGACAAGGAGAATCAGATGGCGACATTAACAATGCCGGTTCAAGAAAAGAAGAAGAGTATCGAGCAGGAAGCCCTGATTACCGGAGCGGAAGCCATTGCGATTGCCTGCAAATTGGCCAACGTGGACGTAGTCACGGCGTATCCGATCCGGCCTTATGACACGGTGATGCAGTACATCAGCCAGCTGGTCGCAGATGGCGAAATGGACTGCGAATACATCGTGGCGGAAGGCGAGCATTCACAATTTGAAATCGTCAAGCACGCATCGGTTTGCGGCGCTCGCGTGTTCTGCGGTTCGAGCGGCGTGGGCTGGATGTATGCCATGGAAGCGCTGACCGTTACTCCGGCTCTGCGCGTTCCCATGATAGCCATGGTCGGCAACCGGGCGCTCGACGATCCCGGCGCCTTCGGCGTGGAGCACAACGATGCCCTCGCAGTGCGGGATCTGGGTTGGATGTTGACCTGGGTTGACAGTGCGCAGGAAGCGTTGGACACGGCTCTGATCGCGTATCGCGTGGCGGAAGATCGCCGCATGTTTGTGCCCTTGGCCCTGAGCTGCGATGGAGCGTTTCTTACTCACTCGCAATCTTTGGTCAGTATCCCGACCGCCGAGCAGGTCAAGAAGTTCCTGCCTCGCTATGATCGCGGCAATTTGCTGCTCCATCCCGATAACGTCATCTCGGTGGCGCCGCAAGCCAATGAAGACTGGGTCATGGAGGTTCGACGCCAGAACTACGCGGTCACCGAGCGCGCTTGCGACGTGATCCGCGAAGTCTACTCCGAGTTCGAGCACATCTTCGGTCGCAAGTACGGAAATCCATTCTTCGAAGAGTACATGACCAAAGATGCCGACGTTGTTCTGCTGGGAATGGGAACCTTGTCGACGCCAGTACGCGTCGCGATCCGCAAGATGCGCGAAGAAGGCAAGAAAGTCGGCTTCGTGCGCCTGCGCTGGTTCCGGCCATTTGCCGGTCCGGAAATCGCCAAGTGCCTGGAACGTTTCAAGGCAGTCGGCGTAATCGATCGCGATTTCTCGTTCGGGTCGCCGAATCTCAGCGGCGTCGTCGCCACTGAACTTCGCTCGGCCATGTACACCGGCTCGGCTACCAGACCACCGGTACTGGATTTCATCGGCGGACTGGGTGGACGCGAAATCACCGTGCCGGACGTGGAAGAAGTCGCTAACTCGGTCTTCCAGGCCGCGAAAGGAATTGCGCAACCCCTGACTCAATGGATCGGGCTGCGGGGATAAGCGTTTCGACGCTTATTCAATAGCCGGAAAGGATATCAATCAATGAGCACAACATTTGTGGATGAGAAACCGACGCAAAACCTGGAAGCCTTCAAGGGAGTAAAGAAGGTTCCACACGAGGAGTTCTACACGTCCGGCCACCGCACCTGCCAGGGCTGCGAGTCTGCAGAAATCATGAAGCTGATGGCGAAGGCTGCAGGCCCCCGAACGATCGTTCTGGGCAGCACGGGCTGCATGTACGTGGCGAACACCTCTTACTATGCAACCCCGTGGGGCGTGCCCTGGATGCACACGCAACTGGGCAGCTCCGGCTCCGGCGCTCTTGGCGTCGCGGCCGCGCTGCGCGCCCAGATGCGCAAGGGCTTCATGAAAGACGAACCCATCAACGTCATCGCATTCTGCGGTGATGGCGGTGGCGCCGACATGGGCCTGGGCGCAATCTCGGCCACCATGACTCACCCCGATTACAACCTGCTGATCCTCATGTACGACAACGAGTCTTACGCCAACACGGACATCCAGATCTCCGGAACTTCTCCGTATGGCGCAAACACCTCGTTCAGTACGCCAGGAAAAGTAAAGCGGATCATGAATCATCGCTGGAAAAAGAATGTTGCTCCGCTGATGATGGTTGGCCATCCCACCTGCAAATATGTCGGAACGATTTCCACTTCGTATCCGCTGCAGGCGATGAACAACATCCGCAAGGCGCTGTCGATCGGCGGTCCGACATTCATTCACTGCCTCAATCCGTGCCCGAAGGGTTGGGATTTCGATCCCATACTTTCCTTCGAACTCGGCGAACTGGCCGTGAATACGGGTATCTGGCCGCTGTATGAGATCGAAAACGGCAAGATCAAGCTGTATGGCAAGACCGAACAGATCGCCAACGGCAGATTCAAACGGCTGCCGGTACGCGATTACTTGCTCAAACAGGGAAGGTTCGCTCACTTCGTCGAAGAAGATATCGAATATTTCCAGAGCAAGATTGATGAGATGTGGAACAAGTGGCTGGTGCCGGGAGTCATTCCTCTACAAAAGGAACTCGACGCCGAATAAACCGCCGCCCCCTCCCAAAGGGGGCGCGTTTTTTTACTTATCCGGACGTTTTCCGGCGAGGAGTACTAAGAACGATTTTGCAAATGAGCCAGGAGGCTGTCTATGGCCACGAATGTGAGCCCCTTAGTTGGTACCGGGCCTAAGATTGTCAATCGCTGGATTCAACTGATTGCAGGCGTGGTCGCGATGATGGCGATTGCCAATCTTCAATACGCTTGGACCTTGTTCACTACACCCTTAACCAAAAGCATGAATGCAACCTTAGCCGCTGTGCAGGTGGCTTTCGCCGCATTCATCCTTTGCGAGACCTGGCTGGTACCGTTCGAGGGCTACCTGGTCGATCGTCTTGGTCCTCGTCTGGTCATCGGCATCGGCGCCATCTTGGTCGGGCTTAGCTGGATCGGATCGGGGACGGCGGGCAACCTGCATGCGCTGTACGTCTGGTACGCACTCGGCGGCGTCGGTGCCGGTGCTGTGTATGGCGGCTGTATGGGCAACTCGCTGAAGTGGTTTCCCGATCACCGCGGCATGTGCGCGGGGTTCACCGCTGGCGCGTACGGCCTGGGAACCGCACTGACCGTGGCGCCCATTGCCAAGATGTTGAAAGTCTCGGGATACCAGCACACTTTCATCTTCTGGGGCGTTGTCCAAGGCATTGTTTGCTTCGCCGCAGCCATGCTGATCGTCGCTCCCCCCAAAGGCTGGGTGCTTAAGGGATGGAAGCAAGCCAATGCCAAGGTGAGGGAATCGGCCTACGACATGACTCACTGGCAGATGCTGAAGCAGTCATCGTTCTATGTCATTTACATCATGATGACGCTGGTCGCGTTCGGTGGCTTGGTGGTCACTGCCCAGATCAAGCCCATCGCCGTGTTCTACCACGTCGATAAGGTGATCATCTTGTGGGGCATGTCGGCCCTCGTCGTGGCCATCGAACTGGACCGCATCCTGAATGGCCTTTGCCGGCCATTCTGGGGCTGGGTTTCCGATCACATCGGGCGTGAGAACACCATGTTCATCGCCTTCCTGCTGCAGGGGCTGGCTGTCCTAGGCTTGCTCAAATTGATCAGCCATCCGGTGTGGTTCATCCTGATGACAGGCCTGTGCTTCTTCGGGTGGGGTGAGATCTTTTCGCTCTTCCCGTCGATCGTTGGCGACCTGTTTGGCAAGAAATGGGCCACGACCAACTACGGCATTGTCTATACGGCCAAGGGCTTGGCGGCCATCTTCGCCGGACCTGTCGCCGCCATGGCCAGTGTCAAAACCGGCTCGTGGGTCGGGATTTTCTGGGTCATGATTGCTTGCAACGTGATCGCTGCATTTCTGGCACTGTTCTGGTTGAAACCGGTTGCCATTAAGACTTACCAGAAGGCACAGGAAATGCTTCGCCTGGAGCAGGCAGCCTCCAAGCCCAAAGAAATGCTGGTTACGACCCACCTCACGGGGGTTGCCTAGTCATTGATTTAGGGGATGGTCGGGTTCGCGAAGAATTCCTGGGCTGCACACCGGACTAATAAGCCCAATCAATGCTGCGGGCAATGCTCCACTGCGGTAGCGGCTGGAGACGTTGCCCGCAGCTTTTCTTTACTTGAACCAGCAACTCGAATCAGCAACTCGAATCAGCTTTCTTGTTTTTAGAGTTCCGCAATCTGCAGAGAGGGATGGGCCGCGCGGCGAATTTGCATCTTTACTGCCACGGAAAGCCGCCGAATGCCTTCGTGAATCTGCTCCGGTTCGCAGAAGGAAAAATTCAATCGCATGTGACGGCAGCCCTCGAACACATCGTTGGCATAGAAACAATCCCCGGGCACAAACGCGACCTCTTCGGCTAAGGCTGAACGGAACAGCAGCCTGCAATCGACATCCCTGGGCAGCGTGGTCCACAGGAATAGTCCGCCCTTCGGATGAGTCCAGGTAACTTCGGGAGGAAAGAATTCCTCCAGGGCGTGAAGCATGGCGTCACGCCGCTCGCGATACACCTGGCGGATCAACTTCACATGCTGATCGAGAAATCCATCTTTTGCCGCCTCGTACGCAACCATCTGGATGAAGGTCGAAGTGTGCAGGTCGGCAGCTTGTTTGAGCAGCACGAGCCGGCCGATTACATCTGAAGGCGCAACGATCCACGCGAGCCGGATTCCCGGCGCCAAAGTCTTGGAGAAGGTGCTCAGGTAAATGACGTTAGCGGGCGGGAACCCGTTGTGGCTGCCGAGGGTCTTATAGTCGAGCACCACCAGTGGAGGAATGTGCTCGCCCTCGTAGCGTAGTTGCCCATAAGGATCGTCCTCGACGATCGGAATGCCATACTTATCGGCGAGAAAAATTAACTGATGGCGGCGCTCCTCGGAAAGAGTAACCCCAGCCGGGTTCTGAAAGTTGGGGAGGATGTACATGAATTTTGGACTCATGCGCAGAGAAGCTTCCAGTTCGTCGGTACGCATGCCGTCATCATCAAGCGGAACTGAAATGAACTGGGCGCCATACACATTGAAGGCCTGAATCGCGCCCAGATAAGTAGGAGCTTCGACCAGCACGCGATCGCCGGAATTGATCAGCAACTTGCCGATCAGATCCAGAGCCTGCTGGGAGCCTGAGGTGATCAGTACATTTTCAGTTTCAGCCAGAATGCCGTAACGAGAAATGTTGCGGGCTATCATCTCCCGCAGCGGCTCGTAGCCCTCGGTGGGACCGTATTGCAGGGCTTGCGGGCCATGCTGTTCGAGTACGGTGCGGCAAGCCTCTTCGAAGCGCTTGACAGGAAAAACTTCAGGAGCGGGAAGGCCTCCGGAAAAGGAAATCACCTCGGGACGTTGAGTGATTTTCAGAAGCTCCCGAATGGTGGAACCTTTGGCTCGAAGCGTGCGCAACGCATATCGGGAATTCCATGCGGTCGACATGAGTGCCTCCTCGTTCCCGGGATTTCAGCTTTCCACGGCAACAGCTTCCGGCTGCCGCGACTGAACATACGACTCGTTTTCCTGCGCGTCAACCACCGCGATGGCGGCAACATTCACAATCTCTTCCACCTGCGCGCCTCGGACCAAGACATGCACAGGACGGCTCATGCCCATCAGGATCGGACCGATGGTCTCCGCCTCGGCAATTTTGGCGAGCAGCTTACAAGCTGTGTTTGCGGAAGCAAGATCGGGGAAGATCAGGACATTCGCGCCGTCTTTCAGGGAGCTGAAGGGATAGGATTTCGCAATCACGTCCGGTGAAAGCGCGTCGTCGGCCATAATTTCGCCGTCCACGATCAGAGTGGGATCAGCATAATGCAATAGTTCGACAGCTTTGCGCACCTTGCGGCAGATGGGATGGTCGACGCTGCCAAAGGTGGAGAACGAAAGCATTGCAACCCGCGGCGTAATATTGAAACGCCGCGCCATCTGAGCCGTGCACAGAGCAATCTCGACCAGATCTTCGGCCGTGGGCTCGATGTTCACGCTGGTGTCAGCGAGGAAGTAAACCTCGCCTTTGCGCGTAATTAATGCATAGCAACCCGAAACGCGATGCAGAGCTTCGCGCATGCGCACGATCTGAAGCGCCGGACGGATCGTGTCTGCGAAGTTTTGCGTGACGCCCGAGACCAGCGCGTCCGCGTCTCCCATATGCACCATCATGGAACCAAACACGTTGCTGTCATCGATACGGTTGCGGGCTTCGCTCAGAGTTAAGCCCCGCCGCTGCCGCAGGCGGAACAATTCCTGAATGTAAGCATCGCGCAGTTCTGAGGTTAAGGGGTCGACAATCTTCATCCCATCGATTTTCAGGCCGAGGTCTTCTGCGGTGGCTTGAATCACGACGAGATCGCCCAACAGAATCGGATCTGCGATTTTCTCTTCGACCAGAGCGTGACACGCACGAATGATTTTTTCATTCTCACCCTCGGGAAAGACAACCCGTTTGGGGTGCGCCTGCGCTTTATGAATCATGGTCCGTGAGACTTCATGCGCCTTGCCCAGCCTGAGCTCGAGCTGCTCACGGTAAGCGGCAAGATCGACGGGTTCGCGAGCCACGCCGGTGCGCATTGCAGCCTCAGCGACGGCGGATGCTTCCCACACCAGCACGCGGGAATCGAACAGAGTGGGAATCAGATACTCACGGCCGAAGCTCAAGCGTTCCACGCCGTAAGCCCGGCACACGGAATCGGGAACGTCTTCTTTGGCCAGCGCTGCCAGCGCATAAGTAGCGGCCATCTTCATCTCCTCATTGATGGCGGTGGCGCGCACATCCAATGCGCCGCGGAAGATGAATGGGAAACCAAGCACGTTGTTGACCTGGTTGGGATAATCGGAACGTCCGGTAGCCATGATGATGTCGCTGCGGCAAGCCTTAGCTTCCTCGTAGGTGATTTCGGGATCTGGGTTTGCCATGGCAAAGACGATTGGATTTGCCGCCATCGAACGCACCATGTCCGCGGTGACCGCACCCTTTACCGACAATCCTACAAAAACGTCCGCGCCCTGCATCGCATCCGCCAGGGTGCGGCAGCCGGTCGGCTGCGCGAAACGTTCCTTGTACTTGTTCATGCCTTCGCTGCGTCCCTGGTAGACAACGCCCTTGGTATCGCAGAAAAGAATGTTCTCGTGCTTCGCGCCCAGCCGTTCATAGTGTTCCGCCGTGGCAATGCCGGCGGCCCCGGCGCCATTGAAGACAATACGAATCTTCTTAATGTCTTTACCGGCAAGCTCCAGAGCGTTCAGCAGCGCGGCTCCGGTGATGATTGCTGTGCCATGCTGATCATCGTGGAACACCGGAATCTTCATGGTCTTGCGAAGGGTTTCCTCAATATAGAAGCAGTCCGGGGCTTTAATATCCTCAAGATTGATCCCGCCGAATGTTGGCTCAAGAAGCTGGCAGACTTTGATGATTTCATCGGGATCGTGGGTGTTGATTTCTATGTCGAAGACATTTACATCGCCAAAGCGCTTGAATAGCACTGCCTTGCCTTCCATCACCGGCTTGCCTGCCAGGGCTCCGATATCGCCGAGGCCAAGCACCGCGGTTCCATTGGTGACCACGGCTACGAGATTTCCGCGTCCGGTGTATTTGAAAGCATCATGCGGATCCTTCTCGATCGCAAGACAGGGCTGAGCCACGCCCGGCGTATATGCCAGGCTGAGATCGCGCTGAGTACGGCAGGGCTTGGTAGGAGTAATCTCAATCTTTCCCGGTTGCGGGCTGCTGTGATAATTCAGCGCTTGTTCTTTCGTAATAATCATTGCATCCTCCAGATTTTTTACCCGCACATGGGAACCGGTTGACGAACCACGCTCGGAGCCACACCGCTATTCCTTCGGGCTGCGCCGCCACACCGGCACATTCGGATTCCACTTGTGGACGTCTTTATTGAAGTCCTGGCTCTGCGGCTTGCCGGCGACAGCAACTCCCGCGAATTCGCCGCTGCCGGAGCGCAGCAATTCCGCCACAAAGCTCTCCACTTGCTGGCGGATTTTCGGATCCTTCAAGGCCGATACCAATTCAGGTTTACCCACATGCGTGAAACCGCCGCACAGCGGACACTTCACCAAATCATCATTTACCATTGCCGCCCCCGGAAGGATGTCGATCGATTGTCGAGAATTTGCACCATTCCTGTTTCCATTAGATTCCCGGCCCATGGTACCGGCAGTGATTATGGTCGCGGCGAGAGGTGACGCACATCACGGCCATAACTCGCGCGAGAGAGCGGCTCTCAGCGATGCACCGAATGAGAGCTGGAAAGACCAAGGGAAGAACGCGGCGGGCACGCCTCACCACTCTCCCGTAGACAAATACTGATGAATGGAATTCGCCGCCCTGCGGCCAGCGCCCATGGCCAGGATGACAGTAGCGGCGCCGGTAACGATGTCGCCACCGGCGAAAACGCCTTTGCGGGTGGTGCGCTGGGTGTTCGAATCAGCCTGGATATAGCCACGCTTGTCCGTCCCTAAGCCCGGGGTTGTGCTCTGCACGATGGGGTTCGCTGTGGTGCCGATGGCCATGATGGCCACAGATAACGGCAGATCAAATTCCGAGCCTTTGATCGGCACTGGCCTACGGCGTCCGGACGCATCTGGTTCGCCCAATTCCATGCGCACGCATCGTGCTCCGGACAGCCAGCCTTTGCTCTCGGAAAGAAATTCCACCGGCGCAGTCAGCATTTGAAAATCGATACCCTCCTGCCGCGCATGATGAACCTCTTCGGCGCGCGCCGGCATTTCCGCGTCGCTGCGCCGATAAATCACGTAGGCCTTGCGCGCTCCCAGGCGTAGCGCCGAGCGGATCGCATCCAGCGCAGTATTCCCGCCACCGATCACGGCGACATCTTTTCCGTGCAGATCGAGCATCGGCTCGTCGTAGGTGGGAAACTTGTAAGCCTTCATCAGATTGATGCGTGTGAGAAATTCATTCGCCGAATAAACGCCATTCAGATGCTCGCCCGGAATCCCCATGAATTGCGGCAGGCCAGCGCCGGTGCCGATGTAGACGGCATCGAATCCTTCTTCCTGCATCAGTTCATCAATCGTGACTGTACGGCCAACCACGACATCAGTTTCAAACTCAACTCCCATTTCGCGCATGTAATCGAGCTGTTCGCAAATGATCTGCTTGGGCAGGCGAAATTCAGGAATGCCGTAGACCAGCACGCCACCCAGCTCGTGGAGCGCTTCGAAGATCCGCACTTTATGGCCCTTCTGAATCAGATCACCAGCCACGGTGAGTCCCGAAGGTCCGCTGCCGACCACGGCCACTTTCTTTCCCGTAGGCTGCACCTGGGGCAAAATATGCGTGCCCATGCGCTGCTCGTAATCGGCGACGAAGCGTTCGAGATAGCCGATGCCGAGGGGCTTGACTTTTTTCGACAACAGACACTTGCCTTCGCAGTGATCTTCTTGCGGGCAAACGCGTCCGGTGATGGCGGGCAAGACATTGTCTTCGCGAATCTTCGCGGCCGCGCCCAGGAAGTCGCCGGCCACAATCAGCTCGACAAACTCTTTCACCTTGACGCCTACTGGGCAATTATCGGTGCAAGTGGGCTTGGCGCACTCCAGGCAGCGCAGAGCCTCCTGCCGGGCAAGGTCAGGGTTGTAGCCGAGATTCACTTCGTTGAAGTTTTTGTTGCGCTCGTCGGCGGGCTGCTCCGGCATCAGTTGCCGGGGGACTTTGATTCGTTCTTTGGGTGAAAGCGGATTGGGAGACTGCTTCGCAGTGGGGCTCACTCCTGGCCTCCTTGGGCAATCGCGCTGGACTCGCTGCCTTGAGGGGCAACGCATTCACCGGCGCCGGGAACCTTACCGTTCACCGATGCCCGCAAAAACTCTCCCAGCGACTGCTGCTCGGCCTCGCGATACATGGAGTTGCGCTGCACCAGCACTTCAAAATTCACTTTATGCGCGTCGAACTCGGGACCGTCGACGCAGGCGAATTCGCTCTTATTATCGATGAGCACACGGCAGCCGCCACACATTCCCGTGCCATCAATCATGATCGGGTTCAGGCTGACCAGGGTACGAATTTTCTCTTTGCGCGTCATTTCCGATACGGCTCTCATCATTACGATCGGGCCGATGGCGAGCACGAGATCAATGCGGGTGCCATTTTCGATCAACTGCCGCAATTTGTCTGTGACGAAGCCTTTGTCGGAGTAACTGCCATCGTCGGTGGTAATCAGCAAGGCATCGGTCACTGCGCGCAGTTCCTTTTCCAAAATCACCAGATCTTTGGTTCGGGCTCCGACAATGCCGATCACGCGATTACCGGCGCGCTTGAATGCGGCGGCAGAGGGATAAGCCATTGCCGTGCCTACGCCTCCGCCAATAATCACAACAGTACCGAACTTTTCAATGTCGGAGGGTTTGCCCAAAGGGCCGACGACATCGAGAATCGAGTCGCCGGCGTTCAGAGAATTCAACATTTGCGTAGTTTTGCCCGCCGACTGCACCACGATGCTGATCGTGCCGCGCGCCGGATCTGAATTCTCTATAGTGACGGGAATCCGCTCGCCCTGCTCGTAAATGCGCAGAATCACAAACTGGCCGGGCTTCTGCTTGCGGGCAATGCGGGGAGCTTCAAGGATGAATCGTTTGATTCCGGGGGCGAGGAATTGTGCATCGATGATCTTGAACACGTGCGCTCCGGTATAGCGGATCGAATGACCCATTCTGACTGGAGGGGGCGACAAGCGGCAGTGATGCGGGTCACAACGGCTTGTGAGGAGCGTGGATAGTTGTGAACAGCATGGGCCCTTTCACCGACCACGTGTTCACCCGCTTCCAAGCTGTCATGGTATCCGCGTGGATTCCAACGAAATACCGGGTTATGGCAAGTCAGCCGTTGGTCATTTGGCGAGAGTTACGCTCAACTGAGATCGGCCGTGCACCTGCCAAACTTCGAAAGCCTACGTGCGCACCGTTAAAACCGGGCAGTTGGCATGTGCTACTACCTGATGTACGGTCGACCACGGCACGTGGGTTGTGTGAACGTTCGGTTGCGCTCCTAGAACAATCAAATCGGCGTCAAGTTCTGCAGCCTTCTTCACAATGCATTGCCACGGGGAACCAAATTCCATCACAATCTCCGGAGCATAGGGCAGCGCGGCATCTTTCGGCACGAGTGCCTGCAACTGCCGGACTGAGTCCTCGATCGGTCCGGGGCGCGAATCCAGATTCGAATAGTTTTCTAGAACGTGCATCAGGGTTAGACGCGCCTCAAACTGCTCAGCCAGTCCAACGGCTACCGGCGCCACCTGCAGCGATGCAGGAGTAAAGTTGGCGGCGTACAAGACTTGGTGCATCTCCAATTCCACAGGCGCCAACGCTCTGCCGCGACTATCAAATGCCGGCAGCTTGGCTCGCCCGCAGACCTGCGGTCCCACGGTTAGAACCGGGCAGGGTGCGTGGCGGAGAATATCCTCGGCCACAGAGCCGACCAGCATCTTCCCGACGCCGGAGCGGCCATGAGTTCCAACCACGATCAGGTCGATGGCGTTTTCCGCAACAATGCCGCTGAGGTTGGGCCAAACCTTCCCATGTCTCACATAGCGCTTGCAGGGAATGCCACCCAATCGCGAGGCTACACGCTCTACTTTTTCCTTCGCGATCGAGTGGGCATCTTCATAAAGAGTCCCGAAGGTCACGTAGTCAACGCCGCCCGTCATCAGCAGCAGACTCGTGTCAGAAACTATGTGGGCGATGTGCAGTGTGCTGCCAAACTTGCGCGCGATCGCGGCCGCATAAGGGAAAGCCGCATCGGAGATAGGCGAAAAGTCGGTCGCATACAACACGTTCTTTACCGAAATCGCGGTCTTCGTCGGGGCCGCAACAGCCAGGTTTCTGGTTTCGGCTGTGTCTTGATTCGATTCCAGGACTGCCATGGGACACCTCCGTACCTGAAACAAGCATTGCACCGGACAAAGATTTCAGCGATGGCAACCATCACGGAGTCTCGTGATTGCCGTCACGTTCGGAGAATCGGGATGAATATCACGTGGTGGAAGTGATACGCGACTGCAAGCGGAAGAGGATGAGACTGGAATGAAAGCAATGCTGCTATGCGAAACCGTCAGGCTGGCTCACCGGCCCAAGATTCACTTGATGATCAACCGCGTCGCAACCGGCGGCAATTGCCTTGATATCGACTTGCAGCAGAGCAGGATTCTTTACTTTTGCTTCCAGGAAACGCGTCGCCGTTGCCGGCTCGAAGCATGCCGTTTCCTCGAGCATGGCACCCATCATGACGATGTTGGCGGCCTTCGCCGATCCGAGCTTGTCCGCGATTTCCGAGGCGGGGATGCAATAGACCTGGGCTTGCGGGACTGGAAAATCTGCCGGCAGTGCGTGGCCGTTGTAAAGGATGAATCCGCCGGATGGGACCTGTTCCGCAAACTTTCTGAGCGAAACTTCGTTCATGGCGATCAACACATCGGGCTTCGCCGTGAGTGGCGAACCGATGCGGTTCTTCGAGAGCGTCACCCAGCAATGGGCGCTGCCCGATCGCATTTCCGGACCGTAGGAAGGCAGCCAGCTCGCTTCGAGTCCCTGCTCGGTTCCCATTTCAGCGAGTAGTTGGCCAAGCAGCAACACACCCTGGCCGCCGAAGCCTGCGATGTTGATGGATAGTCCTTTGAAGGGCTTTGCGGGACGGCCATTCCCATTGCTCTTGAAACCCTTATTGATTTCCAAAACTTCTGCCACCGGCCTTTGCGGCGGTGCGCCATTCGCAGGTAACGGCTCTTTGCGATCGCGAAACACCGCCAGCGGAAACTCGGGAACCATTGCCTCAAGCACCCAATTGCGAGCGACAACTGGATCCTTGCCCCAAATGGTTGGGCACGGCGAAAGAATTTCGACAAATGAAAAGCCCATACCATCGCGCTGCAGCTCGAGCGCCTTGCGAACCGCTCGCCGCGCCCGCATGATGTTTTTGTTATCGCACAGCGCCACTCTTTCAACGTAGGCGGGCGCCTTTAACGTGGCGATCAGTTCTGCCATGTGGATGGGAAAGCCTTCATTCGCAGGGCGCCTTCCAAACGGCGAAGTTGTACTCTTCTGTCCGACAAGCGTGGTGGGAGCCATCTGGCCGCCGGTCATGCCATAAATTCCGTTATTGATAAAAAAGACCGCGATCTTTTCGCCGCGGTTGGCGGCATGAACAATCTCCGCCGTGCCGATGGCGGCGAGATCTCCGTCGCCCTGGTACGAGATCACAATCTTATCCGGACAAGCGCGCTTGATTCCGGTAGCCGCAGCTGGTGCGCGTCCGTGCGCTACTTGCACATTGCCCACATCAAAATAGTAATAAGCGAAAACCGAGCATCCAACCGGACTCACAAAAATCGTACGATCCTGCAACCCCAGATCCTGCAACGCTTCGGCAATGAGTTTATGCACCACACCGTGTCCGCATCCCGGACAATAGTGGGTCTGCTGCTTCAGATCAGATTTGCGTTCATACAGGTCGAAAAAAACGGAGGACTTCTCATGAACGATCGCGTAGGTTTCGGAGTTTGTTCTCTCGTCCTTCACATCAGTTGCCATCGAGTCTGCCTCCGGCAATGGTCTAGTCGACTGCAAAAACTTCGGTACGCGAAGGAATACGCGCTTCCACCTGCTCGCGCAATTCCTCTACGCTGGGAACATTGCCTCCCATGCGTCCATAAAAATCGACGTGCTTTCTTCCACTCAATGCCAGGCGCACGTCCTCAAGCATCTGGCCATTGCTCAACTCCACCACCAAAACATTGGTCGCGTGGGCTGCAGCCTTGGCTAATGCCTTGGTGGGAAATGGCCACAGAGTGATGGGCCGGAACAGGCCTACAGGCAAGCCTTCGGCGCGGGCCTTTTCCACCATCGAACGAAGCACGCGGGAGACAATGCCGTAACCGACGACCAGAACATCGGCGCCATCGGTGCAATACTGCTCGCATCTCGGCTCAGCGTTTTGGGCACGAATATATTTCGCTTCCATCTGCCGGTTGTGCTCTTCCAGTTCGTCCGTTTCGAGATAAATGGAACTCACAACGTTGGCGCGCGTTTCTGGCGTGCCCTTGACCGCCCAAGGCTTAGCCGGAATCCTGGTCTCGACATATTCGAGATCGAGCGCTTCCATCATTTGTCCGATGAAGCCATCCGCCAGCACAACAGCAGGATTGCGATACTTGTCGGCGAGATCAAAGGCCAGCATGGTCAGGCTAGCCATCTCCTGCACCGAAGCCGGAG
The DNA here is from genome assembly GCA_963766625.1 of uncultured Acidobacteriaceae bacterium. Lineage (GTDB taxonomy): Bacteria > Acidobacteriota > Terriglobia > Terriglobales > Acidobacteriaceae > Sulfotelmatobacter. The sequence goes on along the minus strand of CAVYBF010000010.1, from coordinate 67,754 downwards.
CGAGCACGAGGTTGCGGTAATTGCCGTGGCCTCCGCCTTTCACGGTGGCGAAGTAATCACTCTGCTCAGGAGCAATGTTTCCCAAGCCGGGTCCGCCGCGCATTACATCGACGATCACGCATGGCAATTCGGCTCCCGCCAGATAAGAGATGCCTTCCTGCATCAGGCTGAGGCCGGGGCCAGAAGAGGCCGTCATCACGCGGGCCCCGGCAGCCGCCGCGCCATACACCATGTTGATGGCGGCGACTTCACTCTCAGCCTGTACAAAAGTTCCCCCTATCTGCGGCAGGAATCGCGCCGCAGCTTCGGCGATCTCGCTGGCTGGCGTAATGGGATAGCCGTAATAGGCGTTGCAGCCGGCGAGAATCGCGCCTTTCATGACCGCGACGTTGCCCTTGCAAAGTTGCCGCATAGACGGTGAGTCCTTTCCGTTATTCCTTCCGTTCAATCCTTCGTCCGCGATTTTCCTCGGTCTTATCCAGACAGGGTGAAAATCACCGTGATGGTCGTCTCTACTTCTACCGGCTGGCCGTTCAGCAAGTAAGGCCGGTAGCGCCACTGCCGCACTGCATCAATGGCAGAGGGTACGAGCATTGGGTGGCCACTCACCAACTGAAGATCCTGAATCAGACCTTCTCGATTGATGATGGCCTTTAGCACAACATTCCCCGATATGCGCGCCGACCTCGCCAGTGCGGGATAGGACGGCTCCACCCGGCGAATGAGCATCCCGGTAGTCACGCCCTGCGAGATCCGCACGCGTTGCGGCACAACCGGCTGCAACTTGGGGATGTAGGCGAGGTTTGAAGTAGCGTTGACGATGCCACCAATGACGCCGCCAAGTTGACCACCGGGAATGCCCCCCGGCACGCCGCCTACAACTCCGCCAGCCGAGATCGGCATGGGCGCCTCTTCTTCTTTGATCATCTCTATCTTTTGCGGAATTCTGGTTGGCGTTCGCAGCCCTCCCGTCGATAGCACCTCGCTCTGGATCTGCTTCATGATTCGCGCCGCCTGGGCCGCAGCCGGTGGTGGCGGGGGTGGCGGTGGCGGCGGAGCCACTAAGAACGTCAGCAATTGGGATTTCGGCAACTCTTGCGTGAAATAGAGAGGCAATAAGAGCAGAATGCCTAGCAGAAAACACTGGAATAAGAACGATATGGATGTTGCTAAAGTCTGCCTGCTCCTCTGACCGCTGTATTGCAGCAAGCAGTCGGAAAACAACGGCCGGTACTCGACCGGAGCCGTCATTAGGCGCTCCAGCGAGGATTCCGGCACTTGCCGCTTGACCTGCGGCGGCGTGTCTTTTACAGATGGCTCGCGGATTTCAACCGTGCCTTTCATGGTCTGCTCAACCCCCTTTCGTCGGCGGCGCCAGCGTTCAAGCGTTGCAATAACATCGTCGCCTACCGCCGAGGTCCATCCAATGTCACTTGTCACAGCGATCCGTGCCTGAAATCACGATCGCTTTTCTCTTCATCTTTTTCTTTTCATCTAAGGAGCCGTTGGCTCAACCGCGAGCACCGGCACCGTTGTTTTAGCCGGCGGAATCAGTCGATATACGGTGATCGCGCCCGGCTCTGGACAGCAATAAAAACAAATCCCGCATCCCGTGCATTCGCTTCCCTCATAACGCGCGGAATGCACACCATAAGGACTCAATTCCTGTGCGAGTTCAAGGCACTTTGGCGGACAAGATTCAACACACAACCCGCAGCCTTTGCACTCGTCTATGCTGATCGTGATCTTGCCTCTTGCTGCCATCGCTCACCTCGATGCGGCGAATTCCACTCTCTGAGAACGCTGTAACCACTTGATTTTTTCGCAATATTCGTACAGCTCTTCGTGGAACTTGGGATGAGCGATCTCGATTAAGGCTTTCGCTCGTTCCCGAATTGACTTGCCATGAAGAAACGCAACGCCGTATTCCGTCACCACATAGCGCACGAGTCCGCGTGAAGTGACCACTCCCGCGCCCGGGCTGAGCATGGGAACGATCCGCGAGATGGTTCCGTCTTTGGCGGTAGAAGAAACGGCAAGGATCGGCTTGCCACCTTTGGAGTAAGCAGCTCCGCGCAGGAAATCCACTTGACCGCCAATACCGCTGTAGAATTGGTTGCCAATCGAGTCGGAACAAACCTGGCCGGTGAGATCGACCTGCAGCGCCGAGTTGATGGCGACCATGTTATCGTTGCGGCCAATGCACACTGGATTGTTGGTGTATGCGGTAGGGTGAAACTCGAAGACGGGATTGTTATCGACAAACTCGAACAACCTCTTTGTGCCCAGCGCAAATCCCACGATGATCTTGCGGGGATTGAAATTCTTGCGGGCACCGGTGAGCACACCAGCTTCGATCAAGCCGATCACTCCGTCCGACACCATCTCACTGTGCACACCCAGGTCTTTGCGATCCTTGAGGAATGACAGAACCGCATCGGGGATCGCGCCAACTCCCATCTGCAATACCGCGCCATCGTCGATCAGACTGGCCACATTTTTAGCAATCGCAAGCTGGATATCGCCGATCTTGGCGGGCTTCAACTCGCATAGCGGACGTGAGGATTCGACGATTGCATCGAGGTCGTTCACATGAATGAAGCTGTCGCCATAAGTTCGCGGCACGTGGTCGTTGATTTGCGCGATGACGTATTCAGCGCATTTCGCGGCGGTAAGCGACGTGTCTACGCCAACCCCAAAGCTGCAGAATCCGTGGGCATCGGGGGGAGAAAGTTCCAGCAGCGCGATGTCGATTGGCATGACGCCGCTCTCAAACAGTTCTTCGATATCACTCAGGTTGACAGGCGTGTAATCGGCACGGCCATCGTTGATGGCATCGCGCACATTCGCGCCAATAAACATAGCGTTGTGGCGAAAATGTCCCACCATTTCCGGAGCGGTGTAGGGAGCACACCCCATGGTCATCATGTGAACGATTTCCACGTCGTTCACATCAGGGCCGCGACGCATGAGCGCTTCGACCAAGGTTTCCGGTTCGGCACAGCCCGGCTGAATATAAACGCGCATTCCCGATTGCACGCGTTGTAACGCCTGGTCGGCAGTTTGCAGCCGGCGTTTGTATTCGTCCTCCCAAGGCATTTGACTGTCCCTCGCTATCCCGCCGCTTCTCGTTCTCCTATTTCTCTGGCACTTTCCTCCACAGCCCATTCATAGCCCACGGCTGCGGAATGAATGGCGCGATCAAAAAACTGATCGAGCAATTGCAACAACTCTTGTCTTCCGAGAATTTCGAGCGGACGCTCGGGATAAGCTTCGTCCAGAATGAACTCCCAGAGGTTGTGTTTGGTTAAGACGATCGCCCAGATCAGTTCACTCAACGGCACACCCTGGTGGGCGCGGCGAGCGCCGATTTCGGTATACCGCTGCTCAATATCAGCTTCGTTTTTGTGCAGGAGCCACTCCCCAAGGTGGCGGTAAATTTCAGCCACCCGCTGCTTCAGATCCTCGTCCGGGACCTTGCTGTAATGCTCAGTTCGGCTGGACTTTTGAACCTTATGCAGGAGGCTGGCGGCCAACGCGTCGGAGTGGTCCTCGATTAGGCGGACAAACCTGTAGGTGATGATCATGGCCCCACCTCTTCATCATGATTGTCATCCCGCAGGTTAGAACCGGCCATGATATGCGGCACGTCAGCCTGTGATTGCAATCACAGGTGCACAAACCTTCGTAACGCAGCCGGCGCTTCTCGAATGGACCAACCGATGTCAATTGTTGTCAATTTTTTGTCTCGCGGCATATCTGTTGGAGAACTCCTCGCTGTCAATTACCAGCGTAACTATCGAGTGATGACTGGCTATGTTAAAGATTCCTAATGGTAGGAAGAGCGGGTATCGCATTCATCGCGCCTACCGGTGATAGTTGTGAATCTTGGCACCCTGTACCGAGAAGACAATGTCAAAAAAAATCCTTGTAGTAGACGATTCCAAGACAGCCTTGATGATGGAGCGGGAAATTCTGGAAAGGCGCACGCCGTACCAGTGCGTGACTGCGAGCGACGGGCAGGAAGCCGTGGAGAAGGCGCAACAGGAGCGTCCTGACCTTATCCTGATGGACGTAGTTATGCCCCGGATGAATGGATTCGAGGCCTGCAAGATGATCCGCCAAGGTGCAACCACTCGCGAAATCCCCATAGTACTGGTTACAACCCGCGGCGAAGAGTCGTACATGGAAGCCGGATTTCAAAGCGGGTGCAACGACTACATCACGAAACCGGTGAATGGCTCAGAACTGGTGGCGCTATTACAGAGCTATCTCGGCGAGTAACGCCCCGGGATGGCTACAATCCCGATCGGCTTAACAAATAAACAGGAATTTTGATGAACCTCCACAAACAGGCGACCGGGGCGAAGCTGGCGGTGACTGCCGATCCAATGAACGACTTGCGCCTGGCAGCAGCCCGGAAAAGATTGGCCGAAAGCGCCAGCGAAGAGGATGCCATCGAAGGCTTGCGCGAGATCGTCGCCAACCTGCTGGGCTGCGAAGAAATCGGCTTATTCAAGGTCGATCCCGCCAACAAGACCTTCTCGGTTTGCTGGTCGTTCGGCGCCGATCTGGAGAACTACGATCTGCTGAAAGCTCTGGGTAATGCCGGCCGCCAGCAGGTAATGCGCGGTGAGTGCCATCTTGCAGTGGAAGGTCGCGATCGTGCCAGCGGAATGGCAAAAGGTCAGGCCTTCGTTCCTATCCGCATTGAGGACCAAACCGTGGGGATACTGGCAATCCTGCGTTTGCTTCCGCAGAAGGCGGCATTCGACGCGCATGACATGGAACTGTTCAAACTTCTTTCCGAGGAAGCGGCCACGCCGCTTTTCCGCTCGAACGGTCATTCGAGGCCAGCGAAAAGCGGTTCAGGAACCAAACTATGAGAGAGAATTCCCCCAAATTTAATCCGGCAGTGCTGCCCACGGAATTCATGAAGAATTATGAGTCCGGAGATTCAAAAGAGGCCCGGCATTTCCTTTATCCGGGACAGGTCTTCGTAACCCCGGACCCAATCACGATCTCAACAATTCTTGGCTCGTGTGCTGCGGTTTGCCTCTGGGACAGGCACAAGAAGGCCGGCGGCATGAACCATTACCTTTTGCCCGACGGCGCAATTGACGGCCCAAACCGGCTGCGCTACGGCAATGTCGCCAATCCCGAGCTCTTGAAGCAAATATTGGCTTTGGGATGCGAAGTCAGGAACCTGCAGGCGAAGATCTTCGGCGGATCGAGCGCTTTCTCCGCCGACCTATCGAATTCGCTGGGCACGCGAAATGTGGACCTCGCCGAAGAATTTCTTCGCTCGGCTGGCATTCCAGTGGTGGAGCGGCATGTTTCGGGCAAGCATGGCCGCAGGCTGGTTTTTCAGATTGCAGATGGGGTAACCACCATCAAGAGTTTTGAACAAGCATCGGTGTGAAACGGTCCGGCGCATGAGCGGACAGAAGAGGAGGAGCAATGGACTTGGCGGATTTTGATCGTGGAGCGGTGCTGGCATCGTTCCTCGTCGAATCGGAAGAAGGCCTGGATGCAATGGAACAGGCACTCGTGCAGATGGAATCGAACCCCTCTGATCTGGAGCTCCTGCACACCATTTTCCGCGTAGCCCATAGCATTAAAGGAAATGCGACTTCGCTGGAACTGCCGGAGCTCGCGGGCTTCGCACATGTTGTCGAAGATCTGTTGGATGTTTTTCGCGAGCAGCAAGCTCTGCCCGGACCTGAGTTAATTTCACTGATGCTCAAGGCTGTGGACGAACTTCGTGCCATGGTCTCGGCCGCTCAGTCCGGCCCGGTGCAGCTTACTCAGCATCAGCACAGCCTGCGAAAAGAAATTGCGCGGGAAGTGGAGAAACGCTCCAAGCGCGTTGTGACCACAAATGGTGGTCGCGAAGAGTCCAGTTCGGCAGTAAAGCTCGATTCCCTGCCAGCTGCAAACCACCGCACGCTGCGCGCCGATGTCGACAAGCTCGACCACATGCTGAACCTGACCGGGGAAATCGTGATCGCGCAAGGCCGCCTGCGACAGATGATCGAAAAGCTGGGCGGCGAACAAGGCCGCGCCATTCTCGAAATGCATCGCGAAGCCGAGCGGCTCTATATGGATTTGCAAAGCGAAGTGATGAGCATCCGCATGGTTCCAGTCGGCCCGCTCTTCCGCCAGTTCGTCCGTTCCGTACGCGACATTGCAAAAGGCCACGGAAAAATGGCCCGCCTGGAAGTGACCGGTGGAGATGTAGAAGTCGATACGACAGTACTTGAGCAATTGAAAGATCCGCTGGTTCACCTTATTCGTAATGCAGTTGATCACGGTCTGGAAAAGCCCGAAGCTCGTGAAAAGAAGGGCAAGAATGCTTGCGGAGTGATCAAACTCTCGGCCGCGCATAGTGGCGGCAACATCGTGGTCACGCTGCAGGATGATGGTGCGGGATTCGACCGGCAGCGCATTCTCGAAAAAGCGCGAAGGGTCGGACTGGTATCTGCGAAAGAAGAGATCCGCGACCAGGACATTTATAACCTGGTTTTCCAGGCTGGTTTTTCAACCGCGGAATCTGTGACCGATCTCTCCGGCCGAGGAGTTGGCCTCGATGTGGTGCGCCGCAATATCGACAATCTGCGGGGAACAGTCGAGATCACAAGTACGGCCGGCAAAGGCAGCACGGTTACCATTCGCCTGCCCTTAACGCTGGCCATCATCGAAGGGTTTTCCGTAAAAGTCGGCAGCGAAGTATTCATCGTTCCATTGGAGCACGTCACGGAATGCACGGAATTGCCGGCGGAACAGCGCAACGCTGAGGCCAGCGGAATTCTAAGTCTGCGCGGAGATCCGCTTCCGTATGTGCGATTGCGCCGCGCCTTCAGCCTGCCGGGAGAAATTCCCAAGAAAGAAAATATTGTGGTTGTGAAGATCAATGAATTTTATGCCGGAATTGCTGTCGACGAATTATTGGGCGGCATGCAGACGGTAGTAAAGCCGCTCGGCAGGGCATTCCGCACCGTGCACGGCATTGCCGGTTCAACAGTTCTTGGCGACGGAAGGGTGGGATTGATTCTTGACGTTCCCAGCCTTCTCCGCGGAGTTATGCAGTCGAGTTTACAGGCGCAAGCTTAGACATCAGACAAAGAGCAGTTCGAGGGGGAAAGCAATGAAAACCTGGCAAGATCAAAAAATTGGCACCCGGTTGGGTATCGTCTTCGGGGCTATTCTGCTGTTCGTAATTGTGGCGGCAGGGGTGGGGCTAACCTGGCTCAACCATCTGAATTCCGACATGTCGGCTACGCTGCAGAAGCGCTACAACACGGTCCAGTTGACGCATCAGACCATCGAAAATTCGATCACGAATGCGCGCATCACCATGCAGTTGTTCGAGACCACCGATCCCGATAAGGAAAAGAAGTTGAATGAAGAGAACGAAAACATCACCCACAACATCAGCGCACAAGTCGCTGAAATTGAGAAGAGCCTGAGCACTCCACAAGAGCGCGAACTGTTCGAAGTGGTCACCCAACATCGTCAGGCGTACATTTCTGCGCGTAACGCAGCCAAGAAATTGCTGGCCGATAAGAAACGCGACCAGGCGTTGGATGCGCTGGGCGACGACGTCATTCCGGCCCTCGACTCGTATCGCGCGACGTGGCAGAAGTTCATTGACCTGCAGACCGCTGCGATGGACAAAAGCATGAAGGAGAATCAGGAGGCCTTTGCGTCCGGACGCAAGGCGGCGCTTTTCCTGATGATTCTCGCTCTCATCGTTTCGCCGCTTGTCGCCTACAGCGTGACCCGGAGCATCACCATACCGATCAGCCAGGCGGTGGAACAGGCAGAGAGAATTGCGGCAGGCGACTTGACCAAGGAAATTCCTGTCAGCGGCCGGTCTGAAACCGGGCAATTGCAGCAGGCAATGCACGATATGAGCCAGAAGCTCTCCGGCATCATCCGCGACGTGCGCGAGGGATCGGCGGCCGTCGCTTCCGCGGCGCAGCAGGTTTCCGCTTCGTCCCAGAGCCTTTCGCAAGGCACGAGCGAACAAGCTGCGTCGGTGGAGGAGATGAGCTCAAGCCTCGAGCAAATGAACGCGTCGATCACACAGAATGCAGACAACAGCCGCCAGGTGGAGCAGACCGCAGCGAAAGGCGCGCACGCAGCGGAAGAGAGCGGCAACGCCGTGACAGAAACCGTTGAAGCCATGAAGCAAATCGCCGCCAAGATTTCGGTGATCGAAGAGATCGCCTACCAGACAAACCTGCTGGCTCTGAACGCGGCCATTGAAGCGGCTCGCGCCGGAGATCAAGGCCGCGGCTTTGCGGTGGTGGCCGTCGAGGTTCGAAAGCTGGCCGAGCGGAGCCAGGTGGCGGCGCAGGAAATCGGCGGACTGGCTGGCAAGAGCGTGAAGATCGCGGAGCGATCCGGCCAATTGCTCGCCGATCTGGTTCCCTCGATCAAGAAGACCGCCGAGTTGGTGCAGGATGTTGCGGCAGCGTCCACCGAGCAATCGGGTGGCGTCACCCAGATCAACCGAGCCATGGCGCAGGTGGACACCGTCACCCAGCGCAACGCTTCTTCCGCAGAAGAACTTTCCAGCACGGCCGAAGAGTTAGCGGCTCAGTCCCAGCAACTGCAGCAGCTGATGACTTTTTTCCGCGTCGCGGGGGAGCAGTACGCGCGCACAAACAGCGGCGAGAAGCGTGTAAGTATGCCCTTGAACCCATCATTCAAGAGCTTCCCGCAGCGCAGCTCGAGGACAACCGGAGGCAAAGTCGAGGAAGAAGCGAACTTCTCTTCGTTCTAGATGAACGTGGAGTGCACTTCAGCCGCATTTTGCGAGCGCCAGAGACGCAATCGCAAAGACAAGCTTGAACATGAGGACTGAAATTATGGGAGCTAAGAGCCAGGGGAAAGAGCAACTCCCGGTGAATAAAGCGCAATATCTGACCTTCTTCACTGCGGGCGAGGAGTATGCGATCAGCATCGCCAAGGTCCGCGAGATCATTGAGTACGACACAGTCACTACCGTGCCCAACACCCCGCCATGGATCAGCGGGGTCACCAACCTGCGCGGCAAAGTGATTCCGGTGGTCGATCTCGCGGTGAAGTTCGGGTTGCAGGCGAGCCGCATCTCAAAATTCTCCTGCATCATCATCACCGATGTGATGTTCCAGGGTGAGAGCCTCACCATGGGCGTTCTCTCCGATGCCGTAAGCCAGGTCATCGATTTCTCCGCCGAGGAGATTGAACAGACGCCGCCATTCGGCACGCGGGTAAAAAATGAATATCTGCTGGGTATGGGCGCGATGGGCAAGAAGTTTTGCCTGATTCTCGACATCGACAAAGTGCTGTCTGCAGATGAAATGCTCGCCGTCACGGAGTCTCTCGAGGAAGGCACCTTGGATGATACATCCGCGGCCAAGAATGCCCGGCCGAAAGAATCTCACTTCGAGGCTGGAGCGTAACCGGTGTCGGCTGGTTCCGCTCCGGGTCAAGATTCGCTGGTCTCGCACGATCCCGACTCGTTTCTTGAGCAACCGCCGCATCTTTCCGTCAGCCCCGCTCTGTTTCAAAAATTCCAAAAGCTGATCTATGCCGAAACCGGCATCTGGCTAGGCAATTCAAAGACTGCTCTGCTCTGCGGGCGGCTGTTTCGACGGCTGCGGGAACTCCAGATCACATCTTTGAAAGAGTATTACCAGCAGGTTTCGCTGCCTGAGCAGCATGAAGAACGCGCCCGGATGATCGACGCAATCACCACCAACGAAACTCGATTTTTCCGCGAGCCGAGGCAGTTCGAGTTCCTGGAGCAAAGGGCATTCCTTCGATGGCGAAATGAGGCAGAGCGCGGCCTGCGTGCTAAGAGACTGCGGATTTGGAGCGCAGGATGCTCCTCGGGAGAAGAACCATACACGATCGCCATGCTGGTTGCGGGGCATCTACCCGCCGAAGAGGGCTGGGATTTTAACCTGCTGGCTACCGACATCTCAAATCGCGTGCTGGAAAAAGCGGGCAAAGGCATTTATCCCATCGCACGCTCGTCCGAATTGCCTGAGGCTATGCTGCACAGATTTATGCTGCGCGGCACGGGTGAGCGCGAAGGTGAGATGAAAGTGAAAAACGAAATCCAGCGGATGATCGAGTTCCGCAGGTTGAATCTAAACGAGCAACCCGATCTTCCCGAAGGTCCGTTCGATGCGATTTTTTGCCGGAACGTGCTGATCTACTTCGACGCCGCTTCCAAGCAGCGAGTGGTGAACAATCTTGTGCGTCATCTCGTCTCGAATGGCCTGCTGTTCGTGGGGCATGCAGAGAACCTGACGAACATGACCAATGAGCTTAGCAGCTTGGAATCGACCATTTACATCAAGGCTGAGAATGCCGAGGCTGGAAACAAAAAATAAAGTTGCGCAGTGACAGAGCAGAGTCCCGTTCTACAGCAGCAACTTCTGAGAGGATGAATTAAAGCGTGCCGACGATCAACGTGTCGACGATCAACCAGACTGATCTGCAAGTACTGGTGGTGGACGATTCCGCCATGGTGCGACAGGTCATGCAGGCGATCATGTCCACCGACCGGCGGATTCACGTCAAAACGGCGGCCGATCCGCTGATCGCGTGGGCCAAGATGCAAAAAGAACCGCCCCACGTGGTCATCACGGATCTTGAAATGCCGCGCATGGATGGCCTGACATTTATCCGTAAAATCATGGCGGAGATGCCGACCCCCGTCGTGGTCTGTTCAGGTCTCGCCACTCGCGGAACCGAACTCGCGCTTCGCGCCCTGGAAGAAGGCGCAGTCGAGGTCATCACCAAACCCAAAGTCGGAGTGCGCGAGTTTCTACACGAATCGGCAGTCACGCTGATTGACGCTGTGCGAAGCGCGTCTCAAGCTCAGTTAAAGCCGCGGCTGGTGTCTACTGCGCGTCTGACGGCCGATGCGGTCCTGCCGCGCAAGAGCGCATCCTCATCGTCAATACCGCCAAAGAGTTTAATTGCGGTGGGCGCATCCACCGGAGGAACCGAGGCCTTGCGTCTGTTCCTGGGCGCACTGCCAACCGACTGCCCGCCGGTAGTGATCGTGCAGCACATGCCTGAGGTCTTCACCCGAGCATTCGCTGAGCGCCTGAACAAAGAATGCGCGGTCGAAGTCGCGGAGGCGCGAGACGGCGATCGTCTGCAAAATGGTCGAGTGCTAATTGCTCCTGGAAATCGCCACATGCTGGTGAATCGCAGCGGAGAAGAATTCGTCATCCAGGTTACCGATGGGCCGCTGGTTTCGCGTCATCGCCCCAGTGTGGATGTCCTGTTTCGGTCGGTCTCGATTTCTGCAGGCAAAAAGGCGGTTGGCGTGATCATGACCGGCATGGGCGACGATGGAGCCGACGGCCTGAGGGAAATGAAAGAAGCCGGCGCTGTGACGATCGCTCAGGACGAAGCCAGTTGCGTTGTGTTCGGCATGCCAAAAGAGGCGATTGAGCGAGGGGCGGTTGACGCGGTGATGCCGCTTGAGCAGATCGCAGGTGCGGTTGTGAGCCTGCGCAGTAAGCAATGCGCAAACTCGGGTTAACTCCTCTTCCTTACATCAAAGATAGTTCAGCGTTGTACCCCGGTGGGTTCAGGGTTCGCGGGGGTTTCAGGCGAGCATGGTGGCGCACAAAAACGGAACCGTCAACGCGCTCTGATTACTGGCGCCAGCCCAGATATTCGTCACGTCCCTGGAAAATCTCGTGCAATTTGTGGATGATGCGCTGCTTCAGAGTTGCGGGTTGCGACTGTGACCCTTCGTTAGCCTGATCCTTTGTTTCTATGGTCTTTTCGGGAGCGGGCGCGGCACCTGCAGCCATAAATGTCTCCTTTTAGCGATCCGATTGCAGAATTTGCTGATCGTTCTCGGAGTCAACCGAGCTTCGCGGAAACGTCTTCCCGAACGGGGATGGGCAGGAAGTCTTTCCAACAGCAATTGAATTCTAAGGGGATTCTCATCGGTGAAGCAGATCACCAACGTCCTAGCACTGGTGGGGCAATTCCAGTGAGCGCCCGCCGCGGAATTTCCCGGGAATGGAATCGGCCTGGCTTCGCGGTTCGCTTTCCTGCCAGGCTGCTTCAGGTTCCTGGCTTGATCTCTGTCGCGTCACCGCCGCGATAAGTCACAACCAGCGGTTTACCCCCATTGGGATAATGCACAGTCTTTTCATCGGATGATGCACCTGCATCAGGCACGCCCATGCCGACGGCAAAATCCGACTGCAGTTCATTCATTCCAGGCTTCACTTCGTGCTGCGCTATCGCATTCCAGACATCGGAAGGCCAATGCTTATACAAGTCGTGCGGATCTTCCACATAAAACATTTCATCTGAATAAATCTTGTATTGGCCGGCCTCAGTCTCGAATCCAATCGGCACAGCATAACTCTTGCCATCTTTCTCAAAGATAGCCACAACTTGCTTCCGCCCGCCCGGCGCGGAGACCGCGATTACATCTTTGATATCGAGTCGCTCGATCGGCCCCAGAGTGCCCACTTCGTGCTTGAAATCAACGGTCTTCACTACGGGAACATATCGGTAATACGTAAAGCGATACCCTTCCTTCACCCAAACCGGCTGCTGAGTTAGCTGCTGCGCCGATTTCAAATCATAAGGATAGAGCTTCTTTGGCGTAACGTAATAATCGGGATTCGAATAGCCCGCGTTTCTGGCCTGCTTCTGCTTTTCCTCCGCGAGGTAATCCTCGTGCCGCTGATAAAGAATGTAGGCGGCGCGCACTCCCGCAGCGATCAATGCCAGCGCCAGCGCCACCTGAATCCGCTTCTTGGCTCGTTCGCTTATCATGAGCAAACTTTATCAGAATAGAATGACGCTATCGAAGGATTGAAACCGGGCAACGCCTTGCAGCATCCACAACTACGCTACACTAATTAATCAAGGCCGAAATTAATCGAAGCCGGGCGGACGATTGCAGGTGCGAATCAGAGCCATATGCAAGAGCCGGCCGTAGAGGAAACCGAATGCCAACCGTCAACGAACAGGATGTTTTGGACGCGCTAAGAAGTTGTTACGATCCCGAGATTCCGGTCAACATAGTCGATCTCGGCTTGATTTATGGCGTTAGGTTTTCACCCGCGCCCGAGGAGAAACAAGATGTAACCGTCGATATGACCCTGACTGCGCAGGGATGTCCGGAGCACGTCAACATCAGCGCACAGGTGAAATCGCGGCTCGAGCAGTTGCCCGGTATCCGCAGCGCAAACGTGAATGTGGTTTGGGCTCCCGCGTGGACGCCGGAGCGTCTCAGCCCCGATGCCCGCAAGCAACTCGGAATCGAATAACGGATGCCGCTCTTACACGCCTAACTCGCCCCAATCCAACGATCCGTGGTCGGCGATACGCCGGCCGGCGCGCTCAGCCATTTCCATCACTTTCATGCCGCGTTCGAAATAATCCGGCAGCGATCTTCGCACCCTGTCAAATTTCTCCGGATACTCCGCCGCCAGCACTGCCAGCCCGACTCCCGTAGCCAGCACACCCGCGGTATACCTGCTCTTCAAGAACAAAACCGTTGCGGCCCCGATCGAGCCAGCCACGACTGCTTTCTTCCACGAGTCCATATTTCTCCTGCGAAATCTCATTGTCATTTTACTCCCGGTATCAGAATTGTCCGCTTCCATTCCGATGCCGGTTCTCCGTGCAGTGTTGTCATTTCTCTGCGGCCTATCTGTGCACCTACAATCGGCACCTACAATCGGTACCGACAATCGCAACATCACGAGCACTTTGAGCACGCCGTCCTTATATACTCTTCATTCACCCAGAGGATGCCACATTCTGCTATGCGACAGAACCTGTTAGCGCTCACTGCACTCTTGCTTCTCACAATTGCCGCCTTAGCTCAAGCCAAGCCTCGCGCCCGCGATCTGGGCGTTCCTTTCGACGGTACGCCCGGCCGGTACAACACCATCACCGACGTCAAAGGCGTCGAAGTCGGTCACACCACGATCATCTCGGGCGAAGGCAAACTCGTGGTGGGCAAAGGACCGGTGCGCACGGGGGTCACAGCAATTCTCACGCGCGGCAAGAGTAATAATGATGCCGTCTTTGCCGGGTGGTTCACATTGAACGGCAACGGCGAAATGACCGGCACCACGTGGGTCGAGGACTCCGGCCTTCTCAACGGCCCGGTGATGATCACGAACACCCACAGTGTTGGAGTGGTCCGGGACGCCGTGATTGCGTGGAAGGTGAAGCACGGATCGCCCGATATGGAGGGCTACTGGTGGTCGCTGCCGGTGGTCGCTGAAACCTGGGACGGCTGGCTCAATGACATTAACGGATTCCACGTTCATCCCGAAGACGCGTGGCATGCGCTCGATACGGCTCACTCCGGTCTGGTTGAAGAAGGAAACGTTGGCGGCGGCACGGGCATGATCTGCAATGAGTTTAAGGGCGGCATCGGAACATCCTCGCGTGTACTCGATGCCAAAGACGGTGGCTATACCGTTGGCGTGCTGGTGCAGTGCAATTACGGACGCCGCGATCAACTGCGCATCGCCGGCGTTCCGGTTGGCAAGGAAATTCCAGAGCATCCCGCCTATGAGGAAGATCAGAATGCCAGCTCGGGAATGACGAGTAAAGATGTGGGCTCGATCATCGTCATCGTTGCCACTGACGCTCCACTGATCCCGACGCAACTCAAGCGAGTCGCCCGCAAAGTATCCCTCGGACTGGGACGCGACGGCAGCTATTCCGGCGACGGCTCGGGAGACATCTTTCTCGCCTTCTCGACGGCAAATCCCGGAGCCGACGGAAGTAAAGGCCTGCACCAGTTGACCATGCTGCCCAATGACTCGCTCGATCCCATATTTCTCGCCACCGTGCAGGCGACCGAGGAAGCGGTGGTCAATGCCATGGTCGCCGCGGAAACCATGAAAGGCATTAACAACCACGAAGTGATTGCGCTTCCCCACGACCGCTTGCGGGAGGTGCTCAAGAAGTACAATCGGCTGGCGCAGTGAGAAGCTGACCCAGGCAAAGCCGGAGGGGCGGGGTCGCCCGTCCCCAGATGAGCATTTAAGGCTTCGAAAATTCTTCCTTGACAGCCTAATTTCCCTTCGGTAGCATAATTGAACCGACCGACCGGTCGGTTTTTCGTAGGCATTCTGAGTGACTTCTGAGAGGAGCTTTCCAGTGGCGGCCACCATCTTCTATGAGCATGACGCGAACCCCAATGCCCTGAAGGGCAAAACCATCGCCATCCTCGGCTACGGCAGCCAGGGACATGCGCAGGCGCAGAACCTGCGCGACAGTGGTGCCAAGGTGATTGTGGGCCTGGAGCCCAATCGCGCCAGCGCGCACCAGGCGCGGGCCGATGGCATGGTCGTGGTGGCTCCGGATGAGGCGGCGAAGCGCGCGGACTGGATTCACGTGCTCACCCCCGATGAGACGCAGGCGCATGTTTATGAGAAATACATCCAGCCGTATCTCCATCCGGGAAAGATTCTGGGCTTCTCGCATGGCTTCAGCATTCATTTCAAGACGATCATGCCACCAAGCGATGTAGATGTGGTGATGATCGCGCCGAAGTCGCCGGGGCACTTGCTGCGGAGAGTCTATGCGGAGGGAAGAGGTGTGCCGTCGCTGATTGCGGTGAGCCAGGATGCGAGCGGGAAGGCGCATGAATTCGCGCTGGCGTACGCGCACGGCATTGGATCGACGCGCGCCGGGGTGCTGCAGACGACATTCAAAGAAGAGACCGAGAGCGATCTGTTTGGTGAGCAGGCGGTGCTGTGTGGAGGGCTAACGTCGCTGATTAAGAAGGGCTTCGAGACCCTGGTGGAAGCAGGATACGCTCCCGAGATTGCTTATTTCGAGTGCCTGCACGAGATGAAGCTGATTGTTGACCTGATCTATGAAGGCGGGCTGGGACGCATGCGCTATTCGATTTCGAATACGGCGGAGTATGGCGATCTAACACGCGGCGAGAAAGTTGTGGGCGATGAGACGCGCGCCGCTATGAAGAAAATCCTCGCCGACATTCAGGATGGAACGTTTGCCCGGGAGTGGATCAAGGAGAACAAGGACGGCGGATATCACTTCACGGATTTGAGGCACCAGGAGCAGCAGCATCCGATTGAGATTGTCGGAGCGCAGCTAAGGGGAATGATGAGCTGGTTGCCAGGGAAAGAAGCCAAGAAGGCTGAGACCGCGAAGCCGGCGGAGGGCGAGAAAGCTGCGGTTCGGCAAGCGGTGAACGCGTAAGGCGGTGGTGCCTGACAAGCAGGTCCCTTCGACTTCGTTCGGGGTGACAACATTCGGGGTGAGAACATTCGGGGTACAACAAGGAAATACGGAATCCACAGGAAGAAATGCTAAAGGGAGCCGAGATCGTTTTACGGTGCATGCGGGCCGAAGGAGTGGACCTGGTGTTTGGGTATCCCGGCGGCGCGATCATGCCGTTGTATGACGCTTTGGATGGAAGCGGCATAAGGCACGTGCTGACGCGGCATGAGCAGGGAGCAGCGTTTGCGGCCGAAGGCTATGCGCGGGTCACGGGAAAAGTTGGTGTGGCCATGGCGACGAGCGGTCCGGGCGCGACGAATTTGGTTACCGGCATTGCCGACGCGAAAATGGATTCAGTGCCCCTGGTCTGCATCACCGGGCAGGTGCGGACGGCGATGATCGGGACGGATGCGTTTCAGGAGACCGACGTTTTCGGTGTGACCCTGTCGCTGACAAAATGGAGCCGACTGGTGCGCACGATCGATGAAATTCCGGAAGTGATCGCCGAGGGATTCCATTGGGCGCGCAGCGGACGTCCGGGGCCGGTGGTCATCGATATTCCTACCGACATTTTGAAAGCAAAAAAAGATTTCTCAGGCCCGGTGAAGTTCAAGCCGCATGTGCGACCCGCGGATGCAAAAGCGGAGGGCGCTTTCAGCGATACGATTGTTGCGCTTCTGCAGCGGGCCGCTCGCCCGGTGGCGTTGGTAGGCGCGGGAGCGAAGCTTTCGGGAGCGGTTCCGGAATTGCGGCAACTGCTGGATCATTTGAATATTCCTACGTTCGCCACAGTCCACGGGTTGGGCGCGGTGTCCCCGGAATCTCCTTATTACTTGGGCATGGTCGGCATGCACGGCACGCGGGCGGCGAATACCGCTTTGCACGAAACAGATTTGCTGTTGGTATTTGGGGCGCGGCTGGATGACCGAGTCACTGGCGATCCCACCCGCTTTGCGCCTCACGCGAAAATCGTGCACTTTGAAATCGATCCAGCGCAACTGGATCGCGTGCGCGCCTGTGATTTGCCTGTCATTGGCAATCTAGCCGATACGATTCCAGGCTTTTCTGCTGAACTACAGCACGCTTCCCTGCCCGATTGGAGTGCGTGGCGCGCCGTTGCTTGCTCTGCAGACCGCGCTGAACCAGATCCGCGTGGACTGGCACAGCCGACGATGCGTTTTCTGGACGAACTTTTCAGCCGCCTACCCGAAGATAACGTCGTGATTGCTGATGTGGGGCAGCACCAGATGTGGGCTGCGCAGCGTTATCGATCGTCATCTCCGCGCGGATTCATTACGTCGGGTGGACTGGGAGCAATGGGCTTTGCTCTACCGGCTGCGGTCGGCGTGCAACTGGCGAAGCCGCAGACTTGCGTGCTCTGTGTTTCCGGCGATGGCGGCTTTCAGATGAACATCCAGGAACTGGCCACGGTTCACCGTCTCGGGCTCCCGATCAAAATGGTAATCGTCGACAATAAATATTTGGGCATGGTGCGGCAGTGGCAGCAGCTTTTTTATGAGCGTAATTATGCCGAAACCGATTTGAGCGACAATCCGGATTTTGTCGAGATTGCGAAGGCCTACAAGATCTACGGCTTCCGGCTCAACGAAACCGCGATGGAAGAATTTCCGGTATCGGCAGCAACGGCAGATCTGATCGAAAACTTCCTGCGCTCACCGGAACCGGAGTTGCTGGTGTTTGATTGCCATCCCGAAGCGAACGTTTATCCGATGGTTCCGGCTGGAGCCGCACTTTCGGAGATGGTGTTTGAAGACAAGGGCATTGAGTAATTGGGAAATTTGGTAATTGGGGAATTTAAGACCTATGAGCGTCAGCGGTTTCCAATTACCAAATTACTCAATTACACAATTACCAAATTCCATTTGAGGATAGGGCCATGCAAGTCTTCTACGTTCGCTATCGCAACTCGCAAGGCGCGCTGATGCGGATCCTTAACGCAGTTTCGCGCCGGGGACTCGATCTTACAACCGTGAACGCCGAGTACGCCGGGCAGGATCACATTTGCACGATGCTGCTCGATGTAAACCAGAAGCAGATCGGGCAGTTGTATCGAGAGTGGTACGCGATTGTGGATGTAACTGAAGTTCGCTCCACGGCGGCGCGGGCGCACGGCGAAGAGGCCTGGGCAGCGCATCCGCCGGCTTCAGAAAACGTGGCGCAGCAATCAGCCCGCGCGGCTCTGGCCTAGCCGCTTTGCCAAGATTTCGCTTTGTATTGGTCAAGTTGTCAGCAGCATGAACGCTCCCTGGGTAGCGTCATGCCATTGGGGAACCTGCAGTTGGATGGCGGTCTCCCGGCATTTTTCCAGCCGCGGGTTTCCCCGTTTTTGGGCGGCTGTCCCTTGTCCCTTCTTTGGTGCAGCATCAGTTTTGTCATTGCGAGCGAAGAATCTGGGTGTTGGCTCGTGCCCGCAGTACAGAGTGCGCGAGCGCGAACAATATCCTGCGCTTTGCTCGGGATGACGGTTCGCTGTGGGGTACAACAATCTTTTACTCCTCTAATGTAATCTCTCTCCATGGATCTGAAACATCGCAGCCGTGAAATTACGGACGGGCGCGACCGTGCACCGTCGCGGGCCATGTTCAAAGCCATTGGGTTCAGCGATGCCGATTTGCGCAAACCGCTGATTGGGGTGGCCAATACCTGGATCGAAACCATGCCGTGCAACTTCCATCTGAGGCGCCTTTCCGCGAAAGTGAAAGATGGCATTCGCGCTTTCGGCGGAACGCCGATGGAGTTCAACACCATCGCGATTTCCGATGGCGAAACCATGGGCACCGAGGGCATGCGGGCGTCGCTGGTAAGCCGCGAACTGATCGCCGATTCGATTGAACTGGTTTGCCGCGGCCAGTTATTTGACGCCGTGGTTTGCGTGGTGGGATGCGATAAGACGATTCCCGCGGCGGCGATGGCGTTGGCGCGCATGGATCTCCCTGGACTTGTACTCTATGGTGGCACCATCGCGCCCGGCAGCTATCGCGGAAAAGACGTAACCATTCAAGATGTCTTTGAGGCGGTAGGCGCGAATGCGGCGGGAAAAATCTCCGATCAAGAGCTACATGATCTGGAAGATGTGGCTTGCCCGGGCGCAGGCGCATGTGGAGGACAATACACGGCCAACACTATGTCGACCGTGATGGAGATGATTGGGTTTTCTCCGATGGGATTCAACAGCGTGCCCGCGATGGATGCGCAAAAGGATGGGATTGCCTTTGATTGCGGCAAAGTCGTGATGAATCTTTTGCAGAAAGGCATTCGCCCGCGAGGGATTCTTACGCGCGATGCATTCGAGAACGCGATCGCATCGGTGGCAGCGAGCGGCGGATCAACCAATGCGGTTCTGCATCTGCTTGCGATCGCTCGCGAGGCAGAAGTCGATTTGCAGATCGATGATTTCCAACGCGTCAGCGAGCGCACTCCTCTGCTCGCCGATCTGAAACCCTCCGGCAGGTTCGTTGCTGCCGATATGCATCGCGCCGGCGGTGTGCGGTTGCTCGCGCAACGGCTTTTGCAGGGAAAGCTGCTTCACCCGGACACGAAAACCGTCACGGGAAATTCTCTGCAGAAAGAGAGCGAAACCGCTTCTGAAACTCCGAATCAGCAAGTGATCGCGCCTCTGGAAAAGCCGCTGAAGAAAACCGGCGGCCTGGTCATCCTGAAAGGCAACATTGCGCCCGAGGGCTGCGTGGCAAAAATCAGCGGACATGAACGACTGCAGCATCGTGGGCCTGCACGAGTGTTCGAGTCGGAAGAAGAAGCCATGGCGGCGGTTACCCGAAAGAAAATCAAAGCGGGAGATGTCGTCGTCATTCGCAACGAAGGCCCTAAGGGCGGTCCAGGCATGAGGGAAATGCTGAGCGTTACCGGAGCCATTGTGGGAGAAGGATTGGGATCAGAAGTCGCCTTGCTGACCGATGGCCGTTTTAGCGGCGCGACCCACGGATTGATGGCCGGACATGTCTCACCGGAAGCCGCCCTGGGTGGCCCGATTGCCGCAGTACGCGATGGCGACATGATCCGCTTTGACGTGAAGGAGCGCGTGCTCGAGGTTGAACTCAGTGCTGAAGACTTGCGGCAACGAATGAAGGAATGGAAGCCGCCGCAGCCACGCTATGCTACGGGAGTATTTGCCAAGTATGCCGCCCTGGTTTCGTCAGCATCGCAAGGTGCGGTGACGACTGCGCCCAAATAAACCGCTTTAGTATTTTCGTAGAACGCCAATCACCCTGCCTTGCACTTCGACCGAGACGGCCGGAACGATGATGGGCTTCATGCCGGCATTGGAAGGCTGCAGGCGGATGCTGTCGCCTTCGCGGTAGAAGCGCTTGAGCGTGGCATCATCTTTCTCGACCACTGCGACTACGATGTCGCCGTTATGCGCGGACTTCAATTTCTCGACCAAAACGTAATCGCCATCGAGAATGGCCTCATCCTGCATCGAATCGCCGCGCACTTCGAGCACAAAAACGTCTTTGGAGCGCACGAAATCGGCAAGAGAAATCGTCTCCTGCGTTTGAATGGCTTCAATCGGCTGGCCAGCAGCGATGCGCCCGAGCAAGGGCAACACAACCGCAGTGTTGACGCTCATCGATTGCTTGAGACGGCCCTTCGGGGGCAGCAGATCGATCGAACGGCTGCGGTTGTAGTCGCGTGTGAGCAATCCTTTTTTTTCCAGATTGGTGATGTGCTTATGCACCGTCGCCAGCGAATTGAGGTCGAGGCCCTTGCCAATCTCTTCGAAGGATGGGGAGTACCCATTTTCAGAAACGAAGCGGGAGATGAAGTCATAGACTTCGCGCTGCCTGCGTGTGATCGCCATGCTGCCATTGTTGGCGAATATAAGGCGAATGTCAAGATAGATTTTTTAATTGCGAACCCGTTGGCAGGCAACATCCGTCTTTGCCGTTCTCCGCCAATCCTGAATTACGATTTCCACAAATGGATTCGCAGAATCAGGTTTTTGAAACACAAAATACTTCCATTTCTGTATTCCTCTACAGCCCTCAATTCTGCACTCTCATGAAAGTTGGGTTTGGATCCTCGTTGGTCGCACAACCAGTCGAGTCAGCGCTTGTTCATCCCCAGAACAATCCCACAACAGCAAGAAGGAGGCCTATGTACCATCACATCAAGAAACTGATGTACACCGTAAAAGTCGACACCCCCGACCCGCGCTTCGGCAATATGCTGCTCGAACAATTTGGCGGCGCGAACGGCGAACTGGCGGCGGCAATGCAATATTCGATTCAGGGACTAAATTGTGAAGACCCAGCCGACGCCCGGATTGGTCGACGAATACTTCAACGATTCTACTGGCAAGGGTGACGAGGGAGAGGCGGACGCAACGGGTCCGTGGAACTCCGGGGGACAGTGGAAGATCGTGGAAGCTCGCGAACTGCAAATGGGAGTCGAAAATCTTCAAAGCTCGGCTGGGAGAAAGCGCGGAGGAGAACAAGAAAAACTCAAACGAACGGCTTAGCCGCGATTACGCCAATCCTAGAGCGTAACACATTAGGGCTAACAAGCGGCGCCATTTTGCGCAAAAGCGCAAAAGACGCCGCTTACTTGTGCAATGACAAATTGGCAGCTGCGACTTGAGTAACTACCTGCGTTTTGTAGCATTTGTAAAATCGCTAAGACGCGCGAAACTTCCATAAACCTCACAACTCT
This sequence comes from uncultured Acidobacteriaceae bacterium, assembly GCA_963766625.1. Taxonomy (GTDB): domain Bacteria; phylum Acidobacteriota; class Terriglobia; order Terriglobales; family Acidobacteriaceae; genus Sulfotelmatobacter. The sequence continues at coordinate 45,800 of CAVYBF010000010.1, read as the reverse complement.
AATTACGCAAACAACCACGGCGTTCTGGGAGAGCATTATGTCAAGGGTTTCGGCACGAATAGCGATGGCGTTCCTAGCGATTGTGGCGATAGTGGCAGCTTGCCGCGCCGGCAGTGGGGCGCCGGTGCCATCTCCTGTTGTCGACGAACCGAAGGCAACGACGCAGGGTAATGAAACCGCCGTTCTCGCCGGCGGATGTTTCTGGGGAATCCAGGATGTATTTCAGCATGTGAAAGGCGTGCGCAGCGCGACTTCGGGCTATTCCGGAGGCGCCATGAAAAACCCCGATTACGAGACCGTAAGCACAGGCAGCACCGGGCACGCCGAGTCGGTAAAGGTTGTTTACGACCCGTCGCAGGTGACTTATGGAGAATTGTTGCGCGTGTTCTTTTCCGTGGCGCACGATCCCACGGAATTGAACCGGCAGGGGCCGGATGAGGGCACGCAGTATCGCTCGGTGATCTTCTACGCCAACGATGAGCAAAAACGAGTGGCGGAAGCTTACATCGCGCAACTCGATCAGGCGAAGATTTTCCAGCATCGGATTGCGACGCAAGTAGTGCCGCTGGCAGCGTTTTATCAGGCCGAGGGCTACCATCAGAATTACGCCACGATCCATCCTTACGATCCTTACATCGTCTATAATGACGCGCCGAAAGTGGCAAATTTGAAAAAAGAATTTCCTGATTTGTACGCGAAATAGGAGTGGGCCGCAGCCGGATGACGGTCAGGGAAGACGACGTGGGAAGGACAGGGAAAGAACAAAGAACAGGGAAAGGGCACGACTTCAGTCGTGCCGAACAGACGCCCCTAACGGACCGCGGCTTTCGCCGCTGAGGTAAATCAATGTTTGATTCCGAACCTGTAAACGAAGCAATGGCCGGTCGCCGTCAATTCATTCTTGGAGCTGGAGCAACGCTCGGCGGAGCGCTACTGGTGCACTGGGCCATTCCGCATCCCGTCATCGCTGCCGCGAAAGTGGAACCCGGTGAAGTTACGATTGTTCAGTTCTCCGATGATGGCAAGAAAATTGGCAAGGTGAAGATCGCAAAAGTGATCAAGAGCGAAGACGAATGGCGCAAGCAGCTTTCGCGGGGAGCCTTCGAGATTACGCGGCATGCCGATACCGAATTTGCCTATACCGGAAAATATTGGAATCTCCATGACAAAGGAATTTATCGCTGCATCTGCTGCGCCAATGCAGTGTTCAGTTCGGCGACCAAGTTCGATTCCGGAACCGGCTGGCCAAGTTTCTGGGCGCCGCTCGCGCAGGAAAATGTGAACGAGATTCGCGATACCTCGCTCGGCATGGAGCGAATTGCGGTGTCATGCAAGGAATGCGATGCCCACCTGGGTCATGTCTTCAACGATGGTCCGCCGCCAACCGGCCTGCGCTACTGCATGAATTCGGCGTCGTTGCGGTTTGTGAAGGCCATATAGACACCTTCTGTTATGGAAGAAAGTTGATTAACCCCCAAAGTCCGGCGGCTTCAGGGGTCGCAATCCCGAACCTTCAAAACGGCGTTTCTTTCCACAGGCATTTCTGCCATAATTGATCGTGCGTCCCACCTGCACAAATTCTCCAACACAATTTAAAGCGAGGAAGAGATGCCAGCGAAGTACATTTTCGTGACCGGCGGAGTTGTGTCTTCTCTAGGCAAGGGACTGGCGGCGGCTTCGATCGGATGCCTGCTCGAAAGCCGCGGACTGAAAGTCAACATCATGAAGTTCGATCCGTATCTGAATGTCGATCCGGGCACGATGTCGCCTTTCCAGCATGGCGAGGTTTTCGTGACCGATGACGGGGCGGAAACCGATCTCGACCTCGGGCACTACGAACGCTTCACCCACGCCAAACTTTCTCGCGACAACAACTGGACCACCGGCCGTCTGTACGAGCAGATCATCGCGAAAGAGCGCCGCGGAGATTATCTGGGAAAAACCGTGCAGGTGATTCCGCACGTCACCAACGAGATTAAGGCGGCGATGAAGAAAGTCGCACAGGATGTGGATGTCGCGATCGTCGAAATCGGCGGCACGGTAGGCGACATCGAGTCGTTGCCGTTCATGGAAGCGATTCGTCAGATGCGCCAGGAACTTGGGCGCGATGACACTTTGTTCGTGCATGTCACACTGGTCCCGTTTATTGCGGCGGCGCAGGAGTTGAAAACCAAGCCCACGCAGCACTCTGTCAAAGAACTGCTGAGCATCGGAATTCAGCCTGACATTTTGCTTTGCCGCACAGACCGATTTCTCGCGAAAGATATCAAATCCAAGATTGCCCTCTTCTGCAATGTGCAGGAAGAAGCAGTGATTACAGCGAAAGACGTGGCTTCGATTTATGAAGTTCCAATTGTCTTCGCCAATGAAGGTGTCGACACGCTGGCCCTGAAATACCTGCGCCTCGAGGCCAAAGCCCGCGATCTTTCCAAGTGGGAAGACATTGTGCACCGCGTCTATAACCCGAAGGACACGGTTACGATTGGCATCGTCGGCAAGTATGTGGAGTATGAAGATTCCTACAAGTCGCTGAAGGAGGCGCTGGTCCACGGCGCGCTGGCGCACAATCTGAAACTGGACTTGAACTGGATTGAAGCGGAAGGCCTGGAAAACGCCGAACCGAGCAGCGTGGAATCGCAGCTTGAGGGCTACGACGGGATTCTGGTGCCCGGCGGCTTCGGCAAGCGGGGCATCGAAGGAATGCTGATCGCGATTCGCTATGCGCGCGAGAACAAAGTTCCCTACTTTGGAATTTGCCTGGGGATGCAGACGGCCTGCGTTGAATTTGCCCGCAACGTAGTCGGGCTGGCAGAAGCGAATTCGAGCGAGTTCGACCAGGCGACGCCGCATCGCGTGATCTACAAACTGCGCGAACTGCGCGGCGTGGAAGAGCTGGGCGGAACGATGCGCCTGGGCGCATGGACCTGCAAGATCGAGCCGGGCACGCTGGCGCACAAAATCTACGGCAAGCTCGAAATCAGCGAGCGCCATCGCCATCGTTACGAATTCAATCGTGAGTACGAAGAGCCGATGGTGGCTGCGGGATTGCGGATCTCCGGCTCGACTCCCGACGGCACTTACGTCGAGATGGTGGAATTACCCGACCATCCGCACTTTATCGGCTGCCAGTTCCATCCAGAGTTCAAATCGAAGCCGCTCGAGCCGCATCCATTATTCAGCACGTTTATCGCGGCAGCTTACGCATACCGTTCCAAGCGGCGCGCCGAGAAAGAGACGGTCGCGGTAGAGATGTTCCACCGTCCCGAAAAAGTTGGGCGAAGATAGCGGGTTCCAATAACTGGATCACCACAGAGCCACAGAGTCACAGAGTCACAGAGAAAATCGTAAGAATTTCTCTATGACTCTGTGGTGAAATGATTTCAGTCAACCATGATTTCTTCTTTCCAAGTCGGCGACATTCGCATCGGTGCGGGCGATCTTTTCCTCATCGCCGGGCCGTGTGTGATCGAGAGCGAAGAACACACTATGCGCATGGCCGAGATCATCAAGGGCGTGGCCCGATCGCTCAATTTCCCTCTTATCTTCAAAGCCAGCTATGACAAGGCGAACCGCACGTCAATTCGCAGCTTTCGCGGGCCCGGCATCAAGGAAGGACTCCGCATTCTGAAAAAGATCAAGGATCAACTCGGCCTACCCGTGCTCACTGATGTGCACGACGTCACGGATGTACCCAAAGTGGCGGAGGTCGTCGACGTGCTGCAGATCCCGGCGTTTTTATGTCGTCAGACCGATCTGGTTGTAGCCGCGGCGCTAAGTGGACGCCCGGTCAACATCAAGAAGGGACAATTCGTTTCGCCATGGGATATGCGGCACGCAGTGGAGAAATGCCGCGAGGCCGGGAACTCCGAGATATTTCTCACCGAGCGCGGCAGCAGTTTTGGCTACAACAATCTAGTAGTTGATATGCGCTCGCTCGCGATCATGCGCAAGTTTGCGCCCGTGGTTTTCGATGCGACGCATTCGGTGCAACTGCCCTCCGCGCAAAGCAACGGCGGGGAGCCAGCAATCAGCGGCGGCCAACCTGAGTTCATTCCGGTGCTGGCGCGGGCGGCAGTCGCCGCGGGCGTCGACGGCGTTTTCCTGGAAGTTCACGATAATCCCAAAATCGCGAAATCGGATGGGGCCAATGCGCTCGAATCTACAAAGCTGCGCGAATTGTTAAAGGAACTCCTTGCGATCAAACAAGCATTAGGAGCGGCACACGCGACCCCATAAAATTCCCTCCCGCGCCTCCCCTCCCTGTCTCCATGGTAAATTTGAAGTTTACGATGAGAGAAATTGCCAACTGGGCTTTGAGCGCGGCCAATGTCCGGGGCGCGAGCTACGCCGACGCACGCGTTGTCAGCCAGCGCAGCCGCGCGCTCAGCACCAAGAACGGCAAAGTAGGGAGCGCGTCCGATTCGGAGTCTCTCGGTTACAGCGTGCGCGTAATTATTGATGGGGCGTGGGGATTTGCCGCCTCAGAAGATTTATCCCGTTCCGGAGTCGAAGCGACGGCCGCTCGCGCGGTTGAGATCGGCCGCGCCTCCGCACACGTGAAGCAGCACGATGTGCAACTGGCTGCAGAGAGGCCCGTCACCTCCGAGTGGACCACCCCGCACAAGATCGATCCATTTTCGATTTCAGTCGGACAAAACATTGCCCTGTTATTGAACATCGACTCCGAATTGCGTTCGGTTGCCGGTATCACGCTCGCCGAAACGAATCTTAACTTCAACCGCGAAGAGCAATGGTTTGTGTCTTCGGAGGGGTCGGACATCCATCAGACGAAGTACTCCGCAGGAGCGGGCTACTGTGCGTATGCCTTCGCAGGAAACGAAATTCAGAAGCGATCGTATCCGAATTCCTATGGCGGACAATGGCAGAACAAGGGATACGAACTCGTTGACGAACTGAAACTGGTCGAGAACGCTCGCCACATTGCTGAAGAGGCGGTTGCATTGCATCATGCGGATCAGTGTCCCGAAGGCAAGTTCGACATTATCCTCGACAGCTCGCAACTAGGTTTGCAGATTCATGAATCGATCGGGCATCCGATCGAACTGGATCGCGTGCTGGGAATGGAGGCGAATTTCGCCGGCACATCTTTTCTCACGCTCGACAAGCTGAGAACTTTACGCTACGGCAGTGACATCGTCAATGTGGTCGCCGACGCGCGCCAGGAGCACGGTCCCGGCCTGGGCACATTCGGCTTCGATGATGAGGGCGTTCCCGCACAATGCACGCCGATCATCACTAACGGACTCTTCACCGGCTATCTCAGTTCACGCGAGACCGCGCACACCATTGGGGCGAAGCGCTCCGGCGGAACACTGCGGGCTGAAGGTTGGAATCGCCTTCCCATGATTCGCATGACGAACATCAGTTTGCTCCCCGGCGACAAGCCGCTCACCCTCGAACAATTGATCGAGTCGACGGATCGCGGCATTCTGATGCAAACGAATCGCTCATGGTCGATCGACGACAAGCGCTACAACTTTCAATTCGGCTGCGAGATCGGTTGGGAGATTAAAAAAGGCAAGCGCATGCGTATGCTGAAGAATCCGTCGTATTCGGGGATCACCACTGAGTTCTGGAATTCGCTGGACGCGATCTGCTCCCGCGACCAGTGGACCCTCTGGGGCACGCCGAATTGCGGCAAGGGTCAGCCACAGCAGGTGATGGGCACAGGTCACGGTGCGGCACCCTCGCGATTTCGGGGAATAAAAGTGGGCCTCGCTTACAAGGGGAGTTAGTTTTTACCACAGAGTCACAGGGACACAGAGAGAGATCACATTGCTCACGCAGGATCAAGCTGCTTCCATCTTCGACCGCATTAGGAAGCTGTCCTCCGCCGATGAGGTCGAGGTTCACTTCTCCGGCGGCCGATTTGCGCTGACTCGCTTTGCCAACAATACGATTCATCAGAATGTGGAGGAAGAAAATCACGTTGTTTCCGTGCGCACCGTTTTCGGTGGACGAACGGCTCGCGCCACCACAAACAAGTTCGATGAGGATGACTTGAAGCGTGTCGTTGCAGCGTCGGAGAGCCTGGCGAAAGTGCAGCATCCCGATCCGGATCTGCTGCCACTACCAGATTCACCAGAAGCGGAAGCTCCGACGGGCGAGTCGCCCGTCCCCGCACGGCCGATTACGGGTTCTACACCCTCTCGCCACTTCGAGCAAACCGCCGCGATCACCCCGCAGCTTCGCGCCGAGGGCGTGAAGAAGATTGTCGATGTTGCGCAGCAACACCAACTCACGACTGCGGGAATTTTTTCCAGCTCCGAATCGGTCGAGGGTATTTTCAATTCGCGCGGGCTCAGCCGATGGCACACCCAGACCCTGGCGGAGGTTTCCGTGAGCATGCTGGGTGCGGATTCTTCCGGGTGGCAAAAAGCCAATTCGCCAGATGCAGCCAATCTTGATCCGCTGCGTATGGCTGAGATTGCGGCGAAGAAGGCAATCGATGCCGCGCATCCCAAAGAAATTCCAGCGGGGAAATACACGGTCATTCTTGAACCCTCGGCGGCACTCGACATTGTGGGCTTCATGTTCTGGGACTACTCGGGAATGGCGATTCTCGATCAGCGATCGTTTTTGACGGGCCGCATCGGCAACCAACTCTTTGGTGAAAACATCACCATTTGCGATGATGTCGCTCATCCCTTGCAAAGCGGAGTGCCTTTCGATGGCGAAGGAATGCGGCGCAAGTATGTGCCGTTGGTGGAAAACGGAATCGTAAAGCGCGTGGTCTATGCGCGCGCGACGGCCGCGCGCATGAAGCGCTCAGAACTGAAAGACAAGGTCGGCCCGATTGAAGCGACCGGACACGGATTTCCTTTGCCTAACGAGATGGGCGAGATGCCGCTGAACATTGTTTTTGCAATTCCGCAAGCTCCGCAAAGCCTGGACGCCATGATTGCGTCAACCGCGCGCGGAGTGCTGGTCACGCGACTGTGGTACATCCGAGAGGTTGATCCCTACGAAAAGATCGTTACCGGCATGACCCGCGACGGCACATTTCTAGTGGAAGACGGAAAACTGAAGCACGGCGTCCGCAACTTTCGCTTCAATGAGAGCCTGATTCATATGCTTTCGAATGTCGAAGCCATGAGCGTGCCGGTGCGCGCCTGTGGCGAAGAATCGTTCGACATGGTGGTGCCGGCGATGAAGATTCGCGATTTCAATTTCACAGAAGTCACGAAGTTTTAGTCAGGCTTGCTCTGCCTCTGGCCCTTCGTTGCAATTCAGCAGCATTGTGATGGTGGCGGATCACGGGTTCATGGCTTTATAAATCCCCTCGTAAAACCGCTCTAATCCACTCATTTCCAAGCGTTTAGCACCCTTCCGTTCCATGACTTCAGTAACTTTGCACGTCTGATTCCTGGGTGTACGCTGCCTCTAAGTCTGGGAAAACGCGAATCAGTGGAAATCTGAGGAAAGGTGCATGCAACCGGTGGCGGCCGAAGCGGGCAAGGAACTGACAAGTCCACAGCAGGAGAACAAGCACTATGCGTCCATGCAGAGCGCTCCTCGATTTCCTTTGCATCTGCCTGTGGAAGTAATGTCCCAGAGCGGAGCCTGCGCCGCAGAGACGCAGAATATCTCGGCCAACGGCGTGCTGTTTGCCATGGACCGCGATGTTCCCGTGGGATCGCTGGTGGATTTCACGATTCTGCTGCCCGGCGAGATCATGGGCGCTCGCGGCAATGTGCAGATCGATTGCCACGGACGCGTGGTGCGCAGCTTTGAAGACGAAGGCCGTCGCGGGGTTGGAGTTGTCATAGACGAGTACCATTTCGAGCGGGCATAGGGTGCAAAACTGATGGCGGGAACTTCGGTCAGCATGGGAGAAAATCAGGAGGTTCACCAGAACAGCGGCACAGGCTCGCTGATTCGGGTGATCCTCGCCGATACCCAGGCCATTTTCCGCGCCGGCCTGCGAAAGATTTTTGCTCTCGAAGACGACATTCGCGTGGTCGGCCAGGCAGAGACTCTCCCGCAAACACAATCGGCAGTCACGAAATTCTCCGCCGACGTTCTGATTCTCGAATCCGCGCTGGCGCCCAATCCGGTGGAAGTGGTGACGGAACTATTGCGCCAAGCGCCGCATTTGAAGATCGTCGTGGTCACTCCTGGTTCGGACGAACAGCTTACCCTCGATCTTTTCCGCCGTGGTGCGCATGGGATTTTGTCGCGCGAGGTCGAACCGGAACTTCTGGTCGATTGCCTGCGCAAAGTGGCGGCCGGCGAACCGTGGCTCGAGAGCCAGGCAATTCACTGGGTCATGGAAGCCTATCGCGGGCACAGCCTGCGCCCTTCGGGAGCACGCCCAAAAGTTCAACTAACACCGAAAGAATCTTTGATTGTTTCCTGCGTCACGCAGGGCATGAAGAACAAAGAGATAGCGATTCGCGTAGGCACGACAGAACAGGTGGTAAAAAACTACCTGCGCAAAGTCTACGACAAATTGGGAGTTGCCGATCGCCTCGAACTGGCGCTTTACTGCCTGAGCCACCATGTAGTCGACGGCGTAAAGCCTCCGCCGGTGCCTGCCGTCGCACCCCACAATGGCGATGCCCAAGCAGTTTCGGCTGCCGGGGCTGCGGCTGGTGCAGCTGCTTCGAGCTCGCCGGCTGGAGCTGCAAACGTGACCTCTTCAGACGCAATCTCGCCGCAAAAGCTCGACTAGTTCTCCGCGTAGTTTCTCAGCTTTTTGTTCCCTCTATTCCCCTGGATTGTGTTCCATATGTCGTCGCTTCATGCGTTCCCCAAACAGACTTGTTGTTTGAGGTTTCCTGCTCCATTTTTATAGCCTGGCTCATCTTTTATTGCCTGGCTCCTCAATGGTCAGAATTTCTTCCGAGCACTCATCAGCTTCATCCCGGCCTTTCGCGCACAGGGACGCCCGCCGATTTGCGCTCACCAGCGCACGCCCATAGAATGAACCCAGGCCAGACTGGACAAGCAGTTGCAATTCCAGCGTTGATTGCTGCGGTGCCCAGTCCGAGGCAACTAGAACACGTCCCCGAAGTTCGCCGGAGAGATGGCCGAGTGGCTGAAGGCGCACGCTTGGAAAGCGTGTTTACTCGAAAGGGTAACGTGGGTTCGAATCCCACTCTCTCCGCCAGTTTTCTAATCCCTTGAAAACCTTTGCGATGATGTGGCTCCTTTTCTCAATTCGATCATTGAGTGATCGAAAGTTCGTTGCTCGTCCGAACACGCCGACTTGTCGTGCCTCATGCCTTCGAGATACGCTCTGGTACTTGCCAGGCGCGGACTAAAGGGAGGGCTCGGCCCTGCTGTCCCATGAAGAAAATGAGAACCAACGTCCACGAGAAAGGCTTCCAAAGCGGCGCGGACAAGTATGCCGCCTACCTTGAGACACCCGAGGGCCGATTGCGCCTCGACCTCGCCTTTGCCAACCTGCAGGAGTTTCTGCCGCAAGGCGCACGGCCTTTGCGCGCTCTGGATATTGGATGCGGCACAGGAGCGACGGCTGTGCGCCTAGCGCGACTTGGTATTCACGTCATGTTATTGGATTCCTCTTCGTCGATGCTGGACCTGGCCGTGCGTGCCGCGGGAGAAGCTGGAGTTGCTGACAGGGTCGAATGGAAACACGGTGATGCTGCTCAATTGGTGAGGTCGTTTTTTGGCCCGGAATCGTTTGATGTAGTGCTTTGCCATAACATCCTGGAGTATGTGGACGATCCGGTCACCGTTTTGCGCGGTGCGGCTCGAGGGCTGCGAAATTCGGCGGCGATACTCTCCGTCCTGGTACGCAACCGGGCGGGCGAGGTGCTTAAGGCTGCGATTCAAGCGGGCGATTTAGCAGCGGCGGAAGCCAGCCTGACTGCGGAGTGGGGACATGAGTCGCTATACGGAGGCAAGGTGCGACTCTTTACATCAGAGAGCCTGCACGCCATGCTGAAAGCAGCGGAGCTCGGAGTGGCTAGCGAGCGTGGCATTCGGGTCGTATCGGATTATTTGCCGCCGAGAGTTTCTCGCGATGCTGAGTACGAGCGAATTTTTGAGCTGGAGCGCAAGCTGGGCAGGCTACCGGAGTTTGCTGCAATCGCCCGTTACACGCACTGTTTGGCACATCGCGCGGCCGCAACGATGGAGGATGGCGCTTGAACAGCGGCACCACACAGTCTTCGCCATCTGACTCCGACGTGATGACGGCCGGCACCGGCATCTCGCTCGGACTCGGCCTCACCAACGAGTGCAATCTCTCCTGCGCTTTTTGCTACCGCGACCCAACGCGATCAGACCGCCTCTCACTGGATCAAGTGAAGTCAGTTATGGAGCGCCTGCCCGTCGGGTCGGTGAATCTCGGGACCGGCGAGAATGGCATGCATCCGGAGTTCAAGGCGATATTGGCGTACCTGCGAACGAGACCGGTCAAGCTCACCATCACTTCCAACGGTCACAGTGTTGCGATTCTCGAAGATAATGAACTGCGCGCTTTTCATGATATCGAGTTCTCTCTCGATTATCCGACGCAAACAGAACAGGATGCACAACGCGGAGCTGGCAATTGGGAACTCATTCATCAGCAGGCAAAGCGATGCGTGAGGCTGGGTATTCCTGTGACCATCATCGCTGTGATGATGAGGGCGAACTATTCGCGTCTGGCGGATGTGGCGCGAGTGGCGAAACAGTTCGGCGCGCCTTTGCGAGTGAACGTGTATCAGGCTGTGCGATCCGATACCTATGCACTGACGTACGCAGAGTACTGGAAGGGTTTCCAGCTCTTATTTGCGGAAACAAACGTGATCGCCATCGGCGAGCCGCTGGTCCGAGCCATGGCAGGACTTCCACCGCTGCGAACAGGTTGTGGCGTCAGCACCGTGCGAGTGACGCCGCGAGGCACAACCCAACCGTGCGTTTATTGGCCGGGATTGGGCGAGCCGCTTTCAGGTTTGATCTCGGCAGGGACCGACATTCTGAATTCGAGACCGTTCGAACAGGTGCGAACACTTCCTCAAGCCTGCGAGCCTTGCGAATTCCGGGATTCATGCCACGGCGGATGCGGGGGACGGCGTCGCTTGCAGGGCGCGCTCCTCGAACCTGACTACTATTGTCCAATCATTCGCGGGCAACGGGCGAGCCTGCCGATCCGCATGGCGGCGAATCGCGATCTGCCGAAGCTGAGCAGTTCCTGCACTACTGTCGTGATTGCCAGGTAGTTCATCCCAGAAGAACGACTTAGTGCCGCCCTTTGAAGGCAAGGTTCGTATCAGGGCGCGACTTCAGGCGTGCCCGAATCGACACGAAGCATAACCCAGCTGCTGCTGGTGCGGCGGGCAACATCCAGCGGGTAAAGCCGTTTGCGAACTGCAAGGGTGGCGGCATCGCTGAAGCGATGCCCTGATCCGAACCCTCGGTCCGAAAACCGCAGACGACTTCAATTGTCCGAACAGGATGTTACTGCGCGTTCATCCACTTATCCGAACCCGTCATCTTGACCGCCACACCCGTCATAAAGATGTGCAGGGTCTTGCCGTCGGCCGTTCCTCGGTGTTCCGTTGAGATCAAAAGAGGACCTGCCTTCTTGTAGCCCGTCCAGGTTGCTTTGACGAGACTGGGCTTCTTGTCCCCGCCGTGTTGGAAGACAAGATACTCGATTCGGTTGTCTTTGCCGACGTACAGGTCCCATGTGTCGCCGGGGGTGTAGCCACCGAGTTCCGCCGGATATCTCACTGAAACCAGCGTGGCCGAACCGGCGCCGGTCGGCAATTTCTTCATTCCTTCATCGGTCACGGTGGCGCTGGTATCCCAGTAAGCGTGCAAGGGGAACAAGAGCCAATAATTGTCGTTGGTGAAGCCTGCGTCAGTTTGCTTCTTAAGTTCATCGGCTTGGGCGTTGATCTCGGAGCGCAGGTAAGTAACTTTGACTGGCTTGCCGTCTTTGTCTTTGCCCTCATAGGAGACCTTGCCGGTCTTGGGTTCCCACTCCCACGTGCGGGAAGCTTTGAAGAGTCCGGTGATTTCCCCATTCCAGGTATAGCGGATCGCCTCAATTTGGCCCCACGAATCGACCCCATACGTTTTGGCAATCTGTTCGATAATCGGTGGGCGCGTCTGCGCCCAGGACGTTGCGGCGAGGATCACTACGGCGAAAGGCAGAAGACGAACTTTCGAAACACAGCTCGATCTTGTCATGGACGTCCCCTCTTAGTGGATTAGACGGACGCTGGCTTGGATGTGGAACGAAGGCTTCGGGATACAAGAGTTATGTGCCCGGCCCGCCGTTCGATTCGGAGTCGCCGCCAACTTTTGGCGGTGCTTTGGGATCCTCAGGATCCAGGCCTGCCGCCGCCATGATTGCTCGTCCGAGCTCTTCGGCAGAAACCGTGAATCCTTCACTTATTCCAGAACTCGAGAGCGTCGCGTCTTCCTCAACGCTGATCGGCGCGACGAAGCGATAGCCTCTTCCGACCACGGTCTGCAAATACTGCGGCTGGGCCGTATCGTCTTCCAGCGCCAAGCGCACTTTGCGGATGGCGGTATTGATGCCCTGTTCGACATCGACGAAAACATCCTTCGACCATAACTCCGCAGCGATCTGCTCGCGAGTCACCAGTTGACCTTTGTTTTCGACGAGAAACATCAGTAATTGCAGAGGAAGACCTTCCAGCCGCACCGGACATCCGCGGCGGCATAACTGAAAGCGCCCAAAATCCAAGTCGAATTCGCCGAAGTTGACCTTCTTCTCTGGCATGGAACCCCACCGGCCTTTGACAGAAATACCGACAATTCTGGTCTGCTTCCAGGCGCCTGTCAACCCATAGCTGGTCTTCATATCAATTGATTTCGCTTCAGACCAGTTCCAAGGACTTCTCGGCAAGCTGAGGCAGAATCGCAACCAGTTTGTGGGGAACAGATCATAACTTGTCCACCAGATTTCAGCTCGGAGGTCATTTCGATGAAAACCAACCGTTTGCCGCTGCTGATGACTTTCGCGAGTGTATTCCTTGTCGGCACGAGCCTCTACGCCCAACAGGAGGTCGACCCCTCCTGGTATCCATGCCCGGGCCCGGAGTCAGACAATGTGGCTACACCTCCACAAGCCGCCAAGGCTGTGAACCAGACGAAGACCGTTTCTGGCTTGCCCGAACAACAACCTGGGGAGCACCGCGCGACACGACTCGTGAGTCGGCAGGCTGGGTCACGAATTGCTAGCGATCACGGGATCACAATCTCCACATAGTTGCCTGCAAGGAAACTTCGCTCTTCTTCGGTGGTGCCGCCAGACGAGCAGATGGTCTACCCAGCCAATCCGATCGATGGACGACATGCAGATCCTGCCCCTCAGATGGCAGATGAAACGGCGAGGGAATTAATCTACGAAGTCAAGTCAACATCGGAAGTCACTTGGAACCAGGCAAGGTGACCCAGCTTTATTCCTGGACTCATCTAGAAAATGGCTGCGCACCTTTGCTGGTTCTGCAAACGTGGGCAGCCGATCTCAGGTACACTCGTCACCGCCCTCGGGCTCGGACTACTGGTCGCCGCGGACGCGCCACCAATCCAGGCGTTCGAACTCGGCCATTTTTTGCGGCCCGTTTTGCGTATACCAGTTTTGCCAGGCCGATGCGTCGGCTGGCATAGTTTGGTCGGTGATCTCATGCAGCGCAAGGAAAGTCCAACTGCGCATTTGCGGCGTGGTTTGGGGATCGGCCGCTAACTCGATCAGTTTGGGCACCATTTGCATACGCTGTTTGCGCATGAAGTTGCCGCAGTCGGACACGTTGCAGCCGGCGCGATCGCGAACCGCATCAGAAGAATCGTGCGTAAAGGAATCGAAAAGCACGGAAAGCGCCTCATCCGTGCCGAGATAGCGCATGCCTTCGACGGCCCACTGCCGGACCTGGGGGTCGCCGTCATTCCTGGCATAATCCACGAGGATGGGATAAATGCGATCGTAGGCCACGCCACGTCCAGCCAGCATTCCCATGTGATACACGCTATAAGCACGATGCACGGGGTCGGCTTGTGCCTGAGCGACAAGCTGGTCCGCCGATTGCTCGGTTTTCGGAACTCCATCAAGTGCCAGATTGAGATCGGCATTCGCATAACGAACCCGCAAGTCGGTGGAGAAACAGGAGCGCCTCTCCAAATCATTCATGCGCGTAGTGCGCTGGAGATTGTGCCAAACGACAATATTTTGCTCGAATAACTCCAGAGCGCGCGGATCGTGCTGAATTGCCCGTTCCATCAACTCTTCCGCCTGCGCCTGGTCCGGAAGCGTTTGCAGACGCTGCACATCCTCATCTGTCAGCGGTGAGTAGGCCACTTGTCGAAGAGAAGTTCTGGCAGTCGCAGCGGACCTCGTAATACGCTTGGGTTGCCTGTGCCCCGGAGACAAGACGTGATAGAAGATAAAGCCCATCCATGCGAAAAAGAACGCAAGCCCTAACGCCATTGCAGCTGGACTAGTGCGACGAAAATTTGCAGGAGATACCGAGGATGGTCGTCCGCGTTGCGGCGGCGGACCGTTAAACCCGATACCAGCCTGGACAGCCACGTGAGTATCGAGTTTTAGGCCGGCGAGCTTCTCCAGTTGCGCCGCAACCCAGCGCGCCTCCTGACGATCATCGATGGCGTCGGCGAGCGTCAGCTTCTTGCCGTTCCTGCTATACAGGCAAACAGAGTAAGAAGGTCGCGTGCCTTGTTGTTGCGCAATCTCCAGCGGCAAGATCTGAGTGATTTCTGAGAAAGGAATTTCCCGAGCCGATCCGATTCCCAGCAGGGCTCGACGGAAAATTATCTTTCCATTGCCTGCCTCCACATGAAATGAGCCCATCGCAGACCGCACAAGCCCGTAAATCAGAAAGAGGTCAACGATCCCAAACACTGCGGCGAAGAGCCACGGAGCTCGGGAATGTGTGAGGAAATAAACGACTGCTGTCCACACCGCAGTGAAAACCAGCAAAAGCAGAACCTGGCCCGGATTACGAAAGGGTGGGAAGTAGAATTCGGTGCCGCCGTTCATTCCGGTAGAGACCACAACTTTGGGGTTCTGGGGAGCGGCTACGTCGGAAGCATCGAATTGAAAGGCGGGCGCTGCGGCATCGACCTCGGCAGAAAACGAAGAGGTCGGGGTTGAGTCTGAGACTGGCGATTGCGCCAGCCGGAAAACCGGCACTTCAAAATCGTCCGAATAATTGACGCCCGGCACGTCTGCCTGCGCGTGCAGAATCCAGAGCACCTTGTCGTCCAGCTGATCTTGACAGGACTCATAGGCATCGCTTGGTATGCTGAAATCCACCGGAATCGCCGCGTCGCCCATAGGGCCGGGCATGAGCATTCCTTGCGGCACATTCTTGTCGGCTTGCCAAAGCACGCTTTCCTGAACGGAACGATTTTTACCCGAACCGATGATGACCTGGCGGGCACAGCGAAGGCGCAAGTCAATGCCGTGTCCGGCGTCCGCCTCGAAACGCAAGTGAATCGTTCCCTTCAACGACTGGCCGGGACAAAATGGCAGGGTGGCAAACTCGAAATAGGTTTCGCCAAACCGCTTCCGCCGGATGCTGGCGCGGATGGCCGCAACCGCCAGAATGACACCAATCACACAGAAACCAAGTGGAACCAAGACTACAAGGTTGGAGCTGCGCCAGAGTTTCGGCGCAACCGAGAATGCAACTGTGAACACAATCGCATTGCAGAAAATCGCTATCGTCCAAAGGAAGATGGCGCTGTTGCGGTTCTTACTTTCCGCTCTGCGAGCTGCCCAGTCCTTCCGCCATAACCAGGGAGATTCGGGATTGGACTGCTGGGCCGCCGCTTGCTCCTTTAATTTACGGCTGCCATAAATTGTGCCGTAAACGACCCCTCCGCCGATGAGAGTGAAAATCGCCGAGATCACCACTCCCACCCAGAGATTCTCTTGAGGCTGGCCGGGAGCGCCGAGTGAGCCGGAAAACATTTTGACTGCGAACAAGATTCCGACGGACGCAAAAACCATGCCAAAAACAATGAGGAGAATCTCGCCGCCCTTGGATGGTCTGGTCACAGCCGAATTATAGAGTTGCTTCCGACACAAAGAGAGTGGGACAGCAACATGCTTATTACCGCAGTCACAGGGTTACAAAAGTCACTGGCGGTCGATTTTTTCCAAACGCTTGTGCAACGTTTTAATCCGGCGCAATTCGATCACTGCAATGGCCATGGCGACAGACCCGTACTCCAGCAGCATGATCCACCCAGGAAGGATCCACGGCCGTCCAAGTGCGCGGAGATGCCAGACGTAGTAGGTGGGGATGATGCTCACGGTCCAGATGATGATCGGCAGAGTCGAGCTTGGGCGCAGGAACGGCAGCAGCCAGAGTAGATACCAGGGATACACGACCGGCGCACATAAGAGGGATGCCGCCATCGGCCAGGCGAAGGCCCCGGAAGATATCTCCGAAAATGCTGCTCGCTGCGGTCGCTGGACGGCCGAGGCGGCTGTCGCCACGTCAGTTATGGCTGTCCCTGTGCGAGTTCTGGCATCTCTTCTCATCCAGACCGCGGTGAGAAAGCCGGCGAGCACCGCTAACCCAACAGCAAGCTGCGGAGACGCCACTCGCTCTAGACTTGCAAACACCGGATCATTAAAGCGGAAACTTCGCACGTAAGTTCCGAACGAGCCCATCGGAATGTGACCATGGTTCAGAAACGGTATGTACATGAGTCCAACTAAGACTGCTGCCAGCGCGCCGTCGCGCATACGCACACGCTTCCAATAGAGTGGCAGCAATACTATCGGAAGCAGTTTCACTGAAACAGCCAGCCCAAATGCCACAGCTGCTACGGTGCGCCAGCGGCGTAACAGCGCGGCGAAAGAGACCAAAAGCAACAGCGCACCGAGAATATCGATGTGACCGCTCCCCGCTACCTCCGTTGCGAGCAGTGGATTCCAGGCAAAAGCCAGAACCCAGTGATCTCCCTGCCCGCTGCGACTCACGACATCGAGCAACAGAAGAACAATTGCCCAGGCGCAAATCATAAATGCTACTTTGAACGCAAAAACCGATTCGTGAATCGCAGTTACGGCGCGGAAAAAAAGCTGGGCGCCCGCGGGATATGGACTCGCCAGATAGGCATTATTCAGCGTGCGGGTTTCGGGAGTGTGCAGTGCGAGGACGGCAGGATCGCTGGGAACGACAATATAGGGGTTGTAGCCGAGCCGCTGCAAGCGACCGTCCCAGACGTACCGATGAACGTCATCGTCGGAGCCTGGCGGCATTCGTAGAAACAGAGTTTGCCATACCGCAGCCAACCCGAGCCCGATAACGATAGCGCGCTTGGGAAATTTTCGCGTGGAGAAGCACTCACGAACCGCGAGGAGGTATGCGACGCCCGCGACTCCCAGCGGAACCAGGAACGACGGTGCACCCAGGCTGCTGAAGTTGAGGGAGCAGATGGTCAGCGCTACAAGCAAGATTGTGCCGAGAATATAGAGCCTGCGGGTGGGGGTGAACTTCACAGCTCTCCGATATCCGGCCTCAACTGAGCCACTAGCGGCCGCCACTGAGCCAGCCAGGCCGCTGTTCGTGGCGCCTTCGGCGGAGATAGCCGCAGTTCTGCGTCGAGCCGGATCAAGTCCGATGCCACATCGATGTCGTAAAAGGGATCTGCAAGGCGCAATGAAAGCCCCAGGGATCGAACGCGCTCCAGCAGGGCCTCAAGCGCATTCGAGGTTCCCATTCCATCGCCGCTGAAAAGCCCGGGATGGCTAGTTTTTGCTCCCACCAAATAGTAGCCGCCGTCGTGTGTCGGCCCGACTACGACGTCGCACGTAGCGAGGTCCTCGAAGGCCTTCTCCAACACACGCGCCGGCAGATGTGGGCTGTCGCTGTTAAAGGCTACAACGCGCTGCCTTCCAGCTGTGAAGTGTGCGAACACTGAGGTAAGACCTGCTGCAAGCCCTTCACCTATTTGCGGGACAACGCGCATCGCAACGCCCACCAAGCCCGCCAGATCTTCGACATCGGAGGCAGGGCACATAATAGCAACGTCCACATTGTGCAAAGATCGCGCCAGCGCCATGGTGTCTTGCAGAAGGCAGCGATAAAGCTCGGTAACGGATTCAAGCGGAATACGCTGTGCGAGACGGGTCTTGACCATGCCCGGCCTGGCTGCTTTGGCCATGATCACTAGCGTGCGGTCCAATTGGCCTGAAGGCGCGCTGTTTTGGTTGGAGAATTCCATGGGAGATCGGGTCACGCTGGCCGCTGCGTGCCAGCCGGTCGACCGCGAAAATAATAACTCACGATGCGGCTGAGAATGAACCACGCAGCTCCAATCGTGCCCGAAACCGTCCCGCTAATCTTTGATTTTCCAATTCGCGGATAATAGCTCACCGGCACCTCGACAATGCGGAATCCCTGCAGAGCGCCTTTCAGGATCATTTCAACCGCCCAGCCGTAAGTGGCCTCCCGGAGCGCGAGTTCGCGCAGGACATCGGTACGAGCGGCGCGGAACGGGCCGAGGTCGCTGATCTTCACGCCATATAGAAGATTGATCAACCGGGCGGCGAGCCAATTGCCAAATACAGCATGCCAGGGCAGAGCGCCGGGAATGCGTTGCTTGCCAAGGCGCGAACCCAGTGTAATATCCGCATGGCCGCCGGTGATGGGAGCGAGCAGAAACGGTAGTTCCGCGGGTCGATCGCTGTAATCGCCATCGAGGAAGACGACTATATCGGGAGCATCGGCGATGGCGAGCCCTGCGAGACATGCGCGGCCATACCCGCGTCGCGGTTCCCGAACAACGCGCGCTCCCATCCTCGCCGCGATTTCGGGTGTGCCGTCCGATGAGTTGCTATCGACGACGATGACCTCGGTGATGAGGTTGGCCGGAAGGCAGGAAAAAAGATCAGCCAGAACGCGGCCGATGGCCGAGGCTTCGTTGCGCGTAGGGATGATGACCGATACTCGCACGGATCTTCGTTCAAACGGATCTTTGCCCAAAGTGCAGCGTTGGCGCAATCGCCCGCGCTGTACGCAGTTTAGCGAATGGCGCGGGCGAGGGCGCCCGCGCTACACGAACACTCACCACCATGGAGAAGATGGCCGCCGCTGCGCCAGCCATGCGTCGACGCCCCACGTTCTCCCCGCCCGCCCCAGTGAGAGCGCAAGCGATGCCATCACCGGAACCAGCAATTCCCAGATCCACGCGGTGCCCCACTCTGAGACCCAAAGGCTTCCAAGATAAAGGAATGCCAGAAAAGCGACCGGGCGCGTTAGCAGGCCGATGATAAGAAGAACGCCGAACGAGATTTCGGTCACTGCTTGCAGGGGAGCGGCCATTGCAGCGTGGCTCGCGGCTAGACTCATGACGGCCTTCCAGGCGGCCGGCGCATGGCCGTGCGTAATGTAGTAATTGATGAGATTAGCGTAGCCCTTCGGAGTGTAGAGACCCTTACCCCAGTTCTCAAAGAAGACCCAGACAAGCATGGCGCCAATCGTTAGTCGCACGATCGCCAGACCGTTCGCGGCTTCTTGGTGGTCCACTCTGCGTACATCATTACGCACTGCGGTTGCGTCGGGTGTCATCGTGAGCCTCGCGTGCAATGGATGCTACACCAGATGCCAAACATCTCAATGGGAGTCAACTTTTTCTTCAGCGAATTTATGCGTAAGTGCATTTCTAAACCGATCTCCAATCCTGACAGCTTTCTCCAGTTGCTGTTAAAATTTCGATGTCGCCGGTGTAGCTCCCTTCACCGGTTCATAGGTTTCGCATGCACCCCCTCGCTAATCGCGAACCGGTTCTTTCCCAACAACCATCCCCCGACTGCAAAGGAGTGTCCATGAGGCTGCGAATTCTCTCGCCGTTGCTGATGCTTTTTGTTGCAGGGTGCTTGTTGACGGCCCAAACCAATTCCAATGCCCAGAAGTTCAGCGAGCTAACCCGCACTTTTCGCTTTACCTACAACTTTACAGTGAAGGATATTCCCTCCGGAGCGAAGCGAGTGCGGGTGTGGGTTCCGGTACCGCAGACGGATCGGCACCAGACAGTGCGCGTTCTTGCCATCAAGGCCCCCGTCAAAACACAGATCACGGACGAGTCCGAGTACGGCAATCGGATGATGTACGCCGAAATTCAGAATCCCGCTTCAGGCAAAGCCGAGTTCGCTCTCGAGTACGAGATCACGCGTCACGAATATTCACGCGGCGATTACGCGCAACTCGAGCGCAAGGACAAGGACAGACAGCCCATCGTCGTGCCTGCGTCGATGACCCGCTTGCTCGAGCCTGACAATCTGATTCCTACTGACGGCAAGATTAAAGCGCTGGCGGTCGAGGTAACTGGATCGCAGACCGGTACGGTCGCGAAAGCCAAGGCTGCTTATGACTATTTCTTTACGACTATGCGCTACGACAAGTCGGGTACCGGCTGGGGACGGGGTGATGCAGTGTGGGCCTGCGACTCCAAGCACGGCAACTGCACGGATTTCCATTCTCCGTTCATCGGTGTGCTGCGGGCTGATCGCATTCCGGCGCGGTTCGATATCGGATTCCCTGTGCCCGAGAACAAGGAGAAAGGAGACATCCCCGGTTATCACTGCTGGGCCGAATTCTACGCGGCCAAGACCGGCTGGGTCCCGGTTGACATCTCGGAGGCGTGGAAGGCCAAGGAGAAGCGAGATTACTTTTTCGGCAGCGTTGATGCCAATCGCGTGCAGTTCTCGACCGGCCGCGACATCACGCTCTCTCCCAAGCAGGATGGGCCAGCGCTGAATTACTTCGTGTATCCCTACATCGAGGTCGACGGCAAGCCCTACGAAAAGCTCGATAAGCAGTTCAGTTTTGAGGAAGTGAACGGGTCAGCCGTTATGCAGTCACGGTAGGCCTTCTTAAGCTTCTCCTCAGTGCTGAATTGAGTTGCCAGTGCGGACCCACCGGTGAGAGTGTTCCTGCCCGGAAGCTACCCGGCCGCTATGGCAAGACCCCCATCATCCCCCGCGGTACAAGTTCACTGGTCGTGCCGACCGGTATCAAGGCTTTTCGACAATACTATCGTCTAATTGTTTTCCTCTCCTCGTTTCTGCTGTTATCGCATCATCACGTTCCACCCAATCGGGCAGGAACCAAGAAAGAGTCTTTCCGGGAAAGTCGAGAGTCTAACCAATCACAAGCTTAGCCATCCCAAGCAAAGGAGATGCACAATGCCATTTGTTACAGTCGGAAAAGAAAATTCAGGCGACATTGAGCTTTACTACGAGGACCATGGGGCGGGCAGCCCGGTTGTCCTGATCCACGGATATCCATTGAGCGGTTCTTCATGGGAGAAGCAGGTTCCCGTCCTGCTGGAAGCGGGCCACCGGGTCATTACCTACGATCGCAGAGGTTTCGGCAAGTCCAGCCAGCCAACCACAGGCTACAACTACGACACATTCGCAGAAGATCTTCACAAGCTGATCACTCACCTCAAGCTGCATGATTTCACGCTGGTCGGCTTCTCCATGGGAGGAGGCGAAGTCGCACGCTACATTGGAAAACACGGCTCCAAAGGTGTGAACAAGGCAGTGATCATCTCCGGTGTACCGCCGTACCTATTGAAGACGGCCGACAACCCGGAGGGCGTGGATGCCAGCGTGTTTGAGGGAATCCAGAAGGCAGTCGCTGCCGACCGCTATGCCTTCTTCACAGACTTTTTCAAGAATTTCTATAACACCGACGTGTTCCTGGGTAAACGGGTCAGCGAGCAGGCCGTTCAGGCCAGCTGGAACGTCGCGGCCACTGCCTCTGCCACCGCCAGCCTAGCATGTGTCCCAACCTGGCACGAGGATTTCCGCGAGGATCTCGCCCGCATTGATGTACCCACGCTGGTGATGCAGGGCGATGCCGACCGCATCCTTCCCATCGCCGCTTCGGGGCAGCGGACTGCCAAGCTCATCAAAGGGGCGCGCCAGTTGTTCGTGAAGGATGGCCCACATTGCATTCCGTGGACGCACGCGGAAGAAGTGAACGCAGAATTGTTGAGCTTCCTTGGAGAGAAGGCCAGTAAGGCGCAGAAAAAAGTTGCGTGAATCGGCGCCACAGTACTAAACAGCAATTGATAACCAGCGAAGATTCTCAGCCCGCCGGGCCGAGCAGCAGCTCGGCGGATCGTTCTCTCGGACAAATGTTTGGTACGCGGCCATAGCGGCCAGAGGCTGCATTGTCGTGAACCACCGTAAAGGCAGATGGATCTGGAGGCGGTGCGCCTTCAAGGTTCGTGTTTAAACCGAACGTCGAACCCATGACAAGAAATTACCGGAGGATTTATGGCAACAATGAGAGTCGCGGTGCCAGCAGTCGCAATCATGAAAGTCGCGCAGATTACCAAACCGGGAGCAGGTTTCCAGATCGCCGAGCGTGAGGTTCCCGAACCGGATGCTGGACACGTGCGGATCAAGGTGCAGGCCTGTGGTGTTTGCCACAGCGATGTGCTCACGGTGGAAGGCTTGTGGCCGGGACTTCAGTATCCGCGGGTTCCGGGGCATGAAGTGGCAGGCGTCATTGATGAAGTGGGCGAGGGTGTTTCCGCGTGGAAGAAGGGACAGCGGGTAGGGGTCGGCTGGCACGGCGGCCAGGACAACACTTGTCGCGAATGCCGGCGTGGGGATTTTCGCAACTGCCGGAACCTTAAAGTTTGCGGCATCAGTTATGACGGCGGATACGAGCAATATATGGTGGCTCCCGTCGAGGCGCTGGTGGCGATACCGGAAAGTCTCAAGGACGTGGATGCGGCACCCCTGCTCTGTGCTGGAATTACGACTTACAACGCATTACGGCACAGTGGTGCCATGCCTGGCGATCTGGTTGCGGTGCAGGGCATCGGCGGCCTGGGTCATCTCGCGGTACAATTCGCGAGCAAATTTGGTTACAAGGTCGCTGCGATCGGGCGCGGATCGGAGGATGCGACGCTGGCAAAGAAGCTCGGCGCCAGCGTCTACATCGACAGTAAATCTACCAACGCAGCGGAGGCATTGCAGAAACTGGGCGGGGCACAGGTAATCCTGGCGACGGCGCCGAGCTCGAAAGCG
Source organism: uncultured Acidobacteriaceae bacterium (assembly GCA_963766625.1). Taxonomy (GTDB): domain Bacteria; phylum Acidobacteriota; class Terriglobia; order Terriglobales; family Acidobacteriaceae; genus Sulfotelmatobacter. The sequence continues at coordinate 22,768 of CAVYBF010000010.1, read as the reverse complement.
ATGTCGGCACTCATTGACGGTCTAGGGCCGAATGGAGAGCTCATGGTGATCGGCGCAGCATCTGATCCGATTGAAGTGACCCCGCTGCAGCTCATTAACGGAAGCAAAACCATTCAGGGCTGGGCATCGGGAACACCAGCCGATTCCGAGGACACGCTGCGCTTCGCCGAACTAAGCGGCGTGCGGCCGATGATTGAAACTTATCCGCTGGAAAAAGCGGCGGAGGCTTACCAGCGCATGATGAGCGGCAAAGCGCAGTTTCGCGTCGTCTTGACCATGGGAAGCTAGCGAAAGACCCGGATGCCCCACCCTTCGCGGTTTTAGAAGGGTGGGGTGAGGTCCAGCGCCATATCGCAATACTGGTTAGGCGCAACGCTGTAGTCCTTACCCGCGCGGAAATGAACATTTATGAAGAGAAATACTCCACGTCGATGACGGTGCTCCCGCTCGTCGTTAACTGCACGCAGTATGCCTGACAGGAGTTGACGAATTGCCTGCCAAGATGCCCGCACCCATCAAACTGCCACCAAAATCCGATTTCGTCGCATCGAAAATATTCATCGATGGTAATTTGACGAATCGTCGAGGCTCAGCTTAGCATCGAAGTCTGCATGTCGAGTTTCAGCAATTTTCGCCGGGAGTGGATCTGTGCATGTTGTTGTTGTGTACTCGTGTGCTCTGGCGGAGGTAAATTGCTGACGTAAGATTTTCATAGTTATCGGCAGTTATAACCCATCGCCAGAATCAACTGGCGGTGGGTTTTTATTTTTGGCGGCAATTTATGACGACGACAGAAACCAAGGCACAGAAGGCAGAGCGCCTCAAGCGCGCCCTGAATCCGTGGGATGGGCTGGCCGAAATTCGGCGCTTTGCCCGAGAAGGCTTCGACTCGATTCCGCCGGAATGGATTGGCACTTATTTCCGCTGGTGGGGCGTTTACACCCAAGGGGATGGAGCCGGCGTGGTCGGTGGCCAGGGCGGGCAGGGCAAGGCGCTGCCGTTCTTTATGCTGCGCATTCGGATTCCCAACGGCTTGCTGCGATCAAATCAGCTCCGAACGATCGCTGACCTTACTCGCCGCTATGCCCGCGGTACGGCTGATCTGACGGTGCGGCAAAACATTCAGCTGCACTGGATCACAATCGAGGACCTTCCCGAAGTACTGGAACAACTCTGGCGAGTGGACCTGAATACGATTGGCGCCTGCGGCGATGTAACTCGCAATATTACTGGCTGCCCGGTCGCCGGCGTGGACGCGGACGAAATTTGCGATGCATCTGCTTTGGCGGTGGAAGTGGATCGAATGCTGGCCGGCAACGCTGAGTTCTATAACCTACCGCGCAAGTTCAAAATTTCCATCACTGGATGTCGCGTCTGGTGCCCTTATCCGGAGATCAACGATGTTGGATTGACGGCGATCGAGCGTCTCGTCCATGGCAAATCAGAAATAGGCTTCTCCTTACGCGTAGGTGGTGGACTTTCCACCGAGCCTTATCTGGGCGCGCGGCTGAATGCTTTTGTTCGCTGGAATCAGGTGCTGCCGGTCGTACGCGGAATCACCGAGCTGTTTCGCGACTCAGATCAATTGCGTGCGCACCGTGAGCGGGCGCGATTGAAATTCCTCTTCTTGCGCCATGGTTGGACGGCGAAAGATTTCCAAAAGGATCTAGAGCGGCGTACCGGGTTTCAACTCGATCCCGCTGAACCCGAGCATCCGCCTTCAGATGTCTATCGTGATCATGTTGGCATCCATCCGCAAAAGCAGGCTGGCTATTGCTATGTGGGCTCTGCGGTCCTGCGCGGGCGGATCACGCCGGAACAGATGGCTGCGGCTGCCGACCTGGCCGACCGTTTTGCGAATGGTGAACTGCGCACCACTAACATGCAGAACCTGCTCATCGTCAATGTTCCCCGCTTGCGCGCGGAGGAGTTAGCGAAAGAACTGGGTGCGATCGGCCTGCCGGTACAAGGATCGCCATTTTTTCGCGGTGCGATTGCCTGCAGTGGAAGTGAATTTTGCAAGCTGGCCATTACGGAAACCAAAGCTTTTTCCCGCTGGCTGGTGGAGGAATTGGAAGAACGCCTGCCCGGCTTCGATCAACACCTGAAACTGCACGTCACCGGATGCCCCAACAGTTGCGGCCAACACTGGATCGCCGACATTGGCATTGAAGGCAAGAAATTGAAAGTGAATGGGCAAATGCAGGATGCGTACTACTTCTGCCTGGGCGGGGCAGTTGGTCGCAATCAATCGATCGCGCGTCCAGTCGGATATCGCTGCCTGGCCACTGAAGTTCCGGCGGCAATCGAGCGCCTTCTCCGCAAATATCTTGGGGATCGAGATGCCGGCGAAAATCTGCGGCAGTTTTTTGCCCGCCATAGCGATGCCGAGTTGCGCAACGATCTGGCGGGACACACGTTCGATGCGGTCGCGCGCGATTTGCCGGAAGGACGAGTTCCAAACGCAGTGGAAGGCTGAACGGTACGAACGAAGATTAAGACCATGAGCAACTTGTTTCCCATGTTCCTGAAACTCGAAGGCAGACGCTGCCTGGTGGTCGGAGCCGGCAAAGTTGGCGAGCCCAAAATTAACGGCCTGATCGGCACCGGGGCCCTCGTACATGTGGTTGCGCAGGAAGCGTCTGACCCGGTGCGCCAGTGGGCGAAAGACGGAAAAATCACACTCGCACTACGGGCATTTGTTCCGGAAGATCTGGGTGGAACATTTCTCGCCGTTGTGGCCACTGCTTCCAGCAAACTGAACACAGCCATTTACGAGGAGGCGCAGCGGCGCGGAGTTCTGTGCAACGTGGTAGATGTTCCGGAACTTTGCGACTTCTACTATCCCGCCGTGGTGCGCAGAGGCGATCTGCAGATCGCGGTTTCCACAAGCGGACAAAGCCCATCGCTTGCTCAAACAATACGGCAACAGCTCGAACGGCAGTTTGGTCCGGCATACGAGGCATGGGTCGCGGAATTGGGAGCCACGCGAAGACTTGTATTGGCCAGCGATCTTGATCCGCAGAGCAAACGTGCATTGCTGCAATCACTGGCAAGCCGCGAGGCTTTCGAAGCTGCAGTCGCCGAAAAATCTGAAAAACAATTGGAAAGAGAGATTGCGAATCACGACAGGAGAGTAACTGTATGAACGGCAAAGTTTACTTAGTGGGGGCTGGACCGGGCGACCCCGAACTACTCACCGTAAAGGCTCTGAGGCTGCTGCAGACTGCCGACGTTGTGCTTCATGACGATCTGGTTGCGCCGGAAATCCTGACTCTGATTGCCTCCACTGCACGCGTCCAAAACGTGGGCAAACGCAGTGGAGCAAGAACGATGCGTCAAGAGGAAATCAATTTTCTTCTCGTGGCGTTGGCTGAGTCTGGCCTGCAGGTGGTGCGGCTCAAGAGCGGGGACCCACTGATCTTCGGCCGTGCTGGCGAGGAAATCGCAGCGCTGCGGCGAGCCAATGTTGCTTACGAAATTGTTCCCGGCGTCACTTCAGCGCTGGGAGCCGCGGCGGCGGCCGGAATTCCGCTTACGCATCGACAAACATCTTCTACTCTGGTGCTGACGGCGGGTCATCGCTCGGCAGAGAATTCTGACGCGGAATGGGGCCAGTTCGCCGCGGCCGAATCGACGCTCGTGGTCTACATGCCTGGGCGGGACTATGCCGCCATCGCTCACAAACTTGCCGATGCCGGCTTCGCGCCGGAAACTCCTTGCGCGATTATTTCAAAGGCCACAACGCCTCATCAGCAAGTGCACTACACCAAAATCGCGAATCTTCCCCAGTCTCCGACGCTGGCAGCCCCGACTTTGCTCGTCGTGGGCGAAACGGTGACGTTTGCGGAAAACGCTGCCCACGCGAAAGCAATTTTGTCTTCCGGAGAAAAGTCAATTTCGCTACAACAGGAGCGGCTGGCATGAAAGAGGCAGTTCGCATGAAGGAGGTAGTTGGATTAAAGGAAGCAGTTACAAAGGAAGATCTCGCGGGATTGCGAATCGCGGCGGAAGCGTGGAGCCCTGCGCAAATTCTCCGATGGTCTTTCCAAACCTTCGGAGATTCCGTGGCGATCTCTTCCGCCTTCGGCGCCGAGGGCATGGCCCTGATCGACATCGCTTCGCGCGTGCGTGAGAATTTTCGGATCTTCACTCTCGATACTGAATTTCTTTTTCCCGAGACCTATAACCTGATGGATCAGGTCGAGCAAAAGTATGGCTTTACGATTGAGCGGGTCTTCCCTTTGCTTTCCCCGGAAGAGCAGGATCACGCTCTGGGTGGTGGACTGTGGCAGCGCGATCCTGATCACTGCTGCAATATAAGGAAGGTTGAGCCGCTGCGCCGGAAATTGGGTGAGCTGCAGGCCTGGATCACGAGCATCCGTCGCGATCAGACCGTGGCTCGTTCGCACGCCGGTAAAATCGAATGGGACGAGAAATTCGGGCTCGTCAAGATCAATCCCATTGCCGACTGGAGTTCAAAGCAAGTATGGCAATATATCCGTGATCATGACATTCCCTACAATGCGCTGCACGACCGCGGCTTTACCAGCATAGGTTGCACCCATTGCACCCGCGCGGTGCGTCCGGGAGAAAGCCCGCGCGCAGGCCGCTGGTCAGGATCCTCAAAAACCGAATGCGGGCTCCACGTTATCGAGCCATGACTCGATCGTGAGTTTAATGGCTGTCCAATAATTTCTGGTTTTCGACTTCGCTGGAGTGCTCGCGATTTTCCGCTGCGGCAACCACATTCTGCCTCGATTTCCGATAAACATTAGCGACCGCCAGCGTCCAAAAAGGAACCAAATCGACGCCGGGCACGAGCTTGCCGAGAATCGACGGCAGAAATTCCCAATGCCAGCCGAGAAGGTGAACCATTGCCGCTGCGATACCGAAATCGAGCAGGTCGTCAGCGGGCGACACGGCGCCTTCCATAAAAAAGGGAAAAACTATGAGTTGCAGTGCATCCGCAGCAATAGCTAGCACCATGGCAGTGCGGAAACGCGGACCTGGCGAGACTGTAAGAGAATCGTTGGTCACGGGCAGCCTGATTGTTTAGATGTTACTCCTTGCCGGAAAGACCATCGGGCATCGTCCGGTTGTCGAAGATTTGATCAACCGACGTGCAGCGACGGCGGAAAAGCTCGGACGTTTCTGAGCAACGAAATAAATTCCCCGCTTCGTCACTTTCCGAAGGTACCTTCTTTTCTGGGGAGCAACGTGACCCGTGCGGTAGCCGCCAGCTCTTTGCTCATGCCGCCGACGACCACGGGGCCGTAAGGCGTAACCAGCACGCCACGGCCATCTGCGCGCGGGTCATAAGTTTTCTCGCTAAGTGTCTCCCACTTGTGAGCGTGCACATCATATTCGAAAGTAAGCGAGGAAACTTCAGCAGGGTTTCCGTCGTACGCTACGCCTTTGTAGTCATGAGGTGTGGATGTGCCGCCTGAAAAATAAATCTTCTTGTAACGGCTGGAGCCGCCACTCGCAATTCCAAAGTGCGCTGTACCGGGATGCGGCGGCAGCTTGCTCCATTCGATCTTATCGGGATGCTTTTTCTCGATTTTGCCCAGCCAGCATTCGTTTGAGGCCACGTAGCGCGGTCCGCCAGTCGGGCCCACCTTTGCGCCATCGACTACCACGATGTAACCCTCTGAGACCCCGCCGGCTTGTCCGAATGCAGGTGTGCCGGGGAATGGCGTCGCCTGGCTCCAGGTGTCTCTGTCAACATCGTAGACCTGCACATTGTTGACCGGTCCCTTTGCGGAACGGCCACCAATCAGATAGACGAAGCGATCATGCACCCCGACGACTGCGCTATCCACAGCAAGCGGCAAATCCTGACCGCGCGACCACTCGCGGATGCTCGCCTCGTACACGTTAACGTCACTGACTGGGCGTTCGGCTCCTTGCGCATCAAGTACAAAGCCACCGATGAGGACTATTTCCCGGCCTTTTGCGGAAACGGCCGCAGCGTTGATACGCCCGACCACCCCCGGCACCGGATGCCCGGTATACCATTTGCCGGTACTCAAATGCATGACGTAAACCTTGCTGGTCACGTCGTCCCAGGTTTTCCGCGGACCTATACCCATCATGGAAAACAAATCCAATCCTTCTCTAAGGCTGGCAACGGCGTTACCTGAAACTGCAACTGGCATGGGTGCAAGCGTCCGTTCTTCCGCACCCGGCACCAGGGCCGCACACGAAAGCACCGCAATGACAACCAGCAGTTTTCTCATTTCAGAAATATTACCGCAGCGTGCACTCCGCGTCTTGGATCGGGGCTGCAGCCCGTCTGAGTTACATTGCGCGAAAGCTCTAGAACCAGGTTTTGCGGCGATATTCTCGATAAGCCTCGCCGAATGCGGCTTCGAGCACTTGCGCTTCGCGGTGAGCGCGGATGGTTTGCATAACAACGATGGCAGCAAACAATAGCCAGAGACCGGGACGGTGCAAGACCAGCACGAATCCTGCAAACAGGAGCGAACCAAATACATAAATAGGATTGCGAATCTTCGAATAGATGCCGTGTGTGACTAGCTGGCGCGCCTGAGGCCTGATGGCAAAGGATCTTCCCAACTGATAGCGTGCAAGAGCGATCCCGGCCATGCCTGCGAACATAAGCGCGGACCCTACAGAGCGTTGCCAATCCCAGGCTCCAGGACGAAGAAATACCAGCCACACCACCACGCCTGCAGCGACTATTTGCGCAATCGTGATGGCATAGAACGAGCGATCTTCCACAAACGTGCTCCCGTCAGCAATCGATCAGAGCGGCCGTTCGTCAGATTACTCGATCCGGCCCTGGCGAGTTGCGTGAATAAAATCCGTATATGCCGGCTCTTTCCCACCGGCACGCATCTGGCTGGCGATTTGTCCCCGGTGATAAGCCGAATGCAGCAGCACATGAGTCAGGATGTCTTGCAGGCTGCTGGCGAACTCCTCGCCCTTGCTGTTCTTGTAGCGAACCGTTTCTGCAAGTTGAGCAGTAGAAATCTGAGCGAGATATTGGCGCCACATGGTAGCTATGCCTTCTATTTCCTGATTGCAGCGCTCAATTGTGAAATCGGGCCATACGGGAGAACTCTGCGGTTGCGATTTGATGCGTTCCAGCCAGAGACGCTCGGCAGAGAGAATATGCGCCAATAGTTGAAGCGGACGGACCTGCGAGGGACCCTCAGATCCTCCGCTCGCGCCGAGCGCAGCCAATACTTCGCGGTTGGCCCAGGCGTCGTAGGTAAACTGACGGCGCAAATAATCGAGCAATTCCATCAAACTGTCCGTACCCCCCGTCCGGATGAAATGGACTCTACACGCACTTTATAGTCGGCTGCCCCCGGCCTGCAACCGGCTATTCATCTTCCGTTCACATTCACCGATTAGACTGCCGTGTGCTTCAAGGTGAGATATTCTGAAGGAAAGGCAGCTTTCTAACGCCTGTGAAATATGCCTCGTAAACCCGCCACAAAGCGGACAACGCCGGAGGAGCCTCTCACGGCGGATACCGCCGATATCGTACCGGTCGCGGACGAGCCAAGCGGCAAGAAGTCCGCCCAGAAACCAACGGGGGCTCTCGACGATCTATCGCGGACTGCGCTAAAAGCATTCCTTATAGCGCGGGACGCGGTTTTCAATATGCGCGACTTGCTCACCCATTCCTCACGCATGGCATTTCTGGCCATCAAAGATTGTGAGCAGGAGTTGGATATCATCGAGCGCTACATCGATGACAAACTGCCCGCCGCAATCACGCGGGTGAATGAGGCTCGCGCGCGCCAGCTATTGACCAGTCTGAAGTGCACGACCGACCTGGAGCGCATCGGCGATCTGATGATGAGCGTGGCTATGCGCGTGCAATCGCGTACCGAAAAAATGGCGGCTTTCGACGTGCGGCAGCTGGTGGAAATGTCGGCGATCTTGCGGGAGATGCTTGATCTGGTTTACCGAGGATTTCTCGAACTCGATCTCGAAGCTGCCCGCAAGGTTCTGCAAATGGACAAGGAAATCGATCGCGTCTGCCACGCACTTTTCCAGAAGCATCTCACGGAACACGCCCTGCAGAATAATCCCTCAAGCTTCGATGTTCTTCTCATGGCCCAGGCCCTTGAACGCGCCGGCGATCACACCACCAACCTCGCGGAGGATCTTTACAGCCTGATTGAAGGGCGCAGTCTGCGACATCCGCCGAAGAAGCGGGCAGCAACGTAAACCGGTCTCGTAGTGGATTTTCGACGGCCCTTACGACTCTCGCCTTCGGGCCACCTCGCATTCCGGCTAACCCTGCATCGGCCGGCGCGTCTGTAGTATGTTGATCGTCAGTACGTTAATCGTCAGTATGTTAATCGTCAGCGGCCAAGCCACAGGGTTCGATCCCGATGGAACTCTGCGTCGCGCATGTACGTAGTTTTAAGAAGGCAAATTCAAATCGCTTCAGAACGAGGTCCAATGTTCAAAAATAGACGCCTGTTTACCGTTCTCTTCTTGAGTTTTCCTGTCAGTCTTCTTGCGCAAAGTTCGAAGCCCGGCTTAACCTCTGCGGCCACACTCGGCACTGGCGAGGAAACATCTGCTCCTAAGCTCGAGCATTTCGACCCCAACCTGGTCGACAAATCACTCAACCCTTGCGATGACTTTTACAAATACTCCTGTAGCAAGTGGATGGCCGCCAATCCCATTCCCGCAGATCAGGTGTACTGGACGACGGGGAGCAATTTGGAACTTTGGAATGAGAACCTGCTGCGCGAGACCATGGAAGCCGCCAGTAAGGACGACCCCAAACGCACGCCGGTACAGCAGAAAATTGGGGATTTCTGGGCTGCCTGCATGGACGAAAGCGGTATTGAAAGGGAGGGGTTGAAACCCTTACGGCCGCAATTGGACCGCATCGCGGCGCTTAAGTCAAAGACAGAAATCACTCTGGAAATTGCCCATCTTCACCGTTCGTTTCCCGGCGCCTGGGAGCAATCTGACAATCAGACCAACGCGCCTTTTTTCGGTTTCACCGGACAGCAGGATTATGACGATGCTTCCAAAGTGGTCGCGCAAATTGATCAGGGCGGTCTGAGCCTTCCTGGCCGCGATTACTACATCAACACCGATGCGAAGTCACTTGAGACGATCAAGAAATTCCGCACTCATATTCAAAAAATGTTTGAGCTGATCGGAGAGCCGGAGGCGCAGGCTGCAAGCGACGCCAGCGTCGTGGTCGAACTGGAAACAGAACTGGCCAAAGCACAAATGGATAACGTCAAGCGCCGCGATCCGAAGAACATCAATAACAAGATGACGCTTGCGCAGGTGCAAGCCCTGACTCCTGCCATCGACTGGAACGTTTATCTGAAAGCAGTGAATGCGTTTGCCAGCGATCACTACATCGTGACTTCACCGGATTTCTTCCGGGCCGAGAATAAGCTGCTGGAACAGCACCCGCTGGCTCAATGGAAGACCTACATCCGCTGGCAAGTGATTCACAGAGCGGCGCCCGTGATGACCAAAGCCCTGGTGGATGAGAATTTCGATTTCTTCGCGCACACGCTGGCAGGCCAGGAGCAACAATTGCCACGTTGGCGGCGTTGTGTGCGCAACGCAGACGGTGCCTTGGGCGAGGCCCTTGGGCAAGCTTACGTGGATCGCGCTTTTCCGCCGGAAAGCAAGGCACGCACGCTTGCCATGGTCCACGACATCGAGCACGCGATGCAGAACGACATCGAGACCGTCAGCTGGATGACGCCGGCAACGAAAGAGCAGGCCATTATCAAGTTGAAAGGGATCGAAGACAAAATCGGCTATCCTACGCACTGGCGCGATTATTCCAGTGTGAAGATCACACGCGACAATTATCTGGGCAACATGGAGGACGCCTCAGTATTCGAATTCGAGCGCTGGGTGCAAAAGATCGGCAAACCAGTCGACCGCAGCGAGTGGACCATGACTCCGCCGACCATCAATGCTTATTACGATCCGCAACTGAACACCATCAATTTCCCAGCGGGCATTCTTCAGCCCCCGTACTTCGATCCGAGCAAGGACGATGCGGTAAATTTTGGAGCGATCGGCATGGTCATCGGCCACGAACTCACCCATGGCTTCGACGATCAGGGCCGCAAGTTCGACGCTCAGGGCAACTTGCGCGATTGGTGGACAGCTGAAGACGCTAAAGAATATGACCAGCGCGGGAAATGCATTTCCGACGAATACACGCAGGATGTACCTGAGGCCGGACCGGGGGTGAAGCAGAATGGATTGTTAACCCAGGGCGAGGACACGGCGGACAATGGCGGTCTCCACCTCGCGTTGAGTGCACTACAGGATCAATTGAAGAAAGAAGGCAAATCGCTCGACGACAAAGGCCCCGACGGCTGGACCCACCGCCAGCGTTTCTTTCTAGCCTATGCGTTCTCCTGGTGTTCGAACATACGTCCGCAGGTAGCACGTCTGATCGTAACGACGAATCCACATTCGCTGCCCGTGTTCCGCATCGACAACGTAGTTTCGAACATGTCCGACTTCGCCGAGGCATTCGGCTGCAAAGCCGGGCAGAAGATGGTGCGGGCGAATGCTTGCCGCGTATGGTGAGGCAGGCCAAAAGGATCCTTGCGGTGGCGTTGTTGATGGCGTGATGCTGAGCGCAGCCGGTTTTCCGGCGGAGCGAGGCATCTCGCGAGTTGGCAGCCGGTCGCGTTCGCGCTGCTCGCGTGATCCCTCGCCCCGCCGGTAAGGACGCGGGGCTTCGGGATGACGTATCTTTTTTCGTTTTTTCTTCTTTACGACTTGCTTTAACGATGGTCAGCGATTGATGTCGTCTTTAGCCTCCAGCCGCTTCACGTAGTTCTCCAGGTTGGGCTTGTTGGAATCGGGTGCAGTCGTAAGCGCCAGTTGCATCTCCTTCACGGCGCTATCGAAATCCCCCTGGCGGCTGTAAACACGAGCCAGTCCAACGTGCGAAGTCCAGTAATCCGGGAACTTCTTGGCATTCGAGCGAAAGATGGCGAAGGCTTCTTCCTGCTTCTTAGCCGCTTGCAACTGCCGTGCGTAGAAGTAAAGTTGCAGCGCGTTAGCCTTGTCCAGGGCTTCCTTGCGAGCCGCGTCGGCTTCTTGGGTTCGGCCCATGGCTTCGAGAATCTTCGATTTGTTTAGCAGATTGTCGTAGCGTTCTTCCGCCTGAATCGACAACTCTTCATCTTTCAGCGCCTCGTCGAGGTCGATTTTGTTGGCGAGGAAGTACGCGGCCGCATCGTCCCAGCCTTCCCAGTAATACTGATTCAGACCGCGAGTCTGCTTGCGAATGCTGGCGGTCACAATGTCGTTTACGTTCACGGCAACCTTAAATGGGACGGCCACCTTCTCCCAGCTCATCGTAACGATGGTCGAGTCAGGCTTGATATCGTCAAAATCGTAGGTGAGAGCGTTGTGCGATTCCGCGGTTTGCGGCTTCACGTTCACCCGCAGTGCGTCTTCGTCTTGCTTGTAGCTGAAGCTGCCCCACGCCGTCGAGACTTTCGAAAAAATCACGGTCCACTGGTTCTCTCCGGGAATCATGTGCAGGCCATAACTTCCCTTGTCGAGAGGTTGGCCCTCGATCGTGACCGGATCGGTAAAGGTAATGGTCGTATTCTCGTTCGCCCCCGCACGCCATACTTGGCCGTAGGGTACGACTTTGCCCCAGATTTGCCGCCCATTGGCCAGCGGCCGATGATAGTTGATGGTGATATCGGTAATTCCGATGCGCTGCGTGACCACAGCGTGTTGGCTTGCGCGCGGTAGATCAAGCATCAGAGTTTCGCTGGTCGCGGTTTGGGCGAGACAAAAGCCTGCGGTCAACAACACGCCGCATAACAAAACAAGCAGACGAATTCTGTACATGGAGTACTCCTCTTTTCTTGTGGGGATTCGAACAGCGATTCAGCGCACCCTGGATAAGCTTTGGACGGAGCACCGCGCCTGATCGCTGTGCTGTTGGGCTTAGACGAATGGACGGCGACAAAGTAAGCAGGGGCAGAATTTAGGAAATTCCAGAGTCCCTCTTGACTATTTGTTCCGAGGATGGCAGAATTCTTAAAGGCGAATAAAAAGCGAATACGCCTCCGGACTCTCCGCTCCGGCGTTCCCTGAAATTTCCGAGGATTTTATGTCTTCCGCAGTGATTTCCACTTCGGCGGCCCAGGGCCGCTTTTTTGTTTTTGATGCTGAATGTGCTCCTGAAGTGAGCCCGCGTTCATTCGAAAATCAAAAGCTCACTGAGGTGCTGCGAGCTTCAGCCGCACGCCTCCCTCAATCAACCATCACCAATCAAAAATCAAAAATTCTCAGTAGCGTGACTCCAGCATCACGCTTGGCTGTGCGCCCCGCGCCACAAATGGTTTCCAGCGGCATCAGCGCGATCGATTCTCTTACCGGAGGCCTGCCGCGCGGTTGCCTGACTGAAATTTTCGGTCCAGTTTCTTCTGGTCGCACCACCATGCTTTTGGCCGCTCTGGCCGCCGCTACCCGGCGTGGAGAATGCTGCGCGGTCGTGGATGCCTGCGATGCGCTCGATCCACAATCGCTTGTGGCTGCCGGCTTAGGTCTTAATCGGCTTTTATGGGTACGGTGCAGGGAGAATTCACCACAGAGTCACAGAGTCACGGAGAAACACATTTCCGAGCAGCGCCTCGAACAACTTATGCGCGCTACCGACTTGCTGCTGGAAAGCGGGGGCTTTGGTCTGATCGCCCTCGATTTATGTGACCTGCCGACGCCAACCGCGCGGCGCATTCCGTTGACCACATGGTTCCGCTTCCGCCGTGCCGTAGAGCATACGCCTACAGTTCTGATTGCCTTCGAACGACAATCGATTGCCGGGAGTTGTTCTTCATTGCTGATAAAGCTGGGCGCTGCCGGAAAACGCAAAAAAGAGCAGCCCATGAATTGTGAAACGAAACCCACACATGCGAATTTGCTGACCGAAATAGAAATTACCGCAGAAATAGTGCGCTCGCGAGTCGAACGCAAACCGGCAGCTTCGGTTGCGGCCACCTTCGCCAGCAAAACCGCCTGGGCAGGATGAAGGAATTGAGAGATTGGGTGATTGAGTCATTGCAGTTCAATCACTCAATGGCTCAATCGCCCAATGACTCAATGATCTATGCCGTTTGCCTGCAGCTTCGTACCGGATTTTCCCGTGGCCGCAATTTTTCGCGCCGAGCCCGAGTTGCGCGCCCAAGCCCTTGCCATTTTCGACGGCAAACCTCCACTTGAACAAATTTTTGCTGTAAGCCAGAGCGCAGCAAAGCTGGGAATTATGCCAGGCATGACGAAAGCACAAGCCGAACTTTGTTCTGAATTAACTCTGCGTCAACGTTCTACGCTGCAGGAATCGGCGGCGCACGCTGCATTGCTCGACTGCGCGCAATCCTTTTCGCCATGCGTGGAAGACACTGCACCGGATACCGCGATTCTTGATCTCGCCGGCATGGAGTCTCTTTTTGGCTCGCTGCCTGAGATTGCTCATTCCATATTCTCCCGCTCCGCAGATCTCGGATTAGATGTGAATGTCGCAGTAGCTTCGAATCCCGATGCCGCCCTGCTAGCGGCTCGCGGATTTTCCGGAGTGACCACAATTCCCTCCGGCAAAGAGGCTGAACAACTCGGTCCGCTGCCCATCAAAGTATTGTTTGCTGAGAGAAAAGAAGCAGCAGAAAAAAGAGAAGCAGAAAAAGAGGGAGAAGATTTTTTCGAAACTCTCGACCGTTGGGGCGTGCACAATCTGCAAGCATTGGCCACACTGCCCGATATCGCCCTGAGCGAACGTTTAGGGCAGCAAGGTTTACGTTTGCAAAAATTGGCTCGAGGCACCGCCTCGCGCACGCTGGTTCCGGTGGAAGAACCGGCAGTATTTGATGAAGCAGTTGAATTGGAATTTCCCATCCTCCTGCTTGAACCCTTAGCTTTCCTGCTGAATCGCCTGCTAGAACAAATCTGTACCCGATTGGCCACACGTGCTCTGGCCACACAAGAATTGCGGCTCACGCTTGAACTTGAAAACTATTCGCTCGTCAATCAACAATCTCAATCGGCGCTTTGTTTTCAGCGCACGCTTCGCCTTCCGCTTCCCATGCTCGATGCCAAATTATTTCTCAAGCTGCTCCAGCTGGATTTGAATGCACACCCACCGGGAGCGCCCATTAAAAAGATTCATCTCGCGGCAGAACCGGCACGGCTGCGATCGGCGCAGGGAGGATTATTTTTACCTCCATCTCCTGAACCAGAAAAACTGGAGCTCACTCTGGCGCGCATTGCCGGCTTAGTAGGCGGATCCCGAGTAGGCTCAATCGAATTGCTGGATACACATCGCTCGCAAAGTTTTCGCATGCGGCACTTTGCGCCCGGTGCAGTTTCAAAGGCGAATTGCAAAAAAGATTCGCTGGAAGAAAAACCCGCCGTTGCCGCTTTTCGTATATTTCGTCCGCCGCTTCGAGCCAACGTAACTTTAGAAAACGGAGAACCAGAGCGCGTGACATGCGCCAACAAGAAAGAAGTGCAAGGAACTGTGCTCTGGAAAGCCGGGCCGTGGCGCAATTCCGGAGATTGGTGGGAGCGCGAAGCCTGGTCGCGCGATGAATGGGATGTTGCTTTGCGAAATGAAGAAAATGTCGCTCTTTACCGACTGGTGCACGATTTGCTTGGTGGCAACTGGTTCGTAGAAGGAACGTATGACTGAGGGAATTGAGTCAATGTACATCGAGCTTCACTCCCGCTCCGCTTTCAGCTTTCTCGAAGGCTCTTCTCTGCCCGAGGACATGGCGGCAATGTGCGCCAAATTCAACATGCCAGCCATGGCTTTGCTCGATACAGACGGAATTTATGGCGCGCCTCGCTTTCATCATGCAGCGGAAAAGATTGGAATCAAAGCCCACATCGGCGCAGAGGTTACGTGCGAAAACTCCTTCCGACTTCCTCTCCTCGTTTCCTCCCGCCCGGGCTATCAGAATCTTTGCCGCCTTATTACAAAAATGAAGCTCCGCGCCAAGAAAGGTGAA
Source organism: uncultured Acidobacteriaceae bacterium (assembly GCA_963766625.1). Lineage (GTDB taxonomy): Bacteria > Acidobacteriota > Terriglobia > Terriglobales > Acidobacteriaceae > Sulfotelmatobacter. The sequence goes on along the minus strand of CAVYBF010000010.1, from coordinate 7,748 downwards.
GGAGCAGTTCTGCCAAAAGAATTGGAACAGCATGCCGAAGGCCTGATCTGCCTGACTGGCGGCGCAAACGGTCCGCTCGCCACAGTTTTGCAACAAGGCGGCATCGAGGCTGCTAGCAAGCAAGTCGAACAACTGATCGCGTTATTTGGCCGCAAAAATGTCTATATCGAACTGCAGCGCCATTTCCATCGCGAAGAAGAATCCTGCAACCGGGCAGCCATCGACATTGCTCGATCGCTCAAGCTTCCTCTGCTCGCGACGAATGGAGTGAATTACGCTACGGCAAAAGATCGCGAACTCTGCGATGCTTTCACCGCAATCCGCCATCACCGCACCCTATCAACCGCCGGACGTTTGCTCTCTCGCAACGCCGAGCGTCACTTAAAATCCCCGCAAGAGATGCAACAACTTTTTGTCGACCTGCCTGAAGCTATCCGCAACACACTCGAACTTTCCTCCCGCCTCGAATTCACCCTCAACGATCTCGGCTACGAATTTCCGTGCTATCCAGTTCCCGAAGGCGAGAGCATGAATTCTTTTCTGCGCGAGCGTGCCTGGGAAGGATTCCGCGAGCGTTACGGACGAAAATCGCACGACATGCAAATTCGCGCTCGCCGGCAGATCGAAAAAGAGCTGGCATTGATCGAAAAGCTAAAGCTCGCGGGATATTTTCTGATTGTTTGGGATCTGGTTCGTTTCTGCCGTCACGAAAACATTCTTGTCCAGGGTCGCGGATCGGCTGCCAATAGCGCTGTTTGCTACTCGCTTGGCATTACCGCCGTTGATGCTGTCGGCATGGATCTTCTTTTCGAGCGTTTTCTTTCCGAAGAACGTGGCGAGTGGCCCGATATCGATCTCGACCTGCCCAGCGGCGACGAGCGCGAAAAAGTTATTCAATATGTTTACCGTCGCTATGGCGAGCGCGGTGCCGCTATGACCGCAAATGTCATCACTTATCGCAACCGCATGGCCGCGCGCGAAATGGGCAAAGCATTGGGATTCGATCCTGAAACCCTCGCCAAAATTTCCGCCGCCGTCGCTACCTGGGAATTTCGCGATGAAAATGACGCGCTCGACCGCCGCTTCCGCGACGCCGGTCTCGATCTCACCCACCCGCGCCTGCGCAAATATTACGAACTATGCCTCGCCGTGCAAGATATGCCACGCCATCTCGGCCAGCACTCCGGCGGCATGGTCATCTGTCAGGGGCAACTCGATTCCGTCGTGCCGCTCGAGCCCGCATCCATGCCCGGCCGCGTGGTCGTGCAGTGGGATAAAGAGGATTGCGCCGACATGGGCATTGTTAAAGTTGATCTGCTCGGACTTGGCATGATGGCCGTGCTCAAAGACTCGCTCGAGTTGGTGCGCAAGCATTATCCCGAGGAAGTGGATCTCGCGCAGCTTCCGCAAGATGATCCGGAAGTTTATTCCGCGCTGCAAAAAGCCGACACCATCGGATTATTCCAGGTCGAAAGCCGTGCGCAGATGGCTTGCCTGCCGCGACTGCAGCCAAAAAGGTTTTACGACATCGTAGTGCAAGTCGCGATCATCCGTCCCGGACCAATCGTTGGGCAAATGGTCAATCCATTTTTGCAGCGCCGGCAGGGACGCGAAGAGGTCACTTATCCGCATCCCTCGCTGGAACCTGTGCTCGCCCGCACGCTCGGTGTGCCGCTTTTTCAAGAGCAATTGCTCCGCATTGCCATGATCGCGGCCAACTTCACCGGAGGCGAAGCCGAAGACCTGCGCCGCGCCATGGGTTTCAAGCGATCGCAGGCGCGCATGCGCGAGATCGAAGCCAAACTGCGCGCCGGCATGACGCAAAACGGAATCTCGCCGAAGGCCCAGGAAGAAATTATTCTTTCGATTACATCATTTGCGCTCTATGGATTTCCCGAATCGCACGCTGCCAGTTTTGCGCTGATCGCTTATGCCAGCGCTTATTTGAAATGCCATTACCTGGCCGCATTTACGGCAGCTCTGCTCAACAATCAGCCAATGGGATTTTATTCTCCGGCAACCATCGTCAAAGATGCACAACGACACGACTTGAAGATCTTGCCGGTGGATGTGATGAGATCAGAGTGGATATGTACATTGGAAACTAAAAACTCTACTCCGGCCCTCCGTCTCGGCCTCCGCTATGTCCGCGGCCTGCGCGAAGAAGCCGCTCAGGCTCTGGTGCGCGAACGTGCTCGTGCTCCATTTACTTCCATTCACGATCTTACTCGCCGCGTTCCCGAACTGCGTAAGGACGAACTCACCAGGCTGGCGGAAATCGGAGCATTCAATGCAGTTTCCAGTTTCCAGTTTCCAGTTTCGAGAAAGTCAGATGCTATCGGCCGAATTCACTCGAAACCGGAAACTGGAAATTCGAAACTGCAACTCCACCGCCGCGATGCTCTCTGGCAGGTCGCTGTGCGCGCTTCCGGTCCGCTGCTGGAAAATTTGACCGAGCCTGATTTGCCTTCGCCGCTTCAGCCCATGAACTTCGAAGAGCGCCTGGTCGCTGATTTCCACGGCACTGGCCTCACCATTGGTCCGCATCCCATGGCCTATCGGCGCGATTGGCTTAACGCTATGGGCATTCGCCGTGCCATCGAACTCCGCGACATTCCTAATGGCAAGCGCCTTCGCATCGGAGGCTGTGTTATCACCCGCCAGCGTCCAGGCACCGCAAAAGGTTTTGTTTTTCTTAGCCTGGAAGATGAAACCGGAGTGGCCAATGCGATTGTTACGCCCGATCTTTTTCATCAGAACCGGCTGTTGCTGACTTCAGAACGATTTCTGGCGATCGAGGGCATCCTGCAAAATCAGGACAACGTGATTTCGGTGAAAGCGGAACGCGTGCAGCCACTGTTCGTCACGAAAGCCGAAACCAACTCGCACGATTTTCACTGAATATCGCCAGAAAAGCAGATTCCTCGACTGCGCATTTCTGTTCGCTAATGCGAATGGAAATGCTTCGCTCGGAATCACAAATGCTCAGGGTCACTCTGGCGGTGATGCTTCTTCGCCCCGGTTAGCTGGCGGTGCCAACGGTAGCCGCGAAGCCCGGCGCATGATGTCGCGCTCGTCAGGCGAGAACATGCTCTTAAATCGTGGGGAATCGATTACTCGCTCGCGCTGATCCGGAGGCATGGCGCTCAAATCGCGCACTGCCGTCCTAACCATGTTTCGTCGCTCGGGCGGAAGTTGCCGCATCCGGCCAAACAAATCGCGAGCCTCGGCTTTCTGCCCGGGAGTCAAATGTTCCCAGGTTTCCATCCGGTTGATCACCCGCTCCTGCTGCTGCGGAGGCAAACTGGAGAAATGCTGCAGCCGTTGCCGCAATAGCTGCTGCCGCTCGGGAGGTAAGCGGCGAAAGCCGGGATCGTTTTGCAACATGTGTTCCCGCTCGGCGGGAGGCAGGTCGTGATAGCGGCGGAGCCAGTCGCCAGCATGCCCGTGATGGGGCCTCTGAACTTGCGCCGGCGGCCGTCCTTGCATCGGGCGATAATTATTACGCTGGGCCGGGCATGGGAACACCAAAAGGGGAACGGTCGCCGCATACAGCACAGCCTTGACCATCCATCCCGTCATAAATTTTCCCCGTGCATCCCCCGCCCTTTGCCGCCACAACTATATCTATCGACTGCAAACCGTCTACGGATTCGCTGTGACGTCCGGCTGCACCTGCAGGTCATCCAGCAGTTCGAAATCCGAATACAAATCGTGATTGTTATCCAGCGCCGAGAGATCCCCCACCGCCGTTCCCGGCTCTGCAAGCTGGGATGCAGCATCGTTGTCCGCCACAACATTGTCCGCTGGCCGATGGATTCCATCGCCCTTGTTAAAGAACAGACCAACCCCAATCGCCATCAGCACAGTCAGCGCTGCAGCCAACACAGGACGCCGCAACCAACCGATCCATCCAGCTTGCGGCTTCGCCATTTCCTCCCGTAGCCGAGCCTGCAGCCGCACATCGAAATAGGGCGAAGGCTCCGGGGCCTGCCACTCATCCAGTAGCGCCATCGTCTGCCGGAACTCTTCCAGTTTGCCGGCGCATGCGCTACAGGTTGCCACATGCCCGCTGATCTCTGGCGTCACCTGCACCAGACCGGAAGCCAAATCCGGCATCATTTCGCGCATCTCTTCACACTTCATAACCGTTCCCCTGAATGTTTCTTCGCCAATGCCACTTCGTGAAACCAAAGAGCGCTGCTATACAAATTCTTTTAACTGTTCGCGCAAACTCTCATAGGCCCTGAACAATAACGATTTCGTGGCTGACTCGCTCAGCTTCAGCACCTCGGCAATCTGCTTGTAATCCATTTGCTGGTACTTGTGCATGATTACGGCCAGTCTCTGCCGCTCGGGCAGTGCCTCCACCTTGCTTCGAATCGCCGCCAGCCGCTCCTGCCGCACCAAAGCCTCTTCGGCAGTCATCGAGGCGTCGCGCACGTCCATGGTCGTTCCGGTTTCCTCGTCCGGCTCGTCCAGGCTGACGGTTACCTCCGGCCGCTCCTTGCGCGTGTCGCGAGCGTGATTGACCGCTAGATTGGTCGCGATCCGATACAACCAGGTGGTGAACTTCGCGCTCGCTTCGTAAGTCTGCCTTGAACGGTACACCCGCAGAAAAACTTCCTGCGCCAGATCCTCCGCCACGGCCGAATTGCGCGCCATGCGGTACATAAAGCTCACCAGCGGCCGCCGATACTTTTGCACCAGAAAGTCGAAAGCAGCTTCGTCCCCGGCCTTCACGCGCAGCATCACTTCGGCATCGCTATAGGCTTCCGCGCCGGCCACCACGGGCTGCAAAGTGGCGGACCGCGAAGCTAACGAGGCAATCAGAACGCTGCCGTCAATGGCGGCTGTGCTCACACTTGATTGAACCCCGCTCAGGCCAGAAAGTTGCTCGTCTTCCAGTTGCGGAGAACCCGCAGAAGTCCCAGACCCAGAACTAGATACGACACTTCGCCGCTTTCCGGGTTCGTTTGGCATTGAGGTTACTTTAGGGACATGGAAAAGCCGACCGAACTGCCCCACCCTGCCCGCCGATAGGCTAACACGGAGCGGGTTCGGGGATGAAACGGTATCCCCCGGGCGAAAAGGCGCTAACAACCATATTTTCGGCGAACACTCCAAAATGAGAAGTACCCAAACTCTTGACACCTAGGCAAATCTTCCACCTCCGCAAAAACTTTGGTACTAATATACTTGACTCAGGAGTTAGTTTTCGCTAAAGTGGGTTCATGGCAACCGAACCCAAGACTCTTCAACAAGCTATCGCGTATTTCGCTGATCCTGACCGCTGCTTTGAATTTCTTAAGGCGCGAGTCTATCCCGATGGTCCGGTCTGCCCTAAGTGCCAGTCAAAGCAAGTTCGTTTCATCGCGACTCGCCGCCTGTGGGAGTGCAAGAGCGACCATCCCAAACGGCAGTTCTCTATCAAAGTCGGAACCATTTTCGAAGAGTCGCCGATCCCGCTCGATAAGTGGCTCACTGCCATCTGGATGATTGCGAATTGCAAAAACGGCGTTTCCTCCTACGAGATTCACCGCGCTATCGGCGTCACTCAAAAATCGGCATGGTTCATGCTGCATCGCATTCGTGTTGCACTTCGCACTGGCAACTTCTCCTCCAAGATTGGCGGCGAAGGTTCCGAAGTCGAAGTAGACGAAACCTTCATCGGTGGGAAGATGAAGAATATGCACAAGGAAAAACAGAATCGCGTACGTGCGCTCAATCAGTACGGCACCGCAGCGGGAGTGATCGGCAAAACCATCGTCATGGGAATGCTGGACCGCAATGCGCGACAGGTTCGCGCTCAGGTTGTCCCGAACGTCGAACGGTTGACCCTGCAAAATGCGGTACCTCAACACCGTCGAACACGGAACTAACGTTTATACCGATCAGGCTCCCGCGTACAAGCGACTAAATCAGACCTACGTGCATGAAATCGTGAATCACGCCGAAACCTACGTCCGCGGCCGCGTTCACACCAATGGGCTTGAGAACTTTTGGAGTCTCTTTAAGCGGAATCTTGCCGGAACCTACGTCTGTGTTGAGCCGTTCCATTTGGAGCGCTATGTGGACGAGCAGGTTTTCCGTTATAACAATCGTGGCACCAAAGAGAATCCGTTGAACGACGCGGATCGCTTCGATGCGGTGCTGAGAAATCTAGTGGGGAAGCGCCTTACCTATAAAGAACTCACTGGGAAGGAGGGAGAAACGACGCCGTTCTAGTCGCTGGCGGAAACGTCGCGGTAAGCGTGGCCGCGTGTCGCCCGATCTCTAGGCTGTTTCGTTCGTTTCTTCTCAGCATCAAGTTCCGCTTTGATCTTTGAGTGCGGGACCGACAAAATTTTATCGAGCAAACGTGAAAAGTTGCCAAATTCGCCCGTCTCATTCTTCGCGGGATTGGCCGGGGTAGTTGGCTTTTGAGACACGTTTAGCCTTCCTAGAATGAAGGTAGAGACACGTGTGCCAAAAGTCAATCAACTAAACAACCCCAGTTCCCCGCACTTGGCTTCAGTTTTGTCGATGACAGTAGTGACGGCCCGAATCATGCCATCGAGGTTGGTAGCAACCGAGTGCCCTTTCAGCGGTCCAACTTCGCCGAAGGCTATATCAAATCCAAACTGGGCGCGGTACTTCAATTGGACTCCTCGCTCTGTAGTTGCGTACGTTATTTCATTTTTTTCAACGTCGAAAAAGTTTCCCTCATTGAGAACGACAGGTCCAGTTCCGCCAATCATTTCGATGTAGGGCAATCTGACCCCGGCAACAGATGGATTGGGAACGATAATTCTGTGCTTCGAAGCATTACAAAGTTCGTTAATTGCAAAGAGCAAATTGTCAGTAGCGCCGTAAGGCTCAAAACTTCCGAACAAATCCGTGATCTTTTCAGGGAATCCCTTACAGCAACTCCCTATGCGACTTTTGAAGTCGTTCGCGGTTTTACAGAAGGGGAAGTGGACATCGTCAACGGGTGCGCCAATGGGCCTAGTGAGTCGAGCTATAGCGATTGCAGTCAATTCGAGTGCGGCCCTAAGATTCTCGATTGTGTGGACTGTCCGCTTTGCAAGTCCGCCTGGGAGCGGTTTACCCAGCTTGAGCTTATGGTGTTCATGGATTCCGTCAGGATCAGGCTCGATGAACGGCAGGCGTGGTGTTCGCTTGAAGTAAATCCGAGCGCCCCGTTGAAAATCGGTAAATTCTTCTTGTGCCCATTGAAGCCTGAGCTGTGAATCTGTGAATACTTCTTTAGTCATGCCCCAAGTCTAGCGCTGGGGCTTAACTGAGACGAGTATATTATTGCCAAAACTTTCACAGTTTCGGTTCTGGGCAATTCCGGATCGAGTCAGACGTCCGCAAACGTTGTTGTCAACGTCCAATAGCCAGAATACCCATTGATCGCGTTTCGACGGGTGGGTAATTCCCGCCAGCAGCATGCGGATCTCCCCTCAAGCGCTGCAATTTTTTCCTCTCCAAAAACGTTGAGCATCGGCTGCCTTTTCAGTCAACCGGTAAGCTTGCGTGCACCTCTAATCAAGTAGGACGTATTTGTAATTCGAGGAGGAGTTTCGATGCACCGTCTTTTCACGATCTGTCTTGCCGCGGCAGCCCTTACGGGGTTCGCTGTAGGGCAGACGCAGCAAAATGAGAACCACTCAGGCGATGTTCCACAGCACCTTGGCCTGGAAACCGTAATCGGCTGCCTCTCCAAAGGACCCGAGGGAACTTATAACCTAACTGGCGGCGCG
>CAVYBF010000009.1:0-33152 GCA_963766625.1 uncultured Acidobacteriaceae bacterium | reverse complement strand
AGTTTAACCGCGGTTACCGAAGCTGGTTACCTCGAGTTACTTCTGGCTAATAACGGACCGCCAGGGCGAAATTTTCCTTTTCCTGCCACATGTGAAAACAGTTTCATTGCCTCCTATTTGATCGGACGTTAAATACAAGATTCCACTATTCAATTCTTTGGTAACTGCGCTGCACTTATAAGGATCAGCGCACGGATCGCTGGGATTCCGAAGCTGCATCCGGGGATTTTCGCCGAAGGGTTGATCTGGCTTGAGCGAAGTTACTTTCGGTGCGAGAGTAACCGGCTTTCGTTAGCGCGAGACTTTTAGCGATTCGTTGGAGAGGTTAACAGGCAATGCGTCGATTTCGTCTTGCAGTCAATTTGCTGGTTTTTCTGGCGGCGATATTTCTGGGCACAGGCACAGCCCTGGCTAATTCGAACTTAACCATGAAACTCACAAGTGTCGGCGGAAACAATGCCGGCGGCGTATACACCTATCCGTATTATTTTTCGATTAATGGCGGCAAGCCGGTAGCAATGATCTGTGACAGCTACGATAACGAAGTGGTGGTGGGCGAAACCTGGAAGGCTTACAAGAGCGGCCTGCTCAGCGGTAAGGGAATGTTTGGCAATCAATTGCTGGACTACAAGGCTGCGGGACTGATCTTCAAGAGCATTCTTGCCGGCACGGTGAACGTGAACACGGGAAACTTTGCCATCTGGGGATTGTTCTCTAATAACGTGCAGAACAATGCCTTCTTCCAGAACAACGGAGTCTCAACGATTGAAACGGAATATCTGACGTTGGCCCGCAGCGCTCCGAGCAGCGCGTTTAACGGACTATTTCTCTACACGCCGATTCCTGGAACCCAGAGCTCGGGCGGGACGGCGCAGGAATACATTGCATACTCTCCGGTTCCGGAGCCGGGATCGCTACTTCTATTCGGTACTGGCATGATTTCTCTGGCAGGAATCTTGCGTCGAAAGATCGTCAAAGGATAAAAGGTCGCAAGGCCTGAACCTCAGTGATCACTTCAAGGAAGGCGAGGATGGCCGTCCGGGCGTGCGTTTTTTTACCCGCCCTCTTTGAGGGGGGAAGTCATCGGCAGTTGCAAGGATCCTTGGGTTTCGGAAGGTGTGTGGCCGGGGGGGGGGGGGGCGAGGGGAGGGGCATGGAAAGTTTGGGTTTGGGCCTGGGTGGAATCTGGCCGCGGTTCGCGAGCGACGCGTTGGCTACCTTATTATCCGCCTAGTCTCTTTCCCACCCCAGTACTCTGAAGTGCGTGATCGGCGGTGATTCTTGTGTCCTGATGGTTCCGTGCACCAGGGCCACTCCGCCTCTCGAAATCGGAGCCAGAAGGCAAAGAGGCAGCTATGAGAGCGCATACAGTGGCAACTGCACCGTGGCACGTACGTTTATCGTCCATTCGCCGCGACCCTTCATCGCTTTGGTGGCCTGAGCAGAACCCATTGTTGTTCGGTGACCTCCCTGACATTTTACCTGTTGTGAGCGGCCCTGGTATCTGTCTCTCCTGTGGAGGCAAGTCGGTTTTGGTTGCGGCGGAGTGAAAGCATTTCTGCCGCGACGGTTTTTTCGTTTTTGTTTTGCACCTTTAATTTTGCGTTTTTATTTCGCACCGGCGGCGACTGGCGGTGGGATGGTGATATCGATTTCTTTCACCGTGCCGAGTGATGCAAGAGGCTTATCGAACTCTTTGGTATTGCCGACTACGAGCACGGCCAGTTGATCGCGGTGCACGTATTTCTCGGCTACGCGCCTCACATCGGCGGCAGTGACTTTCTGAATCTCAGCCGGAAGCTTGTCGAGCCAATCTGCCGGATAGCCATAAAACTCGTACGTCATGCGCTCGGCCAAGACTTTGTCGGGTGAGTCGAGGCGGAAGATGAACGCATTCAGAATGGCATCTTTGGCGTGCTTGATTTCATCTTCGGTGATGGGTTGTTTACTTAAATTGTCGATGTCCTCGTCGAGCGCCTTGATCGACTCGACCGTGCTTTGGCTTTTGGTGGCGGCGACGAAGTTGAGAATTCCAGGATGGCCGAAGTTGGTGCCAATGCCCCCGCCTACGCTGTAAGCAAGGCCACGTTTGGTGCGAATGTCGTTGAAGAGCCGCGAGGAAAATCCTCCGCCGAACGCCTCGTTGAAGACTGCAATCGCGTAGTAATCGGGATTGTTGCGGGTGGTGCCGAGGCCGATCATCTGAATGCTGGTTTGATTCACATCTTCTTTCGAGATCTGATAGTAGCCGGGCTTCGCGGGATCGTAGTTGACTTCAGTTTTCGGCAAGTCGCTTCCCTTGGGCCAGGAATCGAAAGCGGCGCGCAGTTTGGCTTCCATGGCTGCGGAATCGAAATCTCCATCTAAACCCAGAATGATGTGATTGGGTTGCACGTACCTCTGGTGCCAATCGAGCAAATCCTGGCGAGTAATGGCGGCGATGGTGGAGTACTCAGGCTCGTGCGCGTAAGGATTGTTTACGCCGTAGGCCAGCTTGGCGGCTTCGCGGTGGGCGATTTGGCCGATGTTGTCGTTGCGGCGGGAGATGGCGTCGTAGGCTTGCTTTTGGGCGAGGTCGAGTTTGCCGGCGCGGAACTCGGGGTTTTGCAGCAGGTCGGCGAAAACTTTGAAGACATCGTCGAAGTCGCCTTTCAGACAAGACAAGCTGATCGAAGTGGAATCGGGACCGCCGCCGGTTTCAACTTTTGCGGCGCGCACTTCAAGAAAGTCGTCGAGTTGGTCTCCAGTTTGCGTCTTGGTGCCGCCGGTTCGCCAGACTTCGCCGAAGATGTTGGCGAGTCCAGCTTTTTCTCCCGGCTCATCATGCGAACCGCCGCGAATGCGAGCTGAGCCGTTGATCAGTGGGAGTTCATGATCTTCCTGCAGAAAAATCACCATGCCGTTGGAGAGTTCGATTCGCTTCGGCTGCGGCGGATGGAAGGCGGGCAGCGGAGGCGTAGAAATTTGCTGCCAGGCTTTCGCCTGGGCTATGGCCGTGGGGATTGCCACAGAGCAGGAGATAACGAGCAGAAAGATTGGAATCAGGGTTCGCGTGAATTTCATTTTCATGGCGCACCTGTTCATTGCGCACCTCCGCGACCGGACGCTGGGGCGGTTTCGATCACGCCGATGGTGCGATTGGTATCGGAGAAAGTTTCGTTGGCTACGCGGCGAATGTCGGCTTTCGTAACATTCTCGATGCGATCGACGGAGCGGAATAATTCGCGCCAGTCGCCGTAACGGGTCTGGTAGGTGGCTAGCTGAGTTGCTAATCCTTCGTTGTCATCGAGGCCGCGGATCAGATTGGCCTTGGCACGGGTCTTGATCATCTTCAATTCGTCGTCGCTGATGTCTTCTTTTTTGAGCCGCTCGATTTCGATGTGAATCGCGTCGGCGACCTCTTGCGTGGTGTGGCCGGGCAAGGGGAAGGCGTAGAACGCGAACAGATGCGGGTACTTGATTCCCGGCAGGCCGGTGAATCCGGCGGAGTATGCGGCAATCTTTTTGTCGCGCACCAGCGCACGATATAGGCGCGAAGTGCGGCCTTCAGACATGAGGTCGGTGATGGCGTCGTAGACGGCGTCGTCTTTCGATAGGTAATCGGGGCGGTGATAGCCCTCGAGATAGAGTGGTTGACTTTGTTCCTTGAGTTCGACTTTGCGCTCGGAATTTTGCGGGGGTTCGACCGTTGTGGTCTCATCGGGCTTGTGGCTCGCAGGCAGGCGATCGAAATACTTTTCCAGGATTGGCATGGCCTGAGAAGGGTTCAGATCTCCGGCAACGGCGACGACCATGTTTGCGGGCACGTAGTATTCGTCGAAGAACTTCTTCGCGTCTGTGGCGGAGAAAGAATTCAAGTCGGACATCCAACCCACGGTTGGGCGATGGTAGGGATGGGCTTCGAAGGCGGCGGCGTTGAACTGTTCGAGCAAGCGTCCGACGGGATAGCTGTCGGTACGCATGCGGCGTTCTTCGATTACCACGTTTCGTTCTTTATAGAATTCGCGCAGCACAGGGTGAAGAAAGCGATCCGATTCCAGATATGCCCACAGCTCCAGCCGGTTCGCGGGCAACGAGTAGTGATAAGCAGTTTCATCGTAATCGGTGAAGGCGTTGAGATCCTGGCCGCCGTTTTGCTCGATAATTTTTCCAAACTGATTGGGAACTACATACTTGTCGGCGGCGGCAATGTCGTCTTTCCAGGCTTTTTCGAGTTGCTTCAGCTTGCCATCATCGCGGCCCACTCGCTTGTCGCGCTCGCTGATGTACGCGGCATAGGACTGTTCGACTTTCTGCAAGGCGACTTTTTCAGCGGGATAGTTGGTGGTGCCGATGGTGTCGGTGCCTTTGAAGGCCATGTGCTCGAACATATGCGCCAGGCCGGTCTTAGCCATGGGATCTTGCGCGGAGCCGGCATCGACCATGGTGAAGAAGGAAAACACGGGTGCTTCGTGGCGCTCGCAGAGCACGATGGTCAGGCCGTTTGAGAGCTTTTTTACGGTGACGCGCTTCTCGAAGGAAGCTACATCTTGGGCGGCGGCGAAAGCGGTGAGAAACAGGATGGCGGCAGTTAGACTCAGTGCGCGGCGCTTCATGTGGTGCTCCAATTGTTGGACAAATTTCAAAAGTTGGCCAAATAATTACTAGCGATCCCAATTAGACGGACTTGTTGGGCGGAAGTTTGAAATTACGTGGGGCGCGACGGGGTTGTCAAACGGCGGCTGGCGAATCGTGACAGTGCAGCGTTTGGCTTACGCTCGAAGGTGGTTGAGTGGGAGATCCCTCGCTCCGCCTGAAGAGCGGCTCCGCTCGGGATGACGCCATACGGACGCATCTCGGGATGACGCCATAAGGTTAAACAGTCAAGCGCCGGACAGTTTTCGTCGAATGCAGGTCGCTGATCGGTAAAGCGCCGTATTTTGTGTTGCAGGGATTTTGAGGCACAATGCCTGCTGGAGCGTACGCGAATGGATTCGACCATCGAGATTCAGGGCAGGCAACTCAAGCTGTCGAATCTGGAAAAAGTTCTTTATCCAGCGGCCGGCTTTACCAAACAACAGATTATCGACTATTACGTGCGCATCGCGCCGGCGATGCTGCCGCATCTGAAAGAGCGTCCGCTGACCCGTAAGCGCTATCCCAATGGGATGGATGCTGAATTTTTTTATGAGAAAAATGCGCCGCAGCACCGGCCCGATTGGGTGAAGACTGTTCCCATCTGGAGCGAAGGCAATCATCGCACGGTGCACTATATTCTGGCCAATGATTTGCCGACTCTGGTCTGGCTGGCGAATCTTGCCGCGATTGAACTGCATCCGTCGCTGGCGCTGGCGAAAGATGTGAGCTGCCCGACCATGATGGTATTCGATTTAGATCCCGGGCCTCCGGCGAATATTGTGCTGTGCTGCCGGGTCGGGATGTGGCTGCGCGAAATCTTCGAGCAGTTTGGTTTGCGAAGTTTTCCGAAGACTTCCGGATCGAAGGGATTGCAGATTTATGTTCCGCTGAATACGCCGACCAGTTACGACGAAACCAAACCTTTCGCTCATGCGCTGGCACAGTTGCTGGAACATGACCATCCGGATGTGGTTGTTTCCGACATGAAGAAGAAAATTCGCACGGGGAAAGTTTTTGTCGACTGGAGCCAGAACGACGAGCACAAAACCACGGTGGCTGTGTATTCGCTGCGGGCGCGGGAACGTCCGACGGTTTCTACGCCGGTGACGTGGGAGGAAGTTGAGCACACGCTGAAAAAGAAAGATGCCGGGCTTCTGGTGTTTGAAGCGCCGCAAACTGTAAAGCGGGTGGAGAAAATGGGAGATTTATTTGTGCCCGTGCTGACGGTAAAGCAACGGCTGCCTGATCTCAAGAAGTTCATTCAAGCTGAAAGCTCTCAGGCGCAAGAGCCAATTTCGATTGCTGCCCAGGCGGAAGGGCCGAAAGCTGCCCGATCTCGCGGGCCGAAAAGGGCAGTTAAAAGAGCTCCGCGGCGGACACAGGTGCGCAGGGCCCGGCGCAAGGTATAATCGCGTTCGCGGCGAGTTCCGCTTTCATCTCGAATCTTTATTTCTTCATTTTGCTTTCTGCATTTTGGATTTTTCTATTTCGAATATTTTCTACCTCGGATCTGCGAATGCCGCAACTGTTTGCCGGAACATCTGGATGGGCTTATCCCAGTTGGAAGCCGGAGTTCTATCCGGCGAAACTTCCGCAGAAGAAATTTCTCAGCCATTACGTGACACAGCTCAACACGGTTGAGGTGAACTTCACGTTTCGGCAACTGGCGAAGGAAAGCACGATTCAGAACTGGATTCAGGAAACGCCGGCCAACTTTCGCTTTGGCGTGAAGGCTCACCAGGTGATCACGCATATCAAGCGACTGAAGGGGACTGAGGATTTTGTGCCGCGGTTTTTGGCCACCATCGCTCCGCTGGCTAGCGTGGGAAAGCTTGGGCCGGTGCTGTTTCAATTGCCGCCGAACCTGAAAGCGGATGCCGCGCTGCTTAAGGATTTTCTTGCGATCCTGCCCAGGACACTGCCTGCGGCTTTCGAATTCCGGCATGAATCGTGGCTTACGGAGTCTACCTGGGAAGTCTTGCGGGCGAGCGGAGCGGCCTTATGCGTGGCGGAAACGGAAGAAAGAACCACTCCCGATGTGGTTACCGGAGCGTTTGCTTATTATCGATTTCGCAAACCTACTTACACGAATGATGAACGGCGCGCGATGGTGGCGCGCATTGGAGAGCATCTTGCCGCGGGGCGCGATGTGTTTGCTTATTTCAAGCATGAAGAAACTCCCCAAGGGGCGCTGTATGCCGTGGATGTGCTGCGGGAGTGCGGCAAGAGCTAGGCCTTTCGCGGGTCGATCTTTAATTGGCAATCTCTAATTCGCGAATTCTAATTTGCAATCTGTTGTAATTTCAGTCTTTAATTTTTATTTCTAGTTTTGATTTCGTTTTAATTTCGGCTTCCGTCTTCAACGTTCAATCTGGATCAGCACCGGAGTTGGCACTTTCTTGCGCGTCCGATAACGCGCATACTCAATGATTCCAATGCCGACTGCGGATGCGAATGCGCGCGTGCTTTCCAGTTTTCTCGATTACCTGCGAATCGAGAAAGGACTGGCGCCGCTCTCCGTGAGTGCCTATCGCACCGACATTTCGCAGTTTTGCGAATTCCTGCAAAGACGCAAACGCCTGCTGCTGACGGCGCGGCACCTGGACGTGCGCGATTTCCTGCAGCAACTATTTTCGTATCAGGTCGAGGGCCGCAGTGTAGGAAGAAAGCTTTCGGCGCTTCGGCATCTTTATCGTTATTTGCTGCTGGATGAAAAGATTGAGCACGATCCGACTTTGAATATTGAATCTCCGAAGCAATGGAAGGTTCTGCCCAAGGCGCTGGCGCGCGATGAGATGGATGCGACGCTGGCTGCTCCGTTGGCGAGAGGGAGCACGAGCGATGGGAATTCGCCGCACTCCGCTGCGCTGGCTGCTCGCGACACCGCCATGCTGGAGGTCTTTTATGCGGGCGCGCTGCGCGTCTCGGAAATTATCAATGCCAAATTGGAAGATCTGAAGCTGGATGCGGGGTACATGCTGGTGCGCGGCAAGGGCGACAAGGAGCGCGTGGTGCCGCTGGGAAAATCGGCGCAAGATGCGCTGACTAAATATTTGGAGCAGGCACGTCCGGTATTACTGGCAGGGAAGCGTGCGGCTGAGCCAGGAAAAATGGAAAACCGAAATCGGCCTTTGCTTTTCATCGCGCGCGGCGGCCGCAAGCTGACGCGGCAACGAGTTTGGCAGATGGTGCGGGCGGCTTCCGCCGCTTCGGGGCGAGCAGCTTCTCCGCATATGCTGCGACATTCCTGCGCTACGCACATGGTGGAGAATGGCGCCGACTTACGGACGGTTCAGACGATTCTCGGGCATGCGGATATTTCGACGACGCAGGTGTACACGCATCTTGCGCTGGACCGGCTGCGCACGGTTTATCAGAAACATCATCCGCGGGCGAGGGCGAGATAAAATTCGAATGGAACGTCGTCGTACAAGCCGTCGCCGATTTCTTACGTAATCTGCGAGAGCGGAATACTTCGCCTCACACGATCAAAGCGTACAGCGGTGACCTGGCGCTGTTTGCGTCTTATGTGGGTTCGCGCGAGTGGAAGCAGATCGATCACGTCGTGGTGCGCGGATTTTTGTCGCAGCTTTACGAAAAGGGATTGAGCAAGACTTCGGTCGCGAGAGCTTTGGCTGCGGTGCGATCGCTTTATCGCTGGCTGGCTCGGGAAGGGGTGGTGGAGCAGAATCCGGCGAAGCTGGTGGCCACACCGAAGCTGCCCAAGAAACTTCCGCGCGTGCCGACGATCGAAGAGATGAATTCTGTGATTGATGGCGCGATGCCTGAGATTGCGGCTTTTCCGGAGCGTGACCGATTGATGTTCGAACTGCTTTACGGATGCGGCATCCGAAATTCGGAGCTGACCGGAATCAATCTCGATGATATTCGCTTGAGTGCTGAAGCGATCCTGATTCGCGGCAAAGGAAAAAAGGAACGCTATGTGCCGTTTGGCGATTCGGTGAAGACGGCGCTCGCGGCATATCTGCCGGAGCGCCAAAAGATATTAGGGACAAGTCGCAAGACTTCAGCGGCATTGCTCATCAACCGCCGCGGCGGAAGGCTTACCACGCGAAGTGTCGGGCGAATTATCAAGAAAATTGCGGTCGCCAAAGGCTTGTCTCCGGATGTGCATCCGCATACGCTGCGCCATGCTTTTGGCACGCACATGCTGGAAGAAGGCGCCGATTTGCGCGCTATTCAGGAGTTGCTCGGTCACGAGCGATTGGCGACGACCCAGCGCTACACGCAGTTGTCGATGAAGCATGTGTTGCAGGTTTACGATCAAACGCACCCGCGAGCGAAATAAGTTACTGCTGATTGCGATCCGTATTCCGCAAGGCTTGCCACATTCCAACGATTCGATTTTTCAAATCGGCTGTCAATTTTTCGTAAGCTTCTTCTGAAGCTTCGTTTTCGGGCGGAGGAATGATGGGATCGCCGAATACGATGTGCAGCGGCTTGAATCCTTGAAAGGATTTGTTTCGCGGCCAGGCTTCGTAAAATCCTTCAATGGCGATTGGAACGATTGGCACCTGCAGGTGGATCGACAAAATTGCTGCGCCCTTCTTGAATGTTTTCGGCGTGCCGTCGATGGAGCGCTCGCCTTCGGGATAAAGAATGAGCGGACGACCTTGCCGCAGACCGAACGCCGAGGCGCGCATGGCGGGAACGAGATTCGCATCAGGGTCGACGACTACGATGCGCAGAGAACGCGCCAGGCGGCGCATGAATCCTTCACCGAAAATTTCGCTGGTGCCTACGGCGAAAACTTTCTTGAACACCGGAGGAGGAAGAACGCTGGCGAGCATTGGAGCATCAAGATAGCTCTGATGGTTGGAGGAAAGAATATATGCGCCGGTTTTCGGCAGCTTCTCGATGCCGGTAACGTGCAGGTGAAAACGGTCGAGCGCGACGACCTGGATGAGGCGCGAAACTACATACCAGAATGTGCCGCTGAGCCGCTGCGGATTAGCTAAAGGGAGGACATCGCGGGGATCGGGCTGTTCTGCGAAAACTGCTCTCCATCCGGCGAAGGCGCTTGTAGGCCCAGGGCTTGCGCCGCTGGCGGCGCTTTGCAGAACGGCGTCGACTAAATCGCGAACGGTGTAAATTCCTGCGAGTTGCGACTCTGAGACATTGCCTCCGAGTTGCTGCTCGATTTGGCTGAGCAGTTCAATGCGCTGCATGGAGTCGAGGCCGAGATCGAGCTCGAGGCTGTGAGCTGGGCGCAAGCTCGGTGGCGAAGTCCGAGCTACGTCCTGAATAATCTTGAGCGCACGCTGCACCTCAGATCGATTGAGCCAAGCTGCTTCCTCTGGGATTAGCGGCCGCTCGCTCGGAAGCTCTGAGTTGTCGGCGACTTTTCGCGCGGCATTTGTTTTCACGCGTTTTTCGACTTCGAAGCGCTTGATTTTTCTTGTGGTGGTGCGCGGCAGATCTTCCTGCCAGATTTCATAGCTGCCAATGCGCTTGGTGGACGGGATCTGCTGTGAAAGGCTTTCGATGTCGAAGCGGATCACTTCTTTCGCGTTCACGATCTTCTTCTGGCGCAGGACGTCGAAATTCGGCACGATCACCGCGTGCAGCCGGTCTCCTTCGCCGGCCCTGCCTTCGATTCCGATGATTGCGAGTTCCCTGATATAGGGCGATTTCAAATAGTGCGCTTCGACTTCTTCGGGGTAAATATTTTTCCCGTTGCTGAGGACGATGATTTCTTTTTTGCGTCCGGTGAGGAATAAATTGTGTTCGGCATCGAAATAGCCGAGATCGCCGGTGTAGAACCAGCCATCGCGGAGAACTGCCGCAGTTGCGTCGGGGCGGTTCCAATAACCCTTCATCACGACGCCCCCGCGTAGAGCGATCTCACCCGCGGCGGGCGAATCTTCCTGCGGCTGCGGATCGACGGTCTTCGCCTCAACCGTCTTTGCTTCGAGAATCTTCTCTTCGACAATCTTTGCCTCGACTCCTTTCAATGCCTTGCCGACCGAACCGATCACGTTGTCGTCTGGTGAATTTGCGAATACGGCTGCGGTGGTTTCGGTTAGACCGTAGGCCTGGAGGACATCGATGCCCATGGCATAAAAATTGCTTGCGATGCGGGGATCGAAACGCGAGCCTCCGGTTACGAGATAACGCATTCTTCGTCCAAAGATGTCATGGACTTTGCGAAAGAAGAGTGGACCTGCGTTTAGCCCCAGCTTCCGCAGCCCGCGGTTTAAACTCATGAGCGTTCGAAAAAGCCTTTGCGCTGGTGCGCCTCGCTTTGCGACGTTCTCGAAAATTCTTTGGTGAATTAGATTAAAAAACTGAGGCACGACGGCGAAGGCGGTAATGTCGCGTTCCTGCAGCGCGCGCAGCAGTTGCGTGGTGTTTAGGGTTTCGAGATAACAAACGCGGGCGCCCTTCACCAGCGGCAGCATTAGATTGGCCATGAGCGCGAGAACGTGAAACATGGGGAGCACGCCGAGGAGGGCATCGTCTGGACCGACGTCGACCCAGTTGAATACGGCTTCGACTTCGGCCAGAAGATTAGCGTGGGTGAGCATTACGCCTTTGGGATCAGCCGTGGTACCAGAGGTGTAAAGCAAAGCAGCCAGTTCGTCGTCATCGGCAGGCTTGCGCTCAAAGGTTCCCGACCCGCGCTCAAAAATTGCGGGCAGGGTAGCGAGCCAGTTGTGCTGCGCGGCAGGTTTCGACTCGCGCTCAGGATCCGTCAGCACAAGGGCAATCTTTGATCCGGCGATCTTTGATCCGGCGATCTTTGATCCGGCAATCTTTGATCCGGCGACTGCCTGACGCGCGACTTCAGCGTGGTGCGCATCGCAGAAGAGAAGAGATGCGCCGCTGTCATTTAGCAGTTTGCCGAGTTGATCGGCGTGAAGAGTGGTGTCGAGCGGGACGGCGGCGCATCCTGCCGCAATGATCCCGAGAAATGTCGCGACCCACCGCGGGTCGTTATCGGCAACGATCGCGAGGCGCGATCCGGCGGCTAATCCGTTTTCGCTGATCGAGCTTTCTCTAGTCGAGCTTTCGCTGATCCAGCGTGCGATGTATTCGGCCATCTTGCGGAGTTGGCCATAGGTGACGCGGTCGTGGTCGTCATTTGTGCGCCCGCGATCAGTACCCTCTCGCTGAATTTCGAGCGCGATATGGTTCGGCCAGCGCTCCGCGCACTCGACAAAACGGTCATAGAATGTGGGCATGGGACGTGGCGAATATACACCAAATGCCGCTGCTGGTACCTCAAGTCCTGGCCTGCTTCGGCTGCATCTAATTATGCTAGGCTAACTAAGGAATATAGCGGGGCAAATTACCCGTCCTCTGAAGGATTTCACGCTTGATTAACACTCTATTTGGCAAGGTCTTCGGGACCAAGAACGAACGCTTCGTCAAAAGCATGGGGCCGACGGTTGCGGCCATCAATGCGCTCGAACCGGAGATGCAGAAACGCACGGATGCCGAGCTGCGCGCGAAAACCGACGAGTTCCGGCAACGTATTCAGGAGCGGTTGAGCCGGGTCAAGGGCGGGACCTCGGGGGAGGAAGAGTCCCAAGAAGAAGACGATTTCGATCGCGCCAAGGAGTTCGAAAAAGCGCAATACGATGCGCTGCAGGAAGTTCTGGATGAACTTCTGGTAGAAGCTTTCGCCGTGGTACGCGAGGCCGGACGGCGCGTGCTCAATATGCGTCATTTCGATGTTCAGTTGATTGGCGGCGTGGTGCAGCACCGCGGCATGATTTCGGAAATGAAAACCGGCGAAGGCAAAACCCTGGTGGCCACGCTTCCGGTTTATCTCAATGCGCTGAGCGGGCGTGGCGTGCATGTGGTTACGGTCAACGATTATCTGGCCAAACGGGACTCCGAATGGATGGGCAGGCTCTACCGCTTTCTCGGTCTGACGGTTGGAGTGATCGTTCACGATCTCGATGACGAGCAGCGGCGCGCGGCCTACGCGGCTGATGTTACATACGGTACCAACAACGAGTTCGGCTTCGACTATCTGCGCGACAACATGAAGTTCGATCTGAGAGATTGCGTGCAGCGCGGCCACAATTTCGCCATCGTCGACGAAGTCGACTCGATCTTGATTGACGAAGCTCGTACACCCCTGATTATTTCCGGGGCGAGCGAGGAATCGACCGATAAGTATTACCGGGTCAACCGAATTATTCCGAAGCTGGAGAAAGGCGAAGAGATTGAAGGTCCTCCGGGGGAAGCCGCGACGCTCACCGGCGATTTTGTGGTGGATGAGAAACATCGCAACATTACGGTCACCGACGAAGGCTGGGAAAAAGTCGAGCAGTTGCTGGGTATCGGCAACATCGCTGATCCCGAGAACTGGCCGCTCAAACATCACGTAGAAACCGCGGTCAAGGCGCATGCGCTTTATCGAAAAGATGTGGAATACGTAGTCAAAGATGGTGAAGTCATCATCGTCGACGAATTCACTGGACGCATGATGCCGGGCCGACGGTGGTCCGATGGACTGCATCAGGCGATCGAAGCCAAAGAAGGCGTCAAGATCGAGCGCGAGAACCAGACGCTCGCCACCATTACCTTTCAGAATTATTTCCGCATGTTCAAGAAGCTCGCGGGCATGACGGGAACGGCGGAAACGGAAGCCACCGAGTTCGACAACATTTACAAGCTCGATGTTCTGGTGATTCCCACCAACAAGAAAATGTTGCGGATGGAGAATCCGGACGTCGTGTTTCGCACCGAAAAAGAAAAATATTTTGCTGTCGCTGACGAAATTCAAAAGCTGGCGGAAAAAGGACAGCCGGTGCTGGTGGGCACTACGTCGGTGGAAAAATCCGAGCGCATTGATCAACTGCTTAAGAAAAAGGGCATCAAGAACCATGTGGTGCTGAATGCCAAGTTCCACGAGCGCGAGGCGGAAATCGTCGCGCAGGCCGGGCGCAAAGGGGCGATCACCATTGCAACCAACATGGCCGGCCGCGGCACCGATATTTTGCTGGGCGGCAATCCGGAGTTCATGGCCAAGCAGGAACTTGTGAAGAAGGGTATTGCGCAGCAACTGCGCGTGGCGCAGGGCAAGATCGAGGGTCCGCAGGAAGACGGCATTACTTCGATTTTTTATTACAACGGCAATGAATACACTGTGCCCACCGATAAGTGGACCGAAGCCTTCGCCCGTTATAAAGCGCACACGGATAAAGAACACGACGAAGTGATTGGGGTTGGCGGCCTGCATATTCTAGGCACGGAACGGCATGAGTCGCGGCGTATCGACAATCAGCTGCGCGGGCGCGCGGGCCGCCAGGGCGATCCTGGATCATCGCGCTTCTATCTTGCGCTGGAAGATGACCTGATGCGCATCTTCGCCAAGGAGTGGGTGTCGAAATTGCTCGAGCGGCTGGGGATGGAGGAAGGCACTCCGATTGAATCGAAAATGATCAGCCGCCGCATTGAAACCGCACAGAAGGCGGTGGAGGCGCAGCACTTCGAATCGCGCAAACATTTGCTGGAATACGACGACGTAATGAACAAACAGCGCGAGGCGGTTTATGGCTTGCGCCGGCGTTTGCTGGAGGGCCTGGATCAGAAAGATCTGATTCTGGAGGATTACGTTTCGGCGATTCTCGGCGATCTGATCGAAGAGTATTGCCCGCAGAAGTCGCATCCGGCCGATTGGAATATCAGAGGGCTGAAAGATGCGGTGTTCACCCGCTTCGGCGTCGATATTTTGGCGGAAGGCGTGAAGCCCGAAAACTTGAATCGGCAGGAACTGGGCGACGCGATTTTCGACAAGCTGAAAGAGCGTTACGAGGCGAAGGAAAAGCTGATCGGCCCGGACGCGATGCGCCATCACGAACGCATGATCATGCTGAGCGTGCTCGATTCGCAGTGGAAAGATCACCTGCTGAGCATGGATCACCTGAAAGAGGGCATTGGGCTGCGCGGCTACGGCCAGCACGATCCGCTGGTCGAGTACAAGAAAGAATCGTTCGAGATTTTCGAAGCGATGATGCAGCGCTTCCAGGAAGATACAGTGCAGGTATTTGTATCTGATGCAGATTCTGGAGCGGCCCGCTGATTCGGGCCCGGGAGGTGCAACCGCGGCGAGTCCGGCAGGACAACAGGGCCAAAGCGGCAGGTCCTGCAAGCTCGCGGCTGGCGACGGAAACGGAAGGCGTCCTCCACGGATGGTGGCCACGTCGGCTGACGATATCGAGGAAGCGTTCATTCGGCGCAAGCGCCGCGAACTGGAGCAGGCGCGCATGGCCGGAGGCGGCGATGCAGCGCCGGTGCAGCAAGTTGTGCGGTCGCAGGAAAAAGTGGGCCGGAACGATCCTTGCCCTTGCGGATCGGGGAAGAAATATAAGAAGTGCCACGGGGCGTAGCCGCGCCGGACTTTTTTCTGACGGGGAAAGCTGGATTTGGCCGCTCGCCGCTGCCGCCGCGGGATGACATGCTTTAGTGCTGGCTCTGCTTCTGGCTGTTTGCTATTTCACAGCTTTGAATGTCATCTCTCCGGCTTTGCTCTTCGTTTCCCGCTTCCAGTCGCTGAACAGCGTTGCGTAATTCTTCATGATGTATTGCTCGCGGCTGACACCGAGCTTCTTTGCGGTCTGGTCGATCCAGCGCGGCGAGCCTTCGATCTCAGCCGAAATTGCCGATCGGAGTTTCGTCGATTACGACCTGACCCTTTCCATCCGTCCACTCGGCGCGGAATTTCTCGTAGCGAAACGACGGAGCGTATCCGAGAGCGCGCAGAATCGCATCCGTCTTCTTCCCGTCTTCCACGCTGGTTTCCAGTTCTTCGCGGCTGCTGTGGCGGGCAGTTTGTTTGCCGGATTTATGCGTCAGCTTCCATTTTGATCCGTACTGGCGCAGGCGCAAGAGTTGCTTGCGTTTGCGCAGCTTCGCTCCGGGAAAGTCGTAAAGAGTGTTCATTTCGCGGGCGCGCGGAGTCTCGTTGTGAAATCCAGCAGAGTGCAGCTTGCGGATCAGGGTGCGCACATTCGACGCTCGAAATTTGACTTCGATTTCTTGATTCGAGGCGGCCATGTTCCAACTATAGAACGAAGCAGCCGATTGTTGCCAAAGCTCGAAGCAAGGAATTCAGCGGCGCCTTAGCTGAATGTAGGCAATTTCACGATGTCGTTCTGCGGCACCGATTCCACCGGTTCTCCGGCTTTGCGCCAGGCCGTCAAGCCGCCGACAATCACAAACGTGTTGAAGCCTTTTTCCCGCAGCAGGTGCGCCACACGGGCGCTGGTGGCTTCGCGCGCTCAAGTGCAATACAGGTAGATGTCTTTATCTTTGGGAAGGTTTTTAATTTCTTCTTCAAGATTGTTAGGCTCGATGCGAATCGAGTTTTTGATGCGGGCCGCGCCGCTATCGTAGTAGCCGTGGCTGCGCACGTCGACGATCAGTACCCGATCCGCATGCTCAGAAGCCAGACGCTTGGCGAGTTCCTCGACCTGCACTCGCGGCACGATACGATACATTGTGTTCTTGCGAAATTGAATGACGCGGTAAATCACATAGACCGCCAATGCCGCGAGCACGACGGCTTCCATGGCTAATCCGGCGGCATGAAAGCCACGCAGGACTGCGGCTAAAAAGTCGCGAGAAAGATATCCGACTGCGAGATATGTGACGGCATAAACCAGAGCTCCCAGAAAGTCGAGGCGGAGAAACTGCCAGAAGCGCATTTTCATGCTGCCGGCTAGCGGCGCGGCCATTGTGTTTACACCGGGGATGAATTTCGAAATGATGAGCGTGAGCTTGCCGCGTTTGTAGAACGATTCGGCCGAGCGCAGAATGCAGGTTTCGGGATTGATGGAAACGCGGCAGAGAAA
Organism: uncultured Acidobacteriaceae bacterium; assembly: GCA_963766625.1. Classification (GTDB taxonomy): domain Bacteria; phylum Acidobacteriota; class Terriglobia; order Terriglobales; family Acidobacteriaceae; genus Sulfotelmatobacter. The sequence goes on along the minus strand of CAVYBF010000009.1, from coordinate 16,704 downwards.
TCCCAGCAGCGCCCAGCCCATGTATCGTCCCAGCCAGAACTGAATGATATCGCCCAACAGCAAGGCGGTGATGGCTGCGAAAAGAATGTATGGCCCCCACAAAGCGCGCACAGCAACGGCGGCGCCCGCCGCGACCAATGCGATTGCAGCCGGGAAGGGAAGTCCCACTGACTCGATCAGCAGGACGGCGAAGATCAAGGCATACCCATGCCGAGCCATGAGTGCAACAAGATTCATAGGCAGTGTTGGATAAGAGAATACGGAAAAGGTTTCAAACTAACAAAGCCGGATGCATGCCTGAAGGGTAGCATCCGGCTCTGTTACGGGGAGTCTAGTTTCAGGAGGACTCTCCCCGTGCAGGGTGAGCAAACCGGCAGCGGCTTTCACTCGGAGTCTCTTGGCCCTGTTCGGGCCGGCGCGTCATTCGAATAGGCGCCTGTTTTGTAAAGCTTCGACTGCAGCCGCCGCCTCATCGTTGGCATTTAAGTCTCGGGCGGACCGGTGTCCCAGCGGCTGTGGGTTCTCAAGCGCCGGGAGGAGAACCGATGGATCGCGCTGTAGCGAATCCATCGCATCATCAGTGCGTCTCGTTAGCCTTCCGCTTGCGAGATTTTGCCAACAACTGAATTATGAATCTGAAATCAAAAAAATTCAGTGGTGCGGATCACGAGAGGAAGTGATGGGAATCATAAGCGGGAACCTCGCCGAGAGGCAGGTTGGAGGATTCACGAACTACTTATCGCGGGAAATTACGAACTCCGGTGCCCAGAGCAGTGCGCGCTTGATCTCGGAATCCGGGAAAATGCTGAGCGCGTTCTGTGCAGATTCGGCATAGCGTGTGGCGCGGGCAGTTGCGGCATCGAGCGAATCGTAGCGTTCGAGAATCTCCAGGATCTGCGGATGCGTGACCCCGTTGAAAGCCCGGTCGCGCAAGATGGTTTCAATCTTGGCTCGTTCCTCCGGCGTGCAGCGTTCGAGGGAGTGAATGACGGCCATGGTTGCCTTGCCCTCGCGCAAGTCGCTGGCCACAGGCTTACCCAGGACATCTTCGGAGGCGGTGAGGTCGAGCACGTCATCGACGATTTGAAATGCCATGCCTAAGTCGTGACCGTACTGCGCCAGCGCTGCTTCCTGGGCTGGCGTTGCTTCACCCAGGATCGCACCTAACCGCATGCATACAGAGAAAAGGCAAGCCGTCTTGCGATAGATCAAATCAAAATATTCGTCGAGCGAGATCGACTTGCCGAGCTTTTCCATCTGCAGCAGTTCGCCTTCGACCATCTGCTGCGTCAACTCGATGAGCGTGTCGAGAATGCGAAAGTTGCGGGCCTGCACCGCAACTTTGAAAGCCTGCATGTAGAGCCAGTCACCGGCGAGAACGCATTTCGAGTTACCCCACTGAGTATTGGCTGCGGGACGTCCGCGGCGGGTCATGGCTTCGTCGATGATGTCGTCATGTACGAGGGTGGCCGTGTGAATGATTTCAACGACCGCGCCTAAGCGAACGGCGCCGCGCCCCTGGTAGCTGAAAAGTTTGGAAGACAGAAAAAGAAGTGCAGGACGGATTCGTTTGCCGCCGCCGGCGCGGAGATATTCGCCGATCTCAGTGATCGCCTGCACGCCCGAGACGGTGTCGTGGCCGAACTCGTGCTCTAAAGCGGCAAGATCATCGTGCAGCAGATCGAAAATCTCTTTTCCGTTGATGATTGGCGGCGCGCTCACGATCGTTTTCTCTCACCACGGAGTCACGGAGGAAAATCAAACAGAGTCAAAACGATGGTTTAATTCATTCCCCGATTTCGTGTGGCTCCTGTGTCTTCGTGCTTCGGTGGTGAATTCTCTTTCTAAATTCGTTCTATCTAATTCGTTCTGTAGTTCACGAATTGCATGTCGATGCCGAAATCTTGTTGCCGCAACATGGCGATCACTTCCTGAAGCGTGTCGCGGTCTTTGCTGCTGACGCGGACGAGATCGCCCTGGATCGATGCCTGGGCTTTCTTTTTAGAATCCTTGATTAATTTGACGATTTCCCGCGCCTTTTCGATGGCGATGCCTTGCTGCATGGTGACTTTTCGCTTCGCGGTTCCGCCGGCAGCAGGTTCGACCGGGCCGTAGGTCAGCGCCTTCAGTGAAACTCCGCGCTTCACAAGCTTTTGCTGCAGGATGTCATTGACGGCTTTCAGCTTATATTCGTCGGCGGAGTGCAGGACGATTGTGTCCTTTTCAAGTTCTATGTTGGATTTGGAATCTTTCAAGTCGAAGCGAGTGTGGATTTCCTTCAGCGCCTGCTGAATCGCGTTCGAAACCTCCTGCAGGTCAACCTTGCTGACAATGTCAAAGGTGTTCTCGGGCACGGGATTTCAATTCTTTCTGAAACGATGGAATCTACAATTTGAGAGTATCAGAAGGAGCGGTTGTTCAGCAGGGCTAAAGTGCTGAAATTTTGCTTTCAACGATTTCAGTCAATTTGAAAAAATTGTAGAAATTGCCAGCCGTTTGGCGGCCGACCTCTTCGACTGGCAAATTGCGGAGTTCTCCTAATTTTCGGGCTGTTTCAATTACGAATGCCGGTTCGTTGCGCTTGCCGCGATGAGGGATAGGGGCGAGATAGGGCGAGTCGGTTTCAATGAGAATGCGGTCCAGAGGGACTTCCAGGGCCGCATCGCGAATGGGAACCGCCTTGGGAAACGTAAGATTGCCGGCGAAGGAGATCATGAAGCCCATATCGAGGGCGGCTTTGGCTTGTTCCCAGTTTCCGGTGAAGCAGTGCAGAATGCCTCCGAGCCCTTTTGCGGCCCAGTGTTCGCGCAGGAGGGCGAGGCAATCTTCCCAGGCGTTCTCGCTGTTTTCTGACGGACGGCAATGAATGACGATCGGCCGCTTCGCAGCGGCTGCGAGTTCCATCTGGCGCAGGAAAACTTGTTTTTGCACGTCCCGCGGCGAGTGGTCGTAGTAGTAATCGAGGCCGATCTCGCCCCAGGCGATTACTTTCGGATTCCGCGCGAGTTGCTCCATTCGGGTATAGGCGGCTTCATTGGCAAGACGGGCCTCATGCGGATGAATGCCTAAAGTCGCGTAGATAAAATCATATTTTTCCGCTAATCGAATTCCGCACTCCAGGTCCTCGGGGCCATCGCCGTTGCCTATCGCAACGATAGTTTGAACTCCGGCGGAGCGAGCGCGGGCGATCACCTGCTCGCGGTCGGAATCGAACTGCTTGCCGTCGAGATGAGCGTGAGAATCAACAAACATCGGACTTCAGACCTCCGACTTCAGGCAGCGGATCTTAGTCGCCCGGCGGCAGTTTGGCCTCTTTGAAATGCTGAATCTTTGCATATTAAATATCACGCCCGACGCCTGAAGTCTGATGCCTTTTACTTCAACTTTGCGCCGATTGGCACATCTTCCAAAAAGCCCGCCAGCACCGGTTTTCCGCCTTCGAGCGAGGCCGCTACAATCATTCCGTTCGATTCGAGCCCTCGCATTTTGCGGGGTGCAAGATTGGCGACGATCACGACTTTCCGGCCAACTAAGGTCTCCGGAGCGTAGGCTTCTGCGATTCCGGCAAGCACCTGGCGAACTTCGGTTCCAATGTCGATTTCCAGACGCAAGAGCTTGTCTGACTTGGGAACTCTTTCGGCAACTTTCACCTGCCCCACGCGCAGTTCCACCTTGCTGAAATCGTCGATCGAAATTTTGTTGTTCGCCGCTTGCGTGGCCGCCGCTTGCGGTGGTGGCGAAGCAACCGCAGCAGCGGGCGCTCCATCTGCTTTTGCTGCGGGACTTTCTACTGCAAGAGCATCTACTGCAAGAGCAGGTCTTTGCTCCTCTTCCATTTTCTGCATCCTTTCAATGGCACTCTTATCGGCGCGGGGAAACACCGGTTGCACTTCGCCGAGCTTGGTGCCGAGGTGCAATTGTCCCCAAGCCAATTCGTTCAGCGCGAGCTGCTTGATATCGCCGAGTCCCATCTGGGCCCAGATTTTCGCAGTCGCTTCCGGAATAACGGGGTGCGCCAGTGCGGTAGCAATGCGCAAAGCTTCGGCAGCGGTGTAAAGTACGGTCGCCAGACGCGACAGGCTATTTTCATCCCGCTTCTCACCGAGCGCCCACGGCTCATTTTCTACGATGTACTTGTCGACTGCTGCGACGAGGGACCATGCGCTTTCGAGTGCGCGAGAAAATTGAAACTGATCGAAGAGAGTCCCGAATTCGCGAATCGTCTTCCGCGCGAGTTCGGCGATGGCATCGTCCGCGGGTTTTTTTGACGCCGCATGCGAGGGATAGGGCACCTCACCCTTGAAATAACGATTGATCATCGTCAGGGTGCGGCTGGCGAGATTTCCCAATCCGTTGGCGAGGTCGGAGTTGTAGCGCTGCACCAGTGCATCGAAGGAAAACGACCCGTCCTGTCCGAAGACAACCTCGCGCAGCAGGAAATAGCGCAGCGCATCGGCGCCGAGCACATCGAGGATGGTTTCTGTGCGCACGATGTTGCCGCGCGACTTCGACATTTTGCTTTCTTCGAAGAGAAGCCATCCGTGGGCCACAATCGTCTTGGGCACGGGCAATCCCGCAGCCATTAAGAATGCGGGCCAGTAGACGCAGTGGAAGCGAACGATTTCTTTGCCGATCATCTGCACGTCGGCGGGCCAGAACTTTTTGAAGGCTTCCTGCGCTCCGGCGTGCGAGGAGCCATATCCGATTGCCGTGAGGTAGTTGGCCAGCGCATCGAGCCAAACATAAATCACATGCTTGGGATCGTCCGGCACGGGTATGCCCCAGGTGAAAGTCGAGCGGCTGACCGAGAGATCGCGCAATCCTGAACGGACAAACGAAATCACCTCATTGCGCCGCGTTTCAGGACGGATGAACTCGGGATTCGCGTAAAGAGCCAGCAGCTTCTCCTGAAATGCCGATAGCTTGAAGAAATAGTTTTCTTCTTTTACGGTTTCGGTGATGCGCCCGCAGGTGGGACAGGGATCGCCGGGCTGCGCGCCATCGACGTAAAGTTCGTCAGAGACGCAATATTGGCCGGTGTACGTGCCCTTGTAAATGTAGCCATTGTCGCGAATGCGGCGAAAAAGTTCCTGCACGCGCTTCTTGTGCCGTTCTTCGGTGGTGCGGATGAAGTCGTCATTGGAGATGCCCATCCGCTTCCACAACTGGCGGAATTCGCCGGAGATCTCGTCGGCATATTGCTGTGGAGTTTTCCCCGCAGCTTCTGCGGCGCGCTCGATTTTCTGGCCGTGTTCGTCGGTGCCCGTGAGAAAGAATGTTTCTTCCCCGAGCATGCGATGCCGGCGGGCGATGGTGTCGCAGGCGATGGTGGTGTACGCGTGTCCGATGTGCGGGCGCGCGTTCACATAATAGATTGGGGTCGTGATGTAGAACTTCTTGCTCATAAAATATTTAAGTATAGAGGACGCGGAGGACCTTAGAAGAAGCTTGCTGGTTTGTTCTCTGTAGTCTTCTGTGAATCAGCGCTTTGGGTCATTCCTGAGATAAGCCCGGGTCGCTTCCTGCATCACATGTTTTAACGGCACATGATGTTCCGCCGCGATGCGCCGGCAATCTTCATATTCCGGGGCATAATTCGTGACAGAGCCGTTCATGCTTGCGATTTTGATTCGGATTTCGCCCCATGGGGTGCACACTTTTTCCCATCGCCGTGCCAAAGACTGGCGCCGTTCTTCGCGGCGCCGCACACCCAATGTAGTCGTTTCGGCGAAGATCATCTGCATTAAATTGTTCGCGTCTTCTGGCTTGCAGAGTACCGTAAGCAACATCCCTGGACGGTTCTTTTTCATCTGGACCGGCATTCCGAAGGCGTCCAGTGCGCCTTCTTCCAGCAACCGATCCATCACGTAACCGAAGACTTGCGGGTTGAGATCGTCGAGGTTGGCTTCCAGCACGGTAATCGTCTCTGACGCCGTCTTCGCGGCCACAGCGCTCGTGGATGCTTCGCCAATCGTGAGTCGCACGACGTTTGGATGCGCGGGAAAATCCCGCGATCCTGCGCCATAACCCGATTTCTCGATCTTCATCTCGGGAAATACCGCGAACCGCGAAGCCAGGGTTTTCACGATAGCAGCGCCGGTGGGCGTGACCAGCTCTGCCTGGATTTCACTTGAGTACACGGGAGCGTTGGCGAGCAGTATCAGAGTTGCAGGCGCTGGAACCGGAAGCGTTCCGTGAGCGCACTTCACGGTTCCACCACCGACGTTCAGCGGAGAGCAGATAATTTCATCAACCCTCAGTATTTCGGCACCCACGGCTGCGCAAACAATATCGACCATCGCATCGACTGCGCCGACTTCGTGAAAGTGCACCTGATCGATAGAAGTGTTGTGAATCTTCGCTTCCGCTTGTCCCAGAGCGGCGAAGATCGCAAGCGCAGTACTCTTTGCGCGCTCGGAAACTGCGGCGGCAGAGATGATCTTCTGAATATCGGACAGGGTTCGTCCGTGCTCATGTGGCTGAGAATGTTCGTGTGGGAGCGGGCGGCTCGCCCGCTTGGCTTCATGATTATGCGAAGGTGCATCATTGTGCGAATGTGCGTCGCTATGGGCATGAGCAGAATGGCTGTGTTCATGGCCTGCTGAAACCGAGGCATGAGCTGAGGCTTCCCGTTCCCAATATTCCTCGCGCGGCAGATCCTTTTCACCGTTGACCCAAACGTCCACTTTCGTGGCTGAAATTCCGCTGCGCGTAACTTGCGAGATTTCCAGCCGCGCGCCGACATCAAGGGCAGCAACAGTATCATGCAGGATCTGCGGCGAGACTCCGGCATCGATTAGTGCGCCGAGAAACATGTCGCCGCTGATGCCGGAAAAACATTCAAGATAGGCGATGCGCATAGAGGAACGGTTCACCACGAAGACACGGGCCACGGAGAATCTGAAAACGAGAAAAAGCTGAAAATCACGCGATCTGTGCTTCTTCTAATCTCCTCATTTCCGTGGTGGGTTCGGCTTCCGTTAATTTTTCATGATAGGGAAGCGTTTATGTTGCGTCAAACATCGTGCGTAGAAGCAACTTGCGTTCAAATCGGCATGGGCAGAGCGCTCTGCTAGAATCACTATCTTCGCAAACATTCAGAGGAGAGCCTTGTACCGTTTCCTGGAACAACGTCTTGCCCAGCGCATGGTGGAGTTTCTTCGCCAGCGCTATCCGGAAGCGGTGCTGCCGGCGGTGGTGATCGAGCAACCTCCAAATGTCGCGCTGGGTGATTTTGCGATTCCGATTTTTCCATTGGCCAAGCCGTTGCGCAGTGCACCTCTAAAGATTGCCGAGGCAATTCGAAGCGAGATAGGAAGCATCAAAGGCATTGCCGAGATGCGAGTCGCGCCTCCTGGATATCTAAATGTCAGGGTCGATCGCACGTGGCTGGCTCAGGCTCTGGTTCGTGACCCGGTGCCACGTGGAGCGGCGGGTTCCGGAAAAATCCTGGTCGAGCACACCAGCATTAATCCCAACAAGGCGGCGCACATCGGGCATTTGCGAAATGCGGTGCTGGGGGATACATTCGTCCGCTTGCTGCGATATACGGGGCGCGAGGTCGATGTGCAGAACTACATCGACAACACCGGCGTGCAAGTTGCCGACGTGGTAGTGGGTTTTACGCATATCGAAAAGAAATCGAGGTCTGAGATTGAGGCGCTGACCCGCGCACCGCGCTTCGATTATTACTGCTGGGATCTGTATGCGCGCGTTTCGCAGTGGTATGAGCGGGACAAGAGCAACCTGCAGGCTCGCTCGGAAACTCTGCATGCCATCGAAGAGGGTAACAACGAAACGGGTGTTATCGCCGAAATCATCGCGAGTGCGGTTCTACGGCGGCATCTGGAAACCATGGATCGCCTCGATATTGAATACGATTTTCTGCCGCGCGAGAGCGAGATTCTGCACTTGCATTTCTGGGATGCGGCTTTCACAAAGCTGAAAGATGCCGGCGTGCTTACCTACGAGACCGAAGGAAAAAACAAAGGATGCTGGGTTATGCGGCGGGCTGGAACTAGTTTGGCCACAGACGGCACGGAGGACACAGGGGAAGCACAGAAAATCTCAGAAGAGGATCAGAAGGTCATCGTCCGCTCTAACGGCACGGTAGGTTACGTCGGCAAAGACATCGCCTATCACATGTGGAAGTTTGGATTGCTGGGGCGGGATTTTGGCTATCGCAAATTTTATCGATATCCGAATCAGCATGAGTGCTGGATTTCTGCGATCGAGGGTGAGAAAGATCATCCCCACTTCGGTGACGTTGCGGAAATTTATAACGTGATCGATGCACGGCAATCGGAGGCGCAGAGCACGGTGATCGAAGCGCTGCGCGGCCTCGGCTACAACGAAGCCGCGGATTATTACACGCATTTTTCCTATGAGATGGTTGCGCTAACGCCGCGATGCGCTGCCGAACTTGGCTACACGCTGAGCGATGAAGATAAGACGCGATCGTATGTCGAGGTGAGTGGGCGCAAAGGATTCGGCGTGAAGGCCGATGACCTGCTCGACCGGTTAATCGTCTCGGCGAAGAGTGAGGTGGATTCCCGCCATCCGCAGCTTACGGATGATGAGCGGAAATCGATTGCGACGCAGATTGCGGTGGGTGCGCTGCGATACTTCATGCTCAAGTACACCAAGCAATCGGTGATTGCGTTCGATTTCAAAGAAGCGCTTAGCTTTGAAGGTGAAACCGGGCCTTACGCGCAGTATGCAGTGGTGCGCGCGAATGGAATTTTTAACAAGGCTGGGCTCGACGCGGATGTTTTTGCAATAGGAGTCGCGAGCAGGATTTCGGCGGAAGATTTCTCGGAATTTCTAAACGGGGAAACAGCCAACGAAATTTGGGAGCTCTGGCTGGCCGCGTCGAAAACATCGTACGTTGTGAACCAGAGCATCGCGACGACCGAGCCGGCGTACTTGGCCAAGCATGCGTTTCAGTTAGCGCAGCTTTTCAATGCTTTTTATCACCGCTATCCGATCCTGAGTGAAGCCAATGATAGGCGAAAACAATTTCTGCTGGCCACAGTCGTGGTGGTTCGGCGGGAGTTGATGCGCACATTGGCCGTGATGGGGATTACAGTGCCGCCGGTGATGTAGAAAAGCTCGGAATGGAGCTTCAGTTTTGTCGTTGAGCCAAATACCGACCTCCAATGTTTTTGCGCCACATCACCGGCTTCGGCGGATTGGCGCAGTCCTGCTGTTCTTATTCGTCGCAATCATTTTTGCCGGAGCGATTTATCAGATCAGTGCGACCCGCGCCGACCGCCTTGCTCACCCTATGCCCGGCAGGTTAATCGACGTCGGTGGATACAAGATGCACATCGACTGCAGTGGAACGGGAAGTCCCACGGTGATTCTCGATTCCGGCTTGGGCGACGGCTATCTCTCCTGGCGTAAGGTGCAGCCGCAGATTGCGCAATTTGCGCGTGCCTGTTCTTATGATCGCGCTGGATTTGGGTATAGCGATTCCAGTCCCAAGCCGCGCGACAGCAAAGTCTTCGCCGAAGAACTGCATGCACTTCTGCACAATGCCGGCGTCGCGCCGCCCTACATTCTGGTCGGCCACTCCATGGGCGGGTACGATGTTCGGTTGTATGCGAATCTTTATCGGAGCGAAGTCGCGGGAATGGTGCTGGTGGATTCATCGCACCCGGAGCAGCAGAAACGCTTGCCGCGCGCCCTCAACGATATGGATGCAACCTGGATACGCGAGCAGGAATTCTTCGAATTCACCATGCCATTCGGAATGCCGCGATTATTGGGGTTTTGCGCGAAGGATGAGGAAGCGCGGGCGGCGGAGTGCAATTTTCACAGCATGCGGGAAAGCGTTGCCGAACTGAAATCGATTTCAGAAAGTGCCGCGCAGACTGCGGCCGCGGGTTCGCTCGGCGATATGCCTCTTGTTGTTCTCTCGCAAGATCCAGATGCGCCGCAATACGATTTGCCGGAAGATCTGGTGAAACCGACTAATGCGGCGTGGCAACAAATGCAGAAAGAACTGGCACAGCTCTCAACGCGCAGCACGCAAATGGTGGCGAAGGATAGCGGACATTATATTCAGCTTGATCGTCCGGATGTGGTGGTTGATGCGGTTCGAAAAGTTGTCGATCAAGTTCGTCAGCCCGCCGCGCAGGGCCAGTGATCTGTCGCCGAATGGCGTGCCATGTCAATCTAATTGCGTGCGAAAAGTGCGAAAATATCATGTGGATGTTTTGAGGGCAGGCTATGTGCAGGAATATCAAAACTCTTTTTAATTTCGATCCTCCGGTGAATGAAGAGGAGGTTCGCGCGGCCTCGCTGCAGTTTGTGAGAAAGATCAGCGGCTTCAACAAGCCATCGAAAGCCAACGAGGCCGCTTTCGTGGCCGCGATCGAGGAAATCTCCGGGGCTGCATCGCGTCTTCTGCGCTCACTCGAAACCAGCGCACCACCGAGGAATCGTGAAGTGGAAGCTGCGAAGGCCAAGGAACGCGGCGCCATGCGATTTGGCGACTGACTAGGTTCGAGCGCGAGTACTAGCTGGCGAAGCTTCTGACAAATTCCACCAAGCTCCGTAGCGCGATTCCGGACGGGCCTTTGGCGATCCAGGGCTTTTGTTCTTCCATCCAGGCGGTGCCGGCGATATCGAGATGAATCCAGGGTGTGTCCTCGGCGAATTCCTGCAGGAACATGGCCGCGTTGATCGCGCCGCCCCAGCGCCCGCCGGTGTTCATGATGTCGGCGATGGAAGAACGAATCTGATCTTTGTATTCGTCGTCGAGCGGCAGGCGCCACATTTTTTCGCCGGCCTCCTGGTTGGCTTTGTGGAAGCGTTCGTAGATTGCGTCGTCGTTGGCGAAGACTCCGGCATTCGCGTAGCCGAGCGCGACAACTACGGCGCCTGTTAGCGTGGCCGCATCCACCAGATGAGTTGCGCCGAGCTGGCGCGCGTAGAAAAGGCCATCGGCCAGGACGAGCCGGCCTTCGGCATCGGTGTTGATGATCTCAATCGATTTGCCGGACATGGCGATCTGCACGTCGCCGGGTTTCTGGGCGTGGCCAGAGGGCATATTTTCCGTGGCGCAGACGATGCCGATCACTTTTACCTTCGGCTTCAGGAGCGCGATGGCACGCATAGCGCCAATCATGGTCGCGCCGCCGGCCATGTCGTATTTCATTTTCTCCATGCCGTCGGCGGGTTTGATCGAGATGCCGCCGGTGTCAAAAGTAATTCCTTTGCCGACCAGGCCGAGCACTGGCTTTGCCGGTGCGCCCGCAGGCTCATAGGTCATCACGATGAGCGCCGGCGGTTCGTCGGAGCCTTGCGCGACGCTCCAGAATGCGCCCATCTTCATTTCTTTGATTTTGTCGGCGCCGTATACTTCGCACTTCAAGCCGACGTCCTGACACATTTTTTTTGCGCGGTCGGCAAGGATGGTCGGAGTCATGCGGTTGGAGGGTTCATTCACCAGATCGCGAGTGAAATTTTGCGATTCGCCGATGATCTGGGCTTCGTTGGCGGCTTTCTCCAACGCAGCTTGATTCGCATTGCGGGCCGCGATGATCGTGAGTTCGTCAATCTTCTGATTTTTGCGGTCGCTGCGATAATAATCGGGATCGAAATTTCCAACCAGCGCGCCTTCAACGATGGCTCGCGCGGCTTCTTCTGCGGGAATTTGCGGAGGAGCAATGAAAGCCAAGCTGCGAAGTCCGCGGGATTTCAACGAACGAACGGCCGCGCCGGCGATGCGCCGCAGATCATAGCTGGAAAATTTCTTGGCTGAACCCGCGCTCAGCAGCAACAGGCGTTTTGCTTTCAACCCGGCTGGTTTGTGGAGCAGATTGATCTCGAATTGCTTGCCGGTCAGTTCGCCGCTGGAAAGCAAATCCGAGGCGGCAGCTTGTACGGCGGAATCGTCGGTCGCGAGCTTGAGTTGCGGCTTGGCGTCTTTATTCTTTTCGCTCTGGGATGGATCGGCCTCGTTCAGCACGATGGCAACCAGTGATTCGGTTTCGAGTTGAGCAGGAGTAGAGAGAGATATGGTCGTTTTCATAGGTTGTTTAATAAAAATTGGGCAACGTTCCAGTATCATCGGCAGGGAAGGAATTGCGCAAGAGGCTGTGAGTGACTCGCTCAGCTTTGAGAGGAGCGGTGCGGGTCACTCTTCGCACTTGGCGAAGAAAAAGGCTAACCGCGAAAGCCGCAAAGGATTCGCGAAGTGCGCAAAGAAAACACTTGGCAAGCCGCCCAACTCTCCTGTTAAGACGTCAGCGCGCTGGGAAAACGAGTTTGAAAATCGAGCAGGCCGACCCACTCGGGAGTGATTGTGATTCGCACTTGCGATGAAATTCGCGTGCGCAGCAGCGCCAGCCATTCCTCTGCCTGCTTATGGTCGAAGTAACGCTCGGCGGCGGCCGCGTATTCCGGCGCGATGCCCTCGATCGTTTCGAGGTGGGCGGTGCCGCGAATCAGCAGAACTTTCTGTGGGAAGTCGTTTTCGTCGATGGTGAGAGAGACTTTTGGGTTCTGCTTGAGAGCCTTCAGCTTGGGCGCTTTTGGCGGGGTTGCCATGACGATCTCGCGTCCGTTCCAGTGAAACCAGATGGGCACGACGCGCGGAGTTCCGTCCATCCAGACATAGGCAAGCCGGACGGGAATTTTTGAGTGCAGCAGCGCTTGCGCGGCGGGATGCTGCAGAAGATCGAGACTGCCCTGGCGTACGGATTGCATCGTGCTTCCTTTCTCTTTTTTCTTTTCTCTTTGGTTCCGGCATCTTGGTTCCGGGATCCTGGTTCCGGCATCGTTACGGTCGCGAGCTTTGGGATCAGGGATCAGGGGCTAGATCAGAGCTATGTGCTAGACCCTGACCCGTCGGCCCTCGTCCCTCGTCTCTGAATCTCGCTGGCATTTTGCTCTTGAGTTGGAACCCGGTCAACGTGCAGCGAGAGAAAGGCGGTCAGCTAATCTCGAAATCAGCTCCAGCCGGGCGCTTTTCGACATTCGTCGCATGACGTATGATTTGATTTCCGTTCTCGAAATCAGAGGTTGGTTCATGAAAATCCGCTGGGTCATTCTGCTTTTTCCATTGATCTCTGTGATTGCGATTTCGCTGGCTGTGCGCGAGCAGGCGGCGAAGGCGGCATCCGCAAAGAAAGCTCATTCAGCGTCTACCATCAAAACGGGAGCGACTGAAGCTTCAGCCAGTGCTATTCCTGCAGCCGAATCTACCCCGCTTACGATTCCTGACACGACGCTCGCCATCAATTCCGATAAGCCGATGTCGGAGCGGGTAGTTCATTACGTGATCGATGCGCATTACAATGCCGAGACGCATACGGTGAACGCGAACGAAATTCTCACTTATCACAATCTCACCGGGCAGGCGCTCGACCATTTTCCCTTTCATCTTTATCAGAATGCATTTCAGCCGAAGGCAACCTGGGTGCGCGAGGCGAAAATCGCCGGCAGCCGCGACACGGCGTACGAGAAGTGGGATGAAAAAGAGTACGGTTCGGAGACGATCAACCAGGTGGAAGTTTCCGGTCAAGGCGATTTGACTTCGCAGTTGCACTACATCCAGCCGGATGATGGGAACAAAGACGACAAGACGGTGATCGACTTGCCGGTAGCGAAGCCGATTCCGCCGAATGGCTACGTGCAGTTCAAGATTGCGTTCCAGACGAAATTTCCTGAGACGCAGGCGCGTTCCGGATGGAAGCGCGATTTCGTTCTGGGCGGGCAATGGTTTCCGAAGGTTGGCGTGTGGTGGCATGGAGCGTGGAACTGCCATCAGTATCACGCCACCACCGAGTTTTTCGCCGACTTCGGCGTGTATGACGTCAAGTTGACGGTGCCGCAAAATGAAGTGCTGGGAGCCAGTGGAGTGAAAGTCGGGGAAGTGAATAATTCCGACGGTACAAAAACCCTTACCTATCATGGCGATGATATTCACGATTTCGCCTGGACCGCGAGCCCGCGCTATAAAGTGAAAGAATCTGTGTATCAGGCGCAGATGGGTCCGGTAAATATGCGGATTCTCATGCAGCCCGCGCACTGGAGCCAGGTCGATCGCCACGAAAAAATCCTGCGGGAATCGCTCGAGCACTTTGAGAGCTGGTATGGGCCGTATCCCTACAAGACGATCACTCTGGTCGATCCCGAACCGGATTCGGCGGCGGGCGGAATGGAGTATCCAACATTCATCACCGGTGACACGAGCTGGTTCATGCCGGACGGATTTTATTTTCCGGAGGTCGTGATCGAGCACGAGTTCGGCCACCAGTATTGGTACGGCATGGTGGCGACCAATGAATTTGAAGACGCATGGATGGATGAGGGCATCAACAGCTACTCGGAAGTCAAGGTGCTCGATTCAATTCTCGGCCGCGATACCTCGATGATTAATCTGGCGGGAGTTACGCTGGGTGAGCGTGGAGAACAGCGTTTGATGTACATTGCCGTCGCCGATCTGGATCCGATCGCCGAAAAGGCCTACGACTATTACAGCTTCAACTCCTATGGGGGAATCACTTACGGCAAGACGGCGAGCGTTCTGCTGACGCTGGAAAGCATCATTGGCGAAGACACGATGCGGAACGCGATGCACGTTTACTTCATGAAATACCGCTTCACGCATCCCACGAAAGAAGATTTCCTGAAGACGATTGAGGAGGTTTCGGGAAGAGATTTGCGCTGGTATTTCAATCAGGCGATTTACGGCTCGCAAGTGATGGACTACAAGGTTTTGAAGATCGAGTCGTACCCGGTGAACTGGTATCAAGAGGAGAAAACGTCTTCGGGAAAAGAGGATAAGAACACGGTCTACCGCTCTTTCGTCTGGCTGCAGCGCAAGGAGGATTTCGTTATGCCCGTGGACGCGGAGATCAAATTCGACAACGGCGAAAAAGTGCGCGAACACTGGGATGGCGTGAGCCGCTGGGTGAAGTTTGGTCCGTATGAGAAGAAAGCGAAAGTCGTGTCGGCGGAAATTGATCCCAACCATTCCATTCAGATTGATCGCAACGATTTCAACAACAGCAACACGGTTGAGCCAAACGGCAAGCCGGCTCGCAAGCTGGAGAATTATTTTATGTTCATCAGCCAATGGGCAAGCCAGGCCCTGGCATGGTGGGGAGTTTAAACAGAGAGCAGAGGATTCATGAGCAGCAACCGAGGATTAGTAAGCGACGCGCTCAGCCGCGTTGGCCACAACAAGCGGTACGTTTTCTGGTTCTATGTACTCAACGTGGCGCTGGCATGGCTGGGTGCGGGCGCGTTTGGAAATCAGGCGCACGAGATTCTCGATCACAGCCTGCGAGGCGGGCGACTGGTGCATGGGTTTGACTTAGGGGTTCTCGTAGGCATGTTTATGCGGCCGGAGTTTGGTTCGATGGTCGCGGCTGCGGCTCCGGCTATGCATTTTGCTGTGCTCTATTTCGTGTTGACAGCTCTGTTCATGCCGGGCGTGCTGCAAGGCTTCGCCTCGAATTATCGCTTGCCGCGCGAGGAGTTTTTTCGCGCTTGCGGAAGGAACTTGTGGCGTTTTGTGCGGCTGATGATCGTGGCTGCAATCGTAATGGCGATTGCGGCCGGAGTGCTTTTCGATATCCGTTTTATGTTGCTGAAGAAAGCGGCCGAAAGCACAAATGAGTTGCTGCCGTTTTACGTCCGGTTAGCGACTGTGGGCGTGATTTTCCTGATCATGACGGCACTGCGCATCGGGTTCGATCTGGCTGAAACCGATGTTGTTCTGAGCGACCAGAGGATGGTAAGGAAAGCGATTGCCGCGGGCTTTCGACACACGTGGCGCAGACTGGGCAGTTTGCTGGGAGCCTATGTCGTGATCGCGCTGGTGGGAGTCGCTATCCTGGTGGGCGGAGTGCTTGCCTGGATCAAGTTTGTGCCTCCGGCCAGCGTTTTCGGTGCCGCCGTCATCAGCCAGTTCACGCTGCTTCTGCTACTGATTCCGCGCTTCTGGCAGCGAGGCGTGGCGGTAACGTATTACCTGCAGAACATGGTCGAACCGATCGCTGAGAAATCGTTCGCGGTCGCCGTTGCATCACCGGCAGCGGTTGAGCCGGCGCCTGCCGCGGTGATGCCAAGCGCTCCGCCGGAGCCGGCGGGATCTTAGATTCAGCAAAATCTTCTCAGCCAATTTGTCGCCCCGAGCGTAGGGAGGGATCTTGGTTTCTGCCGAAAACCACACTACATCCTCTGCACGCATAGCCCAAGATCCCTCGCTTCGCTCGGGATGACAATCCATCTTGGGCGTCGCACCCGGGATGACAATCTTCCATAAGCCGGCAATTGTCGAACCCGATCACAGTACGACGATGGTGATTCCGCGGTTGCCACGGCTGAGATCGAAGTCGCTCTTGAGTTCGGGATGCGACTGCAGAAGCTTCCACGATGCGTCGTCTGACTTCGACCAGTTTTCGCCGAAGATGCAGCCATGGATCTGGGCATTCTGTGCCATCTCGAGCAAACGATTTTGTACTGCAATGCGAATGTCGCCGCCGACTCCTGACGATCCGTAGCCATGGATTAGCTTCAGCAATGCCGTCTTTTCCTGACGCGCCAGCGCGAGCTCGCGATCAAGCCGTTGCAGGGCTTGATGCACGAGCGGCATATCAGATTTGAGGTCGACAGTTTTGATGGCCAGGCTCGGTTCTCAATTCATCATAATCGGAATGGGCCACGCCAGATCCCGAGCGATTG
>CAVYBF010000008.1:0-38793 GCA_963766625.1 uncultured Acidobacteriaceae bacterium | reverse complement strand
GCATGCGGAGCGTTGTAGTTTTTCCGGCGCCATCTGGGCCCACCAGGCCAAAAATCTCGCCCGTATAAACATCGAAGCTCAAGTGATTCACCGCACGCACGTTGGCAAAGCTCTTGGTGAGTCCCTCGACGATGATCGCGGATTGGGGCTTCTCAGGCATTAATTCGTCGGCGTAATTGCCGCTTGGGGTGTGTTTGGTTTAGGTGCGGCAAGGTCGATGCTGGCGTCAGCCGGCATACCGGGCTTGAGTTCGTGGTTAGGATTCTCGATGTCGATTTTAATTCGATAGACGAGGGTTATGCGCTCCTTGTAGGTTTGCACGCTTTTGGGCGTGAACTCCGCGCTCGAAGATATGAATGAAACACGTCCGCGGTACTGTTTGCCGGGGTAGGTGTCGGTGGTGATGGTTGCTTCCTGGCCCCAGCGTATGCGGCCGAGGTCGGTTTCGGCGATATACGCGCGCAACCAGATGTGATCGAGATCCGCGAGAGTAACCACCGGGGTGCCAGGATTGACCACCTCTCCGAGCTCGGCTTCGCGCACGGTGATCACACCGGCGGAGGGGGCACGGAGGGTTGTGTAGTCCAGGTTGACTCGCGATAGACCCAGATCGGCATCGGCTTCCCTGAGATTGGCACGAGCAATGGCTATGTCTTCTTTGCGAGTGCCTTCGACGGCTTCGTTGTAACGCTGTTGTGCTGCCTGAAATGTGGCTTCGGCACGCTTCAGAGCGGTGTCGGCGAGGTCGCGATCCTGGGCGGAGAGCTCATCCCTGCTGAAAAGCCGGTGGGCACGGTCGTCGTCGATCTTCTTCTCCGCCAGATCGGCTTGCGCATTGAGCATCGTTTGCTCCGACGCACTCACTTCCTGCCGGCGAGTTCCAGCGAGCAGGAGAGCAAGGTTGGATTCGCGCACGTTCACCGCTGCCTCGTTGATGCGGACCCTTTGCATGTAGTCGGCATCGTCGAGACGCGCAAGCAAGGCGCCCGGCTCAACCCGCTGGCCTTCTTCGACCGGCAGATCGATGATGCGCCCCGGCACTTTGAAGCTGACCAGGCTCTCGTGCGCTTCGATGTTGCCAGAGAGCGTAAGTTGATTTCGAGGCTCGGTTTTTCTGGTAAAACGCGGATAAACATACACGCCGACGGCGATCGCCGTGGCTAGCAGGATCAAGATTGGTAGACGTCGTTTCATGGCCTCAAACCTCTAGCGCGTGAACATGATCGTTGAATATGGATCATGGCCCCGGTCGACAGATCTTTTACGGACTTTGCAGTTACTGTCCAATGCTTTTCACGTCTGCCAAGGCCGCCGCGAGCGCAAATATCGCGCCGGTGTGGGTGGAGACGGCAAGAATGTAATTCTCCTGAGCGCGTGCCAGTTGGTCCTGGGCGGTGACCACCTCGACATTATTGGTCGTACCCGACTGGAAACGATCCTGCGAGAGTTCGACTTCACGCTGCGCAAGATCCTGCCCTTCCTTGGCGACGGCCACCTGTTCGGCGGCGGATTCGATATTTAACAGCGCCTCACGAATGTCCTCTTCAATGCCACGGCGCAGATCGTCGATTTGATAGTCCACGCGTCTC
The DNA here is from genome assembly GCA_963766625.1 of uncultured Acidobacteriaceae bacterium. GTDB lineage: Bacteria > Acidobacteriota > Terriglobia > Terriglobales > Acidobacteriaceae > Sulfotelmatobacter. The sequence continues at coordinate 37,204 of CAVYBF010000008.1, read as the reverse complement.
AGTTTGCTGGCAATTTCCTGCCCCTCGCCTCTGATCTCGCGATCGAACACGGTAATGTCGATCTGGCCTTGAATGCCGCCTATGCCATTCACGCCCCCAATGTTGCGGCCAAGTTCGCCATAACTCCCCAGGATGCTCACCCTCGGATAGTAGCGGGCACGGTTGGCGCGCTGCTGATCGACCAGTGCTTGCCGCTCGCTGGCAAGCGCCAGATAGTCGGGACGCGCAAGTAGTGCCGCCGGCAAAAGGCTCTCGGCTCTGAATGCGGGCAAGGGATGGTAGCGAAGCGGGTCGGCGATTTCCAACGGCGTGCCCGGACTCATCCCGAGGTTGCGTGCAAGCGCCACCAGTGACTGCTTGTACTGATTCTGCGCGACCAGCAGAGCCTGCTTGTCATTGGCTAGTTGTACCTGGGCACGCAGCACGTCCACGCCGGTCGCGGTTCCGGCGTCGTGTTTGTCTTTCGCAAGTCTGTACAGGCTATCCGAGTCGGTAACTCGCGATTGGGCGGCATCGATTCGCGCTGCGGCCGATTGGCTGTTCAGATAGAGGTTAGCCACGGCAAGGACGACGAGATCAACCGCTCCCTCGTAACCAAATTTTTCGGCGTCAACCGCGCGTTCGCTGGCTTTCCATTGGCGATAATAATGTAAATCGAAGAGGCTCTGCTGGGCATAGAAGCGGAAATCGTAATTGGAAAACGGTCCGATGACGTTGGGCAAGGCTATGACTGCGATCCCGGAAAGCCCGAAGGCGCTCAGGGAGCGGTTCTGGAAGTTGACGTAGGGTTCCGCCAGAACATGCGGAAGCAGCGCAGAGAAGGCGCGGGTGCGGGTGCCTTCGCTTTCCTCAACCTGAGTATTGGCCACCAGCACATTAACATTGTGCTCCAGCGCGTGCTGAACCGCCTCACGTAAGGTCAGGCGGTAGGACGCTGGTGCCTGGCCAGAGCTCTTCGGCGCGCTGATCAGGCTTGCCAGAGACAGCATGACGATAGTTCGGAAATTGCATTTCATCGCTTTTGCTCTTGACTGGAGGCGGCGACTGCCCTCCAAAAGTGTTGAAAGCTTTCTTCGGCCCAAACTTTGAGCGCAGGCTGGCCCTCCAGCGACCAAAGTAGAAGCGTTCCCATAAACGCTTGCTGGATCTGAAGCGCAACCTTCTCTTCCGTCAGGCGGGAATCGATCTCTCTGCGTTTTTTCCCCTCGGCTACGATTTGGGCGAGCATCTTGCGGCCTTCAGACGCCACGTTGTGAGCCATAAGACGCACGCTCTCGCTCGCGAGAAAAGAAGAGAGCAGCGCGCGGGCGAGGTCGGGACTACGCCCGGGTTCCTCCGCAGAGCGAAGAAACAGATAATGCAACACCGAGCGGATCGTCCGTTCGCCGGCTTCCGCCAGTGTGAGGGCTTCTTTCACCTTGCCCAGCTGGATTTCAGACATTACGCTCAATACTTGATCTTTACTTTCGAAATAGTTGAAGAACGTGCCCTTACCGACATCCGCCGCTTCGGTGATGTCTTCCACCGTGACATTGGGGTAGCCGCGCTCGGCAAAAAGCTGAAGTGCGCAACGGAACAGGCGCACCCGAGTTTGGGCGCCATGACGCTGGCGGCGGCTCAGGCCCTGCAAGTGCGGCAGATTCTCGGAGGCGAGAGCTTCAAAGAATGCGGGCGAGCCAAGCGGCGCATGACCTTTAGTCATAAGTGACCTATACTCATATACGACTAGCAGTCACTAAACTATCACGCTTGAGCTGTGAATTGTCAAAATTCGCCAAGTGACTGGCGCAGATGGTACGCGCCACTTGGGGGTTCTCATTCCGGCACAGTGGCTGCGAGCTAGTTAAGATAGGACATTTAAAAGAACGACAGAAGGACACAGGGGACACCAGGCCTACGTCAATTCAGCAAGTGCTTCGACGATCGCGTCGTGACATTTTGGGCGGACTTTTTTTATGGCTTGATTCTCGCAGTCCGGCCAGGTGCGGTTGGTGAGCAAGGTGATGGAGAGTTGGCGCGTTGGGTCGATCCACAGAGAAGTTCCGGTATAGCCGAGATGGCCGAAGGACTGCGGCGAGAAATATTTTCCGGATTGCGACTGTATCGAGGGAGTGTCCCAACCCAGCGCACGGGACGTACCGCTGGGCATGGATTCGCGGCGGGTGAAGAGAGAGATGGTTTCGGGACGGAAGATGGGCAGGCCTGAGTTAAGCATGCAATGGGCAAATTTGGCGAGGTCGCAAGCGGTGGAGAAGACTCCGGCATGCGCGGCTACTCCGCCGAGGACGTAGGCGTTTTCGTCCTGCACCTGGCCTTGGATGATTCTTCCGCGCCAGGCGCTGCGCATGACTTGCTGGCTGGCGCTTGATTGCGTTGGCGATTTCGGCATTTCGCCGGCGAGGGTGCCCGCGCCACACGGGCGCTCGTCGGCGGTGGGAGGAATTCGTGCACGTAGTTCTGCCGGAGGATTGAAGGTTGTGCTCGTCATCGCGAGCGGGGCGAAGATTTCGCGCTGACAGAAGCGGTCGAGGGATTCGTCGGCAAGACGTTCGAGAGCGATGCCGAGGATGATAAATCCGATATCGCTGTAAACGGCGCACGAGCCGGGATCGGTGGTCAGAGGCATGGTGAAAGCCGCGCGAAGTAGTTCATCGCGAGTTGTTGCGTTCAAGAATAATTTTTCATATGCGGGTAATCCTGAAGAGTGTGCTAGCAACATGCGGAGAGTTACGTTTTGTCGCCGCGGATCTTTTGCCACGTCGGTAAGGAATTCGGGGACGATAGCACAGACCGGAGCGTCGAGGTCGAACAGGCCGCGCTCGTAGAGGAGCATAGCCATCGGCGTGGTGGCGACGACTTTGGTGAAGGAAGCAAGATCGAAGAGAGTGCTGGGAGCAACTTCAAAATCAAAATCCCAGCGCGGCCGCAAAGAACGCGGCAAGGAGTCGACACCGGCGCGGGCCGGGAAATCCCCACTTCTCCCAAAGGACTGGAGAAATGGGGCACCCTCGATATCTTTATCTTGATCTTTGCTCCCGATTTTTTCACCCTGGTCATAAGTTAAGTGGCCGAAGGCTTTCAGGGCGATGAGCTTTCCGCGGTGCGTTACGGCGAGGGATGCGGCGGGGAATACATGATCGGAGATGGCGTTCTGCAGAATCGAGAAGGCGTTGGCGAATTGTTCGTCTTGATTGGCGAATGCGTCGAGCAGAAGAGAACCAGAATACGGTGATCTGCTATCGATCATAGGGTCTGGGAATAACTCTCGATCATAACGCCGAATCAAGCATCCGCGCCGCAGAGGGCTGCGCCGCCAGCGATGCCGGCATCGGCGCCGTAGTGGGCGGCGACGAGTGGGATTTCCTGACATTGCGAATTGATGCACCAGGTGGGGAGCCGATCGTGGATGTAGTCGAAGAATGGCTGCAGCATCGCGCCGGCACCGCCGCCGGTGATCAAGACATCCGGTTCGAGCAGGTCGATGTTGTTGCCGAGCCAGATGGCGAGATATTCGGCAGTTTGCTCCAGCACCTCTTTGGCGAGGGGATCTCCCGCCTGGTAAGCCCGGCCGACCATCTCACTGGTGATGCGGTCAGAACATCCTCGAGCGTACTAGAGAATGATGGAGCTGCGGCTAGCGGCAATTTTCTCTGCGGCGCGGCGGGCGATGGCGGGGCCGGAAGCATAGGCTTCGATGCAGCCGAGTTTGCCGCATCCGCAGCGCGGGCCGCGATAGTCGATGGTGTTGTGACCGCCTTCGGCTGCGGCACCGGTGCGACCGTGATAAATGCGGCGGTCGAAGACGATGCCGGTTCCGATTCCGGTGCCGATGATGGCGCAAAACATATTTTTATAGCCGCGGCCTGCGCCCCACAGAGCTTCGGCGAGAGCGGCGGGGTTGTCGACGCGGACGGGAAGTTTATAGCGTTTGGAGATTTCGCAAGCCGGCGGAAAGTTGCGCCAGGCAGGAAGATTGGGAGAATTGACGATGACGCCGGTGTGCGGATTGAGCGGGCCGGGCGCGCAGATACCAATGCCGGAGATCAGGGAAGGGAACCTGGGGTTCGGATCGACGGCGCCGCGCACGAAGTCGATGGCGGAGATTACGGCCGCGAGGGCTGCGGTTGCATCAGCCGCGACCTTGGAAGTCCTTGTGTGATGGGTGATTTCGGCGGTCGAATTCACTAAACCTGCGGCGACTTTGGTGCCACCGACATCCACGCCGATGAAGTGCGCGTCAGGGATTTGCATTCTGTCGTGTGCAGCACACCAGTCGTGGTCCGCTACCGTGTGAGACTGCCTTCCAATATAAGCTACAACAGGCGAGTGGCTAGATTGAAAAGAAACCGCAGTTTAGCCGCGAAAGATCGAGGCAGAGTGAGCAATCAATGTGCTGATCGGGAACCTTCAGGGCGCGCCTCGCTTGAAAATTCTCAGGCGTTGCGAGTGGGTGAATTGGGTGTATAGTTGATGCCCAAAAATAGATTCTGTTTATTGTCAGTTGGATATTGGTCGAGCGATAGTCGTAGCGGCACGCACGGAGAGGCTAGTGGAGCGCCTGGCAGCGTGAGGATGAGAAAGCCAAAGGCAACCTGTTGAGATTACCCAGTTATTCGTTCAGTCGCAAAACTCTTGGAGAGGGCGTCACCATGAGAATTCTCCCAGGCTGGCTTTCTCCGGCAAGCATGATCTTCGTTGTCTTGAATGTGCTTGTCACAACCGGTTGTTCTTCGTCGCTACCCAGGGGCGCCATCGGCAACATTGGTACCTATAACTACTCGCCATCGGTGATCGAGAGCGGAGACATAAGGCAGTTGTGGTGGTGTAGCAACGGTTTGAATCCAACCACATCCGAGAACGGGGACAATATCTATTACGAGTCGATCAATACGATAACGTTCGATTCCCATGGCCCAGTAAGAGTTCTGGCCGAAACCCCTCACGCATGGGACTCTGTTTACACGTGCAATCCGAAGGTAATTGGCGGTGTCTTCAACAACCCACTGGGCGACGGGAAAACTTATACGTACGCTATGTACTATGTTGCTACAGCGGCGACTGCGGGGAACAACAGTATCGGAGTGGCCTTTTCCAACGATGGTGTCCAGTGGAATAAATATCCGCGGCCGGTGATCCCCTCGACCTCACGGATCACATACGGCGTCGGCCAGCCTGCCGTCTACAATATTGATCATAAATCCTCGATCCAGATGTTCTATGAGGATGACGTTCCAAGGACCCATCACGTGGCTGCGGTTTCCAGTGATGGCGTGCACTTTCAAGTCCAGGGGACGCTTACGACGAAGGGCTTAGACGCCGATGATCCGCAACCGACTTGGGGCGACATGTCCTACGATTCGAAAGTGGGCGAATGGTACGCGGTTTTCAATCGTCCACTTCGACCACCGTCCTCAACCGGAGGCGTGCCAGAGAGAGGGCAGTACGGAGTGGAACTGTACAAGATTCCCCAAAGCTCGCTGTTGACGGGAACATCGCCTTGGCGCCAGCTCGCGATCATGGATACGAATGCGGAGGGATTCGAATCGAACTTTATTGCCGGATTCGTACGCGACCTTTATGGCAGCCTTAATGTGGCATCGTATCCAACCATCCAGATGTACACCTCGGTCTCTTACCCACCGCCGGCCTGGGACGCCACGCCTGCCCAGGCTGGAGATTCAGCCTGGATTGGGACCTGGATTCTAGTGCCGATGAGTTGGATGCCCGCGAGCAGTGATGAAACATCCTTGAACCGGTATTTCAACGGAAGCGTGCATGAGGTTACCACGGGCTGGATCGATCCAAACAGCGGGTTTCAGTTGCAAGAGACTCTCGGGCATCTTTATTCCAACCCGCTTCAGGGGGCCAGCGTGGCTTTCTATGGCTGCGATGCCGGACAGGCGGACTACTTTATCTCGCTGGATGTGGGTTGCGAAGGCCAACGGGCTTTAGGCACGCAGGGTTATGCTTATTCGCAGCCGGTGTCCGGACTTAACCTGGTAGCCCTATACCGCTGCCGCACGGGGCAAGACCACTTCGTTAGTAGAGATCAAAAATGTGAAGGCCTGAAAACGGAGGAGCTTCTAGGTTATGTTCTGCCTTGAATCTTCCAGCCGGCCGCTTGACGTTCAGGGTTGAAGTCGGCAAAGGGGAATGGCGCCCCTCGTGAGGCGTAACGGAACACGGTTTTCTTGCCGGCGAATTTGCGGTTGGCTACCTAAATCGTGCCCCGGTCCAAATAAGAATAAGCGCATGCAGGACGCCCGCCAACGCGAAGCGATGGCGCGGTTTCGCGTGGAGGTGCCGGCCCGTGAAAGAACGGTTGTTTTCATTTATAATCCACCGAAGCAAACAGTCAGACGCGCGAAGGCCGTGAGGTTCCCCCTCGAGAACAAGTGGCGCGGCAAGATTCCTTGGAAATCGGTTGATCGAATCAGTTGATGGAAAAGGTCCGAAGGGAGACTTTGCCAGATCGGACGGGTTATGCTCGGAGTGGCGTTCTGATTAACGTGTGTCGAGAAATCCTCACTTTTCAGCCGCAAAACACGAGCAGGAGGGCGCCCGACTCGAGACCGTGACGGAATTGTGACTGGCGGTTCTAAATCAATGTGAAACGGAAAGCAAGTTTGCCTTTTGCAAGGTACAGCGGCCCATATCCAGTGAAGGTGGTATTCGAGATTCAATGAATTCACGAAACGTTTCTGGTATTTCGACACGCGAGTGCCCATTGAAAACACTTCTTGGGGTCTGGTTTGTTCTAGGTTTGTGCTCCATTAGCGCGATAAGCCAAACCCAGCAGCACAAGGGGGTTTCGCAGTCCGAGCTGGCGCGGCAGAATATGGCGCATGTGGCGGCGAACACCGAGCAACTGGGGTTGATCCTGCATCGCGATCCGGGCCTGATGGTGGAAGTGAAGCGCTGGATCGCAAAAGATGCGACCGATCATGGGCAGATCATTACGGAAACTGATCTGGCGGAAGAGGCAATTTTCGACCGACTGGAAAATGACGTTACATTCCGCGCGGTAGTGACGGAGATCGTGCAGAAATATGGATATTTGCAGCCGCAGGTGAATCCGGATTCGCCACTGGCAAAGCAGCAGGAGTTGCTGATTCAGGAGCGGGTGAAGTGGATTACTGAGGAAGAAGCGGCTGATCGGGAAAAGATGAAAGCGGCGCAAGAAAAGCTGGCCGAGCAGCAGAATTGCGATCCCCGGACCGCGAACTGTGGGGCGCAAAACGCTGCGGCCCCCCCGATTCAGGGGCCGCAACAGCAACAACAGCCTGGAATTATCAATCAGTATCCGCAACAGATACCAGGATTGGAGCCTCCGGTCGAAGAGCTTCCTACGGTGCCTTATGCGCCGCAGCAACCAGCAACGCCCGGCAATGGCGGCACAGACCTGCTCCGCACCAGCGGAGCAGAGGGCGCCCTGGGGGTGGGGCAGCAAGGACAATCGAGCGCATCTGAAGGGTACTCTTCTCCTTACGGGGACGATTCTGAGGGTGGAGAAAGCGGGAGTTACCGGCGCAACTACTCGAGTGGGGCGCAATCTCAGAGTGCGGGAGGGTTCGACGAGTTTGGCGACTTATCGCTGGATTCCGACTTCGGCGGAAGTGGATTCGGGCAAGGAATGTATGGGAATTCGAACGCGTATGGGAACAGCAATGGTTATGGGAACGGATATGGGAACGGCTATCCGTATGGTTCTCCTTATGTTTCTGGTTCTTACGGGAACGCTTCCTACTCCGGCGGAAACGCAAACAGCACCTACGATCTGAACTATAACAACGCAATCCTGAGGGAAAATGCGCGGCGGGCGCGGCAAGCGACTACGCCGAATCAGCGGCTGGTGCGGAAATCAAATCCGTACCAGGAGATTCCTTCGTTGTACGACATGTATTTGCAGGCAGCGGCGCGCCCTCCGGCGGTGCAGCGCTTCGGCATGGAAGTGTTTGAGAACGGGACGCGCGATCTGCAAAGCATTCCCATGGATCTTCCGGTGGGCCCGGATTACGTGTTGGGAAGTGGAGATGGCGTATCGATCAATTTGTGGGGCGGCGTGTCGCGGCGGTTTTATCAGGTGGTGGACCATCAAGGCCGGCTCAACTTGCCTGAAGCCGGGCCGGTGCTGGTTGCCGGCAAGTCGCTGGCGGAGGTGCAGGAGTTAGTACAAAAGACATTGCGAACACAGTTCCGCGACGTTTCGGCGGATATATCGCTGTCGCGCTTGCGATCAATTCGGGTTTATGTGGTCGGAGATGTGGTGCGGCCGGGCGCCTACGATATTGGATCGCTTTCCACTCCGCTGAACGCGTTGTTTGCTGCAGGCGGGCCAACCGGGCGGGGATCATTGCGCATTCTGCAGCATTATCGCGGAAATCAGCTGGTGCAGGACGTTGATGTTTATGACCTGTTGCTGCATGGAGTAAAGGGAAATATTGCGCGGCTGGACGATGGCGATACGGTGCTGGCTCCGCCGCTGGGCGGGGAAGTTACGGTTGAAGGGATGGTTCGGCGTCCGGCGATTTATGAGTTGAAAGATGAAAAGACGTTGTCGGATACGCTGGAGCTGGCTGGCGGATTGCTGCCGACCGCGACTCTGCGGCATGTGGAAGTGCAGCGCGTGATCGCGCATCAGAAAGAGACGATGCTGAGTCTGGACGTTCCTGCGGATGACAATTCGGAGGAAGTGACCAAGCAACTGGAATCGTTCAAGATTCAGGATGGCGACAAGATCCGGATTTTCCCCATCGCACCTTATAACCAGGATGCGGTCTATCTCGAAGGCCACGTGATCCGGCCGGGAAAATATTCCTACAAACAGGGAATGCGGGTCACGGACTTGATTGGGTCTTACAAAGATTTATTGCCGGAGCCGGCGTTGCAATATGGTGAGATCATCCGCTTGAGCCTGCCGGATTACCGCCCAGTGGTGCAGAGCTTCAGCGTGGCCGAAGCGCTGGCTGATCCAAAGAATGCGCCGGAGCTTGATCCGCTGGACACGGTACAGATTTTCGGACGATACGATTTCGAAAATCCGCCAACCGTTTCGGTGCTGGGTGATGTGCGCGCCCCGGGAACCTACCGGACCTCAGGAGATATTCATCTTAGCGATGCCATTCATTTAGCGGGTGGTTTGAATCCGGACGCGCAGACCGAGGACGCGCAGGTTTTCAGGTTTATGCCCGATAGCACGCTGAAAATTTTGAACGTGAAATTAAATACTGCGCTCGAGGGCAGCCCGACGGACAACATCATGTTGACCTCAAGGGATCGGGTTCTGATTCACAAGAATGCAGCGGCAGCGGATCCCGCGACAGTGCTGGTGAAGGGAGATGTGGAGCGGCCCGGGCGATATCCTCTGACTGCGCAGATGACGGTTTCGGATTTGATCGGTGCGGCGGGCGGGCTGAAGCAGAGCGCCGATCTGCAAACGGCCGATCTCACCCACTTCGTTTGGAAGAACGACAAGCAGGTTAGCGGCGACCAGGAAAAGATCTCACTGGCAAAGGCCATGACGGGAGACCCTTCGGCCAGCCCTACGTTGAATAATGGCGATGTACTTACCATCCGGCAGGTGCCGGGTTGGGATGATTTGGGCGCGTCAATCATGGTGCGCGGCGAGGTCGTGCATCCCGGAAGCTACGGAATTACGCCGGGAGAGCGATTGAGCGCAGTGCTAATACGCGCGGGAGGATTTGGCCCGAATGCATATCCTTATGGAGCAGTGCTGGTGCGCGGGGAAGTGCAGAAACTGGAAATGAGATCGTACGCCGAACTGGTGCAGCGCGTGCGTGAGCAGCAGACGAATCTGAAACTGACGGCGACGAGTACGACCGATCCGGATCAGAAACTCTCCGCAGAGTCGGCGCTTACACAGTGGCAGACGACGCTGGACAACCTGGTGAGTTCGCCGCCAACCGGGCGGGTGACGATTCAGGTGTCGCAAAACATCAAGGCGTGGGCTAATACTTCTCGCGACATTACGGTGCGGGCGGGAGATATTTTAGTGGTGCCGAAGCGGCCGAGCTATGTGCTGGTACAAGGGCAGGTATACGGTCCGACTGCGGTCGCCTATCGTCCCGGCAAGAGTGCGCGCTGGTACCTGACGCAAGCCGGCGGATCAACCAATATGGCGAATAAACGAGCCACATTTGTGATTCGGGCAAACGGAACTGTGATCAGCAATCACAGCGCGGGTTGGGTGACGGGCGACTCCCTGGGCGTATCGTTGCAACCAGGCGACATGGTTGTAGTTCCCGAGAAGGCGCTGGGTGGACCGCCGATCTGGAAGACGTTGTTCACGAATGCGCAGGTCTTAAGCTCAATTACAACCAGTGCCATTCTGGCTGCGGCATATTAAGGACTTGTACGTGACTGGAAAGCTGGTTCGTGGGCTGGGCATGATGTGTTTACTGGCGAGCGCGGCAGTGGGAGTCGGGCAGTCGACGCCGACGTCCGCTCCTGCTGCTGAGACCACCGGCGGACCTGCGGGAGAGCAGAGCACAAGCGCCAGTCCGAGTGAAAGTTCGAGCCCTGGCCAGGCGAAGAAAGCGCCAGACGCAGGAGATCTTCCAGACAATCCGCAACCCGCGCACGGCTCCGGGCATTCCGAAAACACGGTTCTCGGTTTGCCGCGACAATTGTTGCACGATCAGATCGGCATGTGGACGAGTCCGACGAGATTCAAGCTGTCGGATGCGACATGGTTGGTTCCGGCGGGAGGATTTGCGGCAGCGCTGTTTGCCACCGACAGTTCCGTCAGCCGGCATCTCTCAAATAAAACCAGCACCTTAAATACCTATCGTAATATTTCCGATTACGGCATGTATTCGATGGTGGGTGGTGCGGCGGGAATTTACTTCCTGGGACTTTTGTCGCAAAATCCGCACGAGCAGGAAACAGGATTTCTGAGCGGTGAATCTACGATCGATAGCTTAGCGGTAGTTGAACTGTTGAAATACGCGGCCGGAAGGCGGCGTCCTTATCAGGGAAATGGCACGGGACCGTTCCGCAGCGGTGGAACTTCATTCCCCTCGGAACATGCGGCAATTGCCTGGTCGATTGCGGCGACGTTCGCGCATGAATATCCCAGTCCCTTCATGAAGTTTTTGGCCTACGGGGCGGCAACGGCGATAAGCGCCTCGCGAATAGTGGGCAAGGAGCATTTCCCCTCTGACGTGTTTATGGGCGCGGCGATTGGATATCTCACGAGCGAGTTCGTTTACCACAAGCATCACGATCCGGATTTGCCGGGCGGACCCTGGGAGATACCTGCGGTGCGGCAGGATAGTCCCGGGCACTGGCAGACGAAGGACATGGGGTCGCCGTACGTTCCGCTGGATAACTGGGTTTATCCAGCGCTCGATCGGCTGACTGCGATGGGATACATTCACACGGGATTCGCGGACATGCGTCCCTGGACGCGAATGGACTGCGCGCGCCAGGTGGAAGAAGCGGCGGACAGCATCTCGCAAGATGCGGCCGAGGAAAGTGAAGCGGCACGGCTGTTTCAGGAATTGCAGAAAGAATTTACGCCGGAGATGAATCTACTTGGTGGCGGAAACAATGCCGACTTTCGCGTGGAATCGGTTTATACGCGGGGCACAGAGATCACCGGTAAGCCGCTGACCGATAGTTATCATTTCGGGCAGACCATCATTAACGACTTTGGACGTCCTGAGGAGCAAGGATTTAATGCCGTCTTGGGCATGTCGGGATGGGCGGCAGATGGCCCGTTTGTAGTTTATGCGCGCGGCGAATATCAGCATGCGCCATCGGCGCCGGCGTTGCCGGCGACGGCACTTGGCGCCATATCGAGCGAGGACTTTTATAGCCTTTACCCGAGCTTTGTTTCGAGCAAGCCGGTCCCACCAGACACGCCAACTCCCGCTTTCAACCAGGGCCGATTCCTGGATACATACGTCGGCATGAATTTTTCTGACTGGCAGATTTCCTACGGAAACCAGAGCTTGTGGTGGGGTCCATCCCAAGGCGGGGCGTTGATGTTCAGCGACAATGCCCAGCCGATGCGCATGTTCCGCGTGAACCGGGTTACACCGTTCAGGCTGCCCAGTTTTCTGGGAGTGCTGGGGCCGATGCGGATCGAGGGCTATGTCGGGCAATATTCCGGATATGACCTGGTGCTGACTCCCACTGGATTGGCAGGTGGGTACGGACAACCTGTCAAGACGCAGCCAATCGATCATGGCGAGCGAATCAGTTTTAAACCGACGTCGAATTTGGAGATTGGGCTGTCGCGGACGACCGATTACGGTGGCCCTGGTTATCCCCTAACCTTGCACAACTTTCTGAGAAGCGTGTTCTCAACTGGCAATACAGGGCCTGGAAATGCCGAGAAGCCGGGAGCGCGCCGTTCCGGGTTGGACTTCAGTTACCGGCTGCCGGGAATGCGCAATGGGGCGACCTTCTATGCGGAGGGCATGGCGCAGCATGATGAGATTTCGCCTATTCTTGGTCCCGATGTTGCGGCATGGTACGCGGGACTCTACATTCCAGCTTTGCCCGGGATCCGAAAAATGGATCTGCGACTGGAGGGCGGGTATACGGATCCTCCGACGGGCGCCGGTGATATTTCGCACGGCGCTTTTTATTGGGATGACACATGGATCACGGGATTTCAAAACGCGGGGCATTTGATGGGGAGCTGGATGGGACGGCAGGGGCAGGGAGCGCAGGCCTCAACGACGTATTGGCTGGGCCACCGCGATAGAATTCGGTTTGGCTTCAGGCACCAGAAGGTGAGCCGGCAACTGGTGGCTGATCCCGTGGACACGGCCATTCCACAGGGCGGCAACCTGACCGATGCGAATATGCGCGCCGAGTTTTGGGCGGGGTCCACAGTGAGCGTGGCGGCGATGGTGCAATATGAGACGTGGAATTATCCGGTGATTGCCTTGACCCGGCAGTCGAATGTGACCTCTTCGATACAGTTAAGTTTCTGGCCGAAGCCGTTGCATGGACAAAATCAGAATGGAGATGCAGGGCAGCAGTGAAGCGTATCCAGTAATCGTGTTGAGCTAAATGGCAACCAAGGAAATCACGAAACAGCAACCGAGATACGTCGAGCCAGAGCTTGAGCAGGAGCTGGTAATCGAGGCCGAGGAGCCGCGCACTGTTCGCAATCGGTCCATCGATAGAATGGCCTTGCTCTGGGAGAGGAGACGATTTCTTTTCCGCTGCGCCGTGGCGGGATTTGGCTTATCAACCGTGCTCGTATTCATCATTCCGGTGCGATACACGTCGACAACGAGGCTAATGCCACCAGATCAAGCCGGGCAGGGAATTTCTGCGATGCTAGCGGCCCTGGGAAAAGGTGATATGGGTGCAATCGGCGGAGAGTTGCTCGGGGTGAAGACTTCTGGCGATCTATTCATGGGCGTGTTGCGTAGCCGGACTGTGGAAGACGACGTAATCGACAAATTCGATTTACGAAAAGTTTATGGCACACAGCGGTATCAGGACGCACGGTCAGTCCTGGAGACTCGGACAGATATCACATCCGACCGGAAGAGTGCGATCATCACCATCAAGGTTAGCGATCATGACCGCAATCGTGCCGCAGCCATGGCGCGCGAATACGTGGAAGCGCTGAATCGCGTTGTTATTACTCTAAATACATCTTCTGCCCACAAGGAGCGGGTGTTTTTGGAAGATCGCTTGGCGCAAGTGCAAAACGATCTGGAAGCGGCGGAAAAGGATTTCAGCAAATTTGCCAGCCAAACCACGGCAATCGATGTGAAAGAGCAGGGCCGGGCGATGATCGGCGCGGCCGCGGAACTGGAAGGCCAGTTAATCGCAGCCGAGACACAACTGGAAGGTCTGCAACAAATTTATACACCGAACAACGTGCGCATCCGGTCGATCCAGGCTCGTATCGACGAATATAAACGGCAACTGAAGAAGATGGGGGGTAAAGCTTCTCCCGTGGACCAATCCCCAAACGGTTCGATCCAGGAAGGAGCTACCGATAGTTCCGAATTATACCCATCGATTCGAGAGCTTCCGGTTTTGGGGGTTCCCTGGGCCGATCTTTACCGCAATACCAAAGTACAGGAAACTATTTTCGAAACCTTGACCAAGCAGTATGAACTGGCGAAGGTGGAAGAAGCGCGAGAAACGCCCAGCGTTAAAGTCCTCGATCCTGCGGATATTCCCGAGCGAAAATCCTTCCCGCCGCGGACCATCCTGATTCTGTTCGCCACGGCGATGATCGTTGTTTTTGCTTGTCTGTGGATACTGGCCAGAGCGTGGTGGGAAGGGATTGACCCGAGCGATCCGGGGAAGGTGCTGGCGCAGGAAATTTTCGGAACCATCAAGGGAACGAGTCGCGGGGTGCTATTGCGGATGGGAAGGCGGTCCGCGCAGGCTGGAGAAACGGATTCGCGGTGAACGTGCTCTCCACTCAGCGTCCCCCGGGAGATGTTAACATCGACCGCGGCGGGGTCTCGCCCGAACAAAATTTATTAGACCGGGCAAGGCACTGCTTGGGCCTGGACCGGGCCGTAGCATTTACTGTATTGGCGCGTGGGTGGGTCAGCGCATCTGGCCTAGTAACTGTCGCCCTCATCGCCCGTTTTCTCTCACCTGCGGAACAGGGATACTACTACACGTATGCAAGCCTGATCGCGTTGCAATTGGTATTCGAATTGGGCTTCTCGCAAGTTGTGATGCAACTAGCGAGTCATGAACGGGCGCACCTTTCAATCGAGGCGGATGGTTCAGCAAAAGGCGATCCAATCGCACATGCGCGATTGGCCTCGGTTCTTCAGATATCGACGCGCTGGTATGCTGTGGGGGCTTTGTGTTTTGGGCTGATCCTAATACCTTCGGGCTTCTATTTTTTCAGTTCGCACCAGCATCTGGGCACGGTTGTGGCGTGGAAGGGGCCCTGGACCGCCGCAGCGTTGATGGCCGTCATTTCTTTTCAGTTCGATCCCTTGTATTCATTTTTCGAGGGATGCGGGTTTGTGCCGCAGATCGCACACATGCGGTGGGTGCAGGCAGTGGCGGGAAGTCTGCTCGGATGGGCCGCGCTCGTTACCCGCCACGGCCTTTACGCCCCTGCGATGGTTCTTGGCGGGCAGGTCGCGGTGGGGTTCGTGTGGATGTGCATGAGACGCAGGTTGCTGCTTCATTTGTTGGGACATAATACGATCGGCCGTGAGGTTTCGTGGCGCACGGAAATTTGGCCCTTCCAGTGGCGAATCGCAATCAGTTGGATCTCCGGTTATTTTCTCTATCAAACCTTCAATCCATTTCTCTTCGCCTACAAGGGACCGGTCGCAGCCGGTCAGATGGGAATGTCGTTGAGTTTTGCCAATGCGATCATGCTGACGGCGATGGCTTGGGTATCCACCAAAGCCGCGCCATTCGGAACACTTATCGCACAAAAACGATACTTCGATTTGGATACACTTTTTTTCAAAGCCCTGCAACAGTCGGTTTTTCTTGGCGTTCTTGGGGTCGCGGTTGTCGGGTCGGCAGCAACCTACCTGCACTATAGCCACAGCCGGTATGCACATAAAATTTTGGATCCGCTGCCGTTTGCTCTCTTGCTGATAGCGGGTGTCCTGAATCACATTTTCGCGTCGCTGGCGACCTATCTGAGGGCGCATAAGCAGGAGAAGCTTTTTGTTCTTTCCTTCACGATGGCGTTCGCAGTGCTGCTCTCGAATTACTTCTTCGCCAAGACCTCCGGTGCATCGGGCATGGTTGCAGGATACCTTGCCATTATGGCAGCGCTGGGGTTAGGAGTTGGGACGTCAATATTTAAGAAATACCGGAGACTGTGGCATTCCGATGGGCCGGATGCGCTTCACGAAATCGCGAGCCTCCAAGGGCCCTAATAGAGATCGATGAGCTTTCATGATTCGAGATTTGTACGACTGTTGCAGCTTGTCCGTCGCAGAGGTTTGCGCTACGGAACGAATAAGATTCTTGGCAAACTCGGCCAACGATTGCACTCCCCCGCTGATTTCGATCTGGAAAGTTTTGCAATTGTTTTAAACGGCGACCGTCCGGCCAGCCTATTGCCGCGCCTGTCCGGGCCTCTGCGCATCAATTGGATTCTGCCGGGGGTCGTGGCGGCGCAGGGTGGTCTGTTGAACATATTCCGGACGATTCAGCAACTGGAAGAGTGGGGGCACGAAAACCGTGTTTATGTGCTCGGGAAGCTAAAGGGAGGATCGGCAGGGGCTCAAGAATACATCCGTAAGAGATACTTCAACATCCGAGCGGATGTCGAGCCGTTATCGGATCGAATCAAAGATTCGGATGCTCTGATTGCCACAGGTTGGCCGACGGCATACGCTGTGCGAGGTATCGCGAAGACTGCGCGGAAATTCTATTTTGTTCAGGACCTGGAATGTATGTTTTATCCGGCGGGAAGCCAATATGAGTTTTCCAGCCAAACCTATCGATTTGGATTTCACGGAATAACTCTGGGGCCCTGGATTGCGGAGGTGCTGAGGCGAGAATTCGGCATGGAGTGCACATCCTTTGGATTCTCCTACGATCGCGATTCTTACAACAACCAAGGCCGCCGCTTGCTGCGCGATGGAAGAAAGCGTGTGTTGTTTTACACCCGTCCGGAGACGGAGCGAAGGGGCTTTGAAATGGGTCTTTTGGCATTGTCACAAGTAGCGAAAAGGTTGCCGGACGTCGAGTTCGTTTTGATCGGTTTTAAGGGCGAATCAGCCGATCTGCCGTTCCGCGCAGTTTTTCCGGGGGTTTTGCCGATTTCCGATCTAGGACCACTGTATCGGAGTTGCGATGTCGCGCTAGTGCTTTCGCATACGAATCTATCCATGTTGCCATTGGAGCTGATGGCCTGCGGTTGCGCGGTTGTTTCAAATGCCGGGCCAAACGTTGAGTGGCTGCTGACCCCGGAGACGACGCGTTTGGCGAAACCGGACCCTGGGTCGATTGCCGATGCGATCCTGGAACTTCTCCAGTCTGAGCAACTTCGGCGGCGGAAAGTTGAGGCGGGACTCGCATTTGCGGAATCGACCGATTGGACGAGAGAAATCCGCACGATCGAGTCGGTGCTGCTCACGTCCCGTGCGAGCTTAGCGCCGCATGCACAGAGATGATGAATAGGCGGATGGGCTCAGTTGGGTTGAGGCAGGAATCCGGGGAGCAAAACATCAAGGAGTGGTAATTTGAATCGTCTGCGACATCATTGGCAACTGCTCGGGCTGGTCGGGCCGCGCTATCCGGTGCTGCTGTTGAAGGCGCTAGCGTTCGGTCGGGGCTGCAGCTCCGGAAGTCTTTCGAGATTTGTGGGTTGCGGGCTGGAGATTGGTGGGCCGAGCCAGTTCTTTCAATCGGGCAGGGAGTTCCCGATTTACTCTGCGGCGAGAAACGTTGACAATGTTAACTACAGCAAGAAAACCTTTTGGGAAGGAACGCTGCAGGAAGGAAAGTGCTTTAAATACGACCCAGACAAAGATGCCGGTCAGCAGTTCATTTGTGAAGCGAGCGATCTCTCTCCGATCCAGAATGGCACGTACGATTTTATTGCTTCATGCCACACCCTGGAACACTGTGCCAATCCGCTTAAGGCGCTGTATGAATGGCGAAGGACGCTGAAAGACGAAGGCTGGCTTGCGCTGGTTCTGCCTCATAAATCCGGGACTTTCGACCACCGTCGAGCGGTGACCCGCTTCCAGCATATTTTGGAAGACTACAATCGAGACATGGGAGAGGATGATACCACCCATTTTGAGGACATCCTGCAGAATCACGACCTGGAAAGAGATCCGGGACAAAGTTCGCAGAAAGCGTTACACGAGTGGATCACCAACAACAGCGTGAACCGTGGCGCTCACCATCATGTGTTCGACGCGGAACTGGCGCTGACTCTGGTGGATTATGCGGGTTTCGAGGTGGTCTCCGCCGAGGTTCTGATGCCGTACCACATTCTTGTCATAGCACAGAAATCGGCGCGGACGAGTGCGCAAAAGGCGCCCGCCCTTTTGCGTATTCTACAGCGCTGCTCCGCGGCCAGTCCGTTTAGATTGGATCGGCAGAAGAACCATAATGCGGATGGCGATCGGCAAGACGCCACGGTTCCGCTCAGCACACTCGGCAATCATTGATGGAAAAGCCAATCTCAATTGCGAGCGTCACTGTTGCTTACAACGGGGGAAAGCTTCTGCCGCGGCATCTGGAAGCGTTGAAGCGGCAGAGCTGCAAGCTGGACGAGATTATCGTGGTGAATAATGCTTCAACCGATGAAACTGCAGGCCTGCTCTCCAACCATTATCCTGAGGTTACGGTTTTGAATCTACCGGAAAACCGAGGAGTGGGCGGCGGATATGCAACTGGTATTGCCTACGCTGCACTGCAAAAAAAATATAACTGGGTGTGGCTTTTTGACCAAGATAGTGTTCCGGCGTCCGACGGACTGGAGCGATTGCTGAGCGGGTTGAGGGATTTGGGGGATGGAGCCGAAAGCGTGGCAATTTTGGCGCCGGTATGTGTGGACCCAGTGAGCAGAATCGAGTGTCCTGGACTATCCTGGCGCGGCGCAAATCTGTGCGCGACTCGGTTGAAGCCCGGTCAGCGGCTCATTTTCGCTGACTCGGTCCTTTCTTCCGGAAGTCTCGTAAGACGGCAAGCGGTCGAGGCGGTTGGTCTTCCACGGGCCGATTTCTTTATCGATTTTGTCGACCATGAACACTGCTTGCGTCTGCGGCGGCATGGTTTCAAGGTGGTCGTCGTTCAAGATACATTCCTCGATCATGTGCTTGGCGAGCCTGAAGAACGGACGTTGTTGGGCCTAAAAAAATACTGGACGGATCACCTGCCCTGGCGGGAATACTACATGGCGCGGAACGAAGTGTTCACAATTCAGCAATACTATCCCGGATGGAGATTCAAAGGCTTCGTTTATTATAGACTGGCGCGTCATGCGCTGGATGTGATGCTGTTCGGTACTGAGAAAATAGAGCGCCTTAAGATGATTTTCCATGGTTTCCTGGACGGGCGGGCATCACGGCTTGGGATGCGAGTTCTGCCGGGCAGCAGGACCGAGAGCAGCCCTTCGTCGATGCCAACGGTCGACTGCGATCGCCTTGCGACAAAAGAATCGTAGTTCACGGTCCGGATAATTACTCTGCAATGGCGCTCAGATCGGTAACAGAATCCCCTGGAGGAATAAATTTGGGTTTTACTATTTCGGTGGCCATGTGCACGTTCAACGGGGAGCGTTTTCTACCTCCCCAACTTGAGAGCATCGCTGTTCAACACCGGCCACCTGACGAACTTGTTGTGTGTGATGACGGGTCATCCGATGGTTCCCGAGACATTGTAAGAGAGTTCGCCCGGCGAGTTCCATTCCCGGTTCAGTTCGTCGAGAATGAAAGGAATCTCGGAACCATCAAGAATTTCGAGCAGGCAATTTCGCTTTGCAAGAGTGAATTTGTAGCGCTCGCGGATCAGGATGACGTGTGGTATCGGCAGAAGCTTTCCCGCATTGAGCGAGCGTTCTTGCAATCGACTGAAGTCGTGGCGGTATTTAGTGATGCCGATCTGATCGATGAAGAGTCAAGGCTGTTACCGGCGCGGCTTTGGCAATCCTATTTATTTGAGGAAGAAGAACGGGAGCGATTTGTGAAGGAAGAAGCGGTTTCGATTCTGACCAGACACCACATCGTTACGGGCGCAACTTTGGCATTTCGTAAGAGGTTCTTCGGAGTTCTGGCTCCATTTGAGGATTTCCATGACCGCTGGTTGGGGTTTCTTCTAGCGACGTGCGGCCGCTTCGAGGCGATTGCCGAGCCTCTCATGCAGTATCGGCGGCATCCTGGGCAGCAATTCGGGCCCGGAAGCCTTAATTTGCGGGAGCATATTGCCCAGATTGCAGTCACCAATAGTAAGTTTTATCTCTCCGAGATTGAGCGATTCAATAAGCTGTATGACCGACTTGAGGATCACAAATCGGTCTTCATTTATGGTGATCATGCGCAAAGAGAGATCAAAGGAAAAATTGCGCATCTTGAGCGGCGCATTCAATTGCCGCGTTTTAGCATCGCACGCATGCCGAAGGTGCTCCGCGAAACCATAAACGGGGGCTACTGGCGGTACTCGGCTGGATGGAAGAGCGTGGCCAAAGATTTGGTGAAAGGCCCCAAGTGATAACATTGGAGTATCCACGGTGAGATGCGACTAACATCGCGAGAATTGAACTTCCGCCGCTCGCAGAAATGAGCCCAATGAGCGAGCTTAAGAAATCCATTCCGAAACCTTTGCGGCGTTTTTTGCGAGCGAGCTTTTCCCAGCTGAGCGGCCCGCTGATGACCGCGCGCGGCTATGTTCAGGCCCGGCAGTTTGGTCGCGAGGAATTCGCACCGGGGTTTCACGAAGTATCTAATCCACTGCGCGACTACTTTGAAGCCCATTCGAAAGGGGCGGGCATTTGGAAATGGCGACACTACTTCGATATCTACCATCGTCATTTTCAGAAATTTGTTGGTCGTTCGGTGAACATCCTAGAAATAGGCATTTTCAGCGGCGGCAGCCTGGAGATGTGGAAGAAATACTTTGGGAGCGGATGTCATGTTTACGGCGTCGACATCCAGCCGGAATGTCTAGCGTATCAAAGTGATTCGGTTACCGTTATGATTGGCGATCAGGGAGACCGGGAATTTTGGCGTAAATTCAGGGCGACGGCGCCACGGTTGGACATCGTGATCGACGATGGCAGCCACCGGCCGGCCGATCAAATTGTAACTGTGGAAGAGCTTCTGCCGCACCTTAATCCGGGCGGTGTGTATCTTTGCGAGGACGTTCACAATTCCGGGAATAGATTTGCACAATACGTGAGCGGTTTTGCGGCGAATCTAAATGCAAGCGATTTAGATTGGCAGGAAAACAAAATCTCCTCGCCCGCCACTCCGTTTCAGTCGACCATTCACTCTGTCCACTTGTACCCGTATGTGGTGGTAATCGAGAAGACCACCTCTCCACTGAAGGAGTTTGTTGGCCCTCGGCATGGAACGGAATGGCAACCGTTCATCTCGGCAGATGGGACGAAAACGATAACAAACCGGGACAAGCGATGAAAAACGCGGTTTGCACCATCATTTCAAGGAACTATTTGCCCTACGCGAGAGTTCTCAGCGAATCCTTGCGGACTTACGAACCCGGCTGCAAGTTTTTTGTCTTGATGGTTGACGATTTGGATCCAGCCGATCAGAACGAATCATTCGACATTATCAATATTGCACAGCTCAAGCTTGAAAATCTCCGGCGTTTAGCTTTCCGCTACAACCGATTGGAGCTCAATACAAATGTTAAGCCGACATTTCTTTCCCGGCTATTGGCTGAGAAAGATGTGGAAGCGCTCCTCTACCTTGATCCGGACATCCTGGTCTGCGGTTCGCTTGAGCCTGTATTTTCTTTGTTCGACGAGTCCGATATTTTGCTAACGCCCCACTGTACTTCGCCCATTCCAAATGACAGCTTCCGGCCTTCCAACGTCGATTTATTACTGACGGGAACTTTCAATCTCGGCTTTATCGGGCTGCGACGCACGGAACAAACGGGCCGCTTTCTTTCATGGTGGGAAGAATGTTGTCTGGCGTTGGGTTATCACGAACTCCGCTCCGGACTGTTCGTAGATCAAAAGTGGGTCAACCTGGCGCCGAGCTTTTTTGATTCTGTGCATATAGTCAAGGATGTAGGTTGCAACGTAGCGTATTGGAATCTTCATGAGAGAGCCCTCACGCAGGACCAGGGAGCTTATTTTGTGAATCGGGATCATCCGTTAAAGTTATTCCATTTCAGCGGGATAGACGTAGAAGATGAATCGCAGCTTTCAAAACATTGCAGCCGGTATCGTCTGAAGGAACGTCAAGATCTGGTTCCTTTGTTCGCGGATTATCGCGAACGGGTAAGCAAAATGGGCTACCAGGAATTCAAGCATCGGCCCTATGGGTTCGGTTCATTTTCCGACGGCCGACTGGTCACGCAGATTGCAAGGACAGCGTTTGCAATTTCGGAACAGGCCTTTCCCGCCGACGATCCGTTTTCTACTGAAAGTCATTTTTATAAATGGGCGCGGTCGAGAAGGGTAGTTGGAGGCGCAGACACGAGCGCCCAATACAGCAGGGCGAGCTACGAGCTGTCCCCGGGCCGGGTTCGGATAGCGAACAAACTGCTGACCACGTTGCTAAGAACTGTTGGACCGAACCGATATACAATTCTTATGAAGTATTTGTCCTTTATATCGGTGTTGCGAAACCAGCCGGGCGTTTTGTCGCCGGAGTAGGGTGTTGGATGGGGCCCTGGGAAATCGCGATATGCGGATCGACGTACCAGCCGCTGCGGGATGGAGCACGAGTCTTTATCGTAATTCTCATTGAATCACGGGCAAGCGTTCATCTGAGACGTGACAGGTCCTCTTTTGTCATGATCGCGGCAGCGGTGTTGTTCGGTCGCACGGGATGCAAAAACAGCAAGCGGCAGCTTCGTGAAGGCAGGGTTGCATCGGCCCTGAAACTGGGGCAAAAAAGATGATTCCGACCTCGTTTGCCGATGTTGTGCTATTTCTCTCGCTATTTGTGTCGCTCAGCTCCTACGTTTACGTGAGCCGGTACGAGGGCACGTACATCAATCTGTTGACGCCGACGTTCGTCATGACGATTCCTGCGATGTACATTCTGCCCTGGTTTTTCGTACAAGTGTTTGGGGCAGGGGCAACGCCGTATGCGTTTATTTACGTGTACGCGAGTATTGCGCTGGAAAATCTGTGTTTTGCGGTTGCCTACAAACGGCTGGGCAAGAAGTTGTTCCGGCTTCCATTTCACTACGGATATAAGAACTTCGACAGGTTCGCGAGCGCGAGCCTAGTCATTGCCGCGCTGATGTATGCGCCGATTTTATTTGAGTTCCCCCAATACATTTTGAACCCGCGGCAGATCTACGAACACACGCGAACGGGTTTTGGACTCAATTTTTTTGTATCCAGCACGTTTGCCTATCTGGCAGTGATTCTGATCTTGTTCAGCGAACGATCGAAATGGATCAAAGGTTTCGTGTTTCTGGCGGCGGCGGTGATTCTCTTGTTGCACGGCAGCAAGGGCCAAGTCCTCACTTTGCTGGTGGTGCTGCTGTTGTACGAAGTATATGTAAGGGGACGGAAGTTCAAGTTTATGGGGTCGATGCTGGCCATCTCCGCTTTAGGTTTTGCGGTGCTTTTGATGTTCTTTGCGACCATGACCTTGGGAGAAGATGCGGGCGAAGTGCTGGAGAGCATCAGCCAATATTCCGACTACACGCGCAATGCGATGCTGGTAATCGACTCAAATTATCCCATACAGTATGGCCGCCTGACGCTGGAGGATACGATCCTGGGTCGGATCCCACGTGCTGTGATGCCGGACAAACCGAAGAACTTCGGCGCATTCCAACTTGCGGACCACTTTTACCCGGAGGCGATGGATCGCGATCAAGGCGCACCAGATTTTGGAATGGGCGTGCAATACGCCGATTTTGGGGTGTTCGCCATTGGTTACCTGGCGATATTCGCAATCATAAGAGGATGGCTGGCGCGCGCGTGTGCGGCTCGCCTGCGGCGTTTGCACCATCCTGCCGATTTCGTGCTTTTCGCTTTTGTCGCGAATGTATCGATATTTCCGGTTGGTGGAGTGGGATGGCTTTTGCCCGAAGCCATAGCGGTCGCGGTTTTCCTTCGATTTGCTTCAGGAATCGGCGCCGAGAAAGTGTTTCGGGAAAAGATTGTGTACGAGCCCCGGGTTGCAGTTGCAGCCCCGTGAGCGCCCGGACAGCGGTGTATAGACGTCCAACAATGCTGTAAGGCATATCTGCAGTATGATTTGCGTGCAGGTTCTATTCGACGGTTGAGCCAATCCTAGTTTCGTCTGCACATGAGATTTTGCATTGTCATCTTACCCCAAGCCGGTTGAGGAGATTATTCATCGTCCGGCCCCTGCTGCGGGCTTCGATTGTTAAGAAAGTGATTGCACCTGAGCTCCCGCCAAATGAGGAACGGTTTATCCTGGCTCCTGGAAATTAGATTGCGTTGTATGGTTTAGCAGGCGCAGCAAGGCTCTCGCAACGGTTGGCGGTTCGATCGAGTTGATGCAATAGGCTTGGGGTTGGGAGCATCCGGGTTTGCCGCAGGGTTGGCAGGGGAAGTTACGTTCGTAGATGGGGAGAACGCTTGTGCTGGCGGCTATTACGGTCGCCGGATCGCATTTGCCGAACAGCGCCACGGCGGGTACGTTGAGGACTTTGGCGAAGTGCATCGCACCGCTATCCATGGTTAGGACTACGCGGGACCGCGCGATGGCGGAGATGGCTTGCTCGAGGCTGCCGCTCAAGAACGTAATGGCATGGTTTGCGGGCAAGGTGCGGCGCAGGGTTTCAATGTCTTTCGGAACTCCGGCCACGGCGATCCGGATATGTGGCGGAAGGAGCGGCAGCAATTCTGCATAACGATTGCAGGGCCACATTCTGCTGGGAACGCTCGCTCCGGGATGAATCAGCAGATCGTATAAAGGTGGAGATTTTCTTTGTTCCTGAATTCGAGAGATAAACGCGATGGGCCGCACTGGCACCGTGCCGCTTGAGCCAGAAAGCATGGAGAAGGCGCGGTGTTCGCGCTCCATGTAGGGTAAATCGCGATCGACAGATACGCTTTCACCAAAGAGCCAGGAAAGTGGCTCGCTGACCGCCCCGGCCAAGCTGGCTTTTTGCCAGAAAAACCTTCTAGTGAACCACAGCAGAAGCGGAATTTTCCAACTGGAAGCTGAGTGCGGAGAATGGGGGGAAATCCAGATCAGAACCGGGTCAATTGCTTTAGCCCGGGAGAAGTAATCGCCGAATGCTCTTACAGTACCAGAAACTGGCAGAGGCAATAGCTCCAAATTGCCGCAATTCGGACCAAAGTCCACGAGCTGAACGAGCTCCGGCAGAGGGGTGCCGGGAAAAAGCAACAATTTGATTTTGTGTCCAAAGTCGAGCTGGGAAGCAATTACCGAGGAAGCATTCAGGAGGTCGCCCATGGCCTTGAACGCCCCATAAACAATAGTCGACGGCTGGCGGGCGAAAATGCCGGTGGCAAGCTGGGGAGCCGTCGAGTTCAAAACCAGCGTCGATGTTCCATGGTTTGGCAAGTTCATCTGAAGATCAATTAAGGGAGCCTTATCCTCGAAAGTCTCGCCTCATTAGCCGCTCTGGCTAAGGGAGAGCCTGGTTCCGAGAATGATGCGACATCCAATATTAATTTAGGCTGCTCAA
Source organism: uncultured Acidobacteriaceae bacterium (assembly GCA_963766625.1). Lineage (GTDB taxonomy): Bacteria > Acidobacteriota > Terriglobia > Terriglobales > Acidobacteriaceae > Sulfotelmatobacter. Next base: position 11,911 of record CAVYBF010000008.1, on the reverse strand, counting down.
ATCGGGCTCGCGGGTCGAATACCAGTCGAAAATTGTCTTGTCGCCGGGCTCCTTTTAGGAGGTCTCTCATGTGTGCTTCTCTGCCACTTTCCTAACGCAGAAATTGGTCGACTACTTCTGCCAGGGACGAGCAAACGGCGTCGGCAAGTGAAGCGGCTTCATCGACCCCCGGCTTCTGTGTTTGTGGGTCGCCAAGAATGAAAATCGATGGGAGTCCGAGATTGCGCGCCCACTCGATGTCAGAGATGGAATCGCCGACCACGAGACTGTTGAGCGGCGATGCATCCGGGAAGTCGCGAAATGCCTGTTGAAAAAGCCCGGGTTTGGGTTTTCTGCACGCGCATTCGTGCTGGTTGTGCGGGCAGTAGTAGAAGGCGTCGATGCGCGCACCCTGCTCTGCCAAGTGCTGCTGCAGGCGTGCGTGCAGCGTTTCCAGATCTGAGCAGGTGTAAAGGCCGAGGGCGATGGCGCGCTGGTTGGTGACCACAATTACGCGGCGGCCGGAGTGGTTGAGCTTGGCAATGGCCGCTTCAGCGCCGGGAAGAAATTGGAAACGGCTCCAGTCGCCAACGTATTCTCCTTCGGGTGGTTTTCGGTTGATGACGCCGTCGCGGTCCAGGAAGACGTAGCGGACCTTCCGGAGCGAAAGGCGTTCGGGATCGTGAAAGGTAATCTTCATGCAGCCAGCTTCGAGTATCATAACGGAGGCGAGGGTTTGGGGTCACTTCCTCGGAACAAACGCTCGCAGGACAGAAAGGGCCAGGTCACTCATGGAGATTGAATCGTCAATAATCGAGCGGGCGATCGCCGAACACCTTGTGGTAATCGAAGATCTCCGTGGGCAGCGGCCGATTATTGAGCGCATCGCAGGAGAAATGACGCGTACGCTCTTCTCCGGTGAGAAGATTTTGTGGTGCGGAAACGGCGGCAGCGCAGCTGACGCGCAGCATCTGGCAGCGGAGCTGGTCGGGCGGTTTCGGCGGGAGCGACGAGGACTGGCGTCAATTGCTTTGACTACAGACGCGTCGATCCTGACTTCGGTTGCGAACGATAATGGCTACCAGAAGGTGTTCAGCCGGCAGGTGGAGGCGTTGGGTGTCAAAGGAGATATGCTGATCGGCATCTCCACTTCCGGCAGCAGCAGGAATGTCAGCCTTGCATTGGAAACAGCGCGCAGCCTGGGCATTTTCACGGTAGCATTCACCGGCGAAGTGGGTAGCGGCTCGATCGCGGAGACGGCGGATTTGGCTCTTTGCGTCCCGTCAAAAGATACGGCGCGCATCCAAGAGGCCCACATTCTTTGTGGTCACATGCTGTGCGACTGGGTGGAAATGAGCGTGTGCCAAGGTCAGGCGATCGAGAGGGAAACAACCACGCGATGATTCAAGACTTGCATCGCCTTATTGGATTGATTGAGGGAGATTGGTGCAAGACGCGCGTATTGATCGTCGGCGATTTGATGCTCGACCGTCACATCTGGGGCCAAGTCGAGCGAATTTCGCCAGAAGCGCCTGTGCCCGTGGTGCGGGCTGGACATAAGAGCGAGCAGGCGGGTGGCGCGGCGAACGTCGCCATGAACGTTATCGGTCTTGGCGCGAAGGCAACGCTGCTCGGTTTTCTTGGCGACGATGACGACGGGAGGACTTTGGAGCAATGCCTTGGGCGTGCCGGAATTGATTCGGAAGGGATCGTAGTTCCGGGCCATCCGACCACGTCAAAGCTTCGAATTATCGGTGGCAAGCAGCAGATGCTGCGACTCGATACCGAAAGAACGGATGGCTATCCCGCGGAGTTATATGCCGCGCTGCTGGCAAAGGTGGAATCAGCCATTTCTGGCGCTGACGTGGTTGTACTTTCTGACTACGCAAAGGGAGTCTTGAGCGGGGAAGTGTGCCGGCAGACGATCCAAAGGGCGCGACGACAAGGCATTCCAGTGCTGGTGGATCCCAAGCAGCGGGATTTCGGCCATTACCGCCAGGCGACGACGATCTGTCCAAATCTTGCTGAGCTCTCGCTGGTGACTGGCATCTCGAGAACAAATTTCGATGCGCTCCTTACGGCCGGACAGCGAATCGTCACTGATCTGGATCTGGAGTATCTGACCGTTACTTTGAGTGAGAAAGGGATCGCGCTTCTGCGGGACGGCTCTCGGTTTATCGCTCCAGCGGTTGCGCGGCAGGTATTCGACGTTTCCGGAGCGGGGGATACAGTCATCGCCACACTGGCGCTCGCTGCGGCCGCCGGACTGGAGATGGAGATCACGCTGGAGCTGGCCAACCTGGCTGCGGGAATCGTGGTCAGCAAAGTCGGCACCGTGCCAGTGAATCGCAATGAACTGCTGATGAGCCTGATGCCGCAAATCGAACTGCAGGCCCGGGAGAAAGTGCTTTCGCTCGATTCACTGCAGGCCCGCGCCTCTGCCTGGCGCTCGACGGCGCAAACCATCGTGTTTACCAATGGCTGCTTCGATCTTCTACACGTTGGTCACATCACTCTGCTTGAGCAGGCCCGCCGCGAAGGTGATCGGCTGGTGGTTGCCATCAACAGTGATGCGTCGGTGCGAGGTTTAAAGGGACCCAGACGACCCATAGTCGGCGAGCGCGAGCGGGCGCGGATTCTGGCGGCACTGGCAGCCGTCGATGCCGTGGTCATCTTCGACGAAGCGACACCCTTGCGGGTGATCGATAGTTTGCGTCCGGATGTGATCGTCAAGGGTGGCGACTATAACGAAGACACCATCGTTGGCGCGAAAGAAGTTCGTTCCTGGGGTGGGCGCGTGAAGATCGTTCCTCTCGTGGAGGGGTCGAGCACGACGAATCTGATTGTGAAGGCAATGGCACCGAGTCTCGATTGAGGGTGTTTCATTTCGTCCACCGACCGTGCCCACTCCTCTTAGGAGAATAAAGACTGTCAGAAAAACTCACTCCAAGGTTCAGTTCGGCTAAAGCCCAGCTACGGATTGCCGCGCGCAAGATCGCGAAGATAACGGGCGCACGCCGGCCGATGTTCTTCCCCACGTATCCACCGGAAATCGCGGCTTGCATCGAACGCCATTCCGATGACATCCGGTATGCCTCAATCGCTCTTGCGATTCAACGTTTAGAACAGGAGCGCTTGGAGGGAGCATTTGCCGAGCTCGGGGTGTATCAGGGGGTGACGAGCGCGTTCATTCATCGCCTTGCACCGGCGCGTCATCTGTATTTGTTCGATACCTTTGCAGGCTTCCCTGCACAAGCTCTGGAGGCGGGTCCGGACGAACGTTTCAAGGACACCTCCCAGCAGGCTGTGGCCGCGACGATCGGAGATATGCGAAATGTCGAGTTCAGGCCGGGATACTTTCCCGAAACCGCCGCGGGACTCGAGCACGAAAAATTTGCGTTTGTGATGCTTGACTTCGATCTGTACTGTTCCGCGGTCGAGTCACTCAAATTCTTCTACCCGCGACTGGTTAGAGGAGGTTATTTCTTCATGCACGATTTCAATTCGCCGGAGTCAAACCGCGCCATCGCTCGCGCGGCGCTGGAGTTTTTGGCGGATAAGCCCGAGCTTATGATAGAACTGCCAGACCAGAGTGGCTCGGCGGTGTTTCGGAAGACAAGTTAGCCGCCCTTCTGGCTAGTCGTCATCGGGATCTGTTGCCGGCCTCGTGTCATTCAGGAAATCTGCAGCGCTCAGCGGAGCGGCAATGGTGCGAAATGGAATCAGCGTCTGGTTGAGGTCAAAACAATCGGAAAGGTCGTCGGCGTAAGCGTCGGCATATCCCAGAGAGCCTAAACCGAAGTTTTGTTCAATGAATTTCAGGATGCTTCCAAAATCATGCTGCACGTGCGAAATGTAGCCCGGCTTCGCATAAGGCGACACTACGATCAAGGGTACGCGAAAACCATAGACATATCCGCAGCCCCACTGCTGACAATCTTGCAGCACTGCCGGTGGTGACACGTGATCGTACCAGCCACCCCAGTCATCCCAGGTAATAAGAATGGCCGTGTTTCCCCAATAGGAACTATTTCCAATGGCGTTGACCACCTGTGCCACCCACGAAGGACCGGAGCCGTCATTTATGCCCGCATGGTCTGAGGCCAGCCCCGTGGGGATCACCCAACTCACGTCAGCCAGTTGTTTCAGTGCGATGTCCGTAAGAACCCGAGTCTTGCTGATGACGACGTTGTATTTCCATTCCGAACCGGTACACTGCAAGGATCCATCTACTCTCTCGGGCGCACAAATGTGCCGGATCGAATTGGGTGCCGTCCAGATGTCGCCGGGCAAAGGGCTGTAATAACGCCAACTTATGCCTTTAAAGTCGAGCAGATCCGGCAATGTAGGGTGCTCATAACACGGATATACCGACGTTCTCTCGAAGCCGTCGGGACCGATGAGAAACACGCTTTCGCCGAGTGGGGCGGTGCATCCTGTATCGTGCACCAGTAAAGGATTCTCGGCAACGAACATGTTGCTGCCCGTTTCGGGAGCAGAAGTCCCAGCGAGTAGGAACTGATGAGCGGGATAGCTCGGCCCCTCATTGGTTTGGAACATGCGATCTGCAAAGGTGTATTGCTCGGCCAGAGAGAAGTAGGGTTGAACGTCAGATGGCAACACATAGCCAAACTGGGGATTCGGATTCGCTGGTGGACAACCTGCCTTTGCATAACAACCCACTTGAATAAGGTTGGCACCATTCATTTTCCCTCCGTTGTACATCTGGACGAAGGCGATGTGCTCATGGCTTAAGTCGTAGTTATTGGCGAGCGGAACCGGCGCCAAAGGAATTCGCTGGCCACGGGAGTTCAAGCCACTGCTTGCGATATCGGCGCCGCGCGAGATCAATACCGGATCTTGAAACAAATCGTCGGGAGTACGATTTTCTTGAATGATTACCACTACATGAGTAATGCCACGAGTGATGGGAGACGCAATGGAGCCCTCCCCGCAGCCGTTTAGATTGAGCAACAACGTGCCGGCGATCAACAGCGCAAAAAACAATCCCGCTTTGAGACGCAAACCAACCTCCTGCAACCAAGCAACAACTTGGATGCGGGATCAAGGTTCGGGGATTGGCTGCAAAATCAACAACGCAGGTTTGCGCGTCGAGACAACGCCTCAAGTCAGTACGGCCATGTAACCCCGTTATAGAGACTTGGAACCCTGTAGGCCCGGTACGCATTGTCGGTAAATGGCGCAACATTCATTTGCCATACCACCTGCGGCGGCGAATCCGGGGTTACCTCCTGCACTTGAGACGCCAAATTCGGGCTTGGTGGAACGAGGAAGCTGTTGGCGTCATACTCGACGTTCCCGTTAGGGAATTGGTTGATGGACCCGCCCCAGATGCTAAAGACTTGAAGCGGATCGGCCCAGACGATATTAGCGACCATCGTGCTTTCGTCAACTTGGAAAATCACCGGGCGGGAATAACATACCGGCCAGGGATTATTGCCGAACGAACATACGTCACCTTCAAGATCCAGGGGTCGCTGGTCTCCGTTATCAAAAATCGCTAATGTGGTTACCGGCCCTTTCTGGTTCAAAATGATCGGGTAATGCTGTTCAGCGAACCAGGGAGTCGCATCATCGCTCGGAACAGCAACCCCGTCATTGGTCAAAGCGAAGTCTCCCTGGTAGCCGAGGGTCCACAAAATGTTTCCGGTGCCGGCTCCATTGTTGTAATCGATCTTGATAATCCATGACTGGTTGCGCATCGACAGGATGAGGTTGCCGTCGTTGGGAGAGTAGAGCAGCGCGTTGCTGTGTGTCCAGGACGGCAATCCGTCTGGATCGCGGCTCACATCGAGATGATCGAACGTGTTCCAGGCCCAAACTGGATTCCAGTTCTGATCCAAATCAATCAGCCCCTCTCCCTGGACCGTGATCGTTCCCGGATGCCCTGGTAGGTCAGTAAAATCCTTGTAATCAAACACAAGCACGATGACATGGCCGTTAGCGAGGGGCACGAAGTCGTGAGTAAAACCCGCCGGCACGAAATCGAAGCCAGTGGCATTCGCCATCTTTATTTCTAACGCTTGTGTGGTCATCTCGCGAATGGTGTTTCCGGCCAAGTCGATCTCGCGCAAAGTCGAGATTGAGACAGCGTTAGTGATACCCAAGAGGATGTTCCCATTGGGCATCAGCTTGAACGGGTACGCAAAATTACCCGCTCCAGTGTCGTAATACCAGATGACGTTGCCGTCGCGGTCGGTGAAAAAGGCGGGCGTGTTGTAGTAGGTCACGTCGATGGATTCGATACCCGGATTTTCGGTGTAGCTCAAAGAAGGATTAGGACGGCTCACAGCCAGCTGAGGGAAAACCAGAGAAGAAGAGGTCGGAATTGGCCCCGTCGTGAAGGTTTTATCAGGGCTGGTTGACGTGGCGCCATTGCTGCATCGCACCTGCGCACGCATGTGATATGTAGTCGACGCCCTCATTCCCGCAACCAGGACGGAGGTTGAGTCCTCATTGCCATTTATCGGAGACCACGGGGTAGTTCTTCCATAACTGGTGGTCGGACCAAACTCCACCATGACCTGCCCGGGACACGCCGCCGCGACCGTATAGACAGCCACCAGAGGATTTTGCGTACTTGTTATAGATCCATCGGCTAGGGCTGGTATTGATCCCGCCCCGCATCCTGCCATCAAACAGCATAGAATCAACAAAGCTGCCGTCAAAAGGGCTCTTACCGCAAGCAATGTCTTCATTTGTTTCTCACTGGGATTTGAGATTCAGAATGATCCAGCGACATTCGCAGGGAATTGCCGGCTGCGCTCGTAATCAAGCATCACCGACCAGGACTCCTGGCTTTCGCAAGATCTGGGATTCCTTCTGCGAAGGCCGTGCGCGATAGTCCCGCGCCAGCGACGATCATCCATTGAACCGAAATATATCTCAAGCCGACGAAAACGCCAAAAACTTTAGGACCTCTACAGGGGGCGGCCAGGCGTGACCTCTTGTGGTTCTCGCCTTAACTCTTGCTCGCAGCCCACGATCCAAAATCTCCAAAGGTGCATCCTCGCTCCGGTGCAGCGTAGGTGCCAGACATTGCTGTGAATGTGGCGTTGACGTTTCCAAGCAACGCTACCGGTTGGCTGTTCTCCGTAACGGTCAGAGCCACGTTTGAACCACTGATCGTGCCTGACAGCGGAGCAGTTATGGCGCACGGATCGTTGGCAAAGTCGACAGTTCCGGTGATCCCATGTTCCGTGCCTGAACCTAAAGTATTGACGAAGCCACCCTGTGTGATCGAGGCCGTTCCGCTATAGGTGTTCCCATTGACCGACGATTTAAAGGTAAACTGCCAATTCCCGGTCAGATTCATCGCGGAACTTGAACCACAACCAGCGAGACACCCGCATAGCAACAGAACTCCTAGAATCCTCATCATGGCCTTCCTCCGAAGCGGTGTTTACCGCCGCAAAGTTTCATCCTCTCTCGCGTCGCGGGCACTGGGACCTTCGCAGAAACAAGCCGTGCGACTTTATTAAACTGGCATCTTTACATCTCCGCACATACGATTGGAATCGAGCTGGTCACCGCCGAAGCATTGGCGAACCTGATGCGCAGTATTGCGGGCACAACGGAGAACATCGGCGGCATCGCCTTCGGCATAGGGTCACTGCTTTTCTTTTATCTCTTTTTCAAGTCGAGGTATATCCAAAGAGAGCTGGCGGGACTGGGACTGGCTGCTTCGATGATTTGGATAATACTGTATTTTGCTGATTTGGTGGTCCCCTAGCGGCACGCGCTATTCCAATTCATCTGTCTCCACCGACGGCCCTTACAGATGTCGTAACCGCTTCTACCTGAAGCTGTTTGCGGTGAAAACTGAGTTCCCTAGCCATCAGTTGGCGTAACGTCCAGATCGTGGAAATCGGTCTTCTGTTTCCGCACCGGCTCTGGATCTCAGCGGCATTCCCGATCCACAACTCGAACTGCAAGTTGCGTATCAGACGCACGAAACCAACGCGGGTGCCCGCTGGCCTTCATCCCTGCCGTATTTCCCGGCCGGTGGCTGATGACCCGTTCCGGAGTCGGCCTGTTGACGGGGCTAGCATTCGAGTTAGTAATCGTAACTCCGCTAATTACCATGCTCGGCTCCCTTTCCTCCGAGCCCTTTGGTTGGTTGGTGCCTCCAAAGTCTACTCGGCCGATGGGAGTCCACATTGCTATAGAGTCATTACACTTTAAGACCGTTCAAATGAGCACAGTTGATTCCATGACAATGTGGCCGCCGAATACGTCTACCATCGGTGGTCGCTGCACCGATCTGGCAGTTCCCTGGGGCAGGACATCGCGAGCGCCATACTCAAATTGGCACGTTCGAACAGCCAGAACGCGTTGCCCTCATCAGTTCCCAAGTGAACATTATCCTTTTGTTCGTGATAAGCGGCTTCCCGCATTTCTAGTCTCTTCCCTGATCGGGCTGCGGGGGATTCCTTCGGAGTCTTCATTGGAGTGGGCGATTTATCTGATTGCGACTAGCCACCGTAACAGACAGATTTCAATGGGGCCCTTATTCCGACGACGGTGTCGCCATTTCGAATCTTACATTCCTGATTATAGGTAAATATACCAACTTTGTCGTGCAAGCACACGCCTTCAGCCAAACCCGCCCTGCGACATCTCGTTGTGTCGTTCTCGATGACGCGCAGACCGTAGGTCCCTTCGTATTGCGCATTCATAATGATATGAGCTTCCCGCTTGCCTCGATGTACTGGCTTTCAAGAGGCTAGCAAATTCGAAGGCGACGATGAATCGCGAAGTGGCAACCCGCACAGAGGGTGATCATATTTTCTTCTGCATCAGGTCCCGACTGACTGCGAAACTGTTGATGGTGTACTTCCAGATTCGACATCGTGCCGCAGGATTGACAACGCCAGCCGTCACGGCGTAGCACCTGTTGCCGAAGATTCTCGTAGGCGACAGAGTCAAGGCGCACACGCGGGCTTTTCGGACGAACGTTCTTCAAGATGCCTTCTCACTCAGACTCTGGATAAAAATGCGTTTTTGCTCCTCCGGCGGGAATCGGAAAAATCTTGTCATGGAAAACACTAGGGTTTCCGGATCTCCGTTGTCCAGGTTTGCCCCTGCCAGGAAGTCCGCACAGATCATTTCCAGACAGTAGCCTCGGGATCGGTCGCTTCCGAGCATCAGAGCGGCGGTTTCGATGGCTCGCTCAATCACGGGAATCTGGCTTTTGTAAAGCTTGAAATAGATAATCTCCGACTCCTCCGTTTCCTTTCCCGTCAGCTCCTTCTCCACTTGCCGCCTGAACTGATCTTTCGGTAATCCGCGGGCCTTGTGCAACCAGGTTGCACAATCGAACTCCTGCCCGTCCCTCCGCGCCACCTTCGCCAACTCCAAGCCCTTCGTCCATCCCACGGTTTTCAGTTCTTTCCTGGCTTGCGGCGGAAGGTGTTCGTGGATCGACATCAGGTAGTAGGCCTTCCTCCTGGACTCCGGAAATCTTCTCTCCAGAAATTCATCGAACGATTTCAGATTCTCCAGCCGCCAGTATTGTCCCGCCCGTGCCTCGCACAGGTACCGTCCCAGTTCCACGAATTTCGTCTCGCGCTCGGCTTCTTTCCGTTGCTCCCATGCCAGAATCTCGTCGATTTTGGTCAGCACGAATAGCGCTCGCACGCGATTGAGTTTCGGTGGCATGGGCGGATTCCTAGTAATTAAGCTCGTCAAGCCAACCAAGGTCTTCTGCTCCTGCACGCCGTATCAGGGAGGATGCGGCGAGATCCTGCCGACCCAGACAGAACCCAACATACGGGCAGCTACTGCACGGGTTCTGCGGAAAACGAATGCCGCTGTGAGGGAGGAACTCGGCGGACTGAATCCGGTGGACAGTGTCTTCGACGATGTGTCCGAATTCTTCCCGCTGCTGCTCGCTGATCGTGGTTCGTAGATACTGGACTTCGACCTGCCGTTTGCGCACGAATACTATTTGGGCCACTTCCGAGATTCCCGTTATCCACGAATAGCAGACGAGTTGCGGATCCAGACTCAACAGTCCATCTGGTTCGTCAGGGTAGCGACTGGAAGAGGTCTTCCACTCCAGAAGACAGCGATCGCCATCCAACTGCCCGATGGCATCGATATAGGCAACGAAGTCGTTGCCTCCGGAAAGCCGCTTTTCCACCTTGATTTGCAGATTGCGATGTGGCTGCCGAATGCGGACGCGATCATTTTGGCAGAAGCGGGTAAGCAGCATGAGGCCCTGTTCGAGCATGCGGTCCCAATTGTCCCGCGCCCGAAGAGCATCGCCGCCCGGTTGTCTTTTTCCTTCCAGCCATCGAGATAGCGAAAACGGTACCGGCGTGGACAAGTCAGGTACTGGCTGATCTGCGTGTAGCTGTAGGTCATCGCATGACCTCTGGGCTGGTCGCGGGTGTCGAAGCTGCAGCGAGTTCCTCCCACTGAGCTTCCGGCGCAAAACCGTCAAGATTGAGGAGCGTAGTGCCGTTGAAAACGGTGTGGCTAATCTTTACCACGCCCCGGAGTCCGATAAGATTCTTGTCATCGACCTCGTCGTGCCCCAGCAGTTCAGTGTCGTACCCAAAGTCCCGCAAAAACCACGTCAGCTTCCACAGGGCTTTCACGGTGCAATACAGGCGAGCCGTAAACATCCTGCCCGCGAGCTGCGATGGTTCGAGAACGGCGAAGGACAAAAGGTAATACGGCTTCTGCGCGTGCCAGCGATATTGGGCTCGGTGCACGCGAACAAGAAAACATCCATCGCGGATGTCCGCCGCCGCGGATTGGTCGGCCTGATGCAAGCCTTGAAAGCGGCGTCTCATGCTGCACCTTCTTTGGTCCGGGCGTAGCTGTTGAGTTGGCAAAGCAGGGCATTACGATCCTTTTCGGCCCAATCGGCAAGGTGGGCAATGAAATTTTCCACCTGTTCACGAGTGGCTTCTCGCAAGGCCTGAGTTCCACAAAAATCAGCGGCGTAGGATTTAACCAGGTTGGGATCGAGTTGATGCTGGCGGATGATCTGGCACAGACGATCGCGGACGGTAGCGGTGCTGTGCCCGTTCCCGTTGGCGGGTTGCGGAGGCAGCTTCTTGGACTCGTGAGCTGGCGCTGACGATTCCGCGAACGAACCGATCTCTTCGACGGAGCAGATGCCGATTCCATACGCCTTGCGCAATGCACGATTGACGGCGCGAGTCTCGGCCACGCGCATCTCGGCGCCGTGAACCAAGTAAGCCAGAAGCTGACCGCGCAACAGCTGCTAAGCAGGAACGCGTCCGAGGCGATCGTCGACAAGGACAACCACGCGCGCGACGCGATGAAGTACATCTTAATGATGCACCCCGAGCCTACTCAGAAATCTTTGGAGCGCCGGGTAAATGAACGGCTGGTCGAGGCGCACAAGATCGATCCCATAACGGCGATCGCGAACTACAACAACATCGTGCGGGAGGAGATGGAAGAGGAAGAAGGTCCAAGCTACTACGGAGGGAATGCACGGCGTCGCATGTGGCAGATGATGCGCCGCAACCGCCGACGCCGGCCTCGTGGTTTTTGATAGTTCCGAACTGAACGAGGGCGGGCAAACAGTAAGTCCGGCACGGGGTTTCATTGATTATTGGTTTCTAGTATCAGCTGTTTTTTTCGTAGCTAATAGTAATTGATGGTTGCGTATCGCGAGGGTGCGGCGAAGTTCGATGTCGAGAAGGTCAAGGCCGAGGAATAACGATGGCGATAAGGTCGTGGGCACGTCAGGTACTGACTGATCTGGTTGAAGCTGTGAGTCATCACGCCACCTGCGGACTGTCGATATTGGCGGGGGGAAGTTCTTCCCAGCGGCTGGCGGGAGCGAAGCCGTCGAGCCGGAGCAGGGAAGCGCCGTTGAAGACAATATGACTGATCTTGACCACGCCCTGCAGGCCGATGGCTTAAG
>CAVYBF010000007.1:0-133841 GCA_963766625.1 uncultured Acidobacteriaceae bacterium | reverse complement strand
CCCCTATTTTGGGGAGCGGGATGCCCAATCATTATGTCGGTGATTTACTGCACACCATCGGGATGTTGTATATACCATCCCCTTTTTGCAATGCCACCAAAGAAGGCGGCGGCCGAAACGTGGCCAAGTCTGCGAGCTCCTGCTCAAGGGCGGAATTCGCGGAATACGAAAGAGATGGGTCTTGATATATTCATCGTCTGCTCGCTCGATCGAAGGAGAATAGTCGGTGGGAACGCCAAGTGGCCCAAGGTACCGATGGTTCCTAAGTTTAGTCCGCTCTATAGGTTACCGAAGTAACGTCGAAATATTTTACTTCGAAATCTTCATCTCATGATCTAAGCTGTTCTCAGTTGGAGCTTCCTTCGTTCGTGCAGCAGTTCCTCAGAAAAGCTGCCTCTGTTATCCTCCGCGCATGAATCATCGGATTGGGCGGCGAAAATTTAGAGGAGTGGAAACCGTGGGACGAAGCCTAGAGAGCCGCCTGGCAAAGGTAGAGCGAAAACTTACCCAAATAGATGACCAGGAAAAGCTAGCGACATGTATCTGCCACGCGTTGGTAGGCGTCGGTCGCGGAACCGAAGCAGAGTTTAGGGCAGAAATGAATAGAGTATGTCCGGCGCATGGATTTCGTGAGTTAACGATTCTCCACTTCATCGAGGTTGAGCCTGCCCGCGATTTGTTTTCCCGAGCACGAATCATAGAGAATGCCGAAGTCGATGAGCTATTGATGGAATATAATCGCAGGCTCGCTGAGGCCAAACGGGCTGCCTAGAAATGACCCTGAAGAGCCCCAATTCACGTTGTCAGGGCCGGACCAAAAGCGGAAAGCCCTGCCGGGCCGCCGCCACCGAGGGCGGTCTCTGCTTCTTCCACGCCAACCCGAACAAAGCTTCGGAGCTGGGCCGAATCGGAGGAAGGAGCAATCGTCAGGTCACCGGCGAGAGTACCGATCCGCTGCCCAGCCTGGATAACGTGACCGTGCTGCGGGCTGCTGTGGCGCGACTAATCGCCGACGTCTATGCGGGCAAAGTTCATCCCAGGATCGCCTCCGGCCTTGCGCCCTTACTGAATTTGCAACTACGCGCCATTGAAACGACGGATCTGGAGCGGCGGCTCGTAAAGATAGAGCAGCGGTTGAGCGACGTAAGCCTAAGACGCGGCCCCACCCGTCGATTGGGCGAAGCGACTTCATTGCCCGATCTCGGCGAAGTCTGATTCAGGTCAGAGCCGCGAGTTGTACTCTGAAGAGAGCTCCGAGCACCGATGGTAAAACACGCTGATTTCTACGGTTAGCAAAGCCATCGAGGCATGCTGCTTCGACACTGGCTCATAGCTCAGTAAATTATAGCTTTACATGGCTTAAGCCGTTCGGTGGCCAAAAGCCATGGGCCGGTCCCCTCGGCATTATCGTTTATAGACTGTGGTCTCGGGGTGGTAATTCCGCCAGTCGAACCAATAATCTTTCAGGGCGGGGACGCGGTCGAGACATTTTCCTTGAGCTGGACCGGCGATGGCGCAGCCCTGGAAATTCCATTCGCTGGCGGTGTTGCTGTCGATGAGCAGCCAGTTTTTCGCCGTTGAGATTTCGGGGCTCGCCTTGGTTCTCCGAGTTTTGAGGAATGCTCTTTCCGGCGGGAGATCCAGCCTCAGCGTCGCCGGCGGTCTGCAGAAAAAATTCTGTATCGCGGCCATCCACGCGGCTGAGGAAGACGCGGAAGGATTTGCCGTCGGGGCCTAAAACTACAAGCAGCGGCGTGCCGTTAACGTGATCGATCACTGGGGATTGTTTCGCGAGAGCATCCCAAGGGTAAGCGCGAGCGGCTCCATCGATCACAAGCCCGATCACAACGTCGCGCGATTTCAGTTCGGCGCCGGGGAAGCTGATGACCACCGGCAGTTTCGCAACTTTTGGTTCCCAGTTGCTGTCGTATTCTTTTGTATATTTCGCGACCGGAGCAAGCACTTGGCCGCCCGGGAATTCGCTTCGCCACTCGCCGAACGTTAATTCATCGCTCATCACCATATCCAGGGTTTCGCCCTGCAGCGGGCCGTAGATGGCCTTGCCGGTGATTTGCTGCCACCAACTTCCGGTTTCGCGATCGCGCATCAGGAAATTCTGGTTGTTGATGCCGGCGAGATAGAAATGCAGCTCTCGTCCCTTGGCAGTTCGTTTCCACACCAGACCGGTGTGACAGAGCGTTCAATACGTCACCGCTATCGGGATGCCATCGACGACATCGTTGAGCACGTGATGATAGGCCATCTGGCTGATGGGATAAGCGCGGGCGTCAGGGCCGAAGCTGACGGCCATGATCATTTCTTTGGGATCGATTTTGCTGGCGGATTGCGCGACAAATTGCGGAGTATCGATGGGATGGAACATCCATTCGAAATAGTTGAGGCGCGACATTGTGGCTGCGAATGCAACTGCCAAGACGATGAGCACGATGGCGGACTTGCGCCAGCGGCCGGCTCGCCTCCACAGCGCGAAAGCGAGAACGAGGCAAAGAGAACCAGCAATCAGTGTGCCGAGCGGGGCTCGCTGGCGCAGGACAAGCGCCAGCCCCAGCGCTCGCGGCGACTGATAGCGAAATGGACGAATAATGAAAGCTGGGATGAAGAATAAACCTAGCTGCTGCAGCGGCGCTGAGTGAAAAGATAACCCACGCCGACGCAGTCCAGCGTGTGACTGTGTTGCGGCGATTTGCTGATGTGAGCTGGATGGTCTGTTTATTCTGACCCTCCGAGAGCCTGGGAATTTGCGGAGATGAGGATGACGATGTGCTCATGATCAATGCTACATGCGAAGGCGTGCTGCCGAAATTGCCCACAACTGCTTCAGCGCTCGATGAATCTACGCGACTCAGACTGTGTAGACAATAATATAAAAAAAGGCCCCGATCCGGAGATCGGGGCCCTTGCGTTTTGCTTTGTACGGTGGTTTTACTGCGGAGTGAAATTCTGGTGATAGCTTAAGGTCACAACGTCCTGGAACATCGGCGTTCCTGGAGGCAAATTGTTCGGGTTTAGGAATTGCGTGTCGAAGAAATAGTTTCGCGTGGGAGCGCCATATACCGAGTTGCAGCACTTGAACATGCCGGTGTCGTATTGCGCGTAATACATGCTGATCATCGATCCGGCATAGTTCACGGTTGCGCCGCTCGCCCCCCGGTTTTCCAGATAGCGCAAGAAGTTGTGCATACCGCCATCGGTGCCAACATCGTCGGATGCGGCCCAACTCGGCGAAGGCCACGGTATGCTTTTGCCCGACGCAATGGCCATCCGATAGTAGCTTGTGTTTCCAGGCCGACTACCCGCAGTTGCTGGATAAAGGAAGCTTTCCTGGTCCGTCCATCCGCTAGTTACGGTCTGTATCGGAGGGTTGGAGAGCAATGTAACTGTATCCGCAATGATTGCTGCGGCGGAGTGTGGAGTCGTTGTTGTGTTCTCGCTGGGCCAGAAGGGATCGGCGGAGCCGGTGTTGTAATTTCCCAGAACGTACACCGGTTCTTCGGAAGCGACCGTAAAACCGCCGCCGTTGGTCGCGGGATTCCCGTTAGTCGGCGGCAGGTAGCTGACCGCCCCGGTGCTCATACCACCATCTACGAGACGCAGCACATGCCGTGGTCCTGTTACCATGTTCCATTCGGCGGTTAGGGTGCCGGAGGAGGAAGCGTAGCAGGCGACACCATTGCTTGTGGTTCCCTTGATGTAGTACGGCTGGCTCTCGGCTGCGCCACTGAGGCCAAAACCGGCGCCCAGGTATTTCTCACCCCACGTTTCCACGTTACCCCCGTTGACTGCCGCACCCTTTACGGCGGGGTCTTCCGGGGAGTAAGCGGTTGGTGTGGCGGTAGCGTAATATGTCATGGGTTCCAGCTTGCCGTCAGGCAACCCGTTGGAATTTCCGCTGTTGACCACATCGTTCAAGCCCGACATGCCGGAAATTCCGTTATGGAAGGTCGTGAGGGGATATTGATCCGGAAGCATGCCACGGTGATCTGCAAAATAAAGGATGTATCCGTTTTGAGTCGTACCGTACTGGTTGACGATGCTCACATTGGGTCCGCTTTTCCCGGCATAGGGTGCTGCACCTTGCAGCCAGAGCCAGAGATTGCCCACGTCGAGTTCGACAGCGTTCATGGTGCCATTTGGGCTGCAGTCGACTCCGGTATCGCCGGTCGGGCGGCTGTCCCGCGGTTCGCCTTCGCGAGCATCGTAGAAGTTAATCGGAATCCAATTGCCTGAGGTGCCGCTGCCCGTGGCGGTTGATGCTGCCTTGCCGCTTTGCAGTTGTTGCAATATCAAAATCGCAGGACTGATTCCGTTTTGACACTGGCCTACCGTAGGCGTCGTTGTCGTAACGTTAACGCAGTACGGAACTGTGCCGGTGGAACTGTTATAAGGATGGGTAGGGGCGGCATCGTACAAACGGCCAAATCCGAAACTCAGCCACTCGGTGGTGACGCCTACCCACTTCTGCGAACTGTTCAGGTATTCCACGCGCAGCCATGCGCCGGAGCACAGAGCACTCGGACTGCTGGAAGTAACTTGGCCGAGCAGTGTCCACGTCGAACCAGCGCACCCCGTGGGTGGACCAGCGGTCAACCAATTGCCGGTGCCTTTGGTGGCCACGCCGTAGTACATGTCTCCCGTGCTGCCTCCGCTAACGGTGGTTACGTCGGTAAAAGCAGTGGCGTTGAGCTGGATATCTTGGGTCCCGCTGTCGGAACGCGTTTCGCCGGGATAAAGGTCAGCTTCGGTATCGGCTAGCAAGATGCGGATGGTGGCTTGGTTATATAGGCGCGAACTGGTCAGAAGCGCAGAGTCTCCGGCAGTCGGCTTACGGATGATGTCGATGGCGCCCACAGCGGAGCCCTGCGTAAAAGGCAGCTGCAGCGTGGTTGCGCCCGTCAGCCCGTTAATCGCGAAGCTATTAAAGGTCGTGGTGGAAATACCTTTCCAGGCAGGATTTGCAGCGCCGGCCGGCGGGTATCCACCGGTCCAACTGCCCGCGGACAGTGCGGTGCAGTTGGCCGCAGGCCCAGCGCCTGGCGCAGCAGGACAAGCTCCGGCTGCGCTGGGAACATAAACAGGTAGATTGTATCCGTCAGCCGAGGTTGAATTCCCATTTTCCATCCGATCCATGATGATCTGGCCGGCGGCAGCGATCTTGTCGGTAAAAGTCAAAGTGGACTGAGAACCAAGGAACAGGTTTCCATTAACGTGGACGCGGCCGCCAAAGTTGAAAGGAGGTCCGGCGAAATAGTCGCAGTCATACGCGCAGAAAATACCGAATTCAAACGCCGGAAGTAAAGCCATCTCCATGGTGCGCGTCAGGTTCACAGAAGCGCCGGTCACGTTGCTGAGGGCTGCGTTGTTGCTAGCCTCGCCCGCTCCCGCCACTCGGGTTGCAGTGACTTGTAAGTTATAGGGGATTATTGTGGCTACCATCCCCTGGTTTGGCCCGGCGCCAACAATATCCCAGTTGCTGGAAGGAGCCGAGGAGGTCGGACAAGTCACGGTGCTCGCGCCACTCGTCCAACCTAAGGACTCGACGAAGTTCATATTGGTGATGTTGGAGCCGTTGACACTCGTGGGTGTGACTTCGGTGCCGGGGGTGACTAGCGCGCAAAGCGCGCTGGCGGTCGGGCTGGGCGAACTCTGGTACAGCGCGGAAAGCTGGGCGGTCAGGTTTTCCATGCCGGACTCTGCGCCATAATAGGCGAGATTGCCTTCCAGGTCGTTGCTGCCCATGTGCTGCTCATTATTGACGAGATAGAACAATCCCATCGCCAGCGCCGACAACAACAGCGTCAACAGAAGGGCGGCGATGAGAGTGAATCCTCGCGAATCTCGTGGACGCTTCCCCATCTTTTCCTCCTCAAACCCCCGTGCCAACCATGACATCATTGGCACACCTGGACGTTGTCGCTCAGGGAATTGCAGAAACTCATATCGCGTTCGCTGACCGAACTTGCCAGATACATGCTTTGGGATCGGTTATTTCCTGCGGTTAGCCCTTGTCCCATAAGCCAGATATTGGTTTTCTGAATCAGTCCAGGGGAGAGCCCAGAAGCAATGGGATTCGGTATATTGGCATTGATAGTGCCGCTAACCGAATTGATGATGTCGTAGGAGAACTGCAGATTGATGATGTTATCGGCCACCGGAACCGCGTTAAGTCCATTGACCTGCCGCATGAGGCGCGGGGTTTGGACAGTTGCGCCTGCCGCGGGTATTTGCAGAAAATAGGTAACCGCCTCAAGGCGGCATGCAGTAACGCTATCACCTGATGCCGAGCCCAAGTTCGCACCGAGACTTGTGATTGTACCCGCCAAACTGTTGGTCCCGGTCTGGTTTAAGTTGAGGGCGTCGGCGCCAGCGAACAGAATCTCCGTACTACTGGGAAGTCCCGTGATCTCCGCCACCACCGCTGCGGTCTGTGATGAACTCGTGCCCTGATTGCCAGTCCCGTTTCCCGGAGTAGCGACAAGGAAAAATATCAGGTCGCCCACGTTCAGGCCTCCTGGCGCCAGGATATTTGTAGGGTAGGCGGTGTTTGGAGAAGCTATGAGCGACACGTTGGCCTGCGTTGTGCTGGGGAACGTGAAAGCGAAATTAGACAGCTGAAAGTTGTAGTCGCAATAAATCGAAGTGACGCTGTCGTTCGTAGCTGCGGGGGCAGCGGCGATTATGCTCCCGTTCTGCACGCCGTTGCCGAATCCGGGCAGGATTCCATACATGTAATTGGTCGTACCGGTGCTGGCATTAGGGGGATAAACATCACCCGCAACGTAACAGGTTCCAGATTGGTTGCAAGCTACTTTGCTGGAGCCATCGGCCGCCGGAAGCTGCAGGCCTCCGGATGGCAAACCCGCGCCTGCCATGGCGAGATCTTTGGTCATTAATTCGATGGCAGCGCGCATGTTCTGCTGTGTTTCGGCACGCTGCGTCACCACAAACATGGCGTTCATCGCCTGGCGAAATATGGTGGCCGCTGCGGCCACCATCATCATTCCAATAACGGCGGCGATCATCACCTCCATGAGGGTGAAACCGGATTCCGTTTTTTTGATTTTCCTCTGCATAGTGTGCATCCACTCAGTGGTAGCTCGAGATCAAGGCATTGATGGCGTAGTTCCGTGTAGGCTCAGCGGGCTTGGTGTAACTGACCGTAATTGTGACGGCGATAAGATTAGGGTTTGTGCTGGTGACGCCGTTAATTGTCTGCGTGACCGTGTTGAAGGCGATGGTGCGCGTGAAATTGCTAAGTGTTAGGGTTTGGTCGTCGGCAGTTCCGAGAATGCCGTCGGGTCCAGGAAGAACGAGGCACTCAACTCCACCAGGACAAGCCAGCCCGGTATCCGGAGCCGTGCACGCTACATCGTCGGCAGTGCCCACAAGGCCGTCGGGCCCAGCGCATTTCAATGGCAGAGCGCCGTCCGTGAAGATTCCTCCAACGGAGACATTATTGATGGAGGAAAACGGAATCTGCTGGCTGTTGCGAGCGGTGTAGATGCTCTCCATTGCGTCCAGAGCCTTGTGCCGCGCAATCAAATCTTCCTGGGCCGATTCCGTTCCGCTGATAGCGTAAGCGAGGCTGGCAAGCACTCCACAGACACCGATAGTCAAAACGGCCATGGCGATCATCGCCTCAATCAGCGCGAAGCCGCCTTGTGCCCGGCACCTGCTTCCGAATTTTCTGGTTTTCGTCATTGTTGCACCCAAGCGAACGGTGTCCCCCCGGTTTGGTTCAAGGTCCATCCCCGAACTCTTCCGGTCGCCCCCCAGACGGTAATCGCACGCATAGCCGCAAGCTGCGCGTTGCCAGTCAGAGCGGTATCCATGATGTAGATAATTCCGCTATTGAAATTGCCAAGATTGTCTTGCGAGGAGCCGTCGGGCATGAAGACTACATACTGAAGGGATCCGCCCCCGAGAGCCTGACCGAAATCGATGGCCGCGGCACCGGTTCCGAAGCTGTCAGGCGTGTTTGCGCTCCCTGTAGGAAATCCTGCTAGCGCCGGTACCGCGAAGCTAGTGTCAGGAGGGATGGAATAGGTGATGACTTGTTGCACAGCAGGTAATACACCGGCCACGGCCGGGGGTTGATACTGAACCTGAATTGTCCCTGCCGGAAATCCGACCGGATTGAAATTAACGTAGTACTGATGCTGCTGGGTGATCGCCAGGTTGCGCGTCCTTCGCAGCGCCATAAAGGTCGTCTCATATGCATTGTTGACATGCGCCTGACTGAGCAAAGGCTTCATCCCTATAAAAGTAACCGCAGACATGATCAGTACAAAGCCGATGACGATCAGCAATTCCAGCACTGAGAACCCGCGATGTTTCGTCGAGGCCATAGGTGTTTTCAGGGGAGTGTCCTGATGGACTACTTCTTCAAATGCCAATTGCAAAGATGCGACTGTCCGCTGCATAGGCCAGCCAGCAGCTGTCCTACCCCGCATGCATCTCCATCGTAGGGAGGGTGCACGGGAGCGTCAAAGCACTACGGTGCAACGCAAAGGCATTGGTCTTTTGTAATGACGCTGGTGACTCAGGTCACGAGGTTGAGGACAGTGGAGTTAGAAGAAAAAGCGTCGCCAACCGCGGCAAGCGGGATGACTGCGGTAACTTGTGGGCGGAACTGAGGTGACCCTACGATGCAAAAGTATGAATCTGTCATCGCTATTGGTCTGCGTCGATGAAGCTGCGGCGCAAGTTCTGCGTGAGGTTCTCGACGAGCTCGGCATTCGGGTGGAGTCTTGCGCGGATGCGGTCCGGGCTGGGGTGAGGCTGGCGCAGGACCACTTCGATCTGCTGATTGCCGATTGTGAAAGGCAATCCGACGTGAAGAACCTGTTGAGAGATTGCCATTCTTCGCGAGGATCGGGAGCAACTCTCGCAATTGTGGTGGTGGGCGGGCAGGAGAAAATCCGCGAGATGTTTACGCTCGGAGTGAACTTCGTGATGTACAAGCCAATGTCGCGCGAGCGGGCGGTGAGCACACTGATTGCTGCGCAAACGGTTTTGTATCGCGACAAACGACGCAAGACGCGAGTGACCGTGCACACCCAAGCGACCATCGATTATGCGGGCGGAGAGCAGTCGAAAGCCACGCTGGTGGATGTGGCGGAAGATGGTATGGCGGTGAACTTCGGCAAGCATTTGCCGCCAACCTGCAAAGTTTATTTTCAATTTCAATTGCCGGGACAGCCGAAGACCGTCCGGCTCTCCGGGCTGGTGGTTTGGCAGGACTGGAGCGGGCGCGCCGGAGTGCACTTTGTCGATGTGCCGCAATCTTCGCGGCGTGTTTTGATGGAGTGGCTGGATAAAAATCTGAGCGAGCCGGAGAAGCCGGAGACGGATTCCGGGGCGAAATCGGATAAGGCAGAGACTGCGGTGGACGCGAAACCGAGCGATGAAATCGTAGGGGCAAATTGGAGTGGGGAAAAGCCGGAAGCGAAAGAACGAGATCGCGAAGCTGTGGCTCGACTGCGTTCTGAACCGGGCAACCGGCGGGGGCAAACCCGCTACGCCTGCCGCCTGGGCGCGGAGGTTTATCAGAGAGGGAGCGCGGTACGAAATTATTGCCATCTGAGCGATCTGAGCCCAGGGGGCTGCTATCTGGAAATGCCGGTAGTTTTTCCGCCGGGCACGTCGGTAGAAATTATTGTGCGCACATTTGAAATCAAGTTGCGGCTGGGCGGGGAAGTGCGAGCTGCACATTCTGGATATGGGATGGGCATTTCTTTCAAGCTGAATACGAAAGAAGAGCGACTGGGCGTGCAGCAGTTGATTGATTTTGTCGCGGCTACCACGGAAAGCAGTTAGAGCGGCTGCAGGTGGTCAGTCGTTAGCGTTTTATCTGCTGCTCACTTAATTAATTTCTATAACAAAGGAGTTGGCCGTGTTTTGCAATAGTTGTGGCGCTGATATTTCCAATACTTCCCGTTTCTGCCCGATGTGCGGCGACAGTTTTCTTGTCTCCCCGAATCTGCGCAAAGGCAAAGCGGTGGGTGCCTCGCAGTTTGCGCCATTCGTGGCGGCGGGAATGTTTTTGCTGGCAGGGCTCGGATATTTCGCTTATACGAACCATCGCCTGCATAGCGTCAGCGCTGATTCCGCGGTCAGAGTTCTAGACCGCTCGTATGACCAACTGACCAAAAAGCCGCATAGCATTCCAGTCTCAATCCATGGGCTGACCATTAACCAGCTTGGCTATTCGTATTTCAAGCTAGCGGTCCCGGCGAACGCGAGCAGCGTGGAACTGCATGGTAATTTCACTGCGATCGGGGGTGCGGGAAATACGATCGAAGTGTTTGTCTTTTCCGAGAGCGGGTACGGCGACTGGCAAAAGCAGCAGGAGGCTCATCCGTTCTACCGCAGCGGCAAAGTGAGTATGGATGCGATTCAGGCAGAACTGCCTTCGGGCGCGGGAACTTACTATCTGGTTCTCAATAACAAGTACTCTTCGATTACTCCGAAGACGATTAATGTGGATGCCAAACTGACCTACTACCGATAGAAAGTCGTCGTTTCTGGTCTCGTGAAGAGGCCGGATGCTGGGTCTTTCTCACTTTTGATTTCTTCTCTCTTCTCTTCTCTTCTCTTCTCTTCTCTTCTCACTCACACACCTGGATGTTACTTGGTCTTAGTGTTGTCGCTTTCCCGGATGAAAGCTGCGACGTTGTCGTGAATCGCTTTCAGTGACGCCTCGTGGGCATAGACCATGTGCCCAGACTCGTAAAATTGAAACTGGATATTTTTATACAAATCCAGCGGAATCGGCAGATGCTGCATTTCGTAGACGCCCTCATAGAAGGGAGTGGCGAGATCGAAATAGCCGGCATTCAAAAGGATTTTCAGCTTGGGGTTGTACTTCATGGCAATCGCTAGATCGAGCATCACGTTCGTCGCTCCCGGCAAAGGGAAGGGAACGCCGGGAGGCTTGTGAGTGAAGCTCCACCACTTAAAGAGTTCAAGTTCCGGTTTGTATTCTTTGTTCTCGCCGTACTTGAGATCCTTTCGCACGTAGTCGTTGAACGCGGAGACGTAGGCCGAAGAGATCGCAGCCGATTGCGGATCGTACTCCGCTTCTTTGCTGAGCGGATCAAACGTGGGTCCGGAGAAGCGAGTGTCAAGACGGCCGGTGGTCAAGTTGCTTTCGTCCTGCAGGTTCTTCTCGAATTCTCCACCGTTGATGCGCAGATTCGCCTTCTCGATGTATGCGACCGGAAGGCCGGTGTATTGGTGAAGCTTTTCGGCGATGGCATGACGTTGATCAGCGGGCAGCGCTGAGCCGGCTTCAAGCGCGAGCGCATATTCGTTCATGGCGAAGTGCTCGACCTCGGTGAGCAGCGGAGCGAGCTCAGGATGCGACTCAGGCAATTTGTGGTGATACCAGGCGCTCGCCGCGTAGGTCGGAAGATTGAGCTGGTACGCAATGTCGACGCCGGGGTTGAAATCCGGAAAATCCGAATCGAGCGAGAAGTTCAGAATTTGAGACAACAGGACTACGCCGTTGAAGTCGAGGTCGCGTTGGGTTTCGAGAATATTGCTCAGCACAGCGGATCGCGTGGTGCCGTAGCTTTCACCGAACAAATACTTGGGCGAATTCCAGCGCCCATATTTCGACAAGAACTGTACGATGAAATCGGAAAAAGCCCAGGCATCCTGATCGACGCCGTAGAAAGCTTTCTCTTTGTCTTTTCCACTGATGCGGCTGAAGCCAGTTCCGGGCGCGTCGACGAAGACGAGATCGCTCACGTCGAGCAGACTGTACTCGTTGTTGACCACGGAATAGGGGGCTGCCGGAGTATGGGTATCGTCGGCAGTGACCACGCGTCTAGGACCGAACGCTCCCATGTGAAGCCAGACGCTCGACGAGCCCGGACCTCCGTTATAAAGAAACATAACCGGGCGCGGCGTGCCTTTGTTGTCCGATTTTATGTAGGCCACATAAAACATGCTGGCTTCAGCGGATTTGTTCTTGGGATCGGGATCGGCATTTTGCGGAACATCGTCCCAATCCTTGGGATGGACGACAAGCGTGCCTGCGAATGCGTCGTAATTAATGACGTTACCGCCGACCGTGACCGAGCCCTTGGTCGCTTGCTGCTCAGGTTGGAATTCTCCAGTCTTTGGTGCTTCGGTTTTTGCGGTTTCAGACTTGGCAGGTTCAGCCTTGATGGCTGACTTTTCTTCTTTCGTTTGCGCGTGAAGCACTGCCGGGAGCAGCAGAAGGCTGGCGGTCGTCAGGATGGCAATTTGCGAGATGAGCTTACGCATCGAGGGTTTCTCCGTTTGTAGAACGAGACTGAGATTTCGCTTTATTAAGGGCGAAGGGTAATTTATCACGATCACGGGATCTCTGTGTCCAATCAAGCAGGTTTCGCCGGAGATTTCTGGGCGAAAGCGAAGCAAAAAGATGCTGTAAGCTTAGAAAGGACGAATAACCGAGCCGGGCAGATGTTTATGCTCTTCACCCATAGAATCATCTTCGCCGTTTCGATAATCTGCGCGCTAGCCGCGATGGGCTGCGGCGGCAGCGGCGATCCTAGTGACCCCTGTTCTCCGATCCCCGGTCTCAGGATTACTCCCCAGACCGCGACTATCGACCACAATGCCGCACCGCCCGGGAACTCTCAGCATTTCTTCGCGTTTGCGGTTGCGAGCCCAGGATGTGTTGTGCCTCTCGTAAATCTTACTAATGTCTCCTGGTCGGTTTCCAACAAGAACGACGCGACGATCAGCAATACCCAGGGGATGACGTTCGGCAACGCGACCTGCATTGGCGCGAGCTCGACTTCCATCACCGTGACGGCTACGCTGGCGGCCAGCGCGAACGCAGGTAAAGCCGTAAGCGGAACCGCTTCGCTAACCTGCAACTGAGGTTGCAAAACACACTGCTACCTGCTTGCGGCTAGGGATGGCATCCCATACAACAAAAAAGAGGCCCCGTTACGAGGGCCTCTTTCAACTGCAAGTCGAATGAACTAAAACGGAGTCACAGGTGAAGATTACTTTCCGAGTTTTCCCCGCGGACTGCCAACGCCCGTGCACTGGTCATAACCTGTGCCAGCATTGTGTCCCGTGCCATTCGATCCGGTTGTGACGTCATAGAAGTTGGCGTGGTAAGCTCTGTTTGCGCGGAGTTGAGAATAGATCTCGTTGAGCTCGCGGGGAGTGTATTTGCCGCCGCCCACGGGACCCTGCCCAAATTTGTTCTCCGCGTTGTTGACGATGCCAGCCAACGAAGGTGAGGCTACGCTCGTGCCCCCTACAACGTACCAAGTGCCGCCCTCATCGGTGTCGTAGACATACACTCCACTATTAGGGTCGGCATCAAACGATATGTCCGGCGTTTGCCGCGCGCCCTGGCCGGCGAATGAATATTGGTAGTCAGTCCAGGGACCCATTCCATTGGAGATATTTGGCGGATTCTGCCAAGTTTCATAGGCGCTTACGCCACCGCCTGAACCCGACCAGCAGCTTTCATTGAGGAAATTCCCGATGGAATCACGGTTGATGGTGGTGCCTCCTGCGGAAACCACCCAGGGTGAGGAACTGGGATACGCAGCGCCCCATCCAGAGTCCCCGGCGGACGCAAAGTAAGAGATATTGTTCCAGTAATAGTAGTAGAAGAACTGGTCGGTTGTGCCCACTTCACCCACGAATTCTGCGGTTGACCAGCTATTGGAGATATCGCCGCCACCAAGGGCATTTACCTTTTCTCCGGCCACATACTCGGCATAGAGAAGGTCGTTCAAGCTACTGGTGCAGGCCTCCACCAGAAAAATGTGGGCACTGGGCGCCATTGCGTGCGCCCACTCGATGTCGAGCGCCTCCTCTACATCCCAGCCGGTTACCTTTCCATTCTGCGGGGTTCCGCTGCAACTGGCCTTGAGGCCGCCAAGAGTGCCAAAGCTGGAGTTGGCAATGACCTTAGCAAAGGTGGCTGCGGGCAAACCAAAATAGCTTGAGAAGTATGCCAGATCGGTCGTCGCAGTCGGGTAGTCATAGGCGTCCACCAATGCAATTCCCCCCCAGCCGCCGCTGGCATTGTTGGCGCTGGTACCGCCTCCCGGGGTGCATCCTGTATATTTCGTGCCAACCCCGTAAACGCAAGCTAGCGACGAGGGAGATTCGGCAAAGGTGTTATCCGGCGTGATGCTCGACTGGGTGCGGCCGGCAGGAACAAAAATTTCGTAGTTCGTGTGGGCGCGCAGGCCGGCATCCTCCGCACGCTCGACGCTGCTTTGTGGAACAATCGCTGTGCCGGGCTGCCTGTAAATGGCGCCCTGCGCGGCTTGATATGCGGGCTGGGCGGCGGGTTGTTGTGGAGTACTCGTGCCGTCGTCCTGAGCAACTGCCAGTCCGGAGATCAACAGGGTAAACAATGAAAGCACTACAAGTACAGTCGCACTTCTTTTCATAAACTCGTCCTCCTCTTTCGCTTTCGGAACTCTTGCTAAGCTTGGTTCAGTCCGAATCAAAATGCTGTCAGCTCATGACTCGGGGATTAGTTGGAAAACCGACTCCGGCCCGGTGAGACACATCCTTTTGAAAATGGCTCCGCTGAAGGGGTAAAGCTTACCTGGCTGGCTTGCATCCTCAAATGATTTGTGGAAACCCGAACCTGAGATCTCCCAGCCGATTTTAGGGGGGCTAAGCTTCGGCTAGCGTGCTAACGATATCCGAGATTCGGGGCAAGTCAAGCAGAAAAAATGAGGAAAACGGAAAAAACCGTCAACATGCGCAACCGATTGCGTATTTCATGCAGTGGCTTTCAAAAGGTCCGGGGAATTCAACCCATCAGTGCTACTCAGTCGATTTCATCGTGCTAGAATTGGTCCGCAACTTCGGAGGCCGACCAGGTTAGGAGTGTTGGCTGGTTCATCAAGCGATGGTCGATTGTTAACCTGGAGGAAGTTAATGTGGCAATAGCTGCTTGACAGCGTTCCTAGAGTGACTGCTGGCTCGAAATTTCTGCAGTCGCCAGGAAACCAAGTTAAGCTGTTATGCAACTAAGACCCCGTTGTTTCACCATTTGCCTTGGAGGCAAAAATGCGCTCACGTTGTCTGTTCGTTGCTCTCTTGGTTCTGGCGTTGTCACTGCTTCTCGCCGGCCCAGCCTTTGGCACCACCGTAAATTTAACGTACGAGGGGCATAAAGGAGCTGGCGCGGAGAACGGTTCACCGTTCGTTGGATACCCCTATTACTTTTCGATTAACGGAAGTTCCAAATACACCGCCTTGATCTGCGACTCCTTCGACAATAACGTTTCCCTGGGCGAGAGTTGGAAGGCGACAGCATTGCCTTTCCTGCAGGGGATTGCAACTAGCCTGTTCGGTCCGTCCCTGACTCTGGATTACAAGGCTGCCGGGTTGATATTCGAAAGCGTGCTGAATGGCACGTTGAACAGAAATACCGGGCAGTGGGCGATCTGGGGATTATTCTCGAAATTCGCATCGAGTGCGAAAGGCCTCGCCTACTTCAACTCACATCCCATTTTCACCACGACAGAGACTGCGTATCTTGCGCTGGCGAGTACAACCTCGAACTCGGCCTTTAATGGACTGGTGCTCTACACGCCGCTGCATGCGTCTCCCGGCATGGGACCGCAGGAATTTATCGGCTATAGCCCGGTGCCTGAGCCGAGCAGCCTGCTGCTGCTGGGAACTGGGTTAGTGGGTCTGGCGGGTGCGTTGCGCCGGAAATTTACCAAGGTCTGATGGTCTTGCTGCACTGTCTGCCAGCTTAGTTAGAGATAGATAGATTGA
The DNA here is from genome assembly GCA_963766625.1 of uncultured Acidobacteriaceae bacterium. Taxonomy (GTDB): domain Bacteria; phylum Acidobacteriota; class Terriglobia; order Terriglobales; family Acidobacteriaceae; genus Sulfotelmatobacter. The sequence goes on along the minus strand of CAVYBF010000007.1, from coordinate 118,052 downwards.
ACCGCGATGCTAACCGGCATCGCGGTTTTTCCTTTGCTCGTAGCGGTGAAGCTGTTGTGAAGATTAACTGCGGGCCCTGGAAGAGTGAGGAACGCTACGGAGTCGCTGCCTGAAATACTGCCTTGTGAAAGTAATCCAGTGACATGCGCAGGCCATTTTCCAAATCGATTCTGGGTTCCCACCCGAGCAGAGTTCGTGCCTTCTCGATATCGGGACGGCGCTTCCTGGGATCATCTTGCGGCAGCGGTTCGTAGACGATTTTGCTTTTCGATCCGGTCACTTGGATGACCGCGCGGGCACATTCAAGAATTGTGAACTCGTTGGGATTGCCGATATTGACGGGCAAGTGCTCACTTGATTTTGCCAGACGGATGAATCCATCGATCTCATCGCTGACATAGCAGAAGCTGCGGGTCTGGCTGCCATCGCCGTACACGGTGAGCGGCTCGCCGCGTAGAGCCTGCTTCATGAAGTTGGGGACAACGCGCCCGTCGTTGAGTTGCATGCGCGGGCCGTAGGTGTTGAAGATGCGCGCGATCCGCGTGTCGACTTTGTAATAGCGGTGATACGCCATGGTGACCGCTTCGGTGAAGCGCTTGGCTTCGTCGTAGACGGAGCGCGGGCCGATCGGATTCACGTTTCCCCAGTAGGTTTCTTTTTGCGGATGCTCGAGCGGGTCGCCATAGCATTCGGAAGTTGAGGAGACGAGATATTTCGCGCCGTATTTCTTAGCAACCTTGAGGGCATGGAAGGTGCCGAGCGAACCGACCTGCAGAGTTTCGATTCCATGTTCTGTGTAATCGACGGGGCTGGCAGGGCTGGCGAAGTGGAAAACGTAATTGACCGGGCCGACGTCGAAGGGCTGGCAAATGTCATTATTTATAAATTCAAAACGAGAATCATTTGCGAGGTGGTCAATGTTCGCTCGCCTGCCGGTGAGCAGGTTGTCGACAACAACCACGCTCCAGCCTTCGCCCAGCAGGGCATCGCAGAGATGGGACCCCAGGAAACCGGCGCCGCCGGTGACCAGAGCGCGCTGAGAACTCATGCTTTCTGCTGCCCGTTTTTCATGGTTCCATTTTTCAAGGCGCCGGCGGGAACGCCATCGGGATGCGATGCGGCGCGGCCGACACTGTAATAGGTGATGCCATGCGCGGCCATCACATCGGGATCGTAGAGGTTCCGGCCGTCGATCACGATGGGATACTTCAGCTCGCTGGTGAGACGATCGAGATCGAGATTGGCAAATTCTTCCCACTCGGTGAGGATGAGTAACGCGTCCGCCCCGGTCGAGGCTTCATAGGCGGATCCTGCGTACTTCAGATTCGAGTTCATCACTTCCTGAGTGCGCTCCATGGCGGCGGGATCGTAGGCGGTGATTTTGCAGCCCTCCTGCAGAAGAGCTTGAACCAGAAAAAGAGCGGGCGATTCGCGAATGTCGTCGGTGCCGCCTTTGAAGGCGAGGCCGAGAACGCCGAGGTGTTTGCCGCGGAGGGTCCACAATGCGCTGCGCACTTTGCGCAGGAAACGCTGGCGCTGCTCTTCGTTGATGCGCATGACTTCATCGAGCAGGCGGAAGTCGTATCCGCACTCGCGGGCGACGGCGCGGAAGGCCATTACATCTTTCGGAAAACAGGAGCCGCCGTAACCGATTCCGGGATTCAGGAAGCGTGGACCGATGCGCGTGTCCGTGCCAATGCCGCGACAGACCTGATTTACATTTGCTCCGACAGATTCGCAAACCGAAGCAACCGCATTGATGAACGAAATCTTCATCGCCAGGAACGCGTTCGAAGCATGCTTGATCAGCTCCGCACTTTTGCTGCTGGTCACGATAATGGGCGGTGGAACGGAAACTCGATCCGGCTGCGGAATCGCGTCTACGCGCTGATAGTAGGCACCGCCAGTGAGCGGCTCATAGATGTCGCGCAAAACTTTGGCCGAGCGCTCGGAATCGCAGCCGATTACGATACGATCTGGGAAAAGAAAATCGGTGACGGCGGTGCCTTCGCGCAGGAATTCAGGGTTGGAAGCAACGTCGAAAGACTCCGGATCTGCGCCGTTGCGCAGAATGATGCGGCGCACCCACTCGCTGGTGTAAACCGGAACCGTACTTTTTTCGACCACTACTTTGTAATCGTTAATCGCGCCAGAAATCTCGCGCGCCACCGATTCCACATAGGAAAGATCGGCATCGCCGGATTCCGTGGGCGGAGTGCCGACGGCAACGAAGATGGCGGAGCTGGCACGCACGGCTTCGTGAAGATTGTCAGAGAATTGCAAACGGCGGCCGCGATGGCGCTCTAACAACTCAGGCAGGAATTTCTCGTGAATCGGAGTTTCGCCATTATTGAGGGCTGCGAGTTTCCGATTATCATTGTCGACAAGAATAACCTCATGGCCTAGATCGGCAAAGCACGCTCCCGCTACCAATCCTACGTATCCGGAACCAACCACCGCGATCCGCATTCTAAAAACTCCATGCTGTGAAGATTATTTGACGGCTTGTGCTGGAACATTCCGCAGAGAAGTCTTGGGAGAGTAAGACCAGGGAAATACCTGCAACAGTTTCACAAGCGAGTCAATTTTAACATTTCTGGATAGCCGTGCACGACTTTAAAGATAGCTTTTTTGGTCCGTCTTGCCATTCTGGGATGTGCATCAGGCTCACATTCAGAACGCATTGGTGCAGCGCGCATGGCCTTGAAATGCGCCTAAGAGGAGATTGCGTCTTGCCGGCCCCCGAAAAACGAGAATGGAGAATGGATATTGACAAGCCTCTGGATTGGGGGGAAACTCCGCTACAGACTGGAGCTTTATTTGGCATGGCTCACCACCCGATTCCAGACCCGGATGCAGCTGAGCCGGTCTCATCCGGCGGAAACCAATTGACTGAGACGCAGCGCCGGACGGGCGAAACAGGGTCGCCCAGTTTTGCCGCGGAGTTGGCCCATCTGGCTGCTAAGTTTTCCTCGGCGGAAGGAGGAAATCTATCGCCTGAACTCTCGGCTGACCTGGCTCTGGAAGTCGTCCTGAATGAGATCGTAGAGCAAGCTTGCCAGGTAACTACGGCGAGTGGAGCGGCAGTGATTTTGGAGCGCAACCGGGAGTGGGTGTGCCGCGCCAGCAGTGGAGCGGGTGCGCCGGAATTAGGGGCGCGATTGGGCAGCGAGCCGGGTTTGACGGAAGAGTGTATCAAGAGCCGGCAAGTACAGCGCTGCGATGACACCGAAACCGATCCGCGCGTCGATGTCGCGGCCTGCCGAAGCTTGGGAGTGCGCTCGGTCATCATGGTTCCTGTATTGCACGTGGAGAAGTTTATCGGTGTATTTGCCGCGTTTTCTCCGCGAGTGTCCGCTTTTGGAAAAGAAGACGAGCGAAATCTGAAAGCGCTTTCAGGCTATGTTACAAGCAGCCTCGCGTTAGCGCGTGAGGCGCCGCCTCCAGGGGAGCAATCAACTGGAAAGATACGGACCCCCGATGATTCTGCTGCGGAGCATGGCAGGACGGCGACTTCAGCCGAGGCGAACCTTACCAATGAAAATGAAATTCCCGGTGAAAATGGAATCGAACACACGTTCACTGCTGCCACGGATCCGTATGATCCGCAGGCGGAGAGGAGTCCGCTGGCCGATCGCCCTCGAGGTGTCAAAATTGCAACTTGGACGCTGACCGCCGTGGTCCTGGCTTTTGCTGTGTTTTTGACTGTAGTTGCGAGCCAGCGTTGGTTGGGGAAAGCGCCGGGTGTTCATCGAAGCGCGGGAAGAAGTATTCCGGTCGATCTGCCTGGAGCCACGAATGCAATCAAAGAGGCTCGCGCTGCTGAGACTGTGGGAACCGGTTCGCCGGCTGGTGTTCTACCGAGCGCGACCGAATCTGCGCGGTCAAAAGCGCACGTTTTGAATCCTCAAGCGCAAGAGGGCGGGCTAATCGTTTACGAAAATGGAAAGGAAATCTTTCACATGGCGCCTGCGGCTGGAGGTTCTGAGCGAATCGGGAATGACGGGATCAGCATGCCGGCATCGGCGGTTAAGGGTGCTGGAATTTATGAGTTGCCTCCGGACGCCGCGGAAGGCAGCGTACTCTATCGCGTGGAACCGGATTATCCGGAGACGGCACGACAGCAGAAAATTCAAGGCACGGTTGTACTGGACGTGTGGGCCAGGCCCGATGGCTCAGTTCGATCAGTAAGCTTGCTCAGTGGTGAGCGTTCGCTCTCTGAGGCAGCAATCTCGGCGGTGAAGCAATGGAGATTCAGACCGCATTTAATCAAGGGAGAGCCGATGGAAATGCGAACGCAAGTGACTTTGAATTTCAAGCTGCCCACAATGTAGTAGACAGAGAACGCCCCCAGATTTGAGCAAAATGAGGATCGGCTTGGAATGTCATTTTGCATTGAAGCAGAAGCTGCAGTTAGTGTTGCAAGTTTATGAGAGACAACGGAAATCTCAATTTGAGTGGTCTCGTCGGCAAGAGGCACCGGAGCCTTTTGTCTCTATCGTTTAATAGTCTTTCTACCACTTGCATAGATTTGCGACCTCCGGTAGTTTCCCTATCAACGTAGGCGCCAGCTACTCAGGGCGCCCAAGTCGTTTCAGAACCCCCCCCATTTGCGAAGTTGCAAGCGACCGTGATACGTGTCGCAATTCTGAAGCGGCGGCCGTTACCGCAAGAATATGTCTCTCCCCGTGCAGTGGGATTGCAGTCAACAATGTGACTGAGAGGGCGAAGCTGTGAATACGAGTAGCCAACTTGTCGATTCCATCTCACTGCCGATTGCCATGGCAGAGAGCGACGCACGGTGGTATGCGATCCGCACACGTTCCAGACATGAGAAAGTTGCAGCGCGAGAAATCCAGGGACAAGGTATTCCAGTTTTCCTGCCCCTGGTGACTTCGGTGAGGCAGTGGAGCGATCGCCGCACAGAAGTCGAATTACCACTATTTCCGGGGTATGCGTTTGTGCGAGTTGCTTATTTCTCGGGCGACCGCGTCCGCGTCCTCCGGGCGAACGGCGTGGTCAGCTTTGTAGGCCCAACGATTGCAGGAGCGTCGATTCCGGATGAACAAATCGAGTCGATTAGAACGATCCTTATCAGCAAAGTTCCCTTCGAGGATCATCCGTTCCTGAAAATTGGTCAGCGCATTCGCGTGCGCAACGGATGTCTGAGCGGAGTGCAAGGAATTTTAGTGGCGGTGAAAGAATCGCGAATGTTGGTGATTTCGGTCGAGCCAATCCAGCGCGCGGTATGCTTTAAACTTGACGATTACGTCGTCGAAACGATCTAGTTTGAACGTTTGTGGCGTCCTGAACGAGAGAAATTTGCTCACTGCTTCAGACACACATTCTTATCGATCCTCGAATTTCAAGGTTTCATATGGCAAATATTATCGATACAGATACCATCCGCAACGCGGACCAGAGCGATCGGCTGCGGTCGCCGGCGGCGGCAGTCGGACTGACCTACGTACCCACGGGCGAAAACTCAAGCCTGCGGGGAATGCTGGATGAGGCGGAAACGCAAGTGATCCTACAAGCCCTTCAGCATACCGGGTGGAACCGGAAACGAGCCGCAGCGCTGCTTAAGATCAGCTACCGCGGATTGCTGTACAAGATTCGCAGGCACCGTATTACACCGCCATTAGCAAGTGATTAGAGCTTGGATCCCCACAATGTTCGAAAAACCTTACCGCGTCCTTGACGTGGTGAATGAGTCGATGAGCCTATGAATATGAAAATGATGAGAGTTGCGATAACGCTTCAGGCAGCCTTAGCAATAGCACTGGGTTCTGCCGCCGGGCAGAGTCAAACCACGATTGCAGCCAGGGGGCCGGAAGTGAGTGCAGTTTCCTCGACAGACAAGGCGCCGAATAGTAACCCGGCGGCGCCCGCGAATAACGGCTTTCAACAGAGACTACCGCGATATAAGATTGCGGCCGGGGATTCGTTCGAGATTTCATTCGATTTGAACCCGGAGTTCAACCAAACTGTCACCGTACAACCTGACGGCTACATCACATTGCACGGTATTGGAGATGTTCAGGTCCAGGGCCAGACGGTACCGGAGTTGACCGCGACGCTGCGCACCTCCTATAGCAAAATTCTGAGGGATCCGTTGGTCAGCGTGGTACTGAAAGACTTTCAGAAGCCTTACTTCATCGCTGACGGTCAGGTTAGCAAACCCGGCAAATACGACTTGCGTGGGGATACAAGCCTTACGCAAGCGGTTGCCATGGCCGGCGGCTTTCTCGATAGCGCTAAACACTCAAGGGTAGTGCTGTATCGCAAGGCCCCGGATGGCTGGTATGAGGCTGAGATCATCGATGTGAAGAAGATGGAGAAAGAAGGAAATCTGCACGAAGATCCGCAGTTGCATTCGGGCGACATGCTGTTCGTTCCCAAAAACAAATTTTCCAAGGTCAAGGCGTTTCTCCCCGGAGCAAATATGGGTGCGTACTACCCCTTCTAAAGGAAACCTGATATGACAACACAAAACTCCGTCCCAAGCAGCGGATCAAATTCATTCTCGTTCTCGTCGAGAGATCTGATCGCGATTGGATTTCGTCATCAACGCACAATCCTCGTCACTTTTTTCGCTATCCTGCTGGGCGCGATTGCCGCCGCAATCCTGCAACCGGCGCAGTATCAGGCTTCCACCAAATTTCTGGTGGAGCGCTCGCGGGTAGATCCAATCGTCAGCCCCGGCCAGGATCCCAACGTAATTCGGGAAGAGGTAACCGAGGAGGAACTGAACTCCGAGGTCGAATTGCTGCAGAGTGACGACGTGCTGCGGCAAGTGGTTCTGGCCGCTGGTCTCGACCAGCGCCGCTCTCTGTTGAGCTATTTGGGGATCCAACGTAGCGAAGAGATCCGGATCGCGAAGGCGACGGCACGGCTGCAGAAAGATTTGCAGATTGAATCGGTGAGGAAGAGCAATCTGATCTCGGTCAGCTACACCGCTCCCGATCCGCAATTGGCGGTCCGCGTTTTGCAAGCGCTGGACGAAGCCTACCTGAAGAAGAACCTCGCCGTGCATCACCCGCCGGGAGCATTCGAATTTTTCGATCAACAGGCGGAAAACTACAAGAAGCGGCTGGCCGACGCGGAAGCGCAAGAGAAGACATTTTCCGAGCAGGAAGGCGGAGTTTCTCCGCAATTGGCGCGCGACATCACGCTGCAAAAACTGAGTGACTTCACCAGCATGTTGCAGCAAACCTATGCTGACATTGCGAGCACGGAGCAGCGGATTGACACCCTGGAAAAACAGTCTGGTGCAACTCCTCAAAGACTAACCACGAAGTCCCAAACCAGTGATGATGCGCAAGTCCTGCAAGGGTTAAAAAGTACTTTGATGAGTCTCGAAATCAAGCGCACCGAATTGCTCACCAAATATCAGCCTACGTATCCACTTGTGCAGGAAGTAGACAAGGAAATCGGAGAAACGCGGGACTCGATTGCCAACGAAGAGAGCAAGCCCTTGCGAGAGGAAACCACGGATCGCAACCCGACGTTTAGCTGGATCGATGAGGAACTGGCGAAAGCGAAAGCAGACGATAGTGCCCTGCATGCGCGGGCGGCGGCCATTCAGACGATTGTGGCCCGGTATCGGACTAGCGCTCACGATCTGGACCAAAAACAGATTCAGGAACAGGATTTGCTGCGCAGAGTGAAGGCTGAGGAAGAGAACTATCTGCTGTACCAGCACAAACGCGAAGAAGCGCGCATGACCGAGGCGCTGGATCGCACGCGCATTCTAAACGTTGCCATCGCCGAGCAGCCCATGACCCCTGCTCTACCGTCGAACTCCCCCTGGAAGGTTCTGTTGCTGGGCATGGTTCTGGCGACTAGTGTCAGCGTAGGCATGGCCTTTACCCTCGAATACACCAACCCTTCTTTCCGGACGCCCGCAGAACTTTTTTCGGAACTCAACATTCCCGTGTTGGCTGCGGTTCCGCAGAGGTTGACTGTATTTCCTGCCAATGGCAACGGACATAAGAATGGAAATGGTCATAACGGAAATGGCAACGAAGTTCACCAGTCCACGTTTGTGAACGACGATTCGCCAGTGGACGAAGAACGGAGCGGGAAATAATGTTTCTTAATTTCTACAACCTGCGGGAGCAACCGTTCGGAGTCACGCCCGATCCTCGTTTTCTTTACCTTAGTCCGGCGCATCGGGAAGCTCTGGCATGCATGTACTACGGCATTGATGCGGAGCGGGGTTTCGTGGCGCTGATAGCCAAGCCGGGCATGGGCAAGACGACCCTGCTGTTTCAGTTGCTGCAACGGTTTCGTGCGACAGCGCGCACTGCGTTCCTGTTCCAGACGCAATGCAGTTCGCGCGAGTTCATGAGATTTCTGCTGCTCGAACTGGGCTGCGAAATCAACGGCGAGCAGGATCTCGTAACCATGCACGAACAGTTCAACCGTTGCCTGCTGCAAGAAGCGCACGCCGACCGGCGGTTTATTGTCGTGATTGATGAAGCGCAGAATCTGGAACCCTCAGTTTTGGAAACGATTCGCCTGCTTTCCGACTTCGAGACCCCCCAAGCGAAGCTGCTCCAGATCGTGTTGTCAGGTCAGCCGGAACTGGCGGATAAGCTGGCGCGACCATCATTGCGACAACTGCGGCAGAGGGTCTCGATGCTCAGCAGTCTGGCTCCATTACCTCTGGAAGAAGTCGCCCAGTACATCAATCACCGGCTGCGCGCAGCAGGGCGTCCCGACGCCCCTTTGTTTACCGAGCCGGCAATACAGATGATTGCGGAATTAAGTGAAGGTATTCCCCGCAATATAAACAATATTTGCTTCAATGCGTTGTCCCTGGCGTGCGCTCTGCGACAGAAGACGATCGATGTGGACATCTTGCGCCAGGTGGTTGCGGACTTCGATCTTGAGGGGATGCGCTCAGACCCGGGCATCTCTAAATTCGACGTAGAAGCACTCGCCGTGCAGCGCGCCGCGTCGGAAGCACGATCAGGCTCGGAGCCGAGTACATCCCTGAATCAAGTGGGCGAATTCTTGAACCGGGAAGACGCTTTGGCGTACATGCAAGAAATCATTCAGCGACTCAAGAAAAACCATGAATTTGCTAATTAATTAGTAAATATTCCCGTCGCTGCGGAAAGTCTCAAAAACTGGTACTCGGAGGGGCCCTTGAGTAGAAATTTCGAATTGTTGTCGGAAGCGGGCAGATTCCATGAAATCGTGCAGTCTGGGTTGGATGAGCCACAGGTAGCAACCACTGTAGCGTCCTCGCGGGAAAGCTTTGCCTGCAAACCTATCCTGGAGATGGATGACAGCGTGAAGCACGAGATCAGCAAGCTCGTGCAAACCCTGTTTCTCTCGGCGCAAGCCACCCGGCGCGTGGTTTTGTCGGGAACCGAAGCGGGTTCGGGCTGCACCTGGATGATCGCCAACATAGCGGATACGTTGGCATCGCAAGGCCGTGGATCGGTCTGCGTGGTGGACTGCAATTTCCGTTCTCCCGGCCTCCACCTGCAATTCGGCGCAGAGAATCTCCAAGGACTTACGGCTGCGCTACAGGAATGGGGTCCGGTTCGCGACTATACCCAGCAGTTGTCGCAAAATCTCTGGCTTTTAAGCTGCGGCTCTGCTTCGGAAACGGCCCAGACAATGCTCGGATCGGACCGGATGCGTTCCCGGCTGGAGGATCTCCGCTCGTCATTCGATTACGTTTTGATCGATGCTGGGTCGATGAATAGCGGTAATGATGCGATTCTCCTCGGTGGTTTGTGTGATGGGGTGGTATTGGTGCTGAAGGCAAATTCCTCTCGCCGCGAGGTCGCCCGGAAAGCGGTGCAAGAACTTCAGACCGCCAATGTGCGCGTCTTGGGTGCGGTACTGAACCAGCGCACGTTCCCAATCCCAGAGAGAATTTACAAAAGGCTTTAGACGAAGATTAATCGGCGTTCGGACTCTGCACGTTTACCGCTTGTAGCTAACGGAACACCACTTCCTTTCCTCCCTTCTCACCGACGTTTCCTAACTTTGCTGGAGAGGTTTCTGATGAGTAAGCTTCGAGGTCAAATCATAGTGTCTTCGTTCCAAGTGGTGGACCTAATCTTCCTGGTCCTCTCATTCTCAGCAGCTACTTTGCCGGTGTTGTTTAGTAGAGGACTGCCGTCATTTGCTGACTTCCTGTCCTTGAAAATAAAGTTGGCGAACTTTTTAACTTTCGTGCTGCTGGTCTGGCTGTGGCGTTTTGTTTTTTCGATGTTGGGGTTATATGAATCCAAGCGGCGGGCCAGCCGCAGAGTAGAAGCGACCGACGTGGTGAAAGCAACCACGATCTGCACCATGATTCTGGCGGTTCTTGCGTTGCTATTGCATTTCCGGATGGTGAACATAGGTTTTCTGGCGATCTTCTGGTTGAGTAGCACGGTATTCGTGGTGGGCAGTAGGGTTATGCTGCGGACCTGGCTGCGCCATCTTCGGGCTCGCGGCGGCAACTTGCGGCACATGCTGATCGTGGGCAGCAACTCACGTGCTATCGAATTTGCCAAACTCATTCCGCTCCACCCAGAGTGGGGATACCAGGTAACGGGTTTTGCGGACGATGAATGGGCCGGGGTAGAGGAAGTGCGCGCCGCAGGTTACCCCCTGGTGTGCGACTTCGCAGGGTTGCCAATGTTCCTACGGCGAAGTGTAGTGGACGAAGTGGTGATCGCGCTGCCCATTCGCTCCTTTCACGAGCACTCCAGCAAGCTCGCCGAACTCTGCGAGCAGCAGGGGATCATCGTGCGGCTGCTCTCCGATGTTTTCGATCTTAAAAGAGTGCGCCAGGACTCGGCGGGGGAGGATTTCGACGATGCGGCTGTGATTACACATTACGTGGGTCCTGCGCATGGATGGCCGGCCCTGCTCAAGCGCATCCTCGACATCGTCATCTCTGCAATTGCGCTTTTCGTTCTTTCCCCGGTCATGGTGCTGACAGCTATTTTGATCAAACTTACGTCGCACGGTCCGGTGTTCTTCATCCAAAAACGAATCGGTCTAAACAAGCGGGTGTTTCACATCGTGAAGTTCCGTACCATGGTTGTGGATGCGGAAATCAAGCTCAAGGACTTAGAGCATCGCAATGAAGTCTCTGGTCCGGTGTTTAAGATCAAGCATGACCCGCGGATCACGACGCTGGGCAAATTTCTTCGCAAGACCAGCATTGACGAACTGCCGCAGTTATTCAATGTATTGAGCGGCGATATGAGCCTGGTCGGTCCGCGTCCTCTGCAATTGCGGGATTATGAACTTTTCACGCAGATTGGGCCGGATTGGCAGCGCTGCCGCTTCAGCGTGCGGCCTGGCATCACCTGCCTCTGGCAGGTTAACGGTAGAAGTTCCATTCCTTTTGAAAAATGGATGGAACTGGACCTACAGTACGTTCGCAAGTGGTCTTTGTGGCTTGATTTACAGATTCTGGCCAAGACAATCCCCGCAGTTTTGAAAGGATCCGGCGCGGCATGAAGCTGGGTTCCGCATCACAGTCGACTCATAATTGCGAGGGACACGTTGACTAAGGAAAGCCCAGAGCCAGTAACCAAGCACCAATTCCGGTTAAGCGAAAACACGGACACCGGAGCACCCAATTATTGGGAAGGCTATCTTGCCGATGTCCCGGTGCTGGAATTACCGACTGACCGCGCTCGGCCGGCGGAACTTAGCCCGGCGATCGGCGTGGAATCGTGCAGTTTTTCGGAAAGCTTAACCGACGGGATTCAACGTCTCAGCCAGCAGACCGGAGTTGAAGTTGCAACTTTGGGGCTGGCAGCCTTCTCCGCATTATTGCATCGGTACACGGCGCAAGAAAAATTCGCGGTCGGCGTGGGCGCCGGTAATGGCGAATTTCTTCCCGTTGTGGCCGAGTTCTGCAGTCAGCTGTCTTTCCGCCAGCTACTGCTCCAACTCGATGCCGCTGTCGATAACGCGCGGAAAGCCGAGGCTTTCCCGCCAGATTTGGCAACTCGCCTGGGAATCGTCCCGGACCCGAGCCGTCACCCGATTTTCCAGGTAGCATTTTCCTCAGTTAGCCCTGAAGTACCATCAACCCCTCCTGACTTTTCGCAGGCAGCTGCTGCGACCCGACTTGATCTCCATCTTGAGTTTCTAGGCGGTAGCGCGCCTGGCCTTAGCCTGCACTATTGCCAGGATCTGTTTGAGCGGAGCACCGCATCGCGAATGCTCGAGCATATGCAGCAGTTGCTCGCTGGAGCAATCGAAGATATCAACCGATCCTGCGCCAAACTGCCCATGCTCACCGAGAGTGAACTGCACGAGCAATTGTTGACGCGGAACAACACGGCACGCAGTTTTCCGCAGCGGTGCCTTCACGAACTCGTTGAAGATATGTCGGCGAGGGTACCGAGCGAGACCGCCGTGATCTATGCGCAGCAGCAGTTAAGCTACGGAGAGCTGAACGCTCGCGCCAATCAGGTGGCGCATTATCTTCGCAAACGTGGTCTCAATCGGAACGGGCGCGTCGGGATCTGTCTTAAGAGATCGGTCGACTTTGCAGTTGCCATCCTCGGCGTGCTCAAGGCAGCCGGCGTATGCGTCCCGCTTGATCCCACGTACCCCGGCGAGCGCCTAAGCTTCATGTTGAGCGACGCCGCAGCTCCTCTCCTGCTTACAGAACGCGGCCTGTTGCAGGCAGCCGTTCCTCAGGGCACTGCGGTGCTGTACCTTTCCGAGGAGCGCGACATGCTTGCCCGGGAGCCACGCGGCAATGTTCATGTCGGCTCGCTGCCGAGCGACGTTGCTTACATCATCTACACCTCGGGCTCGACGGGCAGGCCGCGCGGCGTTTTGCTGACCCACGCCGGGTTGGCTAACTACATGGTGAGTGCGGCGGAGATGTTTGCGCTTCGCCCCGGCGACCGCATGCTGCAGTTCTGCTCGATCAGTTTCGATGCGGCTCTGGAAGAGATTTTCAGCACCTGGGCGGCTGGCGCGACGTTGGTTTTTCGCACGGAGGATTTGTCTCTGGAGCTGAGTGAGTTTGTGGATTGGGCGGCCAGGCAGCGGATTACCGTGATGGACCTGCCGACGGCATATTGGCATGAGTGGGTGTATGCCATGCCTGGGTTATCACAAAAAGTTCCATCCGCGCTGCGACTGGTGATTGTCGGTGGAGAAAAATCGTCGGTGAAAGCATATTCCACCTGGCATAAGTTTGTTGGAAATCGCGTGCGCTGGGTCAATACTTACGGACCGGCGGAGGCTAGCGTCGTCTCTACCGCCTACGAGCCGAAGTTAGCGGCTGGCGATGAGCCGCCGGCGTTGCTTCCTATTGGCAGGCCGGTTGCCAATGTACGAGTGTATTTGCTTGATCCGGATTTGAACCTTGTACCGGTTGGCGTGCCTGGCGAATTACACATCGGAGGGGCTGGTGTGGCGCGGGGATATCTGAATCTGCCCCAACTGACCGAACAGAAATTCATTCCCGACATCTTCAGTGATGATCCTTCGGCGCGCCTGTACAAAACGGGGGACTTGGCTAGGTATCTGCCGAGCGGGGACATTGAATTTCTGGGGCGCCGTGATAACCAAGTCAAAATCCGCGGCTTCCGCATCGAGCCTGGAGAGATTGAATCCGTCCTCGGCAAGCATCCTGAGGTACAGGAAGCTGCTGTCGTGCAGCGCGAAGATGAAACCGCACGCAAGCGGCTGATGACATATGTGGTGCGCAGCAGAGGCAAGGTGACGGAGAGCGAATTGCGCCGGCATGTACAGGAGCGACTGCCAGAATATATGGTGCCGTCCGAGTTTGTATTTCTGGAGGCCATGCCGTTGACGCCCAACGGCAAGATCGATCGCCGAGCATTGGCAGCGTTGAAATCAGAATCACGGGTGGAGATTGCGCTCACCTCGGCTGCGAAAAATCCGGTACAGGCGCAGTTGATTGGAATATGGGAACAGTTATTGGGACGAAGCCCGATCGGTCTCGGAGACAACTTCTTCGAATTGGGTGGAGATTCATTGCTGGCCGCGAGACTGATGCATCGTGTCAAGCAAGTCTTCGGGAAAAATCTTCCTCTGGCAGTACTTTTGCAGGCGCCGACAGTTGAGCAATTGGCGGCGGTGCTGCGCGATGGCTGGTCGGGCGAATGGTCTTCTTTAGTCGCGATGCAGCCGGAAGGATCGAAGCCTCCATTCTTTATGGTGCACGGCGTTGGCGGAAATGTGCTTGGCTTTCATTCATTGGCCCGGCACATGAAACCCGACCATCCGTTTTACGGATTGCAGTCCCGGGGATTACACGGCAAACACGCTTGCCATACCAGGATTGAGGAAATGGCGGCACACTACCTCGACGAGATCCGCACAATCCAACCCACAGGACCGTACCATCTCGGCGGGTTTTCTCTTGGTGGGCTCGTGGCGTACGAAATGGCGCGCCAGCTTCTTATGCACGGAGAGAGTGTCAGTTTGCTTGTGCTTTTTGACACCTACGCGACTAATCCGAAACCAGTGAAGCTAGTCGACCTTCTGACCCAGCCCTCACAGTTGCGCCTGCGAAAGGTACCGGAGGAGCTTCGCCGAAAAGTGCGGCGAACCATGATCGCTTGGCGGTCGCCCCATCACCTGAAAAGAGTAATGCATACCAATGCCCAAGCCGCCGAGCAGTACTGCCTGCAACCCTACAGAGGAAAAGCTTTGTTGCTGCGCGCGGGTGATGGCTGGGTCGTGAAGGATGATCCTTATGCCAAGTGGCGTGAGTTGGCTGACGAACTCGAAACGATTGAGATTGGTGGCGCGCACATGGATATCCTGCGTGAGCCGCAGGTCGGAACTCTGGCGGAATGTCTAAAGAATTGCATTAATAACGCCAGTGCCGATGCCAGTGCGCGGGACAGGGAAGTCCTCACTCCAAATATCGCCTGAACGTAGTATTCCGCCGAGACACAAAGCTGCGTCTACATAGGAAAGAGTAGTTGCACATTTCACGCAACATCTAGAGATAGATCGAAGATCGAAGAATGAATACAGGTACGGCAAAGCAGGAAGCTGGCGCTAAGGATATTTCTGCAGTAGAGACTGGTCTGCCCGAAAATGGCATTCCATCCGAGCGCAGAGATAGTCTCGGCTTCTCAATGGAGAACGGGGCGCGTTGGGCCAGCAAGGGTGGGTTGGCGATTCTGGATCAAGGATTGATTTCCGGATCCAACTTCATCGTGAGCATCCTGCTGGCGCGCTGGCTGATGCCCGATGCGTACGGCGCTTACGCCGTGGCGTTCGGCATTTGGATCATGCTCTCGCTGGTATACCAGTCGCTGGTATTGGAGCCGATGGCGGTTTTTGGCGGCTCGACATACCGCTCCAATTTACGCGGCTACTTGCGATCCCTGCTCTCGATTCATCTGGCGATCTCCATCGTGATTTGTGCGGCGCTGGGAATCTGGTGGGCGATTGCACACTGGCAAGGCTCGGGAGGAACGGTCACCGGTGCAGTGGCAGGGCTGGTGTTTGCTTCTCCTTGCCTGATGTTGTTTGCGATCGCGCGCCGCACTTTTTATGTGGAGCTATCGCCGCTTCCGGCGGCAGCGGGTGCGTTACTTTACTCCGCTGTGGTTCTTGCCGGCCTGTACATCGTGTACCAACGCGCGCTGCTCTCCCCGCTGACTGCGTTCCTGCTGATTGGGCTTGGCGCACTGGCTACAGGAATCGTTTTGATGTTCGCTCTGCGGCGAGGGCTATCCGGCTCGGGCGCGGCTCCTTCGGTAGGCGAGGTCTGGCGTCGGCATTGGGGTTACGGTGCATGGGCGCTGGTAAGCTGCATCGCGGGCTGGCTTCCTTCCTATATTTACTTTCCTCTACTGGCAAGCTTTGTGGGTATGGAGCAATCCGGCCAGCTGAAGGCATTGATGAATCTGGTGCAGCCCTTCGAGCAGACCAGAGGAGCGCTGCTCATGCTGGCTCTGCCCTACGCCGCCAGAGTGACGAGCGAACATGGGAAAGCGGGGGCTTGGACTCTGGCAAGGAATCTAACCTTGCTTTCGGCGGGTGGAGCAATACTCTACTGGGCGGTCATTATTCCTTTGCGCACTCCCGTTTTTCATCTTCTTTATAAGGGCCGTTACATGGAGGTTGCTTATCTGCTGCCCGCGTTAGCGCTCGGGCAAATCTTCTGGAGCGCGACATTCGGCCCATCCATTACGTTGCGCGCGATGGAATGGCCCTCCTCTGTATTTGTGGCGTTAACCACTGCGACCATCGCATCCTTAATCGTTGGAGTGCCTCTAACTCGTGCCTTTGGACTCAGAGGAGCGATTTGGGGCAGCAATACGGCGGACATACTTTCGCTGCTGGCCTTATTCATCGTGTTCCGGCGCAAACTTTCAGCCCAGGATTCGTCGGAGATTTCTTCGTCCGGTCTTCAATCTCGCTCGCTGCGAGTGATGACACTGGAGCCCACGAAAAAAGTCAGGGCGACAGAAAGTTAGTGCTGGCGAAACTTCTGCAGGGAAGGCAGGAGAAATGGAATCTCGTGGTTCGCGGCGGACATGACAGTGGATGCAAAGTGCAAGATCCCAGGGAGATAGAATGACAGAACAGAATAACGGTACCGATCTAGAGCCCAGCAACAACGGTGCGAAAGGGAAAAGGCCGACTTCCGCTTACCGCAGGTTGCGCAGAAAATTTGTGCGAACCGGGCTGAGAGCGCCAATCGTCTGGATGCGTCATCGCGGCCTGTGCGCCTCCGATGTGTTCTTTGCGACCTATCCGAAGTCCGGGACCACCTGGGTGCGCTTCGTATTGTTCGAGATGCTTTCCGGTATACCTGCGGGATTTAAGGCGACCAACGAATTGATGGGCGGGATCGGGGATCACTCGGATGCGAAGCGTCTGCTGCCCGAAGGCGGGCGGCTGATCGCGACTCATGAATATTATCGGAAGGACTACACTCGAGCGATCTACCTGGTACGCGACGCTCGCGATGTATTGTTATCCGAATATGTATTCCTCAAGGCGCTGGATTTCTACCGCGACGACCTGGATAGCTTTGTTTCTCACTTTCTCTTTACCCGGGTAAGCGCTTACGGCCCGTGGCATCGCAATCTGGCTACGTGGCTGGACTCGCCCATCGCCAAGAACGGTAACCTGCTGCTGGTACGCTTTGAAGATGTCAGGCAAGATCCAGTGCCGTGGTTTGCCCGCATGGCCGAATTTCTTCGGGTTGAAGTAAGCGAGGAAAAAATCAGGCAAGCTGTGGCCAATAATTCCATCCAGAAGATGCGGGAAAAGGAAAATAAAGAACCCGTGAAAGCATCGGTCCGGGGCCGCTTCGTGCGGGAGGGTGCGGTGCGCGGCTGGGTCTCGAAGCTTACGCCGGAGCAGGTACGTTTAATCGAAAAGCACGCCGGCACCATGCTGGGGCGACTGGGTTACCCGCTCTCGTCTGAGCTGAACCTGGAAACGGCACCGGATTTCGCAATGGTTAACGGGAGCACGGGGGTTCGGTAAGAACAGATTGATGAACACATCTATGACGGACAAAACTAACACATACTCGAATACCGTCGCGATTGCCAAGCCGGCGCGGCCCCGGGTCTTTGAATCTTTGGGCGCGCTGATGAACGGCGGAACCGGCCGGACGATTCTGATCGTAACGGCAGTGGCCGCCTGCACATTCCTCGTGCTGGGTGGAGTGCCACTGGAGTGGTCTTGGGAAGGGGTGTGCGTATTGTCGGTCGGCGTTGTTTTGATCGCCGGATTTTATTTTCCCACCGATCACCCGAAACCGGCTTTTGTCATGTGGGCTTTGATTCTGATTTCGGAATGCATTTTTTTTCGGGAGGGAGACATCTATGCCGGCGTGGACGCCTACATGGGAAAGTTTCCTACCGCGGTGTACGGCGAAGTAGTGAGCTGGTGTTTATTCCTGGTGGCGGCGCTGATTTGTGCCGCACGGTTTCGTGGCTATGCCGGACGCCTCATCGCGGGAGACTACAAATGGATGACCCTGTTCGCATTGGTGTGCCTCGGATCCAGCCTTTACTCGCCGCGGCCCGCATTCGGATTAGTATGGGCTTTTAAGCTTGCTCTTACAGTTCTGATCCTGGTGTTGTGCTCGATTCGGATCTCCGATCTTCGGGATACGGTGTCTTTTCTTCGATTCTCCACGTTTGCTTTCTTGTTCGTAGTTCTGGAACCGGTGATTATCGCGGCTATGCGCGGCGAGATGTTCGATGAGGAAGGCCGCATGAGCACAATCGTTTCGCCGAACGCGCTGTCGCCCAACGCAGGGGCGCTGCTACTGCTGGTCCTGATTTTGTATTCCCGGCGCAAGGGCGAAGGGATGAACAAGTCGGCAATTCTGATTGGGATGGTGGCTTGCATCATCATGATTCTTGCAGGAAGCAAGACGGGAATTGTAGCCGCCATCTTTGCTGGCGGGCTTTACTTTGTTGTCCGAAGAAAAGTTGGATCTGCCTTTGGGTATATCGGCGCGACCGCACTATTGATTGCCTTGCTGGCATCCAGCACCCCATTGGGCAACTACTTCCATTTATACGAGGAGCGCCAGGGCATTGAATCATTCTCCGGCCGGACCATTCTATGGAATGCCGTAATACCGGCGATCGAGCAAAAACCGATTTTCGGCCATGGCTATCTTGCTTCGGAGTTCGTGTCAATCCAGGTCAATGCGGTGACATGGGAAGCTCCCCACCTGCACAATGGGTTTATGGAAGCTCTGTACAACAGTGGTGTGATCGGATTGCTAGCCGTCCTTGCCCTCCTCATCGTTATTCCAAGGAACCTCTACCGGGTTCTCCGCCGTGCTTCGCCTGATGATCGCGTCTATCAGATTGGCGCAGGATGCCTCGCGCTGTACTTTTTTCTGCTGATTAATGGACTTTTCAATTCGAGTTTTGGGGGAAAGCCCAGCGTTCCTTTTATGCTGATGCTTGCGCTCGTTGTGGTCAGCCAGAAGCTGCAGGAGCAAATACCATATCCCGTGACTGAGCAAGCGTGACGCAGAGCGGTGGAAACGGTCGCGATAAGCTGATGTTATGCGCATCCTAACGGTACATAATCAATTTCGGGAATATGCCGGAGCCGATATTGTGGCGGTGAGCGACGACAAGATATTGTCGGAGCACCATGAGGTAACCACCTACCTCCGCAACAGTAACGAGATTGTAGACGCAGGTCTCTGGCAGAAAGTTAATTTCGGGCTGAGCACGGTTTATTCCCAACGCACTGCCCGCGATGTCACCAATCTGGTTAAGCGTTTCCATCCCGAGATTGCATACGTACACAACGTTTTCCCGTTGATCTCGCCGTCGCTCTACCATCGGCTGCACGCGCTGCGAGTTCCCTCGGTGCATATCATTCATGATTACCGCCTGTGGTGCCCAAATTCGCGCTTCTACATTAACGATCAGCGGTGTTTTCGCTGTCAGCATGGAAATTATTGGGCCGCACTGCAGAACCGCTGCGTGCAAGGAAACCTGCCTTACAGCGCGATTTACGCCGGATCTCTCTATCTGAATCGCAAGCTGGATTTCATGCAAAAGATCGACGGGTTTATTTGTTTATCGGAGTTCACCAAGCAACTGCTTCTGCAATCGGATGTACCGGAACACAAGCTGCACGTTTGCCCGAACCATATTGATACCTCCATGTTCACGCCGCAATACAGCGGCGGCCGCTACGTGCTTTACCTGGGTGGTCTGTACCGGGACAAAGGCGTGATGACGATCCTGAAAACCTTTGCCCAGCTTCCGCATATTCCGTTGAAATTTGTGGGCGCGGGTCCCGAAGAGCAGCCATTGCGCGATTATGTTCAAGAACACCGATTGCAAAACATAGAAATCGTCGGATACAAGAGTGGAGAAGAGAAAGCTAAATATCTGCGCGACAGCATGTTCACGGTTGTCGCATCCCAGTTAAACGAACCCTTTGGTCTGGTGGTGTTGGAAGCCTATGCGAGCGGCAAACCCGTGGTGGCATCCACTGTCGGCGCGCTGCCCTATCTAGTCGAGCCCGGGCAGACGGGGCTGATGTTCAAGTCGCAGGATGTAGGCGAATTAGTACAGCAAGTCAGCTGGCTGTATGAACGACCGGACGAGATCGAGCGTATGGGGCGGAAAGCAAGGGCTCTAGTCGAACAGAAATACGATTCCCGGCTGCGATATGAGTTGCTGCGCGCAATTTTTGAAGAAGTGATTGATAGGGCGCGAATGAATTAGAGCAATACCCCCTGGACGAGCTCTGAAGGAGTTTCATTGTCCACACACATTGTTATTACACGTTGTGCAACAAACTGCCTGCCACCGGATGGGGACTGACAACCATGGGGAATGAGTTGAATGGGGTAGGTGTGCAGGAAAACGGGCAAGCAACGCCCGTCTCTGCCAGCTGTCAAGTTCGCGGCCACGTGCCGCCGATCTTTGTGGTCGGCGTGTGGCGCTCGGGCACTACGCTGTTTTATTCACTTCTGAATCAGCATCCGGACATTCAGTTGTTTTATGAATCTGACCTGCCCGTGCTTTGGCCCATGTTTCGACTGCCTTGGGAGCGGCAATCGTGGGTGGATAAATGGGAATACTGGAATGCTGGAGTAAGCCGGCACGACCTCGATCCTGCTCGTCTGGCTTCGCCGGTAAATTCGCTGGCCGAGGCGATTGAGCTGGCGGGCAGGACTTATGCATCAGAAAAGGGAAAGAAAAGATGGGGCTGCAAGTCGCCGTCTTATTATGATCGGCTTGACCAGCTCGCCCGTGAGTTTCCCCACGCGCGGTTCATCGTGATTTGGCGCGATCCAGAAGAGATCTGCCTGAGCGTTATCAAAGCGGCGCCTTTTACCGAATGGTTTGCCCGGCCGGGGATGCCCCGCAAGGCGCTGCTGGCTTCCAAGACTTTGAAGAAACAAATGGACAAGCTACTCGCCATGGGAGCTGCGGTCCACCAGATCCATTACCGCGATCTGGTAGAACATACGACCGAAACGATGCGCGGCGTCTGCGAATTTCTCGAGGTTCCTTTTGACCCTGCGGTTACCGATCTAAAGCGATCGGACCGTTCCGCAGTATTCGAAGGGGCGCACCACAACTTGGCCAAAGGCGGACAGATCGTTGCCAAAAAAGAAAACAAAGAATCCCTGCCCCCGGCCCTCACCAGCAAGATCCGCCGCTACAAGGCGCTCTGGAAAGCCGAATCGGGCGAGAATTGGATGTTAACCCAACGCTTCGTTGAGACCGACGAAGCCAAGCCGGGAATTTTGGAACGAGCCGTGGACCGGATGTCGCTTATGGCTTCGCGGGTGCGGGACAATGCGCCTCGGATGGTTTTTTCCATTCTGCCGTTAGCAGCCTGGCAGACTTATCGGCGAATCAAGTATAAAGACGCGGAATATGTTCACCGTTTGATGACAAAGAAAGAAACCACTTTGCATCGTCGCTCTAACCATGCGCAGAGTAACGGCGATATTTCCGAATCGGTTTGCGCGGTTCGCCTCGGAAAGCTGATGCTGCATTCCATGGACATGGACGAGCTTTTGTCCAATAGAGGTAACAAGCTGAAGCACGTAGTTACGGTGCACAGCGAAATCTTCGTACATGCACATGAAAGCACGGAGTACGAAGAGATTCTGTCCCAATCGGTAAACACAATCGACGGGCGGATCGTTCATCTCTTGTGCTCACTGCTTTATCCAGGTCGGAAACTGAGGAAACTTTCCGGCTCCGATTTTATCTACAATCTGGCCGATCATGCGGCGAAATCTGGCGAACGAGTTTTTTTGCTAGGAGCTGACGCCCAAGCCAATCGAGATGCGATTGAAGTGCTAAAGGCCAGCTACCCAGGTCTGATGGTGGATGGACACTCGCCTTCGTTTTCTGCGAACATCCGGGAACAGGCATGGAACGAGGACATCCTCAGCCGAATCGCCAGTTGCCATCCTACGCACCTGGTTGTCTGTTTCGGAGCACCCAAGCAAGAGCTGTGGATCAGGCAGAATGCGAATTATCTTTTTGGACTTGGAGTCCGATGCGCATACGGTCTGGGCGGAACGTTGGATTTTGTCTCTGGAAGGAAGAAACGCGCCCCCAGGTTTATTCAAGTGCTGGGAGTGGAATGGTTATTTCGCGCAATCACAGAGCCAAGCCGCATGCGACGCACTGCCAAAATGTTCAAGATGCCTTATTTTGTGTTGAGGTTTCATAAGCACAAAACTGAAAAAAGCCCGCGAACTGCGGCAGCATCGGACTCAGCTCGCAAACACGCGTAAAATGTCGCAGAGTTTACGGAAATAATATGCAAAAAGAACAGGCGAGCCTGGAGGCTGTGAAAGTCCCGGGCAGCACAAAAGAGAAATACGTAACCATCAGCGTAGACGATGGGCATCCTACGGATTTCCGCACAGTCGATCTGCTCCATAAATATGGTCTGACAGCCACGTTCTATATTCCTGGCGGAAATCACGAGCGGGTCTTGATGAACTCCGCACAGATTCGGGATATCGACCGCCAATTCGAGGTCGGCAGCCACACCTTGAGCCACATCCGCCTGACCTTGATGTCTGATGAAAGGGCGCGGCGAGAGATCATCGATGGTAAGAAATTCTCCGAAGATACGTTGGGTCATGAGGTGGTCGCGTTCTGCTATCCCGGTGGAAAGTTCAATCGACGCATCGAAAAGCATGTAGAAGAAGCAGGTTTTCTGGCGGCACGCACCTGCAGGTATTTTCTGAATGACTATCCGGCGAACCCATTTTCCTGGGATATAAGCACATACGCGAATACTTATCCCAGTTATGTTCAGGTTCGGCATTGCTTGCTGGAATATAACTTCGCGGGAGCTTACAGGTATCTCACGACATTCAAAGCGCGAGTTCCATGGGTGGAACAGTTTGTCTGCGCCCTGGAAGATGTTTCGCAGAATGGCGGTATGGCACACCTCTACTTCCATAGCTGGGAAATTGATCAGAACGGCGAGTGGGATCTGCTGGAAGGATTATTCAAAACGATTGCACAATATTCGTTGACACCGGTCACCAACAGTTTTCTTTATCGCCGCTGGCACGAAAGACGCGGCTTGGTCAGTGCACCGCTTCCAGCATGATTGGCTTTACTCCAATCGTTACTTGCTTTTTCGGAGATAGAGTCGTGGTGTTGCCTTCGAGTGACTTGTAGTCCGCGTACTGAGTGACCGGACTATAGGATCTGTTGCCGGTTGGGCTCCACACAAACAGTGCGCGATGGCCGTTCGCCTGTACAAATGGGCATGTATAAACGTTGTCTGTTTCAGAGCACGGGGCAGTAAAGTGGCCTCCGACGAGCCATACCATCATCTGGTAGTAAGCGGCGCTGTAATCCGGGTTATGGCCGATGGTGGCATTGAAATAAAACCAGCTAAGATGTCGAGCTCCGTAAGCTAAATGGAGTAAGTGCCAACGTACAATCTGACCTAGACAGTCGGCGGCAGAGTACTTGCTATTACACAGGAATGTAGCGCCATTGAAGCTGGTTTCCGTATTCATCCAAGGCGTGTCAGCCCACCCACTCGTACTGTTTTTCAAACTAACCATTCGCTGAATCGTATCAAAACGGGATTCGGGATCGATGTTCTGCAAGTAGAGGTGGAAAGAAAAAATGTCGGAAAGTCGACCATTTTTATTTTCCAGCTCAAGCCACTGTTGCATCCAGCTGGTGTCACCGCGGTTCGCGGGCGGCGTCAGAATCAAAGCGCCGGGTATTTTGGTTCGGATCGTGGCAATCGCAGGCGCCATTAGCTGATACAGCTGAGGGATCGAGCCGCCCCACCGGTTGGGGGCATTGGCTTCGTTCCACATTTCCCAGTATTTGATGTAGTCCTTAACGCAGTGGCCGCCGGGAGAGCAGTGGGTGACCAGGGCAAGAACGAATCCGTTAAACGATGGGCTGCCGCTGGAACTGAGGTCATCCGGCGGATACTTCGATCCCCAGGCGCGTTCACATTCCCGCGTGGTATCCCAGCAGGGTGTATAGCCAAAGGTGTACATGGCGTCGCGCGGTTGGTGGGCGGCAATCGCATCCAGATATCCGTCGAGAATTTTCCAGTTGTAGTCTGCGGGACCGAGGTTGAGTGCAGCCCACTGCACTTGAGAATCCCATAGCCGGATCATCCCGGGTTGCGCGATCGAAGTCGGCCAAGTCACGTTCGGACAATTTGTAGGCCGGCCGGTTCCGCACTGAAATCCGAAGCTGGATCGAGTTATGGCCGAAACCGGGGCCTGGTTGCCAATTGCCTGCGTTTCCGCGGGAAGCCGCGCAAGTGCAGCGCAGATCAAAGCGATTGTCCATTTGACGGACAGACGCATGTACGTCTCCTCCAATCAGTGTAGTTGCAAAATTACGAGAACGACCGTGGATTAGAAAACGATCGCCCGTGCAGACAATTGTTTCACATTGAAGTGCAGGTTGTCGGAATGCAGTGCCAATCGTGGATGCATGCGGTGGGCAGAGGATCTCCTTGGTCAGTCGCAACAATCGGTGTTTTGACATCGCTTTGAGGCTTCCCCTGACCGGGCGGAGAATTTCAGGGACGTTTAAGTTTTAGGCGGCCCACTTCCTTCCGGGGTGAATGTTTTGAGGTATATCGACTGCACTTGTTCTTGTTCGAAATCGTTTTCGTTGGAAGAGCCAACGATTAAAGGGGAAGAGCTACAAGCAAAATTATGAAGGACAAGGAGAAGATAATGAATTCAGTAAAGAAAAGCCCTTCGAAGATTTCCGGTGATCGGCCGGGATTCGGCTCGATGAAATTGGCCACCGGAATGATGCACGGCACTATTACCCTCGCCGTGCTCTCAGCAGTACTGCTGATTGCCACTCCTCGAGCGCAGGCTCAAACCAACTGCCCGTTCCCGGAGGGAGTCCCGGGCTGCGTACTCTATAACTTTTCAGGCCTTACAGATGGCGCCAATCCAGGGTCCAGCCTCACCTGGCATAATGGCAAACTCTATGGAACGACCACGAGCGGCGGGCTGGGATATGGAACCGTATTTCAGCTGACCCCGGACGGCAACCACGACTCGGTAGAGACCACACTCTACAGCTTCTGCCCGATTGCTCCGAGCTGCGCGGATGGTGCGAACCCGACTTACTCGAACGTAATTTTTGACAGCGCGGGAAACATTTACGGAACAGCCTACGCTGGCGGCGAGTACGGATACGGCGTCGTATTCGAGCTTAGTCTGGTGAGCGGAACCTGGACGGAAACTGTTCTGCATAGCTTTGAGAACTCCCCGGACGCCGCCAATCCCGTAAACGGCCTGGTCATGGATAAGGCCGGCAATCTCTACGGCACAGCGTACGCCGGTGGCACCGGAGATGGGAATGGAGCAGTCTTCGAGTTGAGCCCGTCGGATGGCAGCTGGACAGACCAAGTGGTCTATGACATCAATAGCGTCTATTCCGGCTTGACGATGAATGCCGCTGGAAACATCTTCGGCACTACGTACAACACAATATTCGAACTGGTATCCAATGGAAGCGGCGGCTGGAATCCGCAAGTGATCTATACCTTTATCGCTGCTGACGCAGCGACCGAGGGAGCGGATCCAAATGGTACTCTCGCGATCGACAGCGCCGGGAACCTTTACGGCACGACTTTAAGAGGCGGTAAAAACGGCTACGGTACGATCTACAAGCTGACTCTCCAAAAGAGCGGAGCATGGACAGAGAAGCTTCTGACGTCCTTTGGTACCGCTGCCGAATATCCCTTTGCTGGCCCCGTCTTTGATTCGGCCGGAAATCTTTATGGTACTACGACCGAAGGCGGCCAACATAATGATGGGACCGTTTGGAAGCTAACCAAGGGAGCCACTGGTACCTACTCGTTCAAGACCGTCCAGTATTTCGGTGGCGAGAACGGAAATACGCCAGACGGCAATTTGGTTCTAGACAGCTCAGGCGACGTCTATGGAACAACCTACCTGGGCGGAGCAAGCGGATTGGGGACTGTGTTCGAAGTGAATCCGGAGGCTGTAACCCCCTCGGTCACGGTCACGTCTTCGCCGAATCCATCGGTCTTGGGAGAGGCGGTGACTTTCACCGCGGTCGTCACTTCCAGCGCAGGTGCACCCCCGGATGGAGAGACCGTTACGTTCGACAAGCTGGGACCGGCAGTGTTGACTGGCGGTACAGCAACGTTTACGGTTTCGAATCTTAAAGTAGGCACAACCGAAATGTATGCGGTGTATTTCGGCGACTTGAATTTCAAAATCAGTAAGTCGCCTACCGAGGCCCAGGTGGTGAATAAGTAATCCGCTGATCTGCTGGTTGTTGATCAAGCGGCTCAACAAAAAATGGGGGGAGGAACTACGTTCCTTCCCCTGTCCCATCTTGAACTCGATCGGATCCTACTTGGATTTCGAGTCCGCGGCTCCGCCGGAGTTCTCGCTTGCTCCGAAGTATGCCGGGTTTAGTTCAGTGCTGATTGGTTCTTGGATGGCTTGGATGGCTTTTTGCTTGTTCTGCTGCTTCAGGACGGTGCGGATTTCATCTTTTTTTGCCTTGTCCAGCACATCGGTCTCTTTGCCGTCGAGCTTGTAGATGTAGTGGCCGGTTGCATCGTTCAGAACTTCAGAGATCTCGCCGGCTTTTAAGTCGCGCACCGAAGAGTGACCCGGCGGCAGGTCCGCGAGTTGCACTCTGCCCAGGCTGGAATTGGGCGGAACGTCGGTCATTCCGGCCGCGGTATAGGCTTCCTTCTGTAAAGTGCTAAAGCTTTCTCCGGCGATTGCACGAGCCCGCAATTTCTCAGAGACTCGGGTCATTGCTTCCTGGGATTCTTTTTGCTGGGCGCTGAGAGTTTGCGGCGTGGATTTTTCTTTTACCGCCGGATCGGTACGCTTGCGCTGGGGGATGAAAATTCTTTCCAGGGTGACTGTCTGAAACTCCGCGGAATGGCTTTGGTAATAAGCTTCGATGTCGTTGTCGGAAATCTTTGACGACTCCACATCAATGTCATGGATGAGCTCCTGCGAGAGTATCTGCAGCCGCGCAAATGCGAGGCGTTCCAGAAAGCGAGGACTGTTTTCCAGCCCGCGAGCATCGGCTTCCTTCTCCATTGCGAGGAATCTTGGGTAGGCTTCAGCGAGTTGCCGTTTACTCGAAGGCTTCATGTTTATCTGGAGAGCGTCGGTCAGCTTTTCAAACTGGGCGCGGGTAATCACAGTTCGGCAGGTTGGATTCGAGGCCTTCGCGGTGGAGGAGGAAACTCCCTGAGCGCA
Source organism: uncultured Acidobacteriaceae bacterium (assembly GCA_963766625.1). Taxonomy (GTDB): domain Bacteria; phylum Acidobacteriota; class Terriglobia; order Terriglobales; family Acidobacteriaceae; genus Sulfotelmatobacter. Next base: position 90,814 of record CAVYBF010000007.1, on the reverse strand, counting down.
GAGTCCGTTGATCGTGATCACGGCCGCATCAGGCGGTAATTTGGAAGCTGAGGCTGGCAGCGCCTGCTCCTCATTTTCATCCTCATTGACGGATGCGGTGGGTTGATTTTCAGGCGGCGTCTTCGATGGGGCGGCCTCGCGCTGCGCCCAAGCTAAGGTTCCAAGCAGCAGGCAGACGGGAAACAGATAGCGCATTGCGGAAATTTCTCCAGGGCAGGCAAGAATTTTTGTTGTCAAATCCTAACACACGCACTTGGCCGGCTTGGGCCTCGCGCACACGGCTCTCTGAGAAATTGCAAAGTCTTTCATCTTGACGAGCCCCTACTTTTGTCTCAGAATCGATGGAATTTTGGGGCTGCCGTCTCGAATCTGTTGCGGAAAAAAGGATCTACACAGGAAAAGGATCTAGGTATGTCTCCAAAAATGTTTAAAGGATTCGCCAGTGCAGCAGTGCTCTTGACGCTGATCGGCGCCGCTTTCCTCACACCTGCCAAAGCCCAAACCTTTACTGGAGTCTTCACACAGCATAACGACGTTGCTCGCACCGGCCAGAACCTGGCTGAAAAGAAGCTCACATTAGCGAACGTAAACTCGGCGAAGTTCGGCAAAGTGTTCTCGTACTCGGTCGACGGGCAGATCTATGCTCAACCGCTTTATGTGCCGAACGTAAACATTCCGGGGCTGGGCTTGCGCAACGTGGTTTATGTGGCGACGCAGAACGACAGTGTGTATGCGTTCGATGCCGACGGCCTCCAGTCCGCCCCGCTGTGGCAGGTCAGCTTTATCAATCCTGCGGAAGGAATCACGCCGCACTTGTGCCCTGCTGCCCAGGACAAATACTGCAGCGAGTACCCCACGTCCGGCATTAACGGCACGCCGGTGATTAACCCGGCCAATAGAATCATGTATCTGGTTACACGCACAACAAACAAGGGCAAGTCCTATCAATACCTCCACGCACTCAATATCGCGACGGGGGAGGAGAAACTCGGAGGACCGAAGAACATCACCGGCTCCGTGCCGGGAACCGGGTATGGCAGCGTGAACGGCGCCATCACTTTTCCGGTGAATATTGCTATTCAGCGCGCGGCATTACTGCTGGCCAATGGCCAAATCTATATTGGCTGGGCGGGAGTTTATCACGGTTGGATCATTGCCTATAACGCGAACAATTTGACCCAAACAAAAATTTGGAACAGCACGCCAAATGCCAAGGGAGGCGGCATTTGGTTCAGTGGAAATGGACTCGCGGCAGATGCCAGCGGAAATATTTATGCGGCGGTAGCAGATGGGATCTTCGACGCCAATACCGGTGGCGTCGATTACGGCGATACTGTGATCCAGTTCGATGCGAACCTGAATGTGCTCGATTATTTCACTCCTCTCGATCAGTACTGCCGCGGGCAGAACGACATGGATCTGGGCTCGGGCGGGCCGATGCTGTTGCCCACGCAGCCCGGCAGCGTGCCCAACGAGATACTGATCTCCGGCAAGGGCGGACCGCCTTGTGATTTAGATCCGGCAGCCAGCCCTATCTATCTCCTCAACGAAAACGCTTTGGGCTTTTACAACTCAACGCAGGATCAGGATGTGCAGGAAGTTACGGGAGCACCAGGAGGCTACTGGAGCAGTCCAGCCTATTGGCAGGGCGCTGACGGCACCTATGTGTACTTTGCTGGAACGGTAGCCGAGGCAGGCAAGGGCGACTATCTGAAACTGTTCACCATGACCAACGGATTGTTGTCGACCACTCCGACTTCCCAAAGTTCGACTATCTACCCCGTAGGAGCCACGCCTTCCATCTCCGCCAATGGCACTTCGAACGGCATCCTCTGGGCGGTCGAGCGTCAAGACGCTTTGGGACAGGAGCCGGGCGTCTCGCCCATGATACTCAACGCCTATGACGCGAGAGATGCTTCCACCATGTTGTACAACAGTGCCTCGGCTCTATCCCACGGAGCGCTACGAGACCGCGGAGGTTGTGGCGCCAAGTTCGCGGTTCCGACTATTGCCAGCGGCAGGGTATATGTAGGAACGGAAAATGAATTGGATGTCTTCGGATTACTTGGTACGAGGAGTGGTCCCGGCGTCTACCTGGGGAATCCTTGCTGGGCTTTCAAAGCCTCGAATATAGGGACGCAGGTTACGGAGCCGATCGCGCTGGTGAATGACGGAAACTCTGCCTTAACCATCAGCAATATCGCAATCACCGGTACCAACGCAGCCGACTTCGGTCAGACCAACACTTGTGGTTCATCGCTGGCCGCGGGCGGAAAGTGTGTTATTACCGTAAGCTTCACCGCCTCCATCCAGGGAGCGGAAAGCGCATTTGTGATGATTACAGACAATGCCGCCGGGAGTCCGCACAATATCTATGTGCTCGGAGTGGGGCAGAATTAGCGAGCGCTACTTCGATGTCGGAAAGAATCGTGCGAGCCTTTCTTTATGGCGCGGAGATGAAGTTTTGTGCACATATCTGTCGATCGCTGGCCCTAGCCGCACATAAGTCATTGTCAACAAAGAATTAAGCCGAACTGCGGTGGGTGAAGAAATTGCATGTCTTTCTCTGGGGTCGAAATCGTTAAGCTTCGATTACAGAGAGAGTACGGAAACGGGGAACGATGCATTCTAGGAATTGGGGTAAAAATTGGGCTTTCGCTATTATTCTGGTGACAACCACCTCGGTAGCAAGAACTCAGTGCACCTCCGGAGATTGCCAACCGGGGAAGATCGCCGGTCCCTATAGCTCCGCACAAGTCGCGGAGTACACCACCACAGCCCCTTTCTCGATTTGTGAATCGCTTGCCTGCACCACCGGGGCCTGGAGTGGTGACCAGATTGAAGGGATCGATGCCGAGCAGAACATTGCGCACCAGTATCAATTCTACAACCAAGGCACTTATAACATTGACGACAATGTGGCCGTCGGAGCCAGTGTAAGTGGTCAGAACGGGCAAGTTCTGGAGTGGGTGAATGCATCGTTTCTTCAGGCTTTCGACAAAGTAACCGGGCAGCCAATTTTCACTTCGCTCAACGGAGTGACTGCGGTGCCAGTCAATGTGGCGGTATTATGGTCGCGCGCGACGCAACCGGAATGCGCCGATGAAAGTTCCGGGAATGTGCAGGTGATTTATGATCGCCTGGACAACTCGTTCGTGATGAATCGGCGGGTGGTCTATACGAACGGCGCCGGGATTCACGAGTACGCCTGGTGTATTGCCGCCAGCTCCTCCAGCGACCTGTCGAGTCCGGATAATCAGTGGTACTCCTACGAGTATCGGATGAACACGGCGATCCCGTGTACGCCGGACTCAGCGAACTGCACCACCGGCACGTACTATTACTATTTCCCGGACTGGCCAAAAATCGGGACGTGGTCGAATGGCTTTTATATTACGTTCGATCTACAGGATCCGAACACCGGCTACACTCTGTCGGGCTTCGAAGCTTGTCAATTGGATCGCGCCAACATCGTGCAAGGCAACCCATCGAACCCAATCTCCTGCTATGCATACACGATCCCAGCAGCAGACAGGCCGACTCTAATCCACTCGGTCGATGTCGCAGATATCGACAGCACGGCCAACCCAACCAGCGGCGAGCCCGAGTACTTCTTGTCCATTGTTACCCCCAGCAATACACAGCAGGGCCTCAAGGGGTACCAAAAATGCACGAGCCAGACTACACCATGCACTTCGAATCAACTCGCACTGTTCACTTGGGGAACGAGCGGACTTGCGGGACCGACTTACCTTACGGTGAACCCATACACTCCGGGTTGCTACAACACGTCGAAGGCGGGTCAGGAAGAGAATACTTACTGTGTGCCCGAACCCAGCACAAATACCAGCGATATCGGAGCCTATGGCAAGCCGTCCTGCGGAAACTACGGTACGCCCTGCGTAGATTCGCTGGGCGACCGGCTGGCGAACCGGCTAACGTACAACAATCTCTCTTCGTCATCGGGCGGGCCTAATGGCGAATATCTCACCGCTGCCCATGTGGTGATGGAGAGCGCCAGTAATCAGCGAACCGGCGTCCGGTATTACATCCTAAAAGTCGCGAACGGGAAGGCTTCACTAGTTGTAAACAGCGGCGGCGCGTCAGGGCCTCCGGACTTGCGGGATCCGAACGCCGCGCTGTGGTACTTCATGCCCAGCGCCGCTCTTGACGAGAATGGCAACATGGGCTTCGCCTTCAGTACATCCGGAGCGCACTGTGCTACCTGCGAGAATCAGCCTTACCCGGCAATTAACTTTGACGTGCTGCCGTGGAACGCTTCCAGCTTTGACCCTCCGACCCTGATCGTACAAGGAACAGGAGATCAAGAAAATAACGAGAGTTGGGGCGAGTACGCTGCCACCGTCATTGACTCCACGGACAATTTGACTTTTTATGGTGTGGGAGAGTACTACGACACCAGTCAAACCGGATCGACGAATTGCACGGTCCCGGCCAGCAACTGCCATACATGGCAGACGCGCATCTTTCGGGGCCAGTACGGCACGCAGTTCTAGCCTATACGTCGTAGCCGCGGCTGAGCTTGGCCGTTTACGCCAAAGCTGGCAAATGCCCTCAGCTGCCTTCTCGATGTGGGCGCAGTAGTCTGGAACCCAGTCGAGAAATAGCTGCTACTGTTCGAGCATGATCGGAATAGGGCCGAGGGTGATTGACTCACCAGCGTGGACTGTCGTCTTTACTCCACTCATATCAAGATAATCGACGTACCCCGATGGCACGGTAAAGCTCGTCTCAGCTTCCTTGGGAGTCCAAACCCACAATGCGGCTACGCCGTCGGATTTGGTGAAATTGCAAGTCCAGGTTGGAGTGCTACCAGAGGACGTGCATGGTCCACCGAACGTGCCCCCCATGAGATATTGCATCATGTAATAGTAAGTGGTTTCATACCGGGCATTCGAGGCGATCGTCTCATTCCACTTGTACCAGTTGAGGTTGGAGGTACCGTTAGAAGAGTTTATTAACTGCCAGCGCACGATCTGGCCGGTGCATTCGGCCGCGCTGAACTTGCGTGGGCAGGCGAAAGTATTAACGTCATAATTGGTTTCCGTATCGGCCCAAGGAACACCTTTCCAATCGGGAAGTGAGCGCAGAGTGCTTAAGTAGAGCTTTCCAAACTGGCTCCACTCATCCTCAGGGGTTCTGTCCCATAGATACTCGTGCCAAACCACCCAGTCCGAGATGCGACCATTCGTAGTTTCCGTGTTCAGCCAGGCTTCGAAGGACTTGATTTTGCCTCTTGTCGTGGAGGGTGTAAGAATAACGGCGTCGGTGGCATTTGCACGAATGATGTCAGTGGCGGGAGCAAGCATGTCATATAGCTGATCGACAGTGCCTTTCCAGCGCATCCAGGTATCCCACTCGTTCCACATTTCGTAGTACTTGATGAGATTCGTCTTGGCACAGGTTTTGGCGGGTGGACAGTCGCCTGCGCAGTTGCCGGCGGGGCTGCAATGTTGAACGAACTTTGTCACGAAATGATTGAACGACGGACTGCCGGATTCGGTCAGATCGTCAGGAGGGACGTTGGTCCCGGTCGGCGCGACGTTCAGCCCCTCACACGGTGATGCTTCCCAGCAAGGAACCCAGGAGAAAACCTGGATTACGCCGATTGGCCGATGGCGGGCGATCGTATCGAGCCAGGTGTCGAGTTTGGTCCAGTTGTAGGTACCAGGGCCTGTGCTCAGATCCGACCAGGAGGTTCCGACATCATGCAGACGAAGCATTCCCGGTTGGGCCTCGGCATCAGGCCAAACGAGCGTTCCATCATTCCTTCCGCAATTGGTTGTGGTCAGGCCGCACTGAAATCCGAAATTGCGAACTACGATTGTCTTCTCGATTGTTGTTTCAGGCTGCTGTGATTCGGGCGAATTGCCGGCTAAGCACGGATAGACAGGTCCTAAAATGGATGCCAAAAATAACGAAAGAGCAACCTCTTTACCCATCGGGGGATCTCCTCGTCTAAGGTTTGGCCAGAGCTAGCATTACGAACTGCCTAGCATCACGAACTGCGAAGTGGAAACGGACGCTGCCCGACTAATTTGCCAGGGCCCAGCGATTCGCATCATTAAGTATGTGAAACGAAAGTGCTGCGAGATAGATTACGGAGGTTCACGCTCGCAAGAGAGTATCCAAATTGACACTGGTCCAATCGTGTGGCGGTGCAAAGCGGAACCAAGGATGCAGCCTATTTTGGAAGAAGAGTGGAATTGGGATCTCGGAACGAGCCCCGACGATAACGACAACAAGGCGAACGACTCGGGAGAAAGCGGTTCAACTATTGTGTCAGCATGATTGGCATGACACTGATATCGATTAATTGACCAGGGTTCACTGCGGCGCTTGTGCCGCTTAAGTCAAGAGAATTGTTGAAACCCGGTGGCACAGTGAAGGTCGACCCGGCTTCATCAGTAGTCCAAACCCACAATGCGGATGTGACCCCATCGGCTTCGGTGAACGGACAAGTCCACGTGACTCCATCGCTAGTTGAGCACGGGCCGTCAGAGAACTTCCCTCCGACCAGGTCTGCCATCATGGAGGCCCAAGGTCCGGCGTATGAAGGCTGCGATCCGATGTTCACATTCCACGAGTACCAGTCAAGACTCTGTGCTCCCCTGGATAGAACAATCAGTTGCCAACGCACCATCTGACCTATGCAATCTGAAGTTGAGAAGATGCTGGTGTCGCAGCTGTAGGGAGGGGTGTAGGCCTGCCAGCTGGTTTCTGTGATTTGCCAGGGTTTTCCCACATTCACCGCATCCTGTATCAGGTTGCTGAGAGTCGATTCAAGCGCAGGATCCTCGGGCGCAACTTCAACGGTTTGATCATTTAGATATTGATGCCAAACGACCACATCAGAGCCGACTCCGTACTGGCTCTCATAGCCCAACCAGGTTGCGGTGTATGACGGCTCGGCGGTTGAAGCTATTGTCATGATGGTTGCAGTCTGCGCGTCGTTCTGGCCATTGACAACACTCCTGATGATTCCGATGGCTGGCGCCACCATTTGATAGACCTGCAACTCCGTCCCGGTCCAGAAGTTCGGGTTGTTCGGCTCGTTCCACATCTCGTAGTACTTGATGAGATCCTTTACGCAGCGATTGTTCCGGTTGCAGTGATTGACCAGGGCGGTGACGAAGTTATTGAATGACGGGCTGCCCGCGGTTGTAAAGTCATCTGGAACCGAAGTGCATCCTTTTATGGAGCAAGCCTCCGCGTCGTTGCGGCATGCCGCAATTTCCTGACAGGAAACAAATCCGAAGGTGTATACCACTGCCGGTGGAGTTGCCCACGGATCAGCCAAGGTTTGGGCGTAGATGGTATCCAGCCAGGTGTCCAAGGTTGTCCAGGTGTAAACCCCGGGCGCCGAGAATTCTATGTCGGACCAGCGGCAGCCCTGCCCGAGCGTTCCGGTTCCGCAATCCCAGAGGCGCAATAGGTTGGGCTGAGCAATCGAGGTAGGCCACTGACCGTTCGGGCAGGCCTTTAAATTGAAAGAGCACTGAAACCCGAAATCTGCGGATGCGATGGTTCCGGCTGCTACCGTTTCAACTGTAAAGGCTATTCCGTTGCTGGCATTTTGCCCGACGATCACAACTACGTTCCCGGTCGAAGCTCCAGTCGGCACCCTCGCTATAATCGACGTAGAACTCCAGCTTATGGTCGAGGCTGGCGTCCCGTTGAATGTCACTGTGCTGGATCCTCGGGACGAGCCAAAATTTGCTCCCGAGATCGTCACCGATATTCCCACTACGCCCTTATCCGGGGTCAAGCTGGTAATACTCGGCGTCGGAGTGATGATCGTAGGGCTGGATCGACCACCAGCGCAGCCGATCAGAAACAGCAATACCGCAAGTGGGACAAGTCGAACCACACCCTTGGCGCTGCCATGTGCGGAAATCAAACCATTCGACACGAGTCTATACTCCCCAAGAATTCATTTCTTTTTGGGATTTCTTAAGATCCTAACCCCCGTTTACACGCAAAGTTTTACTCGGAAGCTGTCGTCCTTTTCACCGAAGAGTCTGGTTCGGAGTGCAGAATGAATAAAGCCACCGGGATGCTTTTCGAACAGGCAATGTGAAGGATTTTGCATAGCATTCGTCTCCCGTTGTGTTTTTCTGATTTCCTTCTTGACATTGGAATATTCGGCTGCGATTCTGATCGCGCTTGATTGTGGGATCAAGGTTCCGCCCCTCTCCAGATTTTCAAAATTCAAAGAAGATTCGCGGTGGCATTTTCGTCGATGCCTCCGGTGCTTCGTCGATCAAAAAAAACCAATAATTTTGACAGCAAGTTTTGGGAACTGGTCAACCATCGCAAGCACACACATCACCCAGGTGGGAATCACGATGAAAAGGAGTGAAGAAAAAATGAGCAAAGCTGCAAAGCTCCGGAGTTTTGGTTTTTTTGTGTTCGCGATATTGTGGCTCTCCCTGACAGCTGCGGCCCAGTGTCCGATGGGCATGGAAGCTCACTACGTGCCCAGCCAGTTGCCAACTCTCGCTGGACACGGGATCTGCCACTTGCGGCTGTGGGACTCGAAAACGAATTGGATCGATCTGGAGACGAGCAATGGGGTTTACGATTGGAGCAACCTGGATGCGATGCTTGCCGAGGCTCAGACCATGGGCGTCGACGTGCTCTATACGTTCGGCAAAGTTCCCGCATGGGCCAGCTCCAACCCGACCGATCCCAATTGTACGGATATTTATCACGCAGGCGATTGTGCACCGCCGAGCGATGTCAACAGCGGAGACGATTACTTCAAAGCTTATGTGACCGCTCTGATGGCGCATGTGGGCACAAAGATCAGTTATTTCGAGATGTGGAATGAACCCTACAACTTGCCCTATTGGGATGGAACCCCGCAAGAGCTTGCGATCATGGTTGCTGACGCGGCGCCGATCATTCTGGCGGCCAATCCCGAAGCTTTGATAATGACGCCCAGCGTGTCGCCATGGAAGAACCAACATGTGTTTGTGCAGAACTTCCTGGATGCCATTCAGGGCGAGGTGACGTTCGATGTTTTTTCCATGCATGACTATACATGGGGTGGGCCAGCGGAGAAGATCGTCAGTGAAATTGAGAGCGTTGAGGCATTCCAAACGGCCGTGGGAATGCAAAACCTTCCGCTTTGGGGGGTGGAGGGTTCGGACAAAGAGTGGACTACAGCGCCGGGTCTCAGCACCCAGCAGGAGAGAAACGACTTTATCGCGCGCTACTATACCCTTGAGCTCAACCACGGCTCACTGCGGCACTACTGGTATTCCTGGAATGGTGAACCGGGTACGCTGATGGGCACTCAAGGGGCTACGGTGTATGCCACGGTGTCTTCCTGGTTTACGAATCGTACTCCGAAGGGGTGCCTCGTAACCCCCGTTAAGGGCGGCGACAAATATATCTGCACTTTGAAGGACACCGCTGTGCATCAGATCGTATGGGTAACAAATGGCACGTCAACGTTCTCTACCAAAGCGAGTTATTATCAGACAGAACTGGGCGTCACCAATCCGGTTGTAGGTGGCAGCGTTCCGATCAACCAGTCGCCTATTTTCATTTTGCAGTGACGATGATAGGGAGCTGCGGGTTTTTCCTGACGCGCACTCATCTTTGTGGGTGCGCGTCATCGTTGTTTCTTTTCTTTTTTTCTGAAGCAAGATGTGCCTGAATCCTCTCCTGAGAATTATTTCCTCACTCCCTTGATAAGCATGGCTGCGTTTTGGCCTGTGTTATAGTGGCAATCCAATGCCGTGCTCATGAGTGCCAATCCTCAAACTCAACCCGCTCTCGTCTCCACATCCGAAAAGTCGCTGAAATTGCGCGAAGTTCGCTTTGAGGACTATGCCCAAGTAGCCGCGCTGGCGGCGAAGTTCCAGTTGTACACCGAGAGTTATCCGGGATGGACACATCTTTGGACGAACAATCCTGCCTATCGTGAGATCAAAGGCAAGTTCCCCATGGGATGGGTGCTGGAGAACGCTGAGGGTGCGGTCTGTGGCTATCTCGGCAATATTCCGCTGCATTACGAGTTCGAGGGCAAGACCCTCCTGGCTGCGACGACCCGGGCTTGGGTCGTGGATACTCCTTATCGCCTGTATTCACTCTGGCTTTTGGAGGCGTATTTCCAACAACCCAACGTAGATCTGTTTCTGAGCACAACCGTAAACCCGCAATCCGCCCTCGGCTTCGATTTTTTTCAGGGTGTTCGAGTGCCGGTCGGAGACTGGGATCGAACATTATTTTGGATCACCAATCACCAGGGTTTTACCGAGAGTTTCTTGCGAAAAAAGCTGGCAGCTATGGCCAAAACCCTGAGTTATCCCCTTTCGTTTGGCTTGTTCCTTTGTGACCAGTTCAAGAGAAGCCGCATTCAGGGAAACAGCAACACGGTCAAGGTGGCCCCATGCGCTTCCTTCGACGATCGCTTCGACGCATTCTGGGCAACTCAGCGGATGAATAAATACAACTCGCTGCTTGCTGTTCGTACTCGGGAAGTGTTGGAATGGCACTTCAAATTTGCTCTGCTGCAGAACGCGGCATGGATCTATATCGTGGAGAGCAATTCGGGATTGGCGGCGTATTCGGTGTTTTTGCGTCACGATTATCCGGAAATCGGGCTCACCCGCCTGCGCCTGGCCGATTTTCAGTGTCGGGAGCAGAAAAGCGCGCCGGCCTTGCTGGCGGCGATGCTGGAGGTAGCGATGGATCGCTGCCGGCAGGAATGCATTCACATGTTCGAAGTGATTGGCCTTGCCCCGGAGTTGGAAAAAGAACTGGAACACGCTTCTCCCCATCGGCGTGTAATGCCGAACTGGCTCTACTTCTACAAAGCGAATAATCCCTCGCTCGCCGAGAGGCTCACGAATGCCGCGGTCTGGGAGCCGTCGCTCTTCGATGGTGATTCCAGCTTGTGGAGCGAGAATTTGGTGACTGGAAATTCGGAATACGGCAGGCGTCAATAGCCGGTAATTACGATGCCGCGCCTATCATGAATTATCTTCTCACATTTTTACCCGATCCGTTGCTCGATGCCTGCGCTGAGTTCAGGGTCAGCACTGGTTCGCTGCCGTTCTTAGCCGATCACGCATTTCAAGACGTGGTCGTGCTACCCGGATCGTTCTACATCGAGATGGCGCTCTCGGTTCATCAGGAAGTTTTCAAACACGCGCCGGTGGTGGTGCGCAACGTGAGCTTCCAGAATCCGGTCTTCCTTTCTGCGGAGGATACGCTCATAAGAATTGAGGTCCGGAAGAATGGCGCTGACACCGCTGAGTACACTTTTTACGAAACGGCTGGAGATGGAAGCGCTCCCATGCGCAACCAGTGTGTCGCCAAGCTGGAAATCGACTTCCTCCAGTCCGCGCGTCGAGAGTTGATCGACGAATCATTTTCAATCGAAGGGTTTCGGGCGCAGGCACACGACGTAATCGGGTCTGATCGTTTTTACAAAGATGTTCGTGAGAACGGCAACCAATATGGTCCCGATTTCCGGTGTGTCTCCTCGATATGGCGGGCGGGCAATCAGTCTTTGAGTAGCCTTTCCTGTCCGCTTTCGGAGAGCGAGACCGATGGCACGCGTTGCAGGCTGCTGGATTCCATGACTCAAACCCTGGCGCCGTTCATGATGGCGCGAGGCAGGACTTTTGTACTGCAATCGATTGAACGCATTGAGATAGCAAATTTCAATTTTCCCTCAAGTCTCTGGTGTTACGCTACTTTACGCCCGGAGGCTGAAGGAGCGGGCAAGCCCGTAGTCGGCGATATTCGAGTCTTCGACTCGTCGCTCAAGACATACCTGGAACTCTCGGGAGTCGCGTTTATCCTGCTAGACGGCACGGACGCTCCTGAGGTAAACACAACGAGGCTCGTAGTCGCGTCCAACTTTACGGCAGAGCCACTCGAGGATTCCCTGAAGTTCTGGTCCGCATATTTCAGCCTGCAGAGCACAATTGAATTCGCACCTTACGACCAGGTCTTTCAACAGTTGCTACAGAATGACAGCGCGCTTCGCGGGAATAGCTCCGGCGTCAACATTATCCTCTTGCAATTGGAGAAGTGGGCTGCTGCCGAACGAAAAAGCATCTCGGGCATCGACAAAGAGAGGAGGGAACAGTGTTTCGGGAAGCACAAGAGATGCGTTCTACCCAATGGCCTCGAGATCGCTCATTTGAACTCGTACGAAACGGACTATCTTTACCAGGAGATTTTTGAGCACGAAAGCTACCTGAAACATGGTATCCGCCTGCCCGATGGAGCTACTGTTCTGGATATTGGAGCCAACATCGGCCTATTTTCGCTGTTCGTGATGAGCCGCTGCAGGAATCCGAGGATTTATGCGTTTGAACCGGCCCCGCTCGCGTACGACTGCCTGAAAGCAAACTGCGAGATCTATGCTTCCGAGATCTACGGTTCGGGGATCTCAGGCTCCGGGATCTTTGGCTCCAATGCCAGAGTCTTTAATTTGGGCGTCGCAGACCGGCAGGGCACAGCAAGCTTTACCTTTTATCCAAATTCCTCTGTTTTCTCCAGCTTTCATTCCAATGAAGCCGAGGACCGCGAGGCGATCCAGGCCGTGGTTCGCAACATGCTGAATGCCGAAGCGTCCGGCGAAGAGTCCGCGCAGGAATTTGTGAATGAACTCACTAGCGACAGGCTTCGCCGCAGCACTCACGAGTGCCGCCTGACAACCGTTTCGGAAATCATCCGGGAACATCACATCGAACGGATCGACCTGCTCAAAATTGATGCTGAAAAAAGTGAAGTGGACATCATCGGAGGCATTGCGGGTTGCGACTGGCCGAAGATCGATCAGATCGTCATTGAAATTCACGATCGCACCGGCGATGCAGTTCGTCGGATCAAGGACCTGCTGGCCCGGAAAGGATACCGATGCGCGGTCGGGCAGGAAAAAATGCTCGAGCATTCCGGATTATTCAACCTTTTTGCAACCCGCGATCAAGCCAGCGACAGGGTGCGCCCGGATTCGGCAAGCTTGACCTCATCTGCCCTGGGGTTAATGCCGCAACTGCGCGGCAGCCTACAACGCAATGTCCGGGATTTCTGCGATGCACTGCAGTCATTCACCGACCAGAACTCGGCGCCTGTTGTTCTTTGTTGCTGTCCAGTGAGCCCAGCCGTGGAAGCCAATACGGAACTTAAGGCGGCGGTCGGCGAAGCCGAAATGGAATTGCTCTCGCGATCCTGCGCTCTGGCCGGTGTTTCAACTATCACTTCGGAAGCCCTGTTGCGTCGCTATCTGGTTACCGAGTATTACGACATCCATAATCAGCAGATGGGGGATATTCCTTACACGCCGGAATGCTACGCCGCTATCGGGACTGCCGTGATTCGAGCCATCTTCAACCTCAAGCGAAAACCTTTCAAAGTAATTGTGCTGGATTGCGATAACACTCTTTGGAAGGGCGTATGCGGAGAGGATGGGTTCCGCGGAGTTGAGGTCAGCGGCCCGCACCGCATTCTGCAGCAATTCATGCTTGACCAGATGAACGCCGGCATGCTGCTATGCCTGTGCAGCAAGAACAGGGAACAGGATGTGATGGAGGTTTTCGCTGAGCGAGCTGACATGCTGCTCAAACGTGAGCACCTGGTTTCGTGGCGAATTAACTGGAACCGCAAATCGCAGAACATCAAGTCTCTCGCGAGCGAGCTGAATCTCGGGTTGGATAGTTTTATATTTATCGATGACGATCTTATAGAGTGCAAGGATGTTGAGATCAATTGCCCCGGTGTGTTGACTCTACATTTGCCACCAGATCCTGCATCGTTCGCCTCGTTCTTGGAGCATATCTGGGCTTTCGATCATGCCGGAAATACGCAAGAAGATCGAAGCCGCGTTCGGATGTATCAGGATAATGCGCAACGAGAAACCTTCCGCGCGCAGACCTCAACCCTGCAAGATTTTGTGGCGGGCCTTATGGTTCGCATCGAAATTACAGAAGCAACCGAGGATGAACTCAGCCGTGCTTCGCAATTGACCTTTCGAACCAATCAATTCAACTTCACCACGATTCGGCGCTCGCCCAGCGAAATCAGAGATTTCTTGAAGCAGGGAAACACCGGATGTTTGGCAGTTCGAGTGACGGATCGATTCGGGGATTATGGGCACGTTGGCGTTGTTTTGTACGAGACCGAAGCCGATCGCCTCAAGCTCGACACTTTTCTGTTGAGCTGCCGCGTATTGGGCAGAGGGGTTGAGCACACGGTACTGTCCAGCGTCGGCAGGCGAGCATTGAGTGCTGGAAAGAGGTTTGTGGAACTCACCTGCGTGCCGACGGAGAGAAACTTGCCCGCCCGAGAATTCATCAGCAATCTGGGAGATCAGCATCAAAGTAACGCAAGCGACGCGTCGTGGCTCTTTCCTGCGGAATACCTGGCGAGTCTCCGATACAATCCGGACGAAAACATTCAACCATCGAACCTTCAACCATCGAGCATTCAACCATTGAACGACAAGCCGGCAACGCGCAATGTCGAGAAGCCATCCCTCGTGCCGTCGTTTGGATCGGGCATCACTTGCGGATCGGAGCATCTGCAACGGATTGGCGAAGAGCTTTCGGAGGTAAGCCGGATTGCGAAGGCGATCGATGAATTCCGGCTCCAGACGCCAGCTCTTGACGGCGCAGCAGGGATAGAACCATCCGACAGGATGGAAATTGCAGTTCTGGATATATGGAGAAAGGTTCTCGGCCGGCGGGGAATCGGAGTCGAGATCAATTTCTTCGAGGCGGGCGGAAGTTCCTTGAAAGCCGTGCAGGTTATCGCCATGATCCGAAAGGAACTGAAGCAAGCTCTGTCGATTACCACTCTATTCGAGTGTCCGACGGTAAGACTTCTTGCTGCGCGATTGCGAGCGGCCGCCGACGGTTCGTCTAGCGAACCTCGGACAACTGGCGCTGTGCTGCGCGGTCAGCTGAGACGATCCAAGGCCATGAGCCGGACAAGGAGTCAATCGGGTTGAAAACAGTCGGCGTTCTGGGGGCGGGAAATATCGGAGTCGGCGTGATCACCGACTTGGTTCTTCACGGAATACCAACCGTCGTGGTTGACCTTACGACGGACATTCTCGAACGCGCGCAAGGCGAGGTGTTGAATAACGTACGATTCGCTCCTCTGTTTTCAAAGTCGCTGCCACGAGCCAGCCGGGATGAGGCACTGCAGCGGATGACTCTGACCAGCGACTTGGGAGATTTGGCCAGCTGCGACTTCATTATCGAGAATGTTACCGAGAACTGGAAGATCAAGGAGCCGCTCTATGAGAGGTTGGGGAAACTGGCGCCACCCGAGGTTTGTTTTGGAGCCAATACCTCGTGCATTTCCATCACACAAATCGGCAGGGCCTCAGGCCGTCCCGCCAATGTAATCGGGGTTCACTTCATGAATCCGGTGCATTTGAAGCCGGCGGTTGAGGTGATCCGCGGATTTCATACTTCCGATCGGGCAGTGAATACGCTGTTGCAATTGCTTTCCCAATTAAATAAGGAAGCAATCATTGTCGAGGACATGCCCGGCTTTGTTTCCAACCGGATTTCCCACTTATTCATGAACGAAGCCGCTTTTGTCCTGCAGGACCAAGTCTCAACTGCGGAGAAAATCGACCTGATTTTCAAAAAGTGTTTTGGACATGCAATGGGTCCTCTGGAGACTGCCGATCTGATCGGGTTGGACACTGTCGTGAATTCTCTCGACGTTCTTTACGAAAGCTTCAAGGACCCAAAGTACCGATGCTGTCCGCTGCTTAGAAAGATGGTTCATGCCGGGCACCTGGGGCGCAAGACGGGAAAAGGATTTTATACTTACCCTGGCGGCTGATCGCGCAACCCTTGTTTCTCATTGTTTTTCGATGTCATTGATTCCGGAGCGAACCGATTGATCAATACCTTGCATGCAGAAGAAGAAAAGAAGATCAGGGACACTGTTGCCAACTTTCTGCTGAGCTCGATTAATATTGCGAATCTGAAGCATGACGATCATCTTTTCGAATCGGGCATTGTGAATTCTCTATTTGCGGTTCAGTTGATGACTTTTCTCGAAAAGAATTTTGCGATAGAAATCGGCGTGGACGATCTGGACATTGCGAATTTCGCTTCCGTTAACGCGACCACGGCTTTTGTCATGAAGAAGAAGGGATGGCGGAAGGATGGGAACACGCCCTGAGCCAGCCCACCAATTCCCGGTCTCGATAGTCTGCGGTAGTGATTTCGTGATTCCGTACCTGATCGCAGAAGAAGGCCGTAGACGCTTCCATGCAATTCTTATTGACTGAAGAGCAAAAAACCAGTCACGAAAATTTCAAGGCATTCGTGCGTGGGAACGTCGAGCCTTTTGCGGAGGAATGGGATCGAGAGGAGAAAATTCCTCACTCCGCCATCTCGATGCTGGCGAAGTCGGGTTACCTGGGCTGCAATCTGCCATCGCAGTATGGAGGACGAGGATGGGACACAGTTACATTCGGCTTGCTCAATGAAGCTCTCGGAAGAGGTTCATCCTCATTGACCGGTGTGATCACTGTCCAGAGCATGGTTTCCAGGGCATTGCTGAAGTGGGGAAGTGGGGAACAGATACAGAAATGGATTCCTTTGCTTGCCAAGGGTGAGATTGTCGGGGCCTTTGCCTTGACGGAGCCCGAAGGGGGAAGTGATATTCAATCTCTAAAGACTGAATTCACTTCGTCGCGCGACGGCTTTTATTTTCTGAACGGGGTCAAGAAATGGATCACCGCTGCTCAGATTGCCTCGGTATTTCTGGTATTTGGAAAACTGGGAGACTGTCCAGTGGCATGTCTGGTGTCGCGGGATACTCCCGGTCTTGAAATCGACCCCATTCACGATCTAATGGGTTTCCGAGCGGCTGGCTTAGCTAAACTCGTTTTCAAAAACGTTGAAGTTCCAACTGCGAATCTGGTAGGCAAGCCCGGATTTGCTTTGTCGCACGTCGCGCCCGTTGGCTTGCACTATGGCAGGATCAGCACCGCTTGTTCTGCCTTGGGACTTCTCGGGGGATGTTTTGAAGAAAGCGTGAACTGGGCGGCCGTGCGAAAGATCGCAAATCAACCCCTGGGAGAACTCGGTATGATGCGCTCATTGATCGCCCGAATGGGTACGGACCTTGAGGCCGCCAGCTTTCTCTGCTACAGCGCGTGCCGGGCAGCCGATGAAAATCTTCCTGAAGCCTTTGAAAAGGCAATCATAGCCAAGTATTTCACCTCCAGAGCGGCCGTCAGGGCCGCTTCGGATGCGATTCAGATCCTGGGAGCTGCCGGATGTCACAGCTCTTCGGCGGTTTCACGCTTCTACCGCGACTCGAAGATCATGGAAATCATTGAAGGCACCACCCAGATCCACGAACACCTTCTGGGCGGGATGTTTGTCGGTCGTGCGCGCCGGTCGCAATAACGATGAACCCTCCGCTCAGCCCGGTTATGGAACCTTCTGCCCTACGCTCCGCCAGCCAAGCCGATATGGATCGGATCGCCGAATTCAACCGCACCGATGCGTCTTTTCCGGATCACGCCACACTTCAGGAATTGATCGAAGCACAATTTGCCCAAACGCCCAGCGCGACAGCAGTGATCTGTGAACACGACAAGGTCTTCGGCGCCTCCTCGCTATCTTTTGCGGAGATCAATCAGAAGGCCAATCAACTGGCGCATTGGTTGCGAGCCGCGGGTGTAAGACCAGGAGAGATCGTTGCCCTGATGGTGCAACGATCTTTCGCCATGATGATTGGCGTCCTGGGAATCATAAAATCTGGAGCCGCTTATCTGCCTTTATCGCCTGAGAACCCGCCGGCTCGCACCGATTACATGCTGCAGGATGCAGGGGTCAGAGTACTGCTGGTGCACGGCAAAACGATTGGCACAATAAGCTTTGGGGGATTGATCCTCAATCTTGACGATCCCGGAACTTATCGTGGGCCGGACGAAAATCCGGTCCTAGGGAATACGGCGCACGATCTAGCCTATGTGATCTACACCTCGGGCTCGACCGGCAAACCCAAGGGAGTAATGATTGAGCATCGCTCGGTAGTGAATCGTCTGCACTGGATGCAGTCCGCTTATCCAATCGATAGGGACGATGTCATCCTGCAGAAAACTCCTTATTACTTCGATGTTTCGGTATGGGAACTTTTCTGGTGGGCCCTGTACGGCGCGAAACTATGCTTCCTTGCGCCGGGAAGCGAAGCAATGCCGCAGGCCATTATTGAAAACATCCGGAGGCACCGCGTCACGGTTCTGCATTTCGTTCCCGCGATGCTGAACGTCTTTCTCGAATATCTGGACGGAAAAGATGATCGCGTTGTCGGAGGCCTGGCATCGGTTCGACAAATTTTTGTCAGCGGCGAAGCATTGACACCGAGTCATGTCAGAAAGTTCAACAACATCCTGGGAAAAAAGATCGGGGCGAAGCTGACGAATCTCTACGGTCCCACGGAGGCGACGGTGGACGTCAGCTACTTCGATTGTCCTCACAATGATTTGGAAATTGTCCCGATCGGCCGGCCCATCCAGAACATCCGGCTCTACGTCATGCGAGACGGTCAGCACGTGGCCGTCGGCGAAACTGGCGAGTTGTGCATAGCCGGAGTCGGGCTGGCGCGCGGGTACTTGAACAATCAGGCATTGACCGATGAAAAGTTCGTCCAAAATCCCGCTAACGCCGGCGAAAGGATCTATCGAACCGGAGACGTTGCTCGCTGGTTGCCAGACGGCAATGTTGAGTACCTGGGTCGCGAGGATCAGCAGATAAAGATCCGAGGTTTGCGGATCGAACTCGGTGAGATTGAAAATACGATCAGGGATTTTCCCGGTATTGCCGAGTGCATTTGCGTGACCCGCAAATACTCGGAGAATGTGATTTTGATAATCGCCTACCTGGTCTGCAAATCGGAAGTGGAGCTTGAGCGTCTGGCGCACTACCTGAAGCAGCATCTGCCCGCTTACTCGGTGCCAAACCACTTTGTTATACTTGGCAAAATTCCACTGATGCCGAACGGAAAAGCGGATCGCAGCGCGCTCCCAGATCCCGTCATTCAATTGAAGGGTTCACAGTAAGGTGCTGCGAAAGTTGCCTCGGTTTGGATATTGGATGCCCAGCTAGTTTAGGGCTTTCTTGAAGCTTTCGTGGTTGCGCTCTCGAAGCAGGCGCAAACCATACGTTTCGTTGCAAAGTCCACAACCTCTGACTTTGGGTGCCTCAGTCTGGAGCTGCGTCAACCAGCATGGGAGATTCTCAGCCTTTTCGTGACATGACTAACAATCCTGATATCGCAGTGATCGGCATGGCTTGCCGCTTTCCAGGCGCGCGAAGCCTCGAGGAGTTTTGGCGCAACCTGGTCGAAGGCGTGGAGTCAATCACCCGGTTTTCTGACCAGGAACTGCTGCAATCGGGGATCCCCGCAGCTTGCCTGAGAAATCCGAACTACGTGAAGGCTGCGCCAATCCTGGAGGGCCCGGGCCAGTTTGATGCAGGTTTCTTTGGTTTCCAGCCCAGCGAAGCAAGAAGCTTGGATCCGCAGCATCGCATCCTCCTAGAGTTGGCTCATGATGCGATTGAGGATGCGGGGTATGACCCGGATCGCTATCCAGGCCGAGTCGGCGTTTTCACCGGAGCGGCTTTCAACACCTATTTCATGGATTCCGGGCTGAAGGAGCAATTTGCTCAGGAGTACATTCCGGTTCTTATCGGTGCGGACAAGGATTTTCTCAGTACCCGAATTTCTTACAAGCTCAATTTGAAGGGACCGAGTCTCACGGTTCAGACCGCCTGCTCGACCTCCATGGTCGCGGTCCATTTGGCTCGGCAAAGTTTGTTGAATGAGGAGTCCGACATGGCGCTGGCGGGTGCCATATCGGTGCGAGTGCCTCATCGTGCGGGTTACTTTTGCGATGCTGGCGGGGTGGTCTCACCGGATGGGCATGTAAGGGCCTTTGACGCCAAGGCAAATGGAACTGTGTTTGGGAGCGGCGGGGGCATTCTGGTGTTGAAGCGTCTGGCAGACGCGCTCGCGGATGGCGACAACATCTATGCGGTTATCAAGGGTTCGGCAGTGAATAACGACGGCTCGGAAAAAGCCGGCTACACCGCACCCAGTGTCAACGGTCAGGCTGACGTAGTGGTGGAAGCACTGGCCAATGCCGGAGTCGAGGCAGACAGCATCAGCTATATAGAGGCCCACGGTTCGGGAACGCCAGTGGGCGATCCGGTAGAGATCAGGGCATTAAACAAAGCATTTCGCACCTTCACGCAGCGATCAGGTTACTGTGCGATTGGTTCGGTAAAAACCAACGTGGGACATCTCGATGCCGCGGCAGCAGTCGCCGGCATGATAAAAACCATTCTTGCCCTCAAGCATCGCACGCTTCCACCCAGTCTCCACTTCAGCGCTGCCAATCCGGAAATTGATTTCGAGAGCACTCCGTTCTACGTCAACACGCAATTGCAGAAGTGGACAAGCGATGGCACCAGAAGAGCGGGAGTTATGTCCACCGGCATGGGAGGAACTAACGGGCACGTTGTGTTCGAGGAAGCGCCCGAGTTGCAGCCGAGCTCGCGTACTGGTTCTTCTCACCTGCTTGTACTGTCGGCAAAGTCGCGAGCGGCTCTGGACCATTCGACACAGCGGTTGCGCGAATTCCTGGAATCGAACGATTCCGTAAACATGGACGACGTGGCGCACACTTTGGGCGTCGGACGCAAGGCATTTACGCATAGACGATGTCTCGTCTCCGGCAGCCGGGGAGACGCCATAGCAGCATTAGCCGAGGAGAACTCCAGACGCGTTGTATCCAGTGTGAAGGAAGAGTCCGAACGGCGGCCGGTGGTTTTTCTGTTTCCGGGCATGGGAGATCACTACGTCGGGATGGGCCACGGTCTCTATGAAGAGTGGAATGTGTTCCGGGAGGAAGTGGATCGATGCGCAAAGATTCTCAATCCTTACCTGGGAACCGATATTCGAAAAATAATTTATCCCGATGGTCAGGGATGGAAGCGCGAGGAAACGAGCAGGGGCATCGATCTGAAGAAGATGCTGGGGCGAAGCGGGAATACTCCGAATGACCCCGACGCCACGGATCTGAATACGACATTATTTGCCCAACCTGCATTATTCACCGTCGAATATGCCCTGGCACGGTTTTGGCAGTGGTTGGGTATCACTCCCGACGCCATCGTCGGCCACAGCATGGGCGAATATGTGGCGGCTTGCGTGGCGGGGGTGCTATCGCTGGAAGACGCGCTGCGTTTGATTGCTACTCGAGCTCGGTTGGTCAACGACCTGCCTCAGGGAGCCATGCTTGCCGTGACGCTTCCAGAGAAGGACGTGCTTCCCTTACTCGACGCTGATTTGTCGATTGCGTTGATCAACGGGCCGGCATTATGCGTGGTCGCGGGTCCAACCGCTGCTGTGGGTGAACTCGAGCAGCAGTTGAATAAAAAGCAAATCATTTCCCGACGCGTTCAGAATGCGCATGCCTTCCATTCGAGAATGCTAAGCCCGATTGTAGGCACGTTCGAAAAGGAGGTCAGAAAAGTCCGGCTGAACGAGCCGAGAATTCCATACATCTCAAATGTCACAGGAAGATGGGTTAGCGCGCGCGAAGCCACCGATCCATCCTATTGGGCGATGCACGCAGATCACGCCGCCAGGTTCAGCGATGCACTTCAGGAGCTTTGGCGATTGAAAAATCCGATTCTACTGGAGGCGGGGCCTGGCCGAACTCTCAGTGTGCTGGCCACGCAGTACTCCGGCATTCAAAATGCGAGCAGCCCAGTGGCTATTTCCTCGATACGCCATCATTACGAAAACCAGAACGATGTTGAGTTTTTGTTGCAGGGTATCGGCAGACTCTGGCTTTCCGGAGTTGAGATCCGGTGGGAGAACATGTACGAGGGAAAAAGACGGCGCAGAATATCGTTGCCGACGTATCCCTTCGAGAGGCAGAATTACTGGATTGAGAACACGCCAGATCGCGCAAACCCCGCACAACAACAGAAACCGGAAACTGCTAAAGCTCGCGTAGACGACTGGTTCTATGCTCCCAGCTGGAAAAGGACCCACTTCGCGAGTGAGATCGCTAATACTTCCCCTTCTCAGCGTGCTTTGTGGCTGATTGTGGGGGATCGATACGGCGGTGGCAGACGAATTAAATCCAAGCTCGAAGCTGCGGGACTGTCAGCAGTATTCGTTCGTTTTGGAAAAACATTTTCCCGTCACACCGACGGCTCCTTCGAGCTCAACCCCGCGGGGGTCGAGGGTTATCAGGAATTGTTCCGGGAGTTGGAACAGCGAGCTGCCAGCTCGCCCATTCATATCGTTCATCTGGGAAGCCTGATTCGAGAAGATGGGAAGGAGCAGGCTTCTTCCGAGGAGCAGAATTTTGGCTTCTTCAGCCTATTCCATATGGCTCAAGCCATCGGTGAACTGCGGACTCCCATCCCCGTCAAGATTGGAATTATTTCCAACCGGTTGCATTCGGTTACAGGTGAAGAAGATGTCGCTCCGGCAATGGCAACCGTGCTCGGACCGTGCGGCGTCATTCCCAAAGAATATCCGAACGTCAAATGCTTTAGCATCGATTTGCCGGATAACCGTTCGATTGAGAGCTTGTCGGATGAAGTGCTCGCCAGGATCATATGCGAGTTTGCCGAAGAACGCGTCAGCCGAGTCATTGCGTATCGGGGGAACTATCGGTGGGAGCGAAAAGTTGAACAGGTCAGGCTGAATGAAGCTGCCCCATCCTCCGCGGGCAGCGAGGCGCCGGCGAGCAGACGTTTGAAGCCCGGTGGAGTTTACCTGATTACCGGAGGAACCGGCGGAATCGGACTGGCTGTCGCTGGGCATCTTGCCAGAGCGTGCCGGCCGAGGCTGGTGCTAACGAAGAAATCTCCTTTTCCGAAAAAGTCCAGTTGGAACCAGTCGCTCACGGCGCCGGATACGCCTGCCTCCGTTCGCAAGACGATCACCGCGCTGATGGAGATCGAAAAGATGGGCGCGGAGATCGACATCCAGGTCGCGGAAGTCTGCGACCGAAAACAAATGCAAAGGGTGGTCGACCAAGTACTCGCGAAGTACGGAACCATCGACGGAGTCATCCACGCCGCCGGGGTTGTCAAACCAGGGGTGATTCAAGGCAAGACGAGAGAAGCCGCGGAGTCCGTACTGGCTCCCAAGGTTAATGGCACGGCGATCCTTTTCGACCTGTTGCGGGAGATCAAACCGGATTTCCTGGTCCTGTTTTCGTCCATCAACTCAATTCTCACGCCTTACGCTCTGTGCGATTACAGTGCTGCAAATTCCTTTCTCGATGCTTACTCTGGCTTTGCTAACGCTCGCGGAGGGTTTCATACCCTCACCATCAATTGGCCGGGCTGGAGGGAATCCGGCCAGTTGGCCGATCTCGCAACTCCACATGGAATGGAGGGTTGGAAGCAGGAGGCTCTGGAAAAGGCGATTACGACTAAGGACGGGGTGGAGGCCTTCCGTCGAGCTCTAAACTCAAGTCTTAGCCAGGTCATTGTTTGCCCAGAGAATCTTGAGCTTCTGCTGCAGGAGTCCGAAGCGGAATTCGATGCTACAAAGTACATTTCACAAATGCAGCCGGAAAAGAGAGCTCCTCGGCCGCCTGAGAAACAACAGCGTGAAACAAGCCAGTTGAGCAATACCACCGTGCAGGCGGCACTCACCGAAATATGGAGGAGCGTATTCGGCTTGGAAGATATTGGGGTTCACGAGCATTTCGCCGATTTGGCTGGCCACTCCCTTATCGCTATGCAAATCATTTCCAGAATTCGCTCCCTGTATCAGATTCCCTTCACGTTCCGCGACTTTTTTGAGGGTTCCACCATTGCTCAAATCAGTTCGGTGGTTCAGGCGAGGATGCTCGAGAAAACGGAATGTATTCCCGATGAACTGGCTCGCCGCCTGAGCTCGCAGCATTAGATAGAACGGCATTTCATTCGAAAATGCGAGTGTAAAGAGGTCAGCAGCTTTTACCAGTCTGTTCGTACCCGCGGTAGAAAACAAATTCTCCAGCCCAGTCCGCGCTATGAGCACCCGGAGGTTTTAGCTTGTTGTCCACCAAATCTATTGTCCACCGCTTTGCCTTGTCTGCTTGCTTCATTTTCTATATTGCTATCTCGGGCACATCGCCAGCTTTCTCGCAGGGTGTTCTCACCTACCACAACAACAATGCCCGCACTGGACTGAACCCCTCCGAAACTATTCTCAACCCCAGCAACGTTAATTCGACGTCATTTGGAAAGTTGTTCGTCATTCCCGCCGACGGCTTAGTGGACGCTCAACCTCTATATCTCTCCTCGGTTCCGGTCCCGGGCCATGGTACTCAGAACTTGCTTATTGTCGTCACTGAACACGACTCGGTCTACGCTTTCAACGCTACGACCGGTGCGCTCGTCTGGCATATCACTACTCTCAAGAAGGGCGAGACCACATCCGACGATCGCGGTTGTAACCAGGTGACGCCCGAAATCGGCATCACTTCCACCCCAGTCATCAACCGGCCCTCGGGATCGAACGGCGTCATCTACGCGGTCGCTATGTCGAAGGACTCCTCCGGCAATTATCACCAGCGCTTGCACGCTCTGGATGCCCCCACGGGCAAGGAACTCTACGGCGGCCCGGTCGAGATTACCGGCAAATTCCCTGGTACCGGCGATAACAGTTCCGGTGGCTTCGTTGTCTTCGATCCCGCGCAATACAAAGAGCGCTCCGCGTTGCTGCTTACGGGCGGCGTGGTTTATCTGACTTGGGCATCACACTGCGACATTCGACCGTACACCGGATGGATCATGGGCTACAATGCGACCACTCTCGCCCAGACGACGATTCTCAACCTTACTCCCAACGGCGACCAAGGCGCCGTGTGGGGCGCCGGTGGAGGGCTCGCTTCCGACAATCTGGGCAATATCTTTCTCCTCGATGCCAACGGCACCTTCGATACGGCGCTGAATTCCAAGGGTTTCCCGAGTAGCGGTGATTACGGGAATGCCTTCATCCGCCTTACCACGACAAACGGCCTCGCCGTTGCCGACTATTTCGAGATGGATAATGGCGTGGAAGAAAGTGACGAAGATGTCGACCTCGGCTCCGGCGCAGTTGTTTTGCTGCCTTCCATAAGGGATTTCTCGAATAACACTTGGAACCTTGCCGCCGGGGCTGGCAAAGACTCCAATCTTTATCTCATTAATCGAAACTCGATGGGAAAATTTCACGCGGACAGTAACAACATCTATCAGGAGATCTCCGGACCTCTGCCTGGGGGGATGTGGGCCACGCCCGCCTATTTCGAATTCGAGGCCAGACTCTATTACGGTCCGGTAGGAGGGCCGATTCTCGCTTTCGAATTCCAGAATGGCAAGCTAATGACCAATCCAGTCGCCCAGACCAGCAACAGTTTTGGGTACCCCGGAACCACTCCCAGCATTTCATCCGACGGTGGAGCTAATGGCATAGTGTGGGCCACCGAAGATGGCAAACCTGCCATCCTGTATGCCTACGACGCGACCACTCTGCAGGAGCTCTACAACAGCAACCAAGCCGCCAATGACCGCGATCTCTTTGGGGTCGGGAACAAGTTCATCGCTCCGCTCATCGTTAACGGCAGAGTCTACGTAGGGACCACCAGAGGCGTGGGCGTGTTCGGGCTTCTTTCCCCTAAAAACGCCGAGACCGAATAGCCGCAATGGGACACATTCTCCCTGGCAAGAGACATCGACAGGCGCTATACTGACGCGGTTTTCTAAGAGTGTACTGCCGCATTTCAAACCTTCCCCTCCATCGAAAGCAACGCCGTGTTGCGAAGCAGGAGATTTCGACATGAAGCCTTCAAGAAGGATTTCGCTGCTCTTGTTTCTCTTCTGCTTCGGAGTGTCGATTGCGTCCACCCAGACCATTCCGGTGGGGACTTTCCAGCACATCATCATCGTGGTGCAGGAGAACCGTACTCCTGACAACCTGTTTGGAGCTGGTTCGGCTCCGGGACCGTGCAACTCAGGCAAGGCGTTCGAGCCTGGCATCGACATTCAGAGCGGGGGATACGGTTTTGTCTACATGAGTACAGGGACGGTCCAGCGCGAGTTCATCTGCAATACGTCTCTGCCACTCAGCGCCTGGGACCAAAATCTAACTAAGCCGCAGATTATCGACCCGAACCACAGCTACAACGGGATGCATACTGACTACGACAAAGGGAACATGGATGGTTTTTGCCATGAATTTGACAATTCCAGCTTTGTCGGCGTATGCCCGCCATATTCGTTTGTCCAAAAGTCTGATGTGCAGCCGTACTTCGATATTGCCACCAACTATGGCTTCGCCAACTATATGTTTCAGACCAACCAAGGCGCGAGCTTTTCTGCTCACCAGTTTCTTTTCACAGGTACGTCGGCGCCGGTCGAACCCCATGATCCGAACCAATACTTCCTGGACTTCGCATCGGAAAACGTGGGATTTAACGACAGCGGATGTCCATATCTGGGTCCCCCGTGGCCACAATGGGTCCTTCCCAATGGCGCTCTGGTGGCCGATCCGAGGAAAAGCGAGTGTTACACGCATGACAGCCTGGTCAC
Source organism: uncultured Acidobacteriaceae bacterium (assembly GCA_963766625.1). GTDB lineage: Bacteria > Acidobacteriota > Terriglobia > Terriglobales > Acidobacteriaceae > Sulfotelmatobacter. Next base: position 64,190 of record CAVYBF010000007.1, on the reverse strand, counting down.
CGACGCAGCCGACTGCGCCACCAACCATTGCGACCGCGGGTTGGTTAGCTGGGCTTATTACAACTCGGATGCATTGAGCACGATAATCTGGGATGCCGCAGTGGCGATTCCTGAAGTGTGCTATGGGGCCACGAGCGGCACCGGCCCATGTGGCGGCCCGGAGTGGACCAGCCACGTTCGCCTGCCGGGTAAGTCTTCTTATAGCGAGGCGCCGATATTTGACGACCTTTTCAATTGCAAGCTACCACAGGTCAGCTGGGTGATTCCTGATGGCGTATGGTCCGATCACCCCCAGGACCCCGCAACGGCGCCGGTCACGGTTCATGGACCGAGCTGGGTGGGAGATATTATTGATGCGGTAGGAGGCGGCATGGTAGGGAGCGTCTGCAATCCGCCTTCTGCAACCAGTGCTCTGTACTGGACGCAGGAGCCAACCCTGATCCTTGTCGTTTGGGACGATTGGGGCGGCTGGTTTGATCACGTTCACCCGCCGCATATGTATAAGAGTCCTGATAAGACATCGTGTCCGACCACCGTTCAGCCCAATGGCTGGGGCTGTGGCTACATTTATGGATTTCGGGTTCCGTTACTGGTGGTTTCCCCTTACACCCGGCGGGGCTATGTTTCGGGCGCGTGCCAGTCGAACTGTCCTAACCTGCGGTTCCCCTATATTCACGACTTCGGCAGCCTCCTGGCATTTACCGAATACAATTTCGGGATGCCGTACATTGATGCGGCAGACAACGGGTATGCCGACTACAACGCACCCGACAACCAACCAGGGAACGTTCCCCTCTCGGATTTTTTCGACGTAAGCAAGCCACGTAGCTTTACAAAAATCACTACTGCGGAGCCGTTCACTTTCTTTCAGACCTACCATGCGAAGACCGGGACAAAGCCAGAACCCCCGGACAACGACTGATTCTGCTTCAGATTTTTTTGGACGGCGACGCCTGCAACACCGGCGTGGCTTCAAGATCAATCCGCTTCTGTACCGGACGATTATCATCAAGCCTTGCTATGATGTGGTGACTCGATGGGAGTTTCAACGTCTGCCAATCCCGAAGCTGTCGTAATCGGCGCCGGTCCGTATGGGCTGTCGATCGCTGCCCATCTACGTCGCCGTGGCATTGCGTTCCGTATCTTCGGCGTCCCCATGCAGAATTGGCGAAGCGCAATGCCCAAGGGCATGCTGCTTAAGTCGGAGGGTTTTGCCTCCAATCTCTCTGATCCCGGTGGTGCCATGACGTTGGCACAACATTGCAAGCTTGCGGGTTTCCCCTATGGCCACCAGGGACTGCCGATTCCACTCGAGACGTTCGTAGATTACGGACTTGCGTTTCAACGAACCCTCGTGCCTGAGGTCGAAGAACGGACCGTGACGGAATTGCGAGAAGAGGGAGGAGGGTTCGAACTTTGGCTTGATAACGGGGAGAGCGTGGTGACGGGCCGAGTCATCGTGGCGGTTGGCACCAGCTACTTTGCCTATGTGCCGGAAGGGTTCGCGAATTTGCCATCGGAACTGATCTCCCACAGTGGCCAACATGCCGATCTGGCTAAGTTTCGAAACCAGGACGTGATTGTGATCGGCGCAGGGCAGTCGGCCTTGGAGACGGCAGCGTTATTGCACGAGCGTGGCGCAACCGTGCGTGTGCTTGTTCGGGAAGACTCCGTGTCATGGAATTCGCCCCCTTTCACGACGCCGGGACTTCTGGGACGGCTGTCAAAACCGGAAACAGGATTAGGCCGGGGCTGGAAAAACTGGTTCTATTGTCACCGGCAGGATCTGTTTTCGCACTTCCCTCGGGAGTATCGCGCCAAGATCGTTCAGCGTGTCCTCGGTCCGGCTGGCGCTTGCTGGCTGAAGCAGCGGGTCGAGGGAAAATTTCCCGTCTTGTGCGGCCACACAGTGCGGGCAGCTCGAGAGGCCGCGGGCCGGGCTTGTTTGACGGTAACCGACGCCAATGGCCAGACGAAAGAGATCTCTGCCGACCACGTGATCGCCGCAACCGGATACAAGGTGAATACCGCAGCTCTGCCATTCCTGGATAACGGCTTGAAGGGAAGGCTCAGGCTCGATCGTGGTGCGCCAGTTTTATCGGGAAGGTTCGAATCGTCCATTCCACGGCTACACTTCACAGGACTTGCTTCCGCCAACCAGTTCGGACCTTCGATGCGCTTCGTCGTCGGGGCAGACTACACCGCACGCAGGATCGCCGGTTCCATCCGGCCGGGAAGCGCTTCCCCGATTACGGCAAGGAGGAGCGAGTGCCTGAGCACGAAGTAGAGTCGAAGAGAGTGATGACAACGGATCGGGTATGTGCCGGCCAATACGATACGTCGGTGGCAGCCCTCGTATTAAACTTCGGCTCGTATGCATTGCATCAAAGTAGCCTGGGCATCACGCGCAGCCTGGGACGACTAAACATTCCTGTCTTTGCCATCCAGCGAAATTCGTTTGTTCCCTCCGGATCCTCCCGATACCTCAAAAAGAAGTTCTTGTGGCGAACGGATCCTAAGAATAATGACCTCTTCGTAGACGGCATGAAGGAGATAGGCAAAGCGCTAAATCGTCCTACGATCCTTGTGCCCGCCGACGATCTATCCGCAATTCTGATCGCGGAAAACGCGACGGAGCTTGCCTCGTACTTTATTTTCCCCCGGCCACCAGCAGCTCTACCTCGGACGCTGGCTAACAAGCGTCATCTGTATGAATTATGTCGACGGCTTGGGGTCGCTTGTCCCGACACGATTTTCCCCAATTCTCGTGAGGAACTGCTTAGTGTCACGGCGCACATGGAGTTCCCCGTGGTGGCTAAAGCAACCGAAGGATGGTTACTGCGCAAGGGCATCAGAAGCACAGTTATCATCTCCGGCAGGGAGGAGTTGATTGACTATTACGAGAATTTTCGGCACGAAGTCCCCGACTCAATGCTGATGATTCAGAAGATGATCCCTGCCAGTTGCTCGGAAGACTGGTTTGTCCATGGGTATTGTGATCATCAGTCAAATCCGACGGCGATCTTTACTGGTGTTAAGCTGCGGTCTTATCCTGCATTCGCTGGGGCGACAACTCTGGGCCGCTCTGTTTCGAACGATGCACTACGGGAGCAGGCCATTAAACTTTTCTCCGCTATTGGTTATCGCGGCATTATGGATCTGGACTTTCGGCTTGACAAGCGCGATGGCCGTTATCATTTACTGGACTTCAACCCCCGGATCGGGGCGCAGTTCAGGCTGTTCGAAAGCCAGAGCGGGATCGATGTCGTGCGAGCTCTTCACCTGGATCTTACCGGAAGAGGTGTAGAGGCCGGCCCACAGATCGAGGGACGAACCTTTAACGTGGAAATCCGCGACCTGCGCGCGAGTTTTGCCTACATCCGAAGCGGTGATCTGCGAATAAAGGACTGGTTGTTGTCGCAGCGAGGCATTACGGAACGCGCCTGGTGCGCCTCGGACGATCTCGCGCCTTTTTTGCTGATGTGCCTCTGGATGCCCTTTCGCGCCGTCACTCGTGTATTCGGGGTGAACCCGGATGGGGCTGATTCGGAGGAGAAATCACCCAACTTGCTTCCAACTGACGGCCAGCGTCCATCTTGATGCGGGCGTCTCTGATTCCCGCTCAAACCCGAAATCAGCCGAGAAGATTACTCTGGTAATGGCACACTTCGGCCATTGCCACAGCCGCTACTCGTTGGTACCCTCACTGTTGTTACGGGGGTAAGTTCTTCACCTTCTTGACAGAAGTGCCGCCCCTTCGCGGCAACCGGGTTCGCTGAAACAGTTAATCTTTTACTTTAAAGCTACCTAGCTCCCCTAGCCGAAGGAAAACCAATTATGCTTCGCGCAGCTTGGTTGAGGGGATTTCGTCTGACCGTTTGTTTGGAGGCAAACTGATGCGCCCACGTCGTCATCTGTACATCTCGCTCTCGCTTCTGATGTTTTCCTTGCTTCTGGCCAGTTCGGCTTTTGCCAATACTGTAACCATGCATTACCTCGGTGGAACGGGAGGCGGATCCGACCCCGTTTATCCTTATCGATTCCACATCAACAATAGTCCCACCGTGACGAATCTCATGTGCGACAGTTTCAACAACTCAGTAAGAATCGGCGAAAGCTGGACGGCCACGGTGACCCCTTTTCTGCAAGGCACTGGATTGTTCGGCGCGACCACATCGCTCGATTACAAAGCCGCAGGTTTGATCTTCAAGAGTATGCTGGGCAAAACTCTCACGGCCAGTCAGGCGCAGTGGTCAATTTGGGGCCTGTTCGCAGCCGATGCAACCAAACAATCCACCTTCAAAAACCTCGGTGCGGGGGCGATCGATACTGAGTATCTTGCGCTCGCCGCGAACGCCAAAAACAGCGCATTCTCCGGATTGGTGCTTTACACCCCCGTAGCCGGTACACAGGCCTGGACCCAAGGCGGATTGCCCCAGGAATTTATCGGCTATAGTGCAGTTCCTGAGCCAAGCAGCTTAATCCTGTTGGGCACCGGCTTGATCGGTCTCGCGGGAACGATGCGCCGCAAATTCACCAAAGGCTAGCGATTCAACTGAGCTGGCTACTGAGTACTGACCTAAGACTACAACCGCACTGCTAACCGGCAGTGCGGTTTTTTTTTGCTTTTTGGCTCCCCAAACACAGGACGAAGACCCGCTGCCTGGGTACGGTCATGCCGGAGGGTGCTGGATAGGTTGCCGCCATGTGTGCAGCATTGGCAGATTCAGGCAGCAGCAAATGGTATCTCTGCAGAGTCCTCGTGTAATCTCATCCCAGGAGAAAACACCGAGGAGAAACAGCTCATCGACCGACCTGCCAGTCTCAAGCGTCTTCTTTTCTGGATGCTGTCGCGCAGTGGAGTTGCGATCTATTCGCGCGCCCCAATTTTTGGACCTCTCCGGGCAGCCGTGGCGGTGCTTCGAAAAGATGACCTGTTCCTGATCATCGATCGGAGCGATGGCAGAGGCCTTTCATTTCCGGGCGGGCTTGCGTTTCCGTGGGAAACAGACGAGCAGACCGTGAGACGGGAAGTGCTGGAAGAGACTGGATTACACATTCAGAACTCTCGCCTGCTGTTCGAGTACAAGAGTTCGGCCGATGTACCCTGCATAATCAGCGTGTTTCAAGCGGAGGCCTCTGGCGACTTAGCTGAATCCTGGGAAGGATCACCACTCTGGCTTTCATTAAATGAGATACGGCCCCTGTTACTTCCGAGTCAGAGAGAAATCATTGATCGGATTCGATGACATGGGCACAAAAGGCACGCTTGTCCAAGAGTAGAATTTTGGGAAGCACTCCAGAGGATTCTGGCTGGAGCACCCTCAAGTTGCGCAAGACTATCTGACGAGACGAGAATTGAAAAAAATTTAAGATATGTACGCAAGCTCCTTAGCGCGCTGCGTCGCCTTCACCACGGCCTTGATCAGCGTAACCCGCAGCTTGCCTTCTTCGAGTTCCATAAGACCATCCACAGTACACCCCGCCGGGGTGGTAACCGCGTCCTTTAGAAGCGCGGGATGATCGCCGGTATCGAGCACCACGCGGGCAGCGCCCAAAGTCGTCTGTGCCGCGAGCAGTGTGGCAATGTCGCGAGGCAGGCCTACCTTGACGCCAGCTTCGGCCAGCGATTCTAGAATGATGTAGATGTAAGCGGGGCCGCTGGCCGAAAGACCGGTCACGGCATCCATGTGCTTTTCGTCTACGACAACGGTGCGGCCGACCACGTTGAAAATCGTTGTGGCGAGTTCAACGTGCCTGGCCGTCGCATGCGCTCCCTTGGTAATTGCGGTCATTCCACACCCTACAGAACATGGAGTATTCGGCATAGCGCGAATGACCGGAATCGCAGTGCCCAGCGCCTTCTCGATCAAGCTATTGGGGACTGAAGCTGCGACAGAGATAACCAATTGGTGCGCCGAGAGATACCCGCGAAGCTGAGAAGCCACTTCTTCCACGACCTGAGGCTTTACCGCGATCAGAATAATGTCAGCGTCTTGCGCTGCCTTCACATTGTCCGTTCCCACGCTAATGCCTAACTTCCTGCCAAGCACTTTGGCGCGATCGTCATGCGCCACGGTGGCGGTGGTGCGCTTGGGCGAAAGCAGGCCATTCTTCAAAAGGGCCTGCAGGAGAATGCCTCCCATTTTGCCGGCTCCCAGCACCGTTACGTTTTTTCCGGCAAGCATATTGGTGGCGCCTTTCTTGCTCACGCGATCCTCGGTTCTTTTGTGGTTAACTCAGAGTGCGAATGCGCAAGGTTCATAGTGTCGCTCGGGTAACATCGTGGCTTCGGGTCCGTTTCTGCTCCCATTGCCAGGCGCTTTGAACGATTTCGCGCAAGGACCGCCTGGCTTTCCAGCCGAGTTCAGCCTGCGCGCGTGTCGGATCAGCGACCAATTCGGGCGGATCTCCAGGCCGGCGCGGAGCCAAGTGGCGGGGCACGCTTCTGCCCGTCACTTCTTCGATGATCGCAATTACGTTCTGCACTGTTGCACCGGTGCCCGTACCAAGATTGTATTGGGTTGCGCCCTGGATACCGTCGAGGTGCTGCAATGCGAGCACGTGCGCCTCCGCAAGATCGCTGACGTGGATGTAATCACGGCTGCATGTGCCATCAGCCGTCGGATAGTCCGTGCCGAAAATCTGCAATGTGTCTCGTTCTCCAGTTACGGCTTTGAGCGCAGATGGAATGAGATGGGTTTCCGGATCGTGAACCTCGCCAATCGTTCCGCTCTCGTCAGCTCCGGCCGCATTGAAGTATCGCAGGCTGACCGAGCGCAGCCCATACGCCCGCCCGTAAGCCTCGAGAGCATTCTCAAAAAAGAGTTTGGACATGCCGTAAGCATTGACAGGCTGCCGCGGCGTTTGCTCCGTGATCGGAACCGTCTCCGGTATGCCATACACTGCGCACGTGGAAGAGAAAATGAACTTATGCACCCGCGCATCGAGTGCCGCATTCAGCAGGATCAATCCGTTCTCGACGTTGTTGCAGAAGTATTTGCGCGGATTCTGGACGCTTTCGCCTACTTGTGAATCGGCGGCAAAATGCATGATCGCCGAAACCCGCTTAAGCGCCCGTGTGAGCTCTTTGAGATCCGCGAGATCGGCGACGATGAGCTCAAATCCTTCCGCAAGAAAACGGTGGCCGCGCGAAAGGTTATCGTAGAGAATCGCCTCATAGCCGCTCCGCCGCAAAGCGTGTGCCGCATGGCAGCCAATGTATCCGGCTCCTCCTACCACCAAAACTGAAGATTCACTTCCCGGCAATTTATCCCTTCCCACTCAAGTTTTCAACTGAGAGCTGATGACACTTCGGAGTTAACATTCTTTTGAAAAAATCTTTGGGACATCTCGATGATTCCGAGTCTACGATAGTTTCCTAGTGAAGTGATGAAGGCGTCAAGGGCAATCACTCCTCATTGGCGCAGCCCTCGAAAATGCGAAAAAGAATCGAATGGCTCTGCTATTGCACCGAAGGAGGTTCAGTTCATGTGGCACTAAAGTGCCATTTACGGTTTTCTCATTCCCAACTAAAGTCTCTGCTCCGGAGGGATGGAAACTCAACCGTCTTGAAGGAAGGAGTTGGCCGCGCCTTTCTCGTGCCCCGTTCATGCATGTAATGTTCTCCCTCGATTTGTGCTCGCACCATTGCCCTAATAAAACGTCGGCATACCGGCGTCATGAATAAATAATTAGCGAGCTGCACTCCCAGAGGAGAAAACAAGAGATGGCTCCGTTTGCAGCACCGATGCCGCAGAGTTCGGAGAAAATCCGTGTCTTGGCTGCCGATAGTACACGCATGAGTAGCCAGTTGCTTGCCCAGGCTTTCGCCCAAAACAGCGAATTTCACGTAACCGCCGCAGACCCTAAGCCCGCTTCCATTCTCGCCGCAGTAGCCGACGAGAAGCCGAATGTGGTCCTGATGAGTTCAGTTTTGGATGAATGTACGACCGGCTTTAATCTGATTCGGCAGGTCTGCGCTATGCGTCCTGAGACGCGGGTCGTGATGCTGATGGATGCGTCGAAACGCTCTGCAGTTGTGAAGGCATTCCGCTCCGGGGCGCACGGCGTTTTTTCGCGTACAGAATCTCCAAAACTGCTTGCCAAGTGCATTTGCAGTGTGCATCAGGGCCAGGTCTGGGCAAACAGCGCAGAGCTGGGTTATTTGCTGCAGGCGCTCTGCGAATCAGAACCGCCGAGTTCCGTTGAATTGGGCACGACTGCGATTCTATCGAAGCGCGAACAGGACGTCGTTCGCTGCGTTGCGCAGGGATTTTCCAACCGCCGAATCGGCAGAAAGTTGGGATTGACTGAGCACACCGTCAAAAATTATCTCTTCCGCATTTTCGACAAACTGGGTGTTTCCAGCCGTGTGGAGGTTGTGCTCTACGCTTTTCGCTTCCGCCAGGACCTAATCGGATCGAAAGTTCCAGCAGACAATGCATCGATTGAGGATGATAATACCGGATCCGATCCGCAACCTGCGAAGGCCGGGAAGAGTTTTCCGACAGCCATAGCAAAAAAGGCTTTAGAATTCTCGGCACAGAACCAGGGTCGAGCTCGCGCCTAAGCATAGGCTCGCTTCCGAATCGAGAACCCGGTAAAACAGGCATTCTCCACAGCGATTAGCCGTATTCGATCTTGCTGGATCTCTTGTCAAGGCCGCACAGGTATTGGGACTTACGTGTTCTTTACGAACGTGCCGCAGGAGACTAAAGTCTCTAGGTTGCTGGCGTTAGATTCAGTCTGCCGTCAACCCATCTCCGAAACAAGTACAGCCCTGAGGAAGCCCATAAGCGTCAGGCGGAGGAGCTTGCACACAAAATGGCGAGCCATTGGGCTGACCGTATGGCTGCAGCAAGCCGTTTAAGGCGCAATCAGGAGATCGAGAAAGAATGTCCCAATCTGCCCCGGCGCGGGAGAATTCCCAGAAAACAAGAGTGCTCGCAGCCGATACCACTCGCATGGGTAGCCAATTGCTAGCCGAGGCGCTGGCGCACGAGCCCCAATTCGAAGTCGCCGAAATTGAAGCAAGGGGAAAGTCTATCGTCGAAGAGGTGGCTCAGCGGAAGCCGCATGTCCTGCTGCTCAGTTCAACGTTGGAAGGATCGACGTCTTTAGGATTCGAACTCACGCGTCAGGTGCATTCTGCCTGTGCGGATACCAAGATCATCCTGCTGATCGATGCCGCTACTCCGAGCATCGTGGTTGAGGCTTTCCGAAGCGGAGCGCAAGGTGTATTCTCGCGCACCGAGTCGTCGAAATCGCTGGCCAAGTGCATTAGCAGCGTTCGCCAGGGCCAAGTCTGGGCCAACAGCGCGGAGTTGCGCTATTTGCTTCAGGCTCTGCGCGAAGCTCCTTCGATACGGATGGTAGATTCTCGCGGTGACACCATCCTTTCCAAGCGTGAGCACGATGTAGTTGAATGTGTCGCCGAAGGTTTATCGAATCGCGAGATCGGCAAAAAACTGAAACTCACCGAACACACAGTAAAGAATTATTTGTTCCGCATTTTCGACAAGCTTGGGGTTTCCAGCCGTGTCGAGGTTGTTCTCTACGCTTTCAGTCTTCGAGGCATGATGGGAGAGCGCGTAGAGGCCGGCTCACTGGAACGCGCTGGAATCGCAACTGAAAAGGGTTCAAAGCCGCATGCGGGTGCGGCGGAAGAGAAGAGGCCTGCTGCGCCGGTCAAATCGCTTGCTCGCCGGGCGCGCGTTTAGCAGTTGCACGTTTGCGCCAGACGTACCTCTGTTCTTCGCCTATCGAATCCCATGGCATGACAGCCGAGCCAAACACCAGATTATTTGCATGCCAACGTCTGCGCTGCCGTATCTACAATAAAGCGTCCGATCAGCAGGGACGCTGTTGCCGCCGGGGATGGGACGTTGAGCACGTGAAGCATTTTTGCTGAAGAGACAAATTGGAAGTCATCCACTAAGCTTCCATCGCGCCTAAGGGCTTGAGCGCGAACCCCGGAACCGCCCGGCACGAGGTCTTTTTCCTGTAACTCTGGAAGCAATCGTTGGAGGGCATGCAGAAAGGCAGTTTTAGAAAACGAACGGCGAAATTCATCCAGGCCGCTACGCCAATGCTTCGCCGCCATTCGCCAAAACCCAGGGAACGCCAGCGATGAACTCAGGTCGCGCAAATTGAAATCACTGCGCCGGTAACCTTCCCGCCGAAATGCTAGAACGGCATTCGGCCCGGCATCCACTGTGCCATCGACCCTCCGTGTAAAGTGGACGCCAAGAAACGGGAACTGCGGATCGGGTACCGGATAGATGAGCGCACGGACCAGCGACGAGCGTTCAGGAATGAGATCGTAGTACTCGCCGCGAAAGGGAACAATTATAAGATCCCGCTCTTCGCCCGTCATACGGCTGATTCGATCGCTGAATAGTCCGGCGCAGTTCACGAGGAAGGTTGTCGTGAACGCGCCGTGATTTGTTTCTACGGCAACTTCGCTCGAGGTAACGTTAATTCCAATGACGGCAGTGGAAGTTTTTATCGTACCACCCTGGGCAGAAATGATCTCAGCATACTTCTCGCAGACCTTCAGGTAGTCGGTAATTCCTGTGCACGGAACGGCCAGAGCCCGCAATCCGCTGGCATGCGGTTCGATCTCTCGCAACTGTTCCGGTCCAAGCAAGCGCAGGCCGGTAAGTCCGTTCGCCTCGCCACGCTGGTGCAATTCCTCAAGGCGGGGAAATTCACTTTCATCGGTGGCCACAATAACTTTGCCGCAGACCTGGTGAGGGATATCATGCTTGCGGCAGAATCGCAGCATCGCACGTGCACCTTCCACGCACAGCTTGGCTTTCAGCGATCCCGGTTTGTAGTAGATGCCCGAGTGGATAACGCCGCTGTTGTGCCCACTCTGATGCCGGCCTACGTGGCTTTCCTTCTCCAGCAGAAGCAGGCGAAGCTGGGGCAACCGCTTGGTGAGTTCGAGCCCGACGGCCAGACCGACGACGCCCCCTCCGATGATGATCACGTCGTAGTGCGAATCGGCCATAACGAGCGATCTTATCTCACCATCTTATCGCACCATCGATTCTGGTGTCGTCGCCTATTGTGCGCTCACGATCAGCGTGACCGGAGAGCTTTGGTGGCTCAGGGCACCGGAGATCCCCGTGACCGTGATCGCGTAGGTGCCAGGTTTTGTCCCTTGTTGTTGGGTTCCAATGGTGCCTCCACCGCCACCTCCACCGCCGCCGTTAGTGCCGCCTCCGCCGCAGGAGGTCAGCAATAACGCCAAAACGAACAAGCCGAACCGGAAAGATACCGGCAATGCTGACTTCGCGTGTTCACCTTTGCGACGCCTGCTTCCGAGGAGCGCCAGCCCTGGAAAGGTGAGCCACAGGGCATAGAAGAGAGCAGTACTGCCTGGTCGAAACTGAAACAGACTCGCGGAATTCGCCGTCGTGTTAATGGTCATGACGACGGCAGCTGAGGTTTTGCCGGGCGTCACGGAAGTTGGCGTGAAGGCGCAAGGAGCGGGCGCGCCGAAGCAAGAGAAGCTTACCGCATTCGTGAACGACGAACCTACCGGAAACACGCTGAAATTGTAGCTGGCAGATTCTCCAGGTGTGATGGTCTGGCTCGACGGCGTGATGGAACTGATAGTGAAATCCTGAGCGACGGTGAGGCTGATTGTCCAGGTGTGGGCGGGAGCGCTGGAAGTATCTTGCGTTTTGATATTGATGTTGTACTTGCCTGAAGCAGCATCGCTTGGAATGTTGAGAGATGCGGTGACGCCGGTCGAGGCGCCGGCAACGAGTGAAATGGGATTTGTGGGAGTGATAATGGTCTGTTGGCCGGTGAGGGTGAGCGTGCATTGTGCTGCCGCCAGCGCGCTGGCATCGCAGTTCGCGTTAACCTGTCCGCTGTAATTGTAAGAAGAGGTGAAAGTGAGGTTAGCTGCTGCCTGCCCGGAAGGATCGCCGGAGAGCGTTTTCGTCCCGGAGATCGCGTAATCGCCAACATCAAAAGGCACCTCGTAGGTGTGCGTTGTCGAGCCTGATGTGCCTTGCACCGCGATCTGGTAGGAGCCGGCGGACGCGGTTGCCGCATTGATCGTGAGCGTGGCTGTGGCCGGGAATGCGCCCACTGCAGAAGGTACGACACTGCAACTATTCGGTCCGAAAATACCGGCACAAGTTAAATTCACCGCGTCGTTGAAACCGTCTTGCGAAGAGATGCTGATCGGGCCACTGGTGGTTGTGCTGCCCACTTTCACATTCGGGAAAGAGCTTGGCTCGCCAAGGATAAAGTCCGGATTGAGAATGACCGCCAATGTGAATGATTGGGTTAATGGCGCCGGTCCGGCGAGTGTTGTGGCCTGCAAGGTCACTGTGTAAGGGCCAACTGGAGTTGCGGAAGGAACGGTTGCCGTTGCTGTCATGCTGACCGGCGACGAGGGTGTGGGACTGACGCTTGCACCCGGAGTAAACGCGCAGCTTGCACCCGGAATGGGAGGGCTGAAACCGCAACTGAGGGTCACGCCTTGGCTGAACGTACCTTGCACCATAACCTGAAAGCTCACCGGCGGCGAGATTGTGCCGCGACGCTCGGTCACGCTGGCAGGGGAGGGCGCGGTCAATTCCAGATCAACTACGTGTATGACAACAGCGCTGGTGTGCGTCGTGTCCTGGGGATCGGAACCTGCACCCTGCACATTGAAGCTATAGTCAGCAACGGCAGTAGTTCCCGCGCTTACCAAGAATGCGGCGCGCGTCGGACTTGGCGTGAGACTCGCGTAGCTGGGAGTGCAGGGAACTGGAGGACTCGTGCTTCCGGAAATGCAACTCAAAGCGACTGAGTTGTTGTATCCGTTCAGTGAAGTTAACGTCCCGTTGAGAGTAGCTGTGTATCCTGCGAAGACGGTCAATGGCGTGTTTGAAACCGCAATCTCGAAATCCGGCTTAGCCAATAAATTGAATTGCCACATCCCTCGGCCGTAGGTGGAAGCTCGCAAGAGCTTTTTCCCACCAGAGTTGAACAGCGCGAGCGCAGTTACGGCTACATCCGGCAGAAATCCGAATGCGCCAACCTGGCTGGATGCAGGACCCACCTCGGTCCAGGTGGGCGGAAACGACGTTGGACTTTCGAAGACGCCGACGTCAGTGCCGACGTAAATGATGTGCGCAGCCGAGTCAACCACCACCGCATTGGTGGGAGAATCGGGAGCATTATTTGGAGATGTTCCCGTGAAATCGATCCAGCCGGCGCCGGCGTTAGTCGTCTGCCAAACATGTCCCGGACCGCCGGTGAATCCCATCACAGTGACGTAAGCGGTGTTGCCAGTGGAGTCTGACGCATCAATGGCAACATCCGAGATGGGAAATTGATTCGGATTGATGCTTGTGCCACCGGGACCGTTCAGAGTGACATTCGTGAAAGTCGATGAGCCAATGGAAGCCTGCGTGGTAACCCAAACATTTCCGCCGATCGGCGAAGTTAAGTTATTGGGCCCGGGACCGTCGGTGGTTGCATAAATTACTTGCGAACTGCTTGCGCTCGTGGGCCCACCGGCAGCGAGAGAGCGAACCGTATTCACTTCCGACCCTGAGCAGGTTCCAGTGCCCAGCGTATCGAAATTAGGGCTCAGCAGCGTGAAAGATCCGCCGGACCGCGCCCCACTCCACACGCGACAGGTTCCGACCAGCAGCGTTGAAGTGGACTGCGGATCGAGAATGTAGGGAAAATAAAATGCGCCGTCGTCGCCGCCGAGATTATTGCTGCTGATGATCACACTGAAAAGATTGTTGTTGCAGTTCACGCCGGAAGCACATTCCTGAATATCCAGACCGCCCGATCCGGTATCCGGATTCGAGGCAAAGAAATCACCGGTATTCGGATCGATTGCGTTATAGCCGCCATCGCCCCCCAGCACATTTTCCCAACTGGCATTCGTGGTCGCGGCTGCGCTTGCCGGCGAACCGTTATCCTGGGTGCCTCCCAAGATTGTGTTGGGATTGGCCGTGCCTTGAGAGAAAGCTACAAACTGGGTCATCGAACCCAGGTTCTGATTGAGATCGTCAAACTGATTCGTGCCGGAGCACGAGCCTGCGGTGAGGCCGGTGAATCCGTTCAGCGCCCGGTAAATGCCGCCGTCATTCGCGAAGTACATGAGGTCGGCCGCGTAATCCACTCCGGAGGTTGGAATCATGTAGGCCATTGCGTGCTGGTCGGGGTGTATGTGGGCAGGCGCGGCCAATGGATCGCAACCGTAAACGTGGGTGAGATTCACGAAGGGAGTGTTGTCGCAAGCCGGATTAATTGCCGTGATCGAGCACTTATAAAGATTGATTGCGCCGGCGTAGAGATCGGTGGCGGTGGTGCCGTTGGGAACGGCCAGCAATTCGAGATTGTAGAATCCCTGCGCCACTCCACAGCCATTGAAGTCACCACAATTGGTGATGCCAGAGTCGCTGATTTGTGTCCATGTGGCGCCATTGTTGGGGGTTTGCCAGATTCCTTGATCGACGGGATTGCCGTTGGAATCGGGCGAAACGAACCAGACGTACATTTCATTCCGTCCCGGCACGAGGGTGATTTCACCGCGATAGATAGGACAGGTTGTCAGATAATTCTGCGGACACGCGGTTGTGCTTAACAAACCGGGAGCCCCGGGTTGGTTCGCGAGTCTGGTCCAAGTCAAACCATCGGGAGAAGAATAAAACCCCTCATAGCGCACTGCTGCAAAGAACAAACCCGCGGCTGCGTTGTACACCACCGAAGTCGCGGACGTGGCCTCGGTAGCGCCGCCAGAATTGAGAGCATCGTAATTCCATGTCTGCCCGGCATCGATTGAGGTATAGAGACCGGGATATGTGTTGCTGCTGATTGCGCCATCGACAAGGCCTTCATTCGATGTCGCCATCGCGGCGACCACCGTATTGGTGTTGGCGGTGCTGAATGCCATGCGTGCAGCTCCCAGTCCGGCAAAAGAAAGTGCACCCCCGTTTGCAGAAGGAATCAGGGTCCATGAATTGCCAGCATCGGCTGAAGTGAGAATGCCGAGGCCAAAATAAGAGTCGGCGGCATTGTCTGCCTCACCGGTACCAACAACGATCACGCTGTTTGCCGGGGTGGTGTTGCCGGGTTGAATCGCGATCGCTCCGATGGAGAGCGTGGCCTGATCGTCGGTCAGGGCCGTCCAGGTCACGCTGTTTGCTGTGAGATTGGCTCCATTAAGCGATTTCCATACACCCCCTTGCGCTCCACCGATATAAACCGTGTTGCCGCTGGGGTCTGCCGGATCAATTGCCACAGCGGTGGCGCGGCCTGAGACCTGGTTGTAATTCTGAAAGCTGTCCCCGGTGGCGTCGGAGGCGAGCGGCACCGGTCCTAAGGGGACCCAGCCTCCATTGGATTGTGCGGGTTGCGCATTCGGCTGTGCGGCGTGGGCGCGAAGCGCCCGATCGACCCTTGCCTGCATTTTTGCCTGATAAGCGCGATGACGTAATGCAGCGGCCGACTTGCCTGAGATCACACGGCCTCGCAGGAACCACTCGTCGCGAGCTCGCTCATGATCAGCATCCGGGGCAGTTTCATCTGAACTGCTTCTTGTGCTTTGAGCTGACGCAAGCTTAGCAGCTGGAATCGTCACGAGCAGGGAAGCGCAAACAATCCGGCAGAACCTGGGATAGTTCATAGACACTCGTGCCAACAATCACGCAGTATGAAAGTGGGGAAGAGCTCCGTCAAAACAAAAAGCGCGTAAATTCAGCTGCTCGACCGTTTTGGGAAATAGAAAGGGCATGTATTGCAGGTGCGGGGAAGTTTTGAGAGAGTCGTGTGCGGATATTTCGAGGGCACTCGGGGCCACTCCGCGGAGCGCGCCGAAGTGCCTGTACAATTTCAACGGATTGTTCTTACTGTGCGAAGCAGGTCGAGGTTTTCGATGTCAAAGCGTTGTCTTTTTCTCGGATTTTCAGTCTTTGCTTTGTCAGTTATTGCGATTCTCATGCTCGGAGCGTTGGTTTCGCCAGTCGACGCTGCACCTCGCGAAATCAATGTAGCCGCGGCGGCCGACTTGAGCATTGCGCTTCCGGAAATTGCCTACGCCTACGAGAAGACCAGCGGCCTGGTGCTGAAGCTTTCTTTTGGAGCTTCTGGAGCTTTGACTCAACAAATTCAAAACGGAGCGCCGTTTGACGTTTTCCTCTCGGCGGACATGGGTTATCCGAAGCAGCTGATCGCCGAAGGTAAAGCCGATGCTGCAACGTTGTATCGTTACGCGGTGGGCGAGTTAGTTCTTTGGACGCAAGCAAATTCGCCCCTCGATCTTGAGCACCAGGGCATAAATGTGTTGCTCGATCCGTCGGTTAAGAAAATTGCCATCGCGAATCCGCAACACGCGCCCTACGGGCGCGCCGCGGTTGCTGCGCTGAAGCATTATGGGTTGTATGAAAAAGTGAGTGCTCGGCTGGTGCTGGGAGAAAATATCTCGCAAGCGGCGGAATTTGTAGAGTCCGGCAATGCGCAGGTCGGGTTTGTGGCGCTGGCTCATGCTCTGGCTCCGGCAATGAAGGGGAAGGGAAAATATTGGAAGGTCCCGGCAGATGCGTATCCGCCCTTGGATCAAGGCGCGGTCGTAATCTCACGTTCGCCACGTGCGCAGGATGCGATGGCATTTCTCGAATACATGAAAGGTCCCGAAGCGCTGGCGGTGCTGCGGCATTACGGTTTCACGTCCCGAGTAGAAAAGTAGAAAACCAATGTCGATTAACTGGCAAGCGTTTTGGCTCACTATCGAGCTGGCAGTAGTAGTTTCGGGCGTCCTGCTCGTTATCGGCCTGCCGCTTGCATATTGGATTGCCTTCTCCCGCTGGCGTTGGAAATTTCTGGTGGAAGCGGTTGTGGCGTTGCCGATCGTGCTGCCGCCGACTGTTCTCGGATTTTATGTTCTAGTCGCTCTCGGCTCTCGAAGTCCGCTCGGGCGATGGTGGCAGTCGTTCACAGGGCATACGTTGGCGTTCACATTTGCCGGACTGGTGATCGGATCGATTCTGTATAGTTTGCCTTTTGCGGTGCAGCCTTTCGCCGCGTCATTCTCTTCGGTGGATCGCAAGCTGCTGTCCGCCTCCGCGATTTTGGGAGCTTCGTCGTTAACAACCTTCTTCCGGGTGGTGCTGCCTCTTTCCCTTTCAGGAGTGGTTACGGGCGTGGCGCTGACATTCGCTCACACCATGGGCGAGTTCGGCGTCGTGCTGATGGTGGGAGGAAATATTCCTGGCGTAACGCGCACCGTCTCGATTGATATCTACGATCAAGTTGAGGCTGCCAACTACGCTTCGGCTAATGCCATGGCGTTGTTACTCCTGCTATTTTGCTTAGCCGTCCTCACCGTGGTTTACGGGTTAAATCGGAGAAATTCGAATCAGAAATTCCTGAGAACTGATACGGTGAAATAGCAAGACTCGATGCTCTCAGACCCAAACTTGAAGACCGCGAATGCAACTTTGATTGCGCGTATTCGAAAGAGCTTTCCGGGCACCGACCGCGACTTCACTCTGGATGTAGAATTCACTGCTCCGCTTGGATTCACCATACTGTTTGGTGCTTCAGGGTCGGGCAAAACCACTCTGCTCGATTGCGTAGCCGGCATTGCCGCTCCGCAAGGACGAATCGCCGTTGGCGAGCGGGTTCTATTGGACTCAAACGCCGGGATCGACGTTCGAGTTCCGCAACGCGGGGTGGGATATGTTCTTCAGGATCTCGCGCTGTTTCCGCATTTGACCGTTGAACAGAATGTCGAATACGGGCTAAGTCATTTGTCTCGCCCAGCACGCAGAGAACGAAGCATGGCGATGCTGGGGGAATTTCGTATTGATCACCTTCGCCAACAGCGTCCCTCCCAGATATCCGGCGGAGAGCGGCAGCGGGTGGCGCTGGCGCGCTCCCTGGTCACCGACCCTTGCGTGCTTCTGCTCGATGAACCGCTCTCGGCCCTCGATGCTGCCACAAAGTCAAAAATTATCGATGATCTGCGTCGCTGGAACGCAGATCACCAGATTCCCATTCTGTACGTCACTCACAGCCGAGAGGAAGTCATTGCGCTCGGAGAACGGGTACTGGTTCTGGAGCAAGGCCGCTTGATCGCGCAGGGTACGCCGCACCAGGTTTTGACTGCGCCGTTACAAGAGGCGGTGGCCCAGCTCGCGGGCTTCGAAAACATCTTTGAGGCTTCGGTTTGGCTGGTTCACGAGGATCGTGGCACCCTCACTTGCCGCTTGCCGGGTAAGACCGCAGGAACCTCCGTTCTGCTGGAAACGCCTTTAATTCGAGCGGAACCAGGCACACGGCTGAGGGTTGGCATTCGGGCGGGCGACATTCTTCTGGCAATTTCAAAACCAGACGGATTAAGCGCCCGAAATGTGCTTCCCGGACATGTAGTTTCTCTGCAAAGACGGGACGTCGTGGTATTTGCCATCGTTGATTGCGGAGTTGAGATGCAGGTTCAATTGACCCTGGCCGCGCGGGATGCCTTGCAGCTAAAGGCAGGCCAGCCAGTCTGGCTGGTGATCAAAACCTACTCATGTCATTTAATGCGGCGCTAACATATAATCTTGGAGCTTTTGGGAGCGTGCAAGTCTGTGGCACCTCACATTCCATCTTTCGCACGCAGGCGGCCCCTGCTTCTAGGTTTCGCGCTTTCGTGGCTAGCATGCGGGATCCAGGTTTCTGCGCAGCTTCCGTATATCAACGCCGGTGCGGACGCCTTCTCGCAAGTCGATTTTGCGCAAATGTATCTCGATCAAATCAACCGCCGCGCAGAAAAAACGGCCAAGCAGAAGGCAGAAGATCGGGAACTGATCGAGTCAGGCGTGGTGTCAGCTTTCGATTTGGCAGCGCCCAACAACGCCGTAGAACAGTTTAATCGCGCGAGTACTTTGTTGAAGGGACAGAAAACGAAAGAAGCGATTAAATATCTCCAAAAAGCGATCCAGGACGATCCCAAGTTTGTTTCTGCCCACATCGCGCTGGGCAGCGCTTATCTCGATCTGGACGATAAAGCTGGCGCCAAGGACGAATTTGAAACCGCAGCCAAGGTCGACAACAAATTCGCTCGGGCCTTCCTGAATCTGGGCCGGTTGGCCCTATCGTCGAACGATTTCTCGACTGCGCAATCAGAGCTCGAGAAAGCCGTTGCCTTGCATCCCAAAGAAGTGAAAATCCTGGCGACTTTAGCGTTCGCGCAAAATGGAAACCACGAGTACGCACAGGCGCTGGCTACGGTGCAGCTCATCCACAGTCTGGATCATAAGGGATTCGCTAGTGTCCATTACATCGCGGCCTCTGCGGCCATGTCGATGAAGGATTATGCGGCCATGGAACGCGAACTCAGAAGCTTTCTCGCGGAGGACCCCACCGGCGAATTTGCCCCCACTGCGCGAAAGAATCTCGCCACTCTGGAGCGCAACAAGATTGTATTGGCTGAAAGGGCCGCGAGCCCGGCGGCTACGGTCACTACTGTTGCTTCGCAAACCACAACTTTTCCCGATACTGCGAGGCTTAAAGCACAATTAAACGGCTTGGACAAGGAATCCGAATGTTCCGATTGCAGCCCGGTCGACGCGAACGGAGGGGCGTTGGAGGCAAAAGCTTCTCCTCCTCCGGCTACGCCCCTGCCGGCAGCCGGTGTTCCTGCGGGAATGTGGATGATTCGCACCAGCGTTGATGACGTGGCAGTTTTCTTTTCGGTGAGCAGCCACGGACACATGATCAACGACTTGCAACAATCCGAAATTCAGATTCGCGACAACAATAAACCTCCCGCAAGGGTAGTGCAGTTTTCGCCGGGATCGAAGCTCCCGTTGCGCCTCGGCTTGCTGATCGACACCAGCGGTTCGGTGAACGAACGCTTCTCGTTCGAAAAAAATGCGGCGGCAAAATTCGTGGAGAAAGTGCTCAACCATACCACCGACCTGGCATTTGTAGCAGGCTTCTCGAACGAAGCGGTGATCGTGCAGGATTTCAGCGCGAATCCTGGGGAACTGGGGAATGGCATTCAGAAGCTCGCGAATGGAGGTGGAACTGCGCTGTTTGACGCGGTCTCTTATGCCTGCCGGAAGCTGGCGGACTATCCGGATGATGAACGGGTCGCGAGAGTGCTGGTGATTGTCAGCGATGGAGAAGACAATTCGAGCCAGCGCAGCCTGAAGCAGAGCATTGCCAGTGCGGAAAGAGCTGGCGTGACCATCTACGCCGTCAGCACCAAAGAGGATCACAGCGATAAAACCGACGCCGACAGAGTGCTCCAAGCTCTCGCGGATCGCACCGGCGGAGAAGCCATGTTTCCCGGGGATGTGCTCACTCTGGGCAGGTCATTTGACAAGCTGCGCGATTTGATTCGCAGCCGTTATTTCATTGCTTACAAACCGGCTGATTTCCATCCTGACGGCAGCTATCGCACCATCAGCATTACCGCCGAGAAGAATGGCAAGCACCTGCAGGTTCGTGCTCGCAAGGGTTACCACGCACGGCTTGAAAGTAATCCAAACTGATGCCTAAGACTGATGTCTAAGAAAGTTCATCTCAATCCGTCTTGAAACGTCACCTCCGGAGGGATTTTCTCGGCTTCCTGCATTCCTTGCAATTCGTCTTGCCTTTCGATTATCGCGATCCACTGGCGGTGACGCTGTTCCGAATATACGATCCGTCCTCCCAGTATCCGGGCTGCTGCGGCAGGCGGAAGACCGCGATGATATCCGAAGAAGCGGCTTTTCCATTTTGCTTTGATCTGCGCGAACGCTTGCCAATGATCCCAGAATCCTGGCGGCGATTCGTACTTTGTGGAGAAGACCAAGGCGACATCGTAATCAGGATGAAGCCCTGCCGCGGAAAGCACGTGATCCAGCGAGAAATCCTCGATGCGCACCACTCGCATCGGCCGGGTAATGTAGCCGAGCCAGGGCCGCGTAATCTCATCTGATGCCGGCCATGCTGTCAGCACGCGCGCCATGGGATATCGAGCTTCCAGAAAGTGCTCGCCGTCTTCGTGCAGGATGACGTAATCCCGATAAGCGAGATTGTCCTCGGGGGAGAATCCATAAGGCGGGTTCCAGAACCATGCGGCCACGAACGCCAGGGCGACGAAGGCGACCACAGCGGTCCAATATCGCACCCTCCGCCAGATTGTGGACACGCAAAGAATGATGACCAGAGGAATGGCAGGAAGCAGATAACGCGCCAGCACTGCGCCCCCGATCATAGCCATTGCTAGGGCGTAAGTAGCGATCACGACATAGAAGATCGTTTGCTCGGGAATGCCGATTCGCGGCCGGTCAAAACCCGAGTCCTGCTCCGGAGGCAGCATCCACATCGCGAGAAGCGTTGCCAGCGTCAAGATCCACAAATGCAAATATCCGCATAGCTGCCAAATTCGCAGAGCCAGTGCCAGAAAGAACCGAGTCGGATCGAGTGTCGCGGAGACGTTGTAGCGAAAGAACTCGGGATTGCCGAACACGTATCCGGTACGCAGATAATGGTAGGTATACCAGGTGGCGAGGGGCACAATTGAAATGAGCAGCGATAGAATCCGTCGCCTGGCGCAGGAAATCCATATCGCCGGAACCAGGTTGTCCGATTTATGGAGCGATTTTTTGGGCGACAGCTGTCTCGTCGAATTTTTGCCTACCAGAAAATACAGGATCTCCCACGTGATGAGCGCGACGGGAGCCAGAATGGCGGTTTCCTTTGCGAGTCCAGCCAGCGCAAACCAGAAAGCCACTCTCAAGGCTTGGCCTTCCATGTAGGCGGCGAGCCCCCAGAAAGTGAAGCCGGCAGCCGCCAGGTCCACTTGCGCGAGGGAGCTTTGCGCGAAGAAAACCGGATAGAACGCAGTGCACAGCATTGATGCGATCGCGACCTTGACATTGGCGACGCGTTCGGCCAACCGGAACACCCCCAGCAGGGCAAAAGCAGCGAAGAGAACCATTGCCGATCTCGTCACCGCCGGAGCATAACCCACCACCTTCCACCAGAGCGCAAGCCAGATGAGCACCAGTGGCGGGTGCGCATTGGAAATCGTGGAATGAGGAATGAGACTTCCAGTCAGAAAAATGTCGCGAGCCGCGGGAATGTAGTAGCCCGCTTCATCCCAGAAATAAGGCAATCGCAGCAGAGGCAGATGCAGCAGAAAAATGAAGACAAAAATGACGACGAACACTACGGGTGGTGAGAGCCACCATGCCGCGGGCTTCTTGGCGTGCACCTGATCGTTCAGAGACTCATCTCGTTCATCTGAGAATCGCTTAATGCACCGGACCTGCGGGAACCATGCGAGGATCGAGTTTGATCTCGCCGAACGCAGTCTCGTAGCCTGAGACGTTCTGCTGCAGAAGTCCGAGCAGCGCTTTGGCCTGTTGCGGGCTGAGATAAATGCCCTGAAAGTTGCGAATCTCGACCTGGCTTTCGCTCTGCTGCTGCAGAGTTCCAAAAACCAGGAAAAAATCCCAGACGTTCACCCGCATCTGCACGCTGTTCGCGTACGACTCGCGATAGTCGGGAGCGTTACTCAACTTTACGTTCGGTTGCGCAGGAATCGCCATGGCGAAAGTGTAATTACTTATAGGCCAGGAAGGGAAGTGAGCAGCTAAAAATTCCTTAAGCTCTCGGAAAGTTCGAGACGGGGTATGAGTTTAGCAGTCAAAAATTGTCAACCGGATGGCGGATTTCTGCCCCGGAGGCTCTCCCAGGCTCTGCGCAAAAGGACATGATCGTTCGCTACTTTGCTGAAATAAAAGGGCTTGTAGGATGTGTATATCGGTGCCAACTGGCGTTCAAAGTGCGGAGACTAGTCGCGGTCCTCAAATCGAAATCTTGAGACTCATTCTATGGATCAGAAGCCTGCGAACGAAGTTCTGGAAGAGATTATTCTTCCCGAGAATCTGCTTCCGCTTGGATCCGTGCTGAGCGAAGGCATTACGCCACTGGAAGTCAGCATGGTGCTGGCTAAGGTATTTCACGTGCACCACGCGGAAGTGGCTTTACTGAAGCTTGAAGGCGGTCTGCTGAAGTTCATATTTCCGGAACATCTGCGGACGACTGGGTCGATTCCGATTTCCAGCAAAGCGATTGCGGCCCATACCGCATTAAGCAAGAAAGCAGAGATCTTCAACAACTTTGCGCGGGTGAAGCACGCCAGCATTTTCGAAACGATCAAGCCGCTCGGTGTTGAAACTGATGACGCACCGTCGTCGCCCCTTGCTCCCATTCAGAAGCTGATGTCGGTTCCGATCCTGGATCAGGAATCGGCGGTTCTGGGTGTAATTCAGATTTCGCGGAAGGGTATCGACCCAAAATTCACGCAAGACTTCAGCCGCGAAGATCTGCACGATCTGGAAGTTGCTGCGGGCGTGCTGGCCGCGTCACCGGTGATGCTGGCGAATTAACAACCATTCTAACGAGATGATTGGTGCGAAAGGGGGGACTCGAACCCCCACGGTTTTACCCGCCAGATCCTAAGTCTGGTGCGTCTGCCAATTCCGCCACTTTCGCCCGTGACTATGTCTGCAAATTGCTCTGAGGTCACCGGCCCGATACCTTGTCCTTCCCATGGTAAGCAGGGAAGGCGTACCGGCTCTTAGAGTCCTTGCGACATTCTGTGATGATATCAAGGATCGAAACCTCACCACCAAAATCAAACTGCCCGCTTGAACAACGATGAGTTGTCTTTTAGCCTCTGGCGATTTTTACAGATCAAGCAAGGTCATCCTTCAGATCAATTCATACCAATTCAGACTGGCTCCATGGACGTTTTCAGCGAGTTGCGTCAATATCGCGTCACTTTGTGAGAGCGCAAGAGATGTACTTCACAAAGTACCCCTACTACGAAGAATTGCCTTGAGGGCAGAGGAGGTTCTGTATGTCGTACGTCGATCATTTCGTGCGGGTTTGTATGCCGTACTTCCATTTTTTCGTTCTGGGGGTCTGGACGTTGGTAATTGCATGGTTCGTTGCAGCCATCTATGTGCAAAGCCGGGCGGAGAAGACCCAAAGTTCGCTTCCGAGTGAACAACCAGAACCATCTCCACAATCTCAGGCGTGGCGGCTTCCGATAGTGACCCGTTCCATGTCGGCCGCAGATTGATGGATTGTACGAGTTAAGGGGCTGCTTCGGGGGGAGGTCAAGCCCTTTGAAACCGGATGACGCTGGAAGTCACATTCCGGCGTCTTTTCCGGGTTAAGCCAACGGGTGCGGAGCTCGAGAATAAGATTTGGCGGGGAAAGATTCAGCGTAATACTTGCGCGCCGGATCCAGTGGGAAGCGAACGTGACCACGCGCAAGCCAGTCCTCAGTCTGGTGCGTCTGCCAATTCCACCGCTTTCACAGCATGCTCAGGTATACAAAGCGGTGGAAGTTTCCGGGGCAGTGCGGCCGATCTGGCGCTGGCTTACTGTACGGCGTTCAGCCCCTGATAGATGAACATGCCGGCCAGCACCAGTAGCAGCAAGCCGGAACCTGCGCCCATTACCCAAACTGGAACCGTGAGCCGATTCACTTTCACGAGCAGCTCCGTTTGTTCCTGCTGCATGTGCGAGTTCGCCTCGTCCAGGTAAAGTTGTTCATCCTCGTGCATGGTGAGAGTGCTGCGATAGATAAGGAGGATGATCAAACCGACCGTGAAAATACCCCAGACAACCGCAAGCCCGACCATTAAAGGAGTCCACGTCATAGGCACCTCGCCTTTTACTCCCGCGGATCCAGGATGCCCAGCCCAGCGAAACCTCCCAGAATCCTGAAGGACATGCTAACGGGAACATTATAGTCCGGTTGGCAAGTCCCGTTGGAGGGAATCTTAGGCGGGCAGCTGGGCATCCAATTAAACAAGAGCGCCTTTCGGCAAGGATCCCGAGTTTGTGACGCTCTGGTATAATTTAGATACTTTAGAGCCAAGGAGATATGAATGGCTACAACGTCTGTCCCGGAAGTGAAAACAACATCAACTGAAGTGAAAAAGACACCACCCGTGTCGCTTTCGCCGAACGCGATCGCGAAAGTCAAAGAGATCATGGGACAGCAGAATCCCGTACCCGCTGGGTTACGCATTGGCGTAGTCGGAGGCGGCTGCTCCGGGTTCTCGTACTCCATGCAGTTTGAAAATGCCGCGGGAATGATGGACAAGACCTTCGAAATGGACGGACTGAAGGTGTTCGTCGATGCTACGTCCGTGATGTATCTGAATGGCTGCATCGTCGACTACGTCGAAACGCTGGAAGGTGCCGGCTTCAAGTTTGAGAATCCCAACGTGAAGAGCACTTGCGGCTGCGGATCTTCATTCAGCGTGTAAAGTTCGACGAAGTAAGGTTCGGCGCGTAAACGCGCAACCAAAATGGCCCCGGAATGGGGCCATTTATTTTGCGCAAATACGCATCGATATTACTACTGCTGCTGAGAATATGAGGACGATCCGCTCGAATTTGAGTTGTTGCCGAAACCAGACGAGGGTTGGCCAAACGAGGATTGCCCGGACCCTTGTCCGAAGGAAGATTGTCCAAACGAACTTCCACCCGAATTGCCAAATGGACTATTGTTGCTGCTCCCTGACTGCGAGCCATTCTGGGCAGGCTGTAACGATTGGCCCCCAAAGCCCTGCAGCGGCGTCTGGTAAGGTGTGGTGATCAGGCCGCCGCGGTCTGCTGTGGGGTCATAGATGAATTGCCACTCGTCGTACTTCGTCTTTTTATTGAATATCCGAATGGTTTTCTTCTTGCTGATACTGGCTACGCCTACAATTGGTCCACTCGCCGTAACCTGCTGCCCGCTGGAGCTTGTATCCCCCTGACCGTTTGCCTGGACATTCTCAGTTGACGCCGCTCCCGAAGACGAAGAATCAGAGGACGAATTAGTGGTCTGCGACGGGGTATTTTGCGGATTGGAATTTGATCCGAAGCCGCTGTTGGAACTTCCTCCGACGGAGGAGGACTGAGAGAAAACGCCGGAACTGTTCACTCCGTTATTGCCGGAATTCGACCCTCCGAAACTGGAGTTGCCAAAGCTCGAGTTGCCAAAACTCGACCCATTCGAGCTTCCGAAAGAGTTGCCGAAAGACGAGCCGCTGGAGCTGCCAAACGAAGAACCGCCGGGACTTCCATTCATTGCCCCGGCCGGAGTTGCGCCATTGATCAACGCCCCGCCAATCGCTCCGCCCAGCTGCAGCCCTGGGTCGCCGAAATGGAGCAGCTTGAAATCTTTTCCGGTGAGTGGATCTTTGTAATGCTTCCGGAGATAGCGCAAATTGTTGGTATTGTCGAGATCCGTCAAAGCCGTGGGATATCGTCCAAATTGTCTGTAGTAGACTCTGATCGCGCGGGAGTATTGCACTCCGCGATGGATCATTTCCTGTTCCTGATCGCGCTTCAGCTCAAAGATCAAGTCCGGCAAAGCAGCCATCGCAGCTATGGTCATCAGGCTGACCACCAGGAGGATAGTCAGGAGAACATAACCCTGCTCGCGCCTGCGGAGCCGTCGAGTTTTGGGCGAGAATGCACTCATACGGATCTCTTGATTAGATGATGAGCCAGGCGCAAAAGCGGTAGGAAAATCATCCGTCACAAAAGGTTATCCCTGAGTCAGTGGAATTGTCTGCGGCGGGCCGCTGCCCACTACATCCTGCATCTCCACGGAATTCGGAGAGATACGCAAAACCTTGTAGCGCCGGTCCACGATCTCGCCTTCGCCCGCAATGAAAACATCATCGCCTTTAGAAAGAAAAATCCTTTTCTGTTCTCCCGGATGACTGGCGAATCCGAAGAACTTGAGGGGAATCGGGGGAGCCGCGGCAATGGCAGGCGGCTGCCAGGTAGCATCCTTTCTGGGATCGGTTGTACCGGGAGCCAGAGGAGACGGAATCACGGGATCTGGCTGGGCTACGAAAATGTTTCTTCCCGAACCTTCGTACTGAATCTGCTCGGTGGCCGCGAGTTGCTGCAAATGCAGCGTTGGATCGAGATCTTGCGCTGGCCGAGGTTTCTTTCCGGAGCTCGTTGCTGCGCCACGCCGCGTAGTGTGAGGAACTTTCGCTGAAGCAGGCTCGGGCTCGGTCGTCGCGTAGGTGGGGGCACTCGAGGCGTTGGTCGAAAAAGAAGTCATTGCCTCATAAGCTACGATGACTAGAAGCAAACCTCCCAGCACGATCGCAGCGATCATCTGCTTTCGATTCTCGGTTCCCAGCTTCACTACGCCCCTGCCTTGAGATAAGTTTCAAATTTCATCTGCAGCTTAATCGGCCCCTTTGGTTCGCCGGCGAGTGCGATGCTGTCGATAATGAAAAACATGTTGTCGCGTTCCAGCGCATTGATAAATTTTGCCAGCGAAACATAACTACCGGACAATTGCGCTTCCATTTCCACGGCGGTAAGTCGGCCTATGCCCGCCTCCAGCACTTTATACCGCGCTCCTTCAATGATTACTCCATTGTTCGTGGCCAGCTTGCCAAGTTGGCTCGCGATCTGAGACTCCTCGGAAGGGAAGCGCTGTTTATAGAATTCCGTGATCTGCTTGTTGGCAATCACCACTTTCTTGTCGAGATTCCTGAGCGGCTCTACCTGGTGCGTCTTGGTTTGCAGTTCACTCCACAACTGGTTGAGTTGCAGCCGGCGGGACTCGGTCGAACCCACTAATGGAGAAACCAGTACAGCGACGGCCACGACATCTACGCCCAAGAGCACAGCCAGCGCGGCTTTGATCTTCTTCCGTGTTTGGCGCAAGTCAGGCATCAGGGACGGCTCCGTTTTTGTGTTCCCCTCTTAGGTGCTGGTGCTGGAGGAAGGTTCAACGCTGCCTCCGTCTCGGGAACGTAAATACCATTGATCACAAATTTCACCTTGTCGCCATTCGTTTCCATGGCCGAGTTCTCCGTCTCAATGTAAGTCTGACTGAAGTGTCTCGATTCTTCCATCCGCTGCGCGAGTTCGATGGCTTTATCGCGAGAGTCGCCGCCCACCACCATTTTCAGCGTGAGCTGATTATCATCATCGAGCTCCGGTTGAATTGAAACCAAGTGAACCCGTGTAGGCATGACCTTCTCGAGATCTTCGAGTACCCGGGTCCAGGAAAGCGATTTGCGCTCGATTAATCCGTTAATGAACTGCGACTGGTCGCGAGTGGAGCGATTCTCGGGACGATTCAGATAAGCCTGAGCCTCTGTACGCGTCTGATCGCGCTGCCCGATCTGTGTGCGGAAGCCGGCTATCGCCGCATGGTCATGGCGCGCCGCCAACCAACCCGTGATGGTAATGGCCACCAGAGCCAGCGTGAGAATCGACGATGCTACCAAAGCTGTGCCCCAGCGCAGCCAAAACTGCCGCGCATCTTCGTAGGGCTGGCTTGCGAGATTGATATCTAAACGCATATCTGATTAAGAAATTAAAGCTCCCACCACTCCGGCCATCCTCCAGCGGGGTACCGATCCGCCGCTGCTTATTCCCAACTGCGATGAAGCGACGAGTTCCTGCACCTCCGCGCCAGTCTGCGAATGCAAGGCCGGGGTTGCAGTGGCGAGATCGGAAACTCCTGCAACGAATATTTTCTCAATATTCAAATGATACGTATCTTGAAAGAACACGACCGAAGGATAGACATCCTCGGCCAGTTGATCGCCGGTGATGGTAACCCCGCGCGTATTCTCGAGAGTACGAAAGAGCTGAAGCTGATTGGCATTCAGGATCGCGATACTGGTGGTTCGCGAGTCTACTTTCACGATGAGTGTCGGACGTTCTCCCTCAGCCGCGCCTAATGCTGCCAGCATCGAGGGCAAAACGATTCCGGGAGTGAACCCCGCATCGCGGAAAGCGATTTCGTAATCCTCGATGACGCTCGACAAGGCGACAGCAGCTACTACTCGAACTCCTTCCGCCGATTTCTGAGAGTGGTAAGAAACGCGCGCCTTATCCACGTCAAAAGGCAGAGATTTCTTCATGCGAAATCGTACGACGCTGGCAGCCTCCCCCGAATCCGAAGGCAAGGTATCGAACTCCAGCAACACGACACGCACTGCAGCATCCGGCACGATGGCAATCACGTCATGAGTTCGTCCGGCAACGCTATGCAAAGTCGCTTGCAGCGCGTCTTTGACGGCATCGCGCTGGCGCAGGTTCACCTCCACCAGATCGGGCACCACACTCCCCGGCGCCAGCTCGCGCGCGGCGCAAGCTTCTAGGCTATGGGCATCTTCGCCTAGACGGCCGACCAGCACACGATCTGCCGCGATTTCACACGCCAGCCGAGGTTTCGCCATTTTTGAACCAGAATTCATTTTTAAACAGTGGGCAGTAATCAGTGTCCAGTGGCCAGCAAATTCTCGCGTCAGCAGGCTGGCCACTGATCACTTGTTACTGCCCCCTGATCGCTGACCACTGCTTTCTTTACCTCATGGCCTCGATGAAGGTCACCTTATTGATCTCTTTCAGCGTGGTCAGGCCGAGGCGAACTTTATCTAAGGCGGACTCACGCAAGAACCGCATTCCTTCCTCGCGGGCCGCCCGGCGAATTTCCGATGTTGGCTTCCTGCCCAAAATCATTTCGCGAATGCGATCGCTTAAATCCAGCAATTCATGAATTGCCGTTCGCCCACGGAATCCGGTTCCGGCGCATTCGATGCATCCCGGTCCTTCGTACAACGGCACCTTCGACCATTGCTCAGGATCGAGCCCGCTGGCTTCAAGAACTTCCGGCGCGTAATGCACCTGGGTGCGGCAGGAATCGCAAATCAAACGCACCAGCCGCTGCGCCAGAATGCAATTCAAAGCGGAGACAAAGTTATAAGGTTCGACGCCCATGTTCAGAAATCGGCCAATTACGTCGACCACGTTATTGGCGTGAACCGTGGTGAATACCAGGTGACCGGTGAGTGCGGACTGAATCGCGATCTGCGCAGTTTCCTGGTCG
Source organism: uncultured Acidobacteriaceae bacterium (assembly GCA_963766625.1). Taxonomy (GTDB): domain Bacteria; phylum Acidobacteriota; class Terriglobia; order Terriglobales; family Acidobacteriaceae; genus Sulfotelmatobacter. The sequence continues at coordinate 34,288 of CAVYBF010000007.1, read as the reverse complement.
CGAATTTCGCCGACCATGATTTTGTCGGGATCGTGGCGCAAAATCGAACGCAAGCCGCGGGCGAACGTGAGTCCCTTTTTTTCGTTGACCGGAATCTGGGTAATGCCGCGAAGCTGGTATTCGACTGGATCTTCGATGGTGATAATTTTATCTTCATCTGTCTTGATCTCGTTTACCGCGGCGTAGAGCGTCGTAGTTTTGCCGCTGCCCGTGGGCCCGGTTACAAGGACCATGCCGTACGGTTCTTTGATATAGCGGCGAAATTTCCGGAGATCGTCTTCGTCAAAACCAACCACTTCCAAAGTGAGCGACTTGAACTTCTCGCTCATCGACTCTTTATCCAGCACGCGAAGCACAGCGTCTTCCCCGTGAATCGAGGGCATGATCGAAACGCGGAAGTCGATCGCGCGACCGTTATACTTCACGCGGAAACGGCCATCCTGAGGCACGCGGCGCTCGGAAATATCGAGTTCGCTCATGACCTTGATACGGGAAATCACGGTCGAATGATGCTCTTTGCCGATCGGAGGCATGGCTTGGGTAAGCACGCCGTCAATGCGGAACTTGATCACCACGGAATCGTCCCGCGTTTCAATGTGAATATCGGAGGCGCGCCGCTGTAGGGCGGTGAAGATAGTGGTATCAACCAAACGGATGATCGGGCTGGTGTCACCCGCCGCCGTCAGCTTGTCAATCGTGAGGGTCTCTTCCGCACCGGTGTTCTCATCTTCGCGGATGATCTGGAAGCCTTCGCTGGCTTCTTCGAGCACGCGCTGCGATTGCTCGGTCTTCTTGAGAATGTCCGAGATCTGTTTCAGCGTGGCGACTTTGGTGAGGATCCGCTTCTGCAGCAGTAAACTGATTTCATCGATCATCATCAGCTGGCTGGGATCGGCAATGGCGATCGCCAACTTTCCGTCTGCCGTTTCTTCCAGCGGTACGAAGTTGTAGCGGAACATCAGCTCAGGAGAGAATTTCTTAAACAGCTCGTGGTGAAGCTGAAAATCAGTGAGATCGACGAACTCGCAGCGATAGCGACGAGCTACATCCTGGGCGCGTTCCAGATCGGTGACCGGATTGCCTGTCGTTACTATCTGACTGACGCTCTGACCATTCGCGAAGAGTGATTTCTTTTCCGCCATCGCCATTCTCAAAATCCCAAATCCATTGAGTCATCCGGCCATTGGGTATTGAATTTCAATCACCCAATCACAAATCGTCCAATTGCTCAATGTTTTTTAGTGCGCCCCCTGCACGCCTAGACTGAAGATCGGCAAATACAAGGAGATCAATACACCACCAACAAACACTGCCATAATGATCAAAATAAGCGGCTCGATGAGCGCCATGGCTGCGCCCAATGCGGTCTGCACGTCTTCTTCGTAGAACTCGGCCACGGAATTCAACATTGCGGGCAATGCTCCCGTCGATTCGCCGACTTCCAGCATTTCCACGGCAAGATCGGGAAAAATCTTCTGTTCTTCCAGACTGGCGGCTAAACCCTGACCCTCACGAACTCTCACGCTGGCGCGATCCACGCCCTTCAGAATGCGCCGGCTGGACATGGACGAGCCGGCCGTTTCCATGGAAGGCACCAGAGGCAAGCCGCCCTGCAACAAAGTCGCCAGCATGCGCGAAAAGGTCGCGACCTGATGTTTTAGCCGGATATCGCCAAGCAGCGGCAAACTAAGAATCACGCGGTCGATCTGATCTCCCCCGCGATCGGTTTTTCGCCACTGCCAGAACAGAAAACCACCCAGCACAAGGACACCTGCAAGAAGCGGAAAATATTTTTGCGCATTCACGCCGACCGAGAGCATGAACACGGTAATCGCCGGCAGCTTCGCATCCAGGCTGTTAAAGAGCTCCGCAAACTTGGGCACGACGTAGGTGAAAAGAAACATCACCATGATCGTTACCACGCTCACCAGCAGCGTGGGATAGATCAGAGACACCATCAGTTTCTTTCGAAAGCTCATCGCCATACGCTGAAAACTGATGTAGCGAGTAAGAACTTCATCGATGTTGCCGCTCTTCTCGCCCGCCATCAGCGTAGTGGTATAAATTTTCGGTACCGCCGGATGAGTGGCGAACGCATCGGAAAGCAGCTCCCCGCCCTTCACCCGCTCACGAACATTTTCTAAAATCTGACGCAGATTCATGTCCCTTTGCCGCTTGATCAGCAGGTCAAGGGCATTAAGGATGGGCAATCCCGCTTTAATCAGCGTGAGAAATTGCTGGTTGAACACCAGAAATGAACTCTGCTTGATTTTGCGGCCACGCCGAATCGACAAGCTCGAGAGCATTCCCTGGGGTTTGACCCAGTGAACCAGATATCCCTGCGAGGCGAAGCGGTCTCTCACCTCCGCTATGGAGTAACCGTGCTCCACCTGCTGATGCGTGTGCCCGCGCTCATCGGCGATTTTTACAACGTATTCCGCCATTTTTCAGTTCTTTTCGGTCAGGACCACCCGAAGCTTCGGGGTAAACTCTGGATGACTCAGTTTAGCATCGCGCGTTACGGGGTTGAGTCTCGGACTGCAACAAGTTAGAACCATTTTAGTATCTCAAGTAACCAAAAAAAGACCACGCTTGAATCTCGTTACGGCTCCAGGTTTACGGTTGTAGGCCTTCGACCGTTTCTGTGCCGGCTGGCGGCTTAAACTGAAACCATCCGGCAGGCAACTTCACCCCGGCTTTCTGATCGCTAAACTGATATTCGGTAACCGATCCATCCGCAGCTTGCATCTGGATTCGTACAATTTCGTGTTGTGGGTTGACTTCCAGTAGCATCTCGCTGACGCGGTCAGCCATGCCCCGAGGCACCCCTCGCAACATAACGTCGCCGGTATTTGACGGCTGCACATCCGGAGCGAATGACAAGGCTCGTAACTCCTTTTCCAACTGCGTTTTACCCAGCAAGAATTCGAGCGGAGAACGAAGGTCCTCCAGCTTATTGGCGTCGGTTCGTCGCGCCTGATGGTCGCCTGGGACATAGAACCACGCTTCTTTCCCATTGCTGACAAACAGCTTGTCCTCTGGAGAACGGTATTCCCATCGCATCTTGCCAGGTTTTTTCAGCCCACCCTTTTCCAGCCAAAGGGTGCCGTTTTCGGTTCGCTCCAGTCCTAATCCTCGATAGGTTTCGGTGAATTGCGTCTCCAGGCTATGCAGCTGGTTGTAATGTTCGTCAACCGCCTGAGCGACCGAGTGGATATCCTCCAAAGCGGCCACCGGCAGCGCGAGCCAAATCAAGATGAATAAAGCCAAGACGGATAATTTAATCATCCCTTCAATTTTACGCTTTGCCGTGCAAACGCTTCGTGACGGTCCCGTTACAGCTACGGTAGGTCCGCTAGAAGTTCTGCACCGGTGGAAAACTTGCCCAAAGAAACACTCGACACTCACAAAATCTTATGACAAACTCGCCGCGCTGCTCGGGGCTCCCCCAACATACCGCGACAGCCAAAAGGTACGCCCAATGTTCAGGGTCTTACGCCTAGGGCTGCTTGTCGTGCCCTGCCTTTGTAGTCTGTTTGGCAGTACTCCATCAATCGAGAGTCAGCAGTTTTCGACCAATTCGATTGCTTCGGCTGAAAGTGACCCCGTCTTGGGCTCCGCGAGCCTAAGGACCGAACTCAATCCCGCAAATGTACTTCGTGAGGCGATGTCTCTTTACCGAAGGGGCAAACTCGATGCCGCCATAGAGAAATATGAGCTCATGCTGCGGATAAATCCTGCTTCGCCAGAAGCGCATGCCGGCCTGACCCGGATCTATCTAAAGCAGGGCAGGATGGATTTGGCTTCGGAAACGGTAAGAAAGGGACTCACATTTTCTAATTCACCAGATTTGCGGGTAGCACTGGGCGAGGTCTATTTCCGGGAAGGGAAGATTCCTGAGGCGGAGGAAGAGTGGCTGAAGATAGCGAACTCCGATTCAAGCGGCCGCGCTCATCTAGGATTAGCGCGCGTAAGTAATGCTCTTTCGTCATATACCCAGGGCAAGGTGATGATCGACAAGGCACGAGAGCTAAACGCCGTTGATCCCGATATTGAACTGAACTGGAACTTGACATTGCCGCTATGGGAGCGCATTCGTCGCCTCGAGAGCTATCTCGCGAGTGCAGATGGTGTCGGCGCCAGTGATCGGGCGGAGAGCCAACAGTATCTTGATTATCTGAAGATGCTAGATCGCTCGCAGGAAGGTTGCCATCTGGTCAAACAAATAGCAAGAGTTGAGACGCCGCTGGTTCGATTGCTGGTCGACGCGGAGCATTTACGCGGCTACGGTCTGGCCGTGCACGTGAATGGCCGGAAAGCCACGCTGATGCTCGACACCGGAGCGAGTGGCATTCTCGTCAGCCGCAAAGTCGCGGAGAAGGCCGGCATCACCAGAGTTGCCGAAAGCCGAATCGGTGGAGTTGGCGATGACGGAATAGGCAGTGGATACGTCGGACTGGCCAGCGCTATCAGAATCGGTGATTTGGAATTTCGAGACTGCCCGGTGAGAGTTCTGGACAAAAGGTCGGTTCTGCAAGATGAGGGCCTGATCGGAACCGACTTCTTCGAACAGTTCCTGGTGAATATCGATTTTCCGAACGAGAAACTGAGACTAAGCACGCTGCCTGCACGGCCCGATAACGTTGATCAGTCGGCCGGTAGCGCAAAAACCGCATTGCGCGATGGCTATATTGCGCAAGAGATGCAGTCCTACACCAAGGTCTATCGCTTCGGTCACTACCTGCTCGTTCCAACCAAAGTTGGAGAGGTTCCCGGCAAACTTTTTCTTTTGGATACTGGCGGGTTCGCAAGTCAAATCACTCCCGCAGCCGCGCGCGAGATCACGAGGCTTCGGGCTGATTCCGAAAGGATGGTCAGCGGAATCAGCGGGTCGGTGAAGAATGTTTACAGCGCTGGGAAAACGATCCTGGAATTCGGCCATCTCCGGCAAGAAAATCAGGATCTGATCGCGTTTGATCTGAGCTCGGCAAGCGAGTCTGTGGGAACGGAAATATCCGGGACGCTCGGTTTTGCCACGTTGCACCTGCTGAATATCAAAATCGATTATCGCGACGGGCTGGTTGATTTCGATTCGAAAGCTGGCCGGTAACCAAGCCTACGTATCTCAGGCTCTGCCTCGGAACTGGATGATTCTGCGCCGGTCGCGCTTCGAGGGCCTGCCTGCGGGCAATACTTCGAACTGCCTCATAGCCTTGCGTTCCGCTATAACTTTCTGGCGCAATTCGCGGCTGGCTTCGGTTTCGTGATAAAGCGTTTGCGCCACCGAAGCCGGACCACGCGTTTCACTCAGAAGCAGAACCGCAATCTCAAAATCCCCGCCGTCATTGGCGACCCTCAACATATCTCCGACGCGGATTTCGCGTGCAGATTTGGCAGGCTGGCTATTGCATTGGATCCTGCCGAGACTGCATGCTCGAGCGGCCAAAGAGCGCGTTTTGAAAAATCTGGCCGCCCACAGCCATTTGTCCAAGCGAACTGAATTCAAAATGGTCGCCTAAAGTGAAATTGTCTCGTTATTAAAATGGAAGGCTATTGCTCAGCTACTCGCTTCAGCCCGTTCCGAGTAGTCGCGCGCTTTAGCCCATCCTGCGCCAGCGAGTAATTGTGGGCCATGCCCAGAGCTATGCGGTATTCCTCAGCTGCGGAGGAGGCATTGCCTTGCCTCTCAAGCAATTCCCCGAGCATAACGTGAGCCTTGAAAGCGGGAGCTTCTTCAACCGTCTTCGTAGCGAGATAACGCTGTAGAAGTCGCACGCCGAGGTCATAGTCCTGTCCGGTGCGCAACACTATGCTGGCGCCATCCGCGAGCGCAGCCGGATGATCCAGGCGGCTTGACTCGAGCGAGCGCAAGGCACGTTCCATGTCGTCCAATCGTCCCTTACGACTATAAAAGCCGGCGAGATTCAGCCAGGCGCGCGCCCCGCCATGACTATCGCTGACGGCAGCCTGATACTCGCGCTCGGCAGCCGCCTCATCCTTATTTTTCTCGGCTAGCCGCGCCTTCACCCAATCTGCCATTGCGGGATTTAACGATGCGAGCTTGTCAGCTTGGGCCCGCGCTTTATCCTTCCCTCCGCCTACGATTCCCGGCGCCTCCACGTAAAACTCAGCCAGATCGGTGCGAACTTCATAATTGTTGGGATCGAACTCGACGGCTCGTTCAAACTCGGTTCGTACTTTCTTGGCCAGGCCGACGGCGTGAATGAAACTTGTATGATCAGCTTTCTCTCCATAAATGCGTCCCAGCCAGAGATGATAAAGCGCGTTGTCTGGAGCGAGCTCGGTGGCTCTCTCGCAATCGCGAATGCCGGCGTCCCAGGCGTCGAGCTCGAACTGGGCCCGGCAGAGCAGATTGTAGGACTCCGCCGTGGGAGAAACCTCAATTTGTCGGTCGAGATCCTGCACGGCTTGATCCACCCGGCCTGCAGCTAGAAGATCCTCGGGAGATCCCGAGGCAAAGGCGACTGAAACCGTAAGAAGAGACAAAGACAGAACAGCCAGCAGCAAGCCCAGACGGGCTGCCACGCTATACCGCTTAGAATGGCGAAAATAAGCTAACATTAACCCAACCCGCTTCATTTGCTATTGCACCACCTTCACGCGAGTTCCATCGGCAAGAGGCTTGGTCGGGTCCACCGAGGATAAAGCTACGACCGCATGATCCGATAGTCCGCCGGTGATCTCGACTCGCGTTAAATTCTGCAAGGAAACGTCAACATCCTGACGTTTTAAATGGCCATCTTTAACTTCATAGACATAAGGCTTTGTATCGTCCATGTGAACCGCCTCGCGGCGCAGCGTGAGCACGTTGTTATGTTCTGCGGTGATGATCGTGACGCTCACGTTGACATTCGGCAACAGACGCCGGTCGCGGTTATTGACTGTGCAGGTAATCTCTCCTACATTCCGTGCGCCGTGAAGCTTTACCTCCGACGGTATGGTGGTGACGGTTCCATCCCACACACGGCCAGGCACCGCGTCCCAAGTGACTTCAATTTTCTGTCCCGCTGCGAGACGGCCGATATCAGGTTCATCGACGAAAGTTCGCACCAGCATCTGAGATAAATCGCCTTCCTGCAGCAGCAAATCTCCAGTCTGCACATAGGCGCCTTGCTTGACTGGAACGGTGTAAACGACACCGTCGAACGGGGCGCGCACGGTGGATTTGTGCAAGGCGTCTTCCGCCGCATCGTAGGCGGCTTGCGCTTCCGTGTTTTGTGCCTGAACCTTCGCCACCTCAGGTTGCGAATAACGGTCCTTCTTCTTTTGCTCTAACAAGGTGAGATCGGTCTGAGCACGCTGAAGCTGATCTTCTGACTGTTTTACCTCTCCCGGAGAAGCTGCGCCCTGCTGCTCTAAGCGGCGTAATGCCTGCAGGTTGCGCTGGTCGTAGTCGACCGTGTTGCGAGAATTGATGATCTGCGAATCCAGGGTCAGAATCTCTTCCCGAGTTCCACCCGTCGTTACTTCAGCCTGATTCGATTGCGCCGCCTTGATTTGAGCTTGCGCACGCGCAGCCTGGCTGCGCAAATCCGCATTGTCGAGCTGCAGCAGGAGCTGGCCTTTTCGGACGTGGTCGCCTTCTTTTACATAAAGGCGTTTCACAGTAGTTGCAACCGGGGAATGCGCCTCAAAATTATGAATCGGTTCGATTTTGCCGTTGGTTGAAATAAGGCTCCGGATCGGCCCGCGCTCGACGGTCGTGGTGTTGACGCGCAGTGGTCCCTGCCGCGTGAAGACAGGAATCAAGGCGAGCACGACTACCGCGCTAAGAATGATCCATTTGCGGCCGCTGCGCTTTCCGGGCCCCCCATTCGAATTATGATTGGTTGCCAACCGATTATCTTTTCAGGATGTAACGGAAACAACTGTAAGTACTAATTTATCACCCGCCGCCGCGAGGTAAAACCACACTTAAGTTTCCCGATGCACATTTAGATGCTGGGCGAACATGCAGGATGCTGTTGAATTATGGGCAGAAAGTCGGCAAGCCGGGCCTGCCCAAGCATTATCCGGAAGGATCGAACTATTACAATGTCATCATGGCAAAACAGAAGCGCTATACTCCCGAGCACGCCGCCGCAGGCCTCGACACCAAGTTCCCCGAGATCGAAACCTGGCCCAATCAATTCCCCGGTTATGAGATCGTCATCGACGATCCTGAGTTCACCTCTGTTTGTCCCAAGACCGGGCTACCGGATTTCGGCGTGATCACATTGCGCTACCAGCCTGATAAATTGTGCCTGGAACTCAAATCGTATAAGGAATATTTGCACTCCTACCGGAATTTGGGCATCTTTCAGGAGAACGTTGTGAATCGCGTCCTCGAAGATGTTGTGCGCTGCGCCAAACCGGTCTGGGCCGAACTAAAAGGAGACTTCCGTCCGCGGGGCGGGATTTCGACCACGGTTGTAGCGCGTTGGCCAAGAGCGCGTCTGCCAAGGCAAAGACAAAGAGCAGAGAGATGAAACCCACAAAAACCGGGAGTGGTTCAATTTAACTTCATCAGGTTCAATCGTCGGAGAAGGGGTTTTAATAGTGCGTAAGAAATTAAGAACTTCGCCGAAGAGAACGCGCCTCGTATCGCGGGATATGTTGTCGCGGGATATTTTGTTGCGCGATATTTTTGCGGCCCTGGCGGCTTTCTTGACACTGGTCATGATGCCGGAGCGGTCGTTCGCGCAGAACACGACTCCAGCAGAATCGCCAAAGGGTGTTGAAATTCTGCTGCTCGGAACGCAGGGAGGGCCGGTACTCTCCGAGCGGCGATCGGAACCGGCCACCATGCTGATCGTCGATGGGAGACCGTATCTGATCGACTGCGGCATCGGCACGATGCGGCGGATGCTGGACGCAGGCGTGAAATCGCAGATGGTCGGAACCATTTTCCTTACCCACGATCATCCAGATCACGCGCTCGGGCTCGTCGATGTACTGGCTAACGACTTTCAAAGCCTTGACTTCGGTGTGCCAGGAGACCGGCAGGAATTCAATATCTACGGACCGCCAGAAACGCCTGCGCTCGTGCGCGCCGCATACAAATACATCAGGATTCCCTACGGAATTTTTGCGGCCGAGCCTCTTGGTGCGAGCACGCTGATTAATCCGTTCAAGGCGCATGTCATCGATCACGATGGGTTGGTGTATCTGGACGACAAAATTCGGGTGACGGCGGCCGAGAACACTCACTACCAGCTGATACCCGCGAAATACCACGCGACCATGAAATCGTATTCGTACCGGTTCGAGACGCCTTATGGCTCGATCGTTTTTACGGGAGATACGGGACCGAGCACAGCAGTGGAGGCCCTCGCGAAGGGCACGGACGTACTTATCTCGGAAGTCGAAGATCTTGACGCCGTCGAGAATACCGGACATTGGCCGGTCGCAACGTCGGGAAACGCGAGCGTGATGGCGGAGCATATGCGCAAGGAGCATCTGCCGCTGAAAGCCGTGGGCGAGTTGGCTTCAAAAGCGCAGGCCAAGGCGTTGATCTTGTACCACTTTGTCGGCGGCGAGGATGGGGCGAAATTCGCGGCCGGTGTGAAGCAATACTACTCAAGGCCGGTCTTCGCGGGCGAGGATCTGGCCCGGTACTGCCTGAGCGCCAACCCTGCAACCGGAGGGAGCAGGTCGGGCGCCCTCAAGCCCTGTGAATGACAAACCCAACTGGCTCAGAGGAATTATTTGCACACACTCGTAATCTCTGCTGATCCAGCTTTGCTAACCTCAGCTCACCAAATATCGAGAACCGCAGCGTTCAGTAAACCAGCTTTGGCTCCGTGCTATATTCGCTCGACCCGTGACTTCTGAGAGACTCCATCCATACACAGCGCTGATTCTGCTGACGGCGCTGAACCTTTTGAATTATGTGGACCGGTCCGTGCTGTTCGCCGTGCAGCCCCTCGTACAGAGCGAGTTCGCGCTCAGCAATACACAAGTCGGCTATCTCACCAGCGCATTCTTGCTTTTCTACATGGTCGCCGCTCCGTTCGTGGGGCCGCTAGCCGACCGCTATTCGCGCAAGATCATCATCGTTCTGGGAGCAATCTTCTGGAGCGCGCTCACCCTGCTCACGGCCGTCACCCACAACTACACGGAACTGTTGATCCGGCACACACTGGTCGGGATTGGGGAAGCAACGTTCGTAACCATCGCCCCCACATTCGTCGCCGACATGTTTCCGGAAAATAAACGTGGCCGGATTCTTGGAATTTTTTATCTGGCAATTCCGGTCGGCACGGCCGCGGGATATCTGCTAGGCGGAAACCTGGGTGCGCATTACGGATGGAGGTCTCCTTTTTATGTCGCGGCAGTTCCGGGATTTCTGCTGGCCATAGCCGTGCTGTTTTTGCGCGAGCCACAACGGGGACAATTCGACTCCCTGCGGGAAACTCCCGAAGGCAGAACTTTGCGTGGCCTGGCACGCAACCCGGCGTTCTGGAGCGCAACCTTGGGAATGGCAGCCATGACGTTCGCGCTGGGCGGAATCCAGGTGTGGATGCCCACCTTCTTGTCACGTACACGCGGATACTCACTGGAGTCGGCAAACTTCACCTTCGGGATCATTATCGTCATTGATGGCATTCTGGCTTCATTGGCGGGTGGCTGGTTAGGCGACTATCTATTGCCGCGCATGAAGAGCACTTATTATTTTGTCTCGGCGGCCAGCATGGCGCTGGGCGTTCCGGTCATGATTGTCGCTCTGTTCGTGAAGGGCCAGGCCATGATTCCAGCCATCGCGCTCGCAGCGTTCTTTCTATTATTCAATACCGCGCCGCTGAATGCCGCGGTCATCAATTCGGTTGACGCTCATATCCGCGTCACGGCGCTGGCGGTGAACATTTTTGTTATTCACCTCCTCGGTGACGTGCCTTCTCCTACGATGATGGGTTGGGTCGCGGACCGGAGATCGTTGCAAGCCGCCTTCGTTCTACCGATGATCGCGATGATTATTTCGTCGGCAATTCTGTTTTATGGAATGCGATTCGCACCTTCTGTGCAATTGGCCCCCGCATCCATCGCCGACAATACAAGAGCGGGGAAGACGTAGCAGCGGAATGTCTTACGTTTATTGGATTGCAGGAATCATTCTCGCTCTGGCCTGGTTCTCGCGCATTCTCGATGCTGCCATTGGCATGCCCAGCGTGGCTGATGTCTCCACCCCTGAGTGGGACCGCAATCCGGTTTCGCCCAGTGGTAATCCTCGCATCTCAATCATCGTGCCTGCGCGAAATGAAGAGCAAGATATTGAGCAGTGTCTCAGAAGCCTGCTCCAACTCGATTACAACAATTTTGAAGTGATCGCAGTGAACGACCGTTCGACGGACCGAACCGGCGAGATCATGGAAAAAGTTCAAAACGCCCACTCTCCGGCGACAGACGCGGGAACGGTGGGGCGCCCGGTTCTTAAGCTGATTCAGCATCGCGAACTGCCCGCCGACTGGCTGGGCAAGACGCACGCGATGTGGACGGCAGCGAATGAAGCAAGCGGCGAGTGGTTCCTGTTTACCGACGCGGACGTGGTGTTTAGGCCAGATTCTGTTCGCCGGGCATTGGCCTATGCTGAGGCAGAAAAAGCGGATCACGTTGTGTTGTTTCCGCAGATGATCATGAAAACTCCAGGCGAATACATGATGATCGCGTTTTTCCAAACCATGTTTGTTTTTGGGCATCGTCCCTGGAAGGTGGCCGACCCGAAATCTCGCGATCATATGGGAGTCGGCGCCTTCAATCTGATTCGCCGCAGCGTGTATGAAGCTGTAGGGACCTATGAAACGCTGCGCATGGAGGTGCTCGACGACATGAAACTGGGCAAAGTTGTAAAGAATGCCGGTTTCGCTCAGCGCAACGTTTTCGGCGGCGACTTGATTTCGATTCGCTGGGCGCGCGGGGCTATGGGCGTCGTCGACAATCTCACTAAGAATTTCTTCGCGGTGTTGTCTTTTCAATGGTGGCGCACTTTGATTTCTGCGTTTGCCCTCGCCTTCCTGAATCTCACGCCATTCCTGGGAGTCTGGCTTGCGCACGGATGGGAGCGGCTGCCCTATGCAATTGCGCTGGGATCGATGTTTTTAATTTATGTCGGCATGTCATGGCGTTCGCGGGTTCCGGCGTATTATTTCCTGCTGCATCCTGTTAGCACCGCACTATTTATTTACACCCTGCTGCGCTCGATGTTTTATACGCTGTGGAACGACGGCATCGTCTGGCGCGGCACGAAATATCCGCTGGAGGAATTGAAGAAGGGGATGGTGTGATATGCCCTTTACGTCTCAACGTGCTGTCATCGAAGTGGTGTCAAGGTTATTGCGGCTCGTTCACGTCCGCCTCATTTCCGTAGGTCGCGGTGGGCGAAACCGTGCTCTTCGGTGTCTTTAGTTTCTTTGGCGGACGGATGCTCCCCGCGCTGTAGTGTCCTTGCTTCTCCACGTCATACTCCTTGGGCAACGGTGGAATCAGCGTGGACCCGCCGGTCAGTTGGTTCACCCGCTTCAGGATGATCTCTGCTCTGCCGTCATACAACTTTACTGGTCCATGAATTTCGATTACGTGTCCGGCAAGCCGGCGCACGTCTCCCACATCTCTCAGATCGGAGCCGAAAACAACCACTGTGAATGGACAGCTCATTTGATCTTCACAGAAGTCGACGAAGTGTGCGCCTCTGGCTCCGGCTTTCACACGCAGGACTTTTCCGGTGACGCATTTGTCTTCGCCGACATGCTGGCGGGCCTCGCCGATGGAAAGGCAATCGGATGCTTGGGCGGCGGCCGCAAGCAAAATGGAAACGAGAATCGCGAGATGGCTTGTTCGCGTCATGACGTGCGCGTATCCGTTTGCGCTGGGGCTTGCAAACCGGCCCTGGCGGCCTGCAACTCGAAAAGCATCGCGCCAGCCTCTTCAGGGTCGGTCAGTCCTGAAGCCAGACGGCGCACGATTTCCGCAAGCGCTCGTTGCACAGCTATCGGGTTATTCGTATTCACCGATTCAAACCATCGCTGGCGCACCCGTTCGGCAAGTTTCCTGGCGTTGCGGTTGTGATCGCGCTGATGGGAATAGCGATAGCGCATCCTGCGGAGGGCGGGACGACCACAGCGGCGGTTCGGCTCGATTTGGTGTTGGCACGTGGGTGCGGTTGTCAGCGCCATATTTCTACATCCCCCCTCCCCCCGTTCCGCAAATTCCGGCTAGTCATGGAGTTTGCGGAATTTTCGATGCAAATACCAGCAGGGAAAGCGGTTAGATCTAGAGGTCCGCAATCATTCGTCTCCAGGGTGAAGTGTGCTTCACGATATTGGACCGAGATTGAGGTTGCGGGAAAGTGCAGATGTCACAAAGGGCCGGTGCAAAAGTTTCCTGCTTCGCATAGGCCGGGTTCGAGCTTCGAGCCTGGTAGGCGCGCCCAAGAGTTATACGCATGTGATCCGGGGAAATTGTAATGTCCATAGCTGCGCGTCTCTGTGTTGGGAGTTCCGCACTTTCGCATGCCGGGCGAAAGGATGGGGCAACCGCAGCAAAAGCAGGTTCCTCCTGTCTCGCTTCGCTCGCGCGTCGGAATGACAAAATGACAATAGGAAGAAAGCAGGTTCCGACATCACCGCATCGTGCAGAAAGCTCCCCGCGGGGCCGTGTATGGTGTTCAGCGGCCACGGGGTCCCTCGGCTCCGCATGAGCGTCCTTCGGACACTCATGCTCCGCTCGGGATGACAGGGTAGAGATGGCGGGGAAGGGGGTAACTTACTGGGGCTCTGCGGCGCGGCTGGAAGCCGCGCCCTTTCAAAGCGATGGCAAAACGATTATTTAAAACTTTTGACGGCGGCGGCTTCGTCGTCTTTCACGTCGAAGACGGTGTAGAGCTTGGTGATTTGCAGCAGGTCGTGCACCTTCTTGGTCAGATGAAGCAGCTTGAGTTCGCCGCCTTGATTTTTCGTGGTGGTAAAGGCGCTGACCAGTTCACCGATGCCCGAGCTATCGATGTAATTGACGTCGCCAAGGTTCAAGACAATTTTCTTGTTGCCCTTGGAGAGCAGATCGCGTACGGTGTCGCGCATCATGACGCTGCCTTCGCCCAGGGTAATGCGGCCGCTGCAGTCCACAATGGTGACTCCATCCACCTGCCGAGTGCTAAGTTTCATGCTCACTGAGAACCCTCCTTACCGGCCGCGGCTGGACCGCGGACGTGTTTGATCAATTTCACTTCTGTCCCTGTCTGAGACGGGCGGATTTCCACCTCGTCCATGAAGGAACGCATCAGAAAAATGCCGCGTCCCGAAGTCTTGAGCAGATTTTCCGGCGCCAGGGGATTGGGAATCTCGCTCAAGTTGATGCCTCTGCCCTGATCGCGAATGGTGATTACCAGGTTCTCTGGCGTGTGCTCGAACGCCAGTATGACTTTTTTATCCGGAGCATAGGCGTTTCCATGCAGAACGGCATTGACCGCGCCTTCGCGCACTGCCATGGAGATCTGCATCACCTCATCTTCCGCAAACCCCAATTCCGTTGCAATGCGGGTCGCTTTCTGCTCCGCATGGTCTACGGTGTCCAAAGTGGAATCGAGCGTGTAGGAGACTGATTGCTCCATGGCCTATGAATGCTGTATTAGATCCGCACTGCTCCTCTGAGTCGCCGTTAGGAAGCGTCCGCTGCCCGTAATTGGCGGATGCGGTAGTTTGCCTGTGAACATGGGGAGTTGTCAACGCTGAGGCGCATATGGCGTCAATTGCTAACTCACAGCCCGATGGCAAACTGGAATGAGGCTGCGGATATAATCGAGCGCCGGGAGTGCCGCTCTGAACGTTAAAGTCCAGGTCTTCGTGAAGCGCCTATCTCTCGCCAGCGTCATCTTCGTGCTGGCTGCGACGGGCTTGGCCTATGCCGTCGATTACTGCGTATTCCGCTACCGTGTCGCAGAGAACAGAAAAGCCTTCGGACAAGTCACCGTTCAGAGCTACGACGCCGTGCAGCAGAAAAGCGGCAAGACGCAATTCATCTTCAATCCTCCAGAAGTGCAAACCTGCGTGCACGCCTTATTCCCTCACGCTGGTTTCGTTCCCTGCTGGTATCTGGAGCGGAATACTGAACCGCGAACTGATATCTGAACTGACGTCTAGAGACATTCTTAATCTAGAAATCTTTACAAATCTTATACCTAAGGCGCCCACGGCCTTATTTGCGAGCGTCGCTGCGAGCATCGAATGCAGGCTCGCGGCCATCTAATTAGGTAGCGAAAAGATTGCGAAATGATTCAGGAGGACGTTATATGAAGCCGTTTCAGGCACAGGGATTGGTTGCCTTGTTCCTGGCAGCGCTTCTATCTGCGCCTGCGTGGGCGACTGCCGCTACGACAAACGCGGGTTCAAATTCAGCAGTGCCGGGAACCATTAACTACGTCGAGGGACAAGCCAATATCGGCAATGAAACTCTCGATCAGAAATCGGTTGGCAAAACAACTCTCGAAGACGGTCAAACCCTTGACGTCGATCACGGCAAAGTCGAGATTCTTCTGACTCCGGGTGTATTCCTGCGAGTCGGTGACAACAGTTCTGTCACCATACTCTCCAACGGTCTTGCAAATACCGAAGTGCGGCTTGATCGAGGCCACGCGATAGTCGAGGTCGATGACATCTATAAGCAGAATGACCTTCGCGTTATAGAGGGTGATGTGGTCACGCGCATGGTGAAGCCTGGACTGTACGATTTCAACCTGCGGCAAGGCGAACTTCGTGTATTTGATGGCCAGGCCGAAGTGCAAGACGGAGACAAGCAGGTCAAGGTAAAAGGTGGGCACGAATTAGCGATCGATCCCACGGCGCGAGTCAAAGAAGTCAGTTTCCACAAGAAGGATTACGAAAGCGGCGATCTCTACAACTGGAGCAGCTTGCGATCCTCGTACCTTGCCGAAGCCAATATCGATGAAGCCAATGCGATGGCGGCTGAAGGGTGGGGTGGCTGGGGCGGCGGCTTCTGGGGACCCGGCTGGGGATGGGGCGGTTGGGGTTTGGGCTTCGGTGGCTGGGGATGGGATCCCTGGTTCTCTGCCTACACCTTCATGCCTTGGGGCGGAATTTGCTACAGCCCGTTTGGTTGGGGATTCTACTCTCCGGGCTGGGTATATCGCGCGCCATTCTACGGCGGACATTACTATCACACCTTCAATGCTCACAACGTTCATGCCTGGGGCGGAGGAGAACATTACGCAACCAGCAAGGGCTATTCGCATGGTGTCTATACTGGAGCCGGTGCCGCACGCGGAGCCTTCCACTCTGGCTCATTAATGGCAGGCAACCACGGTTTCGCCGGATTTCACGGCGGAGGCTTCCACGGCGGAGGTGGCGGATTTCACGGCGGCGGCTTCCACGGTGGGGGATTCGGTGGTGGTGGATTCGGTGGCGGGGGCCATGGCGGCCGCTAACCGCAACCAGGAACATTCGCGGAGCGCGCAAAGCGCTCCGCTTTTTTATGTTCCAACTCACGCGGATGTCGATGCGCATTTCTGTTGCATGCGCGAGAAGTGAAGATTCTGGCGACTACTCCTGACATCCTGCTAGCGGACTCGGCTTTCAGCTACAATGGCCTCCACTCCGAGTTAAGGGTACAAAAATGTCGAACCGTTTGGCTTTTTCATTTTTGCGGATAGCAGGAATCGTCCTGATTGCCTGTAGCGCTGCAATTTCCGCCTCCGCCTCCGATCCCTCGCATTCCGCGAAAGCTCAGTCCTCCGACTCGCGTCTTGAGAAAAGTTATCGTTTCAAAAAAGGTGGATGGACGTATGTTCACCTCGAAGGTTCGCCCTCCGAAATTGGCTACCAGCACGGCTATCTGCTGGCCCCCGAGATTGCCGATGCATTCACCGCCGTCAAGCTTATGAACGCGCACGACACTCATCGCGATTGGGAATTTTTCCGCACCGCAGCCCGGGAAATGCTTTGGCCACACATCGATGCCGAATATCAGCAGGAATTGCAGGGCATTGCCGATGGTGCGAAAGCCGGCGGAGTCAATGTGGATCTCTACGACATTGTCGCTTTGAATGCTTTCGAAGAAGTCCCTGACTATTATGTTCCCTGGCTGAACAAGCGCGAGAAGTTGGCGGGCGCTCCGAAGCTGAAGGCGCCCGGACATTGCAGCGCCTTCGTCGCCACCGGAAGCTATACCAAAGATCATCAAATCGTGATCGCCCATAACAATTGGAGTGGTTATCTCGACGGCGAACGCTGGACCATCATCTTCGACATCGCACCGCAGAACGGCCAGCGCATCCTGATGGATGGTTTTCCCGGCGTTATCACCAGTGACGATGATTTCGGGATCAACGGCGCCGGCATCATGAGCACGGAAACGACGATCACGCAATTCGAAGGCTGGGATCCCAATGGCAAGCCGGAGTTCGTGCGCTCTCGCAAAGCCTTGCAATATGCCAAGAGCATTGACGATTACGTCCGCATCATTAAAGACGGCAACAACGGTGGCTACGCCAATGACTGGCTCATCGGCGACCGCAAAACCGGAGAAATCGCCTATCTCGAGCTCGGCCTCAAGAACACCCCGTTGTGGCGCACAAAAGATGGCTATTATGTCAGCTCGAATTTCCCGCGCGATCCCAAGCTGATTCGCGAGGAAACGAGTGGGTTCGATCCCAACGATATGTCGTCTTCGATGAACGCGCGGCATGTGCGCGCCGAGGAAATGGTGCAAGGAGCAAAGGGAAGTATCGACGTGCAATTTGCGGAAGCCTTTTTATCCGATCACTACGATAGCTTCGAGAAGAAAGAGGATGCGGATGAGCGCTCGCTCTGCGGCCACACCGATCTATCGCCTCGGGGCGTACCGCGATGGGACCGGGAGCCATATAGTCCCGAAGGCGCCGTGCAGGGCAAAGCCACCGACAGCGCCATGACGGGAAACATGAGCTTTGTAGCGCGAGCAGGGCATCCCTGCGGAACCGATTTCCTTGCCGCCGATTTTCTCGATCACCACGCGGAATTCTCCTGGCAGAAGCCCGTGCTCCGGGACATGAAAGCTGGGCCTTGGACTGTGTTTCGAGCCGAACAAAAACAATGAAGCTTTCAATCTGACGTTTTCATTATGCGGTTTTGATCATTCGGTTTTGACATAGGTTTTCAAATGAAAGAGACACCCGCACAGTACACGCAGAGAATCGTTAGCTATATGGAAGGAAAGCAGCCGTTGAGCGTGCAAAGCGCCACAGCGAAGAAGCTGGAGCGTCTCATTCAAGGTGTTTCCAGCGGGAAGCTTCGGAAGCGGCCTGTCGCAGACAAATGGTCGGTAGCCGAGATTCTCGCCCACCTGGCCGATGCTGAAATCGTGGGCGGCTTCCGCATGAGAATGATTCTTGGGGCTCCCGGCACGCCGATTGCGGCTTTCGATCAGGATTCCTGGGTGAAGAGCGGGCATTACGAGAAGCGCGATCCGCGCAAATCGTTGGAGCAGTTCCGCGTGGTTCGAGAAGCAAATCTGTCTCTGCTGAAATCACTGACGCCCGACCAATGGAAACACTACGGCATGCATTCCGAGCGCGGACAAGAATCGATTGAGCACATCGTCCGCATGTTCGCCGGACACGATCTCAACCACATGCGGCAGATCGAAGCGATTCTCGTCAAGCGCGGCAAGCAGAAGTAAGGCCTTAGCCATCTGGCCGGCGTCGATCCAAGACCCGCCGCGAACCCGGTTCGGCCGAAAGTTCCTCCTACGAGGAGGTCTTGGTTTTTTGGGCGGCGAGTTGCTTGATTTCCTGATGGATTTCTTGCCGGCGTTTTCTCGCTTCTGTAGATCCGCCAAGGGGCAGATCGCTTCAGCTCTATCGAGAAGAGCCAGCTCTTGGAGAAGCATTATCATGCGTTCGGATTCTTCGCTCACCGATCCTCCACTGCGCTGATCCCACGGATCGCACCGGCAACAGTGCGGAGTTGGATGCTAACCAATACGAGGCGGGTTGTGCTGGCCAGACAAGAAGCGCGAGCATACCACTCGCACTCTCCGGCTGACGAGCACCGGCCCGGTACACGCTAGTCGACTTTTGTCTTGAAAACCAATCGACCGTTGATTCGTCACGGAAGGCATGGGCTCATGTTCGCCTCACCTCTCTCGCAAAGATTCAGGGCAGGACTGGTGTGATGCCTGTCAGGTCGCAGAAATCGATCAATGCGGGATAAAGATCAGCCCCATAGCCAAGGCACGCATATTCGTTCGTCCAGCTGTCGAGCATTCTGTCGATATCGCAATGAGCCGTCACAAACCCGTGCGGCCAGAAGGGAATGCCGCATTCTTTGAGACGCTGCTGAACCTGTTGCTTAGGTGGTTCGAAAATTGTGGCACGAGTAATCACCATTTGGAATTCGCCATTCACACGGCCAAGGCGAGCGAGCACGCCTTCCCCCACTTTGCAAATCAGCCTGACGGAAAGACCGCCAGCCTCCCCTTCGGTGGGGATGCCATGCTCGGAAAAGCCAGCCGGGCCCAACTTGCTGGCCAGGGACGGTGGACAGGCTCCATCGCCGATGATCTTAATTTCTTTTTTCTTTTTGTCGATGTGCTGAAGGTCGCCATAATAGACGGGTTCCTTGCTGAGCCTGGTCAACAGCAATACGGTCAGTGCAGTATTGAAATCTCCCAGAGTGGAGGTTCCAAAGCCATCCTCCAGCATCATGCTTTGCGCGAAGCAGGTAGCGGAATAATCGTCGCCCAAGCCAGGAAATGATTGGATGGTATAGAAATCGAGCTTCTCTTTTTCAACCAGCTTCTTGAGCGCCAGATAAAGACGAATGGAACGCTCATTGACGGTATTGTTCTCCGGGGCTGAGCCGAAGAGTTTTTTGAGCCTAGGCTGGAGTTGGGAGAGTTCTTTCGGGGAAATCGCGTCGGCAGTGCGGATTAGTTCGGTAGTGTCACGCGAATCGATATCGACGCCGAACATACGCATCCACTGCGACGGGTCTGCGACGCCGCAGGTCTGACCCATACCGCGGCCGCCGAACGTGCCGATCGTGGACATGTTCAGAAGATTCTTAAGGTGAGCGGCTCGAGCGTAGCTGGTGATTTTAAGGACGGTGTCGGAGTCAGCGGCCTCGCCGTAGACGAACTTGTGAGGCACGCCGATTTCGAGGAGGCCGCCATGCATCACAAATCCGCCGACGGGGCGCCAGCCTTGCGAACCGGGATGAGTCCAAAGAAGAATTGCCTTGCCACTGGCTGCAAAGTCGCGGATCGCCGCTACTAGATGCGCTGCCCAAACCCAGGTTCCCGAAAAGAGCACGACCATGTCGATCCCGTCGTCGCTCTTCATTTTTTTCAGCGCGCTCCGGGCTTCCTCTTTCGAGGCGATCACGATGTCGTGCTCCACGATCTTCAAACCAGCCTGGGTGAGGGCCTTTTTCGAGCGCTCAACGATAGCGTCGTCGATGAAAGGAACTCCCATTGGATCTTTAAGCCCGTCTTTATGGACGCCGTACACAATGAATCCGACTGTCGGTTGAATCAAGCTTCCCTCCTTAGTTCTGATGAACTTGGTCTGACAAACACCGCATCTGACAACTCTCAGGCGTGCTGCATAACAGCTGATCTCAAGTACCGGTACCGTCTCATTTGATCCCGATAACTGACCGTGATCGCATTGTCGGGCGCCACTAAGGCGCCCTCCGCGAGTAGTCCGGCCAGTGCCTGGCCGATGCTTTCGTATTCGCCGATAGCTACACCCGCCAGAATTGCGCTGCCGAGACAGACGGCTTCCTGCCGGTGCATGACGTGTAGCCGTCTGCCGGTAAGCGCGGCTCGCAATTGCAAGCCAAGAGCCGAACGCGTGCCACCGCCATAAACGTAGATGTCCCCAAATTCTCCAACTGCTTCCGCCAGCACTTCGGTCACAATGGACAGCTCACAGGCCAATCCTTCCAGGATGCCCTTATATATATGAGCGCGGTTGATTCCGGGCTGAAGGCCGGCAATCAAGCCGCGAGCCTGTGCGTTGAACTCAGGGTTGCAGGTCCCAATCAGGTGTGGGGTGATGCATAAACCGGTTGGGCCTTGGGGAGCATCTGCCTCCAGAAACGCATAGTGGCTTGCCTCAATACCATCGGCCACCACCCTGGAGTTGCCTCCGCGCGATTCCTCGGCGTAAAGCAAATCGTGAAACCACTTCACCATGATTCCGGATGGAAAGTAGGCTAGCGTCACGAACTTGTCGGGCACGACATGACAATACGTGTTCAAGCAGGCAGCCAGCGCCTTGTCGTTGAGACTGGGGGCATCCGAGGCGGCCAGCAGGCACTCATAAGTACCCATCGAATCGGATACGCGACCACCACCCACAACTCCTACCCCCAGTGCGCCGCAAGGCTGGTCGTGCCCACCTAGCACGACGGGAGTTCCGGCTGAAACGCCAAACTGAGCTGCCGTTTCTGAATTCAGCCTTCCAGCAATTGTTCCCGCCGGGACAGGGACGGGAAGACACGCTTTGTCTAGTTCCACCGCGCAGAGCACTTCATCCGACCACGTACGATTGCGTATGTCGAAAGCCAGGAAGCGCGAGGCCAATGAGTAATCCACGTAAGGCGGGAATCCCATCTTCTGCAGGAGGTAGCCGATCAGAGTAACGAAGGACTTGGTCGCGGCAAAGACCTCAGGTTCGTGTTTTCTCAACCATAAGATCTTAGGGATGGGGTACATAGGGTGCGCGAACAGCCCAGTGATTTGAAATAGGCGCTCGCGTCCGATGACGACTTCGCATCGCGTCGACTCGCGAGTGGCACGGCTATCCTGATTAAGAATCGCGTTGGTGATAGGTTGGCCATGAGAATCAACGGCAACAAAGGTTTCGCCATGCGAACTGAGACACAGAGCTCGCACGGGGTCCGTTAAGTCTTCGGCCACTGCGCGGCAGGAAGAGCACACAGCATGCCAGAACTTCTCTGGATCCATTTCTGCAAACGCTGGTCGATGGAACTCAGGTGCGTATCCGGAAGCGTGCTGGGCTAGAATTTGCCCGGTGGCAGCAAACACCACGGCCTTACAGGTGCTCGATCCGATATCGACCGCCAACAAGCTCACGTTTCGGATAGTCCTTCGCTGCTTCGCGCGACTGGTGACAGCAAAACGGTCCTACAGAAAATCTCCGACCATGACAGTAAGTTGGCGATCCTGAGACCCGGCTTCTGTAACGCGCGCTAACCCATGGTCGATAGAAAGCTGCTTTACTCCGGCAAACGCTTGGGGAACTTTGAACAGCATGATCAGGAAGCGAACCGTAAGGCTGGACTTGGCGGGAAGCCAGCGATAGGTCTGTTTCCCAAAAAGCCGGCCCTGGTCGACCGTTTCCCGGCGAGGAACCGAAAAAGGAGTGGTGCTGAACTCGATTCCGCGGCAAAAAGTTCTGCCCTTCCAGGGAGCCGATGTGCGGTTGT
Source organism: uncultured Acidobacteriaceae bacterium (assembly GCA_963766625.1). Classification (GTDB taxonomy): domain Bacteria; phylum Acidobacteriota; class Terriglobia; order Terriglobales; family Acidobacteriaceae; genus Sulfotelmatobacter. The sequence continues at coordinate 11,849 of CAVYBF010000007.1, read as the reverse complement.
TGCGCTCTTCCCAGTTGCCGACCCAAGGAAAGTCCGCACGGAGGAATGCGTAGACAACCAGCAGACCCTGTTTGGGATTGCACGCACTGATGAACGCGATATCGAGCCCTGGATCGAGCAGTTGCGCGGTATAGTGCTCGAACCGCTCATCCGGAGTGGTGCGTAAATTACTGCGGCCGCCATCTTTTCTGGGCGCCTCGGGCCAGATGAATTCCGCGTCAGGCTGGAGAAATATCCTCTTACTGTAGCCCGGCGGACAGACCTTTGCCTGAGTTGCCGGCATGTCGAAAATGGTCGTCTGGCACTCCAGGAACGGGGGGCCAAAGGTCACGTGCTCATTCCATGAAATCGGACGGTCATAGCAGCTTAGGTTCTCGGCGTGCTCTTCGCAGTAAATGACGGCATTCGTGCGGTGCACAGCAATCGTCCGGCTGAAATCGATCTGCGCCTCGCGCAGCGTGCAGCTACAGCGAAGGGTAAGGGGCGAGCCGGTGACTTTCGACAGCTTCCACCTTGTCGATGGCGCCTCGCCGTGAGTTGTGAGCCCGGCTGCGGTTTCCTCCTTCGACGGGGGCCCGAAATGATCAAAGCTCAAGCTGTGCCCAGCGATGCCGGCCAGCAATTTCCCATCGGGAGGCGAGCCATAAACGCGGCGGTGCCTGGCCGGTGAGTAGCCGTCGGGATCGATCGAAGTCCATTGTGGTTTCCAGAGCGGATTCACCCCTGGGACCTGCTTCAGACCCAATTCGCAAATGTGTCCGCCCCCTTCGAGCACGGCAATATGTCCCCAGTCTGGAGTGAGACGATAACCGGCGCGCCGGTCTAAGATATCGCCCGATCGTCGCGCCGCAACTTGATTTCTCTTGGGCATTATTTTCTTGAGGCAGGTATTTCAGTACCATCAAGGACGGAGCGGGCTTGCTGGAGGAACAAGCCCATATTCTCGGCCTGAAAGACATTTCGCCCGAAGAACACACCGGCAGCTCCGGCGAGTGCCACGCTTCGGACTACATCCAGCGCTTCTTCATCGGAGCCCTGACGGCTGCCTCCCAGCACGAGAATGGGAATTGGACAACCCTCGACGACAGACCTCATCGAGATCGGGTCGCCGGTGTAGTCCGTCTTCACGGCATCAGCTCCGAGCTCGGTCGCCATTCGAGTGTGCAGGTTCAGCCATCTGGGTTCACCGGGATTCTGCACGCTCTTGCCACGAGCCAACGACTCTACGATCAGAGGAATGCCGATGCGTTCACACTCGCGAGCGACTTCTGCGGTGCGGCGGATCTCTTTGCTCTCAAAATCGGCATCGCCAGTGCCCACAACCATATAGGTCAAAACTGCGTCCGCGCCATGACGTAAGGCATCTTCCGGACGAGCCAGTAAAGAACTGCGCAGTTCACCGCTTCCGTTGTTCGTCATCGCGGACCAAACCGTGGTCCAGTCGATACGAGCGATCACCGCGGGCAGAGGACCATCGAGCGACGAGTCCGCGAATTGACGGATGAGGCCAAGATTCAGAAGGAGCGCGTCAACCTTGGCCTCGGCGAAACGTCGAATCTGGCCAAGGGGGTTCTCAGTTCCGGGAATCGGTCCTAAGACTAGAGCGTGGTCAAAGGCTACAACCAGGGCGCGATGTCCTGCACCTCCCATCACCCGGCAGAGCCGCACTTTTTTACCGCAATCGCTCAAAGAATCCTCCGTTTTTCCCGCTGTCGGCGATAAAAATAGTCCGTATGTGAGCGATTGTCAACGCTTTCTGTTTAAATGTTTGTGGTTTAACGTCTTGGCAGAGGGCGACCCGGCTTCCGCAATCACCACCTGAAGCCCGGCATCGCGGAGATCCTTGATGTGCCTGGATTCAGTGCCGGAATCGGTGATCAGGATATTAATGTCGGTGACCGGCCCCACAAAGGCAAAGCACTGCATGCCGAATTTTCCGTGATCGGCGAGAGCGATTCGAGTCTTGGCGGCCCTGGTCACCATTTTCTTGATTTGGGCTTCCGCATGATTGGCGGTAGAGATGCCGTACTGCGGGTCAATCGCGCTGATTCCGAGTATGGCCTTGTCCAAGCGTATTTCCGACAAGGCGCGCTGCGCCCACTCTCCGGAGAGATAGAACGTGTCCTTCTGAAGATCACCTCCGGTACAGAGAACCGTAACCCCGGGACTGCGCTGCAGTTCACAAACTATGGACGGAGAATTGGTGACTACGGTCAAGCGATGGCGGTGTATCAGGCGGCGAGCCAGTTCCAGCACCGTGGTGCTGCCCTCGAGAAAAATTGTGTCGCCGTCCAGCACAAATTGTTCAGCGGCTAATGCAATCTGCCGTTTTTCCTGGCTCTTGCTTCGCAACAGCGCGTCGTAGGAGGGCTGGAAATTCGTGCTCGACATCCGCGAGACGGCTCCGCCATGGGAACGGACCAACACACCGTCCTTTTCCAGGGTTGCCAGATCGCGTCGGATGGTTGCGGCGGTGACCTTCAGCCGATCGCAGAGATCGGAGGCGGTGACGGTGCGCTGCACGGCAAGAATTTCGCGGATTTGAAAGCGCCGTTCTTCAGCCAGCATAGAGCACAAAGAAACTCATTTTACCCCTGAAGCGACAAAAATCTATGAACATAATAGTTGACAAACGAGCGCAACGTTAATAAAGTCGCGCAGAATTGTGTTCGAGGATCGTTCTCGCACTTCCTGCTGGAGCAGGAGACCGGCGCCTATATTTACAACAGACGGCTAAAAGAAAAGTAAAGCCAAGCTACCATTTCGGAGCGTCGCCTCGACGGATATTACGACGGATATTACAGTGAGTCGAGAGCACCACCTGCCGTGCTAATGGACGGGACCGCTGGTTGGCGACAGGTGGGACCGTTTCACGCCCCGCGTAATGGAGAGATCTGGAGAGCCATTGGGTACTGTGACCACAGCTGCATCTGGCGCGACTCCGAAGCTGCGACGGGTTCTGGGGCTTTGGGATCTCATTCTCTACGGCATAGTCGTTATCCAACCCACCGCTCCCATGCCGGTGTTCGGCGTCGTAAGCGAGAGAGCGCATGGCCATGTCGTCACCGCAGTTCTGATCGCGATGTTTGCGATGCTGTTCACCGCCATCGCCTACGGCCGCATGGCCCGGGCCTATCCCAGCGCGGGATCGGCCTTCACCTATGTTGGACGGGAAATACACCCCGCTCTCGGTTATGTGACCGGCTGGGGCATGGTGATGGATTACCTGCTGAACCCTCTGATTTGTACGATTTTTTGCGCACAACTGGCTCGCAATGTCGCTCCAGGCGTGCCCTATTTCGTTTGGGCGCTTTTCTTTGCCGGGCTGTTCACCGGCCTGAATCTCTTTGGAATACGCACGTCAGCGCGGATCAACGACGGCTTGGCCATCGGCATGGGCATGGTGATCGCAATCTTCTTTGTCGTAGCTGCGCACTATATTTTCCGGAACCCTCACGCCGGGGCCGGGTTTTTCTGGCGGCCTTTTTACGATCCCAATACATTCGAATTGAGATCAGTGCTGGGTGGAACTTCGCTGGCCGTTCTTACCTACATAGGGTTCGATGGAATTTCGACGTTGTCGGAAGAAGCGAAGAATCCCAAGCGAGACATACTGCTGGCCACGGTTCTGGTATGCCTGATTACCGGCTTGCTGGCGGGGTGTGAAGTTTATGCCGCACAGTTGATTTGGCCTGTCTCCCGGCCGTTTCCGGACATCACGACGGCCTTCGTGCATGTAACCGGGATGGCTGGTGGTCCTTGGCTGTTGCAATTGGTCAACGGCACTCTGCTGGTGGCTACGATCGGCTCCGGAATGGGATCTCAATTGGGGGCAGCGCGCCTGCTGTATGCCATGGGCAGGAGCAACGCAATTCCGAAATCCTTTTTTGGCGTGCTGGAACCAATCCGGCAGACTCCACGGAACAACGTTTTGTTTGCCGGCGGGCTTGCTCTGCTGGGGGCGCTAACCATCAGCTTCGAACGAGGAGTGGAACTCCTCAACTTCGGCGCGCTGATTGCTTTTATGGGGGTGAATGCGTCGTCCCTGGTTCACTATTACATCCGGGCTGAGAAGCGCGGATTCAGCGATCTCGTGACCCCAGTCTGCGGATTCGTGATCTGCCTGCTCTTGTGGTGGAATCTGAATCCATATGCGAAGGTCGCAGGCTCCATCTGGATGTTGCTGGGCCTCACTTACGGCGCATATCGTACCGGAGGCTTTCGCCGGGACCTCATCAGCTTCGAGGTCCCTTCGGAGCCGTAGCTCTAATCGGCCTGGTATCGGCTCGGAGGCGGGATGGTCACAGTCCCGCGCACAGAGACAGCCGTCTTCTTTTCGCTCGCAATGCCGTCCACCCCATCCACTACTAAATGAACTGTGTAGTCCCCGGCTTTCGTGTAAGCGTGGCTCACCTGCCTGCCGTCTTCCATTGTGCCGTCGCCGAAGTCCCAGTGATACGCCAATGCGGGGACTCCGCTCGCGTCGACGCTGCAGGATAACTTAAGCGTTTCGTCGATTCTTGCATGATCCGGAACCTGAGGCGTGACGGAAGGAGCCTGAGCGGCGAGGGAAGTATCGATGATCTTCACCAGCTTCACCGAGTGGGCGGGTTGCTCCAGCTGTATGGAACCACTCTCCGCCGACAAGCGATGTCCAGGTTCAAAAACGTCGACGAACTCATAAGCTCCCCTTCCCGGAAGCTTCAACTCGGAAAATGAGAAATGATGAGAACTGGGCTTTTCCGTCCAATTGAAGACTGCCAGAATTGATTGCCGGGCATCTTCATGCAAGAGAAATATGCTGGGTTGCTCATCCTCGGCACGATAGGTGAGCAGATCGAGCGGCACTGCAGCACGCCCCAATTTGGCCATTTGTAGAAGGTCTGGGTTCTTCACGAGCGCGACCCTGTCTAAATCTGATCCCAAAGTTGGAAGGTCGTCGCCGATCTCGTACAACCCTCCGGAAACCGCCGAGAGTGCGATCGAAACTTCGGCTTCATTCAACGTGAGCGGAGCCTGGATTTCACGTTCCTCCAAAAGCTGCCGCGACACCGTAAATGCGTCGGGATCATTGATGAAAAAGTTCCGGTGCATATAATAACGGGCGGCAATGCCAGGAGCCGCTTCGCGGCTGCGTGCGAACGAGTGGCCGGTATCCTGCGAGATGCGTCCATCATCGACCAGGCCAACCGGATTCAGCATGGGGCTGCCGTCCTTGTCGAGCAGGACGTCATCTCCAACTGCCTCACGGATCACCTGCAATCCCGTGCGCTGAGCTTCGAGGGCGGTGGTATTTGGCCGGAAATAATAGCCCTCGATCGCAGTGTTGTCCATGAAATCGAGCTTGATGTACTTTGCTCCCCACTCCCGAACCAGCGTGCGATAGGTCTGACGCAGAAACTCCTGGGCGCCAGGATTGGTCGTGTCCAGGGCAAATACGCGCTCTGAGGGAATTTCTTCGTCTTTTGTGATCGGAATGGGATCGCCCTTTGCGTTGTGTACCAGCCAGTCTTTGTGGTTCTCATATACTGAGCTGCGCTCACCGACCTCGAAAGGGGCAGTCCAGATTCCAATGTTCAGGCCGAGTTGCTGAATCCTCTGGGTGAGCGGCCGCATGCCATGGGGAAACTTGGAGGCGTTCGGAACAGCGTAATCGGCTCGCGCAAAGCCATATCCGAAGTCGAAATGGAACCAGTTATAACCCAGAGATTTCAGGTGTTCGGCCTGCCACAGAGCATTGGTGAATGAGTTGCCCTCAGTAATCTTCATATAGAAGGCGGTCCAACTCCACCAGCCGAGCATGTTCTCTTCTGGGATGCGGCTGTGGTGCAGTTTGCGGATTGCGGCTCCATAGTTTTCAAGTTGGGTGTGGTAATTGGAACCGACGGCAAACATAACGCGTTCGGAAGAGATGCTTCCACCAGCCGGCAGAAGAAGATTTAATTCAACTAAGTTTTCTCGAGGGCCGTCGCGCAGCCCCGATTCTTCGTCGGTCGACTGTATTTCGGTTGTACCGGTAGAGTCTACGGTAAAGCCCGCGATGGTTGTGGCACTGGAGCCCGGTTTCGTTTGTAGATGGAGAATCGTGAGAAGCCGATCCGAGGTGAGGGCTCCGAAGAACATGCTCTCCTTACTTTGCTGGTTATAAATCAGTTGGCTGCCCACTGCTCGATGCATGCCGTTGGGCGACTTGCCAAGATCGTAGATTTGAAGTGGCGGCCAATCTTCGCTGAAGCTGTCGGACAACACGCGATCTGAACTGGGATTCGCGTGCAGATTCAGAATGTCCTCACCCAAACCTTCCAGGCTACGGACGCTCTGAACTTCAAACGCCTGGCTGGAATGGTTCTCAACCTGAACCTGAATGTCGCCGAAGGGTTGCGTCTCATATACGCGAATCGTGTAGACGAGATCAGGACGGTGCGGCAAGCCCGTACACCTGACGGTCGCTTGATGTCCCCTTCCGAGGGTGTCTACGAAATCCGAGTCGGCTATTGCATGTCTGGAATAATCAGAAGAGGTGATCCAGTGATGATCCACCTCAGCCGAAATCCTCGCCCGAATTGCCGGCGACACCGCTCCCTTCGCCGCGATTGTGTAGGAGCCGTCAGCGGAAATCTTTACCAGCAGTCCCTCATTCTTAAGTTCAACTTGAGCGGAGGATGGGAAAGGCGTGAAAAAAAACGCGACGACTCCCCAAACAAGGAGGGTACGAAAACGAAGACAGGGTATCGGCATGGACCAGATTTTGCGGAGATCGCGCTCCGAAGGCAATGTTCACCTCTGTCGGGAGAGATTTACTTGCTCATGTTCGGGCAAAAACGGACAGAAACAATGCATAAACCATCACAAATGTATTAACATCGAGAACCTCTGTCAAGGAACAAGGCTCAACGCTGGACGGATTACTGTCAGATCAACATTATTCTCAGATCAACAACGAGACTTGCATGCGAAAAACAATTCTTTTGCTATCGACCGCTTTGGGTCTTCTTCTAGGCGGGGAGCCGGCTTAACGCGGCCATTTGCTGAGAGAACGACAGGACAGTATCAGAGACCTTCGGGAGGCTCTATGCGCTTGGTGACATTGACTTCTCGACTCGGCATTCGGCGCCCTTTCCTGATTGTGGTATCAGTCCAGAGATCACCGGGGCGCAACTGCTAAATTACAAGGGTAATGGCGGAGAGGGTGGGATTTGAACCCACGATACCCGTTAAGGTATGTCCGCTTTCGAGGCGGATCGTTTCAACCGCTCACGCACCTCTCCGCGTTAAAAAGCTATCGGCCGTCAGCTCTCAGCAAAAGCAGATTCCTCGCTTTGCTCGCAATGACAGCCGACCGTTGCTCGGACAGCCAACCGTTGCTGGGAATGACACCCAATGGTGGCTCGGAATGACAAACAGGTCTGGCCACGAATAAGAGCTAACGCCTGCTCCTGAAGAATTCTTGCAACAACTCTCCACATCGGCCAGCCAAAACTCCGCTTCGAACCTCTACTTTATGGTTCACTTGCGGATGATTCAGTACTTGCATCACCGAGCGCACGGCACCCGCCTTCGGATCGTCCGCGCCATACACGAGGCGTTTGATCCTGGCGTGCACCAGTGCTCCGGCGCACATCGCGCACGGCTCAATTGTAACAAACAGATCGCACTCGCCCAGACGATGATTGCCGATGACTGCCCCGGCCTCGCGCAGTGCGGCAATCTCCGCGTGTGCGGTAGGGTCGGAGTCACTGATGTTGCGATTCCAACCGCGGCCAACAATTCGGCCCTGGCTGACGACGACAGCTCCCACCGGGACTTCTCCGGCTTCGAGTGCGCGCTGTGCCGAACGCAAGGCTTCCTGCATCCACAGCTCGTCTTGCCGGAAATTATCCTGATCCGTGCACGAATTGTCCGGTGTCATGAGGAAGAGTCCAGCCGCAGAGTATCACTTGAGTTTTAACGTTGGGCGACGTAAAAACTCAGAAGACGTTAAAACTCGGAAAACCAGAGCCATCTGGCCGACGCACCACGGCACACTTTGCGGGAGTCCGGTGCAATCCGTTACACAGAATCGTATACCGATCAGATCAGGCTCAACACCGAGCGTACTACCTCAGGCACCAAAGCCCGAAGCACATCGGGGACCACGATTGTCACAAGCGGATAGGTGATTGCCAGAAGAGGTAGAGCCAGCAGCATCTTGGCCGTCGGGGTCAGTTTGGCAAGATAGGCTCGCATAAATCCTCTTAGGTTCGGTACGGAAATGAACTCTGATAAGTTCCGCAAGAATTAGAGGCTCCATTCGAGGCCAAAATCCGGTGACTTCGGTTACTTTCTGGCTGCGGCGGTTTTCGGCTTGGCGGTCTTGTTTCCTTTCTTGTCGAGCCGTTCGAAAACAGCGGCGACGATCAGCGGCAAGCCGATCGTGGCATCGACGAAAACTTCTCCAAATCTCCCGCCTTCAGCGGGCGGAACAAATTTTCCCCACGAAACCGCTTCGCTATAAGGGCTGCCCGACAATCCTCCCCAATACACGGGCTCGGGACAAATGCGCAGGCCGTAATGATAGCGCTTGAGGGGAACGTGTTCTCCCAGACGCCGGTGCCGGAGTTCGCAAAAAGGTCCGAACTGCTGGGACCAATTGCGCGGCACTCCACCTCCGATGGTAATAATGCCCAGCTTTTTCTGTCGCAACAGTGTGGCGGCAAAGTGCTCAAGATCTTCAAAAGGATCGAAGCGGATTTTGTATCTTCCGGTCGATTCGCGCAGACGATTATTCAATGCTGTATCGAGGCCCAACTCTGAATCAGTAAACGCGGGCACGAATACGGGTACACCCATGTCATGCGCCGACTTTAGAATTCCACGCTGATCGCCCGCATGCTCCGCCAGATAGGCTCCGATGGCATAATTCAGCTTGTAGGAGCACATGGTTTCGTTATGGTCCCAGCCCTCGAGCACGGCTGACATGACTTCTTCCACATCGTCGAGGTTTTGCTCCGGTTCGAGAGTGTCATACACACGGTTGTAGCCTTGCTGGTAAAGCTCCTCATCGGAAACTTCGGGATTGGCACGGAAATGAGCTCGTCCCGTGGCTTCGACCAATCCATGAGCCATCAACGCACCGGTTGAGACTACGGCGTTGACGATGCCGCGATCGATTAACTCGGTGACGATCAGGCCCTGCTTGGCCACGGTCATCGCGCCGGAAAGGGTCATCACGACGAAGCATTCTTCGTCGCGCGCCATCGCTTCCAGCACGTCGGCCGCTTCGCCGAGCTGGCGGCCGGTAAATGCAGTCTTTGCCATGGCACGAACCAGGTCATCGATAGACTTGATCTTGGTCAGATCCAGCGGTTCGAGCGGAATCAGCCGGTCTGCAATGGGATTGTGCAGATGCCGCTCTACGCCATCTCCGGCATGGCTTGGACGATCGTGCGCTTTGGCTGAATTCGCGGTGGGATGCGAGTTGTCATGGTTCCCGTGTTTCAAGCTTTCACCTCCGGCCATTCTCTCCGGTTCGTTAAGGAACTTTCGCGAGCCCTTCAGTTGGCAGCTCTATTCAGTTCGCTCTGCTATTCTATCGTCTTTAAGCCAGACTGTTTACAAGGAGCACGCTGCTTGCCCCCGGAAAAATTTCGCGTGGCGCTGGTGCAGATGTCTTGCGGGCCAGAGCCGGAACAAAATCTTCTGAAGGCGCTCGATCGCATTGGCGAGGCCGCCGGACGGGGCGCAAAAGTCGTATGTCTCCCCGAATTATTCCAAACGCAATATTTCTGCCAGCGCGAAGATCATTCTTTGTTCGACTTGGCTGAGCCGATCCCCGGACCTGCAAGCGAAAAGCTGGCGGCGTGCGCGCGCCAGCACGGCATCGTTTTGATCGCATCGCTGTTCGAGAAACGGGCGCCGGGCATTTACCACAACACAGCTGCGGTTTTCGATTCGGATGGGTCTTTGCGCGGGCTCTACCGCAAAATGCACATTCCGGATGATCCGCTCTATTATGAGAAATTTTATTTCACCCCGGGAGATTTGGGATTTCGGGCGCTCGATACCAGCGCGGGGCGTTTGGGCACGCTGGTATGCTGGGACCAATGGTTTCCGGAAGGCGCGCGGCTTACCGCGCTGCAAGGCGCCAGCGTTCTCTTTTATCCCACCGCAATCGGATGGCATCCCGCGGAGAAAGCCGAATTTGGCATAGCGCAGCATGATGCCTGGCGCACCATCCAACGTGCGCACGCGATTGCGAATGGCGTTTATGTCGCTGTGGTCAACCGCGTGGGCTTTGAAACTGGCAATGTGCGCGGCAAATCGAGCCCCGGGCAGGGACTGAAATTCTGGGGTGCGTCTTTCTTTTGCGATCCCTTTGGCCGCGTGATTGCTGAAGCATCGCAGGATCGCGAAGAGATTCTGATTGGTGATGTAGATTTGAAAGCTCTGGAAGATATCCGGCGCAACTGGCCGTTTCTGCGCGACCGAAGAATCGACGCGTACGCCCCGATCGCGAATCGATTGCTTGATGAACGCTAAAATCGGGTCAGAGCGCTAACGCTTGTTTACAACAGTTAATCAACCCTCGGCCGGTACAAAGCACGACACCAGTCCTTATCAACTTCGGCTGCTATTTTCATGCAAGTAACCAGAGCAATCACAATCATTTTGTGCGCCATTGCTCTCTGAAACTCACGTAGCGTCGTGAGCGTCGTCACTGTCTGGGCACGCCCGTGTAACCCATACTGTGCAGTAGGAGAAGATTATGGATGATAAGGGAGATCGCCTGCGCAAGGCTATAGAAGAATTGCATCGCTATGTCAAGGATCCTCAAAAACCGTTGTTTAGTCCTGATTTTTCCAAACTCTTAGAGGAACTTTATCTTGCACGGGATGCGATGATGGCAGCAGAAATGCGGTCCTGCGATGCGGACGTCTTTAGGTCCTAACGAAATCAGCTTGATGGAATCGCGCACGTCATATGAAGTCCAAGCTTAGTCGAAGGGAACGTGTGGATGCTGGGTCGAGTTTCGAAGCGCCAATACCGGATGAGGTATTTCGAGGGCAGTTCAGATGAGGATTGATGCGCCTCGCGAGTATGTCGTTAAGAACATTCGCTATGCATTGGCGCCGGCCTCTGTCGCCGTGGTAGGCGCCTCAGATAATCCCGGGAAGGTGGGCTTCCAAGTCATTCATGGCCTCAGGAGATACAGATACAGCGGAAAGATTTATCCCGTGAACAGCCACGCTGACACTATCCAGGGATTGAGGGCCTATCGGGAACTGAAGGATGTTCCGGATACAATCGATCTGCTATTCGTTTGCATTAAACGCGATCAAGTGGCTTCCGTCCTCCAGCAAGCGGTGGAGAAGAAGGTCCGTGTCGCTGCTGTCGCGACAAGCGATTTCAAGGAGACTGGACAAGGAGATCTACAGGACAAGATCACCCATTTTTGTCGCAGCCATCAGCTACCACTGTTAGGGCCAAACCTCTTGGGGCTGGGAAACCCCCATTTGAACTTTAGTTGTGGCTTTATACCTTTTCTCCCCGAGAAGGGACCGGTAGCCATGATCTCCCAGTCGGGAGCAAATCTGCTTGGGGCGATGGGCGCATCCCAACTTCGCAACTACGGACTCAGTTTCTTCGTCGGCTTAGGCAACGAAGCAGACATCGATTTCTCAGAGCTCATGGCCTATGCGAAGCAGGATCCCAACACAAAGAGCATCGCAGTTTACATCGAGGGGCTGGATTCGCCCGAAGCGTTCATCAGCACCTGCAAATCGATCACCCCGGACAAGCCAGTCGTTGTCATCAAAGCCGGGGGATCTAGAATAGGGGCCAAAGCAGCACTTCGTCACACAGCATCCGAC
>CAVYBF010000006.1:0-558920 GCA_963766625.1 uncultured Acidobacteriaceae bacterium | reverse complement strand
CGCTCGATGGAAGGGGCGGTGCTGTCGATCGGCGACAAAGCCGATACTATTGCGGGAATGTTTTCGTTGGGCATGGTTCCGAGCGGATCGAAGGATCCGTTTGCGCTGCGGCGGCAGGCGAATGGCATTGTCAGGATCATCGCGGAAAAGAAATTGCCACTGCACCTTTCGGGGACGATGCGGGACGCGCGTGCCGGCTATCGAGGATCAGAGGCGGAGAGGAAGTTTGTCGATGATGCGCGATTCGATGAGTCGGTGAAGACCTTCTTCCGCGAGCGGCTGGAGTTTTATCTGAAAGATGTTCGCGGGTATGCGTATGACGTGGTCAAAGCGGTCCTGGCTACTGATTCCGATGATGTGGTGGATGTGCTGGCGCGGGCGGAGGCGGTGAAACAGGTTTTGCACATGCCGGAATTCCAGGCGATTGGGGCGGCCTGCAAGCGCATACGAAACATCTTGCGGCAGGCGGAAGAAAAAGGGACTCAAGCCAGGCGTCGGCAGTTTGAATACTCTGGCTGACTCGCGCGCCGGAGGAGAAGAATCTGGCGGCTTACCTTGAAACTAACGGGCCGAAGATTGAAGCGCGTCGCCAGAAAAAAGAATACAGCGAGACGCACTCATGATGCTGGCGACGGCGCGCGGAACGGTCGATGCATTTTTCGACAAAGTCATGGTAATGGTCGACAATGAAAGAGTGCGGGCGAACCGGCTGGCGTTGCTGCAAAGCCTGTTAAAGGAATTTTCAACAATTGCCGATTTCTCAGAGATCGTGGCTGAAGGGAAAGGCTAGAGACCTCAGCGGCTAAAGCCGGGTTCAAGTTTGTTCAACTTACGGCGCGACTGAAGCTGCGCCCCTTCAAGACATTCGAGATTTTAAAGCATTCGAAGACCTCAAGAAAGGTTGAGGCTTCAAAACATTAGAAAAGGAATAATCATTATGGCGACCATTACTCTCCCCGAAACCGAGATGCGAGAAAACAAGAAGAACCCAACCAAGTACGTCTATTTTTTTGGCGGTGGCAAGGCCGATGGCAATGGCAAGATGAAAGATGAACTGGGCGGCAAAGGCGCGGGCCTGGCTGAGATGACTAATGCCGGTTTGCCGGTGCCTCCGGGATTCACCATACAGACGGAGGCGTGCCGCGAGTACATGCGCGGCGGTTTGTCGCCGGAGGTCGATAAGCAGATGGAAGAAGCGCTGGCCAAGTTGGAGGCGCTGCAGGGGCAAAAATTGGGATCGGGCGAGAACCCGTTGCTGGTGAGCGTGCGCTCAGGCGCGAAGTTTTCCATGCCTGGGATGATGGATACGATTCTTAACCTCGGCTTAAACGATAAGAGCGTGGAGTCGCTGGCGAAGCGCAGCAACAATCCACGATTTGCGGCTGATTCGTACCGGCGGCTGATTCAGATGTTCGGGAACGTGGTGCTGGAAATTCCGAAGTCTGCGTTCGATGAAGTTTTTGATGCAAAGAAGAAGCAGAAAAAAGCCAAGCTGGATACCGAGCTCGACGCGAAAGCGCTGAAGGAAGTGATCGAAGAGTACAAGAAAGTGGTCAAGAAACACGCCAAGCGGGACTTTCCTCAGGATCCGCATGAGCAATTAGTGATGGCGCGCGACGCGGTGTTCCGCTCGTGGCAGAACGATCGCGCGAAGCATTACCGGCGCATTAATAACATCGACGACATGCTGGGAACCGCAGTCAACGTGCAGGCCATGGTTTACGGGAACCTGGGCGACACCAGCGGCACGGGCGTGGGCTTCACGCGTAATCCGGCAACTGGGGCGAAAGAGTTTTATGGCGAGTTCCTGATGAATGCGCAGGGCGAGGATGTGGTTTCCGGAGTACGGACACCGGTGCCGATTCTCGAGCTGCAGAAGATCATGCCCGATGTCTACAACCAGTTGCGCGAAATTACCACGCGGCTGGAGAAGCATTATCGCGACATGCAGGATTTTGAGTTCACCATTCAAGATGGCAAGCTCTACATGCTGCAAACGCGCAACGGTAAGCGGACCGGCCGCGCCGCGGTTCGGGTGGCGATTCAGATGGTGAACGAAGGTCTGATCACGAAAGAAGAAGCGATTTTCCGTGTAGAGCCTAACCAGCTTTATGACTTTCTTGTGCCGCGGCTGGATGAGAAGAGCACGAAAGTGGAAGTGCTCGCGACGGGGCTGCCCGCATCGCCGGGCGCTGCTGTGGGACAAATCGTTTTCACTGCGGAAGAAGCGGTAAAGCAGGCGGGACACGGTGCGCACAAGAAGCCTGTAATTCTGGTGCGTGCGGAAACTACTCCTGAAGATATTCAGGGCATGGAAGTGGCGGCGGGAATTTTAACTTCGCGTGGCGGAATGACCAGCCACGCCGCCGTAGTCACGCGCGGCATGGGCAAGTGCTGCGTGGCGGGTGCCGGCGATATCCAGGTGGACGAGCGCAAGGGAGAAATGCGGGTCAAGGGACAGGTGTTTAAAGAGGGCGACTGGATTTCGCTCGACGGCACCAGTGGGCGTGTAATCAAAGGAAAACTGAATACGCTGGAAGCGTCATCGGATGACGAGGAATTGCAGACATTGCTCAAGTGGGCGGAGCCGTTCCGCAAGATCGGAGTACGCGCCAATGCGGATATTCCGCGCGATGCGATTCAGGCGAAAACGTTTGGAGCCGAAGGCATTGGGCTTTGCCGCACCGAGCATATGTTCTTCGCGGCAGATCGCATTCCGCACATGCGCGCCATGATTCTTGCCGATAACGAGAAAGACCGCCGCAAGCCGCGTTAAAGCAAGTTGTTGCCCTATGCAGCGCGCCGATTTCATCGGGTCTGCTTAAAAGCGATGGACGGATTGCCGGTGACGATTCGGTTGCTTGATCCACCCCTGCACGAATTCCTCCCGAAGCGCGAGAAGCTGATGGTCGATATTGCGACCATGCCGAGCGCGACGGCGAAGCAGAAGAAAGAATTGGTTGACGAGTATCGCGATTATGGCGCGAAAGGCGCGGGCGATCTGAAGACGATTCTTCCCGCGCTGCTGGGTCGCGTTGAGGAGCTGCACGAATTCAATCCTATGCTTGGGCATCGGGGATGCCGGCTGGGAATTACTTATCCTGAAATCACGGAAATGCAGGCGCGAGCGATTATCGAAGCCATTGTTGCGGTGGAGAAAGATGGTATCAAGACGCACGCGGAAATCATGATCCCTCTCATCAGTACCGTCAAAGAAATGGAAAATCAGGGCGCAATCTGTCGCCGGGTTGCCGAGGAAGTCTTCAAGGAAAAGGGACGGCACGCGCATTACCTGGTGGGGACGATGATCGAGTTGCCACGCGCCTGTCTGGTTGCGGACGAGATTGCCAAAGAGGCAGAGTTCTTCTCATTCGGCACGAACGATCTGACGCAGACTACCTTTGGTTTCTCACGCGACGACATCAACAAAGTGCTTCCGACGTATCTTGCAGAAGGAATTCTGAAACAGGATCCGTTTGCCTCAATCGATCGGGACGGGGTGGGAGAACTGGTGCGGATTGGAATCGAACGCGGGCGGAAGACGCGCCCCAAGCTGGAGGTGGGAATCTGCGGCGAGCATGGGGGTGATCCGTCGTCGGTGGAGTTTTGCCATCAGGTTGGGATGGATTATGTCTCGTGCTCTCCGTTCCGCGTGCTGACCGCGCGGCTGGCGGGGGCGCAAGCGGGCGCGGCGGAAAAATTGAAAGTTGAGGGCGGAAGAACGAAGTAAAGAACGACCTTAAGATTGCAAGAGCCTGGGGCATTCGGCGGAAGTCGAATGCCCTTTTTAATGCGGAAAAATTCCTGTATCCGATTGGAATCGGAGGCACTCGAATAATGCTGGCTTGGATTACCCTCAATGCACGCACTCGACAACATTTGCTATCAGGCTTTGACTACCCGGCAGGCTGGATTTGCCGAGACGTTTGATCAGGCATGCAGGTTTGTGCACGAGGTTTCGGTGATTGGAGGATTTCTGCAGCCCACGGCGAGAGGGTATGAGTCGCTCGGAGCGTTGGTCAAGCATGGCGAAAATGTGAATCTGGCGCTGGAATCGCCTTACGAGCCGAGAGCTGGATGGAGCGTGGTCCGCACTTGCCCCATGCTGCAAATGGTTTACCAGGGGAACTGCACAGATCTGTCTTTGCCAGGTGCCGTGGGCGAAAGGATTGTTGAACTTGGAGCCGCCGATGTGCCTGAGATGATGGAACTGACATCTCTGACCAAACCCGGTCCCTTCAGCAAGCGCACGCACGAACTGGGCACTTACCTGGGAATTCGCCTGGATGGAAAGATCATTGCGATGGCGGGCGAGCGGATGAAAGTTCCGGGCTACACGGAGGTAAGCGCAGTCTGCACGCATCCGGAGCATACGGGCAAAAGTTACGCACGGGTGCTGATGACGGCGCTGATGCGGCGAATTTGCGAGCGAGGCGAGAGACCGTTTCTACATGTCCGACAAGAAAACTTGCATGCGACTGCGTTGTACGAGAGGCTGGGATTTGTGAAGAGAGTGCTGCTGCACCTGGCGGTACTACGGAAAGACGCGACGCAGTGATAAAGCAACCGGCGCCTAAAGATCAGTACAAATGGAAGTCGACTTCGACCGCGATTTCGACTGCTACCGGATGACCATCTTTCTGGCCGGGCTCGAATCTCCAGTTGCGAACCGACTCGATGGCTTTTTCGTCGAGGCCCATGCCAAGGGCGTTGATCACGCGAATATTTGTTGGCCGGCCATTCGCGTCAACGACAAGGCCGAGAACGCAGGTTCCCTGGTACTTAGCCTTTCGCGCCTCTTCGGAAAATTCCGGATCAGTCTGGTAGATAACGCGGGGAGCAGTCACGCCGCGGCCGGGACGGAAATAGCCTCCACCCATGCCTCCACCGATTCCCGGACCTACGCCAGCCCCAGTGCCTGAACCGACGCCGCCACCGGAGCCGGAGCCGATGCCGCTCCCGGAACCGGTGCCGTTGGAGGGAATCACGGCTGAGGACTTGGGATCCCCGAGAACCGGCATGTTATTCATGGCCACTTTGATCTCAGGCGGAACGATGACCGTGGGCTCGACCGCCAGCTTGGGATTCATGTTGCGGATCACTGCGGCCGGAGGGGTGATCTGCTGCATGGAGAATTTTGGCAAGCGTCCTTTAGAGGCTTGCAACACATCGCGGTCGCCACCACCGCCGCCACCGCCCGCCTGCGTCTTTGCAGGCTTGAGCATGAAGTCGCCGGGATCGACGAGTTCCGTTGTGGTGGAAGCCTTGGCTTGAACCTTTGGAACCAGGCTGCGAATCCAAAGCGTGCCGCCAATGATCAGCGCCAGCACAACTACGTGCGCCGCAGTCGAACCGAGCGCGCCATTCTTCTTATAGTTGTAGAAGCCCCAGATATCTTTGACTGGCTCAGGCTTGGATTCGAGCTTGAGGGGCGGAAGCTTCTTGGGAAAGAAATAGTCGTCAAGGCCCTGGAACAGCGACTTCCATAGCGGCTCGAAGGTGTCAGGAGCCAGCAGGAGATGGAGTTCCGGTTCGTTGCTAGGGTTCGGTTTTACTTCTACGGATGCCATTGTTCCCGGTTGGTTCTCCTGCAGACGGTCTAGGCTCGTTGAAACTAGGGACACCCATCCTACAGAGATGAGGCGCCTTTGCAGCGAGTTGCCTGTTGAATTTTAAGAGTTTCAATCCAGTTAGCCAAAGCGAATTTAACCCCCGAACTGTCGCTTTGGCTGTCCGTGTCTAGCTGCAATTCCAGCTGCTGAAATTGTACCTCTTTCGTGACGGTTTACGTAGTGTATTTGCGAGAAACTGGGGTGCCATGGTAGAGCATGGTCGAGAGTGTGACGATTCTGTGCTAGCGGTATGCTGTGCGACGAGGACGCGTGGACGTTCCTCTCTCCGCTCCCTATAATGAAAAGATTCAATCATTTGGAGAAACACACAGGGTGCCGCTCGAACTGAAATCCACGATTAATCTGCCTAAGACTGCCTTCCCAATGAAGGCAAACCTGCCTCAGAATGAGCCGAAAATGCTGGCGCGATGGGAGCAGGAGCGAATCTACGAGCGCATTCGTGAGGCGCGGAAAGGCTCGCCAGTCTATATTTTGCACGATGGCCCTCCGTATACCAGCGGACCAATTCACCTTGGAACAGCGCTTAACAAGTGTCTGAAAGATTTCATTGTTAAATCGAAGACGATGGCAGGGTTCGATGCGCCGTATGTTCCGGGGTGGGACTGCCACGGCCTACCGATCGAAATCAAGGTTGATAAAGAGCTGGGTGGGAAGAAGTTGCAAATGCATCCGCTGGATGTGCGGGCGGAGTGCAGAAAGTATGCGCAGAAATTTTTGGATTTGCAGCGGGCGCAGTTCAAGCGCATTGGCGTGTTCGGGAGATTCGACCGTCCGTACGTCACCATGGATCCGCAGTATGAGTCGGTGGTGCTGTCGACGTTTTTTTCGTTTTACGAGAATGGATTCGTCTACAAGGGACTGCGTGCGGTTTATTGGTGCATGCACGATGAGACTGCGCTGGCCGAGGCGGAAGTGGAATATGAAAACCACACCAGCCCGACGGTTTGGGTGAAGTATGTGCTGATCGATGATCCGGCGCGAGTTGATCCCGCATTAACGGGGAAAAAAGTTTCGACGATTATCTGGACCACGACGCCATGGACGTTGCCCGCCTCGATGGCAGTGGCGTTTCATCCGGATGAGGAGTATGTGGCGCTCGAAGTTCCCGCTTCTCGCAAAAACGGCGAGAAGCCTGGCACCCAGAGCGGCGAAGTTTATATCGTAGCGGCGAAGCTGGCGAAGGACGTGGCGGAAAAATGCAAGCTGGCCGATGCACGAGAGTTGGCGCGCTTTTCCGGACGAGTGATGGAGCGGCTGAATTTTCAGCATCCGTTTCTGGATCGGAAGATTCTCGGAGTGCTGGCGGAATACGTGACCATGGACACGGGAACAGGCGTGGTGCACACCGCGCCATCGCACGGCGCGGAAGACTTCATCACCGGTGTGAAGTACGGGCTGGATGCGACGAGCAACGTCGACGAAAAAGGAATTCTGCGCAATGGCTTGCCGGAGTATGAAGGCAAGCGGGTATGGGATGCGAACCAGCCGATCATTGACCTGCTGAAGAGCCGCGGGGCGTTGCTGCATTCTGAAAAGATGGAGCATTCGTATCCGCATTGCTGGCGCTGTCATAATCCGGTGATTTTTCGGGCGACCGAGCAGTGGTTTATCTCGATGGAGACGCCGATGCCGCGCGGCCTCGGCGGGCGTTCAGACGAAGACACGCTGCGGAAGCGGACTCTGGAAGAGATCAAGCACGTGAAGTGGGATCCGGCGTGGGGCGAAGAGCGGTTGTCGAACATGATCGCGACGCGGCCGGATTGGTGCATTTCGCGGCAACGAGTTTGGGGCGTGCCGATTGCGGTGTTCTTGTGCGAGAGCTGCGGCAAGCCGCTCAACGATAAAGAGACGAATCGTAAAGTGGTCGAATTGTTTGCGCGAAGGGAGCGGATGCGTGGTTTACCGACGAGCCGAATTCTCTGCTGCCGGCTGGAATGAAGTGTCCGCACTGCGGAGGCGCGAAGTTTGAAAAAGAGACGGACATCTTCGATGTGTGGCTGGAATCGGGGACGAGTTATCTGGCGTTAGTGGCCGATGAGCCGACTCTCCCCTGGCCTTCGGATCTTTATCTGGAAGGCGGAGATCAGTACCGCGGGTGGTTTCAATCTTCGCTGCTTTGCGCCATGGGCACGCGTGGGACGCCTCCGTATAAAGGCGTGGTTACGCCGGGATGGACGCTGGACGAAAAGGGCCAGGCGATGTCGAAGTCGCGGGGGAACGATGTTGATCCAGTCGACATCGCGAGCCGCCTCGGCGGTGAAGTGGTGCGGATGTGGGTGGCGTCGGTTGACTTCCGGGAAGATGTCGTGGGATCTGAGCAGCTGATGCTGCGGGTTGCGGAGAATTACCGCAAGATTCGAAATACGTTTCGCTACATCTTGGGAAATCTGGAGGGATTCGACCCGGAGCGCGATGCGGTTCCATTCGAAAACATGCAAGCGATTGATCAGTACATGTTGCGGCAGACTGCCAAATTTGCTGCTGACCTGCGTGGATGGTACGAGGAGTTTGCTTTTCACAAGATCTATCAGCGTGTGAGCAACTTCTGCATCGTCGATTTGAGCGCGTTTTATTTTGACGTGCTGAAAGACCGGCTATATATTTCCGCGCCAAAGTCGCAGGCACGGCGGAGCGCGCAGACGGCAATCTGGCGCATTGGAGAAGCGCTGGTGCGGCTGCTGGCACCGATTATGAGCTTTACGGCGGAAGAAATTTGGGGTTATCTTCCGACGAATTCAGGACGGACTGAAAGCGTCCATTTGGCGCAGTTCCCCGTTGCTGCAGATGTTTTGGGCGCAAATATCCCAGAGTGCGATGAGAATGAGTTGCGAGAATGGCAAACCCTGCGTTCAGTGCGAGATGAAGTTCTGAAGGCACTGGAAGAAGCGCGAAACAGCAAAATGATCGGTACCAGCCTGGAAGCGCAGGTGAGTTTGTCGGCTGCAGAGCCGGTTTATTCCGTGCTGGCGCGGCATGCCGGTGAGCTTCGTTACTTGTTTATCGTATCGGCGGTGAAATTGACTCAAGCGGCCGGCAACGGCACGGGCAGCGTTCACGCTGAGGTAAAAAAAGCGGATGGATTGAAGTGCGAGCGCTGCTGGAATTATTCGACGCATGTCGGCGAGGATAAAGAGTATCCCACGGTGTGCGAACGCTGCAGCGCGGTGCTGAAGGAAATTCGCGGCTGAAAGCGGCAATTATTAACGCAGTCGCAACGCGGCGCTATAGCGCCATTCTTCCAACCATTAAGATCGGCAACTTGTGAACTGGCGAAAGCTGCGAACCGTTCTGCTTACCATTCTGGTTTTGTGCCTGATTCCGCTCACCCGCTACTATCAAATCGACCAGCCTTTGTTGGCGAAATTCAGGCGGCCGCATGAGGTGGACCCTTTTGCTTTGCAGGTTTCAGGGGAGTTCGTGGAAAGCAATCTGGGGACTGAGCAGAATGCGGATGGTTCGGTCACTTTGCGCATGATCGGACAGCAATATGTGTTTATACCGCATTGTGTTGTGGTCCCGGCGGGAGTTCCCGTTCACCTGCGAATCACGAGCGCTGACGTTGTACATTCGCTGGCGATCGATGGAACCGAATATAACGTGAAGGTCCTGCCGGGCACGATCAGTGAATCTACCTTGCAATTCCCCGATCCTGGCGTACACAAAACCGTTTGCCGCGAATTTTGCGGACCGGGACATTACGACATGCGCTCTGAAATCAGAGTGCTGACCAAAGAACAGTTTCCGGCTCTCGGGCCGAATGAAAGGGGATACTGTGCCGCACAGTAGAGCACCACGAGAGGGCAGAGGAAGTGGGTCGTCGAAGTTTCGCCTCGGTGTTGCCTCGTTATTGGTGCTGGTCTCCGGGTTGGCGGCAAGTTCGGACCTGGTGCGGGTTCGACCTGCGACTCCGGTCGAGATTCCTTCTTACGTCGAATGGACGGCGGATACGATTGAGGCTGCTTCGGGCGGAGACGCATTGCGCGGCATGATGCTGGCGCGGCATTGCGAGCACTGCCATGGCGTAGAAGGTTTCAGTTCAGTGGGAACGACGCCAAATCTCGCCAGCATGAACAACCTGGCACTCTGGAAACAATTGGAGGACTTTCAGGCGCGCAAACGGGAGTCAAGAGTGATGGTGCCCATCTCGGAAGGGCTTTCAGCACGCGACGTGGCAGATGTGGTGGCCTATTTTTCGGAGTTCCCGGTGTATCGCGATCCGGAAGATAATCGCGTGTTTCCACAGGCTCAGATCAGCGGCGCTCATCTGGCAATGGCGTCGCGACTGATCAGTTTTGGCGATGGCACGCGCGGCATTCCTCCGTGCGATGCGTGTCATGGTCCCGTCGCATTCAAAAATGGAGCGCCGTCGCTGGCGATGCAGAATCGGGATTACGTTTTGAATCAGTTGGAAGCGTTCGCGAGCGGAACCCGCACAAACGATATCAATGAAGTGATGCGGACGATTGCTGGGTTGCTCTCGGAGAACGAACGACAATCTTTGGCGGAGTATTACGGAGCTGGGTTCGGATTGCAGCCGGCAAGCGCGAGCGGGGTTGGTCCGAAGCAATAGAGATTGTCCTCCTGAACAGGGCGAAAGCCGCGAGAGAGACCTTACGTGGGTTGGGAGCGCCGCTGCTGGGAACCGGGGAGCAGTATGCATGCGTGAAGATCCTTAATGCTGCATGGCTCGGGTACGCAGTCGTAAGGTCCCTCCGAGAGCTGGCGCTCTCGTCGGGATGACATCTCTTGGTGGAATGGCCGGAGATTGCGCTGCCACCCCCAAACCAATGTCATCTCGAACGCAGGCGATAGCCTGCGAGAGGGACCTTATGTGGGATGGGAGCGCCGCTGCTGCTGACCGGGGAGCGGTACGCATAGGTGAAGATCCTTAATGCTGCATCGCTGATGTACGCAGTCGTAAGGTCCCTTCGAGAGCTGGCGCTCTCGTCGGGATGACATCTTAGGCAAACGGTCTTTATAGTTACCGCAGCTCTTCCATGGCGGCTTCGAGCGCTTCCCTGCCCGGACGCGTTAGCGACTCCGGCAACGTGGCTAGTGGTTCTTCCACCATGTTCAGCATTTCGAGGAAGGTAGGGGCTTTTGTGTTTACGTAGAAAAGCCCGGTTAGAACCTCACCTTCGTCGTGCGCCTTGATTAGGCGCGTGATGGCGCGGATGCGGTCGGTTGGATCGTAGTCTTCTTCCAGCTTGCGCAATTGCAGATGCGACCCGTCGTGCATGGTGACGCTGACGGTCGACCCCGGATCGTATTCGACGTCGATATCTTCGAAGTGCGGGATGAAGCTGATCTCCTGCAGAGTCTCTTCATGATCTTTCACGTATTTGTAGGATTTCGTGGAACCCTCGTGATCGTTGAAGGTCACACAGGGCGAAACTACGTCGAGCATGACGGTTCCGTGATGTGCGATGGCGGCCTTCAGCATGGCGCTGAGCTGGCGCTTGTCGCCGGAGAATGAACGGCCGACAAAAGTGGCGCCCAGTTCGATCGCCATAGCGCAGGTGTCGATGGGAGGAAGATCGTTGATGACGCCGGTTTTCAGCTTCGAGCCGAGATCGGCTGTGGCTGAGAATTGGCCTTTGGTAAGGCCGTAGACGCCGTTGTCTTCGATGATGTAGATCACGGGGAGATTGCGGCGCATGAGGTGAACGAATTGTCCGATGCCGATGGAGGCGGTATCGCCGTCGCCGCTGACTCCGAGAGCGATCAGGTTGCGATTGGCGAGCATCGCGCCGGTGGCGACCGAAGGCATCCGTCCGTGGACGGAGTTGAAGCTGTGCGAGCGGTTCATGAAGTAGGCGGGGCTCTTCGACGAACAGCCGATGCCGCTTAACTTGACGACCTGCTCGGGCTTGACGCCCATGTCGTACATAGCCTCGATGATGCGTTCGGAAATGGCGTTGTGGCCGCAACCGGCGCAGAGAGTGGTTTTGCCGCCTTTGTATTCGACTACGGTGAGGCCGATGCGATTGGTTTTGGGTTGCTGCGGCAGGTGTGGTCGCCATTTTACTTTCCCTCCATGCTCGTTAATTCGTCGGTAACTGAGCGGGCGTCGAGCGGCAGGCCGTTGATATGAGCGATGCTGCGCAGGCGCGTGATGAGTTCGGGTTTAAGATCGAGTTTGAGCAGGCTGAGCATTTGCGCGTCGCGATTTTGTTCGACCAGGTAGATGCGGTCGTGCTGCTCGATAAATTCGTGAACTTCGCGAGTGAACGGATAGGCGCGCAGGCGCAGGTAGTCGGTTTCGATACCGTATTCATTCTTGAGCTGGTCGCGGCTTTCGCTGACTCCCCAGTGAGAGGTTCCGTACGCGATGATCCCGATTTTGGCGTTTGTTCCTTTGAAGATTTCCGGACGCGGAACGAACGAGCGCGCGGTCTCGAATTTGCGATTCAAGCGCTCCATATTGTTCTCGTAATCATCCGGACGCTCACTGTAGCCGGAGTGGTCGTTGTGTCCGCTGCCGCGGGTAAAATATGCGGCCGCGGGATGATCGGTTCCCGGCAGCGTGCGATAACCCACGCCATCGCCATCGAGATCTTTGTAACGGGCGAACCCGCCGAGCTTGTCGAGCTCTTCCTTATGCAGGACCTTACCGCGCTTGATGGGAACCGTCGGATATTCGAAAGGATCGGACATCCAGTTGTTCATGCCGAGATCGAGATCGGACATGACGAATACAAGCGTCTGAAATTGCTCGGCGAGATTGAAAGCTTCCGATGCCATGCTGAAACATTCGGCGACCGAGCATGGAATCAGCATAATGTGCTTGGTATCGCCGTGAGAGAGAAACGCGGTTGAGAGAATGTCGCCCTGCGAGGTTCGAGTAGGCAGGCCGGTGGAAGGGCCGACGCGTTGAATGTCCCAAATAACGCCGGGAACTTCGGCGTAATACGCAAGGCCAGAGAATTCGGACATCAGCGAAATGCCGGGGCCGGCGGTTGCCGTCATACTGCGCGCGCCCGCCCAGCCAGCACCGATGACCATGCCGATGGCAGCGAGTTCATCTTCAGCTTGAACGATGGCGAAGGTGGCTTTGCCGTCGGGCCCGATACGATGTTCTTTCATGTACTCGATCATGGTTTCGACAAGAGAGGATGAGGGCGTGATGGGATACCAGGTGACCACGCTGCATCCGGCGAACACGCAGCCAAGCGCAGCGGCAGAATTGCCGTCGATGATGATCTTGCCGGCGGTCTTGTTCATGCGCTCGATGTAGAAGGCTCCGCGCTTTTGCAGGTTGGCTTTGGCATAATCGAATCCGGCCTGGGCGGCGGCGAGATTGAGATTGGCAGCTTTTATTTTTTTTGCGAACTGTTTGCGGATTGCCTTTTCGACCTCAGCCATCTCGA
This sequence comes from uncultured Acidobacteriaceae bacterium, assembly GCA_963766625.1. Classification (GTDB taxonomy): domain Bacteria; phylum Acidobacteriota; class Terriglobia; order Terriglobales; family Acidobacteriaceae; genus Sulfotelmatobacter. The sequence continues at coordinate 545,917 of CAVYBF010000006.1, read as the reverse complement.
TGGTGAGAAGTTGCGCAACCACGCCGACGTACACCATGTTCTTCACTAGTTTGCGCAACTTGGCTTCCGGGCAAACCGCGGCGACCAGCTTGTCATACGGGACTGAATAGAAGACGAGATCGTTGGCGCAGTTTATCGAGCGCAAGCGGTTCGTCGTAGAGAACGGAAGCACCGGCAGCGAGGGACATGACATCGTCCTGCGCAGTTTCGGGATTCATTGCGACGAGAAAATCGATTTCTTTCTTCCGCCCGATGTAGCCATCTTTGTTGGCGCGGATGGTGTACCACGTGGGCAGGCCGGCGATATTGGAGGGAAATAGATTCTTGCCGGAAACCGGCACGCCCATCTGGAAGATGGCGCGCAGAAGGACTGTATTCGAACTCTGCGAGCCGGAGCCATTCACCGTGGCTACCTGAATGCTCATGTCATTGACGATGCGCTTGCGCCCTAATTGCCCGCCGGTATCGTGGCGGGCGACATCAGTACTGGCCATTCCTACACCTTCCTTTGAGTCAAAGAGACGAAGTAGTTCGTATGGTTGCGAGTTGAGAGGAACTTTTCATTATACGGCGGCAGGAGTATCTCCGGAACCGTGAATCGGGCCACGGAAGCCGGGGAGAATCTATATGGGAACGAAAATATTCCGAGGACGACGACATCCGCTGCGCGATAGTGAAAAGTCTGTAGCGAAATGAGATCCCTCGCTCCGCCTGGAGAAAACGGCTCGGCTCGGGACGACGCCATACCGGGCGGAATGCCAGATGAGGCGCAGTTATTCGGTCTTGAAGAACTGCGCCATGGTGCGGAACTTATTATATCGTGACACGATTAAATCCTGCCGCGGGATTTTCTTGAGCTCGGAGAGATGTTTCTGCAGGCTGACGTCGAGGAGATTGGCGGCGGCTTCGTAATCGCGGTGAGCGCCGCCTTCGGGCTCGGGAACAATGTCGTCGATGCAACCGAGTTCGCTGAGATCGTTGGCGGTGATGCGCATGGCTTCGGCGGCGAGCTCTTTTTTCGTGGCATCGCGCCACATGATAGCCGCGCATCCTTCGGGCGAAATCACCGAGTAGATTGAGTTCTCCATCATGAGCACGCGGTCGGCGACGGCAATGGCCAGAGCGCCGCCACTGCCACCGACGCCGATTACCGTTGCGATGATGGGAACTTCGAGGCGGGCCATTTCGCGCAAGTTGTAGGCGATGGCTTCGGCCTGGCCGCGCTCTTCGGCATGAATGCCCGGATAAGCGCCGTCGGTATCGACCAGCGTGAGAATTGGGCGGCGAAATTTCTCCGCCAGTTGCATGATGCGAATCGCTTTGCGGTAACCCTCGGGATGCGGCGTGCCAAAGTTGCGGTGCACGCGCTGTTTCATGTCGCGTCCCTTTTGCGTGCCCACGACGAGAATCTCTTCGCTATGGAAACGGGCCATGCCGCAGATGATTGCCGGATCGTCGCCGAAGCCGCGATCCCCATGAATCTCGCTGAAGTCGGTGAACAGGCGCTCGATGTAGTCGAGAGTTTGCGGACGCTGAGGATGGCGCGCGAGTTCAGTTTTCTGCCAGGCGGTGTTGGAAGCTTTGATTTGCTCGCGCAGGGTATGGATGCGCGCGTGCAGTTTGGCGAGCTCGCGATGAGTTTGCTCGTTCTGGCCAGTGGAGGCTTCGATCGACGCCACCTGGCGCTCGATCAATTCCAATTCCTGCTGGGTTTTGGGGGATGTCGGCATTTATCTCAGCGAACGCTTTTCAACTTATGACGCGGACACTGCCGCGGCCGCATAACTGTTCGACGCGCGCGATAAAGTTGCGGTCTGGCAGCACATTATAACCTTCAGCTTCCATTACCACCATAAAATCGCCAGCGCGTTCCACATCGAACAAGACGCGGGCTTCGCCTTTGCGCTCGGTGAAAAGCAGGTGCAGATCGTCAACTGTAGATTTGCCGGAACTTTCCAGCGGAATACGGATGCGAAGAGCGCGAGGCAGCGGAACTTTAGCGTCTTCGAGTGGCATGATTTCGGCGGCCGTTATTTTTGGATTGGCGCCTTCTTCGATTCGCACTCCGGCGCGCACCAGCACGGGAACTTCGAGCTTCACTTTTTCGGCGAGGCGTTTATAGGCTTCCGGGAAGACGATCATGTCGATCGAGCCGGACATATCTTCGAGCGTGGCCTGCGCGTAGAAATCGCCACGTTTGGACTTCAGGACACGAACATTGGCGATGATGCCGGCGGTGGCGATGGTTTCGTCTTTGCCGGTTGATTTCGTCATGGCTGCGATTTCTTCGATGCTGAGCGCTTGCAGATCCTGCAGCTTGTCTTTGTATTTTTCAAGCGGATGGCCGCTGATGAAGAATCCGAGAATTTCTTTTTCAGCGGCGAGGCGGGCTCTGCTCATCCCAGTCAGGAATGTTGGGCAAGCTTATCATTGTGGGCTTCGCCTTCTTCCTGCTGAAAAACTCCGAACAGGCCGTGCTGGCCGGATTCGGCATCGCGCTGGGCTTTTTGGGCGCGCTCCATGGCGCGGTCGAGAACGGACATCAACTGAGCGCGGCGGCCGAGGGAATCCATGGCGCCGCTCTTTATTAGCGATTCGAGAACGCGTTTGTTGAGCAGGCGCAGATCGACGTTTTCGCAGAATTCGTAAATCGATTTGAAGCGGCCCAGCTTTTTTCGGGCGGCAATGATGGATTCGATGGCGTTGCCGCCGACATTTTTTACTGCGGCGAGCCCGAAGCGGATGGCTGCGCCGTGCGGAGTGAAGTTTGCGTCGGAAACATTGATATCGGGCGCTTCGACGGCGATGCCCATTTCGCGGCATTCGTTGATGTACTTCACCACATCGTCGGTGCTGCCGGTGACCGAGGTCAGCAATGCCGACATGAACTCGACGGGATAATGCGTCTTCAAATATGCCGTGTGATAGGCGAGCAGGGCGTAGGCGGCGGAGTGGGATTTATTGAAGCCGTAGCCGGCGAACTGCGCCATGAGATCGAAAATCTTCTCGATTTTTTTGGGCGGGAATTTCCGCTGAGCGGCACCTTCTACAAAACGTTCGCGCTGTTGCGCCATTTCCTCCGGCTTCTTTTTGCCCATGGCGCGACGGAGCAGATCGGCTTCGCCGAGGGAGTAGCCGGCGAGGCGGTTGGCGATCTGCATGACTTGTTCCTGATAAACGATCACGCCCAACGTTTCCTGAAGAATTTCTTTCAGTTCGGGCAGTTCGTATTCGACTTTTTTGCGGCCGTGCTTGCGGTCGACGAAATCGTCGATCATGCCTCCTTGAATGGGGCCGGGGCGATAGAGGGCATTGAGAGCAGTGAGGTCTTCGATCGAGTTCGGTTGATACTTTCGCAACACATCTCTCATTCCATGCGATTCAAACTGGAAGACGCCGGAAGTTAATCCTTTGTGAAACACTTTCTGATACGTTTCGACGTCTTCAAGCGGAATGTTCTCAAGCGTGATCGGAGTTCCGCGCGTCTGCGCAATGAGTTTGAGCGCATCCGTAAGAATGGTTAGAGTGGTGAGGCCGAGGAAATCCATCTTCAGCAGGCCCATCTTCTCGATGGCGACCATGTCGAAGGCGGTTACGATTTCGTCGTTTTTTGTCCTGTGGAGCGGGACGAGTTCGGTTAAAGGACGCGGCGAGATGACGACGCCGGCGGCGTGAACTCCGGCGTTACGAACCATGCCTTCGAGCTTTTTCGCGGTTTGCATCAGCTCGCGAATCTGGCCGTCTTTTTCCATGGCTTCGCGGAGCTGGGGTGAATCTTCGATGGCCTGATCGAGTGTGATGTTGAGCTGCGTGGGAACCATTTTCGCGATGCGATCGACATCGCTGTAGGGGATGTCCATGGCGCGGCCGACATCTTTGATGGCGGCTTTGGCGGCCATGGTGCCGAAGGTGATGATCTGGGCCACGTTGTCGCGTCCGTATTTTTGGGTCACGTAATCGATCACTTCGCCGCGACGGTTCATGCAGAAATCGATATCGATATCGGGCATGGAGACGCGCTCGGGGTTGAGGAAGCGCTCGAAGAGCAATTCATGCTGGAGGGGATCGATATCGGTGATGCCGAGCGCGTAGGAGACGAGCGAACCGGCAGCTGATCCTCGGCCCGGACCGACCGGGATGTCGCGCTCTTTCGCGTAGCGGATGAAATCCCACACAATGAGGAAGTATCCGGGAAACTTCATCTGCTGGATGATGGTGAGTTCGCGCTCCAGGCGCTGCTCGTAATCGGTGAGCGATGCTTGAGTTTGCCTTGCTCGCTCAAACGGCCGCAGAGCTTCGAGGCGGCGGGCGAATCCTTCACGAGTGACGTGAGCGAAATAGCTGTCGATGGTGTAGCCGGGTGGGACTTCGAATTGCGGAAACGGCGTTGCCACTTTTTCCAGGCGCAGGCTGCAGCGTTCGGCAATGTCGAGCGTGCGCGAGACGACCTCGGGCGAGTCTTTGAAGACGCGATACATCTCGTCGTGGTCTTTTGACGAAGAATTGGGTGCCATCGAACTTCATGCGCTGGGTGTCGCGAATCGACTTGCCGGTTTGAATGCAGAGCATGACGTCCTGCGCGTGGGCGTCGTCTTCACAGAGATAGTGGCTGTCGTTGGTGGCGACGAGCGGAAGGCCGAGATCTTTTTCGAGCTGGAAGAGGCCGGGATGAATCTCGTGCTCCTTGGCGAGACCCTGATCCTGAATTTCAAGATAGAAATTTTCCTTACCGAAAATATCGCGAAAAGTTCCGGCAGCGGTGCGGGCGGCTTCGTAGTTCCCTTCCATGAGCCGCTCGGCGACTTCTCCTTTTAAACATCCGGAAAGGCCGATTAAGCCGCGGGAGTGCTCGGCGAGAAATTTTTTGCTCACGCGCGGCTTGTAGTAGAAGCCGTGCAGCGAAGCTTCGGAGGTGATCTTTACCAGATTGCGATAGCCTTCTTCGTTTTCTGCCAGCACCAGCAGATGGTTGTAGGTATCGCCTTCGGGCGGAGTGCGCTCGATGTTGTGATCGTCTTTTTTGCAGATGTAGAGTTCGCAGCCGATGATCGGCTTGACTCCGTGTTTCTGCGCGGCATTGACAAAGTGCACTGCGCCGAAAATGTTGCCGTGATCGGTCATCGCGACGGCAGGCATGCCGAGTTCTTGCACGCGGGCGCAGAGTTTTTCGACGTCGCAGGCGCCATCGAGCAGGGAGTAATCAGTGTGTAAATGCAGGTGGACGAATTGGGACATAGGCTGCATTGATTTTAACTGTTTGCAGGATAGAGACGCATCGAACATTTATTCACAGAGTGAGGGTTTATGCACAGAAAGTGGAAATCGGGTGACTGGGGCAATTTGGTTGTGCTGAGGATGACGCCTGGCTTGCGATTTGCGCGTTGGGCTTTATGAATTCAGCTCATTCACCAGGATTTCCGCCAGTTCGTTTGGTCGCGAAATATAGGGACAGTGGCCGGCGGAAAGCTCAATCGGCTCGATGAGCAGCTGCGTGCGGGCTACTTTCCGGCACCATGCCGGCTGGAAGGTGCGGTCTTGGGAGCAGACGATGTAGGAGGCAGGCACGTTGGGCCATTGTTTCAGCGGATAGCGCTCGTCCCAGATGCGCCTTAAGTTGAGGACGCGGATTTCAGTCTGTGCCCAACGAAGGCGATCCGGTGGGCAGTCGTGAAGCAGGAATTCGTTGATGACCTCTGGCTTTCGCGCATCCTTTCCAATCCAAATGGGATTGATCATCTCTGGTTCGGCGTGAAATAGGTCTAGAAAGCTCATCCCAAGTTTGGGAACGGCAGCCGCCAGAAACACGATGCGGCGCACGCGACGGAGCGAAGCCACTAGCGGCAGGAACCATCCGCTGGCCGAATGCGCGACTACGATTGGTTCTTCGCCTTGAGGGATGGCTGCTGCGATCAGTTCCGCATAGCGGGTCGCGCCAGCATCAGGCTCATCTGCGGGCAATTCTGGAGTAATGACAGTGTGCTTGCCGTTGCTGAAGCTGGGACTTTAACAAGTCCCAGGCACGCGGCGAGTGAGCGGAACCGTGCACAAGGACGAAGATCGCCATTAAGCCTGCGCTGCCTCCAATGGGAAAGCATAGCTCACTCGGAACCCTTCATCCCGGAGAGTTTTTGCAGAACGTTGCGAGTCCGGAGGTGTCCACGTGGCCCTGGTCGCCAGGTCACTGGGCGCTTGTTACTACTGTTACTACCCCTGCCGATTGGAATTTTCTAACATGGCAAGATGGGTTTGGAGTCTTTGATCCTGACCGCGGACCCCACGTTTCTGGCGGATGTGCGGACAACTCTGAGTGGCCGCGGAATTTCCCTGCAGTTCCGCCAGGACTCGGAGAGCGCGGTCGAACTTGCCTCGCGCCGCCATCTGGATGGACTTGTCGTCGATTGCGATGTGCCTGAGAGCATCACAGGCACTCGATCAACTACGCAATAGCGCCGCGAACAAGCAAACCCTTATTCTGGCTGTAGTCAATGGTTCGATGGGAGAGCGCGATGCCATCGAACTGGGCGCCGATTTCGCCCTCAACAAACCGGTTCAGCAGACTCGCCTGAATAACATTCTGGAACTGGCGATTCCGAAGATGGAGCGGGAACACCGCAGGTATTTCCGCTATCAGGTTGATTTGCCGGTGCGCTTTCGCGACACGCTCGAGCAGTCGTTTATCACGGGATCCATCCAGAACATTAGCGAGGGTGGCCTGGCGATCAAGCTGATCGCTCCGATCAAGCTGAAAGGCGTGGTCATTGTGGAGTTTGATCTTCCGAGCGTGGAGCCTCAGCTCTTTCATGGAAAAGCTGAGATCGTGTGGAGCGATTCATTCACCATGGGACTACGATTCCTGTATATCGAAAAGGATGCCGCAGCTTACTTTCACTCCTGGCTGAATTCGCTGGAGGCGCGAGTGCGCTTTCATGAATCCGGGCGAGGAAAGTCTTGAAGGAGGCTATCTCCTGGCAAGTCAATCTATGTATGGAACTCTATTGGCCTTCGCTTGAAGCGGGCAAGCGAAATTCGACGCCCTGATCTTCATTCGCCTTTTGGGTTGCGGGAATGTCGAGATCAGATAGAGGAATCTTCTGCGTGTGTCCGGAGGTGAAGTTCCACAGCGTCTGGGCGACGATGGCGTAGTTCTGGACTTGTTCCTGGTGTTGATCGCGGAAAACCAAAACCGTCGCCGGGGCGGCTTGCGTGTGTTCTTGTTGCTGAGGCTGAACCGGTGGAGTAGAGCGCGCGTGATAATTCGGATTGTAGTTCGGATCGTAATCCTGCGACCCGTAGTCCGGAACCGGGCGCATTGGAATACCCTGCTGTTGCATCTGGTTCGCTAAGCCGTCATCAGAGCCGTAGTAGGGAGCAGGCTGATCGGCGCTGGAATCCGAATCGCTATCTCCGTTATCCCACCACCAGTAAGGATCGATGCCGCCACCGAGGTAGGGGTAACCCCAACCACCGTAGCCACCGTAGCCGCAGTTTCCGCCCCAGCAGTTGTATCCATAGGGATAAGAGCGAATGCGGACGCCTATACCGGAATGGTTGCGACCATACCTGCCAAACGAACCACGACCAAAGGCTGAACTTCTTCCGTAGTGAGCCGCCTCTATAGTAGCCGCGCGAATAAGAACGGGGCGCATATGAGCGAGCTCCATATGAGCGGCCGGTGAAGCCGCCGGAACGGGCTCCACTGAAGGCATGGCTTGCGCCCATGTGGCCGCCGAAGCCGCCGCCGCCGAAACCGCCATGTCCACCAAAGCTGGCGTGCCCGCCGCCACCACCTGCATGGCCTCCACCACCGCGCTGAGCTGAAACGGAGATTGACGCGAAAACGAGGGCGAACGCCGCGATGAGAAGCGGGCGATTCATAATGGCATTATATGCCCGGTTTGGGCTGGGCGAACCTGTAAAATTTTGTAGCCTGGGATCAGCGCTTGCCGGATTTTGCCTTTGTTTTTGGCTTCTTGTGGGCTGGCTTCTTGCTTTTTGCCGCAGCCTCGGATTTTGCGGCTGCTTTATGGGGATGAGCTGCGGGTTTTGGCCGTGTTCTTGCCGGATGAACCGCCGGTTTTCCTTTTGGTTCGGGTTTTGTATTGGCTTGCTTGGTATTCGTTGGCGCAGCTGCCGGAGCGGGAGTTGCGGCTGCCGGCGCGGCCGGAAGCGGAGACTTCCGTTTGCCTTTTTTGCCTTTCGTCGCCATCTCGGGAGCTACCCCCGGCGCGGCTGCGCCTGCAGCGGCGGCTTTGGCTGCGCGTCCGCGACGCGGAGGAGGTGGCGGTGGCGGGGGTGGTGGCGCGAATGGCTTGAGGAACTTCAGAGTTTCGGTGCGCGAGCGCAGTTTGCCATCGAGCAGCAGCATGAAAACGTCATGCGCAATCTTGGGGTATGCCGGAATCTGCGGAGTGATGAGCAGTTCGGTCATTTCCGGCAGCGGAATACGCTGCTGTATCTGCCGCCATTTGGTCAGGAAATTCTTGATCTTCTGGGCGACGGCCTGCTGGCGCGCCGTGACGGCAAGGAACAAAATCATCTCAGGGCGTGCGGACGAAAGTAGATTCCACGTGCGCGACGGTGTAGCGGCTTCTTTGCCAGTGAGGCGCTTGGCTAAATCTTTGGCGTGGTCTTCGATATCACGCCAGGCTTCGACTAAATCTTTGCGAGGAATCTGGCGGCGGAGATCGGAAATATCTTTATCCGAAAGCCGCGCAGTGAGAAAGTGCATGACCGCGGCCGAGGGATCGACGGTATAGCCGAGATCGACCATCTGCTGGCGCGTCTTCATTAAGAGCGCGAGGCCGTTGGCGTCAACTTTAGCCGATGACCAATGCGGATGCAGAACCTTGAGCCAGTCTTCACGTTCCAGAGCGCGGATGACGTTGAGAGGATCGTCTTCATGCGCGAGTTGCGCGATTTCGTGGCCTATGGCGCCGCGGGAGATGTGCTCGATGTAGTTGTTTTCTTTTGCAGCGTTGTAGCGCTGCTGGGTGCGCTCTTCGAGCGGCCAATGAAAGCGGGCGGCGAAACGAGTAGCGCGAATGAGGCGCGATGGATCTTCAGCAAACGAGTAGTTGTTGAGGATGCGAATCAGCTTGGCTTCGATATCGGCGACGCCGTTGAAAGGATCGAGCAGAAGTCCGCGGGAGCCTTCATTGAGCGAGAGCGCCATAGCGTTGACAGTGAAGTCACGGCGGCGGAGATCTTCCTGAATGCTGGCCGGGGCAATCACCGGGGGTTTGCCGACTTTTTCGTAGGTTTCGGTGCGGGCCATACTGATTTCGGCGCGCACGTTGCCGGGGAGAACGAGGAACAAAGCGCGAGTATCTTCGTCGCGTCCGGCGATTTGCGCTCCGGCGCGCTCGAACTCTTTTTGCAGCTTGAGAGGATTGCCCTGAACCGTGAAGTCGAGGTCGCGGATGGTAAAGCCGCTGATGATATCCCGAATGGCGCCGCCGGTCAGATAAAGGGTGATTTCCGCGGCGCGGGCTATCTCCTGCACCAAATTGACGCCTTTCATCTGATCCGGCGTCAACCGGATTTCCATGGTGTAGATGTAATCAGCCATTCGTCGTCAAGCGTTCCACATCAAACAGCGCGGGCGATTTAGAGAGAGCCCAAGCCGACGTTTTTCACAGCTTTTCCACAGGGCATACCAGGCCAGAATGGCAGTGGCATCCGAAAGCTGACACAAGCCATTCAATTCAAAACACTTATACAGGTCGGAGCGGCATGAAAGCAACTAAAAGAAATAACACAACGTTAACGATTTGGCTACAGCTAACGTGGATTCCCACGTTTTGATGAGAATTAGTGCGAGAATCAGAATGGCGGACGTCGGCACCTCGGACTTCAGCAGAGCCGGAAACCTGGTGGAGCCCCTATTTTGTCCGAACGAGCTGTTTGGTTAATGCCGACCCCCGAGACCGGAGGTCCGACGGGCGATTTTCCCTTATGCCTTCGACTCACAAAAAAGTGATCGTGCGAAAGATGGACCGGGATTCCATCTCAGGATACGTGTCTCCGGCGCAGTTCGTGAACGAAGGCAAACTGGAATTGCTAAATACTGCCGGAAACGTGGTTGCTATCGATCTGCGGGAGATTAAGGGGGTTTATTTCGTGCGCGAATTTGGCGACTCCGAATCGCTGACGCGCAAGACGTTCACTTCCCGGCCACGGTCGGAGGGATTGTGGGTGCGACTGCGCTTCAAAGACAACGAGATTCTGGAGGGCCTCATGCCTTCCGATCTTACGCAGAATCTGGCGGAGGGCTATCTGGTGAACCCGCCGGATCAGCGGTCGAACACACAGCGGATTTTTGTGCCACGGACTGCGCTGGAATCGCTGACCGTGCTTGCGGTTATAGGGGCTAGTCGGCGTCCGCGACGCGAACCGGTTGGCGATCAGCGGCAGGTACCGATGTTTGAAGAGTAGGAAATCACTGATCAGAACTGAGTTGTTCGCTTACACTGCCGAGGCCCTACGTTTCCGTGAACCAGATTTCGCAGTTGCAATCGGGGGAAACTTAGGATAAAAGACTGTCTCATCACGCAGGGTTAAACTCCTGCGGCCGAGAGCTGTCGGGTCATCCCTTCCTCCTTCCCGCCTGATTTCGGCAGGCGCGGCCACATCCCACATAAGGTGGCATTACATGAGTGTGCTCTCGTGGTTTGCTTCGAGACGGCTGTTTGTTCTTCTCAGCGTGACGGCGATCTTCTGCTGCTCTTCTTTGGCTTTGGCGCAAGAGCAAAATACTGCGCAAGCACAGACAGCGTTACAACCGCTGATTACCCACGCGATTGATGAACACCAGTTAACGCTGTTGCCGGGAAATACGCATCCGCTGGCACGGGCGCAATTTGATTTGGGCACGGCGCCTGCGACGTTGCCGATGCAGCGAATGCTGCTGGTGTTGAAGCGCAGCCCAGAACAGGAATTCGCGTTGCGCAAACTTCTCGACAACCAGCAAGACAAGCGGTCGCCTTCCTACCACAAGTGGCTGACTCCGGAGCAATTTGGAAAACAGTTTGGGCCGTCCGACGGAGACATGCAGACCATCACGGCATGGCTGCAATCGCATGGATTTCAAGTGGGCACGAGCAAAGGACGAACCGTGCTGGAGTTCTCCGGCTCGGCGAGCCAGGTGAAAGAAGCGTTCCACACGACCATTCACAGATACATCGTCAACGGCGAGGAGCACTGGGCGAATGCGAGCGATCCCTCGATTCCGACGGCGTTAACGCCCGCCGTTGCGGGAGTGCTGACGCTGCATAATTTTCTGAAGAAGCCGCAGATCCGGATGGTGCCGCAGCCAGTGACGGCGAAGATGCGGCCGGGGAAATCGCCGACAATTACTTTTAGCGACGGGTCGCACGGGGTAGCTCCGGCCGACTTCGCCACGATTTACAACAGCTATCCGCTTCTCAATGACGTGCCTGCGATTAACGGGGCCGGGGTAACGATTGGAGTGATTGGCCGCAGCGATTTGTATGGCGTTGGCGGCGCGAATGGGGACGTGACCCAGTTTCGCACCAACTTTAATCTATCCGGCGGATCGCTCAACGTTGTACTGAACGGACCGGATCCTGGGGATTTAGGTGATGGCGACGAAGCGGAAGCGACGCTCGATACGAGCTGGTCGGGAGCGGTGGCTCCCTTCGCAAACATCGATTTCGTGGTTTCAGCCACAACCAACACGGCAGACGGGATTGACCTGTCTGAGGTGTACATCATCGAAAATAATCTCGCCGATATTATGACCGAGAGCTTTAGCGCCTGCGAAGCCGATGGCAGCTCCGCACAATCTTTGGGCTATGCCCAGTTGGCCGAGCAGGCGGCCGCGCAGGGCATTACGTACTTTGTCTCCACCGGCGATAACGGCGCCGAAGGGTGTGATGACGGTGACACTGAGACTGTCGCCACCGGCCCGGTCTCTGTGAATGTGCTGGCATCGACCGCGTTTAATGTTGCGGTCGGAGGAACCCTTTTCAACGACACGGCAGATCCCGCTAAGTACTGGTACGCGACGAACACGACGAACCAGGAAAGCGCAATCTCGTATATTCCAGAAGACGTGTGGAACGATAGCTGCCTTGCCTCCAGTTGCGGGAGCAGTGCGAACATTGCCGCGGGAAGTGGAGGAGCCAGCATCTATGTTGCTAAACCGTCTTGGCAGACCGGTGTCACCGGCATCTTGAGTGATGGCTCTCGCGACTTGCCCGATGTTGCCTTGAACGCTGATACGCATGACGGTTATGTGCTTTGCCTAGACGGTTCTTGCGTTCCCAATTCACAAGGGGAGTTCTCGCTTTACCTGGTTGGCGGTACTTCGGCGTCGGCTCCGTCTTTCGCCGGAATCATGGCGCTGGTGGATGAGCAGATGTCGACGGTTACGAATGCGACGTTGCGGCAAGGTCTGGCCAACTATCTTTTGTACAAACTTGCCAGCAACGAGAACGCGAGCACTCGTCGACTTGCAATGCATCGGACTACGACTACCCAGCTGCCGGCCAACACTTGCACATTTAATGATGTAACCGGCGGAAACAACTCCTGTACCGGGCGAGCTCGAATACGGCTCGGCCAGCGCACAGTATCAAGCCGGCAAAGGTTATGACATGGCGAGCGGCCTCGGGTCTGTCAATATTGCCAACCTGGTCAGCAACTGGAGTTCAGGAAAATTTGCGGCATCGACGACGACGCTGATGCCCGCTTCGACTCCGGTGAGCATTACTCATGGTCAATCAGTGACTGTGAATTTCACTGTCGCGCCGACCGTCCCGACTGGAACGCCAACGCCGCCGACTCCCACCGGTGATTTGTCGCTGATTGCAGAAACCGGTCGCAAACCCGGCCGGAATCGCGCTGCAGTATTTCCCATTGGGCAGCGGTACTGGTAACACCGCCGTAGCAGGTGGCTCGATCAGCGACCTTCCAGGTGGCGCTTACGATGTCATTGCCTCCTATGCGGGAGATATCGAATTATGGCGGCAGCCAGTCGCCCCGCTTCTCGGTTACGGTTAACGCCGAATCGAGCACGACTCAGCCTTCTGTGCTTACATTCGATTCAAATGGTAATCAGTTGTTCTTCACGGGCGGTCCGTTTGGCAGCTTCGTTTACTTGCGTGCGGATGTGGCTGGGGCCTCGGGACACGGCACGCCTACGGGAAGCGTGAATTTTACTGATACGTTGGGAACGATTCCCGGCGGTACCTCAACAGGATTAAGTCTTGCATTGAATTCCGGCGACTCGTTCCAAAGCGGCGCAAACACGGCGACGCCGAATGGCATTTTCAATTTCGATACGGGCACGCATACAATCTCTGCCAGCTACGCGGGCGATAACAGCTTCAGTACGAGCAGCGGTTCGGCGCCGCCCTTCACCATCACGCCGGGGTTCTTCGCCACCACTGGGAACATTCTGCCGACCGTCATGATCTCTGCGCCTGGCGGAACGGGGTCGACTTCCGTTTCGGTTTACTCGTCGACCGGATTCAGCGGAACGATTTCTCTTGCGTGCTCGGGACTGCCCGCCGGCGCCGCTTGCACCTTTAGTCCCGCATCGATTACCGCAAGCGGCAAGCTGAAGACGACTGCTTCGACGATCAATGTCACGACGACTGCGGCGGCTGCGTCTGCTTTACGTTTTCCCCGGCGGCCATGGTCCGATCACTGGCTGGCTTTCGGTGGGTTCATGCTGTTTTCGATTGTGCTGGCCGGCGTTCCACGACGACGGCGTTTTCCAATGCTTCGATCGCACTGCTCGGCTTGATGATTCTATTGCCGGGCTGCGGCGGAGGGGGTTCAAAACCTGTAACTCCAACTCCACCAGCGGTTACGCCGACGCCGACGGGATCGTACAGCATTACGGTGAACGCGACCAGCGGCTCGACCATCTACGAAACTGGATTCACTCTGGTCGTGCAATAAACGTTTTCGTTTTCGTCCCCAGCGCGCGTTCTTGCCCGTCGTGTAAATCGCGAAGGGTTTCGCGGACATCCGGATCCCCTTTGATTGCGCTCATGGCAGGCTCTCGCGCAGCAAAAGAAGGCGGCTCGGGATGACAACAGAGATAACAACTGAAATCTGGGCCACTGCTTCCGCTTGAAAACTGTCAACACCGCGTCTGGTGTACGATCTATTCGTTTCCTCTTTTCATTGGTAAAAAATCATTGATATGAAACTTTCAGCGATTGTATCCGCGCTTAAAGGGCGCCTGGAGGATGGATCTCCTGACACGGAAATCACCGGCCTGAATGGGATTGAGCAGGCTGGGCCGGGCGAACTCACCTTCGTTGCCAACCCGAAATATGCGCCCGCGGCGCGGCGCACGCATGCCGCCGCGGTAATCGTCGCGAACGACTTCCCGGCTATTTCTGCAGCAACGTTGCGCGTCGATGATCCTTACCTGAGTTTTGCGCAGGCGCTCACGCTGTTCCATAAACCGATTCGCTACGCGCCGGGAGTTCATTCGACGGCGCTGGTTCACGCGACGGCAAAGATTGGACGCGGCGCGCACATTGGTCCCTATGTGGTGATCGATGAGCATGTGGAGATCGGCGCAAATGCCGTGCTGCTGGCGCATGTGGTGATTTATCGCGGAGCGAAAATTGGCGACGATTTTTTCGCTCACTCGCACGCCGTGGTGCGGGAGAACTGCCGTATCGGCAATCACGTGCTGCTGCATAATGGCGTGGTGATCGGCTCCGATGGATTTGGCTTCGCTAAGACTCGCGAGGGCCACTGGCACAAAATTCCTCAGCCGGCGCCGGTGGTGATTGAAGATGACGTAGAGATTCAGGCAAATTCCTGCGTCGATCGCGCCAGCGTAGGAGAAACGCGTATCCGGCGCGGGACGAAGATCGACAACCTGGTGCAGGTTGGACACGGATCGCAGGTTGGCGAAGATGCGTTGCTGTGCTCGCAAGTGGGGCTGGCTGGATCGACGGAAATTGGCAATCGCGTAATTTTGACCGGGCAGGTGGGAGTGGTGGGGCACTGCAAAATTGGCGAGGCGGCGATTGTTACTCCGCAGAGCGGGGTCGCGAATGACGTTCCGGCAGGAGCGCTGGTGAGCGGAGCGCCAGCCGTGGATCACCGCCTGTGGTTGAAATATTCTGCGTTGCTGCCCAAGCTGCCGGAGATGGCGCGGGCCTTGCGGGCGAAGATGCGGCAAGAATAGAAATGCAGATCGCAACGCGTATTTCAAGCTCCTTGAGCTTTGATCGGCTGTGCGTTGCCGGTTTGATGCTCTACGGGTAAACCGCTATCGATGGCTTTGCGAACTTTTTCCATCAGACACTCGCGGGTACCGAAATCCTTCGGCTCGATGGGCGGGTGAAAAATCACTCTCACTAATCCGGGCTTGATGGCAAAGCGAGCTTTCGGCATCACGTAATGCGTGCCGGCGATGGTGACGGGGACGACTGGAACTCCACATTCCATCGCCAAATAGAACGGGCCTTTTTTGAAGGGCAGCAGTTTGCCGTCGAAGGAGCGCTTGCCTTCGACGTAGATGGTCATGTTCAGTCCCTGCTGCACGACTTGTTTCGCGGCCTTCACGGCTTCGATGCCGGCATCGCGGTTGCCGCGATCGACGGGGACGAGCGAGCCCATGCGCATTGCCCGGCCCAGGATTGGGACCTTGAACAATTCCCGCTTCACCATCACCGAACTGCGGCGCGGGATCAGCGGAATCGTGATCGGCGGGTCGAGATTCGAGGTGTGGTTCGACATGAAAATGTAGGTGCGAGCGGGATCGAGTTTATCGAGTCCGATGGTTTCCACGCGCACACCTGTGAGCCGCACGCCGTTCCATGCGCCGATCATGAACATGCGGTAAAGCAGGCGAATGTCGCCGCTGATGAAGGTCCAGGGAAAACCGATGATGGCGGCGACAGGCGCGGCCACCGTCCAGAAGGCGAGCATGGCGAGGGTGCGTATCATTTCGCGCTAATCATTTTTTAATGCCGATCGTTAATTTGGCGCACATTCTCGCGGACATTTTTCTTCATCGCATTTGCGCTCGGAACTGTGGGAACCATCAGTCGGCGCATTCAAGGATAATCTATCTACTGTGCGGAGGGATTTTGGGCCTCGCCCTTGAGCCAGGCTGCGCGAGCCGCCCGCTGACCGGGAGTAACATTCTCAATGTCTTTAAGCTCGTAGGAAGCTTCTTCGCGGCTTCCGATTTTCCATTTCAATTCCCGCTCCGCGCCATGCCGGACTCGCACGGTCACGGTAATAGAATCCCCGGGATTGAGAGCTGCTATGAAATCAGCGGATTCCTGTCCGGGTGCGTTTCCGTTTATTTCGAGAATGGTGTCGCCAACTGCGAGACCCGCTAGGTCAGCCTGACTGCCGGGCGTAACCGCGGTCACAATCATCGGCGCATCGAAGTTGCGGGAAGCGGTGAAGCCGGCGTCGGCTACGATGTTTGTTCCCTGAATGATGCGCAATCCAACGACGCGAAAAAAATCATCCCACGGAATCTCGTCGGTTCCGGCAACATAGTTCTGGAAAAAAGACCGCAGGTCTGCGTGGCTCACCGCTTCGGCAGCCTGACGGACGCCGTCGGAATCAGGAAAGGATTTGCCCTGCTTCGCGTAATTCTGATTCATCCACTGAAAGACTTCACGCAGTGAAGCCTGGCCGTGGCTAGCCTGGCGCACGGCTAAATCGAGCAGGATGCCCAGCAGTTCGCCTTTGTTGTAATAGGAGACGCTGCGCTCGGGACGGCGATAATAGGGGTCGCCTTCGAGCCATGCATCGAGGCTGGATTGCTCTGCGGATTGCGTGAGGTGTGCAGGACGTCGTTGAAGTTCACTGATATCTGCCGATAGCTCCTGCTCGAAGCGAGGCTCGTCGAGTAAACCGCCGCCTAGTTGAATAAAGTCGGCAGCGGTGCTGGTGCATCCTTCGCTGAACCAGAGGGCTCGCGTGTAATTTTCTTTTGTGTAGTCGACCGGTTCGAGGGTTTGTGGCCGAATGCGCTTCACGTTCCAGAGATGAAAAAATTCGTGAGCGGTAATCGAAGCGAGGACTTCAGGAGCGCGCGCTATCAGATCGGCATTCAGAGAGATGGCGGTCGAGTAGGAATGCTCCATTCCCCCACCGGCGGGGCCGTGGGGAAAATGATAGATGAACATGTAATTATTGAACGGACGATCGTTCATCCAAGTGGTAGCAGCGGCGACAATTTTGTGAAGCATTGCTGTAATCTGTTCCGTGTCGTAGTCGCCTGGTTGGGCGTCGAAGATCACGCGATAATGCGCGCTGGATTCGTCGAAATCAGATTCCTGGAAACTTCCGATCTCTACCGGCGAATCGACGAGGCGGTCATAGGTTTCGGCGCTAAAGCGCCCATCGGCCGTGGTCGTCAGCGGCGTGGCAATGTGCCACGACTGGGGCAGTTGATCGAAGCGCACGAGCATTGGCTGGTTGCGGGCGTCGAGCTGGGTACATGAGAATTTCCGCAAGGTTGAAAAATGCATGATGCGAATTCAGTTGCGCGCCGAAGGGAGCTGGGGAATCGGCAAAAATCTCGTATTCGAGGACCGCGCCCTCTTGTGCTCCTGTGATCTGCCATAGACTGGGATTTACCAAGCGAATGGCGAGCGGCTTTCCGGCACGATCTTTGGCACGAACCCAGTTCACGTACTGCGAGAAGTCACGAATCTGATACAGAGCGTTCCAAACCGGAAGCTGCAGTTCGCGTTCGGCTGACCCTTCGGGAAGGATGATCTGAACCTGGACCAGATGCTGCTCCGGATTCGAGAGGGAAATGTTGTACGCGGTGACGGCATAGCAAGGGGATAAGGCGGCACAGAGAAGTACCAGGTGAAAAGTATGGCGAAGGGCGAAGCGAAGGCTGTGGCGTTTCGCAAATGTGTTCGCGGCAGGTCGCTTCATCCCTTCCCTGCCGCATTTGCCGAATTCAAGTTTGTTCCCTCGAGTGATAGCTTTTTTAGTCGCGCGGGCAATTTCTCGTAGATTCCTCCGAAGCCGCCATTGGAAAGAATTGCGACTACATCCCCGCGGCGCAGTTCTGGAGAGATTAAATCAACAATGGCGTCTGCATCCGTGACCAATCGGGCACGGCGACCGTGCTTTTGAATATTTGCTGCCAACTCCGGCAGATCGAGTCTTTCTTTTTCGGGTACAGCTTCGGAGCGGAAGACTCCTGCGACGATTACCTCGTCGGCAAGAGCGAGGCTGCGCGCCAGATCGGCTTGCAGCACGCGGCGGCGCAACGTGTTCGAGCGGGGCTCAAGGATGGCCCACAAGCGCGCACCGGCGAAGCGCTGACGCAGCGCTTTTAACGTGCCGGCAATCGCCGTGGGGTGATGCGCGAAATCGTCGATGATAGTGATTCCGTTCACTTGCGCCTTCACTTCGAGGCGGCGCTTCACGCTTTGGAATGTGCCGAGGGCGACGGCAATTTGTTCTTTTGCGATACCGTAGTTGGCGGCGAGCGCTGCGGCTGCAGTGGCGTTCCAGACGTTGTATTCGCCAGCGAGAGAGAATTCGAAATCCGCCCAAGGCTTGCCTTGATGAAGCACTGACCATGAGGTGCGATCGGCATCGAATTTAAGATTCGCGATCCGCCAATCAGAGCGCGGACCGATTCCATAGCGTTCGACCGGGCAGAACGTCTTTTGCAGACAACGTTCGAGGCTTGCGCTCTCGGCAGCATCACCGACGACTCCATCGAATGCAATTATTCGGCCGCGCCGTGGGACCAGATTCACCAGGCGTTTGAAGGCAGTTTCAACGGCATCGAGGTCTTTGTAAATATCGGCGTGATCGAACTCGACCGAGGTGAGAATGATGGCATCGGGAAAGTAATGCAGGAATTTGGGCCCTTTGTCGAAAAATGCGGTGTCGTATTCGTCGCCTTCGATGATGAAGTGCTTGCCTTCGCCGAGATGGAAGCTTGAACCGAAGTTCTCGGCGATGCCGCCGATCAGGAACGATGGCTGCATTCCTGCGCTATGAAATATCCAGGAAAGCATGGAGGTGGTAGTGGTTTTGCCGTGCGTGCCGGCAACTACCAGAACTTCTTTGCCGCGCAGAAATTCGTCATGCAGTAATTGCGGCAAGGAACAGAATGGAATGCGGCGATCGAGCACTTCCTCGAGTTCGGGGTTGCCGCGCGAAATCGCATTGCCGACCACAACCAGATCAGGCTTCGGCTGAAGATTTTTTGCATCGAAGGGCTGTGCTACCGGAATGCCGAGGGCGGTGAGGAAATCAGACATTGGAGGATACGCGGCTGCATCCGAGCCGGTCACCGGGAAGCCACGCTGCTTCAGCATTCCCGCGAGTGCAGCCATGGCTGTGCCGCAGATACCGATCAGGTGAATGTGCTTGCTAGGGTGCATGCTTTCTCCGAAATCTGAGTCCAATCTGAAGTCCATTGGTCGCGATCATTGAATTCGAGGTCTACTTCCCGTGAATACTTTTAGCTTTCAATGAGCGCGCAACTACCGCCGCTTCGAGAATTCTTAAACTCATCTGCGAATTGCGAACCGTCAATTCAGCCGTGACTCCAAATGGCAAAGTGATATTTCCGGTCGTCACGTGGCCGGAGCGCAGGCCGTACGCTATGGGAATGCCTAAATCGCCGACAATGCGCAGAATGACTTCTTCCAATGTGTATCCTTGATTCGCAGTCTGCACGCAATCGCACATTTCGCCAAAAACAATTCCCTTTACGCCATTCAGTTTTCCCGCCAGTTTTAGCTGCACTAACATGCGGTCGACTTGATACGGCTTGGTGGCGACGTCCTCAACAAAAAGAATTTTGCCTTCAGTATCGATTTCGTAGCGAGTGCCGAGCGAAGCAGCCAGAATCGAAAGGCAGCCTCCGTAGAGGATACCTTCGGCTTGGCCTTCTACCAACCCTTTTGCGCCAGAACCGGCGCCTGAAGCCACTTCCCAGGGTGACGTGCCGCTCAATGCAGCTCGCCACGATTTCATGTCGACGCCCCCGTCGTGCGCCCAATCTTTCGCAACCATCGGGCCGTGAAAAGTGACCATGCCCGACTTGTCGGCGAAACTGGTGAGCAGAGCAGTGAGATCGCTATAGCCGACGAAAATCTTGGGATGAGCCTTGAGCTTTTCGAAATCCAATTGATCGAGCAAATAGTTGGAGCCGTAGCCGCCGCGCGCACAGATGATTGCTCCCACATCTTCTCGAGCGAACATGTCTTCGAGTTCTCTGGCGCGCCGCTCAACCGATCCGGCGAAATAAAGGTCCTGATCGAAGATGCTGTCGAAATAGAACGGATCGATAGCCGGCACGGCGCAGGGCTTCGCATCCGGCTTCGAGTTCGTCTCGCTTCACGTTGCTGGCCGGCGCAACGATGCCCACCTTGTCTCCCAACTGAAGGGCAGGCGGCTTGATGCGCGGAACTTTTAAGGAAGACATTTGCTCAAGAACCCGTTTTCCAAAATCGCATGGAGCGCAATGCTCGCTTCGAGTGCGCCACCGCCGGGCGATTCTAGGTCAGAAAAAACTCTCCCCGGCAAACCAGCTGTGCCGAACCGCGAAGAAAAACCTGCTTTCCTTCCGTGCGTATGGTTTGCATGCCTCCGGGAGTGTGCACACGCACTGGCGTCTCGGCTCGACCCGTAGCGATGGACGCGACTGCGGATGCGCACGAACCGGTTCCCGATGATTGCGTCTCGCCCACGCCGCGCTCGAAAAAGCGAACCTCGATATCGTGCTTCCCATTGGCAACCACTATTTCCACGTTTACGCCATGGGGAAATTGCGAGCTGCGCTGGATGCAGGCCGCCAGTTCCCGCCAGTTGAGAGGGAACTCGGGAAGGAAAACGACATAGTGGGGATTTCCCATGGAAACCGGAATGCCCCGGACCTCTTCTTTTTTTCACCTTATCTTTTTCCGGTTTATCTCCTCCCGGTTTATCTGCTTCCAGCGTTAACGCGAGTTCTGCTGCAATCACGGCCTCGCCCATTTGTGCCTCAAATTCATAGGAGGAGTCGGTCTTGCCCGTTAAGGTGCAAATTTTCAGTCCGGCTCCAGTTTGAATCGCAAGCTTTTCTTTTTTTCGTTCGGCGCAGAGATACGCAGCGACGCAGCGTGTTCCATTGCCGGAGATTTCCGCTTCAGAACCGTCGTTATTGATCAGCCGAATCTCGACGTCTGCCGTCGCATGCGGATACATCCATTCCACTCCGTCGGCGCCGACACCGTTGTGGCGATCGCAGATTCGTTGCGAGATCGAAGCCAACTGGGTGGCAGTGAGTTCGTCGTCAATCGAGGCGGCATCGATCAAGAGAAAATCGTTTCCGCATGCGCAGGCCTTCACGAACGGGATCGATGTGATGCCTGAGTTCACTCCAGCTCCACCGGTCCCAATGAAGTCACGCCGCCCAGCACGGTCGACGATTTCAGTTCGCGCAGCAACTGTTCCTGCTCCCGGTTGCAGCCGGAAACGTCGAACTGCACCCGCACATGCTGGCTGGTGCTGCCGCTGATTACGTTCTGCATCATGCGATGGCTGCGCTCGAGGATGCGGTTGACCTCCTGGGTGGCTTCTTCAAGACTAGGGCCCGTGACCTCATAAGTCGTCAAGAGCGTCTTGAGGTTAAATGTCAATTCCAAATGACCAAGGGAAAACAGAGCGATCAGAACGACGCCGGTGGAGAAGATTGCGGTTAGATAAAGTCCTCCTCCTGCAGCCATGCCGACAGAAGCAACCACGAACAGCGTGGCGGCGGTGGTGAGGCCGGTCGTCAAGCCGCGGGAGTGCAGGATCGAACCTGCCCCAATGAACCCGATCCCAGGGATAATCTGCGCGGCGATGCGCGTGTGGTCACCGAGATGCGCCACGGCCAGGGCATCAGAAAGAACTGTGAACAGAGCCGCACCGAAACAGATGAACATATTGGTGCGCAGCCCTGCGGGACGATGCTTCAGTTCGCGCTCCAGTCCTATGATTCCGCCCAGCACTGCTGCGAGCACAAGACGCACGATGGACGAGGAGACGATGCCGCTTGCCATCTCCGTATGCAGCAAGTCCATTATGTGAGGCCCATTCATCTTGTGGTTTAATTCGCCAAGGCTGTCGGATGGCCGGATTTTATCATTCGCAGAAGGCGGCCTTAGCGGCAGCAGGCGTTAACCTACGTGATTACCGAGGAACTATCGCGCGGTTCCTTGCCCGGAGCCTTGAAGCTTCGCTCCTAGAAAAATTGCCGCCGGCGCCTGGCCGGTGGTATGGATTTCGACCAGCGCCGTCAGATGATGAGCTTTTGCCGTTTTCCAAACCGGATCACCCTCGAATCCGATTATGAAGTTGGCATAGGCTGCGGGATTTGCGAGAGCGCGCTCCCACAATCCTTCGGCATCGTACGGCTCCTTCCAGACGCGGTGATTGCCCTCATTGATCACGCGCCGCAATGGAATGCCTGCCTGCTCGAACGCGCCGGAGTGCTCGCCGAGATACATGAAAAATGTGGAATTGGGTGGAAATGACGAGAGCCACTTTGCGAGCTGTTCTTCAAGCGCGATGCGGCCGCGGTTGTTGATCAGAGCTTCGCGATAACAGACTGGCTGAGTGCGCCAGATGGAAGCGTAGTTTGCGGCGCCAAGTGCGATCACTACGACAAATGTTGCGGCTCCCTGCCATAGCTGAGAGGAAATTTTCAAGCTTGGAAGTTTCGCCGCCGAACGAACCAGAAAAGAAATGGCTAATGGCACGAAAATGGCGAATGCCGGTAACAGTTCCAAACCGTAGCGAACGTTGTACATAGAAAACGGCCACCAGCTTGGAACAAAAATAGGAATGCTTCCGTAAGCCACACTCAGGGCATAGAACGGCAAAGGAATCCAAAGCAAGAGCGCGAGGCGGCCGCCGGTAAGTGCGGCGATCACGGTCCCAGCAACTGCAAGGATCAGCCACAGCCGCTGCTGCCAGTTTTCCTGGCCGATATTCAGTTCGGCCGCTTTTACGAAATAGGAGGCGGCGGCATAGAGATTTCCCTTCGCGGGATTCACGGTTTCAGTTTTCTGCTCGATGGCTTTTGCCGAATATGGTCCGTTGGCGAATTCAAGCGGGTTGCGGTAAACGGCGGCGTTGTATGCGAGCCACAAAAGCGGGGCAGTTGACGCGATCAGAATAAATTTAAGCAACGCGATGCGCAGCGGTTTCGCGGAGCGGGTCGAGTTCCTGCTCGGTCTCGGACGAACGAAAAACATTATTAATGCCGCGATGATCAGAACGGCGGCGAGAAACCATCCGTCATAACGCGTCAGGCAAGCTGCCGCGACGCACAGTCCGGATTTGGTCAAGGTGCTGTTCGCTTTGTCGCCGCCCGCGAATTCCGCGAAATAGACCAGCGCCCAGATGAAGAATGCGAGGTACAGCGCTTCACCCATGGCAGTGGCCTGCATGTAAATCAGGTTTGGGTTGCCAGCATACAAAATTCCGGCGGCCCAGGCACTGGCTTTGGCGTTTGCATCGACTGGCGTAGCATTTCGTCGCCAACACGGCGCGCACGAACCGGAAGATCCCGAGCACGCCCAGAATGTAAGCGGCCATGGACGGAATGGATCCGCCTGTCCCCGTCTGCCACAGCCGCATGGGAACGATGAACGGCAGGATCAGCAAGTGCGGCAGCGGAAGCCATACGGTTCCCAACTGCAAGAGGCCGGGGGTCTGCGAATCAAAAACGCGGCGGGCAATGTTGATGTGAGCCACCGCATCGCCGTAGAGCAGGATATCTCCGTGGCGTTCGTAGAAGAGAAACGAGAAGACGGAAACAAATGCGGCCAGCCAAACCAGCCGCACGGCTTCAATATCGGAATACGCCTTCGGCTGGCTCTGCGGCTTCATTCGAGATGGGTGAGTTCACGGAAGATCTGGAAGCGAGCGTCGATCTCGTCGCGGGTGAGCGATTGCAAACGCTCAGTGCCAAAACTTTCCACGGCGAACGATCCCATAACTCCACCATAGAACAGAGCACGTTTGAGAACTTCGCGATTCAAATCCTGTTGTGAGGCGACGTAGCCCATGAAGCCGCCGGCAAAAGAGTCTCCGGCGCCGGTGGGATCTTTCACTTCGTCGAGCGGCAACGTCGGGGCGCGGAAAGGGTGATGCCCGATGCCGAAAGCTCCTTCGCGAAAGAAAATGGTTGCACCGTACTCTCCGTGCTTGATGACCAGAGCTTGCGGGCCCATGGCCAGAACTTTATTGGCTGCGCGAGGCAGGTTGCTTTCCTTGGCCAACATCTTCGTTTCGGTGTCGTTAATCAGAAGCACGTTGACCAGTTTCAAGGTCTCGGCGAGTTCGGCGCGAGCGCCGTTGATCCAGTAATTCATGGTGTCGCAGCCGGTCAGGCGGACACCGTTCATGTGCTTGCGCACATTGGCTTGCAGGGTGGGCTGAATGTTTGCCAGAAACAAATACTCGCTGTCTTCGTATTCCTGCGGAATGCGCGGCTGAAACTTCTCGAAGACGTTGAGATCGGTAAACGTGGTTTTGGCTTCGTTGAGATTGTCGGCGTAGGAACCACCCCAACGGAATGTCTTGCCCTTGGCGCGCTCGATTCCGCGGGTATCGATTCCTCGTTTCTTGAGCACGTTTTCGTGTTCCAGTGCAAAATCGTCTCCGACCACCGCCACTACACGCACGTGTGTGAAATAGCTGGCGGCAAGAGAAAAGTAGGTTGCCGCACCGCCGAGGATCCCTTTCACGCTTCCAGAAGGCGACGTGATGTCATCAAAGGCAACCGAACCGACTACGACAATGCTCATGCGATTTTCCAGTCTTTCTTTTTTGATAGCGCTGCTTCTAAGCCGATTTCACATACTTGCCAATAATCAATTTCAATTTCTTTTTGGCAGCTGCGGGAATTTTTTTTCGATCAGTAAGGATGGCATGGGCCAGGGCCGACCCGCATTTGCAACCGCGTCGGGCCGGCATCTCGGCAATGGTCTGGCGCACAACTTTGCAGGCATTCTCCGCATTCTTCGCCAGCACGGCGACAATCTGATCGACAGTTACAGAATCGTGATGCGGATGCCAGCAATCATAGTCGGTCACCATGGCCACAGTGACGTAGCAGATTTCGGCTTCGCGAGCCAGCTTTGCCTCCTGCAGATTGGTCATGCCGATTACGTCCATGCTATGGCTGCGGTACACGTTGGACTCGGCTTTGGTGGAAAACTGTGGACCTTCCATGCAGAGGTAAGTGCCGCCACGCTTGCCGGTAACGCCGACCTTTTTGCAGGCATTTTCCACGATGTTGGCTAGCTCTCCACATACTGGATCAGCAAAAGCCACATGGGCCACGACGCCACCTCCGAAGAATGTATCGATGCGATGGCGAGTGCGGTCGAAGAACTGATCGGGAATCACGAAGTCGAGCGGCTTGTGCTCTTCCTTCAGCGAGCCCACGGCAGAAACCGAAACGATGCGCTCCGCTCCAAGCTGTTTGAAGCCGTGAATATTGGCGCGAAAATTAATTTCACTCGGCGAAATAAGATGACCGCGGCCATGGCGCGCGAGAAATGCGACCTTGCGGCCTTCCAGCATGCCGCAGATGTAGGCGTCGGAAGGCGCGCCGAACGGGGTCTTGAGGCGCGTCTCTTTGACCTTGCTCAGCCCTGGCATCGCGTATAAACCGCTGCCGCCGATGATTCCAATCTCCGCTTGTGGCAATTACCCTCCAAAAAAGCGTGGAAAGTCAAACTCGTGATTATACAGAAGCGAGGTTACGGCTCCGATTGATATGTAGATAAGACGAGAATGCTTTTCCGGCACACGCACGCGGGCGAGGGCGCCCGCGCTACAACTATGCAAATCCAGCGATTAGTTCCCAAGCACTTCCCGCTCCAGCGTCTGCGTGGTCGCCGGATCCAAGCTTTCGCTGATGAGAACGGTGTCGCCCTTTTCTTCGATCACGACGGCGCCTTCTTCGGTCTTCCATTCGTGGCGGCCCTGCAAGAGATCTGCATTCGATTGTGCGCCCTTTGTTGAAGCCTGATCAGACGCGTCTGCCTTAACTTCTTCCGCTTGTTTGTAGCGCTGCGGGAGAGAACGGGCGTAGATCGCGGCAAATTTGGATGCCTTTTCGGCGCTCGACCAGCGCGAGGCATAGAACAGGCCCAGCGGCGCAGTCGGATTGTTCTTCGGTCTCGCCGCATAGTAATAGCCACCGCGCCACTCCGGAGCAAACTGATCTGCCAGTTTTTTACCGGCGTATTGCTCAATCAGCACAGCGACATCGAACTCGCCCATGGCGCCCACATCGAACTTGGAATAGTCCTTGAAATCATGCTTGAATGCGGCGACCGGCATGGGCTCAATTTTTTCTCCCGAGAGATAGGTTTCGGGCTGCATGATCTGCCGGGTGGTATTCGGAGGGTTCGCCAGCACATCGGCAAAGGCCTTCTGTTTGCCTCCCTTTTCCATGAGCTTGACGATGAAGTTCAGCCCGTAGCTGTAGGGAAATGTGAGCGACTCGCGGAGGAAAATGGGGGCGTCTTTGAAAACCTTGGAATCGTCGGTGCCATCGGACATTTGCGCTTCCATGGTTTCGACCAGCTCGGGTGAGTCGGTGATCGACTTGCCGAGGGGCGCGAGCTCGTATTCGAGCATCATGGCTTCCGCCTGACCCTCGACAACTGCCTCACGCGAGTCGTCGATTTCGTCATTCTCAATGTCCTGGGGCGTGGGATCTTTTTTTATCTCGCCTAAATCTTTGTCGCCCTTCTTCATCCACCGATTGAGATTGATCGCCTGATCCTGGAGGGCATGAGTTAATTCATGAGCCATTACCGGCTCCTGCTGATCGACCGGAACCCAATCGAGCAGATTTACAGTTTTGGTTTTTGGGTCGTAATATCCGGCAATCTGCTCGCGCAGCAGGGAAACCATCAGTTTTTCCAGATCGAAGTCCCGCGGGAGGAGGCCGAATTTTTTCAGCACCAGCTCCGAACGCTGCAGGCGTTTTACGTCTTCGTCTTTCATGTGCTTCGTAAGATATGCGACCACCTCATCGCGGCTGGTGAGGCGCTTCTTGACTTCTTTCTTCACAGGCAGGCCGGAGTGTTTGCTGTCGAAGAGCAGGATCTCGTCGACGGAGTGAAACAATTCCTTCGCTTCTTGCGGAGTGATTTTGACTTCGTCTTTGTCTTCTGTGGTGTCTGAGGGTTTAGCAGACGGCGCAGGATGGTTGCTGGTGGTCCCGGGATTTTGAGTCTGATCCTGCGTCTGTATTGTGGCCGGAGCAGAGCCGCGCGCTTGTCCGCACATGGCGCACGTCATGAAAAAGCAGAGAACCAGCACGAAAAATGTGCGCTGAATATCGCGGCGAAATCTGATTGGGTTCGGCTTAATACCGTTCAACTGAATTGGGCTCATCAGGAAAGAGTCTATCTTGTTTAGTCCTATTCTATTCAACGGAGGCATTTTCGGGTGCTGTCCTACTATGCGCCTTCGCGCTCTTTGCGATTTGATCCCGGATTAAAGGAACCAGGATCAACAGATCTTATCCGCGAAGCGCGCGAAGCAATGCCGCGAAGCACGCAAAGAACGGCGTTTGGTATTCTCGTGCCATGGATGCGATCGCGCTGACGCGACAACTGGTTGACATTGAATCGATCACCGGCAATGAAGCTGCAGTTGGGGAGTTTCTTTTTCGGGAACTCTGCCGGCTTGGCTATCAGGTCAGGAAAATGCCGGTAGAAAGCAATCGATCCAACGTTTATGCGCTTTCGCCGGAAGAGCTGAATCCGAATGTGATTTTCTCTACGCACATGGACACGGTGCCTCCATTTATTTCGTCCTCCGAAGATGCTGACGCGAATTTACGGCCGGGGATCGTGCGACGCCAAGGGAATCATTGCGGCTCAAATCGCGGCGGCGGAGAGACTGCGGCAGGAAGGAATTTTTGTTGGATTGCTGTTCGTCGTGGGCGAAGAACGCGACAGCCTGGGCGCGAAGGTGGCGAATGAATACGCGGCGAGGGAGTTCTCTGCCGGTCAGAAAGCAAATCAGGCAGAGACATCTCCGGGCACGCAACGCCGATACCTGGTGAATGGTGAGCCAACGGAGAACCGCATCGCACTGGCGTCGAAAGGAACGCTGCGAGCGGAAGTGACAGCTTCGGGGCGCATGGCGCATTCGGCTTATCCGGAACTCGGCGAATCGGCCATCGACAAGCTGATTCCGGCTCTGGCACGTCTGCGGGCGATGCCGTTGCCGAACGATCCGGAGGTTGGTCCGTGCACGCTTAATATTGGATTAATCGAGGGTGGGCGCGCACCTAACGTGATTCCTGATTACGCTCATGCCGATTTGCTTTACCGGCTGATTGGGCCGGCGGAGGATCTGCGGCGGCAGATCGTGGAAGCTGCCGGTGATCAAGTGAAAGTGGAATTTCCTTTGGAGTTGCCGTTCATGCGTCTGCGCTCGGTCGACGGGTTGCCGACGATGATCGCGGCATTCACGACGGATATTCCGGGGCTGACGAACTGGGGTGAACCGCTGCTGATCGGGCCGGGATCGATTCACGTGGCGCACACGGATGGCGAGTTCATCGAAAAAAAGCAGCTTGCCGAGGCGATTGATTTGTACTGTATGATCGCGAAACGGCTGTGGAGCCGCTAAACCAATTTCCGTTAAGTGGGAGATCCCTCGCCTCGCTGGTGAGAACGCGTGGCTTCGGGATGACGCCGCCGTTGTAGGTGATCCAACCTAACGTTCAGCCCGACCCATCGTTGTCATTTTCCCTCGCAACCGATTGTCCGTAGAATCTTTCGAGGTACTGCGAGGGTAAATCATGAAGAGTGGAACGTGGTTCAGGGCATTTATTTATCGACTTCTATTGCCGCTGTTTTTGTTATTTCCGGCTTCCCTGCTGGCCGAACCGATCTCTCTGCGGCACGCCGTGGAACTTGCGCTGCAGCACGCCACCGGGATTAGCATCACCACCGAGGATGAAAAGCACGCGGCCGCAAGCTATCGAGAGCTGCGCAATAGCTACATCCCGCAACTGAACGTGGGCGCGGGTATTGGATACACAGATGGGTTCCCACTCAGCCTCGAAGGAAGTGCGCCGTCGCTGGTGAATGTGACTGCGCAGTCTGCGCTTTTCAATCTGGCGCTGGGTGATTTCATCCGGGCGGCGCGCGCCGAAGTTAAAGTTGACGGCTTGAACACCAAGGACCAGCGCAACAAAGTAATTCAAGACACGGTGCTGAGCTATGCAGAATTGGCGAAATGGCAACGGCGTTTGAGCAGCTTGAGCGAAGCTCAGGGAGAAGAAGAGAAGCTGGAAGCGGCGGTACAAGAACGCGTGAAGGCAGGCATCGACAGCCAGATGGATTTGAACAAAGCGCGGCTGTCGGTGGCGCGCGTGAAGTTGCGATTGGCAGAAGCTAGCGGAGCCGCCGATGTGCTGCGCGAGCATTTGGCGAAATTGACGGGAGTGCCGCGCGCATCCTTCGAGATCGATCCAGAGTCAATCCCTGCACTCCCTACGGCAAAAGAGGATGAAAATCTTGCTGAAAAGACTTCCGAGGCGAATCCGGCCGTACGGGCGGCAGTGGAAGAGGCGCGGGCGCAATATTTGCGGGTACGAGGTGAAAAAAGGGCTCTATGGCCCAGCATGGATTTTGCTGCGCAATATGCAAATCTGACCACGATCAACGACTACCAGAGGTTCTATCAGCCGCACAGTTTCCAGCCGAATAACATTACGGTCGGCGCAGCTATCAGGTTTCCGTTCTTCAATCTCGCACAGCACGCCCGGGTACAGGAGGCAGAGGCTGACGCCTTAAAAGCAAAGAAGCAGGCGGAAGCGGCGAAGAACTCGGCCTCGGAGGAAACTTTGCGCCTGCAGCGCTCAGTGGTTCAGATGCAGGACGCGCGCGATGTGGCGGAACTGGAGTACGAGATTGCTCAACAAAATGTTGCAGCCGTCAAGACCAGAATGGAATCTTCGACTGCGAACCTGCACGATCTCGATAATGCTGAAACGCAGGTCAACGAACGCTACATCACTTTGCAGGATGTGACGTTCGAACTGGAGCGCAGCCAGGTCGAACTGATGCGCGCGACCGGCGAGTTGGAGGGCTGGGCGACAACAGGCAAATAAAACGCGGAGAAATCCGCATCGAGGTGCGCCCCAGCCATTTCGAGGCTACCCCTCGCGAGCATGCCTTTTTCGCTGTTCAATGGCGCAAAAGCTCAGTTTAACGGATACAGGTTCGTAATAAGGTTAGCTATCAATAGACTAGGAGCAACTCCGGGGACCATTTCGAACATCGATCACAGGTTGTGTGAACCTGCATAAACACCGCTCTCGAAGCATTTGAACCTTGCTCGAATGATAAAATGAGCACAGAAAGAATATGCCTCTAAAAACGCTGTTTCTAAACCCACCTTCCTTCGACAATTTTGACGGCGGGGCCGGATCACGTTGGCCCGCCACACGCGAAATCGAGTCCTACTGGTATCCGGTCTGGCTGGCTTATCCCACGGGGATGCTGGAGGGCGCGCGCCTGCTGGATGCGCCTCCACACCATATTTCAGGCGAGCAGACCATCGAGATTGCAAAGGGTTACGAGTTTCTTGTTCTCTTCACCAGCACCCCGGGGTTCCCTGGCGATATCGGGCTGGCAAAGGCCATCAAAACAGCGAATCCGAAGATCAAAATTGCGTTTGTGGGCCCGCACGTGAGCGTTCTGCCGGAGAAGTCCCTGCGGGATTGTCAGGCCATCGATTTTGTTGTGCGCAAAGAATTCGACTATGCGGTTGTCGATTACGCCAAGGGCAAACCTCTGGAAGAGATTGCGGGGGTTTCGTTTCTAAAGGAGGGGAAGGTCGTACATAATCCCGACGCGCCCCAGATCCAGGACCTGGATGCGCTGCCGCATGTTACCGATGTTTACAAGCGCGATCTCGAGGTCACACGCTACAACGTGCCGTTCCTGCTGCATCCTTATGTCTCGCTCTACACAACGCGTGGCTGCCCGGCGCAGTGCACGTTCTGCCTGTGGCCGCAGACGTTGAGCGGGCATCCATGGCGGAAGCGATCGAGTGATGATGTGGCTGCCGAAATGGCAAAGGTCAAATCCTATTGGCCTGAGGTCAAGGAGTTCTTTTTTGACGACGATACGTTCAACATTCAAAAGGCGCGGACCATCGAACTGTGCGCGAAGCTCAAACCGCTGCGATTGACGTGGTCGTGTACGTCTCGCGTCACCACGGATTACGAGACGTTAAAGGCCATGAAAGAAGCGGGCTGCCGGCTGCTGATTGTTGGATATGAATCCGGGGATGCGCAGATCCTGAAAAACATCAAGAAGGGCGCGACGGTCGAACGGGCGAGGCAGTTCACCAAAGACTGTCACAAGTTGGGGTTGGTCATCCATGGCGACTTCATCATGGGATTGCCTGGGGAAACGCACGAGACGATCAATAACACCATCAAATTCGCGAAAGAACTGGATGTGGAGACGATTCAGGTCTCGGTGGCGCACGCGTATCCGGGCACGGAATTGTACGATTATGCCATGAAGAACGGATTCATGGTTGCCGGTGACAAGATGGTGGACGAGGGCGGGCACCAACTCGCACACATTCAGTATCCTGGCTTGCCGGCGGACGAGATTCTCTCCGCGGTACACCGCTTCTATGACGAGTATTACTTCAGGCCGAAGGCGGTGTTCCGCATCCTGAAGAAAGCCGCCTTCGACAGCAATGACCGAAAGCGGCTGTATTACGAGGCAAAGACCTTCCTGAAGCTGCGCGCGCAGCGCAACAACATGGTCAAGAAGAACGGGAATCAGCCTGCAACTGCAGCGGAACCGGTCAAGATTTAGTCCCTTTTTCTTGCTGTGTCAGTTTTCATGCCGGGGATCGAACCCTTCCCCGGCTTTACTTTTTATCCGCCGGAAAGGAATAAGGCGGGAGCCGAATGCCTTACCAGGCACACGATGTGTCACAATATCCACAGAAGCAAAATCACATCAGCAGGCTGGAGTGTAAGCGGAAGCTCCAATGACGGTTCATAAGTATCTAATCTTAACCGGGGTCACGGTATTCGCCGCCACCGGCGACTCGATGTTATCGCACGGAATGCGGGAGACAGGCGGCATTTCTTTGCATCATCTGCGGGCGGTAATTCTCGCTTTGCTGAATCCCTGGGTGGCAGTCGGCATTCTGCTGCTGCTGGGATTTTTCACCAGCTACATGATTGCCTTGTCCTGGGCCGATCTCACCTACGTGATGCCGGCGACCTCAGCGGGTTATGTGGTGCTCGCACTTATCGCACGATTTGTTTTACATGAGCACGTGAGCGCGTTGCGCTGGCTGGGCATTGCACTGATCACCGGGGGAGTGGGCTTTGTGGCCGGCGGGCCGGAAGTTACAACGAACCACGACGGACAAAACGCCACGCTGGCGGAACAAAGGCAACCACAGCCCGCAAATGAAGCGCCGCAGGATGCCAGAAGCGCAATGCGCCGCGGAGTTCTACCGTGAAGGATGTGTACACCTGGAGCGCAATTTTTGCGATTGTTCTCGCCTCGGTAGTCGGCGATATTTTGCTGTCGCGGGCCATGAAGGACGTGGGCGACATTGGAGAGCTATGGAAGCGCAGCGGACTGATTCTTGTGATGAAGAAAACGCTGAGGAATCTGAACTTTCTGCTTGGGTTGATGGCGACGGCAGTGGCGTTCTTCAGCATGCTCTTTGCGCTTTCCTGGGGAGAAGTAAGCCTGGTCGCACCCGCGGCCGCTTCCTTGACCTTTATTGGCAACGCCATCGCAGCGAAAATCTTTCTGCATGAGAAAGTTGACCGGCGCCGATGGATCGCAGCCTCGCTGGTGGCGGCCGGAGTGGCTTTGCTGGCGGGGTAACATTAGCGATCCGGGACATTGGTTACCCGCCCTCTACAAGTGAAAGAGTTTGCCCTTCACGATAGAAATCTTGCACATCAAATCTGCATTCTCCTGCGATCGATGACTGACCGAACCGTCGGAAAAGGCCGCCAGGGCCGCTCCCCGAACAACCGCGCTTTGTTTTTCATCAACTAACTTTAATGAGGCGCGAAGGCCACGGCTGATGAGTTCGTTCGTGAATGGCATGCCGGGTGCTTGGAATCGGAACGAGCGTGCCGGCGAACACCGCAGCACGCGGGATGCGTGGGCCGCGGATGGTACATTTGTGGGGAATCCGGGTTGCATCGGTCGCAGTATTGGCCGGGGTATTCACAGCGTCCGGGGCGCTATGCCATCAGGCTGAACAGCGGGCGTCGAATCCGCTGCCGGAGGCACCCACAGCGCAAGATTCCACTTCACCGGAAAGTTTTAAGACGACCAACCTGGAAGCCAATTTTCCGTCACCTTACCCAGCAGTTCATCTGCAGGAGCCGCAGAGAGGAAATACGGATCGAAATCTCCGGAATAGCTGGCTCGCTTCCTACAAATGGATGGCGGCGTACAAGGAAGAGCCGAAAGATACAAATGATTTTCGGAAGGAGCTGACGGCGTTGCTGCAACATAACGTGAGCTACCGGCCGACGGCGAACGGCAGCCTGAAGGAGCGAGCGACCTCTGCGGCTTTGGGCACGTTTGTCACACGGACTCCTTCGGGAAAAACCCGGTTGAACAGTTCCTACCTGCTTGGAGTGCTTACCTCGGCGGTGGTGCACACCGCTTATCGTCCTTATTGGAAGCGTCCGCTTTCCGCGCCCTTCAGCGACTTTGGGTCTACCGTGGGCAATGATGCGGGTATGAACTTGCTGCATGAATTTCGACCCGGCCTGGAGCAACTCATGAAAAGCCACGCCCCGAAGTTCGTATCCAGAATTGGAGAGAGCATCGGGCGAAAGTAGAGACCTCCGGGCCAAGCTCTCTTTTTAGAAATGATCTGAATCCTGTGCATTCTAAGGAGCGGCAACTGAGGTCAGGTTGTTTCTGTTGAGCCCGTGGACAAGAACAACCGCATCAAGCCGCTGGGAGAAAGATCCGGGGCGAGCAGGCGAGACGTTTCCAGTCCTGCGGCGCGGCCAAGCGATGCCGCTGCCAAGTTTCCGCTACGCACTGCGCCCTCCATAGTGGCGGGCCAGCCTGTGGAAGTCCAATCGCCGGCGAGGAAGACCCGCGGCCATGCCGTGGCTTGCGGCGGACGGTACGCGTCGATCCCTGGCCGAGGAGAAAAGGTGGCGTTCACTTCCTTGATCACGGTGGCCTTGACCAGATTCGCGGCACGGGCACCCGGGAAAAATTCGCGGACCTCTTTGAGGGCGAGATCAATAATTTCGGATCGCGATTTGTCGATGAGGTTCTTGGATGCGCTGACCACAAGTTCGATGTAGCTCCCACCCTCAGCGGCTAAAGCCGCGCTGTTTCCCGCTGTGCTAGCGGCACGACTGAAGTCGTGCCCTTCCCGATCTTGTTGGTTGCGTGTGCGATCCGACCACATCTGGTCGCGCGCCTGCAGCAGGCGAGATTTGTGAAACATCCATTGGATGGTGCGGTCGAGCAGAACCGCGTGGTCAAGATCGGTAATCTGGCGATCGAACCACAGGTGAATGCCGGTGATAGGAGCGGACTCAAAATGAGTGAGTTTCTCGCGGAGGGGGTCGGCTTCCCGGCTCTGGGGCAGAACGCGTTCGAGATTCTCAAAGGGTAAGGCAAGCACGAGATAGTCGAATGGTTCTTCGGTGCCTGTGCTGACACGGACGCGGGATAGCTCCGGGGAAAAGCATTCGACCGACGTGCGGACCCGGATATTGCCGCCTCGCTGACGAATGTAATCCCCTGCGCGGTTGTAGAGCTCGGTTAGAGGGATGGTTGGAACCCCCATGTGCCGAGCTTCGGGAGTCTTCATGGATTCGCGGACTACCTGCGCCGCATAGGGAGTGGAGATGAGGTCAAGATCCTCGCTGAGCGCACTGACGAGAATAGGTTTCCAGAATCGTTGGATAGCGTTTTCGGTCTGGCCGTGCCGATTACACCATTCGAGGAAGGACTCGCCGTCGTTGAAGCGCGCGGTGAGAGCTAGCGTGGCGATTGCGCGCGCAATTGCCAGCTTGTCTTTGCTGGTAAGAAACGGAAAGCGCAGGAACGATGGAGCGGTATGAAGCGGTGCGGGAAGCGGAGATGCGTGCATGACGGTCGCTCGGCCGCCGGGCTCGATGAACGT
This sequence comes from uncultured Acidobacteriaceae bacterium, assembly GCA_963766625.1. GTDB lineage: Bacteria > Acidobacteriota > Terriglobia > Terriglobales > Acidobacteriaceae > Sulfotelmatobacter. The sequence goes on along the minus strand of CAVYBF010000006.1, from coordinate 510,727 downwards.
CATCTCATCGAACCAACGGATTTTATCTTCGACGCCAATGCGGCGGTAGAACTCGACAAGGTTCGTGCAGACGCGAAACAGCACGTGTTGGCAGTTGTCGACAACTTCGTTGGTGCCGGGATGTTCATAAGAGGACGCGCGGCCGCCGAGATAGGGACGGCGTTCGAAAACCGTGACGCGGAATCCTGCGTCTGAGAGCGCGCAGGCGGCAGCGAGACCGGCGAGGCCGCCGCCGGCGACGGCTACTGTGGGTTGGGTGCTGGAATTGATCATTACAGGAAGCAATTGTTGATCGTTGATTACCGATGGAAAAGCACCGTAACCGGTGGGTTCAATCGGCGATCAGAAATCATCAATCAACAATTCTCGTTTCGATGGTATCAGGTGATCCTCTGCGGGATCATTGTGGATGGAACAGCAGGTTCCTCCACCACTCCGTCGCTACGCTCCGGCTCCGGTCGGAATGACAATTCTACTTGGCTAAATCGCTCGGCATCGTCGAAGTGAAAATTCTCCTTGGCTAATCGCCCGGCATCATCGTAATGACGAGTCTTACGTTAGCAATCGCCAGCCATCGTAATGACAATTCTGCGTGAGTAATCGCGGAACATCAGGTGAGGCGTTGCCAAAAACCTTTCGCGAGGATGCGCAGCTTTTCGCTTACGGTGAGGCTCACCTTGGCGGTGAAGACGTCGTACTGGCGGGCAGCAATTTTCTCGAGCAAGGCGCGGTAAATGCTGACCAGCACCCAGAGCGCGGGTTGGCTGTCTTCAGAAATATAGGCGCTGAGTTGATCGCCGGCCTGGTAAAACTCGCGGGCGCGCTCGGCTTCAAACGCAAGCAAAGGGCGGAAGCGAACGGGATCTGGCGTGGAGAGCAATTCCTCTGCGGACAAATTAAACCGCGCCAGATCTTCCTGCGGCAAATACACCCGTCCCATCGCGGCGTCTTCTTTCACGTCGCGGATAATGTTGGTGAGCTGGAAGGCAAGCCCGCAGTTTTCGGCGAGTGGCTCGGCGGCGGGATCGCGATATCCGAAGATGTGAATGCAGACCAAGCCGACAACTGAAGCCACGCGATAGCAGTACTGACGGAGATCGTCGAAGGTTTGGTATTGGATGGTGAGGCCCGGAATCGGAGGAAATGCGAAGCCGGGTTCGTCCTGATCCTGATTGGCTCTCTGATATGCAAGTTGAGCATCGACGACATCCATGGCAGTGCCGGTTGCCAACTCATCCAGCAGGCCAGCGGGAATGGTATAGCGGCGCTGGGCATCGGTGAGCGCGAGCAGAATGGGATCGTCGCTCGGTTCGCCTTGTTGGGCGCGGTGCAAGGCATCGAGCCAGGTGTTAAGTCTGACGCGGCGTTCGTCGAGGCTCAAGGCGGGATCGTCGGCAATATCGTCGCAGCGGCGCATGAAGGCATAAACGGCGCAGAGCGCTTCGCGTTTGCGTTTGGGCAGGACCAGAAATGCGTAGTAAAAATTCTTGGCGTTCGCACGGGTGATCCCACGGCAAACCGAGTAGGCCATGACGAGCTGGGCGGGCGCGGGAGCCCAGGCACTCGGCATTGGCTGCGCACCGGCGCTCATTGGGGTTCACCCTTTGGACCGTACAACTTCCCCAGGGCGGCGCGAGCAACCAGAACCAGCTTGCGGGTCTTTGAGATTGCCGGACGGCGGCCGAGCACGGCGAAATTCTGGCGCTCAATCGCGTTCAGGATTTCCTGGCCGCCGCGGCTGAACAACTCGATATCGAGTGCCAATTCCTTCCTTACTTTGCCGATCAGTGGCAAGCCGCGATCGAACCACTCTCGGGCCCGAGCTACTTCGAATTCCATCATCTCGCAGAATGCTGCAGTATTGCGGTTTTGCGCGATGTCTTCTTCACTCACTGAGAATTTACGCAGGTCTTCGAGCGGAAGGTAGATTCGGCCTTTAGCGTAATCGACGCTGACGTCCTGACAGAAATTTGCGAGTTGCAGGGCGGTGCAGGTGTAGTCGGAAAGCTGCCGGCGTTCGGAGTCTTTGTATCCGCAAAGATAAAGTACAAGATGGCCCACGGGATTAGCGGAATAGCGGCAGTAGGCTAGCACGTCGTTGAAGTTATCGAAGCGCGTGACGGTTTGATCCTGGCGGAAGGCAATGAGGAGATCGGAAAATTCGTGTTTGGGAATTTCGAATTTGCGCACAGTTTCCGCCAGTGCAACAAAAACTGGATGGCGCGGATTGCCGGTGTAGCATTTGTCGAGTTCAGCTTGCCATTCGTCGAGCAGTGCCAGAGCGGCTTTGGGATCTCCCACTTCGTCGCCTAGATCGTCAGAGATGCGGCAATAGGCGTAGACGTTGAAGAAATCCTGGCGCAGATTCTTTGGCAGAAACCAGGTGGCGACGGAGAAATTTTCGTAGTGAGTGCGGGCGAGATGCGCGCAATAGTGTTGGGCCTCGACAAGCGACGGAGGTTTTTCAGGAATCGCGTAGGCAACAGGAAGGCGGGACCAGCCGTCGGTCGTAAGTCGTGTCCCGATTTGTGCGGCGGTTTCGGTCACTGGTCTCGTGCGGTGTTGGATGCATTCCTCAGGGGCGAACCCATACTTCGCTCAGGAGGACGGGGTTTGAGTGCTTTTCTCATTATCGTCTGCGTGCTCACGCTTGGCAAAAACCTGGCGCATGACGCTCGACCAAAGCATTGACACGATGACGGCAGTTGCAAGATCCATAAGGGTGAAGACATACCAGGGCAGAAAACGCCCGCCCCTCATCAAGAAAACTAGATAGTCGGTCCCGCGATACACGGCACGATGGGAAGCCCGACGCGGAAAAAAGCCTGCCAGAAGCTCGTAGTCTTTTTATAGAGTTCGAGCACTGTCACTTCAGCAGCACCCCTCAATGCCCTGGAATGATGGCCGTCTTGATGTCGCCGCCGCGATTCAGCATGTGGCGCAGCACCTTCTGCAGACTCGACAGCGGCGCTTCGCCGGTAATGTAGTCTGTGGGGCGGATTTTTTTTGCGGCGATCAGGCCGAAGGCGCGCCGCACGGTTTCCGGCGTGTGATGGAACGTGGCCTTGAGCGTGATTTCGGAGTAGTGCAGGCGGTTGGTATCGAGTTGCACTTTGCTGCCGCTGGCGCATCCGCCAAAGAAGTTTACCGTGCCACCTTTCCGAACCATGTCGACGGCCCACTCCCAGGCTTCGGGACGTCCGACGGCTTCGACGACTACATCGCAGCCCCGCTTCAGCGGCGTAAGTGCGCGGACGGCATCGACCACGCTCTGAACTTTTGTCGTCTGCACGATTTCGTGAGCACCCATGTGCTTGGCCGCCTGAACCTGTTCGTCGCGTTTTACCACCGCAATGACGTTGCAGCCGATGGCGCGGGCCACTTGGATGAACATCAGGCCGATCGGGCCGCCTCCGATGATGGTAACTGTGTCACCGATTTCGACGCGGGTTTCGTGCAGTCCGCGAAGAACGCAGGCTAACGGCTCGGTCATTGCCGCATCTTCGAAGCTGACGTTGGGAGGAATCACCAGCATGTTGGCTTCGACGATGCGGCGTGGCACGCGAATGTATTCGGCGTAGGCTCCGTTGTTGAAGAGCAGATCTTCGCAAAGATTCTCCTGATGCTTGGAGCAGTAGAAGCACATCTGGCACGGCGCGGAATTAAGCGCGACCACGCGCTGGCCTTTCTTGAAGCTCACAACGCCGTCGCCCACTTCTTCAACCACTCCGGCGAGTTCGTGGCCGAACAGAGCCGGTGGGACGATCATGCGGGCGTGATAGCCGCGTTGGTAGACCTTGAGATCGGTGCCGCACGTAAGCGCAACCTGCACTTTTACGAGCACCTCGCCTTTTTCGACGCGAGGGATGGGAACTTTCTCAATCTTAAGATCTTCTTTGCCGTACAGGACGGCTGCTGTCATCTTTCCGTTCACTGCTGACTTCCTTCCGTTTGGCGCGCATTCTTCCACGCGCTGCCGGGCTGAATCACAATCTTCATCGATGAAGGCTGCGGATGGGCGGCAAGCTCCAAGGCTTGAGGCGCTTCCTGCAGCGGAAACCTATGACTGATCAACCGTTCCAAATCGATCTCCCGGTTCATCACAAACCGAACCGACTCCTCCTGCAAATCGACCGAGGCGCTATAGGAACCGACCAGCACCTTCTCATCCACGCAAACCGCCGCGGGGTCGATGACCACTTCGCCGCGTTGAGTTTGCGCGAACAGCAATACGCGACCGCCAGGACGGGCGGCATCCATAGCCGGACGAATCAGGGCATTGCTGCCGACTGCAAGAATTACCGCATCGGCGCCCCTACCTTCCGTTTGCTCCCGCACTGTCCGCACTACGTCTTCGTGCGAAGCGTTAATGTTCCGTTCGAATCCGAGGCTTTTACCTATTTTAAGCCTCTCGGGATACAAATCGGAAGTGATAACGGTGGCGCCCGCACGTCGCGCCAGCACGCTCAATATGATGCCGATCGGTCCCTGGCCGATGGTTAAGACCGTCTCGCCCGGGATCAGGCGCAGGGCCTCGATTCCCTTGATGCAAGTGTTGACCGGCTCCACAAAACAAGCCTGCTCGAACGAGACTCCGTGGGGAATGCGCACAGTTCCCTGTTCGACAATCCAATCCATGACGCGAACGTATTCGGCGAACCCGCCGCCGGAGGGTTCGAAACCGGCGGTGCACCCGACCTTCTTGTAGGTGAGGCACTGAGCGAAAGTCTTGTGGCGGCAGTAGTAACACTGGCGGCAGGGGATGTGATGGAAGACGACTAGGCGGTCTCCTGGGCGGAACTTGCTTACGCCCTTGCCGACAGCGGCTACTTCTCCGGAGGTTTCATGGCCAAAGATGCGGGGCGCGGAGTGCGAACCGGTAGCGATCTTCTTCAGGTCGGTACCGCAAACGCCGCAGGTATGAACGCGAAGCAGCAATTCGCCGGGGCCGATTTTTGGAACGGGGACGGATTCGAGGCGGACGTCGTTCACGCCGCGGTAGACTGCCGCAAGCATGGTTGCGGGGATGGACTGAGCAGGATCTTGGATTGCGATTTGTCCGGCAATGCTCATGAAGAAAGCTTAGATGAGTTTATCTCGTCTTCGCTTCAGCGGTCTCGTTCGTAGAACGATGATCTGAAAGACAATGATCGCTGAGATACTTTTCCAGCGAGGCGGCGGCCTTTTTGCTGTTACCCGCCAACCTAGCTATATCGGGCCAAAGACAGGGTCTGAGTGCAGCATACCCTGCGAAACGAACGCTTTGAAAGCGGCCTTGGGCATCGACGAAGCGAGTCATGTCGGGCATTTCGAAGTTCACGTCGTCGGAGATGACTTTTACCGCGCGAAATGCGATGCCGTGAGCCCGGGCGGCTGCGGCCACTCCCGCCGCTTCCATATCCACAGCCTGAGCTGCGTACGACTGCGCGAGGCGGGACTTTTGCTTTGCGTCGGCAACAGACATGAAAGTTAAGAGAGTTCCGTTTCCATCCGGCATTTCGGTGCGGCTGCCATCACGGGCGTCGATCAGGAGTCCTGGAACGAGAATGTGTCCTACGCGCATGTTGGATTGTAGCGCTCCGGCGAAGCCCACCGACTGCACGAGCGCTGGGCGATATAACGCGATCACCGCTTCGGCGGATCGGCGGGCGGCTTCGAGGCCGATGCCGGCACATATAAAAACGGCGGCATCGCGCTCGAAGAATTCAAAACTGCGGTCCTGGTGCTCGCGTATGACTTTTTTGGAATGCTGGAGCAGACCGGCAATTTCGCGTTCGAGGGCGGCGATAACCGCGAGTTTACATTTTGGAGGAGAATTCATTTTAGAGACGGAGCTAAACCTCAGCGGCTGAAGCCGCGTTCCTCGGTAGTGCGCCGGGACCGCAGCGCTGAAGTGCTGCGCCACCCAAATGCCTATGCTCCAATTCCACCATGCTCGCCACTCTTGTATAGCTCGACGCTCTTGTATGTTTAGTCCCACTTCTCGCAAAAGAAGCGAGAAATGGGGCACCCCAGTGAAAGTTTCTATTCGGTTTCAATCGCACATAGCCCCGCCTCAGAATCAGGCATAGTTGTTTGCTCTAAACCACTCGACCGCACGGCGCAGCGCATCGTCTGGGGCAATAATGTTCCATCCCAGTTCGCGCTTGGCCTTGCTGGAGCTGGCCCACATTTTTTTCTTGCCCATGCGAACGGTTTCGACTGTGGCGCGCGGCTCGCGGCCGAGAATTCGGCCGGAAACGGCCTCATCCACGGCGCCTGCAAGATACGCCACGAAATAAGGCAGCTTCACCGTAGGCGAGGGCAGACCGGTGATCGCGCTCAGCTTATCGAGAATTTGCTTTAAGGTCAGGTTCTCGCCACCGAGAATGTAGCGCTCGCCACTTTTTCCCTTTTCAAGCGCGGCGACGTGGCCGCGGGCACATTCGCGCACGTCGACCAGGTTGAGCCCGGTTTCCACGAAGGCGGGGAACTTTTTCTTCAAGAAATCGACCACGATGCGGCCGGTGGGAGTGGGTTTTATATCCTGCTCGCCGACGGGTGTGGTTGGGTTGACCGTGACGACGCGCATGCCGCTGCGGCCGGCTTCGAGCGCAATTTGCTCGGCCATAAACTTGGAGCGCTTGTAGTGACCGATCATGCCCGCGAGCGACACCGGCGAATCTTCGTCGGCGGGTTGGCCGTTTTGGGTGAAGCCGATCGTGGCCACGCTCGAGGTATAGACGACCGCGCGCACGCGATTCTTTCGCACTGCCTCCAGAACTGCGCGCGTGCCCTCGACGTTCGAGCGGTACATTTCGTTGGGATCGGTTACCCACAGCCGATAGTCAGCGGCCACGTGAAACACCGTATCGCAGCCGGACATGGCTTTTTCAAGCGAGGCGGGATCGCGCAGATCTCCGACTACGGTTTCAGCCTTGAGACCCTCGATATTCTTCAGATTGCTGGTGGGGCGGACGAGCAGGCGCAGATCGGCTCCGTGCTCGGCTAACACGCGAGCTACGTGCGAGCCGAGGAACCCAGTGGCGCCTGTGAGGAAAGTCTTCAACTCAGTTCTCGATCAACATGGGAGATTGTTGGATGAAACAATTTCATCCTTTCCTCGGCGATCGCGATCACTTACTCGCGTAATAGCTGGCGCCAAGGAAGTGGAGTGACACGTACGGTTCATTGCCTACAACCCAACTGTCGTGTCCGGGAGGTCCGGGTGGAATGTAAAATAGATTGCCAGCGCGGAGTTCGTGGACTGTTCCATCTTCCATAGCGGCGGTCGCGCAGCCCGAGAGCACCATGCCTACGTGCTCCACATTGCAACGCGATGCTCCCACGGTGGGCCCAACATGAAGCGACCACTTCCATCCGGGCTGATACGTAGCCCGCCCGATCGTCATCCCTCCGATGTGTACGATTTCGAACTTTCCCCTCTCGAACAATCGCACTTCATCAGGCTTTTCAAAGCTCTTTAGAACTGTCTCGCTCGCCTGCATATGTGTAACGGCCCCGGCTAATTTCCATTCTTCTCCATCACCTTGGCATACGTCGTCAGCGCGAGCAGCGGGAAGTACTGCCGATAGAGGTGATACTTCAGATAGAAGACGCGCGGAAAACCGGTGCCGGTGAAAAGACGCTCGTCCCAGGAGCCGTCTTCTTTCTGGGTGCGCAGCAGGTGAGCAATACCGCGAGCCACCGAGTCGCTGCGCGTGTCGCCGGCGGCAAGCAGACCAAGAATTGCCCAGGCGGTTTGCGAGGGGGTACTGTCTCCGACTCCGCGCAGGGTGGGATCGTCGTACGAACCAACCGTTTCGCCCCAGCCGCCATCGGGATTCTGCACCATGCGCAGCCACTCGGCAGCCTGCTGAATGCATGGCTCGTGAAGATCCATCGACATGGCTTCTAATCCGCGCAAGACTAGCGCCGTGCCGTAGATGTAATTCACACCCCATCGGCCGAACCAGCTTCCATCGGGCTCCTGCTCATTGCGGATGAAGCGAATGGCACGCTTCACCGCTTTATGGTTCTTGTCATATCCATAGGTGGCCAGCATCTCAAGGATACGGCCGGTGATGTCGACCGTGGGCGGATCAAGCATGGCGTTATGATCGGCGAAGGGGATGTGCTGGAAGATCATTTCATCGTTGTCTTTATCGAATGAGGCCCAGCCGCCGTTCTTGCATTGCATGGAGAATATCCAGTCAATGGCGCGCTGCACGGACTCACGCTGGTAGCGTCCGTTGGGATGCTCGACCCGGCTGAGGCCCAGGCAAACCATGGCGGTGTCATCGACATCGGGATAAAACTCATTGTTGAACTCGAAGTACCAGCCGCCGGGTTCGCCTTTCTTGTTTTTGATCTGCCAGTCGCCGGGATTGCGCACTTGCTTTTGCAGAATCCAGTCGGCGCACTCTACCATGCGGGGGTCGTTGGCGGGAACTCCAGCTTCGCCGAGTGCGAAAAGCGCGTACGCCGTATCCCAGACGGGAGACATGCAGGGCTGCATGCGGAACGTGTCTTTTTCTTCAATGCCCAGCTTTTCGAATTCATCGAGCGCGCGGATGACTTGGGGATCGTCGAGAGAATACCCCTGACAGCGCAACGCGATGATGGCGTTCATCATCGAGGGATAAATGGCGCCCAGCCCGTCGCTCATCTCGAAACGTTCGAGCATCCACTTCTCGGCTTTTTTCAGAGCGATGGAACGCAGCGGCCGAACGTGAACCGCCTCGAACCAATGAACCATGCGGTCAAGGCATAAGAAGAAGTTGCGCCAGGAAACCAGCTTTTTTGACCAGCGAAGGTGCATGCGGGACTTCAACATTCCGCCGACAAATAGTTCTTCGACGCCCATTTCGCGCGGAATCTTTTTGAAGGGCTTTTTCGCGTAGCAGATGGAGAGCGGAACCAAGATCGCGCGTGACCACGAAGAAATCTCGTAGATATTGAACCAGAACCAGTTGGGGAACAGCACGATCTCGGGCGGAATCGCGGGAACAGCGTCGTAATCGTATTGCCCGAAGAAGCAGAGATAGATCTTGGTGAAAGTGTTGACCTCGGTGACGCCGCCGAGTTCGAGAATTTTTTTTCGGGCAAGTTGCAGAACGGGGTGGTCGGCTCTGTATCCGGCGAGCTTGAGGCCGAAATAGGCCTTGACCGATGCGCTGATGTTCGATGGGCCGCCTTCGTAGATGCTCCAGCCACCATCTTCATTCTGGTGCTGAATAATCCAGTTCGCGGCTTTCTGAAAGCGCTCGGGATCGCCGGTTCCGAGAAGAGTGTGCAGGAGAATGTAATCGGACTCGAGCGTGGTATCGGCTTCGAGTTCGCCGCACCAATAGCCCTGTTCATGTTGCTGCGAGAAAAGAAAATCGCGAGCCGCGCGTGTGGCAGCCCCGACCCGGCTGAACAGCGAATCAATTTTGCCGAAACGAAGTTCTGGAGGTGAGGTCAAGTGAGAATCGGGGGAGTTAGTGTCCATCTACGAGGCTCCTTGGTTCTGCACGTCAGATTCCTTCGCCCAGCAGCTCTCAAGATGACGCCAAATGGCGTTAATCCGCTGTTGCGGCTGCCGGAGCGGCGGCAATAGCTTCGACAATCTCCGGCGGCAGACCGAAGCGAACGTTTTCCGGCATCACTTCAAGTTCCTGCACGTTACCGAAACCTTTGGTCGACAAAAACTTTACGGTTTCCTCTACCAGGCACTCCGGAGCCGAAGCGCCCGCTGTGAGCGCAATGGTCTTTGCGTTGACGATCCACTCTGGTTCGATGTCTTTATAGCTGTCGATCAGGTGCGAGTTGGTCCCTAGATTGCGTGCCACTTCCACCAGACGATTGGAGTTTGAACTGTTTTCCGAGCCCACAACCAGTAGCAAGTCGGCTTCAGAGGCGACCTGCTTCACGGCGACCTGGCGATTCTCGGTGGCGTAACAAATATCCTGCGCGGCAGGACCCTTGATGTTGGGGAATTTTTGCTTCAACGCCGCGATGATGTCTTTGGTTTCGTCGAGGCTTAGGGTCGTCTGCGTGAGATAAGCAACCCGATTGGGATCGGGAACCGACAGCTTTTTTACCTGCTCGGGATTGCCGACAACCTGCGTGACCAGCGGAGCCTCGCCCAGGGTACCGACAACTTCGTCGTGGTCGCGATGGCCGATAAGAATCAGGGAATAGCCTTCTTTGGCGAACTTGACGGCTTCGACATGAACTTTGGTGACGAGCGGGCAGGTCGCGTCGATCACACGCAGGCCGCGGCGGCGGCTGTGCTCGCGAACGTCAGGCGAGACGCCGTGAGCGCTGTAAATGACGCGCTCGCCATTCGGAACTTCATCTTCGCTATCTACGAAGATTGCGCCCTTAGCACGAAGTTCGTCGACCACAAAACTGTTGTGGACGATCTCTTTACGGACGTAGATTGGAGGACCAAAGGCCTCGAGCGCAATCCGGACGACATCAATGGCGCGTACGACACCGGCGCAGAAGCCACGCGGTTTCAACAGGAGTAAAGTTTTTCCCTGGCTAGTTGGCAATCTCAGATCTCCTGTGGGTGATCTTCTTTCGACCACCTGCCTCCCATATGGGATGCAAAATAAGCGGCCGGAACTTACATTTAGAGTACACGAACCCCATTTTGTCGAATATCCATAACTTACCGGAAACTATGATCATGGTCAATGTAAGAGACTGAAAGGCTTGGAATTAGCAGCGAACGGCTAGAAATTGCCGTCGAGCTGTCGTTACAATGTGGCTTGCAACGGTAATAGAACGCTCTCACCAGAGTCTCGTAACTCCGTACCCGTCGAGGGCTTTGTCATCGCTGACAATTGGGATGTTTTCCGTTAAGGCTTGAGCGATCAACATACGGTCGAAGGGATCTTTGTGGGGGCCGGGAAGCAAGCCCGCGCGGATGCCATGTTCGGCGGTAATGGGAATAATCTCGATTCTCTGCTGCGCCAGGTCAGCGGCAAAGTTTTGTACGAGCCCTGCGGCGATGGGAAGCCGTCCCAAGCGGACCTTCGTCGCAATCTCCCAAGCCGAAACCGCGCTGGCCAACGAGAGGTTGTCCCGTTCTTTGATGATAGCTTGAGCAACCGTCGACAATTGTGAATCCATCGTCATCCACCAGATTAGAGTGTGGGTATCAAGCAGACAGCGCACTCGCGCTCACTCCCAGCCTTCCAGCTCTTCCGGAGGCAGCGGCTCGAAAAACTCAGGGCCGATTTTGATCTTTCCCTTCCATGCGCCAGGCTTGCGATCACCGCGCTTGTCTTCGATCGCGACCAGGCGCGCCACCGGCTGCTTCCCGCGCGCAATGATGATTTCCTCGCCCCGGCAGGCCTTCTCGATCAGCCGTGAAAGCTGGGTCTTGGCTTTGTGAATGGTGATTGTTTCCATGTTAGCTAGGATTAGGTTAGCTAAGATAGGTTAGCTAATGCTAAAGCTAAAGTCAAGATTTCGGTTAATCCGTCCCGAAGAAGTAGCGTATCAAACCCTCACCGGTTCGCTTTGATCATCTGCTCGGCGTGCTTGCGGGACGTCTCGGTGAGCTTGGCGCCACTTAACATGCGGGCGACTTCTTCGGTGCGCTCTTCACCGGTGACGGCACGAATATGCGTGCGGGTTCTGCCATTACGGTCCTTCTTTTCGATCACATAATGATGGTCGGCGAAGGTGGCGATCTGCGGCAGGTGAGTGATGCAGAGCACCTGGTTGGAATGGGCCAAGTCCTTGAGCTTTTTGCCGACCGCCTCGGCGGCGCGGCCCCCAATGCCGGTGTCGATTTCATCGAACACCATGGTGCGCTGCGCGGGCTTAGAAACCTTCGCGGCCGAGGGCGGCCGCGCCACACGTTCCTTGCTGGATTCCACGCTGACTTTTAGTGCCAGCATCACCCGCGACAATTCCCCGCCGGAGGCGATGTGCTCGAGTTGGCGCATGGGTTCACCAGGATTGGTGGCGATCATGTAAACAACCTGGTCGATTCCGGCCGGAGTCCAATTCCCTTCTTCTTCGCTTTTCGTGATCTCGATGCGGAAGGTCGACTTCATGGCGAGATCGTTGATCTCTGCTTCGACCAGCTTCTCTAACTTGCGGGCGGCTTCATGGCGTTTTTTCGAGAGAACCCGCGCGGCCTGCAAATATTGTTCGGCGGCTTTTGCCAGATCGGCGCGCAGCTCGCGCAGAATTTCATCCTTGTTTTCGATTTCGGAAAGTTTGCGGGCCACATCAGCGCCGAAGTTGATTACGTCATCGAGAACGGGTCCGTACTTCCGTTTCAGTCGATCGAGCACAGCTAACCGGTCTTCCACTTCAGCCAGGTGTTCGGGCGAGGAGTGGATGCCGCCGGCGTAATCGCGGACCGTGGCTCCAACGTCTTCGACGCTGATCCGCGCGGTTTCCAGGGCGGCGAGCGCCTCGTAAAATTTTGGTTCGTAGCGCGCCAGTTCTTCGATTTGCTTCTGGGCCGCCCGCAAGGACGACGAGGTTGACGCGTCGCCTTCGTAGAGAAGATCGAAGGCGTGCATGGCGGCATTGTAGATTTTTTCGGCGTTGGCGAGGACGCGCTTTTCGGTTTCCAGTTTCTCGTCTTCGCCAGGCTGCAGCTTGGCGTCTGTGATCTCAAGCTTCTGGAATTGCCAGAGGTCAACCAGTCGCAGACGATCTTGCTCGTCACGCTCGAGATCTTCGATGCGGGAGCGGATTTTCTTCCAGGCTTCATACACCGCGGCAACGGGCTCGACCGGGTTGGCGGCGAAAGCATCGAGCAAGGCTAAACGAGCCTGAGCATCGAAAGATAACAAGCATTCGTTTTGCGCATGGATGACGGCAAAGTACGGCGCGAGTTGCCGCAACACGGCGACGGTCGCCGCCTGATTATTCACGAAGACTCTACCTTTACCGCTGGCGGCGATCTCGCGACGAATGATTAATGAGCCCTCGCCCGATTTGTCGAGACCATTGCCTTCCAGGATTTTCTCAATCGGAGCGCCGGCTTCGCCTTCGCATTCGAAAACCGCGGAGACTACCGCTTTCTCAGCACCGGCCCGGATTACATCAGTGGAAGCTTTTTCGCCCAGCAAAAGCGCCAGGGCATCGATCAAAATGGATTTGCCGGCGCCGGTTTCTCCGGTAAGGAGGTTCAAACCCGGGGCGAACTCGACCGCTGCATTATCGATAACCGCGTAATTTTCCAGCCGCAGTTCAACCAACACGGGAGCGTCCTAATCGATTCTATGGTTCGGTTGTGCGGAGCATAGCATGAAAGGGAGTTGTGGAGACCCACGCTTTAGTGTCCTGTAGTGCTTCGGCTTGGCTGGCGCTCCGCATCGGTTAAGGGGGAGATCCCTCACCCCGGCTGAACAGGGGTTTCGGGATGACAGCTTCAACCGAGGTTTCAACTGAAAAAGCCACGGCTGGAGCCGTGGCTGAAAGTGGACAGCTGCCCCTTCGATACTGCGGGCTAGCTGGCCTTGGGGTAGGTTCTGCTTTCGCCAGGGGTGCGTCCTGTGCCGATTACTTCCTTGCGGCGTTCGCGCAAGCGATCCTGGAATGTATCCCAGCGTGGCCCGATGCCCACCGCATTGCTATCGATATAGACGGTGTCGGTGCTCTCGGCGAAGCCCCCACTTTCGAATGCGCCAGTATCTAGGATGGAAGCGTTAGATGGATCGATCTTCTCCATCGCCGCATCGCGGTTCTGCTCTGACGCGGTCGCGCCGGAGGCCCGCTCCGAGGAGAGATTTCCCTCCATCTGGAAAGTCGTGGGCGTGATGTCGCGATCGGTCCCGACGCGGTGCAGTATGGGATCGGCTTTCCACTGAGCGCGATAGCGGCGCTCGTAGTCGCCCCACTGCTCGTCCGATTCCAGGTGCGATTCGTCGTAGGGAGGGAACGCTTCAATCTGCCGCTTGCTCAGATCGGCCGCAAAATCGTCTTTGTGTTGGGCCGAAGTGCGAAGGTATTGTGCTGGAACTACAAACTTTTTAGTGGAGAGCCACCCGCCGGTATCAACCACGATGTAGCGAATGTCTCCGGTGGCATGATCAAAGATTACATCATCGATCTTGCCGAGCTTTTCGTCATTCAAGCCAAATAACTTCGAACCGCGAATGTCTTCCGCATCGTTCGTGAAGCGATAATCCCGTAACATCCCGCATTGCGCCATAGGTTGCATCCTCCGCAAGTTTAGAATTTCTTTCTTGCCCCTATTCTTGGATGCGGTTGGAGCGCTAGGAGTAGCGGTGAAAAAATGCAGCCGCGGGGCTGACCAGCGCGCCCCTAAAGAAATGTCTCTCTGAATATTTAGGGCAACTGCAGTTGATGCTTCAGATTCGCCGCATCGAGGCGGGGGCTAGATCATCTATAATTCTGGCAAAGGACACCACTCAACCAATGCATTTCTTCCTTTTTGCCCTCTTCGTCGGCGGCGAAATCGTCGATCTTGTAAGCGATACCGGCCCCGTCGCCAAGTTCGTGTTGCTGACTCTGCTGGCTTTCAGCCTGATCTCCTGGGCGATAATTCTTACAAAATGGAGCCTGCTGCGCCGTGCCCGGATGCAGAGCGGCCGGTTTGTGCGCGCTTTTCGCAAGGCGCAGCGCCTGCAGGATATCGCCACGGTCGCGGATCAGTTCAGGCCAAGCCCGCTGGTGGGAGTGTTTGAAGGCGGATTTTCAGAATACAAGCGCCAACTCTCATCTCCGGGTTCGTCGCTTCGCAGCTTGACCGCGGTGCAGCGCGGCATGCAGATCGGCGCATCGGAGGAAATCTCGCGGCTTGAGCGCAATGTGCCGTGGTTGGCGATCACCGCGGCGGTGACTCCGTTTATCGGCTTGTTCGGGACGGTCTGGGGAATCATTGATGCGTTCCACGGTTTGGGAACCGCCGGAGGCGCTACGCTGCGGGCGGTTGCTCCCGGAATTTCGGAAGCTCTGATTACCACCGCTGCGGGACTCGCGGCTGCAATTCCTGCCGTGATCGCGTACAACCTGATCGGCAGCTCGATTCGAGGGTTTGCCGCACGAGGCGATGACTTCTCCCTCGAAGTGCTCAACTCCATCGAAAGCCTACAGCCGCAAGTCATGGCCGAAGTGAGGCGCTGATGGCTTTCACTACTACCAATGGCCGCACGCAGAGCGCTCTTGCCGATATCAATATCACGCCGCTCGTGGACGTTGTGCTTGTCCTGCTCATCATCTTTATGGTGACGGCGCCGGTTTTGGAATCCGGCATTGAAGTGAACGTGCCGAAAACGCGCACCGTGAAGGAGATTACGGAAGAGCGCACAGTAATCACCATCAATAAAGATCAGCGGGTGTTTCTGGGCAACGATGCGATCAACATTAATGAGATCGCCCCAAAGTTAAGGCAGAAAATTCGCGATCCCCGTAACCAGTTTATTTTTGTGCGGGCCGACGAGAATGTGCCATTCGGAGCTTTCGCCACGGTGATGGATGCGGTGAAGCAAGCGGGCATTACCAACATCAGCATCGTGACCCAGCCTTTGGAACAACATGGCGCGAAACGCTGAAATCTTTTTCGAGCACGATAGCTGGCCGAAGGCTCTGGGATGGTCTGCGGGATTCCACGTTGCGGTCACGGCATTCATCTTTCTCTATGCAACCTATCTCGCTGGGTCGCCCGGCCAAGGCTGGGGCTCGGGCGGCGGCGGTTCAGCTATTGGCGTGACATTGGTCAGTTCGGTTCCCTTACCCGCAACGCCTGCGCCAACGCAGAACGTGTTGGCGAACGAATCGAAGGGTCTAACCCAGTCTCAACCGAAACCTCAAGAGAAAGAGCCGGATGCGATTGAGATTCAGGGCAAGAACACAAAGGTCAGGCCGAAGAAGATCGTGACCGTAACCAAAGAAAAGCCAAAGCCGGAACCGGAAGAGGAAAGCAACCAGGTTGCCTTCGGCCAAGGCGGACCGGTGAGTGGTCCTTATGGATCCTTCTCCGCGGGCGGCGCGAAGGGCGGATTCGGCATCACAGGAAGTGGCGGCGATTTCGGCACGAAGTATGGCTGGTACGTGCAGATCATTCAGCGGAAAGTCTCAGAGAACTGGCTGAAGTACGAAGTCGATCCTCGAATCACAAGTGCGCAGAGGGTTTACATCACGTTCGATGTAGCGCGCGACGGGCATCCCTATAACGTTCAGGTTGAGCAGTCGAGCGGTGTACCGTCTCTCGATATTTCTGCAGTGCGCGCTCTGCAGAGGATTGACACGTTCGGGCCGCTTCCGCCGGATTACAGTGGAAGCAAGATATCAGTGGAATATTGGTTCGATTACAAGAGATGAGAATTTCGATCTGGCGAATAAGATTTTGCGGTACTAATTTTGCGTTACCCATTTTTGCGTTATCCAGAATAGAAGCGCCATCCAGCATGTACCTGATGATGATCTAGGTTCGGATATTGCCGGTGGTCAATCGTAACTTGCTAATAAGAACATATCGGGCTACGATATTGTCGTTCACAGTATCCTTTTATCCCAGCAGCTCGCGTCACAGCTTGAAAAGGATGGACAACAAAAACCCGAAATCTTCGCTCTCTGTTTCCGCTGGCGTGTACCTTCTGCGCAGTGTAAGTTTGCTGGCAATACTCTTCTGCCTCATTCCCACGATCACTTTCGCGCAAGATTGGGTTCGCACCGGTTCGGGTTTGGGTGTAGAAAAAGTGCGGCTGGCGGTGCCGGACTTCAAAGCTGGGAACAGCGATCCTCTCAGTGCTTCCCTGCTCAAGACCTTCAACGATACATTCTGGAACGACCTCGACAATTCCGGGGTGGTCGAACTGGTGTCGAAGAGCTTTTATCCGCTCCAGGTACCCGGACAGCCGACCGATGTAACTTTTCCAGCCTGGAACTCACCTCCACCCAACGCCGCCATGCTGGCCTTCGGGAATCTCGCCGTGGCAGGCGGAAAAGTTGTGCTGCAAGGTTGGCTCTACGATGTGAAGAATACGGCTTCGCCGCAGGTTCTGGGCAAGCAGTACATGGATGCGGCCACTGATGATGCTACCCGTCTGATCGCCCACAAGTTCGCAGATGAGATCATCTTCCGTTTGGGAGGGGGCATTCCCGGCATTGCCGAGAGCAAGATTTATTTTGTCAGCGACCGCTCCGGTCATAAAGAAATCTGGGTGATGGATTACGACGGCTCCAACCAGCACCAACTCACGCATCTGAATACGCTTGCGCTTTCGCCACGCATTTCGCCTGATGGGTCGCGGCTGGCTTTCAGCGGCGTGACGAAATATGGCTGGCAGATTCTGATGTATTCCACGGATCTGAACCGTTTGGTCAGCTTTCCGCGGGTGGGCGGTGACAACTTTTCGCCATCGTGGTCGCCGGACGGCGCGCGCCTTGGGTTCTCTTCGACACGTAGCGGCCGCTCACAAATTTATGTTTGCGATTCTTCGGGCGGAGGTTTGCGGGAAATGACCACGGGGAAAGGGCCCGACGTTTCTCCCACGTGGAATCCCAAGACCGGGGCGCAGATGGCATTCGTGAGCGGAGATACGGGGCTGCCGCAGGTTTACACCATGGAAGCTGATGGCACAAACCAGCAGCGTGTGACCGATCAGGGATATGCAGTGTCGCCGAACTGGTCGCCTAACGGGCAGTTTCTGACGCTAGCGTGGACGCGCAGGTATGGTCCCGGCGAGCCCGGATCTTCCGATATTTATTTGATGGATATCGCCAGCAAGCAATGGGTACAGCTCACACATGACGGGGGGCGCAACGATTTTCCTTGGTGGGCACCGGATGGCAGGCATATTGTGTTTCAATCAAGGCGATCCGGCAGAGATGAAATCTGGATGATGCTTGCGGATGGTAGCAAGCTTCATCAGTTAACTTTTACTGGACGTAATTCACAACCAAACTGGACTTGGAAATAAAAGTTGCAACCTCGATGTAGCAGTAGTTCTCTTTACAGTATGAAGGGAACGTTGGAAGTAATGATTTGGGAATACATATCACTTCGTCTGAACTCGAAGCAGTTTTCGGGTTCGCAGGAGGAATCAAGGTAATGAGGGACAACGTGAAAAGCATGAACCTGCAGCAAGCTGTGAAGACGCTCGCCACCGTAATCGCTGTGTGCGCGGTTCTTATGTTGGGCGCGTGCAAAAAGAAAGCCGCTCCGCCACCGCCACCTCCACCACCACCTCCGCCATCGCCTACGGCTTCTATTTCCGTAAGCCCCGATACAATTCAAGCGGGACAATCGGCCACGCTGAGTTGGCAGACTTCGAACGCGACTGACGTTTCCATTGACGGCATCGGCGCCGTTCAGCCCAGTGGATCGCAATCGGTCAGCCCAACTGATTCCACCACCTATCACCTGGTCGCCAAAGGTGCAGGTGGAACGCAGGAAGCGACCACTCGCTTGACGGTCACTCAGGCTCCGCCGCCACCGCCGGCACCGGCTGCTGGACCGTCGGAAGAAGACTTGTTCGGTCAGAACATCAAGGATATTTATTTTGACTTCGACAAGTCCAATATCCGTCCCGATCAGCAGGCTTCGCTGCAGGCAGACGTTCAGTTCCTCACGCAGCATCCCAATATCACCTTCACAATTGAGGGACACTGCGACGATCGCGGTTCGACCGAGTACAATCTGGCTCTGGGTGATCAGCGCGCCACTTCGGTAAAGAATGCATTGGTGGCCGCGGGAATCAATGCCAGTAACATCAAGACCATCAGCTACGGTAAAGAAAAGCCGTTCTGCATGGAAGACAATGAACAGTGCTGGCAGCAGAACCGCCGCGGGCACTTCGTTTATCAGAAGTAGCTTGTCGAGGCTAGGGGCGGGTATCCGCCCCTGGCTTTTCTTTTGGCTAAAGTTTACTGACTATAAGCTTCGCAACCCGCGACGCCTCCAACCCGTCTAAAATGGAATCGGGAAATCCTTCCCTGCGACCATAAAGCTATGACAATCAAAAAACTCTCCTCTCTTTTCGCTGTATTCGCCGCACTTTGGCTGGCTGTGCCTTCCGCGCTTGGCGTGAGCAAAGAAATGGTTCAACTGCAAACCCAGGTGCAGCAACTGCAGGAGCAGATGACCGCCATGCAGCGCAGCTTTGACGAGCGCATGGGCGTGATGAATAACCTGGTTCAGCAGGATGCTGACGCCGTGAACAAAGTCGGAGCCGCGATTACGGCGCTGCAGAATGCCATCCAAAAGCAGCAGGGAGATTCGTCAGGAAAAGTCGATCAGCTTTCCGGGCAGATCCAGGCGCTAAATGACAGCCTCGACGAACTCAAGGCGCGCCTGGCAAAGGTCAGCAAATCGCTTGAGGATATGCAGTCGTCGCAGCAGAGCCTTGCGGCCCAGCAAGCAGCGCAACAGGCACAGCAGCAGGCCGCCGCGGCAGCTCCTCCGCCAGACGTGCTCTACAACAACGCGTTGCGCGATTACAACGGCAATAACAACGATCTGGCAACGCAGGAGTTTTCAGATTATCTCAAGTTTTATCCCAACACCGATCTCGCCGGAAATTGCTACTACTATCTTGGCGAAATTGAATTTCGCCAGGGAAAGTACGAGCAGGCGGCGCAAAGCTACGATCAGGTTTTGCAGAACTACCCTACAGGAAACAAAGCCGCTTCGGCCCAATTGAAAAAAGGATTCGCGCTGATCGAGCTGGGCAAGCAGGATGACGGCGTGAATGAATTGCGCCGTGTGATTCAGCGTTATCCGAAGTCGAACGAAGCGCTGCAGGCTCGGGAGCGGTTGCACAAACTGGGCGTTTCTACACGGCCGGGAGCTTAGCTTTCTTAACCGCATTTCTTTATACAAGCGTTTAATGCGCGATTCTATTTGCAGGATGAGGTGCAATCATGAGGAAAATTTCGCAAAACGATCCGGACCGCGCGAAGGGCGCGGTAGAAGTGGAAGAGCATCACCATGACGGAAATATTGGCTTAGAAGAACAACTCGGACATCGGGATCAGGATCCGCTGGTAAAGGGTGCGGATACAGATTTCCCGGAGCCGGGGGAGAATCCAGAGCATACGGGCGAGCCGGTTGGGAAGAAGCCGAATCAGAGGGCAACGAGTCAACGAACGAAGAGAAGCAGGCGCTAAGCGGGTTTGCGAAATCGAGCCCAGCAAACAGATCAGACGGACGAGTTCTCGCCACTTCCGCTCGTCTGAGCCAGCTAACGGCTAAAAACTAATGGCTAGGGGCTTCTTTAGATTGCCATTGGGCCGACTTCTTTTTCCACTTCCAAAGTGTCGACCATGACGATGGCGTCCCACGGGCAGCCATCGAGGAAGCAGCCATCGGGGCCTTTGCTAAGGCACTTCTTGCAGCCGATGCAGAGAATCGGATCGATCGCGATGCGGCCGAAGGGCGGATTGTCCTCGTCGGGCACCCAGAACATGCAGTCCTCCACCGGACAGTATTCCACGCAGGCAGGCGAGCCCGCGCAGCCGGTGCAGCATTCGGTGATGACGGCCAGTTCTTTCGGTTTCTTCTTGCGCGGCGTGGTCAAGCCCTTGGATTTCGGTTCCCACTTCATCTCGTCGGGAACCATGCCGACAGCTTTGGTGGCGCCGGGTGCAGGAGACATGCGCGGCATTATACCTCAGGTTTGCGCAGATGGAACCCGCTTTCCAGATCGGGGATATGACATCCCGACGCCCCACACCTTCACCGGCACATTCCCAGACCGATGGGGGATTTGCTTTTTGCCAACGGTGGCTCGGAAAGCGGATTCCTCCTGTCTCGCTTCGCTCGCGTGTCGGAATGACAAAGGGTTGGGTGTGATATCTCGTAGGCTGGCGGCGAGCTTCTCCCGATCCGGCACAATGTCCCTCGATTCTGGAGCGGACCGCGCTTTCCACCACGCCAATTCTGCTATAGTGAACCCCTGCAAAGGAGTGTCTCATGGCTGGAAAAAGTCTCAACCGGGTTCAACTGATTGGCAATCTGGGCAAAGATCCAGAGGTGAAATACACGCCGCAGGGCACGCCTGTGGCCAAGCTGACCATCGCCACCAACGAGCGCTTCAAAGACAAAAGCGGCGAATGGCAGGACCGCACCGAGTGGCACAACGTGGTGCTCTGGCAGCGGCTGGCCGAAATTGCGGGCGAGTATTTAAAGAAGGGCGGCAAGGTCTACATTGAGGGACGGCTGCAAACCCGCTCCTGGGATGACAAGCAGACCAATCAAAAAAAATATATGACCGAAGTAGTGGCGAGTGACTTGATCCTGCTCGGCGGGCGCGGAGAAGGCGGCGGAGATTTCAGCGGCAGCTCGCGCGGAGCAGGCGCTTCAGCCGGGGGCAACAATAATTTCGATCAGCGCACGCCCGAGCACGAGCCGGCAGGAGCGTCCGGGCCGATCACGGATGAGGATATTCCGTTCTAGTGCTTTGGTGACTCGCCCGGTGTCTACTCTTAGGTGACCAAGAGTTCGGCAACTCGCTTACTGCGTAACTTCATCCTGGGTGCTCTCGCCGGTGCCGACTTGGTTTCGTTCTTGCGGGTTTTATATGGCGCTCGCGATCTGGAAAGTCTTTTCTGACTTGCCTTAGTGCGCCGCAGTCGGCGCTCCGCCCTTCCTCATCGCTTTCTTCAGCGTGAACACAATCGGGATGCAGGCGAAACATGCCAGCGCCATGTAGCGGAAGTCGTCAACATAGGACCACAAGCGCGCCTGCTCGTTCAGAGCCGCGTTGAAGAGTCCGTAGGCTCGGTGTAACGCGTCCGCGGGAGCAGTGTGACCCTGCGTGCTCAGATATTCCTGCGTTCCAAGGAGCGCGCCACGCACGCTGACACGCGCCGAATTCAAATGTCTAACTATTTCGTTGCGATGGGTTTGCTCGTGCCGCGTCACGATGGTGTTGACTACGGAAATTCCAATACTGCCGCCGATGTTGCGAAACAGGTTGTACAAGCCGCTGGCGTTGCCAATTTCTTCGTTCCGCAGGAATGCCATTGCGGTCGTCGAGAGCGGGACGAAGATGCAGCCTGATCCGAATCCGCTGATGAGAATAGCCCAGAGAAATGTCCACTGGCCGATGCTGAGATTGACTAGGCCAAACCAGAGGCTGGCGACACCAAACATTCCGAAACCGAACGCAATAAGCCAGCGATTGTCAATTTTCGCGGTGAGATAGCCGATCATCGGCATGGCAACAATAGCGCCGATACCTCGCGGGCTCACCGCCCATCCGGCGGCAAGGGCCGTATAGCCCATCAGCTCCTGGTAGAAGAGTGGAAGCAATGTAACCAGGCCATAGATACCGGCGCCGAACAGCCCAATGAGAAGGCACCCCAACGCGAAGTTGCGATGGCGAAGGACTCTCAGATCAACCAGCGGCTGCCGGTGACGGAACTCCCGGATGAGAAACGCGATCAGGGAGATTACAAGAATGAGTGCGGCCCAACGAATCCAGGTGGCGCCGAACCAGTCATCTTCCTGGCCTTTGTCCAGGATGATTTGCAGGCAGCCGAGCCACACGGCGAGCAGGCCAAGGCCGATGCCATCAAGCTTACCGGGGTGCGCGTCTCGTATGTAGGACGGATCCTGAACATAGCGCCCGATCATAAAGACGGCGAAAATGCCCACAGGAATATTGATGTAGAATGCCCAGCGCCACGAATAGGTGTCAGTGAGCCAGCCGCCGAGAGTTGGGCCTAGTACGGGAGCGACGACCACTCCGAGCGCGAACACAGCCATGGCCATGCCGCGCTTTTGCGGTGGAAAGCTTTCGAGCAGAATAGCCTGCGACAGCGGTTGCAGCGCACCCCCGCCGGCTCCTTGGACGGCGCGAGCCAGCAGGATCATCCCCAGGCTGGTGGCCGAACCGCAAACGAATGAAGATACCGTGAAGATGATGATGCAGGCGATGAGAAAGCGCTTGCGTCCGAAGCGCAGAGAGAACCAAGTGCTGGCGGGAAGGATTACGGCGTTGGCTACAAGATAGCTGGTGAGCACCCAGGTTGCTTCGTCATTGGTGGCCGAAAGGCTGCCAGCGATGTAAGGCAAGGCGACGGCTGCGATGGAAGTGTCGAGCACTTCCATGAACGTCGCGAGCATGACTGCGCTGGCGATCAACCACGGATTGGAAGCTGGCTGCGGATGAGGCTGATTCGGATTTGATTGGGAAGGCGCGGCAGCCATTCTCTTTCTTGTTCACTCGCCCTTGTTCACTCGCCTGTTGACCCGCTCGTGAATTACCCTGCACACAACCGTAATACCAATTCAACGATCAGCACGTTCCGTTCGTGACGGCGGGATATTACAGATGCCATGCTAACTGTTGAGGTTTCAGCAAATCCGCAAAGCCGGCGGACCGGGGGCGTCCGCCCTACACGCAAATGATTGTTTCAACCTGAGAGATGGTGGCTTGACGAAGCGTCCAACAAAGGAGTTTAGTGAAGAAAAACCTATGAGCGAACAATTAGCCGACAAAAAATGCGTTCCGTGCCGTGGTGGCGTGCCTCCGATTAAAGGGAGAGAGTTGCAAGCTCTGCTGAAGGTTGTTCCCGAGTGGAATGTCGTAAACGAGCACCATCTCCAAAGAGAATTCAAATTCCCCGATTTCAAGCAGGCGCTGGCGTTCGTGAATCGTGTGGGAACGGTGGCGGAAGAGCAGGGGCATCACCCGGATATTTTGCTTGCCTGGGGAAAAGCTGAGATCACCCTATGGACCCACAAGATCGATGGACTGACCGAGAGCGATTTTATTATGGCCGCGAAAATCGATCGGCTGGCCGCGTAGGGTTCCCCTCAGATGCGGCGCCTAAAGGCGACATCTTCCCCGGCCTGAAGCAGCGCGCATGAAATGCGTGCCCTGACACGAAATCCCTTTATATGAAATGCCCTTATACATTCGGATTTGCGTCGATGCTTGAGGTTTGAATGTCAGGCTTCGGCTGGGGCTTTGGGCTGTGATGACGGCTTGCGATTTGTGCTCCGCGTTGCCAGTGCCCACAAAACTGCGGGAATCAGCATCACGAGTCCGGTCCAGCTTGCGACTGTGCGGGCTGCGACGCCGGCATCCATAAAACGTCCGCAGACGTACGCACCCCCAGCGATGGTAAACATCGAGAAGCCCAGGTCAGCTGCGAAAACACGTCCGCGGAAACGGTCGTCAGTGTGAAGCTGCAGGAGCGTAGTCGAGAAAACCCAGACGGTCGATCCTCCAGCGTGCGCAATCAAGGCGCAGGCGCTGGCCAGCCAGACGGTGCGGCAGGCGCCGAGAGTTCCATATCCCAGAGCAATCGTAAAATAGCCGAGCAGAATTCCTAATTGCAGACGATGGTCGCTGCGGCCGGCCCAGCGGGCAGAAATGATTGGCCCGAACAGTGCGCCAATACCGCGTCCGCCGAGCAGGATGCTCATGCCGAGCATTGCTCCTCTGCCGGGTTCAATGTTGTGCCAGTGCACGGCGAACTCGTGCGCTCCGAGCACAGTGAAGATGACCCAACTAGGGCCGATCATCAACTCGCCTGCTTTCGCGAACACTGTGGGGAGAATCGTCCGGTGATTGCGGATGTAACGAATGCCTTCGATTATGGGAGAAAAATCAACCAGATCGCGTGGACGCAGTGGAGACGCTGCTTGCGCGTGCGGTTCGGCAAAACGCATTCCGCTGATCAGAATCGCCGAAGCAAGAAACGACAGTGCATTAAGGACGAAGACGGCGTCGCGTCCGAAGAATGCTGCAACCAGACCTCCGACGGACGCGCCGATGAGCAGATTTACTGACCAGGTCGCCGACGAGAGCGTGTTGGCGATCAGTACTTCGTCTCTGGCAGCGATGTTGGGAATTACCGAATTACGCGCCGGCTCGAAAAACGCGGCCATGACAGTTTCGGCAAGCAGCAGTGGATAAATTAGCCAGACCGTCGAGCGCGAGCGCACCAGCAGCATCGCCAGGACTACGACCACGCGAACCAGGTCGGCGGTGATCATTACGTGTTTGCGCCGCAGGCGGTCATTGACTACGCCGGCGGCCGGTCCAATAAACGTTTGCGGCAGGACCTGCAGAACCAGGGCCAAGGCAACCGAACTGGCATGGCCGGTTAACTGCAGCAGCAACGTGTAAATCGAGAGCGTATAGAACCAGTCGCCGATCTCGCTGACAATTTGCGCCAGCCACAGATGGCGAAAGTTGCGGTTTTCACTTACCAGGCGCAGATACGAGCGCAGTGAAATTGTGGGTATTTCGCGCTCTGGTTGGGGTTCCATGCGAATGGCTAGAGTAACAAAGAACGGGCTGCCGCTAAGGGCAGGTGGTACTGGCAGTTGAAGGACACGTATCCGCACCAATTCGGCGGCGAGTATTTACTCTCTGCAACTTGCTTCGAGGGATGTTCCCGGAAGTATTTCTTTAGCCGAGAGAGCGCTCCTGGGGCCCAAGCCCAAGCTTAAACTTTAGATCTTCCGCAATCTGCCTGCCGTGAAAGCGGCCGTTCTCGATGAAGATTTCGTTCGTGCGCGAACCGGCGACGATCACTCCGGCGACGTAGATTCCAGGAACATTGCTTTCGAGCGTGACTGGATCGCAGACGGGACGGCATTGTTCGTCAGACAACTCGATGCCCATGCTGCGCAGGAAATCGTAGTCGGGGTGATAGCCAACCAGGGCCAGGACGAAGTCGTTCTTCAGACGGATCGGGCCGCGTGGCGTGTTCACTACTGCATGATCAATGCCAATTTCCTGAACCGTGCTGTTGAAGTAGGCTTCGATTTCGCCATTCTTGACGCGGTTCTCGAGATCGGGCTTGATCCAATATTTCACGTGATGGTGCAGTTGCGAGCCGCGATAAACCAGCGTGACGCGAGCCCCATGCCGCCAAAGGTCGAGGGACGCGATGGCGGCGGAATTCTTTCCTCCGATTACCAGCACGTCGCAGTCGAAATAAGGATGCGGTTCGCCATAATAATGCGAAACCTTGGGAAGGTCTTCGCCAGGCACATTGAGCTTGTTCGCGAGATCGTAGTAACCGGTAGAAACGATTACTTTGCGCGTGCGATAGTCATGCGGACGGCCGGCACGGTCGGTGGCCGTGATGCTGAAGTTATCGTCCTCACCCATCACGGTTTTCACCCATTCATACTGGCGAACATCGAGATGGTAGTGCTCGGCGCATTTGCGGTAGTACTCGAGAGCTTCTTCGCGCGTAGGTTTCTGATGGGCCGTGGTGAAGGGGATATCGCCGATCTCGAGCAGCTCTGGCGTGGTAAAAAACAACATGCCGGCGGGATAGTGAAAAAGCGAATTCACCAGGCAGCCTTTATCGAGGATGATCACTTTCAGGCCGATCTTCTGCGCTTCAATGGCGCAGGCCAGACCGGTGGGACCGGCTCCGATGACGAGGACATCGCAACGCATTTCAGGGTCCGAACGAAGTTTGGCCTTGGCTAAAGTTTCGAGATCGTCAGCGGTGAGCAAGTCAGGCATGAGGTTTCCGTGGACATGGCGCGCAGGTGTCCGCTGTGCGTGCAGGTCAGAAAGCGATGATTCTAGCACGCGAGGAATGGCGGAACTTAAAAACTCCCGTGGCTTGGGGAATGCGGTCCGAGGATTGGTGAGGCAGAGCTTGCCAGTTAATTATGACAAGTGACAATATACACTTTACGGTGTACGCTAATGATTAGGAGTTTCAAGCATCGCGGCCTCAAACGGTTCTACGAGCGTGATGACCGCAGCGGACTACGGCGTGATTTCGTAGACACAATTCAGGAAATATTGACCGTCCTCGATGGCGCGGCGACGCCGCAAGAACTGGATCTACCCGGCTACCGCCTGCATCCGCTGAAGGGCGATCTTAAAGGCTTTTGGTCGGTTACCGTGCGCGCGAATTGGCGAATCATATTCCGCTTCGAAGGCGCCGATGCGTTTGACGTCGAACTGATCGACTATCACTGAATCTGAATAAGGAGAGCGAAGCACCATGCCAATGAAAAATCCCGCCCACCCGGGACGTATCGTAAGGAGCGCATGTCTTGAGCCTCTAGGCCTATCCGTCACGCAAGGAGCGGAGGTCCTTGGCGTGACCCGGCAAACGCTCAACAACATCATTCATGGCAAGTCGGGCATCAGCCCGGAGATGGCGATCCGACTATCCAAGGCCTTCGGCAGCACGCCAGAGACCTGGCTTAGGATGCAGCTTGCATACGACCTTGCACAGGCCCGCAAAGTAGAGAGCAAGATTAGGGTGCGGCGGCAGGGCGCGCTGCAGGAATTACATGTGGACTGAGCCAATCCGAGACAGGGAGATTCATGATGTCTACTCTTGCTGAACCCGCTGCTCCATCACAAATGAAGACCCGCACCGAATCCGACAGCATGGGAAAGATCGAGGTTCCCTCCAACGTTTATTGGGGAGCGCAGACACAGCGCTCGCTGCTGCACTTCAATATTGGCCGTGACACGATGCCGCCAGAATTGATCCGAGCCTTCGGCATTCTGAAGAAGGCTTGCGCGCTGGTGAATCAGGATTTGGGCAAGCTCCCGGCGGATAAAGCCAAGCTGATCGTGCAGGCGGCCGACGGGGTGATTGCGGGCAAGCTTAACGATCAGTTTCCGTTGCGCATTTGGCAGACCGGCAGTGGCACCCAGACGAACATGAATGTGAACGAGGTGATATCGAATCGCGCGATTGAAATTGCCGGCGGCGAGATGGGATCGAAGAAGCCGATTCATCCCAATGACCACGTGAACATGTCGCAGTCGTCGAACGATACCTTCCCGGCAGCGATGCACATTGCTGCGGCTGACCGCGTGAAGAATACGCTCATTCCCGCAGTTCGCAGTGTGCGCGATGCGATTCAGGCGAAAGCGAAGGAATTTAATGACGTGGTGAAGATTGGGCGCACGCACTTGCAGGATGCGGTGCCGCTGACGTTCGGGCAAGAGTTCGGCGGCTGGGCGAGCTTGCTGGATCGTGACATCAAGCGTTTGGAGCAGGCACTCG
This sequence comes from uncultured Acidobacteriaceae bacterium, assembly GCA_963766625.1. GTDB lineage: Bacteria > Acidobacteriota > Terriglobia > Terriglobales > Acidobacteriaceae > Sulfotelmatobacter. The sequence goes on along the minus strand of CAVYBF010000006.1, from coordinate 482,800 downwards.
AAGGGCTTTACGATCTTGCCATCGGCGGAACGGCCGTGGGCACAGGACTGAATACGCATCCGGAATTCGCCGAACGTGCTGCGAAAAAGATTGCCGAACTGACCGGCCTTCCCTTCCGCTCGCACGGTAATAAATTCGCCGCGCTCTCGGCGCACGATGAAATCGTGTTCGCGCAGGGCGCAATGGAGACACTGGCGGCGTCTTTCATGAAGATCTCGAATGACATTCGTTGGCTGGCTTCCGGTCCGCGTTGCGGGCTGGGCGAGCTTTCGATCCCGGAGAATGAACCGGGATCGTCGATCATGCCGGGCAAGGTGAATCCGACGCAGTGTGAGGCCATGACCATGGTATGCGTGCAGGTTCACGGTGCAACCGCTGCCGTGGGATTTGCCGGATCACAGGGGAACTTTGAGCTTAACGTGTACAAGCCGGTGATCATTTACAACTTCCTGCATTCGGTCACGCTGATTGCCGATGCCTGCCACGGCTATGTCGAGTACATGATCAAGGGAATTGAAGTCGATCGCGCGAAGGTCGATTGGTATGTGAAAAATTCGCTGATGTTGGTAACGGCGCTGGCGCCGAAAGTTGGATACGACAAAGCCGCGCAGATCGCCCACACGGCGCACGTGGAACACAGCAGCCTGCGTGAAGCCGCGCTGAAGCTGGGATATCTCACAGGCGAGGAGTTCGATCAGTTAGTGAGGCCGGAGAAGATGACACGGCCGTAGACTGACATTCGTATCGATGCACGCTCATTAGAATGATTTTGCGGTGGATCGCCGACGCTCATAACCCTATGGCTGGGACTCTCTCGCAGGAGATCCTTCACTCGGCTGAAGTACGCCGAGTTTCGGGATGACGCCTTTCAAAGAAACGTCCTTCTTTGGCGTGGTCGTGATTACCACCACGCTTACCAAAATCAGTAGGGTTCCCAGAATTGTGCGCGTGCCTAGCGCTTCTCCACCGAAAAAGTATCCCAGCAAGACCGCGACGACCGGATTCACATATGCGTAGGTGCCAACCTTGGTCGGCGACTCGTGATGAATCAGCCAAACGTAGGCGGTAAACGCGACGATGGATCCCGCCACGATCAAATAGATCAAGGCCAGCCACGCATTAAGGGAGACGGCTTGCACCTGAAAACCTTTCATCTCTCCCAACAGCGTTGCCGTGAGGATAAGCAGAATTCCACCGGCGAGCATTTGGGCTCCCGAGCTCATGACCTTCGATTCCGGTAATGGCAGTTTGCGGAGAAGAATTGCGGAGATCGACCAACTGACGCCAGAAACCATCAGAGCGATTGCACCCGAGGTGTCAATCGGCCCGCCGCCAAGGGTCGACGAACGGCCGACAAGCACCGCCACTCCGCCAATACCGAGCAGGAGCGCAAATGTCAGGCGAAGCGTGAGCCGCTGCGTGCGCAGGAATACGATCTCAGTCAGTGCCATGTACACGGGAATCGTCGCCATCATCACGGCGGCGATGCCGGAAGGCACTCGTTTTTCCGCCCAGAAGAGCAAGCCGTAATCGAGAACAAAGATAAGCACCGCAAGCGAAGAGGCTGCCATCCACTCGCGGCGCGTGGGTGAAGGCGTGCCTTGTGCGCGTGTCCATCCATAGAGCACGATTCCGGCGGCGAAGAAGCGCATCCCGGCTAGAAGAAATGGAGGCACTTCACGAACGCCGATGCGAATCGCTAGAAAAGTCGAGCCCCAGACAAAATAGATAGTGGCGAAAGCCAACAGGGTCTGCCATCGAGGTGGGTGGGAGTTGGTTTGCATCCAGAAATCCGCAGTCTGAAGGATCACAGAACTGTATCAGCTTAGATCAGCGGCACCCGGACCAAGACGCTATAAAAATCTGTCATTACAGGGATCGCCTGTCGGCAGTTCACCGCAGAGGTCACAGAGGAAGACTGAAGGAACGCTTTGGTCGGCTTAGCGAGCTTACTTTTTGACCAGGCTGGTGTGGCTGGCCACACATTGCCAGCGGCCTTCGGAAAATACCCAGGTATCGGTGAAGCGTCCGAAATGCTCGTACGGCTTGCCCAGATACGTTCCTTTGGTGCGGTAGGTGCCGACAACAACCGCCGAGTCTCCGTACATGCTTACTTTTGGGTCCTGGATCGTCAGGCTGGCGAGATTAAAATGCGGATCTTTGATGTCGGAAAGAAACTTAGCCCGGTCGCTGACCTCTCCGTCGTACTCAGTGTTCACGAAATTGGAGCCCAGCATGGCATCCAGAGAACGGGCATCGCGATTCACCTGGGCTTCATTCCACAGGCGCTCCATAAAAAGCAGCTTATTGGGTTGCGAATCGTCTTTTGGTATTTGCCCCGCCTGCCCGAGCGCAGAAAGAGCGAGAAGGAAATAACAACAGGTTATTCGAAACATGGCCTACTCGTTCGTATCATCCCCACGTGAAGCGAACGCTGCGCCAACTTAGCAGCGATCGATCATAAAGACCACGAAAATAACGCGGGGTAAGATTACTGAGGTCATCTCAGATGGAATTGGCCTTGCGGCTCGTCAGATAGGTTCTTTCAAAATCGTGGCCTGATAGTAGCGGCACTTCCAGTCGCGGAACTTTTTGATCCAAACTTCTCCTACCACAAATTTCACCGTAATATACAGTGCCGTCGGGATGAACCGCAGTGTAATCGTGAGTGAGCAAGGAATTGAGCCGGGCAGCATCGACGCTTTTATGGGACTCCCACACCGCGCGAACCCTGTCAGCCAGAGTTTGAGTTAAAAGGTCATCGGTCGGAGCGAAACATCGTTCATCAGTAAATGCATTGCTTTCCTGCCTTGAACAATAGATGCTGGATGTGCCTAAAAGGCCCAGCGCAGAAGAGCGGCACCTACGGTAAATCCAGCACCCACGGAAGCCATCAGCACCAGACTGCCTTTCTTCAGCTTGCCTTCTTCCATGGCGGTATTCATGGCTAAGGGAATGGTGCCGGCTGTGGTGTTGCCGAATCGGTCGATGTTAACGATGATGCTTTCAGGACGAAGGCCGAGGCGATCAGCCGTCGCATTGATGATGCGCAGATTGGCTTGATGGGGAATGAAGGCATCGATATCGGACCCCTTCAGTCCATTGCGTTCGAGCAGGTTCAGGCAGGCTTCGGTCTGTTTGCGCACGGCGAACTTGAAGACCTGCTGCCCATCCTGGTGAACATAGTGCATTTTCTGATCGACTGTTTCCTGGGTTGAAGGATTAAGGCTGCCCCCCCCAGGCATGTAGAGATAGCAACCACCGGAGCCGTCGACTTCGTGAATGAAATCGATTAATCCGACGGAATCGTCTTCCGAAGGTTCCAGAATCACCGCACCAGCGCCATCGCCGAAGATTACGCAGGTGGCACGGTCCGTGTAGTCGATGATGGAAGACATCACGTCCGCGCCAATAACCATCACGCGCTTATGCGTTCCGGTCGCCACAAATTGTGCGCCGGTTTGAACCGCGTAAACGAAGGCGGAGCAAGCGGCGGAGACGTCGAATCCCCAAACACCCTTAGCACCAAGTTTGTGCTGTACCAGGCAAGCTGTTGATGGAAAGAACATATCAGGAGTCACGGTGCCGATAATGATGGCGTCGATATCGTTCGGACCGATCCCGCGCTGGGCCAGCGCTTTCTTGGCGGCTTCGACCGCGAGATCGCTGGTGGCCATACCTTTGTCGACGATGTGGCGCTCGCGAATGCCCACGCGGGCGAGAATCCAATCATTGGTCGTGTCCACCATCTTCTCGAGGTCGGCATTGGTGAGAAGACGGGGCGGAACGTAGGTGCCGAGGGCGCTAATCTTGACTCTTGCGCTCGCGGGCGCAGGCTTGCTTGATTCGTTCAATTCTGGCTCCTGATTTAACGGAATCAGTATTTTGAACGATTGAAGCCGGAATGTCTAACCTGGTTCGCGCAAGATCACGCCGCTTGTCTATTTCGTGCTATTTGAGTCAATAGTGCGAGAACGGGAATTACGCGGCGCAGCGTTCTTTTTCGATTTGCATCCATTCACGGATAAAGTTCGGGCACGCGACAATCCCAAAGTGGCGGCCCTCGCCGCCGATGAGATAACCGAGTGCGAAGCGGTCTAACTCGTCCAGGTGAGCCATGTCGAGCAGCGGCCACAATCCACACTCGATCGCCGAACGGACCAGTTGATCGAGATACGACAAATGCCCTTGTGACAGACTGCCGGAAACACGGATGGTAACGGATGGAGATACTGGCTGAGTCGACAAATTGCGCATGATTTCTCCTCGACACCTCATGATAATTTCCAATCCCAACTATGCATGACGAGGCGAGGGGCACGTTCTTGCACAGAGAGTTGTAAAGGATGTGTAAAGTCGGGGAACAAACGGCACGGCTAAAGCAGCAAGCGCCCGGCGCAGCACGAAACGGGAAGGGCACGACTTCCAGTCGTGCCATAGGACGCCTCAGGCTGCTCCGGCTTTACGGCACGAGTAAGCTCGCGCCCTTACCGGCGCGGTATTTAGCGCCAAAATAAGCCAGACACCGGCAACCCACTGCACACGCAAGAGCCCGTTACCGTTGCTTCCTTCCGGACCTGGCGGGGTTGGCGAGAGTGCGTCGCGTGAGACCGATGCCTGACCTGCATTATTCTAACAAAGCACTGGGAGAATGTTCGGAACTGCAAAGCAAACGTTTCGGCAAACAATTATGTGACTTTCGGTGCAAGGAAGTGTCGTCGAGGACTTCCATTCGAGGAGTACTTGTCGAAGAATAGAGGATCGAGTGCTCGGGTAGGACGCGTTGACGTCTTTGCGCGAAGCGAAGCGCGAATACACTCAGCGCTCCGCCGGTTTCGACGAAATAGTTTTATGCCGCAAACCGTTACAAAATTCGAAGTTATACCGCTGTCACAGGCGATTAACAAATACTTCGAGCTTTCGATCTATTTATTGGTGCTCATGGGATTTGGCACGCTGGCCAGCACCGGCACGCTCGATTTGCCGACCGTGGCCCTGGTGGGCGTTGCGTTGGCATTCCGTGGATACTCGCTGGCACGCGGCCGCCGATTAGTTTTTTCGCAGCGTTGGACAACCCCGCTGAGCATCGCATATTTCGTTTTCTATGGTGCCGATTACTTTCTGTTCTCGCGGAGCTTTCTAGCAGCTACGGTTCACCTCGTTCTGTTTGCGGTAGTGGTGCGAACCTTCTCCTTACGCCGGGACCGCGATTACGTGATGTTGACGATCGTCGCGTTTCTGATGGTGCTGGCCTCGGCGGTGCTTACGGTGGATAGCATTTTCCTCGCGTTCTTTGCAGGATTCATGCTGACCGCCGTGGCCAGTTTCATTCTGATGGAGATGCGCCGGTCGGGGCGAGCGGCTCAGATCCAGGCGCGGCACTCGCACGATATGCGGGAGCACCGGCATCTTGCTTTCTCCCTGGCGAGATTAAGCCCGGCATTGGCGTTGATGATTCTGATGGGTGCCGCTCTCATATTTTTTATTCTGCCTCGCACGGCTTCGGGATACATGAGCACGTACTCGTTCGGCACCAACTTTTCCACCGGCTTCAGCGACCGGGTGCGGTTGGGCGGAATCGGACAGATTCAGCAGTCCAATGCCGTGGTAATGCATATACAGATCGACGGCGACAAACGAGGCCGGTACGCGCTGCACTGGCGCGGAGTTTCACTGGCGATTTTCGATGGCGCGAACTGGTCGAATCCATCGCGCCAATACGTTTTGCCACGCAATACAGATGGTTCCTTCTCCGTTCCAGAGTTCAGCCAAGGAATGATTCAGGATTCAATCGAACCCATTGGAATGGCGAGTCGCGAAGCCGGACGCGTGATTCATTACCGCGTTCTTATGGAACCGATCGGCACGAACGTATTTTTCCTTGCTCCGTGGGCACGCCGGGTCGGAGGAGCTTATCGGCAGTTGCAGATCGATTCAGGAGGAGCGGTATCGAATTTCGACAGCCAACGCGGCGTCGGCATCTACGAAGCGGATTCAGATATTTCTCAGCCGTCTCCAGATTTGCTGCGACGAGCGGGAGGCCTGGTTCCAGATTTTGCGACGGAATATTTGCAGTTGCCGAACCTCGACCCGCGCCTCCCGCAACTCGCGGCGCAGGTCTCAAGTTCTGCCTCGAATAATTACGACAAGGCGGCTGCAATTGAGAAATATCTTAAAACGCATTATGGATACACGCTGCAACTGCTGCGCTCGCCGGTGGCTGATCCGCTGGCAAACTTTTTGTTCGAGCGTAAGCAAGGGCACTGCGAATATTTTGCTTCTTCCATGGCCGTGATGCTGCGCACGCTGCACATTCCCGCTCGCGTGGTGAACGGATTCCGTAGCGCCGAGTTCAATGACATCACCGGTAATTATGTGATCCGGGCAAGAGACGCGCACGCCTGGGTGGAAGCCTATTTCCCCGGATACGGATGGATCACATTCGATCCGACGCCGGGCGGAGCTGTGGGATCGTTGCAAGGCTGGGAACGCGCCGGGCTTTACCTAGACGCGGCAGCCTCGTTCTGGCGCGAGTGGGTGGTGAGCTACGACTCTTCGCATCAATATCTTCTCGGCCAGTCGGTGGTGAGCGGGACGCGAAGCAATTTGGATCGCATTCGAATCCGAGCGCGATTGCTCTACCTTCGGCTGCTGTATTGGACGAGAAAAGGCAAGGGGGGCATGGCGGGAGCGCGTTGGTGGTTGGGAGCAGGTCTGGCGCTTGCCTTCGTGCTGTCGATACTGGCGAGCTCCGCGCGAATTTTGCGGATCATACAGGTGGCGCGGCTCAAGTCACATCCGGAACGTTCGCCGGAGCGGGTAGCCACAATTTGGTACGAGCGCATGATTCGGTATCTGGCGCGCCGCGGATTCGAAAAGCCGAAGTCGTCGACCGCGCAGGAGTTGGTGCGTGCCATCGATGATCCGCGCTTGCAGTCGCGCGTACTCCAGTTTAGCGAGGCCTATGAATCGGCGCGCTTTGGCAACTCCGCAGAGGATGCGAGGAGGCTGCCGGAACTGCTCGAGGAAGTGGAATCGGCGGCAAAGCGCTAGCTAGACGAACTCTCTCAGACCATTCGTCTCGCCTTTAACGTCAGTTGCCAAAGTGATGCCAGTCTGATGGAGGAACCGCTACCGTCCGGTCGCGACGGCCCGAGCCTGGGTGTGGCCCCCGGCGCTTTGGGTTTCCAACCTGGTGAGCAGCGCGATCACCTCGTCAGCGGCCGTGCAAACTCCCGAGAACCGCCGCTCGGCTTCAGATGCTTTTCCTGCATGTTTCAGTTCGACCACTTCCCGCACGGCGCCGTGCATTTCCTTGTGCGTATTCTCCAGTTGCTGGAATTCAGGAACCTGGCCGTAGGCCTCGGCTCCATCGGCGTACAGCCACTTGCCCAGCTCGCAATCACGGTGGGAGGCGAGCTTGTCGGCTTGGAAGTTTTCTCTTCCGTCCAGAAAACCGCGTAATTTCATTCGCCAACTGGCATGAGCCATTTTGACGCGGGTAAAATCAAGCGATGCGGCAGCTACGTTTCCGCCGTGGCCATGCTGCGCGTCCGTCTTGAATTGCTCGACCAGTTGCCGCAGCCGCGTCGACATCTCCACCAGTTGCTGTGCCGCTCGCTGCGTATCGGCGGCTCCGCGCGATGTGCTCTCCGCAGCCTGTGCCACTCCTGCAATGTTGCTGGTAATCTCTCCGCTTCCGTGCGCCGCTTCGCTGACGTTGCGCGACATCTCGTTAGTGGTTGCGTTCTGCTCCTCCACCGCCGTCGCAATCGTGTTCGAAATTCCATTCACCTGATTGATCACTTCGCTGATAGACGCAATCGCATTCACCGCCGCCTTGGTGTCGGTCTGAATGGCTTCGATCTTGCGGCTGATGTCTTCCGTAGCTTTCGCCGTTTCCTTGGCGAGCTCTTTCACTTCGTTGGCGACTACGGCAAAGCCCTTGCCCGCTTCTCCGGCGCGCGCCGCTTCGATGGTGGCATTGAGCGCCAGCAGGTTGGTCTGCTGCGCAATCGAGGTAATAACCTTGATCACCTGACCGATCTCGGTGCTGGAGTCGCCTAACTTGGATACCGTAGCGGTAGTATCCTCAGCGACTTTCACCGCTGCAGTGGCGACCCTGGCGGCTTCGGTGGCGTTCTTGGCAATCTCCCGAATGCTGGCGCCCATTTCTTCAGAGCCGGTAGCTACCGTCTGCAGGTTCTGGTTCACCTGCTGCGCGGCATTGGAAACCACATTGGCCTGCGCCGACGTTTCCTCGGAATTGGCGGAGATCTGTTGGCTGGTGTTGGCAACCTCCTCGCTGGAGTTGCCCACCTGATGCGAGGCGACGGCAATGGCCCGCACCATGTCGTGTAGTTTATCCAGGAAGACATTGAACCAGGTCGCCAGTTCCCCGATTTCGTCGCGGGCACTGACCGGAATCCGCTTGGTCAGGTCGCCCTCACCCTCTGCCACGTCCTTAAAGCGCTCTACCATGTCGGTCAGGCGGAGCGTGGTGGACCGCGAGGTGACCATGGAGACGACCACCAAGGGAATCAGGCAAGCCAAGGAGAGCCCCACCGCGGTCAAGGCACTGGCTCGCCAGGCCGCGTCTACATCTTCGATGTAGACTCCCGTCCCGATGACCCAGCCCCAAGGCGCGAAGCGTTTTACGAAGGAGAGTTTCGCTACCGGCCGCTCGCTTCCAGGCTTCGGCCAGGAATAGTAGACGTAACCGCCATCGGCGTTGGCTTGCGCTACCCTGGCACACTCGACGAAGAGAGCTTTTCCAACGGGATCCTTAAACGAGGTCAGGTCGGTGCCTTCCATCTCTGGCTTCAGGGGATGCATGATCATCGTCGGATGGTCGTCATTGATCCAGAAATAGTTGCCGCCCTCGTAGCGCATGGAGCGGACGGCTCCCAACGCCCGCCCTTGAGCCTCAGCCCGACTGAACTTTCCTTCCTTCTCCAGTTGATATTGGTGCTCGACAACGGAGTAAGGAACCTCTACTAGGTTCTTGATTTTCTGTTGCCTGTCCGAAAGCAGGCTGGAATGTTGACCGTAAATCCAAAAACCGGCCACTGCAATCAGTCCCCCCGCAGAAACGGCGATCATCCCGCGAAATTTCATTTTGAGAGTCATACCATCTACATTTTGAGGTGCGCTGTCCCCAGGGGAAGATCTAGAACTCGTCCGCACGCGCTCCCCAATACCACCTTCTTTTGCAATCGGCATTTTGATACGAAGCTTTACCCCGGGCTTCGAGGATGCATTATCACCGTCGCATGGTCGGGAGTAAGAACCGCAAGAACAACAACGATTGGTGAAAAATCGCGATCGCACTCAAACTTATGTCAAAAATGCCAGACTGCGCCGCCACCAACTAGATAATTGTGCTGCCGCGTTTTGCCAGTCGATGCCAAGGGCAGATCGGGAGTTCCAGACCAGAAATCCCGGAACTCACCGCGAATCACCAGTTTGCTGAAACGCCTACAGAATGGACGCGCGTCTAATCCGATCCCTGCTTGGAGTACGCCTGATGTCGACAATCGGCCGGGGTTCGGCCCTCCATAGATCAGATTTCTGTTTTCGCTGAAATGGCCAAACCCGCCGCCAAAGCTCAGCCAGGGCGACACTTTGGTTTCGGGAAAAAGGTTTGCGCGCATCGAAGGCGTGATGAAAATCTGTTGGTAATCTTTTGGAACTACATTGGCCGCTGAGTTGAGGTCTTCGTCGACGTTAAAGACGGCAGGCACTTCTGCGGAAATGGCGTAGACCGGGTTTCCGAAGAGACAGCGCGCATAGTTTAGCTCGAAGCTGAGACCTTTGCCGGAGCGGACGTAGGGATTGAAGTAAGTCGCACCGTGAATGCCCTGATCGCTGATGAAGATGCGGCCTAAACTTCCGCTGATTTCATTCTTCTCGCCATTGAATTGAGCATGCGCCGCAGTGGCGCCCAGGGCTGAGATGACCACTGCCAAGGCCCCCATGGCGATACGTCTTAGGCATCTTTCCTTTGGGATCAAAGTTGCAGTTTTCTGAGGCACCTTTAGCATGATGCTTTACTTGCCCGGTTTAAAAGAGTCGCTTTCTAGGTGCCTGTCGGCCACTTCATTGGCGTAGCGACGGCGCCTCGCTTATTCGTGGCTACAAAGACTCGAGTCGAAAAATGTTAAAATAAGCTGATTTCATGCCTGCAAAGAGCCTCACTGTCTCCCCTGTAGAGGAAAAAGCGAAGCGCGTGATCGGCGGAAGCAATGCGCCCCACGTGCCCCGGGAAAAAGTCCGCGCGCAGAAAGTTGGTTTCGTCAGCTTGGGTTGCCCCAAGAACCTAGTCGATAGCGAAGTGATGATGGGTCTGCTGGCGCGTGCCGGCGCCGAGCTTTCCACGCGCGCGGAAGATGCTGACGTAATCGTGGTGAATACCTGCTCGTTCATCGAGAGTGCGCAAGAAGAATCGGTAAACACCATTCTTGAGATGGCTGAGCATAAGAACTCTGGCCGGGCGAAAAAGCTCGTGGTTGCCGGCTGCCTGGTTGAACGATTTCGAGAAGAAATTCGCAAGCGAATTCCGGAAGTCGACGCGGTCGTTGGCACGGGCGAGTTGCAAAGTATTTTGGCAGCAACCGGAGTCGAACCAGCTGCTGCTTCGCCGACAAATTCTCCTTTCGTCGTATTGAATTCCCGGCCAGAAGGGGACGCACGTGCCGCCCAAGGCCGATTCTCACGTGGGCAATGGGACGGAGCTATCGGCGACCTGCCGAATTACTTATACGACGACGAGACCCCGCGAATTCTCGCCACACCGAAGCATTCGGCTTACATCAAGATTGCGGAGGGCTGTGATCATCCCTGCAGCTTCTGCATCATTCCGCAGTTGCGGGGGAAGTTCCGCTCGCGGCGGTTTGAGTCCGTGATCGCCGAAGCGGAGCGGCTGGCGCGCGCTGGCGTGCGGGAGATCACGTTAATCGGGCAGGACACGACCTGCTACGGCGAAGAATTCGGATTGAAGGATGGTCTCGCGCTGTTGCTGGAGCGGCTGGCGAAGATCGAAGATTTGGGCTGGATTCGCTTTCTTTATGCTTACCCAAATAAGATCACGGGTAAGCTTCTGAAAACGATTGCGGAGCACCAGAAGATTTGTTCCTACATGGATGTGCCGCTGCAACATGCCTCGGCCAGCGTGTTGAAGCGGATGAAGCGCGGCGGCGGCGCGGATGTATTTTGTCGCTCGATTGAGAAGATGCGGCGCGCGATTCCTGAGGTTACTTTACGTACCTCGTTCATTGTCGGTTTCCCTGGAGAAACTGAGAAGGAATTCGAAGAGCTGTGCCAGTTTGTGCGCGAAGTGCAGTTCGACTGGATGGGCACATTTTCCTATTCAGACCAGGAAGGGGCGCACGCCTTCGGATTGGACAAGAAGGTTCCTCCCGGCGAGATTGAACATCGACGCAAACATCTAATGGGAATTCAGCGTCAGATCAGCAAGAAGAAAAAGAAGGCGTTGGTCGGACGCGAGCTCGATTTGCTACTGGAAGGCACCTCGGGAGAGACCGAACTCCTTCTGGAAGGCCGCACCGCGATGCACGCGCCCGAAATCGACGGCAAAGTTTTCGTGAACGATTTTCCGGCCGAACTTACGCCGCAGCCTGGCGAGTTTTATCGCTGTGAAATTACGGAAGCGCACGACTACGATCTGGTGGCCAGGATTCTAGAGCCCTTGTCTTGACCTTAACCTCCGGCAAAAGCTGGTTCCATTTCTTACATTATGGTAGGCAAACGCGCTGTCAAGCTTCGATGCCCAATCTGCAAAAATGGCGTAAAAAGCACTGATCCCGAATTTCCGTTCTGCAGCGAGCGGTGCCGCACGATCGATCTCGGCAAATGGGCGAGCGGAGCTTATGTGATTCCATCTCCGGTGACGGATGCAGATGAGCAGCTTGGGACGGCCGACTCGGGCGACTCTGAGGACCACGATTCACAAGAGCATGGAAAGCCCGGAAACTAACCGAAGTCCCCAGTTTGCTGGGCTTGTAGCCACGTTTTTCGGTGTCGGCCGGCTGCGCCCTGGGCCGGGAACCTGGGCATCCTTAACGACCGTGTTGCTATGGGCAGCCGGCGCTTACTTACTGCCAGTCTCCATGCGGACCCCGGTTGCGATCGGGCTAGCCCTGCTGGTTATCCTAATTGGTATTCCCTCGGCCACTCGCGCGGCGCGCGCCTCTGGAATCAAAGATCCCCAATTCGTGGTCATCGATGAGGTTGCGGGTCAGTTAATAGCACTGATTACGGTACCACTCGCATGGAAAACTTTTCTGGCGGGCTTTATACTTTTCCGTGCCTTCGATATTCTGAAGCCACCTCCAGTGCGACAGTTGGAGGCGCTGCCGGAAGGCACCGGTATCGTGCTGGATGACGTTGCCGCCGGCCTCTACGCTTTATTAGTGGTGCATCTCTTGATGCGCTTTGGTCTACTAACTAGGTAGTTTCTAAGCAGTTTGAAGATTTCCTCATGAGTCTTTCCGACCGCATCCTGGGCAAGAAAAACGTCAATGGCGGACCGCACATTGAATCTGTTTCGCCGGTTCTGGCCCTCGCCGGGGGCGAGGTGCGTATCGCAGGATCTGGATTGCGGCCGCAGCAGTGGCAGCGTCCGCACGTGCGGTTCGGCGATCTCGAGGGCGGCATCGTGGTGAGTTCAGACTCATTTCTGGTCGCCCGCGTTCCCCCAGGAGCGACCTCGGGAACGGTCGTAATCTCGAGCGATGGCCACGTCAGCAATGCCGAACATGTGAAGGTTGCAGTTCCGATTGCGGAGAACCTGCACCCGGTCACAAGTCCGGCGATTGATGCGCAGGGGAATATCTATGCAACCTTTTCTGGTTCGCGCGGACAAAAGGCTCCCATCGCGATTTTTAAGATCGATACCAACTACACGATGAAGCCCTTTGTGGTGGAGATGATGAACGCCACGGCCATTGCTTTCGATCGGTTGGGACAAATGTACGTTTCTTCGCGTCACGACGGCGCCGTATATCGCGTGGGCCAGAACGGAGCCATGACTACTTACGCCGGAGGAATGGGAATTGCCACCGGCATCGCATTCGATCGGAATGAAAATCTGTACGTGGGCGACCGCAGCGGAACGATTTTCAAGATCGGCCGCGACCAGCAGGTGTTTGTCTTTGCAACTCTGGAGCCGAGCGTTTCGGCCTACCATCTGGCGTTTGGCCCGCAGGGCGATCTGTTTGTGACCGGACCTACAACCTCGAGCTTCGACTCGGTCTACCGCATCGATCCCCATGGCACAGTGAACCGGTTTTACCGGGGCCTGGGACGGCCGCAGGGTTTGGCGTTCGATGCGACGGGCAATCTATATCTCGCTGCGTCGCTCGCAGGGCGGCGCGGGATTGTGAAGATTAACCCGGAAGGAAAGGCGAGTCTGGAAGTTGCCGGTCAGGGACTGGTTGGACTGGCATTCGCGCCGGGCCGCAGCGTGATTCTTGCTACCACAGATGCGGTACATCATCTTTCTTGGAATATTGCTGGATTGCGGCTGCTGCCGGAGTAATCGAATCTAGCTGAACGGGGCTCGCCTGCGAGAGTTCAGCGCTTTGCCCCCTCCGGTCCATCCACGCTTTGATCGTTGTTCTATCCAATCGTTGATCTATCGAATCGTCGATCTATCCGCTAGTCCACCGTTTTTCATTTACACTTTTAGCCGTGAACGCTGAGATTATTGCGGTTGGCTCCGAGTTGCTGACGCCATTCCGCACGGATACGAATTCTCTCTACCTCACCGAGCAACTCAACCAATTAGGAGTTGAAGTAATTTTCAAAAGTGTCGTGGGCGACGATCTTAAACAGATTGTCGCAGCTGCCCAACATGCAATCTTCCGCTCAGAAATTGTGATCTTCAGCGGCGGCCTGGGGCCAACTGAAGATGATTTAACCCGTGAAGCCGTGGCCGAGGCGCTGGGTGTTTCCGTGCACCGCGACGAGCAAGTGCTCGCCCATATCGAACAGCGCTTTGAGGCGCGCGGCTGGAAGATGTCGCCCAACAACGCAAAGCAGGCCGACGTGCTGGAAGGTGCGACGGTTCTGCCCAACCCGAACGGCACTGCCCCGGGACAGTGGATTTGCGGCCGGTTTGACGATCGTGACCGCATTTTCATTCTATTGCCCGGCCCTCCGCACGAACTAAAAGGCTTGTTCGAAGGCGAATGCCGCGAGCGGCTTAAGGCGAAATTGCCACCGGCATTTATCGCAACTCGCGTCCTTAAAGTCGCCATGCTGGGCGAATCGCATGTGGACGCGCGCGTGGCGCCGATTTACAAGCGCTACAGCGATGTGCAAACCACGATTCTTGCAGGGGCGGGCGAGATCCAACTGCATTTCAGATCGCGCGCCGATACGATGGAAGCGGCACAGGCTCGCGTGGATGAAGCAGCAGATGCTGTCGAAGAAGAGCTCGATGACGCGGTGTATGCGAGAAATGGAGAATCCCTCGAACAGATCGTCGGCTACTGGCTGCAGATGCGAACTGCGACGCTGGCAGTCGCGGAATCCTGCACCGGAGGCTTGCTGGCGGAACGCATCACTTCGGTCAGCGGCAGTTCCCGTTATTTCTGCGGCGGCGCCGTTGTGTATTCCAACGCGCTGAAGACCGAACTGGCAGGGGTGCCGGCCAGCATGATCGAGCGCCATGGCGCAGTGAGTCGCGAAGTCGCAGCCGCGCTGGCGGAAGGGATTCGCTATCGCGCAGAGTCGACGCTTGGTATCGGTATCACCGGAGTGGCCGGACCTACAGGAGGATCGCCGGAAAAACCGGTGGGATTGGTATTTCATGCTTTGGCCAGCGACAGCGGCACGGAAGTGATCGAACGGCACTTTCCAGGAGATCGGAAACGCATCCGCTGGTTCGCCAGTACGCTTGCATTAGACATGGTCCGCAAAAAATTGATGTGAAGCGGCGAGGTTCGATCTCGAGCAAATTTCGATTCGGTTAAGAACCGGTTTTCATGCGCCTCTTCGTCGCAATCGATCTGGACGATAACATCCGCGAGCGGATTACGCGCTTCCTCGAAGGCGTGCGTGGATTTGCGCCGGAAGCGCGATGGGTGCGCCCGGAATCGTTGCACGTCACTTTGAAATTTATTGGTGAACGACAGGATGAAGAAGTTGAAAACATCAAAAAAGCGCTGGGAACGATTCAATCTGTCGCGTTCAATTTGCATTTTCGCGGATGCGGATACTTCCCGACGGCACGAGGAGCGCGAGTATTTTGGGCTGGAGTGGAATCTGACGGCACACTTGGTTCTCTCGCGGCTGCAGTTGATGAAAGATTATCGCCGCTTGGAATCCCGAAGGAAGAACACGGGTTTAACGCTCACCTTACGCTGGCGCGCGGTGCTGGTGCATCACGTGGAGCGCGGAAGGATAAAGGGAAAAGTGCAGCGCGCGCGTTTCAACATCTGCAGGAAAAACTGGCGGGAGTGCCCGTGCCTGAGTTTGGCACAATGACGGCCCGTGAGTTCTTTTTGTATAGGAGCCAGCTTTCGCCGAGTGGTTCGAAATATTCAAAGCTGGCGCGATTTGCGCTGCCATAGCGCATGACGATTCCCATGTCGAGAATGATTTTTATTGCCGCGGTCAGCTATCTCCTGGGATCAATTCCTTTCGGCTATCTGCTGGTGCGGATTTTCCGTGGCGAAGATGTGCGCCAAAGCGGCAGCGGAAATATTGGGGCGACGAACGTGTCGCGAAAATCTCCGGCACTGGGAGCACTGACGCTCTTTCTGGATGCGCTGAAGGGGGTTGCTGCCGTCACGCTGGCAGCGCGACTGGCCGAAGGAATGAGCAGCGGCATGAAACCTTATCAGCCCATGGCGATGGCTGCATTCTTCGCAGTGCTGGGGCATGCCTTTCCTGTCTGGCTCAAGTTTCGTGGTGGCAAAGGAGTTGCTACCGGTCTTGGTTCTTTTCTAGTCATCACTCCGAAGGCTGTTCTTTTGGCCGTAGCCATTTTCATTTTGATCGTCTTATTGTTTCGTTATGTGTCATTGGGATCCATTATCGCGGTCGCTTTGTTCCCGCTTTTTCTTCTTAGAGGAGTACAGGGCAATGTTCGCACTTTTGCTTTTATTGCCGGTACTTCCCTGCTCATCATTGCGCGGCATCATGAAAACATCCGTCGCTTGTGCGCTGGGACCGAACACCGCATAGGAGTCAAGCGCGCATGAGCGATATTGCCGTTATCGGCGCGGGCGCGTGGGGGACGGCTCTATCCATTGTTCTGGGACGAAAAGGAAGTCATCGCGTGCGGCTATGGGTTTACGAGAAAGAGCTGTGTGAGAGTATCGCTAAACAGCGAGTGAATGAAAATTTTCTTCGCGGCCAACGCATTCCGGAGTCAGTAAGTCCTTGCAGTGATCTCGCGACAACACTAGTGGATGCCAGCATTGTCGTAAGCGTGATGCCTTCGCAACATTGCCGCCGGATCTATGAAAAAATGCGGCCGCACCTGCGTAATGAAACCACCATTGTCAGCGCGACCAAGGGATTGGAAGAACATTCCCTTTTGCGAATGACGGAAGTGATCGCGCAAACACTCAATTCCAATACAGCTAAGCCTTTTCGCATCGGCGCTCTTAGCGGGCCCTCGTTCGCGATCGAGGTCGCGCGCGGAGATCCCACCGCCATCACCATCGCGTCAGCAGATTCCGAGCTTGCGCGCGTGGTTCAGCGTGAGTTCAGCGATGCCAGTTTTCGGGTTTACACGAATGACGATCCAGTTGGCGTAGAACTCGGCGGGGCTCTGAAAAATACAATCGCCATCGCTGCGGGAGTTTGCTTCGGACTTGGGCTGGGCCACAACTCCATCGCGGGATTGATCACTCGGGGACTGGCCGAAATGACCCGGCTGGTCGTGGCTTGCGGCGGCAAGGCTGAAACCATGGCAGGGCTGGCGGGTTTAGGCGACCTGGTTCTGACCTGCACTGGCGATCTCTCACGCAATCGGACTGTGGGGGTCGAGCTTGGGCGGGGACGAAAATTGCCGGAGATTCTCGCCGGCATGCATGGAATGGTAGCGGAAGGAGTTTTCACCACCACGGCTGCAATGCAGCTGGCGCAGGCGAGGGGCGTGGACATGCCAATTACGGAACAGATGTCTGCCATTCTGCATGAGGGCAAAGCTCCCCATGAAGCAATTCATGAACTGATGACCCGAAGCGGCAAGAGCGAAACGCTGAAAAGGTAGAAGCCTGGGCTTCCGGTCATGTTTAATTGCCAGACCCGCACCGGAAGTGCCGTTTCACTGGTACTTTGGTAACGGCTGCAACCACCTGTTTTCGCCTGTCCGCGTTCTTTCCACATTAAAATTCTATAGATACCCGTGACTTCTGACACTACTTCGACCTCCGTCGCCGCACCGAGTGAGGAAACAGCTGCCTCTACAGCCGCGCCAAACCCGCTCCGGATACCTATTTTGTACGTCATTCTGGGCGTGCTCATTGTTATCAGCATCGTCCCAATGTATTTTTACTCCGCGCAAGTCGAAGCCATAAACCGGGAGCGGCTGAAGACCAACGAAATGCTGCTGCAGAACACGGTTACACGCTCGCTGGCCGACGATCTTTCGCAACACGAGCGCTCGCTGCGCATGATGCTGGCGAATCTGTCATCGGCCGTTCAGGTGGAGAGTGGCGGCGACATCGGCGACCAAAATATAGAAGCTCCGGAGTTGCGCGCCTTGCTGGAAAATTTCGTTTCCTCCTCCGACGATCTGGCCTATGCGACACTTCTGAACTCGGATGCGAAGGGAATTTCCGCGGGCCGCATCGCACCCGATGCATTTTTGCAGCGGGAACTGCAACATGCGTTTGATGCCGCGCGCGATGGCCGCGCTTATACCGGGCAAGCACTTCAGGTCGAGGACGACAAAATTCAGCGCACGGTCGTGCTGGTGAGCAATCCGGTCAGTTACGACGGTCGATTCCTCGGGATGGTCGGCGCAGTTGTGGATCTGCAGTTTCTGATTCGCCGCCTGCATGAAGTCAGCGGCGGGGGCCTGATTCCTTATGTCGTCGACGCGCAAGGACGGCTGGTGGCGGCTGGCACTCAACAATATGTGACCGGCCAGGACATGAAGGATCTGGAGATTGTTCGCAACTTTGTGGATCAGGGGAACAAGGCACAATTAGCGGCTACGAAAGAGTTTGCGGAACAGGACGGCAATAACCGGGTTCAGATGCTGGGGACGTACAGCCCGGTCACTGCGCTGGACTGGGCGGTGGTCGTGCAGAAGCCCCGGCTGGAGGCATATCGCGGGGTGTATGAGATGCAACGCACTGCGCGTTTGCTCGCTCTACTGGCGGTGCTGGTAAGCATTGGAGTGAGCATTTTCGCCGCGCGGAGAATCACCAATCCCCTGCAGATTCTCACGCAATCGAGTCGCGCTCTGGCGCGTGGAGACTTCTCCCAGCGGGCTCAGTTGCGAAGCCGGACCGAAATCGGGGAGTTGGCTGAGACTTTCAACACCATGTCAGAAGAACTCGAGCGTTTCGTTGAAGACCTGAAGCGGGCAGCCGAAGAAAATCGCGCGCTGTTTCTGGGCTCGATCCAGATGCTGGCCGGCGCGGTCGACGAGAAAGATCCGTACACCCGCGGCCATTCCGATCGCGTCACGCGCTACTCAATGATGATCGCGAAGGAAATGAATCTGGATGCAGCCTTCATGGAGACGCTGCAAATTTCGGCGCAACTTCACGATGTCGGCAAAATCGGCATTGAGGACCGGATCTTGCGGAAACCCGGTGCTCTCACTGCCGAAGAATTTGAAGTTATGAAGACGCACACCACGAAGGGAGCGAACATTCTGCGGCCGGTAATGCAGTTGGCTGAGATGCTGCCAGGAATTGAACTCCACCATGAAGCGCTCGACGGGCGTGGATATCCATATGGCCTCACGGGAGATGAGATTCCGCTGCTGGCGCGAGTCATCGCCGTCGCCGATACATTTGATGCGCTAACCACAAATCGTCCTTATCAGACAGCGCACACGCCCGACGAGGCGTTGACAATTATCCAGAATCTCGCGGGCAAGCGGCTCGACCCAGCTCCGGTCGCGGCGCTGCTGGCAGTTTATGGACGCGGCGAGATCCGCATCCAGAGGATTTCTATCAAAAGACCGGTCATTGCAGAAACTGCTCCCGCAGATCCAGCGGCGTCGGTCTCGGCTCCCGCGCTTTCCGCCACCCCTGAAGCCGCTAGCCTCGAACGAACTCCGGTTTAAGTGTTTTTTCGGACTATCCCTCTGAACGTGCCTAACCCTTAGCAGCTTATTGTCGTTCGCTCATGTCCTGCCAGTTGTGCCCAATGTGCAAAGCTATAATCGATTGTAGGCATTCTCATGATCCAAACTTTATTCGGCAGTCTGGAAGAAACAAATAAAACAGGTCTCCTCGAGCGCATGAAGCAGGCGGTCACGCGTACGCGTGAAAACCTGTCGGAACGCATCGAAGAAGTGGTTTCCTTTGGAAAGGAAATCGACCGCAACACGCTCGATGATCTCGAGGCCACGCTGATTGGCGCCGACCTTGGCTCGACAACCACACAAGAAGTGCTCGGCAAGTTGCGCGAGAAGGCCGATCGTAAACAGATCAAAGACGTGCAGGAGCTAAAGCGTCTTCTGAAAGAAGAACTGCTGACCATTTTGAACGCAGCAAACACTCAGCCGGTTCGCCGCGTGGATGGAACGCCGGAAGTAATCTTAGTGGTTGGCGTAAATGGGACCGGCAAGACTACAACCATCGGCAAATTGTCGCAGGTGTTTCGCTCGCAGGGCAAGAATGTATTGCTCTGCGCGGCCGATACATTTCGAGCAGCGGCGATCGATCAACTGGAAATCTGGGGCGAACGCACCGGCACAGAAGTGATTAAGACCAAACCGGGCGGCGATCCCGCGGCTGTGCTGTTCGATGCGCTGCAATCCGCCACGGCTCGCAAAACGGATTATGTGATCGTCGACACTGCCGGCCGTCTGCATACCAAGACCAGTCTGATGGCAGAACTCGAAAAAATGCGGCGTGCGGCGCAGCGCATCATTCCGGGGGCACCGCACGAAACGCTGCTGGTGATGGATGCCACAACCGGACAAAATGGCTTGCAGCAAGCGCGCCTGTTCACGCAGTCTGCGGGCGTGACAGGGATTGTGCTTACGAAGCTCGACGGAACGGCGAAAGGCGGCGTGGTGGTTGCCATCTCGCGCGAGTTGGGATTGCCGGTGCGATATGTTGGGGTTGGTGAGAAGGCGGGAGATCTGTTGCCATTCGATCCGAAAGAGTTTGTCGATTCGCTGTTCGAGTAAAGTTTCATCTTTCACTGCGGGATACTGGAAAAATGATCAGTGGTTATCGTTACTAACTCCGCGTGTTCCGATTCGGTTTATTTAGCTGCGTGTGCCGGAATCATGCCTGAGAATTCCGCTGACGAATCATTTCTGCAGCGCGCGCTCGATCTGGCGCGCCAGGGAATTGGGCTTGCTTCGCCAAACCCTTATGTCGGCGCCGTGATCGTCGACGCTCATGGAAGCATCGTCGGGTCAGGCACATACACGTATGACGGCGTAAAGCATGCGGAGATTCGGGCACTCGAAGAGGCGGCAGAGAAAGCTCGAGACGCTACGCTTTACATTAATCTTGAACCGCATGCTCATCTGGGCCGCACGCGTCCTTGCACGGATGCTCTCATTGCTGCCCGAATACGCCGCGTAGTCGCGTCGATGGCAGATCCGAATCCGCGTGTGAGTGGGCGCGGCTTTGAGCAATTGCGCGCAGCCGGAATCCAGGTTGAAGTTGGAGGGTTGCAAGAGGAAGCGCGGCGACTCAACGAAGCGTTCGCGCGCTACATCCGCCACGGCGTACCACTCGTGACGCTGAAGGCAGCGATGACCCTCGACGGGAAAATCGCTCCTGCTCCGGCGGAGAATATGCAACGCATGCCGGGCACTCCGCCAGGAGGATGGATTACAGGCGAAGAAGCGCGCGCGCATGTGCATGAGCAGAGGCATGAGAGCGACGCTATCATGGTTGGCGTGGGAACCATACTTGCTGACGATCCTTTGCTCACCGATCGCAGCGGCAAACCGCGGCGGCGTCCGTTATTGCGCGTGATTATGGATTCGCATTTGCGCTTGCCGGTTAGGTCGCGTCTGGTGCAGAGCCTGACCGCGGGCCGGTGCAAAAATAAAGATAAAGATGATGTTCTTGTCTTCTGCTCTCGTGCCGACGAGAAAAAGAAAGACCAACTGCAGGCGCACGGCATTCGTGTGGAAGAACTGCCGGCCGACGCAGATGGGCATCCTGATGTGCAAGCGATTCTCCGCCGTCTTGGAGAGCTTGAGATTATAAGCGTGATGATCGAGGGCGGATCGACCGTGAATGGACGGGCCCTGGCTTCCGGAGTCGTCGACAAAATCTTTTTGTATTACGCGCCGCAAATCATGGGCGATGCAGAAGCGGTTCCGTTTGCTGCCGGGACAAACTTCAGTGCGAGCACCCAGACTCTGCGGCTACGCCATTCGCGCCTGCATCGCTTTGGAGGCGACATTGCCATCGAAGGCTATCTGCGCGATCCATACGAGGAATAACCTTCTCCGTCGCGTATTATCGCGCTGAACTTTCTTCTGGAAAGAAAATTTCCGTGTGCTTCGAAAAGTCCCTGGCTGGAAAATTCACGGTGTTGCAGGTTTAGGATGTAGCGTTACATGAACGGAGGATTCCGATGTTTACCGGCATCATCGAAGAAGTAGGACGAATTACTCGCATTGAACAGCGCGGCGAGAACCGCCGCATCACTATCTCCGCCAGCAACACTTCCCACGAACTCAGCACCGGAAACAGTGTTGCGGTGAGCGGTGTCTGCTTGACGGCACTCGATATCAAGGCTGGATCGTTCTGTGCTGATCTGGCGCCGGAGACCTGGGTTCGCACCTCATTCTCACGCATTCATGAAGGTGCCCTCGTGAACCTGGAACTTCCTATGACGGCAGACGGACGCTTTGGCGGGCACATTGTACAAGGCCATGTCGACGGCGTGGGCAAGTTCGTCGCACTGGAGCGCATCGCCGATTCGGGAAACTTCTGGCTACGAATCGAGCTGCCGCGAGAAGTCGAGAAATATACGGTTTTCAAAGGTTCAATTTCGATTGAAGGCATCAGTCTGACCGTGGCAACACTCGAAGGAAATAATTGCACCGTTGCCATCATTCCGCACACGGTAGAAATGACGAATCTGAACTCGCTGCGGCCCGGAGATCCATTAAATCTGGAAGCTGACCTGATCGCGAAATATGTCGAGAAAATGATGAAGGGCGAATCTGCGGAGAGTTCGCTCACGGTGGAAGAACTGGTTCGTCAGGGGTTCTAGCTGGGGTGAAATGACAGTTGTATGACGGTCTCTAAAAAGAGCTTCGACGCTCTGAACGCAGGTTTATGCGCCGATTGCGCGCATGCAGCCTGCATCGAGTCCGATAAAGGATCGGTTTTTCTGCAGTGCCAGCTTTCGTTCACTGATCCTGATTTCGCCAAATACCCGCGCTTGCCGGTTCTAGTATGCAAAGGCTACGTACAGAAAACGAAGAGAGAATAGGACCTGTGAGATCGGGCAAAATAACGGGTCGCCGTTACTGTTTTTTCTGAATGAACCTGCGGCGCGCGAGATGAGTGCTGGCGTCCGGTTTAATTTCATCGTATTTCATGCAACTGATCGAGCCGTCGACTTCCAGAACAGCGAGCGCCACATCGCAGACATTTGCTATGCCGTGCTCGCGCAGAGCGCGATGCAGTTCATCCATGCTGACATGCTCTTTGGCCATGTGAGACATAATCGCCTTCCCATCATGCACCAGAAGGCTCGGCTCGCCTTGGACTACCCGCCGAAAGCCGCGATTCGCGCCAGACAGAGTTCCGACGAGGTAATTCACAATCAGAAGCGTGGAAGCTGCGATGACACCGCCGATCAGCGACGTGTCCGGACCGGTCATCGCATTCTGCACGGCATTCGAAATCAGCAACAGCAGCGTCAGATCGAAGGGAGTCATCTGACCGACTTCGCGCTTGCCGCTGAGTCGAACCCCGATGAGCACGACAAAATAAATCACGCCGGTGCGCAGGGCGATCTGCAGGGCCACATGCCAGCCCGCAGGAAAGAGCGTTCCGTTCAATTGGCAGTCACCGGAACGGGGGCGTTCTTCGGAGTGCTCAAATATCCTGTAGCCTTCTTTTTATCGACGGTCCACACTACCAGCTCAAATAGATGGTGATCGCGTCCGGAATAGAACTGAATGGGTTCGGCAATGTTGCGATCTTTTTTCTCGATGGTGCGGTCGTCCGAGGTCACATTCATGGTGAATTTGCCATGTTTGGCGTCGGTCTTTTTGAGCTGCAGGCTGATGGTCGCAACCGGCTGGGGCTTTGCTCCCTTGAGCAGAGTGAATTCGTAGTAATTGCGGTCTCCCCGGTGCTTGAGTACTTCAAGATCGTCACGGGTGTGGGCGATGAGTCCGCTTTGTACCCCCAGGTCGCCGATGGTGCTCTGCAGCTTCTGTTTGGTCGATTCGAGATCTGCCCTCGTGGAGGCCACATCAGTTTTGACGCCGCCTACGTCGGTCTTGACTCCAGCGACTTCACCACTCACCTCACCCAGTTGCGCCTGCGATGCCTTTTGCTCTTGTTCCAGGCGGGACTCAGCGGCTCTTTCCTGGGCTTGCAATTCGGCCGCACGCTGAGCCAACTCCTTCTTCGTCATGCCCAGCTTTTCGCCCAGGGTCTCTTCCTGCGCCTCGGCCGACTGCATACGCTTTTGCAGTTCCGCAACCTGCGCCTGGCTGGAGCCCAACGCGCTGGTCAGCTTTTCCACTCGCTGCTGCGTGGTTACATATCCATAAACCGATCCGGCGACAAAAAGAATTGCCAGAATAAGCAGAATCCATTTCCCCGCTGTTGACTGCTGTTCAACAATTACGTGTTCGCCTTCGTCCGGCATTTTTCCTCCAGGAAAGTCCCCATTACTCCCAGCTTCTACGATGCTAATTCTTCAGCATAGGGCTAAACCTGTCAATCTCCTCTCCCGATTGCGATCTTTTACAATGCGGAGGTGAAGACCTGGGATGTAATCGTAATGGGTGGCGGAATCATCGGGCTGTCGCTCGCAATTGAGCTGCGCAAACAACGCGCGACGGTTTTGGTGGTCGAGCGCGGAGAGCCCGGGCGTGAGGCTTCCCACGCTGCGGGCGGCATGTTGGTGGATTGCAGCGTGGAAACTGTTCCCGCTCTGCAGGCCTTAACGACCGCTAGCGCACGCATGTATCCGGACTTTGCGCATGAACTGGAAGTTGAATCGGGAATGCAGGTCGATCTGCGCGATCAAGGCGCGATCGTATTTCCCCCACCCGAACATGTTCACGAGAGGCCGGGATTCACTTTGGAGAGCTTGCTTCCTGCTCCGCTGGCTGAGCTGGAACCAGCACTTGCGGATCCGAGGCGTCCTGCTTTTTTTCTGAAAGAACGCAGCGTCGACCCACGCGCGCTTACCGCCGCCGCGCTGGAAACTGCGAAGCGCCGTGGAGTCGACATCTCATCCGGAGAAGAAGTCAGCGCCGTAAGTTTTGCGGAGGGCAAGGTCTGCGCTGTTGTCACAAAAAAAACCTCGTTCCCCGCAGCCAAAGTGGTGAACTGCGCAGGCGCATGGTCGGGTCAGATCGCGCCCCACAATTTCCCTACTCGCCCGGTGAAAGGGCAGATATTGTGCCTGATTTCTCCGTCTCGAGGGTTGCTGAAACACGTGATTCGCGCGCCAGAGGTTTACCTGATCCCACGCAGCGATGGGCGGATTTTGGTGGGAACCACATTGGAAGAAGCGGGCTTCGATAAACGCACTGATGTGGGTACGATTCAGCGGCTTTATCGGGCAGCCGTGGCGCTGATTCCCGAGTTGCAAAACGCGAAGATTCTGGAGGACTGGGCAGGACTGCGGCCGGGAACTCCGGATGCGCTGCCAATTCTTGGCGAGACTTCCACAGCAGGCTACTACGTTGCCACCGGCCATTTTCGCGATGGCATTTTGCTCGCGCCGATTACCGCACAAGTCATGGCACAGGTTATCGAAGGGAAAGTCTCCACTTACGATCTAAGGGCATTTTCAGCCTCGAGATTTGCTGGCCCAGGCGATCAACAGCCGTGATCAGCCCCAGCTGCGTTGGCGTATACTGATCCGTTTCGCAGGAATAGCCATTCCTTTAACACGCATTAGAAAGGATATCCTTATGGCATCCCCAGCAGTCGATTACGCCCGTAATAATCAGCAGCGTTTCCTCGGCGAACTCAAAGACCTGCTTCGTATTCCCAGCGTCAGCACGCTCGACGAACATAAATCCGACGTTCAGAAAGCGGCTGAGTTCGTCGCCAGCGAACTGCGCCGCATCGGCATGGAAAATGTCGAGGTGATTCCAACCAAAGGGCACCCACTGCTTTATGCAGACTGGCTGCATGCGCCCGGCAAGCCTACGGCGCTGTGTTACGCGCACTACGACGTGCAGCCGCCCGATCCGCTGGACGAATGGCACACTCCACCGTTCGAGCCGACTGAGCGGAACAACAACATCTACGCACGCGGCGCGGTCGACGACAAAGGTCAGCTCTGGATGGAAGTGAAAGCGCTTGAGTCGCTGATGAAGTCGGGCAACGGCCAGCTGCCCATCAACGTGAAAATTATTTTTGAGGGCGAAGAAGAAGTCGGCGGCGAATCGATTGCCGAGTACGTGCGCAAGCAGAAGGCGAAGCTGAAAGCCGATTTCGCCCTGGTCTGCGACACCGAGCTTTTCGCTCCCGGTCTGCCCACTCTCTGCGTAGGATTGCGCGGTCTGGTTTATACCGAGATTGAAGCCTATGGCGCGAAAATCGATTTGCACTCCGGCGTCTACGGGGGAGCTGCTCCGAATCCATTTTTTGCTCTTATCGAAATCATCAGCAAGCTGAAAGACTCGAAAGGCAAAATCCTGATCCCCGGCTTCTACAGCAAGGTAAAAGCTCCCAGCAAAGACGAACTGAAAGCCTGGAAGCGGCTGCCGTTCAACGAAGAGACTTATCGCAAGACGGAAGTTGGATCGAAGGTTCTCACCGGCGAGCCGGGATATTCAGTTCTCTACCGAACTTGGGCGCGCCCCACCCTGGAAGTTCACGGCATGCCCGGAGGATTCATCGGAGCCGGGGCAAAGACCGTTATTCCCGCCAAGGCCACAGCCAAGGTTTCCATGCGCCTCGTGCCCAATCAAGATCCCGATGACATTCTGAAGCGCTACACCAATTTTGTGAAAAAGCTCACGCCGAAGGGGATCGAAACCAAAATCAAGGTACACAGCAAAGGGCCGGCATCGGTCGTCGGCACTGACAACCGCTATATCAAAGCCGCGACTGAAGCCCTGCACGAAACATTTAGGAAAGACACGGTATTTATCCGCAGCGGCGGCTCGATTCCGATCGTCAACGATTTCGAGCAAGCGCTGAAGATTCCCAGCGTGATGATGGGCTTCGGCCTGCCCGACGACAATCTGCACGCCCCGAATGAGAAGTTCCACATCCCGAACTTTCATCATGGGATCGAAACCATCTGCTTGTTCTTCGAGAAGCTGGGAGAAAAGTAGAAGCTGAGCCGAATCTGGAGATTGAACCGGAGCGGCCTGTCGTCCGCCTCACGCCTTTCCGTTCCGATTCGCCGTTCGGTTGGGGTTTCTGGCTGTATCTCGGGCAGACGCGATTTTTCGACAACGATCCGCCAGAACCCCAGTGACGGTTTTCAAGCATCACTTCTTATCGAACTGGAGAAACTCGACGGGGGCTCCATTCTCGACAATAAAAGCGACGGTCACGCCCGATGAGGGTGAATTGGGCGCAATAAGTATCTCTTTTCCGGCGATTTCAGCGGAGAGATCGTCCACTTCGAAGGCGACATGCGGAACCGTACGCACCAGTTGAGGGACCAGCGCTTCGGGCTCGAACCGCATCCACTCGATTCCGTAGGCGCTCGTTTCATATCCAGACACGAAGATCGCATAGCCCTTGATCAGGCGTTCACCTTCCCGACGCTCGGTCGTGGGAATTCCGATGTGATGGTACCGCCTCGCGGAAGGAACTGGTGACTTTTTCACGTGAATAAGTTTAGCCCACGGCGGCATCCGGGACATCGAAAATAGATGTACCGCCGTCGCGCGGCTCCGCCCGAGGCAGGCAGCTATTTTGGCTGCCTGCTCCCGTGCAGAATTTCAGGATGATCTAAAGCGTCACGGCGACGTTCACCGTCGTAGCTGCCCCGCTCGCCGGCACTTTCATGCTGGGAATCGTGTGGGTGTTGGTTCGTGCCACAGCCGGTACCACTATAATCCCGCTGCCATTAGTGGCGGTGGCCTGGTATCCGTATTCCATGGTCACCGAACCGCCCAGTATGAGTGTGTCGGTCGTGGGCGTGGTCAAACTCCAGGAATAGTGGATCACCGCCGTGCAGGTCCACGCACTCCCGCTCCCCGTGGCAATCCCGGAGGCGCCATCCTCTACGAAAAAGCCGGTGGCCTCGCTGGTATCAACGTCCCCTTCGCAGCTGATGACCGCGTTCGTGGGGATCGCCGATTTTACTGTGATCGTGTACTTGAAGGTTAACGTGCCTGTCGTTGGGGCTACCTCGGGCACCGCGTCGGCTTCCACCATCGGTCGCAGAGGCTCGTAAGTTCCCGTCGCCGGGTTGTACCAACTGTGCGTGCTCTGTCGCGAGTGCGCCTGGGATGCAAGTTGGCCAAACCCGGACGGCGCGAGTCCGAGGACCAAAGCGACAAGTAGAGGCAGAAACGTCTTCTGGGAACGCATCATGTTTTCTCCTGGGTAAATTTTTTTGGGGGGGAGTACAGGGGCTTCGCGCGAAAGCATATACCAGAATGGTCCGCCTGCACAATGCCCTATCTGGAGTGATTTGTCGCAGAGTGTGGAAACCCGTCACCCCGTTTCATTGACGTTATCATTGACGAAACCGGGCGTTTATGCATTGAGCTCGGTACGAATCTTCTCGACACAAATGCAAAAGCGAAAGATCGGCTACTTACCGGCTGCAATCAATTGTTGGATTTGCTTTACCGCAAAAGAAATCTTGGCGTCGGTAAAGATCTTTCCCATCTCGAGCGTGGCCTTAGTCTGATCGCCGTTAACCCCTGTGTCATCGTTCCCTCGTGAGTTCACAAGCTTGCCTGGACGAATCCACTTCGGGGAGCCGTCGTTCACCATTTTGTCTACGTACATCACCTCCGACGTATCGTCGGTGCCTGCGTGCGCGTCGAAGGGGATGCCGCGCTTCTGCAAATACTCCTTCATAAAATCCTTCTCTTTGTAGTAAAGGTCCGGAATGTAATAGACGTGGATCCCCTTCGGCGCCCACTCTTTGTCCATCGCTTGAGCAACTTTTGCGAGCGTAGACTGTCCGCCGCCATGGTCCCCCATCAGCACGATGTTCTTGAAACCTGCTGAAATAGCACTTAGCGCAACATCATGAGCAACTGCGCCGAAGGTCTCTTCGGAAACGTTCACACTGCCGCTGAATTGCATGTGACCGGTCTTTTTTGAAGGATCGATCGTTCCGGGCTTAGTGACCCCCCAATCTCCCGTCGGCGCGTAAGGCATCGTCGGATACGCAAGGGCATTGCCAAGCTCTTCGGCGATTTTCGGCGCCAGATAGTGGGCGATGAACAGATGCTTGCCAAGCGCCACACCCGGCCCGTTTTGTTCGATACTGCCGGCGTAGTAGATGGCGGTTGTTTTGCCAGCAGCAATCGCGTCGTGCACTTCCGTCCACGTCATATCTTCGATCAGGACCGGAGTCTTGGCGGCAGTTCCTGAAGTTGATAGCGGAATCAACAGAATCGAAATGAGGAAATATTTCATAAAATCTCGATCTTCGCTCAGTCGCCGCGAAGTCGGCTCATCATACGACGGGTCAGTGGAGCGAGACAATCAATCGGGACGGGATAACCGTTATTCCCAGACCATCACGCCGCTCGCCAGGAAGCCCAACCCACCGATGCTTTTTGATGGGTCCCTCAATAGAAATAAATCGAAAGTCTTATACCCACGATTCGGAAGTAAACATAAGTATTGACAAATAATCGCAATGCTCCTAATCTTCTGCGCAATAAGGCGAGTGCGGGCCTACGGCGCAGCAAATCTGGCTGAGTTTTCCGGTTTCAATCTGGTTTCAAAATGTCCGCTGAGATGAGAAAGGAGATGAGAAATGAAATCGCTTTTGAACTCTTGTTTGTTCGCTATGATGTTCTCGCCCCTGCTGCTCGCGCAATCCGGCGCAACCTTCTATGTCTCGACGACCGGCAGTGACAGCAACAATGGCAGCTACACCGCCCCGTGGCTCACGATTCAGCATGCGGCAAACACCGTGACGGCAGGAGCAACCGTCTATGTCGAGGGCGGGACCTACCACGAGTCGGTCGCCTTTCCTAACTCCGGGACGGCCTCGAATCCAATTACGTTTGCCAGTTATCCCGGACAAACCGCGACGCTCGACGGAACGGGAGTGAGTTGCTGCTCGTCGAATCCCGCATCCAGCGGTAATGAGACCCAGGGTCTGATCAATCTGGTGAACGAAAGCTATGTCACCCTGAACGGATTTCAAATCCAGAATTACACCACCAGCAAGGCCGCCTATACGCCGGCGGGAATCTGGATTACCGGTTCGGGCACCGGCGTCCAGCTGCTGAATAATTCAGTGCACAATATCACCACCACTTCCGAGAAGAACGGAAACGCCTTCGGCATCGCCGTCTATGGCACCTCGAGCACGCCGATTACGAATCTGACGATCAGCGGCAACCAGGTCTACGATCTGAAAACCGGAGAGAGCGAGTCGCTGAATGTGGACGGGAACGTGACTTATTTCACGATCAGCAACAACCTTGTGCACGACAATGACAATATCGGCATCGACGCCATTGGGTTCGAAGGCGTCGGCCCCACCGGTTACGACCAAGCGAAGTACGGAGAGGTTAGCGGCAATACGGTTTACAACATCAGCGCCATTAACAATCCCGGAGAAGGCAAGAGTTACGACGCGGATGGACTTTATTGCGATGGCTGCGCGTACGTCATCTTCGAGCGCAATACGGTTTACGCTTGCGATTTGAATATGGAAGCCGCCAGCGAACATTCAGGTCACAACAGCAGCTATGTGACCATCCGCAACAATCTCTTCTACGACGCCAACACCGTCGGGATTTCGATTGGCGGATACGCGGCAAAGGTCGGCGGCAGCGACCACGTGGTGATCGTCAACAACAGCCTGTACAACAACAACACGAAGAATCAGGGGGCCGAATTTCAGGTCCAGCACAATGCACCCCCGGCCAATGGAAACGTCTTCGAAAACAACATCGTCTACGCCGGCACGCAGAACGTGTGGATCTACAGCTATGTGAGTGGATCGACTCCAACAGCAAACTGGAACATTTACTATTCGACGAAAGGTTATGTACAGGGTACCTCTATCGACTGGGGCGCGAAATACAATTACAAGACGTACGCCGCTTACCAGTCAGGAAGCGGAGAGGATGCGAGTTCGCCCAACGCCAATCCGCTTTACGACAACCTAAATTCGACCCCGCCCGATCTGGATGTGGCTTCGGGTTCGCCTGCTATCAATGCGGGCAGCACGAGCCTGACCTGCAGCGTGGGGTATTGCGGGAGCGGTACTTCAATTTACGGAAGCACCGACTATGCGGGCAATCGGCGCATCAACAGCAGTGGGCAGATCAACATTGGCGCCTATGAGCAGTAGGCTTCCGATCGGTTCGTAAAGGGACCGCAGACGTGGCCCGGGTCGCTTCTGCGGCCCTCAATGGTGGTTGCCCGACTCGCCTTCTTGCGTTAACCCCGAGCTTCCATCACGGCATCGAGACGATTTGTTTGTTCTTCGAGAAGCTGGGAGGAAAATAGAAATCTGCGAGCACCTTGTGGGGAAGACTGCGCTGGGCTGCTCGCCGGCAACTCTTCGCCACCTCGCAGTGATATCATAATATTATGCCGCAAAGGAACGTTAAGTTTGTTGCTACTAAGACCGTGAAAAAACCGGCGACCGTCAAATTCAAGACGAAGTCAGGAAAGACAGTCTCTTTCAGGGCGGTCAAAACGTTCGAACGAAAAGAGATCGTTCATTTCCGCGCCAAGAAGAAATGAAGCGAATATATCTTGATAGCAACGTTTTGATTGCTTATCACTCCCTGGACAAAGCGGAAGAAAACAAGAAGAAGATGGTCGAGAGCGCCCTAGCCGTCTTCTCCCAACTCAAGGACATTCAGCTTTGCACGTCGATGTGGGCGGTGACCGAGATGGTCAACATCTTGGTTTCGAGCAAGAAGATGGACCGTGGCGCGGTTGCGGAGATTGAAAGCCAGTTAGTGAGCGAGAAGAGGTTGCAGGACCTCAAGATACAGATCGTAGAAGTGAGTCCGCGGAAGGATTATGACTTTGCAGAATTCTTCTACCATGTGAAGCAGGGCATCCTGAGGTATCACTCCGGGGTTGGTGACATAATTCACAGCATCATTATGAAAAACAATAGCGTCTCCGACATTTTGACATTCGATGAGAAGGACGATTTCAAACAAATCCCTGACTTGACGGTACTACATCCCGGAGACATCAAGATCGAAGAATAGCAGCTCTGGCGCCCAAATCGTTTATTTTTCCTTGCCTTGACATTTCATTCATAATATAGCGACTGCCAAGAGCGGCAGAAACCTGGGCGACAGATTGTGGAGTTGATTATGGCACTACAGTATCCGGACCTCGACACGACCACGCGCCAATATATGCTGGAAGAACTTGAGCTTGACGTTACGCAGGGACGTCTCTATCTGAGCCCTCGTCTTAGCGGCACAGGAGTGGCTGCCTACCCAGCGTTGCTAAAGCTGGCAGTGGAGTCCGGGAATGATGCTTCGTTGGCAGCAGAACTGAGAAAAGATGGCAGATTGAACGCAACCGAGCAGCGGCGAAAACCGAAGGGCGGTTACACAACAGTAGCTGTTCCGGTTACCGCCGCCGACACACTGGCGGAGGGCGAATTCAATCGGTTCTACGCACGCGGACTGTGTCGGCGGGCACAAGCTGAGGGTGGCGGTGAACTCAAAGTACACCGAGCCAAAGAGGTGGAGAATCCTCGTCCCCAGTCGGAAGCCCTTATCGGTTCTACGCTGGACCCCGAAAAGCTGCTGCTCGACTTGCGCGGGAGCATCGGCGTAGAGCCCGCTCTAGGCCTGCCTCCCGGCCCAAATTCTGGCTTGTCGGTTAAAATCGTCAAGATTCTGACAACGCGGAACTAGGCTGTCTCCAAGTTCGCTTCTTCTCGGAATCATTGTCTCTGATCGCCAACTGCGATACGATTATTTCGCTCTCGCGATTTTCCCCACCTCATTTTCCTCTCGTCCATAAACTGTCCCGTGTGCTGCAATGCCTGTGCAATACAACGCGCTGACGCCTAAGGCCATACAATATATAGTGTTATATTGCTTGACCCCGGCCCCATTTCGCCATTACAGTTGCTTAAATTTGTGCTCGCTCCTTCCAGCCTGGGGCTACAGCAGAAGCACGGAAGATGTGCGCAGTGCGTCGAAAATGAATCTGAAAAAGCAGGGCCTCGGCAGAGGAATCCATTTAGTACACAGCCCTGAATGCAGGCGAACTGGCGGCGGGCTACGACAAGACCGCTGCTTTCGAAGGAGTTTACGTTGCTTAAACTGAAGCGGCTTCAGATTCTCGGGTTCAAATCGTTCTGCGACCGCACCGATCTCAAGTTCCAGGGCGACGGCATCGCCGCCATTATCGGTCCCAACGGCTGCGGCAAATCGAATATTGCGGACGCCATCTCCTGGGTGCTCGGTGAACAGTCTGCAAAGACGCTCCGCGGCTCGCGCATGGAAGACGTAATCTTTGCCGGCACACGCGATCGCAAGCCAACCGGCATGGCTGAAGTCTCGCTGACGTTAATCGACCCGGAAGCATATCGCGGCGCCGATGCCGACGCGCCCACCGAAATCGACATTCAGGAAGAGCTGCCCAGCACCCCTCCCATTGATCAAAGTGCTGCCGACCTTTCTGATGGTGATGTTCCCGACGCCGATCTTCCGGATCAAGATTGGGACGAAGCCGAGATTCGCGCCCGCGCTGCCGAAGAAACAGAGCGAGCTGTGGAAGAAGCTCAACCGGGCAAGACAGAAGAAGTTGAAGTTCCACGCTCGAAAGTGACGATGATATCGGTCGCCTTTCCGGACGACGAGCCGGTTTTCGCTGCACCCAATGCAGTTCCGGCGACGGTCACCCCGATTTCTTCAGCCAGCATCGTGGCCCCTGCGCAAGTTGTTCTCAAGATCCGACGCCGCAAATTTAACCAGCAGCAGTTTCATGCCGGAGAAATCGTAGTCACTCGCCGCCTGTTCCGCTCCGGCGACAGCGAATATCTGCTCAACGGGAAACTCTGCCGGCTGCGCGACATTCAGGAGCTATTCATGGGCACTGGCCTAGGACCCGAGACCTACGCCCTCATTGAGCAAGGCCGCATCGGTCAGATTCTCAGCAGCCGGCCCACCGACCGGAGGGCGATCCTGGAAGAAGCTGCCGGAATCACCAAGTTCAAAACCAAGAAGCGGCTGGCCGAAGCGCGCCTGGAAGACGCGAAACTGAATCTCTCGCGCATCAACGACATTTTCGATGAAGTCACGCGCCAGATGAATTCGCTGAAGCGGCAGGCTGCCAAGGCTGAACGATATGCCAAGTTGAGAGACGAAATGCGGGCGCAGCTGCGGGTTGTGCTAGCCAGCAGGTTTGCTGCAATTGAGCGGGAAAATGCTGAGCTAGACGCGCAGCTTAGCGCGCTCGCTGACGAAATGCAGCAACGCAGCGAAGCTGTGCAGCAACTCGAATCTGAACACGCCGAAGGGACCCAGCGTGGTTACGCCATTGAAGCCGAGGTCCGCGAAAATCGCGAGCGCCTGAGCCAATTGGCAATGGAAATCGACCGCGCCCAGGCGCAGCGCCGCCACAACGAAGAGCGATGCGCAGAACTGTTGGCTCGGTCTGCCTCGGCCGATGCCGAACTGGCACAGGCTCGCCAGCGTCTGAATTCACTTGAGGCCGAGCGCGATTCGAATCGCCAGGTGCTCGAATCGGCAGCTGCCGACCTTGCCGCCGCGCAGCAGGAACTTGCGGCGTCGCAGCAGGAAGCCACGGCAGCGGCAGCCGCGCTTACGGAA
Organism: uncultured Acidobacteriaceae bacterium; assembly: GCA_963766625.1. Classification (GTDB taxonomy): domain Bacteria; phylum Acidobacteriota; class Terriglobia; order Terriglobales; family Acidobacteriaceae; genus Sulfotelmatobacter. Next base: position 448,464 of record CAVYBF010000006.1, on the reverse strand, counting down.
CTGGAGCGGCAGCAGGAGGAATCACGAGTCGCCATTTTCGATACAGTCTCGGCGGCTTCCCGCTTGCGCAACCAGCTTGCACAAGCCGAAGAAAGGCTCGCTGGCTCGGATCGCGAGGCCAGGCGTTTGCAGGCTGAAATCGATAATACGAATGCTCAGGTGGAGGCTTTCAGCGGACAGCGGGGGCAGCTCGCGCTCGAATTTGAAACGGTTGCGCAGCGTGCCACGGGGATTGCGGAAGAGATCAGCCAGCTTCGCCGGCTGATTGAATCCAAGCGCCAGGAAGAGACGAAGTCCAAGAGCCATCTCGATCTGTTGCGCGCCGAATTCGCCACAGCGCTCGGCAAGAAGGGATCGCTGGAAGCGGTGATTGCCGAGCACGGATATTCCACCGAGTCCGTCCGCCGTCTTTTCCAGTCGCAAGTCATGCAGAGCGGCTTTGCTCCAGTCGGGGTGCTCGCCGATTTTCTGGAGGTCGAGCCGCGCTTCGAGCGGGTTGTAGAAGATTTTCTCCGGGATGAACTGAATTATGTTGTCGTGAAGTCGTGGGATGCGGCCGACGAAGGCTTGCGCCTTCTGCGCAGCGATGTGGACGGCCGCGCCACCTTCCTGGTTCATCCCGAAGACGCGCAGGCCAAATTCTCTTTTGTGCTCGACGAGGCTGCGCACTGCGCGCCTCCCGCGGCTTCCATCCTTCCGCTGAAGAACACAATCCGCGTGCTCAATGGTTTCGGAAAATCACTTGAAGTGATTCTGCCCAAGCTGCGCGACGGCTACATTGTTCCGGGATCGGATGTAGCCCGGGGCTTGGCGCTGGAGAATCCTGATGCCTTCTTCTTGTCGCAATCGGGAGAGTGCTTCCACAACGTTACGGTAACCGGCGGGAAACAGCGCTCTGAAGGTCCACTTTCGATGAAGCGCGAGCTGCGCGATGTTCTCCGTCAGCTTGAGGAACTGGAACGCGCTCTGCGCGAAGAAGAGATGCGCGTGCTGACGCTGGGGAGAGCGATCAAAGAGTTCACTTCCCTGATGGAACGGCTGGAAGCAGAAAAGCGCGAAGCCGAGCATCAGTCGATGACTTCTCGCCACATGCTGCAGCAGCTCGATTCGGAGATGAATCGCATACTCGAGCGAATGAATATCTCGCAGGGCGAATTGCGGCGCCTTGCCGCGGAGCGCGCCGAACAGGAATCGATTATCACCGGACGGCAGGCGGATATCGCAGCCGTAGAAGAGAAGCGGGCTCAAATTGAACGCCAGGTTGCGACTGCACAGGAGTCGCTCGCAGCGCTCCGGCTGCGGCGAGAAGAGGCCACACAAAGCAGCTCGGAGCGCGTGGCCAGAGTCGCTGCTTTAGAAGAGCGCCATCGGTCTGCGTTTGCTGTGCTGGCGCGGATCGAATCCCTATTCGGTGAAATGGGTCAGCGCGTCAATACGCTTGCTTCGCAGATCGAAGCTGCGGCAAGCGAAAAGTTGCAGCGCCAAAACGAAAATCTTCAACTCGAGCAAAACATGGCCGATCTGGAAGCCGAGCACAACGCGGGTCAGACCCGTGAAGCTCTGCTGCAAGGTGAGAAAGATCAGATGCGCGCGCGTCTGGCCGAGATCGATGAACAACTGCGAAGCGCGCGACCGCTGCTGGATGCCGCGCGCGACCGCCGAGGCGAACTACAGGCAAAAGCCGCCAAGCTGCAAGCCGATGCGATGCACATGGCGGACACTTGCCTGAACGAGCTTGCAATCGAGCGTGATGCTTTGCTCGCCGACACCAGCATTGCTATCGTGAGTGGGGAAGAACTTTCCGCTTGCGACCAGTCTTATCGGGAAATGCGAGCCAAACTGGAATCGATGGGGCCAGTGAACATGATGGCCTTGGAAGAGTATCGCGAGACCAGCGAACGACATGCATTCCTCGATGAGCAACGCAAAGATTTGATTTCGTCCATCGAAAACACAACCGCAACCATTCGAGAGATTGACGAAGTCTCGCGGCAGAAATTCCAGGAAGCATTTACCAAAATCAACGAGAACTTCCAGGCGACTTTCAAGAAACTCTTCGGAGGCGGCAACGCCTTCATGAAGCTCACCGACGAAGAGAATTCCGCCGAAAGCGGCATCGACGTAATTGCTTCCCCTCCTGGCAAGCGGCTGCAAAGCGTGTTGTTGCTTTCCGGTGGGGAGAAGGCGCTGACGGCGCTAGCGCTTCTGGTTGGCATCTTCCAGTACACCCCGAGTCCGTTCTGCATTCTGGACGAAGTCGACGCCCCGCTCGATGAGGCCAACGTTGGCCGCTTCACGGACCTGGTGAAAGAAATGAGCGTGCAAACACAATTTGTGCTCATCACCCACAGCAAGAAGACTATGAGCATCGCGCCCGTGCTTTATGGAGTGACAATGCAAGAGCCAGGCGTCTCCAAGCTGGTATCGGTCAGATTCGGAGCGGCATAGCGAAAAAGGCAAAAAACGCGCCAGAAAGCGATTTGAACACAATTTATTCCTCTCACCGATCCCTCTCAATCCCGGATATCCACTCTCATCCTCAGCTTTTCCACAACGCAAACCGGCAGTCACATCCGGTGCTCTGGCTGCATTCATTTTTTCTTCTGGCAACATTTGTCTACTCAATGGGATACAAACCTGCTGCGCCCGCCTTCCGTCTGTGATTGACAAAAATTCCTGAGGGGCTAAAATACGGCCTCGCTCGTTGCCTGTAAAATTCACCATATGACTTCTGACCTGCTTGATCCCGTCATTCTTCAAACTGATCTCCCGGACCTGCAACTCCTAACCAGCGGAAAGGTGCGCGACGTTTACCAGCTCGATAACGACCGCCTGCTCTTCGTAGCTACCGACCGCATTTCAGCCTTCGATTATGTCCTGGCCACCGGCATCCCGAATAAAGGGCGAGTATTGACTCAGATTTCCCTGTTCTGGTTCGACTTTCTTTCCGATATTGTGCCCAACCATCTGATAACCGCGGATGTAGAGCGTTATCCCCAAGCGCTGCGTAAGTACGACGATCAGTTGCGCGGCCGTTCGATGATCGTGCAGCGCGCGCAAATGTTCCCCGTCGAATGCGTAGTGCGCGGCTACATTTCAGGCTCTGCGTGGAAGGAATACAAAGCGTCGGGCAAAGTATGCGGCATTGACCTGCCGCCGGGCTTACGCGAGTCGGAGGCTTTTCCGGAGCCGATCTTCACCCCGGCGACAAAGGCAACCAGCGGACACGACGAAAATATTCCATTCTCACGCATGTGCGAGATCGTGGGCGCCGAGACCGCCAGCCATTTGCGCGACCTGACTTTGCGAATCTACAAGAAAGCTGCCGCGTTTGCCCGCCAACGCGGTATTATCATCGCCGACACGAAATTTGAGTTCGGACGCACCGCCCATGGCATTACACTGGCCGATGAAGTTTTGACCCCTGACTCTTCCCGCTTCTGGCCGGCCGACAAGTATGAACCGGGCCGCTCGCAGGAGTCTTACGATAAGCAGTACGTGCGTGATTACCTGGAACAAATTCGCTGGAAAAAGCAACCCCCCGCGCCCGCTTTGCCGGCCGAGGTTGCAGCTCGGACCAGCGAGAAGTATCTGGACGCCTACTTCCGGATTACGGGCCGCAGATTGGATGTTTGACCGCGGAAGCCTCTGCAATACGGGAGGCGGGAGAGTTGCATGACCGCGGTTGATTGGGCGATTATCGCGGTCGTGCTATTGAATGTGATATTGGCCGCCATGCATGGTTTCTTTGCTGAAGCATTCAGCATGGCGGGTTTGGTGGTTGGCTATGTCGCGGCCGCGTGGCGATATAAAAAGTTCGCAGCCTGGCTGACGACGTTTTTGAAATCGCAGTTGGTGGCCGAAGTTCTTGCCTTTCTGTTTATTTTTCTTGCGATCCTGTTGCTGTTCAGTTTGATCGGCAGGATGATCCGCAAGCTGATGAAGGCAGCCGGCCTTAGCGGTTTTGACCGTTTCCTGGGAGCATTGTTAGGAGTTCTGAAAGGCGGCTTGCTGGTGGCCGTGGTGCTGATGTGCATGACCGCGTTCACCCCGACTTCGCAGTTGCTCGACAACTCAGAACTGGCGCCCTACTTTTTGGTTGCGGGAAGGGCTGCAGTCTGGGTAGCGCCGTCGGAGTTGCGAGCGCGTTTCTATGAAGGATTGGATTTTCTGCACCGGGCTCCGAGCGATTCGAGTGCGCCTGCGGTCCGTCGAAATAAGTAGCTGTGTCGCTTCGAACCAAGAATCAAAAGACATCTAGCGAAAGAGAGACCTGCCGTGAAAGATCAACTGGAAGCACTCATTCTGCAGATGTACAAAAGCAACATCCTCTACTCCGAGGGGGTGCGCGAATTTAAGAAGCGCTTTATTCTCACCGTTCTGCAGGAGAATAAAGGCAACCAGTGCCGCGCTGCGCGCGAACTGGGGATGCACCGCAACACTCTGAGCCGCACGATCGACGAACTCAAGATCGATGTCCGCCAGCTCCGGGATGGAGCCAAGCGTCCACCGCGGAGCGCGCGACCGATATCCTTTGACAAGAAAGCCGTGCGTTAGAGGGGCGGACCAGCAGCTTCTGAACCGAGCAAAAGGATAGGCAGCCCGTGCTGGGCTGCCTATCGGTTCATTCCACTCACACCTGAAACCAAAACTATTTACTGCCGCTGTGATGAACTGGTTTCCTGGCCGGGGTTGGGGACGCAGCCTTCAGCAACTTCCCGTTATTCATCGTCATCATGAATGGATTGGTAGTGTAGGAGGCCGGCTCACCCTGAAAATCGAGAGTCGCCCCGTCCTTCGGAACCAATCTCAGCGGAACCTTTTCCTCAAACGTCAGAGTAATATCGGCTTTCTTCGCATCAATGTCATCCGAGCTGCCGGCGATATCGAACTGCGTGGGAGTCGCATGAATCACGGTTCCCTGCATCTGCACAGCCTTGCCCTTGATGGCATTCCAAACCGCATCCTGGTCATCCTTGGAACCGTTGGTAAAAACGAACTGCCAGGTCGCGAAATCCATCTTGTCCGGCGAGTTTGAGCTCACCATGGTATGAGCCTGCTCAGCCGGGGTAGGAGCGGGCTTGATGGTGAAACCGGCGGGCGGATCGGCACTCGCTTTTGCTTGCGCCAGCACATCATTCCAGCCATCTTCTCCGCCGTGATACTTCATGTACTGACTCTTAGCGTACTTTTCGATCTGTTGCTGATACTGCGGATTGGGCGCGACCACGGAAGCCCGAGCCGCATACCAAATGGCATCCATAGGGTCGGCAGCAACATTCGGCTGCGGCGGGGTGGGGCCTGCGTATGCCAGAGCCAGCGGATAAACCACGCTGAAATCCTTCTGTTCATCGGGGCCACTATCTTCGGCAGCGCGTAATGTCTTTCGCGCGCCCTCATAGTTCTTGTCGGTAAGATCTGAAATGCCGATGGCGGCATTGAAAATGCCATCCATCTGACCTTTCATCTTCTCGTATTCGGTGTCCGACGTGCCCGGGGGCTTGGTGAATTTGGGCATGCAATCTAACCCACTCTGCCCATATTTCTGGGCATCGGTCAGATCCTGTTTGGCATTCGGATCACCACCTTGCGCTTTGAGCCGATCGATGTAGGACAGCAACGCCAGCGCGCGCACATTGCAGGGATCGGCAGCCACCAGCTTTTGAGCCGTTTCGATCGTCTTCTGCTGGTTGTTGGTTTGCTGGTAGTCCTGCATCAGAGTTTGCAGGGCAGCAATCTTCATCACGCTGTTCGGATACTGGATTAGATAAGCTTCCAGTCCGCTAATCTGCCCCGCCGGTTCCTTCTGCTGGATGGCACCCATATACGCGTTATATTCGGCTGGATCTTTAATGACCGGGGCGACTGGTGCCTGGGCCGGCGATTGTTGCTGCCCCGCTTGACCTTGTGCCGGCTGCCCCTGTACCGGTTGCGCAGCATTGGCGGGGTTCTGGGCCACCAACATCGAAGCGGCGCCAAGCACAACCGTGACCAGAATCTTTTTCATCAGCATAGCTCCTTAGCTTTTTTAAGTGCTCGACGATTTCGCGCAAATATCAATCTCAAACTTTTGGTTGCATTCTACTCGGACAGATAGTCGCTCACCAAATGAAGCTGGAAAGCGCGTCGCTTGCCGGCCGGGTCCGAGAAAAAGGACGACCTGTGGGACGTAAAGGCGACTGACCCCGCATATGGGCTTGGCCGGATTATAAGTACCTCCTCTTTCGAAGGCAAGTTCTTCTCTCTCATCCGCATCAGCATTGTACTAAGATGCGTTTATACAGCTCGGAAGATGGTTCTTCTCCCCTAAGAACGCACCTGGCCACAGCTGAATTCAAATTACGCAGGTTCTGATGAACAGCAATCAACCCTTGACGGGGCAAGTAGCGGTGATCACGGGAGCGGGCCGCGGTATCGGCGCTGCCATCGCCCGCAAGTTGTCAGATTTGGGTGCATCAACGGTGCTCTGTGGGCGCACTCGATCTGAGCTCGAGTCTACCGCCCAAACCATTATGAAGGCCGGGGGCAAAGCCCAGGTGATTCCCTGCGATGTAACCAGTCTTCAGTCGGTTGAAGACACTGCTCGGCGAATCGACTCTTCCTTTGGGCGCCTGGATATTCTGGTGAACAATGCTGGAATCGGAGGCTTCGGCGGCCCGCTCTATCGACTCCCGCCTGAAGAATGGGACCGAATCCTGAACACGAATCTGCGAGGAGTTTATTACACGACGCACGCATTCGCGCCCATGATGATTCGGGAGCGGTCCGGACATATCCTCAACATCTCCTCGCTCGCCGGAAAGAATGCCCTGCCCAACGGCGCGGCCTACGCCGCCTCGAAATGGGGTTTGAATGGACTGAGTTACTCGCTAGCTGAGGAACTGCGAACTCACAACATTCGCGTTTCAGTGATTTGTCCGGGATCAACCAACACCGATTTAAGCCCGCACGAAGGCAAAGATCCCGCCAAGATGCTGCAACCGGAAGACGTGGCTCATGTCATAGCTATGCTGGTCACGCAGAGTTCGCAATCGTTCGTCAGCGAGGTCAGCTTGCGGCCCACGCAAAAGCCCTGAGCAAGCGGCAACCCAGCGCGCATCGCATAACTCGCGAACTCAGGTTGCCATTTTGCGAGACCCAAGGGCTGAAGCGGGTCAGCCGACAACTACTTCTCAAATACTTTTACCGGTTTCGTCAGCATTGCGGCGTGTTCTTTCCTGAATGCACGGGCCACATCACCGAGTGGAGTTTCGTACTCGATCGAGCCCAGCTCGTAAAGCGGCACCTCGCCCTTGACGTAGCTGTAAGCGGACCTGTCGAGCAAGCTGGTTTCTTGCGCCATCGCATGTTGGGAAGCATGTTGGGGATGGTCGACTATTACAACAGGCTGCGGATTGCTGTTCATAACAGGCGCACTTTGAGCGAATGCTGTCGTGGCGCAGAGCAAACAGAGTATGCAAAGAAGTGTAGTTTTCATGGCTTGATCCTTATCCGGGGGAATTTTTTGATTGTCTGGAAGCTGTCAAAGGCCCGATCGGCAAGGCTTCTGACGTGGTATTGGCAATCCGGCGGCCAGATGGGACCCGTCGGCATTCGACTTAGACCGTCCGCTTGAGGCTGAAGTGCAACATTTTGCACACATGTGGAAGCAAGGGTCTTCCGGAGTTGGAATGTCAGTGGGCATGTGCCAACTTTCACAGTTTAGTGGTCCGTCTGTCTGGGATGGAACAATCCGGAGATGCCGCCCTAACGGGGCTCAGGTCAATCGTTGCCCAAACTGCCCGGCGCTGCCGTGCCGGGCTTTCCCATCCGCGCCTTCGCCAGTGGGCCGTCGCGCAAAAGCACGCTGTTAGAATAAACGTGTCCTATGTTCGAGAATCTTCAGGAAAAACTACAACGCGCCTTCAAGTCCCTCCGCGGGCAGGCACGCCTTAGCGAGGAAAACATCGCCGAGGCGCTGCGCGAGATTCGCCTCGCCCTGCTTGAGGCCGACGTCAACTTCAAAGTGGTCAAAGAGCTGATCGACCGCATTCAGGCGAAAGCGGTTGGCCAGGAAGTCCTGACCGCGCTCTCGCCAGGAGAGCAGGTCATTAAGATTGTCCGCGACGAACTGGTCGAGACCCTCGGAAAAGACACGGCACGCATCAAGTTTGCCTCACAACCGCCAACCGTCGTGCTGATGGCGGGACTGCAAGGCTCCGGCAAGACGACGACCTCCGGCAAACTGGCGAATTGGTTTAAAACCGGGGGACATCGTCCACTGCTGGTTTCCGTGGACGTTTACCGTCCGGCCGCACGCGAGCAGTTGAAGATTGTGGCAGAGGCGGTGAAGGCGCAAATCTATGAAGGCGAAGTCGGCGAGGCCAACACCGCTACGGAGCTCACCCAAGCTGTGGAGCGTCTAGTAAAAGAGGCAAGGCGCGAGGCCATGATTTCTGGCTGCGACGTGCTCATCGTCGACACCGCCGGACGTTTACACATCGACGAAGAGTTGATGGGCGAGATGCAGTCGCTGAAAAAACTGCTGAATCCATCGGAGATTCTGTTCGTTGCCGACGCCATGACCGGGCAGGATGCGGTCCGCTCGGCCGATGAGTTTCACAAGAAGCTCTCGCTCACCGGCGTCATCCTCACCAAAATGGATGGCGACGCTCGCGGCGGCGCCGCGCTTTCCATTCGTCAGGTAACCGGGCAGCCGATCAAGTTCATCGGTGTCGGCGAAAAATACGATGCGCTGGAGCCGTTTCATCCCGATCGAATCGTCTCGCGCATTCTTGGCATGGGCGACATTCTCTCGCTGATCGAGCGCGCTGAATCACAGATCGATAAGAAAAAAGCCGCAGAGATGGCCAGCAAGGCCCTCAGCGGCGACGGCTTCTCGCTGGAAGATTTTCGCGACCAGTTGCGGCAAGTAAAGAAAATGGGATCGATGAAGAATCTGATCGGAATGCTGCCGAGCATTGGGCCATTTTCCGGTCTGCAGAAAGCCGCCGACCACGTCGACGAAAAACAGATTAACCGCGTCGAGGCGATCATCAACTCGATGACTATGCAGGAGCGCAATCATCACGAAGTCATCAATGGCAACCGCCGCAAGCGCATCGCCCGCGGCTCGGGAACGACCGTGCAGGAAGTGAACAACTTGCTTCGCCAGTATGCGCAGATGAAGAAAATGTTCAAGCAGATGGGCAAGCCCAGCTTCGCGCGAAGAATGGCTGGAATGAAGCTACCGGGCATGTAGAGAGCCGTTGCGAGTTACAGGTTCGTATAGCCGACCAACTTTACTCGAACGGCAGGTGGAGGACTCGTGGGATTGATCGACGTGCTCCTCGATCGCTTGTTCCAATTCGTCGTGTTCTTGATGAAGTCGGTGGTGCGCTCCTGGAGAGCCGCTGGTTCTGGGAAATGGTCGTGCACGGAAGCAACCGTCACCGCCGAACCAGCGGTCTCACGGATACTTGGGTGTCCGACGACTGAAGTTGTTTACTCTTACCGGGTCAAGGGTGAACTCTATACAGGATTTCACGAGGAGTCCTTTCTTCTAGCAGAGGCCTTGGCAGTTTATGTCGCCCGGTTCTCGAACGGACAGAAGTTTGTTGTGCGATTCAAACCTGACGACCCTAACATTTCAGTAGTGCGCCAGCAAGATCAGGTCTTACAACCGGTGCACTCCTGAGTCTTCGGTCAACCTCATGAAATGGCGCTCTCTCGAAGAAGCGACCCCCGCGACTGAGATTCGCCCCCTGCGCGAAATCTTTGCCGAGCGCAAAGAAGCGATCGCAAAGTATGTTCCCCCTGAGACTCAGGCCATTCACGCGCGGGCTGTTGCGGAACTCAAACGAGAATCCCTAGCTGCGAACATTCTGCCCGTCGGTGCGAAGATTCCAGAATTCCAACTTCCGGATCATGACACCAGGAACGTGTCGTCCTCCGATCTGCTCGCCAAAGGACGCCTGGTCCTCTGCTTCATTCGAGGCCGCTGGTGTCCATTTTGCGTCGGGCAGATGGAGGCGATGAATTTGATTCTGCCAAAAGTCCAAGAGTCTGGCGGGACGCTGGCCGCAATTTCTCCGCAGACCGTGAAGCAATCGTTCTTCATGCGTGATCAGCACAAGCTGCGATTTCCATTGCTGTCCGATGCCGGCAATGCTGTTGCGCGTCAGTTCGGGTTAATCTATCGCGTGCCGGATGAACAAAGGACTCTTTATCAGCGAACTTTCGTGAACCTGCCCTTCGTAAACGGAGACAACAGTTGGGAACTGCCGATTCCCGCGACATATATCATCGAGCACGATGGCACGGTGCTCTACGCTTCCGCGAACGAGGATTACACCGAACGGCCTGAACCAACAAGCGTTTTGCAAGCGCTCGCGGACCCCAGCGGCTAAAGCCGTCCCTTTCGTTGGTTCCTTATCGGCACGGCTGAAGCCATGCCCTACCCGGTTCGCTCTCCCGACTCGCATTTCCCGACTCGCCCCAAATATCTCAACACCCCGCTCCACTCTGAGGTCCACTGCCAACTGAGAACTGGCAACTGGCCACTGTTCTTCCGGTACACTGATACTTCATGAATTACATCTACGGCATCAATGCCGTCACCGAGGCGCTGAAAGCCCGCGGACGCGCCTTTCAGTGGGTCGGCATGGCGAAAGAGCGCAACGACATCCGCCTGCAGCGCTTGATCGAAGATTGCCGGCGTCTAGGGGTACCGGTGCGTTTCCTTACTCGGATGGAACTCGATCGCATGGCCGGCAATGCGGCCCATCAAGGGGTTGTAGCTGTCACTTCGGCAAAGCAATACAGCGATCTCGATGATGTGGTGGGCGCGAAGCGCGGCCGTTACTCCTTCGTCATCGTGCTCGATGGGGTAGAGGATCCTCATAATCTGGGCGCGATCTTGCGCACAGCTGATGCCGCAGGCGCTGACGGCGTCATCATTCCCGAACGGCGCGCAGCTGGCGTTACCGGAACCGTGACGAAAGCGTCCGCCGGAGCCAGCGAGCATCTGCCCATCGCAAAGGTAACGAATATCGCCCGCACGGTGGAAGAGTTGAAAGATCGACATATCTGGACCGTCGGCCTGGACGAGCGCGGCAAACAAACCTATGACCAGATCGACTACAACATGGATTGCGCATTGGTTCTCGGCGCCGAGGGCAAAGGCCTGCACGATTTAGTAAAGAAGAAATGCGATTTTTTGGTTTCGATTCCAATGCTGGGAAAGGTGCCTTCCTTAAACGTATCGGTAGCCGGAGCGATTGTGATGTACGAAGCTGTGCGGCAGCGGCGGAATGCGGAAGGGCAGATTTCTGAGGCGCTCGCCGAATGAAGTCGTTCTTTTTCGTTTTGTTTTCCCTCTGTGCTTTCTGCTGCTCGGTGGTGAGTTGTTTTTCTCTCGACCGCGAAGCCTTCGCAATTTCCAAATACGATTTGCAGGTTCGCATCGACCCAGGACAACAGCGCCTCGGAGTTCGCGGCAAAATCACCTTGCGGAATGATTCTGCAAGGTCGCAAAAGATTGCTGTTCTGCAAATTTCGTCATCGCTAAATTGGCTTTCGATCAGAGCTGCGGGCAAGTTGCTGCAGTTTGTTTCGCAGCCCTACAACTCCGACATCGACCATACCGGCGTGCTTTCCGAGGCGATTGTGACCTTGCCGAATGCGATCGCTCCCAAAAGCACGGTGGAACTCGAGATTGCCTACGAAGGCGTGGTACCGCTGGATGCGACACGGCTCACGCGCGTGGACACTCCCGAAGACGCCGCCCGCAGCACCGACTGGGATCAGATCAGTTCGCAATTTACCGCCGTGCGCGGGGTGGGGTACGTAACCTGGTATCCGATCACGACCGAAGCTGCCAGCCTTTCCCAGGGCATGGATCTCTTTGAAGTTTTGAGCCGCTGGAAGGCGCGAGAAAGCGCCTCCTCCATGCATTTGCAGTTGGCTGTTTCCATCGGCGATGAAGAAGAAAAACCTGAGCTGTTAGTGAATGCTACCTCCTGCCCGAGTACCCACGAGCAGGACTCTCAGTTTCTGGCGGACTGTACCTACGCCCCGCTTGCCGCGATGGTGCCGACCTTCGTGATTGCGAAGTACGAGATCGTCGAGCGCCGCAATACTGCGGTGCATTTCCTGCAGGGACACGATGCGTCAGCAGCGAATTACGCCGACGCTGCCGAGAAAGTCGTCCCGCTCATCACGGATTGGTTTGGAGCGCCGCGAGCGATGGCTGAGACTGCCGACCTGTCCGATCCTGACGCCGGACCATTCGAGAGCGGCTCGCTTTTGTTGACACCGCTCGCTGGCTTGGATTCCAAGCTGGACGGCCTCGTCGCCGCGCACCAACTTACCCACGTGGCTATCAGCTCGCCAAGGCCGTGGATCAATGAAGGCCTGGCTCACTTCGCGCAGGCGCTTTATCTCGAGCAACAAAAAGGACGCGGGGTTGCGCTCGACTATATGCGTACGCACGGTTCTGCTTTTATCTCAGCTGAGACTGGGCAGCATTCGCCGCCACGACCTGACGATGAAGTGAATCAGTCTCTGATCAATACAGCCGACGAACAACTCTATCGCACCAAAGCCATGGATGTGTGGTGGATGTTGCGCGACATGGTCGGCGATCCGGCACTGAAAAAGGCGCTTGCGTCCTACCGTCCGGAACAGGATAAAGAACCTTCCTACATGCAGCGATTGATCCAGGCCCAGACGCAGCGCGATATGGAATGGTTCTTCGACGACTGGGTGTATCGCGACCGTGGACTGCCGGATTTCAAAGTGGAGTCTGCATTCACCCGTAAGTTGCTGCCCCAGGGCTACATGGTGACGATCACGGTAGACAACCTGGGCCTTGCCGGTGCGGAAGTTCCAGTTACCATGAAATCAGCCGGCGGCGATGTTATAAAACGGTTGGTGGTGCGCGGAAGAAGCAATACAGTGATTCGTATGGAAACAATGAACGCGCCGGAAGAAATCGTGATCAACGATGGCAGCGTGCCCGAGAGCGATACGACGAATAACAGTTTCAAAATCGACCCGAGCGCCATATCCAAATAATCCGCGCCAGATCAGTCGGGCTTTGCTCTCGTGTTATTGCGTTACATTAACGCATTACTTTATTGCGTCATCTCGCGAGCTTCAGTCACCGCAGGAGCGGGATGGCGAGAGATGATCAGACCGATTCGCAAGCTTCCCAAAAGTGACAGAAGTTGATGAGGAAACCCATCCCGCTGATACACCAGGTCGCGATCCTCAACCGGAAAATCCAGATCAATTCGCTCCAGGCCGGGAAAGTTGCGCAGACGCTTCAACTCCTCATCGTTCTCCAGGAGAAACGAAATAGCATCTTCTATCTGACCGCCTAAGTCGCAGATCTCGCGCGTGCCGACGCTAACGCTCATTCCCGAGTATTCGCTCTTGCGCGTTATGTTCGAAATCGGGAATTGCCCTGCTCCGCGCCGAAAAGCTGTCAGCACGTCGAGGGTGGAAGTTTTCAGGAATTCGTCTACATCAAAGTAAGTACCGCTGGCTCGAAGCACGCAAGACATACGACTTTACATCCTTTACATCTCTTTTTTAGTGAAGCTTACCAGCCTTGCGAGCTTGCCGGCGGCTGCGCCAGAGTCGATGGATTGCGCCGCCAAAGGAATTCCATCAACTAAATGATCCACCCGTCCTGCCGCAACCAGCGCTGCCGCGGAGTTTAACAGAACTACATCCCGGCGAGGAAATTTCTTTCCACTGAGTATGCTGCGAACAATGGCCGCATTCTCCGAAGCATCCCCGCCGGAAATATCTTCGAGCCTGCCCCGCGCAATGCCGAATTCCTCGGGCACAACTTCGTAGGACCGGATAGTTCCGTCGCGGACTTCTGCCACACGCGTTGGGCCGGTGACTGTAATTTCGTCTAATCCGTCAAGACCGTGAACCACCAGTGCGCGATGCAGGCCCAGCATGCTGAGAGCCTCGGCCAGCTTCTCGACCATCTCCAGCGCATAGACGCCGACAACCTGTCCTGAAGCGTGCGCAGGATTGGTGAGAGGGCCGAGCAAGTTGAACATGGTGCGCAGGCGCAGTTCGCGGCGGACTCTCTGCACCTGCTTCATCGAAGAGTGTAAATCCGGCGCGTACAAAAAACAGATTCCGACTTCGCGCAGGCACCGCGCCGCTCGCTCCGGTGACAACTGAATATTCACTCCCAGCGCGACCATCACGTCGGCCGAACCGCATTTCGAACTGATGCTGCGATTGCCGTGTTTGGCCACGCGCACGCCTGCTCCTGCGGTAACGAAAGCAGTAGCGGTCGAAATGTTGAAAGTCCCGGCAGCGTCGCCGCCGGTGCCGCTGGTGTCCACCAGGCTATTGTTGGAAGATTCCATCAGGGCGTCACGGCCAGTGCCGCTTAAATCTAGGGCACCGGAATCATCTGGCACCTTTTCGGCGAGTGAAATCGGCAGAGGCGTCGCCGCTGCCCGGATCGCCTCGGCAAAGCCCACGATCTCTTCAACCGTTTCGCCCTTCATGCGAAGGGCTATCAGCAGCGCCGAGATCTGAGCATCGGTGCAGTTCCCCCGCAGCACCTCCGCCATCACCTCACGAGCTTCCGCGCGTGAGAGCGATTGCCCGATACTGATGCCATGCAGAACATCGAGGATCATCTCAGTCGAGATTGTAAGGGATAATGCTGATTCGAATCAGAGTGCTAAGCAGCTATGCCGTTACCGCAGGATCGCTGAGTCTGGGACGAAAATAATCGCGCCAGCTTTCGGGAAGAGCATGGGTGGCGATCGCCTTCTGCAAAAGATCCCGATTGTATTTTTCCCGGACAAACAGCCGGTTCATTTCGTCGATTGTGATGCCGCGGGCTTCGCGCGAGAGAAGTTCAACAGAATCTCCTGCTGCCACTTCGCCTTCCTGTTCGACAGAAAAGTAAAAACCGCTGCGACCGCTGGCTAGAAATTCTTCGATGATTTCATCTCTCTGGAACCTGGCTGCCAGCTTGTAACATGGCATGCGTGGCTGGCGGACCATTACTATCGCAGAGCCGATCTGAAACCGGTCGCCAACGTGAATGTCGGCTTCGGCCAGACCGCTGGTAGTAAAGTTCTCGCCGAAGCTGCCCCAGGGCAATTCCAGGCTTGCCAGTTCTCTTCTCCAGTACTCGAAATGCTCGGAAGGATAGGCATAAACGGCCTTGTACGGGCCCCCGTGAACCCTTAAATCGGCTTGCCTGTCGCCATCCAGATTCAAGGTGCGCAGCATTACAGGCCCAGACACAGGCTTCTTGAATATGCCGGTTTCAATCGTAGTTCCTTTGTAAACCGCGAGGCGCGGTAGTCCGACATTGAGCGAAATTAATTTCATTGGTTCGCTGCTTTAAAGATTCGCTGCTTTTAAACAGACTCGGCACATTCTACAGGTTGGCCCTTAGATGTGAGCTTGCTTGAAAGGACGCGACAAGTTTGCTCTAATCCGCCGCCCTTCTATAGAATCAAAGGTTTGCTGCCGCAACATTTAGCTGCAAGCGTGTTCCTGCCGATTACCAGCTGGGAATAAATCATTATGAAAATTCATGAGTACCAGGGTAAAGGGATTCTCAAAAAATACGGCGTGACGGTGCCTCGCGGGGGCATGGCAACAGCGCCCGAAGAGGCCGAATCCATTGCCAAAGAGTTGTTCAGTTCTGGAGCAACAGGTGTTGTCGTCAAGGCGCAAATCCATGCCGGTGGACGCGGTAAGGGCGGCGGCGTAAAGATTGCCAAATCGGTCGCGGAAGCCGGGGAGATTGCCGGCCGGATGCTGGGGATGAAACTGATCACGCATCAGACCGGTCCGGAAGGACGAACGGTGCGCCGCCTACTGATTGAAGAAACCCTACCGATCGAAAAGGAACTTTATCTGGGAATTCTGGTCGACCGCGGCGAAGGCAAGCCAGTATTCATGGCTTCCGCCGCAGGAGGGATGGAGATTGAGCAGGTGGCGGCGGAAAATCCCGATGCAATTTTGAAGCAGCACATCGATCCTGGCATGGGCCTCGAGGCTTTTCAGGCGCGCAAGATGGCTTTCAAGCTGGGACTGAAAGCGCAGCAGATTAATCCTGCAGTGCAGTTTCTCAGTAATCTTTATAAGGCGTTTCTCGACACAGACGCGTCTTTGGTCGAAATCAATCCGTTTATCACCACGACTGATGGCCGTCTGTTCGCGCTCGACGCCAAGCTGACCTTTGACGATAACGCGCTGTTCCGTCATCCAGATATTCGCGAATTGCGCGACATCACCGAGGAAGATCCACTCGAAGTTGAAGCCTCGAAGTACAACCTGAACTACATCAAGCTCGATGGCAGTGTCGGCTGCATGGTGAATGGCGCCGGGTTGGCAATGGCGACCATGGACATCATCAAGTACGCCGGCGGAATGCCTGCCAACTTTCTTGACGTCGGCGGCGGGGCGAATGCCGAGCAGGTTGCGCACGCATTTGAAATCCTGCTGAGCGATAAAAATGTGAAGGCCGTGCTGATTAACATCTTTGGCGGCATTCTTAGAGTGGACACTCTGGCTACCGGCGTGGTCGAAGCGGCGAAGAAAACCAATATTCAACTTCCTGTCGTATTGCGGTTAGAAGGCACCAATGTAGATGAAGGCAAAAAGATCCTCATGAACTCCGGATTTAATTTCGTGGTTTGCGACACGATGAAAGAAGCCGCGGATAGAGTCGTGGCGGCGGCGCGGTAAGTCAACGACGCGGTGATGTGATCGACCTAAAGGAATCTTAGTTATGGCAATCCTCGTAAACAAACGGACGCGATTGATCGTGCAAGGCCTGACCGGGCGCGAAGGCACTTTCCACGCCAAGGCATGCGCAGCTTACGGAACGCAGGTGGTTGGTGGAGTAACTCCGGGCAAGGGCGGAACTACGCACGAGGGTTGGCCGATCTTCAACACGGTGCAGGAAGCCGTGGAGAAAACTGCGGCCGACACAACGATTATTTTTGTTCCTCCGCCATTCGCGGCCGACGCCATCATGGAAGCCGCTGACGCCGACCTGGATCTCATCGTTTGCATCACGGAAGGCATTCCAACCCTCGACATGGTGAAGGCTTGGGAGTTCCTGCAGAACCGGCGCTCACGTCTGATTGGTCCAAACTGTCCGGGCATCATTTCCCCGGGGAAATGCAAGATTGGAATTATGCCGGCATCCATTCACAAGGAAGGTTCGATCGGCATTGTTTCACGCTCGGGCACGCTGACGTATGAGGCAGTGCACCAGCTGACGCAGCGCGGCATTGGGCAATCAACTGCCATCGGCATCGGTGGCGATCCGATCATCGGAACCAATTTCGTCGATGCGCTCGATCTCTTCAATCGCGATCCTGAGACCGAAGCCGTGATCATGATCGGCGAAATCGGCGGTGATGCGGAAGAAACTGCGGCGCGATTTGTGAAGAACCAGATGAAGAAACCGGTGGTCGGCTTCATTGCCGGACAAACCGCGCCTCCGGGCCGGCGAATGGGACATGCCGGCGCGATCATTTCCGGGGGCAAAGGAACCGCAGGGGAAAAGATCAAAGCCATGGAAGCGGCGGGCATCCGTGTGGCGAAATCTCCGGCAGCTATTGGCGAGACGCTCGTGGCCGCTTTGGGTGTGAAGGTTTAGTCAGCAAGCAGCAATCCCAGACCAAATTCAAAACTAACTCGAAATAACCAGTAACCCAACGACGACACTATGAAGACTTTGCAACGCACTCTTACCATCGTGAAACCAGATGCCGTGGCCAAGAATGCAGTCGGCGACATCATCGAACAATTCGAGAAGAATGGCTTTCGCATTCTTGCCATGAAGATGCTGGAAATTTCTAAACATCAAGCTGAACAATTTTATGCCGTGCACGCCAGCCGCCCGTTTTATAACTCGTTGACCGACTTCATGTCGAGCGGGCCCATCGTCACGCTCGCCCTGGAAAAAGAAAATGCGATCGCCGATCTGCGCAAGCTGATGGGAGCAACCAACCCGGCGAATGCGGAGGAAGGGACGATCCGCAAGAAGTGGGCTTCGAGCATCGAGCACAACGCGATTCACGGGTCCGATGCCGAAGAGACTGCGCGCTTCGAATTGAGTTTTTTCTTCGCAGGATACGAGCTCGCAAAGTGATGGCGCTTTGCGGGCGTGCGCACAGGCTGGCGTCATCCCCTTGGCAAGCTCAAGGCGAGCTCTGAATGAAGTGAAGGATCTCCATGCCTCTTGTTCAAATCACGATGTTGCAAGGCCGCACCATCGAGCAGAAACGAAAGATCGCCAAGCGCATCACTGATGCCCTTGTCGAGGAAGCGGGAGCTCGTCGCGAAGGCATTGTTGTGGCCTTCCACGAAGTATCGAAGGAAAGCTATGCCTCAGGCGGCGAACTCATGGCCGACAAAGTGAAATAGCTTGCCTGCAACGAGGCCCGCGGGCGGAGGCGCCGGCGCCACACGTTCATCCTAGCGGCTCAAACAAATGGCCTTCGGTGCGGTCGGCAATTTTGGGCAGATCTTTGCGGGCAAACTGCAAAAAGTGTGGCGCGGCACGGTGATTCTCCAGCGCGGCGTCATCTTTGTACTGCTCGTAGATGAAAAAGCGCCGCGGCTCGGTCTTGTGGCGGTGAACCTGATACATCAAGCAGCCAGGTTCCTTGCGAGACTCCTCCGTCAGTTTCGAAAACAGCGCAGTCACTTCTGCTTCCCGGCCAGCTTTTGCCATCCACGTCACAGCGAGAACTACCATTGCGGCGCTCCTTACGCGCAGACTACACCGCCTGCGATATGGGTAAACATTCTAGACTTTCCCGGATGAGCTTGTCTGCATTTCTCGCGTGAATTCCTCGGCAAAGATGATCTGCTCGCGGTCCGGCCCAGTTGAGACCATGCCGATCTTGGCGCCAGTTTCTTTTTCCACGAACGCCAGATATTCGCGCGCCGCTTTAGGCAGCTCCTCAACCCTGGTTGCCCCTTGCGTTGAAGTGCGCCAGCCCGGCATTTTGCGATAAATGCACTCGATCTTTTCGTAGCCGCTGGCCTGCGCAGGAATTTCGGCGGTTTCCTTGCCGTCGATCTTATAACCCACGCAAACCGGAATCTCCGGCAATTCGTCAAGCACGTCCAGCTTGGTCACCACCAGCCAGCAGATTCCGTTAATCATGCCAGCGTAGCGGAGCAGCGGCAAGTCGAGCCAGCCAGTGCGCCGCGGCCGCCCGGTGACTGCGCCAAACTCGTTGCCGCGCACGCGTAGCTGCTGGCCGGTATCGCCCTTTTCCTCGCTGGGAAAAGGGCCCTCCCCAACGCGCGTGCAATAAGCTTTAGTGAGTCCGATCACAGAATCGATGGCATTCGGAGCAACCCCGGTGCCGGTCGCCGCGCCTCCTGAGGTTGCACTCGAAGAGGTAACGAATGGATAGGTTCCGTGATCGATGTCGAGCATCGTTCCCTGTGCGCCTTCGAACAAGATCGACTCGCCCCCAGCCAGCGCCTGGTTAAGCAGTGCCGCCGTATCGCATACGAATGGCGCGATTTTTTCCGCGGCCGCGGCGTACTCCGAATACATCTTGTCGGCATCGAGCGGTTCGGAATTGAACAAAGCATGCGCGATCATATTCTTTTCGCGGACCGCGTTTTCGATGTGCTTTTTCAGCAATTGCAGGTCGAGAAGGTCCGCCACTCGCAGGCCCCGGCGGCCCATTTTGTCTTCATAGGCGGGACCGATGCCGCGCGAAGTGGTGCCGATCTTGACGCGTCCGGGCGCGTTTTCGGAGGCCAGTTCGATCATGCGATGGTAGGGCAAGATCACTTGCGCGCGATTGGAAACAAAAAGATTTCCGTCGACTCTGACGCCAGCCTCCCGCAGTGCGCACACTTCCTTTAAGAAAGCGATTGGATCGAGAACCACCCCATTGCCGATGACGCTGCGGCAACGCTGACGCAAAACTCCACAAGGAACCAGCTGCAGGACAAACTTCTTTCCGTTGATGATGACGGTGTGTCCGGCATTATGGCCGCCGGCATAACGCGCGACCACGGAGAAGTTCTCCGAGAGGACGTCAACTATCTTGCCTTTACCTTCGTCGCCCCACTGTGCCCCGACGATTACAGCGGTTTTGCCTCGCTTCAATGTCAACTCCGTAACAGGGATTCGCGAACGCACACGGTGTCTGCGCGTGTTCCATTACCACCGGGTCGCACACGCCTTGCCGCAGCAAAGCTCAAAAACTTATGGGATGAAAGCGGAGAAGATGTGTACGCAGTATCTTATCGTGCAGGCGCAGGGGATGGCAACGCGGCCAAACGGGGGATGCTAGGCTACCTTCGACTTTGTCTTTCCGAGCGCCTTTTTTCTGGCGCCTGGAATCTGCTTTTCCAACGCCAGACCACGAATTCCCCCTCACAATATAGAGGACTGCACTCTCTTTCACGGCGCCCACGCAAATCGCCACCCGGAAATCCGCGATCACCTCCTGCACGATTTTCAATGGAAGGAAATCAGGCGTCTACAGCCCTAATCATTCCGGCAACGACGCTATGCTGCGTAGCGCCTTTAACGACCGTCGATTTATTCGGATCTTCCGCCCGCCGGTACGCTACCGGACCGACGAAACTCACGCGGCTTGGTAAGCTCGTTGAGTTCTCCCCCGAAAGTTGAAGGAGATCGAAAGAAAAGAAGGCTCATCGACATGTACGGCTAGCCGATGAGCCTTTCTCTTTGTATCTTCCTGCGTCCCCTTCGCCACTGACCGCTAATCTCTGATTTTCTGGTAGGCGCGGCAGGGATCGAACCTGCAACCACCGGATTAGAAATCCGGTGCTCTATCCAATTGAGCTACGCGCCCTTCTTGTCATTCCGAGCAAGCGTTCTTTGCGCAGCCAGGAATCTGGGCGAGCCGCGCGAAGCGTCGCAACTTTTCAGCGACGCAATAATCTCGCGTTGGCTCGCTTCCAAATCAAGCCGCACCGCTTGCCCCTTGGCAAAATTTATCATAATCCTGCTGTAGGGTATGATGACGCGTGGCATCCGCTTCTCCGACCCAGCGACTGGCTTACATCGATTGGATGCGGGGTCTGGCCTGCGTCCTGATGTTTCAGACGCACTGCTATGACTCCTGGCTGAGTCCAGCGGCGCGGCAGGGCAAGTTCTTCATGTACTCGCAACTGGGAGGGACGTTCCCTGCGCCTTTATTTCTCTTCCTGGCCGGCATTTCGTTCGCGCTGGTAACTCAGAAATTGTGGCACAAAAATTTGCTGCCCGCGCAAATCGCTCGTATCACGATTCGCCGCGGTGCAGAGATCTTCGGTTTCGGCCTGCTTTTTCGTCTGCAGGAATACGTTATTGCCTGGGGTTGGGCACCGCTCAGCGACCTGCTGCGGGTCGACATACTCAACACAATTGGCCTCTCGATGATGCTGATGGGCCTGCTGTGCTGGCTGGTGCTGTCGCTTCGTGCTGCGAAGGCCACGATGATCCTCGGGTCTGCGGCAACCGCTCTGCTGATTTCTCTTCTCACGCCGCCGCTCTGGACCACCTGGCGTCCGGATTGGCTGCCGTGGCCGATCGAATCCTACATCAATGGTGTGCACAATTTCGGCGTCCCGCAGGCCTGGCTTTTCCCCGTTTTTCCCTGGGCTGCATTCGCATTCGTCGGATTGGCCGCCGGATTCATTTTGCAATCTGGCTGGGGCCGCGAGCGGGAAGGCTTAACCTTCCTGATCGCCGGCGTCGCGGGAATACTGTTAGTTGCCGCTGCGCGCTGGCTCGACCATCAACCGCGTCAACTGTACGGGGTGTATGACTACTGGCACACCAGTCCCAATTTCTTTCTGATTCGCGTTGGCATGCTTCTGATCATTCTTGCCGCGTGCTATGCCTGGTGCCGTTGGGGCGCGGGAGAGTGGGGGTTCAGTCCGCTGATTCAATTAGGCCAGGCTTCATTGCTGGTGTATTGGGTGCATTTGGAATTCGTTTACGGACGCGCCTCCATTCTTCCCAAGCATAGCGACAGCATTCGCACCGCGTCCGTGGGATTGCTCACCATCTTTCTCGCTATGCTCGTGCTCGCCTATGTTCGCACCCGATCAAAAGGTCGCGGAGCAGAAATGCTCGCGTGGTTCTGGCGTCCAGCCAGTGCGAACTGAATGTGGCGCGGACACTCTTGTCCGCGACAAGCCATCTTCGATACGTACGTGGAGCGTCGCGAGGACGAAGCATCTGCGCTTCGTGATTTAAAGGAACTGTTTCGCGAATTCCACTATCCGGCGCTCGGCCCAGCGTCCATCATCGGCCTGGTCGCCATCGCGCTCCCCGATGAAAGCACAATGACCTCCATCTTCAGCTTCGATGTAAGTGATATTGGGATTCGCGATGATCTTCTCGCGAGTTTCCGGCACGATGCGAATGAACGGATCATTCCTTGCGTGGATGATGAGCGTGGGCTTCGCAATGCGGTCGATTACGTTGGCAGCGGCGGCTCGGTCGTAATAATCGTCTGCGCCGCTGAAGCCGCAATAGTGAGCGGTGACACGATCATCAAACTCACGCAGGGTTCGGATACCGCGCAGCCGCGAAACATCGAAGCTGCCGGGAAAGAGCTTGGCCTTGCGGCGAAAGCGGCGAAATAACTGCCAGAGAAAATAGTATTCGTAAATGCGATTGGCAGGCTCGTGCAGCGCGTCAGCCCCAGCCGCCAGGTTGATTGCCGGACAGACCGCGGCGACACCTCGAAATTCCGCAGGCGCATCACTTCCCCACTCTCCGGCAAGCTTCAATACCAGATTGCCGCCCATGGAAAACCCGGCGAGCACAATCCCGCAAACTCCCTCGCGCTCGATCAAGTGACGCGCAACCGCGGCAACATCGGCAGAACGGCCGGAGTTGTACAGCGTTGGAGCGCAATGGTCCATCCCACCGCAATTGCGTTGATTCATTCGGACCACGTTCATGCCGGCAGCCAGTCCGTTGCGCGCAATGCCAAGCATGTACTGCGACTCACTGGAACCTTCCAGGCCATGAACAACGATGAGCGTTAGCGCGCGCTTGTCTTTCCCCCAGTGACAATGGCAGAGCACGGGGATGCCCGCTTCCACTTCGATCAACCGGCGCTCGGATGGCGGCAGCTCGATTCGGCGCGGCAGCAGGAACGCCGCCAGCGTTTGTACGTGCCCACCACTGAGCAACCGCCTTGGCCGAAAAAGCGCTGGTTCGAGCTTTGTTCTGCTACCCGTCCTGCTGGATCCGGTCCTCGAATCATCGCCGGGAGACGGCGCAATCTTTTCAGGAGTTCCCACGATTTAATTTTAACGGCAGTGACGGCCTGGTATTCATTATCAGGCTAGCTACCGCGCGAACCTGCACCAGGATTTTCGCTCACGAGAAACTCAATGAGCGCCCGATTGAATTCCTCCGGGCATTCTTCATACGGCAAGTGGCCGATGCCGGGGAAGATTACGGTTCGGGAGTGCGGAAAGTATTTCGCCAGCGGCTCGGCCGATGAAGCATAAACTGCAGGATCTTTGCTGCCCCACATCAGGAGTGTCGGAATATTCGCCAGTTTCGGCAAAGCGCTCTCGAGCTCGTGCAGGTCTGCGGTCCAGGTGCGAACAATGCCTAAGGCGTGCTCAAAGAGGCCGGGTTTCGCGAATGGCGCGAGATATCCCGCAAACGAGTCCGGAGGAATTCGGTTGCGGTCGCCGTACATGCGCGCGTGCCAGTAAGGATAAAACACCCGCATCTGTGGAATGAAAAGCCGGAACCAGGCAGTGCCCAGGTTGCTGCCAAGGAAAGGTGCCAAGTGCCGTCCGTGGGGAGAAAAGGGATTAACTGGCGCAACCAGCACTAAACGGCACACTTGTGGACGAGAATCATCCTTTAGGGACTCCGCCGCCATCATCATCGCCACCGCTCCGCCATGTGACGTCCCGAGCAGATCAAAAGAAGAAATTCCCAGACGCTCAATCCAGCGCAGCATGCCCTGCGCTGTGCCGTGCATGCTGTGGTCAAAACCCGGCTGCCGGTCGGAAAAACCCGCGCCCATCATGTCCGGAGCATAGACAGTCGCGTTGGGCGCCAACGCTGGTATCGCAAATCGCCAGGAAAATGAATATCCCAGAAGACCGTGCAGCAGGATCAGCGGCGGACCCGAACCCGCCCGAAGATAGCGCAGGCGTGCCCCGTCGAGATCAACCCAACATTCTTCGACCCCGGCACCGGCGCCCGGAAAGCCAGCCTTGGAGGTTTCCCCGTTTGACTCGGTCACGCGAAATCTTCTTACCTGTCAGGACAACTTTTTTCTCGCCGCCACATTCTATTTAAGTGAACATCGCCTCTGTTCGCTTCACTTGGGGAGCCTCGGCTCCCCGTTTTTGTGCAGTGAAAAGTGGCGAGTAGCCAGCTGTCAGCAGCCAGTTGCCGGTAGCCGGTAGCCAGTTGTCGGTAGCCAGTTATCACAATCAGGCGCTGCAGTATTTGATTTTGTCATTTCGAGATTTGATTTTGTCATTTCGAGCGTAACAAGGTCGCTCGCGAAGCGGGCGATCTTGTGGAGTCGAGAAACCTGCTCTTTGCCTCGTACATAAACAGCAGCTTCCCTTCGACTGCGCTGGGGTAAGTTCTCGACTACGTTGCGTCTCCCGCTTAGCGCGTCGACGTCACGCCGCTTCTTTCCGCTTCTTCTTCAGCAACTTCTTCAGCACACGCATCCCTTTATCCACATGCTTCTCTTCCAACAGGAACGGAGGTAGAAATCTCAGCACGGTATCCTGCGTGCTGTTAAACAGCACGCCCTCCGCCAACGCCGCGTCAACAATCGGCCGCGCCGGAATTTCCAAATTGATCCCCTGAATGAATCCCCTCCCGCGCACTTCCTCCGCCACCGGACTTTTTTCAGCGATCGCCTGCAACTCCTGCCGCAAATAAGCTCCGACCTTGTTCACATTGTCGAGCAGCTTTTCTTCCTCCACAATCGCCAGAAACTCCAGTGCCACACGGCAAGTCAGCGGACCGCCTCCAAATGTGGTTCCATGTTGTCCGGGCGAAATCGCGCTGGCGAATTCCTCTTTGGCGATAAACGCGCCCAGCGGCAGTCCCGCCGCAATCGGCTTGGCAATGGCCACAATATCCGGAGTCACGCCAAAACTCTGGAACGCAAACATCGTTCCGGTGCGCCCAAGCCCGCACTGAATCTCATCAAAAACCAACGCAGCTTTAAAGCGATCAGCCAGCGCGCGGCACTCCTGCAGGAACTCCACCGAACACTCATAAATTCCGCCTTCACCAAAAATCGGCTCCAGCACAATCGCGCAGGTGTTGTCGTTCACCGCCGCGCGCAGGCTCTCAACATCGTTCTGTGCAACAAAAGTAACTTCTTCCAGGAGCGGCTCAAATCCCTTGCGATGCTTGTCCTGCCCGGTCAGCGAAAGCGCTCCAAATGTCCTCCCGTGATACGACCCCTGCAGCGCCACCAGTCGGCACTTGGCCTCGCCACCGGCGCGATGTCCCGCCAGCCGCGCCAACTTGATCGATCCTTCAATCGCCTCGGTGCCGCTGTTCTGAAAAAACGCCCGCGAGTTTCCCAGCGCGCCACCGGAAGCCGCTGCGGCCAGCGTGCACAGCTTTTCCGCCAGCTCTCCCTGATATTCGTGGTAATACAGATTCGAGATGTGAATCAGCTTCGCCGCCTGCTCCCGAATCGTCTTCACAATCCGCGGATGCGCGTGTCCCAGCGCGTTCACTCCCAGCCCGGAAACAAAGTCGAGATAGCGCCGGTCGTCGAGATCGTAAAGAAATACGCCCTTCCCCCGCGTAAACGCGACCGGATAGCGGTTGTAAGTTCCCAGTAAATAGCGGCATTCGAGGTCGGCAATTTGTTCAAACGTTTTCATAGGAAGAGATAATTCTAACGGATTACGGCAGAGAAGGCTGTGGCCCACTCAAGCCTGCTTCTGGCTAGAGTGAGGAACAACATTTCTGGCAAAGGTCGCGAAGAGAATTAACGATTCAGTCCAACTCGCCGCAACAGGTCCTGAAATCTAGGATCGGTGCGCAGCGGGTCGTACATGGGATCTACCTTGAGCACTGTGACCAGATTCGAGTGTTGCTGGTAAGCTTGCTGCAATGTGGCCAGCCATTTCTCCTTGTCGCCCGCGCCGGCGTAAGCCACGGAGAACAACGGGATGGGGTCGAGTTGCCACGCGCGGTTCCATTTTTGTATTTGATTCAGAGCCAAGCGGGCTTTGGTGGTATCTCCCGAGCGTCCGTAGATGTACGCTTCTTTGGCTGATATCCATGGGCCATCGCCTTGACGGCGCCACTCTTGCAGCTCGGCAAGCGCATCGGCGTAGCGGCCTTGTTGAACATATGCGTCAATAATCAATTGCGCTCGCCCGACAGAAGGGTCGACCTCGAGCACTCCCTTGAACTGGTCGATGGCACGGTCATACTGGCGAGAAAAATAATAAATCGCACCTCGATCGGCTACGATAATCAGCGAGAGAGGATCGAGTTCCCGTGCCTTTTCACTTTCCCGGAAAGCTTCTTCGAATCGTCCCTGATAAGCCAGGCATTCGGCCAGCCAGTGATGGGCGGTCGCGTAATTTGAATTCAATTGAATGGCGCGCCGATACTCGTTTTCTGCGGTCTGCCAGTCCCAATCGTAGTTCTCGGCGATCAGCGCCAGCGAAGTGTGTGCTTCGGCCAGCAAATCATCTAATTGCACCGCCTTCAATGCCGCCGCCTTGGCCAGCGGCATGTATTGACTAGGGGCAACAAAGCCATAACTGCTCATGATTGCGTACGAATCTGCCAGGCCAGCATAGGCGGGAGCGTAGCCCGGATCTTTGGCGACAGCCTGCTTGAACCATGAAACGGAGTCCCGCAATGAATCGGGAGTGCGTTTGCGCCATAAGTAGCGGCCTTTCAAATAAAGGTCGTAAGCTTCGTACTCTTGCGGTGAAAGCGCCACACGAACAGCGGAAGGGCTCGGCATGCGATGATTAAGAGCAAGCTCAACTTCGTCTGCAATGGCTCTGGCGATCTCGCTTTGGATGGTCAACAAATCCTTCGGCGCTGGATCATATTCTCTTGCCCAGACATGCGTTTGGTCGCGGACCTGAATCAGTTGGGCGGTGATGCGGACGTGGTCTGCATCCCGGCGAATGCTGCCTTCCACAACATACTGAATGCCAAGATCATGCGCGATCTGCGGCAGAGGACTGTGGCTGTTCTTGTAATACATGACGGATGTGCGTGCGATCACGGCGAGCCGCTGGGGATCCATGCTTCCCAATTGCGTGATCATTTCTTCCGTGAAGCCGTCGCTGAAATATTCCTGGCTGGCATCTCCCGTCAAGTTTTGGAACGGCAGCACCGCTAGCCGTATAGTCGTATCGGGAACCGGACGTGATCTGGTATGTCGCAACCAAACCAACGCAGACCCGGCAACGATCAAAACAGCAACTGCGACCAAGAACTGCCAGCCGAACCACGCGTGGCGGACTGCAGAGCGAGCGTCAGAGCTCGCAGCCGCTTCTACCCGAGATGAATCCGAAGGCTGAGCTGCCTGCGAAGAAGTTGAGGAGGGTGGAATCTCGCTGGGCGCGGTTGATCCAATTTCCCCCTGCTCCTTATCAGCCTCCGATTCGGCGGAGTCCACGGTCTCTCGCTCCTCGGTGACGACTGGAGCAACGAAACGGTATCCCCGTCCGGTGACGGTCTGAATGAACCGTGGCTGTTCGGGATCGTCTTTCAAAACTTGGCGAATCTTCCGGATCGCGCCGTTGATGCTGTTATCGGCGTCGAGCGAAACCCCTTTTCCCCAAACGTGGTCAACGATCTCTTGTCTTCCGACGATCCGGCCTCTTTCATTCACCAACAAAAGCAGGATTTCCATCGGAATGCGCTCGAGCTTCAGCACTCGATTGGACCGGCGCAGTTCGTAAAGGCCAGGATTTAGTTCGAAGTCGCGGCCGAATTTGACCGTCTGCTGAATTTTGGCTGGCTCGGCCCCCAAGGCAATACCCCCGCAAAGATTGCCAGCATTTTAATACGATTTCATCGAATCGCGGCAACTACCTGCTTTGACAGGGGTTTGCGGGGACAGAATAATTAAGAACTTCGACAGAGGGCCGCTATTGAGAGTCACAAGCCCATCGGCCAATATGGCGAGCGTAGTTGGGGGGTGGCAGCGGCCAGCTTCGCTCACAAGTCAAGTGCAGGTTCGCTGCCTCTTTAGATTCAAGTCCGCGCGTTTTTCCCGCCCTAGTCCACTGCATGGAGGACACAATGAGCACAACGCAGGCGCCTGCTATCAATATGGACAAATTGAACGAGTTCATCGGACGGTTTGTGACGGACCTCGGAGCGGCGGTTCACACTGGCATGGTGGTTATTGGCGAGAAACTGGGGCTTTACAAAGCCCTGGCCTTGGGAGCAATGACTTCTGCCGAACTGGCAAAGAAAACGAGTACCGATGAGCGATATTTGCGGGAGTGGTTGGCCTCCCAGGCCGCCGGCGGCTACGTCAGCTACGATGAAAAAACAAATAGGTTCAGCTTGAGCGAGGAGCAAGCCTTCGCATTGGCGAATGAAGATAGTCCCGCCTACCTGCCGGGAGCTTTTGAGATCGCACTTGGCTCCCTTGCCGCGGTTCCGCGAATCGCCGAATCTTTTCGTACCGGCGCCGGCATGGGGTGGCACGAACATGTGGATGGCGTCTTTCATGGGTGCGAAAAATTCTTTCGTCCGGGTTATGCCGCTAACCTTGTGAGTTCGTGGATTCCCGCTTTGCACGACGTCAAAGAAAAGTTGGAAGCGGGAGCCCGAGTAGCTGACGTGGGTTGCGGTAAGGGAGCTTCCACTTTGCTCATGGCAAAAGCATTTCCCAAGTCGCGATTCTTTGGCTTCGACTACCATGACAAGTCGATTGAAGCGGCGCGTGAGTCGGCCAGACGCGCGGCCGTTACCGATCACGTTAGCTTCGCCATCTCAAAAGCAAAAGAGTTTCCTGGCAAGAACTACGATTTTGTCGCCGTTTTCGATTGCCTGCACGATATGGGCGATCCGGTTGGAGCTGCCACCCACGTTCGCGAAGCGCTCTCTGAAGATGGCACCTGGATGATTGTTGAACCCTTTGCGAACGATACGTTGAAAGACAACTTGAACCCCGTAGGGCGTGTCTTCTACTCGTTCTCAACCCTGCTATGCACGCCTTGCTCTCGATCCCAGGAGGTTGGGCTGTGCCTGGGTGCGCAGGCGGGCGAAGCCAAGATTCGTGAGGTCATAAAGTCAGCTGGATTCACGCGTTTCCGCCGCGCCGCGCAAACGCCCTTCAACATTGTTTACGAGGCTCGGCCCTAGAAGCTGATGGATTACCGCTCGGCTAAGAATTGTTCAGCGTAGACCTGCATTCATCCCCGCCCCACGCCAACATATTCAAATCCCATGGCGCGCAGGCGAACGGAGTCGAGCAGGTTCTTGGTATCGACAATGATGGGCTTCTTGAGCAGGTGCTTGATGCGGTCGAAATCGAGCGCGCGGAACTCGGGCCAGCCAGTGCCAACCACCAGCGCGTCCATGCCTTCGGCAGCGGCATAGGCTGAGTCGCAATATCGCACCGAACCGTTTAGCCGTGTTTTGGCTTCGGTGAGCGCGACAGGATCGTACGCCCGCACCCGTGCGCCTTTAGCCACCAGGGTTTCAGCCAGGCGAATCGCCGATGAACCGGCAACGGAATTCGTGTTCGGCTTAAAGGCGAGCCCAAGAATGCCGACGTCCTTGTTCTCGACCGAATTCAAAGCCATGGCGATCTTCTCGACCAGACGATCCGCAAGAGTATGGTTCACGTCGCGCGCCGCGCTGAGAACTTTTAGCGGAAGACCGTTTTTCTGCGCCAGATCGGCGAGCGAATCCATGTCCGACTCGGCAAAGACGCCGCCCATGCCCGCTCCCGGCTGCAAACACCGTGGAGCAATTTTCTTATCCAGGCCGAGCGCCAGCGCCAGGCTCACGGCATCCGCACCTACGCGCTCGCACAATGCAGCAACTTCGTTGATGAAGGAAATCTTGGTGGCCACGAAAGCCGTCGCCGATTCGCGCACCAGTTCGGCCGTCGCCTGGTTCGTTACAATCACGGGCACGCCACGCATCACCAGCGGATGGAAAATTTGCTTCAGCATCTGCACTGCTTCGTTGGACGTTGAACCCAAAATCAGCCGGTCGGGCCAGTTGAAATCTTCGACCGCACAACCGTCCGTGAAAAACATCGGCTGCGAGACAATCGTTCCCAGCAATCCATTCTCTTTGAAGGATTTTTCCAGAGAATTCGCCGTTCCGACCGCGACCGGAGTCACCACAATCAGAATCGGAGGCTTGGCGGCCAGGCGTGCGATCCGCATCGCAACATCAGAGAGGTTCTCCGCCCCATCTTCGGCCAGAAAAATGACCTGCGTCTTGCGGGCAAACGACTCGATGTCGGTGGAATAAGCCAACCGGCCGGCGCGAACGTTGCGCCGGATCACTTCTTTTAAGTTCTTCTCAAAGAAAGGAATGTTGCCCTGCGCCATTTCGACCATGCGGGTTCGATCAGGATGACAACAGGAGACCGGAGTGCCAAAATCTGCCAAACAAGCGGAAATCACCGTTCCGAGATAACCCGAACCGTAGACCCCGATCTGCATGCGCTCGCCTCCGGCTGGCTGAAAACCCACGTCCGAAGCGGCTTAAGCGGCGTAGGATCCAAGCGAAACCTATCCTTTGTTTACAGTGTGCATGGAGTCAGCGCAATGCACGGGAGGGAAATGTACCAGGGGCCATGCAAATCCGGAAATGAGTAACGTAATGGGAAGGTAACCGTGCGGAGAGTTACCGCCGATTGCACGGCTTCAATGAAGAATACATTAATGAGAAACCAGGCTGTCGCCGAGCGGCACCGGCGCCAAATCAATCCAACAGTCGGGAGCGTCTTCGCGGACAAAGGTGAGCCGATCGAGAAGAATGCGACGGCTTCCCCCGTAGTTTCGCCAGCACTGGCGCGCAACGTCAAACGCTTGTGCGGCCTCTCGCTCGCTGTTCAATTTCGCGATCGTGAGATGAGGAACGTAACACCACTCCTCGGCGAACGCGAGCGCTTCGTGATTCAACTGCTCGTGCAGCGCCTGCATCCGGGATGCTCCCTGGGTCACTCCGATGTAAACCGTGGATGTGGCAGGAATAAAAGACTGCATCTCGCCCAGGATTACCTCGAACGGCTCAACGCCACCGCAGATTCGCGCCAGCATGTGCAGCGCTTCAGATTCGGTTCCCTGCAGCGGACGGGGTGGCAGAAGCGTGAGATGGGCAGCGTTGTGAGGCAGAGCGGGGTGTAACTCCCTCCGCAGGTTCTCGACGAACGCTGTTACTGGACTTTTAATGTAAGCGACCAACGCATACCGCACACTGGGCATATCAGCAGGAAATTATAGCTCCTTCCGTCGTTTATAATCGCTGGAGTCGTTAATTCGTTTGAGTCTGACTCCTCAGAGTCAGATGCAAAGTCGGGGCGTAGCGCAGCCTGGTAGCGCACCTGCCTTGGGCGCAGGGGGTCGTAGGTTCAAATCCTATCGCCCCGACCAATTGTTTGTTTGCAGGCTCAGATTTGGCGAGTTAAGGGATAATAACTGCCGCGCCATCAATGGCATCGCGCTTAACCGCAGCCAGCGCATCGTTGGCCTTTTCCAGAGGAAATACGGTCACCTTCGGTTGCAGCCGAATTTCGGCTGAGATCTTCAGGAAATCCCTGGCATCGGCGCGAGTCATATTGGCTACGCTGCGGATTTGCCTTTCTCCCCACAGCAGCCGGTCGTAATCGAATTCAGGCATGCGGTCGAGATGGATCGCGTTGATCGCTACCACGCCTGCTTTGCGAAGGCTCGAAAGCGCTGCGATCACCACGTCTCCGCTGGGCGCGAAGGTTACCGCGCGGTCAAGTTCAGTGGGAGGTTTATCGTTTTCACTGCCCACCCATTTTGCTCCCAGCGATTCCGCTAATTTACGATGGGAAGCGCCGCGCGTGGAAACATACACTTCGCAGTTCCAGGAGTGCAGGACGGCAATGGCCAGGTGAGCCGATGCGCCGAAGCCGAATAGCCCGACTTTATCTCCTCTGTCGACGCCCGCCACTCGCAGGCTGCGAAATCCGATGATGCCGGCGCACAGCAAAGGCGCGGCGTGCAGATCATCCAGTTCAGCAGGCAGGGGAAAGACAAAATCATGGCGTGCCGTCGCGTATTCGGCGTATCCGCCATTGACGGTATATCCGGTAAAAACTGGTGAGTCGCAGAGATTTTCCAGACCGCGCCTGCAGTATGGGCAAGTTCCATCGATGCCTCCAATCCAGGAGACGCCTACTCGCGTGCCAAGCGGCAATTCAGCAGTCGCGCCGCCTTCGATAATGCCGACGATTTGATGGCCTGGGATGAGCGGTTGCTTCTTCGACGGCAATTCGCCTTCTGCAATGTGGAGATCGGTGCGGCAGACTCCGCAAGCGCGCACGCGCAGCAGGACCTCGCCGGCCGCGGCTTGAGGCTTAGGAACGTCTTCGATATGAAGTGGCTGTTTCGGCGTTCTGAGGAGGGCGGCTTTCAAGGACGATCTCGCACGTACAATACCGATAACGGAGCGGCTAACTCTTTCAGGATACCGCTGTTTCTTCGCGATTCTCAAATCCTGCAAACGCATCAGTTTCTGCGTGTAAACCCGCGACCTACCGCGCGTTCATACTGCGATTCCCGTAATGGCACATTCCCCCCGAAGTAACCACTTCGATGCACAATTTTTGCTGCAATTTAACATTGGTGAAATATCTTGCAACTAATATTGAATGAGGGAGGATTACTTGGCCTCGCCGCGAACCGCAAAATCGTTGCCCCTACAAGTCGCGGCCGTGTGTTTTCGCAGGCGGGGCGAGAGCGTCGAGTTTCTTCTGGTGAATACGAACGGCGGCAACAAGTGGACATTTCCGAAGGGCTCGCCCGAGGCGCGCCTCTCTCATAGTCAGGCCGCCGAACGCGAAGCAGCGGAAGAAGCTGGTGCTGTTGGCACCATCGAGCCGCGGCATTTTCATCTCTACCTGTATTCCAAAGGTGTTTTCTGGCAGCCGGGAGGTGTGCAGGAGTATGTTGTCAAGGCCTTCTTAATGGAAGTCAACCAAATGCGCCGGCCCGATGAATCGCAGCGCCGCCCCAAATGGTTCAGCCCGGAGGAAGCACGGCAGCAACTGGCTCGAGGCCGGGAAGTGAAGTATGCCCACGAATTGGGCGCGGTGATCGATCGCGCGCTGGAACGGATTCAATCTCATGGCGCGGTTTGGGGCCGCGACGCGGAAAATCGAAACGGGCGGGCTGCTGCGCAGTAGGATAATTCCAGCAACGAAACTGGGGGGATATCCGGATAGCCACGCAGCGCCCGACCCAGTTTGAATCGCGAGTAAGCAGTTTGTCTTCGTCCCGTACCAAGGGGAGATCTGGCCCCCGCCGGATAGTGTCCTTAGAGTGCCGGATGCGCCTGGCTGAGAAGACCGGGAGAGTCTCTTTCAACCTGCGTGCGCGCGAACGCGTCCGCTTGACTTTCGCTTTCTCCTTCCCACAAGACCACAAAGTCCGCTTCGCGTGGGCTACCGGTTTTAAGCACTCTCGCGATCTGGAATCTTCCTTGCGGCGTTTTATTCTTTACGAGATTGACCGGCACTCCGCCAACCGAAAGGTTAACCGGATACAACGGACTGGACTCGAGTTTAGCCATAAGCGAATAATACCAACATTACTATTATACTTCTGCTCGTGATGGATTTTTCGTGGACAACGTTCTTGGGTTCGATCGTGGGCAGCGGAGCCACCGCGTGGCTTGTGGTTAAGGGACTCAGCAGCCACCTCGGCGAGCGTTGGCTTGTGCGGTACAAGAACGACCTGGATAAGGAATTTGAAAAATATCGTGGTGCGTTGGAGCAGCAGCGCAAGCGGATAGAGGCTGATCTCAGCCAGCGCACATACGTCAGCAAAGCTCAGTTCGATACTGAGTTCAGTTCAATCAAGGACATCTTTGCAACGCTGGGCAAGCTGCGGCTCAGCTTCAATGGACTTCGACCCTTCGTCGATTGGATACCGCCTGACGATGAGGGAAAGCTGCAGCTGATCTCTGCTCGGCTCAGCCACTTTAGGCCGCGACTCGATGCGTTCATTACCGCCGTCGAGAGCGCTTATCCATTCGTGCCAGATAGCATCTACGAGCAACTGGAAATATGCATGAGAATGGGCCTAATGGAATTGCGCCACATCGAGGAAACCGGCGCTGAGGCACTGTCACCAAGTGGCTACGACGACGGGGAAAAACAGCATGAGCAGTTCGCGAAGGCCTATTTTGTGGCCGCCCGGCTTGTGCGGGAACGATTGAAACAGCTGTCGGAAATTTGAGGTCTCGTCAATCGCGCCATCTGGTGTGAGTGCCCATGCTCACCGACTTCTCGAGACATGGCATGGGAGGTTGCGAGACCGACTGTTAATCCCCGATCCCGCGGGCGGCTGTTACCATAATTGCAGCCTTATGATTCAGCTTGCCGGTGCCGGAAAACGCTTCGGCCACAAACTTCTTTTTGAAAATACCGATTGGCTGATCACGCCTCGCGACCGCGTTGGCCTGGTTGGCGCCAATGGTACCGGCAAAACGACGCTGATGAAGATTCTCGCCGGCCTGGATACGCTCGACTACGGGTCGCTCACCGTCGCCAAAGGCACAACCGCCGGATATCTTCCACAAGATGGATTGACCCTCTCCGGCCGGACGGTGTTTGCAGAATGCATGTCAGTTTTTGCAGAGCTCAAGTCGATGGAGCAGGAACTGGAAACGCTGCTGCACCGTTTTGCTGAACTTGACCACACCAGCGCGGAATACGATGCGGTCGCCGAACGCTATCACAGCCTGGAGCACGAATTCCGCACCCGCGATGGCTATTCGATTGAAGCCGAAGTCGGAAGAGTTTTGATGGGACTGGGTTTTCGCAAAGAAGATTGGGAACGCCAAACCGATGAATTTTCCGGAGGCTGGCAGATGCGGTTGGCGCTGGCGACGCTGTTGCTGCAGAAACCTAATCTGCTTCTGCTGGATGAACCGACCAACCATCTCGATCTCGAAGCGCGCAACTGGCTGGAAGAATATCTGCACGATTATCCACACGCTTTCGTTTTGATCTCGCACGATCGCTATTTTCTGGACACTACCGTCAACAAAATTGCGGAAATCTGGAATAAGCGTTTCTGGTTCTATACCGGCAATTACGACAAATTCCTTACACAGAAAACGCAGCGCAACGAGCAGTTGCAGGCCGCCTACCGCAACCAGCGCGATCGCATCGAGCAGTTGGAAGTGTTCATTAACCGCTTCCGCTATCAAGCAACCAAAGCCAAGCAGGTGCAGAGCCGGATTAAAGAACTGGAAAAAATCGAGCGAATCGAAATTCCGCCGGAAGAAAAAACTATGCACTTTTCGTTCCCTCAACCGAAGCCGAGCGGACGCATTGTGGCCGAGTTTGAAAGTGTAGCGAAAGTCTACCCGGCCAAAAATTCGGACAATAGCTCGCGTCCAAGCCCCGAAAAAGAAGTTTTTCGCAATGTAAGTTTTCTGATCGAGCGCAGTGACCGCATTGCACTGGTGGGCGTCAACGGAGCGGGGAAATCCACTTTAATCAAGCTTCTGGCGGGCGAAGAAAAACCGACGCAGGGAGAATTCAAACTTGGCCACAATGTGGACGCCGACTATTTTGCGCAGGATCAATACAAGGAACTCGATCAGGACGCGCGGATTATAGACGATCTCGGCAAAGCGTCTCCGCGCTCGACCCAGACGGAATTGCGCAGCCTGCTCGGTTGTTTTCTGTTCTCCGAAGACGATGTGTTCAAAAAGATCGGCGTGCTCTCGGGCGGTGAGCGCGGGCGCTACGCCTTGTTGCGTCTGCTGCTGCATCCCTCGAATTTCCTGCTGCTCGATGAACCCACCAATCACCTTGATTTACGGGCCAAAGACGTGCTGCTTGAGGCGCTTACAAAATATACCGGCACGGTGGTTTTCGTCTCACACGACCGCTATTTCATCGATAAGCTGGCGACGCGGGTGTTCGAGATCGGCGAAGGCAAAGTCGAGATTTATCCCGGCAACTACGAAGATTATGTCTGGCGCAAGCAGGGTGGAAATGTAAAGCAGGAAGAGACGATTCAGCAACAACTGAGCGATGATTTTTCTACCGCCAGATCCTCCACGGAAAGCCGCTCGAATGGCAATCACAAATCAAGCGCCGAAACGATCGTCGCGACTAAACCAAAGCGCATGAATCCGATTAAGCGGAAACAGATGGAAGACCGCATCCGGGAACTGGAGGCGTCGATCAATCGCGAAGAGGCGGCCATCGCACAATGCGAAAGCGCCATGCAGGAATTCGTCAGCGCTGAGGAGAGCCAACGGCAAGCCCAGGAACTGGACGGGCGAAAATCGGCTCACGCCATCCTGGTGAAGGAATGGGAGGCGTTAGCCCAGTCTCTCCAGGAAGTGGATTAAAACCAGCCACCCCACGCAGCCGTACAATATCTTCCGTAATCTCAGAAAATACTTACCTCTGTGCGATAGTCGGATGGGCCTAATGGACACGAACCCGCCGGCAGGCCAAAATTCCAGACCCACCGCACAAGCGGCAACCGACCGGGCCGCGCGGAATCAAGGAAGGGCGCAATGCTGCAACCCTCAGAGTACACGTTCAACGGAAAGTCCAATCCAGCCAATCCAAACTCGAACCTCAACAACCAGAACAAAAACCTCGGCGCTCCGATCGAGCAAGCCACCATCGGACGAACGCTCGTGATCAAGGGAGAACTCACGGCCGCGGAAGCGCTCTATATCGACGGCCGCATCGAAGGCAAAATCAGCTTGCCCGATCATCGCGTGACCATCGGCCGCAACGGCTCCGTTCAGGCCAACATCAACGCACGCGAAGTTGTTGTAATGGGCAAAGTGAACGGGAATATCGAGTGCACGGATCGAGTCGATATTCGCAGCGAAGGCTCTGTCACGGGGGACGTTTCGACCATTCGCATCAGCGTGGAAGACGGCGCGGTGCTCAAAGGTGGAGTTGAAGTCCGCAGCGCCGAGCACAAACAGCAGAACAAACATCAGACTCAGTCAAAATCGGCAGAAACGCCGAAAGCAGCGGAAGCGCCGAAGTCGGCTCCCTCAGATGCTCCGAAGGCAATGACCGCGATTGCCAGCGCCTAGCCCGGCACTGCGTAGCCAAGCGCTGCTGAAATCAGGAACATATTTAAAAGGGCACCTGCGGGTGCCCTTTTTGTTTGTGCAATTAATTCGGACGACCGGTCACTTCTTGTCTTTCTCTTTCTCATTTGGCTTAAGATCAAGCGACGCGGAATTCATGCAATATCTCAGCCCGGTCGGTGCCGGGCCGTCCTCGAACACGTGCCCGAGATGAGCGCCGCAATTGGCGCAGCGCGCCTCGGTGCGAACCATTCCATAGGTTGAATCTTTGTGTTCCTCGATCTTGCTCTGGTCGGCAGGTTTATAGAAGCTTGGCCAGCCGGTTCCTGAGTCGAATTTCGTCGACGAATCGAACAGCGGCTCGCCACAGCATACGCAATGGTAAGTCCCGGCATCGTGCGTGTTCCAGTACTTGCCGGTAAACGCTCGCTCCGTCCCAGACTCGCGGGTAACGTGATATTGTTCGGGCGTAAGCTCCTGCTTCCACTCGGTTTCAGTCTTCTTCAATTTTTCTAGCTTTTCCGCCATGTATTGCTCCTCAAGAACAGATTGCCTTTCAGAATTTAGTTAACTCAAAATGAGCGGCCGACTGCGGCTCCTTGCTCATACGCTGGGGAAAGATCACAATCCGCATCGGCTGTCTGTGACATCCGTCACAAGATAATTGTGACATCTAAACTTGTGCTCCACAGGCCTCGCGCCTGAGCATGAATCAAACGTCTGCGAGTACGAAATGGCCCGGCGTCAAACCTACAAATGACCCGGGCTTTTCTTTAGTCTAGAACGTCATCGCCGATGTGACGATAGTTCCCCCGAAAAAACAGCAAGGGTTCGCCGTCCCTGACCACCACGTCCTCCACTTCCGCAATAAAGATGGTATGGTCGCCCGCTTCCTGGGTCGAAACCAGCTTGCACTCCAGATATGCCAGTGCCCCGTGTAAAACTGGAGTCCCATGCTTTGTGCGCTCAAAGCGCGTGCCCGTTACCGATTCCGCGTGCTCATGCGTACAAAGAGGCTGAGCGTAGTATTGGGAAATTGCTCTCTGGTTCTCAGCAAGAATGTTGATCCCGAAACGCTTCTTGGCATGGAGATGAGCGTGGGTCCGCGCACTATGGTCGACACAAACCAGCACCAGCAGCGGAACCAGCGACACCGAGGCAAATGCATTGGCGGTCATGCCGTGAACTTCGCCATCCAGATCGACCGTCACGATAGTCACTCCGGTGGCAAAACACCCCATCGCCTTTCGGAAGTCCGTCTGATCTAGGCTCATTTGTTGGTCCAGCCGCATCCGACTGCAGATTCGATTCGCCGCATTGCGTTGCCGGTTACGTTCAGGCAACAGCGCAACTGATGTATTATTCGATGCATCTCTGATTACAGAGAACCAGTGCAGAGAACGGAAGCACAGAAAAATCAGGTGCCGTGATCTCGATTACCAGCGCAAAAGTCAGCGCACCAATTAGGGAGTTTGCCTCCGAACTCGCGGATCTAACCCCTGGATCCCCGATCTCCCGCGAACTCGCTTTGCGCCTGATTCGTTGCACGGACGACGATCTCCCCGCCTTGCTCTCGTCTGCCCGCGCCGCACGAGACAACTTCAAGCCTGGAATCATCACATATTCGCGGAAAGTTTTTTTGCCGCTGACCAATCTTTGTCGCGACTATTGCGGTTACTGTACGTTCCGCCGCGATCCCGGGCAAGCCGGCGCCCACACCATGACTCCGGACGAAGTTGTTGCGGTTGCTCGCGCCGGCGAACAATTGGGATGCACCGAAGCTCTGTTCAGCCTGGGAGACAAGCCGGAATTACTCTTTCCTGAAATGCGTGAAACCTTGCAGCAGCTTGGCTACAAATCCACACTGCATTATCTGGAGGCCATGTGCGAACTGATCTTGCGCGAGACCAGCTTGCTGCCGCATCCCAACCCCGGCCTGCTCAGTGCAGAATGGATCGATCGCCTGGCCGCGGTCTCGCCCAGCATGGGACTGATGCTCGAAACCACAAATAACGAACTGCTCGCGCCCGGAGCGGCCCACGATAATGCCCCCGACAAGGTTCCAGCCAAGCGGTTGCGCACGCTTGAAGAAGCGGGAAAACAGCGCGTCCCTTTCACCACCGGACTGCTCATCGGAATCGGAGAGACTCCTGAGGATCGGGTTGAAACCCTGCTGGCGATTCGTGATCTGCACGAGCGCTACGGCCACATCCAGGAAGTCATCGTTCAGAACTTCCGGGCAAAGTCTTCGATTCCCATGGCGCGTGCGCCGGAACCCAGCCTGGGAGAAATTCTACGCGCCGTGGCGGTAGCTCGATTGTTAATGCCCAACGTCAATATTCAAGCCCCTCCCAACCTCAATGCGCCATATTATGAAGAATTGCTGGATGCTGGTATCAACGATTGGGGAGGGATTTCGCCATTGACTCCGGACTACATTAATCCTGAAAAACCTTGGCCCCATTTGGACCAGTTGCGGCTGCGAACTGAGACGAAGAGATTGCAACTGCGCCCGCGTTTGCCGGTGTATCCAGAGTTTCTGGCCAATCTTGAGTCGCGACCAGCGTTGCTGCGGCAAAAATTGAAAGCCGCACGCGACAGCGAGGGTCTAGCCCTCGAGAGAGAAAGCAGGGCG
This sequence comes from uncultured Acidobacteriaceae bacterium, assembly GCA_963766625.1. Taxonomy (GTDB): domain Bacteria; phylum Acidobacteriota; class Terriglobia; order Terriglobales; family Acidobacteriaceae; genus Sulfotelmatobacter. The sequence continues at coordinate 408,535 of CAVYBF010000006.1, read as the reverse complement.
GCATGATCTGCGTGCTCAGCGGCGGTACCGGCGGAGCCAAGTTCGTCGACGGTTTGCGCCAAGTCATGCCCGCCGAAGAGATAACGATCATCGTCAACACCGGCGACGACTTGCTGTGGTGGGGACTCTACGTCTCCCCCGACATCGACTCGATCACTTATGTTCTCTCCGGTTTGCTGAGTCGTGAACGTGGCTGGGGGGTAAAGGGCGACACGTTTCTCTGCCTGCAAGCCATGGGGCAATTGGGCGAGCCTACGTGGTTTCACACTGGCGATCGTGATCTCGCAGTTCACCTGCTGCGCTCACGTTTATTGGCCGAAGGCAAAACGCTTTCGCAAGCCACGTCCGCCATCTGCGAAAAGCTGGGCGTGAAAGCGCGCATTTTGCCCATGAGCGATTCGCGAGTGGAGACCCGCGTCGATACTCCGTCCGGCGAATTCAGTTTCGAAGAATATTTTGTGCAACGTTGGTATCAGGACCCGGTGAACTCGGTGCGGTTCGCGGGAGCGTCCGACGCAGAACCTGCGCCGCAAGTGGTCCAGTCCATTGTTTCCGCGGACGCAGTCATCATCGCGCCCAGCAATCCCATCACCAGCATCGGTCCGATTCTGGCCGTGCCTGGAATCCACGACGCTTTGCGGCGCGCGCGCGGCAAAGTTGCCGCCGTAAGTCCCATCGTGGGCAACGCTCCTGTGGCTGGGCCGGCGGGCATTCTCATGACCGCGCACGGCTTACCTTGTTCCATCGCCGGCGTGGCCAAGGCTTACGAAGACTTTTTAGATTTGTTGGTGTGCGATACGCGCGATGCTCGCGCTGCCGAGGCGCTTCGCAATAGTGGATTGCGAGTGCAATGCACCCAAACGATTATGCGTTCCGCCGCCGACCGTGCCGCGCTGGCCCGATCCGTGCTTTCTCACACCGCGAGCGGATCGGGGACGAACCAAACGCTTTCTGAGAAATCCGCATCAGATGAACCGGCCGCCCATGGCGCCGACCAGCCGTGATCCTGATTCCAGTTAAGAATTTATCGAACGCCAAGCAGCGGCTTGCTACGATGCTTGATCAGCGCTCGCGCACGGAATTGGCTCAAGCCATGCTCACCGATGTTGCCGCTGCAATTGCTTCGTGGACCCACCGCCCAGCCTGCGCGCTTGTAACCGGCGACGAGTTTGCCATCGAGATCGCGCGCCGTTACGGCTTCGAAATTATCCCTGATCCAGCCAATCCCGGCGAGACCGGCGCGATTGAGATGGCGACCCGCCAGTGCGTCGAGCGCGGCTTCGACTTCACGCTTGTGATTCCCGCAGATATTCCCCTGATTCAACCGAACGAGTTGGAGGAAATCATGGCCCGCGCTCCGGTAGAGGGGAGCCTACTCGTGCCGGCTGGCGATGGCCGCGGCACCAATGCCGCCTATCGCCGTCCCGCCGATCTTTTCCCATTGAGATTTGGAAATGACAGCTTTAAGCCTCACTTCGCGGCGGCGCAGGCCACAGGAAAATCTTCTGTGGTGCTCCGACTTCCCGGGATCGCGCTCGACGTCGATAATCCTGCCGACTTGCGGCAACTGATGTCACTGCCCGGTAATACCCGCGCCCAGCGCCTGATTCGCCACTGGGGGATCAACAGCCAACTTCTCACAGCGGGAACGGAACGCTCGTGAGCAAAGCCCGCCGAGCCGCAGCCGGATCTGTGAAGCACGCTACTCCGAAGCAGAGTGCACGCTCCGCGCGGAAGCAGCGTCCACGCGAACTCAAGTTGGTTCCGATTTCCTTGTCGTGCGAGATCAAGCCCGGAGATTCGCTCGCCGATAAGCTGCTTCAAGCTCTTCGCGAAGAAAACCTTGTGCTCGAATCTGGTGACATTCTGGTCATCAAGCACAAAATTATTTCAAAAGCGGAGAATCGCCTGGTCGATCTCGCGACTGTGATACCCTCCGCAGCCTCTGTGAGGTGGGCCAAGACATACGGCCTGGATGCCCGGGTGATTGAAGTGGCCGTACGCGAGAGCCGCGGCGTGATCCGTCGCAAGAACGGGGTACTGATCACGGAGACGAAGCAAGGCTTTATTTGTGCCAACAGCGGTGTGGATGTTTCGAATGTCGATGGTGGAGGGCACGCGTTGCTTCTTCCTGTTGACCCGGACCGGTCGGCGCAAAAACTCTATCGCGCAATTAAAGAACGAACTGCGCTCTCGATTCCGATTCTGATCACAGATTCATTCGGCCGCCCCTGGCGCGAAGGCTTGGTCGATTTCTGCATCGGCATCGCCGGAATGGAGCCGCTGCGCGATGATCGAGAGCGCCGCGATCCCTACGGATATGTTCTACGTGCCAGCATCGAGGCAATTGCGGACGAATTGGCCTGCGCCGCCGGACTTGTCTGCGGCAAGCTGAACCGCACGCCAGCCTGCCTGGTCCGCGGATTTCCTCACGTGCCGGCGCGTGGGCGCGCTCGCGAACTGCTGCGCCCTGCGGCCAGCGACCTGTTCCGCTAGATCTCGCCAAAAGGCAACCTCTAGGAGTAATTTGGAGTACATAACTCGGTGGAGGAAGCGTGCCCCGCCAAATCTCGATTTCTGAATTGGAGAATTTCTCTGCGCTGGATTGGAGCGATATTGCGCCGAAGATTAATTCCGGCACGCGCTCTTCTCTCGAAAGAATTCTCGAAACTCAAAACGGTAATGTCTTTTCGCGCGCCGAAGCCTATGCCCTTGCGAATGCCGACGGCACTGACCTGCTCGGCATACTGGTTGCCGCCGATTGGCTGCGCGCGGAACTCTGCGGCAATCTCGTCACTTACGTGGTAAACCGCAACATTAATTTCACCAACATCTGTTTTGTGGGATGCAAGTTCTGCGCCTTCAGCCGCGGTCCGCGGGAAGCAGACACGTATTTTCTTGAACCTGATCAGGTCGCGCAAAAGGCTATCGAAGCGCGGCAACTCGGCGCCACTGAAGTCTGCATTCAGGGTGGATTGCCGCATGGGCTGCCGCCGTTTTATTACCGCGATATTTTGCGGGCGGTGAAGGAAGCTGTACCGGCAATGCACATCCATGCTTTCTCGCCCATGGAAATTGTTTACGGTGTCGAACTCACGGGCATGAAACTCGCCGATTACCTTTGTATGCTGCGCGAGAATGGATTGGACACTTTGCCCGGAACCGCGGCCGAGATTCTCGACGACCAGGTCCGCAACATTCTTTCCCGCAACAAGCTTTCCACCGCGCAGTGGATCGAGGTGATCCGCACCGCTCATCAATGCGGCATTCGCACAACCTCCACCTTGATGTACGGCCACACCGAAACGCCGGAACACTGGGTTCGGCAAATGCTGCTTCTGCGCGAGATTCAGGCCGCGACCGGAGGATTTACCGAGTTCGTGCCTCTCGGATTCGTGCATCAGAATACGATGCTCTTTCATCAGGGATTGGCTCGCAGCGGCCCGACCCTCGCCGAACACCTGAAAGTTCACGCTTTGGCGCGCTTGTTGCTCGCCGGCTCGATCAACAACATTCAGGTTTCGTGGGTAAAGCTGAATAGAAGGCTTTCGCAGCTCTGCCTGCACGCGGGCGCAAATGACTACGGCGGCACCTTGATGGAGGAAAACATTTCGCGGGAAGCTGGAGCTACGGCCGGCCAATACACCAGCCCGGAAGATTTTCAGTCGCTGATCATGGAATGTGGCCGTGTGCCCGCCGAGCGTAATACGACTTACACTCGCATCAAGCTGAAGCTGCCGCTGGAGGAGTTCACCGCCGAAGAAACGCTCGAGCCGCAATTTGCATGACGCCAGACCTAGCCGGAAAATTCCGAGAGAAAACAACATGAGCGCGGCTGAGTCGCGTGCTATCGCAATTCTGGGAGGAGCCGGACCCGCGGGGATGGGTCTCGCGCTGCGCTGGGCACGCGCCGGTGAAACTATCATTTTAGGATCACGCGATGCGCAACGGGCGCAAGAAGCAGCGCAGAAGATCAGGCAACGAACTGGACCTCAGGCTAAGGTTTCCGGTATGGAGAATTCTGCCGCTTGCGCTGCAGCGGAAGTTTTAGTGCTTACCGTTCCCTTCGAAGGTCAAGCCTCCCTGCTGAAACAACTCAAGCCGGCGATTCGCCCGGGCAGCATCCTCATCGATGCGACGGTCGCGCTGGCAGCGAGCGTTGGTGGCAGAGCCTCGCGCACTCTGGGAGTCTGGCAAGGATCCGCCGCTCAGCAAGCCGCCGAACTCGTCCCTAAAGGCGTAAGCGTGGCAGCCGCTTTTCATAATCTGTCGGCTGAGCTCTTGAATGGAGATGAATCCCTCGACTGCGACGTTATCGTCTGCGGCGATGATGCCAACGCAAATCAACTTGCACGCGCGCTGGCGGCGAAGATTCCCGGTGTGCGCGCGATTGATGGCGGCAAGCTGGAAAACGCCCGCATCCTCGAGCAGATCACGGCACTCCTGATCGGATTAAATATCCGCCACAAAGGGCATGGCGGGATCCGGATTACCGGTCTGCCGCCGGAAGCATACCGATAGCTCATGCGCGGCAGCGTCTTTCGCTGGGAACCCCAGCGGCTAACGCCGTGCCCCTCCAAATCATTGCTAGAACAAATACTTCAAAGAGAACTGAATCAGCCGCGGCGTGCCAACCGTTGACGTGATCGGGGCGGAGCCGCCGCTGGATGAAACCGCAGCCAACGCCGGCAGAGCGAACGACGGATGGTTGAACAAATTAAAGAAATCTGCGCGGAAGCGCAGGCTCTGCCGTTCGGTGATCCTGAATGCCTTATCGAGCGTGAAGTCTACGTTTTTTTGCGGCGGTCCGATAATGCAGTTTCGCGGCGTGTTGCCGTAAACCGTCGCATCGCTTGGCGAACCGTTGGAAAGCGTAGGTGCCAGCGGATCGGGCGTATACGCCGCGGCATTCACCCAGTTGGTGAGCCGCGATGTCATGCTGCCTGAGCTGAGAGCGTTGCCGCAACTGAATCCCGGCCCGAAGGTAGCCGTTGACGAGGGAGTGCTGGCGAGCGCGTATGCAGTTCCTCCGGCCGGATCATAGACAGTGAACGGCGCACCCGATTGCAAGATTACGACTCCGCTCGTCTCCCACCCGGCCAGCGCCTCTTTTTTGAACCCGCTCGATGCAGAGAAAAAAGGCAACTGGTAGACAGCGCTGGTCACAAACCGCTGCCGCCTATCGAAGTCTGAAAGCCCACGAGACGCAGCCGCATCGTTTTGATTATTAACGCGCGTAAGAAATGCGACCGAAGCAGTGGAAACATCGTCGATCGATTTCGACCAGGTGTAGGCGGTCTGATAATACAACCCCTTGCCGAAACGATGTGCCAACGTCGCCTGCAGCGCGTTGTAATGCGAATCGGAGTTGGGAGCGAAGTCTTCGAAGTCGCCGGGCGCGATACCGATATAAGGGGCCCGCAGAGAGGCGTTCTCGACGGTCGTATCCGTGATCGTGCACGACAGGCCTTGCGCCTTCAGATTGGCGCACCCTTTTCCAGGGACAACTACAGGAGTCTGCGGCGTGGCTAGCGTGGCCTGGTCGGGATCGTAGGTCGAGCGCAGTTTCGTTCCTTTCGTCCCCACATAACCCAGTTCCATAAACCAGTCGTGCCCCAGTTCGCGCTGAATCGTAAAGTTCCATTGCTGCGTAGTACCGATCACCCAGTGCAGCGGCACGGAGAGTTGGATCAAACCATTTACGTTGCCGCTGAAAGTTCCCCCGCACGCCGTTCCCAGACCGGTTGCCTTGTTGCCCAAGCTGCAAGGCGTGGTGACTCCCTGCAGAATTGCCGCCGTGGGCACATAGGTCTGCGTGGGATTCGCGCCGAGCGCCGGCACGCCATTGGGGAACGCGGCGCTGTGAGCGAAGAGATTGGTCAGGCTGTCCGCTCCGGGCAGGAAGCCCACAAGAAACGGGTAAGTCGGAGGAACGATCGCCAGGTTGTCGACCGCTCCCAAGTCCTCGCGCACGCTGTAAATGCCATAACCACCGCGAACCGACGTAGTGTGGCGCCCGGCGACATCGTAAGCGAAACCGATGCGCGGTTCCCACACCGTCGCATATTCGTTATTGAGCCCGGCCGCATTCAGCGTGCCGGTGATGCCCGTGAGTCCAAACTTGCTGATGCACTTCGGATACACATATGGCTGGCCGGTCGTGATCGCAAGCGTGGGATCGGTGTTGCCGGTGTGACACAGCGTATCGTAAGGCGCGCCCACGAACTCGTTTCTGAGGCCAAGGTTAACCGAAAGCGTCTTGCTGACACGGTAATCATCCTGCGCGAACCAGGCATAGCTGGGAATGCGATAGTCGTGGTTGCCTAAACCACCGCCGCCTTCGCCCAATAGAGGAGCGCCAGCCAGAAAACTCTGGAAGTCCGAGCCATAGGCAGTCGCGCCGGAAACGAAGAAGATCAGGCCGTTATCTGCAATGGGCAGGCTGCGGCGCATGGCAACGCGGTCCGCTTCTCCGCCAACGCGGAGCTGATGAGCTCCTCGCGTCCAGCTCACGGTATCGAGCCACGTATAGTTGTCCGAAAGCGCTGACTGCAACTGTGTGGGGTATGCGCCGAACGCGAACGTATCGAACTGAAACCGATAGATGTTGGGGTCGCCGGCTTGGCCGTTCACTCCCGTTGCCGTAGGCAAGTTAATCCCTACCTGCGCGTTGGTGACCGGCGGCTGGTTGTTCAGCTTGTCACTGATGATGTTTACGCCGAAGCGGAATTCATTGATCAGCGTGTTACTGAACACATGTGTCTCAGTGATGCTGCCGAAGCGGCTGTGCAGGGGAATGTTCAAGGGGAAGTTCAGATTGTTTACGCCGGGCTGCCCGCCGGTTTGAATGCCATAGGAATCAGCACCGAACGGCTGAAATGTGCTGGAATTGGACCAGAAAAAGCGTTCTGATAATCGGTCTTTGCCGCCGCGAAATTCGCGATCCCAGTTGGCCGTGAACTGATTGTCACTAAATTTTCCGGGGTCAGTGATGATAAAAGGCTCCATCGTGCCGCATGCGGTTGTTGCAGGGACATTCGTAAGTAATGGGAACAAGTACCCGCCCGCCCCGGGGCCGAATTGATTACTCTTCACGTTCATCAGGTTGAAGGCGACAGGATCAATGGTCGAAACTCCGCATGCAGTTGCCAGCGCGGCCGGGGTTGCGCGATCTGCCGCAGAGACATAAGGGATGCTGGTGTTGATAAACGTTCCCGGAGAATCGCCGCTGCGCTGCCGTGTACCCTGAAGATTGAAGTAGAAATATCCCAGCTTGGCCCTCGGACCGATCGGTCCGCCGATATCGCCTCCGAAAATGTTCTGCTTAACGACGACCTTTCCAAGGAAATAATCGTTTGCGTCCAAGTCTGTGTTGCGGAAGTACTCCCACAGATCTCCATGAAATTGGGCGGTTCCGCTTTTCAGTGTGGCATTGATGTTACCTCCGCCGTTACGCCCCTGGGTCGCATCGTAGAGGCTGGTGCTGACTTTGAACTCCTGGATCGCATCCGGACTGGGCAACGGCGTGTAGGTTAACTCACCGAACGCATAATCGGCCACGGTGATGCCGTCGATCAGATAATTGTTGTTATCTTCTCTGCCGCCGTTCACGTGCATGTAGACGGTTCCACGGCCGAGTTGCGCGGCGCCGTTTAAGTCAGAAGAAGCACCCGCTGATAGCGTAAGCAACTGCTGAAAGTTTCGCGTGGCCAAAGGCAGGTCAGTGATGGTCTGTGCGCCCAGCGACTGACCGGTCGTAGCATCGGTGGTGTTGACCTGCTCCACCTGCGATTCAACTTCAACCACTTGCTTCACCGTATTCACTTTCAGCACGGCCGTCATGCGCGTGGTTTCCGTAATTCGCACGACGATGCCAGGGAACGTCGTTGCCGGAAAACCTGGCGCAGTTACTTCCACGGAGTACATGCCAACCGGCAAGAGCGTGGCTACGAACAGACCGGATGCGTCCGTTGTAACCTGCCGCACAACCTCGCCGGTGGCTTCATTCTTCACGGAGACCTTGGCGTTGGCGACCACCGCTCCGGATGCGTCCTGCACGACACCGCCGATGGCTCCCGTGGCTCCGCCTTGGCCGAACAAGCTTCCCGTAAACACGGCAATGAAAAGACTGAATGCCACCATCATCTTGCGTAATGAATTCATCTTCTCCTCCGACTCGAAGGTTCGTTTAGCTCGCTTGGCGAGTGTGCAATAACAAGGCGCGTCAACGTCAGGCGTGAGATAGCAAGCGGGTATACCACGACAATCCCGCGATATTCAAGAAATAAGCGAGACGATTCGAGTCTATGAAAGGAACGAATTCAGGCGATCTAACAATTCAATCGAGGATTTGTATTCAGAATGAGCATGCGGCCGGGTATCGTGCTAAACAACAACATCAAGATCAGTGTGATCTGCGGCCCGAAAGATTGCGCGAGTGTAAGTTAGTCTTCGATGGGCTCAGTTGATATGACCGAGGGTTCTCCACCGCCCGCTGCTTGGGCAATGATCAACTGCCGAGCCTCCACTCGGATCTTGGGAAGCTGCATTGCAAACCAGCCGGCGCCCACAAGCGATGCCAGACCTCCAATTGCGACGGTAACCGGAGCTCCCAGGCGCTCGGCAATTGCTCCCCCAAGCAGCGCGCCGATCGGAGCCATGCCCATGAACATCATCGAATACACCGCCATGACGCGTCCACGAAGTGCGTCCGGCACCATCACTTGAATCAACGTATTCGAGCAGGCCATTTGCAGCATCATGGTGTAGCCCACCGGCAGCAGCAGAATCACCGAGAGCCAGAAATTGCGGGACAAAGCGAAGACCATCAGACTGAGTCCAAAACCCGCACAACACCATGCCACCCATCGCCCCAAGCCTTTCACCCCTTGGCGAAACGCCAGCGTAAGCGCTCCCAGGAGAGCGCCGACTCCGGTTGCACCCATCAGGATTCCCAAGCCACGCGCGCCCCCATGCAGAATCTGGTCGGCAAAAATCGGCATCAGTACCACATATGGCATTCCCACCAAACTCACCAGCCCCAACAACAGCAGCAAAGCCCGAATCGGCGCAGTCCGGTTTACGAAGCGGAAGCCCTCCATCATGTGCTCGAAAGGCGACGCGCCCACCGCACGTACCGGGCTCGACACCCTCATCATCAGCAAACCAATGATCACGGCGATGTAACTGACTGCGTTGGCAAAGAAACACCAGCCTTCACCGATCTTTGCCACCAGAATTCCGGCAATTGCCGGGCCGATCACACGCGCGCCGTTGAACATCGAAGAGTTCAAGGCAATTGCATTCATCAGGTCTTCCTTCCCGACCATATCGACGAGAAAGGATTGCCGCCCCGGAATATCGAATGCATTGACCACCCCCAGCAACCCTGCCAGCAGGAAAATTTGCCAGACCTGAATTTTGTTGTAGAGCGTGAGCCCGGCAAGGATGAAGGCCAACACCATGGACGCATTTTGCGTGCAAATTACGATGGTGCGTCGATTAAAGCGATCGGCCGCGATGCCGCCAAGAGGAGCGAAAAGGAAAACTGGGATCTGGCTGGCGAATCCGACCGAACCCAACAGCAAAGCTGAACCTGTAAGGCGGTAGACCAGCCACGACTGGGCCACGCTCTGCATCCAGGTGCCGATCAGCGAAATCAGCTGTCCGCTGAAGAAGAGTTGAAAGTTCCGGTGGCGAAGCGCGCGCCAGGCTACTTGCCAGCGCGATCCGCCTTGTAATGCCGCTTCATCGCCGCTTGCCGACGCGCCCTCCTGAGTTTGTATTCGAGATTCCGACACAATGACTTGTTTGGATGATCCAACAGTCTACTTCGATCACTATAACTTTACCTTCCTCCAGCGCCGCGGAAGAAATCTTGCGCACAGCGGTTTGCGCCTGTGCTGCCTATTCGTTTTCCCGAAACGGCCTGGCCTTGGACTCCGTGCGCCGCCAGACACAACTTTGGACTTTTCAGAGCGGCGGGATTGAGCTACAGTTGCAATTGGTTTCGCCGGCGGTTCCTGAGGAAGCGACACGATGATGACGACTCCTGCCGTTAGCATTGAACGCCGTATGGGACAACGCTTTCCTTTCACTCTTCCCATCTCACTGCGCGACCATACGACCGCCGCAGAGGGACTCGGGTTTACTCAGGATGTTAGCTCCCGTGGCGCATTTTTCTTCACCGACATGCCGCTCAATGCCGGGGCGGAAATCGAACTCACGTTGAAGATGCCGTCAGAGATCACCTTGGGCGAGACAATGCGGGTTCGGTGCAAGGGCCAGGTCCTGCGCGTAGTTAAACCCGTCGATTACGGCCTCAATCGCGAACTTCGGCCGGAGACTGAGACCAGATCGTCCGAGACAAAAATTGGCGTGGCTGTATGCTTCAATGACTACGAATATCTTTACGAAGCCGAGGACACTTCTGCCGATTTCCGCCGCATCTCGGCCCTGCATGGCACCGACGAGAGTGAGCGCCCATCATCGCCCATTGCCAGCCCGCGCGGCGCGATTCATTAGGCATCGAAGTCGAGATTATTGGCCAGCGCGTTATACAGTCTCTTCCATGCCGGTTTCGCTTCTCGATCCTCGCAAAATCTGGGCTCAAACGCGAAGCGCCGTGATGCTTAGGAATTAGTCCTTTAGCCCCTTTTCAAACTCAACTGATTCCCTTAGAATGCTTTTACTTGTGCGGAGTCACTCGGGGGTTGTTCTGCAGTGCGCCTGTATCCCAGGGTTTTCATCCCGCAGTTCAAATTCCTGATGTCTCTGCGCAAATCGTACATTCTGCGTTTGGAAGGTTACTTAGGTCACTTGGCCGAGGGCGGTTTCCCTATCTAACATGCCAACAGACAGAGAAATCAGCGAGAACCGAGCTATGCCTGGGATCGCCGTAGCGCTCCTGACCGAAGACCGCGAACGTCTATCTGAACTGCAGAACCGTCTGGAAGCTACGCGCTTAGGCCGGGCCGTCTTCAGCAGCGTCGGGTTCCCTACCGGGCCGACCGACGCAATCCTCCGCCAGATTCAGGATCGGCGCGCCGAAGTGGTGATCGTCGACATTTCCGGCGAGAATCCGCAACGCGCCATCAAGACCATTGAACTGATTCAAGCCAACACAATTCAATTGGCGATCTTTGCCAATGGAAGCATGCAGCAGCCGACCACGATTGTGGCCGCGATGCGGGCCGGGGCAGGCGAATACCTCGATCAGAATGCCGGTTCGGAGGCGCTGCTCGAAGCTCTTTCGCGCTTCAGTTCGAACCGGACTCGGGCTCGCGGCGGCGCAGGTAAAGCTCGCATCTTTACGTTCCTCAGCGCGAAGGGAGGGGCGGGCGCAACCACGGCCGCCGTGAATACAGCTCTGGCGCTGCAGCAGGCACATGGCAGCGTAGTGCTTGTGGACTTTGCTCCTGTCGGTCACGCTCAATTACATCTAAATTTGCGCCCCAGCTTTGGCGTGCCGGATGCCCTCCAAAACCTGCATCGCCTCGATGCGTCTCTACTCGATGGCTTAATGACTCCGGCGAAAGATGGATTGCACCTTCTGGCCGGCCCACAGCAGCCTTATCAGTCGATTCCAACTCCGGCCGAATTGGCTCGGCTTTTCGACGTCCTGGTGAATCATTATCACTATGTTGTAGTGGATGTCTCCAGCCGCCTCGATCCGACTACCCGCTTGCTTTCCGACCTCTCGAACGCTGTTTTGATGGTTGCTCAAACGGACGTAGTTTCGCTATGGAGCGCAGGCCGCATCCACGCTTTTCTCGAAGAAGGCGCCGGCCGCAACCGGCTGCGAATGGTCCTGAATCGATATAAGAAGATTCCCGGCCTAAGCGACGAAGATATCGAACAGTCGACACGCTGCAAAGTCTTGTGGAAACTTCCCAACGCGTTTCATGCAATTTCTCCCGCCATCGATAACGGTGCGCCCGTAGTTCTGCAGGAGACGCAGGAGATCAGCCGTTCGTTCCGCGCGCTGGCTGACGCTCTTGCGGAAGCTTCTTCGACTCAGGAAGACGGACTCGATCTTGTCTATGCGCAGGAAAAGCCTGATGTAAGAAAGAAAACGACCGGGCGCTTGATTATCTCGCCCGCACGCGCCGGTCAGTAATTTCTAGCCCATAATTTCTGTAGAGACGTTGCTCGCAACTTGTCTCCGCTGACAGTATCTTTTCAAAACAAATCAGCACAACTTCCAATCTCTTTACTTGATTTCCGGCTCAACTTCCACCGGAAAATTCACCGACCTCGCAATAAAACATAGCCGATGCGCCTCGTGATGAAGTTCCCTCGCCTTGGCACGATCGTCCCCCGCACTTACCGTCACTATGGGCTTGAGCAGCACTCGGACGAACTCTCCCGAACCGTCGTTGTTCTCCCGCATGTCACCGGAAGCAGCATCGCGATACTCAACAACCGATATATGGTTCAACGCGCAGAGATGCAGATACCACAGCATGTGGCAGGAAGACAGAGTGGCAACCAGCAACTCTTCCGGATTGTAGCGGGATCGATCACCACGAAAATTGGGATCGCTTGAGCCAGGAATTTCCGGCTTACCCTCGGACACAATCGTATGATCGCGTCGATAGCTCTTGTAATTCTTGGTGCCTTCTCCGTCGTTACCCGTCCACTGGATTCCAACTTCATACTTGTGCTGTTTCATGCCTGCTCCTTCAGCCAAACCTCGGCCCTCTTGCGTGAAATCTTGCCGAGTTGGCCGGGCTCAACTTGATTTAAGCGTTGCACGAGACCCTCCCGTTGTTCAACCACCTGGAGGCCCGCCGACTCCAAGGCGGGGTCGAGCCGCAGCATCCGCTCCATCACGCCGGCCAGTGCGCCAAGGCACAGACAATCGGACCGTCGCGGCGGAACATACAAGAGGGAGCATAAGGCCGCTCCGCCCCCGAGGTCTCCCATGCGCCTTAAGCTGATCCTCACTTCCCTTCTTCTTGGTGGTCTCTGTGCGTTCCTGCCCGCTGCGGCCCAAAACCACTCTTCAGCCGACTTCAAACACGAAAGCTCGTCGCGAATGCCGGTGGAAGGAGCACAAATTTTTCAGGAACATTGCGCCTCCTGTCATGGAATTGACGGCCGAGGGCACGGTCCCGCTGCTGCCGCTCTAAAGCAGCCGGTTCCGGACCTGACTTTGATCTCACAGAAGAATAATGGCAAGTTTCCGTATCGCGGAGTACGAAACGCCATCGAAGGAGTCGAAGCGCCGACTCGCGCTCACGGCACACGCGCAATGCCGGTCTGGGGTCCAATCTTCCACGAAGTTGAAGCCGATCAGGATTGGGGAGAAGTCAGGCTGGACTCTGTGACGCGCCACATCGCATCGATGCAGCAAAAGTAGGCGGAGGTCTAAAATCCAATTTACCCATGATCATTGTGGTGCAGGCTGGTTGTTGGCTGGAGGTTTGGGCGGAGGCGTCGACGATTTGTCGTCCTTGAAGATATCGGCGATCTTGCCAAAAAAGCCTTTCTTCCTGTTCGGATCTTGCTTGTCCTGTCCGTCGGCCAACGTAGGAGTCACAGGCTTACTGGCGCCGCCAAAGACTCGAGAGAAAAATCCCGCAACTCCACTCTGTTGATCGCAGGTTTCGCGGGGCTCGGTACCGGTAACGAATGCCGCCGTGTAATCGTCCGGACATGCAGAAGTTGCCAATCGATTGGTTGCTTTGTCGAGCTGCACATCGACTACGCCAGTCGGCTGGGCAAACTCCTTCATGTCGGCGTACTGCGGCAGATCCGCGACTTTCTTCATAAACTCGGTCCAGATCGGGGCTGCCGTCTGCGCTCCGCTCAAACGCAAATCGCTGTAGTCGTCGTAGCCGACCCAAACGATGCACAACAGATTCGAGGTATATCCCGCGAACCAGCCATCGTGGGAGGTTCCGGTTTTCCCGGCCGCGGGCTGAGTGAACCCGCGCAAGCGAACCGCCGTATAGCCCAATCCATTGTTGATAACGCCTTCCATCATGTTGGTCATGATGTAAGCGATGCGCGGGTCGAGCACCTGCCGCTGGTCAGTCCTGAAGTTTGAGACAACGTCGCCCTTCGCATTACGAAGGGAATTCACCAGGATCGGCGAGAGCCGAACGCCATTGTTAGCGAATGAAGTGTAGGCGCCGGCCATTTCCAGAGGCGTGGCTTCGTAAGAACCGAGAGCCATTGCCGGCGTTGGCTTCACAGAAGTGATTCCGGCCAGCTTGGCAAGATCGGCAACTTTATCGTAGCCCGTTTCCTCGGCGACTTTCACGGTCGCATTGTTTAGCGACATCGCCAGCGCATAACGCAAGGTGACGTCGCCGTGGTACTCCTCTTTGTAATTGCGCGGCTCGTAGATCTGATCTCCATAGGCAAAACTGGTGGGAGCATCAGTGACCGTTGAAGCAGGCGTAATCACGTTAGGCGAGCCATCAATTGCTGTATTCATTGCGGCGGCGTAAACGAAAGGTTTGAAAATAGAACCGGTCGGCCGCTTCGACATGGCGTGATTTAGCTGGCTGAACCCGTAGTCTCGTCCACCCACCAGCGCCAGCACTGAGCCGGTGTGCGGATCAAGCGCCACCAGAGCCACCTGTGCCTGGGGTCCTGGCAGTACCTGTGTTTCGTACTTTTTTCCAACTTTCACGCGCTTGGTGCGCAGCCTGGTCACTTGCTGGTCTATCAACTTGATACCGCCCTCCACGGCTTGTGCTGCGGCCTTCTGCAAATCCGGATCAAGTGTGGTGTAAATGCGATAAGACTGATCGTTCAGATCATGTTCGCTGAATTTACTAATCAGTGAATCCCGCACCAGGTCCACGAAATACGGAGCATCGCTGGCCTCCACATTGGGCGGAGCCAGTTTCAGCGGCGTGGCTTTGGCTTTCTCCGCCTGTTCCCGGCTGATGGCGTGAGTTTCCACCATTGAATCCAGCACCAGATTCCGACGCTCCAGCGCCCGCTCCGGATGCCGGTACGGCGATAACCGGCTCGGCCCCTGAATAATGCCCGCCAACAAAGCCGCCTCCGGCAGAGTGATGTCTTTCAGATCTTTATTGAAATATGCCCGCGACGCCTCGGCAAAACCGCTGATGGCGAATGAGCCCCGCTGTCCAAGATTCACCCAGTTCGCGTAAAACTCAAAAATCTGCTGCTTGCTGAACTTCTGTTCCATCAACTCGGCGATCAGCATCTCGGTCAGCTTTCGGCGTATGGTTTTTTGCGGGGTCAAGAAAAATCCACGCGAGAGTTGCATGGTGATGGTCGATCCGCCCTGCTCGTGCCGTTGCCGCGTCAAATCGATCCATCCCGCCTCGAACATGCGAACGAAGTTCACTCCACCGTGCTCAAAAAAGCGCCGGTCCTCGATCGCCAGTACGGCATCGAGCATTACCTTGGGGATGTCGTTGTACTTCACTACCTGCCGCTTCGACCGCTGTTCGGAGTCAAAAAGCGAGGTCACTAATTGCGGCTCGAGTTCGTAGGCGGAAAGCTGGTTTCCATTGCTCGTGATTCGCGTAACTTGCCCGTCCTCGATGGTAATGCGGGCTTCTTCGGGGCTGTGGTAGCTCTCCGGTCCGGGTGTGATGTCGATTCCATCCGGCATCAGGCGAAACGTGCCGAGCGGCGACTGATCCTCCTTGTCGGTATGTTTGGCGTCGGAGTATCCTGCGCGCCGTAACTCAGCGGCAATCTCTTTGGCCTCCGCCTTCTCGCCGTCACTCAGGCGCTCTGGCAAGGCATAAATCTTGGCCGAATTCCCGAAAATCGGCGTACGGAACCGCTGTGCGATGATGCGGTCGTATTTGATGTAGTAATAGCAAAATGACCCAGCCAGAAACGTGGCCGAAACCAGCAACACAACCAGCGCGGCCCGTCTTAAAGGATCGCGCGGCAGTCCGCGGAATTCCCTTTTATTCTCGCCACTTCTTTTTGGAATTTTGAGTTTGATAGCCAAGATTGAACTCGACGCCCTAAAGCATTGCCCTCTTACCGTGAGACGGTTAAATAGGCCAGAAGGTTTGACACACCACGCACTTCCTTAGTTCCCGACGAGGGCGATTTCAACACGCAACCGTGTAGAGGTATTTTTTATTGTACCGCGTCTCCATCAAACAAAAAGAGACCCGCATCGACTGCGGGTCTCAAAACTGATAACAAGGCCTATCTGCTAATTCGCATCGGTGATCACCCAAGGCCCCGTTTCCGTGAGATCGACAGATGGAATCGGTTGGGTCAGGGCTCCGCTAGAACCAACATCCAATATCCCTAGCACGGGGCCACTGCCGTACACGCTTAAGAACGCTCCGCTCTGATCAAACTGCCCTAAATAGCCGATGTCCAAGCTAGTGAAAGGCGACCCGGAGACTGCGGTCAGGGCGCCAGTAGACGTGTTCAACCGGTAGCCTTCGATGCCACCGTAGCCACTTCCTGTGCCGCCAAGACTGAAGGAGTACACCAGGTCGCCGCCGGGATTCGATTGAACCGCGATACTGTACGGCTCGTTCACAGTGGAAAAGGGCGATCCAGTTACCGCACTGATCGCACCCCCGTTCGCCCCCGTCTGCTGAATGGCGAACACATACAAAGTAGGAGTCGTGGATGTGCTCATCGTGCCAATTAGGTATTTGCCTGACGGATCGCCTTCGACCTGATACATAGGGTACGAGAACGGACTGCCCGGCACGGCCGTAAGCGAGCCGCTGCTTCCGATTGCGTAAGCACCAACCTCAGGGAACCCGCCGCCCGACGGTTCAAGCGTTACGTAAAGGTACTTTCCCAGCCCATCAGTCGTTAGGTTCTCCGGCAAGCCCGGAACAACCACCGGCGAACCGCTGGTGACCGCTTTTAACACTCCGCCGCTGCCAATCTGATATGCGTAGATCGCCGTTCCACCCAGGTCCTCCAAGAACAGCAGGGTTCCAGTTGGATTGGTAATCATCGTCTGAGTCCCTCCGGGGAGTGCGGAGTTCAGCAAGTAGGACGCGCTGAACGGACTACCAGATATCGGCGTTAAACTTCCGTCTGAGCCAATGGTCCAGCCGAAGATCTCGCCGGCTTCATAATAAACAGCGTACAGGTAAAGGCCTTGCGCTACGGCCATACCCGCTGGCGATATGTTCGCGGGGGCGGTCGGCCCAGTGTAGTTGGCGGTGGCCGCGAAGGTTCCTGCGCTGGTGCTCAGGGTGTAGCTATCGATCGTACCCACAGCGTCTCCGGCGAACACAAACGCGCTCCCTGAGCCGCTGCCCGTAGTGCCGGTGCCGGTGGATACCCCCGATGGCGAACCGGATGAGCAGCTCCCCCCGCTAAAGCTTAGCCCGTCATCAGTGGCACAGTTGTACTTGCCGCAATTGGCCAATCCCATGGTCGCCAACGCGACCACGCACACCAGAAATGTTCGCACTCGTTTCGTCATGAACTGCCTCCACCTTGCGCTTGTCTGACTTGCGGCTAAGACTTCTCTGTTCTGATTCAGAAACCTGCACCGATCAGGTTTGCCAAATGGTCTGAAGTGAGAAAACTCTCACCTGTTTGCCGATATTAGGAGGCCGGTAACCTTATGGCAACGTTACGAATGTCACTGGCACAATCGGCCGGTCAGACACGCATTCATGACAGGGAAAAATGAGGTAGGCACGTGTCGAAGCGAATACTGGCTGGAAGAGCGTGGGAATGAGCAGAGTCCAGAATAACCGAGGCTAAAAAGCTTTATTACCGCTATTCGGCGTAAAGTGCATGTCGAAGGAGTAACCGGGAAAACTTACCGGAACAGAATAATCCGCAGCTACCCAAACTGACGACAATCCTGGCGTACTGATCCGCTGTACCGTAATCTGCTTTTCCTCGATCGGCAACTCGTGCTCCCGCGCCTTTCTGAGCACGTCCAGGCGGACGTCGTCATCCGTTTTCTGGAGATTCGTTC
Organism: uncultured Acidobacteriaceae bacterium; assembly: GCA_963766625.1. Taxonomy (GTDB): domain Bacteria; phylum Acidobacteriota; class Terriglobia; order Terriglobales; family Acidobacteriaceae; genus Sulfotelmatobacter. Next base: position 390,612 of record CAVYBF010000006.1, on the reverse strand, counting down.
CATCCATTAGCGCAATGGTTTTGAGGTCGTCCTGAAAACTATAGTTCGCCATCATTGGCGGAGCTATTTCAAACAACGCCAAGACCGCGACAGCAATTGCCAGAAATCCAATTATCCCTTTGATCATAAGCTCGAAATCACGGCGGCGAAGCCCGCCCAAGTCTCAGGCTTGGGCTCGCAGCACGTCCTGAAAATGTTCAACTATTGCTGCGATCCTAACATCGCGAACTTCGCGAGTCGAACGCAAAACGACTTCGACAGTACCTTCGGTAACTTTCTTCCCGACCGTGATTCTAAAGGGGATACCGACCAAATCGGCATCCTTGAACTTTACTCCCGGCCGCTCATCGCGATCATCGAGGATCACATCAAAACCCTCCGCCTCCAGCCGCGCGGCGATCTCCAGTGCCGGCTTGAAGACACTCTCGTCCTTGACATTCGTCGGCGTCACTACAATTTCGAACGGCGCAATCGCCGGCGCCAGCCAGAAACCATTTTCGTCGTTCGATTGTTCAACGGCCGCAGTTAAAATGCGCTCGATTCCGATGCCGTAACTCCCCATGATCGGCGTGATTTCTTTGCCGTTCTTGTCGAGCACACGCGCTCCCATCGAATCCGTATAGCGATAGCCAAGCTTGAAGATATGTCCGATTTCGACGGCAGTATCGATGCGCAACGGCTTGCCGCAATTTGGACAAGCTTCGCCCGCGCTCACGCTGCGCAGGTCGGCGTAAGCCGTAGGATGGAAATCTTTCCCTGGAGTCAGATTCTTGAGGTGATAGTCCTTTTTATTCGCGCCGGCGATCAAATTCGCGCGTCCTTCGAGCGCTTTGTCGACCAGCAGCACCGGGCGATCGCCGTCCTTCTTGATATCTTGCGCCCAATCGATGCCCGCAGGACCCAGATATCCTGCGGGCGAATTGAACAAAGCTTCGATGTCGGGTTCCTGCATCGGCCGAGTCGCAACCGCAACCGTTGCATTGAGTTTCGCCTCATTCAGTTGATGATCGCCGCGCATGAGAACGACGATGGCACGTGATTTCGTCTTGCCAGTCTTTTCGTCTTTCTCGTCGGTCATCAAAGCCAGCGTCTTGATCTTGTTCTTCGGCGAGACGCCCAGAAAGCGAGCGACATCTTCAATCGTCTTTTGTCCTGGAGTGTGTACCTCCAGCGGTCTGCCATCGCCTTCGGGTTTCAGATCCTCGACCGCATCCAGCCGTGACGTGGCTTTTTCCATGTTTGCCGCGTAAGCGCAGCCATCGCAGCTCACAATCTGATCTTCGCCGGCCGGAGTCCGCACCATGAACTCGTGCGATTCCTTCCCGCCCATGGCTCCGGAATCTGCCTCGACCACCATGTACTTTAATCCGCAGCGATCGTAGATTCGGCAGTATGCGTCATAGTGTTTCCTGTACGAAACATCTAACCCTGCCGCATCGATGTCGAAGGAGTATGCATCCTTCATGATGAATTGCCGGACCCGTAGCAATCCGGATTTCGGACGCGGCTCGTCGCGGAACTTGGCCGCAATCTGATACCAGATCTGCGGCAGTTGCTTGTAGCTGCGCAGCTCTTTCCGCGCAATATCGGTCATGACCTCTTCTGCCGTGAAACCCAGCGCGAGATCGGCGCCCTTGCGGTCTTTCAGGCGAAATAAATTGTCGCCCATCAGATCCCAGCGCCCGCTCGCCTCCCAGATCTCGCGCGGATGCAGCAACGGAAGCAAAAACTCCTGCCCGATCTTGTCCATCTCCTCACGCACGATGGCCACGATTTTGTTGAACGATCGGTTCCCGAGAAACAGGTAGGAATACGCTCCCGCCATCAATTGGCGGATGTAACCCGCGCGCACCAGAAATTTGTGGCTGGCAACTTCGGCATCCGCCGGCGCCTCGCGCAGGGTAGGAATAAATAGTTCTGACCAACGATGCATAGGTGAGTACCGACTCCGAGTCGCGGAGACAAAAGGACTTTTCACGCTCCAGTTTAGGAGGGAACCGCTTATTGTACGACAGCGCATTAACTCTCAAGTAAAACTACGCTACAATAATCAATAACCATGGCCAAGGTTCACTACCGCTACAACATCATGCTTCGGCCGGAACCCGAGGGCGGCTATACTGCGCTAGTTCCTGCCCTGCCAGGGTGCGTGACCCACGGACGCACCGTGGACGAGGCACGAGAAATGGCCAGAGATGCTATCTCTGGTTACATTGCGAGCCTGCGCAAACACAACGACCCAGTTCCCACGGATGATGACACGCTCGTGGCATCGCTTGACCTCGAATACTCACGTTAAATTTTTCGCATAACCTGCAGGCGCACAGCTATTTAAAAAAGTCAGTTGGGGACGTTTTCCACTTCTGCACAAGTGCGACCGTTACTACTCGTCCCTACAGACCTGCGCTGCGGTACCATCCAGAGGTGCCGAAATTATCCGCCGTCAAACCGCGCCAAGTCATCCGGTTCCTAGAACAGAATGGCTTCATCCTCGATCACGCCTTCAGGCAGCCATTTCATTTTCTACCATCCGACTTCTCGCCGTCGCGCAGTCGTTGCTCGACACAATCGCGACTTACCAAAAGGGACTCTGATGTCCTTGTGGTGGGAAGCAGGCTTCTCACGTGAGGAACTGATTGACTTCCTGGCAGGAAGATAGCGTTGTTCACCCTACCAACCGCCTCTGATCTCTTTCCCTAGCTTCTGCGTCTCACCAAGAAATTTCTGATATTCCACGAACAGCCGGTTCAGCTCCAGTGACTTATTTGGCGTGAGCTTCTTGCGCAAAATCATGTCGTCCACGTGCACGGGATTCGGCAGCGTTGTATCCTCTGACATCTGCCTTAATACAGTTGTCACGGACGAAGCGCTCGGTTTCAACCTGCGGCAATCAAGATGCTGGGATCTAGAACGTTATCCGCACTCCTACCTGAGCCGCGAAAGGAATACCGACCGTCGTGCCCGGACCAAAGAAATCTCCCAGCCCGCCCTCGGGTATTTCAAGCTGTTTCAGACTCGTGACCGGTGCAGTTTGAGAGCAGTTTGCATTTGCGCAAATGCTGGTCACGTTGGTAATGCCTTGTGCATTGGGCGCCATCTCGGCTTGTGGAATTGGCAGTTGAACGACATTCACCGCATAGTTCGCTCCGGGATTGTTGCGGTTGAAAATGTTGAAGAACTCGACGAATGGGTCCACATGCCAACGCTCGTTGATTTTGAAAGGGCGCGTGACCCGCAAGTCCGACTGAATGTAAGGCGTGCCGCGAAATTCGTCGAGGCTGGTGTAGGCTCCGTTGACGTAGATGCGATCAGTGTTGTCGGCGTTAGTGATCGTGATGGGACGCGCGCTCTCGACCTGGTTGATCGTGCTTAATTCGAATCCCCCGGGGATGTGGAAGATTCCGGCGAGTACGAAGCGATGGCGGACGTCCTCGCCGGAAGGGCCGTAATCCCCGGGCCCAAAGGCGTTCAATGCTCCCGCGTTCGGCGTACCAGGCTGATTGGGGCAGACGCCGTCCACGTAATCAAACAATTCGCCCAGCAGGCATCCCCAGGTTTGCGCCTTCGACAGCGTATAGTTCGCAACCAGATCGAAGTGGCGCATGTTGCCCTGCAGATGCAGCATCAGACCGTTGTAGCTGGATCGGTTATCCGCCTGAAAGACGTTGACGCTGGGAACTACGGCTGCCTGATCGGTAGCGTAGTTTGGATCGTTTGTAGGAATCAGCGGAGAGAAGAGGTTCGCACCACCGGCATAAGCGAAGCCGCGGTATCCGTGATTGCCCTGTTCGTGAACGTAGTCGGCGCTCAGGAGCCAGCGGTCGTTGAACGCGTGCGCAATGCCGACCGTCGTATGAATTGCATAAGGAGTTTTGTACGGAGACCCGATCAGGTTCCCCGTGGCTCCTGCGCCGCCCGTAAGACAGCCTGAGCCGACGAGCGCATAAGTGCCCGGGCCTCCAGTAAGGTTGCATGTTCCGGTGGTGAAGCTTGAGTTGTTGACGGCCTGGAATGCGGTGCCCCATCCATTTTGCGCGAGATCGTCATAGTAGAGCCCAAAGCCAGCGCGGAGTACGGTGTTAGCGTTTTTGCCGGGAGTATATGCGAGCCCCAGGCGAGGCGCGATTTGTTTGTGGTAGTCGTGCGGCACGCTGGGCACGATCGGAATGTGTAAAGCCTGCAGCGTTAGGAACGCCGGGTTTTCCGCTTGGTCTCGGCCCTCGCCCGTGAATAACCCCCAAGTGGTCTGGTAACGCAATCCGTAGTTGAACGTGAGCTTGTGGGTTGCACGCCACGAATCTTCGGCGTAGAGAGCAAGCCGCTGCACGTTCTGCGAAAAGGTGCCGTCGGATGCGGGAGTGTAACTGCAGGTCGAGCCATCTGAGGCGGTGAAGTTGATGCACTGCGGTGTAAAGACTCCGAACACGCCGGGATTCTGCAGGTAATAGGTCGGATTATTGACATATTGCGCCAGTGTCTCTGCGGTAGAGGCAAATGCGCCGCTCAGCACTGGTTCGTGAATGAAGTCCACGCCAAATCTGAACGCATGGTCACCCACAACGTGAGTGACATCATAGCGAAGCTGATATTTCTCCTGATTGCGCAGATCGGGGAAAAGCGTAATAGGAGTGGCGAATTGGTTGTCGCCGAAAGTTTCGAAGCCGGAAATCGTCAGTGCCGTGGAGCTGAAGGGGAATGCGAGCGCGAAGCCCAGATTCGAGTTGCGAGTTTGGGTGAGATGCAGCAGGCTTGCGTCGAGAACCAGATTGCCGAGACATTTTGCATTGAATGCGTAGGCATTGCTGATCTCAACATTCCCGTAGTTGTTATGTGTGAGCAGGCCAGTCGACGGCAATGTGCCCTGCTCGACCAGCGCGTTATGCGTGGTGTAGCTGTCTTCCGATGCGCGCAGGAACCAATTCGATTTCGTCGATTGTGCCCAGTCGAAATGCAACGAACCGAGAAAATCGAGAAACGGAATTGGTACGTTGGAGGGAACGGCAAGGGAAGGAACACCGGCGATCAATCCCTGGGACGCCAATTGCGCCAGCGCATCGAACTGTGTAACGCTGGCTGGACTGTAAGCGATGCTCGCGTGTTCATCAACATTCTCGAATGAAGTAAAGAACCAGACTTTATCTTTGGCGATAGGACCGCCGAGAGTGGCAACGTAATTCTGGCGGGAGAATGGCTGCTTCGGATTGTGCACACAAACCCCGTTTGTACAAGTCTCTGGCGGATTCTCGATGGGGAAACGCGCGTTCAGCGCGGCCGCGCGCTCGTAAAAAGCGGCATCACCATGCCAGTCGTTCGTGCCGCGCCTGGTGGTAATCACGACAGAACCCGCAGTGGTCCATCCCGTGTCAGCCTCTTCGTTCGAGGTGCGCATGGCGAATTCCTGAATTGCGTCGGGAGAGAAGTTTTGCAGGAAGCCGCCAATCCAATCATCGGAGTTGTCGGCGCCGTCGACCGAAAGTTCGTTATTCAGGCCGGAGCTTCCGCCGGTCGAAACCGCGGTGATGCGCGCCTTCGTGGGATCAGAAGGTTCAACCGGCTCGGTTCCAGGCACAAGATAGGCAATGTTTGCGAAACTTCGCGCCGGAAGCGGCATGGTTTCCAGATCCTGGCTGCCCACTACGCCTCCGCGAACCGCGTTCGACGTGTCGAGGGGTTGGGTTGTGATTGAGGAAACTTCGCCCTGCACTTTCACGCTCTGTTGCACCGAGGAAGGCCTTAAGGCGACCGTGATGTCGCGGACCGTGGCGACGACGACTGCGACTTGATCTTTTGCCGGCGCAAACCCTGCCGCAGTTACCATGATCCGGTAATTTCCGGGAAGAAGATCATCGAGACGAAACTCACCGCGATCTTCGGTACTGGCTTGCCGCTGAAAGGACGAGCCCGCGAGCTGCGCGACAATCTTTGCGCCGGGAATGCGGGCGCCAGTAGGATCCTGGACCGTACCACGGAGGGATCCGTAGGAATTCTGCGCGTCGATCCTGGAGACGAGCGCGATTGCCAAAACGAACAGTGCGGTTGCGAAATGGCGTGATTTCAATCTCATCTGAAGACAAAGGCGAGGGTAGACCTTGAAATCCAGCTACTACCAGAGCTCGTAGGGACGCAAGCGGATTGGGTTAGACTGAAGAGCTCCGGATTTACTTCCGGATTGCCGATCAACCTGGAGTGATCTCACAGCATAGCCAGAATAGCCGCCTTTCTTTGACTCGCGAGTGCCCCGCCCGTAAGATGAAGCGACCTGAAGGTCAGACAGCTTCGAATGATCGGACAAACCATCTCGCACTACCGCATCGTCGAGAAGCTCGGCGGCGGTGGTATGGGTGTGGTCTATAAGGCCGAAGACACTCGCCTTCACCGTTTCGTCGCCCTCAAGTTTCTCCCCGATGAAGTAGCCCGCGATCCTCAAGCTCTGGCCCGCTTCCAACGCGAAGCGCAAGCTGCGTCTGCACTGAACCATCCCAATATCTGCACCATTCACGACATCGGCGAGGAAAACGGCGTGGCGTTCATCGCCATGGAATACCTGGAAGGCGGGACCCTGAAACACCGCATCGCCGGCCGCCCTCTCGATCTTGAGATTCTGCTCCCACTCGCCATTGAGATCGCCGACGCCCTCGATGCCGCACACAGCAAAGGCATCGTTCACCGCGACATCAAGCCCGCGAACATCTTCGTGACCGAACGCGGCCACGCCAAGATTCTCGACTTCGGCCTCGCCAAAGTCGCGCCAGCCGCCGCATCCTCCAGCCAGTTTGCCGCTCTGAACACCCAGACCCAATCAATTGACGCCGAACACCTAACCAGCCCGGGAACGATGGTGGGCACAGTCTCCTACATGTCGCCCGAGCAGGTGCGCGGCAAGGAACTCGACGCACGAACCGATCTGTTCTCCTTCGGCGCGGTTCTGTACGAGATGGCGACCGGGGCCTTGCCCTTCCGGGGGGAAACCTCGGCGATGATCTGCGAGGCGATCGTTAATCGCCCGCCGGTCGCGCCCGTGCGGTTGAATCCTGATCTTCCCGCCGACTTCGAACGAATCATCAACAAGGCCTTGGAGAAAGACCGTGACCTCCGCTATCGCTCCGCCGCCGACTTGGAAACCGACCTGAAGAGACTGAAACGCGATACGGACTCGGGAAGAGTGCCATTAACAATGGCGGAAGCAGTACCGCAGATCGCGGCCACTCGCCGGCTCTCCTGGCTAAAATGGGCGGCCATCGCGACACTTGTCCTCGCTACCGCCGTGCTCTTCGTCTGGCTGCGAACTCCGCTTCCACCCCCGAGAATTCTGGGATCGAAGCAGATCACCAGCGACGGGCTCCCCAAGATGACCCTCGTAGGCGACGCCAATCGTCTCTACTTTACCGAGAATCCCCCCGCGCATGTGTCCATCGCTCAAGTGTCGGTGAATGGAGGCGAAACCGCGCCCGTCGGCGTGCCCTTCGACAATCCCATCGTCACCGAGGTTTCCAAGGAAGGATCCGAACTGTTGGTTACGAAAGCGGCGCTCGAAGTTTTAGACAATCCTTTTTGGTCGGTCCCTCTCCCCGCCGGTTCGCCACGCCCTCTCGCACAAGTATCCGCGCACGATGCCCTTTGGGCGCCCAACGGGAAGTTGATTTTTGCAAAAGCGAACGATATCTATATTGCAGAGCACGATGGCGCAAATCCCCACAAGATTGTCACCACAGAGAACGTTCCAGGCAGTCTGAGCATTTCACCCGACGGCGCCCGCATCCGGTTCGCGGTTTACAACCTCATCGACAGTACTTCCGAACTTTGGGAAGTGCGAACCGACGGCAGCGGCATCCACCCGCTGTTTCCCGGCTGGAACAATCCCCCCAGCGAGTGCTGCGGCAAGTGGACGCCCGACGGCAGATTCTATGTCTTTCAAAGCACGCGCGATGGCGCCACCAACGTCTGGATCGTGCCCAACCAGTCCGACTGGTGGAGGAAAGTGCCGCGGGAACCGGTCCAGCTAACCACCGGACCATTGCAATTCAGCATCCCGCTTCCCAGCAAAGACGGCAAGAGATTGTTCATGGCTGGCGTACAGCCGCGCGCGGAGTTGGTCCGCTACGACGCGAAATCTGGTGATTTCGCCCCTTATCTCGGCGGCATCTCCGCCGGCGACGTGGATTTCTCGCGCGACGGCCAATGGGTGACATATGTCAGCTATCCGGACGACACGCTTTGGCGCAGCAAGCTCGACCGCAGCGCTCGTCTCCAGCTTACTTATCCTCCCATGCGCACGGGGCTAGGCCACTGGTCTCCTGACGGGCAGCAGATTGCATTTGCGGGAGCGCTGCCCGGCAAGCCGTGGAAGGTATATCTGATTTCAAAGGACGGTGGCAGTCCACAGTCCTTGAGTTCGACAACCGAGGAACTTCAGGAAGCCGATCCCACCTGGTCACCGGATGGGAATACGCTTGCTTTTGGACACTCCGGTTTCGGTTCCGATGTGGCGCTCATCGAGCTGTTCAATCTCAAAACTCACGAGATTTCGCAGCTGCCGGGTTCGCAAGGATTCTTCGGCCCTCGCTGGTCGCCCGATGGCCGCTACATTGTTGCCCTTTCGCAGGACGGTAATAAGCTTATGCTGTGCGACGTTAAAGGCCATCAATGGCGGCAGTTGGACATGAAGCTGAACTCGTTTGGCTATCTTGCCTGGTCCCACGACAGCGCCTACGTATATTTCGACACGATTCTGAGGAGCGACAGCGGATACTATCGCGTGCGAATCAGTGACGCGAAACTGGAAAAGCTGGCCGACCTCAGCAAGATTAAGGGATTCCCCATCCAGTTTGGCGGCAACGGCACCTGGACCGGACTCGGTCCCGGCGACGTTCCCCTGCTCTCCCGCGACACCAGCACCCAGGAAATTTACGCCTTCGACCTGCAACTTCCCTGAGGCTTCATAGCTCTCGCGCAACCATCCGTCGACCCAGCGGGTGATTATGTTTCAACTTGGTCTTCGTGAGCGGATTACGGGCAAACCTTACCCAATCCGGTGAGGTACGGATTGCCGAGAATTGGGAAGTTGATGGCGACATGCGCGTTCGACAGTACCGATCTCCAACCCTGATGGTTTTTGAATTGTCCGTCAGCACTAGCGTGATCCGGCCACGGCCAACTCGGTGAAAATACTCCAAACCTGTTTGCTCAGGTTAGAGACTCAGCAACGGCAGGGTACGGTACCGCTTGCCCGTCAAGCGGAACAATGCATTCACTACGGCAGGGGAAATCACCGGAACTGGTGGTTCGCCGCATCCTGAGGGTTTTTCCGTGCTCGGAACAACGTGAACGTCGACGTCAACCGGTGCATCGATTATGTACGGAGGAGTGTAGCCATCAAAGTTGTTCTGCTGCGCATAGCCGTTCTTAAAAGTGATCGCGCCCTTTGCCATCAATTGAGACACGCCAAAGCTCGTGCCGGCCTGGAACTGGCTCGCAATCGTCAGGGGATTCACTGCGATACCGCAGTCGAGCGCGACGGTTACACGATGGATCTTCGGCCGCTTGTTCTCGATTGAGACATCCACGGCACACGCAACATTGGTCCCGAAGCATTCATGACAGGCGACTCCGGCGGCGTGGCCTTCCGGCAGGTGATTCCGCCAGGAGGCGCTTTTTTCGTCCATCAGATCGAGCACTCCTCGAAGTCTTTTTTCATCGGCTTTCAGCAGCTTCCGGCGATAGGCAATCGGGTCCGCACCAGCGCGAGTCGCGAGTTCATCCACCAGCGTCTCCATGACGAAGGCGGTATGGGTGTGCCCGACAGAACGGAACCACAGTACCGGCACATTGGGCGTGGGGTGATGCGCTGTGAGCGTGAAGTTGGGGATTTCGTAGGGATTGTCCGCGGCGCCTTCAACCGCAGTTTCATCGACTCCGTTCTTTATGAGCATGGGCGCAAAGGGAGTACCCGCCACAATGGACTGTCCTACGATCACATGTCTCCACGCCAAAGGCATGCCGTCCCCGCCGATCCCAATCTCGATCCGGTGCGCGAACATGGGACGATAGTAGCCGCCTTGCACGTCGTCCTCGCGAGTCCAAATGAGTTTTACAGGCATGCCTTTGAAGCGTTTGGCGATGGTTGCCGCCTCGCGCTGCACATGAGAATCGGGCGTTGCTCTTCTCCCGAAGCCTCCGCCAGCCATCTCGGTGTGAAAGGTAACCTGTTCGGTCTTCAGGCCTAGAGTTTGAGCGATCGCCATTTGATCGACCGTCTGAAATTGAGAACCAGCCCAAACTTCAGCGTGATCGCCATCAAACCGGATGGTAGTGTTCAACGGCTCCATCGGAGTGTGAGCGAGGTAGGGAAATTCATATTCCGCCTCGATCCGGTCGGCGGCGCTGACGCCATTCAGCATGCTCAGGTCGCCGCGAGTCACGGCAACATTGCCCGGAGTTTTCGCTAGCTCTTTATACTTTGCCCGCAGTTGCTCAGTGTCGGCCGGTTCCACTCGAGAAAAATCCCAATCGATGGAAAGCCGATCGCGTGCCTGCTTGGCGGTCCAGAACTTGTCCGCCACCACGGCTACTGCGGTTCCCCGGCTGATGGTAGGGATTTCGAACACATCCATCACACCGGGAATGCTCCGCGCCCCCTTGTCATCGATTGATTTGGGTGTTCCACCGAATATTGGAGGGTGCGCCACAACTGCGACCTTTATTCCGAGCAGGTCGAGGTCGAGGCCGAACTTCAAGGAGCCATCGCACTTCGGACGGCTGTCGAGCCGTCGCGTGTCCTTGCCAATGAGCTTGAACTCGGATGCTTTTTTGAGTGACACATTCTCCGGCACAGGCACGTGGGCCGCGGCATCGGCGAGTTCGCCGTATCCTGCGGACCGGCCGCCGGGGCCGAGTACGACACTTGCCTCAGTCCGACATCGCGCAGCCGATACGTTCCATTGCTGCGCAGCAGCGGCAACCAGCATGGCGCGGGTCTTGGCACCCAGTTCGCGGTACTGCTGAAAAGAATGCGCAATCGAGCCCGAGCCGCCAACCATCTGAATGCCAAACACCGGATCCTTATAGACATCGGCGGCCGGAGCCAGTTCGGCCACGACCTGCGCCCAGTCAGCGTCCATCTCATCGGCCAGCAACATCGGCAGCGAGGTCTGAACTCCCTGGCCGAACTCGAGGCGATTCACCTGAATCACAATCTTGCCGTCTCGCTGAATGTGAACGAAGGCATCCGGAGCATAAGTCCTCGCTGGCGGAGCCTGCGCCTGTACTGGGAAATCGAGATAGAGAGAGACGATCAACCCGCCGGCAGCCGTCGCCGAGACGCGCAGGAAACTGCGCCGGCTGAGACCTGATTCCGAACTCAACAAGGTGGTCGCGGACATGGTGTTCTCCTTGACGCCAGCTGCTGTGCAGCAGTCTTGATCGCTTTGCGGATGCGAACATAGGTGCCGCAGCGGCAAATGTTTCCGCCCATCGATTCTTCTATGTCCTCGTCAGTGGGTTTGCGGCGGCTTTTGAGCAGCGCCACAGCACTCATGATCTGGCCGCTTTGGCAGTAGCCGCACTGCACGACGTCCTCGGCCACCCAGGCGTTTTGAACAGCGCGGCCCACGCGATCTTCTCCGATGCCCTCGATGGTCACGATCGGCCGGTCGCCGACCAGCGAAACGGGAACCACGCACGAGCGAGTCGCGACTCCCGCCAGGTGCACGGTGCACGCACCGCATGCGGAGATGCCGCAACCGTATTTCGTGCCGGTCATCTTTAGGTCTTCACGCAGCACCCAAAGCAGCGGAGTACCGGTGTCAGCGGTGATTTCTCTCGTTTGTCCGTTTACCGTCAGCTTGTAAGTTTGCATAAGCGCCTCCGAAGTCAAGGGTTCTGTGGACAAGGCATTCCAGCATCGACCCACGTCTGTGTGGCGGCAACAAATTGTTCGTGGGTGAGTGGCGGCAGAGATCGCGCAGTGCCATCGCGGCGGCGTCCCGGCTGGAACGCCCAGAGCACCAAAGGCTCTCGCTGATGGTGCCGCAAAATGCCGGGGCCGTCCGGGCTGCCATTCTCGGAGCGATTGGTTAGAGACCGGCAAACCGCTGTGCTCGACAAAATGTTGTCGTCGGTGTCCTGCCACTTCATGGAAAGAGGTGCCAGATGCCAGTTGTAGGCTCCAGGAACACCCGTGCTATCCGCGTTGGCGGATTGATGACAGGTAGCGCAGTTCAGGCCCGGCACACCCTTGCCTCCCGGCCCGCGCACAACGTTGAACAAATGAGGGTGCCGGTCGTCGCCTTGCTGGGGATAGTTCGTGGCGGTGTGGCAATTTATACAACGAGGAGTTGTCAGCACGGAATAGACCTGCTGCCAGGCGGCGAGACCCGCTTCACCGTTGATTGAGGCACCTTTTTGACTAATTTCCTGGGCGGGGGAAAGTGTGCTTGACCATGCGAGGCATGCGATCAGAATGAGGACAGCGAATACCCAACGGATTGCAGTGCCGGAGTACGCCATGCAGACCTCCTTTTCTAGTCAAACCTTTTGCCTGCGCACGAACATATTCGATTGATCTTACTCCACAAAAGAGGCGCGAAAAGCTGCACTCAATAATGGGCCTTGAGCACTATGCGATCCGGAGATCAGCGTGCCAGAAACGAATAGTCGGCCACCCGCAGTTGATCCGCTCATGGCTTCTAGCGATGAGTAACGAGAAGTCCTAGGGCTGTATCTGAAGCGCCCCCCGAGCGAAGAGTTGGGATGCGAGACGCTGTGCAAGGGCGCTTCGGATACAGCGACTTGAAGGAAGCCGCCCCGCGGGACTATGGGATTTGTATCAGGATGAGCCGGTCTTGATCGTTTGCGAGTTTGGCGTTGCGGTCAGGGCGCTTGGGCTTCAGTAGCTTGTGGCAGAGAGAACGGGCGTGGGGCGGCGCATCGGAGAGTGTGAATCGCACCCCCATACTGCATTCTGACAAGTGCGAGACACAGACCCGGTGTGCGCGCCGAAGCACGAGCGAGATTCGAGGTTGGAGATGTGGATTCATGCGGCGCACCGGCTGAGATGAGGCGGGGATCGAAGGAGAAGTTGCGCGGCGGAGAGGCGCTCGACGACCTGCATGGTTCCCCCGCACAGCGGACATCGCCACAGCGAGTGAATGGGCAGCGCCGGTGAGGCGGTGCGCGCGGTTGGCTGATCGGATGGCTGGAGCAACCGCAAACAAAGCGGAAGAAGTTCTGCTCGCCGCCGGTTCGCGAGAAATCCGAAGTTGCGGATGCGCATAAAACCGCGCGGTAGCAGGTGCAGTAGGAATCGGCGCAGGAACTCTTCGACGGGCAGGGTCATGAGCCGCTTCTGGTTGCCGTGAGCAGAGTCGCGCCAGCGAAACATTACGTTGCCCTCGGACAGGGTAACCAACCTGCTGTTGGAAATGGCTACGCGATGAGTGTAAGCGCCGAGATAGCGCAGTACGTGTTCTGGCCCGCCGAAAGGCCGTTTGGAGTAGACAACCCAGTCGTGACGGAACAGTACCCGCAGCCAGGCGGCGAAGGCGCGCGGTTCCGCAAGCGGTAGGAGATGTCCGTGGAACTGGAGTGCGCCGGCATGCAAGGCGGTTTTGAGTCCCGCGACAAACTTGCCGCGGAAGACACGGCTGAGCACTTTGACGGGAAGGAAGAAGGATCGGCGCGAGGAGATCCAGCGGGAGTGATCCGGAGCGATGCCGCCGGCGGCCACCACGCAGTGGACATGGGGATGATGTTGCAGTCGCTGGTCCCAAGTGTGGAGCACGCTGAAGAAGCCGATCTCGGCTCCCAGGTGGCGTGGATCGCGAGCGATCTCCAGCAGAGTTGCAGCGCTGGCGTGAAACAGCAGGTTATAGATCAGCCGTTTATTCTGCAACGCGAGGGGAGCGAGTTCCCGTGGCAGAGTGAAGACGACGTGCACATAGCGGGTGGGCAGCAACTCCCGTTCCCGCGCCTGAAGCCAGCGCAGGCGGGCGTTGCCCTGACATCGGGGGCAATGCCGGTTGCGACACGAGTTGTACGAGATGGCGGTATGTCCGCAGTCCGAGCACTGATCGCGATGTCCACCCAACGCGGCGGTGCGGCAGCGTGTGATGGCGAGCAACACCTTTTCGTGTTGTCCGTTGATCCACTTACGACTGCGCTCAATGAAGGACTGACCTGCACAGCGAACGATGTCGGCCACCTCCAGAGGAGGCCGGTTCATGCGCTCTGCGTCGGCTCTCCTTCTCCTCGAATCGGGAGTGCATCCAACGGACTGCCGGTGGCGCTGAGATGCCGCCGTGAGAGATGCAGGTAGATCGTCGTCTCCTCAAGGTCGCGATGACCGAGCAGCATCTGGATGGTGCGCAGGTCGGCGCCGGCTTCGAGCAGATGAGTGGCAAAGCAGTGGCGCAGCGTGTGGGGATGGACATGCTTGTGCTCAAGACCGGCGCGTTGTGCGGCGTTCTGACAGGCAGTCCACAGGACCTTGGTGGTGACCGGGTAACTTGCGGTATGCCATCGGTTGCCGGGGAACAGCCAATCGGTGGGCTTGCGTTTCAGCCCGCGCCAGTAGACACGCAGAGCATCGAGCAGTTTGGGGCTGAGCATGACATCACGGTCCTTGCGTCCCTTGCCTCCCCGGATATGAATGACCATGCGTTGGCTGTCGATATCGCTGATCTTCAGGTGTGCCACTTCTGCGCGACGTGCGCCCGTAGCATAGAGGGTCATCAGCAGAATGCGATGAAAGGGAAACTCTGCCGCGTCGATCAGACGCGCCACTTCGTCCTGGCTCAGCACCTGCGGCAAGTGCAGAACCTTCTTCGGATACGGCGTTTCGGCAACGCTCCAGCCTCGCTTCAACACTTGGACATAGAAAAAACGCAAAGCTGCCAACCGCTGGATTACGGTGTTCGGAGCCAACTTCCACTGCGTGAACAACGCGGCCTGATACTGGCGAATCTGCTCGGGGCCAAGCTGATCGGGCGGGCGATGGAAGTGCCGACTAAAATGCTCGACCGTGTGGATGTAAGCGTGGATGGTGGACTCGGCGAAGTTCCGCCGCCGCAGTTCTTCCAGCATGAGCTGACGTAGATGGGTCACAGAGAGTTCCTCCTCTGCGACACAAACTAGCTCAGATCACCTCCACCGTCGGCTCCGCAACACGCGAATGCGTCCGCCGCAAAGCGGCTTAGTTCAAGTCGACTTGTGTGAATCGATCGCAGAAACTCCTGGATCACGGGCCAACCGGAAGTAACGTTTCGGCGGAGCCATCTGGCCGAAAAAGTTGTGACATAGGTTCTTAATCCGACCAGGGTTGCGGAGCGCGATCCCAGCGATGATTTTTCAGTTCGCTGAGCAATCGAGCATCAAGCGGGCCAGCGTCGCTGGCGGCAACATTTTCGCGCACGTGTTCCGCTGTACGCATGCCGACGATCGTCGTGCTCACTGCCGGATGAGACAAGATAAAGCGCAACGACATTTCCGGCAGCGTCATACCGGCGGGCAAAATCTTCTTGAGCTTTTCGACGCGTTTGACCGTGTTGGCCAGATTTTCCGGTCCGAAATAGCCCGAGCGCCAATCGTTTTTTGGAAATCGGGTTTCGAGTGTCATCTTGCCGCTCAGACTGCCTTCGTCGAGCGGAACGCGCGCGATCACACCCACGTTAAGTTCCTGGCACAGCGGAAGCAATTTGTCTTCCGGAGCCTGATCGAAAATGTTGTAGATGACTTGCACTGCGTCAACTAAACCCGTGTGCAGCGCCTTGATGCCATTCTCGGGTTCCCAACGGTTCAAGCTGAGGCCAAAATATTTGATCCAGCCACCATTTTTTAACTTTTCTACCGTCGACCGAAATTCCGGTTCGTCGGTCCAACTGTCGTCCCAAACGTGAAATTGCAGCAGGTCGATCGAATCTACGCGAAGTTGTTTGCGGATCAGGTTCGCATATTTAAGAACATGATCTTCGGGAAAAACGTCGTGGTACTTGTATGTCGGAAGAGCCGGCCACTTGTCATTTGCGGGAGGAATTTTCGAGGCAGCGTACAAACGCTTCTTGGGATTGCTGGCCATGGTTTCGCCAAGCAGGCCATCGCTTTTACCTTCGCCGTAGGCCCAAGCGGTATCGAAGAAGTTGCAACCGGAATCGACTGAGAGTTGCAGAGAAGCGAGCGATTGCTGATCATCGGAGCCGCTCCATCCGCTCATACCCCAAAGTCCGTAGGCGATGTCGCTGACTTGGAATCCGGTACGGCCCAGCTTGCGATATTTCATAGAGATTAATCCTTTTAGCCGACCAGTATATAAAACGACCATGCTAGCAGTTCCGCGGAAGCGCAATCTGCGCTCAGCTGGACGAAGCGGGTTTTTCGATGCCTGTCATTAAAATTTTGGGTTCCAGGCGATGCCGAATGGTGTTTCAATGAGAGTAAGCGTTAACCTAATCATAAGTGGTAGGAGGTCCTGCGATGAATTGTGAAAATCCTGCTGGCGGCATCATGCCTGACAAGAAAGACGAAATGAAGGCGCCCTCATCCCGGCTAACCGACGAGAAGATTTCGGACGAATCCGGCACCGAAACCACCGCCGATAAGGCGCTCGCGCCTGCCGGCTTGAAAAATCCGTTCTGGAATTAAAGCCTCGAAAACTGAAGAGAAGACTGGCTCGCCGCTGTGATCCTGCGGTGAGCTTTTTCTTTTGTTCATTTTTTCTTAGCCCCACTTAACGCAGAATGGGTAAGCAAAGACAGGGTTTGGTACAGAACTCCAGGGATGACATTTTTTCGAGCGCCGGATGCAGCTGAGAATCCCGGCAGGGCTCAAGCGTGATCACGAAAGGAAGCGCCGTCTTTTCAAAACCCGGCTTCTGCAGTACGGAATCGATATTGAGTTGGTGAGCGGAGAGAATGGCGGCCAGGCTCGCGATGATTCCGGGCTGATCTTTCACCCAGAAGCGCAAATACCAGGGAGTTTCGAAATCAGAGCTTACCTTGGGTGACGCAAGTTTTGGTGATGTAAGTTTTAATGTGCGCTGCCCTCGCGTTTGCCCCGAAAGATTTTCCGCAACGAACATCAGATCTGAGACTACCGCAACCGCCGTTGGATCTCCGCCCGCACCCGCGCCGAGGAAGGCGACGTCTCCGCCGTACTCGCCCGAAGTCAAAACCAAATTCAAATTGCGCTGCACGCGTCCGAATGGAGAGGAAGTTGGAACCAGGCTGGGGCCGACGTCGGCAAACAATGTCGTGTCTTTGAGATCGGCCCGCGAGATCTGCCGGATGGTGCATCCCAGTTCTGCCGCATAATCGAAATCGACTGCATCAACCGTGCGAATAGTGCGCGCGCGAATCTCGTCCGGCCAAACCCGCACTTGCAATCCCGCTAACGCAAGGATCGAGAGCTTGGCGCGGGCATCGCCGCCATCGAGGTCTTCGCTGGCGTCCGCTTCAGCATAACCTCGAGCTTGCGCTTCCTCGAGCGCTTCGCTGAAGGGAATGCGCGCCGTTTCGATGCGGCTGAGAATGTAATTGCAGGTGCCGTTCAAAATGCCGGCGATGCCATGCAAGCGATCTCCACAAAGTCCGGTTCGCAGTGCGGGAAGCACCGGAACGCCTCCCGCGACGGAAGCGCCGAACTCAAGCTGGCAGCCATTTTCGCTAGCCAGTTGCAAGAGCTCCGGCCCGTGACGTGCAATCAGTTGCTTGTTTGCCGTTACCACTGACTTGCCGGCCTTTAAAGCGCTTCGCACCAGATCTCCGGCCGGGCGTAAGCCGCCGATCAGCTCAATCACAATTTCAACATCCGATTTAAGAACCGTATCGAAGCTTTCGGACCAAAATACATGACTCGGCACCCATGTCTGCTTCTTGCGTTCAATATTTCGATTGCAGATATGAGTCAGGCGAAGCACGCCATCGTTGCGCTCGAAAAGTATTTTTGCCACAGCGCGGCCGACGGTTCCAAAGCCGACGAGCGCAACCCGGCACGCGGGAGGACAATCCCGCGAAACTAATTTTGAACCGGTGACTGCTGCTTGCCCTGGGCGAGTCGTGTGCAATGCTTGCTCCCTGAATTGATCCTCATTTTTATCACAGGTGCTGATCACAGGTGCGACTTCAACCCGGGATGAAACGCTGCAGTTCACTGCAGGCGGCGTCGCCCGCACACCCTGCATCAAAGCTTGATAAGATGTTGCATTCCACTGCGGGCGAGGATCTTCAATCTTGCCTGCGAAGAGCTACAAGCGGAGCCTGGATTTACGGCGCCTCTCCATGCCGAGCGCTGCGGTCCGCCACTACGCCCGGTTATGGGAGGAGAATGGATGATGGGAAAGTTCGCTATTGCGAGTGCGCTGATACTGCTGGTCTTCACGGGTTTCGCTCCAGCAACTTTTTTTGGGGCACACGCATTTGCTCAAACCTCGGCCGCTCAAACTCCCTCGGCCCCTCCCACAACTCCAGCTACCAATACGCAACAACCCGCCAACTCCCAACAGCCCGCGGAGGAAGAAGAAGAATCCGTGAAGGAAGGAGTTTCGCTGCGGAAGAAGTCGCATAACTATAAAAACTGGACCTACAACGTTGGCGCGGGTGCAAATGTGGACAGTGGAATGACGAAATCGTTTGTGAGGGGTGGCGGCCTGGGAGCGACCATTGGAGTAGCTCGCAACGCCAATAAATATCTCGGGCTGCGCGGCGATGCCATTTTCGAAGACCTGCCGCTTAAGCAGTCCAGTCTTTCCATTGCCGGAGCCAGCAGTGCTTCGAGTTATCTCCTGGCGGGGACGTTTGGCCCGGTCATCAATGTTCCCGTGACCGACACATTCAGCGGATACGTGCTTTTTGGCGCGGCTTTTTTTCATCGTGCGGGAAGTCTGAACAATGACACTGCTCTTCCGGGCTCAGCCTGTACGTCGTTCTGGACTTGGTGGCAAGGCACCTGCTTCAACGGAAGCCTGCCCCTCAACGGCCATTTCGTGAACACCAGCCAGAACCAGTTCGGATATGACGTGGGAGCAGGCGTGGCTCGCAAAATGCCCAGCGGCGTCGAAATCTACGCCGAATTCCGTCTGCTGCACGGATCGAATAATGGGACGACGACCGACGTGCGGCCGATCACGGTTGGAGTGCGCTGGTAGAAAGCAGAACAAGAGGGTGAACCTATTCCGCACTCGCCTATCTGTCGCTCAGTAAGATCTTCCCGAGATTAATCAGGATTGGTGCGATAGCTCCAAAGCCCTCCAGCGACTTCCTGCAGTTGCACGAATGAAGACGCAGCGACGGGCTGCGAGACTGATGTTTCGGAATTCGCCTCAGCCAACGCGGCTTCCACGATGTTGTGAGATGGCGCAAGCGAGCACGCCGGGTCCGTCGCGGCGGCATTGCCGGTGAGCAGCAAAGCCTGGCATCTGCATCCGCCAAAGTCCACGGCGCGCTGGTCGCAATTGCGGCAGGGCTCCGGCATCCACTCTTCTCCGCGAAAGTGCTGGAATGAAGGCGACTCGTCCCAAATGGATTCGAGCCTCTGCTCGCGAATGTTCTCGAATGTCATCCCCGGAATCACTTCCGCCGCATGACAGGGAAGAACTTTTCCTGAAGGATTGATAAGCACTAATCGGCGTCCCCAGCCACCCATGCAGGCTTTCGGAAAGCGCGCGTAATAATCGGGAACCACAAAGTCGATGCGGATGTGGCCGGTGAGGCGCTTCTCGGCGGCGGTGACGGCTTCCACGGCTTTGTCGAGTTGTACCCGCGTTGGCAGCAACGCAGAACGGTTCTTCAATGCCCAGCCATAGTATTGCGTGTGCGCAATCTCCATGCGCTCGGGGGCGAGTTGCTCGATGAAGGCGATCATCTCTTCGAGATGGTCAATGTTTTGACGATGTACAACCAGGTTCACCGTAAACGCAATTTTGTGCTGCCGGATCTGCTTGGACAATTCAATCTTGTGGGCGTGAGCTTTCGCCCCGGCGATCCAGTTAGCTTCCGCCTCACGAGAGTCCTGAAAACTGAGCTGAATGTGATCCAGTCCGGCTTCGACCAGGGCTTTTAATCTGCTGTCAGAAAGTCCGATTCCCGAAGTGATGAGATTTGTGTAAAGACCAGCATCGCGTGCGCCGGCGACGAGTTCAGCGAGGTCAGCCCGCGCCAGCGGTTCGCCTCCGGTAAAGTGGGCATGCAGCATGCCCAACGCACCCGCCTGACGGAACACTTCCAGCCATTCTTCGGTCGACAGTTCCGAATCCACAGCGGCGAGCTGCAGCGGGTTCGAGCAATACACGCAGTGCAATGGGCAGCGATGGGTGATTTCAGCAATGAGCGCAAGTGGTTTGGGAATCATCAATGGGGCAATCGTCGTATCTAGGTTAGCATCTGTTTCCGGCTCGGATTACGACTTCACCCCACCACACGTCACTTTGAATCGCCAGGCTTCGTCGCGGACTTGTTTACATCCTTCGTTTCCGGCTTCCATGGATTTGCGTTCGCTGGAGCTTTAGGATCAACTCCGAAATCCCAGACGTAAAGGTTCATGCCCTCGTTGCCCTTTGTTTCGATCAGAGCATATTCCCCCGGTGCAAGGTCGGCGATGGGCGTCAGCTTGAGCCAGCCGCCCTTGATGCGGTCGATCGTCGTCTTCACGACGGTCTCGTCTTGACTCACTTTGCCTCCGACGTTGCGCTTTACGTCTCCCACAATGCGTTTGCCGTTCTTTATTTTTGTTTGCACAATGCGGAAACGGTCGAAAGGCACGATGGCTCCTTGCGGTTGCTGCGGTTCTTCGGCGCGGGGAGCATCCAGGCTGGGCTGCGACATTTTTGCAGACGCGGTCTCGCCAGGCGGCGGTTCGGGCGTCTCGTCTTCCATATTGATGTAAATGGAAGGCACGGCTACATGCGAATGGATGGCAGCATGTGTGCCTTCGAGTTCGATCGTCTGCTTGGCCCCGGCTATGGGGACAAAAGCTCCGCGCAGGATGTTGGCGCGAGAGTTCTGAATAATGTTGCCTTCGGTCTGCTGAAGTTCCACCACTTGCGGCTGGCCTTGATAATTATCGAGCAGGTAGACGCCGGAATCATCGGGAAGTCGCAGGCCGGGAGCGACTTGGGGAAGATGCGATTCTTCGGCTTCGCGCTCAGCATCGGTTTCTTTGTCGATGGCAGCGGCTTCCGGGATAGCGGAGGCGGCTCGCTCTTTTTCGTACTTTTCGGTAGCCGGCCAATCGACCAGGGCCGAGGGAAGTTCTTCCCAATCGTTGCGCTCGGCGCTCATGTAACGCACACGATCGCCTTTCACTTCATACTGAGTCACGAGCTGATAGGAGCCATCTTTCAGAATGAGACGTTTAGAAAGTTCCTGGGCCGAGGAGTGACCTGGGGCGGTGAGGCAGAGAGCGAACAGCGTGGCCAGAGCAAGCAAATGGCGGCAACATAGGCGTGAGCAGAACATATGTAATCTCATTATCGTCCGGTAGCAGCAGGTTGGCCAACTGCTTCCGAGCCGCGTCATGATTTGGAGCATTTCGTCGTCAAGCTTACATTAGTGAGGCTTGCGAATTCGTCAGATCGATCGCGTTGACTTGATTCCGATCGGCTCCTGCTTGTAGTATCCTGCCTTTGTCGACATTACTTTGCACACGAAAACGCCATCTTCTCGCACGAAATGAAATTCAACCTCATTTTCAAACTTGCGTTTACCCCGGTGTTCAGCGCTTTGGTAGTAGCGCCCTCCTTTAGCCAGTCAACGGTCGCGTCTGCGGCGGCGCCGGCGCAGAGCGCCGTTTCGTATTCCTCAGTGAGTCAGTTAAACGACCTGCTGAGCCAACTTGAAGCGACTTCAAAGGAAACACAATCAGATCTGTCGAGGCTGCGAATCGAGCGCTGGAAGACAGACGGCGCGACCAAGAAACAATCGCTGGCCGATGTCGATTCAATTCAACGCAACCTGCAGAATGCCTTGCCGGAAATGATTGCTCAATTGCATAACGCGCCGGAGGATCTGCCGGCGACTTTCAAACTGTATCGCAATCTGGACGCGCTCTATAGCGTTATCGGCGGCGTAGTGGAGTCGGCCGGCGCGTTTGGGCCGAAGGACGATTTTCAGGCAGTGTCGAACGATCTGAGCGGTTTTGAGAGTGCGAGAAAGCAGTTGGCCGAGCGATTGGAAACGCTCGCCGGAGCGAAGGAGCAGGAAATTGCACGTCTGCGCGCCGAGTTGAAGACGGCCCAGGCAGCGATTCCGGCTGCGCCTCCAAAGAAAGTTGTTGTCGACGACACTCAACCGGAGAAGAAGCCGGCGACCAAGAAGAAAACTCCCGCCAAGAAGAAGCCGGCTACGACACCACCTGCGAAGCCAGCGCCGGCTACGCCGCAGACTCCTCCTCAGTAGCAACATTGGACCTCAGGTCCTTAGCCTTTAAAAACTATGGGCAGTCCCGTGGGCTCGTCGGACGTGGAAGTGGTTTGCGTCTACGGTCCGAGGTCCGATGGCGCAGTCAGTCTTCGAATCTGTTACCCTTCCTTCCGCATCCATGCAGGTTGACAAACGCGCATGAGTTCTCCCATGAGCATTCCGGCGATCATTGCGGCCTCCGTCATTATTGGCGTGGTGCTGCTGGACGCATTTGAAACGGTGGTTCTGCCGCGGCGGGTCACTCGACATTTCAAGCTGACAGCCTGGTTCTACCGGCGCACGTGGGTTCCCTGGAAATGGATCGCCAGCCGCATTCGTACGCCATCCCGGCAACAGAGCTTTCTGGGATATTTCGGACCGTTATCGCTGATTCTGCTGTTGGAATTCTGGGCTGCGGGCCTGATCTTGGGCTTCGCCCTGCTGCAATATGGCGCCGGCAAACATGAACAGTTGGGAAATGAACCGATCACGTTTGGCAGGCTCCTTTACCAGAGCGGCGAAACCTTCTTCACTCTAGGCTACGGCGACATTGTGCCCACCTCTGGATTTTCTCGCGCCCTCTCGGTGATCGAGGCCGGCATGGGATTTGCCTTTCTTGGAGTCGTCATCGGCTATCTGCCGGTTGTGTACGGAGGGTTTTCGCGGCGCGAGATACAGATTTCAATGCTGGACGCCCGCGCCGGATCTCCGCCGACTGCGACCGAGTTTCTAGTTCGGCTGGCGGGGAAAACAGAAAATCCGGGGATTGACCAGATCGTCTTCGACGAAGTGTTACGCGATTGGGAACATTGGTCCGCGCAGTTGCTGGAGAGCCTGCTTTCGTATCCCGTGCTAAGTTTTTTTCGCTCGCAGCATAGCAATCAGAGCTGGCTGGGAGCGCTGCTGACCATGCTGGATGTAACTTCGCTGGTGATCACTGGAATCGAAGGAATTCATCCGGGACAGGCGAAGCTTACATTTGCCATGGCGCGCCACGCCGCCGTGGACTTGGCTCAGGTAGTGAACGCACAGTACGATCCGCATATGCCGGAGCGGCTCAGCGACATGGATTTTAACCAGTTGAAAGAAGCGCTGGCAGCCGCAGGATTGACCTTGCGAAGCAGCGAAGAGGCGCGGCAGAAGCTGACGAGATTGCGGTCGATGTACGAACCCTATTTGCATGCAACTGCGTCGCGACTGATGGTGACGTTGCCGCCATGGCGACTCGCGGTGAAGCCACGTGATAATTGGCAGGCCGGGCCCTGGGATCGGATCATCCAGGCAAAGGGTCTGGCAGTGCTGAGTCAGAAACCGGTGCAGCCGCAAAGCAGCGAAGACCATTTTTAGCAAACCGCGAAATTCAGCATAAATTCTCTGTTGGCGGCGGCCCTCGGGTTCGGCTTTGGGCGATGGCAATCGAGAACATATTCAAGACCACAAGCAACGTTCAGTCGTTCAGCAGTGCCGATGGCTGGTTTCGGCTCCATGCTAACATCCTCTCTTCGGAAACCCTGGCATGAAGAACACCGGCGAGAACGTAGTCCGGATTGAGGCGGAGGCGCTGCTTGCGCTGGCCAGCCGCATTGCGGGCCCCATGGCTGCGGCTTTTCAGCGGGCTGTAGAGTTGATGTTTTCTTGCGGCGGCCGTGTCGTGGTTACCGGCATGGGCAAGAGCGGTTTGATTGCACGCAAGATTGCGGCGACTCTGAGTTCGACAGGAACGCCCGCCTTATACTTGCACCCGGTGGAAGCACTGCATGGGGATTTAGGAATGATTGTGCAGGGCGACGTGGTGCTGGCGCTCTCCGCTTCCGGCGAGACAGAGGAGATCCTGGCATTGCTGGCCACGATCAAGCGGCTGCAGGTTCCGCTGATTGCCGCGACGGGAGATCGGATTGGTGTAGAGCCTGCACTCCTGCCCACGAAGTCGGGGAACCGAGACAACTCCCGCGCCGGCAAGTCAAAGTCAAAAGCAGCGGGCAAGAGTGCGCGCTCCACACGAACTTCGACGCTCGCAGCGGCGGCGGACGTTGCTCTGGATTGTTCAGTTGCCGAGGAGGCCTGTTCGCTTGGCCTCGCGCCCACTGCATCCACTACCACAATGCTGGCCCTGGGCGATGCGCTAGCCGTTACGCTAAGCGCGAAACGGGGATTCAAAGAAGAGGATTTTGCCAATCTGCATCCCGGCGGGAAGTTAGGAAAGAGACTGGCGCGTGTGGATTCGCTGATGCATACAGGCGATGAGTTGCCCTGTGTCGCTCCGCAGACGAAGATGCCGGATGTGATTTATGAAATGTCGCGCAAGAAATTGGGTGTTGCGGCTGTCGTTCAGGGTAAGAAACTGGTGGGCGTGATCAGCGACGGCGATTTGCGGCGGCTGCTGGAAAAGCGGGGCAAAGACGTGCTCGATTTAACCGCCGGCGAAGCCATGACGAGAAATCCAAAAACGATTCCTCCCAACGAATTCGCCGCTGCCGCCCTGGCTCACATGGAGGAAAAGAAAATTACTTCGTTAATGGTGGTGAATGGAAGCAGCCAACTGCTCGGGATTGTTCATCTGCATGATCTGTGGGGAACCGAGATGGTCTAGGAATTGAGTAATTTGGCAATTGAGTAATTGTGTAATTGAAAGGCAGCGCCGTCGGCAGTGCGCCCTTAGATTTCCCAATTACTCAATTTCCCAATTACTCAATCAAAGGTGTCCCATGTATCACTACGATCCCAACACGGCGCTGGAAGAATTGACCGAGGATGCCACGCTGCCCAACCCGGTGCACGTGCGCGACATGATTTTGCGCAAGCAGATCACACCGGATAAGTCGCTGGAACTGAACCGGCTGTTTGTCGAGTATCAGAAGTTCTTCGGCGAAACGCAGAAGCTGGGGAAAGAGATTTTGCGGCAACTCGCACAATAGTTGCAAAGTCAGACTTGCAAAGTAAGAGTTGCAAAGCAAGACTTGCAAAGTAAGAGCTCAAGCTAGATGCGG
The DNA here is from genome assembly GCA_963766625.1 of uncultured Acidobacteriaceae bacterium. GTDB lineage: Bacteria > Acidobacteriota > Terriglobia > Terriglobales > Acidobacteriaceae > Sulfotelmatobacter. Next base: position 365,243 of record CAVYBF010000006.1, on the reverse strand, counting down.
CGAGAGCCGTTCAACCAACTGTGCGAAGGCTCTATACTGTTCAGCCTCTATCTAAGAATCAGGTCCGCCTGAAAGCAAGCTCGCTGGAGCACGCTTGGACTGCTGCGCTGCCACGATGCTAGGGGTCCATTCGTGCATCGAGTGCGAGGCTCCGCAATCCAGGCATCGAGTCACATCAAAGTGCGAGCCGCAGCGCGGACACGCAGCACCGGTTTGAAAGGTATCGAACGGCTGGCCGCATTTGCCACATCGCCAAAAATCTCCTAACGGCGGCGACATTCCGCAGGTCGGACAGGCGAACTCCTGTCGTCTGGGCAACTTCGCAAAGCGAGAGAGCGCTCGCGCTTGCTGAAATCCGCTCCAGCAATTCATCAGGACGAAAACTGCGATTGCCGCAATCCAAATGGACTGAATCTTGATTGCCAGGAGAATGAAACCGGCAACGCCCAGCAAGCCGATTACGGTGGCGGCCATCAGGCTGCGGGCGCGCCCAAGCACGAACCACAGCAGAGATCGCAGAATCTGACCACCATCCAAAGGATAAATAGGCAGCAGATTAAAAATCAGCAGGCCAAAATTTATCTCCCAGATGGCGCGCAGCAGCGCATGCAGGTCAGGCGATGCTGCCAGCCATGCTGATCCGTTGCTGAGCGTGCCGGTCACGTACAGAATCACCAGCAGCGCCACGTTCACCAGTGGCCCAGCTGCGATGCTCCACAAGGTCGCACCCGGCCGCTGTGGCGGATTTACATACGCCACTCCGCCCAAAGGCCAGAGCACAATGTGGTCTGCGGTGCCGCCCACTTGCCGGCAAGCCAGTGCATGACCAAACTCATGCAGCGTCACGATCAGAAAGAGTGCAAGATACTCCACCACATTCCAGGTGATCGAGGAGTAGCTGCCCTTGCGGCTGCTGATTTCGTAAGCCGCAACCAGAAACCAGGACCAATGCAGGAACACATCGATTCCGGAGAAGCGAAACAGGTGAATCGAACCTTGGCGGCCGGTTGGCATCTACAGGAGTCTACCGCACCAGTAGCTCGGTTGCCGCATGAACCAGAATCAGCAGATGAGTATAACTAATCGCTAAAGCAATGGTGATTGCCGCGGCCGTGCAGAAATTGTATTTGGAACCATAGCCCGCCGGGTAGTGCCGCATCTCATTCCAGCAGAGTAACCGCTCCACTCGCGCATTCACCGATTCCATTGGGCTGTGCACTAAGGCGGTGGTCAATTCCCCCGGCAAATCGAGCGGAACGCAACGAGATAACTTGATCACCGCGGCAGCGAGATTGAGGGCTTCTGAGCTGTTCGAGACGGCGGCGTCGTCCGCAGCCATTTCCGTGGCCTCGCACCACGCACTCTCAAGTTTCGCCATGCCAGGAAATGCGAGCACGATAAAAATCAGCTTCCGCAAATTGTCTTTGCGGCGCACGTGCACCATTTCATGCCGCAGCGCGGACCGCAATTCGCTCTCGTTCAGGAGGAATTCGGCAGTTTGCGATAGCCACACAGACGGCTTCACTATGCCCGCAGCTGCGAGCGGAGGGGATACGGACGAACTCCGCAGTATCGGAACGGAACCATTCGAGCCGACCGTTTCCGAAGAAATCACGGAAGCTGCCTCGGCCCAGCTTGCAACCGTTCGTAGCGCTCTTTGTAATGCGGATGCGGCATTCCAAATTCCCCATACGATTCCTGCCAACCCGCACAGGCTGACCGCAATTGGCACGATGCCGATCGGTTCGGTAACCGCGCGAGGTTCGAGCCATAGAAAGGAAGGCACGGCAAGAAGCAACACCACCGCCGCGGAAACCAGCATGGGCACAACACGCAAAGCGAAAAGCAGGTTTGCCCACGATTTCGCCGAGTACCGAAGAGCATCCGGTCGAGCGACCCGCCACCCCAGCGAAACCGCAAGCGAGAGACATACATAGACCATCACGCCAATGGAGAACGATACCGCGATTCCGCGCAAGAGAAACATCACTGGGTCCCCTTTGCGCGGCTGTCCTGCCCCTGCCGGCCACGTTCATTCAATTCACGTCGCTTGCATTCGACGAGCTTGGCTAAATCGTCAAGCAGTTTTTCATCGCGCTCGCCAACCATTTCAACCAGAAACGACAGCGGCAAATTTGCGGCCGAACTCGCATCCAGTAACTGGCGTAGAGCATGGCTCGCCGCTTCCCGATGCAACTCCTCGCGGGTCACGCAGGGAGCATAGCGAAATGCCCTGCCTTCCTCGGTACGAGTAAGAAGCCCCTTCTTGAACAAGCGGTCGAGTGTAGTCATCAGGGTTGTGTACGCCAAATCGGGGTAATCGGTTTCGAGGAGCTCGCGAACCGTGGCACTTCCCCTCGCCCAGAGGCCATCAAGCATGCGCACTTCCAATGGCCCCAGCCGCCGGAATGGAAACGAGAATGGAGGGAAAATTCGCCTCATCGCAATCTCATTGAAAACGGCAATTCTATCCTATTTCCCGGCCGGCCTATCCTCACATTATGTTGTGAGAACGAGTTGAAGGTTGGAGCAGCCAACCGCTGCTCTGAGCGCTCAGACGCATAAACCGTCGGGCTGGTAATGTTCGGGTTCCTGTTGCCGATATAAACCTGCAGAGCTAAGTATCGCTTACTCGAGACCAAGGTGAAACCGCGTTATGACATCCAGATTCTCAATGATCACGGCGACCCTGTTATTCGCAGCGGCCGCAAGTTCTGCCCAGGCTCCTCCGGAGCTGCAGGCGAAGTTAACCGCTGAAACCAAACACCTGGAGACGATCAGCAACGATTCTCAGGTGGTCACCGCCGTCAAGGCGTACAACGCGACAACTCCCTCCCCTGAAGCGAAGTCTATGACCAATGAGAAGTGGCACAGCCTTTCGTTGTTCGATCCGTTCGTGCGTGCCATCGGTAAGAATTCTCTCTCCGAATATTTGAAAACTCAAAAAAATGACGCCATCGTCAAAATCTTCGTCTCCGGAGCCGATGGCGGCAAGGTCGGCTTCGACGCGAAAACCGAACACTGGACCCACAAAGGAATGCCCAAACACGAAGTGCCCATGAGTGGAAAGACCTGGATCGGAACGGTAAAGCTTGACGATTCTACGGGACTGCAACTCATCCAGGTCGGCTTGCCCGTTCTTGACGGCAAAAAGCCGATTGGCTCGATTGTGTTCGGACTGCGGGCTGACAAACTTCACTAGAAAAGTATCCAGGAGAACCCCGGCTATGAACTTAAGTATCGCGCGGCGCATGACTCTGGCTCTGGCCGCCTCCGTTGCGATCACCGCCGGAGCAGTCGCTGGATTGTCTTATCTTCTGCATGTATCGGTATCGCTGTCCAGGGACGTGGCCTCCCGGTCGCGCACCCAGAGTCAGGCGTCATTCCAACTGCTCGATATGGCGGTCAAGCTTCAAGGCGCCACTCAGGAAATGATTCAGCAAAGTGACCCCGATGCCATTGAAGCCCTCATGAACCAGAACCAGGCTCTGGTGAAGCAGGCGCACGAAAGAATTCAGCAAGGCACCAGCGAAGATTCCGGAGTGGCGGCCGCTTTCGACAAGCTCACCCAAGCCGACGCGCAAGTCACCGAACTGATCATGCACGCCCATAACGTCGAATCGCATCAATTGATGATTGAAAAAGCCAATCCGGCGTTCGAAGAATTCTTGCGCGCGATTTCGGAGAATCAAGACAAATTAAGCCAGGCGCTCGACGATCAGGCGGAGCAAGCCAATGCGCACACCCGGCACATCCAGTTTGTGGTTTATTTCCTGGTGGCGTCAACGCTGGTATTGATGTGCCTGGGCAGCCTGGCCCTGGTGCGCACCATCTCGCAGTCGCTGGCGCGGCTGACTCGAATGATCAAAGATATTGCCGAAGGCGACGGCGACGTAACCAAGCGCCTCGATATTGCCGGGAATTTCGGCAAAGATGAATTGAGCGAGGTTGGCCGCCTGTTCAATCTCTTCATGGATAAACTGCAGGGACTTCTGCGCGGCGTAGCCACCCGCACTCGCCAGCTTGCCGCGGCCAGCCAGCAGTTGCTGGAAGCCAGCCAGCAGATCACCGGCAACTCCGGCCAGACCGCCCAGCAAGCCAAAGCCGTTTCCAGCGTGACCGAGCAGGTCAGTCAGAACCTGCAGAGTGTTTCGACCGGCGCCGGCGAGATGACCTCGACTATTCAGAGCATCGCGATCAACGCCAACGAAGCCGCAAAAGTGGCCTCGACCGCCGTGAGCACCGCACAAGAAGCCAATTCCACGGTGGCTAAGTTGGGCCATTCCAGTGCGGAAATCGGAGTAGTGATCAAGGTGATCACTTCCATCGCACAGCAGACCAATTTGCTGGCGCTCAATGCCACTATCGAAGCCGCCCGCGCCGGAGAAGCCGGCAAAGGCTTTGCCGTCGTCGCCAATGAAGTCAAAGAGCTTGCCAAGCAGACGGCAAAAGCCACGGAAGATATCAGCCGAAAAATCAGCGCCATCCAAGGGGATACGAAGGCCGCGGTCAACGCCATCGGGACCATTAGCGGCGTGATTAACCAAATTAACGATATTTCCGCCACTATTGCGGTGGCCGTGGAAGAGCAAAGCGCTACCACGAACGAAATGACCCGTAATGCCAACGAAGCTGCCAATGGAGCTCGCGACATCTCCGATAATATCGAGGGTGTGGCGCAGGCCGCTGATGGGACATTGGCACGCGCACAGGAGTCCGAAAAGGCTGCGCAAGAGTTAGCCGCGATCGCGGCCGAATTGAGCGGGCTGATGGCGCAGTTCAGAATCGAGCGCCGCGATTCACGAATGAGCGTGGTAATTCCCGTTCGGCTTACTGCCACCGATGCCAGCGGCCAGACTTTCGATCAGGAAGTAACCACCGTCAATATCAGCCACCAGGGCTGCCTGTTGAAGGGCGTCCATAGAAAAATCGCGCGTGGCACCAAGATCACCTTAGCCAGGCAGAACAAGCAGGAAGAGTTTATGGTCGTCTGGCAGGGAGAAGAAAACACGCCCATGGCCGATCAGATAGGAGTTTCGACCATCGACTCGTGCAGCGCTTTCTGGAAGGATGTGCTTAAGCAACAATCGACGTCCGAGCAGCAATCCAGCTCCGCGCCCGCTCTCTTGCCGCCGAAAACCAAGGCACAGGGCGCGTAGGAATGCCCGCAAACGCGGCACAAAACAACTTCTTGGAAGACTCCCAAACAGAAGACAAAGCAGAAAAGTGCGAAACCCGCTGAGGAAAATCTGGGGTGGGAAACGGGAATCGAACCCGCAACCGTCGGAGCCACAGTCCGGTGCTCTGCCAGTTGAGCTATTCCCACCGCCACGTCGATTATAACAACTGCGGTTTGCTGAGAGTGCGAAATCCGACGGCGCGTCCAGGCGGTCGCGAATGTTAGGCTAGCAGCGTGAACTCTTGGCGATCGTCTGTTGCGGCTAATCGCGTCGCACTCATTATTTTTTATTGCTTGCACTTTGCAATCGCCGTTCCCTGGGCGTCTGCCGCTAGCTGGAGCGTGCATGCTCAACCTGCACGATTGGTGAATGGCAGTCCCGTGTTGTTTCAGGTGAAAACCCCTTTACGGTTGCAGTCGCTCAGCGGAAGCTGGCTGGGGCATGAGTTTCCCTTCAGCTTCGATGCAAAAAGTAAAACCTGGTTCGCGCTCGCCGGCATCAGCCTGGAAACTTCGCCCGGATCTTATCCGCTGGAATTGACCGGAGAAAGACTCCCGGGAAAAGCAGCAGACACAAAGGTCACCTTTGCGCGCAAGTTCATGATTGCCCGCGGCAAGTATCCCAAGATCAAAGTCAATCTCAGCGTGGAAAGCAAATTTACCGAGCCTACTCCTGAACAGGTGAAGCAAATCGAGGAAGGCCAGCAGATCAAGAAAGATTATCTGAATCGCGTGACTCCCGATCGCGAGTGGGGCGGCCAATTTATCGCGCCGGCCGAGGCTCCTATTTCTGACGTATTCGCCTCCCAGCGCATCTTCAACGGTAAGACTTCAAGTCCGCACCTGGGCCTGGATTTTCGTGTCCCAAGCGGGGCGCCAGTCGACGCAATGAACGATGGCACCGTATTACTGGCCAGGCCGCTTTTCTTCGAAGGGAATTTTGTCGTCCTGGATCATGGCCAAGGCCTGCTCACGTTGTATCTTCATCTCTCCGAGTTCAAAGTAAAAGAAGGCGAGCGTGTCAAGCGCGGGCAAGAGATCGGAGTTAGCGGCGGAACCGGCCGCGCCACAGGTCCGCATCTGCACGTCGCAGTGCGCTGGCAAGGAACCTATCTCGATCCCGCGCAGTTAATGAAATTGCGCCTGCCGTGAGAGCAGCAGGCCACTGCTTGGTATTATTTTGCGACATCCCCCAGAAACCAATTCTCCACCCGACCAAAGACTGTCTTCAGGCCTTCCGGAACCTTCTGATTCGGGAGGTCTAAGGCATGGTCAGCTCCATCGATTCGCTCAAATACGGCTTCTCGCTGCTTTGCCGCTAACTCGGCGCGCAGGACATCGAACCCAGCAATCGCCTGTTGCGTGTCGGCGGTCCCCTGAGCGAAATATAGGTGCGCGTGAGACTTGAGGGCCTCCGCGATGACCGATGTCCTCATGAAGCTGGACCACTGACGATATGTCTGGCCCCAACAGAACTTGGCGTCGCTTCCCGGATCCTTCAGGATGTCACTCCAACAGGTGTAGACCTCCTTCTCTGCGTCCAATCCCTTACTGCGCATGTATTCCGCCAAGTGGAATAGATATACCGGGCCACCTCCCGACAAGGAAGCGGCGTGCGTGACGGCCGGCGATACGTTCGAGACTCGCATCGCCACTATGCCGCCCTCTGAAATGCCGATCACGAGCGTCTTCGAAACGTCGACGCCAGGCAGCTGCTGCGCCGCTTGGATTGCGTCCGCAACAGTTGTGGCCCACCGGTCGAGATCGAACTGAGCTCGAAATTCTGGGCGGCAATTGCGAGCGTCGCCGTCATCCGGCGGATCGTCAAGAAAATCAACCCCTGGCTTTTCGACGGTCAGTATGCGGGCCCGGCCGTGGGCTACCGAATATAGGACGCCCTGCAGTCCACGGCTCATCCGCCCACCGACGCTGACAAACTGAGATGAGCAGCCTGTGCCTTGGACGTAGACGATCAGAGGGACAGGATGAATGGGTGCCGGCAGAGTCGAAAGATAGAACGTGATGTGCCGACCGTCTCTGCCCTCCGCGACGTATCGCCGAAACGGCTGGTCGCCTACAGGATAGTCTTCTGCTGTGGCAAGCGCCGAACAGAGAAGAAGATTGAGAACGAGAATCGAACAGGTTTTACGCATGACACCACTAGCATAGACCTGTGCAGAGCGATATTCCGCAGCTTACCGGGGATCGATACGCCGCGCTGGCAATAAGCTATTCGCTTCACGCGTTCCCGCCGGAAAGTCCGGTGAGCCCTCGCGGCGGAATATCACGCAGCGCGTCCTTAAGGCTATCTTTCAGCTCGAGATTGCGAATCAAGCGGTGCAGATAGTTGGGATGCACTCCCAGGACGCGCGCCGCATCGGCATAGCTGCCCTGCGTCTGTTCTACCGCATTGAGAATTAATTGTTTTTTCAGTTCCTTGACCGCTGCGTGATATTTGGCCTCCGTGACGTCCGGCGGAGTGCGTTCGAGTAACGATTCCGGTAGATCTTCCGGCAGGATCATGTCGGAAGACCCGAGCACCAGCGCCCGTTCAATGGCGTTCTCCAGTTCGCGAACATTGCCCGGCCAATCGTAATTCACCAGGCAGGCAAGTGCCTCCCGCGACACGGGGCGCGGTTTTACTTTGCACCGCTTCGCATGTTTCTGCACAAAATGCCGCACCAGCATGGGAATATCTTCGCGCCGCTCGCGCAGTGTCGGCATGGTGATCTTCAACACGGCCAGGCGGTAATACAAATCCTGGCGGAATTTTCCATTGCGAACGGCTTGCTCGAGATTGCGGTTGGTAGCGGCAACCAGACGAATATCGACCTTGATGGGGTGCGTTCCTCCTACGCGCTCGAACTCCCGCTCCTGCAGCACGCGCAACAACTTGACCTGCAGCGTAGGGGCCAGTTCTCCGATTTCGTCCAGAAAAACAACTCCTCCGTCCGCAACTTCGAATCGTCCCTTTTTCTGCGAACCCGCTCCGGTAAATGCTCCGCGCTCGTGGCCAAATAGATCGCTCTCCAGCAGCGACTCGGGAATGGCTGCGCAATTGATGGCCACAAACGGCTTCGTGGCACGCGGGCTGTTCCGGTGAATCGCCCGGGCGGCTAACTCTTTGCCGGTCCCGCTCTCACCCTCAATCAACACGGTGCCGTCGGTGGGCGCCACTCGCTTAAGGAATTGGTATACCTCCTTCATGCGCGTACCTTCACCGACCAGGCTGCGATCTTGAGTTATTTCGACAACCAGCCGTTCATTTTCCTCCTCAAGCCACTGCAGGCGGCGCGCATTATCGAGCGCCACAGCCGATATACCTGCAATGGCCGTCACCAATTGCAGGTGCTCTTCATTCAGCCGTCCTCCCATCGTGTCGTTGTCAAGATAGATGCAGCCAATCGTGCGTTGAAAAACCGTCAGCGGCACACAAAGCAGAGACCGTACATCCAAAGCCGTCAGGCTCGCGATCTGGCGCAGATCATCGCTTGCCAGCACATCGCTGGCGAGAATTGCAATCCCCTGCTCCAGAACCTGGCGCGCCACCGTCCGGCTCACCTTCACGAGCGGGGTTTTCGCCGATTGTCGCATGCGGGCAAACAGTGAGTTGAATTCGTGACCCTCGTTGTCGGCCAGCAGGATCGCGCCCCGACCGGCAGGAACAACGTCGAAAATCAAATCCAGCAACTGTGCCTGCAATTCATTAAGATCGCGAATGGCATGGACAATTCGGCTGATCTTTAGAAGCGCGTTCAGATTTCGAGCCACAGTGGATGTCGCGGGCAATTCGTGCAGCAATTTTTCCGGCTGCAGATAAACCACATCTCTGGGATGAATAATCGTGGTTTCCGCGGTAAGGCGGGAGTCCTCAAACTCCACTTGGCCTGCAGGTGGCGGAACATCCTGATCCTCTACCAGAAAAAGAAAAGAAGAATCTCCCGCAGAGATTGTATCTCCGTGCTGCAGGCCTTGTTCTACCACCGCAGACCCGTTCACCAGAGTGCCATTGCGGCTGTCGAGATCGCGCACCATGAACCGACCGCCCTGCACTTCAACCAGACAATGTTTTCTAGAAACGGAAGGATCGGAAACCGCGATCCCGTTCGAGGCTTCCCGGCCAATGCTTATCTCGCCCTCGGACAGAGGAATCGTGGAATCTTTCAGGGGCCCGGAAAGCACCAGTAGTCTAGGACGCAATCTTCCTCCGTCGCGCCCCTTCTTATCATACTTTTGACCGAAATTCATGCCCAAGATGGTTTTGTTCCAATATCCGAACAGATAGAACCCTATCCATTTGGATAGTGGTTTCTGTCGGGAGCCAGAAAACGAGCCAAATGTGCCGACCCAGAAACGTTTTGTTTGTAGTGACTTGGCTCACGACGGCTTCCCGCTGAAGAGTCCAAACCGATGGCAAACGGCGTGCACTGCTTTGTGTGCGCCACGCCTTTGGCAAAAAGCGATGGGGGAAGCGCTTTTCTGATCTGTTTATTGCCTGGCTTTGCGCAATCAGGGACTCGAGGGGCCCCCTCATCGAGTTCCTGATTTTTTGCCTTCTGCACCTACGGGCCGGCGGCTGGGAACGCGGGCCGAATCCAACGGGCGACTCTAAAAGGGCGAATCCTACCGAGCACCGGGTCTGGGCAAAAATCTGCAAACAAAAAAGGATGAACCGATGAGGTACCTACTTAGAATTGGCGTTTTGTTTTTGGCGTCTGTAACTGCAGGCCAGCAGGTAGCGGCTGGCAGTATAACGCACGAAGAACAAACCGTCCGCACAGCGTACGCAAAGCTGTCTTACGCGGTCGATCTGGAAACGGTGATACGAGCAGTGAGGCGCAACCCAAATATAACTTACGCTCAACTTCTGCAGGAGGTAGCCAGGGGGAACCCCACGTTCCGCCTGAGCGATTTTTCAGTCGCCGATATCGCCAGCGTCCTGGATCAGAAGTATTCGGACGTCTTCCCTGATATTAGGGACGGTGGGAATGTGATCGACATCGCGTCCGTGACCGAGACTTTCACCGAAGAAAACAAACCCGGAGTAAAAACCGAGACCAGTATGAACGTAGCTCGACCACGATGGTCTCGCGGGCCGAGAGGCCCGGTTCCCGATTCCACGGTGGCTGAGATGCTTCCCGCCATGGAACGAGAGTCGGGTATTTCCGCGATCATGCGCTACTGCACCTACGCCGTCACGGTAACCTTCGAGGGGCGTAGCCGCACTTATCGCGCAGGCTTCTACTTCGGCCCAGAGGGACAAAATGAGGCGGTCCCGGGCGATATGGTAGTCGCCCTCGGGGGTGGGACGTTGCAGGAGCTTCTCGTCGAGCCAGTCTACCCCGACGTCCTCCTGAAGACAGAGACGTATGGTAAGAATCCAGCATTGCGCGAATTTCTCGAAGTGAATCAACGCAGCAACCCGACGTGCAAGCGCGGGGATACGGACGCAGACCAAAGTTGCTCTACGCAGTTATCAGTGGATATGGGGATATCAGGGGGTGACACCGGTATTACCACAAGCGCCTACCACGTAAACCATGTCGCGGAGAATCAAGCCGCCGGGAATCCCGATGGAGGGAGCACCGCAACGGGGCAAGCCGCAATCGCCTTTGAGTCTTGTACTACCACCAGTTGCGGTTTCAACGTCTCGGTAGGGCCGATCACGTTTCCTTCCGCATCAATCTGGAACGGAAGCCAAACCTACACCGGAAATTGCCCAGCAGAGCACAACCCTAACGCATGCATACCCAAGGGCACACCCAAGGGCAGCAATGAAAGTCCAGACGAACCTATATGCGGAGGGACGTCTCCCATCATCATTGACACCACAGGCCACGGATTTCAGCTGACATCAGCTGACGACGGCGTTGTGTTCGATATCGAGGGAGATGATGGGCACCCGATCAAGCTGGCCTGGACTGCGGGGCTGTCCGGCAATGCATTTCTGGCTCTGCCCCACAATGGCAAGGTCACCACCACCAAAGAGCTGTTCGGCAACTACACCGCACAACCACCGTGTCCAGATGGTGGGCGTACCTGCCTCAACGGATATCGCGCGTTGGCTGAGTTCGACAAGAGACAGAATGGCGGCAACGAGGACGGGATTATCGAGCGACGTGACGCCGTGTTCTCAGGACTCGTGCTTTGGATCGACGCAAACCACGATGGTATTGCGCAGCCGAGCGAATTGCACACCTTGCCAGAACTTGGTGTGTACTCAATTAACCTGAAGCATCGAGACGACCAACACTACTTCGACCAGTATGGCCCATTTCCTCAATGGCTCCATCACCCCGGTTTCCGACGTTATGGCCTCATCAAACTAACCAGCCACGACCTGCATACCCGCAGGCGCCACCGCCGGCACAGCAACCGCAGCCCCATCGCGATACGTGACGCTGTTGCCAGAAATCGCCGGAACGCGATCTCCCGGAACGAGAGTTCCAACCAGGTTCAACGGATCGGCAGCCGACAGAGTAACCGCTGCCTGCGCCGAGTCCAGTTTGCGCATCGCCCGTACGGATTCCACCGCAACCGGCAAAGCAAATTGTTCGCCCACAAAACCATCGACAAAGCGGCCGCCGCGAATCTCTCCGCGATCTTCAAGCCGGCGAAATGCCATCAGCAATTCGCGCCATGGCGGCAGATTCGATTCCCGCGCCAGCACATCGCGAATCACAATGCCATACCGCCGCAGCAACATCCAGCAGGCGGCTTCCACAGCACGCGGCCGCTCAACCGCTTCCTCGGTATGCAGCAAAGCCCAACGTCCGGCGCTATGCCGCGGCCGCGCCACGCGCCCGCTTCCCTGCCCGGCCCGCCGTTTAGGATCGATCAGCGATCGCAGATTGTCGAACCCGTCGGCCGTCACCAGACCCGCCGCCACCAACTCCCACAGCGCCATTTCAATTTCCGCTTTCAGCTTTCCCGTGCCGCGCACAATATCGGCAAAAAACGATGCGCCGCGCTGCCGCAGAAAATCCAGCGCCAGCTGAGCTCCATGACTGAGGCCGTTGTTCTCTGACAACTCCGCACCAGGATGCCGCGGCGTCATCCAGTCGGCATCTTCTCGAACAAAAAATGTAATCGGAGCAACGCTTGTAGGAATCACGCGCCGTTGCCGTGGAGCCGCGCCGGATACAGAACCGGTTCCGTTCCCCGGCTGAATCGAATCGAGCGTCGCCGGATGTGGAGACAACCTTCCCCACCCCACTGCGCCCGTCAGGCAAAGCTGATCGAGCCATTTCGGATCGTAATCCGTCACCCGCCGTACCAGCACCTGCCGCTCCCACGCATTCGCGGGAATCTCGAAACCCTGCAGTTGCCGCAACACTTCCAGCGTGCCGCGCTCGCCATTAACTTGCGTTCCCGCAGCCACGTGCTGCCACTGCAATAACCACTGCATGAACTGCGCCTTGCTTACAGGCTCAATCTGCTTGCGCAGGGTTGCGACCGTGAGCCGGTGAATGCGAGCCAGCAGCCGCCGCTCGCACCACTCGACCTCCGGCTCTGGTCTGGGTGTAGGGACAGCCACCCCCGGCTGTCCAGTCGAGCCAAGGTCGACTGTATCTTGTGGTCCAGTCTCGTGTGGACGCGGGCGACCCGCCGGCATGGCTGCGCCACTGAATTTTCCGCGTAAGATCGTCCCGCTCGCTTCCATGCGAAGCAAAGCGCCCGTAATCTCAGCGGCTGGGAGCCCTAAAGCCGATTCCAGCTCACTCGCCGTCGTCGGCCCAACATGCGCCATCCATCCGGTGACCAGAACCAATAACGCATCTTCGTGTGAAGGAGAGGTGGTCTCCACGTCGGCCAACGCTGGCTCAAGTCGCGCATCGGGAAATAACGCCGAAAAAGTCTTCGCGCGTTCGGCCGCAACCCAATATTTTCGCTTGCCTGAGATCGCGGATGCAGCTCGACCCTCGCTCGCCAATCGCTCAAAGTAAATCTTCCACCGATTCGTACCATAAGCTGATTCGGTTTCTGGCAGCGCCACCAGCGTATGCAGCACATCGTGCAACTCGTCGGCATCGCGCACATCGGGCCAAGCCTCTTCCCTCACCTGCGCAATCGCGGCCGGATCGAGCCCCCCAACTTCTTCCAGTACTGACTCGGGAAGCATGCGCCGCATCTGCACCGCGCGCGCACGCCGCTCCTCGAGCGGAGCATCATCCAAATAAGCGTACGGATTCGCATTCAAAATCTCATGCGAAAACTGTGAAGGCACAGGGGTATCCACCGCAATGCATCGAATTCGCCCATCAGCCAGCCCGCTCAGCACTGCCTTCAATCCCTCAAGATCCATGGCTTCGGTGAGCACATCTTTCATCACCTCACCCACTAGCGGATGATCCGGAATCTTCCTCTCGCCCTCGATATTTTCGAAGCAGGCCGCCGCATCGGGAAACACCGAGGCCAGCAGGTCGTCCGACCGCATCCGCTGAATCTGCGGTGGAACTTTTTTTCCATTCTGAAAGCGCAACAACGCAAGCGCGCGATTCGCATCCCATCGCCAGCGCGTGCCAAAGATTGGGGAATCGAGGGCCGCCTGCTCCAGGATCGGCTGCACCGTCGCCGCATTCAGAAAATTGAAGACGTCTCCCAATGGAAAGCTATGCTGCTCCGCCAACGCGATATTCAAACCGTTGTCAGTTGCCGCAGCCTGCAGTTCGAAATTGAATCCCACACAAAACCGCTTGCGCAGCGCCAATCCCCAAGCCTTGTTGATGCGCCCGCCAAACGGCGCATGAATCACCAACTGCATCCCGCCGCCTTCATCGAAGAAGCGCTCGGCAATCACCATTGTCTGCGTCGGCACCGCACCCAGAACTGCCCGCCCCTGCAAAATATATTCAATCGCCTGTTCTGCCCCGGAGCCATCCAGACCGCATTCATCCTTAAGCCATAAAACCGCCGCGGCTGCTTCTGGCTGCGTAGCCGAGAAACCTACCGGTGAAGTGTTCGGCAACATCTCGCTGATTTTTTGCCGCAGCGCGCCGATGTGATCGGATAATTCTTCCGTCCGCGCCGGAGCTTCGCCATTCCAGAACGGCACGCTGGGCGGCGCGCCATGCGCATCCTGCACCAGCACCCGTCCGCTATTAGTCTCGATGCGGCGAATCATCCATGACGTATTCCCCAACAGCATGATGTCGCCGCGATTGCTCTCGACCGCAAAATCTTCATCCACCGTGCCCACGACCAAGCCATCCGGCTCTGCAACCACCGCATAAAGAGAATTATCCGGAATGGCTCCGCCACTGGTGATCGCCGCCAGCCGCGCTCCACGCCGTGCGCGCAGCTTTCCATTCACTCGATCGCGATGCAGATACGCGCCGTAACGTCCACGCCGCGACGCAATCCCTTCCGCCAGCATCTCCAAGACTGCATCGAAGGTCGCTCGCTCTAATTTGCGATAGGGATACGCCCGACGCACCAACGCGAACATTGCGTCTTCGTCCCACTCTTCCGCCGCGCACGCAGCCACAATCTGTTGCGCCAACACATCCAGCGGCGCTTGGGGAATCACCAGCCGATCCAGATCTCCTTGCCGGATCGCTCGCACTAGAGCGGCGCATTCCAGCAAATCGTCACGCGTCGTCACAAACAAGCGTCCCTTGGGAACTGCGCCCCGCCAGTGTCCCGATCGCCCCACCCGCTGCAAGGTAACGGCAATCGATCGCGGTGAATTAATCTCCACGACCAGATCAACGGTGCCAATATCAATTCCCAATTCGAGCGAGGCGGTTGCTACCAGCACCCGCACCTGGCCTTCTTTTAATTTCTTTTCCGCTGCAAGCCGCAGCTTGCGCGACAAACTCCCGTGATGCGCCGCAACATTTTCTTCACCGATGCGTTCGCCTAAATGGTGCGCCACGCGCTCAGCCATGCGCCGCGTGTTCACAAAAACCAGGGTCGACCGGTGCCGCTCGACCAGCGTCATAAGGCGGTTGTAAACCTCATCCCACATTTCGTTCGAAGCCACCGGCCCTAGCGGCATCGGTGGAACTTCGACCGCGATGTCGAGTTTGCGCCTGTGCCCGATGTTGACGATGACCGGATCGTCGGACTGATTTCGGTTCTGAAGGGCCGCAGATTCTCCCGCTTCATGTCCATTCCCGTTTTGAAGGGACGCGGCTTCTAGCCGCGCCGCAAGGCCACCCACGTGGATAGCGGCTTTAACCGCTGAGGCTCTGCCGCCCGTCAGAAAATGCGCGACTTCCTCAATCGGCTTCTGTGTCGCCGAAAGCCCAATCCTCATCGGCTTTTTGTAAGTCAGCGCCTCCAACCGCTCCAGCGAGAGCGTCAAATGCGCTCCACGCTTGTCGTCGGCAACCGCATGAATTTCATCCACGATGACCGTTTCAATATCGCGCAGAATGGCACGGCTCTTATCGGCAGTGAGAAGGATGTAGAGCGACTCGGGCGTGGTCACCAGAATGTGCGGCGGCCGCTTCAGCATGGCTCGGCGCTCGGGCATCAGCGTGTCGCCGGTGCGAACCGCTGTGCGAATCTCCGGCATCAGCAGCCCGCGCTCCCCTGCCATTGCGAGAATCTCGCCAAGCGGAACTTCTAAGTTTTTCTGGATATCGTTTCCGAGAGCTTTCAGTGGCGAGACGTAGAGAACTTCGGTTCGATCCGCCAGATCACCAGCCAAAGCCTTGCGCACCAGGCGATCGATGCAGGCAAGAAACGCAGCTAGAGTTTTGCCCGAACCGGTAGGGGCAGAAATTAGTGTAGTGCGTCCCGCCAGAATATGCGGCCAGCCCTGCTCCTGAGGCTCTGTCGGAGTACCAAACCGCCGCACAAACCAATCCGCCACGAGAGGGTGTGCCCAGGCAAGCGAATCGGGAGGAAGCGACATCTAGATATTTTAGCCGGAGATCAGATTTTCGCCAAGCCTTCGCCCGAGAAAACTTTGGTAAAAGTTCCTACTTAACGCCCATAGCGCCCGATTAGTTCCGTCTCGCCCAGCACATGCCCCTTCATCGCTCGTTCCACCTCACCTTTACTCGCTCCAGCTTTCAGGTCGGGCTTGGTATCCAGTGCATATAGCTTAAAATAGTAGTGGTGCGGCTTACCTGGTGGCGGGCACGGGCCTCCATAACCGATCTTCCGAAAACTGTTGTGCCCCTGCAACGCCCCGTCTGGAAGCTGTTCCTGCTTCGGCATCGCCTCTGGTAGCTCTTTCGTTTCTGCAGGAATGTTGTACAAAACCCAATGCACCCACGTACCCGCCGGCGCATCCGGATCGTCCATGATGAGCGCAAAACTCTTTGTGCCTGGGGGCGCATCCTTCCAGCTCAAATCGGCAGAAACGTCGGATCCGTCGCAGGTGAATTTCTTCGGGATCATCTGGCCACTCGAAAAAGCGGTGCTCGAAATCTGGAACGACATGGCTCCTCCCTTCGCTCGCTCCGCTGTCGAGACAGCAATCACTGCCGATAATGCGATGAGTTTCAAGACGGAGCATCCAGCAACACGGTCTACACCCAAAGCTTCGCCGAGTCGATTTTGAGCCATTATTTCCCTCACCAGCTCATGCTGAGTGAATAAAGGAATCATAACTCAGGAGTGAATGTAGGAGCGGCTCTGAAGCGATAACAGGAAGCCGCTGCTGGAAGATCCAGACTGTCGACAAAAACTTCCTAAGAGGCAATGGCGCGGCGCTGTGCTGAAGATTTCTCGAGCTCTACTTTCATGCAATAGCAGCTCTCATGGACAGGAAGTCCTTTTTCGTCAATTTTACAGTCCTCTAAACTGAGGGCTTGGCCGCATATCGAACAGCATCTCGTGGCGGGAAGATACTCGGTATCCATATGGACCTTCATTGGATTTCGGCTAATAAGGAGAGAACCGTGACGCGTTAAGAAAATGCTACGCCAAAGGGGGTGGCTTGTCGGTACGCCAGCGCACTCGCCAGCTTTTTGCTTTTGCCAAAGTTGGAAGAGGCTTTTTGGGGCGCGGACTGTTCTCGAAACGGCCCACTAACGGTATTTTTGTGCTTGACAAATATTGCTCTGCGGGACACAGTTATGCGCCAGATATCAACCTGGCCGAGGGTTGCCGGCCGCGTGGTGCGGAGGCAAGGGGCACTGGGGAGTGCGTCAGACTTCGGCAATCAAGGAGAGAGAGCATTATGGAAACCGGAATCGGAGTTTTTTCTTCCCGCGATCGCGCGGAGGAAGCAGTACGGGCACTACGTCACAGTGGGGTGCCGGAAGAATCCATTATTTTCTTGACTCGGTCGGAAACCGAGGCCAAGGCTGTAGCGAAAGAATTCGGCGCCTCCGTCGGAGGATTTATGGGGGGAGCGGCCGGAATGACCGCCGGCGTGATCGCCGCCACGTTGCTTCTTCCGGGCATTGGAACTGTGTTTGCGCTCGGGTTTGGCGCAGCCGCGCTGTTGGGAGCGGCTGGCGCAGGTGCGGGCACCGCGATGGCATCGGCTGCCGCCAGTTCCGATATGCAACCATCCTCTGACCAGAAATCCGCGGAAGACATTGCCTTCTTCCGCGAGGTGCTGAAAGAGGGACGATCATTGGTTGTGGTTCGCACCGAATCACAAGCCGATGCCGCTGCTGCGTGCGCCATTCTTGACCAGTTGGGCCTGAGTATGGAAGGCCGCCAGACCCCGGGCAGAATGCAGACCAGCGCCCGGCAGGTGGGCGACACCATCGTCCTTACAGTAAGTGGCAGAATCACGCTAGGAGAAGGCAACGTGATGCTCCGCGAGATTGTCGGCGAACTCGCCGACAAGGGACACAAACGCATTGTGTTGAATCTCGCCGATGTCAATTACATGGACAGTTCAGGATTGGGCGAGCTGGTAAAGGCGCACACTACGGTTCGCAACAAAGGTGGCGAACTGAAACTCGCAAGCGTCAACAAGAGAGTGAATGATTTGCTGCAGTTGACCCATTTATCTGCAGTGTTTGATATTCACAACGATGAGGCGAGCGCACTCGGCGAACAAGCTGTCGCGTAGCTTGCTTTGAGCAACTCTGATGACGGCCGGTGGCAACGCTGCCGGCCACCTGCATTTAGAGATTCTTTTCGCGTTAGATATTGGATTGAAGGCGCGAATTTCTGGGTCGACAGCAAGTTGCAACAACTTGCAACCTTCAAACTCTTGCTTGACTTTCTGAGCGCGAGGAGTATCGTGTAGGACGTTCGTGCGGCGAACGCTTACTGGCGTTCGAATCAGTAAAGTTCCAATTCCCCCCAAGGAACCCAGGTCCAATCACTGCAAAGTTCAAGCCCTGACCGTAAGGAGATGCCCGTCATGTCTGCAAATCTTATTGCCCAGTTGAATGTGAAAACCCAAGG
This sequence comes from uncultured Acidobacteriaceae bacterium, assembly GCA_963766625.1. GTDB lineage: Bacteria > Acidobacteriota > Terriglobia > Terriglobales > Acidobacteriaceae > Sulfotelmatobacter. The sequence continues at coordinate 346,735 of CAVYBF010000006.1, read as the reverse complement.
GATGGTCGATAAAAGTGGTGCCTACTGTCGGCCGGAAGTTGCGCCGATGCTGCCTGTCATGCGGGATATAAGATTCAACAGCTCACCGATTGCAGCGACTCTGATGCGCGCTGCAGTAGTATTGCTCATCGTTGTTGCGGCGAGCACGGCTGGCTGGGCGGCGGAGACGATTTGTCCCGCTTCTCCGAACTACAGTCCGGATTTCACCTTGAACCGAGGTTGCCTGCCCCCTAACGGTAGTGCCACTTTCCCGGCCCCAGCCGGCAGCACCGCGACGATCACATCATGGGGCGGCGCGAGCGGTATCGTCACTTTTCAAGCGACCAATTCCTTCGTTGCTGGCGAGCCAATTATCCTCTCCGGCTTCGTCAACTCGACCTTCTTCAACGGTCTGGTATTCCCCGTGCTCGCCGCCGGACTCACCAATACCCAGTTCGAGATCGCATTTTCCAGTTTCTCGGGTTCGTCCGATACAGGCGCTGCAACCCCAGTAAACCTGCTGCAGCTCACTTCCAACAGCACGGATGAGGCGGGCTCCGCCTGGTACAGCACTGAGCAGACGATTACCAATGCCTTCTCCACCACGTTCACATTTCAGCTGAGCGGTGCTACCAACACGCTATATGGCAATGCAGACGGCATTGCGTTCGTGATTCAAGACTCGGGGGCGACTGCCCTGGGTCCCGATGGCTGCGGCATGGGATTCGCCGACGGCAGCTGCACAAGTGCTAGCGGAGGCATCCAGAACAGTCTGGCAGTGGCTTTCAAGACCTTCAACGACGGATATCCTTCCCCGAACAACAACAGCGTTTTGATTGTAAGCAACGGGACGGGCGCAAACTGCATCGACGAGTCATGCAGTATCGCGTATAACAACGGTCTGTCGTCGCTCGGGATCACCTTGGCCGATGGCAACATTCACACGGCGACGATTTCCTATACGCTAACGCCTACTCTATCGAGCTCACCGAATTGCTTCTCGGGCACGACTCCCGAGCCATGCCTCGATGTGATCCTGGACGGCGTTGACTTGTTTGACGGCGGGGTGCAACTCATCCTGAACGGCACGACCTCCCCGGTCTCCCTGCAAACTCTGATCGGCAGCAGCGGCACCGCCTATGTCGGATTTACGGGTGGAACGGGTGGCGGTGATGACAACCAGGATGTCCTAAGCTGGACATTCACGCCGCAAGCCCAGTCCCAGACGGGGTCGGTTTCGCCCACAACTACGGCGACCTATAGTTACAATGGTGGCTGCACAGACAACGGTACCGGCTGCACAGGAAACGGCTACACCAATACCGTATCGGAAAATCCCGCATCCACTCTCACGATAGGCAACCTGGTGGTCACGCCGATACCGATAGTAGCTCAGTCAGGGCTGCCGTCGGATAGTCAGGCACTCTGCAACGCCATCGTCAACCCCCCCGGCATTTCGCCCGAGCCCTGGGTAAGCCCGAGTGGCTCGAGCCCGGAACAGACGGCTCAATGCTTTGTTTATACGAACGGCGGTGGTACGGGGATCGACGCGCCAGTGATGTTCGCCGTCTCATGCCCTCCGAGCGGGATTTGCGACACCACCGAAAATCAGTTCTTTGCGGCGATGGCCTCCTATTTCACTTACACTTGCACGGAGAACCCCCCGCTCATCGCTCCTACGTGCTCGCCGGTAAATTCGCCGTCAAGTTTCGGCAACTTCGGAAATCTGACTACGATGACGGGTCTGCCATCGATTGGCTTTCTGCAAGGCGCGGGACCCGATGCAAACAACCCCTGCAATCCGGCTACAGGCAGTAACCCGCCGCCGCTGTTCCAGAGCAACCAGATTGTCTCTTATACTTTAGGAGATACTTCTTCGAAACCGGTCAAGGGCGGCAGCACACTGTTGAGTTCGTGCTGGGTGGCAACTTACGACACGCCGGGCGAGATGCCAACCGCGAGCATCTCGGGACCCACGAATGGTGCCATCTATCAACAGGGCGCAGTGGTTCCAGCGAGCTACACCTGCAACGCAGTAAGCACCGCCCCGGACAGCACCCTGGGCAGCAGCTACCCTTCGGCAGGGCCATATTTGACTGTGAGCACCTGCAGCGCGACCTCCGGTTCGGGCGGAGGATCCACAAGCAGTTCATGCACTGCTACCTACCCGCCCGCACTCAACATGTGCAATGGCACGATCAATCTCGACACGACTGACATAGGTCCACAAACCCTCACTGTGGATGTGGAGGACTCCGCAACGAACACCGCTCAGCAACAGGTGACTTACACTGTGGTTGGGGCGACCGATGTGGCGATTGCGAACGTCGCTTCTCCGATCACAACCCCCGGCAGCAAGCTAACGTACGTGATCGGCGTAGGAGATTTGGGATCCGTAAACGCTCTCAACACAATTGTGAACGATACCCTTTCGGCCGGCACCACCTTCGTGAGCGCATCGGGCAGCAACGTAGCTTGTTCGATCGTTGGCAAAAAGCTGACGTGCCCGTCGACGCCGATTAGTTGTACGTCCTCAGGCAGCAACGTGAGTTGCGACGTAGGGACGATTATGCCGTTGTCCCTCTCGGATCTGAACGGAGCTGTCATATCGATTACGGTAAAAGTGACTGCAACCGGCACGATCAAGAACCCCACGCTGCTAAGCAACACTGCTACGGTTTCGGAATCAAATACGGATACGAAGCCCAGCAATAACACCGCGACCGCCAAGACGAACGTGGAATAAGAAGCGTGAGAGGAAACTGAAACGGATGAGTGCCGGTGCATGCCGGCACTCTTTCTTTTTGCTGTCTTGTTCTTAGCTTTTGCCGGCTTGCGACCAGTGGGAAGATTCGTCGTACATTAGTTTCAGGTCGGTGCGCTGCAGCAACTTCTCCGCACCCGGTTCTTTCTTCATCGTATCCAGCGTGCTGATCACTGACCGGTAATGATCCTGCGCGTCAGCATTGTTGCCAGAATCTCTTGCGATGGTAGCTAAAAGGTAATGCGCCTGAACACTGAGCGGCTGCTGCCCGAAATTGTCTGCCAGCAACAACGCGTGTTGCAATTCCTGGCGAGCATGAGCGTAGTCATGGTTTTGCATCATAGCTTCGCCCATGAAAATCGAGCACTCCACCGAGGAGTATTTCAAGCTCAAATCATCGGCTTGCTGGATCAGTTTTCGGAGCTCTGGAATGGCCTGGCGCCCGTTCTTTTCACGGACTTCGACTTCGGCCAAGCCAATTTTGGCGAGCATGACCTTTTGGTCATCCTTGCTGCGGGTAGCCTCCTGCAGAGACTGCTCGTAAAGCGAACGAGCGGCCTTGGCATCTCCCGCATAGAGAAACGCATCCCCTTGAAAATCCAACGTCTGGGCAATTAAGCCGTCGTCTTTCAGTTCGTGAGCCCGGTTGAGCGCTTCCTCGAACGAGCTCCTGGCTTCGTCGCCACGACCGGCGAGGACCAGTGATTCCCCGTAACTCCCGAGAATTTCGGGCATCCAGGAGCTCCCGTCATTAAGCTGGCGCAGCGTCTTGAGAGCGTCCCCTTTGGAGTTGGCGGCGGCGCCGAAGCGTCCCTGGTAATCGAATAGAGCACCCAAAGAGTAGGACACGAGAGCCGCACCCTTTTGATCGTTCATGCTGCGCCGCAAATCCAGCGCCCGCATGAAGTATGAAATCGCCTGATTGTACTGCCCCATGCTAGCCTGAACTTGACCGAGGTTCTGAACTGCCTCGACGATATCCCCCGGCACTTTCGATTTTTCGCGCAGCTGCAGCACCTGCTGAAAGTAGGTAAGGGCGTCTTCGTATTGATTTTTTTCGGAGTACACAGCCCCAATGTTGTTGAGACACGTAGCCTGCGACGTCTCGTCGCCGATGTCGCGCTTCAACTGCAGGGCTTCCTTGTACATCTTTAGCGCGGCATCGTGTTCGCCGCGGTCGTCGGAGAAATTGCCCATATCGATCAGCGTGTCGCTCAGACCGCGCTTGTCGCCGATGTCACGCCGAATCTGCAGGGCCTGCTGGAAGTCGGAGTCAGCATCTTTGATATTGCCGAGCGCAGACTGGGCCCGTGCCATTTCATTCAGACTGGAAGCCAAGCCACGCTTCTGACCGATGTTGCGCCAGATAGTGATCGCCTCCTGTTCGTTGCGCAGAACCTCCTGAGGCTTGCTCAACTTTCTGTAAGCCATCGCCATAAGGTGCAGACTAGTGGCTTTTTGCTCCTGGTTGTCGACTTGTGCAGCCAGGCTATAAGCGCGGTTCAGAGGATCAAAACTGCTTTGGGCGTCGCCGCTCTTGATTTCGATGCGGCCCAGGTCAATCGTTGCGGCTACGTCCTTGGGATTCGAAGATAAAAGCTTCTGGTAATAATCGCGGGCTCTTAGCAGATCGCCAGAGTCCTCGTACAGGCTGGCGAGCGCCGATTGCACGTCATAATTATCAGGAGAAGCCTTGGCAAGCTCTTCGTAAGCTTTAATGGCGTCGGGATAATTCTTACTCACCTGCGAACGGGTGGCGGCAATCAGGTACTTTTCCGCCTCTGGCAAGTTCTGGCTGAGCATGACAGCTTTTTTCCCTGACTGTTCAGCTTGATCGTCATAGCCCAACTTGCTGTAGGTCTGCGCGAGCTTCGAAAAAGCGAGAGCGAAATTAGGATCTGCTTTGACTGCCGCTTCCAGTTGCTGCTGAGCGTCTAAGTTCCTGCCGTCTCGAAGAAAACCGACACCCTGGTCATAGTCGCGCAGTGCTTCCACTGAAGTCGAATCCGGCTGGAATGAGCTGGCTTTCAGTTCTTTGAGTACGTTCCCCGGCAATGCGAGTTTCTGGCGGATCGATTCGGCCAGGCTGTCAATCGCGTTAGGAATGCCTTTTTCGTTTGGGATTTCGATCTTAAAAGGAACGCTGTTATCGTTTTTCAGATCCTGCAGTGTGGCGTCGATGCGGATCTGGTCTCCGAATTTTGCATATTGTCCCCAGACTACGCGTTGCGCATTACTGAAATCGGCAACCCGATGGATGGTTGTCGGATCCAGTTCGGTGGCAGGAGATAGGCGGAGATCGGTGAAAATCTGGTGCAGAGTGCTGGGACTGACAGTCCGCAGGTGCGCCGATTGGCCGATGTCGGTGCTGAGCATGTCAGCAAAGCTGGAGCCCAGCCAATCCAGACTCGAATCTCCAGAAGCGTTGCGAAAAGGCAAAATCGCAAGCGACAGCGCAGGACCCGACGCAGTTTTTGCCGCCGAGTGAGAGAAAATCGGCCCGCGAAACACATACCCTACCACCGCGACCACTAGAACCGCAATGAGGGCCGCGAGCAAGGGCCAGTGAATTGTGCGGCCCCAGGGCTCGACTGCCGGCTGAAAGCCCAAATTTGCGGCCGCGCCGTTTTCCTGCCACGCTTCCAGATCGCGCAGCAACTCGGCTGCGTTTTGGTAGCGCAAGTTGGGGTCACGCTCCAGGCATTTGCTCACGATATTGCTAAGTGCGCGCGGAATCGTCCCATCTTGATCCGAGACCGGGATGGCCCGTTCCGAGTTGCGTTTAATCAGGCTGGCGACGGCGCTCTCAGCGTGGAAGGGCGTTACGCCGACCAGCATTTCATAAAGAATCAATCCCAGCGTGAAAAGATCGGAGCGCTGATCCAGTTCTTTTGCCAGAGCCTGCTCGGGCGACATGTACTCCATGGTGCCGACTAAAGCTCCGGTCTGGGTCATACCGTCGCCGCCCAGCGTACGCGCCAGGCCAAAGTCCATCACCAGCACGCGGCCGCTTCCGTCGCACATGATATTTTGGGGCTTCAGGTCGCGGTGAATCACGCCAACGCTGTGCGCAGCCTCCAGCGCGTGGCACGCCTGCTTGATGATCTCGACTGCTTCTTCGGGAGCAAATTTCTTCTTTTTTAAGATGAGGGCGCGCAGGTCTTCGCCCTCGACGAATTCCATGGTGATGAACTTCATGCCATCGGCATCACCGAGATCGTAGATGCGGATCACGTTCTTATGCGTGACCTGATGAGCCAGCAAGAGCTCTTGTTTGAAGCGTGCCAGGATCGCAGGATTCGAAGCCAATTCCGGCCGGATCACCTTGAGGGCAACGGGGCGATTCAACTCGCGGTCCATGGCCTTGTACACCGCGCCCATTCCGCCTTCACCCAGGAGCTTCAGGATTTCGTAGCGTCCGCCTAACACTTCTCCGGTTTCAAGAAACGACACTCCGCTACGGAGACGCGTTGCTACCGGACGGCTGGAACCAGGAGGTGGAGAAATGTCGATCTGAGTGGCTTGTACATCCACGAGCGTGGCATCCGGATCGGCGCGCGGTATCGGGAACTCGATGAGTGTCGCATCCGGATCCACGGGAGGATAGGAACCGGAGCTGTCTCCCTTCGCGGGAACGCTCACACCCGCCTGATTGGCCGAGTTCGGTCGATCCTGAGGATCGAACCGCAGATTCCGGTTGTGCATGATTCGCCTGGCTGGGGGCCAGACCGAAAAGCCCCAAAACGCGCCGCACGTACTCGCAAAAAGTATATACCCGTCTCAGCTTTGGCGAAGCGGAATATTGAGGTTTACCGACCCGGTCCGCAGGTTGCTATTTTGTTAACCAAATCCATCGTGAGCATGCGTTTGCCCGCAACAGCGCGGCCCATGAGGTCACGATCACCGGCACCCTGCCCGCCGGAACCACTTTCGTAAGTTCTGGGTATGCGATTGGATCGTGAAGCTTCTCTGGTGGAGCGCCCGTCTGTTCAAGATCAGCTCCTCTTTACTCCTATTTGCGGTTGGTCTTTGCCTAAGATACGACCTTGGTCATGCGCTCTTCGGCATGCGGCTCATAAATTCGTCCTGTGCCGCTTTCATTTCTTCTACCGACATATCGCGCTTATGGGTCGCAATCGACCACTTGTGACCGAATGGATCGACCAGTTTGCCGTAGCGGTCGCCCCAGAACATGTCTGTGACCGGCATCTCGACGCTGGCGCCGGCCTTCACGGCTCGATCGAACGCCGAGTCGACATCCTCGCTATAAATGTGCAGACCGGTCCCGCTGCCGCCCTTCGATGGCGCCATCGATCCATACTCGGGAAATTCGTCGGCTAACATAACAATAGAGTCTCCGATGCGCAACTCTGCGTGCATCACTTTTCCATCCGATCCCTTCATCACTCCTTTTTCTACTGCGCCAAAAGCTTGTTTATAGAATTCAATCGCGCGCGCAGCATCGCGCACCGTCATGTATGGAGTGAGCGTGTGGTATCCCTCGGGTATGGGCTTCACGGACATATCTTCCTCCTGGCTGGACCGAAATTTGAAACGGAAATTTTCGGAAGAAGTTTACACCCGAAACCGCGATTGCGTTGTCAAAGGAATGTTACAGCGACATGTCATTTCCTGCGCGAAGAACGCTAAAAAAATCTGGTGACGCCCTCTTCCAGCACCACCACGCGGTCTTTGATCCCCGCTGCACAGGCTTCTTTCTCCAGCAATTGCAGCGGCTCATCGACCGGCTCATGCGTAAGGCGGAAGCTTCCGTAGTGCATGGGGACCATCCAGCGGGCATTCAAGTCAAGAAACGCCCTCGTAGCGTCGGCCGGATCGGCGTGAACGTTACGGAAAGTTGAGGGATTGTAAGCGCCAATCGGCAGCAATGCCAGCTCCGGCGAAAGACGGCGGCCGATTTCGCGGAAGCCTGAAAAATAAGCTGTGTCCCCAGCGTGATACACGGAATGCTTCCCTGCCCGCAGCACGTAGCCGCCATAACCGCGATGCGAATCTTTGAGAATGCGCGCTCCCCAGTGTCTGGAAGGAACATGCGTTACAGACAAGCTCCCGTGGCGTGAATTCTTCCACCAGTCCAGCTCAATGATCTCCGAAAAACCCAGATCCGAAACCAGATCGGTCACGTGAGTAGGAACAATAATGGCTGGCGCTTTTCCCCGCGTCCGCAAATTATTCTGCACAATCGCCCGCAGCGATGGCCGGTGCAAATGGTCGAAGTGCGCATGCGTCACCAGCACCAGATCAATCGGCGGCAGATCGCGTACCCGAAGCCCAGGCTGGCGAAGCCGCTTCAATACGAACAGCCAGCGTGCAAAGTTGGCATCGATCATCACACTTTGCCCGCCCATCTGCACAAAGAAACTGGAATGCCCGATAAACGTGATCCCCAGTTCGCCGTTGGAAACCAGGCGTGGCTTGTGAGTCTCCCCAACCCGAGGAGTGATCGCTGAATGGCGCACCAGTCGCCCAAACTGCGATGCACGCTTGCGGAGAGCCCGATTGCGAAGTGTTGCTTTGATCATCTCCTGCGGCCTGGTGGATTGGATGATTGCTATGATTCTTACCCTATTTTAATTCACTTCGGAGGCTGGTGACCGTAATTTGCGCGATTCCCTTAGGTAACGCTTGCACGTGCAATCGTCTGAAACTACCCAAGAAGTAATAGGTCACCCGTTCAGTCGCTCCTGGAATGAAGATTTCGTGCCTAAGGCTGTCGCCTGAGCCTTCAACGGCCTGCGAAATGTAAATTCCATCAACTTTGCTTGACCGCGATCCGGTCGCTCATATCTAATTCGAAAGGTCGATTTTCGAGGAGAACCTAAGATGCGCGTAGGTTTTTTAGGTTTGGGAATCATGGGGCATGCGATGGCCAGCAATTTGGCCAAGGCTGGTCACGAGGTCACAGTGTGGAACCGCACGCCGGGAAAACTGGTAGAAGGCGCGGGCGTGGCCCCGACCCCCGCAGCAGCGGCGCAAGGCGCCGACGTCGTGTGGATGTGTGTCTCCGATACGGACGCAGTAGAAAATGTCTTGTTCGGACCGGATGGGGTCGAGCAATCGCTGGTCGAAGGCATGATCATTGCAGACTCCAGCACGATCTCGCCATCGGCAACGGTAAAATTTGCCGCCCGTGTGAAGGAAAAAGGTGTGGCCTACGTCGATGCGCCCATGACCGGCTCAAAAATCGGAGCGGCCGATGGAACTCTGATATTCATGGTTGGGGGCGACGAAGCGGCCATCGACCGGCTCAGCCCGCTCTTTGCCGCCATGGGCAAAAAGATTTTCCGTATGGGCGAAACCGGCAAAGGGCAAGCCACCAAACTCTCCATGAACCTGCAGATCGCCATGATCTTTGAAGGTTTCGCTGAAGGTCTCACTCTGGCGACCAAACTTGGCGTCGACCCCCAGCAGCTCGTCTCTCTCATCGGCGCCACCATGGTGCACTCAGGAGTTGTCGAATACAAAGCGCCGTTTGTATTGCACCGCGATTTCACTCCCAATTTTCCGCTCCGCCTGATGCACAAAGATCTCCTGCTCGCGCTTGAAGCGGCCAAAGAAGCGCGCGTGAAGTTGCCCGGCGTTGAAACCGTGGAAGAGATCTATGAAATGGCCACAGAAGATGGGCATCGCGACCTCGACTACGCCGCCACCCTGAGCCTGCTGGAAAAGTGGGCGGGAGTGCAGGTCAAGGGAGAAGCAGCTTAAAAGAAGCAGCTTAAAAGCAGGCAAAAACTGAACGCTGCCTTCCACATCCTTCTCCACCACTCGTCCTGCCTCGGAATCATTTATAGTGAATCGAGTCCCAGCGAAAGTTCGCCTTTTCAAGGCCATATCTGACAAGGATTAACCTATGACTTATCTGGAGATCGTCTTCAGCTACGGAGCAATGCCGGGTGAGAGCGAGTTGCGGGCGGTTGATGGAATGCGTGAGGTGTACGGAATCCGGCAGGTGCGATTCGATCACAAGCAACGTACCGTTAGAGTTGAGTTCGATGCATCCCGGCTAAAGGCCGACGCGGTCGCTCGACTGTTGCGACAGGCGGGAATCGATGTCCGCGAACCGGTTGTTCTGGCTTAAAATTATCGGCTTTAAACTTAAGGACTGGAAATATCCGGCGGCTGGCGTTCTCAGTTAAATGCAAAGGGGCGTCCAAGAAAACCTCTGGCCGAAGTTCTTCTTGGAGCGCCCCGTTGCGCGCCACTTCGTCTGCCTTTTCATAAAGCACATGGCTTGCCGTTCTCTAAGTGACTCATAATACTGAACGGCAAAGGCCAGCGCCTTGTAGGAATTTCTCAGACCCCGGAAAGATTTACTTCGGGATAAACCCTTAGTCCGCACGACGATCGCGCTCGGAAAAAGCGTCTGCACGGAGGCGATGCAAAATGAATAATAATAAAATTGTGAAAGACGCGAGCCGATCTGAGAAGACAAGATTTTCAAGAATCTTTTGTCGGCAAAGCTGGCGCAAACATTCGCTTCCGTTATAATCCTTGAACAAGCGCACTCGCTGCAGCGCGACCGCGCCCTTAGCTCAGCTGGATAGAGCGTCTGGCTACGAACCAGAAGGTCGGGAGTTCGAATCTCTCAGGGCGCACCATTCCAAAATCCGCTCCCAACTAGGCCTAGGCGCATCTTGCGGAATCCTTAATACACCTTCCTATTTCCTGGACCTGCGGGAAACCAGGTACAATTCGGCGGGTTCTTCTTCTGCGAGCTGAACATCCGGCTCTGCAAGATGTACATCCGAGTGCGGTCCATTGGGACGCGATTCAGTGGGATACGGTTCAATTGGATTTTCACCAGCACGACGAACCAGCTTCTGCGCCATTAAGCGAGCCGCGTAGCAGTCCCCGTGAGCCGGTCTAGCATTTTCGTCAGATACGCACGCTTCCTGCGAGCAGGGATTGTCGCAGATCCAGCAAAAGACAACTGAACTGGCTGCGGAAACGATCTCGCAACCTCCACAAAATTTTCCGGAAACATCCTACTCACTTCCGCCCAGCCTGTCTGCACGCTGGCGTACTCACCGGCGCTGGCGATCGCATTTCGCACGTCCTTTATGTCGCTGCAGGTCGCTATGGATGCCGGCTGCCGCTGCGCCATTTTTCTGCTACCCTTAAGCTTCCCTGTTGTTGCTTTCGTTTTATTGTGACCGCTTACGGAATATTTTTCGGAGCTCGGATCGCGCCACCTATGTCTAAGGTCGAAAGAGAAGTTGCCACACTGTTGTCCGCCAAAAATGGTCTGACTTATCTGACCGTGAATGACTGGACTCTTCTGGCCGATAAGGCCGCGCGGGTCCAGTTCAAAAAGGGCGATTTCCTGGTGAGAAAGGGAAAAGTTAGCAATGGCGTGTATCTCTTGCTCACGGGTACGGCAAAAGTGCAGTTGCTTTCGCAAGTCCCACGCACCATCGGTCCAGGCGAGATCTGCGGCGATATGTCGTTCCTGGAGGATGCGGCAGCCAGTGCAAACGTAGTAGCCGATGAGAGTTTGGAGACCTACCACCTCGACCGTCCCACGCTGCAAAGTTTGTTTGAGCTGTTCCCGCACCTCGGTTCACGCTTTTACCGATCCCTAGCCACCAACCTCTCTCGTCGGCTCAGGGATGTGATCGGCTCAAGCTCCGAAATACCGGCGCAGAGCCAAAAATGAACAATTCTCAGGGCTTATTGCCTTCCCGCCTGCCACCAGTTTTTGACTATCCCAACTAGACCGCGCCCGAGCAACGCGCCGCAAGCCGGATGAGAAACTTCTTGTGGGTTCCAATTTTCCGAATGACAACTGCAATTTCAGCCAACACATTTCGATGGGTTCGCAACCAACTGAACCGCGATGTTAGCTTCTTGCCCGCTGCATGGCCGTGCTTCAGCATACGGCGCGCATCAGTTCCCGCTACCATCGCCGACGATGTTTTGTGCAGAGAGTCGCAAAGTCTTGCAATAGTGTGCAGCGCTTTGCAGCTTTTGGTCCGAGATGTACAGAGTACATGGTCGTAACGCACTGAGCTGCATCGTCTTATGCCTTCTCGCGTTTTGGCATTTGAGGTGCACTGCCGCCGTTGGCGGACTGGATAGTCTGTAGAATGAAGTTTCCGCCGGCTGCAAAAGGAGTTCTAAATGAAGCGGATAGTATGGTTGGCCGTCCTCGCCCTGGCTTTGCCTTTGTCAGCGTTCGCTACCGGAGTTGATTTCGGCAACAATGGCGGAACCCTTACCGGAACCTCCAGCACTCTTTCCCTCAGCGGGTCAGAATTGACCGAGGTAACAGGCTTCAACGGTATGGGCCTGACCCAAGGCTCTCTGGGCAGTGTTTCATTCACTACCGGGGCTTTGATGTCTGGCAACATGATGGATGGCGCTGTGTTCGGCCCTGGCGGAACATTTAAAATCATGGGCGATGGCCAAGGTGGCCTGCCGAACGGCGTAATCTTCAGCGGCACTTTCACCGGCAACACCCACTGGGTCCCCACGGGCACCGTCGGGGTGAGCGATTCCATCTTCTATACGCTCAGCGGTTCGATCTCCGGAACCTGGTACAACGGCCAGACTGTAAGCGGCGCCACCACGCAAATCACCTTTGACACCGGCAAAAATGGATTTATGGGTTCGGTGAGCCTGGGAAGCGGCGACACCACCTTTACTGTTACTCCCGAACCGGGAACTCTTGGTTTACTGGGAACCGGATTGGTAGGTTTGGCCGGCATTGTCCGTAAGAAACGCAAAATCTGAGTTCGAACCATCGCTTTTTCGAACCATGGCTTTAATGAAGAGCTCCGGCAATGGCGGGGCTTTTACTTTTTCTCTTCTGTTTCCACACATCCGATTACCCCAGTAACGCCTAACCCGGGATTACCGTTGACCCCCGCAGCTGCCCTCCTTACATTCTCAAAAGGGGGTCGTATGAAGGATATTCATGAAGTATTGCGGCAGAAGCAGACCAAGTACGCCCAACTGGGAAAGCAGATCGAGATGCTTCAGCAGGCGGCGGAAAAGCTGCGTGAAGTCGCTCCCTTGCTCGCCGAAAACGACGACGATGATAATGCCGTCCTGATGGACGGTGAAGAGATCGCTGGGGCCACCGATGCAGTCGCGGCGAAAGCCGCCGCCGCTGGTTCGGGAGCGTCTGGCTCAAAGGCACCGCGACCCTCCGCGCCGCGCTGGCCGTAATCTCCCTCGATACGGCTCGGGAAAGAATATGACCCTGCTGGCACTATTGGTTTCCACCGATGACGGCGCTTGCGAAATACTGGGCCGGATTCTGCCGGCTTTCGGGGTCGCAGTGGAGCGTTTCAGCGATCTGCCTACCGCAATCGATCGCATGCACCAACAAAGGTTCGACGCGCTCATCGTCGACTTCGAGGATCGCGCCTCGGCGGATGCCGTGCTGGAGGAATCGCGCCGCTTAAATCCAACCAAAAGTCCGATTACCGTGGCTCTGGTCGCCGAGCCCGCCAAAGCGCGCGACATTCTCAACAGCGGGGCGCATTTCATCCTTTACAAGCCGCTCTCGGAAGAGAACGCCCGCGCCGGCCTGCGTGCAGTCGCTGCCATGCTGAATCGCGAACGTCGCCGAGCTCATCGCGTTCCGGTGCAGGCTGCCGTAGACCTGACGCTTCCCGACTCCCGCAAGGTTGAGGGCATTCTTATCGATTTGAGCGAGACTGGCATGGAAGTTCTCACGGCTGAACCCCAGAGTTCCGGAGTTGTGCTGAGTTTTCGTTTTCAGTTGTCCGATGCCAGCTTCGAAGTACAGGCGAGCGGGCAAGTGGCTTGGGCAAATTCCAATGGTCAAACCGGAGTCCACTTTCTGGACCTGGATGAATCCACAAAGTCTCAGCTCCAGGAGTGGCTGCGAGCCGCAGTTGCAGCTCTGGGGGAGGAGCCAGAGGAAGCCGTTCCACGCGGCAAGCTGACCGATCTCAGCCTGGGCGCTTGCTATGTGGAAAGCGATTCGCCATTCCCCGAGCGCTCCATGATCGATCTCTGCCTGCGAATCAAAGATATGGCGGTTCATACCGAGGGAATGGTGCGAGTCGCCCACCCGGGGCACGGCATGGGAGTTGAATTTCCCTCGCGCACCGAGGAACAACGCGCACAGGTCGGAAATCTGATCAGCTTCCTCCGTAGCGCCCCTGAATCGATGCTCGAACTAAGTGTTTCCCCTCGCGCTCTCACGGCCGATCTCCAACAATTTGAGCGCCCGGCGGAAATCGCGGATGATCTGGAAGACCCTTTGCTCGATCTGCTGCGGCGCGGGTCGGAATTACAACAAGAAGATTTTCTTTCCGAACTCCGGCGCCAGCGATCGGGCGAGAGCGTCGAAGCCTGATAACTCCTCTTTCGGCCTCCCTGAGTTCAAATCCTGTCATTGAACTTGCGCAATTGCGCTTCCTGAATTCTGCTCAATCCTGCGCGCAAGCCTCCCGCTTCAGGCTGGCTTTGGTCAGGGAATCTTAAACTGGCACTCGCAGGAAAACTCTGGCAGGATGATTGGGAATACGCGAGAGGCTGTCCGGCGCAGACCTTACCGGGGATCGAAGAACCCACGCCCCGTCTCTGGCACGGGTTCCTCAAGTCCCGGTTTTCTGTTCCACCCCAATAGAAACTAAAATAATTCCAGGTTGTTTCGCCGTCGTTGCAGCAGCATTAAATTTGAGTTAAATCGGGAACTGGAAAAGGTTGATTACGGCTTCTGTCGTCTGCAGGGGATGCGAAAACCAACACCCGTGCGTCCTGATGATGCTTGTGAGAACATGAATCGAGGTTAACGGCGCGTCTCCCACCAACGCGGCCGGTGCACGCATCTGGCAACAACCATAAAATCCGGCGCGGCAGCAGACTACGCAGCAGGCACAACCAATCGGCGACGTCAAAAACTTACCTGGGCGTCTCTGTTAGCCATCGCTGCCGCAGCATTCACAGTTGAAGTTCCTTTCTTTTTTCTGGGCATTCCTTCGGGTCACGATGTTGAGTTCCATTTGTATTCGTGGCTGGAGGTTTTGTCGCAGTGGAAACAAAGGATCATTGATCCGCACTGGGCGGAGTTGACCCACTTCGGCTACGGGGCGCCGCGATTTATCTTCTATCCTCCTGCATCGTGGACGTTAGGAGCGGCATTATCCGCGATTTTTCCCTGGACGGTGGTCTCCAGCCTGTACATTTGGATTGCTCTGGTAGCCGCGGGAGCCTCCATGTTTTTTCTGGCGCGCCAATGGTTTGATCGGCGCGACGCGACCTTTGCCGCGGTGCTCTACGTGGTGAATCCGTACCATCTGCTGATCGTCTACTGGCGCAGCGCATTCGCAGAACTGCTGGCCAGTTGGTTATTGCCGTTACTTCTTCTGCTGATACTGCGTGCTAGCCAGAAGAGCAGGAGGGTAAGTATCTTTCTGGCGTTGCTGCTCGCTTGCGCGTGGCTTACCAATGCTCCCTCCGCGGTGATGGTTCATTATTCGCTGGTCTTATTGCTGCTTATAATCGCATGGCAGCGTCATTCGCCACGTGTTCTGCTGACTGGGGGAATTGCCGTCTTGCTTGGCGCAGCATTGGCTGCTTTTTATCTGCTGCCCGCCATTTATGAACAAAGGTGGATTGACATCGCCCAGGCAATCTCGCCGGGCTATCGCCCGCTGGATAATTTTTTGTTCGTTCACAGCAGCGATGCAGAGCACGACGCCTTCAATCGTGTGATCTCATGGGTCGCAGTCGCCGAGATTGCTGCAATCATCGTTACAGCATGGATCTCGCGTGAGTGGCGCATTCGTGCCCGCGGGCTTTGGTATGCAGTTGTAATTTGGGCAGCTGCCTGCACCATTCTCATGCTGCCGATCAGTGCACCGTTCTGGAGCGTCCTTCCTAAATTGCGCTTCATGCAATTTCCCTGGAGATGGTTGCTCTGCCTGGGCGTTCCGTTCACTTTGCTCATTACGATGGCAGTACGGCGTTGGACCTCGCGGCTAGCGTTGTATGTTGCCATGCTCGCTGTAGTGGCCTTTGGTTGGCAACATTACCAAGCGCCCTGGTGGGACAACGCAGCCGACCTGCGCGAGATGCAGGACAACATGGAAACGAATGTGGGATATGAAGGAACCGACGAATACACTCCGATCGCAGCCGATTCCTCCGTAGTCGACAGAGATGCGCGCCGCGTGACCGTCGAAGGCCCGGCTCACGCGGCGATTCACGTCTTCCAGTGGAATGCCAAAGAGAAACTTTTCACCGCTGATCTCTCGGCCCCAGATAATCTTGTGCTTAAGTTATTCAACTATCCGGCCTGGCGCGTTGAAGTGAATGGGCGCGTCGTGCAGGCGGGAACTCGCGAGAACACCGGACAGATGCTGGTTCCCGTACAGGCAGGTGAGAATCGCGTGCAGGTGAGTTTCATTCGCACGTGGGATCGCACTGCGGGTATTTGGATTTCGGTGCTCGCATTCTTGCTGATTATCCTGCTGTTGCGAACTCCATTACTGTCGTAGTCTGCGATTCACTGACGGCAACTTCGCAAATTTCACAAAACACGATGTCAAGAATTCGAATTGCAACTTCCAATCTCGGCAAACTGCGCGATTTCGCTGGCGCCGCAAAGCGATATGGCATCGAAATCGCCGGCATTACCAACTTCGCTTCCCTGCCGATGGTCGTCGAAGACGGCCTGACCTTCGAAGCCAACGCACGAAAGAAAGCTGAGGCTTATAGCCGCTACGCACCCGCGGAGATTGTGCTCGCCGACGATTCCGGTCTGGAGATCGATGCCTTGAATGGCGCTCCCGGAGTGCATTCAGCCCGTTACGCCGCACCGGATCTCCACGGGAAGGAACCGCACGAGGCCGACGCCAACACCGACGACGAAGCCAACAACGCGCGAGTATTGCGCGAACTGAAACAAGTCCCCTGGCCAGCGCGAACTGGACGATTTGTATGCGTTCTTGCCGCCGCGTGTGATGAAAAAACCCTGGCCACATTCCGCGGCACAGCCGAAGGTATCATTCTCGAAGCCCCGCGCGGCGAAAATGGCTTCGGCTATGATCCCTTGTTTTATTTTCCGCCGATTCAGAAAACCTTCGCTGAACTCACCGCCGAAGAAAAATCTAAGTACAGCCACCGCGCCGCCGCCTTCTGTCTGTTTCTAAAATGGTATGAAGACTCCGCCAATCGAGCCCGGTAGTGCACAGTTTGAAATGCTGAAATGCCATTCCCACCCGACCGCCCCGATTCTCCGCCTCCAGAGTGAAATTCTCGAATCCCTAGTACCGTTCATCGCCTAAATATCCCATGTCTAGCGTTTCAAGCAAAAGGTCGATTCTCTCGCAGACGCCCACCGCGCGGCCCTTAGTCATGGTGGAAATAGAAGAGGTTCCCGTCCAGATCCTTTACGGAGAACTGCCGTAATCCCCAAGGTTTTCTTTCCAGAGGATCCACTATGTTCGCACCTGACGACATCAATTCCTGATACGACGCATCGACATCTTCAGCGAATACCCAGTGAACGGCAGGTTCGAACGGCGGCTTCCTTTTGCGAAAGAATATCGCCACGTTACCGCGGGACACAGCCCCAATCTCTTTGCCCGGATAAAGCCATCCAATCTCAAAGCCGAGTGCATCTCTGTAGTGCTGTTGTGCGCGTTCGACATCAGCGACCGGCAACTCCGGCACTGGCTGGCCCATCGAGGTCAGTTTCTCTTTGGCGCTCATAGAGACCCTCCTTCTTCTCTTTTTGCAACAAGGCCGTCCTCGCGTCAAATTAGGACACTACCGCAAGAGAGACGCTCAGGAGGATAGGATCGCTGCGGGAGAGCACACAAGAAACCGCTTCGCCCCCCGTGCTGTTCTTTAAACTGACCCACTACCACGAGCGTACCTTCCTTGACTTGCCTTCTTTCCCGCATGGATAATGTAAAGTTCATTTCTCATCTCAGAACTCATAAGGAGCTTTCGTGGCTTCAGCGGCCAGTTCCACGGCTCCCGCGATCGCAAAAGGAACGGTCCAGGGTGTAGCGCCTTTGCGTGCCGGGAAGGGAATATCATTTTTTCTACGGCGCCTGCATTCTTTGACGGGGATCATTCCAGTCGGCGCCTTCCTCCTCGAACATATTCTGTTTTCCAATGCCACGGCAATCAGCGGCCCGGAAGCTTATGCCAAGCAGGTCGCTTTCCTCGGCGGTCTTCCGCTGGTCTTTTTCCTGGAACTTTTTTTCATCTGGCTCCCCATTGCGTTCCACGGCCTTTACGGTTTTTACATCTGGTATCGCGGCGATGGAAATGTGGTGACCTATCCCTGGAGCGGCAACTGGATGTACACCGCGCAGCGCTGGACCGGCGGCATCGCCTTCATCTACATCGTCTGGCATGTTTGGACCATGCGCTTCAGCGGAATCGATCTGCACATGTATCCTGGAGCCTCCTTCGGCAAGGTGCAGGAAGAAGTATTTCAGTGGCCCCTTTTCCTGTTTTATGTGGTGGGCCTGATTGCGGCATCGTGGCATTTCGCGTACGGAATCTGGCTGTTTTGCGCGAAGTGGGGAATCGTTTCCGGCGAGATCGCGCGTAAGCGCTTCCTCATTGCCTGCATCTGCTTTTTCTTCCTTCTAAGTGGAGTTGGGCTGGCCAGCCTGGCAACCTTCCGCTCACGGCCGCAGCAAACCATAGAACCCGGCACAGCGGCAATGGCTCATCATCCTGCGATGAAGGAAAGGCCGGTGAAATAAATCATGGCTGCTCCAAAAATCATCGTCATCGGCGGCGGGTTGGCTGGACTCTCGGCTGTTATCAAGATTGCTGAGATGGGCGCGAACGTCGATCTGTTCTCGATTGTTCCTGTAAAGCGTTCGCATTCTGTGTGCGCTCAAGGTGGAATCAATGCCGCCAAGAATTTAAAGGGCGAGGGCGACTCGACTTGGCAGCACTTTGACGACACGGTTTACGGCGGCGATTTCCTGGCGAATCAGCCTCCGGTGAAAGACATGTGCGAAGCCGCACCGGGCATCATCGATCTGCTCGATCGCATGGGCGTGCCCTTCAATCGGACTCCAGAAGGCTTGCTCGACTTTCGCCGCTTCGGCGGAACTTTATATAACCGTACTGCCTTCGCCGGAGCCACCACCGGTCAGCAACTCCTCTACGCTCTCGATGAACAAGTCCGCCGCTACGAATCCGAAGGCAAGGTGAAGAAGTACGAGCATTGGGAATTTCTATCCGCCGTGCTCGATGGCAATCGCGTCTGTCGCGGCATCTGCGCCATGGATTTGCGCTCGATGGAAGTGCGCACTTTCCCTGCCGACGCAATCATTATTGCCACCGGCGGCATCGGCGCGATTTTCGGCAAATCCACCAACTCGGTCGTCTGCACTGGCTCGGCTCAATCCGCGCTCTACCAGCAGGGATGCTATTACGCCAACGGCGAGTTCATCCAGGTGCATCCCACTTCGATTCCGGGTAACGACAAGCTGCGCCTCATGTCGGAATCGGCACGTGGCGAAGGCGGACGCGTCTGGGTTCCAAAAACTCCGGGCGATAAGCGCGATCCGATGTCGATTCCTCAGAGCGAGCGATGGTATTTTCTCGAAGAGTGGTATCCGAAATATGGCAATCTTGTGCCACGCGATGTGGCCACACGGGCGATTTTCAAGGTTGTGTACGAGCACCACCTCGGCATCGACGGCAAGCCGATGGTCTATCTCGACCTGACGCACATCGACCGTAAGATTCTTGACCGCAAGCTCGAAGGCATTCTTGAAATCTACGAGAAGTTTGTCGGCGACGATCCCCGCGATACGCCCATGAAGATTTTCCCCGGCATGCATTACACCATGGGTGGGCTGTGGATCGATTTCAAGCAGGCGACAAACATTCCCGGAATTTTTGCCGCCGGTGAATGCGAATATCAATACCACGGCGCGAACCGGCTCGGCGCGAATTCTCTGGTCTCGTGCATTTATGGCGGGGGCGTCGCCGGTCCAAATGCCGTGAAGTACGCGCGCGGGTTGCAAGCCCTGCCCGACGGTAATGGCGTTTTTGAAGCCGAGAAGAAAAAGCAGGAAGACAGCAACGCCCTGCTCATGAACAATCAGGGCACGGAGAATCCGTTTAGGCTCTGGCGCGAACTGGGCGAGTTGATGACCAAAGATTGCACTGTCATCCGCTACAACAAAAACCTGCAGCAAACCGACGTGAAGCTGGTCGAACTGCTCGAACGGTTCCGCAAAGTAAATTTAAGCGACCGCACCCAGTGGGCGAATACCAGCGTGGTCTTCACTCGCCAGCTTTATAACATGCTGCAGTTGTCCCGTGTCATCGCGCAAGGTGCTCGCATGCGCGACGAATCGCGCGGCGCGCACTACAAGCCGGACTTCCCCGACCGCGACGACAAGAATTTCCTGAAGACGACAAAAGCATATTTCGCACCGGATGCAGATGAGCCAAAGTTCGAATTTGAACCGGTCGATGTGTCGCTGATTCCGCCAAGGCCGAGGAAGTATGACGCGGCGAAATGAAGAGATCTTACGGGCATGACGAAACGGGGCAGTCACGGGATCGAATGGGCGTTATGAGCCGTTTCGTGCTAGCAGGAGTTGTCCTGACCTTGCAAACCGCAGTCGGACAGCAGTCTATTCCCAAGAAGGAAAAAGCAGCAGGCGATGCTGTCGCAAGATTAGTTGAACAGATCCGCAGGGAAAATGGGATTCCAAAGCTACGGCGAATCGAGGATCGTTATTTGCGGCCGGACGCATGTCGTCGCGCGACGCGAAACGACAAGGTCCCAGGGCAAACCGCTGGAATCGGGCCGCCAGAAAAGGTCGGGATGTTGTCAGTCTTCTGGTACTCGACCGTCGATCCTGGCCAGCCGCCGCCAGAACTGGTGCAATGGGCGAAGGGTCCGGCGCCACAATATGAGCAACCGCATCGTTTCTCCGTCGGCGTTTGCCTTATCAGCACGCCGGAGTATCCCGAGCAGCGATATTGGATCGATATTGGAACTTATATGAGCGCCCTTAGGTCGCTTCTGAATGTACCTACCTGGGATTAGATGTGAGAACTGAAAGCTAATGGCCAACAAATCGGTACTCTTCAAGATCAAGCGCCAGAACACCCCGGCTTCCCAGCCGTACTGGGAGGAATTCGAACTCGCCTACCAACCGGGCATGAACGTGATCTCCTCATTGATGGAGATCGCCGCCAATCCCGTTACCCGCGACGGCAAGCCGACCACCCCTATTACCTATGATTCAAATTGCCTCGAAGAAGTCTGCGGCTCCTGCGCCATGCTCATCAATGGACGCGCTCGCATGGCCTGCTCCGCGCTCATCGACAATCTCGAGCAGCCAGTCAAGCTTGAACCTTTTTCCAAGTTCCCCGTGGTTCGCGATCTCGCCGTCGACCGCAGCGTGCTCTTCGAAAATCTAAAGACGGTTAAAGCATGGCTTCCGGTCGACGGCACGTATGATCTTGGGCCAGGACCACGCATGGCGCCCGAGGATCAGGAAGAGGCCTATCCGATTTCGCGATGCATTTCCTGCTGCTGCTGCATGGAAGCCTGTCCGCAATTTAACGAAGATACTGGTTTCGTGGGCGCTGCCACCATCGCGCAGGTATTGCTTTTTAACATACATCCGACGGGCAAAGTGCTGAAGCGCGACCGTCTGGAAGCGCTCATGGGCGATGGCGGCATTCAGGAGTGCGGCTACGCGCAGAACTGCGTCGAAGTTTGTCCCAAGGACATTCCCCTAACCAAAGCCATTTCCGAAGTCGGCGGCGAGGTCACGGTGCAAGCTATCAGCGACCTGCTACGACGCTGATCGGCGCATATTTATTCGTTCTACATTGGCAGGCTTCTTTTCGTTTATAGCGCTGGTTACTCTGGTAACTGTCAGAAGCAGCGAAAATAGCTGGCTTTGACCAACGAAGGAAACAGCCGATCGTTTTGCAAAAGCCCAGCAAAGCGCCGGCCGTAAAGTGACCTGCGTGCTTTCGCTCATTACGAGCGCGGATTTTTGTCATTCTTGCCACAACTGAATACGTCAGTTCTGCACCCCAGCAGCGCTATCTGATTGCCTTGGGAGCACATCAGTAGGCCGTAATGTTCTTCAGGCAATGGTGCAGCGCTTGCACCTTGATCTGGCGAAATCCGTTGCGAACTGTGCAGAGTAACCTGAGGGTAACCACAGTCGGGTCACCCCTTCCGATAACGCTCGTAACGGCAGCCGGCAAGTCATTGCTAGGAGCGTTTGACAGCCGGGCTTAGAATATTCCAACAATCGCGGACTGCCAGCGCCGCAGAATACGAGAGCGATTCTTGAGACTACTGCGCCAACTGACTCTTCTTTCTGGTTTATTAATTTGCCTCTGCGGTTCGGGCTTCGCCGCAACGACGACCGTAATGCGCAAGCCGGTTCACCATCACCGTTTTCATCGGTTTCACTGGACCCGGTGGAATCCCATGTTCCGCCCTTCGCATGAATCCTTGTTATTGCAGAACGCGGAAATTGACCGGCTGGAGCTGCCTCGTATTCAGGATGACAACGAACTCGAAGAGCTCAAAGAAAGTGGATCGCTGCAGCCGATCATCGCCAACGAAACCCTGCGCTTCGATCCGCGGCTCGATCCTTCGCGACGCTATTGCCGCCCCTGGACGCGCGATTTCGTTCAGGATATAGCTCAGGCTTACTATCATCGTTTCCATGAACAAATCCAGGTGAATTCGGCGGTGCGCACCGTCAAGGTTCAGAAAAAACTGCGCCGGCACAACCGCAACGCCGCTCCCGCCGAAGGTGAGACCGCATCCTCACATCTCGCCGGTCTCACCGTCGATCTGCAGCGGCGCGGCATGACGCCGGAAGAGATTCACTGGATGCAGCGCTATCTCTTCTACATGAAATCTCTGGGCCTGGTTGAGCCCGAGGAAGAACGCCATCAGTGGGTCTTCCATATCATGGTTTCGGGCCGCTACGCAGCCTGGCGTGAAACTCAAAATGTAGTTCCGGTGGAACACTTCGAGCCTTCCATGGTCACGGCCGAAAGCCACGCCGAGTAGAGCCGTATAATTTCCTGCAATCATGATCGTTCTCATGGCCGGCCTCCCCGGCACCGGCAAAACTACCCTCGCCCGGGAACTGGCGTCGCGCACCGGGGGCTGCGTAATCAACAAGGATGAGATTCGCCATGCTTTGTTTGCGGCGGATGAAACCGAATACTCCTCCCGCCAGGATGATTTTTGCCTGCAGATCATGATCGAGACCGCCGGCTACTTATTGCAACGCAATCCGCAACGCGTCATCTTTCTTGATGGACGCCCGTTTTCGCGGCGCTATCAGATCGAAAATGTGTTGAGCGCGGCTACTCTGCTGCATCAGAGTTGGCGGATTCTGGAATGTGTTTGCTCCGAAGAGGTGGCGGAGGAACGGCTACAAAAGCAGGCTGTAACTCACCTGGCCGAAAACCGCAACTTTCAGCTCTATCTCCACGTGCAATCTTCGCTCGAGGCTATTACGTTGCCGAAGACCATCATTGACACGACCCAACCCATGCAATCCTGCATAGAACGCGCGCTGGCGGCGTTGCGCTGACTGCGCGGCTTTCCTTCCGTGCGGTCTGCCTATACAATCTTTGCCTTGCACTTAAAAGTTCCGCGGACTCTCATGAAACCCTGGCGCATCGTATTGTGTTTTCCGCTCTCTTTTTTTCTCGCCGTCTCCACTTACAGCCAGTCAGCCAGCGATTCGGGACCGAAAGTCAGCGCAAAAGCCCGCACCATTCAGGAGTCGGCAATCGTCATTGATACGCACGCCGACACGCCGCAGCGCTTTCTCGATGAAGGCTTCGACATCGGGTCGACCGATCCCAATGATATTGGCCACATCAGTCTCGACAAGGCTCGCCGCGGCGGTCTTGGGGCGGAGTTCTTCTCGATCTGGGTCGATCCCGAAACCAATCAGGGGCATTTCGCTCAACATACTTTCGATCTGATCGACTCAGTTTATGAACAGACTGCCCATCATCCCGATCGCATGATGATGGCCTTTTCCGTTGCGGATATCGAGCGCGCTCATCGCGAGCACAAATTAGCCGCGCTGATGGGGATTGAGGGTGGCCACTCGATCGAGAATGACATGCACCTGCTGCGCGATTATTATCGCCTCGGCGTTCGCTACATGACGCTCAGCTGGTCAAATACGAATGAGTGGGCTGATTCCTCTGGCGATATCGACGACGCGAAAGTGCAGCACCACAACGGCCTCACCGATTTCGGAAAGCAGGTCGTCGTGGAGATGAACCGCCTCGGCATGATGGTCGATATCTCGCATGTATCTGACAAAACCTTTTGGGATGCGATCGCCGTGACCAAAGCACCGGTGATTGCTTCCCACTCGTCAGCACGTGCGCTGGTCGATGCTCCGCGCAATATGAGCGATGACATGCTTCGAGCGGTGGCCAAGAATGGCGGTGTTGTCGATGTGAACTTTTTCTCGGGCTTCGACGACGAGAATTTTCGCAAAGCCGCGGCAGCCCAGAGTAAGGATCAGGCCGCCGCAATTCAGCAGTACATCGATTCCTTGAAGGCGCAAGGCAAGCCGGTCAACTATCTCGAAGTCGACCGCATCGAGCGCGAGTGGATGGCCAAGATTCCGCGTCCCCCGTTTAGCGTGCTCATCGATCACATCGATCACATCGCCAAAATTGCAGGCATCGATCACGTTGGCCTGGGGTCGGATTTCGATGGCGTCAGCGGAGCTACACCACAAGGCATGGATTCTGCCGCTGATTTGCCAAAGATTACCCAGGCTCTGCTCGAGCGCGGCTACAGCCCCGAAGATATTAAGAAAATTCTCGGCGGCAATCTGCTGCGCGTCTTCCGCCAGGTCGAGGTGGTGAGCCGCGAAATGCAGGCGCAAGCGTCGCGTTGATTGCTCGCTGTCGTACAATGCAAGGTTGCCTGAAGCAAATCAAGCGTATCGATACCAGGAGTATTTATGCGGAATGCGTTTCTAATTCTCGCCACAATTTCACTTGCAACGCTCATAGTGGGCGCCCAAACCGGCTCTCAGGCCGCACCTGCCAAACCTCCGGTTCACCATGCGCCATCAGGAACACCCACTGCCATTATCGAAACGACAGCGGGCAATATGACCTGCACGTTGTTTCCCGATAAGGCTCCGATTGGCGTGCAGAATTTCATCGGCCTGGCCACCGGGAAAAAAGAATGGAAAAATCCGGTGAACGGAGTCACAAAACGCGGCGTGCCGCTATACGATGGCACGATTTTTCATCGCGTGATTCCGGGATTCATGATCCAGGGCGGCGATCCCAGAGGCGACGGCACCGGCGATCCCGGATATGCATTCAAGAACGAAGTTTCTTCTGATCTCTTATTCGACCGTCCCGGCCGTCTCGCGTACGCCAACTCCGGCCCTGACACGAACGGGTCGCAGTTCTTCATCACCGAAGTCGCGACTCCGCACCTGAATGGCGGTTACACGATCTTCGGCCAATGCGACGATGCAACTGTCGCCTTGGTCAAGCAAATTGGAGCCATGGCCCGCGATCCCATGAATGACCGCCCATTTCGCCCGGTGAAAATTACCCACATCAAGATTGTT
Source organism: uncultured Acidobacteriaceae bacterium (assembly GCA_963766625.1). Lineage (GTDB taxonomy): Bacteria > Acidobacteriota > Terriglobia > Terriglobales > Acidobacteriaceae > Sulfotelmatobacter. The sequence continues at coordinate 321,379 of CAVYBF010000006.1, read as the reverse complement.
TACGGTTCGACTGCGGCGAAACCGGCTGCGCCAACGAACAAGTCGACAGCGGCATCCAGGAATTAACGGGCAGTCGACAAACCTTACTGACAACAAGCGACAATAACCATCGATCATCTGATTCCTCGAAAGGACTTTATGCTCCGCCAACCCGGCCTTTACGCAACATTCGAAACCACGGAGGGCAACATCGTTTGCCGTCTCTTCGAAAAAGACGCTCCAAAAACAGTCGCTAATTTCGTCGATCTCGCCGAAGGCAAGCGTGAATGGACTCATCCCTCAACACGCAAAAAATCCAAAGACCGGCTTTACGATGGAACAATTTTTCACCGTGTGATTCCCGACTTCATGATTCAAGGCGGCGATCCGCAAGGCACCGGAACAGGTGGGCCAGGCTATCAGTTCGAAGACGAAACCAAGGGTTCGCCGCACAAATTCGACAAGCCCGGCAAGCTTGCCATGGCAAACGCGGGCCCAAATACCAACGGCTCTCAATTCTTCATTACGATCACGCCCACGACCTGGCTCACCGGCAAGCACACAATTTTTGGCGAAGTGGTTGAAGGCCAGGACGTGGTGGATAAAATTACCGCCGTTCCGCGCAATCGCCAGGATCGTCCGAACAAAGATGTGGTCCTGCAAAAAGTGACGATCGAGAAAGTTTAGGAATGCAGGTCGGCTTCAGGCAGGCCAAATACTGAGAGCAGTCCTACTGAGAATCTGCCGCTGAATATCATCCTTCAGCGGCAGCGCACGGAGTTCATCTAAATTCTTCTTCACATCCGGAACGCCCGGGCCGGGCCAGTCCGTCCCGAATAGCGTCTTGTGCGCAATCTCGTCCAGGCGCGGGAAGTATTCGAGCAGCGTCTTCGGCGGAATGCCGCTGATATCGAGATACACATTCGCATGCCGACGAATCAGAAAGAATGCCGTATCCATCCAGAGAGGCCGGCCGCCATGTGCCAGCAGGATTTTCAGTTTCGGAAAATCGACCGCCACATCATCGACATAAATTGGGTCGCCATATTTATTTCGCGCACCGGGGAAAATCGATGTTCCAGTGTGAAACATCACGGGCACGCCATTCGCTTCAGCCGCACGGTAAATGATTTCCAGTTCCTTCAAGCCGTGCAGATAATCGTTGGGAAACAGAAGCTGATGCGGGGGATGAATCTTGATCATGCGAATTCCCAGCCGCAGGATCTGCTCCATGTCCGCAAGAACGTTGGTGGTGTGCTTCGGATGCAAGCTACCACAAGAAAGCAACCGTTGCGGATTTTCTTTCACATAATCGGCAATGTATTGATTTACTCCGTTAGTGAAGCCAATCACTTCCGGCGCAACGTAGTTAATGAGCACAGCCCGGTCGATGCCACATGCATCGAGATATGCGAGAAAAGCCTTCGGCGAGCGGCAAAATTCTGCAATCTGATCGAAATTGGCACGCTTTTTTTTCATCAACTCCAGCGCGTGTGGCTTGAACATCTCCAGGGGCTGGATGTGGATGTGGCAGTCAGTGATCATTAGGATCTTGCTTGCATTGGATCAGCATTGAACTCTATCAACTGACTTTGCGAATCTGTCATTCCGAACGCGGCGCGAGCCGCGAGAGGAACCGCACGTCCGCGTGACATCATCAATGGCACAAATAGATGCCAGGTATGGACTCACATCTGAATATTTCCGCTCAATGCTGCCAGCACCGCTCTTTTGGTAAACACTCGAATCATCTCGCGCCGGTACTCCGGCGTCAACGCCGAGGTCGTCAACGGCTTTGCCGTGCGCGCCGCCATGTCGCCGGCAGCATCGGCCAGACCTTCGTCGATCGTCTTGCCAGCCAGCAACTCGTTTACACCCTTCACCAGCATTGGAGCGGGATTTACCGCAGTAATGGCAATATGCACATCCGACACGTGCCCGACGCCGTCTCCATTCGACACCCGCTTCATCGCAACCGCAACCCCGGCAAGAGGATAATCGATCGATCCGCGAACCCGCAGCTTGCGATAAACACCGCGATAACCAGCAGATTGCGCCGGAAGAAAAACTCCTGTCACTAATTCGTTCGCCTGCAATCTGCGGTAGTTGATTCCGTCGCCCGTATAGAAATCGCGCAAAGGCATTCGCCTTTTTCGGTTCGCGCCCACAATTTCAATTTCCGCATTGAGGCAAAGCAGAGCCGGAGGAGTATCAGCAGAAAACGCCGCCCAGCATTTCGTTCCCCCCGGCGCCACATGGCAAAGATCGCCGTCCTTTTTAATGCAGAACCCGCATCCCTTCCGCCACGAGAGCGACTGGTTATACCAAAGGCAGCGCGTATCAAGGCAGATGTTCCCGCCAAGCGTTCCCATATTGCGAATTACCGGTGATGCTACGGTCGCGGCGGCTTCAGTAAGCACCCGAAAATGTTCGCGTAGATAACTCGATTTTTCAATCTCCCTCAGTGGAGTGAGCGCCCCGATTTGAACTGATCCGTTAGCCTGTGGTTGAATGCCGCGCAACTCCGCGACCCCGCGCAGATCGAGGACATACTGCGGCTCGAAAAGCTTTTGCCGCATCGAGGGAATCAAATCCGTGCCGCCGGCGAGCACGCGGATATTCCCCACGTGCCCCGCGAGCATTACGACGGCTTCATCGATTGCTTGCGGCCGCAGCAATCTAAATTCAGGCAGGCTCAATCGGCACCGCCAGCGGAAGCAGGCGCTTGCCGCTGCGCAGGATCAAGCGCATGCCGTCGCGGACCTTTGCCTTTGAAACACAGCGACCCGCCATGCTCGCGAAAGCGCGCCGGCGAAGTGGGATCGATCCCTTCCGTCAAATTCAAAGCTTTGGATTTGTTCTTTGCGCGCAGCGCGGCCAGCACGCGCTCAGGTGTAAATGGAGCCTCATGCAGGCGCACGCCGACGGCATCATATATGGCGTTTGCAATCGCGGGGATGGTTGCCGCCAGCGATCCTTCGCTGCATTCCTTCGCGCCAAAAGGCCCCTCTGGGTCGATGCTTTCAACGATGATCGGCTCAACCTCCGGCGACTCAATCGATGATGGACTGCGATATTCAAGCAATCCGGGATTCATCAACATGCCATCTTTCCAAATCATTTCTTCTGTGAGCGCCTGGCCCATGCCCATCCATACCGATCCAATGATCTGTCCTTCAACCGCAACCGGATTCAGCGCTCGTCCGCAATCATGCGCTGCCCAAACTTTATGCACAGTGACCTCGCCTGTTTCTTCGTCGACGCTCACTTCGGCAACCTGCGCGGAATAGGAATACGCAGGAGACGGGCCCACTCCGCCGCCTTTGTGTTTCCCGCCTCGCGCTTCCGGCGGTGGAGCGTAGGAACCCGTGCCGGTAAGCGCTCCATGGAAATCAATCGCAGCGACGACGGCCTCTTCGAAGGTCATCCATTCTTTGGGGCCTTCCTCTTTTCGTTTCTGCTGTAACGACCCCCGCAGAATCTGACCTTCCACGCGACCGCTGACGGAAGGCTCGGATTGTGTGGGGCGGACACTCTCGTCCGCCAAACCGTACCTCTCCGACGCTTTAATCTTCTGCAGAACCCGATCCGCCCGAAAAACGACATTCTCGGCCGCACAGTTCATCTTCCTCGCTGCTGCCGCTGCAATGCTCTTTTTCACTTGCTCTGCCGCGCGCAACGTGGCGTTACCCGCCATAAACGTCACTCGGCTGGAATACGATCCAATATCAATCGGCGTGAGATCAGTATCAGCCGCGATCACGCGAATACGATTGAGCGAGCATCCCAGCACTTCCGCGGCGATTTGCGCCGTCATCGTATCCGAGCCTTGACCGATCTCCGAGGCGCCTGTATATACGACCACTCCACCGTCGCGATCAATCTTGATGTTTACCGTCGAGTGCGGCATGTCAGAACGGATAATCGAATTGGCCGCGCCGCTGACGTAGTGACTGCACGCAATGCCAATCCCGCGTCCCTTGGGCAGTTTGCCTTTACGCTGCTTCCAATCCGATCGCTCAACGGTTTTTTCAATGCACTCCGGCAAGCCATAGCTCTGAACACGCAAGCCATTCACCGTGATGCATGGCGGCTGAAGTAGATTGCGTTGCCGAATCTCCGCCGCATCCATTCCGATCGTCGCCGCCAGTTCGTCAAGTTGCGATTCAAAAGCGAAGCGAACGTTGACCGTCCCATGCCCGCGCATGGCTCCGCATGCCGGCTTGTTGGTGAGCACGCGGTAACCGTCGTACTGAATGTTCGGAATGTCGTACAGCGCGCCCAGCAGTGCCCCAGAGTAAAGAATGGTGACCACGCCATACGAGCAATACGCCCCGCCGTCCTGCACCACGCGCGCCTTCACAGAGGTGATGCGACCATCATCCTTAATACCAGTCTTGAGATCGACAATCGTCCGCGGCCGGCCGCGATGCGCCCAGAAAACTTCCTCACGCGTATATGTAATCTTCACCGGAGCTTTACCCTTGCGCGCCGCAATCGCCGCGATGATCTCCAGCGGAATCACTTCGCTTTTGCCGCCAAAGCCGCCTCCCACTAGCGGCTTGATCACGCGAATCTGCTGCATCGGCATCTCAAGAACAAGAGAAAGCTTGTGTTGCAGATAATACGGAACCTGCGTGGAAGACCATACTGTCAAGCGTCCCGGTTTACCCGTGTGCGGATCGATCTCGAATGAAGCCAATGTCGAATGTGGCTCCATCGCCGCGTGTGTCACTTCGTTCGCGATGTAGCGTGCTTCGGCAATGTGATCGGCTTCAACAAATCCCTGATCGGGATTGCCGAAAACATGGTGATAATCTTTTTCCAGATTGCCCGGCTTGTTTTCGTGGATAAAATCGCTCTGTGCCTTCATCGACTCTTCGGGATCGAAGTAAGCCGGCAGCACTTCGTAATCCACCTCGATTAATTCGAGGGCTTTTTCAGCGATCGCCTCAGAAACGCCAATCACGCACGCCACGTTATCGCCCACATAGCGAACTTTGTCGGTAGCAAGCGCATGCTCGTCGTGGCCCACCGGAAGAATGCCGTAAGGATTGGGCGCGTCCTTGCCGACAGCGACTGTAACAACTCCATCGAGTTGCTCTGCGCGGCTTGTGTTGATGTGCTTGATTCGCGCATGCGGATAGGGTGAATGCAGAATCTTGCCGATCAGCATTCCAGGCATGCTGAGGTCGTCCGTGTACTTGCCGCTGCCCGTGGTCTTCTCTGCAGCGTCGACCATCGCAGTGGGCTTGCCGATAATGGAAAATCCGTGATTCATTCGAAGTTGTAAAAGAACTTTGTCATTGGAAGATGTACAAGAACTTTGTCATTCCGAGCAAAGCGAGGAATCTGCTTTTCTCCGCCGCTGCCGCATCACTTCCCCGCACTCACACCTTGCCGCTCCGCAGCAATCGCTGCTCTGATGGCTTCATACATCTGGTTGTATCCCGTGCAGCGGCAAAGATTGCTGCTCAAAGCATTGCGCACATCGTCCTCCGACGGATCAGGGTTCTCTGCCAGCAGCGACTTCACCGTCATGACGAATCCCGGCGTGCAATAGCCGCACTGCGCGCCGCCCCAATCGCCGTAAGCCTTTTGAATCGCGGCCAGACTCCCGTGCTCGCTCACGCCCTCAATGGTCGTGATTTCCTGCCCTTGGCAACTCCCCGCAAGCAGCGTGCAGGAAAGCATCGCAACACTATCCACCAGAACGGTGCACGCTCCGCAGGATGAGTCGTCGCAGCCGCGCTTCGAGCCAGTCAGTTGCAGCTCTTGCCGTAAGACATCGAGCAGCAGCGCGCAAGGCTCGATTGCAAGTTCGTGAGTGCGGCCGTTGACCTCGAGTTCGACCAGCTCTTTCTTCATTTCATCAAGCCGTTAGCAGTTGGCAATTAGCAATTCGCAATTAGCATTTAGGCGCGGCGCGTCAGCGCTCGTTGGCTAATCGCAAATTGCTAACCGCCGATTGCCATCAGTACGTCGGTACTTTCCCATCCACCACTCGCGACCATGCATCAATCCCTCCGCGCATGGATTGCGCCCTTTCAAATCCCTGCTGCCGCAGCCAAGCCGTAACATTCATCGAGCGCACGCCATGATGACACATGACGACAATGTGCTCTTCGGGATCAAGTTCCTGATGGGCGCGCGATGGCACATCTCCCATTGGCATCAGCTTCGCACCATCGATATACGATCGCTCAAACTCCCACGGCTCGCGAACATCCAGCAGCACAAAGTTCTCGCCCTGATCGAGTTTCGTCTTCACTTCTTCTGGCGTAATCTCGTAATCCATCCCCTGCTCCGCCATTACTTCCCAGTCCATCTTGGCGCGCGTTTCTGCATAAACGCGCGAATGCCTTCCTGCGCATCGTCGGTCTTCATCAAATCTTCCAAATAAATCTTCTCCGCCCGCGCCAAGCCCTTATCGAAGTGCATTGCATCCCACGCATAAAGTGCTTTCTTCGTCAGCGCCAAAGCGGCCGGGCTCAACGCAAGCAGCTCTGTGATTCTGCCTTCCACCGTGAAGGAAAGCTTTTCATCCTCGACTGCGCGATTGGCCAATCCGATTTCCACCGCTTCCGTTCCGCTGATTGTCCTTCCGGTCAGAATCAATTCCGACGCCCGCTTTTGTCCAACCAATGCAGCCAGCGCAGTGCACGCAACCGGCGGAAAGCACCCCAGCTTGATTTCAGGAAATCCCCATGTCGCAGAAGCTGTGGTGTATACCATGTCGCAAACCATCGCCAGCTCCGCACCTCCGCCCAGGCAATTTCCGTGAACGGCAGCGATCGTCACTTTCTTCGTTGCGATTAGAGCACGAATCACCGCATGAAACTTCTGCAACATCTGTTCCACTTTGTCAGCAGCGTGATCTGCAACATTCACCCCGGCAGAGAAAGCCTTCCCTTCGCCAGTGAGCAAGATCATCGCTACATCAGATCGCCGTTCAATTTCCGCCAGTGTTTCCGCCAGCTCTTCCATCATGCAAATATCAATGACATTCAATGGCGGATGATGCAGTGCGATCCGTGCGACCGAGGACGTCCAATCCACCCTAAGCCGAGCCCGTAATGTTTCGACTGAAGAACTCCCCATGTTTACCCTGTGATCCCCCGTGTCCTCTGTGGTGAACCTATAGGTTGATCGCCGACTTTCGTACTTCTCCAATCGAAGCCAGCGGATCGCGCGCTCCTGTTTTCTCAGCAATCCATTTCTTCTCGGTTTCGATAATGTCGAGCAAAAGCTTTCTATCTTCCGGACCGGGCATGTATTCCTTCAGATGTTTTCCGTACGCGCGATCATCCAGCGGTTCCCCAGTCTTCGCATGAAATTTTTGATTTGCCCACCGGCCGATAAATCGATTGAACTTAATATCCGGAGCATAAAGCTTGGGCTCTCCCGGCTTCAGCGAATTACTAAACCTCTCAATCAGGCCGGCCACCTCATCGCGGTAAAGATGGCGGTTGTAATCGTTGAGATCATCCAGGTCGGCCTCTTTATCATTCTTAGGTTCGTCATATCTTCCCTTCACGCCCCACACGTACGCCCAGTGCGCCGACGAAGAATGATCTGTGCCAAACAAATCGTAGGAGCTCGAAATCCACTTATTGAGATACTTCTGAATCAGCCACGCAGGAAGCACGCCCGCCTCGACCACGCGGCGGATCCCGTCATTCCCCGTGCCCATGTGAAACGCCTCTTCACGCAGCATGTACGACATCGAGCGCCCGAGCGGCGCGAATGCCGAGTACTTCAGCATCTGCAGCTGGAACTTTCCGTCGCGGTCAACAAAATCGGTATACGTAAAAAAATCCATCCAGTTATCGACATCCACGTTGAAAGCGCCCAGCAGGCGCTTGTTCTCGAATGCCCGCCGCTCCAGCATTTTCTGCGCTTCAACCTTGCCCGAATATCCAAAGTGATCGATCAGCAGCGCGCACATCTGCCAGCCGTGGCGCATCTCTTCGATCATCACGCGCGTAATCGCTCGCCGATCCCAGTCCGTGGGCGCGTTTTCCAGCAGATTGCGCTGCTGCTCAACGCTGGCAAATTCCGTGTCGCCTTGATAGACGATCATGTTCATCAGCGCATCGCGCATCTGCTGCGTAGGGATTTGCCGCAGGTTCTCCCACTTGCGGCGTCCCTTGTAGGAGCCGAATTCGATTTCTTCCGTATCGATGGCGCCATAGAGCGTGTCGAACTTGAAAGCTTCAACGTCTTCGGTGTTGACGCCGATATCCTTCCGCCAGTCGTTAAACAGACCGACCCAATCGCTAAACGTCCCGATTTTCGCTACTTTTCCCGGCATGATTGCATTACTCCTAGGCCATATTCAGCCAAACAGTTTTCATTTCCGTGTAGTGCTCAATCGCGTGCGCGCCCAGTTCGCGGCCGAATCCTGAACTCTTGTAACCCCCGAAGGGCAGCGCCGCATCCATCAATCCGTAGGTGTTGATCCAAACCGTTCCGGCTTTCAAACGACGCGAAACACTGTGAGCTTTCTTGATGTCCCGCGTCCAAACTGCAGAGGCCAATCCGTAAGGATTGTTATTCGCCTGTTGGATGACCTCGTCTATGTCATCGAAGGTCAGCACGGAAAGCACAGGCCCGAAAATTTCTTCCCGCGCAATTTTCATATCGTTTCTGACATCACCGAAAATTGTCGGCTCGATGAAAAACCCTTTCCCGCCATCTAGCGAAACTCGATTGCCACCGGCGACCAGTTTTGCTCCTTCCTTCTTGCCGGCTTCGATATACGCAAGCACGCTCTGCATCTGTTCCTGACTCACAATTGCGCCGAGGCGCGTCTTAGGATCAAGCGGGTCGGCCGGTCGCATTTTCGCGGCTCGCGCCGTCAGCTTTTCGATGAACTCATCCTTGACTTTGCTTTCCAGAAACAACCGCGATCCCGCATTGCACACTTCGCCCTTGCCGTAAAAGATCCCCGTAATCGCGCCTTTCACCGCATTGTCGATATCTGCATCGGCGAAGACGATGTTGGGCGATTTTCCGCCGAGTTCCAATGTGATGCGCTTTAGCGTGTCAGCCGCATTGCGCATAATTTCCTGGCCGACCGCCGTCGATCCCGTAAACGCGATCTTGTCGATCCCCGGATGCTGCACCATCGCTCTGCCGATGGATCCCGGCCCGGTGACGATGTTGATCACGCCCGCCGGAACGCCCGCTTCCGTCGCGAGTTTGCCGAATCGCAACGTAGTCAGTGAAGTCTGACTCGCCGGCTTCCATACAACCGTATTGCCGCAGGCCAGAGCGGGGCCCAGCTTCCATGACGCGAGCAGCAGCGGAAAATTCCACGGAACAATCATGCTCACCACACCCACAGGCTCCCGCAGCGTGTAGGTAAATGCCGCTTCCTGCGTATTGACCGTTTCACCGTGGATTTTTGTTGCGAGTCCTGCGTAGTAACGCAGAACATCGACCACCATCGGCATATCGACGTAGCGCGATTCGAAAATAGGCTTGCCGTTATCGAGAGTCTCGAGCTCCGCAAACTCGTCGATATTTCTATCAAGCAGATCAGCGAGCTTCCAGATCAGGCGTCCGCGCTCGCTGGCCGAGAGTTTGCGCCAAGGCCCGTTACGATCCTCGAAGGCACGGCGGGCGGCCTCGACTGCCCGATCGACGTCCGCCGCCGAGGCTTCCGCGACCTGGGTCAACACCTCGCCGGTCGCTGGGTTGATGGTGTTGAATGTTTTCGAGCTATCAACCCATTGCCCATCAATCAGCAACTTCCCCGGTTCGAGTTGTGCGTGAGTCGCTGTAAGCATTCGATCGTACCTTTCACTGATCCTCGAACTGTCCCTACACCAGCGCTATTTGGCTTTGAAATTCGCTGGCCGCTTCTCCACGTATGCCGCCAGCCCCTCTTTCGCGTCTTCGCTCTGGAACAGGAGTTGCTGATTTTCGCGTTCCAGCGCCAAAGCAGATTCCATGGGAATCTCCCAACCCGTTTGTACGGCGCGCTTGATCCGTCCTACTGCCTTCGCAGCTTTGTTGGGCGGACAGAATTGTTTGGCGTACTCCATCACGTTTTCCATGAAGCCATCGCGATCGTAAATGTCGTTGACGATGCCCAGCTCTTGCGCTTCTTCGAACGAAAATGTATTCCCCGTCACCATCAGCTCAATTGCTTTGCTTTTTCCCACCAGACGAGAGAGCCGCTGCGTACCGCCGGTACCGGGAAGTACTCCGAGATTCACTTCCGGCAGGCCGATCTTCCCAGCATCCTTTCGCGCGATGCGAATGTCGGCAGCCATAGCGATCTCGAGTCCCCCACCCACGCAGTGGCCATTGATCGCCGCAACCACCAGCTTCGGCGTGTGCTCCAGCCGCAGCAGCATTTCATTGGCGTGCAGGCAGAAGTAATACTTGAAAGTAGGATCGACGCTCGAAAGCATCTTGATATTCGCCCCGGCGGAAAAGAACTTGTCACCCGCTCCGGTCAGGACGATCACATACGCGTCATTATCCATGCGCGCCCGCAGAATCGCGTCGTCGAGCTGCCGGTTCATCTCATAGGTGTAGGTATTCGCCGGCGGATCGCACATCTCAATCACCGCTACCCCGCCGTCGGTGCGGTAGTTAATCAACTGTTTGGTGTTTTCGCTGGTCGCCGGTTGCATTGTGGTCGCCATATTTTGCAGCTCCTTATCTCGTCGTAGGTATCGTTTCCTTCGTCAATCACAGCTCTTCTGTCATTCCGATTTCTTTTTGTCATTCCGAGCGAAGCGAGGAATCTCGGTTTTCTTACCGTCCATCCCTGCGTGCCTTCGCTCCGTTCATCACGCCGCGGAGAAATATATCGCTCATTTCGCCGGCCAATTGATTTGCGTCCGCATCCACTCGGGGATTGTGCCACGTATAAATCCAGTTCATCATGCCGAACAGGCTGAGAACTGCAATGCGCGTGGAAAATTGCAATCCGCGGTCGCGCTTCAGTTCATCCAGCAGGCCCACACACATGCGGTAGTACTCGCGCTTGATCGCCGCGATCTCCGAAGCAAAGCCATTCTTGAGCGCATCGTCCTCGTGCGACAGCACCTTCATCGCCGCCTGATTCGACAAGAAATATTCGAGATGGTTGAGAATGAAAATTCGAATTCGCTGCTCCGCATCGCTCACACCTTCGAGCCGCGTCTTGAGCCGCTCAACAATGGTTGTGAACGTGTGCTTCTGAATCAGGAACAGCAATCGTTCTTTGGATTGAAAGTAGTAGTACAGCCCGGCCAGCGACATGCCGGTAGCGCGAGACAGGTCGCGCATCGATGCGCCTTCGTATCCTTTTTTGCAGAAGACATCGGTGGCGTGAGCCAGAATCTCACCCAGGCGCCGGTCGAAACGAGTGACCGGCACGCGTGGAATTCTGCGCTTCGAAGTTGCAATGCGGGCGGCGCTGGATACCGTGGCCATGAACCGGGTTGAGCGGAGGCAATTCGAACGTTCGTTCGAACTCAGTATATACCGGTTGTGACGTAGATCACAACCGGGAGCTTAAACTCTACTCGGGTACAGCTGCCCGCAACTTCTCCACGCAGGGCAATCAGTTTCTGATGTCGCTAAGCAACCGTTCAATATCCGTTTTCAACTCGGCCGTAAGCGGCAGCAAGGGCAGCCGCGCGGGTCCGCCGAAATATCCGTTGAAGTCCATGCCGTATTTCACGCCGGGAACTCCCAGTTCGCTCACCACCCGCTCCGCCGCGCGCACTATGCGTTGTTGCTTGAGTTCCGCCAGTCCGCTGTCTCCTTCTTTCCACGCCGCATAAACTTCGTAACACGCCGTGGGCGCGAGACAGGCAAAGGCAAGGATCGCGCCAACCGCTCCTGCATCCAGCGAAGGTTGCAGTTTGTGCGCAGCGCCCACCAAAACCTGAAAGCCAATCTCCTTCTGCCGTGTTTTCAGATTACCCACTACGCTGACGGCGGAAGACGATGGTTTCTGCGGCGCACCGGAACCGGAACCCGCCAACGCTCCAACCGGCACCAGTTCCCCGCCGTCTGAGAACGCGTTAGCGCTTGCGGCCGCAATCATGCGTGGCGTCACTGCCTCGAAGGTCTCAGTTACAGTAGCGCTGCGCTTGATGTGCCGCGTACCTTCCACCATCCGGCGAACCTTTTCCACACTCCCACTGGATTCCTTGATGCCGATCAGATTCGAATGCTCTGCCAGTTCAATCACCAACTCGGCCGGAATGTCGTACCCTGTCGCTTGCGGGAAGTTGTAAATGATCACCGGCAACGGCGAGCGGTCCGCAACCGTGCGGTAAAACGCCAGAATGTTCGCCGGCTGCATTTGCTTTTTGTAGTAATGCGGGGTGCGCACCATGGCAACGTCATAGCCGAGTTCGGCCGCATACTCGGTGAGACGCAGAGTTTCAATCGCCGACTCAATCCCGGTTCCCGCGACCATAACTTTGTTCGGCGCCGCCGCTTCCCGCGCGCCTTTCAGCACATCGCGCCGTTCCTGGTCGGAAAGCAAAATCGCTTCCCCGGTCGAGCCCAGAACCACGATGCCCGCGACAGGCGTGCGCGAATAATGCTCTACGTTGTGTTCCAGTTTCTTGAAATAGATATTACCGTCAGGATAGAACGGAGTAGTAATGGGAGGAAAGATTCCATGAAGTAGCATAGTCACCTCGGCAATCATTATGACACGCCAACTACGGTAGGTATGCCTTTATCGGCTCTTCACGGCTCGCTCCGCGTGCAACTGCTGCAGCGCCCGAATATTGACCTCGCCGCGCTGCAAGGCCGCAATCCCTTCGGCTGCGGCGCGGGCCGCGGCCAAAGTCGTGATGGTCGGAATGCGCGCAGTCACCGCAGCGCGGCGAATCGCTTTTTCATCGAACCAGGGCTCAAGGCCGGTAGGGGTATTCACGATCAGATGAATGCGTTCGCCCTTGATTAAGTCCACTACGTTCGGACGTCCTTCTTTGACCTTGTAAACTCTCTCAACCTTCATGCTGGCGTTTTCGATCACATCTGCCGTGCCCGAGGTCGCGACCAGTTTGAATCCCATATTCACAAACTTGCGCGCCAGTTCCGCGACGTACCGTTTATCGTGATCGGTCACGCTGATGAACACCGTCCCCTGCGTCGGCAGTTTCTGTCCCGCAGCCAACTGCGCCTTTCCAAAAGCTTCGCCAAAGCTGTCGCCCACGCCCATGACTTCGCCCGTCGATTTCATCTCCGGCCCAAGCACCGTGTCTACGCCGGGAAACTTATTCCACGGAAATACCGGCGATTTCACGTAATGATAGTTTCCCGTACCAAGATCAGAGCGCTGCCGTATATTTTCCGGCAGAAACTCGCGCAGCTTGCGCCCCGTCATCAGGCGCGCCGCAATTTTCGCCATCGGCACACCCGTAGCTTTCGAGACATATGGCACGGTGCGGGAAGCCCGCGGGTTCACTTCCAGCACATAGACCTTGCCTGCCTGCGAGCCGTTGCCTGAGTTCCCATTTTCACGAGGGATGGCAAACTGAATATTCATCAGTCCGACCACTCTTAATGCCCGCGCCAGCTTAAAGGTGTATTCGCGCATGCGCTCCATCAGGGCCTGTGGAATATCGACTGCCGGCAACACGCAGGAAGAATCGCCGGAGTGAATTCCCGCTTCTTCGATATGTTGCATGATTCCGCCAATCACCACATCTTCGCCGTCCGAGAGCGCGTCCACATCCACTTCGATCGCATTTTCCAGGAAGTGATCGATCAGCACCGGACGATCGTGCGAGTACTCGACCGCTTCTTTCATGTAGCGAATCACCGATTCCTCGTCGTACGCGATGACCATGGCCCGCCCGCCCAGCACATACGAAGGCCGCACCACCACCGGATATCCGACTTTCGTTGCGCCTTCTACGGCTTCTTCCAGCGAAGTCGCCATCACTCCGGCCGCTTGCGGGATCTGTAACTCCTCCAGCAGCTTGTTGAAGTGCTTGCGATCTTCCGCCAGATCGATCGATTCCGGCGACGTGCCGATAATGTTCACGCCGGCCTGCTTAAGCGGCAACGCCAGATTCAGCGGAGTCTGTCCCCCGAACTGCACGATCACACCGCACTCCGCGCCCTTCGAAGTCTCATGCTTATAGATCGCCCAAACATCCTCGAAAGTCAGCGGCTCAAAGTAGAGGCGGTCGCTGGTATCGTAATCAGTCGAGACGGTTTCAGGATTGCAGTTGATCATGATCGTCTCGTAGCCATCTTCGTGCAGCGCAAAAGAAGCGTGGCAGCAGCAATAATCAAATTCAATTCCCTGCCCGATGCGGTTGGGGCCGCTGCCTAAAATGATTATTTTTTTCTTTTCGGTAGGCGCGGCTTCGTCTTCCTCTTCGTAGGTCGAGTAAAGATATGGCGTAAAGCTTTCGAACTCGGCGGCGCACGTATCCACGCGCTTGTAGACCGGCATCACGCCATATTTCTTGCGCAGATGCCGAACTTTCTCCTGCCCCTCCAGCCGCCATACGTTTGCTAGTCGCCCATCCGAGAAGCCCATGCGTTTGGCCTCTCGCAGCACATCCGGAGGAATCGATTCCATGGGGTGTTTCTCCAGCTCAAGCTGCATATCATTAATTTCTTTGAGCTGATAGAGAAACCAGGGATCCATCGAGGTCATCTTCGCGAGTTGCTTCACCGTGTGCCCCTGCCGCAGCGCATATCGCACGTAAGCCAGCCGCTCGGGATGCGGCGTCACTAGCCGTTGCGTAAGAATCTTCGGCTCGATCTTGTCGGCGCCGACGCGCTTTCCGGTATCGAGCGAGCGAATGCCTTTCATCAGCGCTTCTTTGAACGTCCGGCCGATCGCCATCACTTCCCCAACCGATTTCATCTGCACGCCCAGGTTTTCGTCGGCCCCGGGAAATTTCTCGAACTGCCACTTGGGAATTTTTACGACGACGTAGTCGAGCGTCGGTTCGAAACAGGCCGGAGTCTTGCGCGTAATATCATTGGGAATTTCATCGAGTGTGTATCCCACGGCAAGCTTGGCGGCGATCTTTGCGATCGGAAAACCGGTGGCCTTCGAAGCCAGCGCCGACGATCGCGAGACCCGCGGATTCATCTCGATCACAACCATGCGCCCGGTTTCGGGATTCACGGCGAATTGAATGTTTGACCCGCCAGTGTCCACGCCAATTTCGCGAATCACCGCAATCGACGCATCGCGCATCGCCTGGTATTCGCGGTCGGTAAGCGTTTGCGACGGCGCAACCGTGATCGAATCTCCAGTGTGCACGCCCATGGGATCGAAATTCTCAATCGAGCAAACAATGATGACGTTATCTTTCGTATCGCGCATCACCTCAAGCTCGAATTCTTTCCATCCCAATACCGATTCTTCGATCAAGGCTTCGCGCACCGGAGACAAATCCAAACCGCGCGTAAGTACCTCCGCCAGCTCTTCGCGGTTATAAGCAATGCCGCCCCCAGTTCCTCCGAGCGTGAACGAAGGACGTACGATGACCGGAAAACCGATCTTCCCTGCGAATTCCAATCCATCCTTGGTGCTATTCACCAGAGCAGACTTGGGAACATCGAGCCCAATCCTCTGCATCGCATCTTTGAAAAACAGCCGGTCTTCCGCTTTCTTGATCGCGGCAATGTTGGCGCCGATGAGGTGGACGTTGTATTTCTCGAGCGCGCCGCCGTCCGAAAGTTCCACGGCAAGGTTAAGCGCCGTCTGTCCGCCAACGGTCGGCAGCACCGCGAAACCTGCACTGGGCGAGAGTTCGCGCTCGACGCGAATGATCTCTTCCAGATATTCCAGCGTGAGCGGCTCGATGTAAGTGCGGTCAGCCATCTCGGGATCGGTCATGATGGTCGCCGGATTCGAGTTGGCCAGCACCACCTCATAGCCCTCAGACTTAAGAGCCTTGCAGGCCTGTGTGCCCGAATAATCAAACTCGGCCGACTGGCCGATGACGATGGGCCCGGAGCCGAGAATCAGGATTTTCGAAATGTCAGTACGTTTGGGCATTAGGATGCGATCTTCCCGGACTTGTTTGGGAAAGTGACGGATGCGACGGGTTTGTTTTGAAAGGGCGCGGCTTCAGACGCGCCGTCCGAGCCGGTCGAAGGAACGGGCTTTAGCCCCTGAGGTACCGCGTCCAGTTCACTGATTGCTGCTGCGGATGAATATGGATATTCGCCGGCACGTTCGCAAAGACGCTTGCGAACCGGATTTCGCCGGATGTAATCGACATGCCGCAAATAGTCTCCCGCATCGCAAATGCGATGATCTGAGAATCCCTTCTGCCAAATTCCCATGTTTGAACCAAGTTCTTTATTGGCTCGGTACGAGAATCCCCCTTTAATGAACTGCACGGCCTTCTCCAGGCTCGTCTTCGGGGTAAGCAGAATGTGAAAGTGATCTGGCATGATCACAAGTTCGTGAAGCAGATAGGCTGACCCGCGGTAGTGGTAAAGCGTATCGATGAACAAGCGAGCCCAACGTTCATTCCGAAAGAGATCGCGTCGCTCCCAGGTCGCCGAAGTGACCATGTAGGTTTGCCCGGTGTTGGTGGCGTGCTCTCTGGTTGGCCTCATCCATGCTCCTGGAAGATTCGTTTTGAAAGGGCGCGGCTTCCAGCCGCGCCGACCCAATCTTTCTACGAATTAGCCTGGGCTTTAGCCCGCCCGGATAACCTCAGCCGGCTAAAGCCGCGAATCCAATTTGCACCTTTACGGCGCGCCTTGAAGGTGCGCCCTTTCAAAACCTCCGCTCACCGGCCGTCGCCTTTCCACTCCTCCATCATCTTCACGAAATCCTTGAACAGATAATGCGAATCATGCGGCCCCGGCGCGGCTTCGGGATGATATTGCACGCTGAACAGCGGCAGGTTCCGATGCCGCAACCCTTCCAGAGTAGAGTCGTTTAGATCGATATGCGTCAGTTCAACTTCGCTTTGCGCCAGCGAATCCGGATCGACCGCGAAGTTATGATTGTGCGCCGTGATCTCAATCTTCCCTGTAGCCAACTGCTTCACCGGATGATTCCCACCATGGTGCCCAAATTTCAGCTTGAAGGTTTTTCCGCCGAGCGCAATGCCGGTAAGCTGATGTCCCAGGCAGATGCCGAAAATCGGCTGCCGCCCCATCAGCCGTCGAATATTGTCCACCGCATACGTGCACGGCTCGGGATCGCCGGGACCATTCGACAGAAACACTCCATCCGGTTTCAGCGCCAACACATTTTCTGCCGGAGTCTGCGCCGGCACAACCGTTACCCGGCAACCCTCACCCCGCAATTTGCGCAAGATGTTTTGCTTAATTCCAAAGTCGTAAGCCACCACATGAAACCGCTCGGGCTCATCCTTTACTCCAACCTGAGCCACCGGCTCGTGCGACCGCTCGCCCACTTCCCACACGTAAGGACGTTTCGTGCTCACTTCTTTCGCGAGATCAGTCCCATCCATCTTTGGAATTGAATTCGCTTTCGCCACCAGCTTTTCCGTATCGCTTTCAATCGTCGAAATCACTCCCCGCATGACGCCGTGGTCCCGCAAATGCCGCACCAGTGCGCGCGTGTCGATATCGGACAGCACCGGCACTTTGAACTGCTCAAGATATTCTTCCGCGACTTGTTGCGAACGCCAGTTCGAGCTCACCTTCGAAAACTCGCGTACGATCAGCCCTTCAATCCAGGGACGCGTGGCCTCGTTGTCTTCCTGATTTGTGCCGTAGTTGCCGATTTCGGGGTTGGTCAGGACAACAATCTGTCCCGAATAAGAGGGGTCGGTGAAAATTTCCTGGTAGCCGGTGATGGAAGTATTAAAAACGACTTCGCCGTAACATTCGCCTTTGGCGCCGTAACCTTTGCCTCGGAAGACTCGCCCGTCTTCCAGCGCAAGGATAGCCTGCATTCTCGCTCCAATGTCTGGATTTTAAAAATTTTATCAGGGAAAAGGCTCCGGACCAAGCGTTGAGCGAGCTCCGCGTGTGGAAATCTCGCCCCTTCAACAAGTCGCGCCTAAAACACGAACGGAACAAACCGCTTCGTCCGGCGCATGTACTCTTGATAGCGCCCACCGAGATGCTCCTGCAACGCGGTCTCCTCAACCCGTACGCGATAAACATACGCTGCCGCGCCCGTCACAGAAATAGTCAACGCGCTCAGCCAATTCGTCAGGGCGATCCCAGTTCCCAAATACATCAACATACCGCCAGTATAGGAAGGATGCCGCACCCAGCGGTAAGCGCCACGTTCAACCACCGGCTGATCCTGCGAGGCTTTCACGTCACCAGTAAAATGTTGCCCTAACATGCGCCAGCAGTGGCGCCGCAATAAGCTGCCGCAAAGCAGGATCGCCAAGCCAGCCGCAAACCAGAACAGCCGTCCATGCGTAATCGCAAAGGCTTTAACTCCGGCGACCATGAACGCCCCAATCATCCCAATCCAACTAGCCAACATGATGAATTTCATCGATCCGCGGTCGGTAGTTTCATGTTTCGCCGGGCGGGAGCGCGCCACTAGAGCAAACTCTGGCGCATATGCAAACAGGAATACGGCCCAGAACAACCAAACATAAGGCGAGGTGTAGGCCAGAGGTTTCATTGCGCGGACCTCCCAGCTTTCACTGCGTCTTCTTGCAAGCAATTGCCTTTGCAAGAAGCGATGCCGCGAAATTGGAAAAGCTGAGCTCGGGAACGGGCTCGGAATATTGTCCTTTGGGGCCGTCCGAACTATTGGACATCAAGAAGCAGGTAGCATCGTAAAGCCGTTCACGAACCAGTTTGGTCAGGAGAATTTCGTAGCGGCGCGCATAGGAGGCCTCTTTAAATTCCCCAAAAACGCTGAAGTGCGGTTCCTGCGCTCTTACAGGTCGCGTTGACGCGAGTGCGTCCTCCAGCAGCATCATGTACCCCAGCCACGGGCGAGCTGAAGGCTTGAAAGCACCTTCACGATAGGCGGCCCACAAATCGGTCGCGCTGCCAACCGCCTCCTCCGTACGGTTGTTGAAGTTATTTCCGAACGAACCCACCTGAGATTTGAATTCGATGGCAGCGATGAGGCATCCGTTCACGACTACTAGCAGGTCCCACTTCTTTTCCGGTCGAAACCATCCGGGCAACTCAACGTATCTCTCGCAATAAACCAACGGCTTGTCGACGCCTGACTCTTCGAGGAGATCGCGAACAAGGCCGACAAAACCATCCATTTGACTTCCGCCTGTAACAGCAGCGCGTGCGCCCGCGTCACGAATGCCGGTTTTCGCACCCTGTTTTTGGGCCTGCGTCTCGCGGCTCGACCAAAACTGCGAGACAGCACTCTTCAGTTTTAAGTCGAGCTCGGCGTTCACGCTTTATTCCTGCTCGGTTATCAGGGCTGGATTCGCAAAGAGCGACGACAACTCTCGCTCAAGCCTCTTCGCCGCAAGATCAAAATAGACGGCATCGACCTCGAAGCTCACGCTGTTTCTACCCCACTTCGATGCGGCCAGGGTCGTTGTACCTGTGCCCATAAAAGGGTCGAGCACTGTGTCGCCGACAAAGCTGAACATCCTGATCAGCCTTTCCGCCAATTCCGCCGGGTAGGGCGCAGGATGATCCTTGGTTGAGGCTCCCGTCAGTCCGCTCCAGATCTGCTGAAACCACCTTTGGTGATCCTTGGCTGAAATAACGCTGAGAACTCTGGCGCTGTAGCTTGGAGTACGGTAACCGCCCGGTTTTCGCTGCATCAGGATGAACTCAATGTCGTTCTTCACGACGGCATTCGGCTCGTATGGCTTTCCCAAGAAACCGCCCCCGTTGTCAACCTCGTATGCGGCGTTCGCAATCTTATGCCAGATGATCGGCGAGAGGTTGTCGAATCCGATTTCGCGGCAGTGCTCTTGAATTGTGGCGTGCAAGGGCATCACCATGTGACGGCCCTCATTTTTGCGGCGCGACAGGCAGACATCTCCCACCACACAAACCAATCGGCCCCCAGGGACGAGCAGATCGAGGCACCGTTCCCAAACCCGATCCAACTCCCTTATGAAATCGTCATAGCCTGCAATGTGCCCAAGTTGACCAGGCGAATCACGATATTTCTTAAGGGTCCAATATGGTGGGGAGGTGATCACCAAATGCGCACTGCCGACTCTTTCTCTCGACATCCGCCTGGCGTCGCCGCGAATGAGGAGATGCCTAGTAGGAATCTGCTGAACCGATCTGCTAATGGCGGCTAAGAGCGACTCATTTTTCGCGATCTCAGGAATAGCCGTCTGAAGGTCAGCGAGTCCGCTTAGCCCATCCGGGATGTAATCCCGCAAATCAACTTGCTCAGAAACGTCGATCTTTGAAAGCGCCGGAGTGGTCACTATTCCTTCTCTTGCCTCCATTTGCTCGGGCACCCCAAAGGCCAATCTACCTTACCCTGCCCAGCTTATCCACCGGCCAATAACCAAACACTGCCTTGCCGTAAATATAGCTCTGATTCACCGGACCAAAATCGCGGCTGTCATTCGACATCGACCGGTGATCTCCGAGCACAAAATAGCAATTCGGCGGCACAACCATCTCCGGGTACGATCGCGAGTCGGCATAAGCTGGTGGAACGTAATCTTCATCCAGTTCTTCGCCGTTGACGTACACCTGCCCGCCATCGATCCGAATCCGATCTCCGGCCATTCCGATGACGCGCTTGATATAGCTCTTCGAGGGGTCGCGCGGATAACGAAAAACCACAATATCTCCTCGCGAAATCGGCTCCAGCCGATACACAAACTTATTCACGAAGATTCGCTCCTGATCTTCGAGCGAAGGC
This sequence comes from uncultured Acidobacteriaceae bacterium, assembly GCA_963766625.1. Classification (GTDB taxonomy): domain Bacteria; phylum Acidobacteriota; class Terriglobia; order Terriglobales; family Acidobacteriaceae; genus Sulfotelmatobacter. The sequence continues at coordinate 300,630 of CAVYBF010000006.1, read as the reverse complement.
ATCATGCTGGTGCCTTCGACCTTCACCGGCTGGTAAATGAAAACGATGATGAACGCCGAAATAGCAAGAGAAACGATCAGGTCGCGCAGCCAAACCCCAAGCGATGGCCGGATGCGCGATCCGGCGGCTTCGACCCGTTCCGTGCCAGGAACCATGGGCTCCTGCTTATTTTCTGACCCCAGAGGAGAACTATCAGGCATGCGACTCTATTGTATACAGGTCGCCCGGACGAAACAGAAGATGAAACAGAACTTGTATCGGCTGCGCCCGCCAGGCATACTCGATCCAAAAAATTGCGCCCCCTCAGGCACGATCGGAAGGCGCGCCTCTTCGTGCCCTCCTCAGCAGCAAAACAGTTTAGAATATCTCGATCAGGAGAGCTCATGACCACAAGCAACCTGCGTAAGTACGCCTATCGTGCTTTCACTGTCATCTTTCTTTTCGCGGTGACCCTAAGCGTCTCCGCCCAGTGGCCCGCCCAGCAGGAAGAAGGGGGCATTCCAGCCTATAACGCCGGTCCGCCTCCGAAGGGCGCCAAGCTCCCAGCCATCATGAGCAAGGGAGATTTGTGGGGAGCCGACGCCGAGCATCGCTATCAGACTCATGCCTACGAACTGGCTGCGAAAATTCCAGTCGTGCTGCATCAGCAACCCTGCTACTGCTACTGCGACCGCATGGGACATAACAGTCTGCATAGCTGCTTCGAAGGCACACACGGGGCCCGGTGCTCCACCTGCCTGAAGGAGCTTTATTACTCCTATCAGGAACATAAGAAAGGCAAAACCGCCTCGCAGATTCGAGCCGGTATCATCAAGGGAGATTGGAAGACCATCGATTTAGAGTCGGCCGCAACCATGAACTAGGCGCGTCAATACCGGTATAACTTCTTAACGGGCGCACAATCCTCGCCAATTGCCTATCCCTGCTGTTTCGGCGATACTTGTGTTTCGGCTCAGCCATTGGTTGAGCCAGGGAGTTTGATTACGACGGGTACAGGAAAAATTCTTCACATGGCTCAGAAGGTTAACCAAAAGAAGCAATCGGTTGCGGAAGACCCACGCTACACTCAGGCGCTGCAAAGCTACGAAGCTGGGCTGCGGTCTTTGCAGGAGCGTAAGTTCGAAAAAGCCAAGCCTCTCTTTCAGAAGGTGCTCGCCGGCCCCAGCAAGGAACTGTGCGACCGCGCTTCTGTCCATCTCAATACCTGCAACCAGCATCTCGAGCGTTCCAGCGCCACCCAATTCAAAAGCGTGGAAGAGCATTATGACTACGCCGTTTCCCTCATGAACGTGGGAGACTACGTAACTGCCCGGGAACACATCGAGAAACTGCTCAAGCAGTCGCCGAAGTCCGATTTCGTCATTTACGGCCTGGCCGCGCTCGATTGTCTTACCGGACACGTGGAAGATTCGCTCAAGCATCTCGACGAAGCTCTTCATCTCAACGCCAGCCTGCGTTACCAGGCCCGCAACGATTCCGACTTTCACAATCTCGCGGAAGACCCTCGCTTTACTGAGCTGTTGTACCCAGATCCGGCTGCCGACCTTGCCTCCCCGGAGAACTCTTTCCGGGAAGACGATTCCTATTAGGCCGTCTGCGCAGTTGTTGTTGTGATGAAAACCAGAGTCGCCGATTTGCCGTTGGAAAAATCCACTCGTGACGTGGCCCTTCGCGTTGTGGCCATTGGCGGGGGCACCGGCCTTTCCACGCTGTTGAAAGGGCTCAAAGCTTTCACTCTCACTCCGGGGGTGCTTCCCTCTGCGCAGGCCGCTTCGCCAACCATTCGTGATCTCTGCGCCGTGGTCACGGTAAGTGACGATGGCGGATCCAGCGGGCGCCTCCGCAAAGAACTGAACATGCTCCCGCCCGGCGACATTCGCAATTGCATCGTCGCCCTCAGCGAAGACGAAGCTCTGCTCTCTCAGTTGTTTCGTCACCGCTTCGACAAAGGCTCCGGCCTCGAGGGTCACAGCTTCGGCAATCTTTTTCTGGCTGCCTTAACCTCCATTACCCACGACTTTTCCGAGGCAGTGCGCCTGTCCTCGGAAATTCTCGTAACTCGCGGCCATATTTACCCCTCCACAACTTCCAACATTGAATTGGAAGCGCTGATGGAAGATGGAACTCGGGTTCGCGGAGAAACAAAGATCACGGCCAGCAAAGGGCGTATCAAGGAACTGTTCCTCGTTCCTCCAAATGTCGAGCCCATGGCGCAAACCCTCGACGCCATCGCTCACGCCGATATCATCACCATGGGCCCCGGTTCTCTGTTCACCAGCCTCGTTCCCAATCTTCTGGTCCATGGCATCTCAGATGCAATCGTCCACTCGCGGGCCACAAAGGTTTATATCTGCAATCTGATGACGCAGGCCAACGAGAGTCTGGGCCTCACCGCAGCCGATCACATTCGCGCCCTGAATCGCCACGCAGGCCAACAATTGTTCGATTTTGCGCTTATCAATCGCACACCGGTTTCCCAGGAACTCAAAGCTAAATACACGCTGGAAGGTGCATCGCAGATTGTCGCCGATCTCGATGCCATCGAAGCTCTCGGAGTAATTCCGGTTCTCGGCGATTACCTGGAAGAGGCAGGCGTCGCCCGCCACAACACGACTCGACTAGCCTGCGATCTAATGCAACTTGCGGCTAGCAAGGAACCCAGGACGAAGCTTCGCTCAGCTCGGAAATAATTCCTTCCCTCTGCTCGGTTCTATTGTTTCCGCGGCTCAAGCTGCGATTAAAATACAGGCATGAAAACGGTACTCAAGATTTCCCGGCTCTGGATGGGCCTGATCTCTTGCTTCATCCTCTTGGGAGTAGCAACCGCGCAGAAAAATAATAGTGATAAAGATGACGACGAGGGGCCCACAGCCAACCTCAACGTCTTGATCCTGAAACAGGATAATGGCAAGCCCGTGCGCAATGCAGCAGTCATCATGCACTCGGTCAACACGCACGGTAAGCAAGGCAAAGGTGATCTCGAACTTAAAACCGACCTGGACGGCAAAGCCAGCTTCGATGGCGTTCCTTATGGGAAATTGCGGGTTCAGGTAATCGCCCCCGGCTTCCAAACATTCGGCCAGGATTATGATGTGGATGAGGCCAATCTAAACCTCACGATCAAATTGAATCGTCCGGAGAGCCAGTATACGATTTATGGAAATCAATCTTCCGACAAGAAGAACGACAAGGCGCCTGATCCGAATGCCAAACCGCAATGAACAATAACGAGGGGCCAAGGGACCTAACGCCTAAGCCCTGATCCCTGATTTAGAATTCTCCCCATGCCTTACCTCCTCAAGACCGAGCCTTCTGTTTATTCCTTCACCGATCTCCAGCGCGAACGAACCACCATCTGGGACGGAGTCACCAATCCGGTCGCGCTCAAAAACCTCCGTGGCATGAAAGCTGGAGATCGCTTAATCATCTATCACACCGGCGATGAGAAGAGCGCGGCGGGCGCCGCGTCGGTCGTCTCAGTCGATGCCGGTGATCCCAAAAATCCGCAAGTGAAGATCAAAGTAGATCATCCACTGTCCCGCCCGGTTACGCTGGCAGAGATCAAATCGAACAAACTCTTCGCCGATTCCCCGTTGGTTCGGCAAGGGAGATTGAGCGTTGTTCCACTAAACGATGCTCAATACAGATTTCTTCTCGGCGAATGATCGAATTCCGCTGCTGTTCATAGCGTGTCGTTCGCGCGAACCGAACCTCGGAATTCTGCTCAATCGTCATATTCACCTTCCTGGCCCTGCGAAGGGCCACCGGAACAGACTGCCGGCTCGGTCCTCTGTCCTTTCCCGTTTCAGGCGAGCTTACGCTTTAGAGCCGGACCCGGTTTGCTAGGGCTCGTTCCCATTCGCCAGAGCCAGCGCGCGCTCGAACACCGGGTCACGCCCTTGGCGCCAGTCAGCGAAAGTCATCGTGATGGTTTCATCCGGCTGAAGCGTGTTTACACGTAGCGGAAGCAACCAGTTCAACCAAAAGCAGGTGTCTACATTGATGCAGGAACGCCCGTAATCATGCTTGCCAGTCTGGTAGTGCAAGCACAAAGGATAGTTCGGCAGGCAGCCTCGCCCTCCTTCAGCAAAGAATGCGAGTCTGTCGCCCACCGGCTCGCCCAGAATGGTGACGCGGTCACCGCCGGAATGCTTGATAAGCGCGGTGGTAGTGATTCCTGCAGAGAAGGTCATACCGGACGTTAAAAGATAGATATGGCCGGCCGGCGAGATGAGCTTCGGAAGATCTTCTGAAAAAAATATCGTCTTAGTGAGATTGCCGCCGGCGTTGAGCCGGTTGTCGAAGATGAGCTGGCAGGGCTTGTTTGCTTGCATATCAGCCTTCGTCGCCTCTTCGAAATCCATAATACGGTTGTTGCCTACGTCATCATTAGACCTGAACTGGATCAGCATGACGCAGGAGTTCGGCAAGCGAACACGGCGGAATGTCGTATCGAAGTCGGAAACTGTGATCGGCAAGGGGCGGTCCGGCTGATAGGCGACCCAACCCGCCCCCAACTCCTTGAGGGGTTCGGCCGAATAGATGCGGTTCACGAATATGTCGGGTTCGTCCTCGCTTGGCGTGTAAGGCGTCAGGGTGCGAGTAACGGTCGTGCCGGATGGTGATGTTACTGTCCATGTTGAGTGCCCCATGTCAGGCGCGATGCCTGCGCCAACCAGCACGTCCTGCCAGCTTATGTACACTTGCGCGTATACCTTGCGCCACTGCGCAGTGCCGCCGCGGAGCTGCTCGAGCCGTGCCATCACCTCATCGATAGAATGGCCGTCAATGGAGACGATCTTGCCGCCCAGAAGATCGGAGTATGCCTCGGTCGCATGCAACACATAGATGCCGTCGGAGAAGGCCGCCACGCGCACTGGCAATTCCATCGGGTCGGCGCCGGAATCGTTATCCAGGCGCGTGTGACCGTTATCGGCGAGGGCGGCAATCTCCATGAGTGCCACGCGGAAATTCGGCCGTGGAACGACCGTCTTCAAATCCGCGAGTTCCGCTATGCGCCGCTGCGCCTGGGCGCGAGCCACGGTCGAATACGATCGATCCATCGCCATCAACTTGGCAAAATAATCGAGATCTTGCCGCTGCGCTTCGAGCGGATCTTTCGGTTTGGCATAGTTGGCTTGTGGCGGAGGAGGATAGAAGTGGCGCATCATCGCATAGAGCAAACCCCCGCCGATAGCGGCGAACAATAGAACAACACCGATGACGATCCCACCAATCTTCAGGAATTTTCGCAAGACTCCTCCGGTTCGGACTTCCGAGACCGGCTCGCTGGCATACCTTTTTACCCGGCTCAGTTCAGCCTGACACGCGCGCATCGCGCCGGATCAGCGCGTGATCCACAAAGAATCCTATTCCGATGGCTAGGGGAATGATCCCGAAACTCGCCGCAATCATCGCGTCCGGTTCGACCCGCCCGATCAAAATCAAAGTCGCCATGTAGCCGAGCGCGCCCGCCACTAGAAGAATTCCCCATCGCCGGGAACGTGCCGCCTCCGAAAGCTCCGGCACCATCGGGACATCCACCCCACGCGCCAATGCAGCCAGCCGCTCATCCGTGCGCAGCTTCCGTATCCGGTAGCAGGTATACATCAGCGCCATTGGCATGCCGAAAATTAACACGATCGCCACCAGGCCCAGAAAACTGTTGTCCATAGCCTCTCCTCTTCACGAGTTACCTCGGAATTCTGCTTAATTCCCTCTCCCATTCCGTGATACGAATATCGCTTCGGAAAGTTCCATTTCTCGTTTTCGCCCGCTTACAAATCTTTGCAAAATTCGCGCCTCCGGCTAGCAACCACTCGCGTACTCTAGAGTTCATACGCGAATAACAGGCCTGCTGTCGGTCTGGTAAAGTCACCTCATCCTTTATAAGGATTCGCCGCAATGAACCATAGCCTGCGCATTGCATCGTCTCGCCCCCTTGGGCATCTGGCTTTCATAGTCGGCATCTGTATCGCTGCACTCGTGTTTTGTTCCTTTTCGCGGGCGCAGGAAACCCAGGAAAAAATTGACGTCGATAACGTCACCCGGAATTTCGTAGTACATCTGCCCGCAGGTTATAGCCAGCAGCAGCATTATCCGGTCGTGATCGTTCTGCACGCACAAAATCAGGACGCCGATGACATGGCGCGCCTGACGCACTTCAGTCTGTTCGCGGATAAGAACGGCATCATTGCCATCTATCCCATCTCGCTGCGCGGACGCTGGAACATCGGAGTGAGGTCAGAAGAGCAACCAGCCTACATGCCTCGCCGCGGCATGGGCCGTCGCGGAGGCTATGGCGGCGGTGGCTACCCGGGCGGAGGATACCCCGGCGGAGGATACCCCGGTGGTGGCGGTTATCCCGGCGGTGGCCAGAGAGGTGAGAATCCCAACGAATCGAGCAAATCCCAACCCGCCGACGATGTCACTTTTCTCAACCAGATGCTCGACCAGCTTCCCCTCAAATACTCGGTCGACACTCGCCGCATCTACGCCACCGGTTTAGGCGATGGCGGTTTCATGGCTGAGCGGATCGGTTGCAACATGGCCGATCGCATTGCCGCAATTGCACCGGTCGGAGCCGCATTTCCGAAAACCATGATCTGCCTGCCCTCGCGTCCGGTCTCCGCACTATTTATAAGCGGCACAGACGATCCCATCGTTCCCGACAACGGCGGCACTTACAAGCCCGGCCACTTCCACGTGCTTTCCGCCGAGGACACCGCAAAATCCTGGGCGAAGTTCGATCACTGTGCAGAGAAGCCGGCGCAGAGCAAAATTCCGCCCGCCGAAAAGGGAGCCAAAGAAACCAAGGTCTACACCTTCAGCGGCTGCCAGGAGAATTCGCAAGTCGTGCTCTACAGCATTAAGAATGGCGGCAATACCTGGCCCGGCGGCGAGCAATACACGTCGCAGGAAGAAGTCGGAAAAACCAGCAATGCTATCCATGCCAACGAAACCATTTGGTCTTTTTTCAGCAGCAAGAAACTGCCCGATACGACCACAGCAAAGTGAACCCCGGTTCAAGCGAGATTGGCGTGCGAATCGGGATAAAACTTCGCGATCATCCTTCCGGTCATTAATCCGCCTTCATATTCCGGAATGATTACTTCGTCCGCTCCCGAATTACGCATGGCCTGGGCGTAGCGCGAGTGTCCAGCCCGCGTGATAATGCGAGCCTTCGGATTCAGCGCCTTCGCCGTCACCGTGATGTAAAGATTGTCGGCATCGTTATCGATCACGATGCACACGCCGCGCGCACGATCAATTCCTGCCGACTGCAAAATATCGTGCCGCTTGGCGTCACCCTGAATGGCCAGCACTCTTTCTTTCAGCAACTCGCGGCACAAACCTTCGTTGGTTTCGATGAGCACGAAAGGAATTTTCAGCCGGTTTAGTTGATCCACAACGGTGCGGCCCACTTGACCGTAACCGCAAATGATGAAGTGATCGTGCAGCTTGTCAATGTTGACATCGTTCGCCATGGCTCGCCAGGCCTCCACTCCCTGCCGTTTAAAAATCGTGACGGCCACTCGCTCGGCCACCCAGATTTGAAATCCAAAGACTCCTGCATACACAAAGATCGAAAACAGCTTGGTCGCATTGTGCACGCGCTTCACTTCGATCGCGTGCGGATGAATCATCCAGAAGAGCGCATCCTGCCAGCTCAGCCCCTCCAGGTGCTGGTACACCAGCACACACATCACGCTGAACCCGGCAAACACCACCAGGGGAAACCATAACCGCCTCATAAACAGCAGCAGGATTCGAAACATGAGGCAGAGATACTACCGTAAGTTCACGGCTATCACAATTAGAATGCAGCGGCCTCAACCTGGACATGCGCGAAAACGAATGGCGTGCATCGTTTTCTTGCATTGCCGCAACCGGCAACAGGCAATGAAATTAGCTATCTCACCCTTGCCACGTCAGCCAATAAGTTGCCGCAACTCGCGCCGCAGAATTTTTCCGGATGCTGTCTTGGGTACAACATCGACGAAATGCACTTCTCTTGGCCGCTTGTAATTGGTGAGCCGCTCGCCCACGAAGGCGCACAACTCCTCCTGCATCTTTGAGGAACCTGCAAACCCATCGCGCAGCGCAATGAATGCCACGGGAATCTCGCCCGCAGTTGCATCCGGACGCCCGACCACTCCGCACTCCCGCACCGCAGGATGCTCCAGCAGCACTGCTTCAACCTCGGCTGGCGCAACCGGAAAGCCTTTATACTTGATCATCTCTTTGCGGCGATCGACAACACGGTAAAATCCCTCCTCGTCGCGCGTTACAATATCGCCCGACCGGTACCATCCATCGCGCATCGCGGCTGCCGTCGCTTCCGGTTCGTTCCAGTACCCTTTCATGAATTGCGGGCCCCGCATCACCAGTTCGCCGGGTTCGCCCGCTGCAACCTCCGAAGCAACCGATGAGCCAACCGCACTTTCCACCGAAATCACACGGCAAGCGGTCTGCGCCACAGGGTGCCCGATCGAATCCGGGCGATAAAGCTCTGGCTCTAAAAAACCGACATGCGTCACCGGTGAAGCTTCGGTCATGCCATACCCCTGGCGAACCAGGATTCCGCTAAGCGCAGTGAACCTGCGCGGCAACTCTGGCGCCAGCGGCGCCGCACCAGACTTTACCCAGCGCACCTTGTGATCTTTCGGAAACTGTCCCGCTTCCGCAGCTTGACACAACGCATTCATTGCTGGAGGTACCAGTGGCATCATCGAAATCGATTCCGCAACCAGTAACGACGCCAGCTCCGCAACATTGAATCGCGGCATCAGCACCAGCGTCGCTCCTACCAGCAGCGCCGGGTTGAGCATCACATTCAATCCATAGATGTGATACAGGGGCAGAAAGCAAAGGATGTTATCGGCGGCGCTAAGGCTTACCGCATTCGGCCCCAGCAGCTGATAAACATTCGCAACCAGGTTGGAATGCGAAAGCATTACGCCTTTCGGCATTCCGGTCGTGCCGCTCGAATAGGGCAGCGCGGCCAACGTCACATCTGAACCTTGCTCTGGTGCCGGCAGGCTCGCGCTCACCGGCTTGAGCAGATCAGAAAAAGCTTCGCTGCCGCTCTTCTGTTCTCGCGTGCAATAAACTCGCCGCAGATTCGGCAATCCCCCAAGATTGATCCCATGAATGTTCACTCCATCGGTAATCAACAACACCGCGCCGGAATTGCCCAGCTGGTGCCTGACTTCCCGCTCGCGGTAAGTCGGATTCAGCAAAGTCGGAACAGCGCCCGCCAAAGTCACCGCATGATACGCAGTGCAAAATTCCCAGGAGTTAGCCAGAAAAATCGCGACCACCTCTCCGGGCTTAATTCCGGCTCCAACCAGGCCGCGGGCCAGAGTTTCCACCGTCTCGCCATATTCCGCAAAGCTAAGCCGCCGCCCGCACGAAGTATCCACCAGTGCGATTTTTTTCGCATGGCGCGCGCATGATGCCAGGATCGCATCGTGCAAAAACACATTCGTAGGGTCCGCGTAGAGTCCGGTACGCAACATCGTGGAAAGTGGCATTCCAGCAGTGATTGTAAGCGACTCCAGAGTGACCGGCGGAAAAGCTTGCCATCCGAGCAAATCGTTGATTGTCCCGAGCCAACCCTTGTCATCCCGAGCGAAGCGCGGGATCTTGGTTCTCGTTTGCGCTGTCCCGAAGGGAGACTACAGCCAGAAAGCCTGATCTTTCGCTCCGCGAAAAATGATACGAGAATTTCAGATCTTCACATCCGGACGTTTTGTGCGGAAAGCTCAGCCGGCGAGCCTCCGCAGAAATTCTTGCTCATCCATGCGGTATTTAAACGCCTTGCGCCCATCGATAAACACCACCGGAACCTCGTCGTTAAACTGCCGCCGCAGGTCGCCATTGCTATCGACGTCCACTTCCTGCCACGTGAATCCCCCACGCCGGGAAAGCTTGGTAAGGCTCTCCTTCACGACCTCACAAAGGTGGCATCCTTTGCGGGAATACACAACGACCTTTCGGGGCTCCGGCACGACGAGATTGTACCGTTGCCCGCATCCATTGTGACAACTAAAAAGAAGCGGCAAGCGCCCCTACCCGCACAAAGTCTCTGCCCTACCGCCTGCCAAATCACGGGAGTAGAATCCCGGAATGCTCGATGCCCAACACAAACCATTGCAGGGCAAAACCTGCCTCATCACCGGCGGTGCCAGGCGGCTCGGCCGCGCTTCAGCCTTAGCCCTTGCGCAGGCGGGCGCCGATGTCGCGATTACTTTCCTTAACTCGCGCCGGGAGGCTCAACACGCCGTCGTTGACCTCGCCAGCCTCGGCGTCCGCGCCTTGGCTCTCCATTGCGATGTAACCGACGAATCGAGCGTCAAGTCGATGATGAAAGAAGCCGGCCGTGAACTGGGCCGCATCGACATCCTCATTAACAACGCGGCCGACTATGGCACCGTGGACTTCGAGCGGCTCACGGCACGCCAGTGGGATCACATGTTCGCCACCAACACGCGCGGACCATTCCTCATCTCCCGCGAAGCCTTGCCGTGGATGCGCCGAAAGCGGCCTGGGTTGAAGCAAAAGCAATCGAAGGGAGCTCGATCAAAAAGTTCGGAAAGGGTTGAGGCCAATCCCGAGGCCAAGATCATTAACATGGGTTCCCTCGGCGGCTTGCGCCCCTGGGCTACCCATGCGCACTACTGCTCGTCCAAAGCCGCGCTCCACATGCTGACCAAAGTCATGGCAAAGGCCTTAGCACCAGAAATTGCCGTAAATGCCGTCGCGCCTGGCATGATCGATCTCGGCGAAAAATCCGCCGCCGCCTTCATGAAGCGCATGGCGACTCAGACTCCCATGCAGCGCAACGGCCGCGCCGAAGACGTCGCGGCCGCCGTCCTTTTCTTCGCCACCGCGCCACAATTTATTACGGGCCAGATTCTCACCGTGGACGGAGGCCTCGGTCTGTAGAGGACAGACCGTGAACAGGACGGACAGGCCGGAAAAAGTTTTGAAGGGGCATGGCTTTAGCCATGCCGTCTAGGAGCACCAAAGGCGAGGGCTTCAGCCCCCGAGGAAGCCCGCTGGGCGCCCCTTCGACGCGTGGGCGAGATCGCTTGCCGGTCGTGACAATCCCTCACCCCTCCGCCGTGGTCGGATCAATGATGCGCTTCACTTCCGAAATCCGGTTCGCCGGAAATCCTCCCTGTTTCGCGTGTTCCCGGACCATGGCTTCATTCGGCGCAATGTAAATACAATAAATCTTATCCTGCGTTACGTAGCTTTCGAGCCATTGAACTTGCGGGCCAAGGTTCTTCAACACACTGCAGGATTTTTGTGCAACGCCCAACATCTGCTCCTGGGTCAGATCTCCAACATTCGGGATATCGCGCTCGATCACGTATCTGGGCATTTCGCCTCCGTTCGTAACTTGCATCTCGAAACCGTTCTCAACCGCCGGAGGATTCTAATACCAACCAACTCGATTTGCGAAACCCTCTTTGAACCTCCCTCGCCACCGTTCCGCTTTTTTACCGTTCTGCCGCAAGGTATATTGAGGCGAATGACCAAATCTGCCAACGAACGCACGCCAAAAATTGCGCCCGATTCTCCTGCCCGGGTCGCGGTCGCCATCATGGCGGCCGGCAAAGGCACGCGCCTGAAATCGCAGCTTCCCAAAGTTCTGCATGAAGTCGGCGGCAAGCCTCTTCTCGCTCATGTCATCGCCGCTGCCAAACAAGTGGTACCGCCGGAGGATATCTTCGCCATCATCGGCCACGAAGCCGATCGCGTTCGCGCCGCCGTCGCCGAAGCTGGCGTGAACTTCGTCCTGCAATCCGAGCAGCACGGCACCGGTCACGCCTTAATGGTCGCGCGTGAACCGCTCTCGCAATACGATCACGTAATCGTTCTCTCCGGTGACGCTCCGCAGATCACCCCTCAAACCATCGCCAGCCTGCTCAATTTTCATCTTGACCAGCGTGCCGCCATGACCTTGCTCAGTGCCGATCTCGGCGATCCCACCGGCTACGGCCGCGTAATTCGAAAAACTCCGCGCAGTTCCGAAGTGAAAGCCATTGTCGAAGAAAAGTCAGCCAGCCCAACACAGAAACAAAGTCATGAAATCAATGCCGGCTTTTATGTCTTCTCGGTGCCGCAACTGTTCGCACACATCGAAAAACTTTCGACAGCGAATCCCCATGCTGAGTACTACCTCACAGACATGGCTTCCGTTCTACGGAAAGCCGGGCAGCGCGTTGCTGTCTGGAAAACCGAGAACTCCGCCGAAGTCCTCGGCGCCAATACCCGCGCAGAACTGGCACTCATCGACCATCAAATGCGCATGCGCAAGTGCCAGCAACTGATGGCGGACGGTGTGACGATTTTCTATCCCGCAACTTGCGTAATCGATAACGACGTCGAGATCGCCGCCGATACCGTGATCGAACCTTTCGTCCAAATCCTTGGCCATTCGCGCGTAGGCTCGAGCTGCCGCATCCGCTCCTATTCAGTCATTCGCGATTGTGAAATTGCCAATCATGTTCTCATTCAGCCGGGATGCGTTTTCGACGAGAGCCGCATTGCTCCGCACGCCATCCTCGGCCCTTATTCTCATCTCCGCCCAGGCAGCGATATCGGAGAAGGTGCGCACGTCGGCAATTTTGTCGAGACCAAGAAAATCAAGCTGGGCAAGGGATCGAAGGCCAACCACTTAACCTATCTCGGCGACGCCGAAATTGGAGACGGTGTCAACATCGGCGCCGGAACTATCACCTGCAATTATGACGGAGCGAAGAAGCACAAAACGGTAATCGAAGATGGAGCCTTCATCGGCAGCGACTCAACTCTAGTTGCACCCGTGCGAATCGGCAAAGGCGCGTACATCGCCGCAGCCTCGTGTATCACTGAAGACGTGCCAGAGGATTCCCTGGGCCTGAGCCGGGCGCAACAGATTGTGAAACCAGGCTGGGCACGCGAGAAACGTGCCGCCGCCCGCAAGTAATTTCACCGCGGAGCCAAAGAGGCACGGAGAAAGAGAAAGTGGGTGGAGAAACGGGAAGGGCACGGCTTCAGTTCTAAGCCTGCCCTGAGGAAGCGCAGCGCGCCGAAGGGTGCCGCCGAACGCCAATAAAACGTGGGCTTTAGCCCCTGAGGGAGCCGGCAGTCAAGATGCCCTAGTGCGAAACCGCCGCAAACAACTCCGAGTGCATCAGCGACTGGAATTGCTGATCGTTCGACTTAAAATGGAAATTCACGTCGTTGCCGTCGGAGTCCACAGTGGTACTATCCAAGGCAATCTTCTCGGCCGTGGTGGCGCTCATTTTCTTGTAAAGCAATCCAGCTTTCACCAGCGAAGAAAGCGTCGCCGCGCTCATTGAATCGGAAGTGACCACGGTAAGATCGAAGTTCACGCCGCTCGCGAAGCTCAACGTATATTGCGACCCCAGGAAGCGCTTCTTGATGGTTTCATAATCGGCAACCCTCGAGGCATCGCCCAGCGCCGAGCGCATCACGTTCTGCGTTCCCTGCTGGTCTAGGATGCTCCACACCGGCCCGGAATCCACATTCGCCATCATTTCCGACATGGTCGTGTTCGTGTCCAGGCTCAAGATTTGACCATCGCGCGTGTCCAGCCCCATCTTCACCGCCGACATTTCGCCGAACAACAGCGTACTGTCATCCAGGAACACCATCACCATGCCGCCATCCATGGGATAAATATTCGCCAGGTGATACTTCGTCGGCCTCACCTTTGCCAGCGTCAGCTTCTTGATGACGACCTTCATGCTGAACGCTCCGGCCGCCACCCCGATCGACTTGACCCCCATCTTCTCGGTGCGGAACGCAGCGAAGGCCAGGGAATCTATATCTTTGCTCGGGTCGATGCCCACGCCCTTCAATGCCGCTTCAAACTGCTTCAGATTGTCGGGCAGCACCTGCTGCTTCAACTGCATCGCGGTAGGCGAGTCTTTCAGTGCCCGATAGTCCACCGAGATCAACTGCTGCAGATCCGCCGGAACGACGGCGCGCGCCGAAGAATTGAGCGGCATCGCACTCGCTACACCCGCGCAGAAAACAGCCAGCATTAAGGCAGAGAAGCCAGCTCCAACAGTTTTCATGACAGCCTTGGTCCTCATAAGTTTTCGTAAACCTTTTTCTGAATTTTTTCCTACAACGCCGAACTTAGAACGAAAGGCAAGCCGATTCTTGCCGTTAGATGCTGCTTTTCATTTTCCCGTTAACCGTGGTGACCCTATTCTAAGCCAGCCGCCGAGGCCAATGCCAAATCCGAAGGTACTAGCTAGTCACTAACCAATTTGGCATCGCGTTTCTCGCGGGCGAAGCCATTTCTCCCGCACATGCCGCGAAACAGGAGTATGATTCGTCCTAAGTTCTTTGTACTTTACCGTACCTTGGCGACAGCTGCCCGGCGTTTACGAAATAGGGGACTATTGAAAATCTTACTGTATAACCCCGACAACGGGGTTACGCGCAACTTCATGCCGCACCTTTGGATGTTCCTCCTGCAGTCTCTCACCCCTCCCGGACATGAAGTGGTCCTCATCGATGGCAACGCCCAGCCCATGAACGAGGCTGGGATCGCTCGCTACGTTCGCGAACGAAACATCGATTTGGTCGGCATCGGCGCCATGACCCGCATGATCGCCAAAGCCTATCGTATGGCCGACGCTATACGTGCCGCGGGTGTTCCAGTGGTCATGGGCGGACCTCACGTCACCGAGATGCCCAACGAAGCCCTTGGCCGCAATGGCGGCCCGCGCCATGCCAATGCCGTAGCTCTCGGAGAAGCCGACAACACTTGGCCGCAAATTGTGAAGGACGCTGCCAACGGCCAACTTAAGGAAATCTACGCGCCTGTCGATGCCACCGGTAAAGAGCTTAAGCCCTCTCTGAAATCCTATCCCGTCATTCCCTGGGACAAAATCGATCTTCAGCAATTCAATCTGGTCCCCAAAGCCGCCAAGCCCTGGCTGCAGAAAATCGGCGAAGGCTGGGGAACCTTTCGCATTATTCCCGTCGAATCCGGACGCGGCTGTCCCTACGGCTGCGAATTCTGCACCGTCACCGGATTCTTCGGCGACTCCATCCGCTTCCGCACCAACGAAAGTGTGGTCAACGAACTCCTGCTGCTGAAAGCCTGCGCTAGAAAAGAGCGCGGCCAGTTCGCCGTCTTTTTCATCGACGACAATTTCGCCATCAACCTCAAGCGCACCAAGTCTCTGCTGCGCGACATCATCGCCGCCGGCGCTGAGGTCAACTGGGTGGCCCAGATCAGCGCCAATTTGCTGCGCGATCAGGAACTCGTCGATCTCATCTCAGCCTCCGGTGGCAAATGGATTTTCATCGGCATGGAATCCGTCGATCCCGCGAACTTAAAAGACGTGAACAAGGGCTTCAACAAACCAGAAGAGTATGCCGCGGTTCTGCAGCGTCTCGCCCAACGCAACGTCTATGCGATCACTTCATTCATTTTCGGCATGGATAACGACACTGTGGGCGCCGCTGAGCGCACGCTCGCTCAAGTAAGAACCTGGCCGCCCGGCCTGCCGATTTTCGGTCTGCTCACGCCGTTGCCCGGAACTCCGCTTTACAAGCGACTCGATCTAGCCGGCCGTCTGACTCGCCCCCAGCACTGGCAGGACTTCCTCCCCTTCACAATGGCGCACACTCCCCTGAAGATGACCATCGACCAAGCCCACTCCGAAGTGAACTACGGCTGGTCTCACTCCTACAACGCGGCAGCAATCGCTCAAGCCGTGGATTCTCTCGACGACCAGCCCCTCGGCTATCGCGTCAACATCTTTCTGGCCCGCCTCTGCTTCCGCGGGATCTATTTCCCCATGCTCGGCCGCTTCGCCTGGTGGAAAGTGATCTCGGAAAATCGCGGCACGATCTTCAAACTGATGCGCCAGGGATTTCAAGCCTGGTGGGATTCTCGTTTAAGGCAGGCGCCTGAGACGGCTACCAGCGCGGGAGACTAGCTTCTCGACATTCGCTCACTGCATACAATGCTTCACACATACGGCGTACTGAGGGGGCTGCTGCGGCTCCCGAAAAGATGCTCAGCCCTTCACCGCTTGTGCCCTTCTTCGCACTTCCGCCGCAAAACTCTGGTCCTTAACCGAAGCTAAATTAATTTCCACATTCGCCAGCGCGCCGGTAATCGCTGCCTGTGCCAATGCCTGCGCCGTAGTCAAATCCGATTTCATATTCGGATTCGTGATCGCAAACAAACTTTGCGTAATCCGCGCCACTTCGTTCGCCTTCTCGGCAACACCGAGCGGCACGTCCGTCGCCAGTTTCAAACCAGCATCGATCAGAGCCTCGGCATTTTCCGGCTCAGCCTTCGCCTGCTTATACGCCTTCATCACGGAATCGTAAGCCGCGGCATCCGCATCCACTGCCGCCTTCAGCTCTTCGCGCAAAGCACCCAGTCTCGCAATCGCCCCACTCAACTCCGGCTCATATTGCAAGTAAGCCTTTTTTCCGCGCGACATCGATGCGACCATCGTCGCCAATCCGGCCGCCATCGCTCCTGCCGCCGCCGCCGCGCTTCCTCCTCCAGGCGTGGGGGTCGGCGCAGCCAGTTGCTCAACAAACGGCTCAACTCCCGCGCGCAACCCGCCCACCGCCATCTCCCCACCCATTACTGTAGCCAGGCGATTTTCCAGAATCAAAGACGAGTCGAAATTTTCTACCTGCAAGAACCACTCCGCCGCCTGCTCCAGAGCTTTCTTCGGAATCAATCCCACAATCTCGCTCGATACCGGCATCACCCCGTAGCGCGCAGCCTCGCGCTTCACCATCTCAAACACGCGATGCACCGGCGTCTGCTCGAAATCCGTCAGGTTCATCGAGACCTGTGCCAGCCCCCGCACCAGAAATCCTGCGCCCTTAACGAATCGCATGCCCCCGCTCGAAAATCTCACCGCCTTGGCAATCTTCTTCGCAATCTCCACATCCGGCGTGTTCAAGAAAACGTTGTAAGCAATCAGAAACTTCCGCGCTCCCACGACGGTTGCTCCCGCTGTCGGATGCACCCTGCACTCCCCAAAATCCGGCTTGCGCGCTGGATTCGTCGCGATCTCCGCCCGTATGCCCTCAAACTGTCCGCGCCGAATGTTCTCCAGATTCTGCCGCTCCGGCGTCGCTGCCGCCGCTTCGTACAAATAAACCGGAATCTCATACCGCTTCCAGATCTCCGCTCCCACATGCTTGGCCATCGCGACACAATCTTCAATCGTCACGCCATCGATCGGAATGAACGGCACCACATCGGCCGCGCCCATTCGTGGATGCGCGCCTTTATGCACGCAGAGATCGATCAACTCGGCAGCTTTTCCCACTCCGCGAATCGCCGCCTCCTGGATCGCCTCCCGTTCACCCGCCAGCGTAATCACGCAGCGATTGTGGTCCGCGTCCATCTCCCGATCGAGCACATACACGCCATCGATCTTCATTGCAGCAACAATGGCGTCGACCTTGGCGCGATCGCAGCCTTCCGAAAAATTAGGCACACATTCCACAAGCGTAGACATAGCTCAGCAGAATAGCTGGCCCAGACTCCGCGAAGCAACTCGATCCCATTTTCGAATCTCGTCCGATTCTTCCTTGCTTGGGATCTTCTTCCCGTCCTTCGCGGCACTTCTTCGCGTGCTTCGCGGTTAAGAGCGGTCGACCTTCGCTAAGAGTTTCTACCCTCGGCTTAACGCTGCCAGGAGCGCGCTGCAAGCGCAATCGGCCGTCGACGTTATGTCGCTATTTCTTCCAGAATCTTCCCACCCCCAGCCGCACCTGCACCGTATTGAGCCCCGGATTGTAGTTTCCTAACCCGGCGTTCGAAATGTGCAGATAGCGCACCTCCACGCTCCAGTTGTATTTCGCACCGAGGATATGCGTGCCAAACGCCGCGCTGGGCGTAAAGTTCACATCGTTCGTATAAGTAGGAACGTTGTGATTAGTGAACACCGTTCCACCGTCCAACTCCAGGTATGGGGACAATCGCCCATGCCGCTGGAAATCCCACTTAAGCCCCAGCGGATTGAATCCCCATCCGTAAGCCGTATTCGCCGGCTGAAAAATCAGATACACCGGCACGAACTCGACCGTGTACTCAAAGCGCCCGCGCAAAAATAATGGCAAATGAAGGTCCGAGATAACTCGTCCGTAACGCAGGCCGGCGTTGAAGACTACCGTCTGGGAAGTCCCGCCAGCTACCGAATGTCCACCCGCAGCCCACACCTGAAGCTCGTTGCTCCCCTGCACCGGCCCAACCTGCGCACGCCCAATCGTGGAATTTGCGACCAGAAACATTGCCAGAAGAAATATCGGAAGACCCAACCTGTTCTTTCGCGCCATTCTATTCAGGTTGCCCGACCAACCCCGATTTTGCAAGGCTGCGTTCGGAATAGCGACCAGGAAACATTCCGCACCAGACGTGATTCGTATTAGGGCACGCCTTCAGGCGTGCCGCACCAGCACGTTGGATGAATCGGCTTTAGCCGCTGGCCTTCGCAATTGCCAACTTTCCGTTATCATTCGCAAGAACAAAGAATAACAATGAGCAAAGTTCTAGTCACCGGCGGTTCAGGCTTCATCGGGAGTCACTGCATCCTCCAACTTCTCGCCGCGGGACACGAAGTAAAAACCACTGTCCGAAACCTGAAACGCGAGCCTGAAGTCAGAGCCATGCTGAAACAAGGCGGAGTCGATCCCGGCAACCGTCTGTCTTTCTTCGCTGCCGATCTAGAACGCGACGCGGGCTGGCCGGAAGCCGTCGCCGGCTGCGAATACGTGTTGCACGTTGCGTCGCCCTTTCCGGCGACGGTCCCCAAGAACGAAGACGAGCTGATCGTGCCCGCGCGCGCAGGCGCGATCCGCGTGCTCCGTGCCGCGCGTGACGCCGGAGTCAAGCGCGTGGTCCTGACTTCTTCCTTCGCAGCGATCGGCTACGGCCACAAACCACAGGCAGAGCCCTTTGACGAAACCGACTGGACCGATGTGAATGGCGAAGGCGTGACTGCCTACGTGAAATCGAAAACCCTGGCCGAACGCGCGGCCTGGGATTTCGTCAAGCGGGAAGGTCAAAATAAGGATGGTGGAAGGCTCGGGCTCTCCGTGGTGAATCCGGTGGGGGTTTTCGGTCCAGTGTTAGGCCCAGACTATTCCACCTCGATTCTAATAGTGCAGCGCCTCCTGGATGGAGCCGTACCCGGCCTTCCCAAGCTGTATTTCGGCGTAGTCGATGTGCGCGACGTCGCTGCCCTGCACCTCCGCGCCATGACCCACCCCGCAGCCAACGGCGAGCGCTTCCTGGCCATCGCCGGACATTTCCTCTCAACGCTCGAAATCGCAAAAATCCTGAAAGCCCGCCTGGGCCCAGCCGCAAAAAGAGTCCCCACGCGGCAACTGCCAAATTTCGTAATCCGCCTCGCCGCCCTGCGCGACCGCGCCGTAAAACAGATCGTCCCCGAACTCGGCAAGAAAAAGAACGCCACCTCCGAAAAAGCCAAAAGCATGCTCGGCTGGTCGCCGCGATCAAGAGAGGAATCAATCATCGCCGCAGCTGAAAGCCTCCTGCGCCTGGGATTGCTGAAAGACAGCGCAAAGAGAGCTGCGTAATGAACCTCCGCGCTCGTCTACCTGCAAGCGACGATTCGTGTCAGCGCAAGCCACCATTCGCGTGAGCGCAAGCCACGATTCGTGTCAGCGCGAGCATGGATGCGTGCCGCGAGTGCAGCTTCTAACGCTGCACGCCTTCTGGCGCTGAGGCGCCCCTGGCCGACGGCAGCGCCGCGTAAGCGGCAACAATGGTTCTTAGAATCGCGCTTCGGCGCCTGAGGGAAACCGTTTTGAGAGGGCGCGCCTTTCAGGCGCGCCAAACCCCGCACATTCGTGGAAGAGCGGCCCTTCAGGGCCGCGTAAGCCAACTCCCCGATGTCTGACGCTTCAGCGCCTCCGCAGTCGCCCCCTTGACAACTCCCCACTCACATCCCTATAATTAGCACTCAGTAGGCGAGACTGCTAATAGTCGCGCCTATCCCACTACAATTAATAGGCTTACGCTGTATCAACCTTCTACCAACTTTGAAAGGAGTTGCAACTATGGCTAAGTTCGCACCGCTACACGATCGCATCCTGGTCCGTCGCGTGGAAGAAGCTTCAACCACCCGTGGCGGCATCATCATTCCAGACAGCGCCAAAGACAAGCCCCAGGAGGGCGAAGTCATTTCCACCGGCAAAGGCAAAGTCAACGAAGACGGCAAAGTATTCCCTCTCGCCGTCAAGGAAGGCGACCGCATTCTGTTCGGCAAGTATTCTGGCACCGAGATCAAGATTGATGGTGAAGAATTCATCATCATGAAAGAAGACGAAGTTCTCGGCATTCTGACTGGCACTTCGAGCCCCGCAAAGAAAGAGCTGGCCGGGTCTCGGAAGTAAGCAGCCATCATCAGAACGAGCATCACTTGTGCGCAAGCTTTAGCTAGGAGCTAGAAGTTAGTAGCTGAAGGCCGATAGCTAAAGCACCAAACGAATTCCCGCAGGTCAACCCTGCAAACAAACTCATCAGGAGAGAAAAGCAATGGCAAAACAAATCGTACACGGAGAAGAGTCGCGGCAGGCAATTCTGCGCGGCGTCAATCTTCTTGCCGACGCAGTCAAAGTAACCCTCGGCCCCAAAGGCCGCAATGTCGTGATCGAGAAAAAATTCGGTTCGCCCACCATCACCAAAGACGGCGTTACCGTTGCCAAAGAAATCGAATTGAAAGATGGCCTCGAAAACATGGGCGCCCAGATGGTGCGCGAAGTGGCGTCAAAGACCTCAGATGTAGCCGGCGACGGCACCACCACAGCTACCGTTCTCGCCCAGGCAATCTACCGCGAAGGCGTAAAGACCGTAGCCGCCGGAGCCAATCCAATGGCGATGAAGCGCGGCATCGAGCGCGCCGTCACTATCCTCTGCGGCAAGCTCGACAAGGAAGGCAATCGCGAGAAAGGCGAACTCGACAAATTCTCCAAACCCGTCTCCGGCGACATGATTGGGCAGGTGGGGACTATTTCGGCTAATAACGACGAGACGATTGGGCACATCATTGCCGAAGCGATGAAGAAGGTCGGCAAGGATGGCGTTATCACAGTCGAAGAGTCGAAGACGCTCGAAACCCAGTTGGAAGTGGTCGAGGGCATGCAGTTCGACCGGGGCTATCTGTCTCCGTACTTTGTGACGGATCCGGAGCGGATGGAGGTGGTACTGGACAATGCCTACATCCTGATCTACGAAAAGAAGATCAGCTCGATGAAAGATCTGCTTCCGTTGCTCGAGCAGATTGCCAAGAGCGGCAAGCCGCTGTTGATCGTGGCAGAGGATGTTGAAGGCGAGGCGCTGGCTACGCTCGTGGTCAACAAACTGCGCGGAACGCTGCAGGTGGCGGCCGTGAAGGCTCCCGGATTCGGCGATCGTCGCAAGGCGATGCTGCAGGATATCGCGATCCTGACCGGCGGCAAGGCCATCACCGAAGATCTCGGCATCAAGCTGGAGAACGTTCAGGTGCAGGATCTCGGGCAGGCCAAGAAGATCACCATCGACAAGGACAACACGACGGTTGTCGAGGGCAAAGGCAAACATGCCGAAATCGAAGGCCGCGTAAAGGAAATCCGCAGCCAGATCGAGAAGACCACCAGCGACTATGACCGCGAGAAGCTGCAGGAGCGGTTGGCGAAGCTGGTCGGTGGCGTGGCCGTGATCAAAGTCGGCGCCGCGACTGAAACCGAGATGAAGGAAAAGAAAGCCCGCGTGGAAGACGCGATGCACGCGACCCGCGCAGCCGTGGAAGAAGGTATTGTCCCCGGCGGCGGAGTGGCGCTGGCTCGCTGCGCGAGCGCGCTCGAGAAGCTGAAGACCGAAGGCGATGAGCAGATCGGTATCAACATCGTGAAGCGCGCCATCACCGAACCCCTGCGCATGATCGCCGAGAACGCCGGCGAAGAAGGCGCGGTAGTGCTCGGAAAGGTGCTGGAATCGAAGGATCCGAACTTCGGCTACAACGCTTTCAGCGGCGATTTCGAGGACCTGGTCAAGGCGGGCGTGCTTGATCCGACGAAGGTGGTGCGCACCGCACTCACCAACGCCGGCTCGATCGCGGCCCTGATGCTGACCACCGAGGCGCTGGTCGCGGAGATTCCAGAAAAGAAAGAAGCTCCGATGCCGGGCGGCGGACACGGCGGCGGCATGGGAGACATGTACTAAGACGCAGCTATTAGCTTTTGGCTCTTAGCTGTTGGCTTGAATCAAAGGCCCCGCTCGCGAGAGTGGGGCTTTTTTTGTGTTGGAACAGGCCTATATGCCAATCAATAATTCTCCCCAAGGCTGGCGCGCCTTAAGGCGCGCCCTTTCAAATCAATTCACATTAGGTGCTCAAGCGCGATTCCAGCCCTCGGCCTGCCTTATCGGCGCGAGTGAACTTCCCTTCCCGGCGAACAGCAGGTTCCGCACCGTCGCTTCGCGTCGGTTCGGAATGACATCAGTGGTGTCCGACCAATTCCTCGGTCAAGAATTCCACAGGGAGGATGTGACGTCCGGACTTTCGCTCTCCTTGCCACTTGTTCCATGATTGAAAGTATCGTCGATAGGTGTCGGCGACAAGGGCCTCCGCGGGAGATGATCCTGGCGGGGGCTTTTGGTTTTGGGTGGAATCGGCTGTGTTGGAGCCCACTTCTCGCAAAGAACGCGAGAAATGGGGCAGCGCCCAGTTTCGTGGTGGGAAGCGACAGCAGATTCCTCACTGACCTTCGGTCAGTTCGGAATGACAAGAATAAAGCAACAGCAGGTTCCTCACCGGGCTTTCAGCCCGATTCGGAATGACAACGGAAAAAGGGAGGATGTGGCGGGTATGAGTGTTTGTATTGGGGATTTGATGGCGATGGCGGAAACCGAGGAATGGCGGGCGCGAGATGCGGCATGGTGGAAGAGCCTGACGCGGAAGCGACGCGGAGAAATGGCTGAGGCGGCGTTTCTGCATAAGGCATCGAGATTGGGCTTCGGAGTATCGAAGCCGTGGGGCGACAGTGAGCCGTATGACTTGATCGTGGACTCGGGCGCGAAGTTGTGGAGGGTGCAGGTGAAGTCGGCATACCGGAGCGGGGAGTATGGGGGATACACGTTTCACGCGCATGGAAATGAAAACAAGAAAGCCTATAGCTTGAAGGATATCGATGTGCTGGTGGCTTACGTTGTCCCGGAAGATTTGTGGTATGTGTTGCCGGTATCGCTGTTCCGGAAAATCAAAGGGATGAGATTGTTTCCGACGAGCCGGAGGCGGCGGTCGAAATTTGAGGTTTATCGCGAGGGTTGGCAGGTGCTGGGTGAGCCGTGATTGAGGCTTTCGGGCGGCTCCTAAGCCGCCCTAAGTCTTTAGCAGTAAAATCCTCTGGGCTGAAGGGCGGCACTCACGATACTACATGGCGGGCACGAGTGCCTGGCCGGCGCCGGGGCTTTTGCGGCCGAAGATCCCGGACGAAATCCCTTATTGATCCGGTAACATCTTCGATGTGCCGATCTTTACTGTTGAAGAACGCGAGCACCTCCGCAGCGAGTTAGTTTCGGCCGCTCGAAACGACCCGAACCTTGCCGGTGCGGCACATACCGGGTCGTTCGCATCGTCGCGAGTCGACCGTTGGTCCGATATCGATTTGGCGCTTTGCCTCAAGCCGGCCGCTTCTCACGAGGAAGTGGTCGCGAAATGGACCGATTCTCTATACCGCGATTGTGGCGCGGTTGCGCATGTAGACGTCAGGCGTGGGGCGACGCTGTTCCGCGTCTTCCTGCTGGAAAACACGCTACAGGTGGATATTGCCTTCTGGCGTGAGGAGGACTTCGCTGCGCTCGGACCAAGTTTCCGGCTGATTTTCGGCCAGGCTGGACCTACCCGGGCTGCGCAGCAACCAAATCCGCTCGCATTGATCGGGATGGCTTGGCTATATGCACTCCATGTGCGATCCAGTCTGGCCCGTGACCGCGTACTGCAGGCGGAGTATATGTTGACGGGCATGCGCAATCATGTTTGTGACCTCATGTGCCTGCGCTCCGGCGTAACCGCGCACCAAGGACGTGGGCTTGACGATCTTTCCGCTGCCGATCGAAACATTGCAGCGGCGTGTATTCCGCAATCATTGGAGTCTTCCGAGCTGAAGCGTGCTTTCGGGCACACCGTGCGAGCGTTGCTGAAAGAGGTTCAACAGTCCGATCGCCAAATGGAAGCCAGACTTGCGGGACCGCTGAAAGATCTATGTGAGTGAGTTGGCCAATGCAGAATTGCGAAGCCGCTCCATTTTCTGGAAGTTGCGGCGCGCATGAAAGACGCGCCCTTTCAAAGCGGTCGCCTCGGGGGCTAAAGCACGTCCTTTGTCTCCAAACCAGAGTGGAGAGTAATTCCAGCTTTGGAGCGAAACAAAAACACAGGATCAGAGTTTATGCTTCAGGGTCAAGAATTTGAAACCGTGACCTTGCTGCCAGTGCGGACCATCTTTGTCATGACTTCGTATTCTGAAGAAATCACAGGGGTATCGCGTATAATGGGCCGAATCTTCAAGAAAAACGCGCCACCTTTCTGACCAGGTAACTGTGTGGAAAACTGTGCGCCATGAGTGAGGGTAACGCTCAAATGCTGGAATGCTCCATCTCAATACTGACCAAGAACGAGGAACGCAATATCGGTGCCTGCCTTGAGGCGGTTTATTCTCAGAAGGGTGTGGGAGAGTTCGAGGTTATTCTTGTCGATTCTGGATCGACCGACGCAACTTTAGAGATCGCCCGGGGTTACCCCATACGAATCGAGCAGATTCCGCCGCAAGCGTTTCATCATGCGCGCACGCGAAATGTTGCCGCCAGCTTGGGAAAGGCTCCGATCGTGATCAATCTTTCGGGAGATGCGATTCCGGCTTCAGACACCTGGCTGCACAACCTGCTGGCCAATTTTAGTGATCCGGGTGTGGGCGCGGCTTACGGGCGGCAACTGCCTAAACCTGGTTCGACGATGGAGCGGTTCGACACCTTCGACCGAGTTTATGGCGAGCAGAGGATCGTGAAGGATCCGGCTCACCGTAACGGTCTGGGCTATCGCTTTTATCACTTTTCCGATGCCAATAGCGCGCTGCGGCGAAGCGTATGGGAAGCGAATCCGTATCCCGAGGATCTAAAGATGTTCGAGGATCTCGCGATCGCGAAGCGGATTCTCGATGCTGGGTGGAAGATTGTCTACGAACCGACTGCTCCGGTCTTTCATTCCCACAACTACACTAACAAGCAGCTTTTCAAGCGCTACTTCGATATTGGGTACACCTTCAAAGAGTTGCGGATTTGGGAGGCTCCCGGAACCCGCTCGACACTGTTTCGCGATTTTCGAAAATTGCTGAACCGTCGAATTGCGCCAGCTACCAGGAATGGGCGAGGTCGTGGGGGCAGCCTGTCAATTGGGCAGAGTTTAGCCAAATCTGCCGGATTGCTGATCGGCCTAAATCAGCGCTTTCTCCCTTTGACACTAAAGCGACACCTGAGTTTCTATAGAGCCTTTGATTGAACTAGACAAAAAAACCAAGAAGGATTATTAATGGCTGTCCCGCAGGAGAGTTAGGCTTCTGTATGATTCGCAGTCGACTTAGTTATGTACGCTTCTATTTAAGAATTTTAACTTTGTTGTTGCCTGCCTGCGCGTACTTCATCGCTGTCAAGCTCCGTTTCGGCTTCAATTTTTTCATGTCGCGCACGCCTCCGGCAGGCTTGCCGTCTTATTGGGGAATCCTTCTGCTCACCACCATTGTGTGGGCGATTGCGGCGGAAGAGTCGGGATTATGGAATGTCGAGCAACTCTATGCTCCCGGTGGAAAGAGCCGGCGTCTAATAGAGGCTCTGGCGTTTACCTATGCCGTGGTCATGGCAGCCGGCTTTCTGTACCGGCAAGCGAGCTATTCGCGAATCGTGATTGGCATCAGCGCCGTCACTCTGTTTGTGCTGGCGACCATCGCCCGCATCGCCGTGCGCGTGATTCTGGAGTTCCTGCGGGAGAACGGGAAAAATGAGGTAAAGATTTTAGTCGTGGGGACGGATCGATTCGCGCGCCGGGTCGGCGCCTCCCTGCTGCATGGCGAAGTCTTACCCTGTAAGGTCGTCGGCTTCGTTCGTCTGCCGGATCAAGAAGTGGCGGTCGACGGCCCGGTCTACGAATTGGATCAGATTCCCGCTTTCACGAACGGCCATTCGATTCACGATGTGATTATTGCGCTGCCTGCGGCGCGATTGAGCGATGTCCAGAAGATCGCGCCCACTTTGGAAAAGCTGTGCGTGCCTACGCGGGTGGTGATCGATTTGGGTGAAGGAGTCATACTGCGCGATCGCCTGATCGATCTGGGCGGCATTCACATGCTGGACTTGCGGCCCACGCTGGCGGAGACGGGGCCTTATCTTTTCCAGAAGCGTATTTTTGACATGGCATTCTCGAGCATCGTTGTGCTGCTGACGCTTCCCTTGACTCTGGTGATCGCACTGGCGATAAAGCTGAGCAGCAGGGGTCCAATTCTGTTCGCTCAGGATCGGGTTGGGCTTAACGGCCGGGTTTTTCGCATGCTGAAGTTTCGCACCATGCGAGTGGGAAGCCGGGAAGAAGGCGACACCCGCTGGACCTGCGACAACGATCCGCGGCGGACTGCGATCGGAACCATCCTGCGCAAGACGAATCTGGATGAATTGCCCCAGTTTATCAATGTGATTAAAGGGGACATGAGCATCGTAGGACCGCGTCCCGAGCGCCCATTTTTTGTCGAACGTTTTCTGGATGAGTTCGACCGCTACAATGTCCGGCATATGTTTAAAGCCGGCATCACAGGATGGGCACAGGTCAACGGCTGGCGGGGAGACACCTCAATCGCAAAACGAGTAGAGTACGACCTCTATTATCTTCGCAACTGGAGTCTCACTTTCGATTTGCAGATCATCACCATGACGCTGGTCCGGCTTTTCACCAGCAAGAACGCGTACTGAGATTTGCTGATCGCCTATCGAGTCAAGCTGGCTACGCGAGCCCAGCTCGGTGGCAGCTTACGCTCAATTTCTATGTCTTCGAAAGTTGAGCTTTCGCGGGCGCCGTTTTTCTTCACAAAATCGGCCATCCTCTGAACACCAGCTGGCAAAGAGACTTTCTCTCGTTTGCCAAATACGGCTTCGGCCTTGGAGTGGTCGGAGAACGCGATCCGCACCTCGTTTCGCGCGTCCAGATGTTCGATCCTGGCTGATTTTCCCATCGCGGCGGCTACGAAGTTGGCAAGTTCGTTCACGGAGTGGGGAGTATCGGCGCCGATGTTGAAGACCTGATTTCTTGCCGCAGGATTCTCCACGCAACCGGCCAGAATTGGGGCTACGTCGTCGATATGGGTGAAGGCCCGCTGCTGGCTGCCATCGCCGAAAATGGTCATCGGCTTCCCCTGGAGAAGCTGGTTCATGAAAATGCCGACAACGTTGCGGTAACGATCGCCGATATTTTGTCGCTCCCCATACACGTTATGAGGACGGAAAATCACGTAATCGAGGCCGAACATTTCGTGGGTGACTCGCAGTTCCTGTTCAACTGCTAGTTTCGAAATTCCGTAAGGGTCTTCGGGAATTGGAACTGTATCTTCGCGCATGGGCACCTGGCCCGCGCCGTAGACTGCGATTGACGAGGTGAAGACGAAGCAGTTCACTCCGTGGTTCACTGCGGCGTTGATCAAGTTCACCGAACCGATGAGATTATTGTTGTAGTTGAAGCGCTTGATGAAATGACTCAGACCTTCGGCGGCATAAGCGGCGAGGTGGTAAACGTAAGTGAAAGAATGTTTGCGGAACAGACTGTCAACCAGTCCGTGATCGAGAATTGAACCCCCTGCAAAGACTGCTCCCGCTGGGACGTTCTCACGGAAACCACCGCTCAGGTCATCCAGTACGACCACTTTGTGGCCCGCCTTCAACAAATGCTCGGCAACGTGCGAGCCCATAAATCCTGCGCCGCCCGTTACAAGTGAAACTGACATGCGAACCAGCTCCTTTGCAGTGGTTGTGTGAAAGAGAATTATACATGCGAGCAACGGCGCTAGACGCGCAGGCCCGTTTCCGTAGTGTCGATTGGCAGCGCAGGACGGTTTGCGAGCGCGCGAAATCGAGCAAAGTTGTTGGTACTAATTCGCAGGTTCGGCATCTTACAATTTGTTCTGATCTAGACTGTTGGGCAAGGCAGCTATTGGCCCGTGTAATACGGAAAACTGCGGAGGATCAATCCGTTGTCTGCTATTCATGCCATCTTTTGGGATGTTGGAGGGGTGCTACTCAGCAATGCGTGGGACCACAATGAGCGCAAAGCTGCTCTCGAACACTTCGGGCTCGACGAGGAAGAGTTTCACTCGAGGCACGAGATGGTGGTCTCGTCATTCGAGCGCGGCAAGATATCGCTCGACGAATATCTGCAGCGCACAGTGTTCTATCGCAAAAGGCCTTTCAGCATCGACGAGTTTCGGGAATACATGTATTCGCTGTCTCAGCCAAAACCTGAATCCCTTGCCTTCGCCCAAGCGCTCGCCAAGAGTGGGAAGTACTTTATGGGCACGATCAACAATGAATCCCGCGAACTGAACGTGCATCGCATCCACAGATTTGGCCTGCGGGAAATTTTTAGGCTTTTTGTCAGCTCCTGCTTCGTCGGACTGCGCAAGCCCGAGAGCGGAATCTACAAGCTGGCAATCGATATCACCCAGTTCGATCCGCCGGAGTGCTGCTTTATCGATGATCGCGCGTTGAACCTGGAATGCGCCGCAGCTTTGGGCATGCGGACGATTCAGATGCAGAATCTGGCACAGTTGAAAGATGAATTAGCGAAGCTTGGCGTTACAACGTAAGGAACGAGTCGCGTCCTAGACTCGCACTGTCATTCGAAGCGCAGCGAGGAATCTGGCTTCTTACCGCCGCAATCAAAACCAAGATCCCCTTCGACTCGGCTCAGGGCAGGCTCTCGCTTTGCTCGGGATGACAAAAAAGCTACTCAGGGGAGCGATTTAACTTTTTCGCGCCGGGGATTTACCTGACAGCGGAATGGCGCCTTTAGGAATATCGGATTCCGCGCCCGTAAGCATCAGATCGCTGCACCAGCACTCGGCAATGAGCTTCCACTCGCCGCTCGCCTGCCTGGAAAAAACCCAAAGGTATTTGCCGCGCTCTTCGCGGCGTTTCCCGACAGTTCCAGGAACGAGCGCACTATAGCGCCCGACCTCATGCGCCAGGTCCCCAGAAACCTCGACACGCAGAGGATCGAGGGCCACTTCTCCGAGACCGGCTTCGAGCGATGCGAAAAAAAACTCGCGCACTGCCGCAGCGCCACGGACGGGCGGAACATTCGAGCGGAGTATGAGCGCATCGGCGGCATAGAGATCGATTAATTCCTCGAGCTGCCGCGTGTTGCAGGCCAACATCCATTCCTGTGTCAAGCGGCGCACCGCCGCTTCGTTACGCGACATAGGTTCGCCTTTGGCGGCGGCGGCAACCCGCAGGCGATCCGCCTCCCGCACACTCTCGGGGGCGTTGACGCGTGGAACTGGCGGAGCATCAGGCGCGCTTTGAAAATAATGATGATGGTAGTGATGATGATAGAAATGCTTGCCGGAGAAGTCGCCGGTTTTAGGATGAACCTCCGGTTGAGCGGAAGCCGCTCCACTAGCCGCACCTTGGTGCGCAGGTTCGTCCTCAACCAGACGTGAAGCGAAACTGTGCGAAGTCTTAACGGGGGCGGTGGGAGTTTCTGCTGGTGCTTCCAAACCAATCCCACAACCTCCACAGAACTTGCTGCCCTGGCGGTTGCGGTGTCCGCAGGCGCTACAGATCGGTGCTTCCTGAATGGATCCGGTGACAGACTGTTCGACGGAGATTTCTGCATCCGATTCCATGGTGAGGCGCTGCATAGCTTGCAGGGCTGCCGCTATGGCCTCCTGGTTGGGCTTGGCGCGCCGAATCTCAGGATAGAGACGCTGATAGATCTCACCCAGCGCACGATTGTAGGGCCCGATGCGGGGTACTCCGCTTTCGGGATCTTGCGCCGCGATGGACGATTTCCCACCCTCGCGCTGCTTGTCTTCTTCCCTTTTTGACTCTTTATTTTTGTCCACGATTTCAGGCAGTGCCGCTCATGGGTCATTTTAGACTAACGGACAAATTCAATGACCGGAAAACTCGACGTTGCCTTCGGCTTCGGTTGGCACTCCGTTGCAGGTCGCTGGACGATAGCGCCAGCTGCGCACGGTTCGCAAAACGTCGCGATCGCCGAGGCGGCCGCCGCTCTGCAGAATTAAAGGGCTATAGACGCGGCCGTCAGCTCCGATGATGAAATTGACCTTCACTTTTGGCCCCGCCCCGGGAGCTACCAGCATCGGATCTGGCGTGGTCAAAGCCTGTGGGGCCTGGCTATCGGCGCAGCGGGGACGCTCGCTGACCAGCGGGACGTCGCTGTATTCGGCCGCCCGGGCCGGAGTCTTCCAGGCCTGGTGTTCACGGTTCGTTAGATTTGAGTGTCGCAACCCTGAAATGGGAGTTTGCACAGAGGCCAGGCTCATGCCGCTGGTTGCGAATATCGAAAGCCAAAGGCCGATGCGGGGGATCATGTTCCGAACTCTTTGCTGACCAGCTTAGCTAGCCGGTGGCACACAGCAACTCTAAGGCCGAAGTTTGAGTCTGCTTTAAGTAGGTTGTTATGAATCCGTTCACCCGACGATGGCCGGCAGCTCGTTCGCGAGTGTTGCAGGTAGTTGCACAATTCATGCTGTGCGCTGTCGTGGTATGCGATCGAGGACGGCCGTCAGCGTTTTAGGGAGCGCAACGTCACTAGCGTGATTTCGGGTGGGCAATTGAGTCGCACCGGAATTTCAATCGTGCCCAAGCCGGGATTGGTGTAAAGAGTGAGGCCGCCAACCTGATAAGTGCCCCACACATACTTTTTTGCCAACTCCGGCAAATAGAGCGGAGGCAAAAAGGGCAGCCTGATCTGGCCGCCATGCGAGTGTCCGGAAAGCTGCAGGTCGACGGGATAGCGAGACACGATATCGGCAAAGTCTGGTTCATGCACGAGAAGAACGACGGCTTCGTTGGCAGGCACACTATGCAGAGCATCAGGCACGTCAGCATCATCGGTGATAACGTCATTCAGACCGGTCAGCCAAAATCGAGCGCCCTCACGCTCGATGGCCTGGGATTGGTTCGCCAGCACCGGAATGTTATGAGCTTCGAGCGCCGCGGTTACGAAATCCGGATCAGTATCGTTGTCATGGTTTCCAAGCACAGCCCACAAACCGTAAGGCGCAGACATATTGCGCAGCAATTGAGCGCAGGGTTCGGCGGCGTGAGCGGCTTTTTTCGGATTGCCAAAACTCGGCTTGGAAACGAAGTCTCCGGTCAGGACGATCAGGTCTGGACGAAGACGGTTGACCATCGGAATTGCGGCATGCAAGGGATGCACGGAAAAATATGGGTCGTAATGAAAGTCGCTGAGCAGGGCGATGGTGAATCCGTCCATTCGCTCCGGCAGGCGCGTAAGCGCGAACTCGCGGCGCACGATGCGGGGGAAATTGGGTTCGAGCAGGATTCCATCACCCGCGACGGCCGCTACACCGGCTAGCGAGGCGGAAAAAAGGAACCGTCGTCTTGTGATGGTAAAACGAGGCAAACTGATTGGCGACCCTAGGCAGCGCTCCTGAGATTTCTACCCTCTTCAGAATAGCCTGAAAGCAGAACGTTTGCTCCAGCGCACGAGGAACCCCACTCGCATGGGCACCGCTGTCCTGGGGCAAATGCGGAGTGCGTTGCAAACTTAGCCCAATACGGTGTTCGCTGTATTCCATTGCAACCGAGAGCGTAAATAATGGGGACCAATGTGCCACTGGCGTCCCCCAACCGCAGTGGCTCTGATAGACATCTCTGGCCGTGCATGAAAAGTCAACATCCTGATGGTTGACGATCAGCCGGGGGAAGCTGCTCACCTATGAAGCCATCTTGGGTGAATTGGGCGAGAACCTCATCAAGGCCCAATCGGGAATGGAGAAGTCAGCGGCTAATGGCTCGGGCCTGATGTGGCGCCTGTAGCCAACCAATTAACATAAGTGGAATCGCGAGTATAGATGCGGCAGGCTCTCGGTGAGCGAGTGGTTTCGCCGCTCGCGCTACATGCCGGCTTTCGCCTTCATAACCATAATCCCGGAGACGACCGCCGATGATGCCGCCGCGTACTCGCTTTTAGCTCCTAAACAGACCTCCTCGCTCTGATCTTGTCCGGAGTCGGCTTTTGCAATGACAGCGGCCGCGGCTTTGTGGAAGCGCTGATGCTCGGTCTTTAGTTTGGAGAATTCGGGCAATGAGGCAAATTTCTTGCCTTCCCCATTCATCCACTGTCCCAGGGCACATTTGTTATCGACGGCAACCTCAGCCGACTTCAGGCTGTGATCGGGATGTTTGATGTACGTCGTCAATTTCATCTTCCAGTCGGAGTGGGACTTAATTGCTTCATCGAAGTTCATGCTTTCTCTCCTGGCGACAGTTTGGTAGCTGCTTCTCGTTCGTACGGCGACTATTGTTTTATCGGCGGCAGAGCGAAAGTTCTTCATTCACTGATCTGGCGACAGTGAGATTCTGAGGAGTCGTTTCAGAACGTAGAAAAGCGCGCGGACGAATGGGCAATCCCTTAGACGGATGAAATGAGAGCTGTCTCATATCCGACCTGCATTCGGTTGGCTTCGACCCCGTATGCTACGGCCCGGCATCCCCGGATGGCGCACCGAGGCTCCACGGCGTGAGGATCGACGCGCCGCTGGCGTTCGGCGCTGCCTCCAGGATTGGCTCAACTCCGGTCAGCAGAGTGATCGCAGTTCCTGCATCGGCGGCACCCTCGGTCGAAAGAATGATTACGGCCTCGCCTTTGTGCAAGTCGGGCAACGAGACAGCCGGCGTGCGATTCAGAATCTGCTGCAAGTCGGGTGCACCGCCGAAGTGCTGGGGTCCACCTGCGCCCGCTCCGCCATTTCCTTCCGGTCGATGATTTTGGCCGCCCGCAGAAGAGCCGGGGCCGGCTGGCGAAGCTCCAGCGCCTGAGCGTTTTAAGCGCATTGCGATTCGCTGGGCCATCTCCGGCGGTAGTTGATGAAGTTGCGAATCGGGAGTGATCTTTACGATCACATTTTTCCGCGAGAGCAAGTCGTGAACGTTGACGGTTGAAGCAGCGGCATCGACGGAGTTCACCGTGCCGGCGATATTACGGAAGGCTCCGGAAACGATTTCGTCGGCCGTCAGTTCATTGCCATCGGGGCTGCCTTCGCCGCGTGCCCGTACTTGGTCGCCCACATGAATCGCTGCCAGCGTGCTCGGCCTGGCGTCATCGAACTTCACCGAATCGGGAGCGTAGCGGCGAATTACGGTGCTGGCTGGGCAATGGATGACGATGGGCTTGCTCCGCGCCGAAATGGTTACCGTTCCTGCCGCAGCATCAATGGCGGTTACGGGACCATCTACGCCGCGCTTTTGCCAGTCTTGCAACTCCTGAAGATGGCGCGCTTCGAGATCCGAATGGGTCATTACGACGATGGTCGTGGCCAGGACCGCCGCGTTATCATCCGATGGTTTCCCGCCCACTAGAATGCGATCGCCGACTTGCAGATCCTGCAATTGGATCGGAGTTGCGCTCTTGAGGTCTTTTTGGCCGGGAGCGATGCGCAGCAGTCGAGTGGTGGGCTGAACCGTGATGATCAGGTCGGGACCAGAGTCAGGTGCCAGCGTGAGATTTGTTCCATTGATCGATTTGATGGCGCCGATGTGCCGAGTGGAAGCGCTTGAACTGGCCGACTGCTGGGCTTGT
This sequence comes from uncultured Acidobacteriaceae bacterium, assembly GCA_963766625.1. Lineage (GTDB taxonomy): Bacteria > Acidobacteriota > Terriglobia > Terriglobales > Acidobacteriaceae > Sulfotelmatobacter. The sequence continues at coordinate 266,725 of CAVYBF010000006.1, read as the reverse complement.
TGAGCAGGCATTGCATAGCACGATGAAGCACGATATGCGCTGACCGCTGCTGCGACACATAGAGCCATCGCCGCCAATCGCAGGACACAAGATCGGCTCCATATTCTGCGGAAATTCATCACCCTCTACTTTACCCGCGATCGCGCACGAAGTTGGCCTGATTACAAAGTTTTACTTCGAGGTGAGATGAAGAATTGCCGAGACGCTCCGGACAGAGGTGGGCTCGATCTTCTGTTTCGGTGCGTTTTCCTGCGGCTATTCACAATTGGCTATTCGGCAATCAGCAGATTTTCCGCGAAGGGCCACTGATCGTCGATCCACTGGGCTTCGCAGCGGAAGCCGGTGGTGCGCGCCATTTGCACGATTTCTTCCGGAGAATACTTATGGCTGCTTTCGGTCCAGATGGTTTCGCCTTCGGCAAAGTCGACGGAAAGCTCAGCCGCACGAATATGCACTTTCTGCCGCTGCGTGGAACGGAGGTGCATTTCGACGCTGCGGGACCAGTGATTGATCTTTGCCAGGTGCTCAAATTTTGCAAGATCGAAATCGGCATTGAGTTCGCGATTGATGCGGACGAGCAGATTTAAATTGAAAGCGGCAGTAACGCCCAGTTCGTCGTCGTAAGCGGACAGCAACTGCGCGCGGGATTTCACCAGATCCGTGGCAAGCAGCAGTGAATCGCCAGGCTGAAGAATGCGGCGGACTTCGGCAAGAAACTGAATGCCTGCAGGACGATCAAAGTTTCCGATTGTGCTGCCCAGGAAAAGAACCAAAAGATGCTGGCCCGTGCGGCGGTGGGCGCCGACTTCGAGCAAGCCATCGAGATATTCGCGTTCGAAACCGAGAATGCTGATGGAATCGATATCGCTGAGTTCGCGTTCGCACATGACGAGTGCGGAGCGAGAAATTTCGATCGGATAATAACTCGTGCGCTGACGGCGGCAAAGCGCTTCGAGGATGTGGCGAGTCTTTTTGCCGCTGCCGCTGCCCAGTTCGGCGACCGAAACGGGACGCGGAAGCTTCTCTACGATTTCGTCACTGTGCCTGCGCAACAGACGTTCGTCCGCACGAGTCAAGCCGTATTCCGGAAGGTAGCTGATCACCTCGAATAATGCGGAGCCCACTTCATCGTACAAATATTTGGAGGGCAATTCTTTTTGTTTGGGCTTGGTGAGGCCGGCGCGCACATCGGCGGCAAATTCATAATTGATGTTCGCGGTGATCGCATGGACAAGCATGGATGGCTCCTTGTGACGATCTCTTAAGTCGCTAGGTCGAAGATTCGTCTCCGGACGAAAGTTGGCTTACGCAGCGAAATCCCGCGTACATGTATTGATAGTGTGGCTGAAACCAGTTGCGGAAACTGCGGCGCAGCAGGCATGCCGCCGTGCGGGCAGAACCGCCTTTCATAACGAAATGTTTGCCATCGAAAAAGTCGGCCGAGTAACCACGGTAAAAAGGAAATGGCTCGAAGCCAGGAAACGGGGCGAATTCGGTCGAAGCCCACTCCCACCCGTTGCCAAGCATGTCGTGAACGCCAAAGGCGCTTTGGTTTTCAGGGAAAGCATTGACCGGAGTCGGGCTCCAATTGGCGAAATCAAAGTTGCCGAGGGTCAAACCTGGAGCTTCATTGCCCCACGGATAATCTCGTTCATCTCCGCTGGGAGTTGCGTAGGCTGCACGCTGCCATTGGGCTTCTGAGGGCAGTCGCTTCCCTGTCCACTTGGCATAGGCCTTCGCTTCCGCGTGGCTCACATAGACTGGCCAATCCGGCGGCAATGGGATTTCATCGAACATGGTGCGATACAACCACTGTTCGCCATCACGTTTCCAGAATGCCGGATGAGAAATTCCGTGCTGCGATTTCCAGTTCCAGTCGTCATGGTTTTCACGATCGGTCCAGAACTCGCGATTTTCGTAGCCCCCGGCGGCTAGGAAATCCAAGTATTGGCGATTCGTCACTTTGTAGGGATCAATCGCGAAGGCGGGAACCTTGACTGCATGGGCTTCGAATTCATTGTCCCAGCCAAAGAGACCGCTGGAGCGGGAGAGCCCCAATGTGACCGGACCCGCAGGAATTTCTACGTTGCGGTGAAGGAGCGAAGAAGACGCGGTGGTATTCAGCGACTCGGGTTGCGCAATCTTTTGATCTGGCGGCAACTGATGCAACATGTAGGCCAGCGTTTCTGCATGCATCAGGCGATGCTCGATAGCAACGTTGAGCAGAGTGTCCAGGGAAAAACCGTCAAAGGTGCGGCGGCCGGATTTGGTAAATGCATTCGCCAGTTCGTCATCCAAAGTATTTCGAACTTTTTCGACATACTCGCGAACCCGCGCAAGCGATGGCCAATCCGAGGGCTGATCGGTCGGCAGTCGTCCACTCACCGGATCGATGCCGAAGGCAAAGAGGCGATCGAAATCAGGATGAAAGCTCTCAATCCCAAACACACGCTCGCGAAACAAGTTCCATTCGAAAGCTTCGAGATGCCCGATGTAGAACACGATTCTGTGCCGCTCGGCGATCGGGCGTTCATAGAGCGAGCCGGGCTTTACGATAGCGAACAGTTCGTCCGTGCGTTTACGGGCAATGGCGAGCTGTTCGAGAAGGTCATTTCCATTGACGTCACTTCCAGTGAGATCACCGTTTAACTCGTGAGCAACATCGCTGTGCATGGCTGGCACCGGCATCGCACCTCCAAAATATTGCAACTTCTGCTCGCTTGAGCGGCGCGAGTAACTACTCTTCCCAAGCTCTGCGCTTGAGCCCCGCAGAACCGTTCGATTTTAGGTTTTGCCCAAGCCTCGTAAAATAGGGTGATGCACCTACCCGTCTTTCATGTGGACGCATTCACGAGCCGCGCCTTTGCAGGCAACCCGGCCGCTGTTTGCCCTTTGAACTCGTGGTTAGATGATGAGCTGCTGCGTTTGGTCGCTAGCGAAAACAACCTTTCTGAGACGGCTTTTTTCGTGCCAAAAGGAGAGTTCTACGAGTTGCGCTGGTTCACGCCGATTTGCGAGGTAAAGCTTTGCGGGCATGCCACGCTGGCGTCTGCTTTCGTGATCATGCAAGTTCTCGCACCCAAAGCCGACTCGGTGCGCTTCACGACGCGGTTCAGCGGGATGCTTTCGGTCTGCCGGGACGGCGACCGGCTGGCGATGGATTTTCCATCAATCCCGCCATGGGCATGCGCAAATACTCCGGCGGAGTTGGTTGAAGGGTTGGGAAAGGCTCCAGACTCTGTTTTGCAAATTGAAGATAATTACTTTGCGATCTACGATTCGCCTAAAGATATACGTGACATCCGGCCTGATCTTCGTCTGCTGGAAAAGCTTCATCCTTTCGGAGTATGCGTTACAGCTCCGGGAGAGGATTGCGATTTCGTTTCGCGCTACTTCGCTCCCAGCTATGGAATTCCGGAAGATTCGGTGACCGGATCGACTCACTGCTCGCTGGCTCCGTACTGGTCGCAGCGCCTGGGTAAGACGAAGCTGTACGCATGCCAACTCTCAGAGCGTGGCGGAGAGTTGTGGTGCGAGGTGAGAGAAAAACGCGTGCTGGTAAAAGGAAACGCTGTACTGACGCTGAGGGGTGAGCTGCTTTTCTAATGCAGATCTTTAACGCAGACCTTACTCCGCAGGTCTTCCTCGGAAGGTCTTCTTCGGAAGATCCGCGAAGGGCTATTGAGGAATTAGCCCCTTGCTGCGCAGAAATTCGCGCGCAACATCTTTCGCTTCGCGATGCTTGCCGTCAAGCGCGTAATTCAACTTCTGCATCTCCTGGTCGCTGATTTTATTTCCTAAATCCGCCAGCGCTTGAGCAACTTCGGGATGTACTTGAAGCGTCTGTTGCCGCACCACGGCGACCGCTTCATAGGGAGGGAAATAGTGCCGGTCGTCTGCGAGAACAAAGAGATCGAACGCCGGAATCAGTCCATCGGTGGCATTGCCGGCCGCGATATCAATCTGATGATCTTTCAACGCTGGCGCGAGCAAACCTAAATCCATGATGCGCGGCGGCTCCGCAAAGTTAAGACCATAAGTGGCTGCCAGACCGCGGTAGCCATCTGGGCGCTCCATGAATTCGTATCCGAAGCCAGCCCTCCATTCTGGAGTGTACTTAGCGGCTTGCGATAGTGTCTTCAGATGCAAACGCCGCGCATCTTCGCCGCGGATTTCAAGCGCGAAGGTGTTATTGAAGCCGAACGGCGGACCGAGAGTGAGGCCAAATCGCTTTTCGTATTCCTGTTTCACACGTTGATAGACATCAGCTTTATCGCTTCCGACTTGATGCTTGAGAATTGCGGTGAGCGCCGTGCCGGTGTATTCGGGATAGATATCGATGCGGCCGGCGAGGATCGCCTGCTGGCAGATGTAGGTTCCCGCAAGATAGAACCGGCGTTCAACTTGCAAGTGCGTGCGCGCCTCAATCTGCTGGGCAAGCAACTCGCCAAGCATTAAGGACTCGGTAAAATTCTTCGAGCCGATTACGATCCGATCGGAGTGCGACGGCCCGCAGCCAGACAGGAAGAGAGCTAAACCGAGACCAAGCACCGCGTTGAAATGCCGCGCTCCGGCCGCGGCGCGAATCGGGATGGGCTGAGATTCGCTCATCGCGGACGCAGTCGCCTCTCCAGCCATCCCAGTCCGAAATCTGCCGACAAGGCCAGCACCGCCGCTGGAATCGCGCCGGCAAGGATGAGTTGATTGTTGACCATGGCGAGTCCGCGAAAAATGAATTCCCCGAGGCCACCGGCACCGATGGCTGCGGCGATGGTCGCTAATCCCACCGATATAACCACCGCGATACGGATGCCGGAAACAATCACGCTCGAAGCCAACGGCAGTTCAACTTGGAATAAAAGTTGATTTACGGTCAGCCCCATGCCGCGGCCAGCTTCGACGACAGCAGGATCGACTGCCCGAATGCCCGTGTACGTGTTTCTAATGATCGGAAGCAACGCGTACAGAGTGAGCGCAAGTATTGCCAGTCGGTCGGCGCGATCGCCAAGCCAGGGTACCGGAAGCAGAAAGCCAAAGAGCGCGAGGCTTGGAATGGTCTGAATAATGTTGGCCGTTCCCAGCACCGGCTTATTCCACGCGGGCCAGCGAGCGCTCATAATTCCCAGCGGAATGCCAACCAAAACCGCGAGCAGCGTGGAGACTCCAACCAGCCAGAGATGCTCGAGGGTCAGATCCAAAATCTGCTGGCGGTTCTCCGCGAAAAAGTGCAGCAGGCTCATGGAGCGCCTCGTTTGGCAAGCAAGCCGGAGCCGTCGGCGAAAGCTTCCAGGTAGGCTGCCACTCGCCGGTCCGGCGATTTTACGAATTCGCTGGGAGACAGAACCGCGATGAGATGGCCCGCTTCCATCAGCGCGATGCGCGAGCCCAGACGCAATGCTTCCCGAAGGTCGTGCGTGACGAAGACCACGGTTTTATTTAGCCGCTGCTGCAACAAGAGAAATTCGCGCTGCAGTTCGTCACGGGTAATGGCATCGAGCGCGCCAAAAGGCTCGTCCATGAGCAGGATTGCCGGATCGGCCGCCAAGGCCCTGGCAACACCGACGCGCTGCCGCTGACCGCCGGAAAGTTCGTGAGGATAACGCGACCGCAAGCTGGCTTCGAGTCCCACTAACTGCAAAAGCTCTTCAATACGGCGCTGAATTCGTTCGGCGGGCCAGCCCTCGATGCGCGGCAGCAGGGCGATATTCCGCTCGACTGTAAAATGGGGAAATAAGCCGACATCCTGGATGACGTAGCCGATGCTGCGGCGCAAAGCAATCACATCCAGTGTCGCTGTGGGCGATCCATTCACACGCACTTCGCCGCCGCTGGGAATTAGCAGCCGGTTGATCAGCTTCAGGGTAGTGGTTTTGCCGGAGCCGCTGCGGCCGAGCAGGACCAGAGTTTCTCCTCGATGGATCTGCAGATTCAGTTCCGAAATCAGTGGCTGGCCATTGCGCAGCCGGTAAGCGACATCGCGGAATTCGATCACAGGGCTGATGCGAGCTGTCTCTGTCTGCATAATCGTTCAGGCACGCCACGAATGTGCCGCACGGCATCCTGCAAGAATACCGGAGTTGTGGAGTGCAAGCAGCGGAGATCTCCTAACGGCGCGAACCGCAGCAATTTTCTTATTGCGCCCACTTAGGCGTGGCACCTTTAACGCTAATAGACGATGCGGCAACTGCCGTCTAACATTTCAATGGATTCATACGCAATTTTTTTCGGACTCGAACGTGCTACGCGCGCGCTATCTCATCTCGTGGATGATGATTGTCTTGTGGCCGCTGTCCTCGATGGCCGCGGACGCGAATACTGCTGTCTTGCATACCCGCGGCGGCGTCTGGGTGAACGATGCGGAAGCGGTGGATTCGAGCCCAGTATTTGCCGGCGATCGCATTGAAGCCAAGCCGGGCTTCGTTGCCGAACTCGATTCCGAAGGCTCCTCCGTGCTGATTCAGCCGGAATCGATTCTAAAATTTCAGGGTAACTTCATAGAGCTGGAACATGGAAGCATCTCGGTGGGAACGTCGGCATCGCTGGGTGTGCACGTGAGCTGCCTGCAGGTGGAACCGCTCACCAGTGATCGCACGCAATACGATGTGAAGGACACAACCGGCACGGTTGAAGTTTCAGCGATCAAGCGTGATGTGAAGCTCACGCAGACCGGGAAGTTACAGAAAACATCGAAGACAGGGCCCCTGCTTAAACCGGGTGTGCTGCAGGAGGGGCAGCAGGACAAACGTCAGGAATCCGATTGCGATCCTGGATCCCGGGCGCCGAACGCAGGAAAGGCCTTCCCCACGAAATGGCTCGAAATCGGTGGCGGCGCCGCGGGCGCCATAGCGATTTGCCTGGTGTTCTGCAAGAGCTCGCCGAAGAGCAGCATCAGCCCTACGGATCCGTAGGGCACTGGCCAGCCTTAATTTCATCTAGGCCTTTATCAAAAAGGCTTGAGCTTTTGCGGTTTTTTTGAGGGTGAAGTGGGGGCCCCGGGCGGAGTCGAACCGCCGACCAACGGTTTAGGAAACCGCTGCTCTATCCAACTGAGCTACGGGGCCGGAGTGGGCAAGGTTCATTATCTCACGATCACCTGCGCACTCTTCCCGGTCCCGAGCAAACCAGCGGCACCTCAGGGGCTGAAGCCCACATTTTGATTGGCTCTGAGCGGCACGGCTAAAGCCATGCCCCTCCCATCTGTGCCTTTCCCATCTGTGCCTTTTCCAGCCGCGCCCCTCAAAGGAACGTTCTGTCAGGCGTCTACTCATCAGGCTGTCTACGCGGTACCTATTCCGTCTTCCTAGGCGACGCTCCGCTCCGGCACGGGCGTGGTTGGGATCTGCAATGCCTGGTCGCGCAGGGATTGAAACAGGGCGCTCGTGAGATAGCGTTCGCCGAAATCGGGCAGCAGCACCACCACCAGCTTGCCTGCGTTTTCTTTCCGGCTGGCAATTTTCAAGGCGGCAAACATTGCGGCTCCTGACGAAATTCCAACCAACAGTCCTTCTTCTTTGGCCAGGCGGCGCGCCATCTCGATGGCTTCATCGTTGGTGACGGTCACGATCTCGTCGATGAAATCGGTGCGCAGAATTTTCGGCACGAAGCCGGCACCGATTCCCTGAATTTTGTGTGGCGACGGCTTCCCACCCGAAAGCACAGGACTATCCGCCGGCTCGACGGCTACGGCTTTGAACGATGGCTTCTTGGGCTTGATGTATTCGCAGACTCCGGTGAGTGTCCCGCCGGTGCCGATTCCAGAGACCAGAATATCGATCTTTCCATCCGTGTCATTCCAGATTTCAGGTCCAGTAGTTTCGAAATGGATTTTAGGATTCGCCGGATTATCGAATTGCTGAAGCATGAAGCCGTTCGGAGTGTTGCTGAGAATCTCTTCTGCTTTGGCAATGGCGCCGGGCATGCCTTTTGGACCGGGCGTGAGCACAATCTCCGCGCCAAAAGCGAGCAGAAGCACGCGACGCTCAAGGCTCATGGTCTCGGGCATGGTGAGGATGAGTTTGTATCCTTTAACTGCGGCGACGAAAGCCAGCGCGATACCGGTGTTACCGCTTGTCGGCTCGATCAGCACGGTTTTGCCGGGCTGGATTTTGCCCGAGCGCTCGGCCTCGCTGATCATGCTGATGCCAATGCGGTCTTTGACGCTGGCGCAGGGATTCCGGCTTTCGAGCTTGGCCACGACTTGAGCGGCGCAACCCTTGTTTACTTTGTTGAGGCGCACCAGTGGCGTATTTCCAATCAGTCCAGTAACATCATTCGCAATTTTCATTATTCTTTGACCTTTCTTCAGTCTTTAGGCATGGCAAATTGTAAAGCTAACTTCTCATTGTGTGATCAATTTGGCGATAAAAACCGCCCATAATATAAATGATTTTATATTCCGGTTGACATCGCAATTCTCCTTGTGCTACACCGTACCGTCTGAATGGTCTGCTTATCAGACGAGTTCTAGCCAAAAAGTAGTTTTAGTTGAGGCCGGGCAATCTGTCATGCCGGGCTGACGGCGTTGGGGTGTGCCTAGGTTTCGCATCTCGACGCGGGACATAGTTGCGCGTACATGTCACTCCGAGAGGGGAAAAGAATGCGTTCGCTAACGATCTCCTTCGCCCTAGTTATCCTGCTGGTGCAAGTTTCATTCGCCCAGAGTTCTTCTTCAGAAAATAAATCAGCGGCAGCGAATTCCAACGCGGCCAGCCAGCAGGAAGTCGATCAGCTGCGTGATCAGCTTGCCGCGCAGCAAAAAACTATCGATGAACTCAAGGCGCTGGTCGGGAAGCTGGCAGACAAGAAACCAGCGGACGCCAAGGCTCAGCCCAACAGCAACGGCGCGGCGGCAGTGCGTCCGGTGGCGGACACCCCGGCGGCCATCGGCAATCCTGAGCCAGTAAGCGCTGTGAGCGACGGCGTGCGGCTGAGGAATGCCATTCTTATGGAGCTCGACCCCGCCGCAGCAGCGGCGGCATCCGCGCCGAGCAGTCCGCAGAATGCTACCCAGAAGGACCAGCCGCCGCTCACCGCCGGGTGGAATGGCGAGCACTTTTTCATCCGCAGTCCGAATGGGCAGTTTAGTATCAGCCCCTACGGCTACGTGGATAGCGATTACCGCGCGTATAAAGGCGATGGCGCTCCCGCCGATACTTTTCTTTTGCGTCGTGGGCGTTTCGGCTTTCAAGGCAACTACGGCTCGCGCTTTCAATTTGCACTGCTCACCGACGCCGCCGCCCGTGCCGGTTCGATCATTCGCGACGTTTACCTCAACGTGAGAATCCGCCCTGAATTCCAATTCCAGGCAGGCCAGTTCAAAGTCCCATTTGCTCAAGAAGCCGGTACCGGCGCCACCAACCTCGACTTCGTGGAACGCGGCTTCCAGGCGATGCTATACCCCTCTGCTGCGTCAGCTTTTCGCAGTCCGGGTATTGCGCTGCACGGTGACATCGACGGTGGCGTCTTGCAGTACTGGGCTGGAATCTTCAATGGCAAAGGTTATGCAACCGTTAACACGACCAACCAGCCTGAGGCAATCGGACGGCTCCGCATCTATCCATTCCGCAAAAGCAATAACGGGTGGATTCGAGAATTTGCATTTGGCGGCGCCATCGACTACGGCCGAGCACGCGGCGAGTCGGGAGACCTCAGCTTCAACGGCACCCTGCCCGATGGAGCCTACGATTTCTTCCCGCAGTTTGCCATCAACGGACCCATCCAGCGGTACAACGGCGAATTCACTTACATCAAGTCGGCTTTTGCTCTGCGCGGCGAGTTCAATCAACTCAACATGTCGCGCAATAGCGTCGGTTCACTGCAGGTGGGAAACATCGGATTTCTCAGCCTTCCCTCGATTATCGCTAAGTCCTGGAACATTCAAACGACATACCTGCTCACCGGTGAGAAGCGGCCGGAAAACGGCACTCCTCGCGTGAAGCGTCCGCTGTTTGGTCCCGACACCCCGGGTGGAAAAGGACGCGGCTTCGGAGCCTGGGAAGTTGCCCTTCGCTACATGGGAATTCAAGCCAACGAACCCGGCTTTAACTTCCTGGGTTACTTCACGCCTGGTTACGTACCCACGTTCGATTATCACACCGACGAAATCACCATGGGCTTGAACTGGTATCCCAATTACTGGGTGCGATACATGGTCAACGTAAGTATCGACCAATTGAAGGAGCCGAGCACGATCGGCGCTATACCGCAGAACTATTTCGCCGTCACGCAAGAGCTCCAGTTCCGGTTCTAGCAGTCTGTCCGCTCGAAGGGCTTGTTGAGAGAGGTTCAACGATTTATTAGCTAGCCGGGGCCGGTCGGAAGGCCGGTTCCGAAGGGAAATCGCAGGAGGGAATTTCGATGAGGTCGAGAATTTTTCTTACGGGTCTTTTCGCCGTGTTGTTTGTGATGTTCAGCGGCTGTAGCACATCGTCATCGTGCCCGATATGCGGCACCGATAAATATGGCGCGTACGCCAACGTCGACCAGATTGAAGTGCCGGAACACAATCCTACCGGCGAGCCAGGTGGTCCGTTCAACTCATTCGACATCAGCACGGTGGCGCCGAATCCCGCGGCGCCGGGGCATTATCTCGACTACATTTCCGACCGCATCGGCATCGACATGGTGGTGATCGATACCGAGCAAGACCTTGCTGTCTTTGCCCTTCAGGGATCAAATGCGGTCGCGGGAGCAGGCAACGGAGCCAGCCCGTGCTTTCAGACGACGGTCGCTGGCGCGACGGTCCACGTTATTCCTCCCAATATCGATGTGTTTGGTAATTTCACCCGATTTGGGTGCCGGTCCGATATGTCCACGTCATTCGGCACCGCGCCGACTTTCCCGGGACCTACGCCGGGCCCCACATTTCACCTCAACACAGGATTCGGGCCTAACGGTAACTTCGGCGGATTTCCCGGCGCGCAGTGCTGCGCCTCGCGTGCCAATGGCGTGAACCCGATGTCGGGGCCTGATGGCAACACCACCACGGCGGATGGACATTTCCTTTTTGTTGGAAACGGCAGCTCGACTGTGGAGGTTTTTGATCTCACGACGATGAACCTGGCCACGAATCCGCCGACGCCTCCGACTGTGGTGGCCAGCATTCCGACGGGTGTATCTGCTGATTATGACGGTCCGCTAGGAATCGCAGGCTGCATCGCGTCCTGGAACGGCGAAGCGGGATCGGCGGCGGATTGCGGCGATGACCGTGCCGACGAGATGTGGTACGACGACACCCACAAGGTTCTGGCAGTGATGAACGGCGATCCTGGGCTGCCGTTCGTCACGTTTATTGATATGTCCCACATTGTGAGTAAAACTGGCACTCTGGCGCAGCAACACTGCTTGCCGCTGGATTGGCCTTTGGCTTATGGACCTTATCCCGTGGGTTACAGCGTAACCACCGCCAGTTATCCCTTTGCCGGAGTTGCAGGTGGGCCATTTCCTTATCCACTGCAAGGAACAGGAACGGGGATCCCCGGCACTGGAACTTCAGGCGGTGGAACTCCACTGCCAGAGCCAGTATTGGATCCAGGCGTCGGAGGATCGTTTAATCCGCCGAGCTGCATTATTGGGCAGATTTACTACGACGGCGCGGGCGGTTCGGCGTCGGGAGGTCTCGGCCTCGATCCAAACACCCCGGTGGACACGGTTGGTGGCACATTCCCATGCCCTGATCCTTCGAATCCGCATGTATTCAGTGGCGTATCGGGCGGCCCCGCTGATGCCGCGGCAGGCTTACCGGGCTTCGGGGTGTTGCCGACGGGTGGTACATATACAATTCCGTGCCATCACGCTGCGATCGTCGACTACACTACCGGAGCGTTTTGCGATCAGCTGCATCCTGGGTCAAACTGTGCCGGCGAAATTGCACCTGGCGGCCTGGGCGCCATGAGCTACGACCCAAACAGCGACAAGTGGTTAATGGCGAATTTGAATTCGATAGCTACCACTAACGTCGGCGACATTGACGTTATAGACCTGCAGCTCGGGACGGGAAATGGACCTGTCGTCGTCAACAGCTTCGTGATGCTCAATTGCATGCCGGCTGGCATCTTCCCGGGACCAGGAGACAATTTCCTGGTCGGATGCGGCGACCATGATGGTGAGCGCTTCCCTCCCAATATTTACATCATCAATGGAACTTCGGGGAAGCAGCTCGCGAACATCACACAGGTGGGCGGGGTGGACGAAGTTTGGTACAACCCGACCGACAACCGCTACTATCTGGCGGCGCGCGACATGCCGACTGGCGGGCAGCTGGGCGTGATCGATGCGGGAACCAACCAATGGCTGGTAAACGTCGCGACTGGCTCGAACGCGCACAGCGTCTCGGTGGACCCCAGCAACAATCACGTGTTTGTGCCGCTGCAGGCGGGCGCCGGCTGCAAGACGCAAAGCTCCAACGGATGCGTGGGGGTCTACGCGCAACAGTGAGCCGAAGTTAGCTCGGTGGTATAGTAATCCGAGACGCGGAACGGCAATGGTTTCGCGTCTCACATGGTTCGCGTTTCAAATCAAAGAAGTGAGTTTATGAAAAATCTTTTCCGGGCTCCACTGCATACTTACGCTTGCATCCTTTCCCTTCTGTTGCTTCCGGCTGTGCTGGCCAGCGCAGATGACCAACCTGCGCCGAAACCTACGGATGTTCCTGCAACGGTGATTGCGCATTTGCCTTTGCCGCAGGCAACGGGAAGCGAAATGATGCTGCAGAAGGAGCATGGGAAGCAGTACTTGTACGTGCAGCAAGCCGCCAAGCCAGGATATATGGTGGTGGACGTGAGCCACCCTGAGAGTCCGAGTCTTTTGAAGCGCGCCCCCGGATCAAACCAGGCGACGGAGGGAGACCTTAAAATGGTCACTCCAACCGTAGGCATCGCGGAAGCTCCGGAGAAAACGCCCGAAACTCTGACCAGCCCCAAACACGCGACCGAAACTGTGCGTGTGCTCGACTTGAGCGATCCGAAGAATCCCAAGACGCTGGAGACCTTCGAGAAGGTTACCAGCACCCTAGCCGATGGTCGACATGGCTTGCTGTATATCGCCAATAATGATGGCCTGTGGGTTCTCCGTTACAGCCATCCCTGGCTGCTCGAACCAGCGAAAACGAAGCCCCCATGCACCTCGGAGTCCGAGATACAAGCGATGCCTCCGGAGTGCCAGTAAGCCAACTTGCGGGTCAGCGCAAACCGGGTTACCTCGCCACTGGTCTTTGCGAACAATCCTTATCCAAGGTCTTAATTGAAGAAATCTTGATCGTCAGTGGCGACGGAGAGCCCTCCTTAGCCATAGCATCGGAGCTTGTGCTTAAGCTCTCCTGCTGCCAGCCTGTCACCTGAACCCGGTGGCCGAGATAATCCTTCAGCCTGGTTTTGCCGGTAGCCTGAAGTTCATAGGTGATTGCTGGATTGTCCTTCATAAGCGTGTAATCGCCGCCAAACTCACTCACGCATCCTGTAACCGTAACTTTCCCATGCGAACCGTTCTGGGCCGTGCGCTGGTCGTTATTCGCAGCGGCGCTATTTTGACCAAAGAGAAGTCCCCCCGATAGAAGCAGCGTGATGAAGAGTACCTTTTTCATGCAACTCTCCTTTCAGACATTTGGGATGGCAAATGTGTTGCGGAGGTTGCAGTTTTTTTCTGTGAATGGATAACCTGCTCTGAGCGAATTCTCCTGTTAGTCGCTGCGCGAAACGCCTTGATAAGAGCAGTTCTTGGCGACCGTCTTGATTGAGATAATGGTCAAAGTCGTCGGGGCTGCCGAACCCACTTTATTCAAAGCATCGGAGCTTAAACTCAAGGTAGGTTCTTGATGCGCCGTAACCTCTACCTGTCGGCCCAGGTAGTTCTTCAGCCGTGTCTTGCCGGTGGCCTGCAGTTCGTACGAGACATCTGGATCCTGCTTCATCAGAATGTAGTCGCCGTTCGACATGCTGACGCAACCTTGCACAGTAACCTGGTCTTTTGAAACCTTTTGATTTTGTTTCTTCGAGTTGCTCGGATTGCTATCTTGCGCAAGCAGAACAGCCGCCGAAATCAGCACGGCGACGAAAATCAGTCTTTTCATAGACCCTCCTCTTGACAACAGGATGATGCGCAATAGCCCGGTCGCAGCCAATCTGGCGAAATGAAAACTATTTCACGTGCGTTTCCTGATAGTGAACTATCTTCCATTCGGCCGCCTGTTTTTCCCACAGCTCCGTAATATACACCCGCGAAAATCGTACCTGCGATTTTGGAGGAAACTGCATAGTAACTTCGTAAATGGCGAATGCCGCATCGGGACCTAGTGGAATCAGTTTGAATCCCCACAGCGTGTAGTTCGCAATGTTGCTGCCGGCCAGCTCGTTCATGGCTTCAGCTTTAGTGCGTTCCCCCTTGCCATCAATTTCCACGCCTTCGTAATCGTCGGCCAGCAGCTCGCCATAGGCTTTCTTATCTTGCTTCTTGATCGCCACCCACTCCGCTTCGATCTTTTCTTCAAACATGCGCTTCAATTTCGCTTCCGGTGAGACCGCCGGGGACTTCAAATCCTCAGCAAATAAGGTCGGCGCGGTGGCCGGTTCGGCCGGAGCAGCACTGGGTTGCTGTGCCCAGGCTCCATAGATCAGACATGTAACACAGATGAAAAGGAAACCAGCTCGCATTCGCCCTCCGTATCAAAGTCGCATGACCAAAGCGCGAATACTATCAGGCGAGAGCACAGGCGCTCAAGCGTTTCGCGAACCCAAGTCCGGATTTCGTGCGGCCGGAATCTTCTACACCTTCGCGGCCGCCTTAGCGTACTTTGCCGGTAGGAGCTTTGATTCTCTCGCGTTCGAACAAAACCTTGAACAGCAAAGCTCGCCAGGGAAACTCCGCTAAGGACATGAAGAAAAAACACTACCCAAGTCTCTTTCCTTCTACTTTTGTTGGGTAATAGGGTGTACGTGGTAGGCAATATCCTGCAGCTTGTTCTCCACCATCTTTGACGGGGGTTAGGGTGCCACGTGTATAGCCAGGTTGCGGGTGGCAAGCTATGTTATGTATCTGAGGCTCAGCGAGTCGGCTTCAGGCGGAGGGCCGCTTCCCACCGTATCCTGCTTTTAGAGCAGCGAGGCGGCATGGTCCGAATTTTCCTGGTCGAGGATAACGCGATGATGAGAGCCCATCTTCGTGCCGTGCTGGAGAAGCAGGACGACTGGAGAGTGGTGGGCGAGGCGGAAAATGGCCGACGGGCGATTGAGACCTGGAATGACATTGCTCCGAGTGTAACCGTGTTGGATTTTGTGATGCCCGTGATGAGCGGACTGGAAGCGGGAAGGAATTTGTCGAAGCAGCATCCGGAGTCGCCGGTGCTGATGGTGACAATTGATCCGTCACCGCAATTAGAAGAGGAAGCGAAGAAAGCGGGAATCCGGGGTCTTGTGCAGAAGGCCGATATTCGATCGCTGCTCAAGGCGGTGGAGACGGTACTGGGCGGCGGGACTTATTTTCATCAGAGCGTGGCTGCGGCTTAGGACAAGGGCTCGCCTCCCCTGGCAGGAGAGAATCCCCTGGAGGAAGATATTGCGAAAGGATCCAGGCCGTGAAGCCCCTTTCATAAATGAACAACGTACGGCACGCCTGAAGGCGTGTTCCGATACGAGTCTTCCTTTGTTAGCCGCGCCTGCTCCATCCCAGCCACATTCCCAAACCGATTCCTGCCAGGACAGCAGCGATCAGCTTCTTTTTGTCGATGATCGGGACGAAGCGAGTCGGCTGGTCGCTAACCTCTATGACCCCCATCGGAAATCGCTCGGACTCCGCCTCCACCACCTCCGCCTTCTCCTTGGGCACTGCGATCGCCCACCCCACCAGTTCCGGCACCACCCCCGAATCCATACATTATTTTCGCAACCGGGATGATCGTTTTTCCCTGCGCGGAGATGGGTTCACCGTAAATCGCTTTCACGCTCGCTTGGCTGACAATGCTTTCCTTCAGTGATTGCAGAAGAGCCTGGCTTTCCATGGGGAACTCCTTAATAAAACTATTATCTCCTGTCAGAGGTGCGGAGGATGGCGCAGGTGGTTTGTGACGTAATGTTGTGACGCAATGAAGAATGAGGCTGCGCCGGCCTAGCCTGATGCCTCGTCTGCGAGACTCTGCTATCTCAGATTGAAAGATCTCTCGTGTTTTTATCGTCGGGATCCAGCAAAGAGTCGAGTGTCTGCGCGAGGCCGGTAAGCCCTTTCGACTTCTGGAGAATGATATTTACTCCCGCAGCAGAGGCGAGCTTCTCACCGACCGAATCGCCATACATTGTGAAGAGGAGGATTTTTGAATCTGGAAGTTTGTTGTTTAGGATGCCAGCGACTTCGATCCCGCCAGACCCGGCATTACTACGTCGAGAATCAGCAAATCGGGGCGAAGAGCCATGGCGGCTTTGACAGTTTCGACGCCGTTGACGGTCTGGGCGCAGATTTCGATATCACCACGATCCTCGAGGAACGAGCGGATGGTCCGCCGCATGAGTTCGTTGTCGTCTGCAATCAGGACACGCTTCGTCATTATTATTGTTGGCGGGGAACTTTGAACCGGGCCCAGAAGCATGCCCCACAGCCAGTTTAGAACGTTATGTTCGATATCGAACATACAGGAAACCCCTTAGGAACAAGAAGGATCGGACTGAGCTTTATATGGCCGAGTCGTGGTTTTGAAATTTCAGGCGATTCAGCGCGGCTCTATCGGCGGATTTTGCGAGTGGATGCGCCCATGTATATGCTCGAGGAGTTCATTGAGTTCATGCACCAGTTCGTCGAACGTTTTCGGGTTTTTTTCTTCCTGGATTCTCAGGCACAGCCAATTCATTCGTTCACGCTCTTCGGGGGTCACCTTGCACCTCGGAACAGGCACTAAGGACTTTGTGACAGATTCGCGGGCGAAGTCAAGCGTCGAATTTGGATGCTCTGCCAGCGGCCCGTTATTTGACATGCGCGAGCTTTCCGTTTAACGTCCCTGCTCAATTGAAATCTCTAAAGGAGGGAAACTATGCGCCGCTTTACTCTGATTCTCGCGGTGTGGATTGCGCTGTCATTCACGATGGCCGCAACGGCACAAACAAAATCCGCAATGTCTTCTGGCAGCAGCGACAAGCAGAAGATTGAAGCTCTGTATCAGGCATATTCGAAGGCGTTCAATGCAAAGGACGTAAACGCGATCATGGCCGCCTACGATCCCAAGGATTTGTTTGTTTTTGACCTCGTGCCGCCACGAGAGTATCCGAGTTGGAACGCATATAAGAAGGATTGGGAAGCATTGTTCGTTGCCATGCCGGGCCCGGTAAAGAGCGACATGTCTGAAGTGGCGATCACAGTGGTTGGGCCAGTTGCCTACGCCCGCAACATTCAGACTGGATACTTCACCTCTGGAGACGGAACCAGGATTGATTTGGCCGTTCGGGTTACCGATGTGCTGCACAAGGTGAATGGCAGGTGGCTGATCGTGCAGGAGCACGTCTCAGTGCCGGTGGATCTGGCGACCGGAAAGCCTGATTTTATGTCGAAGCCGTGAGTGCAGGAGGCAGTGTTCTACTGAAGTCGACAGAACGAAGAAAATGGGGATGCCTCAGCTTTGCATGATTTGCAAACTGGGGCAGCCCGCTTTTCGACGACTAAAATACGTGCTCTGCCGAATCGCCTTTGAAAACCAGACTTTGAAGCACCCGCTGATTGGCCTGATTCAACACCAGAACTTGTTCGCTCCGCGTCGCTTTCTGCGCCAAGGGCACGAGATGGCATTTTACCCGCGCTTCGGCCGGATTCTTTGTTCTCACTTGTTTGAACACCATGATGTGGTTCTCGCCTTCCATGGTGTGGATTACCTTGTAGTCACCGGCTGGCAGCAGAACGTCTCCAACCAATGTCGCAGCCGTCAGATTCACATTGCTGGTGTCAGCAACTCCGAACTGATTCTGCTTCGCGGTGGCGAGCAGGCTCAGACACAGAAACGATAAAGACAATATAGTTGCAATTCTCAAACGATGCATGGGCTTCTCCGTTCGTCCGTAGTCGGACTCATCTAAAAGGCTACAAGGGCGGGAGAGAATTCGCTGTGTCCTGCCTCACAGGAGTTTGTGAGTTTTTCCGCGGCTCCGTGTAATTCCAACGTTACCCCGGCAGGGGTTTGATTATGCGAGGCGAAGTCCTTACACTTGGGAGGTAGTTTCCGCGCGGCTAACTGTCATCCTGTGGAGGATTTCCTGAGATTGCGAGTGCGAGGTGCGTTTGCTGGGACGATGCTTGCGGCTGTTCTGGCGGCGCTGTTGGGAGTGAGCGTGCCGGTGTGCGCGGGGCAGCAGCCGACGGAGAATGATCCGGAGCCTCCACGGAGCCAAGCGCAACCGAACCAGACACGGCAGCCGAATCAGTCGCAGCAGAATCCGCCGCAAAATCCCACACAATCTCAGCCGGGTCCGACTTCGGGTCAACCGAACGCGAGCCAAGCTTCGCCGAGTCAGAATCAGCCGAATACGGTTCCGGCGGGTGAATCTTCATCGAAGCAGGCGGAGCAGGAAGAGACTTCGCCAGAGCAGGCTTCGCCTGGCCAAGCTTCGCCGCACCAAACTTTGCCGAATCCCGCTTCACCAAACCCAGATCTCCCAAGCCAGCCTTCGCGTAGGCAGAATCCGGCCGCAGAGTCTTCGCCAGGGCAGTCTTCTTCTGGTCAGTCTTCCTCCGGTCAGTCTTCCTCCGGTCAGTCCAGCTCGAAGCAGGCGGTGCCGAAACCGGCGCAGAAACGGCTACAGCAGGTTGAAGCGAACCAGATTCCGATTACGCTCGATACCAGCGAGACGATTTTCTCTGTGCTGACTGCCCTGAATATGTGCGGGTACGACCAGGATATCGCGATTTCGGATCCGATCCGCGGCCGGGTGCGGGCGGAGGTGCAGAGAAATCTGTCGCAATCGGATGAGGCGCGGGCAGCGCAGGCAGCGGTGTGCGAGTTTTACCAGCGGCACAGAGTATCGCTCGACCAGAATCGCAACTTGTCGCCATACGTTTCCCTGGCGCTGTATATGGATGGGCCTCCGCATTTCATGCCGCGGACCAAAGAAGAAGATTTGCCGCCGGATGCGGGCGCGGTCGCGGCGTTCGGGACTCTGCTGGAACATTTTTATGAGAAAGCGGGACTGCACGGAATTTGGATGCGTCATCGCAACGATTATGCGGCGGCGATGCAGCGGTATCACGCGCCGCTGGCCAAGATGGTGTTTGATACCGAGGTTTACCTGAAAGAGCCTTCCTCGGAATATCTGGGGCGGATATTCACGGTTTACCTGGACTTCATGGGTTCGCCGAACGAGACCGATGCTCGCAATTATGGGACGGCATATTACGTGGTGGTGTTTCCGGCTCCGAGCGGTGCGGGGGCTTTGCCGGAAACCGCGCTGAAGATGGATCAGATCCGGCATACGTTTTTGCATTACGAACTGGAACCGCTGGCGGATAAGCATTTTACCGCGATCAAGCGGCTGGAGCCGCTGCTGCAGTCGGTGAAGCGAGCGCCGCTGGAAGAGAACTTCAAGTCCGATATTTCGCTGCTGGTGACGGAATGCCTGGTGCGAGCGGTCGAGATTCGAATGACTGGAGCGAAGACAGAAGAAGCCATGCGGGCGCAGGCGGTCGATGATGCGGTGAAGCAGGGATACATTTTGACGCGGCATTTTTACAACGCGGTGGTGGCGTTTGAAAGAGATCCGGCGGGGATCCGCAGCGAGTACGGCGATATTATCGCCGCGGTGGATGTGAAGAAAGAAGAGAAGGCCGCGGCTGAGGTGCAGTTTGCCGCGAACGCTGCCCCGGAACTGGTGCGGTTGTCACGACCGGAGGAGCGGCGGCTGCTGATTACAGCGGAGAAGCGGCTGGCGGTGGGCGATCCGAAGGGGGCGCAAGAATTAGCCCAGGCCGCGCTGGATAAAAAGATTGGCGATCCGGGACGAGCGCTTTTTATCCTGGCGGAAGTGGCGGTAGCGAACCGCAACCGGGATGGAGCGGAAGATAATTTTCAGAAGGCGATCGCGGCCTCGAATGACCCGAAAGTAGTGGCATGGTCGCACGTGTATCTGGGAAGAATTCTTGATATGAAAGAGGATCGAGATGCAGCCGTGCAACAGTACCGGGCAGCTTTGAGTGCCGGCGGAAGTTTACCGGAAGTGAAGTCGGCCGCGGAACGAGGGCTGGCGCGGGCGTATGAGCCTCCGGTGAAGCCGCAACCACAGTGAAGATATTGAGTAATTGGGAAATTTGGCAATTGGGCAATTGGGCAATTGAACTAAGTCATTGTGTAATTTGGTAATTTAGCAATTGAGTAATTTGCATTGGCGGCTTTCAATTACCCAATTCCTAAATTTCACAATTACTCAATGCTAGGAGCGAGCATGAAACGAGCGGCGATGATGATCGCATTGCTGGGGATGGTGGTGTGGGGGTTGGCGCAGAGTGGATGGGCGCAGAGCAACAGCAAACCTGCGGGACAGTCGAATGCGCAGACTGCACCGGCGGGGCAAGCGGGCGGACAAGCTGCGGCACCCGCGGGAAAGCGTCCGCCACAAGCGAAAACACAAGAGGAATTTGCTGCGTACAAGACTGCTTCGGCGATCACAGATCCGGCGCAGCAGGAGAAAGCCGCGGCTGATTTTGCGGCGAAGTATCCAGAGAGCGAATTGCGTTCAGTGCTCTATAAAGCGGCGATGCACGGCTATCAGTCTGCGAACAACGCCGACAAAATGATGGAGATGGCGCAGAAAGTGTTGAGTTACGATCCGGACGATCCGGAGGCGCTGCTTGGAGTCTCGCAGGTGCTGGCGGAACGTACGCGAGACACGGATCTGGACCGCGATCAGCGGCTGGATGAGGCCAGGAAAGACGCGGAGCGCGCGCTGCAGACCGTGGAGACGGATCTGCCAACCTCGGGCTATCCGCCGGAGCAGTTGAAAGCCTACAAGGATTTTCTGCGCTCGGATGCGTACGCGATCTTAGGGACTTTGGATTTCGACAAGAAAAATTGGGCGAGCGCAGAGAGTAATTTGCGGAAGTCGATTGAGGCTTTTCCGCAACAGCCGGACCCGATCGCGGTGTTTCGCTTGTCAGTATCGCTGGACATGCAGAATAAATATCCAGAAGCTCTGAAGTATGCGAATCAGGCGGTCGATTTGACGAAAGAAGGGACAGCCGCGGGCGATGCGGCGCGTAAAGAGAAGGACCGGCTTACGCAATTGACTGGCGGAAGCGCGCCGCCACCCGCGAAGTAGCCGGCAAGCGACTCGAATCATCCATATGAAGGAACGGGAAATTGCCACGCTCGAAACGGCTCTGGGATACCACTTCCGGCATCGGGCGGTCATTGAGCAGGCGCTGACGCACAGCTCGCAGGCGCGGGAACTTGAGTCGCAACAGGCGGGAGGAATTAAAGTCAGAGTCAATGACAACGAACAGCTGGAATTTTTGGGCGACGCGGTTTTATCGCTGGTGACCAGCGAAGAATTGTTTCAGCGCTTTCCTAAATTCCGGGAAGGCGAGCTTTCGAAATTGCGTGCGCATGTGGTGAGTGAAAGGCATCTGATTCGGGTGTCCCAGAAATTGGAATTGGGACACTACCTGCGTCTGGGACGGGGGGAAGAAAAAAGCGGAGGTCGAAGCAAGCGGGCGCTACTGGTGGATGCGCTGGAAGCGGTGCTTGCGGCCATATATCTGGACGGAGGGATGGAGCCGGCGCGCCAATTCATCCTGCGGGAGATTTTGATTCCTGAACTGGAGAATATGGAGCGGGGCGGCGGCGCCCTGCCGATGACCGATTTCAAATCGGCGCTGCAGGAAACTTTGCAGGGGCTGGGAATGCCGCAACCATCTTATGTGCTGGTGCAGGAGGCGGGACCCGAACACAATAAAACCTTTACCGTGGAAGCGCGTCTTAACTCCAAGAACGGGGAAATGGGGGGCGAGTTCGTGGGGCGGGCGCAAGGCTCAACAAAGAAAACGGCGGAGCAGGATGCGGCGCGGCAGTTGCTTGCCTACCTGGCTACGCGAAGGCAATCGGCGGGGGCGAAACCGGCGCGGGGACTGCGGCCCGTGGAAGAGTAGGGTCTGCAGAGCAGGGTGAATGAATTTTTCGAATCATCGGTCGTTTGCGCCGGTCTCCGAGCCTGTTCTCGATGAGATTGGTTCTTCTGCGCGGGTTGCGGATGATCGCGGCAACGCGGGGGCATTTGGGACGGATGTGATTGGTTCGTTTCAATCTCTGCTGGGGACTGTGGTGATCGCCATATTCGTGATCACGTTCGTGGTGCAGGCGTTTCAGATTCCATCTCCATCAATGGAGAATACGCTGCTGGTGGGCGATTACCTGTTGGTAAATAAATTGTGTTATGGGGGTGGTGCAGTAGGAAATTTTTTCATGCCCTACCGCCGAATAAGGCGAGGGGATATTGTGGTGTTTCATTATCCGGTGACGCCGGCCCAGCATTTCGTGAAGCGAGTAATCGGTGTGCCGGGCGACCGGGTGCGATTGGTGAACAAGCAGGTATTTGTGAATGGGGTTCCGCTGAAAGAGCCCTATGCGCACTTCACCCGGCCGCTCAATGATGCGTTTCGGGATGATTTTCCCAGGCTGGATGTGGCCGCGGGCGAGACTCCGGAGTGGTGGTTGACGCTGCGCAAGCTGGTAGAAGACGGGCAACTGATCGTTCCTGAGGGGTATTACTTTGTGATGGGCGATAACCGGGACGACAGCTACGACAGCCGGTACTGGGGATTTGTTCCGGCTGCGAATATTATTGGGAGGCCACTTTTGATTTACTGGTCGGTGCGCGGTGAGGAAGGCGAGCCGGTGATGCCTTCGACATTGAGCAATAAGCTGTATCATTTTGCCCACGCGATGACGCACCTGTTTCAGATTACGCGCTGGAACCGCACGCTGCGTTTGGTGAATTGAGTTTTTTAATTTCCGATTTAAGCAAAAGCAACTAAGGATTGGACGGATTGAACGCCATTGGCAAAAACCATAGAGAAAAAAGATAGTAGGGTGAAGGTCGAGGCCGAAGAAAAACCGCGGGAAACTACGGTGGAGTTCCTGGCCTCGCTGGCCGCGGTGCTGGTGACGGGATTGTTCATCATCACGTTCATTGTACAGGCATTCGAGATTCCCTCCAGTTCGATGGAGGACACGCTGTTGATCGGCGATCACGTGTTTGTGAACCGGATTTCTTTTGCTCCCAGGAGTTCATGGGTCGGTCCGGTGATTCCTTATCGCAACATTCGGCGCGAAGATATTGTGGTGTTTCTGCATCCTGACCCTCAGTACGCAGGAACGTATGTGGTGAAACGGATTATCGGCATCCCGGGGGATCACATTCACCTGCGCAACGGGATGGTTTACCGCAATGGCGAAGCGCTGAAAGAACCCTACGTCCTGCATGACCGGGATGATGCTTCGGATTATTACCGCAACAATTTTCCGGCGGTGCCGCCGACCGGAGACCCGAATATTTCGCCAATCTGGGAGACGGAACTGCCGTCCTACATTCAGGATGGGGATCTGGTGGTGCCGCCCGGACACTACTTCGCCATGGGCGATCATCGAGGCGTGAGCCTGGACAGCCGCTATTGGGGATTCATTCCCAGAGAGAACATCATTGGACGGCCGATGTTCATTTACTGGTCGTTTGAGACACCGGGCGATGAGTATCAGAAAACCAGCATCGGCGACCGGGTTGGGTTCCTGGCGCATGTAGTGCTGCATTTCTTTGATGAGACGCGATGGAACCGAACGTTTAAAATCGTTCGGTGAGGCTTCTCTCCTTCAAGCGACGAGTTGTGATCGCGGTCGCGATTCTGCTGGTTCTATTTCTGGCGCGGCCGGGAGTGTCGCGGCTCAAAGCGCGCCTTGCGAATTCCATCAGCCGGGCGGTCGCGCGGCCCGTGGAAATCGGTTCGGTTCATCTGCGATTCCTGCCTCCCGGGTTCGATCTTGAAAATCTGGTGGTCGGCGAAGACCCTTCGTTTGGGGCGGAGCCGATGTTGCGTTCATCGGAAGTCACGGCCACAGTGCGGTTGAGTTCGCTGCTTCGGGGAAGGCTGGACGTATCGCGCCTGGAACTGACCGAGCCAAGTTTGAATCTGGTGCGCAGAGCCGATGGGAGGTGGAACCTGGAGGAATTGCTGCAACATACCGCGCGCACGCCGACGGCGCCGACTGCAAAATCAAAATCCGAAGTGAGGCCTGGATTTCCTTATATTGAGGCGAGTTCGGGTCGCATCAATTTCAAATCTGGAGCGGAGAAAAAACCGTACGCACTGCTCGAAGCAGATTTTGCATTGTGGCAAGAGTCGGAGAACGCGTGGGGTGTGCGGCTGAAAGCACAGCCGCTACGCACGGATATGAATCTGAATAATGCCGGAGTGCTGCTGCTGAACGGGACCTGGCAGCGCGCACCGACTTTGCGCAACACACCTTTGCAGTTCAATGTGGAATGGAGTCGGGCACCGCTGGGGCAATTGACCAAATTGATCTCAGGCGATGACAGGGGCTGGCGTGGAGAAGTCCGATTGGATGCGACCCTGAACGGAACGCCGGCGGCGCTTCAGATTGGAGCCGATGCTTCGATCAACGATTTTCATCGATATGACATATCGAGTATGGGGGGCATGCGGCTGCAGGGACATTGCGATGGCAAATACAACTCGGTGGAAGAAGTGACGCACCAGATTTTCTGCAGTCTGCCCGTGGGCAACGGCATGATCACTCTGCATGGCGACGCCGGGTTGCCAGGAGTTCATCGAGTGAACCTTTCGCTGGAGCTGGAAAACGTTCCGGTGAGCGCCGCGGCAGAACTGGCGCGCCGCGCAAAGAAGAATCTTCCCGCGGATCTTGTGGCTACGGGAGGGATGCAGGGAGATTTTGTCGCCAAGGAAGATGGGTCGCCAACGGAGGGAATGGAGTTTGAAGGGCAAGGCGAGATCACAGATCTTCGCTTGCAATCGGCGAGCAATAAAGTGGATTTGTCTCCCGGAATGGTGCCCTTTGTGCTTGTCTCGGGAAAAAACAAGAGATCGAGCCGGTCTTACTTGCCTTTGACGGAGCCGTTTGTGCAGGCCGCGAATGGATTGCGTCTCGAATATGGGCCGATTCCGGTTGCACTTGGCCGAGTGACGCCGGCGCAAGTACAGGGGTGGTTCGGAGCATCAGGTTACGGCATGGTCCTCCGCGGAGAAGGAGAGATTTCCCACACGCTGCGATTGGCCAGCTTGCTTGGGCTGCCGGCCATGAAATCCAATGCCGAAGGCTTGGCGCAGATGGATTTGGTAGCGGCTGGATCCTGGACCAATCATGTGTCGGAAGATGCGTCCGGGTTCTCAGCGCCGCAAGTGACCGGGAAAGTTCAATTGCACAACGTGCGAGCGAGCGCCCGTGGAGTGAATGAGCCGATTGAACTTGTGTCGGCGGAGTTGTTGCTTTCAAAAGACGAAGCACGCCTTGACAAGTTGAACGCGCACGCCGGCAATGCGCACTGGACGGGCTTTGTCAGCTTGCCTCGCGGTTGCGGAATGCCGGGAGCGTGCGTAGCGAACTTTGAATTGAAAACCGATCAGGTCACGTTGAACGGACTTCATGATTGGCTGCGCTCACCGCGTACCGAGCGGAGGTGGTATCAGGTGCTGGCGAGCGAACCGGCACAGGCATGGTTCCTGCAAAATCTGCGGGCGGAGGGAAAAGTCAGTGCCGGGCGACTGCTGATTCATAATGTTTTGGCGAAGGAGGTTTCGGCATCGCTCGATCTGGAAAGAGGAACACTGAAGATTTCCGATCTGCGCGCGGATGTGCTGGGTGGAAAGCACCGCGGCAACTGGCAGATCGAGTTCGCGACTGGAGCTCCCGTATACACCGGGGATGGAACTCTGACGGCGATTGCGCTGGCACAGGTGAGCGATGCGATGCACGAGGCCTGGATAGCGGGAACAGCGAGTGGAAGCTATCAGCTTAAAGCTTCTGGAAGTGATTCAACTTCATTCTGGAAATCGGCAGAGGGTGCAGTCGAGTTCGATGTATGGGATGGGGAGTTGTCGCATATTGTGCTGAATGCGGATGATTTGCCGCTGCGGATTGGGGGCTGGCGAGGGCATGCACAGTTACGCGACGGAAAGATCGAGATTGCCGAAGGAAAACTAATTTCGCCTTCGGGGCTGTATGACATCAGCGGCACGGCGTCGCTGGGGCGGGAATTGGATTTCAAAATAAAGCAAGGCAGCGAGTCGACCATGCACGCGTCCACCCTTTATAGCGTTACCGGAACATTGGCAGAGCCGCGCGTGGTACGGACTGCACCGCCGCAGACGCAGGCGCGGTTGAAGCGGCAGTAGAAGGCGCTGCCGAGCTTCGCTCGGCCTGGACGGGCGTTCCCGCCCGTCCACGGACGGGATTCGTTTGCCTCGCTTCGCTCGGTGGACAGCCGAGGCGGCTGTCCCTACATGGCTATGGGACATAGCCTTGGCCGCGGAGAACTTTTCCGGGGAGGGTTCCCGTCATCTTGCCGTTGTCGATTACGGGTACGCCGTTCACCAGCACGTATTCCATTCCTTTCGAGAGCTGATTCGGATTATCAAAAGTTGCGAGATCGCGAACGGTTGCGGGATCGAAAATAACTACATCTGCCCACATACCGGATTTGAGGACGCCGCGATCGGTGAGACGCATGCGCTGCGCGGGCAAGGCGGAAAATTTGCGGATGGCATCGGGCAAAGATAAAACTTTTTCTTCGCGAACATATTTGTGCAGGATGCGAGGAAAAGTGCCGTAGGCGCGGGGATGCGGATGCTCCTGGCCAAGAATGCCGTCGGGCGAGGTTCCGGACGAATCGTTATCGATTGAGACCCAGGGCTGTTGCAGGGCGAGCTTCACGTCACGCTCCGACATGCCGAAGACGGCGACGTCGGCAGCGGGATCCTGGATGAGAAAATCGAGGAGAGTATCGATGGGATCTTCGCGCCAGAGCTTGGCGATCTCCGATAACCGCTTGCCCTGCAAGGGAAGCAGCTTGGGATTTTGCACCACGCAGATCATGATGGCCTGCGGGCCGGGAACTTCCTGCCATTCGTTGTCCCAGGATCTGGATGGCGTGAGCATGTCTTTGCGGATACGCCGGCGGGTGGCAGGATCTTTTAAACGCTCGACGAGTTTCGAAGTGCCGCCATCATGCGCCCAAGGCGGCACAAAGGCCGAGAAATCGTTGAACCATGCAGTGTAGGCATAGGTGTCGGCAGTGACATCAGCCCCGGCGGCACGTGCGGCGTTGATTTTGGTAACGACTTGGGGCATGCGTCCCCAATTATTTTTGCCGGCGACTTTGATGTGCCAGATTTCGACGGGCACATGGGCTTCGCGGCCGATGCGCAGAGCTTCATCGATCGCTTCGAGAACCGTATCGCTTTCGTTGCGCATGTGTGTGGCATAGATGCCGCCGAATCTTCCGCCTTCAGCCGCGAGGGCGATGAGTTCGTCCGTTTTGGCGTAGGGAGCGGGCGCGTATTCCAGCGCGGAAGAGACTCCGACTGCGCCGTCTTTCATGCCATCGCGGACGAGAGATTTCATTTGCTCGAGTTGCGTTGAATTGGGCTGCACATCATCGTCGCCGAGAACCATGCGGCGGACCTGTGTGGCCCCGACGTAGCTGGCGAGATTGATGCCGATTCCCTGCTTTTCCAAGCGCGCGAAGTATTGGCGGAAGGTGCGCCAGTCGGGAGTGATGTGGTAGTGCTCGTAGCCAGCCAGATCGGTTTGAATGATGGCATCATTGAGTGGCGCGATGGAATTGCCTTCTCCGGTGATTTCGGTTGTGATGCCCTGGAAGATTTTCGAGGGCAGGCGGGGGTCGACAAGAATCGTCAGCTCGGATTGGCCCAGCATGTCGATGAAGCCGGGAGCCACGACTTTGCCGGCGGCGTCGATGGTGCGCTTGCGTGGGGCATCAGCGAGATTGCCGATGCCGGCGATTTTGCCATCGCGGATGCCGATGTCTCCGGAGTACCAGGGAGAGCCGGTGCCGTCGATGATATGGCCGTTGGTGATTACGATGTCGAAAGAAGCGGATTGCGCGGGGAGTCGGGCTGCGGTTAAGAGCAGGGCGATCAGGAGAAATGCATTCAGCTTTTGAAACGTCATCAGTGTTCCTTTTTCTTATGGGTCAGACCAGCCATAACATAGCAGCCATAACATAGGAAGATAATCGCAGTCCAACAGTCTAACCTCAGCGGCTGAAGCCGGCCATGTAGGAGCAGCCTTTTTCGCAGCGCTGGAAGCGCTGCGCCACCCAAAACAAATCTACGTCGCATGGCGGCGTGCGAGTGCGCCAAGGACGATCCAGACTCCCAGTGCGAGCCATTCGTACACGGAGAAATGGCCGGGAACCGCGGGGACGATTTTCATCAACATCATCGCGAGAGCAACCAGGAATCCAAATCCAGCGACCAGAGTTTCCATTGCCGAGATCTTCGAAACGCCCGGGAGCGTTTCCTTTCTTGCCATACGGAGAAATGATGCGCAGGTTGCGGCCCAGCCGATGGCGCAAGCGACCGAGCCAACTTCAGTGATGGGAACCAGAATGGCGTCGCCCAGGAGCATGCAACCAGCCGTGGCTAATCCTACGCAGATAACCGCAACCGATGGAGTCTGGTGTTGAACATGAATTTGGCCGGCGCGCTGGTCGATGAGGCCGCGGCGTCCCATGGCGAAGACCATGCGGCTGGCAGCGACAAAGTTTCCATTGAAACATTTGACCAGAGACATAAGCGCGGCCGCGAGCACGATGTCGACGATCCAGCGCGATCCAACCGCGCGCTGAAACGCAACCGCGGTCATGAATTTTTCGCTGGTCAACTTGTGCCAGGGAGCGACGAAGGCGACGGCTGCGATGATGGCTGCGTAAAAGAGAATGCCGGCGAGAATGGCCATGCTGATGGCCTGGAAATATCCGCGCTGCTCAAAGCCCCCGGTGGATTCTTCGGAGGCTTTGCCGACGGACTCGAAGCCGACCATGAAATAAGGGACGATTTGGAGCACGAGCAGGAACGATACAATCGGTGCGTGCGTGAAGAGCGGCGGGAAATTGTTTGACGAGCCCTTCGTGAGACCGAGAGCGACGAAGACGACAAACAGGACAAAGGTGGCAAGGACAGTCCAGTTCTGGAAGGTGGCGCTCGAACGGATGCCGCGATAGTTGAGCGTAGAGAGCAGCGCGGTAAGGGTTAGTCCAATGACGAGATGCGGAAGATAAATAGGGCGTCCGGCGATGCGGTAGAGTTCGAGCGAGTCGAGTGACGGGACGATGTAACCTGCGATGCGGCCGATGGCAACAGCTTCCCACGGGCAGACGATGAAGTAGGCAAGCATCATCATCCATCCGGTGGAGAAGCTAATGGGACGGGAGAATGCGGCGGCGGTATAGGCGATTTCGCCGGCCGCGTCGGGCATGGCGGCGACGAGTTTGCCGTAGACCCATCCGATGGGAAATAACAACGCGCCACCGATGATGAAACCGAGCAGGGCGCCGAGAGCGCCGCCGCGGGTAAGCCAGTCGTCCATCACGACCAGCCAGCCGACGCCGACCATGGTGCCCCAACCCAGTGTGAAGTAGTCGGTCAGGCGGAGTTTGCGGGCTAGATGGGACATGCAGGCCGTCGAGGGCGAGGGCGAATTATAAAGCATGGACCAAGTCGCCAGTATGCTCGGCGGCATTAACGCTATCAGATCAATCGGCGCGGCTAAAGCCGCGGTTGATATCTAGTGAGGCTGGCGGCGCGGCTCCAAGCCGCGCCCTTTCAAATCTGAGCATTTCAGGCGTGCTTCGGCCTCCGAAATGCATGCTGCGCATGGTAGTATCAACAATACCCTCGCATGATGCTGCAAGCCGAATTTTGCGGTCCCGTTCTGTTGTGGTTCTCGAAGCAAGCAGCTTATAAAACTAAAAACGGATGACATTACCGAATAATTTGCGTAAGCGCGTGCTCAGCGGCATGCGCTCAACTGGAAAACTGCACCTTGGGAATTATGTGGGCGCGCTCGATAACTGGGTGCGCATGCAGGATGAATATCAATGTTTCTTCGAAGTGGCCGACTGGCACGCGTTGACCACTGATTACGCCGACACCTCGCGGGTGAAACAGAATTCGATTGATGTGGCGCTGGATTGGCTGGCGGCGGGGCTTGATCCGGAGAAGTCCGTGATCTTTATTCAGTCGCATGTTCCGGCGCACGCGGAGCTGCATTTGCTGTTTTCGATGATTACGCCACTGGGCTGGCTGGAGCGAGTGCCGACTTATAAAGAGCAGCGGGAGAATATTAAGGATAAAGATCTGGGAACTTATGGGTTCCTGGGCTATCCCGTGCTGCAGGCGGCAGACATTCTCGTGTACAAGGCGGATGTGGTTCCGGTAGGCGAGGATCAAGTGGCGCACGTCGAGCTGACCCGGGAGATTGCGCGGAGGTTCAACGGATTTTACGGAAAACGAGGGGATGTTTTCCCCGAGCCGCAATCTTTGCTGACGATCGCGCCAAAGTTGCCGGGCACCGATGGGCGCAAAATGTCGAAATCGTATGGCAATGCAATCATGCTCACCGATCCCGAGCCGGTGGTGCGACAGAAGTTGAAAACGATGGTGACGGATCCGGCGCGGGTGAAGCGATCCGATCCTGGGAATCCTGATGTGTGCCCGGTGGGCGATCTGCACAAGATTTTCAGCAGCAAAGAAACTCTGGTAAAGGTGTACGAGGGCTGCCGGTCGGCGAGCATCGGGTGCATTGAATGCAAGAGCTGGGCGGCAGATGCGCTGGTGCAACTGTTGAGTCCCATGCAGGAGCGGCGCAAGAAATTCGAGGAGAATCCGCGGCTGGCTTGGGATATTCTGGAGGCAGGATCGGAACGGGCGCGCAAGGCGGCGTCCGAGACAATGGATGATGTGCGGGCGGCGATGGGCATGTCGCTCGCGTATGAGCCGGCGAAGTAGCTAGTTTCATATTGCATCGCAAGGAATACGCTTTCTACTAGGATCTCAGAGATGAGCACAGAGCGGCAGATCGCAGTCGGAGGTGGGCCGTTACCCGAAGCGGCGCCGCGCGAAATCGGTGTGCGGGAAATCGACATTATTGATCGCAGGTCTCAGGACAAGAAGGAGAGCGATTCTCCTTTTGCGGTTGTGGTCACGAATGTTTATGAAGGACCGCTCGAC
Source organism: uncultured Acidobacteriaceae bacterium (assembly GCA_963766625.1). Taxonomy (GTDB): domain Bacteria; phylum Acidobacteriota; class Terriglobia; order Terriglobales; family Acidobacteriaceae; genus Sulfotelmatobacter. The sequence continues at coordinate 235,492 of CAVYBF010000006.1, read as the reverse complement.
CTGCTCCTCGATCTGATTCGCAAGCAGGATATCGATATCTACGACATCCCGATTGCCCGCATTACCGAGCAGTATCTAGCGTATGTGGAAAAGATTCGCGAGCTGGATGTGAACGTGGCTGCTGATTTTATTTATATGGCAGCGGTGCTGATTCACATCAAGTCGAAAATGCTGCTGCCGCGCGACCCCTCGGCTAAGGCCGAGGAACTTGAAGATCCGCGAACCGAGCTGGTGAACCGTTTGCTGGAGCATGAAAAGTTCAAGTCGGCGGCGCAGATGCTTTTGCAGAAACAGCAGATTGAAGATGCGGTGCTGACGAATCCGGCACTGAAAGAGTTTGTGGATGCCGAAGGCACGGAGCCGGAGATCGCGGCGGACGTGATCGACCTGGTGAAGACCTTCCAGCAGATTCTGGAGCGCCTGCGCACGCGGCCGATCATCAACGTGGATGAAGAGACCGTGACAGTCGGGCAGATGATTAATTACCTGCGGCAGCGGCTGGCGCTGGAAACGCGGCCAATTCGGCTGAAGCAGTTGCTGATGCGGGTGGAATCGCGGCAAGGGCTGGTGTGCATGTTCCTGGCTCTGCTGGAACTGGTGCGGCTGCAGGCGATTCAAGTTCGACAGGAACGGTTGTTTGGCGAGATCGCGGTTCGCAAGCACACGCACTTTGATGAAGTGATGGAGCAGGCGGTCGTGCGGGATGATTGGAGATAGTGCTTTCGGTCGGCGTAGTGGACTGAGAGCTCGGATAAGCGGGAGATCCTTCGCTCCGCCCGAAGAAAACGGCTGCGCTCAGGATGACGCAAAACAATATTTATGAGTTTAAAAGCCCAGCTTGAAGCAATTATTTATGCGGCGGAGACGCCGATCACGATCGAGCAGATCGTGTCGCTGGTGAAGCCGTCGGTTATGGCGGAAGGCGCGGCGGACGAGGCGGATGTCAAGTCGCGGGTGCGGGCCGGGCTGGAAGAATTGGTTTCCGATTATGGTTCGCAAGATCATGGCATTGAGATTCGGCAGGTCGCCGGCGGATATCGGATGTCGACCAAGCCGGAGCAGCACGAAATGGTGCGCAGCTTTGCGAAAAGTTTGAAGCCTCCGGTCCGATTGTCTCTCCCTGCGCTGGAAACGTTGGCAGTGATCGCTTATAAGCAGCCGGTGACCGTGCCGGAGATCAGCGAGATTCGCGGCGTGGATTCGGGAGGCGTAATTGCGACTTTGCTGGATCGCAAGCTGATCACAACCGGCGGGCGCAAGCAGGTGATTGGACGTCCGATTCTGTATAAGACCACCAAAGAGTTCCTGATGCGATTTGGTTTGAAAGATGTGAACGAGCTGCCGAGCATGGAAGAATTTGAAAAGCTGGTGGCGGAATCGTTCCAGGGAGAGTTGATGCCGGCGGAAACGGCGGGTGAATCCCGGGATGGCGCTTCTGGCAGCGGTTCCGAAGGAGCTAGCCGCGCCACAGAAGAGGATGCGGAGGCGGTTGCACAGGACTCCGATTTAAAATCCAGCGCGTAAAGGCGCATTTTTATATTTATATTTGCCGATCTATACTTGCCGATCTATGGCATGCCTGAAGGCATGCCCTGATACGAATCTTTCACGCGCAAGCGCCGCGCACGTTGCGAACGGACGTTATCCACATGCCTGCTGAACGCCTTCAGAAAATCATTGCTGCGGCCGGAATCGCTTCACGCCGCAAAGCGGAGGAACTGATCAGTGCTGGTCAGGTGAAGGTCAACGGGGCGGTCGTTACCGCGTTGGGAAGCAAGGCCGACCCTGAGGTTGATCACATCCGCGTAGATGGCAAGCTGCTGCAACCGGCGCAGCGGCACGTTTACTTGCTGCTCAATAAGCCCCGGGGCTATATGACAACGGTGAGCGATCCGGAAAACCGGCCAACCGTGATGCAACTGATTCGTGGAGTGAAGAAGCGTGTGTATCCGGTGGGGCGGCTGGATTATGCGAGCGAAGGATTGCTGCTGCTGACCAATGATGGCGGGCTTGCGAACAAGCTGATGAAAGCGGCATCGCAGGTGCCGAAAACTTATGTGGTGAAAGTCGCGGGAGTTCCGACGAGTGAAGCGCTGGAAAAATTGCGCAGCGGAGTTTCGATTGCGACGGAGAATGGTCGGCGGGTGCGGACGGCTCCAGCGGGGATCAAGCTGGTCAAAGAAGCCAACAATCCGTGGTATGAGGTGACTTTGATCGAAGGGCGGAATCGCGAGATTCGGCGCATGTTTGAAAAGGTCGGACACCATGTGGAGAAAATCAAGCGCGTGCGTTATGGACCGCTGTCGCTGGATGTGCCGCCGGGGGAATTTCGCGAACTCACGTTGCAGGAAGTCGACCGGTTGCGGACGGCGGCTAATAAACCGACGGCTCGGCTTGATTCGGCACGACGGGCGAAGGGTGAAATGGCTTCCACCGCGCTCAGGGCAGACTCTCGCTCCACCTGAAAAGCAACTACGCTCGAGAGGACGCAATCGAAAAAGTGTTCAGTTTCCGCTTTCGAAGCGCTGCATTCAATAAAACCGATAGCGCAAACCAAGCTTCCATGGCATGATGTGCCACATCCATGAGCCGTTTTTTTGATCTCGTTTCGAAACCGGCGCGCGAGATGAGCAGCGCCTTGCCTTCGCCTTACGAGCGGCAAGGGTTGCAGCGCGCGGTCATTAAGCTCGATTCCAACGAAAATCCTTTTGGGCCTTCGCCGCGCGCGCTGGATGCGATGAGAAGTGCGATGGGCAGAAGCAACCTGTATCCGGATGACGATTGCCGCCCGTTGCGATTGAAGGTGGCGGCGCACCACGGGCTGCCGCCGGAGCAGGTCCTGGTAACCGCAGGTTCAACGGCGATGCTGAGCTTGCTGTGCCAGACTTTGCTTGGGCCGGGATTGAATGCGGTTACCAGCGAACGCTCGTTCATTGTGTACTCCATGGCGGTGCATGCGACCGGAGCGCAACTGATCGAAGCGCCCATGAGCGAGAATACGTACGATCTGGGGGCAATTCTCGCGTCGATCGATGCCAATACCCGCATTGTCTTTCTGGCGAATCCGAACAATCCTACGGGCACAATGGTGACGCCGGAAGCGATCGAGCGATTCCTCTCGTTGGTGCCCGCGCATCTGGTGGTGGTTCTCGACGAGGCGTACTTCGAGTTTGCTTCGCACTTCGCCGGCTTGCGGCTAGTGAATTACTCGAATTCACTGGAGTACGTCCGGCAAGGCACGAGTGTGGTGGTGCTGCGAACGTTTTCCAAGGCGCACGGACTGGCCGGGCTGCGCGTGGGATATGGATTGGGCCCGGAGGAGTTGTTGGGATACTGCGCGCGTATGCGCAACACATATTCGGTGCCGTCGGTGGCGCAGGCAGCCGCTATAGAGGCGTTGGATGACAGCAGTTATATTCAGCGAGTTGTAGAAAGCAACGCCGTGCAGGCGCGATTTATGGCTCAGGAGTTGGAAGGCTTAGGATATCGCGTCGCTCCAACCTGGGCGAATTTTCTGTATTGCTATGTCGGAGACGATGCGTCGGCTTTTGCCAGCCGATTGCGAGAAGAAGGTATAGCGGTTCGTCCGTTGGGAGCGTGGGGCGCGGCGAGTTGCATTCGCGTGACGATAGGCACGCCGGAGCAGAACCGATTTTTTGTACAGGCGGTGAAGCGGGTGAACGCTGCATCTGATGAGCACGGATCCGGGGCGGCCAGATCGATTATTTGAACTGGCTTTGCGCCATGGGGAGCCTGCGGTTGCCGAATTTCGATCGAGCCTGAACAGCCGGGGCGGCTGTCGCCACATGAACTGTGCTTGCTGACCGATAATTTTCGAGGGCAGGAAGAACAGCAGGTCCCTCGACCTCCGAATAACTGCTAGCTTGCCAGTACTGCCGCGCGAGCGGCGCCGTAGAGGCCGGCCTCGCTGCCGAGCAGGGCGCGAGTAATGATGGTTCTGCGTTCAGTGGGTATCGAGGTAATGTCATGGTTTGCCGCAACAGTCCAAGAGTTGCTACCGGTGCCGGCGGCTGCCGAGCTGCGCTCGGCCTGGACAGCCGAGGGCGGCTGTCCCCACACGAGCTTTTCTTCCAGCATAGGGTCGGAAAGTGCGGTTGCTGCGTAGACCAGGGAGCGCTCGCGCAGCTCTTCGAACATTTTCGGTGCGAAAGCATCCCAGGCGCTGGAGACGCCGCCTCCCAAGACGAACATATCTAAATTTAAAATGTTGATGGCTCCGGCGAGCATGATGCCGAGATAACGTCCGAAAGTGCGGAAGATGCGCACGGCTTGCTCGTCTCCCTGCATTGCGAGAGTGTAGATCGACTTTGCGCCGATCTCGGCGTCAGAGGAGGCGGCTTGGGCGAGCGATGGTGCATCGCCGCTAGCGACGGCTTCGCGGGCCATGCGCATGATGGCGCTGGCGGAGGCATAGCGCTCAGCGCATCCGCGATTGCCGCAGCCGCAGATGGGGCCTTCGGGCTCGACGGTGACGTGGCCGAATTCTCCGGCCATGCCGTTCATCCCGGTCCAGATTTTTCCATTGAGCACGATGCCCCCGCCGATCCCGGTGCCGAGCGTCACCACGGCCATGTTGGCAACCCCGCGAGCGGCACCAAGCCACTGCTCACCGAGCGCGGCCATATTGGCGTCATTGTCGAGGACTACATGAGCCTCATTTTTCAGAAGGCTGCAGCCGCGCAGGCGGCGCTCGATTTCGGCGCGCACCGGATAGCCTTCCCATCCGGGAAAGTTCGCCGATTTGCGCACCGTCCCGGTTTGCATATCGATGATGCCAAGAACACCGATTCCTGCGCCCAGAAATCTTCCTGACTCTTTGTGCTTGGCGGAGACCCGGTCGATCGCTTCGCACATTTCGTCGATGGTGCGGTCGGGGCCGCGGGCGGTTTTGGTGGGTACAGTGACCTTTTCGAGGAGTTGGCCTTCGCGGGTGACGGCAGCGATGCGCAGGTTGGTGCCGCCGAGATCGACTCCGATGGAGAAGTTGGGCATGGCTCAGAAGGATTATAGAACCAGCGAACAGTTCCTCTGCTTGCGGTCATCCTTAGCGGGGTGCCCCATCCTTGCCGCGCTTTTTGCGGCAAGGGTGGGTGGTCAAGGATTCCACAACCACACTTTGTGACATCCATCCTTTCGCTCACTGCGCAACTTGTTCCATCATTAGTTCCAAAGGCTCACATGCTCTTCGAAAATTCAAACTAGCGCTATTGCGTCGACCAAACCTAATGTTCCCAAGATCTTGAGACCTAAGTCCAGATAGCAGCCATCGCTAAGTTGGTGTCTCAGAAGCATTGAAGAAAGGGGGAGGGGAGGGGCGGGGTACGCCAGATACAGACCAACCGCCCCTGACAGAAAAGACCGGGGGCTACAAAGAACCTACTTCTGGCACTTCGGGCAATAGTGGCTGCTGCGGCCGGCGATGACGATGCGCTTGATCGGCGTTTTGCAGACAAGGCAAGGCTCGCCTTCGCGACCGTAGACGCGGTGCTGCAGTTGGAAAAAGCCTGCTTCCCCATCGGCGTCGACGTAATCGGAGATCGATGAGCCGCCAACGGCGATCGCTTCGGTCAAAACTGCTTTTATCGCGGCGAGCAATTTCGCGAACTGATCGCGGGTGATGGTTGAAGCGCGGCGACGCGGGCGTAGGCCGGCGCGGAACAGGGATTCGTCTGCATAGATGTTGCCTACCCCGCGGAGAAGCTTCTGATTGAGGAGCGCGCTTTTGATGGGAGTTTTGCGGCCACGAAAAAGCGCAATGAAACGATCAAGATCGATTTCGAGCGGCTCGACGCCGACCGTTTCAAAGTTGCCAAGATGGGCGACGCTGAGGCGTCCGAAGCGGCGGGAATCGACGAAGCGCAGTTCCCTTCCCGAGGCGAGCCTGGCGATGGCGTGCGTGTGTTTCAAAATTTCAGCATGGGGTTCGCAGACTTGCAGGCGGCCGGTCATGCCGAGATGGACAATGAACTGGGATTGCGTGCGGCTCAGACTCCCTTCGATTGGCTCAGGGCAGGGTTTTTCCGCTTCTGCCGCCGGAGCAGATAATGATTGTGCTCGTGATTTTGGCGCTTTCCGCCGTTTCTGCCGTTCCAGGCTTTTGGCGGAGAAGAGTGTCCGCCCCACATCTGACGGTTCAAGGTCGAAGACGATGTGCTTGCCCATGCGGCGGACGGCGGCAATGCGCGTGTTTTCCACGGCGGCGGCGATTTCGCGCGCGGAGGATTTCAGCGGCTCCGGCTTTTTACCGAGCCAGATAGATTCAATCACGTCGCCAGTTACGCGGCTTGCTAAGCCTTGGGCGATGGTCTCTACTTCAGGGAGTTCCGGCATGAACGGTTAGTTTATAACGTGGCTGCGACAGGAAGCGGTCGAGCTTCGCTCGACGGACAGCCGAGGGCAGCTGTCCCCACATGTGCCGAGAAACCGGAAGCTACTCTTTTAGTGGGACGACGGCCTGGCCGTCGCGGCAGAAGGTGGCTACGCGCTGGAGATCGCCGTTGGCGCGTGGAAGGGTCATCACTGGGCCGTAGCAGTACACGGCGTGGCCGCTGGCGGCAAAGTACCAGCGTCCGCCTTTGGTGTGCACTGCGAGTTGACTCGATGGCTGACGGACGGGTTGCGAGGGCTTGGCAACCGAGAAACTGAACAACAAGGCTAGGGTCAGAAGCTTCATCGCTGTCGGACTGTCGCAGGCCTTTTCGGGACGCCTGCTACCTACCAACTTTGTTTGCTCAAACTTACTTATTCAAGTTCGCTGAACAAAACCACTTAACAGAACCTTCCTACCAGACTTGCTACCGCCTAAATCGTACGAACGGTGCGCCGCGGATCCAAATCGGATGCCGGGATCGGCGGAAATTGAACTTGAGGCTTTATAGCCTTATTCGCATGAGCCTTGGGCTGCGAGCCAGCTCGGGCCGCGGGTGTCTGCGCCGGGGCGCTTGACGGAGTCTGAGCCGCCGGAACTTGAGTACGGGCTTGCGCCTGGGCCTTTGCTTGTTGATTGGCGATGGCTTTGCCCTTCAGTCCCCAAAGCTCGCGGCTGTCGGGCATGAGCATTTTAATGAGATTGCTCTGCGATTGGATGGCGGCGCCTTGTTCCACGATCAGGAAGGTCATCAGCCCATAGGACAGCACGAACACGATCGTAAGCAACGGAAGAAGCGTTCGCTTCTTTTTGGGAGTAGCTGCCGGAACCACTGCCGTGCTGCCGAACCAGTTCGTCAAATCACACCCCGAAGATGCCTCACAAACGCCAGGCACTGTCGGAAGTGCAGCTTGTGAGCCATTACTCGACGAGGTGGGAAAGCATTGAATAGATGCGGCTTAAGGCGATGTGGTTGTCGTGGACTTCAGGTTTGAAGTGCAATGGAATGCATATATTGAGCAACGGGGATTGCTGAATTCAAAGGACCTTCGCTTCGGATGGGCTACGTTCTTTATCCGCCGCTCCCGGGTAGACGCGCTTTCCACACGGTTCGACTGGCAGTGCGGTTCGCGTTGCTCACCCATGCCTCGCTCAAGATGACACAGCGTTACAGGAAGATTATTTTCCGCCTAACAGAAGCTTGGCGATGGTCGCGAGCTGCATGTTCGACGTGCCTTCGTAGATCTTACCGATTTTGGCATCGCGCCAGTATTTTTCGACCGGGTAATCCTTGGTGAATCCGTAGCCGCCGTAGATTTCGATGGCGAGCGAGGCCACGCGCTCGGCGACCTGCGAGGCGAACAGCTTGGTCATGGCAGCTTCTTTGACGAAGTTCACGCCGGCGTCTTTCATGCGGGCGGCGTTGTAGACCATAAGGCGAGCGGCTTCGATCTCGGTGGCCGTTTGTGCGATTTGAAACTGGATGCCCTGAAATTCTGCGATGGGTTTGCCGAATTGCTTGCGTTCGGCGGCATATTTCGCAGCGAATTCCCAGGCGCCGCGGGCGATACCGATCATCTGGGCGCCGATGCCGATGCGGCCCTCGTTGAGCGTTTCGATTGCGATTTTGTAGCCTTTGCCGGGCTCGCCAAGAACGTTTTCTTTCGAAACCTTGCAGTCTTCAAGAATGAGTTCGCAGGTGGAAGACGCGCGAATGCCGAGCTTGTCTTCTTTTTTGCCGACGGTGAAGCCGGGGAAATTCTTTTCGATCAGAAATGCAGTGATGCCTTTGTATCCGGCCGATGGGTCGAGAGTGGCGAAGAGCACGAAGAGTCCGGCTTCTTTGCCGTTCGTGATCCAGAGCTTGCGGCCGTTTAAAACATAGTCCGAACCTTTAAGCTGGGCGCGAGTTTGCAGGGCGAAAGCGTCGGAGCCCGAACCGGCCTCGCTCAGGGCATAGGCGCCGACTGTGTCAGCAGCCATTTTCGGAAGATAGTGCTTTTTCTGCTCGGGGTTGCCCCAACGCAACAGCGCATTGTTGACCAGCGTGTTTTGCACATCGACAATGACGCCGGCCGAGGCATCGACGCGCGAGAGTTCTTCGACTGCGAGAATCGCTTCGAAGAATTTCGCGCCACCCCCGCCAAATTGCTCGGGAACCTCGATTCCCATCAGGCCCAGCTGGAAGAATTCGTGGAGGAGATCTTTTTCGAAGATTCCCTTCTCGTCCATTTCCTTGACGAGGGGACGAATCTTGTCTTCGGCGAACTGGCGGATGTTGTCGCGGAAAAGAACTTCGTCGTCGGTGAGCGTGGTCAGCGGCGTGGGAGGAGCGGATTGAAGAGTGGTCTCGGGCATCGGATACCTTCGTGCGGAAGAATGCAAACTACACAGTCTATCGCAAGGCGGTTGAGTGCTGCCACGCATCGCGCCCTCACCTGAGCCTGGTTGAGCATGGAGAAAACGGCTTCGCTGGGGATGACGCCGTAGGCGAGACTCGAGAAAATGGATATAAAGTCGAGCTTCGCTCGACTGGACAGCCGAGGGCGGCTGTCCCTACATGTTCACGCGAAGGTTCTCGCCCTAAAAGGATCTAGTGGTTCTACAGGGATCTCCGTATGTTCGCGTTCAACCCGTAGTGGCTAGAATCTGATAGCGCATTTTTCGTAGAAAATGATGCACTATAACGACTCCGAAATTCGAGCGAAGTTCGCGAGTCGCTGGCGTGAACGCCCCAAACACAGGTCACGACACCTGGACAAAAATAAGCAGATCAATATCGCCGCTTTTTCGGAGGATTCATGCGCCTCTTGAGCCTGCGGCTGATTATGTCTTTGATTGTCGGCATCACCCTGGTATCTCTGGGCTTTTCTTACTACGAGGTGGTGCGGGAGAAGGTTGCGCTGCGCAAAGAACTGGAGCGGCGCGCCGAGGTACTTGCCGAAAGTGTCGCGGGGAACGTTGAAAAATCATGGGAGGAGGGATCTTCCGACCGGACTTTGCAGCGGATCGTCCAGCGCTTTGGAAACCGCGAGCACCTGCTGGGAATTGCGGTGAGCAATCGCGAAGGGAAAGTGATTGCGATTACACCAGAGCTGGCGACGATGCTTAATAGCACTCCGCATGATGTGATGCAGGCAATGCTGCAAGGACATGGCGAAACTTCCTTCATACGGCTCAATGACGAGCCGGTGAATATTTTTGCCTTACCGCTTTACCGCGGGGATGAAATTGTGGGCGGACTTGCGGTGGTGCACGACGCCGGGTACGTCCGGGCGCAGAACCTGCGCACCTGGCGCGAGGCATTTCTCACGGTTTTGATTCAGGTTTTTCTGATTGTGTGCATTACGTTGTTGATCGTGCGCTGGAGCATCACCGGACCGATCGCGAGGGCGGCACAGTGGATGCGCGCACTGCGCATGGGGCGAATTTCATCGCGCCAGCAAATGCCGGATTTGGATCTTTTCAAGCCTTTGGCATGGGAAGTGGTTACACTCACGGAAAGCCTGAGCCAGGCGCGCACCGCGGCGGAGCAGGAGGCACGGCTGCGCGAGGCCGGCGAATCGATGTGGACGGCCGATCGACTTGCCGTGCAGCTTCGACAGCGCCTGGGAGATGGACGGCTGTTCGTAGTCTCGAATCGTGAGCCCTACATCCATGAGCGCAAAGGCAAGTCGGTGGAAGCTGTGGTCCCGCCGAGCGGACTGGTTACCGCGTTAGAGCCGGTTCTTGACGCCTGCGACGGAACCTGGATCGCGCATGGAAGTGGAGACGCTGACATGGAAGTGGTCGACTCGCATGACCGGCTGAGGGTTCCCCCGCGCGATCCGCGGTACACACTCCGGCGGGTATGGCTCAGCAAAGAAGAAGAAGAGGGTTATTACTACGGCTTTGCCAACGAAGGGCTGTGGCCGTTGTGTCATATCGCTCATGCGCGCCCGATCTTCCGAGCGCAGGACTGGAAATTTTATCAAGAGGTGAATCACAAGTTTAATGCGGCAGTTCTGGAAGAAATTGCGGACGTTCCCAACCCTGTCGTTTTAGTGCAGGACTATCATTTTGCGCTGTTGCCGCGACTGCTTAAGGAGAAAAGACCAGATGCGCGGGTCGCGATCTTCTGGCACATACCATGGCCGAATCCGGAAGGGTTCGGCATTTGTCCGTGGCAAAAGCAGTTAGTGGAAGGACTTCTGGGAGCGGATCTCGTCGGATTTCACACCCAGTCCCACTGCAATAATTTTCTGCAGACGGTGGATCGCGTAGTGGAGTCGCGGGTCGATTGGGAGCACTTTTCGGTGGCACGCCAAAATCATCGAACGATCGTCCATCCTTTTCCGATCAGCGTCGATATCCCGGACGATGCTGCCATGGAGAGCGTCGACCTCAAGAATGAGTACATGCGGCGCGCGTCTCTAATGCATAGCTTAGGAGTGGAAACTCCGTTCGTGGGGCTTGGAGTCGATCGAATCGATTATACGAAGGGCATCCCGGAACGGTTTCAGGCCATTGAACGGTTTTTGGAAAAGTATCCGAAATATCAGGGGAAGTTCACGTTTTTGCAGATCGGTGCGCCCAGCCGCACCCACATTCAAAGGTACAGGGATCTGATGGCGGAAGTGGAGGCTGAGGCGGAGAGAATTAACTGGCGCTTCCAATCGGGCAAATGGAAGCCGATTTTGTTCCTGAAGCGGCATCACAGCCATCGCGAAATTGACGATTTCTACCGGTCGGTCGATCTTTGCCTGGTTACGTCGCTGCATGATGGGATGAATCTGGTGGCAAAAGAGTTTCTGGCTGCAAGGCGGGATGAACGCGGCGTTCTGATCTTGAGCCAGTTTACGGGGGCGGCACGGGAATTGAGAGACGCTTTGCTGGTCAACCCTTATGACACCGATCAGACGGCAGAAGCCATTCGGGTTGCACTGGAAATGGAACCGGAAGAAAAACAGGTGCGAGTACGCAACATGCGCAAGCAGATACGAGAGCATAATATCTACTCTTGGGCAGGAAGCTTGATTACTGAACTTTGCGAGCTGAGGCTTGATGCAACCGATCGTGGCCAATCCGAGCCCCGCAGCACTGTACCGGCCGCGTGAGTCAGAACGCGGGGAATCCACCATCGTCCAACCGGCCATCATGAGGGAACCAATCATTGTCGTAATCGGCTCGTGCGCGCCACAATTCACATCCAATGGTGCCATTGATGCCCTCAGAAAGGAATAGAGGAATGACCACAACCGCAGTAGCCCCGATTCGGCCGCATACGGCGGTGAAGCCGTTTTATTTCAATACTTCTGCGCATCTGCTGCGCATCACGCGACAGAAGGCGACCAGCTTGTTTGAGCTGCTCGAGGCGCTGCGAGAATGTCCCGAAGGCTCAATTTTTCAGCATACGTTCCGAACTCTGCAGGAGCATCACTTCATTCGCGAAGGTTTCTCCAACGATTTCGCCCAGTGGGCTTTGTCGGCGTGCAATGAGCCCGGACTGGCAGAAGCGCTGGCCAGCGTGGATGTTCGTGAGTTCACCTCGGTGGCTCACTTGCGGGAGCGTTTTATTCGTATTGTCGAGGAGTTCCTGAGCCGCACTCCGGCAGCTGCCAACCGGCCGGCGCGCGAGACTTTTTATTTCTGCGCATCCGATATTGTGGTGATTCCGACGAACTACGTCGCACATACCTTGCAAGAGTTTGCTGAAGGTCTGCGGCGCGTTTCGGTGCACAGCATCCAGCATCATTTCATCGAGGCGCGGCTTCGGCTCAAGCTGATGTCGAACGATTTTTCGCAGTGGCTTTACGAAGATCTCGGACTCACCGAAGCGGCTCGCCAGTTGAATCGAATCGATATTTATACGGTGACGTTAGACGACGTCAAAAACCAAATCATACGAATTTCAGAACGAGCCCTCGTTTAAACGAGGATCTTATAAATAGGCGCACACTTATGGGACCTGTAGAATCGCAAACTCGCAGCGAAAACGCTACGGCGGAATTTCCTTCAACTTCTGCTGTAACTTCTTTTCCTGTAACACCCGCTCCCGGCGCGCCCGGAGGTGTTGAGCGGCGCAGAAAACCGCGCGCCTGGGAAACCCCGCCCGCGCCCGTTCCACCTCCGCACCTTGACGACTACAGAAAAATCGTGGGCGAGCCGGAAATCGATGAACTGCGATTTCTGGCGCGTGAACTCAAGGGCAAAACCGTAAAGATGGTCAACTCGACCGCGGTGGGCGGCGGCGTCGCCGAAATGCTGAACCAGATGGTCCCGCTGCTGAATGAAGTCGAGGTGAAGACTCATTGGGATGTGATCACCGGTGGAAACGATTTTTTCGAAGTCACTAAAGCGTTTCACAATGCGCTTCAGGGCAGCGAATACCGGCTCACACCGCAGGCTCAGGATATTTTCCTGATGAACAACGAGCAGAATCGCCAGCGGATTCACTTCACGGAAGACTTCGTGGTCATTCACGATCCGCAGCCGGCTCCGCTGGTTCGGGCTCGCACGGACTCGCCACAGCGTTGGATCTGGCGTTGCCACATCGATCTTTCGAATCCTAATTCTGAGGTCTGGGGATTTCTTCGCCCTGAAATCGAAAAGTACGATGCGGCGATTTTCTCCTCGCAATCTTTTGCCCGGCAGCTGCCGATTCCTCAGTATCTTTTTTATCCCTGCATCGATCCGTTATCGGAGAAGAACAAAGATATCGATGAGAGCTTCGTTCAGCAGGTGTGCGATGAATTTGGGATTGACCGCTCGCGGCCGATTGTGACGCAGGTCTCGCGGTTTGACCGTGCAAAAGATCCAGTGGGCGTAATCCAAGCGTTTAAGGAAGCCCGCAAGTACGTCGACTTTCAGCTGGTAATGGCAGGCGGAGGAGCAACGGACGATCCAGAGGGAGCCGCGGTGCTGAGAGAAGTGCGCGAGGCTGCCGGCGATGATCGAGACATCTTTATTCTCGACCTGCCTCCATGGTGCGCCCTGGAGATTAACGCCTTGCAGCGTGCTTCTACCATCATCGTGCAGAAATCGGTGAAAGAGGGTTTCGGGCTGACCGTTACTGAAGCTCTGTGGAAGGGCAAGCCAACGATTGCCGGAGCGGTCGGCGGGATTCCGAATCAGATCATTCACAAGCTGACGGGCGTGCTGGTGCATTCCGTCGAGGGATGCGCGTATCAGATGCGCTACTTGCTGACCCACCCCGAGTTCGCAAAACAAATGGGGGAGAACGGGCGGTCACACGTAAAGGAAAACTTCCTGATGACGACGAATGTCCGGCGGTGGCTGCTGCTGCTTCGGATTCTCAGCGGTACAAAGTAATTTGCCGGCGAAGGAAACCCTGCTTGCCGGCTATGCCACGGGCAGGTCGGCCGTCACCAGCGTGCCTTGAGCGGTGGAATGGACAGTCAACCCTCCGCCTAACTGCCGCAAGCGCTCCCGCATTGCATTAATGCCTATTCCAGTGGAAGTGAGCTTGGTGCTGGAAATACCGGGAGCGAGATCGCTCACGTGAACCGAGACTTGGCCGGAAGACTTGCTAAGCCGGATCGTGATAGTCGCGTCGCCAGAGTGCTCCTGCACATCGACAAGAGCCTCCTGCACGACTCTAAACATGGCGATCTCTTTCTCGCGGGGAAGTCTTCCAAAATCGCTGCAAATCTCAAGCATCACACGGATGTTGGTACGCTTCGAAAACTGGTCGGCATACCATTGAACCGCGGAGGGAAGCCCCATTTCATCAAGCATTGGCGGATGCAGCAAATGGGAAAGCTGGCGGACCTCGCCCAGCAAGCTATCCACTAGCCCGACGCTCTGAGAAATCAGCTTGCGCTCGTCTGATTTCACGCGGGCTTGCCCGTTGCCGAGGGCGCTTAAATTCATTGCCAGCGTAGCCAGCAGTTGAGCCGTGCTTTCGTGCAACTCGTGAGCCACGCGGCGGCGCTCTTCATCGCGGATCAGCATCAACTGGCTAGTCAGGGTGCGCAGGCTAGTCTCGGCATCCTCGCGCCGTTTCACTTCTTCCAGAAGCTGGACATTCTTGGTCTGCAATTCGGACGTGCGTGCCTCGACGTGAAGTTCAAGTTCCTGGCGCAAACGCTTATGTTCAGCCACTTCGGTTTCGAGCGCCTTGGCTTTCTGCTGTAACTGAGTAATGACTCGAAGGCGTTCTTCGTCACTGCCGAGATGCATGTAGGCTTCGGTGGGAATTACGGCGGAGTGTTCGTTGCAGACCTGAAGGAAGAGGCTCGCATCCGCCTCTTTCTTAAAACTGCTCATCGGGTAGGCGCAAAATAAGGAGAAGGACCGGGTTTGGGACAGGCTATTCCAGAGCTGTTCCAGGCGAACGGCGGCTTCAGGTTTGCCATCGGCCAGCAGCAGCGCAACCATCTCGCCAAAGATTGCGACACGTGGATGCTCGTTGCGATCAAGCGCAGTCGCTTTCGCGATTACGCCACCGATAGCCTCTTTGAACCGCTGTTCATTCGGCCACCCTTCCACCATGAATGTGCCCAGCATCTGGCGGGCATCCAGCACAACCAGGCGTCCTTGTTGGATGAGCCCAGGAACAGCGATGCCGGACGCAAGTCCCTGAAGAAGAGATTCGCGATGCGGTTCAGTGCAAACGACAATGGCAGAGTGCCCGGTGACGAGAGCATTCCCGACAAATTGAGTCAGCTCCTCGATCAGGAACTTGTCCTGGGAATAAAACTGAACTCCATGTTCGTGATCGCCGTGACGGGACCAGGAACCCTTATTCAGCGGAGTGGAGCAATCGACGGATTGGCTACCCTGCATTTTTCCCCTGAGTACTCAGCGGTCGTTTGTGCTTCTTAAATGCTTTTAACAGAATGCAGGGGCCCGGCAAACGTGGCTATACAGCGCAAACTGTAGAGGGCGATACCGAAGGGCGGCCTAGCCTTTGGTTGCGGTTGCTTCGTTGCTTTTGCTTACAGTGGCTTCCGGCGGAGCCTCGATGGTCACGTCGACTTCTGCGCCTTGCTTTAACTTCACTTTGTCGCCATTCGCGGTAACGAGAGTGTTCTCGATGCGCAGCTCGCGATAAAGATGATCGGCCCCCTCGACGTTGATCTGCGCCTTTTCTGGTTCTCCCGGAGCATGCGATTTTATGACTTTCTCGACAACGGCCGGCAGAGTAGTGCTGGGCTTTTCACTCATGGGTTACCTACCTGGGAAGAAGACTAGGATTCGCGTCGACCCGACGCTTTGGGAAATCATAAGCTTCCGGCCTCTTCATTGCAATATTCCTGTGAGCCAAAAGCAGCTCCCAGAGCGGCTTCTAACGACTCTGCGAGAGCACATCACTCTTCTTTTGCCCACTCACGTGATCGTGTTTGTGGCCAAAATCCAAGCCAACGTGCGGCTCGGACTCAGTGCCTGAGACTCGGATAGGGACTTCGGTGCCCGCTCCTTCTTTGCGGAAAAAAGGATCCACCGGTTTCAAGAGAATAGACTTCCAGCCGATGGTCATCTGTGAGAGCGTGGCTTCCAGCTTTGCCTTTCCATGAAAATCGAACGTCTTCCCATCGAGACTGTAAACACCGGCCATTTGGATGTTGGTGCCGGGAATCAAGAAATGCAGAACCGAAAAAGACAGCAAGCCGTTCCCCAAAGTAAACGTTCCTTTCAGGTCGGTCGGAACGGTTTCCTCTAAATGCTGGTGCGCCTGCTTCGGCTTGCCCTGGCTGATCAGGCTGAAATTGTCGAGTTTGTCCTGGACTTTGTGGTTGCTGAAATGAGCGTCGAGCACGTGAAAGGTGCCATTCAACCTGAGCCTGTCGGCCACAGCGGCCTCTCCGGGACTCAGGCTCAAGCGCGTATTCATCTCCACTGGACCGTTCATAATCGGAGGTTCGGTATGCACGCCGAGCTGCAGCAAATCTTGAATGCGAGCGTGGTCGAGTACGACATCGAGTTCGATGTCGTGACCGTGCGGGTCCTTTACGCGAACGATTGAACCGTTTGCGGTCAGGGCCGAATGAAGAAAATCCGCATTTACCGGGCGCAGATAAGTGTCCCCGCTCGTTCCGTCGACAATGGCATGAAAGTCGGTGTGCAGCCGCACGGGATGGCCACTCGTCGCGATGCGGAAATCCGGCGTGTCGGTGCTCCCATCGATCACGATATTGCCGAGACTGCCGGAGTATTCGCCGGTTGAGGAAAGCATGCCGGCGATGCCTTTGATGGTGCCGAGGTCGGCATGAGTGAAAGAATAGTGGCCTTGCACAGGCGTCTGGCGCGGATCAGCTTCCTGCCAGGGTCCGAAGAGGCCAACGGAATAGATGTCGCCGACTGGTTTGGGATTTACCAGGGTGGCGTCGAATTGAAAAGGCCGACCGGGACCAACATCCTTCAGCGTTAGATGTTTTATGGCAAATTGAAGTGGCGGCTTGTTGGGATTGACGGTATCAATGACCAGGCGTGCATCCTCGCAATCAATCTGGTCGAAAAAGATGCTGGCGCGGCTGCCTTTTGCGCGCCAGTGGGATATTTCCTGGCGGCCGCCTTTCGGCGGGATGTTCAGCTCCAGACCATCCACGTAGACCGTGTCGATGTGCATCGGCCACTGAAACAAGCTGCGCAGCGAGGTCTGAAAACGGAATTGCCGGACATTGAGGAGCGGCTGGATGCCGGGCTCGTAAGGGTTGGCGGCGGCGGCGCCAAAAATTGTCAGGCCGCTTCCAGTGACTTGGACTCCATTGCCGACCGCAACACCGAAACCCTCGAGCTGAACTTTGCCGTGGAAACGAGCCGACAAGGTTTGCAGCACACGCGCGCGAAGAATGGGTTCGGCGTGAGCGATCACAATTTTTACGACGATGAATGAGCCAGCCAGAAAAATCAGAGCGACGATGCCGATCCACATCCAGGCACGGGATTTGCTGCCCATTGGCTGCATCGGGAAATCAACTATCTCTGCCCTGTTCGGCTAGCGCGCCGGCGAAAATAGGGTCAGAAATTTTCAGTTATTGGATGCAGAATTCTTCTTGTGGGTATTCCCTTTCTGCGCCAGCTTTGAGCCGCGGCAAAGCGTGGCTGCATCTCCGGCGTGCCTGATCTACTGACGTGGTCGGAGCCCAGGCAGATTGCAAAATGCAAGATTTCGGGAGCACGCAAGCCGGGCTACTATGCCGCCGCCAACGCGCCCTTGCATCCTTCGTGCCCGCAGCCACAAGCGGACTGCGATGTTCCCTTCGAAGCTTCGCATGCAAGACTGCAATACTGGCTGCCTTCTCTTGCTGTGCAGGTACAGCTTTCGGCGGCGCACTTCTTATTTTGTGTGTCGGTCATAAGTTTGTAACTCCTTGGTTAGTTCGGTAGTCCGTTCATTCGAATAGAAACTCGTTGCGCAATACCTACTTCAGCCCGTAGACATCCAGTTCGCCCTGTGGATTCGGCGTGCTGACGGGATCGTGCGCGGTTGAGATATAAACTTTTCCATTGGCGACAACGGGCGCCGTGAATTTAATTCCGTATCCTGGCACGTCTCCGGAGTTGGTACTGCTGCTATAGAGTTCCGGGCTTCCCAGATTGTTCGCATTGTAAGCACGCAGGATTGCGTCAGTTTGCGTACTGCCACTCTGCAGCGGCTGTCCGTGATCGACCATCCAGAGAATGCCGTTTGATTTGTTGTTAGCGGAAATGAACGGCGTAGTTCCGTAGCTGTTCTCCAGAATATTGGGTTGCGTGTACGAGCCGTGGGAGAGAGTTCCGGAATAGGGGAACTGGCGGACAGAAGCGGTAACGTCGGAAGCAGTAGGCGTTATGCCCAGATAGACGGACCCATTGAAATACGCGGCGGTGCCGAAGATTTCGTAGGAGTTAATTTCGGCAGATCCGCCGATAGTATTGGTGCAGGTGTTCTCGTATGGGGCGATCAGATCATCCTCGAACCACAACGTCTGAGTGGCTCCTGTATCGTTGTTCTGCTCCTGGCCAAGATTGTCGCTGTTCACCAGATAGAGCTTTCCGGTTTTTCCCCCTGCCAATAATTCCGTCGTTCCGGGAATGAGTAACAGGCCGCCGGCTGCGAGATCGGCGTCGGCGCAATCCATGTACGCGTAAACGAATGGTGTGAAGTAGTCCTCCAACTGGAGGCTCTGGGTAAACTTCAATACGGAATCACCATAGGCCTGCTGCGATGGATCCCAAGGCCCGTTGCCAGTGGTGACGTAGACATAGTTGCCGTCGGAGACGGGTCCGCCGCCGCCCATCCAGACGCCGCCGGCGCTGGCGTAGGAGCCTTCACCCTGCATGATCGGACTCATGTTGAATACACCACTCTGGGTGAAAGCCGATCCGTCGTAGGTGTAGGCGAGCAGCCATCCGCTATGGCAACTCCCGAAGCCGATGAACACGGACGCGGGTGGCCCGGGAAGAACGAGAAGTGCGGCGCGCTGCAAGCAGGCGGTTGTGAGGGTGGTGTCGTTCGTTCCGGCGACCGTAGCCTGAAGGGTTATCGGGCTGCCGGGTTGCTGATTGCCGGTGGTTATATCCAAGGCGTTCAGCCGGAATGTGCCTCCCGAGCCTGAACTCTGCGCTGAAACCACATACATCGTATTGGTCGTGGTATCGATCGCCGGAGTTGACGTGATCCCTTCGACCGGTTGAATCGGACCATTGGTTATAGGAGTTTCACCGGCCTGCAGCAGCAGTGTCTTCCACAGCGGGCTCGCATTGCTCCCGGCATTGCTGTCGGCGTCGAAAGCGTAGACGGTGTCGTTTTCCGTGGCCGCGAAGAGAACGTTGTGAGTGGTGCCGCCGATCGTAAGGTTCGAGATCACCAGCGGCTGACCGTATACATAGCCATCGACCAGATAGGAAAACAGCTTGCCGAAATTTGCCGGCGTTACGTTGTTGGGAGTGAGAATGGTTTCATTGGAATTCAGGCCACTGCGGTTCTGGTCGACGTGAAACATGGGAATGTTGGCGCCCGTGTTGGTAGAAGCTGTGACATAGAGTGTTCCATTACCGCTGAATCCATCCAGCGAAGCGGTGACACCAGTTGTTCCCGCGGAAATTCCCGTGGCAACGCCGCTCGAAGTTATATTGGCAACGCTTCCGTTGCTGAGGCTCCAGCTCGCGGATGAGGTCACATTTCCTTGCGACCCGTCGCTATAGCTAGCGGTCGCGGTGAATTGCTCTGCGCCGCCAACCGAAACACTTACCGAGCTTGGCGTCACGCTGATGGACGTGAGCGCAACAACGCTGATGGTTGCCGCATTACTGCTGATCCCACTAAGACTAGCACTCACTGTGGTTGATCCACCGGCAACTCCGGTAGCCAGGCCGCTGGAATTAATCGTGGCGATTGACGGCGATGCCGAGATCCACGTTGCCGACGTGCTTATATTCGCGGTACTGCCGTCGCTATAGGTAGCGGTTGCGGTGAACTGTTGCGTGGCGCGTGGAGCAAGACTTACCGTCGAGGGAGTCACGGCAATCGACTTGAGGGTTTTGGTGACTGTAACTGTCTGCACTTCAAGGCTTGCGGTGCCAGTCATGCCGCTCAGCGAAGCGGTTACGCTAGTTGAACCGGAAGCTTTGCCGGTGACCAGGCCACTCGAACTGATTGCCGCAATTGCTGAACTTCCGACCGCCCAACTGGCCGTTGAACTGACGTTCGCGGTGGAACCATCACTGTATTTTGCGGTCGCAGTAAATTGCTGCGTGCTGCCCATTGAAACGCTCGCAGTGGCGGGCGATACCGAGACCGCGGTCAAAGTTTTCGAAGGTGGAGTGGTGGAATTTCCCATGCCCTGGCATCCCACGCCGGCAATCAGGATGGCTAGAGAGGATGGCGCAAAGACATAAAAGAACAAATTTGAGCGGATGGCCTTCACGGATCTGCTACTCCTTCGGAGAAGTTCGGTCCAATGAGACGGTGCTTAGTGTCGGAGGAATGCGGGAAGGTTGCCGGTCGAGGCCAGAAAAGACCGTAGGCAGTGGAAGAGAACTAGCCTGCATTGGGATGGCCTAGAACTTCTGAGTCGCCGGCTAATGCTTTTTGCTTTGGGGAATACAGGCTTTCTGGTATTTTCGTGGCAATTATTTAGATCGGTTTCAAGCGGTGCAAATTTTTACTGCGAGGTGAAAGTTGAAACTGGTCGTTAGCAGCATGCGCCACAATACTCGCCATTTCGTCTGAGCCCTCCACATGATAGCCCGTGAGGGCGCGCAGTTCTGCTGTCAGCAAGCCCAACAATTCCAATTTGGAGAAGCATTGCATGTTGAAGTCTCTAACACTATTCGTGTGCTTAACGGCCTTCTTCGCTGCGTCCGCATTTGCTACGGTAAACGTCAGTTCACCCTCCAACGACGGTACATATACCGGACCGGTGCCGTTCGTCGCAACAGCCAGCACCACTACCTGCTCCAAGGGAGTGGGTTCGATGGGAATTTACACCGCACCCGGAGTATTGGCGTACGTCGTAAGCGGCACGAGCATGAATACGAAGTTGAGCTTGAATCCGGCGACTTACAAAACAGTTGTCGAAGAATGGGACAACTGTGGCGGGGCTACAACCGCTCCTGTCACAATCACGGTAAAGTCCGGCGGAGCGTCCGGCGTCTCGGTAACCTCACCCGCCGACAACAGCACGGTCGGCTCTCCAGTAAATTTCAAAGCGACGGCCACGACGACCTGCTCGAAGGGCGTCTCATCGATGGGCATTTATACGGCTCCATCGAAGCTCGCATATGTGGTACAGGGAGCGAGCATGAACTACAACCTGGCGCTCAGCGCAGGAACTTACAATACCGTTGTCGAAGAATGGGATGGCTGCGGAGGAGCGGCGACCACGCCGGTCACGATCACGGTGGGCGGCGGCGGCGGCAAGTCATTCTCGCAACTGCAGCACAGCGGCGGCTGGGCGGATTACGGGCAGCGCGCTCCAACCTTCGTAGACTGCTCGCCCTCGCCTTGCGACAACATCGTTTTTTCCATGACGCAGAACATCAAGTCACCCTCACTCAGCGGGCAGTCCATGGAAACATATCTTGGCGGGAGCGAAGCCTATGGCGATGGGCTGTGGAACAATCACTTGATCGGGGTGGATTCCTCTCAAGGATTGCCGGATACGAGTCACACTCTGGTTCCCTCGCTGCACAACTTCACTTACGACTTGTACTTCTACATCAGCGACCTGGGGGCGTCGCAGGCGCTGGAGTACGACATCAACCAGTTCTTTAACAACCAGGGATGGATTTGGGGCCACCAGTGTACGTTGGCGGGCGCCAACGAATGGGATATCTGGGACAACGTCAACGCGCATTGGGTTCCAAGCGGCGTTGCCTGCGATCCGATCGCTAATTCGTGGAACCACCTTACAATTCAGGTGCAGCGGACCTCTAGCAATCAACTGCTGTATCAGTCGATCACCCTGAATGGAAAAGCCTCTTCAGTAAACAAATACTACAGTCCGGGTTCAGCGGTTGGCTGGTACGGAGTAACGGTCAACTATCAACAGGACGGCAACTACGAGCAGTCGCCATACGCGGTTTACCTGGACAATTTGACCTTTACGTACAACTGATCTGCGTAAAACTGACCGTCATTGGAGGGAAATTACGAGGCGCATCGTAAGATGCGCCTTTGTTTACATCGCTACTCATATCGGCCACCGAGCTACCTGTGGACGAATTTCGCCGACCTCTGATTGCTAAATCGGGCCTACAACCTCCGAGTCTCATGAAGGTGATTTTTCGCTTGTCCCATACGGGCTTTCTGGTATGCTTTCTACACTGTTTGACGGATTGCTTTAGAGATCACCTGAACCGGCCTTCACTGGACTTCAAGGATGACTTGAAGTTAGCCGTTTTAACTCAAAGCGCCAAATATCGCCACTTCTATCCGAACTTGTCGCGCCCGCTCGCGCAACAGTCAGCTTGAAATAGCTGCAGTTCTGCAGTTCGGAAGCAAATAAATCCATATTTTGGAGAAGGTTTGATGCTGAAATCATTATTACTATTCGTGTGCCTGTCGGCAATCTGTGTTCCCGCTGCGTTTGCCGGTGTGAGCGTAACTTCCCCTGCCAACAACAGCACGGTTGGCTCTCCCGTGAATTTCAAAGCGACAGCAACTACCTCCTGCTCAAAAGGCGTGTCCTCGATGGGAATTTACACCGCGCCGGGGGTTTTGAAGTACGTGGTGCAGGGAGCGAGCATGAACTACAACCTAGCGCTGAGTGCCGGAACCTACGATACGGTTGTCGAAGAATGGGATGGCTGCGGCGGAGCGGCAACTGCACCAGTGAAAATTACGGTAAGCGGGGGCACGACTGGGGGTGGGGGCAAGTCATTCTCGCAACTGCAGCACAGCGGCGGCTGGGCCGACTATGGCCAGCGCGCTCCAACCTTCGTCGACTGCTCGCCCTCGCCTTGCGACAACATTGCATTTTCCATGACGCAGAATGTGAAGTCTCCCTCGATGAGCGGCGAAGCGATGCAAATGTACCTCGGAGGCAGCGAGGCCTACGGGGATGGGCTGTGGAACAACCACCTGATCGGTGTGGATTCGTCCCAAGGGTTGCCGGATACGAATCACACTTTGGTTCCCAGCCTTCACGACTTCACCTATGACGTGTATTTCTGGTCTGGCAATATCGGATTGGCACAGGCCGTGGAGTTCGATATCAACCAATTTTTCAATAACCAGGGATTCATCTGGGGCCACGAATGCCGTGTCGCGGGCGGCAACGAATGGGACATCTGGGATAACGTGAGTGCTCACTGGGTTCCCACCGGTGTTTCCTGCTACCCCAACAGCAATTCGTGGAATCACTTAACCCTGCAGGTGGAAAGAACTTCAAACAACCAGTTGCTGTATAAGTCCATTACGCTGAATGGAAAGACGGCGACTTTAAACCAGTACTACAACCCGGGATCGGCGCCGGGCTGGTACGGAGTCACCGTCAACTATCAGGAAGACGGCAATTCTTCTCAGTCACCCTACTCCGTTTACCTCGATCAGCTCACCTTTTCGTACGAGTGAGGCGCTAGGTCCTCCAAGCGGAGTGTGGGATACGGGCACGCCATTCTTGGCGTGCCCGCTTTTACGTTTGCATGATAGTTCGACGGAGTACAAACGTCGGTAACTTGGGGGCTGAGCCGCTCGCATAACAATATTTGGTGAAGTGTAGGCTCGCGGCGATCCCCCATGCGGCGCGTTCTGGCAGTCGTCTGTTCCGCACAGACCAACACACGCATGGACGATCGCAAGAAGCAACGCTTTGGACGGTACGAAATCCTGGCCGAACTGGGGCGCGGGGAATGGGGATCGTATTTTTTTTTTTTTTTTTTTTTTTTTTTTTTTCTTTCTCTCTTCCTTCTCTCTCCTTCTTTTTTTCTTTCTGTTTCTCTTCGCTCTTCCTCCCCCGATTGCGTTGCTGCTTTGCCTGGCCCGCTCGGCGGGTTTTCGGCCCGCTTTTGTGCCCCTCGTGCGGGCGCTCCGTCTTTTTGGTGTCTTTCGGCTCTGCTGGTCCGGCCTTTCGGCGCGCTGCGGTCGCTTCGGTGTGTCGCGTCCCGCCCCCGGCTCGCCCGTGCGCCCGGGCTCGTTCTCTTGCTCGCGCGTGCGCGCTCGCCGCTCCGCGCGGCGGTCGCTCTCGCTTCGGGTGCGGCGCGCCGTGGCTGGCCGTTCGTGCCCGTCTTCGTGCCCGGGTCTGCGGCCCCGCTTCCTTCCTGCGGTCTGGCGTCCGGCGCTCGCGGCGTGCATCTGCTGGAAGATGCGGGGCTTATCTCGGGCCTCTGCTCGCCGTCGCGGTTCTGTTTGGCGATTCGGGCGCGTCGTCGGTATCGTAGCGTCGCGCTCCGCTCGCACTGGTTATGCCGCGGCGGGGCCTCGCTCCGGCCGTCGACGTGGCACGGCCCGCGCTTCACCGAGAGTCAGACGTGGCAGGGGCGAGTTATCAGCCGGGCACGTAGCAGCTGTTGAAAGATCGACTGCGAACTACAAAAACTAACGCTTCTGCGGTGCCTATCTCCCGATCTCGCGCATCTGGATGGGTCACTTCTCGGAGGCCGCTTCGTCTGTGCCTGTCTTACGACCCTGCGCGGGCACTGGTTTTCCATCACGTTCAGGGCACGAGATCCACGCCGTGGGCGCGGGCATCAGTCTGCGCGTAAAGGACGGCTGACTCCTCCGGGACGGTCGAACGATCCAGGAGTTGCCGGGCGGAAACTTCTGCGATCCAATTTGATAAGAAGGAAGATGAATCTGACTGCAGTAATCAGGCCGCGCGCTTTGTTGAGAGCAGGCCGCGACTTTCGCCAGTCCGCCACACGCCGCATCTGCGTATCGACGGCGCCGCAGATCGGAGGGGCACGTGCCATCACGTAGGCAGCCAAGGGGATTCAATTAACTCTCCGGCCGGCGGTACGCTGAGGTTCTTCCCAACAACGCCGCGCGCGGTGCACCCACAGACCGCCCTGGACGACGCCGCACGCGTCAAGCCAGGCCGGCACGCATGATCTCCGATATCTGCTTCTGTGAGCGCCGCTGCCTCTCTCCGCTGAGACCACTGAGCTTTACCACGTTCGGACATAGACTTCACCTCGTCGATACCAGCCTCACCACTCCTAACTCGACCCACCACAGAGGCCGCCAGGTCTTCCGATCTCCGGTGCTCCCACCACGTCGGGCATCGGTCTGCCTCTCCAAGCCCCAACCACCACCACCCCCCCAACCCCCCCCCACCCCCCCCCTCCTCAACCCTCCGTCATCACTGTTTAAATTCTATTCGAAACATAGAATCTGCGTGAGCGGGAATACATCAGGTTTGCACTGTAGCCGGGAGGAATCCGCGATCTTCAGGGCAGTCTCCCAAGGGGCCGAATGGGAGCCGCTTTCAGACTGAGCCTGCATCTCAGTTGCGAGAAAACTGCGAGAGAGGTCCTTATGGCTAGAGCAAAGAAGAAGAATTATTGGGTCTCGAAGGTGAAGACGGATTCAACCCATCCGCAGGCCGGACTGTTTACCAAAAAAGCCGAGACGATCGCGCGAGCTCTGGCGTCGAAAACAGTTTCGCCCAAAGGCCCGGGATCGGGAATGCGCATGCTGACCTATTTTATTAACCGGGCGGGTCATAACCTTCCTGCGGCACGCCGGGCGGAACTGGAAAAAGCCAAGACATTGCTTTCGAAGCGGATTCAACGAGACAAGAAGTCGCAGGCACAAAAAGCGGCCTGAGCAGGGCCGGAGCGCTATTTGCCTCGGGCCGCACGAATGCCACCTTCGATTCGCTTTCGAGCCGGCTTCGGCCCGCGTACGTCGATCACCCGGAATTGCTCGCCGCTCAGCTTGTGATAATTGATAAAGAATTCTTCCAGCTCTTGCACAAATTTTTTACCGAGATCGTCGATCACCTTTACATCATCGAAGCTGTGGTTGCCGTGCTCCACAGCTACGAGTCGATCGGTGCGCTCCATCTTGCCTTTTTCGCCTTGCTCACCTTCGATAATGCCCACCAGGCGGCACTTGAGCGCACAGCCGGGAAAGGCAGGCTCATCCATCAGCACAAGAACGTCCAAGGGATCGCCATCTTCACCCAGAGTCCTGGGGACGAAACCAAAGTCGTAAGGAAAGGCCATTCCGGAGGGCAATACCTTTTTCAATTCAAAGATCTTCTGCTCTTTATCGAAAGCGTATTTGTTGCGGCTCCCTTTTGGAGTCTCGATCACAACCTGAATCAGACTGTCGTCCTCGGGATTCACGACTTTGATCCGCGAAGGATCAGCCAGCCAACCATTCGATTTTCCCTTCTTACTCACCTCATCCTCCTGTGGGTTGAAGATTCCTGTTGGCGCCCGACGGTTCAGTGCGAAGCGTGAACCTTCCGCATCAATGCGCGCCAGAGCTTTTCGCGAGCCAGCCACACCGCAACGGCAGTGATTAGCCAGGCGAGAGTTGCGGCCGTTAAGATCAGTGGCAAAGACGAGCTCGGGAGCACTTTCCAAACAATTACCGCGAAAACGGCAAGTCCCGCGCACCCCATGGCCGCCCCAGCCGCGTCTGCACCAGCGGCTTTTCTTCCACTCACGATTCCGTTCTTACCGGCATCCTGTTTCTTCTCCATTTCATGTTTTTCGATGAGGGTCGCAGTAGCGGGAAGAATTGCGGGAAAAGCCAGGAAGAGCCCACCAATTTCCGGGCCGAAGTGTTTGGCGATGATCCCGGCCGATGCGGTTACGGCGCCGCCAAACGCGAACCTTATAACGAACTCGTACCATTTAGCCTCGCCCAGTGTGGTGGTGTCCATTTTGATTTTCATGATCTACCAAAAACGACATACCACAGACCAAAAGCGCATGCGAACCAGACCACCATTACCGAAGCGGTGGTGGTGAGGGCGGGCAAGCGCCGGCGAATCAGCCACCGGCTAACAATGCACGCGTAGACGCAGAAAGCAATTGTTCCGAGAATCATTGATCTGGCTTCAAGACTTGCGTAAACTTTGCCATCTTTCATGGCAGTCAAGGCAAGAGTTGCCAGGGCGACGGAGGGAGCGGCGCCGAATAGGCCGGCGAAGCTCTTGGGCTTCAGCAAGTCACCAATCAGTGAAAACGCCGAAACAACCGCTCCCCCCACAATCACTCGGAAGAGAATTTCCTTCATACGAGTCTGACGTTTTGCGGTGCACAGATCTTAAATTCTGCAAGCACACCGTCAATTCTGCAAGCACACCGTGGGCGTTTGGTTGCATAACACAGTTAAAGCGGATGCCGGAGAATTGTAACCAGATATTAATAAATCTCCCGCATGAGTCATGGATTTATGTTCCATGGCTAACAACTCTCGAATCTGCTGTTCGCGACTCTCGTTCGTCGGAATAACCATCAACATTCGTTTGGTCGATACCTTTCTACGCAAAGTTTCCGTTTGGGGTAAGGTGAACCTCCGATTTGCAATCTTCCTGGAAAGGCTAACCTTACGGTAGCCAGACGAAACAAAGGAGAAACGGATGCCGGAAAGGGAGACGCTGGAACGCGCCCGAGAAGATGCCCGCGCAGGGAAATCTCCGTCAACCCAGGCTGGAGAGTTCGTACGGGAAGAGATGAACGACATACGCGAAGGAAAGCACGGGGCGCGGTCGCCGCAGCAGGCAATCGCGATCGGGCTCTCCAAGGCGCGCCGGGCGGGCGTAAAGTTGGGCGCTCCCAAAGGCTCGGCCTCGCTGCGAAAACAAGCAGAACACGACGAGGAAGCCAGCGACCACCCGCGCCGCAAAACGTCCAAAAGGCGTTCCAGAGCCATCGCGGGGGCGCTGGAACGCGAACCGCACCGATCCGCGAGTCACCAATCGCTCTCACGCCAGGCTAAGAACGCCGCTCGAAAGCGTGGGGCACGGGCACGAAGCCAGGCCGCGAGAAAAGCTGCCCCCACTCGCAGGGCACGCTCGTCGTCCTAGATTTCTGGAACTCTGCCTCGCCGCCGCTCGTCTGTGTATCTCACCGCTGGTTGTCTATGACGACTGAATGTATTTGAGTGCCGCCACCAATCGCCAACGCGCAATCCAGGATGTTGGGCCGCTCCCCGATGCTGATTTTTAGCAAGAGTTGTTTTTTCAGATCGTCAAGACTGGGAGCTTGCAATGAAGGGCGCGCTTCAGTTCCTCCAACATAGGGCATTAGGTCGAACTGCTGCATCGATTCTGGTTCTTGGGTTCGCCGGCCTGGGCCTATTGGGTTGGAGAGACTGCCAAGGATTGCCCTGGAACGTGGCGCATTGTCCGATTACGCCGACGCCGCCGGCAAACACCTCGGTATTGCCGAAGACCATCCAACCACCGCCTGCGGCACTCTGCGGATTCCCGCTCACCATCACGGCTCCCGGCAACGGCGCGAGCGTCAGTTCGCCGGCAAACGTCATCGCGAAAGCAACCCCGCCGGATGCGATCTACTGGATGCGGATCTACGTGGATGGTATTTCTGTCTATTACTCTTTCACTACGGATATCAATCAATACATCTTCATGGCTTCCGGAACACACACGGTTGAAATTGTGGCTGAAGACGTCTCCGGGTACATCGCGACGGCCTCCACACAGTTGAATGTGGTGGGACAGAATCCTGGAGTCCCCAATATTCAGAATCTTCCTGGCTGGCGCTCCTGTTCGGCCGCGATCGGCGATGGCTCGACTTGCGCAGCAGGTTTGGGTGACGCGGTTTCGCAGCTCATGCAGGACCAGTCGAGTCCTTCGCTGAGTGGATCTTCGGCGGAATTCACCATAAGCGGGTCGCACCCTTATTCGAATGAGCTTTATTGGTATCCGGTTGGAGGGGGCGATAACGTCAGCCATTTCACTTACGATCTGTGGTTCTATGTTAATCAGGGGGATGCGCCGCAGTCGCTCGAATTCGACGTGAACCAAGCCTTCAATGGCACGCGGTGGACATGGGGAAGCCAGTGCGACTTCAACCAGACAGGCAAATGGACGATCTGGGATCCGCTACATGAAATATGGGTCCCAACTTCGATTGCGTGCGATCATTTTCCGTCGAATACCTGGATTCATCTCATCTGGAACCTGGAGCGGGTGGGAAACCAGGTGCATTACATGACCTTGAACGTAGCCAATCGCGAATACAACGTCGATACGTACTACACAGCGCAACCGAACTGGTACCAGGAGGAAATCGACGTCGCATTCCAACTGGACGGGAACTACAAGCAGCAGCCTTATGACGTCTGGCTGGATCAGGTAACTCTAAACGCTTATTGAAAGGCTCAGCCAGCGTCTACCTTTCCCTGCGATACCGCGCCCGCAGTATCGTTGCAATTGAATTTCCCTAGAGTGCCAACCAGGAGAAACGAATCACCATCCCTTGTTCGTCGCTGAAATGAACCATTATTTCCGTGACGAAAGAGGAGGTAAGATGTGCCGAAAACGAGTTTTCTTCTGTTGCCTGTCGTTCTTAGTGCTGCCATCGCTGGCGCACAGGTGGGTGCGGTTTCGCACAGACCTGAACCCAATTTCGAGAATGCGGTCGCTGGGAGCCCTCTGACTTGTTCTCAACCGCACACACTCGTAGTCCCGAACCGGCTTCTAGAAAAGGCAAAGCTCAAGGTCAGGCTGCTTATGCTTTTGCGCGACAGTCTTTACGACGACGCCCGCGGCGTTGTGAATATAGCTCGGGAAAAAGAGATAAAGAAACTTGCAAATAAGCTGAAAAACGAGAGGGAAGATTAAAGGTTTGGGGCCTTCCCGCCACAACGCACGGCTTGCGGACCGCAACCGATATGAATTGCTTTGACGACCGGTAAATTTGCGGTTGCTTAAAGCATAACTCTTGTGGCGACCTCAAAGTAAACGCATTCAGATCGATGTCAAGCTCACCTCAGCCCATCGTGTGGCCTGGTCGACCTTATCCCTTAGGTTCAACCTGGGATGGGGAGGGCGTCAATTTTGCGCTTTATTCCGAGCACGCCGAAAAGGTTGAACTATGCCTCTTCGACCTCTCCGGGCGCCGCGAGACCGCGCGAGTTCCGCTTCCCGAACAGACCGACATGGTCTGGCACGGTTACTTGCCGGAAATACGTCCAGGACACCTCTACGGTTACCGGGTTTTTGGGCCCTACACTCCGGAACAGGGTCACCGTTTTAATCCGCACAAGTTGCTTCTCGACCCGTACGGAAAACAGATTCAGGGAAAGATTCGCTGGACCGGCTCGCAATTCGGATACAAAGTGGGGCACAAAAATGAGGATCTGTCTTTTGACCGCCGTGACGATGCGGCAGTTATGCCCAAAAACCGGGTGATCGACTCGGCGTTCACCTGGGGGGATGACAAGCCGCCCCGAATTCCCTGGCACGACACGATCATTTACGAGCTTCACGTGAAAGGCTTCACGATGTGCCATCCGGATGTGCCGGAGCGACTGCGGGGCACTTATGCCGGATTAGCGAGCGCACCGGTAATCGAGTATCTAACTCGCCTCGGGGTGACCTCGATCGAACTTATGCCGGTGCACGCCTTCATCGACGATCGCCAGTTGGTGGAGCGCGGTCTCCGAAATTACTGGGGCTATAACTCGATTGGTTTTTTCGCGCTCGAGCCTCGCTATCTGGCGGAAAGCTCGATCCGTGAATTCAAAACCATGGTCAAGACCTTGCATTCCGCGGGGCTGGAAGTGATTCTCGACGTCGTCTACAACCATACCGCGGAAGGCAATCATCTGGGGCCGACCCTCTCCCTGAGGGGCATCGACAACAGCACGTACTACCGGCTGATGCCTGACAATCCGCGCTACTACCGGGACTATACGGGAACGGGAAACACGCTGAACATGCGCCATCCCCGGGTTCTGCAACTGATTATGGATAGCCTGCGCTATTGGGTTTTGGATATGCATGTCGATGGTTTCCGGTTCGACCTCGCCGCAACATTGGCCCGCGAACTTCATGAAGTCGATCGCCTGGGAGCATTTCTCGACATCATTCATCAGGACCCGGTGCTTTCGCAGGTGAAACTGATTGCAGAGCCTTGGGACTTGGGTGAAGGCGGTTATCAGGTAGGAAATTTTCCGGTGGGGTGGGCCGAATGGAATGACCGTTACCGCGACACCGTGCGCTCGTACTGGAAAGGTGATGAAGGAATGGTCGGCGATCTGGCGTACCGGCTTACCGGGTCGAGCGACCTTTACGCCCACAGCGGGCGGCGTCCCTACGCCAGCGTAAATTTCGTCACTGCGCACGATGGCTTCACGCTGCAGGATCTGGTCAGCTACAACGAAAAGCACAACGAAGCCAACGGCGAAAATAATCGCGACGGAAATAACGACAATCGAAGCTGGAATTGCGGGGCTGAGGGTCCGACGGAGGATCCGAACATTCTGGCGCTGCGCGCGAGGCAAAAACGGAACATGCTGGCTACTTTGCTGCTGTCGCAGGGTGTGCCCATGATCTATGCCGGCGACGCCATCGGCCACACACAAAATGGCAACAACAATGCTTATTGCCAGGACAACGAAATCAGTTGGATCCGATGGAGCCTGCAGCCGCAGGATCGCGACTTTCTGAGTTTCGTGCAACGCATGATCAATCTGCGGAAGCGCCATCCTATATTCCGGCGCAGACATTTTTTTCAGGGACGGCCCATCATAGGAGCAAACGTCAAGGACGTGCTTTGGCTGAATCCTGGCGGCAATGAAATGAGCGAAGAGCAGTGGCGCGATGCTTCCACTCGTTGTTTAGGAATGTTTCTTGCAGGCCAAGGGCTGGATGAGACCGATGTGCGCGGACGAAAACTTGCCGACGAAAATTTTTTAATTCTGCTGAACGCACATTATGAAGATGTGCCGTTCGCTCTGCCTGCATTTCATCCGGGAACCCGCTGGGTCGCGTGGATGGATACGTCACAGGAAAACGGGCTGCGCAATGCGGATACGCATGATGCGGGCACGGCTTATCCATTGCAGGCGCGATCGATGGCCGTGTTGCTGGAGCGCCGCAACGGCAAAAAGGAAGAGCCGAATGAAACGCCTTCATAAAATGCCCTTCGGCGCCGAATGCCTGGTGGATGGAAGCGTTCGCTTTCGCCTGTGGGCACCCGCGGCTCATAAAGTCGAACTGAGCCTTGAAAAGGCAAACGGTGCGAACCGAGTTGCTTTGAAAAAATTAGACGAAGGTTGGTTTGAGTTAGTCACCGATGCAGCCAAGCCCGGCTCTTTGTATCGTTTCCGGATCAATGGGGCGCAAGAAGTTCCTGATCCTGCGTCGCGGTTTCAACCGAAGGATGTGCGTGGGCCGAGTGAGGTGGTTAACCCCTCAGCCTTCGAATGGCGGGATCAGGAGTGGCGCGGCCGACCTTGGCAAGAAGCTGTTGTCTACGAGCTTCATGTTGGCACGTTTACGCCATCGGGTACGTTTCAGGATGTCTGCGACCGACTAGATTACCTGGCCGAGTTGGGAGTTACTGCGATCGAACTCATGCCGCTAGCCGACTTCCCCGGATTGCGCAATTGGGGATACGACGGCGTTTTCACGTTCGCTCCGGACAGTGTCTACGGCCGGCTGGAGGATTTGAAGCAGCTAATACAAAGCGCGCATCGACGCGGGCTGATGGTTCTGCTCGATGTCGTCTACAACCACTTCGGGCCGGAGGGAAATTATCTTAACCTCTACGCGCCGCAATTCTTTACGGACCGGCACCACACACCGTGGGGTAAGGCGATCAACTTCGACGGTCCGCACAGCCGGGTCGCGCGAGATTTCTTCATTCAGAATGCGCTGTATTGGCTGGAGGAATACCACTTCGATGGCCTGCGGCTGGATGCGGTTCACACCATTGTTGACGAGTCCACGCCGAACCTTCTGACAGAACTGGCCGACACCGTTCGTAATTCGATCGACCCCCAGCGTCACGTACACCTGGTCCTGGAAAACGATTTCAACCAGGCCCGCTATCTGCAACGCTCGCAGGATTGTAGAACGCGAGCTTATTCCGCGCAGTGGAATGACGATATTCATCACGCACTGCATGTGATTCTTACTGGCGAGCGCGACGGATATTATTCCGATTATGCAGATCAGCCTTTGAAACATTTGGTTCGTTGCTTGAGCGAAGGCTTCGCGTACCAAGGCGAAACATCAACCTTTCGAAATGGGCAACACCGTGGAGAGCCGAGCGCAGACTTGCCGCCCACCGCTTTCGTCTCGTTCTTGCAAAATCACGATCAGGTTGGGAACCGGGCATTCGGAGAGAGAATTACTACTCTGGCCGATCCCCGCGCGGTTCGAGCCGCGCTTTCGATCGTTTTGCTGGCTCCGTCTCCTCCGCTGCTATTCATGGGAGAGGAGTTCGGCACGAAAACTCCGTTCTTATTTTTCTGCGATTTCAAGGATGATCTGGCTCAGGCAGTTGCGGCAGGCCGGAGAAATGAATTCGCGCGATTGGCTAAGTTTACAGATCCGGCCAGACGCGCGGGACTTCCCGACCCGAATGACCCTAAGACGTTCGAGTCTTCACGGCTTAATTGGGATGAGCTCACGCAAGCTGAGCATTGCAAATGGCTAAGTTTTTACCGGCGATTGCTGCAACTCAGGAGCGAGCACATCACTCCGCTTCTGGGTGGTGCGTGTGCGATCAAGACGAATTGCGCACTGATACAAGATCGCGGATTGAGCGTGTCCTGGCGCTTTTGCGACGGCGCGGAGCTTACGCTGCTCGCAAATCTCGGCCCACATTCGATTTCTTCGGTAAACGCCCCAGCGGCTCCGGTCATCTATCTCAGCGAGGAAGTCCGCGAACGTGATTTGAAACGCGCAACCTTGCCGCCATGGTCAGTCGCATGGTTCCTGCAATCATGAACCGAGACCTTGAAATTCCGCGAGCTACCTATCGTCTTCAACTGAATCGAGGATTCACTTTCGATCACGCGCGGGCGATTGTTCCCTATCTGGCCGCACTGGGCATCAGCCACTGTTACATTTCGCCCTGTCTGAAGGCGCGTCCGGGGAGCATGCACGGGTATGACATTGTGGATCACAATTCGCTGAATCCGGAGATCGGAAGTCCCAAGGATTTCGACCGCTTCGTTTCCAGCCTCCACGAGCACGGCATGGGTTTGATTATGGACATCGTTCCCAACCACATGGGAGTGATGGGAACGGACAATGCGTGGTGGATGGACGTTCTGGAAAATGGAGAAGCCTCCGCCTACGCTCCTTTTTTTGATATTGACTGGCATCCGCTGAAAGAAGAACTGCATGGCAAAGTGCTGGTCCCGGTGCTGCATGATCATTATGGCGCGGTTTTGGAAAGCGGAGAGTTGAAGCTGGTTTTTCATTCGGAGCGGGGTGAGTTCGATATCGAATACCGCAATAATCGCTTTCCGGTAAATCCCCGCGAATATCCGCGTATTCTGCAGCGCAGCGTGCAGAGCGCGGCGGCACAATTGGGAGAACAAAATCCGGATCTGTTGGAATTTCAGAGTTTGATTACGGCATTCGGCCACTTACCGCAGCGCCATGAAGTGAGCAGCGAGCGCATTGTGGAGCGCAATCGGGACAAGGAAATCCATAAGCGCCGTCTGGCTGAATTGTGCGCCCGTTCTGCGGAGATAAAGACGGCAATTTTCCAGGCCGTGGATTCGATCAACGGCGATCCTGCCAATCCCGCGAGCTTTAACGAACTGCACGAACTGATCAAAGCGCAGGCATTCCGGCTGGCCAACTGGAGGGTTGCGTCGGATGACATTAATTACCGGCGCTTTTTCGATACCAACGATCTGGCCGGTCTTTGCATGGAGAACAGGCAGGTCTTCGAGGCGACGCACCGCCTGGTATTGAACTTCGTGGCTGAAGGCAAAGTGGATGGTTTGCGGATCGATCATCCCGATGGCCTGTACGATCCGGCGCAATATTTCCGGCGGCTGCAGTGTGCGATCGAAAAACAAGCGCCGGAGAGCGGCGGCAAGGGGCCGTATGTGGTAATTGAGAAAATCCTTACGGGCAATGAACGGCTGCCGGACGAATGGCTGGTCCGCGGCACAACTGGATATGATTTCGCCAATCTGGTGAATGGGCTTTTTGTGGATGCGACGAATGCCGGCCGCATGGTACGCATTTACGAAAGCTTCATCGGCGATGAGGTCAATTTTGACGAGCTGGCTTATCTCTCGCGCAGGCTCATTATTCGTACTGCGCTGGTCAGCGAATTGAATGTCTTAGCGAGTCGACTGGAGCGCATCGCCCTCTCGAAACGTCACACCTGCGACTTCACCCTGAACAACCTGCGGGACGCGCTGACCCAGGTGGTTGCCAGTTTTCCCGTGTATCGCACTTACGTAAGCGGCTCGGGTGTGTCTGAGAGCGACGCGCGCTATATCCGCATGGCGGTGGGTTCAGCGAAGCGCAGAAGCCCGGCCGCGGACACCAGCGTATTCGATTTCATTCGCGAAGTGCTGTTGACGCGGATCGCCGAAGGTCAGGACGAGCGCTACAGAAAGGCGGTGACCGAGTTTGCGATGAAGTTCCAGCAGTTCACCAGTCCGGTAATGGCGAAGGGACTGGAGGACACCGCTTTTTACCGCTACAACCGGTTGATCTCGTTGAATGACGTTGGAGCGGACCTTCATCGTTTCGGAACAACCCCGACCGCCTTTCATGAAGCGAACGTAGAACGGCTCCGCAGATGGCCGCACACGATGCTGGCGACCAGCACACATGACTCGAAGCGGTCGGAGGATGTTCGGACGCGGATCGACGTGCTCTCAGAAATTCCCGCTTACTGGAGATTCCGTTTACGCGATTGGCGAAAAATGAATCGCGAGCACAAGACGCCGGTCAATGGCACGGCCGCCCCGTCTCCAAATGATGAGTATTTGCTCTATCAAACTCTCATTGGGGCGTGGCCGCTGGAGGGTTTGAACGATCCGAATGACTGGAAGACTTTTTCTGATCGAATCCAGAAGTACATGCTGAAAGCCATTCGTGAAGCCAAGCAGAATACAAGCTGGATCAACCAGAATACGGAGTACGAAAACGCGGTGTCCTCATTCGTGACGGCCTTGTTGAATCGCGTCGACCAAAACCGTTTTCTCGCTGATTTTGTGCCCTTTCAACAACAAATAGCTCGTCTGGCAATTTGGAACAGTCTGTCGCAAACAGTTCTAAAGCTTGTATCTCCCGGAGTTCCCGATGTGTATCAGGGCAATGAGTTGTGGGACCTCAGCCTGGTCGATCCCGATAACCGGCGGCCAGTAGACTACGCCCGCCGCAGGGGGTTGCTTGAGAAGGTTCGAAAGTTGAGCGGCGCGCCCGACGCAGCTTCAATCCGATGCATGCTTGAGAGGCCGGAAAGTGGCGCAGTCAAGATGTACGTAATTTCGAAAGCTCTATGTCTGCGCAAACAATTCCCTGATCTCTTTCGCAGGGGAGAATATGTGCCGCTGAAAATAGAAGGAACGAAAGCGGACAAGTTGATCGCATTTGTTCGAAGACTCGACGGAAGAAGCCTGCTGGTTGCGGTTCCGCGGCTGATTGCAACCTTACTGGGCGACAGTACAGATCCTCCGATTGCCTCGGATCTTTGGAAGGATACTCACATTCTTTTCCCGGAGGGTGCCTTTTGGGGGAGCTATAGAAACGTGTTCACGGATGAGGTTCTCCAAAATTCAAAATCGAGTTCAAGGATTGCGGTTGCAGAACTGCTCGGAGAATTCCCAGTGGGCCTTTGGGTTTCCAGCTTGGATTAATGCGATCTTCACTTTGAGAACCCCACTTTGACAACCCCACCTTGACAACGCCACTTTGACAACCAGCCTACTCATTGACAACACGAAATTTCATTGTCGGTTCGAGGCGATCTCGCATCCTAGTCGCGGAGAAATTTTCTGACCCAGCCCAAAACCACTCAGCAGGAAGACCAGCCGGAATCAAGAAGGCTCACGGCAGTGCAGATTTTTCAAGCTGCGGTGGAAAATGCACGCGACGAACTTCGCCGGTCGAATCAGAAGCTGGCGTTTTCGGGAATTGCCGGGGGGCTCACCATGGGCTTGACAGGACTGGCTGTGGCGGCCATGCGCTCGCTTACTGGTCCGGGAGAAAGCGCGCTGATTCCCTATCTGCTTTATCCCATCGGGTTCGTTGGCGTAATCATCGGCCGCGCGCAACTATTTACTGAGAATACGCTGTATCCTGTGGTGCTTGTACTGGACGAGCGGCGGCATGTGAAAACAACTTTGCGGCTCTGGGGGGTGGTTTTTGCCTCGAACATTTTCGGCGCTCTCATGTTCGCTCTATTGGCGGTTAAGTCATCGGCATTGCGATCGGACGTTCTCACGCAATTGATTCACCTGGGCGAAGGATCGGCGAGCGGATCGGCGGGATATTTTTTCTGGAGCGGAATTATCGGAGGATGGCTGATCGCTCTGGTCGCTTGGACGGTAACAGCCAGCCACTGGACGATCGGGCAGATCGCAATGGTTTACATGCTCACGTTTGTGGTTGGAGTTGGACGTTTCGTGCACTGCATCGCGGGAAGTGGCGAAATCCTGGCCGCGGTCATGGGTGGCACAGTTTCCATTGCGGAGTACCTGCGCTGGCTTATGCCGGCGACGCTCGGCAATATCTTCGGTGGAATATTGATGGTGAGCCTGCTGAATTATGGTCAGGTGAAGAATCTCTGATTGAGTTTGCGTCTGCGGTTTCTACCTTTCTTAAGGCGCCGGCATCCAAAATGAAGAGTGCCAGGGATTGGGCTTCAATTCGCGTGGTTGTTCATCCTCTCGATTCCGGTTGCGTGCATTGCCTGGACGGTGACCCACGAGGAAGTGTTCCGGGAGCCACGCGATTATTGCCAGCAGAAATCTAAAGAGGCAACAAATCTGCCTCGGCGAAAATTTTTCTATTTATTCACCCGCGAATACTGCTTCAGCCACTATATCGCCGGGTTCTTTGTTCTCATCACTCGATTCAGGCTTCTCTACCCGGACTGGCGAGGGTACGTCATCTCGCTGTTTGCATTGGTTTGGGTAGCGAATCAATATATGAGTATCTACAACCATCTCCGGCTCGACATTAAACATGAGCAAGTGGAGATTCATGCGAAGCAAGAAGAGATTGGCAAGCCGCGCAAGGCCGCGTGAAAGGCTTTAGGCTTCGCTCTTCACTTGCGGGATGGGGTCCTCGCATATCCGACCGAAGATTGTTTTTGTATAAGTGTCTCCCACCCCAATCGGATATCTCGGGCAAGTGACGAACAATCAACCAAAGCCCCTAGCATGGAGGGGTACGATTCCGTAAGGGAACTTAAGCAGTGTTTCGCTTTCGAGCTACTGCAAGGACTTCAAATAAGCGACCACTGCTCCCGCGTCCGATTGAGTCATGCGGAATTGCGGCATGGGTGGACGCAATGGCTTTCCGTCGCGCCAGATTCCGGTAGTCAACAGGGTGACCATCTCGGCGTCCGTTCCGGGTGGGACGCCTGCAATTCGGGGCGCTCTGAGCGGCCAGTCTTCGACTGGTTCTGCCGGCTTCAGCCAGACCGCGGCACCTTCAAGCCATTCGTTTCGCTCCGGATTCCCATTACTATCGCGAGGCGTATGGCACTGGCCGCAGCGGGAAAGGCCTTCGACAATATATTTTCCGCGGGCAACAAGAGCGTTGGATGGCTCGGCCGCGTTCGCAGTTTTCGCGGAAGTTTTTTTCTGTGCATTCTGCGCCGAGCCAATATTCCAGATGCTGAGCAAGAACGAAGCACAAGCAATAAATGCGACGAAGGCTCGTTTGGCTTTCAAATAAGCGATCAGTGTTTCGTGTTGCAATTGCATGTCTATTCTCCAGCACTGCCGGTACCTATTGTCGCACGCAGGAAGCCTTCGATTGTTCGCTGAAGCGCCGCTGAATTGAAAGTGGTGCGTATTTGGAAAATTCCCAATTTCCCGACTTTTCGAATACACCACGCTCCTTATACAAGGAGATGAAGGATCGCTCCGGAGAACGCACACGACAACCTTTGCATGCACTTCGCTCCACTAATCAAACCAGGAGACGAACCATGGCTGCTAAGAGAAAGTCTGGGAAAAAATCGAGTGGACGAAAATACAGCAAGTCCGCGGGTAAATCCGTCGAGAGCGCAATGCGCAGAAAAAAGCATGGCACTTTGAAATCGGGCAAGGGTGGCAAGGGAGGAAAAGTGAAGAGCCGCAAGCAGGCCATCGCGATTGGACTTTCTGAGGCGCGAAAGAAAGGCGCGAAAGTGCCGCGCAAGAAGGCTGCATAGCCAGAGTCACTTAAAAATTGCCCAAGAACGGTTATTCGCGAAGACTCCGCGCCGGCAAAGCTGGTGCGGAGTCGCCAGCTCCCTCCCAAACAGACAAAGCAGATTTTCCCGCAATTCTCTTCGATCTCAATCTTGACGGATCACGGGTAATTCAGACGGCAAAAAGCAGATTCCTCCCTTTGGTCGGAATGACAAACCTTGAAATGCATGCACTTCACAAATGACAAACGTTGATATGCATGCACTTCACAGTTGATATGCGTGCACTTTCACAGAAGATCCAAAGCCGAACGGTTTTCTTGTTCGACCTGCCGCAAAGTGCATTCTGTGGGAGATTTTTCCGGACGCCAGCGCAGGAATTTTGTGCCGTGGCGAAATCTCCCTCCGGTGAAGTGATCGAATTGCACTTCCACAACCAGTTCTGGCTTGAGCGGCCGCCATTCCATTGAGCGTTTGGTGCTCCAGCGGCTCAGGCCTCCCGGAGCTTTTCCGGTAAACCCCGGCGGCGCGATTAGTTTCTTCAGTTTTTTGGTTAGAGCGGGGCGATCTTTTGCCTGAAATGAAGAAGTGAATCCAACGTGATCAAGTTGCCCCTCGTCATTATAGAGACCAAGAAGCAACGAACCGATGACGGGTTTGTTTTCGAGATAGCGAAAACCTCCAACCACGCAATCGGCGGTTCGGTGGCGTTTAATCTTCACCATGCCAGTTCGTTCGCCGCTCTGGTAAGGCAAGTCTCTCCGTTTTGCAATCACGCCGTCGAGCGCGACTCCCATGTGGAACCATTTGCGAGCGACCGTGAGGTCGCGAGTGACGGGAGAAAGCCGGATCGTCGGATTCGCATGCAGATACTTTGCGGCAAATTTCTCGAGCCGCGCGCGGCGTACCTTTAGAGGCTCTTTAACCTGCGATTTGCCTTTGTCATCAATTAGCAGATCGAACACGATGAGTACGCATGGCGTTTCATGACTCAGCTTTTCGATCCGGCTGGCCGCGGGATGAATTCGCATCAGGAGGCGATCGAAAGACAAACTGCCGCCTACTGGAATGACGATTTCGCCATCCAGCACGAATTGTTTGGCCTTTAGTGCCGCGAGCGCAGAAACGAGTTCGGGGAAATAGCGAGTGAGCGGTTTCCCGGATTTTGACATGAGTTGGATGCGCTTGCAGTCGCGGAACGCCAGGCAGCGGAAGCCATCCCACTTGGGCTCGTATTGCCAATTGGGACCAACTGGAAGCTCGCTCGCAGGCTGAGCCTCCATGGGACGGTAGTATTTGCTGAGCGGCAGAGTCATTGCGATGTTAAACTCCGAGCGCGGTGCTGGTCAGCGACGGCAGAAACCTGCGAGTCACCAACATAAACAAACACAAATTCATAAACACAACTTAGGATGCGTTCGGTTCTGGCACAGCTGCCAAAAGCAGTACGTTGAATCATTGCGGAAGATTGTTTTTGGTACAGCGCTCACCTTATAGACCCAGGAGGTTCCAAGTTCTATCGTGGAATTACGGAGCAATTATTTTCATACGTGCACTGGGCAAACGAACCATAACAGAGATTTGTGATCAAAGATGAGAATTGCGCAAGTAGCACCTCTTTCCGAAAGCGTTCCCCCGCGTCTATATGGCGGCACTGAGCGAGTCGTATCCTGGCTTACCGAAGAACTTGTCCGATTGGGGCATAGTGTTACGTTATTTGCCAGCGGTGATTCCGTTACCAGCGCCCGACTGGCACCGGCGTGCACCAAGGCGTTGAGGCTTGATCCGGACTGCCACGACCGTTTGGCGGCTCACATCCTGATGATGGAAGAGGTTTTTAATCAGGCGGCGGATTTCGATTTAATTCACTTCCATCTCGACTACATTCACTTTCCCTTAGCCAGACGCACGCCCGTCCCGTGCCTTACAACCCTGCATGGCCGACTCGATATACCTGATCTGGTGCCGATTCACGAAACTTTTCGGGAGCAACCGCTGGTCTCGATCTCACATTCGCAACGTGGTCCACTGGCGTGGGCAAACTGGCTGGGCACTGTGCATCACGGAATGCCGCGTGAATTACTGACCCTGCAAGAAGGCAAGGGAGGGTATTTGGCATTCCTCGGAAGAATTTCACCAGAAAAAGGACTAGACGAGGCTATCAGGATCGCGTGCCGGGCCGGCATGCCATTAAAAATAGCGGCCAAGGTTGATCCGGCCGACGAGGTGTACTTTGAGCGGCAAATCAAACCTCTGCTGAAGTGTTCGCTGGTGGAGTTTATTGGGGAAATTGGAACCGAACACAAAAACGATTTTCTGGGAAACGCCGCAGCGCTTCTATTTCCTATTAACTGGCCAGAACCTTTCGGACTGGTGACGATCGAGGCTTTGGCGTGCGGCACTCCGGTCATTGCTTATCGCTGCGGTTCGGTGCCCGAAATAATTGACGACGGAGTGGTGGGCTACATTGTCTCGAATAGCCAGGGCGCGGTTGAGGCAGTGAAAAAACTGCATCACATCGACCGGCGGGATTGCCGGCGGCACTTCGAGCGTTACTTCTCGGACGAGCGCATGGCCCGCGACTATCTCAACATCTACCAGCGATTGATCCACAAACAAACATCAGCACTGGCCCTGAGCAACGGAGTCCTAGGTTGGACAGATCTGGTACCCAACACTACTACATAGCTACCTCTCAGTCGCCCACGGACGATCGGGCGCGCGTTCTCAAATATGGCAGAACGTTTTTTGTCTTCGACCGCCTAGGCGATGTTCAAACTACCGGCATGGGGGAGCAGGGACTTTTCTTCAAAGATACCCGGCACTTATCGGAACTGATAGTGCACCTGTGGGGAACGCGGCCATTGCTAT
Organism: uncultured Acidobacteriaceae bacterium; assembly: GCA_963766625.1. GTDB lineage: Bacteria > Acidobacteriota > Terriglobia > Terriglobales > Acidobacteriaceae > Sulfotelmatobacter. The sequence goes on along the minus strand of CAVYBF010000006.1, from coordinate 193,524 downwards.
TGAGTTCGACGGTAGCGAGCAATAATTTTCTTTTCACCGGTGATTTGGCGAACCTAGACGTGTCCCGGAATAACGAGGTGGTGATTCCGCGTGGAACCCTGCATGTACTGCGCTCAAGATTTTTATGGAAGAGCACCTTTTATGAGGAGTTCAGCTTCGTAAATCATGGACTTTCGGAACTCCACGTTCCCTTCCGCATGTCATTCGAGGCTGACTTTGCCGACATTTTTGAAGTGCGCGGGATGCACCGCAAGCAGCGGGGCACAATTCTGCCGCCGGAGTTGAAAAAAGATTCCGTCCGCCTGGCCTATCAGGGCCTGGATGGAGTGCTGCGGCAAACGCTGATCCGCTGGGATTCTGCGCCGAGTCAGGCTACCGATCGAGAGTTACATTATGAGGTTGGCCTGCAGCCAAAAGAGAAAGTCAATTTTTGTTTCCGCGTCTCATGCGATTCGGATACGTCGGACCACGCGGTTCACTATTCACAGGCTAAGAGCAACGCACACCGCGAACTGGAGAACCTCGGCCGGGAGTTCCCGCAGATATCCAGCTCGAACTCACGTTTTAATGACTGGCTGAGCCGTTCGATCGCGGATGTGCAGATGATGATGATCGGAAACCCGGAGCGAAACTATCCTTATGCGGGCGTACCCTGGTTCGGCACGGTGTTTGGCAGGGATGGAATTATTACGGCGTTGCAATCGTTGTGGCTTAATCCTGCAATGGCGCGGGGAGTTCTGCAATGTCTGGCAGCAACGCAGGCGAGTAAAAGCAACCCCGACATCGAAGCGGAACCAGGCAAGATTCTGCATGAGATGCGACAGGGAGAGATGGCGGCGCTGGGCGAGGTCCCGTTTGGCCGCTATTACGGGAGTGTGGATTCGACTCCTCTTTTCATCATACTGGCGGGCGCTTATTACGAACACACAGCCGACGCCAATTTTATTCAGGAGCTGTGGCCGAACATTGAGCGCGCGCTGGGCTGGATCGACGACTTTGGAGACGCGGACCACGATCGCTTTGTAGAGTACCGGCAGCATGGCTCAAAAGGTCTGGTGCAACAAGGATGGAAGGATTCCGATGACTCGATTTTTCATTCCGACGGATGCATTGCTAACGCTCCGATTGCCCTGTGCGAGGTGCAAGGGTACGTTTACGCGGCGAAACTCACGGCGGCTCGACTGAGCCGAATTACAGTGGGATCCAAGAAAGCGGCGGAACTGGAAGTAGAAGCGGAAAACCTGAAAGCAACATTCGAAGATCATTTCTGGTGCGAAGACATTTCCACCTATGCTTTGGCGCTGGATGGCCGGAAGAGACCGTGCAAGGTCCGCACCTCCAATGCGGGACAATGCCTCTACACCGGCATCGCCTCGCCCGACCACGCCGGGCGCGTTGCCGAGACGCTGTTTCAGGCGGAATCGTTTAGTGGCTGGGGCGTGCGAACCGTGGCTTGCGGCGAAAAGCGATACAACCCGCTCTCCTACCATAATGGTTCGATATGGCCGCATGACAATTCACTGATTGCTGCTGGATTAGCAAAGTATGGATTCAAGACCCTGGCGGGGAAGATCCTTATGGCCTTGCTTGACCTGAGTACTATGGTCGAAATGCACCGATTGCCGGAATTATTTTGCGGGGTTGATCGACGTGAAGGGGAGGGTCCTACGCTTTATCCGGTGGCTTGTTCGCCGCAGGCGTGGTCGGCGGCGGCGCCTTTTCTGATACTGCAGGCGTGCCTCGGCATCTCCATCAATGCCGAACGCAAGCGCATCGTTTTCGACGATCCTTACCTCCCAGAAGGAATTCCTAACCTGGCGATTCACGATCTCCGCTGCGGTGATGTCAGCGTAGACCTGTTCCTCGAGCGCAGGAACGATTCCGTACTTGTGCACAAGACTGGGGCGTCGAGCGCGGTCGAGATTGTCACCATCGTCTCTTAAGCAGTGCCCTCTTCGATCTCGCCGTCGGAGGCGGCAGAGAACTGCACCAACCGCACAGCACAGCAGCACATCCAAGCTCCGTGCCAAAACCGCGCAATGGCGAGGAATCGATACCGGTAACTTCGTCGATGCCAATGGACCTTCCGGAAGAGCAGGCAGGTCTGTTTCGCGAGGTTCTCACCGCTCTCGAAGACCGCCACGTTCCTTATGCGGTTTCGGGTGCATTTGGCCTGCGGCAACACACGGGGTATGCCGCTTCACGAAAGACCTCGATCTATTCTTGACCCCATGCACTACTCGCCAATTTCGGAGACGGTGCGGGGAGAAGCGGCAGAGATTTTCCCATTCATGGGGACTTCCCGCCTGGCGGAAGTGGTGGATCGCCATGGGGCGGACCTGGTGGTGCATGGCCATGCTCACCACGGGAAAACCGAAGGACGCACTACTGCGGGAGTAGCCTTGCACAACGTCGCGATTTCACTGTTGCAGGCGCAAACCCCGCCTGCGGTCTATCGAATTTTCGATCTTTAAGCGTCAATCTACAATCTTCGGCCTGCAGTTTTCCACCAACTAAAGCTATTTGTTTACGCGTAGCAGCAATAACGTGCCGCCTTCCAGCTTTACGTTATTTTTATCCGAGGTCAGCACGGAACCTTGCGCAGTACTCGGAGCGGCAGATAGCGTGAGGTGCTGAATTCCCAGAACACCTTGGGTGTTGCCGGTGATCTGCGGGTGCGCATTCGGATTGGTGCTTGCAGTGCCTGGCTCCTCACTTCCCGCTGCTGCAGGGTTCGCCGATTGCGGCTCCTGCATGCCTGGTGAACGGCCACCGGGCGACATGCCGGCGCTTGGTGTTGGTGAAGATTGAGGCGCGGCTTGAGAATTTGAGTTGTTCTTATTTCCACTCAGGTACGATTGCGCAATGACGGCTTGAATCGACATGGGCAGCGCCACGTCAGCTCCGTCCTTCATGACCGCATGATCGAAGGCAATGCCGACTTGCGACTCTTTCTCCTGCTTATTGCGCGCCTGAGCTTCTGTGACTTTTCCGGTTATTTTCGTATTCTTCGGCACGATAATCTCGCCGTTTCCTGCTTTGAGATCTTGGGTGACCTCGGCATAAACTTCGTCGCCGGGTTTGAGTTTTTTAGCGTCGAGAGTCTTCGAGAGTTGCACCGGGATCACGCTGCCCGGCGCGATGCGCATCCTATTGGCGGGTTGGGCGGCAGCATTCGGTTGGATAGCTGGCGACGCCGTTGAGTTTTGCGTGGAACTGTTTGCCTGTGTCGCCTGAGCCGTGAGCGAAGCCAGCATTGCGAAAATGGCAGTCAAGACTATTTTCATAAATAAGTGTCCTCGCCGTTTTTATCCCTAAACCGTTATCCAAAAAAGAGAAAGTGGCGTACCAATCCATCTAGCCTTTTCTTTAGATGTGCTTTAGCGGCCAAAGGGTGGTCACCGGGGCGCTCTCGGAACAAGGAGGGTTGAGTTTGGCGAACGATTGTATCAGGGCATCGCTTCAGCGATGCCGTAGAGCTAGCGAAATACCGGCACCTTCAGTCCCTGGCTTTTGCCTCGGCTGGTCGCAGCGGCCAAGGCCAGCTCGTCAGCCGTCGTGCTGCTGAGGCATGCCTGAAGGCATGCCCTGATACGAATCTTACTGTCGGAATGCGCAGAACCGCGGTCGGTAGAATCAGTTGAATTGGTTTGGGTAGGTGAAGAGTGTGATCAGCGTCCGTTCGCGGAGGCTTTCTGAGTCTCCGCCTTATCCGGGCGGAAACCGATCTTATCCAGCATGGGTTGAATCTCCGGATTGGACATAAACAGTTTCCAAATAAGGCCGCTACGGTAATTTTCCACCATAACTACGATGGGGGCCTGATCGAGTCCCATGTAAACCGGGGAAAACCAGTTGTGCGAGAGGTTGAAAGCGTCGTGCGGCCCGTAAACTCCCCAGAGCCGATCGCCCAGATCGCGGTAGAAAAACTTTAGCGCGTCCATGGAAGCCTGGGGCGTGTAGGGGAACGATGCAAGCGCTCCGGTGGGAGTGATGGTGCCGTCGTCTGCGGTCAGGTCGGGGGAGTGAGCTAAATATCCCAACTGGTCGTCGCTGGCGGTCAACCCCCAATCGTCGGCGCCATAGCCCTGGTAGTGCCCTGGATTCGCCTCACAATAGGCGCGATCGATAAGTGCGATTTCGCGATTGTTGTCGAAATAATCGGTGTAACGGTCGTGGATGCCGCGCGGGTCAAATCCCATGAAAGAATATTGCGTGAAGAACAATGGGCCGCCCGCGCCCACGCCGACATCGAGCTTAATGCCGTAGTAGGTATGCCCGTTTAGATAGCGGTCTCCCGCAGTTGAACCGGACCATCCGGAGCGATACGCAACCGCCGCGGGACTTTGTCCTGCCCAGCCGGTGTAATAGAGGTCAGCCGGAACACCATGAGTCGGCGACGCAATCGCCAGCAGATATGTGATCATGGTTTCATTGAAGCCAGTTAGCCGGTGGTCGAGATACCATGACCACTGGGGAGACCAATGCCATAGAAGCGCTTTGTCGGTGGGAGCCTGCCGATACCAATCCCACTCGACGCTTTGCCAAAGCTGAGTAATTCTCGAATAGATATTTTGTTCCGCTTCGCTGCCACCCTTGAAATACTGGCGCGCCGCGAGCAGGCCTTCCATCAAAAAAGAAGTTTCGACCAGATCGCCTCCGTTATCGAACATGCCGAAAACCAGCATGGTCTCGGCGCTGTAACCGTTCATGAAGTGAGACCAGGCGCCGTGGTAGCGCGGCGTTTTTTCGAGAAAATCCAGAATCTTCTGCATCCGCTCAATGCCCTGCTCGCGGGTAATGAATCCGCGATCGACTCCTACAATCAGGGCCATGACGCCGAAACCAGTGGCGCCAGTCGCAACGATGCGGTCGTCTCCTGGAATATTCTCCAGAGTGGTCCCAGAAACGGGATGAGCTCCTTCCCAGTAGTAGCGAAAACAGGCCTCCTGCAGCATGGTGAGCAACTCATCATCGGAGAACTCCCGGGTGGAGCCGGTCGCCACCCCTGAAAACACTGAGCGGCGATATGAGCGGTCGACAGCTCGTACTTTATAAGAAGCAGTTACATCGGAACGACCGATGAAATCGGTATAGCGATCGAGATCGGCGCTCTGAATTCCAATCGGTTCGAATTTATGCTTTCCGATCGATCGGTAAACCACGTAACTTTGCAGGTCTTTCTCAGCAACCGGGTCCCAACTGATATCCACGTGGCGGTCGTACCCTTTCGCCTGCACATTCTGCGGAGCGCGGGGAGCTTTTCTTATTTCTGGTCCGAGCGGCGAAGCCGCGCCGCGATCGTCAATCTTGATCTCATCGATGATGAGAGTCCGCGGCGTGTTGTCGGTCTCGCTCTGGCTGAAATAAATGCTGTGCAGCTGACGAGCCTCAAAAGCATGCACCGAGGCGGTTTCGAATTCGCTGAGCGGAAGCCGAATCTGAACCCAGCGTTTAGCAGGTAGATCCCCGGCAAGCCCATCAAGCTTCAGGGGCGCCGTGAAGTTGTGATCTTCATCCTCCAACTGAATCGCCGGTAAATCGGCAGCAGGAATCTCCTGCGGCGAATAGCACCAGATGTAAAGCGTGTCACCCAGGAAGTTGGTCGGCCGATTGCGCATACTGACGACACGCACTTCCGTTTCCCAGCTTCCTCCTGCCACGGAACGCCACTGCAGGCGTAGCGCATTGGGAGGAGAGAAGAAGTTCTTTTTTTCAACCGGGATCGATCCCGAAAGCAGTTCAATCGTGCTGGGAAATACAGAGCGGCCACCGCTGTAATAGTAGTAATCAGAAGTGATGCTGTTATCGAAAATAACGTGGTTGTAATAGTCGCTGGCCGCCGCACTGCAAGAAATGGCGACCAAAATCGAGAGCCACAAAAAGGAGAAACGCAGAAGCACCGCACGCTCCGGTAGGAGATGAAAAGAGCCGAATTTGACTGATTACAGGCAGTTTACATAATGAACGAGGCAGACGGCAACGAGAACATCGGCACAGAAGTTCATTTCTGTATACCTGACCTTAAGGTTTTAAGCCCCTTCGAAGGTGCTCTGAGTGTGCCCGAGGTTCGATCAATATTTCGCCGTTGAGCATCCCTAGGCTATTATTATTACAAGACTTACGCACGGCAGAATAAACCTTTAACAACGGTTTTGGCATCTTTGTCAGGGCCGTTGGAACGAGGATAAGGGCGACGCTGTCAGACTCCAGGCACTCATAGATTCTTCCGTCTGAAAGTGAAACGCTCGACGACGGTGGCAACAGGGCATGGCGAATCGCAAGAGTTACTGGAGTGGATGGCAGGAACGCATTTCCGCGCTCCGAAATGTCCCCGCAGTTCTCAAAATCATGTGGGAGTCTGGTCCGGGGGTGGTCGTCTTCGGATTAGTTTCGCGCCTTTTTTCGTCTCTTCTGCCGGTTGCGCTTCTCTGGATCACCAAGCTCATTATTGACAGGATCGTGCACGCCGTCTCTGCTCATCAGCCGGTGCAGCCGGGTTTTTGGTGGTTGGTCGCGGCAGAATTCTCGCTCGCTGTCCTGAACAGCATCCTGATCCGTACCATCGACTATTCGGATTCGTTGCTGGCCGATAAGTACACGCGCTATGTCAGCATTCGCGTGATGAATCACGCTGCCAGCCTCGACCTGCAGGCCTATGAAGATCCTGTCTTTTATGACCGGCTGGAGCGAGCGCGGGTGCAGGCCACGGATCGGCTGGTGATGATCCAGGCGGTCGGGCGGCTGGTGCAGCAGTCGATTACCACGATCACGCTTTCGGTTTCGATCATGCTGTTCTCTCCCTGGCTGATGCTGCTGCTGATTGCGGGCGTAGTGCCAGCGTTTCTGGGCGAAAGCCATTTCGCATTTCTCGGATATGAGAAGAACTTCCGGCAAACCCCGGTTCGCCGCCAACTCGATTATTTGCGCATTCTGGGGGGTAGCAAAGAAGCTGCCAAGGAACTGAAGCTGTTTGGGCTGCGAGGCTTTCTGCGGGACCGGTTCACCAAGTTGTCCGACGACATCTACGAGGAAAATGTCGCGCTCTCGCGGCGAAAGCTGGTTGCCGGTTCAATGCTCTCAACGATTGGAACCATGGGGTATTACTCGGCCTACGCGTTCGTGATTTGGCGCACGGTGGCGGGGAAACTGAGCATTGGTTCTCTGACCTTTCTTGCAGGAGCGATTCAGCAAGCCAGCAGCAACATTGAACAAATATTCTCGACTCTGGCCGCGATCGGCGATCAGGCTCTTTTCCTCACCGATCTATTGGCTTTCTTTGAGATGAAGCCGACGATCCACTCCAAGCCGAATGCCTTGCCGATCCCTCGGCCGATCCGGCACGGAGTTGAGTTTCGCAACGTTTCCTTCAGCTATCCGGGAAATTCGCGCCTCATCCTTGACCAGATTAATTTCACCCTCCGTACCGGAGAGCGCCTGGCGCTGATCGGAGAGAATGGCCAGGGAAAGACGACCATCGTGAAGTTAATTACTCGACTTTACGATCCCACCGGCGGGGAAATATTGCTGGATGGCGTCGACCTGCGAGAGTACGATCTTGACGATCTGCATCGCGAGATCGGCGTGATCTTTCAGGATTTCATGCGCTATGAGATGACGGCGCGCGAGAACATTGCCGTGGGACGCATTGAGGAAGTGAATAACCTCGACCTCATCAAGGGTGCGGCAAGCAAAAGTATGGCTGACCAGACCATCGGCCGGCTCTCTCTCGGCTATGACCAGATGCTGGGGCGACGTTTCGAACAAGGAGTGGACCTTTCCGGCGGCGAGTGGCAGAAAGTTGCACTGGCACGGGCTTACCTGCGTGATGCGCAATTGCTGATTCTTGATGAGCCGACGGCCGCCCTCGATGCGCGCAGCGAGTTTGAGGTGTTTCATAGATTCTCGGAGCTGACTGCGGGCAAGATGGCGCTTTTTATTTCGCATCGGTTCTCAACTGTACGTTCGGCGGACCGCATCTTAGTCATTGAGAATGGAAAGATCACCGAGGAAGGCACGCACGACGAGTTGGCCAGTTTGGGCGGACGCTACGCCGAAATGTTTGAAATGCAAGCATCGAGTTATCGTTAGGACAATTCACAAATGGCACATGGTCATGTCGAGCTTGTCGGGGCAGAACCGAATGGATTACGGGCGCCAGTAAGCGAACCGCCGACGGAACCCTCCACGCTAGCATTTAGGGCTTCCAAGCTTTCGCATTCTCTGGCCTGGATCCCCGCGCAAACGGATATGCGATCGTTTCATCAGCGTTGCCATGCACTGCACCGGGCCTTCAAACCGGTGCTGGAAGTGCTGGAAGATCCGGCGACCAAGCGAGCGCCGGATGATACCCGCCTGCTGCACGAAAACCTTCTTCTGATCCAGTCGCAGATCGATGAAACTTGCACTACTTTCTCGCGCCTGCAAAAACTGCCTCAGGCGCGGACTCCGAACGAAACCGTAATTCCCAGGGTTGCTGCCATTGCCGAAAATTATCTTGCAGCGGTGGATTATGAATTCAGCCCGGCAAGCTTCACCGAGTACGTTCAGGGATTTCAGGACAACACGGTTCTGCAAATGGCGGAACTCTGGATGCTGCTTCCTGCGCTGAATCTGGTTTTGCTGGAGCGGATTGCGGAGCGCGGCAGTTTCCTGCTGAAGGATCCGGTTAAGTCCCGTGGCGTAGGGCAGATGGCACTCAGCATCCGGGAGATCGAGGAAACGAACCAGAAGGTACTGATCGAGCCGCTTGTCCGCTTCGATCGCCTCCTGCGCCAGGATCCCGCTGGGGCCTATTCCAGAATGGACTATGCCAGCCGGGAGTTGTACAGGAAAAGGATTGTGAAGTTGGCGAGCCATTCCGACTGCGGCGAAATGGAAGTCGCCAAAACCGCCCTGGCGCTGGCGCGGGAAGCGCAGCAACATCCGGATGCGGACCCACGGGTCGCGCTGCGCCATTCGCACGTGGGCACTTATTTAGTGGCCGAGGGAAGCGCGTTGCTGGAGCAGCGAATCGAATATCGTGCTCCGTGGGCTGAGCGTATTCCTGTATTTCTCAGGCGCTATCCCGATGAGTTTTATCTTCCCGGCGTCACAGCGCTCACCCTTCTCATTGTTTTAGGCGTGGTGATGTTGTTAACGGACGCATCGACTTCGCTTGGGTTGATTCTACTTTCGACGCTGGCGGTGCTCATTCCAAGTTCGCAAAGCGCGATTCAAATTATGAATTTCTTCGTCACAGTTCTACTCTCCGCGCAGATTCTGCCGAAGTTGGATTTGACGGAGAGCTTGCCTGAAGATTGTGTAACTCTGGTCGCAATTCCGACTCTGCTTTTGGATGAAAAACAGGTTCACCGGCTGGTCGACGATCTGGAAGTCCGTTTTTTAGGCAATCACGATCCTAATCTTCATTTTGTCTTACTCACCGATCTGCCGGATTCGCCGGAGAAACCGCCGGCGGCAAATTCACTGGTTGATCTATGTTCAGAGCTGATTCGCGGACTCAACGAAAAATATGCCGGCAAGAAGATGGGATCGTTTTTCCTGTTGCATCGCCATCCGGTTTACAACCCACGCGAAAGACGTTGGATGGGATGGGAGCGCAAGCGCGGCAAATTGATGGACCTGAATAATCTGCTGCGTGCGCAGTTCGATAGTTTCCCGGTGAAGGTCGGCGATCTGGCGGTGCTGCCGAAAGTTCGTTTTGTAATTACCTTGGACTCCGACACCGAACTGCCGCGTGGCTCGGCGCGACGCATGGTGGGAGCACTGGCGCATCCTTTGAATCAGGCAATTATCGATCCCGATCGCGGCGTCGTGGTTTCGGGTTACGGCATTTTGCAGCCTCGAGTCGGTGTAAGCGTGCAAAGTTCAGCGCGCTCCCGGCTCGCGAGCATTTATTCCGGACAGACGGGAATCGATATCTATACGCGCGCGGCTTCGGACGTTTACCAGGATTTGTACGGGGAAGGCATTTTCGTTGGAAAGGGCATTTATGAAGTTGATGCCGTGCGCCGCGTGCTCGACCGCCGGTTTCCGCGAAACGCGTTGCTCAGCCATGATCTGGTGGAAGGCGCTTACGCTCGCGCGGGCCTGGTGAGCGACATTGAGATCATTGAAGATTACCCTTCGCATTACAGCGCGCACAATCGACGCAAACATCGCTGGATGCGAGGCGATTGGCAGATCGCAGAGTGGTTGCGTCCGCTTGTACCGGACGAGTCCGGGCAGATGGTCGCGAATCCGTTATCGATGGTTTCGCGATGGAAGATTTTCGATAACCTGCGCCGCAGCCTTTTTGAGCCTTCGTTATTTGCTTTGTTCCTGCTGGGCTGGCTGGTACTCCCCGGGCGCCCTGAGTATTGGACCCTGGCAACTGTCGGCATTGTGTTCCTTCCTGCAATAGTGCAGCTTGCATTTGACGTTGTGCGTGCGCTGGTATTCGAAAAAGCCTCGATCATCAGCGATGGGCTGAATGCCTTCGCCGACTCGGCAATCGCCGATTGGTTAACCATCACCTTCCTGGCGCACCAGGCTCTTTTGTCACTGGACGCAATGGTGCGAACCATCGTGCGCCGGTTAATTACGCGCCAGAGATTGTTGCAGTGGGAAACCGCCGCCCAGGCTGAACTCGCCGGTTACAAGCGGACAATTCTCGATATCTACCTCGATACGACTCCGCTGCTGGCTCTGGGATTATTTTTTCTGGTTTGGGCGGTGCACCGCAGGGCGCTTCCCGCGGCAGCGCCAATCTTGTTGCTGTGGGCCTTCAGCAAACCGATTTCGATATGGCTGAACCGGCCGCCCCGCGCTCCACGCAAGGAGCTCGCCAAACGGCATGAGTGGTTACTGCGACAGAGTGCTCTTCGTACGTGGCGATACTTTGCCGAATTCAGTACGGAAGAACATCACTGGCTGGTTCCTGACAATGTGGTGGAGGAAGAAAACAAAGTCGCCCCTCGCATTTCGACGACCAACCTTGGATTTCTCCTCAATGCCCGTCAGGTCGCGTGCGAGTTTGGCTATCTCACGGTTCCGGAGTTTGCCGAACAGACCTTGCGAACTCTGGCGACCGTCTCCCAACTGCAGCGCTATCGAGGCCATTTGCTGAATTGGTACGACACGCAGACGCTCGCACCTCTGCCGCCAGCGTTCGTTTCGAGCGTGGATAACGGGAACTTGATCGCTTCGCTGTGGACGCTGGAGCGGGGCTGCATCGAATTACTTGAACAGCCGCTACTCCAGCACGAGCTTCCGGATGGCCTTCATGATCATCTCTTCGTGCTCAGAACCTTAAGGGCGCTGCCTCGCCGCAAGTTCAAAGCCATGCGACGCTTGGTCGAAGGAGAAAACTGGCTTGCCGACCTTCTCGATCTTCCCGGTTCGACTTTCGAAGCCATTCACGAAACGAATTCGAAGTCGAAACATCGCGAGGAAGCGCAGCGCTTTCTCGATCAAGCTGAAGAACGGATCGGGCAAATCCGGCAAGTTGTGCAAAATTTTACTCCGTGGCTGCTTCCCGAGTTCGCCTCTCTGAAGAACGATCCCGCGGTTCACCGTCCGGGCAGACCTGACGAACTCCCCGCGCTCAAGCGCATGCCCGTGTTCATTGATGGACTGGGTGCCAGGCTAAAAGCTGCGGAGACGTCAGCATCAGGAGAATCCAATCCGCTTTACGAAAAACTTCTGGCGTTGCTCCCCGATGCTCGCTTCAACGTTGTGAACCTGATTGAAAATCTGAAGAACATTGCTCACCGGGCGAGCACGCTGGTAGATGAGATGGACTTCGGCATACTCTTCCACCGCAACCGGGACCTCTTGTCAATTGGAATTGAGGTCGAAAAGCGCAAGCTGCACTCGGCCTGCTACGACCTGCTGGCCAGCGAAGCAAGAATGGCTTTCTTCGTTGGCATTGCGAAAGATGACATTCCCCAGGAATCCTGGTTTCAACTGGGCCGTGTGCAGATGATCGAGAAAGGCATAGCTGGGTTGCTTTCGTGGACGGGAACCATGTTCGAATACATGATGCCCGCGCTCTGGATGCGAATTTATCCGAACACAGTGCTTGAGCGGGCAGCCATGGCTGCAGTGCGGGCACAGCAAGTCTATGCGGAGGACAAGGGCATTCCATGGGGGATTTCCGAATCGGCGTGTTTCAAACTTGATGAAAAGGGCAACTATGAGTATCACGCTTTCGGTGTGCCGCAACTTGCCATTCACAAGGTGGATGTCGATGGTCCAGTGGTTTCGCCCTATTCAACTTTCCTGGCGCTGCCCGTGGATTCTGCGGCTGCGCTGCGTAATTTGCGAACGCTGCAGCGGAAGCGGATGATGGGAGCTTACGGATTTTACGAGTCGTTGGATTTCAGTCCCGGGCGCGCCCGGGCGCGCTCGCGTTTCCGCCGCTTCGAGCCGGTTCGCTGCTGGATGGCTCACCACCAGGGCATGACGCTTCTGTCGCTGGCGAATTTCCTTCATCAGGATGTGGTGCAGCGCTGGTTCCACAGCCATCCTCGAGTGCAGGCCACGGAATTGCTGCTGCAGGAAAAGCCAACGCGTTTGCCGAAGGGACGCAAAAACGCCGCATAACCGGCTGCATCCAAATGCAAGGCAAACAAGGGAGCAATAGAATCAATCTGCAATCCAAGCAATCGATGCGCGGCTGCATCATCGTTCTTGGGCTTGTTCTGATTTCGCTGGCCGCGATCAGCCCCCTACAAGCTCAATCTGCATCCGAGACAATCGTCATCGATACTGGGGCTGCTCGGCACCCGTTTCCGCATTTTTGGGAGCAAATGTTCGGCTCGGGCCGCGCGGTATTGAGCTTGCGCGATCAATATCGCAGCGACCTGCGTTCCGTAAAACAGATTACGGGATTCAGCTACATTCGATTTCACGCCATTCTCGACGACGACGTCGGCGTTTATGACGAAGATGCTCAAGGTCGCGCAATCTATAACTTTTCCTACGTCGATCAGATCTACGATGGATTACTGGCAAACGGCGTGCGGCCCTTTGTGGAAATCAGTTTTATGCCGAGCAAACTTGCGGCCAACGATATTCGGCAAGCCTTCTGGTACCACCCTAATATTTCTCCACCCAAAGATTGGAGCCGCTGGTATAGTTTAATCGCCGCATTCACGCAGCATCTTGTTGATCGTTATGGCATTGATGAGGTCTCACACTGGTATTTCGAAGTCTGGAATGAACCCAATCTCGACTTCTGGGGAGGAACGCCGAGGCAGGAAACTTACTGGGACTTATACGATCACACGGCGGCTGACATCAAGAAGATCAGCACGCGACTGCGCGTAGGCGGACCGGCGACTGCACAAGCGGCGTGGGTGGGCGCGATGATTCGCCACTGCAGCGAAAAACACATACCGCTCGATTTCGTCTCGACCCATGTTTACGCGAACGATACTGCGGAAGACGTTTTCCACACTCAAGAAAACATTCCGCGCGATCAAATGGTCTGCCGAGCGGTCAGCAAAGTTCACGATGAAATCAAAGCTTCGACCATGCCCAGCCTGCCGCTGATCTGGAGCGAGTTCAACGCCAGCTACAAAAATGAAACCGACGTCACCGACTCGATTTATATGGGTCCGTGGCTGGCCAACACCATTCAGCAATGCGATGGCCTGGTCGATTCCATGTCTTACTGGACGTTCTCCGATGTGTTCGAGGAACAGGGCATCGTGAAAACCCCGTTCTACGGCGGGTTCGGCCTGCTCGCGGAAGATGGGATTCCAAAACCTGCGTACAACGCGTTCAAACTCCTACACACTCTTGGGGATCAGCGGGCTGATCTGAATTCAAATTCGGCCTTGCTCACGCGCAGGAGTGACGGCACATTCGTGACCGCCGTATGGAACTATGCTCCGCCGGGCCAGAGTGGAGCAGCAAAAACTTTCACCTTGCGACTAAAAGGCACGAACGCGCGGCACGCCTTAATCTCGAGGGTGGATCATGATCACGGAGACTTTCATTCTACGTACGAAAAGATGGGTAGCCCGCAATATCCCACGCAGGCGCAGATTCAGCAGCTGCGGCGAGCCACGGATTTGCCGCCACCAGAGGATGAGCCAATCGAAAACGCCCAGCTCACAATAACGATTCCGGCACATGGGCTGGCCGTCATTGAGCTGAAATAAATCACCGCATGGCGTTTTTGTCGGCGGCGCAAGACTATGTCTGTTCTTTCTTGAATCCGGCTCGATCCATTCCACGCTGCGCTTCTGGATTTTTCATGAACGTCTCCCAGACAAAGTTGCTGCGCGCATTCTCCGCCATCAGCATGGTAATTCCGGTGTCGATCCCGATTACGTCGGTGTCATACCAATTCTTCAGCGGATTGAAGGCGTTCAGGAATCCATAGCGGCTCCAGGCCTTGCCATAGTGATCGCGAATGTTGCGAAGCACACGCATTACCGGCTGGGGCAAGAAAGGCAGCGAACCGGCCGGCGCACTTGGCACGATTGTTCCGTCGATCGGGCCGAGCGCCGGCGGCCCTCCCCAGATCACATATCCCTGCTGCGAATCGGAAGCGGTGATGCCCCACAAATCGTCACTGTAATCGGGAAATTGCTTTGCCAGTTCCAGGCAGAAACGGCGGTGAGCATCGGTGGCGAATGTTGAGTTCTGGAAGTAATTCGCATAGGCGTCACGCTTGTTTCGAAAATCGAACCAGGCCTGCGAATACTGATGCACGAATAGAGGCGCGAAAGAGCCGATGTAGCGAATCCCGTCAAATTCGAATCGGAGCCGTTTCCATGCATTCCAAACATTCGTGGGCAACGGATGAGTGAACGATCCCAGGCCGAGCAAATAGATCATCATCATTTCGCTGTAATAGTCCCAGCGATAAGGCAGGAATCCGCCCTCAGGAGTCCATCCATGGGGAAGGAGTGAAGTATCTTCCGATAGCCAGCTCCAATCGACGCGGTTGAAAATCTCGTAAGCCAGCAAGCTGATTTCCGAGTGCTCTTCAAAATGGCGACGGCAGGTGAGAACCCCGCAAAGCAAAATGGAAGTATCTACGGAAGAAACTTCGGAGTCCCAGACGCGCTCGCCAGTATTGATATCTGCGAAATGATAGAAGAAACCGCGATGCGTCGGCATTTTCTTCCATAGGAATCGCAAGGCAGTCAAAGCCCGTTCTCGCGCATCGCCGCGTGAAATGTATCCGCGATGGTCCCCGATGCAGAGTGCGGTCAGGCCGAAGCCAGTCGCTGCTATGCTTGCAACCACCGAGTTTTCCGTGCCGGAAGCGTTCGCCCGATCGCGGACGAGTCCACTCTGTGGACCAGCTTGTTCTAAAAAGAATTGCAGATTCTGCTTCTCGAGTTCATCCAGAAATTGGTCGTCTTCCGGCGAAAGAGCGTTCGGGACTGGAGAAGCTGGCTGCCCGCTCTTTGTCCGCTGTGGCGCATCTTCTTTCTGCTGCCGGGACGTAGCACCGGAGAGAATCGTGGACTGATCAAGAAAGTCAGGTTGATCAAAAATTCGGGCAAGGCTAACACCACCAATGCCCATGAGAAGATCCCGCCGCGTGAGGCGATAGACCGGCAGATTGTTTTTTTCTTTCTCCTTCATCCGCTAAGTAATTGGCACCTTTAAGCCAGGGGCAGCACGGTTTTAGTGAACGCTCTCCTCAACAGCGCTTTGGCCAGCACGACTGGCAACTTTGCACTCTTCGATATCCATCCTAGAATGTTAATCGAAGGAGACGGATGACTCGCGGAAAAAAGATCACTCTCTGGACGGTCGTGTCCGTCGGCATTCTCGGAATGGTATTCGCAGCTGTGTACTTCAGCCGCCGCAAGCCGGTCGTGCTAAGGGGCGCAGTGTTGCGGGAAGATTCTGATCCGAACAAGCAACTTCCATTACCCGGCGTTGAGATCAGGGCAAGCAATGGTTTGGGCAGCGCTCACGCGCAATCCAACGCTCAGGGATTTTTCAGTTTGACCCTGCCCAAGGGGCTGCGCCGGCGTCAACCAGTGCTGCTGCAATTCCGACTCAAGGATTACAAGCCGCTGGATTGGAATGACTTTATCAGCGATAAGCTTTATGTCGCCCGCATGGTCCCGCTCCATCAGGAAACCGTCGCGGAAACACACTCCGACATTTCCGTAGCGAATCCGCGTATCCGTTACACGGTGAAGACAACGGCGGAAGCGGACATCGGAAGCGCAGTAAGGGCATTTGACGTGGTGAACGTGGGGAACACGCCCTGCGCTAACCGTCCTCCTTGCGCACCCGGCGGCAAATGGAAAGCAACCATTCGTTCTTTTTTCCTGGATGCCGGCGAAGGAAACGAGTTTCGCAACACCAGGGTCTCCTGCATTGCCGGACCCTGTCCATTCACCAAAATCGAAAGCGAAACTTTCTCGGAAGATCGGCGCCGCTTTATCGTGACGATTCGCAATTGGTCGGACACCACTACGTTTCTGGTGGAGGCGGAAGTGGTTCATCCCATGACCAGCAATCTGGTTCGAGAAACCTATCCCGTCATCTTTGGACGTGCATTGAACTTCAGCCTTCCGCCGGCGGCCGAAGGCCCGAGCATTGAAGCCGATGTTGCCGGCGAGGGCATCGTCTTTCCTCTTGGACCGGACCTATTCCTGCGATGGGCGAATTGCCAGGTTGCACTCGACAAGGACCAATCCAGAGACTTTCGCTGTGAATTGAAACCGGGATATCGCTTTCACTGAGATGTCTCGCCGAGCAAGGGTTTCACGCTGCAAGCAACCTGACAATCGACCACCGCAACGAATCTACCTCAGTCCCTGAGGTTCTCTCAGGGTAACTTTTTATGGCGCGGGGGTTAAACCGAGCAGGGGGAATTGCAGGATGGGCACAAAATCACGTTATCTGAGATCGTTGGTTTTAGCGGCAGTGCTAGGGTGCGCGGTCGGCACCGCTTGCGTCCACCATCATTACTATCGGGTCTATGACCCTTACTATAGCGATTATCACGTCTGGGGCCCTGACGAAGTGACTTACTATCATCGGTGGGCGCGTGAGCACCACTACGACGAGAACCGCGACTTTCGCAGCCTGCCACCGGAGCAGCAAAAGGACTACTGGACCTGGCGTCACAGCCACGGGGATAACGATCACGAACATCACTAAGTTTTAAATGATTGCCTGGCAGCGGGCGGGTACGGTGCACTCGCCCGTTCAGTTAAATAACGGAAAATTCGTAGACCGCGATGGCCGGCTTTTCAGTGAGCGGCAATCGAAAGAGATGTGGTCGCGCCAAACCATTCTTCCCACCATTGACCCGCCCACCCCTCTGGCTGGATTGAAAACAGATTTCGCAGAATTGGGTGATTGGATGCTCTCCTCGACTCACAGTTCGCCGGATTGCTTCAGCATCAACTCTCCCGCTCCTACGTGGGCATGAAGACGATACTTGCCGGGGCCGTGCTGCTCGAATGACCGGAATAATCCGCTCTTCGTCGTAGAGAATGGCGCTGCGTCCAAGTCTCCCGAATAAACCGAGGCGTCCACGCGGGCGTAGTCGTCGGCCTTGCTGACTTCGACCATCAGCTCACCGGCCGAGAGTTCAACGTCCTTGTCGCCGGTGATGCCCGTTACCCTAACTTCACCCGCCGGAACGCGCAGGTGAAGATCGCAGTTTTTGGGGACTGAGATATCGATTTCAAATTCATTGTGTGGTCCGCCGCTGACGTTCAGCTCGCCGCTATTATCCCCAGATGCGCGCAAGCTCACCTTAACGTCCTTGAGATGGTCACCATTCTTCCCGCCGAAGTGAACCTGAATTTTCTTTTCGTCACTCCCAATGATCTTGATCTCTCCGGACCTGACGTGCATTCGCAGATGTCCGCCCGAAGGAAAATCGGCTTCGAAGTGGTCCTCGCCCACTTCCGCTGCGTCCGCGAGTTTTTGAGCGAATGCAGTGATTGGGAGGGACAACAGGCAGAATGAGAGCAGCAGAAATCTCATAGACACTACCTCGCGGTCAAGCTGCTAATCAGTACGGAGAAATGACGCGGCAAGTTCCCTGTTTTCCAGGCACCGGATTCTTTAGCGCAAGAATGCGTGCGCCGCATCTTCCACTTTAATATTCGTCTTCCGCCGTGTCTTGGTCGCTAGATTGTAGGTTACGAGCAGGTGATCTTCCACAATGAGAACCTCTTTCCCGGTGAGCCAGCCTACGAGAGTTGCGTGAGGCAAAAAGTCGATACGGCGGGGCTGCTCTGCGCCTTTCACATCAAGGCTCATAACCTGTACGGCAGGCAGCTCGAGCAAAGATTTCCGAAGGCGCTCCGACTCTTCCGGATCGCCCTGCCCTTGCTCGGATAGTTGAATCGGTTTGTTGGCTTCGGACGTTGCAACAATGGTGAGCGCGACAGCATCAAGATCGGGCGACAGTTTGCCGTTTGCCGTGTAAAAGCTCACGTCGTAGTCCGGATTCCTGTATTCGCTGCGCTCATCGAATACGCTTACCGTCTTGTTCTGAAGGTGCAGCAGAGTTTGATCGTCGCTCTGGTTGGCCCACCCGCAGCAGGCGGTATCGGGGATTGCCTCGAGAATTGTGTTGACGTTGGCAGCGTCTAATACCCGCCTTAGCGGCGGATCAAGCTCGGTCGCGGTCCATTTGCCGGCATTTTCCTGGTAAAGAGACGTCGATTTATAGCTTGGCTGATCCTTGCCAGCCACGAATTCAGTCATAAGAAAAAACTTGCCGACGCCTTCCTCGGGGGTCCCCACTTCGCCGTAGGAGCAGGTTTCTTCGCAACTTCCTGTGGGGCACGAGCACTCGGGAAGTGTAAGCGAAGTCAGTTCCTGGCGACCCGCACCGGTCAAATCGGTCTGCCACGCCAGCCAGGTATTTGTAGTCGAGAGGTCAACGCCATCTCGTTGCAGGCGGCGCGCCTGATTCGCGAACCAGTAGAGATGACCGCCATCGGCCGAGAGATATGGCGTGGGCGCCGATTCATTAATCGACAAGTTCGATCCGGTTGTGCCGGTTGCACGCTTAAGATCGCGATTGAGCATAAATGCTTGGTGGCCGTCCCAGAACGAGATTTTTGGGGCAGACCTGACATCGTCTTCGTCGAGGGGCAACGAAACCGTGGGCACGAACAGCATCTGTCCCACACGATTCACAGAGAGGCTTTGCGGCGACCTCACCGCTTCCCCCGGGACTTTCACGGTTTGCTTCGAGGCGAATGTTTCCGCATCGTATCCCGTCATCTCGCCGGGTGCCCGCAATACCCAGAGGCGCTTGCTCTGCGCGGCCATTGAAGCGGTCATGAGAATAAAGACGCAGAATATCAGGATGGTTATTCGTCTTCGCATGAGTACGGCACGCCTACATTTGAGCGCTGGCATGATTGTAAATGGCGGGACTCGCTGGCCACGTCCCGGTTGCGTACAATGGATGCTTGAATCAGATGACCCGCGCCACGAGAATCCAATGACAACTACAACAACTCCTCACGCTCGTCCACAGACCTCGACTTCTCACGCTCGTCCACAGACCGCTTCCAGCGAGCTTCCTGCCGTTCCGCTGACGGCCGAAGGTTATAGCGTTTTGCACCAGATGATGCGCTTCCGGTGGACGGCTTGGCGAGAGTTGCCAATTGCAGAGCGATCGTCGATTACTCACGAAGCCGCGACTGTGCTGGGTGAGATGGAAAAAGCTCGAGTGGGCAGTCGGCGCTGTACTCGTTGATTGGTCACAAAGGCGATCTGATGCTGGTGCACTTCCGCAATTCGTTCGCCGAACTCAATCAGGCGGAACTCAAGTTGGCTGGCTTGCGCCTGAGCGATTATTTCGAACCGACATCCTCATATCTTTCCATGATCGAACTCGGCCTCTATGATTCCTCGATGAAGATTTATAAAGAACTGGCGGATCAGGGCATTGAGCCGCATTCGAATCGGTGGAAGGCTGAGATCGAGTGCAAACTTGAGCGGCACCGGGAGGCGATGCATCCGCGGCTGTTTCCCGAGATTCCGCCAAACCGTTATGTTTGCTTTTATCCCATGAACCGGCTGCGCGGCGAAGAGAAAAACTGGTACACGCTGCCCATCGAAGAGCGCGCGCGCCAGATGAGTGAGCACGGACTGGTTGGCCGCCGCTATGCCGGTGAGGTGAAGCAGATCATCACGGGATCGATTGGTTTCGATGATTGGGAGTGGGGCGTCGATCTGTTTGCTGATGATCCTCTGGTCTTCAAGAAATTGATCTACGAAATGCGCTTCGATCACGTCAGCGCCGTCTATGCGCTTTTCGGCCAGTTTTTCTTGGGAGTACGCTGCCCGGCAGCAGAATTGGGTACGCTGCTAAGCGGAGAGCTGCCGAAATAAAAGCTGTTCCCCACAGAGACACAGAGAAAAGCCAACATCTGGAAAGACCCTCAAAAAGATTTTCTCTGCGAATCTGTGTCTCTGTGGTCAATTCATTTTGGAGGCGATCATGTCAACGCTCGGACTTATCGAATACAAAGACGCCAGCCCGGAAGTGCGCGCAGTTTACGACGACATCATGGCCACGCGCAAGACTGACTGGATTAACAATTTCTGGAAAGCGATTGCGCACGATCCCGCCACGCTAAAGCGGACGTGGGAAGACATCAAGCAGATCATGGCGCCCGGGGCGCTGGACCCGCTCACGAAAGAGATGATCTACGTCGCTGTCAGCGTGACCAACCAGTGCAGCTATTGCATTGCCTCGCACACGGCCTCCGCACAAAAAAAGGGGATGACCGACGCCATGTTCAAGGAGTTGATGGCGGTTGTAGGAATGGCAAACGAAACGAACAAGATGGTGACCGGATATCAGGTGGAGATCGACGAACAGTTCAAGACCGGCCGCTAACCTGTTTTTTCCGGGTCAATAAGTGCTATCGCGGTTCTTTAGCAGTTAGGGCGCAGAACGCCTGCCGTACATCCATTCCAGAAGAAACGCCAACCCGATGCCAATGATGAGAACCGGCCAGACCCAACGGGTGTCTCGACGTGGAACCATATGCGCGCCGGAGAGCAGGAAGAAGATTCCACCGATCAGAAACAGTGGGCCAGTAATGGTGCAGTGGAGAGAGCGATTCTTAAACCAGTTCGCAATGCAGCCAATGGCCATAGCAAAAAGGCAGGCAGATGCCGCGGACGCATGGAGAGGACGCCAATAGCGACCAATGAGGCTCAGCGCTCCCCAGGCAAGCAGCGAAACCATGAACCAATAACAGATCGCTGCTGGGGAACTACAACAGGCTTGCACTTGCTTCGTCATTGCGAAAAGTTGATTCCAAGTCCCAGATTCTACGCTCGCCCTCAGAGAGTGGGAAGCGATGCAGTTTCGACTATCGCAAAACGGCGTTGTCACTGATGGGCTTGGTCGAGACGCGAACGGGCTCACGGGAGTGTGGCTGGCGGCGAGAATCGGGCGATCAGGTGAATCCGGACTTTATCCGAATCAGGTACGGGGAGCAAGCGCGTCCAGAACCGGAATAGAGAACGACTCCGTCACCGTATGTTCTGGCGGTTGTGTTCCCTGCTGAATGGCTTTTGCGAGAATCTCGACCGCCTTTCCCGCCAGCGGTGGAACATAGATCGTCGCGGCGAGCCATCCCTCCGCTACCCATTTTTTTCCCGTCGTCGGCTGGCCATCACAGCCGGTGAATGGCAAACTGAGCCATCGCATGCGCTCTTGCTCGTTGGTGATCTTCTGAAAAGCTTTGCGGGCACCCATAGCCATGGAGTCGTCTTGTGCACCGACAAGGCCGATTACGGCGCTTTGTGACGTGGCGAGATTCAGCCATGAACGCACCGCTCGTTCAGCACTTTCCTCCGTCCACTGTCCCCTCACCATCGTGACCTGAATATTTGAAGGTTTTGTCTCCAGCATCCCCGCGGTACGCTTCTTAGCCGAAGAACTTTGCGACGGTCCTTCCAGGTAAAGGATCCAACCTCCTTTCGGGAGCAATGCGGCAAACTGTCTTCCCTGTATACGGCCGATCTCATCGTGGTCCGATCCGATGGCAAAGACCGGCACGGTCGCCGTTCTGCGAAGGTCGGGCATATAATCCGGGCGTCGGTTCAAAACCACCCAGCCGATCCCGGCGGCGCAGGCAGCCCGGGCTGCCTGAGGCAGTGCGGTAGCACTCACCGGTTCCAACACAATCGCGTCCGGCCTGGACTCGGCGCGACTCTGGATCGCGGTCAGAATCTGCGTGCTTTGATTCACAGCATCGTTGTCTGCAAACGTAACCTCTGTTTCAATCCCCAATTTGTGTGCAGCCTCTTCCGCGGACCGAGCCTGTGCCGTTTGGAAATCGTTCTCCCGAGTATGAAGAGATACCAAGAATTTGAGTTTTTTCATCGCGCTCCAAGTTAATTCTGGTTGCCTTCAACAATACGCGCCGCGCAGGAAGAAGTCCCGTTCGGTTCCTTCGCTAGTAATCCAGCCAAACCGGCAACGGCTTCTGAATTACGCCCGAGTTAAACGGACAAATTTCAGGTTGTTCTTTGGTTTCCTGGTGGCTGCGGCGAGCTCACTCCGACAATTCGGCAGATACCATGTCCGCTGCGGCAAAGGTGTATGCAGAGCAAGGATTTCGGTAGTGCTCGGGGCAGGAGGTTTCCACCACGACAGCGATTATGTCCCCGGATTCTTCATCTACAAAATTTACCTTGGCCTTCGTAATCTCGCCGTCCTGCATGCGGAGCGTTACTGTCGTGTCGACAAACCGCTTCAGGCCATTGATTCTCATGTGATGGTCCGTGCCATCGCATTATGCCGGAAAATGCCGTCAGCCGTGCAACTGTCGAAAGTGGGCGGTTACACCTGCTAACCGCGCAGCATGAAGCGGGTTTTCAAGGCATTTTGAGGGGACCTCCTCGCTTAGCCTCTGGAGGCCCGGCCAAACCTGAACTCGGACTGCTTCATATCTACCTTCCGGCCGCGGAAGCGCACGCCCTCAGCTTCCAGGCGCAGGCGCTGCTCGATGGCTGAGTCTCCACGCAGCTTGATTTCGCCGCCCGCGCCGAGCACGCGCTGCCACGGAAGTCCGTAGCCGCGGTGCAGCACGCGGGCCACTTGTCGTGCCGCTCCTGGCAAACCTGCCGCTCGCGCAACCGCTCCGTAGGTCGAAACTTTTCCTTTGGGAATGCGGCGGATAACGGCCTCAATCCGGAGCGGAATCGACTGATGGGAAGAAGGTTGTGGTGCCGGAAGTCGATTCAAAGATCGATTCCGGAACGCTCCGGTCCGCAATTTCTGCTTTCCCGATTTTCCGCTCGCCCTTTTCACAACGAAATCCATCCGATGCGAATCAGCCACAGTGACGTGGTCAGCACGATCAGCCACAGAATAATTCCTTGCAGCAGGGGACGATGGCCCACCCGCTTGAGCGTCGCAATCGAAATGCCGCTACCGATCAGGAATAAGGTGGCTGTCAGCCCGATCTTCGCGGCTTTCACCGCCAGTGCGTATGCGTGTGCTCCGGCCGGCAAATAGGTTTTGCAGACCGCGGCCAGACAGAAAAAAAGAATAAACCACGGCCACTGAATCTTTGCTTTGGCGCCTCGCACCATGGCGGTTGCCATGGCGACCGGAACAATCCACAAGGCGCGCGCCAGCTTCACCGTGGTGGCGATCCCCAACGCCTCCGCTCCATACTTCGCAGCCGCGCCGACTACCGAACTCGTGTCATGGATGGCCAGCGCCGCCCACAGGCCGAACTGAGATTGCGTCATCTTCAACGCTACGCCAATTGCCGGAAAAACCAGCAGCGCTACGGAGTTCAAAACAAAGACGGTTCCCAATGCAATCGCCATTTCTTCGTCGGTGGCCTGCGTGATTGGGCCAATTGCGGCAATGGCGCTGCCGCCACAAATTGCCGTTCCGGTTGAGATGAGAAAAGCCGGCACCCACTGCACGCCGAACAACTTGCCCAGTCCCATGCCAACCAGTAGCGCAAAGCTGATGCCCAGCATGGTATAGAGAAAACCGCTGCGTCCCGCCTGCACTACCTGGTGCAGGTTCATTCCGAAACCGAGGCCAATCACAGACAGTTGCAGCAGCCATCTCGAGGCTATTTTCGCTTGTTTGCCATAAGCATGCGGAAGCGCCAATCCATATACGAGTCCCATAGCCAGCGCGACCGGCGGGGACACGAATCCGCTGGCGCTGACCACTAACAGCAAAATAAAAACGATACGAGAGATCATTCGAGGAACGCCGCGTGCTTAGAGTTCACGATTTTCACAACTGATGCAAGACGCAGCAATCCGTGAACTCTGGAACTCATTCAAGCAGCTAAGCCGCCTCGCGGAAAGAATTGATCGCTTCCGCTTCTGAATCGTAGACATCAAAAACCGTGAGCAACTTTGTGACCTGCAGCAAGTCACCGACGCGCTTGGTCAAGTTTGTCAGTTTGATGGTGCCGCCGGCGTTTTGTGCCGTGGTGCGCAGCGCCACCAGCGTTCCCAGCCCGCCCGAATCGATATAGCTGATATTTCCGAGATTCAGCACGATCCGATTGTTTTCCAGAATTGCCCTTTTGATGTTATCCCGCAACAGCGAGGACTCTTCACCGAAAATGATCCTGCCACTGCAATCTACAATCAGAACTCCATCTTTGATTTTCGATGCCAACTTCAATTGCATAAATGCACTCCTTAAGAATTCCAATCTTTTCTGAAGATTACGTCCCGTGATTAAGAGGACCCATCAGCGTATCGCCTGCATGGATTATTAGCAAACCTGAATCAAGGACGATCAAAAACCCGGTCGGGAACACGTATTTCACGCCTAAACTCGGGATTCCGCCTGGACCGCGCTCCTCACGTATAATTTAAGTTCCGGCTCATGAGCTACACTGTCCTGGCGCGCAAATACCGTCCCCAGAAATTCTCCGAGGTCATCGGACAAGAGCACGTCACCCGCACTCTGCAGAACGCGCTCGAACAGGGACGCACCGCGCACGGCTATATTTTTAGCGGTCACCGCGGGATTGGCAAGACCACGGTCGCGCGTATTCTGGCTGCCGCCTTGAACTGCCGCTCTTCCGATAAACCGGTTGCGGAACCCTGCGGGGTTTGCGAATCCTGCACGGAAATTCGGGCAGGCAACTCGGTCGATGTAATTGAGATCGATGCTGCCACCAATCGTGGAATCGATGAAATTCGTGAGCTTCGTGAAGCTGCCCGTTACCGGCCTGCGCGCGACCGCTTCAAAATTTATATTCTTGACGAAGCTCACCAGATCACGGACGCCGCTTTCAATGCGTTACTGAAAACGCTGGAGGAACCGCCAGATCACATCGTCTTCATGCTCGCGACCACGCAGCCTGAGGACATTCCGCAGACCATCCGCTCTCGCTGCCAGCATTTCAGTTTCCGGGCCGTGAAGTTCGATGACATTGTCGGCCAGTTGCGGGAACTTGTAGGCCGCGAAGGGATCAAAGCGGATGACGATGCTCTCGCGCTGCTCGCCGAAGCGGGCGATGGCTCGATGCGCGATGCACTCTCGATACTCGATCAGGCGATCGCTTGCTGCAGCGGAACGGTGACCGCAGATTCGGTACGAAATCTGGTTGGAGCAGCTCCGGCGCACATTCTCGAGGATGTAATGCAGGCTGTCGCTCAGGGCACAAGCGAAGAAATTCTGCGCCAGGTCGATCATCTCATCAGCGAAGGCCACAGCCCCACTCACTTTGCAAGGCAAATGGTGCGTTTTCTGCGCAACGCAACCGTCGCCCAAATTGCCGGAAACGACTCTTCCCTGCTGCAGATTTCTAACGAAGAACGCGAGCGAGTGGCCCGGGTTGCGGCGCTTTTCAGCGAAGAAGATCTCACGCGCCATCTGCAGATCATGCTGCGCACGCATGGCGAACTGGGATACAAGCAGGAACAGCGCTTCCATCTCGAACTCGGCCTGCTCAAGATGGCGCACGCACAGCGATTAATTCCGATTGAGCAACTGCTCAGCGATGTGGCTGCGTCATCGAACGTTTCTGGCGGGTCGGTACGAAGTTCGGCGAGGCCGTCGATTGTTGCTTCGGCATCGAGCAGTCCATCGGAGTCTCGAAAAGCCGAGCCCGAGGCGCCTGCCCGGCCGACTTTTATTTCTCCTTTTGCTGCCGATTCCGCTCGCAAGAGCGGACCTCGACAAGATCATTCGTCCGAGCCTGTGTTTGGCAGCTCACACGCGGTGGCGGCCAGCAGCGGCCCAGCGCCAGTGGTCATGGGTGCGACTGCGCTGGCTGAGCCGGTTGAAACTCCTTCCGACTCTCAATTGAGCTCAGTTCAACCAAGCAACACATCGATTGAGAAACTGCAAGGTGCGGTGCTGCAGGCCCTGATGGAGGGCAATCATTGCATCCTGGTCTCTATGCTTGAAACGGGTGAATGGTCGGTCGAGGGAAATGAGCTAATCATTAAAGTTTCGGAATCGCAGACCGTAGTCGACATGTCGCTTAGCGCCGAGGCTCGACGTTTGGCCATCGCTTCGGCAAGTGGCGTTTTAGGACGCGCAGTCAAACTGAAAATTGTTCCCGGCGCAAACGTCGCGGCCCCCCCGGAAAATCGCAATAGCCGGACTAAATCAAACGGAGCGAATGTGGCCACCGGCCGCAGCCGGGCCGAGAACGACGCCGTTGTACGGCGGCTGCAGGAAAAATTTGGAGCGCAGATTCGTACGGTGATCGATTACAAGGAGAAGCGGTAAGCATGGGCGGCTTCAATCTGCAGGAATTGATGTCGAAGGCAAAAGCGCAGTACGACGCGTTGCAGAAGAAGATGCAGGAGACCGTCGTCGAGGCTTCATCGGGCGGCGGCAC
Source organism: uncultured Acidobacteriaceae bacterium (assembly GCA_963766625.1). Taxonomy (GTDB): domain Bacteria; phylum Acidobacteriota; class Terriglobia; order Terriglobales; family Acidobacteriaceae; genus Sulfotelmatobacter. Next base: position 166,708 of record CAVYBF010000006.1, on the reverse strand, counting down.
CGTCACGGTAAAGATGGACGGCCGGAAACAATTGCTCAGCTTGCGCATTGATCCTGAAGCTGTGAAAACAGCGGATGTAGAAATGCTGCAGGATCTGGTCCTGGCGGCTGTGAATGAAGCCGCGCGTAAGATTGACGCGCAAATGCAATCGACGGTTGGTGGAATGCTGGGCGGCATCGGAATCCCAGGCTTGTGAGCTGCTCTCCACCATCCATCTGTGCGGTTCTCTTGCTTCTGGGCTCAACCGCATTCGCGCACGGACAATCGATTCAAAGACAATCGACGCATGCACAATCGATGCAAGGACAATCGACGGGAAAAGCCAGAATGACGCACGCCACCGGAGCATTCGACGTCCAAGTGACGCCGCAAGATAATTCCACCCAAACCTCGACGGTTGGCCGATTCATCCTCGATAAGCAATACCATGGCGATCTGGAAGCAGAGGGCAAAGGCCAGATGCTCACAGGGGGCACGAGCATAAAGGGATCAGGAGCCTACGTCGCGATCGAGCGCGTCACCGGCAGGTTGAACGCACGCAGCGGCAGCTTCACCCTGCAACACAGTGGCACCATGACTCAGAATAACCGAAGCCTGACCATCTCTGTGGTTCCCGACTCCGGCACCGAACAACTCACTGGGATAACGGGATCGATGAAAATCACCATCGCTCCAGACGGAAAGCACACCTACGATTTCGACTACGAGCTTCCTGATTAGCAATGTCTAAATTTGCCGAACCCATGTCGCGCCTGATCGATGAGCTGAAGAAGCTTCCGGGCGTAGGCTCGAAAAGCGCGCAGCGCCTGGCATTCCACATTCTGCGCTCAAGCGATGAGGATGCTGAAGCTCTTGCCGTGGCCGTGCGCGATGTTAAAGCCGGCTTGCGCCTGTGCTCGGTATGCAACAACATCACCGACGTCGATCCCTGCGTCTACTGCACCAGCGCCACGCGGAACCAGCGGCTTGTCTGCGTGGTCGAAGAACCGACTAACATCGCGGCGATAGAAAAGACAAAGCACTTCAACGGTGTCTTTCATGTTTTGCACGGAGCCATCTCTCCGCTGCACGGCATTGGCCCGGAGCAACTGCGCATCTCAAACCTGATCGCGCGGGTGGATGCCGGCAATGTCGATGAAGTCATTATCGCGACCAACCCTACCGTCGAAGGCGAAGCTACGGCAACTTACCTTTCACAGCAGCTCAAGCGCGCGGGCGTGAAGGTAACGCGCATCGCCATGGGTATCCCAGTTGGTAGCGATATCGAATACACCGATGAGATTACGATGCTGAAGGCTATGGAAGGCCGGCGGGAATTATAGAATCGCAAGCGCATCGCCGCTGCGGGATCATTTTCTACTTGTTTTCGCTTTGAACTCACACTAGTTCCGGCTCCCGGAAAAGGTCCCGCTCAATCCTGCGCAGACTGGCGAATATGTGCTACACACCCAGCTTCCGCTCATCGTGCCATTGTCAATTGATCCATCGCCGTTGAAGACGGAGATGTCGCCGTATTCATCCGCCTCCACGAAAACCAGGTTAATCGATGCCGGCGTGTTGGCGGGGATAGGATTGCTTGGCGAGCCCACCAGCACACCTTGCGGCGGATAGAGAAACTGGCCGCTCCCGGAGATTGACCCCTGCCCTGTGCTGTCGTCGGCGATGAAGCAAGTTGGGCCCTGGACGGTGAAGAGGTCGTCACCCGCGACGACACTGCATTGGCTCGAAACTAAGGTCACCGAAAATACACTTCCACTTGAACTTAGCTGGTTCGCGGTGATCGTCCAGGCACCCGTAAGTTGCGTGCCGGAGGAGCTGTTGCTTCCACAAGCCACGGAAAACGTCGTTAAAATGCCGATCAGCACCAGCCTTCTCATTCCCTTCACTCCGAGCGATGGATTTTCGGCAGGTAAATCTGCCCGCCGTCGGCGCTCCAGCGCGTTCCGATAGTGCCTCCACCCGCGGAAATAGGTCTGTGACGAATAACCGCATTGAGCGGACGCGAGGTGTGGAAAAGCCTGTTCTGGAATGCGGCGCTCCACGGAGGAGCGACGTGAATGCGGGCGAATATGGGCCGCTAGCTCAATTGCGAAGGCTCAGGCTCAAGGAATACGTTTGCTTCATCATCCGCTGCCTCCAGTCCTTCGGGCAGCGACCCGCGGTTATATTCAGCCATGCGGTTCTTCCATTTCAGAAAATCGGTGATATTTTGCGGTTCGATGCGTACTTCAACACGGCGCAAGCTGGCTAGGAGTAGATTCATCTCGTAACGAAAACCTGTGGCGCTGCGCAGATTCTTCATAGATTGAGCCACTAGTTCGATTCTTCCGCCGCGGCATTCCAGCAATCCCCAGCCTTTGGGGAGTTCTTCACACCGGATTAGTCCTGCTGGCGCCAGATAGAAGCGCTCGCACCCGACGCCCCGCTCTGGCTTCACGCGAAACGGTTTCGAGCGGTCGGCGAGGAAATCTGATCGGGTCACTTTGCACTCGACGAGCACCGAATGGCAAGCACGCTTCCACCCAATGGCGTCAGGCATTTCGCCGCTGACGCAAGCTTGTTCCGAAAGCACCACTCCGCACCGATAACTGCGCAGCCAGCGAATGGCTTTTTCAACTAATTGGGCGTGAGTCACTACGATATTAGTAATCGCGGCGCGAACCTCGCGGAAGTGACTGGGAGGCTTCCGGCCTGCAGGCTCAATGATATGCAAACGAAAAGGTTACGTGCTTCCTGAAGTTGTCGTAGAAGAGGTCGTAGCCGCCAGATAATTTGCCACATGCGCCATTTGTCGCTATAATAAGCGACAAATGGTAAACGAACTTCGGGCCGTCGTTGCAGAACTAGGGGGCAGGCGCACGCTAGGACGTTCCCTTTCCACGGATCGCGACATGCTTGAGGCGATTCGCAGTGGCTTTCCTCCTGGGGTCGTCGAGGAACTTATGCGAGCATCCGGCTTGACGCTGAAAGAACTGGCCACTGCGCTCGACCTGTCCGCCCGGAGCTTACAGCGCCGCCGGCGCAGCGGAAAGTTGGCGCGTTATGAATCGGACCGCCTGTATCGCCTGGCTCGTCTGACAGCCATTGCAACGGAATATCTCGGTGGCGAGGATCGCGCCCGGCGATGGCTGAAGCGCCCCAATCGTGCCCTTGGCGGCATCGCTCCCATCGCAGCAATCGACACCGAGTTGGGAGCGCGCCAGGTGGAAAATATCCTGGGCCGCATCGCTTACGGCGGAATTAGTTGACTCGAATCTATCGGGTTCTGCGAAGAGCGTTCGCCCGCAACCCATTCGATGGCGAAGGCGCCTACCGTTATGGAGGACGCTGGTCGAGCCCGGGAACACGCCTGAGCTACGCTTCAGAACATCAATCCCTTGCCATGCTTGAATATTTTGTCCACCTCGACAAAGACGATCCGCCGGATGATCTCGTTCTCGCGGTTGCTGAAATTCCTGACACGCTAAGCCGCCAAATACTTAACCTTGTGGATCTGCCACAAAACTGGCGAGACCCGGCCGCGCCTGCAGCACTCACGCCTTTTGGCGATGAGTTCGCTCAGGCCGGCGAACGTTGTTTGCTAATCGTTCCTTCCGTGCTCTCCCCGCGGGAAAATAATTACCTGGTCAATCCCGCGCATCCTGATTTCAAGAAAATCATCCTCCGCAAAGCCGAGCCGCTGAAGTATGACATGCGCATGTTCTCCAAACAGCCACGCCGACGCCACTGAGGCAAGGCACTATTTACTCGTAATGTGCTTCATGGACTTCACCAATACCGGCCTGCGCAAGACGGTTTCCAAAAGATGACGTTCGGCGGCGATGGTTTGAGCGGCCGGTCCTGTTGGCGAGTAACCTTCGGCCGCGATGATCAGTGGTTCGTGAGGAGCCAAACCGATAGCCCTGCGCGGCAGCCCGTTCGATGGTTGCTTCCCGTTACTCGCATGCCTCAGCCGCGTGCGGTTGTTCTGAAGCTGCTGCAATTGCAACCGCAGGATATGGCCGTCGTGGGCAGCATCAAAACCGTTCGCCAAGCGCAGAATCGCTGCCAACTGGATCGTCGCTTTCTGTTCGTCAGGAAGCAGATCGCGCAACAGCTTGTGCCTTCTGGTCGGCAAGATGCCGCGGTGAAAGCGGGCAACAATGGAAGCGCGCAGCAGATCAGCCTCTTTCCAACCGAACGGGCCGTGATGTTTACGGATTAAGCCTAAAGAAGTCTTCTGATGATCCTTCTGGCCTTGCGACTTCCCAATATCATGCAGCAGGGCCGCGGCGAGCAAACTGGAGCGCGCAGACGAGGCATCCACGGCTGGTTGCCACGATAATCCCAAAAGCCCGTCGTAGAGTTGCAGGGCAAGGCTGGCGACACGCTCGGCATGCGGGAAATCGGGGTCGAATCCGCCCGCCCACAGCTTCATTCGCCGCAGCGCGAGAACTTCGATCTGCTTGCCTTGGGGCAAGGCAGCGCGCCATACGTTCCAAAGCGAATCCGGGCCAATCATTTTGTCGCGATAACGATCGATGCGCTTGCTGCGCTCGCTGGCGATTCGCTCGTGCCAGAGCGTCCGCGAATGCACGTCAGGGAAAATTTTGCATGAAAGAGCGGTCGACCACAGCACATCCAGGTCATGAACTTCGCCAAGCAAATCCTGCATTTCTTTCAGGTCGTTACTCCACGCCTTGTGTTCCGCCGGTAAAAAATTTTCGCCGATGTAGCGAAAGCGCTTTATGCCGATGCGCAGCGCGTGCAGCGCGGTCTGCGAACGATTGCGCATGGCTCTTTTATGCAGTTCGCGGGCTTCGGTCCAGCGTTCCAGGGCAAGGTGCTTGAACAAGGCACTACCCAGCCGGAAACGCGTCGCGCGCGCAGGAAGTAACTTGCTCCAATGCCGCCATTGTTTCCTGTCAAATGCCTCGATAGCGGCTTTCGCTTCCCTCTTCTGCTCTTGTTCGCGTAAATCAAGAATTTTGCGCAGAGCTTCTGCCGGATCGGCGCGGGATTGGCTGTTCGATTCGGGCGCGAACGATCCGGAATTAAATTCGGATAAACCCGGCTCCCGGCCGTCACCTGCGCTTGGCAGCGCTGTCCTCGGGGGATCCAATTTGTCGATCCACTCTTCCATCACATGAGTGTCTCGAAGATCACCGAGGCGTTGGAACAGTCGCTTGCCGGCTTTCTTCATCGCTTTCCAATGGGGATCGGGATCGAGGGCCATCAGGCCGTCAGCGAGCGACCGGCAGCGCCGCAAAGACACACGGAGATCGTGCACCGGATCGGGGCGAAAGTCGGCAGCCACGTTGTCGCACTCCTCCAGCACTCGCAGCATCCAGTAGCGGAGGCCGACCGTTTGGCTGGCGGGCGTTTTCTGAGCAGTTGACAAAGCCACAGGGATTTCCAGGTACTAAAACACTTCGTCCACCATTTTCGCCGGAGATGGCTGCGAGCGCCAGTGCCAGCTTGCGATTAGGAGAAGAGAACGTTTCTCACACCAATACTGCTGAGACGATTACGATTATCACCCCCCACGTCTGCCATTACCTCCGTAACATGCGACACCTTACCTCTTGGATTTAACCTTTTATCGCGTAGGCAGAGTCTCGCCCAAGAGGTGTTTTATCGACAACGCGGCCACATTTCACGCCAATCGTGCAGCCTCGGCGCGCGCGTTCGTTCACAGTTTAAACATCCTGATCAAGTACGCCCGCATGTATGGGTATGATCACAAGCGTACGGAAGCGCAGTTTGAGGTTGCATGGAACGAGCTGCAACACGGCCTTCCTACCGCCGGCGAAAGCGGTTTTCTGCTGGGAGTTTCGGATAACAAGTTGCTGCTGGATGGCGTGCCCCTCGAAACTGGGCAAGTGGAGCGCAGTTTCGGGCAATTATTGAGCACGGCGGGCCTGGCCAGCCTGCACTTTTCCAAAGACGTCACCATCGAAGACTTCACGCGTCTGGTGCGCGCTTTCACTCTTGCCGGCTCCAAAGCACAAGACGTATCCAAACAAATCAAAGAAGCGTTGAGCAGCAGCGGCAAGCAGAGCACCATCAGGATCAACGAAGTAAAATTTGTCGCTGCCGACCCGCTCACAGGCGATGTCAGCGTCGCGGCGCAGATTGCGGCACAAACCCTCGGACCCGAGTTTAAGCAGTGGTTGAACGATCCCCAGAAACTGCTCCAACTGATCGCCGCCGCTGAAGGTGCGAACTCTGGCGGGGCGGCTCAAGGGCAGGCACAGCCGGGCATGATGGTCCCCTTCGGCAGTGTTCCGAATGTTCCCGTTTCTGTGGGTTTGAACCAAGGAAGCGCTGCTGGAGCAGCTCCAGCCTGGGAAGGCACGGTTGTGCCGCTGCAGGAAGCGGAAGTTGTGCAAGCGATCCGGCTTCTCACGCGATTTGGGGAAGCGCAGGCAGATCCAAGCATTCGTCCTGAAGATTTGCAAAGAGATCTCGGCGAAACCGACGCCAACACACGCTTGAACCTGCAGCAATTACTGCGAAGCCTGGCGGCCAGAGCGACCGCGGAGCAGGAAGACGAAGCCCCGCTGCTCATGAAAGCGGCGGAGCACATGGCGATCCGCTTTGCCCTCGACCGTTATTCCAAAGGCGAGGTCAAGGTCAATGCCGTGCATCAGATGATGGAGCACATGAGCCGGCAGATGGATTCGTTGCGCCAGATTCTTAAAATTCAAGAGGAGAAGATGAACAAGGCCGGCATTCTGGTCGAGTCGCATGCCGATATTCTCGACCGGATGTTCTGGGCCGAAGTTCCGGAATCAGGCAAGAAGACGGTACTGCTATCGAACGAAGCTCCATGCGTGCCGCCGCGCAACCTGCGGCAGTTTGTTGAAGTGTTGCTCGAGCGCGACGACAAGCAAACGTCTGCCGAAATCCTCAACAACTACGCCGGATGCGTAACCAGCAAGGATGCGGAGCCGCGACGGAAAACGGCAATCGGGCTCAGCCAACTGGCCGATCTCTACGCGCGCTTGGGTGGCGAACCCATGGCTGGAGCCATTCATAAAGTCACCCAGCAAATTTGCGTGGAAAAAGATCCAGAACTGCAGAGTTTATTGAGCGCCGCCTTTGTGCGTCTCAGCCAGGAAGCCAGCGAAGCCAAGAACTACTCTGCGGTCAATGAAGTATGCGCTGCCATGGAAACCCTTTTGCAGCAGCGCCCGGTCATGGTGAACGATCTGCGCCCTCGGGTGGGCGTCGAGAATCGCATTCCTGAGTTTATCGAAGAGGCGCTGCGCAGCGATCCCCTACCAGAGGATCTGCTGCTGATTTTGCGCCGCACCTGCCAGTCAGGAGCCGAACACCTGGCAGACCGATTTTTCCGCTGTATGCGGCGCGATGAGTGCGACCGCATGGTCGAGCTCGTTAAGGAGTTGGGAAGTCCCGCCCTTACGCAGCTTCGCGAGATTTTGCGTACCGGTCAGTCGCGTCAGGCGTCGGCAGTGGTGGGCCTGTTGAGCCGCCTGGATGTGGGAACATTGCTTGAACTCTTACCCGCGCGCCTTCCAGAGTGGAATCGTTTTTATCACGATATTGTGGTTCGGCAAATTGCGTATGGTGCCGCCTTTGACCGCGGCCGCACTTTGCTGGAACTCGCCGAAATACTGGATTCACTGGTTCTTCCCGAAACCATTGATGAAATTGGTATGAGTGGAGACCTCACCGCTGCGCCCCCGCTGCAAGCCATGGCCCGCCCCGGCGAAGCCGCGTCACGCTCTCCATTTATCCAGCTGAAGGCCATCGAATCGCTGGGACGGCTGCGCGATGCGGAGTCGCTGACATTGCTGCGCGAGATCGTGGAAGCAAAGAAGACTTTCGGCTGGGTTTACCACCGCGAGTTGCGAGTCGCCGCCGCACAATCGCTTGCCAAGACGGATCCCCGCTACAGCGCGCAGATCCTCTCCGATAGCAGCCTCGAGCCGGCGGAGTTGGCGATTGCGCCTCTCGATACTGCTCCGGCATGCCCCTGGGTACGGCAGCGCCGCTATGAACGCATGGTGCTGGCGCGTACCGTTGGAGCCACCATTGGGAGTTCCTGGGGAAAATCCAAAATTCTGATTCGCGAATTAAGCTTGGGCGGAGGCATGGGCACGAAAGAAGACAATCTCCGCATTGGCAGTGAAGCCGACCTGGAAATTCCACTCGGCATGAGGGCTAAAATCAGAGCTCACGTGCTATTGCGCCGGGCGCGCGTCAACGAGGTAGGATTCGAAATCGTAAACACTGACTTGGAAAGCCGCTATCGCTTGCGCCGCTTACTGGTGGAGGCGCTCAATCGCGCCCCGCAGAAGAAAGAAGACGAGTGGATCGGGCAACGAAGAACCTAAGCGGGCGGTGTTTCCAGACAGTTTAGTATGCAGCGCGGGCACCGTCGCCCGCGAGTGTTCACGGATAGTTTAATCAACGCGGAAGAGGGCGTCCGCGTTACGAAAATATAAAGCCTCTGCCGCAGCAGAGGCTTTTTGTTGCAAACTGGTTGAGAAACCCTACTTAACTTTCACGAAAATGATAACCAGCGTATAGAGCGCCAGGGATTCAATCAGGGCGAGACCCAAAATCAGCGCCAACTGGATGCCCGGACGTGCCGCTGGATTGCGAGCCAGACTTTCGACGGCCGATGCCGTAGCCTTCCCCTGCGCCAGCGCGCAAATTCCCGAGGCAAAAGCCATCGAGAATCCTGCCGCGATGGCAACCCAGTTAGTTCCCGCCTCAGTTCCGCCCTGCGCGAACGCCGGCACGGCGAACGAGAGCACGGAAAGTGCCATGAACAGCTTGCTCAGCTTAGTCATTGTGTTTCTCCTCGTATGAAATACCGCCAGTGGGTGGTTGACGCCGTACCTTGCAGACGTCCTCACGCTATGCGGCCGAAATCTAGTTTCTGGTTTCCAGTTTCCCGTTTCTATCCGAGTCGTGACTGAAAACTGGACACTAGAAACTGAAAACTATTTTTAATGCTCTTCCGAAACTGCGCCCTGCAAATAAACCGTAGTCAGCAGAACGAAAATGTATGTCTGCAACAACGAAACGAAAATGTGCAGTCCCAAGAATGGAATCGGGATCGCTACCGGGATCAAAGAAACAAAGACCACGGTGACCATGTCGCCCGCGTACATGTTCGCGTAAAGACGCACGGTCAGCGAAAGCACGCGCGCCAAATGGCTGATCAGTTCGATGGGCACCATCAACGGCGCCAAGACGGGCATGGGACCAGCAAAGTGCTTGAGGTAGCCGATGCCCGCGTGTTTGAAACCTTGTACCTGGTAGTAGATAAATGCGGCCAGCGCGCAGCCCAGTGGCACAACGGCCACCGCCGTCGGAGATTCGAAGCCGGGTATAATCCCGAGCACATTGCACAAAAGAATGAAGAGACCGAGGGTAGTCAGAAATGCGGTATAAGACTCGGTGTGATGGCCGATAATCTCGTTGCTTTGCCCCTGAATGAATCCTTCCAGTCCCTCGAAGGCGTGCTGCAAGCCGCCCGGGTTATCTACTGAAAGGCGCGAACGAAGAATAAAAAATATGAGGAGGAGGAAGACAAACACAAAAAGCTCCATCGCCAGCGAATTCGAGATGGGAGCTTCCGGATGTCTCGGGACAATGTGCAAGAGTCGCAAGAAAGCCGTGACTGGCCCTGCGAAGACCTGGTTCAGGATGTGAGTCAACCAGAGTTGCTCGAGCATAAAAAAGCTTTCAGCGGCTGGCTCCCGGCTATTCTGTGGAACGGCCGCGCTTACAAGCCACGCGCCAGCGCCGCATACAATTCATAAGCTGCTTCGCACAGAATGGCTGCAACGGGCAAAAATAAGCCCGCAAGAAGCCCATTCAGGCTTGCGGGTGAAACAGTCAATATAGCATAGGCGCTGATCGCCATCAAAACATAGCGCACCAGAAAGCGGAAAACGATTCCACTTCCGGATTGCGATCCGGCATCTCCCGTAGCGCGGTCGGCGAAGCTGGCGATCACTCGCTTGAGCCAGTGAAAATTCACGTAGGCAATGGCGCAGCCGAAAGCGAGCCCAATCGCTGGACGCAAGCCGAATCTCCACCAGGTCGCAGCGACCAGCGCTGGCGAGAGCACCAGCATGAAACGGGCAATGCGCGGCAGAGCGCCGGAGTAGAAGCTTTCCGCCACTGGTGCCGCCGGCAAATCTACTTCGCTTTGGGAATTCTCAGCCACTGCCAGTTCGCAACTGCACTCCGATCATGGTAAGCCCTGCTTCAGAAAGGGAGCAATTTCGAGGCAAGTCATTTTGAGTCGCGTATTGCTACCCGAATCAGTTCGGCAAAACCCGCCACAGCGCCCAAAAGGATTCCGACAAGATAGAGCCAGGTAATGTGCAGCCAGCGGTCAAGGGCTGCGCCTACGAACCATCCCACAACTACGGCCGCGGGAAAGATCATCGCCACCTCGCTGTAGCGCGCCACCTGCACCCAGAAGTTTTCTTTGCGTTCTGAGTTTGGCTCGTCCGGCTTAGGCTCGGGTGAAGGGGACATGGGGGGAAGCGTTCGTGGTTCTGTGTCCGCAGCGAGTGGTTCAGTGCACCAGCTTCGCTACCGCGGGACTCTTCGTTATGCCCAGTAACCAGTCAATGATATCGATGAAACGCTCGGGCATGATTCCAATGAAGACGGTTGCGAATCCGGTCACGCCGAGAGCCGCACGCATGCTCCAGCTCACCGGCAGCCTGCCTTCCTCCGGCTGGCCCATGAACATGGCATTCGCCATCTTCAAATAGTAGTACAGGCCAAAGACAGAATAGAGCACGCCCAGCGACGCGAGCACATAGTGCCCGGTTTCGATCAAACTGAGAAAGATAAAGTATTTGCCCCAGAAGCCGGCCAGCGGCGGAATCCCTGCCAGCGAAAGCAGGAAGAGCAGCATCAGCACAGCTTCAACCGGAGCGCGCGCATAGAGTCCATTGAGATCGTCGAGTTCGTCGCCGATTACATTCCGATGGCGTAGCGACGTGATCACGCCGAAAGCACCAAGGTTCATGAATGTGTAGACCAGCAGATAGATGAGGATCCCTTTGAAGCCGTCAGTATTCAGCTCGTACGCGGTTCCAGCAATCAAACCCAGCAACATGTAGCCAACGTGCGCGATTGAGGAGTAGGCCAGCAGGCGCTTGGTATTCGTCTGGGTGAGGGCGGCGAAATTTGCGCCGGTCATGGTGGCAATCGACACAAACACCAGCAACGGAGCCCAAACGAAACGCATGGGGTACAGTCCCCAGAGCAGGATGCGCAGCAGCATCGCCCATCCCGCGGCTTTCACCGCGACCGACATAAATCCGGTGATGCAGGTGGGCGCACCTTCATAGGCATCCGGCGCCCACTGATGAAATGGCACGGCGGCAACCTTGAACAGCAAGCCAGTCATCGTTGTCAGCAAGGCAACAATCGCAACCGGATTATGCGGATTCTGGGCCAGAATCCGCCCGAGTTCACGGTTTATCCCAGCCAGGTTCGTTGTGCCCGTAAGCCCATACAGCAGCGACAGGCCGTAAGCGAAAATGCCGGAGGAAAATGCTCCGAGCAGTAGATATTTCAGCGCCGCTTCATTGGAGCGGCGGTCGCGCCTCAGGAAGCCCACCAGCACGTAGGTGGAAATGGCCATCAACTCGAGGCCGATGAAGATGAGCACGATGTCCATTCCCGCAGCCATGCACATCATGCCGACGACCGAAAGCAACATGAGGGAGTAATACTCACCGTGATTCTCATGTTCGGTCTGCATGTAGCGTACGGACATGAGAATCGAAATCGCCGTGCCCGCCAGGAACAAGTAAAAGAAGAAGATCGCGAAGCGGTCCACCATCATCGTGCCCATCATGGCCTGCAGACCCATGTGGGCGTAAGGTGTGGCCTGCATCCAGAGCTGGATCTTCACCACCCCGCCGATCGCAAATCCTACGCCGATAAGCGCAGTGACGGCGTTGGCCCACTTGGTTTCCGGCGGGATCATCAAATCGATCAGCAGAATGCCCAATGCGAACAGCGTGAGCAGAGTGATGGGCAGCACCAGCACGTAGTCGTTCCAATTGAATCCGAGCGCGCCCACTATTTCTTCCCTTTCGCCGATTGCATGGCAGCGCCATTATCTGCGGGCATTTCTGCTTCGACTGGCCCCTCAGGCATCTGCATATCGTTCTGAACTGCCGGGTGCAGTTGAGCATTCACGTATCCGCCCGGCGGGGGATTGCGAACATTCTGAACCAGCTGATTCACCGGCTGTTCCAGAATCTGGAAAAACGGCTTGGGATAGAGACCGATCCAGAACGCCATGATCAGCAGCGGCACAAACATCAGTACTTCGCGGGGCGTAAGATCTTGCAGTTTTTCGTTCTTGGGATTTGTGACCGTCCCAAAGAAAACCCGCTGGTAAAGCCACAGAAGATACGCGGCGGCAAGAACTACGCCGGGCACAGCCCACGCGCCCCAGCGCCAGTTCTCCATGAATGTGCCCTGCAGAATGGTAAATTCGCCGACAAAACCATTCAGCAGCGGAAGGCCCATCGACGAGAGGAACATGATCATCGTGATCGTTGCGTAGACGGGCATAACGTTCGAAATACCGCCGTATTCGGAAATTTCGCGTGTGTGGCGCCGTTCATAAAGAATGCCGACGATCAAGAACAGCGCGCCGGTTGAAATTCCGTGATTGATCTGCTGCAGGACGGACCCGCTCAAGGCTACGGAGTTCAAAGCAAAAATTCCCAGCGTGCAGAAGCCCAGATGGCTGACCGAAGAGTAAGCCACCAGCTTTTTCATATCTTTCTGCATCAGCGAAACCAGCGCGCCATAAATGATCGCGATAATCGAAAGCGCGATCATCCAGCCGCGAACTTTCGTATGCATGAGAACGTCGGGAAAAAACGGCAGCGAGAAGCGGATGAAGCCGTACGTCCCCATTTTCAGCAGAACGCCCGCCAGAATGACCGAGCCGGCCGTGGGCGCTTCGACGTGAGCGTCAGGCAGCCAGGTGTGAAAGGGAAACATCGGCACCTTGATGGCAAACGCGAAGAAGAATGCAAAGAATAACAAAGTTGCAATCGTCGGCCCGTATGCCGGATCGGAATAAATCTTCGGTGCAGTCGCGTATAAAGCGGTCAGGCTGAAGGTGTAGATGCCGGTCAAGGTGTGGTGATGGAAGTACAGGAACAAGATGCCGAGCAGCATCAGCACCGATCCAGCGAGGGTGTAAAGAAAGAACTTGATCGCGGCGTAAAGTTTGCGCGGGCCGCCCCAGATGCCGATCAGCAGATACATCGGCACCAGCATCGCTTCCCAGAATACGAAGAAGAGGAAGAAGTCGAGCGCCATGAAAACGCCCAGCATTCCCGTCTGCAGGATCAGAAACCAGACGTAGTATTCCTTGACGCGGTTCTCGATCGCCGTCCACGACGAGAGAATTGAAATCCAGCCCAACAGCGTCGTCAGCATGATGAGCAGGAAAGAAATGCCATCGATGCCAATGAGGTAACCCGCGCCGATCGAGGGAATCCAGTTGCCGGGCGCGCCTTCGATGAATTTGAAGCCGGGTTCAAAGCGCTGCGCCCAGAACCAGGGTACGAGCGGCAGAGAGATCAGGAATCCGCCGAGCGCGAAGAAGTTCGCAATCCAGCGGATGGCGTCTTTGTTCTCCCGGGGAACGAACAGGAGCACAATCGCGCCAACGAGCGGCGTGAAGAGAATGATCGAGAGTATGTGGTTGTACATGAAGAAGCTCTTAGCTCTTAGCTCTTAGCTCAAGCTTCTTCGCCTTAAGTTTTCAAGCTAAGAGCCCAGAGCTAACAGCTAAAAGCCGCTTTCAGTGATACACGTAATAGAACACGAAACCTAGCAATCCTGCAGTCATGACGAGCGCGTACCATTGCACCAAGCCCCATTCGAACAGGCGCGCGGGATACGACAACATGCGCGCCAGAATGGCTGGGCCGTTGACGCCGATGCCGTCGATGATCCACTTGTCCCACCAACTGGAAAGCGTCGCGGCCAGGCGAGTGATCCATCCTGCGGCATTAACCAAACCATCGACCACATGCGTATCAAACCAGGCAGACGCTTCGCCAAGTCCCAGCACGCCCAACCGGGCTTTGCCCAGCTTGCGGCGGCCGGTGAAAACGTAGTCGTAACCTTCATCGACGTAATATTTGTTCAGCAGCACGTTGTAGACAGGCGGAGAGGCTGCAGCAATCGGCTCGGTGTAATCCTTGCCGGCGTGGCGATAGCTTCTCCAGGCCATACCCCAACCGGCGAACGCGGCAGCAAGAGAAAGACCCATCAGCAGCCATTCGGTTCCGGTGTTCTTTTCTTCTTCAACTCCGGCGACCAGCTGGCCGGTCCTTCCCTCCACTTGCAAAACGCGCGCCTCAGGCTGAAATACAGGTTCAACGAAAGCGGTGAAGCGATCAGAACCGCCCAAGCTATGCGGCCAGCCGAGCCATCCGGCAAAGATTGCGCAGACAGCAAGGACGACGAGAGGCACAGTCATCGACCGAGGCGATTCGTGAATGTGGTGTTCGACTTCATGGCTCATCCGCGGATGGCCGCGAAACGTGAGATACATCAGACGGAACATGTAAAAAGCAGTCATCAGTGCGGTCGCGTAGCCGATAAACCAGAGCAAGCGGTATGCACCGCCCTCGCGCGACCACGCTTCCCAGAGAATGGCATCTTTTGAGAAAAACCCGGCAAACGGAAAGATGCCCGCAATGGCGAGCGTGGCGATAAACATTGTGCGATGCGTAGTCGGAATCCGGTGCCACAGATCGCCCATGTTGCGCATATCCTGCTCGCCGCTCATGCCGTGAATCACTGAGCCGGCACCCAGGAACAGCAGCGCCTTAAAAAACGCGTGGGTGAAAACGTGAAATACTCCGGCGGCGAACGCGCCCACACCCAGCGCAAGAAACATGTAGCCAAGCTGCGAGACCGTGGAATACGCGAGCACGCGCTTAATGTCGTTCTGCACCAGAGCGATCGAAGCGGCAAAGATCGCTGTGAGCGCGCCTACAATGGCGACCGTCTTCATCGAGGTCGGGGCGAGCACGAAAAGCGCATTCGACCGCGCAACCATGTAAACGCCCGCCGTGACCATGGTTGCCGCGTGGATAAGCGCGGACACTGGCGTGGGGCCTTCCATGGCGTCGGGTAGCCAAACATAAAGCGGAAGCTGCGCCGACTTGCCACAGGCTCCAACAAACAAAAGCAGAGTAGCAGCCGTGATGATAGGATCGCCGACGGCGAAGCGGCCGCTTCGCGCAATCTGCGTAACTTCAGCAAATCGCAGCGATCCGAAATACCAGGCGATGAAAAACATTCCCAGCAGGAATCCGGCATCGCCAATGCGGTTTACGATGAATGCCTTGTTCCCTGCGTCAGTGGCCGACTTGCGATGAAAATAAAATCCGATCAACAGATACGAGCACAGGCCAACGCCTTCCCAGCCAACGAACAGCAGAACATAGTTGTTCGCCAGGACAAGCGTCAGCATGGAGAACATAAAGAGATTGAGATATCCGAAGAAGCGGTAGTAACCGCCCTCGTGAGCCATGTAGCCGATCGAATAAATGTGGATCAGCATTCCGACGCCGGTGACGAACAGCAGCCAGATGCTGGAGAGTGGGTCGAGCAGAAAACCGACGTCAGCTTGAAATGGGACCGGGGTGCCGTCGTGTGTCGTGTATGTTAAATGGCCCGTGCCGCTGCCGAGCCAAGTGTAAAGCGTGGTCTGATACGGCTGATGATGGTGCTCAGGCGCGGATGCCCAGCCGTTATATTGCCAAACCGCGGCGCAGCCCATGGCAAAAGCCAGCACGATCACGCCGACGCACACCGCGCTCACCGACGCCTTCTGCAATCTGCGCCCGAAAAAAAACATGATCGCGGCTCCGAGAGCGGGCAGCAGCGGAATCAGCCAGATGTGCGATAAGAAAAACATGCTTTTAACTCTTGGCTTTTAGCTCTTAGCTTCGTCACCTAACGTATCCTGGCTAAAAGCTAAGAGCGAATGGCCAAGAGCGCTTTTCTACCACTTCAATAAATTGACCTCATCAACGTTCACCGTCTCCTTATTGCGGAAGAAGGCGATCAGAATACCTAGTCCTACCGCGGCCTCCGCGGCGGCATCAGTGATTACAAAAATCGAGAAAATCTGTCCGTGGAGCGCGGTTGCTCCTCCGCCCATATGCGCCGGCATGCTCTGCCAATAGCGCGAGAATGCAACCAGATTCAAATTGACCGCGTTGAGAATCAGCTCAATCGACATCAAAACAATCACGACATTGCGCCGCGTAAGCACGCCGATCACGCCCAGCAGAAATAGCGCGGCGCCAAGCACCAGGTAATGCAAAGTCGTGATGTGCAGCATGGCTTCCATTGCCGTGACTGTAGAAATCAAATCCTCTTTTTCGCCATCACCACCGCCCCGATAATCGCCACCAGCAGCAGCAGCGACGCGATCTCGAAGGAAAACATATATTGCCCGTACAACAGGCTCGCCACTCTTTGCGTGTTATCGCCTTCTACGATGGGCTGCGCGTGATCAGGGAACAGACTTGTCCCCTTGGTGTAAACAGCAATGAACAAACCGCCGAGCGCAGTGGCGGCAATCACGCCGATGACCCATTGGCTATTGAACTGCCGTTCTTTAATCGAACGATCAATGCTGACCAGCATGATGACGAACAGGAACAGCACCATAATCCCGCCCGCATAAAGAATGATTTGCACGCCAGCCACGAAGGGCGCATAGAGCATCAGGTAAATCGCAGCCTGCGCCAGCAATGCTGTGATCAGCGCCAGCGCCGAGTGCACGGGATTTTTCCGCGTGATCACCAGGATGCCGCTCACCAGCATGAGTCCGGAGAGCATATAAAAGAAAAATGGTGTGGCTACGGGTGCCATAAATTTTGCTGAAACAGCGCGACTGTTGCCGTCAGGATTAGTACGCTTAATCCCATCGGCAGCAGAACTTTCCATCCCATCTTCATTAATTGATCGAAGCGATAGCGCGGAAATGTGCCGCGGTACCAGATGTAGAGATACATAAAACCGGCGACTTTCGCGGAGAACCAGAAAATGTCCTGCACGCGCATGCGAACCCCAGGGATAAACAGAATCAACCCAACTAAACCGAGGAGTGCTCCAAATACCGCCAGTCCGATGGTCTGAATTCTGAAGTACGGGTGTTTCGGCATCCGCATGACATTAAAGAAAGTGATCGCGGCAAGAAACAGTACTGTCGCGCCCGGAAAGAAAGAGAAAACATCATCCCACTGTGCGCCGCTCAGCATATTAGGAAGCGGACGCAACCAACCGCCCAGCCAAAGCGTAACCGCGATGGAAGAGGCAGCCATCATCGCTCCGTATTCGGCGAGAAAGAACAGCGACCAACGAAATCCGCTGTATTCGGTGTGAAAGCCGGCGGTCAATTCAGACTCCGCTTCGGCCAAATCGAACGGAGCGCGATTGGTCTCGGCGACCATAGCCACAGCGAAGATGAAAAAAGCAATCAGCCCCAGCGGAAAAAACTTAAAGATGAACCATTCATGCTGCGCCAATTGCGCCTGAACGATTCCGATCATGCTGAGAGTTCCGGTTCCCGCGGCGTTCAGGCTGGTCATCAGAATCACCGAAACCACCGCCATGCCCATCGCCACTTCGTAGGAAACCATCTGTGCGCTCGATCGCAGCGCCCCGATCAGCGGATAGTGCGAGTTCGATGCCCATCCTGCCATCACAATTCCGAGCACGCTCAGCGAAGACACACCGAGCATGAACAAAATACCGATGTTCATATCGGTAATCGCATGTGTCGGCCCAAACGGAACCACTACAAAAGTCGTAAACGCAGCCAGCACAACCATGAAGGGCGCAGTCCAGAAAATTACGCTATCCGCCTCCACCGGCATGATGTCTTCCTTCAGCAGAAGCTTCAGCGCGTCGGCGAAGGGCTGCATCAATCCGTGTGGGCCAACCCGCATTGGCCCAAGCCGCACCTGCATATGCGCGAGAATTTTGCGCTCCAGCCAGTTCATGCAAATAACACCAAGGGCAACCCCGGTGAATACCAGCAGTACATAAACCACAATCCAGAAGATGTTGCCCGCCCCGCCGGGAGTCTGATTGCTACCGAGGTACGATGTGATGTATTGGACCATCGCTCGCATCAGCGGTCCACCTCGCCCAGCACGATATCGAGCGTGCCGATGACCGCGATCACATCGGCCACAAGCTGGCCGCGGCACATCAGATCAAGCGCTTGTAAGTTCACGAAAGACGGCGGTCGTACCCGCACCCGATAGGGCTGAGTCGATCCATCACTGACGATGAAATATCCCAGTTCGCCTTTAGGAGCTTCAATGGAGTGATAAACCTCGCCCGCAGGTGGCTTCATGACTTTCGGCACCTTCGCCATGATTGGGCCTTCGGGCAGCGCGCCCAGCGCCTGCTCGACGATGCGCACCGCCTGACGCATCTCGACCATACGCACCAGATACCGGTCATATGTGTCGCCGTTTTGCCCGATGGGGATTTCGAAATCAAAATTCTTGTAATTGGCGTAGGGCTGGGCTTTGCGCAAATCCCATTTCACGCCGCTGGCGCGCAACACTGGTCCGGTTACGCCGAGCGCAATACAATCCTGCGCCGAAATCTTCCCAACCCCTTTAGTGCGCTCGACCCAGATTCGATTGGTCGTGAGCAGTTCTTCATACTCATCGATCTTCGGACGGAAGAAATCGAGGAAGTTCTTCACATCCTTTTCGAAACCCGCGTAGGTTTCATACTGCAAGCCACCGATGCGGAAGGCATGCGTGGTGAGCCGTGCCCCGCAATATTTCTCATAAATCTTTAAAATCTCTTCGCGGTCGCGGAAGGTATAAAAGAGCGGCGTGATTGCCCCAATATCGAGCGCGTGTGTTCCCAACCAAAGCTGATGACTGGCAATCCGATTGAGTTCGGTGAGAATGACGCGAACATGCTGGGCGCGCGGCGGAGCTTCAACATTCAAAAGCTTCTCCACGGTTTCGCAATAACCAAGCCCGTTGGAAACCGCGGCGACGTAATCCATGCGATCAACGTACGGATTGAACATCGTGTACGTGCGATGTTCACCAATTTTCTCGACGCCGCGGTGCAGGTATCCAATAACGCATTCAAGCCCGAGAACCTTCTCGCCATCGAGCCGTAAAATCACGCGCAGCACGCCGTGCGTGGCGGGATGCTGCGGTCCCATATTAATGACGAGCTCATTCGCATCTAGAAACGGCCTCTCAGGAGTTTCGAGGTCGAGATGCGAGAGCGTATTCTGATCGGTCATTCTTTATAACTGCTGTCTTTATAACCGCTATCTTTATAAATGCCGTGTTTTGTAGCTGCCGTCGATATAACTGTCGTTCTTCAATGCCGTGCTGAGATCGCGCTTCACTGGCCGCTTTCAATTCCCAGGTTGATCTGCACCCATTCATTATCTTGTTGCAGGATACTGTAGTCCTTGCGAAGGGGATGTCCTTTCCACCCATCAGGCAACAGAATGCGTTTCAAATCGGGATGCCCATCAAACTTGATGCCAAACATGTCATAAACTTCGCGCTCCAGCCAGTTCGCCGTGGGCCAGATCGGCACAGAACTGGGCAGCGTAGCGCCATCGGCGATTTGCGTCTTCACCCGAATCCGCTCATTGCGGGGAAAAGAATAGAGCACCCAAATCACGTCAAATTGCTTTTCACGTTGCGGATAGTGCACCGCCGTAATGTCCACGCAATAATCAAACTGCTCTTGGTTACGCAACACCTGCAAAAGTTCCGGGATCAGGGAGCGATCAGCCACCATATAGTTCTGGCCGGCGTACGTTAGCGGCTCGATGCCCGAACCATAGGAACGCCTGAGTTTGGCAATCATGGGCGAATCCCAGGGAATGGGAGCGGGCACAGGAGCTTTTGGTGGGGCGGCGGGTTTGGCTGGAGGTGTGGCCGGAGCTGCTGCAGGTTTCGTAGGAGCAGCCGGCGTCGCTGTTTTTTCTGGAGGTGTCTTAACCTCCGGCTGCACCGAACCAGATGCGGTAGCCTTCACGCCTCCGGGTACCGCTGATTTATCTGCTGACGGCTTCGGGTCGCCTTCCGGCGTGGGTCGTGAGGGCGATTTGGTTTCGTCAGGCATGTTGCGCGACGTGAAACCTACCACTCAGAGGGATTTCGGAGAGAACGTTCACTTTTATCAGCTTGAGAGCGCCCTGTCAACGAGCTTGCTCACAAACGTCCGGCAGAGAATTTGGTAGGGTCTCGCGTGAAATCGCGCCATAGACGCGCTATCCGTGGGATTGCGCCTGATATTGCTCGATCAGGTCTCGAATGCGTTGCGCATCCGCCTTGCGGTGCCCGTAACTGGTGATGGGATCAGCGCCGCCACTCGATTCAATCACGATCTCTGACCAGATCACACCAGTCTTAATGTGCACCGATGCAACCTTAGACATCGGAATCGTTTCTTCATTGCTGCCGAACAGTCGCGACTTGATGCGGCTCACCCGTTGCGGGCTGACGACGATCTTAGTGGGAAACAGAAAATTGCCTTGCGTCCAGCGGCTGGCAGTGAAAGTCTCGGAAGGAGAACTGTCCATGGGAACGTCTGGCCTGGCGCCCATGATCTACACCCACTCCAGCGCGCCTTTTTTCCAGACCCAGATGTAACCCACGATAAGGATCGCCAGGAAGATCAGTATTTCCACGAAACCGAACAAGCCAAGCGCTTTGAACTTCACCGCCCAGGGAAATAGAAAAATAGTTTCCACGTCGAACACGACGAACAAAATAGCAATGATGTAATAACGAACCGTGTAACGGCCGCGGGCATTGTCGATTGGATCGATGCCGCACTCGTAGGGCATCAGTTTGATCTTGTTCGGATTCGATGGACGCACCAGCTTAGCGAGCATGAGCGTCAAGGGAAGAAGAACCGCGATCACGCCGACAAAAACGAAGATTGGGACATAATTCTGTGGCATATGCGCCTTGAACGGCTTGCTAGCAAAAGAAAGTTGAGCGAGCAGCTAATAGTAACGCCGATGAAGGACGACTTCAACCTGAGCGTTGCGACTGTGAAACTTTATCCGGCAATAGGAACACTCTTCGCGCCAGGTCGCTCTTCAACGTTGCTTCTTCGTAGTAACGGTTGAGGATGCCATCTTTCCAGATCAGCAGATCGGGATTGCTGCAAGCAAAATTGTCCCAATTAGCGCTATCGCCGCGCGCCATGCGCTCATGGATGAGGAAGAAATAAGCGCAGGTGATCGTTTCATTGTAGAGCTGGGGCTTGCCCTGGCACGCCGCAAACCGCTTGAGCGCGGCGCAAAACTTTTGCAGCGCTTCGAAGAGGGCATATTCACAAAGATACGCGAAGGCCAGGCGTACATGATCGACGTGATGAAAAACCTCCGCAGGAATGGTGCCATTTTCAAAGCGGCGAATGATCTCTTGGTTGTCGACGCAGATTTTTGTCGAACTCATGAATGAGCCTTTCCTATCTATCGGCAGCGCGCTTGCGCGCCGGGCCTCCCTTGATCTCCTTCAACCGGTGGCTGGCGCTCGAATCAAGGTCGAAATCATAGAACTGCTTGAGTTCCCGAATACGCTCCAGAGAGGCCGCACTGAAAGGCGTCTTGCCATCAAAAGCGTGCAACACAATGCCCTCGAGCAAATCGCCGAGGCTCATGTCGTGATATTCCGCGAAAGCTTTCAGAATTTTGAGCAGGCGCTTTTCCATGCGAACTCCGGTTTGTACCCGCTCGACCAGCAACTTCGAATCGTCATTCATGTGTACCAGTGTACCACATTACCAATGTAACAACGACCTAACAGCGCCAAAGATTGACGCTTGGCTCAAGACGACAAGTCGAGATGACAAGTTCGGTGGAGCGGCGCAGGTTGTTTATAATCGCAGTTCCCGCTTTTGCTCAGGAAAGGTTCTCTTGGCTCTCGACGAAAATATCTACGAACTGCGGCGGCAGAAGCTGAAACAGATCGAGGCGCTTGGCCAAACCGCATACCGCAGCAAGTACGAATTCACCCACCCGATCCCGCAGATTCTGGCCGACTACTCCGCCAAGACAGGCGAGCAATTGGAGAATCCTCGCGTCAATGTCCGGGTTGCCGGACGAATTATGGCAATCCGTCTCATGGGCAAGGCCGGATTCTGCCACCTGCAGCAGGGCGGCCGGCGGCTGCAGATTTACGTGAAGAAAGACGCAGTCGGCGAAAAAGGGTGGGAACTCTACAAACTGCTCGATCTCGGCGATCACATTGGAGTCAGCGGATATTTGTTTCGCACCCGCACCGGCGAATTGACCATTCACGTTGACGAAATCACCTTCCTCAGCAAAGATCTTCTGCCCCTTCCTGAAAAGTGGCACGGCCTCACGGATGTTGAACTGCGCTATCGCCAGCGCTATGTCGATCTGGTGATGAATCCTGAGGTGCGCGAACTTTTTCTGAAGCGCAGCCAGTTGGTGCAGTCGCTGCGACGCACAATGGAAGCGCATGGGTTCCTTGAAGTTGAAACCCCGATGATGCAACCGATTGCCGGCGGTGCTGTCGCGCGCCCGTTTGTCACCCACCACAATACGCTCGACATGGATTTGTACCTGCGCATCGCGCCCGAGCTTTATCTGAAACGGCTGGTCGTGGGCGGATTCGATCGCGTCTACGAAATCAACCGCAATTTCCGCAATGAAGGCCTCGGCTGGCGATGGAACCCCGAATTCACCATGCTCGAGTATTACCAGGCCTACGCTGACTTCCACGACATGATGGACCTCACCCAAGAATTGATCACGCAAGCCGCAAAAGACGTAAACGGAAGCACAAAGTCGAAGTGGGGCGATCAGGAAATCGAGTGGACGAACTGGCAGCGGCTCACCATGCGCGACGCGATTATCAAGTTCTGGCCGGAGTCCTCCGGTGAGAAACCAGTGATGAGCGATTTCTCTTCGCAGGACAGCTTGAAAAACCTTGTGGAGCGATTCAACCGCTCCCATGCGCATATGGCGTACGATCCCAATGAACCGGCGGGCAAGACGATTGCGGGTCTTTTCGAGGCCGTCGCTGAAGAGCACCTCACGCAGCCGACCATCATTTACGAATTCCCCACCGCGGTATCCCCTTTGTCGAAACAGAAACCCGACGAGCCTGACTGGACGGAGCGTTTCGAGATCTTCGCCGGACAGATGGAAATCGCCAACGGGTTCAGCGAATTGAACGATCCCGAAGACCAGCGCCGCCGATTTGAAGCGCAGTTGAAGGAGCGAGAGCGCGGCGACGAAGAAGCTCACCAGATGGATGAAGATTACATCCGCGCTCTTTCTTATGGGATGCCGCCGGCGGGCGGTGTCGGCGTCGGCGTCGATCGCCTCGCTATGCTGCTCACCGACTCCCACACCATCCGCGATGTAATCCTGTTCCCTCTGCTCCGACCGGAAAAGAGCTCCTCTCCGGAACAAACCCAGGCAGAAAGCGACTGAGCGATCTCTGTTCCCCGCCTACCAAGTTGACCACTCAGGCTCTTCTCGATTCCAGCGCTGAAACCGTCCAACGAAACACTGAATCCCGGGACACGAACCTTTGGCGTCTCTGCTCATTCCTCCTGGATTTCATGAGCCAACTCTTTCTTGCCCCGGTCCGAAGCTGTTTGCTTCGGGGCGGTCCTCATCGCGCGGCGCCTTTCGCCGTCGCTGCTCGCTGTCCTGAATCATTTCATCCATATCGGCAAGCACGAGAATGCCGCCGAGCTGTTCCTTGGTTTCCGTAACAGAAGGCCCCTAGGCTGCCCGCGCAGAACGAATGGGCGCGGGTGGTACGACGATTTCAGCAAGTCCGGTCGCCACGTCGTACACAAGGCCGGAGACGAGCCACTCTCCCGGCAATGCGGGAATCGCCCGGAGCAAAGCAACGTCGGCGGCAACCGCCGCGCGGGGGTCGGTAACCGCTTTTTTCTTGAGTTCCCCTTCTTGTATCTGAAAATAGCGCGCCAGCATGGCGGGATCGCCGGCGAGGCGAGTGATGCCGCAATCAGTGTGTTGGAGTACGACGATGTCAAACTCGCCGCCGCCTCCAGGAATCTTTCCGGCAACTTCGCCGATTCGCCCGAGTAGGCTCAACTGCTCTAACAACCCCGGTGTGATTCGACCGCCGATGTTACGGATCACGACAGCCTCCCCAGGTTTAATTCCAAGCACGTGGGCCGGGTCCACACGCATATCAGCGCAACCGATGATGATTGCCTTCACATTCGGCAGCGCCCACGGAAGCGAGGGCATCAGCGCCCCCCCAGCAAACTGCTGAGCGGCAAAATCTTTGTTACGTCGTAACATAGAGTCAAGACTGTTCATGTTGATTCTCCTTGACGGATGTTGCGTGACCCTTTGCCGAAACCGCTTCGTCAAGCCGACGGCCGCGAGCAAGCCGGAAGTTATCCGACGGGTCAGAGCGAGAAACGTCAATGTCTTTCTCTGCTCTCAACTGTTTTGATGGCGCGCCTGATTGTTTCGAACCACTCGGCGAAAGAAAAAACAGTTCGCCTCTGCTGTCGATTTTTTCTGTGGCAGGTGGGCTAGAAAACGAAGGCGCACAATCGAAGCGCAAAACTAAAAACTTCGATTGACATCGTAGCGCCCTCTAGCGGAAGCGAAGAAAAAGGTTAAACCTTTGTCGCAGGTTTAGACACTAACTGTAACGGGAACCCCAGCAATCACTAGAAAGAGGGGTTGGCGGTTTCTATACTTTCGGTATCCGTTTTGGGTTTAGAATCGGCAGCGCTGCCGTAGCATCCGCAAACCGGATGTTGGGTCGGCAGCGCTTTTGCTTTTTTCCAGAGCATTTCGCAGTTCGGAAAAAGAGTCCTCGAATCTACTCACAGGCATACTTACTAGCGACTCCCGCTGACGACCTTACCTCGGCGATCTTAGTTTTTACGATCGGGGGTTTGGGGATCCAGCCGCCCCCCTGTCTCCCGTGCGGTTCGTGGTGCCACGTAGGGAGGTTTATCAGGACTGAAGTTCG
This sequence comes from uncultured Acidobacteriaceae bacterium, assembly GCA_963766625.1. GTDB lineage: Bacteria > Acidobacteriota > Terriglobia > Terriglobales > Acidobacteriaceae > Sulfotelmatobacter. The sequence continues at coordinate 141,638 of CAVYBF010000006.1, read as the reverse complement.
TGCTCAGATAATCGATCAGCGATTCGCGGTCGGCCGGATCGACCAGCGCACCCCATTTTGTCATTTTGTCCACTTCTTTCGTCCAAGTGGCTTTGCTCAGCCTCTGCTGCAGGATAATGCGCGCCTCGTGACATTCCGTACACGCCGTTGTGGCTTTGGCCTGCATCGGACCGGCCGGAAGCTCTGCCGTTACGCTTTCAGCGGGAGATTTTTGAGCCGATCCGATCGCCGCAGCAAACACGAACACCAGCACTCCGCAGAACCCAGCAAACCGCCAAACGCTACCCAGCATAAATCCTCACCTGATCGATCGAGTTGTTCAAATATCCGCTGGGATTCCACGCCGCCGCTGTAGGCTGTGTGCGCCCCAAACTGTCAGTGGCGCGCGCCATAATCGTGTAGTCGCCAGCCTTGCCAGGTTTCCACTGGTAACTCCACAAGCGCCACGCATAGTGGGCGTGCTCGTGATTCAACACGGCAGGATTCCAACTCGCGCCATCAGCAGAAATCTCTACCTTGATGATGTCCGCTTCCCCCGCCCAGGCCGCGCCATGCACCATCACTCGTCCTGGTTTTACTTTGGCGCCATCGCTCGGCCCGGCAATCACCGACTTCACGGTGAGCGCAGTCAGCGGGTGGGTATCCCCCGGATTCACAGGCTGTCCAGGTTGCACAGGCTGGTTGGGCATGCGGTAACCTGGGTTCATGAAATTTCCTTGAAACTCAGTTGCAAGCACCTTTATCTCAGTTATCCACTTGCACGAAGCCGCGCCGACCCATCCCGGAACCAGAACGCGCGCGGGAAATCCGTGATGCTTCGCAAGAGGCGATCCGTTCATGTGCGTAGCAATGAGCGTGTCAGCATCCATCGCCTTTTCAAGGGGGATGCTGCGAATGAAAGGAGGAACTTTTCCGGGAACTTCATCCAGGCCGCGAAACATCACGTCCTTGCCTGTCGCTTTCACCCCTGCCCGCTGCAGCACATCGCGCAACCGCGGCCCGGAAAATCGGGCGGTCCCTACCGCGCCTTTTCCCCACTGAATACCTGGCACCTGCGGCCGGTACAGGCCGCGTCCATTGCCGGCGCACTCCAGCGTGTTCACGACTGAGTGCCCTTCCATTTTTCGCAAATCTGCCAAGTCTAGCCTAAGCGGCTTTTCCACTTCGCCGCCAATGGTGAGCCGCCATTCGCCGGCATCGAGTTCGCTGGGCTCGTGCATATGATTGCGGACAAAAAAGTGCTGGACCGGGGTGAGCCAGGTGTTGAAATATTCGACGGGCGATTCGAGATCGACAAAACGGAACGACCGAAGAACCATCCCGTCTTCGCCCGGAAACTCGACGGCTTGTGCTTGCGGAAACGCCCATGCTGGCATTAAGGGTGCCACTCCCATTGCGAACACCGCACTGGAAGCCAGGCTCAAGAAGTCCCTTCTGGATCTGAGTACCATTCGCTAAGGATACAAATTCTATGGGCACAAATGCTATAGGCTAACCCCGAAATAAAGGCTAGCACCACCGGCCCGGAAAAGGAGAGTGAGCCAAAACCGGGCCAGTGGCGATTCTGAAGGGAAGGCGCCCCTCAGAAGATTGAGAAGGCCAGTGAGGTACAGGCCTAAGAAGGGTGGTCCCGCGCCACCCACGCGACGCGGGACCGGTTTGTGTTTTCGCCCTTACGGTATGTAGTAGCGGAGCGAGGTGAAGACCATGTTGTCCAACCCGGCGGGCGCGACGGTCGTGCCTTTGGTGAAACCGACGCCATCCCAGGTTTCGCGAGTCACGTAGGAATACTGTCCGCCAAACTGCACCCGGCCCTTGGGCCCGCTGTAGAAGCGGTACCAGAAGCCGGCAGTCATTTCCATAACGACCCGCGAGTCGGCCGTGCAGTTTGAGAGACTCCCGGGGATAAAGCCATTGTTGTTCGGAGGTTGAGTCTCCTCGTAACAGCCATAGTTGTTGAAGTTCGGGGAACCGTATCCCACGTATTTGCCGAGAATGGGATCGTAGTCTTGCGCCCGGCCCGCGTACTCGATTCCGGGGTTGAAATATAGATCCAGCTTCGGACCATGCCATTCGATGGTACCCAACCCCTGCCCGCTCTTGACCAGGTTGAAAGCGCCATCGGCGCGCATCGCAGTGTCCGCCAGGCCAGCCGTCCCGTAGCGGCCGATTCCTTTCCCGCCGAGCACGTGAATTCCGAGATCGAGGTGTTTCGCGATCGTCCAGCGTGCATTGGCGCCGATCCCGCCGCCGTTCCGCGTATCGTTAAACGCTCCGAGCGCGGAGGCACCAGTCTTGCCGTCACAAATCGTGGTCGATGAGACACCTCCGCAGGGGAAGATGCGGTCGCGGAAGTTGGTGTTGAGGCCGAAGATTTCGTAGTGACCGAAGCCCGGTTCAAACACCGCCTTGACAATGAAATCGGGCGAAGGATTGAACGAGTAGCCGGCAATCGGTGAACAGAGCGTAGTTACGCTGGTGGCGGTGCTGTTGATCGAGCTGCTGCATGAGCCCACGGCGGCGTTGTAAAGTCCGCCGGCGGCGCCCGCCGATCCGATCAGGAAATTGGCTTCATTGTTGTGAGTGCTGAGCGTAGCTTGCGAGTTTTCCATCGAAGCGGCGAGCCAGATCTTGTTGCCAAAGTTCTTGGCCACGCGGATCCCGTACTGCCGGGCCCAACTGAATCCCACGGAGTACTGTGGGTCGATGGTTAAGGGCGTAGCCTCGGTCCGATTCTCAACCCCGTGGTGAGTTTCCGTGACCAAGCTCCACATCTGGCCACCGGTTACGCTCCAGCCGTTATTGAAAGTCGTTTGTCCCCACGCCTGCCGTTGCCGCAGGGGATAGCTGTTGCTTTCATTGTTGTTGGAGGTGACACCGGCATTGAGAAAGTCGGCCTCGTAGTAGCCGCCTATCTGGGCGCTCTTCAGTTTTCCCTGGACCAGCAAGCTGACGCGTGACTGACGCCCAGATCCGAAAAACTCTGACAGGTTGCTCTGGGAAGCACCGGGCATGGTGAGCGAGTTGAATGGCGTGTTGATGTCCGATCCCAGAGCTCGCGACCGCCGCACCATTTCAGCCGCCAGGAAGCCGCCCGGCGTTATCGTCACGCCTTTGTAGTGAAGTGCCAGTGGGTTTTCGATTTCTGAGTGGATGGCCTTTTGCGTTTCCTGAATGCTCGTGGCCGCGTTGTTGACATTCGTCTTCAAATCGGCAACGTCGCTCTTCAGTTCGCCTACAGCCTGTTGCTGCTGGCTGGCCTGCGCCTGGGCCTCAGACGCTTTGCTAGCTGCTTCGGCGGCAGCGCTTTGGGCCTGCTGCACGGATTGATCCTTGCCGTGCAGCTCTTGCTGCAATCGTCGAATTTCCTGTTGCTGGGCTGCCAGGGCAGCTTCCTGCGCGGCAATCGCGGCTCTCAGCGCCTCAACTTCGGCCGCAGTTACCCCTTTGTCCTTTTTGGTCTTAGTTGTCTTAGTACTAGTCGTTTGCGTTGTAGTAGTAGTTTGAGCCGAAACAGTGGCGGCGAAAACTGCCAATGCCAGGGCAATCAGAAAACACGAGTACCTTATTGCTTTCATGAAATGCTTCTCTCCTTTTTGTTTTGCCTGGCCCTCCCTACTACGCTGCAAGGCCAGTTATGTAATCGACAAATAACCCGGTTTGGTGAACCATCCTTTTTAAATTCCGACCTGTTACAGGACGGTTACAGCAGGATGAATTTCATGTGAACAGTGCGCGGAAGAGGCTGAGGAGATTGATCTAGATTTTGATGAGTTGCATCTGATGGAACGAACCAGTAGAACGAAATAAGTCACCGCCAGCCCGGAGAAGGAGAGTGAGCCAAAACCGCGCGGGCAGTGTTTCCGAGGGAAGCGCCCCGTAGAACATTGAGTAGGAAGGTCCTAAAAAGCTCCCGCATCTGTCGTCGGTTAATGCGGGAGCGTTCTTGTTTTAGGGCAGGTAGTAACGGAACGACGCGAAGACCATGTTGTCGATTCCTTCTGGCATCACGCTCGTGCCCTTCGTGAAACCCACACCCGACCAGCTCTGGCGAGTGAGATATGAGTATTGCGTACCGAACTGAAATCTGCCCCGGGGTCCGCTGTAGAAGCGGTACCAGAGGGCTGCGGTGCCTTCGATGACCGCTCGCGAGTCAGCAGTGCAATTGCTGAGCGAGGTTGGGGTGAAGCCGGTGTTCACGGCTGGAGCCAATTCCGTGTAGCAGCCATAGTTCTTGAACGTCGGAGCGCCGTAGCCAACTTCTTTTCCAGTCAAAGGATCGACACTGTAGGTCCGGCTGGCGTATTCCACACCGGCGTACAAGTCGACGTTGAGCTTCTTATGATTCCACTCCAGAGTGCCAAGCCCCATCAGGTTCTTGACTATATGAGGTGTGCCATTGCCATTGATCGAAAGGTCGGGAAGGCCAGCCGGACCGTAACGTCCGACTCCGCTGCCGCCAAAACCCTTCAAACCAAGGACGAGGTTTCCGGGAATTTTCCAGCGCGCGCTGGCGCCAACTCCCCCACCCTGTTTCGAGGTGTTATAAGCTCCGACGGCGCTGGGTCCGGTTCCAATTCCATCGGGGCAAGGACCGGTTGTGGCTGTGCCGGTGAGCACTACTTCTCCGCAGGGATACACGCGGCCGGTGAACCGGTCGAGCAATCCAAATATCTCGTAGTGCCCGACGCCGGGATCGAATGCAGCTTTGGCAATAATGTCCGGCGATGAATTGAAGGTATAGGTAGAGAGAGTGTTGTAGCTGTTGCTTGCACCTGGCAGCCCAATTACAAAATTGTCTCCATTTCCGTGGGTCGTCAAGGTACCTTGCGGATTTTCGATGGCAAGGGCAATAGCAACCTTATCGGAGAAACTTTTGGCTACACGGAGTCCATATTGGCGCGCGAAGACGAAGCCGACACTATATGAAGGATCGATCGTCTTTGGCCGCGCATCGTTGGTTCTGCCGAGATCGTCGTCCGGAGAAATTCCCTTCCCGTTCTCGGTTGTAAGGCTCCACTCCTGGCCGCCGAGGAAGCTCCAGCCGTTGTCAAATTTCACTTGGCCCCATGCCTGCCGGAGTCGAAGAGTATAGCTATTGGTCTGAGTGGAAGTAGAAGTAACCCCAGCCGACAAGAAATCTGCTGACACATAGCTCGATAGGTCTACATTCTTCATTCGACCATCGACAAAGGTCGTGATCTTCGATTGGCGCGCCGAACCGAAGAACTCTGATAGCTGGCTTTGGGTGGCGCCCGGCATCGGCACCGAATTGAATGGCGTCGGCAGGTCCGCGCCCAAAGCTCTGGACCGCCGCACGAATTCGGCAGCGGCATATCCTCCCGGAGTAATGTTGATGCCGCGGAAGTGAATCGTCAGCGGACCCTCCATTTGCTTGTTGAAAGTCTGAGGCTGGTCCGGACTTGCAGTCTGGGGAGATTCCTGCAAATCCAATACGGCGTTTTTCAGAGTTGCATCGTCGTGGGTTGCGTTTACTGGTTTCACGGCGATGGTATCAGTCTTTAGCTGATTCGCCGCCCGATCGGCTTCTGCCCGCGCAGCTTCGGCTTTTTTCGCAGCATCGGCAGCGGTTCTCTGGGCTTGTTCCACCGATTCATCGCGCTTGTTTAGCTGATCTTGTAACGCCTGAATCTGACGCTGCTGCACGGCGAGAGCATCCTTAAGAGCCTGTACATCAGCCGCCGTAATGGCCGGCTGGCCCGGAGAAGTAGATGCCGAGGTTTGGCCCCAGCCGCTCGCGGAAACGGCTGCTAATGTGATGGTGGTGAAAAACAAATTCTTAATCGCTCTCATAACTTTCAATGCTCTCCTTTTGAGTTTGTGTGAACAGTTCACTGGGGGAACAATGCAAACCTCATTACCGTGGCTTTCGATTTTTCGGCTTCTTTCAAATCCAGATTCAGCTTAAAATTGATCCAAGTTAGTTTCCTTATTATTACAATCTACTTAGTAGGGATTAAAAAAAAGCGGTAGCCTTAATTCGCAACTGCTCCTAACGTCTGAAAAATTCTAGGAATCTGGGGGAGTGAACTCTACAACTGCGCCGTCAGACCGTCTTGCTACAGGTCATTTGAGATGGCGCTCTCGCCTGTCTCGGCACTTTCAATCATTCTTCTGGCCAACCACCATTGGCAGCACGCTTCCCTTCTCTTTCTTTTTCGTCCCCCGGCGTTTGCCCGAGCGCGGCGTGTTTCCGGCGATCAAATCGGCGAGAGTAGTGTTGTCGAGGATGTGTGCCACGGCATCGCGGACGTCGAGAAAAACCTGGTAGAGGGAGCGATGAGAGACGTCGCGATCGATCAACACGCGTAATTGTTCAGCATCAGCGAACGGCGCCAGCGGGCCGTCGATCAGGCGCATAATTTCGCTCAAGCGGATTTCTGCGGGCTCACGCCGAAGCTGGTAGCCGCCCTTGGCGCCGCGCACGCTTTCCACCATGCGCGCGTTCTTCAACTCCAGAAGGATCAGCTCCAGGAATTTTTCCGGCAGATCTTCTTCATACGCGATCTCGCGAATTTTGATGGCGCCCTGATGATGATGGCGGGCGAGCATCATCATGGCTTGCAAAGCGTAAAGTCCTTTTTGAGAAATTTTCATGGCCAGGGATTATGCCACAAAGTCCATCTAATTAATAGACTATGTTCGCATGGTGATTTGCAATCCCGTTTCCATACTCCCCTCATCTCGGAAATGGCCTAAGAAACGTAAAATGCGCGAGTTGAGGATGCTCGGTTATAGAGAAAAGAGCGCCATATGCGCAATCACTTGCACTTCGAGGAAACTCTCGTGGAACAACTGCCGCATTTTTGTTATTCGCAAGCAAGCCAGGAATCTGGGGTTTTTACCGATCGCGAGAAAAACCAATATCCCTCGTTTCACTCGGGAAGACAAGGAGAATGCGCGGATAACAGGTGCGCGGAAAATTACGATGCCTGGACCACTCGCAGGACTTGCAGCGTGATGTTGTCGGGGCCACCACGCGACCGCGCCAGTTTCACCAAAGAAGCGCAACATTCCGCCGGGGGATGGTTGCGCAACGCCGTCTCCATTTCCTCTTCGCTCACAACGCCCCAAAGCCCATCTGTACAAAGGAGAAGATCGTCACCTTGCTGTACTTGCAAGCCCGGTTCGGCGCTGTCGACTGCCAACTCGAGCCCCGCTCCCAAGGCTGCCGTCAGAATGTGCCTTTGAGGGTGCTTTTCCGCATCTTCTGCGCGCACCAATCCGCTTTCCACCAATCTGCTCACATAAGAGTGATCGCGCGTCAGCCGCTCGATCCGCTCATCGCGTACGCGATAGAGCCGGCTATCGCCAACATGGGCAAAGAAAAGCTGCCGCTCTCGCACCACCAGCGCCGTGCAGGTGGTACCCATTCCATAGAAAGGGGGATGCCGCTCCGCATAATCCCGAATGCGCATGTGCGCCGCCGCGAAGCCTTCGACCAGCATCGCCTGCGGATCGTCCCGGTAGCCCGCCTCATAGACTTCCCGAACTGTGTCCACCGCCAAACGGCTGGCTTCTAATCCACCCTCGTGGCCGCCCATGCCATCGGCAATGATGGCCAGCCGCCCTTTGCGTTTGAATTCGTCCTCATCCGCGGGCTCCCAGTAAAGATAGGAATCCTCATTGTTTTCCCGCTGGCAGCCGACGTCGCTCAGGCCTGCCGTCTCCACTCCCGGTCTCACATTCATGCAGTCAACCGACAATTTGCTGGTACCTCACAGAGGGCGATCAGCAAGCCGACAATCCACCTTGAGATGCCTCTTGCCTCAATGCAGCAGGCGCTCTCGTCCGGCCATTATAGACAACCGTTGTGATTCCCGTCCTAAAGTCGCAAAAGCCCCATGCCGATAGAACAAACGGAGCAGCGAATACAGCATCTGCGCGGAGCAGCCGCGCAGCAGTACGACAGCTTATGCCCGTACGCGTCCTCATCGTCGACGATTCTTCGGTTATGCGGAAAATCGTGGAACGCTCCCTGCGCCAGGCAGGACTGGACTTGTCCCAGGTCTTCGAAGCGGGCAATGGCGCCGAGGCGCTGGCCATTCTTCAGGCAAATCAAACCGACCTCATTCTCTGCGATATCAACATGCCGGTGATGGATGGGCTGGAATTCATCAAGCAGCTTCCCACGGTCGAGAATGCAAAGGCGGTGCCCGTAATCATGATCACGACCGAAGGCAGCGAAGCCCACGTAGTGCAGGCGCTCTCTTGTGGCGCCCGGGGCTATATCCGCAAGCCGTTCACTCCCGACCAGGTCAAAACTCAGGTGATCCCAGCGTTGGCGGGCAAAGCATGAACCCTTCAAAGGAACTGCTGGGGCATGGAGGCAGCCTCGAAACCTGGCGTCCTTTGCTGGAACTCGCCGTCCGCGAAGTTTTTCAGTTAATGCTGGGATGCGAGTTGACGCAACCTCCCGAGAATACCGATTTGCCCCCGGGCGTGACCTCCATGGTAGGGCTCGCCGGAAAATTGTGTGGAGTCATGACTATCCATTGCGATGAAAAAGCGGCTGTAATCATGACATCGAAAATGCTCGGCCTCCCGGTTGAGAAAGTCGGCAATGAAATGTCGGATGCGCTTGGCGAAATCTGCAACATGGTCGCGGGAAACTTCAAGAACAAAATTTCCGGTCTAGGCGATGGCTGTATGTTGTCTCCGCCAACGGTGATTACCGGCAGCGACTATAGCACTTACTCCCTGGCAGATTCGCCCGGACTCGAAGCCCACCTGCTGTTCGAAGGCCTGCCGGTGGTGGTCTCACTGCAGATTCATTCCTGAACTTGCGGCTGCAGCTTCAGCCTGCGGCAGGTTGCACAATTTCACATTGGCTGCGCACTTCTCTATGAAAATCCTGCTAAAAGAGTTTCGGTCAGCCACTCGCCCCGAATATGTTTGACACCAACTGTGAGATCCCCTCTACCGCTTCATCGAGTTCGAAAGTGAATCGCACCAGGTCTACCCGATCGAGAACGCGATGCTCGTGCAACAGAATCGCCCAGGCGGGATCTTCTACCAAATCCACTTTGTGCCTTTCATAGTAGCCATAACCCAGGCCACGCATACGGCACAGCAAATCACTGAGATGAACCATAGCGACCAGCGGTCGTGCCGACGCGCTCCCCTCCGGATCATGGTGATGTGCGATCACTTGCATCATGTCCTCAGAGAGATGCCAAAGATCGGCCAGGGCACGACCGCTATCGCAATGTGTAAACCCCATGAGGTTGCGCTCGGCATTGTCAAACGGAACTTGCTGTTCCACGGCACACTTCGCTGCCTCGGCGAATTCCTTGGGAAACACCATGCAGTTCACCATGAAGCCGATATCATGCATCAGTCCGGCCATGTAGGCTTTTTCGCCATCGGCGGCGGCGAGTTTCTCGCTGAATTTCCGGCAGACCATCGCGCAGCCCAGCGAGTGCTTCCAAAACACAATCGGGTCCAACGCCCAATTTTTCGCCGGGAAGGCTTTGCCCATGCAGCAGGTGAGCAGAATGGTTTGCACCCGCCGCAGTCCCAGGCTGATCACTGCCGCTTTGATCGTGTCCGGTGATTTGGCCAGTCCAAACAGCGGTGAACTGGCTACCCGCAGGCATTGTGCGGCAATGGTGTTGTCATAAGAGACCAGCTTCACCACTTCATCCAGCCTCACCAGGTCAGGAGGCAGATTCAGCATATCGAGCAAAGGTAGAAAGACCTGTGGCACCGAGGGCATGGTTTCAATGCTCTTCACTCGTTCGCGAAGCTGCGCAGCAACGCTTGCGGCAACCGGCGTGCTCATAATTTCCCACTCTTCAGCGAAGGCTTCCAGTAAGCGATCGCACCCGGAAAATGTACCAAATGGAATTTGTCGTTCAGATTCAGCAGCGACTCCGATGTGCCCAAGAAAAAATACCCGCCAAAATTCAGATTGCTGAAAAAGTGGTTGATCACCTTCGCCTTCGACGGACCATCAAAATAGATGAGCACGTTGCAACAGAAAACCACGTCCATGCCTTTCATGAAGAGCATCCGGGAATCGTCCTGCAGGTTCAAGCGGCTGAAGGTGATCAGTTTTTTCACTTCTGGCCGCACTTGCAACTTCTTATCATCCGCGGCCTGGAAATACTTGCGTTTGAAGTAATCGGGGGTTGAACGCAGAGCGTAATCGCCGTAGATGCCGGCCTTCGCGGTTTCCACCGAGCGGTCATTCAGGTCGGTAGCCAGGATCTCCACTGTCCAGTCTTTCAATAATGCGGCGCCTTCCTCGATCATGTTCATGGCGACCGTGTAGGATTCCTCCCCGGTTGAGCAGCCCGCGCTCCAGATGCGCAGCCGTTTGGTGATCTGTTTGGTTTTGTCGGCCACGATTTCCGGAAGAATTACCTTGCGCAGGGCATCGATCTGCGGCTGGCTGCGGAAAAGGCACGTCTCGCCGATGGTGATCTCATTCAGCAACTGGCGCATTTCTCCATCGCGGCTGGGATGCGCCGTGAGGTGGTCCCAGTATTCGCGAGGACTTTTGGAATTCAACTGTTTCATTCGGCGGTCGCAGCCCACGGCCAGAAGATAAAGTTTTTCTTCCGTCTTATAAATTCCCGAGACCTTGTAGACCAGGTCGCGAATCTGCCGGTAAACCGGATCGACCGGCTCCCGGGCGGTTCCGGGCAGACTGCTTTTTGCGGCTTGCGTGCCGGTGATCATCTCACCCGAGGTTCCGCAGCGGAGTCTGAGACCGGGCTCAAATCTCTGGTGGGTAGACGGCTTTGCAAAACCCTCCTCGCAATCTCTTGCCCCAACTGACTGAGTGGATATATTCCGTCCGCTTGTCCAGACGAGCAAACCAATCCCGGCATTCCCCACACCACGGACGAAGCCTCGTCCTGAACGATCACTTCGCCGCCCCGCCGCCGAATGAACTCCGCTCCCAAGACTCCATCCGATCCCATGCCCGTCATCACTACCGCCAGCGTCCCTGCTCCGTAGACTTCGGCAACGGAGCGAAACAGCACATCCACGGATGGCCGGCACGAGTTTTCCGGCCGCTCCTGATTGAGTTCGAGGCGCGATCCCACAGCCGCCCGTTTCAAAGTCAGGTGAAAATTTCCCGGCGCTATCCACGCATGGCCGGGGGAAAGAACCACCCCAGCGCTCGCTTCGTGAACCGGAATCTCGCAATGCGCGGCCAGACGGTCCGCCAACAGCCGGGTAAAAATCGGCGGCATATGCTGCACCAACACGATGGGAACGGGAAATTCCTTAGGGATGCGCGGCAGCACTTCCGCCAGCGCATTCGGCCCGCCTGTAGACGTACCGATAGTCACGATCTCGATGCGTCGATGCAAGGGCCGCCGCACCACTACCTTGGGACGAGGCGGAGGCAGCGTGAGCTTCGCGACCCGTTTCCCGCAAAGCGCTTTGATCTTGGGAATAAGTTCGGCCCGAATGGCCTCCAGCGCGAGTTCGGCGCCCCCAATGCTGTTACTCGGCTTGGTGGCGTAATCGGAAGCGCCCAGGGCTAAAGCATCCAGCGTCGCCGCTGCGCCATGCTCGGTTAGAGTGCTGAACATCACAACCGGCAGCTTGGGATATAACTTGCGCAGCTCGGCAAGCGCCTCCAGCCCATTCATGACCGGCATTTCAACATCGAGCGTCACCAGGTCGGGATGAAGCTGTGCGATCTTCGCCAGCCCCAGACGACCGTCGCTTGCCGTGCCCACCACCTCCAGCCCACGGTCTTCCGCAAGCGTTTCCGAGAGCAGCTTTCGGATCACCACTGAGTCGTCCACTATCAGAACGCGGATTGCTGCCATTTGAAATTCCGTGTACGAACTAAATCTGCGCTACGGTGCTGACAACCATTTCCCTCACTCTGAAGCTATCCGCCCACGTGAGCTGCCATGCTCCTACCCGGCTGCTGGCTCCTCAGCCCGTGCTGTCCATTGGCGTCGATCTTGAACTGCTCCACCAGCCGGCGTAGTTCCGCCGATGTCTCCACCAGTTGCTGCGATGCCTTCTGCGTGTCCATCGCTCCCCGCGACGTGCTCTCCGCCGCCTGTGCCACTCCGTTGATGTTGCTCGTAATCTCCCCGCTGCTGTTGGCCGCCTCGCTCACGTTCCGCGCCATCTCGTTCGTTGTTGCGTTCTGCTCCTCGACCGCGGTTGCGATGGTATTCGAGATCCCATTCACCTGATTGATCACTTCGCTGATCGAGGCAATCGCCTCCACCGCCGCCTTCGTGTCGCCCTGGATCGCTTCAATCTTGCGGCTGATGTCTTCCGTCGCCTTCGCCGTCTCTTTCGCCAGTTCCTTTACTTCATTCGCAACAACCGCAAATCCTTTTCCCGCTTCGCCGGCACGCGCTGCTTCGATCGTGGCATTCAGGGCTAACAAGTTCGTCTGCTGCGCAATCGACGTAATCACCTTGATCACTTGCCCAATCTCGTTCGAAGATTCCCCCAGCTTTGAGACGGTCGCGGTCGTGGTCTCGGCCACCTTCACCGCCGAGGTCGCGACTTTCGCCGCTTCAGTCGCATTCTTGGCGATCTCCCGGATGCTCACTCCCATCTCTTCGGCTCCGGTCGCCACCGTTTGCAGGTTCTGGCTGACCTGCACCGCCGAATCCGATACCACTTTCGCCTGTGCCGAAGTCTCTTCCGAGTTGGCGGTAATTTGCTGGCTGGTGTTGGAAAGCTCCTCGCTGGCGCTGGCCACGTGGAGGGAGTTTTCCGTAATCGCCATGATCATGTTCTTGAGGCTGCCGCTCATCTTGTTGATCGCCGCTGTTAGGTCGCCGAGTTCATCCTGGCTGCGTATCTTCAGGTCATCTCCCGTTAAATCTCCTGCTGCAATAGCCTCCGCCTGCGTCAATGCCGCGCGGGACGCCCCTGAGATGCTGCGGCTCAAGGAAAGTGCCACGAATATGCCAGCCCCAAGAGCGAGAGCGAGAGATATCAACAGGGTCAGGGTCATCGATCGGGTTTGTGTGGTCATCTCGCCGCTGTCCTGCTTGATCAGGACCGCGTAGGAATCGGCCATCGCGTCCAGCGGTTTCTTCATCGCCTCGACGACCGTCGTAGCTTTATCGGCGAACTCATTTCCTGCAGTTGGGATGGCATCGCGCTCACCACTGGTGGCGTGTTTTATCGCACCTTCTTGGACCTCCCTCAGCGGGCCAAGCTGCTTCTTCGTTTCCGCCAGGCGGTCACGATTTTCCTGCAAGCTCCAAAACTGGGATAACGCGTCCAGCACTGAGATATCCTTTCCTATCTCGTCCCAGTTCGAATCGAACAGCTTCTTCGCGGCATCGTGACGTTCGCGGTCCCCTCCGGCGAGTATGGCCTGACGCCCCTTGCTCTGCGTCTGGTTCAGGTCTCTCTGCAAATTCTTCAGCGCCCCGATCGTGGGAACCCGCACGCTCATGGCTCGTTCCTGCGTTTCCTTGATCGAGCTCGCCTTGAAGTAAGTGAGCACGCCGCTGAGGGCCATCAGAGCCAGAATTACGCCAAACCCGAGTCCCAACTTTTTCCGCAATGTAAGCTTCATTCCATGTCCCTCCGGAAATTAGGCAACCGGTCAAATGCGCCATGCTCAATACGACTTGTCACCCACGCGAACGTCCACGGCTAGTAGTTCGCATGTGCCGCTATGCTCTTTTCTGCGTGAACCCCTGCCGTTCCGCCCTGGCAGTCGTTTCCATCGATCTTGAACTGGTCCACCAATCGCCGTAGCTCGCCGAGGTTTCTGCCAGTTGCTGCGCCGCCTTCTGCGTGTCCATCGCTCCCCGCGACGTGCTCTCCGCCGCCTGTGCCACTCCGTTGATGTTGCTCGTGATCTCTCCGCTGCTGTTGCCGCTTCGCTCACGTTCCGCGCCATCTCGTTCGTGTTGCGTTCTGCTCCTCCACCGCGGTGCGATGGTATTCGAGATCCCATTCACCTGATTGATCACTTCGCTGATCGAGGCAATCGCCTCCACCGCCGCCTTCGTGTCGCCCTGGATCGCTTCAATCTTGCGGCTGATGTCTTCCGTCGCCTTCGCCGTCTCTTTCGCCAGTTCCTTTACTTCATTCGCAACAACCGCAAATCCTTTTCCCGCTTCTCCCGCACGCGCTGCTTCGATCGTGGCATTCAGGGCTAACAAGTTCGTCTGCTGCGCAATCGACGTAATCACCTTGATCACTTGCCCAATCTCGTTCGAAGATTCCCCCAGCTTTGAGACGGTCGCGGTCGTGGTCTCGGCCACCTTCACCGCCGAGGTCGCGACTTTCGCCGCTTCAGTCGCATTCTTGGCGATCTCCCGGATGCTCACTCCCATCTCTTCGGCTCCGGTCGCCACCGTTTGCAGGTTCTGGCTGACCTGCACCGCCGAATCCGATACCACTTTCGCCTGTGCCGAAGTCTCTTCCGAGTTGGCGGTAATTTGCTGGCTGGTGTTGGAAAGCTCCTCGCTGGCGCTGGCCACGTGGAGGGAGTTTTCCGTAATCGCCATGATCATGTTCTTGAGGCTGCCGCTCATCTTGTTGATCGCCGCTGTTAGGTCGCCGAGTTCATCCTGGCTGCGTATCTTCAGGTCATCTCCCGTTAAATCTCCTGCTGCAATAGCCTCCGCCTGCGTCAATGCCGCGCGGGACGCCCCTGAGATGCTGCGGCTCAAGGAAAGTGCCACGAATATGCCAGCCCCAAGAGCGAGAGCGAGAGATATCAACAGGGTCAGGGTCATCGATCGGGTTTGTGTGGTCATCTCGCCGCTGTCCTGCTTGATCAGGACCGCGTAGGAATCGGCCATCGCGTCCAGCGGTTTCTTCATCGCCTCGACGACCGTCGTAGCTTTATCGGCGAACTCATTTCCTGCAGTTGGGATGGCATCGCGCTCACCACTGGTGGCGTGTTTTATCGCACCTTCTTGGACCTCCCTCAGCGGGCCAAGCTGCTTCTTCGTTTCCGCCAGGCGGTCACGATTTTCCTGCAAGCTCCAAAACTGGGATAACGCGTCCAGCACTGAGATATCCTTTCCTATCTCGTCCCAGTTCGAATCGAACAGCTTCTTCGCGGCATCGTGACGTTCGCGGTCCCCTCCGGCGAGTATGGCCTGACGCCCCTTGCTCTGCGTCTGGTTCAGGTCTCTCTGCAAATTCTTCAGCGCCCCGATCGTGGGAACCCGCACGCTCATGGCTCGTTCCTGCGTTTCCTTGATCGAGCTCGCCTTGAAGTAAGTGAGCACGCCGCTGAGGGCCATCAGAAAGAGCACAACGCCAAAACCTAGTCCCAATTTTCGGGCCAATGTGAGTTTCATTTAAGCTTCCTCCGGAATCTGTTCGCGCCAAGCTAGCAACGCACATGCAGGCACGGCGCCCACCGCGCCACTGCTCAATACTTTCTTATCGACGGCGGATTGGTATGGCTTTAACGCGGAGCACGTCGAGTCCCGGTAAGATTGTGGCCTGGAAGTTCTGAAGCACACCCAAGCGCGCCGGATAATCCTCAATAACGTTCCTGCCGATAAAGAACCAGTGAGTGGCCCTTCTTCTGCTCTTAGCCCCGATGAAGGCAAACCCGCGTATAAGCCGGGAACCCAGTTTGTCGCCCGGCAGACGATTCTGACTGTCGACGAAAATGTTTTCGGCTACGAACTGCTGTTTCGCAATGGGGTCGAGGATTTCTTCTGCAATCCCGATGTCGACTCTGCCTCGCGCAGCACTTTAAATACCTCCATGCTGATTGGGCTCGATGTGCTTTGCGACGGCCGTCGCGCCTTCATCAACTGCACTCGCGACATTCTGCTCAAGGACTACATCACCCTGCTGCCTTCGACTCAGGTGGTCATCGAGGTGCTAGAAAGCGTTCCGGCCGACGAGTTGGTCGTCGCCGCCTGCCAGCGCATGAAGCAGGCCGGTTACATGATTGCGCTCGATGACTTTGCCTTGAACGACCCCCGCGAACCGCTGACGGATCTCGCCGACATTATCAAAGTCGATCTCCGTGCCACCTCCGCTTCGGATGCCGCAGCCATGGTTAAGGCGTATGGCCCGTGGCGCTGCCGCATGCTTGCAGAAAAGGTGGAAACCCGCGAGGAATTCCTGGCCGCGAAGAAAGCGGGGTTCGTTTATTTCCAGGGATATTTCTTCCGCCGTCCCGAGCTTCTCACCACTCACGAAATCCCTGCCAATCGCATCAATTACATGCGCATGTTGAAGGCGGTTTCGGAGCCCGAACTGAACGTTCGTGTTCTCGAAAACCTGGTCAAGGGCGAAGCCTCATTGTGCTATCGCCTGCTGCGCTATCTCAATTCCGCGGCCTTCGCGTTTGCCTCCGAAATTCATTCCGTCCGTCATGCGCTTTCGATCTTGGGCGAGCGGGAAGTGCGCCGCTGGATTCGCCTGGTCGCCACTCTCGGCGCAGGCCAGGGCAAGACCACCGATCTGGTGCTGTCGGCTCTGGTCCGTGCCCGCTTTTGCGAACTGCTCTCGCCCAAAATCCAACACGGAGACTCTGACCTGTTTCTCATGGGCATGCTTTCGCTCATGGACACGATCCTCGAGATCCCGATGCAGCAAGTCCTCGATAACATCCCAATTGATCAGGAAAGCAAAACCGTTTTGTTGGGTAGAGCGGGGCGTTTGCGACCGTTCTATCAACTCATGCTGGCGCAGGAGTCCGGGGAGTGGAAGGTCGTAAGCGACTTGAGCAGCCAGCTTCACTTGCCTGAGGCCGCTGTAGCCGAAGCTCACTGGCAAGCCCTGCAATGGGCTCGCGAAGTAAGCGGCGGATCCTGATCGCAGCTTCTGTTTCGCCGGCTTACCATACAATTGCAGCTACCATCGTCAAGAGACTTCGAAGCGGACGTGGAGGCCGGGATGAGCGCATCTAGACCTACACGGTCTGCGATCTCCCCTCTGCGGCTGAACTCTCGGCAACTTCCGTGATCTCGCAGGCCTTTTCAATATCCAGCACGTGCATAAGCCGGTCATTCAGCTTGTGAATTCCCAAGATCATCGTCCGCACCGAGCCGCGCAGGGTCTCAGGAGGCGGTTCAAAACTACTCTCCTCGACTTCGACCACATCGCCGATTTCATCCACCAGCAGGCTGACGGCTCCATCTTCGGAACGCACTACCACGTTCATGAATCTCGCGCCCGGCGCCGCGGTCTGCAGATTGAGCCGCCGCCGCAAATCCACCGCGGTAACGATTTGTCCCCGCAGGTTCATCAGGCCGCTCACCACCGCGGGGGCAAGCGGGAGCCTGGTCATTTCCATAGATCGAATGACCTCCTGCACACCTTTCAACTCCACTCCGAACAGCAGCTTATCCAGGTAAAATGTGCAGAACTGTGAAGTCTTGGCCATGGCTCAGTTCCCGCCTTCCGCCGCTCCAGCTGCGTTCGCTTTTGTGGCTCCCAAGTCTGCTTTGCGAACAATGGATGGGATATCCAGCAATTCGGTTACCCGCTCGGCGATGACCACCGAATAGAGCACCGACTCCCGGGTCGCAGCGGTTTTCACATCCGCCAGGTCGGCGACAATGTCGACAATCTGTTCCACTACTAATCCAAAGGATCGGTCGCCGTGGTTTAATACCAGCACCTGAATCGGTCCCGAATCGGCGGCCGGCGGCTCGGCTTGCCGCGCCCGGAGCCTGGCACGACGTTCTTCCATCACCACGTTGAGGCGAATCAAAGGCAAGATCTGACCGCGATACTGCGTCACCCATTGGCTGCCGGACATTTCCACTTGCGCCGTGGGAAACTCTTCCAGCCGCGCCAGCGTGTTCAGTGGAATCGCGAAGCGTGAGCCCCCAGGTCCGGAAAAGAGCAGGAAGGTTTGCTTCTCCGCGGCCTCGTGCCCCAATTCCGCTGCTTTGTCAGAGACCGAGTGCTCGCGGCTTTGGGTCACCATGTTGGCGCGCTGTGCCAGTCCCAGGATGTCCAGAATCAGGGCCACCCTGCCATCGCCCATGATGCTCGATCCCGCAAAGGTCTTGATCCCCTTCAATTGCTTGCGCAGCGGCTTTACCACAATTTCCTCGGTGTCATTGATGTGGTCCACGACCAATCCGAACTGGCGCTCATCCGCCTGCAGCACCACGATATTGACGAGGTCGTGAGCGGCCGGTGGGCCATTCGAATCCGTTGCCACGCCCAATTCGCGATCCAGATACACGAGGGGCAACAGCCTTCCGCGTAGACGGTAAACCGGAGCGCCGTGCACCAGTTCGACTCCCTTGCGCGCTTTCTCCCCTTCCAGCCGCACCAGTTCCAGCAAGCTGAGCTGCGGGATCGCATACCGTTCCCCTGCACAGGTCACAACCAGCGCCGGAATAATCGCCAGCGTCAGTGGAATCTTAACCTTGACCGTGGTTCCCTGCCCCGCCGTCGACTGCACCCCTACGCTGCCACCGATTCGTTCCACATTGGTTTTGACCACGTCCATGCCTACTCCGCGGCCGGAGACGTTGGTCACTTTTTCTGCGGTAGAGAATCCCGGCAAAAAGATCAAATTAAAAATCTCCTGCTCGCTCATGCGCTCCGCCTGCGCGCCCGTGATGACGGCCCGCTCCAGCGCTTTTTTGCGAATGCGGCTGGCATTCAAGCCCGCGCCATCGTCGCTGATTTCAATATTCACCTGGCCGCCTTCATGGAAGGCTCGCAGGATCAGCCGGCCGGTGGCACTTTTCCCTTGTTTCACGCGATCGTCGGGAAGTTCAATGCCGTGATCCACAGAGTTACGAACCAGGTGAGTCAGCGGGTCTTTGATGGCTTCAATGATGGTTTTATCCAGCTCGGTCTCCTTACCTTCCATCTCGATGTTCACCTGCTTGCCGCAGCCCAGGGCCACATCCCGAACAGTGCGCGGAAACTGTCCCCAGATATTCCCGATGGGCTGCATGCGGGTCTTCATAATTCCTTCCTGCAGCTCGGTCGTAATCAGGTTCAGCCGCTGCGAGGCCGCAAGAAAGCCGGCATCTTGCACCCGCCCCGTATATTGCAACACCTGGTTGCGCGCCCGGACGAGTTCTCCAACCAGCGTCATCACTTTGTCCAGCAAGCCGACGTTCACTCGAATCGTGCTCTCCGATGCGCTCGCCTGTCCTCCCGCGGATGGTTGATTCCTTACTCCTTCTATTTCCTCAGGGGCTCGCACTGCGCCGCTTTCAACCGGCCTCTCAGCTGATCGCGCCGTCTCGCTGGGATGTTTCTTGCCTGCGGATTGGATTTCCTCGTCTTCTGCAGCTGGCTGTATTACAGGATCGATCGAAGGCGGCACATGGATCTTCTCGGCGCTCTTCGTTGCCGGGCCCGCTTTCACCTTCTCGACTTTGGTGGCCGGTTCCTGCAGCCTGGTCAGTTGTTCCCGCAACTCCGGGTAATCAATGTCGCCATCGCTGCCTGTAGTGTCGATTTCCTTCAGCATCTGGCGCACCGCATCCACCATGCCCAGCAGCGCGGTCGTAATCTCCGGATTGAGCGCGAGCTGCCCATCCCGCAGCCGGCTCAACAGGTTCTCCCCCACATGCGCAACCTTTTCTAACTTGCCGTATCCCAGGAATCCGCAGGTTCCCTTGATGGTGTGAATGGTGCGAAATACTCCAGCCAGCGCGTCGCGATCCTGAGGATTTTTCTCCAGTTCGACCAGATCGCGATCCAGCCGGTCCAGGTTCTCATAGCTTTCCACGAGAAAATCTTTGACGATTTCAGCGTCGCTCATACTCTCGTTCTCTCGATAAAAACAGCCTTACCCCAGCCGGCCTTATTTGCCCAGATAAAAGGATTCTTAGCCATCGAAACAACAGACATTCGAATCCTTGAATTTCTTATCGACTTTGGGAGCAATCTTCATTAACCGGGCAAATCGGAAATCTAAAGCAAGACTCGGCATCCACCTGATGGCTGCCAGATTCGGTGTACAATGTGGCCCGGTAATTCTTTAGTTCGAAGGTGCCCTTGCAATACCCTTCGACTAAGGTTCCCCTGCTTCCCTCGGATGGTTGGTGTGTCCTATGAAGAGTTTCCTGGAAGCCAGGCCCTTTCCTGCGATCTACAATTCACGGCGACAAAATCGCGCCCCTCATGCGTTTGGCTGCGCGTTGTACTGCAGCTTGCTCTTTTTCTGCTCTGCGGCAGCTTTTTGCCAAGCCCCATCTGCGACGGCTCCCACTACTGCCGCTGCGCAGGCTGAAAATAAGACAAGTTCGAGCGAGATCACGGCTCAAGATCAACCTGCCACATTCAAAGTTAACGTCAAGCTGGTAGTAGTTCGGGCTGTGGTTCGCGACGCCCAGGGACACGCCATTGGAACCCTCCATAAAGAAGATTTTCAGGTCTTCGACAAAGGCAAGCCGCAGGTGGTTACGCAATTTGAAGTCGAGCAACCCGGCGATCTTGCTGTCAAGGCACGCCAAACATCGGACGAAAAGTCGGCGCCGGGTGAAGCCTCTACCAGCGCAAGTACATTCGCCATTCCCGAACGCTTCATTGCTTATCTGTTCGACGACGTGCATTTGCAATTCGGCGATCTTGCCCGCGTGCGCGAAGCTGCCCAGCGCCATTTTGCCACTCTGCGCCTTACCGATCGCGCTGCCATCTTTACCACTTCCGGGCAAGGCAATCTTGACTTTACCGACGATCGCGCCAAGCTGCATGCCGCCCTGCTCCGCCTGATGCCGCATCCGGTTTCGTCCAACTTGAACAGTGATTGTCCCGACATCAGCTATTACCAGGCGGATCTGATCTTCAATAAAAATGACCCTGAGGCTACACAAGTGGCGATGCAGGAGGCGCTGACCTGCCCGGGACTGGTCGGTGCCCAGAATGCAACAGCCATCGCCAGCTCGCTGGTCAATATGAAAACAACCGAAGCCCTGCAATATGGTGATCAGGAGACCCATGTCTCTCTCACCGCTTTAGAAGAAGTGGTCCGCAACGTTTCGCGCATGCCCGGCCAGCGAAATGTCGTCCTGGTTTCTCCCGGCTTCATTGCCCCGCAAATGGAATTTGAGTACAACAACATCATCGATCGTGCAGTTCGTTCGCAAGTGGTCATCAATACGCTCGACGCGCGCGGTTTGTATACGATCGATACTCTTGGCGATATCGGCAATCCGCCCCAAGTTGCTCCGCCGCCGCAAAAGGGCTTGTTAGTGTTTGCGGCAGCGAACGCCAACGACGATCTTCTTTCCGTTCTGGCCGACGGCACGGGGGGAGTTGTTTTTCACAATAACAACGACCTCGACGAAGGCTTCCGTCGCATGGCGCAGGCCGCCGAATATTCCTACGTGCTCGCCTTCACGCCGCAAAATCTGAAACTCGATGGCAGTTTCCACACCCTGAAGGTCGTGTTGAAAAACCCGCAAAAGCTCACGGTGCAAGCCCGCCGCGGCTACTTCGCCCCGAAACATGCTGCCGATCCCAACGAGCAAGCGCGGCAGGAAATCGAAGAAGCCATGTACTCACAGGATGAATTGCACAATCTCCCTGTCAAGTTGCACACGCAATTCTTCAAAGCCGACGAGCATGACGCGAAACTGATCGTGCTCGCCCATGTTGACGTACAGCGCATGCATTATCGGAAAGCGGATGGCCGCAATAATGACGTTCTTACCTGCGTCTCGGCGGTATTCAACCGCAATGGCAATTTCGTGCAGGGACTGGAAAAGACGGTCACCATGCACTGGAAAGACGAAACCTTAGAGCATAAACTCAACTCCGGCATTACGCTGAAGAGCAGCTTTGATGTAAAGCCGGGCAGCTATCTTGTCCGCCTGGTGGTGCGGGATTCCGAAGGACAATTAATGTCGGCGGAAAACGGAACGGTAGAAATTCGTTAGCGCAACACTGATTCGCTGCGATCCGGAATTTGTCTAACCGGCTTATGGAGGTGCGGTATGGGCTACCGACGCTTCGCTGTTTTCTTTGCTGTTGCTCTGCTTTGCGTCTTGGGTTGCTGGTTCTTCCTTAGCGAAATCCCCGGCGGGACTCGCGCATACGCTCAGTCGTCCCCAGACCAGGCTGCCACTTTTCATGCCGAGTCGCGTTTAGTGCTGGTTGACAGCATAGTCACGGACAAGAAAGGCAACTACGTCCGCGACCTCGAGCAAAAGGATTTCAAAGTCTGGGAAGATGGCAAAGAACAAGCAATCACCAGCTTTTCCTATGACGAAAACACAGGCTCAACGCCCGCCGCGAAAATCCGCTACATGGTTTTATTCTTCGATAACTCCAGCATGGGGTTCGGCGACCAGGCGAACGCCCGCGAAGCGGCAACCAAATTCATTGAAGCCAATGCCGGGCCCGATCGCCTGATCGCCATCGCCGAGTTCGGGGGCACGGTGACCATCACCCAAAATTTCACGTCCAACGCCGATCGGCTCAAGCAAGTTGTGGCCGGAATAAAAGGGTCCGCAGTTTCTCCTAACCCGGAACCGAGTATGGCTTCTCTTGGACCGCCGTCCGCGATGCCCTCGCTGAGCAGTGCCGAAGCCGATTTCGGGGTGCATACCGTTCTGCTCGCGCTTCGCGACCTTGCTAAAGGAATGGCCGGCGTTCCTGGCCGCAAGACGCTGGTCATGCTAACTGCCGGATTTGTGTTGAATTCGGAGTACGAGTCGGAAATCACTGCCGCAATCGACACCTGCAATAAGTCGAACGTTGCCATTTATCCCATTGACGTCCGCGGATTGGTGGCTCCGGTACCGACCGGGCCGCACAGTCGCCTGCAACAACCAGCAATTCCCTACGCATCTTTATTTTTGGTTTCAGCCGCATTTCACCCTGGCGACCACCAACCAGCATTCAAGCTCGCGGCGTTTGCGGAGCCGGCGGCAAATCCCGCGCAACATGGCGGAGCTGGAGGGGGTGGCGGAGGCGGAGGCCACGGCGGGGGAGGAACTGGAGGCGGTGGCGGAGTCGGAGGCGGTGGCCATAGCGGAGGTGGAACTGGAGGCGGCACGGGAGGTCATAGCGGCGGTGGATCCACTGGTGGCAGCACCGGAGGCGGCAGAAGCGGTGGTACAGCACCGGGCGGCGGTTATGCCGGAGCCTCCAACGGTCTCTATAATCCTTACAATCAGCCGCGTCAGATCGTCCCACCGTTTCCTCCCAGCGCCACCGACAATCAGCAGGTTATGTATCAACTCGCCGATGGCACCGGAGGGTTTGTCATTCTCAACACCAACGATCTGCTCGGTGGCATGCAGCGCATCGCGCAAGATCAGAATCAGTACTATCTGCTGGGGTATGTCCCGGCGGTAAATGCGGAAGGCAGTTGTCACAGCCTCAAAGTGAAGGTTGAACGACACGGCACTGAAGTTCGTGCCCGCAGCGGTTATTGCACTACCAGGCCCACCGATCTTCTCGCCGGCAATCCTATCGAGAAGG
Source organism: uncultured Acidobacteriaceae bacterium (assembly GCA_963766625.1). GTDB lineage: Bacteria > Acidobacteriota > Terriglobia > Terriglobales > Acidobacteriaceae > Sulfotelmatobacter. The sequence continues at coordinate 118,265 of CAVYBF010000006.1, read as the reverse complement.
ATTTAGAATCCCGCGCTACCGGGGAGATGAAGGGCAACGTCGCCGCTTCCATGGAAGCACCTTTCTTCTATACTTCGCCGGATGCCGCGCAGATTCATCTGGCAGTTGAGATTCCCTCTTACGCGCTGAAGTTTGAGAAGGTCAAGGGTAAACAGCATGCTGCCCTGAACATTCTGGGGATAGCCTACAAGCTCGACCAATCCATTGCGGCACGCTTTAGTGATACCGTGAATCTCGATTTCGATGACAAGAAAGAAGTCGAGCAATTCCAAAAGCAGCCATTCCACTACGAAAACCAGTTCGGCATCGCCTCCGGTCAATACAATTTGAGAGTCGTATTCAGCTCCGGTAATGAGAGCTTCGGTAAGCTGGAAGCCCCACTCCTGATCGACCCTTATGGCCAGCAGCAATTCAGCATCAGCGGAGTCGCGCTCAGTAACTCGATGCGCAAGGCCGCCGATCTCTCGACCGATCTCGACAGCCTCTTGCTGGAAGACCGCACTCCGTTGGTCGTGCACGGCTTGCAGATTTCACCCTCCGCCACCAACCATTTCAAAAAGACCGACGTTGCCGCTATTTACGCTGAGATTTACGAACCATTGCTGAGAAAGCCGAGCCCTCCGGAAGTGGCTTTCGAGCTGTTTATCGTAGACCTTAAGACGGGAACCGCGAAATTTCATATCAATGAGCGCATGCCCAAGCCCACTGCGGTCAATCCGGTAATCGCTCTCGGCCTGAAGCTCCCTGTCGCCCAGCTCGACCCTGGCGCCTATCGGCTCGATCTGCGCGCCATGGATTCAGCCGGCAACTCGAGCAAGACCCGCTCCACGGAATTCGAGGTCGAATGAGCTGCGCAATCTTTGGAGCGAATGAATTCAACTTGAAATGACTTCGGCCAGTTCGGATTCGCATTCGACCGCCGAACCCCGCTTCGCATATGATTCGACCATGATTCCTGCCCATGCGCCTTGCCCGATCTTCGGGCACTGGTCCCCTGCAGCTGGCATTGCTCGTATTGGATATTCTCGCCCGGCGCATCGGATCTCCGATCCTGCAGTGAGGCCCGCTCGATGATTATCACGCGAAGCCCGCTGAGAATTTGTTTCGGCGGCGGCGGCACCGACCTGCCCTCCTATTATCGTGAGCACACCGGCTTCGTTATTTCCGCTGCCATCAATCGTTATGTTTACATCACCATCAACGAAGCCTTTCGTCCTCAGATCCTGGTGAAGTACTCGAAATTCGAAGAGGTCGATTGCGTCGATGAAATCCAGCATCCAATCGTTCGCGAAGCCTTGAAGCTCACCGGCGTAACCGGCCCGTATCTCGAAATTGTCAGCCTCTCCGACATTCCCGCAGGTACGGGAATGGGGTCCTCTGGAAGCTTTACTACAGGTCTCTTATGCGCTCTGCATGCGTATAAGCGCGAGTTCATTCCGCCGCGTGAATTGGCCGACCAGGCTTGTCACATCGAATTGGATTTGCTCAATGAGCCGGTCGGCAAACAGGATCAATATATCTCCGCGCACGGCGGCATCATGTGTTTCCAGTTCTTGCCCGACGATCGCGTTCAGGTCGAGCCCTTGAAAATTCCCGCCGAGAGTCTCGCCAATCTGGAAGATAATCTCGTTTTGTTTTTCACCGGCGGCTCACGCAAAGCCTCCGACATTCTCCGCGACCAGGATTCACGCACCAGGCAGAATGATGGATGCATGATCGAGAATCTTCATTTCACCAAAAAGCTGGGTATCGAAAGCCGCGACGCCCTGCTCTCCGGCAATCTGAATCATTTTGCCGATTTGATGAATGTCCATTGGGAGCATAAAAAGAAACGTTCTCCAGGAATGACTAGCCCCGAGATCGATAAGCTGTATGATCTGGCGCGAGCCAACGGCGCTCGCGGAGGCAAGCTCATCGGAGCTGGCGGCGGCGGATTTCTCATGTTCTACAGTGAAGACAAAACTCGCCTTCGAGCAGCCATGCGCGGCGCCGGTTTGCGCGAGGTTCGCATACAATTCGATTTCGCCGGAACCACAGTCGTGGCGCACTCGTAGGAGCTCTATTGCTGACCATCGCCATTCTCGCCGGAGGCCGCGCGACTCGCCTCGGCCCATTGACGGAGAACATACCCAAATCTCTGCTCGACGTGAACGGCGAACCTTTCCTGGTGCATCAACTGCGGCTTCTTCACTCCAAAGGCATTCGGCGCGTGGTCCTCTGTGTTGGCCATCTGGGCACGCTCATTCAGCGTAGGATCAGTGACGGTTCAAAGCACGGCCTTCAGGTAGACTACTCATTCGACGGACCATGTCTTCTGGGTACGGCCGGAGCGATCAAAAATGCGCTGCCTAAACTCGGCGGCTCTTTTTTTGTAATATATGGCGACTCCTATCTGCTATGCGATTACCAGGCTATCGCGTGCAACTTCGAGTCCTCGGGCGGGTTGGGAATGATGACGGTGTTCCGCAACGAAGGAAAGTGGGATACGAGCAACGTCGAATACGAATCGGGAGAGATTCTGGCGTACAGCAAAACCCAACCCACTGCGGGCATGCGCTACATCGATTATGGTCTGGGAGTTTTTCGCGCCGAAGCATTCCAAAGTCTGGCTGCGGGCCAGCACTGTGATTTAGCTGAGATTTATGTCGATTTGCTGCAGCGCAAGCAACTCGCCGGCTTTGAAGTGCACGAGCGTTTCTACGAGATTGGCTCGCCCGCAGGACTGCGTGAAACTACCGAATTCCTCGCCAGCCGCTGCGCCAACGAAATAATCAAGAAATGAATCCCGCAAACGCATTTGCAGAGCAGTTTCTTGCTGAAGCCCGGCAGGTAATTGATCGCCTCGATCGCAGCAGCATCGAAGATGCGGCGCTTTTGCTCGCCCAAACTCGCGCTTCGGGCGGGCGCGTATTCATCCTCGGCGTAGGCGGCAGCGCAGCCAATGCCTCGCATGCGGTAAACGATTTTCGCAAGCTTGCCGGTATCGAAGCCTACGCGCCCACCGACAACGTCTCGGAACTCACCGCCCGCACCAATGACGAAGGTTGGCAAACCGTGTTCGAGAGTTGGCTGCGCACCAGCCGTCTTGGCTCTAACGATCTCGTAGCTGTCTTTTCCGTCGGCGGGGGCAATTCCGAAAAAAATATCAGTTCAAACCTCGTTTCCGCACTCAATTACGCCAAGACGGTTAAGGCAAAGGTTCTCGGCATCGTCGGCCGCGATGGTGGATATACCGCCAACGTCGCTGATGTGTGCATCGTAATTCCAACGGTTAATCCGGCTCACATCACGCCGCACACGGAAGCATTCCAGTCGGTCGTATGGCATCTTCTGGTTTCGCATCCGCTGGTGAAGCAGCATGCTACAAAGTGGGAATCCGCCGAAAGCTCAGCCCATCGCGAACCCCGGGCTGCTGTCTTCCTGGATCGCGACGGTGTCCTCAACCGTGCCGTCGTGCGGGATGGCAAACCGCTTCCCCCGCCCGGCCTGCACGATCTCGAAATCATGCCGGATGCCGCGACCGCGCTCGCCGAACTCAAGTCCCACGGGTTTCCCCTTTACGTAATCACCAACCAGCCCGATGTGGCCCGTGGCACCCTCACCCGTTCCGAAGTGGACCAGATGAACCAACAGTTAGCCTCCCTAGTTCCGGTCGATGACATCTTCGTCTGTTATCATGACGATGCGGATCATTGTGCTTGTCGCAAACCCAAACCTGGCCTGATCTACGAGGCACAGCGCAAGCACAACATCGATCTCGCGCGCAGTTTCGTTGTGGGGGATCGCTGGCGCGACATTGACGCCGGTCATGCTGCAGGTTGCAAGACAATTTTGATCGACTACGGCTACCGCGAGAGAAAGTCCACCCGGCCTCCGGAAGCCAGCGTGCGATCCCTGCAGGACGCAGCCGACTGGATCATCCGCTACAGCTTAAAGGAGCCCAAGAATGAAGTCCGTCTCTGAGTTGAAGGTTCAGGTGTTTGCCGATGGAGCCGACAAGGCCACCATGCTTGCGCTCTATCCGCAGCCCTACATCAAGGGCTTCACAACCAATCCAACTCTGATGCGGAAGGCTGGGGTTACCGATTACGAGCGTTTCGCCCGCGAAATTCTCGAACACATTCCCGATCGCCCGATCTGCCTCGAAGTCCTGGCCGATGATGAAGAGGAAATGGAGCGTCAGGCCCATCACATCGCCAGCTGGGCCTCGAACGTCTACGTGAAGATCCCTGTGACGAATACCCGGCGTGAACCCATGTACAACCTGATTCGCCGACTCAGCACGGAAGGCATCCGCGTCAATGCAACCGCTGTTCTCGCGCTTGATCAGGTCCGCCACAGCGCACAAGCCCTCAAGGGCGGAGCAGATTCATACATTTCGATTTTTGCCGGACGCGTTGCCGATACCGGTCGCGACCCCATTCCACTGATGAAATCCGCTCTCGAACTAATGGCGGCCAACACGAACTCTCAGTTGGTCTGGGCCAGCCCTCGCGAGCTTCTCAACATTTTCCAGGCTGACGCCATCGGCTGCCACATCGTTACCGTCACTTCCGACATCGTGAAGAAAATCCCTCTCATCGGCAAAGACTTGCAGGAGCTCTCTCTGGAAACGGTTCAGATGTTCTACGACGATGCCGCGCGCTCGGGATACAAACTCGAGCTTGCTCCGGAAGAACAACCAGTTGGATCGGTTCGGGGCTAAAAAACTGAAGCCGCCCGCAGGCGGCCTCGCTTTGAGATAACTCTCTCTGTTCAAATTTTCTTCTATGGCATCACTCCCGCCGGAGTCTGTGGTGATGGCCCCGCCGCGGTGGCGGCAGCCGCTTCATTCAGAATCCGGTGATGGATAGTGAACAGCGCCAGCTCCAGCCGATCTGATACACCAATCTTATCGTATACATTGCGCAGATAATTCTTGATGACCTGCTCGGTCGTGCCAAGCTGCGTGGCAATCTCTTTATTCTTGTATCCCTGTACGATCAGCGCGACGATGCGCAGTTCTTTCGCAGTGAGCCGATCGCGCACGCGCAATCCGACCATATCGTTTTCGGTGAGTTCGCTCGGCACCGCGACATCCTGCACCCAGGTCTCACCCCGCGCTACTTTGCGCACGCAATCCACCAGCGCCGCGCTGGTCACGTTGCGGTAGACCACGCCATGGGCGCCATTGCCCATGTGCCGCTGCGCGCTCTCGCCGGTATCGGCCAGCACGACGACGCGGGTCTTGGCGCGGTTGGCTGCCTGTGCGATCGCGGCAAAATCGTTGTGAAAGCCTGCCGCCACCACCAGAACCGCGGCGCGGAATTTGTCCAGAGCCATGAACATCTGCTCGGGTGTTTGAGCTTGCGCCACGATGCGCATCTCGTCCTCCACCGCCAGAACCTTGGCGATGCCCGCCCGGAAGATTGCCTGGTTATCGGCCAGAATCAGTTTGAGCATGTTATCGGCGCTCCAAATTAGGGTCCCTGAATCAGCGTTCCTCAACCAAGAGGTCAGCCACGAAGAGTCTAACTACGAGTTCCTTACGAACTCATATGAATCGATCACACAAGCCACTCCTTTTCCTTCCGGAGTGCCGCCTGTAGGATCGCTGCGCACCACGCGCCCTTTGCACTGGATCACAACGTCCTCCTGCCCTCCAGTAACATCGGGCGGCAGCGTGATCTCAAATTCAACCGGCGAGCCAATCTCCAGCGATGCGTCGGCTCGAATATACACGCCTGCCGCGCTCAGATTTCCCGTGGTTCCCTGGGCTTCGCCGCTTGCGCTCTCGTTATGAATCTTTATCGGCAAATGCAGCGGAAATCTTTTTCCGGTCCGCGCTTCGGACACAGTGCCTCCTCTTTCGTGGTTCGATCGATCGCTCTCTGCAAACCGGGCAAATGTCATCGAAATGCGCTCCTGATGTGCGGATCATGTGCGGATCGACCACAAATGATGCTCAGGGCAGGTTATATCACGGATTACACCGCTATTAAAGCCTGATAACCAGTTAGTTAAGGGTAGAACCTAGATTCCCCCTGACGGGAGCAATGGAAGAGCGGCCCGCGTACGGACTGCGATGTAACCTGGCATCGCGTGCTACCGTCTAATAAGGGACTTTCGTCGTCTGGAGGGAGCGCAACTCATGTGCGATTTGTTTCTTCATCGCCTGTGGCCTATTCGTCATCCCGGTGCCACTATATTTTTCTTGTCCTTCCTGCTTCTATTCGCCTCAACAGCACCGCTGATTTCTCAGCAGTCGTCATCGACTCAGAAGCAAACAACCCCGACGCCCGCTACCGCGGCAAGCGAAGGAACTCCAGCTAATGAGTCCGCGCCCTCGCGCTCGTTAGCTGAATTCAATGATGCGCTAGAGAGTTTGGCCGCCAAGGTTTCTCCTGCAGTCGTTCAAATTCTCGTCACCGGTTATGTTCCTCTTAGTGGAGAGGACCGATCACAGACCGCTCTCATCGTGCAGCAACATGCAGTCGGCTCGGGCGTCATCGTCGATTCCAACGGTTACATCATGACCAACGCGCATGTGGTCGAAGGCGCGCAGCGCATCCGCGTAGCTTTGCCTCTCCCCGGCGATAACGGCCGCGACGTTCCCGTGGGTAAGCGTCACATCCTCGAAGCCAAACTTGTCGGCGTTCACAAAGAAACAGATCTCGCCCTGCTCAAAATCGATGACACCGATCTCCCCACGCTTCCTTTGGCTCCCCAGCGTCCGCGCGTGGGCCAACTCGTGTTTGCGATCGGCAGTCCGGAAGGTTTGCAAAATTCAGTAACCATGGGCGTAGTGAGCGCAGTTGCACGCCAGCCCGATCCGAAAAAAGCAATGACCTACATCCAGACCGACGCCCCCATCAACCCGGGCAATAGCGGAGGCCCGCTGGTCGATATGAACGGCTCGGTCGTCGGCATCAACACTTTTATTCTTTCCCAAGGCGGAGGCAGTGAAGGCCTCGGCTTCGCCATACCAGCGCGCGTCGTCGATTTTGTCTATCACAGCCTGCGCAAGTATGGACACGTGCATCGAGTCGAGATTGGCGCAGCAGCCCAAGAAATCACTCCCGATATAGCCGACGGCCTGCAGTTGGCACGACGCTGGGGCGTCATTATCGCCGACGTTACGCCGAAGGGACCTGCAGCAGTTGCCGGCCTGCGCATTCAGGATATCGTCGTGCGGGCGGACGATCGCCGCATCGAAACCCTGCCCCAGCTTTCTGCGGCTTTGTATCTTCATCGAATCGATAAGCTGCTGAAGCTGGACATCCTTCGCGGCGAAGAGAAGAAAACAATCTACGTTCCCGCTATCGAGCACCGCGACCCCATGGATCAGCTCTTCGATGCTGCCGACCCGGAAAAGAGCCTTATTCCGAAATTAGGGATTCTCGGCATCGATATCGACGGCAATTTGCGCAGTGAGTTCTCGTTCTTACGCGTTGCCTCAGGAGTGATCGTGCTCGGCCGCGCTGCGGATCTCATCACACCCGAAACCGGCCTGGAAACCGGCGATGTGATCCACTCTCTGAACACCACGCCCATCACTTCGATGGCGGACTTGCGTGCCGCTGTGAGTGCGCTCAAAAGGGGAGCTCCTGTCGTCTTGCAAGTAGAGCGCTCCGACGGGTTCACTTATCTGAGTTTTGAAATGGAATAGAGAGAAAGAGTCCGGCTAACTTTGTCCGGCGCTCGCCGCTGCCGCAGTGGCTGAATTTCGCATACTGCCTGCGCGGCTGCGACGCTGCAGCGAATTTTCGATTGCTGCTCCTAAGCCCGAGCACATGGTCTGCAACAGGTTCAAATTATCGCGAGTAAAAGCGTCCTGGTTCACCCGGTACAATGCCAGGACTGCCACAACGTTCGTTTTTCCTCGTAGCGGCACCGCCAGCGCCGAGCGCAGCGTGCTGTATTTCGTAGGATCGTTCAGATATCCCGGCTCGACCGACGGATTGCCGTTCATGATCGCCTTCGAATTCTCCGCCACCCATCCCGACAATCCTTCGCCGACGGGAATTTGTAGAGAAGAAAACAAGCGGAAGTTATCTCCGCTCACGAACTCAGGAATCAGAATTTTTTCTCGTGTAACATAGACCGCCATGGAATCATGCGGAATGAAACGCTTCACCCGTACCGCCAGCAAAGAAATCAGATCGTCGAAGCTGAGCGAATCACCGAGCTTCACGCTGAACTGGGCGAGTGCTTCCACTTCTTTTCGGGCTGCCGTAATCAGTTCATCGCTGTACCTTACCGCCTCGCCAAGCTCCGCAGGTCGCGTTTCTGACTCCGCAAAGCCGGCATCCGGAGCCAATCCCCGCTCTACCTTAATATCTGTCGACAACTTCGGCGGGGTTTGCAGCGGCTGCTGGTTCGCAAGATTCTCCAGTTCGACATAGCGGCGTTGCAGCACCTCTACCACGCGGGGATCGAAACTGATTCCCGATTCCGAAACCACCTTCGCCATGGCCTCATCAAGCGGCAACGCTTTTCGATACTGCCGATCGGAGGCCAGCGCATCAAGGCAGTCGACCGCCGAGAGAATGCGCGCCCCAATCGGTATCGCTTCCCCCTTCAGCCCAGCCGGATAACCGCTTCCATCCCACTTTTCGTGGTGCGCCCGCACAATCGGCACCACCGGATAGGGAAAATCGACCTGCTCCAGAATCTCCGCACCCACGATAGGGTGAATCTTCATCTTCTCGAATTCTTCCGGCGTCAGCTTCCCCGGCTTGGCAATAATGTGCTCCGGCACAGCCAGCTTTCCGATATCATGCAGCACGGAAGCGGCTCGCAGCGCTTCGGTTTCGTCTTCGGTCAAACCTAATTCCCTCGCCAGTTCCATGGCGTAAATCCGCACCCGCTGCAGGTGTTCACCCGTAGTCTGATCTTTCGCCTCAATTGCCAACGCGAGGGCTTCGATGGTTCTCAGGTGAAGGTGTGAAACTTTCTCTGCATGCACTTTCTCCGCTTCGAGCTTGCCAAGATAAAGACAATAAGAACGGTAGAGCAGGTAGATCGGCGCTAAAAGGAGCAAAGCAGCCTGCCATCCGATATAGCGGTTCAAAAAGCTGATGGACCCGGCGATGGCCGCTCCCGCCATGTAGTAAGGGAAGGTCCAGCGGTAGGTGTTGCTCCAAACGGCGGCAATCGGCTTGTCTTCGGTTAAGCCGATAATTACCGACATCGCAACCGTGTTGCAAAAAAAATGCGTGACCGCAGCCGCTAAAAGAGCTAGGGGCGCGGGCCCGTGAAAAGCATAACCCGCGAAGAATTTGTACGCGCCGTACGCCGCCGCGCTGCATACCGTAACCTGAGACAGATTGAACAGCAACTGGACCAGCTTCAATCGCCGTGCCGGCTTCCAGTAGAACTGCACCAGCGTTTTTAGAAGCCCGATCAGTAGCGTTTCCGGGAGACCCAGCTCCAAAATGCAGAGCAGAGTCAGCAGGAAATTCATCGACATCGTGCCTTCAATTCCTGGCAGGCTTACTTTCAGAGACGAGGCCAGCAGGGCCGCAGCCAGATAGCAGACAAACTTAGCGGGATCGGTCGATCGCCAGAAAATGATCGATGGGATTAGGCATGCCAGGGCGGCCAACCCCATACAGGCGATATACACACGTGTGCCGAGCTGGCGCGCCGCTGACATGAGAGATTCCTTAGATTGTTGCCGAAGCGGAACTTAAAATCCGCGCAAAAGTGTCTCATGTGGTTACCATCGTTTGTGACTTATGATTCAATAAGATACGGCGACCATTTCGGAGATATTCCAGAAATTAAGCAGCCCTGTGGGCGCGTGAGCGGTTCAATCGGCGAGTCAAATTGTCCCCTGCCCAGATGAATGCGTCAAAGTGTCCCGCGTGAGAAGAAGTCGAATTCCTTAACTGCTTAATTTCTCAACAGTTACGTTTTCCACTTTGGACCTCGATCTGCACCTGAAGCAGCGTCTGTGACTCCGTCATCCTCGGCGGGTGTGTCTGTCTTTGGGGGTTTATGAAAAGACTTCTAGCGCTCTTGCTGATCCTTAGTGCGACGCTCGCCTATGCCGACGACTCGAAGCTGTCGCCTGAACTGCGTGGCTATCAATCGAGCCAGCAGGTGCAAGTGATCGTGCAGTACGCACCTGGAACCCAGGTGACCTGCACTGGACTGCTCGGTCTTGTGGATTGCCTTGTGAATGATGTTTTGAAACTTGGCGGCGCGATTCTGGGGCAGTTGCCGCTGATCAACGGCGTTGTGGCTGTGTTGGATGGCAATGGCATCCAGAACCTTTCGAATCAGTCGAATGTCGTTTATATCAGTACCGACCGGCCATTAGCGTCATCGCTCAGCAACGCAGCGGTTGCAGTGAACGCGCCTTTTGCGTGGCAGTCGAATTTTACCGGAGCCGGTATCGGTGTAGCGCTGATTGATAGCGGTGTGAGCAACCATCCGGATCTGTATACAGGCATCCTGCCGTTTTCTCGCGTTGTCTATTCACAATCTTTTGTACCCGGCAATTCGAGCGCGGCCGACCAATTCGGTCACGGCACGCACGTCGCGGGACTCATCGCAGGAGATGGGCTCAGTTCCACGGGTCCCGCCTTTAGCAAAACTTTCAAAGGGATTGCGCCGGGTGCAAACATCGTCAACTTGCGAGTGCTGGATCAGAATGGCGCCGGCACCGACAGCGAAGCGATCGCCGCGATTAGCCAGGCAATCTCGCTCAAATCGAAGTACAACATTCGCGTGATCAATCTTTCGCTCGGCCGCGCGATTTACGAAAGTTATCAGCTCGATCCCCTCTGCCAGGCCGCCGAACAGGCGTGGAAAAATGGAATCGTGGTGGTCGTGGCTGCGGGCAACAACGGCCGCTATCAGCAGACCGATGGCTACGCCACTGTGACCTCGCCCGGTGACGATCCTTATGTAATCACAGTTGGCGCGATGAAGCCCATGGGCACGCCGACGCGGGTCGACGACCTCATTGCCAGCTACAGCTCGAAGGGCCCGACCGTCGTGGATGCAGTTGTGAAACCCGATATCGTTGCTCCGGGCAACCTGCTGACATCGCTTGAAGCGCCAAACTCAACTCTTTATATCCAGTTCCCAGCCGATCAGGTGCCATACAGTTATTACGTCAAAGGCGGAAGCAGCGCAACCTCTCCGCTCTACTTCACATTGAGTGGCACTAGCATGGCGACCGGCATCGTGAGCGGAGTTGTCGCCGATCTGCTGCAACAAAGTCCAAGACTCACTCCCGACCAGGTCAAGGCTCGGCTAATGCTCACGGCCTACAAAACTTTCCCTCAATCCAGCAGCACGACCGATCCCACTACTGGCATCACTTACACTGATCAGTATGACGTCTTCACCATCGGCGCCGGCTACGTCGATCTTCAGGCCGCTCTTCAGAGCACCGCGCTAGCGAAGGGGACGGCGATGTCTCCGACCGCTACGTTTAACGGGACGACCAATCAGGTCTACATGACGGACGATCCCTCGGCGGTTTGGAACAGCTCTTCCACGTGGTCGAACACGGCCGTCTGGGGCGCTTCGCAGTTTATGACCGGAACATCGGCTGTTTCCAACGGCGCAAACGCCGCAAGCAGCAGCCAATTGGCCAGCAGCGAAGCTCTCTGGGGATCTGAGGCGCTCTGGGGTTCCGAAGCATTGTGGGGCAGCGAAGCACTTTGGGGGAGTGAAGCACTTTGGGGAAGCGAAGCCCTCTGGGGCAGTGAAGCGCTGTGGGGCAGCAACTTCTCCGGTGGGGAGAACTAACCTTCGATCCTTAGTCTTGGATCTGTAATTTCAAAAGTCTTGGATTTGTAATTTTCAAAGAGGAGGGGCCCAGACTCTGTAAGGGAGCGGCCCCTTTTGCCTTTCTGCAGAGCCGGCAATGCAGTGTGGAGACGGCGACTCGCGTATCAGCCGGAACCACGATGCTCATGCAGGGACAGCCGCCTCGGCTGTCCAGTCGAGCGAAGCTCGACAGCCTCTTCTCAAAGGCAGCAAATCTTGGTTACGAACGCCGCATTGCCGTAGAATATTTCTGCACGCGCCCGTAGCTCAACTGGATAGAGCATCTGCCTTCGGAGCAGAGGGTTGGGAGTTCGAGTCTCTCCGGGCGCACCACCAAAGTTTGTCATTCCGACGAGTGATCTCGGAATGACAACCGCGAGAATAGGCACCCACGTGGGCGCTGCAACCTCAGAACGCTCCTCCCCCACCTCCGCCAAACCCGCCGCCGGAAAATCCACCGCCGCCACCAAACCCTCCTCCACCGCCCCATCCCGATCCTGTAGAACTAGCTCGCGGCGCCGAGACGAACACTTGATGCATATCCGTCGCCATGCCATGCATGGAACTTGAAAACAGCAGCGGATTGAAAATCATTCCGTATGCATAGCCCGGGCCGACATACCAAGTCGGCGGATCTTTCACGATGCCCTCGAACGCCTGTGCCCAATGATGCTCCACTCCCAGCGCCATGGCGTATGGAAGAAACTTTTCGAACGTATCCGGAGGCATGGTCTTCAACCGGTCTCGATCTACGCGGTTCATAAATTCCTGAAATCCGAGGACGGCGATATGAGTGCGCACGCCCTTCAATGTCTTTGCCGTCATCACGCGTGCAAAAAGCCACCAGATCGCAGCCGAAATTAACAACGACACGATCAGCACAGGAATCGAAGACAGAAAATCAGCCACGTGAAAGAACTGCAGCACCGCGAAAAACATGAGAATGCCACCAGCCGCGACAATGCTGTAACCATTCGCCGATTCCGGATCGAGCGTGTAAATGCCTTTCTGTTTCAGCGCTGACATGATGTCTTCCCGAACTACCGGGACCGTAGTGTAGAAGCGATTCCGCAGACTCGAGAGCCGCGTATCGGGAGCATCTCCTGCGAAAATATTTTCCATCATCACCCGCTCGTGAGGCGCCAGCCCGCGCCAGTCCTGCCGTTTCTGCAGCAGGTGAAAGATGTAGTCCTTATTGTGGAAGAGCAAGCCCTTCTCATCTGTCTCTTCAATCTTGATGAAACCCCGCACCGCGAGATCGACAATGGTCGATGTGATATCCCGCGGATGAATATGATCGTCGAGCATGGTCCCCGCTTCAGCCGGAGACATTCCCGGGGGCGGCTCGTACATCGGCGCAACCGATTCTCCCGGATCAGGATCGCGTCCCACCGACCACCACAGAGCAAACATCACCACCAGCGTCACCAGCGGTAAGAAAACCGCCGGATTGCTTCCCACGAACCAGAAGAATCTCGTGAAAGCACTTGGCTGTTTCAGAATTCCTTTGGGAATGTAAACGTCAATGGTCAACCCTCCACGCATCGGCAGAGGACCAGTCGTTTCGAACTCGGCCACCGGACCTTCCACTTTCGCAGTTGCGTCACGCTCGGTCGATCCGTAGACGCCGGTAAATGCCTGCGCCCGCAAAGAACCCGCCGCCGCTGACGGAAAATGCACTATGGCGGCGGCCTGATCGATCGGGACCGGCCAATCATTGCCGGTCACGTTCCAGTAGAACTCGTCGTATTGATCGAAGAATCGCGTCCCATTGCGCACGCGGTAAGCAATATCGACGGTTCGGCTGGCGTCGTCTGCATCGGGAATATAGATTTTCAGATCGCGGTAAGCTCCTGAAGTCGAGGAATCGTACTTCAGCTTGTGCCCGCTGCCATCCGTCACGCTGGTGACGTTGACGAACAATTCGTAGTTCGTCCCATTCGGTCCGGGATACTCAATCGGAATTGTGCGATGAATGCCGTGCCACTCTCCCTCAAAAACCAGCGTTATGGTCTCATTCACCAAAGCGCTGCCGTCTTCTTTAACGGTGATGTCGTCTTGAAAATTCGAGATCCGCCAGGAGCGCGCAAAGGCGGGCGCAGCCAGCAGGCAAGCAAGCGCCGCCAGTCCGAGAGCGTTTCGCAAAATGGTCGAGAGATTGGACGTCATTGGAATGGAAAGTGCGCATGGCGAGATTAGCACCCGGCTTGCCACCGCTCCAAACTTTTCGCTCCTGTTTGGCAATTCGGCGATACTCGGCATATTGTGAATGACGTTCTTAGGAGAACAATTTGCAACCAATAAAACTCATCCGCTGGGCAGCCATTGCTGTAGCGCTTTTTTGTGCACTCTCGGCGAGCGCACAAAACCCGACGACATCGAGTTCTGTCGATGAATACGTCCGCTCCGAGATGCAGCGTCAGCACATCCCTGGCCTCGCGCTCCTGGTGGCGCGTGACGGCAAAATCATTCAGGGCCAAGGGTACGGTTTATCCAATGTCGAGCTGCAGGTGCCGGTAAAATCGGAGACCGTTTTCCAGTCAGGTTCCATGGGCAAGCAATTTACCGCGACAGCCGTGATGATGCTGGTGGAAGAAGGCAAAATCGCACTCGACGATCCAATCAGTAAATATTTTAAGAATGCGCCGCCAAGCTGGAACGAGGTGACGATACGCGAGCTTCTCAGCCACACGGCAGGCTTCACGGATTATCCGGCCAAATTCGATTTTCGCCGCGACTACACCGAGGCCCAACTCCTCAAAATCGTCGAAGGCATCCCACTAGCATTTCCTCCTGGCACGAAGTGGAGTTACAGCAATCTCGGATATCTGACCTTGGGAGTTCTTATTCATCAGGTCACCGGCAAATTCTACGGTGACTTTCTGCAAGAGCGCATTTTTCAACCTCTCGGCATGTCCACCACGCGCATCATCAGCGAAGCGGATATCGTGCCCAACCGTGCTGCCGGATATCGCCTGGTGAAAGGAGAACTCAAGAATCAGGAATGGGTTTCTCCTACGCTGAACACCACAGCCGACGGCGCACTCTATTTCTCGATTTTGGATCTCGCGAAGTGGGACTCCGCACTCTACACCGAGAAACTGCTCAAGCACTCCAGCCTTGACCAGATGTGGACAGTCACGAAACTCAAGAATGGACAACCCAATTCCGGCTCTTACGGATTCGGCTGGTCAATTTTGACCAAGGATGGCCATCGCGTGCTCGATCACGGCGGCGCGTGGCAAGGCTTTAAGACCCACATCTCACGCTACGTGGATGACAAGCTTACGGTCGTAGTCCTTACGAATCTCGGTGAAGCTGATCCGGGCAAGATCACAGATCGCGTGGCGAGCCTGTATCTCTCGAAGTAAAGTTGTGTCCTGCTTTTCTGTGACTATTATCACTGAAGAAAATTCCCCTTGGTGGCAGAATTGCCTAGTCGATAATTGTCGCTCGACTTGTTGCATCGGGAGCATCGCAATGTTCTTCCGAGAGCTGTTCGCGTCGATGCTGCATCGTAGGGGCTCACCCAATCCTCACCCCGATGAACAAGGGGAAATGCTTTCGCGGCGACTGCATGAATTGCTTAGCCCGATAGAGGCAAAGCAGGTCAAAGCGTTTTCCGAAGAAACTACGCGTAAAAAGAACCTCGCTGCCTCTCGCTCTCATTGAGGTGTCGTCATGCTCCTCTTTTCTCTTGGCTTCAGCTTATGGAACCGGCGTGGCGCTCGCACTTGCACACCTGCAATAAGGAGGGATGAATGAATAGGCATTTCTCAACTCGCGGTGAGGCCCTCGCGGAAGTGACTGCTGCCCGAATGCGGGCTGGGCGAAAACCCTCGGCGCATTCACCATTTCTTTTCCGAACCACTCGGCGGACCGCGCCCGATCAATGGTTCTCGCAACATGCAGGCACAACGGTTCAGTCAAAAAGAAAACCTCCAGCTCGACGCAAGACGGCTGCTGCAATATGTCTGTGAAACGATTTCAGGGGAGGCGTTATGCGATTAGCTACGAAGAAGCACTCCAGGAGTGGCAGAGATCGAATCACTCCCGGCGCTCGGCAAAGCAGCAATGATGCCGCTGGGCTTTCGATCCGCAGGATTGGCGATGAGTGGGCTCGGCACTGGAACGCGGGAAATCTGGCAGGAGTGGTTTCGGCTTATGCCGAAGACGCAGTGTATCTTCCGCCGCACCACGAAGCCGTTCATGGGCGCGATGCCATTCGCGTGTACTTGCAAATTCCGCTCGGCCACGGCGTGTCGGATCTCGCTTTCGATGTTACGTACATTAAGCAACAAGGGCCGGTCGCCTGGGATGTAGGGACGTACCGCATGTCGATTCCTCGGACCGACGGTACCAAGAGAGAAGATCACGGCAAATACCTCACGGTTTGGAGGCGCGTGGGAAAGAACTGGTTAATCGCAGCCGATGCTTGGTCGAGCGATTTGCCGTCGGCTACCTAGAGACAGCTTCGCACGAACTCTCCATCTTTTCGCGGAGCAAACGCGGGCCTCACTGAAAGGAGCCGCTGGGAGGCAATTATGGAACTAATACTTACCACTGCAGAACAGCAACTCTTGGTGGACATTCTCGAAGCACGTCATCGATCGCTGTTAAAAGAGATCTGGCACACGGATCACTACGAATTTAAGCTGGCCCTGCGCCGGAATGAGCAGATGCTCGAATCAATTTTGAGCCGGCTGCACGCAGCGCCACTCGAGGAGGTTCGTGGTTAACGGCTCTTTAAAGCGCCCCACGTCCGCTGAGAGCATACACGCGAACTAAAAAAGGCGGGAACCCGATTCCCGGTCCCCGCCAGTAAGTTGAGCTTGCGTGCGGCTTCAGTCCGTAGCCGACATCGGCTCCTGCTGCGGGCTGGCCCCACCATTATCGAAAATGTTCAAGTCGGTGTTGAAGGTCGTGACAGTGCCTCCCGGGCTGGTGAACTTCACAGTGTAGGTACAGGTCGCGTTTTGCGCCAGCGTCACCGTCCCGTTGAGGCACGTGCTGGTGGATGGCGAGCTATACGGCAGCACGGCGAAGTTGGCCGCCCCGGTTCCGGTTATGGTCGGAGCGCTGGTGAAGTTGAGGGTTGTAGTGCCCAGATTCTTCACCGTTACCGACAGCGTTGCATTCGTCGTCACCGTACCGAAGGCCAGGGAAGACGGCGACAGGCTCACCTCGGTGCCTTCCGTAGCTGTCATCGTCTCCAGCTGCGGGCTGCCTCCACCATTGTCAAAAATGTTGAGAGTGGTGGTGAAGGTTGAGAGACCTCCCGGATTGGTGAACGTCACAGTGTAGGTGCAGGTTCCGTTCTGTGCCAGAGACAGTGACGGTTGCAGGCACGTGCTCTGGGTCGATGCGATGTAGGGCTGCACCACAAAGTTAGCCGCCCCGGTGCCGGTTACGGTCGGAGCTTTGCTGAAGGTTAACGCTGTAGTGCCTACGTTCTTGACTGTCACCGACAGCGTTGAGCTGGTTGTCACTGTGCCGAAGGCCAGTGGGTTCGGCGACACGGTCACCTCGGTGCTCGTTCCCGTGATCCCCACCAACTGCGGGTTCGTGGGATCGTTGTCGTGGATGACCAGGGTGACCTTCTTCGCCCCTATGGTTGAAGGATCGAACTTCACTCCGATGACGCAGCTGGTAGTGATAGCCCCGGTGCAAGTGTTGCTCGCGATAGTGAAATCAGTCGTGTCGCCGTCGAGCGTAGCCGACGTATAAGTCGTCTTTCCGGTTACCGTGACCGTCTTGGTCACGCTGGTCGAGAGAGTTTGCGTGCCGAAGGCCAGCGCCACTGGGTTCAGAGTCAGAGCTGATGCTTCACCTTGCAGTTGCACCACCAGCGACGGCGTAAAGAAGCCGTTGTAGTTGATGGTTAGCGTACCGCTGGTTTCTCCCACGGTCTTTGGCGCGAAGCGCACATTGACGAGGCACGTCGAAGTGCTGCTCAGCGCGGTGGGGCAGTCGTCCGCCTCAAGGAATCCCGTGCTCGGCGTGATGCTGGCGATGTCAGCGGTGCCATTGGCGCTCAGCGTCAAAGCCTGGGCGTCACTGGTTGTATTGATCGTCTGCGTCCCGAAAGTTAGGCTCCCAGGCAAGGAATTGAGTGTGATGAGCGCCGTGACCTTCCGGATGAGCCAGTTATCGTAGTCGGCGATGTAGATGTTGCCCGAAGGGTCGACGCTTACGCCTGACGGTTGATAGAGCTCGGCGGTGGTTGCAAGGATGTCATTGCCGCCGAAGCCGGCAGTTCCATTACCCGCGATAGTGTGAATGACGCCTTCTCCATCCACCAGGCGCACACGCTGGTTGTCCGTATCGGCGATCAGAATATCGCCGGCGCCATCGATTCCAATCCCCTGCGGATAGTAGAGCGAGGTATCGGTAGCAGGGACGCCATCGACTTCGTATCCGCCCGCACCATTTCCGGCGAACGTACTAATGATTCCTGCCTTGTTCACTTCGCGGATCCGCATGTTGTATGCGTCCGCAATGTAGACATTTCCTGAGGCATCTGCGACTACGTCATAGGGGTAGTAGAGTTTAGCGTTTGTCGCCGGGCCGCCGTCGCCAGAGAATCCGGCTCCCAAGGTGTGGTTACCGGCGAACGTGTAGATGTCACCGGTCGTCTCGCCTGCTTCAGGAGTGCAGGTGCCGCCCGACGCGCAGGCCACTACCCGGATCACTTGGTTGTCGTAGTCCGCGATGTAAAGGTTCCCCGATTTGTCAAAATTGAGCCCGGTTGGATAATAGAGTTGAGCGGCCGTAGCGGCCTCCCCGTCCCCGGAATAACCGCAGGCCAGCGAGGGGCTCTTACCCACCACGCTGCTGATGGTCCCGCCAGTCACCTTGCGGATCAGGCAGTTGTATTCATCTGCGATGAAAACGTCGTCATTGCTATCCACTGCAACTCGATAGGGATGGTTCAAATAAGCGCTAGTAGCCGCCGCACCGTCGCCGCCGTAGCTGCAAGTTCCGGTAGTGCCGGCAAACACTGAGATTTCTCCTGTGCTGGCGCTGACTTCCTGGACGACGCAATTGTCGTAGTCGGCAATGTAAATATTCCCGGCGGAATCCGAAGCCATTCCAGTCGGGTAGTACAGCTCCGCGCCAGTTGCGGGAAGACCATTACCGTAGAACGTGGTGTTCCCCGTTCCGGCGACGGTATAGATGAACTGCTTCGTATCGCCGGTCGGAGCCGTGCACGTGATTGTGCTGACGTCGCAGACGACCTCGCGGATGCGATAGTTGTCCTGGTCGGCAATAAATACATCTCCCGCACTGTCCACCGCCACTCCCGAGGCGTAATATATCTCGGCTCCCGTGGCCGCCTGCCCATCATCGTTGTAGCCTGCCGTCCCCGTGCCCGCCATTGTATAAATGTTTCCGGCGGTCTGATCTGTCGAAGCCGTGCATGCCGTCCCGCTGCTCTTCTTAGTGGCGCAAGACACTTCGCGTATGCGCTGGTTGTAATAGTCGGCGATGAACAGATTGCCAGAATTATCCACCGACAGTGTAGTGGGATAGTACAAATCGGCAGTGCTGGCCGCGATGCCGTCGCCGTTGTAACCGGCCGTTCCCGTGCCCGCCAGAGTATAGATATCGCCCGTGGTCTCGCCCGAGGGGGCCGTACACGAACTGATCCCGGTTCCGCAGGCTACCCGGCGCACGCGATGGTTATACTGGTCCGCGATATACAGGTTACCGGCAGTGTCCGTGGCCACGCCATAGGGATAGTACAGTTCAGCTAGGGTCGCCGCCTGAGAATCGCCATTATAACCAGCCGTTCCATCGCCGGCTATGGTGTAAATGTCGCCCGTCGTCTGACCCGAATTGACTGTGCAAGTGCCGCCGGTACTGGTCACCGTGGCGCAGGCGACAATTCGAATCTGATGGTTGGCCTGGTCGGCGATGAACAGGTTCCCATTTTTGTCAATGGCCACGCCTGTTGGGTTATAGAGATAGGCGCTCGTCGCCGGACCCCCATTGCCTATGGTAGTCCCGGTGCCGCTTTTACAGGTCGTCGGAGTTCCGGCCACCGTGGTGATGATTGCTGTGCTGGCCTTCACTTCGCGAACAATACAGTTAGCCTGGTCCGCAAAGAATACGTTCCCCGCGTGATCGACTGCCATACCCAACGGGGTGTGCAGCAAAGCGTTAACTGCCAAAGCCCCGTCACCGGAATAACCATCGGAGTAGCTTCCCGCGACTACGGTTAAGATGCCCGTCGACTTGGTTATCTTCCAGACCCGCTGCTGGTAGTTCGAGTACTGCGAACTGAAATAAACATTTCCGTTGCTGTCGACGGCGATATTCGTGGGCTGGTAAACCGGGGCGCTCGTTGCCGCGACATCATTCGGTCCGCCGCCGGCAAAAATGTTGATATAGTCCTCCTGCGCGCTGGCCGCTCCCGCCAGGAGCAGCACGATTCCGGTGCAAACGATCAGCTTGAAGTAACCCATATTGATATCCTCTTTTTTCAATCTTTTTATCCGCGCTTAGCGCTCGCTGAAGTTGCTCTTTTGCAAACCTGTTCTTCCCTGAAAGCCGCGCGTCTCGGCGGCTTCACTCCGCAAAATCCGCCACCGCGTCTTTCTAGAGGCCGGGCGCCATGTCGATCTTGTGGTGTTGCTGCTCGCCTGCTGCATTCAGGTAGGCGATGTCAAATCTCGGTCCAGCACCCAACTGCCATTGCGCGTATTCTTCAGCCGGAATGGTGAAGGCGCCCACCAGGGCAGGGACTACCTTCTTCAGGTGCGGGTTAAAGAGCAGCGTCACGTTCGTGAATGGAGCCTGCTCCTTCTCCCATTCGAACGCCGGCCCCCCGGGAAGAGTCACCAGGGAACTCACCAGCGAGATCGTGGCGCCGGTCACGTTGGCCCCGCTGTAGTTGAATAAGCGTAGCGACACCTGCACTTTCACATTTCCGTCATCCTGAGGCGTGGCCTTCAGAATTCTGTAAACTCCGGTAAAACTGTGCGCGCCGCTAGCCTGGGCTACGAGCGCCAGGCAAAGTACCAGGCATGGCACACACAAAGTCTGAAACCAGCGTGAAGCCTCGCGTTGCATACATCCTCCTTATAGGACTGGACGATTCAAAAATTGATTTTGATTTGGCGACCGCTAATACTCTCAGGGGGGCCCTGAAGCTCTATCGCTGTTGGGGGGAACAGCAGTTCTCGAAGTCGCGGAATTCTATCACGTGCCATAAGCCTGTCAACTGAAAAATGGCGCCAGTCGCCGATTTCGGCGGACAGACCCGATAACGCCACAGTCTCAGGGGCACGAGCGAGCCAATCGCAATTCTGACGGGCCGACACGCATCGCACCAGTTCGTCAGTAAGCCTTAAAAAATGAGGCGAATCGAATGGCAAGACCGAGAGGCACAGGAAGCATTGACCACCAGAAAGGGAGACCTCCCAAGCGATTGACGTTTCCAGCGACCTGAAAATCGGAGGCCGCGGACGAAAAGCATGTTCGGCGATAAACAATTGTTTCGCAATCAGAGTCGCAAAGCCCGTATTTCAACGGCTTTGCTGGTGCCGGGAGGGGGAATCGAACCCCCACAGTCCTTTAGGGACCTGCGGATTTTAAGTCCGCTGCGTCTGCCAATTTCGCCATCCCGGCGATCCGTGTAAGTAATTGATTTCAAACAGTTATATTACGACATTCTCCTTTATAGTCCGAGAGTAATAAGGTGCAACTGTGTAACAAAGTGTGAAAGAATTCGAAGATTTCCACACCTCCTCGTCACTTGCCCAGGAGGCGCTTCTGCGGCCTTTCTCGGGCTAGATGGTCCCTTGGACAAGTCCCAAGAACGCACCCGTACGAGATTCTACTACCGCTCGCACTCACAGCCCCATCCCTAAATTATGCCGTTGTTCCGTATGGGTTGTTCGCTCATGGAATCGGAATGCTGGACTACTACCTCTCCTCTTTTCATCTCATTTTTCGATAGCTGGAAGCAAGACAGGAGCGGAGAAGGAGGGGAGTCAAGGCCGCGCGTTCTGTGCGCGCCGCGCCAGCGGTCGGAGCGAAGCGCAGAGCCTTGACTGGCCTCCCGCGCTCCGTACGCTCGCTGCGGAAGAATGAGAGATTCACATCGCGATCTCGTGGCCGATGCTGTGGGCCTGATCGTGCTCTTGCCCGTGTGCTTGCTACTGTCCGGCAACTGATTCGAGCTTCTGCATAGCTGGTTCCCGCTCTTGAGTCTGGGTTGCCGTGCGCACATGCGGCCGACTGATGCCTGCTATGGATTGCGGGCGGTTCTGGTTTGTTTACCAAATTTGAATTTCCCAAGGCTGTCACTTAGCTGCCACCGGGGCAAATTCCGCCCAGTCCAGATCGAGCCTTACCCAATATCCACCCCATGGTGGTGCTGGGAATGGCGTTGCTTTTTCTAGTTGCATCGCGTGCAGTTTTTCGAATAGGCACCAGGCGGCGGGATTGCTTCCGTAAATTCGAACGTCTTCGATCGTGCCCTTTGCGCCGACGTCAGTCAGCGCCTTGAACTTGCCAAGATCGCCGTCGCCCGGTTGCGCGCATCGCTGTGCCAGCTCTCGGTAAGGCTTTTCGAAGTCCACCCGATAGCGTGCACCTTCAGGGGTCTTCATGTTGGCATCCGCGGCCGCTTCTATACGGAGACGCTCGCCCATGAAAGCCGCGAAATTCTTTGCCTTTACAAAGTCATCTTGCCACCCTCCCCACGTTTCCTCGTCCCACTGATCGCCGATGCGGGTGAAGGCCTTGTCAGCGAAAATTTCATCATCCGGGCGGGAGCGAACCGTCAAATACGCAACCCGGTTCAAATTCAGCAACGAGGATCCGTACTGCCGCTCGGCAGCTTCAAAACCTTTTTCTATTCTCGGCAATGAAAGATGTGCGTCGTCGCTACAAGTGCAAATCAGACGAGGAATGATCGCGATC
Organism: uncultured Acidobacteriaceae bacterium; assembly: GCA_963766625.1. GTDB lineage: Bacteria > Acidobacteriota > Terriglobia > Terriglobales > Acidobacteriaceae > Sulfotelmatobacter. The sequence goes on along the minus strand of CAVYBF010000006.1, from coordinate 95,564 downwards.
TGGAAATAAAGAATGTCGCCTTGTTCACCTCCGACGCGGTCGGCGACTCCGCTCATAAATCTCTCAGTGTCTCCCGGCTTCCCGCCACGTTTAGGCAGAAGGTTCGTCGCGACCACCTGGGCGTCATAGTAGTAATCCGGCTCGGCCTTCATGGCTTTATGAAAGAGAGCCTGCTTTTTAGCCTCGGACCAGTTCTGATTCCAGGCAATCTCCAGCATCACGACATATGACTCCGGATCCTTTCTACCGTGCGTCGAAATCCTCCCCAGGATTTGTTCAGCTTGGGCAGTGCGTTCTCGAATCAGCTTCCAACCCCCTTCACTCACCGTGTTGGGGTCGCCATCGCCACGATCCTCGGCGGCGTAGCCGATGTAGGATTCCGCCAGCGCCACCCTCGCCGTAACGGATTTCGGCCGCGCGATCAGCCACGCTTGCAACTGCTTCACGAGCGTGTCCCAATCCTCTGTCGAAGCGTGGACAGGAACTTGCACAGGCCGCGACAATCCCTGATACAGCTCATGCAGCTTCCACGTTCCACCAGCAAATCTTTCTTTGCGCAATCGCGCATGATCGGCAAGGCAGTCGATATCCTCAAATCTTCCCTCCTGAAGCATGCCGGCAACGGTATTTCGGTAGTTGAGGACAGCATGAACGTCGGTGCTAGGGTCATCATCCAGACCGGTGGCATCTTCTTCAGGGACCGCGCAGGCTGCGAGTTGCGGCTTGTGATCGTACGCCGTGTTATGCAGATGCTGGGTCCGATGGCAGTCGGCCAAAGCTCCAATGGTGACCAGCAACAGTGCCGTTCGACCAATCTTCACAGTCCTTGAAGCAGAACGAAAGTGACGCTTGCAAAGACCTGATATTGAATCGATGCCACGTTCTGTTACATTCGGCTGCGTCATTGCCACTCCTCACTTAGCCGCTACCGAGGTGAAGTCGGCCCAATCGAGATCAAGCCTTACCCAGTAATTAGCCTGGGGCGGCGCTGGAAATATTGGCAATTGTTCCTGTCGCGCAGATTTAATTTTCCGGTAGGCACACGCGACAGCCGGACCCATCGCATTGATCCAGCCATCGTCGGCCGTGCCTTTAGCTCCCACGTACATCATGGTTTCGAACTTGCCCTTCTGCCATTGCGCTCCGGCGTCGTTGCCAGTACTTCTCACACAATCCTGCAACAGCTCTCTAAAGCTCTTCTCGAAAGCGACCTGATAACGCGCTCCCTCGGGCGTTGAAGTATTGGTTTTCGCCGCGGCCTCTTCATTGCGTACCTTCATCACATCTGGCGCCGTTTGGGCCGCCCACTGCTTCGCCGCGTCGAAATCCTCTTTTTTCTGGTGCCAAGTTTCCTCATGCCATTGGTCGCCGATGCGGCCAAAGGCTTTATCGGCGAAGACTGGATCGCGGTCGCCATAATTTTCTGCCAGGTAAGCCATTCTGTTCAGGCCCGCTAACGATACGCCGTATCGTTTCTCCGAGGCCTCATACCCGCGCAGGATTCTTTCCCATGAGAAATGCGGCTCGTCGTCGCAGCCACAAATCAAATCCGGGGATGACGCAACTTCAAAGTAAAGGATGTCGCCCTGCTCGCCCCCGATGCGGTCGGCGATGTCATTAACAAATCTCTCGGTATCTCCGGGCTGTCCGCTCCATTTTGGTTGAAGGTAGTAGGCACGGGCTCGAGCAGAGTAGAAATAATCTGGCTCGAACTTATCGGCCTCTCCGAAGAGAGCATTCTTCTGGGTCTCGCTCCAGCCCCGCGCTTCGGCGACGTTCTCCATGGCCATGTACCATTCCGGACATTTAGTGGGCAGAGTTAAAGCGTCTTCTAGGACTCGTTCGGCTTCAGCCATGCGCTCGTCGTGGAGCTTCCATCCATTTTGGCTGACTGTGTTTGCGTAGCCATCCCCCCGTGCATACCCGGCGTAATCGATGTAGGCCCATCCCAGTGCTATCCGTGCGGTAATGGAATTCGGGTGTACAGTTTGCCAGCTCTTCAGTCGCTGCAGAACGAGGCGGTAATCCTCTTCAGTCGCGTGCTGTGGGTACTGCACGGGCTTATACAACGCTCTATAAATTTCATGGATTTTCCACGTTCCGCCAGGGAATCTTTCCTTGTTTGACCGCGCACGGTCGGCGAGGCAATCGAGGTCTTCGAACTTTTCTGCTTTCAGGAGTCGTGCAATCGTACCTTTGTAGTTCCGCAGGGCGTGCACGTTGGTGGTGAAATCCTGGCTCAGACCGACGGCATCCTCGGGGCTGAGATGGCATGGGTTAGGTTTCAGAGATTGATCGGTCGCGGTGGCGAGCGTGGTCGTGGCGAGTAGCGCCAGTCCCACGATACAGCTCAGCGAAGCGATTGAAGAAGAGTGCAAGTAACGAGCAAGAATGCCCTGGACTGATGTGGCAAAGGTTTTGTTATTCACAAAGATGCCCCGGTTGAGGATGTGTCCTTCTTGGACACGCTACCGTGGGCTGTAACCCGCGACAAGGTTACGTCGGAGATTGAACTCGTAAGCTATTTATTCCAGAAATGGTAAACATAGCCTCCGGACGAACCGCGCACTGGTTCGCCACGAAAATGATCGGCCAGCGTTTGACCAGTGAGAAGAAAAGAATTGCAATCCGACACTTACCTTCTCATGGGGCACATATCAGCTTGAATAGAGCAGTCCCCGATTGTTGCGATCAGGCTGTTGAACATCGGTAATCTTTGAAAATTACTCCCCCTCTTTTATTCTCTCTCGAAGCATTCTCACTTTCCAAAACGAGACGTAGATGAACATCCTCTTTTCGATGTTGCTTTCCCTTCTTCCGCAACGATATCGGGAGATGTTCACTTCCCACTCAATACCTTCCGGGGGAGCCGTAGCGAGCGGATTCCTCGAAACGCTCATCAGCGTAGGGCTCCTGATCCACGGCTATTTCCTGTATAGCGACGAGCGCATGGCCGCGCTTTCCGTGTCTGTCATAAACAAAGCCGGGGAAAAAGGCGGGGAGTCGGCCATCATGGGCATGGGAACGATCTTCATGCTGGAATACCTCGTCCATCTTTCTACCCTGGTCCTGATATTTTTTATTTTCGAAGGCGTGGTACGTGCCATCGCCGCAATAGCGGGGGGAGACGTTCTGCCCAGCCTTCCTCTGCAGGTCTTGGCGTTTGTGCATACGAAGCTGCAGGCGCAGAACCACGAGAGATCTTTAGGCAGGCGAGTATGCGATGAAGTTTATGCCTGTGGAGAGCACTTGCAAATCGCCAGTTGCCGCCCGAAGCCCTGGACCCAGCTGACGAGCATTTGCTACGAAGGTGTGTTCTACGAGCTGATTGACGAGAAGAAAGGTCCGGTGCCACATCGGTTTGTTTACATACTGCGAAAGAAGCCGCAAACCGCGGTAATCCGTGGAATCTACTCCTACGATCCGGACGAAGTGCTGCAATCCAGATGATGCCTTGGCTTCCGAAGTCGCCGTGCAGCACAATCATCCTTCTGCGGACGCAGCACCGCCTCACGATCAATTCACGTTTTTGTCGAACATGCCCAACATCGAGTTGCCCAACGGCTTTTTGTTGTGATGGAAGAGAATCCTAGGGTATTTTTTTCATCATGACCATGGGCATTAGAGACAAAACGCAAACAACTTATTTATCTGCTTCAAAACGCTAACCTCTCGAATACGAAGGAACTGGCGCTCAGAAAATCTCTTAGAGCAAAATTGTCGGAGACACGAGATAGAAACTGCTCCGAGTGAATGTGGGCTGGAGTGAGATTTCGTTCCATGATCGTGCGGCATGACCGCCGCAGGAAAATGGCGCGAGCACCCGTGGTACCGGCCCTTTGGAGAGCGCGCAAAGGACGGGGCACGCGCTGCCGTGGCGCCAGCCGTGGGTTCGAAGGGACGGCCACCCATCCAGAGGCTTGACTCGCGCTCCGTACACTCCGGCCGGAAAAATGTCACCGCTTCCTGTCGCCGCTGGGTTTTTCCGGCTGTGGTTTCTTCTTCGCCGCCTGCTGCTGCAGCTTGGCGGCCAGTTCGTGCTTCACCTCGCTGATCTGGTCGAGCATTTTGTCAAACGCCTCCGGCGACAGCCTTTCGCCCGCCGCCAAGGGCCGCAACACGTTCACCAGCAGCAGGCGCACCCCTACGATTTCGGCCAGCGCCGGATCGCGCCTCCCGGCATCGTCGACCGATCCTCCGCCCATCTCGCGCAGCATCGCCTCGCGGCACCACTCGCTCACATTCAGCCCGCGCGCCTCGGCTAGTTTCTCGATCTGCGCGTACTCTTCTTCGGTGACTTTTGCTCCTGCTGATCGCGTCCGTAATCCCGGCATCGTCGTGACTCCTGCTCTCCCTAGACGATACCCCACGATAACCGGCTCCTTGCAAAATCAACAAGTTGACGCGCGGTAACCTGGCAGCGCTGTAGAGCTCTGCGAATCGCCGATCTGCTTTGTTTTCTTAGGTTGCTGTACAGCAACCTCGCGGCGCTCTGCAGCACCCTTCCAGGGGTGGAGTGTCACTACTACACCCCGTGCGCAGCACGGCTAAAAAACTCTCAACCCTGAACCGGACTCTGGGAGGGCAAGAACCCCACCCTCACCGTGCCGCAATCACCACACCTGCCGGTCAGGATCAGCGGCGGAATCGGGACCGAATCGGGGCCACATCCGGCAGCGAAACCGACCCGGATCACGGCGCGGATCGGACACCTGGATCAGGGCAGGAATCGGCAGGCCACAACACCTCGGATCGGGAATGGAGTCGGGCAGAGGACCTTCAGGCGGCCCACGTATACCACACCCCTACAATGACCCACCGTTCGCCCTCCCTCCGGAGCACAATATCGTACCCTTGAGGATTCCCATCCTTGGCAGGGACTTCCATCGAAACTAACGCGCGCGTCCGATCTTCTGCAAATGAGATTTCATCGAACGATATATTTCCAGAGTCGCTATCCGTGAAGAACGCATGTTGCAAAATCGTTTGCTTGATCTGGCCAGAGTCCGATCCCTGATCGGTTGAGGTCGGTCGCGAGGAAGTCTTTTCGTTGCTCCATCGAATAGCCTGCTCTGCCGTTTCTATCGTGTCGTTGGGAAAACCAGACTTGTGCGCGTGAGACAGGAACGCTTGAAGGATTTGAAGCGCCTGGGGGGACCCGTTCATCCCGAGGGCCAGCGCGGCCGACAAAGACGCATAGTTCTTGCTCTCGTCTTTGTATCCCGAGATGCAAGACCTTAGGTATTCCCAGTCCTCACGAGATGTAGGTTCAACGAGTGCTCCCGCCAGAAAACCCCCCATGACCCACTTCTTCTCAGGGTCCTTCTCGGTTGCAATTAACCCACGAAGAGCCTTCCGGTCTTCGGGGCCTCCCAGGTACATCAAGGCACGCGATGCCCGCTCGACATACAAGCCCCTTTGCAGGTCCTCAAACAGAGTCGGCACTGCTTTCCTTCCTAACTCGAAGACCTGTCTGACTGCATCTGTATCCTCTGCTCGATTGTCGGAAAGAAGGCGTTGCACTTTGTCTTCAATCCTGGAGTTGGTATCAGCATTTGAATGGACCTGAGCATAGCCCTCGCTCGCAAAGAGAACTGGCGCTGCCAGAACAGCTGCAAGCAACAAAGCACATCCGCCATGAATCCGCACAACTCGCATGTTTCTCACCGAACTCCGTATGGGCAATTCGACGTAGGAAAAGCTTGGTTCTCTGCCGCGTTAGCAGCGCCTTCGCCACGGTGACAGGTGTGGGTAAATTCGTGGATCAGTAGGCACGGAGTTGCGATAGGGCTCGAAAATGCAGGGCCGCAAAGATGGATAGTGCTTCCCCAAGGAGGAGCGTTACCCCACTCAATCCTCCCATGCTTGTCGGGTGTAGCGTGCTTGTCGCAGTCCTTGCCGCCGCACATCACGACGCCATTGTTTAGTTTGTTGATAACGCAATCTCTGAGACCCGGGTCCGCTATTCTGGAAGCTGCAGCAATCGCAAGCGGAGTAGCCCACGTAATCTGCTTTGTGTTTGAACAGTTACAGCTCGGGTCAATGGTAATCAGACCTGAGGGATCGTTGAACCGTATCGGATTGTTGCGAGCATAAACGAAAAAGTTGGTTCCGGCCCCGAAGTGCATCGGATCCTCGTTGAGAAATCTGCCGATCTGCGGGGAGTAGTAGCGCGCGCGATAGTAATCCAAACTGGTCTCAGGGTCTGAATCACGGGCGGTGAACTGGAAAGGATTGACTAAGGTACCGGTACTTGTGGTGAGATTGCCGAGACCGTCGTAGACGTACGAATTCGTCAAGCTTGCGGTGGGATTGCTGAGCGAAGTGACCGACCCAAGCACATCTGCTTCGTAGTAGCTGGTGTTTGCGCCTCTCACCTCGGCAAGAGGCTGATCGATCATATTGGTCTGTGCATATCGAGCAAGAAGGTTCCGGCTGTTGTCCATTTCCTCGATGACGTTCGCTTTAGGACTGATGCCGTCATAGAGGTAATTCGTTGTTCCCAGCGGGCCGGATTTCTGGATTCTTCTGCCGAAGGGATCGTACTTGAAGGTGACCGTTCCTGTGCCCGGCACAACGGCCTGCACCATCCGGTTTTCGAAGTCCCATGTGTAGGATTTGCCGGAAGGGTCCGTGAGGGTATTGCCGTTTGCGTCGTAGCTGTAGCTACCGGATGAGCTCGACGTCAGCTCGTTCGACACGTTGTAGGTATAGTTCGGCACACCGGATGACGACAGTCTATTGCCCACCGCATCGTAGCTGTAGCTCTCCGTGGTACTCGCACCTTGGGTTACTTGCGTCAGCTCGTAAAGTTGGTCGTACGCATAGTCCGAAGTGATCCCGTTCAGGTAGTTTGTTTTCGCAGTACGGTTCCCCGCCGGATCGTAGCTGTAGCCGGCTCCATCCACGGTATTCACGCCCAGTTTGTGCAGCACACTCAGCAGGTGCGATACCGAATCGTAGCTGTAGCTCGTGTTCACGCCGTTCGGCCGGGTCAGGCTCGTTCTCCGGCTCAGCGCGTCATAGCTGAAGCCGAACGATCCCGCCCATGAGTTCGCCAGTCCATTCAGCCGGTTCAGCGTGTCGTAGCCGTAAGTCGTAATGCTGCCGTCGGGCGCGGTCAGCGATGTCCGGTTCGACGCCGCATCATAGGTATAGCCGTTGGTGTAGTTCACTCCCGCGAGGAACGAGTACTGCGTCGAGCTCCCGATCCGTCTTCCCATGTTGTCGTAGGCAAATCCGTATGAACCCGTCGGATCGCTGACCTGCAGGATTTTGCGCGAACAAACGCGCACGGAGGCGAGTTCCGTGGTTCCCCAGCTTTGCAACCGAAGCAAAGCTGGGGCAGCCGTTTTCTTGTCGATGCACGCAAGAAAGACCAAAGCTGGGCCAGCCCCTGTGTAGAAGCCTAGTGCCTGCGCCTCGGCAAACTCTTTCGGCGTTTTGTATCCCAAGCTGCTGTGCGGACGCTCTTCGTTGTACTCTCTCCTCCACGCCTCGATCTTGCGCCGTGCATCGAACAGGTTTTGAAACCAACTTACGGCCAAACACTCTTCCCGTAGCCGTCCGTGGAAACTTTCGATCCGCGCATTCTGCGTTGGTTTGCCCGGCTGAATGTGCAGCAGCTCGATCTGCCGTTCGATGCACCACGCCAGAAAATGCCGACTGGTCAGTTCAGGCCCGTTGTCGCAGCGGATCGCCTGCAGGTACTCCACGCTTGGCCACAATTTGTTCCAGCCGGGCGACCCGTCCGGAGGTCGCAGGTGAGCAGGTTCATCAGTGCATTGACAAGACCTTCGCAATCGGCCTTAAGACCCATCGCAACAGAAGGCCTGCCCCTGCATACAGCAAGCAGTTCGTCACAATCGAAAAAACCGTGATAGTTACGCCAACTGCGGTAGTATGCCAACCCCCGATGAGTAGCAAGGAGGATGGCCAGAATACATACATGAGGTCGGTGTGTCCCACCCGCAAAACGCCGGAAACACCAAACCATAGCAGGGCCAATATGCTGACAGAAACAGCCAGCCCAATAGTCGCACCGATCCTTACCGCCAGTCTCGTACTCATACCCTCCTCTTGCTGTCCCGAAATCAAAACACGGCTCCTGGCGGCAGCCCCTTATAGAATGGGGATAAGGCCGCCAAGGGGTTCGCGTTCAAGCAATTCGTCATGGTCAGAATGTACAAGTAGTTGTTGCTCGGAAATGGCAGTGTACCTTCGTTGGGGGTCACCCCCATGTCAGCATTCGGTCCCTCGGGAATGTCCGGAACCTCGGGCTTCTCCGGCTCGAATGTATTCCAGGGGCTTGATGACATACACTGGTTGTATGCTGCCAGCTGGACAGCAATCTGATGGGCGGGCCCCAGCCCTAAAGGAGGCGGTTGAACGGGAGGACATAGACCCAAGGAATCACGAAAATTCACGGGATTGTTAGAAGCGTACTTGTAGAAATTGATTCCGCCCAAAAATCGAATCGGGTCCCCGGCTAGGAATGTTCCGCCTTCTGGATCATAATATCTGGCGCGGTAGTAATACAGGCCGGTTTCCGCATCAAACTCGCGGCCCGTATATTGGAAGTAGTTGCGCAGCGTGCCCGTCGATGTGGTTGTGTTGCCAAACGAATCGTACGCGTGGCTCTGCGCAATTGAGCCGCTCGACCCAGTCAGCGAAGTGATTGAACCTAAGGCGTCCGCTAGGTAGTAATCTGTTGCGTTATCCCGCAATTCTGCTAACGACTCGTCGATGTTCAGCCCTTGGGTGTAGCTGGCTACTTCGCTGCCCGATGCATTCACCGTTTCGACGAGATTGAGACCGTCGTATACAAAAACGCTAGTCGCACTCGGCGATTGCTTGAAGATTCTTCTGCCAAAGGGATCGTACTTGAATGTCGTGGTGCCGCCGTTGGTGCCGGGCACCATGGCCTGAGTCAGTCGGTTCTCGAAATCCCAGGAGTAGGCTTTGCCCGAGGCGTCGGAGAGAGTATTGCCGTTCGCGTCATCAGTTGGGAAATGCGTGGCCCTTACCCTTGTGATTTCAGGCGTCCCTTAAACAGGAAAAAAAGAGCAAAAGTAATAACAACCACAACTATCATGAACACGCTGAATCCCAGGAGATCGTTGGTGCCGTGATTGCCGATGACTCTCCATCTTGTTCCGTAGTAAATCACAAGCAGGCCGGTTCCCCAGGCGTAAGCTCCAACTAGGGCTACTGCGGGCCCATAGTCTTGGCGGGTCCTCGCTCGATTGCGCGCCCAGTACATACAAACATACACCCCCACTTCCATCGCGACGTAAGCCCCGACTGGGAGAAGGAGTTCACTCCAACTCCGGCCCAGAGCGACGTGCACCCCAACCGCGATACCTATTCCGATGAGCACCAGTGTGGGCACCCCCAGAAGGAACCAGCGCACCTTTTCCATGCTCATGGGCAATCCTCGTCATTCACGAAAATCTCCTCAAGTTCATCCACCCCTGAGCGTGTTATGTAATATCCGCCAATCACGAAAGGCGGAACAATCCCGCCGGCCGCTACCGAACATCCGAAGCCCCCTGTTTCCACACAGACGTAGACCGTAGTTGCAACACCGCCGACGGCCAGACCCACCCCAAACCCCGTCTGTTCAGCCGCGTCGAGGATACGCCATGCCGTTGACAAAGCTTCAAGCTGCCTTTCCACAGTAAGCTCCTTACTCTGAGCGTTCTTGCACTTACAATCGGAACCGGGCGGTGGTGGCAGGCCAGGAGCCGGAGGCGGCACCAGATCCGGTGGCACAGGTGCTGGAGGAGACCAGTCTGGCACGTTATACCAAAGTCCGTCGGAGCCCTGGTAGGGCGCGTTCGAGTCTGTAGGGACGCAATTGGGCGACTGCGCCGGACACCCTTGATAGCCCCATGGATCCTTTAAAATCAGAGGATTATTACGGGTGTAAGCGTAGAAATTCGCTCCGCCTCCGAAACGGATCGGGTCTTGGCTGAGGAATCGTCCCGCGCTCGGATCAAAATAGCGTGCGCGGTTAAAGTACAAACCTGTCTCAGGATCAAACTCGCGGCCGACGTATTGGAAATAATTCCGTGCCGTACCGGTCGAAGCCGTGAGGTTGCCGAGGGAATCGTAAGCATAGGTGTTGGCGAGCGTGCCCGTGCTGTTGCTGAGCGAAGTGACCGATCCTAGGCCGTCCGCTTCGTAGTAATCCGTCGTGCTGCCGCGCAACTCGGCCAGCGGCTCGTCGATGTTCTTCGCCTGCGTATAGCTGGCGACTTCACTGCCCGATGCGTTGACGGTCTCGATCAGATTGGGTCCATCGTAGACAAAGATGCTGGTTGTGGTTGGCGAGATTTTCTCGATTCTCCTTCCGAAGGGATCGTACTTGAAGGTTGTGGTTCCGCCGTTGGTGCCGGGGACGACCGCCTGTGTCAGGCGGTTCTCAAAGTCCCATGTGTAGCTGTTGCCGGAGGGATCGGAGAGGGTATTGCCGTTCGCGTCGTACGTATAGCTGCCGAGCGAACTCGACGTCAGCTCGTTCAACAGATGCTCTCGATCCGCTGGAGGTGTAATGAGGTTACGGCATCCTCAGCGAAAGAAATTTCCATCTCTGAACTAACTGTGGTAAAAGGCTGTTTTCCATCAAAGCATTCTCCCTTTCGAGATAGCCAGTATCGATAGTTCTTGTCCGACTCCGGTAAGGACTCATTTACGCCCCAAATGTATGTCCAAGTTGTTGCTGTGCGGTGAGGGGGTGGTCCCAGCATCTGACGAATCCTCGCCTGACTGGTTCGGAGGTTCAGGCCACTAGAGGTCTCTACATTGGCCGCGGAGATCGTCAGCCTCCCGCAGTTGGATCGCTGCGAGTAAGCGTCGCTCCTCATAATCGTCATATCGGTCACCTCGGAAGGGCCAGCCATCTCGGAATTCGATGCGAAGATGACTGCGACCCCATGTGGTTCGGCGGTGACGTAGCAAATTACCTGCTCCGCTGTCGATGCGTCGCCTTGTGACCAGATCTTGGCTGCTCCAAGTTTTTCTTGCACGTCGGCCAGGTTCGAGCGACCCAAAACGATGCCGAGTACGGTTCGTGAGCTCATCGGCATGTCGCTCCCTCCCCGCCCGGCAGTGCCTTGGGAAGTTGCATCACTGCCCCCGGCAAAAGCGAGCCAAAGACATGGAACCAGGAGTAAGACGATCTCGCCTACGGACGTTCGATCAAGTGTATTCATTGGGTCACGCTAAGTGTTCCGCTTCCGCACCTGTCCAATTGTTGCCTGCCGTTGAGGGGTAATACTATGCAGCCTTCCGACGACCACCCCGGATGGCTCGGATTGTCGGCGTGAACTAAAAACGAGTTAGGATCCCGACCCGGCGGAATGATACCTGGCGCTGGGGTCAGGTTGAACTGTGGATTGCCCCGGGTCCCTTTATAGCCCGGAGAAATCGTGTAGGTGCCCATTGGAATCGGTCCACCCCAAAGGAACGTTAACGCGGGATCGTTCTGATATTCCGGGAGCCCGGAGTAGCCCGAAGAGTCAAAACTTATTGGGCCTCCAGAGGTGGACAACCCGGAGCAATGGAAGTGACCCGTGGAGATAGAATATGTGCAGCTACAGTCAAGACCAGAGGGATCACGAAATAAAAGTGGGTCATTGGATGCATACTTATAGAAATTGATTCCTGTCCTGAATCTAGTGGGGTCTTCCGAAATGAACCGTCCGCTTACAGGATCATAGTATCTGGCACGATATTCGTAGATTCCGGTCTCGGGATCGAACTCGCGCCCCGTGTACTGGAAATAGTTCCGCACTGTGCCGGCTGAGGTAGTCAGATTCCCGAAGGAATCGTAAGTGTACGTATTGGCCAGCGTTCCCGATGAACCACTGAGCGAAGTGATCGACCCTAGACCGTCAGGTTGGTAGTAATCCGTCGTGCTGCCTCGAAGCTCTGCCAGCGTCTCATCGATATTCTGCATCTGGGTGTAGCTGGCGACTTCGCCGCCCGATCCATTGACCGTTTCGATCAGATTGACGCCGTCGTAGACGAAGATGCTCGCGGCAGTAGGCGAGATTTTCTCGATGCGTCTGCCGAAGGGGTCGTACTTGAAGGTCGTAGTTCCGCCGTTGGTGCCGGGGACGACCGCTTGCATCAGACGGTTCTCGAAGTCCCAGGTGTAGGATTTGCCGGAGCTGTCCGTGAGGGTATTGCCGTTCGCGTCGTACGTGAACCCTCCCGACGAATCAGACGTCAGCTCGTTCGACACATTGTAATTGTAATTTGGCACGCCGGATGACGACAGTCTATTGCCTACGGGGTCGTACGTGTAGCTCTCGGTGGTACTCCCTCCCTGCGTTACTTGCGTCAGCTCGTAAATCGGATCGTAGCTGTAATTCGATGTGATTCCGTTCAGATAATTCGCCTTTGCCGTGCGATTGCCTGCCGGGTCGTAGGTGTAGCTCGCCCCGTCCAGTGTGTTCGCACCGGCTTTGTGCAGCACCGACAGCAGATGCGAGACCGAGTCGTAAGCGTAGCTCGTCGTGATCCCGTTCGGCCGGGTCAAGCTCGTCCTGCGGCTCAGCGCGTCATAGCTGAAGCCGAACGATCCCGCCCAGGAGCTCGCCAGGCCATTCAGCCGGTTCAGCGTGTCGTAACCATAGGTGGTGATGCTGCCGTCCGGCGCGGTCAGCGACGTCCGATTCGAGGCCGCATCGTAGGTGTAGGCGTTCGCGTACGTTCCTGATAGGAACGAATACTGCGTGCTGGTCCCGATCAGCCGTCCCATGTTGTCGTAGGCAAATCCATACGAGCCCGTGGGATCGCTCACTTGCAGCACTTTGCCTGCCAGGTCGTAGGCGTATTCGACACCAGTCGAATCGGGATACGTCTTCGAGGTGAGCCGATACAGTGCATCATAGACGTACTGAATTGTGTTGCCTTTGCGGTCGGTCTTCGAGAGCAGGTTGCCGACAAGATCATAGTTGTAGCTTTCCGTCAGCGACGACGGAAATGTGGTCTGCGTGACCCAGCCGCGCGCGTTGTAGGCGAACTGCGTGGTGTGCCCGTTGGCGTCGGTGATGGAGAGCAGATTGTCTTCGGTGTCGTAGTTGTATTGAGTGGTGTGGTTGGCCGGGTCGGTGACCGCGGTCAGCCGGTCGGCATCATCGTAAGTATAAGTTGTGGTCTTTCCGTTTTGATCGGTCGCGGTGATGCGCCGCCCGCGAATGTCGTAGGTGAAGCTGGCGGTGCTGCCATCTGGGTAGGTGATGCCGGTGAGGCGGCTCATGGCGTCATAGGTGAAGCTCGTCGGATGGTTCGAGCCGTTGACGGGGTCGATGACTGCGGTGCGGTCGCCCATGCTGTCATATTGATAGCTGGTCGTGTTGTTCTGGGTGTCGGTGATGGAGGCGATCAATCCCACCGGCGTGTAGGTCAGCTTGGTAACGTTGCCCTTGGGATCGGTGATCTGGGTCAGCTCTCCGTTCGTGGCGTATTGGAATTGCGTGACGCTGGCGGGAGTGCTGCCGTTGGGCGCAGGTGAAGTGACGGTGAGCAGATTGCCGTGAGCATCGTAGGTGTTGGTGGTCGTGTTGCCCAGCGGGTCGGTGCTGGTAAGCACTTCGCCGAAGCTATTGTACGTATACGAACTGGTGGCAGTCGTGGCGCCATTCAACGGCTTCGAGATCGACGCTACATTGCTATTGGGATCGTAGGTGTAGCTGGTCACGTTACCCTGGTCGTCGGTGGAAGTGAGGACGTTTCCATTGGCGTCCGGAGTCTGCGAGATATTGCCGCGCATCGAACAGGAAGAGCATCCGGTGCCCTGTGAAGAAGTTGCAAACCACGATCCGCCCTGGGAGGCGACATTGTATTGGCTTGGATTGCCGAGCGAATCGGTAAGTTGCGTCACCGAATTGATTGTGAAGAACGATGGCGCTAGCGCAGACACGCCACCCACCGTGATATAGAGAGGCCCGGTTCCGGCATCGCTGGGCACGTTTAGAGAAATCGAAGTATCGCTCCAGCTGATTATATTTGGCGCGGTGCTGCTGCCGAAAAAATTCACCGTGCTGGTGCTTTGCGTAGCCCCGAATCCGGTGCCGGTGATCGTGATCGGTACGACATTTCCATTGCTGTCCATGGGGCCGATGGTGGGCGAGAGCGAAGTAATTGTGGGCTGCGCCTCCACCGTGAAATTCAGGCTGTTGCTGGCAACCCCACCGATGACAACTGTCACAGGGCCGCTCGTGGCACCGCTTGGAACCTCGGCCGTCAGGCTGCTATAGGGAGGGTTCTCTATCGAACAATAGTAAGCCGTGCAACCGATCGATTGCGACGGAACACCATTGAACAGAACCTGCCAGGTCTGTTGCCCCTGTGGTTCAAAACCGGAACCATACAGAGTAACGATGGCCCCTGGAGCGGCTGCGGGCGGAGATATGCTTCCCAGAGCAGGATTCGTGACCGTGAAGATGTTGTTGGTTGAAACGCTAGGAACCGAGTTGACGACGACAACGACGGGACCGGTGGTGACGTTACTCGGCGGGATGGCAGTGATACCCGCGCTGCTCCAGGACGTGATCGACGCTGCCGGAACCCCGTTGAATGTAACCGTGCTGCTCCCTTGCGACGAGCCGAAGTTGTTTCCCGAAATTCCCACGGGCGTCCCGGTCACGCCAGAGTTGGGATCCAAGCCTGAGATAACGGGTGTGGGAACTACTGTGAAACTCGGTCCCGAACCGTAATATCCGTTAACGTTGACCGAGGGTGTGTAGGTGCCTGCCGGGGCGGTGATCGGCACAGTCACGGTGATCGATGTTTCATTCGCGTTCGATGGAGGCACAACAATGCCGTTGAAATCCACTTGAATCGAGTCCCGCGTGTCGCCGAGATTCGTTCCCGTAATTGTGACCACCGCGCCTGCTGCCCCCGAGTTCGGCGAAATGCCGGTAACTGTGGGTTGCTGTAATACAGTGAATTCGAAATTGTTGCTCGCTAAGCCGTTCACGGTGACAACAATGGGTCCGGAAGTTGCCCCGCTCGGAACGGGTACGGAGATGGTTGTATCAGTCCAGTTTGTCGGTGTGCCGGCAACGCCATTAAATGTGAGGGTGCTGCCATTTTGCGCCGTCCCAAAATAAGTGCCTTGCAGGGTAATGGATTGCCCAACTGGAGCTGCGCCGCCTCCTGGAATGGAGACAATAGTCGGCGCCTGTGCGGGGCTCCCTTGCCCCGTCGTGAAATAGGAACTGAAGCTGCCACCGTACAGGCTCTGCCCTTCCATATCGGTGACGCCATTGGTGAGAGAAATGAGATACCGCGTTAACGAGTCGAGTGGCTCATTCGGAGTGAAGCTCGCAGAACTGCCGTTGCTCGACACCGCGCCCGACACGGGAATGCCCGTGCTGGTTGCGACCAGTTGCATTGTGGAGGAGGATAGCGTCAGCGGATCGACAACTTTGCTAAAAGTTACGCTCGCCGTCGTGCTGGTTGAAACTCCGGTTGCATTGCTGGCGGGCGTCTCACTAACCACCTGGGCTGGCGTTAGATCGGCGGTTGTGCCGGTCGAGAAACTCGCGGTGAATGGCGCCGACATGGTATTGCCGCTGAGATCTTGCACCCCGGACACCGTCAGGGTGTAACTCGTGCTGGCAGAGAGTGGAACAGTGGGGATCAGGGACAGTCTCTGGTTTCCATTGGTTAGATTTTGCGTTAGATTTGTCACTCCAGTGAGCGTCACACCACTCAAGGTCGTCCCATCCACGGGTTCGTTGAACTCGATGACGACCTGGGCGTTAATAGGCACCGCTGTCATCCCATTCGCTGGGCTGACCCCGAGTACCTGTGGCGCGCTCGTGCTGGTCGTCATTCCAGTGGTGAAATTTACAGATGGCGTCCCCTGCAGCGAGTTTCCTGCCAAGTCGGAAATACCCACGCCGAAGCCGGCGCCGGGGAAGTTCACCGAATATCCGCAACTGGCGCTTAGCGATCCTGCAGGAACAAATGTGATCGTGAGTCCATCGGTGCTTACGGAGTATGTTCCAGTAACGGTTTGGCCATTGCACCCGTTGACCAGTGTTAGCGTGCTGCTATTCACGGTTCCCGGATCAATCGCTTGGCTCATTTGCAGCGTAATAACCGTGTTCAGAGGAACATTCTGCGCGCCCTGGAATGGGCTTGTGCTCATTATCATTGGCGGCACGACATCCGGACCGCTTCCGGTGGTGAATTGAGTAGTCTGCGCACCCGCCAAATTCCCCGCTACATCCGTTACTCCCGAGATGGTTAAGGTCATCTGAGTTCCATCTGGCAGCGGGGTGCTGGGGACTAGCGTCACACTTTGATTGTTATTGCTAAAGCTGACCGAGCCTGTGGTCAAGGTCTCTCCGCCGGAACTCAGTTGCACGCTGCTGGAACTCAATGACAGCGGATTCATGGGCTTGCTGAATACCAGATTTACACTCCCATTGTCCCCAACATTGGCCGATCCGTTCGGCGGAGATGTGGTAAGGATCAAGGGTACACCTCGATCCGGACCTGCCCCGGTCGTGAACGACATCGAGTTGGCGGAGAGATAAGATAGCGCCAAGCCGTTGGTTCCCTGAATTCCGTTGCCCAGCATGCAGTTGGTCACGGTGTTTGCTGCCAACGGCAACCGGGGTGTGACCTGTAGCACGGTTCCCCCATTTATGACACTGACCCCCGTCTGAAACCAAACGCCATTCTGAGAACAGTCGACTGTGTCAGGCAGCAGGGCCGTCGGATCCAACGGTTCATTGAACGCGAAGTCGATCACAACATTGGTGGGCACGTTGATTACCTGAGTGACCGGATTGGTGGCAACTAGCGTCGGAGCCGTTGTGCTCGCATCCGAACCTGTCGTGAACGATGCTTGATAATTATTCACGTTAAGACCGCTCACGCTCTGCGCTGCCGAAGTCAGAAATATCTGCACCAACGCACCGGGTTGCCATTGGGAAGAGGGTATGAACTGTATGACTTGACCATTATTCGTTACTCGTATCGTTCCGCTTACAAGGGCTCCATTCTGCGAGACTTCGAGCGCTCCTTGCAGGCTCGAAGCATTCATCGCCTCGCTCATATAAATCACGAGACTCGCGTTCAAGGGCACCCCGGTCGCTCCATTTCCTGGAAGCTGTGACACGACGCTGGGAGCCGCTGCGTTCCCCGCAGTTGTGAACTGGCTCTGGAAGTTGACGAGCGCATTTCCTGACAAATCGGTTATGCCGCTTGTGGCCAGTATGCTAATCGTGCTCGAAACAGGTACGCCATACCCTTTCAGCATCACGGTCCGGTTGTCTGCCGAAACGCTAATCGCCACCGCCAATGGGCTGCCGTTTGCCAAGAGGGCCAGATCGTTGGTGTTGATCGTGCTCGGATTTAAAGACTTCGAGAACGTCAGCACGGCTACTAGGTTGGTGCCGATGCCGGATGCTCCATTCTGCGGAGAAACCATTGCAACGGTTGGCGGCGTTGTGTCGGTTCCGGCTCCGGTCGTGAATGTGCTGTAGAAAGAGGCGCTCGCATTTCCTGAGAGATCCAACACTCCCGAATTTACTTGTACAGTCACGGTCGCATTTCCCGGCAAGGGCGAAAGCGGCGTAAATGTCACCACGGCTCCGCTTGAATCCAAGCTATACGTGCCCGCCAAAACCGCACCGCCCACAGAGATCGGCAGCGTGGTGTCGCTGAGAGTGGTTGCGTCCACCGCTTCGTTGAATGTCAATACAATCGGACTGCCAACCGAAACAGAAGTCGCTCCATTCACCGGGCTGACACCTGTCACAGCAGGGGTAGTCGTGTTGGCGCTTCCCGAGGCGCTCGTCGTGAAAATGCTCGTAAACGGAACGACGGCATTACCCGCCTCGTCGGTAAATCCGCTGGCAGAAACCGTGTAGGTGCTATTGGACGCCAACGAATTTGCGGGCAAATACGTCAAAATCGTTCCATTACTATTCAGGGTCACCGTCCCAGGCACTGACAGGCCGTTCGACGACACGACTACGGCATTGGGCCCTATGCTCGCTGCGCTCAACTCTGCGCTCATCATCAGGTCCACTCGAACGTTCACCGGCACGCTGGTTGCGCTGTTTGCCGGACTTACTGTCAAAACCGTGGGAGCCGAACTGTCTGTACCAGAGCCGGTAGTGAAGGAAAATCCATAACCTCCAAGCCCGTGGCCTTCGAGATCGGTGATACCACTTGTAGCCTGCACGTTATAGCTGGTATAGGCGGCAAGCGGTCCGCTGGGAGTGAAGGTAGCAGTCAGTCCATCGGTCGAAACCGACGATGTTCCTGCCACCACACCATTGCTTCCGTATGTTAGGAAAAACGTCGACGATGTTACCGTCCAAGGATCGATGGCCTTGCTGAAGTGCAACTGTATTACCGCATTGGTTGGTACTTCAGTCTGGCTGTTGCTCGGACTCGCACTGACTACCGATGGCGTTGTGCTATCACTCACGCTGCCCGTCGTGAGAGAGAAGCTTCCTGGATTCGCGAGAGCCAGGCCGCCAACGTCGATAATCTGTGAACTCGTTACGACGGTGTAGGTCGTGTTTGCCGCCAATCCGCCGATCGGGGTGAACGTGACTTGTTGGTTGCTGTTGGAAGCCGCTATGGCGCCGGGTATGGCCTGGCCACCCGCCTCGACCTGCAATCCGTTCGATACGCTAATGACATCGAGTGGCTTGCTGAATTGCAAAACGATCAGAGCATTCAGCGGCACGCCAGTGGCTGCACTAGGAGGATCGCTGCCCAGCATTTGTGGTGCGGTGGTGTCTGGCGTGAATGAAGTTGTAAAGCTAAAGCTCGCGTTGCTTCCCTGCAAATCATTACCGGATGAGTCTTGTATCGACGACTGGTTGAGTCCGACGCCGATGGTGCGGCCAACACTCAGATATCCTTGGGGGACGAAAGAAGCAGTTGTGCCCGTGGGATCCACCTGAACCGTACCTGGCACAGCTCCGCTTACAGGATCAGTCACTGTGAATGACTGAGGCGTTAGCGTCGCCGGATTCATCGGTTTGCTGAATTGCATCACGATCGGCGCACTGATGGGCACGCCCGTGTTGTCGTTCTGTGGGCTGGTTTGAATGATTACTGGGGCCCTCGTGTCAGTCGATGAACCGGTGACGAAGCTGCTCTGGAATTCGGGCATCGTCTGATTTCCTGCCACATCCGTAACCGTGACAGTAAACGTCGAATTCGCCGCAAGATTTATGAAGGGCGTGAAAGTGACTGACAGGCCGTCATTCGATAATGCCAGAGTACCGCCGATATTATTTGGTCCCTCACTTAAAACAACGGCACCAGAAACGATCGCGCTCGACTGCACCGGTTGCGCAAAGCGAACGATGATTCGACCATTCTCCGGAAAGCCCGTACTTCCGTTGCTCGGCTGAACCTGCGAGACCGGGGGCAGAGAAACCATACCAACCGTCAAAGAAGCGGGATTGCTCGCAACTCCATTTACAGTTACGACAACATTCCCTGTTGTGGCACCAATCGGCACGGCCGTCACGATGCTCGTCGAATTCCAACTTACGGGTGTGCCCCCGACGCCATTGAAGGTTAGCGTGCTTGTGCCTTGCGTGGAACCGAAATTGGTTCCCGTGATAGTCAGAGAGGCACCAATCGTCGTAGATGTCGTTGACAGCCTGGAAATAGTTGGCTGGGGAAACACGGTGAAGGGGATTGCGTTACTCGCAACTCCAGCGACAGTGACGATTACATTTCCTGTGGTGGCTCCGGCCGGAACTGGAACGACGATGCTCGTCGGGCTCCAGTTTGTCGGCGTTGCCGCAGTCCCGTTGAACGTCACCGAGCTTGATGCTTGGCTTGAGCCGAAATTCAAACCTGTAATCGTCACGGAAGTAGCGGCTGGGCCGGAAGAGGGGAAAAGACTGGTGGCGATTGGAGCTTGCGATACTGTCAGCGGCATTCCATTGCTGGGCACTCCGCCGACCGTTATGACCACGCTCCCCGAGGTCGCTCCGACTGGAACCGGCACATCGATAGTGGTCGAGCCCCAATACGTTGGCATTCCCACGGTCCCGTTAAAGGTGACGGAGTTTGCCCCTTGGAGGGAGCCGAAGTTCGCGCCAGTAATGATGACCGACGAACCCTGTGCCGCGATGTCCGGCGACAAACTGGTAATTGAGGGAGCCGCAATTGGCTGGCTGAAGCTCACCGAGACATTGTCGAAGGTGGCGGTTGCCGTTGATGAAGTGCTCCCACTGTCTACCACCAAGCCCACATACACATTCGGGGTCATGTTGAGGGTTGCACTGCCGACCACCGTCCAATTAACCCCGTCCGAAGACCTGTAACTGGTCAACGTACTCCCGCTGCGCACTAACTCCACCCAGAACGGAGAACTCAGATTGAAGACCTCACCTGGCTGCGACGTGCTCCCATCCTCGACCGCTCGCGCGTCGAACTCGACATGTGTCCCGTACGCCAGCGTGGTGCCGAATGGCGACCCAGCATCCAAGCTCTGACGGACCATCACTCCCGCTTGGGTACCCGACGGAATCCTGACGCGCGCCACAATGCTGCCGTCGCCAGAGAGCGTCTGATACACAAAATGAAAAGCATCCACTGAACCGGAAATCTGCGAACCCGCCCCGCTCACGCTGAACGTGCCAGTCGTGTAACTCGAACTTCCCGCAACCCCCACCGCCCCCACATCCACATCCAGCCATCCCGATGGCAACGGTTGCGCCGTCACCGTGAATACCACTGGATTGCTGTCGTTCATGCTGGGAGCCGCCGACACCACCAGCAATCCCGATGTGGCACCCGCCGGAATCGTGATGCTGATTGAGCTATCGCTCCAGGAATTAATCGTGACCGGCATCGCGTTCAAGGTGACGACGCTGCTTCCTTGCGACGCGCCGAAATTCGAACCGCTGATCACCACCTGGCTGCCGACCGAACCTGTGGTGGCCGAAACACTGGTGATGACAGGAGCCGGCATCACCGTCGAATTGACTGACACGTTGTCGAAGGTGGCGGTTGCCGTTGATGAAGTGCTCCCACTGTCTACCACCAAGCCCACATACACATTCGGGGTCATGTTGAGGGTTGCACTGCCGACCACCGTCCAATTAACCCCGTCCGAAGACCTGTAACTGGTCAACGTACTCCCGCTGCGCACTAACTCCACCCAGAACGGAGAACTCAGATTGAAGACCTCACCTGGCTGCGACGTGCTCCCATCCTCGACCGCTCGCGCGTCGAACTCGACATGTGTCCCGTACGCCAGCGTGGTGCCGAATGGCGACCCAGCATCCAAGCTCTGACGGACCATCACTCCCGCTTGGGTACCCGACGGAATCCTGACGCGCGCCACAATGCTGCCGTCGCCAGAGAGCGTCTGATACACAAAATGAAAAGCATCCACTGAACCGGAAATCTGCGAACCCGCCCCGCTCACGCTGAACGTGCCAGTCGTGTAACTCGAACTTCCCGCAACCCCCACCGCCCCCACATCCACATCCAGCCATCCCGATGGCAACGGTTGCGCCGTCACCGTGAATACCACTGGATTGCTGTCGTTCATGCTGGGAGCCGCCGACACCACCAGCAATCCCGATGTGGCACCCGCCGGAATCGTGATGCTGATTGAGCTATCGCTCCAGGAATTAATCGTGACCGGCATCGCGTTCAAGGTGACGACGCTGCTTCCTTGCGACGCGCCGAAATTCGAACCGCTGATCACCACCTGGCTGCCGACCGAACCTGTGGTGGCCGAAACACTGGTGATGACAGGAGCCGGCATCACCGTCGAATTGACTGACACGTTGTCGAAGGTGGCGGTTGCCGTTGATGAAGTGCTCCCACTGTCTACCACCAAGCCCACATACACATTCGGGGTCATGTTGAGGGTTGCACTGCCGACCACCGTCCAATTAACCCCGTCCGAAGACCTGTAACTGGTCAACGTACTCCCGCTGCGCACTAACTCCACCCAGAACGGAGAACTCAGATTGAAGACCTCACCTGGCTGCGACGTGCTCCCATCCTCGACCGCTCGCGCGTCGAACTCGACATGTGTCCCGTACGCCAGCGTGGTGCCGAATGGCGACCCAGCATCCAAGCTCTGACGGACCATCACTCCCGCTTGGGTACCCGACGGAATCCTGACGCGCGCCACAATGCTGCCGTCGCCAGAGAGCGTCTGATACACAAAATGAAAAGCATCCACTGAACCGGAAATCTGCGAACCCGCCCCGCTCACGCTGAACGTGCCAGTCGTGTAACTCGAACTTCCCGCAACCCCCACCGCCCCCACATCCGCATCCAGCCATCCCGATGGCAATGATGTAACCGTGAACGGGGAGCTATGTACAGTCTGGCCGCCGACCGTCACTGAAAATGGCCCAGAGGTAGCGCCCGAGGGCACAATCGCGACGATGTTTGCGTCCGTCCAATTCGTGACGACGGCATTAGTTCCGTTTAGTGAAATCGTGCTGCTTCCCTGTGATGTTCCGAAGCCGCCTCCGTTGATTTGCACCTGCATGCCAGGCACACCGCTCGACGGAAATATGCTTGTGATCCCGAATGATCCAGCGGAGGATATCGTGAAGGTAGGTCCGGTACTACTCGCCGCGTTGGCGCTTACTGCTACGCTCCCCGTCGTCGCTCCGGCAGGAACCATCGCGACAATCGATGTCGCGCCCCAATTCAATATCTCAGCAGCCACGGTTCCGTTGAAGGTTACCGTGCTCGTGCCTTGGTTTGTACCGAAGTTCGTGCCCGTAATCGTGAGTGTCGTGCCGATGAATCCAGAGGTCGGAGAAATGCCCGTGATGCTTGGCGGTGACACCACCGTTATGGTGGTTGAGCCACAAACTGAGCCGGCGCACGCATTCATGGTTACCAAACCTGGGGCGACCCCCAGAGCGTTACCATGGTTGCTGGCGTCATTGGAGATCGCCGCAATCGTGCTGTCGGAGGAAGTCCAGGTCAGAGAGCCTAGTGTCTGTGTACTGTCATCACTGAAGGTCCCAACGGCCGAGAGGAGTTGGGCCGTTCCGACCGATATCACTGAATTGGCAGGGCCCACTGCAACGGACACAAGGCCAGGAGGCGCCTGGGTGGCCGGCTCGTACAATTCCGCACTATTCAGAACATCCGCGTAGTAGTCCATTCCGGCAGCGACCAATACCTGGCCGTTATTAAGTAACGTCGTTGTGAGGCTCTGCCTCGTGGAGTTCATGCTGGCAGTCAAGGTAAAGCTTCCGCTTGCCGGGTCGTAAAGCTCGGCGCTGGCTAGTGTGTTGCCGTTATTGTCCTGGCCGCCCGCAATCAGAACCATTCCGTTGTTCAGCAGCGTTCCTTGCGCCCCGTCATAACGCGGCGTGTTTAGACTGCCAGTCTCGGTGAAAGTCCCCGTCGCAGGATCGTAGAGCTCGGCCGTCCCAACAGCATTGCCATTATTGTCGTACCCTCCTGTGATCAACACCAATCCGTTGTTCAGTAGTGTGGCGGTATGCACCATACGTGCGAAATTCAGGCTGCCTGTAACAGTAAAACTACCGCTCGCTGGATCATATAGTTCAGCGCTGGCGAGAACAACGTCGGAATTGCTGTTGAAACCTCCTACAATAAGAACCTTGCCGTTGTTCAATAGTGTTGCGGTATGGGTATCACGCGCCGTATTCAGGTTTCCGCTGGGAACAAAACTTCCAGTGGCCGGGCTGTAAAGTTCGCTGCTCGCGGTGTCGCTGGTGATCTCATCACCATTGCTGTTCCAGCCACCTGCGATGAGCACCTGGCCATTGTTGAGAAGGGTTGCCGAATGTGCTGTGCGGGCCGTGTTCAGGTTTCCCGTGTAAGTGAACGTGCCGGCGGCCGGATTGTAGAGCTCGGCGCTGGTGATCTGATTCCAGTTAATGTCCGAGCCACCCGTGACCAGTACCTGGCCGTTAGTTAGCAGAGTTGCTGTGTTGAAAATACGGCCGGTGTTGAGGCTGCCGGTCGTTGAGAACGTGCCCGCGGCCGGGTTATAAAGCTCGGCGCTAGGAATCGGATCGTAATCGAAACCGTCCACTCCTCCGATGACGAGTACCGCCCCACTGTCTAGCGATATCGCGCTTTGAAACATTCGAGCTGTCGCCAGGCTTCCGGTAAGCGTGAAGATTGGGGCCGAGACGCTGAAGTCAACACTGTTGCTGGCAACCCCGTCTACCGTCACCACGACAGCGCCCGTCGTCGCTTCGGTGGGCACCGTGGCCACGATCGACGTCGAACTCCATGCCGTGATTGTGTTGGCGGTGACGCCGTTGAATGTGACCGTGCTCGCTGCCTGCGATGCTCCGAAGTTAGTTCCGGTAATCGTTACCGACGACCCCACTGGACCTGAAGCTGGCGACACGCTCGTGATGGTTGGAGCCGAAGACTGGGCGCTAGACGAAAGCAAGGACAGCAGGACAAGAACTGTAAGCTGCCAGATATTCTTAAGTCTCATTGGGAGAGTCTCATGCTAATTCCATGCTGAACCGACTTGGGTGGTCATAAATCAACGGACGATGGAGGTAACTAGATCAGGGTAGTGCCAGCGCACCGGGAGGATAGGTGATGGTCACGCCTTCTACTCCTCCGGCACGAGAGGAAGTCAATCCCCTACTCTGGCTATCGTAGGTATGAGATTCCAGGACTTTGCCGTTCTGGTCGAGCACTGCAGTGATGAGGATCGGATTTGAGGCACTGTATTGAAACGAGACAGTTGTATGGTCGGGCTTAGTGTACTGAGTCAGCCGCCCTTGGCCGTCATACGCGTAGGACAACGACACTCCTACATCGGAGGTAACACCAGTCACCAAGTAACTTGAAGGACTTGCATAAGCGAAATATAGGTGCCTGGATGCAGAGTCTGTGACGGTTATTAGGCGGTAGGATGAATCGTAAGTCAGCTGGGTCGCATTGCCGTTGCGATCCGAAATGGAAAGTAGGTTTCCGCTTGTTGAATCAAAGACTCTCTGCTCGCCATTCTGGAAAATAAGCGTCCAGAGCGTGGCGCTGTAAAACAGAGCCGCCGGCGTGTTTGCTGGGGCAACTGGTACGTAAGTGAACAATACGTTTTGGGGAGGAGTTGGATTAAAGGTTGATAAGGGTTTCGCGACAAAATTCCAGACACTTCCATCGCCACGGGCATACGCAACAGTGTTGTCATCGTCAACGTATATGCGCTCTTCATAAGTAGACCGCCAGTTCGGCCCAAACAAACCTATACTTGAGAGACTTGGCCGCAAAAGACTGTTCCAGGCCCGAACGAGCGCCAGGCCACCGCCGAGTCCGGGAACTCTAACATCCTGTTGCGTGATGTAGGTGTTTCCAGTGGCCAGAGAGATAGGCTTCGAGCAATAAGGACAGTTCCCCGTATCATGCTTGGTGCATTTGGTGGAATAACAAGTGGAACCACTCGATCCTGCCGCGGTACCAGCGCCGCACACACATACCGTCCCTGGTGCCAGTATCGTGTCAAGGCTTATGCCCTCCGACTGCCCACAAGCACTGTCGGGGGGAAGGCGACTGCCTGTAGGAAGACAACTTTGAGCTGCTGCGCCTACGCAATAAGCACAGACGAAAACCTCAAACATATACACCACGAACGCACCCTTGATGCTCACAATTCAACCTCCATATTCGAAAGCGGTAAGTGAGTTGTCGCCGACTTGGTCGGCGGCACGTTTGTTTTTGGGAGAAGATGAAGCGGAAAAGTAAGTCGGAAGTTTGACCATGTCAAGGACAATAATTGTGGAAAACTTATCGCTGAAGCGACAATACCGATTGGCTTGCTTAACTCGAAGTTATTAAGTTACAAAATCCGAACAATGCTATTTTGCGGGACAAAGATCAGCTATTATGCGGATTACGAAAGTTATTAAGCATAGTCGGCAATGACTTTCCGATCTCTCCAGATGTGCGCTTTGTTACGAATTCCGAACAAATAAATTCATCCGTTGTTTATTTGGATGCCTTTGTGTATTACCGCATCTGCGTTGACCTGATGAAATGGAGCCGGCTCGGCAGTGGCGTCTAACTATCGTCCGAAGTACCAGGGTTCCATCGCCATTGAAGTCGTGGCAGCGTGCAGCTGATTACCTCAACCAGAAAGCCGCCGCGCATTCCCGAGCTTCTTGTTGCAGTTCAAGATCGGCACACAGGAAGGCAGACCTAGCTCGGCGACGAGTTCCTCGCGGCTGTAACCTTCATCGTTCTAGCTCTTACGACCGAAGTCACGATTGAGTCGCTGCTCGTGTTTCGTCGAGTGCGCTAATTCGTGAGCGAGGGCTTTTACCCAAACGACGCCACCGTTGTCCATGTAAGGCTTGCTGATGCCATCGAGGACCGTGACAACTATAACGATGCCAGTTGAAAGCGCGCCATTCTCGGTTAACGGATTGATCGGCGGGCGAACCAACTTTGAGGCAATTGATAGGTTCGACACGCTTTAGGCGCTAGCGTGCAAATGTAGGCGGTTTGAATCAAGCGGCGCAGGTCCCGCGGACCGCATTCCCGATGAGTGATCTCATAGGGCGCGGCCCGATTTTACACATCCATTTCGTGCTCCGGAGGTTTCGGTGAAAAATGAGTGTACTGGATGGCTTTCTTGCCTTTTTTGTTCTTCTTGGGCCGCATGACGTTGATTGCAGCGGCATCGAGCGAGGTCTTGATGTGCGCCGCGTAGTATTTCTCGATCATCTCCACGCTAGTGCGGCAGTTCTTGGCGATTTGGTAGATGTCGGCGCCCTCCATCAGGCGGAGGCAGATGTATGTATGCCGCAGACTGTAGGCTGTACGAGGTCTGCCCTCGCGGTCGAAACGAAGCTTCTGTTCGTCGAGGATCGTTTTGAAGAGCTCGCGCTGCCACTTGGGAAAAATGAGATCGGTGGGTTCGGGCGTGCGCCATCGTTCCCCAAGGACATTGGAGTTCACGGAAGTTTCTGTGGGCGTGTTCACGCCATAAATGCGCGCCGGGCGAAGCCGGCTTCGAAGTCGCTCAAAAGGCCTCACTGCACCAGGCATACTTTTGCAGTATCCGACACCACGCTTTCCGCGGACTTCAATCTCCAGGATCGTCTTACCCAAATCCTCGTCATCAACGATCGTGACATCCCTGAATTCAAGGCGCCACGCCTCGTCGGGCCGCAGTCCGGTATTGACGGCGAATAGCACAAAGTCGTGCAGTTGTTCCGCCTCCCAGTTGAAGCCCTTCTTCTTTGGCTCCTGCGCGCGCTTTCGCGTTGCTTCGTAGAGCTTTTTGTATTCCTCCGGTGAGAACCATGCCCGGTGGGAGATTTTGGGGGATGACCGGTACGGTTCAGAGAAATCTGGGAGCCGGTCGAGCCATCCGTGGCGCAGCGCGGTTTTGAGAGTCTGGCGCAGCGTTACGATTTCCTGATGGACGGTGCTGCGGCCTGGTGGCTTGCCCCGTTTCGTGATTGCTTCTTGGTGTCTGTGAATTCGGTATTCCTGGATCTTTCCTGCGGTGATCTCTGAGATGCCCAGGTTCCCGAAGAAGGGGACTAAGTGAACGCTCGATCGCCAGTGCTGGCCGTCCACATATCGCTTGTTGCGTTGTCCCTGCGTGATGATGTCGTACTCGTGTAGATACTGCGCGGACACCTCGCGAAACGTCTTTTCGTTCTTAATCTCGCCACCACGGAGTTTTCCGCGAAGCTGTAGGTACCAGTCCTCGGCGATTTCCTTAGCCTTAGAGAGGCTCTCTTCCTTCGTGCTAGTCCGCCGATTCTTGCCCGCGAAATAGCTTGAGCATTGCCAAAGGCTGCTGTTTGGACGCTTGTAGACGTGAACCTTGCCGCCAAGGATGGTGTGTTGTTCTGGCATTTTCGTTTCCTCATTATTCGAAGCGGCGCGAGAACTCGAAAATGTGTAATAGATGTGTAACTAAACCTGCTTTGGCAGTTTGTCAATAAAGTTATTTATTTTAGTGAGATAGATGACTTACTGGGGTTATACATAGGATTTTAAGTCCGCTGCGTCTGCCAATTTCGCCATCCCGGCGCATGGACGAGCTTCGTTAGCCAATATATCGCACTGCCGAGATGTTTTCCGTTCGAGTCCTGGCAAGAATCGGCGGCATCCTTGCGCTCTTTTAATTGAGTGCATAAACACCCACTCGGAACCTCATCTATATTGCGAGCCGCGCCAACAAGGCATAGGCTTTGCGAAACCACGTGCGCTCGCGCCGCCGCTGGTATCGCGGCATGGTCGGTCCTTTATCGAGTATTTTCTGGGCCCATTGGCGGGCTTCATCTTTGTGGCCCTGGGAGTGCAGGAACAATGCGTAGTTGTAATAGGTCTCAGAGCTGGTGGAGATTTTCGTCGCTTGCTGAAATAGGGCCGCAGCCTTTTCTGCATTGCCGGTTTCTGCATAAGCGTGCGCTAGAAGGCCGACGGCGCGATTGAAGTCATAACTGGGATCGGCGTTCACAGCTTTCTCGAGATCAGGCACGGCGGCCGCGAAGTCGCCGAGTTCGGCTTCAGCAATTCCCCGACGATAGAACGCATCAATCGAATCTTTGCGGGATGCGATGGCTTTGTCGTAGGCGGCTCGGGCACGGGCAAATTTGTGATCGTCTAAATAGAGCAGGCCGAGCTCTTCGTAGTTTCCAGCAGAAGGATTGTCTAGGATGGCGCGTTCGAGTTCGTGAATTCGGTGGCGACGGGGAAAAACCTGAAACGACGTGCGTAGCAGGCCAGCATCGGGAATCACTTCCACCGCTATGTAAACCAGCGCCCCAATCCATCCCAGAAATAAAATGACGAAAATCCAGTAGATCTCTGGCCGGCGTCGAATGAAATGAACGATCGCCACTACCATTAAAGCCAGTTTCCACCACGACACGAAAAAGAAAAAGAGCGGTCCCATGCCAAGCGGAATATAACATCTTTCCGGATTTCGCTCGGGTTGGCACCTCATGGATAACCACACTCATGTCACAATAGAGTAAGTGAAATCGAGCGAAACTCTCCGAACCCCCGTAGTTGAAACCCCAAGCGAGCCCCTGCCAAAGCCTGGCCCAACTCCAAAGGCCGGGCCCATCCGCTTGCTGGCTTCCGATATCGATGGCACGCTGCTCAATCCGCAGTTTCAAATTTCCGAAAACGATCTGTCTGCTTTGCGGCGGGCTCACGCCTCGGGTATTGAAATTGTGCTGGTCACCGGCAGGCGGCATACTTTCGCTCTGCCGATTGCGCAGCAACTGGGATTTGACTTGTGGCTGATCAGTTCGAATGGAGCGGTCACCCGCTCACTTTCGGGCGAGACCTTCCATCGCGACCTGATGCCAAAGGACGTCTGCCGCGAGCTGTGCGGCGCCATGCAGGACTTTCGCGGCAACACCGTTCTAACCTTTGATAAAGAAATCAAGGGCGCCATTGTTCTCGAGCATCTCGACGCTCTCAACCTGAGCATCCGGCGCTGGCTCGAAAAGAACATGGCGCTCATCGAATTCGTAGTGCCGATTGAGGATGCCCTAATAAGTGATCCCGTTCAGGCAATGTTTTGCGGGTCGATGGAGCGCATGAGTGAGGCTTTGCGCACCCTGCAGGGCTGCGGCATGGACAGCCAGGTCACTGTCCTCCGCACCGAATATCCAGCCCGGGATCTTTCCATGATCGATGTTTTGAACGCCAGCTGCTCCAAGGGCCACGCTCTGAAACGCTGGGCCGCCCATCGCGGATTTCGCCGCGAACAGGTCATGGCCATCGGTGATAACCACAATGACGTTGAGATGCTTGAGTTTGCCGGGCATCCGGTTATCATGGGGAATGCCTGCGAGGAACTGCGTGGACGCGGCTGGAATGTGACGTTGGGAAACGACCGCTGTGGCGTGGCCGCAGCCCTCGACGACGTAATGGGCGTTTAGCCCGAGATGAGTAGACGAATCCAACTCGGTGGCTGGGTCGCGGTGATCATTTTATCTGCGATGATTGTGGCGCCTTGCTCCGCAGCTGATTCCGCAGTCCTGCGCAATGGGTTTTCGATTCGCTTCGAGCGCAGACTGGATATGGGTTTAGTGACGCGACTCTATGTGAGCGCCGATGAATCAAGTTTCGTCGATGTACCGACGGCGGAAATCGACCACATCGAGAATGCTCCCAATGATCCCGCCCCCGCTGCCAACAAGCAATCTTCTCAAAGCACGAATCAGAGTCCAGAGCGTCCGGTCGATCTCGATGAATTAGTAGCATCCGCGAGTGGAACCTATCGGCTGGATCCTGATCTGGTGAACAGCGTGATTCGTGCCGAGAGCGGCTTCAACGTCCGTGCGGTTTCGCCCAAAGGCGCGCAGGGATTGATGCAGTTGATGCCCCGGACTGCGTCGCTGCTGGGCGTGCAAAATGCATTCGACCCGCGGGCCAATGTGGCAGGCGGCACGCGCTATCTGCGCGAACTGCTGGAACGTTACAATTTCGATCTCATCAAGGCCCTTGCGGCCTACAACGCCGGTCCGCAACGCGTAGAGCAGTACGGCGGAGTGCCTCCCTATTACGAAACGAAAGCCTATGTGGCGCGCATCGTGCGCGACTTCAATAAGAAGAAGCTGGCGCAGATGAGTGGAACGCAAAGCGTGGGCTCGCAAAAAGCGGCCGCCAACAGGATCGCCGCCGGAACGAATCAAAAGCGGGTTAATGCGCACAAGCCACAAACCTCTAGAGTGAGCGAATCGAACACGGACTCAAGTTTGCGCTAATCAATCCATTCTGGCGATTACTCGTTCCCTCGCATACTCTCCACGTATCTTCTCTACGTATCTTCTCCATCTATCTTCGGAAATAACTCTATTTCACCGCATCCACGCCGGCCTGAGCGCATTGGTTATCGTGATCGCTGCTATCGCCTGAAACGCCGATGGCGCCCACAATGTGACCATCTAAAACCAGGGGGATGCCGCCTTCCACCGGAATTGCGCCTTCGAGAGCGAGCACCGGCAAACCCGAACTTCCTGAAGTGAGTCGCTCCTGGAAAACCTTGGTCGGACGCTTGAACAGTGCCGCCGAGCGAGCTTTGTCAACGGCAACTTTAGCGCTGCCGAGCTGGGTATTATCCATCTTCTCGTAATAAACCAGAGTTCCATTGGGATCTACGATCGCAATCGCCATGTTCCAGCTATTCTTGTGGGCCTCGGCAAGTGCAGTCGCGGAAGCTTTCTTGGCATTTTCCAGGCTGATGGAAGGTCCATAAGGCAGCGGCCCCTGCGCAATTGCGGTCGTGGCGCAAAAAACAGAAACCAGGAGGAAGAGTGACTTCAGGCGGTGCAGTGACATGACAAGCGGCTCCTTAATGGCAAATCTGGCAATCACAACGCAGCCGTGTGCTAGGGACTGTAAGACGGAGACGCTAAGATGTCAACGCGCTGA
This sequence comes from uncultured Acidobacteriaceae bacterium, assembly GCA_963766625.1. GTDB lineage: Bacteria > Acidobacteriota > Terriglobia > Terriglobales > Acidobacteriaceae > Sulfotelmatobacter. The sequence goes on along the minus strand of CAVYBF010000006.1, from coordinate 64,160 downwards.
GGAACCCGAAGTTTGACCCTCCCAGCGCACTGATTTACCTTGAAAGTGTCCTTCTACCTCGCGGCGCGAGGGTCGCGGCGCGTGTTTCCCTTTCATGGATAAAAAACGCATTCTGGCCAGTGTTGCAGTGTTCCTCATTCTGGCCGCTTTGTTTTACCTGCAATATCGTCATTGGCAGAGCTTCGACTGGGCCACGTTTTGGACTCAGACCGGACGCGTCAACAAATCCCGCGTCCTTTACGGTCTTGCTCTGATCTACTTCGGCTACGCCCTGCGAGCGGTCCGCTGGAAGATTTTTTTGCAGCCAGTGCGGCCGCAGACCACGGTTAAGGAACTCATCCCTCCGACGCTGGTTGGATTCACCGGGATTGCCTTGCTTGGGCGCGCCGGAGAATTCATCCGGCCATATCTGATTGCCCGACGCACCGGCCTTCCACTCTCCTCGCAGCTAGCAGTATGGACGGTGGAGCGGATCTTTGACCTCGGAGCATTTGCCCTGTTGCTCGCAGTCGCGGTTTTCCGAGAAGGCGGCATGCTCTCAATTCCTGAGCCCGGGGAGTTTTACCGCGGCTTGAGGCTCTTTGTACTTCTCCTGAACTTATTTGTGCTCGCCGTCGCGGTTTCGGCAATCGCGATCAACCGACGCGGCGAAGCGATAGCGAAGTGGGTCGAGAGGAAAATGGCTCATATGCCACGGGACCTTGGGCAGAGAGCATCCGCAGAGGTGCGAAAGTTCGGGACGGGCTTGAACACAATCCACGGGGCGCTCCCACTCCTTGGGGCCGCCCTGACCTCGTTGGGAATGTGGTACGCGATCGCATTGGCCTACAAAGCCGTCACCCACGCCTACGGCGTTCCCTCTTTAGACATTCCTGTCTTGCAAATTCTGATCCTAATGGGCGCAAGCATGGCGGGCTCTATCCTTCAGTTGCCCGGAATCGGTGGCGGGTCGCAACTCGCGGTAATCGCTATGCTTTATGGGCCGTTTCATGCTCCCAGTGAAATTGCCGCGAGCTGCGGAATCCTGCTCTGGCTGGTGACGTTCGCCGGAGTCATCCCACTCGGGCTTATTTTGGCCCATCACGAGAGACTGTCGCTGAGAAAGTTGTCGAAGGAAAGCCATATGGCCGAAGAAGCGGAAATCAGCCGGCCAATCGCGTAGCAGCGCTTTTTGAACGATACACTTACATCACCACGGAAGCGAACGGATGGAAGGAACCCACTTCCGCGCCTGTTACAATTTCAAGTTACCCCGAAAATTAAGAAGAATATTTGTTTCGAGCTTTACCAGCGCCATGAAATGTCCGTTCTGCGGATTTGCCAACGATAAAGTAGTCGACTCGCGCGAAAGCAAGGAAGCGGAATCAATCCGCCGCCGGCGCGAGTGTCTGAAATGCGCCAAGCGGTTCACTACTTACGAACGCATCGACGAAATTCCTTACATGGTGGTGAAGAAAGATGGCAGACGTGAAAAATTTGACCGGCAGAAGGTTTTGAACGGCTTGCTCCGCGCCTGCGAGAAGCGGCCAGTGCCGATCAGCAAGCTGGAGCAGATCGTCAATGAAGCGGAATCTTTCGTCATCGAATCGCAGGAGCGCGAACGAAAAACCAGCGAACTGGGTGAGCTGATCATGAATCGGCTCCGCCGTTACGACAAAGTGGCGTATGTCCGCTTTGCTTCCGTATATCTCGACTTCAAGGATGTGAAGGAATTCATGGATGAGTTGAGGGATTTAGTGAAAAGCAAAGAGGCGGTTGAAGTCAGGCCGAAGAAGTGACGATGGAGTTCCTCAGGTTGCTACCGCCAGGCAATGCAGTCGCGCCTCTTGAAAATTTTGTAATGGAGCAGGTCGGTCCCTCACTCGATGGCGTCATCCTGAGCACAGCCGTTTTTCAGGCGGAGCGAAGAGCCTGCCCTGAGCGCGTCGAAGGGATCTCCAGCTTAATTGACGTGGAGCGCCAGCCAAACTGCACCACTACCGAACATTTAAAGATTGAGCTTCTTACAAAACGAGAGCGGTACGAATGAGTCACAAAGTAACTCTAATTCCCGGCGATGGCATCGGACCCGAAGTCACGCAAGCCACGGTGCGCATTCTCGAAGCTACCGGGCTTAAGTTCGAATGGGAATCGTTTTCGGTGGGCGCGGATGCATTCGAAAAAACCGGGGATTACATACCAAAAGAAGCCATCGAATCGATCGAGCGCACGCACGTGGCACTAAAAGGTCCGGTGACTACGCCCGTGGGGGGCGGCTTTTCCAGCATCAACGTCGCCTTGCGGCAGAAATTTGAGCTCTACGCGAACTTTCGTCCGATCCGTAATCTGCCACACATCCCCACGCGCTATCCCGATGTCGACCTCATCATTGTTCGTGAGAACACCGAAAGCCTTTATTCCGGACTCGAACACGAAGTTGTTCCCGGCGTGGTGGAAAGCCTGAAGATCATCACTGAAAAGGCATCGACCCGGATTGCGAAATTCGCCTTCGAATACGCCCGTAAGAACCAACGCAAGAAGATTCACGCCATCCATAAAGCCAACATCATGAAACTTTCGGATGGGTTGTTTCTGCGCTGCTGCCGCGGCATCGCTAAAGCGTATCCGGAGATCGCGTATGCCGAGCACATTGTCGATAACACCTGCATGCAACTTGTACTGAATCCTTATCAGTACGACATGCTGGTGATGGACAATTTATATGGCGATATTCTTTCGGACTTATGCGCGGCGTTTGTTGGTGGCCTCGGCTTCGTTCCCAGCGCCAACCTGGGCGACGACTACGCGATCTTTGAAGCGGTTCACGGCTCGGCGCCGGATATTGCCGGCAAGAACCTGGCGAATCCTACTGCGCTGCTTCGTTCTTCCCTGCTCATGCTGCGGCATCTGGGCGAGTTCGAGGCTGCCCTGCAAATCCGCAACGCGCTGGAGAAAGTCTATCGGCACCGCGAGAAACTGACCCGCGACATAGGCGGTAAGGCGGGGACTTCAGAATTTGCCGATGCGGTGATCGAAGAGATGGACAAGGTAAAGGCAGCGTCGGCTCCCGTCGCTAACTGACAACACTTCTCAAGCAGTCACAAAGACTCTGCCCCACGTGCTACTAGCCAACTTCTGTCATCCGCATTTTCACCATGCGAATTCTCATCATCGAAAATTTGCATTACGCCATTGACTCTCACCGAAGATGGTAGTAAATTCGCCCGTTCTGGGGAATGTGGGGGGATGTTGAATCGAACGCGTCGTGTGGGGGTGGTCCTATTTCAGCTGGGCGGGCCGGATACGCTGGCTGCGATAGAACCGTTTCTTTATAACCTCTTCTGCGATCCCGATATTATCGACTTTCCTTTTGCCCGCATCGGGCGCAAAGCTCTCGCCAAATTGATTTCGACCACTCGTGCACGGAAAGTCCAGCATCACTATGCCTGCATCGGAGGCGCCTCGCCCATCCGTCGCTTTACAGAACAGCAGGCTCACGCGCTGGAAGCAGAGTTGAAGAGTCGAGGTCTGGATGCGCGATGCTTTGTAGCTATGCGGTATTGGCATCCTTTTACGCACGAAGCCATTGAGCAATTGCAGGCCGCCGACTGCGACGAAGTGGTGTTATTGCCTTTGTATCCGCAGTACTCCTCCACCACCACGGGATCGAGCTTAAACGAGTGGCAACGCCTCTTTGACCTCGAACTTCCAGTGCACAACGTGAAAGCGTTCTATCGGCATCCGATGTATTTAGAGGCCGTGGTCGAAAAAGTGGACGAAGCCTTATCGCGCTTTAAGCTACCGGAGCGTGCCGAGATCGTCTTCAGCGCGCATGGCATTCCGTTGTCAGTAATCGCGAAGGGCGATCCGTATCAGGCTCAAATTGAAGAAACAGTTCGCCTGTTGATGGAGCGTGGTGGCTGGCGCAATCATCAGCGGCTCTGCTATCAGAGCAAGGTTGGTGCAAGCAAGTGGCTGCAGCCCTCGCTGCATCGCACCTTGCGCGATCTCGCTGCCGAAAAAGTGCGTGAGGTTTGTGTGGTGCCGATCGCCTTTGTCTCCGATCACGTGGAAACGCTGGGAGAGATCGATCATGAAGCGCGCGAGCAGGCTTGCCGATTAGGTTTTACGCAGTTCGAAATGAGCTCCGGCCTCAACGATTCACCAAAATTCATTTCGGCGTTGGGGCAATTGGTTGTAGAAGCGGCCGACGAAACCTATTCACGGAATCTGATTCAGGCAGATGGGAGGGCAGTGGCGCCGCCGGAGTTGTTGGCGACCGCAGGAGATTGAGGAAGACTTCATAGCAGGAGGGCACTCATGGCGGTACCGGTTAGCGATCAAGCGAACCCGAGTCCGAATCCGGAAACGACGCAATCCGCGCCGCGCGCTGCGGTAGATGCCACGAAGTACGTTGGCACCCCGGCGGTCGGAACCTCAAAGGCAGCGGCAGCCGGTGGACTTTCTTCTTCCGGTCCTTCCAATACCGAAATCGACCGCCGCCGGCGCCGCTTGACCTGGGTGGGCATCACGGCATTTCTCACCGCGTGGTTTCTGGCTTTCTTCCGATTCTTTCTTCCCCGCACTCTTTTTGAACCCAACACAGTTTTCAAAATCGGCTATCCCTCCGATTTCGCATTGGGAGTCGACACCAAATTCCAACAGAAATATCGCATCTGGGTTGACCGCACGCCGGATCGGCTATTCATAATCTACGCGCGCTGCACGCATCTGGGCTGCACCCCGGATTGGAAGCCGAGCGAAAACAAATTCAAATGCCCCTGCCACGGCAGCGGTTACGACAGCGAAGGGATTAATTTCGAAGGACCGGCACCGCGCCCCATGGATCGCGCTCACATAGGCTTCGCACCGGATGGGCAAATTATCGTCGATACTTCGAAGCTCTACCAATGGCCGAAAGGTCAACCTTCGCATTTCAATGATCCCGGAGCATTCTTGCCGGCGTAGACAAAAACAGAAGCAGATTCCTCGCGCCAAAATCAGGCGCTCGGAATGACAAGGTTCCTGAGGGTTCAAAGTTCTGAGAGTTCAATCATGGCTGACGAAAATAACGGGAAGAACGGCAAAGTGGGACTGATCGACCGGGTCAAAGAAGATGTACAGGCCATGAAGGTCGATATCCCCACCAAGGCGAAAGAGCAGATCGAAGGCCTGAAAGATCCCACAAAGACTCAGGTCTACACTTCCATTTTCCGCCACAAGCATGACGACACGCCGCGCAACCGCGCTCTGGGCGTGCTTTCCAATGTCTTTTTGCATTTGCATCCGGCCAAGATTAATCGCGACGCCGTGCGTTACAGCTATACCTGGGGCATGGGCGGCATTACGTTTTTGCTGTTCATCATCCTCACCTACACCGGCGTGCTGCTGATGTTCTATTACCACCCGACCAAGGTGCAAGCCTTTCGCGACGTCCTTTATCTCGAGCATGACGTGCCTTTCGGAAAAATTCTGCGCAACATGCACCGCTGGGCCGCTCACCTGATGGTAATTGCCGTCGAACTGCACATGTTGCGCGTATTTCTGACCGGCTCGTACAAAAAACCGCGTGAGTTTAACTGGAACGTCGGCGTCCTGCTGCTGGTGTTTACTCTATTGCTCTCGTTCACTGGTTATCTGCTGCCCGACGACCAACTGGGATTCTGGGCCGTCACCGTGGGCACAAACATGGCCCGCGCCACGCCGTTGCTCGGGCACGAAGGCCCATTCGGCGCGCAACTGGGAATGACGCCGTATAACGATGTACGCTTCGGTCTGCTCGGCGGATCGATCGTCGATGCCAATGCATTGTTGCGTTCCTACATCTGGCACTGCATCGGAATTCCGATCGTCGCTTCCGTGCTGATGATCGTGCATTTCTGGCGCGTCAGAAAAGACGGCGGAATTTCCGGGCCGGCTCCGGTGATGCTCGAGGCCGAAGCGGACAAGCCCCGCAGGGGTCCGAAGGCGGCAGGAGAGTAAAAGGATCGCAGGGAGTGAAGCGAAGGGACTTATGTGGGGACAGCCGCCCTCGGCTGTCCGCCGAGCGCAGCTCGGCCGCCTTCAGCCAGCGCCAGCAACCGCCCGTCGAGCTTTGCCCGACCGGACGGCCGAGGGTGGCCGTCCCACAAGCTTCTTGGAGGAGGATATGGACTGGCGACAACTTTGGGAAATTTGCTCGGCTCCGGACAACGTACCCATCATTGCCTTGATCCCCCTGCTGGCTTTCTACCTTTATCTTGCGTTGAAGCAGGCCCGTGCCAACGATCACCTTATTGCGCAACTGGAAACCGATCCCGCCATGGCCAAAACCCATCACCGCAAGACCTGGCCGTTCAAACCGGGCTGGCAGAAGGAAGTTCACGTGTGGCCGTTCCTGCTGCGCATCGAATTTCTTGCCGCCATTATCATCACCATCATTCTGATGGTCTGGTCGATCACCCTGAACGCACCTTTAGAAGAGCCCGCCAATCCCAACCTGACCATGAATCCGGCGAAAGCCCCGTGGTATTTCCTCGGCCTGCAGGAGATGCTCGTCTATTTTGACCCGTGGATCGCGGGAGTAGTCATGCCGACCATGATTATTGTCGGCTTGATGGTCGTTCCTTACATCGACACCAATCCGCTGGGCAGCGGCTATTACACGTGGAAGCAGCGCAAGTTTTCGATCTCAACTTTTTTATTCGGCTTCGTCATTCTTTGGGTCTCGATGATCCTGATTGGAACCTTCATTCGCGGTCCCGGTTGGCAATGGTTTTGGCCGGGACAAACCTGGGATCATAACCGGCAGATCTACGAGGTGAACCGCGATCTCCCGGATATTTTTCAAATCACGTCAAACCTGGGCAAGGGAATCTTCGGCGCAATTGTGGTCGGCGGCTATTACGTCCTTGGCGGATTCATCGTCTATTCGTTGTTCCGGCGATTTATGGCCAAGGATTTCAAGCGAATGAGCCTGCTGCAATTTTCCATCACGCAGTTTCTTTTGCTGACCATGGTCGCGCTGCCCATGAAGATGGGGATTCGCCTTTTATGGCACATCAAGTACGTGTGGATTACGCCCTGGTTCAACATTTAGGAACGTCGGCTTTTTGAACTCGTTATCCTTAGCCTAGCGCCTGGATCGTCCAAGCACAGACGCGAAGTTGAAGGATCGGCCGGCACGAGTGCGGAGTCTAGGGATTTCTCGCTTCGCTCGAATGACATGCGGTAGGGGATACTTCGGAGGCTGCGGTGCCTGAACAACCTGAGCAGGACCCGATCACAACTAAATCGTACGCCGCCTATTACCTGATCGCCACTCTAATTCTCATGGCGACGCTGTTCTGGGCTTTGTGGGACGAGGCCTGGGGCCAGCGTCCATGGAAAGCGTTTCAGGAACACTGGAAAACTCGTTACACGGTTTTTCTGAATGGCGAACGGTCGAAGTCGCTGGCTTCCGAGAAGGAAGTTGAGAGCAATTCTGATTATGCTGCCCTCACCCAAGCCTACGAGAAGGCCAATCTGGAGACGAAGGCGCAAGCCGCAGCAGTTCGCGCCCAGTTGGATGACACCAATGCCCGGCTGCTCGCCGTGCAAAGCGTTTTCACCGACCGCCGCGCCTACGTCAATGCGCTCACCTACGAGTTCGAAACCAGCGGCAGCGCCTCAGCGAAGGCTAGCAAGCAGAAGGAAATCGATACCTACAAAGCTGGACTCGCCACGGTCGAGTTTCCTGACGGCAGCAGAAAAAAATTCAACTTCCCACAGCTCCAAGAAACCTATAACGGCATTCGTGACGAGAAAACTAAACTGAGCCTTCAGTTGGGCGAAGTGTTGAAACCAGTCACCGCGGCCCGGGCGAAGATGGATGGCTATATCTCTGAGCATCTGGTCGACCTCACGCCGCAGCAAATCGATGGACTGAAAAAGCGCGCAACGGAATGGGATCCGGCAATCGTGCAGATCAACGTCGCCGATGCCAACATTGTGGACCGGTGCGAATCCTGCCACATGAATACGCGCGAGCCGTTGAAAATCACTCCCGTGGCCATGACTCCGAAGGGCGAAAAAAAAACCGATGAGTACGCCGAAGCCTTTGGAAGCCATCCTCAGCCCGAGTTGTTGAAGATTCACGATCCCGAAAAATTCGGCTGCTCACCCTGCCACCAGGGCAATGGCCGCGCCACAACCAGCATTGAGAAAGCGCACGGGAATTACGAACACTGGCTGTGGCCGCTGTTTCCGAAAGAGAACTCCGAAGCCGGCTGCCAGAACTGCCATGCTGCAGACATGGTGCTGGTCAGTGGCGATACCCAGTTCCAGACCATCAACAACGGCAAGGACCTTTTCCGCCAGAAAGGTTGCATGGGCTGTCATCGCTACGAGGGCTATGACAAGGAACCTGAGGATCTGAATTCGATCAGCCAGCAGATCAAGCAGATTGAGACTCAGAAAAAAGACAATCTGAAACAAACCGCCTATTTAATGAAAGAAGCTGACGCGGCCCAGACAAACGAGGAAGCCAATCGCCTGAATACGGAGGCGGTTGACCTGCGCGTGGCAAACAGTAAGCTGGATGGCCGTTTGCAGCAGCTCGATTTTCAATCGCACAGCCTGATGCAGGATATGAAAAAAGTCGGGCCGAACTTGAAGGACGTTCGTCTTAAGCTGAACAAAAATTGGATTCCAGTATGGCTGAAGAAGCCGACGGATTTCCGTCCGACCACCAAGATGCCGAACTTCCGTCTGACCGAACACCAGATTGAGACGATTTCGGCATTCATCTGGCAATCGGGATTAACCGATCCCTTACCGAAACACAAGCCTGGGAATGCCGCGCATGGAAAAGAGTTGTTCGAAACTCGTGGTTGCTTAGCCTGCCACTCGATTGGCGAAGGCGATCAGATGCAGGGCGGAACGTTTGCCGCGAACCTGACACGCGTCGGCGAGAAAGCGAACTACGATTATCTTGTCCGTTGGGTGCACAATGCGCGCCAGCGGACTCGTCCTTATTGTCCCTACGAGAAGAAAGATATCGGGCCCGAAGATTACGCAAAGAAGGGATTGCCCTATCAGTTTGATCTCGAGCACAGCCGCTGCCCGAATGATGGTCACGAACTGCAAGTGCAGAACATGACGGTCATGCCCAGCCTGCGCTTGTCGGAGGAAGACGCGGAAGATGTCGCAACCTTCCTGATGACGCAGAAACAGAAAGATCCGTCATCGTATCCCAACGCGGCTTATATGGGCGATCCGAATTTGAAGGCTGAGGGCAAGAAGTGGGTTCAGCACTTCGGATGCGCCGGTTGTCATGAAATTGCCGGGCTCGAAGATGAAGGCCGCATCGGCACCGAGCTCACCTTCGAAGGCAGCAAGCCGATCGAGCGTCTCGATTTCGCCCTGTTCACGGTGCCCTCGCAGCGCGGTGGCGAGAATGCCGAGCCCATAAAGAATAAGGAGGATCTGGCGCGCCTTCCCGATGGTCCCGCGACCAAGCCGTGGTACGACCACAAAGGATTTTTCGAGCACAAGCTTGCTGAGCCTAATGTTTTCGATCAGGGCATGGTCAAGAGCGAAACCGAAGCGTTGCGCATGCCAAATCTGCATTTAACCAAAGAGCAGATTCTCGATCTCACTACCTTCTTAATGGGAAGTGAAGAGACTTCCCTGCCCGATAGTTATCAATACAAGCCCGGCGATGCGCGGCACGACATTCAAGAGGGTTGGTGGATTGTTAAGAAATACAACTGCATGGGATGCCACCAGTTCATACCCGGACAGCAGACGGTTCTAATGGGCTTGAGGCAGTATCAGGACGCGCAGGAGCAACTACCTCCGAAGTTGTTGACCGAAGGTGCGCGCGTCGATCCTGAATGGCTGCGGAAATTCTTGTCGAATCCGGCGTTGAGCACCACCGATACCAATCGCGACGGTGTGCGTCCTTACCTGAAAGTTCGCATGCCCACGTTCTCATTCTCCGACAACGAATTGCGGAAGCTCGTACGCTTCTTCCAGGCACTGTCGCAACAGCCGATGCCTTATATTCCCGAAGAAGTGCCCGTGCTTACGAGCAAAGAAACAGACATGGCACGCAGCCTCTTCTCGAGCACAGCAGCGCCTTGTTTGAAGTGTCACGCGACTGGCGATCCGAATCACGATAAGATCGCGACCGCTCCTAATTTCCTGCTCGCGAAAGAACGTTTGAAACCAGACTGGGTTGAGCGCTGGATTACCGATCCGCAGGCGGTAAGCCCAGGAACTTCGATGCCATCAGGTTTGTTCAAAGAGCAAAATAACCAGTGGGTATTTGCCGGGCCGACGCCGCCGTCGTTCCAGGGTTACACGGGAGACCATCGCAAGCTGCTGACCGATTACATTTTCCAGCTTACGGCGGAGGAACAACGAAAGGTAGCAGCGTCAATGCCGCATGCGAAGACGGCAAGCATTCGCCGGCCGAGTGTTCGCAAGCAGGCGAGTTCAGAACTGCATCACGCCGCGAGTGGAGGTTCGCAATGAATGACGCGTTCGCCTGACGCATCTTGTTTTTACGGGCTGCACTCCGGCAATGTCGTCCCGAGCAGAGCGAGGGATCCTGGTGTTAGCCTGGCGCGCAACTCCGGTCGTGCAGGCAGGAACCAAGATCCCTCGCTTCGCTCGGGATGAGAATCGTTTTAAGGTCTGCGCAGCGCACGGATCAACTATTAAGAAAAAGAGAGGGCGACATCATGAATAAGAAACCAGGTTGGATGATAGCGGTCAGCATGTTAGCAGCATGCGCATTGCTGTTGACCGCCGCATGTAACAAGAAAGAAAATACCGAACAGTCGAATAACACAACGGCCGAGCAGCAAGTTGCTCCAGCGGCCACGCCCATCGATCCCGCGACCGTGGCCACCATAAACGGTACGGTAAAGTTTGACGGCACGGCGCCGAAAGCTGCGAAAATCGACATGAGCCAGGATCCGGCCTGTAAAGGCACGAATGAAGCGGAAAATATTGTGGTCGATCACGGAGATCTCGCGAACGTATTCGTGTACGTGAAAGATGGACTCGGCAATCGCACCTTCGACGTGCCGAAAGACGCCGTCGTGCTCGACCAGCAGGGATGCAAATATCACCCGCACGTGCTGGGCGTAATGGCTGGTCAGACGGTTGAGATTAAAAACGACGATCAGACTACGCACAACATTCATCCCACGCCGAAAGACAACCGCGAGTGGAATGAATCCCAGCCGCCCTCGACGGCGCCGCTGGAAAAGAATTTCGCCCGCGAAGAGATCATGCTGCCGGTGAAGTGCAACCAGCATCCGTGGATGAAGATGTATATCAACGTGGTGAAGAGCCCGTTCTACGCGGTCACTGACAAGTCGGGAAAGTATGAAATTAAGGGCTTGCCTCCCGGCGACTACACGATTGCTTTCGTGCAGGAAAAACTGGGGGAGCAGGACCAGAAGGTAACCGTTGGCCCGAAAGAGACTAAGACCGTCGATCAGAGTTTCAAGGCGGCTGGCGAATAGGTCTGCTGCTATCGTTGCAGCTCTCTGTTCTGCAGCGCTGCGGTTCAGTCTGCTAAAATAGTGTGTTCGGCACGGTGTGCCGGCTGCATTCCGGCACACTGTGCTCGATCCAGAGACTCTCGTTACAAGTTAGAGCCGAAAAAGTTCGGCTCGAGAAAGTTCGAGCCGACAGTTGGAGTAGTAAGCTCGATCCGGACAACTCCGAGCCAAGGGGAAGCATTCTGAAAGCCATCCCGGCCAAATACAATCCTGCTCATCATGCGTTCGCGGTGTTCACTGCTTGTGCGACGCTGGTTGTAATCACCGCCGGCGCCATGGTCACCAGTAACGATGCAGGGCTTTCAGTGCCTGACTGGCCGACTTCGTTCGGCTATCTCGTCAAGGTGCCCCGGTTTGTGGGAGGAATTCGCTACGAGTGGAGCCATCGCATGGTGGCAGGCACTCTGCTGACTCTGACTCTCGCCATTGCTGTCTGGACGTTGGTGGCCGAACGCCGGCGCTGGTTGCGCTGGCTCGCTGTAGGGGCCTTCTGCACAGTAATCGTGCAAGCCACGCTGGGTGGAATGACAGTTTTGTTTTTGCAACCGCCGTGGCTTTCAACTGCGCACGCTACCGTTGCGCAAACATTTTTCTGTATCGCCGTTGCAATTGCGCTGTTTACCGGCCGCAAGTGGGTTGAGGAACCGCCGCAAGTCGAGTTCGATGCGCGCCGCCCCAGCCTCTTTACCTTGACTCTGCTTTCGATTTTCGTTTTGTACGTACAGCTGATTCTGGGCGGAATGTTTCGCCATCACGGCATGAGCTGGTGGCCGCACGTGCTGCATGCCGTAATCGTGACATTCGTGCTGGCCTGGACCGCCATCCGCGCCCTTTCCGTGTATTCGCATATTGAAGCAGTCCGGCGGCCGGCGATTCTCATGCTGTCGCTGCTGATGGCGCAACTTTGTCTCGGCTTTACAGCATTCGTGACGCGGGTTGCCTGGGGCAGAGACGCCGCTCAGCCCGAGTTGCCGATGGTAGCAGCGACCGTGGCGCACGTGGCTGTGGGAGCATTGCTCCTGGCAACCACAGTCGTGCTGGCGATTGAAGTCTGGCGCCACGTGCCGGTCGCCTTTGCCGAGCGTGTACCGCAGGCGCAGCAGAAGGTTTCGGCCGCGTAGTTTCTTTCGACTGGGGTTCGTTGATCGATTCGCACAAATTAAACGTTTCTTTTTTACATTGCAATTAATCTCAGGAATTCTTCTTGGTGCCTAAAGTTGCCGCATTCGCCGATGCTGATCCAGCGCTAAACTCGTCTGGCATTGAGCCCGTCATTTCAGTCGAGAATTTAGTCCATCGCTATGAGAATCGGACGGCACTGAACGGCGTTTCGTTTGACGTGCGCCCGGCCGAATTATTCGGCCTGCTCGGCCCAAACGGCAGCGGAAAAACCACCCTCTTCCGGATTCTTTCCACTTTGATGATTCCGACATCCGGACGGGCGGTAATCATGGGCTGCGACGCAGCCCTGGAACCGGCACGTTTGCGCCGGCAAATTGGCGTGGTGTTTCAAGCCCAGAGCGTCGACCTCAAGCTCACCGCCTTCGAGAATCTGTGGCATCAGGGACATCTTTACGGATTGCGCGGCGCTTCTCTGAATGCTCGAATTCAAGAGGTGCTCTCTCGCGTCGGCTTGGCCGACCGGGCGAAAGAACTGGTCGAAACATTTTCCGGTGGCATGCAGCGGCGCATTGAACTGGCCAAGGGATTGCTGCACCACCCTGGAGTCCTGCTGCTCGATGAACCTACGACCGGCCTTGATCCCGGAGCGCGGCGAGATCTCTGGCAATATCTGCAGATGCTGCGCGATGAAGAGCACGTTTCGGTTCTCGTGACCACGCATCTCATGGAAGAGGCGGAGCGTTGCGACCGGCTGGCAATTATGAACGAAGGCAACGTGGTCGCATTGGGCACGCCTGCGGAATTGAAAAGCGAAATCGGCGGTGATGTCGTGCTGCTCGATGCGGCGCACGATCCCGCTCTGCTGGCCGAGCAAATTCGGGAGCGCTTTCACGTAGGGACGACGGTTCTCGAGAACCAGGTGCGGATCGAGCGCGAGAACGCGCATCGCTTCGTGACCGAAGTGGTCGAGGCGTTTCCCGGGGAGATCGAAGCGCTTTCCATCAGCAAACCTGCGCTGGAGGATGTTTTCATACGCCGCACAGGGCATAAATTTTGGAGTGAGAAAGACCAGGAGCAGTCGAATTCAGAGGGTCGTGGGAGGTAATGTGTTTATGATGCTTGCTCTTTCTCTGCTGCTTGGCATTCTTCCATTAGCAGGAGTGGTGTGGACGTTGATGAATGGAATGATCACCACGGTTGACGGGTTGTTCATGGTGCTGATCCTGCTGACGCTCTCGGGCACTTTTATGCTCAATGTGTATTGGGAATTGCGCGACCGTGGGGTGGTTGGCAAAAAGAAAGCCGCTGCCGCGCCGAAGGCTCCCGCCGCAAAGCGAGTTGATTGAATGGCTACTCAAACCGCTGTGCTATCCCGACCGGTTGCTCCCACTTCCACTGGAGTGCTGCTGCCCGCGTTCACGCTATGGTGGCGCGAAATTGTGCGCTTCTACCGTCAGAAAACGCGCGTGGTCGGCGTGCTGGCCTCGCCTCTCGTGTTCTGGGTGGTCATTGGCTCCGGCTTCGGCACCTCGTTTCGTTCCGGTGGTGCATCGGGACAACAGCACTACATGGATTATTTCTATCCTGGCGTACTGGTGATGATTGTTCTGTTCACCTCCATCTTTACCATGATGTCGGTGATTGAAGATCGTAAAGAGGGATTCTTACTTTCCGTTTTAGTCGCTCCCGTGCCACGCTCGGCGATTGTTTTGGGCAAGGTGCTCGGTGGAACCACTCTCTCTGCGATTCAAGGAATGATCTTCCTCGTGTTCGCGCCGTTCGCGGGAGTCCATCTCAATCCTGTGCAAGTGCTCCTCGTGGCTGTCGTCGTCTTTCTGGTTTCATTCGCGTTGACTGCTCTGGGTTTTGCGATCGCGTGGCCAATGGATTCCACGCAGGCGTTCCATGGCATCATCAATTTATTTCTGATCCCGCTCTGGCTGTTGTCGGGCGCTTTATTTCCTATGACCGGCGCTTCCGGCTGGATTCGCGCCTTGATGTATATCAACCCGCTGACCTATGGAGTTGAAGCTTTGCGCATTCTGCTCTATCCCGCAACGCCGGAGACTTTTTCCTTGCCTTCGGCAATGGCCACATTGGTGCTGTTTTCGCTCGTAATGTTTGGGCTTGCCTTCTTGATGGCCAATCGACGAACCACGAGGCCTGCCGCATGATTGCCGAACAATACGCCTATTTCCCGCCTCTGATCGCAGGCTTGAACGGCACCAGCGCCGCACTACTGGTTACGGGACGCTATATGATCGCGCGCAAGCGTATGGCGGCACATCGAGCGTGCATGATTGCTGCGGTCGCATCGTCGGCGCTGTTTCTCGCCTGCTACGTATATTTTCACGCGCATGCGGGAAACATTCTTTTTCTCGGCCAGGGCTTCTGGCGCAAGGTTTATTTTGCGATTCTCATTCCACATGTCACGCTGGCAATTGTCATCGTGCCGATGGTAATCATCAGCTTGAACCGAGGCTTGCGTGCCCGCTATGATCGCCACCGCGCCATCGCGCGCTGGACCTTTCCGCTATGGATGTACGTCAGCATCACGGGAGTGATCGTGTACTTCATGCTGTATCAGTGGTTTCCTCACAGCTAGAAATCGCAGGGAACTTTTTGTTCGGGTTGCTTATCTGTCTTCATGCTCGAAAGTGGATTGGCTCATGTCCACGCTCAAACTAAAAATTGACGTTTCTGGCACAGTGGGCGATGAAGCTTGGCGTGAAATCAAACAGTTCGATCAGATCCAAAGCGCCGATTTCGGCCCGCAGTTCGGCAGTTGGGGACGCTGCAATCACGCGCCCGATGCGCCGCACGGTAAAGGTGAGTGGATTGGCGCTGAGATTCGGCTTCAGACACCCCTTTTGGCACAATATGCGATGTCGCATTACCTGGAGCAGGAACGGGTGCTCGATGCCGATGTTGTGTAAATATGTTGAACAATATATATTTCTCGCCATGTTAGGTCTGGCACTAATGAAATCGACCGCAGGCCAGGCATGTCTCGTGCCCAGAAGTTTCTCTTCTTCCTGATCGCCTGGCTGATCTGCCTCATGCCGTTTCTATTTTGGTGGAACACCTGGTTCGGCAGAAAGCTTTCTGATCAGCAGCTAAACGCGTATCTCCACGATACAAAAAAGCCGCGCCACATTCAGCAGGCACTGGTGCAGGTAGGTGAGCGCATCACGCGTGGCGATGCAAGCGCCCGGCAATGGTATCCAGACCTGGTACGCCTGGCGACTGATCCGGTGGAAGAGGTGCGGAATACGGACGCTTGGGTCATGGGCCAGGACACTGCCGGCGCAGGGTTTCACCAGGCGCTTCTCAGAATGCTGGCAGATCCTTCGCCCATGGCTCGCGGAAACGCTGCATTGTCGCTGGTGCGCTTCGGAGATGCAACTGGCCGGCCGCAAATTCTGGAGCTGTTACAACCGGCTCGAATTACTGCTCCTCAGTCTGGTCGAGTCGTCGATTCTGATCGGCCGGGCACGCCGATTCACCGAGGTGGATTGATTGCGAAGCTCCAATGCGGAAATAAGCAGATCGCCGAGGTCCGATCGCCAATTCCAGGCCGCATTCGCTCCATCGCCGGCAGCGGCGCAAACATCGCCGCGGGTTCGGAAATCGGAATCGTCGATCCCGCAACCGAGCAGGTATGGGAAGCGCTGCGTGCGCTCTACCTCATAGGCCAAACCGACGACCTTCAAACCGTTCGCACTTACGAACGCGAGTTGCCGGATATTTCGAACCACGTGCGCCAGCAAGCTCTCGAGACCGAAGAGGCGATTCGAAAAAGATCTGGCGCATCGTAGTCGTCCCATCTTCGCGCTAGCCAACCACCGACGTCGCACCAGGTTCCGCTCATTCTGTGACTTCCAGCGCTATTCTTTCAACTTCTTTCCACGCCGCTGACCGCGGATCTACCAGGTCAAAATGCCCCGCTCCGGCTATTTCGAGCAATCGCACATCCTCTCTCGCTTTCAATTTGATCGCCACATACCTCCGGCTCAACGACGGAGGAACGTCAACGTCCATCGCGCCATGCAGAATCCATTGGCGGATTCCAATTCTTAGTTTCATCGGATCCGCGTCGCGATAATGATCTTCAGCCGCGCTTGGAGTGCCCCCAAGAAATTCCACCACTGCATCATTGCTCAAATGCAACGAGTAGGCTTGCTGCAGATCCACCACGCCCGCAAGAGAAATCACAGATTTGATTGTTGCTTCATGTGCCGCCAGGCATAACGCCAGCTGGGCTCCCGCTGAATGACCAATCACTGCAACTCGCTTGAGATCGAAATTGTACCGGCCGGCATTCTGCATTAAGCATTGATATGCCGCCCGCACGTCGGCGAATGTGCCGGGCCAGCCTCCGCCGATATTCCCGACTCGGCGGTACTCGAAATTCGCCGAGACAATCCCCTTCGCCGTTAAAGCGGCACACAAGTGACCGGCATATTCCAGATCGTATTTCGCCCGCCAATAACCTCCGTGGATGACGATCGCCAGTGCATGCGGACTTGGCGACTCCGGCACCCGCAAATCCATAAACTGGTTGGCGTCTTCGCCATACGCCTCCCGGACGCAGGCTTTCGGTGCAGGCAAACTCAGAATGTCATCGGATGAAGTCACAGGCTCACAAGTCGCCTGATTATACGTTCTGCGATCCGATCGCCACGCGACCTCGAAATCCATGGCTGTGCCTTCTGAGCCGGTATTTTTAAAATGCAGGCCAATGCTCTGCTCGATGCGGCGACCGCAGTTTTTATTGATACCCCTAACAAATCATTTCTCTCTTACGCGAAACTTCGCTATGCTCTAGCCGAGATGTCGACCTTGCCTCTTTCCGAACTTCTCGGCGCGACCGTCTATGGCCCTTCCGGCGACGCCACAGGAAAAGTGCGCGAAGTCACGCTCGCTCCCCAGACCGACCGGAGCCGGATCGCATCATTGATCGTAAGAACGAAATCAGGGGATCGAGTTCTTCCCTCCTCAGCGGTCTCGGCGATCGACCCGAATATTCACGCCTCGAGCATGCCTTCCGAGTGGCCCGCCGCTAACGGCTCGGAGGGTTTATTTCTTCTTGAGCGCGATTTGCTCGATCAGCAAGTGATCGATGTTCACGGGCGTAAAGTAGTTCGGGTCAACGACGTTGAACTGCAATTGGAGCGGACCAGCGAAGCTGGCCGAAGCCACGCCGTGTTACGAGTGCAAGGCGTTGATATCGGCACCCGCGGCGCCTTGCGACGGCTCCTCCGCGGCCTCGCACCGCGCGCGGCGCTCGACCGGGTTTTACAGAAAATTCCTCTCCGCATGATCCCGTGGAGCTTTGTCGATCTCATTGAGACCGATCCGGCGCGGCGCATCAAACTCAAGATTTCGCATGAGGGCCTATCCAAACTCCACCCTGCCGATATTGCCGATATTGTCGAAGATCTGGCTCCGGCCGAGCGCGAAGCCGTGTTTCAAACCCTCGATGAAGGAGTCGCGGCTGAGACGCTGGAAGAAGTGGACCCCAAAGTCCAGAAATCAATCGTTGAATCTCTCGATTCGGAACGCGCCGCCGACATCGTCGAGGAAATGGATCCGGATGCGGCCGCCGACTTGCTCGCCGATCTTCCAGAAGAGCGCACCGAACAAATCCTAGTGGAGATGGAACCCGAAGCCAGCCAGGAGGTTGTCGAACTTCTCGAACACCGCGAAGAAACCGCTGCCGGCCGCATGACCACCGAGTTTCTCGCGCTACCCGTGGCTGCCACCGTCGAAAATGCTATCGGTGTGATGCGAGAGTTCGAGGGCGGAATCGAATCCGTAAATACCATTTATCTCGTCGATTCTCATGGCACGCTTGCTGGCGCCGTACCCCTGGTAAACCTTGTGCTCGCCCAGCCCAGCACGCCGCTGCTCTCGCTGCTCCAGGAACCGCTCGTTTCGGCCCGGGAAGGAACTAACGAGAACGAGGTCGCCGAAATCTTCGATAAATACAATCTGCTCACTTTGCCCGTCATCGACAAGGAGAACAAATTGGTCGGCGTCATCACCTCCGACGACATTATCACCATGCTGCGCTCCAAACTGTAAGCCAGGACGCCGGTCTTTTTCAGGACGATCTCCGGGGACGGTTCTTTGCACCTTGCTTTGGCGAGAACCCCTCTAGTCTTAATCGCGGCCACGACTCGGTATAATCATTCGTTCTCAAGGAGATCCCTTTGCCCTTCGACGACCTCCGTCAGTGGATCGCCGCGCTGGATCGTGCCGGCGAACTGAAGCGCATCAAAACCCAGGTTGATCCAATCCTGGAAATCACCGAGATCACCGACCGCGTCAGCAAATCGAAGGCTGGCAAGCCCGGCGGCTCCGCACTCCTGTTTGAAAATGTCAAAGGCCATCCCGGATCGAAGGTTCTCATCAATCAGTTCGGCTCCGAAGAGCGCATGAAGATGGCACTGGGAGTGAAATCCTTCGACGAATTCGGCGAGCGCATTCGCATGTTCATGGATGTGAAATCGCCACAGGGTTTCCTCGATAAGCTCAAGATGCTTCCGTTGCTGACCGAAGCCGGCAAATTCTTTCCCAAGACAGTGTCCACTGGTCCGTGCAAGGAAGTTATCAAGCGCGACAAGTTTTCTCTGCTCGAATTTCCTATCCTGCAGTGCTGGCCCCAGGATGCCGGACGATTCATCACCCTTCCTTGTGTGACCACCCGCGACCCTCAATCCGGCAAACGCAATCTGGGAATGTACCGCCTCCAGGTTTTCGATGAACGCACCACCGCCACACATTGGCAGCGGCAGAAGGTCGCGGCTGAGCATTATCGTCAAGCTTTGCGCAATGCTACATTGGAGGCCGGCACCGGCCAGGTGGGGACGGGCGCGGGCGCCCGTCTGGCGCGGGCTGAGTTTGCGCGTGCGGCGGTAAACATCATGGCTCGCAGTTCCGGAGGTTCACAGCTCGCCGGAACTGGTCATCCTTCCGGCAAAATGGAAGTTGCCGTCGCGATCGGAACCGATCCCGCCGTAACTTTCTCGGCGATCGTTCCCGCTCCTCCCGATGTTGAAGAATATCTAATTGCCGGATTCCTTCGTGCCGCGCCGGTTGAGTTGGTGAAGTGCGAAACGGTTGATCTGGAAGTCCCCGCGACCAGCGAAATCGTCCTCGAAGGCTACGTCAATCTCGATGAGCTCCGCACGGAAGGTCCGTTTGGCGACCACACGGGGTTCTATTCGCTGGAAGATCTGTATCCGGTCTTCCACGTCACCTGCATCACCCACCGAAAAGATCCCATCTATGCCACGACTATCGTTGGCAAACCGCCTATGGAAGATGCGTACATGGGAAAAGCGGTGGAGCGCGTTTTTCTTCCTTTGATGAAGCTGACGATTCCGGAATTAATCGACATTAATCTGCCGATTGAAGGCGTCTTTCATAACCTGATGATTGTTTCTATTCGCAAATCCTATCCCGGGCAAGCGCGCAAAGTCATGAACGCCATCTGGTCACTCGGCCAGGCAATGTTTACGAAATGCATCATTGTGGTCGATGAAGATGTCGACGTGCAGGATCTTGCCGATGTCACGCTGAAAGTTCTCAACCACATTGACCCGGAGCGCGACATCCAATTCACTCTCGGACCGGTGGATTCGTTAGATCATGCTTCGCGGCTGCCAAACTACGGATCGAAGATGGGGATTGATGCGACGCGAAAGTGGCCTACGGAAGGCTTTACTCGTCCCTGGCCTGACGAGATTCTGATGGACGCCAAAACGAAAGAGCTGGTGGACAGCAAGTGGAAAGCGCTGGCAAAAGAATTGGGATCAATTAGCTATCACTGAAGTCTGAAAGATCCCTTCATAAGCTGCTAATCGCGGTCTCGATGCGGAACATGTTCACGCGGGTACGCGTCTACGACAATCCGAGTTTTTGTCTGATCTCTGCGACGATTCGATCGGGAGCCTGCGCGATACTCACCCGCAAGCCGGATTCAGGTGCCTCCAGATCCGCGAACTGACTGGCAAGGATGTGGTCGTCGGCAAAATGGTCGTGGCGTGCATGCAAACGCTGCGCGATCAGTTCGGCGCTGCCCTGCAAATAGACGAAACGGACCTCGGGGCCGGCTTTAAGTTCTTCCCGATAGCTGCGCTTCAAAGCTGAACAGGCCAGGACCGCATTCTGTTTCTGCGAAATCCAGTGCGCGATTTGCGCACGAAGCTGTTGCAGCCAAGGCAGCCTGTCCTCGTCATTGAGGGGAATCCCGCGCCGAATTTTTTCGATATTGGCTGGCGAGTGATAATCGTCCGCATCCGCAAATTTCCAGCCGAGTTGTTCGGCAAGCAAACGGCCGGCTGTAGTTTTTCCCGCGCCCACGACTCCCATGATGACCACAATCATGTCGCACAGCCTGAGACCCGCAAATTAAAAATCAGGTTTGCCGGCCATTCTCCACGACCACATGAGAAACGATGTTGCGGTGAGGTCGATTGCCGGCTCCGTGGTGCTGTATGACTGCATGTTGTCGCGATATACGGCTTTTTGCGACGCATCGAAAGTCCCATCATTTCCATTGAATTTCTTAAAGGTATCTTTCCGATCGGCCGGACACAAGATCATGCCATCGAGCACTCCAGAAGTAGCGTAAGAAGATGGACCCTCGACAGCCGCGCCCCAAAGCACGGGCGTGCCTCCAGAGGTTCCATCGAGCGCCCCGGCAAGATTTGCCACCTGATGCTGGATGCAATTCGGAAAGGTGCTGCCGTCGCCAACGATAAAGGAAGAGCCCCAGGGGTTTGCACCGAGAATGTTGGCGAGCCAGCGTTGCGAGTAGGTGTCATAGCTTTGCGATCCAGTAAGGAGATAAGCCTCGCTGGCCATCACGGCCAGACCTGCGCCGTGGGAGGTCGTGTCACCATATTCCCACTGATACCCAAAGCCCCATGCATCGGCCTTCGCCTGACCGATCGCGTCATCAACCTGGCGCAAAAGCTGGCGGCGAATTTCGTTTTTCGAGATCGCTATACCGCCCGGATCTCCTGCCATTTGCAGCGCGCGATACAGCTCGAAGTGCGCCAGTCCACTTATGTCGTACAAATTCAGAGTATCTGTGTCGCCTGCGTCGTAAATGTTCTTGACGTAATTGGAAGCAAATTCTGCCGCCTGACTCAGGTAATAGTTGGGATCGTTATGCGGCAATCCTGCGGGCAGGTTTTCATCCCACTCTGCCGATCTTAGCGCAAAATAGAGCTCAGTCGCGCCCAGTTCCATGTCATCTTCCCAAACATTCTCGGGATAACCGTCGAAGGGCGAAATTGTAAGCAGACATTTGTGGCAAGTGCCCGAGCCGGCGCTGGGCGCAGGATCGGGGAACGATGTGTCGGCAAGAGCGAAGATATCTTCCGCATTCCTGAGGCAACGATGCGCTAAAGCCCGGTTGGTGGTGCGGTTTAGTTGGTAACATAATGCAAAATCAGCCGAGAGCCGTCCAGCAAGATTCGGACTGATGGGCGAGCCTGCAGCCGCCGCAAGATAAACTGGACGGTTGCAAATAAAAAATGTGGTGTATGGATCGCAGGGTTCCGGATCTCCCGTCTGGCGGTAGTTGTCGGCTGCCTGGGGTAGAGTCCAGATGTCGTATTCGGTAATCAGGCAATAAGGTGTGACATACGTTCCGCCACAATTGCCGGTAGCCGAACTGGGATCGCCTTCGCCGTAGTAGTCCCAATCCTGAGAGTTGTCGACCTGATAGTAGAGTCTTTTCGTGTCGCCGTCCCACATCTTCATCAGCCAGTCCACGCCGAAGTTCGCTTCGCCGGTGAAGTCGGATGAGATTGGCGCACCCACTCCGCTGTTGCCCGCATAAGAAACCGATGCCGGCGGCGCAGGCGGGTACAGCCGGGCGTTGGCGCCCATCTGATTGGGAAAATCGCGGACACCGATCTGCATCAACGCCGCGGTGTAGCTGGCGGTCTCGACATATTTCAAATAGTCGCCGGCGTCCCACCAACCGCCAGCCACATCGATCTGCGGCAGCTTGGCAGAAAGCAATGGCGGCTTGGGCGGCGCATTGTCGTTGAAGTCATTGCTGTCGAGGAACGGAGTCTGGTAAACATGAGCATGCTCGTCTTTAAGGTGCCCGGGCGCTGTGCGCAAGGCGTTGCGAATAAAGTCGGCTCCGTCGCGTTCGCTTTGGTAGAAAAATAGCGTATTCAAAAGTAAGCCGGAGTAAAGAATGTCTGGACGACCGACGGCGAAAATGGGTGAAGCTGCCGCCACCGGACCGGTCACTGAGATGGTGTAAACATCACCTCTTGGAACATTGAAATCAATGGCGTACACGTAGTAGGCCAAGGTTTTACTGTGACTCCAAATCCCCAGCAAGGCACCGACCGAACCGGAATCAGCCCTGCGATCATTCTCGTTCTTTATGGTAAAAGTCGCTCCAGCTTCCGCCACCGTGGACATCAGGTAAGCGCGAAATGGTGCTTTTCCTGCCTCGTATCCGACCTGGCTGACTCGCACGTAGGCGGATTGAGCCTGGGAGGGTTGACTGTTTGCGACGAGCAGCACATAAAGAGTGACGATAGCAACAATGCTGAAGCAGGGAATGCAGGAGCGGCTGGGCAGCGGCATGGGTACCTCGGCGATGGCTGTATTAAATGCATTTAATACAGGGTAAGATCATGCTACTTTTGGGGGGCATCGTCAAGGGAACCCTTTCGCCCCAGGCTGCAGAAATAAAGGGGAAGCCCACATTAAATTGTTCATCGCCGGATGACACAAGTGACAGAGATCACGGCGGCCAGTTCCTCGCGCGCGTACTGTAATTTTGGGGCGGACAAACGGTGCGCGGTAGGATTAGGTTCCGAGGCGCCACGCCCTGGTAGAGAGATTGGTCTCCGGACTTAATCCCCCGAATGGGTACGCCTGTCCGCCCCTCGGTTCGATTGGGTGTGCCAAGTATGGTCTTTTGTGCAGGCGGCCGGCCGAAGAAACCCCCATCAATTGTTCGTGTCGCGGGGGCAGACTCTCACGCCACCATGTGACGGAGATCATGGCGGCCAGTTCCTGGTGCGCGTACTGTAATTTAGGGTGGACAAACGGTGCGCAGTAGGATTAAGTTCCGACGCGCCACGCCCTAGTAGAGGGATTGGTCTCCAAGACTTAGTCCCTGAACGGGTACGCCTGTCCGCCCGTCGGCTCCTCTTGAGCATGGGCATTCTTCTTCCGGCCATGGCGACCTTTCCACAATTCCGGGCTCAAAAGTCACGCAGATAGGTGACGGCCGTCACCGCAACAGCAAATGCTTCGTGCAAGAATAGCCGCATTGAACTAGTCCTTACTAGTTAAAGATCGCCCGGTCCCAACCCACAGAACCCCACAAGCCGTAACCCCAGACGGCGGGGCCGGGCGCCTTAAAAAAGAAGAGCGAAGAGCTTGAAGAGAGAGATTGCCCTCCTCCGGAACTCTCTCTTTTTGCTTTTTCGGTCGACCTCGTCAACATTCGCCGGAATCAGGCACGCACGTAACACCACGTAGTTCTGCTCCATTTCACATTTTAGGATCGCACCGATTCAGGATCGCACCGGGACGCGCGCGTGTCCTGGCTAACACACTGTGTTCTGGGCACCACGTTTGCCAGGCTCACTTTACGGGCTAACCCCTTTATTTTCGCGTGCACGACTCTGGTGTTCTCCTTGCTTTGCATTCCTCAACATAGCTGTTAAAGGAGGACATCATGCAAATGGCAATTACATTCATGGCGGTGGTAGCCGGCCTGATCTTTTCGTTGGCGGTTGCGGTATTAACGGAAGAACTGATTTTCGGACGTCTCATGCGGCTGTTCTTTTTTCAATCCGCGGTTCACCCTGGGATCGTTCGCCCTGGGATCGTCGCGAAAAACGGACAGCAGCACTGAACCGTAGGATGGACAGCAGGACTGGACAAAGACGCTTAGAGGAGAACGAAAATGTTAGCGTTGAAATATTTGTTCATCACTGGCGGCATCGGAATGATCGTTGCCGCGATTTATCTCTTCGCCTATGACATCTACCGTAGCAGATTGCAGCGGCAGCAACGCGATGCATCCCCGGAAGAGAACTTAAACGTGGCAGCGCTCGTCCCGCATTGGCGAATCGCAGGTACTCTGGCGCTGGGCGCCTGGGTACCGTTGCTACTGGCATTCAGTATTGTCGTGGTGCCGAGCGGTATGGCTGGGGTTCGAGTGAGCCAACTCAGCGGAACCGTGCCGGGCACGCTTTACGCCGGAGCGCACATGATAGTGCCCCTGGTTGAGGAAGTCGTGCTGTTCGACGTTCGCGATCAGATTTTTACGACCGGAACGGGGGAGGATGGAAAAACTGCAGGCAAGTTCTCCTCGAAAACTGAACAGCCGAAACCTGAGCCGCTGAACGTGCAGGCGAAGGAAGGACTAACGCTCGGCCTGGCGATCACCGTGCGCTATCGGCTGGATGCGAAAAACCTGGATTACATGGAACAAAATTTGCCGCGTCCCGTGGAGCGAGAGATCGTACCGCCGACAGTGGCGAGCGTGTGGCGGGAAATTGTCCCGAACTACACGGTCCGTGATGTCTTCTCGGGCAAGCGCGAAGAAGTACGGCAGAAAGCGGCGGCGATGATCACGCAGAAGTTGGCCGCCGATGGAATCGTGGTGAAGGAGGTCATGCTGCGCGATATTCAGCTGCCCCAGGAATATGCGGACGGGTTGGAGACGCTGCTGTTAAAAGAACAGGAAAACGATCGCATGGGCGTTGAAACCGAATTGAAGAGCAAAGAAGTGCGCATCGCGGAACTCGAGGCCGAAGCGGATAAGGCGCGGCAGGTTAAGCAAGCCGAGGGTGAAGCGCGAGTGCGGGTTCTAAGGGCCAAGGCGGAATCGGACGCAATGCAATACACCCTGCCGCTTAAGCAGAAGCAGATTGAGGAAACCAAACTCGAAGCCGAGGCCCGTAAAGAAGCCACGATTCAGAATGCTGAAGCCGATGCGCAAGCCAAGGTAATCGATGGAAAAGCGGAAGGCGAGCGACGGAGGGTGCTGGCGGATGCGGAGGCCGATCGGATTCGCGTCACGGCCGCTGCCGATGCCGAGCGCTTGCAAAGTGAAGCCGCAATTCTGAAAGGAAATCCTTTACTGATTAACAAAATTGTGGCCGAGCGACTCTCGGACAAGTTGCAAATTATGATGGTCCCGGCGGACGGAAAGTTCTTCTTCGCCAATGACGTTCTGCATGGCATGAACCTGGCAGGACAGGGCGAGGCTGAGGAGAAGCAGCCCAGGTAGTACCCGAAAAGTAGTACCCCAAAAGCCATTCACCTGCTCTGCAACGCAGTGGTGAGATATGATTCGAGATTCAGTCCCCCGAAAATGTAAGGCAAGGCGAAAAAGCAAAGGCCATGACCTTCCGACGCAAACTGGTCGCCGTATTCGCGCTGACGGTTTTTCTGTCGGTTGTGGCGGTTACCTGGCTGGTGTCAGCGGTCACCCGGCGGGCTTTCCAGCGCAACGAGGATGAACGAGCAGCCGCTCTGGTGGCCCAGTTCCGCCGCGAGTTCAACCGCCAGGGAGAGATCGTCGCGCAAACGGTCTCGGCGATCGCCACTTCGGAAGCGCTGAATCGCATGGCATCGGCACTGAGCCGAGGACCCGCGGATTCGGGCCCGTATTTTGAGCTCGCGAAGACGATCGCCGAAAATGATCCACTCGATTTTCTCGAGTTTGTTGAAGCCGACGGCACCATCGTTTCTTCCGCGCAGTGGCCGGAGAAGTTCGGCTACCCAGAAGGTTCATTCGCCAGCCTGACTGCTGAGAATAATCAGGGATTCTTTCTCGAACAAGAAGAATTGCAGGACGGGGCTGAACTCGGCTTGTTGGCGGTGCGCGCGACTGGCGCAGGAGAGCATCCCGTTTACATAATCGGCGGGCGCAGGCTGGACAAGAGTTTCCTTTCCGGACTGGATATGCCGGCTGGAATGCGCGTACTGCTCTATCAGAATCGCGGTGAGCGGTTCTCAACCGCATCGATCGTCGATCCCAACCAGATCGTCGATCCCAGCCAGCCTTCGGCCGCGAGCGCTGGTCTCGCTAGTAAACTGCAACCGCTCATCGAATCGGTGCAGCGATCCAAACAAGAGCAGGCGCGCATTGTGCAGTGGTCCAGCGATTCAGCCGAGGATGAAGAGTTTCACGCTATACCACTCGTTGGAATCGGCAGCGACAACGGCCAGCATCTGCTCGCGATTCTGCTGATCGGCAGCTCACGAAGCAGGTACATCGCATTGACGCGGCTCATTCGCACAGCGGCGCTGATGGCTGGTGGTGGAGGGATTGCATTAGCGATTCTTTTGAGCAGTTGGGCTGCGGCGCGCGTCACACGGCCGGTCGAGCAATTGGCCCACGCTGCGCAGGAAGTTGCGGCCGGTCATTGGGACACGCGCGTGGAAGTGGACGGCAACGACGAATTATGGCAGTTAGCGGATTCCTTCAATCGCATGACCGCTGAGTTGTTGGGGCAAAGAGAACGTCTGGTGCAGGCCGAACGGGTGGCGGCATGGCGCGAATTAGCGCGGCGTCTGGCCCACGAATTGAAGAATCCGCTGTTTCCGTTGCAACTCACGGTGGAAAATCTGGTGCGCGCGCGGCAACAAATGCCGGAGCAATTCGATGAGGTTTTCTGCGAGAGTTCGAGAACCCTGCTGACCGAGATCGCAAATCTAAAAAACATCATTTCAAAGTTCAGTGACTTCTCGAAAATGCCGCAGCCGCAGTTGCGGCCCGTACAACTCAATGAAGTAATTCGCGGCATCGCACAGCTTTATCAGGCGCAATTGGAAGCTCCGGGGCATGCGAAGATCAGTTGCGAACTGCAACTCGACACATCTTTGGAGCCAGTCGCAGCGGATGCCGAGCTGCTGCATCGTGCAATTTCCAATCTTGTATTGAACGCGATTGACGCGATGCCGGAAGGCGGAATACTGACGCTGCGCACTCGAGACAGTGGCGACAAGATTTTCATTGAAGTGGCAGACACGGGAACGGGCTTGACGCAGGACCAGTGCAATAACATTTTTACTCCTTATTACACGAACAAGCAGCATGGCACCGGCCTTGGGTTGGCGATTGTGCAGTCAATCGTGAGCGATCACAGTGGCAGAATCCGGGTGCAGAGCGAACCGGGCCGCGGCACGAACTTCATCGTCGAATTGCCGAAGAGCTTGAACTCTGCGGCACATGCTGGCTGAAGGGATGATCGACTGCAGGAGTAATTTGGATAAGAAAGCACATCTGCTGATTGTGGACGACGAGCCGAATACGCTGGCGTCGCTGGCGCGTGCGTTTCGCCTGGCTGGTCATGAGGCGACCGTATGCGATCAGGCGGCGAAGGCCATCGAATTGGCGAAGGCGCAAACTTTTGATCTGATTCTTTCGGATGTGGTCATGCCCGGCAAGGGTGGACTGGAGTTGCTGGGAGAATTGAAGGCGCTCGGCGTGACTCCGCCGGTAGTGATGATGTCTGGCCAGGGAGATATTGAAACCGCGGTGCGCGCAACTAAATTAGGCGCGCTGGATTTTCTGGAAAAACCGATTTCGACGGAAAAGCTTCTGCTCACGGTCGAGAATGTGCTGAAGCTGCAGCGGCTTGAGAACGAAAACCGGCAGCTTAAGCAGCGGCTGGGCAAACACGAGATCGTTTGGAAGGGCGCTGCCATGCAACGCGTAATGGACCAGGTCAAGCGCGTGGCAGCAAGCGAGACACGAATATGCATCCTGGGAGAAACTGGCACGGGTAAGGAACTCGTCGCTCGTACAATCCACGAATGCAGCCCGCGTGCCGGAGCCGCTTTCGTCACGCTGAATTGCGCCGCGGTTCCGGTCGAACTGATCGAATCGGAACTATTCGGGCACGAAAAAGGATCGTTCACCGGGGCGGCGGGCCGGCATATCGGAAAATTTGAGCAGGCAAATCGCGGCACTATTTTCCTGGATGAGATTGGCGACATGCCGCTGACCATGCAGGCAAAGTTGCTGCGAGTGCTGGAAGAAGGAGAAGTCGAGCGCATCGGCGGCGACAAGGCGCTGAGTGTGGATGTGCGCGTGGTCGTGGCCACGCATCGCGATCTGCAGGCGCGAGTGCGAGAGGAGAAATTCCGTCAGGATCTGTTTCACCGGATTTACGTTTTCCCGCTTACTCTGCCGCCGTTGCGCGAGCGCAGAGAAGACCTCCCCGCGCTGGTGGAGTATTTTGCGGCGCAAGTGAGCCTACAAAATGGATGGAAACCAATTGCATTTTCCGCCGATGCGATGGAGTCGCTGCAGGCGTATAACTGGCCGGGAAATGTGCGGGAGCTGAGGAACATAGTCGAACGCCTCATGCTCTTGTCAACAAACAGAAGCGTTGATAGAGCAAGTGTAGAGATGGCTTTACCGGCGGGCTTGTCCAGCGGAGTCGGATTGCCTTCATCCTTCTCTTCCGGTCCTTTGTCTGAGCGGGTCAATGGGTTCGAGCGTGAAGTCATTCTCGCGGAATTGAAGCGCAGCCATTCGAATGTGAGTCTGGCGGCCAAATCGTTGGGCCTGGAGCGCAGCCATCTTTATAAGAAGGCGGAGCAGTTGGGAATTGACATGCGCGCGTTTCGGCGCCAACAAGGGGCCGGAACCAACGAGGGCTAGCGCTCTGGTTTCAAGAATTCAATGCTAACCCTGCTCCCCTCTATTTTTTTTTTTTTTTTTTTTACTCGCACAATCTTACCTTCATCTTTTATACGCCCAAGCGGCCTCGTCGACTAAACTGCCAGCACTGAAAATGGACAGAGAGAATCTGCCGGAGAAAAACGTATGCGTGCGATCGCTTGTCACTGCGCATGTTACTGGGAGCAATCTTAGGCCTCTACGATCTTTAGAGTGAAGCCTTCCGCGAGGACAAAGTCTTCAATGCTGTATCCGCGTCGAGCGCCGTGGACTACTCTTAGGAGTAGAATTCCGTATACCTTTCTTCGCTCTTATCTTCTCCTTATGTTGCTGACTGGCCCCCTTGACGATGGTCGCAGGTAACTTCGCTATCCAGCGTCCAGCCCGGAGGCCGCCGCTCGGGCGAGAGCCGCGATGCCATGCCTTCTGATAGCGGCATCAGCAAGTTCGCTATTTATCGTGATGCGGCTAATCCTCTGCTTGTCGAGGCCGTAGAAAAAGCGCAGGGTACGCTCGATGTGGGAACTGCTCATGCCGCTAAGCAATCGTATTGAGCAATCTTCAAGCTCTACGTGTCCGTGCACCCCGCGCTATGTGCTTGCATTGGTAAGTTCGGCTGGACAGATATGATTCCGGCACTTGAGGAGGTCGCGGCGAAGGACCCGGCGTCAGAAGTAGACGGGCGTTCGATCCGGAAAGACGCAGCCGAAGCCATCGTCGCAATTCGGAAGAGAGCACAAGCCGCCAACTGGCGATAAATCCCGATTACGCTCATCAACGGATCGATCAGTGAAATCGCCTTGGTTACGCCAGTTACAGCTTCTCAAAGAATGACAATTACCTGAGATAATATTCGGCAGGCATCCCCGAGTTCTTGCCCGGAATTCTCAAGCGGCAGGAGGTCTGTAAATGAGAAAGCACGGCCTTTCTGTTTTTTTCCTCGCTGTTCTCGCTATCGCGATTACCTTGGCGTGCGGCTCGTCTCCGCCTCCGCGTATCTTGCAGTCGGTAAGCCTCAGCCCCCCGACCGCGAATGCCCAGCAGGGTAGCCCAGTCCAGTTTACGGCCATGAGTTACTTCAACGACCAACCATCGCCGGCGAAACTGCTTGCGGCCAATTGGGGCGCGTGCTATCAGAACCAAAGAACTACCGCCGTTTCAGTCTAATGCCGAAAGAATAGCGAATTTCGCTTGCGGAACAAGGGTTCGCAAGATGTCGAGTTTCGGCCTGGGCCGAGAGCGCTGCTCACTCCTGCGGCGGCAACAATGGCGAGGTCCCTGCGAATCCTTGCGGCGGAGCCGGCGAATGCCAACCTACAGGTACAGCGCAACTGACGTGTCCATAAATTCTCGAGCAGGAATCTTCGACGATAGGGGCAGCTCGTCACTCTTGAAAAATCTCGACATCGCTCATTGTCCTGGCTCCCGATCCCTCCCTTGTTCCCTCGGGCGGCGAACACCCGGGCTAAGACCCACCGGGAGCTGCAGTAGACGGTCCACTTCGCTGACGGATATATTGTCAAAGCTTTAGGAGATTGAATTGATACGAACAGCTCGAGGCTCGATGGTTCATGTTTTCTGCTTCGTCGGTCCGCTCATCCTGCTTCCCTCAATCCTTTTCTTCATGTCTGCCCCGGTTCGCGCCATCGATCCCCCTTCCCTGCCTATCTATGGCGTTCGCATGGAGCAGGCGTGGATTCCGATGAAAGATGGCGTGCGGCTTGCGGCCACGCTTTATATGCCGGATGGCGCGAAGGCTGGCGAGAGGTTCCCCGCTCTGCTCGAATATTTACCGTACCGAAAAGATGATGGAACGGCGGCGGAGGATTATCCGCATCACGCATATTTTGCGCGGCGCGGGTACGTGAGCGTGCGCGTGGATATTCGCGGATTTGGGGCGAGCGAGGGCTCGCCGCCGGAGCGTGAATATTCCGAAACGGAGCAGGAAGATGGTGAACAGGTGATTGCGTGGCTGGCGCACCAGCCGTGGTCGAACGGGAATGTAGGAATGTTCGGAATCTCCTGGGGAGGATTCACCGCATTGCAGATGGCGATGCGGCATGCGCCGGGGCTGAAGGCAATCCTCGCGACCGATGCGACGGCGGAGTTGTTTCACGATGATGTGCATTACATTGACGGCATCGCGCATATCGACGAATTCGAATTGAACATGGATATGGCCGAGGGATGGACCGGCGCTCCAGATTACACGCTCGACGAAAAAGTTCTGGGGCCGAGATTCGATACGCCACCATGGTCACTGCTTTATTTGAAGCATCAGCATGATGGGCCCTTCTGGCGGAACCGCGTGCGTCCGCTGAAAGAGATTACGATTCCGTGCTTTCTGATTGGCGGGCTGCTCGACGGCTATCGCGACAACGTGCCTGACATGCTGATGCAATCGAGCGGACCAGTGAAGGCGATTGTTGGACCGTGGGATCACACCTATCCGAACGATGCCGTGCCGGGGCCGCAAATCGAATGGCGCAACGAGGCGGTGCGGTTCTTCGATCACTGGCTAAAGGGGCGAGATACCGGCGTGGAGCACGATCCGCGGCTGGTGATTTATATGCAGCATTGGCATCCGCCGGATCCGACGTTGGAGAATGTTCCGGGTGAGTGGCGGCGCGAAGATGCGTGGCCGCCGAACGATGTGACGCCGACTACGCTATTTTTGCAGCCGAATCATTCGTTGGCGGAGAGTGCGGCACATGCTGACGTGCATCAACTGAAGTACATTCCGTCGGTTGGTGTGGAGGCAGGATTCTGGTGGGGCGAGTTGCTGAGCGATGTGCGTCCGGTGGATGCGTTCAGTTTGGTTTACGATTCGGAGCCGCTGAAAGAAGATGTGGCGATTCTCGGGCGGCCGCACGCCTTGCTGCTGGCTTCGGCTACGGCGCCGCTGGCTGACTGGATCGCGCGGCTTTCGGATGTCGCTCCGGATGGAACGGTCACGCAAATTACGGGAGCGGCGATCAACGGCGCGCAGCGCGATTCGATGAGTGAACCGCGGGATCTCGTGCCGGGGAAAGTCTATCCGCTCGATATTAAAATGCATTTGACGTCTTGGGTTTTTCCGAAAGGACATCGAATTCGCGTGGCAATTTCGAATGCGCTGTGGCCGATGATGCTGCCGACTCCGTATGCGATGACAACTTCGTTGCAGTTGGGCGGAAACGGAAACGATGGTTCGCGAATCGTGCTGCCAATCGTGCCCGAGCACGGGATTGCACCGCCAAAGTTTTCTCCACCAGAGCCCTCGGAAGAACGCACCGATATTAAGACCGTAGGATTCCCCTGGCCAGGCGAGTGGACGGTGGAGCGTGATGAAGCCCGGCATAAAACGACGGTGCACTGGAAAGGCAAAGACGCGAGCACGTTTCCGTGGGGAACGGAGAATGACTATGAAAATCTGACGTATGACGCGGACGATGCGCACCCGGAAACGAGCTCAGTGCGAGGCGAGGCGGAGAGTGTGTTTGCGCTGAAAGGCCGAACACTGACCTGGCGCGGACACTTGCTGGTAACGACCGATCAGAAGAATTTCTATTACAAATATACGCGCGAGTTATTGAAAGATGGCGTGATGTTTAAGTCGAAAACGTGGCAGGAGACGATTGCCCGGGATCATCAGTGAAAGGGCAGCTATCGCTCTTGAAGCTCCGCCATTTCACTCATCGTCACTGTTGATGTCCGACCGGAGCCGGAGCCGGACTCGGCGCAACCGCCGGGGTTGGGCTTGGCCCCTTAGCGGTGGAAGATGGAGCCTTGTCGAGCATGGTTTGGAACGCCGTGATCTCTTCCCGCTGGCTCCATATGAGCGGCTGAGTTTGCGTTTGGCAGTAATCGTCTGGAAATTCCCAGAACGGCGCTACCGTCACCCTGGTCATGCCATTGAGTTCTGCCAACGTGTATGACCACACTTTTTTCGTGGTCATAGCCCGACAGGCATTGGACGCCTCGAAAACCGCACTCATGAGCGGCATCTGAGCCGGCATCGAGAAGCGGAACTGGAGCTGTTTGTCGGAATCGAGCGTGTAGCCGAGTGTCAGATTCGCCTGGACGATCAACGCCTTAAGCGTTTGAGCAGACGCCTTGCTGGTAAATACGTAGGGTCCCGGCTCTGCCTTCGATTTTTTATCTCGCGCCGCGGCCAAGGTCGTCATCGCCAAAATCAGGATCAGAACTCGTTTCATACTTTTACCTCTTTTGTAAACTCTACCGGCACGGTGCTGCGGAGGGCTAATTACTGGAGTCATCTCAGGCAATGCAGAGCCGAAACGATTGCTGCCCTGAGCGGCATTTGGTAATCCCCGCAGCAGGGGAGTAACACCGAGTGAAGCAGGTTCCTCACCGCCGCTTCGCGCCGGTTCGGAATGACATTCCTGGTGAGTTGTGCGAACTACTAATCTGCTGCGGCGGTTGAGGGTTGCATTCCATTCTTCAGATCGGCGGCGAGAAGGCGATGAAATAGCTGCTCTCCGGCTTCGCGGCGGACGGACAATCGCCCGGCTCGATAGGCGCGGGATTTCAGGCCGCGCTGCACATCTTCGCAGATTCCCAAATCTTCTTCCTGCACGCGATTACCTACATTTACCGACTGTTCGTTGTATTCGCGGCCGACTTCGCTGACATCGGCAAAATAAAAATCGAATATCACGTGGCAGTGATCGACGTCGACCGGGATGACGAGATTGGTGTCCATGTATCCCGCGTAGCAGTTGATCATTAAATTGGGATGCTGCCAGAAATACCAGGCGCGGTCGCCCTTGCGCGTGGAACCTGTCGCCTCATCTTCAGTCGACGAAACCATGGGGCTCGATTGCAGGCAGTAACGGTCTTCGTTCTCGATGGTGTACTGCTTGTAATCGAGAACCGAGTTCAATCCTTTGTGCAGGTGCGGAACGTGATAACCGCCGTCGAGATAGTTATCGACGAAAACTTTCCAGTTGCACGCGATGTTATACGTGCGGCGGTCGAAGTAGTGCAGCTTGCCGATGCCGAGTAGAGCGATGCGCTTGACGATGCCGCCCAGAAATTCGATGAGCGAAGCAGCGGAGTTATCGAGATTGACGAAGACAAAGCACTCCCAGGTTTCGACGCGAATGGGAACAAGGCCGTTCTGAGCACGGTCGAAATTCTCGACGCCGTCGAATTCAGGCATGCCTTTCAAGGAGCCGTCGAGGCCGTAGTTCCAGCCGTGATAGGGACAATGAAGAAGCGACGCGACGCCGCAGGGCTGGGTTACGACCGCAGCCGCGTGATGACGGCAAACGTTGTAGAAGGCGCGAAGCACACCGTCGTTGCCGCGGACGACGACGATGGGCTCACCAGCGACCGTGGTCGCGATGAATTGTCCGGGAGCCTTCAACTGATCGGTGCGGGCGACCAACTGCCAGGTTTTGCTGAATACATTGAGCCGTTCGAGCTCCGCGATGCGGGGATCGACATACCATGCAGCTGGAATCGTGGACGCCTGAGCCAGCGGAGCGTCGACATCGTAGCTGGAAAGAATCTGCTCGATGGAAGATTGCATATATCTCGTTCTCGCTTTCGAATGGAACAGTCTGGATTTCTTGCTGCACGTTCAATTCGGCTTTTGAATTCATTCGGCTTTTGCTTTTGTCAGATTCGCCGCTGAAGCTTTTTTCAGAACTGGGCGAAGACGAACGGAACTGGCCGATTCCACTCCCACCGCGCGCCGCAACACAGAAAGGAATTGCTGAATGCGCGCTTCCTTTTTCTCCGGCAGCTCACCTTGGCGCCGAAAAAGTCCGGGATCGAGTTCGGCGGTGAGTAATGCGTCCTGAAAGCGTTCCATGGTCCAGTCGAGAATGGAGACGATCATTTCCGGGTCCATGTCGGTGCGCAATTCGCCGCGCTCCAGGCCGAAGCGCACGAAGGCGACGGTTCCGTAAGGATCTTCGGCGATCAGAAAACGATTAATTTCCCGCTTCAGCGCAAGATCGGTGCCATAGTTGCCGAGCAGCGAAATGCGATAAGGAATCCAATCTTCGCGCAGCAGATGTTCGGTGCTGACCAACCAATAATTCAAGACATCGAAAAATCCAGCGGCGCGAATTGGGACGGGTGCGTCCAGATATTTTGGGAACGAATGCACCGCTCGCTTGTAGACTTCGAAAAAGAGGCCATCTTTACTACGAAAATGCTGGAAGATGGAACCCTTTGCAATACCGAGCGTGGCGGCCATGTCGCCGACCCGGGCGGCATGGTATCCGTGCTCAGCAAAATGCTGCATGGCGACATCGATGATGCGGGAACGCTTCACTGCCGAGCGCGGCCGCTGCACGGAGTGCGGCGAGTAGCGTGGTGGATCGATGGGGCGGATAGCAATTTCGCTCATAAGTGACTCCAAGTCACGGAAGCATATAAAAGAACTTCCGAAATTTCAACTTCATTTTTACAGGTGCATGCAGTAACGTATGGCATCACATGTTGATAATTATGACTGTTAGTCATCCAGAATGGCGATCGCCCCAAACTTTATTTACGACGCAATTATAGTTGGCGGCGGCCACAACGGCCTGACCGCGGCTGCTTATCTTGCCCGCGGCGGTCTTTCGACACTCGTTCTGGAGCGGCGTGCAATTGTCGGCGGATGTTGTGTCACCGAGGAGATTGCTCCCGGCTGCCGCGTTTCAACCACTTCTTATATCGCAAGCATGTTGCGGCCGGAAGTAATCGCCGAGTTGCGGCTGGCCGATCATGGTTTGCGCATGATTCCCTGCGATCCGGCGATTCAAGTCCCCTTTCCTGATGGTCAG
Source organism: uncultured Acidobacteriaceae bacterium (assembly GCA_963766625.1). Lineage (GTDB taxonomy): Bacteria > Acidobacteriota > Terriglobia > Terriglobales > Acidobacteriaceae > Sulfotelmatobacter. The sequence goes on along the minus strand of CAVYBF010000006.1, from coordinate 28,035 downwards.
GTGGTTCCGTGGTGGGCAGATCGGGGCAAAGCCCAGGCAGAGTTCGCAAAGATCTCGCCCAAAGATGCCGCGCGTTTTGCGGAAGTCGACGATCAACTCAAAAAACTGGCGCGGTACCTGCAGCCATTTTTCATGGAGCCCCCGCCGGAATTGGATACGCGTTCCATCCGCGGGTGGGGCGATCTGTTTCGCGTCGGGAAACGATTTCGCGGAATCTCCAACGCCGAAGTCGCGCAGTTGATTTCTTTTCTTGCCGGCAGCCTGGGCGAGTTTCTCGATCACAATTACGAATCGGAAAAGATGAAGACGATGTTTCTGGCGAATAACGTGTATGGCAAACACGGTGGGCCATACCAGCCGGGGACCGCAATCGGATTGCTATTCCACCTGCTCAGCGGCGGCGAGCACGAACTGCAGGGCTTTTACGGCCACGTCATGGGCGGCATGGGATCAATCACTCAGGCCCTGGCTGCAGCCGGGAAAAAATCAGGCGTGGAGATTCGAACCAGCGCTCCAGTTGCGAAGATTGAAGTGCGTAGCGGCCGGGCGAGCAGCGTGGTGCTGGAAGATGGCAGCGAGCTTCGGGGACGAATCATTCTTTCCAATTGCGATCCCAAACGAACGTTTTCGAAGATGATTAACCCGCGCGAACTGCCGGATGATTTCCTTTTTGCCGTGCGTGGTATCAAGATGGATGGTCCCTGCGCCAAGGTGAATTTCGTTTTGGCGGAGGAGCCGCGATTTAGCGGAACGCCAGCGTCGGCGACCGCACTGGAGCGGACGTTCTATACGCTCGTCCCTTCGCTTGAGTTTGCGGAGCGATGCTATGACATCGCGAAATTTGGAGACATTCCAGAAGAACTGTGGGTGGATTGCGTCGTCTCCTCGAATGCCGACAGTTCGCTAGCGCCCCCGGGCAAGCACATCATGACTTGCTTTGTGCAATATGTGCCGTACAAGCTGCGCGAGGGCAACTGGGATGAAAAGCGTGAGCTGCTGGGCGATCGGGTGGTGAAAAAGATTGCTGAGTACGCGCCCAATGTGCCGAAGGCGATCGTAGCCAGTCAGGTGCTCACGCCGCTCGACCTCGAGCGCACGTATGGATTAACGGAGGGCAATATTTTTCATGGCGATCTGCGGCTGGAACAGCTTTTCTTTATGCGCCCGGTCGCGGGGTGGTCCCAATATCGCACACCGATCCGCGGTTTGTATTTATGCGGCGCTGGCGCGCACCCCGGCGGCGGTGTGACGGGCGCGCCTGGACGGAATTGTGCGTTGCAGGCACTGCGTGATTGGAAGAAGGGATGGTTTAAGCAGGCGGCGTAATTTTGAAATCACGGATTGGATCGTCGACCACAGAGGAACGCACAGGAACTATGCAGAATTTTCAATGCTAAGGAGAGCGCATGAAAAAGAAAGGGATTCTGGAACGGCTGAAAGAAGGTCCGGTGCTGGGCGATGGCGGATATCTGCTCGAACTGGAAAAGCGCGGCTGGGTGCGCGCAGGTCCGTTTACTCCGGAGGTGGTTCTCACTCATCCCGAAGCGCTGCGGCAACTGCACGTGGAGTTTCGTGAAGCGGGATCGGAAGTGCTGCAGGCGCTGACGTTTTATGCCAGCCGCGACAAACTGGCGACGGTTGGACTGGAGAACAGTCTCGAAGATCTGAATCGAGCCGCAGTCCGCATTGCTCGCGAGGTTGCAGGCGACCGTTGCCTGGTGGCAGGAAACCTCAGCCTCACCTGGATGTACGAACCCGGAAGTCCGGCAGCGGCCGATCGCGTGCGCCAGACTTTTGATGAACAACTCGCGGTTCAGATCGAAGAAGGAGTGGACTTCATCATCGGCGAAACTTTTTCTTATCTCGGCGAAGCGTTGATTGCGGTCGAGCGGGGAAAGAAAACCGGATTACCCACGATGGTCACGATCTGCTTCGAAAACAAAAATGAAACCACTGACGGCAAAACCGCCGCCAATGCTGCCAAGGCTCTGTTCGATGCAGGCGCAGATATTGTTGGCATGAATTGCCTGCGCCCTCCGGAGCACATTCTCGGTCCAATGGAAGAGATGCGAAAAGCGGTCTCGGGCTATCTAGCGTGTCAACCCGTGGCGTATCGAACTCCGAAAGAAAAGCCTGACTTCACTAGCCTGCCGGAATTTCCATATGGGTTGGATCCGCTGCAACTCACGCGAAAGGAAATGGCGGATTATGCGGTGCAGGCGCGCGATATGGGCATCAACTTTATTGGAGCGTGCTGCGGCACGGTCGCGATGCACATCCGCGAAATGGCGCGGGTGCTGGGCAAGCTTCCGGAGGATTCCCGGAAGTGGCAAAAAGGTGGCGCGAAGCCTATGTCAGCGTATGAATACTACGATCATGACAAGCTAAAGGCGGGTAGCCGCACTTGAGCACATAGAGCTTGAACAAAATGAGCAGGCTCCCGAATCGAGAGCCTGCTCGCTTACAAATTTTCCGTTCTGATTAGCGCAGACTGGATCAGCGAATCAACTGGCACTCCGCAAACGCGGTTCTTCCGCTTGAACCAGCGGTTCTTCTACCAGATGCTGGCTGAGGAACCACACTTGCAATTCGTTGGTGCGAAGTACGTCACTGACGACCAGGTCATTGGTGCCCGCATCGCCAATTTTGTCAGCCCGCTCGGCCAGCTTCCGGCAGTTACCGATGATGATCTGGTGCGCGTCGAGCAGTCGCGAAAGCTGCACCGGTACTTCCTCCCTGCCCTTGGGCGGACGCTCGATGCGGGTTGTCTCAGCCACATCATGCGCCATGGCGATGGAAATTCCGCCGAGAAGCTGGATCCGCTCGGCAATCTCATCGACGAGTTCGACTTGCTCATTGAAATGTTTGTCGAACAACAAATGAAGCTGATAAAAGGTTGGCCCGGTTACCTGCCAATGAGACTTCTTGTAGAGGTCGCGCAAGGTGGAACTATCGGCCAATAACAAGTTCAATTGTTCGGTCATCTCGAGACGAACCGGCTCTTCGAGATCGAGAGGCAACATGTGCGAAACGGTGCCGAAAGCTTGCATTTCAGGGGCACGCTGATGCAGGCGAGGTTGAGCACTGATTCTTCCCCGCTCGCCCGCTGGCGCTTTGGCGGTGAGATCCTTCTTGGGCATAATTGTTTTCTCCTTGCTGCGCACTAATTTAAAGTCATAGCATTACCAAATCTTGGCTCCTGTTCGATGCTATGCAGCCATCTTTGGATGCGCTGAAGTCGCGACGACTATTGAACATCCTTTTTGGAAGCAGAGTTATGGGACTTGATATCCGCGTGGCAATCGGCTTGCTTTTCAGCATTCTGGGAGTCCTGCTCACCCCAGACCATTTCGCGGGTGCGCAGCCTTGATCTCCAGTGTGTCGAACCCGAAATCCGCGTGGGAATTGCTGACGGCCCGATTCCGGGAACGGTTCGGCACCAGTGCGCGTATTTTTCGTGCACCCGGCCGTGTCAATCTTATTGGCGAGCACACGGATTACAACGACGGCTTCGTGATGCCGATGGCGATCGGGTTTTACACCTGGGTAGCCGGGGCGACGCGTGAGGATCGAGTTCTCGAAGCTTACTCCGAACACTTCGACGAAAAATGTACGTTGTCGCTTGATGCTCTGCCCGGTCCGTCTCGAAACCATTGGAGCGATTTCATTCGAGGTGTCGCCGCTACTTTGCAGGCAACGGGACATAGACTCTCCGGGGCCAACCTTTTTATTCACGGGGAGGTTCCGCTCGGTGCCGGACTTAGCTCCTCGGCCTCACTCGAAGTTGCGGTCGCTTTGGCTCTGACGTCTCTTTCCGCGATTGAAGTGCCGCACCTGGATCTGGTGAAACTCTGCCAGGCCGCGGAACATGAATATGTGGGAACGCGCTGCGGGATCATGGACCAGTTTGTCGCCGGTTTTGCTGTGGCCGCACATGCGATGTTGCTTGACTGCCGCTCCCTTGAATATCAGCTACTTCCTATCCCGTCAGATCTTCGCATCGTCGTCTGCAACAGCATGGTGCGGCACGAATTGTCTTCCGGGGAATACAATCGCCGCCGCGAGGATTGCGAAACCGGGGTAGAGCTGCTGCGGGCGCATCTTCCCGGCATCCGCGCCTTGCGCGATGTCACGGTTGGAGATCTGGAAGAATATAAGTCTCTGTTGCCGGAGCGCGTCTATCGTCGCTGCCGTCATGTGGTTACTGAGAATCGAAGGACCCTGGCGGCGGCGCGAGCTCTTCGGTCCCGGGACTTTGAAGGTTTTGGAGGACTGATGCGTGAGTCTCACGCCAGCCTGCGAGACGACTACGAGGTGAGCTGCCGTGAACTGGATCTCCTGGTTGAACTGGTTGGGCCGGAACTGGTTGGGTCCGAACCTGGCCTCTACGGCGCTCGCATGACGGGCGGAGGATTTGGCGGATGCACGGTAAATCTGATTCGCGCCGAATGCGCGGATCCGTTCAAAGCCCATATCGCGGCGGCGTACCGGCAGAAAACCGGCATTGAGCCTGATATCTATGTCTGTGAGCCTGCTCAAGGAGGAGCAGAGGCATTGCTAATCGAGAGGAGCACTCAAATTTGAAACCAGTGCGTGACCTTTATCAAGAACCCCATCGCCGTTTCAACCCGCTTACCGGAGACTGGGTTCTGGTATCGCCAGATCGCACGAAACGTCCCTGGCGGGGTCAAATGGAGAAGACCTCGACACCCGCCGCACTGGTGTACGATCCCGGCTGTTATCTCTGTCCCGGCAACGAGCGTGCAGGCGGCACGCACAATCCCAACTACACCTCGACGTTTGTTTTTACCAACGATTTCGCAGCGCTGAAACCCGATATCCCGCCTCTAAGTCAAGATGAGTCCAGCCGCAGGTTACTGCTTTCCGAATCTGAGTCAGGAACCTGTAAGGTGGTGTGCTTTTCCCCTCGCCACGATCAAACCCTGGCACGCATGACAGTTCCGGAAATTCTGGGTGTGGTTGAGGTGTGGGTGTCACAATACGTAGAAATTGGCGCACAGCCCAACATCAACTACGTGCAGATATTTGAAAACCGGGGGGAGATGATGGGCTGCAGCAATCCTCATCCCCATGGCCAGATCTGGGCCAATCAAACTATTCCCAACGAGCCACGTAAAGAGCTGGAGGCGCAACAGGCGTACGCGCAGAAGTATAGTGCTTGCCTACTCTGCGAATACCTGCAATTGGAAAAACGAAATCAGTCGCGCCTCGTACTGGAAAACGATCACTTCGTTGCACTCGTGCCTTTCTGGGCGGTATGGCCTTTCGAAGTCTTGGTCGTCTCCAGGCAGCACGCGCGTGATTTGTCTTCTCTTGATCGTCCGGCACGCATCAGCCTGGCAGAGATGCTCAAACAGCTCACCACTCGCTACGACAACCTCTTCGAAGCTTCTTTCCCTTATTCGATGGGTTTCCACCAGGCACCGACCGACGGCCAGCCGCAAACGGAATGGCATCTGCACGCACACTTTTATCCGCCGCTGTTGCGCTCAGCTACCATCAGAAAATTTATGGTTGGTTATGAGATGCTGGCAGGTCCGCAACGAGACATCACCCCCGAAGCCGCAGCGGCCGCTCTCAGAAGTTGAGCCGTATGGGCAGTCCTAGTCGCGTTTAGATTCCAAAAGCCCCCAGTTGTAAGCCAAGGTCGGATTTGGATCATCCGGCCCGATTGCATAATGTCGCGCTTAGTCCGTACAACAGTGGAAGATAAACAATCGAGGCCGTCAGCAGCCGGCGTGCGGCAACTCTCGAACGCTCGAACGCGAATTCCCATCCGAAGTACATGAAGCCCGTTCCCAGAAGAACCACTACACAGTAAAAAGTCGCCACGTGGCGTGCCGGAGATTGCATGAGGCTGATAGCGACGAGAGCAAGGAGCGGTAATAGAGTTTCCAAAATCACCAACGGAACCCTCCCATTGCCCTTGGGCAGAACCAAATAGCCAGCGCGGTCGTAGTCTTCGCGGTACATCCACGCGATTGCCATGAAATGTGGAAACTGCCATAGAAAGAGCATGGCGTACAAGACTCCCGCCTCAATATTCAATCGCCCGGAGGCTGCGGCCCAACCGATGAGCGGCGGCATGGCACCCGGAAAAGCTCCGACCAGAACGCACATTGGTGTTTTGCGCTTCAGCGGGGTGTACACAAACAGATAGGTCAGCAAGGTCAAAGTTGCGATTAAACTCGCGAGTAGGTTGACGGCTATCGCGAGATAGACGCTGCCAACTGCTGCCAATGCTGCTCCGAAAGCCAAGACTGCAGACGGTGTAAGACGGCCGGCGGCGGCTGGACGCCGGGCGGTTCGGCGCATTTGCGCGTCGAACTTTCGTTCGAGGTATTGGTTTAGCGACCCGGTCCCACTGGCCACCAGCAGCGTTCCGAGCAAGGTGTTGAATAGCCCTGCGAATGAAAACCGGCCGTCCCGTGCCGAAGCCAGATAAAATCCTACAAACGTTGTGATCAGGATCAGGAAGTTGACTTCTGGCTTCGTGAGTGCCCAGTAGTCTGAGAGCAGCGTGGATCCCGCAAAATGGCGCTCTTGCACCGCAGCGGAAGAAAACTCGGGAGGTGTGGTTCGGTGTGACATCTCAGACCGCCTCGATCTTCTGCGGATCCGTGTGGCGAACGGCTATGCGTCGCGAGTCGGATGGCGGAATCGCGAGGTCGTCAGATGGATAGGGCAATCGTTGGGGCGAGAGTAAACGCGCGGTGAAGACTGCGCCAGCGACTACGTAGACGATGGTCACGCAAGTCCACATCAAGGCACCGGCGAATTGCTGATCTTCTAGAGCAGATAGGCCAAAGGAGTGAGGGGACGACAAAAACACCGGGTAAACCACCCGATCGCAGAACACCAGAAATCCCGAAAGAATATCGCATGGCAACGTAGCCAGAAACAGATACAAAAGCATCGATGACTCTGGCCATTTTGAGACGTGTGGCCAAGGCTGGACTACCGGCCGCCAGAATAGAAGCCCTGTCAGGAGAAACGATGCTTGCTCTATGCCATGCCACGTTTGCGATCGCATCCCCACCATGAACACGGAAGGAATATGCCAGACAACTAATGTGCCTGTCGCCGCAAACCAGCAAAGTGCTGGGTGGGTTACCACGCTTGCCAATTGCTGCATCGGTTCTGATCGCAATGGACGACCGATCGCTTGTGAGAAGTGCCGTAATAGGCCATGCGCCAGTCGCTTTCGCGGCATGCCAAGCAAGATCAACGGAGGCGCAAGCGTCATGAGAAGAAGGTGTTGAACCATGTGCGCCGTCAGCATCTCATGATCGAGTACCGCCAGAGGTGAAGCCGTTGCAATCCAGATGAAAGACAGACCGCATACAAAGCTGCCGGCGCGCCAGCCCTCAACGTTGTGATCATGCCTGCGAAGGCGCAGCCATCCACGCAGATACACGAGTGAAGCAAGAATCAAAGCACCAGAAATCCAGAAAAACTCGGACGCACCGCGATGAATGTGTGAGATCATCGGCGGCCTACGGTTGAGTCCCGGACGTTTGCATTCGGCGGTTGCTAAGTACGAGCTCCCGTGCCGCATCCCGAGCCGGGCGTTGTGTTGCTGGGTGCAAGGTCTCGAGAAAGGCTACCAGCGCCGTGGTCTCTGCCGGACTCAAGTTCTTCCCATAGGCAGGCATGTTGCCGCCGCCTTGGATCACCTGCCGGATGAGTTGGTCCTGGGTCAGCCGCACGGCAACGCTGTCCAGGGCTGGCCCCCTTTGTCCACCCGTGTTGCCAAGAGAGTGGCAGTTGCGGCATTGCTTGACCTGAAACACGAGCGCACCCTGACGCTCAAGCGCAGTTGTGCCATGAATGTAGCCCTCGGGTACTGGATCGCCGCTCCAGGCATTCATGTGCGGACTCCAGGGCGTGAACTGGGCCATGCGAGTAAACGTGCCTAGAGTGATCGCAATCATCAGCACGGTAACAACCGCTATTGGCCGGCGCCTCCAGCTTTTTTCTCCTTCTCCAGAAAGAAATGGCAGAAGAATCAAGCCAAGAATTACTACGGGCGGGACGATAAGAAGAAATGGCGTCTCCAGCGATGGAGGAAGAAGTGAAAGTAGCGCATAGAGCCATAGGAAAAAGTAATCGGGCTTGGGCGCAGTTTGGATGATTGTCGGGTCAGGGTACCCTGTGGGCCCAAAAGGACCAAAGTAGTAAGCGCATGCGGTAACTGCCAGGATGATAAATGCCGCAAAAAACATGTCTTTCCATATCGCGTATGGAACGAACGGCTCCCCATCTTTTTTGGTCAAAGCGTGATACTCGGTCTCATAGGTCGCCCGCTTTACGATGCGCCCTGGCATTGGCCATTCGTTGATGCCCAGCTTCAACACCATCAACACATGGAGGCAGACGAACCCAATCAGCAGTCCGGGAATCACGAATACGTGCAAAGCAAAAAACCGGGAGAGAGTTGCGCCTGCGATGATCGGGCCACCCAACATTAGCTTCACCACAAAGGGACCGAGAATGGGAACACGGCTGGCAATCGACGCTCCGATTCCCAGCCCCCAGTAGGCGTCCTGATCGAAGCGCAAGACTTGACCAGAAAATGCCATGCCAAGAGTCATCAACAGAAGAAATACCCCGATGATCCAGGTCAGCTCGCGAGGATATTTGTGAGCTCCAAAGAGAAACACCTGCACCATATGAATCAGCACAATGGCAACCATGAAATTGGAGCCCCATCCGTGCATGGCGCGGATGAACCAGCCGAGTTGCACACTATGATTCAGGGCCTGCAGGCTGCTCCAGGCTTCGCCGGCCGAAGGCACATAAATAAGCGCCAATAGAATTCCGGTCACAATTTGCAGAAGAAAGACGGTGAGAGCGGCGCTGCCAAAGACGTAGAACCAACTCGCCGTACTTCGTGGCACGGGGTGTTCCGCCGCTTCGCGAATGGGTGCGGCCAGCTGCAAACGGTGGTCAAACCATTCGCCAATTTTCCTGATCACGCGCATGGCGGTTTCTCCGAGGTGAGACTTGCTACCGGGTCGCCGGGGGTTGGCAGCTGTCCGGCTTCAATCGTCAGCACTCCGTTTTCGATTTTGTACGGATATTCGAAGAGCCCGCGCTCCGGTGGTCCTGACGCACGTGAGCCATCGCGGTAGTAGGCTCCCCCGTGACAGGGACACATAAAAAGACCAGATTGCTGGAACCACCGGACGGGGCAGCCAAGGTGGGCACAGTTGATGGCAAACACCTGAAATTGATCGCCCGCGATGCGCCGCACCCAGCACGCGGTGTCTACAGTTTTTCCATCGGTTGGCATGACCAGGGGATTGCGAAAGGTAGCCATCCGCGTCTCTCCCTCGGGAAAGTTACTGACGTCTCCCAGGCGCACCCACGAAAGATAGCCATTCCCGCGACCACGAGTGATGGAGGAAAAAAGAAAACGCGCAACCGGCAGAGCCAATACGATCGCAGCGAATCCGTTGAACAGGATTCCCAGCTTCATAAAGAATCCGCGTCGCGATAGGCTGGCTTCAGCGGGCGGGGTTGTCAGAGTGTTCGTTGACATCTTAATTTCTCTTTCTCCGAGTGTTGCGCGTTCTTTGAAGCGGAATAAGGCTGCCCCGGGTTCTGCAGGCGCCGAGATGCCAGCCATGCAACTACATCGGTAATTTCCTGATCAGTCATTGGACGTCCGGGGACATCTCCGCGCCAGTCGGGTGCGCCCAACTCCGGCCTGCCGGTGATCACCATCGTGCGCAGTTCCTGATCGCTGACCAGCGCCAGAAGTGAATCATTCGTGACGGCGCTTCCCTTGGGCGTTCCCCCGCCTTCAGCACCATGGCAGGATGCGCAATATGTTCCAAACACGAGTTGGCCGTGATCAATATTCCCGGCGGCTGTTGCCGCGTATGAGGGTGGTTTGACTCCATCGAGAATTCCCTTACGTCCCCAACGTGAAAAGATTCCGCTCGTAATCCCCTCGATCTGCTGCTTGGTAAGCATTCCCCCGGCAGACTGCGCGAACGCGGGCATGGACGTTCCACGGATGCCGTTGGTGGCAATCTTGCGCATCGTGGTTTCATCGATGATGGCCAGATAAACGGGATTGGCCAGAGCAATCGCCGCTCCTCCACGGCCTTGCGCTCCGTGGCAGCCTGCACAGTTCTGTGCGTAGAGAGTGCCGAAGTCCAGAACCTGGCTCGGGGCAACTGGTTCCGGATCGGTTCGGGGTTCACGATTTAGCGTGCTGCAAGCAGCGAGCAGCATTAAGCCGAACACCAGGCTGATGACCGCGGGCGCAGAGAGAGTTCTGATCCGCTTCATCTTCATCCGTGGTTCTCCCCGCTCTCTCGTGGTGGCATCGTTCCGGGCGCCTCGATTCCTGCCCGCAAGACAAACGAAACATTCTCTCGCGTAGGAAAGCTCGCCTGGCGCACAACCACAAGTCCAGCGACGATTCCGAAAGCCACTTGCGAAGCCATGAACCAGGGCCAATCGATGCGACTCGCGAGCAGCGGATTCAGCAGTCCCAGAATTGTGTACAGTAGCCCTGACCACAGCACTGGAGCAATGAGTCCTCCAAGCAGAATCGGACGGCGTGGAAACATGGGCAGCATCGCGCCGTAGAGCAACCCAACAAAGATGGACACACCACCGTGCAGAAAAAACGCAATCGCGAAAGCATCCGCATGAAATGAATACAGCTGTGCAGGCCCGAGCCTTAACGATTCCCGATAAGCAACTGCGGCAAGCAGATTAATCGGATACCAGATGCTGCCGGCCTTCAACACTCCGTAGAGGCACGCCAATACTGCCATTGCGATGCTGCCCGCCAATCCGCCTTTCACACCGGCTGATATCGGATAGGTATGAACCGGGAGCCACGCTCGCACCTGATCGGGAAGGACCGTAAGCCGATCTACAACGCGGCGATCTGTGGCCAGGAGAATGTCTTCGGCAAGGACCGGTACAACCTCTTCATGCTCGCGCGGAAAGACTTCACGGAACCAGCCGACAGAGCCTGCCACTGCCAGCACGGCGCCAAGACAGCTTATCGACATGCTGGTCACCAGGCCCGCGAACAGCAGAGCCGCCCCAAACGCCAAAATAAACGGCCACGCCGTCGGCGCGGGGACTTCAATTTCGCGGGGAGTACGCGGACTCTCGCTGAACTTTTCTGTCGCCGATCGTGTTGGCATGTATACCTCAGCGTCCGAGAACGTAAACTACGGTGAAAACCACAACCCATACCGCATCGACGAAATGCCAGTACATCGAGAGCACCGCGACGCGATCTGACTGGCTCACTCCTATACGACCGACAAATCCGAATATCGCGACCACCGAGAGCATGATCAGACCTGCTGTGACGTGAAAGGCGTGCAAGCCGACGAGTGAGTAATAAGTTGTCCCAAACAGATTGGTCGAGATCGTGAGCCCGCGTTCGTAAATCAGCCGGTGCCACTCCTGAGCCGTGCCATAGAGAAACGCACCACCCAGCACAATGGTCAGCAACCAGAAGCCGAGGAATAATCGTCTGTAGTCCCGCTCCAACGACTTCACCGCGAGGTGAATAGTCAGGCTGCTTGACAACAAGCAGATCGTGTAGAAGATCGGCGTCTCAAGCACTTCTGCGGGCGTCGGTCCCGTGATGCTCTTCCCCAGATAGAAGAGATAGGCGACAACGAAGATCGTGAAGATCGCCGACTCGGCGATGATGAGACTGGCCATCGCCACCTTCCCGCGAGATGGCAGATGCCACGCGGTTGCTGTGTTCGGAAATGAAGTTATTACAGCGCTCATATGATTTCGCATTCACTCATAGCGGCTATCGGGATCTTCAGGATGCTTCAGGTCCCACAAGGGCCGGCGGCTTGCCACTGTCGGAACCGTTGCAAAGTTATAGGCTGGGGGCGGCGAAGATGTGGACCATTCCAGTGTCCAGGCGTCCCAGGGATCGTTACCGGCTCTGGCTCCCTTGAAATAAGAAATGATGAGATTTGCTGCGAACACGAGAATCGCGAGGGCCTGGATAAACGCTCCGATTGTGATAAGCAGGTTCAAAGTATCCCAACCGCGGCCAGGCTCATAGGTGTAGATTCGCCGTGGCATGCCGAGAATGCCGGGAATGTGCATGAGGTCAAAGGTCAGGTGAAAGCCGATCACGAAAAGCCAGAAATGCCATTTGCCCAGACGCTCGCTCAGCATCCGGCCGGTCATTTTGGGATACCAGTAATAGAACGCGGCGAAGAGCGCGAACAGAATTCCGCCTACGATCACATAATGAAAGTGGGCCACGACAAAATAGGACAAGCTAAGCTGCCAGTCGAAAGGCGAGGCGGCCATCATGATTCCGGTCAAACCGGCAATGAGGAATTGGAATAAAAATGCAATGCTGAACAGCATGGGTGTTTTGAACTGAATCCTGCCGCCCCACATCGTGCCGATCCAGTTGAAAATCTTGATTCCCGTGGGGACTGCTATCGCCATCGTGGTTAAGGTGAAAAAGCTGTTGGCGTAGGAGCTCATTCCAATGGTGAATATGTGGTGCGCCCAAACGCTCATGCTCACGAACCCGATGCACACGGTTGCGGCGACCATCACGGGATACCCGAAAATTGGTTTGCGGGAAAAGACGGGAATGATTTCCGACATGAAAGCAAAACAAGGAATGATCAGAACGTAGACTTCGGGATGTCCAAAGATCCAAAAGAAGTGCATCCAGAGGACTGCCGATCCTCCGGCCTGGGTATCGAAGAAATGGCCGCCCAGATAGCGATCGATGAGCAGCATAATTTGAGCCGCCGACAAGGGGGTAATCGTAATCAAAACCATTCCTGCCATTACTAGATTCAGCCACGCCAGCAGCGGCATACGATTGAGTTTCATACCCGGGCATCGCAGGCAGAGAATTGTCGCGATGATATTGATGGCCGTTCCGATGCTTCCAAATCCGGAGACCAGCAGCGCGAGAGTCCAATAGTCGGAACTATGGCCCGGAGAAAACGCTTTCGCGCCCAATGGTGCGTACGACCACCAACCCACATCTGGAGCGTTTCCGGCGCCGTATAGGCCGCTTCCACCTAGAAAGCTGAAATACAGGAGAAGGCCGCCCAGAAGCGACAGCCAAAAACTGAAGGCATTCAGGCGCGGGAATGCCATGTCGCGCGCACCGATCATCAAGGGCACCAGATAATTGGCAAATCCGAACAAGATGGGCATGGCCACGAAGAAAATCATGGTCGTCCCATGCATGGTAAACATGCGGTTGAAAACTTCCGGAGAAACGAAATGGTTGTGCGAATGCATCAGCTGAATGCGAATGATGAGCGCCTCGACTCCACCGAAGCCCAGGAACATCAGAGACGAGGCAATGTAGAGAATTCCCAGCCGTTTGTGATCGACAGTGGTTACCCACTGATGAAGCTGGTCGACCCAAGGCCTGGCTTCTGTTTGGCCGACCGGTACGGTGATCACATTGGATGACATAATCAGCTTTCCAAAGCGTTCTAGCGCAGAGTTTCCATGTAACTCACAACGGCATCCAGATCCTCGTCGCTCAGCTTCATGGCTGGCATCAGCGACCCCGGTTTGATTGCGCTGGGGTCCTGGATCCAAAGACGAAGATTGGTGGGAGTGTTTTCAGCAGCGCCCGCTGCAATCGTGGTTCGGCTCATCAAATGGGTCAGGTCAGGGCCAAAGCGTCCGTCCGCTGGGGTCCCGGCCACGGTATGGCAGTTCATGCAGGCATTTCGTTCAAACACCTGCCTGCCGGCGATTGCGCCTGGGTCTTCGACAGCGGGTTTCTGCTGGGCGCTCACCCAGGCAGCAAAATGCTCCGGTCCATCCACCGAAACGCGGATTAGCATCTTGGCGTGCTCTACTCCGCAGTACTGGGCACACTGGCCAACAAAGACGCCGGTGCGCTGCGGGTCCATCCACATTCTGTTGGGGTGGTTCGGAATAAGGTCCGTTTTGCCGGCAAGCTCGGGCACCCAAAAGCTGTGGTCGGTATCGGCTGAGAGCAACTGAAGAAACGTTGGCGTCGGATGATCGGGATCGCTTAGCGGAATATGCAGTTCGTTGGCGGTGACGATCCCCAGCTTTGGATAGCGAAACTCCCACCAGTATTGATGTCCAATGACGGTGACTTCCACAGCGGCCGCCGGTTCTGGAGCATCCTCGATCGCGTGGATGACTCGAGCGGTGGCCAGGAACAGGACAACGACAATCAGAATTGGAATGATCGTCCAGGCCAGTTCAATTTGCGTGCTTCCGTAGACCTGAGCCGGCTCGCGCCCAGCGTCCCTCACTCTCCCACGGAACTTAACGACCGCATAGACCAGTAAGGCAAAAACAACGACAAAAATGATTCCGGTAATAACGAGTACAAAGAGTGACAAGTCAGCGATGGACTTGGCCGGCGTCGAGGCGGGAGCGAAGATATTTGTGCCGTGAGGAGTCAAGCCTTTTGGCTGGCTGGCCCACCCCGCCATAGCCGACCAAAACAGAAGAAGGATCATGTGTACAAAGAACCGCACCATCGAAGATGTCATTTTCAGCATCGACATTTCTCTTTTTTCGTTCCTTACTTCCGAAATGCTGCCTATTAGCAGACTTCGCTCTTTCTCCTTGTTCCTAATGCAAAGCGCGCCACAATTCCTACCGCCCAGAATCCGATGAGTGGAGAGCAAGCGTGCTACCAAAAAGACAGGCGCATCGCATTTACTGCAGCGCAACCCCGATGGAGGCGAACACTCACGAAATCCTGATCATTAATTTCGCGAGACGACTAATACGTACCGGGGGCGTCCAGTGTCATTCCTGTGCCGCTTGCGTCAAGTGTCAACGGGCCGACACCGAATCCGGTCTGGCCGACCTAGTTGAAGCGCAGCTTGTGAACCGAATTTCATGGCAGGGGAATTGCATGGGCACAGTCACGTGAACACCGAAGTACAGGATCACTCAAGAGTTGCAGGGTAGGCATGGCCGTAGCATGAACGCAGGAAATGAATTGCGCGGTATCGAGACGAGGTCCACAAAGAACTCAGAAAGGTTCTTATGTCGAAAAAGGTCGCAGACGTGTTGTGGGAGATGCTGGCGAAGGCTGGTGTCCAGCGCTGTTATGGAATTGTCGGAGACGCTCTAAATCCTGTGGTGGACGCACTTCGCGGAAATGGCGTGATCGAGTTTGTTCCCGTTCGTAATGAAGAATATGGAGTGTTTGCCGCGGTGGCGGAGGCTTATTTCACCGGTAGCCCAGTGGTGGCCGCGCGAGCTGGCCACGTTGATTGCGGATTGGGGCTTCCCCAATCGATGGCCGTGGAGCATTGCTGATGAGAGTGCGGACGAGACAATCAACCGCGCCATTGGAGTTTCCCACTTCTTTGACCAGGTTCTATTCTCTGGTTCGGTCTCTCAGTTGCAAAAAGAGCTGTGCACAGCGCGGCTTGTAACCTGCCGCGGAAGAGAAACTAATGCGGCCGCGAATCATTTGGACAATGGTTGCATCTGGTGTGGTACTAGTTGGGATTGGACTGATGCATTTCAGTTTGAAGGCGTTTCAAGCACCGGGCCCTTTTGAAACACGCATAGCGAATCTGGCCACACACTCTGTAATTCGCTTAGCCAGCCGCCACGGAATCCCACCGCCGCCGGTTGACACAAGAGCCAGTGTTGAAGCCGGAAGCACACATTTCGGCCTGGATTGCAGCATATGCCACGGAGTTGACGGCCATGCCAAAACGCCATCGGGACAGTGGATGTACCCACGTGCCGCAGATCTCACCAGTAAGCGAGTGCAGAGCTACTCCGATCAGGAGCTGTTTTGGATTATCAAGAACGGTATCCGATTCACAGGAATGCCAGCCTTCGGCAAGGTGGAGGCAGCGAATAACATTTGGGGTCTGGTGAAATACGTGCGTACGTTGCCGAGCACAAAGTAGCGACTAGGTAATCATCAACACAATTTTGTAACAGCCAATGATGACTGCTCGTCCGAGGAGCGAGCCTGCTCAACTGCCAAAAGACCAGATCGGGATCGCCTGCTGTTTCCTGCGTGAGTCGCGTGATGCCGGCTCGTGAGACTGCATCGCATTCCCTTTTCGATGAGGTAAGCGAAACTCAATCAGTTTTCCGCGTTCGGCGCAATCTGTGCTGACTTTTCGCGGGAAAAAATCCGGAATGTGAAATTCGATCACTTGCGCCATGACATCCTCCATCACCGCCCGCAACGGCACTTGCAAGCCTCAGCTCATATCCCGTGTTGTCACGGTTGCGCTGGGCAGCGGCAGCCGGTGCGCCATTTTGAAAGCAACTGGGATGCCACGAGCACCGGGGTCGAAATGCAACCTCGACCAGTGAAATCATTCTCTTTTGTAGGATAAACTTTTGTGCAGATACCGGGGACAGGGACCTCCCGAAACAAGATGGCCCGAGATGCTTACATTCAGCCGCGAAATGACGGACGACGCTATGAAGCTGTGCTTCGCCTCAGCGAAGCCCTTTCGGTGTGCACCGAACCTGAGGACCTGACGAAGATTCTCTCTGAACAGTTGCGCGAGTTCCTCGACTTCTTACAGTTCTACATCATTGTCTACAAGGAGAAATCCTCGGAAGTGGAATGGGCTGTGGTGGGGCTAGAGAAGAACCTGATGGCTGCCTATGCGGATGTGCCAGTCGAACAGCGACCATCGTGGCAGGCATATATCACGCAGGAACCATTCCACATTCATGACTGGAGCAGCGATGCAAGAGTGCCGGCACGCCTCAAACAAGGAATTGCTGCTCACGGGCTCGACGTTGGTCCGCTGGTTTTTGTCCCCCTAACCACACCGCATCGCCGCCTGGGCGCGTTGGGCATGTCCGGATCGCCTGGAACGGTCTACAGCAACGATGACATTAGCTTTTTGCGGCTCGCTGATCCCTATGTCGTATTCGAGAAGTGTGGAAAGGACTGAAACATAAATGGCAAGTCTTCAATCGCGTCTCGATGAGTTCAAGAACGCATTCGAGTCCGGAGCTCCACCCTACAACGCGCCGCACGAGGTCATCGAAACGATGCATCGAGCGACAGCCGAGCTCAAGGCGTCGGGAATCGAACAGCAAGCACTCAAGATCGGTGACCGTGCTCCGAGCTTCACCTTATTTAATCAGGACCACGTCGAGGTGTCCTCCAGCGACCTCCTGAAGCAAGGACCGCTGGTTATCAGCTTCTTCCGGGGACACTGGTGACCTTACTGCAATATGGAGCTGGAGGCTCTACAAGCAATCAATTCTGAAGTCCGAGCCTTGGGAGCGCAGATCGTCGTGCTCACTGCTGAACTTGAACGGTATACGCGGGCTTTGCATAAGAAGCTGAACCTGACGTTCGACATACTGACCGATCTTCATCTGAAGACCGCAGAGCAGTTTCGTCTCGTCTTTACGCTGCCGGATTATTTGCGCGATCTTTACAAGGCGTTCGGCAATGCGCTGGATAGGTTCCACGACGAACCTCAATTCCGGTTGCCGATACCTGCGCGGTACCTGGTCGACAAGCAAGGGATCATCCGCGCAGCCGATGTGAACGCAGATTACACAATCCGTCCGGAGCCTTCCGAAACTCTCAGGCAGTTGCGGATGCTAACCGGGTGATTGGCCAACACTAAACTTGCGAGTCTAATTCGATCCGAGAGGACGAAACAGAAAGGAAAATACTATGAACATACTTAAGGCGAACTACTTCGATGCCTATCGCAGTTTGAAGCTCACACGGGATGCCAAGGGTGTGCTCGTCGTTGAATTTCACAGCAATGGCGGCCCATGCACCTTCTCGGCACTCCATCACACCGAGGTTGTTGATGCGTTTACCGGATTGCACAAGATCGAGCGAACAAGATTGTGATCCTGACTGGCGCAGGCGGGCACTTCATTATTGGGGTTGATTGGTCATCTTTCGGCGACGTCTCCGATCCAGGCGTTTGGAGTCAGATTCACGACGAAGGCAGTCAGGTTTTGGAAAACATCGCAAACATTCGCGTGCCAGTCATCGCAGCGATCGAGGGGCGCGCGTATATTCACTCAGACTATGCTCTGCTCGCCAATGTGATCGTGGCGGCCGAGGGAGCGACCTTCCAGGACGTGGGGCATTACGCGGTGGGCGTCACGCCGGGCGACGGAATCTTTACCACGTGGAGTTATCGCGCTGGAGCAGGACGAGCGGAGGCGTTCCTTCTCTACCCAAAGCCGCTGCCGGCGCGCACGGCGCATGAATGGGGCGTGGTCGCGGAAGTAGTGCCAAATGGTAAAGCGCTCAGCCGGGCGCAAGAATTGGCGGAGATATACCTGCAGGCTCCGGAAGTGACCCGCCGCGACACGCGCATCCACTTCATTCAACCCTTGAAGGAGCGCATCGTTCGAGAAGTCGGCTACGGACTGTCGCTCGAAGGAGCATCCTCGGCTGCCCTCATCCGATCAAAGCAAGCCAACACAAAGCGTGCACCTTCCAAAGAAAAAGTCGCATGAACGACGACTCATCGGCGCAGCCGCTAATAATCAGCCGCTAATAATGAAGATGCAAGCAGAACAATTGGATGTGCTGATTAGTGGCGGCTTTTATCTCTCTCGGGTTCACATCCCCTGCGCGGCATTATGCGCGGGGGAGAATGCGGGCGAGAAAGCCGCTTTCATCACCGGTCAGACCCTGTTCGTGGATGCAGGCGCAAGCCTGGGGCGTCTCTAGGCCTCGTTACACGCGGAGCAAATTCTTGGATTGCAGCAAAACCACTTTTCGATCGCCTTAAGGTGGTGTGATCCCTGAATCCTTAGACTGCGAAGACCATCTAGAACATCTGTCGAAGGTAGAGCTGGGCCGTGAATGCAATCATTCGCAGGAAGGGTTCAACCAATCGATTCACCTCCAAATCTCGACCTCCTGCGCAAGGCTGAAGGCAGACCATGGCAAAGCCAATCTTACTGACTGTGGATGACGACCCAGACGTTGTGCGCGGTATCGAGCGCGACCTGCGTTCGCACTATGGAGCCCTATACCGTGTGCTGGCGAGCGATTCTCCCGATAGGGCGCTGGATCTTCTGAACCAATTAAAGCTTCGCAGCGACAGCGTTGCTCTCCTGCTTGCAGACCAGCGCATGCCAAAAATGGATGGCGTGGAATTTCTTCAGAAAGCGCGAGAGATATTTCCCGAAGCCAAGCGCGCGTTGCTGACCGCCTATGCCGACACCAATGCCGCAATCAGCGCGATCAATGAAGCGGGCATCAACTACTTTTTTTTGAAGCCTTGGGACCCGCCTGAAGAGCATTTGTATCCGCAACTGGATGACCTGCTCGACGACTGGCTGGCGTCGTATCGCCCGCCATTTGAGGGCATCCGGGTCTTGGGTACACGCTGGTCGCCCCGTTCCTACGAGTTGCGCGATTTTCTGGCGCGCAATCACGTCCCTTATCAATGGATCGATGTTGAGCTCTCGGCCAACGATGCCGAAACCAAGCAACTTCTGGATGCCCTTGGGCCGGAGTCTGCTAATCTGCCGATCGTGCTTTTCCCCGACGGCACCAAGCTTCTGGAGAGCGTGCCTGCCGACGTCGCGCAAAAAGTGGGGCTGCGGACCCGTGCGCAAACCAGTTTTTATGATCTGGCGATCATCGGTGGAGGGCCGGCGGGTCTGGCCGCAGCTGTCTATGGTGCATCGGAGGGCTTGCATACGGTGATTGTCGAGTGTGAAGCCCCCGGCGGCCAGGCGGGAATGAGTTCACGCATCGAGAATTATTTGGGATTTCCAGCGGGGCTCAGCGGCGCCGACTTGGCTCGACGCGCCGTGGTGCAGGCGCAGCGCTTTGGAGTAGAAATTCTGTCGCCACAGGAAGCCGTCGCGGTTCGTGTCGAAGGGCCATATCGCATCATCAAGCTGCGAGACGGCAGCGAATTCTCCTGCCATGCACTGATGATCGCAACCGGTGTGCAGTGGCGGCGGTTGGAGGCAACCGGAGTCGACCGGCTTCAGGGGGCGGGCGTGTATTACGGTGGAGGCGCAACCGAAGCGCTTTCCTGTAAAGGCGAAATCGTATATGTGGTGGGTGCGGCCAACTCCGCCGGTCAGGCGGCCATGAACTTCGCCAGATATGCCGATCGCGTCGTCATGCTGGTGCGCGGAGACTCTCTTTCCCGAACCATGTCGCAGTATCTTATCGATCAGATCCAGCGAACGCCCAACATTCAATTGTGGACTCACGCCAGCGTAGCCGAAGTGCATGGCGACACGCACCTGGAGGAGGTCTCAGTGCATTGCTCGGATACTAATAAGACCGAACGCGTGCCGGCCAATGCCATGTTTATTTTCATCGGCGCGATGCCCCGGACCGACTGGCTGGCGGATGTGGTGGAACGCGACGATCACGGATTCATTCTCACCGGCCCCGATCTTCTATGGGATGGTGCCCGACCGAAGGGCTGGACCCTGGACCGTGATCCTTTTCTTCTCGAGACCAACATTCCCGGATTGTTTGCGGTGGGGGATGTTCGCCATGGCTCAGTGAAGCGCGTGGCTTCCGGAGTGGGCGAAGGTTCGGTGGCTGTGCAGTTCATTCATCAGTACTTGAGCAAGGTGTAACGGAAACATGGTGGAAGCGTCGGAACTTCTTCGCCTGCCGATATTCGCGGATTTGCCGGCTGATCAGATCGCCTGGTTCATCGGGCAATCCCAGGAGCTTGAGCTCAAGCCCGACGAAGTTTACGTACACCAGGGAGATCCCGCGGAAGCGATGTTCGTCATTCTGGAGGGGCAGCTTCAGATCAGAGGCGAACTGTCTGGCGGCCTCGTGACATTTGTTTCCCAACCCGGCGATGTCACCGGAGTGCTGCCCTTTTCCCGGATGAAACAATTTCCCTTGACTGGACGCGCACTCACCAACAGCCGCGTTCTGCGCTTCCCCGCCTCGCTGTTCCCAGATTTAGTACAGAAGATGCCGGAGTTTGCCAGCCGTCTGGTGGCGTTGATGTCGGACCGCATCCGCGAATCGACCAGAATTGAACAGCAGCGCGACAGGCTGGCAGCTTTGGGCAAGCTTTCCGCCGGATTGGCCCATGAACTCAACAATCCCGCTTCGGCGGCGAAACGTGCTGCCAGCCAGTTGCGCAGCAATTTGAAACAAATCAAAGAGGCCAGCCAGGAGCTGGGTTCCCGAGATCTCACTGCCGCGCAGAAGTCTGAAATCGAGAAGTTGGAGAATTCACTCACTCAGAAAAATGAGCCTCCGCCTGATGCGTTGACCATCAGCACCTTGGAAGATCAACTTGACTCAGCGCTGCAAAGTCATGGGCAAAACGACTTGTGGCAGTTGTCCGCGAACCTCGCCCGCAAAGGCGCCAACCCGGAACTGCTGGAGTCGCTGTTTGCCTCGCTCGGTGCGGAGACTGCGCGTGCCGCTTTAATGAGAATCTCGGCGTTGCTCGAGATCACCGGACTGCTGAACGAAATCGAAAACAGCACATCGCGGATTTCCGACCTGGTGCGCGCGATTAAGGAATACACCTTCATGGACCAGGCTCCGGTGCAGAACGTTGATATCGTAAAGAGCCTGGAAACCACCCTGACCATTCTGAACCACAAGCTCAAGGGCGGCGTAGAGGTCGAACGCGATTACCAGTCGGTCCCTTTTCTGGTGGATTCTTTCGGCAGTGAGCTGAATCAGGTCTGGACCAACATCATTGACAACGCCATTGACGCCATGCACGGCCGGGGGAAGCTTCGGGTGCGCACCTATCGCGACGACAATTGTGTGGTGGTCGAGATCGCGGACAACGGCCCCGGGATTTCACCTGATGTCGAGCCTCACATCTTTGAACCATTTTTCACCACCAAAGGAGTGGGAGAGGGTACCGGCCTGGGTTTGGATACAGTTCAACGAATTGTGAGGAAGCATAGGGGCAACATCCAGGTCAGCTCAAAACCGGGCGACACGCGGTTCCAGGTATTTCTGCCCTTGGCGGCAGGCCAGATCGCGAAGCAATGAATCACATCGAGAGCAACGCAAGACCTTTTTAGCCACGCAACTTCAGGCTGGCGGCGTGCGGGTCCGGTTTGACAAACAGATGAAAGTCTTCCAATAGACAGCTGTCGGCATTTCGACTATCTCAAGACATCAGTAGGAGGCCGATTGCCATGTGGCTTTCGCTTTCCGTAAGTCCTCTGTGCCGGCGGCACATGCTGGCGCTGCCTCCGGCTGAGGAAGCGCACAGAGCAAGTCGCCTTCGCGGTGGAATGACGGTTCAGTAGAGGCGGGACTGCGAAAGCGACTGCCCCTCGTTGGCGAATTGCCACATGCTGCTTTGATGCTCTGGCTCATAACTCAGTTACATGAATGCGGAAGACGAATTTCTGTCTCTTGAACCGAATATCAAGGTCCTCTCCTCCGTTTTGGAACTGGAAATGCAATCCCAGCATTGCAACTCACGTTCTGTCAGGTACGGAACGTGACAGAATCCTGCGGCGCTTCTCCGCCTAAAACGGGATTCTCGATGCGTGATTATTCGATATGACGGGTGAGGTGACGTATGAGGTTTATCAGATTGAGTGCGATCAAAGCGACTGCAGACGTGGTCTCCGGCATTCTGAATTGGGTCTGCCCTGAGTGTGGCGGAAGAATGGGCGGCCGCGGGAGAGAGTTCAAGTGCCAGGGTAAATGTCAGATGGACTGGCGTCAGGTTTGGAAGCGGGTTCACGCAGTTGGACATTGAGGCGGAGTGCACGATCTCTACCGGCTGTGACTACGCCTTGCCGTCTCCTACTGCTCAGTATCGCGAGGGGCAATTCGGTGCATCATCCTAGCCGCTGCATCTTCCCGCCGCCGAAGAGAATCTGATATTGGTGGGCGCGAGGAGCACGGCGATGTTATTGATTCTGGCTGTTGTGGGTGTTGTGACTCTTGGGATAGTACTAGTCGTTCGCTTGAAACGCCGAAGGGACCAACGCCAGATGGAGCAGCACAGCATCACGGCGGAGGAACTGCACGCATTGTTGGCCTCAGATCGAGGGGTGCTCCTGTTTGATGTTCGCCAGCCGCTGGACCTATTGGCCTATCCTGAGATGATTCCCAAGGCTCAACGGATCGCCCCAGATGAAGTGCTAAATCGGCCGACACTAATCCCAAAAGAAAAAGACGCGGTGGTTTATTGTACCTGCCCCAGCGACAAAACCAGCCGAATGGTGTTGCGCCGCGCCTTCACGCTGGGGTTCTTCCGCATCAAGTTCCTCAAAGGTGGGCTGGCTGCTTGGAAGGCACAGGGCTACCCGGTTGAGCCGTACAAGGAAGTCTTCCACCTCAATCCAAGCTTTGTGTCGCGCTCGCAGTGATCTTGGAGGAGCTGCCAGGTCCACTTGCAAATTTCTTTACTTCTTTCTGTTGCTGGCAAAGGCTGACTTACTCCTCCCTGGCTCTGTGCGTGACCCGACCCAGGATGAATTCTTGTGCCAGGTTCGCGGCCGCGCGCTGGCCGGTTGCAATAAGGAAATTCCCCAAAAACAACCCAACTCCGCGATTCGACGATGGATAGTAGGCATTCGAGAGAGCAGCCGAGGCCAAATCACCACCTATGGTCGAGTAGTTTGGCTGTGGTTGCCCGTTATCTCCTCTAGTTACGAATGGAGTCATGAGCGCGTGAAGAACACGCGACTTATTTGTGCCTGTGCCCTGGTAGAAGTAACGCGGATCCTGATGCAGGAGAGAGGGCAGGATGGCGCCACCAATCATGATGTCGGTGAAGCCGTTGGTGTAGACAGCACCGTAACGCTCACCGAAGCCTTTCCATCCCTCAGGGTAGTTGGGGTGGTCTCCGGCTTGCTCGGCGCCCGCGGCCATACCCACTCCAATGAAGGTTACCGGATCGAAAGCGACCTTGACGGCGAGTTGGAACTTTAACTTCGCGGTGAGCGGTGCGGCACCTTGATCATAGCTCACATAGAAATTGGGGATAATCCCGAAAACACGCTGCTTCTCCTCGAGCTTGACCTGCTCGCTGGCAATCTCCCCGGCGGAATAACCGACAGTGACCGAGGTAAATGCGGTTGCGATCTGGAGCCTGGGGACCGGGAGGATTACGTATTGGCCCGGGTTGAGTGCTAAGTCCGATGAAGTCCAGCCTGCAAATCCCTGGGCGCTGATCTTGACATGATATGTTTCAGGCTCGACACCGTTGAATTGAAAAAATCCGGTGTCATTCGAAACGAGCGTGCGCGGACTTTTGAGAGTGGGGCCCTCGAGGACGACCGTGGCGCCCGAAATGGCTTCGTCGTTTACGTCCACTACCGTACCGACAATCGTTCCTGGCTCCGGCCTGGGCGCGTCAGGCAACAGAGCTAGTTGCTCCTGAGCCGAAGAATTCCTCGACCCACAAAGCCAGAGTAAAAGCAGAAAGAAAAGCCACGCTCTCCCGTCCACGATGCAAATCGTCTTCAACACAACCCTCCCGCGACAAAGGGGCCAAAGCATCTGATATGCCAAACCAGGCGCCAGAGGCTCTCTGAACAAATCGTCTATTCCAATGAACCAAGGGAAAATTTTGAGAGGTAAGTGTCAACTGAGACGTAAGTGTCAACAATGTCGAGGCATCTTTCGACACCTGTCAACACTTATCGACGCCGACAACTCTCGAGGCCACCGGCTCAGTGGAAGAAGCATGACCTTAGGCCGGACTGCTCATCCAGCAGGTTTCTTAACGGAGGGTCTTTTGAAATGTGACAAAGGCAGAAGATCGACGCAAGTGTCTTAACTCCGACACCTGTCACAGGTTCGAACAGAGTCTGTCGCCGGCCGCGGAATCCGAAGTCAGCTGCTGCATCGTCGGGCCCGTGTAAGAGGTCTCATCGAACCTCAATAATGCTGGGCCCTCGCAACATGGATGAGTGTCAGTACAGAATTTACCTCACATGAGTTTGGTATCTTCCTTGCATGAATCTCGGGCAGAAATGTCGACGGTCTTCACCAGAGGAACCGTCTGATACAAATCCTGTTCGAGGTGATTTGCAGATGGCCACCGCCGCCAAATTCCGCATCGACGTAGCAATCCACGATCTACTCATGAATTCCACCCAGCGCTCTCCTGCGCCGGCCGAAGCGAGGGGCCTCACCCTTCCTGAACCGATCTTTCCGCAATTCCCGGAGCGACTGACCGATCCCGGCCCGGAGACTCCGCCGGAGAAGCGCAAGTGGGGTGCGAAGGATGTCTACCGCTACTCGCGCGGATGGCTCGGTCCTTACCTCCGCTCGCGAGTTCTGCCCGGCGAGTTTCACCCCATCACTGCCTATCTGTTTGTCGAGTACAAGTGCAACCTCGATTGCTGGTATTGCTGGTCGTATAACAACAAGGTCAAGGGCATGACTGAAGATGTTGCCCGGCGCTCCATCGACTGGCTGCACGACAACGGCTGCCGGGTGCTGGCGCTGATGGGTGGCGAGCCTTTGCTACGACCCGACTTCATTCATAAGGTTGTCGACTACGCGGCCAAGAAAGGTTTCTGGGTTTATATTGCCACCAACGGTCGTTTGCTGAAGCCTGATTTCGCCGATCGCCTTGGCGATGCCGGCGTAGCGGTATTTAATTTTGCGCTGGACTCTTGGGATCTGCAGCCCAGCCTGCCTAAAGCCTTTATTCCCGCGCAAAAGAATCTCGAACACATCCTGCGCAAACAATACGTCGACGGCTACCTGGTATTTTTCAACATCAATATTTGCCGCAACAACCTGGAGGATGTAAGAAAGCTCACCGAATACGCGCATGATCATCGCATTGCCACCGACTACCACATTAACGAAACACCGATGCTGGAACAGGACGATCACTTCAAGCATCTCTACGACAACCCCACCTACATTCGCCCGAAAGATTGGCGAGAGATCGACTCGCTGGTCGATTGGCTCATCGAGAAAAATAAAGCGGGCTATCAGATGGTGAATTCAGTGCAACGCCTGCAAGAGATCAAAGCCTTTGTGCGCATGTCGTCCGGGCTCGATCTAAAGGGGTACGGCTGGAACGGCGACGGCACGAACGGAAATGGACACAAGACGAATCTGCTTGCTTCGATGCCCGGGGTTGTGCAGGAGGACAATGGCGAGTTACACTTTGCGGAATGGAACTGCCGTGCCGGACAGAACAATGTCATCATCCGCACGGACGGCACCGTCGCACCCTGCTTCCCGATGTATGGCGCAACCTTCGATTGGGGAAACATCGATCATCCGAAGTTCGATCAGCGGCAACTGTCGGCGATGAAGTCAACCTGCCAGCAGCACTGTTTCTCAACCCTGAACCATAACCTGGCGTACTGCTACAACGACGCCCGAGTGATCAAGTGGCTTTGGACAAACGCAAAAAACAGATTTCAGGGTGGAGTGCGCAGTTTCGAGGACTAAAAAGGAGAGCCATCGTGCGAGGAAGAAACGCGACTACACCACACACGAAGATCAGATTGTTTGTTGTTGAGGCCGCGTTTCTTGCGATGACAACGTTCGCCGTGAGCGCGCACGCGCAGTTAAACCAGCGCCAAACCGAACTTACAACCCCGCTCGACGCTTTACGATCGGGCGTCACCGCGGGTCAAATCTTCGATGAGTTGCTCGCCCACAACGCCCTTCGTGCCGCGACGCTGCGGAACTATACCGCCTTCAGGACCTATCAAGTGGTCGACCTGGAGGGGAAGGTGCATGCCGAGGAAGTCGGGGAGATGGAGTACTGGGCGCCGGACCAAAAGAAGTTTGTGGTCACGTCCGAGAAAGGGTCAGTCGTGGTTCGTCGTTTGGCGCTCAGCGCGTTAATTGCCAGTGAGATCGAAACCGCGGCGGGCAAGCAGCATCACGATAGCGCTATCTCCCCGGCGAACTACACTCTGGACCTGCTCGGAGAGCAACAGGTGGGGCCTTACCATTGCTTCGTCGCGCAGGCGATCCCCAAACGGAAAGACAAGTATCTATTCGAAGGCAAGGTATGGATTGACGCGAAAGATTATGCGGTCGTCCGGATTGATGGCCATCCGGCAAAAAAACTTTCTTTCTGGATCCGACGAGCAGACTTTGTGCGTCAATACCAAAAGATTGACCGCTTCTGGCTGCCGCAAAAAGATATGACCTTTGTCGACGTTCGACTGTATGGCGAGAAGGTTCTGACGATTGATCACCACGACTACAGCGTAAATTCATCGCCCGCTGTCGATGCGTCCGTCGAGAAAACGCAAAGTTTTTGAGATTTGTTTTTAGCTTGAGCAAATCTTTATCGCCGCGCATCGGAACCGATGGCGCAATTCCATAGACCGGCGAAGGATCTTATGCGCGGAAGCATTCAAATCCCTAACCGGACTGAATCTCGCGACTATCTGCAACCATCCTAAGAAACGGATGTTATGAATTCCAAAGCGCCGAAATTGCTGCTCGTGGAATCCGACGATGCTCTGAGGGAGCAAATCGTCGCGGTACTGCGCGAAGCGGGATATGCAGTCTCAACCGACTACCAGCAAGGAATGAAAGCGGTCCTTGCCTTCGATCCTGACGCAGTGGTCCTGGGTGCGGATCCTCCCCAGCTCGATTGCTGTGACCTTCTCTCCGAAATCAAGGGTTCCGAGCAGACTCACAATATTCGCGTTGTGATGCTGTCGCCGGGAGGATCCGCCGAGCGCACTCGAGGCCTCGATCTTGGCGCTGACGATGTTTTGTCGCTGCCCTTCGACGCACACGAATTGCTATCGCGGGTGCGTTCCCAGTTGCGAAATAAATCGGTTGCGGACGGATTTCGCGAGCGGTTGCGCCTTGCCGAGGAGAATCGAAATGCTACTCAGCAGGTGGTGACCGCGGTCAACGAAGAACGGCGAACGCTGCGGGTGGGCAGGCTGACAGCCATTGCCGTGCTTGTGGTCGCCGCGCTGGTCTTCTTCTTTTTGTATCGCCACAACCAACAACAGAATACCCGGGTCTACGCTGCGATCACTCGATTGCAAACCGGCATGCTGACGCAACAACGGTTGATGGAAAGCTCCGGCCGAGGTCTTGAGAAG
>CAVYBF010000005.1:0-641230 GCA_963766625.1 uncultured Acidobacteriaceae bacterium | reverse complement strand
CTCTTTTGCAAGGTTTTGAACGCGCGCGACGGAGTGAGCAGGCCTCGTGACTTTTGTCACTGCATCTCGTGGTGGGGGACGTAGGTTGGAGGCAGGGGGTCCTTTCTTATGGCGTATGTGATCGCTGAACCTTGTATCGGAACCAAAGACACGGCGTGCGTGGATGCATGTCCTGTCGACTGCATTCATCCGCGGAAGAACGAAGCTGACTTTGCCACGGAAACTCAGCTGTACATCGATCCGGTCGAGTGTATTGACTGCGGCGCTTGTGTGCCGGTTTGTCCTGTTTCCGCGATCTTCGCCCTCGATGATCTGCCGGAGAAATGGAAACAGTACACCGAAATCAATGCGAAACATTACAACCGCTGACGGGGATGTCAGAGACAAGAAGGGAGTACTCCAATGACGAACAGAAAGCCAACAGAGGAACTGGAACACGAACACCGCATCATTCAACAGGTCGTCGGTGGAATGGCGGTAATCATAGAGAAACTGGAATCGGGTAAGGAGATCGACCCAGCCGTGCTGACAGATCTGTCGGAATTCATGCAGACCTTTGGCGATAAGTGCCACCACGGGAAGGAAGAGGATTATCTGTTTAAGCTCCTGGAGAAGAAGGGAGTGCCCGTGAGCGGTTGTCCCTTGGCTGTTCTTCTTCACGAACATGAGAAAGGTCGAGGTCTGATGGCGGATCTGAAGCTTACGTCCGAAACCTATATACGCACTCCTCGCGCAGGCAAGGAGGCGCTGATCGGTACTCTCCGCAGGCTCATTGAGCTTTACCCAGCACACATCTGGAAAGAGGACTACCTACTTTTCCCGATGACTAACAAGCTGCTGAGCGAAAGTGAACAGGAGGAATTGCGGGCGCAATTTGAGCAGCACGACTCAGAAATCGGCATTGACGTTCACCATGGGTTCGAACAGTTGGCAGGGCGGATCTTGGAGATGATCTGTGGGGAAGCCACCGCATGCCACGCAGCTTGAGGAACGGAGTTTCGGCCGATGCCTTCGGTAAAACTGAAAATCGACATCTCGGGAAGCGTAGGAGAGGAAGTATGGCACAACCTCCGCCACTTCGATTCTGAAGACAGTTCGTTTGTAGAGTTTCAGCACGGAAGCAGAGAGACATGCAAACATCCGGCTGGTGTGCCACACCTGCAGGGTGAATCTATCGGTGCCACGATTCATCTGGAGACAGTGCTCTTGGCGCAGTATGCCGTGGCACACTACCTGGAACAGGATCGTGTCCTGGACGGGGACGTAGAGGACGACGATACGGAACCTTGAGGCAAGAACCTGACAGACATTCCTGTTTTGCTTTGCCCGCCTTGCACCCCGTGTTGCGTCAGGATAACGCGAGAATGCGGAGGGATGAGGACCAGCCCCGCGATCACGACGAAAGAAATATCCGCCGGGACTGCCAGACCGTTCGTCGAGGGGGAAGCTTCCTTGCGGCGCGCGATTAATGTCACAGCAGTCGAGCGGGGTAGAGGCGCTCAGATGTTAGGCAGGAGATCAAAGTATTCATCATCCTCGTTCTTTCCGCCTTCTCCCTCGCCCAACTGTTTTTCCGACTGGATAAATTCAATACGCTCGATCCATTTGACCATTTTGTAACCAAGTTGATTTTCCACTCGCAGCCGGAGTGGAGCGCCATACACTTCGGGAAGCGGGCGTCCATTCATGTGGGATGCGAGCAGACATTCTGCTTTGAGGACATTTTCCAGGCTCTGCGTGTCGTAGTATGCGCCGCCGTAGAGCGCTTCACCAAAGGAGAAGAACGCGACAATCCTGGCTTCCGGTTTTGGGCGAACCAATTCGATCAGTGTCTTCATGGGAATACCGCCCCACTTTGCGATACCACTCCACCCCTGGATGCAGTGATGCATGGTGATGTGCTCGACATGGCCCAGTTTCTCGATGTCGGCAAGGGAAAGGTCAACTGGATTTTCAACCAGTCCCCCTACTTGTAATCTGAAATCCCGGAAGTCGCCCTCGGCTAAGTGCTTCCAGTCCTCTCTCACGGGCATCTTTCCATTGGGCCAGAAGTATGGAGAGATATCCTGCTCGGAGTAGTTCTGTTCTGGAATGAGTCGGTTTAGGGTGAGGAGTTGCATGGGATAGGTCACGGATTTGAGGGCATGCTGCAGCCCGCGGGGGTGATTCCATGAGATGTAGTGCGCCGCAAACCACGAGAGGACGACCACTCCTATGCCGACAAAACCTAGATACATGCCAAGATGACCCTGATCATCGGTACCCAGCACGATGTGATTCATGTTGCGCGCAAATCCTGTCATCACGACCAGAGTGACGTGCACGACAAGGAATCCAAAGAAACTGAGCATCGTGAGGAAGTGGATGGACCTGGCCGATTGCCTGCCACCGAAGATTCGCGCGTACCAGGGAAAATGGTTCACCACGGCCGGCGACATGGCGATGCCCGTCGCGATGGCCAAGGGTCCGAAGACAAAGACGGCCGTGAAATACGCAATCTGCTGCAATGCGTTGTAGCCATAAAAGCCGTTCGGCTCCGGAGGCAAATGAAAGGTTGCGTAGTGCACGAAAGTGTTCCATGCCTGCAACAGCACAAGCGGTGAAGTGGGCACAATGCGCCGCCACTGCTCGGTATCGAAGAGCATGACGGCGAAAAAAATACCCGTGATGATGAACCCGTGAACGTTGATGAAGTGCCACACGCGCGCAATACCGATCGTGTGCCTGTAACCCGGAGTGCCAACTATCGGCGAAATGTAACGGGCGTCGTCTTTCGCCGTCCAGATGCGGTCGCGAGGAACCTTGAGCGGTGTAAACCGGATCCATTCGCTCCCCGGCGTACAGTCATCATTGAAATACAGACGAGGATGATCCACGAGGATGGACAGACCACTGCGAATCAGCATCATCACAAAAAGGAAATTAAAGAAGTGACAGTAACGAACCCAAAGCGGAAACCCGTGCGGCCCTGCGAAGTTGTTTGGATATACCTGGGGGACAGGTGGAACGTGAGGCAGGCCGGTTACGGCAAACTCAATCCAGGACGCGAGAAACACCGATAGAACCGCCACGGCGATTCCGATCAGAATGGCAGGATGAACCCAGATGCGGAAGCGACGGTCCTTTGGGTAGTGCACTGCCGCGTGCGCGGCATCGAAGGAAATCATCAGTAAATTTTACGGCTATGCTCGACCGAAAGGCATATCCTTCTGTACTAGCGTGCCTTTTGGATCGTACGTCGCAAGACTTCAGACTTCGGCAGCTTGACGTCATCCAAGCTGCTGCAACTGTTGGCTCGTTGATACGACGAGGGCAGAGTAATCACCCCAGAGAAATCAGCGTCCATTAAGCATCCAATAGTGCGTGGAGTTGTTTGTTTCGGTACGGTCTTAGAGGTTTGATGTGCCATTCGCGCCTTCTAATTTGTTGATTTCGTTGGAAAGCCTGGGTTCGATACCACCTTTTGGAGACCAGCCACGGCAAGCGCCGCCCTACCAGCCGGGCTCGGGTGCTGAGACTTCCGACATAGGTAAGGCAGAGCGCGAAGCCATGGAGAAGCCTTCGTTAATGTACGTGCGAAAGGTCTCGGCCAGCCCTGGGGGTTTTCAGACCCTCAATGACGCAGCGCCACAGCTGGGTTTGGGTTTGGCCACGGGCACGCGCTTGCGGGCACGCTTGGAATCGGCTGCAAGCACGGCTGTACGGACACCAGTCCTAGCGGTGATCGAGTACAACTACGAGCGCGACGGAGAAATTATTGTTCCTGCGGGAGCGAAGGCGGTCGGCCACATCAGGGATGCGAACCGTTCAGGGTATGTTGACCTCCAGTTTGATTCCCTGCTGATGCCAGACGGCGCGTCCGTTCCGATCGAGGCTGCCGCCACAGATTTGGATTTGCGGCCGCTGAAAGGAAAAGTCTCGGGCAAGAACACGGGAAAGAACGTCCTGGTCAGATCGCTGTCAGGAATCGGCCAAGCGAGCGCCATGTTCGTGGGACAAGGCAGTCTAAGCCAGCCCTGAGCGAGTCCGATCTCATGCGAGAGCGCGTCAGCAATAATATCGGCGAAACCGGGGACGAAGAGGTTTCTCGATTGGCGGTGAACCAGCAGATTGTGGTGACGGTTTCGGCTGGAGCGCCCATCTACGTTGTTCTTGAACAAACACCTAAATCCAATCAACCTGTAGCGCCAACAAGCCCACGGAACAGTTCGACCTCCATCTCGTCCAATGTTGACCAACTGCGCCAGTTGCTGCAGTTGCAGCAGGAGCTAAACCAATCGGCTACAAGCAACCAAGGGTCGCAGTAGGTGAGTGCTCAAAAGACCAGAGTTTTCTCGCCTTCGAGTCTCGAGAAGTGCCCGACTGAATTCTGAACGTGCTTGTGAGATGCACCAAAGTCAAACATTTGTTCATCTCACTAAGAACGCATTTGGCAGATCAGCAAAGTCTCGCGTCGGGTTGTTTCCACGAAGGGAATTCCTTGTGAGATGCACCAAACTCAAACATTTGTTCATCTCACAAGACTTCTCCTCGCAGACTGCACGAATGACTTCAGTACGAGTTTCTGCCTTTGAAATCTATGCGCAACAAGGACTCTCGGCAACTTTCAACCTGCGTTTTCCACCTTTCCGCGGGCTAACGCCTTCCTGACAACTAGTTCGAGACGAGCTCTCTTGGCTTGCTCGAAATCTGAAACGCCCGTATGTTCTCGGCTGCGACACGCAGAAGTGAACTCAAGGCAGCCGCAGAAGAGGAGCATATGAGATTGTTGAATTGTGGAAACGCGCGGTATCGCCTTGCGCTTGCCGCTTTTCTCGTTATCGCCTCGCTTCAACTCTTTCCGCTGATGACCTATGCCCAGAACCTTGGGCAACAACCAGCGACGGGCCAAGCCGTACAGGGACAAACCGCTGCCCAACCCGAGGGAACCGTACTCAACCTGGTGAACTGGGTGGGCAACGTGATCTCGCCTGTCGGCGCGGCGCTGGCGGTGGTTATGGCAGTTGTCTCCTATTCGCAAGGCCGCGGCGTGGCACGCTGGGCGGTCACGGCCGCCGGACTGCTGGTCATATCCGGTCTAACGCGTCTGATTGAGTTCTGGATTGCGAATGGCACAGCTGGGGTGCAGTAGGAACCGGCAGCCGCGGAGTGCTGAAGAAATGACGCTGCCCCAAATCATCGTCGATCTCTTGACGCTGCTGTTCGACATGGCGGTCCCGGCTGCCATCTGCACCATGGTGCTGGCGGGAATCGCCTTGCGGCAGGAAGGCGGCGTGAACTTCCAGACAGGGGGCAAATTCCAGAGATGGGCGCTGTGGTCGGTGATTCTGTTGACGCTGCCCCAGTTCCTGTCCTGGTTTGCGGCGCAGGGTATCACGATGCCGGCGCAAGGCGGAGGCATCAGCAGTGCGTGGGTCGCGAGCTTGCAAACGAGTTTCAGCGGTTTTGTTTCGAACGTCGTGGTGGCCAAACTGATTCCTGTGTTGGCCGCTTTCTGCGTGTTGAAGGCAGCGCTGGACGCGGCCGAAGGGCAGAGCCCGCTGGCATCGATCATTGCAGGGCTCTTTCTGTTGTCCGTGTCGGGGACTGTCCAACTTATGCAGAGATGGAACAGCGGATCAGAGTTTGCTACCACGGACATGCTTACATCGGCGTGGAACTTCTTGGCCGGGACCATCCTGCCGGAGGCGGCAGGTTTGGCCATCGTGGGAGCAATTTTCAACTATGCGCGCCATCGGCCTTTCATGCCACTGGTTGGATCGGGTCTGGCTTTCTTGAGCGTTTCGGCCATCTGGCAGCTTGTCCGGGCCATGGCCGGCTGATGAGGATTGGAGGTGATCCCGTGAATCTTTCAAGTGGGCTGCTCAACCTGACGAACTGGCTGGGCAACGTCATCATGCCGACCATGGCCGGTTTGTTCGCCGCCGCCGCAGTTTACCGCTTCAGCAAAGGTCACCCGTACTCGCACCTCGGTTACGCGGCCCTGGCTTCTCTGCTGTGCTCTGGGCTATTGCGCACGATGGAGTCGTTCAGCAACCAGGCGGCTTGGAACAATCCAGACCGCTACTGGATTTCTGTGCTGACGCTCGTGAACTGGGTTGGCAATGTTTTGTTGCCGCTCTACGGCGCGGGCCAGGTCGTGCTTGCCGTTGCGCACTTTGCCGGTTTACTCGAGCGCATGACGATCGGCGAGGCCTGGGTGCGCAACCTGATCTCAGCGATGTGCTGCTTTAGCTTGTCGGGCCTGTTGCGCTTGGGAGAGTTCTGGGTTCAACACGGAACAGGCGGAGTCCGTTAGGAAGGAAATTACCAATGCCATTACAAGTCACACCTGTGAATCGCAACCTACAGACGCGAGTGACCTTCATGCTGCTTGAGTTTGAGGATCTTTTTATAGTGCTGGGCGCCGCGGCGCTCATGAACGTCCTCGGCCATTTCGTAGAAGTCCTTCATTCGGCTGTTTAAGGTTGCGAGCGCGGTGAGAGCCTCCAGTTTCTCCGCGATTACGGTCTCCTTCGGGTATGCTTGCAGCACCGGAGCTGGGAATTCCAAAAGCGTCGGGTAGTCGATCTTGGTAGCCTGGGGGACGATCACGTCGTCGAAGCCAATGTCGATCTGCATGGGGATGCGAGCGCCCGAAACAGTCGCCCTGAAACGAACCCGGATTCCCTCATAGTCCGCGTCCTCCTTGATGTGGGCCGTCTTTATCGAGGCAGGGTCGAACTTTACGCCGTCCGCTTCGACGTCCAGTCCACAGATCTCCGACACAAGGGACGCGATGTGTTCGAGCTTGTTGCTCGTCTTTCCCAGCAAATCAATGTCCACTGTGGAACGGGAAAGCGGTGCTTGCCACACAGTTAGCAACAGGGCACCCTTGAGAATGAACTTGTCGCGATGATTGGACTGCGCCAGCCGGTACAAGAACCGCTCGATGGCGTAGTACTGGAGCAGTTCTTGAAAGGGTCGTCCCTGATCATGAGCCTGGTTGAGGAGGCGTTGGCGGACGGAGGCCGCGAGATCACGCTTGCTCAAAGCACCGCCTCCAGGTAAGGCCGCATTGCGTTTTCGACTCTGCAAATGCGAGCGTATTCGAGTAGCTTTTTGACAGGAAGCTTGCGAGCTTTCTGGCGGTAATTGCGCAGCGCCTCCACAGCAACATCAATTCCAATTTTGTTGCGGTACTTAAAGCAGTCCACGATCGTCTTCTCGGGTGAGTAGATGCGGACTCGAACCTGGTCGAGAGTGATCGTGTCAATTCCGGCCCGGAAAGCACGCTCCCGGTACCAAAATACTCGCAGGGGGAGTCCGTCCACCTTGGGCACCTGGCTATGGCTCGGCAGCGCGATGTCGATGTGGTGCGGCACCTGCGTGGTCAGTTCGTAATGGGCAAGCGCGGAGATCAGGCAGATGACTGCCCGTGGTACCCGGAGAGCCACAGCGACCCAATCGGGGTAGACGAGAGGAGGAGCACTTGCCAGCCGATAGAGTCCTCGGCCAACCGGCACGAGTTCTCCGGAGTCCCGGAGGGCGTACAGTGTTCGGGGATGAATTCCGAGACGAAGGGCTTCACGGGTGCGGAGCATGCCGCGGTGCCTCTGAAAGGCATTCCGGGCGTCGGCGAGACTGGCGGAAGGGTCGGCCATAATGTTTGGATAAAATACCCGGATAGTATACATAATGTCCGAGCATATTATCCACTTCCAAGTGTTTGCGGCGTTTGCGGAATCTGAATGGAGGAAACCCTCAACTACTTACTCAAGCAGCTTGACTGTCACCCGCCCCAACCTCGTAGTTGAACCGTCACGACAAATCTCGATACCATCAAAATTGTTGGGAGGGTTACAAGGAAGGGCGCGATACAAGCAGACAATGGGTGTGCGAAAGTAGCGGCAACGGCTACGAGCAGTGGGGAGCACTGCCCTTCCAGTCGCGAGCCGTTGCGGTCGGCCATATCCGATAAAACTCCGCGCGATTGGCTCCGCTGCTCCGTTCGCCAGAGCATGGACGAATACTCGGCCAAGTGTTTACGGCCACCGTTAGGTCTGCGTAAGCACCTTCTCTGCTCCTCGATGGACCTCCGCAGTTGTTCGCGTTGTCTTCGATCGGTGTCGGCCAAAATTGCGCCTCTCGATCCAACCCCATCTCTTCCCTCCGAGTCCCGCCGCGCGAGCGGAAGTTGTCCGCCGCTGGCGTCTGCCAAAGCATCGACGCCTCCCCTACCTCATTCTCCGGCTGCAAGTCATCACGCGCAGCGGTCTTGCCGCCGTGATTCTGTCGTCAATTATCTTTTCGTTGGGGCACGGTTATGAGGGTACGGCTGGAGTGGTGACGG
The DNA here is from genome assembly GCA_963766625.1 of uncultured Acidobacteriaceae bacterium. Classification (GTDB taxonomy): domain Bacteria; phylum Acidobacteriota; class Terriglobia; order Terriglobales; family Acidobacteriaceae; genus Sulfotelmatobacter. The sequence goes on along the minus strand of CAVYBF010000005.1, from coordinate 632,898 downwards.
TCGGTTTCATGGGTTTGTTCTTTGCACTGGTGTATCTTTCAAGAAAAAGTCTGGTGGCGCCGATCGTCTTGCATTTCCTTCAAGATTTTACCGGTATCGTCCTCATTCCGCTCCTAATAAAGACCGAATACCTTGCAAAAAAGCTTCTCTGGGTTGCTTTTTCTGAAGCGTCCGCCTGCCATCACCTGGGACGCTTCCCCTTTTCTGAGGGAAGAATCAACTGTACCAGACGGATCCGTGGCTTAGTTGCTGCTTTGCTTTTTCGACAAGCACTTTGAGTTCTTTACAGATCGCAACGGCTCGGAATTCCCGCTGATTATGCTCCGCTCTCTCTGCCAGCGAATGATCCTTGTGACTGCGATAGCGGCGCTCATCCTGTTCGATCAGCTCAATCTCTCGGCGGAGCTTCTCTGTTCGGGCCGCGACTGAACTCTCTAGAGTTCCCGCATGAACGACTGTACTCAAGCAGAAGGGATCGAGGGGAACGACTCTTGATTCCTTTATTTCGGATTCATCGAAATACCCCAGGTCGGAGATTTCTTTTGGCACATAGAAGCTGTGCATCTTTTCCTCTTCGACCCAGAAGTCTCGGCCATCACATTTCGGATTCGGACACCTCACGAGGGTGGTGATTGTCCCGTAGCCTTTCCTGCCATCATCAACGCGTTTCGCGTTCTCCTCAAGCACAATCCAAAGGCGACAGCCAGGACAAAGCGCGCACCATACTGCTGGCCCCTTTGTCATAGTTCACACACCATCCGACACAGACAAGTCTAGCTTTAGGACAGAGATATGTCTGTGATCGCAAGCAGGAAGCGTGTCAAGGCCCAATATCCAATGAAAGAGGAGGGCCATCAATGCGAGGCTTTTGCGTTCTAAGGGCGGCAACGTGGGATTGACCGCCTCGTCACAAACAACTTCGCCTTCTGCGGGCGATTCGCTTTACCTGCCGCGATGCAGGTCGCATAGCTGCAAAAGACACCGACTCGCAAGGTAGAAGCCGGTTTAGGAGTGCGTCAGCTTGGTCTGAAGATGGTCGTCGAATTGACCAGAAATGCCCAGGGGTCGTCTTTTTGTAGGAGATCGTCGAGGTATTGGCGCCAGTCAGGACTGAGTTCGGGAGAAAAGCCAATCCGTTCTGGCAGTGGTTTGTTGATATCCGCAGTCGCAACCGCGAGACGTTTGATCCTTTCTCTGATCGCATGCATCGCCGGATCAGCGAGAATGAAGCCGCGTCGAACGATGTTGACATCTACTCTCCTTCCGGAAACGCCAATCCACTGCTCGGCAATATCCGGTGCCAAGTCTTCGGCGCCACGTGGCAGCCGTTGTACATAGTTGATCTTGAGCTTGCACATGCTCGCACCGCACAGTGCAGGCAGACAGCCCTGGCCCCAAATGCGCTCCGGTCTCAATCCGCTCTGCCCGTTACTTTTCAACTAGGCAGTACTCGCCGAGTTTCTTGTCCTTGTCGGGCACGGCAGCGTCTGCCGTAGTCGCGGACTGTGGATAGACCTCAACGTCCCTGCACTCGTACATTCCGAAATTCTTCGGAAGTTCCACCATTAGATAGTTGCCGTTTTGCAGACTCGTGCAGCCCGGCGCGCCCTGGTTGCGCTGAAGCTGGTAAGTCTTGCTGGCTTTCTGAACGTCCATAATCACGACACCGTTATTTAGTTCGCTCCCCCTTACTGTGATGTTGGACTTTTCCTGGGCAGAAACGTGCCTTGTGCACAACATGCAGAAGAGGGTGAGCAAAGAGAAGAGAACCATTACTTTCTCCATGATGCACCCCTTTAAGTCAAGCCAAATGGGCTCCGCCGGCTTTCCATTCCTCTTGTCTCAATGCTTGCGCATTCCCAGATTTGTGTCTGTGACACGAGGCACAGAGTGCGCCCAGCACGATGGATGTGGTTAGGGTCCGAGGGAGCAGCGGAAAATCGCCGACGAGTCTAAAGTCGTCACGTAGCCTCGTTCACGTCTGCCTTGAAAACCGTGCGTGCCTTGTTGTGAGCCTGACCACTTGGTCAATCGTTGCTTGTTTCTGCAACTCGAGTAACGCCGCACGCTGCGCAGTGATCCGGGTCACTGCATTTTTGGCTCAAAAGTAGTTCGTTAAATGACAGAAGGTTCATGCGGGAGGTTCGCTATATGAAATCACTGGTACGTTGGCAGCCGTTCCAAGAACTCAACTCACTTCAGAAGCAAATGAATCGCATGTTCGACAACTTCTTCGGCAGAACAACATCACTGATGCCACTTGAAGAGAATCTGAACGATTTGGAATTTGGTCCCCCCTGTAGACATCTATGAGGATGACCAGAAACTAACCTTCAAAGTGGAAGTCCCAGGAATTGATGAGAAAGATATCAAAGTCGAAGTCGAGAACAACGTATTGACCGTACGTGGGGAACGAAAACTCGAGAAGGACATCAAAGAGCAGAACTTCCGCCGCATGGAACGTCACTACGGCGCGTTCTCGCGCTCCTTCACGCTCCCGAGCACTGTGGACCCGGAAAAGATCGAGGCGGACTACAACCACGGTGTGCTGGCCATTCAGATGCCCAAGCGCGCTGGAGCCAGGCCAAAGCAAATCAAGGTGAATGTGCCTAAGACCCTGAAGGCCGCGTAATCAGCGTGCAGAGAAGGGGTGCACCATGTTTCAAACCTTGGACGAACAAATCGAGACAACAGAAGGCGGACGTCTTAGCGTTAGGGCTCGCCTTGCCCGTTTTGCAGGCATAGCTGCGATCTTAATAGCCTTGTTTGCAGCACTGTACTATGCAATCGTGTCCTTCGAATGACTTCCGTCCTAGACCGAATGCGACGGTTGGCCACTGGCAACAAAGGAGGTGCTGGGACAGCACACCGCACCAGTGGCCCTTGCTTGCTGTAAATGCTCTCCTCTTCCAGTACGCCGCCACAAAATGGCGATAGGGTCCGACTAGAGGATCGGCTATTAGCATGGGCAAAGCCCTAACAGCGCTTGCCCAGGCAGAATCTGTGGTCTTCACAACCAGCCACTTCGGGGCCGTGAGGAAAGCAGTAATCTGCTTTGCCCTGATGCTAACTGCGGAGTGTGTTCTGGCCGCCTCCGAATTTACTCCTCAACGTCGCGTCGGGTACACGTCGGGAGACCAGTGGGAGCCTGCGCTGGCGGCCGATGCCCACGCTCACATCTATATTTTCTTTCCGCAATATGGCCCCATAGCTCAATGTCCGGCCTGCACCGTTCCGACTATGGCCCTGTTGACCAGCAATGACGATGGTGTTTCCTGGGACGCCCCGCGGCCCCTGTTGACCTCATCGTCCGGGCAGTTTGATGCCCAGATTAAGGTCGATCCGATTGATCGGGAAACTCTTTATGCATCGTGGTTGCAAGGGAAACACGATGTGATCGTGGGCCGCTCTCAGGATTTTGGCCACTCCTGGTATTTCTCCGTTGCCCAACACTCCCCCGAAGTCGTTATCGATAAGCCCGTCCTGGCCGTCCGCGGCCCCGACGTCTATGTGAGCTTTAACTATGATCAGACGCTGGCGGTCGCAGCGTCCCATGATTACGGGCAGAATTTTCCTCCACCGTAGTAAATCCGGAAGCTGGGCCAGGCTGGTCGCTGGCGGCTGGAGCCACGGTCGATCCCACGGGCAAAGTCTACTTTTCGTGGACGGCTTATCCCCGAATAAACCTTCTCATGAGTTCGGTGCAAATCTTTGTCAGCCGATCGGCGGACGGGGGGCGGAGCTGGAACACGACGCCGATTGACGTTTCCGCAGCGGCGCCGGATTGCGCCGCTCAGGCTTGTTCAGCTGGCTTTCTGGCTTCCCAGATGGGGCTCGCCTCCGACGATGCCGGGACAGTTTACGCCCCGTGGAACGCCGGCTCAGTCGCAGGCGGCGATCGGTGAGCAGTGTGGATCGGGTTCGGGAGCGCGAAGCACTGAAACGCTACCTGGACCAATTGGAACGAGCCGATGAAGAGAACGAAGTGGAGATTGAATGAGAGTGCGGTGGCTGAGGCTCTGAAAAAACTGAAGAGCGACCCGGAGCCAGAGGCGGGCTTTATGAAGATCGGGCGGCAACTGACGCCTGGCTACAACGTGCAAACCGCCGTCGATACTGAACACGCGCTCATCGTGGCCCACAAGGTCATTACCGATGCGAACGATCAACGCATGCTGTTGCCCATGGCGGAAGCGGCAAAACAAGCGGTCGGTTCACCAGTTTCTCTGAATGTGATTGCAGATGGCGGCTATTCCAACGGCGAGCAGTCAGAAACCTGCGAGGCCCAGGGCATCGTGCCCTACGTACCACCCAAGCGCACCGTGAACAATCACGGGGGTGGCAAACTCTTCGACCGCACTGAGTTCGTCTATGATGAGAAGAGCGACACCTTCCGCTGCCCAGCAGGCCAGACGCTTTGGCGTAAGCAGTTCTCTAAAAAGGATCGCGCTGTGACGTATACGCCCCGACGAGGAGTCTGCGGCTCGTGCGCACTCAAAGCCCGTTGCACCTTAGGCCCACGGCGCTACGTTTCTCGGAACCTACATGAGGATGCCCTTCAACGCATGCAACAGCGAACCACTGCGGAAGTGATGCGCTTGCGAGGATCAACGGTGGAACATCCGTTCGCCACGATAAAGTACCGCATCTTCGGACACCCACGCTTTTTGTTGCGGGGTCTCGCCGGAGCTCAGACGGAGATCGGCTTGGCGATGCTGGTTTACAACCTGAAACGAATACTAAGTATCATGGGTGGAATCCAACTCCGATCGGCGCTGGCTTGCTAGACAGGGCACCGCGTCGAGTAGTTTCGAGCCAAAAGCAAAAATCAATTTCACAACCTAAACTCACAACCACATCGCGGCTGGTTTCGTAACACCCTCCGTTTGAGTCCCCTGCTCCAGCATCCCTGTAGAAGATTGAGCCAACCCGGCGACGAAAGTGATCGTCGCTGCCTTCGCATCTGCAGTCTCAGTTTGGCACTGGATTTGTCGTTCGAACTCTTCGGGAGTTCGGTAACCCAGCGCCGAGTGTAGCCGTTGTTGGTTGTAATACTCCTCCAGGAAGATTTCAAGGTTTGCACGCAAGTGCTCGAGATTTTCATACGCGTTCGCGTAAATTTCTTCCCGCTTCAGCGTCTTCATAAAGCTCTCGCAACTAGCATTGTCGTAAGGGTTCGCCGGCCGACTCATGCTCGGGATCATCTGGTGCTGTTCCAGGATGGCTACATAGTCTCCCGAGGCATACTGCACACCGCGATCCGAGTGATGAATCAGACCTGGCCGTGGTTGCCGTTTCGCGATGGCCTCGCGCAACGCCGCTATCGCCAGTCGGCTCGTGAGCGTTCGTTCCAATGCCCAGCCCACCACTTTGCGTGAGAAGCCATCCAGAATTACGGCCAAGTAGACAAACTCAACTCGTAACCGAATGTAGGTGATGTCGGCCACCCACAGCTGACCTATGCCAGTTAGCTTCATGCGATAAGCCAGGTTTAGATAGACTTCCAGCTCGTGAGTGGAATCGGTGGTGACCACGAACTGTCGCGGCTGCACGGCTAGCAGGTTGTCTTCCCGCATGATGCGGGCTACGCGCTTGTGATTGGCCAGCATCCCTCTCCGCCGCAGCTCTGCCGAAACTCGACGGTAACCATAGCGGCGCCGATGTTCCAGCACAATTTGCTGAATCGCCGATCGCAGTTCCATGTCTTCTTCGACCGGAGTTTTGTCTTGCAGGAATCGGTAAAATCCCGCCCGGCTCACCTGCGCCAACTGACACATTCGCTCGATACTCGCGTTGCCTTGCACGGGCATCACTTCTCGGATCTCGTCGTAGATGCCGTCTCGCCAGAGTTTCCGCTCCGCTGGCGTCGAGCCTCGATTTTTTGCAAGGCACCTTTGAAAAAATCTACCTCCACGGTTTTTTCAGCCAGCAGTCGCTTTAGCTGATTGACCTCTTTGCGCAGGGTCGCTTCCCTGGAGTTCTGAGGCGGTGATTCCTCCGCTATCTCGGCCGGATCCAGCTGGTCTCGCCATTTGTACAGCAGGCGCCGATGTACGCCTAGTTCTTCCGACAGCGCCACGATGTTGTCGCAGTTCTTCAACTTCTCGACCGCCATGCGGCGGAATTCTTTTGGGTACCGCCCCACTCGTGTCTTTCGTTTCTTTGCCACTTGCAGTTCCTTTCCCTGCACAGTGTGCCTTTCCCGAGTGTCTCATTTTTGGGGTTCAGTCCAGGTCGAGAAAATATTGAATTTCTGGTGAGGCGACGGCGGTTGGAATGTCAGTAGGAATCTCAATCGCGATTCTTGGAGGCATTTCGTCAGGCGGATCGGCGGTTTCTTCATCAGCGATCTCCGCCCGTAGCGAATTTAGCTGTTTCAAGGCATTCGTTGCTCCTTGGACATCGCTACTGGCCGCACGATCATTATGCAAAGAGCCCCAGATGTGATGATGATCGCCGTAGTAAAGAGGATGGAATAGTTCACATACCACGGCGCTCCCGGCGATTGTGGCCACAGAATATCGGCGATGGCACATATCCCATAGATGAGGGCTGCGGTGTTGATCGGCACTGCAAGCGGGCCGATATGGAAGGGACCCGAAGGCCTCCATCCCTTAGAACGGGCGTAGAGCGACGCGGCAACGATCATCTGGAATGAAATATAAATACCGGCAACTGCGAAGCTAACAATGGTTGCCAAGGCGTCCTGGAGAAAATATCCGGTACATACGATGAAAGCTGGGATCAAGCCGGCGATCGCCAAAGCGAACGAAGGCACGTTCCGCTTGGACAATTTACTGAGCCGCGCGCTCGCGAAGATCATCTTATCGCGTGCAAACGAGAACAGCAGTCTGCTGACTGCTGCCTGAAGACTGAGAATGCACGAAACGAACGAAATCAACACGACGCCAAGCACCATTCTCGAGCCGAGAGTACCGAATGTGCCTCGTAGAATTGAGCCGATAGGATCCGCGTTTTGACCGTGAATCACCGCCTTGATGTCGGGTAGAGCGAGGATGAGTGCAAGACACACGAATATGGAAGCCGAGATGCCAATGTAGATTGTTCGTCTCATTGCCACTGGGATCTGGGTCTCGGGACTGGCCGTTTCCTCTGCCACGTCGGCGCAAGCTTCGAAGCCATAGCACGTATAGAGACCCGCCAGGGCCGCCGCCAGAAACGGCAAAACATACGAGCCATTGCGATTAATGCCGAAGGAATTCACGATGACGCTGAGCGATTGATGCCGGCCGAACAAAAATAGATAAGAACCTACCGCCAGTGCACCACAAATTTCGCAGACGAATCCAAACATGGCGACCCGGGCGAGCAGTTTGGTCCCTGCCAGATTCAGCCCCGTAGCGGTTACTACGAGAACGAGTGCGATGGCAGTGGTTGTGAAGGGAGAACTGATGAAGCCAAGCAATGACGCGAAGAAAGGACCGGCGCCGACGGCCACTCCCGCAATGGTAGTGAAGAGGGCCCAAGCATAAATCCATCCGACCATCCAAGACCAACGTTTTCCAACTAGCCTGCGACCCCAGGGATATAAGCCGCCAGCTATGGGAAATTCCGAAGCGATCTCACCAAATATCAAACACACCAGCATCTGGCCGCAGCCCGCAATCACATACCACCAAATCATCGGTGGGCCGGCCGTCGACATCGCTAATGCAAAGACGGAATAGACGCCGACAACCGGGGAGAGATACGTGAAACCTAAAGAAAAGTTCTCCCATAACGTCATCGAGCGTTTGAACGTCGATTTGTACCCGAGTGCTTCAAGATGTTGGGCGTCGGAATCAGATTTTTCACGTGGCACTTGCAGTTGATCCATGCAGTTGGCTCCTGAGGCTTTTTGTTGTGGCCGCTTATCCTAAAGGTGGTATATAGGCGGTATGCCGAGCAAAGAACCAGCAAAGGAAAAACACAAGAGGTAACGTGCACCATCAACCGGAGTACTCCATATCCGACAATATCCCGTGCCTTTAGTCTGAGTATGCCAAGTAGGGGCAGCATCCAGAATGGATTAATCAGGTTCGGCATCACCTCTGAGGCGTTGTAGACTTGCACCACCCAGCGGGCGAGGACCAATCCAAGCCGAGCGGGAGCATTAAGGTACCCTGACTCCTGTTTGCCCGAAGGAGCGGCCACGTCGATCGCGGAAGAGCCACACGATGCTTCATGTCGCTCTGGAGACCGTCGTCCCATAGGTGTCGTCGATACTATTTGCGCCAATTCTTCGGTGGAGTGTACACTCCGCGCTCAAAAAGCTTCTCAATTACCCCGAGATGCCGCGTATCCCTTTTGTAGATTTCACTGAAGGTTCGGATCGCTTCTTTCTTTTGCGTGTTTGGTGGGTACACTGGATCCGCGTACACCTCACGCAAGACCTCAGTTCTCATCAGGGAAGGAAAATTCCGACTAGGATCACTCCGGCGCTGGCGTAGATGCTCGAGCCGAATTGTACCGCTGACCATGCCTTCGCCCGGGAAGGGCAAGCGCCCGATGACTTGTCCGTCATAGTCCACAATCATCGAATCGCCCGCCATCATGGTCCGAACCGCTTCCGGGCCAACCACGCCGCCCATGTTCGGAGCTACCACATAACTCAGGGTTGCAAGAGCGCCTGCGCGATTCGTGAATTCGAACCAGCCCTTTGTGACTCCGGGCTCCGCGAGTGCCGGACGTATGATGACCTCCGCTCCATTCCTTTGAACCGCCCGGAAGTATTCTGGATGGTAGCCATCGTTACAGATGATCGTCCCAATATTCCCCAAGGGTGTCTTCGTTACAGGGAAAAGGGTCTGCAGCATGGTCTTCCCCTTGCCAAAAACCTCGATGTATTCGTCGAGCACATCGTGAGGGCTGGTGGTGATTTCGTAGTGAATCGCCGGTGAGAATTTGTGGAATTTATGAACAATCTGTCCCGAAGGGTCAATGATGAATGCGCAATTGAAGATGCGATCGGGCCATTGCGGCAACACCTCTAGAGCAACACCGTACAAGTAGATATTCAGCTTCTTGGCCATTGCCGCCAACCGATTCGTTTCCGGTCCCGGAATCTGGATGCCGATCTCTTTTACGTGGACATCGAGATCAGCTTTCATGGTAAACCCTTGAAGGAAATCCTCCGGGAAGGCCACCAGTTTCACCGGGGCAAAGGGTTCGTAGGCCACTTCCATTGCGGGCGCTTTCGCGTTCGGAACTGAGTAAAGAACTGAGTCCAGGATTTCAAGGGCCCGGTTGAGGTTCACCTCGATCTGGTTTCGCTTATAAACGACATGAGGCTCGAATTGGACTGCAACTGCGGTGTAGCATTCTAGTGTCTCCATTGGCTTTCCCCTGTCTAAAATACTTGCTTGGAACTCTTGACGAATATGGTAAAGCAGCTCATATATGTCGAACGTCAACGGAACTATATTCTGGGATGCCTACAATTCAAGATGTGTCTGAGAAAGCCAGTCGGCCGTGCCGAAAACTGAGCAAGTAAGGAGTCGGTCTCAAAAAGTTATCCGCAGTGACAGTTGACCAATTCTCGGGTCATAGGTCGATGTGATCTGGCCCAGTTGGGGAGAGAAAAATGTAGCCGAGCCGCTGGGAGGCGTCTGCCACTCGGTGTGATTCAACACATTGAAAAACTCGGCGCGGAATGCTAACTGCACTTGCTCTTTCAAGCGTGTTTTCTTTTCGAGTGCTACATCAACATTGACCAGATCGGGCCCGCGGAAAAAGTTCCTGGGTAACGTCCCATACGTTGGGTGAGAGCACCCGCCCGGAGCCCCTGAAGGCGCACTGCTGTTAAAACAGTCAGGAAATGATAGCCCGCTGGGGTTAAAGATGAAATGCCCGGTAACGGGCGTTCCTTGAACGTTAATCGTTTGCACCCCATGCGGATCCAGCGACTGAGCAGGGCCGCCTGCCCAGTTGGGACGGACCAGATTTGAGTCGCCCAAACCCGATGGCCCCGGCACGAACTCGCCTCCGCCGGGACCAGGAAGGCCGGCGATCACGTCCATCGGAAAACCCGATTGCGCATTAATGATCGAGTACAGCGTCCAGCCGCCGGTCAGTCGTTTCGGGCCGTTCGCCCACATGTGAGCGAATGGCAGCTCCCAGCCGCCGCTCAACGCCAGGCGATTGCGGACATCCGCGTCTCCAGTAGCGCGAAATTGGTGGTGGTTTAAATCTGGCACTTGCGAGGAATTGCGGAAGAGTTCGTTGCCGTCGTCGATCTCATGAGACCAGGTATAAGCAAGCGTGAAGAACGTCTGACCCATTGAATGCCAGTCACCGAGCTGCTTTCTCAGGCTTGCCAGGAGACCGTTGTAACTTGCGTCGGACACGCCAGACGTTGCGACGACCGCACCAAACGCGTCTGGGATTTGCAGTCGCGGCTGGGTATTGAAAATCCGTGTCGTCGTGCCCTGGATGATGGGGTTTAGATCGACTTGCGTCGTGAGTTTATGGGATGAGCTGCCTACATAGGTCAGTTCGCCCGCCAGGCCTGTTCCGAGTTGCCGCTGCAGACCGAGATTGTACTGATAGATATAGGGTGTGCGAGTGTGCGGATCGATAAAGGTAACGCTTGGTGAGCCGAACGGAATAAATCCCTCCGAGATGAAGTTAAGACTCTGGGCAGGAGGCAATGGACCTGGAGGCGGAGCACCCGCTGTGCCGTAGGGGTTGGACAGAATGGTGCTAGGGCCACTAGTGAAAGAAGAAAATGTAAGACTGGCGGCAGAAAAGAAAGGAGGCTGAAACGCATTCAGGATGTTGTCGCCAGCCAGGAGTACGTCATAAAACACGCCAAACCCGCCGCGCACACTGGTTTTCCCGTTGCCGAAGGGATCCCATGCAAAACCAAAGCGCGGCGCCCAGTCGTTCTTGTCTGGGAAAGTAGAGCCGGTGGGAGCCCCCGGATCTCCGTTCACTAACAATCCTAAAGGCGCCAGCGGATATTTCTGCGACTGGTGTCCAGGTAGAACGAAAACTTGAGGGCTTTTTGAGTCGTGCTTGGGAGTGTCGTACTCGTAACGTATCCCCAACGTGAGCACCAGGCGCGGCTTCACTTTCCACTCGTCTTGAAAGAAGGCCGCATATTGATGACTGCGAACGACGTTATCGCCAGGAGGGAAGGATTGAAAAATGTCCGCACCGCCAAATAGAAAGTCAGCCAGATCGTTTTTTGAGCCGCTGCCCGTTGGACCATTGAACGTGAAACCCTGCGCGTAATTCGCATTCGCGGAATAGCTCTGCACGATGGCAAGTGATCCGCCCGCCTTAAAGGTGTGTGGCCCCCTCATCCTCGTAAAAGTATCAGAGAACTCGTAGGTGTTGTCAGGGTTGCGGATTGGGTTTATCGAGGGGAACCCGAACGCAAGCTGACTCGTGGGGAAAACCATAAGGGGAGGGCCGTCCACTGGATTACCGGTGCCATTGATGCCTAACTCTGTAGGTCCGGGAAGCCGCTTTGCGTGCTGATTTACCTCAAAATTGATGCGTTGCGCAGTCACATGAAATTCGTTCAGCGTGTTCTGCGAAATCGTCTTCGTATAACCGACGTTGCCAAAATACGTGTCGTTGCTGTTGGTAATGGGGGCGCCGGGAACATTAGAACTGCTCGTTAAGAACACTGGTGAAAAAGGGATAAGTTGCGGCTCATAGAACTTGGAAAGGGTAACGGTGACTCGATCTTCCGCGGTGGCATTGAAATCAAACTTCCCCAGGTATCCGTCCTGGTTGTCGGTAGCGGTTCCGTTGGGAACCAGCACCCCGGTCGGAGTAGTCGGAACGAGGCCCGCCTTTATGTAGGCTTGGGCAACCGGATCGATTTTTGTGGGATCGATAATCGCATTTGCCGCCAGCCCGGCATTCGACTGGAAGTAAGGATGCGCCTGAAGAAACGCGGCCACGTTCGAATCGGGACCGTTGTTAACAGAATGGGAGAAGTCGCCAGTGATTTCCGCAGGCGTATATGTGGTGATTGCATTCCCGACCGTTACGCTACTCTGTCGCTGCCCTTGATATCCGAAAAAGAAGAAGAAACGGTCCTTGCCATCGAGCAGGTGAGGAATTGTGATCGGTCCGCCGATAGTACCGCCAAATTGGTTGCGTTTCAGAACCGGACGGGCGAGATCCGCAGAATTATTGAAAAAATCATTGGCATTGAAGGCGTCGTTTCGCAGGTAATCGAAAAGGCTTCCGTGCAACTGGTTCGTTCCTGACTTGGTGACTACGGTGACAATCCCGCCACCGCTTCGGCCGTATTCCGCGGTGTAGTTGTTTTCGAGCACGCGGAACTCCTCGACGGTATCCGGATTCGGATCCATGACGGGTATTCCATAGGAGAACGAAGTATTGTTGCCTCCATTCAGTAAATAGGTGACGGAATTGTCACGGCCTCCGGCCACGCTAACCTTACCTGTTGGAACGGTCGCCCCGTAAACGCTCGGGAGAGCTGGGGAGACGCCGGGCTCGGTCAGCGCCAAGTCAAGCGTATCGCGGCCGTTCAACGGAAGATTTTGGATAGTCGGGCCAGTTACAGTTCCGCCGACGGTAGGATTCACCGTCTCAACCTGTGCTGCGCTATCTGCGACCGTAACGGTTTCAGAGGTGGCGCCGATTCTCATCCGGAAGTCGAGGCGCAGTGCTTGGTTGATCTCCAGTGATTGCGGCGAGGAAACCACCTTCGTGAATCCGGCGTGTTCTGCCGTAACGACGTAGTTGCCAATCGCAAGGTCAAGAACCTGGTAGGTACCGTCGTTGCCAGTGAAAGTTTCCCATCGCGCACTGGTGTCCGTATTTGTAACCACGATTCTTGTGCCGGCAACTCTGGCGCCTTGTTCGTCGAAAACCGCTCCCAGGATGCGTCCCGTGGCGTTTTGCGGTACGGCCTGGATGGACGACACTAGTAAGGTGAGAACGATCGCGACCGAGTGACCCGACCGAAGCGCTCGTGATACGAACGAAGATTTTGATCGGTTCATGTTCCCGGTGTTACCTGCGCACAGAAAGGATATCGGTCCTGAACTGCGGGGAAATTTACAATCCTTGCGCCATTTCTGCAACCCATTTAATCTATGCAGCACATTTAAAGTCTTCTGGATGACGTAAGGCTTGTGCTGACAATCGCTTATCTGTATCGTGAGCGGAGTGGCAAAAGTTGCATCCTTACAACTCCGCTGTAATGTTCGTTGTTGCGCACCAGCGCCGCAAGGACGTTCGGCAGCGCAATCAGCCTCTGTTAGGCCACTAGACTTCGGAAATCCCATATAGGAAAATGGCTCCTCAAATTTGGGCCGGAATATGACCAAAAGACGCGAACACCTCCGTATCGGTGAAGTGGCTCGGTTGGTAAATGTAAGCTCTTCCTCGCTGCGAAACTGGGAAAAGCTTGGACTATTCAAGACCGTGCGCACCGAAGGGGGATACCGGGTATATTCTCGCGATACGGTGGCGGATCTTAAGAAGATTCAGCATCTGCGGAAAACCACTCGCGTAAATATCCAAGGGATTCGACATCAAATGCAAGGTGGAGCAGAGGCGGTTCCTCTTCTGTCTCCAGAAAATCTACTGCCCGAGATTCCGGCAATCCTGGCAGGGTTACGCCGAAGCAAAAACCTCAGCCTCGCGGAAGTGTCCCGGGAAACTGGGATCAAAGCGGCTCTTCTCAACGCGGTGGAACGAGGCGAGGTAATGCCCTTCTCGATTCTTCCGAGACTTGCGAAGGTCTATAAAACCACAATCTTTTCGTTTTTCAACCCTGCCGGCAAGTGCCGGAAACTGGTTCGTCGGAAAGACCGCCCAGTCCTGAGGTCGCGGCCGACTGTACAAATGGAACTGCTTGCGTTTGGTGCGACTTTGATGGAGCCGCATGTGATGCGAATCGCGCCGCGGGCCAGCAGCGGTGGGTCGTATCAGCACGAGGGGGAAGAGCTTCTATATATGTTGCAGGGCAAACTTGAGGTATGGCTGGATGAGGTGGAGCGTTACCTTCTCGAACCCGGCGACAGTCTTTATTTCAAAAGTACTCAATCCCACCGCTGGTGTAGCCTGACCGACAGCGAATGCATCGTGCTGTGGATCAATGCGCCGATAACCTTTTAGTGCCGGTCACTGATATCGCTTCACCAGAAGCGTGCTTGTCCTGGAAGGGAGTGGTCTCTCTTCGCCCAATTCAGCAGACCGCGACCTTAATTTACGAGAAAATCTCATTGACCTTCGCGTGAACCTGCTGACTCCTCGAGGGCTTCAAAATGCCGCATCGTCGATTCGATATCAAAGTGCACGAGCCACTGCTGCACGGTCCTTAGATCAACCCCGGCGCACAAGCACAACTTGCGAATGTCGACCGAAACTTGTGAAGCCAGAATCGTCTTTATCAAGCTTCGCACGATCCGCTTCAGGCAGTCCAGAAAATCCAGCCTCGGATTGCACCCAACAGTCGGGATGACCAGCCTGCACGTCTTGTCAGCCTTCGCCTTCCACGCCTTCAGGCGCTTTCAGGAATGTCATCAAGATTTCGAACTTGTTGTATACGGACCGAAGAGATTGCGTCTTCTTCTGGGCAAGTCTCGGTGCCCGATACTTCGTAGTCCTGGTAAGTCTTCTCTCACACTCTTGGTTTCACGGCTCTGGATCCATCGGTCAAGGTACTCGTTGAGTGTGATCTTTGCTCCTTCCAAATCGCGACCCAGATCGCGATAGCGCAACTTTCTTGTCGAATATGCTCGCGCTTCCCGCATGGGGCCGTGGATCGTTCGATTGTGGTAGTTGCGTTTCTTGGTTTCGTGATCGCGGCCTAGAAAAACCCGGATGAGCCATCTGCCGTCGCCTCGTGCGATGATCTGGCCAACTTTGCGAGCCATAGAGTTTCCTCCTGGCCCGAAACAGAGGCACACAACTGACGCACTTCCGCGCCATCAAAACACGGATACATCAGTTGATTGAATGAAAGACGGCGATCGGCCGTCAGTCGAAGTTTGAACCCGCCTCAAAAACACCTGTTTTCGGGCATGTGAGGCGACGTTCCTGCGGCATCGCAGAATCAGGAGGTTGCAAAGCGCACCGTGCATGGGATTTTGGGCAGCCTCTCCGTCGAGGGGGAGGAGCGCGCCTAATGAACCGTCGTTGTTAGCCGACAATCCTCAAAACTCGGTCGCAGGGTCAATGAGCGTAATCGGGAGTGGGTGTTGAAAAAGTCACGTCGATTAGCAGGCGGAAAATCAGCAGAAGCATGTTAGAAGAAAACATCTGCCCATGCTCTGGTTGATTCTGATCGTCGGAGGGCTGCTGATCATGATGGGGCAACACGACCGCTCCGAAGCGTTGTTCTATTACTTCCGCCTGGAAGATCAGATTCCCGAGAACCATCTGCTACGGCTAATCGACAAGCACATCAGTTTTGAGTTTGTGCGCGAGCGCTTGAGAGCCAGCTATAGTGAGACGGGTCGCCCCTCGATCGATCCCGAACTTCTGCTGCGCATTCTGTTGATCGACTACTTGTACGGCATCACCAGCGAACGCAAACTGGTGGAGGAACTGCGCATGCATCTGGCGTGGCGCTGGTTCACCGGCCTGGGCTTCGATCAGGAGATTCCGCATCACTCCACATTCTCCAAGAACCGGCACGGGCGGTTTCAGGAATCGAAGTTGTTTGAGCAGCTGTTCGAACAGATCGTGCGGCAGTGTGTGGAGGTGGGACTGGTGCAAGGGACGCATTTATCAGTGGACGGCAGCTTCATCGAAGCGAATGCCGCCAAGGAGAGCCGGATTCCACGCGAGCAGTTAGCAGAAGCCGCCCAAGTTCATCACACCGTGCGGCAGTATCTGCGGGAAGTGGAAGAGCAGAATCCGGTGGAGGAGCCGGTGCATGAACAGGACCAGGTTTCGACCACCGATCCCGATTCTACCTACGCCACCAAGGGTGGCACACCGGCGCGGCTGGGATACTACGACAACTATCTGGTGGACAATCACAGTTGTGTGATCGTGGGCGTGCAAGCTACGGCGGCGCGCATGAGTCAGGAAACCGTGGCCGCGCAGGACATGCTCTCCCGTTTCGCCGCATGGCAAGGACGAGAGCCGGAATCGGTGGGGGCGGATACGACCTACGGGAATGGCGAGTTCTTGCAATGGCTAGCCGATCGCAGCATCACTCCCTACATGCGGACCCGCGACAGTATCCATCGAAAGAGGAGCCCATTCTTTGGCCCCGAGCGTTTCACGTACGAACCGGAACACAATCGCTATATCTGCCCGGCGGGCCAGCCGCTGAACTACGGTGGGCAAGTTTATCGGAACCGCGCTTACAACTACATCGGGACGCGCAAAAAGTGTGGCCCGTGCTTGCTCCGACCACAATGCACCAGTGCTGCCTTCCGGGGTCTTATCATCCATCAGAACGAACCGGCCCGACAACGTGCGCGGGAGTTGGTCAACACGCCAGAGTTCGCCAAAGCACAGCGGCAAAGAAAGAAGGTGGAAGCCTTGTTCGCGGAACTGAAGAATCAGATCGGATTGCGGCGCTTGCGTCTGCGGAGACTGAGGTTCGTGCGCGAGCAGTTCTTCCTGGCAGCGGTAGCTCAGAATATCAAGCGACTGGTACGCTTCCTCAGTCAGCCGACAACACCGATTCTGCCGGTCACCACTTAGTCGAACAGAGACAAGAAAACCGGCGACGGCATGCTCGCAGCTGAAAAGGCGTTCTGTGGAGGGACTTTTTCAACACCCACGCCTGACAGCGTCACTTGACTTATTGCAGCTTCTCGTACGCAGCTCTACCTTGCTTCAGGATAGGGATGTCGGGATCGGCGTCTTTCCACACGCGAAGAGAAGTGGAATACAATTCGCACTCGTTCTCAGTCACTACTTAGGATTTGCAAGCCCGTGACTCAAGTCTTCGATGGGCTGTACATCAGATTGCCTCGTCAGCCACGCAAGGCAAACCCGCGCTCGCACATTACATCCAACACCGGGTATATCCTGTATGTCAGATGGGAAGGCAAAATGGAAATCCTCAATCCTGCGCCCGATCCAAACAATGATCATGGAAGTTTTTGCTCGGGTCGGAGATTCGCTTGCCTCGGCGCGCTCTTCTCCCTCTTTCTGATTGCTTCGATTCCCCTGATTGCGCAAAGTGGATCGTCCGCGCAGCCGCCCGCAACACAATCGCAATCGCAAGGGCAGGGCGCGCCTCCTTGCTCCAACGCTCCTCCCATCTTGAAACGAGGCTCGCAGCCGGATCTGCCTCCCTGTCCCGAACCGCCGCAGGACGCTTCGGCCCCTGCGGACTCCGTACGCTTGCGTGCGCCGAGTCCCGACGCACCCTTGATCGAAAGGGCAAGATACGCGGCGCTTCAGTTTTCACAGAAGCTTCCCAATTTTATTTGCGAAGAGTACATGGCGCGGAATGGTCAACGCGGCCAAGACAAAAGGCTCCTGGACATAGTTTCGGCTGAAGTCACGTACAACAACGGACAGGAAAGTTATCGCAACGTGAAGCTCGATCAGCACCCCACGGACAAAGGCATCCAGGAATTGAATGGCTCCTGGTCCGTCGGAGAATTTGCGTCCACACTGCTGGATCTTTTTTCTCCCTATACGGACGCGCAGTTCCAGTCCCGCGGTGCGTCTCCCATTTCGGGTCTCGATGCCCAGGTTTACGACTTTCGAGTGCAGAGTAAGCACTGCTGCGGCTATCGGGTGCAAGCCGCACGGCTTCCTTCATCTCCGCAAGAGCCTTTTCATGCTGACCAATTTCGGCGTAAGTTATCCCTAAGTTGATGTGAGGGACTTGGTCCCGCGGATAGCTGGCAATCCATTGTCCGTAGACCGGAATGTTTTTCTCGGTCTCTCCTGTCATGCGAAGATAAGTAGTCGTGATGCGCAGCCTCTCTCGCTCCGTGACCCGGTCCCGCAGATCGTATGCCCTGGTCGCATACTGGAGTGCAAGCGAGGGTTGCCTGAGATTCGAATAGCCCACCGCCAGTGCGGTGTATGCCAAGGGAAAATTAGGGTCCAGTTGAACTGCCCGTTTCAAAAACGGAATGCTCGCCGCACTTCCCTTCTCATTTCTGATCTTCAGGCCCATGCTGTAGTTGTTCAGAGCTTCCAGAGAAGTGGTCGTGGCTTCAACTGGAGTTTCAAACTGCTGCACCGAAGGCAGAGATTCTCCTAATTTGGTGCGCAGGCTGGATGAAGCTTGGCTGAGGGCCTTCAGCACGTCCTCTTTGGTAGCGGCCTCGGAGTCCTCCCGGGCTAGCGGCTCGCCCGTGCTGCAGGCAACCGCGCTCAGATTGATCAGGTATACCTTTCCCAGGCTGGAGATCTCGCCACGGAGCAGGGCTCTGCTTCCCGTAGGAACGCTGGGAACTCGCAGAGACAAGGCTGTTCAGCACAGCGGATTTTGACTGTTCGAGATCAGGCAGCTTGAGAACCGTTTTCGGGGCCTTCTTCCTTTTGGGATTCGAGGACTTAGCCATCGGCGCGGCCTCCTTTTGCCGCGCCAAACAGGATCTTTCCGATGGCTAGTTTCTGACTATCTGCCCGTTTACAGGGATTTATCGTTGGGAATCCAGCGGGCCCTATCGTTCGCTGGCGTCACAATCAGGAAACAGCATGAGTATCCATAAGCTAAAATAAGTATTGTTGGCGTAGAGTTCAATCTTCGAGGTGAGGCGCATGGGCGACGAGAAGGAAAAAAAGCTCACAATCTTCGTTAACCAAGACGAGCATGAGATCGACACGGACAAGATCTCCTATGAGCGAGTTGTTGATCTTTACCTGGGGGAAGGTGGCGCACCCTCGAAAGAATACCTCGTAAAGTACTCGCACGGCCCCGTGGAAAATCCGAGCGGCACTCTCGCCCCGGGACAAGAAGTTAAGGTGAAAGATGGCATGCGATTTAGGGTTTCAGGAACTGGCGAGTCTTAACCCTTTTGTCCGAGATCTTGATGAGCAGGGATATCAACTGGATTTCATCCACGGCTACTTTGTCATTTATGGCCTGCCATACCTGGACAAAGCTGGATGTCTAAAATCTGGCGATTGGATTAGCCCGGTCGATTTGACAGAGGGAGGAGTGCTTGACCCGCCTGGAAATCACCAAGCTTGGTTTCGTGGTGATAAGCCACACGACCAATCTGGTCGCGAGCTGAGCATCGGCACAAGAGAGAATCGGCTCGTAGTCACAACTGACTTCGCTGCTAATTTGTCGTTCTCATTGAAGCTACTCGAGAACGGTCAAATGCGTAAGTTCCATTCCTTCGAAGAGAAGGTGCAAACGTATCTTGCCGCCATCACCGCGCCCGCCATGGCTGCATACCCTGAATCGACGCCTCTGCGGGGTATCGAGGTCAAGGCTGCCGCCCAAAATAGTCCGCTGCGTTTTCCAGATACGTCATCGGCCAACTACAACTTAAATGACATATCCTCACTTTTGCGGACGAAAAAGGTGGCAATTGTCGGTTTGGGAGGGACAGGGTCATACATCCTCGATTTGCTGGCGCGGACACATCTAGAGCGGATTGTTTTGTTTGATGATGACAAAGTCCACGTGCACACGATATTTCGAATGCCTGGATTTATTCATCGAGCGATTGGCAAACCAAAGGTTGAAGCGCTGGCACACCAGTATGGAAACTGGCATTCTGGGATAGAACCTATAAATGAGCGCGTTACGCAAGAAAACATCGAACGTTTGCTAAAATTCGATTTTGTTTTCGTCTCGGTCGATGATGGTCCAGCCAGACGATTAATCGTGGACTGGCTCAGCTCTAAATCTGTTCCATTCATAGACTGCGGAATGGGGCTTAATCGGTCGGTTGTGGGGTTAAATGGTACGGTGCGGATCACCGGCGTTGATCGCACTGCGTACGATCGCACGATAGACACAGCCTACCTCCCGACTGAAAATGCCAAAGAAGATGAGTACCGTCGACAGGCCCAAATAGCGGAGTTAAATGCTCTGAATGCTGCTCTCGCGGTCATCAGATTTAAGCAGCATTTCGGAATTTACGACCGCCTAGATGATGCCGCGTGGTATGTGTTTGAAACTGCCCCCCTTGAACTTGATTCTGGGGGCAGGACTAAATGATCTATTACTATCAAGCTGTCGAGCGAATTCCGAAGCTGCTTAGCGACGGCGTTGTCTATCACAATGAGGAGTTCCAGTTAGCTGCACTGCTTTGTGCCTGCGGATGCGGCCATCGCGTTACACTTTTGGTACCGGACAGCCATCAAGTATCCTCAGAAGGCGGATTAGCGACAATCCGGCCCTCAATCGCGGTATGCGATGCGCCGTGTAAGTCGCACTATTTCGTCACCGCCGGAAAGGTGGAGTGGCTGCCTGCATTTACGCGAGCGCAGGCGAGCAATTTAATGCGTAATCAGATTGCCCGCCATGCATCACATGACCGGCGGCCGTCTTGGATCGAAATGTGGTGGGCGGCCTTGAAGCGGGCGGCTAAGGCAATTAGATCGTTTTTTCGGCTCTTTCGCATTTGAGAGTAGAATCAGGGCCTGGCTTTTTCGCCAATCCGACAACAATTTCCTCGAATGAGCTTTGCCCCTCAAGACTTTTCTATAACGCCAATCGATGCGCGCAGTCCATATCACTATTGTTCCAAGCCGAATCTCCGAGGCTCGCCCGTTGTGATCAGTAATGGCAAGTCGGCTTGTCGAAAGGTTTGCTAGCAATTGCGGCTAGATCTCAGACAATCTGGAAGTTAGGAGCATAGCGCAGCACAGTTGACATGGATGTCGTCATCCAACAGCAAGTCACGGGACGTCAAGTTCGATTACAATCACAGGTTTCATGAATTCCTGCGCCGACTTGCTGTGCGCCGACTTGGCAGCGGATCGGCGGGGCCAATTATCTGCGCCCGAAGTGATGCTTGTGGAAAGTCCTTCGGGTTCAGCGTGACGATGAAGTCGGCATCTCCGTACTCAGCACAATCACAAATGTGATTGTCGTCAGGGTCAGGAGAAAGATTGCGGGTCGGACCGAGCTTAACGGGTTCGCCCTTAGCGCGCAGCGTGTTGACGATTTTCCCGATGAGAGGGCGCCGGACGCCAAGCCTGGCTAGCACTTCTCTATACTCCTCCAGAATTTCATCGCTGATCAGCCAGACGAACGTCCGGTCTTCGACCCAGCGCCGCAAGAACTTCGCACTCGCAACGTTGCTCTGGGGGACCGAGTCTTTCATTCCAGCGACGCCGGCGACTAACACGGACGTGTCCACCACGCCCCTAGACTTGCGCCGCTTCTGCGACAACGGTTATCTCCGGCTTTTCCTTCTTGGAAGTTCGGTACTCCCGAATGGTACGCTGAATGTCCTGAGGGGAAACGTCGCCGATATCCTGCGAAGCTTCCTTCAAAGTGGCGAGAAACTCCGCTTTCCAGTTCGGCGGCTTTCGTCCCCGCGGCAAGTCGCGATACACGTCCACTCGCTGCAGTCTCGCCTCAAGGCTCTCCCGCAGTTGTCTGAAAGGAAGTCTGACTTCCACCGGTCGCGTCCAATATTTCGAGGATGATCGGAACACTAGCACGTCCGGAACCTCATTCTTGCCTCTCCTCAGAAATTCAGAAAAAGCCTCCACAAATTCCGTCAGCTTATTCGCAGGCGTTCCCAGGGCGAGTTTGAGATGGCCGGCAACTTGCGCCTGGTAGAGGCATACCATGTCAAACAGGTAGAGTCCCCTTTGTCGCCGTGGCTTGACGACGCCGAACTGGACCAAATTCTGCAGTTCCTTCGTGGGCATGCCCAGTACTGCGCTGGCTTGTTTCAGTTTGAGCTCGACTGGCTCCACGCTGTTCTCCTTGATTTACCATCTAAAGTTTAGATGTTAAAAGGGGTCGAAGTCAAGGTGCCTTTGCGTCACCGGCGAGCCAGCAACTAATGCTTCTATGCTCAATACGTTAGAAACATTCTTATGGGGCCTGGAGGGTGCCATCGGCTCATTGACGCCTCTCCTGGGGCTTGTTCTCAAGCTCTTTAACCGCGCTCGTCTCACTTCACGCCAACGGCTGCGCGGGCGGCGGTGTCGGTCGTCTCAAGCATTCTGGCAATTTCCTTAAGCCCTGCGGGGCGGATTTCATGGATATCGCTTTTGGGCCTTGCATCGAAGGTCTTTCAGCTCATCAAAGCAGGGAGCACATTGCCGGATGTGGGCGAGCAAGTGCGGGAGTTGACTGTCCGCAGGCTGTTGCGCGAGTTTCAGCAGGATTTCGCGCCCGGGACACGCGACGCGCTGAGGATTGGGAAAGTCTTCATGCACGACCCTGTCAAACGCGTCGAGCAGCTCTTTTTCGAAGTCCATGCTGCATGCCCCAGCTGAACATGGAGTCCAAGCCCGACTGCCATGTTGCCCCAGCAGAATCCCACGATCCATGATCGGTGTCGATGAAAATCTTTGTGCGCATTCACTTCTCGGCGCATGCATTGAAAATTTCAGTCCAGAGTGAGACACATTCCTATTTCGCCGCCATGTATAGGTAGGAGGGGTTGTGGCGTCCGATTTCCACAGTCTTTGCGGGACATGGGGGAATTGAATCAACAAGCCAATCGTCGTACCTACCGCTGGCCTGGAGCGGCGCGAGAAATGGTGAGAGCGTATCTGAACACACCATCCGAAGCGTCCGGGCAAGAGGCGCATCGCGCACAGGTCGGCCTGAGGGCGCTGATCACAAGAATCGCGGAAGTGTCGGAAACCCGCGGGCAGCTTGCTGGAGGTTCGCGCGCCAGTTGGGCGTGACCTCGAAGCGAAGCTACCGGCAGTGGACAAAAGCCGAGCAACAGAAACTGCTCAACTTGATCACCTCGCATTCCCTGCAGGAAGTCACGATACTGCTCCGCCGGACGCCGACTTCAGTGCGCACTATGCTGCACCGGCTCGGAGCCAGCGCTCGCATGGGCCAGGACTGGTTCACGAAACACACTCTGGCGGAAGCGCTGCACGTTCGCGCAGACGAGGTGCAGAAGTGGATTGATCATGGTCTGTTGAGGTGCCGAATCGTCGATGCAAACGGGCTCCAAAGACAGATTATTGACGCGGAAGACTTTTGTGATTTCTGCAAGCAGCACCGCGGAGAAATCGTGGGACGAAGATTGAACACTGATCGGCTGAGTTTTGTTCAGACATTTGTCTTTCCGCCCAGCCACATGGAGCTGTTGCCCGTCCGGGAAGCGAAGAAGGAACAGGCGGCGTACGACGAACAGATCAAGAAAGAAGCAGGTTGGGAAGCGGATGCGGAGGATGAACTGGATGCTACCGCTTAAGATACAGGCTGCCGCTCGACCGAAAACTGCCGGGAGCCGCGGCCTGTCCCCCTCAAAAACGACCTGGGTTCAAGCGGCCGTTTGCGATCGAGCCTTGACGCGTTTCCTGGCGATGAGATCCAGTTTTTCGTACAGCGTGGTAATTCTCTCGGATCGCGAGTGATATTCATTAAGCTCGAATGAGGTTAACGACGAGGGCTTGCGCAACGTGTCAATCTGAACGTCGACCAACCGTTGCACTTCATTCTTGATGGGGAAGGCTCGGTCCGTCATCATGAGCGACCTCCGACTGGCATTTTAGCTGACTTGCGGCAAGGCTCGTGGGCGCAGCTTTGTGGAAAAAAACGACGAAGGCCAATCAACTCAGTTCTCACATTACCGGCGTCGCGAACGGAAAAACGAAGAACTGCCGAACGGCCTTGAAGCTGGCGAACGACTCAAGGGCCGTATAATTTTCGCATGGCCGATCGCATTGTGTGCTTATGCGTCACCTGCCCGAAGTGCGGAATTTGGGTCGTCATCAGACCACAGAACCAGCTCGCGTTGAGCAAAGAAAAGTCCTTAGCTATCTGCCCTGCATCGGAGTGTGGTAAGGACTTTGAATTCGAGGCTAGCGAGACTCGTGTTTTCGAACTCCCGCTGCCGCTTTTCGAGCGCCGTCACTTCTATGGTTCGGAATTGCAAGAGACCGGACGATAGCCGCGTCTTTTCGACCGGTCACGCTGATGGGGTTCCGCATCTGATTTTCTCTATCTCGCGCCAGAAGCTGTTACGAGCCGCAGCGACCGAGACTCCGAACAGGTGAGCAATTTCCTTCCATTCGTATTCAGCAGCTCTAAGCGTCAGAACGGCGGCATTTCTCTCGCTGAGTTGTCGAACGATCTTTTCGAAATCCAGGCGGGCGTTTACTTGGCGGACCCAAGCATCGTCTGCTGTGTGGTTTGAGAGTTCACTGGACCCTCCCACCAATTCAAGGCGACTCGACTTGGCCGTATAGCGGCGAAGGGCGCGGCAGAAGGCTACCAAGAGAAGTCCGTGCTTCCGGGTGGACACTGGCGCCCCGATCCGATCCAAGTAACGGGAGACCTGAGCAACGGTGCTCTCCATTAGTTCGGCAGCGGGGCCATGATCAGCGAGAAGAACATGGGTCCGCTGACAGGCTTGTTCCCAAATTTCATGGCCGGCCAATCGCACGTCGGGTCGAATCGGCCTCCCTGCCTGATCGACGTCCCGGTCCCACCAAACAAGTATTCTCCCTGCGCCCGCCATACGGCACCACACCCCTCAATAAAGAAGATTAGAGACTGATATTGGAAATCACATCCGGGCCAGGCGGAGGTGCTGAACTCGCGCAACGAAGAGTGCTATCCGGAATGTCCTCGCGCGCCAGTGGAATCTCTCGGGTGCGCCGACTATGCACCTCTGGAAGAATGTCCCGAGCGGAAACAGAGCATTGCAGAAACAACGCGATCAGGATGTTCGGAATTCCGGACAAAATGGCCGCTCCAAGCGCTACCCAGTTGCGCTCCCGCCTCGCTGCGAGTCTCCTGGACCGCTTCGAATGTCGGCCGCACGTAAACCGAACATCGTAGAGCGCACTCGCGACTGAACTCCCGCCTCCGTGCAAGTGCTGGTGTGTAGTGAGCCAAGTCCCGTCGTTGTGCAAGGATGCGGACCACGTACGCCTCAGCGATGGACCTTCACATAGCTGGGCTGGTGGAACTACTGCCTTTCTAGCTACCCCACTTCTCTTGTGCACAGCAACTTCTCGCGGAAAGGATGATCACCATCGTGGCCCATTTCTGCACGCAGGTGGTGAAATTTATTTTCGCTGGTCGGAATTCTGGACAGCAGGAAAGCGAGACCAGTCCGGCATTCAAATGCCGCCGGACTCGAACAGACTCTCGTGCAGCTCTGCGGTGGGCTGCCAGGCCGTCAATTGCTGCGCTTGGGGTCGTGAACTACCACGTCCTCGGAGACGGCAAGTATGCAGGTTTGCCCCTCGAATTGGATCCGGTCGGCGGAATACGCCGTAAGTTTGATTTCGCCGGATTTTGTGCGCAGCCGGGTGATGACGTTACGAATCGGACCGCCTCGACGAAGCTGGGTCAACAGCAGTCTTCTGTCGGGCAGGGTCGTCCCATATCCTGAGCTCGTGCACGGTACGCCCCAGCACTTCATCGCGGCGGTATCCGTAACGGCTCTCAAAGGCCGAATTCACTTCCAGAAAACGCCCCTCCTCGAGGGTTGTAATGGAGAACGCGATGGGGCTCGAGTGGAATATGTTCTGAAATTTCTCTTCCGACAACCGGCGGTCGGCCTCTGATTGATCGAGGGCCTGCTCGGCTTTTGTGAGGTCCTCCAGGCGCTTTTCCAGTTCCGAACCATAGATCTCGGCAGTTCAGTAAAGACGGGCGTTTTGAACGGCTGCTGCCGCCGGTATCGCTAGCAGCTCCGCACGCCGAAGGTGGTCCTGGGTGAAGTGGTTCGGCTCGATATGGCCAACCGAGAGAAATCCCAGCAACTCTTCGGAAGCGACAAGAGGGACGCAGAGCCAGGAACGGAATTGTTTGTGCCCCTCGAAGGTTCCCCATTCCTTTTCGTCTCTTGTGTCTGGGATCAGGACGCGCTTCCGTTCCGACCAGATGCGCTGAAAAAACGGAGATTCGTCCGCCACAAAGGTCAAAGCGCTGCGCGGAGACTTCTTTGCGGGCTCTGGAGACGATTTTTCACGCAGAGCAAGCCAATGTGGTCCTGCTTCGGGCACGAGCACGCGTACGCAGGTGTAAGGAACCGACTCTGCCAGGGGGTGGAGCAGTGCATCGAGAACACAGTCCATGTGCAGGTCTTGGGTTAAGGCCAGAGTGGCCTTGCGCAGGGCTTCCGCTTCCTCTCGGGCCGAGTTTGCCTTGGCGAGATTGGCCGCCACCTGGTCTTCCGCCTTCTTAAGGGCGGTGATGTCCAGAGCGGTTCCGCCAAGGCGTGTGATTTTGCCGTTCGCGTCCCTACGCGGAAAGCCGCGCACCCAAATCCAGCGAATCTCGCCATCCGGCTTCACAATGCGAAACCTCTCGTCAAAGCTCCCGGTGTTGGCGGCTTGATCCAGCTTGGCGAGCACCGAAACCCGGTCGTCGGGATGGATGACCTCTTCGTAGGAGGAAGGGCCTTCGAGCAACGACCGGCAGGAACGTCCAGTAATGGCTTCGTATGCTGGATTCACGTAGGTGGCTTTCTTCGTCTGCGCGTCGATCACCCAGAAGATTTCCTGGATGTTGTCGGCCATCTGGTGGAATTCCCGCTCTCTGTCTTCAAAGACCGTCTTTGCCTCCCGTTCGGTGCCGCGCAGTTTGCGGATCACGCCGACTGATAACAGCGCGAAGACAAGAACCACAGTGATCACCGCAATCCAAAGCACCAACTCCACCAGCGGAGACTGAAAATTGGCGAGACGGATCGCGGTTATCAGAATGGCCAAGCCAATAATGAGGCCGAGCGACGCGAAATTCGAGCCTCGTTTCGAGGTTTCCGCCGGAAGCGATTTTGAGCGGGGCTGATCGGCTGGTTCCACGGTGAGCGACCCACATATTTGCCAGGCTTTAAACTCATCATAGCCTGCTGCAATCGGCTGGCTTGCGAACAGCAAATTCAGCGAGAACCCACAAGGTCGATTCCCAGCGGCAGCCCGGCGTTTTGCCGGATTTTATGCCTTGCATCTTCAATCACAACTATTTTTCCAAAGGAATTGGCCGGAGCTAAAGAGGTTCTTGCCGAGGCTGGTGAGTCAGTGAAGCGAACCGCCGTTCGGTCGGGCAAAGCTGGTTCGCTATACTGCTCTGGATGGACGTTGAACGCATGATTGATGACATCCGGCAGCTTGAGGAAATGTACGAGGCCCCGGATATCAGGCCCCTCAAGGCAAGCGATGTCTCTGCTGCGAATCGAAGGCATGATGAAACCCTCGCCAACAGTCCATGGTTCCGGCTCTGGCAGGATTTTGGTATCTGCTGCCGGCCCGAGAACCCGATGCTTTCAGAGACTGAGCGACAGAAGGGTTAAGTTCGCCAGATTTCGCCAGCAACCTGAACTCCGACGGTGCGGTTCGGCATTCATCTGAGTGGACGATTCCGCAGCCAATACAGTTGCAGGACTTTTTCCCGGTTGTCGCGAAGCCATCTTTCTACCTCCGCTTCGGAGAATGGGCTATCGCCAGGGCTGAGCTCTTGGTTGAGTAGTTCAGCAATTTCTTCCGCCGTGCTCGGTCTCTTGATCTTGTTCAAGGCTCGTCGCACCTGTTCGTCGAGCCGGGGATTCGCATTCAGAGGTTGTCGCATTTATCGTTCTCACGACCGAAAGCCAATCGGATCAGACCTGATCAGGTTGTTGGCTTTCCGCCGCCCCCAATAAATAAAGAGGATGCAGGGCTCAAGAGGAACTTCTGGGAACCAGACTGGATGATTAATCTGCGGATTGCCTCTGGTTCATGTTCTCCGGCAGCGCCAGCCAGAGTATACGTCCGTTCAAATCCATGTGGTTCCTCAACTCGCATTTCCCAATTCTCACCGGCCCGCGATCCAGAAATGGAGACTCGCCAGTCTCCCCGTCTGTCGCTCAATGCATGTTCAATGCTGGCCGCGATCTCCTTCGACAGCCGGGCATCTCTGAGGTTCTCGAGTTCTGCAGTGACTCCCATTGCAGTGTAATTTTATCGAACAACAACTGCTCATTCTCTTGTGCAAACTGATGAAGGCCAAGCGGGACGGCTTGCGGCGGGAATCGTCAACAGTCTTATGCACAGCCTGTGTTTAAAATCGAGTCGCGAATGCAACGAAGAAGTTGAAAGAAGAAAGAAGAAAGAAGAGATGATGCGAATCGCGCCGTCTGAAAAGCAAATCCGAGTACGCAATCGTGCGCCCGAGAATGGGAAGGCCAGGACATTCGTTATGCTTCAGTCGCCAACTCTTGCGAGGGAGCGGACAGCGTTCTTTGGGCCGTCCGTATGAACTTCATACAGCACGGTATCGAACTACGCCTTCGAATTAACTGGACGATGCCATGTTAGGGTAATTCCGTAAAGCCAGACTCTTGAGCCCGCTGTGGCGGACTAGGAGGATCCAATGCCAGTACAGCATGTCTTCGTACTCATGCTTGAGAACCGTGCTTTTGATCACATGCTCGGTTTTGCGGCGATCACGGGTCGCGACGCCGAAACAGGCCAACCGACCCAGGTGAAGGGACTGACGGGAAGCGAATCGAATGTGTTCAACGGTTCGCCTTACTCCGTCTCAAAAGGCGCGGATAATGTGATGCCGGTCGACCCCGGGCACGAGTTCACGAATGTCTTGGAACAGCTTTGCGGTGCAGGTGTGAACTATCCGCGGGGCGGAGCATATCCAGCGATCGATAAGAGCGGGTTCGTGGCCTCCTATGTGGGGAGCGGGGGAAGCGCTGCTCCGGGAGAGATCATGAAGTGTTTTTCTCCCGATCAGCTGCCTGTTCTCGTCGCTTTGGCTCAAGAGTTCGCGATCTGTGATAACTGGCACGCATCGATGCCCGGGCCCACATGGCCGAATCGCATGTTTGTGCATGCCGCATCGTCGGGAGGCCTAGATCATAGTCCGACCAATCAGGAAATTGTTGAATGGGAGACGATTGGGGGCTTTCCGTTTAAGGCTGGCAGCATCTTCGATACAGTGAAGCACAAGGGGCTCGCCTTCAGGCTCTATGCTGGCGATGACTTTCCGATGGCGGCAGCGCTCAAGGGGATCAGCCTGTTCGACATTCACCACTACAGCGATTTTGCCGGCGATCTCGGCAAGACCAGCTTTCCTTATAACTACGTTTTTATTGAGCCGAGCTATGACGTGCTGAACGAATACAGGAACAGCACTTCCCAGCATCCCCTCACCGACGTCACGCTAGGAGAAGGACTAATCAAGGAAACTTACGAAGCAATTCGCAAATCTGCCATATGGGAAACAAGTGTTTTGATCATCACCTGGGATGAGCACGGCGGATTCTACGACCACGTGACTCCACCCGCTGCAGTGGCGCCAGGCGATTCCAGTCCGAATGACAAATACAGTCAGTACGGCTTCACCTTCGAACAGTATGGTCCGCGTGTGCCCGCGGTCGTAGTCTCGCCACTGATCCCGAAAAACACGATCGACCACCGGTTGTACGATCATGCATCGGTTCCAGCGATGATCGAGACGGTGTTCGGGCTCAGTCCGCTCACTGCCCGCGACCGACAGGCCAACGGCCCCCAGCAGCTCCTGTCGCTGAGCGAAGCCAGGCCGGATACACCCATGACTTTGCCTTCCCCGGCCGGGGCGGCGCGTGCTGGAATGAGCATGGCAGTTCCGGACTTGGATACGTCGACGGCGAGCAGGCCGGACGAAACCGTCAACCAAGGCACATTGCCAGTGATCCTGAATGCGGCGCTGCGCCAGGATCTGGAAATGTCACCGCCTGAGGAGCGCGCGGAAATCTTGAAACGAGTGCAATCCATCAAGACGCGCGAACAGGCGAGGAAATATCTGGCTGATGTGCAGAAAAAACTCCGGAAACAAAAGCCAGTTCCGGACAAGTCGAACAAACCTTAGGCTTTGTCCCCTCGACTGGATTACTTGTTTCGAGATTTGAGCGGTGGGGGCGGTACTGCGGCGGCGTTGCACCGATTGGTAGTCTCTTCAGATGCTGGGTCTTGGTTTTGGGAGTTCTTGGCAAAGCACCAGGAGATCAGCCTTTGTGGATATTGCTGACGCAGCGCCTGAGGCACGTCCGATTCGCGTACTTCTCGGAACTCGAACTGAATGTCCCCACCTTCGACGGTCCCAAGCAGATACCCATAACGATCGGTTAGGGCGCCGGGGCCGGGTTGGGTGCCAGAAGGCAGTGGGTAACGCACAGCCCCTGCCGTGCCTACAATCCATCCATCCAAGCGATTGGCAGCAGGCTGATTGTCAAATATTCCCTTCATGTAGAAGTGGGAATGGCTGGCCAGCACATAGACGTGCTTGGTCTTGTTGAACTCTACCAGTGCGTCGTAGACGTGCCGGCCGCTCTCGCAGCTCTGTTTCTTTAGAGCCGGATCATGGATCGCGTCGTCGCACATCGCGTGGTTGTTTGCACGGCTCGAAGGCAGAGCTTCGTGCATGCCCACCACAACCGCTCGGATCGAATCGTTGTTATGGGCGCGTTCGAGCGTGCAATCAAACCAGTCCAACTGATCGCTTGGGAAAACGCCGGAAGAATTGTCGAGGTAGATGAAATCAACCTGACTCCGGACCCAGTGATAGTAGGTGGTGACGGCCAAATAGGGTCGAGCCGCAATTTTCTGGCAAGCTCCGCTCCTGGCCGGGGCAATCGCCGCCATATCCTGACGCTGCATCTGGAGACGCGGTGTCAGAAGCCAGTCTTTAAATTGCGTGGAGAACTCGGCTGCGGTTTTGGGAGGAATCAGTTCATGATTCCCGATACCAAGGTAGAAGCGTGTGATTCCGAAAGGAACGATCTGGTGATCGATAAAATCCGGCCAGGCACTCTTGTGGTAAGTCTCGCAACTGAGAGACTGGCCAGCCTTCTCGGCCGCCCCGGCCATATCCTCATCGATTTTGTAGATGGCCCGGAGGTCTCCCAAATGCCAGTAAAAGGCAGGCTGGTACTTCTCAATGGCCTGGGCGGCGATTGCCGGCATGACGACATCGCCGCAATTCCGCGAATCGCCGGAAGCGATAAACCTCCAGGTGCCTTCTTTGGGCGGGACAAACTTTGATTCCTTTTCTGATTCAGTGCCTGACAGGAGGTTCGCCAGCGATGCGAGGTTGAGCACGACAAAACCGAGGACTAGCACACTCACCAGGAGCCGAAGCAATACCAAGAGCGGCCGCCACAGACCTTGCTTTGGCGGCTTGGCTCCTTCGCTGACGTGAGGGGCTTCGGCCATTTACCTCCTTGCTGTCTCCGCTGCCTGGGTCTCGGTCGTCGTGCCAGCAACGTTGTACGCCAGATAGTCGCGCCACACGGTTGCAGCAAACTGTCCGGCAAACGATTTGTACGCGCCGTAGGCGCGAAGACAGGCAATGAATGCCCACGCCGAAAGAAAGGCGAGCAGGCCACCCTGTCCCGCTGTCACGGCAAAGTGAACACCCTGCGCATATCCGATCGTGTAGAACGCGACCAAAAGAACAGCGGCATATACAAGTTCGATCCGCCGTTTCTTCCTTCTTCGTTCTTTCGGGGGGGCCGCACTCGGTCGCAGCAGAGTAAAGGATATGTTGGCGAGCACCACAACCGAAGCGGCCAGGACTACGATTCCACTGATGACTGCGATGTGGCTTTTGACCACCACCGCGGCCGCCCACCCGAGCCAGTACGCAAATGCCAGCGCAAAAACCGACACCAGACCGCGAGTCAAAGCGTACATTCCCTGCGATTGCTCGGCATAGCTGACCGCTTTGCCCTGGATCAAAACCTGGCGAGCTAGCAGGAAAGCGTTGTGGCGCACCTCGTCGATCGTGTCGTCGCCGTTCTGATCGACGTTCAATTCCAGATTGAACTGTTTCTTTATGAAAGTTTCAATTTGCTTCTTGGACTTCTCGGGCAGTTCGTTGTCGTCATGATCCAGATAGATTTCAGAGGGGTAGCGATTCTTCCCGTTCGCAGTTTCGACCTCCCACGATGGAATTGCATTGGTGGCTATGCTCTGTAATAGATGCCCAACAATGTAGGCGAGGACCGCGGCGACGATTGCGTCGGTCCAGGTGCTAGAGGGCCACTTATGCCTCACCAAGCCGAAGGGAATCCAGAAGATGGCCAGGAATGCCGCTCCCGGCACGAAGTAGCCGTACACATCGTAGAAGTTGAATTTCTCGATCAAGCGAGTGCACCATCAGCGGGCCCGATGTTGCATTTCCGAGAGCAGCGAATTTACCACATCGCGGACGTGATTGCGCCGGTCGGCGGGAAGTTGCACCGCCCCCACTCTCTCGTGGCCCCCCCCGCCGAACTTGGCGAAAGCCCTGCCGAGCGGAATGCTCCTGAACTTCCGCCATGGATTACGCATGGCAGTGATCCGGATTCCGACGTCGGAACGAAGCACGGCAATCGAGTATCGAGCTTCCCGCTCGAAATAGTAAGGAGCATAGCGGCTGATCAACTGATCTGGTTTCGGCCGTGCATCAAACACCGCGATGTCACCTTTTTCCAAGCGAAGCTTGGTTTTCACGCTCTTGAGACCGTTCAAAATGCTGTGACGGATCCGGCTTTCGCGGGATTTGACTTCATCCAGCGCTGCGACGTGGCTGAGGTCGTGATCTCGCAACTGCAAGAGCAGAAATCTTGCATAATCGGGACCACTCTCGTCTTCGGCCGAGAGTGTCCTGGCGATCCTGAGCGCAGGGGCCTCACCAAGGATGGCTTCGTCCACGGAAGAATACTTGGCAGAGTCTATTTTCTCGGCCCACGTAACCATCTCCTTGAAGTGTGGCTTGTGGCGCAAGAACTGCCGAAGATTGCGGAAAACCAAAGACGCGCAGGAATTGGCGCGAGCGTCAAAGAACAGACGGAACTGATGTTTCCGGAGGGCGAAATCCTCCTTGGCATCATCCGTTAAGAAAGAGGTGCGGTGATGGTCAGCCCAAAACTGGGCCTGAGGATGATAAAGGAAATCTACAATTGCGGCGGTTTTTTCGAGGTTCGTGGAGAGCCAAGTTGCACGCAGTGTGTAGTCGACGGGCTGAAACTCCTTTATCCGCCAGTCTTCATGGTTTTCGAGGAACTCGGAGGCGAGCACCGCCGAAACCAAGCCATCAAAACAAGGGTAATGAAAATAGAGAGTTGAGTTCCTCATCGTCTCAGCGTGGCTCACCTAGAAACATCTCACGGGAATCCCGCTGTCGTCCAGTGGATATTCTCATTCTATGCAAGCTGAGCCAGAAGGCGCAGCGCAGTCCTCACTGTCAAAATGATTTCGCGCGTCGTATCGAAATGAAAATGCGAAAACGGAGATGATTGGATTTCTGACTTCCTATCTTGCAAGAGCTTTGAGTCAATCAAGTGCCGGCCGCGCTGATCCTCCCAGCAGGGATGTATTCATGTCGGCCTTTGTACTAAGAGCGGACTTCAGTACCTCCTGCATCGCCTACACCATCACGCTCAGGGCGAAAATCAGGACCACTCCCGCTAATAAAGTCTGAAATATGGCCATAGGATTTCTCCTCGTCCGAGTACGATCGTGAACTCCAGTCTCGACCGATACGCCGTCGATTAAACCGGAATTGCGTCTCCTCGCGAAGACGAACCGATTTCAAGACATGGCTGTATTGAGTGGATACTGGGCCGACCGCGTTCGCGAGGGGGAGAATGCGACGCCGGGAAAGCGTGAATAATACTCTGATCTTTGGCTCCCGTAACGCAAGAAAGATGGTTTTTACAAAAACCGGATAAGACCATCTGACAAGAGTTCGGGAGCAATTGGGGGATAACGGGGAAAATGCGCTCGTCCACAACGCGATCTTTGAATCTTGGTTCGTCGAGCGACACTGTTACCTGGTGATCGAAAACAATCTGCGCTATGTTTCCGCCCTGCTGCGGGAAGGATTCTCCAGAATTGTTGTTTGGAAATCCGCGAGCTACACACTGTGAATGGGAAGCGCAGCGGTATCCGTACCGTCGGTCTGAGAATGGGAAAGGCTGCGACATTGGTTATGCTCCAGCCATTGGCTCCTGCGAGAGAGTCAACCGCGTGGATACATGCACCGTCGCAGCCCTTGATGCGATGACGTGTATGACTCTGTTTCGCTATTGCAGAACGGCAAGCGAATTGTTAGACTTGGCGAACAAAAAGCGAATAACCGGAGTCCCAGATGTCTGCTTTCCAGCCCTTAGCCCCGTGCCCCACAGCAAGTCTCGAAGCTGTCCACAACATTCTGGGATCACTGGTTGCGCGGTATCGCCAGGAGGAAGTGCTCACGGCTGTGCGGCAGATTCCTGCCCGAGATGCCAAGTTTCGTCCCATCCCCGCTTGGGTGACAAGTGCCTTGGCTGAGGCCTATCGGGCCAAAGGAATCCGGGAGTTGTACTCGCACCAGGCGTTGACCGCTGAACTGGTGCGCGATGGCAAGAACGCGGTTGTGGTGACGCCGACGGCATCAGGGAAGACCCTCTGCTACAACTTGCCGGTATTGAATGCGGTTTTGGAAAATATCGACACTCGCGCTCTGTATTTATTCCCAACCAAAGCTCTGGCTCAGGATCAACTGGCTGAATTGCAGGATGTGGCGAAACGTCTTGACGACAGTTTCGGAGTATTCACGTATGACGGCGATACGCCAAGCGATGCGCGGAAAGCCATTCGGGAACGCGGGCACATTGTCCTAACGAATCCGGACATGCTGCACACCGGAATCCTTCCACACCACACCAAGTGGATGCGGCTGTTCGAGAACCTCCGGTACATCGTGCTCGATGAACTCCACACCTACCGTGGAGTCTTCGGCAGTCATCTTGCAAATGTGCTCCGGCGACTGAAGCGCGTCGCGAGATTCTATGGTTCCGATCCGCAGTTCATCTGCTGCTCGGCGACGATTGCGAATCCCGGCGAACTGGCTTTCCAACTGATCGAGAAGGAAGTCGAAGTCGTCGAAGAGAACGGAGCACCCGCGGGCGAGAAGCTTTTCGTGTTTTACAACCCGCCGATGATTAACCGGAATCTCGGCATTCGCCGCAGCTATATCAACGAAGCTACACGAGTTGCGAAAGAGATTCTTGGCCGCAAGTTGCAGACGATTGTGTTCGCAAACAGCCGATTGCACACCGAGGTCATTCTGACCTACTTGCAACAGGCGAATCCTCCAAAGCCGGGCCAACCAGAACCGGTACGCGGTTACCGTGGAGGCTATCTGCCGGGAGAACGGCGCGAGATTGAACGCGGCCTACGCGATGGCCGCATTCTAGGGGTGGTGTCGACAAACGCTCTCGAACTCGGGATCGACGTCGGATCGCTCGATGCATGCATCATGGCCGGTTATCCGGGGACGATTGCTTCCACGTGGCAAAGAGCCGGCCGGGCAGGGCGACGGAGCGGAAGCTCTTGCGCCGTGTTCGTTGCGTCCTCGGCTCCGCTCGATCAATTCATCGTGCAGCATCCCGAGTATTTCTTCGGTAGCTCACCGGAGCAGGCACACATTCAGCCCGATAATCTTGAGATTCTCCTCAGCCATTTGAAATGCGCAGCGTTCGAGTTGCCCATCTCGCCTGACGAACGGTTTGGAAACGTGAATCTCTCCGAATTGTGCGAGCAGCTTGGAGAAGCCGGATTCCTGCATCTGAGTGGAGGAGACTGGCACTGGATAGACGAAGCCTATCCTGCTGACACGATCAGCTTACGATCGGTCACGTCCGACAACTTCGTGATCATCGATACCACCGGAGAAGATAGGGGCAAGCCCGAGGTGATTGGCGAGGTCGATTTTTCTTCCGCGCTCACCACCGTTCATCCGAAAGCGATCTACATCCATCAAGGCCAGCAATATCACGTCGAGCATCTGGATTTCGACAAGCGCAAAGCCTATGTCAAACCGGTCAATGTGGACTACTTCACGGATGCAATCCGCTACACGCAGGTTCGCGTGCTGGAAGTCGCTATAGAAGAAACCATCGCCGGCCCATCCGCACGCGCGCATGGCGACGTGCTCGTCCGTTCGCAAGTTGTAGGGTTCAAGAAGATCAAGTTTTTCACCAACGAAAACGTGGGTTCCGGAAAACTCGAGATGCCAGAAAACGAGATGCACACAACCTCGTTCTGGCTGACACTCGGGCACAGCCTGCTTTCGGATTTGCCGTTTAGTCTCTCTGAACGTCAGAACGGAATCTTTGGATTGCTTTACTCCCTTGGATCAATGGCGACGCTCCTGATGATGTGCGACCGTCGTGACCTCAGCACAGCGGTTGGTGAACGGCCGCCCAGTGCGGCGACCGAGATTAACTGGGAAGCTTTCGCCAAACCGGCCAGTTCCTCGGAGTTGACCGAGTTTTTCGAGCCTAACCTTTATATATACGATGCTTACCCGGGCGGGATTGGATTTAGCGAGCCGCTGTACCACTCTTGCGACACGTTGTTAAACCGCACCCTCGAACTGATCGGAGCGTGCCCCTGTGGGAACGGCTGCCCGTCCTGCGTCGGGCCCGCCGCAGATCGCAGTGAAAGAACGAAAGAGGTCGCGCTTGAGATTCTTGGACGATTGTGTCGAGACACTCAATTCGTGGCCACGAGGACAGCAGAAACAGCATGAGCATGCGATACGTGAGCCTTGACCAAGTCCGCGACTTGAAGGCGCTGCGGCGCTCTCATTCAACACGACAAGAAAACTCTGCTGCTGGCTGGCAAGCCTCTTTGCTGAACGACGAGGGTGAGTCGCACTCCCGCACGAAGACGGTTAAGTATGACTCGGAGCGATTATCTCAGGCCTTAGGAGCCGCTCCGAAGACGAATCAGTACGGAGATCACCTTTCAGTGCGCTGCTGGTGTGCTCAGCCTCCGCGATATTTTCCCGATCTCCGTGCCTTGAGACTGCTCATGCCGGAAACGCCGGATGAGATCGGAGATCCCGACCAGTGGCTTTTTCTCGATACGGAAACCACTGGTCTTGCTGGCGGCAGCGGCACATATGCATTTCTCGTTGGCATTGCGTGGTGGGAAGGCGGAGGACTTGAGATCGAGCAGTTCTTCCTGCGCGAGTACAGCGAGGAACGCTCGATGCTGTTCGCCTTACGAGAGCGGATGGCTGAACGCCCTGTACTTGTCACCTTCAATGGCAAGTCGTTCGATTGGCCGCTGCTCGAAACCCGCTATCGGATGAGCCGCAAGATTTCTATGCCGACTCCACGAGCACACCTCGATTTTCTTCACCCGGCAGGGAGCCTTTGGCGGCTCCGCCTCGGCTCCGTGCGGCTATCAGAACTCGAACGCCATGTGTTGGGTTGGGACCGAGGGGCAGACCTGCTCTCAGGTTTAATTCCGCAGATTTACTTCGACTACTTGCGGGGAGGTCCACCCGAACGGCTAGTCCCAGTACTCAATCACAACCAGATGGACCTGCGTGGGCTGGCAGCGCTATCCAGTCGGGTTCTCTCGCTGCTCAGTGATGCTGAGAACCTCGGGCAAGACGGACTGGAACTATTCGGTGTATCTCGCATCTGCGAGAAGCGGGGGGAAAGCGCCCGCGCCCGTAAGCTTTACGAGCAGTCAATTTCTTCCATTCTGCCGACCGAAACCGATCGAGTTGCGCGGCGGTCGCTGGCACGGTTGGCCAAGCGGGAAGGTGACTTCGATCTGGCATGTGAGCTTTGGAGAAATGCCGTGGGAAATTCGCGGCACGGGTATGAGGCGTACGAGCAGCTGGCGATTTACTACGAACACAAGGCGCGTGATGCAGAACAAGCTCAACAAATAGTCCGAGAGGCAATTGGCGAACTTTGCCGCGCCGTTCAGGCAGGCGATATCACTCCTGGTGCGTATCGAGAATTCAAGGCAAGATTTGATCATCGGATGGAGCGGCTTGAACGAAAGAGCAAAAGACCGCTCTTGGATGGCCTGGCTATGCAGGCTTAGGCGTAATGGTGAGTGAGATGGAGGAAGGGCGAAAACGGGTATTAGGAATCATGGCCAGCATTGTGGTCTCGCGTCATCTCAAGACGACAGAGGACCTGCATGACAGCCGGCCGAGTCCGCGAACCGAGTCGCTGGTAGGCTCCGCCGTGCAGTGGGCCGAGCGGATCATGAGGAGGATCGATGGTGTGTTCGCGGATTCTGCTGACGCGAGACGAGGGGCCCCCGTACTTAGAGACCCTGACAACGTTGATACACAGATGAAGAGGTTGAAGTGGAAACCAGTAAAATAACTCTAAGGTTCGGTGAGGTTCTGTCGTGAATAGTTCTGGTGTCGTGGGTTCCCGGGAGCGGTCGTGGGTTTTGAATGCTGTCCCGCTGCAAAGTGCTGTTTTGTGTCCGGAATGCGATGTGGTGAGCGATAGTCCACACGACACCTGCCTGGTGTGTGGCAGCCACTCCTTATTCAACGTTGCTCGAATTTTCGGCGGTAGCCTTCCTAAGAAACGCGCAAGCTTGATTGCCCAGCAATCGGTCGAAGCGTCACCGCGCGAAACTGTTCTGGTCTTTCCTAAACCTCACAGAGTCCGAAGGAGGGCAACGGGCTCACGTCAACTCTCGATCGTGCCGGACGATAATGAAATTGATCGACTGGACCGTGGAGTGTTAGTCGGGCCGCGAGGCCATTGAGCTTGGCTCTTGTGTCGTGTCCATTGTGCTAAGAGTGATACTGGTACTTCTCGGTGCTGCCGCCTATGGTGCTCTAGCCATCCTCGGCTGGGGCGGCTTTCGCGCGTTCTTCTCGCACACCGCTCTGACTGCGTTGTTTGCCGTACTGTTGCTGATGTCGGTGGTTGCACTGTTCGCCGGCGGAAATTTGAGCTCTGGGGTCCGCGAAGATCGTGGCAACCGGTGGGTTATTGCCGTCTTTGCGGTGATCGGGCTGCTGGACGGCTATCTTCCTGCGCTCACAGATCGTAGCGAATTCTGGACCATCGACCACGAGACCATTCGCTGGATAGGCATCGTTCTGTTCGCTATGGGCGGCACGTTTCGACTCTTGCCCGTTTTTGTGCTCGGGCGGCGATTCAGTGGACTCGTCGCGATCCAACCTGGACACACTCTGCTCACGACAGGCATTTACCGTTTCATTCGTCACCCGAGCTATCTTGGTCTGCTCCTTACGGCGTTTGGTTGGGGCCTGACCTTTCGCTCGGGAGTTGGTCTGCTGCTGGCGGCAATCCTCGTGCCGCCGCTTGTTGCGCGCATGAATTCGGAAGAAGCACTACTGAACTCCGAGTTTGGCACGGACTACGACAATTACCGCTCCCGGACCTCCCGCCTGATTCCTGGAATCTACTAGCATCGTCTGACAAAGCTGGCTGATCTGTCGTCGAGCCCGGAAGCACCACATTCTGTCTGGCTTGCGTTCTTGCATGCCGCGACGCGCTTCCGCAAAGGGCGGCTCAGAGCGAGGGCGGGGATGTCGGCTTCGCGTAAACGCAACTCCAAGCGTTGGAGTGAGGTTGATTCCGCATTTCCGATTGTGCCACGATCAGCAACTCGAGAAATGATTCGATACCGTCGTTCCCATTTGAAATGAGGTCTCTCGATGACCACTTCCGTATCATCATCAGTACTTGCTGGCCTTGTTCTGTCTCTCCTCGCTGTGCCCGCGCCGTACACGGCGATTGGCGGAACGGGTAGACCGACACCCAAAGTAATCCCGCTGACCTCTTCCGGGAAGGACATCACCCCTGTCCTCACCGGCCCGCCTGAGACTGTGACGATGAAATCAGGATTTGTGGTCCTGCCTCCAGGCAAATCTGTGGGCAAGCACAGCACCGAGCAGAATGAGGAACTCTTGGTTGTCTTCGAAGGACAGGGAGAGATGATATTTAAGGATGGATCGAAACTTGCCGTGAAGCGAATACCGCTATCTACTGCCCGCCACAAACGGAGCACAACGTCACCAACGCCGGGAACGACAACTTGCGTTACGTGTACGTAGTGTCAAATGCGAGGTAATCAACTCCATTGGATTTGTTCATCAGAAGCGATCAGGGCGAAGTGCAGTAATGTCCATGCTCGGCGAGGCGTCGAGAACGCATTCGGAGATCAATTTCCCGGTTACAGGTCCCAGCGTAAGCCCCATCATCGCGTGCCCAGTCGCAACGAAGAGGCCAGGATATCGGGAGACTGCACCAACAGCTGGTAAGCCATCCGGCAGACACGGCCTCAAACCGCACCATTCCGATTTGACTGCAGCATCTCCCATGGTTCTGAAATACCGGCCAGCCGCCCTGGTGAGTTGTTCCAGACGGGGGCGCCTGATGTCGTGATTCAAGCCGGATAGCTCCAGAGTGCCGGCGAAGCGCACAAAGCCGTCCATCGGTGTGCAGAACACCAAGTTCTCTCCCAACACACAGGCGTGACTGAGAAGCGGCCCACCGCCGGGCTTCGATTCACAATCGCGGTGGTAGCCCTTGGCCGCTTGCAACGGGAAGCGGATGCCGACGCGTCGGAGCAGCGGCACGCTGTATGCCCCAGCTGTCAGAACTACCGAGGCAGCCTCAATCGACTCGCCATTTTGTAGTTGAACAGCTCGAATACGGTCGTTCGATGTGCGCAGTGAGAGGACTTCAGACGCAGTTCGGAATTCCGCACCGTGCCGCTCGGCTCGTTCCTTCATTTCCAGCACAAACTGATATGGATTGATCGTGGCCGCTTCAGGATAGAAGATGCCGCCAACCACGCAATCGTTGATTGCCGGCTCGCGCTTACGCAGCTCCGCGCCCGATACCACTTCAGGATGAAAGCCGTACCGCGAGAGCATTCGGGATTCTTCTTTGGCTGATTCAATCCCGCGCTCGGCGAGGTAGATCTCGTAGTATCCGCCACGGCAGAAATAACAGCGCAGGTTTTCCGTTTGAATCAGTTCATCGAACAACGCCCGACTGGCATGACCGAGCGGCGCGAGCGCCTTCATCGAGTATTCAACGTGCTTCCCGGTGCATGTCCGGCTAAAGGACCAAAGCCACTTCGCGAGCTCTGGGTCGAACCTTGGGGCGACATACAACGGGCTCAGCGGATCGAAGAGGGACTTCAGAGCCTGGCGCACTCGGCCGGGCTTGTTGATCGGCGGGTGACCGGGGGCGATGGATCCGGCATTCCCGTAGGAGGCCGCTCTGCCAATTTGATCACGCTCGAGCACGGTGACCCGAGCGCCGCGCTTGGCGAGAAAATAAGCACAGCAAACCCCAATTACGCCACCGCCGACAACGACGGTGTGCCGATCGCGCGACGGCATCGAGGGAACATTTCCCAGGTCTCGACTTCTCCTTCTTGAAATCTGCGAACACTGAATTCTAGTCGCTTGTTCTGTCGTTCTGCTGTGAGGCTTCTGTGAGGCTGGACAACTAAGGAGTGGTGAAGTTGAATGTGGAATGCTGTTCCGCCGACGGAGGTAAGAGGTTTGCACAAACCAACTTGGTCACGCGTATTCTCGATCGCCAGCCTAGGCGCGTTCCTCATCGCAATCTCCGAGATGGTTTTCATGGCGAGCCCATTTGCGGCCTATTTCTACAGTGCTTATTCGCCGGTTCTGACATGGACGGAGAGCCATTCCTTCCTTGTCTGGCTGACTGAATTCTTTGTCCCTCACCTGTCCACGCCGAGGTCTGCCTGGTTCGGCGATCTGGTCAAGCTCCCACGATACCTGGCCTTCATTGGAATCACGTCGTTTGTCGTGCATGCGACCTATCTTTACTGGAT
Organism: uncultured Acidobacteriaceae bacterium; assembly: GCA_963766625.1. Lineage (GTDB taxonomy): Bacteria > Acidobacteriota > Terriglobia > Terriglobales > Acidobacteriaceae > Sulfotelmatobacter. The sequence goes on along the minus strand of CAVYBF010000005.1, from coordinate 591,234 downwards.
GAAGTTCGTCAGGAAGGGCGTCGCGACAGCGCTGCTTTATCGTCACGTCCGCCACCCCCAATACCTCAGCTTTGCAATCGCCGGTTTCGGCTTGGTCTTTTACTGGCCGAGGTTCATTAACCTCCTCCTCTTCTTCGTCATGCTGATCGGTTACTACGCGCTGGCGCGCAGCGAAGAGCATCGCATGGAAAATCAGCACGGCGAGCAATATCTGATTTACAAGCGACGCACCGCAGCCTTCATTCCAGGAGGTGTGGGAGGGAAAATTGTCGAGGCCATGTTGGGCTGGCTACCCTGGCCGTCGATTCGCGGCTACGTTGCCCTGGCGCTTCTGTCAGGCGCGGGTCTGGCAGGTAGTTTCCTTCTTCGTTCTGCGAGCGTTAAGAATTTGCACCATGTGGCGATGCCTAAGGCCTTGCTTGTCTTCCTGCAAGAACCCGCAGATGTGAGCCAGACCAAGATCGAGGACGAGACGGCGCGTATCTTGGCTGGGCAGCCTGACCGAAGGGCGAGCGTCCCAGTGTTCTATGTACTTTCCAACCGAAAAGGGCTCTACCACCTCCTTCTCGATTCCGGAATTACGCGAGCAGCTTTGAGCGGTAACAGCCTTCCCGATGCATCTTGGTATCTGGTGGAAGCATCGGCATCGTACGGCGCGGGTGGAAGGATCATGAGGTCTCCGGAGGAGGCCCTTCGAACGAACGCAGTGCGCAGACTGCAGCAAGTGTATTACTTGCCCCGAAACAGCCCAGACGGCCAATTGGTCCCTTACTCCCTTCCGAATGACTCTTTTTATCGTCACGCTCGAATGCCGATCCTGTAGCTTGCCAACTCTCTGCTGCCCCATTCGCTTCTCTTCCTGGGACGCGACGATCCCCGCAAAGCGGCGGTTGGAAGTCCCAGGTGACCGCATGCAGGGACTGGGAGGAAGAAGGGAGCCAACGCACGAGAGATTCCATAACGAACCTCCTACTCTGCCCGGTGCTCTCGCACCGGCGTACCTCCTCATTTTTGTGGCGCTATCTTGCGGAATCTCCCGGGAAGAAACATGAGCCGCGGCACAGTGATCCCGTCCTTGACCTGCCACGCGCGGTCATCGATGATCGTGAGCGCATGGGATGCGGCCAATCGAAGCCGTTGCCAGTCGGCAAACTTCCGCTTGAGCACTTGCGGTCGCTGCTGAGGCATCCGCCGAAGCATGATCCGCGCCTGCTCATTGGACCTCAGACTGGCGAGGACGCGGCCGTCATCGACGCAGGCGACCGCTATCTCGTCGTCGCGACGGATCCCGTCACCTTCGCCACGGATCACATCGGTCGGTACGCAGTTCACGTCAACGCGAACGATGTTGCCGTTCTGGGCGCACGACCGCTCTGGTTCTTCGTTGTCATGCTTCTTCCCGAGAATCGCACAACACCCGAGCTGGCCGAAGCGATCATGGCCGATGTACGGACCACGTGCGAGGAATTGGGCATCACACTTGCAGGCGGGCACATGGAAATCACCCAAGGTATCGATCGCCCGATTCTGGTCGGCCAGATGCTCGGGGAAGTCGTCCCGACTCGCCTTGTGCGGAAAACCCATATTGCGAAAGGGGATCAGATCCTGCTGACTCAAGGTGTGGCTATTGAGGGCACTGCGATCCTGGCACGAGAGAAGCCCGAACGGCTGCGGGAGCGGATTGATGCAGATGTTCTGGCTCGGGCCGCGCGTTTCCTGACTGAGCCCGGTATCAGTGTCGTGAGTGCGGCTCTCGCCGCTGCCAATGTGGGCGAGGCCGTGCATGCAATGCACGATCCGACCGAAGGTGGGCTCGCGACGGGGCTCTTCGAGTTGGTCGCGCCCGGCGACCTTGGGCTCCGGGTGATTCGCGAGCAAATCCCCGTGTTTCCGGAGACTGAGGCGATTTGTGCAGCCCTGGCCCTCGATCCTCTGAAACTGATTGCCTCGGGTGCATTACTGATCGCCGTCGCGCCAGATCGAGCGGACTCGGTTCTGACTGCCCTTCGGGCTACAGGCGTTTCGGTTGCGGTGATTGGAGAGGTACGTCCGTCGAGCGAGGGCATCACGATCATGGCGCATGGGAAGGTCGAGCCGCTCACACCCGCAGGGCGTGACGAGATTGCACGGGCGTTCGACGACGACTAGACGCGAGCTGCCGCGCGACGAACCGTACGTATCAGGCCTCTTCGTCCGGCGGTCCTCCAGTACCCGCGAGATCCTGAGGCCTGATTTTCTCAACATTGAATTTTGCTGCACGCTCGCGCATCGTCTTCAATACCTCTTCGAGTGAGGGTGGTTCTCCTTTGATCCAGCGCAGCGGATTGATGCGGGCGACCACGAATGAACGCAGATAGGGACTTAGCAAGCCGCGCTCGTTCAGCTTCTTCACCGCTGCCGCCACTTTCTCTTCAAGATCGAGCACCATCGCGGCCCGCCTCTCGTGGTCCTTGATGGCCGCGCGTAGCGGATCCTCGGTGAAGTTCTCGAGTCTCCGCAGGATGGGGTGGTATACGCCACCGCCGAAGCGAGGGACCTTCTCATAACACACACCGAGTGTGACCAATGCGGGTTCGTCCAGATAGAAAGCAAATTGCGACTCGGGCCGGGAGGCATCTTCTTCGACCAGGCCGCGATAAATGCGGATCACTTCTAACGACCGCTCTTTCAGGTTGTGGGCCTTTTCTGTGTTGAGCGCCAGGATCTGCCACGCAACTTCGCGATCAGCGACAACGAGCGCCGTAATCGACTTGGCTCCAAGGCGGCGCATGGCTTCCAGGCGATGCCGGCCATTCGGAGTCCAGAATCCATTGTTGGGCGCAGTAACGGCGATGATCGGATCAAGGAAACGCCCGGTTTTGTTGATCACATCCGCGAGTCGCTTGTGATGGGTGTCCGACAGATCTCTCTGAAAGGGAGTTGGTTCCACGGCGCCAATCGGCAAGACCGAGAGCAGAAGAGGATGTCCGCCGAGAGGCTCTTTGTATGATCCCACAACGCAACCGCCAGCTTTCTCGATGGCTTCAGCGATCGCAGCAGCAGTTCCGGTGGGTTGGTCGAGCCGGCATTCGCCTGGACCTAAGCCCTTCGTGCCAGGTTTGGCTTTACCAGGGCGGCGTCGAGCTGGTGCCCGCTTGACCATCATCGAGAATCCATTCTAGGCTCCGCAGCTTGTAACTCAAACGACCGAATCGGACCGAGACCTAGGTGCATCGAAACAGCTAAATGAGCCGAGGTTTGAAATGAGATTACTAGATGAACTCGAGCGGCACGTATCGTTGTGGCCCGAAGTGTCGGCCCACCCACACCGCTTTGGCGGGCGCGAATTCCGGTTTCGGGCTGCCGAAATCGGACATGTGCACACGGGTGGCATTGTCGACATTCCGTTTCCCCGTGCAGTACACGACGCGTTGCTGGATGAAGGACTTGCGGAAGAGCATCGTTGGGTGCCAAATTCCGGTTGGATAACCTACCGCCTTCGAGGAGAGAGCGATTTCGGTCACGCTCTCTGGCTCATGAGGCTGTCGTATCTGCGTTATGTACTGAAGAGGGCGGCAGATCCGCTGGCTCTCATCGAACGTGAGAGCCAGCGACTGGATCTCAGTCCTCGGTTCAAAACTCTGCTCGCGGCCTTCCTTCCGAATTCCGCAAAACGAGTTTCTGCCGACGCCGTACCTGCACAGCAGGACCGAGGTCAAAACCTAATCTCGTCACTCGTGAGGCTTCAAAACTGACCATCCCACAAAAACGAACTGGAATTGAAGAGGAGGATTTCATGAAGATCGGCATTATCGGCGCCGGAAATATCGGCGGAGCGTTGACCCGCCGGTTTCGGGCTTAGGACACGAGGTCATTGTAGCCAATTCACGAGGACCTGAAACTCTGAGAGAACTGGCGAAGGAAACTGGCGCAAAAGCCGTTACGGCGAAAGAGGCGGCGCGGGCAGGCGAAGTGGTGATTGTGACCATCCCCGAGGGACACATTCCGGAATTGCCAAAAGACTTGTTCGCGGGCGTTCCTGACAATGTGGTCGTCGTGGACACCGGCAACTATTATCCCCGTCATCGCGACGGCGGGATTCGAGAGATCGAAGCTGGTTTGACCGAGAGCCGCTGGGTTGAAAAGCAATTGGGCAGACCCGTGGTTAAGGCGTTCAATAACATCTACGCCAAGCATCTGCTGGAGAAGGGCCGCCCGGCAGGCGCTCGGGATCGTATTGCTCTGCCGGTTGCCGGTGACAATCCCAAAGCCAAAGCTGTAGTGATGAAGCTCATTGACCAAATCGGGTTCGACGCCGTCGATGCCGGTGGGCTCGACGATTCGTGGCGCCAGCAGCCAGGTACACCCGTCTACGCCACAGATTTCAACGCTGAAGGAGTGCGTCGCGCATTGGCGGAAGCGAGCGGGAAGCGTCCTCCGGAATTCCAGGCGACAGGCAAAAGCCCCGGCACCTACGCCAAGCCCGCTTAAGAGCAACTGGGCGGCTCAAGCACATGGAACCGGTAGCAATTCCCGGAGCGGAAATCTACTACGAAGAGAACTTTCTCTCTGCTGAGGAAGCGACGACTCTGTTCCACACATTGCTGGCGAAATGCGCCTGGGAGAGGAGGAAAACCTTCTTCAAAGGCTCGGTGCCCCGCGACGAAGCATACTATGGTGACCCAGGAACCAATTACACGTATTCGCGGCGCGAGTACAAGTCTCTGGCCTGGATTCCGGAATTGCTTTCGTTGAAAGCGCGCGTCGAAGAGGCCACTCCGACAGAGGCCTATGCCAAGTCGAATCTCTCGAAACTTCCCTACAACGCCGCCCTCTGCAATCTCTATCGAAATGGACACGACAGCGTCGGGCTACACGCGCCGACGCCGAACCGGAAATGGGTCCGGTGATTGCATCGGTCAGTCTGGGTGTCGAACGTCTGTTCCGCCTTAAAGGGAAGGATGGCGGCGTTGCCTTCGCAGAAAGATTGCCGCATGGGAGCCTGCTCATCATGGCAGGGCACACACAGAAAAATTTCAAGCACGAGGTTTCCAAAGAACCCGATATCAGCCAGCCGCGCATTAACCTGACATTTCGACGAATCGAGCATCGGTAGAGCGCGTGCCGTGCCTCCCTTCATTAAAGTTTGAGGCGCATTTCGCTGGAAGGCACAAATCCGAGTGATTCATACAAAGGCCGGCCTTGATCACTGGCATGCAAATAAATCCACTCAAATCCCCGTTCGCGACACCATGCAATGATCGTCTGGGTGAGCTGGCGTCCAATGCCACGACGGCGAAACGAGGGCTCGACGTACACGCTGTGAATCCACGCACGTCTCGGCGTCGGGTCCAACCGTCCCGGGACCCATGGAACGATCTCAACGGAACCGCAGCCGCCGGGCTCGGCAATCCAGGAATGCCACCTGTCCTCCGGAATAGCGGCGCGAAGATAAGGTTCCAAGGCTGCGATCATCCGATTCACGGCCGCTTCATCGGCGCCATCCATCTCCTCTGCCATGGCGCGCCGGTAGCGCAAGAGCAGGGGCAAGTCTCGGAGCGTCGCTCGCCGAATTCTGACTGTATCCTTCATGGCCTTCACGGCTCGATTGTGCTGGACGCAACCAATTCTTACAAAGAAATCCTGCACGCTGCGGGAAGGATGCGGAGCAACACACAGATCGCGAGCGTCCGTGGTCGTACTCAAGGATAATGAGGACAATGAAGCTGAGCGTCGAGTGCTACTCTGGGCGAAAGGCTGATGAACGCCCTGCCCGATTTTGGCTGGAAGGGAAAGAATATCGGGTTGAAGCTGTGCTCGATCAGTGGTATGACCCGGAGCATAACTTCTATAAGGCTCGAGCTGACGACGGAAATCTCTATATCCTTCGACAAGAAACATCAACGCCGGAAGGGGCGTGGGACCTGATTTCGTTCCGTCAGCAAGAAGCGAAAGGTTAACATCGCAGCGCGCTTTCTCAGCCGGCACTGCTGTGTGACGCTTTCCAGGACGACCCTATTCGACCGCTACCTTCGTCCCCTTCTGGGGCTGACTCGACAAATGCTCTATCCGCGCGTCCAGCATCTCCCGGAGTGCCTTGAGAAATTCCACGCGCGAGTTGGCCAAGTGCTGTCGGACCGCGGGTGAGACTCCGAGGTACTCGCGAACCGTATCTACAATCTCGCGGCATGGGCATGGCTCGTGAGCGGCATGCTCCCTCGCCGTTGACTGAGGTTCCTGTGGCTCGTTCATTTTGCCTCCTTCATTTCAACCGTCAAAACACGATTTTCGAGCCGCGCCCGGGCCGGCAGCAACCCTGCCATAGACCGCGGCAGGCCAACATGGCGGCGAAGTGTGCCGATCTCAACCACCAGTTCGTCGCCTTTCTTGAACAATCCGATTTCACCTTTGGTAGCAAACGGCAGCAGCATCCGGACTTCGTAAGTTCCGTTCTGTTTCCCGAAGGTGAAGGGCTTCTCTGTCCGCGTTACCGTTGCCGGATCTTCTCCTCGAGGATACAGCACTCCGGCCAGCTCCTCCAGTCGTTGGGTCCCCAGGACCTCGTGGGCGAACAGAGGCACGTGCTTCACCGGAACCGGAGCAAAGTATTCTTCGATCTCATGCAGAATCTTGTCCTGTGAGATGTGCCACTCATTAAACCAGGCGTCGCTGACTTCATGCGGGAGCAAGCGGTTGACGATCACCGAATCCACCGTCAGCCCGTGCAGGGAAAAATATACAAAAGCACGTTCGGTCTCGCGCAGGACCATTTTCTCCGGGTTGGTGACCAGCCGCACGCTGGTAGTGTTTGGGTCTTCCATGATCTCGTCCACGCCTTCCAACTTGCCAAACAGGTCGCGGATATTTAAGAAGTAGCTGTCGGCAGGGAGCTCGAATGGCGCCACGCGATTGGCGATGGGCCGCACCGCCTTCAAGAAGTTCCGCTGAAAGGGAAAAATGTGCTTCATATACCAGTCGAGCGTGGTGGGCATGCTGATGAAGCGCATGGACTCAGCGGTAGGCGCGGCATCGAGGACAATCACGTCGTAACGCTGCTCGCGCCGGTATTGATTGACGTACATCATCGCGCTGAGCTCTTCCATGCCGGGGAGGATCGCAAGTTCCTCGGCCTCCACGCCGCTGATGCCGGTAGTGCGCAATACCGAAGTTACGTAGGAAGAGATTTCCTGCCAATGACGCTTGATCTCTTTCTGGATATTGAGCTCCTGGATCCAGAGCCGATCACCCACCTGTAACGGGTCGGAAGTTTGGAGGTGAAAAAGGTCGGTCTCCAAGTCGAAGGAGTCTCCCAGGCTGTGTGCCGGGTCGATGCTCATGACCAATGTGCGATAGTTGAGCGCAGCAAGTTTGACGCCAGTTGCGGCAGCCAGGCTGGTCTTGCCGACGCCACCTTTGCCCGTGAACATAAGGATCCGCATAACCCCATTGTAAGGGGCCGGACGCACAGCCGAGTTTTGCCCATGAAAGAAGATAAGAAGGGCCGATCGCAGCTATGTCTGGCGCGATCGGAAACGAGCGATCCACATCTGCCGTCCGTAGAGTGTAAGGTTGAGAACGCAGACGAGTACTCCTGCAGCCGTCAGAACAGTTGAAGAGATATCGGGATAGACTAGCTTGTCGAGGTAATGGAGCAGAAAGCCTCCCTGATACGGCTGGACGCCAGCCTTGGCTTCGAGCCAGTTCTCAAGCACAGTTAAAGGACAAGGCCACGGAAGCAGTTCTGTAAAGATTCCCCAGACTAGCGAAGCGATATGCAGCCAGCGAAGAATGGGGCGAGAGCGCGTCACGAAAGCGCCGAAAACCACCCACACAATGAACAGGGCATGCACGAGGAGGACGAAAACCGCCAGCGCGGAATAGACGCCCGAAGCTGGACGCATGACTAGAATCTATCGCACCCCCCGGCTTACTATTGACTTCAGACTACGTGACATTCACTGCGTATGGTGCCGAGAATAATATGGTTGCGAGATGGGCATCCGCAAGATCATCCACGTGGACATGGATGCGTTTTACGCTTCCGTCGAGCAGCGCGATGATCCTGCACTGCGCGGCAAACCCGTGATCGTTGCCTGGAAGGGCAATCGCTCCGTTGTCTGCGCAGCCTCCTACGAGGCGAGAGCCTTTGGCGTGCGCTCGGCCATGCCTGCTGCCCGGGCAGAGCGTCTGTGTTCGACTGCCATCTTCATCGCTCCGGATTTCACGCGTTATCGGGCTGTATCGAAAAGTGTGCGAGAGATCTTCACGCGCCATACCGATCTGATCGAACCGCTCTCGCTTGATGAAGCCTACCTGGATGTGACCCTGAACAAGACTGGTTTGCCGACCGCGACACTGGTGGCACGCACGATTCGGGAACAGATCCGCACAGAACTAAAGCTGACTGCTTCTGCCGGCGTGGCACCGAACAAGTTTTTGGCAAAACTCGCGTCCGACTGGAAAAAGCCAGATGGACTCTTTGTCATCCAGCCAGAGGAAGTCGATGCGTTTCTTCTGTCTCTGCCAGTAGGACGGCTGCCGGGAGTCGGGAAAGTCACCGAAGAGAAACTGACACGACTGGGAATCAAGAAAGTCGGCGAACTGAGAAATCTGGAGCGCGCCAGACTGGAAGATCAGTTCGGGCGCTACGGTGTCCGTCTTTACGAGCTTGCCCGAGGAATTGACGAGAATCCGGTTGTTCCCGACCGGCCTACGAAGTCCATATCCGTCGAGGATACATTCCCAGAGGATGTGCTGCTCCGAGAAACCGAACCAATGATCCGCCGCCTGGCAGAAAAGCTCTGGTCGGCTTCGCGAAAGGAATCGCGAATACCACGGACCGTGGTGCTCAAGCTGAAGACGAAGGCGTTCAAGATCCTGACGCGCAGCTACACACCAGGGAATCCGCCTACTTCCTGCGATGAACTGACGGACATCGCGTTAAAGCTCCGGGAAAAGCTGGACCTGAACCCACAGCAACGCTACCGGCTCGTGGGGGTTGGTCTCAGCAATTTTCGAGAGGCGCAGGAGACCGAGTCGCAGCCGGCTCTTTTCGAATGAGGGCGCGTCAGTCAGCAGCGTTGGCCACGCCAGACGGAAGCCGGAACTAGGCAGCGGTTTCGAGCTCACCAACGGGCGCCTTCTGTTTCAAGAGGCGAACGAATTCTCGCATCCACGCCGGATGATCCGGCCAAGCGCGTGCGGAAACCATGGTCCCGTCAACCACCGCCTCTGCATTGACGAACTCCGCGCCTGCTGCCTTAATGTCGGGCTCCAGGGCCGGATATGCGGCAGTGCGCCTGCCTTTCAATACTCCACATGCGGCCAAAACCAAACCGGCACTGGCAAAGCTAAGCAACAGGTTTCCGGTTCTCAAAGAAATGCCGGACGATCTTCTGGCAGGCTGAATCATTGCGAATATATTCTGGTGCCCGACCACCCGGGATCACCAGGGCCGCGTAGTCCGATGGATTCACGTCCGCAAAAGCGATGTCCGCGTCCCAGCGGTAGCCCGGTTTTTCCGTGTAGGTGTCATAGCCTGGCTCGAAATCATGCACGACGAAATGCAGCTTCTTTTTGCTGGGGGCGGCGATACGCACTTCATAGCCTTCTTCCCTGAGGCGCTGATACGGATACGTAACCTCCAGCGACTCGGCTGCATCTCCCGTCAAGATCAAAACCTTCGGAATTGGCACAGAGCACCTCTGAAATCTCAAGTTTTGGCGGTGGTTACGACACTGATCATGGTAAACGAGAAACCGGCCGGAGGCGCCGGGCTATCTGCGCGGGCGGCTCTCAAGCCAATACAAATGCACGACGGAATCGCCGACATTCCGCAACCAAGCCGCAACGTCTTTGACCTGAAAAGGCCGATCTCCAGGACCGAGGTCGCGATTCAACAACTCGGTTATCTCTTCAGCGCTGCTCGGTTTCTTGATCTTGTTCAAGGCTCGCCGGATGTGTTCGTCAAGGCGGGAATTTGTGTGAGGAGATTGTCGCATTTGCCGTTTCTCGCGACGAAAACCAATCCGACAACAGCTGCTCAGAAGTTTATGGCCGCCTCCTTAATTAAGGAGTATGCAGGACTCAAGAGGAACCTCTTGGAAGCAACTGAACAATCAATCTGCGGATTGCCTCCGGTTCATGTTCTTCGGCAGTACCGGCCAGAGTGTACGTCCGCTCAAATCCATTGGGACCCTCGACTCGCATTTCCCAATTCTCACCGGCCCGCGATCCAGAAATGGAGACTCGCCAGTCCCCCCGTCAGTCGCTCAATGCGTGTTCGATGCTGGCCGTGATCTCCTTCGACAGCCGGGCATCTCCGAGGTTGTGCAGTTCTGCGGTGACTCCCATCGCTGGTCAATTCTATCGAACGGCGGCTGCCCCTTCCCATGTGCAAATTGGTGAACGTCAAGCCGGACGGCTTGCCGAGAAAATCGTGAACAATCTTATGCACAATCGGTGTCGAAAAGTGCCGCCGCGAATCGAACGAAGAGTGATCCGTTGTGCCTGAGATTTGTTAATGAAACTGGCGTAGCGATTCAGGCGACGCACAGAGTGTCCGTTTGGTGATGGCACGTGGTTTCTCCACGATGATAGTCACGCCACTGAGAACGAGAAGCAAGTTCCTAGGAGTATAGTGTTCGCTCTGTTCATACGCCCGTAGTTTCGACCAGAATGGGCAGTGTGACGCGAATTGGTTTGCAATATTCTCGGGTACCTACCCAAGCGCAATGCCGAGCATCGGTACAAACGCACATGCAATCGGCAGCAGGCCAGCATAGTGGGCTGCTGCAACCAATGCCGGCAAGGCTACGGCCATCGTCTGAGCCGGAGCAGAACTAGCCAATCCCAGGGAGAATGGCATCGCTCAGGGAAAGCGCGTTTGGCTTCAGCTGACCGGCTGCTATTTCGGCTTTCGAAGCTATGTCGCGCATTCCGTGCTCCCGGAAAATGGTGGCCTTTTCAGCAAATTAAGATGTCCCACGGTTGCCAGTCTCCACTGGCAATAAGATATCCGTGGAGTTGTGGCCGCACTCTGGCAACAAAACGGCGAGAGACCGGTATCGCTCACGCTTGCCAATGTTCCTGACGAACCGTCAATGATTCAACTCTTTTTCTGCGGATGCGAAAGCCGAGGCCTGGTATCACCGGCACGCGTATCGTGCCTGCCGGCTCCACCTCCACTTCGGGTTCGATGATGTCTTCATCCCAATATCGCTGGCTAGCGGAGACGTCTCCAGGCAACGAAAATCCCGGAAGTGCGGACATCGCGATGTTGTGGGCACGACCCACTCCGGACTCCAGCATGCCCCCACACCAAACCGGAATAGAGTGCCGCACACTGATATCGTGCACTCGCCTGGCTTGCGCATGCCCACCTACTCGTCCTAGCTTGATGTTGATCACCCGGCAAGCACCAAGCTTGATGGCCGCCTCAGCATGTGACGGGCTGTGGATGCACTCGTCAAGGCAGACCGGGGTTCGCAATTGAGCTTGCAGAAGAGCGTGCTGATAAATATCGTCCCACGCCAGCGGCTGTTCGAGCATCAGGAGACGGTACTGATCAAACGCCTTGAGTAGTTCAAGATTTTCGAGGCGATACGCTGAGTTAGCATCGACCATCAATTTGATTTCCGGATAGCGTTTCCGAACCGCATCTACAACGTCGAGATCTTTTCCGGGCTTAATCTTGAGTTTGATTCTCCGATATCCTGCGCGCAATTCACACTCGATCTTCTCCAACAGTATTGCGGTCCCCTGCTGGATTCCGATCGACACGCCGCAGGGGATCTCTTCGCGAGTTCCACCCAGCAACTTTGCTAACGGCAAACCATTTTGCTGCGCTTCGATGTCCCAGACCGCGTTCTCGACTCCGGCCTTCGCCATCTCGTGTCCACGAATCGGATCAAGCAGATCCCCAATCTCAGCAGCCGTTTCAACATTTTTTCCGAGGATGAAGGGGACGATGAAATCTCGCGTAATGTGCCAGGCGGTATCGGTAGTTTCAGCATTGTAGAAAGGATCTTCAGCCGCGGTGATCTCTCCCCAGCCGTGGAGTCCATCCACGCCAACTTCGACCAGCAAGATCCGTCTCTCCCAAGTAACTTCCGAGCTGGTCTCGAAAGGAGCCTTCAGGCGCATCCGGAGCTCTCGCAGCGTAATGCTTTCGATTCGCATAGTGGTACGCAACTCAAAAGACAATGCGGTTCTTGCTCAATAAAGATGAGGCGATTCAATCCTCATACCAGCGGAATCCTTGTTGTTGCTCGTGGGATGCTTCGCGGGCCAGACCCAGCACATACTTGCGGCGATAGTTGGCGCAAGCCACCAGCATCACATCGAGCAATGCCATCGGGCCGACGTAGGAGTCTCCGAAATGGCAAGTTTCAACTGAAACAATCAGGCTCTCATGCGCGAAGCGAGCGATCGGCGAGACGAAGGTGTCCGTAATTCCTATGCAGTACGCCCCCTTTTCTTTGGCCTGCCGCATCCCTTCGACTGTCTGCCGCAGCGCTCGATGAAAGCTGATGGCAACCACCAAGTCTCTTTTGCTTGTGGTGCGAACTAGATGGACTGCCCGACCGGGGCTCGTGGCCGAGAATACGGGCAATCCAAGGATTACGAGGTGATGTTCGAGATAGAAGACCAATGCTGCCGCTAGATCGCCCCCCAGTAAAATAACTCGTCGCGCCGACCAAATGCATTGGGCAAGTCTCGCCAGTTGCTTCGTATCCAGCGTGTTACGGAAACTGGTGAAGTTTTTCTGGTCCTGATCGAGCGAATCCCGGATGTGAGCGGGAATATCGGAATCCCTGGCAGCACTCGCCAGCATGGAATCCAGAGATGTGGCATGTGCAATAGCTAGTTCGTGAAGGTAGCGACGAAATTCCGGATAACCCAAAAATCCCATCCCGCGGATGGAGCGGAGCGTCGTGGCAGTGTCCGTCCGTAGCTTTCCCGCCATCGCCCGGATACTCAGAAACAGAAAGCTGCGAGGATCCTGCAGGACCGGCCGTATCAACTCCTGTCGTTTCGGAGAGAGACGGTTGATCCGCTCATGCCAGCTCGAAGTAATCCCTGGCCGATTTGTTGCTCCTTTGGCCACAAAAACCGTAAGCATCAAACAGGCAGACCGGCAATGTCAAGTGATTTGTTACATTTGTGACATTTAAAAATCCGCTTTCATAGCGCAGTTTTTGCAATACTTAACCGATATTTAGCCCTTGACAGCGTTTGCGGTACTTAACTATAAGGCGAGGGATGCTTCTGTAGTGTCACGTCCGTAACTGATGGCGGCTCCCAAAGCGAGGACGGCATGATGAGAAATGAGCGGTCAATCGGGTTGATGATTGTGGCTCTTCTGTTGGGAGTGGCGGTGAGCAGGGGCCAAACTTCCACCACGTCATTGCGCGGAACTGTTGTCGATCTCAACGGAGCAGTAATTCCTGGAGCCGCGGTCACGATTGCAAATTCCGCCACCGGTTTTTCGCGATTTACTACAACCGACGGAAGGGGTTTCTATCAGTTTTTGGAAGTACCACCCGCTACCTACACGCTCACCATCACTGCATCCGGCTTTGGCACTCTGCGCGTGGATGACCTTCGCTTGCTGGTGAACACGCCCGCCACTCTCAATCAAACGTTGCAGGTTCGAGCCGTGTCCGAAAAAGTAGAGGTCATGAGCGCAGCACCGCTTGTCAACACGCAGGACGCGAGCATTGGCCATGCTTTCACGACAGACCAGATGACGGAGCTGCCTTTCGAAGGTCGTGATCCGGCTTCTATTCTCAGTCTTCAACCGGGAGTGCTGTATACGGGTGACAGCACGGACATTAATCAAAACGCCGACAGCCGCAGCGGAGCGGTTAGCGGAGCGCGTAGCGATCAGACCGACATCACGGTCGATGGACTGGACGATAACGATCCCGTTTTCGGATATGCTTTTCAGGGCGCTCTTCGGTCCACTCTTGACTCGCTGGAAGAATTTCGCGTCACTACAACCAATTCGAATGCAGACGCCGGCCGTTCCTCGGGGGCACAAATAGCCATGGTGACTAAGAGTGGAACGAACCAATTTCACGGATCACTCTATGAATACAACCGGTCGAAAATCGGTGAGGCCAATAGTTGGTTCAATGAGCGCGCCGAACTTGAAGGAGGCAATCCAAACGTACCTCCGCATCTCGTGCGGAATACGTTCGGAGGCTCAATCGGGGGCCCGATCGCCAGGAACCGGATGTTTTTCTTCGCCACGTATGAAGGGCAGCGAACGCATGAGACAGCAATCGTTACGAGGTTTGTGCCCACGGCAAGCTTCCGCAGTGGCAATTTGATTTATGAGTGCGATAACGGCCAAAACCGGACTTGTCCGACGAGTGGTCTGTTCACGCTCGATAAAACCGATCTCGCGCAACTCGACCCTTTATGCTTTGGACTGGGGAACTGCCCACAAGGATCGGGAGTTGATCCGTCTGCGCTGACCGTTTTCAACAGCTTTCCGCTGCCCAACGATCCGACGGTGGGCGATGGGTTGAACATCTCGGGGTTTACCTTCTCCGATCCCACTCCTGCCAAACTCGATACCTACATCGTCAAACTCGACTACAACCTGTCTTCGAATGGAAACCAACATCTATTCTTGCGCGGGAACCTGCAGAACGATCACTCAGTAACAATCGGGTCACAATTCCCGGGACAGCCTCCCAACCAGATTTCGACCAACAACGGCAAGGGGTTAGCGATTGGCTACACCTCGGTCATCAGCAATTCTTTGCTCAACAGTTTCCGTTACGGCTACATCCGCGAAGGTCTCGGACAGGCGGGTTTGCAAACGCGGGGATTCATCAGCTTCTACGCGGGCGGAATTTCTAACCCTGCGGGAGAGACGCCAACCACAAACGTGCAGGTACCTCTCCAGAACTTTGTGGATGACCTCAGCTGGACAAAAGGCAAGCACACCATGCAGTTCGGCACGAACTTGAGAATAATCAACAACCTTCGACAGTCCAATGGACAATCATTTATCAACGGTTCGTCGAACCCAACGTGGCTTGCGGCCGGCGGAATCTCCGGAACTGGAACCAGCTTGGATCCCGGGGCTCCGCAATTCGCTTCCCTTGGATTTCCGGAAGTTTTGGGTACATACGCGTCGAATGGATCGGGATCGTTTTCTGCGGCCTACGACTTGGCTGCCAGTGCCATAACTGGCATGGTGCCGCAAGTGACTGCGAATTATCAGGAGACCAAGAACTTCACGCTCTTGCCGGAAGGCGCCATGGTGCCGCGTCACTTTCGTGCGCACGAGGCCGAATGGTACGTACAGGATGCCTGGCGTCTCAAGCCGAATCTGACGCTGACGGCCGGATTACGTTACAGCTTGCTCCAGCCGCCTTATGAGACCACTGGAACTCAAGTGGCTCCAGTTCCTGGCATCAGTCAATGGTTTCGAAATCGCGCGATTGGAATGGCAGAGGGACAAAGCATCCAGCCCTTATTGAGCTTCGAACTCTCAGGGCAGGCCAATGGCAAACCACCGATCTGGAACTGGGATTACAAAGATGCGGCTCCCCGCTTTGCCTTCGCGTGGTCACCAAATTTTTCGAAAGAGAGTTTCTTCGGAAAAATCTTCGGCGATTCAGGAAAGAGCTCCCTTCGCGGAGGATATGGGATTTATTTCGACCACTTTGGCGAAGGAGTGCTGAACAGTTTCGATCAGATGGGCTCGTTCGGGTTGACGACGATCATCGGAGATCCTGCCGGCCTGGTAACTCCAGATCAATCGCCGCGTTTCAGTTCTCTGTACCGTGTCCCGGCGACCTATAACGGCTGCGGCGCTGCCCCGTGTCTGCTGCAACCGCCGGCACCGACGGGCGGTTTTCCATATTCACCGCCATCGACACCGGCAACTGGAGGAGAATCAATCAGCTGGGGTCTGGACAACGGATTGAAGACCCCGTACTCCCACGTGGTTGATCTTTCCTTCAGTCGAGACATCGGACATGGATTCGTTGTGGAGACTTCTTATGTGGGCCGCTTCGGACATCGTTTGCTGCAACAGCTGGATGTCGCACAGCCGTTGGATCTGCGGGACCCAAAGTCGGGTATGGATCTCTATAGTGCGACGCGGATCATCGCGACTACCATGCAAAGTAACAACCCCACTCTGGTACAGAACATGCCGAAAATTCCTTACTTCGAGGATCTGTTTCCGTTGGTGGCAGGCCAGCAGCCAACCATCACATGCGCCCCGGGCACTCCTCCGGCAAGGCCAACGGCTACGCAGAACATGTACGAGATCTTCGCGTGCAACGGCGGCATCGACATGACCACTGAGCTGATCCAGGCCGATTGGTACTGCGATCCAACAGGCGCCGCATTCCCGGCTTGTGCCACGGTGAATGGAGTCACAAAGCCTTTCCAGTTCTGGGCTCCGCAATTCTCTTCGTTGTACGTCTGGAGCACGATGGGCAACAGCAGCTACAACGCACTACAAGCGAGTCTGCGGCGCAAAATAACAGGAGGGCTTCAGTTCGATTTTAACTATACATATTCCAAATCAATCGACTTGGGCTCCGACGCGGAGCGGGTGAATCAATACGAAGGTGGTTCGGGCGTGGCAGGCGGCGGGTTTGCCAGCTACATCTTAAACACATGGTCGCCAAAGCAAAATCGTGGAGTGTCGGATTTTGATGCGACCCAGCAATTCAATGCGAACTGGATGTACCAGCTGCCCGTCGGCAAGGACAAACACTTCCCGGTGAGGGGCGTGCTCGGTGCCATCTTCGGCAATTGGGAGCTCACTGGAATTTTCCGCATGACCAGCGGTTTTCCCACCACGGTGAACGATGGCAATTATTGGCCCACGAACTGGGAAAACACCGCCAATGCGATGCTTATTGGTCCTGAGCCGAAGGGCGGAACGTACATGGTCAACGGCAGCCCCAATATATTCAAAGACCCGGTGGGGAATTCGAACTCCGCGATCAATCAATTCCGTTACGCCTATCCCGGGGAATCGGGAGAGAGAAACCTGATCCGCGGAGCAGGTTACTTCGGCATCGATATGGGCTTGGGGAAGACCTGGAACGTCACAGAATCCTCGGTGCTCCGGTTCAGCTGGGAAACGTTTAATATCACGAACTCAGTGCGCTTTGATGCCGCAGCCCTGGAACCCTTTGCAGGAAGCAACGCCGAGGGCAATCTGAGCCTGTCGAACAGCTCAAGCTTCGGCTATTATACGTCGACATTAACGGCTCCGCGGGTCATGCAGTTCGCTCTTCGTTACAGTTTCTAGAGAAAGACCGATGAGACCCCTCGCACTTACAACGCTTCTGTGCGGTTTGCTGCTTGCCGGAGCAAGTTCTTCGGCGCAAGAAGACATCGCCAAGAAAGTCGACCGCATCTTCGCAGAGTGGAACACGACCAGTTCGCCAGGATGTGCACTTGCCGTCGTGAAGGACGGCCACGTGGTTTACGAGCACGGTTACGGCATGGCTAACCTTGAACTCGGCATAGCCATTACTCCCCAGTCGGTGTTCGATATTGGCTCGATCTCGAAACAGATCACCGCGATGGCCATCCTGCTGCTTGCACAGGATCACAAGTTGTCGCTTGATGATGACGTCCGAAAATATCTTCCGGAAATTCCTGACTACGGATCGACCATCACAATTCGTCACATGCTCCACCACACTAGTGGGCTGCGCAATTACGATGACTTGTTCGATCTGGAAGGAATCCCGGAAGCGGATCTCACCACCGATCGCGACGCCATGGATTTGATCGTCCGGCAAAAAGGGGTGAACTTCAAGCCGGGCGAAGAGTTCCTCTACAGCGATACGAATTATTTTCTGATGTCGCAGATCGTGAAGCGGATTACCGGACAAACGCTGCGGCAGTTTGCCCAGGATCGAATCTTCGGACCCCTGGGCATGACCAGCACGCACTTTCACGACGACCACACCATGATCGTGCCTCGTCGCGCCACGGGCTACGCCCCGCATGCGGGAGGCGGGTTCGAGATCGACATGAGCAATTTTGAGCAACTAGGTGACGGCTCTGTCATGACGACGGTGGAGGATCTTTTCAAATGGGACCAGAACTTCGAACATCCCTTAGTGGGCGGGGTTGACGCCATTCGTCAGCTCACTACGCCGGGAACTCTGAATAATGGACAGCAGATTCCATACGCGATGGGTCTCTTCCTTGACCACTATCGCGGGCTCAAGTGGATTCATCACAGCGGCGAATGGGTGGGATACCGGGCGGCACTGAGCCGATTCCCCGACCAGCACTTTTCCACTCTGGTTACTTGTAACTGTGTAGGCAGCATGAGCCCAATGACGATGGCACTGCGTGTCGCCGACATCTACCTGGGTGACGAATTTACACGCGCAGAGAAGAGCGCTTCCCTAAAGAATTCTGCAGATGTGCCCGTGGCTAACCTCAAGCAATATGTGGGGATGTATTGGAGCCAGAAGAACGGCGCCCTTCGAAAATTCATGCTGCAGAACGACAAATTGATCATGGTCTCCCCCGGAATGACGTACGATCTGCGTGCTCTGGGGGGCGGACAATTCGAGGCCCTCGAGGCGGACATAGAGCACAAGGACAAATACATCTTTCGCGCCGTGAAGGATAGTACTTTCGAATTGGAAGCCGTGGAGGGAGGCGTGCCCGTATCTTACGAAGCTGTCAAAGGGCCGCTCTTGGAGTCCTCGTATCTGGCAGATTACGCCGGATCATATTCCAATGATGAACTCCGCGCCACCTGGACACTAGTCGTCCAAAATGGCAAGCTCGTCCGCCAGCAATGGATGACCGAAGATGAGGAGGTAGAGCCTGCCTTCCCCGATGGGTTCATTGGCGACATCAGTGAAGGACAATTCGTGATGCACTTCAATCGCGACAGCAGCGGACAAGTGACGAGTTTCGACGTGGCCACAGACATGGTCCGGCCTATGAGATTCTTCAAAGCCGCGAACCATGCGCAAAAATAATTGATGCCCTAACTGCATCGGATTGCGCAGGATGGTGCTCTCCCCAGGGGTCCCTTTGACAAAGGTCGACTTCTCGTATCAAGGATGCACCAGCATGGGAATCTCGAAGCATACATATGAAGTGCGTGGCGCTGAACGCATTTTGACACCTGCGCTCCTGGTCTATCGGGACATTGTCCTGGCTAACATTGACACGACGCTCCGCTTGCTGAATGGTAACCCCAGCCGTTGGCGACCGCATGTGAAGACCGCAAAGCTCGGTTATGTCATGGAGATGCTGACGGCTCGCGGCGTGACTGCGTTCAAGTGTGCAACCAGTCTCGAACTTTTGACGGCGATTCGCGCCGGAGCGAGAGATGTATTGGTTGCTTATCCCGTGATGGGAGCAAACGCACTGCGAATTCGAGAAATCTCCCGCCAACACCCGCAGGTCGCCACCTCTGTACTGGTGGAGAGTGCGTGCCAACTCGATAGCTGGGTTGGCTCAGGCATCGGAATCTTTCTCGACATAAATCCAGGAATGAATCGTACAGGAATTGAGCAAGATCGAGCGAAGGATGTCGTGGAACTGGCAAAACTCATCCATGACGTTGGACTAGAGTTCCGCGGCCTGCATTACTACGACGGGCACTTAGAGTCTATGGCCTTACCTGACCGCCTACGTCGGGCCCATGCGGGATACGATCGATTGATGCGGATTGTGGAGACACTACAGGCGGAAAACATTCCGGTGAGGGAAATCATTACAGCAGGGACGCCTACCTTTCCTTGCACTCTTTCTTTTTCGGCATTCTTGCAGCCTGGGTTTGTGCACCGGGCTTCGCCCGGGACCGTAGTCTATTGCGATGCCACCGTGCTGGAGCAACTACCCGAGGAATTTGGTTACGTCCCCGCCGCTCTGGTTTTGAGTCGAGTGGTTAGTCAGCCGACAACCGAAGTGATTACTTGCGATGCGGGGCACAAGACGCTTTCGGTTGACTGCGGAGTTCCGAATTGCCTGGTGGCCGGGATGAATTATCTGGAACCGTTGCGTCCCTCCGAGGAACACTTGCCAATTCGCGCGCCCGAGAAAGCGTCGTCTCCCGAGCTGGGTGATGTTGTGTACTTGATCCCACGGCACGTCTGTCCGACCGTGAATAACTTTGACTGGGCGCTGATCATTGCAGGAAGGGAGATCGTGGCGGTTGAGCAGGTACACGCGCGCGGACGTGAGAGACCGTTGTTGCCGCAA
Organism: uncultured Acidobacteriaceae bacterium; assembly: GCA_963766625.1. Lineage (GTDB taxonomy): Bacteria > Acidobacteriota > Terriglobia > Terriglobales > Acidobacteriaceae > Sulfotelmatobacter. Next base: position 571,023 of record CAVYBF010000005.1, on the reverse strand, counting down.
CCAGCACCAGCATGAGATCGGACATGATTCCAAAGGTTCTATTCATGAAAGTCCAGGTTCACCAATGCAGATGATCCCCAGGCACCAGCCAGCTTTCTTTTTCGTCGCGCTCGTCGCATTGCTTTGCCCCGCGACCGGTCGCGCGCAGTAGAACAATTACGACTACATATTCACCGGTGCTCGCATCGTCGATGGCAGCCCCTTGGTTTATCGGAGATATCGGGATCACCCCGGCCAGCTTCAACCCTCCCGACGGAAATCCATTGCGGGAAGAGGTGGCGAGTCAATCTAGGAATCGATGGGAATTTTTCTCGAAGTGCCTGTTCCCCGGGAACTCAGATAGTTCGACCGAAAACAGCGGAAGCACCGGTGAAATGAGACATGATTGAGACATCAGTAGTCTAAAGGGCATGTTGACTGAAGGCAATAGGTTGAACCGCCAATACACAATCGGCAACTCATGGCGTCACGCCATTGTCGACTGACGGCCGGTCAGCCGTCCGTAGATTGGCGAGCGGCCCGTCGCTCGCCTCAGAATTCGGGAGGAAGATCGCGTCCCTGTTCCCAATCCGGCAGAGTTCTGAAGCGCTGAGGAGTGGTTGCGTAGTGTCAGCTTTCGATGACAACAGCAGTCATTTCTGCATCACTGAAAGTAAACGTCACCATAGGCCCCTCTCGCACATTTAGCACCAAGGGAGGACGAAAGCAGGCGATGCAGACGCCATCTTTCTGCCGAACGCTCGGATACACGATTCCCGCGGAGCCACTCGTCAGCAGCTTGAGTCCCAGCGTCTGGGAAGCGAAGTAGCTGTTCGGGTCTAAACAGTCCACAAAATCTCGATCTCCCCGAATGTCATGAAATTCGTATCGGAAATCGGCGAGATAGTCGATGTATCGAGAGACCTCTTGGACTTTCCAGTCGACTTCTTTCAACTCGATGGCTCTATGAAAGGCAACTTCCGTTTGCGCGGTTTGCATTTCAAAAGCCGCATACCAGGCTCCTCTTCCCCCGCTGTTAAACCGTCCTCCAGACGGACGCGCATGAGCGAAGGATGCGTTGACGATATGCGCAAGGCGGAAGCCGGAGACCAGCTCAATCGCGCTGGCGCCGGGTAGCCTCCCACTCTCGCCGAGCAATCGATCATTCGTGGCGCCCTCCAGCTCGGTGAGATCGCTGAGCAGATCGTCGTCGTCTTGTGCGAGAAGATTGAGGATCGGCCGACCACGATCACTGTAGCGATACGGAATAAGACGATGAGTTCTGTCCTGTTCCACCTTGCTCTGTTTCGGAGATTTCATCTGCCGCCGCGTCGTGCGTCCAAGAGTTGCCGAACCCTCAGCAAAGCAGGTATCCCGCCCTTCTTCACGTAACTGAGTGGCGACTCTCCCCCAAACATGGTATTCGTGTTCGGCAGCGCCATCCACGCATCTGCGAGCTTCTGGCCGTAAAGAATGTTCAAGGCCTTATAGATTCCGATTAAGAGCGAAATTCGGGTGAGCTGATCTTCATCCAGAGTCTTGGCAGCCCGATTCTTCAATCCGTAAAAACTGCCACTGGATATGCCGCCTAACAGACGTCGGGTATCGTCGTCCCGTAAATTCCAATTCGTCGCGATCCGAAGAAGGCCTTTGATGGCAGCCGGACTGAGTCGGGTTCGGTTCTCTTTTCTCGACAAATCGACGGCTGTATCCCACGAGAAGCCAACAACGGCCTGTTGCATCGCAGCCATAGTAGCCTTAAAAGGTTCCTCCATTTATGATTAAATAATACTACAAATCTGATACGGCGACAAGTCGTTTTGCAGGCATTTAAAATAACATACTTATTATCATACACTTACGGAAAAACGTAGAATCCGACAGACTGATTCTAGGGGACTGGTCACTTCGCAAATAGTCGCCAAACTGCAGACTAGAAACATTCCTGTTGCAGCATCAACTGACGCGGTCGGCAGTAGGCTGTGTGCCAGTAGTGTGTCGAATCAGAAAGTTCGCTGCGCTCTCGACATGGCGGCCGCCGCTGACGGCCCATCATCGGGTGTGGTAGACGAGACCTTGGTCTGCAATCAATTACGTGGTCGATGTGTGTCGCCGGTGTGCCTCCTAGGCCGTGTTCAGGAAGTACGTCTTTCCTCCGAGTGATATCCCGCGCTGTGGGAAGGTGGGATCGGACCGAATTCCATTCCAGAGTTCGGGGCGCTCGATGATGACCTTCTTCCAGACATTGCCGTAGAACATGCCGGCGAGTTCCTCGTTCATCCCACACGCAATCTCGTAGATGGGCTGGAACACGGTTCCACTCCAATCCCCCCTGACGCCGGTCGGTTCGTTTACAGCAACCCTGAAGGTGGGATCGTATTCCAGACAGCGCTCGGCTTTCATTCCGATCTCCACCTTGTATTCTTGCAGCCCTCGTTCGCACTCGTCCAGCTGCGCGCAGAGGTTTCGGTGCGTCCGGCAAGAACTCCGGGAGGAACATTAAGATTACCTTGTATAGTGATTGAGCCTATGAAACTTCGCTACCTTGCAGCGTTTCTTTTCTGTCTCGCAACCGCGATTGCCGCGCAGACGCCGCCGCAGGCTGCCCGCGAGTACACCGCAGCACGTCGGGCGGAACTCGTGCAGCAGTTCAGCGACTTGCTGTCAATACCAAACGTCGCTGCCGATCCGGCAAACCTGAAGCGCAATGCTGACCTGCTTGTCGCGGAGCTCCGGAAACGCGGCATTAATTCTCATCTGCTCTCTCTTCCCGGTGCGCCTTCGGTGGTCTTAGGGAAGATCGACGTGCCAGGCGCCCAACATACGATTGTCTTCTATGCGCACTACGACGGTCAGCCGGTCACTCCCTCGGAATGGGATGGTGGCTCGCCCTTCACGCCGATCGTCCGGGACGTAAACGGCGAGCAGCGTATCTATGCACGATCGGCCGGCGACGATAAGGCCGCCATCTTCGCGCAGCTTACGGCACTCGATGCATTGAAGGCGGCCGGGATCCCGTTGCGGGCGAACCTTCGCTTCGTATGGGAGGGTGAGGAGGAAGCGGGATCGCCGCATCTGGAGCAGATCCTGAATGCCAACCGCGATCTGGTACACGGCGAAGTGTGGCTGGTGTGCGATGGCCCCGTGGATCAGAGCGGCCAACAGACGGTTGTCTTCGGAGCGCGGGGCGATGCGCATCTGGAGATCACAGTTTATGGGCCGCACCACGGGCTGCACAGCGGCCATTACGGAAACTGGGCGCCGAACCCCGCAATGATGCTGTCGCGGTTGCTCGCCGGGATGAAAGATGAAGACGGCCGCGTCCTGGTGCCGCATTTCTATGACGGGATTGAGCCGCTCTCTGCTGCTGAAAAAGAAGCGCTGGCCCATGCTCCGGTGAACGACCGGATGCTGATGAATGCCCTTTGGCTGGGACACGTCGATGGGGGTGGCGCGCATCTGCTGGAGTTGATCAACCAGCCTTCGCTGAACATCAACGGATTCTCCTCAGGCCAAACCGGAGCCAGAGCCGCCAATGTCATTCCACCCACCGCGACTGCCGATCTGGATCTGCGCCTGGTGGTGGGCATCGACTGGCGAGAGCAGCAGCAGCGTGTCATCGACTATATTCGTTCCCGCGGCTACTTCATTGTGGATCGCGAACCCACACAGCAAATCCTGGTGCAGCATCCGCGGGTTGCAATGGTTCTGCGCGATGAGGCAGGCTACAACGCCGTGCGCACGCTGATGGACCTATCCATTGCCCAGGAGGTTATTGAAGCAGTGAAGAGCGCCCGCGGAGAGGTGGTGCTGCTGCCCACCATGGGCGGAAGCGTTCCGCTGGGAGCGATGGAACGCGCCGCGCAGACCCGCACCATCACGGTACCGATTGCCAACTATGACGACAATCAACACGCCGCCAACGAGAACCTCCGCTTGCAGAATCTGTGGGACGGGGTGGAAACCATGGCTGCGCTGCTCGATATGAAGTAGTGCGGAAGAAGCACGTTACACCAACAGAATTTCGATTTCAGAACCCCAAAAATTCAGAACTACAGCCGTTGGGCATTTGATCGCCGGTAAACTGGAAGTTGGGCTTCAGCGAACGGATTGTCGGAGCCAGCCGCCTTTGCAACCTTGGTAAATAGCCAATATCTTTGCGAGTTACTGCGGAGTTCCAGGTGCAGATCATCGGCTGGCCGGGGGGAAGTCTATATGAAAATCGTTTCACGCTGGCGTGAATGGATGAGATTGGTATTCACTTTTTCAGTGATGAACAGATTCACCGCTCTGTCCCTCCTCCTACTTCCAGCCTGTTTCGCAGAGCCAGGTGGAAGAACTTACTGCGCCACTGCCGGTGGCTGCGCACCGTAACCTGGGCCGCTTCCACCAGCAGATAGCGAAGTAGTGAGTTGCCTTGCTTGCTGATGTGTCCCAGGCGGCGGCGATCGCCGCTGGACTCCTCTTTCGGAACCAGACCCACATAGCTGGCAACCTGCTTGCCGCAGTGGAAACGTTCCGGTATTCCGATCACTAACTCGAAGGCTAAGGCTGTCAGCGGACCCACGCCGGGATGCGTCATCAGCCGCCGTGTCACTGGGCGCTTCTCCACCTCTTCTTCCAGCGCTCGGGTCAGTTCCTGGATCTTCGGTGTGAGTTGGTCGAGTAAGTCGAGCAGGTCCTGGCGTCGTCGGCTGGCCCACGGAGCCAGTTTCAACGACTCCAGTTCGCTACGACCCGCCGGCCGCCATAGCGCTTTCTTTCGCCGCAGACCTTCGTTGAGTGCCGCCACATGCAACTGATTCATCACCCGCGTACGCATCTGCACCAGCCGGTGGCGATGCCACAGCAGTTGCCGCAGATCCCGATTCTCTGCGTCCGCTACCCAGATCCGCGGGAACCGGTCTTCTACCATGAGCCTCAGCAACAGCTGCGCATCTTGACGATCCGTCTTCTGCTTGCGCACTCGTTTGCTACGAATCTCCGCCGCGTCCCCGATCCATAACTCAAACCGCAAATCCTTCAGCAAACGCTCAAACCAGCGTGCGTGCCCGCTGGCTTCCATCCCCACTCGTACTCGCAAACTCCGTTCCTTGAGCTTCCGGTAGAACTGCTCGGCTTCTTCGCGGTGCGTTAGCCGCCGTTCCCCGAACTCCCCGGTTTCTGCATCCACAAATGCAATTTGCTGTGAAAGCCCGGATGATAGTCACAACCTATAATCAGCATGTTCGGCTCCTTTCCTCCGAGCTCTTTGGTTGGTTTGCGCCTCCAAAGTCTACTCGGGCCTGGGAGCCGACATTGTTATGGAATCATTTCACCCGATCTTGCTGCCAAGAGGACAGAGTTGCCGATAGGCTGTCGGGTTGAGAGTCCAAATGCGGTCGAGGCCTGTGCCACGCCACAGCAAAGTCGTGGCTGCGAGGGCTGCCATTGCTGCACCGAAGACAAGAAATATCCCGATGGCGACGAATCCGGATGGGATAGGCTTCGCCCTGATGCTCATACACTGGATACCGCCAACTGGTTGTAGAGCCGAGCAAAGACTGCGCCAGCGATGAGACCATCGACCGCGCCGTAGAGAGTCTCCACGATGACTTCCGCGATGCTGCGAGTCGCATGGTAGCCGAAGTAGACCGACGCCATTGTTTGGAGGAATTGCTGACCATAGCTGCCCCAGATCAGGTTCGCCAGACCCACGCCCAGCATTGCCGCGCCCCAAAAGGATTCCAGATGCGAGCGCCAGACCCTTTACGCTGAACTTCATGGTTTGTTCCTTTCCCTATGCTTTAAGACTCGAAAGCTACGTCCCAACGGTTGGCTAGCGAGGTTGTGGGCATCTAAACGTCCTTCAGTTGCTCCTCAGTCATCCCAAAATAGTGCCCCAGTTCGTGTATGAGAGTCTGGCGAATTTGATGGCGAACTTCTGCCTCGCTTGCGCAGATAGCTTCGATGTTTTTCTGGTAAAGCACGATGTGGGCAGGACCCACCGATAAATCAAAGACGCTCCTCTTCGTCGCAGGCACGCCCTGGAAAATTCCGAGAAGCAATCGGCTGTGCTGCCCCAGCTTGGGTGGTCGCTGATTCGCCGGAAAATCCTCTACAAGAATCGCGACGTTCTGGATGCGGATGCGGAACTCTTCCGGCAGCGAATCCAAGGTTTCTTCTGCGATCTTGACGAAATCTTCGTGCTTCATTCCTCACCACTGACAAATGCAGGCACGCTCACTCAGAGTAACCCTCGTCATTGTCGCCATCATCGTCATCTTCTTTGCGGTCGTCTTCCTCTTCGTCCTCTTCCTCGTCCGGCTCTTCCCGAAGAAGGACATCTCCTCGGGCCGAGCGACCCGAATACTCTGCGACGAAGCCTTGTGGGAATATTCTGGTCATTTCCAAATGGTACTCTGTGCTCGTTGCCAAGAGCAGCGGGTGATATCTCTGGGTGTCGAAAGGAACACCACCCCGTCAGCCGCCGCTGACATCGCTCTCCGAATCCAACATCAGTAAGTTCAGAAGTGATTTCAACGGTGAGTCGGGCGAGGTTCGGCCGCTGGCTGTGTCGGGTGTCACTGCGCGGTGTAACTCCAGAGAGTAATCTTCGGTTTGGAGGACAACTTGTCAGGAAGAATGCTCATCAGTCCAAGATGGGGCTGGTCGAATTAGTTGTGACTGTCCCCCACCGGGGAGAACCCCGGAATGGCGCCACTTGAGGTCAATGCGAAGCCCAGCAACGAGCCGGAACTTCACCTCTTGCTGGTCCCTGAAAGTTTTGAGCCGCTGTGGAAGTCACTCTTCCACGGCCTAGACGAGTTCTTTTTTCCCAAGAAACTTCCTCCGCTGAAGCTTGAATCCAAACCCATCCCAGTCAAGGACATTTGGGGCTTCTACAACTACAAAAAGAAAGGTGCTGTGGGCTCGACTGTGGCTCATGTCATCGTGCTCACATTGATCATCTATGGCACCATTCTCGGAAGGAGGATCGCGACCAGGGTCGAAGGCAACACGGAGACCACCACGCAGTTGATAGATCCAGGTGACTATTATCCGCTGAAACCTGCAAAGACGCAGTCTGGTGGCGGAGGCGGAGGCGGCGATCGCGATGTCCTGCCCGCGTCGAGGGGACGATTGCCGCGATTCTCGATGCAGCAGATCACCCCTCCGGCCGCAGTGATCCGAGATTTGAACCCGAAGCTGGCGGTTGAGCCCACGGTGGTTGTTCCGCCCGACATCAAGGTGGCCATGAATAACATGCCAAACCTTGGCGACCCGAAATCCTCCGCCATCATTCCATCGAACGGCCCGGGATCAGGCGGCGGTATCGGTTCCGGCTCCGGGGGCGGCGTTGGTTCGGGCACAGGGCCGGGCGTGGGACCGGGTTGGGGTGGAGGCATCGGGGGCGGTGTTTTCCGTCCCGGCAGAGGAGTAACTGCACCGCGAGCGATCTATTCTCCGGAACCAGAGTTTTCTGAAGAAGCGCGCAAGGCCAAGTATCAGGGAACCTGCGTCCTGAGCCTTGTGGTGGACACGAATGGCCGCCCAATAAACATCCGCGTGGTGACCTCGCTGGGGATGGGACTGGACGAAAAGGCCATTGAAGCAATCGGGACGTGGCGCTTTGAACCTGGTCAGAAAGACGGCCACGCTGTAGCAGTGGAGATTGCCGTTGAAGTCAATTTCCACTTGTACTGATGCGCGGCCATTCGCCTCAGTCGTTTATGCAGCAAGGAAAACAGCTGATGTCATCGTCGCTTTTTCTCTCTTCCTGAACGAAATGTTGACCTTCGTGACACAGCTCACAGCGGCTCACTTTGGTGAGAGCTACGATAACGTTGTGGGATACGACGGCGCGAGGCAAAGTCATGAGGCCCGACACTGCAGCACCCGCCTCCGAACGACAGAGCACAAGACTTCCTCAGTCATACAGTCTGTTGCCGCCGCTCGTCGTAGATCTCGACGGTACGCTGCTAAAGACGGATCTTTTGCTCGAGTCTCTGTTTAGCTTGTTGCGCCAAGCACCGCTCTCATTATTTGCTCTTCCTTTCTGGCTGCTCAGGGGGCGAGCACATCTGAAACGCGAAGTTGCCCTGCGCTCGCGCCTTGACGTCGCATTGCTCCCGTACCGCACGGTTCTTCTTGAACAGCTCAGTGTCGAGCATGAAAAAGGACGCTCGATTGTTCTCGCAACAGCCAGCGACGAGCGACTGGCCCAGCCGGTGGCGGACCATCTGAAGCTTTTTGATTCAGTGCTGGCTAGTGATGGGCGCACCAATCTGTCCGGGGAACGCAAACGAGAGCGGCTCGTGAGTCTTTTTGGCGAGAGAGGTTTCGATTATGCCGGCAATGTAAGCAGTGACGTTGCAGTGTGGTCTTCGGCGAGAAAAGCGATCGTTGTCAACCCGAAGCCGCGATTACTGCGACATCTCGCCGGAGTGGCAGAGGTTCAAGGTGTCCTCAAAGATCGTCGGCCCACTCTCCATGAATATTTGAGCGGTTTGCGCCCTCAGCACTGGCTGAAGAACCTTCTTGTGTTTGTGCCTGTGTTTGCGGCCCATCGCTTTTACGAACCGGCGCTTTTTGGAAGGGCTCTGCTTGCTTTCGCGGCCTTCTGTTGCTGTGCATCGAGCGGTTATCTCTTCAACGATCTGCTGGATTTGTCGGATGATCGCCGCCATCCAAGGAAGTCGCTACGGCCGTTTGCGTCAGGACGGTTGCCGGCTTCTTACGCTTTCGTCATGATTCCTGCTCTGATTGTTCTTGGCTGTTTGCTGGCAGCTACGGTTTCGCGACCCTTACTCGGGGTGTTGCTGCTTTATTTCGCATTTAGCCTTACTTATTCTCTCTACATAAAAGAGGTGGCCCTGCTTGACGTCATTGTTTTAGCTGGTCTCTATACGCTGCGGATTTTGGCTGGCGCGATGGCAGTGGCGATCTGGCCATCGGCGTGGTTGTTGGCATTCTCCATGTTCTTGTTTCTCAGCCTGGCGTTGGTGAAGCGTTATGACGAACTCGTAGTCATGCGCAGCATCGAAGGGGGTCACGCCCGAGCACGAAGCTATGAAATCAGTGATGCAGAGTTGCTGGCCTCCAAGGGTACAGCCAGTGGGTATATAGCGGTTTTAGTGCTCGCGCTTTACATCTCAAGCAGTACAGCCAAGACTCTCTATAGAAGACCCGAATTCATGTGGTTTCTCTGTCCCTTGCTGCTTTATTGGGTCGGCCATATGTGGCTCGTGGCGCATCGCGGCGAAATGATTGACGATCCCCTAGTATTCGCGCTACGCGACCGGACAAGTCGAATCCTGATTTTACTAATGTCCTGTACGGCATTGTTGGCCGTCTAGCATGCGAGCCAATGGGATTTGCGGTGGAAGGGCAAGAGGGGTTTCGCGAGATCTACACCGGTTCAGCAACTTTTCGCGTGCTCTCCTAATGGGACGAGATTTCTTTCTTTTTATAGGGTCTAAGGATTACGCAACAATCGATACGAACCTTTTGTCTGCTTTGCTTGGTCTAGCGGCTGCCTGCCTCGGGCTGCTGCTGGCAGCGCAAGGCCAGGATTCCGTTGGCAAGGGAACCACCCCGCAAAGAAGCCAAGCGGCGGAATATGCAGATGCAGTGCCGAAGACCATCTTGGAGCTGCAGCAGTTTCGACAGACCTCTTCGAGTCCTATCAGATCGGCCGCGGGTGCGGAGGGAATGGCCACGCTGACCAACCTGAACCCGACAATCAACGTGTGGTATCTGCTTAAGGTTGCCTGGCAGGACGGTTCTGAATCCTCCTATCACTTAGAAAATCCCGAACCGCGTTCTCGAACGCTCACTCTGGACTCGAAATATCCGGCTGGAATCGAGATATTGGAGGAGAAGGCTCGATATCCCTGCAATCTCTTCGAAGGTGGAGCAACGAGCACCCTGAACCAGGCGAAGAACTCGCAACTGATCTACGCCCCGCTGTGTCACACCCGCTTATTCCTAAGAAACCCGGTCGAGGGGCATCGCACAAGTTTGGAGGCCGCGGCCGAATTTTTGCGCAAGCAGGTATGGGGCGGCGAGACGATCATCACAGTTTTTCATCACCTCCTCGAAGATAGCCACCGCGAAACCGCGGAGATGCGTACGGCAGAACCCGAAGGCTCAGCCGCTCTAAACGGAGAAATGCAAGGCGATCTTCCTCTTCCCGCCGTCACCAATCCGAAATACGTTGACCGGCTTTTGACACCCAGCGACCTTGGGCTCGCCTTGGAGACCTTGGAAAATGGCGGTATGCGCCCCGGCGCATGGTACGCGGCAAGCGGGAATCCTGGCATCTATGTAAGTCTCATCGAGCCGGAGTTAGTCGATAAGGCGATTTTGGAAAGTCATAAAGCAACGGTCAACAGCCTCGACACTGTCGAGGGCTCGGCGCTTTGCTATCTCGTCGCTTTCGACCTCGATCGCTTCGATCTGGCCTACGCACTCGGTACGGAGCATCCCGCTGTGCATTGGTCCGAGCACATTCAACCTGGAATCAAGGATGCGAAACTTGCCGGTCCGGATGGCATCGGAACCATTTCCCCGCTTGTCTCGACCGGCCTGATTAACCCTGAATATGCCCGGAGAACCGTGGCCACCTTTACAGGGGGGTTTAAGCGCATCCATGGGGCCTTCAAGTATGGAGAGCTCGCTTCGAAGAATTACGGTAGCCACTACGGGTTCATGGAAAATGGCGTGGTGTTCAGCAAGCTTCAGCCGGGTCTGGCAACGATCTTTGTGCTCGACGACGGTTCGGTACAAATGAAGACGTGGGCGGGGCGGGATGATCAGATCTTAGCCAAGGTCAAGTATGCGCGGCAAAGCGGAGTTCCTCTGGTTGAGTTCGATGAACAGTCTCAATCAACCGTTCCTGGTCGATTAGTGAACAGTTGGGGACCCGGGAACTGGTCCGGTTCCGAGGATGTGAAATTGCGCACGATTCGCTCTGGTCTAGCTCTGCAGTGGAATGGCAGAAAGCGCTTCCTGATTTATGCCGTGTTCTCTGATGCAACGCCTTCTGCGATGGCTCGCGTATTCCAAGCTTACCGATGCCGCTACGGAATGCTCCTGGACATGAACGCTTTGGAGCACACATATCTCGCGGTTTATCGGCGGGTCGGGTCGCAACTGTTCGTTGACCATCTTATAAGTGGAATGAGTCAAGTGGAAAAGTCAGATTCGGGCACACCTGTTCCGCGTTTTCTTGGCTATCCAGATAATAGGGATTTCTTCTATCTAACGGGACGCAATCCGTGATAGGGGGTCGGAAGATGCAAATGAGACATGCTTTGGCTTTGGGATTGCTTGGCATCCTCGGGATCTTGTGTCTCGTCGGTTTCGACTTCGCTTCCCCGCAAGTTCTACGGCAGCAAAATGAAATCCTGTTCAGGCAATTGCAAGACGTCCATGGCCTATCGAAGGACCAGATCGATGCCATTCGGAAGATATTTGCCAAGTCGGGCTACATTGGGCAAGGAAATCCGGCGATAACTCAACACCCGGTAACGCCGGGGGAGTGTCAAGCAAAACTGAGCAGCATGGGAGTGCAATACGAGAACTCCAGATTTGAGAAAATCTGCAAGGCCAAGTATATGGCCCCACTCTATAACCCTTCGAAGCAAAAACCGGAAGATGCCAAGGCCTGCATCGATCAATTCGAATTTCCGGACATTCCGTGTACATATCCGGTGGTTTGGGTAAAGGCCCGCGAAGCTGCGGAAATTTGCTGGGCAATAGGTAAGCGCTTATGCGATGCCCATGAATGGGAGGGCGCGTGCGCGGGGGATCTGGAGCCTCCTGATTACGAATTCAACCTAGCCAAGGACGTGAGTCCGGAAGAAGGGATTCGTCGCATGCGTTATGCCCACAATCAAAAATACAGCGCCACCAAGTCCTGGAGCTACGGGCCGGCGTATCAAACGGGAATCTGTGCGACGGGAAGCAAAAAGACTCCAGGTTGCAACGGAGGAAGTTGGACAGGATGCGGCTCTAACACATATCCGACAGGAGATTTTCCCGCGTGCCGCAGTTCGCTCGACGTCTATGATCTCAACGGCAATGCGGCGGAGCACATGAATCTGCCGCTCAATGAAAGTCAGATGTCGAGCCTCGGCAGCACCGAGCTAGGTTACACGGAGATGAAAGGCAGTTGGTTCATTTTCGACACCATTAGAGCTCATGAGGACTGGTGTCGCTGGCGTGCTCCGTTTTGGCATGGAACCCGCGTGATGGATGAACGCAGTCATGCCAATTATCATCTGAGTTTTCGTTGTTGCAAAAATCTGAACTGAAGGCGACTCAGAGATCCAGGAAACCAGGAAAATGATTCTACGCCTTGAGAATTGAGGTCTCCGTTTTATTGACTTGTCCCGTTCCTCAGTTGCTCGAAGCCATCGCGATTGTTGGCGAGTCTTGGACCGGTGAGAGGAATTCCCAATTGCGGGGAATGGGACCTTCATCGCTGAGAACTTTGGCGGTCGATGGATCACGCAAAATGTCGTAGACCGATCGAAGCTTACCCTCGATCAAGGCCATTCCACTAACCAGGCGAATTCCGTGGCTGTAGTCTGCGTAGTTCGCGCCGTGGACCGTGCTCAACGGTTGAATCGGTTTTCCAGGCCCACGATACCAGCCGTAAATTGCAATGCGCCCAACATGAGTGGCCAACCGGTTCGTCATCACGACGTCTTTCTTATCCCCGGAGACAAGTTCTCCTAGGCGCACTCCGAGGGCGCGAGCCTGATCTTCAATCATCCGATTATGGGTCCAATAGTAGGCCGTGGATCTCATCTGAGGGCCCGCTGGCAGAGGCTGCGGGACGAGATGATAGCGAGATTGAACATATATGGCGTCAACCATTTTCTTGGTCGGCAAGATAAATCCGAAGCGGTTTGCGATTGCTGCAGCCGTATGGAGATTCATAGGAATTCGCAGGAAATCGGCATCTGAGCCGATGGCAAGATAATCAGGCGTGACAAAGATAGTCGCAGTAAGGCTCTTTCCACTCTGCAATTTGCAATGGAGTTCAACAGGGACTAGTTTTCTGAGAAACCCGGGAAAATTGCCGTTTAAAATCTCGTCTCGTATGGCCTGTTCCCGTTCTCGTGGGTTCATCTTTGAGACGTACTCCACGAACTGGGACCCGGTAAGCTTCTGGCCGATTCTAGCTGGAATGTTATGGGTTAATTCTTCCGCCCAAGCAGTCGTAGTGCGGTCACCCGAATTTGCAATATGCGAAAAAACTACTAAAGAAATAAAAACCCCGATAAGCTTACGTTGCATGCCTGGCGTCTCGCGGTGTTGAATTTCAAAACAGGATGGTGGTCGGTAGAATTGAAACCGTAAGTTTTAAAATTCTACTATGGCCGAACGCGACGCAGCAACAATGTGTGACCCTTGGATCGAGGTTTTGAGTTCCATCGGAGAGCAGAAGCCGTGGCAAACTCTCTCTTTCTGATTACCGGTGGCTCGGGTTTTCTCGGCATTAATGTGTGTCGTTACCTTCTGGCGCGTGGGTATAAGGTGCGATCGTTGGATATTGCGCCGTTTGACTACCCGGAACGGAGCGCCATAGAGGTTATTGCTGGAGACGTCCGCCAGCGCGACACGATGGAGCGCGCCATGGCCGGAGTGGAGGTCGTCGTTCACGCCGCAGCAGCTCTTCCCTTAAGCCGACCGGAGGACATCCTTTCAACCGATGCAGAGGGCACGCGCATCGTCTTAGAGGCAGCATTCAGCCAAGGTGTATCTCGTGTAATCTTCACATCGTCCACATCAGTTTACGGGATTCCGAAACACCATCCACTCCTTGAAGAGGACCCACTGCAAGGCGTGGGACCTTATGGCGAAGCGAAAATTGCGGCCGAGAAACACTGCCTCTCTTTCCGACTCGCGGGACACTGCGTTCCTGTGCTACGGCCAAAGAGTTTCGTCGGACCTGAGAGGTTAGGTGTGTTCGAACTGCTTTACGACTGGGCTTATGAGGGCCGCAACTTCCCTATCCTTGGATCGGGAGACAATCTCTATCAACTGCTGGATGTTGAAGACTTGTGCGAAGCAATCCACCTTTGTGCGACCCTCGATCCTGCCCGCGCGAACGATACCTTCAACGTGGCGGCTAACAAGTTTGGAACCATGCGTGAGAATTTCCAGGCAGTGCTTGATCGCGCCGGTCACGGCAAGCGCGTTGTTACTTTGCCTGCGCGGCCGGCCATTTGGACGTTGAAACTTCTCGAGCAACTACATCTTTCTCCGATCTACCAATGGATCTACGATACCGCGGTTCAGGAAAGCTTTGTGTCCATCGAACGGATTGAAACCAAACTGAGCTTCGTGCCGAGGTACTCGAATCGAGACGCACTGATTCGCAACTACAACTGGTATGTAGCCCACCGTGATGAATATCGGGGGAAGACCGGAATTTCACATCGCGTGCCGTGGAAAAAAGGGGCACTCCAACTCGCCAAATACTTTTTCTAGGGCTAATTTCATATACAAACTGGGACGCCTCCTCGACCCATCCGGGCCACAACAAGTGATCTTGCTCACAGAAAGCGGAAGACGCTTGGCAGAAGATTGAAGGCATGCGGCGGGATGCTGTGAATGCGCCAAGCATTCAGGTGCGCTCCGCCGATCCGCTGCAGATGCAAGGAGGACGCGGTGCGTCTTAAGCCGACAAGGTTGCGCGGGCTTTCCCAGATTGTCTTCTTCTCGCTGTTTCTATTCCTCCTGCTACGCACCGGGTTCAGCGGATCGCTGCATGTTGGCGGAAATGAGATCCGGCTTCCTTATCCGGTGCAGTTGTTTTTCCAATTTGATCCGCTGGTGGCGTTGTCGAATGCGCTCTCCAGCTGCGCCCTGTACCGCGGCTTGTTGTGGAGTCTGGTCGTTTTGATTCCGACGATTTTTCTCGGGCGATTCTTCTGTGGATGGATTTGCCCGCTGGGCTCAATCCATCACTTCTTCAGCAGCCTGAAATCTGAGCGCAAACGTGGAAAAGACCTGATCGAGTCGAACCGCTATAAGCGCTGGCAGACGACGAAGTACTACCTTTTAGTCGCGAGTTTAGTCGCGGGCGTACTGGGCACAGGGGTCGTCGGATGGCTGGATCCGCTCTCGTTGCTGGTGCGCTCGCTCGCCCTGTCAATTTTGCCGGCAACGAACTATGCGCTGACCGCCGGCCTGCGCACACTAGAAAATAGCAGATTTGCACCGGTGCAGGCAGCGGGCAGTTCGTTGCATTTCGTTTTCGGAGTGCTGCTCCTCAGTTTCAAACAGCCGTATTTTCGGCAAGGCATTTGGCTCGGCCTCATCTTCATCTTTCTCCTGGCGCTGAATTTTCGTGTGACGCGTTTTTGGTGCCGGGCGCTTTGTCCCCTAGGCGCGCTGCTCGGGATCGCATCGCGCTGGTCAATTCTTGGGCTCGTTAAACCCCCTCAGCGATGCGACAACTGCAATCGATGCCTACTGCGCTGCCAGGGTGGCGACGATCCGATCGGTGGAGTTCCCTGGCATCAACCGGAGTGTCATCTTTGCCTGAACTGCGTTGATGAGTGTCCGGAGCACGGCCTGCAGTTCAAGTTTTTTTCCGCGCAAAAATCCATTGGTGCAAATTTGCAGAGGCGCAAGGTGCTCACCGGATTGGCGGCGGGCGCAGCCGTGGTTCCACTGTTGCGCAGCACACCCGGCTTCGCAATCGAGCGCCGAGAGCGGTTGCTGCGTCCTCCCGGTGCACTGGACGAAGATTACTTCCTGGCGCGCTGCATGCGGTGCGGGGAGTGTATGAAAGTTTGTCCGAACAACGCACTGCAGCCCGCGTTGACAGAAGTGGGGCTGGAAGGTCTCTGGACGCCGGTCGTAGTGCCGCGGATTGGCTACTGCGAGAGCAGTTGCGTGCTGTGCTCGCAGGTTTGTCCCACTGGCGCAATCTGGGAGATCACGGCGAAAGAAAAGGGCTGGGGGGCGGGCGCGGGGAATGCAAGCCCCATCAGTCTGGGCACGGCTTTTTACGATCGCGGGCGATGTTTGCCGTGGGCTATGGCAACGCCGTGCATCGTCTGCGAGGAGTGGTGTCCGACATCGCCCAAGGCGATCTATCTGCAACCCGCCGAAGTCGCGGATGCGGAGGGCCATCTGCAGCAGGTAAAACAACCGCTCCTCGATCCTCATCGCTGCGTGGGCTGTGGAGCGTGCGAATACGCCTGCCCGGTTCAGGATCGCCCGGCGGTCTACGTGACCAGCGTCGGCGAGAGCCGGTCAAGAACGAACCAAATTCTTCTGAACCGGGGAAAAGAGAGGCCGAGGTGAAGGCTCGCGCAGTTTTGATGGTTCTCCTGGGCATGGTGCTGTTCCTGGGTGCCAGTTGCAAAGGTAAATCGGGCGGTAAGCAATCATTTTTCCCAGCAACGAGTGAACTTGCGGGCTGGGCGAAGACCGGAGATACGCGGACTTTCGAGGCGGCAGACTTGTGGAAGTACATCGACGGTGATGCGGAGCGGTATTTGAAAGCTGGCGTGCAGAGGGTGTCGACGGCCGACTACAAGTTCCAAGACAAGGTCGAAGCGACGGTAGACATCTACACCATGGGGAACGCGGAGGGGGCTCAGAAGATTTTCGAATCGGAACCCTCTGTCGATATGAAAACGATTCAATTGGGAGATTATGCACGCTTATCTAGCCAGAGTCTGGTATTCCGAAAAGGAGTTTATTTAGTGCGAGTTGTTGCCTTTGAGGAGTCGGCGAAAATACAGCCGGCACTTTTGCAATTAGGGCACGGCATCGAGTCGCGGCTTGCTAAAAGTGCTGGTCGTCACTGAAAAGTTACACGGATTGCGGTATAGGTAATTTGAATATCCTCGAAGCGTGGATTCAGCGGTGAATTCTTATGAACGCAGCCTGTACGAATCGGCGGGATTTTCTAAAGAAGTGCCTCACTGGCGCTGCGGTTCTGCGCGCAAGCCGCGGAATGGGGCTGGTCGCAGCAGCAGCACAGGAAGTGGCGCACGCGAAGTCCAGAGTTGTGATCGCACGCGATGCAACGCTGCGCGGCACGGGCACGACAGTGAATTCGCAGCGGATGGTGAGCTTGTTGGATCGTGCCATGCAGGCTCTTTTCGATCGCGACAATCCGATCGATACGTGGGAAAAGCTAGTCCACCCGGGTGAAATGGTGGGACTGAAAGTGAATGCACTTGGAGGGCGCGGGCTCTCCAGCAATCTTCAGCTCGTCGAAGCGATTTGCGAGAGATTACAGGAAGCCGGCATCAAGGCGAACGACATCGTGGTCTGGGATCGCGACAGCGACGAAATGGAACACGTTGGGTTCCACGTATCGACCGGCGGAAACCGCGTGCAATGCTACGGCACCGATCGTGTGGATTATGAACAAGAGCTCGTCACGCAGGGCAGCGTTGGCAGCAGGTTGTCGAAGATTCTGACGCAACGCTGCAATATTCTGATCAATGTCCCGGTGCTGAAAGACCATGATGGTGCTGGCGTAACCATCGCCCTGAAAAATATGTATGGCGTCATTCACAACCCCAACAAGTACCACGCCAACGGCTGCGATCCGTATATCGCAGACTTGAATATGCTGCCGGAAATCAGAACCAAGATGCGTTTGACCATCTGCGATGCGACGACAGCCTGCTTCGAAGGCGGGCCTGGATACAAGCCGGAATATTCATGGAAGAACAATGCTCTGCTAGTTTCGCAGGATGCCGTCGCGCTCGACTACACCGGCTGGCAAATCATCGAACGCAAGCGAGCCGAAAAAGGATTGAAGACCCTGAGAGATGATAAAAGAGCACCCCACTACATCGCGACCGCTGCCGATGCCCAGCATCGACTGGGCACGAACGATCCCAGGAGAATTGCGGTTGTAGAGGTTTAGGTAGAGCGCGATTGAGGTTCTATGGCGCGTGAGTTCGATGCTCGAGCAAGCGCGAACTTTACTGTCGCCGGCGCAACTGACGCCGAGAAGAATGCTGTCCGCAGTGAGTGGAGTCCATTGTCGTGTCCGCTGGATCGCCGTTCGTTCCTGAAATGCGCACTGGCCTCAGGAGCGGCTCTTAGCATCTTCGAATTTAGCCGGTTTCCAGCCGCGATCCCCGCGTGGGCTGGTCCGCAGAAGCAGGATGATTCGCGGTTCACCGCCGAAGCAAAGTTCTACCAGAAACTTCCAAACAAGAAGATCAAGTGCAAACTGTGTCCCCGGGAATGCACCGTGGGGGATCGAGAACGCGGCTATTGTGGCGTCCGTGAGAATCACGGAGGCACCTACTACACTCTCGTGCACTCGCGTGTATGCGCCGCGCATATTGATCCCGTCGAGAAGAAGCCCTTGTTTCACTACTTGCCTGGGACTCTTGCGTTTTCGTTAGCTACGGCGGGCTGCAACGTCAACTGCAAATTTTGCCAGAACTGGGACATCTCCCAGGTGCGTCCGGAGCAGGTGCCTGCCGACTACGCTCCCCCGAAATTAGTTGCCCAGCTGGCGAAACAGCACAACTGTCCGACCATTGCCTACACCTACAGTGAGCCAGTGATCTTCAGTGAATACCTGATGGATACAGCCGATGCGGGGCACGAAGCCGGCGTTCGCAGCGTGGTTGTTTCCAATGGCTACATGCAAGAGGAGTCGCTGAGGACGGCTTACGGAAAGATGGACGCGGTCAAGATCGATCTGAAGGCGTTCACCGAGTCCTACTACAAAGATGTTGTCGTTGGTGAGTTGAAGCCGGTGTTGGAATCGCTCATCACATTGCGGAAGATGAACAAGTGGACCGAGGTCGTGTATCTGGTGGTGCCGACGCTGAACGACAGCGATGCCGAATTCCGCGGCCTGGCAAGTTGGATCAAGACAAATCTGGGCGTGGATGTGCCGCTACATTTCACGCAATTTCATCCGGAATACCTGTTGAAGAATTTGCCCATAACGCCGGTGCCCACTCTTGAGCACGCCAAAGCGATTGCCGATGCCGAGGGATTGCACTATGTGTACATCGGCAATGTGCCCGGACATCCTGCGCAAAATACCTACTGCCCGAAGTGCCGGCGCGTGCTGGTGGAGCGCGTAGGGTTTACTGCGAGTCGGATGCTGATCCGCAAGGGTTGTTGTCCGTTCTGCGGGCAGAAGATCCCCGGCGTTTGGCACGCTTGAGCGCCAGAGGAGGTTCGCATGTGAATATCAAGATGCGCTCCAAAATATATTGGGTGACGGCTCTATTCATCGCGATCACGGCGATTGCGGCGCTGCAGCACGTCCGAGCTGCCGAACCACAGAACGTCAGACAAGCCGGTGTCGCCGGCGGCTTCTATCCGGCCGACCCAAAGATTCTTTCAGGGATGATAGACGATATGCTGGCGCATGCGTCTCCGCCGCCGATCAACGATCCCATCGTCGCGGTGGTTGCACCGCATGCCGGTTATCAGTACTCCGGTCCTGTCGCTGCCTACACGTACGCCGCCCTAAAAGGACGCAGGTTTTCGCGAGTGGTCGTCATCGCGCCATCGCATTATGAAGCCTTTGATTTCACTTCTGTCTATGAAGGTGACGCTTACGCGACGCCTTTGGGGATAGTCCCGGTAGACAAGGTGTTTGCCAAGCAACTCGTCGAGATGAGTCCAACCATCAAGTTCTCCAGCCAGGGACATACTCCCACTGCGAAGGGTGCTGAACACGCGCTCGAGGTGCAGTTGCCGTGGTTACAGCGGGTGCTAGGTGATTTTGAACTCGTGCCGATTGTCATGGGCGACCAGGGCTATGAAAGCAGCCGGGCGCTCGGCGTGGCTCTGGCCAAGCTAATCCAGAGCAATGATAAAGAGACGCTGATCGTGGCCAGCTCCGATTTATCGCACTATCACCCCTACGATGAAGCTGTGAAGATCGACCATAGAACGCTGACTGCACTGCAGGAGTGGGATTACTTCAGCATGTCGCAAAACTTCCAGGCGCGGATTTGGGAAGCCTGTGGGGGCGCGCCCATCGTCGCCGCAATGATTGCTGCTGAGCGCATGGGAGCGAACCAAGCCCTCGTGCTCAAGTATGCCAACTCCGGCGACACTACCGGTGATCACTCGCGCGTGGTCGGATACAGCGCAGACGTCTTTGTGAAAACTCAAAACGCAAAGACTGTGGAAGCGCAATTCTCGCTGAATAGTCACGAGAAAACCGAGCTGCTCGCACTGGCGCGCAAGTCGGTGGAGTACGCGGTGCGCGAGAAAAAGGCGTATGAACCAGCCGTGAGCGCGAGCGAAGTAGTAAATCAGGAGCGCAGTGCGTTTGTGACCTTGCTGAAATCGGGAGAACTGCGAGGGTGTATTGGCTACACTTCCGCGGTTAAACCCCTTTACCTCGCGGTGCGAGACACGGCAACGCTCGCCGCCCTGCGGGATCCGCGATTCCAGCCGGTATCAATCTCCGAGTTGCCGCAAATCGAGTATGAAATCTCCGTGCTGTCGCCGCTTCGGCGCGTGCTGGATATTCGGACGATTAAGGTTGGCCAGCACGGTTTGCTGATGAAGAACGGCGCGCACGAGGGTCTATTACTTCCGCAGGTGCCGGTGGAAGAGCGATGGGGCCGACAGAGGTTCCTGGAAGAAACCTGCGTCAAAGCGGGTATGCGCTCTAGTTGCTGGAAGGATGAGAACACCGACATCTTCGTGTTTACCGCGGTGGTATTCGGAGAGAGCAGACCGCAAGCGCCTATGCCTGAGACGCCTTCGCCTCCAGGCTTACCCTCGCGGCCAGGAGAGCCGCCGTTAGGTTTACCGCCGCACTGAGCCACGCGGTTTTCCAAAAGCCAAATACTGGGATGAGGTAACTGCTCAACACAAGCGCGCCCGCGCATCCACCTAGCAGATCGAGGGCATAGAGTGTACCCAGCCGGGATCGACCGCTGCCATGATCGTCATTAAGATAGATCTCGGTTGCGACAGGAAATTGATAGCCGCCCAGCATTCCGCAGAGAGCAGCCAACGCCGGGAAGACAAACTGTGCGGCCAACCATATTGTTGCCCTCCCAGAGATCTTTGACAGCAGGCTAACCACAAATATCAGTGCCGGACCAGAAAGAGCGAGCAGAAACTGAGTAGCTGCAATCGTGCGGTAAGGTGGGCTATTGCCTGAACGAACGCGGCGGATGCCTAGCCAGCTTCCGAGGGCAATGCCCGCCATGCACATGGCGATGAGGATTGCGAGCTGGTGGTAAACGTAACCGTAGACCGACTGGAATGCGAGCAGCAGGAAAATCTGCAGAGCCATCAGCGTGAATCCGGTCGCAGCCATGCAGTACGCTGCGGCTGAATGAGCGCGCTTCTCCCGTCCAGGCAGAGACACCAGAAGAACCGCTACGCACAATAAGATAAGAAGCACCGCATCGATGACACTCGTGAAATCGATGTGTGATGCGGCTCGAAACGAGCGGGAACAGCCCAACTTGAACTGCGAGCTCCATAACACGACGTCGAAATAATAGGCGATCGGCTCCAAATCACGATTGACCGGCGTCGAGGTCAGCGGCCGCAATTGCTCGCGAACCTGCTCCATGCGATCGGGCATCATGCGGAATGGGATGAAGTATTCCCGAACATACTGTGTTTGCAAATTCCGTTCCTGCAGTCTTGCAATCAACGTTTTGGGATTGTCTGTCAAAACGTCGGGTCGCAGGGCGGCGAAGAAGTGGATCGTTTCTCCTGGGATGGCGACAACGTAAGGGAAAACTTGCCGCAAAGTGTGGTGAATGCAGCGCAGGAATTCCGCGAGATCGGGGCTGATGTAATCCTCTGACGATCGCAGTTGCAAGGCCAGCAATCCGCCTGACGCAAGGTGATCACGAGCGCAACGAAAGAATTCGGCCGTGTAGAAGCGGTTCAGCTGCGCAGTCTGCGGATCGGGCACATTTAGAATGATCACATCGAATGTGCCGCCAGTTGTCTTAAGAAAGTACCGGCCATCCGCATAGTGCATGTGCACGCGAGGATCCGAGACAGCGGGAGCGGACTGCGCGGGGAAGAACTGCCGCGCCATGTCAATAAGCGCTGGATCCAGTTCAACGTAGTCGATCCGCTCGACCGTGGGATGTTTCAGCGCCTGGGCGATGCTGCCATTCACGCCGCCACCGATCATCAGAAGGCGCCTTGGGGCCGGGTGCTCCAGCAACGCGTAGTGTACCGCTTCTTCAGCGGCATTCTGGTCCGGAGCACTCGCAAGGATCACGCCGTTGTCATAAATGCTGCGGATATTGCCGGTTTCTGGGTTGCGGGTTTCGTTGCCAGTTTCAATGACGGCCAGATTTCCGTAAATCGAGTCGCGCGCGCCTACCAAGTGGAATCCCCGCCACAGGCGCGCCTCCGCGGACCTGTCCAACGACGGTACAACATATATAAGGAGTGGGATGGCGAAAACCGTTGCCACTCCAGTCACGCCTGCAAGTTGCTTACGGCTCATCCTGAAGAACAGGACGGCCGCCATATATAGGTTTAGGAGAGCAACGATGGTCGCGATCTGGAACGACCCAAGAAAGCGCAGCAACAAAATGCTGGCCATGATCCCGCCGATGCCGGAACCAGCGGCCTCCAGCAAGTAAGCCGAACTGGTGGCGACTCGAGCAGAGACGGCGCACTCTTGCTCGTACATCCGGGTTGCAACCACGAAAAGCGACCCTGAGACAAAGCAGAACAGGCTCAGACATGCCAGGGATGTGAGCAACATGGGCACGGGACCGACTAGCTCGCCCGGCACTGTCTGAAAAAAAGTTCTGGAGGCGCGCAATACCCAGATCGTCGGCGGCAGGCTAACCCCGAGCAGGCATTCGACTGCGGCGACTGCTCGCCGCGCATTGTTCTGGCCCAGTGCAAAACGGCTGCTTAGGGCGCTGCCGGAGGCAGTCCAGAAGAGCCAGGTGGCTAACATAATGCCCAGCGAAATCTCGTTGCCGTTGAAAACAACGATGAGCTCCCGCATGAGAATGATCTGGCCGATGACGGCGCTGAATCCAATCAGCGCCAGAGCCACCCTCACGGCAGACCGCGTTCGTTTCTCACATGGCACTGTGACGGACTGCATAGGGCTCGCACCTGAACGAAATTAGAATTTAGTTGTCGTCCAAAAGCAAAGAGGTCATCGCAATATGCCTTCGATTGAAGGCGTCATACTCAACCGTCGTGAAGCATTAATCAAACTGCTTCGCCTGGGCGGAGTCGCTGCCGGAACCGCAGGCCTTGGATACTGGCTGAGCGAACGCAGTCAGCGACCGGAGCCCGAGTTGGCCGTCAATTTGAAACGCAGTCACACCGTGGCGGCTGATCCGGCTTTGCCCGAGATGGCAGTCATTCAGGGAGACGATCCTGAACTGCTAGCGCGAATTGCAATTGAGGAATTGGGAGGCATCCGCCGCTTTGTATCGCGAGCCGATATCGTATTGGTGAAACCGAACATCGGCTGGGATCGCACTCCCGAACAGGCGGCTAACACTAATCCGAATATCGTCGCAGAGATCGTACGGCAGTGCTGGAATGCAGGGGCGAAACGGGTCATCGTGACGGACGTGAGTTGTAACGATCCGCGCCGGTGTTTCGAGAGGTCAGGTATTGCCGACGCAGCGCAGCGCGAGGGTGCCGAGGTGATCTTGCCGGATCCCGCCAGGTTCAAGGATGTGAACCTGCAGGGAGAGATTCTGCATGACTGGCCAGTGTTCGATCCATTCCTGAATGCCGACAAAATCATCAACGTTCCGATCGCCAAACACCACAGTCTGACCGGCACCACTCTAGGGATGAAGAACTGGTATGGAATCCTGGGTGGACAGCGCCATCAGTTGCACCAGAAGATCCACGAAAGCCTGGTGGACCTCGCTGATTTCATTCGTCCGACCCTTACCATCATCGATTGCTATCGCGTGCTCATTCGGAACGGCCCGACCGGAGGAAACCTTGCCGACGTCCTGCTCAAGAAGACGCTGGTGGCTGGAACCGATCCCGTAGCGCTCGACGCTTACGTGGCTCAGGCCTATTGGAATTTGGATGTTTCATCCCTGCCTTATTTGAAGATGGCGTCTCGGCGCGGGCTGGGAACCTATGAGTTCGAGAAGATCCGCACACGCATACGAAGCGGTGCATGAAAAAGAAAGGCGGAGTGTCATGAACTCCCGACTATTAAATTTCGTGCCAATCTTCACTCTGCTGTTAATCTCTACAGGATTCCTGGCTGCACAGGCCAGTTTTTCAGCTGGTCCCCTTCTGCTGTACCAGGTAAGAACCATCTATGTGGCTCCATCGACCGATGATTTTGTGCTTCTGGTTAAAGCGCGTCTCGAAAAGTGGGCGGTAATCCAGATCGCCACAAAGCCGGAGGAGGCTGACGCGATTCTCACTTGTCAAACCGAAAGCACAATCGTGCCCGCCAAGGTGGTTGTACGGCGGACGATTGCCCAAGTTGCCCTTCTAGACCGTCGCTCTCTGGAACGCATCTGGAAGAGCACAAAATTCGTGGCCTTTGACAGAACCATGTTGGCCGATGAAATTATGGACCAGCTCAAGCAGGACTGGAGAGAATCGGCCAATGAGCATTGAACAGGGCTGCGCAGCTTACGATTGCTTGAGGTCGGAAAGAGGTCTTCTGCTACGCCTAGCCGGCTATCACGCCGATTGGTTCATGCGCCCGAGACCCGGCGCCTACAGCAAGTGCCAACAGAATGGGCAATGAGACTGAAAACATTTCTTGCCGTCGTGATGAGTCTTCGTAGCCTCGTGGTATTCGGGCTTGGGTGCCTACAGAAGGATGTGTTTTGGTTGTGGATAGGATTTGTCTGCGCGCTGGTTTCGGGAGTTTTCCTTCAAAATGTTTATCGAGCGGAAGAAGAAAGATGCCCCCGCTGACTTCAAGAAGTGAGCATGTTGTACTCAGTTCCGTTGACGTGGCGGCGACATTTCCAGAAAAACGCGGGGGGGCAACCCTACGCGTGGTGAATAGGCCGGCCTAAAAGCCCAGCAGGTGTGCTGATACTTCGCTTGCCTGAACATGGTTTGATCGGGTGTTCCAGGAAAGGATTTCCATTGGCCACAGACTACGCCCAGCTCACGAGGAACCTGCTACGCTTCTACGACTTCAGGAATAAAGTTGTGCTTTTTGTCGGTGCGGGAGGAAGGCAACTGCTCGACTCCTCCAGCGGAACAAATAAGCTAATCGCCATTGATCAGGATGTTGAGGCCCTTCGTGAACTATCGGCGAACGTGGCCGCAAAGGGCATAGCGGAATCCGTGGAAATTGTTGGCAGCAAGTTCGAGGATGTCGCACGGTCGGGCGATGTCGTCTATTTTGAATTTTGTCTGCACGAGATGGCTGATCCCCAGAAGGCGCTGACCCATGCCAAGAATCTGGCATGCGACATCGTGGTCTTCGACCATTCGCCCGGCTCGGAATGGATTTTTTACGGAGCGGAAGAGGCGAAGGTACGCGGTAGCAAGCAAGCTATGGAGCGTTTCGGTTTGCGGGGCCACGAAAGCTTTCACACGGAACAACGCTTCGAGAACTACGCCGAACTCCTCGCGAAGGTGAGGCCGCAAGGGCCTAAGGCAATCGAGCGCATACAGCGCTTTGCAGGCGCGACGAACATCGTCATTCCCATGCGCTACGAACTGAACCTCTTGTAGCCAAAAAGAGTTTCTCCGTCTGCGCCCGGGCCGAACTACAGCGGCTGTTTGCAGTCACTGGTTTCCCGGAAGATTTGCGTCAGTCATTGCGCTGGTACGGCCAGCATCCACACCATCAGTCCAAAAAGGATCACAGCCGTCAACAGGGCAAACAGGGTGTGGAGAGGATGAAAGTGGAAGTACGGATCCCGCATGCGATGATGTCCGTCGAGCATATGACCTCCTATCCAATGGTTTGGCGACCGGTCTCTTTCTATTTCCTATTCTCTCACCGTTTGTGACGATTAAGTCCTCTCAATGGATGGCACCCTGCTTCCCTGCGTGGCGACGATCCGCGCTTTCACGCTTTCACAAGATGACAGTTGGACAGCGAGCGAGAGCGTTCGAGACCAAAGGCGAAGTCGCCGCTCTTATCAACATGGCGTGTGGGCATAGCCCGCAAGCCGGTTAATGACTTCTGTCAGAAAAAATGTCCGGGGGGAAAAAGCCCCTCAAGAATTATGGAACAGTCATCTTACTGACGTAGTGCAGGCGCAAACCCTGCGGAATTTGGGACTGGGATCGAAGCCTCACCTTCTGTGAGGTTCCCGCTAGTCGGGTCAAAACGATAGACGTGGAGATTCAAATCGCTGGCGAGCAGCGCATAGACCAGAGCTCCGTCTGGGCTGAATGCGAAACCGGGAGTCTGCGAGGTAAATGGAAGAAAGTTACCTGTATCTGTGACTGCATTTTCCGGAAGGTCGATACTCCCGACCCGGACCTGTTGCGACGCTGGATCAGTTAGGAATAGGTAATTTCCAGACGGATCTAGCTGAACGTTGGTTGAGGTTCCACACGCACTTAGCATTGCGCTGGTGCAATGAATAAGCTGCCGACTAGGCTCCGGGATGTTTGAAAGCACATTCACATATCTTGGCTCCGAACAGCCTAGGTCACGGTAATCGACGATGAGCGTTGCCCCGAAAACCACTGAATCACCGCCCGGTGGATAAAACAGGAGGACATCTGTTGCTAACGTGCCGTTCTGCCCGTTCACCGCACGTTGCCAATACGCCGGACCATTTGCATCTTCTGACGTGAGATAGAGTTCGGTACCATCGGGACTTAGTCCATACAGCCAGGTCGCAAACATTGCTGGGCCGTATACTCCTTGAACTTGTGAGTCGAGTTGGAGGACTCCTGAAGCTTGGATATGAAACAGCAAAATCGTCGAAATATATCCGTCTGCTGAATTGTCCACCTCCATCGCATGGGCAAATTTGCCACTGGGATGAATATTCAGTTGAGAAAGTGACGAGACATCCAGGGTTTGAATGGAAGGAATCTGCGGAATTCCTGACACATCGGTAGCGTATGCGGACAGATGCTCTTGCTGTTGGGTGTCAGACCAGAACATGTACAGAAAATGGTCGTCAGGTGACGGAACGAATTGCAGCCAAAGAGAGGAAGTGGGTATTAGAGAGACTGAACCACCAGCCACGGAATATTCTACAGTGGTCGGATCGACGGCGTAAGTGGTCACACTTACATTATTCAGGACATACAGAATTTCTCCACTCGAAGCCGGTAATGGCGAGGAAGGCGCGTGCTCACTCAGGCCTTGGCGACAAACCAATAAAGCAACTGCTAAGGCAACAAACCCGATAACAAGTCGGCGAAGCCGCATACCGACACGACCTGATATTTGGAGATCTCGTGAAGAGCATCCTCAGCCACCACCGGCTGTCTGCGACACCCTCGGAGCATAAGTTTTCAATCACCTAATTTGAGATTATTGCTGCACGGCTGTAGAAGCCGCAGTGATGCGGAACCCATATCCGTGTGATCCAGGGCCGCCGAATGTTTCCGGCGGTACCGGCTGAGGCCCTAGGTTCTTTATCCCGGAGTGCAGAGCTACGCCGCTCGCCTCAGCACGTAAATCGTCCAGGGAGGAATGCGGGTTTCGCTCGCCCATGCGTAAGGCTCATCACCTTTGGCGAGCGGTTTGAAGACTTGGACGACATGCAGATTCGCTCCTCTATAAACGGCCCGATACGACTCGTCGATGCAGACGATGTCTTCGACCGGCCTTCGATCTTCGTGGTCGGTAACGACAATGCGCACTGCATCACCGCTTTCGGCTGCAGCGTTCTGCGGGAAATCTTTGGTCGTAAATGACGCCCATTCGTGGGTATAAATCTCGGGTGACGAAACCAGGCTCACGATGGCTCCGTCCGGCATCAGTAGTTTTCCGAGGTCGCGAAAGACTCTTGCCTTCATCGCCCCTGGAATGTTATCGAAAGTAAAAGCAGCGAGCACGAGATCGAAGGCGCCAAGATCCAATCCCTTGAAATTATCGCCTGGCACAATACGATAATCGCCGGAAGGATCTGTGGTGCGAGCGATCCGCAGCATGTCCTGAGAGACATCGACGCCGGTTACATTGAAGCCGAGTTTGCGCAGAAACCTTGTCGATCTGCCCGTAGCACAACCGAAGTCAAGCGCTCGGGTTCCGGTCACATACTCAGCCAGAGTTTTAGGGAGGTCACGGTATGCGAGGTAATAGGTGTCGGCGAACTCAAGCGTGGCATACGCTCCGGCGCGATTTGCATCCTCGTACCAGTTAACAAAGTGCCTGCTCACGTCTTACCTGAGCTCCAGTTAAGAAGGCAAGGATGAAGTCGCTTGGGCCAGAGGTCTCGGAAGTTAGCCTGTTGGCGCAACGCTGCCGTTGCATCCACAATCAGGTCAATGCGTCCGTGCATACGAAGTCAACTTGCATGGCAGCAACAGCCTCGATCTCTGGACATCATCTGCCTCAAGCGGCGCGTGATCGTGCGCAAACGACGGGACGGCAAGCCTGCGCCGAAACCTGTTCCCTGCAACCACAGACAGGACATGAGTCTAAAGTCGCGTCGTAATAAGCTCTACAACGAGCGCACGGCAGGCCCAACAAAAGAGGTTTCCGACCGGGCAGTTTGGACAATACGGACTCGGGGCTCTCGTCGGACCATTCTTCAGAGAAGAAGGTGCGAATATTGATACCGTTTGATGTCTTTCCGGTCGACATCGCGTTTTCCTGATAGCCTCGGCATTTCGCGTGTACCGCGCCAAACCCCGTTCGTTCTCGCAGTTGTAGCAGCGCGTTTGCGCCGCATTCGCCCTCGCGAAGCGCTTCTCGGTAGACACTCCCGCCGCATCTTCACCGCTTATAACCGATCTTGCGCAAAAGATCATGCCGCCAGGCTACGTCAGATTGACTCTCTACTCCTTTGGGCGAGCTGCCATCAATTACGCCGAGCACGCCACGGCCTTGTTCGGTCTGAGCGACGACGATTTCTACCGCATTGGCGGTGGCGCAGAATATGGAACACACCTCCGGCACGTTGCGGATCGTGTTCAGCACATTGATGGGGTATGCATTTTTAAGCAACAAGACAAAAGTATGGCCACAAGCCAAAGCTTGGGCGTTACGTACCGATGCATCTTTCAGCGCCTCGTCATTCCCGTCGGAGCGGGTCAAGCACGCCCCGGAGCTCTCGTTGAACGCTAGGCCAAACTTTGCTTGGGGTGCAGTTGTTGAAACGGCTTCGTAGAGATCCTCCACCGTCTTAATGAAGTGGGACTGGCCGAGTATGATATTGGTGTCAGCCGGAACCTCCATACGAACTGTTTGCATTTCTAGCATGGCTGTTCTCCGCGGTTGCAGGAAACACGATTCTTATGCGCTGCGCTTGTGTTCAGCATGCGCACGTTCCAGATAGCGTCCAGTCTTCACATCCACACGCACCGCTTCTCCGGAAGCGATGAATAGCGGCACGCGAACTGTTAGACCATTCTCAAGAACGGCTTCTTTCCACGCGCTTTCCCCTTGCGAGTGGGAAGGCGGTGCAGTCCGCGCTACCCTTGCTTCCGCCACTTCGGGCAGGACCGCGCTGACAGCCTCACCTTCGAAGAATTCCAACGGCACTTCCATCCCGGGCTGCAGGAAGTTCTTCGCCGCCCCAAGAAGCGTACCCGGCACTTCGATTTGCTCGAATGTATCCGGACGCATGAACGTGCAATTGTCGCCGTCAGCGTAGAGAAACTCCATCAAGCGGCGCTCGAGTCGGAGTTCCTCCAGTTTTTCCTGCGGGCGGAAGTGCGGTTCCCACATCCGGTGGCTTCTCACATTCATCAGCTTGGCCTTAACAACGCCACCCATCTTTGCCGATCCCGCCTTGGATTCGACTTCGACGACCTTTTGGACTTGCCCTTCGATGCGGATGACCATTCCGGCGCGCAACTCTGATGCGATGAGCATGACCAAGCCTTCTCAGATGAGTTTGGTGGAGGCTAACGAATTGTTGCAGTTCTACCTCTTTAATTATTGTCAGGCGGAAAATTGTTTTCTGCTGTGACCCAAATCACTTCACAGTTGAAGTGAACCTGCCAAATTTTCCTGGTCAGTCCACGAGCCCTTTGCCGCCGCTGATGATCATGCTCTTTGCAGGCATCGTTTGTGGCTTATGCGTGATCTTTTCTTGACGACTTACGGCCGATTAGTTCGCCGAAAGCCGAGACTTCGTGTCAAATCATATGACATCAGCCACTTGCCGAGAAAAGAAAGTCCGCAGGGAGATGCTTGAGTGATCTTCCGGCCTCCTCTTGATTTGACGTAAGTCTATAGCTCGGATTGTTTCTTTTTCGATGGGAAGGTTGTAAGTCAAGTTCGCGCGACTGCCACTGATAGTGAGGATGTCTTGTGTCATGGTAAGTATCTCCTTTTGCTCGCGGGGCATGGACCTGTTGCGCTCATGCTTACTGAGTTGCTGCCGGCTATCCTTCACAGTTCGCTGGTTCGGCAGCTTTACCCGCCGATTTGGCGGTCGTGGTGGGTTACCGCGAACCTTATGTTGCATTGACCCACATCCACGAGCACGTGATCGCCATCCAGAACTTCGCCGTGGAGCAGTTTCATAGCTAGCGGATCGTGTAGCAGCCACTGGACTGCCCGCTTCAAGGGCCGGGCGCCATAATTGGGATCATATCCCTGTGCCAGGAGCAGGTCCTTAGCTGCGTCGGTGAGCTCCAAATTAACCTTGCGGTCTGCTAGCAAATGGCGCAGATCGTCCAGTCGCAGGTCAATGATTTTGCTCAGTTCCTCTCTGTTCAAAGCCTTGAACACGACGATGTCATCCACGCGGTTAATGAATTCAGGTTTGAAGTACGCTCGCAGCACGTTCATGACATGCTTGCGTTGCTCCTCAAAGTTGTTCTGCGGCGAAACAGAGGTCAGATGCACCGAATCGATGTTGGACGTCATAATAAGGACGCTATTGCGGAAGTCCACTGCGCGACCCTTTCCGTCGGTCAGGCGGCCATCGTCCATGATCTGCAACAGAACATTGAATACATCCGGATGGGCCTTCTCGATCTCGTCGAAAAGCACCACCGAGTAGGGACGGCGGCGCACAGCTTCGGTGAGTTGGCCTCCCTCCTCATAGCCGACATATCCCGGCGGCGCACCAATCAGCCGCGAGACAGCGTACTTCTCCATATATTCCGACATGTCGAGTCGCACCAGGGCACGCTCGTCATCGAACAGAAACTCAGCGAGTGCGCATGCTAGCTCAGTTTTGCCCACACCTGTAGGTCCGAGAAAAATAAAGGAGCCGATAGGACGCTTGGGGTCGGAGAGTCCGGTGCGCGCGCGGCGAATGGCATTGGACACCCTTTGCAGCACAGTCTCCTGTCCGATCACCCGGCCACGCAGCCGTTCTTCCATGCCGATCAATTTGTGGGCTTCGCCTTCCAGCATTTTGGAAACAGGAATACCCGTCCATTTTGAAACGATGCTGGCGATGTCCTCTTTATCGACCTCTTCTCTGGCCAAGCGTGAGCCGCTCTGTTCGTTGAGTCGCGATTGAAGCTTCCGCAGTTGCTGCTCACCCTCATGAAGGGCAGCTTGGCGGTTACTAATCGCCTGCTGCTCTGAATCGTGCAGTCCAGAATCCTCGAGCAACTTCAGTTGCTTGATCTTCTGTTTGAGCCCGCCAATCTGGCCGACGATGTCTCTTTCCTCCTTCCAACGAGCTTTGAGCGTGTTGAGCTGATTCCTTAGATCGTTTAGCTCCGGCTCTAAAGTGCGCAGGCGATCCTGTAAATCACTTTCGTCTTCCCTTGCCACCGCGTGCTTCTCAATTTCCAATTGTGCGACGCGACGTTCGCACTGTTCGATATCGATTGGCTGTGAATCGATCTGCATGCGCAGGGCGGCGGCTGCTTCATCGATCAGGTCGATAGCTTTGTCTGGCAGAAAACGATCAGAGATATATCGATGCGAAAGCGTCGCTGCCGCTCGAATGGCTGAATCTTTGATGCGCACGCCGTGGTGCAATTCATAGCGCTCTTGCAGCCCGCGAAGAATGGCAATGGTTTCCGGCACGCTGGGTTCGGCGACAAAGACAGTTTGGAACCGGCGTTCAAGCGCCGGGTCTTTCTCCATGTATTTGCGGTATTCGGTGAGCGTCGTTGCCCCGATGGCGCGCAACTCTCCGCGTGCCAGAGCTGGCTTGAGCATGTTGGAGGCATCAATTGCGCCTTCGGCCGCGCCTGCCCCGACCAGTGTGTGCACTTCGTCGATGAAGAGGACAATCTGCCCCTGCGACTCTTCGATCTCCCGCAACATGGTTTTCAGGCGGTCCTCGAACTCTCCCCGATATTTCGTGCCTGCTACCATTGCACCCAGGTCCAAAGCGACGAGACGCTTGGTTTTCAGCGGCTCCGGAACATCTTCGGCAACGATGCGCAGCGCTAGGCCTTCGACAATGGCGGTCTTGCCCACGCCGGGCTCGCCAATGAGGACGGGATTATTTTTGGTGCGCCGCAACAATACTTGAATCACTCGTCGAATCTCGTCATTGCGACCGATGACAGGATCAAGCTTGCCGCGCCGCGCCAACTCTGTGAGATCGCGGGCGTAGCGCTCCAGCGAGTCGCAATGAGGTTCGGAGACTGGTCCCGCGACCTGCGTAGAACCGCGTACACCGACAACCGCCCTCAGAATGGCATGGTGATCGGCGCTGTTACGCATCAGTAGGGCTCGAGCCGGATCGCCTTCGAGAGCCGCAATGGCCAGCAGCAAATGCTCAGTTGATACGCTCTCATCCCCGAGGTCAGCCGCTTCCTCAAAAGCCTGCTCGAGAACCTTGTTCGCCGCCCATGAGGGCTCAGCTTTTAAGGTTCCGCCGATCCAGACTGCCGGCAGGCGATCGATCTCTTGACGTGCCTCTGCCAGAATTGCCTGAGCGTCGACTTCGATCTTGCTCAGCACCGGCGTGACCATCCCTTCGCGGTCACCCAGCAAACTGGCAAGAAGATGTAACGGCGTTATCTCGGCGTGGCCACGCCGCGATGCCAGATGGCCGGCAGTCTGGACTGCCTGCTTAGCCTTGGACGTCAGTTTTTCCCAACTCGCTGTAATCATTAGTGGGTTGTGGTTGCCGAGTCGTCGCGGGAGGAACTTCCCCTCCGACTATCCGCAGCACACACCTCAGCCGACACAGGTTGCGGGCACGTTGCCAGCCAGATCGCCGGCTTTCCAATTGAAGACGGGCTTCAATCCTTTTGCCTTCAGCTTGGCGGAGTAGATCGGCGCATCGTAAGAATGCGCGGTGAACTGGCATCCTCCACGCTGCAGTGAGTAACCGCCGGGCGTCGTGGAACAGTTGAGCGTGAATAGACAGCCGCCACCCTTGGCGAGTTTCACGCACAAATGCCAGTCTTCTCTCGTGCTCACAAAAGGTGCGGTGGTCGGCGAAAAAACGTTGTGGAGGGCAACTGTGGCCAGAAACTCCTGCTCGCGGGGGATAAAAGGTCCGTCCTGAAACTGCGCTCCGGGAGCCAGTTTCAGCCGAGGAAGCCCAAGAATCGTAGCCCCGCGCCGATAGTGTTGCCGCAAGTATTCTTCATGCAGCATCAACATGGACCAATCCCGTCTCCAATCCGACAATCCGGAAAGAACTCCGATGCCTACATGTTCAACCCCAGCCGCCAGCATGCGCTCATAGGCGTCCAGGCGATACTCAAAGTTCGCTTTCTTTGTTTTACCCGGATGAAGCATGGCGTATCGAGACTTGTCGTAAGTCTCCTGCCATAGCACCGACCAGCACAATCCAGCATCGACCAGGCGGCGATAGTCACTTTCTTCGAACCCTTCGGCACTGAGTCCGACGAGGCCGCCCCCATGATTCTCCAACAGATGCCGCAGTAGTTCGACATGTCGACACATGGTATCGACCCGCATTCGTGGATCGGTCGAGTAGACCAGTTCCAAAACTCGCAGCGCCTTTTTTTCGATCAGGTACAAAGCTTCCTCTTGCAGTTCCTCGTCGGTTAGCCGCCTGCGCGCAACACCAAGGCCTTTATTCCCCGCGCGGAAATTGCAATAGAGACACTGCTCCTGACAAATGCTGGTCACGTAGATAGGGACAATCACAAAAACTTGTCCGCCGAACAGTGCGGCTTTCGTCTCGGCCGAGCGGTGGACAATCTCGCGATCCAGTTCACCACCCAGTCCGAAGGTTTTACTCCATAAAATGGGCGCGAAGTCGCATGCCGCACCAGACCGAAGCAAGTCTAAGGATTTGCCTCGCGTGCGGGAGAGCTCTGCCACCTGCTCCCAAACCTCTTGGTACCGATCGGAGAACATTGCAAGCCTCTAATTATTACGATACGCGTGATCAAACACATGCGGCCATGATGAAGCGCACAACGGGATGTGATGGTGGTTAGTCGGATGCCACAAACACAAAGTTAATGATGCGCTGCTTTGACGATGCTGATCTGCATGCGGCGCACTAAGTAGTATTCTGCAATGTAAAGGAAAAGGATGTTGCAGATGTCGGAGCGATTTACCGAGCGCCTGCGTCGAAATGCCGAAACCATCTGGGAAGCACAACATCACCATTTGTTTGTGCGTGGAGTCTGCGATGGAACTCTTAGCCTGGAGAGATTCCAATTTTGGCTGCGACAGGATTACGTCTTTCTGATTCAATATGCCCGTCTCTTAGCCCTGGCCGCAGCACGAAGTCCCGACCTGCAAACGATGATGCGCTTCTCTGCGCTGCTCACGGAAACCGTAAACACTGAAATGAATCTCCATCGCAGCTACGCCGCTGAATTCAACATTAATGCCAAAGACCTCGAGCGAGAACTGCCCGCTCCCGCGACCCAGGCTTACACCGATTTTTTGCTGCGGGTCGCGGCTACCGGAGATTTCGCCGAGCTCGTTGCGGCACTATTGCCGTGCATGTGGGCCTTCAGCGAAATCGGCCAACGTCTGGGCAAAGAACCCGCACCCAGCGACCAGCGTTATTCAAAGTGGATTGCCATGTACAGCTCCGAAGAGTTTGCGGAACTGGCTCAATGGTGCCGCGATCTGGTGGATAGCCTCGCGGCAGGCTTGCCCGAGCGCGACTTACAAAAGCTGGAATTGGTATTCATCACGAGCAGCCGCTATGAGTGGCAGTTCTGGGAGATGGCCTGGAAGATGGAGACGTGGCCGCTATGAGCGCTCAAGGTGTTGACGAGGCGGGAGGTGAAGAATGACGATTCCTCGTGTTCTGATCATCGCGGGATCCGACTCTGGCGGTGGCGCTGGCATTCAGGCTGACCTTAAAACAGTTTCGGCCTTAGGCGTCTTCGGCATGACTGCCATCACCGCGCTTACGGCGCAAAACACAACCGGCGTTTACGGAGTGTTAGAGATCGACCCAATCTTTGTTGTGCGGCAGATCGATGCTTGCATTAGCGACATCGGGTGCGATGCGGTCAAGACCGGCATGCTCTCCAGTGAAGCAATCATTGATGCTGTGGCGGCTGTAATCTCCGAGCGCAAGCTCGCGCCGTTGGTTGTCGACCCGGTAATGATCGCCAAGAGCGGAGCACCATTGCTGAAACCCCACGCCATCACTGCTCTCAAGACCAAGTTGCTGCCGCTTGCCACCGTCGTTACACCCAATCTGCATGAAGCAGGGGCGCTTACCGGACGCGAAGTCAAAACAATTGCCGACATGAAGGACGCAGCCAGATCGATTCGGGAGCTTGGCCCCAAGAATGTTGTTGTTAAAGGAGGCCATCTCGTCGCCGTCGCTGCCGATCTTCTTTATGATGGCCGCGATTTTATCGAATTTCGCGGGGAACGAATCGATACCAAAAATACGCATGGTACCGGCTGCGTTTTCGCCTCGGCCATTGCGGCAAGTTTAGCCAGCGGAAAAACGGTTCAGGAAAGTGTGAGCGCCGCCAAGGATTTCATCAACGCCGCTATTCGACACAGTCTGGCTATTGGAAAAGGCTATGGGCCGGCTAATCCGATGGCTTGGTTGAAAGCGTCGAACCGTGGCCACGCAGGGCTGAAAGGTTGATGAGCTGCCTCCATCCCGCTTCTCGGCGGTCTGCAATAGCGGACGCCCCACCGTTGAGCGGTAAGAAACGAAAAATGGCGAAATCGTCGTGGAATAACCGAATAACCACGTCGCCGCTCGCCGCTGGACTCCTCCGACGGCACCAGTCCCACATAAACTGACAATCTGCTTGCCGCAATGAAAGGGTTGCGGAGTGCCGATCACCAACTCGAAGGCCAGCGCCGTAAGCGGACCAACTCCAGGATGTGTCATCAGTCGCCGTGTCACCGGACGTTTCTCCACTTCCTCTTCTAACGTACGAGTTAGTTCTTGGATTTTCGGCGTCAGCTGGTCGAGTAAGTCGAGCAGGTCCTGGCGTCGGCGCGTGGCCCACGGAGCCAGTGCTATCGACTCCAGCTCCTTGCGACTGCCGGGCCGCCACAGCGCTTGCTTGCGTCGCAGACCCTCGTTGAGAGCTACCACATGCAACTGATTCATCACCCGCGTGCGCATCTGCACCAGACGATGCCGATGCCACAGCAGTTGCCGCAGATCGAGATTCGCCGCATCCGGCACCCAGATTCGCGGAAAGCGGCCCTCCAGCATCAGCTGCAGCAACAACTGTGCGGCCTGCCGATCGGTCTTTTGCTTCCGCACCCGCTTGGTGCGAATCTTGGCGGCATCTCCGATCCACAACTCGAACTGCAAGTCGCGCAACCGGCGCTCGAACCAGTGCGAGTGCCCACTCGCTCCCGTCCCCACTCGCACATTCAAGTTTTGTTCTTTGAGCTTGCCGTAGAACTGTTCGGCTTCTTCGCGATGAACCAGGCGCCGTTCGTTCTGCAGCCCAAGAATTCCTCGTGACCCTCGAAGATCTCCCGTAGCAAGCGACTGCGGTTTCGCAGCCTCTTCGCACTCGGAACGCGAATAGTAGTGACAGCGATGGGGCTGCGGCCAGCTTGCCGCAGCCCGCCGCCTATTCCACTGTTCCGTGACCGCACTCTAAATCAATGACTAAGCAACGCCAGGGAGGTGGGTCGCAACCTTCATCTCTTTGGCTGTCGAGGCTGCCTGCTCCAGGCGAAGCATTTCCTGTGCCTTCTGGTAAGTCTTAATGGCAACCGGTTTCAACCAGAACAGTGCCAGGAATGCGGCGATCACGTTGCAGACAATCATGACCCAAAAAACCGACATCCACGAACCGGTCTTGACACTGGCCATGGCGGCCACGGGTCCGGCGAAGATGGCCGCCAAACCTTTAGCCGTGTAAACAATGCCGTAGTTGGTCGTAGCCCACTTCCTGCCATACAGGTCGCCAACGATGGACGGGAAGAGCGAAAAGATCTCACCCCACCCGAAGAAGCACAGGCCCGTCATCAGGACGAACCACACCGGATGGCTGATCAATTTGAGCAGGCCTAGGACAGCCAGGCCCTGCAGCAGGAACGCGATGAACATCGTGTTCTCGCGTCCGATGTGATCGGAAACCCAGCCCCAGAATGGCCGGCAAAGGCCATTCAGGATGCGGTCCAGTTCGATGGCCACGACGAGGGCCGACATGCCCCACAAGACGATGACCTTGTCGACGTGGTAGAAGACAGCGATGGGCTTGATCTGGGCGGTGACTACCAAGCCACCGAAGGCGACCAGCGTCATCATGATGTAAATGACATAGAACGATGACTGCTTCAGCATCTGCCAGTGAGTCATGTCGTAGGCCGATTCCCTCACCTTGGCATTGGCTTGCTTCCATCCCTTAAGCACCCAGCCTTTGGGGGGAGCGACGATCAGCATGGCTGCGGCGAAGCAAACAATGCCTTGGACAACGCCCCAGAAGATGAAAGTGTGCTGGTATCCCGAGACTTTCAACATCTTGGCAATGGGCGCCACGGTCAGTGCGGTTCCCAGGCCGTACGCGCCAGCGGTGAACCCCGCGCACATGCCGCGGTGATCGGGAAACCACTTCAGCGAGTTGCCCATACAGCCGCCATACACAGCACCGGCACCGACGCCGCCGAGTGCGTACCAGACGTACAGCGCATGCAGGTTGCCCGCCGTCCCCGATCCGATCCAGCTAAGCCCGACCAAGATGGCGCCGATGCCGATGACCAGACGAGGACCAAGACGATCGACCAGGTAGCCCTCGAACGGTACCAGCCAGGTCTCGCAAAGGATGAATGCGGCGAAAGCCACCTGCACAGCGGCTAAGGTTGCATTCATGCTTTTGGTTAAGGGTGTAGTGAACAAGGTCCAAGCGTATTGAAGATTGGCAATCGCCATCATCGCGACCACGCCTGCAATCAGTTGAATCCAGCGATTGACAATCTTAGGCCCGGTACCAACTAAGGGGCTCACATTCGTGGCCATAGACAGCCTCCTGGCTCATTTGCAAAATCGTTCTTAGTACTCCTCGCCGGAAAACGTCCGGATAAGTAAAAAAACGCGCCCCCTTTGGGAGGGGGCGGCGGTTTATTCGGCGTCGAGTTCCTTTTGTAGAGGAATGACTCCCGGCACCAGCCACTTGTTCCACATCTCATCAATCTTGCTCTGGAAATATTCGATATCTTCTTCGACGAAGTGAGCGAACCTTCCCTGTTTGAGCAAGTAATCGCGTACCGGCAGCCGTTTGAATCTGCCGTTGGCGATCTGTTCGGTCTTGCCATACAGCTTGATCTTGCCGTTTTCGATCTCATACAGCGGCCAGATACCCGTATTCACGGCCAGTTCGCCGAGTTCGAAGGAAAGTATGGGATCGAAATCCCAACCCTTCGGGCACGGATTGAGGCAGTGAATGAATGTCGGACCGCCGATCGACAGCGCCTTGCGGATGTTGTTCATCGCCTGCAGCGGATACGAAGTGGAAATCGTTCCGACATATTTGCAGGTGGGATGGCCAACCATCATCAGCGGAGCAACATTCTTTTTCCAGCGATGATTCATGATCCGCTTTACTTTTCCTGGCGTACTGAACGAGGTGTTTGCGCCATACGGAGAAGTTCCGGAGATCTGGATGTCCGTGTTGGCGTAAGACTCGTTGTCGTACATGAGGATCAGCAGGTTGTAATCGGGGTGAGTCATGGTGGCCGAGATTGCGCCCAGGCCCATGTCGGCGCCACCGCCATCACCGCAGAATGCGATGACGTTGATGGGTTCGTCTTTCATGAAGCCCTTGCGCATCTGGGCGCGCAGCGCGGCCGCGACGCCAAGAGCGCCGGAGCCGGAGCTGCCCAGTTGCGTGTGCATCCAGGGCACGCCCCACGGGGTTGCATAGTAAGAGGTGTTCGCCACGTACATGCAGCCCGTGCTGCCCAGAACGATCGTTCGGGGGCCTGCAGCCTTCGCCATCAGCTTCATGATTTCTGCAGACTCGCAGCCCTGGCAGGTGCGGTGGCCGGACGTGTAGAACTCCTCGTGTGGAACCTTCTTTACTCCCTTGAAGGCTTCCAGGTTTTGCGTCGGTTTCTCATCCACAAATGTTGTGCTCATTGATTGATATCCTTTCCGGCTATTGAATAAGCGTCGAAACGCTTATCCCCGCAGCCCGATCCATTGAGTCAGGGGTTGCGCAATTCCTTTCGCGGCCTGGAAGACCGAGTTAGCGACTTCTTCCACGTCCGGCACGGTGATTTCGCGTCCACCCAGTCCGCCGATGAAATCCAGTACCGGTGGTCTGGTAGCCGAGCCGGTGTACATGGCCGAGCGAAGTTCAGTGGCGACGACGCCGCTGAGATTCGGCGACCCGAACGAGAAATCGCGATCGATTACGCCGACTGCCTTGAAACGTTCCAGGCACTTGGCGATTTCCGGACCGGCAAATGGCCGGAACCAGCGCAGGCGCACGAAGCCGACTTTCTTGCCTTCTTCGCGCATCTTGCGGATCGCGACGCGTACTGGCGTCGACAAGGTTCCCATTCCCAGCAGAACAACGTCGGCATCTTTGGTCATGTACTCTTCGAAGAATGGATTTCCGTACTTGCGACCGAAGATGTGCTCGAACTCGGAGTAGACTTCGCGGATCACGTCGCAAGCGCGCTCGGTGACCGCGTAGTTCTGGCGTCGAACCTCCATGACCCAGTCTTCATTGGCTTGCGGCGCCACCGAGATGACGTTATCGGGATGGAGCAGCAAATTGCCGCGATCATAGCGAGGCAGGAACTTCTTGACCTGCTCGGCGGTCGGGATACTGACCAAAGATTGCGAGTGAGTAAGAAACGCTCCATCGCAGCTCAGGGCCAAGGGCACAAACATGCGGCGATCTTCCGCCACGCGATACGCGATCAGAGCCGTGTCCAACGCTTCCTGCGCACTGTCAACCCAGGTCAACATCCAACCCAGATCCCGCACTGCGAGGGCATCGTTGTGCTCCACGCCGAAGGCGCCGGGATCGTCGAGCGCCCGGTTGCCGACCATGGCTATCATGGGAACGCGCAGAGCCGGAGTAACGGTCAGCGCTTCCATGGCATACATCCAGCCCACGCCGCTCGAACCGCAGAACACGCGAGCGCCGCAAACCGATGCGTGCTTGACGATTTCAAATTGTGAATGCTCGCCTTCCGCCACGATGTATTCGCAGTCCATTTCGCCATCTGCGACCAGCTGGCTGATGTACTGCATCACCGTGTCATAAGGCCGGATCGGATACGCCGTGACTACGTCCACGTTGGCCAATTTGCAGGCAATCGCAATGGCTTCCGCTCCGGTAATCAGGGCTTCCTGCTCGATACTCTTCTTCTTTTCTTGAACCGGCATTGTTAATGTCGCCATCTGATTCTCCTTGTCTCAATCTGCTGCTTCGGCGGACTAGCCTTTGCGAGCGACTTCCAGGGCCTCAGGCACCTGTTCT
Organism: uncultured Acidobacteriaceae bacterium; assembly: GCA_963766625.1. Lineage (GTDB taxonomy): Bacteria > Acidobacteriota > Terriglobia > Terriglobales > Acidobacteriaceae > Sulfotelmatobacter. Next base: position 530,175 of record CAVYBF010000005.1, on the reverse strand, counting down.
TGATATTGACCGCGATAACGGAAGCCATGAGATCTCTTCTCGATCGGCTCCGCGGACTCGATCGTCTTCTCCAGCCACTTCAGGTAAGCATCCTTATCTTTCTTGAATGCCTCGTATTGGCTGTTGTTGTCTTTGAATTGCGATTCGTTCACCATCGTGACGCAATCTTCGACCGGGCAAACCGCTTCGCAAACGCCGCATCCGCAGCACGCTTCGAGATTCGCATCGTAGGTATTCTCGGGCGTTACATCGAACGAAGCATCCGGGCAGTTCAGCCAGCACAGCGTGCACTTGGTGCAGGTCGCAAAATTCACGACCGGCCGCTGTGTGCGCGTCGAGTACTTTTTGAACAACTCGTTGCGCGCCGGGCGGAAGCCGCCGACCTGGCCCGTAACTGGATCTTTGTACGGACCTCCCTGAGGCTGGCCCTTAATCGAAACGCCATCCCGCATGTCTTCCCACTTGGGTAATTCGAATTTGAAGAGTTCTTCGGAACTGCCTTCGCCGGCCCTCACCTCGATGGCTTTGAATCGGTCGTACGCGGTCTTCGCTGAAGTGACCTTTAACGGATTCTTCAGCTTTTCCGTAATGAACTGCTCCAGAGCCTTAAAGCTGACGATCTCGGGGAATGCTTTAGCGATGGCGCCTAGCACGCGAACGTCGGTGTGGTCATCTTTATAGACCCACATTCCTGAGAAGCTGGTGATGCCCTTCAGCACAGCCAGTTTGTACGGTTGCTCGCGACGATGAATGCTCTTCACCAGCGTGGGGGCATCATGCAGAGAAACTACGATCAGAGTGTGATTGGGCTTCAGCGCGCGATGAACCGGCTGCAACCCATACCATGCCCAAGACTCCGCGCCCTTGCAGAGCGTGTCATCGAGGACCACCGTTACGTCGACGTGCTTCGGTTCGTACTGTGCCATTCCGGCCTCAAGCGTTTGCTCATCGTCAGCGACGATGGCGAAGCTCTTAGCGGGAATTCCATTCCGTTCCGGCGAGTCGCCATAACGGCCGAATGAAATACCTAACTTGCCTTCGTTATGCGCGGCCAGAACGATGTCGCGCGTTATGTTTTTTGCCAGAGTCTTTTGAAAGACCCCACGGTAGATAAGTTCAACGGCAAATAATTTGCCCATTTGACAACCTCCATCCTTTTTGGAACTGATTCAAAACGATGTCCTCTATTTCCGAGATGTGCATGAGCATGGCATCACCCGCTGCTGCGGCATCGTGCAGCTTGAGTGCTGCTAGTATGCGGCGATGTCCAGCCAGCGATTTCTCCGCGCGACCCTCGATCTGCAAAGCTTTTTCCCGTGTCTCCCGGAGTAGATCCATCAGCACATCGACCAGTTTGAGCACGACACTGTTGTCTGCCGCGGCTGCGATGGCGTAGTGAAATGAAGCGTCTTCATCTATTGCAGGCTCGTTCCGCCGCAGCTTTTCTTCCTGGCGACGGAGAATTTGTTCCATCGCCTCTACTTGTTCGGTGGTAATGTGGTGCGCGGCAATTCGCGCCACGGGGGGTTCGATCCATTTGCGAACGTCCACGAGTTCGCCGATGTGTTTTTGCTTTTGCAGAAGAGCGTCGGCGACCGCACTGACGGGAGAACCAGCCAAGGGGTCTCGCACCACGGTTCCGACGCCCTGCCGCACTTCCAGCAAGCCGATGAGTTCCAGGCTGTGTACCGCCTCTCTGACCGAACTGCGGCTGACCCCGAGCCTTTGCACCAGTTCGCGCTCTGAGGGAAGCGTGTCGCCAGGTTTCAGATCGGTGAGAATTCGCTCCTGCAGCTGCTGGGCAACGGCTTTGTACACCCGGCTGCGAGGGATGGTTTCCAGCTCGATCTTAGCGGTGCTGCTCATGGGGAATGAGCTATGGCCTGACTGGTCCGATGACTGAGGACCGGAACCACCCCATTACAAGCGTTCGCCGAAAATCGCGCAGTGAACGCTGAATGCCTTGTGAGTGAGAGACGACACCGATCAGTGTGACAAATGTTGCTCTGCGAATGGAACCTCGCTGAGTATCCAGCATTGACCTTGACATATAGGAAAAATGAGAATCAGTTCGAAACGGGCGAGGAGGCACGGTTAATGTGAAAGCCTGGCGCGCCGTCAAGCACTACAAAGTCCTGAAGTCCGACCGTCCTGGTGATCTAGTATTTCAGTCGGTTCGGGCCGGAGCGGCCATGCGGGACAATAGTATCCTGACGCAGCATAACGAGTTCAACGATCTTGGTGGCAGAGGCTAAGGAGCGAAGCATCGCGCTGGCGTGATCGAAGAGGTACCGGACTTCTTCATCTAGCTCTTTGCCTGTCTTATGCAGGTGAATCGGGAGCGCAACATTCGGCTGGCAAGGACCGTTTTCGCCAATGTGCTTCGCCTCCTCATTAGCAGACGTTGATCGCATCATTTTCGTACCAGGTGATCGGAAATCCGGGCCGGGAATACTGGGCATCCGCGAGCCGTGTTTCAATGCCGGGCACGTCCTTCTCCCTGATATGACCGAGCCAGGCGTACTCGTACCCTTGACCGTGGGTGTCCATCTCAAGCACGTGCCTGATAAGTTCGCGAGCCACCGTTGTATGCGGCTGGACCTAGTGAGCCTGCGATTTTTCCTGCCTGAGTCACAGCGTGCCTTTTAGGTCTACTGCGCTTCAGAGCACAGACAACGGTTACGCTCACCTTGTGGGGTGATGGCAGTCATGGCGGGACGTGAAGACAGGCAGATAGTGTGTAGATAGTGGCGTTGAGGCATCCATGCGACTGCCGTGATCAGCGCCCAAATGCCCCCTGCGAGTGGCACGAAGCACCAGATAGTCGTGAGTAGGTAAGCTCTCTGTAGACGCAGAGTCAGGATAATCATTAGGGCAAAGGCTCCTAGCGCGATGGCGATGGATGCGATTCCACTTCCGCCGACGAATCTTTAAACTGTTTATCCTCCTCCGTTGAATAGTGAGGCTACGACCAAGGGCTACGCTGCTCCAATACACGGACAGGTAGTGGCCCCAACGGATAACCAATTACAGAGCGACACTACTCGGTCCACACCGGCAGGCAAGCAGGAACCGGCGGTTTTTTCCGCAGCGACATCGCCCGCGCTCGCTGCGCGTTTGAGAGGAAAGGCGAGGAATTGACGTCTGAATCGAGGCCGGCCCGCAGTAACTGCCCCTCCCCCTGAAGCCCCCTACCGATGATCTGCGAAATCAATGCCAACATAACCGCGCCGGCGATCAGCGAAACAAAGACAATCGGGAAACCCTGATGTTCCGCCAGATTCGATATGAATTCGACAATGCCTCCCACAAGAACCACGCCTCCGAGAAAGATGCCGCCATACCGGACGGTGTAGCTAAACGCGACCAGCGCTTCTGCTAGGCGATAGCCCTCTTGATAGCGCCCGACCGCGGCTGTGGAGTCATTGGATTGTGTGTCGAAAGTGGTAATGACGGCAGCGCTCATAAAGACCTCCTTTACTTTCCTGAACACGGCCTGCTCACGACGATTACTCATTATGAGTAGAAAGCGTCGGGGAAGATTCTCAACATGGACACGCTATGATCAGGCGAGCCTAACGGGGATCGGTCGCTTGTCAAAAAGCGCTATCGTCATTCTCTTGCCTGCCGACGCGTGGTGCAGTGAGCGGCATCACAGAGAGACTGCAAGCCGTCCCCGGCTCCGGACCTCATCCCCGCTGAATATCAGCGGAGAACTTACATTGGGATTGGTACAGCAAACGGGGCGGTTGAGTTGTGCATTCTACTTTTCGATCAGGCAGTATTCGCCCACCTTCTTATTCTTATCTGGCATAGCAGTTTCTGAGGCGCTGGCAGAATCGGCATAAACCTCTACATCCCTGCACTGGTACATTCCAAAATTCTTTGGCAGTTCGATCATCAAGTATTTGCCATTGCTCAAGGCTGTACAGCCTTGCTCTCCTTCATTGCACTGCAGTTTGAAAAAATTGTCGCCTCTCACTACATCCAGGATCACAACACCACTGTTAAGTGCGCTGGCTCTTACCGTAATCGACGACTTCTCCTGGGCAAAAAGACGTACTGCTCCCGAAAAGCACAAGACAGACAGCATCGAAACGACCATTAATTTCTTCATACACTACCCCCGCGGGCGCGAATCAGCAGCGCCCGGACCACTAACCTGATCCAATAGTGGCGCAGTTCGCAGCTGGTGTCTGTGATATCAGACACAAGGGACCACGAGCGCTACGAACTCCCAAAAGTTTGTTGGGGACGCATCAGGGAAACTGAGTGGGCCTGAGCACGTCGCCGTCAGGGTCCTTGAACCTCGCGTTAATTGAACATGCCAGGGAAAAAACACTTCTCCACTCTTCTCCATGAGAGCCCAGTGTGTGTCGCTTGCATCCAGGCCCGTCTTCTTCTTGGAGTGCGGGCCCTGTCTGGACACCCTGTCAGAACATGACACAGGCCTCACTGACCCGCTCCAGTACACGTTCCAACAGCGCCAGTTGTGCCTGCAGTTCCATTTTCAGCACGGCGTTCGGCTGCCGGGCGATTTCGTCCTTGAGGCTACGTTTCTTGCTAGCAAGGAGCTCTGCCGTTTGTTCGAGTTCACCGGCGTCGAATCGCAAGTCGCGGTCCAAGACCTTGTTCAAAATTTCGTTGTACTTTCCGACGTCTTGTTCTAACAGAACGTCGGCAAGCAGTTTCAGTTCGTCTTTTTCTAGATGGAATTGCATGGCTCTCTCCTTTCAATTAAGCAGCCTTCCGCCTGATCTGATGGCTCAAAATCTCTGCCTCGGCAACGAGCCAGTCTTTCAGCTCTTGGCCGTCGGTTTTACCACGCTCTTCATAGAGCTGATACGCTCGGCAACGAATCCGCTCCTCGAGGCCAGCGGGATGTGGGACGGGATCCGTCTTCGGCTTGGGCGCCATTTTGGAAGTTGTCATGGGATACCTCTCATCAAGATCAGTTTCCACCTTCCGTACAGAGAAGTCAGTGATCCGACGCACGAACCAGATGGAATGGACGCGGATTTGCTGAAGAAGCTGGCGCCCAAAACGACTTGGAACCGCAGTGCCGACTCGCCCCACTCTTGCAGGGCTAAAACGGCTGAAGCTCACTTGCTAGTTCATTCAATGAAACATACGCGCTGAATAAGCGTTTTCATGCGCTGATAGTGCGATCCTCTCCAAAAAACACGCTCACACTCCGGACAAATGTGGAATTCGTCGTAATGCTGTCTCGTATGTGGCAGAAGGCGATCGTTGACCATCTCTTTCGCAACCCGTCGGAGCGGGGCATTGCAGTGGAGGCAGCGCCAAAATGGGCTAATCGCGCTGGACAGGTGAAAACGGCGTACCACTTCGATAAGCTGTTGCCGTGGATGTGCCTCGCGCACCAGATATCCGCGCGTTACCATGCTGCGCTTCAATAACCCGCGATCCCTGCTTAGCAGAGTCCGATGCTGATTCGCAGAGATATACGCAAGCTCTTCATCGTGGCAGTCGTTGCGATATAAACTATCGAAACCCAGCATTCGCAGATAGGCTGCCAGCTTGCCAAGATGCGTGTCGAGCACGAAGCGTATGTCGCCTTCCGACCGCGGCTGGAGATGTGTGAGAGGACTAACATTGAGCCCACGAAAAACTGGATACACACTGATTCTGTCTCCGTCTCGTAGCAGGTAGGAAAAAGCTGCGGGCTCGCTGTTCACCAGGATGAAATCGACCTCGGTGTGCGGCACACCGCATGCCTCGATTGCATCCTTCACCGATGCGGCTTCAAAAGCGTAAGAGAGACTTTGGCCTCTTCTCGGCGGTGAGAGCAAATCGTCCAGCTCCGCATAGAATCGAAAATATGCTTGCTTCATTTGACCAGCGGTAATGGCATTAGAATACTTCACACACTCACGTCGAGCCGATGCCATGCTGGAACATAACAAGTCCCTCGTTTGCCGCTCGTTGATCAGATGCTGAATTTACTGCATTGCGGATGGAAGAATCGCGGACCGGTGGGGATTGATGGACTATCGGAACCTGCAGCATCAACCTGCTCGCCCTCTCCTTGAGTCAAGCACCTGGCCCTTCAATTTAGATCGATGCTTGGTTGAGCGCCGGATTGATCCGGAGCGTAAAATGATAGTGACTCGTGAGAATGGGCCGGATATCGGCTTTGAGATTCGAGTCTCGTTTCCGTCTGACCCAGTTCTGGACCTCGTTCTTCACGAAGACCAATCATGGTCTCTCCTGGTCCTGAGGAGGTGCCATTATGCTGGGAATGAGTTCACTTTCCTTTCTGATTCTTACACTCATCTCAGCAGTCGTTGCGGTCGCCTATCACAACGTGATTCGCTATCGGTTTCTCGAAAGCAATGACGGTTTATTCGGGAAGCTGATCGTTGGTTGGCTGGGAGCCTGGTTAGGGTCCCCAATGCTTGGGCACTGGCTCTGGAAAGTTGAGAACGTGTACATCGTGCCCGCCATCTGGGCGCGATCGCAGCCATTCACTTAACCGTACTAACAGGGAAAACGCTTGCCAAGCTGGCAAGTATGCGGACTACGGTAACGGAAGAAAAGAAAGAGCAGGTCCGTTCCGGCAAGCCGGCAAATGGCAGCTTAAGAAACGGCTGCACCGGCAGCGGCGCTGACCCGTTGTGAGACCGAAGAAACCGGCCACGTGCCGAGGAGGTACGACTATGTTCAGTCCAAAGATTCTGTGCGTTTCATTTGATCGAGTTGCTTCGGAAAACCGGTGCAGCGCCCTGAAGGAGGCGGGATACGACGTGACGGCAAGCACTGATGTCAAGGAAGCGCTGGAACTGCTGAGTCGCGAGACGTTTGACGCGGTGATTGTGGGCCACCGATTTGCGAAGGAGGATAGATATCTGTTGGCCGCCCAGGCCAAGGAGAAGGCGAACACGCCGGTTGTCCTGGTATGCGGTGCCACTTCGGATTCTGAGATTCCCGCGACCAGCCGAGTGTTTGCCCTGGAGGGCAACACTGGTCTACTTTTCGCGTTGTCTCAATGGTGTCCGGCTGAGACCGCAGCTCAGCCGGCAGCCTGAGGCGTGGCATCGATTTTTCATGATTGCGTGAGTTCACCAGCGGACAGTACGAGGTACTCAAGCAGAGGTGTGCCATGTTGTTCCGAGACGAAGATGAAGATCTTGAAGTCCCTCTGTTCGTGAATCGACGTGAAGCCGGGCGCATGCTCGCGGCGAAGTTGTTGGCGTATGCCGACCGTAACGACGTGATCGTGCTTGGACTTCCTCGCGGTGGCGTGCCTGTCGCTTCGGCAGTTGCCGGCGCACTACACCTCTCGTTAGATGTTTTTGTGGTGAGCAAACTCGGCAGCCCATGGAGCAGCGAGCTGGCAATGGGTGCGGTTGCTGAGGGTGGCGTGCAGATACTCGATCTCTCCCTGGTTGAAGAAATATGTGTATCGGAAGAAGAAATTCAGCAAGTGACCGCAGCGGCGCGAAGAGAACTCGAAATGCGCGAAAGGTTGTATCGTGACGGGCGTCCGCCGCTGGAGTTGGCGGGTAAGACCATCATTCTCGTGGACGATGGTATTGCGACTGGATGCAGTATTCTGGCGGCGATTGCGGCTATTCGTAGAAGAGGGGCCGTGCGAGTCGTGGTTGCTGTTCCTGTCGCTTCAGCCTCAGCCTGTAATGCGATCCGGATGGAAGCAGACGAACTTATCAGCGTGGCAGAACCGGAGCCGTTTCTGGCAGTTTCGCAATGGTACGAGGACTTCAGCGAGGTCAGCGATGAGGATGTGCGCCACCTGCTGGGAAGTGCGCTTAGCTCGATGCCACGTGCTGCTTGAATCTTCAGCGAACGATCGAAAAACAAGGAGGCAGTGAGGCAGAGACAGTTTTCAAGCCGGGGCGAGGCTCTGGCGGAGGTGACTGCAGCCAGAATGTTGGCTCGCCAAAAGCGGTCTGCGCGATCAGCGTTTATTGCCCACGGTGGCCGGCAGGGTAAGCCGGAGCGATGGTTCATGAAGCCGGCGGAGACAACTCAACGTCCGAAGGCAAAGCCATCAAAACACGATGCAGATGTTACGACGGTGCTGTAGAGCCTTCTGAGGAAGGCGATGGCCTCGCCTTAAGAGTTGTCTGCTCGCCGAGAATTTCGGTGATTGGGATGGAGAGTTTTGAGGAGATCGAGCACACTGCGGACCGGGCTTTTCGCGTTACTGGCCGCGACATGGCGGCCTTGCTCGAGAACGCCGCCCGCGCCGTGCAGGCGCTGGATGCAGAGGCAGCCTTGATGACCGCCCAACGATCGGTAATCCGGAAGATCGAGGTTGAAGGAGTTGATCGCGAGTCTCTGCTGGTGAACTGGCTGAATGAAATCCTGTACCTGGAGCACGTGCACCGGCTAGTCTGCCAGCAATTCCATATTGATGAGCTCAAGGATCATCAGGTGCGCGCGCGAGTCGAAACCCGGGAGTGCGACCGGAACCTCACACATATCAAAGCGGTAACTTTTCACAATCTGAAAATACGCGAGACCCCTGAAGGCCTTGAAGCCGAGGTTGTGGTGGATGTGTAGCTCTCGCGCAGAGGCCGCCATGCTGGACAGGAAAAACATTGAGCGCGTTGCTGAAAATGTGTGGGAGATTCCCAAAACATTCCGCGACGATATGCGCGTGCCGGCGCGTCTCTATGCCGATGAAGATCAGCTGGATGTGGCTCTCACGGACAACTCGGTCGTTCAGCTGGTAAACACTGCGACACTCCCCGGCGTGATCAAGCACGCCATTGCCATGCCCGATATTCATCAGGGCTACGGATTCCCGATCGGGGGAGTAATTGCGACACGCCTGCCGGAAGGTGTGATTTCCCCGGGCGGCGTCGGCTATGACGTCAACTGCGGCGTAAGGCTTCTGGTATCGATAGCTTCGGTTAAGGAGGTCAAACCTTACCTGGAGGACATCGCTTCTCGCCTGTACGCGAATTGCCCAAGCGGTGTGGGTTCTCATGGACAGTTGCGTTTGGACAGCACAGAGTTGGAGCAGGTTTTGCATGAAGGTTCACGATGGATGATGGGCGAAGGATATGCCTCGCGTGACGACCTGGATCGTACCGAAGAATTCGGCCGAATCCCGAGCGCCGATGCTACTTTCGTCTCTGACCGGGCGCGCGAACGCGGACGAAACCAACTCGGGACACTGGGGGCCGGAAACCACTTCATCGAAGTGGATACGATAGCCGAAGTCTACGACCAGGCCACCGCCGCGCGCTTGGGTCTTTACTCGGGCAATGTCGCGGTCCAGATTCACTGCGGGTCTCGCGGCCTCGGCCACCAGATTTGCGAAGACTACGTAAGCCGATTTCAGAAAACCGCACACGACTACGGCATCGAATTGCCAGACCGCGAGTTGGTTTGTGCGCCATTTGATTCCAGAGAAGGGCAGGAATACTTCCGTGCGATGGCATGTGCCGCGAACTTCGCATTTGCCAATCGGCAGCTGCTGGCACACATGATCCGGCAGAGCTTCGAAGAGGTTGTGGCCGGCAAGATCAAGAATTTCGAACTGCGCCAGGTGTACGACATCGCACACAACATGGCAAAGATCGAAGAGCACGACATTAATGGCCGGTCAGTACGGGTTTGCGTACACCGCAAAGGCGCGACCCGGGCATTTGGTCCTGGATCGAGCGTCCTCCCCGACGATCTCCGCGATCTCGGCCAGCCCGTGCTCATACCAGGTTCGATGGGCACAGCGTCGTACGTCCTGATTGGCACAGCGGAAGCCATGCGGCAGACTTTCGGTTCCACGTGTCACGGAGCGGGCCGGGTTATGAGTCGAGCCAAAGCCAAGAAGATGGTCCGGGGAGCTGTATTACGGGACCAGTTGAAAAGCCTCGGAATCCTGATCTGTGCCCGATCCATCAGCGGGCTGGCGGAAGAGGCTCCGGCGGCTTACAAAGACGTGTCGCGGGTGGTTGAAGTGGTCCACGAACTAGGGATCGGCCGAAAAATTGCGAGACTTGAGCCTATTGCCGTGATCAAGGGATAGCTCGCGATTGAGGCCCGCCTCAGCTTTGAGTCATCAAGAAAAAAGCAAATCCACCCACCACCATATCCCCCGAAAAAGTGATCAAGCAGCGCTAATGATTCTTGTAGTCTTCTGCCTGGTTCCTTGTGTTGGCTCGCAGATTTTTTGCAAGGTTGCTGCAATCACGCTCGCTTCGACTCCCGCCTTACGTGCTACGTCGCTAAGGGACAAAATGCCCACAACTTCGTGTTTTTCATTGACGACGGGTAGACGCCGGACCCGATGGGTTTTCATCAGATCGATGGCGCAGGAAACGTCGTCATGCTCGGCGCAGCAAACGGGACCAGCCGTCATACAGCCATCGACCCAACTGGATGAGGAATCCCGTCCGGTTGCGACCACGTATAGGCAAAGGTCGCGATCAGTCACTACGCCCACCAGTATGGGAGTGAATGGGTCTCGGATGACGGGCATAATGCCAGTATCGCTCTCCTGCATCAGCAAAGCAGCCGAAAGGGTCGAGCTGGATGGCCAGCAACAAACCGGGTTCTTGGTCATGATCTCGTTGACTTTCATGGTGGTCCTCCCCGAATCGGGGACAGGTGAAATGGCTGGCGGTCATTTCGCTTGTAGCGATTCGATCTACGTATTCATGTCAGTGGACCGCAACTGCATTCGGGAGCTTCGTCCGTGATTCATGCCTGAGAAGTGGCAGCGCGCGACGGGCACCCGTGTGCCGGTAACTTGGGTTCCGCTACATCTATTATCCGCTTCTCGAGAGTAAAGGGCGTTGTTTCTTCAAAAGCCAGTCGAGAGAAGTTGAAAGGATTCTCACCGGAGGGAAGAATGAGCGCTCTGACAAGGCGTGATGCCGCCCATGCTCATCGCGCCATCTGGCCGTTCTGATTGAACCGTGTTCAAGCGGGGTCTAGAATTGTTTTGTGGTGTAGGAGGGCCAATCTGCATGCCTCATTACGAGTTCCTCTGCCACATCCGCAATAGGCCTTTCTCAAGAACACTGACTCCCATTGAATACAAAGAAAGCATGGTTGCCTATCCGCGCTGTGGCTTCGAGGAAATGGAGCGGAGATGGTTCTAATCTCGTCATCGCGAAACAGAGTGCGTAAACAACTCGAAATAGCCGCACCCGACGTTGTGGCATGTTTTGGATGCGACGAATCTCGCAAAAGCACGCTCCGAAACGGTTAGGAGATTGAGCGTGCAGAGATCGCCGCACAACTAGAGTGCGGAGCAAAGAAGGGGTCCGCCTTTGCCTGCCGCAGCGGCCTGCACCTTGGAGGTCATTATGCCTACAAAGAAACTAAGGGAATATCTCGATGACCATGGCGTTAAGTACGTGGCTATCCCACACCAGATCGCCTTTACCGCACGGCAAACCGCAGCGGTTACACATGTCCCGAACAAAGAATTGGCGAAGACTATAATTGTGAAAATCGACGGGGTGTTGGCCATGGTGGTCCTTCCCGCCTCTTACGCGGTCGACCTTTCATTGTTGCAAGCAACGACCGGTGCAAGAAGCGTGAGCCTCGCTAAAGAATCGGAGTTCAAAGACCAATTCCCGGAGTGTGAAATCGGTGCCATGCCGCCCTTTGGGAACCTCTACAGAATGGATGTTTATGTGGACGAGAGTCTCACGAAAGACGAAGAGATTGCATTCAATGCTGGCTCCCACTATGAGTTGCTTCGAATTTCGTACGCAGACTTCCAACGGCTCGTCCAACCGAGAGTACTCAAGTTTACAGGCCTGCACGACGTGGAGATACTCGGGGCGTGGCACCTTTGATTCTCGTGAGTCTTCGGTTTGCACACTGGCTGTAGTCAGGCGAGTTCCGCCATCTCCGGGGCTACATTGAGATAGCTTGCTCCTGGTTCGCCTTCGGTATGCTGAGTCAAAGTCATGGCGGAAATGAACGCCAGCCGGCCTCCTCTTATCGTGCGGTCGAAACGCTTCACCAGAAACGTGGTGTAGGACTCTCCGGAAAGCGGAGGGGTCTGGCATCGGGGACCATGATCCCCGCCTTTCTCGCTAGGCTGTGAGCGACCAGCTCCCATCCACCCATATCGCGAGTGTCGTTTCTGCTGGGGAATTTTGCCATGCATAACATCCCGGCTTCATCCAGCACGGATGCTTTCGGTCGGGCTCGTCCCAGGGAAGATCCTGGCGCGAACAGTTGCGTCAGCCATTTTTCATAGAGGGGATTGTCTTCGTCGTCGATGTGCTTCTCAAACTGCAGACTGGCAGCCTGCAACTCACGCAAGGAAGTCAGAGGCATGGATTGGTCGACGCTCGCTCCCGCAAATATTCCATTCAAAGCGACCGAAGCAATAATGAGGATGTGTTCCATCACGCAATCCGTTATCTCAACGCTTTTTTTAAGCTGTAGCCCCTACGAGAGCAGGAGAAAGGCGCGGGCTAGCCGACGCAGTGCAGGAATGCTGTTAAGGGCGAGCGCGCTGAACCGCCTCGATAATGTGGTCAAAGGCGAAGTCAAACCAGTTGCGCGATTCAACCTGACGAAGCAATGAAGCAACTCAGGCCGGAATGGTTCGCTGCTGCAGGAGGAGATCGACGGCGAGCCGCTGATCTTCCTGCCGCATCTCAGGAGGGCGGAAGACGGCATCGCGGCAAGGATCAAGAGCCTAGCGGAAGCGGAGCCGATCAACTGTACCAGACTGATCCGTGGCTTGATTGTTGCTTTGCTTTTTCGACAAGCGTTCTAAGTTCTTCGCGGATCGCAAGGACTCGAAACTCCCGCTTCTCATGCTCTGCATTCTCAGCTAGTGAATGGCTTCTGTTATTGCGGTAGAGTCGCTCCCGTTGCCCGATCAGTTCAATCTCTCGACGGAGTTTTTCAGTCCGTCCCGCGATTGAACAATCATCCATGTGAGAACTCTACGCCTATGCTGGAAAAACAAAAAGGCTCATCTGGGCGATTTCACTCAACCCTATTTCATGCGCGGCATGCACATGCGGCACGACGGCTGAGCTTGTCAACGACGAAGAGCGTGGGAGTTAACGGCGAAGTTCTCCGAATCCTATACAATGTCTGTCGCTGTAGATCTTGAGGGGGGACTATGGCAAATCTAGAGAATGCGCTTCAGGAGCTTCGAGCTGAGCGCCGAGCGGCACAGTTGCAGGTAGAAAAGTTAGACCAAGCGATTTCGGTGATTGAGTCATTGAACGGTTCGGGAATGGCCCGCAATGCAACCCAGCCAAAGCGAATCATATCCGCAGCCTCACGCAGGAAAATGGCGCAGGCTCAAAAAGCGAGGTGGGCGAAAGCGCGGCAGGCGTCGAAGCCGATAGCGAGCGCGGCGAAAACAATGACCTCTCGCCCTGCAAAGCACAGAATGTCGGCGTCAGCCCGCAGGAAGATCGCAGCGTTTCAACGGGCGAGGTGGGCGAAGTTGAAAGCCGCTCATAAGAAGTCGACATAGGCGAAGGAGCGTTTGGGCGCTTCCACTTGGTGTTACAACCCACACGTGGCCTCTGGTCTCCTGGAAACATTGTCCCGGGCGTATTTACGCCGGTACTGGCCAAGCACTCGAAGTCATTTTCGCTGATTGATTGCATTTCGGTAGGAGTCGATCGAATGCAGCGAAACTTTGAGCCCATGCGAAAGCAGGTGGAAGCGTGGCAGAGAAGCGAACTCACCGATGCCACGGCGAAGGTGGTCATCTACGAAGCGTTCGTCGAAGGCCAACTGGAAGCCCCGAAACATCTTGCCCGTACGGTGCATGACTTGTATTTCGAGCCGAAGTGGTACAGGAATTCGGTTCGCGAACGATCTGGAGTCTCTCCAACGCGTTCACCTCGGCGTTCAAGGAACTGGATCCCATTCCACAGTTCAAGGCGACAGCCAAGCTGGGTGAATTTCTGGAATTACGATTCTCCCAGCCATTTTGACCTGCTAGAGAGTGCAGGACCAACACTTCCTTTGAATTGTGGTTGCACCTTCGCCTCTAGTTGCAGCAACAACTAGCTTTCTCGATCGGGTTAAGACTGAAGAAGCAATATCAAGCAAATCAGTTGGCGTTGACAGTATATGCGTGTGAAAGAAGAGGGCTTACTTTGCCATCGGCTGCGAATTTCAGGTCTAATTCATAGGCATGCTCCCCAGTTGGAGAGCCGGGATCCTCATACTCTCCATCGGCCCAGCCCCCGGGCGGCATCTCCACCCAAGCGATGTGGCCTCTAACGTTCACTTGAGCTGGCGTAGTCGGGGATAATTCAGGTGCCGAAAGCGGCCTCCAGTCAGATCCGGGGGCGGTTCGATAGAGGAGTTGGCCCATGGGACGATTTGTGTCCGCAGACACAGGATAGAAAATCGGTTGGTTCCCCTGATTCGTGAGCCGGAAGCGAACAACGTCCGTCCCTCCCCCGGTATTGCTGCCCAGACGGTTCGGCTCCAACTTGCGAGCGACAGATAAATCGATATGGAGATTCGATGGCGACTGCGACTGGTTTCGACTGGCCATTCGGTTCTTTGCAGCTTGATTGGTAACGAAGAGAATGGCGGCGACTACCAAATAGAAAATTGCGTATTTCACAAGTCGCGTCCGGTCCTTCGGACCGTCAGCGCCCTGCTGGTTGCGACGCTTACCATTGGCGGACATAAAATTCCTCCGAAAACCGTCATCCGTTATCGATGGACTCCGTCGGCCGTTGCTCCGCATGCTTAACTTCCAGTACGGCGATTGACGTCGTGCTTAGGTTTAGAGTCCGGGCATTGCATGGACGAATTGTTCTCCGCATAGCCTGTGCCTTGGTTAAGCTTGTTGAAGGTGCGGACGGCCTCGTCGACCACGTCGACCTCCGACGAATGCTCAATCACAGTCGCGTTTGGGAACAGACCTCCCAAGACGAGGAACAACACAATGCCAGCCAGGATCCAACGCTCACGCGGCAACGCGTCCGCGATAACGGTAAACCCCGTTCGACGCTTGCCCAAGAAAAGCCGCGAGAACAACCGAAAGAAGCTTACGGCATTCATCGCGGTGGCAATGGGCAGCAGGAGTCCTGTGAGCGGGTGCGTGGTGAGTGTTCCGTGGATCAATAAGTCTTGAGAGCAGAAACCCAGTGTGCCCGGTAGACCGACGAGCGCCAGCCCCAGGATGGCGAACGACACGGCAAGACGTGGGGCATGTTCGGCTAATCCCAAATGCTTGCTCGCGCTCAGATTTTCGCCAAAACGAACCTCCAGCAGTCGCAGAATTCCGAAAAGACCCACCGTGGACACCGTGACCACAACCCAGTGCACCAGGGCGCCAGTTATTCCTTCCGCTGTTCGGCTTTCAAGGCCACTCAAGATGCAAGCCGACTGGCTGAGAGCAAGAAAGGCGAGCAACCGCCGTGGCGAATTCTCTGCAAGGGCTCGAATGGCAACAAAAACCGCGGTGACTATAGCGAGATAGGAAAGAACCGGGAACAGATGGTCCGTCTCCGGAAACAGCGGGACAATCAACTTGACGACGAGCAGTGCACCGAAATGGCCGTTCAGGAGAAGTGCAGTAGGGACTAGCGGGCCATTCTCAGCTGCGTCTGCCACCCAAGCTTGGGCGGGGATAATTCCCTTGCGAAAGATCGCGGCGATGATCAGAAGCGTAAACGCTACAACTCCGCCCGGGCTCTGTCCCTTCAGATGAGAAATCGAAGAGACGCCTGTTCTGGCTACCATGAACCCGATAGCGAGAGCGATGGCGAGGCTGGAGGACAGCAGACCAACCATGGGACGCCACTTAGGAGAGCGAAGCCACCCGGCCCACAAGAACGGGACGATAGACAGAATCCACGCGACCAGCAAAACAAGCAAGTTTCCCGTCGAGTAAGCCAGGAGCGTCGAACCCAGGAGAACGAGGATTCCGCCTATCGTCCCGGCCTGCGAATCCCGGCGTGGAAGCAGCACAATTGCGCCAAAAGTGAGGCAGGAAAACAGCAACATCAAGGTCTCGTACAAAGCCTCACCTTGGGGAGCCTTCCATACAAGTACTGTGCTTGCAATCGCGGATAAAAGCGCCGCAATGCAGCCGACGACGCGGGCTTTCTGCCGATAACCTATTACGACGACTGCGGCAAGCCAGGGAGCCGCAACCGAAGCGCTAGTAAAGGAAGAAGTGCGGAGAACCCATCCCGGCACGGACATTAATCACTCCTCTGAGCTGGCCCCGCGAGGGAGACCTGCACGGCGCGGCCGGGGCGGATTGTAGTAGGGGAGGGCGCAGGGGTGCGATCCTGCCGCGAAAGATAGGCGGAGAGCTGTAACAGCGGAGCAATCACCCAGCGCTCGAGAATTGTATCAAGATGGCCACGGTCGAGCGCCCAGCGATATAGCCATAACCGGACCCTCTCCGGCAGCATTTCCTCGATTTGCTGGCCGGTCGGCGAGAGCTGCCCTCCAACGGCGGAATGCATCTGGTGATAATCGTGAAGCATGGATGGCGCGCGCAGGTACTGCATCGTGCGAACCGTCGCATTTCCAAGGATGTGTGCCACCGCAAGCCATCTCCATCCGAGCCCGATCTCGATGAACACAATGCCCACTTGGGTCAACGTGGCATAGGCGAGCGATGTCTTGGCGTCGGCGCTGGCACGACCAACAATAGTTCCGTGAATGGCTGTAGCGGCACCGATCAGAATTACCAGGGAGGAAGCAAGCACGGATTGAGCTAGTAGCGGCTGCGCTCGGAGTAACAGGTACGCTCCGGCGTGGATCGAGATCGCTCCATAAAAGATGGCGCTTGACGGAGTGGGTCCCTCCATAGCGCGTGGGAGCCATCCCGAAAAAGGCACCTGCGCTGCCTTTCCGGATGCCGCAAGAAGCAGGAGAAAACAAACGATGACTGCGCGCGCGCCGGTCAATGTGGGAAAGGCGCTACCGAAGGACGCTGTTCCCGCCCAGTGGTGCATGGCGAAGATAGCCACCAGCAATCCAATGTCACACGCGCGGTATATGCCGAAGACGTAAAGTCCGTTTTCGACAGGAGCAGGCCTTCGTTGGAAAAATCCGATCAACAAGACCGACGTGATGCCGACGATCTCCCATCCCGCGGCCAAGAGGTCGAACGAGCCTGCTGCAAACGCGAGCAAGGATCCGAATGCGAACAGGTGCAGCAAAAGGAAAAACCGCAGGAACCCAGATTCACGATGAAGGTAGGTCGCGGAGAACTGCCCGATCAGTCCTGATAACACCGCCGCTAACGCCACGAAAGGAACCGAAAGCCGGTCCACCATCAATACCAATGGAAAATGGTAGGTGCCCACCGCGAACCAGTTGCCGAAGGTGACAGTAATGCTGGATGCGGACGTGATCTTCCAAACCAGTGCCGCAACTCCAGATGTACAGCTGGCGAAGGTCAGGCCGGTGATCCAGGACAAGAGGCGTTCATTTGGAACCCAGTCCAGCAGCCACAGCAGCCCAAACAGGCCAAAGATGGCGCCCGGGGCCACAACGACGAAAACCAGAATGTCCTGAAAAGGATTCACCGCAGGCGGTCTCCTGTTGCCGTTCGAGGCGTCTGAATCCAGGCCATCGGAAGATGCTGGAGCTTCCCGCCATACCACTCGTGGGATGAGAGGGCCACGGGAAGCCGTTCTAGAGCCTCGTGGAACTCTTCGAATCCGTCATCCCGTCGCACATGGACACGTCCCGAAGCGGGGTCTATCGTTGCGAGTCGAATCCAGCGATTCTTGACGAGCCGCTTTAGTGCTGGGCTGGCTTCGATGACTTTCTCCAGTCTGTCGGGCGCGGTCTCGACAACAAAAAGAATCCGGACGGGCTCGTGAATTTCCACCATCTGCCAGGGCAATCCCGTGCGCAGATCGCTCGCGTGGCCGTCCATGACTCCCATCAAGCTGGTCACGTTGTGTGGCAGTTTCGTCCCGCATCCGTAGCGGTCGTTGTCGACGAACGAAAAGTAGTATTCAAGGCTGATCCCGGCGCAAACAGGGATCGCGGCGGCGAGCAATGCCGAAAGGCCTTCATCGCTAGGATCAAGATCGGCATCATAGGAAACCAGAAATGCCCGCCGGTCGAGGAAGAGGCCCCGCGTCAGGCTGCGACGCCCGACGATGCAAACGGAATTCGTGCAATGCCCATACTCGGGCCGCGGTTGCGCGAGATGCTCGCTGCGTTCCTCCACATGGCGAAGCGCACTCTCGGCGTCGGCGTCCGTCCACGATTCAAATCGCCGGGCGCGCTCAAGTGCGTTCTGGGCTCTCGCACGATCAAGGGAGCTACGAATGGACTCCAAATCCGCCCGATGAGTTGAGGGAACCGCATCGAGATCGAAGAATTCGACGTCGTCGCTACAGGTATCGTGATAGCCGCTGATGAACCAGGTATCCGGCGGGATATCGATCCCTTTCTCCCGCAAGCCTTCGCGGACTTCCTCCCGGTTCGCCATTGCCGCAAAAAGCCGCGCGTTCGGCCCGCCGCGTCGCCCTCCGCAGGCGCCACAATCGTGAGCCGACTCGTGTGGATTGTTGAGGCTGCTCGATCCGTGGCCCAGGATTACCACCAGACGAGCAAAACCGCGCACCACGCCAGCCGGACCCAGGACGCTGGCGACACGTTCTGCTTTTTCTTCCGCAGTGAATCCCATCAGCAGGCCGGAAACTGCGCCTTGGGATTGCTTGGTGTTCCGCATGAGCGTGAGTTCGGTCCGCGGCTCGGGTAGAAATGCCTTGTTCAGCCAATCGCGCAGGAGTGCATAACGTCGCGGTGCCAGCAGATGACCGATCAAAGGCACGGCGGAGAGCAAGCCGAGGGCTGAGGTCGACAGCCAGCCCCGGAGCAATGTTTTTGAAGAGACAAATGAATTGCGCATGAGCAACCCAAGAATCCGCCGTCGCCAGCGGCGGCTTTCCAGTAGCGAGCTGTCTCCGGGTTTTGGCTGTTCCACGATGGCGTGCTTTGGCTTGACCACCACCGGACAAAACGCCGCCCCATGCGGGTCATCGATCCCCTTGTAATCCACGGCTACCCCGAAGTATCCAGCGGCCCCATACGTCTCCACTAACGGGTTGGATTCTTCCAGAGCGCGCCGCAGGGATTCTTCCCGCTCGTCGAGGCAGAAGAATACCTGCGCTGAAGGTCTGTGCGGTTGATCGAATAAGCCTCGATATTTTCTGTGACTCGCCAGCCCTCGCAGGATCTCGCGTTCGTGAGCTCGCTCATAAGCAAGATGGAGGATTCGCCGGCGCTCGAGCCCATTAAAGGATTTCACTTCGCTCGAAAAGGCCATCCACTCAGACTCGGAGAGGCTATCGATTTCTTCTGCGGAAAGTCGCAAGACGCGAGCCGCGTCATAGATGCGCGCCGTGCGGCTTAAGCGCCTTCTTTCTTGCGTCTTTAGCGGGCTCTCTTCCGGAATCGTTTCCGCCGCGCCTCTTCCCGCCGCGATCCGCGACATCGTCAGTCGCACCGCCAGAAAGTCCATGAGAGAACAGGGGAGGGTCGTGTGCGGCGCCAAAGAGGGCTCTTCCTCCAGCTTCCGCATTAGACCGGCCCAGCCCGGCAGTGCCAATAGCTCGGCCTGTAGAATTGCGGGCCATTCCGTTTCTTCGAGGGTGACGCTGTCCAGATAATCCAGGACTGCATCCGCAGCCGAAAATCCCAGACGCTCCTGCCTTCGAAACTCCTTGTCCAGCCCGACTAGATACTTGGGAAAAATTCCACCGCGTCCGGAGAGCAGCATCCGCACGCTCTCATAGAATCCCTTCTCGCGGTTTGGCATCGGCCAATAGGCTGTACCTTGATCCAAAAAGACCGAGCAAAGCCGGATTAGCCAAGGATGGATCACCTCGTCCACGGGGCGAGGCGCGGCAGGTTCCTCCTCGTGTGCTACAGCACGTCGAAAACAAGCTTCGAACCGTACGCGTAGCGCAGGACGCCGAAAGTCCTCGGCCAGATCGCCCTGCTCGGTGCGCCAAACGATGGTCGCCCCATCGAACTCCCGGACCCCGGGTGTAATCATGGCCCGGCGCAGTGAACCTCGGCTTAGTCCCGCAAAGATGAGGGAATCGGGTTCCCGGTCAAGGACAGCGTCGACATCCACGAACTGGATCCGTCCTCGGGCCAACTCGGCCCGATAGCTCGCTTCGCTCATGTACGGTTCGGCCCCAAACAGTTGCCCCGCCTGTTTTACTGCTTCTTCGAATGGCAGATGTTCGAAGGCATGTAGTGTGTTGTGGTGAACAAAGACTCCAATCGGGCCCTGTCGGGGAAGCAGGTGCGCACCGTGTTCCACTGCACAGCGCAATCGATCCAGACGCGATAAGTTAAAAAGCCTCGGGTCGTTCATCGACGTGTGGCGAGACGGGATTTCGGCGCCTCCCTCGCGACTTCCTTCAGCATGTTCACGGTGCTGTTGAGTTGAGCGTAAAAATATCGGCGCAGAGTATCGAGGACCTCGATCAACGCCCGATCACGGATTGAATAATAGACTTGATTGCCTACCTTCCGGCTCACCACAATCTGTTTGGCGCGGAGAACTGCCAGATGTTGCGAGGCGTTGGCCTGCTCGATCCCGAGCGTTTCAATCAGCTTTCCGGCCGAAAGCTCACCCTCGCGCAGGAGTTCGACCATGGCGATCCGGGTCGGATTTGCGAGTCCCTGAAAGATCTCACTCTTAAACCGTCGCAACGCATCGCTCATTAGACTATTAGTATATTCGAAGATGAGAATATAACAAAGCGTTCTGTATTGCATCCCAAGGTCTTGCATCCCAAGGTCAGTTGGCGTTGAGGTGCTGAGCCTGCCTCTTGGTTGACTGTATTCGGAGCCCTTGAGTCGATCTCCCCGATTGCCTGGCTCTGTTCGCTCAGCCGCACAATGCTTTCCGCGATCAGGTCCATCTGGCTACGCATACGCGTGATTTCCTCAATGGTCCCGTCCACCGACTTCCTGCCCGCCTGCGCAATTTGCGAAACGTTTTGGGCACTCTCGGAAACCCGTTTGGCTTTCTGGCTGGAAACCACCGCCGTTTGTTTCACTTCCTCGACGGTGGTCGTGGTCTCGGTGACAGAGGTGGCCGTCTCCGCCGCACCGGTGGTGACTTGTTTGGTGGTGGCCAGAATTTCACTGGCCGATGCGCCCAGCACGTCCACGCCCTCGCCAATCTCCCTAATCGCCTTGCGAAGATCGCCCACCATGGCCAGAAACGCGTTCCCTAGAACGTCTTTCTCCGATTGCGGAGTCGGCTCGACCGTTAAATCGCCCTTGGCAATTTGTTTCGCCACTTCCGACATTTGCTTCAAGGATTGGGTCATCCGGGAAAAGGTCTGGGTGAGGACGCCGACTTCATCTCGCCGGCCGCCAGAAATCAAGTCCACCAGCAGATCTCCGGGTCGCAACTGCCCAGTAAGTTTCGAGCAGAGGCAAGCTGTTGGGCAGGATGGTGGCGACTTTGTCTCCTTTTTTTATGCTCAACCCGCGCAGCGCGTTAGCCAATCGGTTCACGCGAGAGTTAAACGCACGAAAGCTCAGACGGCAATTCTCGAACACGACAGCGACATGATCTGGACGGCTGTGTGCATGCATGGGAAGAAGAGATCCGATGTTCATGGCGTGGTCTCATTCAATGCTGCCTGTGAGGATGGGGTGGGGCTGGCACCGTTGCTGGTTTTTACAATCCTGAATTCGTTTTGAACCGCATAGCGAGCAATGGCGTCGGCTTGATTGTCGAGTGAATACTGCTGGTGTTCGGTTGACATTCGGAGATACAGAGCTACAGGCAAAAGACTGGTGTCCATAAAAACCTCCTGCTTAGAGACGCAGCTGCTGAGCTTTCTGTCGAACTGCGCAATCAGTACCTGCTGGCCTATCGCCCAAACGACCTGGCACACGATGGCAAGTGGCACAAAGTCACCGTGCGGGTCACACCACCAGCGAACTTGCCTCGGCTTCGAGTTTACGCAAAAGCGGAATACTACGCGCCGGCACGATGAGCTTCGCGGCGGGAAGCGTGCGCGCGCCGCCCGGAATCTGACTCGAAAATCGACCAAACTTTACGGCCTTTTTTATGTCCGATGTCCTGCAATGTCCCTCACCTTAAAGGCGTGAGGTCACCGTGATGCGATGGAGAGTCTATTGATTGCTACCGTTTTTCTGGGAACTGCTTTGGCCCAGAAGGCAGCCGTTCCCAAGCAACCGACTCAAAGAATCACACGCACAGGAGAAGGTGAAAGAGTTGTTGCTCTTGGTTGGATTCGGACAAGAACGCAAGATTTCCAAAACGAGAATGGATGAAGTTCATGGAAGCCGAGTTTGACAGGCTGGACAAGGACTCCAAGGGAGAGATTGACCAGAAAGAGTTGTTGCAATCTACGGTATCTGTCCGGCGAGTTCGCCAACCAGACTTGGGCAAGTAAGGCTACTCCACGTCAAAAAGCGACGAGCTTTACGGCCTTTTTGTGTCGAATGTGCAATCTGACAAAGCGAATCGGAGAGGGACGTGGCTGCGTTCTTCATTGCCGTTATCCCGCTCTCGGGAGTTCCGTTTCTCCTCTTTTGCCTCACTCTGCAGAGCCTACTCGGGCTTCCCTGTGTAGTGTTGTTCGCGGTGCACATCGGCATGGTCTTCCAACGACTCCAAATGAGTCGTGACTTCAGCGGGCATCCCTAGTTCGGACGGCAGGCGTTCTTCCAGAATCGTTGCGAGACGGTGGGCCTCGCTCACCGGTGTGAGCCGTGGAAACAACAAGTGTACTTCGATAATCTGTCGGTATCCGGTGGTTCGGAACCGCACCCCATGATATTGAATTGCCAGTTCCGCGCAGATCAGGTCCAACTTGTCCCGAATCTCTCGCCCAGCTTTCGGGTCAGAGTAATCCATCAGTCCGACTGCCGACCGCCAGACCAAGCGCCCTCCTGACCAGAGGATATTCATGGCGACAGCGATGGCTACGAGCGGATCGAACGGTTTCCAGTGTGTCAGTAGCACCAGCCCGAGTCCTCCTACAACACCAAAGCTGGTCCAGCTATCAGTCAGAACGTGTTTGCCGTCAGCTTCGAGAATAAGCGAATTGGTGCGCCTGCCGATCCGTAGGAGGTAGTAACCGAGACCTGCGTTCACTAGTCCCGCGAGCAGGACTAACAATGCCCCCGCTCCCAAGTGTTCCAGCTGTAGCCCGGCAATCCACTTCCGGATCGACTCATAGAGAATTGCGACCGCGGCCACGATGATCATGGCGCCTTCAAATCCTGCGGAGAAGAAGGTGACGCGCTCGTAACCGTAGAGAAATTCCGGCGAAGCTGATCTTGTACTGAGTCGAAGACTGAACCAAGCAAAACCGACCGCTATTACGTGAACGACTGACTCGGCCGCGTCCGAAAAAATGGCAGCCGAATGTGTTAGGAAATAGACTGTGGTTTTGCCGACCAGCATTGCCAAACCAACAACGAGGGAAAGACGCATAGCGAAGTTAGCGTCGCGAAACTCCCGTTCGTCTCTTCGCGTTGGAGAGCTAACCGTGGCATTCATACGAACTCGCTAGGGTTTCTGTCTCGTTAACGGGGCAGGCACACGTTTTCCCGAGCTGCTGTTTCAATGCGCGATTGCACTTTCCCAGGTCTTCCTTAAGTTCAGTTTCAAGTTGCTGGAATTCTTGGACTTTCGCAGTAACGCCGTTTAATTTCGTCTTCAGGAATTGCCGTACCGCGGCGCAGGCATGCGCTTTATCTGCACGAATCGCCATCAACTGCTTAATTTCTTCGAGAGAAAATCCCAAGCGCTGCATACGCTGCACAAATCGTAGGCACTCGATGTCCTCCGTCGTATAAAGGCGAAACCGGCCTGTGCTGCGGAACGCCGGCGGCAGGAGCTTGCGACGCTCATAAAATCGGATGGCGTCGATGCTCAGAGCAGTGCGCTTTGCGAGTTCGCCAATCTGAAATGTCGGTTGCACGCCGTTCTGAATGCTCGCCAAGCTTTCCCATTTTAGCTACTGCCTCTCTCACTGCGGCCTGAGCACGCGGCGACAAACAGGGCCAAGTCGTGAGACTCAGCCCTTCACCGGTCACCAGCTTATGAAGTGGGCTGGGAGGACCGGTTTGGTTATGCAGGATGAGCGAAGGGCCAACGGTTGGTCTGCTTAGACTCGCCCTAGCACGGTAAAGTTAATGACCCCCGATCCATCCTGTCGAATCAGGCCGGTCCAACCCAGGCCCCAAACCTAACTCCACCATGCGGCACAGGCAAGTACATGCATCACAGGTGGATGTGAGCACTGTGACAATGAAAAAGGGCTAAGTCCCGGCAACTCAGCCCTTGTCCGTGTTCTTCCATCCTAAACTACGAGTTGTGCTTCGCCGCTTTGAGGTGGGATCGGCGTAGCAAATTGAAGTGAACTGGAACGGTTTCGTTTATGCAGTATGAATGATGGTCCGCAGTGTTTGCTGCTGCATTTTTACTGACCCTACCCATCCTGTCTAATCAAAACCGGTCCAACCCAGAACCTAAACTTAGTCCTGCACGCCAGCACGATCAAGTACGCACGTCACAGGAGTGTGTGACCGCCCTAATTTTCTTCACCCTTTCGTTTTTGCTTCTACTTGAGCGCATCGTGAGCCGCAAACCAAAAGGGCCAAGTCCAGGCGACTCAGCCCATCCACTTGGGGAAGCGGATATTTGAAGTGGCGCTGGGCCGGTTTGGTTCATGCAGATGAACGACGGCGAGCGTCCTGCTGCAGTCGTCACAAACCGGGGTTGTAGGAAAGGACGTTCCTGCGCCTTTCGCTCGTTATCCAATTCATCCTGCCCAATCAAACCGGTCCAAATCCAAAGCTAACTCCACCATCCAGCTCCGGCAAGTACGCACATCACAAGAGTGTGTGCCCTTTGTCATTTTCTGCGAAGGGGCGAAAGTGGGGAGGTCAATGGGTTGTGTTATCTCCATACCTTCCGTTTTCTTTCACAGCTTGCCAGCACCAAACAGGAACACGCCCTGATCATCGTAAACATAGGCCGGTTCCAAATCCGTGCCACACGCCTTTGCCATTGCGACAGCGGCATCCTTTGTATCTCAATCTGCGAGCACAAACGGATCACCGACTGGCGGCTCTTCCCAAGTGTCCACGCACAACACGCGGAACTTTCCCGGTGGCCCTTTTTGAATCGCAAGGGCTTCTTTAATCGTGGTCATTGATTGCCTCTTTCGATTGTACGAAAACTGAATGCAAAAGTTTGTGACCCAGAGCACAGCGTGCGAGCACGCCGAACGCGCAGGATTTTGGGCTTAAACGGAGACAAAACGTTGGTGATCCTTCCGTCCGCTAGCATGTAAGCCAGAAAGGATTCGCCGCCTAAGGAAACCACAGCGTCGAACTGTCCTTCCAACTCTCGCCGAGCGCGTTGGATCGCGGCAAACTCAGAGATGTGCCCCAGATGACCGGATACGCCGGAATATTCGCCGTCGGTGAACTCTGGCATAGCGAGCAGATCCGCAAGAACTTCCAAGGGGCGTCCCTGATGGGCCATCACTTTCTTGGTGTTGTCTCAAAGCGCGACCAGCTTGACCGTCAGTGCGCCGATATTGACGCCTACGAAGGACATCACGGCTCTCGTATGGCAGGATTTGGATGCGACAGTGTCGGATACGGAAGGCACGCAGACCCGATCAGCCTAAGTCTGCCTCTGACTGAACTATACTCCCGCGCGCGAGAGCACGAGAGGTTATTCAAGGCAAACGCTAAATACTTATCTTCGGCATCGGACGGTCCATGTGAGTCTGGTAGTCCGAACACATCGTGACGCGGTCAGCTCATGCAAGCTCCGGCCAATTGTGATCTCAGTCACCGCTTTTTCCCGTCAAAGGTAGTTCAATAGCAAGGGAATGTCATGTCTGTACCCTCACATCGAGGTGGCAGGAGGTTTGCGATGAAAGCGCTAATGCGCAGGGAACCATTCCGGGAACTTACTTCGCTCCGGCGACAAATGAACAGCCTTTTCGAGAATTTCTTTGACAAGACGCCATTGACGCTGTTTGACGAGAATCTGGGTCCCTGGGAATATGGCCCGCCCGTAGACATTTACGAGGATGGCCAGAAGCTCACATTCAAAGTGGAAGTACCGGGAATCGATGAGAAGGACGTTAAAGTCGAAATCGAGAACGACATGCTGACTGTGCGTGGCGAACGTCGACTTGAGAAAGATATCAAAGAGGAAAATTTCCACCGCATGGAACGTCACTATGGTGCGTTTTCGCGTTCCTTTACTCTTCCGAGTACGGTGGACCCGGATAAGATTGACGCCAATTACGCGCACGGTGTTTTGACAATCCAACTGGCGAAACGTGCTGAAGCGCGGCCAAAACAAATCAAGGTGAATGTGACCAAGGCCCTGAAGGCGGCATAGTCACAGGGACGACCGTTCTCGTTTTGCCGTTCCACCAGGGAGGGAAATCACCTTCGCTGGCCGGGTTTCAGCTCCGCATCGGAAGCCTTGAGAGCAATTTAGTGTTTTGTCCGGGGGAGCGCATATGACAACCGCCAAGGATAGGCTTCAGGTCTTGAAAGGTGAATTAGAGTTCTTGGAGAACGGTGGCTACCGCGCTCCCCTCGTGTGGAGATCGCCTCTAATCTTTGAAGATTCGCCAACCTGCCCTAAAGAGCGGTGGTCCGCTTGCCCACATCCCGACTGTACGTTGTTGGCCTTCGTCTCCCAGGAAAGTCGTCACGAACCTGTGCCGTGCCGTCACATCCCGCTGAATGAAAGAGGCGAGACGCTAGAGAGTCTGTACAGGACTGGGACGAACGAAGAGGTTGAGGAGGCGGTTCGAAGCTGGCTGCTGAGAACCATCCAGCAATTCGAAGAGCCCCGCCGAACGCCGTGGCCCAGTGAAAGTGCAGCCTGACGGATTACTGATGTCAGTTTCTAGAAATCCATTCGCACCGCTCGTTCTGCTCGGTGGGGTCGCGTAATCTTTCTCAAGCCAGCGCTGCAGGCGAACATTTGTTCTTATTGCCTGCGCCTTTTCGGGGTGACCTGAGAATCGTGAGGCCCTAATGTCTCAAATGCGCAAAGATGTCTTTACTAGCAGCTGGGTAATCGTGGCCGAGACCAACACCGTACGGCCCTCGGATTTTCACTTCAAGAGATTCGTGCGGGAAACGATGTTCTGCCCGTTCTGCGAAACCAACGAGGCTGCTACTCCGCCAGAGGTTTTCGCCATCCGGACTCCGGGCTCGTCCCCCAACGGGCCAGGATGGTCCGTTCGTGTGGTCTCCAATTCCAATCCGCTGCTGCGGATCGAAGGGGAATTGGGACGACGCGCTGAAGGGTTCCATGATCTGATGAATGGCGTGGGTGCCCACGAAATCATCGTGGAAACGCCGCGGCATGACCGTAGCCTTCACGAACTAGAGGTCCATGAGATCTCTGACGTTATTAGAGCTTACGCGGCTCGCATCATCGATCTGGAGGGGGATAAACGGATGCGCTACGTGCTTGTCTTCAAGAATCACGGCGAAGGAGCCGGCGCGCACACGATCAGTCATTCCATCTCGCAACTGATGGCCCTGGCGGTAACACCGCGGTCACTCAAGACAAAGCTCATGGTAGCTCGCGAGTATTTTGCGATGAAGGAACGGTGCATCTA
Organism: uncultured Acidobacteriaceae bacterium; assembly: GCA_963766625.1. GTDB lineage: Bacteria > Acidobacteriota > Terriglobia > Terriglobales > Acidobacteriaceae > Sulfotelmatobacter. Next base: position 502,561 of record CAVYBF010000005.1, on the reverse strand, counting down.
CTGCGACGTGCTCCAGCAAGAACTGAGTGACCGCCGGAGGGTGATCGCTGAGAATGATGATTTTGTGGCGTTTGCTCCATTCGCCTCGCGCTTTCCGTTCGAGATGGGAGTGTTCCCCAAATCTCACAGCAGCGCGTTCAGCCGGATCGGTCCTGGGCAAATTGAGAACCTGGCCCGGATTCTACGCGATGTCCTGCAGAAGTTGGACCGCACCCTGGGCGGGCCGCCCTACAACTTATCGCTCCAGGACAGACCCTTTCTGCGCCCGAGAGCCGGCTATTGGAACACCATCGAAGACGACTTCCACTGGCACTTGCAAATCTTGCCGCAAATCGTCCGCGTGACCGGATTCGAGTGGGCATCCTGGTTTTTCTACAACCCCGTGCCGCCCGAAATTGCCGCTCAATGCCTCTCGTCGTGACGAGAGCCAGCACGCTCACATGGTTGGGTGATGAGAGTCATGGTTGTGACAAGGGACCCGCGGCTAGACTGTAGGCAGTGACATGAACAGTAAGGTGGCGGATGCGATAGGGCTGGAGACGCAAGCGGTCGCCCTCGCGTGGGCGGATGCGGCACCGCAAGGCGCGATACGGTTCAAACTGGAGCGATGGGGGTGTGTGGTATCGGTGTTTGCCACGGTCGCCGCCAAAGGGCGGGTTGGAGCCTTCGACCGCAAGACGTATGGGTGCTGGGGTGGCGGCGTGGGACTCGGATTCTGCAACTGCTACGAGAGCTTTCCCGGTGGCATCGAGGGGTTCTGCCACTTCCTCGCCGATGGGAATGACCATTCCGAAGAAGGACAGCACGTCGGCGAACAGATCGCAGGATGGGGCGACCGACATTTTGCGGACGATTTCCTGCACGGTGAGCGATACCTCAAGAATGCGCAGGTCACCCGCCGCTTCCTTCAAACCTTGCCTATGCGCGATATTCCGGTTCAGTACGTCGTCGTGAAGCCGCTTGACCTTGTCGACCCCGAGCAGGAAAACATCAAGAGCGTCACGTTCTTCGTCGATCCCGAGCGACTCTCCGCCCTCGTTGTTTTGGCCAACTACACGGAGCCCGATCTGGAAAACGTGATTGTTCCGTGGGCGGCGGCATGCCAGATCATGGGCATATTCGCTTATCGCGAACTGGAACGTGAGCACCCGCGGGCATTGATCGGGTTGACCGATCTCTCGGCACGCCTGAATGTCCGGGCATCCCTCGGAACCAACGTCCTCTCCTTCACCGCGCCGTGGCCGGTGTTTCTAAGGATGGAGCAAAACGTAGAGGGGAGTTTTCTGCAACGCAGGACGTGGGCGGAACTTCATCGCCACTGAGTGTTGGGTCGAGGCTGCGGTAGCGATCAGGTGGCACTGTGCGAATTCTGCTCATCTCGGCAGCAAACGACGCAGGCAGTATTGTGCCTTTACCGTTGGGGCTCGCCTGTGTCGCGGCTGCGACTGAACGGGCTGGTCATTGCGTGCGATTGTTGGCGCTGGGCCCGGATGCCGATTGCGAGAACGATGTTCGGAAATCGATAAAACAGTTTGCGCCGGACGTGATCGGCGTCTCGGTCAGAAATATCGATGACCAGAACATGCAATCGCCACGCTTTTTGCTCGGGAGCTTAAAGCAGGTCGTTGCGGTCTGCCGGACTGCTTGTTCCTCTCCAGTCGTCTTAGGTGGGGCTGGTTACAGCATCTTTCCCGAAAGCGCCTTAGCGTGCTTGGGTGGCGACATGGGCATTCGCGGCGAAGGAGAAACCGCTTTCCCGGCACTGCTCTCATGGCTTGAGCAAGGCGCTCAATCTCCACCGCCGCCTGCCATGCATTTCCCTAATGGCTCGCACTCACCCACGGCATTCGCACCTGTTCTCGATGATTTTCTCTTGCCTGAGCCGCGATTCTGGCTAGATTTTCCCGGCAGTACGGAAATGCGGATTCCAGTCCAGACCCGGCGAGGCTGTCCATTGGATTGCATCTACTGCTCAACCAGCCTCATCGAAGGAAGACCAATCCGTAGGCGGTCTCCGCAGTTGGTGGTTGAGTGGCTAACGGCACTGCGTCACGGTGGCTTTCGTCATTTTCATTTCGTCGATAACACATTTAACCTGCCGCCATCCTATGCCAAGGATTTATGTCGCAAGCTTATTGGCGCGGAACTCGGTCTGGACTGGTGGGGGATCATTTACCCGAAGTGGGTGGATGCCGAACTAGCGGAATTGATGGCAAAGGCGGGTTGCACTCAAGTAAGCCTTGGGTTCGAGAGCGGTTCCGAAACGATGTTGCCTCAGCTTAATAAACGGTTCACCTGTAGAGAGGTGAGGGAGATTTCGGACACCTTAGCCGCCGCCGGCGTAGAGCGTTACGGCTTTTTGTTGCTCGGAGGGCCGGGGGAAACAAGGGAAACGGTCGAGGAAAGCTTGGAATTTGCTGATAGCCTGCATCTGGACGCACTAAAGATCACGGTCGGACTGAGAATTTATCCGGAAACCCCGTTAGCATCCACTGCTTTAGAAGAGGGGCTTATCACACCAGAGGACAATCTGCTTTTCCCGCATTTTTATATCGGCCCATTGGTCCGGGATTGGCTGCCGGACCGCATAGCACGTCGGGAATCAGATCCGGGATGAATGAGGATTCGGAACGAGCTTGCGACGCACCTCGTGCCTGCTTAACTGCTCCACCCAGCCCTTTCCGATGCCCTGGCTGCCGCCTCACTGGCTGGAAGCGTGGGATCCCAGCGGGAGGCCCGGCAGTATGCGCCAGGTAACATTGTGTATTTGTACAGTGGAGCGCGTCAGCCTCACCTCGCGCATGACCCCTGAAGCAGGAATCAGGATGGCAGAGTCACCGACGTGCCGACCGGCCCTGAGATCTTCCTCACCGCCTTGTCCAGCGGCTGGCCGACGATGTCTTCACCGTTGACCCGCAGGATGATGGGAGAAGTCGAAGCGGAGCTTGTTGCGGGCTTATCGGAATGTCCGCCATGTTTGCTCGAGCTACATTGGGATGTTGTGCAATGAAGAAGTTTGCAATTTTCCTAGCTTGCATCACCATATTATCGGTTCGCGCTCGAGCCGCTGAACATCCAGTGCCTCTGGGCAAAAATCCGGATTCCTCTGTGTGCCTGCAGTGTCACTCGGACAAGAACCAGGGGAAACATGTCCACTCGGCAATCGCTATGGGGTGCACTACGTGCCACGATGTAACGACCGCAAAAGGCGTGACCCTGATCAGTTTGGTTTCCCCTGCGAACACTCTTTGCTTCACTTGCCACGACAAGTCCAGCGATAAAGTTCTCCATGGTCCCTATGCTGAGGGTCTGTGTGTCACCTGTCACTCTCCGCATTCCAGCAAATATCCCGACCAACTTCTAACTGACCAACAGGACTTGTGTTTGGGCTGTCATGCGCGTGCCAGGCTAAAGGTCAACCGACGGAAACAAACTGTTAAAACGCCCTGGGGCGTTACATTGACCTCCGTTGAGATGCAGGGCTGGCACTTTCTGAATTTGAACAAAACGCTCACGGACAATCATCCGGTTGCCGGACATCCAGTAACCGGACCCAACAGTGCACTCGGTAAGGGACAGATCACTTGCCTGTCCTGTCACCAACCACATGCTTCCAATAAGCCAAACCTCTTACCTGCAAATGTTCGCGGCGCCAAACCCGGTCTTGCCGGTTTAGGGGATTACCCAACTTCGCTTTGTGAAACCTGCCACAAACCTCCAGCCTTCTAACTTCCGGAGAGAAATTGCTTGGGCTTGCATGGTGTTCTTCTGCGCCCGCGACGGTCAGGATGCTCATGCAGCAAATACGGGCTGTTTAATCAAATCCTTGAATGTCTGAGCATCGAGGGTTTCATGCTTCAGGAGTTCGCCCGCCACCAGGTTCAAGTGATCGCGATGTTGCAACAGAATCTGTTTGGACTCCGCGTAGGCGCCATCCAGAATTTTCCTCACCTCGTTGTCGATCGCACTGGCCGTTTCTTCACTGCAATCTCTTTGCATCATGCCGTCGCCGGAGACCGGCAGAAAAGGATTGGGTTCCTGGCCGCAGTGAACAAGACCGACCGATTCGCCCATGCCGTAAAGACAAATCATCTGTCGCGCGATGGCAGTCGCATGTTCCAGATCGTTCTCCGCTCCAGTGGTGATTTCGTTGAATACAATCTCTTCAGCAGCTCTGCCTCCGAGCATGCCCTTGATCTTGTCGATCAGTTCGGGACGACTCATTAGGTACTGATCATTTTCGGGCAGTTGGAGGGTATAGCCGAGCGCCGCGCGACCGCGTGGAACGATGCTGATTTTGTGAACGACATCGGCATGCTTGCTGTAAGCCGCCACCAACGCGTGGCCAGTTTCATGATAGGCAACACGGCGCTTATCCTCGGGAGTCATGCGCCGGCTCTTGCGTTCGGGACCAGCCACAACCTTTTCCACGGCATCTTCCAAGTCTTTCTCTCCAATGCTCGCGCCTCCGTGCCGCGCAGTCAGCAGAGCGGCTTCGTTGAGCACATTCGCCAAATCCGCACCCGAAAATCCGGGTGTTTCCTGTGCAATCTTGTGGAGGTCGGCATCCGGCGCCATCGGTTTGCCCCGGCTGTGAATCTTCAGAATGGCCTCTCTTCCTCCGAGGTCGGGTGCATCCACAACAATTTGCCGATCGAAGCGTCCGGGCCGCAGCAAAGCTCGATCCAATACGTCGGGTCGGTTGGTTGCCGCGAGCACGACCACGCCGACATTGGCATCGAAGCCATCCAGCCCGACGAGTAGTTGATTGAGTGTCTGTTCGCGCTCGTCATTCACTGCCCCGATATGAACTCCGCGTTGACGGCCGACGGCGTCCAACTCATCGATGAACACAATGCAAGGCGCATGTTGTTTGGCTTGTTGGAACAGGTCGCGCACGCGGGCGGCGCCCACGCCCACGAACATCTGCACAAACTCACTTCCGCTGATGGAGAAGAACGGCACTTTCGCTTCTCCGGCTACTGCTCGCGCCAGGAGCGTCTTGCCGGTTCCAGGCGGTCCTACCAATAAGACTCCCTTGGGGATCTTGGCTCCCAAAGCTCGGTAACGTTCGGGTTGCTTCAGAAAGGTCACAACCTCCTGGAGTTCGTACTTCGCTTCCTCACACCCCGCTACATCATTGAACGTGACTTTTATGTCTGTGTCGGCTACGAGCTTCGCCCCACTTGAACCGAAGCTCATTACGGACTGGCCGAGGCTGCCCATTTTTTTCGAGAAAAACCACCACAGCAAGGCGATAAGACCGATCGGAAGGATCCATGCCCAGAGAAATTCCGACATGAATCCGGGCCGCACACCCGAAAACTTCACACCTTCTTTTTCCAATTCTGAAACCAGATTCGGATCTTCAACGCGAACCGTCCGAAACATAAACGCGGCCGGTGCCTTTGCTTGAGTACCGGCTCCCTTAGTCTCAGGAGACGATTTTGCTGCTTGGGCGGATTTAGAGGCAGCAGTGCGGCTAGGTTGAAAAGTAGTTTCGTTTTCGGGCTTCTCCGACGAGGGCGGCAGGTTGGCTGTACCTTGTGCCTCAGCCGAAGTTGGATTCCCTGTCTTCTCGCCGGTCGATGCGTTCTTCGGCTGAATCTTGCCTTGGATGTCGTCTTGTCCAACCGAACACTCGATCACTTCGCCGTGTTCGAGATCATCTTTGAATTCGCTGTAGGAAATGGTGCGATACACGACTTGGCGGGCAGCTTCCTGCCAGACCCATAGGGTGCCGAACATCAGAATCAAGTACCAAATCAACGATCGCCACTGCACCGGTGGCAAATTTCCTGTTTTCTTAGGTGGTGGGGACGCGGACGACTTCATGTTGTTCCTCCAATTGTCCGCTTAACTGCTATCACGAGCCGCGAATTGCGCGCGTTTCGGACCTTCGCGGTTAGAACAAGGGCCATCAGAAAAGCCGGCTAAATTTAATGGTATTCCTCGTGCGCTATCCCAGAAAGCTTCTTAATCTGTTTATTCGGTGCCGCGTTACTGTCAAATCCAGAACAGCGGAATCAAACCGACCGCGGCAAGGCCGGCCAGAAGGCCGAACGCCTGAATTCTTGTTTCTCTTCCTGACAGACTATCTGACAGACTATAGGCATAGAAACCTTTAATAAGATTGTTGCTCGCCGCCGCAATCAGGACTGCTCCCGCCGCTTCTTTTAACGGCGTAAGCGTGCCCGCTGCCTGCTTTAGGTGCGGACTCGAAATCGCATGGTAGAGGGTCGAGGAAAGGTACAGCAACACAAGCGTGAAGCCATAGACCGTGCAACTGACAATATGCCACGCGGAGCCGCGGAGGATTGAGACGCCGACCAAAGCAACCACCCCTGGGATGCTCAGGACGAGACCGAAACCCTGGGTGACCGTGTTCTCAGGTTCCTCGCGGGCAATTTCGGTCTGCTGACCTAACGCCACGACTGCCCGTGGTTACTTCCCGCCGCCTAGCTGCTGCGCGAGATAGTTCGCAATGCCCATTTCGTGGATCGAGTGGAGCTGGGCCTCCAAGAAATCGGTATGCCTTTCCTCGTCACGGATCATGCCTTCGAACAGAGCCTTCGATCCCTCGTCTTTGGCTTCGACGCAGACGTTAACGGCATCGTTGTACTGGCGCACCGCATCTACCTCGTCCTTGAGATTGATTTCCATTTGCTCCTGCACCTTGCCGCCGAGTTGGGGCTTCAGTCCGACCTCGACGCTCGGAACTCCGTCGAGAAAAATGATGCGCTCGATCAGCCTTTCGGCGTGCTTCATCTCCTCGATGGCTCGCGCCTTGGTGAGATCGCCCAGGCGCGTGTATCCCCAGTTCTGGCACATCTCGGATTGGGTCATATACTGCACAATGGCCGTTAGCTCCGAGCTGAGTGCCGCATTTAGCTGCTCGATCACCTTTGCATGGCCGCGCATGTCTCCGCCCTCCTCTGGCCCATACTAAGGGTCTGGAGCGCTGCATCTCTGTGATCCAGAGCACAGACATTCGTTCCCGCGAGCAGGAATACGACAAGGCTGAGACGACCTTAGCGGCTGAAGATCTCCTGCGGGCCGTATCCGGTCAAAGCTTCGCCAATGAGAGGCGCGGTCACGGTACTGCACTGCGGGGCCGCACCCCGCCATTGTCTTGCCCGCAGCCCCGACCGTACCAAAACCGTACCAAATAGCGGCAAAAATACCCGTTTTGCCGGTTACTAGCCCTATCTAACGTCTTTAGAATCAATGGCCGGAAGGTCGACGGTTAGCGTGTGAAGATGGCACTCTACCGCTGAGTTAAGCGCCCACGAACTCAGGCAAAGGTTCCCTTACTTTTGTATCAGATGCAGGCAACTTGGGCAAAGCTGAGCAGCGTGGGGCTACTTCGTTTTCCCAAAAGTGCGGATGTACTTTACAACGGCGGCGATTTGGTCCTGGCTCAAACTGCTTTCAAATGGCGGCATATTAGCTTTGCCGTTTTTTACGACATCCGTCAATTCAGCATCAGTTTGCTGTTGTACCTGCGGAGAATGAAGATCCGCCGCGTGCAAACTCTTCCCTACCGCGCTACCACGTCCGTCGGCTGCATGACAGGAGACGCAATGTGCCTTGTAAATGTCAGCCCCGGAACTGTTCCCCGTCTGACCAAATCCTAATTCAGTTGATCCGAGCAAGGTTGCACTTACTAAGAACGAAATCAAGAGACGATTGATCGTGGATCCCTGCACCTGTGGCATGATCATGTTCCTTTCAGAAATCTGTTTTCCGCCCATCATCGCAGGCTACGGCCTACATCGTAAGAACTTTGACCTTGCACCTGATCTGCCAACCCTTATGCTTTGCGTTGCGATGATCGACGCGGAGTAAAACGCTGCCGAAATGCATGTCAGACTTTTTTCCCCGGACGCGCAATCACAAACGCACTCGCTCGCACGGCGGATGCGAGCGTCACTAATTGGACACTGCTGTCGAAATGCTCACTCCTGCTGACACAACGTTCTAGTAGCGTGCCCAACTCACTGAATCCACCTATCTATCAACGAAGGCAAAATCCACATTTGGAACTCTGTTTGCTTCCACCAACACGGCCTGTTTATTGCTGCCGAAGGAGCGGACCGCTTTTTCTATTGGTGGTGCCTGGTATGAGCATTCGAATGCACATGCGGCGGTCAGCCGATACTTAGCCCGGCTAGGAAGGACCCACGAATCGGCGTAAACTTTCCATCCAACAGGTAGGTCCACCATGATTCAGCTAAAGGTCAACGGCATTGCCCAAAGCTTCGATGGCGATCCTGAGATGCCGCTGCTGTGGTATCTCCGGGACGTTTTAGGTTTGACTGGAACCAAATTCGGCTGTGGCATCGCACTGTGCGGAGCTTGTACGGTCCATAAGAATGGTGAGGCGCTCCGGTCCTGCATTGCCCCGATGAGCTCGATGGCAGGAGCGGAAATCCGAACCATCGAAGACTTCTCTTCGAATGGTTTACATCCAATCCAGCAGATGTGGATGCAGTTTAATGTTCCGCAATGCGGCTACTGCCAATCCGGACAGATCATGCAGGCGATGGCGCTGCTGAAAGAGAAGCCCAAGCCGACCGATCAGGATATCGACGATGGCATGGCCGGCAATATCTGCCGCTGCGGAACCTATCAGCGCATTCGTGCCGCCATCAAAGCCGCCGCTGAGGTGAAATCATGAACTCGATCACCAACGTAAGCCGCCGCGGTTTTTTGAAAGGGATTTTGGGCACGGGATCTTTCATCCTGGGCGTGCACTTCTTGCCGAAGATCGCCTGGGCGCAGGGCGAGCAGGGATTTGCAACCGATGCAGATCGAGCTGGGTTCCACCCGGATGTGTTTCTCGGAATTAATCCGGATGGGACCATCTACATCGTGGCCCATCGCTCGGAGATGGGCACGGTAATCCGAACCTCGCTTCCTTTGGTGGTTGCTGACGAACTGGACGCTGACTGGAAGAAAGTAAAGATCGATCAGGCGATCGGAGATCCCCGCTATGGGAATCAGAATACCGATGGCTCTCATTCCATCCGTAGTTTTTTCGATGTGATGCGGCTGGCCGGAGCCACTGCCCGTCTTATGCTCATTCAGGCCGCGGCTCAACAATGGAACGTTCCTGCCTCCGAGTGTCGAACAGAGCTTGATATGGTAGTTCATCCTGCCAGTGGCCGTCAGCTTTCCTACGGGGAGGTTGCCTCAGCTGCAGCCAAACTGCCGATTCCTCCCAAGCAAGATGTTCACCTGAAGACGAAAAATGAATGGCGTTACATCGGGAAAGGAATGAAGAGTTACGACCTCACCGACCTTTGCACGGGTCGCGCGCAATATGGTATGGATGTTCGCCGCGACAACATGCTCTATGCATCGATCGAGCATCCGCCGGTTTTTGGCGGTAAGGTCAAATCAGTGGATGACAGTGAAACCCTCAAAGTGGCAGGCGTTCATCAAACAATCGCTATTGATCCGTTCAAGCCGCCATGCGCCTTTCAGCCGCTGGGCGGCATCGCAGTCATCGCCGACAATACGTTTGCCGCATTCAAGGGACGTAAGAAATTAAAGATTGAGTGGGACAGCGGACCGAACTCAACCTACGACTCGGACGCGTATAAGAACGAGCTTTACGCGACCGCGCGAAAGCCCGGGAAAGTGATTCGCAATGTTGGCGACGCCGCCGCCGAGTTTGCGAAGGCCGGGCCGATTTTCGAAGCACAATATTACGTTCCCCTTCTGGCGCACGCTCCGATGGAACCAATGGTGGCCGCCGCGGAATTCAAGGACGACAAGGTCACGGCCTGGGCTCCCACCCAAAATCCTCAAGCCGCGCAGGCGATCATTTCGCAGGAGTTGGGTATCCCGAAAGAAAATGTCGTCTGCCACGTCACACTTCTCGGCGGAGGCTTTGGCAGAAAGTCAAAACCCGATTACGTAGCGGAAGCGGCTGTTCTCTCCAAGAAGACCGGCCGGCCAGTAAAGGTGGTCTGGAGCCGCGAAGACGACATTCACTTCGATTACTACAACGCGGTAGCCGCGATGTACATGAAAGCTGCGCTGGACGCGAACGGTACGCCGACGGCATGGCTGCAGCGGTCAGTGTTTCCTCCCATCACTTCTATCTTTGACGTGAATGCTGTCTATGGTGATCCGCCGCATCTTGCGCAAGGCTGGACGGATGTGCCGTACGACATTCCCAATCTTCGGGTCGAAAATGGACCCGCTCCGGCGCATATACGCATCGGTTGGCTTCGTTCGGTGGCGAACATCTACCACGCGTTTGCTATTCAGACTTTTAGCGATGAGTTGGCCCATCGCGCCGGCGCTGATCCTGCGGAATATTTGCTGAAATTGATCGGCCCACCGCGCACGCTCGATTTTAAGAATGTCGATTATCCAAATTACGGCGCGGACTATGCGACTTACCCCTGGGAGACGGGACGCCTGCGGCATGTCACGGAAATGGTCATCGAGAAATCGGACTGGGCAAGGCGCAGGACGAAGATGGCTAAAGGCAGAGGAATTGGTATTGCGGCCCATCGAAGCTTCTTAACTTACGTGGCCACGGTCGTTGAAGTCGAAGTTAATGATGATGGCGATATCAAAATTCCCCGAGTCGATACCGTCGTTGATGCTGGACTCGTAGTGAACCCTGAAGCTACTCGCGCCCAATTCGAAGGTGCCGTAGTGTTTGGAACCAGCGTCGCTCGCACAGGCGAGATTACAGCGAAGGATGGCGTGGTTCAGCAATCGAATTTTGACACGTATCCGGTGGCGCGGATCGACGAGGCGCCGTATCAGACCAACGTCTATCTCGTTGACAGCGACGCGCCGCCAGCGGGAGTAGGAGAGCCCGGTGTGCCGCCGTTCATCCCAGCTCTGTGTAATGCCATTTTCGTCGCCACCGGAAAGCGTGTTAGAGAACTACCGCTGGCCAGAACGAGCTTTGCGAAGTAAATCAGCGAATCTGTGAGCGCATGCTTTTGCGCTCGATTGAAGATGGCCTCGCTCGAGGCGCTAGCGGTCGGTATGAGCGGCCTTTGCCACAGGATTCCCATTCATACGGCCGCCTTCTTGTTCTCGGCGCCGGGCGCGCCAAAATTTCACCGCCAAAATTTCGATCAATTATTCAGCATGTTTAGGGCGAGTGCCCGATGTAGCTCGTGCCTGGTGCGAATGTTGTGGGAGACCTCTGGGGGGTTCAGGTTTCCAATTCGCTCAAGCGCTCGATTACGGGCTTCTCGAACTTCCTGAAGCGAGCAGCCCAGAAGCAGAGCGCAGTCTCGATCGGAGTAACGCTCCAGAACGGACATTACGAAGACAAGTCGCTCGAATTTTTCCAGCATCAACACACGGTAAAGTTCACAATCAGCGCTTGGCAGCAACTCGGGCTTGCCGCAGGCAGCCGCGGCGTGGGAATAACGAGCACTCGGCTGCAACGCGTCAATCGCACTTTCCACGATTTTGCGCTTAGCCCAGGAACGCGCCGACTCGCTCAACACATAGTTGGATTCGATAGTTTCTTCGAGCCCGGCGACAAAACATCGCTCTGCCAACTCGTGGTCACCTGTAATCAGGAAGGAAAGCACGTAAAGTTCATTCAATCGATCGCCAAACAGCTGGCAAAAGTCCTCGCTGGTCGCGTACTGAGTCGATTGGCTTCGTCCAGTCCGGTTTTTGTGCAGGTAGGTCATGTATTCATCTCCGCAGTCTGCCGATTGGGTCGCGCTTATGGTTCTGGTGAAGGCACGGCGAATGCCAAACCAGCCGCAGCCCTAACCCAATGAGTTTTCAACGCTGCATGGAATTTTCGGGATAAATATGACAGAGGAGCGTCAGCCAGACTGTCTTGCCAACGTCAAAAGTCGAAAGACTGACACTTGGCGCACACCGCCGCCCGTTCCAGGGTTTCTTGGCCAAAATGCGTCGAGGGAACCATCAGATAGCCATAAAACTGCGAAGCGCCATCGAAAAAATGCTTTTTGAAAACACGATGAGTACGAAACCGGCGGCCAATCGATGGAACAGTTGCAGAGGGATCTTCCCAATTTCTTTCAAGAACAATCGTTTTCCCAATTCTGCCTGTCCAGGATGGGCGCTGTAACTGCCGCCTTTATCTTCTTTGGATTCACAAACCGTCCCAGTTCTTCGTATTGCCTCTGGAGCGACCTTGAAAAAATCGTTGCTTAAGGCTAGAGCCTCTTCGCGGGAAACAAGACCGGATCCGATGATGCTGGGTCTTGCGATCAAGTCGCGTAGAGATTCTTCGCTGCGATATTCGATGACAAAGCGTTCCGCGGGCCTTGCGATCCATCTCGCTTCTATTACCGCGTAGCGCACGTTGGATGATTTGCTTTCGAACATGATGCCGCTCCGAGACTAGAGGCCCCCGACGTTTCTGTATGGGCAAGTCGAAGGCCACACTGCTCGTGCTCCCTTTCGGGAGCGCCCAAAAAATGCGAGGTATCAGCCGGTTGCTGCACTTTGCACTGGCTTACCCTCGCATCCGCAGTTAAGCGGCTTGTTGGCGCTTTACACTTTCCAGGTTGGGCATAGAAGGACCGCTCCTCGCTCCGGTGCGTTTAATCGCCGCTGAGATCTCGACCAGATCATTTGGAGTGAGCTCCACATTGGCAGCATCGATCCAACCCATTCACCTGTTCGGGGCTGCGAGCCCCCCTACAATCGCAGCCGTGGATCGACGGCTGTCGAGATATCGACATTTATGAATACGCGCACTGTTATTCGATCGTCACAACCTCCCGAGGATCAATTGCTAACTCGCGATCATGTGCCAACATGGCTCCGACCCAGCGTCGGCAGCTTTTGGAAGCCAACGTGCCTCTTGTTTCGCCAGCAGGAGGAGCAATATGCCAGACGCAGGAGTAAGCAGTCCCGCTGATCAGGTGGCCGGACATGAGAGGGTAGCTCGCGAAATGGAGGAGGTTCTATCACGCCGCTTACCATATTTCTACGGCATCGCCTATCGGTTTCTGGGCAACGCGGCTGACGCCGAGGATGCGGTTCAGGAGGGGTTGCTCACCGCCTACAAGAACTTGCATCAATTCCGCGGAGAGGCGCAGCTCTCCACCTGGTTAGCCACCATTGTCAGCAACTCTGCACGGATGCAGTTGCGCCGGCGACCACGCTATACGTACGTCTCGCTGAATGAACCCATCGGCACCAAGTACGAAGCTCCTCTCTCGGAGCGATTGGCCAGCGCAGGACCTAGCCCCGAAGATGACTGCCGGCATTCTGAAATGAACGGACGGTTGGCGAAGGCGGCCTCACGACTCACTCCTGTTTTGCGCACAACGCTTCAGCTACGGGTTGTTGAGGGGTTTTCGATTCTCGAAACAGCCAAGATTTTAGGCCTGGCATGTGGAACGGTGAAGGCGCAATTGTCACGGGCACGCTCCCGGATGAAGCAGTCATTGTCTCGGCGATCGAGCCGAAGGTACGGAACGGCAGTCACCCTCACCTCCCAGGGCGAATAATAAATTGTGGTGGTAAACTTGCCGAAATGAGCGCAAAGAAGAAAACAAAGTCGAAGAAAAGATCAACCACCGAATCAACAACCAAACGACGAACGCTGGCAAGATCTCCTAAGAAATCCGTGCAGAAAAAATCTTCTCGGTCAAACCGGGCCGCGAGACCGACTGCTAAGCCTGCGAAACGCTCCGCCTCTCCACTCAAAAGGAAGAGGCGCAATTTGGCAGTTCCAGAGCCGCTAAACACCGGGACTGTTTCTGGAGATCTCGACTTGGAGGGTTTGTCTACCGCGGAGAGTGCGGATTCCGAAAGCGTCCGTGAGTTGGTCGACGAAGGCAACACCTTCGAGGCCGGAGCCGTAGAAGGCGTACAACGGGCCGATGATGAGGACGAGCGGCCAGTTCGTACGCGAGAGCTTCCTGAAGATGACGTGCCTGAGGAATATCTCGACAAGGACAACGACTAGATCGTTTTACATTTCCGTCGAATCACGTCGATCGCACTGCTTAGCCGGGAATAATCATGACTGTCGAGGCTTTTCGACGTATGAATGACGACGGGTACTCGGGATGGACGATCTTAACGGATTCCAGGTCCTCGAAGGGTTGCGTCGCGAACCCAAAAGCTCTAGTCCCAAGGAAGTATTGAGCGAGCGGGAACTGCAAGTCTTAAAGCTAGTCGCTGAAGGCTTTAGCAGTCGCGAGATCGCCGAACAGATCGTTGTGGGGATCAAGACTGTGGAAACCTATCGAGGCTGGCTGGCGGAAAAACTGGGATTAAAATCGAGGGCCGATATAGTGCGCTATGCGCTTGAGGTTGGACTTCTGTCATCAGAGAAGTTCAGCATGCCCGAGGAGCAGAAGAAAAGGCCGGTCATGGCCGGTAAGGCAGGAAACAAGGTCTAGCCAGCTATCGAACAGACGACTCAGAAGAGGCAAACTGATCTGACAAGCACACAGATCAGCGATGGGAACTTGAGTCTTTCCAAGAAATTTAGCGTCACTCCGAGTTGTTGCGAGGCCTTCTGGGTTTCGCTGGCGAGCCGTTGGAACGTCGATTATTCAAACACTTGCGGCGACAGATTATGCGGGCGCGGGGCTGCGGCTATCGGACGGCGTCTCTGGAGCGTAACCGAGGAGCCTCAAAAATATATTGACCTCTTTGCGGTTTCCGAGTAAAGTATGTCGTTCCACGGGTTTCCGGCATCTCTGATTGGTCTGAGATACCTCGGCCTGCGAGCCCAAATCAGGAAAAGTGAGCATCTTAGAGGTCCGGTTACGCATCTATTCTGTAGGGATTTGCGCTTAACTCCTTTAAAACCTTACTAAAAAGTAAATGGCTCGGATGACTTGTGGGGTTCTGAGCCGTCCAACAGAGGCGCGAGGCGAAGCGAATTTACCCATATTATATAAGGAAGGAGCAGGACGACATGCGCTCTGATCGTGTGTTTGATGCTTTACAGACGTTGAGGAACCGTTATATGCTTTGCCAGCTCGCCTCCAAGGCCACGCGGAAGTTCCACCGGCCCAGCACCAGAATCCAGGAAACCATGAATGGGGTTTTGGACCGGATCGCAGGCGCGGAGCGGCAGGAAATCCTGTCGGAGCCGGAAAATTTTGCTGAGGCACAAAGGCGGGCTGCTTAAGCAGCCCCGTCCGCCTGCCTTTAGGTTTTGAATTTTGTCTTCCCTGAATACCCTCCTTTGAAAGTTCCCGACCACGCTGAAACGAATACGTCTAAGTGCTCGGGTTTAGGTGAATTATGACCATTGCTGAACTCAAAGAAAAAAACATTACCGAGCTGACCAAGATCGCAAGGACCTTGGAGCTGCCGGGCGCCAGCGGACTGCGCAAGCAGGATCTCATCTTCAAAATCCTGCAGGCGCAAAGCGAAAAAGAAGGACACATTTTTGCCGAGGGCGTGCTGGAAATTCTGCCCGACGGCTACGGCTTCCTGCGCTCGCCGGATTACAACTACCTGCCCGGGCCGGACGATATTTATGTTTCGCCGTCGCAGATCCGCAAGTTCGATTTGAAAACTGGCGATACCATCAGCGGCCAGGTGCGGCCTCCGCATGAGGGCGAAAAATATTTTGCGCTGGTGAAGATCGAGGCGGTGAATTTTGAATCGCCGGAAGAAGCTCGCAACAAGATTCTTTTCGACAATTTGACGCCGCTGTATCCGCAGGAGCGGATCAAGCTCGAAACAACGAGGGAGAATTCGAGCGCCCGCGTCATGGATCTGCTGACGCCCCTCGGCAAAGGGCAGCGCGGGTTGATTGTTTCTCCGCCGCGCGCCGGCAAGACGATGCTGCTGCAGAACGTGGCCAATTCGATTACCACTAACCATCCGGAAGTGGTACTGATGGTGCTGCTGATTGATGAGCGTCCGGAAGAAGTTACGGACATGCAGCGCTCGGTAAAAGGCGAGGTGATTTCTTCGACCTTCGATGAGCCCGCGGCGCGACACGTGCAGGTTGCCGAGATGGTGATTGAAAAGGCGAAGCGGCTGGTCGAGCACAAGCGTGATGTGGTGATTCTGCTCGATTCAATTACGCGCCTGGCACGAGCTTATAACACGATTGTTCCGCCTTCAGGCAAGGTGCTCTCGGGCGGCGTGGATTCGAATGCATTGCAGCGCCCGAAGCGCTTCTTTGGCTCGGCGCGCAACATCGAAGAAGGCGGGTCTTTAACCATTATTGCAACCGCCTTAATTGACACCGGTTCGCGCATGGATGACGTGATCTTTGAAGAATTCAAAGGCACCGGCAATTCGGAAATTATTCTCGAGCGCAAACTGGTCGACAAGCGTGTCTTTCCCGCGATCGATATTCAACGCTCTGGAACGCGTAAAGAAGAGTTGCTGATTCCGCGCGAAGATTTATCGCGAATCTGGGTGCTGCGCAAGGTGTTGAACCCGCTCTCCCCGGTGGAAGCGATGGAACTGCTGATCGATAAGCTGAGCAAGACCAAGACCAACGGCGAGTTCTTGTCGAACATGAGCGCGTTGTAGAGCTTGCTCTTGTCGTTCGCCCTCGTCGTTTGCTCTTAACGTTTGCTCTTAACTCCCAAAATCGCCATACTCTAGGAACGGACAGAGCGTTCGCGTCCTTCCGAGGGCATCGTGCGGTTCCGCAAAATCATCCCGACTCTTCTCTTCCCAGTTCTGTTTTGCGTTTGCGCTTCGGCGCAGGGCATGCCCCCAAGACCGGGTCCGCCGCCGATCGTTCCCGGCAAAGGGGACAATGGCGACAACGACACCATGCAACAACAGATGGCTCACGATTTGGCAAAAAAGGCAAACGAAGACCGGCAGAAGGCGCTCAAGAGCGATGCCAACAGACTGCTGAAGTTAGCGTCTGAGCTAAAGGAAGATGTCGATAAATCGAACGAGAATGTGTTGTCGCTGGATGTGATCAAGAAGGCCGAGCAAATCGAGAAGCTGGCGCACAGTGTGAAAGAGAAGATGAAGGGGCCAAATTAGGGCTTCAGCTGTCGTGAGTGTAATGGCGATTTTTCACCAACGAACGGGCAGACATGGTGCGAACGCTGATGGTTAGTGCGGCGCATTCTCTCCGTTGATTTGAAACAGACCTATGCGGTTGTTCTGAGAATCCACTACGTAAAGGTTACGGCCTGCATCAACCCACATGCCTGAGGGTTGGCTAAAGTTCGCCGCTTTCATTGTGCTTGTATGAAACGTGTAGAGCGCTTGCCCCTCGTGACGAAAGACCTGAATCTGGTTGAGAACCGGATCACTGACGTAAAGATTGCCCTGGTTGTCCAGAGCCAATCCGGTGCGGCGCTCTGCGTATGCCAAGTCAATGGCGCGTAGGAAATGCCCCCCTGTATTGAGAACCTGAATGCGGGTGTTGCCTGCATCGAGCACGAATAGTTCGCTACCGGCCACGACCACCTGGCTCGGGTTTCTGAACTCGCCGGGACGATCACCACCGCCGCGTTTCCCCAGCTTGCGAATCAGTCTGCCTCTCTCATTCAGAATAAAGATCATGTACCGTTGCCTATCGCACACGTAAATGCGTCCCGTGGCTCTATCGATCGCGATCCCTGCTGGGCTATCGAAGTACGATTCTCCTCCTCGCAGTCTCCCTAAGTAACGGCGAAACTTTCCTGCAGAGTCGTAGACGAGTACGGTTCTACTGCTCTGATCAACGACGTATAGATTGTCTTGTCCGTCTACGGCGAGCGCGGCGGGAGCTTGCAGACGGTCGCCACTTCCGTCCAAACGACTATATTTCCGGCGAATAAAGTCGAAGACGTGAACGGCTTTTGCGCCGGGATCGGCGACATAGACACGGTGCTTCGAGTCTGTCGTCACAGCGGATGGTGATCGCAACGCATCCACGCGAGTTACAGGGTCCGCGGGCCCAGCGATGATATCAAGAGTCCGGTCCAGAACAGGGTGCAATGGTCGTACATCATAAGCCGATGAGAATACCCGCACAAAACTGAGACCGACCGAAGCATGTTGGACATCGGTTTGCGCCGGTTGCGAGGAAGGTCCGACTATCGCGTCCCGGGTGACCGCGGGGGCGGGCACGATGCAAAGCATGAGCAGTCCGGAGACAAGAACTGCAAGACAAAGCTTGATCCAGATTCGCTCTCTTTTGCCGAACAGCACAATGTTCCGTCAATTCCTGATCAAAGCCATTCTGACACGTTTTACATTTCCGTTGAAATGGGGATGGGCAAGGTCGAGATTAACGAGTGTTGAAACCAGGCGATAACGGTCATTGACATGACGATGAGTGTAACCGGATTTGTCATCAACCATCCTGTTAGAGTGCCCAAACGTTATGCCACACGACTAGGCTGGGTGATGCACTCGTGGCGATCAAACGCATTGTAGAAATCCCACGTTGCCTTCTGTGGATCGGCTAGGGCTTCTGGTGGTGTCATGAACTGCTGTCCGCATACGCTGCACCGTCCAGACGCGGGAACGGCTTCGTTGTAAGTCTTCTTGGCAGGACTTCCGGCGGCGAAGAAGCCGCATTAGCGTCGATGAGCGTAATCGCGATTTATCGAGAGTTACGGTCCGCAGTTACTGTCCACGATAGCGTTGCGAGATCTACTTAGCACCAAGAATCTTGGTGTTGACTTTGAATTCGTGATAATTGCGGAAATCAATGATGTTGTGACTGCACGCTGGGCTGCCCCGCTCACAGCCCAAGCTCTCGGCGTGGACCGGAAGCAGAACCGAGTTCCCGGCAATTGTTACGTAGGAATAATCCACCGCGGATTCGACCGTATCCATCGGGAAATCCGACGGCATGTTGGTGGCCTGCATCTCAATGCGCAAGACACGCGCGGTTGCCGGATCCACCCATACGGAGCCTTTGTAAGCCGGACGCAGAGTCTGAGATTCCGCTTGCACCCTCCAGTGCGAATTTTCACTCTGCACTCGAAAGTCGTAAACCTGGGCATCGAGACCCGAAATGGGAGACGCACCGCGGGACTGGAACTGCGCGTCCGTATAGGGAGAAAAAAGATCCAGCAGTGTGGACGCAAATTCTCCGACGGACCAGGAGCCATTCAATTCCTGGATGCCTTTGTCCGTGGGGTGCTGATCGAGCTTCACGTTGCGATAACTTTCCTGTCCGTTGTTGTACGTGACTTCAGCCGAAACTATGTCCAGGAGCCTTTTGTCTTGGCCGCGTTGACCATTCCGCGCCATGTACTCTTCGCAAATAAAATTGGGAAGCTTCTGTGAAAACTGAAGCGCCGCGTATCTTGCCCTTTCGATCAAGGGTGCGTCGGGACTCGGCGCACGCAAGCGTACGGAGTCCGCAGGGGCCGAAGCGTCCTGCGGCGGTTCGGGACAGGGAGGCAGATCCGGCTGCGAGCCTCGTTTCAAGATGGGAGGAGCGTTGGAGCAAGGAGGCGCGCCCTGCCCTTGCGATTGCGATTGTGTTGCGGGCGGCTGCGCGGACGATCCACTTTGCGCAATCAGGGGAATCGAAGCAATCAGAAAGAGGGAGAAGAGCGCGCCGAGGCAAGCGAATCTCCGACCCGAGCAAAAACTTCCATGATCATTGTTTGGATCGGGCGCAGGATTGAGGATTTCCATTTTGCCTTCCCATCTGACATACAGGATATACCCGGTGTTGGATGTAATGTGCGAGCGCGGGTTTGCCTTGCGTGGCTGACGAGGCAATCTGATGTACAGCCCATCGAAGACTTGAGTCACGGGCTTGCAAATCCTAAGTAGTGACTGAGAATGAGTGCGAATTGTATTCCACTTCTCTTCGCGTGTGGAAAGACGCCGATCCCGACATCCCCATCCTGAAGCAAGGTAGAGCTGAGTACGAGAAGCTGCAATAAGTCAAGTGACGCTGTCAGGCGATAGCACGTTTTGACCGCTGGCATTGAATGCAGCACCGATATTGTTGCCATCGACCTGCAACCGGATCAGGCTCTCCCCGCAAACTCCCGGTTCTCGGTGGACACTTTCACCTTTTCCCCCTCTTTGATAAAGAGGGGGACGCGGATTTCCAGGCCCGTCTCCAGACGAGCTGTCTTGGTCCCGCCGCCAGACGAGTCGCCCCGAACCGCGGGTTCCGTGTAGGCAACCTCCAGCTCAACGAATATTGGCAGCTCTAAACCAATCGGATTACCGTTGAACCGGTGCAGCTCAATCAATGCGCCTTCGACCAGGAGGTCCAATGCATCCCCGACCATCTCACGGTTAAGGGTGACGGTCTCATAGCTTTCCTGGTCCAGGAAATGAGAGCCATCTCCATCGCTATAGAGGTACGAAGCCTGTACCGACTGCAGATCCGGCTCCTTGAATTTGTCACTCGCCTTGAAGCTCCTCTCAAAGACCGCGTTGGTGAGGAGGTTGCGCATCTTCAAGCGCACCAGGGTCTGGCCGCCACGGGCGGTCGGCGTATTCACTTCTGCTTCCAGGCAGCGGAAAGGAGTGTTTTCAAGCTCAAACAGCGTCTTACGCTTGATACTAATAGCATCCAGTAGCGCGGCCATGAACTCCTCTGTATCAGCTTGGTGCCGAAAGCGCAGTCACCGATCCATGTGTGTCGCGCACGCGAATTTGAGCGGCGGTTGGGGTGGACTGCATCTCGCTATTGTAACCAAGCGATAGCGCTCAAAACTCTAGCGGCGATGCTTTTCGCCAACAAAAATGCCATCCCTTCCGAGATGGCGTTTTCATTTTGCGCAGGCGGAAGTCTACGCCTTGTCGCTTCGAATTCGCATGCCATAGAACGAGCGGTATACGAAAATGAATGAAGCAATGAAAAACACCAAGGCCAGAATGCTGGTGACGCCGGCGCCTTGAGTGTGCGTCAAAGACACCGCCAGTTCGACCGCGAGCAGTCCGAACAGCGTGGTGAATTTGATGATGGGATTCAGCGCTACCGAAGAAGTGTCTTTGAAGGGATCACCCACGGTGTCACCGATAACCGTTGCGTCGTGCAACGGAGTTCCCTTCTGCTTGAGTTCGACCTCGACAATTTTCTTGGCGTTGTCCCAGGCAGCGCCGGCATCGGCCATGAAGATCGCCTGATACAGGCCGAAGATGGCGATCGAGATTAGATATCCGACGAAGAAGAACGGCTCAACGAAAGCAAAAGCCAGCGTGGCGAAGAACACGGCAATGAAGATGTTCAACATGCCTTTCTGCGCATACTTCGTGCAGATCTCCACCACTTTCTTGCTGTCGGCAACCGAAGCTTTCACCACGCCTTCGAGTTTGATGTTGGCCTTGATGAATTCGACTGCGCGGTATGCTCCCGTTGTGACCGCCTGCGTGGACGCTCCAGTAAACCAGTAAATCACGGCACCGCCCGTGATCAGGCCAAGGAAGAACGGGGCGTGCAGCAAGGAAAGCTTGCTGACGTTTTCGGTGAGTCCGTTAGTGAGCGCCATAATGATCGAAAAAATCATCGTGGTAGCGCCGACGACTGCCGTGCCGATGAGCACTGGCTTGGCTGTCGCTTTGAAGGTGTTGCCCGCTCCGTCGTTGGCTTCGAGCAGATGCTTGGCGCGGTCGAAGTTAATGGTGGCGTTAAAGTCTTTCTTGATTTCCGCTTCGACATTCGGAATCTGCTCGATCAGCGACAACTCGTAAACCGATTGAGCATTATCCGTAACCGGGCCGTAGGAATCGACCGCAATCGTGACCGGCCCCATGCCCAAGAACCCGAATGCGACCAAGCCGAAGGCAAACACCGCCGGCGCTAACATGGTTGCCGCCGTCGCCAAACCCAGCGTGCTGACGTAAGAGCCAATCGCCATCAGCGCGACCATCGAAAGCCCCAGATAATAGCCGGAGAAATTTCCGGCGACAAAGCCGGAGAGAATTCCCAGCGACGCTCCGCCTTCTTCTGCCGACGTGACCACCTCTTTTACGTGACGCGATTCGACCGAGGTGAAGACTTTCACCAGTTCCGGGATGATGGCGCCGGCAAGGGTCCCACAGGAGATGATTATCGCCAGCTTCCACCATTGCGACGTATCGCCGCCGAGCTCAGGAATGATGAAATAGGAAGTGATGAATGTGAACACGATGGAGACAATCGAGGTAATCCAGACCAGGGAGGTCAGGGGCGCCTCGAAATTCATCTCATCGGCATTTTTGTATCTTGCGCTGGCGATGGCACTGTTGAGGAAGTAAGAAACCGCGCTGGCTACCAGCATGATCACGCGCATGACAAAAATCCATACCAGGAGTTGAACCTGAATTTTAGGATCCTTTACTCCAAGCAGAATGAATGTGATTAAGGCCACACCCGTCACGCCATAGGTTTCAAAGCCGTCGGCAGAAGGTCCGACGGAATCGCCGGCGTTGTCACCGGTGCAGTCGGCGATTACGCCAGGATTGCGGGCGTCGTCTTCTTTAATTTTGAAAACGATCTTCATCAGATCGGAACCGATGTCGGCAATCTTAGTGAAGATGCCGCCGGCAATCCGAAGCGCAGCTGCGCCGAGGGATTCGCCGATGGCGAAGCCGATGAAGCAGGGGCCGGCGTAGTCGCCGGGGATGAACAGCAGGATAATCAGCATCATCAACAATTCCACCGAGATCAGCATCATGCCGATGGACATGCCCGCTTCCAACGGAATCTGATACAACGGATATGGCTTCCCGGGCAGCGATGCAAATGCCGTGCGGGAATTCGCGAACGTATTGACGCGAATTCCAAACCAGGCCACACCGTAACTGCCTGCCATTCCAATTACGCTGAGCACGAGGATGATGGGAAGAGTGACCGCGATAGATTTGCCCGGCGCCGGCGCCAGCCAGCCGAAGTAGAGCACAATGACCACCGCAATGAATGCCCAGAGCAGCAACAGGAATTTGCCCTGCGTCACCAGATAGGTCTTGCAGGTCTCATAGATCAGTTCCGAGACTTCCCGCATGGCGCTATGAACCGGAAGGTTCTTGAGCCGCATATAGATGGTCATACCGAACAACAGTCCAAACACACAGAAAGCGATGCCGATCAGCAATAGGTTATGACCGTTCATCCCCAGGAAGGAGACGGTTGAAAGATCGGGGACCTTAAGCGAAGCTTCGCCGCCGGGTTCGGAAGCCGGTTGGGCCAAAGCCGCGACGGCAGTAAAGCTGAGCAGCGCCGCAACCGCCGACGTTTTCTTGAGCAAACCCTTCAGGAATCCGGAAACCGCGTGGCTTGGTTGTAACGCAGCGGCGTTGAGCCAGGTGCGCATCATAAATCCTCCAAAATGAATTCGGGTTTTTAGGAATATACGAACGTGTTTAGGTACAGTCTTCCGAAATGACAATTCCGTTAACGACACTGGTGCCGCACAACGGCAGTCACTGGAAATCCGAACACGCTTCCACCGCAAGACCTAAACGGCGTTTGGAGTTTGGCCGCGTCGGAGTTTGCGCCCGCCTCCACAGGATCGCTCCGGAGGAAGTAGCACAAAACGGGCATTTATAGCATGTGCGTGGGATGAGGGTCAATCGGAAGATCAGGTGGGTACCCGCTTATTGCGTAGTGGGGGCAGATCAATCCGCCTACTTCAGGTGTTCCACCAGGAATAGATCGGACAAGCTGCGGGTGTAGCCGAAGACGTAGTGCTGCTCATCGGCGCTCAACAAGGGGCAGGACGAACCTACCACGCCGGCAGTGTCCGCTGCACTGAAAGACCTCCAGGGCACACGGGTTCCAGCCTTGAGATCCAGACGAAAAACCGGGCAGGAGGTTTCGCCCCGATTTCCGATCAACAACCCTTGATTATTGTTTTCCCAGAGGAGTGGGAGATCGCTGGGGCCGGAACCGGGGATGAGGTGTGGCTGGCCTCCGTCCGACGGCAGCAAATAAAGGCCGTCAGCGCCGGAAGCTGCAATGAGTTTGCCGTCCGGGGAAAGCCCACGTCCCCGCAAGCGAAATCCTTCCGGGGTAATGGCACGTGGTTGGCCGCCATCCAGATTCATGATGAAGATCCGGGCGCCGTGTCCGGCTTCGTGACCATCGAACACCAGACGCTTGGAATCCGGAAAGAATCTGCCGTCGCGAGGAATAATGTTTCCCGTCGGCAGCCCGTGCTGCTGGCCCACTCCGGTGGGCAGCAGTACAAAATCGGGCGGGGACATGCTCTGGCGCTGAACCAGCGCCCATTTGCCATCGGGCGAGAGTGCACGGGATGAGCCCTCGCCGAGGCGGACTGCGGAATTGCCGCTGGTCTCGCGAACAAAGACCGCATAATCTCCGCCTCCGGCTTCTCCGGCCTCGGTGAAAAGCAAAGTTTTGCCGTCATCCGAGAGCGCTGAGGGCACAGTCCAATCCTGCCAGCTGAGGTCGCGTTCCTTGGTCTCGCCGGGAACCAGGCCAATCGCACCCGCGCGTAGCGCATCGCGCGTAATCAAAGCGCGACCTCCGGCTCCGGTGTCGTGCAAAGTAAGCGTTCCAGGCGCGGTGAGTAACTCGCGGACTTTTCCGGAGAGCGTAACGCCTCGCAGGGAGCGGCTAAATCCGGTGGCCGTGGCGGTAAACCAAATCTCGTCGCCAGAAGGGCTCCACGCTAAACCGATCGCGCTCGCCCAACGTTCGGTCAGGTCAGATTTCTTGCCGTTCAGGTCAACCACGCTGACGATTCCCCCATCATCGCCCAAAAGGGGGTGATCGATAAAGGCAATGCGGTCGCCGCGCGGAGAGAAGCGGGGATCACTGATCCATCCAGTCGTCTCATACAAAACTTTGCCGACGGGATATTCCAGGTGGCTCTTGCCGCCGAACGAGTGAACCGCCGCAAGCGCGGTGCCGTCGGGAGTCCATGCGGCGGCCTCGACATTGTCCAGGAGATCACGGGGAGCGTCCGCACCGATGGAAAGTTGCGCCAGGGTTCCCACCAGGGTGAATGCGTTGTCGGCGACCCGGTAGCTGCGTAGCACAGCCATTTGTCCGGCTGAAGAGACCGCCAGCACTTCGGTTTGCGGAAGCCCAAGATCGCGCGATTCAGTGGAATTCGGGGAACTGATAAACACCGATTGAGGATGACCTTCCCATGACGCGCTGTAGATGGCTGAGCGGGGATCGGGAGCAAAGCGGGCGGCAGTGAGAGCTCCCCTGCGAAAGGTGAGTTCGTGAAAAGTGGGAACGGGTCCGTGGGCGGATCGAGTGCCGATCCATAACCCTAGAAAGCCCCCAGCAATCAACATCGGCAAAGCTGTGGCGGCCAGGAGAGGCATGCTGGCGCGAACTGCCGAAGTTTTGGCGGCGGGCTGCGCAGAGGCGGAGGATGGTGCTACGTCAGTGTCTGCCACGGCAGCCATTTGCCGTGAGGAGGGATGCCAGTCGCGCTGCAGACGCTTAAGATCGGCGCGCATTTCGGCGGCACTCTGGTAGCGCAGGTCACGTTCCTTCTCCAACCCTTTGTTGATGATTCGCTCCAACTCCTGCGGGAGCTCAGGATTGAGGCGAACCGGCGCGATGGGAGGCTTATTCAGGATCGCATTGAAGATTGCCGCCGATGTATTTCCCTCGAATGGCAAATGGCTCGTGGCCATTTCATAGAGCACCACACCGAACGAGAAAAGGTCCGAGCGGGCATCAAGTTCCTGGCCAAGAGCCTGCTCCGGGCTCATATAAGCCACGGTTCCCAGTGCGGAGCCAGGGGACGTTAATTGATCAGGGGCCACCCCGACAGTGGGACCGGCGGTGGCTCCGGCTTCGATGTTGTGTTCCGAGATGACTTTCGCCAGTCCAAAATCCAGGATTTTGGCGTGACCGCGTTCGGTTACGAAGATATTTGCCGGCTTGATATCACGATGGACAATTCCCTTGGAGTGCGCGGCCTCGAGTGCATCGGTGATTTCGATCGCTAAACTTAGCAGGAGCCCGATCTCCAGAGGACGGTGAGTGACTCGGTGTTTCAAGGTCAAGCCGTCAAGGAACTCCATTGCAATAAACGAGCGGGCGCTGTGCTGGCCGATCTCGTAAATCGTGCAAATGTTGGGATGATTTAAAGCAGAAGCGGCGCGAGCCTCACGTCGAAAACGTTCCAGTGCCGAGGAGTCTTCCGCGAGGTCGTCTGGCAGGAATTTTAGAGCTACGTACCGGCCCAGCTGTGTGTCTTCCGCCTTGAAAACGACACCCATGCCCCCGCCGCCCAATTTCTCAGTTATACGATAGTGAGAGATGGTCTCGTTGATCACGCGGATCGGCCCAGGCAATCGTATAGTAGGGACTCGAAGCCGAGAAGTCAAAAATCCTGGGCAGGTGTAGTTACGCTATGAAAATTCAGCAGTATTACGTCCAATACGTACGATCGAGCGAGCGGTATTGAATCGCTTCCGCGATGTGTTTGGGTTCGATCGCCGCGGCATCTTCCATATCGCCAATCGTACGGGCAACTTTCAGAATACGGTCATGGGCTCTCGCACTCAGCCCTTGTTGGGTCATTGCACGTTCTAACAATCGCTCGCAATCGCTGGATAATTCGCAAAATGTGCGGATGTGGCGCGATGACATCTGCGCGTTGCAATAGATTTTTTCGCGGGCGCCGGCGAAACGCTCGGTTTGTTTCTTACGCGTTCGGACGACCCGCTCGCGGATCTTCGCGGAGCTCTCAGGCTCATTGCTCGACCGCATCTCTTTGTAATTCACGGCAGGGACATCGATATGAATATCGATGCGGTCCATAAGCGGGCCGGAAATTTTTGAGATATAGCGCTGAATCATCGGGGTGGTGCACTGGCACTCGCGCGTGCGGTCATTATGAAAGCCGCAGGGGCACGGATTCATCGCAGCCGCCAGCATGAATCGAGCAGGAAACGTTAATGCCATGGCGGCGCGCGCAATTGTCACCGAGCCATCTTCAAGAGGTTGACGCAACACTTCGAGAACGTTGCGAGGGAACTCGGGAAGCTCATCGAGAAATAGCAGGCCATTGTGGGAGAGCGAGACTTCTCCAGGCCGCGGGATCATGCCGCCGCCAATCAGGCCGGCATCGGAGATGGTGTGATGCGGAGAGCGATAGGGGCGCTTGCCGACTAATCCGCTGCCGGCTTCCAGGATGCCGGCGACGCTATGAATCTTTGTGGTCTCCAGCGCTTCTTCGAACGTGAGAGGCGGCAGGATGGTCGGCATGCGTTTGGCAAGCATCGTCTTGCCGGACCCGGGCGGGCCGATCATCAAAATGTTGTGACCTCCAGCGCAGGAGATTTCGATGGCTCGCTTGGCGGTTTGCTGGCCGCGTACATCTTTGAAATCGACAAAAAAATCCTGCGACTCGCGCAGCAATGCGTCGCCATCCGCTTTCAACGGCAAGATGCCGTTGCCCGAATTCACGAAATGAATCACGTCCAGAAGAGACCGTACGGGGTAGACGTCTACCCCGCCGACCATGGCGGCTTCGCGAGCATTGGCGTCGGGAACCACGAGACGCGAGATCTTGCGTGATCGGGCTTCAAGAGCAATGGGGAGGGTGCCACGAATGCCGCGAACTCCGCCGTCGAGCGATAGCTCTCCGATGAACAAGCAGTCGTCAATCTCTTTCTTGGTCAAGCCGCCATACGCGCCAACAATGCCGAGAGCCATGGGCAGATCAAAGCCTGAGCCTTCTTTTTTTATATCCGCGGGGGCCAGGTTGATCGTGATATGGGTTGGGGGAATGTCGTAACCGCAGTTTTTCAGCGCAGCCCGGACCCGGTCTCGGCTTTCGCGCACCGCCGCATCCGGCAACCCAACCGTATGGAAATGATCCTGGTCCGTCTTGATGCCGGAGCAATCGACCTCCACTTGAATGATATTGGCGTCGATGCCATAGACCGCGGCGCTGAGTGTCTTATAAAGCATGTGCAAACAGGCGAGGTGCCCTCGGCTTAGCCTTGGCACACGAAGGCTTGACTCTGGAAGCTGCCACGTTACGCGCCGCGAACCCGCCCCGGCTGTGATGGATGTCACAAGGGGACCTGTGGATTACCTGAGCGGCGAAAAAACCACGACGGGAAGGCTACGGGCCGGATCACGGGGTTGCATCAAACTCATTCTTATACGCCTCCCAGCGCTGGCGCACTCCGGTCAAGATAGTCTGGTACTCGGGATCCGAATGCAGACTTTCGTAGTTCTTGTCGCGTTCAAACCAGGGATAGTTCACGTCGCCGAGTTCGACCGTCCGCTTGAGCCAAGCGAGAGCCAGTTGCCTTTCACCGAGAAGGGCGTGGATGCCGCCGATCCAGTAAGCGCCGTCGCCGTCGATGATTTCATCAGGATGGTATTTCAGCAGACCGGGAGAAATCTTTTGTCGCTGGTTTTCTGATGCGAATAAGAATCCAGCCATCATCTGAGCGGTGCCGTCGGTAGAGTCACCCGCGAGATGAAGGGAGCGCTCGAAAATGACTTGAGCTTCCTCGAGTTTGCCTTCGTAGTACAGAATTGCGCCAAAATAAGCCAGTGCCTTAAATTGATCGGGATTCTTCAGAACCAGTTGGCGCATTTCCTGGTCTGCCTCCTGCATTTTGCCGCTGTATAGAAGCATGCGGGCGTGCATCCAGTGCGGTTGCAAAAGCGCAGGATTCAATTCGATAATACGGCGGTAAGCTTTCTCACTGCGTTCATTGAGCCCGGCGTAGTAATACGCATAGCCAAGCATCTGCCAGGCATTCTCATTGTTAGGAGCCACGGTAACCGCCTGCCGGGCGGCCCGAATGGCTTCCCCTTCGCGACCTTCTTCGCTATAAGCCCCAGCCAGGGCGGTGAGCGCCTCGGTCGACTGTGGATTGATCCTCAGCGCATTTTGGGCGGCCGCCTCGGAGGTCTTCAGATTTGCCGCACCATCTTCCACAAAGTTTGCGCCCTGCAGCGAACAAAATTCGGCCAGCAGCGCGTAAGCATCGGCGAAATTTTTGTCCAACGAAATGGCATGGGCAAGCAGTTGCTTGCCCTTCTGGATACTTTCGAGTTGGGAATGCACAAAATATTCGGTCAAATAAAAACGCGCCTGCAGGTAATCGTTGTACGCGTCCAGGTTGGCGGTTACCGGCTGCTGGATCGATTTCTGCTCGTTGGGAGAAATCTCAATCTGCAGCCCTTCCACAACTTTGCTCGCCACCTGATCCTCAAATGTGAGAATGTCGGCGCTGTGCAGATCGTAGCGTTGTGACCATCGTATATTTCCGGTGCGGCCGTCGATTAGTTGAACGGTAACGCGAATAACATCGGAAGAACGCTGGTAGGTGCCTTCGAGGACGCTCTCCACGCTCAGCGCTTTCGCCACCTCGGCCGGTTCCGGCGTGTCCTTGGCGTACTTCAAGACGGAAGTAGTGGGCCTCACCGCGAGGTTCTGCAATGAAGTTAAGCGGCTGATAATGGCGTCCGTGATGCCGATGGCCCAACTGTCGCTCGCGGCTGCCGAAATGTCATGGAACGGAAGCACTGCGATCGTTTCCACCGCTGGCTTGGAAGGCGCTGGCATGGGCTGCGCTGAACCGGCGCGGGAGTTGTAACTACGCACGGCAAACAAACCTAAAAGCACCAGCAGCAACGCCGCCGCAAGGAAGATCCCTGCTTTCGCGTATCTTGTTCCTTGCGACGGTTGGGTCGATCCCGTACCCGAGATCTGAAACTGCTGCGATTCGGTATCGCGTTTCAATCGTTTCAGGTCGGCTTTCAGTTCCTTCGCGGATTGGTAGCGGATGTCGCGATCTTTTTCCAACGACTTGGAAATTACATCTTCGAACTTCACCGGCAAATCAGGATTCAGCCGCACCGGAGGCAGCGCTGTTTTGTGAAGAATGGAATCAAAGATCGCCCCTGGCGTTTCGCCACGAAAAGGAAGTTTGCCGGTAGCCATCTCGTAGAGCACAACTCCGAAGGAAAACAGGTCGGTGCGAGGGTCAAGGTCCTTGGCCAGAACCTGCTCGGGAGACATGTACGCGACTGTTCCCATGGCACTGCCCGGGCTGGTGAGATGTTCCTCCGAGACAAGGGTTGCGGTGAGTTCCATACCAGCGGTTGCCTCAGCAGGCGTCATTTTTGCGAGACCAAAATCCAGAATCTTGGCGTGCCCGCGCTTGGTAACGAAGATATTGGCCGGCTTAATATCGCGATGGACGATGCCTTGCGCGTGAGCAGCATCGAGCGCTTCGGCGACATCAATGCCGATTTCCAAGATTCGATCCGGCTCCATTGGGCGATTGCCGATGAGGTGCTTCAAAGTCGCGCCGTCCAGAAATTCCATCGCAATGAACGTGCGGCCATTCTGCTCATCAATTTCGTGAATCGTGCAAATGTTGGGATGGTTCAAGGCAGAGGCAGCTTTGGCCTCACGCTGGAAGCGGCTGAGTGCCTGCGGATCTTTGGCCACATCTTCGGGCAGAAACTTGAGGGCAACGAAGCGATCCAGCTTCAGGTCCTGGGCTTTGTAGACGATACCCATACCACCGCCGCCCAGCTTCTCCACAATGCGATAGTGCGAGATGGTTTGACCGATCAAGGAATCCGCCTCTTGCGACGATCATACTAGGAGGGCGGATATGGCAAGTCAATGTTGTGGAAAGTCAAGCGGCGAAGTGAATCCACTGCAGAAAGCCCGAGTACCAAAGTTTCTAACAGGAACGGGTTGTGAGCTCCGGCTGTAGATTAGAATGTCGATGAGCTGACGCAACCAAGGGTCTCCTGTGGGCGACCACTCCGCATTATGAGCCAACACTCTCCCGAACCAGCACGACGATCACGCGTGCCAAAGAATCTGGAACGCGAAGAATCTCAATTGTGGCGATGGATTCTGCTGTTCATGGTTCTGCTCGCCGCGGGCTTTGCAGCGCTGGCATGGGAACGCCTTGAGTCGCTTCCATATCATTTGGGTCCAGTTGCACTGGGCGTGCTGGTTCTGTCGGTGCTTCTCGCCGTTTATGCCTATGGAAGACGGCGGGAAGTCGTCGAATTAAAGGTTTTGTTGCAGGATTTGCAGGAGCATGTGGGAGCAGCGCCATCCGAGGAACAACTCGATCAGCTCAACGAAGTCATCGCACGCTCGCAGCGCAACTTTAAAGAATTGATCGATTCCTTCGAAGATGCCGCTTGCGCGGTCTCCCTCGACGGCACCTTGCGGACGGTGAACAAGCGCGTCAGCCAAGTGCTGGGACTTCCCTATACCGCCATCATCGGAAGAAAGGCCTTCGAATTTATCGAGGAACCCAAACGCGAGAACCTCGAGAGCGGACTCTCACGTTTTCTTGAAAAAAGACATTGGGCAGGAACCGTGCTCGTCCGTTTGAAGGATAATGCGCGACCGCTCTATTTCGATTGCGTATTGAACGCAATCGTAAAGGGTGGGGAGGTGGTTGGAGCCAGCGTCCTGGGGCGCGATGTGACTGGGCAGCATGAAAAGGAAATGCGCTTCACCGAGCTGTTTGAGACGCTCCAGGAGGGCGCATATTTCAGCACTCCGGATGGAAAGCTTCTGGATGTGAACCCGGCGTTGGTGAGAGATCTGGGTTACGCGACAAAGGAAGAATTGCTGGCGTCCGATCCCCTTAAGCTGAACGTCGATTCCACTGAACCCCCGGTGCTGGGACGGGCGCCTGATGATCGTGGCGGAACCAGGACAAGAGAAATTGCCCTGAGGAAAAAAGATGGGACTCCCGCGGAATTTCTGGAATCCTCGCGAGCGGTCTGGGATACTTCGGGCAAGCTGATTCGTTATCAGGGCACGCTGGTCGATATTACGCAAAGACGCAAGCTTGAGCGACAACTGGTGCAGCAGGAAGAATTCCGGCAACGGCTGCTGGAAAGCTTTCCCGATCTCATTCTGGTGGTGGATCTGCAGGAGCGGTACACGTTCGTTAGCGCACGGGTTCGCGATCTTCTCGGTTATGAGCCGGAGGATCTTACAGGAAAGCCGATTTCAAACATGGATCTCCACTCGTCCGAACTGGCGGTGCTGTGTCGCGAAATAATTTCAGGCTCGCGGCCGTTTGGATCCGCAGAGTACAGCGCCCGGAATCGCAATGGAAACTGGCGCACTATGCGAGCTTCCGCGAGCCAGCTTTTTGGCGCCGACTCGAGGTTGTCTGGCGTGATCGTTTGCGTGCGCGACATCACCACCGAGAGGAAACTGGAGCAGCAAATCGTGCAGAGCGAGCGCTTGGCGGCGATGGGCGCGATGATCGGAGGCGTCGCGCATGAGCTCAATAATCCACTGACCAGCATTTTAGGCGTGAGCGAGCTTCTGCAAGACAGCCAAAGCACCGACTCCGCGCGCAAACAGGTTGGGATATTGCAGCAGCAGGCGCGCCGGGCGGCCGAGATCGTGCAAAATCTGACGTATTTTTCCAGTCCCCCGGCTCCGGAGAAAACCCGCGTCAATCTCGCGGAAGTTGTGGAACGTACGCTGAACTTGCATGCTTACACCTTGCGTAAAAATAACGTCACGGTGGATTTTTTGCCTCAGCCCGGTCTCCCCTATGTGAACGGCGATCCTCGGCAATTGATGCAGGTTTTCCTGAATTTAATTCTGAATGCCGAGCAGGCCATCCGCGAAGTTCGCGAAAAGGGGACACTACGGATTCGCCTGGCCGATCGCGGAGAAACGATTGCTGTGAGTTTTCAGGACGACGGCCCCGGAATTCCGGCCGACATTTTGACCAATATCTTCGACCCCTTCTACACAACGAAGCGCCCAGGACGGGGGACGGGACTTGGGCTGAGCATCTGCAAGTCGGTGATGAACGAACACAACGGAACCATTGAAGCGGCGAATGCTCCGGGGGGCGGAGCGCTGTTTACCGTATTGCTTCGCAAGGCCGCCGCGGCGGCTGCCAACTAAGCGTTAATCTCTCTCCACTGCCATGGCAACGGCATTGCCCCCGCCAAGACAAAGCGCCGCGATTCCCCGTTTCACGTCGCGCCGGACCATTTCGTAAATCAATGTGACGAGCACGCGAGCCCCGCTGGCGCCAATGGGATGGCCAATAGCAACGGCTCCGCCGTTCACGTTGACCTTGTTCAGATCCAAACCGAGCTCGCGGGTCACACCGAGCGCCTGTACCGAAAATGCTTCGTTCAGTTCGTACAGGTCCACATCGTCTTTCTTCCAACCTGTCTTCTCATAGATTTTTTTCACCGCATCCACCGGCGCCATCATGACCCATTTGGGTTCGACGCCACTGGTGGCTTGCGCAACAATGCGCACCATTGGTTGCTTGCCGAGTTCGCTGGCGCGCTTGGCGCTTGTCACCACGACCGCAGCGGCGCCGTCGTTCACTCCGGGAGCGTTTCCCGCCGTTACGGTTCCATCTTTCTTGAATGCGGGCTTTAAGGTGCGAAGGGTTTCGATGGTCGTATCCTCGCGAGGAGACTCATCTCGATCGAAGATCACAGGAGCTGCACCTTTCTTCTTCGCCGGAATTTCGACGGGTACGATTTGAGATTTGAAGCGGCACTCTTTCATAGCGGCGACCGCTTTGCGGTGAGAATTGACCGCGAACTCGTCCTGTTCTTCGCGAGTGATTCCGTATTTTTCCGCGACATTCTCGCCGGTAATCCCCATGTGATAGTCGTTGTAAATATCCCAGAGTCCGTCGTGCACCATGGAATCGATCACCTGGCCGTTGCCGAGGCGATAACCTTTGCGGCCTTGAGGAAGAAGATAAGGAGCATTGGTCATTGACTCCATGCCGCCCGCAACCACGATGGAACTGTTTCCCGTCTGCACGGCTTGCGCTGCGAGAGCGACTGCTTTCAATCCCGAGCCACAAACCTTGTTGATTGTCATGGCACCTGTCGCCGGAGACAATCCGCCGAAGATTGCAGCCTGACGCGCCGGATTTTGCCCGAGCCCCGCAGGAAGAACATTGCCCATGATGCATTCATCGACTTGATTGGGATCGATTCCGGCGCGCTTGACGGCCTCACGCACGACCACTGCGCCCAACTGCGGAGCGCTCAGATCAGTGAGACCTCCCTGGAATTTTCCGACTGCAGTTCTGCAACCTGAAATGATGACAATATCGTCGAAAGCCGCCATTGATCACGCTCCCGCGAAGATTTCGCAACCATCATTATAGATGCGCGACGCTGCCAAAAGATGAACTTCCGCGCTTATCGTGGTTGCTGGACGCGGTCGTAATGAAGTTGAAACGCGAGCCAGCGATTCAGAAAAGTTGTTCGACTTTTGGGAACTGCAGGTTGAAAACATCGCCCGGCGACGTCGATTAATTTTTGTCTCTTGACTCGTTTCGTTTCCTTGTGACTTTGGTACAACACCGCAAGCTACAATACGATCATTTTTTTCTTGACTTCGTTTTTCAATGACTCTATACAATCAATAAGTTGCAACAAAACATTCGTTGCAGATTTTTCCATGAACAATGGAAGGGAGAATAGAACAATGGCAACCAAGAAAAAGGCAAAGAAGAAAAAGAAGCATTAAGAAGTCAGTTCAAGTCGAAACGGGGGACGCGCAATGCGTCCCCCAAGTTTTTTGCGGCGACATTTATTTTTTATTTTTCAGAGGCGGATTGCGCGACAACTCCCCCGATAGACGATCAGCCGAGCGACCGGTCCGCAGCGAGGTTTGGAACACGTTTTTCGCGGGCAGGGCATAATCCACGAAAAGAGCAGAAATTGCAGTGGAAGCCTACCTTGGGTTGGAAATTTCCGTCAGCGATGTTACGGGCTGCATCCCTCACTCGCTCGCGCGCTTGCTCGAGTTGAAACTCCGTCCGTTTCGAAATTATCGTGACATTGCCTTCGAGATTGTGAAAGCTCAGTTCGCCGATGCGATAACCCCATTTTTCTTGAGCAGCCATCGCGTAGATCGAGAGCTGCAGACTTTCATCGGCATCGTCCTGGGAGCGCGCCTTGCCAGTTTTATAGTCGACGATGTTGACGCTGCCATCGGAGGCGAGATCGATCCGGTCGATCCTGCCGGCGAGTTTCGTGCCGGCGATGTGCACGTCGAACCATTCCTCGGTATGAAGAACGTTTGGGGTGAGAGAGGAATGAGCGGCAGTGAGAAAATCTTTCAATTGCTGAGTTCCCTGCTGCAGGTAAAGCGCTCGCTGATATTCGTCCTCAATTCCACAGGACAGCAAATCGTCGCGAAAGAGCTGCAGCATTTCATCATCGGGTTTCGTCCGGTTCAGGCGAATGGAGTCGAAATAAGTGCGCAGCACGCGATGCATCGCTGCCCCGTATTGCACGGCGGCATGGAGCTGCCGTGACAATTTCCACTCCCGCTCAAATTTGAACTGCAAAGGGCAAGTCTCATAAGTCTCAACCGCGCTGGCGCTCAACCGGGCGCCGAGGCCATCAATTGCCGGCAGAGCCAGCCAGGCAGGCAATCGAGACGACTGTAAGCCTGCGTTTTCTGCCGCCGCTGCGAGTTCGATCAGTTCCGGTTGCGATGGCAGCGCAGGACGGAACCTGAGCCATGGTTGAAGTT
This sequence comes from uncultured Acidobacteriaceae bacterium, assembly GCA_963766625.1. Lineage (GTDB taxonomy): Bacteria > Acidobacteriota > Terriglobia > Terriglobales > Acidobacteriaceae > Sulfotelmatobacter. The sequence goes on along the minus strand of CAVYBF010000005.1, from coordinate 467,186 downwards.
GGACGTTGCAGATGAGTTCGCGCATGATGCCTGCGGGCGTTTTGTCTCGCCCGATTCCCTGTTTACCATAGATATGCAGCGAGTCCCTGGCACGGGTCATGGCGACGTAGAACAGACGGCGCTCTTCCTGATCATGAAGCTTTTTATCGTCTCCAGCGGCGGCAGAATCTGGATCGCGCAACTCCTTCGGAAATTCGACCAGCGTCTCGCGATAATGATTCGGGAATGAGCCGCTGGTGGCGCGCAGAATAAAAACGTGCGAGAACTCGAGACCTTTCGCCCCATGCGCAGTCATGAGGCGAACCGCGTCTTCGTCGGCGTTCGCTGTCATGGGAATCACGCCGCCAGCCTGACGAAAGTATTCGAGGTACTCGATCCATTCGCCAAGTGCTTTGGTTTTCGTCGTTGCCTTTGTTTCCCATTCGGCGGCGAATTTCAGAGCGGTTTGAAGAGCTGCGGAATTCAGATCAAGTTCGAATTGCCTGGCAATCATTTCCAGAGCGGCGCGGGTTTTCGCATTTCTGAGGGCGACCTCATCGCGCGCTCGGCAAACAGCATCCAGCACCGGCCGCCCTCCGGGAACTGTATCGATGACCGAGGCAAGAGGAACCACCACTTCCGGCTTTGCGTCCTGTGCGATTTTCCGCAAAGCAGACCTCAGTTCTTCCGGATCGACTTTGAACTGGGGGAGCGCAGCCACCCGGAAGAGACTGGCATCGGAACCCAAGTCGACGACGGCCGCCACGCAGGCGAAGAGATCACGCACCTCTGGCGTGTCACTCACATCCATGTTCTCGATTGAGAACGGAATGTTTCGCTCCATTAATTCCTGAGCCACTTCATCGCGGTGGACGTGGGAACGGTACAGAATGGCGAAATCCTGCCATTTGCACTTCGAGCTTCGCTTCATGTCTTCAATGATGTGAACTACATCTGGGGCTTCCGCGTTTTTTCCCGCAAACGAAATAGTTTCCACGTGCAGGTTCGGAATCACGCTTCCATGTTCTTTTGCTTTTTCGTCGCGGGCTGATTGCAGCGGGACGCGCTTGTCGGAAATGCCGCTGGAATCTGCGGTAGCAAAGACGGGTGGATTTTTGTCGACGACCGCGAAAGCACACTGCAGAATCGCAGTGATCGAGCGGCGATTCTTGCCGAGCACAACGAATTTCGTTCGCGGGAAATACCGGCGGAAAAGTTGGAAGGCGGCGCTGGAAGCTCCACGAAAACGGTAAATGGCTTGATCGGGATCGCCGACGCCAAAAACGTTCGCTGCCTCGCCGGCAAGGGCGGACAAGATCTTAATCTGCGCGAAATTGGCATCCTGAAATTCGTCAACCAGAATGAACGGAGAATGGATCTGCTCGGCGGCGAGCAAAGTTCCATTTTCCGCGAGAAGTTCGTGCGCACGAGTCATCATGTGACCAAAGGTGCCAAGGTTCTCTTCCCGCAGCCAGCGCTCGGTGGTCTCGAAGACACTGGAGATTTCGTGACATCGCGCGATGATCTCGCTGTCGGTTAACTGATCTTTGGACTTCGAAACGCGCGGAACCGGCAATTCTCCCTGTTCGAGACGCAAGAGATAATCCGCATACTTTTCCGGGGTGACCAGCTCATCGTGGCAGCGACTGAGAAAATTGATCAGATCGCTGAGGAACTCGCCCACATTCGCGGCCCGAACGTAATGCTCGAGACGAAGCTCGTGAACTCTCTTGCGGAGATAAATCCATAAATCTTTTTCGTCGAGTACGCCAAAGTTTTTCCCCGCCCGAGTGAGAAGGTCCAGGCAAAAATCATGAAAGGTGGTGCAGCGAATCTTTTTGCCGAGCAGCGATTGCACGCGATTGCGCATTTCGGCAGCGGCGGCAACAGTGTAGGTGAGGGCGAGCACTTGCTCGGGTTTGGCATGTCCTTGCTCGATGAGGCGGGCGATGCGATGAATGAGAACGGAGGTTTTGCCCGTGCCGGCTCCGGCGATGACCAGCATAGGTCCGTGAACGTGCTCGATGGCTTCGCGTTGGCGATTGTCGGGAAGGAATGGAGTGGACTTCAATTTGACGGCGGACATCGGGGTCAGAATAACACTGATCAGCTGTGAGCTCGCGTGCTCGCAGCGGTGTCTCTGCCAACAAACAGCTAGATCCCTCGCTTCGCTTGATTGGATAACAAATGGTTAATAGATAACAACGGCAATCGAGGACAAGGGCTAGATTCAGGGCGCCAGCAGGGCGGAAGCGACGATTGCCGTGGCGGCGATTGCGGCGGTTTCGGTGCGAAGGATGGTCGGACCGAGAGATGCTGATATCCATCCCGCTTGGTGAAATGAACGCAATTCATCTTCAGTCCAACCGCCTTCGGGGCCGATAGCGAACATGACTTCGATTCTCGAACTCAAGTTTGCTTGGTCCGATTCTGGAGATTTTTCCAGAACATCGCGCAGGAAAATTTGCTCTTCGGTTTCGTCGAGCACGATCCGGAGTTTCGCCTGTGAATCCAGGACTTCGGAAAGCTTAATCGGGCTCGCAATTTGCGGCGGGTCGCTGCGACGCGACTGTTCCGCGGCCTGGCGCGCGATCCGCTGCCAACGCTCAAATCTTTTCATGGCGGCAACAGCAACAAGATGTGAATCGGTACGGCGAGCAATCAGCGGCACAATTCGGGCAACCCCAAGTTCGGTGCATTTCTCGATGGCCCACTCCATCCGGTCGAACTTGAAGATGGCGAGGACCAGGGTGATTTCCGACGACTCTCTGCAAGAAATCTTTTCGCCTAATTCGAATTCGACTCGATTCGGTGTCAGCGACGTAAGCTGGCCGCGGCGCACACTGCCGGGGGTAACAATGTCGAACTCTTGCCCCACCCGAGCTCGCAACACGCGCACGAGATGATCTGCATGCTCGCCGACCAAACTGGCGCGATTTCCTGAGACCTCGTCGGCGATCCAGCGGCGGCGGGTCATCCGAACATGTCTTTTACTTTGCCCAGCAGCGACCGCATCATAGGCTGGTTGTCGACTTGCGCCGTGCCTTCGAGCTCTTGAAGAAGTTCTTTTTGGCGCTTGTTTAGCTTGGTGGGAATTTGCACGTGGACTTCCACATAGAGGTCGCCCTTACCGTGCCCGTTGAGTACGGGCACACCTTTGTTGCGGATGCGAAATGTAGTGCCCGGTTGAGTTCCGTCGGGAATTTTGAGCGCGTGTTCGCCTTCCAGCGTGGGCACGCGAATCTCCGCGCCAATCGCCGCTTGCGTGATTGAAAGCGGCACAACACAGTGCAGATCGTTGCCTTCACGGACGAAAAACGGATGCTCCTTCACATGGAGCACGACGTAAAGATCGCCCGCTGGATCACCGTGCGGCCCGGCTTCGCCACCGCCGGAAAATCGGATGCGGGTGCCGTCTTCGACTCCGGCGGGAATCTTGGCTTCCACCTCGCGTTGGCGAAGAATCCGCCCCTCGCCTTTGCACTTCGGGCAAGGATCGGTAATCACGCTGCCGCTGCCCTGGCATGTGGGACAAGTTCGAGCGATGCTGAAGAAGCCCTGCTGATAGCGCACTTGCCCGCGGCCATTGCAGGAGCGGCAGGTGGTTGGGTGTTTGCCGGCAGCGGCGCCCGAGCCGTGGCACTCTTCGCAAGCTTCGTGGCGGCGCACCGTGACCCGCGTCTCAGTGCCGAATGCGGCTTGTTCGAATTCAAGCGTCAGATCTTCGCGCAGATCGGCGCCACGTTGAACCCGGCTGCGGCGGCGTGTTCCAGTGCCGAAGGCATCGCCGAAGCCGAAGAACTCGCCGAAAATATCTCCGAGATCCTGAAAGGCGGAGGCATCAAAACCAACTCCTCCGCCAGCCGCATTTCCAACTCCAGCGTGGCCGAAGCGATCGTATATGGAGCGCTTTTCAGAGTCGGCCAGGATTGCGTAGGCCTCGGTAACTTCCTTAAATCGCTCTTCGGCGTCAGGGTTGTTGGGATTTCGATCGGGATGCCATTGCATGGCGAGTTTGCGGTAAGCGCTCTTCAGTTCGGTTTCACTTACCGTGCGGCTTACACCCAGCACTTCGTAATAATCGCGTTTTGCGTTAGTGGCCAGAGCAGACAACCTTCCTCATTGAAAAAATGTGAATTACCAGTGGATGGAAAATCATTTCCCCGGATTCTTCGCAACCTTGACCATCGCGGGCCGCAGCAGCCGGTCTTTGAATTTATACCCGCGCTGCAGTTCCTCGATCACCTGATGATCGGGTGCTTCACTGGTTTCGACCATCTCGATCGCTTCATGATAGCGGGGATCAAACGGTTGTCCTTCGGCGGCGATAGGCTGCACGGATAATTTCGACAAAGCTGCCTGCAGTTGCTTGTGAATCAGTTCGACGCCCTGCCGGAATTCGTTGCCCTCGGAGCTAACCTTCAGCGCACGTTCCAGGCTGTCAATGACCGGCAAGAAGGTCTTCACGACATCCGTGATTGCGTAATCGCGATAATCTTGCTGCTCCTTGCTGGCGCGGCGGCGTGCGTTTTCGAATTCGGCTTGCGCGCGGGCCAGACGATCGAGCAGCGAGTCGCGCTCGGCTTTCACTTTCTGCAATTCCGCGTCCGCGGTAGAGGATGGCGTACTCGACTGCGACTCGGTTGAGGTTTCATCTCCGTCGCCCGATGGCGCCGGAAGTTCATGTTCCAAATCCAATCCCGTATTTTTTGCTTCTGATTTACCGTTTCCCTTACTCATAACAACTGGTTACTCCGATTCATTCAAAATTTTGTCGAAGAGGCGCGCGATGTATGACACCGCGGTGATGGTGTGCTGATAATCCATACGCGTGGGACCGATCACGGCCAGCGATCCAACCATGTCGTTGCCGGAACGCGCAGGCGCTCCGATCAGCACGAAATTCTGCATGGAAGGAAGCGCATCGTCCAGGCCGATGACCACTCGTACCGCTTCCTGCTTGACATTCAGGTATGCCGATAGAAGTTGAGCAACTTTTTCCTTTTCTTCCAGAGTGCGCAGCATTTCCTCCAGGCGCTTGCGATCTTCATGTGCCGCAACCAGATTTGCGGCGCCTTCCACGAAAACGACTTGTGCAGTCGGCTCGGCGGCCAGCGCGCCTTGCTTGTACAGCCTCTCGATGGAGTTCATCAGGCGATCGTACTCGCTGCGTTCCAGTTCGATTCGCCGCTCCAACTCGCCTCGCATCGCCTCCATGGTCCAGCCGCGAAAATTCTCGTTGATGTAGCGAGCGGCAAGATCGAGTTCGTCCTGCCCCAGATCGAGGCGCAGCACGCGGTCGCGCACCAGGCCAGCCCGCGTCACTAATACAGCCAAAACCTTTTGATCGCCCAAACGCGAGAAGTACACGTGTTCCAGAGCATTCCTGGTGCCGCTGACAGCTACCGTAACGCCAACATTGCGCGAAACCAGAGATAACACGCGCGACGTGCGTTCCATAAACTCCTGCACGTCGGCGACTCCAGCGAGGGAATCGGAAATGATCGCTTCATCCTGCGGCGCAAGTTGAGCATTGCCGGTGATCTGCTCGACGTAATAACGGTACGCCTCCGGAGTGGGTACGCGCCCTGAAGAAGTGTGCGTTTGCTCGAGGAACCCGGCATCGGAGAGGTCGGCCATCACGTTGCGAATGGTCGCGGGACTCAGTCCCTCGCGGTTCGAGCGTGCGAGAGTGCGCGAACCCACAGGCTCACCGGTGGAAATAAAAGTCTCCACGATCGCGGTAAGAACTTCGCGCTGGCGAGGACCGATATTGGGATCAGTTGGCATTCCGGTTATGGAGAGCAAAAGTCAACGGCCAGCTTCATCTCCTTATGAAGCGGCTGCTTGCATCTGCTAGAATCTCTCGCTAAGTACATTAGATGCAAAAACTTAGATGCGGACGCAAACCCGCGTGCTGCTTGGATTCTAGGAACGCGCCCTCTTCCTGTCAAGGATAGCGAAATCTCTGGAATAACAAGCATATTGGGATAAAGCTGTCATGGCAGTAACTGGCTGGAACCTATCTGCTTAGCCCTTCTGTTACAACTTCAGTGCGAGACTATTTTCGTGAAAAAACCTCACATTGCGGTAATCGGAGCGGGAGCCTTCGGCGGATGGACGGCGCTTCATCTTCTCGAAAACGGGGCGCAAGTGACTCTACTCGATGCATGGGGACCGGGTAATTCGCGAGCGTCCTCAGGCGGCGAAACCCGCATTATGCGCTGCACGTACGGCCCCGACCAACCCTACACAGAGTTGGCTGCACGGTCGCTTAAGATGTGGCGAAAGTATGAGCGGCAATGGGGCAAACAGTTTTTTCATCCCAGTGGCGTTTTATGGATGGTGAGCAGCAAGGATGATGCTTATGAGCGGGGGTCGTTGCCGCAGCTCCGCGAGGCCGGAATTAAGTTTAGTGAGTACTCGACGGCGCAAATGAAAAAGCGCTGGCCGCAGATCAACTTTGGCGGTGTCGATTGGGGGATTTTTGAGCCGGAAAGTGGATACCTCGATGCCCGCGCAAGTTGCCAGGCCGTCGCCGATATATTCATCGCGCTGGGTGGACTGTACCGGCAGCTTGCAGTCTTGCCGGAGGGGTTGGACGACTCGCCGCTGAAGTTTTTGAGACTTTCCGACGGAACGCGGCTGAAAGCTGATTTTTATATCTTCGCGTGCGGACCATGGTTAGGAAAATTATTTCCCCAGACTTTGGGCAATTTCATTCAGCCTACGAAGCAGGATCTTTTTTTCTTTGGATCTCCGGCCGGCGATGCTCAGTTCAACGATAACCAGATGCCGGTGTGGGGCGATCATGGCGAGCGTTTTTTCTATGGCATTCCAGGAAACTTTTCTCGGGGATTCAAAGTTGCCGACGATACGCGAGGCGAACCTTTCGATCCTACTTCCGGCGAGCGCATCGCGAGTCAAACAACGCTAAAACGAGTGCGCGGTTATGTCGAATTCCGCTTTCCTGCGATGAAAGGCGCGCCTTTGATCGAGACACGGGTATGCCAGTACGAACAGACGCCGGATAGCGATTTCATCGTGGATCGGCATCCGCGAATGGAGAATGTTTGGTTTTTAGGGGGAGGGTCGGGGCATGGGTTTAAGCACGGGCCGGCGCTGGGAGAGATGATGGTTGGGTTAGTTTTGAAGGATCGTGAGCCGCAAGCAGTGTGGCGGCTCTCACGTTTTCTTAATCATCAGGAAAACTAAACCACAGAGGGCACAGGGTTCCCCAGAGGGTCGGCAGGTCAGGCTCGAGTTCGGCTATTGAATCTGAATCACGCCGGTGCTCTCTCCGGCTTTGATCTCCCCCACGCGCGCAGCCACCTTGCGGGCGAACTCGTAGATCGATTTTGCATGGGGCGAATTCTCGCCTTCAAGCACAACGGGTTTGCCTCCGTCACCGGATTTGCGCACTTCGGGATCAAGCTCAATGCTGCCGAGAAAGGGAACACCAAAATGTTTTGCCATGTTTTCGGCGCCGCCGCGCGAGAAGATATCGATCTCATGGTTGCAATGCGGGCAAGTAAAGAAGCTCATGTTCTCCACTACGCCGACGAGATCGACCTTCATCTGGCGGAACATCTCAATGGCTTTGCGCGCATCCTGCAGAGAAACATCGGAAGGGGTGGATACGACAACTGCGCCGGTGAGAGGCACCGATTGCACCAGCGATAGAGCTATGTCGCCCGTGCCCGGAGGAAGATCGACAACCATGTAATCAAGATGTCCCCACTCAACCTGACCGAGAAACTGCTTCATGATCTGGTGCAGCATGGGGCCACGCCAGATAATCGGTTTGTCGCCCGGATTGAGAAATCCAACCGAGATCACTTTCAAACCGAAAGCCTCGATCGGCTCAATCTTGTTTTCAGCAGCCATACGCGGCTGTTGATTGACCCCCAACATCAGCGGAACATTGGGGCCGTAAACATCAGCATCGAGAAGGCCGACCTTGTGCCCCATTTTCGCAAGCGCCACGGCTAGATTTACGGCCAGCGTAGTCTTCCCCACACCGCCCTTGCCGGAACCTACGGCAATAATGGCATCAACTCCGGGCAGCGGTTGCGGTCCCGGGGCGGCGCTTCCGGGATGAGGCGGCATATGTGCACTCAAGGATTCACACTCCTGCGATAAGAACGGGATGGGCCGAAAAATTAATTATACAGGGGTAAAGCTGCCAGAGTCGGTGGCTATCGCCTTTGTCTACGCTTCAGTTCGGCGCGGCGGATTTCGCGGCGGCGGCCCGCGTCCTCGTAGCGGTGCTTCTGTTCCTCGGTTTCTGGAATCACCGGAGCGACTTTCAAGTGCTTGCCATTGGCATCGATGGCCACGAAGGTTAAGTGAGCCGAGGCAACATGTTGGGAGGTGTCGGCCAGATAATTTTCAACAAACACTTTCACGCCAACTTCCATGGACGTACGGAACACCCGATTCACCGATGAGCGCAGAATAACCAGGTCACCCACGCGGACCGGCACCAGGAAATCGATGTGATCAACGGAGGCGGTGACGGCATAGCTGCGCGAATGTCGATGCGCCGCCATGGCTCCGGCCAGGTCGATCCAGTGCATGAGCCGGCCGCCGAGGAGCGCACCGAGCGGGTTAGCATCGTTGGGCAATACGATTTCCGCCATCTCCGATTGCGAATCACGCACCGGACGGGGCGTGAGCACTTCGTCGTCGTTCATGTCTTCGTTCATCTTTTCTCTTTAGTTCGCACAGCATTCGATTGCACGGCGAGGCCTGACCTCAACTCGCGGCCGCCTCTGCCACACGATGATTCCTTCGTTCACGTTGTGCTACCACAAAACACTCCGCCATGCGCTGCACGCGTGCGTCGGGATGTTGCTTAGTCCAGCATGCCCGAGAGAGATCGAATTCCAGGAAACCAGAATCTGCTGGGAGATGCCCTCGCTCGCAAACATAGCGCACCTGAATGCGATGAGACTCTATATTTTCCGCGGCACCGACAGCGCCGCACAAACCGAAGCGCACCGAATCCCATAATCGTTCAGCGGGAAGCCGTGGACATTGTTGCGCGTAGCCGAGATTACAAAAATCGTGCAGTTCTGTCGCCGATGGAGCTTCGCCCTCGTGCTCTGGTGCCGTGCAGTAGCCGCTCCAGCCGCAACCTAGCGGGAGCCGCGATGGGTGCGACCACGAACCGTTCTCTAATTTTTCTGTCGGCATAAAAAATGGACAGGCCACTCAGTTCTCCAGCAAACAATGTTGAGGACTGCTCATTCTACTCAGCACCCTCCGTGCAGGCCAGTGGAAAGCGCAGGTCGATCTGCGGGCAGAAACAAATTTGTAGTAACCTCGATTCGATCGAGGCTTCTTATGGACCGTATTGCCGCACTCAACGAAATCCTGACGCAGAATCCGAATGACGCGTTTGCCCGTTATGGCTTGGCCATGGAATATTCCAAGCAGGGCGATCTGGATCGCTCGCTGGCAGAATTCGCCATTTTATTGAAGGCAAGTCCTGACTACACGGCGGGATACTTCATGGCAGCGCAAACGCTGGCACGCGCTGAGCGGACCGAGGAAGCAAAGAGGATGCTGAACGATGGAATCGTGTCGGCGCGCCGCACGGGGAATTTGCACGCGCAATCAGAGATGGAAGCCATGCTCGCCGACTTGGGATAGTTGTCCAGTACCCTACTGACCAACCGTCATAGGTCGTACCTGCTCGCGAAGAACCTCCCATATCACATCCAGTTCCGTGGCCGAAGGTTCATGGCCAGTGCCAGGCACCAAATAGAATTTCTTGCGCGGCGCCTTGATGCACTCCAAATAAGCTTCTGCCAATTCAGGCACGGCCGTCAGATCTTCAGTTCCTTGGATGATGAATATTGGAATTGCAAAGTCCGCGCCCAGAGCAGGAAGATCGACCTGCGTGAACGGGCCAGAAAGCGTCATGCCCACAAAATGCACAAATGAAAAATCGTCCGAGGCTTCATATTGCGCTTGCTCCTCAGGCGAGGCGTACTCGGGGCTGATGATTTTGGGAGCCAGCGGCGCCGTTACCAACTTGGCTTGGTACGCGCGTTCCCATTTTCGATATTTTGGCCATTGTGAAATGGAATCCCATGGCGGCGGCCCAATCGTCGTCAACGCAGTAATCGCTTGTTGATCGCCGCAAGCGCGCGCCAATTGAAGCACACGCGTATAACTGGCAAACAGATTCCTGCGCCAATTCACTATTTGCGCGTCCCCAACGTAGGCGTAGAACAGATCTGGTCGAGAATGCACCATATAAATACCCAGAACCGATCCCCAAGAACCGCCCTCGATGATGATCTTCTTCTTGTTGAGATGCCTGGTGAGAAATTCGGCGACTTCGATTCCGTCCTGGACCATGCGGTCTATAGTCATTGTCGATTCAATCGAGGGGCCGCTTTTGCCGTATGTTCTGCCGGCACCTCGCTGGTCCCATTGGACCAGCGTGAAGTCTTTCTCCCATCCAGCGAACATTGAATCGGCGAACGGGCTCAGAGCATCTCCGGGTCCTCCATGCAGGAACAGGACGACGGGATTGTCGCGGGCGCCTCCTTTAATTGTGATCCATTGGTCAATTTCTCCGATCGGGACGAACATAGCTTCCTTGATTGGCTTTGCGGTTGCCTGTGAACAGAGGGCCTCAGGAATCACACAATAGGAAAGACTCAAGGCAATTGCGATCAACAAAGTAACAAAGCAGTTTGCCAGCTTCGGTTCGTCAGGTGAGTGCGGCATTTGGATCCTCCACGCGCGACGAACGAGGTCCGAGAATCGAGGTTGCGGGCTCCGCTGAGTCATTGTTAGGTACGCAAATGCGCTCTGACCTGTTCCCTAACTGTTGAGCAAAATATCATCCGGCCATTTTCGCCATCGTCCGTTCCACCAAAGCGGGAAAGAGCTGATAAACCTTTTGTGGGATGTACATCGTCCACGGCACGATCACCTCCCTTTTCTGTTTCAAATATCCCTGCAGCGTAGCGCGAGCAACACGCTCGGCGCCGATACCCCGGACCGAGTTAGGCCGTACTTTCTTTTGCTCGTTTCCCAGAACCACATTCTTGCTGAACTGAGTTTGCACGTAGCCGGGACAAACCGTGAGCACATGGATGCCATCCCGCTTCAGTTCTACCCGAGCCGCTTTGCCAATCGCATTCAATGCAAATTTTGTTGCGCTGTAGGCCGCATGAAATGGCAGCGGGATATGCCCCGCCACACTTGAGATGTTGATGATGGTGCCGCCTCCCTGTTGACGCATGACTGGAATCACCGCCTGCATTGCAGAAACGGCTCCGAAAAAATTGGTTTCGAACATTTCCCGGGAAGCCGCCATATCCATCTGCGCCACGGAATCAAGCAGGCCGTGCCCGGCATTGTTCACCCAGACATCGATTCGCTGGAAATGATGCAAAGTCAGTCCAATCGCGCGATCGATTTCCTCCCGGTGGCGAACGTCGCAGGCCATCGCCACAGTTCGTTCGCTGTGGCCGATCCGACCACGCGCACTTTCGATCCGCGCTAAATCTCGCGAAAGCAGCACCAGGCTGGCTCCGCGGTCGGCAAATGCACTCGAGATGGCTTCCCCAATGCCCATGGAAGCGCCTGTAACCACTACAACCTTGCCTGAAAGTTCCGTCACTGTGTCTTCGTTCCTCTGTTTACCGAAGTCGAACCTGAATCGCCCGTTCCGCGCCAACAGTCCTTTTCTACACTTTATTCTTCGCGTCTATCCAGTATGTTCCGCATAGCTCGCGATCGCGAATCGTGAGAACTGTCTTGTATCGTACAATCGAACAGCGCCATCCGCCCGGAGATCCTTTGGAAACACTTATCCCATTATTCCCGCTCGATGTGGTTTTGTTCCCCGGCACTCCACTTCCGCTGCACATCTTCGAGCCGCGCTACAAGGAAATGATTGGCGAGTGTCTCGCCCAGCAGCGGGCATTTGGCGTGGTGCGGGCGGTTGAGCAGGGACTTGCGGAAGTAGGCTGCACGGCTGAAATTGTGAGTGTGGTGAAGGAATATCCAGATGGCCGCATGGATCTGGTCACCGAAGGCCGCAAACGGTTCGAGTTGCTGCGGGTAAATCAGGAACGGTCTTTCTTGCGTGGAGAGATATTAGTGATTGAGGACGAACCTGGCACACCTTCGGCAGAAGAGACTGCACGAGCCACCAAACTGCACTCCGAACTGCTCGGGGTCGCCGGAGCCAAACAGGACCTTTCCGCCGCCGATCCGTCGATTCTTTCTTTTTTCCTCGCCGGGTCTCTGCCTCTGGATCTCGATTTTAAGCAGAAGTTACTTGCTTTACGTTCGGAATCGGACCGGCTCGCTTTGCTGATTCAGTACTTCGAGACGATTCTTCCCAATATCAAGCGCGCCGCGCGGGCACACGAAACAGCAGGTGGAAACGGGCACGTTCACTGAGGACGAGTTTAGGCGTAACTCACCGCATGGCCGAATCCCCGCGCCTGCCTTTCCGCGTATAATCCAGAAAAGTGTTCTTCCTGGGGGGGTTCTCATGAGTCTTCCGCGCACGCTTGGCGAACTGCGCCGCAGCAAGTTTTCTGAAGAGCGCCTGCACAACCGCCGCGTGAAAGACGAACTTCGCGACAATTTGATCGCCCGCCTGCGCCAGCGCGATGACGCAGTGATTTTTCCGGGTATCGTTGGCTACGACGACACCGTGGTGCCGCAGATCGTAAACGCCATCTTGTCGCGGCACAATTTTATTCTGCTCGGCTTGCGCGGTCAGGCGAAAAGCCGCATCCTGCGCGCCTTAACCACGTTGCTTGATTCTGAAATGCCTTATATCTCCGGCTGTGAGATTCGCGACAATCCCTACGCTCCAATCTGCCGGCGTTGCCGGGAAGAAGTTGCCCGGCTCGGCGATGCGACACCGATCTCTTATCTTTCGGCTAACGATCGCTATATAGAAAAGTTGGCCACGCCTGACGTAACAATTGCCGATTTGATTGGCGACATCGACCCCATTAAGGCGGCGCGAGGCGGCCATGAACTTTCCAGCGAACTGACGGTGCACTATGGCTTGCTTCCTCGCGCCAATCGCGGCATTTTTGCGATTAACGAACTGCCGGACCTTGCCGGAAAGATTCAAGTGGGATTGTTCAACATCATGCAGGAAGGCGATGTGCAGATTAAGGGCTACCCGATCCGCATGCCGCTCGATATTGCGATTGTGTTTAGCGCGAATCCTGAGGACTACACTGCCCGCGGCAAAATTATTACCCCGTTGAAAGACCGCATTGGATCCGAAATTCGCACCCATTATCCCGCGACCGTGGATGAAGGCATTGCCATCACGGCGCAGGAAGCCTGGATCAGGCGGAATGGGCACGCGATGCATTTGCCGGCCTATATTCAGCAAGTGATCGAGCGCATCGCGTTTTCGGCGCGAGAGGATAAGAAAATCGACAAGCGTTCTGGCGTGAGCCAGCGCCTGCCGATCAGCGCGATGGAGAATGTGATCTCGAATGCCGAGCGTCGTGCTCTGCGCAATAGCGAAAAATTGGTCGTGCCGCGGGTAAGCGACGTATACGCGGCGCTGCCCGCAATCACCGGCAAGCTGGAACTCGAGTACGAAGGCGAGATGAAGGGCGCGGATTTCGTGGGCCGCGAACTGATTCGCGCTGCCCTCGCCAAGACTTACGACGAATATTTCACCGGCGCGAACATGCAGCAGGTTGTGCAGTGGTTTGATTTAGGCGGCGAGATTCAGCTTTCGGACTCGGTCTCGGCGGACGAGGCGCTGGAGAACTTAAAAGGGATTCAGGGGCTGATCGAGAAACTTGGTCCGCTCGGGGTTTCGCCGAAAGAAAGTCCCGAGCAGCAGGTTTCGGCTGCGGAATTTATTCTCGAAGGATTGCACGCGCACAAGCGCATCGGCCGTAATGAAGAGCGGATATTCAAGGCCGGCGAGAAAAAGCCTGAACCGGCACGCGAGAAGGCGTTCGATGCCGAAGAACGCCCATACCGGCAGAGAAGGCAATTTAATTAAATCGAAGTTAGTCGATGGTCGCTCGCCGCACGCCAACGACGAAGAAGTTAGTTTAGAAATTTCGAAACCTTGGCCGGGGGGATCTTGGGAAGGGCACGGCTTCAGCCGTGCCGCCATGATTAACTGGCGAATGCGGGCTTCAGCCCCTGGGGTTGAGGCTAGGTCGGAGTCGACATGAGGTTCCAGGCAGGAGACAAGACAGACATAGACCACTGCCTCGGATTGACGCACGAGTTTTTGCGCTGTCGCGACGCGTTTAGGGAGTTTGAGCACTTTGCCACAGTCGCGGTGCTGAAGGGTGAGGCTCCCTTGCTCTCGTACCAGAAATATAACGCCTACTCCGCCTTCATTCATCACTTGTACGAGTTCATTCGTGGGGCTCACGCTAGAGAAGCGCTCAACACAAAGATTACGGATAGAAAATTAACCAGCGCCGAGAGGGCGAAACTTGATGAGGATTACGTCTCGGCTCACGTGCAGCGGCTCCTTACAAACAGGAGGGCCGCGATACGGAACGGTAGTGCAGCATCTTGGGAGAACGACATTAGTTATTATCCGGAAGAGGTTCCTCGCGAATTTGCCAGGGAGTTCCGGAAGTATCGAAACCTAACTCATGCCCATGTTAGCCACGAGAGAGCTTCGAAAATAAATCCATCGGATTTCTTCGCTAAGTATCACAAGTATATTTACCTCCTGTACCGGGATTGCAGTTGGTGGGAGCCGCGAGGCCAGCAGTTTCCAGATTTTAACCAGATTACGACATTCGGGATCTAGAAACCACCATGAAGCGCGTTCGTTATTCCAAATACGTTCCCGATGCGGCGGGCGAGATGAGCATGGAAGACCTGCTCAGCGCGCTGTCCGATTATCTGCTGCAGAGCGGCTTCCAGAGCGACATGTGGTTCGAAATGCCGGATGGCGAGCGCACGCTTGACGACCTTCGCCGCGCCATTGAGCAGGCGCTGATGGAAGGCGAACAGTTTGACGACGACATGCGGGAACGCCTGCAACAAATGGCGATGGACGGCGAACTCGAAGAACTTATTGAAAAGCTCATCGAACGCATGCAGCAGGAAGATTACATTTCAGTCGATCAGCCTTTCGACCCATCCCGCCCATCGAGCACGGGCGGTCAGTTGGGCGAGAACGCGCCGCAGGCGAAATTTGAAATCACCGATAAGAGTCTGGACTTTCTCGGATTTAAAGCGTTGCGCAACCTGCTCGGATCGCTAGGCAAGTCAAGTTTTGGACGGCACGACACGCGCGATCTGGCAACCGGAGTGGAAGCGAGTGGGGCATCTCGTACCTATGAGTTCGGCGACACCTTGAATCTCGACATCACCGCGACGCTTTCCAGCGCGATTCAGCGCGAAGGCCTTCAGCTGCCGTTGAATATCGAATATTCGGACCTGCAGGTTCATCAATGTGAATATCAGTCTTCCTGCGCAACGGTGCTGATGCTCGACTGCTCGCACTCGATGATCCTCTACGGGGAAGACCGGTTTACACCCGCGAAAAAAGTAGCGATGGCATTGTCGCACTTAATTCGCACCCAGTACCCGGGCGATTCGCTATCGCTGGTACTGTTTCATGATTCAGCCGAGGAAGTGCCGCTGTCGCAACTTGCGCGCGTGCAAGTTGGGCCGTATTACACCAATACGCGCGAAGGGCTCCGTATGGCGCAGCGGATTCTGCTCCGACAGCGCAAAGACATGAAACAGATCGTCATGATCACTGACGGCAAACCCTCAGCGCTGACGCTAGAGGATGGGCGAATCTACAAGAATGCTTTCGGACTCGATCCTCTCGTCGTGAGCCAGACCCTGGAAGAGGTCTCGAAGTGCAAGCGGGCAGGAGTGCTCATCAATACGTTTATGCTCGCGTCAGATTATGGCCTGGTGCAGTTCGTGCAGAAAGTCACCGAAATGTGCCGCGGCAAAGCGTACTTCACTACCCCGTACACCCTTGGTCAATATCTGCTCATGGATTACATGTCGCGGAAGACGAAGACGATTCACTGAGGCGGAGCCGCGATGCAAAGATTTCACCACAAGGGCACAGAGGAAGACAGGGTATTCCCGAGGCTTCGTCCTTACATGCACTCGCCCCATCTGCCGACCTGCTGATACTCTCTTAACAACTCATGGCAAATTGCATTCGATGTGGAAGGCAGCTTCCGGGCTTTAGCTTCGGCAAGAAAATCTGCCCATGGTGCCGGCAGCACGAAGCGGCCCAGCGTGGTGAACTCGCCGACGACGCGCCGCAACCTGTTATCCGCACGCCTTGGGCTCGGCGGCAGGAGTCCACGATCACTCTGACGCACATCATCTTTGGTATGAATGTTGCCGTTTTTCTCGGCATGGCCCTCTCCGCTCAAACCGTCATGGATTTCCCCGTGCCCGAACTTGTGCGCTGGGGCGCGAACATTGGAGCGCTTACGATTTCAGGCGAGTGGTGGCGTCTGCTGACGAATATTTTCGTTCACGCCGGCATCATTCACATCGCCTTTAATATGTGGTGCTTGTGGTATCTGGGACAGTTGGCCGAGCAACTCTACGGCGCCTGGACTTACGGTTGCATCTATCTGATCTGCGGAATTGGAGCCAGCTTAACCAGCGCGGCCTGGCATCCTTACGTGCCCAGCGTGGGCGCCTCAGGAGCAATTTTCGGGCTTGCGGGCGCGCTGTTTACAGCCATCAAGCTGGGTGAGTTTTCTGTTCCGCGTGCGGCACTCTCAGGAACGCTGCGCAGCTTAGGAGCATTCGTCGTTTACAACCTGATTTTTGGATTCGCCATTTCCGGCGTGGACAATGCCGCGCACATCGGCGGGTTGATCACCGGAGTTGTTGTGGGTGCACTGATCGCCTTAATTGCACCGCGGGATGATCAGGCGCCGCGACGGTCTGCTGTGTTTCTGGGAATCGTGCTGGCGCTGGCATTTTGTGCGATGCAGTTGGCTCATCATTACAACGTTCCGCTGCGGCTGCAGCGGGTGCCATTCGCGAGAAATAAGGATGCAATGCCCGGCAGAGCAATTCCCCTTCAGGATCGAACCTTCAACTCACCCACTGCACGCCACGCCTGATTAATGGCTTCGTCGGTATAGGCACGAGCGCCGGCATCGGAATTGGCGATGGCGATGCGGCCGAAAGGTTTTCGTGCAACTTCGCAGGGCGTCTCGCCGCCTTCCAGCACAAACGAATCGAACAGCGAATTGTACTCATAGGCATACCCATGTGGCCAGCGGTTCACTGTGATCGCCACGATGTCGCGAGCCGGATCGAATCCGCCAGGGCCGAGCGTGCGCGCCAATTGCTCGCGGATGTTGCGTTCCATGGTTTCGAAGGTCGTAGTGAACAACTCGATGCGGCCGATTCGATACTGGTCGCGCGCCGGCGGTCCTGCCTGACACGGCGCCTTACTCATGTGCAGCACAATTGGATCTTGTGCGTTGCGCGGATGCCGGTACTCGCCGATGCTGACCGGCAGATCGATATCAACGTGCGTGTGATAACCGCCAGGCGCATAAATCGAATTCGCTTTGAGCTTGTCGAACGCTGAACGATTACGCAACACTACATTGCTGTAGAGCAATGGAACTTTCACTGCAGAGGCGAGCGCCTGCTTCTGGGCGTCGGGCAAATCCTGGCAGAGATCTGGAATCATCATATTCCAGCAAGCCAGGATGCAGTGCTTGGCTTTTACGCTGTACACCTTGCCGGAGCGGGCGTAGGCGACCTCAACCTCCCTCGCCTGAGCCGGATCGCCTAGGTGCCTGACGCGAACCACTGTGCTGTTCAGCCGGACACGCACGGGCGAGTTGCCGTCATCGAGTTTTGCGTAGTCGGCTTTCGCAGTGACTACATCGGTCGCGGATTTTCCTGGAATAGCTGCCGGAATCAGTGTGCGCACCAGCAAGCGCGCAATGCTCGCGTTACCATCGGGAAAGTGAAAGAAATATTTGCGTTCGTTTTCCAGGCCTTTGGCATTCATGCCCATGCCGCTAAAGCCTGGATATCCGGTATCCGAAGCGTCCAGCGCGGGAACCGCATCGATGCCCACACCAAACAGAGGCTGAGAGACGGTTTGATAAAGGCGAACGACGTCACTATGCACGCCAACCAGCTCGGTCATGAACTTTTCATAACTGATCCTCGCCAGGCGCGCCTGTTTCTGTTCGGAATTCAATCCCGGGAGATAGTCTTTTTTTTCGCGGCACAAACGCGAAACATCTTTGCGCGCCGGTTCCGCAATCGGCGCCTCGGCGAGAAAGTGCGCCCAGGCATTGGGACCTGCGACGGCAAGATCGTAGGTTTCGCCACCAGGAAAAGGACAGGGATCGTCTACCAGTTTGTCGCTGCCGAAAGTTTCTTTATCGAAAAAGATCTTGGGAGTTCGCCCGTCCGCCCTATAAAGCTGGCGGTCGAGATGTTTCGGAAAGCTTGGCACATCGATTCCCAGTTCCTCAATCACGCCCTTTGCGACGGCGCTATAGGGCTCTGGACTCTCGATTGAATAAGTTCCTCCGTAACCCAAGAGCGTTCTGTTGCTCACCCGGAATTCGTTGCGCTTCGCGTGCCCGCCGAAGTCATCGTGATTTTCGAGGATGAGGATGCGCGCATTCAAGCCAGCGGCCTTGCGATAGAAATGTGCTGCGGCAAGTCCGCTGATCCCACCGCCGACGATGATGAGGTCAAAGCTTTCGCCGGTGTCTTGCGGCGTTGCCGCTGACTCCCAGAAAGTGCCGTCGTGTAGCGCGTGGGCTGTCTCGAACGAGCCGGCATGACTCCCACGCAGTCCGGTGAGCGCGGGAGGGTAGTAGTCGGGCGAACTCTGAGGCAGATTTTCGCCTTGCGCGAATAGCTGCCACGGCATGAGGCTAGCTCCCGCAGTTACTGCGACGCCGTTGAGGAAATCACGGCGCGTGATTCTGCGGTGCATACCGAGTTCGCGGTCGGTGAAGTCGCTCATAAGGGGATTAGAGCCGAGGCCTTCTCTGCGGCCCAAACGGCATTTTCTAAGCCTGGCCGTCGGCTTTCTTTACGGCCAATTCTGCGCCTTGAAATCCGATTTTGCTGTGCGTGCCGTCGCAGAAAGGCTTATTCACCGAACCACCGCAGCGGCAAAGCGAGAATGCTGGCTTGCCGGTCAAATCGTAGGGGGTTCCGTTCGCATCCACCAATTCGACCGAGCCCTCGGGCGCTTCTACTCGAAATGGGCCATTAGGACGGGCAGTAATTTTCACTTGGGCCATCGTTCGTTTCCTCCAACCTTGTGGGATTCTAGTAAGGATAAAAGATAGCATCCGGCGGGGGCGCGTGTCGCGTGCGGCCCGTAACTCACACCGGCGACGGGACTGAAAACCCCCATTCATCCCTGTGCTTTATGGGGCGCCGAAGCTGCGGAAGGTGGCGTCGCAAACGGAGGGGTTTCACAGAAAATGAAACTCTTCGATTGTCGGCGCAAGATCACGCCGCTATCGATTTTGCGGAGACCAGGCTGCGATACAAGTCGAGGTATTCGTCGATCATCCGCTTTGCGGTGAAGCGTTCGCGGGCGCGGGCGTAGGCCCGATCGGAGTATGCCTGGCGCAGTCCGCGATCGGAATCGAGACGGCGCAGGGTATCGGCCAGGCTGCGGCCATCGTTGGTACGGAAATAGAGGGCGGCGTCGCCCCAGACTTCGCGGAACGCGGGAATATCATTGGCGACAATGGCACAGCGGGAAAAAGCCGCGTCGAGAGCGGACATGCCGAGCGGTTCATAGCGCGCCGTGGCGGCGTAAACCGCAGCCCGGCTGTAAAGCGCGCGCAGTTGAGGCTCCGTCTGCGGGCCGCGGATGGCGACGGAACTTTGGTCGGTTGCAACCTTAACGTCGGCGCGAATCGGAACGCTCGGTTGCGGGATGGGTTGATCGGCCCCCACAATGCAAATCGAGAATGGGATGGAATGCTGGGTAAGCAAGAAGACCTGTTTGCCTGCATCGAGCAAGCGGCCGACCGAGAGCACGGAATCTTCTTTGCTCACGTAGGGATTAAAAAAGATCGGATTGCGCCCCGGATAGATAACCACTTCGCGTTGCGGCAGAGTGTAATTTGCGCGAATCGTGTCGAGCATCCAGGCGGAGGGCGCGACTACCGCGTCGGCCCCGGCAATGCCTCGGATGATCGTTTCGCGATACCACTCCAGCCACCGGGTAAACCGCGGGGCACAGCCTTGCACGGCTTGAGTCCAACTGATGATGTCGCCGTGAGCCATTACGATGCGGGGCACGCCGACCGGCAGGTTGCCGTGGCAAAACTGGTGGAGGTGAAGCACGTCAGGGCGCAATTCTCGGACGATGCTGGTAAGAAAGTGAGTGGATTCGAGAAGGTCGTGGGGCGCTTCATCCATCCATTCCAGACGGAAGGCTGTGGGGCGGTATTCCAGGCCATGCAGCAGGTCCATCCAAGCGGTCTGTTCCGGAAGAGGAATTTCACCGAAGCTGACCAGCGTGACCCGCACTCCGCGCGTAACCAGTCCGGTCACCAGTTCGCGGGTGTATGTCCACGAGCCGGACATGGTATCGGCAGTAACCAGAACGTGCAAAAAAGCCTCCGCGATATGCCGGAAACGCGCAAGATGCGGAATCCGGCGGGGCGACGCTTGGTTATTTTAGTGCGAACCGGGTGGGAACGTCGAGGGTTTTTCGATGTTACGCCATCAACGATAAAAAAAACTACGGGGCATGATCCCATGTGCATTACCTGATGAGATCACTCTGCCCCGAGCTTAATGCGCATATCCCGTGCCAGATTGTCGATAAGGCGAATCTTTTCCGCTACCGGCGGCGGCACGCCGGGAACGGACATGGCCAGTTCGCAGGAGAGCAGCATGGTCGTGAGAGATTCGAACATTTCGCTGTGAATCTGCTGCTCGACCGAGCGGCGGGCCTGGGCTTCCTCTCGTTTTCGACGGTGTAACGCCGATCGCACCTCCCGTACCAATCGTGGCATGCCACTGATGGCGAAGTTCACGTAGACGGGAAAAGCCGTACCCAGAAGATCGAGGAGATGGTCGCTTTCGCTCGGTTCGTTTTCGAGAAGAAATTGATCGAGCACGACGACGGAATAAGATTGCTCACGCAGCCGGACAAGAGCTTGCTGCAGATTCTCAGCCCAGTGCGTTTCTTCGCCGGTGACTTCTTTCAGATTGCTGGCGCAGTTTGCACCGCGGGTTAAAGGCGTAGTGAGAAGAATCATGCGCTTCTCATAGCACGCGGAAGACCAGAGCTGCGGGCACTCAAAATAAGCCATTTACAAAAATAGCGCGGTCGTGATTCCCATTGCGAAACCCCGGTAAGCCGCAATTTATTTCATAACCGGACAAGAGTGGCAGCCTGCGGTTGTTGCTGGTTTCTCCGGCGACATATTCTTCTTCTTCAAGGCACCTACAGGCCTATGGCTGGGCAGCGTAGTCCTTCAGCTTGCGATACAACGTCGTCTTACCGATCCCGAGCAGCCGTGCCGCTTGCAGCTTGTCTCCATTCAGTTCCGTGATGGCATTCAGAATTGTCTGGCGTTCCAGTTCGGCCATGGTGACAATCTTACGGCCATGCCCGTTTCCATTGCCGTTGCCGGCGGCGCTAACGTGGGTGCTGGCAATCACCGGGGGCAGGTCGCTCAATTGAATGATCGGGCCACTGGTAAACGCGAAGGTGCGCTCCAGGCAATTTTCCAGTTCACGGACGTTCCCTGGCCAATCGTATGCCAGCATGACCTTGAGAGCGTCGTCGCCGATAATTTTTTCCTGCCCGGAGACGCGCGAGCTGCGCTCAACGAAGTGGGCAATCAGCAGAGGGATATCTTCCCGGCGTTCGCGCAAGGGAGGAACCCGAAGGCTAAGCACGTTGAGCCGGAAATACAGATCGCGGCGAAAAGCGCCTTCCGTGACCGCCTGCTCTAATTGGCGGTTGGTTGCCGCCAAAATCCGCACGTTGATTGGAATACGCCGGGTGCTGCCCACGGGACGAATTTCTTTCTCTTGAATAGCGCGCAGGAGTTTTGCCTGTAAATCGATGGGAAGCTCTCCAACTTCGTCCAGAAAGATGGTTCCTCCTTCCGCGATGGCTAGCAAACCGTCTTTTGCCTGGTTTGCCCCGGTGAACGCCCCTTTCACGTAGCCAAATAATTCACTTTCAATCAGCGTGGGCACGAGTGAGCCGCAATCGACTGGAATGAAAGGCTTGTCGCGAAAGCTTCCGGAGTAATGGATGGAGCGTGCGACCATTTCCTTGCCTGTCCCGCTCTCGCCCAGGATGAGCACGGGATGGGAGCTACTGGCGGCTTTCGAGATAATCCGGTAGAGCTTCTCCATCTCGGGAGCGCGGCCGATGATTCCGCCGAATCCCTGCTTGGATTTGAGCTTTTCGCGAAGCATGCGGTTCTCGGTTTTCAGCTTTAAATGGTTGGAGACGCGTTCCAGCAAAAGCTTGAGTTCGTCGATGCTGAAGGGCTTGGTCATGTATTCGTAAGCGCCATTTTTCATGGCTTGAACGGCGGACTGTACGGTTCCGCAGCCGGTCACGACTATAACTAGAGCCTCGGGCCGCTGACTCTTGATCTGCCGCAATGCTTCGAGTCCGCTCGCGCCCGGCAGGCGCAGGTCGAGCAGAATCACGTCAACGTTTTGCGTTTGCAGCAGGCGATACGCATGCTCCGCCGAGTCTGCGACGTGCGCCATATATCCGAGCGACAGGGCGACTTCGCGGCAAGCATCACGAATCGAGCGCTCGTCATCCACGATGAGAAGGTTGAGAAAATTGGCGGCCATGATCTGAGGGCTGGCCAGGTTGGAAGATAAAGCAGCGACGCCTGCTGAGGTCATAGGAGAGATTCCTTTTTGAGATCTTGACGTGGTGTTGCTGATTCGTTCTGCCCGCTGGCTCTCGCACTGTGAACCGGGATTACGTCATCCCGGTCCGGCGCTCGCGGCAAGAGAATCATGGCGCGAGTGCCAACGGCCGGCTCGCTTTCGAAATGAATCAATCCGCGATGGCTCGTGACAATACTCTGTACCGTAGTCAGGCCGAGGCCGCTGGCTTTCTCGACCTTCGTAGTGAAAAACGGCTCGAATAGACGGCGGCGAGTCTCGCCATCCATGCCGCGACCGTTATCTGTCACGCTGAGCAGCACGCAGGGAAGACAGATGTTCGAGATGGTTGAATTCCCGCCGGTCACGGGGCGGAAGCTGCCGTTGCTGCTCTCGATGCAAATGCGACCGCCTTTGGGTAAGGCGTCGCGGGCATTGAGCACCAGATTCAATAACAGTTGCTGGGCTTGGGAGCGGTCGATTTTGACCAAACCAAGCTGCGGATCGAGGCGCAGTTCAAGGCTGACATTCTCGCCCACTAAGCGGCTCAGCAGGTCGCGCATGTTTTCCGCAATCTCATTGAAGCTGACCGGATATAGATCGGTCTGTTGCGGCCGCGCAAACACGAGCAACTGCCGAACCAATCCGCCGGCCGGCACGATCGCGGAGCGGATTTCTTCGGCATATCGTCTTCGCAGGTCGCGCGCGTCGAGCGCTGACAGCAGCAGGTCGCAATAAAGCATGACTCCGGTCAGCAAATTATTAAAATCGTGTACGACGCCACCGGTCAGACGGCCAATCGCTTCCCATCGCTGAGCCTGTAACAGGCTTTCGGTGCAATCCTCGCGTTCGCGGCCAGCCTCGGCTTGGGCCAGAGTTACGGCCGATTCCGTTTTTCTATTCAAGGCCGCGTCTTGCTGTAAACACATCCGCTCTGCGGAAATTGGCTCTGCAGACGCTGGCCACGGAATTGGGTTGGCGACGCTCATAGAGCTAATATTGCGCGGGATCGTTCTCGGAAGAAAGCCCGTGACGGGCTATTTGATACCTCGGTGCTCCCAAAACGGGAGCGGCCAAATTAAAGCTCACAAATGTCTCCCAAATTGCGTCTCCGAATATAGGAGGCCCGATGTGACCCTGCGAAGGGCATATGTCACGTCCAAGGTGCAATAGTTTGTGGAAAACACAGGAAACCGCTCCGGTTGGGGGACTTAGCTTGCAAACCAATCGCAACTCAGGCGAACGGAACTGCTGTCAGTAGTTGATCTACTCGCCGGGCCGACCTGACGCGGGCGCGCCAGCCACGGGCAAGGGATTTGACACTGGGGTCGAATTGTCGAGTGTGACCGGAGCGGTCAAGCGGAAGGTAAGGCGCCGGCCTTTTTGTAGGCCCGCACTGGCGGGCTGGGAAGAAACCTTCGATGACTGCACCGTCGCTCGGGTGTAAAGGCTTAAGGTTCGAATGGCTACAGTTCTGCCTCCCACGTCGATTGAATTCAACGTGAGCTGGAAATAGCCACGCGGTGCCGATTCATTTGTATCGCCTAGCCTCACCGATTCGACTCGTCCCACAACCGGAGTACCGCGCTCGACCAGCGTCTTTCCAGCGATTGTGAATGGGGCGGCTACGGATGCAAAGAAAGCGTCTCCCGGACGGAGATTGTTTGTGGAAAGCAAATTTGGCAGCTGCACGGTGAGCAAAGTGCCGGCCGGAAGAACGGCTGGAGGCATCGAGCCGTGAAAAGGTGCTACGTTCGCTACTTTCCCCTGCGCGGGGACGGCGGGAGTGGCGCTGTCCCCATCAAATACCTGAGAATTCGCGGGAAACGGAAGGGTCTGTTCGACCACGGAACCGGTAGGATCAGAATGCTGGCGACGGCATCCCAAAGCGAAGCTCAAAGCAAGACAGAGGGCAGCTAACATGTGGCGATGTTTACGACACCGGCCATTGGTCATCAGGTACATCGTCGCCCGCCCTGCGGAACTGATGTAAGTGGCAACTCAAGTACCAGAGCCGCGCTTCAAGAATCAACGAGTTACAGAGACAATGGAAACTTGGCCGTGTAGAAGTTGCCCGTTCCACAGATCAACGGTGTGAAGGCCTTGCCCCATCAGAAGCTGCCCGAGTATGGTTGTATTTTGGCCTTAGTAGCGGAAACCACGCATACGCGCACAAAAACCAGCAAATGAGCCACGAAAAGGTATTGATCGTTGAAGACGAAGAAAACGAGCGGACGGGTCTGGCCGAACTGGTGTCTTCGTGGGGATATCGTGCCGAGACGGCATGCGATGGAGTTGACGGCCTGGAAAAAGCGTCGCAATGGACTCCGTCGATCGTAGTGACCGATTTGAAGATGCCGCGCATGGGCGGTATCGATCTGCTGGAGCGGCTGGCCGAGAAATCCGAGGCCATGGCAGTGATTCTGGTGACGGCGCAGGGCACCATTGACAGCGCCGTGCAAGCCATGCGCATGGGCGCCTATGACTACATCACCAAGCCAATTGACACCAATCGCCTGCGCACGATGCTGCAGAACGCTTCCGCCCTGGTGGGAGGGCGGGCCGAACTGGAGAGTGCCCGCCGCAAATTGCGGGACTCAACCTCCTTGGGCCAGCTGCGCGGCGCTTCGCGGAAGATGCAGGACATCTTCCGGCTGATTGAGCTGGTCGCTCCGAGTACTGCATCCGTATTGATCACGGGGGCCAGCGGAACCGGCAAGGAGCTGGTGGCCCGGACCATTCATCAACTGAGCTCCCGCCGCGAGCGACCCTTTGTGGCGATCAATTGCGCCGCGATCCCGGAAACTCTGATTGAAAGCGAGATCTTCGGGCACGAAAAAGGTGCTTTCACCGGGGCATTGGAGCGTCGCACCGGCTGCTTCGAGCTCGCCGAGGGGGGAACCATCCTGCTGGATGAGATCGGTGAGATGCCGGTGGGAACCCAGGCAAAGCTGCTGCGCGTGCTGGAGGATCGCAAGCTAAGGCGGTTGGGGAGCAAGGTTGAAACAGCCGTGGACGTGCGTGTGCTGGCCGCAACCAATAAAGTTCCAGAAGAAGCGGTTGGCAGCGGCGAATTGCGCAGTGACCTTTATTACCGGCTCAACGTGTTCAACATTCACATGCCGCCACTGCGCGAGCATAAAGAAGACATCCCCGATTTGGTTCACATTCTTTTATCGGAAATGAGCGAGAAACATTCACGAAAAGTCACCGCGGTCAGCGAGGCGGTGATGAATATGTTTAACACCTATTCCTGGCCAGGAAACGTCCGCGAATTACGCAATAGCCTCGAACGGGCGGTAATTGTCTGCGACAGTGGCATGATTGAGACCAAGCATCTGCCTCCGGGTTTTGGCCATGCGCCCATGCGAACTGCCGCCAATGATCCTGATGGCGTACGCCTGGGCGTGGGCACAACCGTGGGCGAAGCGGAGAAGATGCTCATCCTGAAGACGCTGGAATCCACCGGCAACAACAAAACCAAGGCTGCGGAAATACTCGGCATTAGCTTGAAAACCCTGCATAATAAGCTCAAGGAGTACGGCAGCACCTCGGAAGGCAGTGATCAGTGATCGGTGCCGGGCATTTGCGGGCTAGAATTCTGAAATAAATTGCGTCGGCTGCCAGCCACTGTCTCTGGAACTAATCACTGATCACTAACCACTGATCTTGCAATGCGGCGCAAAGCCATTATCGTCCTTACGATCACATTCATGGTCACCGCCATGGTGACGGCGTTCTCCTATCTTTATATCTCTCAGATTCTTCGCCAGCGCATTAATAGTGCCTATGAGAGCGCCAGCCGGTTGACGCAGCAGCTTGCCTACTTTGCCGAGAATGATCTGCCTGATTTGAGTAGCACACGCGTGGATACGAATGACCCGGCGGCAGTGCGGCGCGCGCTCGCCGAATACCTGCCCATGGATACAAATCTTCTTAATAATCTGGAATCCGAAGTCGCGCTCTGGCCATATGTCTACGATGCCTCAGTTGTAGATGCGAACGGAAAAGCGCTTTTGCATACGAATCCGCAGTTGGTGGGCAAGCAAATCGCGCCTCGACCTGATTTCCACTCGGTCACCTCAGCTCGTTTTCGCGAGCAATTGCGGCTGGTTTACAGTCCATCTCCGGTTTATGACGTAAGTTTTCCTTTGCAACTAAACGGAGCGCCGTTTGGCACGATCCACATCGGGGTTTCGCCGGTCTTTCTACAAAGCGAAATCACGCCACGTCTGTTGCACGCGGTTTATTTCTCAATTGCATCAATTTTTGTTTCGCTATTGCTGGCGGCCGGCATATCGAATGTCGCTCTCGGACCCCTGAAAGAAATCAGCCGGAATCTGGATAGCATGAGTTTGGGCGCGCCTGAAGTTTTGTCGGGAGAGGAATCAGAACACGATGAATTCGGATTAGTCTCGCTGAAGATCGCAAATCTTGGCCGGCAGATGCGCGACAGCCGGGAAATTTTCTCGGCATTGAAAGACAATGTGGACCAGCTCATGTCGACCTTGCAGGACGGCCTGATGCTCTTCACCCGCGACTCTCGCGTGGTGCTGGTCAGCGCTCCGGTTGAGCGATTTCTGGGAAGGCCGCGAAGCGAACTGCTGGGCAGAACGGCGAATGAAATTCTTTCTCGCGATTCTCATCTTGGCGCGCTGGTACTGGAAGCGTTTGAACGCAAGCGTCCGCTGCCGCAACGCGAATTGACCTCGGCGGCTGGCGCCCGGGTGCAGGTATCACTCGATTTCGTTCAAGAAAAAAGTACGCAAATTGGCGCTCTGCTGGTGATGCGCGACGCCGAATCCGTCCGGCGGATCGGCGACGAAATCGAAACCTCACGGCGGCTTTCTGCCAGCGGACGCGTGACCGGCGGAGTGGCGCATGAAGTGAAAAATCCAATCAACGCCATCGTTCTCCATTTGCAGCTTTTGCAGAATAAGCTGGCGCAACTTGATCCTGATACCCGGCGCCACATGGACATTATCGGCAGCGAGATCCACCGGCTCGATCGCGTGGTGCAAACGCTGGTTGACTTTATGCGTGCGCGCGAGCTTCACCTGGTGGAAGTCGATTTTCGCCGGCTGCTCGATGAGGTTGCGCTTCTTGCCGCACCCGACGCGGAACAGCATGGAGTCGTCATTGACCGCGTGAAATGGCATGAGCCGCTTCCCGTAAAAGTCGACCTCGACTTCATAAAGCAAGCCCTGTTGAATGTAGTTCTGAATGGAATCCAGGCAATGCCAAATGGTGGACACCTGTTGATTTCGGCCCGGCGCGACGAAGATATTGTTGTCTCGGAAGTGCACGACCAGGGCACGGGGATTCCCCGGGACGTTCAGAACAAAATTTTTGAACTCTACTTCACAACCAAGAAGGACGGAAACGGCATTGGCTTGGCTCAGACCTATCAGATATTGGAGTGGCATTACGGATCAGTAGACTTTGAATCGACGGAAGGCGAGGGAACCACATTCCGTTTCCGGCTTCCGGTCGCTGCATCAGGAATCAACTCCCCGGAACAGGGAGCTGTGGCTCATTCGAATGGCTGATGGTGCAATAGCGCCGCGCAGCGGATCTAAAAAGTTTAGGGTGCCAAGGGTTGGATATGAATCTGGCCGCAATCCTGGGATTTTTCGTAGTGGGATCATTACCCCTTCCGGCATCTGCGTTCGTGGCTCATGGAGCGGAAGTCGTTCCGCTTGCGGTTTATTCGAATTCAAACGCCGTCAAGGATCAAGGCAGCACATCATCCCCCGGCACTTCGTCCCCCAGCACTTCATCCTCTAGCACCTCGCCTTCGCAGCCCCAAGCTGTACCCGCGCAGAACTCGAGTTCTGCTGAAGCTGCCGCCGCGCAGAATCCCGCGAAACCGAGTCACCTGTCCACAAAAAAGCGTACACACGCAAAGAAAGCAATCTATCCCGATTGTTCCACCGCTCCCACAACTCTAAATCCCGTACTCACTGCCAGGAAATTGGCCAAGCCGGATAGCGCGGCTCAGAGCGGCTCCAACCTAAGAAGTGATTCAAACATGGCTGGTTCAACCGGCTCAGGAACAGCAACTGGGAATTCGACCAGGAATTCCACACAAGCCGGCGCAGCGCCTTCCCACTCTTCAAAGCCGTGCCCACCACCGAAAAAGGTTGTGCGCAACGGCGGTGCGGATGAGCCTAAGATCGAACTTCTCGGCGGCTCGCCTGCCGATCAGGTTTCCAGCGCACGCTCAACAGAACAGATCACCGCCGCAACGGAAGAAAATCTGAAGAAAATCTCAGAACGACAACTCAACGCTGGCCAGCAGGCAACCGTTAGCCAGATCAGGCAGTTCATGGAGCAATCCAAAGAGGCGGTAGCGGCCGGGAATCCGGAACTCGCACAGAATCTAGCGACAAAAGCGCGGTTGCTTTCGGAAGAGTTGCTCAAGCCTTAAGCTGATCATTTTCCTTTCGCGCGCGCCGCATTCACCTTGGCGAGTAGCTCTTGCGACATTCCCTGCACTGGACCTTGGATTTTCACCGCTTCCGTCAATACGTCGCGCGCTTCCGTTACTTTGTTGAGCTTCGCGTATGCGAAACCCAAACGATAAAGCGCAATCGAGTACTGCAGGTCGTCCTGGCCCTTGAGCAACTCCGCCGCTGTCTTCAACTCTGGAATTGATGCCGCCGTTTTGTTCTGCTTGATGTAGGCGTATCCCAAAATCGAGTGCGCGGCGCCTGCCGAGATTTTGCGCGGTTTGCCGGCATTCGGGTCGTCGGCATTCGCTACAACGATTGCTTTCTGCGAGTACGCGATTGCTTTCGCCAGGCTGCCCGACCGGGGATCGTCGACGCTGGCTCCGGCCAGCAGCAGCAAAGCGGGCAATGAATTAGGATTCGCAGCCAGTGCCTTTTCTCCGTAGGCAAATAATCGCGGCTGATCGTTCAACTGCCCTGGACCGAGCGTGTACATTGCATAGCTTGAGATCTGGTCCTGAAATTTCGAATCCGGGAAAGCGACTGAGTACGTCTCGATGAACGCCATGCGATTTTTTGGATCTGTTTCCCCAGTAATCACATTGAAACCTGCACTCTCAAGGAAGTCGCATGAGCTCTTGACCACAGCTTTGTCATCGGCAATTTGCTTTGCGAGTTCTTCTTCGCTCATGCCCTCCGGTTTCGGTTGCTTGCCGATCGAAATACAAATGGCTCCTCCCTTTGCTGCATAGTCGATGAGCCTTGCGTTCTGCTTTGCCTGCTGGGCGATACTCGCCTGCGAAACCAAAATGTCGAGATTTCGCGGAGCACCGGCCAGCGCCTTGTCGCCATAGTCGAGTGCTTTGTTCAGGTCGCCGGTGTTCTGGTAGGCCTGCGAAATCTGCCAGTCGCCATAAGCCACGGCCGCCGGGTTCGCCGAATACTTCTGCACGAAATCCTGATACATAGCGAGCTTTTTCGCCGCGTCCTGCTCGTTAGAAATGGATTGCAGGTCGTGATCTTCGGGCGTACCTGCGGGAATCACGATTTTGTCGAGCTGCGCGCCGGCTTGTTCCGAGAGAAAAAAGAAACAGCAAACGGCAACGACCGCCAGCAACCTTGCGCGGCACTTCATAGGTCACCTCCGCGGCAGCGGGAAGAAGTTCTTGATTTTCGCTAGCATGCGAATCGTAGCGCCGAATATTGCTCGGTGCAAGGACTCAGATCACTGACGCAATCAACCTCTACCACAGAGACACAGAGTCACGGAGGAAGGCATTTACCGATTTTCGATTACCAATTAGCCAATGGAATCTTGTGCGCAAGAGTCAATCGAAATGAGAATTAACACTGCAAAATCTTTTCTGCGTGCCTCTGTGCCTCGGTGGTGGATTCCGGCCTTTAATCACTTTCGGCTAAAGTAAGCAGATGCGTGAAATTCTGGGCCGGCGTCCGCTGCGATTCGTCTTTGCCGCCAACGTGATCTCCATGTTGGGCAGCGGGATGAACTCGGCTGCGGTTGCCTGGTACATCCTCGAAGCCACGCACTCGGAAATGGCGCTCGGAACCTTTGCCGTTCTGCAAACTATTCCCGCCATGCTCATGCTTCCCTTCACCGGCGTCATTATCGATCGCGAAGATCGCCGCATCCTGGTCATGTGGCTGGATGCGGTGCGCGCCATCATCATCGTGACCGTCGCCATTCTTGCCTTTCGCCATCACGTGCAGGTGTGGCAACTCTACTTGATGAACACGCTGGTGGCGGCAGGCTTCTGGATGTTCTGGCCGACGATCACGGCGCTGATTCAGGAACTTACGCCCGAAGGGCAATTCGTGCAGTCGAATACCTTCCTTTTGGCTGGTGTGCAGGGAGGATGGTTGATCGCAGGCTCGCTCGTCGGCTTCATGTACAACCACATCGGGCTGGGCGGAGTGCTGTTGATCGACGTTTCCACTTACGTGGTTTCGTTCTTGTGCTACTTCGCAGTGCGCAAGGGGCGCCATGTTGTCTTGCGTCCGGAGGAATTACGCGCCGATCTGGTGGCCGCTGAAACGCAGTTTGAGCGCTTCTGGCGCGAGATGCGCGAAGGCCTGCACTTCCTTCGCGATCATCGTGCCGTGGTTTTGCTGGGGATTAGCTGGGCATTATTTCTTGGCGCCATGGTTACCGGAGTGGTGGTTACTCCGTCGCTGAGCGAGCGCGTCTTCCATGCCGGTGCAGTTGGCTACGGATGGCTCAATGCCGGATGGGGCACCGGCGCATTCTTAAGCGCAGCGTATGCTCCGGCGATCATTGCTATGTTCGGCGGGCGACGCTCGGTTGCGATTTCAATGGCGGTTCTGTCGGCGAGCGTGATGTTCGCGGCGGTCTCTCCGTGGCTACCGCTGGCAATCTGCTTTTATTTCGTAATGGGTTCCGGGCGCGGAGTGGGTGGGATCGCGATGAACACGAACCT
This sequence comes from uncultured Acidobacteriaceae bacterium, assembly GCA_963766625.1. Classification (GTDB taxonomy): domain Bacteria; phylum Acidobacteriota; class Terriglobia; order Terriglobales; family Acidobacteriaceae; genus Sulfotelmatobacter. Next base: position 435,424 of record CAVYBF010000005.1, on the reverse strand, counting down.
GATGGAAATGGTTCCGCAGCACCTGATGGGGCGCGTACAAAATGCATTTTACTTTTTCGGAACTTTTCTGCAGCTCCTGCTGGCGCTCGCGGTTGGAGCAGTCGCCCAGAAGGTAAGCCTGGTTGCGGGTTTCGCGATCATGGCAACGGTTTACGGATTATCCTTTGTGGCAGCGAGCTGGCCGGTAAAATCGCCAACCCCTGAAGCCGTTTCGGCGAATTAGGTAGCGATTGCTGGAACCTCGGGGTAAGGCCGTGCGTACAGCTCGATAGAGGGACAGACCGTATGACGCGACGCTCGAAGGTTGCACTTGGTGCGTTGTGTCTGTTGGCTGCTGCCGTTGCGTCCCGGCCAGTTGTCCTAAACATAGCCTCGAAAAGATTCCTCAACACCGGGCCCAACGGAGCGGCTACACCGGCGACGATCGGCATCGCGTTCGATCGCCTGAAAATTCCCAGCGGGAACCGGACTCTTGACGCATACCTTGTTCGTGCTCCAACTTCTTGCCAGCCTCAGGTCGCGGTGCTGATCTTTCACGGAGTCATGGAAACCATCTCCGAATGGGTCGGGGCACAGAAGTTTCTCTACGACCGCTGCATTTCTTCGGTGGTATTTGACTACTCGGGCCACGGCGACAGCTCGCGCCCCGGAACCATTGGCCATCTCAATGATGATGCAATTCCAGCATACGCAGCCTTTGTCTCGCAATTTCCTGGTGAACGTCTCTGCCTACTCGGTCATTCCATGGGCAACGGACCGATGCTTGAATCGGTTAACCGTTTTAGTCCACCGCCTTCGTGTGTGGTTGTGGCCAATGCATTTTCATCCCTCCGCGATGCGGGCCGTAAGCGCGGCTCCTCAACCATTTTGCTCTATATGATCCCCGACGCATGGGACAATATAAAGAATATAAGACGTCTGAACGCCCCGCTCCTCGTCGCGTATAGCGACGCGGACCAGGTGAACCCTCCCGACATGGGCCAGCGCATTTTCGACTCTGCCTTGCAACCCAAGGAATTGGTGGTGCTCCACGGTTTCCCCCACAATGCCCTTTACCGCACTCCGACCGATGATTGGTGGGCACCAGTGCTTCGGTTTCTCGAACCTCGATAGATCGAGTGGATCCCGAGCAAGCGTTCTTTGCGCAGCAGTAATCGAGCGTTTGGCTCGTCTTCATATCTTCCACCTGTTATTCTTTCCCATTCCGAGGAGCAGGCATGTCCGCTGATCTGCAGGGCCGTAACGGTGTTGTCTTTGGAGTAGCCAACAAACGCTCGATCGCCTGGTCGATCGCACAGGGACTTCACGCCGCCGGCATGAAGCTCGCCATCACCTATCAGAACGAGCGACTGGAGCAGGAAGCGAAGGACTTGATTCTGTCGCTGCCCGGCGCCGAAGCCTACATGTGCGACGTAACCAAAGACGAAGAAATCGGCCGCCTCTTCGCCACGCTGAAAGAACGTCACGGCAAGCTGCACACCCTGGTGCATTCGGTTGCGTACGCTCCCGCCGACGAACTCAAGGGAGAATTCGTCAACACCACGCGCGAAGGCTTCCGCGTCGCTATGGATGTGAGCGTTTATTCGCTGGTCGCAGTTGCGCGGGCAGCCGCGCCGCTCATGGAAGATGGCGGATCGATTATGACGATGACTTACTACGCGTCAGAAAAAGTCGTGCCGCGCTATAACGTAATGGCGGTAGCCAAGGCCGGACTCGAATGCTCGGTGCGCTATCTCGCTTATGAACTTGGAAAGAAAAAGATTCGCGTGAACGCGATCTCCGCCGGACCGATCAAGACGCTTGCCGCCCGCGGCATTGCCGGCTTCGGCGATATGCTCAAGGGCCACGAAGAACGCGCCCCGCTGGGCCGCCGCGTGGAAGTGGAAGAAGTCGGCTCGACCGGAGTGTTCCTCGCATCCGACGCCAGTAGCGGCATCACGGGCGAAGTGATCTACGTCGATTGCGGCTACAACATCATGGGATTTTGAGAACAATTGCTTGCTATTGAGCCGAAGGCCCAGCCTCGGAACAATCCTCCTCGTCACAAATCTTGCATTCCAGCATCCTGCCAATCCTTTTTGCTCGTTCGTCCTCCGTGATCACCCAAGGCCGACTTTGCCACGGCGGATCGTGCCGCACGTGTTGAGTGTGCCCGCAAGCCAGCTTCGCCACCCAATGCTGTTCTTCATCCTGATAGAAGCTGGTAATTTTTTGCTTCACGTTTCAGCGCATGAGGAAAGAGAAATCCTCGAAGACGTATTCATGCTTGCCATCTTTGTCGACAGGCTTGACTTCGCCGCGTCGGACCTGCTGAATCGCGCTCACGACCTTGGGAAGATAGCTGGGGTCGGCGAGGGGCGTATTGTGCGATGGCAGAAGAAGCTGCAGACCAGGAGTTAACGCCGCCAGTGTCCGCATAGATGCAACATAAGCGTCGAGGTCCGTCTCCGGGCGATATAAATAGATCGGGCCGAGATAGAAAGAGTCTCCGGTGAACAGCAACTCGTTTTTCGCATCCAGCAGCGCAATCGCGTCCGGCGTATGTCCGGGCGTGGCGATGACTTTCAGACTGCGTCCACCAAGATCGATTGTGTCGCCGTCGTGCAGCCAATGGGAAATGTGGAATGGTTTGGTTGCGTACGCCTTGGCGTCGAATCCTGGAGGCAGAGTTCCGCAGATTTCGTTAGGCGCGAGTTCCGCCTGCGCGTCTTCTTTCGAACCGCGAGCGTTGACGCGGGTGAAGTCCGTATCCATCCCGTAAATGTCCGTGAAACGCCAATTATCACCGACATGGTCGTTGTGAGTGTGTGAGTTCAGGACGCTCACAGGAAGCTTGGTCAATCCGGCAACCACTTCCTGGATGTTGCCGATGCCCATGCCTGTGTCGAACAGCAATGCCCTGTTGCTGCCAAGTACGAGGTACGAGATAACCTCTTCCAGTTGATGCGGCTCGTAAATCGCAAAGACGCCTGGGTGAATTCTGTAGACCTCGAACCAGTTGTCGGCAATTGGAATTCGCTGCAACTTGCTGTATGCCGGGCGCGGCGGATTCCTGCACCATTGCGGCTCTTGGGCAACTAGCGGCAAGCTGAAATAGCTGGCGAGAAACAGAATACAGAGACTCTTCATTTTCAGATCGTGATCCTTATCTTCCGCCCGGTTTCGCCATTCCGCTCTAAAGCGATTTGTAGATTGCGCTCGCGCACGAAGCGCGGAAATTTTTCTCCCCACTCGATCAGTAGAATACTATTTCCCGACCGCAAATCATCGAGCCCCAGCGTCTCCAACTCCCGCTGCGTGTCCACGCGGTAAAGATCGATGTGGTACAGATTTGCCTTCGGTCCGCGATACTCGTGCACTAACGTGAAGGTGGGGCTGGTCACGTCTTCTTCTTCCGCCGCTTCGAATCCCGCAGCAATTCCTTTGACCAGCGTGGTTTTTCCCGCACCTAGATCGCCGCGCAGCAGCACCAGCTTTGGGGGCGAAAGCATTTCTATGAGAGTGCGGCCGAAAGCAATGGTTTCCTCGGGAGAATGGGTGGTGATTTCGCGGATCATCTTCCGCATGCCGATTGCGACATCATGCATAAACTACGAACAGTATAGCGACAAAGGACAGGAGGCTTCGACCTGAAGCAGAGTCTGAAGGCGAACCGGTATTGGGAAACCTGGGTGGCACGCGTGAATGCGTGCCCTGATACGACCCCAACTCTGCCGTGGCGGTCCGCTAGATCGTTCTGGTTATATTGAGGAGGGCCGATTTCAGGCCGAGAACGTTTTGATCGGCCACATGGTCAAGCGACGTGCGCAGGCGGCGGTGATCGTCATCCTCAAGCGCGACGAAGCGGAAAGGCTGCAGCACTCCTCCGCTCGCCTTGCTAGTCGGACTCAGTAGTTCGGCCATGCCGTGCACCGGTCCCGACTGGGTTTGAAAGGCGACTTCGACAAAATCGCCCTGGCCCAGCGAGGCGGGCAATTGCAGAAGGCCGCCGGTCGTCGAAATGGTTTGGAGTTTAGCTTTGGTGCGCCGGCCATCTTCTAAGCGGATCGCAGCCAGAACGGAATCGCCAAGCTGTACCCGGGCCGCGCGCCGCGAAGAGTGCGGTTGGGGGAAGTGAGTCATAAGGTAGGCCCACTATCCCATTCCCGCTAACGGGGTAACAGATTACGGAAGCAGAGGGTCGGACTCCCGTGGCTGGCGCGGCTTTCAGACTCGCAAGCACTGCAGCTTGAGGCACATAGGATTAGTTACCAACTCATTAATGTCCCAAAGGACAGTTGGAGTGGTTTCAGGGCTGGCACCGAAGTTCACAACTCGACGACCTTTTCGCCTGCCCGCGCTCGCGTACGGCTAAATGCCTGGGGCAGTCCGGCCAACAGGTCGGTGGCAATTAACGAATGCTCGCCCAATTTCTCGCGCGCGACGTCTCCTGCGAGTCCATGCAAATGTACCGCCGCCAACACCGCCGTAAAAGCATCTTTCTGGTGCTGCGCGATCATCCCCGCAACCATGCCGGTAAGAATATCTCCCGTGCCCCCCGTCGCCATGCCCGGATTGCCGGTCGTGTTGACCCAGGCTTCGCCATCCGGCTGAACGATTAACGTGCGATGACCTTTGAGCACCACGATGAGTTGGTGCTCGCGGGCAAACTTGCGGGCGGTCCCCAAACGATCTTTCTGCACGTCAGCGCTGCTGCACCCAACCAGACGCGCCATCTCACCGGGATGCGGAGTTATCACCAGCGTGCGGCTTTTGCCATTCAATTCACTGGCGCGGTTCTCAAAGGCATTGAGACCGTCGGCATCAAGCACGGTTGGAAGTGGGATTCTCGCGATGAGATTTCGCACCAGCTCCGAAGTTTGCGGGTTCCGCGAAATCCCCGGGCCGATGGCGACGACGGTTTTCCCCTTTGCCAGTTGCTCGATCGCATCGAGGGCAGAAATAGAAATTGTTCCGGCATCCGTTTCGGCTAAAGGCTCCGTCATTATTTCGGGATGAAATCCGGCGACCGTCGCGAGCACGGACTTCGCCGTGGCTACCGTGGAGAGTCCCGCACCGGTGCGTAGTGCAGAAATGCCCGCCATTGCCGCCGCGCCTGCTTTACCGAGCGATCCTCCAATGACCAGCACATGGCCGAAGCTGCCCTTATTCGACTCGGCAGGACGCGGCGCGATCAATGGAGCAATATCGCCTGGCGTGATCACGTTCAATTGAAGATTCGAAACAATGGCTTCATCCGGCGATCCGATAGGAGCGGCCACGGTTGGACCGTTGGTTAACTGAGCGAACACATGTGCGGGACGCGGTGCAGTAAAGGTGACAATGGCATCGGCGCGAGCTCTGTTCCCTTGCTCGGGCTGCGTCGCATCTGCATCGGCGCCGGAAGGAATATCGACGGCTACAACCGGAATCTTATTTCTGTTCATTACATCGATCGCCTCGGCGTAGAGACCACGGACGGGAGGCTTGAACCCTGTGCCCAAAATCGCATCAACATAGAGATCGGCATCGAGCGCCTTCAACACGCGGTCGCTTTTCAATTCTTCCCTCGAGTGAATTGCAATGGCCGGGAACGGCAGCTTACCGAACATGACCGCGGCGTCACCGTGTAATTCATTGGAATCGGCGAGCAGAATCACCTCAACCTTCTCGCCGGCCTGGTGCAGCCGACGCGCGGCCACGAAGCCATCGCCTCCATTGTTTCCTTTGCCGCAGAAAACCGAAATGCGCGATGCCGCCGGATAGCGCGACAATATGAACTCCGCGACGGCGCTCCCTGCATTCTCCATCAGAGTGGGCGAGGGCACGCCGAAGCGCTCGCTGGTGGCGCGATCGATGGCTCGCATTTCTTCGGCGGAAACGACTTTCATGACTGAAGGGAGGCCGTCTGCTCCAACTGCCGTAACTGCGCAGGCTCGCCCATGGCGATCAGGAAATCTTCGGGTTCGATGCGCTCATCGGGCGCGGGGTTGAAGCGCATGCCTTGCTGCCGCTTGATGGCGAGAATAATCACACCGCGGTCCTGCCGGATGCGGGAACTCTCAATGGTTTTGCCGGCAAAAATAGACTTCCCTGTGACCTGGATCTCGCCAATCTCCAGATCAATGCCCAGGTGGGTGGTTGCAGCATCGAGAAAACTGACAACATGGGGCCGTAGCAGGGATTGTGCGATGCGTTGTCCAGCAAAAGAATATGGGGAAACAACAGCATCCGCGCCAGCCGTGAGCAAATGCTTTTCAGAGGCGTCTTCGCTGGCGCGCGCAATGATCTTTAAGTGCGGATTCAGCCCGCGCGCCGTGAGCACGATATATAAGTTGGTGGCGTCGGTGGTCGTGGCCGCAATCAAGCCGCGCGCCCGTTCGATCTGCGCCTGGCGCAAAATCTGCTCTTGGGTAGCATCGCCTGTTATGACGAGCCACTTTTCCCCATTGTAGCGCTGCAGCTTGGTTTCCGAATTTTCGATGATGACAAAGGATGCCGGCTTGCGGGCCAACTCTCGCGCCACGCTGCGCCCCACACGTCCCAGGCCACAGATAATGTAGTGGTCGTCGAGACGCCCAATATCACGTTCCATGCGACGCCTCCCGAAGAAGCTCTGCAGTTCGAACTCCAGCAAAGCCTGGCTCAACGCCCCTACTCCCAATAGTAGCAGCGATACTCCCACGAGGATCACAAAGACATTGAAGACGCGCCCCGCATGCGAGAGCGGATGCACCTCCTGATAGCCAATCGTGGTCAGAGTAGTAACCACCATGTAGAAGCCGTCGAACCACGGCCAGCCTTCGAGGAAATGAAATCCCGCAGTTCCGGCCGCCACGACCAGCAGCAGCAGAGCGCCAATGATCCGAAGATTGCGCAGGGCTTTCATTCTCGTTATCGTTGGCGGTCATTAGCCGTCTGCCGTTCGCCGCAGCGCGCTGCGACAGATTTTGGTAGCGCGGCCAGGGAAATGGCGAGTGATACCCACGAACTATAAAACAAAAAGGCCCTCCGCAGTGCGGAGAGCCCATCTCAAAAGAGACCACGAAGGCTCACTTCTGAGCGTGGAGCACAGGTTCGGGCGCGGCGGCATTCTGCACCTTGCTGTGCTTGCGTCCATAGGTAAAGTAGATAACCAGTCCGATCACCAGCCACACCACCAGCCGGATCTGCGTAGCCGGAGACAGGAAAATAATGAGCGCGCCGGAAAACAGAATTGAGAGAATGGGAACCAGCGGGACCATCGGAGTCTTGAACGGACGGTTAACTTCAGGATGCGTCCGGCGCATCACCCACACTCCCGCACTTACCAAAACGAAAGCCAGCAAAGTGCCTACGCTTGTCATTTCATCCAGCACGCTGAGCGGGATCACGGTGGCCAGGATCGCGACAAATATTCCCACAACAATGGAGCTGAGGTAAGGCGTACGAAAGCGAGGATGAATTTTTCCTGCCCACGGCCAGAGCAAACCGTCCCGCGACATGGAATAAAATACGCGCGATTGGCCGAGCAACATCACGAGCATCACCGTGGCCAACCCGCCAAGAGCGCCTATCTCCACAAGGAACGTAGCCCACTGCTGGCCCGCAACCCGAATACCGACCACAACTGGATCGGGAACATTGAGCTGCTGGTAGGGGACGATATGAGTTAGCAGACCGGAAACCAGAATGTAAAGCACAGTACAAATGACGAGAGAGCCCAAAATACCCAACGGCATATCTTTCTTTGGGTTCTTGGCCTCTTGCGCCGCGGTTGAAACCGCATCGAATCCGATGTAGGCGAAGAACACAACCCCAGCGGCGCGCAAGACTCCAGACCATCCGTAATGTCCCCACTCCCCGGTATTCGGCGGGATGAAGGGATGCCAGTAGTTCGGTTTCCAATTATGAGCGAATAAAAATGCCGCAACCAGAACGATGAACATACACACCACTGCGACCTTCATGATTACAACCGTAGTGGTAAAGTTCGCCGACTCCTTGATGCCAATCACCAGAATCGTGGTGATGACCATGATCACGAGAAAACCGACATAGTCGTACTTGAGATGCATGGGTATGCCGAAAAGCACGAAATCGGAAGTCGGCATAGCAGGAAGGTTCCAGCCCAGGTCGTGCATAAACGCCCGCAAGTGACCGCTCCAACCCACTGCCACGGTTGCTGCGCCGAAGGCATATTCCAGGATCAAATCCCAGCCGATGATCCATGCGACTAACTCTCCCAGCGTGGCGTAGGAATACGTGTAAGCACTGCCGGCGATCGGGATCATGGAGGCAAACTCTGCGTAACACAGACCCGCGAAGGCGCAGGCGATCCCCGCCAACACGAAGGAAATCACAATGGCCGGCCCGGCGAACTGCGCAGCGGCCTGGCCGGTGATGACAAAAATGCCAGCGCCGATGATTGCTCCGATGCCCAGCGTCAGCAAATTCAGTGGTCCGAGCGCGCGCCGGAGGCTTTGTTCGCCTTCAACTTCAACCGCCTCTTTCATGAGGGTGGCAAGGTCTTTTTTCGCGAACAAATTGGCCATGCTTCTCTTCTCCTTGAAAACTTAAGATCAGGATGAACTGCTGGTGCGTGCACCCATAGTCCATGCGTAATATACCGGGATGCCGAGCAAGACCACAATCAATCCCGGCCAGGTATATTGCGGCTTGTAACGCAACAGGACAAGATCGACAAATAAAGCCATCAGGATGTAGATCGCTGGCAGCACCGGATAGCCGATTGCGCGATAGGGTCGCGGAGCATCCGGATGCGTGCGGCGCAGCACGAATAATCCAACAATCGTCAAAACGTAGAAAACCAGCACGGCAAAAATAATGTAATCGAGAAGCTGGCCGTAGCTGCCGGAAACGCACAGCAGGCACGCCCAAACCATCTGCACCATCAGCGAAACCGCCGGGGTCTTGTGTTTTGGATGCAAACGGGCGACGCTGCGGAAGAACAAACCGTCTTTCGCCATCGCATAATAGACCCGCGCGCCGGAAAGAATCAGGCCGTTGTTGCAGCCGAAGCTGGAAATCAGAATGGCCGCCGCCATCAGAAATCCGCCAAGGGCGCCAAACATCTGGGTCATTACAGCAGTGCCGACGCGATCTTCCGCAGCGTATTTGATACCGCGTCCTAAGATCGTTGCCGCGCCCGGCGTGCCCTCGAGCGGCAGAGCATTCAGATAAATGAAATTACAAGCGATATAGAGTGCGATTACTACGCCTGTTCCGAGCGCGAGAGAGAGCGGCAAGTTCCGGCTGGGATTTTTCACTTCGCCGGCGGTGAAGGTTACGTTGTTCCATGCATCCGCCGAGAACAGCGAGCCGACTTGCGCCACGGCAATGATCGTCAGCGTGCCCACCATCACGATCGGGCCGCCAACCCCCACCTGAACCGCGTGTTGGGCGCCCAGTCCCGCGTTGTGCCAGAAATTGGCCCCAAAATTTGCCGCGATTGCGTGGGCATTCCGTCCCAGCGCCAGGCCGAACAATACTAATCCCAGCAGCGCTGATACTTTCGCTGCGGTGAACACGTTCTGAATGATCGCTCCGGTTTTGAGCCCGAATATGTTCACGACTGAGAGAAAGATGACGAGCAAAATTGCGACCAGATTCTGGGTATTCACGCCAACGTCCATGTTGCCGAGAACCATGGGCCCAATTGGGATCGGCGGAACCTTCCAGAGATGCAGTATCCAGTGCGTAGAAGAAATGGCGGGAAAGAAAACTCCGAGAAACTTGCCGAAAGCCACGCCTACAGCAGCAATTGTGCCTGTCTGAATCACCAGAAACAGAGTCCAGCCGTAAAGGAAACCCCATAGCGGCCCGAGCGCTTCGCGCAGGTAAACGTACTGACCGCCGGCGCGCGGCATCATGGCGGCGAGTTCGCCGTAGCTCAGCGCAGCCACGATGGTCATGAAGCCGGCAACCGCCCAAGCAGCGATCAGGAGCGCAGGCGAGTCGACTTCCCGGGCGATTTCGGCGGAAACAATAAAGATGCCTGAGCCAATCATTGACCCCATGACCAGCATGGTGGCGCTGGTCAGGCCCAGGCCTTTGACTAGCTCCGTATCTTGATGACTATGAATTTCCCAGTCGCTGCGCGCGATCGGACGCGTTGTTGGCGTACTCAGGGCCCCTCCTTGGAAGGTGCTCGCGGCTTCGCCGGTCCCACGGGCATTACCAGGTGGAATGACTTTACCTCAAGATGCGGAAAAATTCCTCTGCTGATTTACGGGGATCTGGTAATAAGTCGGATATCACCGCGACCGAATCGGCTCCAGCATCAATCACCGATGCGGCGTTGGCGCGAGTGATGCCCCCAATCGCAACCAGTGGCTTTCGAGTCAATTGCCTTGCCCTTCGCACGCCTTCGAGGCCAACAACCGGGTCAGGCTTTTCCTTACTCATAGTCGCAAACACCGGGCCGATTGCGACGTAGTCGGCCGATGTCTTTTCAGCTTCGGCGAGCTGCTCAGGATTATGGGTGGAAACCCCAAGCCAACCATTTGGACCGATGATCTTTCGAACGGATTCGAGAAGCAGATCATCTTGGCCGACATGGACGCCATCGAACTCGGCAATCAGCGCGAGATCGGCGCGGTCGTTCATGATCAACCGCACGGTCTTGGGTGGCTCCGAACTGAGGGTGCCCCATTCTAAAATCGCGCCTTTTGCGATTTTAGAGTGGGTGAGAAATCGCCTGCGCAATTCCCGCGCCTGCTCCAGCGTCACACGCGCGTTACCACCCTTGTTGCGATACTGCAACAGCGTGCAGCCTGCCTGAACAAGTTGTTCAGCAAATTCTCCCAGTTGGTCGGCGCTTGCGAAGCAGGCCGCATCCACGATGGGGTAGAGACGCGGGACAGAAATCACGCCGCCGAGCCCTTTTTCTCGTTCTTCGCCAGAAATCGCTCGATGAATCCCGTATCAAAATTTCCCGCGCGGAAGTCCGGATCGGCGAGGATTTTGCGGTGCAGCGGAATTGTCGTGTATACGCCTTCGACAATAAACATTTCGAGCGCCCGCGACATACGCGAAACCGCTTCGCCCCGATCTTTGCCGCGCACAATGAGTTTGGCAATCAGCGAATCGTAATAGGGCGGAATCACTCCTTCGGCATATGCCGCCGTATCCACGCGCACGCCTGTTCCTCCGGGCGGATTGAACGCCGTGATCTTTCCTGCCGAAGGCGTGAACTTATCGGGATGTTCGGCATTGATTCGGCATTCGATGGAGTGACCGCGATGGACAATGGGCCCCTGCAGCACCTCACTCATGCCCGCGCCCGCAGCAATCATGATCTGGCTCTTTACCAAGTCGACGTCGGTGACCATCTCGGTGACCGGATGCTCGACCTGGATACGAGTATTCATCTCGATGAAGTGCAAATTGCGGTCACGATCCATCAGGAACTCAATCGTCCCCGCATTCGTGTAGCCGATATCGCTGAGCGATTTGCGCAAGACGGCGCCGATCCTTTCACGCAACTCCGGCGTGACTTGCGTCGAAGGAGATTCCTCCAGCAGTTTCTGATGCCGCCTTTGAATCGAGCATTCGCGCTCGCCCAGGCTGACAACGTTCCCATGCTCATCCGCCAGAATTTGAAACTCAATGTGCCGGGGATGCTCGACGTACTTCTCCATGTAGAGATCGCCATTGCCGAAAGCGCCTGCGGCTTCCGATTGCGCGGCCTTGAACAATCCCGGCAGATCTTGTTCGCTGCGCACAATGCGCATGCCGCGCCCGCCGCCGCCCGCCGAGGCTTTCAGAATCACCGGAAACCCCACCTGCCGCGCCCATTCAAGAGCTTCGTCCTCAGAGGCGATGATCCCCTCGGACCCCGGAAGAATCGGTACGCCGGCGCGCTTCATTGCGGCACGCGCCTTTTCTTTCTCTCCCATCAAGCGCATCACTTCCGGACGCGGGCCAATGAACTTGATCTCGCTGGTTTCGCACACTTCTGCAAAATTGGCGTTCTCCGCCAATAGTCCATAGCCGGGATGAATGGCATCCACGTTGGCGATTTCTGCCGCGCTGATCACCGCCGGAATATTCAGATAGCTCAGGGCAAGTTGCGGAGGTCCAATGCAAATGGCTTCATCGGCAAAACGCACGGGCAGGGAGTGGCGATCTGCCTCGCTGTAAATGGCCACCGTGCGGACGCCCAGCTCTTTGCAGGCGCAAATGATGCGCAGGGCAATCTCTCCGCGATTGGCAATCAGAATTTTCTTGAACATGAATCAGCTTTGGCCTTGGGCGTCAGCTCTCATCTCCGGCTTTATGTGAGCGCCCGTTGGTTGGACAATTTCGCTTCGAAGCAAGCGATGGTCCGAAAGCTTTTCCGGCGCCCGGGTCAGCGTGTCCGTCACATCGGCTCACTTCGCACGAATGGCAAATAGCTCTTGCCCGTATTCGATCGGCTGACCGTTGCTCGCCATCTTCTTTACGATTTCGCCGGCCAGATCGGACTCGATCTCGTTCAGCAGCTTCATGGCCTCAACAATGCAAAGGACCTGGCCTAATTCAACTACATCTCCGACTTTCACGAATGGCGGGGCACCGGGCGACGGCGCCTCATAAAACGTGCCCACGATGGGAGATTTCACAATGTGCAGGTTTTCTTCCGGAGCGGCTGCTGGAGCTGCGGCGGCAGGAGCCGGCGACGCCACCGCGGCAGGTGAAGATGACACCGGCGTTCCCGCTGCCACCGGCATAGCAGGGAGAGCAACAAAGGGCACGTCTGTGCGCCCCTGCGTGGTGGGCGGTTGCCCCCGTTTGATCTTTACCTTGACGTCGCCGCGCTCCAATTCGAACTCGGCAATGTCTTTTTCGATTAAGAACTCAATGAGTTCCTTCAGCTCTTTTTGATTCATTCGCGTACGGTGGGACTGCCTGCTATCTAGTACCGCGCCGGAAACCTAGACCGAAATCTCCGGCTGCCCGGGCGAGAACGCCGGGGAAACTACATATGAAGACTAAACTGCCACAAAATCCTTGCTGGTTGGAGTCAACACTTCGCGGCCGCTTGCGGTGACCGCTACCATGTCCTCGATTCGAATCCCCCATTTGCCGGGGAAATATACGCCGGGCTCGATTGTAATCACCATCCCGGGCTTCAGGATTTCCGTCTGCCCGGCAGCGACTCGGGGCGGTTCATGGATCTCCAAACCTACTCCGTGGCCGGTTGAATGGGTAAAATACCGCCCGAGACCGGCCTTTACCAATACCTTGCGCACCGCCGCATCGACTTCTCCTACCGTTGCACCGGGTCGAACCGCGGCAATTGCAGCTTCCTGCGCTTCCCTGACCGCATCGTAGGCGCGCCGTGCTTCTTTCGACTCCTCACCGACCCAAACGGTGCGCGTTTGGTCCGAACAATAACCAGCGAGTATAACACCGAAATCGCAGACTACGAATCCGCCGGGCGCAATGGATTGTTCGCTCGCTCTGCCATGCGGCAGGGCCGATCTGGCGCCGGAAGCAATGATTGTGGGAAACGACATGGCTTCAGCTCCGGCTCTCCGAGCCATGTATTCGATTTCTGCCGCCACTTCGGTTTCCCTTATGCCCGGCTTTATCACCTGAAGCGCGCGATCAAATAAAGACGCTCCCAGCCGCACCGCGGCGCGGATCCGCTGCAGTTCCTCCTCGTCTTTCACCATGCGCGCCCTCTCGACCAGCGGCGGTCCGTTTCTCAGCCGAATGCCGGAGGGTAAAAGGTCCGCAAGCCGTTTTCTCTCCGCCACGGTCAGGTGCTCGGACTCGATTCCCAGGGTAAATTTCTTCGATCTCTTGCCCCGACCTGCGATCCATTCTGCGACCGCATTGATCACCGCACCACGCGCGATGATCACCTTGGCTCCATTGACTTCCTCGCGCGCCTGGCGTTTGTAACGGGAATCGGTAAACAGGACCGCTTCCCTCTCCAAAAGCACCAGGAAGCCGGCGCTGCCCGTGAATCCGCACAGATACCGGATGTTGGGAAGATGGCTTATGAGTAAGGCACCCACCTTGATGGCAGCCAGTTGTTGCCGGATATTGTTTAATCGGACGGAGAAATTCATTCCTGCCGAGTTTAGCAGGAGGAAGGACCTGAACCCGCAACCGCATCCTGCTCATCTACTATTCTCGTAGTCCATTCTCATAGTCCGAGAAGCAACTCCGGAGAAATCATGGCTGCCCGATTAATCCCCTTTGCCGCTGACATGCTTGGCGAGGCTTTCCCCGTACTCACTGAAAATCAGATCAATCGCATCCGTCCCTCAAGCAAGGTGAGAAAAGTCAGCGCGGGAGACATTTTGTTTGAGCCGGGCGACAGCGATGTGCCCTTCTTCGTTTTGCTCTCCGGAAGCATGGAGATCGTCCAACCCGATCAGCATGGCGAGCGGCTGATTGTGAAACATGGGCCGGGCGCTTTCACAGGCGAGATTACGATGATTTCGGGCCGTCTTTGCCTGGTGCGCGGGCGGGTGACCGAACCGGGTGAATTCCTGGAGATGAGCAGCCAGGATTTTCGAACGCTGGTAGCGCGCGACGAGGAACTCAGTGAAACCTTCATGCGTGCGTTCATTCTCCGCCGCGTTGCACTGATCAACCTCGGCTTGGGCAATGTAATCCTGCTCGGATCGCGGCATTCGGCGCAGACCCTCCGCCTGCGCGAGTTTCTTACTCACAACGGGCATCCGCACACTTATATCGATCTTGACACGGACACGAGTGCGCAAGAACTGCTCGACCACTTTCAGGTGACTCCTCAGGAAATTCCGGTTGTGATCTGCAATAACACTACGGTGCTGCGTAGACCATCGATTCAGGAGCTGGCCAAATGTCTAGGACTCAATGCGCACATTACGGCAAGCGAGGTGCGGGACCTGGTGGTTGTAGGAGCCGGACCTTCGGGATTGGCGGCAGCGGTTTATGCGGCTTCCGAGGGTTTGGACGTGCTCGTGGTCGAGGCCGAATCACCCGGCGGACAAGCGGGCTCGAGTTCAAAAATCGAGAACTATCTTGGTTTTCCTATGGGCATTTCCGGTCAGGAGCTTGCCGGCCGTGCGGCTGCGCAGGCGCAGAAATTCGGTGCCAAAGTTTTGGTCGCGAGCAATATAACCCGGCTCAATTGCGAGCGGCATCCTTATGAGCTAACCACTGGCTGCGGCGAAACCATTCGCGCGCGAAGCGTCGTGATTGCCAGTGGCGCTCAATACAACAAACCTAACATCGAGAACCTGAGGAAATTCGAAGGGCAGGGCATTTATTACGGCGCGACCTATATAGAAGCACAGTTGTGCGGCAGCGATGAAGTAATTGTGGTCGGCGGCGGAAATTCGGCTGGCCAGGCCGCAGTCTATTTGTCACAAACCGCCAGCAAGGTTCACATGCTGGTGCGGTCGGACCGGCTATCAGATACGATGTCGCGTTACCTGATTCAGCGGATCGAGGAAAATCCCGCAATCGAAATGCACTATTGCACCGAGATTGTCGGCCTCGACGGCGATACGCAGCTCGAGTGTGTAACCTGGAAGGACAAAAAAACGGGCCAGAAATCGGCAAACAACATTCGGCACGTCTTCATCATGGCCGGAGCTTCGCCACGAACAGAATGGCTGAGGGGCTGTGTGGCTATGGACAGCAAAGGCTTCATCCTCACCGGCCGCGATCTGGATTCCCCTACCCACAAGTTCAAGTGGCCACTTCCACGAGTGCCGCAGATGCTGGAGACTAGCCTGCCAGGAGTATTCGCGGTAGGCGATGTGCGCTCCGGAAATGTAAAGCGTGTCGCTTCAGCCGTAGGCGAAGGATCGATCTCGATTTATCTGGTGCATCGGGTGCTGGCGGAGCTGTAGTGCGTTCTTGCACCTGCCGAAGGCCCGGTCCTGCCGTTTATAATAGAAGGATTCTCTGCGAGCAAAATTGTGCTTTGTGCAGGCAGTACCAGTTGGCGAAGGAAACCGAGCCGAGTTTAGCTCGGCATCAACGGGCGAGGCGCCCGTTCCCACACGAGCACTGCAGATCCGCTTGTTTTTTGCTAATGGCTAAGAGCTGAGGGCTAAAAAGCTTCTTCCATGGACTTCAAACTCGTATCCGATTACAAACCGCAGGGCGACCAGGGACGCGCGATCGAATCACTGCTGCGCGGCGTGTACGACAGTGAGCAGCATCAGGTTCTGCTCGGCGTCACCGGCTCCGGCAAGACTTACACCATGGCCAAGGTGATCGAGGCGGCGAACCGTCCCACGCTGGTCATGGCGCATAACAAAACTCTGGCCGCGCAGCTTTATCACGAGTTCAAGAATTTCTTTCCCCATAATGCCGTTGAATATTTCGTTTCTTATTACGACTACTACCAACCCGAAGCCTACGTTCCCGCCGCCGATCTCTATATCGAAAAAGAAGCGACGATCAACGACGAACTCGACAAGCTGCGGTTGTCGGCAACGCGTTCGTTATTCGAACGTCGCGACGCGCTGATTGTGGCCTCAGTGAGTTGCATCTACGGCCTGGGATCGCCGGAAGCTTATTACGGCATGATGCTGTTTCTGGAAAAAGGCCAGAAGATCGCGCGTGAAGATATTACTCATAAGCTGGTCGACATTCTTTACGAACGCACGAACAGTGAGTTCCGTCGTGGAACATTTCGCGTGCGCGGCGATGTAATCGAGGTCTTCCCTACATACGACGATATGGCCTACCGCATCGAGCTCTGGGGAGACCAGGTCGAGTCGCTGTCGCAAATCGATCCCCTCTTTGGCACGGTCAAGCAGAAGTACATGCGCCTGCCGATTTATCCCAAAACCCACTATGTAATGAAAGACGAAACGCGAGCATCAGCCGTCGAATCGATTAAGCAGGAATTGGCGTGGTGGGAAGTCGAACTGGAGAAGCAAGGACGCATGGTCGAAGCTCAGCGCGTCCATCAGCGCGTGAAGTTCGATCTGGAAATGATCAAGGTGATGGGGTACTGCCACGGCATCGAGAATTATTCGCGGCATTTCACCGGACGCATGCCGGGCGAGCCTCCGCCGACGCTGCTCGATTATTTCCCGCGTGATTACCTGATGTTCGTCGACGAATCGCATCAGACGATTCCGCAGCTCCGTGGCATGTATCACGGAGACCGCTCGCGCAAAGAAGTGCTGGTCGAATACGGATTTCGCCTGCCCTCGGCGCTCGATAACCGCCCGCTGACGTTCGAAGAATTCGAGCACCGTACCAACCAGCTCGTTTACGTTTCCGCCACTCCGGGGCCGTATGAGCTAACGAAGTCCGCAGGCGTGGTTGTCGAACAGATCATCCGTCCGACCGGCTTGATCGATCCGGAAGTTGAAGTTCGTCCGGTGAAGGGCCAGATCGACGATCTGCTGCACGAAATCCGCGACCGCGTAGCAAAGGGCGAGCGCGTGCTGGTGACGACATTGACCAAGCGCATGTCCGAAGATCTTGCTGAGTATTACGCCGAAGTGGGCGTGAAGTGCCGCTACATGCACTCGGAGATTGAAACGCTCGAGCGCGTGAAGATTCTACGCGATCTGCGCAAAGGCGAGTTCGATGTACTGATCGGCATCAATCTTCTGCGCGAAGGTCTCGATTTGCCGGAAGTTTCGCTGGTAGCAATTCTCGACGCCGATAAAGAAGGATTCCTTAGATCCCAGGGATCGTTGATCCAAACCATCGGCCGCTGCGCCCGCCATCTGAACGGACGAGCGATTCTCTACGCTGACCGCATGACCGATTCCATGAAGCACGCCATGGATGAAACCCTGCGCCGGCGCGCAATTCAAACCGCGTACAACGAAGCCAACGGAATCACGCCGGAGTCGATCGTGCGCCCGCTGGATATGACGCTGGCGGGAATCGTCGCTGCAGACTACGCCGATCTGACCGCCGGAGAAGCTGAAGGCGTACCGGAATTCAAATCGCAGGAAGAATTGGATGCCTACATCACAAAGCTCGAAAGCGACATGAGGGAAGCGGCCAAGCAGTTTGAATTCGAGAAGGCCGCGAAGCTGCGGGATACGATTAAGGAATTAAGGACGAAAGAGTTTTTGTTCGCGTGAGGAGCAGCCTATGACTGAGCCCGAAAGACGGGCCCTTGTTAGCGAGCTCGCAGGAGCAGTTTCAACCCAGGCGAAGGTAGCAAATCGCACATGGCTCTCTCTGATTACGGGGGCGCTGTTTGCAGTTTTGCCGCGAACACAAGACCCGAAAAACGGCAATCTGTCTCTTCCATGGAATATTGGCGAGGTAGATCCTAGATGGTTTCATGCGATTGCATTCTTCATCCTTGTAGTCCTAGCCATTTCCTTCGCCTCGGCCCATGCGCAACAGATCAGGGCTCAAAAACTCACCCAGGCGGTTATCAGCTCACTAGGTAAAGTGCAGGACCTTGGCGAAGCCGTTCACCCAAGGGAGCTGTACGACATGCTACGAACCCCGAGTCTTAATCGGGTTGCGCCGCTCGCCCAGTTGCTAAGGGGAAAATATCAGTTCTACGCCTCGTCCGGCCGATGCCCGGAGTGGTTGCGCATGTTGAGCGTCCTCTATTATGGGATCGTGAAGCTGGTCAGCTTTGTCGTGTTCTACCTTCTGCCAATATGGGCTCTGTGGCGGGCCTACACCTTAGTCGCCCTTCCCGGCTTCTGGATGACGGCGGTGGTCGCAAGCGGCAGTGTGGCGGGGGTCACCTTGCTTCAGGTGCTACTCACAGACGCCCAATACACCGTCGAAGTTCTGCGTCACTTGTGGAATGAGGGTAGGCGCAGCTAGGTCAGCGAGATAGAGGCGCTGCCGTAAGGAGTGGGGCCACGGCGATTATCGCCTAGGCTGCTCCTCGCGACTCTCTGCAATAGTTATCCCTTCCACAGTAGCCTGCGCCACTAACAACCGGTCGAAAGGGTCTTTGTGGATGGGCGGCAAGCTCTCAATTGCAACCACGTGATCGCTAAGAATCGCCAACTCGTCATATCCATTGTCCAGCAGCCCACGTCGGAGCAACCGTGGATCGGCCTGGAAGTCGCTGCGCCCTAGCGCGCGCTTGATCGCCACTTCCTAAATACTGGCTGCGCTGAACAGAAGGTCATTTGCCGGAGTGTCAATCAATTTCTGGGCAACGGGAGTTAGGCGATTTGGCTGGCCGGCAGCCCACAGCAGCAGGTGGGTGTCGAGTAGAAGCTTCATTTTCCGCCGGTAAAGAGGCGCTCGATTTCTTCTTCGCCCATGCGGTCGAAATCGTCGGGTACGGAGATTTGCCCGGCCATAAATCCAAGCCGTTTAACTTCGCCTGCCGCTGGCGCACCAAGCGCAGTGACTTTGACCATGGGCTTGCCAGCCTTTGCGATCACGAAAGGCTCCCCTTTTGAAGCTTCCTCCACCAGTCTGGACAACTGCGTTTTGGCTTCATGGATGTTGACGGTTTTCATGGCGGGCAGTTAGACGGGCAGTTAGACTAGGTTTACTGGCCTTAGTCTACATGACATGGGTGGCAACTGCAACTAGCGCCTCAGGTTATCGTCCGTACGCCGCGCTCGCGGCCAACGGCTTCCGATGGAATGTATATCCATCAAAGGTTTCCGACCGAAAGTTCAGATTTGAGCTGGCGAGTTTTTCGGTCTGGCTCAGGAAAAGGTATCCTCCGGGCTCCAGATAAAGATGCAGGCGCTCCAGCAAAGCGATGCGCTGGGCGCGCGAGAAGTGCGGCAGCACGTCCATACAGAAGATCACGTCGAAGCGGCCGATGTAGCCGGGGCGCGCCAGATTCATGCAATTGAAAGTGACCAGGCTGCGCAGCCGAGGCTTCACCAACAAGTGCGTGGAGCTGATGCGGGAATTCTGAGCTATTGCCGAGCTTCCATTCCTCGAAGACTTCCCTGCTTCGTCCTCCTCGCGCAAACCTGCAGGCGAAGAAAACTTGGAAAAATAGTTGCGAATGCTGGCCGGAGGCAGGCCCTCCAGCGCAGACTGTGGATACACGCCGCGATCGGCGGTTTCGATATTGCGGGGCAGCAGATCGCTGCCAACAATGTGGAGCGAGAATGCGGTTGCGGGCCTTGCACCAGCAGGAGCGCACGCGCTTTCGGCGATGCCGCCATTGCGCGCGGCTTTTGCGTTAGCTGTGCCATTTCCATTGTTCGAACTGCTGGCTACGTTTGCCGGCGTGGTGCCCGCCTGGCTCATGCCATCACAGACCGCCATTGCAATCGAATAAGTTTCTTCTCCGGTGGAGCAACCTGCGCTCCAGATGCGCAGGGGGCTCGGCCCATCCACCGACTTGCGCGCGCACAACTGCGGAACCACCTGGCGGGCTAAAGCATTCAGCGCCCCGGGGTGACGATAGAATCCGGTGCTTGCATTCACCAGGCCGTCCAGCAGAGACGACCAACTCGAAGGATCTTGATCCTGCGAGCGAAGCCTCTCAAGCAGTGTGGCCGATGATCCCAGTTCCTGCGCATCGATGTAGTCGGCAACGTGCGCAGCCAATTCGCTGTTGGGGCAATCTAGAACCACTCCGGTTTGGCGCTCCGCCAGCAGGCGCAACTCGGAAAGCTCGTGTTCGAGGATGGTGCTGGTGGCCATTAACTTATGCATAAAACTGATTCCTCAAAGCTTACGTGTAAGTTCCGTCCCTGCCCAACGAATCAGCGAGCTTATACGCCCGCGGCCGCCACGCGGTATTTTCCGGAATCGCGCTCCACTTGTTGCGCAACCACGTTCATTTCTTTTTCCAGCGACGAAAACCGCTGCAGCACCTCATGAATGCGCAGCGTCATGTTGCGGATGGTTTCAATCTGCCCGCGTGCCTGTGCCGACAAACTGCCGGGTTCTACCAGCAATAGATCGGAGTTTCCCAGAAGCGATGTAAGCGCGTTGTTGAGCCCATGGCGCATCTCAAGCATGTAGCGGCCGAGCATGGCGTCGCGCTCGAGCTGGGCACATTTTGCTTCCGCAGCGCGGGCCTGGGCTTCGGCACGAGATCGAAGTATTGCTTCGCTGGCCGCGAGAACTAAAGCATTCAGCCAATTTTCGTCAGAACCGATGACTGCCGCGCGCGGCCACCGGCTGCGCACCAACTGGGCGGCTGCAGCGTTTTCGCACATGCAGAACAGCGGTTGCTGGGTTGAGTGCAGAGGCTCCATGATCACCGAGAGCAGTTCCCTGCGAAGTGGCCCAACGATCGCCACCGAGAAGTTCTCTACGGAGCGAGGCCAAATATCTCCACTCAGCAGAGTGAAAGTCGGCACATTGCGCTCCATTTGCCAGCGCGCTGTCACGCCTCGAGAAAATTCCACGTCATCAGAAATAATCAGTACGCTTGAGTGATCTGCTCGCATTTTTCTTCGGTCTTGCTTGCTTCGCCGACTCTGATTCTTGACTTGTGTTGCCTAATTGTTTGGTTCTGACTCGCGACCTTCATTTACTGTCTAGTCTGGCCGTCCGGTTTCCAGTCGGGAGCATTGGAGATGTCGAATTCTGGAGTATCGCTATCGTTGCCGGCGGCTGCAGCTTTGGCTGATGCTTTTTTCGAAGCCGATCGTGCATTCGCCGATGCCGAAGCAGTCGCCGCCGCACCGACAGCAGCCGAACGCACCGGCTTCGTTCCTGCGCTCTGGGCTTGCCCTGTGGCGCTTGTACTCCGCCCTAACGCGCTCTCGACCGATGCGCGCAAGTCCGTCAACATGCGCAAGGGTTGGCCCGAAGAATACTCAGCTTGAAACATTACCTTCCATGACTGGCAGATCATGCGCAGGCGAACCACCGGTTCCTGCGCGGAAAATTGCGCCCGCCGGCAGTCGATGGTTTCAACTCCCTTTTCTTCAAGCTCGGTCAGGCCGTCAAGAATACTGTTGAGATCGGTCAGCATTAGTCGAAAGAAGGTTCGGCGCATCAGATAACCGAATCGGGTAAATGCGACCAGCGCGATCGGTAGGTAAAAGAGATCGCCGGCTTGACCTTTCGCTTTGCGTCCCTGTTCCAGCACACCGCCATGCAGCAGTTCGTCGAGCGAGCGGCACTTGCGTGCGGCATCCAGAACGCGATCCAGCGCATTCAGCCATACCGGAGACTTGAGCTCCACTTTGCCCAGAGCCGGCTCCATTGCCTCGGCGACGTAAGCGAGATCGGCCCGGTTGTCATCCAGTTCCCCGGGAGCGATCTGGCTGAAATACTGCACCAGCAGGAAATCGATTTTGTCGCGCATGGCGTCACTGTGCGCGGGATTGGCCAAAAGATGCTGGATAAGCGCGACGATGCTGTCGGGGTCCACCAGCGAACTGGTCTGCAGAAACTGCCGCAACTGATGAACCTGAATGCGTTCATCCATCTGATGCAGCCATAGTTGGGCTTGTTCGACGGCTTCAGGCCCGGGAGATTCGACCCCGGCCTCCAAATCTGCACAGGTGGGTACATCCACGACGAACTCGCGCGCCAATTCGGCATAAATTGGATGAAGGCGTCGGATTTTGGCCCAGATCGCTGCCAGGTCTGGAGTTGGCGTTTCTGCTTGCGGCGCAGTCATGGTTTTATGATCCAGTTGGGGACCGCGTTGATAAAGCGAGCTGCCACTGCGGTCGTTCCGGGATGATATTGCACGGCCACCACAGAGGCTTCCGCATCCAGCGATCCATCAGAGTTGCGGACGTGCAGGATATCGGCAAATTCCAGCGGCGTTGCACAGGCGAATAGAACCTCTCGTGGAGTCCCGAATTCGATGATGGTGCTTTCCTCTATCCCATGGACGCTCGGTTCTCCGCCCTCGCCATTGGCTTTACGGGAGAAGTGAACGGGAATTCGGATGGGGGTGGCGTCTGGGAAAAAACGGGCCAGATCGGCGACCTTGCTGGTTTGCGCCGCGCGCGATGGTGCTGTGGCTTGTTGCGCCAAGCGATACCTTTCCCCTACCCGCCCGGATCGATCCTTTTCTGGAGCTGTTCTCCTGCCGAACTCCGCGTCCAGAACTCGTTTCGCGATTTTGCAGTGCGGTTGGGCTCCCCCTCTTCCCGGTTAGGAAGAGCATCGGGGAGCCAGAATCCGCGGTTATGCTGGAGAAAGATGCACGACCGGTACCACAGTGCAAAACGGAAGGACTAGCACTGAGGCGCTCCTTTTTTCAGCAACTTACCGCCGGCACCTGAGCCGTCCTCAACTAACGCAGGGATGCGTGTCTCAGTCTGAGACAGATGGTCTCATACCCCCGAGTCGTATATATTGTCCACACACTGAGAAGCGACCATCGCGGAGGAGCACAGGAATCCAGCCGCGGCTGTGGAGTCAAGCAGCGAAGCACGGCATTTGAAATTCCGCGAATTGCAGGTCGCAAACAACGAAAGAACGGGGCACTTGAAATGAAGAAATTGATGAGGTATTCGCAATTGTGGAGCGCGCTGCTCGGGCTCGCGCTCCTTACAGTCGCTCTGCCCACGCGGGCAGCGGCCCAGGATCAAGATGAAGACCCACCCACCAGAGTGGCTCGTTTGGGCTACATGCAGGGATCGGTTTCATTCCAACCCGCAGGCGAAGACGAGTGGGTGGGAGCGGTCGAAAACCGTCCCCTGACCACGGGCGACAAACTTTGGTCTGACCGGGATTCGCGCGCCGCCCTGCAACTGGGATCGGCTTCCATTCGACTTTCGGAAAACACCGGAGTCTCGTTTCTCAACCTTAACGATAATACCGTGCAAGTTCAACTGAACTCGGGCACAGTCAATGTTCGGGTATGGCAATTGGGTCCTGAAGATGATTTTGAAATCGATACGCCCAACCTCGCTTTTGTGATAACCGCGCCGGGAAGCTACCGGATCTATGCCGATGAAGACGGCAGCGATACAACCGTCGCCATCCGCTCCGGCGATGGCCAGGCTACGGGCAATGGCCAGACTTATTCTTTGCACGCTGGACAGGTTGGCTATTTCGATGGCACGGAGTCACTCGACGCCGACGTGGAAGACATTGGCCCGCCAGACCAATTCGATACCTGGGCGGATGAGCGCGACCATCGGTATGAGAATTCCCGCTCGGCACAGTATGTTTCGCGTGATGTCGTCGGCTACGAGGATCTCGATGAATACGGCGACTGGCGGGATGATTCCAATTACGGGCATGTATGGTATCCGAACCACGTCGCTTACGGCTGGGCGCCGTACCACGAAGGCCATTGGGTCTGGATCGATCCGTGGGGTTACACCTGGGTCGATGACAATCCTTGGGGCTACGCTCCGTTCCATTACGGCCGTTGGGTAAATGTTGGCGGAAGATGGGGATGGATCGCTGGGCCTCCTGCGGTGCGGCCGGTTTACGCGCCGGCCTTGGTCGTATTCGTCGGTGGCGGAGGTGGTTGGGGCGGAAACATTGGATGGTTCCCGCTCGGTCCGCGCGAAGTGTACGTGCCGAGCTATCCCGTGAGCCAGACGTACATGACACAAGTCAATGTCAGCAATACGACTGTAAGCACGACCACGGTCACAAGCGTGTACAACACGACCGTCATTAATAAAACCACGAACGTCACGAACATTACTTATGTGAATCGAACCGTACCAGGCGCTGTAACTGCGGTTCCGCAAGGAGCCTTTACCAGCGCGCAGCCAGTGGCCAGAGCCGCCGTCAAAGTGACTCCGCAGCAAGTTGCGGCAGCGCCGCTAACCCACCGGGTGGCCGTAAATCCTACGCCGCAAGCGGTGCTCGGAGCGAAGGCCTCAACGGCTGGACATGTGGCTGCCCCTCCAGCGAAGCTGATGAGCCGCCCGGTGGTGGCAAAGAAAACTCCTCCGCCTCCGCCTCCGCCGATAGCCAAGCGGCTACAGGCCATGGCGGCGCATCCCGGACAGCCTTTGGCGAGAAAGGAAGTGGCTAGTTTGCGTCCGCCCGCCGCAATGCATCCAGCGGTGAAGGTTGCGCCTCCTGGGAAACCGGCTGTGCCGACCACAGGCCACGCGCCTGCTCCCCGGCCCGGACAACCGGCTGCGGCTCATGCAGCTGCTCCGCACCCAGCACAACCGCCTGCGGCCCGGCCGGGACAGCCGCCTGCCGCTCGACCGGGGCAGCCCGCACCCACAGCGAAGCAGCCGGAGAATCGTCCGCCAACAGCTCCGGCGAATCGGCCAGAATCGAACCGGCCGACGGCGGCTCAACCGAATCATCCTGAGATGAATCGTCCAGCGGAAGCGCCGGTGCATCCGCCTGCCGCGCAACCGAATCGACCCGAACCCAATCGGCCGCCTGCGGCGCAACCAAATCGACCGGAGCCCGGTCGGCCGGAAGCTGCCCGGCCCGCAGCTCCGCCCCAGCAACATCCAGCGGCGCCGGCAAAGCCCGCGCCGCAACAGCAGCATCCTCCCGCGGCGCAGAGGCCAGCACCGCCTCCGCGGAAGCAACCGGCAAAGCCGATGACTCCGGAGGAAAAGAGGCGCCAGGAGCAGCAAAAGCCTCCGGGGGCGTAGGGCGTCTCGGAGTCAACCGGTGAAAGTCAAAACCCCCATCCTAGTCGCAAAGAACGCGACTAGGATGGGCACCCTTTCGACGATCGGTCTTCTCCCTCAAATCGAAAGCAGTGTGGCGTTTACTGCAGCGTATGGCTTGATTCGGAACTGGCGCTTCCGCTGATGTTGTAGCGCTTGAGCTTTCGGTAGAGCGTGGCGCGGCTGATGCCCAGCATCCGTCCGGCGAGGGCTTTGTCGCCGTGCACCTGCTCGAAGACGCGCTGGATCGTTGCGCGTTCAATGTCTTCGAGATCGGTTGTTGAGATCGGAGTGCGCGCCGCGTCTTCGCTGGAAGGCGCTTCGGCTGGGATTGCCAGGTCGGTGATTAATTCTTGCGCGGCCTCCGAGGATGTGCGCGGCGGCCGATTCATGGCGGCGATGGTGGGCGGAAGATCGCTGGGATCGATCAGAGTCCCATTGCCCAGAGCTACAGCGCGCTCGATGCAGTTTTCCAGTTCGCGCACGTTGCCCGGCCAATCGTAATTCATCAGAGCTTTCATGGCTGCGTTCGACACGCGCAGATCTGCGCCCGGAGCATAGCGCTCGCAAAACCAATTCACCAGCAGGGGAATGTCGCTGCGGCGCTCGCGCAGCGCGGGAACGTGCACGGTAACAACGTTGAGACGGAAGTAGAGATCTTTGCGGAAGGTTCCATTTTTGTAGGCGGCTTCGAGATCGCGGTTGGTGGCTGCAATGATGCGCACGTCAACTTTGACGCGCTGATTCGAGCCAACAGGGCGCACTTCCTTCTCTTGCAAAACGCGCAGCAGCTTGGCTTGTAGTTCGAGCGGGAGTTCGCCAATTTCATCGAGAAAAATCGTACCGGTGTCGGCGGATTGAAAAAGCCCTTGCTTCGATTTCAGCGCTCCTGTAAAGGCTCCTTTTTCATAGCCGAAAAGTTCACTTTCGATGAGTGTAGGCACCAGTGAGCCGCAATCGACGGCGACAAAGGGACGGTTGGCGAAGGCTCCGCGAAAATGAATGGCGCGGGCGATCAACTCTTTGCCGGTGCCGCTTTCGCCGGAAATGAGAACGGCGGTGCGCGTGTCTTTGAGGCGCGAGGAGATGCGCAGCACCTCCTGAATTTTGGCGGACGATCCGATGATGCCGTGGACGGCGGTTTCGGAGTCGGTGCGCTGGCGCAGAAATTCATTTTCTTCGACCAGGCGGACCTTTTCAGCCATACGGCGCAGGAAAAGCCGAAGTTCCTCAAGCGGCGAAAATGGTTTGGTGATGTAGTCGTACGCGCCGAGTTTCATGGCCTGCACTGCGGTTTCAATCGAGCCATGGCCGGTCATGAGTGCCACTTCGGTACGCGGCAGCAGCTTCTTCGCTTTTTCCAGAAATTCGAGGCCCGACATGTTCGGCATGACCATGTCGCTGAGAATCATGTGAACCGGTTGCTCTTCGAGCAGCACCAGTGCAGACTCGCCGCTATCGGCTTCGAGGCAGATGAAACCGAGGGCTTCGCCGACAGTGATGCAGAGCTTGCGGATGGTCTGCTCGTCATCGACGATGAGGAGACGGACGCGCAGGTCTTCCCCTGCCAGAGCGGAGGTTGTAAGAGCGGATTTATTCAATGCAGTCACCGAGGTTTCCCCATAGTTTTTTCGATGGCAGCGATGAGATCCTGGACGCGAAACGGCTTTTCCAAATAAAGTGCGCCGATTTTGCGCAGCGTGGCTACGGTTTCTTCGTTGGCATAATCGCCGGTGATAATGACGACTTTCTCGGCGAGGTCGGGACGATTTTGAGAAATCCAGGCATGGACTTGCGCGCCGTCGACGCCGCCGGGCGTGCGCATGTCGGAGATGACACCCAAAAAACTTCCCTTTTCGAGCAATCCCAGGGCTTCGGCGCCGGATTCGATGCACACGACGGCATAGCCGTTGCGTTCGAGGGTGGCGCAGACCAGAGCCATGATCGAGGGCTCGTCTTCGATCAGCAGAACCGGCAACAGTTCGGGCTGAGTGGCTTGGCTTGTCCTTGCAGGTGAGCTCATGGTTGGTTCACTCCTGCGGCCACACCCAGAGAAGCGGTGTGCGGCGCGGCGGGGAATCGGACGATGAAGGTGGCTCCCTGGCCGTCGGGATTGTTGTGGCAGAGAATCTCGCCTCCGTGCTCTTTCACGATGCCGTAGCAGATGCTGAGGCCGAGGCCGGTTCCCTTGCCGACCTCTTTGGTGGTGAAAAAGGGATCGAAGATGCGGTCGGGATCGGAGACGCCGTTGCCGTTATCGCAAAAGGAAACCTCGACGGCCTGATCGGCTTTCGTCGTCATGATCTCGATGCGCGCGGGGCGTCCAGTTTCGTGGACGGCGTCGTAAGCATTGTTAAGAATGTTGAGAAAAACTTGCTGGAGCTGGTGAGCGTCACCGATGATGTCGGGCAGGCCTTCATCGAGGTGTTCGATAACGTCGACGCCGTGGCTGGCAAAATCGTACGAACGCAGCTGGATCGTGCGGCGAAGGATCGGATTAAGCTGCACGGGGTTGCGCTGCGGCGGCATTTGCCGAGCGAAGCTGAGCAGGTTTTGAACGATCTGTTTAGTGCGCTGTGCCTCTTGCAGAATCACGCGCAGATCTTTGCGGGCGGTGTCGGGCACGTCGGGATTTTCCAGCAGCAGATCGGCAAAACCAAGAATTGCGGTGAGCGGATTATTTACTTCATGAGCGACGCCGGCGACGAGTTGCCCGACGGCTGCCATTTTTTCGGCGTGCACCAGTTTGCCGCGAAGTTGGGCGGAGTCGGTGATATCGGTCATGACCACGACGATGCTGGTGATGTTGTTTTGCTCGTCGCGCATAGGGCTGAGATTCACCGAAAATTGTCCGGCATTTCCCTTGCCGCGCAGGATTTGCAATTCAAGATTGTCGACTTGCCCTCCGCACAGAGTGGCTTGCAGTGCATCGGCCAGGGGGCGAACGTAGCCGGGAGCGGCGAGTTCGAGCAAAGGGCGACCGATCAGTTCGCTCTGCTCGAATCCGGCTTCGTACCACCGCCGATTCGCGTAACTGATCAGGCCGGCGGTGTCGGAAACCAGAATGAAGCTCTGCGTGTTGCTGAGAATCTTGCCGGAGAAATCACGTTCCCGCTGCAGTTCGGATTGGTAAGTATGCAGGCCGGTGACATCGAGCATCAATCCGCGAATCTGCAATAACTTCCCCGAAGAGTCATACATGCCGAAGGCATTGATCAGCACGTAGATTGGAGATCCGTTCTTGCGGCGAAGCGTGGCCTCGAAGTTACGCATATAACCGTGCTTTTCCATGGCTGCGGCGTGGGCCTGACGCTGCTGGGGCGAGAAGTAAACCTGGGTCGGTATATCGACCTGCAACAATTCTTCGCGGCTGGCATATCCCAGCATGGTGACCAGCGCATCATTGACTTCGACGAAGCGGCCTTCGGGTGTGCTGAAGAACAATCCTTCCTGAATATTGTCGAACAGTTCGCGATATCGGCGCTCGGCTTCGCGGCGATCGGTGATGTCTTTCAACACATGAATGGTTTGCAGGTTTTCTGAGGACGCTCCGTGTACGCGCGAGGTCGAGACCAGATACGTCCGGTCGAGCGCAGGATGGACGAATTCGTCTTCGCTGCCCCCCATGGAACGACAAAACGGGCAGGAATAAAGCGTGGGTTCATTGGTGAGCGCGAGGAGAGCACGCATGTTCACGCCAATGAGTTCGCTGGGCGCAACTCCGATCATGGCCGCAAGGGAGCGGTTCACGCGCAAGACTTTATCGCTTTCGTCGTGCACCACGATGTAATCGGTGATGGCGTCAAAAATTTCCAGCCAATGGCGGTTCGCGCGATCCATGCGGGTGAACAAGCGGGCGTTTTCCAGAACCATGGCAGCATGGCCGGCGATAGTTTGCAGAAGTTCGCGATCTTCGCCAGTGAGGGAACCAGAGCGGCCTGAAAGGCAGAGCAAGGCGGCCAATTCGCCATTAGAAGCGCTGATGCGCACAATGACACAGTCGTTCCAATCCAAAGCCGAAGCTACTTCCTGTGTTAAGAGTTCGCTCGCTGAACCAGAAATAATTGGGTCTATGCGCTTGGTTGACAACTCAGAGAGCGCTTGTCCGACTTGCTGCTGCAGCAAACGATCGTCCGATGAAAGAACTGCGACCGTGCCCGGCGCGCCGGTTTTATGAGCCGGATCATGCGGGGACGCAGGGATTTCACCAACCGAACCTTTTTTGGATGGCGGATGCAACACGACGCTCTCGATTTTTCCCTCGTGAAACAGAGCGACGCAACCGCTGCCCGCGGCGGATAATTCGATGGCGCAATCAACCAGTTTGCGGGCAAATTCGGGCAGACGTAACGCGCCGTCAATTTCACGCGTGAGCCGGGTCAAAGCTTCGGCGCGAAGGCGGTGCTGTTCGGACTGATGCAGGGTGTGCGCGGCTTCAAGCACAACCGAGACGTAGTTCGCAAGAGCCTGGGCGCGGCGGATATCCTGCTGCGAAATTCCGCTCTGGCCGAGGCGATCGAGCACTCCGAACATGCCGAGCAGGGATCCGTCTGCGCCTGCAAGCGGCACGGTAAGCAACTGCCGAGCCTGATACTGTGAGATCACTGTGCTGTTCACACCCGGCACTTGAGTGAGATCGTCGGACCAGAAAACTTCATTCGCCCGTAACGCGCGCGTAGCAATCCCTTCAGGAAAGACGTTATCGACGCGCTGGGCTTCGCCGCCACGGGCGGCGTAGCGAACGTGAAATTCTCCTTTTTCTTGCAAGGCCACGAAGCAGCGGCCAAAACCAAGGAAATCGGCGGCTCGCACGACAAACGACCCCAGCGAATGTTCGAGATCGCGGCTGGAGCTTAGCTCGGACGAGATCTCGAGCAACTGATGAAGTTCCCGCGCCTGAGCTTGCGCCGTGGCGCATAGTTCCGCATGAGCTACGGCAACGGCCCCTAAGCCGGCAATGGCGGTGACCAGCGCCTTCTCCTCGGCAGTAAAAGCGCCTTCCTGGCGTGGATAAACCAGAATTGCCCCCTGCGTTTGAGAAGCACGGAAAGGCGCGGCGATCAAGGTTCCGGGAGATACCAGGGAACCCAACGATAGTTGATCGGTACTGATGCTGATGGCGATGGCCTCTCCTGCAGAAACCGCGCGTTGCGCCAGGTCTGCAGCGAAGCGGATGGTTTGGCGGTCATGGGCGACGCGGAAGGCAACGGCCAGTTGTGGCGTTTCCGCCGAAACTGCTCGCAATTCGAAAGGTCCATCCCGGCGCAGGAGAACGGAGACCAGACGGGTGCGCAGCAAAACGCGCACGCGGTCGGCGAGGGATTCGATAACAGACGTAACATCCGGAGTCCCGTTCAACACGTTAGCCACGTCGACCAGGATCTCGGCACGTCGGCGCTCTTCCGGTGAGGCTTCACCGGGGGCAGGTTTGAGCGCTCCTGCGCGTTGTCCGACGTCCTCTGAACGCAGAAGCGTTTGGGACGAAACCTTGAAATTTCCTTCGAATTCTTTCAGGGTTTCCCCGCTTCTTGGAAACCGCTACAAGTGAATCTCATAAGTGATTGAAACTATTGGAAAAGTACTTCCCCATCTCATTTTGAGTCAAGCAAAATGCCGAAATAGGTGCCAAACTGTGAAATCCCGAGAAAAATGGCCCTTTTGTGATCTCAACTTGAGAACCCTTTATAA
Organism: uncultured Acidobacteriaceae bacterium; assembly: GCA_963766625.1. Lineage (GTDB taxonomy): Bacteria > Acidobacteriota > Terriglobia > Terriglobales > Acidobacteriaceae > Sulfotelmatobacter. Next base: position 404,312 of record CAVYBF010000005.1, on the reverse strand, counting down.
CCTAAACGAATTCTGAGACAGGGCTAATTCAGAAGCGAAGCCGATCAGCCACTCCGATAGGCCGACTAACCCTCAATCTGTCAATTACATAACCCGCATTACTTTGGTTTTTCGAAAACCGGATGCGTGGCCACGTCGTTGCTCCCATGGCATCACCACGATTGTGCCGGAGGAACTGTGTCTTTGAGAAACGGGGGGGTGGCAGTGCTGGTCACAGCAGTGGCCATCGTCGCAGGGGGAGAGGTAGCAAGAATTCAGGGTCAGAACCAAAATCAAAATCAGTCTCAAACTCAAGATTCGCAAAATGAAATCGTGCGCCGGGCAAAAACAAAAGTGCAGCCTATTTATCCCGACCTGGCACGCAAGATGAACCTTGCCGGAACGGTAAAAGTTGCGGTGGTCGTCGCTCCAAATGGCACGGTAAAAGAGGCCAAAGTGGTGGGAGGGCACCCGGTGCTCGCCGGTGCGGCCCTGGATGCAGTCAAGAAATGGAAGTTTGAGCCGGCATCGGTAGAGACCTCGGGGGTGGTGGATTTCAAGTTTGAAGCGCATTGACCGCGCAAGCGGTTCGCCGGAGGAACGGCATGACGATTGGTAAAAAGCTGTACAAGAATTTCGGAATCATCCTCAGCATGGTGGTGGTGCTGTTCATCGTCAACCTGCTGGCGGTGCACAGAGAGCACGCGGCCAAGGACGCGGCCAAGGTTTCTCTCGAATTGGCCGATGCCACCAATGATGTGCGCTTTCAGATGATGCAGAACCGTCTCTATCTGAGCAATTACCTGCTCAGCGGAGACACCCGCGAAGTGGATCGCATGAACGATGGGTTGCGGATCCTGGCGCAAAAGCTACAGCTGGCCAAAACCCTCTCCGCTTCCGAACAGGAGCGCACTGCTCTGAGCAAAGTGGAACAGTTGGAGCAGGCATGGGCAAAAGAGTTCGCACAGCCCTTGATCGATAAACGCAAAGACGTGGATTCAGGCAATGCCACAGTGGCTGAGTTGCAGATTTACTACCTCCAAAAAGATGCTTCCTCCTGGGTGAAGAATTCGACGGAAGCGCTCGATGTGGCCGATGAAGAAAACAGAAAGTTGGTCGAAGAAGGCCGCAAGTCGGATGAGACTGCCAGCACGTGGACGATTTTGGCCGCATGGTTAAGCACCCTTGCCGCACTCGGCTTGGGCGGGGTGGTGGCTTACAAGACAGCCAGGGAAATTACCGAACCGCTGATCAAACTGATGAAGGTTTCCAAACAGATCGGCGATACCGGAGACCTCGAACATACGATCGATGTCAACCGCCAGGATGAAATCGGCGAGTTGGCGCGCACCTTCGCCAAGATGGTGAATTACCTCAAAGAGATGGCTGGCGTTTCAGAATCGATTGCCGGAGGAGATTTAACGGTCGAGGTTAAACCGAGATCGACTCACGACACTCTGGGCAATGCTTTCGCCAAAATGGTGGAAGGTTTAGGACGGCTGGTGCGCAGCGTCCGCGACGCTTCAGCGCAGGTCGCGAGCGCTTCCGGCCAAGTCGCCAATGCCTCCGACGATTCGGCCAAGATCGGATTACAAGCTTCCTCCGCAATTGACGAAGTCACCAGCACCATGCACGAGATGAGCGTGAACGTGCAGAACATGGTGAAGAGCACGCAAGTGCAGGCTTCCAGCGTAAGCGAAACTTCAGCGTCCATCGACCAGATGGTGGCGTCGATTCAGCGCGTCGCCGATACCGCGAAAGTGCTGCTCGATATTTCGAACCGGTCACGGGAAGAGGTTCATAGCGGCATTACCACCATGGAGAAGGCTACGGACGGCCTCAACCGCATCAACGCCACGATCACGTCCTCGGGAGAAATCATCGGCGCACTCGGACAGCGTGCCGATGATATCGGAAAGATTATTGAAGTCATCGACGATCTCGCGGAGCAGACGAACTTGCTGGCTTTGAACGCTGCGATCGAGGCCGCACGCGCTGGCGAGCACGGTCTGGGATTTGCGGTGGTAGCGGATGAGGTCCGCAAGCTGGCCGAGAAGTCAGCGCAATCGACCAAGGAAATTTCCGAATTGATTCAGAGCATTCAAAAAGAAGCGCGCAAGGCAGTCGAGAATATGGATCGCTCGACAGGCATCGTGAACGAAGGTCTCGATCTCGGCGGAGAACTGAATGCAGCCCTGCGCAAGATTTCGAATGTGGTCACCGAGGTTTACAAGTTTGCCCAGGAAATCGGCGCGGCCACGAACGAGCAGTCGCATGGTTCCTCGCAGATTGCCCGCGCCACCACCCGGCTGAACGAAATCACCCATGAAATCAATTCGGCGGTGGAAGAGCAAGCCTCGGGCGCGCAAGCCGTGGTGAAAGCCATGGAGCGGATGCGCGAACTGGTGCAGCAATCGACTTCCGGTTCGACTGAACTGGCGGCTTCGGCGGAGCAGATGTCAAAGATGTCGCGCGGCCTGCTGGACTTCATGGATCGCTTCACGCTGGATGAAGCGGCCCGCGAAGAAGCGTCGGAAGAAAAGTCTCATAGAGCAAAAAAGGCAGCAGCGGCACGTGCCTAGAACGAGAAATTAATGAACCGCGAACTGCATATCGTCGGCTTTCAGGTGGGGCGCGAGACCTACGGCGTACCCATCACTTCGCTGCACGAAATCGTGCGTGTGCCGGAGATCACGGCGGTTCCCGACGCTCCTGATTATCTCGAAGGCGTTATTAATCTTCGCGGAAAAATTGTTTCCGTAATGGACCTGCGCAAACGCTTCGGAGATAAGCAGGCAAAACTGAAAAAGCAGAACCGAATTCTAGTTGTGGAGCACTCGGGCAAGCTGGCAGGCCTGATCGTCGATTCGGCCTCGGAAGTACTGAAGATCGCGGGAGAAGATGTTGAGGCGCCGCCGGCCGTGTTCCAGGAAGGCGGCCTGAACTGCGTCACCGGGTTGGGCAAGGTCAAAGGCCGCTTAATCGTACTGTTGGATATGACCAAGCTGCTGGCTCCTGCGAGTCTGGTGCAAGAGAAGTCTGCGGAAGAGAAGAAGGGCAAGGCTGAAGCAAAGGCTGCCGCAGGACGCTAAGTAGCGTTAGGGAATCTCTATCGGTTTATCAAGCTGGGGAATCAGAACTCGGGCGTAACAAGCGAGAAAAACGCATGGGAACATCGGGAGCAGCACCTGCTCCAATTTTGACGGAAGCGGAACTGAGGCTGTTGCAAGCGCTGGTTTATCAGGAGTGCGGCATGCACTTCGACGAGCGCCGCACTCATTTTCTGCAGGACCGTTTGCTGCGGCGCCTCAAGGAGTGCCGCGCCGACTCCTTCTACGCGTATTACCGGCTGCTGATCAGCGCGGAAGGAAAACAGGAACTCGCCCAGTTAGTCGAGAACCTGACGGTCAACGAAACCAGCTTCTTCCGGCACAAGGCTCAGCTGGATTTGTTTCAGAAACACGTGCTTGAAGAACTGCTTAAGCGCAAACAAGCGCACCGCGAGTATTCGGTGAGGGTATGGAGCGCGGGATGCTCGACCGGGCAGGAAGCTTACACGCTGGCGATGCTCTCCGCCGACGGCCTGGCGTATTACTACCTGAGGAATCCGCTGCCGGCAGAGATCTCGCTGCCGAAGCCGCTAGTTCCTCCGCCGTGGCGAGTAGAGATTCTGGCAAGCGATATCAGTTATTCCGTGCTGAGAACCGGGCAGGAAGGGCTTTACAACGATCACCAGATGTCGACCGTCGATTACAGCTTCCGCCTGCGTTATTTCGACAAAGTCGGCGACCGTTATGCCATCAAGAAGGCGCTGAAAGAGATGGTTCACTTCGATTTTCATAATTTGAAAACGGAATATCTGCCCCAGCGCAATGACGTGATCTTTTGCCGAAACGTGATGATGTACTTCGATGAGGCGGAACAGAAGCGGCTAATCGAAAAGTTTTACCGCTGCCTGAATCCCGGCGGTTATTTATTTGTGGGGCATGCGGAGAGTCTGCTTGGACTGACCGATAAGTTTCAAATGGTGCACCGTGACAGCGGTACAGCCTATCAGCGGGTTGAGGTAAAAGAGTGACGAACACACCCGACGAGCGCGGAGCGGAACTGCGAGAGCTGTTTTTCGAGACCTCGCAGGAACTGCTGCAAGCGCTGAACGAGGAATCTCTCAAGCTGGAGAAGACTCCCGGCGATGAGGAGATCGTCCGTTCAATCCGCCGCATCGTGCACACCCTGAAAGGCGATTCGGCAGCCTGCGGCCTGCGTGAATTGAGCGAATTAGCCCATCAATTCGAGGATGCGTTGTCGCTGGAAGAAACAGCGGCGCATGGCGCCGTGGCCGAAATTTCTTTTACCGCGGCCGACGTTTTTACAGGGATGATTGGGGCTTACCACACCGGCGCAGCGATGCCGCCGACCGAAGCTCTGCGTAAAAGAATTCAGGAACTCACCGCAGTCCCTGCGGCAAAAAAATCCCGGCGCAAGAAAAAAGCAGAAGATCCGGCGAAACATCTTGCCAAGGGTTGGACTGAGATCGAAAAACTAGCGGTCGCGCGGGCCCAGGCAGCGGGTCTGGGACTGTACGAAGTGATGGTAAAAATCGATCCGCACTGCGCGATGCCGATTGCGGCGCGTCAACTGATACAGAACGCGGTCAGCGAAACCGGCAAAGTTCTTGTGGCGCGGCCCGATCCGAAGTCAGCCGCCGCTTCCAAGCATGTGGAATTTGTAATCGCCAGCACGCAGTCGGCGGAGCAGATTACAGCCAAGTGCAAAGTTCCAACCATCGCAGGCGATGTCGCAGTCAGGTTGGTCCAGGCTCCGCAGCGAGCCAAAACCGCTTCGAAAAGCCCACGGCAATCGGAATCGCCGGAGCCGAAGAATGAGGTTTCTCCGAACTCAGAGACAGTATCCCCAGAAGCGCCAGTCTCCGCTGCCCTTGAAACTCATAGTTCCCAGGCAGAGCCGGCTGCGCCGCAGATATCAGCTGAAAATATTCTGCGGGTAGAAGCCGGACGCATTGATAACGTACTCAATCTCGTCGGCGAACTGATCATCGGAAAGTCGATGCTGCAGCAGGCGCTGAACGAATTTGGCAAGCGTTATCCGAAAGAGTTGCTGCGCGGAAAATTTGCTGACGCCATGGCTTTCCAGTCGCGGGTATTGAACGATCTGCAGCGCTCGGTGATGAAGATTCGCATGGTGCCGGTGGAGCAGTTATTCCGGCGCTTCCCTCGCATCGTGCGGGATGTGGCACACCAATTGGACCGCGAAGTGGATCTCGAGATCAGCGGCCAGGAAACCGATTTGGACAAAGGCATTCTCGATGCCATTGCCGAGCCTTTGACGCATCTTGTGCGCAATGCCGTCAGTCACGGCATCGAGACCGCGGACGAACGCCGCCGTCAGGGCAAGCCGCCACGCGGAAAGATCCGGCTGCATGCCTATCATCACGGAAATCAGGTGGTGGTTGAGATCAGTGATGACGGGCGTGGGATCGATGCCGACAAGATTCGCCGCAAAGCGCTCGAACTGGACATGACAACGCCAGAAGAAGCTGCCCGCCTCAGCGAGGCGGAGACACTGGATTTCATCTTCCGTCCCGGATTCAGCACGGCCGAGCAGATCACCGAAATTTCCGGCCGGGGCGTTGGCATGGACGTGGTACAGAGTGTGCTGCAGCGCCTTAAGGCCACGATTCATGTAGAAACTCACGCCGGACAAGGCACCACATTCCGGCTGAAGTTGCCCTTGACCTTGGCTATCATCAAGGCCCTGATGTTCTGGGTGGAACAGCGGCTTTACGCCATCCCGCTCAATGCAGTGAGCCAGATCGCGCGCGCCCGGGAATCCGAGGTTCACCAGGTCGACAATTACGAGGTATTGCAATTGCGTAACGAGGTGCTTCCGTTGTTGCGATTGGGGCGGCCCTGCGAGCCGGGCGCAGACCAATATGCCAGCAAGCTTTTTGTGCTGGTCATTACAGTGGGTGAGAAAAAATATGGGCTGATCGTCGATGCCTTGGAGGGCGAAGAGGAATTGGTGATTAAAGGGTTAGACGATCAGACCTTCTCAACTGACCTGGTGAACGGCGCTTCCATCCTGGGAGACGGAAAAGTTGTGCTCATTTTAAATCTGCCCGCGGTGGTAGACCATGTGGCGAAAGCGCGTCCGCGGGAGCAGGGGACCACGAATTTCGGATTGTTGCTGAATCATGAAGATCGCGCGCGTTTGGCGATGAATGCAGCGGGAGGCCAGGCATGAGCCAGCAAATCAAGAAAGTGCGCGTGCTGGTGGTTGATGATTCGGCGCTGATGCGGAAACTGATTCCGCAGATGCTGGAGGCGAGTCCCTCGATCGAAGTGGTCGGAACCGCCATGGATGGAACTTTCTGCCTCAAAAAGATCGAAGAGCTGCATCCGGATGTAATCACGCTCGATTTACAGATGCCCGGAATGAATGGCATCGATACGCTGAAAGAAATCATGCGGCGCAATCCATTGCCGGTGATCGTCGTCAGTTCTCACAGCACCGAGGGCGCTTCGGTGACCTTCAAGGCCTTGGGACTTGGGGCTTTCGATTTCGTCACTAAGCCGCAGGACGCTACTACCCACATGGAAGAAGCGGCGAGCGAGCTGATCGCCAAGATCAAAGCTGCTGCCGACTGTAAGGTCGTACGGCCGGGACGCTTGCTGGGCATGCCGGCGCGCCCGGAAAAGATCTCAGCCGGAAAATCTGCGCCGCGACCGACCAAGCTGGTGGCGATTGGAGTCTCTACCGGCGGCCCACAGGCACTCGAATTTCTGCTGGCGCAGCTGCCTCCGGATTTTCCGGGGTCCATTGTTGTGGTGCAACACATGCCGGAAGGTTTCACTGATATGTTTGCGCGGCGGCTGGATGAAATTTGTTCTTTGCGGGTAAAAGAGGCGCAATCGGGGGACATTCTGCAGGCCGGGCGGGTGCTGGTCTGTCCCGGAAGCCGGCATATGCGAGTGAAGCGCCTGACCATGGGAGATGTTGTGGTGCTGAGCGACGAACCGCGCGTCAACGGTCACCGGCCCAGCGTCGACGTCTTGTTCAACAGCGCAGCAGAGGAATTTGGAAAGAATGCGGTCGCGGTAATAATGACCGGAATGGGCGACGACGGGGCTGCAGGCTTGGGCGCGGTGAAGAAGGCCGGCGGCATGACCATCGCGCAGAATGAAGAATCCTGCGTAGTTTTCGGGATGCCGAAAGCCGCCATTGAACGGGGGTTCGCGACACGAGTGGTGGCTTTGGACGTGCTTGCCTCGACTTTGCAAGCGGTCTGCTCCCGTGATGAAAGCAAGCGACCGAGCGCGGGAAAAGCAGTTCGGGCAGGTTTTTAGCGGGGTTATGACTAGGACAGTGCCATGACCAGCGTTATCTGTGCGGCGCAGAAACGCCGTGATGGAATAAGGTTTTGCACCAAGGCTTTGCACCAAGGCCTTGAAGTAAGGGGTTGAAGTAAGTAAGAGGAGGTTGTTATGGAGCAGTTTGCAGCGATAAAACGCAGCAAGGACGGACAGCCGGTCCGTTACTTGATTGTGGATGATTCGGTCTTCGCGCGCAAAAATCTGGCCCGCATGATCGAGAGTTTCGGGGGCCAACTGGCGGCGGAAGCCGGCGACGGACTGACGGCCATCAGCGAATTCGAGCGCACCCATCCCGACATCGTGCTCATGGATATCACCATGCCGCAGATGGAAGGCATCGAGGCCGCCGAAAAGATCGTGCAGGCGCATCCCGACGCCCGCGTGGTTATGGTCTCTTCCGTCGGCTACCAGGAAAACATTGTCGCCGCGCTGCAGCGTGGGGCGCGGCACTTCGTGCAGAAGCCGGTGAAGCCGGAAGTGCTGTACGAAGTTATCAAGTACGTTCTGGGAGAAGATGGCGCGGTCGCAGGCGCGGCCGGCGCGGGGGACTAGTCTCATGAAGATGGAGCTGATTCAGCCGTTCATCAACGCGGCCGATGCCGTGCTGTCACAGGGACTGCAAAGCACGACTCGAGTCGGCAATCTCTCGATGGAAGAGGCCGCCTATCGCCGCAAAGGCGTGGCCGGCATGGTTGCTCTTACCGGAGACATCGAGGGCCGCATTGTGCTCGACCTCGAACCGCACACTGCCGTACGCGTGGCCAGCCATTACGCAGGCGCGCAGCTGCCGGAATCGGATGGACTGATCAAAGAGACGATTTTCGAATTGGCCAACCAGGTCGTGGGAAACGCCATTTGCGCGCTCAACGACCAGGGCTTTCACTTCCGCGTGCATCCTCCCGTACTGCTTACCTCCGACGAAGGCGACAAGACCAGCGAAGACGTCGAGGCGCTGATCATCTGCTTCGAAACTCCCATGGGCAACGTTTTCATGAATGTCGCTTTGCGGTACAACAAGCGGCGCATGAGCGACCACGCCAGTGTCGGAGCGTAGTTTTTACAGCTGCGAGCTGCGAGTTCCAAGCATTCAGCCGCCTGAGCCGCCAGACTCTGCCGTTAAGGCGGGTGGGTTTTCTCGCTGATTTTCTGGCTTGATGATCCTATCTCCTTCCTCCGACGTACCCCCAACTCCTGCAGCCAACTTTGAATTACAGACTGTGACTCATCCTCTGAGGGCAGCGGCAGCTTGCCGTGCCAAAAAGCTGCTACGGCACGCATAAATGCGTGCCCTGATACGAATCGCTGGGCGGGTGGCCCGGGCTAAAAACCCGACTCAGGGATTACTCTGAGGGCACCCTCGAGAGCAATTTTGCGCGTCGGTCCTCTTGGCCGGGCCACCTGCCGAATATGCTTTCTTCTTGAGAGCGGTCTCACGAACGGCGTAAAAGTCTGCTGCATCATCCGCCCTATTTCGCACTCTGAAGATGCACTTCTGTGACTGTCAAGCTGCGTCATTTTTCTGTAAAGTGTTGGCGGTAACGATGTTCCTCCCATTGTGTCTGGATGCAAGACGGCGAAAGAGCCGATCATCTCGAAGCCGCTTAAAATCCTGACTCTGGACATGCAACGAGGAGAATCCCCCGATGAGCAGGTTTTTTGTATTTCTTTTGTTAGTTCTGGCTTTCGTGATTGGAACCGTTTTTCAATCGACAGCTCAGACTGGAATTGAGCCCGACATACCGGGCCTCGTAGTGGTCAAGTACATCTCTCCGAGTAGCGGCGTAGTGGGAGCCGCGGTGACAATCTTTGGATCGAACTTCGGCTCGACTCAAGGAGCAAGCACTGTGACTTTCAATGGGGTGCCCGCCTCAGTGGTGCAGTGGCATGACTGGTCCATCGTGGCCCAGGTGCCTGCGGGAGATTCATCCGGGAATGTGGTTGTGACTGCTGGCAGCAAGACTAGCAATGTGGTCGATTTCAAGGTCGTGACACTGCCGACGCGCATAATTATAGCTTCTAATTTCGGATTCCAGTGCGGCCCGGACCCAGCCGACTGTGGCGGTCCTCACGGCACCATCGTTTGGCCTGAGACTCAACCCCAACCGGGATTCCTTCGTCTCCACGATGCGGGAACATCATGGTCGGACTTGAGCACGGGTTCTGGCAGCTACGACTGGACAACGCTAGACACCTGGCTGGATGCAATCGCGAAACACCGGCCAGTCAATGTGATCCAGGTGTTTTCCTGGGTTCCTTGCTGGGACGCGCTCAGCTGTGAGGCGCCGGGTGTGGCGCCGACCGGAACTGACGTCCCGCCCAACGATCTGACCGCGACCGGCAGCCCGGCATTCAATGATTTCGTGACGCAGTTCGTTCAACATTGCAGTTCCGCTGGCAACTGCGCGGGCAACTGCCCACCCGGCAAAACCTGCGTATCTACAAATCTCATCCGCTACTACGAGATGTGGAACGAGTGGAACACGCTCTTCCGTTGGAAAGGCAGTACAGATCAGCTCTACTCCATGCTTGCTCCTGCGGTTACCATTATTCGCGCAAATGTGACGAACTCGGTGATTCTTACGCCCTCCACTACAAGTGGCAGCGTCGCAGCGTTTCAGGCCTGGCTGAACCTCGAAACGAACAGTGGACGCTTGTCGGACTGGGTGGTTTGGCACAATTATTTATGGGGAGAAAATCCTGAGTATGAGTGGACGCAGAAAGCAGCGATCTTCTTGAGCATTCAGGTTTCTCTTCCGGCCTGGAAAAATACTCCGTGGGCTGATACCGAAACCAATTACGACGTTGAAACTTATGAATGCCCGGCCACATTTAGCAAACGTGATTGCACCGGGCAGATCGTGCGCTGGCAGCTGCTGCACTCTTCCAATGGAGGCATGAACGTTAACTGGTACAAATGGAATCAGACGATCAAGGCAAACGCCCAATATGAAACTGCTTACCACTATATGATGCAATATCTTTTGGGAGGCAAGTTCGGCGGTCCCTGCGCTCCTACGACCGGCAAGATCTGGACTTGCAATTTCACGGAATCCAACGGTACAGCCGCATTGTGGGTCTGGACTCCACACGAAGGCGGGACCAGCTTCACCGTGCCTTCGGGGTATGTCGATTATCTTGATTTGACTGGCGCAAAGACGACAACCAAAAGCGGGGACTCAATCGACATCGGTGTTGAGCCGATCATGCTGGAGCAGTAAGCTGCCGTCTGACAATTGTCTCTAAACCAAAGAAGCCGGCGGGTGGCCCGGGCTAAAAACCCGACTCAGGGATTACTTGAGCTAGAGTGTGCCATCCTCCGATGCGGTGGATGCGGCCTTGATGGAGTCTCGGGGAACAACATGCGCGCTCCCCACTTCTCCGCCAAGTCCTCCCAGCGCGGATTCTTCGACTCGATTAGCGCAATCTTCTTTGACCGCTTCCAGCCTTTCAGTTGTTTCTCACGTCCGATGGCCTTGTGAACGTCATCGTAGCTCTCGTAGTAGACCAGCCGATCGCAACCATACTTACTGCTGAAGCCCTCGATTTCCGCGCTCTTATGCTGCAGCGCGCGGCGGTAGATGCTATTGGTCATCCCGATGTAGAGGGTTCCCGAGCCGCTGCTCATGATGTAAACGAAATATTGGTGTTCTCTCATTCCGCGCTCCCATTGTCATCCTGAGCGGAGCTGGCGTCCGCGAAGCGAACGCCAGCGCAGTCGAAGGACCCCATGCATGCCGGCGGCATATGAGGTGTGTCAAGGCATTCTGACGGTGCTACGATCGCTTCGCCAGAACTCCCTGAAGCAGCACGGGAAGTGCTAGCCCCGTGGGCTCCTTCGACTCCGCAACCGCTTCGCTTCGCGAAGCAGTTCCTCCGCTCAGGATGACAGTCTGATGGTTTGCGGGAATATGCAAGGTTGGATGTCACACGCGAGCTATGCGTTTTTCCGGGCGCTCGGAGATGGGAATTGGCGCGGCTGGAGCCAGGCCCTTTTTCAAAACAGGGTGTCCATCCCGCCATCTTCTGCCGCATCGGCAACATTTCTTAACTCCGGATATCGCTGGATCAGGGTTTCGGGCGCGAGCACTCTCTTGCCGCTGATCATCGCTTTGAGCTCCAGCGCGTTCACTCCGGCTTTGCTCTCGAAATGGTTGTTGGTGATGACGTAGGTTGCCTGGGCTTTTTCGGCTACGTTTACGATGCGGTCTTTCCAGCCTGCTAGTTCGCCATGGCTGTAGAGATAGTTATAGCGGTCGTTTCTATTATCAGAATCGAACCACTGCTCGTAGTTGCGTCCGTGGAGGCGGATGTAGCCGATGGTGCTGGTTACGTGCTCGGTGGGGCGCAGGGAACGTCCGAGCAGAGGCTGGTCGATGTTGCAGAAGCCGACATTTTCTTGCGCGAAGGCGCCCAGGGTTGCGGCATCGTTCCAGCTGGAGTGGCGCACTTCGACTACGCGCGGATACTCGATGAACTGGCGCAGCAGGCGCTCGATGTATTCGCGATTGAGCGAAGTGTTTTTGAAGGAGACGGGAAACTGGATGAGCAGTGCACCCAGGAGTCCTTCGTTGGCGATGGCGTCGAGGCCTTCGCGGGTTCGGCGTTCGTCTTCATCGGTGGGGCGGATGGTTGCGGCGGAGGTTGGTTCCATGACGGCAATCGGCGAGTGGGTGAAGGCGCGATACAGCTTGGCGGTGAAAAGGAAATTCTGGTTTACGGCGGCTACTTTGCGGCACCACAACTTTGCCAGTTCGGGTTTGAGCGGGCCGTAGAAAGATGTGTTGATTTCCGTGGTGTCGAAGAAGCGCGCCAGATACTCGAGCGGATGCTCGCGGCGGCCGCGCATACCGGGAGGATAGAAAATTCCTTCCCAATCTTTGTAGGACCATCCCGCCGTGCCGATGCGAAGACGAGAAGAAACAATCGGCGCGTTGGCCTGCTCGGAGCGTTCTGGCTGCGAAGCGTGCATGGCAATCCGCAGACGGTGGGCAAGTGGAAGGTTAGCACAGGCAAAAGCCACCAAAAACGAATCTTGGGAGCAACGCGCTCAATCCAGCCCAGGAAGCTCACGGACTAAGAATCCTGGCTTCAGAAAGCGCGGCTTCGATATGATTGGATTTTGACCCCGAAGGTATGTATTTTTGCGCTGTCATCGTCGCACTTATCACGTACATTCAATCTTATTCATTCGGCGCCACGTCAGGAAATCAGCCCGATGCTTCAGGCAATCCGGAAATCAGGCAGACGGCGAACTACGCCGGCGATGCAAGGTGTGAATCGTGCCACGCACAAAAGGTCGAAACGTTTCATCGCACTGCTCATTACCTAACTTCTCGATTGCCCGATGCGACAACTATACTTGGCAGCTTTGCAGCGGGCTCCAACGTAATGAAAACCTCCAATCCCGATCTATTTTTCCGTATGGATCGGAAAGGCAACGAATTTTTCCAGACGGCGGTGGAGGGTGAGACGCCATTCATCACAGAGCATACCGAGCGTTTCGCCTTCGTGATCGGGTCGGGCGGCAAGGGACAAACGTACCTGTTTTGGAAAGGAGACGAGCTATTTGAATTGCCGGTTTCCTACTGGAGTGAGTTGGGATGGGTGAACAGCCCAGGGTATCGCGATGGTACAGCGAATTTTGGCAGGCCCGTGATTCCGCGCTGCCTGGAGTGTCATGGCACTTATTTTTTGTCGGTTGCGCCTCCGCCTAATCGCTACAGCCACAGCAATTCCATCGTTGGCATCACCTGCGAGAAATGCCACGGACCGGGACGTGAGCACGCTGACCGCTTCACAGCAAAAGCCACGCCAGGGCTTGACTCTGGAGTTTTGAACCCCGCGCGATTCTCACGGGACCGGCAAATGGATCTTTGCGCGTGGTGCCACGCCGGTGCCGGCGAACCGCTGCAGCCATCCTTTTCGCATGTGCCGGGAGAAGCACTCGATAAATACTTGAAATTACCGGCGCCTGATCCGACAGCGCCCCTTGACGTTCACGGCAGCCAGGTAGAAATGTTAGAGAGAAGCCTCTGCTTTCAGAAATCTTCCATGACCTGCGTTACCTGCCACGACGTTCACACAGTTCAACATGATCTGACAGAGTTCTCAAAAGACTGTCTGGCCTGCCACAAGCCTGAAACCGTGATGTTTCCGAAACAAAACCACCTGAGCACAAGTAACTGCATTACTTGCCACATGCCGCTGCAGGAGACGAAGCTGATTGTGTTCGATCAAAACGGCAAGAAAGAACGGCCGAACATACGCAATCACTGGATCCGAGTGTACCGAGAGAATCCTGCTGAAGGTCAGTAAGAATACCGGGCCGATGGCGGTTGACCGGATCAGTTCGCCGCAATGACTACCCAATACACTCCCGTTGGATAGGTTTCTGTGCGCGCGTAGCACGCGCCCACAGAAAAAGCGCTCAACGCCTGCATCGAGAAAGCCTGGCCAGCGTTTGAGGGCAGCACTTCCGGGAGCAACGTGGTGTAAGTCAGTACGGTGTAGCGTTGCGAAATCTGATGAACCGAGGACGTGCCGAGCTTGTCGGCTTTCGCCATGGAACAGGCGGTGTCATCCGCTTCCGGCAGGTTTTGCCGAGCTAGCGCAGGCTGTTTGGCCTGGCGCCGGGCCAGCGCCACGGCTGCGGCAATCCCATCTTTGAATTCCGCTGCGGAATAGGTGGGGAGGGCGTGGCCGAAATCCTGCACGATGTAAAGGCGATCTCCGGCGCGAACCACTCCGATGCCGACCACGTTGTATGTGGGGTTGAGCAGGTTGGCGCGGTGCGGCGCGGAAAGCATGAGATGGCGGTGTCCGTCGGCGGGGGCGAAATCGAGAGCCACGTTTTCGGCCTCCTGATCAAGCTGGACGCGCGCCGCGGCGGCGAGCCGTTGCGGCAGGGCAGGTTCGCCCTCAAGCTGGTGCGAGAGTTGATCGGCGGCAAGCATCGCTTCCGCGTGCGCCCGGGCGGCCTGCGAGAGTCCGGAATCGAGCTTCAGAGCGGGGGCACCCACTTTTGATCTCGCCTGATTGGCGAGATGGAGAAGCATTTCTTCCGCGTCTGAGTCGTAATCGGTAAAAGGAATGTCGGCAGCGGCGGCAGGGCGTAGAGCCGGTTCGTAGGTTGCTTGTTGTGAGCCGCGCAGCCGTTCCTGTGCCACCAGTAATCCTGAAGGCAACAGCGCGATGACAGCGATGAGCAGGAGAACAGTTCCTGCGAGCCTGCCGTCGCCTGCCTTTCTGTTCGCCGGGAGGCGATCCGCCTTCATCGCAGGAGCTTGGTCCGCAGGTTTATGGGCGCCTAGCATCGCTTGTGCACACCGTTCGGCCTGACATGGGTGCAAAATCCAGGCTGAAAGTTGCCGCTGGTGCTAGGCTAGAGGCTGAAATCCACGCAAAAGAAGTTACCTTCGCTATGGGACCAGGTGTCATAGGGGTCATCGGCCTGTTGTTTGGAAGCCTGCTTGCTTGGCTGGCGCTGCGCTCGCGCACGGCCGGGTTGAGCGCACGTTTGTCTTTGATGGAAAAGGAATTAGCGGCTGAAAAGGCCGGTCTGGCGCGGTTTCAGCAGGCGCATGGCGAGCTGATTGCCGCGAAAGCGCGCCTGGAATCCGCACTCGAATCCGAACGGAAGGCCAGCAACGAAAAGATCGAGTTAGTCACCCGCGCCGGGGAAGATTTGCAAAATGCGTTCAAAGCATTGGCTGCAGAGGCTTTGAAGAGCAATAACTCGTCGTTTCTGGTGATTGCGCAGGAAACTCTGAAACGCTTTCAAAGCGAGGCGCGGGGCGATCTGGAGGCGCGGCAAAAGGCGGTGGCTGAACTGGTGGCTCCGGTGCGGGATTCGCTGAATAAGGTGGACGATAAAATTCAGCAACTGGAAGTCGCGCGCGGCGATGCTTATGGCGAACTGCGCGCGCAGGTGCAATCCCTGATTACCACGCAGAAAGAGTTGCAATCGCAAACGGGAAACCTGGTGCGGGCCTTGCGCACGCCCAACGTGCGCGGGCGGTGGGGAGAGATTCAGTTGCGGCGTGTGGTCGAGATCGCCGGGATGCTTTCGTATTGCGATTTCACCGAGCAGGAAACAATCCATTCCGAAAACGGACGGTTGCGTCCGGATCTGGTGGTGAAGTTGCCCGGAGGCAAGAACGTTGTGGTCGATGCTAAAACACCGTTGCAGGCATTTCTCGATGCCTTCGAGACCACAGACGAAGATGCGCGGCGCAACTGCCTTGCCAATCATGCGCGGCAGGTTCGCGACCACATGAAGATTCTCAGCGGAAAGAATTACTGGGAGCAGTTTGAATCTACACCAGAGTTCGTCGTGATGTTTCTTCCGGGCGAGACCTTCTTTAGCGCAGCGTTGGAACAGGATTCCAGCCTGATCGAGCAGGGAGTTCTGCAGCGAGTGATTCCGGCATCTCCGACTACGCTGATTGCCCTGCTAAAAGCCATCAACTACGGCTGGAATCAGGAAAAACTGGCACGGAATGCGCAGCAAATCAGCGTTTTGGGAAAAGAATTGCACGACCGCTTACGCTTGCTTGCCTCACACATCACATCGGTTGGCACTGGGCTGGACCGCGCCGTAGAGTCCTACAACAAAGCGGTCGGCTCGCTGGAGAGCCGGGTTCTGGTTTCGGCGCGCAAATTTGCCGAACTCGGCGCGAGCGTCGCTGAGGATATTCCCGAACTGGAGCCGATCGAAACCACAGCGCGAGCGCTCTCGTTCGAGTGGGATGAAGAACTGCCATCGGAAGCAGAACAATCCGAAAGCAAAGCGGGATAAACGGAAACCGCCAACCTTCGTCCTTCAGCACTGACCTTCATTGACCTTCAGAAAGAATTAATTTCCGGAGCGGCGGTCAGCAACTTGCCATCGGTTTGAAATAACCCCAATGAGTCGAAAGGGATAGCCCTTCCGCCGGATTCGTCCCTTTGGTGACCTAAAGCTTGCGAGTCCCTCGCCGATAGGCAAATAGGTGCTGCTGCACAGCGGTGTAGCCGCTCGCTCAATCCCTTTTTCAAGAGAACAAAAGCCTGAGGAGTCATCGATTTCGTGACGTCTGCCGCCTCATCTCGTCCGGTTCCAGCGATCAGTAACTCGCCCACGACCGGCTTGACGCAGGGAATTGGGCCACTGATCAATGGCGCCTCTGTCGAATGCGCCCTGGAAAAATTGCAGGCGGAGCAGGCTCTGCCGAACCTGGCCGATCAGAAGTTTGCGCTCGACCAACATTCGATTGTGGCCACCACCGACGTGCGCGGGACCATTACGTATGTCAATGACAAGTTCTGCGCCATCAGCAAATATTCCCGCGAAGAACTGCTGGGACAAAACCATCGCATGATCAAGTCGGGCTTCCATACGCGAGAATTTTTTGGGCAGATGTACCAGACCATTGCGAACGGCAAAGTCTGGCACGGAGAGATTTGCAATCGCGCCAAGGATGGATCGCTCTACTGGGTCGACAGCACGATCGTTCCCCTGCTCGATGATATGGGCAAACCCAGGCAGTACATTGCGATTCGAACCGACATCACCGAGCGCAAACTGGCGGAAGAAGCGCGCGCCCATTTGGCCGCTGTCGTTGAGTCGTCCGACGATGCCATTGTCGCGAAAACCTTGACTGGCACGATTACGTCGTGGAATCCGGGCGCTGAAAAACTGTACGGATATTCGGCGATAGAAGCGTTGGGCAGATCGATGCGAATGTTGTTGCCAGCGGGTGGAGCGGACGAAGAAGCCGACATCCTCGCGCGAATCCGACGGGGAGAAAGCGTAAACCATTTCGACACCGTCCGGGTGCGCAACGATGGCCGGAGAGTCGACGTTTCGGTAACCATTTCTCCAGTTAAAGACGCGCACGGCATGATTATTGGGGCATCGAATATCGCGCGCGATATTACCGAACGCAAGCGCGCTGAAACTCAGTTAGCTGCACAAGCGGAAGAGCTCGCGCGTCAGGCCGATGAGTTAGCGCGATCGAATGCCGACCTCGAGCAGTTTGCCTATGTCGCCTCCCACGATCTGCAGGAGCCGCTGCGCATGGTGGCTGCTTATACGCAACTGCTTTCCGAGCGTTACAGCGGCAAGCTCGATGAGAATGCTGACAAATTCATTGGCTACGCCAGAGAAGGAGCCATGCGGATGCAGGTGCTGATCCAGGACCTGCTGGCTTTTTCCCGCGTGGGCCGAAAAGAAGATGCGTTGGTCGACGTGGATTGCAACGCGGTGATAGACGAGGTAAGGCTGGCACTGGCTTCTGCGATTCAAGAAAGCGGTGCGGTGATTACTTGCGGCGACCTGCCTAACGTATGTGCCGATCGCACGCAAGTAGCACAGCTCTTGCAAAATCTGATCGGAAACGCCATCAAGTTCCGCGGAGAAAAAGTGCCGGCGATCTCGGTGAGAGCGGAAAACAAGGATCAGCAATGGCTGTTCAGCGTGACGGATAACGGAATCGGCATTGCGCCCGAGTTTTCGGAGAACGTTTTTGTCATTTTCCAGCGCTTACACGCGCGCAGTGAGTACCCGGGCAATGGCATCGGGCTGGCGATTTGCAAGAAGATCGTCGAACGCTACGGCGGGAAAATCTGGGTCGAGTCGGAATCCGGCACGGGTTCGACGTTCCGGTTTACCATGCCAATCCGTGTTCCCAAGAACGCAGAGGCTGCGCACGCATGACTGGAGCATTCCAACTCCTGATCGTGGATGACAACCCCGCCGATGTTTCTCTGACCCGGGAGGGTCTGACGGCTGCGGCGTATCCCGGAAAAATCGACAGTGTTGGTGATGGCATGGAAGCTCTGGCCTATTTGAACCGGAGAGGAGACTTTGCCAACGCAGCCAAGCCTGACTTGGTCATTCTGGACTTGAATTTGCCGAAAAGAGATGGGCTGGCGGTGCTGGCGGCAATGAAGGCTGGTCCGGAACTGCGCAAAATACCAGTGGTGATCTTCAGCAGCTCGCAATTGGGGCGGGACATTGCGCGCAGCTACGAGCTGGGGGCCAATTGCTATATCAATAAACCCGGTAATCTGCGGGATTTTTTTTCCACCATGAGAGCCATAGAACAGTTCTGGTTTGGCTCAGCCAGCCTGCCGCCGCGTTAAATGCGGGTTAAATGAAAGAGGGGAATGAAAAGTGACGGATCATCAGACCACGCATGTATTGCTCATTGAAGATAACCCCGGGGATGCCGATCTGGTTCGCCTGCGCCTGGTCGAAGGGCAATCTCCGGTGAAAGTCAATTGTGTGAACCGGCTGGCGGATGGTCTGGCTTCTCTCAGCGCGGAAACTCCCTCCGTGGTGTTGTTGGATTTGAATCTGCCTGACAGTCGAGGGGCAGAAACCTTTCGCCGGGTGATGGAGCACTCGCCGAACGTTCCGGTGGTGGTGCTCTCCGGGCAGGACGATGAAGCGCTGGCCATGAAAGCGGTGCATCAGGGGGTACAGGATTATCTGCTCAAGGGCAATCTTTCGAGCAAGCATTTGGAGCGCGCGATTCGCTATGCGGTGGAACGGCAGGCGCTGCTGCGGGCATTGGAAATCAGCCAGAAGCAGAAGATCGAATTTAAAAACCAATTTCTTTCACACGTGTCGCACGAGCTGCGCACGCCCCTGACTTGCATTCATCAGTATGTGACCTTGCTGCTCGATGGTCTGGCCGGGTCGCTCACGCCCGATCAGGGCGATCATCTGAAAACCATCCTGAAAAGTGTGAATCAGCTGCACGCCATGATCCGCGACATGCTCGAAGCGGCAAGAGCGGAGAGCGGCAAGATGCGAATCGAGCCGCGCTGCATTTCGTTGGGCGAACTGGTTTACCAGGCAATTGCCATGCTTCGTCCCTCGGCCGATGAAAAACACATTGGATTGGAAGTGGGACTGGATCAAAGATTACCACTCCTGCTTGCCGATCCCGATCGTGTGCTGGAGGTGCTGATTAATCTGGTGGACAATGCCATCAAATTCACGCCCAACGAGGGCGCGGTCATGGTGCAAGCCAATGTGGTCGACGCGGATCCCGGCTCCGTCTACATTTCTATCAGCGATACGGGCCGGGGCGTCAGTCCGGAGGCGAAAAATCTGATTTTCGAGCGTCTTTATCAGGATCCGGATTCGGTCGACAATAACCGTTCCGGACTAGGATTGGGCCTTTTCATCTGCAAGGAAATCGTGCGCCTGCATGAGGGACGAATCTGGGTTTCGAGCGAGCCCGGGCAAGGCAGCACATTCACTTTCACCTTACCCGCGTATTCGCTCGCCAAGCTGCTGGCGCCGGTTGTCACTCACCAGCAGCAATTGCGTCCGGCATTTGTGCTGGTGCGAGTCGAACTGCTACCGCGTGCGAATCCACCGGGGGGCAACTGGAAGGAAATTTGGCACCAGTGTTTGGACATCCTGCGGCGCTGCGTCTATCTCGATAAAGACCTGGTTCTGCCACCCATGGGGACATCGGGGAACTCTGAAGCATTTTTTGTGGTGGCATCGACCGATCTGCAACGCTCCGGCATCATGACCACAAGGATCCGCGAGCAACTTGAACGCATCGATCACCTGAAGGAAAAATGCACGGTAGCCATTACCACCCTTCCGGTTGAACTCGCTCCAACTTTAGCCGATGAATCCCTTGAACGGCAGGTGCAGGGCGTTGCCGAATGTGTAACCCAAATGATTTTCCGAAGTATGGAACGAAAACACCTGTCGGTTGTGAAGAGTACAAAGCAGTCCAATTGATAGCGAGCTGAGCACAAAGGAGAATTGCATGCCAAAGCCGAAGATTCTGGTAGTGGATGATGATCCCGATCTAGTGCGCGCGATGCGCCTGCGGCTACGCGCCAACAACTACGAAGTCGCCACGGCGACAGACGGCTACTCGGCGATTGCCTCGGCTCAGAAAGAACGGCCCAGCCTGATTATTCTCGATTTGGGTTTGCCGGTCGGGGATGGTTTTGTGGTTCTCGATCGTCTGCAGAACAGCGATGCCCTGTCCGGCATTCCGGTCATCGTTCTCAGTGCGCGTGACCCTCAAACCAACGAGGAGCGGGCGTTGAAAGCTGGCGCAGCAGCGTTCTTTCAGAAGCCGGCGGACAATGACGAACTGATGAATGTGATTCGAGTCAGTCTCAGCCATACGAAAAGTCAGGCTGCATCCTGGCCGTCGTAGCTTCGGCGGAAGCGGCTGCAAGCCGGGATGTCCTGCGGCCCGACGAAGAAGACTTTGGCGCCGCACGCAGATATTTTGCGCGAGCGCGCTCTTTCGCACCGGCGGCCCGACCCTTGAAGGACTGCTCGAACTTGGGGATAATAAACGCTGGAATTGGCTTAATACCTTACCCAGGAGGCACATACAAAATTCCACACTTGCCTCCATTAAATCGTACATAGTTTTTGGAAACCCATCTATACTCTTGGAAGTGCTTTAGATGTGCCAGTTAGCATTTCCAGGAGTAGCGAACGGCATGGCAGCGAAGTTGCTTATTACACCTCGGTCGGAAGCCGAACGGGGAGAGGTGTGCCTCCAACCGAACCGTGGACTTCCGGGCTCGCCGCCAAAAGCCATGAATCGCGAAAGTCAATTTCGATTTGTCGCTGTGCTGCTGTTCGTGCTGACTGTGGCTGCGGTGGTTTTTGCCGGCTTCAATCTGAATGCCGAGTTGAAGTTCCAGGTGCCCGAGGATGGCGTCTGGTGGATGGAGCACGGCGGCTATCTAACGGCCGATCGCGTGGAAAGCAATGGACCTGGCGCCAAGGCTGGAATCAAGCCCGGCGACAAGCTGGTTTCCATCGATGGGCAAGAAGTACGCAGCTTGTCTGGACTGGAGCGCCAACTTTACCGCACGGGCGTATGGTCAAAAGCCGAGTATTCCCTGTTCCGCCAGTCGGTCCCACTTGATTCCAGCGTCATTCTTGTCCCCGCCGAACGCTCTCTGAATAACTGGCTGCGGCTGATCGCGCTGATCTACCTGGGCATCGGCATGTATGTGTTGCTGCGGCGCTGGACTGCTCCGGGATCCACGCACTTCTATATCTTTTGCCTGGTTTCTTTCATTGCATACTCTTTCAAATACACCGGCAAACTCAACGATTTCGACTGGACAATTTATTGGGGCAATATCGTTGCGGGAGTTTTGCAGCCGGCTCTGTTTCTTCACTTCGTTCTGACTTTCCCTGAAAAGCGTCAGATTGTGCGCAAACATCCCTGGTTGCTGGGGCTCGTCTATGTTCCATCGGGACTGCTGGTGGCCGCGCACCTTATCGCCATGCGCTGGTTGCAGGCCAGTGAACTCTTGCGCTGGAACCTGGACCGCGTGGAAATGTCCTACGGGTCGCTTTTCTTTGTGGGAGCAGCGGTGGTGCTTTGGTATAGCTACCGGCATGCGAGCACGACGATTCTGCGGCAGCAGCTGAAGTGGGTGACTCGCGGCACGATCCTGGCCATTGTTCCGTACACCGCGTTTTATGTGATCCCCTATCTGCTGGGCTCTCTGCCCGGCGCGACGATGAAGGTTTCGGCGCTCTCGCTGGCGTTGCTGCCGCTCACATTCGGTTATGCGATTTTCCGCTATCGGCTGATGGATGTGGATCTGATCTTCAAGCGGGGCGTAGTTTACACGCTGGCCGCCGCGATCGTGGTTGGATTGTATTTCGGTCTGGTGGCGGCAGTGGCGTTGCTCGTGCACAACTGGCAACCCAGCTCCGGGCCTGTGGGGTTGATTCTCGCCGTAATCGTGACTGCGCTGCTGTTCGACCCAGTCCGCAATTTGATCCAGAACCGCGTCGATCAGTATTTCTATCGCGCTCGTTATGATTATCGCCGCACGTTGCTCGAATTCGGCCGGGAACTGGGTTCGGAGACGAACTTGACTACGCTGCTCTCGGCGTTGGTCGAGCGCCTCTCTCGCACTCTGGCGGTCGACCACATGGCGGTGTTCCTGGCGGGCGATGAACCGGGCAGATTTGCGCTGGCGAAATCGTTTGGGATCTCCAGTTCGGGCAACATCGATCTGTCATTTTTGAGCGTGCCGCGGCCGCAGCAAGCGGGGCACCTCTTCTTTGAGAATACCCATCAGGTTCCACGCGAAACGGCCAGCGCGCAGATCGCCATCGCGGGACTGGACCTGAATTACTACATTCCCTGCCAGGCTCAACAGAGAACGATTGCTGTGCTTGGCTTGGGCAAAACCAACAAAGGCGATTTCCTTTCCAGCGAAGACATGGAGTTGCTGGAAACGCTGGGCGGTTATCTCGGAATCGCAATCCAGAACTCGCAGCTTTACGCTTCCCTGCAGAAAAAAGTGGCCGAGTACGAGCGCTTAAAGGATTTCAACGAGAACATTGTCGAATCCATCAACGTGGGGGTGATGGCTCTGGACATGGAAGACCGCATCGAGAGCTGGAACGCGCAGATGGAAGTGATGTACGCGCTGCCGCGCTGGCAGGCCTTGACTCAGTCTCTCAAGAGCATTTTCCCTGCGGAGTTTGTCGAGGAGTTCAATCGAATCCGGCGTGAGCCCGGGATTCGCAACCTGTACAAGTTTCGCTTAAAGACCCCGACTGGCGAAGTGCGCACCGTGAACGTTGCTCTGGCGCCGCTGGTGACGCGCAAGTTTGAGGTCATTGGCCGGCTCATCATCATGGATGACATCACCGAACGGATCGAATTGGAAGCGCAGCTTTCACAAGCCGATAAACTTTCTTCCATTGGATTGCTGGCGGCGGGCGTAGCGCATGAAGTGAATACGCCTCTGGCTGTGATTTCGTCTTACACGCAGATGCTTTCGAAGCAATTGCACGGCGATCCGCAGAAATCGGGACTGCTGGAAAAGATCACGCGGCAGACATTCCGCGCCTCGGAAATTGTGAACAATCTGCTGAACTTCTCGCGTACCAGCGGCACTGAAATCGGGGACGTCGATGTAAACAAGGTGATCGCCGAAACGCTGACTCTGCTCGAGCACCAATTTAAGATTGCCAAAATCGCAGTGGAGAACGCACCCGCTCCCGCGCTTTCACCGATTCAAGGCAATGCCGGGAGGTTGCAGCAGGTTTTCCTGAATCTGTTTCTGAACGCGAAAGATGCCATGCCGGACGGAGGCACACTGCGTGTAGCCACGTTGAACGGCAACAGCGTCTGCATCGTAGTCTCGGACACCGGAACTGGCATTGCGCCGGAGCATATACAGCGAATTTACGACCCATTCTTTACCACCAAGACCCAGCCGCGGGCTGGCCAGCCGCGGGGCACGGGGCTGGGACTGTCGGTCACCTACGGGATTATTCAGGAGCACTCCGGCAAGATTCGGGTGGAGAGCCATCCCGGCTCCGGTACAACCTTCACGCTGGATTTCCCTCTAAGTAGAAAAGCGTCCCATTCTAAGGCGGAATATGTCTGATTCTGTAATCGCATCGCACAGCTTGCTGAACGGGAGCCACGGCCTGGCCGGCGCGGTACTCATTATCGACGATGAGGCAGAGATCCGTGAATCGCTGCAGACTTTGCTGGAGCTGGAAGGTTTCGCGGTGGAAACCGCGGCCAGCGGTGAAGCCGGACTGCAGCGCATCGGGGAACATCCTTTTGATCTGGTTTTGCTCGACCTTGCGCTTCCCGGCCGCGATGGCATGGAGATTCTAGGCGAGATTCGCGCGCACGAGAGCCGCCTGCCCGTCATCATGATCACCGCCTATGGCACCGTGGAAAACGCGGTGCGGGCCATGCAATCTGGGGCAGCCAACTTCGTGCAAAAACCCTGGGACAACGAGAAGCTTCTGGCGGATGTGCGGGCGGCGGTCGGCTGGCGAAGGGCAGAAGAAGAAAATGTTCAACTCAAGCGCGCGTTGAAGCAGCGCTATAACTTCGAAAACATCGTTGGCAAAAGCGAGGTGATGCTGAAGATCTTCGACCTGGTCGCGCAGGTGGCCAACAGCCGTTCCACCGTTCTTTTACAAGGGGAGAGCGGAACCGGCAAGGAGATCATCGCCAAGGCTTTGCACCTGAACTCGCCGCGGCATGACCGTCCTTTTGTCCCGGTGAATACTGGCTCGATGCCGGCGGACTTGCTGGAATCAACGCTGTTCGGCCACGTGAAAGGCGCATTTACCAGCGCCATCGCTTCGAAGAAAGGCCTGTTTGAAATGGCCGACAAGGGCACGCTGTTTCTGGATGAGATCGCGTCCATGGGCCTGGACACGCAGGCCAAAATTCTGCGGGTCTTGCAGGATCGCAAATTCATGCACCTCGGCGGGGTGCAGGAAATGCACGTGGATGTGCGCATTATCGCCGCGACCAACGTGGATCTGCGGCAGGCGGTGCGGGAAGGCCGCTTCCGCGAGGACCTTTTTTACCGGCTCAACGTGATCACGATCGAACTACCTCCGTTGCGGCAGCGGAGGGAAGACATTCCTCTACTGGTGGATTACTTCCTGAAAAAATACGCCGAGGAAAACGATCGCCAGGTGAGGCGCATCACGCCGGAAGCGATGCGCCCGCTCATGTCGCATGCGTGGCCGGGCAACGTCCGCGAATTGGAAAACGTCATCGAGCGGGCGGTAGTGCTCTCCTCGGGCACGGAGATCGTTCCTGATTTGTTGCCGGACAATCTGCTCGGCCGGAGTTCCGCTTTCGCGCTGCACGAGCCGGCTCCCGACGCTTCGCTGTTCGAGATCGTCGAAGATGTGGAGCGCCGGATCATTGTTGACATGCTGGAGAAGTGCAACTGGAACCAAACCGAGGCCTCGGAACATTTCAAAGTTCCGCTTTCTACTCTCAATCAGAAGATCCGCCGGCTGAATATCGAAATCAAGAAGAAGTCTCGCGGGTAGGAATTTTCTCCCACTCAGCAAATCCCTGACCTTTCGCCGCATTTCCCCCTAAGGGGCGCGTAGGGTGTTGCACCATCTCTGATCAAGATCTGACTGTTTTGTTTACAGAATTCGCAGCACCAGCACATTTTTCTCACGCGCATCCAAGTTCGCGTGTCCATGAAAAGCGTCGAGCGAAACCAAGATGATAAGCCTGTTGCCGCCACTGATTCTGGCCAGGAAAAACTCTTTCTTACTGACCCAAATTCTTCGCCTCAGGGGGAAGTTCCGAGCACAGAAAGCTGGATCGCGCTGTGCGCCAGAGCTGCCGTGGAACAAGATCCTAAGAAACTGTTGGACTTGGTAATTGAGATCAACCGCCTTTTGGACGCGAGAAGAAAGCGGCTATTGAAAGAGACGGACGGAATATCTGAAGGAAAGACCGATGGAACATCTGAGTGAATGTAGACGCGGCGAGACGTTTGCCGGAGTGATATCTAGAACTGAAGACGAGGCGACGCCGGCTTCCCGATTGGTGTCCACCGCTCCGCTCGAGGATCGCATTCGTGAGCTGTGCGCGGCCGTGGTTGCCGGTGAAGGACAGTACTCGCACACTCTAGCCAAGCTTCAATCCGCGCTGCGCGAACACAACCAGCGGCTTAGGCTTCTGGCCGCCTGGAAGCTTCTCGGAGCTACCAGCCCGAATCGTGGGATTGCCGCGCGAATCGCAAAACCGTGAACTGCCGCGGGCTTCTCTGCTATAGTTCGGAAAAGCGTGGCTGACCGCCCGCACTTTCTCCGAGCGCATGGAACTGACCTCACCCAGCGAGTTCGCCAAGGAACAAGTCCAGATAGTTCAAGGCTACGCACTGTTTTGTGGGGAGACCATCGCTAATCTGTTTCGCAAGCCTCTTTACGTTGCAGACATGGTGCTGCAGGCGGACTCGATTGGGGTTGGTTCCCTGCCAATTGTGGTATTGACTGGATTTTTTACGGGCGCCGTGCTGGCGTTGCAAACTTCAAATACGCTGGAACGCTTCGGTTCGGTCACGCTGGTTGGCCAACTGGTTTCCACGTCGATGGTGCGTGAACTTGGGCCGGTTCTGACGGGGCTGATGGTAGCCGGGCGGAATGCCTCAGGAATGGCCAGCGAATTGGGATCGATGATCGTGACCGAGCAAGTGGATGCCATGCGTGCTCTCGGCACCGATCCGATGAAAAAACTGGTAACCCCCCGGGTTGCAGCCACGGTTTTCATGCTTTTTTTTCTCACCATTATTTCCGATCTCGTGGGCCTCACCGGCGGATTGTTTATTTCTAAAGCGCTGCTTCGTCTCGATGCCCGCCAATACTGGTACAACGCCTGGCAGACCCTGGTGTTTCAGGATGTCTTCATGGGACTGCTTAAGCCGGTTCTGTTCGGATTTATCATTGCAACCGTCGGCTGTTTCTACGGCATCAATGCGCGCGGCGGGACGCAAGGGGTGGGCCGTGCTACAACGCAAGCTGTGGTGGCCGCTTCCGTTCTCATCCTGGCGGTCGATTTATTCCTTACGCGATTGCTAATGGCCACTCTATCGTTTCATTGAGATCCTCACCGTGCCCACCTTGCCTCTCGATTCGAGCTCCGTGGCGACGAACCAGGAATCGGTTCCCGCCCTCGAGTTTCAAGACGTAGCGCTCGGCTTCAGCGACAACGAAGTGCTGCGCGGAGTTTCGTTTCGGCTGGCGCGGGGCGAGACCAAGGCGCTATTCGGCGTTGCCGGCTCTGGAAAGAGTTTGATTCTCAAGATGGTGATCGGACTGATTCGTCCAGATTCTGGCCGCATTCTCGTCCTCGGTCAGGATGTGACGCAGATGAGCGAGGAAGAGCTCTTTGATCTGCGTGGGAAAATCGGGATGGTGTTTCAGGAAAGCGCCCTCTTTGATTCTCTCACTGTCCGCGAAAATGTCGCCTACCGTTTGATGGGTCAACACGGCATCTATAGCGACGAAATCGATCTGAAAGTGCGAGAGGTACTACGCTTTGTAGAACTGGAACGCACGCTGGATCTATATCCCTCCGAGCTCTCCGGAGGCATGAAGCGGCGTGTCGCCATCGCACGAGCGCTGATTACCCAGCCGGAACTGCTGCTTTATGACTCGCCTACGGGAGGGTTGGATCCGGTCACTTCCAACACCATCATCGAACTGATCGTGAAACAGCGCGATGTCAACCAGACTAGCGCTTTGCTGGTCACCCATCGCTTGCAAGATGCCTTCACCATGGCTACCCATCATTTCGATAAACAAGCTAACCGTATGGTTGCGTTGCCGCCTGGACAACAATGCGAGGTACCAATGAGTTTCCTGTTTCTGCGCGACGGCAAAGTGATCTTCGATGGCGACATGCGCGAGCTGGCGAATACGCAGGATGAGTACATAAAAGAGTACATCTCGTAGGGCAGCTTCCCACCAAGCACTAATCACTGACCACTTTTTTCGGCCATCTCTTTTTCGACGTCCTCGGCCCTCGATGGCAGTGCTGCGCTCAGCTTGATCAGCTTGCCGCTCGCGTCGACGTAGAAGTCGTCTTCGATGCGAACCCCCAGGTTTTCTTCCGGAATATAAATTCCCGGTTCAATGGTGAAAGCCATGCCGGGGCCGAGCGGCACCGTATAGTCGCCAGGATCGTGAACGTTGAGCCCAATATAGTGCCCAAGGCCGTGAATGAAATATTGCCCCAGCGGCTGGCCGTGCAGGTCTTTGCCATGGGTGTTGATGTAGTCGTAGGCAACTTGATACAGCGATTCCGAACCGCCGCGCCTCAGGATCGACTTACCGGACTGAAAAGCGTCCATGGCTGCCTGTTGTGCGCCCAACACAATGTCGTAGATCTCGCGTTGGCGAGCAGTGAAATGTCCGTTGATGGGTAGCGTGCGTGTGATGTCGGAGGCATACATGGAATATTCACCGGCAGCATCGATGACGACGACATCGCCGGATTTCATCACATTGTCGTCGTCGGAATAATGCAGAACGGTCGAGTAGTATCCCGAACCAACAATGGGAGCGTAGGCCACGCGCTCGCATCCGCGCTTGCCCCACTCGTATTGCATGAGCGCAGAAATCTCGCGCTCGTTGACGTTCGGTTTGACCGCCTTGAATGCGGCGAAGTGGGCTGCGACTGAAGCATCGACTGCTTTCCGGATCAGTGCCATTTCTCCCGCATCTTTAGTGGTGCGCAAAGATGAGAGCATCGGCTTGACATCCTGAAAAACAAGGTACCTATTGAGCCGCTTAAGAAACGCGGCTGGACGGGTGGAAGGCGATGGTTCGTCGTCTGAAGCGACATCGCTGTAAATTGTAGGACGTGCGCCGGCCATGAATCGCGCAACTTCGCTGGGCAATTGCCCCATATCTTCCACGCGGTCGAAGCCGGTAATCTTCGGCGCTTCGGGATTCTCGGCGCCTAATTTCGGTCCAGTCCATTTCTCTTGCATGAGATTGCGAGGAGGCAGAAAAAGAATTTCGGTGTAGGCGCGCGCGGGCGCATTGTCTTTTGCCTCCGCCGCCGCTGCAATCAGCAAGGCCGCGCCCGGCTCACTCAGCCCCGAAAGATAGTAGAAGTTGTCGTCCTGGCGAAAACCGTAAAGATCATTCGGACCCTCGTTTTCGGTGGCTGCGAATAGAACCACGACACCGTCTACTTTCTTCGCGAGGGCCTCGCGGCGGGCATGATAGTCGGAGTTAGGCTGCCGCTCGATGGCGAACGTCGACATCGCGAAAAGGAGAAGACCAAGAACAGCAATATGGCATGCTGCCGACAGCAGTTTGTTTGTTTGCATGAATAAGCGCCTTTGGCGACTGGATTGTAATTGACCGGCAAAGCGAAAGAAAGACAGCAACGGAACTAAGCTTACACTCCCACCGGAAATGGCTTGGTGTGAGGTTCGCTGCTGAGTGCAACCCCAGCGAAACGTCCCTGCAGCAGAGACATCAACCCCGTAACCCAATAACCAAACACAAAGAGAAGAAGAAATGGGATGGTGACGTAGTTCTCGTTCTGAAAAGCGTAAATGACTGTAAGCGCGAAATAAGTGCCGATGAGCAACTCGATCCAGGGCACCCAGCCTAGCCGTCTGCGATATTTTTTAGCCGCGACTTTGTCTTTCTTCGATCCGACGTTGTACTTGGGCGTGCGCGCGAATGCGCTCTCTTTGCCGATGAGCGCTTCGATCACGGCTTTGGTATTAGTAATGGTCAATCCGATGCCGAGAGCCATCAGTAGCGGCAGGTACAAGAACGCCCGCGGCCAGGTCTTGGGAAATAGCTCGCGCTGCGAAACCAGGTAAAAGCTGGAGATTGAAAATGTGGAGGCCAGAAACAGCGGAAGGTCGATGAACAGCATCTGGAACCATCCCTGATAAAAGCGGATGATCATTGCCGGCAACATCAGAACCGAAAGCACAATCATCAGGGGATAGCTGAGATTGGCCGTCAGGTGATACCAAGCCTCGATCTTAGTGTGAAATGAAGCGTCGCTGCGCAGCACGCGGGGAAGAATCTTCTTTCCCGTTTGAATGAGTCCTTTCGCCCAACGGGCCTGCTGGGTTTTGAAGGCGGTCATTTCCACGGGCAACTCTGCGGGACATTCCACATCCTGCAGATAGATGAACTTCCATCCTTCGAGTTGAGCCCGATAGGAAAGATCCGTGTCTTCGGTGAGCGTGTCATGCTGCCAGCCACCGGCTTCGTCGATCGCCGCGCGGCGCCAGACTCCGGCCGTACCGTTAAAGTTGAAGAAGACTCCGCTACGGGCACGACCCGAGTGCTCGAGAACAAAATGGCCATCGAGCAACATCGCCTCCACTTGCGTAAGAAATGAGTAGTTGCGATTGATATGCGTCCAGCGGGTCTGCACCATTCCGATCGCCGGATCGGTGAAGTGGTGGATGGTGCGCAGCAGAAAATCTTCGGGCGGCGTGAAATCGGCGTCAAAGATGGTGACGAATTCACCCTTCGCGGTTTTCAAGCCTTCGGCCAGCGCCCCGGCTTTGAAGCCTGCACGGTTGGTGCGGTGATGGTATGTAATCGGATTTCCCAGCGCGGCATAGCGCTCAACCAGGTTCCGCGCTACTTCGACAGTCTCGTCGGTGGAATCGTCGAGAACTTGTATGTCAAGCTTCTCGCGCGGGTATTTCAGTTTGCAGACTGCATCGAGTAAGCGCTCCACTACAAATTGTTCATTGAAGATGGGCAGTTGCACAGTAATGCGGGGCAACTCTGCGAAGATTGCAGAGGGCGCGGTTGTGCGCTTGTCCTTATGCTTGTAATAGAGATAAACCAGGATGTAGCGATGAATTCCATATCCGGCCAGCAGAACCAGAACAATGAAATATGGGATCAGCAGCGCGCGGTCGAATGCGTCGGTATGGTATAGCCCCTGAAAAGTTTTATCCAAGAGATGCTGGCGGAGATATGGTCCGATGCCGCGCGGGGCGACCCAGAGCGCCGAAACCAAAATCGTGATGAGATCAGAATGGAGCAAGGGGTCCAGTGAAAACCTTTATTCTACCGGATTCATTGGACCGGAAGCTGGCTTTTCACTGATAGAGTGAACCCCGTGAAGAAAATAAGAGAACATTAATCTGGAGTTGAGCGAGAAGTTCCGATGCTTACTCGCGCGCGGAAGCTGGTGATTCCGAAAATCGTTCCGCCTTCTCCAGAAGAATCATTAATTCGACAGCGAAGTTGTGGCGGGATTGAGCTTGCAGCCGCCACTGGTCTTGAAGCGGAGCGCTCAGATGCGGAACAAGCTCCTCGAAAACTTCGACGATCCGCTCAAAATAGCTGATGTCCTTTTTGAGTAGACGAAGGAATTCTGCCTCGGCTATAGCTGACATGGAAAAACCTCCAAATTCCCAGTTACCGTCAAAGGAAGCAATTGCCTTAAGAGAAAGCAATTGCCATGCCAGTTATGGCAGGTTCTCTGTGAAAACGCGAAATTCTGCATTTTCAGATGGCTAGCTTCGGCTGAGTGCAATCAGCAGCAGCGCTTTCATGGGTATTGCGGTCGAATGGAGTTCCGGTGGGCGGAAAGACGTGTAAGAATTTCGCGGCGAAATGCCTCGCCCATGCCCCGAATGCCCGCCTGCGCTGAAGATGTCCGCTGAAAATGTCCGCTGGAAATATGCGCTAACCTCTTGTCAATCAAAGCACCAATAGATCACAGGTGCGATGAAATCTGGGCTGAGGACATACTCAACTATCTTTTCGATAAAGCAGGTTGCGCATCGCTTCCCGGCGAGCCTCGTTCGCTTCCCTGTCGGTCTTGCGGTGGTCGGCATCGGCCGTTCGCTTCAATTTAGGATCCGCCGATTTAAGATCGGCCGATTCCTCTTCGCTGCAAGCTGGACAACGGTTGGCGAATCCCGGTTTGCCCGGCCTCAGTTCGAACTCCTCGCCGCAAACCACGCAGGTTTTGATCGGGTAGGACATCGCAGCTTCTATTTTATCGTGTGCGTGCGATGCTGAGACTCGCCTCACCCGGCTTCCGAACATCCTGCCTCTGTGGAAAACGCTGAACACTCTATCCTTGTGGAAAAGCTTGTCAATACCCTTCAGCCTGGCAATTTCACGCAACTGTTTGAATCCAAGCCCAAAATAAAGTTCCAAAAATGTCCCAATATCCTCATGGAATATGCTAAAATAGTAATATAACAATTAGATATTACAAAGGGCGCAGCCATGCTGCGCCCTTTCGCATTTTGCGGCCAAATCTGAGCGGCTGTTCTGCGCTCCGTGGTCGCTTCCCAACAAAAACATAAAAAAACGGTCGGCTAAACACCGATAACCGGAAGCTCATGTGAGGAGCCAAACTGTGGGATTATCCAAAGAGACCATTGCAAGCGAA
This sequence comes from uncultured Acidobacteriaceae bacterium, assembly GCA_963766625.1. Lineage (GTDB taxonomy): Bacteria > Acidobacteriota > Terriglobia > Terriglobales > Acidobacteriaceae > Sulfotelmatobacter. The sequence goes on along the minus strand of CAVYBF010000005.1, from coordinate 372,229 downwards.
CTTCAGCACACCGCCAAACTCAGCAAAAAACAGCTCGGCGAGCTTGCCGAGCTCGCCTTCATGCGCAAAGCTGCAAGCATGGGCTTTGCCGTCGCAAAACCCTGGGGCGACAGCGATCGCTATGATGTGATCATTCGTTTTGAAAAAATGTTTTGGCGCGTGCAGGTCAAATCCGTGATAACGCCCAAGCCTTCCTTGCGTTCTTATCGTGTTAAAACCACACGCGGGGCCAATGGAGCCTACTCGTCCGACGAGATCGACTTCCTCGCCGCCTATGTGTTCCCAACCGACTGCTGGTATATCTTCCCAGCCGCTATGATCGAAGGCCGTGATTCGGTTTGCGTCCGCCCCGAGCACCCAAAATGTCGCCTCATTCAATACCGCGAAGCCTGGGACCTCATGAAAGCCGCACTCGCAGGCGCTGCCGCAAGCAAAACCTGCACCGCCCTGGCGCATGAAAACGTGCCCCACCTGGGCCCATTTTGTTCGCCAAAAGCGGCAGATCTAATTTGCGAAACCAACCACACCCAAAAATAATGTCACTCCGAATCGAGCCGAAGGCCCGGTGAGGAACCTGCTGTGAGCCTGCATAGGCGGGGTGCGGCTCTCTCGCGAACGGCCTCGGGATTTCCGGCCCTGTTTGCACCTTTACGGGCTATAAAATTGATGCCTCGAGTCCTTCGTGATATATGCTCGGAAGTGAGCAATCCGGACTAACGAGGGCGCGGCGATGAGCGGCAAGAAGAAAGAATTCACAGCTGTTATCAAGTGTGGCCATTGCCAAAACTCGGCGCCGATGGAAGTTATCGCGAAGGCCTCAGACGTGCGTGACTATACGGACGACGCCTCGGGTGAGAGTTGGGAAGCCGGAACAGTCTACGAGCTTAGCCAATGTCCTGCCTGTAGCAGCGTAACGCTCCGGAGCTTCGGATGGCACAGCGGATATATGGATGGAAGCGAAATCGAATACCGTACTCTCTATCCGACGAGCAGCAAGGCTCTCCGCGGCCTACCCACGAAGATCGATAAAGCCTACGAGGCGGCACAGAGATTGCGCAACATTGATGCGAACGCGTATGGGGTACTTCTCGGGCGAGTGCTTGAGTTCGTATGCGAGGATCGAAGCTCGACTGGAAAAACCCTGGATCAACGCCTAAAGAGCCTCGCGGAAAAAAATGAGATTCCTTCGAAGCTCGTGGACGTCGCCGCGGGAGTCCGAAGGCTCCGGAACATAGGTGCGCACGCAAGCTTAGGGGAGCTCACCCCAGCCGAGGTCCCCGTCCTCGATGACCTAACACGTGCCGTACTCGAGTATGTTTACTCCGCGCCTTTCCTGGCGAAAGAAGCCGAAGATCGACTCGCGAAGCTAAAGATCGACGCGCCGGACGAGGACGCCAGCGAATCCGAAGCTGAGTAGTTAGCCTTCACACCGTCCCCGTCGTCATACGCTCGTATCGTGCCTTGAACATGTCCTTTCCCTCGGGCACATGCTCGACGAACATCTTCCACAAGTACGCGACCTGTCCATCGTTTCCTAGATGGCAATATTGGTTAATCTCCGTCGCTATGGCGAGGACGACCAGACCCGTTCTTGAAAACTGGTGGAATCTGTATTGATGAATCATGTAGTTCTCGACTACTTCCTGACTCTGGCCGCCCACAAGCTCTGCGACGAGAAATGGCGCAATAGGCAAAAGTCCGCCGAAGCTGAGATGGGCCTGGGCCGAGGTATCGCCGTATAGCCATTTATCGAGCCACCGGAGAAAGGGCCTGCTCGGTGTCTTCTCATCCTTCAGTTCGAACGGGTGTTTCCAGTAGGGGATAAGGGAGGGCTTACGCTTCTCCTTGGCGGTAACGCCAAAAAGCTGTCCGTAAAAATCGACCCCGCGCTTGGCGTTCGTGAAGTACGGTCTCCACTCCCGCGCGTTGGAGTATTCGCTTTTGAACTTGTGATATTCCTCGACGGCCTCTCGCCAACCGGCGCGCTGGTAACGCAACGACCGAGCGGGGAAGTCGTCGAGCATATACACGAGGCTGAAAAGGAGATCTAGGAGCTGACGATTCACGGGAGCAATGACCAGAGAGTATCCCATCCGACGGGCGGGATCCTCCGGCGTCTCGGCCAGCACGTACAACACGGCGTGATACGCATTGATTGCGAACCTCACCATGACGTCGAGGAGAGTCAGGCAACGCGCAGACGTGCGATTGCGTAAGCGTTCCGCCTGATCGGTGCGACGCTGAAGGTCACGATCAACATTGATGAGCAGACCATCGAACCGCTCCTGCACCAGCTTGTAATCGAATCGCTTTAGCGGCTGCAGGCGCGGTAGCTTCAGCCCTTGTTTCATCTCTCGACTCTAGAAGGGAGTTTGTAACGTTTGGGGGTAAGTCGCGCCCCGCCTCAATTCAGAAAATACTGCCGGTACAGCGTATCCCTCTGCGCTGGCCGGAAACCCGCATCGCGAATAATCCGTCGCAGTTCTTCTTCCGTCGTGCAGTTGTTCACGCCGGCAGCTTTCACTACATTTTCTTCGAGCATCACCGAGCCGACGTCATTGCCGCCGAAGCGGAGGCCCATCTGGCAGACTTTTAGACCTTGCGTGACCCAGCTGGATTGCACGTTGAGGAAGTTCGAGAGATAGAGGCGCGAGATGGCGAGGACTTTGAGGTATTCGACGGCGGTGGCTTCGTCCCAGTGGCGGCCGCCGAGGGCGGTGTTGTGCGGCTGGAAGCTCCAGGGGATGAAAGCGGTGAAGCCTCCGGTTTCTTCCTGCAGGTTGTATATCTCCTGGAAATGGTTGATGCGATGCTCGTAGCTTTCGCCGACCCCGAACATCATGGTGGCCGTGGTTCTCATGCCGAGCTGGTGAGCGGTGCGGTGGACGTTGATCCAATCGCCGGTTAGGCATTTCAGGCGGGCGATTTTGTAGCGGACTTCGTCGTCGAGAATTTCCGCGCCGCCGCCGGGGATGGAATCGAGCCCGGCATCGCGCAGGCGCAGAATTGTGTCGCGAATGCTAAGGCCGCTGTATTCGGCGATGGCGATGATCTCAGAAGCCGAATAGCAGTGCAGGTGAACTTGCGGGAAACGCTGCTTGATGCCGCGCAGCATCTGCTCGTGCCATCCGATCTTGAGATCGGGATGCAGTCCGCCCTGCATCAGAACCCCGGTGCCGCCGAGTTCGACGGTCTCACGAATTTTTTCGTAGATGGTATCGAAATCGAGAATGTAGCCCTCACCATTCTTGGCAGCTGGCCCTTTCAGCGGGCGATAGAACGCGCAGAACGTGCAGTACTCGGTGCAGAAATTGGTGTAATTAATGTTGCGGTCGATGATGTAGGTGACCACTCCTTCGGGATGCTTCGAGCGACGGACGGCGTCGGCCTCCATGCCGATTCCAATCAGGTCGTCGGATTCGAACATCTCGAGAGCTTGTTGCTTGGTTAGCGACATTGCTCATTCGATTTTAAACGTGGATTACCCATCCGTCGAGGACGACCGCTGCGCGGCTGGAATTACGTTGAGTTTTCCCTGCCGAGGTCTGCGCGAGGGTTTCGTTAACAGAACCCTAGGCGGGGGCTTGCGATGTTTCTCGCTGAGACCCTTTTCTTCTGTTTTTGTAACGGAAATATTCGAACAGCGATAACACCCCTCCCAGCACTGCCAACCCGATCAGGATACCGAGTGCCGGTTTGTAGTATTGGCGGAAGAAATGGACAATGCTCCCGCCGTATTGGAACCCAAGGAAGGCTTCAATGAGGTAACGAACGCCTCGTCCGAGGGCTAACGATCCGAGGAAGCGTTTTCGTGGATATTGTGCGGCACCGGCAGCCACCAGGAACGGAACAAAGGGAAATGGCGGCGGAAGCAAGGCAGGAACGGCCACAGCCCAAAATCCCCACCGCTCAAACTTACTGGCAACCTGTTGCGATCGTTTTTTCGACAGCTTGTGCTCCATCGCTTCTTTGCCGCCTTGGCGCGAAAGCGCATAAGTAATGTAGCCGCCGATCAGTGCTCCCAAAGTGGCCATTGCGGCATAGTACGGCCAGGGTTGGTCGTGGCGCGCAGCCAGCCAGATTACGAGAACATCCATGCTGCCGGTGAGGGGAACCACGGAATTGTCGGCTACTCCCAGCAGAAGAAGCCCGGGGCCTCCAAGGCTGCGCAGTTTATGCCAGACAGAAACCGACCGAAAAAGAGCGATCGAAAGAAACATTCCTCATTGGATGGGATTTCAAGGATTAGGGGCAGAAATTTTCTTCAGGATCTTACGCCGGCCAAGGCATCCGAGAACCGGATCTCCGGGGCGGAGGGTAGTGCGCCGATTTCGGCCGCATACCGGTAAAAGAGGCGCAATCCCTCCAGACACGCCGGGTCGAGATGGTAGTAGATATTTTCCGTCAAATAGGAGCGCACATCTTCCTCCGTTAGCCCCAGCCGCGGCGCCCATTCGCGGCCGATCCGGTCAAGGCTGGAGGGTTCCAGGCCGTGATCGCGGGATTGCTGAAAGATTGCCGCCAGATCGGGAGTAGGATCGGCTTCGCGCAGCGCACTCTGGCGAACTGCCCAGAACGCAAAGACGAAAGGCTTGCCGGTGTGACGGATCCACTCTTCGGCCAGATCGAGAGTGTAATACCGAGAACGGTCAATTTGCAGAGCAGGGTCTCCGATCAGCAATCCAGCATCGTGAGCGGCGAGCATTTTTTCAATATTTGGCTCCATCGGAGCGAATGCTTTTCTTCCCCCAAGCCATTTCTCGAATAACACCTTGGTCAGCGCTACCGAGGTCATCGAGGAGGTATCGAGCGCGATCGAGCGAATTTTTTCGACGGGCACTCGGCTCACCAGCAAGATCGAGCGCACCGCACGTTTCGAGGCGATGGCCACGTCCGGCAAAATCACAAGGCCAGGAATTTGCGCGTAGGCGGCTGCGGGGATAATTCCGATATCGGCTGTGCCGGCCTGCAACGCTCGTGCGCACGCCGAAGGCAAAGTATAAGAGATGTCGAACTCGCGTCCGGCCTCGCCGTGCTCGAAATCCCACATGAGAGGCGCGGTATTGAGGTAGGAAATTGCGGAAATGCGTAGCCGTGCCATTCCTGTTTTGATTCTAGCAGAGAGCTTTTATGCGGTTTGTGTGATGGCTTTCCTTGACACCGCTTTCGACGAATGACTAGAGTCCGCCAGTCGGCAATGAGGAGTATGGAGTGCCAAACGCCGTAGCTGCACCTGCATCGCACATTTTAGAGTGGCTTGCCATTTCACTGACTCCCGGCCTGGGGCCGACCAAGGCGCGCAAACTAGTTGAGCGTTTTGGGAATCCAGAAGCAGTGTTTCAGGCATCGCTGACAGAACTGGAAGGAACGGGCATTCAGGCGATATCCGCGCAATCCATTGCGACCGGAAAATCTGCGGAACTGGCGCGTGAAGAACTTGCCAGGGCCGCGGCTCTGGGAGTGATTGTGATCTGCTCAGAAGATGCCTGCTATCCGCCGCGATTGAAAGAAATTTATGACCCGCCGGTAGTGCTGTATGTTCGCGGAAAAGTTGATGTGCTGTTCCAGCCGGGGATCGCAATGGTAGGCACTCGGCATCCTACGCCCTACGGCTCAGGCATGGCAGAGCGGCTGGGCTGCGACCTTGCGGCGCAAGGCTTGGTGATCATCAGCGGCATGGCCCGGGGCATCGACACGGCGAGCCATCGCGGGGCGATTTCGGCAAAAGGAAAGACGATCGCTGTGTTTGGTACAGGCGTGGACGTTATTTATCCCAAGGAAAATTCCCGGTTGTCGGAGCAGATTCTGGCGCTTGGCGGAGCATTTATTTCCGAATTTCCCCTGGGCACGTTTGCGGCGCCGCAGAATTTCCCCATTCGCAATCGAATCTTGAGCGGCATGTCTGTGGGAGTGCTGGTGGTTGAAGCTGCGGAATATTCCGGAACGCGCATCACTGCGCGTTGCGCGCTCGAGCAGAATCGAGATGTTTTTGCGGTACCGGGCAACGTTACGAATAAGAACTCCTGGGGGCCGAACACGTTGATCAAGCAGGGCGCGAAGCTGGTGGCGACATGGGAAGATGTGTGGGAAGATCTACCTCCCGAAGTGAAGCTTGCGCTGACCCCCGCCCCCTCGCCTGAATCCGAAGGGCACACAACATCATCTCTATTTCCAGACGACGGGCTTCCTCCACACGAGAAGCGAATCCTCACGCTTCTGAAAGCCGACGAACCCACGCACATTGATGAGTTAGTCGAGCGGCTGGAAACAGAAATGTCCTCCTCGGAAATCTTCGCAGCCTTATTCGAGCTGGAGTTGAATGGCAAAGTAAGGCAAATGGCGGGGAAGAATTTTGTGAAGAGCTTCTAGCTTTTGGCTGTTGGCTCTTAGCTGTTGGCTTAAAACAATTCGGGAGGTTATCTTCACGGAGGCGTGAGTGAGGAATTACAGGGATTTGCGAGTCTGGGATCAGGCGCACCAGCTGACACTGGACGTCTACAAAGCCACGCAGTCATTTCCTAAAGAAGAACGCTTCGGACTGACAAGCCAAGTTCGACGTGCCTCAGCTTCAATCGCAGCAAATTTGGCAGAGGGATGTGGACGAAGATCGGACGGAGAGATGGGACGATTCGTTTTGATAGCTATGGGATCGGGATCCGAACTTTCATATCATTTGCTGCTCGCACACGACTTGGGCTTTCTCTCAGCGGAACAGTATGCCGATCTCAATCCGCGCGCAGACCGGATCATGAAGATGTTGTCCGCGCTCTCGGGAAAGTTAAGAGGAGCATCGGCAAAGGTTTGAGCCGAGAGCTAATAGCTAAAAGCCAATAGCTCGCTTTCCCGTAACTTGTTGCTTTCTGCCCATTCGTGCTAGCTTCGGAAGGAATTCTTCAAGAACAGAGGTTGAGTTGCAAAAAAGTTTAGTCATTGTCGAATCGCCGGCGAAGGCGAAGACCATCCAGAAATATCTGGGCAAGGGATTTTCCGTCGAGGCCTCGCTTGGTCACGTAAAAGATCTGCCCAAGAGCACTCTCGGGGTTGATACGGACGAAGAGTTCGCCACCGAATACGTGGTCATTCCCGGCAAGGAAAAAGTTCTTGCCAAGCTGAAAAAGCTGGCGGGCGGAATGGACGCGATCTATCTGGCTCCCGACCCCGACCGCGAAGGCGAGGCCATTGCCGCGCACCTGGCCGATGAACTCGACGGGAACGGACACGCGAAAAAGAAAAAGAAGAAGAAGAAAGAAGACGGGGAAGCTCCACCGCGGATTCAGCGCGTCACATTTAACGAGATCACAAAGCGGGCAGTGCAAGCGGCATTTGAGCATCCGCGGGCGATCGATCAGAATCTGGTGGACGCGCAACAGGCGCGGCGCGTGCTCGATCGGCTGGTGGGATATCAGGTTTCGCCGCTTTTGTGGGACAAAGTTCGGCGCGGACTTTCTGCCGGACGCGTACAGACAGTCGCTTTGCGGTTGATTGTCGAACGGGAACGCGAAATCAAAGCGTTCGAGAAAAAAGAATATTGGACGATCGACGCGCACTTGGCTGCAAGCAAGCCGCCGGCTTTCGATGCGCGTTTCGTTGGCAAGGGCGAAGAGAAGATCGAAGTCAACAACGACGAGGACGCGGAGAAAATCCGCGTAGCGCTGGAGACGGCTGATTGGATCGTTCGTTCGGTAGATAAGAAAGAGCGCCGCCGGAATGCGGCACCTCCATTCACCACCAGCAAATTGCAGCAGGATTCTTCGCGCAAGCTGCGCTTCAGCGTGAAGCGCACGATGATGATCGCGCAGCGGCTGTATGAAGGCGTGGAACTGGGAGAAGAAGGACTGACCGGACTCATTACTTATATGCGCACCGATTCCACTCGGGTTGCGCCCGAAGCGATTCAGGAAGTGCGCGAGTATGTTGGGAAAGAATACGGGCCGACATACCTGCCGGAAACGCCGAATACCTACAAAGAGAAAAAGGAAGCGCAAGCTGCGCACGAGGCGATTCGGCCGACTTCGGCGATGCGCCATCCTGACCAGATCAAACAATACTTAAAAGAGGATGAGTACAAGGTTTACAAGCTGATCTGGCAACGCTTTGTGGCTTCGCAGATCATGCCTGCGGTATTCGATCAGACTACGGTCGATATCGACGCGAAAGCGAAAAATGGCAATAACGAAGTTTTCTGGTTCCGCGTGACCGGCTCCGTGCTGAAGTTCGATGGCTTCCTGCGAGTCTACGAGGAATCGAAGGAAGGCAAAGACGAAGAAGACGAGGAACTGAAGCATAAGCTGCCGGCACTGGAAGCTGGACAGAAGCTGACGCTGAAAGAACTGAAACCGGAGCAGCATTTCACCGAACCGCCGCCGCGTTATAACGAAGCGTCGCTGGTGAAGGAACTTGAAGAACGCGGCATTGGGCGGCCTTCCACTTATGCTGCCATTCTGGGCACGATTCAGGAACGGCAATATGTGCAGAAAATTGGCGGCAAGTTTACGCCGACGGAGATTGGGTTAGTCGTGACTGATCTGCTGGTCGAAAACTTCCGCGACATTTTCGACGTGCAATATACCGCGAGGCTGGAAGAAGAACTCGACGAAATCGAAGAGGGCAAGGAGAAGTGGACGGACGCGCTCGCCGATTTCTACAAGAAATTCCAGAAGGATCTCAAATATGCCGAAAAGCATATGGAGAATATCAAGCGGATGGAAAAGCCCACAGACGAGAAGTGCGAGCGCTGTGGGGCGCCGCTGGTGATCAAGTGGGGCAAACACGGTTCGTTCTACGCCTGCAGCACATACGATAAAGAAGATCCAAACACTTGCACGTTCACGAAAGAAAATCCGATTAATCTGCCCGATCTCGATTCAGCCGACATGCAGGAGACCGGAGCGCAGGAGGAATATTGCGAGAACTGCGGCCGGGTAATGGTGCTGAAGCGCGGGCGCTTCGGGCAGTTCATGGCGTGTACGGGGTATCCCGATTGCAAAACGACGCGGCGGCTGGATCAAGGCAAGAAAGTGCCCGATATCCCGCTCGATGAACCATGCCCGAAATGCGGGCGCAATCTGATGATTCGCCACGGACGTTTTGGCGAGTTCACGGCGTGCAGCGGATATCCCGAGTGCAAGTTCGTGAAGCAGAACTTTATTGGGGTGAAATGTCCGGAGTGCAAAGAGGGCGAACTGGTCGAAAAACGCGCCCGCAAGGGCAATACGTTCTATGGCTGCGGAAATTATCCGAAGTGCAAATTCACTTCGGCGCACAAGCCGATCGCGGAGAAGTGTCCCAAGTGCGGCAGCGAATATTTAGTCGAGAAGAATCTCAAGGCGGGACCGGTGATCGCCTGCCCGAACAAAGAATGCGACTACGAGCGAGCGGCGCCGCCGGCAGAAGCGGCAGCGACCGGCGCCTAGCTTCATTGAGTAATTGGGAAAATTTGGTGATTGGGAAATTGAGAACCAAAGCCGACGGGACCTTGATCGTCCGTCGATGGCGAATTAAGGAATTACTCAATTTCCAAATTCTCAGTTACTCAATTAGTCAATTACCCGATTACCCAATTACTCAATCCTTACTGAGGTGCTCTGATGGCGAAGAAAGCAACTGCGACTGACGCTCAACTCATTCTTCAACTCTACGATCTGCGCCGCGAAGCGGAGATGCGCAAGGCGCGCAACTGGTGGTTTGTTTCTTTCTGGCCGCGAAATGCTGATGACTTTATGAAGATCGCTTTCGCGCCGGGATCGCAGGAGAATAATTGGCTGCGGCAGGTGAGCGGGTATTGGAGCATGGCCGCATCATTCGTGCTGCAAGGAGCGTTGAATGCGGAATTATTCCTGCAGCCGGCGGTGAGCGGAGAAATGTTTATCGTTTTCGCGAAGGTTCATCCATTCCTGAAAGAGCTGCGACAAAAGGCGGGCGACCCGCAAATGTTCAGCACCATTGAGCAGGTGATCAATAGCTCCAAGTTTGGCCGCGAACGATTAAAATTCATGCTGAAGCGCGTGGAGATGATGCGGGAAAAGATGGCTCCCTCACAAGCGAATTAGAATCTCGAATCCGTGCCCGCCACGATTTGAGAGAATCACCCGTTGCCTCATCTGTTATCCTGATCCGTCGTGCGCATGATCTGGTGGTTCGTGATCCTGGGTGTTAGTACGCTGGTCGTGGTGTGCGTAGCAATCGCTCTTTACGTCCGCTTACGCCGCCATCTGCGGGCCGCACATGCTGCACGAGACGAAGCTTCGAGTGAAATCGAACCTGAGCGGCAGGCGGACAGCATTCAGGGTTGATGTCGCGCGCTGAGGTTTCGGAGAATCCATGGAAAAATTACCAGTTGAAACCACGGGCAGTTTTCGGGAGAACACGTTCGCATATGAAGCTGCGCGGCAGGCCGCGCTGGTTATAGGAGGAAGCATATTCGTTGCATTGTGCGCGCGGATCACGATTCCATTGCCATTCACCCCTGTGCCGCTGACGGTGCAAAATTTCGGAGTGTTGCTGGTCGGCTTGCTGCTCGGTAGCAGGCGCGGATTTGCCGCGCTCGTTCTCTATCTGGCGGAAGGTTCGGTGGGAATGCCGGCGTTCAATCCCACGGGCGCGGGAGGGGTTGCGCAGTTGTTGGGCGCCACGGGTGGATTTCTGTTGGCCTATCCTTTGGTTGCGTGGCTCGCCGGATATGTGATGGAACGTGGACACAAGAGCTTTGCTCGCGCCGCGGCTGCGGGATTTCTCGGCGAAGTTTTGCTCTTTACCTCAGGGCTGACTTGGCTGGCGATTCTGACGCATTCGATGGCACAAGCGATCCGCTGGGGCCTTTACTGGTTTGTGTTTGCAGAAGTGATCAAGGTGATGATGGCCGCAGGGGTCGCGGCACGCTGGCAGCATTACCGACACGAATAAACTGAACGTAGCGAAGATTTGGAGTGGAAATGACCGTAGTTTCGGAGCATGAAGTAAAACATTCCGGCAGCATCTCATCCCAAACCCGGGAGATTAGCATTGCGCATAGTCCGGACTCGGACGATGCATTTATGTTTTATGGACTTGCCACCAACAAGGTCCGAGTCGCGGGACTGCGGTTCACGCACACACTTTGCGACATCGAGACTCTGAACCAAAAGGCTCGCGAAGGCGTTTACGATGTCACGGCGATTTCGTTTCACGCCTATCCTTATATTCAGAATCTGTACGCGCTGATGTCGTGCGGCGGTAGTGTGGGCGAAGGTTACGGGCCGATGGTGGTTTCTCCGCGGCCGTTTACGCAAAATGAGATCAAAGACAAACGCATCGCGGTTCCGGGCACGCTCACGACGGCATATCTCGCACTGCAGCTGTTCGCTCCCGGCGTGCAAACCGAAGTTGTCCCGTTCGATCAGATCATTCCTCAGGTGCTTGAGGGCAAGTACGAAGCCGGGTTAATTATTCACGAGGGTCAGCTCACTTATGACAAGGCCGGACTGCATCGCATTGTCGATCTGGGCCGCTGGTGGCAGAAGATGACTGGATTGCCGCTACCCCTGGGCGGGAACGCAATTCGCCGCGCGCTTGGCAGTCAGCTTATGTCTGCGGTCACTCAAGCATTGCGCGACAGCATTCAATATGCACTCGATCATCGCGAAGAAGCGTTGTCATACGCGATGCAATTTGCCCGTGACCTCGATAGCTCGACCGCCGACCGCTTCGTCGGCATGTATGTAAATGAGCGCACGCTGGAGTACGGCCCAGACGGGCGCGAAGCTGTGACACGTTTGCTTGACATGGGTCACAAGGCGGGAATCATTGGGCCTCAAGCGCAAGTGGAGTGGGTTTGAGCTGCGAGCTTTGAGCTATGAGCTTCGAGCCAGCAAACCCAAAGGGCCTGCTTTCTCAGACTCTTCTTGTCGACGCCGATGACACACTCTGGGAAAACAACGTCTACTTCGAGCGTGCCATCGCGAAGTTCATCTCCTTTCTGAATCATCACGAGTTTTCTTCCGAACAGGTTCGCGAAGTTCTCAATGAGGTTGAGGGCGAATGCATCGTGAAACATGGCTATGGACTGCACAGCTTCCAGCATGCCCTGGTGGATACGTTCGAGCGTCTTAGCCCGAACCCGGTCACGCCTGAGTTGCATGCTCAGATTCATAGTTTCGCTCATGCAATTGCTGATCATCCCATCGAACTTCTGCCGAAAGTTCCGGAAACCTTGCAATATCTTTGCAAGCGGCACCGGCTCGTGCTGGTCACCAAGGGTGCGATGGCTGAGCAGTCGGGAAAAATCGAGCGATCGGGGTTGAGAAAGTATTTTGCGGCAGCTGAAATTGTCGACGAGAAAAACTTCGCGACGTATGAGGCGCTGGTTGAAAAATATGAACTCGATCGCGAGAAAACCTGGATGATCGGCAACAGCCCCAAGTCCGACATCAATCCTGCTTTAGCAGTGGGACTGAATGCTGTGTTCGTGCCTCACGGGGATACCTGGATTTTGGAACATGAAGAACTGAATGCCGCTCCCGCGTCTCAACACCTGATCATCGTGGGCCGCTTCGCCGAACTGCGCGAACATTTCTAGCAAATGATCGTTATGGTCCACCTCAAGCGGGACGATCAGTTTCACCGCACCAATACTGCACCAAACTAACCAACAGCCCTGCTCTCGATATCCATTTCCGCGTGTTACGCTCATTTTTGGTCAGTGTTGACGCGCCGCTCATCGTGACCGTAGAAACCCACAATTTCCGCAGGCTGTTGCGCACAGTCGAAGCCCTTTCCGAACTAGGGCCGGAGTTGACTGCGGAACGCGAATTTTCTGAGACTGCGCGCCGCATGCTTTCCGCGGTAATGGATGCCGCCGGCGCGGGCGAGGGCGCACTTTTCGTTTATCACGAAAAACCTACGATGCTGACCTCAGTAGCAGCCAGCGGTTTCGCCATGCTGCCTGAGCCTGCGTTTATTCCTCTCCTGCCAAAACATGCTCATGCGATTGCCGCGGCACTTGGGCCGATCGTGTTGAATGCTTCGACGCATTCGATTTTCCTCAGCTCCAACGGCAATGTGGCTCCCGAGTTGTTCAAGTGCCTGGCTCCGCTGAAAGCGGGCGGAAAACTGGCTGGAGTCGTGGCTCTGGGGCGAAGGCCCGGCGATGCGCCGTATGAGCAAGCGGAACTCGATGCCATGGAGTTGCTTTGCAGTTATATCGGACTGGCCGTGCAGAATCACGCATTGACGCAGACGCTGGCCCAACGTGTAACTGAGAATTTGCGGCTGATGGCGTCGCTGCACGGATTCTACGACACGGCGCTTGAGGCGTTCGCCACGGCGATTGATGTGAAGCATGTCAACATTCACGGGCATTCACTGCGCGTAGGGCGCTATGCTGCCGCGATCGGCGAAGCGATGGGCGTCGATGCCGGCGAAGTCGCTGCGCTGCGCAGCGCCGGGTATTTGCACGATATCGGCAAGGTCGCCGTTGACCGTCGTTTGTTCGGCAAGACAAGTGCACTCGATCCCGAAGAGTTTCGCGAAATGGCGGACCATACGGTGGTCGGGCACCAGATCGTGAGCAGCGTGAAATTTCCCTGGCCGAAGATTCACGAGGCAGTGCGATGGCATCATGAGCGCTGCGATGGTTCCGGTTATCCGGATGCACTTCGCGGCGACGAGTTGCCGATGCCGGTGCGCATCATGGCACTGGCCGACACTTTTGACGCCATGACCAGCAAACGTCCCTATCGCGAATCGCTTTCCCTGGGGAATGCATTGAGTGACCTAGTGCGAATGACACCGCAAAAATACGATCCTGATGTTGTACAAGGTTTGCTGATCCAAGTACGCCGCGATGCCGTGGGCAGCAATCGAGTTCCGCTCCTGGCAGATCATATGCCGGTGAACATTGCGCCGACAGATGTCGATCATCTGGCTGCGACCCTGCAGCATAAGATTTCGAACGGGAAAACGTATCTCACTTAGCCTGGAGCTATTAGCTGCGGCTGCTCTTTCCGTTCCCACGAGCTTGCTAAGCACCCAGTTCCTGGGTGCTTACGAGAGTCCGGCAAAGTCGCTTCCTGCGCGGTACGCCAGCGCCGTTTGCTGAACAAGCGCAACAACTTTTTGCTCCAGTTTGGGTTGATAATAGGCAGAGCTACTTCTTTCCCCCGCTGAGGTTCTTCATGCGCCGGAGCAAATTCGCCGCTTCCATGCTCTTCTTCGGCCTGGTGTGCACGGCGCCGCAATTGCTCGCGAGAAAGCAAAACTCCACTACCCCGACTCCCAATAATGAGAAGAGAGCGCTGCAGGCGCTTAATCGTCTCACTTTCGGCCCGCGCCCCGGAGATGTACAACAAGTTATGGCGATGGGAGTCGATCAATGGATTGAGCTGCAGCTGCATCCCGGAAAGATTGACGACAGTGCGCTGAACGCACGGCTCGAGCCGCTTCGCACTTTGCGAATGAGCCCACGAGAAATTGCGGAGGATTTTCCTGACCAACAAGAAATTAATCAGGTAATGAAGGGGAAGCTGGTAATGCCTTCGGATCGGGCGAGGCGCGCGGTTTACGAAGTTCAGCTCGCGCGATTGGAAGCGCGTAAAGAACGCAAGGAGGAAGCGGAAGTCGAAAAGGCTGCACCGCCTCCGGCAGACAAGGCGACGGACACAGCGATTTCCGCGACAACTGAGCAGCCGGCGGGGGCAAGTGGAATGTCAGATGTGGCGAATGCCATTGGCGAAGCTGCAAGCACCAACCCGCCTTCGAGCGACGATGTCGCCTCCGCCTCTGCCCAGACGATGTCAACTGCGGCACCGGCCAAACCCGGCCCCGAGGACGACGAACAAGCGCGCCTTCGCGAAGCTCAGCTTTATTCCGATCTGGATGTACAGCAATTGCCGAGCCTTTCGCCGGATCAACGCTACAAGAAAGTTCTGGCCATGCCGCTCGACGAATTGGTCGCAGTCGCCGACAGTCTGCGCGGAGGCAAGGGAGAGGATTTTCTCGAAGGCCTGACGCCGGAACAGAAGGAAACTCTGCTCGCATTGAACAATCCGCCGCAAGTGGTTGACGGCGAATTAGCGCAGGCAAAACTTCTGCGCGCAATTTACAGCCAGCGCCAGTTAGAAGAAGTGATGACGGATTTTTGGTTCAACCATTTCAATGTATTCGCCGGCAAGGGACTCGACCGCATGATGCTGACGAGCTACGAACGCGACGTCATCCGTCCGCACGCACTGGGCAAGTTTGAAGATTTGCTGGTGGCAACGGCGAAGAGTCCGGCCATGCTGTTTTACCTCGATAACTGGCTCAGTGTGGGCCCAAATTCGCCGCGGGCTCTGGGAGTTCCGGAGCATCCCTATGGACCTTACGCCCGCTTTCCACACCCGAATCGCAAAAGGCCCAGCGGCCTTAACGAAAATTACGGGCGCGAATTGCTCGAACTGCAAACGCTCAGCGTAAACGGCGGGTACTCGCAGCGCGATGTAACCGAAGTCGCCAAAGTCTTTACCGGATGGACCATAGACAAGCCAGCCCAAGGCGGAGGGTTCAAATTCGATGAGCGGATGCACGAACCGGGCCCCAAGTTTGTACTCGGCCATCGCATCAAACCAAAAGGCGAAGGCGAAGGAATGGAGTTACTACATCGGCTAGCCGCCAGCCCTCAAACCGCGCACTTTATTTCTCTCAAGCTGGCGGAACGCTTTGTCTCAGATAATCCGCCACCTGCGTTGGTCGATCGAATGGCAAAGACATTTTTGAAAAAGAAAGGCGATATCCGCGAGGTATTGAGTGTGCTGTTCCATTCTCCGGGGTTCTGGGATGATACAACCTATCGCGCGAAGGTGAAAACGCCTTTGGAATTTGTCGTCTCCACCGTGCGCGCGACTGGCGCCGAGGTCAACGACGCAATGCCACTGGTGCGGCAACTCAACCATATGGGCATGCCGCTTTACGGAGCCCAGCCTCCGACGGGCTATTCGATGAAAGCCGAGGCTTGGGTAAGTTCTTCGGCACTGCTGAACCGAATGAATTTTGCCTTAGCGCTGACCAACGGCAGGATTAAAGGCGTGCAGCTCGACGTGAATGAACTGGCGACGGCCGATTCTGACTCGGACACATCCGCGACTCTCTCCAGGCTGGAATCGGCTCTGGTGGCAGGCGGCGTGTCCCAGCAAACCCACGACTCGATCGTCGGGCAAATTCAGGCAACCAAAAGCGGAAATCCTGGGACAATTGCAGGTCTGCTGCTTGGGTCGCCGGAATTTCAGAGGAGATGAAATTGATGCTCAAGATGGAGCCTACCGTCGATTTCTTGGCGTGGCAAGAGGCAGCAAGCTGCGTTTTTACGGGATCGTTATGTCGATAACTCGCCGCGTTTTCATACGCAACAGTGCGCTCGCCATCGTCGGGACATCGGCCGTACCCGGCTTTCTCACTCGTGCGGCATGGGGCGCTGCTGCAGGCACGCGGAATAAGCGTCTGGTCGTGATCTTCCAGCGTGGCGCGGCCGACGGTTTGAATATCGTGGTGCCACATGCTGAAGCGCAATATTATTCGATGCGGCCCAGCATTAACATTCCTCGCCAAGCCGTAATCGATCTCGACGGATTCTTCGGGCTGCACCCGGCGCTGGCGCCATTTCAGCCGCTGTGGCAGCAGCGGCATCTCGCAATCATTCATGCTGCCGGATCACCCGATCCTAACCGTTCGCACTTCGATGCGCAGGATTTTATGGAGTCCGGCACTCCTGGGATAAAGTCCACGGAAGATGGATGGCTGAACCGGTCCTTGCGCAGCCTGCCCCATCCGCCACAGAAATCTCCGTTCGAGGCAATTGCCATGGGGCCATCGATTCCGCGCATCCTCAGCGGAGTTGAGCCAGCCATCGCCATGAACAACATCAACGACTTCACAGTCGGTGGACACAGCGCGAAACCGTCTCTGGTTGCGAGCGCATTTGAGGCTATGTATGACCACTCGGTCGATGGGGTGCTGCACAGTACCGGAGAAGAGACGTTTGATGCGGTCAAGATGCTGAAATCCGCCGACCCCTCGAAGTACAAACCCGGATCGGGCGCCGATTATCCGAAGGGACGGTTCGGCAACAGCATGCGCCAGCTTGCGCAGCTCATCAAGGCTGACCTGGGAGTGCAGGTCGCCTTTGCCGATATAGGCGGCTGGGACCATCATGTCAACGAAGGAGCAAGCGAAGGCCAGCTTGCCAACGTGCTGCGTGACTTCTCGCAATCGCTCGCCGCGTTTTGGACCGACCTTGGCGATCTTGGCGAAGATACGGTGGTTGTGACGATGTCTGAATTCGGACGCACCGCGCGGGAAAACGGCAATCGCGGCACCGATCACGGCCATGCCAATGTAATGTTCGTGCTCGGTGGACCGGTGAAGGGTGGCAAAGTTTATGGGCGCTGGCCGGGGCTGGATCAGTCGCAGCTTTATGAGGGCCGCGATCTGGCGCTGACAACGGACTTTCGGCAGGTGCTCGGAGAGGCTGTGGCGGGGCACATGGGGAATAAAAATCTGGGGGAAGTGTTTCCGGGATATGAGAATCAGCCGGGGAAATTCTTAAGACTTCTTGGATAGTGGCGTGACATAAATTCTACATCTCGATCAGCACGTCGCCGTTTTCGATTTTCAGCGGATATACAACAACTTTCATGCTTGAGTCCTGATTGGCCACACCGGTCTTCACATCCCACGCCCAACCGTGCCAGGGACAAACTACTTTGCCGCCTTCGATCATTCCCTGCCCCAGTGGGCCGCCGCGATGCGGGCAGACGTTGTCCATTGCGCTGTACGAGCCGTTGACGTTGGCAACGCAGATTGTTTTATCGCCGCAGGGAAATTCTTTGGCTTCATCGGCGAGTGGGAGTTCGGATTCGGTAGCCAATTTGACGAAAGGCATGAGCGTATTGCAAAACCGCCGAGCTTCGCCCGGCTGGACAGCCGAAGCGGCTGTCCTTACATGGGCTGTTCCGCTGATGGCCGACGGCTATTTGGGCTGCAGCGTTTGGGCGATCATGACCTGCCGCTTGAAATTCTCCATCATGTTTTCGTCTAAGCGAATCTCCGTGGGCTTTTTGGCCAGCGTCATGGTATCGATCTTGTCCTGCAGTTTGAGCAGAGCGTAGAAAAGATTCTCGGGCCGCGGAGGGCATCCGGTCACGTACACATCGACCGGCACAATCTTGTCGACACCCTGCAAGACGGCATAGGTATTGAACGGGCCGCCAACTGACGAGCACGCGCCCATGGAGATCACCCACTTGGGATCGGGCATTTGATCGTAGATGCGCTTCACTACTGGCGCCATCTTTAAGGTCACGGTGCCCGATACGATCATCAGATCGGCCTGCCGCGGGCTGGGACGAAACACCTCGGCACCGAAGCGCGCAATGTCGAAGCGCGAGGTGGAGGCGGCGATCATTTCGATGGCGCAACAGGCCAGCCCAAACGTCATCGGCCAGACGGCCGACTTTCGTGCCCAGTTGAAGACGTAGTCCACCGTGCTGATCACGAAATTCTTTTCGAACTTATTTTGCAGCCAGCTCATGCGTGACCTCAGTCCGTACCATTATAGCTGTCGGTCTCTTGAAACTGAGTAAAAACTGCTTTCGCTCGGAGTTGGGTTGCCCGCATATCTCCGCTCGTTTACAAATAGAACTATCCATGAATGCCACAGGAACCGCGCCTCCGGCGCGCGAAAACATCGTAACGCTAATTCGGGTGTGGACTCACATTCGCACCTCCCGCTTCTGGATAGTCGCGATTGCACTATCTCTGCGTGTGGGATGGATCCTCGTTGGCCACACGTACAAATTCAAAACCACCGACAACAATTTCGGTTTCGGCTGGGAGATGGGGCGCATTGGCGCGGCGATTGCGGCCGGGCATGGCTTCAGCGATCCCTTTGGGGCGCGCACCGGACTCACCGCTTGGGAATCGCCGCTCTATCCCTACCTGATCGCGGGCGTGTTCCATTTTTTTGGCATCTACTCGCGAGCTTCAGCTTTCGTGCTGCTCACGATCAATAGCGTTTTCTCGGCGCTCACGTGCATTCCGATTTTTCTGACGGGTCGCAGAATTTTCTCCGAAAAAGTGGCCGTGGGCGCGGCATGGACATGGGCCTTGCTGCCTTACGTAATGTTCTGGTGCACGCGCTGGGTGTGGGAAACGAGTCTCTCTGCGCTGCTGATGGCTGTAATTTTCTGGTTGTCGTTAACGCTGGAGGATCGCGATGGACTCAAGCCCTGGATTGAATTCGGGTTGGTGTGGGGTATTGCCACTTTGACTAGCACCGTGCTGGTCTCATTCCTGCCAGCTTCGGGAGCGTGGGTCTGGTATCGCCGAGCGAAACAACACAAGCGATCGGTGGCCGGCGTAGTGTTAGCGTCTGCCGTATTCATCGCCTGTGTTGCACCCTGGACTGCGCGCAATTATCGAACGTTCGGCAAGTTCATTTTTGTCCGGGACAATTTCGGCGCCGAACTTCGGTTGGGCAACGGCCCCGGCGCCGACGGCACATGGATGCAGTATCTGCATCCGACGCAGGATCTCTACGCGATGCGCCAATATGAATCGATGGGCGAATTAGCTTACATCGAGATGCGGAAGCGGCAGGCGCTGGACTACATCGAAGCCGATTACTCGCGCTTTGCCGCGCTCTGCCTGAAGCGCTTCATCTATTTTTGGGCCGGCCCTCCGAAGCTGGCAAAGATCTGGTGGCTGGCAGAAGTGAAGAATTCGCTTTTTCTCGCATCGTCGGTGCTGATGTTCTGGGGGCTGGGTCGCGCTCTGCGACGGCATAGACCTCGCGCCTGGCTTATGTTCTGGCTGATTCTGCTGTATCCCGCGATTTACTACGTCGTGTTTCCTGGACAGCGTTACCGCCATCCCATCGAGCCGGAGATGACGATTCTGGGAGTCTATTTGCTGACCGAAGCAGAAAAGAAAGAAGGAGTGACGCATATTAATACTCAGTAGATCGTATATCCCGGTGCCGGAGTGCGCAGATCGGGCTTCGAGGCCATCAATAACAGAGCCCCTTCCCGCTTGAATGCTTTCAGATCGTCGAGGCTATTAAACGATTTCGTTTTGTAATCGTCCGGGGTCGGAGTGTCATCGGGAACGCGGATCGCTTCCACGTTTTCGAACGCGTGTTTCTTCAACAACTCGACATACTCGGGTGCCGAGCGCACGTGAACCGGAACTTTCAGCTTATCGACCCATTGCAGCGAGTATGGATTGTCTTTGTAGAGATTGATCAGGATGAATAACCTTCCGCGCGGCCCCATCACTCGAAAGAGCTCCTTCAAAGCGCGATCCTGATCGGCGTAGTAGTAGAAGGATTCGACCGAAAGAACCTTATCGAAAAAATTTTCTTCCCACGGAATCTGCTCGGCCGACCCCCAGACGTAAAGAATATTGTCAAAATCTTTCGAGGCGGCGCGGGCTTCGCGAATCATCTCGTCGGAAACATCGAGGCCAACAACCTGTCCAAAACCATCCGGCCCTTCACCTACCAAGCGTGCCAGCAGACGGGTTGCCCATCCTGAGCCGCAGCCAAGATCGAGCACGCGTTCGCCGGGACGCAGCTCCATCCGGCGAATGGTTTTGGAGGTGATATCGAAATGATGCTGCTGCATCTTCGAGCCTTCGCCAGCAGCGGCCCAGCGGTTGAATTCCTGTTGCAGTTTCTCGTCGGGGGTGAGGGATTTTTCAGGCATGGGATTTGGGCAGCGTGATGCGTGATGCTGCACGTGGTTTATGTTACAGTTTTCTTCCTCATGGCAACAAACCCTCAGACTCCGCCGCCCGTGCCAGAACCACTGTTTTATTGTCCGACTTGCGCCCGGGAGGTAACTGATCCCTTAACTTGCGGAGACTGCTCCGCCATCATTTGCCGCCGCTGCGGGACCCCGCTGGAATCTTCGGACGAATTGGGAATCGGATAATGGACTCCAGCCTGGCGCCGGCTACGACAACACCTTCGGAATCCAGTTCGCAACCCACCCTGGTACGCGGGTTGAGCCTGCTGGATTCCGTTTTGCTGCTGGTGAGCGGCATTATCGGGTCTTCCATTTTTTTGACCGCAAAGGATATTGCCGGGCCTTTGCCACAGCCGATGTTGTTTCTTGGAGTATGGGTGATCGGCGGTGTAATTTCGCTTTTCGGCTGCGTCGCGTTCGCTGAACTGGGTTCGATGTTCCCCGAGTCCGGCGGTCAATATATCTATCTTCGCGAAGCCTACGGCGATCTTGTCGCCTTCCTCTATGGCTGGATGCTGTTCGCCGTGGCGAATGGCGGGACCATCGCCGCGCTTTCCGTGGCTTCTGCAGCTTATAGCGGCCAGGTTTTTCCCATTGTTTCGCAGGATCACATCGTTCTGGCAGTGGCTGGAATTACGATCACTCGTGCGCATCTCTTCGGCCTTTTTCTGATTGCTGTTCTCACCTATGTGAATGTCGTCGGATTACGCTGGGGAACGCTGCTGCAGAATCTTTCCACGTGGACCAAGTTCGCGGCCATGGCGGCTTTTGTGCTGCTCGGATTCGCGATCGGCAAAGGCGATTGGTCGCATTTCAGTTCGCATGGCGCGAGCCTCACCATGGGACTTCATCCTACACAGTTGATTTCGGCGATGGGTGTGGCGCTGATCGCGGTGTTCTGGGCTTACGACGGATGGGTGTACATCACATGGGTTGCAGGTGAAGTCAAGGAACCGCGCCGGAATGTGCCCCTGGGCATGGTTTTTGGCGTGCTCGTGGTGGGCGCGATCTACATGGCAATGAACTTCACGTATCTGTATGCGCTGCCATTGCATGAGATCGCGCAGCACGAAACGATTGCTCATGCCGCAGCAGCGGCGCTTTTCTCTCCGCGCGCGGCGGTGTGGCTCTCGCTGATGATTGCGGTTTCTTGCTTTAGCGCCGCCGCCACCTGCACGCTTTCGGGTGCGCGGGTTTATCTCGCCATGGCACAAGATGGAGTCTTCTTTAAGCGCATGGCGGTGATTCATCCCAAGTGGCGCACGCCGGCGTTCAGCTTGATAGGACAAGGCATCTGGGCCGCGTTGCTCACGGTGAGCGGGCGCTACGATCAGCTCTACACCTATGTCATCTACGGCATGGTGCTCTCCTATACTCTGACCGTGATCGGAATGTTTTTGCTGCGCTGGAAGCGGCCGGACATTCCGCGGCCGTACCGCTGCACCGGCTATCCCTGGCTGCCGGCGATTTATGTGCTGGTGGGCGCCGCGTGGACTTTGAATACCATCATCACGCGACCGACACAAGCATTCTGGGGGACAGCCATCGTGCTGATCGGCGTGCCAGGATATCTTTATTGGAAGCGAAGCAACCGCAAAGCTGCGAGCATCCAATAGGCCTGGAGTAGCGGAAGCGCGCCGCAAGAGGGAGAATAGATACTGTTCTCTAGATTTCCGCTAAAACTCTACGAAAGTTCCGAAAGAAAGCTTCCACTATGGCGATAGCAAGCATTAATCCTGCAACCGGCGAACTGGTCAAAAGTTTTCGAGCCCTTACCGCGGCAGAAGTCGAACAAAAACTTCAGCTGGCGGTCACCACATTTGAAGCCGAGCGAAACACTCCCTTTCCCGAGCGCGCCCGGCGCATGAATTGCGCGGCTGAGATTCTTGAGCGCGACAAAGAGAAGTTCGCGCATCTCATGACTCTGGAAATGGGCAAGCCCTACAAAGCTGCGATTTCTGAGGCGGTGAAATGCGCCACAGGTTGCCGCTATTATGCGCAGAATGCCGAGCGCTTTCTTGCCGATGAGATCATTGATACCGGTGCCCAGAAAAGTTTTGTGCGCTACCGGCCCATCGGCCCGATTCTCGCCGTGATGCCGTGGAACTTCCCCTTCTGGCAGGTGATTCGATTCGCGGCGCCTGCGCTCATGGCGGGCAACGTGGGCTTGTTGAAGCACGCTTCTAATGTTCCGCAGTGCGCGATCGCGCTGGAAACGCTTTTTCTCGAGGCCGGATTTCCTGAAGGGGCATTCCAGACCCTGCTGATTGGAGCCGAGCAGGTTGACGCGATTCTCAACGACCCGCGGGTGAAGGCAGCTACGCTCACGGGCAGCGAACAAGCCGGGATTCAGGTGGGAGTGGCAGCCGCAAAGCGTATCAAAAAAGTTGTGCTCGAGCTTGGAGGCAGCGATCCATTTATTGTTATGCCGAGCGCCGATCTCGATGCGGCTGTCGCCACGGCCGTCGAGGCGCGCGTAATTAACAATGGGCAATCTTGCATAGCGGCCAAGCGCTTCATCGTGGCGGAATCGATTGCCGCTGAGTTCGAGAAAAAGTTTGTGGCTCGCATGGAAGGTCTTCGCGTTGGCGATCCTTTCGAAGAGAAAACCGAGCTTGGCCCCTTGGCCACGGCGGACGCGGTTACGTCGCTCGATGCCGACGTTCAGAAAACTGTCGAGGCTGGCGCCAGAATCTTGACGGGCGGCCATCCGCTGAAGAGAACAGGAAATTACTATGCGCCGACCGTGCTCACCAATATTCCGAAGAATTCTCCGGCCTACCGCGAAGAGCTGTTTGGACCGGTAGCGTCGTTATTTCGGGTTAAGGATATCGACGAGGCCATTCGCCTGGCGAACGATAGCCGCTTCGGCCTGGGCGCCAGCGCCTGGACCAAAGACGACCGCGAACGCGAGCGCTTCATCAACGAACTCGAATCAGGAATGGTCTTCATCAACAAGATGGTGGCTTCCGATCCGCGCATTCCGTTTGGCGGCGTAAAGCACTCCGGCCACGGACGCGAGCTTTCGGCGAATGGGATCCGGGAGTTCATGAATATCAAGACGGTGTCGATCGCGTAAGAATCTTGCAATCGGTGCGCTCATTGCCCATAGAGATGGTAGCAGTGAAGCTCCGCGGTGGTGCTCTGCCGGACTTCATCAGGCCGCATGGCAGACTGCCAGGCCAGTAGGCGCCATGGTTGGTCAGTCAGCACGCACATTTAGTTACTGCCTTAACGTAAGCCCGGTAAGAACTCTCTGCTGGTGTGCGATCAGCGCCTGCACGCCCTGACGCGCGAAAGCCATCATCTTCGCGAATTGCGCATCGTCGAACACCTGGTGCTCGGCCGTGGCCTGAACTTCAACCATCTTGTGTCCGGCCGTCATCACGAAGTTCATATCCACATCGGCGCGCGAGTCTTCTTCGTAGGCGAGATCGAGCAGAACTTCTCCATCTACCATTCCCACGCTAATGGCAGCGACAAAATCTTTCAGCGGAACCGCAGTGAGGGTCGCGGCCTGCACCAGTTTCTCCAATGCCAGCGCTAACGCCACAAAGGCGCCGGTGATTGAAGCAGTCCGGGTTCCGCCGTCCGCCTGAATGACGTCGCAGTCGATCCATATAGTGCGTTCCCCGAGTTGCGCCAGGTCGGTTACCGCGCGCAGCGAGCGTCCGATCAAACGCTGGATTTCGTGCGTGCGCCCGCTCTGCCGTCCCTTGGCCACTTCGCGTGGAGAGCGTGTCAAGGTCGCTCTGGGAATCATGGCATATTCGCTCGAGATCCATCCCTTGCCGGAGTTACGCATGAACTGCGGAACCGTCTCTTCGATTGAGGCAGTGCAAATGACCCGCGTGTTTCCTACTTCAATCAGCACGGAACCTTCGGCCGTAGGAATAAAGTCGGGGACGATGGAAACTGGCCGCAACTGGTCTGGACGTCGATGATCGGAACGATAGAACATACGCGAGCATTCTAAACGATGCAGCACGCCTGAAATTGCCACAAGCAACAATTGAACGGACCACGGGGGAACAAAGTTATGGGGCGCGAACGTTTCCAGCAACCGCTTTACAAATCTCCACGCAATCTTTTCAATTCTTCACGCATCCACAGTACAACTTCCCGGCAACTCGTACGTTTAATACTCTAGAGAGCAGAAGGCCAGCTCTCAGCGCCACAGCAAGGGAAGGCCCATCGCCTTCCAGGAGGTATCTCCGATGTCTCCTTACGTTCATTCTCCTCTCCTTTCTTTTTCAGGAATTTCTCTACAACAGTACAAAGCAAGAATCAGGCAAGTAATTGCCCTATCCACCACACTGGCGTTCAGCTTGTTTACCGTCGCCCAGCAGACTTCACCAGCGTCATCTCAAGCTCCCCCCGAAACCGCGATGGTCGCCAACAGCAAAGCGACAACCTCGGTTCCCGCCGGCACCAGGATCGGTTTGGTTCTCACGCAGCCGATTCAAACGCGTTACCTTCATCGCGGAGACGATATTTATGCGCAAATTACTTCGCCGGTCACTGCGGGCAGCGGAGTTGTGATTCCCCCGGGCGCATTCGTGCAAGGAAAAGTTGACAAACTTGAGCGCCAGCACGGCCGCGGAGAAGTCCGTCTTGAGTCGCTCGCCATCACTTTTCCCGATGGATATGTCGCCAACGTATCCGGCCCCATCACTTTGGAAACCCACGAGGGATACGAGGTAGCAGATCCAGGCAAAGGGCACACTATCGGCGCATTCGCCATACCCGCGGCTGGGGCTGGACTGGGCGCGCTGATCGGCCATGCTCTAGCGAACAAGCAGCCGCAAACCCTAACCAGCAGCAACCCTCCCGGGTGCACCGGAGGTCCGCCGTTTTGCGTTAGCTCAAGCCTGACCTCGCCCGCGAGTACCGTGAAAGACACCGCCATCGGCTCTCTGGTCGGCTTGGCCGCCGGAGGTGTGATCTCGATGTTTCTGCTGTTTGGCAGCCACAATTTCTTTCTTGAGGCTGGAGCGCCGGTGAGCATGGTTTTATACCAGCCGATTATTCTTCCGGCAGATGAGGTGGCTGCCGCTATTCACGATGCCAAGGAGCATCCTGCGCCGCAGCAACCGATCGCGCCGCCAGCGATATTTCTACCGCCCCCGCCATACACCGACCCCGGCACTTGTTGGACTCCCGGCTCGCCGGGCACGCCCGACATCGACATTCCAGGAACGCCGGCAGTTGGTGATTCCCCTGGAACTCCGCCCACCCATATCCCCGGCATACCGGCTACGCCGCCCATACCGCACCCGTGCCCTTAGCAGAATTTGGGTGGGTCTTTCGAATGGAGAAGAGTTCCCCCTGAACTCTTCTCCCGTTCTACACTGAAGCACTGAACCGCGAATGCACAAAATCTATTTTCGAAGAAACGGAACGACCTTGGACCAATGCCAACCCTGATCGCTAAACCCAGCCGCATTCAATCAGCCGGGAACAAGCCCAAGCTCATCGATGAATACGTTGGACGCGTCAATTCACAAACCACCTCCGCGAGCGTAGCCCACATGCGCAGCCCCGAGGGATGGATCGAGCCGGGACAAACCCCTGCATTCGACGAATTCACGATTGTTCTCAAAGGCATGCTGCGGGTGGAATATCGCTCGGGCGTCCTCGAGGTGAATGCGGGGCAAGCGGTGATCGCGCATGCGGGGGAGTGGGTCCGCTATTCGACTCCGCATGCCGAAGGCGCGGAATACATTGCCGTTTGCATTCCCGCATTCTCCATGGACACGGTACGCCGCGATTCCGCATGAAGGCCCGATTCGATAGAATTGGGCAGTGGCTGCTCATTCAATCGTAGTCTTCGATCTCGGCGGCGTACTGGTGGACTGGAATCCGCGATACCTCTATCGCAAGCTGTTCGGCGGAGACGATGCTGCGATGGAACATTTTCTGGCCAACATTTGCACGTCCGAGTGGAACCTGCAGCAGGATGCAGGAAGGTCTTTTGCCGAGGGCTGCGCCCTGCTCAAATCGCAGCATCCGAACTATGCTGAATTCATTGACGCCTGGTTTGGACGGCATCACGAAATGGCTGCCGGGCCGATTCCTGGAACCGTCGAGATTCTCGCCGAATTGCGAGCGAGAGAGATTCCGCTATACGCCTTGAGCAATTGGTCGGCAGAAACCTTTCCTGCGGCGCGCAGGCGGTTCGATTTTCTGCAGTGGTTCCGAGGGATTTTGCTCTCCGGAGAAGTGCGCCTGATCAAACCCGATCCCCGTATTTTTCGGCTTTTCATTGAGACCTTTGCCATCGATCCGAGTCAGGCCGTTTACGTCGACGACTTGCTGCCGAATGTGGAAGCTGCGAGAGCCATGGGCATGAAGGGCATCCTGTTTAAGGAGCCGATGGGGCTTCGAAAGGAGCTAGTAAAATTTGGGCTGCTGGATTCACGTCCGAACGTTGATGCTGACGACATTGATCCTGGCAAATATGTCACTCCCATTCGATCGTCCCGGGAGGTTTAGAGGTAACGTCGTACACGACGCGATTGACGCCTTTGACTTCGTTCACGATTCGTGTGGAAATTCTCTTCAATACTTCATAGGGCAGTTGAGCCCAGTCCGCCGTCATGCCGTCTTCTGAACTCACCGCGCGAATTGCGCAGGTATAGGCATAGGTGCGCATGTCGCCCATTACGCCGACCGACATTACCGGCAAAAGCACGGCAAATGACTGCCAGATTTTGCTGTAAAGCCCGGCGTTCTTGATTTCGGTAACGACAATGTCGTCGCATTCGCGCAGCAGCGCCAGGCGCTCGGGCGTAACTTCTCCGAGTACGCGCACGGCGAGGCCCGGACCGGGGAACGGCTGGCGGCGCAAGATTTCTTCCGGCATGCCGAGATCGCGGCCGATTCTGCGCACTTCGTCTTTAAACAAATCCTTCAGCGGTTCGATGAGTTTCAGCTTCATTTTTTCCGGCAGGCCGCCCACGTTGTGATGCGACTTGATCACCTGCGACGGACCGCGCACCGAACGCGACTCGATTACGTCAGGATAGAGTGTGCCCTGCACCAGCCATTTGACCTTGCCTTCCTCTTTCTCAATTCGCTTCGCTTCGCGTTCGAACACTTTGATGAATTCATTGCCGATGATCTTGCGCTTTTTCTCGGGATCGCTAATGCCTTTGAGCTTGGTGAGAAAGCGACTGGTCGCATCGACTGCGTCGAGATGAAGACCGAGCTTTTCGCGCAACGTCTTTTGCACGGCTTCGAACTCATTCTTGCGCAGCACGCCATTGTTCACAAAGATGCACGTGAGCCGCGACCCTTCGGCTCCGCCCAGGGCGTGCTTGCCGTTGGCATCACGCAGAGCCCGATCGACCAGCACGGCAGCGACCGATGAATCCACTCCGCCGGAGAGCGCGCAAATTGCGCGTCCACTTCCCACTTGGCGCTTCACCTGTTCGACAGTTGAATCGATGAAGCGTTGCGGCGTCCAGCTTGGCTTGGCGCCGCAGATGTTGAAAATAAAATTGCGCAGCATCTCAGTGCCGTGTTGCGTGTGGTGAACTTCCGGATGGAATTGCACCGCAAACCACTTCTTCTCGAGATTCTGAATGGCGGCAACGGCATGAGATGTTTTCGCCGTGAGCTCAAATCCCGAAGGTAGATCCAGAGCCTCATCCCCGTGGGACATCCAGACCGGCTGTCGTTTTGCCAGACCGGCAAAAAGCACCGACTCTGCAACGATATCGATTTCAGCATGCCCGTACTCCCGCTTCTCCGCCGGACGCACCTTGCCGCCGAGAGTGTGCACCATGAACTGCAGGCCATAACAGATTCCGAGCACAGGCAGTCCCAATTCAAACACGTGCGGATCGGCGGGTGGAGCATCTTTGTCATACACCGACCAAGGAGCTCCGGAGAGAATGATGCCTGCCGGCGCATACGATTTAACCTCGTTCAGCGATGCCGTGCAGGGCAGGACAACGGAAAAAACATTCTGTTCACGGATGCGGCGCGCGATGAGCTGTGTATATTGCGCGCCGAAATCGAGTATGACGATGGATTGTGTCGTCGAAGAGGGTGGGAGCTTAGATTGGGGTGCCACGGATGAGTCTCTCAAATCGAGTAGTTGGTGTAAAGAACGAACTCAGGAATGAGAGGCAAGCTGCAGTGCCAGGCCGGGGAGATCACTCAGGATCGGCTCGTCACGATCGACAGCAGTTTCAGGCGGAGTACCGACTGCATTCTCTCCGGTTGGAGACGCGGGAGTGGCTGAACTTGCTGACCGGCTGAGCGTCTCCGGCATCTCTGCAATGCAGATATAACCCGCGAGGCGTGCGACGTAGAGCCAGTCCACGAAGGCGAAATACACAAGGGCCACGAAAGCGATCGCAATGACGAGGAGTCGCGCAGGAGCAACCGAAATGAAAGGAAGCATAAACGATGCAACGCCACCAGCGACTATGAACGCTGCGAGGTGCGCTAACGCGTTCCAAGTGCTGACAGCGAATACGGCTCCCCAACGCTCGCTCAGGAGGCCTAGGGCTGCATAAATTGCTCCCAGCGTGTTCTCGCCAGTGCGCACAACGAAGACAGAAGCGAATGAGAGCAGCCAGTTCAGAATCATCCAAAGGAAGACGATGAATGCGGCCAGCATTATGAAGATCAGAAACTCCAAAGCAGGTTGAGGGTTTGCATGTGGCGAAGCGAAATGGGAAACGATCGCCGCGCCCATGAGAGCGAGCAGCGCGGCTAACGTTGCCACGGCACGCAGGAAGTTAAGGCCGATCAACGACCGAAAGGCTGCGAATCCATTCGAAGCTTTATTGGAAGGACCTCGATTGAAAGCGCTATAAGACGCCATCGAAGTACGGGTGCGGCAGCACTCGAGCATTGCGCGAACGATTGCAAGTCGCCCGAGAGACGCGGCGATTATCCATAAAAACAATAGGGCCAAGGCGACGAACAGCACCGCGAGCATTGCCCGGTTCAGGCTGCCGCGAAAAATGTGTGCGATGGCTCGCCATATCAGCAGCGCTTGACGGGTTGCGAGAAGATCTGCATCCAGCTTGCTGACCGGCAGCGATTCCAGGTAATCGATCAATCCAGATGCTATTACTAAGCCCGCTGAGACTCCAACCGACCAGCGCCAAATGATCTCGGCAAAAAAGAGAGCAGGTCGCCGGAACGCGATGCGCAACCCCTCGAGAGTCGGGGAGAAGCGAGACATGGCATCGTGCTCGAAATCAGAATTACTCATGGCGAGAGAGCAACACCTGAAACAACTTATGACCTGACTGAAAGAATTTTACTTCTATAAAGAACTTTACATACATCGTAAGGCGATATTTGCAACCGACTCCTATCCTCGAGCATCTGTGATAGTGCGTATTAAACTTTTTTTAAGCTCCGCCGTGCAATTCAGAACGACGCCGCGGGGCTAATGTCTTAATGTTAAGGAGGTATCGACGATGAAATACATGAAATACATCAGTTTACTGGCAACCATGGCATTCGCGCTCTCATTGACGGCGTTCGCCAAGGATGCCCAGTCAGGCAAGTTCACCTTAGACAGTCCCGTGCAGGTCGGCTCCACTCAACTGGCTCCGGGCAATTACAAGGCGGAGTGGAGCGGACCATCGAATGCGGTAAAGATCGACATCATACAAAAGGGAAAGACGGTTGCTACCACGCAGGGACAAATCAAAGATCTGCAGCAGCCTTCGCCCTATAGTGCTGTGACAGTAAAGCCAGCGGGGAACAATTCCAACGCAAAGGCGCTGGATGAGATCGACTTCAACCACCGCTCTCAAGCTTTGGTGTTCAGCGGGGAGTAAACACGCAAGATCTTAAATGATGCGGGCCTAAGCAGCCCGCTTTTTCTTTTCTGTTCGCAAATCATTTCACGACAATATTTAAAAGCTTTCCCGTAACATAAATTTTCTTGACGATCTGCTTGCCTGCAATCGCGGCCTGCACTTTTTCATCGGCCAAGGCACGGCTAATAACAAGGTCTTCCGAGGCATCTGCGGGTACGATCACACGGCTGCGTAGTTTTCCGTTGATCTGCACGGGGATTACGAGCTCTTCCTCTTTGGCGAGGGCGGCGTCGTATTGCGGCCACGGAGCTTTGAGCAGGTTATCGGTTTCGCCAATCATCTCCCAGAGTTCGTGCGCGAGATAGGGCGCAAAGGGGGCGAGCAGGAGAACGAGATTGCGCTGCACCTCGGATAGAACCCCCTCCGGAAAGGGAAAGGAATCCGCGCCGATTGCATACTCCGCGCCGTAAAGCACGTTTACCAGTTCCATGATGGCCGAGATGCAGGTATTGAAATGCCAGCGACCCTGGAAATCGTCGCTGACACGTTTGATGGTTTGGTGCATCTTGCGGCGAATCTTTCGCGCCTCCTTTTCCACCGCCGTTTCCGCCGCCGCGATGGCACTCGCCGCCAACCTGCTCTTGCCTCCCGCAAGAACCTGTGACTTCTCCAACGTTTCCGTCGCCGCGACGGCCCGCGCTGGGTTCCGCACGAAGAAGCGATGCACGCGTCCCAAAAATCGCTGAATACCCTCGATGCCGGAATCCTGCCAGTCGAGATCGCGGTCGGGCGGCGCGGCAAAGAGGCTGTAAAGGCGGGCGGCGTCGGCGCCATAGCGGGCGACCATTTCATCCGGGCTGACTACGTTGCCCAGACTCTTCGACATTTTCGCGCCATCTTTAATGACCATGCCCTGGGTAAAGAGGCGCTCGACCGGTTCATCGTTTGAGACGAGGCCAAGGTCGCGCATGAACTTGGTCCAGAAGCGCGAGTAGATTAAATGCAAGATCGCGTGCTCGACGCCGCCGATGTACTGGTCGATGGGAAACCAGTATTGCGCGAGCTTCGAATCAAATGGCGCGCGGTCGTTATGCGCGTCAATGTAGCGATAAAAATACCAGGATGAGTCGACGAACGTGTCCATGGTATCGGTTTCGCGGCGCGCCGGGCCTCCGCACTTGGGGCAGATCGCGTTGACGAATTCGGGCACGCGACCGAGTGGCGATCCGCCGGCTAGAGTGATCTCAATATTTTCCGGCAAGAGCACGGGCAAATCTTTTTCGGGCACCGGGACGATGCCATCTTTTTCGCAGTAGAGCATGGGGATGGGCGTGCCCCAGTAACGTTGCCGGGAGATTCCCCAATCTTTCAGCCGAAAAGTGACCGTCGATTTGCCGAAGCCATTTTGTTCGGCAAATGCCGACATGATTTTGATCGCGTCGGCACAATCCATGCCGCTATACGGGCCAGAGTTGATCAACATGCCATCATGCGCAGTGAATGGGAGCGGCGGCTCGGTCATGGTTTCTTCCGGATCGTTGGAAATGGGAAGAATCACCAAGCGAATCTCGAGATTGTATTTTTTGGCGAACTCGTAATCGCGCTCGTCGTGCGCAGGCACGCTCATGATGGCGCCGGTACCGTAATCCATGAGGATGTAGTTCGCGATCCACACCGGAATTTTTTCGTGATTGAAAGGGTTAATCGCGTATCGCCCGGTGAAGACACCGTGCTTTTCGATTTCGCCAATGTCGCCGGCTTCTTTGGCTTTGCGCTGCTCGCCGATGAGTTGATCGACTTTTGCGCGCAAGTCAGGGTTGGCAGCGGCGAGATCGTTAACGAGCGGATGCTGCGGCGCAAGTTGCACCGAGGTTGCGCCATAGATGGTGTCGACGCGGGTGGTGAAAACGCTGATGGTGGCACCTGCCGGACCGAAGCCTTTGTGATTTTCCGCGTAGTCGAGCTTGAAATCGATCAGCGTGCCTTCGCTGCGGCCGATCCAGTTGCGCTGCATGGTGCGCACTTTTTCCGGCCAGCCTTCGAGCTGATCGAGGTCGCGCAATAATTCATCGGCATAGCTGGTGATGCGCAAGAACCACTGCTCGAGCTCGCGCTGTTCGACCAAGGTATCTTCGTGGCGCCAGCAGCAACCATTGGCCAGCACCTGTTCATTGGCAAGCACGGTCGCGCATTGCGGACACCAGTTAACTTTGCTCTTCTTGCGATATGCCAAGCCCTTCTCGAAGAGCTTGAGGAAGAACCATTGGTTCCAGCGGTAATAATCTGGAAGGCAAGTGGTGACTTCGCGCGACCAGTCGTACGCGAATCCGAGGCGCTTCATCTGCGCCTTCATTTTTGCGATGTTGCCGAGGGTCCACTGGCGCGGCGGAGTCTGATTCTGGATAGCCGCATTCTCTGCCGGCAAGCCGAACGAATCCCATCCCATGGGATGAAGCACGTTGTATCCGTTCATCCACATGTAGCGGGCTAGCGCGTCGCCGATCGAGTAGTTGCGCACGTGGCCCATGTGCAGCGCGCCGGAGGGATACGGCAACATTTCGAGCACGTAATACTTTTTCTTGGTCGAGTCGCGGTGGGCAGCGTAGAGCTGCGGATCTTTTTGCCAGCGCTCAAACCATTTGGTTTCTACGCGCTGTGCGTCGTAGCGTTCGTCATGGTCGCGATCAAGTTCCGGGTGGGTCACGGTGGCGGCTTTCGATTTGTCTTGCTGAGTCATGGGGAATACAACTGTTCGATAAAGCTTAGATTTTACAATGATGGGCGGGGGTTCGGCCTAAGGATATAAATTTTTGCGGTGGCTGACCTCGAGAATCAGCACGGTAATTTCCTCGCCTTGTATATCGCAGTTAAGGCGAATAGTCGCCGACCCTGTAGCGCCACAGGCCAGTCTTTTCGCCAGGGATAGGCTTGCCGTTCGTTATCGGTGTGCGACGTGCGATGCGGCCTTGGAGTGCAGTTTATCGTAATCCCGCGCGTGAGTTCGTAGCCCAAATTCAGGCGTACTTTTTGTGTATCCGGCGACAAGCTGCTCCTGGTAATAATCGAGGAAAAAATCAAAAGGATCGCGAGGGTCCATATCGATGAGGATGAGGTCCGAATCATGCATGGTCAGTTTCCCGAAGCGCATGTCGCCTTTGCGAAAGGCGATGAAATTGCCGGTTTGCTTCGGAGCAAAGTTCGCAGCGTTCGGGCGGCCGAAGACTTGCACAATGTCATTCCCTTGAATGCGTACAGCGGTTACGGTTCCCTGAATATGAGGCGGCGGCAGAATTTGTTGAGGATCCATGAGGATGTCATCTTTATCGACCGAAACGCCTTGAACCTTGTTGGTGTTGATTAGGCGGGCGAGATCAATGCCGGGCAAGTCCAATATGCCTTTGACAGGAAGATGACCGGCCTTGAGATGCTCCGAATGGAGACGGATTCGTCCGTCGCCGTTTGCCGAAAGAGCGCCGGTGGTTTCGAATGGGACGTCGTTTTTCTGGTGGAACTTGCCCTTGATGACAAGCCGGTCATTCCTGGTTTCGATGGCCAGGTTTTTCAGGGGAGCTTTCGGAGAGGAAAAGACGTCTTCATTCAGCACCTGTGCGAGAACGTTGCAATCGATCGCGATTTCGGCCGATTGCAAAATCATGGTGAAAGAATTTTTATCGTCGAAGAAAACGATTGTGCCAGCTTTGGTGGGAAGCAGTTCTCCTTGTAGATGGAAGATGTGGACAGCGATCGGCACCGTGTGGTGATAGATAGCGTTCCGCATTGCGATCTGCACGAGCTGAGTCTTGGGATTTTCGCCGGTGTGGGTTGGGCTCGGTTCAGTAGCGGATGGAATAGGGACGCGGAGATCCACAAGAGGGCGATGGAGCGCACGGATAGAATCACGCGAGTAGGATGCTGGATTGTCGAAACATGATTGGCGAAAATTGTATCTACTCTACTAATTTCTTGAGCGCAGCCACATTTCTTCGATCGTCCCCAGGCTCGTCAATCGGGGTCTCGGCGATGAAGGCTGCGTGCGCAAGACGAAGATCGTTCAGCAGGATGCGAAACGGCTCTTTGCCGATCGTTCCCTTCCCGATGTGCTGATGACGGTCGAGCTTCGATCCCCGAGCGGCCTTGGCGTCGTTGCAATGAACTACCTTGACGTCGCTCAGGCCGATAGTGGCATCGAGCTGCTGCAAGGTTTCATATATCCCCGCTTCAGTAACGATGTCGTACCCGGCGACATGCGTGTGACAGGTATCGATGCAGGCTGCGATTGGCACGATGCCGCGGAGGCGGTCGATTACTTCTGCGACCTGTTCGAAGCTGCCGCCGAGAGAAAACTCGGCGCCCGCGGTGTTTTCGATCAGGATCGTTAAACCGCCTTGAGCAAGGTCCAGATCCTGCGTAGAGGCGGCGATTGCGGCGGCAGTTTGCAGAAGGCCGGCTTCGCGGTCGGCTCCGCGAAATGAACCGGGGTGCAGCACGAGATAATCGGCGCAGACGGCGAGGGCGCGCTCGACTTCGCCGCGAAAGGCTTCGATGGATTTTTTCAGGAACAACTGATTCGTGCTGGCCAGATTCACCAGATAATTCGTGTGTACGACCAGCGGCTTGAGGTCGTATTGTGCGCGCAGGCGCAGCATCTGCTCGCAAAGGGGATAACTGAGTTCGTAGGGCGCCCATTGGCGCGGGCTGGAAGAAAAAATCTGCAGCGTGTTACAGCCGATGCGGTAGGCGCGCTCGGCAGCATTGTGAATGCCTCCGGCGGTAGAGGTGTGAATGCCGATGCGGCGGCAAGTGAGGCGGGGCGGGCGTTTCGGCGCGGGCCGGCTGAGAATGTCTTGTTCGCGGGCCATCGAGCGAGGCATTAAATGAGTATAGCGAGCTTTAGTAGAGACTTTGCTTGCAACGTCTTGCCGATTAACAGAGGCCGTTGGCGTGAATTTTCATTCCCACCTGGTTCGGCCAGCTTTGGGGCGTTTCCCAACTCTTAACTTCCCATTTGCTATCTAATGACCGAACAACCGCTGCTTTCATGAGTAAATCTCCCCATAAATTGCATGAGTTTAAGAGGTTGGATGTCGCTACGAACGCGGGGATGCAGAAGCGCTGTACATTGCAGTGCGAGCGCGGGCGAAGGTAGACTTGATTAGCTTCTCGCGACAGCTGTCCGCTTGGCAGAGATGCTCCGTTAGAGGGAACTTATGCTAGTCGTTATGAAGGCGCACGCAACTGAAGAACAGGTGCGCAATGTCTGCGAAAAGATTGAAACTTTGGGCTATCGCGCGCACGCCATGCCCGGAGCCCAGCGCACTGCCATTGGAATCACCGGCAATCGAGGGGAAATAGAGCACGGCAGTCTGGAAGAGATGCCGGGTGTGCAGGAAGTCATCAAGGTTTCGAAGCCCTACAAACTGGTGAGCCGCGACGTCAAAGAAGACAACACCATCATCCGTTTTACCGGCACTGAGGCGACGATCGGCGGTTCAGGATTGGCCATTGTCGCAGGCCCGTGCGCGATTGAAAGTCGAGAGCAGGCGTTTGCCGTGGCGGAGCGAGTGTGCCGCGCCGGAGCCCAGTTTTTCCGCGGCGGAGCCTACAAGCCGCGCACCTCGCCCTATTCGTTTCAGGGTCTCGGCGAAGAAGGCTTGCGGATCATGGCGGAGATTCGTCAGCAGTATGGGCTGAAGATTATTACCGAGGCTATCGATAATGAATCGCTGGATCTGGTGGAAGAGTATGCGGATGTAATCCAGATTGGCGCCCGCAACATGCAGAACTTTTCGCTGCTGAAGCGTGCCGGAAGGGCGAAGAATCCGGTGCTCTTGAAGCGCGGGATGTCGGCCACGCTGGAAGAATTCCTGATGGCTGCGGAATACATTATGAGTGAAGGCAACTACAACGTGGCGCTGTGTGAACGCGGGGTACGCACTTTTGCCGATCACACGCGGAACACGCTCGATCTCAGCCTCATACCCGCGGTGCAGCGACTGAGCCACCTGCCGATTCTGGTCGATCCCAGCCACGGTACCGGCAAGCGGAATAAGGTTACTCCGCTATCGCGGGCCGCGGTGGCGGTGGGCGCTGACGGCTTGATGGTCGAGGTTCACAATAAGCCGGATGAAGCAATGTCGGATGGTCCGCAGTCACTGTTTCCGGACCAATTCGATGAACTGATGGGGCAGGTGCGCCAGATTGCGAGTGTGGTGGGACGGACCGTGCCGGGGATTGGGATGCGCGAGACGGTAGCGGTCAACAAGTAGATTCGGCTACATGTGAAGAACATTCGTCGACTCCTTCCAATCAACGTTTCTGCCATTGTTTATGCTCCTCAGCCAAGTTATATTGGTTGCTAACTCTACCGCATGTGACCCTCTGCTTCGGAGTGATCTGGATGTTCCGCGAAAATAGCCATAGTTCGAGCTTGAAGACACTTCTTCTAGTCGCCGTATTGTCGGCCTGTCCCTGCACAGTGCTTGCGCAGCGCGGGAGTGGGGGCATTGGTGGCGGCCTTGCGGGCGGAGGCGGCCTGAACGGAGGAAACGGCATCGCCAGCGGACTCGACACCAAAGACGATTTGAAAAGCTTTCATGAAGTTCTGGCGTTGCAGGCGAGCAAGCCGCAAGTTGGCCAGTACAAGTTAATGGTCAAAAGCTCGGAGGCAGCTATCTCGCAGTTGCAAGCCTTCCTCGAACCGGCTGGTAAAGGAAACAACACCGAATTGCCGGACAGCGTGAAGGCGCTTTCAGCGGCAATTGAGCAAGCGCGGACGGAGAACACCCAATTTCTGGAAGGGCTCTCGGATCGGCAGAAATCGGGACTGCGAGAGACCGTCAGAAAACTGACTAAAACCGATTCCGAGTTGGGTCAACAGGTCAAAACGCTCGATGTAGGGGGAGCGGACATAAAAGCTGGAAATCTGCAAATCGCTAATTCTGCCGGGAACCTCAAGAGCATTCTCACGAGTTTCCACGATCAGCAACTCGAACTGGGGGACGAACTGAGTATCCCGTCTGGCGGGAACGACAGCGAAGATACGTTCATGATCGCACCCGCGAAGAGCGTAGTGAATTTTGAAAACCAGCCGATCGCGATCATTACCTCTGGAGTAGTTTCCAAAGTTGAGCTGCCCGGCGTGCAGGACACATTCCGAGTTGATCTGACGCTCGATCTCTCCGATCTGCAACAGAACCTGACTGAGGTCCTGCGCCAGCAACTCAATAAGTCCGATCCGTGTGGCGAACAAATCGCGATTCAGAATGCGGTTCTCACCCCATCGACTCCGGCAAGCACCGTGCTAACCCAGTTGCATTATGAGCGCTGGGCCTGCTTTGGGGGCCGAGGGAACGCCAACGAAATGGCCGAAGGCAACGGCAGCATGGAGGTGAAGTTGACTCCGACCGTTGCGGAAGATGGCACGCTGCGCTTGTCCCCGGCAATTTCCCGCGTGGACGCGGAGGGAATGATCGGCGATCTGCTGCGCTCCGGTATGCTTGGGGAAACTGTTCGCGACGCAATCGCCCAGTCAGTTCTTTCTGCGGTGCGCCAGGGTTCGGATTACAAGACTGTGCTTCCTGCCGCCGCACAGGGATATGCCAAACTACAGCGCGCGCAGTTTCAAGCAATGGGCGCTGGAGAGTTAAGTATTGTGCTGAGTGGCGGCATGCAGCTTCCCAGCGATAAGGCAGCACTGATTCAGGCTGCACTTGTGGACGTAAAAACCGAAACGACTGCACAGCCTGCAAATCCCACGCAAGCATCCCCTCGCTAGGTCACCTACTTAAGGCGGGTATAGACCTCTCTGATAAGCTAATTTTCCTGAGGCAAATGCGGTATTTTGAGAAAACTCCTCTTCATCATACTTTTTATCCCGATCGTGGGTGCACTGGGCTGGTGGTATTTCAGCCAGCGAGATTTTCCCGATTACGGGCCTTCCTATCGAGAGTACGCCTATGTAAGCAATGGCAAGAGCAACACGGTCAGCGTCATCGATCTGCGTACATTTGAACCGGCCAAGACAATCGCTGTAGGAATATCGCCCACTGGAATTGCCATCAATAGCAAGAAGAATGAAGTTTACGTAGTGAACTCAGGATCAGACAACGTAAGCATCATTGATACGGAGAGGAACGCGGTGGTGGCTACGATTGGCGTGCACGGCAGGCCTTACTTCATCGACGTCTCAGACGATGGTAAGCGCGGCTATGTGGCAAATTCCGAATCGGCGAATGTTTCTGTGATTGACCTGGAGAAACGAGTTGTTCTGGGCAATGTGCGGGTTGGCGCAGAACCAGGGCTGGCGCGTGTTTCACCGGACGGCGCAACCGTCGTGGTTTCGAACCGTGGCGATAATACGGTTTCGCTAATCGACGCCAAACTGCTGCGCGTCCGCTCTACTTTGCCAGTATGCGCCCAACCTGAGGACATCGCGATTCTGGCGGATTCAAGCAAAGCGTTTGTGGCCTGTACGGGCTCATCGCAAGTCGCTTCCATTAGTTTGAAACATGGAGATGGGACAAGCGACCGGGTGCTGGCTTTGCTCGATGTCGGGAAAACGCCGGTGGATCTTACGTTGAAACCCGATGGCGGCGAGTTGATGGTTTGCGATTTTGACTCGGATAGCATTTCGTTCATCGAGACAGGAAACAATGAGGTCGGAAGCAGCGCGCTGGTGGGGCAACATCCGGCTCGCGGCCTGGTCACCAGCGACAATTCACGTCTCTACGTGAGCAACTTTGGCTCGGACAGTGTAGCCGTCTACGACATTGATATGG
Source organism: uncultured Acidobacteriaceae bacterium (assembly GCA_963766625.1). Classification (GTDB taxonomy): domain Bacteria; phylum Acidobacteriota; class Terriglobia; order Terriglobales; family Acidobacteriaceae; genus Sulfotelmatobacter. The sequence continues at coordinate 332,905 of CAVYBF010000005.1, read as the reverse complement.
GGCGAAGAATCGCAACCTTGCCCGTGGGAAGCCATCCGGAAGGACTGGCGCTGTCGCAGAGCGAGAATTATCTTCTGGTGCTCGATACCCAATCGGGCGACGTCACAGTAATCCAAAGGCGCACGCCGCGCAAACTCGAGCCCACGGAATATTCGCTACTGACTCTGATTCCCGTGGGGGTCCAGCCAAACGCGATTGTGGTAAAGGCGTTTCGCATCACCAAGCCAATCAACGGTGCTGCACGGTGAGGGCCTCCCAGCATCCTTGATGAAGAAGCGAAAGCCAGATGAAAAGGCTGGTCAGGAGACAGCCGCGCCTTTGGAACAGAACCTGTCCAACGCAGCTTTCAAATCCGCCGCAATTGCGGGAGCCTCACGCGATTCAATGTCACGGCGCGGCATCATATAGACAAGCTGGCCGTCGCGCAGGATCGCGACCGAAGGCGAAGACGGCGGTTGTCCCGTGAAATAGTTCCGCGCTCTTTCCGTCGCCTCGATGTCCTGGCCCGCGAACACGCTAAATAATTTGTCAGGATGACTGGCATTCTGCAGAGCCAAACGAACCGCGGGGCGCATGCGGCCGGCAGCGCATCCGCAAATCGAATTCACGACGACCATGGCCGTACCGCGCTGCTCTTTTAAGGCGCGATCGACCGTCTCGGCGGTACGCAGTTCTTCGATGCCGAGGCGGGTTAGTTCTTCGCGCATCGGAATCACCATGATTTCTGGGTACATGAATCGGGCTCCGTTAGTCTGGTATGGAATGTCAGTATTTCGATTCTAGCGCACTAGAGGCTCGCGTCGACGAGGAAGGAGATGCAACCGGTTAATGACGAAAAAAACCCACCGGACGCTTGCTTGGGGCGTGCTCGGGTCAGCATCCGATGGGCTACCGTTTCTCCTTACTCACCCTGTTGTTTTCAGGAGTATTTGATCTGATTAAACCCTAGAAGCCTGCAGAGTTCCGTCTAATTTTGTAAAAGTTTGTAATTCTTCTCCAGCGCGGCCGATCACTAGCGCCTCTTGCGTACGACTCCGCACAGCCTCGCTAAACCCTTCCTGAAAGTCGAAAGCATTCTAAGGCTGGTTCGGTTGCGCAACTAATCCGCAATCACCATAGTCTTTGAAGCCATCAATTCTGTGAACCGTGGGTCCTTGCGGAGCTGTACGAACTCGGAGTCTTTGTATACGTCTTTTATGTTCTTATAGCCAGCCTCCACCGCCTTGCGCAGATATTCCAATGACTGATCTGACCGTCCCATTTTCGCGTAGAGCTTGGCAATGGTGTAGTCGTAACGTGCGCGGTCGTCGGGACTCGGCAGTTGCGCCTGCACGCCTGCGCGCGAAGTCCGCTCGAAGACTTCAGGGTCGAGTTCCAGCGCACGTTGGTAGGCGTCCACGCCTGCATCGAACTTGCTTTTGGAGAAATATGCCGCGCCCAGGTTGCTGTAGAAGGAAGCTGAACTGTCGTCGTGTTTAATCGCTTTCTGGTACTCCTTTATCGCAGCATGATATTTTTTGTTCTCGTAGAAAACTACGCCCAGATTGTTATAGGCGTCGGCGTAGTCGCGATCATCATGGATGGCGCGATCAAAGGACTTCCGTGCTTCCTTGTAGCGCTGCATCATCAGTTCGGTAATGCCGATCTTATTTAGCAAGCGTGCGTCGTTGGGCTTCTTTGCGAGCGCGGCATCATAGTAATCGAGGGCATCGAGATAAAGTTTCTCGGTTCGCAACTGATCCGCCTGCAGCTCGAGTTGGGCGACAGTTGCGTCGGGCGACGGCGGTTCGATGGCGCGAACCAGCGGCGGAGCAACCTGCACCTGGTCTGAGTGAGAAACTTGCGCCAGAGCAGCGGTGGAAGCAATCAGAAGGAAAACGAGGCAGGCTTTCCGGCAGGACATACGCACCCCCAGAGACCTATTTCTAGGCACATTCTGACACATTTTTGGTCTGTCGGCAGCGAAAAATTCTTACCAGGGCATCGCCTGGAACCCGGGGAAATGGCTTTCAAGACTTCGGCAGTTACTGTAGTAATATCGTGATTCAAGCCAATAGCCAGAAATCATTGGAATCCACATTGATGTTGCATGGGAGCCCCCTAGCATGGCATTGATCCGGCCTGAAAGTGTTCGTACCTTCACTTTTGCTCGCCTTCTTCGTTTTGCTCTGCTTTTTACTTTCATTTCACTTGCCCCAGCGCTGAGGGCGGCCGAGCCGTCCTCTGTCAATCTCGATTCCGGCTGGCAGTTTCGTGCGGTGGCAAATGCCGATCAGGCGGGAGTTAAGGACTGGCATCCTGCGCAGGTTCCGGGTGTGATACATACCGACTTGCTGCGCAATGGCTTGATTCCCGACCCATTCGATAAGGACAACGAGTTTCATTTGCAATGGATCGGTCTGGCCGATTGGGAGTATCAAACCACGTTTCAGGTCGACCCCGCAGCGCTCGCGCACGAACACCTCGATCTGGTTTTTGCCGGACTGGATACGTTCGCCGACGTGTACTTGAACGACCAACCAATTCTCCACGCGGATAACATGTTCCGGACGTGGCGAGTGCCCGCAAAGACACTGCTGAAGCCCGGCCCGAACACGCTGCGCATCGTGTTTCATTCCGCGGTTGAGCATATGTTGCCTTACGTCAAGTCGCTGCCTTATGTGCTGCCTTCTATCTCGACGCATAACTTCGGCAATGAAGAAAACATTGCTACCGCTCCCTACACGCGCAAAGCTCCCTATCAGTATGGATGGGATTGGGGTCCGCGATTTCTTACCGAAGGCATCTGGCAGCCGATTCGCCTGGAAATGTGGGACGCGCTGCGCATCGATAATTTCCACATTCATCAGGACAAGATCACGCCTGCTCTGGCCAACGGAACAGCGGACATTGACATTGAAGCTACCCAGCCTACGACTGCAACTCTGACGTTAGCCCACGATGAACTATCCGGGCCTCAAGTATCGGATGGCGCTCAGCCGCTGCAACTGAATGCCGGCATGAATCACATTTCCGTTCCGCTGCGGATCGTGACGCCGAAGCTTTGGTATCCAGTGGGATATGGACCGCAGAACCGCTACCACTTTTCTGCGACGATAAAAATCGGCAAGCAGGTTGCGGCACGGAGTGAACTCAAGACCGGCCTGCGATCCATCGAATTGCGCCGCGTTCCCGATGAATGGGGCAAGAGCTTTGAATTTGTGGTCAACGGCATCATGGTTTATGCCAAGGGCGCGGATGTCATCCCGTTCGACAGCTTTCCCAACCGTGTCACTCCAGAGATTCACCGCAACATTCTGCAATCCGCAGTCGATGCGCACATGAATATGGTCCGCGAATGGGGCGGCGGGTATTACGAATCGGACGATTTCTACGATATTTGCGACGAGCTCGGCCTGATGGTCTGGCAGGAATTCGCCTTTGGCGGCGACATGATTCCAGGGGACGTTGCTTATCAAGAGAACGTCCGCCAAGAAGCCATCGATCAGGTCAAGCGATTGCGGGACCATCCGAGTATCGTAATCTGGTGCGGAAATAATGAAGTTGAAACCGGCTGGTATCACTGGGGCGATCGCCAGGATTTCAAAGAATCGATTTCTCCAGAAACGCGTGATCGCGTTTGGCAGGATTACGTGATCATGTTCGCCGACATCCTCAAGAGTACAGTGGCGCAATACGGCGATCCCACTCCTTATTGGCCGAGCTCACCAAGCGCGAATTTCGAGGAAATTCCCGATAACCAACACAACGGCGACATGCATTATTGGGCGGTGTGGCATCAGCAGGCTCCCGCCTCCGATTACAACTTGCAATTTCCGCGCTTCATGACGGAGTACGGGTTTCAATCTTTTCCGGAGATGCGCACCATCCGTGCCTATGCTCACAATCCGGAAGATTTCAACATTCGTTCGACCGTGATGCAGGCGCATCAGAAAAACAAAGGCGGGAACGAACGAATTTTGACTTACATGTTGCGGGAATACCGCGAGCCAAAGGATTTCGCTTCGTTCGTCTATTTGAGCCAGGTGCAGCAAGCGGAGATTATCAAAATTGGTGCGGAACATCTGCGCCGCGACCGGCCGCGAACCATGGGTTCGCTCTATTGGCAGTTGAATGATTGTTGGCCGGTGGCATCATGGGCGAGCATCGACTATTACGGGCGATGGAAGGCGTTGCAATACTATGCCCGCCGCTTCTACGACGACGTGCTGATTTCGCCGTTCTTACACGACAATAAAGTAGACGTATATGTCGTGTCGGATAAACTGCAACCGCTCTCGGGAACGATTCACATGCGGCTGTTCGATTTCTCGGGGAATTCCCTGCTCGATCAGACGAAAGACGTGCAAATTCCAGCGCAGTCGAGCGCGATTTACTTCAGCGTGGATCAAGCCGCTCTTGCAGCGAAGGCCGATCCGCGGCAAAGCTTTCTGGTATTCGATCTCGAAGTTGCAGGCAAGCGAGTCTCTCGCAACCTTGTCTTTTTCGATGTGACTCACGACCTGGAGCTTCCGGTGGCGCCTACGATTGATTCGACTATCGCGCAGGATGGTAAGGATTTTGTCGTGACCTTGAAGTCCGCGAAACTAGCTCGCAATGTCTACGTTTCTTTCGGGGATCTGGATATACAAGCCTCGGACAATTATTTTGATCTGCTTCCGGGCGAGCCCGTCACAATTCGTCTGAAGTCGGGTGCGAGCCTGCCGCAACTCCAGGCAGAGCTCAAAACAACGTCGCTGACCGATGCGTTCAATGCTAAGTGAAGCGCACTGCGGAGTCCCGGGGCCAGGATCAGCGGCAATGCCGGCGAACGAAACGCAGGAAGAACGCCGGCATCGCTGAGGAGCAAAGGTTCTTTACTTCCTTCTATTTACTTCGGCGGGAAGTGATCGAACATCTTGTCAACCGCTTTGTCCATCTTCTTCTCGTTCTTTTCGGGGTTATTGCTAAGCGTATCGCTGGAGACGCCCCGCCAGATAAGCTGTTGGTTGTGTGCATCGTAGAGATCCACCACCAGTGAACCCACCGGATAGTTCACCGCCTGAGTGGTGGTTTCTCCGAAACCGCCCCACCGCCAGCCACCCAGCCCGTTATAAAAGGTCTGGTATTCGCGTTGATCGTGGGCACTCCCGACCGCAGTAATGGCTACATCGCCGCCGTTATCGACCCGCTGCCAGCCTTTTGCCTGCAAAGTATGGTCAATGGCATTTTCGATGCGGCTCTGCCAGAGAGGATCGGTGGTCTGCACTTTTGCAAAATAATAAGTGTGGTATTGAGAGAAATTGGCGTGATGGTCGTAATCCGTTTTCACGTCCTGCGCCAGCGTAATCGCACAGGCAATCAAAACCACCAGCAGGGCTGCGAGGGGAACGCGGACTCTGTTCATAAGTTCCTCCGAACACTAAGATCTGGTGCGCAAGGCCGAGGCAGGTTCGCGATCGGCAAATTGCGCTACTGTGAGATGCTGTGGGGCTTGCGAAGGATTGCGCCTACGGAACTATCTCGCCTCTCCTGGCGATCGAACTTCAGACGCTCGACCTCCAGGCAAACCGATAGCCTACCGATTAGTCCCGCTGGCGTTCGTTCCTCCATTCTCAGGCACCGCTACCCCTGCAGGTGAGCCATCTGGGTTAGTTTGTCTCGATTGCTGCATGGAGTGACTCTCCGATTCAGTCCTGTCCGGCTGGGTAGCCGTTAAATCGTGCCGGATCGGCTGCGGTTCCTGAAGGTATGACCATGCAATCAATCGGTTCCCAGCCGTCTCGGTTTGAGACGGAGGCAGAGGACTTGGCTGGGGTTGTGAATCCTGAGCATAAGCCAGCGGACCCATGAGGGAAGCCAAAGTGATTATCAAGGCTGTCTTTCGTTGCATATGGCACCTTCGAAAGACGAAGCCGGCGCGGCCACGAAGTCATGATTCAGCTAATTCACAGCATCTTGCGCGGCTTGCCCTTGTCGGTCCATACCCTGCTTAACGTAACCGCCGGATTTCAACCGTTAAGGAAAAGATGAGCGATTTTCTACGCCGAGATACAAGCTTCACAGTATAGGAAACCTTGAAAAGCTCAGTTAGGGTGAAGCTCTACTCGACAGACGCCCCCATCGAGCAGGTGTTGTTTCACTGGGAGAGATGACACCTGCTCCCCTTCTTCTGTAGCGATCAAGCCAAAAACTTACAGCGTCAGACAAGACGAAATACAAGGTAAAAGGGATTCGTTAAACGCCAGGTGAGTTTTACCTTTGTGCGAGTAGTCAGGCTAAGGAGGAGGTCCTCGAATGCTTTACTGGACAATCGTGTTTCTGGTGATCGCCCTGATCTCAGGAATTTTGGGTTTCGGCGGCATTGCGGTAGCGGCCGCGGGTATCGCCAAAGTGTTGTTTTTCATTTTCATCGTTTTGTTCTTGATTTCACTGATTACCCATTTCTCGCGCCGCGGCAGCGTTTGAGCGTGAATCCTGGTGAGGTAGATCCTGGTGAGTTGCATGGCGTCGATGGCAGGAGGTGCAAACCTCCTGCCATCGATGTTTTTCGTGCTTCCACGTTGCTCTTCTTGCGAAGGTGCGGTAAGCACCCAGGCGACGGCGGCGGATTTCCACAACCCGGCCATTGCCGACCGCAACTAACCTCTTGATTATGAATAAAATTCGGAAGGCGCAGCCCGATCGCGCTTTCTCAGGAGAACAATCGTTAATGGACGACATGGATAAGAAGAACCAGCAGAGTGGTCAGTCTGGACAGTCCGGACAGCATAGTGGGCAATCGGGCGAGGGCCAACGTAGCGGGCAGTCCGGTCAAGGACAGCACTCGTCGCAGAGCCAGCAAAGTGGTCAACAGGGCCAGAGCGATCCCAAAAAGGGCAGCCAAGGCCAAAACCAGAACGAAAACGAACAGGATGATCAGAACCGCGATCGCCAGCGCCGCTCAGCTTAGTTTTCTTCGCAAACATGCAAGTCTTAGTCCCGGCTAATGCCGGGACTTCTTTTTCAGCAATGTGTACAGAGTCGGCGGTATTGTCTCTGCGCACAGTCACCCGCTAGTTTCAGAGAAACGCTGGATAACCCATTTTCCCGGAGGAAGAAATGCAGAAAGACTCATTGCGAGAGCTATACATCGATGAATTGCGAGACCTTTACAATGCAGAGACGCAGCTAACCAAGGCCTTGCCCAAAATGGCCAAGGCATCCGACGACGATCAATTGCGCCTGGCGTTCGAGGAACACCTGCGACAGACGTCAGAGCACGTGTCTCGCCTCGAACAGATTTTTGAGCAACTGGAAGAGAAACCGACCGGAAAGAAGTGTCTTGGAATGGAAGGCCTGATCAAGGAAGGATCCGAGACCATGAAGGAGGATTTCACCGATGGAGTAATGGATGCTGCGATCATCGGCGCGGCGCAACGGGTGGAACATTATGAAATCGCCGCGTACGGAACCGCTCGCAACTTTGCAGAAATTCTCGGCGAGAACGAACATGTGTCTCTGCTGGAGCAAACTCTCGAAGAGGAAAAGCAAACCGATCAGAAACTGACGCAGCTGGGCGAGGAAATCAATCCGAAAGCTGCTCAGCGCGGAGAAAGCGAAGAGGAAGAAGAGGGCACGACGACGGGAGCTCGCAGCCGCGCATCCTCGAGATCAAAGAGAGCTGCCTAATATTTACACTCCTCGATTTATCGTTCCTGGATTTACTGTTCGAAGGGCCACCGGTCAGGTGGTCCTTCCACTTTTGCTTAGATAGTGGTCAGGTGGTCCTTCCACTTGAGGGCCGCGCAAGAACAAGAAGAAGAAATAGATCGGCGAAATAAAAACCAGATAGGGTATTTACCCGATAGATATTCACCGTATACTGGTCTTACAGTATTTTCTATTCAGTCCTGCAGCACACCTACACGAAGAGGCCAATATGTCAGAGATAGCCACTCACCCCACCGTAACCCGCAACAATCCCGAACCTTGGCGTGAACTTTACACCGCCGCATTGTTTGAAACCGACAGGAATCGGATTCCCACGCGTATCGCCGCTGCCGAAAAAGCGATTATTGCGAGGTCGCGGGAGTTATTTTCAGCGGGCTCGGACACAATCGAAGAAGATCAGGCGCTGGATGACGCTCTGTATGCTTTGAAGGCTCTACAGAGCTGTCTCGAAGCGAATTCCGCCGCCGCCTAAAAAAGCCACCTAAACTTTCCAGAGTTGTGCCAGCGCGCGCGCCGCGTCCGAGAGGGCGCGTTTTTCTGCATCTGCCTGCGATATGCCCAGAACTTTTGCCCGCGGAACGATAGGAGCGCGGTACTGGAGCTTTTTGGCTGCCGCATCTGCACGATGGATTTCACAGACCGCTGCTTCGAAAGCATGCCTTAGATCGTCTGCCGACAGGGGACGTTGCGTCCCTATCATCTGCGCTTCACTTTTGTAGGCCATTAGGAAATCTCCAACTCTTACCTGGGGTGAATTACTTTCTGCAAGTTAAAACGATTGCGGGTTACGGACAATACTGTTGAGCACCGGGTAGCTTGCTTCAGTTTCCCTACCTGAGCGGCGCTTGTCACTCTAGAGTTTTGACTGCAAATGATACGTACAGCACATGATGGGATAACCTCAGCGAATCAAATGCTCGTTTATCGGAGGTCACTTAAATTGAAGCCTCCATGCATCAAGTTTGCGATGGAGGCCTCAATATCGAAAACACTCGCGTGGGCTTACTTTTAGCTAGCTTGCTTTGCGTCGAGTTGTACGCGTTTCTTTTTCCTCTTCGATTTCTGTAGAGCCTTCACGCTCCGTCTTTTCCGCTTGGGCGTTGTCCATGGCCTTTTTCCCTGCGTCCTTCACATCTCCCCAGGCCTTCTGGACCTTACCTTCTGCCTGTTTCATGGCTCCGTGGCCCTGTTTCTCTTCGTCTCCCGTCCACTCTCCAACCTGGCGTTCGAGGCGGCCACCTACATCCTTCAGCTTGCCTTTGGCTTGATCTTTGTTCATCGGTATCTCCTTAAGATTAGTTTAGGTATTTCGGGCTTTCTAAACACTACGTCGTTTTCCCTAGGCCCTCCGATTTGCTCTGATTTCCTCGATCAAACCCCTGCGATATGGCACAATTGCGGGTCGTCACAATGCTGGGCTTCGGCCCTGGATCAACCGAATAAGCACGGCAACAATCGCGAGCACGAGCAGAATATGAATAAATCCGCCCAGCGTGTATGAACTGACCACCCCTAAGAGCCAGAGGATCAAGAGCACAACCGCAATGGTCCAGAGCATCGGAATCTCCTCCCGGAAGCTTACGTTTGCACGACTGAGCTGCAGATTGAAGTGTAGGAGGGGTCTGAATCGCGCAGCTATCCTGTAAAGTACTTATTCAAGATGGGGTAGTGCTTTATGCAATGGCCCGGCGCGCTGCACTGTTTAACTCGCTCGCCTAATAGATCTGGACGATGCCATTGCGCACCGCATAGAGCGTAAGGTCCGCGACCGAGTGCAAATCGAGCTTACGCATCAAGTTCGTTCGATGCGTTTCCGCAGTCTTGACGCTGAGACTCAGCGCGGTCGCGATTTCTTTGGTGGTTTTACCTTCGGCAACCAGTTGGATTACTTCCCGCTCCCGGGGAGTCAGCACACACTGGCCGGAGAGATCGCTCGCTTCGTGCGGACGCAGATACCCGTCCAACATCATTTGCGCCACCTTGGGAGTAAAAAACGTTCGGTGGTTCTGCAGAGCTTCCACAGCCGCGACCAGATCGCGCCCCGCGTCTGACTTGAGCAAGAAGCCGCGCGCGCCGGTTGCCAGGACTTCGCGTACAACCTGTTCGGAATCGTGAACCGTCAAGATTAAGATGCGCGCTTCAGGATTCGTACTGAGGATCTGGCGTGCGGCGTCGAGCCCGTTCAGGTTTGGCATTCCAATATCTAAAAGAAATACATCAGGGTTCAGGCTGCTGGCGAACGCTACCGCTTCGCGCCCGTCCCTGGCTTCGGCGCAAACTTCCCATCCTGGATGGTCTTCCAGCAACGCGCGGATTCCTTGTCTTGCGATCTCGTGATCATCCGCTATGAGAATGCGAAGCACGCCGATCTCCTCGACACCAAGCGCAAAGGCTGTGACCCGTCAAAATTTGGATCAACTTCTTGTCTGACTTATAGTTGCGCTTCTACAAACGGCGGGTTGCAACAAGACTTCGATGGCCAGTACAAATGCCTTAGAAATCGTCTACGAGCTTTCCGGTCAGGTTTTCGCTGTAGAAGAATTGACATTTAGCGGTCTCCGTTGAGGCAAAAAGTGGCATCCAAAGTATTCCAACGGAGGAGTCATGCGTTCATCAGCCGCTTCCTGGTGGGTCAGTTCTGCGCTCGCGGTAATTGTCGTCAGCGCAGTGTTCCTACCGACTGCTTTCTCGCAATCTTCAGCGGGCACTCCAGCCTCGCCTTCGGCGCCAGCCTACACGAACTCCGCGCCACGGCAAGCGCCATACGGTACCGCGCCTGGAAATTCGTCGCCGCAGGCTGGGAACGCAAACACTGGAAATGCTTCAGCAAATGCTCCGGCCCAATCGACTGCCCCTTCCCCATCTCAAGGCTCGAGCTCGCAAGCGCCTGCTGGCGATCAGAGTCCAATCACCGCGGAGCCTGGTTCCGGTGATCAGGGAGGAATGTTTGTTTTTAAAAAACAAGTGGAAGAGGTCGTGCTGCACGCCACCGTTTATGACCAGGGGCGGAACTTAGTGACTGGACTGAGCCGCAACGATTTCTCTGTATTCGAGAATGGAGTTCCCCAAACTATTACCTCATTCCGCCGCGAGGATGTCCCGGTAGCTTTGGGTATTGTGGTCGATAACTCGGGCTCAATGCGCGATAAGCGGGACAAGGTGGAGCAGGCGGTTTTAAATCTAGTTCACGCAAGCAATTCACAGGACCAAATCTTTGTTGTGAATTTTGGAGAAAGACCATATCTCGACCAGGATTTCACTTCCAACGAAAATTTATTGCAGGCGGCGCTGCACCAGGTCTCTTTCAAAGGCAGTACGGCACTCTACGACGCGGTCGTCGCGTCCGATCTGCATCTGAAGCAGGATAGCAACCTTGAAAAGAAGGTACTGTTAGTGATTACCGATGGCCAGGACAACATGAGCGTGGAGACGCTACAAGACGCGTCGCGCAAATTGGAGCAGGCAAACGGTCCAGTGGTTTACGCAATCGGCCTGCTCGGGGGTGGAATGCAACAATCCGGACGCGATGCCTTGCAGGATTTGGCCGCGGGAACTGGTGGGGTGGCTTACTTTCCGGACTCGCTCGATCAGGTGGAAAACATTACGCGAACGGTCGCCCATGACATTCGCATGCAGTACCGGATCGCGTACCGGCCAACCAATCAGAATGTGCAGCCGCAGTTCAAATCAGTGCGTGTAGATGCGCAGGCGCCGGGCTACGTCAGGCTGACGGTACGGACGCGAAGCGGGTACTATCCTTCGCAGTCCAGCCACTAAAGCTGGATGCTGCGAACCAAAAGCCTTTCGATTTCGCTGTGGTCGGGAGACTCGCTGGATCTCACGCGACCGTGGTTTCGCTAGGGTTCCGCAACTGCGGAGGCATCTGGATTTGGATGATGTTGTTCTTGATGGCGTAGACCACGAGATCGCGGATGGAGTGCAGGCTCAACTTCCGCATGATGTTGCTGCGATGCGTTTCAACCGTCTTGGTGCTCAGATTTAGCAATGACGCTACTTCTTTTGAGCTCTTGCCTTCGGCCAGAAGTTGAGTAACCTCGCGTTCCCTCACCGTCAATGTCGGCAGGTTGGGTGGCTCATTGCGCGATATCGCGTGGCCCTTGTCGAGGAATCCTGCCAGTACCAGATCATTTACGCGCGGCGTGAAGAACATGCGCCGGCTCTGCAAAGCTTCGACCGCCGACACCAAGTCACGGGCAGCATCGGACTTGAGCACAAAACCCCGCGCTCCCGCGTCGAGAGCTTCACGAATCACCTGGTCCGAATCGGTGATCGTCAGGACGATCACCTTGAAATGGGGATCATACTGCAGCAATTGCCGCGTGGTGTCGAGGCCATTGAGATAGGGCATGCCTATATCTACAATCAGCACGTCGGGCTTCAACTGCTTGGCCATTTCGACCGCTTCGCGGCCATCGGAGGCTTCGCCGCAGACTTCCCAGCCTTCATGCTTCTGGAGAAGCGCACACAGACCTCGACGTACAATTTCGTGATCATCGGCCAACAGAATTCGTAATTTCATGGCAGATTCTTCCTCCCACTTTCACCCAAGGAAAATCGAACTTGCAACCCTATCACTTCACCTCGTTGCTTCACATCAGCGCAACCAGCACGATTAACAGGCGGCTTGAGGGCTTCGGGCGAGAGCCGTAAACACCCGATGCTGGCTCACAGCTTCCACCGCCTCCAGCAGATCGCGGGCGGCATTGGACTTCACCACATAACCCCTGGCCCCAGCGTCCAGCGCCTCGCGCATCATTTGCGGAGAATCGTGTTGCGTAACAAACAAGACTTCCAGCCCTGAATTCCGCTCGTTCTGTTGAATCAGACGGCATGCCTCCAAGCCGTTCATACGAGGCATGGTGACGTCGAGTACAACCACGTCAGGCCGGAGATTATCCACTTTATCCAAAGCCTCGAGCCCATCGGAAGCCTCGCCCACTATCTCCCAACCCGGTCGGCCCTCCAACAGGGTCCTGAGGCCTTGCCTCACAATGGGATGATCATCAACCAGCAGGATCCGCACCGCCATAATTTCAAGCTCTCCGGGGCTACGTTGGGAAAGTGTTTGCATACACCCTGCCCCTTCTTTGCACTGTAGGCCATTCCTGCCGCAGCAATCCACCGATGGCAACTGGCAGTAATCCCCTACAGTGGAGCAAGTTGCACCTTAGCATGCCCCGTATGGAGGGACGTATACAGAGAACCCTGTATTTTCATCGCGCTGAAATGTAGCCGCCCAGGGTTAGTTTTCCAGAGACGTCATGGCGGGAAAATACGTTTCTTGATGCAAAAGCGCGTCCACGGCTTGGACGATGGAACCCACATCCGATTTGGCGCAGGCTCCTCGAACACCCGCGCGCTGCGCTTCTTCCGCGAGTTCTTTCGATAAGTGAATGGTCACCATCAAGATCGGAATCTCGGGGAAAAGCTCGGAAATCTGCCGGGCCACATCAAGGCCGTTAAGATCGGGCATTTGAAAGTCCAGCAGGATCATGTCGGGAGGACTCTTCTTCACACTCCGCAAAGCCTCGCCACCGGTTCGGGCTTCGTCGCAAACCTGCCAGGTGCTTTGCTGCTCGAGCAAGGCTCGAAGATAGTGCCGCACCGCCGGATTGTCGTCCACCACCAGAATTCGAACCACGGGATCCATCCTCCGCAGCCATCGCTCTCGGCCAGTTTTTAACGTCTCTTTAACATTCCAGCTTGACTCAAAATAGAGGCAGCGACGCCAACCCGCAATACCGTGGAGGCCTTATAGATTGCGAGAAAGCCCTGCGCGCAGGCCTTTACCAGATTCCTTTGTCGGTTCCGGTGAGTTTGAATTCCAATGCCGCCGCAGCAGCCAGTCCGGGAAGCAAACTCAAGCGAAGCGTGTTTTGCAACTCTCCGTTGAGTAAAAGCCTGGCCCATTCGACGGCATAAAGTTTCGCGGCTTGCGGGAAGATGGGAATGCGAAGAAATTTGCGGCGGAAGTGTACCAATTCATTGCCAAATCGTGCGGCAGAGGTTACCAGCGGCGGGAGTGGGAGGTCCGTTCCGGAATACGATTTGACATAACCTGACACGGTTACCAGGTAGGTCGTGAGCCCATCCCACAGCCCCGCCGACTGTGCCAAGGGCTTGAGACATTCGTAATCAATGGCGCCTGAGTTCACCAGACGGGCAGTGTCGAGGATGTCGCATAGACGCAAATAAAAATGGCGATACATTCGCTGAAGCGTGCTGATCATGAGCCGGTCTTCGGCGGCCGGAACCGGCAGAGTGTAAGATCCGAATTGTGCCTGACGGGATCGCCTGACTAACGAGTCGGTAATGACGACTTGCTCGCCGGTCTGGCCGAGCCGAGACACGTGGACCTCGACCAATTCCAGCAGCCCGGGCACAACGAAGTTCCATTTATTGGCAAGCCGGTCGCCCCAACTGCGCTTCTCGAGGCTTGCATTGAAGCACCGGCGCATGGTTCCTATCACGTCGGCGCTGCTTGCGTTGGTATAAAGATCCAAATCGTTTCCAAGATCAGGCCAGTGATCGAGCGATTTGATTACCACGACATCGCCGGCCTTTCCCAGTTCTTCGCAGATCGCCGACAAGGATGACAAAGCCAGCTCGATGCGCGCCTTCTCTTTGAGGATCGCGTCTTCACACCACTGCGATTCTGGTTTTCCCTGCGCCAGCATCACTTCGTGCAGAGCGGGGAATGCGCGGAGAATAACGTGATGAGAAGCCGCCAGGCTCCAGAGCTCGCCAAAATCCTGCCGGGCATACAAGGCGACGGTCTGCGCGATTTCCGGAGCCCAATCGGGCGCCGAGTCTTCGCCCGTACCATAATCCAAGTTGTCACGCCGCTCTGATCCCAGCAGTAATTGGGAAAGCAGGGTAAGGCACGCAGTAGAATTTTTCATCGCAGTCATAGGACCGATTTTCCGCCCTGTATCACATGGGTGAGCTGTTCTGGCTTTCTTTCGATGTAAAAATTACCCGCCAGGTTGCGAACGACACGGTTGCGGCTTCACCGCGAGGCCGAATTGCCGCCTCCAGAGCCGCACTCAGCGGCGCTGCGACGTTCGATCGCGGTTCCCTCTTCGTAATCGTTCCAGGTTTCGATCAGCATGAAGGGAAGTGGATCGGCGTTATCGAAGTAATGCTCGTACATATTCAACGTGGCGTCGAAAGTTTTTCCGCAATCGCTCTGCATGTGGCGGTTCAATCCCCACTTTGCCTTGAAGTCGTTGAATCCTGGCCAAGCTCCGCCGATCGCGATCTTGTCGGGATATTTGTCTCGCATGGTTTTGTAGAATTTTTCCAAATACTGTTCGCCCCAGTTACTGCCGTCAGGCGCCCAGCCTCCGGGACCGGGCTGCACCCAGGCATACAGGCCGGCAAAATCGTTGGAGTATTGTTGCGGCGGCTGGTCTTTGTAGAGCAACAGAGGCGGCCTGTCCCAGGAGCTGCAATGCTCGCGGACACGATTCCAATTGATGTGTCCGCTCTTGGGAAATATGAACACCATGGGCTGCCCATTGTAAGTGAGATAGGCATCGCGGTATTTCGCGGTTGGGCCGAAGTAGTTTTGGTAAGCTTCGTCGAGCGCCGCCATCGCCGCATCCGTAGCTTGCTCATCCTCGTCTTCTGATTCGTTGTAGAGCAGGGCCACCTGGAAATGGTTCTCGCTGGCGACTTGCTGCAGAAGAGCGAAATTGTGATCGGAATAAGGACGAGCCTGTCCGTACCAGTCGACGACGAAGGCAGAGATCCCCATGTGTTTCGCCTGCTCAATCTGTTTGCGTAGAACCGCAGGGTCCTGACTGGAATAACCAACGTCAATATGGGTATGGTCGCCGAACCATGGCATGTAAACCGCAAGAAGTTTGGGAGTTGGTGCAGGAGCCTGCCCGTTTTGCAGGAGCCTGTGATGGGCGCCGGGAGTTGTGCACCCCCCTGCCATGACAAAACAGACCAAAGCCAGGCTTAACCATGCCTTCGACAAGTGACGGCTCCATACATTCCAGGATTGGGCGTAACCAATAGGATGCGGTGAAGAAGGAACCGGTTGGCGTCGGATGGGCACAGCTAGACCCGGCAGACGACTCAGAGTTGAAGGCTGGACCTCCGCTCCGATGTTTTTCGCCGGATTTTTCGACGGTTCCATCAAAACTGTGGAACCGCCTGCAGTTGGCGAATCACCCAGTGATCGGCACCGGGTGTCATGAGCACAATGAAGTGTTGGATGACGTGCTGGTCTCTGACAATTTTTCCGCCATCGAGAAATTGAAGTTCGTATTCGGCGGTGTCATGCAGTTCCATCACGTCGCCTTCAGGCGCATAAAACACGCCTTCCAGCCTGTGATTCTGTGCGGTATAGCGCTGGCTTAGTCCGGAGCGTCGCTGGCTCAGGACAGTTTCACGCAGCCATTCTTTCGCGTCTCCAGCAAAAGGGCCTTCCAAGGGGTTAAGCGAATTGTGTTCGAAAGCCTGCGCCATGCTGTTCCAGGCGAAGCGATAATCACGCAGAATTCCGTGTTCAGTTAAGGCTTCAACGACCCGCGGCTTTGCTTCTTTCGTATCCAACTGCACTTGGACCGCAGTATCCGCGGCTTTGGAATAGAGCGCAGCACAAAAGACGAGAGCTAGAACCGATACAATTTTTGCCCTGCGAGAAGAACGCGGAATATGCGCCAGCTCCCGATTCATCAGCGCGCCCCTCCTCCTATCCGCAATTCATTTCCCATTACAACTCCCGAGGCAGCTGAAACGACGGCTGGTCCAGATGCGGAAATCTCAGCACGTGCCACGTCTTGTTTTATCGGAGCGTCGACCGTACTCTTCTGGCCGTCCGCAGTTGCCGTGAACGTCACGATAGTTCCATCGGGAACGGGATTCCCGGCACAGTCGTGAACAGGCTCGGTCTGCACAACAATTCCTTTCGCATTGCGCTGGCCGGTGATCCGCAAGTTGCAGGGATCAGAGGCCACTTGCTGCACCGCTCGCCTGGTTGAAAGGTCTTTCAGAGAAGCCTCAACTTGTAACGCCCCCGCGGACTTGCCCGATGCGGTGCGAAACCACGCGATCCCATCTTTTGTCGCCACGGACCGGGACAATACGGATGCCTTTCCCGTACCCAACTGGAAGTTAACGCTCTCTGGCGCGATTACGAGATTGCGATATTTATCGAATGGAATCGCAACCCCGCTTATAGCGTCGCCTTCCGCGACTGGGACGCGCGAGGGATGCACGAGAAAGGTGATACTCGATGGCTTTGCGGGCACAACGAAAAAGTTGGCGCTGTGACACTCGCCGGAGCAGACCATCGCAAAATATTCGCCTGCATTCCGCAAATCGTTACCGTTCAATTGAACTTGTTGTCCTAGATCCACATCGCTCTTGCGCGACACTCCCGGGCCGAACAGATAAAACGTTGCCTTGCCGCTTCCCGTGGTTGAAATAGAGGCATCATCGCCCGCGATAACGTTTTGCGGAGCGCGGATCTCCTGCGCGGACGAGACTCCAAGCAAGCACAGCGCTGCGCAGAGTAGAGACAAGCGTGACATCGTTAGGACCTGGCCAAACTGTATTGGTTCACGACTACGTGAAAGTTATGCACCTTTGCCGATACGCTCTTAGGAATTTCGACGGCAAATGGCTCTGTCGATTGCGGCAGGAGCGCGCGGTCGACATAGCCATCCGACACCCAGACGACCTTGCCATTGTTGTCATAAAAACTGGCAATCACATGCGAGATGTTGACGACCTGCCCGCTTTCGTTGAGCAAGTCGCCCTGGAGAACGGTTTTGCCTTGCGCATCGGTGTTGAGCTTCTGATTCATCACACCGATTACGGGATCGGCCGATGCTGGAACCAGCGCGGCTTTCACATCCATGCGAACGTTCTTGACTTTGCTCAAATCGACGTTCGGGAAATCGATGCGGTAGGGCGTGACTTGCTTGGGAAGGAGGACGTGATCGATCTTGTCAAAACTGGTCTCGTCATCAATGGCATTGCCCGCTGCATCAACCAGCGTGGAATTGACGTTCACGAAGGCGGGGATGGTGTCTTCATTGACCACTTCACCCATCACCACCGCGCCTTCCGCGGTGTTCACCGCGTTCATGGATATGATTCGCACCCGCGGAGCATCGACGTTTTTCGATCCCCATTGATCTTCTGCTGTTCCGGCCACCAGATCCCAGCGTAAATAGGTCACAGGGATCACCTCGGCAGGAACCGTTGGTATTTTGTACTTCGGCCAGACCGCCTTCCAGATGTCGCCCTCCCGGACCAGGTGAATGTCGCGAACGCCTTCCATAGGGCCAACGGGCGTCGACCAGTGCAACCGCACCCGCATGTCTGCTTGATTGTCGGTAATGTGCAAAGGACGGGGATCAAAACCTTCCAGCGCCGAGAATGACCTCAGGCTGCCGTTCGAGCCGGTCCAGTCCTGGATGAAGTCTTGCTTATCGGCCCCGCTCGTTTTCGAGAGAGCTTCATAGGCGCGGTCCCAATGGCGCCGTTGCACATCGGTGAGAAGGTCGTTCAGTGCCGCCTGCGGAGTGGTCGGCTTCGGCGTAAGACCGTACATGGCGGACCCGCCGGCAATTCCGACCGTTCCGCGAGCGTTGCCGGTGCCGGTAAGAGCGAGCACCATTAAACCCGCAGTCACGACGACAAGAATGATAGGCAGAATAATTTTCATTCCGATCCTCAGGCCACGTAATGCTCTTGCGGATGTTCCGCATGTAGAGGAACGCCCACCCTGGCCGGCAGGCGGCGCCGCTCGGGTAACAGCAATTCAAGAAAGATTGCCAGGAAGCTCACCCCGATCGGCAATATTCCCCACATCAAACCCTGCCATGCAGGCGGCATTGCGTCGGAAAAAATCTGATGAGCCGGGGGAACGTCCTCCTTCGACCAGGCGGTGATTTGTCCATTGTCAAAGGTTTCAATTTTTCGCCAACCCACGAAGGTAAGGAGCGGCTCGTAAAAGGGATCGTGCACGAAAATGAACTTCAATCCGTAGCGGTTGGCATGCTCCAGTATCGCGCGAAGAGAAGCCATACCAGCCGTTCCATAAAATTTGGCGTTGGTGAGCTGCGCCGAACCGTAATGCGTCATTTCGGGCAAAAGTCTGGCTGAGTTGTAATCGCCATCGACGGTACCGGCGCTGGTATAGGTGGAAACCTTGGCTAATTCGCTTCCGAAACCCAGAGTGAGATAACGATAACTGTCATGGCCGTCGCGATTCAGGAAAGTGATGACCGGCTCGACATCAGCCGATGCGTTTGAGCGGTAAGGATTCGCATTCAGCCACCAGAGCGCGGCCCCGACGGTTCCTACGGCGGCCAGCGACAATCCGACCGCGGCTTTGGTTCGGAAACGATCGAGCAACTGCACTACCAGCACTCCGACCAGCGGCATCGCCAGCAAAGTGGCCCAAAAAGCGAATCGCTCGAACGTGAGAATCTCATAGGCGCGTCCCAGCATCCATCGCGGCAAAGGAGTAGTACCGCCGAGACCGAAAATGAACGCGAGCCAGAAACCCAACAACAACGGTATCAACCGGCGCGATGACGCGCCGCGAGTCAAAATGAAGGGCAGCGCCAGAATCAAAGCTCCGTAGGGAATCAGAAAATAATTAACCGCAATGGTGGAGTTCAGCAGATAATTCGCGCGGCTGTCGTGAGGAATCGGCATCTGTGAGATCGGATGTTGAATCAGCGCCAGCCAATATGGCAGAAGAACAATTCCCACCCCCACTGCAACCGCTACTGCAAACGCCACAGCTCTCCCGAGCACACCCCCGAGCGAGCCTGGTACGCGCCGACTGCGAGCGTCCAGACAGGCGGTCCACAGCACTGGAATGGCGAAGAAGAGGACGCCGAAAATCAAGGTCACGTGGTGTGCCGCAGCTGCTGTGAGGCTGAGGACCACTCCCTTGAGCAGAGCCAACATGCGGCTTTCCGTCATCCACTCATAGAAGTAAGGCAAGGCATTCAAATAAAGAGCCGCGGAAGCCACGGTTGCGAGCTGGCCCGCCTGGTAAACCAGAAAAGCAAGTGAACCCAGAAAAATGCTGCCCAGCGCTGCGTAGCTGGCCGCGCGATCCTCTACCCAGATCCGAGCAAAGCGAAAAACCCCGACCGCTAAGAGCACGATTGCAATCAGTTGCACCAGCATGTAGCCCATCTTCAAGCCAATCACAGTCGAGAACAGCGCGATCCACTGGTGGGTCAACGGTGGATATGTGGTTTGAGAGAAGCCGGCAAACCATTTTTCATTCCAGGGATTAAACCAGTGATGGGCGTAGTGCGACGCGAAGAACATGTGAAAGTTCGCATCGAACGAGCGCGAAGGCAGCTGCATCAACAGCAAGGGCCCGTGGACGGCTAACGCCACGAGAATAATTGCAAGCAAAGGAATTGGACGAGAGTAGCTTTTGGCAGTATTCACAAGTCTGGCGCTCCCCACGGAGTCCCCAACCGACAGTTCGATTCAGAAAGCTCGCTGCGGGTTTACTCGATTGTTGCGCAATCGAGAGAAGTCCTTAGATCGCCAAAGCAGCCTTACCTGCACCACCCGCATCTGAAGGAAGCCGCAGAAACATTTGGGATGCGGGAGGTAAACCCAAGCCTTGTACATAGCGTGGTGAATCCGTGAAAAGCCGACTTCCGCTCACGAGCTTTTTTGCATTGGCTTTGCTTGGCTGCGCCTTCGGGCAGACCTTCGACGTCAACGGACAAAGTGGCACGTCTTCGCCCAGCAGTCAGAAACGACAAAACCAGTCCGGCAGCGAAACCTCACAAAGCAGCCCCGAGCTGGGATGGGGATCAAGCATTGATGTCGCCCGTGAAGGCCGCGCCGCGCAAGATGCATTGAAGCGCAACGATTATGCGGCCGCAGTCACCTATGCCGAGCGCGCGGCCAAGTCCGCTCCGCAAAACGCCGAACTCTGGTTCTTGCTGGGCTATTGTGATCGGCTCGCTGAACATTATCCCGCTTCGATCGATGCCTACAATCGCGGATTGAAGATCCAGCCGGGATCGATCCGCGGCATGGCTGGATTGGCCCAAACCTACACAAAGATGGGCCGAGTCAGCGATGCCGAGAAATTACTCAAGAAAGTGATGGATGCAAATCCACGCGATGCGACCAGCTTTCAGCTTGCCGGGGAGTTGCTGCTCAATTCCAACCCAAAACAAGCTCTGGAGTATCTGCAGCACGCTGAAGCGCTGGCACCGGCTGCTCACACCGATCTGCTGATCGCGCATGCTTACGAGCGACTCGGGCAGATGGACCAGTTCACGAACTATTTGAATCGTGCAAAGGAGCGCGCTCCGAAAGATCCGGAAGTGTTGCGCGCGGTCGCAGCTGAATATCGAGACCATGGGCAATATGATCAGGCGATCGCGGCGTTGCAGGCGATTCCCGATAGGAGCATCGATGTTCAGGCCGACCTGGCGTATACCTATCAGCTTGCCGGCAGGCCACAGGAAGCCGCCGATCTTTACTCGCAGTTGGCGAAGACCGCGAAGGGAAACCTGGGTTTGAATCTGAGCGCCGCGCAGGTGCTGATTGGAATGGGGCAAAACGATGCCGCGCAGCCATTTTTGGATGAAGCCCGGCGCATCAATCCGAACAATTACCGCCTGCACGCCATTCTCGGTTCGATCGCCGAGGGTGAGAATCGTTTCGCGGACGCGGTTAAAGAATACAATCTGGCTCTCAGCAGTCTGCCGCCAAACGTTCCGGAAGGCCCTCTTTATCCTATTGAATTGCGCCTGAATCTGTACGAAGCCGACCTGCAAGAGGGCGATGACAATGCAGCGAAGAAGGAACTTGATGCTGCGCAAGCCGAAATCGGCCAGGTCAATGTAGAGGCATCCTCGCGCCCTGAGATGCTGAGACTGCGGGCTGCCATTGAAGCAGGTCTTGGTAACAGCGACGCCGCGAACAAGGATCTTCAGGAGGCCCTCTCTTTGTCTCCGAACAATGTGAACTCCTTGTTGAATTACGCGAGCCTGCAATGGAAGCTCGGACAGAAAGACGCTGCAGAATCTACTTTTCAAAAAGTTCTACAGCTCGACCCTCAAAA
This sequence comes from uncultured Acidobacteriaceae bacterium, assembly GCA_963766625.1. GTDB lineage: Bacteria > Acidobacteriota > Terriglobia > Terriglobales > Acidobacteriaceae > Sulfotelmatobacter. The sequence continues at coordinate 311,106 of CAVYBF010000005.1, read as the reverse complement.
CCGGACCGCACTTTCCTCGCTTGGGTATCTGGCTCGTGATGCCGGCGATACGAAGAAAGCGGAAGATTATTTCACTCGCGCCATCAAGGCGCATCCTAAAGAATTCGCGCCATACCTGGCGCTCGGCGACTTGTATACGGCGGAAGCCAATTATTCGGCAGCTGAGAAGAACTACGAAAGTGCTCATGAGCGAATGCCCACCAATGCTCTGGTCGTGGCGGGCGGCGCTAACGCTGCCCTCGAAGCCCACAATCAAGATTTAGCCAAGAAATGGCTTGATCGAGCCAAGGGCAGCATGAATAACAGTCCACAGGTGATGCGGGAGAGGGAAAGGTATCTCACGTTGAAGGGTGATTATGCAGACTCCGCAGCCCTTGGCTACAAAGTTCTCGAGAAGCTCCCGAAGGATCGGGAAGGGGCGGTTTATCTTGCATACGACCTGTATAACCTGGGCCGGTACGACGAAGCTTTAGCACTGATCAAGAAGTACGAGCCAATTCTCCCCGACGATAAAGATCTGCCCCTGGTTGCCGGCAACATCCACGCGCACGATGGAAAAACCGAGGAAGCGCTCGAAGAATACACGCGTGCGCTGCAACTCGATCCGGAAATGGCTACAGGATACGTGGATCGAGGATTCGTGTTGAACGATCTCAAGCAGCCGGCCAAGGCGGTTAATGATTTTCAGGCTGCCATCAAGCTGCAGCCCGACTACGGACAGGCGCATCTCGGCTTCGCCTACGCGGATCTGCAATTGCACCGACCGCGCTCCGCGATGGTTCAGCTGTCGGCAACTCAGAGGCTGTTAGGCAAGTCGCATATCTGGCGACTGGCACGAGCCGAAGCATTTCGCCAGGAGCAGGATTATGCTCACGCCGAGACGGAGTACCGCATCGCCCTGCAGGAAGATCCAAACGATCTTTCCACCCAGTTGGCTTATGCCGATACGCTTTACCGGCTGCGGCGGTATCCGCAGGCGCTTGCCGCGCTCGCAACCGCACAGAAGCTCTCTCCAACCGATCCCGCCGTGTATGCCTTGAAAGCACAAGTACACGCCACCGAACAGCAAAGGGACGAAGCGCAGCGGGACATTCAACTGGCCGAGCAATACGGCGGCAATCAGGTCGACATTTTGGTGGATACAGGCGAAGCATTTTTGACTTTGGGAAATCAGGCGGAGGCGATGCAACGATTCTCGCGCGCGCTCGATGCCCCTAAAGGCGACCGTATTGGAGTACGTTTGGCGATTGCTCAGGTCTTCATGCGCAAAGGCCACTACGACGAGGCCCGCCGACAAATTGCGCTCGGCTTCGCGGAAGCTCGGGCGAATGCTGCCCCGGTGCAACCCGATGACATTCAAGAGGCAGCTGCAATCTTTTTAGCGATGCACGATTTTGATCTGGCGGAAACCTATTTCGACAAGGCGAAACTGGCGGGGGCAAGTCCGCGGAACGTGGATATCGGACTAGCGAACACCTACCTTGCCGAGGGAGAAACTAACAAGGCGTCCAATGCCTTGGCGAGCCTGGGCCCGCCGGACGATTATCGCGAAGACTACGACTACATGATGGCCTACGCAAACATTCATCGCCAGCGTCAGGACACGGTGCAAGCGCTCTCCGGCTTCGCGCAGGCCAACAGCGTTGCCAGCGATCAGGAAGAGAGGGTCGCTCAAACCGCCGAGAACGAGCTCGCCATAGAGGAAGGCCGCCGGATCACGTCCAATGTCAGTTTCGTACCGAACGCCTTCGGCGCGCCTGCTTTGGAAGACATTAATGTGTATACCCTGGATGCGAAAATTCTGCGTGTCAACAATCCCTCCTTGTTGCCGCCGCCACGCCATTCTTACCAAACTCTGGCGGAGTCCCACTACAGGATCCATCTCGGCAAACTGCCCGACATCACCGGCTTTGTCGGCGAAAGTTTGACGGCTGGGCGATTCCTTTTCCCCAGCGTCGGCGTCGTTGAAGACCGTAATACATACGACACATTCTTCAATGGCGGGATTAACCCGGTTCTCCATTTGGGCACGAATAGCATCGCTTTCAACGGCGGGCTGCAGTTCACGATTCGGCGCGACACGATCTCGCCAACCTTCATGAGCCAGAATCTTTTCCGCCAATTCCTTTTTGTTTCGACGAACTCTTTCTATAATTGGGTCTCATTCAACGGCTATGCCATTCGCGAAGCTGGACCTTTTACTGCGGCAAATCTGAATTCGCGAGACGCCTCCGCCGATTTGGAATTCACCGTCGGACATCCCTGGGCATCGACTGCTTTGCTGGCCGGATATTCGGTTCGCGACCTGCTGTACAACCCTCTCGTGCAGGAATATTTCGATACCTCAAGCTATGCGGGGTTGCAGCACCGGTTTGGAAACCGATTCACGGCCGCATTGCTGGCTGAAGATCTCCGCTCCTGGCGTGTACAGGGAACTCAGTACGCCATCGCACAGGCATTCCTTCCGGGAGCGAGATTTGAGTTCCATCCAAGCGCCCGGTGGAGCGTTCAGGGCAACTTCCTGCTCCAGCGTGGCGAGGGATATCACGAATATGACAACGCCGAGAGCGAGTTCCAGGTTTCATACACCCGCGGGCTTCACAACACATTGAAAGACGGCACCGGCGAAAGAACTTCTTCTTATCCCTTTCGACTCTCGTTCGGAGTTCAGCAACAAACCTTCTATAGCTTTGCCGGCACAACAAGAACAACCGTGCTGCCGGTTATACATTTCACTTTGTTTTGAGGCACCGGTTTCAGTTCCAGACCGCCGCCATGGCTGAGATAACCAAATTCGAAGAGGAAGCCGAAGCTGCCAGCGGACAACCTGCGGCTGCGGCAACGGCGCCCGCGAAGACCCTGCGATCGAAATTGCTCGGGGGCAGCCTCACTCTGCTGGCCGGTTCCGGGTTAGTCGGCCTTACCAATCTGGTTTACAACGTAGCGACCGCCCGCCTTCTCGGGCCTAGTGGCTTCGCCCACGCCACCGCGGTGTACACGATCCTGATGCTGATCTCTGGCATCACCTTGTCCTTTCAGGTGGTGTGCGCAAAATACGTGGCGAGAAGCGATTCGCCACAGGCCCAGGCTGCGGTTTTTGGCGCTCTCCATCAGCGTTCGTGGATGGCGGGCATTGCTATCGGCTTGCTTTTGTTCTTGTTCAAAGTTCCACTGGCGGAATACCTCAATTTGCCTAATCCCGTGCTTATCTCGCTGCTGGCGGTGGGAGCGGCATTCTACATTCCTCTCGGCGTGCGCCGTGGCTACATTCAGGGGATTCACGCCTTTGGCCCGCTCGCCATCAACTTCATGCTGGAAGGCCTGATTCGTTTGGGCGGGGTATTTGTTCTGATTGATCTGGGCATGGGAGTCCGCGGCGCGGTTCTGGCCAGCGTGCTGGCGGTGGTCGTCGCCTACTTTGGAGCTTTGCCAAGCCCTGGCTTGGCTTCTTTAACTTTCCGTGGAATCGCCATTTCGTTTCGTGAAGGGCTGCAAGCGATTGTCTTCTTTTCCGGCCAGACCGTCATCAACAACTTCGATATCGTGTTGGTGAAACATTTTTTCCCGCCTGCCGAAGCCGGATTTTACGCCGCCGTCGCGCTTGTGGGGCGGCTGGTCAACATGTGCGCCTGGTCGGTAGTGAATACTATGTTTCCGGTTTCCGCCGGCGCCGGCACCAAAGAACAAGAAGGCAGTCCAGTTTTATTTACGTCCCTATTGCTGGTTTTTCTCATCCTCTGCGTCTTGATTTTCGGGCTTTGGATGGTTCCCAGCTTCCTCTGGAAGACGCTTTTCGGCTCTCACTTCGAACTTGGAATGTATGGCGCGCTAGCGCCATTGCTGATTCTGTATGCGGTGATGACCGGAGTGTATTCGCTGAGTTCCGTCATTATTACCTACGAAATGTCGCGCAAGATCGCGAACACAAGTTGGGTGCAACTGGCGTTCAGCGGCGCACTGGTGGTTGGGGTTGACATGCTTCACCACAGTCTGCGGCAAGTCATTCTGGTGCAGTTGGTCCTGATGGTCGTTCTGCTGGTTCTTCTGATTGTCCCTCTGCTGCGGGCGCAATTCACCCCGAAGGCTCTGGCGACTTACACCGGGCTGCGGGTCGGACGCAGGTTAGCGGAGGAAGAGGTGATGGCGGAATTTCTGAGAAGTGAATTTCACCATCCGGAATTTGACGAGTACCGCAATCAGTTCGATCATCTGGTCAGAAATCCCGATCTCACCAGCTCCCGTGAGAACGCCGTACGCCAGGCCTTGTTATTTCTGCGCCGAGGCCCCATGTGGCGCGAGCTTCCCGCCGACACCGCCTGGTATGAAGTTCGCCTGGGGGCTGACGATTTGGACCGCATCCGGTTTTTCCCTCGAGCGCAATGGCGGCGCGTCGCCCAAGGAAGCTTTTATCTGACCGACGTGGTTGAGCGCATACGGGTTCACTTGAAATCTCCTACGAACGACCGCTTTTTCGGCAAGCTGCGCCTGCTTAGTTCCTCGGTGCAGGACAACCTGGTCAATCCTGCAGTTCTTCTCATTGGAGTCGACAAAACCGGACCATTGACCATTTTGGACGGGAATCACCGCATGGCTGCGGCGATGTTGGGATCTTCCCCTCCCGCGTTGAATAACTTTCGCTTCATCTGTGGCTTTTCGCCGCAGATGACCCGCTGCTGCTGGTACGCAACCAACGTGAATACGCTGCTGCGATATTTTAAGAATCTGGTGCGCTATTTCAGCTACGACCCGGAGTCTGATATTGACCGGTATCAGGAACGCAGCGCGTAGCCGCGCCAGAGATAAGAAGCTAGAGGCCATCTCATAAATAGTCCTGCTGCGGCAGATGGGGTCCCTCCGAGGCTAAAGACCTCATCGTTATTGCCTCCTGGATGGCACGACTGAACGTCGTGCCGTTCCCGAACCCACCTATGGGATGTGTTCCAGCCTAAGGCTCGAGCGCTCCCCATCGATTTCTGCTGCTGTGGTTCAGAAGGTTTGCTGAGCTTTCCCGAAGAATATCCGCCCGAAGAATATCTAAGGCGAGCCCGGAAAAAGATTGCGGGGCTTGAGCCTTTACGAGCTGCCCCTCAGGCTCCTTAATGATTAGGAGTAGTGCGGCGGGGTTGCTCTTGCACGGGAGTATTATCCCGACGCAGCAGTTGAACCGGCTCATGCCGTGCTCGGCGCGCAGCTTGCTGCTGAGCGACCTTTAATCCCACGCTCGAATCGCTCTCCGATGCGACCTGGAACAGTTTCGAGCCTTCCGCTTCGCTGCGCGTGGCTAATCCGACTTTCATGTTTGCGCCGGGCATGGTCTGGGCTTTGTTGTAATAAAATTCCGCAGTCTCGCGGTCGCCATGCAATTCCGAAAGATAACCGATGTTGTTTAAGGCAAACGCATCGTTGGGATTGAGAGCGTAAGCTGCTTGAAAATCCTGCTCTGCATCCCGCACATCATTGCGGTTGAGGGCCGAAACGCCGCGGAGATTGAACTCCGCAAGCTTGGTTTCCACGGTTTGCTGCTTTTCGATCCGAGCACGCAGGTTCTTGGCATTCTCCGCAGCCATCTGGCTTACTGGTTTCCCTCTCCATGCACGGTCCAAGGTAACGACGGCGGTCGCTTTGGAGTTGGCGACAGCCGCTTGGTCGTAAAGTTTCAGTGCTTGCTGCGATTCTCCCTCCATCTCTTTGGCCACACCTAGATTATTCAAGGTGAAAACGTTATTGGGATCTTTTTGCAGAACCTGTGTCAGGAACAGATCGGCTTCAGGAGCGCGTGCCTGCGACAGCATCCGCACCGCTTCTACATTGTCGTGATTGATCTGCAGCGGCTGGTCGGGAATGGCCAGAGCGGCTTTGATGGAGCGTCCTTCGACGTCAGGTGAACTGGCGCGGGCGATCACGGCTTCGGTGGCCTGCTCTCCTGCAAGTCGGTAAAAATTCAGCGCGCGATCGACCTGCCCCTGGAGTTCCGATATATAGCCCAGATTGTTGAGAGTAAAAGGATCGTCCGGGTCAAGAAGATAGGCTCTGTAAAACAGAGCTTCCGCTTTCTCGTACCGATGCTTGCCAACTTCTTGCACACCCTTTTGATTCAACCGCTGCACTGGAGTCAAGTGGCTGCGCTTTGGCAGCGTGATCCTGATCTCACCGGCGCGAGCGCCGGGACAAGCGCCGATTGCGAGCGCAACTAAACCGGCAGAAATCCAGTTTTTGACGTTACCCATTTCGGCAACCCAGACTTTGACAATCGAGGTCTTCCACGCCATGCCTCAATACCCCTCTCCGGATGACGGCTTAAAGCCCTAATACGATGCGGAATCTCAGGCATTGTTTGTCGTGGAATTTCTTATTTTTGCAGAGGCCTGACTACCTTATCCCCAGAAAGAGCATCGAACTGCAGCGTCGAAAAGTGGGAGGAGATGGGATCAACATGCGTCCTCTGCTATGGTGCGTGTCTCTAGGAGTTATCGTGGCAGGCTGGACTGCTGCCGGTGCAGCGCAGACGCCGGCGCCTGCACAAAATTTGGTATCGTCCGGCGCCAAGTCTCGTGACGTAACGGATTCAATCGAACTGGCCCCAGAAGATACCGATGCGGCCATCGATCCGGCCAGCCTGCTTCCCGATCTGCCTTCTTTGCCACCGGCCAAAGCCACCCTCATTGGCGGCACTATCCAAAAGCTTGACCGTGTGCAAGATGAAATGACAGTCCGGGCTTTCGGCGGCGGTAAGGTGAAAATTTCCTTCGATCCCCGGACGCGCATCGATTTGGGAAAGGCGCTGGGTTCACCTGGCGATTTGCACCAGGGAGATCGGGTCTACGTCGATACGATTCTCGATGGCAGCACGGTTTTTGCGAAAAATATTCGTTTAAGGAACGCGGTTGAGCCCGGTGTGAGTCAGGGAATCGTAAGCAGCTATCGCGCGGACAGAGGAGAATTGGTCTTACGCGACGCGCTTTCCCCCCGGCCCATGAAATTACGTCTGACGTCACAAACTGAAATTGTTCATGGCGGTCGTGCTGCGTCCGCGGGTCAACTTGTCCCCGGAACTCTGGTAAGCATTCAATTCGGTCCGCTGCAGGACGGCGTGGATGTGGCTCGCCAAGTTTCTATCCTTGCCGTTCCAGGAGGAAGTTTCACATTTACCGGCCGTGTCACTGGACTGGATCTCCGCCTCGGACTTTTGGTTATAACATCCTCCACGGATAACAAGACCTACGAGATCTACTTCGATCCGGCGTTAATACAGCCGGATGAAACCCTGCACGAGTCCGCCCAGGTCACCGTGCTGACCCGTTTTGACGGGAACCACTATGTGGCTCGCAATATGACAGTGATCCCATCGAACCAGCAGTAGATCGCAGCGCAGAATCGACTTTGCCCTCATCTGGTTTCCTTGGGCACTCTGCGCACCCTTTGCGCTCTTCGCGCTCGAATTCTTTTGCCACCAAAGTTCAGGAAGGATACATCCAAAGTCCAAAGCATGAACCGGATTGCTCAGCCGACCCGCCCGCGAAACCTGAAACGGAATTCAAGTTCCCATTTCGAGACTCAGGTGTTAACACTAAGGTTCCTAGCCTATTGATATCTTCATCGAAACTAGCTCTTAGACATAAGCTCAATCTGTTCCCAGAAAGTCTAGCAAGGCCCAGAAAGACAAAAATTTAAGGTCAGCAGAGAGGAAATCTACAGGCGGGCGCCTTCCCTCTTTTGCGGCCGACCGTGTGCAAGATCCTCGGTTTTATACCGCCCCTGAGGACCGATGCGTTCAGTCTATCTTGCAGTGGCAGTTCTTCTGCTGGCAGTTTCCACCGTCTTCGCGACCACCTCATCCTACGTAGTGCCAACTACGACTCTCGCTGCTCAGACTTCAAATAACACGAGCGCCGCGAATTCGTTCAAAACACTATCGAATGGCGATCTCGGCGCAGGAAATATCAGTAAGGTCGATGTTCACAGTCTGCTTTATTCCGGCGCGACCACCAAGGTCTACGCTCATATGGTTTTGTGGTTCGGAGAATCGAGCCACCTCAACATCGGGTACAACTCTACCAATCCCACCCAGGTTGCAAATCAAATCAACGACATGGTGAGCCGTGGAATCGATGGTGTGATCCTCGATTGGTATGGACCAGGCAACTTCCTGGATCAGGCGGCGCTACGGATTATGGCGGCGGCTGAGGCCCACCCCGGCTTCACGTTTGCCATCATGATCGATAAAGGAGCAATCGAGTGGTATTCGTGTGGCGGATGTTCGCCGCAACAAGCGCTGGTCAACGATCTGCAATATATCGAAAAGACTTACTTTCCTTCGCCGGCGTATATGAAGTTCCAGGGGAAGCCGATGCTCACGCAGTTCAATGTGAACCTCTCCTACCCATCGGTCAGTTGGAATGCGGCCCTTGCCGAGATGAGCACCCAGCCGGTGTTAATTTTTGAGAACAATGATGGTTTTACCGCGGACCTCACCGCAGGCAGCTATTCCTGGGTCATGCCCACTGCAAGCGATTATGGCTTGCCCTACCTGGCGAGTTTCTACCAGGAAGGAGTGGCTCATTCCAATGAGTCGACCATCGGTGCAACCTATAAGGGATTCAACGATAAGTACGCCTCCTGGGGATCTAACCGCGTTATGCCACAGCAGTGCGGGCAGACCTGGCTGCAAACCTTTTCGGAGATCAATGGCCTATACAACTCCGGAAAACCACTGCCCTACCTGCAGATCGTGACCTGGAATGATTATGAAGAAGCCACAGAAATCGAAACCGGCATAGACAATTGTTTTTCGCTCAGTCCTTCACTGAGCTCGAACTCGTTGCAGTGGGCGATCAGTGGTGACGAAAACACGGTTGACCATTACACCGTTTATATCAGCAACGATGGTCAGAATTTAATGCCTCTGACCGACATTGCCACGGGAGTTCATTCTCTGAACCTATGCGGATTCCCGGTGCCTACCGGGGACTATCAGCTTCTTATCCAGGCTGTCGGTAAGCCCTCGTTAGCGAATCACATTACGGGAGCGGTCAACTACAGTCCTAGCTGCCCGAACACGGTCTCGAGCACGCCACCACCTCCACCCCCCGCACCGCCGACGACCGTAACGTTCACAGCGTCCCCGACGAATGTAACGCTTCCCATCGGTAAGTCGGGGAACGTGATGGTCACGGCAGCAATGGAATCGGGAATATTGAACGCACAAATCGCACTTTCGTGCGGCGGCCTACCCAGCACGTTGAGTTGCTCGTTCTCGCCCGGCAGCATTACACCGGGCAACGGAAAGGCAACCTCAACCCTTACCATTTCTACCGTTGCCGTTCGAAGGATGAGCTCGGCGAAACAGCGAAGCACGATCCCAATCTATGCCAGCTGGATTCTGTCGTTCGGGATCGTCGGCTTCGCCTTCATGGGAAGCGCTCAGGGGCGGCGCAGGATGCAGGCGCTGGCCATCGTCGCTCTGATCGGCATCGGAATGGTTAGCGCTTCCTGCGGAGGCGGGACTGGACCACAAACCGCCGTCAAAACTGCGGCTGGGACCAACGCCACTCACGCTCCCGTCAGCTATCCCATTACCATCAATGGGGATTCGAGTGGCTCGAAGCTCTCCGCTACCGTTACTGTCATCGTTCAATAAAGGCTTGCTGCGGCCTCGTGCCGCGGCAGGTCGATGCACCGCCGGACGGTAGATTAATCCGGGGGAGTTGCGTGTCATTCTTCTCAGCAGCAGCGTTTTAGAAGGAACCCAACTTGGCAGCCTGCGGAAACGGGTGACCTGCCGCAATATTTCGGCTCTTTGATCGAGTTCAAAATGGCGCAGGTATTTCAGGACGATGGTGGGCATGGTCATGCGCAGCGCAGTAAAGTAATTCTGCGCCGCCATTTCTTCCTGCCTGGCCGGATTCATCAGAAAACGAACCAGGGAGCTCGCCAGGTCCTGTGCGTCTCTCGGTTTGTAAAACTCGATTGCGATCTCTTCGCCCTCTGCCATCTGGCGGAAATCGGCCAGATCGGCGCACACAATCGGCACACCGTAGGCGCAAGCCAGGTGGGCAACCCCGCTGCAGCCAGTGGAGGAAGAATAGGGCATCACGGCGACTGTTGCACTCTGGAAGAGAGCTGGCAGCATATCTTCCTGTACATATCCGGTGAATTCAATTTTTGGATTTCCAACGCACTTCTCTCTTACCGAATCCACGTAACCGGCAGCCTGAGGATGGTCACCTCCGCCGACAACGAGTCTGGCATGTGGAAGAGTTCGAGAAATAATTTCGAACGCTTCAATCATCAGTTCCAGCCGTTTGTAGGTTCCCCATTTTCCGAAAGCGAGAATGCGATGCTCCGGATTTCCCCGCCGGGAGAAGTCCGGATATTCGGGCCGAGCCGTCAGAATGCCGTGCGAACGAAGATGCACATTGTCGCGCCCATATTTTTCGCGAAGTATTTTGCGATAGCCGGGCATCAGCACGGAAACCGAGTTCGACAGGAGCAGCATGCGGGTGGCAAGGGCGCCGGCCCAACGGTAAGCCCGTGCGTGCCGGACTCCCGCATCCTTGAGATCGACCGTGTCCATCAGGTGATGCAAGGTTACGTGCGTATAGCATCCGCTCATGCGAGCCAGTAAAGGCGTGAGTAAGCCGAGAAAAGCGTTGACGGGATTACGACCGAAGGTACTGAATAGCAAGTTGAACCAGACTACATCCGGCTGCAACTCGCGCAGCATCTTCAAAAGTCGAAAAACAGTTTTCGGGTCATCAAATGACCAGCAGCGTACGACGGAGAAGCCTTCTAGTTCCGGCTCGTCGCTTGAGATCTGGTCGGCAAGAACCGTCACGCTGAGGAATGGGTTGCGATGCAATTCCTGGGCAATGTGCAGGCCGTACTCGCTCAGTCCCCCCTGGCTGGGTGGAAAAGTGGTTACCAAACAAATTTTCATTCTATCTCCGCCCTACGAATGCACCGGCTATTCGATGTGCTTGTCAGAACAGAAGTTGGCTACTGAAAACGATTGGGAGGATCACTGATTTCGATAGGGGCGAACTCACTGTAGGGCTGGAAGCCTGGCAAGCGAGTCGTGCGGTGCAGAAATAGTCTGTAAGAACGCTTCCCTGACCCTCTGTTTTGTCGGCTCGACCTCTAGTGGCTCGATAACGGTAATGCTCTTAATCAGCTTGCTGAGTGTCAGGTAGGCTTCGCGATTCTTGCGAATAAAATCGAGAGGATACTCCGGTTTTCTTTGGCGGGCTGCGACCGGATCAGCATCGATCACATAGGCAACGTCAGGAGCAGGAACGATTCGCAGCAGAAGGGAAAGACCCAACCGCGTGATCCATCGCTGCAAGGGAAGGTTGGCGAGTTCGTCGTAGATGTAGCGATCGAAAATCACGACATCAGCGCCGCTTTTTTTCCCCTGCTGAACTCTTCTTGAGACATTCAGGGCATCGAAGAAATAAAGGAAGAAACGGGTAGCGGTCACGGGCCAGGAGGTTACGTTCTTGTCCCGGCGGTTCAAAGGTTTTTCTGGCGACCCAATGCCATGGTCGCCTCTGAATACTTTTTCACTCATGCCCTCGCGGAATCGCGAAAACATCACGACGTCATCCCAGAAGGTGAGCAACTTTACGTTCAACCCAGCTGTGCGGAGCCAGTTCACGAGCGCCTCAATCTGAGTGCTCTTGCCGGCGCCATCAATTCCGGAGAACGAAACGATCTTCACTGGTTCGGGATACATCTTTCTTTGGTTTTCAAGCCGTCTAATGCGCACCTGGTGGCTTGCTGGAAGTACCCTCAGTTAACGCAACTACAACGCCGACGGCTACAGCCGCTCCGATAATCGCTCCCGTCTTTATGATGATGGTGCGAGCTCGACGCTGTTTTGCCGGAGCGATTGCCACGCCAGCCGGTTCTGAGGCTGCGATTCCGCTGGTGCTGGGGGCCTCTGCCGCGGCGGTGCCAACTGGCCTTTGAGTTGGAGGCTGGTTCGCTGCAGGCTGGTTGGCAGCAGGCTGGTTGGCTGTCTGATTCCCCACCGGCTGATTTGACTGAGTATCGCCCGGCCGCGTCTGGTTTGGCGACGGCTGCGGCGCTTCAGGCTGTGCACTCTGGGGAAACGCTGGAGTTTGTGCCTGCGCCAGAGTCGCCCCCGGGCTATCCGGCAGCTCACTCACGTTTACCTGCTGCTCGGCGATCGGCCGCGGAGACGGGAAACCAGTTTGTTGGCGTGGTTCGTCTGCCATCTGCTGAGCAACACTGGGCAACACCGGGCCCACGAGCCCGCAAACAAACAGGGCGCCGCACACCACTAGAACCAGAAGACCTTCGCGTATCCTCATCGTCCACCTCGATGCGAAAGATTTCCCTAGCTGGCGGATTTTAAATCGGCAAGTCCGTACCCTGACGAATACCAGGGTAGGGTCTCTGCTACATCTGGCAATGCAACCGTCTGGAAGCTTCGCGTTGCCGCCTCCGCAGTGTCGAAAATTTCGAAAAGTCTGTCAACTCGCATCAGTTCCAGTATCGCCGCCGATGCGGGCGACAGATTGGCGAGTTTAATATCGCCATCACGTTTCATCGCCTCTCCCATGCAGGTGAGCAGCATTTCGATCCCGGCGCTATCCATGTGTTGGACCTGCGAACAATCCAGAACAATCCGCGGACGATCGGATTGCAGCAGAGGCTGCAATTCGGCCAGGAACGCCTGCGCTTCTGAATGATTCAACTTTTCCGGTGCTTCCATGACGATTACTGGACCCTTGCTAGACATCTTTACTCACCCCTCGATAGAGTTGGTTTCTAACCTGCGTTGCTGTGGCGCTGAAGCCGCTGGTTGTAATTCGGCTCGCGCTTGTTTTCGACGGCTGAACAACAAAACATTTCTCGCCCACTTGCGGGCTTTCACCGGCTTGTGCAGCGTGTCATTCGACCGCATGACGGCTGGGTCGGAGATTTCGATCACCACATCCCGATCCAGGCTCAAGAGTTTGTTTCCATTTGCGACCGCGTGGCAGACATCCAAACAAATGCCAATATCGGTGTTTTGCAAGATCGAGCTGTCTTCAACCACCGTGCCGTAATCGACACAACAGTTTTTCTCGATGGTGCTATGGCGCGTGATCAGCGTATCCTCCATAATCTTCGATCCGCGCCCAATGTAGGCAGGCGCCACAATGCGCGCCCAGCGATGCACCTCAGCCTCGTCGTCAATCCAAATGCCACGTTTTACTTCCCTCCCCGATGGCCGGGATGTGCATCTTCCTTGCAGTAAGTCGTAACCCAGGCGCCGCAAATCCCGTGGATGCATCAGGCGGTTGACATATTCGCGAATGAAATAGGAATTGCTGGTTGTTTTTGGTTCTACAAACAGGTCGTGGAAGCCGGAATTTTGCGCCTGCAAACAGTCCACTACCCACAGATCCAAGGCTCCTTCGCGGTTTATGGTGCGAGTCGCTGTCTGCCGCGCCTCGCGGTGAAAATAAAAAAGATCGAGTAAATCGGTTTCGGCATATATGTTGCCGAAAAGCAGGAAGGAGTGCTCAATTCCGTCTCGTGAAAACTCCTGCAGCTTTCGTTGAACCGCGGCGCAAGGATCTGCCACCGCTTGAAATTTCACATTCTCGAAGGCTGTGAAAGAAGATTTTGCTTTGCGGGATCCAGCCTCCTCCTCAAGGACCGAGACAACATCCACATCTGCCCGGACGAAGCGTTCAATCGTGCGTTCGGCAGCAGAGCGGCCGGCGACATCGAGGTAAGCTAGGGGTTCGGAAAGCAGGGCGCCGGTTGTAGGCCTGGTCGCGGCTTCCCTGTTTCGCCCCCCCGGCACTACAATTGCACCCAACCCCACAGCTATATCCTCTCTTCAGTTGTGAACTGCCAGTCGCATTCCATACACGTCGCCGGTATTCAACGACGCACTCAGGCGGCGCTGTCCTCCTACGAGATCGACTCAGCTGTGTGGTTCGTGGACCGACGCAGCACCCGGCGCTTTGGAAACAGCAAATCGCGCATCTTCATCTTCGCTTTGTGCAACTGCGATTTCGAGTTTCCCACCGAGCAATCCAGCATTTGCGCGATCTCGTGATGCTGGTACCCTTCCACTTCGTGGAGGGCAAAAATCTTTCGGCAGCCTTCGGGCAGATCCTGCATAGCCCGCCGCAAGGCGATGCGATCAATGGCGCCGGAAAGCCGCGGATCGGGGTTTCCGATGTCTCTTCGCAAAGATGGCGACTCAGCCGACACTGGCTCATCCAACGAAACGATGGGAGGAGCTTTTCGGCGGCGAAGCTTCATTAAAACCGTGTTTACAGCTACCCGGTATAGCCAGGTCGAAAATGCGGAATCGCCACGGAATGAGCTCACGCTGCGAAATACCTGCAGGAAAGCTTCTTGGGTCAGATCCTCGGCCTCGGCTATGTCCTTTGTCATGAGCAGGCACACCGAGTAAACGCGCTTCTTATGAAGCTGGAAGAGCGTGGCAAACGCCTGCTCGTCGCCGCCTTGGGCACGCTGAACCAGGCTACGTTCTGAGTCATCGCGGTTGGTTTCTCTTTGTCCTGAGACCGGGATCGCATTTGCTGTCGCGGAAATTGCGCACGTTGCCACTGAAGTCTCTCCTTAAATCGAACTAGGAACGACTGTCTGCTCTTCTAATAACTGCGAGAGCATCAACGTCCAGAATGAGACTAGCGGCATTGCACTTCCCCTCCCATAGGGATGCTCCTGTAATTGAATCCCAGACTTGCTGTACAGCGTTCATGAGGTAAATGCTGAGGACTCTTAGGGTTTCGCAGGTGTGCTCTTGCAGTTCGCTCCTGGAACTCCCTGGCTGCGAGTGAATATTGTTGTGCCAACGAAAACCGCAAAATAGAAGGAGAGCTGTTCAGGCCTAAGCCGTTGAGGCCTGGGCTACCGAACAGCTCTCCGGAAAACTTACAACATAACGCTCAGATTATGTGGACCGGTTTTTAGTCGAAACGTCGTCGTTAGTAGAGGCGGAACCCAACCTCGACACTAATCTGGACATTTACCGGGTGACCATCTTTTTCGGCTGGTTGGAATCGCCATTGCTTCACGGCTTCGATCGCTTTGGCGTCCAGTCCATGTCCGAGTCCCCGGACCACGCGAATATCGCGCGGATTTCCATGATCATCTACGATCATCCAGAGAATGCACGTTCCCTGAGTCTTATCGTTACGCGCTTCCTCCGTGTACTCGGGATCGGGAGTTGAAATTGCCTGAGGAGCGGAAATTCCTCCGCCGACTTTGTAAACGCCTCCCCCCATACCGCCGCCGCTGCCGGCTCCGACGCCTGGTCCGTGACCGACACCCACGCCGCCGCCGGATCCGGAGCCGATACCGCCACCCGATCCAATTCCGTTCGATGGCGGAGCGGAAGGCAGCGGTGCATTCGATGGAACCCCGAAATTGGGCATATGATTTTCTGCGAGATGCACTTGCGGAGGAACAACCACCGTGGGTGCAACTGCCAGCTTCGGATGTTGGTTGTGTAATACGATCTGAGGCGGCGTAATCTGCTCAAGAGCTGGCTTGGGTAAAGCCCCTTTGGGCGCACGTATGCGATCGTGGTCGCCGCCTCCGCCGCCTCCGCTTATAACTTTCTTGGCCACCGGCAAGGCGTAAGAATCTGGCGATGGCGCAATTAAGGTTACAGTTTCCTGCTGCTGCACTCTCTGCACAACCTTATGCCCAAATATCGTCCCGCCCAGAATCAAGCCGACAACCACAACGTGAAAAATTGCCGAGCCGACCAGTCCATTGGAGCGATAGTTGTTGTACTGTCCCCAGATTGCTTCGGGAGGAAGTACGGTCTGGGTTCCTGAGCGCACATTACCCTGCACCGGCCGCATAGTTTGTGCACGGGCCTGCGATCGATTAAGAACGGCTGGCGACGAAAATTGAAGCAGCGCTGAGTGGCGAGAATTTTGCTGATTCAACATTGAAACTCCCCCGGAACGTGGCGCGAATTCCTGCTTCATTTTGGATGCGACGAAGCAAGCAGCGGTTTGTGGATTCAATTTCACCTTGCACAACAACTTGCAACGCATCGGAATTCTGCAGGTACGCCGAGACTCACAACCTTCCCGCCAGCAGCAAAACCAAAAGCACAACCACTACCAGACCAAGCCCACCGCTTGGGTAGTAACCCCACGAACGGCTGTACGGCCAGGCCGGAAGAGCCCCAACTAACAACAGCACTAAGAGAATCAAAAGAATGGTAGACATTTGCCTCGTCCTCCACTAGTAGTCGTTACGGATGTTGACAAAAAGGCCCGGAGCTTCGACAACCGGGCCTCAACTTACACCTTTGGTTTACCGACTAGCCGATTCGTTTGTAGACGCCTTGTTTAGCTCGCCGTGTTCACGTTCTCTTGCCTGCTCCGAATACTTGCGGACGGCCGCTTCAAACCGGTTGTCGCCCTCTCCAGGAGCGGGATGTATTTTTCCGTTTAAGACTTCGGCGAACGGCACAAATTTTCCGTAAAGAACTCGGGTTTCGTCTTTGTCCTGTGTAATTACCGAACCACTCAGATCGACGCCGGCGAAGACTCCGCGTGCCCGAGAGTAGGTCAGGATGTCGCTCTTCATCTTCCAATCCGTGCTCGCGCCCGCATCACGTCCGACGGGACCGGCAGCCGCGCTAGCATTGGCACCGATCTTGAACTTGTCAGCAAGGAGTTCGTCCATGCCATGTTTGTTCATCACAACCAGAACGAGATCGACGGCCTGGCCGCCGAGCTGCAGGCCCCAACTGCCACCCGTGATCGTGACTGGCGCAGGCGAACTCCAACTTCCACTTGGCAGACGGCAGGTAGCGACTCCCTTGCCATGTTCACCCCCGAAACCAACCGCAATCCTGACCATCGAAGGGACCACGGCGATGCACTTCGCATCCTTCATAATCTTGTCTGGAATAGCCTTGTCTTTTACGTCCATGATCGAATCGAGAACTCGGGCGGAGGCATCAATTCTCTTTTCGATGCTGGACTCGTTTTCCTTGGACTCATACTGTTTCGCATCCGAGCTCGAGTTCGAGTTGGCATCTTTGTCCTGCCCGTTGTTCTGCGCGTAAGCCATTCCGAGGAACAGCAGAAAATTTGCACCGAGCACAAGGGCTAATCTCGGTAATTGGCAACCTCTAAAAAGTCGGGTCATAAGGAACCTCTTTTGTGTGCTCGAAGAGCAACTGTTTTTTCCTACCAGCGTAAGTTAACCAGCGGGAGGAATTTAGGCCATCGGTATCGCGCTGTAATGTGAATGCATATGGGCAGCAACCTTATACAGTCTGTACAGTAGCGACATACCTTGAATGGCGAAGGTTTTGCGAAAATTCTATTTCAAATGGATTCGCTTTGGGGGAAAGTCAGGCTATTTCAAATGGATTCCCTGTTCCGGGGAAAAGTGAGGCTCAAGCAGCGGTAGTGCTTGGCTCATTGGAAACATCGCCGTAGGACGCGATATCCTCAGCGCGGGTAATTTCCATGATTTCTCTGGCTCTCTGGAATTGCTCGGCGGTCTCGGAGTGAATTGAGACCAAAATCCCGCCCTTCAGCATTCTGCGTTCGTATCGCCTGGCATCAGCTTCTGGAATTCCCAAAGCAATTAACGATCGCGCAAAACCGGCGCCAGCTTCGCCGATACCCACTCCGGCAAGAGCGGCAGCCAGGGGTCCTACCACAATGACAGGACCGATTCCCGGAAGGGTCAATGCGCCGACGCCCACCAACCATCCCAACGCTGCTCCGACCCCTGAACCGGGACTGCCCGTTGCACGCTGTGGCGCCTTTGTCTCTGTCTCAGCTACCTTCTGCTTAGAGTCACGTGTATCAGGCAAAATTGCCGAGATCTCCGAGCCCGAGAATCCCGCATCTTTGAAACCCCTGGCGGCGGACTCCACCGCCGCCGGACTCCCATAAGTTCCAAATACGCCGTTGATTTTAGCCATTTGGTTCTCCGCAGGTTGGAGGCACTCTGCCCCTGAGAAATCGTTCCTGCCATTTCGGCGGGCCAAGTCACCACCGTAAGAATGAGCTAAGCCCCCAGGCAAAGCCAATCGGGGAAAAACTCTATGCTCATGCCGACAAAACGGTAAATCGGTTTAGCACGCAAGGCGGAATACGGCAGGAAATTGTCGAAACATAAACAGAGGAATCCTATGTATATACGATCAGCGAGCGCTTTACTCGCGGCTACGACTGCAAGACCGCCGCGCTCTCCCGGAGAACGCCGGAGGAAGGAATCACGAGTTCGACCAGAGTTCCGGGGTTGGCATTTGTGAGGCGCAAATCTCCACCGAATTCCTTGGCGCGCTGCCGCATGCCGCCAATGCCTACGCCCACGCTATCCGGACGCAGTTCGGCGATACCTTCGCCAATGCCTTTCCCATCGTCCCGCACCGTGACCGTTATCTGCTGATCTTTCTGGCTGAGAGTAATCCACACCTTTCGGGCTCCAGAATGCCGGAACACATTCGTCAGGGCCTCTTGCACAATACGGAAGACGGCTGTTTCCACATCGCTGGAGAGCCTGGGAAAATCTTTCGGCTGCACATCCAGAGCCGCTTCGATCCCGCTCCTTTTCGCCAGTCCCTCGACAAACCAATTCAGCGCCGACAACAGACCCACCTCATCGAGCAACGGAGGATGAAGAAGATGAGACATCGTGCGCACTTGCTGAATGGCTCGTTCGATAATGTTACTGGCCTGGGACCATCCGTCGCCTTGCGAGGGAGTTGATTTCTGCAACATCATCTTGTCCACCACCATCTTGGCGACCGCAAGCTCCTGCCCTAGGCCATCATGCAGATCGCGGGCAATTCGGCGGCGTTCCTGGTCCTGCATGGTCATAAGCCGCACGGAGAGGCGACGCAGTTGGTCGGTCCTGCTATCAACCATTCTCTCCAGCTCGGCTGCATTGTCGCGAATCGATTGCTCCAGGATTTTGCTGTCATGGATGTCGGAACAAGTGCCGTACCATTTAACAATTTGTCCATTGTCATCGCGGATGGGCACCGCACGCGAGCGGAACCAGCGGTAGTCCCCGTTTTTGGATCGCATGCGAAATTCAGCTTCGTAATTCGTCCCCATTTCGACCGAGCGCGCCCACTTGGCCATGGCTTCTTCTTTGTCCTGAGGGTGAACGTAATCGATCCAGCCCATACCGCTTCCGGAACCTGAAGCAGCTCCGGTGTAATCATAAAAGCGGTCGCTGATGTAGTCGCGCGAACCATCGGGCTGACGGCTGAAAATGATATCGGGAGCCGTATGGACGATCGCGTCGAGCTCACGGTTCTTGCTGACCAGTTCGGTATTAAGGTGCAGCAACAATTCCGCTTTACTCGCCAACTCTTCGGTGCGCTCGGAGACTCGCTGCTCCAATTCACGATTCAGCGCTTCCAGTTGCCGCGTTTTCCGATGTAAGTCGGCAAAGACCCTGACCTTGGCCCGGAGGAGTTCCTGAACTACGGGAACCGAAATGTAGTCCACGGCACCATGTTCGTATCCCTTGAGTTGATCCAGGTCGGTCAGGTGCACCGCTGAAATGAAAATGATCGCGGTTCTCTGGAAACGTGGATGCTCCCGAATCATGGCAGCCAACTGAAAACCATCGAGTTCCGGCATGCTTACGTCCATCAGCACGACGGCGACTTCGGTTTTCAACAGGATTTCGAGGGCCTGCTTCGCCGACATGGCTTTGATCAGATTCTCGCCCAGCGGCTGCAGCATGACCTCATAGCTCAGCAGTTTCCCGGGCTGATCGTCCACCATCAAGATGTTGACTTTTTCGTGCATCACCATTGATATTTCAATGCACCCCGGAGCAATCTCAGCACTGGTTGTCACGTGTGTTCACCACTATTATCTGTGCAGCCACATCCGCAGCGATGACAGTAGTTGTTCAGTATTCACCGGTTTCGCCAAATACTCCGACGCCCCGGCTTCCAGACATTTCTCCCGGTCTCCCTTCATCGCTTTTGCGGTCAGCGCGATGATGGGCAAACGACGGAAGGAAGCATTCTGCCGAATCACCTGCATGGTCTCGTAGCCGTCCATCTCGGGCATCATAATATCCATCAAAACGATCGCTACGTCGGGAGTCGACTCCAGCTTGGCGATCGCTTCTCTTCCCGTTCCGGCGGTAATGACCGTCATACCCCTGCGCTCAATAACACTGGCGAGCGCGAAGATGTTGCGCACGTCATCGTCAACGATCAACACTTTCTTTCCCACCAAAGCATCATCGGAGCGATGCAGCCGGTCGAGCATTCTCTGCTTCTCGCTCGGCAGGTCAGAGACGATACGATGCAGGAACAAAGCGGTTTCATCGAGCAACCGCTCGGGGGACTCGACGCCCTTCACCACGACGCTGCGTGCGAGGGAGTGCAAACGCGCATCTTCCTCAGGAGAAAGTTCCTTTCCGGTGAAGACCACCACCGGCAAGTCTCCCAGTTCCGGAGCATCCCGGAAGCGTTCGAGAACTTCGAAGCCTGATATGTCGGGCAAGCGCAGATCAAGAACCACGCAATCGAACGATTGCCTGGTAACCGCTTCAACCGCCTCCGCCCCGGTTGATACAACGGTGACGTCAATGTCGTCATAACCCAGCAGCTCGCGAATACTGAGCTGCTCGGCTGGATTGTCTTCGACTACCAGCAGGCGCTTCCGTCGAGGAGCAGAGTACTCTTTGATCCGATCTAAAGCGACGTCCAGGCCTTCTGGAGTCGTTGGCTTGGTGACAAATGCGAACGCGCCCCGCGCCAGCCCGTGATGGCGATCTTCATCGAGCGTCAACATCTGCACCGGGATGTGCCGGGTAGCTGGATCTTGCTTCAAGTGGTTCAGCACCGTCCATCCCAGCATGTCGGGCAGGAAGACATCGAGCGAGATCGCCGTGGGATGATATTCCTGAGCCAGTTGCAGGGCTTCGGTTCCGCGATTGGCTATAAGAACCTTGAAGCCCTTGTCGCGTGAGAGGTCGCACAACACCCGCGCGTAATGTGGATCATCCTCCACAATGAGCAAGATGGCATCCTCCGGGTGCAGATTCTCCCGATCGTCCGGGATTTTCTCGATCGGATGCTCGACCACAGACAACTGAACCGGAGAAACCGACGCTGCCGACTTCTTTTCGACCATCGCGGCGGCGCCGGATGCTGACGGCCCCACGTAGGTTTGTGGCAGGTATAGAGTGAACGTGCTGCCGCGACCCGGAGCGCTGCGTAACTGGATTTCTCCCCCAAGCAGACTCGCTAGTTCGCGGCTGATGGCCAATCCCAATCCCGTCCCACCGTACTTGCGGCTGGTGCCGGCATCTGCCTGTTGGAAGGCCTCGAAGATAATTCTCTGTTTTTCAACCGGGATCCCAATACCCGTATCGGAAACTTCGAAAGCGATGACGTTGGCGGCATTTGAGAGAATCGGATGGTCTTCGCTCCAGCCATCTTTTGCCGCACTAACCGCAAGGCGAACCCCTCCGACCTCGGTGAACTTGAAAGCATTGGACAGCAGGTTCTTCAATACCTGCTGCAAACGTTTCGAGTCCGTGACCACACTTCGTGGCAGATGGGGATCGCTGTTCACCTCGAAACCGAGATGCCGGTTTTCCGCCTCGTGGCGGAACGGCCGTCCTACGGCGTCCAGCAAGCTGGCGAAGAAGACTTCTTCCGCCTCCACCGACACCGTGCCCGATTCGATCTTCGAGAGATCGAGAATATCCGTAATCAGGTTGAGCAAGTCGGTTCCAGCGCCGTGTATCGTACGCGAGAACTCCACCTGCTTCGGAGTCAAGTTGCCGTCCGGGTTATCGCTGAGTTGCTGGCCCAATACCAGAATGCTATTGAGCGGGGTACGCAACTCGTGCGACATGTTCGCCAGAAATTCTGATTTGTACTTCGAAGTAAGCGCCAGCTCTTTAGCCTTCTCTTCCAAAGCGCGGCGGGCTTGTTCGATTTCCTGGTTCTTGCGTTCCACTTCCACGTTCTGTTCGGCGAGCTGCTGGGCTTTTTGCGCAAGCTGCTCGTTAGTCTGCTGCAATTCTTTTTGCTGAACCTGAAGTTCGGTTGCCAACTGTTGCGATTGCTTCAGCAAGCCTTCGGTCTGCATCGTGGCTTCAATACTGTTCAGCACGATGCCGATGCTGGCGGTGAGCTGTTCCAGAAATGCGAGTTGCGATGTGGTGAACGCGCTGAGGGACGCGAGTTCGATGACAGCTTTAACTCTGTCTTCGAACAAGACGGGCAGCACGATCACGTTTCGCGGCACGGCTTCGAACAAACCGGAGCGAATTGCGATGGTGTTGGGCGGCAGATCGGCGATCAGCATGCGACGCTTCTCCGACGCGCATTGTCCTACTAATCCTTCCCCCAGCCGCAAGCGCCGCAGATGGCCATCTTCACCGTCGCCGGCAAAGGCTGAGAGCAGCACCATCTCTGCCGATTCCTCACCGCCCATCTGGTAAATGACGCCTTGCTGAGCATTCACCAGCGGAGCCAGCTCGGAAAGCAACATGCGGCCCACGGTGGTTAGATCGCGTTGACCTTGCAACATGCCAGTAAAGCGGGCAAGGTTGGTCTTCAGCCAGTCCTGCTCGGTGTTGCGATCGGTCGTCAGGCGGAGGTTGTCGATCATCGTGTTGATGTTGTCCTTCAACTCCGCGACCTCGCCGCTGGCTTCCACCTGAATCGATCGCGTCAGGTCGCCTTTGGTCACGGCAGTTGCGACTTCAGCAATCGCGCGAACCTGGTTGGTCAGGTTGTCGGCCAGCAAGTTAACGTTACCCGTGAGATCTTTCCACGTGCCGGCGGCGCCGGGGACGTTCGCCTGTCCACCGAGACGGCCTTCCACACCGACTTCACGGGCCACGGTCGTTACCTGATCGGCGAACGTAGCCAGCGTATCGGTCATGTTGTTGATGGTTTCGGCGAGAGCGGCAACTTCGCCCTTCGCGTTCACCGTCAGCTTCTGGGTGAGTTCGCCGTTCGCCACCGCGGTTACGACTTTTACAATGCCGCGGACTTGCTCAGTGAGGTTCGCGGCCATGACGTTCACGTTATCCGTGAGGTCCTTCCAGGTTCCGGCCACGCCGGGCACTTGCGCCTGTCCACCAAGTTTTCCTTCGGTACCCACTTCGCGGGCCACGCGGGTCACTTCAGCCGCGAAGGCATTGAGCTGATCGACCATCGTGTTGATGGTGTTCTTGAGTTCGAGAATTTCGCCTTTCACATCGACCGTGATCTTGCGCGACAAGTCTCCGCGGGCCACAGCCGTTGTAACTTCGGCGATATTGCGCACCTGGCCCGTAAGGTTTCCGGCCATGGCGTTCACAGAGTCCGTTAAATCTTTCCAGGTTCCGGCCACACCGGAGACGTTCGCCTGTCCGCCCAGCCTGCCTTCCGAGCCGACTTCGCGAGCCACGCGGGTTACTTCCGCAGCGAACGACCGCAACTGCTCGACCATCGTGTTCAGCGTTTCTTTCAGCTGCAGAATTTCGCCGCGCACGTCGACGGTGATCTTTTTCGACAAGTCGCCGTTCGCAATCGCGGTCGCGACTTCGGCGATATTTCGGACCTGGCCGGTCAGGTTCGACGCCATGAAATTGACGTTGTCAGTCAGATCCTTCCACGTTCCGGCCACACCCGGCACCTGCGCTTGTCCGCCAAGTTTGCCGTCAGTTCCTACTTCGCGGGCGACACGCGTTACTTCACCAGCGAACGCATTGAGCTGATCGACCATCGTGTTGATGGTGTTCTTCAGTTCGAGAATCTCGCCCTTCACGTCGACCGTGATCTTGCGGGACAAGTCGCCGCGGGCGACAGCCGTCGTCACTTCGGCGATGTTCCGGACCTGGCCGGTGAGGTTCCCGGCCATCGAGTTGACCGAATCAGTGAGATCTTTCCACGTTCCCGCGACTCCCGGAACGTTCGCCTGTCCACCAAGACGGCCTTCGGTTCCGACTTCGCGGGCGACGCGTGTCACTTCACCAGCGAAAGCATTGAGCTGGTCAACCATGGTGTTGATGGTTTCTTTCAGCAACAGGATTTCGCCGCTGACGTTGACGGTGATTTTCTTTGAGAGGTCGCCGTTCGCGATGGCCGTGGCCACTTCCGCGATATTCCGCACCTGGCCGGTCAAGTTGCTGGCCATAGAGTTCACGGAGTCCGTGAGATCTTTCCAGGTTCCCCCAACCCCGGGCACCTGGGCCTGACCTCCGAGTTTGCCGTCGGTGCCGACTTCGCGCGCCACGCGGGTTACTTCCGAGGCGAACGAGCGAAGCTGATCGACCATGGTGTTCAGCGTGTCTTTAAGTTCGAGAATTTCGCCTTTGACATCGACCGTGATCTTGCGTGACAAGTCGCCGCGCGCCACAGCAGTTGCTACTTCAGCAATGTTTCGCACCTGGCCGGTGAGGTTGCTGGCCATAAAGTTCACGTTATCGGTGAGATCTTTCCACGTTCCCGCTACTCCCGGAACCTGCGCCTGGCCGCCAAGTTTGCCTTCCGTACCCACTTCCCGGGCCACGCGCGTCACTTCACCTGCGAACGCATTGAGCTGATCCACCATGGTATTGATGGTGTTCTTGAGTTCAAGAATTTCGCCCTTCACGTCTACTGTGATCTTGCGCGACAAGTCGCCACGGGCGACTGCTGTCGTAACTTCGGCGATGTTGCGCACCTGACCGGTCAAGTTACCGCCCATCGAGTTCACTGAGTCCGTTAAGTCTTTCCAGGTTCCTGCGACACCGGGTACGTTCGCTTGACCGCCAAGACGGCCTTCGGTTCCCACTTCGCGCGCCACGCGCGTTACTTCACCGGCGAACCGGTTAAGCTGATCGACCATCGTATTCAGCGTTTCTTTGAGTTGCAAAATTTCGCCGCGGACGTCGACTGTAATCTTGCGCGAGAGGTCGCCATTGGCAATCGCGGTCGCCACTTCAGCGATGTTTCGTACTTGGCCAGTCAGGTTGCTGGCCATGAAGTTCACGTTGTCGGTGAGATCTTTCCACGTTCCGCCGACGCCCGGCACCTGCGCCTGTCCTCCGAGCTTGCCTTCCGTTCCTACTTCGCGCGCTACGCGGGTGACTTCGCCGGCAAATGCGTTGAGCTGATCCACCATTGTGTTGATGGTGTCTTTGAGTTCGAGAATTTCGCCTTTAACATCGACGGTGATCTTTCGTGACAAGTCGCCACGTGCCACAGCCGTTGTGACTTCTGCGATGTTTCGAACCTGCGCAGTCAGATTTCCGGCCATCGCGTTTACAGAGTCGGTAAGGTCTTTCCAGGTCCCGGCTACGCCGACTACCACCGCTTGACCGCCAAGCTTGCCATCGGTTCCGACTTCGCGGGCCACACGAGTTACTTCAGATGCGAACGATCGCAGTTGATCGACCATCGTGTTGATGGCTTCTTTCAGCTGCAAGATTTCGCCGCGCACGTCGACGGTAATTTTGCGGGACAAGTCGCCGCTCGCCACGGCTGTGGCGACTTCGGCGATATTTCGCACCTGGCCGGTCAGGTTACTCGCCATCGAGTTCACGGAATCGGTGAGATCTTTCCATGTGCCAGCGACTCCTGGCACCTGCGCCTGGCCACCGAGCTTGCCATCTGTGCCCACTTCGCGAGCCACGCGCGTCACCTCAGCAGTGAAGACGCCCAGCTGCTGAATCATCGTATTGACGATGTTGGCGGAACGTAAGAACTCGCCTTCAAGAGGACGACCGTCCACGTCCAGGCGAACGGTTTGCGTCAGATTGCCCTGAGCGACGGCTGCGATCGCTCGCGTGACCCCGGCCGTAGGCCTGAGCAAATCTTCAACCAGGGTATTAACAGAAACCTCCATGTCGCCCCAGGCGCCGCGAGACTCATGGAAGCGCGCCCGCTCCCGGGTCCTTCCTTCTTTGCCCACGACTTGCCCGACCCGCCTTAATTCCTCCGCCATTTGCTGGTTGGCCGCAACGATGGAATTGAAGGTATCTGCGATCTTGCCCGCCAACCCCGTCCAGGAACCGGGCAGCCGCACCGAGAAATCTCCATCTCGCATGGTCTGTAGGCTGGCCAGAATTACGCTCAGGTTGGCCGTTTCCGGCTCCGCGTGAATCGAGTTGCCGTTATTTTTACTCTTGCCGGCTTCGTCGGATTTGCCGTTGGCAACGGCAATGGCTGAGTCTTGATTCGCTCGCTTCATGCTCTCTCCTGAATTGTCAGCCTCTTGCGTCGTGCGGTGGAATCTGCGGTAATCCCTTTGCCCTCATTTCGGACTCAGGGAATTTGGATCAAGGCCTCATTCCCTGACCGACTGACATGCGAATGCTGGTCACGCTAAAAAATGCCGAAGAATGTCGCGGTGTTCATGATCCCCGAAAAGCGCCAAGACACACTGGGAACCGGCATACTACCCATAGATTCGTATCACGGACAGCTTAGGTTGACCCTAGGGTATTTGCTGTATAGGTGCCTACGCCACCCGTCATTAACACTGTGGAATGGCTGTGGAAGCCGGGTTGCGTGCGATGGCATTATCGGACCATATCCACTGCCGACCCTGGGGTTTCTGGCGACTTGGTAAGAACGACTCGCTCGCGCGGAATCGTGAATCGATCCAAATTAATCAAAAGCTGAGAAGCAAATCGAAAGATTCCGAGCTAAAGCTATCTACGCCACGATCGCCATTTTAAACCGGCATATCTGTGTTTTCGTTGAGTAAGATCGCAGTACCAGAACCACCGAGCGAGGATTATTCGTTTGAAGAGCAATCCCATTATTCCCCCTAGTAGCAAAAATGGAGGTAGCAAAAATGGGGCTGCGCGTCGCTACGGATTAGCGATTCTCGCGGCAGTTCTGGCGTTGCTGCTGCGTCAACTTCTCACGCCGTTCCTCGGCGAAAGCAATCCTTACCACACAGTGTGGGCGGCCGTGGTCTTCTCCGCGTGGTACTGCGGACTTGGACCTTCCATTGTGACCGCCTTGCTCTCTGCAATCGGCGTCTGGTATTGGTTCCTGCCTCCTACTCACAGTTTCGGCCTGAAGGACACTAAGACTGCGGTATTTGGAATGATCGGTTTTCTCGGATTTTCAGGTTTGATTATTGCGCTTGGGGAATCCAATCGACGGTCTCTTTCACGCCGACAATGGGCGGAACAGCAGTTGCGACAAGCTCACGATGAACTCGAGCGGAAAGTGCAGGAGAGGACCTCCGAGTTACATCTGGCGAACGACAGCCTGCGTGAACTATCTGTGCGGCTGCAGCAACTGCGCGACGATGAGCGGCGCCAGATTGCGCGCGAGTTGCATGATAGCGTAGGCCAGCTTATAGCTGCTCTGGGAATGAATTTCGATACGATCCTGATGCACTCGCGAAGTCTCGATCCGGCGGCCGTTCGCGCCATCTCCGACAGTCGTTCGATGGTGGAGCAAATCAGCGGTGAGATTCGAACTATCTCGCACCTGCTGCATCCGCCACTTCTGGATGCGGCCGGCCTTGCATCAGCGCTGCGCTGGTACGTGGATGGCTTTTCGGAGCGCAGCAAAATCAAGTCGATCCACATCTCAGAAGCAATTGGCCGGCTTTCCGATGAAATGGAAATCGCAATCTTCCGCATGGTGCAGGAATGCCTTACTAACATTCATCGTCATTCTGGCAGTCTCAGCGCTACCATCCGTCTGCTCCGCGAAAACGGACAGCTTGTGGTCGAGGTGCAAGACGCAGGCAAAGGCATATCGCCGCAGAGCCATCTGGCTCTTCGAACTGCGGGCCGCACGGGAGTTGGGTTTCGCGGAATGCGGGAACGATTGAGGCAGTTGGGAGGAACTTTGCAGATCGAATCGGACCAAAGCGGAAGATCCGTGGTTGCGTCACTGCCGCTGCAGGAATCCCGCGTCCCAGACGCCGATGCGCAAATGGCCTGACTTTGTGCCTTACCTTTACTTGCGCTATTTTTGGCGCGTGTAGACCAGCTTCAGACTGTCCGCTTGCAGAATGCGTTGAATTTGATTGCGGGCGTGCACCGACCATGGTCCGGTGGTGTCGAGTTTGATATACGCCTGCCAGTGCTTCAGCGCCTTGCGCGGCTCTCGCACTTTTTCATAAGCTAGCGCAAGATTGTAGTGCGCGTCGCCGTAAGTCGGGGCGAGGAGAATTGCCATTTTGTAGGTCTTTATCGCCTCTTGCACGCGTCCGGTTTCATCGAGAACGTTACCAAGGTCGAAATAGGCGAGCGCGTAGCGCGGATCGGAGTCGAGGGCAGCGCGATAATGCTTTTCGGCAAGGGTGAAATCCTGGCGATTGTAGTGCAGAGTGCCCAGATTGATGTGTGCGGCGGCGTGCGCTCCGTCGAACTCAAGAACTTTTTGATAAGCGGCCATCGCGGCCGTCTGGGTCGCGGGATCTTCTTCGAGCGCTACGCCGCGGGCAAACCAGACGGCGGCTTCATTGGGTTGCGGTGGAGAATCGGGAATCGGTGTACTGGTGACGACTTTCTCGCGCGAGGAAAAGTCCATCACGAACTGACCCGCGATCGGCTCCAGCAACCTACCCTCGTGCCGGAAGGCGATACGATGCCGGTTGGTGGATGAAGCTCCCGCATCGACTAAGGGATTCGCCATGCCCGACGCCTGTCTTTGCATGGCCTCAAGCGACTCGCGGATCACTGCCGGACGCACCTTCATGGCACACAGATCGCGAACTTTCTTGATCTTGAGCAGGTCGGAAAAGCAATAAGTGGTGGCGGCGGCGATCAGGCCGGATCGCTCCCAGCTCGCGAGCTGGCGCGGCGTGAGGTGAAGAATACGAAGTAAATCAGCTCGGCTGTACACGGCTTGTAACTTGACTTGCGCTTTCGCGCAACTTACGTCCCCGCCGCCATTATCCGCAAGATGTGCAGGGAAACGCAACAGCAAACCGCTGTGGAAACGTGTGGAGAACCTGGATGATTTACATGCCGCGAAAATGGTGCAATGCGGATTTGCGGCTACCGATGCGGGAAACAGATTCCTCGCTTTGTGAGGAATGACAAACCTGCTCGGAGCCTATTGCAACCGCATATCGGCTACACGGCTACCGCAGCTTGATATTCCTCGTAGGTTCCTTTGAAATCCGTGATCTTATGATCGCTTTCAAAGTGCCAGATACGAGTGGCCACTTCATCGATCAGGTCATGATCGTGGCTGACGAGAAAAACCGTTCCCTGATATCGCTGCAGAGCGATGTTCAGCGCGTTGATAGCTTCGAGATCGAGGTGGTTCGTGGGCTCATCGAGCACGAGCACGTTCGGCTTTTGCAGCATGAGCTTGCAGAAAAGAAGCCGGGCCGCTTCGCCGCCGGAGAGCACGCTGGTCGATTTAGTGGCTTCGTCTTTCTGGAAGAGCATCTGACCGAGGAGTCCGCGAATTTCCTCGCCGACGGCGGCAGGATTCCATTGATGCAGCCAATCGAGCACCGTCATGCCGCCTTCAATCAAGCTGCGATGGTCCTGCGCGAAGTATCCGATGGAAGCTTCGTGCCCCCAAATAACCTTGCCAGAATCGACAAACGGACCGTCGTAGCCGCTGGTTTTGCGCAGTTCGGCTTCGGGAGTCGTGGGCGAATTTGCCAGTAGAGCATTCACCAGCGTAGTCTTGCCCGCTCCGTTGCGGCCCATCAGAGCGATTTTTTCTCCCCGCGTGATGCTGGTCGTGAAGTCGCGAATGACTTTTTTGTCGCCGTAGCCTTTGCTGAGGTGCTCGACTTCCAATATGTGCTTGCCCGAAGGCCGCTTCTGCTCGAACTTGATGAACGGCCGCTGAATATTGGACTTCGCAAGTTCGGTCACTTGCAAGCGCTCCACCTCTTTACGCCGCGACTGCACCTGGCTCGATCGCGTTCCTGCGGAGAACCGTGCGATAAATTCGTTCAATTGTGCAATCTTTTTTTCGCGCTGCGCGTTCTGCGATTCGATCTGCGAGCGCACCTGCGTTTTCGCCAGCACCATCTCATCGTACGAGCCGGTGTAGAGGATGATGGTTTCGTAATCGATGTCGGCGATGTGCGTGCAAATACTGTTCAGGAAGTGCCGATCGTGGGAGATTGCGATCACAATTCCGTCGTAGGCGTTGAGAAATCCCTGAAGCCAGTGAATTGAATCGAGATCGAGGTTGTTCGTCGGTTCGTCAAGCAGAAGCGCTTGCGGATGCCCGAACAGAGCCTGAGCAAGCAGTACGCGGACCTTTTGTCCACCTTGCAGTTCGGTCATCTTGCGATTGTGGAGATCTTCCGGGATATCCAATCCATCGAGCAGAATCGCCGCGTCGGCTTCGGCCGTGTAGCCGTCTTCTTCGCCGACAATGCCTTCAAGCTCACCGAGCTTCATGCCGTCTTCATCGGTCATATCGTGCTTCGCGTAGATAGCATCGCGCTCCTGCATCGCGGCCCAGAGGCGCTTGTTGCCCATGATCACCGTGTCGACCGCGGTATAGGCGTCAAAGGCAAATTGATCTTGACTCAAAACGCCGAGCTTACGCGGGCGCACGACTGTGCCCTTTTGCGGCTCAAGTTCGCCGCTAAGCAGATTCATGAACGTAGATTTGCCGGCGCCATTAGGCCCGGTCAGGCCATAGCGCTTGCCGGGCGTAAACGCCACGGAGACTTCGTCGAACAGAACTTTAGCGCCGTAGCGCATGGAAACATTACTGACTGAAAGCATGGTCTAAGATTTCTCTTCTCTTAATTGATCTTTCCGGGCCTCTTCGGGGAAGCTTCGTCAGGAAGCGTTTTTCTGTAACTGCGGGGAATTTCCGTGGAAACGGTACGCAGCTGGAGCCAGTAGAATATCACGCGCGCTTCTTCCGACGGCTGCGGGAGGACTTATGTGGGGACAGCCGCCCTCCGCTGTCCGCCGGGCGCAGCCCGGCGGCCTTCGGCGGATCGAACCGGCTTTCTAGCGCAAAATTTCCGCGTTTGAGACCGTGTTTGGAAAATAGCGCCGCGATCTCCGGCCCAATCGCCGCGGCGGTCCGCTGCAGGGTCAACGCCGGAGATTTTATGCTCTTCCAAGTAACGGTCGGCGAATCAGCGGCCCGCTCAGTGTCCGCCGCTCAACTCCTTCACAATCGAAGTCACAAATTGCTTGGCATCACCAAACAGCATCAGCGTGTTGTCATTGTACTCCTTCACAATCGAAGTCACAAACTGCTTGGCGTCGCCAAACAGCATCAGCGTGTTGTCAAGGTAGTAAAGCGGGTTGTCGATGCCAGCGAAGCCGGGATTCATACTTCGCTTGATGACCATGACGGTGTGAGCTTTGTCGACATCGAGAATCGGCATGCCGAAGATGGGGCTGGATTTGTCGGTGCGGGCTGCGGGGTTCGTGACGTCGTTGGCGCCGATAACGAGCGCGACATCGGTTTGCGGGAAGTCGCCATTGATCTCATCCATCTCGATGAGCTTTTCGTAAGGGATGTCAGCTTCGGCGAGCAGAACGTTCATGTGGCCGGGCATTCGTCCGGCAACGGGATGGATGGCGAAACGCACATCAATGCCCTTCTTGGTAAGAACATCATAGAGTTCACGCACTTTATGCTGCGCCTGCGCAACCGCCATGCCGTAACCCGGAACGATCACAACCTTGTTCGCGGCTTCCAGAATCGCGGCAGCGTCCTCCGGCGTGGCGCTGCGCACCGCTCGCTCTTCCTTGGCTCCAGCCGCTGTTGGCTGAACCTGCCCGAACGCTCCGAACATGACGTTGGTGAAAGAGCGGTTCATGGCCTTGCACATGATCACGGAGAGAATGAAGCCCGAAGATCCATCGAGCGCGCCCGAAACTACCAGCACCTTGCTGTTTAGAACAAATCCCAGCAGTGCCGCCGAAAATCCAGCATACGAATTCAGCAGTGAGATTACGGTTGGCATGTCTGCGCCGCCAATCGGCGTGACCAGCAACACGCCAAAGATCAGCGCTACAAATACCATGATCGGAAAAAGCAATGTGTTCGCCGGATTCACCACCAGCGCAATCGCCAGCCCCAGAGCTCCAGCAAGAACAGAGAGGCTCACGATATTCTGTCCGCGATAAACAACGGGCCGCTGCGGCAGAATTTCCTGCAGTTTTCCCGCCGCGATCAGGCTGCCCGTAACCGTGAGCGAGCCGATGATGACTTCCAACGAAATCTCGCCCATTTGAAAGCGCGTGACGGGCGCGGTGCCCACGTAGTATTCGGCAATTCCGACTAACGCCGCCGAAAGCGCGCCGAAGGCGTGGCTCAAAGCGGTTCGCTGGGGCACCGCCGTCATCTGCACCAGACCGAGAGGAACGCCGACTCCGGCGCCGATGATCAAGGTGATAATGATCCACTTGTATTGCACCAACTCCGGATTGAACAGCGTGACCACAACCGCCAGCGCAGCGCCGATCTCTCCCGCCAGAACGCCCCAGCGCGAAGTGGCTGGTGAACTCAGGAACTTGAGAGAAAGAATGAAGAGAACGACGGCGACAATGTAGGCGAAGTCGAGATACTGCTGAAGTTCCAGTGCTGTCATGGTTATTTCGACCTGCCCGATTTGAACATGCGCAGCATGCGGTCAGTAATCAGGAATCCGCCCACCATATTGCTGAAGGATGCGGCCACCGCAATCGCTCCCAATACAGTGGTAAGCCGTGTCTCATGCCGCCCCGCGATGATGATCGCTGCTACCACCACGATCGCGTCGAGCGCATTGGTGAGCGCCATCAGCGGGGTGTGGAGCAGGGGCGAAACACGTTTGATCAGTTCAAACCCGACGAATCCCGCCAGGATGAACACATAAAGATTGGAAATGAAATCCGCTGGCACGATTACTCCTTTCAATTTCTGCGGTGCCCGGTTCACTTAGGAATCGCGGCACAAAACAGATCTACGCTGAAAACTGAACGCTTGGCCGGCTCTGGATGAACCGGCGGCGTGATCACTGATCACTGGCCACTAACGCCGGCAGCTTGAGAAACTCCCGCACCCTCGCATTCACGATCTCTCCGCCTTGTGTAAGCAGGGTTTCGCGAATGATGTCATCGCTTTCCGGCGGACGAACTTTGCCGTCCTTGACCAGATTCGTAAGGAAAGAGGTAACGTTGCGCGAATACATCTGGCTGGCGTGGTACGGCACGGTGCTGGCCAGGTTGATGGGACCGATAATCGAAACTCCGTTCACTTCCACGGTTTTGCCCATTTGTGTCAGTTCACAGTTGCCGCCACGCTCGGCAGCGAGATCGACAATCACCGATCCTGGACCCATCTTCTTGACCATTTCGCCAGTGACGAGAACGGGCGCTTTCCTGCCAGGCACGATTGCGGTCGTGATCACGACATCGCTTTCGGCAACAACGCGGCCCAGCAGTTCGCGTTGTCGCGCGTAGAAACTTTCATCCTGCGCAGTACCGTACCCGCGGGCATCCTGTGCGTTCTGGGCTTCGATAGGAAGCTCGACAAAGCGGCCGCCAAGACTCTGCACCTGCTCCTTAACGGCCGGGCGCATGTCGTAGGCCGAGGCAACGGCGCCGAGCCGGCGCGCCGTAGAAATGGCCTGCAAGCCGGCGACGCCGACGCCAATAATAAAGACGCGTGCCGGCGTGATCGTGCCGGCGGCTGTGGTCATCATGGGGAAAAGCCGGATGGATTTGTCTGCCGCGACAATAACGGCTTTGTAGCCCGAGACGGTGGCCATCGAGGAAAGCGCGTCCATACTTTGCGCGCGAGTGGTGCGCGGCATGAGTTCGACAGCGAACGAAGTGACTCCCGTCGTAGCAAGCTCCTGAAGTACTTCCGCAGAGCCTAATGGCCGAAGAAAGCCAACGAGAATCTGGCCACGGCGAAGAAGCGAAAGGTCGGCTTTGCCGGTAAGATCATTCGCGCCATAACAAAGCACCTGAACAATAATGTCGGCCGTACTGAAGACGGCGGCACGGTCGGGAAGAATCTTCGCCCCCTTTTCAGCATAAAGCGAATCGGAATAGCCCGCCTGTTCGCCTGCATGCGACTCGATCGCGACCTCAAGTCCAGCTTTGGCAAGCAAGGGAACGACGGCTGGAACAAGCGCAACCCGGCGCTCTCCCGGATAGCTTTCCTTCGCAACTCCAACGATCACGCGGTTATCCTTTCCCCGCAGACAAAATTGCCGGCGCGACGGACCCGTCGCCTGGAATCGTGAATACTACAGGATTGGCCGCGAAAGCGACCGTGACCATTATCACAATAGTATTCATGAACTCGGCGACGGATTCAAAACAGTATCAGAAAGGCGAGTTGGTGAAAAGTGAGTTGGTGAAAAGCGAGCCGCAAAGAAGAATTTCCCAGCTACGCGGCCCGGGTAGCCACCATGGCTTCATACTCCCGCTCAGATTCGCGCGGGAGCAGCACCCACAGGGTGTAGATGCCGAGCGCGGTACCAAACGGAATGCTGGTGAATAGCGCTATGAAGGCGAGAATCAAAACCAGTGTGCGCGCCCAGGTCTCGTGCTGCATCAGTCCGAAAGCCGCTGCCATCCCCACGGCCGCCTTCCCGAGGATGAACGCTCCGAGCGCCCCGAGCAGGGAATGCAGGAACGGTGGTGCATTCACCCTGCCGTGAACGAAAATCGTATTGGCCACAATGATCAGCACAATGCCGCCTACCGCATTGAAGGCGGAAAAGGCGAGCCACAAAATAGCCATCAAGTTCAAATGCTCCTGCACCCGGCCTCGCCGCCGTGGCATGGAAAGTACAGAACGGTTGAGCTGCTTGCCGCAACGGCTGCAGAATGCCTGGTCCGGTTGCACCTGTATCCCACATCCATCGCAGAACATAATCTCATCCGCCTCGCTTGTAATTCTGAAATCAACGCAACTTCACTGCGTTCATCTCAGGGTTGTATATAGCTACGAAATCGCCAAGCAAAAGTTCATCCGCCGCGAATCTTCAGCGCTATCGCACGATTCTTAATCTTCTTGAGCGCTCTTTTTCGATTCGAAAAACGAAAAGGCCGCCCGGCAACAGGGCAGCCTCTTCTTCAAGGGAGAATAGTTCCAACGGAGGCAAAGAGAATTCCGTCAAAACTTTTCTGGACAAAATCTTATGAGCCGAAAAAGCAGGGTGTCAAGGAATTTTTCGTAAATAAATCTCTTTAGTTTCAACAACTTAAGGATTTGGTCAACATCAGGCAAAATTGTTTCAATTTGAGACAAACCACTCGATCGCGGGCTGCAAACCCGTTGTTCTTAGATAGTTATGCCCTTTTCGCCGGGCTGTCGGCGCCTACGGTTCCGGTTCCGGAACTACGCGGTGCGGCTTCCGACAAGTCGAGGGAGATAAACTCAACTTCCTCTATTTCCCCACGAAAATAACGCCGCAAAAGAACGCGAGCGCCACCGAAAGCTACACCTGCCGCCAGAGAAACCGCTCCGATCACAATGCAGAGCAGAATGATGTTCACCAGCAGGTTAGCGATGTTGTTCTTCTTGTCGAAGTATGTGTTCTCATTCCAGGTAACGCTTGCCTGGTAGTTCACCGCGCCAAGCAAGGTCTGAGCATCGCTTTCAGAGAGCGGTCCCGCGAGGATTGCCAGAATCGGCCCGGTACGCTTGTCGAAAAAAGGGCCAAGGTTTTCGACTGAAGTAACGCCAGGTTGAGGTTCCGGTGCATGATATGCGGCGTCAATGCGGCGGAGATGCGCAACAGCCAAAGCCGGCGTTGGGTATTCAACCAACATCAGAGTTGCTGCCCCGCTTGGAGAGGAGTACCGGCCAAGCACGACTTCGGGACTTGAACTGAAGTCGACCAGATCAGCGGACAACGGAGAGCCGATCGCATTCAAAGCCAGCGGTCCCTCGGCGTATTTTTCCGTGTTCGCCTCATAGCCGTGGTGAGGCATAAAAGCCAGAATCGGCGGAAGATTGCCTGCATTTCCCGGAGCCAGCGGAAGTCTGCCCGCCAGTTCACGCAGACTGGGTGCCGACATCACGGACATCTGGCTGAATACGGCATCTACCAGGATGTCACCGCGATAAAACAGAACACGGCGGTCCAGAGAAGCTCCCTGATCGCCGATTTCTTCCCGCGCCATATCTGGCTCGAGATAAAGAGTGTATGCACCAAAGGCGCCGCTAGCATCGGCAAACCGAGCGGCGCGAATAGCCAGGCTGCGTCCGTCATCGCTTTTGTAAGTAGCGGATTCAACATCAGTAAACCCGTATTCTTTGAGCAGAGCTGCGTTCGCAGGATCGGCAGCCGTGGCGTCTTTGCTGGCCTGAGGCTTGCCCTGCATCTGCCATCCCGCGAACTGTTTCGGAAGGAGGGGGGCCGCAGAATTGGTTTCTGGAGCGGCGGCAAAACTTGTGCCTGCGGCGCAAACTGCGGCAGCCAAGGCAATTACAAGCTTCGAAACGAAAATCAATCTAGCGCGCATCCTCTTTAATTAGACCACAATGAGTGGGCAAAAGTTTCGGAAAGGGGCTCTGGAAAGGCTTACCGCGCGAAGAATTCCGATTGGACGGGTTCCGGTCCTTACTGCCTCGAATCTCTCTCTATCTTGCTGGCAACCTTCACGCCGCTCAAACCGTTGGCGTATTTGGCAATGCCGCGGTAAAGCGATTCGGCGATGCGCTGACGGTATTCTGCGGTGGAGAGCCGGCGCTCATCGGTGG
This sequence comes from uncultured Acidobacteriaceae bacterium, assembly GCA_963766625.1. GTDB lineage: Bacteria > Acidobacteriota > Terriglobia > Terriglobales > Acidobacteriaceae > Sulfotelmatobacter. The sequence goes on along the minus strand of CAVYBF010000005.1, from coordinate 274,475 downwards.
GATTGCTGACGAAGGAAATCTCGGCCAGGATCGAAGGCATGTTGGCGCCGATCAGTACGATGAATGGAGCCTTTTTCACCCCACGATCGCGAATCGCAGGACTCTTTGCCGCGAGACCGCTATGCAGCGACTCCTGCACGTCCCAGGCAAACTCGCGGGATTCCTCGATCTTTTCCTTGAGAGCGATCTTCTTAACCAGGTCCTGCAGTTCATAGATTGAGGTGTCGGAAACAGCGTTCTCACGGGCCGCAACCTCGAGCGCATCCCGCGAAGAAGTGAAATTCAGGTAGTAAGTTTCAACTCCGCGGGCGTCAGGATCGTGGCTCGAGTTGGCATGAATTGAGACAAACAAGTCAGCCCGCGCCTGGTTGGCGATGGCAGTGCGAGTTTCAAGCGGGATGAATGTATCATCCTTGCGCGTGTAAACCACCTCAGCACCCAGGCGCGCCTCCAGCAATTTGCCGAGCCGGCGGCCTACGTCCAGGACAAGATCTTTCTCTTCCAGGCCGTTGGGACCGATGGTTCCGGTATCGTGGCCACCGTGACCTGGATCGATCACGATCTTGCCGATTTTCAGGCCGAGGGCACGGATCAGCGAACGGTCTCCGGTTTCCGTGGGTTTAGCCTCGTGGATGGCGAAGTCAGAGGATCCCCTATCTGACGACGCGAGCTTCCGTGAATCGGGCTTAGGTTTCGAGCTGTGGACGTTCCCTCGGCTCGTTGTGGAGAGATCTGAATCTGGTACCGGATCGCTCTCGAGATCGTCGGATTCTCCCTTTTTCGAGGCGCCTGGCTGCAAAAGCCGGGGGTTGCGTTTCACCGATGGAGCCGAGGCAGTTTCGGCGGCGCCATCATCGTCGTCCGCTTCGACTACTCTCTTGACGATTCCGTTTTGCTGCGACCCGCTAATTGCGGACGCCGCAGGTTCGGGTTCGGCAGTATCACTCAATTCTTGGTTCGAAGGCAGCCGATTTTCTGCTACATCAGTTTCCGCCGCAGATCCAGAGCTTGGCCCCGCAGCATCGATCTCACCACCCTTATCGCTAGTCTTCGCCGCCGCGGTGCTTTCCGCTTCGGCTGCGCCATGTTCCCCGGGTACTTTAACGTGCGCGTCCTTACTATGGAAATCCTTACCGTGAATATCCCTGCCATTAATATCCTTGCCGTGAATATCAATGATCAGCCGGGAAGGATTCGGCAGAAGAAAGGCGTCGTAATCGGAGAGATTATCGACTTCCAGCACGATGCGGGTGCGCCGGGGCGCAAATTGAGCTACACGGACCTTCTTCAGGAAACCGTCGTCAACATCGAAGCTCTTGCCGACTAACGTAGAAGCCAGCCGAGTGTCGCGCAGATCGAAATAAATACGCGCAGGATGTGAGATCCGCTCCGAGGAAAATTTCACGTCGCCTTCCACATCAATGGCAACCCGTGTGTAGTCCGGGGTTGACCAATGGCGGATGCCGGTTACCCGCGGCAGATGGCCCGCACCAACGTGTGTGGATTCGTTCTTGGCTGGTTGGTCTGCCTTTGCGGACTCTTCTCTGTTTGGGGATTGCTCGTTCGGGGATAACTCGTTCTTTTCCGAATCCTCATCTTTTGCCGATTCGCCGCCGGAATCATGGTTTTCCGCAGCCGCTTCCTTATCATTCTGATTCTTCTCTGGCGACTTCTGCTCCGCGGCCTTCCGGCTGTCTGAAGGAGTCACTCCAGGTTGCGCAAGCGCCGCGATGGCTTGCCGCGCATCGTCGGCCAAGTGATTGTGCGGATAATGGCGAAGAAATTCCTGGAAAGCGGCGCGCCCCGCTTCCCGATCGTTCAGGTCGTCCAGATAGATTTCGCCGATTGTAAACAGAGCCTGGTAGCGGTATCTGCTGCCCGGGTATTCACGGCGCAGGAACCGGTATTGCTCGATTGCCTCGTGCAGGATTTTATCGTCTTCGAAGCGGCTGCCCATTTCCACCAGCGTCTCAGCCACGGCAACCACGCTGGGATCAGCCTTGGTTGAAGTCGGTGCCCCGTGGTAAACGAGCCGGTAGGCGTTCAAAACGCGCTGGTAGTCGCGGCGTGTACGATCGGCAGGAGGACGTCCGTTAAGCGCTTCGCGCATGCGCTCAGCAGCCGCGAATCGTTCTCGCGCCCATGAATCGGAATGATGCACCCGCGCATGAGCGAGCGCCGGCGCGATTGCGCCGAAAACGGCGAATACGAGGAACGCTGACCACAGATCACGGCGCAATAAACTCTTCAAGTGAACCAGCCCGTGCCTTCGTTCTTGTTGCGAAGCAATTACCTGGGTGCCAGAGAGATAAAGTTAAACAGTGCTGCAAGCCTATTCTGTGTTGCTGATATAAAGGAACCCGCGCGAGTCCCGTTGAATGATTACGGGAGCGCGCGGAGCGCCTGAGTTGAAATCGAAACCCCCGTAATAAAGGTTTGTGATGCGGCGTACATAGTTCTGGGTTTCCGCATAACGTGGCACGCCCGCACTGCGCGCCACCGCCCCCGCGCCGGCATTGTAAGCGGCCAGGGTCAGTTTGATATCGCCACCATAGTTTTCCAGTAACTGCTTTAAATGCCGTACACCGGCATCCACGTTCTGTTCCGGATCAAATGGATTTTTCACATTCAGCTGGCGTGCAGTTGAGGGCATCAACTGCATTAGACCCATCGCTCCCTTGCGCGACACCGCGTTAGGATTGAAGTTCGACTCCACTTTCACCACCGCGCGTACGAGATTTGGGTCAACGTTATGCCTTGCCGCGGCCTCCTCGATAGCGCTGTCTATGTCGGCGGGAGTGGCTGGCGCCAGCGTTCCTCGAAAGTTGGCAGCCACAATCTTGGCATTGGCCGACTTGGCGGAGTCGCGGCCTAGATACCGACTGACCTCGGCTGCTGCCGATCGCGCCGCTTGCATCGCTGCGGCATTGGGCGGAGGCACGGGTTTCCAGCGATTCTCTTTTGAGCTCCAATACATCAGATTGCGCCGCGGCGTTGTCTCTTCATGGTGAACCGGCTTTGGCGGCGCAAAATCGTTGACGTAGACTTTGTGGCCATTGTCATCGGTGGCGGTAATCTGGGTCGTTGTAGCCTGAGAAGAGCCGTCGCCATCCTCCGCAACACAGAATTGCGGCGCAAAGGAGAGCGAGGTCGCGGCGATGGTACTGGCCATCAGGACGATTTGCAGGCGCTTTCGCATTACCGGGTTTTTATCCTCTTGGGCGAGACAGACTTCGCCCTCATTTCTTGCTACCCGGAACCTGACGGAGAATTTCTACAGCCAGAGTGCCTCGATTATAAGGGTTGGCAGAGAGCCCGGCAATCTATCTGAAGGGCGTAGAACCACTAGAGTAATCTGCGGATACTATTGATAATAAAGGATTAACTGACGGATTTTGTCAATGCGCTCTCATCCGGCTTTCTCCAGCGAGAGCCCAAGCGCATCCAGGGACAGTGACCGCAGGAGGTTGCGGCGCATACCCCGCTCGACCTCCGCTAGACGGTCACTTGCCGCCGAAATCCGGCCGAAATCAACTGCCTCGGACATTTTCAGCAACTGGCTCTGCAGATCGGTATTGTGCACCAAAGCCGTCGCGCCCGACTGGATCAGCATCAGGTCACGAAGCAGCGAATAAAGAGTGCGCAGAAGTTGCTCGGTCTTTTCCCGCCCCTCGGCGCCCGCCCGGTAGGTTTCCGTGACCTTAAAGAGCTGGCTATGTTCTCCGCCAATCAGGGCGGAATTGAGAATTGCCGATGCATCGGCCCGGGCCGAAACATAAGCCTCCAAGTCAAAGCTGCGAGCCCGGCCCAGCGCACCTTCACACAATCGCGCAACCAGTGCGCGCTGTGCAGGCTTCCATTCCGGACGATGTTTCGCAAGATAGCGGTCGACTTCATCGACCGGCAGCGCTTCGAGGGTAAAAACTATTGCCCGGGAACGGATAGTTGGAAGCAGTTCACCAGCGTTCTCTGAGAGCAGAAAAATGGTAGCGAACTCCGGAGGTTCTTCCAGCACCTTCAACAGCGAATTCGCCGCCTCTTTCATGAAGGCGGAATCAGTAAAAATGTATACGCGTTCACGGGCCTCGGATGGACGGTAATAAATTGTCTGAATCACCCGCCGGACCTGATCAACCTTGATCATCATCTGCGGCGGATCAGGAGGGACGATCAGCACATCGGGGTGAGTCTGAATAAATAGCCGAGTCTCTTTTTTGTCCGTCTCACGAAGGGCTTCCCGCGCCTCAACTGCTTCGGCACAGCGTGCATCGAGATCGGCAGATTGAGCGATGCGGCGGCAATTCGCGCAGTGGCCGCAGAAATCGGGCAGGCCGTCGGTTTGAGTTGGCACAAGGCAGTTCAACGCCTGCGCCAGCATTAAGGCCAGCGTGTATTTCCCCGATCCGCGCGCGCCAGAAAGAATCACGGCATGCGCAAAGCGATTCCGCGCCAGCATGTCGCGCAGGCGATGCACGGTTTCAGTATTACCGTGAAAATTAGAGAAGCTCATTTTCTTCCTTCATTCGATGACGGTCCCTGCGATTTCACGCGGGTAATAGAAAAAATATACAGAGTACAAAAGAAGGGCAACCAACCCGGCAAGACTCCAAGCGATGAGCCACTTCTTCATGTTGGCACGAATTACCAGTTAAGTTCACGGCTTTCTCGCCCCCAGCTTCAGCCTCGCCTCGACAACTTCCACGATTCGCCGATGCGTCTGCGCCGGGGTTCCGCTCGCATCGACGGCCACAATCCGTTGCGGTTCCCGGAGTGCGATCGCCTGATAGCCTTCGTGCACGCGAATAAAGAAACCACGACTCTGCTGCTCAAACCGGTTCTCGTCCGAATGGGATCTCTCTGTGTTTTTTTTCGAACTATTTCTTGCACCGTTTTTCGCGCGGTACGACGCCAACTGATTGCGGCGGCGTGCACGACCCAGGCTCCTCGCCGGATCGGAATCGAGCACTATCGTCAACTCCGGCTGCAAGCCTCCACATAGAATTTTGTGCAGCTGCAAAACACTTTCGACGCCTAACTTGCGCCCGTAGCCTTGGTAAGCTACCGTCGAATCGGTAAAGCGGTCGCACAAAACAATCTCACCCCGTTCGAGCGCGGGTTGAATCACTTCCGCAATGTGCTGTGCACGAGAGGCAAACATCAAGGCCATTTCTGCCGCCGGCGAAAGGCTTTCCGTCTTTGAATCGAGCAAAACGCGCCGAATTTTCTCGCCGGTTACTGTTCCACCGGGTTCGCGCGTTTCAATAACTTTGCAACCAGCCGCGCGCAAAGCAACAGCGAGCCTGCGCATCTGCGTGCTCTTGCCGGTTCCGTCGAGCCCTTCGAAGGTGATGAATTTTCCGCGCCGTGACACGCTGGAATGATAGCAGCGCTGGTGCGTCCCTGTACCGCCGCTCCGATCCGCTGCTATAGTCTAGAGTTCTCCGTGGGTTTTGTTCATCGTCAAACTTACCAGGAGCCTCAATGATGAAACTCTCAAGAATATTGGGAGTGGTTTCTGTTTTGTTCTTTTTCATTCTTCCCGGCTGGTCGGCTGCCGCACCAACCGTAACTCTCTTTGTGGACGCCAGCTCCGCTCCACGAAAGATCTTTCATGCTAAGTTGAAATTTCCAACCAGCGGCGGAGACCTGACGCTTTACTACCCAAAGTGGATTCCCGGCGAACACGCCCCCGATGGACCAGTAGTTGATTTGGCGGGGCTGAAATTCACCTCCGGCGGCCAGACGCTGAAGTGGCGTCGCGATCTGCTCGATGGATTTACGATCCACGTCGAGGTTCCTCCCGGAACGAACGAGGTGAATGCCGAGCTGGATTTTCTTTCTCCCACTATGTTCGAAGGCGGATTCACAGCCGGTTCTTCCGCCACCGAAAAAATGGCGGTAATCAGTTGGAATCAGGTTCTGTTATATCCAAAAGGCTGGAAGGCGGACGAGATCATCTATGTAGCGAGTCTGAAACTTCCTCCCGATTGGAAATATGGAACAGCTCTGCCGATTGCTTCGACAAACGTTGACAATGGCGAAACCCAAATCTCATTTCAGCCGGAGCCGCTGAATACGCTGGTCGATTCGCCGGTGATCACGGGCGAATATCTGAAAGTTGTAAAGCTGGCCGACTACCCGCTCACTGAAATGGATATCGCCGCCGACAGCGCCGCAGCGCTCGACGTTCCTCAGGAAGTCTGGGATCACTACAAAAATCTGGTTGTGCAGGCGAACAAGCTTTTTGGCGCTCATCACTATCGTGATTATCACTTCCTGTATAGCTTGAGCGATCACGTCGCGCATTTCGGACTGGAGCACCACGAATCAGATGACAGCCGGGTGGGCGAGCGCGGCTTGGTAGACGAAACCGAGCGAAAGCTGGAGTCCAGCCTTCTGCCGCACGAATACGTGCACTCGTGGAACGGAAAATACCGCCGGCCGGCAGATTTGACCACTCCTGATTATGAACAGCCCATGCAGGACGATCTGTTATGGGTGTATGAAGGGCTGACAAATTATCTGGGAACTGTGCTCACCGCACGCAGCGGATTACTGACCCAAGAAGAAGCACGCGAAGACTTAGCCATAACTGCCGCAGGTATGGATCACATCCCAGGCCGCATCTGGCGCAATCTTCAGGACACCGCCGATGCCGCACCCGAACTTTACTTCGCTCCTGACGCATGGCATTCGTGGCGCCGAGGCGTCGATTTTTATGATGAAGGCACTCTGGTTTGGCTTTGGGCAGACGTGATTATCCGCCAGCAGAGCAAAGGGAAGAAAACGCTCGACGATTTTTGTAAGCTGTTTCACGGCGCGCCCAGCACCGGGCCAATGGTAAAGACTTATACATTCGACGATGTGGTGAACGCTCTGAATCAGATTGCCCCTTATGACTGGCGTGGATTCTGGACTGAGCGCCTGGCCAACCACGGCCCGGGCGCTCCGCTGGGCGGAATCGAAGGCGGCGGATGGAAGGTGGTTTACGATGACACGCCATCGGAGATGGTACGCGATGCGGAGGGCGGACGCCGCATCGATGTGGCTGACTCCATCGGACTGGAACTGCGCGACGATGGCGTGATCGCCGATACCATCGAAGGCATGCCCGCTGCGGTTGCCGGAATCGGGCCGGGAATGAAACTCATCGCCGTGAACGGCCGCCAATACACCCCAGAAGTTTTGCGCGATGCGTTAAGAGCCGGCAAAGGAGGAACGGCCCCGCTGGAGCTTTTGGTCGAGAATACCGATTACTACAAGACATACAAACTCGATTACCACGGGGGCGAAAAATATCCGCACCTGGAGCGCGACGAGTCGAAGCCGGATTTGCTGACCGAGATTTATAACGCAAAGTAATGCTTAGGCCAGACACCGTGCAGAAATTCGGCAGTGGTGTAGTTCGGCTTTTTATCCGGCGGCGTCATCCTGAGCGCAGCCGTTTTTCAGGCGCAGCGAAGGATCTCCCGCCTAAGCGGTTTGGAGCGCTAGCTAAACGGCACCACTACCGGAAATTCTTGCACACACTCGTTCTAGCGAGGAGACGCCAAGCATGAGCCTTTCCTGCCCGCGCAAGTTCGCCTTCTTCGAGATATGCCTGGGCGCGATGCTGATCTGCGCGCCGGTTTCTGTTTCCTACGCCCAGACTTCCATTCTGGGTTTTACTCCGCATGACGCAGCCCACGAAGGGCAAATCGAGAACAGGTTCAAATCTATTCCCTCGCCGGATGAAGAACGCAGACAGCACCGCATCTTCACTTCTGAACCGCACGTCGCCGGATCTCCGCGCAACAACGAACTGGCTCGCTATATCGCCGATCAGTGGAGAACCGAGGGATTCGAGGTCGTCATTCGCCGCTACGACGTCTACGGTTCGAACCCAAAATTCACATCGTTAGAGATGGTTGCGCCAGTGCATTATCGCGCGGGGTTGCGCGAGTTGCCGGTGCGCGGGGATCCCGACTCGAAAGACAAAGCCATCAGCCCGGCCTGGAGCGGCATGTCAGCATCAGGAGAAGTCACGGCTCCGCTCGTCTACGCTCACAGCGGCAATCCGGAAGACTACGACTTGCTGCGCAAACAAGGAATCGATGTAAAAGGAAAAGTTGTTCTGGTGCGCTATTCGAATCCTTACAGCTATCGCGGCTTCAAAGCCCTCACTGCGCAACGCGAAGGTGCTGCCGCGATTCTGATCTACAGCGATCCGGCCGAGGATGGCTACAAAAAGGGCAAAGTCGTGCCCGGAGGGCCGTGGGGACCTGAGTATCACATTCAACGTGGTGCGATCACCTACGACTTCATGGTTCCGGGCGACCCGCTTACGCCGGGATGGGCGTCTGTCGAAGGGGCAAAGCGCATTCCCGTGAGCGAAGCCATATCGATTCCGAAAATCATGGCGCTGCCGCTTTCCTGGCACGATGCCAAGCCGCTGCTCGCTCACATGGACGGCCCGGCCGCTCCCGATGATTGGCAGGGCGGACTGCCGATTCAATATCACCTCGGCGGCAATCGCGTGCGGGTGCACGTGAAAATTGAAATGGATAATTCCACCCAGCCCTACTACGTGGTTGAGGGCCGCATCCGGGGCGCGGAATTGCCGGATGAATGGGTCGTGCTCGGCAATCATCGCGATGCCTGGGTTTTTGGCGGCGTCGATCCAAGCAGCGGAACTGCCTCGATGATGGAGCTGACCCGCGCTCTAGGACAAATGGTGAAAGCCGGCGTGCGTCCGAAACGCACCATCATCGTGTGCAGCTGGGATGGGGAAGAAGTTGGTCTCACCGGTTCCACCGAGTGGGGCGAGCAGTTCGCCGACGAATTGCGTAAAAAAGCCGTGGCCTACATTAATGTAGACTCCTCGACCTCAGGTCCAAACTTCCATGGACAAGCTGTGGCCTCGCTAGCGCCAATGCTGGTTGAAACGGCGCATTCCCTCAATGATCCTTCGGGTAAAAGCTTGTATGAAGCGTGGAAGGAATCATCCACGCGTGAGCGAATGCAAGCCACAGACCTCACCGAAGTCCGTGATTCGAATCTCGCCGATACCCGCATCGGCAGCGGTTCAGATCATACCGTCTTTCTTAATTTTGTCGGCATGCCGGTGCTTGGTTTGCAGTTCGATGGTCCATACGGCGTTTACCACTCTGCGTACGACGACTTCTTTTGGATGAACCATTTCGGCGATCCCGGCTATCGCTACCACACTCTGATGACGCAGTTGTGGGGTGTGCTCGCACTGCGCCTGGCAAATGCCGACCTCTTGCCCTTCGACTTTGCCAGCTACGCGTCAAACATTCGCGAATTCGTCAATGAAATGGAGCGCGGCAAAGACATGAGTCAACTCGATCTCAAGCCCGTCCTCGACGCCATAGATGAGTTCGAAGCGGCGGGCAAGCGGCTCGGCGACTCCGCCAGCCACGTGCTGTCCTCGGGTGCGCTCGATCCGAAACTCGCGGAGACTTTCAATCATGGCACGATGCAGGTCGAGCGCAACTGGCTTAATCCCGATGGAATTCCCGGACGGCCCTGGTTCAAGCACATCCTCTACGGCGCGCGTTACACTTACGCGCATCTCGAACTGCCGGGGCTAACCGAGGCGGTCGAAAAGCAGGATTGGATCACGGCGAAGCAGCAAGCGGAAATTCTGCGACAGGCGCTCACGAACAACACCAAATTGCTAAACGATCTAAACTCCTTGTTGAGTCAACCGCCTGCCGCAAAGTAATCCATCCCTCAGCTCAGTCGCGAGCGAAATGCAGCGCTCCCATCATTTATTCTAGGAGTGCATGATTCGCACTCGTCGCTCCTTCGATCCGCACACGATCAAGCTGGTGATTTTTGATCTCGACGGCACCTTGATCGATTCGCGCCTCGATCTCGTGCACTCGGTCAATGCGGCATTGCGCCATATCAAACGGCCGGAGCTGCCTGCGGATGTGATCGCCAGCTATGTCGGGGACGGCGCGCCGATTCTGATTCAGCGGGCGCTGGGCAGCGAGGTAGCGGATGAAGAACTGGTACATCAGGGCCTGCAGTTTTTTCTTTCCTACTATCGCGAACACAAGCTCGATCACACCACGGTCTATGACGGAATCCGGGAAGCTCTTGTGGCAATTCAACGTGCGTCGAATGGTGCTGCGCGCAAGATGGCGGTGCTTACGAATAAGCCGGTCGTTCCCTCGCGAGCGATTGTCGAAGCGCTCGGCCTGGCTAAGTTTTTTCTGCAGACTTATGGCGGGAATAGCTTCGCCACGAAAAAACCCGATCCCGAAGGAGCACGCAGGTTGCTCGAAGAAGGCGGTGTGCGGCCCGAAGAAGCGGCAATTGTCGGCGACTCTCACGTTGATATCGAGACCGGGCGCAATACCGGACTCTGGACTATCGGGGTAAGTTACGGCTTCGCGCCTCACACTCTGCAGGATCCGCAACCTGATGTGCTGGTGGATACGCCGCACGAACTGGCGGCATTGTTTTCCTAAACCTCATGTAAACTCATGCAAACATGAACAATCCGCTGGACGGTTTCACCCCGTCGGAGCTACGAAAGCTACGCAGCCTGAAAAACCCGCACGGCATCCAGAAATTCCTGGATGATGCGCCTTATCACCTCGAGGATACCGCATGGTCACCACGGAAAGTGCTGGCCGAAAAAACCGCGCACTGCCTCGAAGGTGCTATCTTTGCCGCCGCCGCGCTGCGCGCCAATGGATATCCACCGCTGCTGCTCGATTTCGAAGCCGAGCACGACACCGATCATGTGGTCGCTATTTTCCGTCAGAATGGTTACTGGGGCGCGGTTGCGAAATCGAATTACGCCGGATGCCGCTGGCGCGAGCCCATCCATCGCACGCTGCGCGAGCTGGCGTTAACCTATTTCAACGGATATTTCAATCTAAGGCGCGAGCGCACCTTGCGGCGATTTTCGCTTCCCGTCAATCTCAAGCGCTTCGATCGTCTGCATTGGATGACTACCGAGAAGCCCGTGTGGTTCATCGTGTATCACTTGTTCGAGGTCAAACATTATCCGCTGATCACTCCCCACATGGCTAAGGGGCTGCATCGCTTGGACGAACGGTTGTTTCAGGCGGAATGCCTGGGCAAGGCATACAAAAACAATGGCCGATGAAGTCAATATTGGTGCATCTTGGCGGACCTGAAAGCATTCTAGAAACGTAACGATAATCATGACTAGACTCGGGCTCTTTCCGGTGCATCTCTTCGCTCTAGTCGCTCTTCCCTTACTTCTTTCAGGCTCCGCCGTCTTAGCGCAGCAGGAAAGAACCGATTCAATCGCGCACGCCAAGTTGGCTCCCCTGCCCGATCTGAAGCCCGATGCCAATGGCAAGCTCTCGGAGGTACAGATGCAGCAGCTGTTCCGAGTCGTGGCAGACAAAGATTTAGAGAATGACAAACTGCTGCGCAACTACACCTACGTCGAGCGCGAAGTCGTGACCAAGTTGGACGGAAAAGGAGATACCAAATCCACCGAGGAGCATACCTACGACATTCTGGAAATTTATGGAGAACAGGTAGAGCGCCTGACCGAAAAAAACGATAAGTCTCTTGCCGAAAAAGAGGCTGCCAAGGAAGACGCGAAAATTCAGAAGATTATCGACAAGCGAAAAAACGAAAGTGAGGATGAGCGCAAGAAACGCGAAGCGAAAGAAGAGAAAGAGCGTGAAGAGGATCGCGAATTCGTAGGCGACGTGGCGGACGCTTATAACTTCACTCTAGTGGGAACCGAAAAAGTCGATGGACGCGAGGCCTGGGTCATCGATGGCGAACCGCGCCCGGGCTTTGTTCCGCACGCTAAAGGCGCAAAATATCTTCCCAAATTCCATGGCCGGGTTTGGATCGACAAGAGCGATTTGCAGTTGGCCAAGCTCGATGTGGAGTGTCTGGACACGGTTTCCTGGGGATTGTTTCTGGCGCGCTTTCACAAAGGCTCGCGTTTTGTGCTGGAACAGACGCGGGTTAACAACGAAGTGTGGCTGCCTCGGCACCTGGCGGTCAAGGTTGACATGCGGCTCGCCCTGCTCAAGAATTTTAATGTAAATGTGGAGCAGAGTTATCGCGACTACAAGAAGTTCCGCGCTACGGCAAGAATTGTGGGGGTGGGGAAGGTTCAGGACAACTAAGAAATTCTGCTGCTTTGCTTGTATGGATACAGGCTTGTGTTCTTACTCCTTTATCAGAGAGCACCAAAAGCGAAACCGCCGGTCCTGACAGGTTCTTCAGGCCGGCGGTTTCAAATCTTCAACTGCGCTGCTCGCTCTGATGCTGTTACGTCTGGTGCTCCTACGTCTGAATGATTCGCGGCGTGATGAAGAAGATCAGTTCCTGGTTCGAGGTGGTCACCTGCACGTGCTTGAACAGGTTGCCGAGCACCGGAATGCTGCCGAGCAATGGCACCTGGTCCACCTCGAGCGAGTTCTGTGTCTGGATAACGCCACCGATTACTACCGTCCCGCCATCGGTGACTAGCACCTGCGTAGTTGCCTGCTGGGTGATTAACTCGGGGTTGCCCTGCACCTCCTGTCCGAAGTTGGGCGTGGTGTTTTCCACGTCCACGTTCAGGAAGATAGTGTTCTCCGAGGTGATCTGCGGAGTCACGGTCAAGCGCAGGAAGGCGCTGACGTAGGTCACTGTCGGAGGACCACCCAACTGGGCCTGCGTCACAATCGGCACCTGCACGCCCTGCCTCACCAGAGCTTGAATATTGTTCTGCGTCACGACTCGCGGCCGGGACAGAACCTTCAGCAACCCGCGCGATTCCGCCATCGAAAGAATGGCATCGATGCGCACCGTGTTGCTTGCGTTTAAGAAGGTCATGCCGCTGGTTGGGGCGGTCGAACCCAGGTTCGAGAAGAGAGGAATCGTGTTACCTGTGCTGCCGCCGGTGCTAGGCACGGTAATGTAGCCGGGCGCCCCCCCCGTGACCGCCGTCGGAGAAGAACCTGCGGCCGAGGCGCCGCCGATCGCACTGTGGCCATTGCCCCAGCCAAAACCGAACTGGGTGCCGATATCGCGGGCGAACGTTCTGGTGGCTGCGACTACGCGCGCTTCGATCTCCACTTCCTGGGTCTTGCGATCGAGCTGAGTCAGCAGCTTATCGATGACCGGAATCACCTTCGGAATGTCGTTGACGATGATCGCATTCGTGCGCTCGTCGGCAACTGCGTCACCGCGCACCGACAGAAATTTCTTCACGGTCAGCAGGACATCTTTAGCGTGGGCGTAGCTGAGGAAATGCGTGATCGAGACTTTTTCGACCGCTAACGCTTCCGCTTCCATCTGCGCGCGCCGTCCGTCGGCTTCCTTCTTCAGGGTGTCCAGAGTGGCGATTCGCAGAACATTGCCTTCGAGTTCCCGTGCCAGATCGTTGTTCTTGAGGACGATGTCGAGAGCCTGATCCCACGGCACGTCATCCAGAACGATGGTAAGAGTGCCATGCACATCGGGATCGAGAACCACATTCAGACCGCTGATTTCGTGAATCAGGCGGAAGAAATCTTTCAGATCCACATCCTTCAGATTTACCGAAATCGGCTCGCCGGTGTATTTAGGTCCAGGGGCAACAGTCTGCAGTCCCTGCGCTTTTTGCTCAGCTGCCAGATTTACGGCAGGTTGAATCGTCGGAGTGGCGGATGAATTCTGAGACTGCGCGGCATGCAGATTTACCGGCAGAAGTTCCGCAGCGGTCTTGTCTGCGAACTTCGAGGCAGCGTCGTCTGCGCGAACTGCCGGATCTGTCGTATCTTGCGCCTTCGTAGCCCGGTATGCAGGCTCTACGAATACAAAGTCACTCGAGGCAGGCGAAGCCGTGTCGGTTTTCTGTGCTACCGCCTTTGTCGTGTCTGCTTTCGTCTCGGGCGTCACACTGGCGACCACCGGGGCGATTGGAGATGGAATGGAATTCACGGGAACGGGCTGGCTGGTTGCAACCACCTCGGGCGCGCTCGCCTTTGCCGCTTCCGCTGCCTGCGGAGCGTGCAGCGTCAGAATCAGATTGCCGTCCGAGGCCTTGTTCAGCTCATAGCGGCAGGCCTGCTCGAGGTCGATAACGACCCGAGTTGTCGCCGGATGATGGCCATCCATGGCAACCCGCACTGCTTTGACTCCGTCGCTGCCCACGATGATGTGGCTCGGCCGGCTCGCCATCGAGGTATCCGGCAGATCCACAATCAGGCGCGCAGGCGAGTCGGCGGTGCTCACTTTGGGCGCCACCACGCCACGAGTGCTGATCTCGACGCGGATCTCATCCGCCCCGCGAACCACACTCACGTGCCGCAGCTGGCTCCCTTCACTCGCCGGTTGTGTGCCCGGCGTCTGGGCTGAAGCTGCCAGTCCGAGCAGCGTGAACAGCAGGAATATATTCAGCAGTTGCTTTCGCATTTCGCCTCTCCCCAACTCGCGGGCCTAACCCGCGCGTCCTTCTTTGAACTCGATTTGCTGACCGCCGCACTCTCCGGCAGACCATACCAACCACTAGACTGCCGGTGTCGTAATCCTCTTCGTCACTTCTCTCGTAATTGGCTTGCCCAACTTGTCTTCGTACGTCTCCTGGAACACCACCGAATCTCCGGTAATTCGCAAAACGAAACCGTTGAACACGGGATCATTCTCGTGCAGGAAATAAGCTTTGTTCAGGCTGTTGGTGACCACGGCAATAAATCCGTCTTGCGATTTCACGATGCCGCGCACGTTAATTTGTCCAATCTCGAGACATTTTTTGCCGGTTGAGCAGCCGGAACCCGTGGCCTGTTGCACAATCGGACTGAAGAAGGGATCGCGCTTGCCATTCATCGCCCACTTCTTCTCTTCCGGTTTCGGCGCTTTTTGAGCGTCTGCAATCGTCCCGATTGGCGGCAACTTGGCATCCGCCGCAATCTTCTGGGACTGAGTATCGGCCGGCTGTATGGGTTCTTTCGCAGCTGTGATCGTCTCTTTAGCCGCCTTCGTCGCCTTAGCAGCTTTCGGCGCTGTAGCTGGTGTCTTTGAAATCTCGGGTTTCACGCCGGCTGCGATCTTCGGAGCCGGAGCGATCACGCCCTTCCGAGCTTGAGCAAGCATCTGTGCCTTGGCCACTATTACCGGCTTAGCAGTTGCGGGCTTTGCTGTGGAAACTGCCATTGCCGCAGGCGCGGTCTTTGCGATTTCAGGCACTGCTTTTCCAGTCACTGATGCCGAAGTTTTCCGAGTCGCTGCGGGCGAAGCCTTCGGGGCCGCAGCCGAGGAAGCTACAACCGCCTTGGCTGGCGCTTGCTGCGGCGGCTGGGCCTTCGCATTCTTCATTGCAATCTGCGATGCCCCCTGCACATGCAGCGTCAGCAGAAACTTGTTCGATGGGCCGGGCGAGATTTCATAAGTAACAGCGTGCTCCAGATCTACCACCACGCTGGTGCTGGGTGGCGTCTTGCCATTCATGCCAATGCGCACGCCCTTAATTCCATCAGCCCCGACGGCAATTCTGTTTTGCGTGGTCGCCATAGCGGTTGCTGGGAATTCAATGACGACTCGCTCTGGAGATTTCAGTTTGTCCACAGTGGGCGTGATCGCCTCGCGAGTGGCCATTTCTATCTGAACATCGTCGGCGTGATGAATCACCTTCACTTGCTCGAGCTTGTTGCTCGATACCGGAACCATCTTTGGCGCTGAAGCGCTGGCTGGCTTGCTGCTGGCAGCGCTTGCCGGCCTAGATGCAGTCACCGGCTTCGCAGCCGGGATCGACGCAGACCTCACGGATGGCGCGGGAGCTACCGGCGACGGCTTCGCCGCCTGCCCATTCGCCGGAGTGGTCTCAATTCCGAGAGCAGCGTTGGAATCGGCAGCCTGTTTCTGCTCCACGGCTGTCATCTGGTTCTGCACGTTATTGATGATGTTCGGATTCTGTGCCCAGGCTCCGCCCAACATCATTACCGCTGCCAAAATGCCTCTGGTTAGCTTCATAAGCGATTCCTATTTACTTCGCGCCCGCCGGCTTTGCGGCAGGCGGCGCATTCAAGTCGTGGCTGTAAAATGTCGTCGCCGTGAAACTCGCAGCCACGCTTTCGTTCGGGGCGTATTGGTATGTGTGTTTTACTTTGGCTTCGGTCGCATTTTTGGTGGTCGCGACCAGCAAATTGCTGACGTTCACGATGCGCTCCAATTTGCTGACCCGATCGAAGAAACCCAACATGGAGTAGTAAGGACCATCCAACTCCATTTCGAACGGCACTTCGGTGTAATATTCTTTGTTTTTCACCGGTTCTGCGACGTAGCGCCGCAGCTCGACGCCAGCCTTCAGCGCCTCGGCATTCATCGATTCGATGAATGCGTCCTCCGCCTTGTCATCAGGAACGATGCGCCGCTCGATATCGAGCTGCTGTTTCAAATTGGCCAGTTGCCGTTCCATGTCTTTCAACTTGGGACGGTAGGACTCCAGTTCGTTGTTCTCCCGAATCTTTTCCTGCACCGCGTGCTGGGCCGTTGCATTCTGATCGCTTTTGCTTTTGAACACCGTGTAGTACAGTCCTGCGGTCAGCAGAGCCGCTCCGGCGATCAACGCTCCCCACTGCTTCAGCCCCGAAAGTTCGCTAAAGTTCGTTGCCATAGGTCTGCCTCTACGACTTTCCCTTCTCGCAAGTCAGAGTGAACTGGAACGCTTGCATGTCTTTGATCTGCTCGTCTTGATAGGTTTCTTTGATTTCAACGGTTTTGAAAAAGCCTGTCTTCTGCAGGTTCCCGATCAGGCTGGCGACTGCATCCGTGCTTAAAGCCGTTCCTTCCAGGTTTACGCTGGGACCGGTGTCATCCATCTTGCGCAGCCACACCGCTTCCGTGTCATTCACGGTTTGCCCCAGCATGGCTAGCAGGTTTACGGGACCGGTTTGTGCATTGCGCAGCTCATCGATTACGTCGACGCGCCGTTTGTAAGCGTCTGCCTGTTTCTGCCGCTCGAGGAATTTCGCCTTTACATCGCTAAGCTCGCGATTCTTCTGCTCGGCGCCGCTCATTTGTGCTGCGATGGTTTTCGCCTGCTGATCCAGCCGGTGCCAGTAGCCGTAGTTCAAAAGCCCCACCAGGATCACGACGATCAGCACCTTCAGTTTGGGCGAGCCCATGTCGCCCATTTCCATCGTGGGCAGTGAGGCTGCGGCTGCGCCGCCGCCACGCTTGCCTTTTCCCTTGGACGTTTCGAGCAGATTGATTTTGATCATAGGGATTCAAAGCTCCTCAAAGCCAAGCCCACTGCAACCGCCAACTGGCCTGGATTCTGCTCCACTAGTTCCACTCCTGGGCCCTCGGTCGGCGGCACGACTCGCTGGAACGGATTCAGCAACTCCACCGGCATCGAAAATTCCTGCCGCAATGCCTCCATCAAGCCCGGAACTTTCGCCGAACCGCCGGCGAGATAAATTTTTTCAATGTGTTCGCCGGCCGCGCTGGCGCGAAAGAAATCGAACGTCTTCTGAATTTCCAGAACGATGATTTCCGTCACCTGCTGCAGAATCGGAGTCTTCGCATCCTCGCTAACCGTTCCGACTTTCTCACCCAGCTTCAACTTCTCGGCATCTTCGAAATTCAGGTCGAGTTCCTTCTGCAGCGAATCCGTGTATTGATGCCCGCCCACGCTGACGTCGCGCGGAAACAGCGGCGTAGTGCCTTTCACGATGTTGATGTTCATCACGCTGGCGCCCAGGTTCAAAAGCGCCACCACCTGGCCTGGAGCCGGCTGGTAGTTGTACTCGTAACAGTTCTGCAATGCCAGGGCATCGATGTCCACGATAGCCGGGGTGCGGCCTGCCATCGAGAGTACGTTGGTGTAGTTCAAAATCTTGTCCTTCTTGACGGCGACCAGAAGAACATCCATCTGCGGACTGCCTGCTTCTTCCGAAAGAATCTGGTAGTCGAGGCTCACGTCCGCCAGATCGAACGGAATATGCTGCGCGGCTTCCTTCTCGATGGTTTCGGCCAGTTCCTGATCGCTCATCGAGGGCAGCGAAATCTTCTTCACAATCACGGAGTGGCCGCTGACAGCAGTCGCGACAGCTTTGGTTTTGATCAGGCAATCGGTGAACAATTTCGCGATCGCGCTCGACACCGTGCCGGAATCGACGATCATCGAATCGACCACGATATCCGACGACAACGGTTCCAGGCCGAGATGCGCCACTTCAATCTGCGCGCCCTTTCTCTTTAACTCGACCGCTTTAATGCTGGAAGAGCCCACATCCAGACCAACAATCGACTTCGATCCCATTCCGAACATGTGTGCCCGCCTTTGTGTTTCTTTGTTTGTGAGCCTTTATTTGTGTGGCGCGGGCACTCTTGCCCGCGCCTTTTTATTCTTATTCCCTTACTGCGACCCGGCGGCCTTCATCGCCGCCTTGGCTTTGCTCTTGCTTCCCGGCTCCATCTGGCTCGACTTCTCTTCCATCCACTGGTCCAGCTTCGATTTCTTGAAGCGCCAGCGGTTGCCCAGCTTGAACGCCGGAATCTTCTGTTCACCGACGTACTTGTAAAGCGTGTCCGGACTCACTCCCAGATACTGGGAGGCTTGGCGAATGTTCATCACTTCTCGTGAGTCGGCCATGTGTCCTTACTCGCTCCTCCAAAACCTGCCGTACCGCGTTTCGGCCCACGGAGATACCTTCAAACCCTCGCCCACCCTGCGTGTCCGGTGGGCTCTCGGTGTCCAGAGCATATATCAGCCCCGAAAAGCCCAAGCTCGAAGCGAATCTCCGCTTTTTACTGGGTTTTTTGGGTGTTTTCTGGAATGGGCAGAAAAGCCGTTTTGGGGCTTATTCTACATATTGTGGTTTGATGATCTCAAAACACAATATGAAGTATTCGCGCAAGAAGGCCTGTTTGCTTACTTCGGGGTCAGTAACTGAAGTACTACAGACGGTACGGAGGTACTATATCGGCGGCGGAAGTGTTTGTTTCTACGGCATCTTAATAATCGGTGCCCCACTCAAAATCGGTGCAGGTGCCCCATTCAAGATCGGTGGCCCATTCAAGCCGGGTTTTGGCTGGAGGGGGCAGTTCGATCCCGGCACAAACCTGATCGCGGCGTTGCAGCAACTAAATTTTATTTCGGTGAGGACGCATACCTACTGCACATCACTCACTTTGCCGCTCAAAAAAGTCACTTTCAGATCTTTGTAAACATAGATCTGCTTGGCTCCGAGATTGACGATCTTGTCGGGCTTGCCGAGCGCGGCCTGCACCTGATCTGGCGTCATTCCCTTATCGATGCTGGCAGGCTCAGCCGGCTCTTGCGGTGCCGGTTGCTGCGGCGCAGCGGCTGGTTGCTGCCCACCCTGATCTGTACCTGCCTGCTGCTGCCCACCCTGATCTGCACCTTGCTGCTGGCTGCCTTGATCCGCGCCTTGCTCGCCGCCTTGATCGTCGGTGCTCACCGCAAGCAACTGACCGATGGTGTCTTCAACCTGGCCTGCGCTGGCAGAGGCCAAAGTTCCTTTGGGAAAAATGAAAACGATGTTGGCTTTGTTGTAAGTCGGAGGGTCGGTTTTGTTGCAAGTGTCGCAAGCGACAATGCCAAGCGTCACCATGTCTTTGCTTAGGTTGACGTCAATTTTCGAGGGATAAACTTTGTCGCCGGTCTGAAACAAATGCGTGGTCTGCTCTTTGCCAAAGCGCTTCATGCCGAAGCCGATGCCTTTCGACAGCATGGTGTTCGGCGAGTGCACCGTTCCGTTTTCATACTTCGTCGAAAGGACGCTCTGGTCGGAATAAGGCACACCGAGGATTCCGCCTTTTTGAATCGCCAGCACAGTACCTTTGTCGACGACGGAATAGCCGCTGGTGTCCGACCCCATTTTTACAAGCTTATACTGCGCTGCGAGCTGCTCTTCGAGCGTCGGAGCCTGCGCGTTGGCGAACGGGATCAAGAGAAACCCCACCGCAACGACTCGTAGCATTGGCAAGAGACGGCGAAGTTTTCGCGACATCGTCAGACCTCCATTGAGCTTTGGCTTCAGATTTCCCCCGGGGAACATTGCGGCTGCGCGGAAGTGTAGCAAAGAAGTGCAGCAAAGGAGTGTAGCAAAAACGGGATTCGGGTTACACGGTAAAAAAACGGTAAAAAAGGAGCGCCGGTTTCCCGGCGCTCCCTGGTTTTCAAGCTGATGAAACTCGACTGTCTATTGCGTGCCTCCACCAGAGGAAGCAGCTTCCTGCTTGACTTGCGACTCAGTCTGATCGGCTTGCTGTTGTTGTTGCTGCAGATCATTGGCCGCAGTGCTGTCCGGCGCGGGAGGTGGAACCGCCGGCTTCTGGGTGCCAGTATCCGGCGCCGCCGGCATGCCGCCCGTTCCCTGCTTCTTGGCCAGTTCGCCCATGCCGTTGGTGATGTTCTCCTGGAAGTGGTTGTACATTTCCTGGAGGTCATCCACTTTCACAGCCACGGTTTGTCCCGACGCGCAGTCGCCCTTCTTGGTAGCCGAGACGCTGGCATTCACGGTCTGGTCCGCATCTGGAGTGTCGGTCAGCCGGGTAATCACGTCTCCCGACGACAATGCGCACTCCTGACCGTTGGCAACTACCGTCACATCGGTGTCAACCACAAACGTGCGTTGTGCCGGATCCAACGCCGGGGGCGGCGCCTGATCGCTGGCAGCCGTTGGAGCGGCTGGAGCCGGAGCCGCAGATGCTTGCCCGCCCGCATCCTGCCCGGCCTGTGTCTGCTGTGCAGCCAACTGCGCTTTCACTTCTTGCGCAATCGCTTCCTTTACCTCAGGACTCAGTGCTGTCTGCCCGGAAGCCGCTGCCGGTCCCGGATCTCCGCCGCCACTGTCGCTGGCCGCCGCGTCCGCTGCCATATCATCGGCGTGAGCATCTGCTCTCGCTGCATAGGCTGCCTGCAGTTGCTGCGAAATCAAATAGTCCGTCAGCCAGTAGTAGGGCGCGGCATACGCCGGATAAGGATTCCACCATCCTCCGTAGAAGCCCCACCACGGTCCGCCCCAGCCCCATGCTCCAATACCCCACACCACCGGCGCTCCCCAGGGATGGTAGCCCCATCCATAAAATCCGGGATGGTACCAGACGCCAGGGTAGTAGCCGTAATAAGGATGTCCGCCCCAGTAGTAGGAACGGTACACGCCGACGCGCACCCTGCCGCCATACACATAAGTCCGCGAGACATAGCTGTGGCCGCCCCGCACAACGTAAGCGCGCTGCACGTAACCGCCGCGTCCTCTGGTCACGATGGTGGCGCCATTGTGTACGCTCACGACCGTGCGACCACCCCGAACACCGTGCTCAATGTGCATGCCGCCACGGTCGATGGAACGAATCTGTCCATTGGGACGGATGTTCGCCCTTCCGCCGCCTCGGAGGGAAACCGAGCGGCCCGGTGGCGTGTGGCTCGCCATACCAGTTCGCGTTGCGGCCGGATGCCCACCGCCGGCCATGCCTCCGCGTGCATTGCTGTTTCCGCGGCCCATAGTCGCCGAGTGCCCGGCTGTGTTGCCCCGGCCGGCTGCTGTCGTGTGGCCGCCGCCCATCGTGTTCGTACGGGTCGCCGTGTTGGGGCGGCTCGCCGAATTCGTGCGCGAAGGCGTTGTACGGCCAGTCGTGGTATGCGACGGCGTGGAACCGCGCGAGGGCGTGGTGTTATGCGACGGCGTGGAACCGCGCGAGGGCGTGGTGTTATGCGACGGCGCCGAGTTGTGCGACGGCGCGCTGGAGTGTGAAGGAGCACTCGGTTTGCTTTCATTCTTGTGCTGCCCGAGCGCAAAAATTGGAACTGTAATCGTCAACACCAGCACTGCAAACTTCAGCAGTAGTTTTTCAGTTTTGGAAATGCAATTCATCGCGGCCTCCTGGCCATCCCAAGGCTTTTCCTTGTCTCGGCGGAAAACCCCCGATCAACTTAGAACCGCCCCTTACGTTTAACCCCGAAGTCAGGTAAAGGTTCCCGTGCCCAATAATGATTGAGTGCCGTATTTAGGAAAGACCTGCAGAATGCGATGCTGTCCCGCGCAGCCCCCGTGCAGCAAAAAAGCTGCGAGAATAAACCGCAATCTGAGGTGGAAAGAGGAAACGTTAGCAGAAAGTAGGGGCTCGCGCAATGCTTCTCTGGGCTACTCTGGGCTGCCCTCTTTCGCGGATCCGTTTCCTGGTCTGGCGGTGCTACTTTCGCACCGCTCCGAACTAAAGTAATCTACTATCTTTACTCGGAGGAACTGCTTGCGCTACCTCGATCGTCTGCAACCGCTTGCGCTACTGGTGATGCGTCTGGCTCTGGGTGCGGTAATGGTGGGGCATGGCTATCACAAGGTTTTTGGCGGGCTTCATCATCACGTTCAGCTTGTCGAAAGCCTGGGATTGCCTGGCTGGTCTGCTTATCTCTCGGCATTCGCCGAATTCTTCGGCGGTCTGCTCGTTCTCATTGGCCTCTTTACTCGCGCGGCGGCTTTCGCTATCTGCATCGATATGTGCGTTGCCATCGCAAAAGTTCATTTCCACAATGGCCTGATGGGCGAGCACGGGTATGAATTTCCACTCTCACTTGCCGCCATTGCATTTGCGCTTATCTGTTTCGGAGGGGGAGCGATTGCCTTTGACCATGTTCGCGCGCCCGGTGGTGGAGGGAAATCAAAGTAGCTTCTGATCTCTTCGCAACTTTCCCCGAGCATTTGGGTTGGCAGCAATGAGCTCCACTCTCGCTGCGAATTGCCCGCAGCTTTGACGTTTCTTTACAAGCAGAATGCTGCTGTGGTTGAATCCAGACGTGCAATGAAATTATGATGAGGGGTGCAAACTTCGATGCATCGTACCGAGACTCTGCAAGCATCTCATCCACACACGAACTGATTGGAGGTTTTCTTGAGAAAGATAGCCAGCTTCGCACCTCTTTTGATTTTCCTGTTCATCGCTCCATTTGCTTCCGCGCAACAGTTAGACTTCTTCGTGGGCGGCGGAACGCTGCTGTCATCATCGCCTACCACCGGAGCATTGTTCTTTCAACCGCCGGCGGAAAAAGGCGGCACTTACATTAATCTGGGCGGCGATGTGGTGGGTTTCAAGCGGCGGCTCGGCTTCAACATCGAAACCGCCTGGAAAGCCAGTCAGGGCATTTACTCCGGCGAAAACGAGACGTACCGTCCCATTCTCACCGACTTTAACGCGCTGTTCCAGCCCAAGTTCGGGAAAAAACTCGGGCTCGATCTCATGGGCGGAATCGGTGTTGCCGCGACGCGCTTCTATGTTCCGGAGATTACTTCCTGCAGCTATTTCAGCGGTGGGTGTATCAATTACACCAGCAGCGATCACTTTATGGAGCATCTGGGTGCCGGGGTTCGTTACTATGTTTGGCGCCATTTCTTTGTCCGGCCAGAGATTCACTACTATCACATCCAGAACAACATCGAGTTCAACTCAGATAGCGTGTTTCGAGTCGGAGCGTCGATCGGGTACACCATTGGCTCCGATTGAGCTAAGGGCAAAACAACGGGTTTTGAACAAAAAAGCAGCGTCATTCGACGCTGCTTTTTTTATTTTTGGCTAAAGAGCTTTAATCCTCGTGTTCGCAGATCTCAGCTTCACGGATAGCTTGATTCAGGTGGTCGAGTGACTTCACGCGATGACCATGGAAATCATGCGCAGCGCTTTCCAAATGATGTTTCGCCTCCCGCATCGCTTCAAGCGCCGCGTGAATCTCAGGATGTGGCGGCATCGGTGGAGCGACTGCCGGGCTGGCAGGAACCGGGGCAGCGGCAACGGCCGGCGCGGGGTTGGGACCAGCCGCCGTGACCGGCAAGGCGAGTGTTAACAGAAGAGTGGCGGTAACCAACAGAGTCAAGAAACCAATTTTCTTCATACGATCCTCCTCGTCTAAATTCCGGCGCAACATGCGTCCGGCAGATTTCAAAATCCGCGGAACTCCCTTTCGGTGAGCGGCCACGATTTCTCGGACAGTATATCTGCCTTGAAGAAATCGCGCTGTGGATTACTTGACCTTCAGGGTGCTCAGAACCTTTTTCGGCTTGGCAATTCAGTTCCAGAAAAAGCCTTTATCTGATTTCTACGCTCATTGCGTCGGAGTAAAATATAGGTATGGGTTTGCAGTACACGGGGTCCCAGAACGCAAAACACATTGTGTTCGGGGATAGAAACATAGTAAAAAATTTCGGAGTGAAGATCACTTCGGCGCAGCGCGAATACTATCGCTATACGGGTATCTCGGCAGAGGTTGAGCGGCACGGAACAGGCTCGACATTTCACGATTTCGCTCGGCTCAGTATTGGCGAGCGCGGTGAACGTCGTCCTCGGTAGTTTGTGATCAGACCGGGGTCGCTGCTTCTGATCGGCTGCTCGGACGAGTCATAAAAGTTTTCCTCTCCGAGCAGAGCCGCACCATCTTCCCCTGTTCACAAGTGCCATCGATCCCGCGCTACCTTCTGGTCTCGGTTTGGGGTAACTTGTGTCTCGATGAGAGACGACAGTACGAGGCAGGTCCCCGCGATCAAAACTGAACCTGAACGGAAACATGTATCGATGGCCAAACTTGCCTGGGCGTTTCTGAAGATGGGCACCATCGCGTTTGGCGGGCCTGCCGCTCACATCGCCATGATGGAGGAGGAGTTTGTCCGGCGGCGGAAGTGGCTCACAGAAGCGGATTTCCTGGATCGGCTGGCGATCGCAAATTTAATCCCGGGTCCGAGTTCGACAGAATTGGCGATCTTCATCGGATATCTGCAGCGGGGCTGGGCAGGGCTGCTGGTGGCGGGCTCTTGCTTCATTATTCCAGCGGCGCTTCTGGTAACGACAATCGCGTGGTTTTACTTAAGTTTCGGCTCTTTACCGCAGGTTACGGGGGTTCTGTACGGCATTAAACCGGCGGTAATCGCAATTATCTTGCAAGCATTGTGGAACCTGGGGCGGAAAGCCGTCAAGACGAAATGGCTGGCGGTGGTTGGCCTGATTGCGGTGGGGCTGAATGTCATAGGATTTGCGCCGCTCGCCGTGCTCGCGACCTCGGCAATCATTGCGGGCGCAGCCGCATTGATTCAGCAGCGCGAGGCCAGAGTCCACGTGTTGATTCCCTTCGCTGTTTCTTCCGGAGTGGGGGTAATCGCAACTGCTGTTTCTGCTCCACTCAGCATCGTGCGCTTGTTTTTCTCATTCCTGAAAATTGGATCGATTGTTTTCGGAAGCGGGTATGTGCTGCTAGCCTTCTTACGAACAGAGTTCGTCGAGCATCTGCATTGGCTGACTGAGAAACAATTGATCGACGCCGTTGCCGTGGGACAGTTCACACCCGGGCCCGTATTTACAACGGCAACATTCATCGGCTACGTGATTGCGGGCGTACGCGGTGCGGTCGTCGCGACTGTGGGAATTTTCTTGCCCGGATTTGTGCTCGTTGCATTGGCTGGCCGGATCATTTCGAAACTTCGACGCTCGGCTTTGGCCATGACGATTCTCGATGGAGTGGTGGTGGCATCGCTGGCGCTGATGGCGGTGGTGGCGTGGCAGTTGGGGCGAGCGGCGATCGTGGATTGGTTAACATTGGCGATCTTGATCGCGAGCGCCGCCTTTCTTTTCCGGTTTCGAACCAATTCCGCATGGATCATTTTGGGAGCAGCTGTTGCGGGATGGTTTCTGAAGCGGTAGACGCTGTGTGATTATGGTTGCGCCACGGCTTTGTGTTGACGGCGGGCAGATGCTTCGCCCTATAATTCCCCGCGACACTAATTCCATCAGGCGGCCAATCGTGTGACCTGTGTGAATCTCGGGAGGCAATTTTGAAATTGTTTCGGAACCTATTCGTCATATTCACGATTTTCTGCGTTGCTCAGCTCACATCCCAATTTTCGCCGAATAACTTACTGAACCCATGGTCAGCGTGGGCACAGTCCTCAGCGGCTGCTAGTGATGATGCGTCCCGGCTATCCGGTTACTCGGCAGAATCGTCGAAAACCGAGCGTGAATGGGAGAAGAAGCTGCAGGATGGTGTGACCGCGGATAACCTGCGGCAGAACATGCAGCGACTGAGCGCCCGTCCTCATCATGTGGGTTCGCCTTACGACAAGGACAATGCCGAGTGGATTCTGGCGAAATTCAAAGATTGGGGATTCGACGCGCATATTGAGACGTTCAACGTGCTGTTCCCCACGCCGAAAGAGCGCGTGGTCGAAATGATCGAGCCGACGAAATTTAAGGCGAAGCTGCAGGAACCTCCGGTGCCGGGCGATCCGACCTCCAGCCAGACAGCGGAGCAGTTACCGACCTACAACGCTTATTCGATTGATGGAGATGTAACAGCACCGTTGGTGTACGTGAATTACGGGAATCGTGAGGATTACGAGCAACTCGATCGCATGGGAATTTCTGTAAAAGGTGCGATTGTGATTGCGCGGTATGGCGAGGGCTGGCGCGGAATCAAGCCGAAAGTTGGCGCAGAGCATGGGGCAATCGGGTGCATTATTTATTCCGATCCTCGGGAGGATGGATTCTTTGAGGGTGACGACTATCCCAAAGGTGGTTGGAGGCCACGGGAAGGCGTGCAACGTGGAAGCGTGATGGATACGGATTATCCGGGCGATCCGCTCACACCGGGAGTGGGCGCTACGGCGAATGCGAAGCGGCTGGAGATTAAAGAGGCGAAGACGATTACAAAAATTCCCGTGCTGCCGATTTCCTGGGGAGACGCGTTGCCGCTCTTATCTGCCTTGCAGGGTCCGGTTGTGCCGGAGGCGTGGCGTGGAGCGTTGCCGATCACATATCACGTCGGCCCAGGGCCAGCGAAAGTGCATTTGAAAGTGGTATCGAATTGGGATATCAAGCCGGTGAATGACGTGATCGCCATGATGAAAGGATCGGAAGCACCGGATGAGTGGGTGATCCGCGGCAATCATTATGATGCCTGGGTGAATGGGGCAGACGATCCCATCTCGGGAATGGTGACAGTTTTGGAAGAAGGAAGAATGTTCGGCGAACTGCACAAGCAGGGATGGACGCCGAAGCGGACGATCATTCTCTGCGCATGGGACGGAGAAGAACCGGGACTATTGGGATCGACTGAATGGGTGGAGACGCATGGCGATGAACTCAAAAAACATGCGGTTGCATACATCAATTCAGATAGCAATGGCCGGGGATTTTTGTATGCCGGAGGGACTCACGACCTGCAGCACTTCATCAACGAGGTTGCGCGGGGGGTACAAGATCCGGAGAAGCACATCTCAGTTGAGCAGCGGGCGAAGTTGCGGCAGATTCAGCGCGCGCTGAAAGACGAGCGCGGAGAAATCAGAAAAGAAAATGATGTGCGCATTGGAGCGCTGGGCGATGGATCGGATTTTACGGCGTTCCAGGATCACGATGGAATTTCCACGCTGAATATTGGCTACGGCGGAGAAAACGATGCCAATGCGTATCACTCGATATATGACGATTTCTATTGGTACACGCATTTTGTCGACACCGATTTTTCCTATGGACGCGCGCTGGCGCAAACCGGCGGGACTGCGGTGATGCGATTAGCGGATGCGGATGTGATTCCGTATGAGTATAAGGAACAGGCGGAGACGATCGGACGATACGTGAAGGAATTGGAAAAGTTGCTGAAAGACAAGCAGGACGAGATTACTGAGCGCAATCTGGAATTGAAAGAAGGAGTTTTCACGGCGACCTCCGATCCACGGAAGACGTATGTGCCGCCGCCAGCGAAGGAAGTGCCTCCATATATGAATTTTGCGCCACTGCAAAATGGAGTGGAGGCGATTAAACGCAGCGCCGAACGTTATGAGGCAGCATTTGCCAAGTGGCAGGCAAGTGGGAACCCGTTGCCGCCGCGGACGGCGACAGCGCTGAACGAAGAGATCATTCAGATTCAGAGAGTGTTTCTCACCGAGAAAGGCTTGCCGGAGAGGCCGTGGTACAAGAATCAGGTGTACGCGCCGGGAGCTTACACAGGTTACGGCGCGAAGCCGATTGCGGCGGTGCGGGAATATATGGATCAGGAAAAATGGAAAGAGGCCGACGCGCAGGTTCCGATGGTTGGAACCGTGCTGGAAAACGTCGCCGCAGCAATTGCAAAAGCCGCGGACGATTTGGAGAATGCGACTGCACAAAGCAAGTAAGAGATTGCCTTTGCGGTTAAAAAAGAATAAAGCCGCGAATGCATCGCGGCTCAGTCCCAACATACGCAATCGGCCTACTTGTTGCTGTGTTTGTCTTTATAGATCTCGCGGCTGGTGCGATTTTGTTCCCGGTTGAGCTTGTTCTGCTCGGCCTTAGTCAAGTGGCCATTGTGTGCGGCCATGTCTCTCTTTTCCTGGTTCTCGATATGCTGTTCCTGTCGCTCGACGTGAGCAGCTTGCCCCGGAGACATCGTACCGTTCTTCATTCCATTGGCAATGCGGTTTTGCTGGTTCTGCTCGCGGGTGTTGACTTCGTTGACCCGAGGATGGCCAGGGTCGTCCTGGCCGGGGCCAGCTTGTGCAGCGGCTGCTCCGACCGAAATGAGACTGCCCACTGCGAGGACTAAGAGCGAGTTAGTGATCTTGTTGAGCATTGAAATTCGATCCCCCATTGTCAGTTGTCAACCTCTGTAAATCTAAAGCTCGGAAGCGTAAACACACGTTGCCCAGTTTAGTTGCGTAGTTAACTGGCATCGAGTTACCAATGGCTTACGAAGGCTTTGTCCTAAAGATATTTTCCCAAAATCAACGGTCGCTGAAGATGGCATTGGACACGATGAAGAAAAACAGTATGTGAGAACGGTTTTAATTATGTGACTTTAAGAGGCCAGCGAAAAGGCTGGCCTTTCTTTTCGGACGCCAAAGGCAGCTTGCCAGGTTGAATTCGGTGAAGAATTTCAGGCCCTCGACTTGACGAAAGGTGTAGGATTTTTGATGTTTCCTTGATGCAGCAGTGTGCGGCCTTACCGGTCAGTGTAAGGCAGGGCAACTTGGTATCAAATTCGAGCACCGGAACAGGTCTGGTATTCACGCGTAACCGGGAAGCTATAGAGAGCCCAATGAAACTTACAGACACGATTGCGTTGGTGCTAAGGAACAAGGAGAACAACCGGGTTTTATCGGTGCTACCCGATCAGTCGGTGTATCAGGCAATTGAGAAAATGGCAGCCGAAGGTGTGGGTGCGCTGCTGGTGATCTCCGAAAGCCGGCTCGTCGGCATTGTGTCCGAACGGGATTATGCGCGTAAGGTGATTCTGAAGGGACACTCATCGAAGGATACCCCGGTGCGGGACATTATGACCTCTCCGGTAGTGTTTGTGACGCCCAGGCATTCGGTGGACGAATGCATGGCCATCATGACGATGCACCATTTCCGGCATCTTCCTGTCGTTGGAGATGACGGCGGCGTAGTGGGAATAGTTTCGCTTGGGGATCTGGTGAAGTGGATTATTTCCGGGCAAGCCCAACACATCGAGGAATTGGAAGGATATATATCCGGACGTTATCCGGGATAACCGAGAGCCGATCCGGTCTAGGCCGCCTTCGAAGGCGGCTTTTTTATTTTTGATGATGGTCGCGCGCATCCTCCGCCGCCCAACGACATCTATTGGCACATGGAATTCCGCACCCTGGGACGCTCTGGATTGAAAGTGCCCGTGCTGAGCTTTGGCACGGGAACCTTTGGTGGCAGCAACGAATTCTTTCGCGCATGGGGCTCGACCGACGTCAAGGAAGCTACACGGCTGGTCGATATCTGCCTGGAAGCTGGCGTCAATCTCTTCGATACAGCAGACGTTTATTCGGACGGCCTTTCTGAAACGATTCTCGGGAAAGCGATTGCAGGACGGCGCGATCAGGTTTTGATCTCGACCAAAGCCACATTCCGCATGGGGCCGGGGCCAAACGATTTGGGATCGTCGCGCTACCACCTGATTCGAGCCTGCGACGCCAGCCTGCGCCGGCTCGGCACGGATTACATCGACATCTACCATCTGCATGGATTTGACGCAGTTACGCCAGTTGAAGAAGTCCTGAGCACGCTCAATCAACTGGTGGTAAGCGGAAAAGTCAGATACATCGCGTGCTCGAATTTTTCTGGCTGGCATTTGATGAAGTCGCTGGCTGTCGCAGACAAGTTTGGCTGGGCGCGCTATGCGGGGCATCAGGTGTATTACTCGTTGATTGGAAGAGAATATGAATGGGAGTTGATGCCACTCGGACTGGATCAGGGGGTTGGCGCGCTGGTATGGAGTCCGCTGGGTTGGGGGCGACTAACGGGAAAGATAAGGCGCGGCAAGC
Organism: uncultured Acidobacteriaceae bacterium; assembly: GCA_963766625.1. Classification (GTDB taxonomy): domain Bacteria; phylum Acidobacteriota; class Terriglobia; order Terriglobales; family Acidobacteriaceae; genus Sulfotelmatobacter. The sequence goes on along the minus strand of CAVYBF010000005.1, from coordinate 244,239 downwards.
CGCTGCCGGAGCAAAGCCGGTTGCACAAAACTTCAGAGAACGGACCGCCAGTCGCGGACGAATCTCTGTACAACATCATCGATGCAATGGATGAAGTCGCAAAGGAAACCGGAAAAACGGTTCCGCAGATCGCCCTGAACTGGCTGCTGCAAAGGCCAACCATTTCAACTGTGATCATGGGTGCTCGAAACGAAGAGCAATTGCGGCAAAACCTGGGCGCAGCGGGATGGAATTTATCTGCTGAGCAAATTGCCAAGCTCGATGCAGCCAGCGATATTACGCCCATTTATCCCTACTGGCATCAGCGGCAATTTGTGGAGAGGAACCCGGTGCCGGTTGCATTTGTTCAGAAGAATTTGCTCTAACCGCGTTGCAGGACAAAGTGGAAAAGAGAATGGCACGGGTTTTCATCACCGGCTCGTCCGACGGCCTGGGTCAGATGGCCGCGAAGCTTCTGATAGACCAAGGGCACAACTTAGTTTTACATGCGCGCAATCAGCAGCGAGCGCAGCAAGCGCTCTCGGCTGTTCCCGGCGCGGAAACTTGCCTGATCGGCGATCTGAGCAGCATCGCGCAGACCAGGAAACTGGCGGAACAGGTGAACGCGCTCGGCTCTTTCGACGCGGTGATTCATAACGCGGGAGTTGGTTATCAGGCGTCCACACGCATCGAAACCGAAGATCGGCTGCCGCGTGAATTTGCTGTGAATACCCTTGCTCCGTACATTCTGACCGCACTGATCAAAAAGCCGAAACGCGTGGTATATCTGAGTTCTGGCCTTCACAAGAGCGGCGACGCGAGTTTGAAGGATTTGGCGTGGGAGCAGTGCCCGTGGCAAGGACAGCAGGCTTATTCCGATAGCAAGCTGCATGACGTGCTTCTGGCTTTCGCCGTCGCACGCCGCTGGACCGACGTTCTTTCCAATGCACTGGAGCCGGGCTGGGTTCCAACCAAGATGGGAGGTGCTGGAGCGCCGGATGACTTGAACGAGGGATATCGAACGCAAGCGTGGCTGGCAGTGAGCGACGATTCCGCTGCGAAAGTCAGCGGCGAGTATTTTTATCACACGCGCCCGCGCAAACCGCATCCGGCGGCGCACGATGTGGAAACGCAGGAAAAGTTGATCGAGGCCTGTAGGCTTTTTTCGGAACTGGAACTCCCTGAGTGAGGGACGTGACACATCCGAGATCCCTCGTCCCGCCGGCAAAGGCGGGGGGCTTCGGGGCGACGCCTTCGGTAGAGAGCAAGATGTCGTTCTCGATTTAAAGCTTCTCGATTTAAAGCTTCTCGATTAAAGCTTCTCGCCTACGGATTTAGCCTGCGTAAATAAATACAAGTAATCCGGGCCGCCGGATTTCGAATCCGTCCCCGACATATTGAAGCCGCCGAAGGGATGCGCGCCGACCATGGCTCCTGTACATTTGCGGTTGATGTAGAGATTGCCCACGTGGAAGTCGCGAACCGCGCGCTCGATTTTATCGCGCGATTTCGTGTAAACCGCGCCGGTAAGACCGAACTCAGTGTCGTTGGCGATTTCAAGGGCTTGGTCGAAACCGCGCGACCTGATGACTGCGAGCACGGGGCCAAAGATTTCTTCCTGTTCGAGTTTTGATTTGGCGGGGATATCGGCGATCACGGTTGGGCGGATGTAGTATCCTTCACCGGCTTCGGTCACGCGCTCGCCACCCGTGATGAGGCGCCCATCTTTCTTGCCCTGCTCGATGTAGGCGAGAATCGTCTTCATCGAACCTTCGTTAATGACTGCTCCCATGTTGGTATTCTCAGCGGGATCGCCAACTGTAATTTTTTCGACGCGGGCTTTCAACATGTCGAGAAATTTGTCGTACACGCGTTCGTCGACAATGGCTCGTGAGCAGGCCGAACACTTCTGACCTTGAAATCCAAACGCCGCCTGCGCCACGCCTTCGACAGCGGAGTCGATATCGGCATCGGCATCGACTATGATCGCGTCTTTGCCGCCCATCTCGAGAATGGTGCGCTTGATCCAGAGCTGGCCGGGAGCTTGCGTCGCCGCCGATTTGTTGATGTGCAATCCAACCTCACGTGAGCCGGTGAACGCGATGTAGCGCGTCTTCGGATGCGCAACGATGGCATCGCCGAAAGAAGCACCGGAACCCGGGCAGAAGTTGATCACGCCTTCAGGCAAGCCGGCTTCTTCGAGGAGTTCGACGAATTTTGCAGCGATCGTGGGCGAGTCGCTGGAGGGCTTGAGAATTACGGTGTTGCCGCCGACGATCGACGCCATCGTCATTCCGGCCATAATCGCACACGGGAAATTCCACGGTGGAATCACTGCACCGACTCCCAGCGGAATGTACAGGAGCGAATCGCGCTCGCCGGGAAGCTGCACCGGCGTTTCGGCTTTCGAGAGGCGCAAAGCTTCGCGGGCGTAGAATTCGGCGAAGTCGATGGTTTCGGAAACATCGGCGTCTGCTTCGCCCCAGTTTTTGCTGACTTCGAAAACCAGCCAGGCCATTAAGTCCATTTTGCGCTGGCGCAGCAGGTCGGCGGTTCGAAACAGCAAGCTGGTCCGCTCTTCGATGGAAGTGTTCTTCCACGATTCGAAAGCCTTTAGCGCGGCTTTCATAGCAGGCTCAACCTGTTCTGTGCCGGCCTTCTGATGGACGCCGACAACTTGCGACGACCGTGACGGATTCAGCGATTTGATTTTGTCTGCCGTCTTGACGCGCTGGCCGCCAATGATGAGGTCATACTCGCGGCCGAGTTGGCCTCGGACCCGCTCGATGGCGGCGCGCATCTTACGCGAGTTTTCTTCCTGGCGGAAATCATAAAATGGCTCGTTGATAAAGGGGCCTTGATGGGCTGTGGTGCGCGGCCGAACAGGAGCTTCTAGGGTTGCCATGAGTGCACCTCAAAAAGGAATTCGATCCCAACGTATGAGCGGCTAACAATTCATTTTAGCACCGCGTGAAGATACCATTCTTACCGTCGCGCGCAGACAGTGGTAGACTCAAAGGTTTTCTTGCATGGCCTTTCGGCACCAAAAAGCAGAGGCAGGTTTCATGGATATCAAGCGAGTAGGGGTGATCGGCGCAGGGACGATGGGCAACGGCATCGCCCATGTATTTGCGCGCAGCGGTTATAGCGTGATTTTGGGCGATGTGGAGCAGCGCTTTCTGGAGCGCGGGATGGCGACGATCACCAAGAACCTGGAGCGTGAGGTCGCGAAGAACAAAATCACTGTTGCGGACAGAGACTCTGCATTGAAGAGAATTGAACCGGTCACCGATCGTGGGAGGGTCGCCGAGTGCGATTTCATCGTAGAAGCGGCGACTGAGAAGTTTGAGATCAAGTCAGAGATTTTCCGCGATCTCGACCGGCTCGCACGATCGGAAGTAATTCTCGCATCGAACACTTCTTCGATCTCCATCACCAAGCTGGCGGCGCTGACCGGGCGGCCGGAGAAAGTCATTGGCATGCACTTTTTTAATCCGGTGCCGGTGATGAAACTGGTAGAAGTGATCCGCGGCTTGGCTACATCGCAGGAAACCTTTACGGCAGTGCGCGAGCTGGCATTGAAACTCGAAAAGACGCCGGTAGAGGTGAATGATGCGCCGGGATTTGTTTCGAACCGGGTACTGATGCCGCTGATCAACGAAGCCATTTACGCGGTCATGGAAGGCGTGGCTACACCGGAGGCGATTGATGAGGTCTTTAAGCTGGGGATGAACCATCCCATGGGCCCGCTGACCCTGGCTGATTTTATCGGGCTCGACGTTTGCCTGGACATTATGCGGGTGATGCACGAAGGATTGGGTGATCCGAAGTACCGGCCCTGTCCGCTGCTCGTCAAGATGGTGGATGCGGGCTGGCTGGGCAAGAAGAGCGGGCGAGGGTTTTATAAATATGGTGGCTAGGATCAGTGGTCAGTGAGGGATGACTAGTGGTGAAGGTTTTATGCTTCGCGACCCCGGAGAGGCCCACGAGAAGTCGGCGGCATTCCTGACCGAGATTAAGGATACGAAACGGGTGCCGAGCGGCTAGGCTGATCCCACTTGCCTAGAACTGCCGTTTTCGAATTTCGTCAAGCCCATGAATGACAACTGAACCCACTACGCGGCCGGGGAAAGATACGCTGTTCTACCTGCTCGCAGCCCTTGCCGGCATTTTCACCGGGGTGGCGGACCTTGCCATTGATGACCTGCTCTTTACCGCGCTCCTGGTATTGGCTGCCAGCATGCTGCTGGGCATGCTGCGACCACGCTGGCCGTGGCGGTGGGTAATCGTGATTGTGGTATTTATTCCTTTGACGGAGCTGGCCGCATATCTGGGGCTGAGCATGAACGCAACCCGCCCACAGATCTACGGCGGATTTCTGACCGCTCTGCCGGGAATTGCAGGAGCCTACGGCGGCGCAGTTATGCGGCGGGCGATCGATAATCTGCGCGCGGGCAAGTGAAAGTGAAGAAGGATGTGGCCAGTGTTCAGTTGTCAGTATTCAGTATGCGGTGGTCAGTAAAAACCTGGACACGAATAAACTGGTCACTGACCACTGGGAACTGACCACTAACCACTGATCACCGCTCCAAGGTACCGGATAACTCAGAAGTTACTCCCGAATCCACAGGCTGGTCACGTATGCTTCGTGCATGTGTGTAAGTGTGTCGATGCTGGCCAGCGGCAGCCGGGGAAATTGTGCGCTGGTGGCCAGCACGCAAACCAAGATCCTGCTGGATGCCGGAATCTCCTGCCGCGAAACCTTGAAGCGGATGAAGTCGCTGGGAGAGACTCCACAGTCAATTTCGGCGATCTTGATTACTCACGAGCACTCGGATCACATTTACGGATTGGCAACTCTGGCGAAGAAGCTGCACATTCCCGTCTTTATGACCGGGGCAACACACGCGGCGTGGGTGCGGGCCCTGCGCATAGTAAATGGGGAGCGGCCGCAGATCGAGAAACTGGAAAAATTCGAGTCTGGGCATCGCTTTCAGGTTGGCGACATTGAAGTAAAGCCCTTCACAATTCCGCACGACGCTGCTGACCCGGTTGGGTTTACCTTTCGGGCCGAGGGCATCAAAGTAAGCTTTGCCACAGATCTGGGATATCTCCCAGTCAACGTGCGCGATCACCTGCGAGGTTCCGATATTCTCATCATGGAATCGAATCATGATGTCGAAATGTTGCGCGGTGGGCCCTATCCCTGGTCAGTCAAGCAGCGGGTGGCGAGTAACGTGGGGCATCTCTCCAACGAGAAACTCGCGGATTTCTTTACCGGGGACTATGATAATAATGCAGCGTTTGTGGTGCTGGCGCATCTCTCTGAGCAGAACAATCACCCAGAGATAGCAAGGAGAGAGGCGGAAAAAGCGCTGGCGGAACGCGGCGGCTTGTTTCAGAACCGGGTGCTGGTGGCAACACAAGCAGAAGTTTTACCGCCCATTCAGTTGTAAGCCGCGAGCGCGAGCTCTTTGTGATCGCAGTCCTTATGAGTCAGCAGTGCGTCGATCCGATTGTTGGCAAAATTCTGGCGGGCTGGAGATACGACATTTCCGGTCTGGCGCCGGAGATGCGTGGGGACTACGAAAGCCATTTTGCGGCTTGCGAACGTTGCCGCACCCGCCAACGGCTGCACCGGATCATCGATGTAGGATTGATCGCCCTAGCTTCGGTTTCGGGCGGCGTGTTCCTGCTGGCCTTTGGAGTGATCCGGCATTTCGGCCCGCGGCATGCATTCTGGCTTGAGATTGCAGCTCTGGCGGGCTTCGCCTTATCGGCTCTGATCTGGGTGGTGGTCGCCGTGGCCACACCTGCGCCGGTCACCGTACTGGATGCAGCCAAACAAGGCGCTCGACTGGTTCACGACCGATTGCCGCCGGAGATTCGTGAGCGATTGCCCGAAGAGATCCGGGTGAAAATCACGGGCACCTAGCCGGCCAGCAAATGCAGAAGTGTCTTTCTCCCGAGCAGCATTACCAAAGAGTATTCCGCTCGAAAGAAAATCCCTCGATCCACACTTCATTGCAGGAAAATGAGTGCAATGCAGGACACTCTCCGGACCTTGCGTACAATCCAATGGATCATGCTGGGCAGCATCGTGCTCTATGCTGCGATTGGCGAATGGTTGGGCTCCAGCACCCGCACTCCGAATCCCTCGCTGAGCTATTTCTTCACCACCGCAGCGGTGGCGATTGTGGGTGCGATTTTCGTCGTACGACGTACGCTGGTGTTGCGCTCGGCAGAAAGCCTCCGGTCATGCCCCGATGACCTGCTCTCTTTGAACCACTGGAAAAGCGGATATATTGCAACCTACACTCTGTGCGAAGCGTTGGCTCTGTCTGGGCTGGTACTTCGCCTGACCGGTTCCAGCTTCCCACAATCTCTGACCTACTACATCGGCGGTTTTGTGCTGTTGTTCTTCTTCGGTCCCCGACAGCCTGCGGCTGCCTGAGTCTCCTACATTCGTTTTGCTCGGCGGAAATGCGCCGGCGTCTCGGCTTTTCAAGACCCTCCGGAGATCACCTCGTAAGGGCGCATCATTTCATTATCCTCGTGCTCCAGGATGTGGCAGTGCCAGACATAACGGCCGGTAAATCCTTCGAATGGCACAATAATTCGAGTGACCATCCGGGAATGAGCTTGCACGGTATCTTTCCAGCCGGCCTCGTTCGGATCCGGAAGCTGGCGCGGACCGAGGAAGTGTAACTCGCGCTTGGTTTGGAACAGCCAGGGTTCGTAGTTCTGGCGGTCGAGAATCTGGAAACGCACAAGATGCAGGTGGATGGGATGAGTATCGTTGGTAGGATTGATCAACGTCCAGATTTCCGTCGACCCCAACACCGGTTTCTCGGTAATCGGCAATTTCCAGTGGCTGGCATTCAGAAGAAGCATGGCAGTGTTGCCGTTCCGGGTCACGTACTCATCCAGCGTCAACAAACGCGTCTGTGCAGCTTGCGATTCCGGTATTTTCGGCACGGCACGCAACGCAGCAGGCAGCGAACTTGTGTCGCTCACCTTCTCGGAAGAAACGCGGAATTGCATGATGGTGAAGGCATCGCTCTTGAGGACCAGTTGAGTGCCGCGATGCTCACTGAAGTCGATCATGAGATCGGCCCGCTCTGCCGGCGCGATCTCAAGCCGCTTGAGCTCTGCTGGCGCAGACAATAATCCCTGATCGGTTCCGACCTGATGAAACGTCACAGTTTCGGTGGCGGCATCTGTGGAACCCGGGCTGGCCGAGCTTTGGCTAACTAACGACAGATGGTAGATGCGCGAATTTGAGGCGTTCAGAACTCGAAAGCGATATTTTCGCGGCTCGACATCAAGGTAGGGGAAAAGTTTTCCATTCACCAGAATGGCGTTGCCATAAACTTCCGGCATCCACGGGGACTGCGGATCTGGTGAGACTGGATAAAGAAGCTGGCCCTCGCGGGTCAGCAGCCGATCATAAAGAAGCAGCGGCAATTCGTACTTCCCTTTGGGCAAATTCAGCGATTCCTCGACGCTATCTCGAATGAAGAATGTTCCAAATAATCCCGCGTAGACGTTCAGACGATTAATCCCGAGCGCATGATCGTGATACCAGAGCATGGCTGCGTCCTGCTCGTTGGGATAGAAGTAAAGCGAAGACTTCCCCGGCACAATCCAGTCCTCCGGATATCCATCGCTTTCCGGCCTTGTCTTCGCTCCATGCAAGTGCACGACGGTGCGCACTGCGGGTTTATCGGACTCGGCTCCGTGGATCGTGTGGTCGATCGGCAAGAAGTGTTCCGATGGCAGCGCATTCACCCACTCCACCAGCAGGGGCTCGCCGCTTCGAGTCTCGATCGTCGGGCCGGGCGTCGAGGATCCAAAGCTCCACAGCTTCGTCGGCGCCAGATCGCGGTGCACCTTGCCGGTAATGGGCTGGGCTGCCAACCGATAAAATGGCACCTTCCGCTTTGGATCGGTGGGACTGGGACGGGAGCCCCGGTGGCCGGCGATCTCTGGAACAGGCAGCCGATCCACGAACTGGGCCAGCGTGTTGACATCAAGTGCCGGTGGAATATGCGGAGGATGAGTAAACACCTGCGACCAACCGCGCCCGCGGGTTGCTAGAGTGGCGGCCAGTGCACTGGATTGCAGAAATTTTCTTCGTGTGATCACGCCTTACTTTCTGGAGAAATGAGCATATAACAATGGCAAGGCAAGATGAGCGTTTGGCACGCCTTCCCTTGCCCTGCCTTTTTTTTATCAGTTTTTCAGATCACCTGGTTCTACCTGGTGTTTATGGGTTCGCCCGTACTTTCGTCGAGGATGAACAGATCGTTGCTTACGACCTGATGGAAATCGAACATGGAGCCGATCGAGTTCGCAAGTGCATCGAATGATCCGCCCCCGATCCGCTGACCACCAAGCCAATTGTCTTCGATGAAACGAATGACCGACGTCTGATCGGTGACCGTGTTATCCACATAGTTGCGCTTTGACCAGGGAGAGATAACGAGCAAGGGCTGCCGCGGGCCGTATCCGCACCGGCCCTGAGCGTGCACGGTTGCTGGATTGATGCCAGGTAGCGCGTCGGCCCCGTTGCCGCAAGCTCCGGGCGCGGTTAGAGCGTCAGCCGTAGTCATCGATGGATTCACGATCTGTCCAAGTTGGTGATCGTACCAGCCATCGGAATCGTCATATAGGACGATTAGTGCCGTGTTGGGCCACTCCGGCTGCGCTTGCAGGAAATTAGCGACCCTAACCACGAAGTGCTGCTCATCCAGAGGATCGGAATTCCCAGGGTGAGCGTCTTGAATCGCGATCGCTTTGAGGAAGCTTACAGCCGGGAAATTGCCGGCCGAGACCGCCGCAAAGAAATCTTCGACATCATAGTCGTGATTCGCCGGATCACCGGAATAGCCAATCGTATGAACCGACTTGGGACGCGCATGGGTAAGATTCGCGGTCGAGGGGTAGTACTGGAAGGGAGTGTGATGGGGCACGTAATCCGATTGCGTGCCGACGATGGGTGACGTCGACTGCCGGTTGCATCCGGTGCTGCCGTCTGGGTTCACCTTGTTCAGATTGAACCCGCCCGCGAACCATCCCCAGCTAACGCCGGCCGCGTTCAGCAAATCGCCGATGTTCTTCCCGCCCATCTGCGCAGTGCTTCCGCCGGAGCAAACATCGCCGTAGGGATCAGGATCTCCAAGCAGCGTCAGCCCGCCGTTCCCGTCGCCGATATAGGCGCCCGTACCGCCAGTGTATTTCACCACGCCGTTCGTTTGGCCCGAAATCAGATTAATCGCACCCACCGTCGAGGGACCGAAGTTGGTGCTGTAGGAGTTGTCGCTCATTGCGAAGCGTTGAGCATAATTCCACAAGGCGGTAACCGTATTCCCGTCGAAGTAGCCCATCACCTGACCATTCGTGAGCACTACCGCCGGCGGAGCGTTAGGTGGAGGCCCGGCGCTTCCAGTATTCAATGGAAATAAATCCATGGCGCCACCGTCGAACGCCAGTTGCTCGGGCGTGTAGTCGTGACTCATATCTTGGGTGTTGGCCTGCCCGCGCTTAAAACGGAAAGGATTGGCGGCGCCGGACCCGTTGAGCGGGTTGAGATTGGGATTATTGTTTAACAGGGCATTGCCCAAACCGTTTACTGAGGGGGTATTGGGAAGCGCATGGAAGGCAGGTTCCCCCGCCGGATTCAAAGCGTTTGGATACGTTCCAAAATAATGATCGAAAGAGCGATTCTCGCCGAATATGACAACGATGTGCTTGATCGGCGTGGCTGTTTTGAGCGTGGCGGCGTTGGCTACCGGTGTGATTCCTGGCGCGATAGCCATAATGGCAACCAGACATACGGCCCACAGTTGACGCATGTTTTTTCCTTTCCCAGACTGACAGTGAGGATTCTTGTTGCGGCTTGGATATACTAAGCAACGAATGTTACGGGCAAATGAAAGGTTTGTAATGGTTGTGATTCGTTATTCACAGGTAGCGCGGGTTGTACGAGGGTAATTAAAGGGCGGGGTTTAAAACCAGCTCAACTGGTGCCCGTGCGGAAAGTGAATAACGTCAATGCCTCAAGCGCATCGCTTTGGGAGCGCCGGGCTTGCTGCAGCCTTAGATATCTTCATGCTTTGATGTGGCAGCTAGCCAGGCCGCGCTTTTCGAGATACTGCTGGTGATAATCCTCCGCGGGAAAGAACGTTTCCGCGGGAACGATCTGCGTCACAATAGGTTTGGAATATCGGCGGGCCTTTTCAAGCGTTTCTTTTGACGCCTGAGCCGCTGCCTGCTGTTCGGGGCTGTGAAAGAAAATGGCTGAGCGGTATTGCGTACCCCAATCCGGTCCCTGGCGATTGAGTTGCGTGGGATCGTGGTTTTCCCAGAACACTTTCAGCAGGTCGGCATATTTAGTCTTGGCTGGGTCAAATTCCACTTCAACCGCTTCGGCGTGGCCGGTACGATCGGTGCAAACTTCTTTATAGGTAGGGCTGTCGGTGCTTCCGCCCGTGTAGCCGACGCGCGTGGAGACTACGCCCGGCAGTTGCCGGAACGTGGCTTCGACTCCCCAAAAACATCCTGCCGCAAATGTAGCCTTCTCCATTGCTAGACACCCTCCTTTTCAACTATTTCCCTGCCGGCCGTTTAGTTGGGCGGACATTTTTTGTCGCTCCGCATGACGAAGCGTTCTTATTAGATGACGAATCGGCCAGAAAGTCACGCCAGCACCTAAAGTGTATGTACCCTTCTAGGATTTGACGCCTCTAAGAATTCGGGATATCTTCGGGCAAGGTCCGTTAGAACAATCCCCCAGGAGAATTGTAGGTTTGAAAACCAGCCTCGCCACGAGTGCGCAGAAGCTTGCGGTCGCCCTGCTGTTTTCTCTGGCCGGTTCGCAGGTAATGGCACAGACTGCGCCAGCGGCGATTGGTTTCGCGCCGCAGCTTCGTGTGGGTTATGCCGCGGGAGATCAGTGGGAGCCTGCCATGGCCGCGGATGCTCATGGCCACATCTACATTCTTTTTCCGCAATATGGACCGCTGACGGACTGCCCCCACTGTACGATCCCGACAATGTCGCTGCTGCTTAGCAATAACAACGGAGTTACGTGGCACGCTCCGCATCCTCTGTTGGTTTCTTCGACTGGCCAGTTCGATCCGCAGATTGTGATTGATCCCGTCGATAAGCAGACCGTCTATGTGTCATGGCTGCAAGATAACAAACATGACGTGATCGTTGCACGCTCGCAAGATTTTGGAAACAGCTGGTATTTCGCGGTGGCCGAGCGCTCAAATGAAGATGCCGACAAGCCGGTGCTGGCTGTGCGCGGCGCTAATGTTTACGTGGGATTCAACCATGACGAGCATTTCTTCGTGGCCGCATCGCATGATTACGGGCAAACATTTTTTTCTTCGGTGGCAGTGAATCCGGAGGCTGAGTCGGGATGGTCGCTGGCTGGCGGCGCGACGGTTGACCCAAATGGCGGAGTGTATTTTTCGTGGACGGCCTACGCCAAGCAGACCTCGAACACACATCCCGTGAGCGTGAACGTGAGCCGGTCTGCGGACGCAGGGCGCACCTGGAACACCGTGTTGCTTGATGTTTCGAGCGCGCCGCCGGGCTGCGCAGTACAGAGTTGCGAAGCGGAATTTTTGGGCGCGCAGGTTGCGCTGGCCTCCGATGCGGCGGGAACGGTTTATGCGTTGTGGAACTCTGGTGTGGCCAACGGGGGGCCGGAGCGCATTTATTTTTCTTCTTCCACCAGCGGCGGTGCAAACTGGTCCGCAAAAACGGATGTTTCCAAAGCGAACGACAGCGTAGAACACTGCTTCCCAGCGATTATCGCCGGAGCTGCCGGCGATGTGCGAATCGCGTGGATGGACGCGCGCAATTCCCCGCTATGGAATGTTTTCGAGCGCAGCTCAAGCAATGGCGGCGCAACCTGGTCCGGAGAGGCACAATTGTCGAGTCCGGTGCGCGGATACGATTACATTCTGCCCGATGGTTTCAAATTTCCCTTCGGCGATTATTTTTCAATGGCGATTGACAATCTCGGAAATACGCACGCGGTATGGGGTGAGGGACGCAATTACAAATCTCCCGGCTCGATCTGGTACAGCCGCGGGCGGTAGGATTCTACTGGTTCAGTTCTACTCTACGGTCATCAATTACTCTACGATCAATCCACCAATCAGATCGCTTAATCGCGTGACCTCGTGGTCCTGGCACCAGCGCCGTAGCTCGTCAACAATTTTCTCTGTGGCACAGGGATCCCAGTAGCTTGCCGTGCCAATTTGTACCGCGGTTGCGCCGGCAAGCATAAATTCAATCACATCGGCGGCAGTTGAGATGCCGCCCATTCCGATCACTGGAATACTAACTGCGTGCGCCGCGTCGTAAACCATGCGCAGAGCGATTGGCTTGATCGCCGGACCGGAAAGTCCGGCAGTGATATTCGCGATGCGTGGTTTGCGAGTCTCCGGGTCGATCGCCATAGCAACGAATGTGTTGACCAGTGACACAGCATCAGCGCCCGCCTCCTGCGCGATGTGCGCCATTTGCGCGATGCTGGTGACGTTGGGCGAGAGTTTGACGATCAGGGGACGCCTCGCAGCCCGCTTCGCTGTAGTCACTACTTCGTCGAGCGATCGCGGATCACAGCCGAATTGGAGACCTCCATGCGCGGTGTTGGGACAAGAGACGTTCAGTTCATAAGCGGCGATTCCTTCGCCCTGGTTGAGAATCTCGATGGCTGCTTCGTAGTCTTCGCGGGCGTAACCAAAAACATTTGCGATGACCACGATGTCATTGATCTGCTGCAGTTTGGGCAATTTTTCCGTGAGAAACGCTACTGCGCCGATATTTTGCAGGCCAATCGCGTTGAGCATTCCTGCCGCGGTCTCCCAAAGACGCGGCGGCGGATTGCCGATCATAGGCTCGCGGGAAAGGCCCTTCACGACGAACCCGCCAAGTTTACTGAGGTGAACGACATCTTCGAATTCGACACCGTAGCCAAATGTGCCGCTTGCGGCCATGATTGGGTTCTTGAGTTCAACACTGGCAAACGAGACGCTGAGATCAGGGGATTTGCCGCCATTTCCTGGGGATGAACTCACGGCAGCACCCCTCCACTCGTTGCAGCTGCGGGCGAATCTGCCACGCGCTCAGGAGGATGAGATGACACCAGAGCCTCGGTCAGCACGCGTCCGGTGGCAGCGGTCGGAGCATTGATTCCCAATAACGACGACAGGGTAACAGCCAGGTCCACGGGCTCGACGTGCGTTCGATACGTGCCCGGAAGGAATGCCAGCCCGTAGAACGCGAGCGGCACATGCGTGTCATACGTATAGGGCGAAGCATGATCGGTGCCCCTGACGCCTCCGACTGTGTAAGGCTGCGGAACTCCCATCACGTACCACCCGGCTTCGGGCGAATAGCTGTGCAGGAATTTAGCGCCCAGGTCCGTCCTCGGGACTTCGCCTGCCGCGAGCTGCGATTTGGTGAAATAGTCTCGCAGCCCGGCTTGCTTCATCGCCTCGCCAACTGCATTCTCGGCGTCGTACTCTTTTACGTGTGCTGCCGCAAACGCGTCGTTGTTCAGCCATGCGAGCGGGTAATCGAATTTGATGTAGTTAGCCGAGTGGCCGCGCGAGAATCGGGCGGTGAGCTCCGCGTTGATCTGCGCTTCGAGCTTCGACCGGTCCATGTTCGCAGCGGGGATACGTAGTTTCTTCGCTGCATCGGGCAGAGCGGAAACACCGTGGTCCGCCGAGAGAGCAATCCATGTATCCGCAAGCCCAACCCGGTGGCCGAGAAAGTTGAAAAAATCTGCGAGCTCATGATCGAGAGCGAGCGCCATCGCAGCCATTTCGGGTGAATCGGGGCCTACCTGGTGACCGAGGATGTCGTTTGGAGAGAGGCTGACCGAAAGAAAATCGGTAGTTGGGCCGGTCCCGAGTTTTTCGTAGACAACGAGTTCTTTGGCGAATTCGAGTTCGTATTCGTTGGCGAACGGCGTTGATCCAACAACTTCGTAAAAGCCGGCGTCGGAGCCGTCTCTGCTCTGGCGGTGCGCGGTCGAACGCAGAACATTGCCATTGGCATCTTTCCATTCACGATCCCAATATTTCGCCGCCCGATTGCTGGAGTCGAACTCTTGTACCCATTTGGGTAAATCGGGACGATAGTAGGTAGAAGTGATCCACGCCCCGGTTTTGGGCTCGATCCAATAAGCGGCATCAGCTGCAAAACCACCGGGCAGCACTGCGGCACGGTCCTTTAACGAAAGTGCGAATACTCGCGACCGGCCTTGAGTTGCGAGCTTCAGTTCATCGCCAATCGTGTCGGCCAGCAGGTTATGGGGCGATGCCCCCGTCTTGTCTTTAAGCTGATCCGCAGCTTGGCTTGCGCCGACAAGTCTGGTGTCATCGTCTTCAACCGAAGTGACCATGCGTTTTTTCTGGGGATCCCACCATTCATTCGCGACAATGCCGTGGCCATCGCTGTAAGCGCCGCTAAACAGCGTAGCGTGGCCCGGAGCGGTACGGGTGTTGGCGTAATCGTAATTGCAGTCGGTGAAGTAGGCGCCGTGATCGAGGAAGAGTCGGAATCCGCCTTCGGTGAATTGATCGCGATAGCGATCGAGATAGTCACCGCGGAACTGATCGATGATGATGACCACCACCAGTTTGGGATGCGCGTTATAAGCTGAGGCGAAGCTGGTTGCAGTGAACCCTGGGGCAGTAACAAGTATCGGCGCCACCATCAAAAGGAAAAGACAGATATGGAGATAATGACGCGCAGCAATGGAGCGGGGGAAGAATCTCATCGCGAAGGTAGTTTACACAGGCGTAAGGTCCGGGGAAAGATTGTGATGCTGGATGCGGGAAAAGGCCGAGCTTCGCTCGACGGGCAGCCGGGGGCGGCTGCTCCACATGTATGCCTTCTCGCCGCGTGCATTCTCTTGCTACTTTCCGTTACAGTAGTTGATTCCCATGCTTGAATTGAGTTTTGTCCGAGGAAATCTGCCGAAGGTGGAAAAGATGCTGCGACAGCGCGGCGCCGATCCGGCTGCCGTGCTTAAGGATTTCCGCGAGGTCGATACTCAGCGACGACAGGCGATTACTGAAGCGGAAACGCTAAAGGCCCGGCGGAATAAGGCTTCCGAAGATATTGCCAAACTGAAGAAGTCTGGGCAGGATGCGACGGCCGCCATGGCCGAAAGCAAAGAATTGCGCGAGCAAATTCAGCTTCGAGAAAAAACTGCAACCGACCTGGACGCGCGGTTGCGCGACATTCTCGCCGGTATTCCGAATATGCCGCACTCCAGCGTGCCGGTCGGGCATAGTGCGGAAGAGAATGTTGAGGTTCGTCGCTGGGGCGCGCCTCCGAAATTTGGTTTCACCCCGAAGCCGCACTGGGACCTTGGCCCCGAACTCGGCGTACTCGATTTGGAACGAGCAGTGAAATTAACTGGCGCGCGTTTTGCCGTTTACTGGGATCTGGGTGCGAAACTTGAACGTGCGCTGGCGAACTTCATGCTCGACCTGCACACCCGCGAGCATGGCTATACCGAGGTTCTGCCGCCTTATCTGGTCAATTCAGAATCGATGTATGGAACGGGGCAGTTGCCCAAGTTTGCCGCCGATCTATTCCGCGTGCCGCATGGAGAAAAAGATCTCTGGCTGATTTCCACGGCCGAGGTGCCCGTAACCAATCTCTACCGCGACGAGATTCTTGAGGCAGCGCGGTTGCCGATTTCACTGACAGCCTACTCGCCCTGTTTTCGCAGTGAAGCCGGATCCTATGGAAAGGACGTGCGCGGCATTATCCGCCAGCATCAGTTTCAAAAAGTTGAGCTGGTGAAATTCTCACGCCCGGAAAATTCTTACGAAGAGCATGAGAAGCTCACGCGCAACGCGGAAACCGTTCTGCAGAAACTCGGCCTGCACTATCGCGTCATGGCGTTGTGCACCGGCGATATGAGTGCATCTTCCGCGAAAACCTATGACATTGAGGTCTGGCTGCCGGGGCAGCAATTGTTCCGCGAGATTTCTTCGTGTTCGAATTTTGAGGCGTATCAGGCCCGCCGCGCGAACATCCGGTACCGTCCGGAAGGCAAAAACAAGACCGAGTTTGTGCATACTCTGAACGGCAGCGGATTGGCCGTGGGCCGAACCTGGGTGGCAATTGTAGAGAACTATCAGCAAGCCGACGGGACTGTGCTTATTCCAGAGGTGTTGCGCAGCTACATTGGGACCGATAGGATTACGCCCAAAAAATTCTGATTTTGGCCTGCTAAGCGCCCTTTTGGCGCATCTAAATTGCGCGACGCAAGGCCTGAATTATTAACGATTGCCAAGAAAGGAAGCGGTCAATAGACTTGCCAAGCGTGGAGATCAGCACCGCTTCAACCGGCGCGCCTTCCCTGCCGATCAAGGGCGTCTGGCCTACAATTCGGAGCTACATCCTGTGGCAGCATGAGCGTGGGACGCTGCACTACGACATCATGGTCACGCTCATTCTGATCTTTATCTTCTTCTCGCCGCGAGTCATCAACTTCAACGATAAACCGGAGTCTTTAAACCGGCATCCTACTGGAGTAGTTGTCAGTTCCGACGGCGCGGGAGGACTGGTTTATCAGATTGAAGCTTCTAACGTGACAGCGGGAGATGAATCGGCTCTCCGCGATCAATTGCTGCGCGTTATCGAACCGATTTCTGGCGACGTGTCGATCATGCGGTACGAGCCTGTCTCCGACGATAAGGGACGGGTGAAAGAATATCGCGTGTGGGTGAAACGAAAATAGTGAGACGAACACTCCTGCCCTCGCTCGTCGTCGTATGGCTCATATTGCTGAGTTCGTTGGCGCAAGCCCAGACCCTCGACAACGTTCTAAAGAAAATGGACGCAGGCGCCGCGAACTTTCACACTGCTGAGGCGAACTTCGTTTGGGAGCAGTATCAACGAGTAGTGAACGAAACTGACACGCAAAAAGGTACGGTTTACTATCGGAAGACTGGTGACGACATCGAAATGATGGCGGAGGTGAAGCAGCCCGACCACAAGTTTGTGCTCTATAAAAATGGCAAACTTCAGGTTTACCAACCTAATATCGATCAAGTGATGGAGTATTCGACGAACACAAATCGGAGCGAGATCGAAAGCTATTTGGTGCTTGGCTTCGGCGGAAGTGGACAGGATCTGCTGAAATCGTTCGACGTGACTTATGTCGGTGAGGAGAACATTGACGCTAAACCGACTGCCCAGTTGCAGTTGATCCCGAAAAGCGAGAAGGTGCGCGGTACTTTTCCGAAAATTTTTCTTTGGATCGACCTCAGCCGGGGCATTTCTCTGCAACAAAAATTCATGCAAACTCAAGGCGATTGGCGAACTGTGGGGTACTCAGATATTAGAATACCGGCAAAGATCGGTAATGATGTATTTCAACTGAAAACTGACAAGAAGACGCAGATTGTCTCACCACAGGGTTAACTGATTGATTTCAAAGCATAGAATCCGTGCTGGAAAATAGCGAGCGGGGCTTTATACTGCCTTAAAGGTTCCTGCGAGATTATCAATGGCCAAAGTTTTCACCATCACCGTCCCGCCCAAACTAGGTCGTCCTGCGAAAAGGGAACGATCCTCCGATCCGCGCTATGTCGATGGACAGCGCTTGCTCGTCGAAGCCATGCGGTATTTGGCGCAGAGCGACCCGATCACCAACCGCTCAGCCATCGAACTCATCTCCGAACACGTAAGAACGCGGTTCCGGATGAGCGACTCGCCGTTGGCGTAGAGAACAAAGCTTACAGTAGGACTCGCACGCTACCACTGGATTCGCGTCAAAAAGCAAGACGCATCGAGAACTGCATGACTCTCGGCGTGCTCAGCGTTCTCTGGAATTTGCCGAACCCGGTGATATCGACCAGGTCTTCGTTGCCTCCCGATACCGCATTAGCGACATCAAACCGAACGGAATTCGTGACATTGAACACCTCCCAGGCAAACCTGACTTGCTTGTCTTCGCCGAATGGCCAAACTTTGTTCAATCCTCCGTCGATGTCAAAAAAACCTGGGCCACGGAAGTTATTCCTCTGTCCAGCTTCCCCAGGGTAAGTGTCGCGGAACAGAAGTGGTCCCGTGCCGGTGGGAGTGTAGGGACAATAACACTGGATGCTCTGCGCATTCTGAAAAACGTTGGGAATGCCGCTGGAATCGACGAACACCCCGGTTTTTGGTTTTGGTCCAACCAGGAATGACGTGCCTTCCAGTTCGAAGTTCGTGGACCATCCGGTGCCAGCCGAAACACTGAATGGGAATCCGCTGGTCCAGCGGCCCAAGCCGCTTAAACCCCATCCTCCAAAAACCGAATCGACCAACCGGTTAGAAGAACTCCAGCGGCGGCCTTTTCCGTAAGGCACGTCCCAGAGCAGATTGGAATTAATCTGG
This sequence comes from uncultured Acidobacteriaceae bacterium, assembly GCA_963766625.1. GTDB lineage: Bacteria > Acidobacteriota > Terriglobia > Terriglobales > Acidobacteriaceae > Sulfotelmatobacter. The sequence goes on along the minus strand of CAVYBF010000005.1, from coordinate 225,825 downwards.
TGCGTCGTGTCAAAGTCGGAGGGCGCCCGCCACAAATCAGGGGCCCATGCATTAATTGCCTGATCATTGTAGCCAACACCGCTCGCGGCCTCGAATCCGTTCACTCGTTCGGCGTTCGAACTTACGTCGATCGATTTGGAATACACGTAATTCAAGTCGAACTGCAAACCTGCGCTCATAGCGTGCCGGAGGGTTACCTGCAGGGCGTTGTAGTTGCTGGCGCTGCGAGTTTGCCACGCATAGAGCGAAGAGAACTGATCTTGATAAAACCGGTACGCGGTTCCCGGGCCATAGCCGTATTGGTTCGTGCCCCCTGCCGTGCCAGCGCAGGCCGGAAAGCAGAATACATCCGCAATCTCTTGCGCTGTGGTTTCGTTACCAGCGTAGCTATAGTACAGATCGTACATGTTTTGGGTGGCGGTTGGAGAGGCAGGAATGTTCGGCGCGTAACCTGATATTCCCGCGGCCCCTGCGGCGAGGGGAAACAGATTTTGCCAGTAGGGGATGTTAGTCACGCTTGGATCTGTTTCCGAGACTCCTTTGGCCGCGGCCTTCGAAAATATCTGTGCGGCCTGGAAGTAGGACATGCGGCTCTTCTTATCGACCAAATTGAGCGGCTGAGCCAGATCGACTTCCTGCAGCAACCGGTGCCCGAAGCGACCGGTATAGGTAGTTTCGAATACGAAGTTATGCGCAAATTCGCGAGTAATGGAGAAGTCCGCCACTTCGGAATACGGCGTTTTCAGGTGATCGTCAATGCCCCAGGCAATAGCTAAGCCGTAGGTATTAGGGTTGGCTGGGGGGGTGTAAGGGAAACCCCTCGGGGCGGGAGAAACCAGGCCCGTGGCCTGTAAAACCGGGAGCCCAGTCAAGCCAGTGTAGCGCGGGGAGTTGTCGACCGTCTCAACTCCCGCAGGATTACTAAACGTTGAAGTCAACCCCCAGGAGCCATTGCGGTCGAAAGTGTTAACCACGCCTTCGCCGAAATGATCGAAATAGATGCCGTAGCCTGCGCGTATGGAACTCTTTCCGGAGTCGCCGAATATCGCGTGCCAGAAACCGCTGCCGGCGTGCGGGGAGTAGGCAATAGCAAATCTAGGTGCGACATTTTTGTAATCCCAGGCCCAATAGGGCTTCCCGCCATTAGCCTGTCCGGAAAGGCCGAAGGTCAGATCGGGCTGGACGACATTGCCTAAGGCTGCCTGCTCTCCTCGGGTTTTGAACCACTGATCCATGTCTACCGTTGGGGCAACCTGGTTGCCAGCATTCTCGAAGGGAGGCTGCAGCAGCGAGTAACGGAGGCCATAGGTCACCACCAAGTGTGAAGTGACGCTCCATTTATCCTGTAAGTACATCTCGCCTTCAAAATTCTGGAAGTGGCGAGGAACCAGTGCGCCATTAGGGATTTGTTGGCCGAATTTGTTCTGGTTTGCCTCGGTGAAGACCTCGCTGACGATTCCTGCGACATCCATTGCCGCAAAGCTATACGACGTCCCGAAACCGTTAGAAACGTCAGGATAGAATCCGCCGTTAGTAGCATCGAGTATCGAAGGGTCCAGGCTCACTCCCTCGTTAGCAATGAAGGAGGGGTTCATCCAATAGAGGTTCGTCTGCCCCCAGGAGACGTTGTCCGCGTTGGATTGCCGATTGTTGTGGATGAGCCTCCAATTGGCTCCGAATTGGATCGTGTGTGTGCCCTTTGTCCAGGATACGTCGTCTACAAAATTGTGCACCGGCACGTTCGTGAGAATGGTTTGGCTGCCAAACCCCTGCGTGTCATCGAGGCCACGAAAGTTAATAAAATCCTGATTGTTAAGCCCGCCCGTGCCCAGCCCTTGGCGGATGAATCCGTAACGAAAATTATTGATCAGATTGTTCTTAATTAACGCTGTGTAGCCAGCTGCGATTCCCTTGCTGTTATTAGTGAGGAAAGCATAAGGAGGCTGACCGGGAAATTGCGGCGGCTGCGATTCGTGATCGTTTTGCAGGTTGCCGCGTACGAACAGAGAGTGGGTTCCGCTGGCGTTGATTTTGTAATCCAGTTTGACGATATAGGTATCATGCTTCACCGGATCGGCGCCGGGAAATGTATACGCAGCCGTATTGAGCAGGTCGCCTTCGCTGCTGGAGTTAGGTAGCGGATATTTTGTAAACAACGCATTGGAATTGCCGGTCCCGTTGATGTTCACAACCAAACCATTCGGCCCCGGTCCAACCGCGTTGCCAGGAGTCGGCGGGCAAGTGCCGTAGGCTGCGCAACCTTGGTCGAGCGCGCCGACTTGAGCCGGCGACAGGGTAGCGATATCAAATCCGGCGAACGTACTACCCCCCGGGGTAACACTGATGTTTGGGTTGCTGGTGCTGCAATTAGGGTCGCTACCCGGATCGCAAAGGTACTTGAGAAAACCCTCCCGCATACTTAATGTGGGCACTTCGCGCGTCACCTGCTCGGTGTCGGCTGTTCGCTGCCCCTCGTAGGCAATGAAAAAGAAGGCGCGATCTTTCTTGATTGGACCTCCCACAGTACCGCCGAATGTATTGCGCAGGATGTGTCCCGGAACATTCGGCTGTCCCGCCGCCAATTCCGCCTCCTTATTGAACCAATCATTTGCCACCGTAAAGGAGGGGCGATAATACTCGTACGCAGATCCATGGACCTTGTTCGTGCCGCTCTTGGTTACAAGGTTCACCTGAGCACCGGAAGAGCGGCCGGAATCGGCATCATAGTTACCGGTGGTAACGCGGAACTCTTGCAGAGAATCAAGCGTCGCGCGCATCGCTCCTTCAAAGGCAAAGCCTTCGAGTTGGTCGTTGTCGTCTAAACCATCGAGTGTGATATTGGTCTGGTCGCTGCGCGCTCCATTCACTGCGCCTCCGCGGCTATCCGACATCTGCTGAGTATCCGTGGTATTGCCAATGTACGTGACGCCCGGTTGCAGGCTCAAAATGGCCGCCGGATCGCGCCCTTCAGATGGCAAATCGGTCAACTGACGGGAATCAAAGTTATTCCCCAGCGTTGCATCGGTAGTGTTGACCATCGGGGCTTCGCCTGTCACCTCGACCGTCACTGCACTGCCTGCCACCTGCAAGCTCAGGTTCAAGGTGGCAGGACTGCTTACCTGCAGCAAAACATGATCCCGCTCCAGCTTGGCGAAGCCAGGGGCCTGGACGGTGAGTAAGTAATTCGCTGGAGGAACCTCAAGGAATTGATAGACGCCTTGGCTGTCAGTTTTTGCCGTGCGGGAGAACCCGGTCGCAGCGTTGCTCAAGATCACATTCGCGCCGGGGACGACAAAGCCCTTGGAATCGGAGATAGCGCCGCGTAAGGATGTCGTGGCCGACTGCGCCATTGCCAGCGGCATCACGAAATGTCTCCCCAGCGACGTGCAAGCGAAAACCAACGAGAAGACGAAGGCAAATACACGGGACTTACCAGCCATAGCGAGTTCCCCCTCAAGCGACGGTTAGCTTGCGAAATCTTTCCCAATAAGCAACACCACGGCGAGATCCTATCGGACCTGATGGGGCGCTATTGTGCAACTAGCAGGCCACTATATTCAAGCTGAATTTTTGGCCTTTGCGGCATGTTCGACGGTCATCATACGTTTTAATACGCGGTTTCACATACGGCGTACCGTATTTTGAAGGCTGTTTATGCTGGTTTTCGATGCATGCGATTCGATTTATGCATGAACAACGCCGCCGCCGCGACTATGACCACGGGATAGCATTCGAGCGTATAGCGGGGCTCAGGGTTCTCAAGCGTCCCTAAGAAGAGTGAACGCAAGAGAAAAAACAAGAATAGTAATCCCATCCCAAATACATGCCGCGGGCGCAGAAATCCCAGGACTGCCGCCCCGACATAAAACAGGTTCACCAGCCCGAAGACAATGCTAACCGTAAGCCAGGGCATTGCGTCATTGAACTCCCACCAGCGCGGGTCGGAGGGTAACAGCTCAGTTCGCGGACGCAGCCACATATCAGCAATGCGCAAAACCGGAAGCCAGACATAATAGCGCGCGGGAGAATCTTGAATGCGTTCTGCGGCCAGCGCGGCGAAACGCCCGTCGCGTTCCGAGGTCATATCGTGATCCTGGTCGTACTCGGCAAAAAGCTGGGCGGTTTCTTTTCGCTGTTCGAAGGAATCGAAAGCGCGGTTGGGTAACTGATTCACGTTGATGTTATCGCCGGGAACGTTCCAATAAATTTCTTCCACCGATGCATAATCAGCAATCCAAGTCTTCGTCCATCGGTTGAAGCCGGGCATCAGCGGTTCATCGGAATCGTTGGCGTAGCGGGGCGCTAGCGGCTGGAAGCGATGGAAGGTATGCAGGTTGCGCAGCGTCCACGGGATTACCGGCGCGAGCGCACCGAAAATCAAAATCGTCCCGGAGAAAATTAATTGAGTAGCGCGATGCCAGAAAACAGAGCGAGCTTCCTTTTTATTTCGATTTTCAAAGATTCGACGCAGCAGAAGGAAGAACAAATAAATCGCAGTGGCCCCTAGCAAAATCCCTCCATCCGGTCGCAACAAAATGCAGGCGCCGATTGAAAACCCGCACGCGAGCCATGTAGTCGCGCCTGCCATCAATCCGGAATCGGCTGAGCGGCGAAGAAGATAAACTCCAAGCACTGCCAAATCTAACGCCAGCGCAGTGAAGAAGATCTCCAAGGTCTCGCTGAGCGCGGCAGCGGCGTAGTTCGCCAGGAAGGGGCATAAAGCCGCGAGCAAGAACGCGGTCTTAGACACCCGATCGCAAAATATGCAGCGCGCCAGATCGGCGATCACCAAGCACGTACCAAGATCGAATAGAACCTGAATCAGCAAAACCGCGCGAAAATTATTTAGTCCAAAGATGGCAAAGGTAGCGGCAAGGAAAGCGGGGTAACCGGGCAAACGCGACAGCGTGGGCATGATGTGGCCGGAGTTGGTGATGCCGTAAACGCCATGCCGCAGCCAGTTCATAGCGATATCGCCATAGAGCCGGGAATCGTCTACGATGGCGGGAAAGCGGAAGACGAAGAGCAGTCGCAGACCCAAGCCTACCAGGCTCGTTATAAGAAAAAAACGAGCGTTCTTCCGCACGAGTCCGAGCACGCTGAGAATATACGCGCTCGAGAGTACCGTGCGCGTGAGAAAATGCATCTAAAATTAGAAGAATGTTCGCTTTTACCCTGTTCTAGCCCTAGTTCTTGGCGGTAGTTTGAGAATTGACCGTCTGCCGCCAGCGGCATACGATAAACGATTACCCGTTCATGGCCGAACCTGTCTTTTATGATCCGCGCCGCGCGCGCTGGAAGCGCCTACGGCGCTTGGTGGACGCGCTGGTACTTTCGGTTTCGGCGCTGCTCACTTTTTTTGTCTACACCACGTTAAAGGATGAGCACCTGCCGGAACTGTTTTTCTCTCCGCAGAAACGCGCTTTCAAGGCGCTGAAAGAAAATGAAAAGGAAAGATACCGCGAGCACCTCAAAAAGATCGCCAGCCGTTCCCACCGCCGCTCAAAGCTCGCGGCTTCCGAAGTAAAGCTGAATCAGGAAGAAGGCATCCGTGCGGCTTTTTATGTTCCCTGGGATGCCGCCAGTTTCTCTTCTTTGCGCGAATACGCGCGGCAAATCGATCTGCTCTATCCCGACTGGCTGCATGTGCTCACGCCCGATGGCCGCCTGCAGGCTGTCGACGATCAGACCAACAAATTCTTCGATGTAGTACAGAATGATCATGTGCGGTCGGTCGACGACCGCGTCATGCCATTTCTGAAATCCGATGACACTGCCATGGAAGTTTTTCCCATGGTCAACAACTTCGACGGCACCGACTGGGTGCAAGGCATCACGGATTTTTTGAATGATCCGGACGCGCGCGCGCGGTTCCGCCGGCAGGTCGGGATGTTTCTTTCGTCCGACCACTTCCGTGGATTAATGGTGGATTTTGAGGCGTTCCCAAAAGATGGGCAGCCCGGATATATCGCTCTGCTGAACGAACTCTCGGCTGATTTACATGCTCGTGGCATGAAGCTCTACGTAAGCGTGCCCGCGCATAACGAAGAGTTCGACTACGCGGCTATTTCCGCGCCAGCGGACGGTGTTGTGGCGATGAACTACGACGAACACTATCCCGGAGGCAAGTCAGGACCAGTCGCGGGGCAGGATTGGTTCGTCGATAACCTCAAGTTTGCAGTGAAGGTCATCCCACGGGAAAAGATCATTTGCGCGATTGCGAATTACGGCTACGACTGGGCTCTGAAACCGAAGAAGGGCAAATTGCCGCCCGATGTCAAGGATCACAGCGTCTCAGTGCAGGAAGCGTGGCTGGCGGCTCGTGATTCCGAAGTAGATGTAACTTTCGACGATGATGCGCTGAATCCCCACTTCAGTTATTTGGACGAGCAGAGCCATGCCCACGATGTCTGGTTTCTCGACGCAGTGACAGCCTTGAATCACATGCGTGCCGCACAAACGCTCGGCATTCAGACGTTTGCTTTGTGGCGGCTAGGTGGCGAAGACAGCACCCTGTGGCGCATCTGGGACGTTCCTGGCGATCCAAGCGCTGCCGATAAGCTGCGTGACGTGCCGCCTGGCCAGGATGTCGACATGGAGGGCGAGGGCGAAATCCTTCGGATCGAAGACCGCCCCGCCCACGGCACTCGCGACCTGACCATCGATCCCACAAGCAAGCTGATTACCGACGAAAACTTTGATTCGCTGCCTGAGCCTTATCGCGTCGGACGATACGGATACAGCCCTCACAAGGTTGCCATCACCTTCGACGATGGGCCCGATCCCCAATGGACACCCAAAATTCTCGACGTGCTCAAGCGGGAGCACGCTCAGGCAACATTTTTCTTAATCGGCATTCAGACGGATAAATTCTCCGGCCTAGCCAAACGTATTTACGATGAAGGCCACACGATCGGTAACCATACGTTCACTCATCCCGATGTGAGCAGCATTTCTTCCACCTACATGAAGGTGGAACTGAACCTTACGGAGCGGCTTTTCGCGAGTCTCATGGGAATTCGTGCCACACTCATGCGGCCGCCGTATGCAATTGACGAAGAGCCAGACACGGCCGACCAGGTGCGCCCCCTCGAGTTTGCGCAGGATCTGGGCTACATCACCGTCGGCAACCGGATCGATCCCAACGACTGGAGCGACAAGCCGCGGCGGCACACTGCCGAAGAAATCTCGTCTTACGTGTTGGCGCATCTGCCGCCTTGCAATTTAAATGACCTGCGATGCGGCAACATTGTGCTGTTGCACGACGGAGGCGGGAATCGAGCCGAAACGGTGCGCGCGCTGCCCATGATTATCGACGGCATTCGCGATCGAGGACTGCAAGTCGTACCGGTTTACGATTTGATTGGAGAAACGCGGGCCGACGTGATGGCTCCGTTGCCCACCGGACAGCGATGGGCTGCCCGTTTCGACCGACTGGGCTTCTGGCTCTTCGATGCCATCGTAATGGGCATCACTTGGATCTTTTTCGTGGGCGATCTGCTGATGACGGGGCGCCTCCTGTTTATTGGCGCCGCCGCCATCTATGACCGATTGCAGGAGAAGATTTTTGGCAAGCCCGCGGAGGTCGCGTCGTACCAGCCGAAAGTTGCGGTTCTGATTCCCGCATTCAACGAAGAGAAAGTAATCGAGCGTACGGTGCGCGCCGCGCTGAATTCGAGTTACCGCAATTTGCGGGTTATTGTGATCGATGATGGGTCACGTGATCGCACTTTGAAGGTTGCGCGTACCGCGTTTGCCGCGGAAGAAGCGGCTGGAAGGGTTCTTATTTTGACCAAGCGGAACGGGGGCAAGGCCGCGGCACTGAACTACGGCATCGAGCATATCGAGGACGCCGAGCTTTTTGTAGGCATCGATGCGGACACAATCATTGCCAGTGACGCCATCGCGCTTCTGGTGCCGCATTTCATCAATCCCAAAGTTGGGGCGATTGCCGGCAACGCCAAGGTTGGAAATCGAGTCAATCTGTGGACGCGTTGGCAGGCTCTCGAATACATCACCAGCCAGAACTTTGAGCGGCGCGCGTTGGATGTTCTTGGAGCAGTCAGCGTTGTGCCCGGAGCGATCGGAGCATGGCGGGTTTCGGCCGTTCGTGAAGTCGGCGGCTATCAGCTTGACACGGTCGCCGAAGATGCCGATCTCACGATGGCTCTGCTACGCCGCGGCTATCGAGTTGAATACGAAGACATGGCGTTGGCCTACACCGAAGCGCCGACCAACGCGAACGGCCTGATGCGCCAGCGTTTTCGCTGGTCGTTTGGCATACTGCAATCCGTTTACAAGCACAGCGGAGTATTCGCACGCAAAGGCGCTTTGGGATTTGTAGCCCTGCCGAATATTGTGATCTTTCAGATTCTGTTGCCGCTGGTCTCGCCGCTGATCGACATAATGTTTGCTTTCGGCGCGATCTGGTATTTCCTGCAGAAACACTTTCATCCTGATTCCACCGACCCAGCCAGCTTTCACAAGTTGCTGGCATTCTTCTTCGCCTTCCTGGTGATCGACTTCCTGGCATCGGCCCTCGCCTTTGCTCTCGAGCGCCGCCGTCCGGATGACAAAGAAGATATCTGGCTGCTCAGCCAGGTCTGGCTGCAGCGTTTCGCTTATCGCCAGTTATTTTCGGTAGTGTTGTTCAAGACGCTGAAGCGCGCTCTCGAAGGCCGCAGGTTTGCATGGGACAAGCTGGAGCGCACGGCGGCAGTGAAGTATGTGCCGTCGGAGATGCGGGAGAGGGTGAATGTGCCGTAGGTCGAACTCTTCGATGGTGCCGCATTATTTCGCTGCTGGCGCGCTGGCAATTAGGCACTACCCCTCTTCTGCCACTCCGAGCCTCGTTTCGGCTTTGTGAATCGCGTTCAGGGCCCGCTCCACATCGACGTTCATGTCGCCGCTGGTGAGTCGCTGCTCGGCGCGCTCTTTGGCTTTGCGGGCGCGCTCGACATCGATCTCGGATGGGCGCTCGGCGCTTTCGGCAAGGACCGTTACTTTATCCGGCAGGACTTCCGCAAATCCCCAAGCCACAGCCAGTCGCTGCTCTTCCCCGCCTGCGTGAAATTTGATCTCGCCCACCGCCAGTTCTGTAATCAGGGGCGCGTGACCGGGAAGAATGCCAAGATACCCGTTCTTGCCGGGAATCTGAACCTCCTCAGCCTGCGTGTCGAGTACTTTCTTTTCCGGCGTGACGATTTCGAGTTGAAAGGTGTCTGCCATTTCAGTGGTCAGTGATTAGGATTAGTGATTAGCATTTAATAGATCAGCCGGTTAACTGATCACTAAGAACTAGCCACCGATTCCCTATGCTGCGGCTTTCATCTTCTCGGCCGCTTCGAGGACTTCCTCGATTGGCCCCTTCATGTAAAAAGCTTGCTCGGGGATGTCGTCGTACTTCCCTTCCACAATCGCTTTAAAGCCCTTCACCGTATCGGCAATCTTTACGTAGCGTCCCTGAGCGCCAGTGAATTGCTCGGCCACATGGAACGGCTGCGATAAGAAGCGTTGAATCTTTCGCGCTCGCGCAACTGTAAGTTTTTGATCTTCGCTCAATTCGTCGATACCGAGGATAGCAATGATGTCTTGCAGGTCTTTGTAGGTCTGCAGCGTTTTCTTTACCGACTGCGCGACATCGTAATGTTCCTGGCCAACAATGCGCGGATCGAGAATGCGCGAGGTCGAGGCAAGCGGATCGACGGCCGGATAAATTCCAATCTCAGTCAGCGCGCGGGAAAGCACCGTAGTCGCGTCAAGGTGAGCAAAAGTTGTGGCAGGCGCAGGGTCAGTCAAATCATCGGCGGGAACGTAAATCGCCTGAACTGACGTGACCGAACCTTTTTTCGTAGATGTGATGCGTTCCTGCAGTTCACCCATCTCCGTGGCGAGATTGGGTTGATAACCGACCGCGCTGGGCATGCGGCCGAGTAACGCCGAAACTTCCGCGCCTGCCTGTGTGAAGCGGAAAATATTGTCGATGAAGAGCAGCGTGTCTGCGCCTTCGGCGTCGCGGAAGTATTCCGCGACCGTAAGTCCCGTGAGTGCCACGCGCAAGCGCGCACCCGGCGGTTCGGTCATTTGGCCATAAATGAGAGCCGCTTTCGAATGCGCTGGATCGCCGGGCTTGATTACGCCCGATTCTGTCATCTCCAGCCAAAGATCGTTGCCTTCGCGAGTGCGCTCGCCCACGCCGGCAAACACGGAGTATCCGCCGTGCTGCTTGGCGACGTTGTTGATAAGTTCCATGATGACGACCGTCTTGCCGACGCCCGCGCCGCCGAATAATCCGATCTTGCCGCCTTCCAGAAATGGCTGAATCAGATCGATGACTTTGACACCGGTCTCGAACATTTCCGCGGTAGTTGACTGTTCATCGAAGGCGGGAGCCGGACGATGAATGGGCATTCTTTCTTTATATTCGATAGGGCCGAGCTGATCGACAGGTTGACCGATCACATTCATGACGCGCCCCAGCGTGCCGCGGCCGACCGGGACGGTAATCGGTCCGTCCTGGTCGATAGCGTTCATGCCGCGCACCATACCCTCAGTGGCTTCCATGGCGATGCAGCGCACGCGGCCTTCGCCGAGATGTTGCTGCACCTCGAGAATCACGTTGACAGGGTTAGGTACGGTGAAGCCGTCGCTGACCACACGCAGCGCTTCATAGATCGGCGGCAGGTGGCCTTCCTCGAACTGCACATCTACTGCCGGTCCCGCGATTTGAATGACGTGTCCGATATTTTCTGGCATAAAGTGTTCTCGTAGAGACGTAACTCGTTAGATCTTTTTTCTCGAGCCAAAGACGTTGCAAGCAACGTCTCTACAGCTACATTGCGGCTGCGCCACTCACGATCTCAATAATCTCTTTTGTGATCTTCGCCTGACGCGCCCGGTTCATGGCCAGCGTCAGAGAGTCGATCATGTCAGTGGCATTGTTGGTCGCCGAGTCCATGGCGGTCATGCGAGCCGCATGTTCTGCCGCAATCGACTCCAGCAGCGCACGGAAAATCTGGATCGCAACATACTTCGGCAGAAGTGCGCGAAACAACTCGCTGGGCGGCTGCTCATAAATGTAGTCGACCTGTGCGGTACCGAACTGTTCGGACACCTCGCCGCGACGTTCATGCATGCCAACTCCCGCGCTGATGGCAGCTTCTCTGGCTCGTTTTTGTTCTTCTTCCGGCAATTCCTCGACCAGGCGAACGGTCTGCTCTCCGATCTCTTCGATGGGAAGAATTTGTTCAACGACCAGGCGCTGTGCAATTACAGATTTGAATTCGTTGAACACCACATACACCGAATCGATCTCTTCCCTTTCGTAGCGCTTGATCACACTGTTGGCCAAATCGCGGGCTTGCTGAAATCCCAATTTTCCTAGAACTCCTATATGCTCGCCGGTGATTTGTATTTCGCCGACTCGCTGCTGCCTTTCCGGTTCGGCCTCGCCTGACTCCTCGAGCTCGGTCAAGCTGCGAGTTTGGACTGGTGCCGAGGGATAACGGCGGCGCAGGAAATCACGCCCCTTTCGCCCAATCGCTTCGATATCGATATTCTTCCCCGCTTTGGACTCGATGAATCGGGTGGCAGCCTTAATCACGTTGGCACTGAATGCGCCTGCCAGCCCTTTGTCGCCAGTGATCACAACCAGCAGCACGGTTTTCTCAGGCCGCTGGGCCAACAGGGGATGTTTGGGCTCGCCAGTTTCCGGATCGTAAATCTCCGCTCTCGCCACCAACGACTTCAGCACATTCGTCAGCATCTGCGCATAAGGCCGCGCCGCCAGAGTGCGATCCTGTGCGCGACGCAGTTTGGCTGCGGACACCACCTTCATCGCTTTGGTGATCTGCCGCGTGTTGATCACGCTGCGGATGCGGCGACGGATATCGAGAATGTTGGCCATCTTGTAGACTTACGTCTCGCACTCACAGATAAGCTGCGCGCAGTAGGCGTAGCAAGCTACGTCTCCACGAGCTATTTTGCTACCGCTTCTTTGCTCGCAAGAAACTCCTGTTTTGCCTGTTTGATGACCTCGCTCATCTGCGACTTCAGGCCATCATCGAGAACCTTCTTTTCCATGATCGTACGCAGCAGCTGAGCATTGGTGGCGTCTACAAACTTGTACAGTTCTTTCTCGAAGTCGCGCACTTCGTTTACCGGCAAATCATCCAGAAAGCCGCCGGTACCGGCGAAGATAATCAGGATTTGCTTAGAAAACGGCAGTGGCGAGAACTGTCCCTGCTTCAAAATTTCAACCAGTCTTTGGCCGCGATTCAACTGCGCCTGAGTGGCTTTATCAAGATCGCTGCCAAACTGCGCGAAGGCCGCCAGCTCGCGGTATTGGGCGAGTTCGAGCTTCAAGGAGCCGGCTACCTGCCGCATGGCCTTAATTTGTGCGCTGCCGCCGACGCGGCTTACGGATAATCCCACGTTGACTGCCGGACGCACGCCCTGGTTGAACAAGTCAGTCTCAAGATAAATCTGCCCGTCGGTGATCGAAATCACGTTGGTCGGAATGTATGCCGAAACGTCGCCCGCTTGTGTCTCGATGATGGGCAAGGCGGTGAGCGAACCGCCGCCGTTTTTGTCACTCAACTTAGCCGAACGCTCCAGCAACCGCGAGTGAAGATAGAAAACGTCTCCCGGATATGCCTCGCGACCCGGCGGACGCCTGAGCAGCAGCGAGATTTCACGGTAGGACGCGGCATGCTTCGACAGATCATCGTAGATCACGAGCGCATGCCGCTTGCTGTCGCGGAAATACTCGCCGATCGCGCATGCAGCATACGGCGAGATGTACTGCATGGGCGCGGGTTCCGACGCGGACGCCGCAACCACGATGGTGTACTCCATCGCGCCGTAATCTTCCAAAATCTTCACGACCTGCGCAATCGAGGAACGCTTTTGACCGATCGCATTGTAGATGCAAATCAGGTCGTTGCCTTTGTTGTTAATGATCGTATCCAGTGCAACAGCGGTCTTTCCAGTCTGACGGTCGCCGATGATGAGTTCGCGCTGACCGCGGCCAATGGGAATCATGCTGTCGATGGCTTTCAGTCCGGTGGCCATCGGCTCGCGAACTGGCTGACGGTCAATGACGCCAGGCGCGAGGCGCTCCAGAGCAATGTACTCGTCGGTCGAAATCGGACCCTTATCGTCGATGGGACGGCCGAGCGAATCGACAACTCGACCAATCATGGCATCCCCGACCGGCACGCTCATGATGCGACCGGTGCGCTTGACCTCATCCCCTTCTTTAATTTCGGTGTACTCGCCGAGCAATACGACGCCCACCTGATCTTCTTCCAGGTTCATGGCGATACCGGCAACGCCATGCGGGAAAGAGAGAAGCTCGCCGGCCATGACTTTGTCTAGTCCATAAACGCGAGCAATCCCGTCACCCAGGGTGATGACTGTGCCGGTTTCGTCCACGGAGATCTTCGATTCGTAGTTCTCGATCTGCTCGCGAATCAGTTTTGTGATTTCGTCTGCTTTGATTTGTGCCATAAGTAGCTCTGAGCTTTCAGCTATCAGCCTTCAGCTTCAATCTGCTGCGCAATTCGGCAAGTAGCAATTAGCATTTAACGTGTCGGCCACAGCGTCAGAGGCAAGTCGCTAATTGCTAATTGCTAGTTGCCGCTTATCTCTTGCCGAATTCTTTCCAGCTGACCTTTCACGGAACCGTCATAAATGGTGCTGCCGATACGGACCACCGCGCCACCCAGCAAAGATGTATCTTGTCCGTAGCGGGCGCGAACTTTCTTGCCCGTCAGCTTTCCCACCTGTACCTCGAACTGCCGCTTCTCCGCGTCGCTCAGCGATCGTGCGCTGAAAACCTGCGCTTCCGCAAACCCGCGCCGGGCGTCGAGTTCCTTTTCCAATTGTTCAATGATGCGCTCCAGAAAATGCAGGCGCCGATGATCGATTAAAATGGCGATCAGATTTCTTACTTGCTTCGAAACGCCATCCCGTTGGGCGATAACATCCAATAGTTTGTGCTTCTGCTCTTCCGGAACGGCAGGATTCTCCCAGACCCGGCGTAATGCGATACTCTCGTTCAGCAGGCTGGCGATGGCGCGCAACTCCGCGACGGAGCGGTCGGCATCGAGGCGATCATGCATGACGACGTCCGCGAATGCCCGCGAATAACTACCGGCCACGGAGGCCATATTCTAATGCCCGTCCTTTCCGGTGCCTTGGGTTGAACTCTGCGAGCTGCCCAGTTCGCCGGCGAAATTCCGCAATAACACCTGATCGGTCGCAGCGTCGATGTGAATCTGCTTCTTCGCGAGTCCAACCGCCAGATCGGCAGCATATGCGGTAAGTTGGCGCCGTGCCGCCTTAGCTGTCAACACGATCTCCTGCTGCGCCCCTTCTACAATTTTTCGTATATCTTCTTGCGCGGCGGCCTGAATTCGCGCATCTTCTGCGGCCGTCTCTTTTTCTGCGGCGTCGCGCATCATTCCGATTTCGCCGTCCAGCTTCATTAAGCGATTTTCGATTTCCGCAAGTCTGCGTCGTGCTTCCTCACTAGCTTTTTGAGCCTCCCGCATTGCTTTCTGAATCGCTGCCGTACGGGCGCTGAACATGCCCGGCAAAAACTTGCGTGCCAGCCAGATGATCAGGACTGCGACAACGAAAAAATTGAAAAACACACAGAAGAAATATGCATTGCCTAAACTCAGTCCTGTGACCCGCGCAACAAATGCCACCGACGCGGATTGCTTAAATTGCGCGGTCTCATCGGCTTCTTCTCCCGCGGCTTCACGGGTTTGATAGGCGAGTTCCTGGCCCGGACCACGCGGTCTTTGAACAGTCTTTTCCGGTTTCACAGCCGGAGCCGGAGGGGTGGGCGACTGCTGCGCCCGCAGTGACAAAGCGCTGAAGCATGCAGCAAGCAACAGCATTGAGCCGGCGCCCAGAATAGTTTTTCCCAATTTCATCTTAATTTTCGCCAATTGCAATTTCTCAGTAACTATCGAGTAGAAGCAACATTTTTCTGAGACAGCACCCAGTGCAATCACTCTACAGCGCTCACCGGTTCCAGCACTCGGCGCACGATTTCCTTTGCCAGCGCCTGCGCGTCGGCCTGCAGAGCGCTTTGCGCTGACTCGGAATCCGCTTGGATGCCGCGTTTCGCGGACTGCACCTCCGCGTGCGCCTTTTCCCGAGCCTGATTCAAGGCCGCCTGGCGAGCATCGAGCGCCGCTTTGCGCCGAGCTTCCTGGGCTCTAAAAACCCTACCGCGGGCCTCGCGCAAACGATCTTCATATTCGGAAGTACGCGCCTCGGCCGCTGCAATATCGGCCCGAGACTTTTCAATTGCTCCCTCCGTCTTTTGGCGCCGCTCAGCAAGGACGCGGCTTAGAGGTTTGTGCACGATGGTCGAATAAAGGGCGTAGAGCAACGCCAGCAGAACTACCGTCGGGACGGCACCGAGCAGTAATCCGCCTAATTGTCGTAATGTCTCATCCATTGAGCGCGGCTACAGGGCAAATGAGGGCTGTAAGGACTGTAAAGTCTAACGTGGGGAGCACTTTATGTCAACGCAAACGGTTGATTTTCCAAGTGTTCGCGGATGCGCCGGGTATGAAAAAATCGGTCCGACGTTTAAATGTTCCGCAGAACCATCGCGGGCGCCGAGTTGCAACAATCGCAGAAACATGCAACTAATGCTTGACTTCCGCGTTGCGGGGATTACCATATAAGTATCACCTCCGATCCAATTCAGGATCGAATGGGCCGATAGCCAAGGAATGTCACCGCTTCTTGGTTGCCGGCCCATTTAAATTGTGTAAGTGGACGCAAGTTCCGTGCTTCAGACAACGAATTCTGTGACTCGACGGACCACCGATTCCGGGGCATCCGCTTCTAGTTCTACCGATCCGTCCTGGTATGTGCGCGAATATATCCGGGCTTTGGCTTCCAGCAGCGCCAGCGCCTTCCCTTCTTTCTGAGGCACCCGTAGACGCACACGGCTGATAGGATCCTCCCCGATGACCGCGTCAATACGATCAAGCAACCGGTCCAGCCCGGTGCCTTCCACGGCAGAAACGTAAATTGCGTCCGCACCGTTCCGCAGCTGATCTGTTCTCCGCTCCACGTTTACTTGCCCTTGGATGAGCCCTTGCGCCACTTCTTCATCGAGCAGATCGACTTTGTTCATCACGCGCAGGCGTGGCTTTTTCTCTGCATCCAGTTCTTTTAGAACGATCTCGACCTGCGCGTC
Source organism: uncultured Acidobacteriaceae bacterium (assembly GCA_963766625.1). Taxonomy (GTDB): domain Bacteria; phylum Acidobacteriota; class Terriglobia; order Terriglobales; family Acidobacteriaceae; genus Sulfotelmatobacter. The sequence goes on along the minus strand of CAVYBF010000005.1, from coordinate 209,594 downwards.
TTGTTCGGCGGAAAGCCTGCTGCTGGCATCGGAAACGTGCAGAATCAGCGATGCCCGTTGAACTTCCTCGAGCGTGGCGCGAAACGCGGACACCAGTGTGTGGGGAAGATTGCGAATGAACCCCACGGTATCGGAGAGTAAGACTTTTCGTTTCGATGTCAATGTGACCGAACGAATTGTCGGATCCAAAGTTGCAAACATTTTTGGCGACGACAAAACTCCGGCCTTTGTCAACGCATTGAACAGTGTCGATTTGCCTGCGTTTGTATAGCCCACGAGCGCTACCGTGGCAACCGGAGCAGACTCGCGCCGTTGCCGCTGCTGTGCACGAATCCGGCGCACATTTTCCAACTGCTGTTCGACATGCCGGATACGGCGATAAATCTTGCGGCGATCGGTCTCCAGCTGAGTTTCGCCAGGACCGCGCGTGCCGATTCCGCCTCCGAGTTGCGACATCTCAATGCCCCGTCCCGCAAGCCGAGGCAGCATGTATCGAAGCTGCGCAAGCTCGACCTGCAACTGTCCTTCGCGCGTGCGCGCGTGCCTCGCAAAAATGTCCAGGATCAATTGCGTGCGATCAATTACCCGCCGCTTGACGATTCTTTCAATGTTGCGCTGTTGCGATGGACTGAGATCGTGATCGAAAAGGAGAAGGTCGGCGTTGACCGATGCGGCTGCGGCGGCAATCTCCTCCAATTTTCCCGCGCCGATTAAAGTGGCGGGATCGAAACGATCACGGCGCTGCAGGATCTCGCCAACAATTTTCGCTCCCGCGCTGCCGGCCAGGATGCGCAACTCAGCCAGGGATTCGTAAGCATCAAATTCAGGAATCAGCGGCTTGTTCGCAGTTGTCTTACTGGAGGTCGGCGCTGAACTCTGCTCTCCGACCGACAAATCATCGCCGACTGTTGCGGAAGCCGCGTCCCGCGCAGCCTGAGCCTGCGCCGTAACCCTTCGGCCTGCGCCGCGTCCACGCGTGCGCACATCAATGCCAACCAGAAAAGCGTGCTCCTGATCGTTTTCCAGGTGAAAACCGTCGGCACTAAGCACAGCTCTTGCCTGGGCGGAGCGATTGCGGGTCTTCTTGGGATGAGAACTGCGCAAACGAAAACTGCCTTACCCTTCTGTGCCCGAAGCGCTGGCCGCCGACACCACGGCCGGCCCCGCAGCTCCCGCGCCATTCACCGCCTTTGCCTCGGAATGTGCCAGGTGTGTTCCGTGCGATACGCCCCGACCCATGACCACGGTCGAGATGGCATGCTTGAAGATCAATTGCTCCTGTCCGTTCGCCTCGAGCACAACCGAATATTTGTCGAACGAACGAATGCGGCCGGTGAGCTTCACTCCACTCAACAAATAAATGGTGATGTTCAATCTTTCTTTGCGGGCGGTGTTCAAAAACGAATCCTGAATGTTCTGCGCCGGCTTGCCGCTTTCCATAGCCGATCTCCTTTGATTCTTTTGACTGGCCAACCCAATTCCAGACCTACAGCATGTCCTTGCGGCTTTCCGCATCAGGAACACGAGGGGACAGCCTGCCTCTCTACAGCTTCACTTCACAAACTGTACAGGCAGGTAGCTGCGAGTACGATACGTCGGCCCGGGCCGCTTTTCAACCCGGAAATTGGGGAAAATGAGCTTTTCGGCGTTGCTCGCAAATCCCTCTTAACAAATTCAGGTTCGGCCGTTGTGTACAATCCCCGCGTAGACGATTTTCATTCTTCTCCGGAGGTATCGTGGTGAGCGCCACAGTTATATCCTCGTCGCTAAACGTTCTGCTTGGACCAGAAATTCACTTTCCCACCGACTTCGATACGAACTTCCTGATACTCCTGCGCTGGATCCATTTTCTTGCCGGCATCACCTGGATCGGCCTGCTGTATTTTTTTAATCTCGTCAATGTTCCGTTGATGAAAGAACTGGATCCAGGCACCCGGGGCAAAGTTATGCCTTCGCTCATGTCGCGAGCGTTGTGGTGGTTTCGCATCTCGGCAGCGCTCACGGTGCTGGCTGGGCTGATTTATTGGGGAAGCATCGTTGCGGCCGACGTGCGCAATGGGCAAGCTCAAGGCATTGCCGGAGCATCGTCGGGGACAGCCATGGGCAGTTTTTTTCTGATCTGGACGATCGTCTGGGGGGTGCTCTATGCGTGCATCGTCCCGGGCAAAGGGATTTTCGATAAGGGCGGATTCATCGGCAGCGTGTATGCGGTAGTAGTTTTTTTCGCGGCCTGGCTTTTTCTGAGCTGGAACAATCACGGTTGGGAGAGCAATCGCCTGCTTGCAATCGGAATCGGCGGCGGCATCGGCTGGGTTATGCTGCTCAATGTCTGGGGAGTAATCTGGCGCATCCAGAAACGTCTGATTCAGTGGACGCGCGAGAACGCGGAAAAGGGCACTCCGATGCCGGAGAAAGCCAAAGGTATGGCGCGGCAGGCATTCCTGGTGTCTCGTGCAAACGCGTTTCTGTCAATTCCCTTGCTCTTCTTCATGGGAGCAGCCAGCCATTACCCGATGTTCGGAAAGTAAAGTAGGGATCAGAAAGTAGCTCTTCGTTCATATCTGCCACAAAAAATTCGGGAGGCCCACGGCCTCCCGAAAATGTTTGAAGCGCGTCCCGCTATCAGTTTCAGCTTGCAGAGTAGGGACCCCAAAACTTCGCTTATGTCGGCCCCTCTATGTCGGCCCCTCGCGAAACCGCGGCGCAGCCTGCCGATCTGCTCTGCCCGGCAAACACAGAATCGCCGCTTAATGTAGCTGCTGCTACAATCGCATTTCGATGACCAAGGCCCACCACGGTCGGGTTGCATCAGTCACGAACTACCCCATGGAGCGGGAAGAGCCGCGCTGTGTCCCGCTGCTCGACCTTAGTCGGCAATATGATTCCATTGCGACTGAGGTGCTCGATGCGGTTGGACGGGTGTGCGCTTCGCAGCAGTACATCCTGGGAAAAGAAGTTGAATCACTGGAGCGCGAAATAGCGGCTTATTGCGGCGCTCGCGAAGCCGTGGGCTGTGCCTCGGGCACTGACGCATTGTGGCTCTCTCTGGCTGCGGTCGGAGTGCAGGCTGGCGATCAGGTTCTCACCACGCCTTTCAGTTTTTTCGCATCAGCCAGCGCCATTGTGCGCGCTGGGGCTCGTCCCGTATTTATCGATATCGATCCGCGCACCTTTAATCTCGATGCGACAAAGGTGGCAGATTTTCTGCGTTCTGCGCCGAGTGGTAGAGTTCGTGCTCTGCTGCCCGTGCATCTGTACGGTCAATGTGCCAATATGGATTCCCTTCGGCAGCTCGCCGACGAATTTCACCTGCAGATGATCGAGGACGCGGCCCAAGCGATCGGAGCAGGCTGGAAAACAAATTCAAACAATGTGCTTCGAGCGGGATCAATGGGCATCGCCGCCGCGTTCAGTTTCTATCCAACCAAGAATCTGAGCGCGTATGGCGATGCCGGCCTAGTAACAACCGCTAGCCCTAAAATCGCTGCCCATATGCGCCGCCTGCGCAATCACGGAAGCCCGCGAAGATACGTGCACGAGGAGTTTGGCTGGAACAGCCGTCTTGATGCGATGCAGGCCGCCGTGCTGCGCGTGAAGCTGAAATATCTAGAGGATTGGAATCATGCTCGCCGCGACCGCGCCGCGGTCTATGATCGACTTTTCTCGGCAGCCGGACTAACATCAGGCGGCCCCGAGAGCACCGCGCCCGTTCAGTTGCCTTTCATCTTGCCGCAGGCGCACCATGTTTTTCATCAGTACGTGGTTCGTGCCTACCGGCGCGATGAGCTGCGCGAGTTTCTTGCGGCCCGCAAGATTGGGACGGAGATCTACTATCCGCTCCCGCTGCACTTGCAACCTTGTTTCGTTTATCTTGGTTACCGCGAAGGCGATTTCCCAGAGGCTGAGCGGGCCAGCAAAGAAGTGCTCGCGTTACCAATGTTCCCAGAGTTGACAGAGGACGAGCAGCGCTGGGTGGTCACTAGTATCGCGGATTTTTATTGCTAGTTGGGCTTGCGCTGCGGAAAAGCCCTCGAGTCCGGATGGAGAGCCCTAGTTTCGATCCGGTTTAGCTGCGTAAAAGCCGATGTCAAATTTCCCATTTTTGGTTTTGAGCTTCGCACTATTCGTCACTAGTAATGCCGAGTTCGCTGCGCGTGCATCTGCGCAGAATCCTCCGGCCGACTCGTCCCGCAAGCCCGTCATTGTTGAGCTTTTTACATCTGAAGGCTGCTCCTCCTGTCCACCGGCCGACATTTTGCTGCAGAGGCTGGAGGCCGACCAACCCGTGCGCGGAGCGCAGATCATCGGTCTCGAAGAGCACGTGGATTATTGGAACCACGATGGTTGGTTCGATCCCTACTCTTCGCCGGAATGGACCGATCGGCAACAGAACTATGTCAGCCTGATCAAAAAAGATCCCTACACTCCCGAATTGGTAGTCGACGGACAATTTCAGTTCGTCGGCAATGAACCCAGAGAGGCTGTAGTTGAAATCGAAGAAGCAGCACGAGCGGAAAAAACTGAAGTTTCCATCACACCGGCGAATGCGGACGCGAAAAGCGCACGGTTCAACGTTTCAGTTGGCAAGCTGGCAGCAGACAGCGACGGAGATATTGCCGAAGTCTGGTTGGCGGTGACAGAAGATGGTTTACATTCATCTGTAAATCGTGGAGAAAATGCGGGACGTGAGCTCAAGCACGTCGCTACTTTGCGATGGCTGCACAAGATTGGAATTGCCGCTGCGGCGAAAGAGGCACAACTCTCTTACACAGGAGAGCCTGCAGTGAAGATGAACTCGCGGTGGAATCTTGAACATCTGCACGTAACAATTTTCGTGCAGAAGAAAAAAAGCCGGCAAATCATCGGCGCGGCTTCTGCCAAAGTTAAGAGTTAGTCAAGAGTTAGGAAAATAAAGACCGAGAGCTCGAAGAGATTTTAAATCAATGCAAATGCCGAATTAGTAAACTACCGCCGCTGGCGCCTCCCGGTTGATGTCCCTTTCTCCTCACCCGGCGCGAGAACGCGGCGCACAATCGGCGTATTCAGCTTGTACTTGCGCTCACTCACGTTGCCGGCTTCGTCTTTCACTCGCAAGATGAAAACTGGTAGCGTGCCTTCCTTGTCGAAATTATCGCTGGTCACGGTCACCGGAAGCACTCCGTTCAGTCCATGTTCGCGATAAGCAGTCTCGTAACGATGCTTCTTTGCGTTCCAGGTGAATACTCGGATCTGATCGTAATCGTAAGGCTCCCCGTCATGAGGCTCGGTGAGAGCGCACAGGTATTGCGGGACATTTTTGTCCGCGCCCTCGTTTCCTTCATCGTGCACTTGGTCCAGCACGAAAAATGCGACGAAGCGCTGGCCTTCGGCGTATTGCGCGATGTCGAGCGGCACATCTTCATCCACCATTCGGGCGAGAACCCACCCAACCCGATTCTGCGCATCGCGCACCAACCACCAGTCCTCCAGCGCCGGACCCGAACCTTTTGCTCCCGGTTTGGCTGGGGCAAGAGCCATTCCAGGCTGCTTCTCGGCCGTGGCCCGTTTCAGCACGGAAATTTTCGCACCGGAGGAAAGCTGATATAAGTGCTCGGTTTCGCGACCGGGTGTAACGTGCAGGTTCGTATCGTTGCGCAAAGTGGCTGGAGCTTGCACAGGATCCGCCAGATTTTCCTGCGCGAGCTTTTGAATTTGATCATACGTTCTTTGATTGACCAAATAGCGCTCCTCGATCCAGCCCTCGAGTCCCGTGGTGGTGCGCACGCGGGCGAAACGCTTTTCGTGGTCGAGAACGTCCACGCGGTCGCCATTCTTGACCGTACCGACGCGACTGTAGATGGTAGACACCTGGTCGCGCAGAGTGGCTTGCGGCGCAGAAACATAATTCACTTCGAGAACGCGGTGGCCTTTACGGTTGCATGCGGAAGTGCCGAACGCGAGCAATAGACCGAGAGCACAAGCGAGCCTAGGGCGATAAAGTGGCAACAGATTCGACGGTTTCACAATTTTCTGCGCGCTTTGAATGGTATGCGGTTTCAGCTTCCACTATAGCGCTTCATGGCTCAGGGCTTGCGCACGAAGGTTTATACAGGATGCACTCCCAGAGTCTCACAAAGGCAGACCTTCGTAAGCCGAGGCTAAGTTATAGTCGGCACATGCAGCGTCGACCGTCTTTAGGAAGCACTTCCTTAAGAGGACCTCACCGAGGCCTTTTTGCTGTCGGTGTTTTTCTGTTCTTTGGTGCGACTGTAGCCGTTCTCGCTGGGGCCAGTCTAGTTTGGCCGGGGACTCTGCTTGATGTAAATGTGGGTGTTAAATCCGCGCGCTCTGAGCCAGCTTGCCCAAATCAGCAAGCAGGGCGGGACCGCTTTTCTTCTCTTTGGCATAATCATGGCTCTTGCTGGAGTGGGCTGGTTTCGTCGACGGCGTTGGGCATGGAAATTGACCATTGCGATCTTCGCCGCTCAGTTTCTGGGAGATTTGGTCAATTTTGTAAGAGGGGAATTTGTCGGCGGAATCGTGGGCTGCGCGATTGCGGGAGCATTGGTAGCATATCTGCTGCGTCCCGAGATTCGAGGTCGTTTCACGGCAGATATAAGCGCTACAGACTGACACAACACGGCCACTTCAGTTAACATAATAGAAATTTCCGAAATAGAAATTTCCCAAGGAAAATGTTATCTCTACCTATGCGAAACTTTCCTCTTTTATCGCTAATGGCATTGCTGTTCGCGGGTTATGCTCACGCCGCCGACGAGGCGGTGAATCCCGCGTTGCGCCCACCCAAGGGCGCAGCGGTGGCGATCGTCGTCTTTGAGGATCTTCAGTGCCCGCAATGCCGGCGGGTCTCGCCCATCCTGGAGCAAGCATCAAAAACCTACAAAATACCGCTGATTCGTCATGATTTTCCATTGCCCATGCACAATTGGTCGTACGACGCCGCGGTCATGGCCCGCTACTTCGATTCAATCTCAAAGCCGCTGGGAAATGAGTTTCGGGATTACATCTTTTCCAACCAGCTCGAAATCAATCCGCAGAACCTGCGGGGTTACGCCGAAAGATTCGCCAGCGAACATAAAGTGGATTTCCCGTTCGTGGTTGATCCGCAAGGGAAGTACGCGGCCGAAGTGAATGCCGACCGGGATATCGGCAAAGCCATCAAACTCGAGCACACGCCCACTGTGTACGTAGTCAGCAGCCGGAACCCGAATCGACCCTACGTGGAAATGAAAGAACCCAGCCAGCTCTACCAACTGATCGACGCGATGATGAATCAGTGAAGGATGGACGTTAGCGGACCGACAGCAGCAGCCTGACAAGCAGCAGCATCGATAGTCCAATGGCGGCCAGGCTGTTGAGTCGCACCGCTCGGTAACTGGCTACCCAGGGGAAGAGCAGAACCTCAAACAAGGGCATCAACTTCTCTGGCCAAAATAATCCAGCCACTCCAAAGGACAGGCACAGCTGAACCACAAAGCACAATTCCAAATTGATGATCATGAGTTCTCGGAGAGAAGTTCTTTTTTAATGCCGCCACAGCTTCTTCGGGGGAGAAACCCAACTTACATCATCTGGGGCACGGAATCCAAGGAAAAATCTTCCGTTATTTTTGCGAGCTTGAGCTCTGCCTCAAACTTCCCCTCCCTCCGACCGGGCAACACGAATACCACGAACTTGGTACACTCAGTGCGTCGTCGAAAAACCGTCTGTTTCTGAAACCCTTTTGTGTCCAACGAACTCTAACTGATTAAAGACGACGCCCAAACAACCAGTAGACGGAGTTGTCTGGCGGGAGGACGCATCGCATGGTAGCCAGTGAACAGGCCGTGGTGACCGGCAAGCAGCTGGACACGCTTTCTATCAACACCATTCGTACTCTGGCCATTGACGCTGTGCAGCAGGCCAACAGCGGACATCCGGGCGCGCCCATGGGCCTGGCGCCAGTCGCCTATTGCCTGTGGCAAGAATTCCTGCGGTACGATCCTGAAGATCCCAAGTGGCTGAACCGCGACCGCTTCGTTTTATCGAACGGGCACGCTTCCATGTTGTTGTATGCGTTGTTGCATCTCGCGGGAGTTCGCGAGGTCGCAGAGAACGGCGAAGTGTTGAAAGAGCTCGCTGTTCCAATGGAAGAGATTAAGCGCTTCCGACAGCTCGGAAGCCGCACGCCGGGACATCCTGAGTCGCATATAACGACCGGCGTCGAAACAACCACTGGCCCTCTCGGCCAAGGAGTCGGAAACAGCCTGGGAATGGCCATTGGCAGCAAATGGCTGGCTGCGACTTTCAACCGTCCGGGATTTGAAATCTTCAATTACGACATTTACGCGATGTGCTCCGACGGCGATCTTATGGAAGGGATCGGCGGCGAGGCCGCGTCGCTCGCCGGCCATCTCAAGCTCTCGAATCTTTGCTGGATCTATGACCACAACAACGTCACACTCGACGGTCCCGCGGAATGGTCGTTCAGCGAAGATGTGGCCACGCGATTCATGGGCTACGGCTGGAATGTGACGCGCGTCGCCGATGCGAACGATCTCGAAATGCTGGCTCGCGCTTTTGAAGTTTTCAAGCATACGACAGACCGGCCAACTCTCATCATCGTAGATAGCCATATCGGGTATGGATCTCCGCACAAGCAGGACACGAGCGCTGCGCATGGTGAGCCGCTGGGTGAGGACGAAGTTCGGCTCGTGAAAAAATTCTACGGTTGGCCGGAGGATGCAAAGTTCCTGGTTCCAGAGGGCGTACGCGAGCATTTCCAAGATGGAATTGGAAAGCGCGGGCGCGACGCACGGGCGAAATGGGCCAAACTGTTTGCGGATTATTCGCAAAAATATCCAGAGTTGCGCGAACAGCTGGATCTTATGCAGCGCCGCGAATTACCCAAGGGCTGGGACAAAAATCTTCCGAGTTTTCCTGCCGATGCCAAGGGCATGGCTACTCGCGAAAGTTCAGGCAAAGTGCTGAACGTAGTGGCGCAAGCGATTCCGTGGCTGATCGGCGGCTCGGCAGATCTGGCAACCTCCAACAAAACAACATTGAAGTTCGAGGGTGCCGGAGATTTCGAAGCTGGTCATTACGCCGGGCGCAATCTGCATTTTGGCGTGCGCGAGCACGTGATGGGCGCAAGCGTAAACGGCCTGGTGGTCTCAGACATTCGAGCGTTCGGCGCGACCTTTTTCAACTTCAGCGACTATATGCGGCCCAGCATTCGTTTGGCTGCGCTGATGGAAGCACCTTCGATTTTCATTTATACCCATGACTCGATCGGGCTGGGGGAAGACGGTCCGACGCATCAACCGATTGAGCAATTGGCTTCGCTGCGAGCGATGCCGAATTTAATTGTGCTTCGTCCGGCAGATGCGAATGAAGTTGTCGAGGCGTGGAGGATTATTGCGCAATTGCAGCATCGACCGGTGGCGCTGGTGCTGACGCGGCAAGCGGTTCCCACGTTCGATCGGACCAAGTACGCTGCGGCATCCGGAACTTTAAAGGGCGCGTACATTCTTGCTGATACCCCGGGCGGCAAACCCGACGTGATTCTCATGGCGACGGGAAGCGAGGTTTCGCTGTGCGTTGAGGCCTACGAAAAACTCAAAGCTGAAGGCATCAAGGCGCGGGTCGTAAGCATGCCGTCGTGGGAAGTTTTTGAGCAGCAGGACTCGGCCTACAAGGAGAGCGTTCTGCCGGCATCGGTAACGGCGAGAGTTTCCGTGGAGATGGCATCGACGTTTGGCTGGGAACGATATGTTGGGATCAAAGGACGTAAGATTGGCATGCACCGCTTCGGCGCGTCAGCGCCGCTAAAGGATTTGCTGAAGTTCTTTGGATTCACGGTCGACGCGGTAGTCGCAGAAGCGCGCAAGGCGATTGCGGAAAGGTAATAGTCTCGAACCATCGCGCGACGGCATCCTGGGACACATGATCGACAGCGACCTCCGGCAGTCATTTATTTTGGGGAGATTACAATGCATTCAACCGAAGTACTGGAAACGTCAAAAGCTACTAATCCACTCAAGGCTCTGCTCGGCTACGGTCAATCGCTGTGGCTGGATTACATCCGGCGTGATCTGTTCACCAGCGGCAAGCTAAAAAAGATGATTGAAAACGATGGCTTGCGAGGCATGACTTCGAATCCATCGATTTTCGAGAAGGCAATCGCGGAAAGTTCGCTGTACGACGACATGCTGCACGCACTCGCATCGCGCAACGATCTGAGCACGACTGCACGATACGAGCAGATCGCGCTTCGCGACATTCAAGATGCAGCCGATATCCTGCGTGCGGTGTATGAGGAATCGAAGTTCCGCGACGGCTATGTGAGCCTCGAAGTTTCTCCGCTGCTTGCTCTCGAAACCCAGAAGACCATCGAGGAAGCGCGTCGGCTGTGGAAGGCAGTCAATCGCGAGAACGTGATGATCAAGGTTCCCGGGACGGCGCAGGGGATTCCGGCAATCCGCCAACTAATCGGCGATGGAATCAATATCAACGTGACTTTGCTGTTCGCGCAGGAAGTGTACGAAGAGGTTGCCGAAACTTACATCGCCGGGCTTGAAGATCTAGCCAAGCATGGGGGTAATCTGAAAAAGATGGCAGGAGTGGCCAGCTTCTTCATCAGCCGCATCGATACTTTGGTCGATTCCATGATCGATGACAAGCTGAAAAACCCCAGCGATCCCGCCCAGCAAGCTCTGCTCAAGAGTCTGAAGGGGAAGGTCGCAATCGCGAACGGAAAGCTCGCCTACCAGGGATACCAAGGCATTTTCAGCGGACCGCGATGGCAAGCTCTGGCCAGCAAAGGAGCGCAGACACAACGCGTATTGTGGGCGAGCACGAGCACGAAAAATCCAGCGTACAGCGACGTCATGTACGTCGAGGAACTTATTGGCCCGGACACAGTGAACACCATGCCTCCGGCGACAATCGATGCATTTCGTGATCACGGGAAACTGCGAAAAAGCCTTACGGAAAACGTTCAGGGCGCGCAAAAGGTGATGGACGATCTCGCGCTGGCAGGTATCTCGATTCAGGAGGTTACGACCCGATTGACGAGGGAAGGAGTGCAACTCTTCGCCGACGCCTTCAACAATCTCCTGCAAGCCGTAGAAAAAAGCACTCAACAGAAGGGCCATCAGTTGAGCCCACAACGACAATAAGGAAAGAGCACGTGAGCCGTTTGAAATCTTCGTTGCCGCAAACTCTGGCTGCGGCTGTAAAAGTGAATGTTGCTGATTGGCAATCAGGCCGAAAGATGCAGCGCCTGTGGCAGCGCGCCGCAACCCTTTGGACTGGTGATGACGAAGACAAGTGGCTCGGCTGGCTGGATATTACCGAATATCAGATTGCTCATCCCGCGGAATTAATAGGTCTGGCGAAAGAGGTGTGGAGCGCGGGTTTTAAAGATATGCTTCTGCTCGGCATGGGCGGATCGAGCCTGTGCCCGGAAGTGCTGCGCATGACCTTCGGCAAAACCGCCGGGTACCCTGATCTTCACGTACTCGACTCCACCGATCCGGCGCAGGTCAAGGCGATCGAAGGCAAGATCGATATTGCGCGGACTCTTTTTATCGTGTCGAGCAAGTCCGGCAGCACGCTCGAACCCAACATTTTCAAGCAATATTTTTTCGACCGCACGACGCAGGTGGTGGGCGCGGATAAGGCCGGCAGCCATTTTATGGCGATTACTGACCCCGGCTCGCACATGCAGAAAGTCGCGGAGGCAGATCGTTTTCGGCATATCTTCTTTGGCCGACCTTCGATTGGCGGCCGCTATTCGGCGCTTTCAAATTTTGGCATCGTTCCCGCTGCCGCGATTGGAATCGATGTCAAGAAATTTCTTGATCGGACGCAGGAAATGGTACGGGCATGCGGCCCGGATCCATCCGTCGAGGAAAACCCTGGTGCGATGCTGGGAGTCATCTTAGGCACAGCAGCCACTACCGGTCGCGACAAGGTAACGTTTATTACTTCTCACGATATTTCCGATCTCGGAGCGTGGCTTGAGCAACTGCTTGCGGAGTCGACCGGGAAGGTCGGCAAGGGCATCATTCCGGTTGACCGTGAGGAATTGGGTGCGCCAGAGGTTTACGGCCACGATCGCGTCTTCGCTTACGTTCACACCGAACATGCGACCGATGTATGCGTGGAACAAAAGATTTCTGCGCTTGAGAAAGCGGGACATCCGGTCGTGCGAATCTCGATGGCTGACATTTACGATTTGGGAGCAGAATTTTTCCGCTGGGAAATTGCTACCGCTGTCGCCGGCTCCATCATCGGAATCAACGCTTTCAACCAGCCTGATGTGGAAGCCAGCAAAGTGGTGACCCGAAACTTAACCTCAGAGTACGAGAAGACTGGTTCGTTGCCCGCGGAAAAGCCGGTGCTCGAAGATGACGGCATCAAGCTGTTTACCGACGATAAAAATGCCGCGGAATTGGCAAAAGGTGCTGGAAGCGACAAATCGTTGGCAGGATATTTGAGAGCTCATCTGAATCGGATCCATGCCGGCGATTACTTCGCGTTGCTCGCCTATATCCAGATGAACGCTGAGCATGAGAGGGCTCTGCAATCCATGCGTCATCCTGTTCGCGACAAAAAGCACGTCGCAACTTGCCTGGGCTTTGGACCGCGATTTCTGCACTCGACCGGGCAGGCCTACAAGGGCGGACCGAATTCGGGAGTATTTCTTCAGGTCACATGCGATGACGCTGTGCAGTTGCCGGTTCCGGAACAGAAATATACGTTCGGAGTTGTCAAAGCGGCACAGGCACGAGGCGACTTCCAAGTTTTGGCAGAACGCGGGCGCCGCGCGCTCCGCGTACATCTGCCAAACAACGTAACGGCAGGTTTGGAAAAGCTGAATACAGCCATGCTGCAAGCGCTGCAATGAATTAGGGCGGCGTTTGAGGTAGATATTTTGGGATTCTCGAGGAGCAAGCCATGCAGTTGGGAATGGTAGGTCTGGGCCGCATGGGCGCCAACATGTCGCGCCGTCTGATGCGCAGCGGACATCAGGTCGTGGTTTCGGATTTGAGTCCTGAGTCGGTGAAGCAGCTTTCTGGCGAAGGAGCGACCGGTTCCTCCTCTTTGGAAGATCTGGTGGGAAAATTGAAAGCTCCGCGCGCGGTCTGGATTATGGTGCCGGCGGGCGCCGCGACAGAACAGACTGTGCAGAAACTAGCGCAGTATTTGCAGGCGGGCGATGCCATCATCGACGGCGGCAACTCTTACTTCAAAGATGACGTACGGCGCGCGGGTCAATTGAAGAGCAAAGGCGTCCACTACATCGATGTGGGAACCAGCGGAGGCGTGTGGGGCATTGAGCGCGGCTATTGCATGATGATTGGCGGGCCTAAAGAACCCGTGCAGCGGCTTGATCCGATTTTTAAGACCCTTGCGCCGGGACGAGGCGATATTCCACGCACTCCCGGCAGAGAAAAAATGGGAGGCACCGCCGAAGAGGGATACGTTCACTGCGGGCCCTCAGGATCGGGACACTTCGTGAAGATGGTGCACAACGGAATCGAATACGGTTTAATGCAGGCCTATGCAGAGGGTTTCGACATTTTCAAGAACGCCACCAGCAAGGAATTGCCGGAAGAGATTCGCTACGATTTGAATTTGCCGGATATTGCTGAAGTGTGGCGGCGTGGCAGCGTCATCAGTTCGTGGCTGCTTGATTTGACAGCCATGGCTTTGGCGGAAAATCCCACGCTCTCTGAGTACGAGGGATATGTGCAGGACTCCGGCGAAGGGCGCTGGACAATTCAAGCCGCAATCGATGAAGCGGTGCCGGTTGACGTTTTGAGCGCGGCATTATTCGTTCGCTTCCGTTCGCGCGAGCAACATACATTTGCGGAAAGAATTCTTTCGGCGATGCGCCAGAAATTCGGCGGGCACATCGAGGGTGGGGCCGCGAAAAAGAAAACGGCATAACGGCTGCTCGAAGCTGATTCCTGAGACAGATCAGGAAGATGGTTAGGGACATATTGATGGCTCAATTAGCGGAAAAACCCACAGCGGCTACGCCGCGGGTCGGCAAATTAGGGGACCCGTGCGTCATGGTGATCTTCGGCGCGGCGGGCGATCTCACCGCGCGCATGTTGATCCCCGCGCTCTACAACCTGTTTCGCGCTGACCTGCTTTCGAAAGAGTTCGCCGTGCTCGGCGTAGCCAGGACTCAGCTCTCAGATGAAGATTTTCGCAAGCGGATTGCTGAAGACGTAAAGCAGTATTGCGGAGACTGCATTGATCCCGCGACCTGGGGCACCTTCGCGCGCCGATTCTATTATTTTGCGGGAGATTTCAAAGACGACGGCCTTTATGCAAAGGTTAAGGATCGACTGGAGCGCATCGACCGCGACCACTCTACGCATCAAAACTTCTTCTATTACATGGCGACAGCGCCAAGCTTCTTCGGCCCGATCGTGGAAAAGCTGGCTGCCAATGGATTGATGGAGCAAAATAACGATCACTGGCGGCGAGTAATTATCGAAAAGCCTTTCGGTCACGACCTGGAATCGGCCAAAACTCTCAACCTGCAGCTACGCAAGGTCGCCGATGAAACCCAGATCTACCGCATCGACCACTACCTGGGCAAAGAAACGGTTCAGAATATCTTGGCATTCCGCTTCGCCAATGGAATCTTCGAGCCGATCTGGAACCGCCGCTACATCGATCACGTGCAAATCTCCGTGGCCGAAACGGTGGGAGTGGAAGGCCGGGGCAGCTATTTCGATCACGCCGGTTCGCTGCGCGACATGGTGCCAAACCACCTGATGCAGCTCATTAGCCTAACTTCAATGGAGCCTCCGATTTCTTTCGAAGCGAATGCAGTAAGGGACGAGCAGGCCAAAATCTTGCACGCCATCCAGCCGACGAGCGACGAGGAGGTCCTGACGCGCTCTGTGCGTGGCCAGTACGGCGAGGGTATAGAGGGTGGCGAGCGGGTTCCGGCGTATCGGTCAGAACCGGATGTGGCTCCTGATTCGCGCACCGAAACATTCGTCGCCATGAAGTTATTGATCGATAACTGGCGATGGGCCGACGTTCCCTTTTATTTGCGAACCGGCAAGCGCATGCCGGCGCGCAATACACACATCGTGATTCAATTCCGGCGGGCGCCGTTTGTGCTGTTCCGCGATACCTCAGTCGAGCACCTGATGCCCAATCAACTGGTGCTGCACATCCAGCCGGAAGAGGGAATCTCGCTGCAGTTCGCGGCGAAGGTGCCCGGACCTGTGATGCGCCTGGGCACGGTGGACATGAACTTCGAGTATCAGCAATACTTCGGGAAGCAGCCCAGCACCGGATATGAGCGGCTGTTGCACGATTGCATGATCGGGGATCAGACATTGTTTCAGCGCGCTGATATGGTCGAGGCTGGGTGGAGCGTGGTAAATCCGGTGCTCGACTTGTGGAAAGCATTGCCCCCCCGGAATTTTCCCAACTATGCTGCCGGCACCTGGGGACCGAAGGAAGCCGACGAATTGCTGGAGCGCGACGGCCGGCGATGGAGGAACTTCGAGCAATGATCCTGGCCGGCGATATTGGGGGAACCAACGCGCGGCTCGCTTACTTTCAGCGTCAGAACGGGCATCTTCAGCTCGTTTCGGAAAAGATATTTCACAGCCGCGATTACAGCGAGTTCGGTGAAATCGTTAACCGGTTTCTCGACGATGCCGCCAGCCGTCCCGAGGCAGCTTGCTTCGGAATCGCAGGGCCAGTGCACAACGGCCGCGTCGAGGTTTCCAATCTTCCGTGGGTGATCGAACAATCCCGCCTCGCGAAACAAATTCAATTACCCGCCACGCTGCTGATCAACGATCTGGAAGCCAATGCGTGGGGCATCCGAGCACTGAACGCTCAAGACTTGATTACTCTGAATCGGGTGGTGCCATCGAACGGCAACCAGGCGGTGATTGCGCCCGGCACTGGGTTAGGCCAAGCCGGATTATTTTGGGATGGCGCCCAGCATCAGGTGTTTGCCTGCGAGGGCGGACACGCCGATTTTGCTCCACAAGGGGAGCTACAGATTGAACTCCTGCGCTTTCTTGCAAATCGCTACAGCCACGTCAGCTACGAGCGCGTCCTCTCGGGACCGGGCTTGGTGAATGTGTACCAATTTCTTCATGAAAAGAATTGTGAGGATGAACCAGCCGGCTTTTCTGCACTAATGGAGCGGGCAGACGCCGCTGCCGCGATCTCTCGGAGCGCACTCGATGGAAGCAATCGGCTCGCAGAACGGGCACTCGACCTCTGGATCTCGGTCTATGGCGCCGAGGCGGGCAATCTTGCTCTGAAAACTATGGCGACCGGGGGAGTTTTTCTTGCCGGCGGCATCTCTCCAAAAATTCTTCCTCAGCTCACTGGGCCTTCGTTCATGCGTGCCTTTACGGGTAAAGGCAGATTGCGGCCACTGCTCGAAGGGATTCCGGTGCAGGTGGTGATGAACGACAGGGCTGGCCTTCTAGGCGCCGCGTGCTGTGCCGCATCGAAGGTCAGGAACGGCAAATTGGGAGTTCCGTGAGTTCGAATCTTGAACTCCGCAAACTGACTACCCCGCAAGACCTTTTTCAGGCAGCGGCGGAGGAGGTTGTTCGTTCAGCCGAGGAGTCGATCGCGCAACGTCAGCGTTTTACGATTGCTCTCTCGGGTGGTTCGACTCCCAAAGGCTTGTACAATCTGATCGCGGCCAATGCGAGCACCAGTTTGCCGTGGGATCGAATGTTCTTCTTCTTTGGCGATGAACGCCACGTTCCCCCAGACAGTCCCGACAGCAACTTCCGAATGGCGAATGAGTCTCTGTTCTCCAAGGCACCGATTCCAGCGGGCAACATTTTCCGTGTTTCCGCCGAAAATCCCGATGCCTCCGCTGTGGCGGAAGCGTACGAAAAAAGCCTGCGAACCTTCTTCTCTTTACAGCCTGGAGAATTCCCACGCTTCGATCTGATCCTTCTGGGAATGGGACCGGATGGCCATACGGCTTCTTTGTTTCCCGAAACTGCGGCCTTACAGGAGAAATCGCGCCTGGTAGTGGCCAATTGGGTGGAGAAACTAAAAACCTACCGCTTCACTCTCACTTTGCCCGTGATCAACGCATCCCGGCGGGTTGTATTTCTGGTGAGCGGCACAGACAAGGCTGCGGCGCTGCACGATGTTTTAGAAGGCAACCAACCTGCAGAAAAATATCCCTCTAAGCTGGTGCATCCCGCGAATGGCCGATTAATCTGGTTGGTGGATCGGGCGGCGGCCAGCGAACTGTCGGCTGCGTAAGAAATTAGCTGCATCTTTCCAAAAATCAACTGCGCCAGCCCGCAACTTCTTTGAGTCCCAGCCCGCGAGAGTGCTCGAAAAGCCGAACGAAATGGCGGGAGTGCTCGAATTCGTGAATATCCGCCCAGACTTCGGCTTTCCAAGTGGCATCGTGACTGCAGGATTCGCCACAAGTGGCACAGCGGGTATGCAGCGTGGCTTGCGTGGCTTCAGCGAGCGCCGGTCCAGGAAGTTCGATGAAAACACAGCGCACCTCCTGAATTTCTTCGTATTCGTCGAGCAGGTGCTCGTATCGGAGGAGATAGCCGAATCCGAGTTTGCGCGCTTCGCTCTCCGCCTCGGGACGGGTGTGAAACGGCCCATATTCAGCGCGCAACTGCTCGGTAGAGTCGCAAGCCATCCAGAACGTCTCTTTGTAGTGCATACCGCCCACCTGGGAGTTTGGCGAATTTGCCTGCACTTTCGGGCAACCGCCTATCAAGGCGAATCTCACAGTGCAATTGAAAGCCCACTGCACTGTACCCATTGGCGTAAGCAATCAATGGTTTACCTTGGCGTGGCAATCAATTTCCAAGCCCATAGCGAAAGCTTTTGCAGCAGATTGCCCCGCCTACAACGGAGGTGTACGCGAACTGGCTCCGCTTCTGTTTTCGCGAAGCGTAGTGCCCGGCGAGGCTGAGGCGAGCGGTCTGCTGGATTCCTGCGCCCAACCGTTGCCGCCGTGGCTGGCCACGTACATCGCCAATTCGAGCCGACTCCAGACACCCACCTTGTCGAAAGCGCTGCGCAAGTGATTTTTCACCACCTGCTCGGTGGTGCCCGTCAGCTTGCCGATTTCGCGATTGGTCAGCCCCTGCCAGACCAGCGTGGCGACTTCGATCTCTTTGCAGGTGAGGCGGTCGCGGGGAGTCATGACTTGATCTCCAGTTTCTCAAAGGCCGCGGTGGCCAGCCTTACGCGCTTGCGCCCATCGCGGATTCCCGCGCGCAGAAACAGCGTCCGCAGGTGCTGCTTCACGGTGCGCGGGCTGATGCTCAACTGGCCTGCGATCTCTTTGTTGCTGCAGCCCTGAACCAGCAAGTCCAGGACTTGTTGATCGCGAGGTGTAACCTTTACCTTCTCCAGATCCAGCACGGCGATTCTCCTTCATCTTTTAGTTTTGTTTTGTAGTTGCAAACCACACGGAGTGGCAAGCATATCCTTCGCCAAACCTTCTCCCTGGGATGGAAAATGCCGCTAAGATACTCCTGTGAGGGTACTTAGGGGTTAGAACCAGAGCTTTCCGGCGAGCGTTTCAAATATTTTTGAACTTAAATTATGTGCCAAATCAGGAGGAAGATTAGGATTTGCTGATCCCGTAATAACCGAGTTCATGACCGCTGACGCGGTCGATCGTGGATCTTGTGGAGCCAGATAAAGGCTTATCGCAGTCGTTGTAAGCCTCTTGGTCTCTTATGGTTGATAGTTCTGCAGGTTACATTCACTGGCTCTCGACTTGTACTTTTCGCTGGCAGAAGCGCGATCATGAACAGCGCCGAAACGTCCGATTCCAAAATGAATCACTGGCCGCGCGTCAGGCTCGTTTTGGCGCACTTGGCAAAAAGTGTCCGGTTTTGCACAAGCGGTGAAAGCAAAAATCGCTTGTGCTGGAATTGCCGGATTGCGCGATTCAAGAAACGGAGGCTCCCGCGATCTCGCCCTGTGTGATGCCGCAGCAGAGGAGATCGTAGGACCCAATGTGCATAATCTTGCAGCTTACTAGAGTAATTCTCGACGGAATGGCATGATACACGGAGAAAGCTCCGTCCGGGGTACTACGAAGCCTTGCAACCGATTGAGCGGGTTAGGCTGCCAGGTTTCTGCCCGAGACGTGATATGCATAGGATTCGGTCATCGGCTTCAGAAAGGGATTACTTGGCTGAGGAATTGCACTAGAATGGGGTGCTTAGGTGGTTGCCGCTTCGCGCCGGCGGACCACGAGCGTCGAAGAACATCGTGATCGAACCGCAAACCAAGCCTGTCCTCGATAAGCAGACTTTCCAGAAAATCCTGGAGGCTGCCTTCGTGTTGCAAGAGCACAACCGCAAAATGCGGCAGGTGACCGCAAGCGTGGAATTGCAGAGCAACAAGATTCGCGCGGAAGAACGCGCACCAGAAACGTTGCAGCGAAGTCCGCAGAAAAAGGCAAAGCCGGAAACCGACGAGCCCCGCCGACCGAGCGTCGATTACACCCTGACTCTGGCCGAGATTGTGGAAGCGCAGCATCACATTCAGGCGCAGCATCTCGACCTGGCCAATGCCACTGCCGTGGTTGCCGAGAGAATCGCGCAGATGACGCATGCTAGTGGAGCAGGCATAGGAATCGTCGAAGGAGCAATTGTTTGCTATCGAGCAGGAGCAGGTTCGACGGGGTTGCCGGTGGGAACTGAAGTGCCGCTCAAGAATGCCATCGGCCAGGCCAGTATACGCACCGGTCAGGTCATCCGCTGCAAAGATGTGGATACGGAATTTCTATTCGATCCGGAACCTGCCCGCCAAAAAGGAATTCGCTCTCTGATCGCGGTGCCTATTCATTATGACGGCAATATTGTAGGAGCGCTGGAGCTTTACTTCGACAAAGTTGAAGGCTACGCCGAGCAGGACATCCACACTTGCCAGTTGATGGCGGGGCTGGTGACCGAAGCGATGGGGCGACAAGCGGGAGCGGCGTTGAAAGAATCAATGGCCGCAGAGCGCTCCAGCATGCTGGCAGCGATTGAAAAATTGCAGCCGAAGCTCTCCGCACTGGCGAAGGCGGCATCCCCTGTGGGATCTGGCGAGAGCACGTCAAACGAAAGCACATCTACGGACACGGTCGCTTGCTGGAAGTGCGGCAATGATTTACTGAGGCAGGAGCAATTCTGCGGTAAATGCGGCGCACCACGCGAGCAGAAAATTGCAAAGGTAGGCGAGGATGTCCCGGCAGAGCGAGCGCCGGAGTTGCCATTGCAGCCGATGTTGCCGCAACCCAGCATCGAGGAAGCCTTGCCGTTCACGGAGAGCGAGGCAGCCGAACTGGCAAATTCTCTCTCCATCGCGCCCGAAGTCGAAGCAGAAATTGTTGCAGCATCTCCTGATACGTCTCCTGAGTTGCGAGATGACATGGTCTGGACCTCCGCAGCGAGAGCCCAGGATTTTCTGGAGTCGCTGTCTTCCGCTCCGGCCCCTGGGGCATTACTGCGGTTCTGGAGCTCGCGCCGCGGTGATTTTTACCTTACGCTTGCGATCATTCTTGTGGTGGGCGTGATTGGCTGGGGTATCTGGTCGAATCAGTCAGTCAACGCCAAAACTGCATCGGCCAGTTCAAGAAGCGCCAATGGCGCGAAAGCGACCAATGTGGACGCAAACCTGTCGACCTTCGACAAATTGCTGGTTGATCTGGGGGTGGCTGAGGCTCCCGACCCTCCTGATTCCAAATACAAAGGAAATCCCAACACTCAGGTCTGGGTTGACTTGAGTACGGCGCAATACTACTGTCCAGGGTCTGACCTCTATCAAAAGACGGCCAATGGCAAGGTTACCAGCCAGCGCGACGCGCAATTAGATCAGTTCGAACCGGCTTACCGGAAGCCGTGTGACTAGGTTGAACTGAGATCGCTCATAACTGTGACTGTCCTATGACTGTTATGCTAAACTCCGCTTCTGAGTTTTCAACAACCTTCTCCCTTGCTGGCGCAACCATTAATACCTGTGCTCCCCGACACTAACAAATCCGAGAAGAATACTGCACCGGACGATGAGCTGAATCCTCTTTCGAATCCGCTACTATCGGCCAACATGGGACGCTGGGCAGAGGTCTATTTCACGAACCGGCCAGAGCACCGCGACCAAGCCGTCGCCGATTTGCTTCGTGAATTGGAGATTGAGGCGGCAGCGAAGGCTGGAGTTCAGAACGCAGATCGAGCAGCGATTCCGAACCAGCACTCAGAGGAAGCGCGCGCCTGGGAACAGCTAGCGGCGGAGCCTGCGATGGCTTGTGCGGCATGCGGCTACTCGAATCCTGACGGGCACACGTTTTGTGGAATGTGCGGCGTTCCGCTGAACTCCGTGCCGGAAAACAAACATAGCGGAGTCGACTCTGGGCTACTTCCATTGGGACAACAAAGTGGGAATGAGTTTCTTGATTCTGATTTGACGGAGGCGAGTGAACCACTTGCCGGCTATGACGACACCACGCCAGAGGAGCATGATGCGGCCTGGAGGCCGATGGTGGACATGGAAGAGAGTGATTTGCCACACTTCGCCAGGCAGCCCGAACCGGTTCCCTATCGTTATCGGCTCTACATAGGCGCGGTGTTGGCGATCCTTCTTGGTGGGCTGATTTACGTGGCGAAACACGGAGACGTTCTGTCAAACGGGCAGCAATCCCCGGATTCGAAAGTTATTCCAGCCGCGCAGCAGCCCACTTCGAATGCGGAACCGGCGCAGAATACCGCGCCCAATGCGCCTTTGCCGGTCGATAAGGCGGAGAAAAACGAGAGTCCGCCACAGCCAACGCCGGCAGCCGAATCACAGTCCAAAGCAGTCTCGCCAGACGAGCAAACTCCGAAGCAGCTTGCATCTCGAACGGCAGTGGCGCCAGTCAATATTCCCAGCGCGCCGCAAACTCGACCTGCGGCGGAGGCGCAAAGCGGCAGCGACGATTTGACACAGGCAAAGAAATTTCTAAATGGAGTTAGCGGCACCGCTCCCGACTTGCAGAGAGCCGTACCGTTGCTTTGGCAAGCCGAGTCAAAAGGGAATGCGCAGGCTACTCTGGCTTTGGCGGACCTGTATCTTCGCGGCGACGGCGTTTCGCAGAATTGCGATCAAGCCCGTTTACTATTGGATTTAGCGGCGAAGAAGGGTGCCAAAGGAGCAGCCGAGCGGCTGAGCCACCTGCAAGCGTTTGGCTGCAGATGAGCGGCCGGGCGGGCTGCCGGAGATGATCGGCACTTACCCGCCGGCTCCCACAAGAAACTCACGCGGAAAGTTGTGGCCCCTGTCTGCGCGACTCATACCACAGTGCGAGTTCCACGCGATTCCATAGACCTAGCTTGTCATAGATGACGCGAAGATAATTTTTGACTACGTGTTCGGTCGTGCCGATAGCATCAGCAACGTCGCGATTCTTCAGGCCCTGTGCGACAAGCTCGATGACTCTGTGTTCACGTTGGTTGGGAGTGCGGGGTCCATAACGTTCGTTTGTAAACACGTTTGCCTCCTATAGAGCAGGGTTGCGAGTTTGACTCGCTTGATTCCGCCGGTAATTCCGAAACGGAGGAATAACCGGTTAAAATGAGCTTTTACGGTTCTGCGCGCCATCTTGAGCTGGCTGGCAATTTCGGCATTGTCGCAGCCTTGCAAAAGTAGTTCGACGATTTGCTGCTCGCGTGGTCCCAGCCGAACAGACTGCTCCGTCATCCTCGCCTCCTGTTTTTGCATTTTTGATAGCTCTCGTACTGCGCACACTGGGTTATTTTCCAAATACATAGCATCCACAATGCCATTGTTGGGCGAAATTGGCTGTGATTAAAGAACAGCCATTTCCACAGGCATTTGCAAGCAATCACGGGCACAATTCGGCAAATTGATAGCCTTCGAGGTTGAGCCAAACCACGCTTTCTTTCCAGGCCAGGTGAGTGTTGTATCCCCAAAAACCGCATGAATTGGGCTCAAACACCCATCAGTAGGCAGCCGCCACAAAACACCTGCCTAACAGGTGTGCAAGTAAATAGATTTTCTTCCAGTGAGAAGCAGAAGATATCCACCGGTAACGGCGCGCTCGACTCGCCTTTTAGGGATGGGCTTCTCAGGTAAATACCCTATGTGAAAATTGCTGGGCCCCCAGGGTGGGGCTGCATAATTTACATGATTTACCTTAGACGGCAGAATCTCTTAGGCGCGCAAGCACGTTCCCGTCCATTTTGGGGAAAGAAGAAAATGGGAGGTTCCGAGGACGCCCCACTGCCGCCACGATCCTTGATCTTGCTCTACACTGTTGCCTGAACGATGAATTGCACCCTTGGACAGTACGGATTTTTTCGGCGTCTGGACGTGCTGGGACGTGGCTAGAACTTCAGAAACAGCTGTTAGTTTTAAGGCGATGATGCGGGGGATCGAATGATGAAGCGGATCTTGAGTGTGGTTGGAGCGCGCCCGAACTTCATGAAGATCGCTCCGATCACATGGGAGTTCAAGCGTTTTCCCGATATTCACCATTTTCTGGTGCACTCTGGTCAGCATTACGGCGAGCGGCTTTCCGGAAGCTTCTTTGCCGATCTCGATTTGCCAAAACCGGATGTCAATCTGGAAGTTGGCTCAGGCAGCCATGCCGTGCAAACGGCAGAGATCATGAAGCGCCTTGAACCGGTTCTGCTGGATTACAAGCCCCACATGATTGTGGTTGTGGGAGACGTAAATTCCACGATTTCCGCGGCGCTGGTTGCCGCAAAACTTGGAATTGGCATAGCCCATGTCGAAGCTGGACTGCGGAGCTTCGATATGACCATGCCGGAAGAAATCAATCGCAAGCTCACCGACGCAATCTCCACGTTGCTCTTTGTGACCGAACAGAGTGGGGTGAAGAATCTGCTGCGCGAGGGCGTGCCCGAAGACAGAATTTTCCTTGTCGGCAATCTCATGATCGATTGTCTGCTGCATTATCGCAAAGCAGCGGCAAAATCGCCGATTCTCGATCGGCTCGGCGTTCGCCGAAACGGCTCGGGGTGTCTGCCGTATGCAGTCCTCACTCTGCATCGGCCATCGAATGTCGAGCATGCAGAAACACTCCAAGCAATTCTGAGAGCGATCAGTGCTCTGGCTGAGAATTTGCCCGTATTCTTTCCGGTTCATCCTCGTACACGGAAGCAAATTGAGCATTTTGGCTTCGAGAAATACCTTGCCGATTGCACCAGAACAACCGGTCGTGGACTTGTTCCACTTGAGCCGCTCGGCTATCTCGAGTTCCTTACTCTGAACGACCACGCACGTCTTGTCCTGACGGATTCCGGTGGAGTACAGGAGGAAACCACCGTGCTGGGC
Source organism: uncultured Acidobacteriaceae bacterium (assembly GCA_963766625.1). Classification (GTDB taxonomy): domain Bacteria; phylum Acidobacteriota; class Terriglobia; order Terriglobales; family Acidobacteriaceae; genus Sulfotelmatobacter. The sequence continues at coordinate 185,255 of CAVYBF010000005.1, read as the reverse complement.
GTGCAGTGCCTCACGCTGCGGGAAAACACCGAACGGCCTGCAACTGTGGACCAGGGAACAAACCAGGTGGTTGGAATAGATCCGGACCGCATACTGTCAGCTGCGCGATCGGTTTTAGAAAGTCCAGGTCGAAAACATCAATGTCCACCTCTTTGGGATGGCAACACTGCATCAAGAATTGTGACCATTCTGCTGGAGCAACTTGAAGGGCTGAACCGTAGGCCAAAAAGAGCATCTTGATCTTGGGTTTGCAGTAAACTCTTGGAATAAAGTAAGTTCAGCAAAATGAAGCTTTCCGTTGTAATGCCGGTGTACAACGAACGCGCTACGCTGCGGCAGGTGGTCGAGCGCGTGCTCGCAGTTCCGCTCGACATTGAATTAATTTGCGTAGATGACGGATCGAGTGACGGCTCCCGCGAAATTCTGGAGCAGCTAGCCTCCGACAAACCCTCACTGCGGATTTTCTATCAACCCAAAAACATGGGTAAAGGTGCGGCTTTGCACCGCGGTTTTCGCGAAGCCACCGGAGACTTCGTAGTCGTTCAGGACGCCGACCTGGAGTACGACCCCGCCGAGTACCGCCATCTGCTGGAGCCTTTGATTCAGGGGCGTGCCGACGTGGTCTACGGTTCTCGCTTTCTTTCCGCGCGCCCACATCGCGTCCTGTATTTCTGGCATTCGGTTGGCAATTGGATCCTTACGCTGCTGTCGAATGCGCTGACGAACATCAATTTGAGTGACATGGAGACCTGCTACAAAGTTTTCCGGCGAGAGATCCTGCAGTCGATTCCGCTGGAAGAAAAGCGCTTTGGATTCGAACCGGAGATAACCGTAAAAATCGCGAAAAGAAAACTGCGGATCTATGAAGTGGGCATCAGCTACTGGGGGCGAACCTACGAAGAAGGGAAAAAGATTCAGTGGAAAGATGGCCTGCGCGCACTCTGGTGTTTGTTGAAGTATTGCATCACTGAGCCTGCCGTGTCATCGAGTGCGAACAGAAGCACGGCGGAAACTGCGGCTATAACAGCAGGTTCCGCTGCCGAGCGGCTCCCGCGTTGATCGATATTCAATGGTCAACATGAACATTGCCAGTAGCGACTTCTGCATCGCGACCACTCTTGAACTCCCTGAGAATGAAGTGCATTTATGGCGAATCGACCTGGACGCGATGTGCTCGGACGAGGCTCGCTGGCAGAAGCTTTTGTCCGTGGATGAAGCGGCACACGCTTCCCGTTTTCGTTTCGCGGTCGACCGCCAGCGATACACGATCTCGCGTGGTTCGCTAAGAACAATTCTGGCCGCCTACCTAGCCACGGATGCGAAGGGTTTGTGTTTTTCGTACTCCAGCAAGGAGAAACCTTCGTTGTCAGCCGCGCATTCGGAGAAAGGCGTCACCTTCAATATCTCTCATTCCGGTTCCGTCGTGCTGTTAGCTTTTAGCCGGCGAAGAGAAATTGGAGTGGATGTGGAGCAGGTTCGAGTCGACTTCGAAGTGGAGGCCATCGCTCAGCGTTTTTTCTCAGCCCACGAACAACAACAACTTGCGGCTTTACCCGAAGACCAGAGATTTGAAACCTTCTTCCGTTGTTGGACTCGAAAGGAGGCCTACATCAAAGCAACCGGGGACGGTCTGTCCCTGCCCCTGCATCAATTCGACGTCTCGATTGCGCCGGGAAATTCCGACGCGCTGATTGCGACCCGGCCCGACGAATCTGAAGCCGGCCTTTGGTCGCTGCGGGAAGTCCCCGCCGGAGACGGCTATGTAGCCGCATTATGCGTGCGCGGGCACGGCTGGGTCTTGAGGGATTGGACCGGCAAAGCAGCCTCCCACAGTCGCTGAACCCTACTTAATGAAGTAACCTTCAACCCTCCACTGACCGTCTTTGTCCAACATTGGTGTTACCGTCTCAATTGCCGATTGCCTAGGTTGCGCCTAAGCTCCTCGTTTCCCCTTCAGCTCAGCCAGCAAGCGCTCGATGCGATCTTCCTTTTCGAGCGCAGCTAAGCGATCTTCCATATTGTCGCCCGCGATCTCCGACTTAGCGTGGCTTATTGCTTCGGAATGTGCGACCTTGCGTTTCATGCGGTCAAAGGCTGCAGCTTTTGAACCATCCCCCATCGCGAGGCGCGCGTCGCTGGCCTTTCCGACGGCTCGGGCGCGTCGATGCTGCGCGATCAGCACATCGGCTTTCGCCTGCGCTTCGGCCAATTTCTGTTCGAGTTGGCGCAACGCAGATTTCAGATTTTCCACCTGCGCTTTCTGATCGGTAATCTGCTGCGAAAAGCTTTCGCTCATCTCGCGATAGCTTTCCACGCGCTGCAGCGAAGCGCGAGCCAGGTCGTCTTCCTTTTTATCGACCGCGAGTTCGGCCTTCCGCATCCACTCTGCGACTTTGTCCTCGTTCTCTTTTTGTTTTTTCCCGAGCAGGTGCTGATCGGCGATGGCGATCGCCACCTGCGTCTTCACCTGCAGTAGCTGATTCTGCATGTCGAGAATCACCTGCTTGATCATCTTTTCTGGCTCCTCCGCTCGATCGATAAGATCGTTGAGGTTCGCCCGGACTAACGTGGAAACCCGCTCTAGTAATGGCATAATGAACTCCTTTGTATTTAGCTTTTAGCGGTCAGCTCTAAACTTTTAGCTTGTTCGTTCGTCGTTCCATGCTGCTGGTGGACGATTGCACATTGGGGGCACGCTGTTTCTCTGCCGTGCACTGTCGCTCCCAGCAGCATGCCGATCACGATTCCAATTCCAAGCCATATCGCAATGTGCCCAGCCATTACACCTGCAACTGCTCCCAGAGCTATGCCGAGCGCGATAGCGAATCCGGCGTGATGTGATTTGCTTGCCATAAAAATCTCCAACTCGCGGACGACGACTTAAGAAGCAGAGGAACGGAAGTCCGTTCCTCCGCGGGTTCAGTTCTTGGTCACCTCGACGATCGGCGGCTTGGGAGAACTGTCACCGATCTGGCGTACTTTGCCGAGCAATTCTGATAGCGGCATACCGGAAAGCGTTTCGAAGAGCGCCGGCACTTGCGCCGCCATCTTGGCAATATCGCCGGTGATTTTGTTCATGCCAGACGCATCGCCATTGCCAGTCGAAACGATCGTGATCTTGTCGACGTTCGCCAGCGGACTCGCCAATGCCCTCACTACTTCGGGCATGCTGGCAAACAATTTGTCGATCACGGCCGCCTGGTTGTATTGCTGGTAGGCCACAGCCTTCACGTTCATGGCCTTGGCTTCCGACTCGCCTTTCTTGAAAATGATCTCGGCTTCAGCTTCGCCTTGCGCCCGGATCGATGAAGCATGGCCTTCGGCTTCCGCGATCAGGCGCTGCTTTTCGGCCGCGGCAAGCGTTTCAATTCGTTGACGCTCGATCTCAGCCTGTTTCAGCACGGTTGCGATCAGTTCTTTTTCACGGCGGTTGATTTCCGCTTCCTGCACTTTTACCTGCTGCTCTTTTTCAACCTGCTGCACCTTCACCTGCTCGGCCACAACCTGTTGTTGCATGATGTTGGTTTGAATGTCATAGGCTTTGTCGGCTTGCGCCTGCTGGCGTTTGGTGACTTCGAGAAATTGCGCTTTCTTGACTTCGAGATCGCGCTGCGATTCCGCCTGCTTGGCCAACGACAACGTTTCGGCCAGCACGCGCTCCTGATCGGCCTGGGCTTTGGCGATTGCAGCTTCCCGCTGGGCCAGAGCACGCTTGATCGCGGTGTCGCGGTCAGCTTCGGCAGTGGCAACATCGGCATCGCGCCTGATGCGGGCCACGTCCGGTTTGCCCATGTTGGTGATGTATTCATTCTTGTCGCGTACTTCTTTGATGGTGAACGAAATGACTTCGAGACCCATCTTGTTCATGTCTTCGGCGCAGGTTGAGCGCATGCGGTCGGAAACCATCTCCGGCTGCTTCACGATTTCTTCGACGGTGAGCTGGCCGATGATGCCGCGCAGGTGCCCTTCCATGACCAGGCGGATCAAACCTTCGCGCTCCTGATCAGTTTTGGTCAAGAATTGCTCAGCTGCCGTAAGAACGGATTCGCGATCTGATTTCACTTTGATCTGCGCCACGGCCTCGACCGTAACTGCGACACCTTGCTTGGTGTACAGGTCTTGTTGCGGAGCGACGTCGAACGACATCAGTTCCAGCGAGAGATCGCGGCAGACTTGCACCATGGGAAGAATCAGAGTGCCGTGCCCCTGCACCACCCGCGTGCCACCCAGGCCATACACGATCAGCGCCTCGTGCGGCCCCGCCTTGCGATAGAGCCTGGCCATGCTGCTCATGAGGAACAGAATGACCATCACTGCCAGCCCGACGAAGATCCAAATTTCAACCATGCGTGATATCTCGAACATAACGCCTCCTCCTAAAGAGTGCGGTTAAAGAAAATAGAATGGCCATGACTCAACTCAGTTCTCAGAACTCGTCAGCGACACTGCAGACGACAAAGACTGCTGCGGCGTTAGGTTGCGATCGACGATCCATTTGTTAACGGAGTAGACCAGACCGAGCGCGATATAAAACACCGCCACTAACGCCCACCTGGAGAAAGCCGATGTACGCGAACGGCTCACCGCAAAAGCAGCGATCGTGAACACGAGGAGCAGAAAACCAGTGGTACCGAGAGCCAGCGTGCTGGCGCCTTCGCGCGAGGTCCAGCCGTTTGGCTGCCAATCGGCATCAAAATGTACCGCTATTCTCTGCGGCAACCGGTCCCATGCTCTCGAAAAATTCAGCGCCGTCAACGGAAGCGCCAACCAGGCAAGCACGACTGCGGTGAATAGAAGTTTTCGTTCCATAATGATTTCCCGATCGTATCGTCCAGCCGATTATGCCTTCTGTCCTGCCTATCCATTCGTTTCCGACATTTCGCTCCATAACCGAATGTAGGCAATTCCTTTTTCGTAGCGCGTGACCACAACTTCGGTTCCTTTAGCGACTGAGCTGTCGTCCTCGCTGCGCGCACCGCACACGCGACGGGTTCCCATCTGCGTGTAAACGATTTCCCCCGTGCCTCCCTGGCGGATCGGACTCGAGACATGGGCTAACACTCCGACCATCTCGTAGTCAGCGGGATCCATGTTCTCGTCAGGCCTGATCAGAACTCTGCTTAGAAACAGGAACACAATGCCGCCTCCAATCAGTCCGATAGCGACCGAGATCAGGAGGCCAAAGCCAATCCAGAGACCCGAATAACTCGTCAGGAGATATCCAGCGCCGCCAAACCACGTGAGGAAGGCCATCAGGCTGACGAAGTTGAACGGCGACACTCCGCCAGTCTGCTGGGCGCTCCCGGCGTGTGCGCCGATCCCACGTGCAGCCTCTCCATGCGCCGCAGGAATGCCATGGGACGAAACAGGTGTGGCAACGTGAACATGCGAGTGCGGCAGGTGCAGCTTTCCCATCCGGGCTCCGCCGAAGACAAACGAAAAGAAGCTGAAACAAAAGCCTACCGCGAAGCAAATCAGGTAAAAGTCCGCCCATGTTACGGAGTGAGTCATCGGATGTTCCTTCCGCCGGTAGCTGAAGGATGACGATGACGAGGCCCGTGATGATTTCCGCTGATGGCTAGCTCCGGACGCAGAGCCTCCAGCAACCGGTCTGCCAGTCCCGGGGTGTCGAGGATCGTACCCAACAGTAAGAATGCACGTCGTGTATCTTTTTGGCGCGCCGCCTTGATCAGCACCTCACTAACCTCTGGATCGCTCGCGAAACGCTCCGAACCTTGCAACAACCAAACGTCAAGCTGGCCTTCGGTGGTGCGCAGATCAGACGTGAGTTCGGTGTGGTAACCCTCGGGATCATCCACCAGAAAACCGGGATGAACCTTGAAGAACTTCGCCAGCAAGGCACGCGAAGATTGCGTCATATGCGGTCGCGCGCCGCTTTCGATCTGCGAGAGATATGACTGGCTCATGCTTTGTCGTAATTCCCGCCGGATCGCCTTGACCAGCTCTTGCTGGGTCATCGGGCGAGCCAGCCCACGCAAGGAGCCTTCCACCTCGCGCAAATAACGAATTTTCTCGGCCAGTTTCATATTTACAAATCGCTATATTTATATTGCAATTTGCAATTCTGAGTCAAGAACTGAATGTAGCCTATTTCCAGCCTGTTACGGACGCCCCTCTCGTTTGCCTGTACCAGACTAGAAATTCAGACGAAAAAAGATTCCGTATATACTGCGCGTGAAGTTGAGCGAGGACTCCTGTCTTCAACACGCTGATACAGAAAACAGAGGTGAGCCCGGGCCTGTCGAATCATGGTTGGCCGCCAGAGCGCGCCGGAAACGCCACCGAATCGCGGTGCAAAGGCGTCCGATGGCTGTTCCGTGGTGTGTCCATCGCGCTGGGGCTTGCACAAGTTGTGGCAGCCCGCAATACCGTCGGTCCAGATGCCCGTTCCTATCTGGAATTAGCTCGCGCCATCCTGCGGCGCGATTGGACTATGACGATCAATGCTTATTGGAGCGCGCTATATCCATGGCTATTGGCGGGGATCACAGGATTTGTCAAACCATCGCTTCGTTGGGAATACCCAGTCGCCCACGCCTTGGCTTTTCCTCTTTGGCTGGCATGCATTGCGGCTTTTGAATTTTTCTGGGCTGGTCTTCTTCAGATTAGGAAATTGGCTCTGGAAAGAGGCGCCCCAACCGGTACAGCCCTTTCTTCCCGGCAAATGTGGGCCTTGGGATATTCGCTATGGATTTGGCTAGTCGTGGGAGACATCATCGCCGAGATCAATCCCGACCTCTGCCTGGCCACGTCTGTGCTGCTCAGCGCTGGCCTATTGATTCGGATTGCGATGGTTCCCGGCGCCCGGCGCTCCCTCTACATTTGGTTTGGAATCTCTTTAGGAATTGGCTATTTGGTGAAAGCCATCCTCTTCCCGATGGCGCTTGTCCTTTTGGGGTTGATGGTGGTTACGGTAGCGGCACGCCCAGTAGAGAACCGAAGAAAAGATTTTGGATTGGCCTTGCTCTTTTTCGTGCTGATCGTGGCACCTCAAATCACGAGGCTTTCCGTTTCCAAAGGGCGCTTCACATTTTCAGATACCGGAAAACTCGTGTTCGCCTGGTGCAATTACGATTTTCCTCTCCGGAATTGGCAGGGCGAACCCGCCGGGAGTGGCACGCCGGCTCATCCGACTAGAAAGCTGTACGCGCGTCCCGCGGTATACGAGTTCAACGGACCTCTGCGGGCAAGTTATCCGCCATGGTTTGACCCCTCTTATTGGAATGAGGGTCTGTCGCCTGCGTTTCGGCCCGGCGCAGTTATAAGGCATGCGCTGCACCAGTTAGTTGAACTTGGATCGGTGTTGCTCCACCCCACTGCCTGGTTCGTGGGTATTGTCCTGCTTTTCCTGGGGTGTGATTTTCGTGAGACGCTCCGGGGAATCGCAGGTTACTGGTATCTGATTGCGATCAGCGCGATCGCGGCCGGATTGTATTGCCTGACGATTGTCCAAAGCCGTTTTGTAGTGCCGTGGGAACTCTTGTTTTGGGGAGCAATTCTGACCGGAATTCGGTTGAGGCGGACAATGGTGCCTATCTCCGGCCTGCTTACCGCGATAACGTCCTGTGCGCTGATTGCGGCCACAGCTCACCTGGTCTACGGCGAATCCGTCCACGGCTTCCATAACGATGCCAGCGCCGAATACAAGACGGCAGAAGGACTACAGCATATGGGCCTGCAGTCGGGAGAGAAAGTAGGAGCCATCGGCTTCGATAATGACGCGCACTGGGCGTATCTCGCACGGCTAAAGATCGTAGCTGAAATCGACAGCAACGACACCTGCCTCTTCTGGAGCGAGCCGACCGCGATTCGGGCACAAATTCTCGAGAAGTTCGCTCAAGCCGGGGCGAGGGTTGTAGTCGCTAACACAGGCGGGGCAATCCGGAGCACTTCAAGAGCACCGGTTGACTTGGCGGCTTGTACAAAACCGGATGCGGGATGGCGCACGATCGATGGCAGTCCCAACCATGCCTTTTTTCTTAGTCGGCTGCGCGGACACTAACGCATTGATTGCGCGCACTCCGGCGAGGCCCAAATTTTCCTTATTCCTTTGTGAATCTCTTGCAACCGGAATTCCCGCCCATCACGACCCTAGATCCCTGCTTCAATGCGCGAGCGAGGATCGAGATAATCGCGCAGGGCATCGCCGATGAAATTGAAGCTCAGTACAGCCAGCATTACCGCGAGTGCAGGAAACAAGACAAGATGTGGCGCGTCGAATAGGTGCGCGCGGCCGTCGTTGAGCATTGTGCCCCAGCTCGCAGTGGGGGGTGGGACGCCGAGTCCGAGAAAACTCATAGTAGCTTCCGCGAGGATGGCTCCGGCCATGCCGATCGCCGCCTGCACGATCACCGGCTGAATGATATTCGGCAGGATGTGATGAACGACAATGCGCAAATCGCTGGCTCCGAGAGCACGCGCGGCCTCGACAAATTCGCGCTTCCGCGCAGCGAGGACTTGGCCACGGACGAGCCTCGCGTAGCCGACCCATCCGCCGAGCGAGAGCGCGAGTACGAGGTTGAAGATTCCGGGACCGCGGAACGCTACAAAGGCGATCGCCAGAAGAATCCCTGGGAACGATAGAAACGCATTCATCAAGACAACATTGACGAAGCGGTCGATGGCCCCGCCATAGTAACCGGCGATCGCACCGATGATGAGACCAAGGCCAAGCGATGCGGCAACCACACAGCTTCCGACGAGCATCGAGATGCGCGCGCCGTAGATGATGCGCGAAAGAATGTCGCGGCCGAGTTCGTCCGTGCCAAGCCAATGAGCTTGCGATGGCCCTTGTAATCGTATTGCCAAATGAATCGAAGCTGGGTCTTGCGGCGCGATCCACGGAGCGAATATGGCGAAGATTACGAAGATGACAATCAATACGGCGCCGATCGCGGCGAGGGGATTGTGACGAGCGTTCCCGGCAAGCTGGCGGCGCAACGGGATGACGAGAGCTGCCATGGGCGATTAGGCGCCTACTTGGCGTTGAGTTTGCTTCCGGATTGTGCTTTCATAATTAGAGATCGTCGTAATAGCAGACCGTGGGCCGCACGGCCCACGTGCGCGCCGTAACCTCCAACCTCTAGCCTACATTCCAAGGAGGAAAACCATGAGCAAGGTCTCGTATATTCCCAAAGACTACAACTCCATTACACCTTACCTGATCGTCAATGACGCTGCACGCGCTATTGATTACTACAAGAAAGTCTTCGGCGCTACCGAAGTTTTTCGCATGCCCGGCCCGAACGGCAAGATCGGTCATGCCGAGCTGAAGATCGGCAACTCGCACATCATGCTGGCTGACGAGAATCCTCAGGTGGGGCAGGGACACACCAGCGCCACCAGCATCGGCGCAAGCCCGGTGAGCCTGTACGTATACCTTCCCGATGTCGACCGCGTAGTTGAGAAGGCGAAGGCCGAAGGCGGGAAAATCCTGAAGCCGGTTCAGGACCAGTTTTACGGGGATCGCTCCGGCTTCATTCAAGATCCATTCGGACATCTTTGGAGCGTGGCCACGCACGTGGAAGACGTCGCGCCCAAGGATATGGAAGAACGGATGAAGAAAGTGATGCAGGCGGCGTAGCTTGTAATTGGAAAAAAGGCGGGCGGCCACGCCCGCCTTGGATTTTCGGGCCATCCAGGAGGTCGTGGCATGGCAACTGGCTAGGCGTGGTCATCCTTGCCTGATCCTCGGGTTTGCCGCCGAATACAGCACATCGGTCAGAAAATTCACCGCGACGTAGGTCAACCCGATCGCCAGAATGCAGCCTTGCACCAAGTAGTAATCGCGGTTGGAAATTGCCTGGATCGTGAGGCGGCCAATGCCCGGCCAGGAAAAAATTGTTTCGGTGACGATCGCGCCGGCCAGCAGCGCGCCGAACTGAAGGCCGAGAACAGTGATGATCGGGATCATGGCGTTGCGCAGCGCATGGCGATAGACGACGGTTCGCTCGGGCAGGCCTTTGGCGCGAGCGGTGCGGATGTAGTCCTGGCTTAGCTCTTCGAGCATCGATGTGCGCACCATGCGCGTAAGGATTGCGGCGAGCGCGCTGCCCATGGTGATCGCGGGCAGCACAAGATTCGCAAACGAACCCGCGCCGGAGACTGGCAGCCACCCTAACCTGATGGCAAACAGCAAAATCAGAATCGGTCCTAGAGCGAAATTCGGGAACGATAGTCCAAACAGGCTAACCACCGAGAGCACGCGGTCGTCCCAGCGGTTGCGGCGCCTCGCCGAACGCACGCCAGCTGGGATCGAAAGGACGATTGCTACAAACAAAGATGCCAGCGTAAGTTGCAGCGTGTACGGATAGCGCTGAACGAGCAGGCGGGTGACACTCTGGTTGTAGCGAAAAGACGGCCCGAGGTCGCCGTGGAATACGCCTTTCCAGTAGCGAATGTATTGCTCGCCGAGCGGCGCGTCGAGCCCAAACGCGTGTCGTGTGGCGGCAATATCGGCAGCGGGTGCTCCTTCACCGAGCATTTGCTGAACCGGATCTCCGGGAACGAGATGGATCAGCAGAAAGACAAGCGAGACCACCAGCCAGATTACCGGCAGGGTATAGAGGACGCGTTGGAAAAGCAGGCGCATGATTCAGTATCGAATGCCGAAACACCAGGTGCCGTTCGGCGTGCTTCGCTTTTTCAGCAGACTCTCCACTTTGCGTCTCATTCCCTAAGGAATCTCATTCCCTAAGAAAAATGAGGCGCTCCGATCGGAATGACAACTTTTACATGAACCTTAGTCCCCAGCTTGCCTGGCGCTCTCGGTTTTGCTCTGGATATTCTCCACTTTTTCAATCTTCACTTTTGCGATGCGATGGCCGTCCATTTCTTCAACCGTGTAACGGTGACCTTCATATTCGAACGATTCGCCAAGATATGGAATTCGTTGCAGGCGGGCCAGGACAAATCCAGCCAAGGTTTCGAAACCGGCATCGCGGGGCAACAGCAGACCATGCTGAGTTTCCAGATCGCGAATATTCTCTGAGCCCTCCAGGATTTGCACTGACTCATCCGCCAGCGCCGGCTCCGGCGGCGAAATATCGAACTCGTCCTCGATGTCGCCAACCAGCTGTTCCAGGACATCTTCGACAGTGATCACACCGGCGGTCGAACCAAATTCATCGACCACAACTGCCAGATGGCGACGCCGCTCCTTGAATTCGGCCAGCAACTCCGATAGGGGCTTGGTTTCTGGAACTACCAAAACATCGTGCATGATCTGGCTGATCTGTGTGCGCGCAATGCGCGTGGCCAGAGGCTGGCCAAGATTTGCCAAACGCAGACGGACCCAACGAACCAGCTCTTTGTAGTAAAGCACTCCGACAATGTGTTCAGGGCCGCGTTGCGGATCGTACACTGGAATTCGCGAATGCTGGCCTTCCACCACCTGGTTCAGCGCATCCTCCAGGGTAAGATCCGAAGGTAGAGAAAAAATGTCGGGGCGTGGGACCATCACTTCACGAACCGTCGTGTTATCGAGTTCGATGGCATTGTGGATCATTTCTTCCTGCGATTCGGGGATCGCACCTAACTGGCGGCTGGCGGTAACGATGAGCTTGAGTTCATCGGGCGAGTGGACGGCGCCTCCGCGGCGCGTTTCCCGGGCGCCGAAGAGGCGCAAGACCAGGCTACCGGATTGGCGCATGAAATAGAGCACGGGCCTGGTCAGCGTGAGGAAGGCTTCCATAGGAGCAGCAACGGCGAGGGCGATCTGCTCAGCCCGCTGAAGAGCCAGTGTCTTGGGGACGAGTTCGCCGAGCAAGACATGTAGGTAAGTGATCAGGCTGAACGCGATGGCAATAGCGATACCATGGGCATAAACCGCGGCGTGCGGCACTTCATGCAGGAATTGAAGGTTTCCCACCAGGCTGGCGACCATAGGTTCGCCGATCCAACCCAGAGTCAGGCTGACCATGGTGATGCCAAGCTGCACCCCATTAACGACCTCATCGAGACGTTGATGGAGGCGTTGAACGATACGGGCGCCGGTGCGGCCGGATTCGATGAGTTGCTGAATGCGGGTGTCGCGAATGCTGACCAGCGAAAATTCGGCTGCCGCAAAAAACGCATTTGCTGCCACCAGGAGAAGGATGAGCAGCACCCGGAGCAGCACAAAGGCGATCATGGATGGCTAATTCTAACATTTGAAAGGCGGTTGCCAGAGATCAGGGCCTAGCGTTTCCAGTCTTGAACGATTCCCCTTGTGATATATCCGAAACAAATCGCGCTGCTGGTAAATCGCAGCTGGACTCAGATAGAAAAATCCACATGCGGGGGCTAACCAATTACCGATCGGTCGGGTCTAATCGGTTGTGGCGCTCGTTCAGCCACGCTTAACCTGCAGAGCCAGTTATTCTCGTCTTAGACTCGGTCTGGAAATCAGGGAACAAAGGCAGCTCCGGCTGCGTACCACAGTAAGAAAGCGCAGGACGGCCCTACTCCCAACGCGCGTAGGAGGCGATTATGAACGGAAACGGAAACAACCGAAAAAAGCGGCGTAGAGGACTTATTTACGGCTTAATCGCGTTCATAATTGTCCTGCTGATTGCAGTTGGCGTGTTCGCGGCCACAAGGGGCGGTACCAAGATCGATCCCTCGAAGCTGTCGAAGGTGGAGCGCGGCGACCTGGCAAAGAGCGTGGTGGCGACCGGCAAGGTTACGCCCATCATCAAAGTTGAGGTGAAATCGAAGGCCAGCGGAATCGTCAAGAAGCTTCTGGTCGATTACGGCGACAAGGTTAAAAAAGGTCAGCTGCTGGCCCAGCTCGATAAAATCGAGATCGAGGCGCAAGTTGAGCAATCGCGTGCCGCCCTGGAAGCTGCGGAAGCGAATTTGAAAGGCACGCAAGCGGATTATGATCGCGCCAAAGTCGATGCCGAGGGGCCGGATGTGCCTCTGCTGAAACGGGCTTATGATCGAGCGCTTGGTATGGCGAAGGATGGAGTAGTTTCGGAATCGAGCCTCGATGATGCGGACAAGAATTATCAAATGGCGCTCAATAAACAGAATGTTGCCAAAGCGCAAGTCACGGTTTTGAAGGCAAAGATTGCGCAAGCGCAGGCCCAGGTATCAGAGGATGAGGCCAATCTCAAACAGCTGGAAGAGCAGTTGAGCTATACCGATATTGTTTCTCCGATCGATGGCATTGTGCTTTCGCGCGACGTGGAAATGGGCGATGCGGTCAGCTCCATTCTTGTCCTCGGATCTTCGGCAACTCTAGTGATGACTTTGGGCGATACCAGTGAAGTGTATGTGAAGGGCAAAGTGGACGAGAGCGATATCGGCAAGGTGTATCTCGGTCAGCCGGCGCGGATCAAGGTGGAATCGTTCAAGGATAAGACCTTCACTGGCAAGGTGACCAAAATTTCTCCCATGGGCGTGGAGAAAGACAATGTCACTACGTTTGAAGTGCGCGTTTCGATTCAGAATCCTGGTGGAGAACTAAAAGCCGAGATGACGGCCAACGCGGAAATCATTCTGGAAGAGCACCATAATGTGCTGCAGATTCCGGAAGGTGCGATCATTTACGACAAAGACAAGAAGGCCTCGGTGGATATTCCTGATCCCAAGGCGAAGGATGGCATGAAGAAAATAGCGGTCAACATTGGGATTTCAAACGGCGCCAAGACCGAGGTCCTCAGCGGTCTTAAAGAGGGCGAGCAAGTGGTGCTGCAGTAGGAGAGCACACTTCATGAATAACCAAAACATCCTCGGCATTCCGGCGCGAATGTCACTGCTGGCGATTCTGCTTGCTTCCACTTTTGCATTTGCTTCCGCTCCGCAGGGACAGTTTGAAAAGACTTTACCGGTCACGGGACCTGTGGATCTTGAGGTGCAAACGCATTCCGGCGACATTGTTGTGCACAGTGGGCCCGCGGGATCAGTATCGGTGCGCGGAAAAATCTATGTGGGCGATCACTGGCTCTTCGGCAATCGGAATTCGGATGTCACCGACATCGAGCAGCATCCTCCCTTGCGCCAGGACGGAAACAACATCCGCATTGATTATGTGAATGCACACGATATTTCCGTGGACTATGAAATTACCGTTCCGGCCGATACGACGATTCGCACGCACAGCGGCTCCGGAGATCAGACCATCGAGGGCACTCATGGCAATGTTGACCTGCAGAGCAGTTCAGGCGAATTAAAACTTACTCAAATTACTGGTGAAATTCATTTTCAAACCGGTTCCGGCAATGTCCGCGCACGAGAAATTTCTGGCGCGGTGCAGGGAGGCGCAGGCAGTGGCGATATGGAAGTGGAAGAAACTGGCGCCGGCGATATCGATCTACACACGGGCTCGGGCAACATCACGGTTCGCGGCATTCACGGCGGATTGCACGCGCAAGCTGGAAGCGGCGATATCACGGCCGAAGGCACAATGACAGGCGGCTGGGAGATTCGCACCGGTTCCGGCAACGTGCATGCGCGCCTGCCGGCGGACGCAGCTTTCGATGCGAACATTTCTACAAGCTCTGGAACGCTCGATGTGGACGCGCCGATTACGATGACCGTGCAAGGCCGAGTGAACGAGACTCATAAAACCATCATGGGCAAAGTTCGCGGCGGTGGACCGATGCTTACGCTGCGCACAGGTTCCGGCGACATTCACATCGAGTGACTAGGGTTAGGGAATAGAGATTAGGGCTAGTCACTTGGGTTTTACTAGACCCTAATCCCTGTGCCCTATTCCCTGCTTTAATTACCTCCGTGTCTTGACTCCACAATCACGAGCAATTACTTTCAAGTTTTTGGAATTTGTGTCCTTATTCGCGAGGTAATTTTGAGCTATCGTCCGGTAATTACTCTTACGACTGACTTCGGTACGAACGATCATTTCGTGGGCGCGATGAAGGGCGTGATCCTGAATATTGCGCCGAACGCCCAGATCATCGACATCTGCCATTCCGTGCAGCCCTTCGACGTCCTCGATGGCGCGCTTACAATCTCACAAGCCTATTCTTATTTTCCCACTCGGACGGTGCATGTGGTGGTGGTGGATCCGGGCGTGGGCACGGCCCGCAGGCCAATTATCGCCTCCAGCGATAAATACCATTTCGTTGCGCCGGACAATGGCGTGCTTTCGCTGGTCTATGCTCGGGAGGAGCGCATGCATGTGCGCCATGTCACTTCCGAACATTATTTTCTGCAGCCGGTCAGCAATACTTTTCATGCCCGGGATATTTTTTCCCCAGTCGCCGCCTATCTCGTAAAAGAGGTTGAGTCGCAGAAGTTTGGCGACGAAGTAGAAGACTACGTCCGCTTCAACGCGCCGAAGCCGAAGGCTGTGGATCAGAATCGGCTGCGCGGAGTAGTGCTGAAGGTCGACCGGTTCGGAAATCTGATTACGAACATTACACCGCAGGATGTTCCCATGCTGTTTGCCGAGGGTGCGAAACGATTCAAGATCACTGTCGGCACTCGCGAGATCACAGAAATGCACAATGCCTATGCCGAAGGCGCACCAGGCGAAGTTTTCGCCGTTCTCGGGAGTATGGGATTCCTTGAAATTGCCGCAAACCGCGGTGCCGCTGCCCAGTTGACAGGAGCCGGCAAAGGGACGGACGTCACCATTATCCTCGGTGAAGCTGCCGCTGCCGGTAAAAGCGCATAACGCGCGCTTTCTCTGTTGGATCGAGCTGCACTGCTTAAGGCTTGGTTGCCAGGCGATGGCCTAAGAAATCTTTGCTTTGGGGTGGGCGTAGCGGTCCATTTCACCCGTCCACTTCAAAAAACGCCAGAGACTTACGCGTTCCCGCCAAAGAAATTCCCAGAACTCGATAAAGCCAATCTGGGTCATTTTTACACCGCAATAAGTCTCAATACGCCATAGAAGATAGGGGCTGCGCCACGGCGCGAGGCGATGACCTTTTGTCGCATTCCAGAGAAAGCGCAGCGAGTGAAGCATGGCAACATCATAATCAGAATATTATTCGGCGACTATGATCGCATAGATTCACCTTACGTAGCCCAAAAGCATACCGTGTTAAAATCCAATCTCCGCCGGTACTTTCGCGACATGTCTGACCCCAAGCCCCGCCAGAACGCCGAAACCCGTTATTACGCCGCGCTTGATTTGATGGCAGAAGGAAAGTTGGAAGAAGCAGTGGATGCGTACCGGAAATCCATCGAGTCGGATCCTACATTTACCGAAGCCATGCACGGCCTTGCCCGCGCTTTACAGGACTTGCAGCGCTACGACGAAGCGGTCATGGTGGCGCAGAGAATTGCGGAGTTGGATCCCGACGATGTGCTCGCCCATACCAGCTTGTCGGTGCTGTACCAGAAAAAAGGAATGATCCCCGAAGCTGAAGCCGAAGGAGCCAAGGCGCGCGTACTGGGATGGAAGCGGCAGTTGAAGGGGAAATCGTAGGGACGTAGCTCGCTACGTCTTGCTGTCCGCGTCTGGAGGGACGTCGCGAGCAATATCTCTACAACTCGTACTTCTTCATCAAGTGCCGAAACGATCGATAGGAAATATGCAGCAGGTCGGCGGCTTTGGTTTGCACTCCATTTGAGTGATCCAGCGCATTCTGTAGCAAACTGCGCTCAATGCTTGCGACATAGCCTTCCATACCGACACCCTCGGGAAGCACTGCGCCCGCTGGAATATCAATGGCGCCTCCGGAAACGCCAACGCCCGCTGCCGCAGAACGGGCCTTTGCCTTCTCTACAGGCAGCTCGACATGCAATTCGTCACTCATCTCCAGAGCGACCGCGCGCTCGACGGTGTTTTCAAGTTGGCGCACATTGCCCGGCCATTCGTACCCGCAAAGCACTTCCAGAGAATTCTTGTTGATGCGTAGAATGCTGCGGTTCGCGGCCGCCGCATACTTTTTCAGGAAGTGATTCGCCAATAAAGGAACGTCCTCGCGGCGTTCCCGCAAGTTCGGCACGCGAATGGGAATCACGCTGAGACGATAATAAAGGTCCTCGCGGAACAGATTCTCCGCGACCGCTTTGTCCAGGTCGCGATTCGTGGCCGCAATCACCCGCACATCAACGGGAATCTCAGTTGTGCCGCCCACCGGGCGAACCGTACGCTCCTGCAATACGCGGAGCAGTTTTACCTGCATGGCCAGCGTCATCTCGCTGATCTCATCGAGAAACAGTGTCCCGCCACTGGCGACTTCAAAGAGCCCACGTTTGTTCTGCGTCGCTCCGGTAAATGCTCCCTTCAGATAACCGAACAGTTCGCTCTCCAACAAGGTCTCAGGGAAAGCCCCACAATTTACGGACACGAAGGGTTCCGTCGCACGCGGTGAACAGATATGCACGGCGCGGGCTACCAGTTCTTTACCGGTTCCGCTTTCGCCATGAATGAGCACGGTACTAGCCGTGGAAGCGACGGTACGGACGGTGTGCTTCAGTTTTTCCATAGCCGCGCTCGAGCCCACGATGTTGTCGAGAGAATTGTGAGAAGCTGCATCCCGCCGCAAAGCGAAATTCTGTTTGCTGAGAATTGCTTTTTCGAGGACGCGATTGATTGCCAACTTAATTTCGTCTACCAGGCCGGGACTCTTGCGAATGTAATCCGAAGCGCCTCCCGCTTTTACCGCCTCGACCGCAGCTTCGTAATCGTCGACTGCAGTGATGAGGATGACCGGCGAGTCGGGCGAAACACGGTGCGCATGGCGCAGAACTTCAACGCCGTCGATATTGGGCATTTTGATATCGGTAATGATCAGGTCGTAAAGGGCGCCGTCGATCTTGTTCTTTGCCGCCTGGCCAGATTGCACAGTTTCAACCCGGTGACCGTCGCGGCGCAAGGCGATGTCGAGCATTTCGCAGATGGAGCGCTCGTCGTCGCAAACGAGAACGTTAGCCATGCCGCTTCCCTTCTGCCGCGGCTCTGGCGAAAGGTGCCATAGATGGCGCCGGTAAGGAGGATGCACCTTGCTCGCGCTCAATGGCCTCTATCATTCCTGAATCGTCTGATTCCAGATTCGTTGAACTGACCCGTTCAGCATCAAAACACCGTAGCCGCAAGACGAACGTGGTTCCCTTCGCGGGTTTCGATCGAGCCCAAACCTTTCCTTCGTGCGCCTGCACGATCTGATATACAACCGCCAATCCAAGCCCTGTGCCGCCTTCAAAATTGGATTGAAATGGCTCAAAAATCTTCTCTGTTTGTTGCGCCGTCATTCCGGTCCCGGTGTCGGCAAAACTGACCTGCCAGTCGTCACCCAGGCGCTCGATGGATGCGGTCAGTGTGCCTCCGTCCTTCATCGCACGCACTGCGTTCTCCGAAAAATTCCAGAATACTTGTTTGATTTTGTCACCATCGGCGAGCACCCAAGCCTCTTTCACGCCTATCCGGCTGCCTATCGTGATTGGTGCGTTCTCGGCTGTCATGCGGTGCCGCATCAGCGTCAGTGTATCTTCCAAAAGCGGCACCAGATCCACCTTGTCGAAGTGATATTGCTTGCCGCGCGAGTAAGCTAGAAAGTCAGTGATGATTCCATTCAGGCGCTGCGACTCTCGAGTGACGATTTCAAGCAGATGGCGATGCTCCTCGCTCATCTCTGGTATGGCGGAAAGCATGCTTACGGATCCCGCAATCGAAGTCAGCGGATTGCGAATTTCGTGAGCAATCGCCGCGGCCAGACGCCCCACTGCAGCAAGCCGATCCTGCATGCGGACTTCGCGCTCCAGCCGGCGGATTTCGGTCAGGTCATCCATCGCATAAACGTAGCCGGATGCGCCGCGGTCGGGAACGTCCAAGACAGCCACTCTGATTCGAACTGTTTTGCGAAACGTACGGGGCGTGTCGAAGCGGACTTCGGCATGAGTCCGTGATTCGCCGTTGGGTAATGGATCGAGAAATAACGTACTAACCAGTTTGCCGAGCAGATCACCCGGCGTGCGCTCAAGAAGCTTTTGGGCTGCGCTGTTGACTAGAGTAATGCGCCCCTCCAGACCGGTTGTGATCAATCCACTGCTGACGGACTGAATGATGTTCTCATGCAGGATCTGCAGATCTTCCAGGGCGCCGCTGGCATTCTCCAGTTGAACCCCTACCAATCGCAACTTCGCTGCCAGCAGACCGGTCAGGTATGCGACAGCAAGGAATGCCGATAGGTGCACGAAGATCAGTCCCTGCAGGGCCTTCAACTCAGGGTGCGTTGTAGCGTAGGAACGTACAACTCCGTAATAGGCGAGTTCCAGAGTCGTTCCGTAAAGAATGAACGCGAAAGCCGCGATCAGATGTGCCCAAACTCGCGGCAGCAGGATGCCAGCCACGATGAGGACGAGAGGATAGAGAACGTTTAAGGAACTGTCCCAGCCTCCCGTCTCGTGCACCACGAGGCTCACCATCACCAGATCGGTGAGCACTTGCAAAGAAGCTTGCAGGCGGTACTCTCTCCAGAACGACAGCAATGCGACGTACACCAGTGAAACTGTGAACCAGAACAGGATGGTCGTTAGAAAAAGGCGCAGCGGCAGCAGCGTCGGAGTTAGCCGCGCAATGGTTAATTCAATGCCCAGCAGAAAAGTGAGGATCAGGATCCTTACTTTGACCAGCCATGCCAGCCAATTTCGCTCGTCGAATGTCGCCTGCATTCAGGTTCCGATACTCTCGAAAAAATTTCTTTTCGCCGCCTGCCGCTGATAAACAGCCGGTGTCGAAGACGTAGCGGGACGGCGCACTGTTTACGCCGCCCCCCGAGTAAAAGTGTTCTAGCCAGCCAATTTCGCGATCATGGCGAACAGCGGCATATAAAGCGAAATAACGATTCCGCCAATGGTTAGGCCCAACATGCCAATGATGATTGGCTCGAGCATAGCGAGCATGTCTCTGGTCGCCGCGTCAACTTCTTCCTCGTAGAAGTCGGCGATTTTCTGCAGCATGCTGTCCATCGCGCCTGTCGCTTCGCCCACACCGATCATCTGCGTCACCATGTTGGGGAATACGCCGCATTCCTTCAGCGGATCGACAATCGTGCGGCCCTCTTCGATTGCCTTGCGAACTTTCATCAGCGCTTCTTCCAGCACCGCGTTGCCCGAAGTCTTCGCCGTAATCGACAGACCTTCCAGAATGGGGACGCCGGAAGTGATCAAAGTACCCAGCGTACGAGTGAAGCGGCCGACGGCGATCTTGCGCAGCAGCGTTCCAATGACCGGCGTCATAAGCAAGGCTTTGTCGAAGTAGTATCGGCCCGCCTTTGTCTTACGGATCTGTCTCATGCCGAAGATGAGGCCAGCGCTGACCACCAGGAAAAGCCACCAGAACTGGCCAACAAAGGCGCTGAGTCCCATCACAATTCGGGTTGGCAGGGGCAGAGCCACCCCAAGTCCCGCAAACAGGTTGGCGAAAATCGGCACCACAAATTTCAGGAGGGCGCCGACGATGAGCCCTGCTATCGAGACTACGGCGACGGGGTAGATCAAAGCCGATTTCACAGCAGACCTCAGACGGACGGCCTTTTCTACGTAAGTCGCCAGCCGCTGCAGAATGATGTCGAGGATACCGCCCGTTTCGCCAGCTTCGATCATGTTGGTCGTAAGGTCATCGAAGACGACAGGATACTGCCGCATCGCATTGGCCAGGGTTGAACCGCCTTCTACCGTAGTGCGGACGCCGGTCAGCGTTTTTTGGAATGCCTGGCTTTCCTGGTTCGCCGCAAGAATCTCGAGACACTGGACAAGGGGCAACCCCGCATCGATCATGACGGAGAACTGTCGAAAGAAAATCGCGATCTCCTTCACCTTCACCTTGCCGGAGCCGAAGGTGGGAAGGGCAAATTCCTTCCCCTTCTCGCGGATGGCGCCCGGGGTGATCCGTTCTCGGCGCAATTGTTGACTGAGCGACTGTTTGGTCGGTGCCGACCGCTCTCCGCTGACTTTTTGCCCAGAAGCATCTTTGCCGGAAAATGTGAAAACTGGCATGTTCTTAGCTCTCCTCTGTTTCGTCTAATACTTGTCTTACTGTCGCGCTTGCCGGCGCATCCCTGAACTCGTATTCACGTTTGCGGTCGTACGTTTTCTACCGCTTCGCTGTAGCTGCTGCCTTTGTAATAACCGATCCTGCCGTAGTGGGCCTGCTAAGCAGGCTGGCGCCACGGTTGATCATTTCCTGGAGCTCATCCTGATTGCTCGAGCGCTGCAGGGCAACCTCGAGCGAAACCTGTTTCTGGAAGTAAGCCGTAGCCAACGCCTGGTTGAATGTCTGCATGCCGAATTTGTCTTGCCCGGATTGCATCGCCGAATAGACCTGGTGAATCTTGTCTTCGCGAATCAGGTTACGCACGGCGGGATTAGGAATAAGGATTTCCATGATCATGGAGCGGCCCTTGCCGCTGATAGTCTGCAGCAGGCTTTGACACATGATTCCTTCGAGCACGAGCGAAAGCTGCGCACGAATCTGCGGTTGCTGGTGCGCGGGAAAGACGTCGATGATGCGGTTGATGGTGGAAGTCGCCGAGTTGGTGTGCAGGGTGCCAAAGGTTAAGTGACCGGTTTCGGCAATTCGCAGCGCCGACTCGATGGTTTCGAGATCGCGCATTTCGCCGATCAGAACAACATCGGGGTCTTCACGAAGCGCGGCGCGCAGTGCATCGGAAAAGCTCTTGGTATCCGCATGCAATTCGCGCTGGTTGACCACGCAGTTCTTATTCATGTGCACGAACTCGATCGGGTCTTCGATGGTGAGAATGTGATCGTGGCGCTCGCTATTGATCTTGTCGATCATGGCCGCGAGCGTGGTCGACTTGCCGGAACCTGTCGGTCCGGTTACCAGCACCAATCCGCGTGGCTTGTCACAGAGCTTGCTGACAACCGCCGGCAGGCCGAGTTGGTTGAAGGATTTGATTTCGAAAGGAATCAGACGGAAAACAGCCGCAGTGGCGCCCCGCTGATTAAAGACGTTGGCGCGAAAACGGGCGAGGCCTTTCAATCCGAAGGAGAAGTCGAGTTCAAGGCTTTCTTCGAAACGGTGCTTTTGGGAATCCGTCATGACGCTGTAAGCCAGCTGTTTCGTTTCGGCCGGCGTCATCTGCGGAAGGTCCAATGGCACCAAATGCCCATGAACGCGGATTTGTGGCGGAGAATTCGTGGTGATGTGAAGATCGCTGCCATTCATCTCCAGCATTCTTTTCAGCAAATCGCTAAGCGACAGGCCCATAATCGTGTTTCCTTTTCCTCTCCTATGAACTAGTGAATGGTTTCGCGGGCAACTTCTTCCAAAGTGGTCATGCCCGCCGCCACTTTGATCAGACCGCTGCGTCGCAGCGTGATCATGCCGCGCTCGATGGCCTTCTTCTTCAATTCGACGGCAGATGCACCCACCAGCACGAGCTCTTTAATTTCGTCATCAACTTCCATGACCTCATACAGGCCACAGCGGCCTTTGTAACCGGTGTTGTTACACACGCCACAACCTTTACCCTTTTGGATCTTCACCGTCTTGGCTTCTTCGGGACTGAACCCTTCTTCGATCAGCGCCGGTATGGGAACTTCGACAACCTGAGTGCAGTCTTTGCAAATGCGCCGGACCAGACGCTGGGCGCAGATCAGGTGGACCGAGGTTGCAACCAGGAAAGGCTCGATGCCCATGTTCATCAATCGCGTGATGGTTTCTGGTGCGCCATTGGTGTGCAGTGTGGATAACACCAAGTGACCGGTGAGAGCGGCTTTGATGGCAATTTCAGCGGTTTCAAAATCACGGATTTCGCCGACCAGAATGATGTTGGGGTCCTGCCGCAGGAACGAGCGCAGAGCGGCGGCAAAGTTCAGTCCGATCTGCTCTTTCATCTGAACCTGATTCACGCCGGCTAACTGGAATTCCACTGGATCTTCGGCGGTCATGATGTTGGTGTCGGGCTGGTTCAGGCGCGAGATAGAAGAGTAAAGAGTGTTGGTTTTGCCCGATCCGGTTGGACCCGTGACCAGCACCATGCCGTAAGGCTTGAGAATGGCTTTTTCAAATTTAACCAACGACTCCGGCTCAAAGCCCAGCTTGGTCATATCGAGCCGCAAGTTTTCTTTGTCGAGCAACCGCAGCACGATTTTCTCGCCCCATAACGTGGGCAGCGTGCTGACGCGGAAATCGAGCTGCTTCTTGCGCCCGCCGATATTCATCTTCAGCATGATGCGGCCGTCTTGCGGCAGGCGCTTTTCGCTGATGTCGAGCTTCGCCATGATTTTCAGGCGCGAGGTTATCGCGTCCTTCAGCTTCATGGGCGGAGACATGATCGATTGCAGCACGCCGTCAATGCGGAAACGCACACGGAACTCTTTTTCGTACGGCTCGATATGAATGTCGCTGGCTCCGCGCTTCACGGCATCGCCCAGGATCACGTTCACCAGCTTGACGACGGGAGCTTCGTCGGCTGCTTTCTCCAGCTCCGACAAATCCATTTCCTGCTGTTCGGCCTGCAGTTCGACATCTTCGTCACTCAATTCCGACATCGACTGCATCACGGATTCGAGGTCTTCTTCCTTCCCGCCCGCACCATAGGCTTTGTTGATTCCCTCCAGAATCGAACTCTCCGAAGCCACTACCGGTTCGATGTTGAAGCCAGTCATGAACTTGATATCGTCCATGGCGAAGACGTTGGTGGGATCGACCATCGCGATGGTGAGCGAAGCGCCGACGCGGCTCAGCGGGAGAATCTGGTAGCGTTTCGCCGTCTCAAAGGGAATCAGCTTGACCACTGCCGGATCAATTTCGAAATAGGAAAGATTGATGGCCGGAACGCCATATTGGCGCGAGAGAAAATTAGTGACGTCCTCATCCGTGAGGAAGCCGAGCTTCACTAGAGCAGAACCCAGACGGCAGTTCTGTTCTTTCTGAGCTTTAATCGCTTGTTCCAACTGCTCCGGGGTAATGATCTTCTCTTTAACGAGAAGGTCACCCAGCCGTTGAGACATACGTCGATCTCCTATCCACGTAGTGGAGCGAAACCGGATTATCAAACCGGCTTTCACGCGAAGCGCTGTTTCCAGCTGCGGGAGAAAAGAGCAGCGTCTTTGCGATGACACAAATTGTCACCGCAAGTCGATTACCGCACCAGTTACCGTGGTGCTTGAACTTGCCGGAACAATCAGCATTTTGCTCGATGTCCTCGCAAAGCCGCGCCAGTTGAGCTTTTTCGAAGAACTAGCTTTTCAGCTCCGGCCGAAGTACATGCACTTTGGTAAGAGCGGTTTGGAAAGTGGGCGGCGAATCAGGTTCAAATAGTCGTGGGCGTAAACTGGAATTGAGGACTTGCTAAGGTTGCGAGCAAACGCCCAGAAGGAAATTCCGGCTTATTACAGCGCTTTGTATCGAGCGTGGGGACCGCAGCATTGGTGGCCTGCAGAATCAGCCTTTGAAGTTATTGTTGGCGCCTACCTGACGCAGAACACTGCCTGGACAAATGTCGAAAAAGCCTTGGCAAATCTGTGGGCAGCCCGTGTGCTGAGTGCAAAGGGCATTCGTACTATCTCCGTTGGCGAACTCCAACGTCTGATTCGCCCTGCCGGTTATTTTCGCCAGAAGGCGAAACGATTAAAGCTGTTCGTTCGGTTTTTGGATGAGCGATACAGGGGTTCGCTCGCCAGGATGTTCGCGACTTCCACAAAAGAGCTTCGGCAAGAATTGCTTAATCTGAATGGAGTGGGCCCGGAAACCGCCGATTCCATTTTGCTCTATGCGGGAAATCATCCTGTCTTCGTGGTCGACGCCTACACCCGGCGTATCGTGGAGCGTCATGAACTTCTGCCCGAAGGCGCAACTTATGAAGAAATTCAACGTCTTTTTCAGGACGCGTTGCCTTCTATTGCAGATTCGGCTATTTCTTCTGAACAAAGCCGTGAGCTCGCTGCAGAGATCCGAGGCACGACACATCCTCCGTCAAGAATGAGCACTGCGAAACGGACGACTCTGGCCCAGGTTTACAACGAAATGCACGGCCTCATCGTTGGTGTGGGAAAGAATTACTGCAGAAAATCACAGGCTAGATGTGACGAATGCCCTTTACGGAAGTTCCTGCCTCGAAGTAATTAGGGAATCGCAGCCGCATTATTCAGATCAATTCCCAGGGGCAAAGGCGTGTTGGCAAGACATTTGGGCTCCGCTATTCTCGCGTTCATCCTGACTTTGGCAAGTATTTCGATCTGTAGCGCCCAGACACTGCGGGAGGCGGCAGAAAAAGCGGGTGTGTTGATCGGCACGGCGGTTCGTCCATCCCAGTTCAGCGAGAAGGCTTATGCAACGATTCTGGCTCGTGAGTTCAACATGGTTGAACCCGAAGACGCTTTGAAGTGGCGAGCATTGCGGCCAGATCAGCACACTTACGATTTTCGCCTGGGCGATGAAATAGCGCGCTTCGCGCAGGCGCATCAGATGAAAGTCCGTGGCCACTGTTTGGTGTGGGGACGTGACGATCCCGATTGGCTGGTACAAGGAAGCTTCACCTCTCGACAGCTTTCACGTCTTCTGCACGATCACATTTCCCATGTGATGAAGCACTACGCTCAACAAGTTTTTGCATGGGATGTCATTAACGAAGCTTTGGACGAGCATGGAGGCTTGCGCGATTCTATCTGGTACAACCAGCCTGGCATCGGATTTGCTGGCGGCGGGACTGCATATATCGAGCAGGCGTTTCGATGGGCGCACAAAGCCGATCCGCACGCTTTGCTTTTCTACAATGAGGCCGAGGGCGAGGACTTGAATCCCAAGTCGGACGCGATCTATGCAATGGTCAAGGACTTCAAGCGACGGGGCGTTCCGATCGACGGCGTTGGCTTACAAATGCATATTCCCAGGCTCGACGTCGATGTAGTTTCGTTCACTGGCGCTATATCGGCAAACATTGCGCGCCTCTCGGCACTTGGGGTTCAGGTGAATATTACTGAGCTTGATGTCTCATTGCCCCTTGACTCTAGCGGAGTGGCAAGTACTGAGGATCTGGGACGGCAGGCGGATCTTTATCGTGGGATAGTGCGAGCCTGTTTGCAGAATCCGGGCTGCACTGCAATCCAAACCTGGGGATTTACAGACAAATATTCGTGGATTCGCTCGCATTCCCGGGGAACGCGCGGGCAGGCACTGCTCTTTGATCGTGTATATGCAGCAAAGCCATCATACAACTCCGTTCTGGGCGCCTTATCTGCGGGGCGCGTTTCGAAGTATTAAAACTCAGTTCATCGACCGAACTAAGCCTCTCCATCGCCTCGAACTGCATCTATAATAATTCCAAGCCTATTCACTGCGGAACAGTCAAAGTGCGGTGCTGGCGCGGGTTCGCGTGGCGAAGACCATCACAAATCGACCGGGCAATGCTTCCAATCGTAAGCAGGTCATTATCCTGCTCGCGATGTCGGTTTTCTTGTTGCTCGCGATCCTGGTTTCACAGACCGCCTTCGATCTCACTTTTCTGCGTCCCGGAAATAATCAGCAGATCATTGTCTTCGCCGCGCTTTCGGCGTTGATCTTCCTGCTGTTTGTTGCGCTCACGTTCGTCCTTTTTCGCAATCTTCTGAAACTGTTTGCCGAGCGCCGTCTGGGAGTGCTTGGATCGAAATTTCGCACTCGCATGGTTGTAGGTGCGCTATTGCTCTCCTTTGTTCCAGTGATGGTGATGTACTGGTTCGCGTACGGGCTGATGAACCGGTCGATTGACAAGTGGTTCTCAACTCCGGTGGAGGAGGTCCGGGCGGACACGCATGCGATGGCGTCGCTTTTGGCGGAATATGCAGCCCAGAATGCGCGTGCCGAAGCAGCTTCCATCGCGAATTCTCCAGAAGCACAGCGCAGCTTCGCCGGACATGGATTCTCGGCCGTGGAGAGCAAGTTTCAAAACCACGAAGTCACTTTTCAGGGTGGGTTCGCATTGGCTATACAGAATGGCAATGCGGAAGCAAGTTTCAACGCGCCCGCGCCATGGGCTCTGTTAAAAGCTAGCATGCCTCCCGCATCGGCGGCCAAAGGCGGGCCTGCGAGCTTCACTTGGGGGAAAACCGAATATACGTTAGGCAGTGCTCCCGTAGGAAATGATGGCTTAATTCTGGTGGCAGTTCCACTACCGCGACAATTTGCTCAGACGGTCAAGCAAGTGGAAGACAGCCAGCAGCGCTATTTCGAACTGGCGCACGAACGCAGACTGGTACGCCGAACCTACATGGGTCTGCTTCTTCTGCTAACCATGATCGTGCTTTTTGTCACCACGTGGCTGGCGTTGTTTCTTTCGAAGTTGGTCACTCGGCCACTGGCCGCGTTAGCGGAGGCGACGCAGGAGATCGCTCGTGGGCGTCTTGATTATCGGATTGACCTGAGTGCCGCCGATGAGATCGGGGATTTGGTGCGCTCGTTTAACAAAATGGCGGCCGACCTTGAGGCCAGCCGGAAACAGACCGTCGCTTCCACCCTGGAAGTGCGCGCCGCTAACGCGGAACTCGATCAACGGCGTCAACATATGGAAACCATCCTGGAGAGCATTCCCACCGGAGTTTTGTCGCTCGACGCAGCGCGAAATGTAACTCACGCGAATCACGCGCTCTTACGGATGTTTCATCCAGATGGCTATGTGGATCGCGAAGATGTATTGCGCCATGCCAGGCTGGATGAAGTATTTCCGAAAGAAGTGCTGGAAGATCTGGAGCCGATGCTGAGGCGCGCCGACCGTATGGGCATGACCACCAGCCAGATGGAGATGCCGTTGCCACGGGCGCCGTTGAATGTCGCGGTTACGGTAGCTGCCTTGCGCCATCAGGGCGAGAGATCAGGCTACGTTATAGTTTTCGAGGATCTCTCCGATCTTTTAAAAGCTCAGAAACAGGCAGCCTGGCGCGAGGTGGCCCGGCGCGTAGCTCACGAGATCAAAAACCCGCTGACACCGATAGCCCTTTCTGCCGAACGTATTCAACGCCACCTCGAGCGTGCCCCTAATGCTGACAAAGCATCACTTGAGGTCGTTCGAACCTGCGCAGTAACCATTGCGGGAGCGGTAGAAACCGTTCGTCGGCTGGTGGATGAATTTTCCTCGCTGGCGCGATTCCCTGCTTCGCGCCCGGCACCGGCCGACATCAACGAGGTGATCGAGGATGCGCTCTCCATGTTCGACGGCAGGTTAGAGCAGATTCGAGTTCACAAATCGCTCGCCCCTGGCCTGCCCAAAGTCATGGCTGATTCAGAAGCGATGAAGCGGGCAGTTGCCAACCTGGTGGACAATGCCGCCGATGCCATGCAGGATTCTCTGGTACGGGAGATTCAGATCTCAACTTCGCTTGTCGGCAGCCGTGATGCAGTTGAAATCACAGTGGCAGACACGGGCCACGGCGTGACCCGCGAACTGAAAGAAAAACTGTTCCTGCCGTATTTCTCCACCAGAAAGCGTGGGACCGGACTCGGTCTAGCAATCGTCAGCAGAGTGATTGAAGAGCATCATGGATCGATTCGGGTGGAAGAGAACCAGCCGGTAGGGGCGCGGTTCATCCTAGAGTTGCCGGTTGTCCCCGAACCTGCGTTGGCCACACCCCAGCATGCATAAAATCCTGATCGTTGATGACGAAACCGGCATTCGCGAGTCGCTCGCGGGAGTGCTGGCTGATGAGGGGTACGAAACCGCCTCGGTTGAAAGCGGTGAAGAATGCCTGAAATTGCTGCGAGGACAGCGCACCGCATTTGAAGTCGTACTGCTCGACATCTGGCTGCCCGGAATCGATGGCCTGGAGACGCTGGAAAGAATCCGCGACTTGGACAATTCTCCGGAAGTGATCATGATTTCAGGCCACGGGACGATCGAAACTGCGGTTCGCGCGACCAAGCTCGGAGCTTACGACTTCCTGGAAAAACCGCTTTCTATCGACAAGACATTGATCGTCGTCAAGAATGCCATCCGATCCCAAAAACTGAAATACGAAAATGTAGACCTGAAGAAACAGCTTCAGGCAAAGAGCGTGATCGTTGGAGATAGTATTCCCATGAAGGCGCTGCGGCAGCAGATTGCTTTGATGGCGCCCACCAACGGCCGCGTTCTGATTTACGGCGAGTCGGGTACGGGAAAAGAACTGGTGGCACATGCCATTCATGCGCAGAGCCTGCGCAAAGAAGAAACTTTTGTCGAGGTAAATTGTGCCGCGATTCCAGAGGACCTGATAGAGAGCGAACTCTTCGGTCATTACAAAGGCTCGTTCCCAGGAGCAACTGCTAACAAGGAAGGCAAGTTTCAAAAGGCAAGTGGCGGAACGCTGTTTCTTGATGAAGTGGGCGACATGAGCTTGAAGACGCAAGCCAAGGTGCTGCGGACTTTGGAGGAGCAGCGCGTGGCTCCGCTAGGTAGCGATGAAACCATTGCAGTCGATGCTCGGATTATCGCTTCCACAAACAAAGATCTGGAAGAGGAAATATCGAAAGGAAATTTCCGCGAAGATTTGTTTTACCGGCTGAACGTAATTCCTTTCTTTGTGCCTCCGCTGCGTGACCGCAAGGAGGACGTTCCGCTTTTCGCAAAACACTTTTTAAAGGAATTGGCGGGAACCTACGGCCGCCGTCCTCGCGAAATTACCGATGATGCTATTGAAGGCTTGATGCGCTATTCCTGGCCGGGCAACGTGCGCGAACTGCGTAACGTAATCGAGCGCATTGTGATCATGAATCCCATGACCACAAAATTTGAACGAAAGCATCTGCCGCCATTGGTTCATCGAGATGGACATCGCAGGGAAGTGCGTGGCGAGTTCTCGAGCCTGCATGCAGCGCGCGACGCCTATGAGCGGGATTTTATTCTCAAGAAGCTCGACGAGAATCACGGTAACGTAACCCGGGCCGCGGAAGTGCTGGGCCTTGAACGCAGCCATCTCTACCGGAAGATGAAAGCGTTGGGCATTGCAGCTAAGGACTAGAAGGTCAGAATCGAATTCAGCGCTTGACCATATGAATTTCAGTGCCGTTTTTCCTGAACTCGACTTTGTCCATGAGCTGGTTAATCAGAAAAATTCCGCGCCCGTGATTGGAATAGACGTTTTCCCCAACCGTGCAGCCGGGAATGGATTCCGGATTGAAACCTGTACCGGGATCTCGCACCACAATCAGGATGCCGCGTTCTTCATCGCTGCTCACCAGGCATTCCACAGTTTTGCTTGGATCTTCTTTGGCGCCGTGAATCACGGCATTGGCTAAGGCTTCCTGTAACGATAATTCAATCGCGTCTTCTTTGCCTTCGATGCCGTTCGTCTGGCGAACGATTTCCATGACCTCCTGCACGACCGGGTCCACGGCCTTGCGGTCGGCGGCGAGCGTTACTCGCAAAATCAAATTCAGCTTGTCCGGATCGAAGTCTTTCTCGGGAAGCGGTGGCTCGGAAGAATCCTCAATTGGCATATTTGGGCTCGTGGCCTGTACAACACTTGCCTATTGATTTTAGCCGCGAAGCCTCGCCACGACAATGCACCTTCACGGGCACTGGCCGGTAAGATGTTCTAATTGCTTTCTCCAGTCGAGTTCCTCGACAAAGTTTCGGGATTGCCTCCAATTAGGTTGTACTTTCACAAAAAGTTCGAGAAAGACTTTCGTGCCGAGCATTTTTTCGATCTGCAGGCGCGCCGACGTGCCGATCTTTTTCAGCATCAGACCTTTCTTCCCGATGAGAATACCTTTCTGCCCCTCCCGTTCGCAGTAGATTGTGGCTGAGATGCGCGTGAGTTTGGGAGTCTCTTCGAAGGCATCGACCATCACCGTCGTAGCATATGGGATTTCTTCCTCTGTTTCGATCAGCACACGTTCGCGAATAATTTCAGCGGCCATGAAGCGTGCTGGCTGATCCGTAATCTG
Source organism: uncultured Acidobacteriaceae bacterium (assembly GCA_963766625.1). Lineage (GTDB taxonomy): Bacteria > Acidobacteriota > Terriglobia > Terriglobales > Acidobacteriaceae > Sulfotelmatobacter. The sequence goes on along the minus strand of CAVYBF010000005.1, from coordinate 154,468 downwards.
ATCCTCGGGGAAATAAGGAGGTGCTGGCGGCAATGCCATCGTGACTTCTTTGAGAAGAACATCGAGGCCATCGCGTTTCAGCCCGGAAATGGGAATGATCTGGTGAAATTCATGCAGCTTCTTGTACTCTTTAATCAAAGGCAGCAACTTGTCCTTACCTTTTAACAAGTCGATTTTATTGAGGAGAAGGAACACCTTCGGCTTAGAGTGTTTAAGCATTTGCAGCGCGAACCGGTCGCGTTCATCCGGCTTATGCGTAACGTCGATCAGAAGCAGAACGACATCGCATCCTTCCAGAGCTTCGCGGATTTCAACCAGCATCTTTCGTCCCAAAGAACTGTCTGGCTTGTGAACGCCTGGAGTATCGATCAAAACGATTTGCGCAGGATCCTGGCCTTTGCTCTTCGAAAGATTAACAATTCCCAAAATGCGGTTGCGCGTGGTCTGCGGCTTGGGCGAAATGATCGCCAGCTTTTCACCGACGAGCGCATTCAGCAGCGTCGATTTTCCAGCGTTAGGACGGCCGAGGATGCAGGCGAAACCGGAGCGGAAGGGCATAAGAGAGCTTCTGGCTGCGAGCTGATAGCTAAGCGGAGTGCATATTCCGATATCAGTATTTCACGAATACCAGCGGGGAGTGCCTGATTTACTCTCAAGGGGAAATCTGTTTGGCTAAAAGCTAGGGGCTGGCAGCTAGAAACTGCTCTTATATCAGCTTCAATTGCCGCGGCTGCGCAGCGGTGATTCGCACCCTTTCAACCCTGCGGTTTGTGGATTCGAGAATTTCGAAGCGAAGGCCGTCGTCATTCACAATTTCGCCCTGCCGCGGAATGTGCCCAGCCAACTCGCTTACCAAGCCCGCGACCGTCGCCGATTCTCGACCTTCCAGCCTCGTGCCAAACAGCTCGGCGAGACGATCCACGTCCGTGCCACCAGATACGACATACGATTGATCATTTTCCCTGACAATTTCCGGCTTCTCGTGCTCGTCCCGGATCTCACCCACAATTTCTTCCACCAGATCTTCGATGGTGACCAGTCCCGCCACGCCTCCATATTCATCGACCACAATCGCCATACGTATGTTGTTCTTCTGCATTTCGCGCAGAAGATCGCTTCCGAGCTTGCTCTCAGGAACGAAATACACGTCGCGGCGCATAAGACTTTCAAGGGTGCGGGTCGCAGCCTCGCTGTCGGGCACCTGCAAAACATCCTGTGCGTAGACGATGCCTTTGATGTTGTGAATGCTTTCGGCGTACACGGGTACGCGCGAGTAGTGTTTGCTGCGAAGCATTTCGATGAAGCGCTCGACCGTGGTGCTCATCGGTAGGGCGAACATTTCGGGCCGCGGCTTCATGGCCTCGCGCACCGTCTTGCCGCTGAACTCCACAGCGGAGTGAATCAGATCGCGGTCGCCTTCTTGAATAATGCCCTCTTCCTGTCCGGCTTCAATCAAGGCATCCACAGCTTCGGATGCACTCTCCGGCTGCTCGCGTGTATTTTGCCGCGTAAGCGAGGCAACCGATTGCAGAAAGCCGAGGACGATGGTTACGGGAAGCACAAGATAGATCAGGATTCGCAGAAGCCAGATCCAGCGCAGAAGCCACGCCCCATTAGTACGCGAGAAGAAAACGAACGGCAGAAATTGGTTAAAGAGAATGACGATTAGAATCAGGCTGATCGCGGCCTGCAGGATCTCATAAATGCTCCAACGCTGGTCGGCGAAAACCAGATATCCCACAAGCAACGAGATCGTCGCGGTCGTCAACTGTTTGAGCACCGACATGGAAAGCGCCGCCCGGTTTCGGCTCACTTTGAGAATCGGTTCGATCTTCTGCTCGAATATGTCAATGTTGTCCTGAAAATCGCGGGAGAGAAATTTGCCGATTTCCTGGTAGACGCGGTCCACGTACGAGGCTAGCGCCAGCAATGGCAATAGAGCTAGAAGCGCCAATGCCACATACCAATTCATACAGGTCTCCGCTTTGCGGCGCCCTTCGACGATGAGCGTTTAGCCGCGATTGCTGCCGTTCGCTCGATCAACGCCGCCTCAAGATTCAGTTGCCGACGCAATCGGCTTTCTTTTCGAGCCATCTGACCGGCATCGTGATCGTGATCGAATCCGGCCAGATGAAGTATGCCATGCAGTACGAGGATTTTTACCTCATTCTCGAACGAGTGACCGAGACGGTTAGCATTCTCGCGCGCAATATCAGCAGAAATCGCCACCTCTCCAGCCACGGGTTCCAGTTCTAACCCTCCTGCCCGCAAGCTTGGAAACGACAAGACATCCGTTGGCTTGTCCAATCCGCGGAATCGCCGGTTCAGGGATCTCACGTGTGTGCTGCTGGTGACGAGCACATTCACCCTTTCACGCATATCAATCAACCGGCGCACACGCTCCACAAAGCGCGCGATCGTTGACTCGCTCAGGCCGACCGTTCGTTTGCGGAAAGTAACCAAGCCTTGTCGAGCACCTATTAACCTCAATCATAGCCTTCAAGCAGTCACTATTTGTGGACTCTGTTGTTCGCACAAATAAATACGAGGGCCCGACTTCAGCCCTCGTAACTCCATATCATTATTCTCCCGACGCAATGGATCCGCTGTTGGCGGCTTCCGCATTCTTTGCGTTACCACTGGCCGCTTCCCCACGAGTTGCGTCAGCGTTCTTCCCTCCCGACAGCAAGAGCATCTGCTGCTCTGCGATCTGGGTTTTGTGTTCGTCATAGGCGCGAATGATGCGTTGCACCAGGTGATGACGGACGACGTCCGCTTCGTCGAAGCGAACAAAGCTCAAGCCCTCGACGCTCTGCAACACATCGATCGCTTCCAGAAGTCCGCTACGGCGGGCGTTGGGCAAATCGATCTGCGTGATGTCGCCAGTGATTACCGCCTTGGAGTTGAATCCCAACCGGGTAACGAACATCTTCATCTGTTCAGAAGTTGTGTTCTGCGCTTCGTCAAGAATCACAAAAGAATCGTTCAACGTGCGGCCGCGCATGAAAGCGATGGGTGCAATCTCAATCACATTCTTCTCGAGGTATCGATCCACCCTTTCAGGATCGAGCATGTCGTAAAGTGCGTCGTAGAGCGGACGCAAGTAGGGATCAATCTTGTCTTGCAAAGTGCCGGGAAGAAAACCAAGACGTTCGCCGGCTTCCACCGCGGGCCGCGCCAGAATTATGCGGTTTACACGTTTCGCGAGCAATGCCGAAATCGCCATGGCCACGGCGAGATACGTCTTGCCGGTCCCCGCAGGTCCGACGCCGAAGACCATGTCATGTTTTTCGATGGCTTCGACGTAACGGCGCTGGTTTACGCTCTTTGGTTGCACGGAGCGTCTTCCAAGAGATCGCTGGCGGCCGGCATCGGCCAACCCGCGGAGCGTCGCAGTTGAATCCGCCGTCAACACCCGCAGCATACTGTTGAGGTCTCCGTTATTGAAGGTGTAGCCGGAGCGTTGCAGGGTTTCGTAATCGGAAAAGACTTGCTCTGCACGGGCAACGTCGCGGGGCGCGCCTTCCAGTTCGACCGCATTGGAGCGCAGGTCAATTTTGATGTTCAGGCCATCTTCCAAGAGGCGCACATTTTCATCACGGGTGCCGAATAAGGTTTCGATGTTAGGACTTATGCCGATGCTTTTCTTCATTCAGTTTCTTTGACGCACCTCTACTCGCTCGACAGACGCGCAGACAAAACAGAATTGTGCTCGGAGACGGGACCAACCGGAATGTTCATGCCCTGGAGGCAAGCTACTTCCATTGCTTAAAGCCTACCCCGCAGCGGAACGGGAGTCAATGGTACTCGGAACCCGGGTAGTTTCTGAAATGTGCACACTTCAGAAACTGGCGGAAGCTACCCGTTTTCGCCTGCAGATGCAGGAACCGCCCGTACTCTCGCCCACTCGCGCAGTGCCTGAATCTCTTCCGCGCGAGTAACCGAGAGCGGCACAGTCTGCGCCAAGGCGTTCAAAAGAAATTGGGTTGTCAGGTTTTTCTTCTGAGAGAATGCGGCATAGAGCGCGCCCTGCACCGCGGCATCAATTTCGGCCCCGGAGTATCCTTTTGCCGCAGCTTCAACTGCGTCGAGGTCAAAGGCGTCGGGATTGCGTTTCCGTTTTGTCAACTGAATCGAAAAAACCTGCTTTCTTTCCGCGTGATTCGGAAGGTCCACGAAGAAAAGTTCATCGAACCGGCCCTTGCGAATCAGTTCCGGCGGAAGAACGGTTACGTTGTTGCATGTGGCCGCGACAAACACTGGCGCCTTGCGATCTTGCATCCAGGATAGAAACGAAGCCAGCAGCCGCGCAGACACTCCTGCATCCGACGATGCTGAATCCGGTCCGCTTCCGGCAAATATTTTCTCCAACTCATCGATCCACAGCACGCATGGGGCAAGCCCTTCGGCTACGTCGAAGACTTTGCGAATCCTCTTTTCCGTCTCTCCGATATATTTGTCGTAGATTGCGGCGGTATCGAACTTCACCAGCGGCAGGTCCCACTCTCCCGCAATCGCCCGGGCGCACAGCGATTTCCCGCATCCCTGCACTCCCAGGATGATCACGCCATGAGGTGGTTCCAATCCGAATTCGCGTGCCGAGTCTTCCCATGAGCCGCGTCTCTGGGCAAGCCAGCGTTTTAAGTTATCCATTCCACCCACGTTGGAAAAAGCTTCTCCGGCTTGGACGAACTCGAGCATCTCGGAGCGTCGAAGCAGCGACTTCTTGGTTTCGAGCACGTCGTTAGCAATTTCAGGGCACAAAGCATAGCGTGCCACTAAAGCCTGAGAAATGGCTCGCTCCGCTTCTTCCTCGGTCAAGCCGCGCAGGCTTTCCACGAGCGCGTCGAATCCAGTCGCATCGAGCTTCCGTTCCAACGTGTGGTCACGGGAAATTCTAACGACGACTTCGTCGATGATCTGGCGCAGGCGCAGCCGGTCTGGCAGCGGAAGATCAAGAAACTCTACTAATCCATTCAGCTCAGGCGGAATTTCAATCTTTGGAGAGGTAAGTATGATGGTCCGCCGATTCTCGGAAAACTTCTGTCCCACGTCGCGCAAGCGCCGAACCACCACTGGTTGATCCATGTGGCGGTGAAGGTCTTTCAAGATGAACGCCGCGCCAATCGAAATTCCCTCAAGGTTGGCGAGCATTTGAGCCGGGTCCTGGCTGTTATAAATGGCTTTCGAGTTTACCAGCGCCTGTTGAGCAGCGGCTCCGTATACCGAGGCCGAGGTACGCGCGGCCGACACGACTTCACCAACATCGTCGCCACTCCGGAGGAGGCCGCTGGCAATGGTCCACTCAAACGCGGCCAGGTTTAAGGCCGCGCAGGCCGCCCTCACTAGGCGAACAGCCCGAACTTCCTCTACCGTTTCGATCGCTACAATCGGCGTCGAGGAGTCCAGCAAAACCTTCATGCGTGTCAGCGGATCGGGAACCGCAGGCGATGTCATGTGTTTGACCGGTCAAGACTTACTCGCCTATAATAAGCAATTCGGTACTCATCGAAGCATCTTCCTGACACACGAAGGTAACGAATCACACATGGCAAATCATTTCTCTGCGCTGAAACGAGCTCGACAAACCGAACGGCGAACTGCCACGAACCGTGCCAATACCTCGCGCCTGCGCACTGCGCTGAGAACTTTGCGCGAAACCATCGAAAAAGGTGACAAGCAGGCCGCTGAGCAGACCTATCGCCAGACCGTATCCGCACTCGACAAAGCGGTGCAGAAGGGCACGCTGCATAACAATACTGCCGGCAGGTACAAATCGCGGCTTGGCGCACGTATTAACGCGATGAAGTAGGAGCTGTCTCAAGACCTCTGAGTCGTTTTACTGGCCCCGTATCACGCCGGGCTCGCCCCTGCCGGGAACAAGCTTCGGTTCCGCTTTCGCTTGTTGCGTTTTTCCTAGGCCTAGAACTTGTCTCTTGTAAGCTCCCTCAAGCATCAGCGCGCTGGCCGCATACCATGCAAGTATCGCGGAGATGATGAACAGATAACCCGCGAAGATTGCGATGCCGGATGATCCGATGAACTGCGCGACAGCGTAAACCGTGGAACCCGCGGCAAGGAATCCCAGAACCGACGCGATAACCTTGCTTTCCGCAGCCGCTGCCCACATTCCCATCCAAGTGATGGCTGCCAAGGCCACGAACCAATACCCTAACGCCGGAGCTGCTCCATGCGGCTCGGCTAATTTTCCGGTGATCAGTCCAAGCTGCAACAATCCCCAGCCAATCCAGAACGAACCCCACATTCCGTGCATTGCTGTTGCAACTCCGTCGCGGGCCTTGTAAGCCCACATTCCCGCGCTGAATTGAGCAACGCCGCCGAAGAGAGCTGCAAAAGGTACTAAGTAAAAATCCGTAGTTGCTGTCCCGTACCAGTGCGCGATGTGAGCCGCAACCATGAACGTAGCGCCGGCAAAGCCGTACAACCCCAGAATTGATGGGGCCGCAATCGGCTGCAGATAAACCTGCGCCGGAACTTCTTCGTCTTTTTGATCTCGCGAAATAGGAATAACCGGTGTAGCCATAGAACCTCCATATGCTCTTTTATTCTGTGGATTCGATCTCGCGAGCAGAGGTTGCCGAAAGAATGCCTGATGGCAGCGGATCAAGCAGGGTTGGTTTGATTTGCCCCTGCAGTGCTTGGTTTGGAATTCCAACTCCCTAAGTCGTCCAATCCTCGATGATGCCGAAGTACTCTCTTAGCACATCATTCCGTTCCGCTTCGGACGCAAGCGTTGTTTCTGTTCGCACGCCGTTTTTCATCACAATCAATTTCAAACCCGATAGGGTGATGCGCCCGTCGGCAGTTGCATGCGAGCAAATATTGTTTCTCGTGAAATGCGATTCCGGAGAAGTCTGATGGTAGTGGCACATGGCTGCAAACTCCTCCAGACGGCGGGGCCGGAGCGTAAATGAGTACTGTTTCTTCCAATCGCCATCGCGCTCAGCCTTTTCCACTTGCCGTCTTTCTTCGCGCTGCACGATGCGGCAGTTGCCTGCGGGGTCAGTCTGTTCAACATTCTGAGTCAGTCGCAGCGGCTCCAGAAATAACTCTCCAAAGCCAACGTCAGCCAGCCACGGTTCCTGCAGATCGACGCGCAGGCACAAGTGATCGAATTCGGGCGACTCGCGATCTTCTTCTCCGATGACCCGCGCCGAAAGCAACGTGACGTCGAATCCGAGCGAGCGCAGCAGCGCAGCGAACGCGCCGTTCAACTCGTAACAGAAACCGCCTCGCCGCCGCTCGACAATCTTGCGAACGAAAACATCCTCATCGATTACTATGTTGCGTCCGCGAACGATGTCGAGATTCTCAAAAGGAACCGCCAGCAGATGGGCGCGATGAATCGTCCGCAGGGTTTTCGTAGTGGGAGCAGTAGAACCGCGGTAGGCGATGCGATCAAGATAAGCTTTGACGTCGAGCATGACTACAAGCGAGGAAACAGAAACCCGGTGTGCCGGCGATGTTCCTGAAAATCCGCTCCGAATTGAGCGCCCAACATGGCTTCTTCTCTCTTGGCTTTGATCCAGAAGCCGGTCACGATGATGCACACTCCGATAACGCAACGCCATTGATCGATGGCCAAAGCGGAACCGATCGCTGCCAACTCGAGCCCCGAATAAATTGGATGCCGAAGTCGTGTGTAAGGCCCCGTGCGGATCAACTTGTGATCTTCTTTGATGGTAATTCGCCCGCTCCAATACTGGCCGAGATGCCAGCGCGCCCAAAGCGCCAAAGCGATGCCGATCCAAATCAAGACGATGCCGGAAAACCTCAGCCCGTGAGGCAAGTTGAAAGCTCGCCGGTTGAGGATGCCGCTCGTAACATCGTCGTCAAACAGCAGCGCGAAGCCGGCAACTTCAAGCGCCATGACTCCATACCGCGCCACGAAAGATTCTTTCTTAGCCGTGCGGCGGGTCTTGAGCGCGCCGATCGCCCAATAGACCATGAACACAATCCAGGGGACTTCGATGAGATAGCGCGAGCGCATGCCCTTCTTATCTGCTGTTTGAATAGTACGGAATTAGACGGGCAATTGTTCCTGCATCCACCCTGGAACTTCCGGCTTCGATTCGGACGTCAAATCCATAATCAGGCGCTCCAACACCATCCGCTTGCTCACAGGATTGGATCGAAGGGCGAGATCGGCTTTCGCCAGCAGACGGATGGCACGCGTTAAATCGCGACGTGACTTGTAGCGGCGAGCCTGTTTGATGATGCCTTCGGCAGCGAACGGAGGAACTCGAAAACCCTGCCACAATGCCGCCCAAAGCATGCGCTGATCGCGAACGTTGTGTTCGAGAATGACCAGCATCTGGCGAAAGGTTTTGGCCAGCATATAAATGTGGCCGATCGCGGCTTCTTCGCCGTCGCCGGAAGACAGAATCGCATCCAGCACTTCCAGAGCACGGGCGCGTTCTTTGGCTGAGATTGCATCCGTCAGCTCATAAAGCGAGCGCTGCTTCGCAGCCAAAACCATAGTTTCCACATCGGCGAGCTTGATATGGTTTTTCGCCCCGACGTAGAGCATGAGCTTTTCAAGTTCATTCGAGATCATCATCATGTCGCCGCCCAGCGCGTCGACCAGTTCGCGAGCGCCATCGGGATCGATCTTCACGCTCAGGCTTGCGCAATACTCGCCAATCCAGCGCACCGCCTCACCCTCTTCGACCCGAGCCAACTCGACGATGCCGCAATATTGGCCCATGGTTTCGCGGATTCGCTGATAACGTTCTTTATCTTGCAGCTCCATGCGACGGACATCAGCTGGAATGCTGATGTGGTCGGCAACAAAAACAATCAAGGCATCGGGATTCGGATTCTTGCAATAGTCTTCAACAGCAGCCAGCTTCTCTTCGTTTGAACCGCGGCCAAAAAGATTTTTCACTCCCCGCACAAAGAAAACCTGGAAGGGCGCCATCAATGAAGGCGTGCGGGCGCGATCGAGAACCTCGGCGAGATCGGTTTCAGCAAGGTCGAACTCAAATAAGCTGAAATCGCGCAGATCGGCAGGGACCAGAAGCTGCAGAATGGCATCGCGGAAGCGCTTGCGGAAATAGGCCTCATCACCAACAAAAACGTAGGCGGGGCGCAGTTTGCGCGACTCCAGATCGCCGACAAAACGCTCCGCCTGGGCAAATGCCCGCATCACACGCCCTCCGCCAGTGAAAAGCTCCTCGCCACAGACTCTAACATCTAGAAGCCCTCCAGGATGTTAGAAACCAGGGTCTGGGCGAAATCGCGAGAGAGACGCTGGAAAGCGGGGGAATCCTCCTGAAAAAAGCTGGTCAGGTCCTGCGAAACTTCGTACTGCTCGCGAAAAAGATACGAAGGATTCTGATACAGCACCTTTCCCTGCCGATCGGTAAGCGACACACTCATGCTGACCACGACCAAAACGCTGGCAGCCTGCCCAGTCGAGGAGTTGTAAGTCAGCGGAGTAGAGGAAGCTGACAGCACCGTCCCGCGCAGCGTTGCGTCGGCAGCCTCGCTGGGATCGTTGAGAACATGATAATGCGTGCGTGTGGTGAACTCGCTTACGACTGAGGAAGTCAGCAATTGTTCGATTCGATAGGTTCGCGTCTGGTTGACGAAAGCCGGCACAGCAATGGTTTTGACGTTTTCTGGAATTTGCGCGGTATGGCCGGCAGTGTGGTATCCGCAAGCGGTGCTCGAGGCCAGCAGCGCCACACACACCGTTCGCAGCACCCTCATTGCACCTTTCCCAACGGCCGGGTTGCGATCATGCTTTCGGCGCATTCCACCGCGGTGATGGCGGCAACACGCAGGTTGTCTGCGCTCGCCCACAGCCAGATTCCGTTGCGACGTTCAGCATCATTTTTCAGCGCAACCAGAATACTGGCCTGACCCGCGCTGTTCACATTATTGGGCTGCAAATCTTCTTTTGTCCCAACTACGGTAACGTGATCTCCGGCCAATGCTTGCGAAAGCTTATCGCGATCGGTGGCTTGCTCCATCTCGAGGTAAATGGCCAGGCAATGACCGTGAAAAACCGGAGCCTGGAGAGCCATCAGGGCAGGTTCGGTCGCGTGCGGACCGGAAATCTTGTGATAGTGACGGCGCATGCGCGATTCGAGTGAATCGAGCGAGAGCTGCGATTTTTCCCCGTACCGCGCCACCATGTTGAAGGCAATCTGCACATCGAACACATCCTTAGGCAGCGCTTGAAATGACAGTAGGTTGACGGTTTGCTGATGCAACTCGTCCATCCCTTTTTGTCCCTGCTCGGAGGCCGGTTCGAAAACTGTCGCGACCGCGGTCCGGATCGGAGCGGCTTTTCGAGCGCGCAGGAGGAGTAGCGCGAGGCTCACTGCAGCCGGATGCGCCACAACAACGGGAGCCGGCTGGAGCTCCGGCTGCCAAATTTCTCCCCGCTCTCGCTCCAACCAGAGAGAACGGACCAGCACGCCGTCCTCTTCCTCCAGGGCACCGGACAGATCGATGATGGCGCTGCCGGCGTCGCGTGCCCGTTTCCAATTTTTGCGAACACATTCCGCATCGCCTGCGAAAAAAGTGAAATCGACATGGGTGAACTGTTCAGCCCGAACGCTCTGAATGAAGTTGATCTCATCTCCCGTCGCTTCCAACTGTCCGATTGACTCGTCGTCATCGAGAAGCCGGATATCGACAGCGGGGAAATTGCGTTCATTCAGCATCTCGGCAACTTCTTTCCCTTTAAGCGTAGCTGCGCCTACGATCGCCACGCGAAAGAGTTGTCCGCGGGCGGCTGCAGAAGCCGGTAATCCAGCAATTTTCGGCGGGGCACTCATGACGTCTGCGAAGCCTCCTTGTAGACCGGCGGCGGTGGCTGCCGGCGGCGGCGAAATATCCATTGCAATCGCCAGAAGACTCCGGAAAACGTGTAGAGGAGCGCAATTGCGAAGAGAACCGGTTTGGAAAAGAACCAGATAGCGGCAATCAGAGCGGCCAAAAGAATAATCAGCCGGAAGGGACGGCGCGATGCGAAATCGATATCTTTGAAGCTATAAAAGCGCCATGTGCTTACCATCAAATAGCCCACCGCCGCGACCATCGCCAGCCAAGTCACTGCGGTATACCAGGATTCGAGCGGAGTCCCAGATACGAAATGAACCACTGCCGCAATTACTCCGGCACCAGCCGGTATGGGCATGCCGACGAAATATTTCTTCCCCGGGCGGCCAGGATTCGAGGGCTGCGCATTGGTCGTAATGTTGAAGCGGGCCAGGCGGCTGGCCCCGGCCATTAGGAACAAGAAACTGGCAATGGCGCCAAGTTGAGTGAGCTTGATGTTCCAGTCGGTGAGCGCGACGGTCGGCATCAGATGAAATCCCCAAGTCCAGGCGAGCATCGCGGGCGCAACCCCGAAGGTGATCACATCCGCCAGGGAATCCAGCTCTTTCCCAAAATCGCTGCTGGTGCCCGTCATGCGGGCCACCCGGCCATCGAGACCGTCAAACAGAACAGCAAAACCGATTGCCTTCGCAGCGTTGTCGAGATGCCAGGATGTCACGGCGGTGGCATGCACGACCTCCAAGATCGCATAAAAACCTGCCGCCATATTTCCCGTCGTAAACAGCGAAGGGAGAATGTACATGCCTTTGCGCATGCGCCGCGTGCGCTTGGGGTCGTGCTTGACACTTGAGGCATCAGGGTTCATCAACGCCCCCTTTCGCTGGCAGCAGAATGCGCCGCACTGGCTAACTCGCCTTTCGCCTGCGGGTAAGCAAGAATGCTCTCACCGCCACGAACGTGATCGCCAATTTTCACTTGAACATCAACGGTCGCATCGAACAATACGTCCACGCGGGAACCGAATTTCATCATTCCCACGCGCTCACCGCGCGCCACGCGCTCGCCAATTTTTGGTCGAAAAACGATTCTGCGCGCAAGCAGACCGGCTATCTGCTTAAAGACAACCACTTGTCCATCGCCTTCTACCGTGACCACATTCTGCTCGTTCTGCTCGGCAGAAAGCTCGTTCATTGCATTCAGGAACTTGCCGCGCTTATAGCGAACGTCGCGCACGATTCCCGCGATCGGTGAACGATTCACGTGCACATCGAAAACGTTCAGAAAAATGCTGATACGCGTCTGTTTCTCCCCATTTCGAGCAATCGCAACCGCAGTGACCCTCCCATCCGCGGGAGACACTACCGCGCCTGTTGCATCTGGAATCGCCCGCTCCGGATCTCGAAAGAACCAGAGAAAAAACAAGGCCAGCAACAACGGGATCACACCCCATGCGGGGCCGGCAAACCAGCCTACAAACAATGCGGCTGCAATCAGAGCCAGTGCGTAATAGTAGCCGTCGCGAACCATGGGATTTTATAATTATAGAGCACAGTTGAGCGGCAAAGGCTCATGTTCGCTGAGAATGTGCGTAAGTACAAATAAAGAAAGGCGCTGGTAAGCGCCCTCGAGCGGATAGAATTTCACCCAGGCGGCGATGCCGCTTTTCGAATGGCTGGCGATTATGCTACGTGCGTGCCGAACTGCTGTCGATATTGCCGTTCGATCGACTGCATCTGGTCTTTGAGACGCAGTTTGAGTTTCTTCAGGCGGACCTCTTCAAGTTTTTCGTCTTCGCTGAGATAACGTTTTTGGGTGAGTGAATCAAGACGAGTGGAATACTGCAGGTGTTCCTGAGCTAACTTCCGAAACTCTTCGTGATTGGTGAGGAGAGTGTTGTTCGAAGTCACCATCCAGTAGACCTCCAACCGGGATTTATAAGCTCAACCTAGCACAGCCCCAAAAATGGTTCAATGCCCAAATCTGGTGCAGTTCGGGCATGAGAAAAATACAACAAAAGGCGGGATTTAGCAAAGATTCAGCCGATATAGGACCGCATCTTCTTGCGGGCTCTGGTAATAACTTTTCCGTAAACCCGCTGTTTTGAAGCCAAATTTTTCGTATAGCTTGCGAGCAGATTGATTCGATTCGCGAACTTCCAGAAATATGCTGGAGGCGCGAGTCTCTCGTGACTGAGCAAGAAGTTGCGTTACCAGTAACGTGGCAATTCCCTTGCGCCGCATCTCCGTGCTGACAACGAGATTCTCCAACTCGTACACATCATTCATCCTGTGTGCGATAAGGAAGCCACGAAGTCGGGTCTGGGTCTCCAAATTCTCCTTGGGGTGAAGCTCCCGATCCGCTTCCACAACCCAGGCATATCGCTCCGACCCTTGCCGATCTGCCCCAGGCAGAAACAGACCGCCATAGTGCTGCTGGCTCCAGTGCGCGGCGGATACAGTCTCGCGCTCAAGGTTCATCATGGCGGCAACATCGGCAGCTTTGGCTGGTCTGACACGCAAGCTAGGATCTACTTTTCTCGATGTTCTCGGCGTCGGTGCGGCGGATGTAATTCGCTTCCAACTGCTCGGGGGTTACTGTTTCACCTGACTTGATTTTGCTCCAACCCAGGCGGGCGACATCTACGGCGGAAATTGGAGCGATGGCGGACACCTTGGCGCCAATCGCTTGAGCAGCCTGGGCGATCGCCGGATCGGGAGTTACGACACACCATCCTTGGGCCCCCTCGAGAAAATCAGTGTGGGACATGACGTGTTCGGGGTTGGTTAACCTGGCTCCTGCTGGGGCAGTCGAGCAAATTTCGTACTCGCCGAGATAAACATCCTCACGGCCAGCATCCAGCGCAGCCACGACTTTCCCTTGAATGCCGCTGGTCACCGCGCAGACTTCGAGCATGGAAACGGCAGCGATCGGCTTGATCAAAGTCTCGGCAAGCGCCATCACCGCGGCCAAGCCCACGCGGAGACCGGTGAACGATCCCGGCCCTGAAACGACGGCGAAGCCGCCGATGGCATCTTTGTCGTAGCCGTTGCTCGAAATCAATGTGGAAATCTGCGGAATTAATTGCGCGGAAAAAGTGCCGCCGACGAGCGGCATAATCTCAATGATTTCGATCTCGTCGGGGAGGTCGCCATTTTCGGCTCGCGCGAGAGCAATACTGCCTTGCCTGCCGGAAGTGTCGATGGAGAGAAGAAGCATGGAGAAATCTCCTGGCCGATTCGCCTGATCCGTTTTCTGACTAACTGCTATCCTGCACGAGCTCCAACAGCACTCCACCCGTGCTCGAGGGATGCACAAAAACGTATCGATGGCCACCGGCGCCACTCTTAATCTCTTCCGAGACCAGGCGTACGCCATCTTTCTTCAGCCGATCGACAGCCGCCAGCAAATCTGGGACGCGCAGGCAAATGTGATGCAAGCCTTCCCCGCGCTTGGTAATGAATTTCGCGATAGTTGAATTTTCTGAAGTCGCTTCCAACAACTCCAGCCGGCTCTCGCCAACCGGAACCATCACCAGGCGCACTTGCTCCTGCTCCACAGTTTCTTCCGGAGAGACGCTCAATCCCAGTTTTTCGTAAATCGACTTCGCCGCGGCCAACGACTTGACTGCGATGCCGAGATGATCAATGGTGCATTTCATTTGAAGAGCCGGTTTAGCCTTGTCATTCCGAGCCGTCTGCAGTTGCGTAGCAACGAAGACGAGCAAGGAATCTGCTTTTCTTAGCCCCGAATTCCCCGCACGACTTCTTCCACCAGCGTATACGGATCGCGTTTGTGCTCCGCGATCTCAGCCGCAAAGCGCGCCAGATTTCCATTGCCAAGCTGCTCGCGCGCTTTTTCCAGCAGCGTGTCGCGCAGCATCTCGACTAAGCGCTCTTGCCAATTCTCGACGCTCTTGCGAAGCGCCAGGTTCTGCTTTTTTAAATAAGATTCATATTCAGAAATTGCAGTGGCCAGCTCGTCGATTCCGATTCCCTGGGTGGCAACCGTTTTCACGATCAGCGGCGTCCAGCCATCGCGGCGCATTGCCATCGACTGCAAAGTGCGAATCTCACGCTCAACATGTTCGGCGCCGTCCCGATCGCTTTTGTTGACCACAAAAATGTCGGCAATTTCCATGATACCGGCCTTAATCGTCTGTACATCATCGCCCATGCCCGGAACCAGAATCAGGACGGTGACATTGGCGAGCCGCACAATATCGACTTCATCCTGCCCCACGCCGACGGTTTCGATCATGACGAGATCGCGGCCAGACGCGTCGAGCACAGTGGCAACATCGGCCGTGGTGCGCGCCAGGCCACCGAGCGATCCGCGGGTAGCCATACTGCGAATGTAAATTCCTGGATCGGAGAAGTGCTCCTGCATGCGGATGCGGTCGCCGAGAATCGCGCCCCCGGTGTAGGGGCTGGTGGGATCGACGGCGATAATGCCGACGGTTCGCTTTTGTTTTTCCTCGCCTCGGCGATAGAAGCGTGCAAGCTGATCGACGAGCGTGCTCTTGCCCGCTCCCGGCGCGCCGGTTAGGCCGATGACACGCGCATGACCGGTATGCGGGAACAGAGCTTTGAGCAGATCAGACCATCCGGGAGCGCGGTTCTCGACCGTGGAGATGGCGCGAGAGAGAGCGCGGATGTCGCCGGAGCGAAGGGAAGAAACCAGATTTGCGTGACTGTTTTCCAACGGTTCAGTGTAATGCAGGAGGCAAGGGAAAGCACATAGCGGGAGATGTCTTGATGGTGCGAAGGCGACTGTCTGCCGCGTATCGTTATCTTCGGAAAAAATGTCCCGGAATTGAATGAGGGGAACGGCATGGTTACACTGTGCTGGTGCCGATTTCACCAATTTTTCAAAAGGTATTTGGCGAGGTTTACGGGCTGCCCTGCTGGAACGTGAAACCCGGGTACGGTTCTTTCTTGACCCTCGAATTCGGGAGTCCGTACCTCGACGTTCGCGAGCCGATCATAGCGAACAAGAACGCGTCTCTCAGAGTGCGCAGGCATCTGGCTCGTCGGTGTGTCTTTGTTCACGGTGAGTGGCATCTGTGGATCTATGATTGCGCGTGGGAGATTATTTCTGGCCACAAACGTGTTGGAAACGATTCCACAAGATCGGGAGTGCAACGCGCCGCAGATTTGCTCGATGGCCAAAAGCTCACTCGGTTTTCGCTCGTCCCCAAAGAACTTAGGTGCGTGTTTGATTTCGATCTGGGTGCAACACTCCAAACTGTACCGAACAACAAAAAGGGCGAACAGTGGATTCTCTACACTCCCAACAAGAAGGTTCTGAGCCTGCGCGCCGATGGCCGTTATCAATACATGCGTTCTGATCAAACAGGGGATAAGGGGCAGTGGAAGCCTATTTCCAACTGACGCAGAACTTGAGGAGTTATTCCTTCAATAACTGCCGCGCGATTACTAATCGCTGAATTTCGCTCGTCCCTTCCCCGATAGTACAGAGCTTCACGTCGCGATAGAACTTTTCGGCGGGATAATCTTTGATGAATCCGTAGCCGCCGTGAATCTGTACGCCCTCGTTGGCGCATTTCACGGCAACTTCGCTGGCATAGAGCTTCGCCATCGAGGATTCCAGCGTGGTTTTCAGCCCGGCATCTTTCATCGATGCAGCACGCATGGTGAGCAAACGAGCCGCATCGATCTCTGTTGCCATGTCGGCCAACTTCCACTGGATGGCCTGAAACTCTCCAATCGCCTTGCCGAATTGCCGCCTCTGCTTAGAATACTTCAACGCAGCCTCATACGCGCCCTGCGCCATGCCCAATGACAGCGCGGAAATCGAAATGCGGCCGCCATCGAGCACGCGCATGGCATCGATGAAGCCGTCGCCTTCCTTGCCCAGCAGATTTTCTGCCGGGATCACGCAATCCTCGAAGATTAATTCAGCCGTATCGCTGGCCCGCAACCCGAGTTTGTTCTCTTTTTTGCCGGGACGAAAACCTTTCGTATCTTTTTCGACGACGAAAGCCGAAAGCCCGTGAGTATTCGCCGCCCGGTCGGTGACGGCAATCACCACCAGGACATCGGCGTAATGGCCATTGGTGCAAAATGTTTTCGTGCCGTTCAACACCCAATTGTTGCCGCGGCGCTTGGCCGTCATGCGGGCGCTGCCGGCATCAGATCCGGAAGAAGGTTCGGTCAAACCCCACGCCCCAAGAAATTCTCCAGTTGCCAGCTTGCTTACGTACTTCTTTTTCTGGTCCTCGTTGCCCGCAAGAAAAATGTGATTGGAGCAGAGAGATGTATGCGCTGCAACGATGATGCCGACCGAGCCATCCACGCGCGACAGTTCCTCGATAGCAATGACGTACTCGACGTAGCCCATGCCAGCGCCGCCGTATTGGGTAGGGAAAACCATTCCCAACAATCCGAGCTTGCCTAGTTCTTTGATTGTGGCCAGCGGAAACTCGCCGGCTTCGTCCCACTTCATGACATTGGGCGCGATCTCGCGGTCGGCAAACTCGCGGACGCTTTTCTTTAACTGTTGCTGCTCTTCACTCAGTTGAAAATCCAAGAATCCTCCATCCGGTGGCACCGATTCTGATTAGAACATAGCGATAGAAGCCGGGAAAGTTACGTTGGGCGGAAAGCACGACAATCGATGAAAGCCGCACCGTTACTGGGTTTTGGTGCAAAAATCGCTACAAGTTGACCGACCGTATGGTTTGCTGATAATGGGACAGTGCAGCTTTAAAGGGAGTAAACAACTTCGAAGCAAGGGCGCTAATCAAGGAGAATCAACGAACTACTTGCTCGGCGAGAAGGAGCCGCTCAAACACTTCATTCGACAGCAATCGGCCGCGCGCTGTTAGCCGAACCCAGTCTCCTCGCTGCTCCATCAGATGATGTTCGACAAATTCGGCAATTGTACTGCGAGCTGTTTCGATGGCGTCATTGCCGAATTTCGCGGCAAGGCTTGATAAGCTAACTCCCCGGTTCAGTCGCAGCTCCAGGAAAAAGCATTCTTCCAGGTTTGCCTGTTGCGAAACTGCAACACGATTCAACTCCTTCCCAGAGATATATTGTTCCAACGAATCGGCGGTCGAAAAGCGAATTGCGTCAAGCTCAGCATGGGAAGAACCCAGCATCGAGTGGGAGTCGACTCCAAAACCGAGATACGGCTGCCTTGTCCAATATTTCAGGTTGTGCCGCGACTCGAAACCTTCGCGAGCAAAGTTCGAGATTTCGTACTGTCCGACTCCAGCCGATTCGAGCAGCTCACAGGCCTTGAGATAAAAATCTGCCGTGGCCTCTTCATCCGGAACAAACTGGGCGTGATAGCGTGTGCCGCCCGCCAGCAATTCACGTCCCAAACGCGAATCTTCATCCACTTCGAGCATGTAGACGCTCACGTGCGGGGGTCCGCTAGCGATCGTCTCTTTGACAGAAAATTCCCAGCTTTCGGTGCTCTGGTGCGGCAGCCCAGCAATCAGATCGATATTGATGTTCGTAATTCCCGCATCGCGAAGCCGGGCAATTTCTTGCAGGATGATGGTGCGCGTATGCCGCCGGCCAACTGCAGCGGCTTCCTGATCGACGAACGATTGGACCCCCAGGCTCACGCGATTCACACCGCACTTCAGCAGAGAGGCAATTGATGAATCCGTCAGCGTTCCCGGAGCGCACTCAACGGTTGTTTCCGCGTCATCACTAACATCGAACTGGCCGCGCACCGTACCGAAAATGCGCTCTAATTGCGCCGATTCCAGAACTGTCGGCGTTCCTCCGCCCAGATAAATGGAATCGACTGCCTTCTCCATCTTTCCGCCCATCTTTTCCGTTATCGGGCGAGCATTCTGGATGTCTCTGCAGACCCGATCCACGTAGCGGTCAAAAACTCGCGCCGAGAACACGTCAGACGCAAAGTTGCAGTAACTGCACTTGGTGCGGCAGAACGGTACGGAAACGTAGATGCCCAGCGGCATACAGGTATTATCCCATTCCGCGCTTCGCCAAGAAAGGAAGACAAAAGCTTTCCATCTTCTCGGTCGTTTGGGCAATCCAAAGTGAGTTACCCTGATAGAGGCGCTGGTGGCAGCGCCAGGGCAGATTTAGCACACGATGGCTCAGGAAGAAGAAGTATTAGGTAAAGCGTATGACAGCCGGCTGATGGCTCGCCTGCTGGAGTACCTGCGTCCTTATCGATGGCAGGTAACGATTGCGCTGGTCTCGATTCTGCTCAAATCTTTCGCGGACGTTCTCGGCCCTTATCTCACCAAAGTTGCAATCGATCGTTATCTGGCTCCTGCTAAAGGCGCCGCTTCCGGGGCAACTGCCGGAATTTGGGGTTGGCTGAGTCCGCGTCCCGTCACGGGGATCGCGCAGATCGCAACCATTTACCTCGGCTTGCTGGTGATGACCTTTCTGCTCGAGTTCCTGCAAACCTATTTCATGCAGTGGACCGGCCAGAAAGTGATGTTCGATCTTCGCCGCCAGATCTTCCGTCATCTGCAGCGGCTGCACGTCGCCTTCTTCGACAAGAATCCGGTCGGACGCCTGGTGACACGCGTCACGACAGACGTGGACGCTTTAAATGAAATGTTCACTTCCGGTGTGGTGTCTATCTTTGAAGACTTGTTTGTATTGGTCGGCATTCTGGGCATCATGCTGTGCATGAACTGGAAGCTAGCGCTGATCACCTTTGCGGTGCTGCCGTTCATTGTCGTTGCGACGAAGATCTTTCGCGATCGCGTACGCGATTCTTATCGGCGCATCCGCGTCGCCATCGCTCGCATCAACGCCTACCTGCAAGAGCACGTCGGCGGCATGGTCGTGCTGCAACTATTCAATCGCGAGCGCAAAGCCTACACCCGGTTCTCGGAAATCAACCGCGTCCACATGGACGCCTACAAGGACGCGATTCTCGCCTATTCTGTCTATTATCCCGTTGTCGAAATTCTCTCGGCGATCGCAATTGCCTGCGTGATCTGGTTCGGGGGCGGCGATGTCATGCGCAATCTCCACGTTACCAGCGTTGCCATAAACTTCAACTCGAAAACTCTGATTGCGTTTCGTCTTGTGCCCGCGGTCGCCACGCTGGGCGTGCTGGTGGCATTTATTCAATATGCTTTGCGCTTCTTCCGTCCGATCATGGACTTCAGCGAGAAATACAACATTCTGCAATCGGCGATGGCGGCGAGCGAGCGCATCTTCAAACTGCTCGACACGCCGCCGCAAGTCGTCTCGCCCGCCATCACCAAGCCGGCTGCAGGTCCAGGCCGCATCGAATTCGATCACGTCTGGTTCGCCTATCGGGACCTGCCGGAGAGCAATGGTTCGGACGCCGCTCATGCCGGTGTAGGGGCTGCCGCCTCCGGCCGTCCAGCCGAGCAAAGCTCGGCCGAGCCCGATTGGGTGCTGCGCGATGTGAGCTTCACCATTGAACCTGGCGAAACCGTCGCGATTGTGGGCCACACCGGCGCAGGCAAGACCACGCTGATTTCGCTGCTGCTGCGTTTCTATGATGTGCAGAAGGGCGCGGTCAGGATTGACGGCGTCGATGTCCGAGACATGGACGTTTCCGAGCTGCGCAGGCGTTTCGGCGTGGTTCTGCAGGATCCATTTCTTTTCAGCGGCACGATCGGCGGAAATATCCGCCTTGGCACCGAGCGCATTCAAGACGACGACATCGAACAGGCTGCCGAAGATGTGAACCTCGCCGACTTCGTCAGCACGCTCCCCAAAGGCTTCAATGAAGAAGTTCGAGAGCGTGGATCGACTCTTTCCACGGGTCAGAAGCAACTCATCTCATTCGCTCGCGCCTTGGCGCACGAGCCGAAAATTCTGATTCTCGACGAAGCCACATCGAGCGTCGATACCGAAACCGAATTTCGCGTGCGCGACGCCCTGAGCCGCATGGTCGAAGGGCGCACGTCGTTGATCATCGCCCACCGCCTCTCGACAGTACAGCGTGCCGACAAGATCATCGTCATGCATAAAAGCCAACTCCGCGAAATGGGCACGCACCAGCAATTGCTCGCGCAGCGCGGAATTTATTTCAAGCTTTATCAACTGCAGTACAAAGATCAGGAACCCGTCGTAGCGCGGACGACTTCGCCGGCGAACGGTTCAGGGAATTTGCAGCAGCCAGAAGTCAGCGCCAGCGCCGATGACTAGCATGGGCCGAAGCGAATGGCCAACAAGAACGAGTCGCACTCAAAACGTGTTTTTCTTTCAGCGGAATGGCGCGATCTCGTGATGTTGAATTACGAGGTTGAGCCAAGCCTCCTGAGTCGCTACGTCCCTGCTGGTACCTCGCTGGATTCATTCGATGGTAAAACCTACGTCAGCCTGGTTGGATTTCGGTTCCTCCGAACGAGGCTTTTCGGACGCTTCCCAGTTCCGTTTCATCGCGATTTTGATGAAGTGAACCTTCGCTTTTATGTACGCCGAAAGGCAGGCAAAGAAATTCGGACAGGAGTTGTTTTCGTCGCTGAAATTGTGCCCAGACACGCAATTGCGGCAATGGCTCGCATCGTCTACGGCGAGAATTACAAATATGCTCCCATGAAACACCGAATCGAGACGCCGGAAGTAGGGAAGACTGCGGAATATGAATGGCAAATTCGAGGCCGATGGTGCCGACTTTCCGCACAGACCGCCGGACCTCCAGAACGTCCTCGGGAGAGGAGCTTAGAGCAGTTTATCGCCGAACATTACTGGGGCTACTCAGGTCAACCGCATGGGCCGGCGCTTGAATATCACGTCTCGCATGTTCCGTGGCAAGTGTGGAAGACATCAGCCGCTAGCTTTGATGGGGATGGGAGCGCTTTCTACGGGCACGAACTTGGGATTATTATTCAGCGACGTCCTGACAGCGCGTTCATGGCCGATGGCTCTTCAGTGCTTGTGTTCAAGCGCAACAGAATTCAATGAGGCTGGCAGACCAGCAATCGGAATCTGCTCTCCCGCGCGAGGGTTGGATCCTTTATGACGGCGGATGCGGATTCTGCTGTCGTTGGGTTCACTTCTGGAAGAACACGCTCGAACCGCGGGGCTTCGCGATTAAGGATCTCCAGTCCGCCTTTGCCGACGGACTACTGCAAGTTTCGCAAGAGAATCTACTGGACGATATCCGCGTGCTGACTCGCGTCGGAAAAGTGGAATCAGGCGCCGACGCTTATCTCTATGTAGCGCGCCGAATCTTGTGGGCGTGGCCGTTCTATGCGCTCTTCAGCCTTCCGGGTTTCAAATGGGTGCTCTGGCGCGGTTACAAGTGGTTCAATCGAAACCGGTATCGAATCTCCCGTCGCTGTCCGCTGCCGCAGAAAACGCAGGCTGGAGAAATATCTGAGCAGCGTTAGCCCCTGCTCTAGCCTTACAATGCCCTCTTGCGAATCTTGATCTCAGCCGGCGAAGCCTCCGGAGAAATGTACGGCGCCCAGCTCATCGAAGCTCTTCGCCGAGCCAGCGAGCAAAACATCGCGCAGCTTCGCTTTTCTGGACAGCCGGGGGCGGCTGTCCCTGCCCGTGCATCTCGGTCCTCACCTGCATTGGAACTTGAGTTTTTCGGGGTTGGTGGAGCGCGCATGCGCGCTGCCGGCTGCGGCACGCTCGTCGACACAAAAGATCTCTCGGTCGTCGGCATCACAGAAATCCTCAGCCATCTTCCGAAAATCTACGGTCTGTTTCACAAGCTGATTGACGAAGCCGACATGCGCAAGCCCGATCTCGCCATCGTGATCGACTCGCCGGCATTTAACTGGCGTGTGGCACGCCAAATGAAGAAGCGCGGTATTCCGGTTGTCTACTATGTCGCGCCGCAGTTCTGGGCATGGAGGCAGGGACGCGTTCGCCTCTTGCGCGACTACGTCGACAAGGCGCTGGTCATCTTCCCGTTCGAAGAAAAGTTTTATCGCGATCGTGGAGTGGATGCGACCTTCGTTGGCCATCCCCTTGCCGACTTGTCAATTCCCACAATCGATCGCAAAGACTACGCCGCGCTGTTTCATCTCGATGCCACCAAATCCTGGATCACCTTGATGCCGGGCAGCCGGGTGAAGGAAGTACGCATGAATCTGCCAACTATGCTCGAAGCGGCCCGCGAACTCGGCGACGACTACGAATTTCTGCTGCCGGTTGCGCCCACGCTGGACAAACGCATACTTCAAAGCCTGGTCGAACGAAAGGCAGCCGGAGGGCTTGGCATTCGACTTGTCCCCGAATCTTTGCCTGCGCTTCGACACTCGCGTGCCGGCATCATTGCCAGTGGAACCGCAACCGTCGAGGCGGCAATGATCGGCACGCCGTTCGTGATGGTCTACTGCGTCTCGGCACTCACCTATCTTCTTGGTAAGCCGCGCGTGAAAGTGCCGCATTTTGCCATGGTGAATCTGATTGCCGGAAAGAGCGTCGTGCCCGAACTCGTGCAGCGTGACTTTACTGCGGCCAACGTTGTCGCCCACGTGAAGGAGATCGTACCTGAAGGCCCGGCTCGCAGTCGCATGCTGGAGGGCCTTGCATCTGTAAGACGCGAACTCAGTGCTTCGCCGGTCAATAGTTCCACGCCCGCGTCGCACGCGGCCGATCGCGCGGCTCACATCATCCTGGCCATGCTGTATGCCCGCAGAGCCGAAAGAACTCTGGATTGACAAGCCGCAAGCTTGTGCTCGCACATCTTTTAGGGGAGAATCTTCATCATAACTCGAAGTAAGGCTGTTTGCCGGAGACTCTCCTTAATGCACACCCGCCCCAGGCGCCTCCAGTGGGTTCTTGCAACTTTTTTTGTTTTATTGGCCTTGGCTCTGATTCCGGTTCCCTCGCGGGCCGCCGAGAAGGCCCACCTGCGGGTCGACGATTACCAGATTCAAGCCGAACTGACGCCCCATCTTCACCAGATTTCGGCGAAGGCGAAAGTAAAATTCACCGCTCTGCAGGACCTGAATACCGCCGTTTTCGAACTACATAATGATCTCCGGGTAACCCGTGTTCTCGACGACAACGGCCAGCCGCTTTCTGCCGAGCGCGTAACGCAGGATTCTACGGTGCGCGTTCCCTTGCCAAACGGGCTTGCCAAAAATGCTTCGACCACGCTCACCTTCGAATATGAAGGCACCTTGGAGACTGCCGACGACAGCCCAGTCCCCGGCCTTAAGCTCGCCTACATTGGCGACGACACCAGCTACCTGCTCTATGCTGGCCGCTGGTTTCCGGTGAGTGGCTACGGCCTGAACCGCTTCGCCGCGACGATCAGCGTTACGGTTCCAGCTCACATGCTCGTAGTCGGCAGCGGCACTTCCACCGTCGCCGAAAATCCTCCATCGAACAAACCCAATACAAATGGGCTGCCAACGAAAACGTTTACCTTCGTTTATTCGAAGGCCAGCTTTCCCGGCACTATCATCGCCGGAGTTTTCCAGGAATATAAAAGCGACGAAGCCGGCATGGATTTGCACGTGCTATTCAAACCCACGCATCAGGCATTGGCTCCCGAGTACACGAACACTGCAGTTCAGGAATTTACCTACTTCATCACTCTGTACGGCGCTCCGCTCTCGCAGCGGTTGAATGTGGTGGAACTGCCCGCCGACACCGTGCCGTATGCGTGGGCTCCGGAGATCGCGGCGATTGCGGGACCTTCCATCACGCAGAAGACAAACTATCGTCTGCTTGCCAACGCCATTGCACATCAATGGTGGGGCACGTCCGTGAGTCCCGCTTCAAAAGACGATTGGTGGTTGGTTGACGGCTTTTCGCGCTACTCCGAGGCCATGTATGTCGAAGATGCCGCCGGACCAGCCGGACTTGAGGAAGTGGTAAAGGATATGTCTGTCGGGGCTCTGGCCTATGACACGGTTCCGCTCTCAAGCGCCAGCAAGCTTGATCCGTTCTCCACGGAATTTCAGTCTCTCGTGACCGACAAAGGCGCAATGATCCTGCATATGTTGCGCTGGGTGATGGGCGAAGACAAATATCTCAAGACCATGCGCGAGTTCTCCGAGACTTACCAGGGGAAATCTGCCAGCATGAGCGATTTCCAGACCATCGCTGAGAAGTATTATGGCGACCAGCTCACCTGGTTTTTTTCTCAGTGGCTTGATTCCACCGGCGCACCTGAGTTCAAGCTTAAATACACGGTGTATCGCCTGGGCAATGTGCCGAAGGAAACATCCACTGGAGAAAAATCTCCCGGCTTCCGCGTTACCGGCGAGGTTACTCAGGATTTAGATCTGTTCCGCATGCCAGTAGACTTGCGTGTCGAGACCGACGGGAAGACCGAAGACAAAAAGATCGAAGTGGTGGGAACGAATTCGGCGTTTAGCATCGAAACGTTTGGAAGGCCGCGTCGCATTGAACTGGATCCCGGGCACCATGTCCTCACCAATTCTTCCGACATCAAGCTGCGCTCTTCCATCCTGCGCGGGCAGGCGCTGCAGCAGCAGGGAGATCTGGCCGGCGCACTCGAGCAGTTCAACAAGGCTCTCGATCTCAACAAGAACAGTTCGCTGGCCCATTATCGCGTCGCGGAGATTTTCTTCCTGCAGCGCAACTATCAAGCCTCGGCGAATTCGTACCGCTCTTCCATCAACGGCGATGGCGACCCACGCTGGACGGAAGTTTGGAGCCACGTACAGTTGGGCAAGATTTTCGACATCACGGGCCAGCGCGAGCGAGCAATCAACGAATATCGCCAAGCCATTCAGACCAATGACGATACTTTTGGAGCTCTCGAGGAAGCACGCAAGGACTTGCAAAAACCATTTGAGCGGCCAAAGAATCAAGCACAGTAAGATTTGGGCCGGGAGAGCCGAGCGATGAGAAGGTAACAATCATTTCTCTTTGACGCTTACTTCTGGAGTGGTCGGCCTCCTTGCGCGATTCGAGCCTGCACCCAGCACGGGGGTTCCATTGAACGGTAAAACGTGCGGCAAAACGGCTCCCGGCAAAAGCTTTCTCGCCTGATTGCCAGTCAGCAACGACCGCACAGCCGCGTCTACCTTGAGTGAGCTGTTCGAAAGGAATGCAACTCGTGTCCCCCCGCCATACAGTTGCGATTGCGCTTCGAATTGCACTTCTTGCAGAGCATCTTTCTTAAACGGGCGCAGCCCGAGCGAACGTCGCTCGGTCGGCTGCAGCGCCGCATGTTCGTACGCTTGATCATCTGCCATCCCTTTTTGCCGGCTTTCTATGCGTGAGACGGCTTCTTCGATGACGCGCGCAACCTCTGCCGCGTTGCTATCCTCACGGCCTTCTCGCAATCTCTGCCTCGCTTCTTCGGCGGAAAACCAGGTGCGGTCGCGATCCGCCTCCTTGGGTTTTGCCAAGCGTAGAACCTGGCACAGATGGGCGTTGACAATAAGTTCTCTTGCTAACGATCTTCGTTTTGACCCTCTGCATTTTTGAGAAAAATATCGAGCAAATGAAGTCTGTTCGATTCTGCCGTGAACGCCCGCTTCTTCGAAAGCTTCCAACGCGGCAGCCTGAGCCGGCGTCAGTCCCGGTTCGGCGCTGCCCTTCGGAAAAGTCCAGCGTTCACCGCCTCGGGTCCGCACCAGCAGAAACTCGAGCCTGCTCCTTCGAATTCGGTAGCACACCGCCGCAACCTGTTCACTTTTAGTTAGCTTGCGGAGGTCCGACAGTCTTACAAACTCACGTGAAACCCGACCTTTTCTCCCACCCAAGCGCACCAGATTCGAGTCTGACTGTCTGCTTTTTTTCGGGTCAACGCCCATTGCTTTAGCGTGCCTGATTTCGACTGTACGTGCCTAGAGCACAGCTTGGTTCGCAAGCCCTTGGAATGTTCTTGCTTTTGCCGGCCAGGAATCCTAATACATACTTGCGCATCCGGAGTACGCGACGACAGTATTCATGTTTAACGCCCGTAGTTGAGGGTGGGAGACATTCCTTGGAAACCATGCATTGCCTTCGCTGTAGTCGGGTAATTGAGCCAGGACAAAAGTCCGTCGCGCTTTACATGTTTGCCCAAACCGTGGGAGTCAAGCCGCGCCAGAAATCCACCGCTCACCGCATTTCATTTTGTCCGCAATGCTCAGTTTCACTGGCCATGGGCCCTGCACCGGAAGGCGCTCTCAATGTGGCCGCGTGGGATATGATCCGCGATTTGGTCGCTGGAGATCCCGCACTTAACCGCGCCGCATGGGAAAATCTCAGTGGGATACTGGGGCTGCTGCCAGCGACTGGCACTGATGGACGCCGTCCTGTGCAAGCAGAAGGTTACTTCGAGTTTTGATAGGCTGCTCTCCGGCAAATCAATTCCTGTCAGCTTAAACTCCCAGCCACCGTCGGGCTGCATCGAGCGAGCGAAAAATAGAAAAGTTCCTCTCCGTGCGCAGGATTTTGTGCATGCGCGCCGCGTGATGCTGGATCTCGTCTCGGACAACAAAAGCCCGCTTGGCCCCCAGCGAAAAGGGATCGACTTCATCTGCCAGACGAATGAATTCTTCGGCCTTGAGGTCGAGCTCTTCCACTTCGCTCATGTCTACAATTTCCGAGAAATCAGGATCAAAGGATGGATTGGAGCGTAGCGAAGCGGCGTATCTCTCAATGTCGCGTACCGTGACTTTTTGCGAAATCTGACGGAAACAAATCTTTTCTCAGGATCGAGAACATAGCCCGAGCATCGCTCAGGAGCATCATCTGGGCTGGAAGGCGTGTCCAAAACGAGCCTGTCCTTTTGAAAAATGCTCATCTCGCCTCTCATCAAATAAAGTGCTTGTTCTTGTGGACCAATCGGCAAGAGAAGCCCTGAACTACAGTTACGCTCGTCACATTGCGGGGAACCATCCATCAAAACGGCGGTCATCCTCGCCAGAGGGTTTCGCTAAGTTGGGTTAGGGCCATCGACCCCGGATAACCTTTTCTCCTTTTCCACGGTCTAAATAAGGGACCCTGAGCGGGAACTTCGCATAGCCCGCCTGCGTATCACCGACCAGATGCATTGGAATAGCGATCAGGCGGGATTGAGACCCCTCGCCTGATCGCTGCCCGGGCGTCCGTAGCCTCTCGGCGATTGTGGGGACGCATTTATGCGAATGTTTGTCGACATCATCCGCCAGTCGCTCGCCACTTTGTGGGCGCATAAGCTGCGCTCGTTTCTAACGATGTTTGGAATTGCCTGGGGCGTTGGCTCTTTACTGCTTCTTGTGGGGTTAGGCGAAGGGTTTCGCAGCGGCCAGGACAAGAATCTCGCCGAACTCGGCCAAAACATTATGTTCCTTTTCCCCGGCCGCATCCCGGCCGTGGCCGGAAACTACCAGTCCGGCCAGCCTTATTACATAACCTACGGCGACTATTTTGCGATTCGTGACCAGGCCAAATTCCTGCGCGCAGTTTCTCCCGTGCTCGAGCGCGACGACATCCGGGCGGTCAGCGATTACGGCTCGACCAGCGGCCAAGTATTTGGCGTGGCTCCGGAATATAGCCAGATTCGCAACACTCCCATTTCACCGGGTCGCTGGTTCAACGACCAAGATAATGTTGAGCGCCGCCGAGTAGCCGTAGTGGGGTGGGAACTATTGAAAAACATGTTCCCAGGTGAAGCGGCTGTCGGCAGCACCATCATGCTGAATGACATGGATTTCAAGGTCATCGGAGTCATCCCCAAGATCGGCAAAGACGGCGAGAACGGCACTAATCACCGCATCTTTGTGCCCTTCGATACCATGCGCGACCTTTTCCCACTAAAAGCGCAAAACTCGGAAAATGCGATCTCGTTCCTCAACTACCGGCCGATCAAAAAAGAATTGCATCTTGACGCGAAAAATGAAGTGCACGCCATCATCGCCCGGCGTCACGGTTTTGATCCCAGTATCGACGACGCTTTTGTGGACTGGGACACAATCGACGGTGCGATTCGCGTCGCCAAAATCTTTGACGCGATGGATTGGTTCCTTGGCGTGGTTGGAGTCGTAACGTTGGCTCTCGGCGCCATTGGCGTGATCAATATCATGCTGGTATCCGTTACGGAGCGAACCCGTGAAATCGGGCTCCGTAAAGCCTTAGGCGCAACTCACCGCAATATCATGACGCAATTCTTCATCGAGGGCGCGTTTCTGACGGCATTCAGCGGTGGCATTGGCCTTGCAATTTGCACCGCATTCGTTACCTTATTGGCCCAGTTGCCGTCGCCCGAGGGATTCGACACGCCGCGGATCGTTCCGGCGTCTGCGATTGTTGCGATTGTTTCCCTGTCGATGGCAGGCATTATTGCCGGGCTGTATCCCGCACGCAAAGCTGCTTTGCTTCCGCCTGTGGAAGCGCTGCGGCAGGAGTAGTCCTATTTGGAGTAAACATGTTTGGCGATCTCGGCAAACAGGCTTTCGGAGCTTTGAAGCACAATCGACGTCGCTCGATTCTCACCATGCTCGGAATGGCGTGGGGCATCGCTACAGTTGTTTTGCTGCTGGCCTACGGAACCGGCTTTCAGGATGCCCTGATGATTGCCTTTCGAACATTCGGGGGAAATCTTGTCGGCATCTTTCCCGGGCACACTTCCCTGCAGGCGGGTGGCACGAAAGCCGGTACACAGATTCGTCTGACTCGCGACGATCTCGAGTACTTGCGCGCCGAAGTTCCCATGCTCACTCGCATTTCTCCTGAAGTCGACAAGCAAAGCCTAGTTTCGTTTGAAACTCGGAGCGCCAGCTACAACGTTCACGGCATCTACTCTAACTACGAAAAGATTCGCGCTCTAGAAGTTGGAGAAGGCGCATTTTTTGGCGAGCAGGAGGACTTCACTCATTCTCGTGTCGCGGTGATCGGTTCCACGGTAAAGAAAAAACTTTTCTCCGGTCAGAATGCCATCGGCGAAAACATCCGCATCGATGGCATCTCGTATAAAGTGATCGCTATTCTGCGGCACACGATTTCAAATGGCGACGAAGACATGAACTCCCTCGTCTACGTACCCTACAGCGCGATGAGCGATCTGAAAAACTCTTATTATCTCGATGGCATCTTCATGGATTACGAAGGCGACCACGCGAAGTGCGTGGCGGCCGTACGCAATTCCATGTCTTTCCATCATGGCTTCGATCCCAAAGATGATCGCGCGATTTTTGTCTTCGACGCAGTTAAAGATCTGGCCGATCTTACTGTTATCACCGTCGGCATCAAGATCTTGCTCGGCTTCATCGGATTACTCACACTGGGAATCGGCGGCGTGGGTCTGATGAACATCATGCTGGTTTCAGTGACTCAGCGGACTCGCGAAATCGGCATTGAGAAGGCTCTGGGGGCGCACGGATGGCACATCCTATTTCAGTTCCTGGCCGAGGCTCTGGTGATCACTGCCTTAGGAGGCCTGCTTGGCATTGCGCTGGCGTATCTCATCTCGTGGTCCGTGGGTTCGCTCACTCTGTGGAGCGCATTCATCGAAGATGCCAGCGAAGGCGACATCCACCTCTATATCAACACGGTAACTTTGATCTGGTCGACCGCGATTCTCAGCTTCGTTGGCATTGTCAGCGGCATGTTGCCTGCCATCAAGGCCGCGCGGCTCAATCCCATTGAAGCGCTGCGCTACGAGTAATGCGACTAGAGGTAAATCTCAGTAATGATACCGTGCTTGCAGGAAATGGATCTGCCCCTCGCGGACGCGGTAAACCAGGCGGTGTTCCTGAGTGATTCGCCGGGACCAGCATCCAGCGAGTATATATTTCAGGGGTTCCGGCTTGCCGATGCCTGAAAACGGATCGCGCAAAACAGACTCTGCAAGCTCGAAAACGCGCAGGGCAACCTTGCGGTCGGTTTCAACCCAATAGCGCAGGTCCTGCCGAAACTCAGGATGAAACACTGCCTCGCGCTCACTCCTCGGCAAGCCCCATGTCCCTTCTCAACTTATCCAGGCTCTCGACCTTTCCTTTACCCGCAACGCTCCGCCGCAAGGCGGAAAGCAAGCGCCGCGCATTCCGTGGCGATCGCAACAGATGAGCCGTCTCAATTAATCCCGCCAGTTCATCCGCTGGAATCATGGCCACAGTTTTTTCTCCCTTGCGGCGAATGATGACGACTTCGCGGTCTTTGGCTACGCGGTCCAGTACCGAAGCGAGACTTTGGCGCAGATTAGTGTAGGTTGTCTCGGTCATGAACCCATTGTACAGGATTCCTGTACTCTTGTTCCAGTTGGAAATTATCGGCACTCTTTCCATTTTTGCCAGATGGAGCCACATAAAATACCGCCCGGTCGTGCTTTACAATTCGTCTGTGCCCGAAACGCCCGCCGCGCGCCTCGATCGAGTTCTCGCTCAACTAAAACTGTATGAACACCCACTCCTGGACTTCTCGGCGCGTTCGAAAGGGGACGGAGTAGAAGTCATCATCCAGTTCGCGGACAAATCCATTCCGGTTTACACCTACTATTTCGATTTGCATCCCCGCGACCTCGACCATCCACAGTTCGAATGGAACTTCCAGCGCCAGCTCTATGACGCCTTGCACGACTACTTTGTCGAAATGTTCATTCGCACGCCGCAGGATCGTGCCGATCGCCGCCTCAAAGAACAGTGAACCTACTCCGCCAAAGGATCGAGCAGGAAATTCGCGAACGCGGTCCCATTCCCTTCTCGCGCTATATGGAACTGTGTTTGTATGAACCGAATCTTGGCTACTACTCGCGCAGTGCTGAGAAGTTCGGCAAGGCAGGAGACTTCTACACATCAAGCGACGTGCATGCCGTCTTCGGCCGATTGCTGGCACGCCAGTTCGAAGAGATGTGGCGCGTTCTTGGCTCGCCGGCGCGCATCGACTTGATCGAGCTAGGACCCGGCCGCGGCTTATTTGCGCAGGATGTTCTCGCGTGGTCGGAGAAAAAGTTTCCAGATTTCTTTGGCTGCTTACGGTGCATCCTGGTAGAACGCTCGTCTGCGCTACGGAAACGGATTGCGGAGAATCTAGACTCGCATCTGGCATCCGGAAGGGCAATCCTGAAATCAGATTCCGCAAGGGATTTGTTTGCCGCGGAGATTCCAACCATCGTTTTCGCCAATGAGTTCTTCGATGCTCTTCCGGTTGAGATTGTCAGTGAGCGCGGTTCGCTCCGCATAAACACCGATCAAGGCAGGTTCTTTGAAATGTGGGAGCCGGCTTCATCCGAGGAGATTGAATTCCTGGATCGTTACTCTGTTCATCCCGAATTCGACGAACGAATCGAAGTCCCTCTGACTGCCCAACAGCACATACAGCAAATTGCGGAGGGTATCGGCCGCGGATTCGTCATAATCGTGGACTACGGCTACACCCGCGAAGAGCAACTTGCCGGGCGCCATCGCGGCACGCTCAAAGCGATTCGCCAGCATTCAATCAGTGCCAGTCCCTACGAGGCACCCGGCGAACAGGACATCACCGCTCACGTCAACTTCACGGCGCTCGCCGCCGCTGCCGAAAAGCACGGGATGCAGATACACAAACTGGTCACCCAGTCGCAATTTTTGCTAGGCGTAGGCGAAGCCAACCAGTTCGCCGACGCCTTCGAAGAAAGCCGCCTGCCTCAAGAGCGCGCCAAGGTCGCGCTGCAACTCAAGCATCTGGTCACGCCAGCAGGCATGGGAGAGAGCTTTCACGTACAGGTCGGTTATAAGGGAGTCGCGCAGGCAGCAATCGAGTCTTTATCTGGCCTAAGCTTTGGCAGAAACCCATAGGTGCGTTGAAGCGGCGCCGTTCAGGACCGCGCAGCGGGGACTGCGTTGCCAGATGCGACTCTTGATCGCGTACGAGTATCCGTCGTCGATTCCGGATACTCATACACGCCGCGCCCCGATTTTTTGCCTAGCCTTCCCGCTTTCACGTACTGCACAAGCAGAGGCGCTGGACGAAATTTTTCTCCCAGCGATTTGTGAAGGTACTCAAGAATATTCAGCCGCGTATCAAGTCCGACCAAGTCAACCAGTTCAAACGGTCCCATCGGATGGTTCAATCCCAGTTTTAAAGCTTTGTCGATATCCGCTGCTGAAGCGATTCCTTCTTGCAGCATGTAAAAAGCTTCGTTGCCGATCATGGCATTGATGCGGCTGGTGATGAAACCCGGCGATTCTTTGATTACTACCACTTCCTTGCCCATGCGCTTGCCAACTTCGATAGCTGTGGCGAGCGTGTCCTCGTCAGTTTCCAAAGCGCGCACCACTTCGAGCAGCTTCATCTTGTGCACGGGATTGAAAAAGTGCATACCGAGGCATTTCTTCGCGCGGTAAGTTACGCTGGCAATTTCGGTGATGCTTAGTGAAGAAGTGTTCGAGGCAAGA
Organism: uncultured Acidobacteriaceae bacterium; assembly: GCA_963766625.1. Classification (GTDB taxonomy): domain Bacteria; phylum Acidobacteriota; class Terriglobia; order Terriglobales; family Acidobacteriaceae; genus Sulfotelmatobacter. The sequence continues at coordinate 121,422 of CAVYBF010000005.1, read as the reverse complement.
ATCGTACTCGGCCGGCAGATCTTATCGAGCAACGTGAAGATCTCAATTTTCGACTCCATCTCCTCGGGCACGGCTTCAATCACGAGATCGGCTTCGCGCGCCGCTTCTTCGACCGATCCCGCATACTCCAGTCGCTGGAAAGCTGCATCGGCCTCAGGAGCGGCGACTTTGCCCAACTCCACAGCCTTATCGAGATTGGCTCGAATCTCAGTCTCTGCGCGGCGTAGCGCCGTGGGCAGCAGATCTTCAAGAATGGTGCGATATCCTCCCAATGCGGCAGTGTGCGCGATTCCCCGCCCCATGATTCCGGCGCCAATCACCGCGATGGTTTTTACCTCGGCCACTAGTGGCCGGCCTTTTCTAAATCTGCGATGGCATTGTTGATCGCCCCATTTGCGGCTCGCAAACACTCGGCCAGGCGCTTGCGCTCGTCCGGAGTCATCGCCGGAATCGAAATCGAAATTCTGCGCAACGTGTTTGTAATATCTTCCACGTAATTCATCGAACGGATTAGTTCACCAGATGCTGGCATGAAGGCTCCTCTGTTTTTCTAGGTGCTGTCGAAAGCGGAACGTCTGGCTCGCAACTGTTTTACCGTGTCGCAAACTGGGCAAGCCGACCTTCTATTCTGTACGTGTCGGAGCTTTTAGTAAAGACAGCCGGCAGAACGGTAGCGGTGCAAGTTGGTTACCTGCACGGCTGTAATCCTGAGCCTAGCCGTTTTGCGAAGGATCTCCGGCTCAACCGGCGTCGCGCGCAAGCCAAGCTGCACCGCGCGCAGAGCACTAGAAATCTCAAACTCTTTTCAGCGCTTTGATCTCAAACAGCTCATCGTGCTTTAACCCGCAAAGCCTATAATCTCCATCAATTCTTTTAATGGGCCTTCGTAATAGGCCGCGAATCCAACAGTCATGGCAGATAAACCTTTAAGGCGTTATATCTTCGCGAGCGACTTTGACCAGACGCTCACTTTCAACGACTCTGGCTACGTGCTGGCGGAATTGGTTGGCATTCCGGTCGATGAATTTGAACGCAAGGCCAAGGGCATGGCGAAAATTAATCTTGTGCAGCAGGGTGCGGAGCTCGCCTATCTGCTGCTGCACGACCCGGAATTCAAGGCCAAGGTGCGGAAAGAACATCTGTATGAGGTGGGTAAGCGAATTCGACTGAAAGGCGATATCAAACTGCTCTATCAAATTCTTGCCACCGGTATAGACGGACACTTCTTTGACTTCTATGTTCTTTCAGCCGCACCGGTCGAGGTAATCCACTCCGCACTCGAGGGAATCGTTCCCAAAGATCACATTTTCGGGACCGAGTTTCGCTATAAGGCAACCGGAGAAATCGATACGATCGTGCGTGCGACAGCCGGCTACGGAAAAGTCGCCGTTCTCAACCAGTTATTGGCCGAGCATGTGACTGGACCCGACCATGTAATTTACTCGGGCGACGGCAGCTCCGATATTCATGTGATGTTGCAACTCAATGCGCGCGATGGCCTGACCATCGCGGTGTCGGAGTCGCCTCACGTTTCCCAGATCGCAAAACGGACCGTACTTAGCACCAGCGCCGTTGCGGTGCTGGCACCCATTCTGGAAGAGATTTTAGGATGGGAACGTTCACGCATCCGTAGTTTCTTCGAGGCGCATGGCATGTTGATTCAGGAGTGGGAGCGAGTTCGCACGGACTGGCTGACGGTGCGTCCCGCTATCCCCGAGCTGTCGGAACCCGTGGATGCCTCGTGAGGACGTTGGGCCACTTGTGATAGTGATTTCATGCTCCGTCACAAAAGCCTCATCCCGTTGTCTCATCAACATCAGCACGCGTTAGCTTTGTGCGTGCGTATCGATCGTGCCCAGCCGATTTCGGCTGCGGACCTCCCGGCTTGGCGGGTGGAAATCGCTCAGCAGTTTGAACAGGAAATCAAGCTTCACTTCACTGCCGAAGAGAACGTACTTTTCCCTGCGGCTTGCCAGTTCCCCGAGCTGATTTCCCTGGTGAAGCAGTTACTCGCCGATCACGATTCGCTGCGCAAATCGTTCGCAGAAATAGAAGCCGGACTCATCTCCAGCCAAGCCTTGAGTGCTTTCGCACAGAAATTGTCCGCCCACGTACGAAGGGAGGAGCGCCAGCTCTTCGAGCGCCTGCAGCAATTAATGACGAAAAAGGCTCTGGATGAACTTGGAATCCGATTGGAGTGTGCGCTAGAGGACGTCGAGCGGCTGTGTCAGTTAACGAACGAAACCAAGTCCAAACCAGGAAAATAGGAAGCTCTGTCACAATCTGACGTTCACAGTCCATGCCGTTGCCGGAATTGTATCGCCTCTTGGCTCCCCATGTAACGATCCAACACAGCGGGGTCGCTTCTTCGCAGATCCACCAGCACCAGCCCGTCCAACACATTGGAAAACTTTCGGTCCACGTTGAAAGCTAGCAGCTTGCCTCCGACTTTTGCATACTGGCGCAGCAGAACTGGCAAACCTTTGCCGTCAGTCTCAACATCAGTAACCGGTTGCGCCAGCGCCTCAACATCGCGCAGAGCGCGGCACATGGCGCGGCAATCCCACGGCCGCAGCAGCGCAGGACGAAACGGATGCCGCGGCGAGATGAGCCTTGCCAGATCGTCCTCCCGGTTGCGCGCTTCACAAAAACGATAGATCATTTCACGGGACGCTTTGCTGTAATTGTTACTGATGCTCACCGCCCCAAACAACACCGGGGTGTTTGCATGTAGAGCAACGTACCGCGCAATTCCTTTCCACAACAAGAGCAATGACCCAAACTGCCGCTGATATTCAGGTCTTACAAACGATCGCCCCAGCTCCATTGCGGGACCGATTTTGTCGAACAGCTCGGCTTCGTAGCGAAACAGGGTGCTCGTGTAAAGGCCCGAGATGCCATGATCCTTGATGATCTCGACAGTGTTCCCTGCGCGATATGCGCCCACAAGTTCCTGTTTTGCTTTGTGCCAAAGCAAGACATGGGAATAATATTCGTCGAAACGGTCGAGATCACGAGGTTTGCCGGTACCTTCGCCGGCCAAACGAAAAGTGATTTCCCGTAACCTGCCCAACTCCCGCATGAGCAGCGGAATCTCGTTTGCCTTGACCAAATAAACCGCCAGTTCGCCACTTTCCGCGAGAACCCGGTCTGCGGACAATTGACTCAGTTCGTCGTGCAAAGACGTGGTACTCTCTGCGACTGCAACCGGCGTCTGCATTGTCTCTGAAATTTTGGAACGCACTATCTCCGGCCACGACATTTCGGTGCGCTGTCGCCGCGCTAACAGATATGTCCGCCAGCGAAGATATTCAATCGCTTCTCGATCATCGGAAATCGAGGCGAGAGACTCGCTGGCAATTTCCCCGCCGATGCGCACCTCCACCGTCCGGCCTTGCTGCTGCAGGAATTCTTGTATCAGACACGCCGTTCGAAGACGCGGATGAATCATCCCAAGAAGGTGAAAGCTGACGCTATTTCTACCGCAAAAATAAACGGGAAGAGCGGCGGCTCCGGTTTTGCGAAGCAATCTCGCGGCAGTATCATTCCACGTCGGGTCGACAATTTCCGCCTGCGGAAAGTGCAGGTGGGAAACTTCTCCCGCGGGAAAAACCGCCAGCATCCCGCCGCGATGCAACCAGTTCAAGGCTTCGCGAACCGCCTGCCGGTTAATCTTCAGGCTTTCGCGGGTTTGAAATGGGTCGACGAAAATGCAATGTTGCGCCAGCTCAGGAGCGTCGCGCAGCAAGTAATTCGTCATCACTTTCACGTCGGGACGGGCTCGCGTGAGCAGCACTGCAAGCACGGCCCCATCCAGCATGCCAAATGGATGGTTAGCCACTACGACGACCGGACCGGCGGCAGGAATTCTTTGCATGTCGCTCGTATCAACACGCAAACCTACCTTCATCTCAGTGAGCAAATTCTCTAATCCGAACCCCTCAGGAGCCTGGCGTACTCGACGATAAAGGTCGCGTATTTTTTCCAGCGGGATTAGTTTTTGTGCAAGCGCTGGAACACCAGGAAGCGAACCCTGAGAAAACACTTCCGGCCGGGCTTCTTCCGGACGCGAATCGGTTGAAAGCATGTTAAAGAATTAGAGCAGTGACATTGCGAGAGCATGAAGGGGAAGTTAAACGCCGATGAAATTCACTTGGCGGGAAGCACAAGAGTAACCGGCAGTAACCGGATCCCATTGTTGGCGGCAGAATGTAATTGCAACCAAATGTACTAAGCCTCGAGACGAAAACGCGTCTCAGCCAGCGCATAGAGTTTTCGCCACACCATCCGATTAATCGTTACGACGGTCGCGGCCATCATCATGGTTGCAGCCAGGAGGAGATCGAAGTTTCCGCTGTCGGTCGCTTGGCTAATGGTCGCTCCGAGGCCGGTTATGGTGTAGATGTGTCCTTTGAAGTGAAAATATTCGGCGACAATGCTGGCATTCCACGCTCCACCAGAGGCGGTTACCAGCCCGGTCACGAGATAAGGAAAAATTCCGGGAAGAATCAGCTTCTTCCAACGCTCAATGCCTCGAATGCTGAAAACCGAACAACATTCTTTTAGATCAGTCGGAATCGCAATCGCGCCCGCGATAACATTAAACAACACGTACCATTGTGTTCCCAACAGCAAGACGACAATCGAAGCTAACCCGAGCCCGCCTCCAATTTGAATCAGCACCATGAGGATCACCGGAAGCAGCGCAGTCGCCGGCACCGACGCCGCAATCTGCGCCAGCGGCTGTGCAATTCGCGCCAACCTGGGATTCGATCCTATGGCCACGCCCGCTGGAATGGTCCAGAGGGCCCCGATCAGCAAAGCTAAATTGACTCGCAGAAATGTCGCACCCAGGCCCAGAGCCGCTTCGTTGAGTTCAGCCTTCTGCAGGCCGGTAAGAATAATCACGACGCGAATCACGCCATAGCCGATGCCTGCAAGCGCCAGCAAGATAATCGTCCACAGCAGCCAATCTCGCCATACTGGTGTGGAGCTTTTGTCGATCTCGGTTTCGGGCTTGCGACCAAAATACAAGAGTAATCGTTCCCCAAGGGGATGCAAGGTCTTTTCGCGAATTCTGGCTAAGCCGCTCGAATGCTGGACCAGATTCAATACCCATGATCGCGGCGCGTCGGTGCTTTCGATCTGCTCGACTTTAAACTTTTCTGCCCACGCGATAATGGGCCGCCATACAAATTGATCGAGCAGCACAATAACGAAAATCATGGTGGCGACGCCCCACACGATCGAAACCGTGTCGCCTGCGCTGGCTGCGGTTTGCAGGTAGGAACCTAAGCCAGGCAAACGAAAATCGCGCGTTCCCAGCACGAACATCTCGCACACCATCAGCGCAAACCATCCGCCGGCAACAGACATCATCGAATTCCAAACTAAGCCTATCGCCGAGAACGGCAGTTCCACCTGCATGAAGCGCTGCCACCAACTGAAGCGATAAATTGCCGCCGCCTCCCGCATTTCTTTGGGAACGCTCTTGAGGGATGCATAAAAACTGAATGCCATATTCCAGACCTGGCCGGTAAAGATCAAAAGAATGGCGCCTAACTCCACTCCGAGTTGGCGGCGAGGAAAAAGCGCGACCATCGCCAGCATGACACCAGGAAGAAAGCTGAGAACGGGAATCGATTGCAGAACGTCAAGCAAAGGAATCATAAATCGCTCAGCACGGGCGTTGTAAGCGGCGATGTAGCCATAAACGAGCGTAAACCCAAGACTGAGGACATAGGCGATTGTGATGCGCAATAGAGAGTAGCCTGCATAAGCTGGAAGAGCCCATGGCCTTCGCGAAATCTCTACATTAGGGGTGAACGGGCCTAACCAGGAACGGCCTACCGTAACGATTCCATAAAAAAGCGCGATCCCCGCCGCGAACATAATTACGTCCGGCAGGTGTGAAACCTCAATGCTCGGCAGTTGCGACCACAAGCGATACGCCGAGAATCTCCCAAAGCCAATGGCTTTTTTCATGTAGCTAATATTTATTTCGGATAGACATCAAAGCTTCGTAAATCAAGGCCTTGTGGAAGTTGAATCCCGCTTCTCCATGGCCGCTTCCGGGGGCTTTTCGACTGAAGCCGGTTCGACTAGCGCGCGCTCAACTTCCGCAGTTTCGGTTTGCACCAGCCGGCCGCTATCGCGGTCGTAATCGAAAATTTCCGCGTAGCGGCCCCAGTTCATTGCCGTGTCGAACTGCCTCTCCACTTCCTCATCGGTAAAATGCTCATCCAGAATGTCGCGAAAAAACTCATCGTTGATAGCGTGGTCGGATTTCCGCTTGAGGACATTGTCGATCTGTTTCAGGATCGTCACATGATCTAGCGCAGCCTGGCGGAACAGAACCTTGCGCTTCTGAATATCGGCATCGGCGAATTCCGCTCCCTGCGCTGAGAGTTGCACATCGCCTTCCCTGAGCCAGGCGAAACCCAGCAATTGGCAGGCTTCCAGGATGGGCAACAGATCCTCCACATCCATGATTAAATCTTCGCTGAGGCGGAACAGGTCTTCTTTTCCTCCGCGATCGTGAAGCAGTTCCAACAGGCCGGCGATTCCACCAACTCGCGCATGCGGCAGCATCTGATACTTGCTTGTCCGCAATGGAGCTTGTCCTTTCTTCAGTCCTCCTGGCGGTAAAACGATTTCCCCCGTACTTTCTGGATCGGGCAACACATGTTCCACGTCCGGTTCGGTCATAACTTTGTAGATGTAGTCGACCAACTCGATAAAGCGCGTGGACCTTCGGTCGCGCGGCTGCGAAAGACGCACATTGATGTCCGATCGGATGCGGGCCGGATTCCGCCCGAGAACCACGATTCGATCTGCCATCATGACCGCCTCTTCGATATTGTGCGTAACGATGAAAATGGCGCTGGTGGTCATTTTTTTGTTGAGCCAAAGCTCCAGCAGTTCGCCACGCAGATTTTCGGCGGTGAGCACGTCGAGAGCGGAGAACGGCTCATCCATAAACAGCACTTCGGGTTCAACCACCAGGGCGCGCGCGAAACCGACCCGCTGCTTCATGCCGCCCGAGAGCTCTTTTGGATACGCAGTTTCAAAGCCGTCTAGTCCAACCGTATCGAGCGTGCGCAACGCACGCTTTCGCCGCTCCACTGCGGCAACGCCCCGTGCTTGCAATGGAGCCTCAACATTTTCCAGCACAGTAAGCCACGGAAATAGAGCAAAGCTCTGGAACACGATGGCGACGTTCGGGCTTTGAGAATCCAAAGGCTTGCCATGCCAGAACAACGCACCGGACGAAGGTTGCGCCAATCCGCTTAAAATGCGCAGCAGAGTGGATTTGCCACATCCCGATGCGCCAAGCAATGCAATGATCTTCCCGGATTCGATGGAGAAGTCCATGAGTCCCACCACCTGAATGCGCGTTCCATCCGGCTGTGGATACGATTTTTCGATTGCCCGGGCTTCAATGATTGGTGCGCTCGACAAGATGACTCCCCTTTACCTTCTATACACGATTGCCGCAATGGCGCAAAGTGCGCCCGCGTCGTTAACATCCCTTTCACAATTTGTCTCGGGAATTTAGGCGGCAAAGTTTTCGTCTGGCCGAACCAGAATTCGCTGCGGCAAACGATCTGTCACTTCGGTAAGGCGAGCCAACTTTGCGGTTAACTTACTCGTAAACTGTGGGGGCGTAAAACGCCATTTCCAATTACCATCTTCGTGACTGGGAGTGTTCATGCGGGCTTCACTTCCGAGGCCCAGCACATCCTGCAGAGGGATGAGGGCAAGTTCCGCCACCGAACTCAACGCCGCGCGAATAAAGGCCCAGTGAATGCCATCCTGGCATTGGCCCAGATAGGCCTCGGCATTACGCCGCACCTCATCGTCTGCCGATTCGTGCCAGCCGATCGTCGTGTCGTTATCGTGAGTTCCTGTATAAATCACTTTCCCCGCGGCGCGATGCGGCAGGTACATGTGGGCGCCTTCATCGTTGAAACCGAATTGCATCACGGCCATGCCGGGAATTTTCAATCTTTCCCGCAGGGCATGAACTTCGGGCGTAATGTAACCAAGGTCTTCGGCAAAAAACGGCAGCCCACCCAAAGCTTCAGCTAGCTTCTGAAATAGTTCGTCTCGTGGACCATCGACCCAGCGGCCATTGATCGCAGTTGGATCTCCTGCCGGGATCTCCCAAAACTGATCGAAGCCGCGGAAGTGATCGAGACGGATGTAGTCGCAATTCTGCGTCGCCCATCGTAAGCGCTGGATCCACCATTTGTAGCCGCGCTGCTTCATCACATCCCAGCGGTAAAGCGGATTCCCCCAGCGCTGTCCGGTTGCGCTGAAAAAATCGGGCGGCACACCGGAGACGACCTCGGGCTCAAGCTTATCGTTCAACCGAAAAAGTTCGGGATGCGTCCAGACATCGGCACTGTCGTAATTGACAAAGATAGCCAGATCGCCGACCAGGCGAATCCCGCGCTCTGATCCATAATGCCGCAGTGCATTCCACTGTTCGTAAAAAGCAAACTGCAGTGCTTTGCGGATATTGAGATCATCCGCGAGTTCTTTTCGGGCTTGCTCGATTGCTCCCGCTTCGCGGCGCGCCAACCCCGTGGCCCATGTGTTCCAGCTTGCCAGCTTATGCTGCGACCGCAGGGAATCGAACAAAACGAAATCGTCAAGCCACCAGGAGTTTTCCCTGCAGAAGCGCTCAAAACGCTGGCATGCCGAATCAGTTGCCGATTCAACGAAGCCTCGCCCTGCTTCGAACAGGAGCGGCATCTTAGCCGCAAAAACTTGATCGTACTCAACCCGGTTACACTCGGAAGGCAAATGCGAAAATTTCGCCGCATCGATCCAGCCATGATCAGAGAGACGCTCCAGGCTAATTAAAAGAGGATTTCCCGCGAACGCAGAGATGGAAGAATAAGGCGAATTGCCGTAGCCGAGCGGTCCCAGGGGCAGAACCTGCCATAGCCCCTGGCGGGCGGCAGCCAGAGCATCGAGGAATGCGTAAGCCGCGGGGCCAAAATCACCGATGCCGCCATGCGAGGGCAGCGACGTGGGATGTAACAGAATGCCTGCGGCACGCGGAAAGGACATGCAACTCGGAAAGCACTTTCAATGCTCAGCTGGTAAAACTGACTATCGGGAAACCCACATCGATCCTGTTTACGAGACAAAGCCTGCTACATTCCCGGTTCGCCTTCGGGGCGTGTGAGCGTCTTCAATTCTTCCTGGTTGATTTTGATCTTACCTGCCTTCTCCATCTGGTCGCGCAGGTTGGTCATAAATAATCCGAAGATCTGCTGCTCTTTCCCTTGTAACAGCGTATCCCGGATCTGGTCCTTTTTTGCCGCGAACTCGGCTTCCGTAGGAGCTTGGATTTCAAGCATAGACATCACCACACCATTGCTGCCGCTCCTGATCGGATTGCTGATTTCTCCCGGCTTCATAGTGAAAGCCACCGATGCCTGCCCGGTCATCGAGCCGATATCGGGCACCTGGCCATCGGGCGAGACAAAATCGCTGGTTTTCAGCGAGGCACCCAATTCCTTCGCCGCTTTCTTCAGATCATGTTGCGCCTTGGCGCGGTCAGAAAGTTCCTGAGTTTTCTGTATGAGGAGGACACCTGATCGCTCGTTCTTGAAATCCTCTTCCACTTTGCTGCGGATCTGGTCGAATGTAGGTGTCGATTGCGGCTTCACTGCCAGCAACTGGAACACCGCAAAGCCCTGGGAAGTAGGAGCCATCTCGGGCGGCGATTTCTCCGCTGACGTAAACACCGCATCCATAAACTGCGGCGCTGGACCGAGCCCCGGAACGATGTCCTTGCGGCTGAAGAAATCGGGAGTCATAACCGATATGTGCTGCGCCGCAGCGGCGGCGTCCAAGCCCGATTTTTGTGCTTGCTGTAATAAGTCTTCCGCCTGTCTTTGAGCAATCTGCTCCGCTTTCTGCTGCTTCAGGATGGGTTCGATTTCGCCTTTAACCTCGTCGAGCGACTTCATATGTGCATCCTGCTTCGCATCGACGCGAATAATGTGGAAACCATAGCTGCTTTTTACCAGATCGCTGATCTGTCCGATCGGCAACGAAAACGCGGCCTTCTCGAATTCGGGAACGGTGCGCCCTCTTCCGATCCACCCCAGCGACCCGCCTTCTTTTGCGCTGCCCGGATCTTCAGAATACTTCTTGGCCAACTCTTCAAAATTGGCGCCCGCTTTCAACTGCTTGAGCAAATCTTCGGCGCGGCGCTGGGCCTCGGCTACGCCTTTCTCGTCAACCTTGCCGTCCGCTCCGGGGAGAGGCGTCTTAATCAGAATGTGACTGACCTTCACTTGCTCCGGTGTCCGATACTGATCGCGATGCTGATCGTAATAAGCCTGCAGCGCTTCGGGCGTGATCTGCACTCCATTTGCGATTTTGGAAGTATCAATCGCCGCGAACTTCACCTTGCGCTTCTCGGGAATGGAATTTGCGTAGTTTTTCTGATTGCTACCGTAAAAAGCCTTCAGTTCCTCGGCAGTAGGATGCAGGCCTTTCTTGATCTCCTCCTGCGTCAGCACGGCGTATTCGAACTTCACCTTTGTGTTCTGTTTGCCGAATTCCTTCCGAATCTCCGAGTCGCTCACGGTCGCGCTGCCGGTGATCAGCGCCTGCACTTTGCTGACCATGATCTCCTTGGCCACGCTGTCTTCGAACATTGCCGGGGTAAGGTTAGCCCGTTGCAGCATGTCCTCATATTCAGCCTGCCCGATAAAATTCCCGCCGGGAAAGAAGTATTGAGCGTATCGCCCATGCTGCAGCTCGTCTCGTACCTCCTGCGGAGTTGCCTTGAACCCGAGGTGTTGGGCTTCGACCAGCAAGGCCTGACGATCGATCAGTTGATCGGCCGCGCGCTGCGCAAAAAACGGCAGTAAGACCGAGGCGTTCGCGCCCAGCTGCGCTCCCTGCTGTTGTAGCATCTGGCGCGCTGTATCGCGGACTTCCTGAGCTGTCACATCTTCGCCGCCCACCTTGGCGACGACACCTTTTCCAGGCTGACCCGTCAGGTCCCCACCCAGCCCGCCGGGAACGAACGCGATCACCATGGCGGCGCAAATCAGCAGCAGAAGGCCGCTGAGCACAACTTTCTTGATTGGTCCTTCAGTTTGCAGAAATCGAATCATCTTCTTGATACTCCAGGAATATACGCGGAATTGTTAATTATAAACCACTTCATTGGATTCCTTTGCGAACTTCGCTGCCGTCTTAGCGAACTTTTCGGTCAAAAGCTGTTGATCCTCTCGCAGTCGAGCCAGGCCTCACACCGCAAGCTCGCCGGGAGAATCCTGCCAAAAACGCAAAGAAAGGAAATCAGGACACCACCGATCATCCTCATACGCGCTATCTTGCATCGCAAAGAATCGCCTATTGAAACGTATTAATAGACGTGTTATCCATCTAATGCCTCATTTTGAAATGCAATTTGTCGTCCAATTCCATTGAAGTAAGGGTGGATAATGAATTCCCAGAACCCGCTATTCTTCCGCGCTCAGCTGTTTTCTCAATTGCTTGTCCTCTTAGTTGCCAGTTCTCATTTCGCGCTCGGCCAACGTGACTCCGGCCTTCGCACGGAAAAAGCAAGCCCGCAGGGACTAATCCTTCGAGATTCGTGGACACTGCAATCGTCGGCAAGAGTTCAAGCCGATGGGAAAACTATTTCTAGTTCCAAGTTCATTCCAACAGGATGGCATCATGCCACAATCCCCACCACAGTAGTGGCGGCCCTGGTGAAAGACAAAACGCTTCCCGATCCTTTCTTTGCCATGAACCTCCGCCAATTTCCCGGGGTAACTTATCCCATTGGTGGAAACTTTTCGAATATCGCGATACAACCGGATAGCCCCTATGCGGTCTCGTGGTGGTACCGCAAACAGTTCGCCGCGCCCGCTTCCTATTCAGGAAAGACCGTCTGGCTGAATTTCAGGGGAATCAACTATCGCGCGAATGTCTGGCTCAATGGAAAGCAGATTGCGGATTCCAATCAAATTGCCGGAGCGTGGCGCACGTATGAGTTGAATGTAACCAATGCGATGAAGCCAGGGGCTGAAAACGTGCTCGCGGTGCAGGTTTTCGCCCCTACCGAGAATGATCTCGCCATCACCTTCGTCGACTGGAATCCCGCTCCCCCCGACAAAAACATGGGGCTATGGAGGGAGGTATATCTCACAACCAGCGGGCCGGTCGCGCTGCGTTATCCGACGGTCGTCTCGAAGCTAAACCTGCCTGCTGCGGATTCTGCGCGGCTCACCGTTACTGCTCAAATAAAGAACGGGACCGGTCATCCGGTCACCGGAAAGTTAAAAGGCAAGATCGATGACGTCACATTTGAGCAACCCGTCGAATTGGCAGCGAACGAATCCAAAGACATTACCTTCTCACCCGATCAATATCCACAACTCGTGTTTGCCAACCCGCGTCTCTGGTGGCCTGCTCAGATGGGCAAGCCCAATCTTTATCCCCTCACCATGACATTTGAGATTGATGGCGCCGTTAGCGACCGATCGCATTCTGAATTCGGTGTTCGTGAAATCACCTCAGATCTCAACTCAATCGGCGGCCGCGCTTTTCACATCAATGGCAAAAATATTCTTATTCGGGGCGGGGGTTGGACGCCCGACATGATGCTTCGCGAAAATTCGCAGCGGCTACACGACGAATTTCGCTACGTAAGCGACATGGGTCTCAACACCATTCGTCTCGAGGGCAAGCTCGAAACGCAAGAGTTTTTCGATCTTGCCGATCACGATGGCGTTCTTGTCATGGCAGGCTGGTGTTGCTGCGATTTCTGGGAGCGCTGGGCGCGCTGGAAACCGGAAGACTACGAAATCGCAAAGCAATCTCTGCGCGATCAGATGTATCGCCTGCGAAGTCATCCCAGCCTGGTGATGTGGTTGAATGGCAGCGATAATCCGCCGCCGCCGGATGTCGAGCAGATGTATCTGGACGTCGAAAAACAGCTACTGTGGCCGAATCCCATCGTCTCTTCAGCTACCGGGAAGCCCACGTCAGTTACCGGAAATAGTGGCGTGAAAATGACTGGCCCTTACGAGTATGTCGCGCCCAGCTATTGGGAAGAAGACAGCCTCAAGGATCAGGATAACCGCAAGCAGTGCAATCCCGGAGGTTGCGGCGGAGCCTACGGCTTCAACACCGAAACCAGCATGGGACCAGCCGTTCCGCCGATCGAGAGCATTCGCGCCATGGTCGGCAAAGATCATCTGTGGCCGGTTGATGACGTTTGGAATTACCACGCTGGCGGCGGCGAATTCAAAACCATCAATGTCTTCAGTGATGCGCTTGCTAAACGTTACGGCAAATCGCACAACGTGGAAGATTACGCATCCAAGTCTCAGATGCAGACTTACGAAGGCGTGCGGGCCATGTACGAGGCATACAGCAGAAACAAATACCAAGCCACGGGAGTCATCCAGTGGATGCTGAACAATGCCTGGCCTTCGATGATCTGGCATCTCTATGACTACTACCTGCGTCCGGGCGGCGGGTATTTCGGCGCGAAGAGAGCGATGGAGCCGCTGCATCCGATTTATGGATACGACGATCATTCCATCTGGGTGGTCAGCAGCCAATATGTAGACGCAAAAGGCCTAAAACTGATCACGAAACTTTACAACCTCGACATGACCGAGAAATTCTCCCACGTTGATTCAATCGATGCGCCTGCCGACAGCACGACGAAACTTTTTCCGTTGCCCGACGTGCAAGATCTAAGTCCGGTTTACTTTCTCGTCCTTCGCCTCGAAGATTCCACCGGCAAGCTGGTCGGCTCGAATTTCTATTGGCTCTCCACCAAACCCGAAACGATCGATTGGGCAAAATCCACCTGGTACATGACTCCGACCGAATCGTTTGCGGATTACACCGCTCTGTCACAGCTGCCAAAGGTGAAGCTGACTGTTGACGAGCGCACAGAACGCAAAGGCGACGACTCCATCACTCATCTAACGATCAAAAATCCGAGCAAAAGCGTGGCATTCTTCGTCAGGCTTAAAGTCAATAAGGGCGAGCGAGGAGACGAGATTCTTCCGGTCGTCTGGGAAGACAACTACATTTCTCTGCTGCCAGGTGAGACGCGCGAAGTGGGCGCAACATATCGCGTCAGTGAACTCGGAACCGCAAAACCAGTTGTGGAAGTCAGCGGCTGGAACGTGCAGTAAACTTGCGGCGCAAGCCGCGCAGTGATTTTCGGCTTTTACTCGTCAGGCGGCAACTCGAAATCAATCAGATTGCCTCGGAATCCTCGTGTCTTGATTGCTCCGAACCCAATACCCACAGCCATCCAGATCGCGCCCACAATTTTTGCGGGACGGCTCAGGCTAAGCCATAACAACAGGCAAATAAAAAATCCCGCGAGCGGAAAAATGAAGTTCACTGCACTCTTTTTCTGGTCGCGTACGAAGTAGTGCACAAACGCCGCCAGATTCACCCCCATAAATGCGATGAGGGCGCCGAAGTTGAGCATTTCCGCTCCCAGTCCGTAGCTGACCACAAAGGCTCCAAGCAGAGCGATCACGCCGACAAAGATCACGTTGTTACGCGGCACGTGTTTCTTCGCATCCACTACTCCGAAGAACGATTGCGGCAGCGCCTTACTGCGTCCCATACCATAGAGCAGGCGTGCTGCGCCAAGTTGTGCTCCCATTCCCGAGCCGAAATTCGCAACCAGCAAGGTGAACCCGACAATGCCAAACAGCGGAGCCCATGCTTTTCCGGCAACAAAGGTAAACGCCGTATCAACATTTGGAAACGGATGCGTAGCCGGCCAAATCAGTTGCGCAGCATACACCTCAAACGCAGAGAGAATTCCGATGACCAGACAGGTCAGCACCGTGGCGAGCAAAATATTGCGTCGTGGATTTTCCGCCTCTTCAGAGAGTGTAGATATCCCGTCGAACCCGATATAAGTGAGCACGGCAATCGACGTCCCTCCCAGCACGGCTCTGGTGTTCCACAGTTCAGGATCGTAAAAAGGCCGGGTAAAAAAAGCAGAACCATCATGCGGATGCCCAAAAATGTAATGCGCAGCGGCAAGAAAAAATAGAATAATCACCGCGCCCATGCCAGCGGCTAATCCCGTGTTTACTCGCGCCGAGGTTTTCACTCCCTGAATATTCAGTACCGTAAAAAACCCTGCAAAGAAAACCGCCCATCCCCAATAAGGAATGCTCTGCACGAGCGGCGTACCCCGCGCAAAGTCGCGCGAGATCTGGCTGCACCAGATAATGCAGATCATGGGGTTCAGCATGTAATCCATCACCATGCTCCAGCCGGTGATGTAGCCCAACGCCGGATTGATCTCCTGGCCCACGTATGTGAATGCCGACCCCGCACTCGGATACACGCGCGCCATTTTGCCGTAGCTGATCGCGGTAAACAGCATGGCCACCATAGCGATGAGAATTGTCGTGACCACATGCCCGCGCCCACGATCGCTAAGCACTCCGAACACCGACATGGGGGCAACCGGCTGAATCACGATCACGCCATAAAGAATTAAATCCCAAAGAGTGAGGGTGCGGCGCAGCCGCGGGGCGGAAGAAACAGCAACCGAGGTGGTTTCCATGAATCCGCCTATTGAATTACGCGAGGGTCAAGAATGTCAAATATTAAAACGATTCTGTACGCGAACTGTTACTTCTCCGGATAATCGAACGAATAACCGCGCTGCTCGTTCCCTGACATGTACCGCGTGTTGTACTCCAGAAGATAGTTAAGGTGGACATCGTCGAGCGGAAACGATTGTTTCGGTGCATATGGATAATCTCTCATGCTCAGGAACGGCAGCGGTGCGACGGAATTTCCCTCGGCCGCGTAGAAATCCATATCCTTCTCATATCCGTAGGCAGCGAAGAAATAATCGCGCACCCAGCCTTTCGGCAGGGCTGGCAGTCGGGCTGGATCAAAATCGAGTTGCACTTCGTCGCCCGATCCGAACACGGCTGATTGATCGTCAAGCTTTGTGAGCAAGGGCAGAACATCTCCATATCGTGTGTAGCTGCCTGCGGGACGCGTGTAGGGGCCGGTGGCACTGGCTTTTTCGTAAATGTATTGCACATTTCCCGGTGGTGTGCCTTCGATTTTCAGCGGATATCCGTGGAAATCCAGATCAGCTCTGACTAGCGGAAGAGGCGTGAGGCGAGGCGAGTCTGAGTCTTCACACCAAAGTTTGTCATTCCGAGCGAGCGCGTTCTTTGCGCGAGTCGAGGAACCTGCTTTTTGGCAGTTACTCTGCTCGGCCCGGTCAATCAAAATGCTATCCCAGTAAACCTGCAGATTGGTGGTAATGCGAATTTGTCGCGTGCCGATCGGCAGCCTGCCACTTAGATCAGCGGTCATCGTACGCGGGCCGCCAGCAGGAAATCCCATGTCATCGATCACGCGCGTCCATCTTCCATCAGCCCGGAGAGCTTCAACGTAAGGCGAAATCGCTTGCACTCCGGCCTGCGAAGCCGCGTACATGCTGTTCGCCGAAAAATATTCCACTTCGCCATGCATCAGCAGCCATAGCGGGCCGCCGCGATAAGGCTTACCCAAATCTAACGTCAGGGAATGCGGCTGGGAAAAACCCTGGAACCGCGTAATCGCAAAGTCGCCGAAATAGCGATGCGCCAGGAGATCGGGCAAAACATCATGCCCCCGATCATCCCAAGCGCCCGCCGGCTGTTTCGGATCGCGGCTTACGACCAGTTTGAAATCCGGATACGGCGGGTTCGATGCGAAATATTCATTGGGATAAACCTCGAGACCGGCCGGATGATCGACGGCGAGCAGTTTTACTTGGTCGAGATAAACCGCCTCCTCCAGCGGTTCCATGAAACGGAAGCTGAGAGTCTTGTTCAACTCTGGGTGCCCCGTGTCTCGCTTGTTTTGCGAGACATGGGGATTTTCTCTCTCGCGAATCATAGCGCGATCGATCTTGATGTACTCCACCGGACGAGGAATGTCGCGTTGTCCCGGACCGACCCAATGCCCTACGACCCCAGCGCCCAGCATGTCGGCAACAAATTCGTAGCGCTTGCCATTCCATACGAACAAAGTTGGACACGAACTTCCGCGCCGGTCGATCTCGGTAAAATTCTGCTGCCGGTCGCCGGCAACATTGATTTCATCCTGCAGCACGCCAGTAGGCCATAACATACGCACGACATCGGCCTGTTTAGCATCCCCAAGGCCGACGGTGAGATAAGGCGAGTTCTGGCCGAGATAACCGTTCGATCCATAAATCTCGAATTTTTGCCGATTGCCTCCGGCAAAGACTTCCACTTTTGTTCCAATGGCTGATTTGTTATCGGCCACTCCCTTCAGCGCAAGCCGCAACCAGTGATTCTGATTGCCGCCTTCATTGCGCAGCAGAACCGCAGGCCCGAGGTTCTGCGTGATCAGCAAATCAGTCGCGCCGTCGTTGTCATAATCTCCGGTGATGATCGCACGCGGCTCTTTCAGTTGGATCTTGTCGAGGCCGACATCGGCAGTGACATCTTTGAATCCGTCAGGTCCGAGATTGCGGAAAAGACGAATTTCGCCCTTACCCTCCTTCGTTTCGCCGACGGCGACAAGATCGACCCAGCCGTCGTTGTCGTAGTCGATGGCGGCGATGCCGTCGGCTCTGAGCCATTCAACTTTGGGAAAGTTAACGCGTTCGAAATTTTTCCCTTTGGCATCGCGCCACAGCGTTACGCTGTTGCCCATCGTCCACCCATAGTGAGTGAACGCCGTGTCCATCCAGCCATCGTGATCGAAGTCCAGAACTGATGCTCCCTCGGCGGGACCAGGCATAGGCGTCGTCCAAAGCTGCTTGGCCAGGAATTTTCCCTCTCGCGGATTCTGCAACATAATCGGGCCTAGCCCCGGTCCGAGGCCGGAAACTAGAATGTCGACGGCTCGATCGTTGTTGTAATCCGTACCGATTGCGCCGTTCCCACCGGACGATCCCATGTCCCAGAATCCCAGTTGCTGGCTCACGTTGGTAAATGTTCCATTTCCATTATTTCGGAACATATCGCCCCATTCGACCTTGTCGCCACTTCGAGTTACGAGCAGATCGAGATCGCCATCATGGTCGTAGTCGATAAACGTCACGCCAAGGTTGCCGCCATTCGCACCAATATTGGCATCGCTCGTTACGTCTTTAAACGTGCCGTTCCTTTGGTTGTTGAACAGCAGCACGTCGTCAATTCGGCTAAGAGCTAGGTCGGCCCATCCATCATTGTCATAATCCCCGACGCCACAACCAATCCCGTGCAGGCCTGGATCCAATCCTGCCTTTCTTGTAACGTCTTCGAACTTGCGATTGCCGAGATTGTGAAAGAGTGATACCCCGCCTCGCGAACCATTATTAGCGAGAAAAATGTCGATCTTGCCATCATTGTCGTAATCGAGAAAGCATGCGCCTGGACCTGGAAAGCGATCGGAACCGGAGCCAGCCAAAGGAGCAGACATCAATCCCGCCTCCTTCGTCACATCCACAAACCGAACCTTGATCTGCGGCGGCGGCTTCAGCAGCGCCTGCGGCGATTCGACTGCCCGCGAGAATTGGCCCTGCTCTCCGTAAGCCAGGCTGATCGGCGCGCCGAGCTTGTTCTGCGTAATGTATTGGAACCTCTTCAGCTTCTCGCGGGCGCGATCGATCTGACCCGATTGCTGATATGCACGAGACAATCCAAACTCTGCCGAAGCGTGCAGCGGATTGATTTTCAGGGCGCGCTGAAAAGCCTCGATCGCGGCTGGAAATTCACGAGCCTGCACATATGATGCGCCTAGAAAATACCAAGTATCCGGATCGCTGGAATCGATCTCCGTCACGTGCTTGAAGTCTTCAATAGCAGCCTGCGCATCGCCAGTATTCTTCGCCAGCAGTCCGAGGTTGTACCAGGCCTGCGGGCTTTTCGGATCCTGCTTGACCACATCGTCGAGCACAGCTTTAGCCTTATCGATTTTCTGCAGATTGAGATAAGCAACGCCTTGGTTCAGGCGGGTGATCGTCAGTTTGGGATCGAGTTCCTCCGCCTGCCGAAAGCATTTCAATCCCTTCTCAAACAGCTGCTGATTCATGTAAGCGGCGCCGAGATTGTTCAGACGCGCGGCTTCAATCGGATTTAGCTTCGACTGATTCTGCGGTGCAGTCGCGAAAACGCCTAATGCGGCGAGAAATACTCCGCCGAGAGCAAATGAAATTCGGGGATTCATCTGATCAACGATTTAACCACAGAGGTCGCAGGGAACACAGAGGAATCACGGCTCGGTCTAAAGCTTCGATCGCTACTGCGCATCATCAGTTCGTCCGCAGCAGCGAAGGCTTATACGAACGAGCATCGATCGTACCTTTGCCTTCCTCGACCGAGATGGTTTGGCCGCTTCGCACGTTTAGAAGCCTATCCAATTGGCCGCTGGGCCATTGAATTTCAACCGTGTCAGCTTTCGTTTGCACACCGAGCCCGAAAGTCAGGACCAGTTCGCTCTGTGAAAGATAACTGGATCCCGAGCGCAGCATCTTCGATTGCGTATCCTTACCATTGTTCGAAGTCACCCGGACCACCGCACCGATTCCGTCGCGATTCGACTTCGTCCCCAACAACTTTATCCGCAAGCTGTGATTCGTTCCGCCTTCGTTGTGAAACAGGAGCGCTGGACCAGCATTGGTAGTTTCGAGAATATCGAGGAAACCATCGTTATCGATATCGGCGTAGGCGGCGCCGCGGGCGACTCTAGGCTCCGCAAACGCCTTCCCCATCTGATTAGTCACTTCCTGAAATTTGCCTTCGCCTGAATTGCGAAACAGATGTGCCGGTTCGGCATAGCTCACGCGCTTTTGCACCTTTTCAATCGCTTCTTCAATGTGGCCATCAGCAACAAAAATGTCCGGCCAGCCGTCATTGTCATAATCGAAAAAGAAGCAGCCGAATCCCAGGGTAACCAGCGTCGCGCGGCCGACCTCCGACTGAGGAGCTTCATCCACAAACAAGCCGTTGCCTTCGTTGTGATAGAGCGAGAGCATCTGATTGGCAAAGTTGGTGATAATCACGCTCGGATGCCCACTGCGATCGTAGTCCGCGGCATCCACACCCATTCCAGCGCGGGCAATGCCATCTTCACTGAATGCAATGCCTGCCGGAACGCCGCGCTCTTCAAATGTTCCGTCTTTCTTGTTCACGTACAGCTTATTGGGCTGAGTATCATTGGCAATGAGAATGTCCGGCCAGCCGTCTCCGTTGTAATCGAGAACGGTAATCCCCAAACTCTTTGAAGTTGGGTCACCCAAGCCAGCTTTATGCGTGGTGTCTTCAAATTTGCCACCGCCAAGGTTATGCCACAAACGCACCGATGTCCCTTTGTACGACTCCGGAGTGCAATAGGATTTGTGCGTACCATCGAGCGTGCAGTAAAGATCGCTCTGCTCGCTCCATTGCACGTAATTGGCAACCACGAGATCGAGTTTTCGGTCGCGATCGTAATCGACCCAGGCTGCGCCGGTTGAAAACTCGTTCGGGCCCCACATGCCGGCGGCTTTCGTTACATCGGTAAATGTGCCGTTGCCATTGTTGCGAAAGAGATGGCTCTGGCCCAATGCCGTGATAAAGATGTCGTCGAAGCCATCGTTATCGTAATCGCCGATCGCGACGCCAAGCCCGAAGATGGGAACGGCCAGCCCCGCCTGCTTTGTCACATCGGTGAAGGTTCCATTGCCATTATTGTGGTACAGCTTGGGGGTCGTCGCCCCGAGGTGCCGATGTCCAGGGAAATCGTCGCCGTTAATGAGCAGAATGTCGGGATAGCCGTCATTGTCGTAATCGATGAAAGCGCAGCCGGGCCCCATGGTTTCGGGCAGCCACTTTTTGCCGAATGCGCCGTTGTTGTGAGTGAAATGAATGCCCGCCTGTGAAGTGATATCGCGGAAATGAATTTGCTGAGCGAGAGTGGGTATCGACGCGATCGGAATCGTTAGCCACAGAGACAGGAAGACCAAAAACAATTTTGACCATCGCAGTTGCGCTTTTTCTCTGGGACTCTGCCCTCCAGTGACGGATTGCATCCATGGGGTATCCATTACTGTGAGCCTCCGGCAGCGCCAGCGGCGACTATGCCTCTCGCGTACTTGGAATTCAGCGCAGGCAGAGGAACCGAAACATGCTCATGCACGGCTTGTCTCTCGTTGTTGTCTTCTGGGTGCAATTGCCGATATGCCCCGGTGATCGCCTGAGCCGATTCATCCGCTTTGAAACGCAGATAACGTTCCTCGTGCTCCTTGGCTGACTTCTCATTGCCCAGACCGTTGTAACAAAGCATCAAGTTGTAATGCGCCTGCAAGTCTTCGGGATCGATCGCCAGTACAGACTCCAATGTCTTAACGGCATCTGAGTACTTGCGCTGCAGAAAGAAAATTCTTCCCAGATCATTGAGCGCAACGCGATCCCGCGGATACTGCGCCAGGACGATCCGCAAACGTGCTGCGGCGCCATCATAATTCCCATCTGAGCGCAGCACGCGCGCGTAAAAATAATTCGCTCGCGCAAGATTCGAAGATAACGCCAAGGCTTTCTCCAGCACCGTGCGAGCGCGCGCCATATCGCCTTCCTGCACGGCACAGCGGCCAAGATTAACCCAGCCGTCCGGGTTATTGGGATCGGCCTCGGTCACTTTCTGAAAAGCTGCCGCTGCGGCTTTGAGATCGCCCTGCAGAAACAGCCCGATCCCGTAATCGTTCCAGCGCTGCCATTCATCTTTGAGTGTCACCGTCTTTGGCTGCGGAGCAGGCGCATTGTGAGAAACCACGGGAAGTGTGACTTGATCTTCGGCCAGGGCAACGATCGGCAGATCGGGAATTTTCTCTTCCTCGGCGGAAACTCCTTTCAGCGATTTGCTGAAGACGAAGGTACGGTCGTCGTATTCAGGCGTAACTTTGCGGCCCGGCTTGTCCTCCGGTTCACCCGCGAAGGCAAACTGCGTGTTCCACCATGAGAATTTTCGATAGCACAAACGCGCGTGCAGCGTAATCTTGTTGCCCGTGCCCTGGGGAATGAACATGCGGTAATGCACGGTATCAGCGGCGCCCGGTGGAATCAGCCGGACATAGACGACCGCTCGAGTGGCCCAGGCGTTGCGTTTGTTAATCGGATTGCCGTGCGCATCGATCTGCAAGGAACGATAAAAATGCGCGCCTTTTTCGACAGGGCCTCTGCCGCCGTTTTCGACCATCCCGCTCCAGAAAATAGTCTGCCCTTTATCGTCGGTGCCCTTGAGTTCGAGCCATGTGTCATAAGCATCGACCGTACCGCCGGGGAAAAAATGGCCCACTTTTTTCGTGCGCACCACCACATCGATTCGAACTGTATCACCTCGGCGCAGCGGCGGCTGCACGCGATTCAACGGAGCCGTGATCGGAGCAGTCTGTCCGCTCTCTTGCGGCATGACCTTCATTTCCGATTCCTCGCCGACCGCGAACGTCGTTGAGAGATCCGATTGACCGGAAGCGCCTGCCGCCGGAGTACCCTGCTCTGGAGAGTCGGCAAAAATATCCACCGACAGCGCTCCGCTCTTCAAAAAACCTTCGGTAAGTTTCAGCTGCGCGTCATCGTCGTTCGCCGTGGGTAAAGCGGTATTTGCCGCTGGAAAACTGTGCGAGTGCACGAATCCATCGATGTTCCCTGCGTCTTTCGACGCCTCAAGCGGCATGTGACAGTCTGCGCATTGCTGCGGTTTCGGCGGATAGTAAAACGAGCGGGCACCTTGCCCGGAAACTCCGCTGGCCTGCCAGTTATCGTATTCATTGAAGCCCCGGATCCAGCGGTAGTGATTCACCGGCGAATCGAGATGAACCTTGTGACAAGTCGAGCAGAACTCTGCGGTTTGTGTACGCATGAACGGCTTGAGAAACACGCGGCGGTGCGGCTCAGGATTCAGCCGGATCAGGAAATCGTGCAGCGTGCGGACGATGGGATTCTGGCTGGCCGCCAACTCGTGCAGCTTGGGATATTCCAAGTAAAAATCCGCCTGCCCCATTGTGCTTTTCACTGCAGCGATGGAGTGGCACATCATGCAGCCAAGCCCTGCCTGAGATTCAGGCCGGTGCACGATCTGTTTGATCGGCGTATCCATCAACCCACTGTAGAGAACCGCGGGATCGTGGCAACCGCCGCACCATTTCGAAGGCTTGGTGCCGACCGTATCCTGCATGTACTCGACAGCTTTGCGATACCACTGGTTGTTGAACGAAGAATAGTGGTGTGCGGAACTGAACCACTGATTGTAAATATCTTCGTGACAGCGTTTGCAGGAATCGGATTGCATGAAAAACTTGCTGGGGATTTTCTGATTTCCATAAACCTGCGCCGAACTGGGGAAGAACGAACCGTCAGGGCCATCTCCCTCGCCATTCATGCTTGCGGGCGGCATGACTGGATTTTCGATGCGATTGCGTTCCTGCCAGCTCTGCCGGATGTGTTGCGCGCCGTAGCCGGCAAATCCAATCACGAGAAAACACATCACCGTGCGAAGCACAGCCGTGGCAGCATTGGAACTCAACCATCGCTGGTAGCGAAGCTTTTCCGAAATTAGAAAAGCAGCGCCGACGAGCGAGATTATGATGTGAAGGTAAAGCCACCTCCATTCGCTGCGCGCAGTGCCGGTCTTGATAAGAATGATTCCAACGACTGCGGCGGCGGCGATAAGCAACCAACCGGCTCGTTCCTCAAGCGTGCCTTCTCGAGAAAGCCGGGCCAACACGGGGATCAAGAGGATGGCAGCGATTACTCCCGCAACCGCGTGTAGCAGGACAACACACGCATAGAAGATCGTTGGCTGCGGAAATGCATAGAGGTAGGCGGCGGATACTGCCAGAAACAAAATCAGCCCCAATAACGCAGGCCCGGACGCAGTTCCGTCTCGTAATTCTTTCCCCATTCGAAGACCCACAGTGGCCGCTCAGGTCCAGTCCCACAGTGACTGGAATCGTGCGTTAGCCAAACTACTCACAATAATGCTGAGAGGAAATAATGCGAAAATACTAGCAAGCAGGATTTACAAGCACGCGAGCGGCGGTTTTCTCCATGCTCCGCATTGGTGCTCGAGTACAGCGGCCACCGAAAGAACTTCTTCTTCGTGCCATGGCCGCCCAACAATCTGCACGCCAATTGGCAAACCTTCCGCAGACCGGCCAACCGGAACTACGGCAGCAGGGTTACCTAAAAGATTGAAAAACTCCGCATAGCTCCAGGCGTCCAGGTAATCGACCGTCTTACCTTCCACGAGCCAACGACGCTCTCCGTGCCTGAACGCCGGAATTGCCGCAGCCGGACACAATAAAATCGGATAGTTCTGCATCTCTGCGAAGAAGCGCGCCCGCAGCAAATCGCGTTGGATCCAGGCATTGAGCACCGCGTCTGCGTCTAACTCCGGTTTGCCCGCCGCGCGCTGAAGAAAATCCTTCATGATCGGGCTCATGTCGGACTCGCGACCTTTGAACATCGGACGAAGAAGCATCCCTCCGGCAACCACGAAATACTTGTGCCAGAGCTCGCGCGCTTCTTCGAGACCCGGAGGCCGAAAGTGTTCCACTCGAAAACCCGCACTACTGAGTGCCTGCGCAGCGGTACTCACCGCCGCACGAGTTTCTCGCGTGACTGGCGTGCGACTATCGTCCGCAAAAAATGCGATCTTTAATTTTGTGACTTCATCGCCGTTTGGCGACTTCGCAGCAACTGGCGCCGTATAGCTATCGCCAACATCCGGGCCTTGCATCACCTCGAACAGAATCTTCAAATCGGCGATGGTTCGGGCCATCGGACCGACAACTCCGATCTGTGCAAACGGACCCGCCGAAATTGGAAAATGCCCAGTCGAGGGAATTCGTCCCGGAGTCGGTTTGAGGCCACAAATTCCACTGAAGAGAGCGGGGACGCGAATCGAACCTCCCCCATCGCTGCCTACGCCGCCCGCCGACATCCCCGCGGCAATGGCCGCTGCCTCACCCCCGCTAGACCCGCCTGACGTTCGCTCAAGATCCCACGGATTATTCGTGCGTCCGTAAAGAAGATTGTCGGTTTCCCAAGCCATCAGCAGTTCGGGGGTGTTGGTCGTGCCCAGAACAATTGCACCTGTGTTTTTCAGGCGTTGCACAAGCGGGGCATCTTCCCGGGCAACAAATCCAGCCCGCAGCCGGCTTCCGGCCTCGCAGCGCAATCCGGCAACACTGATTGAGCTTTTGACACTGCAAGGCACGCCGTGCAGAGGGCCGAGAGATGCTCCTTGCATAATGGCAGTTTCTGCATCGCGCGCGGACCGCCTTGCGCGGTCGGGATCGATCTCCACAAATGCATTCAGCTTTGGATTCAGCTTTTCGATCTGCGCCAAATGCGCGTCAACCAATTCAACCGGAGAGATTTTCCTCGCGCGGACTTGCTCCGCCATCGCAACCGCAGAAAGAAAAATCAAATCGTTCATGAATTCCTTCTGCGCAGGGCGCGATCGAGTGCGCGCTTCTCGACCGACGTGAGAGCGCGGCATAGTCCCTTCGCCAGATCGCCCAGTTGCAGCGGTCCAATGGCAACCCGCACAAGGCGCAACACCTCGACGCCCATACAGTCCACCATGCGGCGAATCTGCCGATTCTTGCCTTCATCCAGAACAATCTCCAGCCAGCAGTTTTTTTCTCCAGCACGCAACCGCCGAACCCGCTTCGCTCGCAAAACTGTTCTTTCCTTAGTTTCAACCCCGCGAAGCAGTGCCTGAATAAATTCCTCATCCGCGACCGTGTTTATTTGAACGTGGTAGGTCTTGTCTAAATGCGTTTCCGGTGCGGTAATTTGAGCGCCCCACTCCGAATCATTAGTCAGCAGGAGTAGGCCTTCGCTGGCTTTATCCAGACGGCCCACAGGAGCGATCCAAGGCTCTGAAGCTTTATGCGAACTGGCGCGGGCTGCGGAATTCTTATTCAACAGCGCGTAAACAGTTTCCCTACCCTTTTCATCTGAGGCCGTGGTTATGACCCCTCGAGGCTTGTTGAGAATCATGTACACCAATTCGTATGCCTTGATCGCACTTCCGTCGACCGCAATTTGTGTTGGTTCATGTACAGGCGCCTCGGGGTTGCGGCAGATTTTCCCGCTCAGACTTACTCGACCCGCTCGAATCAACTCGGCGGCACGAGATCGCGAGCAGTAGCCCGACTTTGACAAGGACCGAGCCAGGCCGAACCTGCGGCTTGCTTTCTGCTGCACTGGTTCATGCTAAATGATTCGAGGCGGCGAGTACGGATTGTCCGTGCAGACTGGAAGACGCTGCTTAATTCCGCTTCGCTTGATAGGATGTTTATCGCGGTTTATCGGGAGGACACCATCATGGCTCACCAGCATCCCCCTCGCTTTCTGAAAATTGTGGACGACGCCAAAACTCGCATTCGCGAAACCAATGTCGATGAAGTAAAGAAAAAGATGGATCGCAGCGAGAAATTTACTCTGGTCGATGTCCGGGAAGAGAGCGAATTCGCCAAAGATCATCTGCCCGGCGCGATTCATCTCGGCAAGGGCGTCATCGAGCGCGATGTCGAAACTCGCGTCCCCGATCTGAACGCAGCGATGGTGCTGTACTGCGGCGGCGGATTCCGCTCGGCTTTGGCCGCCGACAACCTGCAGAAGATGGGTTACAAGAACGTGATTTCAATGGATGGTGGCATTCGTGAGTGGCGGGAGAAAGGTTATCCGCTGACGAAAGGTTGAACGCGGCTCAGCCTCAGCCAGGCAAGAACGAGCGGTATAAGAACGAACACTAAACGGACATCTTTTTCTGCATCTCCTCGAGCGTCAGCCCCTTTGTCTCCGGATAAATGAAAAGCACCACAAAGAATTGCAGCACCATCATCGCGGAAAAAAACATAAACGGAATCGGCTTCGACCAGGCTGCCAGCGCAGGGAATGCGAATGAAATTGCAGCATTCATCAGCCAATGGGAAAGGCTGCCAAGGCTTTGTCCTTTGGCGCGCACGCGATTGGGAAAAACTTCGCTGATGTAAACCCAGATCACCGATCCTTGCGAGAACGCAAAGCTCGCGATAAATCCCACCAGCAGCCACACCAGCCACTTCTGATGTTTATTGGTGGAGAAGATCACGGCCACTCCAGCCAAACAGATCGCAGTTCCCACTGCTCCGATCAGAAGCAGTTTGCGGCGGCCCACCTTGTCAATGATCGACATGGCGATCATGGTAAAGATGAGGTTCGTAAATCCCACCGCTACCGCCTGCAAATCGCCCGACACTTTGCTGAAACCGCCGAAGGAAAAAATGTCGTTCAGATAGTAAAGAATGGCGTTGATGCCCGAGAGTTGGTTGAACATGCCGATGGTGATCGCGAGAAAAATCGGAAAGCGATATTTTCGCGAGAATAGCGGTTCATCGGCATGGCCGTGCTCGGCATCAATCGAGTCGACGATCTCCTGCAATTCTTCCTGATAATTTTTTTCTCCGGTAAGCCGCAGAACCTCGCCCGCCTCGCTGACTCGCCGCTTCTTCACAAGCCAGCGCGGGCTACGAGGGATAGCGAACAGCAGTGCACAGAAGAGAGCTGCCGGAAATGCCGCTACGCCGAACTTCCACCGCCAATCTGCATCAACACCGAAGTGCTGAACTCCGACGAGGAAGTTCGAGAGATAGGCCAGCAGAATTCCGCCGACCACGTTGAATTGAAAAACTCCCACCAGGCGCCCGCGCCAACTCGCGGGTGCGATTTCGGCAATATACATCGGCCCGAGCACCGACGAGCCTCCAATGCCGAGGCCACCGATGAAGCGAAAGAAAACCAGCGACGGCCAATTCCATGCGAGGGCGCAGCCTAATGCAGAAATGATGTAGAGAACCGCCATCGACCGCAGGCTGTCGCGGCGACCGTATTCGTCACCCGGAATTCCAGCGAACATCGCACCGAGGATCGTGCCGATGAGAGCAGCCGATACGGTCACACCCAGCAGATCAGGCGCGAGATGGTAGACCTGAGTCAGATCGCTGGTTGTGCCGGAGATCACCGCGGTATCGAAGCCGAACAGCAGGCCACCGAGTGCGGCCACTACCGTGCTTTTCAACAAGTAGGCGTTCGGTTTCATTGGGTCTTCTCTTCAGCCGGGAAAACTGCTTTCAGCGCCCCGGCAAATCCGGAAGCGCAACTTTCTGTTGAATCCCACCGCCCTCGACCACGGTATAAATAAAATCCGCCGGCACATCCCGCAGCGCTTCGGTCTCGCCATTCGGCCAGCGAATGTTTACTTTACTCATCTTTTCGTTCGCGCCTAATCCAAAATGCAACCGCAAATCATTCTGCGAAAGATAACTCGCTCCGCCGCGCACCTCGCCGATCTGCACCAATGTACCAGCCTTGACCGTCACACGGGCTCCGATTGCGGCCTTGTTGCCTTTCATTCCGACCAGCTTGAACAGCACGCGATGATTGCCGCTGTCGTTGAGATTGATCAGCAACGAGGGCGGCTCGCCCACATTGAGCACAACGATATCTACATTTCCGTCATTGTTAATATCTCCAAAAGCCGCGCCCCGCCGCGATTGCAGAGGCATACTCGCCAGAGCTTCGGAAACATCATCGAAGGTGCCGTCGCGATGGTTGCGAAACAGCAGCATTGGCTGGCGATAATGCGCGGTATCGGGCACAGCGTCCGCTTGCGGGTACACGTGTCCGTTGGCAATAAATAAATCGAGCCAGCCATCGTTATCCATGTCGAAGAACGCCGTGCCCCAACTGACATACGGATACGTCGGCTTCAGCAGTTTTGAGCGAATGCTCACGTCGGCGAAATTTTCTTTGTCCAGGTTGTGATACAAAGTCGAGCCTTGCTCGACAAAGTTTGTGACGACCATCGACAAGCGGCCTTCATGCAGATAATCGCCCCAATCAACCCCCATTGACCCCTGTTCCAAACCATCTCCGCTGAGCGCCACGCCGGCAAGCAATCCGACATCTTCGAAGGTCCCATCGTGCTTGTTGCGGTAAAGAAAATTTGGCCCGGCATCATTGGCTACATAAAGATCAGGCCAGCCGTCGTTATCGAAATCTCCCCAAGTAGCGCCCAATCCGTAGTAATGACGCGGATCGTCAACCCCGGCTTTTTTCGAAACTTCCTCGAACGTGCCATCGCCCTTATTATGAAAAAGCAAATCTGATTCGCCCAGCATGCCCCAGGGACCACACTGCACCAGCACTCCCTTAAAACGGCAGAATCGGGGATCGTTGCCGAGCTGCGGCAAATCATTGATATCCACGTGCACGTAGCGCGAGACAAAAAGATCTACTTTGCCGTCGCGATCATAATCGGCCCACGCCGCTCCGGTGCTGAATCCACCAGCGCCCACGCCGGCTTTATCGGTCACATCTTCAAATTTGCAATTACCCAGATTGTGGTAAAGCGCGTTTCCACCGTAGCCGGTTACGTAAATATCCTGCAGGCCGTCGTTATCGTAATCAGCGACGGCGACGCCCATGCCCCAGCCTTTGCGCGTGAGCCCTGCGGATTTGGTGATGTCCGTGAATTTAACGTTATCAACTGTCGAGTCCGAGTTCTGACGATAGAGCGTAATCATCGGATCTCCACCATTTCGATACCGATCCACCGTGGAACCATTAACGGCAATGATGTCGAGTTTGCCGTCGTTGTCGCAGTCGATCAGGCCCACACCGCCGCTCATCGATTCCACAATGTATTTCTTGTCCGGAGAAGAAATATGGGAAACGGTCAGCCCGGCCTTTTGGCCGATATCCTCGAACTTTGGGAGCGGCATTTCCGAGTTCGCTTCTTTTGGCTTTTGCGAGGAATGCGTCTCTTTTTCACGATCAACCGCTGACAGCGTCGCACAATACAGCAATGCCAAAAGAAAGCACAGTAAAACATGAACTCGCATGGGAAGGCCGATTATACAAGCCGGAGAAACGAAAAGACGCGAAGGCTAAGGGGATTCGCACGCCTTCAGGCGACAGGAGAAAATAAACTCGAGCGCAAAACAAAACGCCCCAGACTCATTGAGTCGTGGGACGTATGTTGATCAGCCCTCCCCCAAGTGCTGCTCGAAAACAAGACTATGCCGCCCAGCGGCTCCCGTATATGGCTCTTCTGTGCCATCGAGTGGCACGATCGGGTAGCTGGACTTTCCCAAGTCCTATCAATGACTTACGCGATGACTGGCACATTGTTGACGCCCACCGTGCCGAAAACGCGACGATAGCGCTCGATTTCCTCTGCCGGGCCCAGCGCCTTCGCGAAATTGTCGGAGAGCTTCACTGCCGGTCGCCCCTCCACTGTAGATACTTTACTGATCAGGCTGATTGGGTCGAAGCCGCTACTGCCCGATGGATCGCAGCCGCGAAAATCATTGGTCAGCAGCGTGCCCCAACCTGCGCTGAAGCGAATTCGTGGACCGGGAGTCCACATGCGTGGATTTTCGAAGTCGGCGGCGCTTTGAAAATCCGCCGGCGTCACGCCGCGAGCCAGCGTCCCTCCAAAGTACGCATGCAGTCCGAGGATGTCGCCCACATCCAGGGCGTCGGAAGCGATGATTAATTTTTCCCGCGGATCTCGCCCGTGAGCTCTTAGCCAAGTAATATATTCGTCGCCGGCAATATACGGATCTTTGCTGTCGATGCGCTGGCCCGTCCAATCAGCTGCCCACTCCGGAGCACCGTCAAGAAACTGCGTAGTGCCAAAAGTATCCGGCAGCATGATGCGCAGAGCTCCCTCGTAAGTCTGCTGCCACATCTCGAGAACCTTATATTGCGCCTCCTTCAGCGCTTCGTCATCGGGAGCGAGTGCGGCGAGCACCATGGGAATCTCATGCGCATTGGTACCGATGGCTTCCAGATCGTGCTTGTGCGCAAGGAAGGCGTTCGAGGTTCCGATGAAACCGCTGCCCAGGTTCGCGGCCATCGCCACGACGACATATTCCTGCCAAAGAAAACTATGCCGCCGGCGGGTTCCGAAATCTGCAACGCTAAGATGCGGTGCTCCACGCAAACGCTCAATCTTGCCCCAGAGATTCGTCTTCGCCTTCGCATAGAGGATGTCAAGGCCGAACTCGCTCAACCGCTTCAGATTTGCTCTGGTTCGCAGTTCATTGATGATGGAGAGTGAATAAAGCTCCCACATTGTCGTGTCGGTCCAGAGGCCCTCAAACGAAAGATGGAAATGGCCATTTCTCATCGAGATCTCATAATCTGACAGCCTGAAATCGCGCTCGAGCCATTCCAGGAAGGCAGGTTCAAAAATTCCGCGGCGTCCGTAGAAAGTGTTTCCCGCCAGCCAGACAAGCTCAGATTTTCGAAAGCGAAGATTGCGCGCGTGGTCGAGTTGTGCGATCAACTCTTCATGTTTGAAGGTGTCGATCGGACCGCCGGAGCGACTCGAAACCGTGAAGGAAACCTGAGTCTTAGGAAAGTGCTTCCAAATAAACTGCAGCATCAGCAGCTTGTAGAAGTCGGTGTCAAGCAGGGATCGCGTAACCGGATCGAGTTCCCAGTTGTGATTATGCGCGCGCTCGGCGAAGTTCACGATCATGCGGTTCTAGCGGACACTTCTATCCTCGTATGAGCGTCGCTTGAAAAGCAAATCGAGAGACGTGAGCTTAAGATAACGATTCCCGCCTTCGAGTACGAATGCACTCCCCTCGACGGTCCCGAAGGGAGTGCAGTTCGGTGATTATTCTCCGGTCGAGTGCAACACGCGGAAGGTGTTGCCTCCATTGGCCCAGACCAGGAGCAAGGCATCTTGTCCTTGCGGCACACTCGCCAGCGCTTGCTTCACCTCGCTCGCGTTCTGCACCTTGTGCCGGTTTACCTCCAGGATGATGTCTCCCTGCTGCAGTCCGGCATTATCGGCTGGACTTCCCGGTTGAACGCGTTCAATCACCGCTCCTTGAACCTCGCTCGGCACTTGAAGCTGTCCGCGCATTTCGGGGGTGAGGTCAGCAATGCCGATTCCCCAACGCATTTTACCCTGGCCTTCGGCATTGCTTGCGCCTTGGCCCGGACCGTTGCCAAGTCCTTCCAAAGTTACTGGAACCGTCATGCTCTTGCCGTTGCGAAGCAGATCAACCGTAATCTTCGTTCCCGGCTGTTTCTGTCCGACCATCACTTGCAGTTCTCCGGCGTCGGTCACCTTCTGTCCGTCGATCGCCGTGACCACATCACCAATCTGCAAGCCAGCCTTTGCTCCAGGCGAATCCGGCTCAACCTGAGTGACAACGGCTCCGGTCGGATTCGATTGGTCAAAGAACTTCGCGTTCTCCGGAGTCACGTCCGTCACGCCAATGCCAATTCGTCCATGGCTGACTTTGCCGTAACGAATCAACTGGTCGACCGTTGGCTTTGCGATTTGCGACGGTATCGCGAATCCCATGCCAGAGAATGAGCCGGAAGGCGAGATCAGGAACGTGTTGATTCCTACCACCTCGCCGCGAGCATCCACCAAAGGCCCACCCGAATTGCCCGGATTAATGGCGGCATCGGTTTGAATGAACTCGCCTGGTTTGCGCGCATCGCTGGAATCCGGATTCGGACGATTCACCGCGCTGACAATTCCGCGCGTCACTGTAAAGCGGAATCCATAAGGATTACCGAAAGCCAGCACGGTTTCACCCGGCCGAACTTCTTTCGAGTCTCCCCAAGGTACGCTCGCCAGATCGTTCGCATCGACTTTGATCACGGCCAAGTCAGTCAAAGGATCGGTTCCAATCAGTTTCGCCTTATACACCCTTCGATTACTGGTAGTTACACGGATGTCCGTCGCGCCATCGACCACGTGGTTATTGGTCACGATGTATCCATCCGGCGAAATCACCACGCCGCTTCCCAACCCGTGCTCAATCTGCGGCTGCTGCTGTTGCATGTGTGGGCCGAAGAACTGGCCGAAGCCGCCGAATGGAGAGCCTTGGCCGAAGAACTGCTGCATGTCGTCGGGCATTTGCTGTCCGGTCATATCGGGCTTGGTCCGCGAAGTGACGGTTACGTTAACCACCGCGGGCGTCACGTGCGCGGCCAGATTCTCCATCGCGCGATCGAGCGCCAGAAGCGCACTTACGCTGTCTGCGTCAAGCGCCGGAGCAGCCGGAGCCGGAGCAATAGCTGCGGCTCTTGCCGCTGCTGGTTTCACGAATTCATATGTCGTGAATGAGGCAGCCAGCGCCAGCGCAAGCACCGGGGCAGCCAGCCGCCTCGTCCATTTGTCGGAGCCGTGTTTCTGAAACCACATTCTTACGTTCATGTTTTTTCCTCTCGGTGAAATGGTTGTGTTTCTGTTACAACTAATTATTTAGTTTTTGCGAGTACTGCTTGAGACGTTCTCGTCCTGGGGATCCTCCTATTAGATTTCTTTGTGTTGAATTTCGTTGGCGATTGAAGAAATGGATGGGTGCAGCACAGTCAGGTGCAACACCTCAATTTCATACACTGGCTGCCCGCTCAGATTGTAGCCTCGGTTTTCGAACACTACAAAAACAGCTTCGGAACTGACCATTTCCGTGCGCAAGCCACGATGGTGGACACTTGCTAGTCGGAGCAGGCCTTGGTCTCTAACAGACGTTGCGACAAGCCGGGATCTTCGGCGTGGGCTCGTTCCATCCTCATGATCAGGCCTCTCCGCAAGCGCGCGAGCTGAGGCCGGATGCAAAATCGATTTCGACCCAGTCGCTCCTGCTGTCCTGAACTCTGTCGTCTTGAATGACACGGGCGTAATCGCGGGGCCCGTATACTGCGAGGCTGCCAGAGTGCTCGTCGCGGGCTTAACATCCTGGAACGCAATCAGTTCGGGTTCGTTTGATTCGATCAAGCCGCAGGCCACCACCAGCGTTGCCAACGACAGGGCAGTTCTCCAACCATGATTTGAACTTCGCGGATGGGTTCCATCGAGAATCTGCGCGACTCGCGTCGAGGTCTGCCGAACGCGTCCCAACACAGCTTGAGCCAGCGCCAGGCTTCGGCGGAGCAGGGTCTTCTCCGCAATGTGTTGCAGGCACTTCGCATAAGCACGAGGGTTTGCCGTTTCTGCAAGAACGGCATCGTCGCAGGCCATCTCCCGCTCCAGGGAGATCTTGCTCTCGATCCACCAAACGGCGGGATGGAAGAAAAACATAGCCTTGATCACCTGCTGCGCAAGATTCGTCCAGCTGTCTCTTCGCCGCAGATGTGCGAGTTCATGCAGCAAAACCTGGTTCAGTTCCCCCGCCGAAAGCTCATCGAGCGCCCAACGGGGCACCACCACAAGTGGCCCGATCAACCCGATTACCGCCGGGACGCGAACGCGGGCGGAAGTGCATAGCGAAACCGGCCCTCGCCCTCCAGCACGGTTCAAAGTTTCCCGCACTTGTGGATCGAGCTTTTCCACATCAACCGGAACAAAAGTTTGGCGTAAAGCATGAAGCCGCCACAGACCGATTCCGAGTCGGATCAAGAACCAGGCGGCCATCGCTCCCCACAAGCCAAATACATAAAGCGCATAAGAACTGGGGAGTGTGATCGCAGCCGCACCAAGG
Organism: uncultured Acidobacteriaceae bacterium; assembly: GCA_963766625.1. Lineage (GTDB taxonomy): Bacteria > Acidobacteriota > Terriglobia > Terriglobales > Acidobacteriaceae > Sulfotelmatobacter. Next base: position 86,870 of record CAVYBF010000005.1, on the reverse strand, counting down.
CTTGCAGAAGGACTTTTACCGTGCGACCAGATCAAGTCTCTTAGAAAAGGCGACGCGGCAATCGCGATTAGTGCCGAAAACCAAACCGCAAAACGTAGGCTCGAACTCTGCCGCCGCGAGAAGTGGGACACTAATCCAGCGAAAACAGCGATGAGCGTGCCCGCGAAGAGGCAATCAACGATGCGCAAGGTGCAACCTTCGGCCACCCCTTGCATCCCCAACATTGCCGTTCCGAATATCGCCGTCATCGTTCGCCTGCTTTCTCTTCCAGCAGCTGGCGGAGACGATCAAGCTCTCCCGCGTCGATGCTCTTGTCTTCCAAAATGTTTATTACAAGCAGTTCGTGGGAGTCGCCAAAAAAACGGCTGACCAGCCGGCGCACTTCAGACCGGCTCGCATCTTCCCTTGCGATTTGCGGCGTGTAGACATGAGCTCGGCGATCTTTCACATGCTTCACGTAGCCTTTCTTTTCCAGGATGCGCACGATGGTCAGAACAGAGTTGTACGCCAGCATCGGCTTCGCAGGCAGCGACTCCAGCACCTCATGCACCGTCGCCGATCCTTTCTGCCAAAGCACATTCATGATGCGCAATTCGGCTTCCGTCAGCGTAGCCGATTTGTTTCTAGGCAATTCTTCTCCTCGTGCGCGCGCTATCCTGCGCAGCCCCTACTTTTGCTTCGGATGGTTAGACGTCCCAGCAATAAGAATGTCAACTAACAATTTAGTTGCCAAACTAGGATTTCGGGTTGCCCGGCCGGACTCTCCAATACCCAGTTGCAAACGTCGGCCATTCAATGATTTGCAGCATCACTCCCGGACGCGCGGGCCGGCAAAGCACGTCTGCCATTGAAATATTAGTGACATTTCTTGCTGTGCCCGTTACAAATTGGCAACTACGTTCACGACTGTATTGCGAGTCCTCGCAGGCTGTCGTTTACTAATCTTCGTCATTGCATTCAGCTGCATTCCTAAGAGAAAGTCCTCTTCGTTCATGCTGTGCCGGCCCGAGTAAAGCTTGCGCGCTTAGGAATTGCAAAGTCGGCCAAGCTGCAGAGACAAACGAGATTCGGGGTGAAGCCGTGCGTCCAAAAAATCCCAACTGGTACTCACTATTTCGCGAAGCTATTTTGGAACCCAAGCGCGAGAAGGTTATCCCTCAGATCGATCGCGCACGCAATGCGATTTCGCTTCGCATGTCTGAGTTGCAATCTCTTCCTCCAAACAACCACCGCGAGACCTCCGACTTGGATGACGCTTTGCGGTATCTGGCAATTCTTTCCCAGCATGTGGGACGCGATACCGGCAAGATCCTGTGGGAGTAGCAAGATTTTGTCGCAACAGATTCAAGGTTTTGTCGCAACAGATTGAAGAGCCCAGCCCTCAGCATCACCACAAAGTACCCAAGCGGGGAGAATCGAAGGTCGGCCACAAGTTCTGGGACTGCCGACATCCAAGGCAAGGAAACATCGGTGCCGGTTGGCTTACCTGCACGGTTCCAGATGTTCCTGCCAACCCCTAATGCGCGATCTGCAGCCATGATGCCGAGCCGTGCTGGTCCATGCTTTGGTCCGGCGCATCCCGAAGAACAACATCGCAGTTCAATTTGCGCAGGGTTGGGGAGGGAGTTGCGGAGCCGTGGGGACCGATTGCGACTCGAATTGCAGTGCAATCAAGCCCATCAAACCAACACCGCGGCGTCCGCAACTCCGGCGGGGGACAACGCCAGAAGAGGTATGACGGAACAGTGGGCGGACCATAAACAATGCGGATCGATTTTTCCCGACTGCCGTTCTACCTCCATGAATACCTCTTCCACTTCCCACTTATTAAGACATATTTTTGAAGTAGCTCTCAGATGACCAGCAACGCCTGTAGGTTGCCGCGCCTAACGACCAAGATATAACTATTTTGTTATGGAGAATATTGTGGGCTTCGCGCGGCAAAATAATGTTCGCTATCGTACCTAATTGCGCTAGCAAATGATCCCGCTGTGCGGCGATTTACAGCCCGCGCTCGCCTCGGCATCTGACAGCAGAATGCGAAGGCTGGCGTTATAGTCGGAGCATGCTGATCCATCCCGACAGTCTATTTCCCGTCGAGCCCAGTACGCGGAAAATTGCAAAGAAGCTCTATGAGCGTGTGCGAAATTTGCCCATCGTGAATCCTCACGGACACACCAAAGCGAGTTGGTTCGCAACCAACGATCCTTTTCCCGGGCCAGTGCAGGTTTTTGTTCAGCCGGATCACTACATTTTTCGAATGCTTTATAGCCAGGGCATCCCTTTGGATGATCTCGAGATTGGGCAGCCAGAACCGAAAAATCCGCGCAAAATCTGGCGCATCTTCGCCAGTCATTATTATCTGTTCCGCGGAACCCCCACGCGTATGTGGCTCGACTTTGCCTTCCAGGAGCTTTTCGGTTTGGAAAAGAGGCTATCGCCGGAAACCGCCGATCTCTACTTCAATACGATTTCGGCAAAGCTTCAGACGCCTGAATTTCTGCCTCGCAATCTTTACGACCGTTTTAATGTGGAAGTGCTGGCGACAACCGATTCTCCGCTCGATTCTCTGGGCGATCACAAGGCCATCCGGGAGTCGAACTGGAAAGCCAGGATTCTCCCGACATTCCGCCCCGACCCGGTAGTCGATCCTGACTTTACCGGCTTCACCGAAAATATTTCAAAGCTTGGCGAGAAAACCAGCGAGGACACTTCATCGTGGAGAGGCTATCTGAACGCCTTAAGAATAACCCGCACCCACTTCCGCGAACTTGGGTGCACAGCAACGGACCACGGTCATCCCACGGCGAGAACCGCGAATCTCTCTCCACAAAAAGCAGCGGAACTTTTTGGGCAGGTGCGCAGCCTGGATGCCGACGCGCAGCAAAAGGAATTGTTCCGTGCGCAAATGTTGACCGAAATGGCGCGCATGAGTCTGGAAGACGGCTTTGTGATGCAGATTCATCCCGGCAGCGCTCGCAATCATAATCGCAAGCTCTATGAGTGCTATGGACGCGACTTAGGTGCTGACATCCCGACGCCAACGAATTATGTAGACGCGCTTCGCCCGCTACTCGATCAGTTCGGCAATGAACGCAATCTCACCATCATTCTCTTTACGCTCGACGAATCCACCTACAGCCGCGAATTGGCTCCGCTGGCGGGGCATTATCCGTGCCTGCGTCTTGGCCCGCCCTGGTGGTTTCACGATAGCCCGGAGGGAATGGTGCGTTTTCGTGAGAGCATGACCGGGACCGCAGGGTTTTACAATATGGTGGGTTTTAACGACGATACCCGAGCCTTTCTCTCGATTCCAGGACGCCATGATATGGCGCATCGCATGGATTGTAGCTTTCTGGCGAAGCTGGTTGCGGAGCATCGGCTCGAGGAAGAAGAGGCAAGCGAGGTCGCCCACGAACTAACCTATGGTCTAGTGAAGAAAGCATATCGACTTTAGGGACTCGGCGTAGTTGCGAGTGAAAACCAACTCAATTACGAGGAATTCGATGACACAGTGGAGAAAGTGCCTGCTGCTAGCTGCTTGCCTTTTGACGGCAGGGTCGACAACTGCGGCTGCCTCGTCTCCGCTCCTTGCCAACGTGCCTGGCCGCAGCACCATCAGCCTTGACGGTACGTGGCGCGTCATCATCGACCCCTACGAAATTGGCACCGGAATGCGCTTCTATGAAAATGCGAAACCCGCCAGTCCGCGTGATCTCGTGGAATACAACTTCGATACATCCGGAACCCTGAATGTTCCCGGAGATTGGAATTCCCAACGCTCCGAGCTGTTCTTTTATGAAGGCTCAGTTTGGTTCAAGAAATCATTTTCCTACCACACGCGTCCTCACGTTCGCGTGTTTGTCTATTTTGGTGCCGCCAATTCCCGAGCCTCCGTGTATCTGAATGGTCAAAATGTGGGAGATCACGAAGGCGGCTTCACACCGTTTAATTTCGAAGTGACCGATCAAATTCATGAAGGCGATAATTTCCTTGTCGTCGAGGTCAATAACCAACGCAAAGCAGAGGGCGTTCCTGGGCCTGCAACCGATTTCTGGAACTATGGTGGCATCACGCGCGATGTGTCTTTGATCGAAGTGCCGCAAACCTACATCCAGAATTACTGGATTCAGTTGGCGAAGGGATCATTGAACGAAGTCGAAGGCTGGGTTCAGCTCTCGGGCCTGTCCACTTCCGAACTGGTCACGATCGAGATTCCAGAAGCAGACATCAAACGGCAAATAACCACGGATGCAAAAGGCTACGGCCGTTTTCAGTTCTCGGCGCACCTCAAACTCTGGTCTCCGGAAATTCCCAAGCTTTATGAAGTGAGATTGTCAGCGGGCGGCGATTCCATCCAGGATGAAATCGGATTTCGCTGCGTACAAACTCAAGGCTCAAAGATCCTGTTGAACGGCCAACCGATATTTCTCCGTGGAATTTCGATGCACGAGGAAGCGCCTTTTCGTGGCGGAAGAGCCTTCTCCGACGAAGACGATCGAATCCTACTGCAGTGGGCAAAAGAACTCGGCTGCAACTTTGTGCGTCTGGCGCACTATCCTGATAACGAAAAAATGATTCGACTCGCCGATCAGCTTGGTTTGCTGGTCTGGTCCGAAATTCCGGTCTATTGGGAGACCGCATGGCAGAATTCTGCAACTCTTCAGAACGCCCAGAACCAATTGCACGAGATGATTGCGCGGGATCACAATCGCGCCGCTGTCGTGCTCTGGTCCGTAGCCAACGAAACCCCCATCGAACCGGCGCGTCTGGTGTTTCTGAAATCCTTGATCGAGCAGGCCCGAACGCTTGACTCGACGCGCCTCATCACCGCCGCCTTAAACCATTTCGATCACACGCAGATGGGCGAGATCGCCCTGACTGATCCAATCTCTGAGTTCCTTGACGTGATTGGGTTGAACGAATATCTCGGTTGGTATGGAACGGAAACTCCCGAGGACTGCGATCACATTCACTGGATTCTCCCCAACCAGAAGCCTCTAATCGTCAGCGAATTTGGCGGCGGCGCTGCCTTTGGCAATCACGGGGACAAGCACACCCGCTGGACGGAGGAATACCAGGCCAACCTCTACGAGCACCAATTGACGATGATCGGACGCCTGCCGTCCCTCACAGGAATTTCACCATGGGTGCTTATGGACTTCCACTCGCCCAGGCGATTGTTGCCCGGCATTCAGGACTATCTCAACCGAAAAGGTCTGATTTCCGATCAAGGAGAACGCAAGAAAGCTTTCTACATTCTGCAGAAGTTTTATCGCTGTGAAAAGACACCGGGGTCAACTTGCCTTGCTGAGCCGGATTAAGCTGCCTTGCGGCCGCGTAGCTTGGGCAGCACTTCTTTTCCGTAGAAGTCGATTACACGTTGCTGGTCTTTTTGCCCGGCATGAACATTCACAATGGTTACACCGCTCTCAAACAACTCCGTGACCTTTTTGATGTGCAGGTTCGGATCCGTGCCCACCGGCCAGTCCGAGTAAATTTTTTCCGCTTCAGCAATGCGCTCCGCCAGTTTTTCACGGTCATTCTAAAAAAGCGCAGCCAGGTAGAGTTCTCGCCAGCCGTTTCCATATGGAGAGGCGACCTCTTGCATGCGATTTCTCCTCCCATTAACTCTAGCGTTATAACGCAAGAGGTGAGTGACACATCAATACGGTTTCCCCTGTATTTTTTTATGTTAAGAAGCAATCACAATCTTTGTAGATCTCCGAAAAGAGGTGGATCATTGCATTTCTTTTCGGATCAAGCTGTGAAAAAATTCGAATTAATGTACGAAAAATCGTCATGAAAAAGAAGTCTAAAGGTACTGCTGAGTGGTCGCAAGTGATTGAGAATTTGCGTCGATCTTCGAAGCTTAGCCAAGCCGGGCTAGGTAAAAAATTGGAGATCTCGGCAATGGCGATCTCACGCTGGGAGCGTGGCGAGGCCGAGCCTCCCTCGGACGCCTATATTCGACTCGGTAAACTGGCTGGCGATCCGCTCTGCTGGTTCTTCTGGGGACGGGCGGGGCTGAGTACCGCCGACGTCATGCAGGTCATGCCCAAAACCCGTCGCCGTTGGTTGGATGATCGAAGTGCGAACGTGCAGATCGTCCACGCCGGCGCAGGAAAAAGACGGCCCTCCGGCAAAGCGGCGTTAGTTGCTGTGCCGCTTCTGCCTGTCCGCGCAGCCACGCCAGGAGAGCAGGGTGACAAAGTTGCCGATCTCGACCAATTGAAACCGGAAACGATGCTGGCTGCTCCTGCGGAATGGTGTCCGCATCCAGCCTCGACCGTCTCTTTTCGAGTAAGGGGCAACTCGATGTCTCCTCTGATACTCGATGGATATATCATTGCTGTGGATACGTCCCAAACCTCGCACGACAAACTCCTCGGTCATATCGTGGTGGCCTGGAACATTGAGAAGGGATTACTTATCTCGCGTCTGATCAGGTTCGACCACACCGATGTATTAGTGTCGGATCACAGGGGATACGATTCTGTCTCCCTGGTAACGCCTTCTCATTGGCGGGTAATAGGCAGAGTGCTATGGTGGACCGGAAGAGTTCATTGATTCGAAGGACGATTCAACGACGCCTCGCCCGATTGTTATTCGCAAATCCCACGCTCGTTCTTATCACTTGGACAAGAGTAGTAGTCCATGCCCCGGGCCCCGTGGACGTTCGGCGAGAGGCAGTGGTAAGCTTGCGGTCTGATTTTTCGAGTGGGAGGCGATTGCGAAGGGGAACTCCGCCGACCCCCACGGAATGACATCCAATGGACTCCGATCTGATCAGTGCGCCAGACCAAGCAAATGGCAGACGCGGTGTCCCGCAGGCCGTAGATGCCCCGCTGAGCCGGGCAGCGGTCTTTCTGGTCGCGACAATCAATCCGGGGCCCGATAATCGCAACATGATTCGCTCGTTCTGCGGAGACCTCGCCGCGCTAATTCGCGCCGTGGAATTTCGTGACATTGAGGCGGCCCTTTCCTGCGTAGCAGGTTTCGGATCTGAAGCATGGGATCGGCTGTTTGGCGCTCCGCGCCCGGCGAACCTGCATCCCTTCCGCGAAATCCACTCCGGGCAGCGCCATGCCGTCGCCACGCCAGGCGATTTGCTGTTCCACATTCGCTCTAAGCGTATGGATTTATGTTTCGAGTTGGCGACTCAAATCATGGCACGCATCGGCGACGCTATTTCAACCGTCGACGAGGTACACGGATTTCGTTATTTCGATGACCGTGATCTCATCGGTTTTGTCGACGGAACGGAAAACCCGAGAGGTAAGGCAGTAACAGAGGCTGTACTCATTGGAGACGAGGATGCCGCGTTCGCCGGTGGCACCTACGTTATTGTGCAAAAATATCTTCACGATCTTGACGGCTGGAACGCTTTGTCCACAGAGGGGCAGGAAAGAATTATCGGCCGTACCAAGCTTTCCGACATCGAATTAGATGATTCTGTCAAACCGACCTCGGCGCATAACGCGCTGACGACAATCGTCGAAGATGGGAAAGAGATCAAGATTCTGCGTGACAACATGCCATTCGGACAGGTTGGAGCGGGTGAATTCGGCACTTATTTCATTGGTTACAGTCGTTCGCCACGCACCATCGAGCAAATGCTTGAGAACATGTTTATCGGCAAGCCGTCCGGCAATTACGATCGCTTGCTCGACTTCAGCCGCGCTGTCACCGGCAATCTGTTCTTTGTGCCATCCGCGACATTTCTGGAAAACGTAACGGACGATCCGGCGTCGAGTGCTGAGCCTTCGCCCGTCACCGCTGCGGGCGAACCCAGTTCGCTCAACTCGCGGACGAACGATGGTTCGCTCGGTATCGGTTCACTGAAAGGAGAGATCCCCCATGAATAATCTGCATCGCGAGCTTGCCCCGATTTCCGATGCGGCGTGGTCTCAGATCGAAGAGGAAACATCGCGCACGTTCAAGCGTCACCTTGCGGGACGGCGGGTAGTCGACTTGCATGGACCCGCGGGCACGAGCCTCTCTGCCGTCGGCACCGGCCATCTGAAGGAAATCGCGGCCCAGAGTGAGGGCATCGTCGCCCGACAACGCCAAGTGAAGGCGTTAATTGAGTTGCGAGTTTCGTTCGATCTGAAGCGTCAGGCGATCGATGACGTTGAACGTGGCGCGAACGATTCCGATTGGCAACCGGCGAAGGACGCCGCGCGCCAACTCGCTTTCGCCGAAGATCGCGCCATATTCGAGGGCTACGACGCCGCCGGCATCGTGGGCATCCGGCAAGGGACCAGCAATCCAAAGAGGACGCTCCCCGGCGACGTGCGACAGTACCCCGATGCCATTGCTCAAGGTCTGAGCCAGTTGCGGCTCGTCGGCGTCAATGGCCCCTACTCGGTCCTGCTCGGCGCCGACGCTTACACGGCACTGGCCGAGACCAGCGATCATGGATATCCGGTGCTGGAACACGTCAAGCGACTTGTCGAGGACAAAATCATCTGGGCACCCGCCATTCAAGGCGCCTTTGTTGTAACGACCCGAGGCGGCGATTTCGACCTGCACATTGGTCAGGACGTTTCTATCGGCTATTTGAATCACACGGAGACTGCCGTTCGTCTCTACTTGCAGGAGACGGTAACGTTTCTGTTGCTTACCGCAGAAGCGGCCGTTGCACTGGCTCCCCCAGCGAAGGTCTAGGGTAATTGATGCGCGACTATCGCTTGCCTGAGGCCTAGACGTATCGCACTCGAACAATTACCTAAGCCATCGTCGAATTAATCGAACTGTGATCGAGCGCGCGGTCGTGCTTTCGCCAGATTTACATTCACAGAACCATGTGTGTCGCAAGAGTGTGCCGTAAAGTGTACCGCTACCCATAACTTTTTTCATTTTTCATCTGCTTTTAACCTCGATTCGCTATTGTCGCTGCTTAACTCGGTAAATCAGTTTTGTGAATCGCCATGCGGAAATGTCCACTTTCGCTGTCTCCTCGAATATCGAGTATCTGTTTTCGGCCGTGGAATCCGACTTTCGTCGGGCTGATCTCAGTTTTGTTGGCTGCGAACTCGTGGGCGCAGGTTTCGACCACGTCCTTGCGGGGAACCGTCGTCGATCCTGCGGGAGCTGCAATCAAGGACGCACGAGTAACCCTAGCCGATTCTGAAACCGGATTTACACGGACTGCCGCGACCAACGAACGTGGAACGTACCAGTTCCTGGAAGTGCCTCCAGGAAGTTACGCGCTTACCGCGGTCGCAGCCGGTTTTGCCAATGCCCGCAAAGAAGATGTCACATTGCTGGTGAACACTCCGGCGACACTGAACTTCACGTTGCGAGTAGGCGCGGCCCAAACCACGATTGATGTTCGCGGGGATGCACCCGCCGTCAATTCTGTCGACGCAACTTTGGGGAACGCCTTCGACTCGGAACAAATCGCGTCCCTTCCGTCGGAAGGAAGGAATGCCGTCGAGTTGCTGAGCTTGCAGGCAGGGGTGGCCTACATCGGCAATGAGGTGAACACCGGCGCAGACTCGCGAGGCGGCGCGGTGAGCGGCGCGCGCAGCGACCAGACCAATGTGACTGTCGATGGTCTCGACAATAATGACCCCTTGCTCGGCGAGGCATTTACTGGCGCGCTGCGCGTGCCCATGGATTCGCTGGAGGAATTCCGCGTAACCACGACCAACGCAAACGCCGATTCCGGGCGATCTTCTGGGGCACAGGTTTCTATGGTCACAAAAAGCGGCACGAACCAATTTCACGGTACCGCTTACGAATACAATCGCACGCTATTCGGAGCTGCGAACAATTGGTTCAACGAGCAAGCGCAAATCTCTAGCGGGCTCCCGAATAAACCCGGCGAACTGATTCGTAATACGTTCGGTGCTGCGCTTGGCGGTCCGATTCTTAAGAATCGATTATTCTTCTTCGCCAATTACGAAGGGCAACGTTCGCGCGAAGCCGTGCAGACGACCCAGGCTGTGCCCAGCGCGAACTTGCGCACGGGCATTGTGAGTTACCTTGCGGCCGATGGTTCCATCGTTAACTTACAACCTTCTCAGCTCGCGAGCATGGATGGTTGCACAACCACCTGCCCCAACGGGCCGGGCGTGAGCCAAGCCGTGCTGAACCTGTGGAATGGTCAAGACACGTTGCCGAACGGAACGCCGGTGCCAGCCTACCCTCTGCCGAATACGAATACCTCGTACGGCTCTGATGGATTAAACATTCTCGGTTACACCTTTGCCGCGCCTCAGCCTGCAAGCTTGAATACATTTCTCCTGAAGCTGGATTACAACCTGACGGCGAACGGTACGCACCGGCTTTTTGTGCGCGGAAATCTGCAGGACGACCACACACTCGATGCTGCCGAATTTCCCGGCCAACCGCCCAGCCAAATTATTACCAACAACAGCAAAGGGCTTGCGGTCGGCTACACGGCAGTTCTCACTAATAACGTCATTAATAATCTGCGTTACGGTTTCGTGCGGCAGGGATTGGGCGACGCGGGACCGAATCCCTTTTCGAACATTGGCTTCTGGAATCTTTCCGATCTGGTATCGTTCGCCCGCACGGTTAACGTAAACGTTCCGGTGAATCAATTTGTCGATGACCTCACCTGGACGCGCGGTCAGCACACCCTGCAATTCGGCGGAAACTGGCGAATCGTAAACGACAACCGTTTTTCCAACGAGCAGAATTTCTCGTATGGATCGATGCATCCGACCTGGCTCTACGAAGGTGGAATCGCATTTACCGGACAGGATCTCGATCCTGCGAACGTTCCTTTGCTGCCGCCCATGAATCCGGAGTTTGGGTACTCCTATGACGCTGCGGTTACGAACGTGACGGGAATGATCGGCTCGATCTCCGCCATTTATAACCAGAATAAGTCGGGGCAGTTTCTTCAGGTCGGCGATTTGGTGTCGCGCCATTTCAAATCGAACGAAGCTGAGTTCTACGCGCAGGATTCATGGCGCGCGAAAAGCAATCTCCAGCTGACCTTCGGCTTGCGTTATACGCTATTACAGGTCCCCTATGAAACCAGCGGCAATCAGGTTGCACCCACGCCGAGTCTGGCTTCATTTTTCAACGGAAGAACCGCTGCTATGAACCAAGGACAGGTGTACCGGCCGACGATATCTTTCGCGCTCGCCGGACAGGCCAATGGAAAAGCTCCCTACTGGAATTCGGATTACGGAAATATCGCTCCCCGTCTTGCTTTCGCTTACTCACCCACCTCAGGCGTTCCCTTCTGGCAAACACTTCTGGGACCGAGGGGTAAAACTTCGATCCGAGGTGGTTACGGAATTTATTACGATCACTTCGGCGAAGGTGTGGTGAACAGCTTCGACCGCGAAGGTTCGTTCGGGTTGACGACCTATCTCGAAAATCCCTCCGGAGTTGAGACCACAGATTGCGTCGCGCGTTTCGTGAATCTGACCACGATGCCGACTGGCCCCGCTTGCGGCGGAACTCCCGAGTTGCCGGGTCCGCCGGCAGCAGGTTTTCCCTCCACGCCCCCGGGCATGGGAGCGAATGGTAGTTTTGCTATTGCCTGGGGAATCGACAACACGATGAAAACGCCTTATTCCGAAGTCGCAGATTTCTCGATTACCCGCGAGTTTCCGCGTCAATTTGTGGTCGAGCTTTCCTATGTCGGCCGTTTCGGTCATCGACTATTGCAGGAAGTCGATATGGCCGAGCCCGTGAATATGCGCGACCCAAAATCCGGCATGACTTACTTTCAAGCGGCGACAGCACTGGCAAAGCTGGCGAACGCGAATACTCCGGAGAGCACTGTGAAGCCGATCCCGTTCTGGCAGGATTTTTTCCCGGGTGCAGCCGGAGCGGCGGGCGAGAGCGGTTACGCACCGGGCATTCCGGCAAATCCCACCGCGACCCAGAATATCTACGATCTGTATTACGCCAACAGTCCCAACTATATTTATGCGCTTCAGTATCTGGATGCCGCGCAGCCCGGTGAGTGCTTTCCGGCCTGCTCTACGCTCGGCCCATACGCATTTTGGGACGATCAGTTTTCGTCTCTTTATTCATGGCGCACCACCGGAACCAGCAACTATCACGGATTTCAGGCGATGTTGCGGCGGCATGTGGGTGGAATGGAATTCGATTTGAACTACACGTTTTCGAAATCGATGGACGAAAACTCAAACGCCGAGCGGGTCAACGAGTATGAGCAAGGCACAGGAATCGGCAGCTTCAGCGGAGTTGGTTATAGCGGTCAAGTGATCAACTCCTGGGATACGAAAGGACTCTACGCGCCGTCGGACTTCGACACCACCCATCAGATCAATGCCAACTGGGTTTACGATCTGCCGCTCGGTCGAGGCAAACCCTTCGGAGCAACCTGGAACAAGGCAGAAAATGGGGTGCTGGGAGGCTGGCAGATTTCAGGCTTAGTTCGCTGGACGAGCGGTTATCCCTTCAGCATCTCGACCTACGCTTTCGGTACGAATTACGAGCAGGACGGCAGAGCTGTGGTTGTCGGAACCCCGCCGCCGACCGGCGTCTCGATTCAAGACGGCGTTCCGAATGTGTTTAAACAGGGACCTGCGGCCGCCAGCGCATTTCGTTATGCCTACCCGGGAGAAGCCGGCCAGCGTAATAATTTTCGTGGGGCGGGATACTTTGGCGTGGATCTGAGTCTGGCGAAATCGTGGAGGCTGACGGAATCTCAGGCACTCCGCTTTTCCTGGGATGTGTTCAACGCAACCAACGCAGTGCGTTTCGACGATGGGACGCTGAATCAATACCTGCTTTATGGAACAACGCTGGGCAACTTTACGGCCACGCTTACTACTCCGCGCGTGATGCAATTCGGTTTGCGCTACAGCTTTTGACATGGAGGATGATTCTTAATCTGGAGGATCATGAAGAGCAAGCTGCGGTTTTTTCCCATCCTGATTTCTTTCTTGATCGTCGCGATACCGAATCTATCGGCACAGCTCAAGACTCGAAACGTCGTTCTGATTGTTAGTGACGGTCTGCGTTGGCAGGAAGTTTTTACCGGAGCCGATCCCGATCTGCTCAACGAAAAGAACGGGGGCATCTGGGCCACAACCGAGGAATTGCGGCGCCAGTTCTGGAACGATGATCCCACGGAACGCCGCAAAATACTGTTCCCATTTCTTTGGAATGTAGTCGCCAAGCAGGGCCAGATCTTCGGAAACCAAAAGAAGGGTAGCATCGCTCGGGTCACGAATGGTCTCGCGTTCTCTTATCCCGGATATAACGAGATGCTGACCGGCCGGCCGGATCCGCGCATCAACAGCAATGAGTTTGGATTGAATCCGAACCTGACTGTCTTTGAATGGATGAATCAATTTCCCGAGTTTCATGGGAAGGTCGCGGTTTACGCAACCTGGGATGTTTTTAAAAATATTTTCAATGAGCCGCGAAGCCAACTGGTGATGCAAGCGGGATGGGATCCGCCGGAAAAGGGAAATCTGACACCTCGTCAGGAACTGCTCAACGAACTCTATCGCACCACCACGCGATTGGATGATGAAGACGTTTGGGATTCGTTTTTGCAAGTTCCGCTAATCGACTATGTGAAGTCGGCACACCCGCGCTTGCTGTTTGTCGGTTATGGCGAAACCGACAACTGGGCTCATTCGGGACGTTATGACCTGGTGCTGGAAAGCGCGCATCAGTTCGATGGGTTCGTGCGGCAGTTATGGGAGACGATGCAGGCAATACCGGAGTATCGCGACCAGACGACTTTTATTATCACGACCGATCACGGCCGCGGCAGCGGTCTGGAGGAGTGGAAGGAACATGGAACGGAAGAGAAAGGTTCGGAGAATATCTGGATCGCTCTCATCGGCCCGGACACTGAAAGTTTGGGGGAACGTGCCAACACTGCTACAGTCGCTCAGGCCCAGATCGCTGCCACAGTGGCGGAGTTTCTAGGAGAGAATTTTCGCAAGGCTTCGCCCGAGACCGCGCCTCCAATGTCAGGAGTTGCCTCACAACCGACGGCTCGGTCTCGGTGATTTTCCGTCGGGCATGAAACACCACGGTAGGATCCTGCGCCACCCCCAATCGCGCACGAGTCCGATCTACGCGGCCAATTGCTTTGTCAGCATCATTCCCTTAGCCGTGATCGCCAACTGGCTCTATTACAAGCACCACCGTCTAATCCTCATCCCCACGCTCTGGTGTACTCTGTGGGGGAAGAGATCTAAGCCATGGACAATTTCAATACCGCAAAGGGCACAATCGGCATCCTCACGGGCGGGGGCGACGTTCCCGGCCTGAATCCGGCCATCCGCGCGGTTACAATCCGGGCGCTGCGGGAGGGCTATCGCGTTATCGGCCTACGACGCGGATGGGCGGGTCTGATCGACATCATCCGCGAGAAGGACTACGACAATAGCGATAACTTCCAGCTCCTCTCCGAAGAGCTCGTCAACCGAGCTGGCCGGACCGGAGGGACCTTTCTGCACACTTCGCGTACAAATCCCAGTCAGGTAAAGAAATCGCATGTTCCTGCTCACTTGGCAGGCACTTATCAAGCTGAGAAAAATGACCTAACGGCGGAAGTGCTCAAGAATCTAGAGTGGCTGGGGATTGATTATCTGATCCCGGTCGGCGGCGATGACACGCTGAGCTATGCCGTGCGCTTGTATCAAGAAGGCGTAAAGGTGGTTGCCATTCCCAAGACCATGGACAACGATGTTCCGGGAACCGATTACTGCGTCGGGTTCAGCACCTGTGTGACGCGCACGATTCAGATGGCCAACAGCCTGCGAACTACCGCTGGTTCCCATGAACGTTTTCTGGTGCTCGAAGTATTCGGCCGTTATGCCGGATTCACCGCCATGTTGCCGACCATGGCCGGGGCGGCGAATCGGTGTGTAATTCCGGAGCACAAATTCAATATCGAGCGCTTGACGGAGTTGCTGGTGGCCGACCGCCACAAAAATCCAAGCCGCTACTCGGTTGTATTAGTGTCGGAAGGAGCGATGTTCGAAGGCGGGGAAATGATTTTTGAAAAAGAGAGCACCGATGCCTTCGGTCACAAAAAACTGGGCGGGATCGGCGATCTCGTATCAGAAAAACTGCAGGAAATCTCACCCAGATACAACAATGGCGTCCTCGTTCACGTCATCAATCAGAAACTGGGGTACTTGGTGCGCGGGGGCGATCCCGACGCCATCGATTCGATCGTGCCAATGGCTTATGGCAATCTGGCACTCGACTTGATTCTCGGCAAAATTCACGGCAGGCTCGTAGTGCTCAAGAACGGGCGTTACGACAATATGCCGATTGACGTAGTTACCGCTTCGAAGAAACTTGTGAACGTCAAAGAGCATTACAATACCGACCGGCTGCGACCAGACTACAAAAGCTTCGAAATGAAACCGCTTTTCATCATGACAAGTGATCTTTCCTAGGGTAGCGGTTGCAACGATTTTCAAAACTTTTGGACTCGGAGGAATCGACTGTTTACAGTACTCTGCAGCGCTCTCTTAACGAGAAGTCAATCTAGCCTCATTGAAAATTAGCACTCACCCTGGCACGCTCCTGATCGTGCCATTGCCAAGCCCGCCGTCCATTTTCATCCTGCACTTTGAGGGCTTCTCCGTGCGCCACTAGTCGGTTCAGCACCGTGGTAACGGAGGTAGCAGGATCCTTGTGGTGGAGCATGACGAGCGGAATGCGTCCCTGAATCTGTTCGCATACTTCCTGGGCACGGAGTGGGCGGTTAGCCTCCATCAACACCGTGCGGCAGGACTCGGTCAATCCCCGTTGCCCTCGCCGTGCTCCGTCTTTCCGACCGACCAATTCTCCTAGCTCTTCGCCCAGCCAATCGTCGCCAAATATGTTGACCAGTCCCACAATTGTTTGCTTCGTCGTTCGGATTCGCTTCGTGATCTCAGCCCGCTGGCGCAGGAGTTGTCGCAGATCTTCTCCGGCAACCTTCACAACTTCCTGAACGTGCGCGTTGCTGTTTCCCACAAACTCCTCTGTTCTAGGACTCATTGCCGCTTGGGGTCTGAATTCCTACTCGCCAATAAAATTTTCCATACCGATCCACAGCTGCGCCAGGAGTTGCAGATTCTTCTTGTAAGTGCGAGTGGCTGTGAACTCTCTTCCTCCCCGCACGCGGACTACATACTCGCCCGTGGACGATAGATGCATCTCTTCGACCAATGCCGCGTTGACCAGCACAGATCGATGAATCCGCACAAACCCATACAGATTTAGCTTTTCCTCCATGGTCGAAATAGACTCTCGCAGCATGTGCGAACTTGCAGCATTCAATAACAAGACGTGGTTTCCTTTGGCTTCCACCGCGATAATGTCCGCCGCATCGATGAAGAGAATTCTTCCCGTGGCTCGGATCGCAATCCGCGCAGACCTCCCAATTGCAGGCATCCGTGTAGGCCGGTCTGGCAGCGGCAGTTCTTCACACCTGGCCCTCACGACTTCACGAATATGCGCATCGCCGTTATCCAAAAGGGCCTCCATTGCCGGTTCGTTACCGCTCCTGAGCCCGAAGTCCATCCTGACATGCACAGCCGTTGATGGGATCTACTTCTAGTTCATCCCACTCCCCCGCCGCGACCTCGTTCACTTCGCCTCCGTCACTTGCTCTCTGCCTTCGTTGTACGTCCCGAACTTCTTCGCCATCACCTTCAACGTGGGATAGAACTGCACGAACGCGTGCTCGACGGCGGCATGATCGTCGTGGCACGACCAGCAGGGGTTACCCCTGGGCATGGCCTCGGCTGTTTTGCTGTCGGCGTTGAAAAAGTAGTACGCCCACTTATCCGGATTCCGCGCCGAATCCTTCACTTCGACGGGCAGCCCCATCAGATCGGTCTGATAATGGCCCCTCTGGTTGATGGAACTTCGGCTTGCCGCATCCCGTTCGTCGATGACGAACATGCTCTGCTCCGGCCACTTCCCAGAGTTCGCAAATTCGCTGTATGCCCAGCGCTGCACGAAGACGTTGGTGAACATCTCGTGGCCGTCGGGGCCCGGGCTGTAATTCATGCCGTATCCAGCAGACAGAAACATCCATTCACGGTAGTCGGCGGGTCGGATAAGCTGGCCCTTGTGATCATATTGCGGCCTGGGCGCCTTTTCCCCAGGCGCGGCCGCCAGCGGCGCAAGGCAAGTAACCAGAACAAGGATCGAACACAATAAGCGTTTCATAGATCACCATGTTTCGATTCTCAAAATAAAGAACGCAGCTGTTTACTGCCAACTCCTGACTCCTGAGAACATACCGGTCACACTCATTCGTATCCCTAATCCGCCTTGACTGGGTCCGCCGTTCCATCCGACCACCAGCCCGCGGGAACCATGAAATCGTCAATCGGTTCCGGAGCGCCCCTGAACTGCGGATTCAGGATGACGGGAGAATGGGGCAAATCTGCACCCCAGACGGCGCCATCCATGAGCGGAGTGTAAAACATCAGGTGAGACATCCAGTTGTGGGGGTCGCCATCGGTGAGGTACTGGTCCTTTGACATCATGTAGGCCATGGCTCCAGGCTCCAGGGGTGGCAGCCCTTGCTTTACGAGTGTCTTCATGCTGTCCAAGATCTGAGCTTTGGATTGACCCGCCAATACCAACTCTGTCCGCTTGAAGGTTAGGGGCAGGATGGAGCGAACGGCCGGCGGGTTGTAGCAGACCGGCCCTCGAACCTTAGGGTTCCAAAACTTAGGGCCATCGAATGGGCCCATCCACGCCCGTTCCACGAGGCATACGAAACCATTCTTGCCTTTGACTGCGGTTTCATAGCCATGACTTCCCAGGACAAGGACGTCGGCATCGCGGGAGATGGCGTCGGGCGCCGCGCTACGAGCCATGGCAATCTCAGCGTTGCGATCCGCTATTAGATATTGATCAAGCCGAGCCATGCTCGGATAGGGTCCTTTGGCGTCCTGTGCTTGTGCTTGCCAGCCCGTGCTCGGAATAAGAATTAGTACGAAGCTTAGAGAAGCAATCGCCTGCAATCTCTTTCGGTTCATCACTTCCTCCTGTGTTAGCTGAATCTCACCGCAGTTGTATTCAGAGGGACAGACCCGACCGTTTTTCTCTTTACTATCAGTCCTTGTCCGCTCTCGCCTCGGCGTGCCTGCAGCCGATGCGAACTCGCCGAGCCTACAAACCGGTTGGTATGTAATGGCGTCACACTGTCGTTAGCACCGATGCGATCAGACCCGCTTGCGGTTGCCCGGCGGACGTAGCGACCGCAGCCAATCCACGATGTTTCTGATCCCCGCCTTCATCACTTTCGGATCCTGAGCATTCTTCGCCAGCGAGCCATAGCCTTCGACCATCGCGATCAGTAAGCCAGCGGCGTCAGCGGGTTCCACGTCGCGGCGAACGCTTCCGTGGGTCTGGCCCTCTCGCAAAACGGAGGCAACAGCCTCCCGCCAGATATCGAAGATTGCCGCCAGCCGCTTCCGGAATCCCGCGTCAAGAGGAGACATTTCCTGCGCCAGATTGATCAATTGACAGCCGCCCCGCACATCCGCGGGCCGAACGCGTATAGCTTGAACAGCACCGATCAAAGTGTCGATAGGATCCTTGCCACTCTGTAGAGGACGCACCCACTGGCCGTAGTTATCGGGCGCGATGACCTCTTCGACCACGGCGTATCCCAAGGCTTGCTTGCTCTTGAAGTAGTAGTACAGCGCTCCCTTGGTGACGCCAGCTGAGGCCAGAATTACGTCCAGGCTGGCACTTTGGAAACCCGATCTGTAGATCTCGCGGAATGCCGCCTGCAGCAGACGCTCCCGCGTGCGCTCAGGGTCGCGCAACCTCGTCGCTATAGGTTTCGGATCCTTACGTGCCGCCGACATACCAACCAGTATGTATCTTCGAATCAGCAGCGTCAAGCTTGGAAAGCATCTCCGGAAATCTGGACTTTCCCAAACTTCTCTCCGGTTTGATGTAGTGCTACAGGAAGCAGTGACAGTCTTACAGCCACGCAGCTTCACACGCTTGACATGCGCTGTGAGGACTGCTTAGTTAGCATCCCGCATTTCATAGCCACAGATCTGATCATTGATGTAACCGATTGAAAAGGCGACGGCCACACTCTGGTTCGCTAATTGCCAATACTCAACGTGGTGGAAGTGTTTAGTGACTCCATCTATTTTTCTCGGTCAGTCGCGACACTCAATCTCTTGGTCGGAGGAAGCAATGCAAATCCGCAGCGTGAAGTTGGCTCTGGTTCTGCTCTTGGTAGTTTGTCTGGCTTGCACCCTACCGGTTTGGGCGCAATCAACTTCTTCGGGAACTGTCGCAGGGACAATCACTGATCCCAGCGGCGCGGTGGTTGCGGGAGCGACGGTCTCATTGACCGACACGGCCACCAACGTCAACCGAACCGCAACGACTAATGCTGCGGGGCGTTACTACTATGCTGATGTTACGCCTGGGACCTATAGCGTCTCAGTTGCGAAGGCCGGGTTTTCGACGGCGAAGGCTGAGCACGAAGTAGTGCAGGTCGGAGTCGCGCTCACCGTCAATCTGGCTCTGCAGGTCGGCGGCACGAACGTGGTTGTCGAGGTCTCGACTGTCGGCGATGAACTGCAGACCATGAACGCCACGGTAGGCAACACTGTGCCGCAGGTCGCCATCGATAACCTGCCCAGCATCGGCCGCGATGTCAACACCTTTATCGAGTTGCAGCCAGGCGTAAGCGCCGGTGGCGATGTTGCGGGCGCGGTCAACGATCAGAGTTATTTCTCGCTGGATGGTGGCAACAACAGCAATGATATGGATGGCAGCGGCGGCGTATATACCGGTACGCAGCAAAATATGGTGATCGGCGATCCAACCGGAGGCATGTCAACACAGTCGTTTACTTATTCCGCCCCGTCGGGCGTATTACCCACCCCAGCCGACAGCGTCGAGGAGTTCAAGGTGAACACCGCAGGGCAAACCGCCGACTTCAACAGCTCCGCCGGCGCCGAAATCCAGATTGTTACGAAACGCGGCACCAGCAGTTTCCACGGGACCGCCTACGAGTATTACAAAGACAACAATTGGTCCTCGAATGCCTGGGCGAATAACCAGAACAATTGGGAGGGCGTGGCCCAGTGCGGTGCGCCAAACTGCGGGCACATCGATCTTCCTTCCTATCATTACAGTCGGTTTGGCGGCGCGCTCGGAGGACCGCTTACGAACAAAACGTTTCTCGGCGGCAAGACTTTCTTCTTTTACAATTACGAAGGCTTCCGGTATCCAAACTCTGAGACCATCACCAGAAACGTTCCCTCGCCGGCCTTGCGGTTGGGGCTGTTAACAGATGCCTCTACCGGCGCGATCGCCTACAATCTAAACAACACTCCCGTTGTGTTCAAGGGCGTCACTTACCCGGCGAATTTCGGCTGCAAGGGCGCTACGGCGCAAGGCGGCCTCTGCGATCCGCTCGGCCTCGGCCTCAACCCTTTGGTTTCGCAAATATGGAATAAGTACGAACCCCAGTCCAACTCCACTTGCGCGGGCGGCCAGACCCTGTGTGACAACGCTAACGTTCTAGGATTTGCGGCTGACCTGAGTTTGCCCGTTACAAGCAACTTCGACGTAGCGCGTATCGATCACGATTTCGGTTCCAGGAACCATTTCATGGCCAGCTGGCGCTACTACAAAATGAACCTTGCTTCCGATGACCAGGTTGATATTGGGGGCTTTTTCCCTGGAGATACCTTGGGCACACCCGCGTCCCAGTCAAGCGATCCGATTCGAGACTGGTATTTGGTTGCCGGCTTGACCACTAATATCACCACCAACACTACCAACGACATTCATTACAGCTTTCTGCGGAACTGGTGGGCCTGGTCCCGCGCCGGGGCTCCGCCACAGGTCCCCGGGCTGGGTGGTGCGCTTGGACTGGATGACGCCCAGTCGGAGACTCAGGATCTCGGGCCGTTCAACGTCGACAATCAGAACATCCGACGCCGCTTCTGGGATGGCCATGACAACATGATTCGTGACGACATTTCCATGTTGAAAGGCAACCACCTCTTCCAGTTCGGCGGTACCTATCAGCACAATTGGAACTACCATCAACGGAATGACAGTGGCGGCACCATCAACGCTTTTCCGGTGTATGAGTTGGGCAACACAACTAACGGATCGGGCATGGGCACCCTCGCGTATCCTTGCGCCACGACCGCTACCATTTCCACGACTCCGAAGACCTGCGATTCTCTTTACGCCAACGTGCTGGGAGTTGTTTCCGTCGCGTCGCAGATGTTCGCGCGTAGTGGCGCAAGTCTGACTTTGGAGCCTCCTCTTTCCAACGCCTTCGACAAAAGCACCATCCCTTACTACAACGTTTACTTCAGCGACACTTGGCATCTGAAGCCCACTTTCACCTTTACTTACGGCTTGGGTTACGCGCTGGAGATGCCGCCGGTCGAGCAGAACGGAAAGCAGACGGTGCTCGTGGACTCTGCAAATGAGCCGTTAAGCACCGAGACCTACCTCAATAATGTCAAGAAAGCTGCGCTCGCCGGGCAGGTATACAACCCCGAAATGGGGTTTGCTTTGGTGGGCAATACCGCCAGCGGATTGAAATATCCCTACAATCCCTTCTACGGCGAGTTTAGTCCGCGGGTTGCCTTGGCTTGGAATCCGCACTTCGACTCCGACACAATGGCGGGCAAGATCTTCGGAACTCAAGATTCGGTCCTTCGGGGTGGTTATGGCCGGCAATACGGCCGCACCAACGGCGTGGTGCAGGTGTTGGTCCCGCTGCTGGGACTCGGCCTCGAACAGCCCGTGGCGTGTAATTCGAACCTCGTCGGCTCTGCGCCAGGAAGCTGGGCCTGCGGAGCCTCTCTTGCGGGCACTTATTCGAACGGATTTCGCGTTGGACAAGCCGCCTCTGTTACCGGTGGCCCGACTGTTCCGTTGATCGCGCTTGCGAGCCCCACCTTGCCCCAGCCAGCCTATCCTGGGTTCAACAACAGCTTCTCGTCAAACCCTGAGGGATTGGATCCTAGCTTCCGGGCGAGCGCGATCGACGCGTTCGATCTCACCCTTCAACGTCAGTTGAGTCACCGAGTCACCTTGGAGCTCGGCTATATCGGACGCAGAATCACCCATGAATACCAACCGGTGGAACTGAACCCCGTTCCTTACATGATGACGCTAGGCGGACAGCAGTTTAAGCAAGCCTACGCGAATATGGTGCTGCAATACTGCGGCGGCCTCGCAGGTTTAGCTGGCGGCGGCTGCGGACGCAAGGCCGGGCCCAATGCAGGTTCGGTCACACCACAGCCTTTCTTCGAGCACGCGTTGAAGGGCACAGGCTACTGCACCGGCTTCTCCAGTTGCACGGCTGCAGTGGTCGCAAACGAAGGCGCTGCCGGTACGGGCAACCTTGAAAATGCACAAGTCTGGGGCATTTGGAGCGACCTGGACAGCGGCGTGGGATGCCCGACGGTTGGGTGTACTGACACCAACGGAAATGTTGGTGCATTCAACTTCCCGCGCAGCTTGCAGAGCACGCCGATTCCCAGCACCTGCAACGGGGTGACTACGATCGGCTGCTCCGGCGCATTTACTGACGGCGCCTTCCAGAACGCCAGCATTGGCCATGGCAACTACAACGCCGGCTTCGTTTCCGTCAAAACCTCCGATTGGCGCGGATTGACACTGCAAAACAACTTCACCTGGTCGAAGGCTCTGGGCTTGGGAGCGCAGGCGCAATCTTCGAGCGTACTCACTGCTCTCGATCCCTTCAATCTTGACGAACAGTATGGGAGACAGGCTTGGGACCGCAAATTCATCTATAACGTGTTCCTTGTCTATCAACCTCCTTTCTTCAAGGGACAGTCCGGATTTATTGGGCGAGCCTTGGGCGGATGGACATTCTCGACCATATTCGCTGCCGGGTCTGGCGTTCCCACGCAGGTCGCTACGACCTTTTCAGATTACCAGGGCTTTGGTGCATGCGATGGCCTCGGCTGCGCCGATTACGACATGGAGAACGCCGTACCCATCGGCCCCGTTCCACATACTCATGCCAACTACTGTCCTGGCAATACCTACTCGGGCTTCTGCTCGACTCAAACCAACGGGTTCCCGGTGAATTATTTCCCCAACGGGGTCCTCCAAGCCTCGAACTGGCGCAACCCAATTCTCGGGATCGACAACCGGGATGGCGGCTCCGGAATTCTCGGCGGGCTGGCCTATTGGAATATGGACTTCAGCATCAAGAAAAGCATCCGGGTTGCTGAGGGTATCAACCTGGAATTCCAGGGCGTCTTCGCCAATGTGTTGAACCATAATCAGTGGACCGATAACTACCTCTGTCTCTGCAACACTGCCGGCTTTGGCGCTCTCGGGTATAACACAGCACCAGACAATGGCATCGGCGTAAATGGCGAGGCAGAGCCGCGAAACATCGAGCTCGGTGCCCGCGTTCGCTTCTAACCTGGAGAAATTCGAGGCGCCATGCGGTGTGGCGCCTCGAATTAACGCAATCCGTAGCGCTTCCCCTTCGGCCACAGGTGCGCGGCACAGGTCAAAGCCTCGATCCATTTTCGTATATCCTTTGAGTTTCCGGGGATCACGGCAGGTTCGGCCTTTTCGTTTTGAAGGCGGACGCCTCATCCTTAGCGACGTTGAAAAGAACGACTC
Source organism: uncultured Acidobacteriaceae bacterium (assembly GCA_963766625.1). Lineage (GTDB taxonomy): Bacteria > Acidobacteriota > Terriglobia > Terriglobales > Acidobacteriaceae > Sulfotelmatobacter. The sequence goes on along the minus strand of CAVYBF010000005.1, from coordinate 63,251 downwards.
CTCGGTTGCTCCCTGGGAAATTGTCTGGGAGAAAGCACCGTAAGATCGAGAGCAATCGTGAGTGAAATCGGCGTCGTACTCGACTGATCCAGGAGTTCGCCGCGATCAATGGCTTTCGGCGTTTCTGCAGAGGGATAGGGCAGTCACTGTGCCCGGCACACGTTCGGCATGTTTGCCATGGCAGAGACCAGAGACCCGCGACTGGTCCGGGAAGTCATGGGGCACGAGAGTCTGTCTACGACGATGGGGGTATCTGCATCCGGAAACGGCGGCGATCAAGGCCGTCATCGATCGCCGCAATCAGCAAAAACTCAAGAGTGAAGACGGCCGACGAACAGGCCGCTCGGCAATAACTGGAGGAGAAGTATTCGATGTAAGAATCAGTTGTTCAGTCACAAAAACAGCCGCAGCAACTGATTTTGAGGCTGGAGTGATCTTCAGAAATCGATCGAAGTGGTTGAAAAGATGGTGAGCGCGGTAGGAATCGAACCTACAACCTACTGATTAAGAGTAGGCGGGTCTGATGGGGTCTTCCACGTCTTAGCATCGTTAAACATCAATAACTTACCGACAATCAGGCCCGCACGGAAGCAATCTGCTCTGGTATTGAAAAGAAGCGCTTTAGCGCACATGGGATCGCAGTGCACGGCACACTTATGGCACACCTGACCGGAGCCCATCCATTCTGCTCTGGACAACTGATTGATTGGAGACAACTTTATTGAAGCTGAGGCCTCTGCCTTGTCGCGACACGTGTCACCAGTCCAACAGCTATCCAACATGTTCCTTTCGATCACTCAGAGCGTCGATAGGCAGCACCATGGGTTCGGAAGGGTTCGAGGTGCAGGTTCCGTTTGGGCTTCGCAGCGATAGGGCTCGATCCGCGGTGCCGGCCAAGTTTCTCCCATGAGACCGCGCAACCTGGATTCCACGAATTTTGGGATGTACAGGTTATCAATCAAAGTTCGGCGTTGCGACCCCCCGCAAAGATAGCTCTTATTCTGTAGCAGGGTGGCAGTCGACTTCCGGAAGATGACGCGTCCGATACTACGCTGAGTTGCACCTTTCCCTCTTGGATAAAAAACAGTCCGTCCGTCAAATCACCCTGAGTGAATATCGTGTTCCTTTTTCCAAATGACAGCATATTCCTGCCCTTCCCGATGGTTGAAAGAAAGGTGCGGGGATTGAAATCGAGTGCCTTCTTTGCGTTTGTGACCTGTTTTGTCAATGGCCGTCCTGACTGGAGATGTCGCCACTTCAATTATGGGGGAAAGGATAAGCCCAAGGCTGGTCTGTAATGCTCACAATTGCATGCAAGAAAGGCCGAACTCGTGTGAGTCCGGCCCAAGGACTTGAATATCTGAAGCTCAGTGAAGGAAAGCGGTCGTGAGGGTCTGAACGTCAGTTTCCCGCCACTAACCCATGACCGCATTAAGATTCGAACCGACGTAGATTAACCGTTGCGAGTTTAGAACACTGTTCACTTTTATACATTTTCCACAATATAGCTGAGCCATGCTGGTATTGGTCCGTCAAGATAGGCGGTGCAGTATGACTTCGACCGAACGCTCCAATTCCCACAAGGTACTGCTTGTGGATGACGACGAAGCCGTTCGCGACATGATGACTGTGACCCTTGAGCACAAAGGGTTTGAGGTAGTGGCTGCCGGCAAGGTGCCAGAAGCTCTTCGACTTATCGCGACAGATACTTTCGACGCGCTCATCACGGATCTGCACATGCCGAATCCCAGCGATGGTTTTACCGTGGTCAGCGCGATGCGCCACTCTCAACCGGACGCACTAACTCTTCTCGTTAGCGGATACCCAGACGTGCAGAGCGCCATGTCCGCTATCCTTCTGGAAGCGGACGAAATCATCGTGAAGCCTTTCGAAGCGGGGAAACTAGCTGACCTTCTCCGCGGGAAGATGTCTACTCGCAAACCTGCTGCCCGGATCGAAAAACAACGGGTGGCCGCGATACTACAGCGTTGTATGCTGGGTGTTGTAGAAGACTGGCTGGCGCGGGCCAAGCAGGCCAAAGAACTGAACCACCTTCAGCTTAGCGACGAAGAGCGTACTGGACATCTTCCTAAGCTGGTTGAAGATCTGATTGTCCGGCTGAGAAAACCGAGCGCCAACCGTAAAGACAGCGATGCCGTCTTTTCCACCTCCGCCGTGGCGCACGGCAAGCTGCGATATCAGCAGAGCTACACTCCCGCGATGTTGGTGCACGAATCTCGAATACTCCAGGTGACGCTCTTCGGAACATTACAGAGCAATCTGAGTCTTCTGGATTTCAGCTTGCTGTTACCCGACGTGATGACGATCGCGGACGAAGTGGACGCACAGCTGACCCAGTCGATGGACAGCTACATGAACGCAATGCAGCAGTCAGCGGCAGCATAACTCCTGCTGTCCGCCTCGGCAGTCGATCACCATTCCTGCAACTCGCACAATCGCGATCAACCACTGGCTGGCCACACGGTCTTTGTCCATGAAAGCGTCCAGAAACTTGAACGCCTGCTAAAGAACCTCCACAAGCGGCGCGAGCCAAAAGGTAGACCGCGCCGCTAATAGTTACGCTAGTTTTGCTTCTGACCACACCGGATGGCCGCTATTCTGTGACGATGAGTGCAACGTTAACGCCAGGATACATCGGGTTGCACAGGTAATACACGCCGTTAATTTCGACAACATAAACGTCTTGCGTGTAGAGCCAGTTGCTTGGCCACGCGCCCTCAAATCCAAACCAGTAGCCACCGTATTGGAAGCGACGATTATTGTAATCGCCTTGGCTGACACGAAACCTGTGTTCCTGTCCAAAATTGGCTCGGTAACGGTCTTCGGGAATGCGGCCACCACCGTTGCCGGCGCGCTGCACCGGCTCTCCGGGCTTAGCCCGCTGTGTGTTCTTCTCTTCCGGTTTGATGTTTTTCTCCTGCTGAGCGTTTCTCTCTTCTGGTTTGGCGTTCTTCTCCTGCTGCGCCACAGGTTTTTCCTCTTGTTTTGCGGACTTCTCGGGTTGCGCCTTCTTCTCATCCTGGGCAGGCTTAGCTTTCTGTTCTTCCTGCTCGTGATCCTGTGCGAATGCCGGAACTGCGATTCCGATCGCCAAAGACAGAACTGCCGTGCTGATCACTCTTATTAGTTTCATGGGTATTGCCTCCATTAATCGACTCGATTCCTTACACGCACTTGTCCTACACGGTCTTCATAAATGACTCTCCTCATGCGTCACACGAATGCGGACAAGTCGATTCGCATCCGTATAATCGCGCGATTGCGGGCAACAACTGGCTGGCCAAACGATGCTTGGCTATGAGGGCGTCAACCAACTTCAGAGTCTGCGGCGGAATATCCACTCCGCCAGTGAGCAAGATGATTGGCGCTAACGGCTTCAGACGCCTCATTGCGAGGGCAACCTCTTGCCCGCTCACTTCGGGCATAAAGTAGTCAAGGATTACAACATCAACCGAGTACTCGGAAGCCAGCTCCAATCCCTTGCTCCCGCTTGCAGCGGTCAAAACGGTATACCCGAAGCTTTCGAGGAACGCTTTTTCGCATTCCAGCATGTCCTCGTTATCGTCGATGCAAAGAACGACTGCGCTTTGGAGTGCCGGATAGGCCACCGTTGGCATGGTTCACCCTCAAGACAATCTTCAACACTTCGGCTCAGGAAACTGTTCACAATTGCTCAACTGCGGACTCGCTGTGGAACGCACGCCCAGTCTCACCCGAGCCGTCACATCTTGTTTCTTGGGGAATTGCACTGGGAACCGCTAGTCGTGCAAGACGACATTGAGCAGCGAGCTGTGGACTTGCAGGCCACCGTTGTAGTGAATAAAGCCTAATTTCCTGAACCGGTTCATGAAGAAGCTCACCCGCGAGCGGGTTGTGCCGATCATTTCCGCCAGCATCTCCTGACTGATCTTGGGAACTACAGTCTCGGGTATCCCTTCCTTGCCAAAATGAGCAAGCAGCAAAAGGATCCGTGCCAGACGCTTTTCGCTCGAATTGAATAATTGATCGACCAGGTCCTCTTCGTAACGGATGTTCCGTGCCAACAAATAAGCCACGAACAGGTCGGAAAACTCGTGCTCCCGATGAAGCGCTTCCATTATGGCTTTCTTTTCGATTCGCAAAGTGGCGCAATCGGTCATAGCGGTTGCAGAGCACATGCGAAGCGGCTGGCCCGCAAGGCAGCCTTCGCCGAAAAAGTTTCCGTCGGTTAATATGCCGATCGTGGCCTCTTTGCCCGTCTTCGAGACCACTGTGAGTTTTACCTTGCCCGTCTGGATATAAAACACTGCATCCGCGGCATCCCCTTGGGCGAAGATTCCTTGTTTCTGCCGGAAGAGCACAGATTTCCTGCCTTCGCCGATGGTCGAGAGGAAAGCACGGGGATCGAAATCACGTTTCGTCTTGGCTAGAAGATTTGGAAATATAGCATTCGGCGCTGGGAAGGTCGGGTCGATTGAGGCTTTGCGGATGAGCGTCCTTCCGCCTGGAGAGCGGTTGGTCTGACGAACAGGAGACATAGGCACCTCCTCAGGCACCTGTCTGCCTAGACAACTCTTTTAAATTTTACCACTCCCCGGAACAGGGTAAGTACCCGAAAACGACTAGCCCACCCTGCGCTTTTTTGGATGGCTCCAATTCACGCAAGGCATGGCTCGCGCGGAACTGTGACTGGCGGCTCACGACATGAGCGGTTGTGCACAGTATTGGCAGGGCAAGTGAGCGAATCTATTGTCGGGTACACATCGAGGAGAAGGAATGTTGTCAGTGGGCAAAGCCGCATGCGCTGGGATTGTCTTCCTGTTACTGGCGACAGGGATCTCGGGACCACGCTCGACGCCGCTCGCCTTGGGACCCAAGCTCAGCGCAGAAGTGCCAGGGATCGCGCGTCCAGACAACGTAATAAGGATGCAGCAAGCTCTGCAGGACAAAGGACGCTACCACGGGAAGCTTGATGGTCTGTTCGGTCTACGGACCCGAGCCGGTATTCGTGCCTATCAGAAGGCTGAGGATCTTCCTGTCACTGGCCAGCTTGATACCCAGACGGCAGCTAAACTCGGCGTAACAGCCGAACGCGACAATGGCTACGAGATTACTCAAGGTAAACCTTCCGCAGGCATACGGTGGACTGAAGGTTCTAGGCGAAGAAGCAAGCTACCGCGGAAGACAGTTACCAGAAATGGGAACGGAACAGTCCCGCCTGCGTAGCACAGATCGGCCTGTCGAGAGATCAGGACGAAGAATTGGTTTGTGGATGAATCTGTGGCACGTGGTTAGACGCGGAACACCGGTCACGTGGAGGAATAGACTTGAGGCTCTGCGTTGGTATTGCCGTGCTTTTCCCGTTGTTTCTTGCCTTCGGAGCGACCTCTTCCAGTCCCGAAATGATTCCGCCCATCAGCGGGCTGTCCCTCGCGAATCTGCAGGATACGTTCGAAGAAGTTCATAACGGACATCGGCATGAGGCGATCGACATTCTGGAACCGAGAGGGACACCCGTGCATGCGGTGGTATCCGGAACCATCCGCAAGCTGTTCCTCAGCAAACCAGGCGGCACCACGATATATCAGTTCGATGACATGGGAGTGTATTGCTTTTACTATGCGCACTTGGACGGGTACGCGAAAGGCCTGCGGGAGGGAATGCGGGTCGAGCGTGGCGATGTAATCGGTTTTGTTGGATCCACAGGAAATGCAGATGCGCGCACGCCCCACTTGCATTTTGCGATCTTCGAGTTGGGATCGGAAAGACAATGGTGGAAGGGGAAGGCGGTTAACCCATATCCTAGCCTGGTAGACGCTGTGAAACGGACCAAATAGCAATCGCGTCGGCGAGGGACCTACCCCTCTGCGGCCGCAACTATCCGGGAGCGGTCGAAGCCTCGATTCCTCATTCCTCGAACACGACCGGCGTCCCATCTTTGACGAAGTCGGCGACCCTACTGGCGTCCCAGTTTGTCATCCGAACGCACCCGTGAGACGCGGAATGGCCGATCTCCCCCGCTTCAGGAGTGCCGTGTATCCCGTAGTGCGGCACGTTGATCCCCATCCAGACAACACCCACCGGATTGTTTGGACCCGCTGCGATTTTCACCTTGGCATTTGCGGGATCAGCGTCCCAGAACAGTTCGGGGTTGTAGTTGTAGGTTGGATTTCGCACCACGTCAGTGATCACCCAATTTCCGAACGGGAGCGGGTCGTGCTCGCTGCCGCTCGTCACCGGAGCGTAAAAGATGACCTGACCTTCCCGGTCATACACCATCAGGACCGATGCTTTCTTCGAGACAACGATCTTGACCGCCCCAGTCTGGGACCGCGTCGCTTGTTCAGCGCCCAACACGTTAGGGACACGGATGTGCTCTCCCGCGATGAACCGGGCACGGGGATTCAAGCGCCTGAGCAGGGCCTGGGCCGAGTGGAATTTCCCGGCCAGCTCTTCCAGTACGGATGTGTAGTAAAGGCCCGGCAGTTTCGACTGCTCGGTCGCGTCCTCCGGAATCGTCTTGTTGAACGGCCCGGCAACGTCTGCCGCAGTGATCGTATAGGACACGATCGGTTTAACAGAATCGGCGCCGAGCGCTTTGAGCAACACCTTCCGGCTTCGCGCACCTGGAGCAAACCCGCGCGCGGCCTGAAACGCTGCCAGGGCCTCGCGGCTGTTCTTCCCACCCTTCCCGTCGATCTCACCCGACGAGAAGTTGGCTCGATCAAGCAGGACCTGCATTTCGAGCTCTGTGGGCCCGACTGACCGGGCTGACGGAGCCAGCCGGTTGGCTGCGATCGAGGTGGTGGCGCCAAGAAAAATCGCCGCGCTTGCAACGAAACACGACAGGGTCTTGGGTGTGAATGTCATGGCACCCTCCGGAACGACAATGTGACTTCTTCTGTTGATTACCCTGAGAATTACGTGACGCAACAATTATCAGGTTCCGATCCAACGCATCTGTTCAACAGCGCTCATGTCAGCCAGAACGATGGAAAAAATCCGCGACAAAAAGAGGCGAGCTTGTGAACGCCTATCCTGGGAGAACTCTTTATGTTGTTGGCTCACAAGAGATCTTCACCCAGAAGCTGGGCAGTTTCCTTAACCGTCGAGGGTGATTCGCACCCAGTATCAGCGATTGAATTTTCATTTACTGATCAATATTGACCTCTGCCAGCCTTGCACAACTGCGTGCGTGAATGAGCGCAACGGAATGCCATGCCGACATTTGGTGAGCACTATAGCTCAGACTAGGGCTACGTCGAGGGCTAAGGTTGGGTCAGGATGGACTAAAAAGCGAGTCGTCATTCGTACGGCAGCAACTTGGCGCTCGCGAGGTTGTGGTATGGTAAAGCGAATTGCACCCTTCGGGGCCGTTTCTTGTTTGTTGTTGGCTGCCTCTGGGGCGGTATGCCAAAACCTGGGTCAATCTCCTCCTGATGCCCCTTCGGTGCAGGGCGCAGCTTTCTTACAGAAATCTAGCGTCTTCTTTGAGGAAGCCCGCGCAGCTTTGAAATTCGGCGCGATAAGCGGCAAAACGGGCTTGGCGTTTCAAGCCGGTTTCGCCGCTCCTGAGAAGGCGTTATTTATCCAAAAAGAGTCCAGCAATGTTTTTAAGCAGTTCCTGAATTCGTCAGTGCCGAAGCAGCAATCGAGTTATCACTCTTCGAGCAGCGGCAGCTTGATGGGTAGGGCCACGTATGCAGGTTCGCGGATTTTTGTCAGGCGCGATGAATTCGGAAAGAGCAGGCCGAATACGTTATACCTTCTGCGGGCCTTGACTTCGGCGGCCGCGGCGACTGCCTCGCGACCTTATTGGAGAAGATCTCTTGGGGAGCCGTTCGGGGATTTTGGTTCGACAGTTGGCAATGAAGCGGGGATGAACCTGTGGCATGAGTTCAGGTCCGACATTGAGCACCTAATGAAAAGCCACGGTCCGAGAGTTCTATCTAAGATCACGGAGCGCATCGACCATAAGTAGCTTTCGACTCGACTTCAACTCACTGCACCTAGATGTTCCATCGCCGACGTGCCGCGCCGATCAGGAGTACGAGTCCTGTTCCCAGGAAACCCATAGTGCCGGGCTCTGGGACTGTGGTCGTCCCGCCCGCGCACTTGCTAATGGTATTGCCCTGTAGCGTCACTGCGCCGTTTTGTGCCAAGGCGCTCCCACAAGTAATGCTTGCGCCGGTATCCAGCGTAATGCTGGTCAATGCCAGTATATTTCCTTCGAACTTGGTAGTTGTACCCAGCGTGGCGGAGCTACCAACCTGCCAGTAGATGTCCGGGTCAGTCATGGGCTTTCCAGTCAGGCTATTGATGAAAACGACAGACGATCCGCTGCCCGTTGTAAGTGAACTGCCAATTTGAAAAACGAACAAAGCACCGGGTTTGCCCTCCAGAGTGAGAATCGTACCGGTCGCTAGATCAGCAGAACTACTAAAAGAATAAACGCCGGATTTTAGGGTCTGACCGCCCAAGTCCCTGCCGGTCAAGTTGCCCGCGGACTTCAAGCTCTGTGCCTGGAGGTACGCTGCGGTTAGATCCTTTTGTGCCTTAGCCGCGGCTCCGTTACATAAGTTCGTCGTGCCAGTTATGGTCATGCTTCCCGCGCCGGATAACGCGCAGCCTGGGCTGATACCCAAGTCCCCTGTGAGAACGGTTGTGCCAGTATTGGTGACGGCTGAACCGGCCAGCAGCGCATAGCTCCCGGCAGTTCCCAGATTGACCGAGTCGGCATAAGCACTGAGTGCCAACGAAGAGGTTAGACACAAGCTAAGAGCTAGCCAACAAGCGGTACGGAATTTCATATCTCCTCCTACCTTGAACAATGCCATCGCAGACCACCAGGTCGGCAACTTAAAGCCAAGAACGCACTAAGCAAAGCACCTAGCGCTGGTTTTCATAAACGAGCCTCCTCATACAAAGGCGGGAGGGTCGGGCCGCATCCGTGCAATTGCGTAATCGTGGGCAGTAACTCGCTGGCCAAACGATCCTTAGTTATGAAGGCGTCCACCGCATTCAACGTTTTCTGCGGAACATTCACCGCTCCGGTGAGCAAGATGATTGGGGATCGCGGCCTGAGCCGCCGCATCTCGACAGCCAGCTCTTGACCGTTCATCTCGGGCATGAGGTAGTCGACAATGACGACGTCAACCGAGTGCAGGGACGCCAGTTCCAATCCTTCGCTGGCGGTTGACGCAGTCAGAACGGTATCCCCGAAGCTCTTGAGGAAGATTTCTTCGCATTCCAGCATGCCCTCGTCGTCGTCTATGCAAAGAACGACTGCTTTTTGGAGTCCCGGATAATCCCTTACGGGCATGGCTCACCTTCGGGAATCCATTTTCAATATTTCGGCTGGACGAAACTGTTCAAAATTGATCACCTTTCCTATTTTGCAATACCGTTTGCCGGCCCCTGCTGATCAGTTACTTCGAATGAAATCAGAGCGAGCCCACGCTTCTTGACTCGCGCCATTTGTTTCTGCGAGATTCGCGAAAAGTGAGCCGTATTGCACAGACGGGGCAGTGCACCCGTGAAATCCTTGCACTTGGCTATCGCCCTCAATCCGCGCAGCCCGCAGCAGCTCCAGATTCAATCGGGCAATCGAAGGATGATCCGGCAAGGTGACTCAAATGCGTATCTCCCGTTTTCTATTGTTCGCACTTCTGATTCTGGCCATACCGGCCATCTCGTTCGCTCAGTTCGGGGTGTCCATCACGATCGCTCCGCCCGCGCTGCCGGTTTACACGCAGCCTATGGTCCCAGCCGACGGGTATTTGTGGACGCCCGGCTACTGGTATTACGGGGATGAAGGCTATTTCTGGGTGCCGGGCACGTGGGTCGAGCCGCCTAGCGCTGGCTTGCTCTGGACTCCCGGTTATTGGGGCTGGGGCGGCAACGCCTTCGCCTGGAATGAAGGTTACTGGGGCGAGCAGGTAGGCTTCTACGGGGGTGTCAACTACGGCTACGGTTATGGTGGTGCGGGCTACGGAGGAGGATATTGGAACCACGGAGCCTTCAACTACAACACCTCAGTGAATAACGTGAACACAACGAATATTCACAATGTTTACAACAAGACAGTGATCGACGAGACCACGGTAAACCACGTCAGCTATAACGGCGGCACCGGTGGAATTAGCGCCCGTCCCACCACCGCGGAAGAGGCCGCGTCACACGGCCGGCACACGCCGGCAACGGCAATGCAAACCCAGCATGTGCACGCTGCCAGCACCAACCACGCACTCTTGGCGTCGGTGAACAAAGGACGGCCGGCGATCGCTGCAACCGCGAAGCCTGGCGAGTTCAGCGGCAAGGGTGTGGTAGCGGCCAAGGAAGCGGGAGCACCTTATAAGGCTCCAGCTGCTGCAAATAAAGCTGTTGAGAACAAGGCTGGCGAGAGTAAGGCAGCGGAGAACAAAGCTGCTGAGAATAAGGCTGCCGAGAGTAAGGCAGCGGAGAGCAAAGCCGCTGAGAACAAGGCTACCGAGAGTAAGGCAGCGGAGAGCAAAGCCGCTGAGAACAAGGCTACCGAGAGTAAGGCAACGGAGAACAAAGCTGCTGAGAACAAGGCTGCCGAGAGTAAAGCGGCAGAGAACAAAGCGGCAGCAACGCGTGCAAATGAGAATAGGGCGTCGGCCAAGCCTAAGGCCGCTAGTCCGTCCGCTAAGTCTGAAAAGCCGACGGCAGCTCATGTGCGGCCTGCACCTAAACCGGCAGCCCATGCCCAGCCTGCTCCTAAGCCTACGGTAGCCCGCGCGCGGCCTGCACCTAGACCGGCAGCTCACACGCAACCCGCTTCTAAACCGGCAGCCCATGTACAGCCTGCTCCTAAGCCGGAGCCGGAGAAAGCCCCGGGTAAGGGTGAGACTCGCGAGTAGCAAATTGACTACGACGTATCGCGTCAATCTGTTCGCGGTGTAAGGAAGTCGAGAAACTCTTATATCGGCGCGGACCCAAATCGTTGGGTTCGCGCCATTTTCTCTGGCTGCACGCAGGATTCAAATGATATTCGCGTGAAGGTTCGACCGCGTCATCTTCAGCGGCTTCCTCAATAAATTGATCCCTCGAGTTCGACGTTCTTTCAGTGAGCGGTTTTGACCATTAAGAAATCGGTGAACCGCCTATAACCAAAACAGACTTGCGGGAAAGGAGCCAAGTATGCTTGGAACTGTATTGATCGTGATTCTGGTCTTAGCCCTGATTGGCGCCCTGGGTCCGCACAGCCGAGAGATGGTGCCGAACGGCGCAGGAGCAATTGGTAAAGCGCGATACGTCAGGGCTTGGGGCGAGTCCGGCGAGATGGGAGTTCTACTGAATCGATAGGGAGCTGGCAAGGCCTTTTAAGTAAATTCAGGAAGCATCGAAAAATGGCTAATGAATCGGTCCAAGAATCGCTTCAATAGATTGCTCCAATTCCTGAATGCTTGGAAACTCGGTCGATGAGGCATCCTCTTTGGAATTACTACGCAGATCGGAGAATAGCGCATGGATATCGGGAGCGCGCTTTTCAAGAGATTCGGTCAGAGCTTTGTTGTCCCGAGAGAGTTCAAATAGCCGATTCCGTAGGCTGCCGGTTATCTTGGTCAGACTCAAGAGCAGGGAAACGAGCTTCCGCTGATCCGCTTCGAGCGATGCGATTTGGCTCTTGTCGTTCTTAAGGTTCTGCCCGGATTCTTCGGCTAAATCCATCAACTGCTCTTTGCTCATGTGCTGTACGTCCATGGAGTTGCACCATACCTTTGTATAGAAATTAGTGAAGGGCGCCAAAGAGCCGCTGTTACCCTTGGCACTTTGCATGTGAGCTTCAACGCAGAGTTCCAGACACTCCCGTTTCGCCTCGCCGACTGCTATCCTCTGCCGGCCTTCGCTTCCACGACATCGGCTGCGGAAAGTTTCCGGTCTCGGTGCGGCTCGGTGCGCGGGGCGCCCGTATGCAGTTCACAAGCTTCTCCGATGGCTGCACCGCAAGTAGTACAAGGCACGGATAATATCTGCTGAGGAGTGAGTTCTTTGGTCTTCACCGCCAATAGGATGCAACTTTCCGCAGCCGCGAGAATGCTCAATATTGCTCATTCTCAAGATATTTGGGCCAAAGGTGGGCTTCGTCTTGGTACCGCCAGCCTTTTTTGCTGATTGTGAGCAAAAGTGAGCATCTTTGGTAATCATGATCGGCAATAATTTCGAAGAGTGTAGCCCACTTTGGGAGAAGTCCCCTCGATGGTACCGGCCACGTTGATCAAGAATAACTACCATTTCGAGCCGAAGAAATTCCTTGCCACCATCGGCCAGGGTAGAAAGGTTGTGGCTGTTCCCAGCAAGCAATCGATCTACACGCAGGGAGACGTGGCTGACGCAGTCTTCTATATCCAGGCGGGTAAGGTTCGGCTCACAGTTGTGTCGACCATTGGCAAGGAAGCCGCGCTTGGCATATTGAACGAGGGAGAGTTTTTCGGAGAAGGCGCACTGGCCGGACAGTCTTTACGGATGGGATTTGCAACCGCAATGGCGGATTGCGAACTGCTGCGTATCGACAAGAAAGCGATGATGCTTGCGCTTCACCGGGAACACGAGTTCTCCGATCTGTTCGTAGCCTATCTGCTGGCGCGGAATATTCGATACGAAGAAGATTTGGTCGATCAGCTCTTCAATTCCAGCGAAAAGAGGCTGGCTCGGCTTCTGCTGTTGCTTGCTCACTTCGGCAAAGAAGGAGTGCCCGAGACCGTAATCCCTAAGATTAGCCAGGAGACCCTCGCCGAGATGATAGGTACAACCCGGTCACGAGTCAGTTTTTTCATGAATCGGTTCAGAGAGTTAGGCTTCCTCGACTACGGCGAGAGCGGGCTGCAGGTTCATGGCTCACTCCTAAATGTCGTTCTCCACGATTAGTCTGTTTGCCGCGATCGATAGACCAATTCCAGCCACCAAGTAATAAATCAGGCATTTGCTGGATCTAATCCGGAGAGCGGCACTATCTTGGTCGCAACCAGCACCTCCAACAAGGTGGCTGTGTTACGAACGCTTCCCGAGATCTTGGTGAGTACTTCTGAGATGATAGGATGTTGCTCTGCCAGCGAGTCAAGACGGTCGCTCACATTGTAGAGTTGCTGAACTTCGTGCAGGATCGCATTCGAGGTCATGGGATACGCTTTCTCGAAAGCCTAAGGAGAGAAAAACTTCAGATGGGCTGACTTAGTTCAGGGAACCTGAAAGAGGAGAAATAGTAACCAACTCAACATTATTATATCACGAGGGCATGTCTGTAGCGATCTACCATCCGAGCCTGTCGTGCCTACAAATTGGTTTTCAGCTTAGAACTCTGTTAGGTTTTCGAGCCCGCTCCTTGGAGTTAACGCATGGGAGGGTGTACCAGTCCAAAGGCGGTTTTTGCCTCCGTGATTTTTGCCGCATGGCGGCTAAGATCCATCCCGCGCTTGTCCACACCACGCCCACAGTAACAATGACAGTCACCACGACGACGAAGGCGATGACTGCAGGTATAGTTGCGTCAGTCGCCGAGGGCCGATTACCGTGGGTCAATGTCCACTTCAATTTTGCCGGTTCCTCTCATGCCAGGTATCAGTCGGCGGATGCTGACAAACCAACCTGTTCGCACCCCCCGGGCTGAGCTAATCGTGCTGTTGCAGGCAGGGGAACAGTTGTTGCTGGCGCGGGAACAATGGCCCGGATGATCGTTCCATGAGCATCCGATCCGATTTCAAGCCTGCCGTTTAATTCGTGCAACCGCTCGCGCATTCCAGCCAGGCCGACGCCGGTTTCCGCGCTGGTTTCACGAAGCTGGGTGAGCCGCTCGAGGGATATGCCGCGACCGAAATCCCTTACCTCCAGAATTGCAGTGTCGGGTTGGCGTTGAAAAGAGACGTGGACTTGCGTGGCCCCGGAGTGGCGATGCACGTTGGTCAAGCTCTCCTGCAGCACACGGAAAAGGGCAACCTCCGTGGTCATCGGCAAACGCTCGCGATCGGTCGCGAGGTTCAGGCTTATGTTGATCCCGCTCCGTTTGGCGAAACCCTCGACATACCATTCCGCGGCGCAAGGAAAGCCTATCTCATCCAATAGGGGCGGATGCAGCAGGTAGGATATGGTGCGAATCTCCTCAGCCGCCTGATCGGCCAATGCTACAACCTCAGACACCAAGCCGAGCGTGGACGAATCTTGCTTGCACTTTTCCTCGAGGAACGAAATGCTTATTTTCAGCGCGGCCAGCGTTTGGCCAGTGCTGTCGTGCAAGTCGCGGGCCAACTTCCGTCTTTCGGCGTCCTGCACCTTGAGAAGCCGCTGGGAGAGAATCTGAAGTTCCGCGGTGCGTTCCAAGATTACCGATTCGAGTTGGGCATGCGAGAGCGCCAGTTGCCTGGACTGCTTTGAACGAATCCACATAGGGTCCTCCTGAGAGCGGTGAGGGAGACGCGAACGATTCTTGCGTTCAGAATTTGGATTCTCTCATTCAGCGCTTTTGTAATCTGATCAAAATTGCACAGTCGAAGAGATTGAGAATCTTTACGCGCATCGTTGGCTGGCTTTCGGAACATTCTTAAAGTCTGCTTCCAAGCTGAATGCTTTTGTCAGCCACAGACCTGCAATCGGGCGTTTCGGCTTTCTGAGCGCGAAATTCTGATTTTCTTTCCCCTCTACGCAGCACGCCTTTCAGCCAGCCTTTAGTCGCGCTCGTTTATAAGACGATCAATTCTGATCAGTTTTTCGAAGCCTGAAGTCTCATACTCGCTGTTTACAAGGGATTTGCGAAATCTTAGGAATCTAAGTCCCGCGAATCCTTAAGGAGGACACCATGTCACAGACGGTAGTGGAGAGAACGGCCGAACAAATCGGCAAGTCAGCTGGCCAGGCCTCTCGCGCAAGTTGTGCGATTGCCGATGCCATCGAAGACGGCGTCGGAGTACTGAGGCGAGCCGCAAAGCAGGGCGACGACGACGCCGAAGAATTCTTGGATGACACAACTCAGCGCCTCCAACGGCACCTTGTGCTGACGGTTACGACGACATTTGCCGTGGGCGTCGCCGCAGGAGCAATGATCGGGTGGATCGCGAAACGAAGGTAGATCAGGATCCGGATCCTTGATCCGACGAATATTTGCGAAGCGCTGGGAGTAGCGTCTCACCACTGTCCTTTAAGACGAACGCTAAAGAAGAGCTCAGAATAAGGAGAACCATGATGACGACGAATAAGCAGGTCAAGTGTGCGCATCTGCCATGCCGGTGCGTGGTGCAAGATGGCGACAAGTACTGCGGTCAGGCTTGTAAGGAAGCAGGATCTAAAGAAGTAGAGATTGCGTGCCAATGCGACCACCAAACTTGCCCGCTTACTACATGAAGAACAGATAGGTGTTGTTGGCCGGACTTGGATGACCCGGGGAGGGATCAACATGAAGATTCGCAGACTGATGCGCCTGTTATTGGCGATAGCGGGCCTCGCGGTGCCACCAGTGTTGGCAAAGGCGCAAGCACTGGTCGATTCGCCAGATTCCTCCGGTACGATTGCGAGCACGCCCTCGGCGCAACCAGATTTGACGTACGCGCGCCCGACAGAAAAAACGAAGATCCAGAACTATCTCTTCGATGCGTTCGGCCCGTATCCGGCGGTCGGCGCCGTGTTTGCGGCTGGCATTGGCCAGGCGTACGAGACCCCTCCGGAATGGAAGCAAGGGGTTGAGGGTTTTAGCAAGCGATTTGGATCGGCCTTCGCAATAGCAGCGATCAGCACGTCGACGCGATATGGAATAGCGGAAGCGCTGAGGGAAGATACGTTGTATTACCGTTGTGAGTGCAAAAGCGTGTTTCCTCGGCTGCGCCATGCCTTGATCTCCACCTTGACAGCGCGCCGCGGTCTAGACGGCCACAGCGTCTTTTCTTTCCCTGCACTGATTGCGCCCTATGCGGGTTCGATGACAGCTGTCTACGCATGGTATCCCGGCCGCTACAACGGCAAGGACGCATTTCGGATGGGTAACTACACCGTGCTGGGATATGTGGGCGGGAACATCGCTCTCGAATTTTTCTATAGCGGACCACACTCCATGCTTCATCGCATGCACTTCAATAATGGGCATGGAGCGCCGAATCCGGGATCAAATCCATGAACAACCGCGAATCCATTGCGGCTGCGGGCATGAACCCTCTGCTTCCCGGGCAACGGATCTTAGTGGCATCCCCCAAGGAGAAATCCTCCAGTAGTCTGATCGGCGAGTTTTTCGAATGGTTTGGCGACCTGGCGATATTTTTCTGGCAAGTCGTACGGGCTGCGGTGAGGCCGCCGTTTGAATTCCGCGAATTGTTTCGGCAACTCGATGAGATTGGATCAAAGTCCCTGCCGCTGGTCGCTTTGGCCGGCGCCGCTACCGGCGTTGTGCTCTCTTTGGAAGCGCGCTACAGCCTGACTCGATTTGGAGCCAAATCGCTTCTTCCCGCCGCGATCGTGTTCTCCGTTATTCACGAGACCGGTCCCATCATCACCGGACTGGTAGTGAGTGGGCGAGTGGGTGCGGGCATTGGCGCGGAGTTGGCGTCGATGAAAGTGACGGAGCAGATCGACGCCATCGAGGCCTCCGCGGTAAACCCCTATAGGCTGCTGGCGGCGACCCGCATTGTCGCTTGCGTCCTGATGCTGCCTCTGCTGACCCTCGCTGCCGACGCATGCGGGTTGGTAATGGGCTGGGCTACGCAGGCGATGGTTGAGCCGGTTTCTTTACACCAGTTCATCAATGCCGGTTTTAGCGGCGCCGATTTTAACGATTTCCTGCCACCCACGTTTAAGACTATGGTATTTGGTCTGATCATTGGGCTGGTCGCGTGTTTCCAGGGAATGCGGACACAAGGAGGCGCAGCGGGCGTGGGCCGTGCGGCCACGAGCTCGGTGGTCTTGTCCTCGCTGTTCGTGATCCTCGCAGACGTGGTGTTGGTAAAAATCATCATCCTGTTTTTCCCATGAACCAGTGAACCCCGATTGAACAACGCGACAAACATATGGACACAATCGAACAAATTGCGACGGATCTGGCAGCAGGTGAACAAGGCGGCATCGCACCTGTTATCGCCGTCGAGGACCTGCATAAGTCTTTCGGCAATCAGAACGTCTTGAACGGGATCAGCCTGGCCGTGAAACGCGGCGAGACCCTTGCAGTGCTGGGTCGCAGCGGTACCGGCAAGAGCGTGTTGCTGAGGCTGATCATCGGACTGGAAAAACCTGACTCGGGATCGGTGCGCATCCATGGTCAAGACATTGCCGGCCTGGCTCTCGACCAACTTGGCGAAGTCAGGAAAAAGATGGGTTTTCTGTTTCAGCACGCGGCGCTTTACGATTCGCTCACTGTCGAGCAAAACGTGGCTTTCCCGCTGCAGCACCATAAAAAGACGATGTCGAAGTCTGAACAGGCTGCCCGCGTCACGCAATTACTTGCGGAGGTGGGAATGGAGGGCAACCTTGCGAAGATGCCCTCAGACATCTCGGGCGGAATGCAGAAAAGAGTAGGGCTAGCAAGAGCGATGGCGTTGGAGCCGGATATTTTGCTGCTCGATGAACCCACGGCTGGCCTCGATCCCATCAGCGCAGCGGAGATCGACGATTTGGTTCTTAAGCTTCGACAGGAACATCACATGGCATCCATCGTCGTGACGCACGACCTGCACAGCGCGAAGACGATTGCGGACCGTCTGGCCCTGCTTAATGAAGGAAAAGTCGTTATCGAAGGCGACTTTGAAGAACTTCAAGAAAGTGACATCGAATTTGTCAGAGAATTTCTAGGACATTCGTAGGGGGGTTATATGTCGAGAGCGGCACGGTTAGGAGCTTTCATCGTTGTGACACTGGCGATTCTGGTGGCCGGCATCTTCATCATCGGAGGCAAGCAGTATCTGTTCAGCCCCACCTACCAACTGAAGGCGCAATTCGACAATGTGGTCGGCTTGGATGCGGGAGGCGATGTGCGGGTCGGCGGAGTGCACAGTGGGACTGTTCGCAACATCGTGTTGCCGCACAAGCCGGGGGAAAAGGTCACGGTGATCATGGATCTCGGAAAGTCAACACACGAGATCATCAAAGAAGACTCCGTGGCCACGATCGAAACGGAAGGTTTATTGGGCAACCAGTTCCTGGCGATCTCGTTTGGATCTGCCACATCACCCAATGTGCGGGATGGCGATGCCATCTCCAGCTTGCCGCCACTCGAAATGTCGGACCTGCTCCAAAAGACGAGCGGCATTCTGGATAGCAGCCAACAAGCCATTCAGAACGCAACTCGGGCGACGGCCAATTTAGACTCGATCAGCGCCAAGATCGACAAGGGTCAAGGAACGGCAGGAGCTCTGGTTAACGACAAACAGCTTTATAACAACCTCGAACAGGCGACGGGCGGCATGCGCGACACAATGCGCCAGGCGGAAGCCGCAGTTACCGACTTCCAGGAAAATATGGAAGCCATGAAGCACAATTTCTTCCTGCGCGGGTATTTCAAGAGCCGCGGATACGAAGATTCTGCCGAACTCGCCAAAAATGAGATTGAGCGGCTGCCGCAAGGCACACCGACAAAGCAGTTCATCTACTCAGCGAAGCAGCTTTTCGAGAAGCAGGATTCGGCCAAGCTGAAGAACCAGAAGTCTCTAGACGCTGGCGGCGAGTTTTTGGCGAACAACCAATTCGGGTTTGCGGTGATCTTGGCATCGGCAGGTATGGAGGGCGATACCCAGAAGGACTTGGTGCTAACCGAAGCCCGGGCCATGGTTGTGCGTGAATACTTAGTCGAGCACTTCGGATTTGACGATAATCAGCTAAAAACGCTGGGCATGGGTAAACAGACGGATACGAATTCGGATGCCGGTTGGGGCACGGTGCAGATTTTCATTTATCCAGCCGGGACCGAAATTCCACCGAACAAGCAACCGCAAGCCGGCATCGCATCCAGCAACTTCAGTGCAACCCGTTAAGGCTTCTGCGAACGTAACACCCACACCCCAATAAGAAGCAATCGGAATAACGCGGGTCTTGAAATCCGCGTGTTTGACAGTTCTCTTATATAAGACTAGAGTTGTAACTGAGGTGGTTACCACCTTCTCCTCATTTCAGGTTTCCTGAACTAAGTCAGCCCATCTGAAGTCGTCTCTCTTAGCAACCCCAACCCTAAGGAGGTTGCCTATGTATGCTCGTAATCTCTCGATTCATCTGAAACCCAATATGTTGTCTGACTATGCGAAGAGTTTTGACAAGGACGTCCTTCCGTTACTTCGTAAACAGAATGGCTTTAAGGACGAAATCACGCTTGCTGGTTCCGGCGGAGTCAATGTGACCGCTATCAGCCTGTGGGAAAACAAGAACGATGCCGACACTTACAACACCAACACTTATCCCCAAGTGTTGAAGACATTGGCAAGATTCATCGATGGCACGCCCCAGGTTCACACTTTTGATGTTGTTAGCTCGACCTTCCAAAAGCACGATGTTCTCGTGGCAGCCTAGAAGATACTCTGATGCGCTTGGTTCGAGGGGTCGGAGTGATATCCGCCTTCTCAGACGCGCAGACATCGTGAACCCCGATTTCATCGGAACACCCAGTCGGCGAGTCGTTGTGGGCGCCGCCCCTTGGTGCAATCTAGCTGATTCACAATTGGAGTTATTCTAATGCTGCTCACCGGCAGGCAGATTATGCCCGCTTCGCGAAATGATGAAGAGTCTGCCTCGTTGCGATGCGGGATCGCAGAACTGAACGGGAATACGGTCCGTTTGATCACTCAGGCTGAGGTCTTAGTCGAAGAATCGAAACACCTATTGGAGCGGATGAAGTCTTTCGAAAGCCGCAGCTCCAAACCAAAGCGCGCCGCGCCGACTCCTTATTAGGACATCGTCCGGTTCTACTCACTGCACTCCTCCTCCTCCGTTTTCGAGAAGAATCTTCGAGGCTCAAAAGTATTATCGGTGAGCAATTTTGCACAGACCGCATGGTACTTGCCCTGATAAGTTTGTGAACAGTGGGGAAAGTATGAATCCATTTCGCATTTTGGTGGCTGATGATCATCCGATTTTCCGTTTAGGTCTGTGCTCGCTGCTCGGTTCCCATGAAGGCTGGGAGATCTGCGGTGAGGCCGGTGACGGACGGGATGCGGTGGAGAAATGCGTGCAGTTGAAACCAGATCTTGTTATTTTGGACATCTGCATGCCAAAACTGAATGGCGTAGACGTGGCCCGACAAATCCTGAAAGACAACCCAGACCAGAGAATACTAGTCCTCACGGACGTAGATTCCGATAGAGTGGCCCGCGATTGTCTGCAAGCGGGCGTGCGAGGGTGGATTCTTAAGTCCGACGCCCCCAGCGACCTGACCGCTGCAGTGGAGGCTCTGCAGCGGCACAACTACGTCTTCAGCCTGCGAATTTCCGACATGCTTGTAGGCGGCCAGCCGAAGCGAAGTGCGACCGGTCCAGCCGGGACGAAGGTGCGCCAATTGTCGCCGCGGGAACGCGAGGTGTTGCAACTCCTGGCTGAGGGCAGGACGTCGAGGGATGTCGCCGTGATCCTTAACATCGCGCTGAAAACGGCGGAGACACATCGCAGTAACATTATGTTGAAGCTGGATATCCATTCCATCGCCAAGTTAGTGCTCTATGCTGTGAGGAACGAAATCATCCACGTGCGAGCTGCACCTGAGTCTGCGTTCCCCGAACGCGGGAACGGCATAGCCAATGTTATCCTTCAGAGCCTTGACTAAAAGGTTTGTTCACGCCAGTCTGCGCAACCTTGCCGTCACCGGGAAGCAACCCGTTCACGGATAGCTGAACATAAGCAGCCGATTTCATTGCGAACCAGGTCGGGGTGAGGCTCGGCGCTCGGTGAATTATTACCCATTTGTGGGTAGAGAGCCGCCGCTAATCCGGACGGTTTATTGCTGAAACTTAACTGGTACGGAAAACTCCCTTCGGCCCGTTGTCGCTTGCAAACCAAAGGTCCCCAGTGCCAGTCGCGCATTTGTCGTCCGGAAACCTAAAATGCAATTCGTAGTCTTCTTCGCCATTTCCGCTCAAGCTAATTCGATCCGATCTTTCGCTGGTATTGGATTTCAGGTGGAACGAAATGCTTTGAGCAGGCCATTCCGCGCCTGCCATGAGGAGCCGGCGCGGAGTGATCTTCACAGGCTTCTGAGTGGGATTCACGACGGTTACAAGTCCCCATACATACATGAACGGCCCTTGCGACGAATGCTGACTTCCGGCGACCAGTATGGCGCCGGGGGTTCCATCGAAGTTGGAAAATAGCGGGACGGCATGTTGCTTCAGTCGCTGTTCCGTTTCCTTCTCGTCGTCTTGGCGTTTTTGTTCAGCATTGCTCACGGCACGTGCCGCTTTCTCCTCGTTGCTCCACTTAAGTTGCAGGAGGTTGCAAAAGAGGCTAACTAGAAATGCCAGACCAAGTATGACCAAGCCAACAGCATTCATGTCGCTCTCCCAACACCTTAGCGTTGCAGTCTCAATAGAATCTCTTGGTTCGACCCGTAGTCAAATAACAGCCAAACTTTTCAACGACCCCTTTGGCTTCGAAGTTGTCTGGAACGGCCTCCCATCACGAAGAGCCGCAGTCTCGAGACTACGCGCTTTTGGCTTCGCGCGACTTTGCGCCCTTCGCGACGAGCTCTTCGCTGAGCCTGTGGGCGTTCATGGAGCGTTCGAGCGCCTGTTTGCTGAGTTCATGAGCGGTCAGATGATCTCCTTTTCCGTGCGCGGTGGCCGCGGCGGCATGGGCGTGGGCCGCGAGGTTATGGAGCTCTGCGACTCGATTGTGCGGGCTCGATGGCATGATTTCCTCCTCACTCGTTTCGACACAGCGGTCGAGCTGCTTAAGCGGCGCTCTTTTTCTTTCCATCGGAAGCTGGGGTCGACAGACTGTCGCAACGCTCGGCATGCAGTTTCGCAGCCTCAGCGTCGTGATAAATTGCGTGTTGACTGTGTCCGTGAGCCAGGTATGCTTGGTGCGCAGCCTTTTCGTGCTCCTCGGCCGCGTCGTATTTCGTTGCCTCTTTGTAATGATAGGCCGCCCGCTCGTGATGTCGAGCAGCCTCTTGGTAATGCTCCCAGGTCTTTGACATGCAGTTCTCCTTGTACTAGGCTGGGCGCGATTCGCGTTTTACGCGATCCGCTCGTTGTCGTTCAAGTACTCTTGAGGAACGTCGCCCTCCGGCACTTCACGCGTAGTTACCTCAGACACGTCCGGATCCTTGGCGTTTTCCACACCGTCGATGGCATCAGCTTCGAACGCGTTTCCTTCCTCTGCTAATTCCTCCACACTCTCAGAATTGGCACCGGCGACACCCGATATTTGCTGGATGTCGCCGAACTGCCCGGCAGAATTTGATCCAAGGTCATCCTGTTTGCGAACATTGTTCGCAGGCATACTGGTTCCTTTGGTAACACTGACATGCTGGATCCAGCCATCCCGTTGCGAACACCTACGCTGCTACCGCTTCCGGTGTGTGCAGTGTGCAGTAGGCCGGATGCGTGCTCTCGATGATGTCCTTCGCTTTGGCCACTTCAGCCGCGGTGCCGTGTGCGATCAGTACGAACTGATCTGTTTTGAGTGCTGTTTCGTATTTCACAATGCTGTTCTTGGGAATCCCGATACTGTAGAGACCTGCTCCGAGAGCGCCCAAAGCTCCAACCTCCACCGCACCTTCCAACCCTGCCACGATCCATGCCACCAACGGTCCGGCCACTAAGACAGGGCCCAGACCCGGAATCATGAAGAGAGCAGATCCGAACAAAAGACCCCAAAAGCCCCCCCAGAATGCACCGACTTTGCCCCAATACTTCATGCGGTCACCGGCATTGTAGTAGCCCACTACCTGCTCATCTGTGTGGTAGCCCTTGCCGGCGATCGATAGCTTGTGCATGTCGACTCCGCCACGCTGAAGCTCCTTCACCGCTCGATCCGCATCCGTATGAGTGTGATAAATTGCGACCACCGAGTTTTCCGTAGACATTTCACTCTCCTCGGCAACTTGCCGTCATTCTTCGGACCATTAAGGAGGTCCTAACTGGAACTATGACAGGCGCACCAACAGGAAAACTGTTCCCTATTGCTCAGAGTGAGTAGAGAAATCCACGTGGCCCCGTGAAATGCTACATGATCGAACTCATCAATGAGGCGCGCCATTCGTGAGAAGCACCTTGAGCGCGCCTCCTTTTGCTGCGTTGCCAAACGTGTCATAGGCCTTCATGATATCGTTCATCGCGAAGCGGTGAGTCACCAGCTTATCGGGCTGCAGCTTCGCGACCATACCCCATTGAAACATCAAACCAGCAATCCATAGCCAGGAGCTAACGCGACCTGCCTTTGAGTATGAGACGAACGCAGTGTAATTAGCAGCGGACGCGGCGCAGAATGTTCCTAATCCCGCTCCGCCAGAACTTGTGACCGTAACGAGTAGTGATTACTTCAGCGTTCAATTGCTCCGCAACGGCGTACAGACTGACGCCTTCGGAATGCATCTTGCGGATTCTTTCCACAACCATCCGCTCTGAGTCATACTCCCGCAGTGGATGTTCGCCATAGGAATAACGGCCATTCACGCGCTTTCCGAGCTTCGCGTGATGGGTTTTGCCTGCCGACAGGCGGGGCACAATAGCTTGCTCCGGTGGTGAAACATCCCGATTACGCTCAAAATCCCTCAATGAGCGAATCGCCTGATTTCGCAAACCGAGCCTTGCGCAAATCCTGCCATGGAGCCTCAGGTCAGAGGAGTTTACCCGAGATTACCACGTAGATACTGTGTGCAATTGTGTATGAGCTTTATTGACCATGCACTGCATATTCCCGAGCCATATGATTTATTTTTCTATACGCAGGACGATACTCCCAATTGAATTGATTGTACCGAGGAGACAGATGGCGATTGAACAAACTCTCGGTTTCAGTTCCACAGTTTTCCGCAAAAAATTCCGTTCTGCGATGACTGTGCGGGGCTTCCGAGACAACGAGATCATTTTTTCGCAAGGGGACAAAGCCGATGCAGTTTTCTATATCCAGAGCGGTACGGTTAAGCTCACGATGGCCGCTACGCGTCGCAAAAGAGCGATAATCGCCATCCTGCCGCGGGGTAGTTTTTTTGGTGAAGGCTGTCTGGCCGGGCAATCTCTGCGGATGTACACGGCACGATCAATCGGGCCTTCCAATATCACTCGCTTGCAGAAGGAGAGCACGCTTCGCATGCTCAAGCGCGACCCCAAGTTTGCAGCGTTGCTTAATGCGTATCTGCTTTCCCGAGTTATTCGAGTCGAGGAAGACCTGGCAGATCAATTCTTCAATTTCAGCGAAAAGCGACTGGCACGGGTTTTGTTGTTGTTTGGGGAAATAACCAAGGAATCAAAGCCAGAGAACCCCCTGAAGGTGAGCCAAGCAACCCTTGCAGAAATGGTTGGTACAACCCGCGCAAGGGTAAGCAAATTTATGAATGCGTTCAAGAAGAAAGGCTTCGTCAGCTACAACGGTGGCTTGCAAATAAACAGCGCACTCATCAGCACCTTTCTGCAAAATCGGCCGATGTCAGTTATCAGGAGGGCGTAGACGCTCCAAAGGGGCACTGTTCTAGTTGTGCCAGCTTTTGTACGTCGAGGTTTGTGTGACAAAAGAACTCAGCCCAAAGCAGGTGCTCGCTGTTCGACCGTAACACACGCGTAATCCCCACCCGCTCATCCTTTTCAAGCGACTCTGTCCCGCACAGAAATCAATCGGCACTCGCCGCTCGTCGGATACAATGAAGTCATAAGCTATAATTCACAGGCTCTCTTCATGCACCTTTAGGCGGTGCTCTGATCGGCGGAGCATCCTTCCCTAGGGGCAACGTTTGGGCCAGAGACAGGATGTCCTTCGACCGGGTGATTGAGCTTGTGGGTCTTGTCGAGGTTGAGATAGAACCACGAGTCCATCTCCTTGAATCGGATTGTCGTGCCCCAGCAAGCGGCTGGTTCCCAGAGGGCAGCCCATTTTGTTGCAGCAGGTACGACACAATGTCCAACGACTGCTGGGTTGTGTAGGTCGTCCCCGCATACTGGGCCATCGGGCCGGTGATTTCTCCCCATATAGTCAATAGTTTCGCGCCTCCATAGATCAGGTGCCACGTCGCGCCCTTCAGAGAAGGCCCAGCGCCCCCTTCCAGTTTCGCACCGTGGCAGCTCGCGCACTGCGCCTGATAAAGTTTTCCGCCCGCCGCTTTCAGGGTGATGTAATTGTGCGCCCGTGTATAGTTTTCGAACTGCGTTCGCAACTGCGGTCGCTGCTTTTCCCATTCTTCCTTCGTCGCAATGGTCTTGCGCAACTCATTCCAGAAATCCTTCGCGCCGCGGTCAGCCTTATACAGCAGCAGCTTCACGTACTCCGTCGCCGTCGCATGGCTGGAGTCGTAGGGGATGTGGCATTGCCCGCAGCTTGCGCGCACGCCGGAGGCATTGATGAAGTGCGGGCCTTGATGATACGCCGCTGAAGACCATGTCATCGTGTGGCAGAAGGTCCCGCAAAACGCGTCCGAACTCGACCAGATCACCGCCTTGTTTGTCGTCGCCACCAGAGCCACTCCGGTCAGGCCAAAAATGGTGCCCCACAGAAAGATCCACTGGATCACGCCCCAGAATCCGCGTTTCGGCTGACCTTCTGGCGTTTTGCCTGGTTCCGATTCCATCAGCGATCGCTCCTTCACCTTCTCGTTTTCTCATCATCTTCGGTTGCTCCATTTAGCTATCGCTGAACAAACCTGCGCGGGGATGTCCCTTGGCCAGTGGTGCGGGTGCGCTCGGCTCATTGAAATCAGCTGCCCATTGCCAGTTTCTGATCTCCGGCATGTCTTCCAGGTGTTGTCGAATGTAGTCGTGGTGTTCGTACAGTTTCCGGTTGAACATGTCGACTACGTCCGAAACTTCTGAGCGCAGGCGCGAGACATACTTCAGTGCATCGATAGCAAGATGAAAACGGCTCAACTTGTTCAGCACTACCATGTCGAACGGCGTAGTAGTCGTGCCCTGATCCATATAGCCGCGCACATGGAAGCGGATTTCATTGGAGCGTCCATGAACCATGGTATGAATGAGCCAGCGATTGTTGTGGAAAGCGAAGATGACCGGTGCGTCTTTGGTGAATAGAGCGTCGAAGGACATGTTATCCATGCCATGCGGATGATCATCCGGGCTCATCAAAATGCTCAAGTCCACCACATTGACAACGCGTACCTTGATCCCGGGAACATATTTCTGCAGAAGCCATGAGGCCGCGCAGATTTCGATGGTTGGTACGTCGCCTGCACAGGCCAATACAACGTCCGGCTGTCCACCCGTCGTTGGTCGCAAACTTCCAAATCGATGCTCCTCGTGAGCAATGTTCGAGAGCTTCGTCCATGTTCAGCCACTGAAGCTGCGGCTGCTTTCCGCAAGTAACGATGTTGACGTAGTTGCGGCTCCGCAAACAATGGTCGAAGACGCTCAGGAGGCAATTGCTGTCCGGCGGATAGTAGACCCGGATGGTTTCGCTTCTGCGCGCCAAGGCATTGTCTACAAATCCCGTCGCTTGATGGCTGAAACCGTTGTGATCGTTTCGCCAGGCATGACTTGTCAGAAGAACATTTAGGGATGCGAGCGGTCTGCGCCATGGAAAATCGCGGCATTGCTCCAGCCACTTGGCGTGTTGGGTCAGCATCGAATCCACGACTTGGGCGAAGGCTTCATAGGAAGACCACATGCCATGCCGTCCGGTCAACAAGTACCCTTCGAGCCATCCCTGACAACAATGTTCGCTCAATACTTCCATGACCCGGCCATCCGGACTCAGTTCGTCATCGATCGAAACGGTCTCCGCCATAAAGCAGCGCTTGGTAGCTTCGAGAACGGAGTTTAGGCGATTGGAGTTAGTCTCATCGGGACAGAACATGCGAAAGTTCGTCGGATTGAGCTTGAGGATGTCTCTGAAAAAATCTCCGAGCTTGCGTGGAGCTTCCGCGACCACTTGACCCGGTCCTGGGATCTCCAGTGCATAACTTGTAAAGTCTGGTATATCGAGGTCGGTCAGCAGTCGCCCGCCGTTCACGTGAGGATTCCCTCCCATGCGACGATCGCCAACCGGCGCAAGTTCTGCCAGCTCGGCGATGAATCTCCCCTTTTGATCGAAGAGCTCCTCCGGTTTGTAGCTTCTCATCCAGTCCTCAAGGATCTTGAGATGCTCCGGGTTTTCGCGGACCGTGGCGAGAGGGACCTGATGGGCACGGAAGGTGCCTTCAATCGGGATTCCATCCACTTCTTTCGGACAGGTCCACCCTTTGGGCGTGCGCAGGACGATCATGGGCCATATTGGCTGCTTCTTGAGCCCGCTCTGACGCGCCCCCTGCTGGATGATTCGAATCTCGGCATAGCAATCGTCCAGCGTTTTAGCCAGGAGTTGGTGCACGACTTCAGGATCGTCGCCTTCTACGAAACAGGGCTTGTAGCCGCGTCCTATGTACAGAGCTTTTAAGTCTTCGTCGCTCGTCCGTCCTTGAACAGTCGGTCCGGAAATCTTGTAGCCGTTGAGGTGCAGAATCGGAAGGACAGCCCCGTCCCGCACTGGATTTAGAAAGTTGACGGACTTCCAGCTTCCTTCAAGCGGACAAGTCTCAGATTCTCCGTCGCCGATGACGCAGGCAACGATCAGGTCGGGATTGTCGAAAGCGGCTCCGAAGGCGTGAACCATCGAATAGCCGAGCTCTCCGCCCTCGTGCATGGAATTCGGGACGTGTGGTCCGCAATGACTGGGCACCCCGCCCGGAGTCGAGAACTTTCGGAAAAGAAGTCGTAGACCGTTCTCATCTGGCGTAATCTCCGGATGGACTTCGGTATAAGTGCCTTCTAGATAAGAGTTGGCATTGAGCGATGGATCGCCATGTCCCGGACCGGCAATATAAATGATGTTGGCATCGTGCTTTTTGATGAGGCGGTTCAGATGAATGTAAAATGAGGTTTTGTCCCGGTGACGTTCCCCAGTGGCCGAGCAGCCTCGGTTTGATCTGCTCTGCCTTAAGAGGCTCTCGCAACAGGGGATTCTCGAAGAGATAGATCTGGCCGATGCAGAGATAATTCGCGGCTCGCCAGTAACGGTCCATCTTCCCGAGCATTTCGGGAGTCAGCGGGCCGTCGGGCTGCGGCGCCTTGGTTGGCCGTTTACCGTTGGCGGCCACAGCAGTAGACAAAGCCGCCTCGAAGATAAACTTAGATGTTTCAGGAGTCCGATCTAAATTCTTTGGCCACAATTTCGAGCTGAAAGCCTCGTCAACATCTATCGTTTGTTCCTTAGTAGGCATGATTATTCCTCTCTATTTCTCCGCCGGCGCGCTCGGGTCCTCGCCGCCAAGCGTCCCCTGCGCGGCGATCCTACCGGCCTCTGAGGACTTCCCCTTGAGAATCCACTCGAACCCAACTGCGATCAGGGCCCCGATTAGTGGCCCCACGAGATAGATCCAAGTCGTGCCAAAGTCGCCGAGGACTACATCCGGCGCCAGCGAACGCACCGGGTTCATCGAGGAGCCGGTAATCGGCGCGGCCCAAAGCCCTGCCAGGGCAATGTACCCGCCTACGGCGATTGCGCCGTTCGTGCCAACGTTCCGCGCACCGTATGCCGTGCCCAGGATAGTGTTCACCAGCCCGGCCGTGAGCACCACTTCCATTGCCAGCGCCTTCCCGCTGGTCACACCACGACCCGGCAGCGTCGCGCCGAGCGCGCCAACCGTCCCGAACATGGCTCAAAGGAAAGCAGCCGCGCAAAGGCCTCCGATCACCTGCCCGATGACGTAACCTGGAACTCTTCGCCACGGAAAGTCGCGCCGCACCGCGAATGCAAGCGTGACTGCCGGATTCAAATGTGCTCCGCTCACAGCACCCATAAAATAGATGATCGCCATTACCATGAGTCCCGGCGCGACCACTATCATCCCCAAGGTGATCCTGCCACCGCTCATTGCGCTTACCACGCCACCACCAGCAGCGACCAGCACCAGCAGAAACGTGCCCCAGGTCTCGGCGAACACGCGACGCCACTCAAAGGAGGCATCGAAAAAATCGGGCGCCGATTGCCTTTGGATTACGGGTTGTTGCTGCGGTGCGTCTGGCCGATTCTGTCTCGTCGATTCCATGTCCTGCCTTGTGTGCACTGCTGTGCCCGCGTAGCGCTTCCGGACACAACCTTTGAAGCACCTGCCAAATAAGAAACCACAGGTTAACGTGATTTTTCTTGGGTCAGTTCCTTGCCGATCACGTGCAATTCCAGCCGACGCTTCTCCGTGGTCTTCGGATATGCCATCTTGAGATCCTGGAGGGTGTCGAGGACAATACGGGACACAATCAGTCGGGCGTTGTCTTTGTCATCGGCGGGGACGGCGTACCATGGCGCATGACGTGTGCTGGTCGCGTTCAAGCAATCCTCATAGGCTTCCATATAATGCTTCCAATATTTCCTCTCGTGATTGTCCGAGGAGCTGACCTTCCAGTTTTTGTCGGGCACGTCAATGCGCGCGAGAAATCGCTTACGCTGTTCTTCGTACGAAAGGTTTAAAAATATTTTGACGATCCGCGTTCCGTTGCGATAGAGATGGCGCTCCAGATCAACGATCGACCGATACCGCTCCTTCCAGATGTTTTTCTCGTCGAGCAACTCTTCTGGAAGCCGCTGGGTGCGGAGAATCTCGGGATGCACGCGAACGATCAGGACTTCCTCATAGTAGGAACGATTGAAAATGCCGATCCGTCCGCGTTCCGGAAGGCGGCACGTCGTGCGCCAAAGAAAATCGTGTTCCAGTTCTTCGGCGCTTGGTTGTTTGAAACTGAAAACTTCGCAGCCTTCGGGATTGATTCCCGACATGACGTGCCGGATCGCGCCATCCTTGCCGGCTGAGTCCATCCCCTGAAAGATCAGCAGTAATGCATAGCGGTTGGACGCATAGTGAAGCTGTTGCAGGGAAATCAACTCAGAAATATGTTCTTCCAGAAGCTCTTTATATTTCTTCTTTGACTCGCAAAATGGCGTCACGAGCGTCGGCAAGCGTCTGATATCGGTCTTCTTGTGATGCGGTACACGGAAGTCTTTGGAATGAATTTTCATCTTCTTCCTTCAGTGGCACCAACTGCATGAGGTACGCATAGCGAGTTCGAGTGCTCGGAACGACGGTTAAGGAATGGCCGTTAGGCAACATCTTTCTTTGCCAGTTGATCCTTCCGGGTCTCTCGCTCCGCCTCAAGCCAGTCTTGATTTGCTTTGCCGTCGCCCCGGCCTCGCTGCTGATAAAGTTCATAGGCCCGTGTCGCAATCTGCGGTGTGAGATCGACCGGGACCCTGGCCAACAATGATGCTTTCACCGGATCAAAAATCCGATAGGCGAGCAGTTTCACGCGGTCATTGAGCAAGAACCACGCCAGAGCGTAGACCCAAACGAACCCAGCCCAACGCCAGCCAAGCGGCGTCATAAACACGCCGTAGACAGCGATTAGCGTCGCCACAATTTGCGTGCCCAGTACTGCGATCCAGAGAATCCGAGCCGGGCGTATCGACCAGAAGGGGCCCCGCGTGCGCGTTAAGAAAATCGTCAGATGTCCAGCGATTGACAGCTTCAGGTACATCAGCGTTTGGGCGTGCGCGCGGTCGAGATGAAATACACGCTCAGCAAGACAGAAGAGGCCGAACGCGGCCACGACTCCGATAACGCCCAGAACGGTCGAGATCCCCAGCACCAGGCGCATATTCCATTTCTCGGGCCTGTCGCTGTAATGCACCTTGTCATACGCGATGGAGAGAATGGCCCCGTCGTTGAGTACGGCGATCATCACGATCATCACCGCGGTCATGGGGTAGAAGTTAAATACGAGAATCGCCAGCGTCATGAAAAACAGCACGCGCAGGGTTTCGGCGATGCGGTAGATTGCATAGCTGTTCATCCGCTGGAAGATGCGGCGGCTCTCCTTGATCGTATCGATGATCACGTGGAGGCCGGGCGCCAGCAGCACGATGGACGCTGCCGCACGAGCTGCGTCGGTTGCGCCGGAAACTGCGATGCCGCAGTTCGCTTGCTTGAGCGCGGGAGCGTCGTTCACTCCGTCCCCAGTCATACCGACAATATGGCCGTGCTTCTGCAGGACGTCGACAATGTTGTATTTGTCTTCGGGGAACACCTGCGCGAATCCGTCCGCTTTTTCGATGGACTCCGCGGTCTCCGCCTTCTTTTGTTTATCCCGCAATACCGTGGCGTCCAGGATGTTCGTGCCCATGCCCAGTTCATGAGACATTTCCTTCGCTATGGCCAACTGGTCGCCGGTGACCATTTTGACTTTCACGCCCATCTTCATCGCGTTCGCGATGGTCGCTTTGGCCTGTTCGCGCGGCGGATCGGACATGGGCAAGACCCCCACGAACTGCCACTTGTCGTCCTGATCTGCGCGGGCTACACCTAACGAGCGGAAGCCGCGCGCGGCAAATTCATTGACGGCTTTCTCAACCGCGGGTTTTACCTCCGCGACGTTGGTGGCCATTTGCAGAATGACCTGCGGTGCTCCCTTCGCTACCTTGAACTGTCTTCCGTCGGAGCCTTTTACGGTAGCTTCCGTGCGCTTGTGGACCGGATCGAACGGCTGGAAATGAAGGACCTGATAGCTCTTCAGTTCTTTATCGTCCTTCACGCCGCCTATCACGGCCAGATCGATAGTGTCCTTGTCCTCCGCGCGCGAAGCGAGAGCGGCGTCGAGGATGATTTGATCGGCAGTAATACCATTGACACAGAATGGATCGCCCAGCGTCAGCTTGTTCTGGGTCAAAGTGCCGGTCTTATCCGAGCACAGCACATCCACGCCCGCGAGTTCCTCGATCGCCGACAACTTAGTCACAATCGCCTGCTTTTTTGCCAGCAGACGCGCGCCGACCGCCATGGTGACGGACAGCACCGTGGGCATGGCTACCGGTATTGCGGCCACAAGCAGCACTAACGCGAATTCCAGCGTGCTCAAGATCGGGTCATGGCGGAACAGCGCAGTGGTAACAATCACCGCTACCAGAGCCACTGCAAGAACGATCAGGTAATTGCCAATCTTGAGCACCGCGCGCTGGAAATGGCTCACGGTATGAGCATCCTGCACCAATTCCGCAGTCTTGCCGAAATAAGTGTTGGTACCGGTGGCGTAGACCATCGCGTCGGTTTCGCCGCGCTTGATAATCGAGCCTGAAAACACTGCCTCGCCGGGTTTGCGCGTCGCGGGCAACGATTCTCCGGTCAACGCAGACTGGTCGACTTGCACCGGGTCGCCGGTCAACAAACGCGCGTCTGCGGGCACGATGTCCCCCAATCGCAACCGGATGACATCGCCCGGCACCAGGTCCGCTACTTTCGGAGTCGCCCATTTTCCATCGCGCAGGGCTCGGGCCTCAGTCGCCAGCTTCGCTCGCAACGCGGCAATTTCGTTGCCCGCCTGATGTTCTTCCCAAAATGCAACCACCGCGTTGGAAAAAAGCAGAAATAGAATGATGAAGAAATCCAGCCAGTGCTTAACCACCCCCGACAGAATTACTGCCCCTTCGATCATCCATGGAATGGGGCCCCAGAAATAGCTCAGGAACTTCAGGAATAGATTGTCTTTCTTTTCCTTAATTTCATTCGGACCATATTGCGCCAGCCGTTTCTGCGCCTCGGCCTGGCTCAAGCCTTTCGGCGAGGATCCCAATCGTTTTTCCACTTCCGGCATGGGTAGAGATTTCAGGTCGTCCTTGGAATCAGGGTTGGACACCGGCTTCGTTAAACTTGGTTCCACGATGAATACTCTCCTGTTCTTGCGGTCGCGAGTCTCGGTCAAAAGGGAGTCTGGGGAGATCGTTGGACCTGGTTTGTGAAGAAAAGACTCTCGCGAGGCCTTCAATTCGGAAACTTAGGACGCATACAGTATCTAGCGGAGCCACTGCGGAAGCTGAGCAGTTTTGCTCAGCCACGGCTATCTGGAGACGAAGTCAGCTTCGAGCCAATTTATGCGCGGTCGAAATTTAGCCTTCGCCTAGAAGTCGCCCCACAAGGCGCCATGCCAAAGCATCGAAGCATTGCAGATCATTTTCTTGTCTTCTCATTTCTCTTCTTGCACCGTGGGATTAATCCACGGTCCGCCGCTGCCGATGAGTTGCAGAGCCTCGCTGGGCCCCCACGTCCCCGGCTCATAGGCATGCACCGGTGTAACGTCGCCCAGGATCGGATCGACCGCACGCCATTGCGCTTCCACCACGTCTTGGCGGGTAAAGAGCTCAGTCAGTCCGCGCATCGCGTCGCCCAGCAGTCGTTCATAGGGGGGCCTGTCGTCCGCGGCCTGCTCGGTCAGTCTGAGCTCCACGTCGGTGCCGGTCATCTGCTCGCCCGGCGTCTTTACCCGCACGCCCATTCCGATGGCGATGTCTGGACTGATACGCATGCGCAAATGTGCGGACGCGCCGGGCACGGTCTCGCCAAAGGTTTCCATCGGCGGGCGTTTGAATTCAACGAACACCTCGGTCGCGGTAACCGGCAGCATTTTTCCTGCGCGGATATAAATGGGCACCCCGGCCCATCGCCACGTTTCAATGAACAGCTTGAGCGCGATGAAAGTCTCAACCGTTGAAGCCGCATCTACACCCGGCACGGACCGATAACCGTTGTACTGACCGCGCACGATGTCCGCCGGAGCAATCGGCCGTACTGCCTTGAGCAGCGCGGCCTTCTGGTCGCGCCACGCATCGTGAGTCTCCCCGGTCGGCGGGTCCATGGCCAGGATGGCCAAGACTTGCAGCAGGTGATTTTGAACCACATCCCGCACGGTGCCGGCTTCGTCGTAGAACTTGCCGCGATCCTCGACTCCGAACTTCTCCGCCATGGTGATCTGAATGGTGCGCACGTAGTTGCGATTCCAGATCGGTTCAAACATTGGATTCGCGAAGCGGGTATAGAGAATGTTCTGTACCGGTTCCTTGCCCAGAAAATGATCGATACGGAAGATTCGTTCTTCGGGGAAATAGCGGTGCAGAATTCGGTTGAGTTCTTGAGCCGATGCCAAGTCACGCCCGAAGGGCTTCTCCACCACGACGCGCGCATTCTCCGCGCAGCCCGACTTGGCCAAGCCCTCGGCAACCGTGCCGAACAAGCTGGGTGGAATCGCAAAGTAATGCAGCGGTTGTTTCGCCGAGCCCAACTCTTTACGCAGTTGAGAGAAAGTGTTCGGATCGTTATAGTCGCCGTCCACGTAGCGCAAAAGGCCGGTCAGCTTGTTGAACGCGTCCTGGTCAAAGCCGCCGTGTTTTTCGAGGCTGTCCTTGGCGCGAGCTTTAAGTTGATCAAGATTCCAGCCTGCTTTAGCCACGCCGACGATTGGCAGATTGAAACCTTCGTCGCGAATCAATCCCTGCAGCGACGGAAAGATCTGTTTGTGCGCGAGATCGCCGGTGGCGCCGAAAAACACAAAGGCGTCAGACTGGAAATCCGCCATCAGGCCGCCTGCTGCTTATCGGCAGCTTTCTCCTTGTGCCCGCCGAATTCGTAGCGCATTGCCGAAAGCAGTTTGGCAGCATATTCTTCGTTGCCGCGTGACGCAAAACGGGAACTAAGCGCAGCGCTGATCACCGGCGCCGGAGTGCCCTCATCCACGGCTGCCTGCACCGTCCACCGTCCCTCTCCGGAATCCGACACGCGGCCCGCAAAATTCGAGAGATCGGGATTTTCCCGCAAAGCCGCGGCCGTCAGATCAAGCAGCCAGGAACCGATAACACTGCCGCGCCGCCAGACCTCCGCAACCTCCGGCATTTC
Source organism: uncultured Acidobacteriaceae bacterium (assembly GCA_963766625.1). Lineage (GTDB taxonomy): Bacteria > Acidobacteriota > Terriglobia > Terriglobales > Acidobacteriaceae > Sulfotelmatobacter. The sequence goes on along the minus strand of CAVYBF010000005.1, from coordinate 28,432 downwards.
CATGTCGTATTGATAGAGCTCGGGATGGTGCAGCGGGGTTGTCTCGGCGTCCTCATCCCGCTTGATCTTGCCGACGTTCGCGTTCTTGATGATGTTCAATCCCTCGGCAAAGGCAGCCATCATCCCGTACTCGATGCCGTTGTGGACCATTTTGACGAAGTGACCCGCGCCGTTCGGGCCGCAGCGCAAGTAGCCGTTTCCCGATGTCGAAGGCTCGCCGGTCCGCCCTGGCGTCCGGGCCGCAGACCCCACACCTGGAGCCAACGACTTGAAGATCGGATCGAGATGACTCACAATCGCTTCCTCCCCGCCGATCATTAGACAGTATCCCCGCTCCGATCCCCACACGCCCCCGCTGGTTCCGCAATCCACGTAGTGAATTCCTTTGCTCTTCAATTCACCTGCGCGCCGGATGTCGTCCTGATAATAGGAATTGCCACCGTCGATTACGATGTCGCCCAGTTCTAGGACAGGTATAAGTGAGGTCAATACCGAATCGACGACCGCCGCCGGAACCATCATCCACACAGCACGCGGTTTGCTGAGTTTTTTCGCAAAATCCGCGATGCTGTCAGATGACTTGGCGCCTTTCGCCACCACATCTTTCACGGCTTGCGGATGCGTGTCAGACACTACGCACTCGTGACCGGCTTTCATCAGCCGTTGCACCATGTTCGAACCCATTCGTCCCAGACCTATCATTCCGAGTTGCATTCGTTTCCTCCTCAAACAGTCATTCGTTGGTCAGAAGCATATTCCCGCTTGCCGTGTTGACTCGAATCCGTCGCGGTAGAGCTCTTCAGCAGTTGAGAATCGCGGAGTTGGTGATGCGCGGACCACTTAGATTCTTGCCAAACCAGTTCAGCAATTTCGACACGAAGTTTTTGTGTAGCGCAATCGAATCTGCTGCCGTGAAAGGTGTTTCGTCGGAGTTATAGATGAGGCGGTAATCATTCATTTGAGAGCGGGCGGTCTCCATGGCGTGCAAATCACCACCGTTGAAATCCGTCCACATCGTGCCGCCGAAGAAATTGACACCCCCGATGCTGACCTCTTCATCAAGCAGCAGTTAGAAGAGATCAGAAAGACGCGATCCGAAGTCAATTTCCCGATGGCCGATTGAAGATTGACGAAAACTATTTAGCACGAACTTCGGAAATACACTCCAAAGGCACAGTGCGCGACTCCGCTTGAATTGTTCTGACTCATGCACTTGTGCAATTTTGAACAGATTCCCAAAACGGTCACTGACATAATCCAAACAGAACGAAAGAATTTCTTGTTTCTCCCACCGCTCTGTGGAGGATTTATGTGGAGACTTTTGAAGCAGTCCAAAGAACTGGCGTTGTCGCACGCCCAACTTGAATCGATAATCCTGGAACGCACGGCCGAACTTCAGCTTCTCTCCCAGCGGTTTCTCAAGGTGCAGGATGAAGAAAGACGCAAGTTGGCTCGCGACTTGCACGACGGTACCGGCCAAACGCTGGCGGCATTGAAAATAAGCATTTCGCTCCTTCAGGAAAAGTGCAGCCAAGATTCGTCCACCTCCGACTTGGTCTCCCAAGTTGCAGCGTTCGCCGATCAGGCAATTGATGAAATTCGGACCACATCATACCTGCTGCATCCACCGCTGTTGGACGAGGTTGGCTTTCGTTGCGCCGCAGAGTGGTATGTCGAGGGCTTCGCCAAGCGGAGCGGGATCGAGGTTACCTTGGATCTCGCGACCGAGCGCGAGCGATTACCAATAAGGATGGAGGTTGCTCTTTTCCGCGTGCTGCAGGAAGCCTTGACCAACGTGCATCGCCACTCCGGAGCTTCGCAGGTTAGCGTCCGTTTTCAGCGCTGCCCCGAAACTGTAATCCTTGAAGTAAGGGATTCCGGGAGCGGCATACCGGCCGAACGGTTGCTCCAGCTTCGTAAGGGAAATGCGGAAACGGGCGTCGGCATGGCTGGAATGCGCGAGCGACTGAATGAACTCAATGGAACGCTTGAAATAGAATCGGATGGTCGCGGAACGAGCATCCGGGCCACAGTGCCTCTACCGAAACCTACAAGGTCACGAACTATTCAGCTCAGAGATTGTAGACAGTTTGATTCGGCGGCCTCCGCTGACTGATGGCTAGGTGCGAGTGAAAACGGCAAATTTGAAGAGCACATCAACCGGTAGTAAAGCAACTGGGAGATGGTTCCCGCTACTCGCAAGCTGGGCGGCTAACCAGCTGTTCCCGCATTCTTGGAAGGATCGGTGCGCCAGACGTAGAGGAATTTCTCGTCGCTTGAGGTTCCCACGGGGATGTTTTTCTCTCGCGTCACCCGGTTCAGAGCAGACCGAAGATTCTGCATTTTCTCGCCGTTAAGACTGCTCAATGGGATCTTGATGGCCTGCCGGGCGTTCAGCTTTGAAAGGTCGGCAAGAATATCGCCCACCGCTTTGCGGTGTTTCCCTTTGCGACCTTGCGGGACATCAGACTGGTTCATTGCTGGGTAGTGAGTGCCATTTTCATTTCCGTTGCGTGCCATAGGGGCTCCCGGCTTCTGTTGCGTATTCGTAGGATCGAAATCATATCGTAAGCTTGGAATCGTATCGCAAAGAATCCTGTCCTGCAACTAAAAATCTATACCAGACCTGACGATCGCAGCGCAAGCGCCCCCCCCCACATTGCTAACCATAATGTTGTCAATGAGATGCTTGAGTGCCTCACGCTAAGACCTGCTAAGAATTCACCCGTACGAAGGTAACAGCGTTACTGTGGTATCAGCTGTGGGTGCACGAAATGCTCCGAGAAAGTAGCCAACGCTACGCAAGGCCCGTGGGACTAAGGAGAGATAACGCAAGCATGGTCCGAATCGCAGTGCCTAAGAACGTTCGCGAGTTCGATCCCAACACTTTCCTCGCGACCATTGGCGAAGGCAGAAAGATTGTAGTGGTCCCGAAAAAGCAAACGATCTTCACACAAGGCGATCGGGCGGACGCCGTTTTTTATGTTCAGAAAGGCAAAGTGAGGCTCACCGTAGTATCCGCAGGTGGGAAGGAAGCAACCATTGGCATCGTTAACGAGAGAAACTTTTTTGGCGAGGGTGCGCTGGCTGGTCAGCTCGTACGCATGGGTTCGGCGGCTACCCTGACGGATTGCGACCTTCTGCGGGTGGAAAAGAAAGCGATGCTGGAAACTCTTCACCGCGAGCACGCGTTTTCGGATACGTTTGTAGCCTATCTGCTGGCGCGGAACATCCGATATGAAGAGGATTTAGTTGACCAGCTCTTCAACTCCAGTGAAAAGAGGCTCGCCCGGATTCTGCTGTTGCTGGCTCGTTTCGGCAAGGAAGGCGTTCCTGAAACCGAAGTCCCCAGGATCAGCCAGGAAACTTTGGCCGAGATGATCGGAACCACCCGCTCGCGAGTTAGCTTCTTCATGAACCGCTTCAGGAAACTGGGATTTATTCACTACAACGGCGGTCTTAAAGTCCACAGTTCGCTGCTCAATGTAGTTCTGCACGACTAGATTTTCTTTGGCGCGCGATTCCTATATTTCACGACGAAGCACAATAGGCTTACGAAACAAGCGGCGACCGCTTCCCTTGTGCTCTTTCGCGGCCTTCATGCGAATGAATTTAGGACGCTACGACATTGCGGTCAATATTGATCAGTAATCCAAAGGCCGATGCCTAATACTTGGGGTTCGAGTCAATCTCGACGGTTAAAGAAATTGCCCATCTTCCGGGTAAAGATCTCTTGTGAGCCGACAACATAAAGAGTTCTGCCAGAATAACCACTCCGTGCGAGCGTAGTCGGAGAAAAACTACAGGAGAGAACATGAACATCTTTCAGAAGTTAGCAAGTTTATTCTGCCTGGTCGCGCTCTGTGCGGTTGTTGTACCCACAGCGACGGCCGATGACTGGAACCGGGAAACTGTGGTCACCTTCAGTGGGCCCGTCGAAGTTCCAGGCGTGGGTGCTCAAATCTTGCCGGCCGGCACATATGTCTTCAAGATTTTTGATTCACAATCCGACCGCCACATCGTTCAGATCTTCAACCAGGATAAAACCCATGTCTTCACCACCATTCTTGCAATCCCGAATTACCGTTTGCACGCGACCGATAAGACGGTAATCACGTTTCGTGAACGGCCCGCCGGACAGCCCGAGGCTCTGAGAGCATGGTTTTATCCCGGACGTGAATGGGGCGAGGAGTTTGTGTACGCGAAGCCGAGGGCCATCGAACTGGCCAAGGAAGTAAATCAGCCTGTGCTCGCAACTCCCGTTGAGCTGGCCGCCGCGCCAATCGAGACTTTGAAGACCGCGCCGGTGGAGGCTGTTGCGCCCACGGGAGAGCCTGTCGAATTAGCCCAGGTTGTCGAAGCACCACCGATGGCTACGCCGGCACCAGTCAGCGATCCCCTGCCGAAGACGGCTAGCCTGGTGCCCCTGATTGCACTGATGGGGCTTTTGGCGCTGGGCGCAGGCTTTGCTCTTTCGATGTTCTCGAAGCGAGCTGTTTGAGCCCCAGCTAAACCGTAGATCAACAAGTGAGGCTCTCTTCGAAGAGTCTCGAAATACCGGACTGGATAAAGAGGCGGTACGCGAGTACCGCTTCTTCGTCGCTGGGTGCGGAGTGCCAGATCCATGGTGAAAGGACGAAACGGATCACAGAGATGCCCTCATCCACAGCATGTGCGAAGCCAGCTGATCGTGCACGTTGCGAACACTTCAGAGGAGCGCAGTGTCTGGTTATACTGCTGGCGCTGATCACTGTAACTTGCGTTGCTCGGGCGCAAGCAACCCCAGCGCCGGAGCCCCCTTCGGAAAGCCCCTACACCATTAAAGTAAATGTGGATTTGATGATCTTGCGCGCGACCGTTCAGGATCGCAAGAAGGTCCTTGTTTCCGGACTCGACAGGAACGATTTTCAGGTTTACGAGAACGGAGTGCTGCAGCCGATCAAACACTTCAGTCACGAAGACATCCCGGTTACGGTTGGTCTTGTCGTCGATAACAGCGGAAGCATGAAGCCCAAGCGCGCAGATGTCATCGCAGCCGCGTTGGCCTTTGCCCGTTCCAGCAACCCGCAGGACCAGATGTTCGTGGTCGATTTCAACGAAAAGGTTTCGTTTGGTCTCCCAGACAACACTCCATTTACGGACCAAGTGCCTCAGTTGGAACTCGCCCTATCCCGAATTGCGCCCGATGGTGAGACAGCACTCTACGACGCGATTGCTGCCGCTCTTGAACACGTGAAAAAGGGCAGCCGCGACAAGAAAGTGCTGATCGTCATCAGCGATGGAGGCGATAACGCCAGCAAACATAAGTTAAGCGAAATTATGGCTCTGGCTGCGCAGTCTGAAGTAATCATCTATACCATCGGTATCTTTGACGAACAGGATGAGGATCGCAACCCCGGCGTCCTGAAGCGGCTTGCGAAGGAGACGGGCGGCGAGGCGTACTTGCCGGAATCGCTGAAAGAAGTCGCGCCGTTGTGCGAACAGATCGCTCACGATATCCGCAATCAGTACACCATCGCGTACGTGCCCACCGATAGAAATCGGGATGGAAGCTACCGCGCTATCCAGGTGAAGGCCAGCGCGCCGGGTCTTGGACGTTTGCTGGTTCGCACGCGAACCGGTTACTTCGCACGGTCGGCACGTCAGCCATCTCCGGCTGCGAAGGCGATGCAACCATGAAGCTCATATCTGAACCACGGATTTTGCCATCGCGGATCCAAAGGTTTCTTCGTTGGAGTCAACGTCTCTTCTTCATGATCGGTGTCCTCGCGCTAGGTTATGTAGGGTCCACTTTGCTCGACGCGAGGATCTACCAGGTATCGGCAAAACGATCGCTCGAAGATCAGCTCGAAGCAGCGAAAGTCCAAACAGTGGATCAGCCTCGACCGGAAGTCAACAAAGGTGATGTTCTGGGACGCTTGGATATTCCGAGACTGGGGGTGTCTGTGGCCGTTCTACAAGGGACAAATTCGAGAATATTGCGGCTGGGTGCAGGGCACATCGAAGGCACTCCACTTCCCGGAGAGCCCGGAAACAGTGGCATTGCTGGGCACCGCGACACTTTCTTCCGTGAGTTAAAAGACATTCGCGCGAATGACGAGGTTCAGCTTCAGACGGCACGTGGACTATTCCACTATGAGGTGGATTGGGTAAAGGTCGTCGGGCCCGATGACATCAGCGTGTTGGCCCCCTCAACTGAATCCACACTTACGCTGGTGACTTGCTACCCCTTTTATTTCGTTGGCCCGGCGCCCAAACGGTTCGTCGTCCGGGCGCACAGATATTAACCATCTCTAGCGTCACCGGTCCAGCAACACTCCCAGCTCGCCGGACTCACCCCAGGCTCGGACATACTGTGCCTTCCCAATTGTTCCTGGACCGTTAGGCCCCATCTCGTAATAGACCTTAGCGTCCGGCGGGAACTGTTTCAGGGCGTCAGTCAGTTCTTTCACTGTCCATTCTTTGTCTGCCATAATCGCTTCCAATTACGCGGCCAAGTTAGACTCCGCGCGTTGTTTCAGTTCCAGTGGCGCTCTAGTTTTCAGCAGAAGCTCCGCGTTGAACTGGGCGCCGATCAAGACTACGAAGCCGGTCCAGTAGAGCCAGATGCTGAATGCGAGTGCTACTCCCAGGTTGCCATAACCCTTTCGGTATGCGGAGAAATCGCGGAAGTAGATTCCGAGAAGATAAGACAATCCGATCCAACCTCCGACCGCGATTAATGCTCCCGGCAGCGTGTTCACAAACCTCTGCTTCAGGTTCGGCGCGATGAAGTAGAGGAGTTCAACCGCAACAACCGTGCACGCAATTGCGACTGCCCATCGAACATACGGCCAGAGAGTTTCCATTCCGAAGGTTTTCGTCAACCCTGCACTTAGGCTAGGCCCCACGACCAGCAGTCCGAGTGCAGTGACCAGCAGGCATCCAACCGAGAACGTCAGGCCGAAGGCGAGACCACGCGTCTTCCAATAGCGCCTGGTCTCAGAAACGTCATAGGCTGTGTTGAGAGCGTCGATCAGAGCCGTAAATCCGCTCGATGCCGACCACAAGGTGAACAGGATGCCGAAGGTAAGCAGGCGGCTGTGGCGGGATAAAATCGTGTCCTTTATCAAATTCCTGAGCGGGCCCATGCTGGCGGCGGGGACCACCCGCGCAATCAGCCCCATCGCTTGGCCAAAGAAGTCAGGAACTGGTAGATGGGCAACAACCGCGGAGAGAAAAATCAAGAAAGGAAACAAGGCCAGCACGAAGTAGTATGACAACCCCGCGGCGAACGCCATGGTGTGATTCTTTTCCATGTCGCGAATCACATTCACCGCCGCGTTCTTGAAGTGGCGTAACCGCACGCGAATCACTCCGCAGACCCGGCCGTGGCAGTTGCCAATGGCGCTGCGGACTTCAAGCGGTCCAGCGCAGCCAGCACGTCTTGCCAGTGAACCCGGTCCTTCTTCGTTTCGATCGGTGCCGAGAGGTCGGAATAAAACTGCAGGATGTTTTCGCGCAGCTCCGGCGACGTCAGATCGAACTTCCGCGCTGACAACTGGCTGAGTAACGTTGCATAAGTATCGTCACTCAGAGAGTACTCCGCCGCTTTGGTTACGTTCCCGCTATCTAAATCACAATTGGGAAGCGACAGTGAATCGCTGCGCACTTCTTCGAGAAAAGCGCGGTAATGATCGACGCTCGTATTGATACTCTTGATATACAGATCCTCGGTTTGTGGAGTCGGATTCTTGAATGCTAGACCTTTGAAGGGACCAAGCCTCGGCATATATCGGAATAGCGTTGACATAACCCGAGTACCCGAGCCCGGCTTCGCGTAGTCCTTTCCCCACTGCTTTTCGTAATCGGAACGCGAAAGACGATACAGGAATTTCTTTTTCGCGAAGTCCGGCGTTTCGCGCATCAGGTCCTTCTTATGCGTTTGCAAAGCGACCTGGGTCATATGCGGAATCAGCCGGCTCACGGCAAATCGGTACGAACCCACCGCCAGATCCTCGTGGGTAAGCACGTTTTTTAACTCCAGTCCGTAGACCACCGGAAACACGCGCTCGAGCAGCGGCTTGGAGACTTGGAATCCGATGAAATCGTGGTACTGCTGCGACGCATAACGATTCTTCGCGACCTGCACGGTGTCGAAGCCGAACTCCGTTTTCAAATGTGCGGTTTTGTCCTGGGCATACCGCACTGATTTTCCAAACTTCGCTCGCAACTTCGGATATTCGATAGCGACAGATTGGTTGACCGCAGGATGACCAGCAATATCCGCCGCATAGTGCGACAGCGCGCCCAGCGCGAAAGCGTATTCGTCAGCGTCCTGGCTTTCGAGCAGCAACTCACGAACAAAATCTCCACTGCGAACGTAGTGCACGAGGTTGCTGAATTCTTTACTGCCGAACGGGTAGTAGCCAAGATCCTGGATGACGGCGCCACCATAGGCGTAGGCATGCGCCTCTTTGAGCTGGTCTTCCGACAGCCCCGGATATCGCTTGAGCAACAAAGGCTGGATCTCATCGGTCCACAGCAGGTCGACAATTTCCTCGTGTGTCAGAACCGAGTAGGAGAACGAGGCACCGCAGCACGCGAGCACAGCAAGCACAAGGGCCGCTGCGCGCATGGAGAGAAGGCGCCAGCGCCGAGCTGTGGCGAGGGCCGAAATTACCGGGTAGCCCACGGCTCAAATCCGGCCAAGAATCAACAGAATGACAACAACAAAAAGGACCAGACTCAAGCCGCCGGTCGGAGCATAACCCCACTCCCGGCTGTGCGACCAGCGTGGCAGCGCGCCAACCAGCGCCAAAACCAGGATCACGATCAATACTGTTCCAAGCATGTTTTGCTCCTTTTGCTTCTGCGAATCAGCTTTGGATTGAGGGCGATAGTCAAATGCAAGGATTTCATGAGTGCACTGGCACGTCTGTGCAATAAGGCTCATTTAAAATAAATGCCTGAATTTAAGGCTCGCGCAAAGGTCTTTTCGAGATGATTTGCCGAAAGAAACGGCGCAGATTCAGAGAGTGGACCCGCGCCGATCATAGTTAAGCAGATCATAGTTAAGCAGCTTGCGTCCGACCGCAAGTCGGGACATCTCTACAACGTGACGCTGATTGCAACGTTCACGCCCGGATAAGCCGGATTGCAGAGGTAATACGCGCCGTCCACGTCGACAACATAGACGTTTTGGGTGTAGAGCCAGTTGCTCGGCCACGGATCGACGAATCCAAACCAATAGCCACCATATTGGAAGCGGTGATTACGGTAGTCTCCTTCGCTGACGCGAAAACTGTGTTCCCGTCCAAAGTTCGCTTTGAAACGGTCGTCGGGGATGCGGCCATTGCTGGCGTGCTGCTCCTGATTTTCAGGTTTAGCTCCTGGCGTGCGTTGCTGCTCCTGCTTGGCATTCTTCTCCTCAGGTTTGGCGTTCTTGTTTTCCTGCACGTTCTTTTCCGCTGGCTTGGCGGTTTTCTCTGGTCGCGCTTTCTGGTCTTTGTCCTGCGCAGGCTTGTCTTTGCTTTCTTCCTGCTCGTGTTGTTCCTGCTGTGCGTATGCTGAAATACCGGCTCCGAGGGCCAATGAAAGAACTGCTGTGCTGATTGCTCGAACGAGTTTCATAAAGTGTTGCCTCCGTAAATTGAGGACGCGGGCGAAAACGCCCGCATCCGCCTTGTTCTACCGCAAGCTTCCTGTAGTCGGGTTCACTGGGCTGCCGATGGCGTCGCCTGACACCACAAGTTCCACTCTGCGGTTTTGCTGCCGTCCGGCAGAGTTGTCGTTGGAACTTACAGGCGAAGAATTGCCGTAGCCTTTCGCGCTTACCGAGCTCGTCGATACGCCTTCTTGCACCAGGTAGTCGCGAACTGAAGCAGCGCGATTTTCGGACAGTGTTTGGTTCATGGCTTCGCCGCCGACGTTATCCGTATAACCGCCGACTTCGATGTTGAGACCAGGGTAGGCGAGCAGAATGCCGGCGACCTTCGCCAGTTTCTCGCGTGCTCCCGGCTTCAGTGAAAATTTGCCGGTGTCAAACAACACGTCGGACATGCTGACGATGAGCCCGCGCGCGCTATCGCGAGTCTGAAGAATTGAATTCAGTTGCTCGGATAATTTCGCCCGCATGGCGGCTTTATCGGTTTCTGCCTGTTGCACGTTCAAGTTCGCCTGCTGCGCTGCCAATCGAGATTGTTCCGCATCTGCCTGCGCGGCGGAGATCGCTGTGGCCGACGCAGCCTGGTTAGCCGCCATATCGGATTGAGCCTTCGCGGTCGCAGCCTGCGCATTTGCATCGTCAGATTCTGCCTGGGCCTTGGCTGCTTGAGCTTTCGCCTCGTCGGACTCCGCTTGCTCCTTCTGCCTGGTTGCGTCATCTGCTTGCTGTTGCGTTCTTGCCTGCGCATCGGCTGAATCCTGGCGTTCGTTAGCCAGCCGGACGTCGTCCATTTTCTTGACGGCAATCGCGCGTGCATCTTCGGCGGTCTGCACCGCTTCGCGGGAAACTGCGATCAGCGGCTTTTTGTCGATGTGCTTGCTAGTGGCATCGCTATCTGCGTTGTTCATCAACTCGACCGCGTGCTTGTAGCTATCGGGAGCATATTGCTCAGCTCCCTCGGATTGAGCGATACGTACAGCGTTTCTCGCTTCAAAGAATTCCAACGGCAACTTGGCATTCAGAATCACCGGATCGAATTTGTAGCCGGTGGGAATGTATCCGCCTCGCTCCATCAGTTCATATTTTGCGTTGACCGCCTCGGTAGTTCCTTTGGTGTCTTCGCGAATAACATTCTCAAGCACGACCACATTGCTCGGCTGCCGCACCGCATAGTAAGGCTCCGCTGTGACGATCAGAGCGAATGCCTGAAGGTCGGTGGTAACTCGTACTTTGCTGCGATGGTTGCCGCCGAGTAATATTTCGCCTAGATTCACGGCCCGGCCTTCGGGCGAAATCGCCCAAAGAACGTACGTCAGATATTCATTGCCGAACGTCGTGGGTTTCTGCAGATCGCCAAATTCTGCATCGATCTCGATGGATCCACGCTTGCTGTTTACCTCGGCTACACCGTTGGCGGAGGGCATCAGGTCCGTGCCGGCGAAATCCAGTTTCGAAGATCCGCTGCGATGCTCATAGTTAACTGCCTGCACGCTGCGACTGACGACCATCACGCGAAATGTAGGCATCGGACTCATGGGCTCGACGGTCAGGGTTGATTGGGCGTTGGTTTGTGCCAGCGCAGGAACACTCAGGACGATTGTTGCGGCGAGCAAAAGCTTTTTATTCACATTTTCTCCTTGCGGCAGGGATCTGCCGTTTACCCTTCGAGCGATCTTGTGCTGATGGCGAATGCGGGGGTGATTGGTTTACGCCTAGGTTCCAATGCGGACCCGGGATAGTGAGTGGAACAATCCAAAAACGTTCAACAGCCACAGAACCACGGCAATCACCACGACACCGTTCAGGATGGACTTGATGGATGACTGCATGGGGATGAAGCGATTCACCAACCAGAGAAGAACACCCACCACGATGAGAACTTCCAGGAGTTGAATTAACGGCATGATCTTTTACCTTCCTTGTTTCTTGCGGACCGCAACTTGCATCCGCCCAGAGTGCTGCCCTGATTTCGATTTTCTAGTCTTTAGGGTCAAATCGTGTTCTGCCGCAAGGTTTGGCGGCGGGCGCACGGATGAAGAATGCTGATTGGCTCGTAGTTGTTTTCGCCAAGACCCAATCGGCCCGGACCCAGGTTAGGAATGAGAGCTGCTAAATCGAAGATCGCGGCTCGAACCCACAGTCAGTACAAGGAGAATGACAGGTTCAGCCGCGTCCGTCTGAGCAAGATAGCTCACAAGTGAAAATTAAGGTTTGATGCAGACGCGGGATAAAAGCGTGGGGGTCTTCACCGTGCATGGTGAGAACTTGTCCTTAGGCGGGCGTCCGGGCTGGCATCGGCCTGTAACCGCGCATGAGCGTCAGGCAAGTCGAATTCCCGACCACAGTCGAAGCAGACCTTGTAGGTACGGTGTTTGATTGTAAAAATGCGGCTCAGGTGGTTGTGATGGCAATGGCCAAAGGTGAGTTGGAGAATCCAAAGCAGCGGATTCATAGATCCTGCGCGCGCTGTCGGCGTTCGCAACTGCCATTGGCGTCGAGCCACTCGAGGAGAGAGCGAACGCTGGACCGAGCCAGTGCAATCGCGCAATCCGCGGCTCCGTAATAAATGTTTAGCGTGTCGCCATCAGCATCCATCGTGTATCCACAGGGAAACACGACGTCGTCAACATCGCCGTGGCGCTCGTACGATGCTTCAGGTCCAAAGATCCAAGAATCTCCTCGCAGCAGGCACTTTTCCGGATTCTCCAGATCGAAAAGAGCTAGGCCCAGTCGATACAGACAGCCCGAAGGCGTATGCCGTACTCCGTGGTAGAACACCAGCCATCCTCGAGAAGTCTCGATGGGTGGCGGCGATAGCCCAATCTTGTTGGCATCCCACCAGGCGCCACGGCGCGCTTCCAGCATGAGCCTGTGCCTGCCCCAATAGCGCAGGTCGGGAGAGTAGGAGATCCACATGTGCGATCCGAGTGTCGTCATGGGACGATGAATCAGCGCCCAGCAGCCGTCGATTCTCCGAGGGAAAAGTGCGGAGTCTTTGTCGTCGGGCGGCATGATCACTCCGAATCGTTCGAAGGTGCGGAAGTCTTTGGTCAGGGCCAGGGACACTCCGGGGCCACCGCGCGAATAGGATGTGTAGGTGATCACGTATTGCTGCAGTTCTGGGACGAACGTGATGCGAGGATCTTCAATGCCCCAGATTTCTTCCGGATAGTTCTTCGGGTCGGGCATCAGAGTTGGTTCGCTGTCGATTTGCCATCCATCGACGCCATTGCGGGAGCGCGCCGCGCAAAGATGCGACAAGCCGCGGCGATCTTCGATGCGGCAAAGCAGTAGGGTCGTGCCATCCGCGAGTAGCGTTGCGCCCGCATTGAACACGCTATTAATAGGGTATGGCCAGTCCTTCTTCGTCAGGATTGGGTTAGAGGGATGACGAAGAAGCAGCGGCTCGAAGCGAGTGCTCAAAAGGCTCACTTGCTTTTCTGCGGGTACGGTCATGAAAGGATTTCCTTTTGTTTGGGCTCTTGCAGAGATCGCATTTCGAGGAGTGCCATCAGGAACGATAGCGTCGATTCTGCTCCCTGGTTCTCATTGGCGCGGTCGGGATGCAGTCCGTCCCGGCAACCGCCAGTTGTGGAATCATAAAGAGGAAGTTGCAGATCGTTGTCGCCGAGAAACCAGTTGAAGGCCGACCAGGCCTCGTTGCGCCAGCGGCTGTCACCGGTTACGCAGTGCGCTTGCAGGCACGCAGACACGGCTCCTGCAGCTTCGATCGGTTGCTGATCGAAGCGGGCCTTCTCGCCATCCTGGCGATAGAAGCCTTGCGAACCAATCGGCACAAAGTAGCGGTTGATTTCACAGTGTTGAGTTTGTGACAGCCAATCCAGCGATTCGAGGCCGGCGGAAACCATTCGGTCATCCGAGCATGCTGAACCTACTAGCAGGAGCGCTTGGGGCAATCTCGCGTTTCCGTAAGCTAGAACGTTCTCGAACCATTTCCAGTCCGGGCGTCGGATCGATTCATACATTTCAAGCAGCCGCCGACTAAGGGCTGATCTTATTTTTTGCGCATTGCGGTCTCCGGGATACGAAGTCAGGTATTCCTGAATTCCCAAGAGAGTGTAGGCCCAGGCACGCGGACTGTTGAATGCCAGCACTGCCGGCAAAGAAAACTCGAACAAGCGCCCAGCAGCCCCTCTCAATCCGTGGTCACAGGATCGGCCTAGAACCGTCCCAAGCGCCCATAATGCCCGCCCATGGCAGTCTTCGGACCCCACAGGTTCGTTCCAACAGCGGTCATAGCGAAGAAAGTTCTTGAATCTGCCCTGGCCGGAATTAAACGCGTGCTCAAGGAACGACAAATATAGAGTGGATGAATCCGCGAAAGGCAGATCTGGCATTTTACGCGGCTCCTTGTCCAACTTCTCCAGCAGCGTCGAAAGTATGAGAGCGCGGGCATTGTCGTCCGTGGTGTATCCCTCGCTGCGGTTCGGGATCGTGAAGATCGCGTGCTGCAGCATTCCAGTATCGTCGGTCATCTGGGTCAAGTGGTTCAGCTTCAATTCCGGCAACTGATCCGACGATTTGTGAGTCACGCGGGCCGAGAACTGGACTTTGGGACTTTCCATGCGGTCGCTGCGCACTCGCGCGAAACTTTCCATGTAACCTTGCGCCACTCTTTTCCACACCATCTCCCGGGCGAACAGGTAAGCGCGCTTGCGCATCGCATGACGAATCGCAGGTGTGTCCAAGAGTTCGACTGTCTTCTGCGCGATTGCGGCGGGATTCTGGAATGGGACGAGGGCGCCTCTGCGGTCGTCCAACAACTCGATCGCGTGCCAGTAGGGCGTCGAGATAATCGCCTTCCCCGCCCCCAGCGCATAGGCAAGAGTTCCAGAAACCACCTGCGCTTCGTGCCGGTAGGGCGTGATGTAGATGTCCGCGGCGCCAATGAATTCGACCATTTCTTCGGGACTGACAAAGCGGTTGTGGAAGATCACTTGCGATTCCACCCCCATTTCTTTGCTCAAGGCCTGCAAACTGGCACGATATTTGTCTCCCTCGCGACGGAGGATGTGAGGATGAGTCACCCCTGCGACTATGTAGACAACATTTTTGTGTTTGGACAAAATCTGCGGCAAGGCTTGGATTACGTTTTCGATTCCCTTATTCGGCGAGAGCAGGCCAAACGTGAGGAGTACAGCCTTGCCTTCCACGCCGAAACGGTCCTTGTAGAAATTCGGATCTAAGAACGGCAGATCTGGAACGCCGTGCGGCACCATGTCGATCTTGCTGCCGGGTACCTTGAAGATTTCCTGCAGGAACTGCGACGACAGTTGGCTCATGACGATGAGCCGATCGGAGAGGTCTGCGATCTCTTCCATAACCATCAGTTGATTTGGATCTGGCTCGCGGAGAACGGTATGCAGGGTCGTCACCACCGGCATCTTCAGGCCACGTAGCAGATGCAAAATGTGGCTTCCGGCGGGACCGCCGAAGATTCCATACTCGTGCTGCAAGCACACCATGTCGATGTTGTTGAAGTTCAGAAAGTCAGCAGCATCCTGATACGACTTCACATCGTTCTGAGCGAGCGACCATCTCACTCGATCGGGATAGTCGTATCCTTCCTCAGTGTCGTTGACCGGGAGTGCCAATAATCGAGCTGATCCGCACTCCGTCGATATGGCCGCGCACAGATCCGTGGTGAAGGTAGCAATCCCACAATGTCTCGGAAGATAATTCCCGATCACCGCAATCCGACTGGGCGGCGATGGCTTCGATGGCAATCGGACCCGAGGCGGTGCGACCCCTTCCCGCATCGGCGGACGGGGGGCGACAACTTCTAATGCTCGCTTGGGAAATGCAATGTTTGACAGCGACATTTGTCTCGAATTCCGTGAAAACAGGTGCCGAAAGACGTTACTTCCGGGTGGCGCAAGCAATCGTCGGAGCTGATTTGGAATCTGCTCTTGTGAGTTTCCACGAAAGTGCAGGTTGCGGACTGGTCAAAATTGACCAGATGAACACAAGTGGCTGTGGGTTTATCAAATCTGTACAGGCACCAGTTCCGGGATGCAGCGGGAATTTTGGATGGATTTGACAGCATCTTCCGCTGTGAATCTGCCCATGGTCAGTGCCCGGTTGCGGTTGCTGGTCATCTGAATGGGGGTCCGATCAATCCTCTCCACGTATTCAGCGGCGCGTGCGCCGCCACGGGTCACTTTCACAACAAATTTTATATTTTTCATAAGTTTCTCCTGTTTGATCGGGACCACAAACTCGACGCGACAAACAAATGGGAGACGGTGCAGACCGCCTCCCTATCTTTTCGATAACTGCCGTTCTTATGCAGCCTTGGCGTGAACCTTGCCCTCGAGGGTTTTCTCGTTGCCGACATTCACTTTGATCTGCTTGGGCTTGGCTTCGGCCTTTTTCGCCAAGCTAATCTTCAACACGCCTTTGTCATAGTTGGCGCTCACTTGCCCCGGATCCACCGAACTGGGCAGCGTGAACGAGCGGGTGAAGCTTCCATACTGGCGCTCGACGCGGCGGAAGTTCTCCTCTTTCTCTTCCTTCTCGATCTTGCGCTCGCCATGGACGGTAAGGGTGGTGTTCTCGATGCGGACATCGATATCTTTTTCGTCGATACCCGGCACCTCAAGCTTCAGAGTAATGTTGTGCTCGTCTTCGTAGATATCCACCGGCGGTGCGAAGCTGGTAGTCGTCAATGCTTCTTCCGGGCCTTCGGGGCTATAAGACTCACGGAAAAGGCGGTTCATACGGTTGATGCGATCTTGCATAGTGGACAACTCACGGAAAGGTTCCCAACGGGTTAATAGTGTCATGACTATTTCCTCCTTAGAGGGGCTAAGAGGAGAGAACTTCAGATGGGCTGACTTAGTTCAGAGAACCTGAAAGAGTAAGGAGATGTAACTTGCTCAACTATCAGCATAGGCTTATGCGTAGGTATTGTCAAAGGTAGTCCCGACGCGCATTTCAAACACTACCTGGCGCTAGAACAGCGTTGAATCTGCTGGCAGCTACATGCCCTTGTACGGCTCGTACGGACGCTTATCCTGCTCGTCTGGCTTCTTAGAGTATGGCTTATAGGGGAGCTCCCCAGGAACTGGTGCCTGGTTTGGATAAGGCTTATAGGGAGGCTCGGGTGGTAGTTGTTCAGCACGTTCCGAGCCAGGCGATACTTGCGCCCCGGTCAGCGGCGGTTTGGGAAACTTGCCCGCGTTCGTGTTCGATTTTGTAAACATTAGGATTACTCCAGAGAAAGGGTCCAAGGGTTCCCTGGCTATCTTCCGATACGTTCGGCGCCAGTTCCCACTTCCTACAGGTATCATCCACCTCCGGGGGGATTGGGACTGATCACTATTGACCATTTTGTTTGGGACTATCGGTGCATGGTGTAGTCATGAAAGCCAAAAAGAAACAAGCCCTGGCGACTCGTTGCCCTACGTGTGGCGCGAAGCCGGGCGAAAAGTGCGAACTCAGCACGGGCCTGCCCCGAACAGAACCGCATCGCGACCGCCGTTTGGCGGCCCTGGAAAAATGAGTAGTGCAGAGATTTTTTAGGCAACTGCGGTTTCTTCGAGCCGTGAAGTTAGACGCTCAAAGGCCTGGTCAATCAGAGCAGCGGCCGCCGCGCTTTCTTCAACCGAGGGCGTTGAAATCTGGAGCAATCCTTGCCGGCCTAGGTTCGCGGGAAGCACAAACGATTCCTGGTGTTGCATCACAAATTCCAAAGTGTGAGCTAGTCCTTCGCATTCGTATCCGTTACTGAAATGGACTCCTGCGCGGTGAAAAGTGTTCGCTGACGTCCAGTACTCACAAGCAAGCAGCCAATGACCTGGCGTTATCGATAACCAAACCTTCAAGTAATCCAGCGCGGCCGGAGCGAAGCCGTACTCAACGTGAATTAAGCCGGTTTGGGCACCATGCATCAAGTCTATCCACGACACGACAACTGCCGACTCCAGCGTTTGATCGAGACTTTGCTTCTCATCAGGTTTCATAGGGTCCATTCTCCGTCCCGAAGCTGGGCTCAACTTCTGGCCCATTCCCCATTGTCCTAGAACGTCTTTCGCGCCACGGAGCTGTCAAGGTAACAGCTTTGTTGTAAATGCCGAGAATGCGCAGAAACCGTCACGTACGGCACGCCGAGGAAACGCTTGGCAACTATTCCAGTGATCTCCAGGCCATTAAAGTTTTGGAGTTTTACTTTCTGTAAAATCCGTTTCAGCGCGTTCTGGATCTTCGCGGCTCCGACAGAGCCCAAGAACATCACCTTGACTTCCGCCGCCATGAAAAAGAAATTCCATCCCGCAGCACGAAGCTTACGATCAAGCGCGAAACCATTCAGAACCTTGAGCAGACTCCATTCTCCCGAACAGGGCTCACTCTCCAGGTTCAGAAATCGTGTCATCTCGGGCCATTCCTTCATCAAAATCGTGCCGACTTGAACGTTCGCTGGCATAGGTCCCCTGATTAGTGGAGGTGCGAATGTACTAATTGTTGAGATCTCATTATCAGACCGGAGGGAAAAGCAAAACTGCCCAAAAGTGACCACTTTTCCTGAACCCAGCCGTATAAGGTAATCCTTAGGCGGAACGACGGCTTTCGCGATTTGGCGAATGGGGCCTCGTCCGAAGGCTATACTGGGCAAACATGGGTTCTACGGTAACAGTCAAGAAGAACGGTGGGTTCAATCCCCACACCTTCCTTGCGACCATCGGAGATGGCCGGAAGATTATGCCTGTTCCAAAGAAGCAACTGATCTTCGCGCAAGGGGATGCGGCAGATGCCGTCTTCTATGTGCAAAAAGGTAAAGTGAGGCTCAGCGTCGTATCCAAGATCGGCAAGGAAGCGACCATCGCGATTGTGAGCGAAGGGAACTTCTTCGGGGAAGGTTCACTCGCAGGGCAGCTTCTGCGTATGGGATCAGCGGCGGCCATGACGGATTGCGAGATTCTCCGGGTGGAAAAGAAAACAATGATGGATGCGCTGCATCGCGAACCAGCGCTTTCTGAAATGTTCGTGGCGTATCTGCTGGGGCGGAATATCCGCTACGAAGAGGATCTCGTCGACCAACTGTTCAATTCCAGTGAGAAACGGCTGGCTCGCGTCCTTTTGTTGCTCGCTCATTTTGGCAAGGAAGGTATTCCGGAAACCGTAGTACCAAAGATCAGCCAGGAGACTCTGGCCGAGATGGTTGGGACAACTCGTTCGCGAGTCAGCTTCTTCATGAACCGCTTCCGCAAGCTGGGGTTTATTCATTACGCCGGCGGCACAGAAGGCGCGCTACAAGTCCACGGCTCTCTCCTTAATGTTGTTCTGCATGATTGAGCGCTTCCACAAAGGCGCCCTTCAGCGGGCGGGCGTTGATCGGCGGCAAAAAGAGCAAAATTGACCATTTCCGAAAGCCGAGATGATGAACACTATGAGATGTGCAAACAGGACAACTCACGCAGAGGCGAATATTGTCCGTACCATGCCCTGCGTGCAGGGCTAAGCCGAAAGAGAAATGTACTCTTACCACGGGACACCCCTCAAACAAGACGCATCTGGACCGAGCCCGGGCTGCGGCTAAAGCTCCACCTCCGGAGAGCGCTGATCTCGCCGCCCTTCGTTTTTTGCGCGGGCTGACGAATCGTGGCTTCCGTACCCTGTTCGGTCGCAAGTAGGAGGGCCAGTCTAATTCGACCATGAGCCCCTAGTAGAAACTTGTCAAATCGACTTAGCTCGGCCCGGCTCATCGACCTTAGGCGGGTTTAAGGGTCTTGCCGCATTCCAGGCAACATGATTGGTAGCGCGGCGTGATAAGTCCACAAAATGGACACACCCGCTGGGATGCGAAGTCGCCGTCGTGCGCTTCCATCCCCAAGAATTTCCGCAGCGAAGCGGCTACGTAGGCCCGAAGACTACGAACCTGGGCAAGAAACGGACGCGAAATGGAGAGCATGGAGGAGCTCCGTATTCTCAAACGACTCTAATGTTGACATGTCGTGGTTCGCGATTCTGTGCAACATTGCTCATTTTGTCCAAAGTTTGATTTTGGCGCTTCCTGAAATCGAAGGTTGAAGCCCCAAGTGAGCAATTCAGACCAGCTATTCCTTTCTCCCTGAGCCATCATGATTCCAGAGACGAGCACTTCTTCTCTCTCTTTCAGGTCTTCTGAACTAAGTCAGCCCATCTGAAGTTGTCTCTCCTTAGTTCGCAGCCACGAAAGGAACCATTTAATGAAGAAGCCAATTTCACTGCTGTTGATCAGCTTGCTGGGCCTGGTTTGTACTTACGCATTCGCCGGTTCGGATCGCGAAGACACCGTCGAGCGCATGCAAAAATCTGTCGATGTTCTCCAGTCCATTATGTCAACCCCTGATAAAGGCATTCCGGAAGAAGTGTTGAGCGGAGCCAAATGCATCGTCGTTGTGCCGAACTTGCTCAAAGGTGGCTTCATCTTTGGCGGTAAGCATGGACGCGGCGTGGCGTCGTGCCGTACTCCTGAAGGCTGGAGCGCTCCCGCATTCGTTTCGATCGGCGGCGGCAGCTGGGGATTACAGATCGGCGTCGAAGGCGTCGACTTGGTCATGCTCGTTATGAACGATCGTGGTTTACAACATTTGCTGTCCAGCAAGTTCGAACTCACCGGTGAAGGATCGGTTGCGGCGGGCCCAGTGGGTCGTCATACCTCCGCTGGCACTGACATATTGCTGAACACCGAAGTGTTGACTTACTCGCGCTCGAAAGGTGCGTTTGCTGGCCTGAGTTTAGAAGGCGCAGTGGTCGAGCAGGACAATGATTCAACTCGCGCCATTTACGGGCATCACATGATGTTCCGCAGCATTCTTTCGGGCAAGGCCGCGACTCCCCCAAGCGCAGACGCCTTTGTGAAAGCTGTATCCGAGGCTGGACATCAGGCGCACGTTGCGGAAGCCAGAGAAGACGGTAAGTAATCAGACGAATAGGAAGATGTCAGCAAGCAGCATCTGGCGGATCGGAACCGGGTACTAGTTTCGGTCCGCGCCAGTTTACTGACTCTTCGTCTTGCCAACATATTTCGAGATTTTCAAAAGGCGGAAAATATGAAAACTAGTTTCCGGCAATGTCTTCGGGCGCAAGTAGTGTGCCTGAGTCTATCGCCGATTTTGGCATTTGCTCAGTCCTCTGATTCTGCGGAAAACTTGGCGGCGTGTAAGGCTGGCCGTGAATCGTGCGATCAGTCCAAGCTGAGCACCGCGCAGCTGGCGGACACGGCTTCCGCTCGTCACGCGCGCAACGTGGTCAATTGCAGGAACGCCTACGACTCCTGTGACCGTTCGAAACTCACTGACCCGGAAACTATTGCACTGGCCGTGGCCGATCACCGGCGCAATGTCACGGACTGCAATAGTGGCATGTTGTCATGCGATCGGTCAAAACTGACTCCGTTTGAAGCCCGCGAGATGGTCGTCGCAGAGCATCAACGCAACCTGGTCGACTGCAGGGATGGGACAGGCGCGTGTGACCGCTCCAAGCTAACCGCGATTGAAATCGACGAGGTGAACAACGCCAGGCGTCAGCTCAACGCATCCGACTGCGAGAGTGGTTCTGGGCAGTGCGATCGCGGTCAATTAGATCCGGCGCAGACGAGAAACGCGACCGCTGCGGAAAATAAACGCAACGCGCAAAATTGTAAGAATGGCTGGGACGAGTGCGACCACTCCAAGCTTACTCCATTAGAAGCGGAGCAAACCGCCAACGCAGAAGACCAGCGCAACCTCGCCGCTTGTAAGGACGGGGAGGAAACTTGCGACTACTCAAAACTGACCGCCCCCGAAGCCAAGATGCTGGCCGAAAGTGAGCACAAACGCAACTACACAGCCTGTGTGAAAGGTTATGGTTATTGCGACCTCTCTCGCCTCACAGCGGAAGAGGCCCACTCCATTCAGCCGAATGGCCATTGATTCTTGGAAGTCGAGCGAATGCTCGCGGCACGTGAGAGACCATGATCCAACGACAGTGTCCAGAGTGTAATAGTGAGTTGGTGCGAGCCCGACGCGAACCTCAGCACATGCCGGGAATGGCAGCACTTCCCACCGCGGTCTGGCGCTGCAGCGTTTGCGGGCGCAGCTTTACTATGGAACAAATCCGCGAAAGCAGGCGGCTCGCTGTGAAAAGCTCTTGAATCAAACCGGAGGCGTACTGCTGAACCGTACGGCCCGACCTGTCGTGCCTTTTGCTGCCTGCCCGGAATGGCGGACAGATTTTGGCGCGGGTTGAGCAAGCTCTGTCAAGGCGCGCGCTCGGGATGGCGGCGACCTTCGGCCGGCCCTGACTGAGTTTGCGCCCGCGCTACGCTGCCAGTGTCCGGGCAAGCAGGGGTTCTAAAAGCCACTTCCAAGACCTATTTCGTGCTCCGGAGCCGCCCCGTTGAGATTTCCTGCTGCGGCGGGGCAATCGACGGCTCTGCGTTGAGGCAATGCCGGTCTCTTTCGATGCGCGCGAGTAGCGCAGGACATCTCCGATGTCATAGCGCGCTGCCCATGTGCGGTCAGCTCCGGTGAATGGAGATCAGCGGCTGCTGCACTATCGCTGGGTTCAAGGTTATAGGAAGGATCAGCGGAACGAGTAAAAATGCGGACCGTCCCCGTACGAACCATGTATCTGGCTACGGGTCTCTTTAAAGGCTACATTCCCGAGTACACGAATCTGTAACCGGCTGTTTTCAAACGCTTTGGCGAAAGCTGAAAGGTTATGCAAAATATGCGATTTTATCGTATATTTTGCGTATGTGGATTACGCGCGCTGTTGAATCCCGGCTGCAACGCTCCGCGAAGACGCGCCCAGCGGTTGTGCTGACTGGCGCCAGACAAACCGGCAAAACCTCCACCTTTCGGCGCCTGTTCCCGAAGCATGCCTTTGTCTCCCTCGATCTCCCAGCCGAAGCTGAGCAAGCGGAAAAGGAGCCGGGCACCTTTCTCCAGCGTCATCCGCCGCCCGTGCTCATTGACGACGTTCAATATGCGCCTGGCCTGTTCCGGCACCTTAAGGTGGCCGTGGATGCACACCGCACACGCAACGGACAGTTCCTGTTGACCGGTTCGCAGAAATTCACACTGATGAAGAACGTTTCCGAATCGCTGGCAGGCAGGGCTGATATCGTGGAACTTGAAACCCTGTCATTTGCTGAAATTCAAGGGGCGTTGCCGCAAACCAGGATCGAAACGACCGTCGTGCGCGGCGGTTTCCCAGAGTTGTATGCCAATCTAGACATTGATGCTGTAGCCTTTTACAACTCTTATCTTGCTACGTATCTCGAACGCGACGTTCGCTCCTTAACTAATGTTGGCAGCCTTCGGGACTTCGAGAGATTTCTGCGCGCCTGCGCACTGCGTTCTGCAAACCTCTTGAACAAAGCAGATCTCGCCCGCGATATCGGGATTGCCCCTTCAACCGCGAACCATTGGCTGTCGATGCTGGAAGCCTCCGGTCAGATCGTATTGCTTGAGCCGTGGTTCTCGAATCGAACCAAGTCCATCGTCAAGAGCCCCAAGCTGTACTTCGCTGACACTGGCTTGCTTTGCGCTCTACTGAATATTCGGTCCGAGGAGGCGCTTCAGCAATCACCGGCGGTAGGCGCAGTCTGGGAGACGTTTGTTTTTGCCCAGCTTCGAGACCGCGAACGCCAAGGAGGACGTACAGGCAGCCTCTTCTTCTGGCGCGACCGAACTCGTGAAGTGGATTTTGTGGTGGATGCAGGCGGACGCTTAGAGTTGTTCGAAGCGAAGTGGACGGAGCTGCCAGATATCGGCGACACTACAAATCTCGACTTCGTGCGTAATGTCGTAGGCAAATCACGTATAGCTGCCGCCGCTATTGTCTGTCGCACAGCAAACGGCTTTCCGCTTCCAAATGGATTTCGGGCGCTACCGGTGACCGAACTGAGATGAATTTGTGTCGTCGAGAAGACCGACGAGATTGGAAGGTTGTTCCGAGGCTAAACGCCTACTTCGACCGGCAGACCCGCTTCATCAAAATCCTTGCATTCAAAACCGCCAAGGTTGCCGGGATATCCAAGTTGATTTGAAATGATCCGGGTTTGGCCGATCACCTGATCGTCGCATTCATGCGTATGGCCATACACCCAGAGGGCCGGCTGGTGGGTCCCAATGATCTCCACCATGTCCAGGGAATTAAATGCCGGCGTGAGAGGGCCGCCCTTGCATTTGGAATTGGGATTGATCACCGGTGCATTATGGCTGATAACCACGCGCGGACCACTTAGATTCTTGCCAAACCAGTTCAGCAATTTCGATGCGAAGTTTTTATGTAGCGCAATAGAATCTGCCGGCGTGAAAGGCGTTTCGTCGGGGTTATAGATGAGGCGGTAATCATTCATTTGGGAGCGGGCGGTCTCCATGGCGTGCAATTCGCCGCCGTTGAAATCCGTCCACATCGTGCCGCCGAAGAAATTGACACCCCCGATGCTAACCTCCTCATCAAGCAGCAGTTTCACATGCGGATGTCTGTCTTCGAGCCACGCCTTGAATCTATTGTCCTCTTCGTGCATTGGCCGCCGCGTGTAATATTCGTGGTTTCCCGTCACATAGAGGACGGGTTTCTTCCACTTCCGCAGAATCTGGTCGAGCGGCTCGTAATCCCTGAGCGTGACGATATCGCCTCCCAGGATCATGACATCTCCGTTGGCATCTGGCGGCAACATCCAGCCCGAGCCAAATTCAAGATGCAGGTCGCTATAAGTAATGATTCTCATGCTCGTAAGAGAGCGCTTGTTTGAACCCGTCTTTCTCAAGTGCCAGATCTCCTCCGGCACTGGTTCGAATCGGCGCGGAGCCCGGTTCGTGGAAGTAGAAATCTGACATCCCCCGGATAGCGGAATAATAAGCCGAGGCGCAAAGGCCAGTGTCAAGGCTCTGTGACCGCGAACGCGGCGCGCGAAGCGCGGCCTTGACACTGGCCGGGCCTCGGCTATGCTCTGGCTATCCGGGGCATGTCATTCGGGAATCCCGCATCACAGGCCTAGACTGAAACCCTGACTGATCTGATTCGTGTGCGTGGTTTGTGGTTCCAACTTGTTTGCCGCTGGCTCCTGCTGAATGGCGGGGGAATGGGACACGTCGCGGCTGAGTTCCTGGCCCAGCGTCGCTGCATTGTTCGTATAAATCTGCGCGTCATAGCGTCCACGCGAGACAGAAACGTATGCCATCCGGCTGTTGAGCAGGTCCTTAGCGCCCAACTCGGTGTCCACTTGAATGAGGACGCGGTCGGCAGTCTGCCCCTGGCTGGAGTGGCTGGTCATGGCATAACCGTAGTCAAGATGCAGATGCTTGTGCGAGTCGAGTTCGACGTTGCGGCCACCATCCATCTTCAAGCACAGCCGTCCGCTTTCGTCGATGCTCTCGATCACCCCCAACTCGCGGTTCGCAACTTTCAGGTCGTTGGCCGGCGCGGTGAACTGGATGCGGTCGCCCCGTGAAAACATCCGCATCTCCTCGCGGAAGACCGAGACGCCCTGCTGTCGGCGTGGATCGTATTTTCGCTGTGTATTGTCCTGCAACTCGACTGTCAGCCGGTTTTTCGGCGCGTCGATACTCTTCACCTGTGCGTACTCGCCTTTCCCGATGCCGGTTTCCTTCGATGCTCGCGAATAGCGCAGCACATCGCCCAGCTCATAGCGCTCGGCCCATGTGCGGTCCGCGCCGGTGAGGTTTTGGCGCGGCACTAGCGTCCTGATGCGGTGCTCCTCGTTGCTGACGAGGCCACTACGCTGCAATTCCGCATGGACGCGCTCATTGATTTCGATGCGAGAGCGATTATCGGGAGAAATCACCAGCGTGTTCTCCGGCGATTGTGCGTACTCCTTCGCAATAGCGGCGATGCGCTCGTCGTGGCCTTGAATCTCATGGACTCGGCCCTGCCTTTCAAGATTCTGTATGGCTTCTTGTACTTCGCCTCGGGCAAGCTGCTCGACTACCTGTCTCAATTCTGGGTCTTTCTGGCGCACAATCTCTTCGAGCTTCACCGTTTTCATACCGGCGTCCTGGAGCTGCGCGAAGGGCCGCCCGGCCTCAACCGCCTCATGTTGCCGCCGGTCGCCGACGAGCAACACACGGTCATTCGGATGGAGCCGGTTCACAAACTCATGCACCTGCCTGGTCGATGCCAGAGAGGATTCGTCGAGTACATAGAGCCGCTTCTCCTTGCTATCCGTCTGCTGTCCACGTACCAGATGCTTCTGTAGTGTGGACGTCTCCATGCCTGCTTCCCCGAGCTTCTGCGCCGCGCGGGAGGTTGGCGCGAAACCTTCCACCCTGTAGCCCTCGGCCTCCGCGCCTTCGCGGATGACGGACAGAGTTGTCGTCTTTCCCGCGCCTGCGATGCCATCTAGGCCGACAACCTTCTCCCGCGAAAGAAAGATTTCGTCTACTGCTTGGCGCTGCGACGCATTCAACTCCGGGTGGCGGTCTTCCGTGGCGATGCGCACTTGCGGCGTGACTAGCATGGGATCGCTGTAGTCGCGCCGATTGCCTTCCTCCATCCGGCCAACGATTTCACGCTCCATGCGTAACATCACGGCGGTTGTGTACTGTCGGCCAGCACCAACGTGCGAGACTTCGCGGAACTCCCCAGCCTCGATCCGCCGCTCGAACTCCTGCCGGACCTGGGCATAAGTGGTCTCTCCCATGCCGCGCACCAGCGCTGTTTCAAGGATCGCGCGGCGGTCCTGCACAGCCGATCTCTCGAAGACATGATCGCGCGCCCATGTCACCGCCTGCTTCGCCTGAACCTCTGGCTCCGGCATCTGGTATTGCCCATGTTGGCGCGCCTGTGCGACGACGCCGTCCGCCTGATGCCCGTACTGTGCGGACAACTCGCGGTGCCGCTGTAAGACTTCGCCAGGCGACAGCAGTTGCTTGCGGTCGCGCGTATGGTGGGCCGCGATCTGCGCTGCCGCGGCTCCGTCGATTCCTTGTTCCCGGAGATGGTCTTTGATCTGTTCACGTCGCGGGCTGGAAGCCTCGAGATATTCCTTCGTGTAGCCTTTTATTTCCGGTTGTCCATGCTTGCCGAGCTCCAGTTCGTAGCCCAGCTTTTCCAGACGCAAAGCCAGCTCGGATCGATAGACCGCCGTGGCGTAGCGTTGTGACACGAACATCTCGTGTGGCTGCAAAGCTCGCATCTGTTTCCCATTTTCGAGACCGTTCTCGCGCTCGGTCATGTTGAAGATGACGGCATGAGTATGAAGCTGGGGCGCAGCATAGCCATCGACGGGCCGCGCGGTATCGTGCTCGAAAGTGGCGGCGATGAATTTTCCGGTCGTCTCCGGGGCATGGACATTGCCGATTCGCGCCTGCGTGTATCGTTCAAGCTCCTGAAGTGCCGCGCGGACACTCTCCCGATGGGCTTCCCGCACCTGATCATCGCCGCCCACAAGAGCGGTAAGCGATACCGACTTCGGCGCAGAGAATGTGGCGTCCCACCCGGCGCGATGCTCGGCGCTGGTTACTTCCTTGCCGAATTTCCCTTCATAGGTTCTCGAAACCTGGTGCCGTACAAGCTGCTCTTCGGTGTGCGGATGTTGGCCCTCACTCAGCCGTGCAAAGTGTTCGGAACCAACGCCACCTTGCAACCCCCACTGCTCAGCAAGCCTGCCCTGCCATTCACTGTAACCCCGCTGATCGCGGCTCCAGTAGTTCTGTTCCTGCGAGGCAAACTCCCGCACATGGTAGGTCTGCGCCTGGCTGGCTGACAGCGGTTTCGAGATCGTGAGCATACCGAGTGTTCCTCAAGCGTGAAGTAGCGTTGCTGGCAATTTGTCTCTCATTCGATTCCCTTGGTTTTCTCCCAGTCGAACGCCTCTTTGGCTCTGGTCTCGGTCGCACCGATGGCCGAACCAAATAGCGCGAGCATCGGCTGGGTAGGCTTCTTCGGCGGATCGGCTGGAGCATTCGCGGGCACTGATGGCGCTGGCTTCGGCGCGATCTCTGGCATCTGCCGCTGCGAGAATCTCGGCAGTGAGGACCGGTTCTGCAACACACTCCGCGCAGCCAGTAGCAAAAGCAACATCGCGGCTACCCAAAGCAACGGCGTCAAGAGCGAAAAGCTTCCGGGAAAAGGCAGGGCACTCATGATATACGAGCTCTTTCTTTTCGCCCCCGGGCGAAGAAGTCATCAAGCAGTTTGCGCGCCTGCTGAAGCTTTCGTGCGTCTGCCTGGTCGCGAATGTTGAGGACGGAATCAGGCGACAATTGTCTGCCTTCCGATGCCGCTTGAGAGGCTGCATGGAAGAGATTCAAGAGTGCGTAACGCGCCGCCCAGACTTCGGCCAATACCAGTTCGGCGGGATCAGCGGGCCGCTGTCGCGCAGCGCACAGAGCGGTCCCGCGCAGCCACTCGGAGAGAGCCTGTCCCGCGCGTTCGGCCGCAGCTTCTAATTCTGCCAGCTCTTCGGGGGTCAATCGGGTGGCCGCGGTCTTGGTGCGGAAGCCGGGCTTTGCCTCTTCGCCGAATGGCAAACTAAACTGGGGATTAGTTTGAACGCGGGGACCACTCATTGGACGAACCGCCTTGTTGCACTCCTGCGCTTGATTCCGCTGCGATGAAACTGCGTAATTGTTAGTTCACAGGAAGCTCTTGCGCTTCAATGCGTTTACGTGATCGACGATAGGCAGAGCGTTGTCGCAAACAAACGTGATCGTTCGCTACCGCGCTCATTCAGCCAAATCACCAAATTTGTTGGCACAGCGAGAGTTAACCTGCGTAAACACCGGAGCGCTGTCTGGCGCTTCGCAGTTCCCAACTTGGGGGTGACGT
>CAVYBF010000004.1:0-413532 GCA_963766625.1 uncultured Acidobacteriaceae bacterium | reverse complement strand
TCTCGACCGGCTCTTCAATACACAACTCATTCTTGGTCTTGCCGCCTTCGTGCTGCAACTGCCGTTCTCCATCCGTAAAGACATCCAACGGCGAAAGCAACTGCGATACGGCAGGCGGCTGAAAGGGCCGATTCTTGTCAGTCCACGCCAGTTCACGAAAGCCGTTGCTGGCAATGGCATCGGCATTGCGACCAACGATTCCAAGCGCCCGTTGCGGATTCCACGCGACGCCGAGAATAAACACTTTCTCATTGTCGGCGACACCGGCTCCGGCAAGTCCAGCATCATCCGCCAGATGCTGTATCAGGTGGACGCGCGCGGCGACAGCGCCATCGTCTACGATCCCGCCTGCGAGTTTGTGAAACAGTTTTACAATGCGCACCGGGGCGACATAGTGCTCAATCCGCTTGACGCCCGGATGCCGTACTGGAACCCATCGAAGGAACTCCGGCGCAAGGCCGAAGCCAAGGCCCTGGCCGTCTCTTTGTACCAGCCCGAGGGCGTGACGAACCGCTTTTTTGTCGAAGCTCCGCAGAAAATCTTTGCGCATCTGCTCACCTATCTGCCGACGCCGGTTGAACTGGTCCAGTGGATGTCCGACCCCGCTGAGATCGACCATCGCGTCAAGGGAACCGAGTATTGGATGCTGATTGATCCGAAAGCCCCGCAACAACGGACTGGCGTTCTCGGCTCTCTCAATATGAGCGCCGACAGCTTCCGCCTTCTGCCCAAGGAAGACGAAACAACCTCGATATGGACAGCGACGAAGTGGGCCGAGACGCGGCGCGGTTGGATCTTCATCACGTCGCGTCCGACCATGCGCGAAGCACTTCGCCCACTCATCAGTCTGTGGATCGACACGCTCGTTCTGCGCCTCTTGAACGAACCCATGCCCGACCAAAAACCCGTCTGGTTCGTCATCGACGAACTGGCCAGCCTGCAGCGTTTGCCGCAGCTTCATACCGCGATTACAGAGAATCGCAAATCCCAGAACCCGGTCATCCTGGGCTTCCAGGGGCGCAGCCAAATGGAAGCTCGCTACGGCGAGGACTCCGAAGCCATGTTGTCACAACCGGCCACGAAGATTTTCCTCCGCACCACCGAGCCGAGGGCGGCGAAATGGGTCAGTGAAGCCATCGGCGAAATCGAAATCGAGCGGCTGCGCGAGACACACTACGACGGTTCCCGCACCGGGCGCAATTTTGCGCTCGACCGGCAGACTGAACCGCTCGTTCTGCCTTCCGAGGTTTCGGGCCTCGACGATCTGCGCGGTTTTCTGAAATACGGCAACCATGTCGCCCGATTCTCGTTTCCCTTCGTCGCACTCGAAGAGAAGGGTCCCGGTTTTTCCGAGCGGAAGATGGACGACCTGATCGTGCCAAGTACCCCGCTCCCCGCCGAACCAGAAGAGATACAAGGCAATCTTCTAACGCCGGAATATGCGGTCCAACCTCCCGAAAGCCAGATGGAGTAGAGAGTCATGCTGACGATCTCAAAGCCGCTGTCTGCAGGCCAAGCGCAGACTTATCACCAGAAGGAATTCACTGCAAAGGAGCAGAACTATTGGTCGCAACGCGGCGTCATCGCAGGCGAATGGCAAGGGCGCTTGGCCACGCAGTTCGGCCTTGCCGGGGCCGTCTCCGCCGAGGACTTCGCGAAACTCAGTCAGGGCCAGCATCCACAGACCGGCGAGCAGCTTGTTCGGCAACGAGCATCGTATGAATATCAGGATGCCGACGGCAAGACCGTCACGACGATGGAGCATCGCGCCGGATGGGATGCCACTTTTTCCGCGCCCAAATCCGTCTCGCTCACCGCGCTGGTCGGCGGCGATGAGCGCGTCCGTGAAGCGCATCGCGAGAGCGTCCGCGTTGCCCTCGACCAGCTCGAACGCTACACGCAAGCCCGCATCGGCGGCAATCATCCGCCCGAGACCACGGGTAAATTCATCGCAGCCAAGTTTGAGCACGACACGGCCCGTCCGGTCGATGGCTATGTCGCGCCACAGCTTCATACCCATACCGTTATCTTCAATGTGACTGAGCGCGACAACGGACAGCCCCGTGCCATTCAGCCGCACAGCCTCTTTGCTTCGCAGCAGTTCGCCACGGCCATCTATCAATCGGAGCTGACTTACAAGCTACGCCAACTCGGCTACGAAATTACGGCCGGGCGGAGTGGTGCGCCCGAGATCAAGGGATACACACAGGAATACCTCGACGCATCCAGTCCCCGCAGCCAACAGATTCGTGATTACCTCGAACGCACGGGCCGCTCAGGGAAAGAGGCCGCCGAAATCGCCGCGCACTCGACGCGTGACCGTAAAGAGATCCATTCGCCGGGAGAAGTGATGGCCGCGCACCGAAAGCTGGCAGCCGACTTTGGACACCAAGCCCAGGCTGCCGTCCGAGCAGCGCAGGAACGATCCCAGCTTCAGCAAAAGCCAGCCAATTCGTTTGAGCGAGTGCGAGAATCTCTCACGTTCTCGCGCGACAAGAATTTCGAGCGCGAGGCGGTTGTGGATGAACGTGCGCTGATTCGCGACGGACTCCGCCGAGGCATGGGCGAAATCACTCATGCCCAGGTTCGCGCTCATCTTGACAGTCGCTTGGCTTCCGGGGAATTTCGAATTGTCGAGCGACAGCATAGCGTTCCGGCTCGTCAGTTTACTACCGCGAAAACCATCGAGGCCGAACATGAAATTCTGAGTCGGATGCGTCAGGGGCAAAACCATGTCGAACCGATTCTTTCGCGCCCGCAGGCTATCGCCTTTGCCGATCAGCATCCACGTCTCAATCGCACACAAAAGAGCGTCGTCGAAGATGTTCTTAGTTCACCCGACCGCATCCACGGAATCCAAGGTTTCGCCGGTGCGGGCAAGACTACCGCGCTCACGGCAGTCCGCAGCGCAGCTGAATCACAGGGCTATCGGGTCGAGGGTTTGGCCCCGACCTCCCGCGCCGCGCGCCAATTGAATGAAGCAGGAATTGAGGCCGGAACCCTGCAAGGATTTCTTGCCCGTACTGCAAGCCCAAACGTACGTGAGCAAAAGCATTTGTACCTTGTCGATGAATCGAGCCTAGCCAGCACGAACCAGATCCGCGAGTTCCTTGTGCGGCTTCGTCCCAACGACCACGTGCTTCTCATCGGCGACATCCGTCAGCATCAGGGAGTCGAAGCGGGCCGCCCTTTCGAACAACTCCAGGAAGCCGGAATGCGAACGGCCAAGCTCGACGAAATCGTGCGTCAAAAGGACCCGGCTCTGAAATCCACCGTCGAATTGTTGGCCACGGGCCAAGTCTCCGCCGCTCTCGACGCTCTCGGACAGCAAGGCCACGTGCAGGAAATTCCCAACCGGGAACAACGCATACGCGCCATCGCCAAGAGCTACGTCGAATCACCCGAGAACACGCTCATCGTTTCACCAGACAACGCTTCCCGCCGCGAGCTGAACGCCGCTGTTCGCCAGGAGCTAAAGGCCACTGGCGCACTCGCACCCGAAGATCATGCCTTCCGTGTCCTGGTTCAGCGTCAAGACATGACGGGAGCCGAGCGATCATGGGCAAGCCACTACGAAATCCGCGATGTAGTTCGCTATACACGGGGCAGCAAGCCCATCGGAATCCAGGCCGCCGCCTACGCATCGGTCGTCGCGATCAACCAAGCATCAAACCAGCTCACTGTCGAAAAATCAAACCAAGAACTTGCCACCTACGATCCCCGCCGTCTCACCGGTGTTAGCGTCTATCGCGAAATCGATCGCGAGTTCTCTGTAGGAGACCGCATCCAGTTCACCGCACCCGACAAATCGCTCGGGGTTGCCAATCGCGACCTCGCCGTTATCGAGGCAATCCATCCCGATGGCCATCTCTCCGCCCGCCTCGACGGCAACCGGCAAATCGAGTTCGACGCCAACGAACATCGTCACCTCGACCACGGGTACGCCGTCACCAGTCACAGCTCCCAGGGCCTCACCGCCGAACGCGTCCTTGTTCACGCCGATACAAGCGTCCACCCCGACCTGCTTAACTCCCGCTTTGGATACGTCTCCATCTCACGCGCCAGCCATAGCGCCACGCTCTTCACCGACGACATGGCAAAACTTGGGCCTCAACTCGGAGCCGATGTCTCGAAAACCTCCGCTTTGGAAGTGAGTCAAACTGCCTCCGCCGTCATCCAGGGAATGGGGATCGAGATCTGACAAAGCCGACCATTAAGATGGAGAAATCGCAATGACGAAAATGACAACCATTCGTGAGAATTACAACAACATCCACGCCGGAATCGTCGAACTGCTCAAAACCGCCCGCTCCGCTGCTGCCCGGAATATCAACTCGATCATGACTGCCACGTACTGGGAAATCGGCCGCCGTATTGTCATGTTTGAACAAGGAGGGGGGCACCGTGCTGAGTACGGCGAACAACTAATCGAACAATTATCCGGGGATTTGACGCACCAATTTGGTCGGGGTTTTGGGCGGGCAAATCTATGGCAAATGCGTGCATTTTACCTTGCGTGGCCGCAAGGACAGATTCTCCAGACACTGTCTGGAGAATCCAAAAACTCCATTGATCCCAATCACATAGATGGCGATCCCTTCACTCTTGCGGCCGTCGCATCTCACTTCGCTCTGCCTTGGTCCGCCTACGTGCGGCTGCTCTCCGTCAAGAGCTCGGAAGCCCGCACCTTCTATGAGACCGAGGCTCTCCGGCTCGGGTGGTCCGTCCGCCAATTGGACCGCCAGATCGGCAGCCAATTCTACGAACGCGTCGCGCTCTCACAGAATAAAGCCGCCATGCTGGAGAAAGCCGGGACCCCAGAACCCAGCGATTTGGTGACACCCGAAGAGGCCATCAAGGACCCGTTCGTTCTCGAATTTCTCGACCTCAAAGACGAATACTCCGAATCAGATTTCGAGGACGCGCTCATCCAGCGCCTCGCGGAGTTCCTGCTGGAATTAGGTGATGATTTTGCCTTCCTCGGCCGCCAACGCAGGCTTCGTATTGACGACACGTGGTTTCGTATTGACCTCGTCTTCTTCCACCGCCGCCTGCGGACCCTCGTCCTCGTCGATCTCAAGGTTGGTAGATTCAGCTATGCGGACGCTGGGCAAATGCATCTCTATCTAAACTACGCCCGCGAGCATTGGATGAAACCGGGCGAGAACCCACCAGTCGGACTCATTCTGTGCGCCGAAAAGGGAGCGGCAGAAGCCCACTATGCACTCGACAATCTGCCCAACAAGGTGCTCGCCGCGGAGTATCAGACTGTCCTTCCCGACGAAAAGCTCATCGCCGAGGAACTCGAACGCTCCCGCCAGGAAATAGAAAAACGAGAAAGGTTTGCGCACC
Organism: uncultured Acidobacteriaceae bacterium; assembly: GCA_963766625.1. Taxonomy (GTDB): domain Bacteria; phylum Acidobacteriota; class Terriglobia; order Terriglobales; family Acidobacteriaceae; genus Sulfotelmatobacter. The sequence goes on along the minus strand of CAVYBF010000004.1, from coordinate 408,180 downwards.
TCCCACGTAAGCCTTAGACGACTGCCGAACCGCACGTTATTCTATTCCGCCGAAAACCTGGGAAAGACGTTCCCTATTCCATGCTCTTCCTCGCGACCGGCAATACAAGTTTCCAAGTCATCGTCCCTTGTCCGGGGCGTGACCGTGAAGGCCATGCATACAGGTTCCCGCCTGTGCCCATGACCAACGTCGATAGACCTCGATCTCGCGCAAGGGCCGCCACTCCATTACCAAGAAGACTTGTCATCGCCCGATCTGATTGACGCGCTATCAGAAATGATTTTTCACTTCGATGAAAGCAGGTCCGCACCCAAACCGGATCAACGCAAGCCCGCGCCTTCCGGTCCTTTGAAATTAGACCCATAACCTCTTTTATGGGTCTCAATCCTGCTAGCATGAAAATGGTTGCGATTCATTAACGATTGCCCCAAGTATGCTGAGTGCAGCGAAAGGAACTCCCATGTCTTCTGACGGCCAAGACGAATTAGATAATGAGGCTGCAGCAATAGATGAGTGGGAAGAGTTCCGAGACAGCGACGGCGACCCAATCGGCACTGAAGAATTGAAGCACCTGAACCTGAAGGAAATGCCCGAGGATGTTTCCGTTTCGGTATTGGACAACTATTTTCCCGAGACAACGATCAGCCGTGAAGGAGAATTCCTTGTCTGCGAGATTTCAGAGCACCTGTACACAAAATACTGGGAGCACAAGTTTTCGGCGTACGCTTTTGCCGAGGCAATGGAGCGCGCAGTTCGCCGTCTCGCCCATGAGGGCCACCCTTTCTCCGATCCATCACGGGATGACGAGGACGTTCACCTTTTCGTGCGCTGGAATCTGAGCGTCCCCCGTGACATGCAACCGGAAGCAGTCGTGAAATCGATCAAGTCCGCTTTCGACCTGGTGTGGCACCGTGCCGATTCGATCCTTGAGAACTCCGATTCCGTGCTGATCCTCGGAAAGGACAGCGGCCCTGCCCTGGACCGGCTGAAGAGAATCGAATCCAGGCTCCAAGAACTTGGCTACTATACCTACATCATCAAAGAGCAGCCCGACAAAGCCGGCGAAAGTGTCGTCCAGAAGGTCATGCGGTATGCGCTCTCATCCAAGTTCGTGTTGATTGAAAATACTGAAGCGTCCGGCCATCTCTACGAAATCCCGCACGTGACCAAGGCGGCCGAGTGCGTAACTGTGGTCTTGCAGGAAGAAGCCAAAGGCGCTACTTGGATGTTCGAGGATGCTTATGCCAAGCACAGGCACTGGCACAAGCTCACTTACAAAGACGACAAACTGGAGAATGCCGTAGAACAGGCCGCCGATTGGGCGGAAAAGTTCGTAGGCGAATTCGGCGACTACCAGGCCACGAAGCTGCCGTGGCTCAAAAAGAAGTAGCTCCATCACTGCGGCGAGAATAGGAGAGTTCGCACGAAAGTTTATTCACACTCACGGCCAGCATCCGATTGCACCCCTTGCGCCGACCAGTGAACAGCAAGAACGTGATTGGCAGTGGCAGGCGCAGTTTTCGGCAGCATTTCGCGCTGACATGCGAGAACACGTGGAAACAGTCGTGGAGCGTCTTCGTGCTGAACAGCTGCACAGTTCACCTGCAGATCAGCTAGTGTCGCTGGCGACCATTACCCCGACAATTGCGTTCGACGCGGCTGGGGTCATATTCGAAATGAGTTTGTGGGCTTCATTGAACAGGCTGTAATGCGTAGTAAAAGACGCTGGTCGTGCATTGAAAGTGACGCAGGGCCCCCCGCATCCTATTAAATACTACAGAGAGAAGGAACTCGAAACCGAAGTCGTCTGTGATAACTGCACGCTCTGCTATGCCATCTATGGCGTATTTGGATGGTGCCCCGATTGTGGAATACACAACTCACTTCAGATTCTGACGACAAATCTCGAGCTTGCGAGAAAGGAACTTGCTCTTGCCGATTCGGTGGACCAAGAATTGGCGGACCACCTCGTAGGCGATGCCCTAGAGAATGTTGTGTCCGCGTTCGATGGCTTCGGTCGGGAGATTTGTGCAACAAAGGCTGCGGATATTCAATTCCAGAATCTAACTGGTGCCAGGCGCCGTGTACTGGAGACATTCTCGGTCGATTTTTCGGATGTCCTCGCGCGAGGTGACTGGGAGAGAGCCTGCCAGATCTTTCAAAAGCGGCATCTACTTGCACACAAGATGGGCGTAGTAGATGAGGACTATGTCAAGAAGGCGAACGATCCACAGGCCATCCTGGGCCGCAAGATCAGCGTCACCCGCGATGAAGTCACCGCGACCATCACAATCATTGAAACACTCGGAAAGCGGCTTTTTGACGGAGTATTTCAACCCAAACCGTAGCACACCGTTGAGCGAGATGTAATTCCACAGGTTCGGTTCATGTTTCCGATAACAGAATGTCTCAGAAAATAGGGCCAGCCATCACCTCCCCGTTCCCCAGGTCGATTTTCCAGAATGCGAGTGTCTGGCCGCTGGCGTGCGAGAAGACAAAGTCGCCAGAAAGCGACAATGCTCTGACGACGGGTATCTTGAGTTCAGATACGAGAGGGCAATCGATCAAAATGTCCACAAGCAACGAGGAGAACCGCCGCCACTGTTCGGTCGACAGTTGATCGAACTGGATGCCGTGTTCCGCGCCGAAGTCGAGCAACTGCCGATGTAGTTGCTGAAACGACAAAAGACCAGTAACAGCCTTGAGGACTTCTTCGGGGCCGCGAGAGCCACCCTGATATCCGCTCACTACGTCTTCCAGCATCTTCAGCCCTGCTCTAGCCCAAGGCTCGCGGTCGATTTTGGTGTGTAACGCCCAGTTTGTGTAGAACGCGAGAACGGGATAGTTCTGTGCCGTCCGGACGTGTTCAAAGAGTTTGCGAATTTCGGCCAGGACATATACAACGTCTGCTTCTCTCGTGATGTCTGCGGCCAAATGCTGGTTCAGTTTGCTGACAATTTCGTTCTTCATTGCGACTGCTGTCCACATGGAACGGAAATACAAACAGCATAGGGCATTGCCCCCCAATACCTCAGCTCTTTCTAAAACGCGATAATGTATTTTATCGAGTTAGAAGTCAATCGACTTTGTGACGTGGCAACGAGCTCTAGGACATTCCTATCGAAGAATTTGTGCTCGGTCTCGACCGTCGCTGTCCCAATCTATCGGAGACTGAACACCAGAGAGTAAAAAAGAGCTACCAGCGCGGCGATTACGACGACAACTTTTTCCTGCGCAGGAAACCAGACGAACTCGCGCTTCTTGGTTCGATTGTAGAGTTGGTAGTGACCCGCGAGTCCAAGCGCTTGGGCAATGAAAAAAAGAGTACCAAGTCCGAACGCCCAGCGAGCAAATTTACTGCCGACCGCACCGGAGACAGGCAACAGGACAACCCCAAAGACGAAACAGAACATGCCGAGAATGCTTATGTAATCAGAAGGAACTAACCAAGGGATGTCACCCTTGTCACCTACCTCCGACTCGCGCTCCAGTCGCCATTTGAACAGCGTGACTTGAAAGCCGAGAATTAGACCAGCAGGGGTCCAAAGGTCTTTGAGATCAGGGTCGATCATTGACGACAAGTTTATCCATTTTTGGTACTGAAGTCGCGCCGAACGTATTGTTTTTGTGAATGGTAACGTCCTTTATCATGCACTGATTAACAAGCTGTTACTACGAACCGGCGGCGGTAAAATGGCATCCTCTGGCAGAATTATTCGACAGCGTGTGATTTAGGCGCGATCATTTTCGAAAGGACCGGATGACGCAACAGACAGAGCGTTTCGACCTCTACACATTCATTGCTGGGGCCGCATTGGAGCGTGGCAAACCTTTCCTTCTGGAGTGCAACTGCGGCGGGATTGTCACGATCATGCCGCCCTTTCAAGACGAATACGTGGTCTGCCCGCGTTGTGAAGCCAGGATCAAGATGCTCGTTATCGAAGGTGACCCCGGTTACATCATCGGTGCGGACCCTGACGGAACACCGAAGCTACTCCCCGTCCAGGGTAGTTCTAAGCAACACCCCGGAAAACTATCGCCGTCCGAGCGCGATGCCATACTCGCGCAAGTCAAACAGCAGTTCGGCAAAAAGGACGGATAAGGCATGGCGATACCTGCAGAACAGGTAATGCTGGTCGATAGCGCCGGTAAAATCGTGGATGTTGACGCTTTCGTTGAGCGGTACCGAAAAGAACCGGAGCGGATTTTAGCCGACGATGAAGTGGGGCTTGTCCTCTACGTGGGGGACTTGGGGATCTACAGCCTCAAGCCTACAGATAGTGGTACGTTCCTTGCACAGCCGCTAACGGAGATTTCCAGGCCGCGATTCTCGCCCCGCGTGCTTCGAAAGCAGATCGGCGCGACCGTGCTGTCCGTGACTGCAGATGCGGTCTTCGTCGTGAAAGAGCAAAACGCTTTGAAAAAAGTAAGAGCTGACAAACTCGAACCCGGCATGGTCCTGGCATCGGGAGAAAAGGTATACCGATGAGCTTCAAGAACGAATTGGAGCGCCGATGCTTTGAGATCGCCGTCCGCGTTTTGGGGGGTAGCGTAACAATAGAGCATAACAAGACCATCCAGATCGAAACCGCACTCTTCCCTGAAGTAGCCTCTTTTAAGGGTCCGCCCGCCAAGGAAGTCGATGTCCTCGTCGCCCAATTGCTCGATAAGCCGAAAGTGGTGCTTCTCGTAAGCTGCAAATTGCTATCGCGACCGGCGGAACCGGCGCATGTGCAGGAATGGGGAGCAGTCGTTCAGACCATGAACCGTTACTCGGACGGCACACTCTACTTCGGACTGGTCGTTTCGCCATCCGGGTTCACGACCGGCTGCGAGCCGTGGGCGACGTCACACAATCTCGGTATCATCCCGCCTTTGAAGGGCCGTCGTTTGGCTTTCGATGAAGATACCGTGTTCCGCATGTTCGAGCGGGTGCTAGTCGCGCTTCGGACTCGGGCACGCCTTCGAATAGATGACCTCACAACCGCCCCCGCCTTCTTCGATTTTGTGTACCGCTTTGTGTCGGATTTTGAAGGCCATCAAGAAGCTGAGGTGGATGGTCGCTACTTGCTACTACCGAATAGGTGGGCGTCCTCATTTGGGGAGATGTACCACGCCATTGCCGGGCGGGCAGTCCAAGACCTATGGGTCGGTCAGGGTAGCACAATCGCAAGACTCTCGGGAGATGTCGTGTTGCAGTTTGGCGCGGCCCACGTGCAATTCGGTCGCGATCCACAGACGCAGCCGCCCACGATTCAATTGGCGTCACAGTGCCGCAAGAACATCGAGATGGAACCATGCACTCTCGATTTCGTCAGATCCATCGCTCTGGGCAAACAGATCACGAGCGCCGGTGATTTCGGAGGCTATCTCGAAGTCGGATTGAATCAACGCTACAATCTTGGCCTCCATGAAGCCGGGTTTCACCTCATCTCAACGGAGAGTCCGATTGAAGATCACCGTCTGTAGAATTCTGAGGTACGCAGCAGATTTGGCACCCTCCACTTCCATCACTCGCCGGAATCGCCGCCAAACAGCCAGATGCCACCAAGAATCGTTGCCACAAGTGCTCCCAGCGCTTTGGCATTCTTCTGTTTCTGGGAATTATCACGAACAAATTGTGCAAGCCATTGGAAGGAGCCTTCCCAATTCTTGTGTGCAGCCAGGTACTTCAAATCAGTAATGAACCCAGGAACGGGGACGTTGTCTTCCATGACCACAGGCAAGATTACCTTATTGCAACCAACCGCAATTCCAATTTCCTGCGGGACATAATCCGAGCTCTTGGCATCGTGGCTCCAAAGCAAAACGAAAAGATCACAAGCACGGATCGCACGGATGATTTCAGCGTTTAGAACCTGACTCGGCAGGACTGAGTACTCGGCTGCGAAGACCTCCGTGATGCCAGGCTGGGCCAGTGTAGAGCGCGCCCAATCTACTATGTGGAGGTTCTTGGTCGAATAGCTGATAAAGACGTTGTAGGCCATCCGTCGAAATCACCCCTCATCTATTGGTCTCAAACGGAACGTATTCTAAATCAAACGCCGCATAACGGCGGCATAATCACGTCAACGCCGGTGCGATGCGGTGACGTGTGCTTAATCTAAGGTAGTATTGGCGGTCAGCGGTCAGTACCCTAACATCCCGCTTAGACTGGGGAGGTTGTAAATGTCTGTTTACGAATACTGGATAGGCCGAAACGTGGATCTCAACGCCGTTTGGCGCGACTACGAAGAAGGTGCAGGATACGAGAGAAAATTCCGGCAGACAACCTGTCATCTTTTGGAAATCGAATTTGAAACACCGCCAGCCAGTGATCCCCTCTTCGCCTTCGAAGCGGTTTTCAAGACAACGAAGCGCTATTTTCACGACATGAAGCAGCTTTGCCTTTCTCCCCGCGAATACGATGAGGCCGCTCCCCTTTACTTCTATGGCGTTGGCAGAGGTTCCGCTATCTGGCAGTGGCTCGGAGAGCTGCGTCAATTGATCCTTTTCGGGACGACCCTCAGTGACGAGAAGGTTGTTGGGCAGACCCTCGACAATCTCGACAAGAAATTGTCTATTCTCAGCAAATATTTTGGTTCGGACGTTAATCCGAAAGACTTTGACGCCTTCATGCGCGCGAAAGCGGCGCCGGAAATCGAGGCAGCCGTTCGCAAGATGTTGAAGCAGAAAATCAAGAGAGTGAGCATCTCCAGGCGCCCCGTTCAGGAATTGAAGCTGCCAGGCGAAACCAGCCTTGTCGATATCAAGCGCCTGGAAAGCGGAGAATAGAGAAAGAGAAGCGACATGCGTAGCGCGAAGAAGCAGCGTCCGGCGCACAGCCCCGAACTGACGGTGTTTTGCCGACAGGTGAGAAAGCGATCACTTGAAAACAGGCAAGCCCTCGCTGTTTTGCATCGGAACACTCTCACCGGCAACGTTATGGCGGTTCTGCGGCAGGAGCTTGATTCGATGGTGCGCTGTATTTTCCTGCTCTCCATATCGGACAGGCGCTATCGAAATCGATTGATCGCCGACGCCGTGAACGTCCGGCAATGGCGTACCCCGGACGGCAAGGGCAAAATCACCGACAGAGCCATGGTGGACCTGTCCAGCAAGCTTCATGGCTGGACCCGGAACGTCTATGCCTTCGGCTGCGGCTTCATCCATCTTTCGGCTTTCCATGACTATCCCAACAAAGACCCGTTTGATTCGTTGACGCCCGAAGAGCGCAAGGACATCGCACAGTATCTCCGCTCCTATCACGGTTTTGCTATGGACTCTGCGACGAAATTCCGTGACATCGAGCAGGTGCTTCCCGGAGTGTTCGACAAAATCTCCGGCAACCTGGAATGCTACGTGAAGGCCCTTGAAGAAGATTCAGACTTGACGGAGTGACCGGCGGCAGCAAAATGGCTATAAATGAAGAGATTATCTAACCTCTTGACAATAGTAACGTATGTGTTACCATAACAATGATTGATGTTCGCGAATACAACGACCGCGAGGGGCACAGCCCCTACGCCGCATGGTTTGATCGCCTGAATGCTCAGGCGGCGGCAAAAGTGGCGACGGCCCTGACAAGACTGGCGGGCGGTAATTTTTCGAACGTTAAGGGGGTCGATTCCGGCGTGTTCGAATGCAGGATCGACTTCGGCCCTGGATATCGAGTGTATTTCGGTAAAGATGGGGAGCGCCTGGTGATTTTACTTGGTGGCGGCACCAAGAAGCGCCAGCAGCACGATATCAATGTCGCTCTTGCCAACTGGCAGGATTACAAACGAAGGAAGTAGGAGACCCGCAATGCCCCTGACCCGCGATTTCAAAGAAACGATCCGTGCCCGCGCCGCGCGCGATTCCAAATTTCGCAAAGAACTCCTCCGCGAAGGTGTCGAATGCATGCTTAGTGGCGATACTGCCACGGCGAAAACCATTCTCCGCGACTACATCAACGCGACTGTAGGCTTTGCGGAAGTTGCGGAAGCCACGCATATTCCTTCGAAGAGTCTCATGCGGATGCTGGGACCTGCCGGCAATCCGCGCGCCGACAATCTTTTCGAGATTGTGAGTTTTCTGCAGAACCGCGAGGGCGTCCGCTTTCACGTCAAGGCTGAACTAGCTTAAGAGATTTTACTTCGCGGGATGTCCGCAACTCCCGGAGGATCGCTATGGATGCTGAGTGGGAAAAGACGTTTCGCAACCGCATGCGTGGATTCGAAACGCGGCGACCTCAAGGAGAAGCCGGTCTGCCGGTCTCAATCAAGCTCCGCGTTAGTTCAGGCTGCTTTCACCGTGAGCATTCTCCCCGTGCCTACAAGCTGATTGATTCGCAGCTTGCCCGCCTATCCCGTGACGTGGAGTTTGTCGAACACGAGAGCGGGCCTGAACTGCTGGTTTTTATAGCTGTCGCTACGGCGGGCATAACTCTAACGAAAAGCGTTCTTGATCTCATTACCGCGATCATCAAGGCCAGATCGGAAGGGATTAAAAAAGGGGACCATCCCTCCGAACCTATTGAGTTGACGGTTCGCCGCGCTAACGAGGGCGATAATGTTCGTGAGGAAATCGTTGTCCGCGTCGGCCACAACGACAGGGTTGATGGCCAGGCAATTGAAAAGGCTCTGGATGCCGCACTTCGCAAACTTCTCAAAGAATCGGAGCCAGACAAGAAAAGGTAGATCTCAAGTTCCGCGATCTTGAAGCGAAGCCAGGCCACAAACGATTTCATCAACCCGCTTGCTCTACTCTCTAAGCGACAAGCACGTCCGAAACCTTATTCCTGAGATGCAGTGCTTCGGGAACCTGGCGCGTACAGAGCACGGCTAGGATGTGCAAGAAAGCTTGGCGCAGATCGCCTTCATTCTCAACTTCCTTCTGCCGATGTTTCCAGCACAACGACAGAACCTCCGTCAACATAGCACCGAGATCGTGGCGGTGCCAGTCATCGTCCGGCAGGGAGTCCACAACAGCCGCAAGCTGTTTTACACCCTGCTCCAGCAAAACCTGACCGGCTTCTGTCCGCAGAAAATAGGCGTACCAGCCCGCCGCTGAACCATGTTTCAGCCACCGCTTGCCCCACTGTTCAAATGTCCCGGCCATTGAACTTACGAGAGGCTTGTATTTGGCGTCGCCCAGGACCTTGACTCCCGTGTCACTCAGACCCATGAGGTGTACCGCTAGTCCCTCCGCACGGCTCCAGTAGTGACCGTTTGCCGGTTGCCATGTGGGCCGGCCTTCCGTGTAAACAACCATGTCTCGCCAGATTTCTGCAAAGCCCTGAAGATCGGGACTGGCCCGAACGCCTGCAGTCGTCCAGGATCGTAGGAAGTCTTCGACCCAGTATCTTCCCGCTGGCCCAAGTTCAAGAATCGGCCGATAGAACTTCCGCGCGGTTTCTAACGAATTCACGTGAGCGATAAACTCCGCAACTCGCGCCATGATCCATCGGTCGGACTCATATGGCGTACCATCGATTTCGACACGCTCGCCGTCTTTTTCAAGAGGAGGAAATGTCCGCATAAGCAGGTCGAACAATTCCTGCACGTAGTGCTGCAACACCTGTTCCTCGCCGGGCAAATGCTGGTCAATCATTCCCCACACAAATCCAAAACCTTGCTGGATCACGTCAACATCGATATCCGGCATTTCCCGGTGTACCTTCCGATCGGCGTTGTGCTCAAGGGACCATTTCCGGTGCTTTTCCCTCTGCTCCCTTTCGACGGCCGACATCGATCGGCGCTCAATTCTCTCGACAAGGTGCCGTCCCAGAATCTCGGCTCGGCGCAACGGAATGAGAGGGCCTTTTAGCCGGCCCGACACAAACCTTCGGAACAGAGTTGTCCTGTATTTCTCCAGTTCACCCGTATTTCCGTAGTATCCTGATTCCCGGATTGCCGCGCGCCGCAAGGCGCTCCACAGCACTATGACATTCAGCAATTCCCCGAATCTCTCGCCTAATTTCCCACGGAGAACGTAGGCCCGCCACACCGTGAACAGGGTCGAGCTGTAGCTGGCTCCCGTGGCGCCTTCGAAGGCCATCCGCAATACCCATTCCTCGCTGCTCTCTTGCAATAACGCGATAACAGCTTCGCCCAAGAACGCTTCGGCGCCGTGGTTGTTAATGGCATGAGGAGAGAAATGCTCGGACTCCGCTGGCTTCAGTTCGCGCAACGTGCTGAGACACCACTTTTCCAGGTCGGGATTTTGTGCAAGCCATGTCCGGTGCAGTATCACAAGCACGGCAAGCCCGCCTGCAATCGAGTTGATCCGATAGTGCTCCTGCGATCCGTCTTCTCGCGGGTCTTTCCAGGTTGCGAGCTGTTGAAGTTGAGCCGCGAAAGCCGGCAAATCCTCAACCCGCAGTGTCTCCTGACCTTCCAGCAATCGCCGAGCGCGTGTGGCCAGGGTAAGAGACAGCATCTTCAGGTTCATTTCACCGTTCGATTTTTGAACGATTTCTTCAAGGTGGGGCGGCCAGCGCATCGTAATCAGGACCCGCCCGTCTTCCTGCGGTGTTTTCGTGTGGTTCGCGGGGTCGAACCTGGCGAGGAAAAATTCCATATCCTGCCGCGACTTCTCGCTACCCTGTCGAAGTTTTGCCCATTCCGCTTTCCGCGCGGACAGGTATTTCAGAGTGTCATCGTCCTCAAGCATCAAGGTTGGAGCCAGATCCCGCAGAAGATACTGGCGATGCGGCATCCCGTGCCACTCCGAAGCCAGCTTGACCACAAATTCGGGCTGGCCAGTCAGCGCAATTCCCCAGACCCCCTGGCTTTCGTTCATCGCCCAGCTTGTTTGACATTCGTAGACATAGAAGTTTCCCAGGAAGGGTTGTAGTTCCCCTACAAACAGTCCGGGATACCTCAAACCGACCGAGACAAGCAGCCCGGCAAAAGCCGCTGAGTCGGCATGATCGAAGATGTAATGAACCCACTGCGAAATGCTGTGGCCCTTGCCGATCTCTTCATACAACCACTTCTCCAATGCCATCAACGCACATTCAACGGTGTCGCCGTGCATCTGAAGATATCGATGCCAGCCGAACACGTTGCAGTCACCGATCCAGCACACCGGCTTGCCGTTGAATTCGAATTCGAAACCGTAATGTTTGCGTTCCTCCTCAGTCGGTTTTCGCCCGAGACCGTCCTCAATCCAGCGGGTGGTCGCGTAGTTTACCAACCGGACAATCGCATCAAGTGCCTCTTCCGGTGCCCGCTGCAGAAACTGCAAGAAAGGTCCTTTCCAATACATTGCCGGATAGCCCTTCTGCCAATCAGCCATCCCCAGCCGTTCACGCGAAAACATCCTCTCGTTGCCGATCTCGGCCCGCTTCGGCTCCTGGATGCAGACCGCAAGCAAAACCTCTTTCGCGGCTTTAGGGCGCACTGCCATCAGCCCATTCAAGGCGGGCGTTTCCATCACCGCGGATTGAAAGCCATCTGCCACAGCCCCCGACGGGCCGTCCGCCGCTGGCGGCCTCAACGGACCCTTCCGGTATGAACTCACCTCGAACACAGGACTATGCCTGACGCGCTTGCTTTCCGGGTTTTTCTCTTCCCATTCCTTCCTCAACTTGGCCCGCCGGTCCCGTTCTTCGCGTCGCCGTTGAACCGCATGTCCCGGTTCATTCTTCCGGCCACAAAGCTCCAGCGCGATCTGCGTTACCTCATCCGGGAACTCAGGCGCAGCGGACAGCATCGCTTCATAAATCACCTTGTCCTTATCGCCGAAAAGCATGCCCTCTGCGATCAATCCTTGCGCTTCTCTCGCCAGCTCCAGTGCGAGCGATCCGGCCTCACGTCTCCCCGGCATCTCGACCGGCATGGTTCGGAGCCAAAGCGCACAGACCTCGGCTCCCAGTATCAGTGCGTGTTTTGCAACGTCTGCCGTGTGGCGATTCAGTACCCGCAGGACGGGCGCCCAATAAAGAGGTTGTGGAATGCGGAACCACGCTGCGGACTGCTCGGCTAGCTTCGCATCGCCAAAACCCATCAGCCGCCAGTCCGGGAACGAAGCGACGTGCAGAAGCCGTTTAAGCAGGCGGTTGAGGATCTGACCCTTATCAGCGACAAGGTCCGCCCAAATCTGCTCGAGAAGTAACTCCGAGTTAGCGGCGAAAAGCAGCCCATCCAGGAAGAGGTCCGCTGCCAGTTTCGACTCAGCATCCTCGCCCAAGAACTGCCCACTCACCGCCTGCCAATCGCCAAGACCCTTCCCATGCTCGGCCAAAGACTGTGCGTACAGCCGTATCGCACGGCCCCAACGTGGAATGTGTGCCAATGTCCTGAGTGTTTGGGCCGCATCATTCCCTGCGAACTTGATGATGCGATACCTCGCCCAGTCACCCATCAGATCGTGAGCGAACTGTACGGATGGCGGTTCTATTCGGACGAGACCTTCCTGCCTGAATTCTCCAAGCAAGGGGAGCTCGCCGGGAGGGATGCTATCCACATGCACCGCGCCGCCCAGCTTCTCTCCCTCGCGCTGACCCAGAGTGCGAAGCAGTGAATCCCGCGCCAGGCTCATGCTGCCCGAACCAATCCACCGATCCCAAATGGCTTCAATGATCTCCGTTGCGCCTATCCAGGGTCGTGAAGGGGAGAAACGTTGAGCCACGTCCGCCCGCAAGACCCAGTCGAGGACCATGAGGTTGCGAAGCATCGGTTGCACCTCGGCGCGTAACAGGAGCGGACCCATCCCCGGAAGCGTTCCCACGACATCGAAGATTTCCTGCAATGTCGGTTTTTCGAAATCGACCCTCTGAACATCGGTTGCCCCAGCCTCAGCGAGTGCATCCAACGCAGATTCCACCGCCTGTGGCTGGCATGTAAGGATTACTTTCCAGCCAACAAAACCTTCCTCAGCGACCGCACGCATCAGTTCGATTGCGCGGCGGCGCACCTCACCCTCGAATTTTTCAAATCCGTCCACCACCACGGCGCAAGCATGAGCGCCGGAATGAGCGATCATGGCAGGGATGCTGTGGCCGAGGCCAAATGCAGTCGCGAGTTCCGCTTGGCTTGTTTTTGACAGTTGTCCAGCCGTCAACCAGGTGACCTGCCTGAACGACCCATCATCGCCGACGAGCTGCGATATGACCGCTGACTTCCCACTGCCGGATTCACCCGCGATGACGACGACATTATGTGCCCCGACGCTGTTTTTCAGCCGTGCCTTCGCGTCCTGACGGGCGAGTTGAACGCCGCTGCCGATGACCTTGCGGACAGCTTTCACATTTTCTGCGGTGACGCTTTCAACCTTGCTCCAGTCGCTTTGAAAGTCAGGGTAGTCCTTCAGCTCGAAATCAGGCCGAAGAACGCGGATCAGCTTTTGAACATCGAAGAACCCGCCCGTTGCCCGGTTTTCCGAAGCCAGTTGAAGGAGTCGGCTCCAGAGTTTTGCCCCCTGCTCTACGCTTCCATCGGAAACAATCTCTGCGCAGAGATTGATGTAATCCCCTTCCTGGTTTTCCGAAAACCGCAAGACGCGGAGCTGCGAGACTAAACGCGCGGTTTCGACCTCATCGGCCTCGCCGCCCGGAAGGTTCCGCAGCCCCTCGAAAATCGCACGCTGGGGTGCCGATGATTGCCCTTCATTATGGAGCCTCGCTGTCAGCCGATCCGGCGTCGTGCTCGAAGCCTGTTTTTGAAGTTCCTGCCATTCATGGAGTGTCGGCTCGTCGATGACGCCGACAACAAGCGCCATTATGTCCTTTGCAAGATCAAAGCTTGAACCATCCCCTCCGCGCCATTCCTCCCAGGCATCCTGAACAAACTCGCTATTGAACCCTGACTTTGTGAGCTGCCGGTTGCTCTTCACGGAGATCACGCACCCGGTCTCTGACGCGCCCCGCTTCAGTGTCAGCCGCAGATCGTCGAGGACGTGCCCAATATCGCGCGTCTCAAAATGCAGTTCCGTGATGACGCCAAGATCACTCTCCAGCGGGAATTTCCGTTTGAGCATCTGCCCAAGAAATCCTGCCGCGACCTTGTCGGCGAAAGTATAGCCACCACCGCCGGTGGCTTTGGTTGGCGCGCTCATTTTCGACATCACTGGCGCCAGAATACTCCGCTCTGCTGTACCGCTCAACTCTCATACCCCGTCGTTCTGACCACGACTTTGTCAAGCAAACCGACGATGCTCTTGCTTGGCCTGTCGTTCCGCCTCTCTTGGAAGCGCCCCCAAAACCGGCAGGGCGAAGGCACTTTGCCGCCGCCGCTTGCTGTCAACGACGGATTTTGGCTCCCCTCCCCCGCGATACGGACTTTACCCTGTGCGCGGGGCAGTCACCCCAAAATCCTATGACAGCTTCGCTCGGTTGCGCCGGCCTATGTGCCTCTTCTCGCCCCCGCCGTGGGGGTCACTTAACCAAAGAGGCATATCATGACCGACACGATCAGCATTCCCCTCAACAAGCCTCGCCTGGGAGGGCAACCTCCGCAACACCGATCTCGACAAGGGCATCGACGAATTGGCCGCATCCATCTATGCGCATGGCCTTCTGCAATCCCTCGTCGCCCGCAAGGACAAGCCCGGCAAATACGCCGTGGCTGCCAGACGCCGCAGGCTTCTGGCGCTGGAATCCCTCGCGGAATCCGACTCCCATGCCACGTCCTCGACGACGAAGCCGACGCAACAGAAATCAGCCTTGCCGAGAACGTTCAGCGCGAGCCCATGCATCCCGCCGATGAGTTCGACGCCTTCAAGGCACTCATCGACAAGGGCATGCCCCCTGCCGATGTTGCGCAAGGGTTGCCGCCGCGTGACTGCCGCCGCGTGACCGGAACCGAAGGGTTCCAACGTACAATATCAGCCACCGATGAAAGTGGATGAACAGCTTCAGGCGCGAATGTTGACGTTTGTCGTGCACGAGTTTCTCGACAAGAGGCGCGCCACGCCACGCCGGGAACTGATCCTCGCCTTTGAAGCTGAGGATGTCTCGGAAGCCCTTTGCAACCTGACCAATCGCAATCTGCTGCGGCGAAAAGACAACATCTCGCCGGAACAATACTTGCCAGCAGCGGCGTCGTTTCAATTCTGTGACGACGACACCGTGCGCGCACATGCGAGGAAAACGGTGACCGAAGTCCTGTACACCATGAGGCGCATGTTCAAGGCGAATCCCAGCGAAAAATGGTACACGCTTGAAGACCTGTCGCAAGAGGTCCGCGAACGGCAGCCCCGCCCCGCACTCGATGAGCCGACCATCAAACTCGGCCTCTATCTCACGCAAGATCTCAACGTTTTGTCTGGGCGGCAAATGAACCCTCCCGACGATACGGAAGTGGTCAAGTTTCAGATAAGCGAGGGCATCATCACGACGCACAAGAATCTCGATGCCGCATGGGACACGATGATCGGATGGTACAAACCCGCAGCAGTCGAGCCGTCAGGCGCCTACGATCTGCTCGTGGCAACGGGCGCATTTCCCATGCCGATGGAGCCCAATCAGGTCTATCTCCCCGCGGGCTCCCAGCACGACGCCTATGTCGAACTCCGCAAGATCGTCCAGCTTGCAAAACGGGACATGCTGATCGTGGACAATTACGTCGATGAAACGCTTTGGGAACTGCTCACCAACCTTGACCCGACCGTCAAGCTCCGGATCCTCACCGAGCAGATGAAGAAGGATTTCCGCCTGGAGGGCCGCAAGTTCGCCGCGCAGCACGGCAATGCCATCGAGATCAAGACAACGTCCAAATACCACGACAGGTTCATCATCGAAGACGGCCAGCGCTGCTGGCATATTGGAGCTTCGATTAAGGACGCCGGGAACAAGGCATTCGCCTTTTCGGAACTCCTTGGTCCCGAGCTGGTGAAATTCCTGATTACGAATGTCGAGACTCAATGGTCAGCCGCCACGTCTGTGGCGTTGTAGCGTCCCCGGCTCAATTCGCGTCTCCATGAACTCCTGTTTTCCCACCGCCCAAAATGGCGGGGCGAAGGCACTGTAGCCCCGCTTGCCGTCAATAACGGATTTTGGCTCCCCTCCCCCGCGTTCAGACTCCGTCTGTTTTTGCAGAGGGTGCCCATTGTGTGCTGATTCCGATCAGTTTTAGTAGCCATACCTGACCAGCCTGTTTTCCCCCGTTCCAGTTGCCTGACTCTGCAAGGCAAAAGCAGCCTCTCGGTTGCGCTTGGCCGCGCGCCTTTTCTCCACTCTCACGAGCAAGGGTTACCACTCCGCTTCGCTTCGGGACGGCCCTTCGGGACAGCACGGCTGCGCGCCAAACGATAAGGCTGTTTGGCACTTGCCCTGCCCGCCTCTCGGTCCTTCCCCCTCGCCCGCCGTCGTTCCTCTTTGTCTCCCGGTGGTCCGTTTTTTCCTTCGCTTCGCTCTGGACTGAAAGAAAAAAACGCCCCACCGGGCAGACAAAGGAAAAAACAATGGAATATCACAGCAACAACAACACCGGCAGCGACGGCTCAGCCGCCGTCAATGCGGCTTCCGGCAGTAAGAACCGGAAGCCAGCCACCGCACAACAACTCATCCGCGAAAACGTGAAGTATCTCATCGAGCAATTGGAAGCGGGACACAGCGAAACACTCACTGCTTACTTGAATGCAATGGCGAATTTCCACACGTATTCCTTCGGCAATGTCCTCCTCATAGCGAGACAACGACCCCAGGCCACGCATGTGGCAGGCATACGGACGTGGAACGAGCTTGGCCGCCGCGTGAAACGTGGCGAGAAGGGCATCGCCATCCTTGCCCCGATGATCGGCAAGCGCCGCAAGAAGGAAAACACGGACGCCGGGACAGAGGAAGAAGCGAATGCATCCACGTTACTGGGCTTTCGCCGCGTTTTTGTTTGGGACGAATTTCAGACCGAGGGCGCATCGCTGCCCTCAATCGGCGAGGTCACCGGAGAAGCCGGAGTCTATCTGGATCGCTTGCGAGACTTCGTGCAGGCGCAGGGCATCGCGCTCGAATACAACGAGAGCATTGCCCCTGCATTCGGCATGTCTTACGGCGGCAGGATCGCATTGCTGCCCGGACAGACAAAAGCCGAAGAATTTTCTGTTCTTGTGCATGAGGTAGCACACGAACGGATTCACAAATCCGAACGGCGCACGGCTACCACAAAGGTTGTGCGCGAGACCGAAGCCGAAGCCGTGGCGTTTGTCGTCTCGAAAGCCATCGGACTGAATCCAAAATCCAGCGCCAGTTACATTCAGCTTTATCACGGCAACGCCGAGTTGCTGATGGAAAGTCTTGAGGTCGTGCAGCAAACCTCAGCCGTGATTCTGGGGGCAATCAGGATGGAAGAACCTGCCCCGGAAGAAGCGCAGGAACCGCAGTCCGCACCCGACGCGCCACCCGAAGCCCAAGATGCGGGTTACTCGCCCGTAGCGGCAGACTCCGCCGAAGCCGCAACACCAGCCGCTTAGAAGACGCACACGCAAACCGGCGCGGACAGGCGATGTGTGTCTGTCCGCATGACTTCCACCACCACTCAGACAAATCAAACAAGGAGATGCGTTTTATGGAAACCGCAGTTGAAAGCAGCAACGAATATCGCAACTTGCCGATAGCACAGTTGCAGGAATCCACCACCAACCCGCGCCGACGTTTTGATGAACGCAGTCTTGCAGAACTGGCAGCCAGTTTTCAAGCGCAAGGCGTATTGCAGCCTTTGCTTGTCCGCACCATCGAAGATGACAAGTACGAGGTAATTGCCGGAGCGCGGCGGCTGCGCGCCGCCAAGCTCGCCGCGTTGGAAGAAGTGCCCGTTCGTGTCGTCGAACTCTCGGACGCGGCTTGCGTCGAAACGCAGTTGGTTGAAAATATTCAACGTGAAAACGCACATCCGTTGGAAGAGGCATTCGCGTTTCATGGCCTCTTGCATACGGATGGGCTTCAATACGACATCGCCAGCCTGGCGGCGAAGACCGGGAAGAGTCCAGCATTCGTGGCTACACGCCTTCGCTTGGTCGAGTTGCATCCATCCATCGCAGAGGCGTTTTTGGCAGACGAAGTCGGCGTGGGCCATGCACTCGAAATCGCCAAACTACCGCAACAGGAGCAACAGCGGGCGTTTGATGCTGCGTTTCATACCGCGTGGAACGGCGGGAAGGAAACACGCATTCTGCGACCTGTCCGTGACTTAACGGCGTGGATCGAGCAGAACATTTTGCTCTCGCTCGATTCCGTCGCCTTCGACAAAAACGACGAGACGCTTGTGCCGGAAGCGGGAAGCTGCGCGAGTTGCCCGAAGCGCACCGGCTTTAACACCTTACTTTTCGATGCGGCCTTGCGAGATTCTTGCACCGATAAGAATTGCTTCAACAACAAGCTGACGAAGAACGTTGAGCGTCAGATCGCAGAGAAACCGCAGTTGGTGCAGATTACCAACGAATGGAGAACTCCCGGAAACAGCGCAGTGCTGGGAAGAAACCAATACGTTGCCCTGAACCTTACGGCCAAATCAGCGAAATCGAAAAAGCCGCTCTCGCCCTATCAAAAACCATGTAAGAACATGAGCGAGGCCCTTGTGGTAGACGGCACCGAGCGTGGGCGGACTGTGAAAGTCTGCGCCGAGCCGAACTGCCCGGTACACTTCGCCGACCGCCGCGCCCCGAACCCGGAGCAAACAGCGAAGGAACGCGCACAGCGCCGGAAAGAATTGGAGCGGCAGAAACTCGAAACCACAGTGCGTCACCGCGCATTGGCCGAAGTGCTCAAGCGCATCGGCGCAACGCTTGACCGTGCCGACCTTGCGCTGGTTGCGAGTACGCTTTTGAACAAACTTGATCCGTTGCGGAAGGAACTGCTGGCGCGGCGGCACAAGTTGGTCGAAGGCACGGCCAGCGAAGTTACACACCCGCAGGTACAGCAAGCCATCGCTCGGATGTTGCGGCAGCCGGACGAGGCCGCACTTTCAAAACTGCTGATCGAAGTCGTTTTGCTCGAATGCACAGATCGGGCGCCAACCAGCGACCCGGATGTGCTGATCGCCACGGCAAAGCGGCATCGCGTGGACGTGGACAAACTCCGCAAAGCTGTGGAGCAGGAATTCACCGCGAAGCGTGCGAAGCTCGCCGCCAAACAAAAAAAGGCTGCAAAGAAAGGTACGACGAAGACCGCAGCGTAACGACTATTAGACTACTCAGGCGCTCGGCAACTGGCCGAGCGCCTTTTTATACTTGGACTTTCATTTCTTGCTCGCTAGCGAAGAGATCGTTTCTTCTGTCGCCAATCTGTGTCCAGCCCGAAGTCCCACCCTTCAAAGGTATCCTGCTAACGCAGGAGGGTTCTTTTATCCCACCCGACGGGCTGGCGCGTCCGCCTTGACGCTCTAACGCAATGCTGCCAGATCCGCGAAATGCCGGGGCTGCAAGACTTCAAATCCCTTTTGCGGGATTTTTCGATATCGCCATACCTTTCCTGTCAGAGCAGACGCGTTCTCACACCAGTTCTCAGCTGCTGCATCTTTCTGGGATACCTCCGACGATTCCATTCCCTTGGTCTCGATCAACCAATGCTGGCCCGCCGAATCCAGCGCAACGAAATCAGGATAGTACGAACGCAGGTTCATGCCGAAGTCTACGTAGTCAATCGAGAAGCCAAACGGTTGCGGCAGTTTGGCAAAAGCGGTGATGTCTTCCGCGGTGTCCAAAAAGCGCGCAAAGCTTTTCTCGAAATCGTTATCGCAGGGAATCATGTTGAAGACGCAATGATTCGCTTCGTACACCTTGCGGGACCATGGAAACGGCTGACAGGCAGAGAGCATACGAGCCGGTTCCAGCAGTTGCGGCTCCTGCTCGGCGATACTTAGCTGCTTCAGCACCTTGCTGAATTCTTGGATACACACGTAGGACGCTACCTGCGTGCTCATAGCTCTCACCGTAGCCATGTCGTTCAAATCCACTCGGCGACCGAAAGCTTTGTCCTCGAAAAACTGGCGAACTTTCGGAGCCAGCGCCGCGAATTGCGAAGGCAGCTTGACCGCCTCGGCAATCCGACGCGCATAGTACCCGATCAACTCCTGGGCTGTCTGTGGCTGGGGCACCTTATAATCCCGCTCAACGATTTTCTGGAGGGTAATAATGTCGTGGCCTTCGTAGCGGAAAGTTTTGTTGTTCGGATCATCGGCGCCGAGCGGCAGGAGCATGGTCTGGAACGCCATCACATCGAGTGACGCGATTTCCTCCGCCAGGCTTTTCTTCCGTACCAGCGTGGGCGTCAGCACAGGGAGACCAATATCGAATTGTTTGCGCTCATCGAGCGGTATAATCGTGACGATCCGAAGTTTGTCCTTGCCGACCTCGAACGTATCAAGCTGCAACTCCTCCAATTTCTCAAGATCATCCACGAATTCGAGAAATTTCCGGTTGCCAATGATATCGACGCGCTCGGTATAGTCAGCGGTAAGGTCTCGGAACATCAGTCGCAGACCACGCCCAATCGCTTGCTCGGGAAGGATGTTCGCCTTTGAGGTGTAGGGCCGCAGGCCAACGACAACCGTTACGTTCTGCACGTCCCAACCTTCACGCAACATCATGACGCTCACGATGGCGTGAATCGGGTTGAGCGGATCGTCAACGCCCTTTACCGCCTTCCGAGCCGCCTCCAAATCTTTTTTGCTCACTTCACCTGATCTGTCAGTGTGAATGATCTGGGTTTTTCCGTCGCCGAACTCAGCCGGATAAGCCTTCGCCAACCAATCCGCCACATCGTCCGCATCTTCTGTGCTATTCATCATGATGAACAGCACCGGCTTCTTGTGCAGTGGTTTGAGCTGCTCAAGGTATTCTTTCCAGCGTTCCACCGCCGCCGTCAGGTAGCCTCTATAGCGCACGCTCGCGTAATCCGAATTCGGTTCGGGGATTTTCGCCACACCCTTCACGGGGCGTTTCACGATGTTGTCTAGAATGGCCTGCTTAAGAGGGTAATCGGAGATTGTCCATGGGAAAATCCCGCCCTTTTGGAAGCGCGGAGTGGCCGAGAAATCGAGCTGTGCCGCGAGCGGCGTTTTCTCATGTAACTGGTGAATTATTTCGTTCCACTTGAGGGTTTCGTCATGAGTATGGTGGGCCTCGTCGTTAATCACGAGCAGTCGGCCCTTGCGGCGAGCAATGCGCTCCGCGAAATCGGACTGCTCTAATTTCTGGGTAGGAGGTTTAGGGCCCAGCACCGCGGTCATGGCATCCGGCTCTTCATCCTTTCCACGGTCGGAACGGTCATGAAACTGATGGATGTTGGTGAGGAAGAGCACGCCTTCCGAGTGAGCACGCTCACTCTCGCCGCGCATTACGCAGTCGAAGTCCCAGAAGATGCCGAATTCCTTGGGACGGATCGGATCCTCGCGGAAAATGTTTCCATTGGCAAAATCTCCCTTTAGCCGCTCCAGCACGATGACGTTGGGAGCAATGAGCAGGAAAGTCTTGGCGTAGTCTTTGGCAATTTCATCCTGCTCGCGCATCGCATTGAAGTATTGCCATGCGATAGCCAGAGACATTACCTTCGTCTTGCCGCTACCCGTGGCCATCTTGGTGCAGTAGCGGGCGAATTCGTCATACTGAGCTAGTCGGAGGTCCGGAGCGTTCTGGGCATAACGCTCAAGTAAATCTTTGCGAGTGCGGACCTTTTCCACTTCCCAGACATAGATAAGCGTCTCGATCGCTTCCCGCTGTGAATCGTGATACTTGAAAGGTCTTCCGGTTTTGAGCTTGTGATCGGCTTCGAACCAATAGCTCATTAGGACGCCCGTCGTGTCGGTGATGCCCTTGCGCCCGCCAGCCTTCCAGGACTTGACCGCCTCCCGCAGCGCAGGAACGCAAGCCCCAGATCGTAGCTTAGCTGTGATATCCAGTAGGCTGGGCATTTCGTCTATTTGTTTTTTGCGACGGGGCATAATCCCTTAACCGTGGAGACTGAAGGGCGCGACTGAGCAAGCCCAGAGTCCACAGGATTTCACTTAATATCAACCGTCAGAGCCTTGGTCGTGTCGTTACCTAGGATGTCGATCACTTTCACGACAACGGCGTACTTGCCCGGTTCGGAATACTCGTGTTTAACTGACAACTCCAGCTTCAGGTTCTTGCGCGTGCGGTATGACTGCCACTGGTTGTGGAAGGTGTCATCTTTGAAGTCCCAGTCCACGGCCCAGTAGTCCACCATCTGGCTCCAATGCTTGATGGCGCTGCGCACCTCGGCGGGTACGTCGTCGGAGGGAATAACAAAATCGGAGAGCGTAAGCATGAGCTCTCGCTTCTTGATCTTGCTGTCCACCGAGAGCGCGCCCAGCTCAAAGAAATAGACATCTCCCTGATCGACCGCCTTCTTTTCGAGCACCTCACGAGGGATTTTCTTGAAGGTTGCATCCACGCGAGCTTCGGCGGCAACTTGCTTTGCAGTCTCATTCATGTCAAGGGCGAACTCCCAGCCCAGTACATCCACGGCAGGCTTCTGCGGAGAATTGGGGCCTTTACCGCTGGCTTTCCAAACCTCGGCCGCGATAGCGTTCAGGTCCGCTCGGGTTACCGGCGCATCAACCGCAGCCACATGCACCATGCGCCCGCCTTTGACGCCATGCAGCCAGACATGGCCCTGGACCGGAGTAGCGCGGTAAAGCTCAAGGATGAACTGGCGGTAGGCCGTCTCGCGTTCTCTCTGCTCTTCGAGCCTGTTCTTGCCGTTCGAGGGAAACTCTGCCACCTGCCAAGCCTGGCGCTCGTACTTGCCGAGGTTCTGGACCACGAAAGGCTTGACACTTGGGATGCCGAGCAGGCGCTTACGCGTCGTGTGGATGGCAAAGCGCCCGAGGTCGCCAGCAATCCACCGGCGGTTCAGCTTTTCAGCGACGGCAGCGGCAGTGCCCGAACCGCAGAAGCAGTCGAGGACGAGGTCGCCTTCGTCAGATGACGCTTTCACGATACGTTCGACTAGAGCCTCCGGCTTCTGCGTTGGATAGTTCAATAGCTCAGGGGACTGATTATGAATCTTATTGATGTCAGTCCATATATCTTGCAAGACCATCCCTTCATATTCGCTTTCGAAGCGCTTCAGTCGAGGCACGCCTTTTTTCGGCCAGTGTATGCGCCCATCTCGGTCGAGGCGATCCAATTCAGCATGGTTGACTGCCCAATGCCTTCCGATAGCGGAGGGATTGATGCCGCGCCAAGGCTTGCCCGACTCCCCGTCCTTGGTCGCGCCGGGGCCAGTCAGCGTGATTCTCGCGTAGCGTTCTTTTCGTTGCTCATCATACTGATCAAAAAATTGTTCAACATAGTCTTTGCTTGGAGCTTGAAACACCTTGTTCCATTTACGGCTCTGGGTTCTACCATATAGAAAAATATTGTCGTGAATGATGCCGCAGCGCCCAGAATCACTGTGAGCAAATGCCCGCCGCCACACTATTTCGTTCGCATAGTTCTCCACCCCAAAGACTTCGTCCAAAACCGTCTTCACGTAGTGGCTCATGTTGGGACCTATGTGGACGTAGATTGACCCGTCGTCCGCCAGAAGGTCGCGAAGGACGACGGCAGCGTCGTAAAACCAGCGGGCATATCGGTCGAACGTAGTGACTCCACGCTCGGAATCGCCGCGGCTAACCCCCCAGGTATCTCGGTACGCCTTCTGCTCAAGAAACGAAGGCTCCTTAGCAAACGTGACGTCGTCAGCCTCGTCGTCGCTGATATCTGGAATCAGCGCGGTGAACGAAAAATCCGCGCCCGTGTCAAACGGCGGATCAATGTAGATCAAATCAACCTTGCCGGCGAACTCGGGCAAGAGCGATGGCAGGACGTACTTCTTGTCGCCCCAGATGAGGCGGTTGCGCCACTCCGGATCATGGCCGGAAGAAGACAGCTCCAGCGTGCGCTGGCGCTCCTGCACGCTCTCGTTGACGGTCTCGACGGTTTGAAAAGGCAGCTCGATACGAACTGGCGCACGCTTGTTGCCGTGCTCGTCGTATTTGCCGTCCCAGATGAGTTCAGCCATGCTTGAAAGTAGAAAGGGGGAAGCTCAATATCTTACATGAAAGGTTCCGTGCAAGTATGGCACGGCCCGTTTCCATATCGTCCGCTGTTCTCGCTGTTCTCTCCGCGCCGTCTTCGTCACCAATGCGCCTCTTTC
The DNA here is from genome assembly GCA_963766625.1 of uncultured Acidobacteriaceae bacterium. Taxonomy (GTDB): domain Bacteria; phylum Acidobacteriota; class Terriglobia; order Terriglobales; family Acidobacteriaceae; genus Sulfotelmatobacter. The sequence continues at coordinate 384,119 of CAVYBF010000004.1, read as the reverse complement.
CGTTTCCCCACTCATGGACGGGTTCGGAGTCAACCTAACATCCGCAGGCTAGCGTCAAGGCACTTTCGCGACATAAACGATGATTCCCTACGGGCTACCCCTCATTTATTTCACGGATGCCTGTGACTCCGCGCCTTCCGTGCGGCTGTTCCTGTTGCCTCTCTCGCCCCCGCCACGGGGGTCACTCAAATCGAAAGAGGCACACCATGACGACGAAGACTCTCAGCAAAACCGACCTCGCGCAGTTCACCGGCAGCGAAAACTGGTATCGGCACCGGATCAACCGCAACGTTCTCTACACCGACGGCGCACAGCACGTCGCCGAGCACGGTGGAGCATATTGGCTTCTGGACGAGATCGCGATCATTCAGCCCTACAACAAGCGTGTCGCCGCCGAGGAATTTCAGGTCTGGAAGCTCGCAGTACGTCCCGACCGAACCGCTAAACTTACGTGCGACGATGGCAATGGCAATATCGTGTTCACGAAGGAGATCGAGCACACCGATTTCCCCCTGGATGAGATCACCCTGTACTTCACCAACAACGTCATCCACTTGCCAAGCGAGTATTGACCAGCGCTACGCCCGCGCTGGCGTTCTCGCTGGCGCGGGTTCCTTTGCTGCTGGAAAACGAGAACGCAGTGTTGACAGCGACATCCGGCCTGGCTTGTTCTTCCTCATGGGTCCGGGATCATAAACGGCCAGAAGCCCCGCGGCCAAGGCCATAACCGGGGAGTAACGGCCTCACGCTCACGACGAATGGGCGAGAGGAGAAACTGCATCGCTGTTCTCACACGCCCGTGCTAATATCGCGGTTTGATGAGCGGAGTCTACGTCTACGAGTGCGCCGCCTGCGGCGGAAGGTTTTCGCTGCTGTGCCTGTCCGAGACGATCCCGGAGGTTCAGACCTGCATCTCCTGTGAAGCGAAGGGAGCAAGACGGATGGCGAAGGAAGGTGAGCAGGACGGCCCGCTGCACATCATCCCCAAGAGGGAGCCAGAACCGATTGAGGGCGAATTAACAGGATCGGGGCATCCCAAGAGATTGAAATCAGGCCGGCATCTTTAAGTTGGGTGCCCAAATCCATTCTGGAACAACTGGTGAGGCATAGGTGACATAGCCGGAGATATGGCGACTTTCAGCAGTGACCTCGGCGCTCCATGGCGAGGACGGTTTTGATGAACAAGTCTCAAACGCTCCTGAGGATCAAGGAAGCCCAACGCCGATGGGCGGACGCCCACAACGTTAAGCGGGACGGGGACTCCGTCGTTGTGCTGGGGAATAACCTCTACCAGCCTTTGACTCCCCAGACGCAAGCCCAATACGAGAGCGGAGACGGAGATGAGTTAGGTCGCAACGGGAAGCGCGGCAAGATGTTTTCCCTGCGATCCTCTTCGGCTCTGGTGTGCAACGTCTTTGACTACTGGCAAGATCGGGCCCTCACGCCTATTAGAAAGGCTCTTCAAATCACCGAAGAAGCGAACGAAATTGCCTTCGAACAAACGTTCAAGACGGGACTTGGGGGCAACCCTCCTAATCTCGATGTCGTGTTCCGTCGCAAGGATGCCCGTGGTCATGTCACTGCAATAGAAAGCAAGTTCGCCGAGCCCTACGATGACCGGGACCACAAGGGATTCGCAGCCTCATATTTCGAAAAACGTGATCTCTGGGATGACTTGCCGACGTGTCGCGATCTAGCCAATCTCATCAATTGCGGTGAGCAGTTCACATCTATCGACGCCGCTCAATTGCTGAAGCACATTCTTGGCTTGCGCAGAAATCAAAAGCAGCACTCATTCACGCTGCTGTACCTCTGGTACGACGTGAGAGACAGCGATGCAGCCGAGACTCACCGGAAAGAAATCGAGAGATTTCAGAAGATCGTGTCTTGTGAAGTCTCGTTTCGGAGCATGACTCATCAAGAACTCTTCGCGGGTCTTCTCCCGCACATCAGGAGTACCGATTACGCTGAGTATCTCGGCTCCCGGTATTTTCCATGCTGAACTCAAGGATTATTGCCTTCTACAGCGGCACCGAAGCAGATCATCGCGGTCGTTACCTCCACGAGATTCAACAGTGGACAGATGATCAGTTGGAAGGCGTTCACGACTACATACAATGGCTCTTCCCGTTGCCCGAGCCGAGCGGATTCAATCTTGCCGCGCCTGTTCTAAACCGGGAATCCATTCAAGAGTTCCGAGCGCGTCCTGATCTCCAAGAAAAGTTGCGAGTCTCTTTCCAGCGCATGATGAACTTCTACGGGCTTGAGGCTCGTTCAGGCGAGCAAATCACAGTCACTCGCGCTCCGACTTTTGTCGCCAAGGCGACGTGCTGGCTTTCTCCGGAAACCACAATCATCTGCGGATCACGAGAATCCTGAAAGGTTTGAGTGTTCTCGGACTGGAAGCGGAGTCAAGGGCGTTCTTCGACTGTTTGTCTGGGATTTACGATGCCGAGCAGAACAAAGCAGTGCCCGCAATCAGCGAAGAAACGATGCGGTACTGGAGAGAAGCAGTTGGCGATGCTGCAGCAGCTATCTGAGGAGTTGGATGCTCTAAGACGAGGCTTCCCCTGTCTTGCCAAAAACTTTCTTAAACGTGTCCACAGCCACTTTGGTGTACCCCTCGGAGTCAAGCTCCTGCCCCCCGAAGTATCCTACCGGAGCCAAGATCATAAGCAGCGGCACTCCTATTGCCCCGCCTCCTGCGGCGACCCCGACGCCCCCCATCGCGATGGCAATCGTGCTCAAGATGAGAGTGAGCGACAGTTTCCCGCCTTCGGCTGTGAGGAATGCGTGCCAAAGCGCGTCAACATCGCTCTTGAAAGTCGTATCCTTTGACACTCGCTTCAAGTCGTCGATGCTATGGACCTGATGACGGGACAACAGATTCGTCATTTGGTTCCCATAGCCCCGAATGCGTTCCAGCGTCGCTTTTGTGTCCTTGAGGATGCCCATCCGATTGTATGGTTGTTCCCCGCCAGAGTGGGGTCAACAGTACCTCAGTAATCGGGCAAGTCAATCGGAAAAGAGAGTCCGGAGACATGACAGACGTAACTTCCCACGCCGCCAAATGCTTTTTACCATGTTGCTAGAGAAGGACATGTTCGAGCAATTCCACATACCGACTGACTGGCCAGTTCTCGTTGTGGAGGACACGGAAGATCGCATTTCGTGGTTCAGGAAGCGGATGCCCAAAGCGGTCTTCGCGAAGAACGCAGAGGCAGCGTTTCGTGCGTTAGACGAGCAGGAGTTCAGGGTGGTCTTTCTTGATCACGACCTGCATTGGATGCACGCCGACAATTCCATCTTCAAGGGAACCGGAAAGGAAGTGGCCCGGTTTCTAGCGAAGAAGGATTTCCGAGGAATAGTGATCATCCACTCCAAGCACGAGGACGGTGCGGCGGCGATGAAGAAGTACCTTTCGAATGCTAGGCTCGCACCCTTTGGCAGTTTTGAGATCACTTCGGAGGCGAACCCGTGAACTTCAGTGGCTCTTGAATGTGGAGATTTCTCGGGGTCTCTTTTGAGCAGCCTTTACCTTCGCCCATCTCAACTTTTGGGCTGCGGCAATCTTCTTTCGAGCGGAGGCTGACATCGTCTTCTTTTTGGCCATGCTGACAACAACACTCCCTTTCTGCGCACCGTTCCCGCGCACCCTTGCCCACCGTGTTCTTTGAGCGGCTGCGATCCTGGCCCGTGCTGCCGCTGACATCCTGCTCCGAGTTCGCGTTCTCTTGCCGCTATTGAGTGCCGCGAGCGCTGCGTCAAGCAGCTCGACTGTCCTTGCCGCCTGATCCCGTTCTTTTACTAACTGCTGCACAACATCAGCCAAGTTAGTCATGGAATTCCCCTCGCCAGGGATTGCATCCCAATTCTAGGTCCAGCCTGTCGGCTGATCTTGCCACTACACATTCGTTTCATGGCGAAGTTTGGAGCTCCGTTCGGCTCCTTCTGTAAATCCCGCTTGTGCAGCTCCGCGCGGCGCACACCCCAAATTCACGCCGTGCTCGCTTCCGCGCCCGTTCCGGCTCCGCTGCGCTCCGGGGATTGACAGCGCCTCCTGCGCTCAACCCTCGCCGCTATGAAACGAATGTTTTTTCTTGGCCTAAAAGGCCCAGAACCCAGAACAAAACCGCGAAAGGAGATCAGCCGCCATGCTTGCCACCGTAAACAATTTACTCGCCAACAAACAAATTCCACCTCTCGACGCTGTACAGATGCAGGATCTATTGCAGTACCTATTCAGCACCGCCGAAAAGATGCTCCGCATTGAGGTCGCCGAGGTCGTGTACCGCAACGATCACGGTCACGCGAGGGCATTGGACGTATTTCTTGCCTGTACGCTGCCATTGGCTGAAAAGGCTGCACACCGCAGAGCGCACAAGCTATTCCTCTACCCCTCGGATTGGCAGCTGGAATTGATGTACGACGGTGCAGTCATGACTATGATCGACGTATTTCAGCGCCACTATAATCTGAAACCGGGAACGGATTGTTTTCGGCGCTATCTTGTGCGTGCCCTGGCATTAGGCACGGTTCGGTCGTATTTCATGCGAAAGGAGAACGATGAAGTTCGCCCTGTTGCCAATCTCGCAAGCGTTCGCACGCCTAAAAGGCCATGCCGTAACAAGGTCGAGCAGGACATCATTACCCGAGAACTGCTCGATCAAGTCACGAGTTGCCTGGAGTTGCGCGACCCAGTATTCCAAACTCTGCAATGCATTCGAGAACTCGGCCCGGATCGCGCTCTGAAAGAACACGCATACACGGCATCGGGCGACCCAGACAAATGGAAACGTGACCGGGGGAGACGGCCTATCCTCGACCCCGAAGCGATCGCCGAGGCTATGGGGACTGATCGGCGCACGGTGCATCGCAATCTCTGCGAGGCAAGGATCATTTTGCGCAGGGTCTTCAATGCAGACGGGAGGTTGTTTCTGAACTGTTGAGAATCGTTAGGGGCACGTCGTCATCGTGCCCCTTTTTTCACAATTTTCGCGGCGCCAGCGTCGAACCGACGCCGGCGCCGCTCATTTTGTCCGTTAACCCATCACAAGTGAGGAGACAAGACGATGAATGCAGAATTTCAGCAGTATCGTTTCGCCAGAATCGAGGGCCACAATATTACGCGAGCGCGACTCGAAGCACAATTTAGGAATAGGATCACCGACCTTGACGAGCTTGAGAACGCCATCGCGAAACAACTGACAGCGGAACCGACGAATTGTGCGCCATGGCGCAAGACGGAAATAGAGCAAACGGGTTGTCGTGAGGGGATACGGATGGCGGCTCTGGAGTTTTACTGGTTACACCGACAAGAATTACGACGTGCAAGTCGGAATAATCCCGGTGAGGAGAAACCCAACCGCATATGCGCAGATTCGTAACTATTTTGTTACCGCCGCCCTTTCCAGAACTTCTCCTCCGGCTCACAAACACCACGGTCTTCGCATCCCTCTTCGAGTGCGCGACGGACAGCATTCAGATTCATGGCTTAAACTTCCGAAACTCTTTGAGCCTGACTTCGTCTCCTGAGGACATGTCAGCGTAGTAGGCATGTACGATTGTTGTTCCGCACGTGACATCGAAGTGAGTACCGTCTGTAAACCCAATGGTGAATGAGACGAAGCCGTCCTCCTGCGAGTCCTCGACCCAATCAACAACCTTGCCGCGGAGTGCAGCGTACTTTGCACGTCGGCGCTGCTGGATTTGTGCTCCTCTATTCTTCTTTTTCATTTTCTTCACGCTCGAACTCCGCAATTTTGTCCATAAACTCGCCCAGGTGCACATCAACACCATCCGCCAATCGCTGAAGTCGGGGCAGTGTCAGGTCTTTAACCCGACCCCGCTCGATTGCAAGTATGGCTCTGAGGGGGAATTTGCAACGTTTGCTTAATTGGAGGCGGGAAAGTCCCACCTGTTCGCGATAGAACTTCACCGTTTTCGCGAGGGGCCTTGCCAGGTCAACGGCATCCGACCCTATCCATTTCAGGACCAGGTCTATGTCGGCATTTTTAGCCTTCTTTCGCTCGCGGATTGCCTTCGCTACGCGAATAAACGCGTCTCGAAGAGGCTTGATCTCATCAAGCGGAGGCAGCGGCTGATTCTTGGATATCCGTCTCATCGTCCAGAGCAGAAACAGGAGCAAGTCTCGATCCTGCACTTCCGCGACCATCTTTCTGATTTCTTCGCGCAGGACTTCAGGGTTGTCCGATTCTTTGAGCATCACTAATCACGCCTTCGGAAATACTCTTTCAGGATCACGGTATCGCCGGTTCTCATGTCCGAATAATCTATTCCCATGAGTTTGGCAGTGGGCTCGTATTGAACGCAGAAGTTTGTTCCGTCCATGAAGCGGATAGCAAAGAACAGGATGCCCTCCTCCATCCAGTGCTTAACGAAGTCCACTTTTTTCCCTCGAATTTCGGGATACATCTTGCGAAGACGGTCGTATTTCTGCTCTATCCGTTTGTCGAGAACATCAAGTTTCTTTTTGCGGTTACCTCGTGTCGTCATGTCGGATTTCCTCCAGTCGCCGTCTCGGATCTTGCCGATCCAGTTCCAGAAGGAGCGCCTGGGTATTGCCGCTGCCATTCCCTTTGCTCTTGCTCTGTCAGGAACCTGACCTTTGGCGGCTTTCCATCAAGCCGCCGGCTCTCCTCGACGACATGGACATCCTGATAAACCTGCACTTCATCGAGAGTTTTTTTCTCGTATTCGCGGTGCAATTTGGCAAATCGTGCCTCGTCCCGCTGCTCCGAGCTATCCATGTTGTTGCAGAAGTAGCCATTCAGAAGCGCACGATGCGTCTCAAACAGAGTCAGCTTTTCGTCGAAGTATGCAGCCTTCAGCGACGGTACCTTGGCCCGCTTCAGGCGCTCCAACCCTCGGATCGCATCGTCGATTCCACGATTGACTAGATGTATTGCCTCGTACAAGTGAGCCTTTTGCATTTTGAACCTCTACTCCCAGTCACTTTCACCTTTCGTGAACACTTTGATCTGTTTTTCGTCTCCGCTTTTCCAATCACACAGGTCTGCTTCCGCGATGACCGTAGCTGTTCTGACGGTCCAGCACAATTCCGTGTGGTCGGTGAAGTGGGCGCGGAGAAAGAGAAGCCCGCCCTCTTCGAAACGATGCGCCGCCCAGTCAACAACTTTGCCGTGTAGCCCCGGATAATGGTCGGCAGGCGGGGGAATAGGGCGCTCAGGTAATTTGTCAGCTTTACGTTTTGCCATCTTTCTTCTCCTGTGGTCTATGGCGTCTGCCGTTGCCAACGTGCCCCATAAACACAGGCGCTTCAAACCAGCGACGCCAAGAACGCCGACCGCGATTATGACAGTAGTGAAGCATTGAGTTTGTTTCAGTGGAGGTAGGAAATCTTTCCTCTGGCGGGCAGGAAATTGCCGCAGAAGATGCAGCGCGTGAGCGCAGTTGCGCTCGAAATCGGAAATCTATAAGTTCGATTGCAGCCACCGTCGCCTCCTTATAGGCACGCTGGTCAGGGACGCGCGGGTGCTTCGAACACCTGTGCGTCCCGCTCGATCATCTTTTCTTTTTCGACTTCGTTGCTTTTTTCTTGTGCCGTCTCCCGTTTGCTATCGTCGGCAACATTTTGCGAACTCTCTCGATATCGTCGGTACTCCAAAGTCGAACCCGCACGCCACCGACCGTACGCAGGATGGGTGCAGGCACTTTCTTGGACGCGACATATCGCTGAAGAGTGATGTGATGTATTCCAAGTTGCTCAGCGGCCTCCCGCGTTGACTTCAAATCTGATTCGCTAATGACCATTAGCAGATAGAGTCTCCTGTGTCAAGCGTTTTCGTTGATCTGCGTCGCCATCACTATCGCGCAATACCGTTACGGAGAATATCCTAAGGAATACAGATGTTACCAGCGGAGGGCTATTCTGTTGTTCGGGGCGCTTTCGGGCGTAGGAATTGGGTTCTTCGATTCCCCCTGACGCAAAGAGCCGCCCGGAGCTATGCTGCGCTACCACGGGCGGCTCACTACCCCCTCAGCTTGCCCCCATATTGTAAGGCTTTCATGGTTTCTTAGGTGTACAGGGCCATAATGCGCCGCTCGTTCGAAATTCCGGCCAACCGTGTAAACCGTTCGTGGTCTGACCGCAACTGCCATTTGGTCAATTGACTCCCAGAGGTCGCTTTCGCCAAAACGCTTGTCCGAGGCGCAGTTTCGGGCAAAACCGCCTTTTGTTTTTTGTGATCTGATGAGAAACTATTGGGAAGGTTTTGGGTTCTAATCCACATCGCCGCTGCTTTGCGCCGCCTCGTCGCTACAACTTTGTAGATTCCTCATCTGCGTGGTTTCTCAATGGGCAGAAGTGTCCCAGGATGGGTGGGCTTTGTAGCCGCTCCGGTCGTGGTGCTCCTGACAATCTGCTCTTACTACGCCTACACTCGCCACTACCGAACAATTTCAGGCAATGCGGCTGGTTCTCCCATTGATTCCGCGGTCCTACAACAGTCCACCGATCCCCACGCGCTACTTAGCGCCGCCGATCACTTCTACTGGTTAAATAACGGACCCGCAGCAGCACTCCTCTATGCCAGAGCCGAGCAATTGTTCTTGGAGCGTGGCGATGCGCGGAACGAACTTCACGCCAAAGTAGGCCGTCTTAGATCAGAAGCGGAAACGATGTCGTTTGTAGACCTCTCACGGTTCTTGAACGAACAACTGCAAAATCCCATGGTGCAGAGTGACAAGAGACTGCGTCTTTGGTGCCTGATCGCCAAGGGCTACACAGACATCGAGATCGATTATCGAGCGACCAAACAAGATTGGTTGGAGGCTCTGGAAATTGCGAATGAGTTGGGCGAAAAGCAGTGGGCAACTCGGGCCTCCGGCGAATTAGGGCTGGTTGCCTTCCTTGAGGGAAATCCCGGACGAGCCGCGCGCTTGCTTGGCGGCGCACTCCTATCGACAATGGCCAGCGGCGACACAGGTGGTCAGATCAGGTTCTTAGAATTGATAGGCAGAGGCTTCGAAGAGGTGAATCGTCACACTGAGGCCCTGAGATTTTTCGAGAGAGCAATCAAGCTCGCAGATGCGGACAAAGACTCCGGTCTGCCGTTCATGGCATACGAGGGGAAAGCACGCGCTCTGGTCGCCATGGGAAAACCAGAAGCGGCAAAGGCGGTGCTTGACGACGCACTCGGTAAGGCTCGATTACAACAGAAGCGAGGTCATGAGGCGGAGCTGTTGATCTTGCTTGGAAGGCTGGCTTCTCAAACAGGAGACAGGGAACAGGCCATCGCCGATTTGGAAAGTGCCGCCCAATTCTCAAAGCGAGTGCAATTCCTCCGAATGGAAGCCGACGCCATGTTCGAGTTGGCGACGCTTTACCGCGATGCCGGCGATCTCCCCGTGGCGGAGGAACGTGCTACAGATGGCCTCGACGCAAGCCAACGTGTTGGCGATCGTTATTATGTGCCTCGCAACCTGACCATCCTTGCCGACCTGAAAGCGCGCCGCGGTCGCGTTAGCGACGCCAACGCCCTTTACGAGCAGGCAGAAGACGTGATTGAAAGCATGTTAATCAGCGTGGATGAGCCGTACTGGAACAGTTCGGTTGCCGCTTCGATGAGTCAAACTTACTTGCAACATTTTGAACTGGTCACCAAGAGCGGCGATGCGCCAGGCGCTTTCCACGTTTTGGAACGGGTACGTGGGCGGACGCTAGCTTGGGCCCTCGAAGACAGGAAGGCATTTCCGACGGCCGAGTCTGGGCAGACCGCATCGCTGGAAACAGACCTCGCGGGCCTGCAACTCCAACTGATGCAAACCAACAGCACAGAGAAACACGAGCAATTGATGGATCAATTGGTCGAATATGAGCGGCGGCTTGGGCTGGCCTGGACAAAGGAGGATGCTCCCGACCATGGCCTGCCGGTGCAACCTGCAGCGCTGTCGAAGGTCCAAGAAATCCTGACACCGGACGAACTGCTTCTGGAGTATGTTCTGGATGACCCGACTTCCTTCTGCCTCGTGGTTTCTCAAAAAGGGGCAAACGTCCGAGTGCTACCGGCAGGACGCAAGGAGATCGAGAATCTAAGCCAGCAATTTGTCGGCGAAATTCGCACCAAGGGCACTGGCGCTGAACCTTCAAAGCGACTCTATGCGTTGCTCGTGAAACCCATCCCGGAGGCAGCCACGGCGACACGCTTCATCATTGCACCGGATGCAATATTGAACCTCCTTCCGTTTGAGGCGCTTCGCGATGCTCACGGCGATTACCTCTTGAAGTCGCGTGTCATAAGCTACGTGCCTTCCGGCACGATTTTGAACACGCTTCGCCACGCTGAGAAACAGAAACCAGCTCCCAAACCCCTTCTCGCAGTCGGTGATGTCGAGTACGAGAATCAAGGCGGCGCGGGACGAAGAATCCCGCCTCCGGCCTCTATTCGTGGCCGGATTGAGCGCGGAATTGCGGATCTCTCAGGGATAGGCCTTCACGACCTTCCGGAGACGCGAGCAGAGGTCGAGGAAATCGGTAAAATTGTCGGATCGGACGCCGTAATATTGCTTGGCAAGGATGCCACAGAAACTGCATTTAAGAACCAACCACTTGATCAGTTTCGCATCTTGCATCTGGCGGTTCATGGATTCGCGGACACGCAGTACCCAGAACGGTCAGCGCTGGTGTTGGGTGCCGACCCACAATCGGCTGATGACGGTTTGCTGCAAGTGCGGGAGATCATAAGGCTGCGATTGAATGCCGAACTCACGACCCTTTCTGCTTGTGACAGTGGGGTTGGCAAACTGCAAGGGCAAGAGGGCATCAGCAACCTGGTGGAGGCATTTCTGGTGGCTGGGTCGAAATCGGTTGTAGCGAGCCTTTGGAGCGCTGACGACACATTCGCCAGTGCGTTGATGGAACAATTCTACCGGCACTTGGCTCAGGGCGAAGACACCAGTTCTGCTTTGCGAAACGCGAAGCTTGACCTGCTCGCGAAATATGGCGACCAGGTGAGCCCATTCTATTGGGCGGCATTCATCGCTGTGGGCGAGACCTCGACACCGATTGGCATTAGACAACAATGAATCTGACTCTCCACGAACGCACGAAGATTTTCAACAAAGTCTGCCGACTAGTGGAGACAAAACATTTCAATCCCGGAATGAACGGTGTGAATTGGGATGCTTTGTCTCGGGATCGGCGGGATCAGATTCTGGCGTGTACGGCCCCCGAGGCCTTTGAGAAGGAGGTCCACCAATTAGTAGCAGAACTCAAGACCAGTCACACCGGTTTTCGCCATGCGGGGATGCGGAATATTCCGGCGCGCCACGCTATTAACGCGACGCTGCAGCGCATCGGCGTAAACGGAAGTGAGCACTGGATGTTTCAGGACGTGCATCAGGGCGGTCCAGCCTACGCCGCCGGCATACGCCCTGGAGACCTTTTGCTCGAATGTGGCGGACGAGAAGTTCGGCCGCCAAACGACCTGACGTTCTCCGTCGGTGAATCCGCGACTCTTCTTATTGAAAAGCTCCACGGCGAAGTGCAGAAGGTCAATGTTCAATTGCCGATGCCCAAATCGCAGAAGCATCCGGTTACGGCGCCACAGGCGGTCACCACTGAAAGGCTCAGCGATGAAATCGGGTTGCTCAGAGTCGCAATGTTTCCGGGCGCCATCGGAATCGACGTAGCGAAGGACATCGACCGCGGCATCGCCGCACTCGACGGATGCAGTCGGCTCATCGTCGATCTACGCGGCAATACCGGCGGAGGAATCGGCGGGTTGCGCCTGATGAGCTATTTGACACCGGGAAAACTTGAGGTTGGCTACAGCCTCACGCGGAAACGTCGCGAGCGCGGCTATCGTCGTGAGGAACTGACTCGATTCGGACGCATTCCGTCCCACAAAGCGACTCTCTTATGGTTGGCGGCCCGATATGCTTTCGTTGAAAAATCTATCCTAGTGGTCACCGAAGGACTCGGCGAGCGACGATTCCACGGTCGAGTCGTGCTGTTGGTAAACGAGCACACCGCGAGCGCGGGCGAGATGGTGTCGGCGTTTGCGGAGGAAAATAATCTGGCAACCATCGTGGGAACGAAAACTCCCGGCCGTCTACTCAGTGGCAGCGCATACAAGGTTGGCCACGGATACATTCTTGGCCTCCCGGTTGCCGCCTACCTGACGTGGCAAGGACGGATGCTGGAGAACAATGGCATCGCGCCCAAGTTTTCTATTGAACTCTCGCGAGAGGCATTGAAGCAAGGAAGGGACACGCAACTCGGAACCGCAATCGACGTTGCGAAAGCTCTCTGATCGCAGTATGCCTCCGCGTGACTCACAAATTATCGTTTTAGCCTTTTTATAGACACTTGGGCGTTTGTTGGTACGGATCTCGAAAACACAGCCAACTTCTGTATTGCCAGTCGCTCGGCAGGCATCTCAGCGATTGTCAGCGGCAGACTTCCCAGAAGCCTTCTCGCCTGCAACAATTTTGGCGATGCTTGTCACGTAAGTTCGTAAAGCAGACGCACGCCGGAGAGTTTTGTAAGCTCTTCGTTATTCATGGTCGATGATTGATGACGAATTGTTGCGATCTCGCACCTTACGTCGGTCAAGTTCTTCTTGGCGCTTCTTAAACACCTCTGCGGCACGACGTGGTACATCTTTTGTTTTTTCCTTGCTGCGGTCGCGCTTCCTTTGTTTCTTTTTGGTTGCCATGGGAAACATCCTGTCACATCTGTGCAGAAATTCTCAGTTACTCTGGTCATCTGGCGTACGGCGGCAGATTCCATCATTCTCACAATTTGTGGATTCCAAAGCGCATAAGGAGCGAGTATGAGGGTTACCAGTGTTGTTCTGTTAATGATCCTTTGCAGCTCGTTGGGTCAAGGTCGGCAAGGTGAGGCCAACATTAATTTTCGTGCTGGTTTTGGCGAACAGCTTGTGACATCGTGCCGAGCAATCGCTGAGGTTACAAATAGCGTGGGGCGCTCCATGCCTACGACGGACCTGCTGGAAGACTTCCACAAGGCGGGAACTTGCATGGGTTTCATTCAGGGCGTGATTGATTATGACACTATAGTTACAACTGATAAGAACGGACATCCTACCGGACGCCACTTTTGCGTCCCTGCCGAAGCGTCAGAGACGCAATTGGCGAAAGTCGTGGTCAAATACGGCGACGATCACCCCCAGCAACTTCATTTACCTGCCGCGATGATTGTGCTGCTTGCTATGAAGGACGCCTTTCCCTGTCAATGATAATCGGCGGGGGGATTCTGGCACCGACGTGTTCTCTCTAGGAATTTTCCTTGCCGTCCGAGTTCCTACCACAGAACTCAACCGTGCCATTGCACGGCCCGCATGGTGCAGAGTGTGTTCACTAGCGCCTTCTCTCTTTCCTCTCTACGCATTCTGCGCTCCTCAATCAGTACCGAGCGAACTCACGGCCAAACTTGGCAATGAATGGCAAGCGACCTTCATGGAATAATTCTAGGCGTACGTCGTCTTCTTCCATGCCATAATTGAGCCATTGCGAAGGCAGCTTTAGCTTGCTGACATGATGTAGAAGCGATGTTCCTTCGCGTCGTCTAACACAGTATAGATGTACTTCCCGTCTGTGCGGAAAAGAAGTTGCTGTCCCAAAGAGAGCGGCGGGCGCTTCCTGGCTTTGAATCCGTTTTCCCATCCCGTGACCTCAAGGTTGCCAGTGTCCGTCTTTATGACATACACCCGCCGTTCATAAGAATTCACAGCACCGTCTCCGTCAGAGACGACGCCTCTGACTCCTTGTTGATTATGGAAGCTGACAACTGTTCCCGTCAGGGGGTAGTCTTTGGCTTTGTCCTTTGCAGCCGCTATCCCCACAATCAACAGCAGCATCAACATTGCAACCAAGTTTTTCGTTCGCATCATTTTACTGTTTCCTCCCCGGAGTGAATTCCTACGAGTGTACCCGTTAGCGCTTCTTGCCCCAAGCGCCCGAAAGATCATTGTCCAACAGGTCCTGCTGTGCCTTGTTCCACTTGGCGTAATGGCGCTCCGTAAAATTCGTGACGCTGCTGTGGCCCAGAGCTACTGGCGAAGAGAACTCGGAGTTGCGACGAAAGACTTCGATAAATGAAATCCGAGCGCTGGTCAGCGATCGAACCAAAGCCGGCATCGCTCGACTGAAGGCCGCGGGGAAAACGTGGAAACGGGGACCTAACCGAACGTACAAAGCAGGGGAACCTAGCCGCACAACGTTGTGGCGCAGAGCAAAGGAGGAACCCAGAGCTTCTCACCTTTCGACACGCTTGCTGAACCGATGAAGCTACTGCTGTGTGGCCGTAAAAGTACCAGTTAGCCCCGCACAGTCCGGAGTGCTCGGATCACAGACCCAAGTTCCTGACACCACGCCGTTGCTAATCGTCCCAGTGCCGTCCATCTGCCAAGTGCCGATCGTGGTATGGAATTCACCATACTGGATGTTGAACGTGGACCCATTCGGGGCAGGATTTGTCGGCACACCGATGCTGAAGGTCAGCGGCAGATCGCCACTGGTGCCATTGCCGTTGGAAGACGTGATATTCGGAGGCAGGCCAGTGGTTCCGCTAACACAACCACCGTTGCAGCCTCCTCCCAACGCCACGAAACAGGCGGGACCGACGACCGGGTTGCCTGCAGGTTGTGGCCCGTCGCCGGGATCGTAGGTTATGCCACCATTCGCACAGGAAATGACCCCGACGGGAGAAACATCATAGACAGTCGTACCATTAGGGTAGACGACCTGCACGGTCACAGTATCCCGCCCGCCGATGAAGTCATCGATGGCGAGGACCCACGCGCCGTTAGGTATATTCGTATTAGTGGGCGCTGTGCTGCCCGCCTGCTTTGCAGCATTGCAGCCAAACATCCCCACTGCTAAGAACAAGAGCGCGGACACAGCACTCGTCTTTCTCATGACAATCTCCTACCGTAACTTATGAGAAATCGTTCCGCGCCGGCAAGATGCCCTTGGTAATGTGCAGCTTCCCAAACCATCGATTGCGGGGTCTGCGCGCTCCGTTGCTCCAGGCTGCTCAAACTAAACCAACCCGCCAGGAAAGTTGTTCGCAAAACGTAGCCTCTCGGAAACGCAACCACGCCCCCGGTTGTAGAGGGACACGAGCGGATTAGCGTGTTCTCTCAAAGAGTACCGCGCTGCATATCTTCCCCGCCGTGCCAACTGTGGTTGCGCCGCCGCGCGCAAAATGACCTCCGTAACTAGCCCCGCCTTCGTTCTCGTGATGGAATCACGGAAGAGTCTGGAGAGAAGGCAGTTATGAAAAAGATGCTTGCGTTGTTACTTTGCGTCATGATTTCAACCATGGCGTTCGGCAGAGACGACGGTTACGGAGTTTCCTACGACGGCGGCTCCATACAAGGAATCAAAACCGGAGCCAATCTGAAGATCCACGTAGACTCGAATCAAATTCGGTTTACCCAGGGCAAGGAGGACGTGTTAGTCATTCCTGCATCTGCTGTGACCGAGATAACGTACGGACAAGACGTTCATCGCCGTGTGGGCGCTGCGATCGGCTTGGCTGTCGTCTCCTTTGGTATCGGTGGGTTGATGGCGCTTACCAAGTCTAAGAAGCACTTCGTTGGTTTGACTTGGGCCGACGGCGACAAGAAAGGCGGGCTCGCAATCCAATGTGACAAGAGTGACTATCGAGGAATTCTAGCTGCGTTGGAAGGAGTTACTGGCAAAAAAGCCACTGACTCCGAGACCATGACTGTCAAGAACTGATGATATTCAAGGATAAAGCATGAAACGTTTAGGTATTTTGATCTTGGCAACTCTGATGATGTGCGGCTGCAACGCGGCTCGGCAAGCAACTACAACTTCACAACCAACTCTGCCCCCTATGGACACCGGATTCATGTCTCGATCAACGAAGTGCTCGCGCCTTTCGTAGTGGCAAAGTCGCCCGAAAGTGGCCTGCTTGGGTTCACGGCGTAGAATTGAATGCAATGAAAAGCATCGCATTAACAATGGTCACGCTCTTGGGCATGTCTTGTGTGGGTGCGTCGGAAGTCCCCGAAAACAGGACGTTCCCGCTCCTCATTACCAAGGTCAAGCGTGTTAACCAAGGTTGCATCGCCGAGGGGGAATCCGCCAGGGTGCGGTTCAGAATAAGCTCAGATGTGTCCGCGCCGTGCGCGATGCTTCGGGCGGGCGAGACCTACAAGGCTCTCAGGGGAGTGGCTGAAGAAGACCCAGCGGATGAAACCAAGGACTCCACACTTCTTGTGGTTTATGACAACGTGAAAAATTCTCGCAGGGATAACGCCGTTTTCAGCATTGATTCCGAGGAGACCAAGGCCGCGAAAACCGGAGGAGAACGGTGATGGAAAGCTGGAAATCGGAGTTCAAAACCGTTTACGGTGCTGACCAAGATACCTTGCCGTTCGTTCCATAGAACTTCAAACCAGACGCGCCGTTTGGGTCACTACTGAGACTGACAGTCGGCCTAGCTTTGCCGTTGGCGAAGAACAAGCCGTCCGTTGTCAAGATTGCTCTGTCTGCTCCCTCGTCATCGGTCATCCAAATTACTGGGTCATCCGGTTTAGCGCCTATCGTGGCACCTGAGAATGCTGGCGTGCTAATCGTGAGTTTTGCACGACCGTGGCTGTCGAGAAGAATGATCTTCTCCGCTTGGATTGTTCGGGGCGCCTTGTCTGCTGCTGCAAAGAGTAGAACTGTCACGCAAAGCGCGATTCCCAGTCCCATCAGCCTAAACCGTCGTTCAAGTTTCTCGATACGCTGCGTTAGATTCTGGATTTCAGACACCATGAAGTTTCTCCCTAAGCAAATGACATGACTGCTTCAACACCCTGCTTGGCATTCCTACCGATTCGCTCGGACGCCAGGGACGTTCGCCCGCAGAAGTCATGCTGAAGCAAAAGCTGGAGAAAATATTGGGCAAAGCAAACCACGCGAGGACGTGACCGAAAAGGCTAACGAAACAAATCAGCAGGAAGAGATCTCCGAGCTCTCACTGACTCGGAGTCCGAGCCGGTTTTTGGGAGTGCTTAGGTTGTTGCCCAGATTGCACAGCACCCGTTTTCACGGCTGCGGGCTGCGTGATGGTCGCACCTGGCGCGAAGGGGTCTTTTCCTTCAAGTAGCGACGACGCAACGAAACCAAAGAATATCATCGCGCTCAGCAATCCCCACACGAGAACGACTGGCTTCCAGGGAACGAGAATGTACATGCCAGAACCTCCGGGGACGAAGAGCGGCTCGCGATTACCGCTATTATACTGCGAAAACCCCAGACTTTTCATGAACATCTTGCCAGCGTTTCTTCGCTCAGGAGTTGCAATGCGCGATGAACGGCGACGCCAGAAAAGACGAGTTGCGCCGCGTCCACAGAAATGTCTTTGTAGAATGGAAAGGAAATGTCTGTGTTGGTTGAGCTGCATAACACCGGAGATGCCACGATCAGGACGGAAGTGCAGGTGATCGTTGAACACGTTCTGAGCGACCGGCCTGGCGAGTGGCGTGTGTCGATTGTTGGATCTCGTGCAAAGGAAGATTGGGAGATGAAGGTCGAAGGTCCCAACGGTTTTGAGCGATCGTACACACTGGTAGGAACTGCGGGAGAGCATCAACCTGTGGCCATCGGGAATCTGCTACTGAGGCTGCTGCCCTCGAAGACGTCATAAACAGCGTCCGCGTCTGGCCGAAAGCTCGTTCAAATCGTACTCCAACCAGGAACGCCGGCTTTCGGTGAAGGTTCCCGCAATTCGTAGAATACAAAAACTTCGTTTGACGGAAAGAACACAGAGAGTGCCGAGACGGTCGTAGACTCGGCTTCTTCTCGTACAACTGGTTTGGCTTCGCGTGGTTCTTCGTACACAAACGAACAACCGCCAATGGAGAGCCACAAAGTACCGCCTGGCGTCTCAAACACAACCGTTCCAGCTTTTTTCCCCTTCGTATCAGGATTAACTGAGACCTTCGACACTTTCCCCTGCAGGCCTATTGCCCAATCGATGCTTTGCTCAAGGATACCCCGACGTGATTGCTGGAAAGGACTTTCAGAGATTACGAGGATATGAGCAGAATCGTCCTTCCACTTGCTCAGTAGCGTGACAGCGTCCTCTAGATTCAGGACCATGTTCTTCTCTCAGGCTGCCCTGTCAACGGATCGTGTTAGCAGTCTCGATTTGAGGGTTCAAGTGACGCGAGTCGGATATCGGCTCCACTCCAGCCCAAGTCGGCGCAGCCCAAGAAGGTAAAACCCAGGGCTAACATTGCGAATGTCAATGTCGGCACGGAGAATGACGATCTGATTCTCTAACGTGGCTGTGCCCGTTGCACGCAAAATTTCATCTCCAGCCTCATTCACCAGCGCCAGATCGTAACTTCCCTCTTTGCTCCCAATCGGCAAGTCGATAATCAGGTGCTTGGCAGTTCGTTGTATTTCCAGAGCAAGCTGCTTGGTGTCTGCCGGGTTCCCCCCACGAGCGACTGAGCGCTCACGAAGATCCAGTACGACAGTTGCGGACGTTTGCACAGACGGCCGAGTGTGCACCCAGAGCCATCCCGCTACCGTGAAAATGAGCACAGCCGCTGCAGCCAGCCACAGTTGCCCACGGCGTCGCCTATCCACTGCCTGCTTACGAAATTGTGTGAACTCTTGAAAGCACGGGCTGCAGGAGCTGAAATGATCTAGCCAGCGGTCGGCCACTGCTAGTGGCACCTTGTGAAGGGCGATGCCTCTGAGCACCGCAGAGTCAGGACACCCGACACGTTGCGGGTTTGGAAAATCTCGGGATAAACCCCGATCCAGCAGATCCAATATCTGCTTTTCCTCACCGTTGAATTCTTGTTGTTCCTTCAGAACTCGCCTGCCCACAGTTGAAGTCGCTTCCCGACGAAAGACCAAGTTTACCGCGAGCGATCAATACAAACCACCTACCGCGATGCAACAGTCACGTAGCGCGGCCCAGCCGAGCACGCAGCCTGCCTATTGCATAACGAAATCGAAGTTTGGCCTGAGGTTCCGTCAGGCCCAGATGTACCGCGATTTCCCTCCACGAGTACCCGTACTGCCGAGCAGCCCATACCTTGCGAGTCCAATCATCCATCCTCCGCACGGCCTCGTTGACCTGGATCGACTGCTCCAGATCGCGCGCAGCCTTCGAATCGTGAGCCTGTCGCAACCGCTCCAGATCAGGACTCGCTGGAAGATACTGTATTATCTCCCGTCTTCTGCGCTCTTTTCTTAGAGCGCGGTTGAACCGATGCTGGAAGGCGCCGACAAGATAGGCTTCTGTGTTTTTTATTCGCCAGTTTTTCCGGTTGGATCGCTGGATTGTTTTCGCGACAGACTGCAATACACCCTCCCATACCTCCGTGGCCAGAGCCCGTGCCTCGTCAGAGGTTTTCTCCTGCTGCTCCCTATGCGCAAGCGCCTGAATGCGTGGCCAGAGGCGTCGCGCAACAACAACCAATTCGCTGATCTCGTCCTGATGACCTGCGGTGGGGGAGATAAACCTTGAAAGAACCCATTCTGGGCCCAACTCGCGGCTGGACATCTGGGAGGGCCTCAACCCAACTGATAGTTAGATGGCCAGATAACAAACAGCGTGCCATCCACAACCAGCGTCTGTCAAGGCTTCTGAGCTGCTCAACCCACCTGAGGCAACATTTTCTTTTTAATACTTTTTCTTTGCTTCCGGTTCCTTGACTAGATGTAGCAGTAACCAATCTCCGCCATTTGGCAAAGAAGGGTTGGAGCCATGTTCCCCAACCTCGAAGTCCGTCACCTGCACGCAGTCATTGTGTTAGCCGAAGAGCGGAACTTCACGCGGGCCGCGGACAGATTGCACATCACACAATCTGCGCTCAGCAAACAGATCACTGACATCGAACAACAGCATAGATTTCATCTATTCACTCGCAACAATAAAAAGAATGTGCAACTCACCGAAGTGGGTCGTATCTTCGCCGAAGAGGCTCGTTCGGCACTTCTGCACATCGACCGGGCTGTTCAGCTGGGGCGTGCTGCTCTTGATGGGAGCGATAGTATTTTGACTGTTGGGCACTCGCCCGACACCGACCAAGCCTGGGTTTCGGCCATTCTTGCAATCCGTCTGCCCCTGTACCCTAAGCTCCGCATTCAACTCATCAGCGAATTCTCAAGCGAGTTGGTCCGAAGTGTGATCGCAGGCGAATTGAACCTAGCGTTGGTGACGGCGCCCCCGGAAAATTCTCAGATCACAGCCGCGGCATTCGCTGAGACCCAGCTCTATGCGGCTCTCCCACAGACCCACGCGGCTGCTCAAAAGGAACTCATCGCGCTCCAAGATTTGGCGAGAGATGAATGGATTCTGTTCGCGCGACGAGTTCACCCCGTCATTCATGACGCAATTCTGGATGCGGCACGACGTGAGGGAATCACTCCGAAACACACGCACGACATTATTACGACCCAACAGGCGGTTCACTTGGTATGTGAACACGTTGGCGTGGCGATCCTCACCAAACCTAAGGGCCTTGGCTTTGGCGCTGAAGGGGTAGTGCTAAGGCCGCTCTCTGAGACCTCATTGTGTTTCAAAACGTGTGTGATTATGAGAACCGAGGACGATTCACGATTGGCAAACGAATTCGCCCGGTCGTTCCTACGCAGATATGAACGCCAGGGCCTGCAACCAAAGCAAATGGAATTGCGGCTGTCCACCTGAGCTGTCAACGTGACAATGGTAATCGCGGCGCCGCGCCGGCTTTTTGTCGTAGCCGAACAGCAGCGCCCAGTGCGCAACGAGCAATCCCAGTGCCTGGTGCCCTTCGCTTATAATTCCTTCCAAATGTTCTTCGAGACGCTGTACCGCGTAGACCCTCGCGGCAAGACCTTCCTTCCAGGTGACAATGCGTCACTCTCGGAAACAGAGTACTTCCAACCGCAATTTGAGCTGGAGTTCCGCGAAGGGAAGCACGTATTTTTCATCCGCGAGAAGCACGGCTACTTCGATGACCAACAGAAGAAGCCGGCGAGTATCATCACCACGCTAGCTCCTGAGGAGGGCTTTGCAACCGCGGACGAAGCCTGGAAGAAGTATGAAGAGCGGTTGCGGTACCGAGCGTCACAGGGATTCACGCACGCATTCTCCGTCATTATCCCTGAGAACCGGATCAACCACCGAATCCTGGACCCGAGCGGCGACTCTTTGCTTCCCTTCTAAAAGCAAGACCGACGAGCGCGCGGCATCGGACGCTGTGCGTGTACGGAACCGACCTTCAACATCGTGTGCGGAACAGGCTTCATGAAAAAGTGATCCAACGGAGAGTGACCCTGGGCCCGCGGTTCCCACGATACTGTCGTGACCTGCGCTTGAACGTTGGCCATTATTCCTGAGAAGTTGATGGGGCTGATCGTCGAGCCACTTTCTTCAGGGAAATGTTCCTGTTCATGCTTGTCTCCTTCGGGGAGTTGAGTGGGGCATGGAGACAGCGTGAAGGACGAGGAGGGAATTGATACCGAGCAGGACGTATCCCCATTCATCTCTTCTCCGACGCTCACAAAGTCTCCACTCCACTCTTCCCGCCGCCAGCCAAGCGGCCTGCTGGCACTGCCTGAGTCGAAAACGATGCTGCGGGGGTACATGGGAACCGGCGCTGGCTCTTGAGTCGGCGAGGTCTGCCCAAACATGGTAGAAGCAACGAACGGAAAGCAGAGCGCGCACACTCGGACCCAGCGCTTCACCCCGTCCCAGACTGTTCTCTCAGTTCCGGAAGCGATCTCACGGTGACAGGCGGCGCAGCACATAAGAAGCTCCCCTTACAAAAGGCCAAGCAACACAGCGAGGGTCGCACCCGCTGCGACCAACTTCCTGGTCTCCGAGCCTGGCTTCCCGTCGTACGACATGCTCACAAAGTCTTGGCAGTTGTTGAAGATCGTCCAGGGAGCGCCGGCCTGCACCAGATTCCAGGCGTTCTGCTGGATGCGGATGCTGTCCTCCCAGGTGTTCGGCAGAGGGCGCACCAACCAGGGGCGAACACCATTGAACTCTTCCAGAGGACTGACCACCGGACGCCCATGCTTGAGCGACGTGTTCAAGATCACCTGCTGCCCGTTGTCGAAGTACGCGAGAATCCCTTGGTGGACGGGACCGAAGCCGAGAGCTGCACCACCTGGTAGAGGCCTTTGATGTGCGTCCAAGTACATGACCCACTCCCCTGGAAGAAATTTGAAACTACACTCTGATGTTTTGATGAGGCTAGGCGAGCCGAGGTTGCGAGAGAATGTTGTCCGGCTCCCAGCTCCTGGTGATTGGTAAGCCTTGTGCCTCTGGGTACATGGGTCGGCATGAACTCCTGCCATACAGTAGCAGCAGCCATACTCACGGCCTCAACTCGCTCTTCCCACCAAGTCTTGTTGTAGACGTTCTGGGTCACGTCGATTGTGGCATGCCCCATGTTGTCTCGCGTTGCCGGAGTAGAGATGCCTTGCATTCGTAGCATTCGAGCATCATCATATCCCGAGACGTTGGCACCAAGCGAAGAGGGCGCAAGGGCGCATTTGAGCTGGCATAACTGATTCGTAAGCGCAACCAGACCAATCAGTTACAGAGTAAACTCCCTACTTCGGGACCAGGGGGTCGGAGGTTCAAATCCTCTCTCCCCGACCATTCTTTCAATGTCCGTTCCGGAGACATAGGTGACAGAACGCTCTTTCCATAGCATCTTCTCTCCGCCGCCTTCGGGCTAAAAGTGTAACCTATGTCTCCGGAACGCTCTGTTACCTATGTCTCGGAGGGGACACAAGCTGCGATTCGGGTGCACTGGGTGCAACTGGCAATTTCGTCGGCGACTTGGTTCAGATCCGTTCAGGCTCTTGTCGGCTGGGGTGCGAGTCAGTGGGCAAGCCGGTTGTAATCCTTCAGAAGCTTTCGCAATCGGTCGTGAGGGAGCGCGTTCACTGTATGCCCCCTTATGCCGGTCATTGTCTCGGCGGCGATCATGGCGTTGACGACCGCTTCTTCAGTGGCTTGCACCGTGGCAAGAAAAATGGGGTTGATCTGATCGTTGGGCAACATCCTAAGTGGGCGAACACCCGTGGAAGAAGCTGCCCTCGGATTCGCGGTGGAAAAAGCAATGAAGATGTCGCCCGAGCCGTCACCCGAGTAGCTTCCGTTTCGTCCCAGACCCAGGGTCACACGCTTGGCGACGCGCTTCAATTGCGTCGGGATCAGTGGGGCATCTGTGGCGACCACGACGATAATGGATCCCACATCATCATCCCAGACCTTCGGGCCAGCGATTTCCCGCCCCACCGGCACTCCGGCAATCCGTAACTGATCCCGCTGCCCGTAGTTGCATTGCACCAGCACACCGACGGTATAGCCACCGTACTTGACGTCGAGTACGCGCGATGCCGTACCGATTCCTCCTTTAAACTCGTGGCAAATCATTCCCGTTCCGCCACCCACGTTTCCTTCCTCCACCGGTCCGCCATGCGCGCTATCGAGAGCGTGAAAAGCATCCTCGGCTTTCACATGGAATCCGTTGATGTCATTCAAATAACCGTCCCAGGTCTCAGCCACAACCGGCAGGGACCACGAATACCCGTCCTTGTCAGTCCCATGATGTTTGAGACGCCAGGCGATTACCGCATCCCGTACGATGCCGACGCTGTGCGTATTCGTGATCATCACGGGGCCCTCGAGAAAGCCCGACTCTTCGACCCAGGTCGTGCCGGTCATCTCGCCGTTGCCGTTCTCGGTGAACCATCCGGCAAAGACGGGGTCGTTCGATTCTTTGCCGCGCGGAAGAATCGCGGTCACACCGGTGCGCACGGGCCCGGCGCCCGCAGGCGACGACGCGTCACCGGAGATCAGGGTAGTATGGCCAACTTCTACGCCTTTGACATCAGTGATGGCGTTCAGCGATCCGGGCACCCCATCGAAAGGAACACCCAGGTCCCGTGCCCGTGGGCGAGTTTGAGCACATACCAAACTGGAGAGCGTGAAGCAAAGAAGGAAAACAGCAACATTTTTGAAGTGAGACGTATGCATCGAGGTTTCTCCGAAGTGTGAGTATTCAGCGTCATGCGCGGACCATGACACTCTTTTCTTGACTTTGCGTGCACAGTCACAATAGTCTCTTCACCACAAAAGCGGTCAGAGAGCTTGTCGGTCTTTGCGGAAGACTTGACGTCAGAGTTCTCCTCCAGACCTCAGCCTTCTTGGCTTAATTCCTGCGCAAAACAATAGTACAGACCCAAAGGGGGCCAACGATGAGGTCTTCGATCCAGAAGCGGGTTGTCTTCTTGTTCTCGGTCAGTCTGCTCTACGTTTCGAATGCCTGGGCACAGACCGGCACCACATCGTTGCACGGAAAGGTCCTTGATAGTACTCGTGCGGTTGTGGCGGGCGCCACCGTAACGCTTGAGAACCAGGGGCAAGGCTTCAGCCGGAGCGCTAGTACTCCCTCCACCGGCGAATTCGAATTCCTCGCTCTGCCCCCTGGCACCTATCTACTGACCGCCGAAAAAGCTGGTTTCAAAAGATACGAGCAGCGGAATCTCCAGCTTCTCGTTAACCAGCCAGCCAGCGTAAACGTCCTCCTTCAGGTCGGCGCGCTTACCACTCAAATCGAGGTTTCCGGGGAAGCACCGGTAATCAACACCGAAGACGCGACCATGGGCATAGCATTTGGCGAGAATCAGGTAAAGGAACTGCCGCTCGAAGGCCGCAACGTCCCCGACCTGCTGACGTTGCAGCCCGGGGTGGCCTATACCGGCAATCGAGCCGACACGAGTACGGACGATACGCGAAGCGGCGCGGTGAATGGGGCGCGGAGCGACCAGGGCAATGTCAGTCTCGATGGCATTCGCGTAAACGACGAAGGTGGCCACGCTTTTACCTCCGTTTTACCGGTAACCCTCGATTCCGTGCAGGAATTTCGCGTCACAACTTCCAATGCCAACGCAGATGAGGGAGGCACAAGCGGCGCTCAGGTGGCCCTGGTGACTAAAAGCGGCACCAATAACTTTCATGGCTCGGTCTACGAGTACCTTCGCAATACCTACACCAGCGCGAACGATTACTTCAACAAGCTGACGCAGCTACAGAATTGCACGCTGCCCAATCCCAATGACTGCAATACACCTCCAAAACTGATCCGCAATATCTTTGGCGCTTCCATCGGCGGCCCCGTGAAAAGAGATCGCCTATTTCTTTTTATGAATTACGAGGGGACGCGGCGCGCGGAGCAAACCGTAAGTTCTGGCGAGGAAGTTCCAAGCTTGGCGATGCGCGATGGCGTCCTTCAGTACCTGTGCACTCTGAATTCGGATGGGAGCCTCAACACATCTCTGTGTCCCGGAGGATCAAGTTCCGCCGTGCAAGGCAAGAGCGGTAAGCTGTACACTCCGGCGCCGGGATACGCCGCCCTCGGTTTCAAGCAATTGCAGCAATTGGACCCAGTACACGCTGGACCCGATCCCGCCGCCATGGCGTACTTCCAAACCTTGCCTCTGCCGAATAGCAATGTGACGGGCGATGGCTTCAACTACCAGGGATTCGTTTTCGCCGCGCCGACCTCCGAGACGCAAAACGTCTACATTGCCCGTGCCGATTACAACATCACGCAAGACGGCAAGCATCGTCTCTCGCTGACCGGAGCCTCGAGAGATGATTCGAGCGACGCATGCGGCGGCTGCCAGCCATACTTTCCCGGTCAGTCTCCCCAAGGACAAACTGTCTACCACAACAAGGGCTTCATCGTAGGCTACTCAGCAGTCATCCGTCCAAACTTGATGAGCAACTTCCACTACGGGTTTGTTCGGGAGAGTTTCGGAACTCTTGGCAACTCATATCAGCCTTGGGTCATTTTCAATTTCACTCAAAGCGTGACGCGAACCCAAAATTATCAGCGCCCGATGCACAATTTTTCGGAGGATTTGTCCTGGATACACGGGAAACACACGCTCCAGTTCGGCGGATATGTTTTGTTCATGCGCAACCCGCGGCTCAACTATATGTCTTCGTTTGACAGCGGAAGCACCAACTCGTCCTTTACTACTACGTCGGGATTTGCCGACAAAGACACCCCCTTGAACCCCGCGAACAACGGTTATCCCGGCGTCGATCCGAGCTTCGCCGTGAGTTATGACTATCCGATCACCGATCTGTTGGGAATCGTTACTAACGCCACAACCGTTTTCAACTACAATCGGCAACTCCAGTTGCTTGCGGCGAATTCCCCGATCTCCCGCCGATTTGCTCAGGACAGCTACGAGCCCTATGTGCAAGATATTTGGAAGGCGACCCCGAACCTTACGCTGACTGTGGGCCTACGCTACTCGCTTTTCTCCCCTCTGTGGGAAATTAATGGTTTGCAGGTTTGTCCCAGCCCCAGTCTTGGACAATGGTTTTCCACCCGGGCAGCGGAGGGTGCTAGCGGTATCCCCTCGAACCAGGATTCTCTATTGCAAGTCAACTGGTGCGGTCCCGCCAACGGGAAAAAGGGATATTGGAACTGGGATTTCGCCAACTTGGGTCCGCACGTCGCCTTTGCCTGGGCGCCTAATAAGACCGAGGGTTTCCTAAGCAAAGTTCTGGGTAGCGGCAACAAGTCGTCGATCCGTGGCGGCTTCGGAATCGTCTACGACCGTTTCGGGCAGGGCATCGCCGATGAGTTCAGTGGAAATTCCTTTGGTCTGACGACCGCCCTCAACAACCCGGTACTGCCGCTCGCCAGTTTGCCTCGTTTAACGAATGTCAATATCATTCCGCCAAGCCTTCTCCAACCGGCCCCTGGAGCCCCGAGGTTTCCGGAGACGATACCGACTATGCAGACGCTCGGTGCGTCTGATTTCGGCGACAGCCTGGACACCTCGCTGAAGACACCCTATTCGTACACCATGGACTTCTCCGTGGAGCGCGACCTCGGTAAAGGATTCTCACTCGATCTTGCGTATGTGGGCAGACTCTCGCACCGCCTGCTGAGTTCCCAAGACGTTGCTCAGCCGCTCGATCTTAGAGATAAAAAATCCGGGCTCGATTACTTCTCCGCTATCCAACCGCTCGCACGGCTCTACGAGCTTCAGGGCGTGACCGACGCCACCTTCCGCAATTCCATGGTCAGTCCGGCCGTAATTAAGTACTGGGCCGATATGATTCAGGCGCCGACCAACGGCGGGTCTTACGCGCTGGGCGTGCAGAACGCGGGTTGTAGTCCGACCACCCCCTCGACGACCAATCCAGTGCTGGCTATCTTCGACCTTTTCTGCGGAAATGCGGGTGTCGAGACCACTGCGCTTACCGCCCTCGATTTACCCTCTTCAGTATCCGGATTTGCCTATACTGGATTACCGGATTCAACCAACAATCCAAACTGTGGCCAGACTGGATTTCCGCCTTGTCGCCAATATGGTGTGGTGGGAGGGCCGAACGCCTACTACAACCCGCAATACACCTCTCTGTTCGCCTTGCGCTCGATCGGATTCTCGAACTACAACGCATTGCAAGCCACGCTCAGGCGTCAAATGAGCCATGGTGTTCAGTTCGACTTTAATTACACCTATTCGAAGTCGATCGACCTCTGCTCAGATGCCGAGCGGATCGGAAATTCCGGCTCTCTGAACTTCAACGGCGGCTGTCAGATGTTCAACGCCTGGTCGCCTTATCTTTTCCGGGCGGTTTCCGATTTTGATACCACGCACCAACTGAATGCCAATTGGATCGCCGACTTGCCCGTCGGTCGAGGCCGTCCAATCGCCGCTGGTATTAATCGGGGTCTCGATGCCGTCATCGGGGGCTGGCAGCTTTCGGGCTTGTTCCGGTGGACGAGCGGATTCCCCTACACTATCTATAACAACCCCGCCGACTACCCAACTGACTGGTATTGGGAGGGCGCCGCAATGCCGACCGTGGCGCACCTGAAGAGTGGTGCTTACCACATGGCGGATGGCAACGTGAACCTGTTCCCGAACCCAGCCACAGCTGAAGCTTCCTTCGATCCGGCGCTGCCCGGCCAGGTCGGGGTGCGTAATTTTGTACGTGGCGACGGCTTCTTCGGCATCGATCTCGGGCTTTCAAAACGCTGGACCATGCCCTGGAATGACAAGCACAATCTGGCCTTACGCTGGGAGGTGTTCAACGTGACCAACTCGACCCGCTTCGACTTCAATGACCAGAATTCTTCCAGCGCGAGCGAAAGCAACAACTCCATCGCGGTTCCGAACTTCGGCAACTATACGCACCTGATGACCAACCCGCGGGTGATGCAGTTCGCGTTGCGCTATGAATTCTAGCTTTCTGACCAAGATACTCGTGGATGATCTTTGATCCTTCGCAGATTGCGGAGTTCCAAACCATCCAAGCGATGCAGGGCTTCTTGAACTGCCGGCTCTCCTTCTTCTTTCACTCGCCGCGCCCGTGTCAAGGCCTGCTCGGCAATACGGCTGACTTCATGAAGCAGTTTGCGAATCTCCACTTCCAACCGGCTCCGGCTTTCCTGGATTCGATTCAGAACGTCACTCTGCACGCGAATGCTGTTTGTTTCGAGCAGCCTGACAAGGAACTCCCGTGCATCATTTTGAATGAGGCGGCTTCCTCCAACTAGTCCAAGAGCTACGTCCGCGAGCCAGCGTAGCGGCGAAGCAGGCCGCGCAACTTGGATGAACTCCAGAAAGGTGAATTCCGAGCGGACGCGGAAGCCTGTTTCGGGATCGAGCGCGTGCGGCATGCGTGCCAGTTCTGGAATGCCGGCGCTCGCGAGCTTGCTCAGAAACCCATTACCCATCTCCACAAATCGGAGGGCGACGCGCCTATATTGTTTCTCGGCTTCTTCTTGTTCAGGTTTCAGCCATGGTGCGACGTGCAGGCGTGCAATCTCCTGGGCTTTACTCATGGCCCGGTGCCTGTACGAAGGGCCGAAACCGCGAGGGAGGCGCGGCAACTGTTCCTCAAATTCTTCCTGAGCTTTGGGTAAGGCGGAGGCAAAGAATGCTTTGTGGCGATCGCCAAACAAGTCAGAAAGTCGCTGTTGTTCACCCATGAAAAGGAAGCTCAAGTCTCGCATCGAGCGTTCGGCTTCCGAAATTGTCTGTCTCATCGCCACGATTCGCCGCTCAGATTCTTCAATTGGTCGTCGTAAGGCGTCACGCTCTTCACTCAGGACTACGAGCAGTTGCTCGCTCAGACGTAGCAGCCCGCGTTCACAAGCCGCTCGAACCAGTTGGCTGCCAGACTCGTCCACGAGCCGCCGCAGCGTGGCGACCAGTTCCCTCCAGTCGCGTTCCGGCCCGCGGTTCTTCATGCGCTCCGCGGCACTGACCTCGAACACCGGGCCCACCGAACGGTGCAATCGTTTTTCCAGCAGTTGGCGGGTGAAACTGACCGCAGCGGCTTTTTCGGCTTCCGTGGTGCGATCCGCTTTATTCAGGATCAGAATCAGATCGTTTACTTGTTTGGCGACGGCTTCTACCAATACAAGTTCCTCTCCAGCCAAGGGAGGATCTGCGCCCACCACGACCAACGCAGCGTCGACATGCGGAATGAAAGCGTGAGTCGCAGCCGTATTGCCGGTGAAGACCGATCCCAGGCCGGGAGTGTCCACCATGCACATTCCAGACGACAACAGTCGGCTGGGTACAAACACTTCAACCCCGTCTACTTCTTTCTTGTTTTCGGGGTTGAACTGTTCCGAGACGTACTGCTCCAACTCCGAAACATTGATTTCTTTCCAAGAACCGTTTCGATCCCGGACGCGGGCTCGGGCTTGCTCACCGAACCGGATGACAGTGGGTACGGCGGTCACAGGTATGAAACCGACTGGGAGAACTGGTTGTCCGATGAGCGCGTTGATCAGGGTTGACTTGCCTCGCTTGAACTGGCCAACACACGCCACATAGAAACGACCTTCCGAGATGCGAGACGCGAGTTCCCGAGCCTCATGCGCGATGGGATTCGCGCCCAGCTCTTCCGCAAGCTGGGACAACTGAAACAGTTGGGTTGCCCCGTCAAGTTCACTCAAAACGCCAGGTTCGATTTCGTTGGGAACCTCATGGCTTGAGCTAACCGTGACGGATGCAGCCGGTTCGTTGCCATTCATAATTCGTTACACCAATTCTTTACACCAAGTTCTCTACACCAGTTCTTTACGGCTGTGACCGAACCCCTTCCTGATGCACGTAGCGGATCACTTCCACTTCTGACATTGCAATCAGGCCCTCGTTTACCATTTCGTCCAGCGCAGGTAGCAGCTTTCTGATGTTCTCCTCGGTATCGACAACCGAGACCATAATTGGACGATCGGAGGAACGAAGGAAGTGTTGCTTGCGAATGAGCGTGCTCGCTCCATACCCCTCGATGCCGCGGAAGACCGTCGCGCCGGCGATGTCGAGTTCCCGGCACTTCGTCACAATAGCCTCGTAGAGCGGCTTGTCGTGCCATTTGTCGTCTTCACCGAAATGGATGCGCAACATTTTGGCTTTGCCTTCCAGCTTCATATCCGTGCCTCCTGCCGACGCTCCGCCTTCTGGTAGTTGTGGGTGTACTTGATGACATCCGCGTCGGATAGAACGACCAAGCCTTGCTGCACCATCTGATCCAGGATAGGCATGAAGGCCTTCAACTTTTCCTCCGTGTCAACCACCGAGAGCAGGATAGGACGGTCGTGCGAAAGACTGAGCGCAGCGTCTTTGTGAATTCTCCGGTTGGCGCCGTATCCCAGAATGCCGCGATAGACGGTGACACCGGCAATATCGTGGGTTCGCAGGCCGCTTACGATTCCTTCATACAGTGGCTTGCCATTCCACTTGTCATTCTCCCCAATATAGATACGCATCATTTTTGCCTTGCCCTCTCGTTTGAGCGAGGGACCTTCAGAGGCAGTGCCCTGCTTTTGTTTTTTCTCCGCCGGTTTCACGATGGTTGTATCGTGCATCTCGATTAAACCGGTGCCAACCATCTCTTGCAGTTTGGGCAGGAGTTCCTCAACTTTCTCTGCCGTTTCGATAAACTCGACCTTGACAGGCAGGCGGACTGCCAGGTCCACGAGGCGCGTAGTGTGCATGTGATGGTCGGCACCAAAGCCCGCGATGCCCCGTGTCACGGTCGCGCCCGAGACTGCGTGGAAGAAGAGAAAATCCAGGATAGCGGCATAGCTTGCGCTCCCGTGGTACTGCGAGTCTTCGGCTACGTAAATGCCGACTTTCTTACCTGGTCCGGATGTAAGCATCTTTCCTTTTTCCTCCTGGGACTAAAGTCCCCTTTGGCCGACGAGAAATTCGGCGGCGCGACCCAGCAATCCGCCGCCAGTATGAATTCCGTGTTTGAGCTGTTCATGGAAAGTCTCAAGCTCCTGCCGCAGTTCCGCACGATTTCGTTCTACCACTTCATCAATCAGCGTTCTCAACTGCAAGGGAACAAATTCCTTCACTTTTCGGGCGTGGTCCAGACAGAGAGTTCCTTGCGTCTTCATCCATTCTGCAAACATCGCGCCTTGTAACTTTTGCGCCAGCTCGCGCAGACGGGTCACTTCTTCCTCCACGAGGCGATGACAGGACACGCATTCATCGCTGCTCACTTTTCCGAGCAGGGGACTCTGCAGCATTTCAAGGAATACATTTGTGACCGCTTCGCCCGGCGTCGATCGAGCAATCGAGTCTCGGGACCGTGCAAGCGCCCAAACATGGAAATTGCACAATCGGAGACCCACCTGCGGCGTGGTGCTTTCAGCCAGCGTCCACTGGAAATCCTTGAGGATCCCACAGATGGGACACGTGCCCTTGGTGAGTGCCTGGCTTAGACTGCTCGCCACCACAGCGGCTTCAGTTTTCATGGGATCGCCCTCCCTGTCATTACCCCTCCCCATACGGCGACGAACCCGACCACTACACTCATTGCCACGTACAGAAAACCCAGGCCGAACTGTCCATCCTGGATCGTGCGCAGCGTCTCATATTCGAAGCTGGAAAATGTCGTGTAGCCTCCGATAAAACCAATTGGGATCAAGTATCGCCAGTTCGGGCTCCAATGAGTTCTTGCGGTCATCAAAGCGAAGATCAGTCCAATCAGAAACGAACCCGTAATGTTGATGACAAACGTTCCGTAGGGAAAACGAGTTCCCATTTTGCCGCCAATATAGCTCCCGAGCCAGAAGCGCAGAATCGACCCGAGAGCGCCTCCAATGCCAACCATGCCGTATTTCAGCAAGTCGTTCTGTTCCTTTCCTTATCGAGATGCTCCCAGCCAGCCATACGGCTGCTATCTCAGCTTCTCCAGTCGACGCTTTTGATTCTCTCTTAATTCACGCATCAAATACTGGTCCAGTTGCCTCACCAGGACTTGCAGTTCCTCGACAACACCGTTCAACTTAAGCGCAGCCGCTGGAGGAACTTCGCCGTAGCCCCGCATGTATTTAGGCTTCAATTCTTCAACAGCAATGTCGATGAATGTAAGTGTCGAGTGAAGTGTCCGTGATACGGGAATGTCGGCCATAGGAAGTTCAACGCTTTGGCCTTCCAGCACATGGATCAACTGGGAACGGATGCGGGCGATGTAATCCTCAATCACGCGTCTTTGTGCGGGCGCGAGGTCAGCAACATGCTGCGGAAAGGCGAGTCTGGATGCGGAGACATCGAGAGCGCCTTCCATATCTGCGAGCAGCTTGTCGATGTGGCGACAGGTAACGCTAAGGCGCCGTTCGTGATTCGAATTGAGCGAATTTGGCGACTCTTCGGGCATCCCCGCATCCCTTACCGCGTACCGACACTCTCTCCGTACTTTTTGGGTGGGTTCCAGTTCATGCGAAAGTCGATATACAGTGGAGTAATTTTGATGTGTTGGTTGGAGCGATACTTCGGGTAATTCGCCATCTTCAGAAGCGCCACAATCGCTCCTGGATTCCCCTCGCTGAACGCGAGAATCTTGTCGAGGAATTCACCGAGGTTCGGTGCTGACAGGCCATCTCGCTGAACCACCTCACATGCAAATTGCTCAGCCTTCGATGCGTCAAAGTTCCGGATTTCGCACTTCTGTGAACGATCTCCATAAAATGTTTGAAGAAAACCGGTGTCTTCCATATGGCTGGAGCGGGCCACTGCGCTCACCGGGGTCGATCCCCATCCCGTGACTTCGCGAACAGCAGAGGCGAAGGAATGGGACGGGCGACCCAGATGATCCAGAACAATCGAGTACTTGCCCTCCCGCAGCGCATCCATAACAATTCCTTTCAAGGAGACGGAGGATTTCCCCTTAATAGCGTCCTCACCACGGAGCGCTGACTTGGCCCATTGGCTGCCGAGGCGCAGCAGACTGACGGCCAGACTGCGGAACACTCCATTGATGGTCGTCGAGTCTTCGCAGAGGAGGACGGTTCGAAAGTCCGGCAGCAGGTTGCGAAGCAGCAGCGTTTTGCCAACCCCGGCAGGCCCATAAATCAGAAATGGGCGCGCTTTCGCCAAATGCTGCGCGATTCGCTGCCGTTCCTCCGCTCGATCAAAGATAAAATCCGCCATCATATCGTGGCGACAACAATCTCGCTGAGCGCCGTCGATACCTCGAACCAACGGCGAGCAGCGTCGCAATGAACGCCAAGCCAACCCATATGGAGGCAAGCGCCCGAACATTCTCCATGGAAGGCAACCTCGATTTGATTTTGCGGATCGTTGCCGGGGCATGGCTCCGCGACAAGGCAAATCCGCTTGTCAGGAGTCATCAGCTGTGCCCGGCTAAAGTGTGGGACAGCGGTTTCGGTGAACTCCTTCACCGTTGATAACGTCTTTAGTACAGCAAAAGACAGCAATCGAGTCAACGACAAATTGTCCTTTGCCCGGCAGGCCTCGACTCGACTCTCTAAAAGTGCTCTAACCTCGGACTGTAAGTGAAGCTATTGCGGCCCCTATTCCATTTCCTTCTAGCCTGCCGGCTGCAGTGTCTTCACCAGCCACGGAATGATTACTTGCTTGAAGATCAGGGGATCGGGCCACACTCCCACCTGCCGGCCCAAGTGCCCGCCTTTGGGATTAATCCAGGCATCTTTCGGCACGTCGCCATTGCTCAGCAAAAGATATTCGTCACTAATCGGCACCTGCGTATCGAGCACGCCTGCGATCACAAGCATCGGCGCCATCGGCTTGCCGAGCAATCCCTCTTGTACCAGCGACAATTTCGGCAGATACTCGGCCATCTCATCGAGCGTATGCACGCCTTCGAGGATATTCATCAGCGCGGGAACTTGATCGAATAAATATTCGCGATTGCCGAGCAGCGAGTTCATCAAGAAATCTTTCTGAAAGAACTTATCGATCGGCGGAGATTGCGCACTGCACCCGCGCAACCGAGAGCGCTCGACGATTGCCATCTTGGTCGCCCAGTACGCGCCCCAGCTGACGCCGTGCATGGCAATGCGGTTCTTATCCACTTCCGGCCGCGACTGGGCATAGTCGATCACTTTCGATAGAATGCGATCGGCGCTGGGGCTGACCTTAATGGGATTCTGTCCCGTGCCCGGGCCATCGACCGCGAGATAACCGATTCCAAATGGCAGAATCGCGCTGAAACTCTCGGTCAAGTCTTCCTTGCGGCTGTCCAATCCATTGATGGCAATGACCAGCGGAACGGGACCTTTTGGATTTTTCGGAAGTCGCAGGTAAGCGATGATTTCTTTTCCTTCGAATGGAATGTGAACTACTTCCAGCGGCGGATCGTAAAATTTCGCGTGATCCAAAAATGCTTCAATGGCTTTTTCATACGAGCGCTGCTTGCCCGGAGAAGATGGGATCGGCCATCTTCCGAAAGAGTAGAGCCGCCAGGCACGAATGTAATCAGCGTTAGCTTTCTGCGGGTCTGATTTCTCCAGCGACTTCGCCTCATTGAAATAACGGTCAGCCACGTGCATGAACGCCGCGGCCCATTCATCCTTGTCGCTGGTGTGAATGTGTTCGAAGGCCTCTTTTACATCTTTCGGATCAAGCCCAATCAGCGGATACTGGCCTACTTCAGCCCGATGGATTGCCTCGACTTTGATCTCCTCGATAGTGCGTTCGCGACGCTGCACATTCTCACCTGAAGTTTGCGCCGAGAAATCGGCGGAAATGAATGCGAAGAATATCAACAGAGAAGCTGTCAAATAGGATGGCATTTTTATCATGTCAGTTTGTCCTGTTCCTTCCTCCTCCTGGCGCTGCAAGAAAAAGCCGGACGGAACTGCGTCCGGCCTCACCCGCATTTTGAAAACTCACACTTAAAACATGAACTTCAGAGCCAATTGTGTGGCGCGGCTGCCGCCAGACCCAATCACCGGGTTCGCCGCCGCAACGTCTGGCGTGGCGCATCCGCAGCCGAAGGTTCCTGGAGCGCCCGGGTCGTTGTTGCCGTAGCCGTTCTGCCCGCCGTATGGATTGGCGAAGTTCGGATGATTCAGAACGTTAAAGAACTCGGCTCGGAATTGTGCGCGCAGGCGCTCGCCAAAATGAAAGTTCTTGGCGACCGAGAAATCCAGGTTGCGGAACCCTGCATCCGGAAACAGGTTGCGCCCCATCGTGCCGAACGTTCCGAATGCCGGAGGAATCATGAACGAATGACCTTTTGCGTAGCAACCCCAGGTGGTCAGAGACGCCAGCAAACCTGGCGTGTCTGCTGCCGCCGCGCAAGCTGGATTGCTCGTTCCGGGGAAATACGGTACCCCCACCGATCCGGATTTAAAGTCCGAGGGCTTGCCAAAGAAATCCCAGCGCATGGGAGTCGCCTGGGGAGGGCTGACCGGCAAGCCGCCAAGTCCGGTGATATCCGTGGTCAAATCAATCGGACCCCATGGCTGCGCGCTTTCGATCGTAGCAATGGAGTTGAGTTCCCAGCCTTCGAGCATCTGCCAGGAACCGGTCTTTCCCGGAACCAGGTAGGTGAGCGAGACAGTCAAACGGTGCCGAATATCGAAATCGCTGTTGGCATATTCGGCGGCGGGATTAAACGAGTTCTGCGGCAGGCCGTATCCCGCACCGAAGTCCCAATTCGCGCCCACGTCATCAAGAGCATGGGAGTAGGTGTAACCGAGAACCATATTGAGGCCGTGGTAATTTCGCGAGTTCAACGTGGCTTGCAATCCGTTGTAGTTCGATTTGTAAACGTTTCCCATCTGGAAGATGTTGCTCAAATAGGGAAATTTGCCATTGTAAGGACGCGTGGCCTGCCCGTTGCCCACATCTGCGCCCAGCGCCTCCTGGTTGATGTCGCGAATGCCGACCAGGTTCGATCCATGATTGCCTACATAAGCCACTTCGAGCGACATGTTCGGAGTGAAGGAGTGTTGCAGATCCAAGGTCCAGTAGGCCACGTACGGATTGGTCAGATTCTGCACTACGCTCATGATCGGGCAGGGGCCGAGAACGGCAGGATCGCAGTTGATGGCCGTCCCGCTGATATTGCCGTAAAGAGGGGTTTTGCTGTCCCATTGCGGAAGAATCGGTGGAATCGCGAGATTACCCGCGGTAATCGTCCCGCCGGCAGTAGTCTGAGCGGCGGTTCCTGTGCCGGATATTACCGCTCCGGTTGGAACGTTGGTCAGGCCGAAGGAATTGTTGAAAGCCAGGAACGACTCCCAGTTCAGCGCCTCATACATCAGGCTGCCTCCGCCTCGTAGCACTGTTTGCCCCTTGCCGGTCACATCCCAGGCAAAGCCGAATCGTGGGCCGAAATCTTTGTGATCCGGACTGTACGGTCCGCTCACGCCATTGATTCCCACTTGAATCAATCCGGTTGGAGCGTTGGGGTCGAAGTTGGCGAGGAGATTATGCGCTTCCGAAATCACCGAATTGTATTCGTAGCGCAGGCCATAATTGAAGGTAAGATTTTTCGTAATTCGATAGTCATCCTGGAAGAAGATTCCATAGTTCCAGTTGTGCAGGTTGCGATCAGGATTTCCCACCTGCACGGAAGCCTTAAACGGGTCGCCCGCGAAATAATCTTCCAGAGCGGTCGAGCCGTTCGGGTTCAGCAGCGTAGGCCCTAGTGCTACGCCGCCCAGGAAAGTAATGCTGCCTCGGGCATTGCCAAAAGCTCCGCCGTTGACGCCATTGCGATGCACATCGCCGCCGAACTTGAAGGCATGTTTACCCATGGTGTAAGAGATGTGATCGACTCCCTGCGTGACCGTATCCGGCCCTTGAAACTTGGGCCACTTGAATCCGCCGAGTCCAGGGACGAACGCTCCCGCAAAGCCAATTCGTGGCAATCCTCCCGTGAACGGCCCGGTAACACCCGTATCCAATCCATATGCCGATGCCGGAGTATTCAGGTCTCCGGGAAGAGTTGGCTGATACAAGCGGTTGTAACCGAACCTGGCTTCATTGACCCAGTGTGCGTTGGGAGTCCAGATCCAGTTTCCTCCGACCACCTGCGCGCGGGTATGAATAATCGATCGCCACTTGGACTGCAGTTCCGGAAAATCCTCCACCGTTCCGTTGTTATTGCCGAAAAAGTAGAACCCGCTCACGCTGTTGTTTTCGCTGATGTTGTAGTCGACTTTGCCGATTGCGTTGTCCACGCCGACGTTGTTAGGAAATCCCTGCACAAAATTAATGGTGGGGTTGCTATTGATTGGAAAGCCGGTTCCATTGCACGCCACGGTCGCGCCTGTAACCGTGCACCCTGACATCAACTGGCTGGCTGCGCTGATCTTGACTCCGTTGGCAACCAGATCCTGGATCGCATAAGGGATGCTGCTGCCGCAATCGGCCCCGGCGGCAATCAGCCCTGGCGTGGTGCACGTCGGAGTGCTCCCGGCAGCGAGGGTCACCGGGACCATTGACGGCGTGGTGACTCCGTAGGAGTTTCCCACGTCGTAGCGCTGTCCCTCGTACGATCCAAAGTAAAACAGCTTGTCTTTAATAATGGCTCCGCCGAGAGCGCCGCCAAATTGTTCCAGCGTGCGCGGGTTTTTTGGCGCGGGAGCGTCGTTGAAATAATTGCGCGCGTCGAATATGTTCCCGTCTCGGCCGAAAGCGAATGCGCTGCCGTGAACGGTGTTCGTCCCGGACTTCAATCCAACGTTTACGACCGCGCCCGGCTTCCACCCATATTCCGCCGGAGGATTTTCCTGCACGTTGAATTCCTGAATGGCATCGATCGGCAGAATGGTCGCGGAGTCACCGGCAATTCCGGCTCCGTTGATAATGCCCTGGCCGGAAAATGGCTCGCTGTCGAAGAGTCCTTCCACGAAGTAAGCATTATCTTCCGCGCGCAGCCCATCGGTGCTCGTCGTCGAAAATCCTCCGCCCGGATAGCGCATCACTCCCGGCCGTAGCTGCAGCAGATTTTCATAGTTCCTGCCGTTCAAAGGCAGATCATTGATTTCCCTGTTGCTGAGCGTCCCACCCAATGTGTCCGATGTCGTATTTACCAGAGAAACATCTTCCGTGACTGTCACCACTTCTGAAACGTTGCCAGGTTGCAGCGCGAAGTCGGCGCGAACGTCAGAGGCGACCTCGACGATAACGGCCGGCCGTTGTACGGATTTGAAGCCTTTGGCTCCGACGCGAAGGCTGTATGTGCCTGGAACCAGGTCGGGAGCGACATAGTTTCCCGAAGTGTCAGTGGTGAGAGTACGCGATGTACCACGTTGCGTATTGGTGACAACTACTGTCGCGCCGACCACATCGGCGCCAGTCTGGTCGGTAATGGTGCCCAGGATGCGTCCGCCGGTGGATTGAGCCAGCGACGATAGACTGAGCAACGCCAGCCACAAAAACAAAAGAAGAGCGATCATCCGCTGGGACAAAGTTGCGGGATTTGCAAACACTACGGCACTTCGCAATGCCATCGGAACACCCCCGTTGCCAGTGGTCTGACAGCCATACCATCGCTTTTGAAACAAAGTCAAGCAAATTCGCTCGATTGGAGGGCTTGGTAGCGTTGATCAGAACAATAACTGCAAACGGTTAGACAATCCCTTAAGCGGCTTACCGAAAGGTCGCGGATTGCGCTTGCGGGGGGCTGAACGCAGGTGATAAAGTTTAGCTGTCATACCACCATACCAGTTAGAAGCCTATGCACTTCTCCTCGCACGAGACGCCAAATCACTCTGCGCAGCGTCTGGACCTGCGGTATAGTAGCCAGACCGCCAGTTCCCCCCGGCTGGTTCGTGCGGGAGACATTCCTGTGTACAAAGTCATTCGGACTTCGCGCTTGTATGAACAGATCGTTCAGCAAATCGAAGAGTCGGTACTCAAGGGTACGTTAAAACCAGGGGATCAGCTTCCCGCGGAACGCGAACTGGCGCTGCAACTCGGTGTCAGCCGCACTGCAGTGCGGGAAGCTGTCAAAGCTCTTCGCGAAAAAGGTTTGGTAGAAGCCTACTCCGGGCGCGGGACTTTCATCACTGATGGCACAACCCATGCCGCCCGTCAATCGTTCGACTTAATGGTAAAAATCGGGCAGCAGGAAAGCTCCGCAAATCTTGCGGAGCTGCGCTTGATTCTGGAACCAGGAATTGCGGCACTGGCTGCCGAGCGTATCGAAGAGGAATATCTCACAGCCATGCGCGACGCAGTCGCGGTGATGGATCGCTCACTGAAAGATCCCGCCGCTTACATTGAGGCCGATCTCGATTTCCATCTTGCATTGGCGGAAGCGGCTGCGAATCCGCTAATCCTTTCTTTGATTGACTCCATTGTGGGCTTGCTGCGCGAACAGCGCATAAAGATTTTCAACGTCGAAGGCGGCCCGCAGCGCGGCCAGATTCATCACAAGTGCATTCTCGAAGCCATGGAGCAACGCAATCCAGAGATGGCGCGCACTGCGATGAGCGCGCATTTAGAACAGGTGCGCCAGGATTCGCAGGTTTCAGAAAGCCATAAGAGCTCATCGAAACCTAAGCCGGCTTCAAAAGCCGCTTCGTAATGGTTCGTCAAAAAACCGTCACAAGACATAATTTTTAGCGACTGCGGAGGTCACGAGCGGATGGCGAAAGTAGGATTCATCGGCCTGGGAGTGATGGGCGGCAACATGGTTGACCGCCTGCTAAGTAAAGGCCATAGCGTGACCGGTTACAACCGTACTCGCGCGAAGGCGCAATGGCTGATTGACAAAGGAATGCAGTGGGCTGATTCGCCGCGCGCTGTCGCCGCGGATTCCGATTTTATTTTTGCGATGGTGACCAATGCTGCAGCGATCTCCGCAATTACCGATGGCCCGAATGGAATGCTGGCCGGCCTGAGCGCGGGCAAGGTATTCATCGATATGAGCACCGTCAGCCCTAACGTAAGCCGCGCGACGGCTGCGAAAGTGCGCCAGACTGGCGCCGATATGGTCGACTCGCCGGTTTCCGGGAGTGTGATCACCTTGCAGCAGGGCAAGCTCTCGGTCATGGTTGGCGGCCGGCGCGAGACATTCGAGAAAGTGAAGCCGCTGCTGCTCGATATTGGTCCCAAGGTTACGTACGTGGGCGACAACGGACTGGCGCTGTCCATGAAGATTGCCATCAATCTGAGTCTCGCCGTGCAAATGCTGGCATTTTCTGAAGGCGTGTTGCTCGCGGAGAAAAGCGGCATCTCGCGCGAGACTGCGGTTGATGTGCTGGTTCACAGCGCGGTCGCATCGCCGATGATTCAATATCGCGGCCCCTTCGTTCTGCAACAGCCGGAAGAAGCCTGGTTCGACGTGAACATGATGCAGAAAGATATGGTCCTGGCGATGGAATTGGGCCGCCAGCTGGATGTGCCGTTGCCCACCACTGCAGCCAGTAATGAATTCCTGACCGCGGCCCGCGGCATGGGATGGACGAAATACGATTTCGCCTGCATGTTCGATGTGCTGGCTGCCATGTCGGGTGTATCGACTCCGGTCACAACCGGTGGGCCGAAGAGATAAAAAGGAAATGAAGCCTGTGACTTCCAATTCGGAAGCTGTTCGCGAGCCGGCTGCGGAAAAAGCTACGAGTGAAAGAAACAAGTGGCTTCACGCTTACCGGCAGATGGTGAGCATTCGTTTATTTGAAGAGCAGGTGAACGAGCTTTACACGCGCGCGCTTATGCCAGGGCTTGCTCATTTATATAGCGGTGAAGAAGCGGTCGCAGTCGGGATCTGCGAAGCATTGCGCGTCGATGACTACATCACCAGCACGCATCGCGGCCATGGACATTGCCTGGCAAAGGGCGCATCGCCCGACCGCATGTTCGCAGAGTTGCTGGGCAAAGAAGCGGGCTATTGCCGGGGCAAAGGTGGATCGATGCACATAGCCGATCCTGCCACCGGCAACCTCGGCGCCAACGCTATCGTTGGCGGCAGTGTGGGAATCGCAACCGGTGCGGCTTTTTCGGCGAAACATCTCGGGACCGATCGCGTTGCGGTTTGCTTCTTCGGGGAAGGCGCGCTCGGTCAGGGGTCACTCTACGAGGTGATGAACCTTGCCCAGCTCTGGAAGCTGCCCGTGATCTACGTCTGCGAGAACAATCAGTACAACGAGTACACGCATTATCAGGAAACCACTGCCGGCACGATTCTCGGTCGCGCCTCTGCCTTCGGCCTCGAAGTTGCGCGAATCGATGGCCAGGACGTGCGCGCCGTAAACGCCGAAGCCAGCCGATTTGTGAAACGTGCTCGCTCCGGCGGCGGCCCGGCATTTCTGCAGTGCGACACCTACCGCTATACCGGACACCATGTCGGGGACATCAACCGCGAGTACTATCGTTCGAAGCAGGAAGAGCAGCTTTGGAAAACCGAGCGAGACCCCATCAAGGTTTTAGGATCGCGGCTGATCGAAGAAAAATATGCCGACGCTGCAGCTCTCGAGCGAATCTCGCAGGAAGTTCGCCAGCAGATGGAAGCAGCCGTGAAGTTCGCCATCGATGCGCCTTATCCCGCAGTCGACGAAGTCGAGCAAGACGTTTATGCCTGAGCGCGAACTCACATTTGCGCAAGCGGTGCGCGAAGCGCTGGCGGAGGAGATGCGCCGCGATTCGCGTGTATGCATCCTCGGCGAAGACGTGGCCGAAGCCGGCACGCCGTTCAAAGTTCTTTCCGGGCTAGTCGAAGAGTTCGGCACGAAGCGCGTGTTCGACACTCCGATTTCCGAAGCAGGATTTACCGGAGTTGCGGTCGGCGCCGCAATGACCGGAATGCGTCCTGTCGTCGATATCATGTTCGGCGACTTCATCACCTTGACCATGGATCAAATGGTGAACCAAGCGGCAAAAGTTCACTATATGTCTGGTGGGCACTGGAAAGTTCCGATGGTCATGCGCACTACCTTAGGCGCGACGCGGCGTTCCGCCGCGCAGCACTCGCAATCGTTGCACGCCTGGTTCAGCCATGTGCCCGGATTAAAAGTAATTTTGCCATCGACTCCGTACGATGCCAAGGGTCTCCTAAAATCGGCAATCCGCGATGAGAATCCGGTCGTCTTCTTCGAAGATAAAATGATGTACAAGCTGAAAGGTCCTGTGCCGGAAGAGGATTACACGATTCCGCTCGGAGTCGCGGATATAAAGCGCGCCGGAGACGACATCACTCTTGTTGCCACAAGCAGCATGGTGCAAGTTGCGCTCGGCGCGGCAGAGCTGCTGGAGAAAGAAGGCATCAGCGCTGAAGTGGTCGATCCGCGAACCACCTGGCCCCTGGATGAAAAAACGCTGATCGACTCGGCGAAAAAAACTTCGCGGGTGATCGTGCTCGATGAAGGCTATGGCCGCTACGGCGTCACTTCCGAACTT
This sequence comes from uncultured Acidobacteriaceae bacterium, assembly GCA_963766625.1. Classification (GTDB taxonomy): domain Bacteria; phylum Acidobacteriota; class Terriglobia; order Terriglobales; family Acidobacteriaceae; genus Sulfotelmatobacter. The sequence continues at coordinate 341,444 of CAVYBF010000004.1, read as the reverse complement.
GCCGCCGTGATTGCCGAAGGCGCATTCTACGATCTGGATGCGCCAGTGAAACGCATGGGCGCGATGCACGTTCCCATCCCGTTTTCTCCGCCGCTGGAAGATGCGACCGTGCCGACGGAAGAGACCGTATTTGAGGCCGCGCGTGGGATGTGCGGGCGATAAACCGGAGGCATTTTCAATGGCGAATAAAGGTCCAACGGCGGCCAAGTTTCGAGACGCATTCTTGCAGTCGTTCCACGAAATCTGTGACCGCATGACGCCTGCGCAGTGGAACCGCCGGGCTTGGCCTTGTTGGACAAAGTTCATGCTTGCACACCCTTCGAGCGTTTTGACTCAGACCGCAGAAAAACTGAAGCTTCATTACTACGATGGCGAGCCCCTGCGGCTGGCTGCGGTGTTCTCGACCGAGGAAGAGAGCTGGTTCCCGATCCTCGTCGCGCTGGAGCACGAAGCTAAGCCGCGCGAGTTTGTGAAGGATGAAGTGAAGAAGCTGCTCTCGGTGCGATCGAATTTGAAGGTCGGCATAACCTACGTGTGGGACGACGCCCAAGCAGGAAGCAATAGAAAAAGGATCGAACAGGGCACTAGAGAGCAATTCGACAAGATGGGATCGAGTCCTGCTGAGGCCCCCAGGACAGAATACCTGTTCCTCGTCGGAACCGAATCTGGCAATAAAATTTTGTGCTGGCATTCCTTACAATTTCGCGCCTCCGAAGGACCCAAGAACAAGGTTTTCCAGCTGGTGAAGGCCGACTAACCTGAAAGCGAGATTTTTTATGGCACTCAAAACTCACGGAACCATGGCCGTCGATTGGGAGCAGCGAATCGACTTCGATCGCCTGCGCCGCGAACGGCTGCAAAAAGCGAAAGACCTGCTGAAGAAATCCGAGATGGGCGCGCTGCTCTGTTTCGACATGAATAATGTGCGCTATCTCACTTCCACGCACATCGGCACCTGGGCGCAAGATAAGGCCAACCGCTTCACGCTGCTGCCTCAAAATGACGAACCCATCCTGTGGGATTTCGGATCGGCCGCCAAGCATCATCAACTGAATTGCCCGTGGTTAGGTGAGCGCTCACGTCCGGGAATTTCCATGCTGCGCGGGGCAATGACGCCCGAGATGGGACGCGCCGAAGATGTTGCCAGGAAAATTCGTATCGAGCTCGAAATGCGAGGCTTGCACAAAGAGCCGGTCGGCATCGACATCATCGAGCTGCCGGTTCTGTTTGCCTTGCAGCGGGAGGGGATCAAAGTTGTCGACGGCCAGCAGCTCATGTCGAATGCCCGCGTAATCAAGACCCAGGATGAAATCGCGCTCCTCAATACCTCTGCGATGATGGTTGATGCGGCTTACGACGAGCTTTACCGGGCGATGAAGCCTGGCCTGCGCGAGAACGAAGCAGTGGGATTGGTCAGCAAAGTTCTCTACGATCTCGGCTCGGAATATGTTGAAGCGGTGAATGCAATTTCCGGCGAACGCTGCAACCCGCATCCGCACGTTTTTTCCGATCGCGTGCTGCGCCCCGGCGATCCCGTGTACTACGACATTCTGCACTCCTACATGGGATACCGCACCTGCTACTACCGCTGTTTCACCGTAGGCTACGCGTCGCATGCGATGGTTGACGCGTACAAGCGTTGCCGCGAATATCTTGATGCGGCCATTGAACTCGTTCGCCCTGGCCGCACGACAGCCGAGATCGCAGCAGTCTGGCCCAAAGCGCAGGAGTTCGGCTTCCCCAACGAGGAAGCTTGCTTCGCGCTGCAATACGGCCACGGCATCGGCCTCGCTATCTGGGAGAAGCCAGTCATCAGCCGCCTGGTTTCATTCGAGCATCCGGTGACAATTGAGCCCGGCATGGTGTTTGCGCTGGAAACTTTCTGGCCTTCCACCGACGGTTGGAGCGCGGCAAGAATCGAGGAGGAAATCGTCGTCACGCCCACAGGGCACGAAGTGATCACGCGCTTTCCCGCGGAAGAATTGCTCGTTGCAGGGGCGCATTATTTCACGGTCAACGGACCGCTGCCCACGACAAGAGAAACTGAAGCTGCGCCCAGCGAGCGCGTGCTCGACATGATCGAAGCCAGCGCAAAAACCGAGCGGGTCGGAGTTTCAGATTGAAAACGTAGAGACGTTGCTTGCGACGTCTTGCCCGGCCACATTTGGAGCGCCCTAAGTAGAGACGTAGCAAGCTGCGTCTCTACGAGTCTCAATCGCTTTCCCGAATAAAAACATTATGGCCTTCAGCGTTGTCATGCCCGCTCTCGAGATGGCGCAGGAAACCGGAAAGCTCCTTGCCTGGCGCAAGCAGGAGGGCGACCGCGTCAACAAAGGCGAGCCGCTTCTTGAAATCGAAACTGATAAAGCGGTTGTAGAAGTGGAAGCGCCGGCCGATGGAATTCTCGCAGGCATCTCTGCTCTGAACGGCGCAGATATTCCCGTGGGTCAGACCATCGCCTGGATCGTTGCTCCCGGGGAAAAGCCGCCAGCTGCGTCAGCAGTTGTACCCGCGGCGCGTGCGAAAACCGAATCTCACGTGGGCTCCAGCGCGGCTAAGACGCCGCAACCTTCGGCCGCAGCAACCGCGAGAGTCTCCCCCAAGGCGCGCCGTCTGGCAAGAGAATTGGGCGTGGATATTTCAAACCTGCGCGGCTCCGGTGCTGGCGGCGAAATTCTCGCGTCAGATGTGCAAACCGCAGCCGCTGCGCCAGTCGCCTCGTACAGCGCGCCAATCGAGCGACAATCAGCGAAGGTCGAAATCCCGAGCACTGTCGGCCGCCTTATGGCTGAACGCATGATACAGAGCTGGACCACCGTTCCTCACTTCTTCGTCTCACGTGAAATCGAAGCCACTGCGCTCAACCAATATCGGGCGAAGCTAACGGCCGAAATCGAACGCACACAGAGCACCCGCGTCACCCACACCGATTTGCTGGTCGCGCTGGCGGCTCGGGTTCTGCTCAAACATCCTCGGCTGAATTCAAGCTGGAGCCCTGAAGGGATATTGCTACACGATCATGTGAATATGGCCGTGGCCGTTGCGGTGAATGATGGCGTGGTGGCGGCAGTGATCCACAACGCGCATAGCGCCAGAATTGCCGACATTGCGCAGCAGCGCAGCGATCTTGCCGACCGCGCACGGACCGGTAAGTTGCATCCCGCCGATATCTCTGATGCCACGTTCACCATCAGCAATCTGGGCATGCACCACGTGGATTCATTCACCGCCATCATCACCCCTCCGCAGGCGGCAATTCTGGCCGTGGGCAGCATTTCTGATCGGGTAGTGGCCGTCGATCGCATGCCCGCCATACGCCCAATGATGACTCTCACCCTGTCCTGCGATCATCGCGCCGTCGATGGCGCGCGCGCCGCAATGTTCCTCAACGATCTTGCCAACGCGATCACCGAGCCAGAGAAATGGCTCGCATCAATTCGCTAAATTTTCTGGCTCGAATTGTTCTGACGAGTCACAAAGTGCGACTTCCGTGGCATACTCCTAGTTCGTAAATGTTAGGAGATCGTAAATCCAAGAAAATCTGTAAGTCTCAGGAGGCTCATGCGCCGCTCGATTCTTGCCACGCTTATTACCGGTTTATTCCTGCATTCCGCCATTGCGGATTCTCCGCAGTCTGGGGTTGACGCTACGCTTGATGGATTTTCCTCGCAACATGCTCGCACCGAGCGCGAGTGGGAGGAAAAATTCCGCGCCCTCCCCAGTGCCCAAAATCAGCGCGACTATATGCAATTATTAAGCGCTCGCCCTCATAACGTGGGCTCCGCTTACGATAAGCAAAACGCGGAGTGGATTTTGTCGAAGTTCAAAGAGTGGGGTCTCGATGCGCAAATCGAAAGCTTTCCAGTTTTATTTCCGACCCCCAAACGCCGCCTGCTCGAAATGACTGCGCCCACGCACTATCTCGCAAAACTTCAAGAGCCGGTTGTCCCGGAAGATCCCACCTCCAATCAGCGGGACGAGCAGCTTCCCACCTACAACGCCTACTCGCGCGACGGCGATGTGACCGCACCGCTGGTGTACGTGAATTATGGTTTGGTCGAGGACTACGAGCGCCTGCAGCGCCTCGGAGTTTCTGTGAAAGGAGCGATCGTAATTGCGCGCTATGGCAACTCGTGGCGCGGGATGAAGCCGAAAATTGCCGCCGAGCACGGAGCGGTGGGCTGCCTCATCTATTCAGATCCGAAAGACGACGGCTACTTCGGTGGCGATGTTTTTCCGAAAGGTCCGATGCGGCCCGACCAGGGTGTGCAGCGCGGGAGCGTGATGGATTTCGCATCGAATTATCCCGGCGACCCGCTCACTCCCGATCGCGGCGATCCCAACGCCCCACACATGACGGCGAGCAACGCTCCCAGCATCACCAAAATTCCGACGCTGCCAATTTCCTATGGTGACGCGCAGCCATTATTAGCGGCGCTGACGGGCCCACTCGCTCCGGAAGAATGGCGCGGAGCTCTCCCCATCGCTTATCACGTCGGCCCTGGCGCTGCTAAAGTGCATCTGGTGGTCGAATCGAACTGGGACATTAAAAATGTGAACGACATTATCGCTCGTATCCCCGGCTCCTCTGAGGCCGATGAGTGGGTGGTGCGCGGGAATCATCACGATGGCTGGGTGAATGGCGCCGAAGATCCCCTCTCTGGCCAGGTCGCTTTGCTGGAAGAAGCCCACACCTTTGGCGAATTGCTGAAGCAAGGCTGGAAACCGAAACGCACGATTATCTACTGCGCGTGGGATGGCGAAGAGCCCATGCTGCTCGGCTCTACCGCCTGGGCCGAAACTCATGGCCGTGAACTGCAAGAACATGCGGCCGTTTACATCAACTCCGACGGCAATGGCCGTGGCTATCTCTTTATGGAGGGTTCGCACTCGCTCGAGCATTTGATGAACGATGTGGCGCGAAACATCGAAGACCCGGAGAGCAAGCTCTCAGTCTTCGAGCGCAAGCGCTTGGCGGATATTGTCGATGCGAAGCCAGATGAGGATCGGAAAGAGGTGCGCCAGCGCTCTGATCTGCGCATGGGGGCTCTCGGCTCCGGCACGGACTACACCACGTTTATCGACCATCTCGGCGTTGCCTCGCTTAACCTTGGTTACGGAGGCGAAGACGATGGCGGTATTTATCACTCGATCTACGATGACTTCTACTGGTTCACGCATTTTTCCGACACCAATTTCGTCTACGGCGTCGCGCTCTCGCAAACCATCGGAACTGCGGTTATGCGAATGGCTGATGCTGACGTTCTGCCGTACGAGTTCACTGATTTCGCCGATACGATGCAAAAGTACACCAAAGACCTGCAAAAACTCTTGCACGACAAGCAGGATGAAGCTCGCGAACGCGAGCAGGAATTAAAAGAGAACGCATTTCAGGCGACGTTCGATCCGCGCAAGCCAACCGTCGCTCCGCCGCCGGAGGACATTCCTCCACATTTGAATTTCGCCCCATTGGAAAATGCTCTCGACGCACTCAATCAAAGCGCCGAGCGCTACAAAACCGCGTTCAACAAAGCTGAAGCATCCGGATTTGCGGGAAGTCACAAGCAACTCGCTGCGCTGAACGAAATCCTGATCCAAAGTGAGCGCCGTCTTACCGATCCGGCTGGCCTTCCACGCCGTCCCTGGTATAAGCACATGATTTACGCTCCCGGCGTCTACAGCGGATACGCCCCTAAGACTATGCCTGGCATCCGCGAAGGGATTGAGCAACGCCATTGGGACGAAGCCGATGCGCAGATCGTCCGCGTCGCCAACGTGCTGCGATCCGAAGCGGCACTCCTGGACACGGCTTCGTCAGAGTTGGATGCTTTAACTAAGTAGCCACCAACATTTCCATAAGAGAACGAGCGACTAGAGATCCTTCCTCCAGGCGCTTGTATACTCTTTGGTTCTCACAAACTAATCTTCCCGGCTTCGTTCGCTTCGCCGGATGGAGGCTTGTTATGGCGTCTTTGCGTAGCCGTTCCTTTTTTTCTGCGCTCTCGATGGCATCTTTTCTTTGGCTCCTCACTTCCTTTGGCGTTGCGCAACAGGCCCCATCTGCTCCCCCGCATGAGCCGGCTCTGGATGTGACTTCGATGGATCGCAGCGTCGATCCTTGCACGGACTTTTTTCAATATTCGTGCGGAGGGTGGCTCAAGAACAATCCGATTCCGCCGGATCAGTCGTCGTGGACGACTTACTCGAAGATGGAGGATGAAAATCTGGGCCGCTTGCGCGGGATTCTTGAGGTTGCGTCGGCGCCTGATCCCAAGCGCAACGCCGCTGAGCAGAAAATTGGCGACTACTACGCTTCATGCACAAACGAAAAAGCAATCGATGCCAAAGGAATCGAGCCGTTGAAGCCTGGACTGGAGCGAATTGCGAATATTGATTCGAAGGCGCAACTGGCGGATGTGGCGGCCGTCATGGTTGATGACAATGTTTTGTTCCGCTTTGGATCGACGCAGGATTTTCGAGATGCCAACCAGGAAATTGCGGAGGCGGATCAGGGAGGGTTGGGGCTGCCGGATCGCGATTATTACCTGAAGGACGATGCCAAATCGGTGGAACTGCGCAAGCAGTATCTCGAGCACGTGCAGAAGATGTTCGAGCTGCTGGGCGATTCGGCGGCATCAGCGAAGTCTGAAGCCGAGACGGTGATGCGCATTGAAACCGCGTTGGCCAAGGGTTCGCAGACGCGCGTGGAACGAAGAGAGCCCAAAAATTTGGATCACAAGATGACGGCCGTGGAGTTTGAGAAGATTGCCGCGGATTTTCGGTGGCAGGTTTATTTCACGAAAGTTGGAATGCCGTCAGTCGCATCGCTGAACGTGGCCTCGCCGAATTTCTTCAAGGCTTTAAACGAAGAGATCGCGAAAGAGAGTTTGGCCGATTGGAAAGTCTATTTGCGATGGCATCTGGCGCATGCGGATGCTTCGTTTCTGCCGACGGCGTTTGTGAATGAGAACTTCGCATTTTATGGAAAGACCTTGCGCGGGCAAGAGGAGCTGAAGCCGCGATGGAAGCGCTGCACGGAGAATGTCGACGACGATTTGGGAGAAGCCCTGGGACAGGTGTACGTGGAGAAATACTTCAGTCCGCAGGCCAAGCAGGAAGCGGTAAAGATGGTGAAGGAAATCGAGGACGCGATGCAGCAAGACATTGACACGCTGCCGTGGATGTCGGCGGCGACCAAGCAGCAGGCTCTGGTGAAGCTGCATGCGATGGCGAATAAGATTGGTTATCCGGACAAGTGGAGGGATTATTCGAAGCTGGAGATTGTTCGCGGAGATGAGTTGGGCAACGTGGAGCGGGCCCGGGTGTTCGAGTTCAACCGGCAACTGGCGAAAATTGGCAAGCCGGTGGATCGCGGCGAATGGGAGATGACGCCGCCGACGGTGAATGCATATTACGATCCCCAGATGAATGACATTAATTTTCCGGCGGGAGTGTTGCAGCCACCGGCGTTCGATCCGGACTCGGACGCGGCTCCGAATTATGGCGACACTGGCGGAACGATTGGACATGAACTCACCCACGGCTTCGATGACGAAGGCCGCCAATTCGACGCCCACGGAAATCTACTCGACTGGTGGACGGAGCAGGATGGCAAAGAGTTTGTGAAGCGGGCGAGTTGCATTTCAAATCAGTATTCGAATTACGTGATCATCGATGACATCAAAATCAATGGGAAATTGACCCTGGGCGAGGATGTCGCCGATCTGGGCGGATTGATTCTGGCATATCACGCATGGCAGGCAGATACCAAGGGACAGAAACTGGCGCCGATTGAGGGGCTCACGCCGGAGCAAAGATTCTTTGTGGGCTATGGGCAGAGCTGGTGCGGACAAACTCGCGATGAGACGAAGCGACTGAGGGCGACGGTGGACCCGCATTCGCCGGAGAAGTATCGAACCAACGGTGTGGTCTCGAACATGCCCGAATTTCAAGAGGCGTTTCACTGCAAAGCAGGATCGCCAATGGTGAATGAGAACCGGTGCAGAGTTTGGTGAGAACCGCGAGGCGAGCCGCAGAATGCGGGAGTGAGGCGGATGGCCATTTTCTTCGCAAGCAGCGCCTCCAAGGGGGTGTCCCCATCCTTGCGTTCTTTGCAAGGGTGGCAACCCGAATGCGCGTGGCTTGCGGTCTGAACAGTTTCCTTAAGGTCCGTCCGGTTCAGATCATTCGTTCAGCACCGTGATCTCTTCGACGACCGACCACGTTGTCCGCTTCAGATCAACGAACGCAGGCAAGTCGTCGTCGGAAGCCGCGCCCAGGGGGCTTGCCCAGGCCGCTTCCATGCTTGTCCAATCGTCAAAATAAAGTTCGACGATCGCATCCCATGCGGGATGCTTCCGTTTGGCATCTTTCGCCGCGAAGTTCTGCACGTATTTCCGCAAGCCGGGCAGCTTTTTCGCCAGCGGGCCATGAGTGTTCCGCAAGTAGGTTTTGAATTCTTGGTTGCTCATGTCTTGACGTTTGCAAATCACCACCATGAACTTGAGCATCGTTACTGCCCTCGATCAAACACTTTCGATCATTCCCGCTAGCAGCAGTGCGCGGCGGGGCAGTTCTGAAATGACGATGAATTCGTGAGTGGCGTGCGCACCATCGCCGACGCCACCCATGCCGTCGAGCGTGGGAATGCCCATGCCTGCCGTGAAGTTTCCATCGGAGCCGCCGCCGACGGCGGCTTCGCCTAGCTTCCATTTAATTTCGGCGGCAATCTCACGTGCGTTTTTATACAGCGCCGCGACTCCGGCAGTGCGCTCCATGGGCAGGCGGTTGATTTTTCCGGTGATCTGAAGTTTGCAATGCTTGTCGAACAGCTTCAAAGAGCGCAAACGTCGATCGATTCCGGCGGCCTGCTTCGCGCTTTTGATGCGGACGTCAATTGCGACGGACGCTTCGGCGGCGACAACATTGGTACGCGTTCCACCTGAGATCACTCCCGGATTCACCGAGAGACCCTGGCGAAGATTGTTGAACTTCGCGAGAACCGCGATCTGGCGGGCCAGTTCGACGATCGAGCTGTGACCTTTGCCGGGATCGAGCCCAGCGTGCGAGGCAATGCCTTTCACGCGCAGCGTATATTCGCCGACGCCTTTGCGCGCAGTCTTGACTGCGCCGTGACCGGCTGCGGGTTCAAGCACGAGAACTCCAGCCGAGTTCCTGGCTAAAGCTTCGGTGATTTTGCGGGAAGAATGGCTGCCAACTTCTTCGTCGGAAACAAGAAAGACGGTGACCGGGCGCGGCAATTTTCCGCGCCAGTATTGCAGAGCTTCGATTGCGTGCAGGATGAGGGCAATGCCCGATTTCATATCGAGAACGCCGGGGCCGCGCAGTTTTCCATTCTCGATTTTGCAGGGCATGTCTGCAAGCGTGCCCAGCGGATACACCGTGTCGTAATGGCCAAGCAGGAGCACGGGCTTACGGCTTGAATTAAGGGCGGAGAAGTCGACCTGCAAGCTGTCGCCGAAGTTCAAGCTGCGATGCAGTTGCGTTCTTCCGCCGAGCACGTCGAATTTTGCGGCGAGCACTGACGCAATGGCGTCGACTGCGGGCTTATCGTCGCTGGGCGATTCGATTTCGACCAACTCGCGAATGGTCTCGACTATCTGGTTCAGCTGTTGTTCGAAGTAGTGCAAGCGCTCGTACGCGGCAGGTTGGATGGCTTCCAAACCCGATTTTCTTGTCTGAATCTGTTTAGTAGACACAAAGCCTCCCCAGGTAAGGGTGGATCCGTGATTCGCACGCCGTACAGTATAATCTTCAGGCTGATTGGCTCGGACATTGGGTCCGACATTGGCTCGAACATCGACCCGAACTATGATTGAGAGCAGCGTATCCGTGAGCGAAGCCGCCGCACCCAAAACGACGCTCGACATCCACGACATTCTGAAGATTCTGCCGCATCGTTATCCTTTTCTGCTGATCGACCGGGTTCTGGAATTGAAGCGCAAAGAGCGCATTGTGGCGATCAAAAACGTCACCGTCAACGAGCCTTTTTTCAACGGGCATTTTCCCGGATTGCCGATCATGCCTGGGGTGCTGATTGTGGAAGCGATTGCGCAGGCCGGCGGCGCGCTGCTGCTCACCGAGGTAGAAGATCGCGACGATAAGTTGATGGTGTTTACCGGAATCGAGCGAGCCAAGTTTCGCAAACCCGTCAGCCCCGGCGACCAGTTGCGGATCGAGGTGGAAGTGATGGGTTGGCGCGCGGTTCCGCGCATGATCGCGGCGAAGATGCATGGTGTAGCGTTGGTTGACGGCAAGCGCGTAGCCGAAGCGACCGTATCGTGCCAGCTGATTGATAGTGCGCGCGGGCGCGGCGACAACTCTGGCGACAGCGCGACGGCAGAATGAATCCATCCGGATCAGCCTCAATTTCAGCCCACACCAAACCCATGAAAGTTCATCCCACTGCCGTGATCGATGCGCGTGCGCGGGTGCCGGCATCCTGCGTGATCGGCCCTTACTGCGTGATAGGAGCCGAGGTTGAGCTGGGTGAGAATTGCCGGCTGCTGTCGCACGTCGCCATCGAGGGGCCGACGAAGATCGGTTCCGATAATTCCTTTTTTCCGTTTTGCGCAATCGGCATGGCGCCCCAGGATGTGACTTACCGAGGTGAACCCACGCGGCTGGAGATCGGCGACCATAACGAGATTCGCGAGTGCGTCACCATCACCCGCGGCACCCTGAAAGGCGGGGGGCTCACGCGCGTTGGCAGCCACACCCTGATCATGGCCTATGCGCACATCGGGCACGACACCGTGATTGGCGACCACTGCATGCTGGTGAATGGCGCTACGCTTGCCGGGCATGTGACAGTGGAAGAATGGGCGGTGGTGGGAGCGCTCTGCCCCGTGCATCAGTTTGTGCGTATCGGAGCGCATGCCTACATTGGCGGCGGCACTACGATCACGCAGGATGTTCTGCCGTTTTCCATGACTTCGGCTTCGCGCGACACGCACGCTTATGGTCTGAACAAGGTCGGGCTCGAGCGCCGCGGCTTTTCCAAAGAGCGCATCGGCAAGCTGCACCACGCCTATAAGACTCTGCTGGCGTCAAAACTAAACACCTCGCAGGCGTTGGAGAAGCTGAAGTCGGAACCTGATCACGGGGAAGATGTGGAAATGCTGATTCGGTTTATTGAGAGCGCCGGGCGTGGAGTGATTAAGTAGAGATTTCGTTGCACATAACTTGTACGCAAGACTTTCTGCAGCGCACTCTTTTTCGATGTCTGTTTGTAATACTCGCCATCACGGTGGTGATGGCAGGCTTAATTTATTACCGGACGCAGCCAGCCGCGGCAGCGGCACGGCAATTCGTTTCGGACGTGTCCCGGCTTCAGAGTGGAACCTCCGGGGCCGGCGCTCGATCTCGACTGTAAAATGCCTGGGAGCAAGGAAAAACTCGGCCTCATCGCAGGCAACGGCAAGTTCCCATTCCTCGTTCTCGAGGCTGCACGCTCCGCGGGGTTCAGCGTCGTGGTCGCTGCCATCAAAGAAGAAGCCTTCCCGGAGATCGAACATCGCGGTGCCGCATCGGTTCACTGGCTATCGCTCGGCGAACTTTCCCAGCTGATCGATATTTTTCATCGCGAGGGCGTGCATCGCGCCGTCATGGCCGGGCAGGTAAAACATAAACAGATATTCTCTGCCATTCGTCCGGATTGGCGGCTGGCGAAGCTTTTGCTCTCGCTCAGCAAACGCAATACCGACAGTTTGCTTGGCGCCGTCGCCCATGTTCTCGCCGAAGAAGGGATCATGCTGGAAAATTCAACGTGGCTGCTCGAGCCATTGCTGGGCGCGGCGGGCGTGCTGACGCAGCGTTCGCCCAGCGAACAGGAGCGCAAGAACATCGATTACGGCCGCGCCGTGGCGCGGGATCTGGCGCAGCACGATATTGGGCAGACCGTAGTGATTGCCGAAGCTGCATGCGTGTCGGTCGAAGCTATGGAGGGAACGGATGCGACCATCGAGCGCGCTGGGCACATCATGGCTTCGCTGCATGGAACTGCTTCAACCCTCAGCCGCGCGCTGACGGTGGTGAAGATTGCGAAACCTAATCAGGATATGCGCTTCGATGTTCCCGTGATCGGCGTGAGGACGATCGAAATCATGCAGGAAGCGGGCGCAACCTGCCTGGCTCTGGATGCGGGAAAATGTTTGCTGCTGGATCGAGAGAGATTGCTTGATGCGGCAAATGCCGCGGGCATTGCGATCGTGGCGGATCCGGCGAAGTGAGAAGCGGGATTGCGCCTATCCCTAGTCGGCTCCGATCGAGCGTCTGGATATCCGCAGGGCTGACGGGGGCCGTTTGCGCATCTGTTGGCGCGCTACGGTTAGGTCGTGCGGCGTCTGTAAGTTCCCCAAAACTCGGCCGTGCCATTGGTAGAACGGAACACCAGACGATATTGATCATTCACTTGGGAGAATCTGGACCATGGCCTCACAACAATCCCAGTCTGTACTGCTTACCGAACAGCTTCGGCGTGCCTTCGATGGCGACGCCTGGCACGGTCCCGCTGTGCTGGAGTTGCTTGCAGATGTCGATGCTGCCACGGCTGCCGCCAGGCCCCTGCCCAACGTTCACAGCATATGGGAACTTGTACTGCACATCGCAGTGTGGGATGACGCTGCGCTGCGCCGTCTGGATGGAAAGGTATGGCAACCCGAAGGCACCGACAATTTTCCAATTCCGCCAAAGCCTACAGAAGCTGCTTGGCGCAAAGCCATTGTCGACGCCAAGCATACGCACAATCTGCTGGTGAAGAGGGTTGCAGAGTTGCCGGAGTCTCGGCTTTGGGACCAAGTCCCCGGCAAGAAATATGACTTCTATCACATGCTGCACGGCATGGCGCAGCATGAGGTTTATCATGCAGGACAGATCGCTATTCTGAAGAAGGCACGGGCGAGAAAAAAATAGGAAATGACTTGAAGATCAAAATACCCACCCCGCCGCAAAGAACGCGGCAAGGATGAGGCACCCGCTGGCCTCCTTTTCCATTTACAATCTCTTGTTCCTGGTGGCACCCAGCCCTCTGGGAGTTTCCCTGCAAGCTGAAAATCCGATCTCCGTGGCGGTCGCGGGAGTGGGCGTTTTCGGACGCAATCACGCACGTGTTTATAAAGAACTGGAGAAACAGGGCGAAGCGCTGCGCCTGGTTGGAGTGGTCGACCCTAATCTGGAACGCGCCGAAGCGGTGGCGCGCGAGTTCGGCTGCCGAGCGTTTGCTTCGGTCGAGCAGATGCTCACCTCCAACAGCGAGATTCGCGCGGCATCGGTTGCCGCGCCAACGGTCAATCATCTGGAAGTAGCGAGCGCCCTCATGACCGCCGAGATTGATGTTTTGATCGAGAAGCCGCTGGCCGCATCGCTTAGCGAAGCCGATGAATTGCTGCGGCTCGCTTCTGCACGCAAACGCATCGCGCAGGTTGGGCACTTGGAGCGTTTCAATCCGGCGGTGCGGGCGACCATTCCGCTGCTCACACATCCGATGTTTTTCGAGGTTCACCGGCTCAGCGTTTTTACGCCTCGATCGCTCGATGTCGATGTGGTTCTCGATCTGATGATTCACGATCTCGACATCGTGCTTTCTTTCGCGAAATCTCCGGTTAGAGAAGTACGCGCAGTCGGCCTGCCAATTCTTTCCGGCAAAGTCGACATCGCCAACGTGCGGCTGGAATTTGAATCCGGGTGCGTCGCTAACTTCACGGCCAGCCGCGTTTCTACCGAGCGGGTGCGGAAGTTGCGCTTCTTTCAGCCCAACCAATATCTCTCGATCGACTATGGAAGGCAGGAAGTGCTGGTTTTCACGGTGGGCGCAGAAGGGGCAGCCGCGGGCGATCCCAGCGTCAATCCGCAGATTAAAGTTGCGAAGCCGCCGGTCACTTCAGAAGAGCCCTTGCATGCGGAGTTGAAGTCGTTTCTCCGCGCTGTGCGGGAGCGCTCTACTCCAATCGTCTCGCTGAATGATGGACGCCATGCGCTGGCGCTCGCCCTTGAGGTTCTTACCGCGATTCGCGAACACGGAGAAAAAGTGGGGCTCGCCACGCAGGCGGAGCAGTAGCGCAACAGGCGACTTTACCGCCGGGGCCCCCATCTTCTTATCACGAGCCGACGCTTTTATTGTTGCTGAGTCAAAGACCGTCGCTCGGGAGCATCGTGCCGGTGCAACATTTCATCAACCTTATTCAGAAGATCCATTCTGGCAACCGGCTTCTGCAGCAAGGTAGCTCCCTCTGCAATGAGCTGCTGAGCGACAGGAACTTCCGCATATCCTGAAACGTAGAGAGCCTTCATTTCCGGGTGCACGAGTTGCAGTTTCTTTACTGCGGCAGGGCCACTGATTTCGGGAAGTACTACGTCGCTAACCACCAGAGGAATAGAGCCCTTGAATTGAGTAGCCAGATCAACAGCAATATCGCCGCGTCCCGCCTGGATCACGTTATAACCGCTGCCTGTGAGAATCTCGCCGGTTAATTCGCGCAGACAGTCGTCGTCTTCCAGCAGGAGAATTGTTTCCGTGCCTCTGGGATACTCGGTTCGTGCGAGAGGGTTGGGAATCAGAGGAGCAGCTTTTCCCTCGATCCGTGGCAGATAGATGTCGAAGGTCGTTCCGGCTCCCGGAGTACTGGAGACCCAAATGAATCCACCGCTCTGTTTCACGATGCCGTACACCGTGGCGAGTCCAAGCCCGGTGCCGCGGCCTTTTTCCTTGGTAGTGAAGAAAGGCTCAAAAATGCGGGTGCGCACCTCTTCACTCATGCCTACGCCGGTGTCGCTAACCGAAAGATGAACGTATTGCCCGGGTATCACGTAGGAATAGCGCGCCGCGTCTTCGGGTCCGAATTTCGCATTGGCAGTTCGAATTATGAACGTGCCGCCATTTGGCATGGCGTCCCGCGCATTGGTGGCCAGGTTCATCAGGATCTGCTCGATTTGTCCGCGGTCGGCGCGGACGGGTCCGAGGCCGGTTTCTAGGTCGGTGGTGACGCGAACGTCTTCGCCGATCAGGCGATGCAAGATTTTGCCAATCTCGCTGACAACGGCGTTTACGTCCAGAACAGCAGGGTACAGCACCTGTTTGCGGCTAAAAGCCAACAGTTGCCGAATCATCTGCGCGGCGCTGCTCCCGGCTTTCTTGATGGCTTCTGCATAACGCTGCTGCGAGCCGGCAGGCACCTTTTCCAAAAGGAGATCGGCGTTGCCGAGAATCACTCCGAGAAGATTGTTGAAGTCATGCGAAATGCCACCTGCCAACAGACCCACGGCTTCCATCTTCTGCGACTGGCGGAATTGCTGCTCCAGGCTGCGGCGCTCGGTGATGTCTTCGATAATGACTTCGTAATGGTCTACTGTCCCATCATCTCTACGCGATGCCCCACCGTTGATTCGCACCGTAATGATCTTGCCGTCTTTTCGTCTAAAGTTTGCCTCCGATCCATCCACGCGCCCACTCTCCCCATAGCTGTCCAGGATCGATCTGCGCACAGCCGGATTCTCATATATGTCGCTCCCCAGATTGCATGCCAGCAATTCTTCTATCGAGCCGTATCCCATCATGGTTACAAAAGCTGGGTTCACATCCAGCAGAGTTCCGTCTGGTTTCGAGAGAAAGACTCCGTAGGTGGTGTTGTCAAACAGATGCCGGTGCCTCTCTTCCGACTCGTGCAGCGCTTGCTCTGCCTGCTTGCGCTCCGAAATATCCAGGAAAGTGACAACCGCGCCGACGATTTCTCCAGCTTGGTACATGGGATAAGACCAGTATTCGGCTGGAAAGCTGGTTCGGTCTGCGCGCCATAGCACTTCATCAGTGACGTGGCTTGCCCTGCCTTGGCGGACGGCCACATAGATTTCGCATTCTTCTTCCGGGTAGGGAGTGCCATCCGGGCGGCTGTGGTGCATGAGAGCGTGCATGTTTTTTCCCAGCAGGTCTGCGGTAGATCGATGGCCGAGCAGGCGTGCGCAGGCCGGATTACAGAAGGTGCAATTTCCTTGTAGATCGAGCCCGTAGATTGCCTCCGCTGTCGAGTTCAACAGCAGGCGGTACTTTTCCTGGCTCTCCTGAAGCGACTGCTCAGATTTTTTGAGATCGGTGATATCGATCCCTATGCCGATCATGTGCTTCGATCCATTGCGGACCATGACACCATGGGCATTAATCCAGCATGTCGTGCCATCGGGGCGCAAGACTCGATACTGGGAGGCGTACTCTTCCGAATCACCGCGCAGAACTTTTCCTATTGCTGCTTCGACCATGTCCCGATCGTCCGGGTGAATCCGGTTGACGGCGTCTTCGACATCGCCGTGAAATGAATCTCGCGCGAGGCCAAACTGGCGATAGGTTTCGTCCGACCAGATCACGGTGTTGGCAACTACATCCCAATCCCACAATCCGATGCGGAGACCCGCCTTCTGGGCCAACTCCAGGCGCCGCTGCCATTCGTGAGCCTGGTGCTGAGCGTGTTTTCGTTGGCGAATATCGCGGAGAACCACTTCAATGGCCGGCGCTCCATTCCAAGAAATGGGGATGGCGACGGCTTCAATGTCGACCGGCAAACCGTCGCAGGTGATGAGGATTGTCTCGATGGGAGAGGACGCAGTTCCGGTTAGATAACATTCCTCGACTCGCTGTTGAATAGCGGGCAGGAATTCCGGCTTGATGAACTCAGAGATATCTCGTCCCAGAAGTTGCTCCGCCGTTTCGGCGCCATGTAAGCGAACGCAGAAGGGATTGACAAAAACGATTTTATTCTCGCTGTGAACCAGAATGGCGTCAGGCAAGGCCTCCACCAGCTTGCGAAATCTGTGTTCGCTTTCGGCGAGCTTTTCGAGGGACAGAACGGGTTCAACGCTTGCGCCCCCAAAATGTGGTGTAGTTTCCACTATGCTGGCTCCTTGTGTGCAGGTTCCAGATTAGAAGCGCAGTGAACAGGGAGCAGTGATGCTAATCACAGAACTTAGCCTTTCTACAATGACTTAGGTAACTTGCCAGGCGCGGGTGCGATGCCACAGGCGATGCAAATGCCCTGAAACAAATTGGTTGCGCTTGAAGAAGGCTGAGAGCTGCATGTGCGCAAATTTGCCACGCGGGGGCAGCTTTTGATCGATTACCGAATCGTCTTGCCCAGTGCGGCAACTGCTTGAGCCGGAGCCAGCCGTACCGCGAACTTATCCTCGTGCCCGCAGCTGATGACTGTAGTCTGGTTGGGATACTCCCGTACCCAGATCACGTGTTCAGGGTTGACGAAAACTTCCATGCCGTCCACATCTTCAAACATCACAAGCTCCATGTCGCCTCCATGAGATCGCTCAAGTTAGTGAATCCTAATTGCCTTAGGAATTGCGAAAGCCACGCCGCAGGGTACGGTAGATTTTTGACACACGAATGGCTTTATTTACAAGCGATCAACCCGGAGTGCGAAAGAAGCTAATCCGGAGTCGCACCCAGCAGGTCTTGATGTCCCTCAAACACGGAAGACAGCCTGGTAAGGCTGAATAGCTCCTTTAGCCGTTGGTTGAGGTTAATGAGCTTCAGGTCGCAATTCTGTCTCTTCGCGGAGAGGAACAGTGCGACCAGCGCGCCGAGACCGGAACTATCAAGATAGCTCACATCGGTCAAATCGAGCACGATCCGCTTGGTTTCCGGGATCAGGTTCCGAACTGTGGTTTGAAGCGCAGGCGAACTGGTCGAAGTGATGCGGCCGCTACACTGGATGAGAATTTCTTCCGGAGCCTTGACGACTTTCAGATCTAATTCAGAAATGGGGATGGGAATGGCAGACATGACTCGCCTCCTTGGGCTGAGGATTCGAACAAAATTTAAAACCAAGTGGGCCCGTGATTCCGATTGAAGCCGAGGATGAACGCAGCCAGCCCGTGGGAGGATAAAACCAAGCTGGATTGACCGCACTACAATACTCCCAATGGTTGGAAAGTCAAGACGCAATCCTCCTATGCAGTTGAGAAAGACGTGGCACAGACCGGCGGAGTTATTGGGGGTCCCGTCGGCGAGTTCTTCCTCTTTCGCGAGAAGCGGCTCAGCCAAAGGGCGTTGGGCAACCGCGGTTTCTGCTATTTCATTTAAATGACATCGAGTAAAGGGATGGTCGCAGTCACCAGTGTTCCCGGCTCGGCTCGTGAAATTCTCAACTCACCGTTGAGCTGCTTTACACGCTCCCGCATGCCACTGATCCCGACGCCCACTAACGCCGAGATTCCGATCTTATTTTCTGGAATGCCTTTGCCGAAATCTCGAACGCGCACAACCACGGTGTCATGATCCTGCACGAGCTCGATTCGTGCATCCTGGCTCTCAGAATGGCGGTAAACATTGGTGAGTGATTCCTGAATGACGCGGAACACAGCCGTTTCCACATCCCGCGGAAGGCGTGGGAACACAGTAGGCTTGTAATCGAAGGTGATGCGCAACTGCCCGCGGCTTTGCAGCCCCTGGAAATACCAATGCAGTGCGGGCAGCAGGCCGGACTCGTCCAGCAAAGGCGGGTGCAGCAAATAGGACATGTTGCGGACTTTCTGCAATGCGCTGTCGACGAGTGGGAGGGCTTGTGAAGAATTGTTGTTCAGATCGACTTCAGCAGCGTCCGAGGAACTCAATTCCAGCTTAATGGCGACCAGCAGTTGACCAAGGTCATCGTGAAGTTCACGGGCGATTCTTCGCCGCTCCTCATCTTGGACGCGCAACAGCTCTCCCGATAACCTTTGCAGCTCGAGAGTGCGCAACTCCACTTGACGCTGGGATTCAAGAAGTTCGGCAACGCGGTTGCGAAGTTCTTTGTTCAGGTGCCGCGTGCGCTCCTCCAATGCACGCCGCTCGCTCAGATCACGGGTGACCTTGGCGAACCCGCGCAGTTCGCCGTCTTCGCCGCGAAGCGCGGTGATCACCACATAAGCCCAAAAAGTGGAACCGTCTTTTCTTACGCGCAAGCCTTCATCGGCGAAGCGGCCTTCCTTGGCTGCAATCTCCAGTTCACGGTCGGGCCATTTGCTTTCACGGGCTTCCTTTGGATAGAAGACGGAAAAATGCTTGGTCAGGATCTCGCTGGCCTTGTAGCCCTTGATTCTCTCGGCGCCCTGATTCCAAGTCGCGACTGTGCCGTCTGGGTCGAGCAGGAAGATGGCATAGTCTTTGACGCTGTCCACGAGCGATCGGAAGATTTCATCGCTCTGTCGCCCACGGCTTTCCGCATGCTTTCTAGCGGCTACTTCGTTAACTAGTGTAAGAGTGCGCTCCTGCAATTCGTTACTCCGAGAAAGAAAATATTCGCTTTTAATTCGTGGTTAAATCATCTTTCATCAGCTGAGGCGAAAAAAACACAAAAATATTGTACGGTCGCGCAAACAGCGCGTCACATACAGCGTTCCATGTACAGGATTACGCGGCTCGCGCTTCGGAAAGCTTGCTAACTACTGCCGCCCCGGTCAGAGACACCTTCGAACACTTATTTCCTAGCCATTACCTTCAGTGCGTAAAATAGTTTGTGGGCTTGAATGACAGGGAGCGAATCGGCATGGACACACATAGCGAACCAAATTCCGACCAGAATGCCAAGGCGGTAGCGCATATTGCAGGGGCTCGCCAGATTCTGAAGACCCTCCAAGACAAAGTCGGAAAGCATCCAGAGATCGGTGAAGCCATTACAAAGCTGGAGATGGCACTAAATATTCTGGCGGTAAAGACTGGCGGGGTATTGTAACGGCGAGTTAGCAGTTCCACTCACGGGCTGCGGCGAAAGCTCTTTCAGGCACGCGATAGCCGCAGCAGCCCAGGTTCCTTTTACAATTGTTTACACACACAAGTCGCACCCCATTCGTCAGTAAGCAGAATCACGGGAAAGATGCGAAAATGAGGGTAGCTTGCCCGCGACGCGTTGTGGGAAACGCTCGTTGAAAGCCGGATGCAACGTGGCAGTGCGCTGGTGTGTCTAACGGACAAGCCCGGGTCGAAAACTTAGTTCATGCCCCTCACTCAAATTCCATTCCAGGGCTTACCCAGCAAAGATCCGGTCGCGCCCGAAAAGTCGCAGCCTGAACAGCTGGGCCTCTATGACCGGCAGGGATGGGAAACCGCCTACAAAGAGCTGGATGACGATGCCCGCGTGCCGCATCTCCTCATTCAATTGCAGGACGATCTGGCACGCTCCCGCCGTCGTGAAGCTGCGTGGATTTCAATCATCGTCCACCTGATTCTGATTATTTTAATTGTCAATTTCGAAAGGCTGGAAAAGTGGTTCCCATGGATGCATTCGGTGGTGGCGGTTGCGCGGCCTCTCTCGACCGACAAGAATGTTACCTTTCTCGATCTGCCCAAGGATTTGCAGAAGGCGCCGCATAAATCAGCCAACGTTCTTTCCGATAAGGACCGGATTGCCATGTCACGACATCCGGAACTCGATCCGAAGGAGTTGAGAAAAATTCTCTCGCCACCTCCCGGAAGGCCGGGCATGAACGCGCCGGCATCACCACAACAGGCGCCGGCTCCGCAGATAGCGCAAAGTCCGCCGCAGCAGCGACCACAGCCGCCGCCCTCGAATAATCCGCAAATTGCGCAATTGCAACCGCCGAAGCCGAACATTGCCAATGAGTTCAGCAAGTATGCGGGATCGATGTCGGCCGGTTCTGCGGTGCAGCAGGCGGCGCGCGCAGCCGCTGCGGGGCGCGCCAGCGGGGCCGGAGAAGCCGGCGATTTTGGCTTGGGCACCGGCGCGCGCGGCCGGCAGGTAGGGAACCTCGAGATTCTCAGCGACACCGAGGGCGTCGACTTCGGGCCGTACCTGCAACGCGTGCTGCACGATGTGCGGGACAATTGGTATCAACTGATTCCGGAGTCCGCGCAGATGAAGCACGGCAATCTGGTGATTGAGTTCGCGATCATGAAAGATGGCAGCGTGCAGGGGCTGAGAATCGTGATGTCGTCGAACGATGTCGCTCTCGATCGCCCCGCCTACGGAAGCATCACAGGTTCGAATCCATTTCCCCCATTGCCCGGCGAATTCAAGGGACAATATCTCGCATTGCGCTTTCATTTCTTCTACAACCCCACCAAGGAAGATATGGAATAAGTTTTGGGCGGAAGATGTAGTCTTGGAATTTGAGAAAAGAAGCAGATCCCTCACTGCGCAAAAGCGCTTGTTCGGAATGAAAAAACCAGGCGACCACGCGGGCTCGCTTTGACTCTACAGTTCGCGGGGCCTAGACTTTTCATAGGAGGCTCGGCCGGTTTGCCGATAGCTTCGGCAGTACGTAACCCCGAGATGGAGGAGTTATGGGTGAAGGTCTATTTCAACCTTTGCATTTGCTGCTGATCATCGGGATCATTTTACTGATCTTCGGTACCAGCAAATTTGCCGCGCTCGGCAAGGGCATGGGAGAAGGCATCCGTAACTTCAAGGCGGCCATGAAAGAGCCGGAAGAAAAGAAGAAAGAAAAAGAAGAAGAGAAGAAATCGTAGAGAACGCTCGTAGCTATTCGCCGCCAGCAATTCGCAAACAGCAATTAGGAACCACCTGACTTTCCCGCCCGCAATTCAGATCCCCTCGACTCTTCTTAACATGGAATAAACCAAAGCGGTCGGCAATCCGACCACATTGGAGTAGTCTCCTTCGATGCGCGAAATCCAGCGCGAGGCAATGCCCTGGATGGCGTAAGCTCCGGCTTTATCCATGGGCTCGCCGCTAGCGACATAGGCGCGGATTTCATCGTCGCAGATTTTGGACATCCACACGAGAGTGGTTTCAGAGGAAGTAGTTTCGCAGGCCGGGCCGAGGAGGCATACTCCGGTAATCACCGAGTGCTGCCGCCCGGAGAGCATTCGCAACATGCGCGCGGCGTCTTCGGCGTCACCCGGCTTGCCGAGGATGATGTCATCTATGACGACGATGGTGTCGGCGCCCAGCACAAAATCTTCCGGATAACGTTTGTGAACTGCCAGCGCCTTTTCTCGCGCCAGGCGCTCGGCGCAGGCCTGCGGCGATTCGCCAGGGAGCGGTGTTTCGTCGATGTCGGCTGGATCAACTGTGAATGAGAGGCCTGCGTTGCGCAGCAACTCCTGACGGCGTGGCGAGGCAGAAGCGAGAACCAGCATGCAATCTGAATTCTAATTCGTGCCCACGTGTCCGCGGACCGATTCGATCAACTTCGCTGAATCGTAACCGACGCCATTTTTGAAAACCGTTTCGACATTTTCGATGTCTTCGATTTTCTTCGATGGATCTCCCTTGATAACGACGAGGTCCGCTTGCTTTCCGGGAGCGATGCTGCCGGTCTTATCGGCCTCGCCAAGATATTGCGCGCCGTTGTAGGTGGCGATGCGAATTGCTTCCAGCGGCGTGAATCCCGCTTCCACAAGTAACTCCACTTCGCGCTGATCGCCGAATCCGGCGATTACGCCCCCCATTCCTGTGGGATCGAGGCCCGCGAGCAGCTGGCCTCCGGCTTGCGCGAACGCGTGCTCGAATTCCATTTCCTTCTTGAACGCGGCTGCCCACGGAGAAGTGTCAGAGCCGTAAATTTGTTTGCTTCGGGCTTGATCGGCAGCGCGCACTTTGTTGGCGAGAAAAGCGGCGCGAGCGTCCGTGGATAGAGCGTCCAGCACGCGTGCTTCGATTGCCGGCCGGCCGGGCACAAACATTTCGAATACCGGAAGCGTCGAGGTAACTGCTACATGATGCTTGATTAGATCTTCGATCATTTCGTGCACCGGCCCGGTCTGTATATCGAGCTTGGCCATCTCTGCGACATCCTGCGGCTTTTGCGCGCAGACGCCGGGCTTGCTGCCGGGAATCGGTTCGCTGTCGACGAAGAGTCCATGTTCGAGATCGTCGATGCCAAGCGCGGCCGCCTGACGAAATCCCACAGAGCACAGGTGTCCGGTGACTTTCACGCCGCGCTTATGGGCAGCGGCAATCGCGGCCGCAAGCTCGTCGGGAGTGATGAACATATAGGCCTTGAAATTGTCGACGCCTTCGTCGATCCAATAGTTGACGGTGCGTGTGGCGTCGTCGGGGCCGGTGAGCTGGTGCATCTGCAACGCCCACGATCCTGCGCCTTCGAGATACGGTCCGGTGACGTGAATTTTCGGCCCCGGCGTTTCGCCAGCGTCAATCTCCTTTTTGAGTTCGAGATCAGTGTAAGGTTCGAGCGCGCCGGTGGTGCGGATGGTAGTGACGCCTCCGGCGAGGTAAAGCCGTGGGAAGCTGTAGGCCATTTCTCCGAAAATTCCGTTGCCCATGGGATAGAACATGTGATCGTGCATGCCGACCAGGCCGGGAATCACGCTGTAACCACGGAGATCGAGTATTTGCGCGCCTTTGTTCTGTGGCACGTTTGCCGATCCGGCATCGGCAATCGATTCGATTTTTCCATGACTGAGAACGACGTTTTGATCTTCGCGAGCAGGCGCGCCCGTTCCATCGATTACGCGAACGTGCGTAAGGACGACGACAGGTGAATCGACTTTAACCAAAGCTCTTACCTGCGGAGAGAGGGTCTGGCCGAGAACAACGCCCGCCAACGTCCAGCAAGAAAGCAGCACCAAAGAAATTCCGCGCATGCCCGTCCCCTCCATGATCGAAAAATGATTCGAGCGATTGTAACGGATTGTTCAACTTGCGATGAACTGTCCGCCGACGCCGGCGCGAGCTGCAGGATGTTGAGATTGTTGTGAAGCCGCACCGCAATCGAAACGACGCGGCGGCGACGCAAGTGGTCTAAGTAAAAAGGCTCGCCTTGAGCCAGAGTCGCAGCGTAGACGTGCAACGGCGGTTTATTCTGCAGCAGGATGGCGCTTATCGCATCTGGGCGACAACAGCCACGTCGAACTTCGAATAGTACTGTTTCACATCCTTGGCGCCGTACTTCTCGCGGAATTTCTCGACCACAGACTGCACCTGCTTGGTATCGGCGACGGGAACGGCCTTGAATTCAACTTCTGTGCCCCGCGCGTCAATCCGTATCTTCGGATTCTTGAGCACGTTCTTGTACCACTGTGTATCCGAGCCCTGCACCGGTAGGAGGTACAGCCTGTCATCCTCCAATACGAACCAGACTGGCCGTGAGCTGGTACGTCCTGACTTTCTACCGATCACGCTTATCGTAATTTCACGGTATCGCGAAAGACGGTCTTTTAGAGAGTCGTTCTGAGTTGGCATAGCACTTCTACTCCTGACTAACGGGTTAAAAATGTTGATTCGGGAATTCGAGAATCAGGCGGATTCGGCATATCCCTACCCCTCAGCGGCCCACGAGTTTTTGCAACTCTTCCGGATACCGAGCCCCTTGCACCGGAATCTTCGATGCCGCACTTCCCAGTTGCCGCACTTCCTCGGGCGAAAGTTCGACATCAACAGCTCCTAAGTTCTCCTCCAGGCGGTGAAGTTTCGTTGTACCCGGAATCGGCACAATCCACGGCTTCTGAGCGAGCAGCCAGGCCAGCGCGATCTGCGCAGGCGTCACCTTTTTCTGCTGCGCGAATTTCCCAATCAGATCAACCACCGCCTGATTCGCCTTTCGATTCTCCGGTGAAAAGCGCGGAACGATGTTGCGAAAATCATTTTTGTCGAATTTCGTATCTTCGCTGATCTCGCCCGTAAGAAAGCCCTTGCCCAGAGGACTGAAAGGAACGAACCCGATGCCAAGCTCCTCGAGCGTGGGTATCACCTCCGCTTCAGGCTCTCTCCACCAAAGCGAATATTCGCTCTGCAATGCAGTAACCGGCTGCACCTTGTGAGCGCGGCGGATGGTCTGCACGCCCGCTTCCGACAGTCCAAAGTGCTTCACCTTGCCTTGCTGAATCAGATCCTTCACAGCGCCAGCCACCTCTTCGATTGGCACATCGGAGTCGACGCGGTGTTGATAAAGGAGATCGATCACTTCGGTCCTGAGGCGCTTGAGCGAGGCCTCGGCGACCTGCTTGATGTGCTCGGGTCGGCTGTCCAGGGCGCTCCACCGCTGTCCGTCTGGTCCGGGCTTGAACCCGAATTTGGTGGCAATCGCCACTTGGCCGCGAACTGGAGCCAAGGCTTCGCCTACCAGTTCCTCATTGGTAAAAGGGCCATAAACTTCAGCAGTGTCGAAGAACGTCACGCCACGTTCCACGGCCGCGCGAATCAGGGAGATCCCCTGCTGCTTGTCCACTGCCGGCCCCAGGCCAAAACTCATTCCCATGCAACCGAGTCCGATCGCAGAGACTTCCAGGTTGCTTTTTCCAAGTTTGCGTTTTTTCATCGTCTCCCTTTCGAGGTGTGCTTAGCGCTTGTCTTCTATCTACAAGGTTAAGTGAAGCTCGCCTGAAGCAACAACAATGGTTGGATGCTCGTGCTCGCCCAGTCGCGCTAAAAGATGCTCCATCAGAAAGCTCGCCCGAATGGGGAACCTGCATCCTGCCTGCTAGAATCGAGGATTAGCCCACAATTTATGGACGCCGCTCAAATCCGCAACTTTGCCATTATCGCGCATATCGACCACGGCAAATCGACGCTGGCGGATCGTCTGCTGGAGCTGACCGGCTCGCTGACGGCGCGCGAGATGCAGGCGCAGGTCCTCGATTCCATGGACCTGGAGCGCGAGCGCGGCATCACGATCAAAGCCCACGCTGTGCGCATGATGTATACCGCGAAAGATGGCCAGACTTATCAGCTCAATTTGATTGACACGCCTGGCCACGTGGATTTTTCTTACGAGGTTTCACGCTCGCTGGCTTCGTGCGAGGGCGCGCTGCTGGTGGTGGATGCTTCGCAGGGAGTGGAAGCGCAGACGCTGGCCAATGCCTACCTGGCGATTAACAACGGTCTTGAGATTATTCCCGTGATCAACAAGATCGATCTGCAGAGCGCCGACATTCCGCGGACAAAAGAAATGATTGAAGGCGCGGTCGGCCTCGACGCGTCGGATGCGGTGCTGATCAGCGCGAAAACCGGGCAAGGCGTGCCTGACGTGCTCGAAGCGATTGTGAAGCGCGTGCCGCCGCCCAAGGGCAATCCCGACGGCCGATTGCAGGCGCTTATTTTTGATTCCTGGTTTGACGCCTATCGCGGTGTAGTGATACTGACTCGAGTTTTTCAGGGAACCCTGCGCAAAGGACAGAGAATTCGCCTGTGGTCAAACGGAACGACCTTCGACGCGGAGACGCTGGGCGTGCTCACGCCGAAGCCGGTGGAGATCGAGGAACTGAAGGCCGGTGAAGTTGGATTTCTGATTGCGAACATCAAAAACGTCGCCGATACGAAAATCGGCGACACGATTACGGATGACGCGAATCCGGCGTTCGCTGCCCTGCCCGGCTTTGAAGAGATCAAGCCCATGGTGTTTGCCGGTTTATATACCGTGGATTCGCACGAGCACACGCGGTTGCGTGAAGCGCTGGAAAAATTGCGGCTGAATGATTCGTCCTTTTTCTTCGAACCGGAAAGTTCTGTGGCTCTCGGATTTGGCTTCCGTTGCGGTTTTCTTGGTTTGCTGCACATGGAAATTATTCAGGAGCGGCTGGAGCGCGAGTTCGCGCTTGAGCTGATCACGACGGCCCCGGGTGTGCGGTACAAGATCACGAAGACGGATGGCCAGTTCATTGAAGTGGATAATCCGTCGCGCTGGCCGGATCCAAGTGAGATTGAAAAAGTTGAAGAGCCGGTGATTCTGGCGACGATTCTGACGAACGAAGAATACGTCGGCGGAATTCTGAAATTGGTCGAAGAGAAGCGCGGTAAGCAGAAAACCTTCGAGTACGTCAGCTCATCGCGCGTGATGTTGCACTATGAATTACCTCTGAACGAAATCGTGCTGGATTTTTATGACCGGCTGAAAACAGTCTCACGTGGCTACGCGTCGCTCGACTATCATCTCGCAGGATATTGGGAGTCGCCCATGGTGAAGCTCGATATCCTCGTCGCAGGCGAGCCAGTAGATGCGCTCTCGATCATCGTGCACCGCGAGTTTGCCTATGAGCGCGGCAAAGCACTGGTTTCGAAAATGCGGCAGTTGATTCCGCGGCAAATGTTCGAGGTGCCGATCCAGGCTTCGATCGGAGCCAAGATTATCTCCCGCGAAACCGTCTCGGCCATGCGCAAGAACGTGCTCGCCAAATGTTACGGCGGCGATATTACCCGCAAACGCAAGCTGCTGGAAAAACAAAAAGAGGGCAAGAAACGCATGAAGCGGATCGGGCGCGTCGACATTCCGCAGGAGGCATTTCTGGCTGTGCTCAAGGTCGGCGAAGATAGCAACTGATCCGAATCGAGTTTTGAGGGGCGAAGTTTTGAAAGGGCGTTTGGAAGAAGTTTTGAAAGGGCGCGGCTTCGAGCCGCGCCGCTGAATTCGGCAAAGGTCAATGCGGCTTCAGCCGCTGAGGGACTGCGGCACACCCAGGCACGCTACCGCTCCAACAACCCTGTCCACCGCAATAAATATCCGACGCTCCAAGTACCCATGGGCTTGCACGCAACCAGGACGATCTCTGAACACTAGGGGGGTCTACTCCCTCGGTTGTCAAGGCTCCGATCTACTTCGGCTCGATCAGCCTTAGTCCCTTCACATTTGCAAAATGCCGCTGATTGAATGTGGCCAGCGCGCTGTCCCTTTCCATGGCCGTTGCGGCGACGATCAGATCATGAGGGCCGATCATTTTGCCGGCCGTTTCAAGTTGCGCCCACAGCCGGGCATGGCGATAAGCGGTCTGCTCGGTATAGGGAACGATAGGGAGGACGTCGAGCAGCGCTCTCAGATAGGACTCGCGATCCTGCCGATGTGCCGGCCCGGCCCGTTCGACCCCATGCCAAAGCTCGGCCACGGTAATGGCCGCGACTTCAAACTGCTCGTTGCCCAGCGACGCGAGCCATGCGGCGAGATCGAAGCTGCCTTTTTCTCCGCCGATGATGATGTCGGCATCAAGGATTATCGCCATTTGTCGGTTATCGGTTTCAGCCGGCTGCGGGCGATGCGCAGCTCGCGACTCCAGGACGCGGCCTCTTCCCTGGCCAGTCGCGCGCCGGTCACGGCTTTATTCAGATCGGCGCCAGTGCACACTTTCTCTTCGTCCGGCACAATTCGAGCGACGGGCGATCCTCCTTTCAGCAGCACGAACGTGACCTTCTGGTAATGGGCGCGGTTTACGCAGTCGGCGAAGTTGCGCGCCGCTTCGGTTACGCTGATGATTTTGTCCACAAAATCATATTATCTGATTTTACGCATATGTACAAGGCGTCACCTGCGCTCGTTCTCTCGGTTCAGTTAGCGGCAATTGACAATGGTTTACATATGTCTCCTGCGCTCTTAACAAGAGCAGAGGTCCGACCACCGGACATGCGATTTTCTAAGCGACTGCGAGAGCGGAGAATCGGAAGCATTAAAACGATGAAATGTGCAAAACCCCAAAGCGGGAAGCGCCCAGCAAACAGCGACCGGTCGGCATGTTAATGGGAAGTAAATTGTCTAAGTGATTACTATTCAGTGCATTAGAGAACGAAAAACCAAGAAAAGCGATCTCTCCCACGCGATTCGCAGATAGATAAGTTTTATCCCTGCTCCCAATTCCACAATAATTTCCACAGCTCAAGAGGGCGAGATAACTCACATTGGCTAAGGTAGTTACCGCCGACAACTACAGTGATTCCTGTAACCAGAATAGTTACTCCTCGGGGGCTAACCCGCCCTCAACCAGCGTTTCAAATCTGGTGCAACTTTTCAGGAAGGCGAGGTTCACGCGGCCGATGGGACCGTTGCGCTGTTTGCCAATAATGATTTCAGCGCGGCCTTGCAAGTCCGGATCATCCTGTTTATAAACCTCTTCGCGGAAGATGAACATGACGAGATCGGCATCCTGCTCGATGGAGCCGGATTCACGCAGGTCGGCAAGTTGCGGACGATGATCTCCACCGCGGCTTTCGGGAGCGCGGCTCAACTGCGAGAGGGCGATCACCGGCACGCTGAGTTCTTTGGCAAGAGCTTTCAGTCCACGCGAAATTGCAGACACTTCCTGCGTGCGATTCTCATAGCGCTTGCTGCCGCCTGACATGAGCTGCAGATAATCGACGATCAAGAGATCGAGTTTGCCTTGCGACTGCTTCAGCCGCCGTGCCTTGGCTCGCATCTCGCTCAGCGAAATGCCAGGTGTGTCATCGATGAAAATGGGCGCATGGGCGAGCTGCTCCATGGCACGAATGACTTTGCGCGTGTCGTCTTGCCATAAAGATCCGGTGCGCATTTTGTGCGCGTCCACTCTCGCTTGCGAGCAGAGCAAGCGCATCAGCAAAGCTTCACGCGACATTTCCAGGGAGAAAACGCCGACTACCTGCTGATCTTCGACAGCGGCATTCTCGGCGATATTCATGGCAAATGCAGTTTTGCCCATCGAAGGCCGCGCCGCGATGATGATGAGATCGGAGCGCTGCAGGCCGCTGGTCATTTCGTCAAGATCGGTGTAATGCGTAGCGAGCCCGGTAATGCGTTGCCCGCGTTGCAACAGTGCGTCAACCGAACCGAACGATTCGCGAACAATTTCCTGCACGCCAAGGAAGCCGCGCCCGATGCGCTTTTCGGAGAGCTGGAAAATTGCAGCTTCGGCATCGTTGAGAACTTCTTCGGCCGCGTCGGATTGATCCGAGGCCCGCGCAATCGCGGTGTTCGCCGCGTGAATCAGTCCACGCAGCAGCGCCTTGTCGCGAACAATCTTGACGTAATGCTCGATGCTCGGCCGATCGGGAAGCCCGTGCAGCAGGCTGGAAACGTACCCCACATCGCCGATCGCCTGCAGCTCTTTGTGGCGCTCAAGCTCGTCGATCAGGGTAATCATGTCGATCGGGCGCGAAGATTCCGCGAGATCGACCATTCGCGAGTAAATCCGGCGGTGCGAGTCGAGAGAAAAATCTTCAATCCGCAGATGCTCGGCTGCCTGGTTGTAGGCGAAGTTGTCGAGCAGGATCGCGCCGAGGATCGATCGTTCGGCTTCTACGTTTGCGGGAAGAGTGCTGATGCTGTAATCGGTCGTGGCCATGGTGCGAATCGTACTTTCGCATCAGCATAAGCGAAGATAAGGCGAATCTCAAAATGATTTTGTGAACAAGCTGTGGAGTCCGAGGTTATGCTGTGGAAAGGTCGCGAAAACGCGTCGTTTACTTCGTTCACGGCTCGGCAAATGTGTCCCCGCACATCGCATGCGTGAGCATAACAACTTGACCCAGACTTGAGCCTGCGTCGAGCGGTGGCTGTACATAGAAGTTGTGAATAGAAAGCGTTTTCTGCGGAAGATCCACGGATAACCGCTCCCCACAGCTATTAAACATTGAGATTCGCGAATCACTCTTTGTTTGACCTGCAGAAGTCCCTCAATTTGAATGGAATCTAATTCATGAGATCGGTTTGCCAGCCAGCGGATAGTTCTATCCCATGTGAGCCTCTGATCCGGCCATTCATGCCGGAACTCGATGTCTTGCGAGGGGTCGCGGTTCTCGGAGTCTTGTTGCTGCACGGCTTTTCTTGGCAATATTCACCGCGGTCGTTCGGAAAATGGGGCGGTGCGATGATCCGGCTCACGCAGCCAGGATGGGTCGGGATCAACCTCTTCTTCGTTCTCTCCGGCTTTCTGATTACCGGCATTCTGCTCGATTCAAAAAGTCGGCCCGACTTTTATCGGCGCTTCTATGTGCGCCGGGCTCTGCGGATTCTGCCAGCATACTATGCACTCCTTCTGCTGCTTCTTCTGCTGCGCAGTTCTTCGCCGGCATTCGTGGGACTGAGCTTCATCTATCTGGCAAACCTGACCACCTTGTTCGGTGTTGCCTGCGGTTACGGGCCTTTGTGGTCTTTAGCGGTCGAGGAGCATTTTTACATTTTTTGGCCGGCGGTGGTCCGCAATTTCACAGCAAAACATCTGGCCTGGGTTTCCGCAGCGGTGGTTGTGTTGTCGCGCTACGATGCGAGCGATTTCGTTTTCTCTGGGATGGAAAGAAGGATTGGATTGGTACACCTGGTTTGTCGCGGACGGATTGGCGGCGGGAGCGCTGCTGGCGATTGTCTTGCGCAGCGGGATCAGCCGGCTGACGGTGAAACGCCTCTGCGCGCTCTTGGTTGTCGCCTCAGTTATTGCCGCTGTCGCGGGCGCGCCATTCGGAATAACCACCCGAAATCGCCCGCTGGGGGCGGGATTGCAGTTCACCTGTGTTAACGCCTTCTTCGCCGCAGTTCTGCTGATTTTCCTGATGGCGGGAAGCGGTACTGGAAAACGCTACGTAAATTTGCCGGCTGTTCGTTTCCTCGGATACATCAGTTACGGCCTATATCTCAATCACTTGCTTGTTTTTCGGATGTACGACCGAGTGTGCGGCAGCCACTGGCCGTCTTTGCTGCCTCGCGACGGCCATTTCGAACTTGTGTTGCTTCGTTTCGCAGTGGCAGGCTCTGCCGCAATCGCGATTGCATATCTCTCGCGAGCATTTTTTGAGGAACGATTCCTCCGAATGAAGGACTCGCTGCTGCCCGAACTATCACCAGTGAATAAAGTCGCAACTGAAGCAAGCACGCAGGCTGCGTGAGCGTTAGCGCAACTTGCCGGCAACTCGTGTGTTTCGCGAACGGCGGTTTGAATGATTCAACGCGAAGCTATCGATGAGGCGAGCAAGAAGCCATTCGGGTGAGAAGAAAACATGCGGTGAGAAGGAAGCCAATCATTCTGCCATCTAACAAAATGCGGCCCGGGCCAGCCACCCGAGCCGCATGCTTCGTGGATCTCTCAATCCTGCTATTCTCGCCGCCAGGAGCAACGAGACGATGTTACCGGTCCGACAGCGCTCCCCGTGGGTAAAACCCAATGGAGTGCCACTTTTACCTGTACCGTTTGCAATGCGTGGTTCGGAGAACCACGCGCTGCAATCGCCGCACTGAGCCGGCAGCCCAACCCGCTCAAAGAGCGTGAAGTGGAGGAGGCCGCAATGCCCGGACAAATCGCATGCGCTCACGCGCTACCAAATGTCCTCTGGCAACTCACCCTCGAGAATTGCCAGCTGCCACCAGCGTCACCGCAATCATCATTCGACAGATTTGAGAAGTCTCACGTTTTCGCTGGACACACTCTGCGGCAGAATGTTGCAGAGAGCAACAGAAAACGATTTGAGTTGTGTGCAGAAGCTGTGGAGGATGAAACTTCGCTGTGGATGTCTGAGGAAAAACCCGCCCACACTTTGGCGAAAAAAATCAAGCCTAGAATTTTCAATAACTTAGACAATGTAAAGAAAATCGACACTGGTCTTCTCCGCTAACGCCAAAACCATTCACCATATGAATGCCGGGCGCGTTCTGCTAGAGGGCGTTGACTACATCCTGGGCGCGACTGCCACCTTGCGAAGCATGTAATACAAAGTGGCCAGACCGGCGGTGAAGAGGATTACAAAAAGCAGAATGATGCCCCACTGCGGAGCGGTCGGCAGTTGGTTGGGATCGAAGGGAGGCGCCAGGGCAAGGTTTCGCAGCACATCGCGCATCATGATCATAACGGCTACTGTCAGCACTCCGCAGCCGATTCCAATCGTCATCTGCCGCTTGGAAGATCTGCCGGCTTTTGCAATAACGAAATGCGCAATCGCAGCCACGGGTAGAAGCATTCCAACCGCTAACAATGCGGTCGCGAATCCATTGCCACCAATAAAGGCCAGCCGCTCCGGAAGCGACAACTTTGCCAGGAACCAGAAACCGACAACGAAGTTGACCGCGGTTGCGCCGGCGAAAAGCAGGAACCCTTGATCGATGATCCACTGCCGATACTCCGCTTCCCGCTGGCGAAGAGCCAGCACCATCAGCCCCAGGCCGGAAACTGCCAAAGCTCCGAGAACGAAATGAAGATAGCGCGGCGCCAGGGAAGACTCGAGCCAGTTTAAATTCCATCCGTTGGCATGAGTGCGATAGAGAGCAGGCCAGCGCTCGGGCGCGAGCATCAGAGTGAAATTGTTGCTGTAGACGAAGGCAATGGACGCCAACAGCAGCACTACCACGGCAAGAACCGCCGTTGTTTTGCCGCCGGGTTCGTTCATGGAAAAGAAGTAGACGCCGTAATATGCCAGAACAACCATGCCGATAATGGCAAGCCAGGCCGCGCCGATCAGGATCGAACTTGAGTAAAGGAATTGACCGTACATCACCTGGAGAAACAGCAACGGCGCCACGCCAAGGGTGATGGTGAAGGCAAAGACGGAGGGCAGCATGCGGCCGATATCCCCAGCAAGCCGCGCAGAAAATGGCGAACTCTTGCGCCGCATGGTGCATACCAAAGCGACTGCCGTGCCTCCAAAGAGGCAATTCATAAACAACACGTGGAGAAAGAATGTGAGCAGCAGCAGCGTGCGCAGCAGCCAGACTGGCGCGGGCAACGGCATGGGATCGGGATAAGGAATCGGCAAGTTCATAACGATGAATCCTCCTGCTACTGCTGCCTGGGATCGCTCAGATACTTGGCTAATGCATGAGCTTCCGCGTCCGTACCAGTAAAAGCGGGCATATCGGGGTTGATATCGGCGAGAGTTCCAATCATTCCTCCGATCGCGTCGGGATCAGTCCCTTTCAGATCAAGCGGGCGCCGCTGGCCTGCGACCGTGTGACACAGGGCGCAATGGATCGCGAAGACCTGTTGCCCAACTTCTCTTTCGTTCGCGCCCGAGGACGTTGCTGGGGCCAGTGACGCCAAATACCCGCCCAATGCTGCGCGGTCCTTTTCATCTCCGGCAAAAGGCGGCATGCTCTCTCGAACCAGGGGCAGGTGCAGCAGGACCTCGCTGGCAAATTTCGCATCCCATCCGCGGGTGAATTTGCGCATGCCGCGATAGCCATCGACAGAATGGCAGGATCCGCACTCCATGGCGAAAAGTTGCTGGCCATACGCATGCGGATCGGCTGCGCTGCCTTCAATCGTGCTTTCTATCTTGCTTTCGATCCATGGCGAAGTCTTGGCTACGCCCTTCGCAGCGATACCCTCCGCTTGGCCAACCCTGACGTCATTCGCGTAGATGTATCCATTGATTACGTAGGGATAGCGGCTGAACTCGCGCACATATTCGCACCCGCCCATCACCCCAATTCCGGCAATCAGAAGCAGTGCCACAAATATCGGATTCATCAGTTTCGGCCGCAAAAGCGCGAACACTAGCGCCAGCAGCAGTGCAACTCCGCCGCACACGGCCGCTCCAAGCAGGGCATGGTGAACCGCCATATACATTCCACTGTGTGCCCCGCCGCTGAAATATCCGCGCGAGTAGGAAGGAAAATCGTGGAAGTACCAAAGGCCCAGAGGAAACAGAGATGCTATTCCCAGAAACAGCCACCATCCCGCCCAACGCACCACGCGCTCGCGCAAAGGGGCGGCTTCGTGCATCGCGGTCACCAGGCCGAAAATGCCTGCCAGTCCAGCGGCCATGGCCGAGCGAATGAACAGCGAAGGCCAGTACGTGGGATTGAAGAAGCCATCCCAGAATTTGCCAGTTTCGAGCCAGCGTCCGGGCGTGAGCATGTAGGTGATAATCCCGTTGATCACCGCCAGGCTCGCCCACGCAGCCACGAAGTAAATCCAGCCGATGATGAGATGAGTTTGCCGGTCGAGCGTGTCCCAGTGGTAGACGTAGATGAGAGCGGCCGCGATCTCCACGAAAAAGAAGACCCATTCGATCGCCCATCCCCAAACGAAGGTGTGAATGAGCGAAGAAGTTGCTTCCGGGCTCACCAATCCGATGGTGAACCAGATGCCGACGCCGGTGACCGCCCCAAGGACAACGGTGAGCAGCGCAAAGAACTTGGAATGGTGCTTCACATAACCCAGCAGTTCCGAGTCGTTGTGCGCATAAGCGCGACGCTCGGTTAGAACCAGGTACGCACCTCCGCCAACCGCGAAGTGCGAGATGAAGACGTGAAGCACGGCGATAGCCGCGATCAACAGTCCGCCAGGAAATCCAAGTTGCCAAACGGGATAATTCATTCTGCCCCCGCGTCGTCCTGATCAGTATGAGGAATATGTGTATGGCAGGGCAGTGATAATGCTCACGCGAGCGAGTGAGATTCGGCAGAGAGGTTTCTGCACCACTACTGTGGACGGATCATCGCGGCGAACCCGCCGCGGAAGCGGTACAATTCTCAGTTGCCATTACAAACAAATAATTTCGAAGAAGCGAAGTGGCCTGATGCATGAGTCCATCGACTGGCCGAGCCGGCCGTCCCACCGAAACCGTTTTCTTGTCATCGTGGCCATAGTTGCCTTTCTGATTTTCAGCAGCGGGACTTCGCTGTCGTACTACATCAATCTTCTGTGGTTTGGCTCGCTCGGATATGAAAGCGTCTATCGCCAGACGCTGAGTCTCAGGTGGTCGGTGTTTGCCGTTTTTTTCGCGGCAACATTTCTGATTCTCTACGGATGGTTCCTGGCCCTGAAGCGCGCCTATCAGCCTGACTTGCTCGATGGCGGCCTGATTTTCATCGGCAGGCAGGCGATTAAGTTGCCGGTCGAGCGCATTCTCAACTTCACTGCGCGACTGATTTTCTTTGTGATTGCCCTGGCTACCGGCGCCGGCATGATGGCGGAATGGGATACATTCGCGCTTTACTGGTATGCTCCGCAAAATTCGCCTTCGGTTGTCGACCCCATCTTCGGCAAGCCGCTTCACTTTTATCTGTTCACTCTTCCGGTGTGGCAGTTGATCGCAGGCTGGTTGCTGACCATCGCCATCATCGCCTGCATCGTCGCTGTGTTCTTCGTTCTGGTCGCCGGAGGTGCGCATGTCCTCTCCGCGCGCCGCGGCAGCTACATTCCGCCCTCCTGGCGCGGCGTGTCGATTGCATTTGCCTTCCTGTTGCTGGTCATCGCGCTGCAGGCATATCTAAGCCGCTTCGGTGCGCTCTTTGAGGAGCACACGATTTTCAGCGGGGTCACCTACACCGACGCGCACATCACTCTGACCGGCCTGCTCATCGTCTGCGCTGCGCTCGTGGTCGGTGCGGTCATCGCACTCTTTAATGTTGTGACTCGGCCACGCGTGCGCTGGCTCGCTCTGGCGGCCATTCCCGCCGTAGGCTGTTATCTCATCCTGCAAGTAGTCGGGTGGTATGTTGGTAGTTTTATCGTCAAGCCGAACGAACTGGTGCGTGAGCGGCCATATATTGCCAATAATATTGAGCTGACCCGCAAAGCTTATGGGCTGGATCGCGTTTCGCAGCGCGAATTTCCTGCCGAGACCTCAGTCGAGGCTACGGACGCGGCCAACAACCAGGCGACGCTGCAAAATATCCGCCTCTGGGACTGGCGCGCTCTGCAAGACACGCTGCGCCAGATTCAGGAGATTCGCACTTATTATGATTTTCCGGATATCGACATCGACCGCTACGAAATTAACGGCAGCGTGCGCGAAGTCATGCTGGCCACTCGCGAGTTAAGCGTCGACAAGCTTCCCGAGAGCAGCCGCAACTGGATCAACAACAAACTCATCTACACGCACGGCTATGGCATCACCATGAACCCCGTGAATGGATTCACGCCGGAAGGCCTGCCCACGCTGATTTTGAGCAATATGCCGGTGCAAAGCACGGTGCCAAGTATCCAGGTAACGCGGCCAGAAATTTATTTCGGAGAGCTGACCGGTAACGACGTGTACGTCAAGACGCGGCAACAGGAATTCAATTACCCGCAGGGCCAGACGAATAATTTGACCGCTTATGAAGGAACCGGCGGAATCCCGCTTGGCGGATTCCTGCGCCGCATCCTCATCGCCATCGACCAGGGCGACTTGGCAAAGCTTCCCTTCAGTGACGATATCAACTCGCAAAGCCGCCTTCTGATGCGCCGTAACGTGCGAGACCGCGTGGCCGCGCTGGCCCCGTTCCTCACCTTCGAGCCTGATCCCTACATCGTAATCGGCGCCAATGGACGACTTTTCTGGATGCTCGACGCCTACACTACTTCTGACAGTTACCCTTATTCGAGCCACTACCTTCTGAACAGCAATTCGCTGAATTACATGCGGAACAGCGTGAAGGTGGTCGTCGACGCCTACGACGGCACCACCACGTTCTACGTTTTCGATCCGCAGGACCCGATCATCGCGGCGTATCGCGCAATTTTTCCTTCCTTATTTAAGGATGCCTCGTCCATGCCGCCCGACCTGCGAAAACATGTGCGTTATCCCGAGCTGCTGCTCAAGCTGCAGGCATCGGTGTACGCGCTCTATCACATGACCGATCCGGAAGTTTTTTACAACCGCGAGGACCTGTGGACGGTCGCTTCCGAAGTGGGTTTGAGCGAGACCGGTGAGCAGAGAACGCAGAACATGGAACCTAATTTTGTTCTGATGAAGCTCCCCGACGGAAGCAACGTGGAGTTCGTCGACATTCTTCCATTCACGCCCGCCAATCGGAACAATTTAATCGGCTGGATCGCCGGCCGCAGCGATGGTGCGAATTACGGAACCTCGGTAGTTTATGACTTCCCGAAAACAAGGTTGGTCGATGGCCCCCTGCAGATCGAAGCCCGCATCGATCAGAACGCGCAGCTCTCCGGACAATTGACGTTGTGGAACCAGCAAGGCTCGCACGTGCGCCGCGGAACTCTGCTGGTGATTCCGGTTGGAAAAGCGCTGCTCTATGCCGAACCGATCTACCTGCAGGCTGAGCGAAGTCCCATGCCTGAGCTGCGCCTGGTAGTGCTAGCACTGCAAGACAAGCTCGTGTATGGGCCGAACTTCGATTCTGCGATGAAGGCAATGTTTGGCGGCGAGGTTTCGTCATTGACCGCTGTTTCTCCTCCTGCGATCGAGGTGGCGCCCAACCCCGCAGCCGCGTCCAACAAACCTGCTGCGGATCTCAACACTCTCATCAGCGGTGCGGCTAGGGATTTGGCTGATTATCAGCGGCTCACCGCAGAAGGTAAGCTCGGCGAAGCCGGCCAGAAGCTGGAACAGCTTAAGCAGAAACTGGATCAGCTGAACGCACGGCAGAAATAAGAACACCGAACCAAACCCACAAGCGGTTACAGTAACTCGAGCTGGGAAGTTCTTCGCTAAGGTCGCAAAGCAGAAAAGATCAGGACACAACCAAAGCCCCCTTGTTGTCGCAACCGCCGCCTTCATTTATCCTGAAGGCCTACGCTGCTGGGGTGTCTCCCCCGACGCCGCGTCTTCCAGGGGTTCAGCATGACATTGAGCCGGTTTGTCACTAAGAACGCCTTTCGCAACAAGCGCCGGAGTATCCTCACCGTATTGAGCATCGCTTTTTCTTTGCTTTTGCTGACGCTCATGATGACTATCTGGCGCGCCTTCTATCTCGATGAAGGCAGCGCCGAGTCGGCGGAAAGATTGGTGGTTCGCCATCGCGTCTCCCTCACGTTTAGTCTGCCCAGCTTCTATCGGGGGAAAATTCGCGCCGTTCCGGGAGTCGTTGCCGTCGTGCCAGTCTCCTGGTTTGGAGGAATTTACAAAGATCAGAAACCGGAAAATTTCTTTGCCCAGTTCGGCACCGATCCCGACGAATTTTTCAAGGTATACCGCGACATTCAGATGCCCGAAGATCAGAAAATCGCCTGGCAGCGCGACCGGCAAGGAGTAATTGTCGACGACACCCTCGCCAAGAAATATGGATGGAAGCTGGGTGACCGCATCGTCCTGCAGGGAACCATCTATCCCGTAGATCTCGAGCTTTATGTTCGTGGCATTTTTACTTCGAATCCGGATGACAAGGCCGTTTACTACAACACCAAATACGTCGAAGAGGCGGTCTCCTGGTTCAAAGGGCAAACCGGTACGTTCAGCATTCTGGCCGATTCTCCCGGAGATGTCAGCAAAATCGCAAGCGCGATCGACGATATGTTCCGTAATTCGCCGCAGCCCACTAAAGCAGAAAGCGAAAAGGCTTTCGGCCTTGAGTTTGTCGCCATGCTCGGCAATGTCAAAGCTTTCATCCTGATGATTTGTTCGGCGGTGGTGTTTGCCACGCTTCTGGTTTCCGCGAACACCATGGCGATGTCGATTCGCGAGCGCACCCGCGAAGTCGCGGTGCTCAAGACCCTGGGCTTCACGCGCAATAGCGTTCTCGGCCTGTTCGTCAGCGAGTCCGTCGCGCTGGCGGTAACCGGCGGACTGATTGGTGTGGTTCTGGCGTATTTCCTGATTTACTCCGTGAGTCACTCGCCGTACATGAGCTTTTACAACATGAAGGTAACCCCTGGGATGTGGGTAGCAGCGGTGTTGGTCTCCGGGTTAGTTGGGCTGGCCAGCTCGCTGCTTCCCTCGTATCACGCTTCGCAAATCAATATAGTGGACGGTTTGCGTCACATCGGATGAACTCATGACGCTCGGCAGCTTCATCGTCCGCAACACGTTTCGCAACAAACGGCGCAGCTTGCTGACCATGGTGAGCATCAGTTTCTCGCTGCTCCTGCTTACGCTCATGATTTCCATCTGGCGCGCCTTTTACATCGATCAGGTGGCTGCGGAAGCGGCGCGCCGCCTGATCATTCGTGATCGCGTCTCGCTTGCGTTTTTCCTGCCGGCTTATTATCGCGACAAGATTCGTGCTGTGCCCGGGGTAACTGCGGTCGTGCCGGAGACCTGGTTCGGAGGCCGCTACATCGATGATCGTCCGCAACATTTCTTTGCGCAGGTTGCCACCGATCCGGACGAGTATCTGAAAGTCGCCTCCGACAAGATCGTTCCGCCCGAGCAGTTAAAGGCCTGGCAGCAGGATCGCACCGGTGCGCTCGTTGATGTGACCTTGGCGAAAAAGTATGGGTGGAAGATCGGCGACCATATCACCTTGCAGGGAACAATCTTCCCGGTGAATCCAGAGTTGACGATTCGCGCGATTTATCATCGCGATCCGCCGCAGAATACGCTGTATTTTCATACCAAATATCTGGAAGAAGCGGTGCCCTGGTTCAAAGGCCAGGCTGGCTGGTACGCGGCGCAGATCGATTCGGCCGAGAACGTGGGACGCGCTTCTGAACAAATCGACGAGATGTTCCGCAACTCGCCGCTGCCCACCAAGAGCGAGAGCGAAAAGGCTTTTCAGCTCGGCTTTGTCGCATCTTTGGGAAATGTGAAGGCTTTTATCCTTGGCATTTGCGGCGCAGTGGCGTTCGCCATCATGCTGGTGTCGGCGAATACCATGGCGATGTCGGTGCGCAGCCGGACTCGCGAAGTGGCCGTGCTCAAGACTCTGGGCTTCACTCGCCAGCGCGTGTTAACCATCTTCGTCAGCGAGTCGGTGGCATTGGCGGTTGCCGGAGGAATTCTTGGCATCCTCCTAGCTGTCCCTCTGATCGCACTTCTTTCGCACAGTTTTATAGGATTGGGGATTCCGCTGAACATGAAAGTGAATGCGCCTACCGCGGTACTGTGCTTGTTCGTCGCAGTAACACTGGGACTGGCCAGCGGCTACTTTCCGGCCTACAGCGCATCGCGCACCAATATCGTGGAAGGATTGCGCCACATTGGCTGATTTTGACTAGTGATTTTGATTAGTAAAGAGAAATAAAGCGCAAACGAAAATGTTCGAAGAAGTGAGTCGAATTTATGGCGATACCGATCAGCTATAACATCCGCAATTTAAAGCTGCGCAAAGGGCTCACCATCATGACGGCGCTGGGCATCGCGCTCACTGTAACCACCGCGATTTTCCTGATGGCACTGCTCGCAGGATTGAATCGCGCCTTCGTTTCGAGCGGCAGCAAAAAAAATGTGCTCGTATTGCGTAAAGGATCGGAGGCTGAATTGTCGGGCGGCTTCGATGCCTCGCTATTTCCTACGCTCAAAGTTCTGCCCGGCATCGCAAAAGATAGTCACGGCGAGCCCATGGCTTCGGGCGAGTGGGTTGTGGTAATCGTGCTCCCGCGTAAAGATGGCACCGGCGAAGTCAACGTCACCGTGCGTGGCATGATGCCCGACGGCCTCGAAATGCGGCAAACGCCCGACGAACCCGGCGGCAAGCCCCCCGTGAAACTCATCGACGGCCGCTGGTTCCAGCCCGGGCAGCGAGAAGTGGTTGTGAGCAAATCGATTCGTTCACGCTTCGCTCATGCCAACATCGGCGACACCATGCAGTTCGGCAAAGGACAATGGAAAGTTGTGGGAGTGTTCGACGCCGGCGGCTCTGCGTATGAATCCGAAATTTGGGGCGACGTGAACCAGATGGCATCCGACTTCGACCGCCAGGGCGGCTACGCGTCCGCTTACTTGCGCGCCACCGATGCGATCGCAGCCGACGCGTTAAAGAATCGCGTCAGCGACGACCAGCGTCTCAAGCTCGAAGGAATGCTCGAGACCGATTACTATGCCAAGCAGACCAGCTCCGGTGCGCCAATAAAATATATTGGCATCGTCGTGGCGATCATCATGGCAATTGGTTCAAGCTTCGCCGCCATGAATACTATGTATGCCGCCGTCGCCTATCGTGGCCGCGAGATTGCTACTCTGCGCGTATTGGGATTTTCCCGGCCGGCGATTTTGACATCGTTTGTGCTGGAATCTTTAATGTTGGCTTTACTGGGCGCAGCCGTCGGCATTTTTCTCATGCTGCCCTTTAACGGAATGCAGACGGGAACGTCCAATGCCGTAACATTTAGTGAAGTGGTGTTCAGCCTGCAGATCACGGCGCAAGTCGCTGCGGCCGCGATCGCGTTTGCTCTGATCATGGGATTATTCGGCGGACTCGCTCCGGCATGGCATGCGGCTCGCCAGAATATTCTCACTGCGCTGCGTGGCTGATTTTGGAGCCAATTGGAATCTCTAGCTTGGAACTGAAGTCGACGAACTTACTCGCTCCAGGACTCGTATTCATTCTGTATGTCGATTGACGCAAAACACGAACACCTGCAGAGCTTGCGGATCGACCGCAGCGCCCGCGGATCAAGCAACGGCGAGCCTCCTGCATGGGCGCGCCGCTATATTGTCATTGGCATTGCCGTGGTCGCCGTCATAAGTTTGTCGGCTCTTGCCTACCGCCTGTTCGCGCGCGATGCGCCGGAAGTCGAAGTGGTGCGAGCAGCAGCCGAAAACAGCCCTGTGGGCGACACCGTGTTGTCGGCTACTGGTTACATCGTGGCGCATCACACCATCAACGTAAATTCCAAAGTCACCGGGCGCCTCGCCTGGATCGGCGTCGAGAAAGGCGATAAGGTCAAAGAAGGCCAGGTCCTCGTTCGTCTCGAAGACCAGGAATTTCGCGCTGCCTACGAGCAGGCCAAAGGAGCTGTCGATAACGCGCAGGCTTATCTCGACGAGCTTCAGCACGGCTCGCGTCCGGAAGAGATTCAGGAAGCGCAGCATAATCTCGACGAAGCCCGCGCCACGCTGGTCGATGACCAGGCAACTCTGGATCGCATCAAACAACTTTCCTCCGCAGGCGTTGTTTCTCATCAACAGCTCGATGACGCGACCGCCAAATTCGATTCCGATCAGCAACGCGTGAACTCGCTGCAAAAAGCTTTTCAGTTGATGAAGATCGGCCCGCGTCCGGAAGAAATCGAACGTGCTCGTGGACAGTTGTTGCAAGCCGAGGGGCAACTCGATTATGCGAAATCTCAGCTCGACGCAACCGTGATCCGCGCGCCAGTCACGGGCACAATTCTCGATCGCACCGCCGAGAAGGGTGAGTTGATCACCGCGCAATTCGCCAGCGCGGCGGCTGGCGGCCCGCAAGGATCTGTGGTTTCTCTAGCCGATTTAAATGACTTGCAAGTCGAGCTCGACATCGCGCAAGCCGACTTCGCGCGCCTCGGACCGAAACAAAAAGCCATCGTCACCACCGACACCTATCCTGACAAAACCTACGACGGAGAAATTGCCCAGATTTCCCCTGAGGCGAATCGCCAGAAAGCCACGGTGCAGGTGAAGGTACAGGTGCTGAATCCCAACAAGTATCAGGAAATTCAGCTGCGCCCGGAAATGAACGCCACGGTAAAATTCCTCGCCGATGAGAAAAAGAATACCGGCTCGCAACCACAAGGCGCGTTCGTCCCAGCCAACGGCCTGCGCGATCACGAAGGCAAAAAAGTGGTCTTTCTTGCTTTCGATGGCAAAGCGCACATGCGTGAGGTTCATGTTCTGAGCCAGCGCACCGATGGCTTTCTGGTCGATGGCTTAGTCGGAGGCGAAAGCGTGATCACCGCCGCGCCGCAAGATCTGAAAGATGGAGAATCAATCAAAATTAAGGGGCAGTCATGAGCACAGTTGCCGAAAACAAAGTCGCGACCGCAACCAAAGTGGTTCAGGCGCGCAATGTCAGCAAGATCTTTAGGCGCGAGGCTTTCGAAGTGAAGGCGCTCGACGATGTTTCCATCGACATTGGCACCGGCGAATTTCTCGCGTTAATGGGACCATCCGGCTCCGGCAAAACCACGCTGCTGAACATGATCGCCGCGATCGACCGTCCCACTTCCGGCGAATTGCTGGTG
Organism: uncultured Acidobacteriaceae bacterium; assembly: GCA_963766625.1. GTDB lineage: Bacteria > Acidobacteriota > Terriglobia > Terriglobales > Acidobacteriaceae > Sulfotelmatobacter. The sequence continues at coordinate 298,018 of CAVYBF010000004.1, read as the reverse complement.
CAGAATCAGAATATTTTCCGCTTCAGCGATTCGCAGGCAGCCCATTGGCGCAACGAGCACATCGGATACGTCTTCCAGACATTCAATTTGATCCCCGTGCTCACCGCCTTCGAAAACGTGGAGCTGCCGCTGCTTCTCACCCACCTGAACCAGCAGCAGCGCCGTGATCACGTAATGACTGCGTTGAAACTCGTGGGATTGGAAGATCGCGTCAATCATCTTCCCAAGCAGCTCTCCGGAGGCCAGGAACAGCGCGTCGCCATCGCCCGCGCCATTGTAAGCGACCCGACCTTGCTGCTCGCCGACGAACCCACTGGCGATCTGGATAGTCACTCCGCGACCGAGATCCTGGAAATCCTAAAGCGTCTAAACGAGGACTTCCACAAGACAATCGTCATGGTGACGCACGATCCCCACGCTGCTTCCTATGCACACGTCACACGGCATCTGGAAAAAGGCATGCTGCTGCCCGCTTAAATCGATTCGCGTGCAATATTCTTTGCTTGCGCCAGGGATTTCTTTGGTCGCACTTCGCGAATCCTTCGCGCTCTTCGCGGTCAAGATCTTTGCCGCAAAGTTCGCCAAGAATTGCAGCTAAGGTCGCAAGGTGGTAACTTCGCAAAGGATGGAGTGGCAATTTCTCTCCAACTAAACTCCGGACGCGCCGGTTACCGCTCCGGTGAAGGCGTGATGCTCTTTCAAGTTTGCTATTTTCTGCGCGGGCCAGTGTGTTTCCAGGCCCATTTAGGCGGCCCCGATGAAACCCACTTTTAGATCTTCTCTGTTTCTCCGCATTTTAGTCGCTCTCCTGTTCGTGAGCTTCGCATTCTCGCAGGCTGTGCCCCACAGTTCCCACGAAGGACACGGCATCCAGATCGCGAATATGGATCGTTCGGTGAATCCCGGCGATAACTTTTATCTTTACGCAAATGGCGACTGGATCAAGCGCACCACCATACCCAATGACCGAGCATCTGTGGGCGTCTTCTCTGCGCTCGATGATCTCTCCAACAAGCGCACCGCTGCCCTTATCGAAGAAATCGCCAAATCAAATGCGACGCCCGGTTCGCCACAGCGAAAAATCGCCGACCTTTATCACTCCTATGTAAACGAAGATGCAATTCAGGCGAAAGGCTTGGCGCCGATCGAACCGCATCTAGAGACAATCGCCGCGATCAGTGACAAACAAGAACTGGCATACGCTCTCGGCGCGAGCATGCGTGCCGATGTCGATCCACTGAACAACACCAACTTCCACACTCCGAATCTTTTCGGACTCTGGTCCGCGCCCGATTTTAACGACTCCGCGCACTATGCCGCGTATCTGTTGCAAGGCGGTTTGCAGCTTCCGGATCGCGAGTATTACCTCTCCGATGTCGAGCAGATGCGGAAGGCTCGTACGGAATATCAGGCGCACGTGGCGGCCATGTTGAAGCTGGCGGAATTTAAAGATGCCGCTGCCCGTGCTTCACGCATCATCGATCTTGAACACAAAATCGCCGAAACGCACACCAGCCTTGCCGACAACGAAGACATTCACAAGGCGGATAATCCGTGGAAACAAACCGATTTCACAATCAAGGCCCCCGGGCTTGATTGGAACGAATTTTTCCGCGGCGCCGAACTCAGCAATCAGGCCAAATTCATCGTTTGGCAGCCGGCAGCCTTCACGGGCGAGTCGAAACTGGTTGCCTCCGAACCGTTGGCTGTGTGGAAGGATTGGCTCGCTTATCATCTCATCGAGTCCTATGCCGGAGTGCTGCCCAAGCCATTGGAAGCAGAACGATTCGCATTCTTCGGCAAAGAGCTTACCGGAGTCTCCGAGCAGCGTCCGCGTTGGCAGCGTGGCGTATTCGTTGTGAATGCATTGCTGGGAGACGATGTTGGCCGCCTCTACGCGCAGAAATATTTTTCTCCTGCAGCCAAGGCGCAAGGCGAGGCGATGGTCGGCAATATCGTGGAAGCATTTCGCAAGCGAATCGACGCGCTCACCTGGATGAATCCGGCCACGAAAACCGAAGCAAAGGCCAAGCTGAGTTCGCTGTACGTTGGAATTGGCTATCCCGAAAGCTGGCACGACTACTCAGGTCTCGGGATCAAGACGGATGACATTTTCGGAAATGTATGGCGCGGCTCGCTGTTTAAATATCATTACGCGCTTGGGCGGCTCGGAAAGAATGTGGACCGCAAAGAATGGTCAATGGAGCCGCAGACCGTAAATGCGGTCAACCTTCCGCTGCAAAATGCGCTGAATTTTCCTGCAGCTATTTTGCAGCCGCCGTTCTTCGATCCCGAAGCTCCGGCCGCCGTGAACTACGGAGCAATCGGGTCAATCATAGGGCACGAAATCAGCCATACATTCGATACCGAAGGCAGCACGTTCGACGCGGCTGGCGCACTGCGAAACTGGTGGACGCCGGAGGACCTGAAACATTTCGACGAAGCCACGGCCAAGCTGGTGGCGCAGTACGATAGCTACAAACCTTTTCCTGATCTCTCGGTGAATGGCAAACAGACAATCGCAGAGAACATCGCCGACTTGGGCGGGATCTCAGCTTCTTATGATGGGTATCATGCGTCGCTCGGCGGTAAACCCGCGCCTGAGCAGGAGGGTTTCACCGGCGACCAGCAGTTCTTCATCGCGTTCGGTCAAAACTGGGGCAACAAAATACGCGATGCGGCGCTGCGCCAACGAGTGATGACCGATCCGCACGCCCCCGCACAATATCGGGCCGACACCGTGCGCAACGTTGATGCCTGGTACGCGGCATTCGATGTGAAGCCGGGAGAGACGCTCTATCTGGCACCGCCGGACCGCGTGCGCATCTGGTAGGTTCAAGCGAATGTCAATTTTGCGATGACCGGTAGATTTGATCAGACCACGTCTTGACCGATCTCTGCTCCTGCCGTAAATTGACGCTGATTGGCTTTCCGGAGGCACGTTATGCTGGACGGATTCAAGAAGTTCATCCTGCGCGGAAATGTTGTGGACATGGCTGTAGGCGTAGTCATAGGCGCGGCTTTTGCCAGCGTGGTCGCCGGATTGACGTCCGCTTTTCTGAATCCGCTGATCAAGCTTGCGACCGGCGGAGGCGAGAAATTTTCCACCCTGCAATTCGCAGTTCACGGCGTCGCATTCCCCCTCGATAATTTCATTAACGCGATAATTTCTTTCTTTCTGATCGCGGCTGCCGTTTACTTTTTCGTCGTACTGCCGGTCAATGCCCTGATCGCGCGCATACACAAGGGCGAGAAACCACCGGATCCGACTACGAAAAAATGTCCGGAGTGCCTGAGCGATATCCCCATCGACGCTCGCCGGTGCTCGCACTGCACGCAGCCAGTGGCCGGACGGGCGGCGTAAAGCTATCTCCCTTTTTTCTGGTCCCACGGTCCAATCGAATAGATGACCACGCGCGATTCGAGTAACATGGCGCTATGAGTTGTATTCGCCTGCGTCCTTCATTCGCAACTGCCTTCCTGTTAGCCATGTTTTCTCTAATATCGTTGCGCCAGAACGCCGATTCGCAGGATTCTTCCTCATCCTCTTCATCCATTTCTCCTAAGGCAGCGGACAACTCATCAGTTAGCGCCGGAGCGATCAACAATGGCGTATATCGCAATTCATTCTTCGGCTTCGCCTGCAAAATCCCGGCGGGATGGGTGTTACGAACCGACGAGATGAACACGCAAGACCGTCAAGCTAATCCCGCCCGACCGGAGGAAACCAATCGGGCCGACAGGACAGCCGAGGCCGGCTGTCCCCACACGGAGACCTGCGGACGCGTGCTACTGGCAGCATTCTCGCGGCCGCCGCAGGCACAGGGCGAAGACGTGAATTCGTCAATCCTGATCGCCGCCGAGAGTGTGACAGCCTATCCCGGACTGAAAGATGCGGCGCAGTATTTCGGCCCGGTCACAGAAGTTGCGAAAGCTCAGGGCTTTGAGGTCGACGAAGAGCCCTATGAGCTTACAGTTGGAACGAAGAACCTGGTGCGCGGCGATTTCGAAAAAGACGTGGGCACGCGTGTGATGCACCAATCCACGCTGGTTATGCTGGATCACGGATACGCGCTGTCGTTTACCTTCATCGCCGGAACGGAAGATGAAGTCGATGACCTGGTCGGTAATCTGTCATTGTCCCACCCGCCTGCGCGCTAGGGTATAACTCGAGCGGAAGCTCACTCCAGCGGCTCGGGCTCCAGCGCAATGTTCTTCTCGCCTGCCGCTTTTTTCGCGGCGTATTTCTTCATCCAGGCTTCCCAGCTCTTGCCTGCGGCGGTGTCGCGGCCGGTAAAAGCCAGAGCGGCAATGTCGGCATACGATACAGCAACTTTTTCGTTCGAGCTCTTGGGATAGAGGCGGACGATGGAATCTTTCAGCGTGGCTGCGCTGCGCCGGTCGAACAGGTAACCTTCAATCTTCGATCCGTCTTTGCGAGTGATCGTTATGTCGCCGCGATAATCGAAAGCTTTCTCGAGTGCGCTGCGGATTTCTTCGTCACTGGCAAGCTGCGGAATCCAACCCTCGAGTTGTTCGTGCGCAGTACCGGGAGCGACTTCCAGCGCCTCAGGATTGATGTGCGGCACGGCTTGCGCTGCTTCGTGATCGACGTGGCCAGATTCTTTGCCGGTCATAAGAAGAAAATAGGAACAAAAATGTGGGGACAGCCGACCCGGCTGTCCGCCGGGCGAAGCCTGGCCAGCAGCAGAAACTAAGCCTGAGTTTGCAAAGACGACTCGCTCGTCGGCGTTATCTGCACCAGCGGATGCACCGGCGCAATATGCTCATCCAGCATGCGCAGCGCTTCCTGATCGCGGTAGCGGGTAAACAAAGTCGCTTTCACTGTCGCCAGAAACCCGCCTAGCGAACTGAAAGTCGCATTCACCGCAGACGCTTCATACCCGCTGTGCACCATGCAATTCGCGCACGCCGGATTGCCTGACTCGGTGCCGTAGTTCGCCCAATTTGTCGTTTCAAGAAGCTCCTCGAAAGTCTCTGCGTAACCATCCTGCAGCAAGTAACAAGGCTTCTGCCATCCGAAAATGTTGTAAGTCGGCATGCCCCACGGCGTGCACGGGTAAGTCCGTTTCCCCATCAGAAACTCCAAAAACAGCGGGGACAAGTTGAATCGCCATTTCGGATTGCGATTCGACAGAATTGCGCGGAACATTCGCCGCGTCCGCGCCCGTCCCAGAAAATGCTTCTGATCCGGAGCTTTATCGTAGGAATATCCCGGTGAGAGCATCATGCCCTCCAGCCCAAGCTCCATCATGTCGTCAAAAAACGCGCGTACAGATTTCGGATCGGCGCCGTCGAACAAAGTCGTATTCGTGGTCACGCGGAAACCGCGAGCCAGCGCCTCTTTGATCGCATCCTCGGCAATGTCATAACCGCCTTCGCGGCAAACCGCCAGATCGTGCTCTTCCCGCTGGCCGTCCAGATGAACGCTGAAGGTCAGATATTTGCTCGGCTTGAACAGATGCAGCTTCTCTTTCAGCAGCAGTGCGTTGGTGCAGAGATAAATATATTTCTTGCGCGCCACCAGGCCTTCGACAATCGCATCGATCTGCGGGTGCATCAGCGGTTCGCCGCCGGGGATCGACACCATAGGCGCGCCGCATTCCTCGACCGCGCAGAAACATTCCTCCGGCGAAAGATCTTTTTTCAATATGTGGGCGGGGTATTGAATTTTGCCACAGCCGGCGCAAGCCAGGTTGCAGCGGAACAGCGGCTCGAGCATCAAGACCAAGGGATACTGCTTCCGGCCGGCGAGCTTCTGCCGAAGCACGTAGCTCGATACGGTCCACATTTGTGAAACGGGAACGGCCATTCGGGGTCGTGTAGCTCCTGTCCGTTTATTCTATCAGCAGGATTTTTTAGATGGTATCAACCATACATGAGGTGCCGCGAAATCAACCTGTAACTGTGAAATTGCTGTGCATTGTAACCAGTTGGCGACCTGGCCGCGTACCAACTTGGAACCCACTGCAAATATGGAGTTTACCGTCGCGGTTCCGCCCTTCTGAGGCATTAGCAGACCCTCTTCTCGTGGTATAATTTCATAGTCGCCAATCGAACCTAAGTATAAGAAATTTCAATAACTTGAAGTCAGTTTCCATGGCGGCATAAAGCGCACTTTTGGACCCGGTTTCCGGCGCTCTTTTGGGGGAACCTGCGTGCCAATTTGTGTTGCAAGTTTCGAGCGTTCGTCCCTGGAGCGTAATGGCCACCAAAGAGATCAGCACCGCGATCGAGACCAAAACGAAAAACGGAGTCATCACCCCCATCGTTGGCACCAACGGCGGAGGCAAGAGCGACTACACTGCCGATTCCATCAAGGTTCTCGGCGGCATGGAAGCGGTCCGCAAACGTCCCGCCATGTACATCGGCTCGACCGGCGACCTCGGCCTTCACCATCTGGTGTATGAAGTTGTCGACAATTCGGTCGACGAAGCTCTCGCCGGTTTCGCCACCAAGATCGAAGTCACCATCCACATCGATAACTCGATCACCGTTACCGACGATGGCCGCGGCATCCCCGTCGACGACATGGTAATCGACGGCGAAAAGGTTTCCGCCGCGCAAGTTGTCATGACCACCCTGCACGCCGGCGGAAAATTCGATTCTTCCACCTACAAAGTTTCCGGCGGATTGCACGGCGTCGGCGTCTCCTGTGTGAACGCGCTTAGCGAAGAGCTAGAACTAGAAATCTGGCGCGACGGTGCAACCTGGGAGCAAACCTATTCCAAAGGCGAGCCCACCAGCAAACTGAAGAAGACTGGCGTCGCCAAAGTAAAAACCGGAACCAAGGTTCACTTTCTGCCCGATCGCAGCATTTTCACGGCCACCGAATACAACTACGACACGCTCGCTCAGCGCCTGCGCGAACTCGCATTCCTGAACAAGGGCTTGGTCATCACGCTCACTGACGAGCGCACCACCGATCCGAAAACCGGCGAAGCGAAGCATTCGGAATTCAAGTACAACGGCGGCATCGCGGAATTCATCAAGCACCTGAATCGCGGCAAACAGGTTCTGCACGACAAGCCCATCTACATGGAAGCCGAACGCAACGGCGTGGCCATGGAGATCGGACTGCAATATAACGACGGATACTCCGAAACGGTTTTCAGCTTCGCCAACAACATCAATACGGTCGATGGCGGCACGCATCTCTCCGGTTTCCGCATGGCGCTCACGCGCACCATCAACTATGCAGGCCAGCAGATGGGCCTGTTCAAAGATGTGAAAGAAAATCTCACTGGAGACGATGTTCGCGAAGGCTTGGTCGCGGTAATCAGCGTAAAGCTGTCGCAACCCCAATTCGAAGGCCAGACCAAAGGCAAGCTCAATTCAGATATCGCCGGCGTCGTGCAGGCGTTCATTAATGAGCGCCTCGGCGCGTTCTTCGAACAGAACTCCACCGTTGCGCGGAAGATTATCAACAAAGCCGTCGACGCCGCCCGCGCCCGCGAAGCCGCGCGCAAAGCTCGTGATCTCACGCGCCGCAAAGGCGCTCTGGATTCTGGTGGTTTACCAGGAAAGCTCGCCGACTGTTCTGAACGCGATCCCAACCGCTGCGAATTGTTCCTGGTCGAAGGCGAGTCCGCCGGTGGCACGGCGAAACAAGGCCGCGACCGTCGCTTCCAGGCAATCCTGCCGCTCAAAGGAAAAATTCTCAACGTCGAAAAAGCGCGCTACGACAAGATGCTGGCCCACGAAGAAATTCGCGCCATGATCACCGCGCTTGGTACCGGCATCGCCAAAGACGATTTCGATCCGACGAAAGTGCGCTACGCGAAAATCATTCTCATGACCGATGCCGACGTCGACGGCTCGCACATTCGCACGCTTCTGCTGACGTTTTTCTTCCGTCACATGCAGGAGTTGATCAAGCGCGGCAACGTCTTCATCGCACAGCCGCCGCTCTATTCGATCAAAAAAGGCAAGTCGATCCAGTACATTAAAGACGACGATGCCTTCGATAAAGTCATGCTTAAGCGCGCCGCCGATGGCCTCATCGTGCGCTACGGCGAAGGCGCGGCCAAGCTCGAAGGCGCGAACCTTACGCGCTTCATGAGCGTGCTGAAGGAATATCTCAACTTCTTCGACAAGGTGAACAAGCGCCTGCGCGACGAAGCTGTCGCTGAGCTGCTGCCGAAACTCGATCTTTCGAGACACTCCGATTTCGAAGGCGACAAGAACACTCCGTCGAAGAAAGTCGAGAAGCTGGAAAAAGAATTGAAGCGCCTGCAGAAAGACCGCAAGTTCAAAGAGGTCGAAAGCCGGTTTGACGAAGAGCACAACCTGTGGGAAGTGAGGTTCGTCGACGCGCAAGGTTCCGAACACGTGATCAACTGGGAACTTGCCTCCAGCCCCGAATGCCGGCAGTTGATTTCGAAATTCAAACAGATCGAACCGTATCTCGAACCGCCATTCATCGTAGAAACCATCGCCAAGGTCAGTCCCGTTGGCGGGAACGGCAATAGCGAAGAAGCCGACGAAGAAGCTGCAGAAAAAGACGGCAAAGCCGACAAAAAGTCCGTAGCCGCGAAAGCCGCGCCCAAAGCCAAAGTCGCCGCAGAACCGGTCGAGAAGGCGACCGCGCGCGAACTCTTCGACTACGTGAAAAAAGAAGGCAGCCGCGGCTACGACGTGCAGCGCTACAAAGGCCTGGGCGAAATGACCGCTCCGCAGCTCTGGGAGACCACCATGGACCCCGAGCGCCGCACTCTGCTCTCGGTGAAGCTCGAAGACATCGCCGAATGCGAAACCATCTTCAGCACACTCATGGGCGAAGACGTAGAAGCCCGCCGAAAATTCATCGAAGAGAACGCGCTGGACGTGAAGAATTTGGATATCTAGTCGCCGCATTAACCGGCACTGACGGCGTCATTCCGAAGCCCCGCGTTTTTGCCGGCGGGGCGAGGAATCTCCCTTACCGAATCGATGTCCACTTGTCAGAGACTAATGTCAGCCCCACAGCGCTAAAGAATACCGGATAAAGCGCGGGGACTTCGGGATGACGGCCGGGAACTTCAGACTCCTACTTCAGCCCTTCCACCAAATACAAATCCGCCAGATTTCTGTGGTAGCCGAAGACGCAAGTCTTCGCGTCGGGAGTCAACAGAATCGGCCCAATGTTCTCCACGCCGGCAGGATCGGTTGGCATCAGATCTTTCCAAAGCGTCCGCTGCCCCGATCGCACATCCACGCGATACACGTGCGCCGGCAGTTCTCCCGGCTGATACACATAAAGAGAATGTCCATCGGCGCTCCAGGTGATAGGCTGCTCGCCCTGTTTAACGCCTGGAATCAGTTGCGGGTCGCCGCCGTTCACTGGGTACAGGTAGCCTTTCTGATCGGGACCAACGGCAGCAACTATCTCAGAATCGGGAGAAATAGCGAAAGAATCTCCGTTAACGCCCTGCGGAGTAATGGCTCGGCTCTTTGCCGTATCCAGATCGAAAACGTAGAGTCTTTCTCCCTTCTCAGGTTCGTTGCCGGAGAACAGGATGCGTTTGCCGTCGTGGAACCAGTGCGCCCAGTTGTGATTGATGTTGTCATTGGTCAGGTCTTTGGCCTGTCCCGCGCCCGTGGGCAAAAGTTTGAGCTGCGCCGGGGAAACCTGGCTTTCGGTAATCGCCCATTTGCCGTCAGGAGAGAGTGCGAGCGCGCTGCCTTCTCCCAGCAGCACTGCAGGCGAGCCATCGGTCGGGCGAATATAAACCCCGTACGTGTAGCCACCGGATTTCGAATACGCCAGCGATCCGCCGCCGCCTTCTTCGTCGAACAACAAAGTTTTACCGTCGGCCGAAAGTTCTGCCGGATAACTGTAATCGAGCCAGGAAAGTTCGCGCTGCTTGCCGTCAGCGGCAAAGCCGATGAGTTCGCGCCGCCAGCTCGCCCGCACCAGCAGCACGCGTCCATCTTTCGCAATGTCGTAGAGCATGAGAGCGCCCGGTAGGCGGGCAATCGTGCGCATCTTGCCATCCAGCGTTGTCGCATAGAGAGTGCGATCTGTTCCAGATTTGCTGGCCGTAAACCAGATCTCTTTCGCATCCGGCGACCAGGCCAACCCCTGAATCGTGAACCACTGTTCCGAAAGAACCTTCTTGTGCCCGCTGAGATCGACAATAGAAAGACCGCCGCTGTCATCGCCCTGTAACGGATGATCGGCGAACGCGATGAGATCACCTTTCGGCGATACCCGCGGATGCCCGATCCATCCTCCAGTTTCATAGAGCGGCTTGCCGATCGGATATTCCAGGCGATTCATGCCGCCGTAATCGCGAACCACGGCAAAGGTCGAACCATCCGGAGACCAATCCGCCCACTGCACATTCTCCAGAACTTCGCGCGGCGCTCCGCCGGCCAGCGGCGCACGCGCCAGAGTGCCCATGGTCACCCAGGCGCCGATAGCTTTGCTGTTCAGCAACACCGCCATTTCTGCGGTAGAAGAAACCGACATCAACTGCGTATGGCTCAGGCCCATGGAGCGCGATTCGGGCGCTTCCGGCCGGGCGGTGAATACGTCCGTCGGATTTCCCTGCCACGCCGCACTGTAAAGAATTGTTTGCCCATCCGGCGCGAAACGCGCTGATCGAATGCTGCCGCGGCGGAATGTGAGCTGGCGATAGATCGGCGGTTCGGCCGGAGCCGACGCGAAAAACAATTTCCCGGCAAACAGACCCGCGCTGGCCGCGATCAACAGGCAGACTGCAAAGACGATCGCCTGCGTTGCAGATTTTTTCACCGGAACCGGTTTTTCTGGCGAGGCGGTCCTGACTGCCGAAGAAGACGAAGCCCCGCTCTCCGGATTTTCTCCCAGCGTCACGTTGCGCGAAGATTCAATCGAGCGCTGCAAGCGTTTGAGATCGGCGCGCAATTCCGCCGCTGTCTGGCAACGCAGATCGCGCTCCTTTTCGAGCGACTTGTTGATAATCTCTTCAAGCTTTGGCGGCATACCTGGATTTAGTCGTGCCGCCGCCGCCGGATGCCGGTTAAGAATCGCTTCCGTAATAATCGCCGAAGTTTCCCCCCGAAACGGAACCACGCCCGTTGCCATCTCATAGAGCACCACGCCAAAAGAGAACAGGTCGGTTCGTCCATCCAGTTCCTTGCCGCGCAACTGCTCGGGCGACATGTAAGCCACGGTTCCCACCGCGCTGCCGGGATTGGTCAGATCGAGAGCCGTCACGTCGGCGACCGTCTGCGATTCGCCGCTGTTTGACTTCGCCGCCCGGTTGATCTTCGCCAGCCCGAAATCGAGAACTTTGGCATGTCCGCTCTCGGTGACAAAAATATTTGCTGGTTTAATATCGCGATGCACGATTCCCTTGCTGTGCGCGGCATCCAGCGCCTCAGCCACTTCGATCGCCAGGGTCAGCAGCAGATCGAGCTCCATCGGTCGTCCCTGGATCACATGCTTCAGCGTCTGCCCGGCAAGGCATTCCATCACGATGAAGAGCTGCCCGTTGTGCTGCCCGATCTCGTGAATGGTGCAAATGTTCGGATGGTTCAACGCCGAAGCGGCGCGGGCTTCGCGGCGGAAGCGTTCCAGAGCTTGCGGATCCTGCGAAGAGTCCTCGGGCAGAAATTTCAGCGCTACGAAGCGGCCCAGAAGTGTGTCCTCGGCCTTGTAAACCACACCCATGCCGCCGCCCCCAAGCAGTTCGAGAACGCGATAGTGCGAGATGGTTTGGCCGATCATTTTCTGGCCGATCGTGTTGGGTCGATCAAGTTCGGGCAATGCAAGCTCGAGTCATCAAAGACTAGGTGAACCCAGTGTCGTGGCGGGGAACCGCGAGCGCAACAATCTTAGGGGCAATCGCGCGAATTCGTCAATGCGAAGTTCGAATCGGTGTAACGGTTGTGGAGCCGCGAAGGGACGCAAGAACGCGACCCAGGGCGCAAGCCCTGGGTAGACTCGCCTCGCTACGAGGCTCTTCGTCTCGCCACGATTGTCGTAATCAACGAGAGCAACGTGATCAGCGAAATGATTCCCAGCGAAATCACGCAGTATACACACCACACGCCAAGAATATCTTTCTCGATGTGCGCCAGATAAAGAGAAAATCCCAGCCCCACCAGGGCCATAGCCAGCACAGCGGCGTAAACGCGGCGCCAAGCCAGCGCCGCCATCAGAAAATATCCAAACATGCCGAGGGCCGCCACGGGAATCCCGGCGAGCATCGCATACGGGCTGTGATTAACAATGCCGCAATCCCAACGCTCATTGATGCTGCACGGCGAATCGCCTTCCGTGCGGTAGTGCTCGCGCAGTGCGAGCGCGGAAACTACAACGCCGAAGACCGCGAGAACCACTAGAACATATCTCATAACTTGCCCGTAACTGCTGAACGCGCCTTTTCAATTGACAATCAAAATCATCAACCGCTCTAACTCGCCGCATGTGCCGCGGCCACATCCTGCAGCAGATCAGAGGCCTGCCAGTCCGCTCCGTGATACCACCGGTAGATCTTTCCATTTCCAGAAATCACTGCCGTGCTTAACGAATGTGTAATCGATCCGCCTTCTTCCGTGTAGGTCAGCGCGAAGAAATCTGCAAATTGCGGCAGCTCGGCTTTCGGAATGGCGGCGAATTCCCAACGCTTGAACAGAGCCGGATCTTTGCTTCCCGCGCAGGAGAAAGCATAAGCCCGCAAAACTTTCGGTGTATCGTTCGCTGGATCAAAGCTGATGCTGAGCAAATGCGTTTTGCCGTACCGCGTGGGATCAGCCTGAATTTGCTTATCGATCTCAGCGAACTCATGGCTCACGCGTGGGCAGTAATCAGGAAATGGACAGCGCGTGTAAATCAGCGTCAGCAACAACGTCTCACCGCGATACTGATGCAGCGAAATGCTTTTACCGCTCTGGTTGACCAGCTTGAAATCCGGCACGTCGTCCCCCGGATTCGGCACGTGATAACTCGCCGACGGTTTAGCAGCGGCAGGCAACTGCGTGTGTCCGGTGACCTTCACGTTTTCCAGCCAATATTTATCCGGCTCGACTACTACATCGGCGGTGATCAAATCGCCGGGTTGCAGTTGGTTCAGTACCGAGGCAGGCCTGATGCTGTAGGGCATCACCATTTTTTCCATGAAGCCCTTGATCGGCTGGTTATCGATGTTCGCCGTACCCGCGTTCTTATCCACGGAAATCACAGTTCCAATGAGCGAATAGCGTTTCGGCTGAGTGCGTGCGCTGCGGTTGCAGCTGGCGGAAAAAACCAGCAGAGCGATCAGGCACGACAGGGCAAGACGTGAGGAGAATAAATTCGGGTTAGTTGGCATAGTCAATTTTCCTTTGATTATCGCCGATTGTGTTGCAGATTTCATCGGCGAGGCCGGATGAGCGCTGTGCTCGGTGCACTCATCGCAGCCATCCACGGGAGAGCACTGCCTGGTTTCGGTCATTCACTGACTCTGTCCAGGCCAGGAACAGACGCCCGGCGGTTCCCGCGAGCATATCGGGATCGTGAACGGAATATTCGGAGTTCGTAGCCTGTATCGGACGGGTGAAGCTATCGCCATTAATCTCAACGATAAACGCCTGATTTGATCTCCATTTCGTGTCTTCGTGTTCAAGGCGGCCCTGAAATGTTAGGAGAACGCGGCCATCCTCCGAAACCGATAGCCGAGGGTGAGTAGCATCCAGGACGTCGGCCGAGACAATCTGAGGACGCGCGAAACTGGTTCCCCCGTTCTCGGATATGGCCAACCTGATCCCAGCTTTTCCCTGACCTTCGGAATACCAGGCTACGTACAGACGTCCGCCGCTGACGCCGATGGTGGGGCCAACATCGGGACAGGCGTGCAATACCCAGTTGTCGACTGCCACGCGAACCGGCTGCGAAAATGTCTTTCCGCCGTCGTTAGAGTGCGCCAGCACCATGTCGCGAACATCACCCGCGAAGACCTGGCGCCAAGCCAGATAGATGTCGCCACTCGGCGCAACGTAGATTTGCGGACGGCAGCACGGACACGCCGATCCTGCTATTCGCATGTTCCGGCTAAAAGTCACGCCACGATCAGTCGACCGGGAAAAGTAGATCGAGGAAGAACCTTCCGGATCCGGCTTATCACGTTCATCCAGCCATACCGCGTATACGTCGCCGGCGTGAGTCGCGGCCAAGGTTGGAAAACCGGCGTATGCCTTGGGCCTGCGGTCCGCATCTAGAACATTGACGGACCTTCCAGGAATCCGCCCGATCGGCTTGACCATCAGCTGGGTTGCGCCGGCCACGCTTTGGAACCACGCAGCATAGACGTCCGCTTGGACATCCGTGGCCAGGACCGGACTGTTTTCCCCTCCCGCTCGAACATTTGCATTCGGATCGCTGAGAATGATTGGCTGGCCGAAAGTGTCCCCTCCGTCGCGAGAGAATTGCAACTGCAGGCGCGATTGCGACTCGTCTCCGGCGACGGTAAGGGCAAAAACCGTGTCCGGCACCCAAAGCCCAAGACGTGGCGCTGAACTGCTGGATGCGCCTGCGGGAATGGGTCGGACTGAGGAGTCCATGCTGATGTGCGCTGGTTTCAGTCGCTGACAGCTCGTTCCTGCAAGACTCATCAACAGGATGAAAACAATCGCGTTCCTTCTTTTCATTACCCACCAGCCTTCGCACCGAATTTGTTTAATAACGGAAGCGGTAGCGGAATTCGCCGTAGATCTGACGCGGTTCGTCCCAGTGGAATCCGCCGAAGGTCAGGCTGTTGTCGAGCTGCACGCGGCGGTTCGCGACATTAACCGCTGTCACGGAAACCGTATAGTTCTCGGCGAAAGTCTTGCCCAGCGAAAGATCCACAGCGCTGTGGCTGGGCAGATAGTTGCCGGGATATTGGACGCCGGGCAACCCGTTGGTGAATCCTGACCCGTAATACACGTTGGTGGAGGCATAGGCATGCCCCGGCAGGCTGCCGTTGAAACCGACGTTCAGCGTATTGCGCTGATCGTGGTCCACGGGAGAAAGACCGTAGGGGATATCGAGGCCGCAGGATGGAGTGATCGGCTGGGGGCAGACTAGACCGCCGGTGATGGGCGAGGTTGCTTGGGCGATCTGATTTGAATAGGCGAGATGGAATTGGCCGTGATGCAGGACGTTCGGCGAGCGCAGCGTGAGTTCCCAGCCTTGAATCTGCGCGTAGGACCAGGTGATGGGCCAGAAGATATTCGACTCGCCAATGTTGTTGTGATCGAGCCAATTGTGTGCTCGGGTCTCGAAGTTATCGGCATCGAGAGTCCAGCCGTGAAGTGGGATAGTGACGCCGAATTGCCACTCGATATCGCGTTCACCGTGCAGCGGAGCGAAGGCAAAGCTCTGACCGGCGGCCAGAGTTTGCAGCTGAGTGGTTGGGGTTGAAAGCGGCGGAGCCTGGTAGTAGTAGCCATAAAAGCCGCGGAAGACCCAATTGAGCCGAGGAATCCGGATTGCGGCGCCCAGGCGAGGATCGGTGGCGTTTTCGGAGATGGTAGAGCTGAATGCCGTTTCGCGAAGGCCTGCAATCAGGGTGAGCCAGGATGTGACTTTGAATTTGTCGTTGATGAAGAAGGCGGCGACCCCTCCATTGACTCCGATCGAAGAAGGGGAGACGTTGGGCGTGCCGTCGGTGTAATCGTTGAAGAAGTAGTTGTACTGGTGCTGGGCGAATCCGTAGACGCCAGCCTGAATATCATTGCGTTTGACGTTGGCATTGAGCGCCACCTGCGCTCCTCCGTATTGGGCGGTCTGGGTTACGGTGGAGATGACGGGGTAGTCGTTCGGTCCGCCGTGATAGTCGGCTCCGTTGTAGTGATAGAACGGAGAAACGGTAAGCAGAGTATTTGGATCAAATGTGTGAACCCACGAGAATGTCGCGTAGCCATCGGGCTCGACCTCGGCGTCATGCAGGCCGGAACTGGGGTAGTAGACGTTGGTGATGGAGTTGGGATCGGGGTCGATGGGAATCTGATAGTAGTCGCGGCGGAGAGAGCCTACGATGCGGTATTGATTCTTGGGATCGGGGTTGAAGATGAGTGAGGTGAATCCGCCTATGCCGTTGGCGGCATCGTTGACCGTCTGCGGAATGGGCGTCTGCAGGCCGTACTGGCTGCGGTTGCCGTTGAGGCTGGCGTAATAAGCGGAGCGGGCGGTGTGGCTTCCGCAGCTGATTTGATCGTCAGTTTGATAGAAGTTTCCGGCGGTGATGACGAGATCACATTCGCGGTCGCGCTCGAAACCGGTGCGCGGTACGACGTTAAAGATGCCGTAAGTGCGGTCGCCGTAGTCGGCGTCGTAGCTGCCGCGCTGGACTTCGAGATAGTCAATATCCTTGGGATCGATCTGAGGTCCGAGATTGTTGGCGATGTTGGTGTTGGGGATGGGAACGCCGTCGATAAGCCACTCGACCTGATGGCCGCCTCGCATGTGAAGCATGTCGTGCACGACGTAGGCGGCGGGGACGTAGTCGGTGATCATTTCCATGCCGTTGGTTCGGTCGGCTCCCGGAGTTTCCTGGATGTCGATGCGATTAAGCATGACGGTAGGCGTGACGCTTTGGGTCGTGGCTTCGACGGGAGTCTCTGAAACTTCAATGTGCTCGTTCGCTCCCGCAACAGCCATTGCGAAATGAAGCACTGGACTCGTATCGGACTGAACAATCACATCCTGTTGCATCCCCCGGAAGCCCTTCGAAGACACCGTGACGGCGTAATCGCCAACAGGAACTGATGTGAAGTTAAACTCTCCGTTGTCGTTGGAATCAGAGGAGCGCGTCCAGTCCGAGTGTTGAGCTTTCAGCGTAATGTGGGCGCCTTGAATGGGGCGGTGCTGAGGATCGTGAACGACGCCGCGAACCGACCCGAAGATTGAAGCAAATGCGGCCGCGCTCAACAAACAAACCAGCGCCGAGGATTTTGCAAATTGTTTCATCAAGACGGCGGCGACCCGTGTGAAACGAATGACGTGCATAAGAACTCCTTGCAGGTATCAAGCCTTGGAAATGCGATTGGAGTTGAGCCTCGAATGCGGAGAAGCTTGATTCAGCGCAGCGAAAGAAAATCCGCGCACATCGTCGCCGCCCAAATCGCAGCAGGGAAGTTTCCGCACCGATTTGCGAGAGGCTCTCGTTCTTAGGCGATGGAAAACTGTGGAGGTGCGCGCGAGGAGCGCGAACTCGCGGATTGCGAACTCGCAAAGCTCGATCGGATGCTTCGAACCAGTCGCTCTACCGCAGGCGCGCCAACTTGTGTGCTGCGCGTCTTGGGATGGGCCCACTGAGCAGTTGTGGCGGCACGGCGGGAACTGCTGTTGCAGCAGCAGGGATCTCGAAAAACCAACTTTCCGGCATCCGCCGATGCCGCTTCATGGCAATGATGTGCCATGCGCATGCAGCACGCGTGTGGCGACGCAGCCGTAATGGCCATCGCCAGCGGGATCAGGTTTCCCGCAAGCGCCAACAGCAACAACACTCTGGCAGTCAGGCGATGCATGATTTCCGTACGAATCGAACCCCAGTAAATCAGCAACCGCAAAAAGTGACTACAGCATAGACCAAACCACGAATGCGCGCAAATGCCGCGGGAAGAACTACCGCATCAGCACATAGGCGCCGCCGTCTGTGCACGCAATAACGAGATTCATCAGGATGAACATCAGCTCGTAGTGCCAGCCGTAAGATTTGTCACCCCAAAATCCCACGTGCCAGACAAAAATTTTCTTTTGGATGGCGCCCAGCATGATAAGGATAAGCCCGAATGCCGCCGGCTGAGTCAGAACGCCAAAAGCCACACCCAGGCCGCCGGCGACTTCGGCCGTGCCCAGAAAAATCGTGAACGGCTTCGACATGCCAATGCTCTTGGCGCGCGCCGCGGGATCTTTCAGATGACTATAGCCGCTGGTAAGAAAGACCAGGGCCACCATCAGCCGCAGAAGCAAAAGCGCGAAATCGGTGAACCGCGCTAGCTGAGGAAACATAACAACCTGATTCGATGATGAGCCCTCTGGCTAAGGTTGGTAAGCGCTTCGTCGTATATGCGAAAAAGCCGGCTTCAGGCCTTGCCGTTTACCTTTGCCCACCACCAGCGCACGCCGACAAAAAGGAAACGCCAGTCCTGAAAAAATTCTGGCGGCTTACCTTCAAAGGCGTGACCGACGAATTGAAAAATCCATCCTATCGCGAATAATCCCAGCGCATACGGCCACACGCGATGCACGAAAATGCTGGAAGCAAAAATGAAAAGTGAAATCAGAATAAGAGGAATGCCCAGGGTATGGCAGGCGCGGTTCACTCTGTGCTGATGGCTGGTCGCATATTGCGCGATCCACTGCTCGCGAGTGCGCCCTCCAAGCATGTCCGGGATGATACACCGGTCATGCGATTTTCACCACGATCTTGCCGTAGTTCTTGCCTTCCTGCAGGAGCTTATAGCCTTCGACAGCGCTGGCGAGGGGCAGCACTTTGCCGATCACGGGGGCGATCTTGCGCTGCTCGATCCATTGCGAAAGCTGCTTCCAGGCCCCATCCATGATGTTTGCTTTTTGCGAGAGGTAGGTTAGCCACAAGCCTTGCACCATCGCCGATTTCGCATACAAACCTCGCACATCGAGTTGCGGAGCCTTGCCAGTCGCCGTTCCATATTGAATCACGCGTCCGAAATCGCGCAGGCACCGGATGCTCTTCGCCGTGTGCTCTCCGCCGAGCATCTCAAACACGACATCGACTCCTTCGCCTCGCGTGAGATTCTTGACGGCCTCTTCATAGTCCTGTTTTTTGTAATTGATGCCGTTCTGCAGCCCGAGCTCTTTCACCTTCGCCAGCTTTTCATCAGACGAAGAGGTCCCGAACATTTCAATGCCCAGAATCTTTCCTATCTCCACTGCCGCCGTGCCCACCCCTCCGGCTACAGCATGGATTAGAGCCCGACGCGGGGCTCCGCTCCGCTGGGGAGCCGAGGGCGGCTGTCCCCACATGGGTTGTGCGGTCAGGCCCGCCTGCCAATAACCTAGATAGGCGGTGAAATAATTTACTGGAAAAGCGGCCGCTTCTTCGTCGCTCCAATGGTCGGGAACCGGCCAGATCATATTCTCGTACGCGGCAACTGTCTCCGCGAACGCTCCCCACTGTGCATATCCCATGACGCGGCGCTGGCTGCGCTCTCCCACTCCAGAAAATTCGCGTCCCGCAATCAGCGGCGGGGCCGGCGTTCCCGGGTAGCCTCCGTGGGTGGTCATGAGATCGGCGAAATTCAATCCGCCCGCGGTCGCGCGCACCAGCGTCTGCCCCGGCTTCGGTGCGGGTTCGGGCACATCTTGGATTTCCAGCGCTTCCGGACCGGAGAGTTTGGTAATGACTAAGGCTTTCATATGCGCAGTCTAGCAGGATGAGCGGCGGGCTTTTCAGTAGGAGTGCGGTCGCAAAAAAGGCACTGCACGAAGCGAGCCGGTTAGCTTTCTTCATGCAGCGTGAGCAGACGAGGTGGCGATGCTTTCTTGCTGTCGCACTGTTGGACTTCCAGTTTTCCAGCCCTTCCCGGCGGGTATATACTTTTGGCGTCGGAATACTGAGGTCCTCCCGGCCACGCCTCCACGGGCCGGGACGGGGCGCACTTCATCCCCTAATACGCGCCCCGCATGCTGATTAGCCGGTTCCCGCCCGGGGCGACGAGGAAACGGCACCGGTGCATCTCGCCGCAGAGCACAGAGCGAAGAGCGGCGAAGCTTGCATTCGGGGGAGGTGGCATTGTGGATTTAATTCTTGTACGTCTTCTTTTTGTAATCGTTGTTTCCATCACCTGTTACGTCATTCAACCCTTCGGTCGTCCGGCGCCTGTAGACGCTGGAATAGGTGCCTTAATCGGGGCAGGCATTGTCGTGTTCGAATGGAAGCTGCGGGGAGTCAGCCTGAAGCGACTGATCGGCGCAGCCATCGGGAGCTTTCTCGGCATCTGCGGGGCTTACCTGTTTGCTCTGGTCATTCGCAGCAGTGTGCCCGCCGGCAACACTCAAAGCTTTCTCCAGATACTGGTCATGCTGCTGATGGCCTATGTCGGCCTGATTGTCGGAGCGAGCAAGGGCGACCTGCTGAATCTCGCAGCTCTCGGCGGAATTTTCGGCGGCGAGAAACAGGGCAAGCGAAGCTATAAGATTCTCGACACCAGCGTCATCATCGACGGCCGAATCGCCGATATTGCCGAAACCGGCTTCCTCGACGGCATCATCGTGACCCCGCAGTTCGTCTTGCGCGAACTGCAGCTAGTCGCCGATTCCGCCGACTCGCTGAAGCGCAATCGCGGCCGGCGCGGTCTCGACGTTCTACAGCACCTGCAAAAGATGCCCTCCCTGCAGATCCAGATCGTGGAAGACGATTTCCCCTCGGTTCGCGAAGTCGATCTGAAGCTGATCGAACTGGCCAAGCTCTACGAGGGCAAAATCATCACCAACGATTTCAACCTGAACAAAGTGGCGCAATTACAAGGCGTCGAGGTGCTCAACATCAACGAGCTGGCCAACTCGCTAAAGCCCATCGTGCTCCCCGGTGAGATCATGAAAGTATTCATCCTCAAAGAAGGCAAGGAATACAACCAGGGCGTGGCTTATCTCGATGACGGCACCATGGTGGTTGTCGACAACGCCCGCAAAATGATCGGCAAGACAATCGACGTCTCGGTCACTTCAGTGCTCCAGACCACTGCCGGAAAAATGATTTTCGGCAAGTGGGACGAGCGGGCATTTATGCGAACCAGCATTCCGGTTCCAGCAGTAACCCCAGTTGTGAGTGGAACCCCGGTGGGTGCGGCAGTGCCCTCCGCATTGTCGGAGTCTAAGTCCACGCAGACCTAAGGCGCGGGCATTCGCACTGCGGTAACGGAAATCGTGTTGCCGTTCAGCGTGCCCGCGAGCGTGACCCGCTCTCCCGCCGCGCGCTTCAGGAGCTCCCGTTCGCCTTCGAGAACATAAACTTTGTCGCCATTCACCAGCGCAAAATGTTCCCCGGCGTGTACGCACGCCCGCGTACAATCGGCCGCCGACTCAGCAATGGCTGGAGTATGTTTCGCACCGCATCGCGTGTCGGTGACTACGCCCTCATAGGTCTGCACACCAACTTGTGGATTTGCAGTCTGCGCACTGGCCCTCTGCGAACTGAAGCCTTGCGCCTTGCTCCCATGCTGATCGGGACTGGGCCCCTGTCGCGACTGCTGAGTTGACGGTTCATCGAGGGCTCCGCCGCTCGCAGCCACAGTGGAAAAGAAAACCGCCAGAACACAAGCTATCCCGAAAATTACCGCCAGCAACTCGATCCAGAAACGTGTTTTCGACCGCATTAGACTTGGAACCCCTTTCGCATTTTGAGGTTGCTTTTCGAGTTACTGCAGCAATTCGGTGCAAGCCGCCTGCCAGTCCGCGGACCATTAGTTCACGCCATTAACCTCGGCGCTGAGTGCGACTTGCGGCCATGCGTTTCGTTTCGGTTGAAAAACTCGCGGGCAAAATCTGCTCGATCAAATCCTTCAATGCGTATGCAGCAATCTACCAGGTTTGCTGTACAGAAAAATCGAACAAAACGTGCTTCAAAAACCGCCCAGCACATCGTTTTTTCCTTGCCAGGGGGCGCGAAATATCACTCTGTGGCACACTAACTCCATGCCTGGCATGACTCTCGGCGATTTCGAAATCAGCGTCTTTTCCGACGGAACGTATCCGCTCGATGGCGGCGCTTTCTTCGGCGTGGTTCCCAAAGTGATGTGGTCGCGCAAAGTCGACTCCGACGAACGGAATTATGTGCGAGCCGGACTCAACTCGCTGCTCATCCGCACCCAACATCCGCGCACCGGCAAGCAGAACGTGCTGGTCGAAACCGGCATGGGCAACAAGTTATCTGACCGCATGATCAAGTTCTACGGCCAGCCCGCGCTGTTACTCGAAAATCTAGCCGCCGCCGGCGTCTCGCCCGAAGACATCGACATCGTGATCAATTCCCATTTGCACTTCGATCACTGCGGATGGAACACCATTCGAGATAGGAACGGCAAGATCATGCCAACTTTTCCGCGCGCAAAATACTACGCGCCCGAAGGCGAGTGGCAATATGCCCGCCATCCCAGCGAGCGCGACGCCATCAGCTACATTTCCGACAACTATGATCCGCTGGTCGAGAGCGGCCAGATGACGCTGCTGAAAGGTGGCGAAGAAATCGTGCCAGGAATTTCGGTGAAGACATTTCCCGGTCACACCGCAAGTATGCAGGCGATCATCGTGAATGGCTCCGTGAACCCTTCCCAAGGTTTTGAAGGGGCGCGGCCTCAAGCCGCGCCACCTGGGCTCGGGAAGGGCAGGGCTTCAGCCGTGCCGCCATCCGCCGTAAAGCAAACCGGAGCTTCAGCCCCTAGGGGCGCGATTGCCTGCTACATCTCCGACCTCATGCCCACCACCGCGCATATCGACCTAACCTGGGGCATGGGATTCGATCTCTATCCGCTGCAAACCATCCAGAGCAAAAAGCAGTACTACGCAAGGTCGATTCCAGAGAAATGGCTGACGGTCTTCACGCACGATCCAAACATGCCATGGGCCTATGTCGAAAAGGACGAAACAGGAAAAATGGTGGCGCGGGAGCCGCAGCTTGTTGGAGCTTAGCTCGTGTGACGACGGGCGACCCGCCCGTCTCTTCCCAAAGGCTAGACTCTCTCGACACAAGGCTGCAATCGAGCCTCGAAAAACTCTTCTACCCTCCCCAGAATTTCCACCGCACTCTTCGCCTCGTAAATTGCCTTGCGCAACCCCGCTCCGCCCGGCACACCATGCGTAAACCACGAAGCAAACTGTTTCATCTTGCCAACGGCATCCGGTAGCTCTTCTTCAATCAGCATCTGAAAATAAGTGCGGATCATCTGGTAGCGATCAGCTTCGCTGGGCTCGTCATAAAGCTTCCCCGCCGCCAAGCCGGTCGCCACCGGACATGTAGGGACAGCCGCCCTCGGCTGTCCATCGGGCCGCAGGCCCGAAGTCTGTCCATCTGGTTTTGCGCCGGCATCAAAACCCGTCGAGCTGTGCTCGACGGGACAGCCGAGGGCGGCTGTCCCCACAAGAGCCTTGGCGATCTCGGCATTCTGCATCCCCGCGCAATACTGCTCAATCTGCCGAAAGATCCACGGATTCGATGGCGCCGTCCGCCCGATCATTACCGCCTCGCATCGCGTCTGCGTCGCCATAGCGCAAGCGTCTTCCGGCGTGCGAATGTCGCCGTTGCCGATCACGGGAATCTTCACCGCATCTTTCACCGCCGCGATCCACTCCCATCGCGCCTGCCCGCTATATCCCTGCTCGCGCGTGCGCGCATGTAAAGCGACCGCGGCCAGCCCGCAAGATTCCGCCATGCGCGCCAGTTCTACGCAGACGATTTCTTCGTCATTCCATCCCGCCCGAAATTTAACCGTGAACGGAATTTTCACCGCCGCGCGCACCGCCTCGAAGATTTTGCCAATGGCCGGCAAATCGCGCAGCAATCCCGAGCCGCCATTGCACTTCACAACCTTTTTCGCCGGGCAACCAAGATTCAAATCGACCAGATCGAATCCAAATCCCTCGACCATGCGTGCCGCCTCCGCCATCACTCGCGGATTGCTCCCAAAAAGCTGCGCCGAAATCGGATGCTCATCTTCATAAAAATGCAGATAACGCTTCGCCTTCTGATCTTTTTTGCGCAGCACGCCATCCGCCGAAGTGAACTCGGTCATGATCAGCCCGCATCCACCAAGGTTGCGTATGAATCGGCGAAACACCGTGTCGGTAACGCCGGCCATCGGCGCCAGAACAGTAGCCGGAGCGATCCGGACATTTCCGATTGACAGCTCAGCGGGAACAAGCTTCGCCGCCGCTGGCTGGCGGACAGGAGGGTCCGCCCCACCCGTACCGTTCGAATTGTCCCAGAACTTCTTCACTGCCTTATTTTACTGGTTGGCTGCAAATAATCGTCGGTCGGCAACCCGCCGTTTGACTTCCATCCCCCAGCCCGTTAGATTTCTCCCACCACAGTTTTTTGCTCTTTGAATTGTCCTTCGGTTTGCGCGTCTTTGCCTCGCGGCGAAGACAGGGAAGCGGGTGCAATTCCCGCGCTGCCGCGCAACTGTAAGCGAGGAAACCGCAGTCGGCCACTGGGAGCAATCCCGGGAAGGCCGCCGCAGAAATCGGATGCTGGTTATCATTGGCCTTTAGCTATTACTAATTGCTAACCGCCAATTGCTAATTGCTCGCAGCTCATCCTCACTCGCAAAGCCAGGAGACCGGCGTACGCCGTCCACCGCAACCCCTTTCGCGTGAAAAGGAGGATGGTTATGCGCGCACTCCGCGCCTGGTTTTTGCTGTTAGTTTCTGTTGCGGCAGCCTCCGCTGCTAACCTCAAAATAAAAGTTGTTGATCCTCAATCCGCCGCCGTTTCCGGGGCCAAAGTTTCTGTATTCTCCACCGGAAGCAGTACCCCCCTGAAGATCGCAACCACCTCTGCAGAAGGAATCGCTGATTTCGGCGAGTTGTCTCCGGGCAGTTATAGAGTTCAAGTGCTAGCTGCGGGTTTCGCGCCGCAAGTATTCGAGGCCGATGAATCCACTCAATCCCGCACAGTCGGAAACCTCGTCACAATCCATCTGCACCTTGCTGCCAATTCCGAAACGATCGTTGTAACCGCCACGAGAACTCCCGAGCTAGCCGAAGAGACCGGCGCGAGCGTTTCCACTCTCGAGAACTCTCAACTTGAAACCATGCACCCCGTCGCGGCCAATGACGCCCTTCGCTTTTTGCCTGGCGCCGTAATCAACACCGCGGGACAGCGTGGTGGCTTGTCTTCTCTCTTTGTCCGCGGTGGCGAGTCGAACTACAACAAAGTCATCGTCGATGGAGTAACTATCAACGAACCTGGCGGCACCTTCGACTTCGGAACGCTTCCTCTCACCCAAGCCAATCGGGTGGAGTTCTTACGTGGCGCGCAGAGCACGCTCTACGGCTCCGACGCAATGACCAGCGTGGTTCAACTTTGGACGCGCACCGGCAGCACGCCTGCTCCCGAACTTCGCTTCGGCAGCGATGGCGGAAATTTCGCTACAGCCAATGGCTACGCATCATTAGCCGGAGCCCGCGGCTTCTTCGACTACAACCTGTTCGGCGATCAATTCAACACCAACGGCTCCGGCATCAACGACTCGTATTCCGATTCGCTGCAAGGGGCGAACCTGGGTGCCGCGCTGAACCAGCAAACCTCATTGCGCGTGCACGTGCGCCACTCCAATAGCCACATTGGCGTCCCCGGCGAGTGGAGCTTCAATGGCTACGATCCGCCGGTCAATGTGAATGGCGTAACCGGGCCTCTGCAGCCCGATCCCAGCGAATGGTCACAACTCAACAGCCTGCTCGGCAGCGTCGAACTCGCCATGGCTCAGCCCTCGGGTTGGCAGCACCACATTTCAGGCTTCGATTATCTTTATCGCTATACCGATCTGAACCTGAACGGAGACCCCAACCGCGTTTATCAGTACCTGCCCGGCCAATGGGCCCAGTTCGACGTTCCGGATCATGAAGTTGATCACATCAACCGCGGCGGAGCCGAATATCAGGGAAATTATTCCGAGCGTCCCTGGGCTGAAACCACTTTCGGTTATCGCATCGAAAACGAAAACGGATATGTCGGCGATATCGCCTACGCACCGCAAACCCACGGCCAGCGCCTGAATCAGGATGCCTACCTGCAGCAGCAACTCGTCGTAGGCAGGCTCTCGGTGATTGCCGGAGGACGTTTCGTCCACAGCAGTGTATTTGGTAACACGGGCGTGCCCCGCATCGCGTTAACGTTGCTGGCATTGCGCGGCGGAGAAAAATTCTCCGGAACGCGCCTTCGTTTCTCCTATGCGACTGGATTTAAGGAGCCGAGACTGGAAGAAACCTTCGCCGGACCGCCGTACACCATTCCGAATCCCGGCCTCTTGCCGGAGCGCGTTCGCGCCTTCGAAGCAGGCATCCAGCAGAATTTCTACGCGGGAAAATACGTCTTCAACGCAACCTACTTCAACAATCTATTTCACGATCAGATCAATTACGTCACCATTAATCCCACAACCTTCGTCGGCGAATACGTCAACGTAAACCAGGCATTTGCCCAGGGAGCCGAGGCCGAACTGCAAGGCAAACTCCGCAGCAGGCTATTGCTCGACGCTGCCTACACCTACACCTCAACTGAGATTCTCAACAATCCCGCTCCCATCGACCCCCAATACAATCCCGGCCAACCCTTGCTGCGCCGTCCTAAGCATTCAGCAACCACGCTGTTGTCGTATTCCGGAAATCGCTGGGGAGCGAACTTAAGTGGCAGCTTCGTAGGCCGCCGTCCAGACGACGATTTTCTAGGCTTCAACATCAACCACGCCGCCGGATACGTCCGCGCCGACATCGGCGGATGGTACGACATTAATTCCCGCATTACGGCCTACGCCAATATCGAGAACGCTCTCGACCGACGCTACAACGAGGTGGTGGGCTACCCCGCGCTCCCAGTAAACTTCCGCGCCGGATTTCGCTTCCGCCTTGGAGGTGAATGAGTCAGCAGGAGGAGGATCGTTGTTGCGACATCCTGTTCAGCTTACCTTCTCAGGATGCCTCGCCATCACCTCCGGCGAGGCCGTCTTCCCGGCAAAGTATTTCGTTCGCACCAGCATGAGCTTTTCAACCTCGCCTCCGCTCAACGGCTGCTGTTTGCCCAGCAGATGGGTGACCAGCGCAATTTGCGCAAAGTGTTCCACAATCTCCATCTTCATGTGCGCATGCTCGAGCGTGTCGCCATAAGCCACCACGCCGTGATTCGACATCAAAATAGCGTCGTGGTGAGCCACATACGGCTCCAGCGTTTTCGCCAGTTCGTCAGTTCCAGGCGTGCCATAACGGGCCAGCGGAATCGATCCCAACCCCACCACCATCTCGCAGACCAGAGGCTCAGTCAGCGCCATTCCCGCCGCCGCGAATCCCGTTGCCGTCGGCGGATGCGCATGCACAATCGCCTGCACATCTGGACGCATTTCATAAATCAGCAAATGCATCGCCATTTCGCTGGTCACGTTCCGCCGTCCGGCAATCCGCTTCCCATCCATCCCCACGATCACCAGGTCGCTCGCCCGCATCGCGCCTTTGCTCACGCACGTGGGAGTCACCAAGATCCGCCGCCGGTCCAGCCGCACCGAAAGATTGCCATCCATCGCGGCCACGAAGCCCCGGCTGTGCAGCATGCGCCCGTACCGAACAATTTCTTCCCTGGATTTGCGTTCCGTAGCCATGAAATTCTCTCCGAGGAGTGGCAAAAGCGGCGCAGACTGCCGCTTCGCATAGTAAACCACGCCCCTTCGAAGAGCCAATTAAATTTGCCAGTTACAAAAATCCGTAAAGCAAGACCTGGATCGACCGCCAATTCTCACCGCTCCCTTGCTTCCTGTAACCTGAGACCGTGTTAGTCTCCGATTTCAACTTTTACCTGCCGGAAGAACTCATCGCCCAGGAGCCACTTCCCGCCCGCGACAGTTCCCGCATGCTGCACTTGCGGCGCAAAACGGGCGAATATTACGACCGCCACTTCCGCGATCTCCCCGATCTCCTCCGCCCCGACGATGTTATCGTTTTCAACAACACTCGCGTTTTCCCCGCCCGCCTTTACGGCCGCCGCGCCGGGCTGCGCGCCCAGCCCATCAGCCGCCGCAACCCCGCAGCCCGCGACTTTCTCCACGGACGCGTCGAGGTCCTGCTCACCCGCCAGCTTTCAAATGAGCCCAACGATTGGCAATGCCTGGTTCGTCCCGGCCGCAAAATCGGCGTCGGCGAGCGCTTGCTCTTCGGCGAGGATGACGAACTACGAGCCGAAGTCATCGCCCGCGGAAAATTCGGCGAGCGCCAAATCCGCTTTCGCCCGGTCGACAATTTTCAGCCCGCCAATTTTTACGACGTGCTCGACCGCGTCGGCCACGTCCCGCTCCCACCCTACATCGCGCGCCCCGATTCCGCCTCCGACCGCCAGCGCTACCAGACCATCTACGCCCAGGCTCGTGGATCAGTCGCCGCGCCCACCGCTGGTCTCCACTTCACTCCGCAAATTCTCGACCGCATCCGCCAACGCGGAATGCACACCGTCGATATCACCCTTCACGTCGGCCTCGGCACATTTCAGCCCATTCACGTCGAGCGCGTCGAAGACCACAAAATTCATTCGGAGGCCTACTCCATTTCGCCCGTCGCAGCCCACACCATCAATCAAGCTTTGCGGAATTCAAGGCGAATCGTCGCCATCGGAACCACCACCGTGCGAACCCTCGAACATGCTATCCGAGTTGGAGCAGGGCAAATTGAGCAGGGATCAAATCAACGAAGTTCAGTTGGAGCAGGCTCTATCGAAGCAGGGTCAACCAAAGAAGGGGCAATGAGCGAATCCCCAATCCGCGTCGCCGAAGGCACGGCCGATCTCTTCATGTATCCCGGATTCGAATTCAAAATAGTCGGCGCCATGCTCACCAACTTCCATCTCCCCCAATCCACCTTGCTGATGTTAGTCAGCGCCTTCGCCGGCCGCGAAAACGTTTTGCGCGCCTACCAACACGCCGTCGCCGCCCGCTACCGCTTCTACTCCTACGGAGACTGCATGTTCATTGACTAGCCGCTTCGCAGTGAGAGGGATGCGTTGTCGTCAGATGGAACGCTTTTCGCTAGCACAGATTTTGGGCGGCGCAGCGCTTTCCGGCTCTGCGATTGGATGGTCGTTGAGATTCGTATCAGGGCAAGCCTTCAGGCGTGCCGCCAGCTGAATCAGGCGCTGGAACCACCGTGGAAGAGCGGCCCTTCAGCGCTGCTTCCCGTCACCAACGTTCCAACTCACACCACCATCACCGTAACCGCACTCTCCGGCGAAAGCTCCGACCAACGCCCGTCATCCTCGTCCACACACGCCTGAATCGTCAGCCCCGTCCGCCGCAGCAAATCCCACGCCTCTCGATACTCTCCATATTTCTGCCGCCTCGCCCCCGGAGTGAAGTGCAGGCTGCAATTACTGCTTCCAATCACTTCATACGGGATGATGTACCAGAAATCCACCGGGATCAGCAGCACCGCAAAAAAGTCCACCGTCCCCGCCGCATACATCTTCCGTCCCGGACCCATAATGTTCAGGCTGTACTCTCCATTCCTCCGCCGATAAATCGTCGACTTCACCTGCACCCGCTGCAGCATTCCACGCGCGTCCACTCCGACGTCATACACTCCCGTCTGCCCATACGGACGCACCACCTTCATCCCCCTCCCCGCTGCCTGCATCAGAAAATACATCTCCGCCCACTCGCCTCGCTCCTTGCATCCCTTCAACTTCCCGCCAGCCAACCGGTCCGCCATCCAATCCATACTTCTCCTCATGCAATGTCATCCCGAGCAAGCGTCTTTTGCGCAGCGAGGGACCTGGTCGAGCCGCGCCAGGCGTCGCGCTTTTTGCGACGCAATACCAGCGCGTCAGGCTCGCATCCCTAATCACAACCGCTCGCCCAAAAACCGTTTTTGAGACAGACTCCCAGTGTCCCGATCCTCGGCTGTGCATCGAAAGCCCATACGTCACAACCACCCAACTTTTTCTGTGGAGATCATGAGTTTTTTCTGCGGAGACCACGACGTGTCGCAAGATTTGAAAGGGCGCGGCTTCAGCCGCGCCGCAAGCCCACCAAAACCCTTGTCATTCCGAATCGGGCTGAAAGCCCGGTGAGGAACCTGCTGTTAGATACCACGGAAACGGGTGCCCATAGCCTGCCCTGAGCGGAGCCGAAGGGTCTCGCTTATTTTGCGAGACCTGGGATCCCACGGACGCGTCGCTCTAGGAATTTGCAACGGCACGACGGGAAAGGGCCCGACCTCAGGCGCGCCGCAAATCTGATGCATGCAGCCCCGTGGAAGGGGCGACCTCGAGCGCTGCGATTACCGATTTCGATTTGAAAGGGCGCGGCTTCAGCCCCGCCGCAAGTCGCCAAGAAATCGAAACGGGCCCCGCAGGGGGTCAGGCCGCTCCAGTGCCTCGCCTCCGGCGCTTAGGCCGGAGCGAAAGAATCAGTTCCTCGGAATTCACTCTTGCCTTCCGAGTTGTGTTGTCCCCACCCAACGTGCTGAACCTGCCGGCGACCAATTGCGAACAGACGCAAAAATTTTCCTGCGCCATTAATGCAATCGCGTCCCCGGACAAGCCGTTACTACACTCCTCTCGCGGAAAAGTAACGATTACGCTTGCTCCCGCCTCTGAAAGAGACCCTAACAGATCGCGCATGGCGTGCTCCGACTCGCTGCGCTTACTAAATCTGGATTGCGGCCGGAATTCAACCGCCGGATAGCGGCCTCGTCCGTTCACGTCACCACAGGAACCTTTCGCGATGGTCTCTAGCACATGGTAGAAGCGACTGTACTGAACGTCAGAATATGGTGGATCCACGATTGCCAAATCTCCCGGACTGAGATTCTTCGCGAGGCTTACCGCATCTTGGGTAGTAACCTCGCCAGCAACCTTGGAGAAGCGGGCGCAAAGTTCATGTAGAACGCGCAGCGCCACTGATGCAGGGTCGTGCTTCCATGCGTCACGTATAGATTTTTGTCCAGATGGCGCATCGGGGCTCAAAGGTTGCGCTGTGTGGCCGGGTGCGGCAGCGCATTTGCTCGCTGCGATAATTACGGCGGCCAAACAAACAGACCTTGCCGGCTCCGATGCGGGAAGATTCCCACGCAGGGCATCGATCGCGAGCGCCTGCGAAGGACTGAAGTAATGCCCCCCATAAGCTCCCCAAATCACTCCCACGTCGGACCGGCCCTCGCAAAACTTTCGAGAAGTCGCCACGAGCTCTTTTGTCGGGCCCTTGCTGCGCTCTAGAGCTTTCGCCTCGTACCACACACGAGAGCCCCAGAGCTGCGCATTTGCGCCCACAAACCACTGAGTCCCCAGCTGTGCCGGATCGAGGGGTGCGGTTCGTCCGATAACGGCTCGAGCCAAGACCGAGGCGAACTCCTGCAAATCATTCGAGAGCACGCGCGTTTGGGTATTTTCGGCTACAAACCAAGACACCGCGGCCGACCCAGAGAATAGGTCGACCACTCGCTCTGCCGACCTAGCCCGAGACCGGATTAAAGTCCCGAGGCCATTTTGCAACATGCTCAGCTTTGAGCCCATGTACTTCATCAGACCGTGAACTCCGAGCTCAGAGTCGCCTCTTCCGTGAGTTGGAAATCCATGAAATCTCTTGCCCAAGGAGGGTTGCGCTGGACCTTCCAGAAGCGATTTTCAGTACCTACAACCGTGTCAACCAGATTGCGAAATCGCACGAGACGGTGGTACGCGACAATTTGCACCGACTCAAGATCGGGATAAAGGCTGACACGCGGAATCGGGGGCGCCTGAAACTCAATTTCCGAGATTCTCTCGATCCTGGCTCTTACATCCGCGGCATTGAGCGGCCTAAACATCGGAAACCCCGAGAGATGGTCGGCGTAGTTGGCCCGATCTCGATGCCCAACATCCGATTCGTCCATTGCAGGGTTGACCGTGAAAAATGGATCTCCTGCAAACAAAGGGCTCGCCTTAACAACCTTCCAATAGAATCGGTGCTCCCGATCATGAGTTGTCTTCGCTCCGAAACTGCACACAAAGCGCCCGGATTGGAATTCGAGCCGCACAATCTTCTTCTTAGTGAAGAGTTGAAAGAAACCGAGGAGGTGAGCAATGGCGCGAACAGAATAATGGCTAGAATAGTATCCCGACGCCGACGCCCAAATCGGGCTGACGTTCGTCAGAGAAGCCGAGATCAAGAAACTATGAACTCCCCGCATCCACACATCGACCGCCGCAGTCGTGAACATCCTCGCGATCACTGGAGTTTTTCCCGGGGCGACGTCACCCACTAACCCTGGCGGGCTAGCTTTGTCTAATGCGGCGGAAAGCGATCCGGGTGCCGGAAAGGCGTGCGCGGCGGCATCCTGATTTAGGGGTGCAAACGCTTCCGCGACATGCGCCTGCAAGGGCATCTCGATCTTCATCGGCGTCCCAACTGCTCTCGCACCTCGTCCCTGCTCTGAGAGGCAAGAATCGCCAGTCTTTCGGAGCTCCTAGGGAGCAACTCGACGGTAACTGCAGCCCAAAGTGAGTCCCGGAACTTAGCCAATCCGCCGCTGCCCAAGTAACCCTTGTGCTTAAAATCCCCTTTCGCCAGGAATCGCCCGTTCTTTAGCAATTTCGCTCGCTTCATAATGCCTCGAAGCCAAGTCTCCAGGAACGCCTTTGAGCGATCAGAGACCATGGGCACCCTGCTCTTCTTCAATTCCAAGATGCAGGCCGGCACTAGCGTGAGAAACGAGACGATTGCACGCCCTTGGTAGGCGACGTTCTCCGGATCCAACGAGTCAGATTCCATAACGTCCTCCTTACGTCCGGTCGCGTTCAACCACGCATCTAGGCACTGCGCCAAGAAGTCGGCTTGGGCGTCAAGGCCCTCTAGTCCAGCCTTATAGAGATCTGGCAATATATCCTCGATAGAAGAATTGAGAGTCGACAGGGTAACTACGTCCTTCAGCCCAAACCGAATTCCGGGGATCTGTATCATTCCGACGAGCGGGCCAGTCTCCAACATCAGTTTGCGTCCTAGATCTTGGGCGCGCTCTTTATCATCTAGAGGCCCCCGATCACCACGCGCTGTTGGGAACAGGTCAGCCACCAGCGAGCGGTCGACCTTCTTTTGATAGAAGTTCACGTCAATGAAGATTTGCGCCTGACGCCTGGGAGGCTGCCCAGGCGCATCGAGATCGATGAAAATCTCCGAAGGTATTTCCCAAGTTGCACTTGGATCGTCCTCTCGAAGCAAACAAACCGCGAAATAAGCGCCATTAATCCGATGCTGGCCGTCAATGACGGAAAAGTTGAGCGCTGAACTATTGGTATCAAATTCAAGCTTACCGACGCCCTCCTCCACACCTTTCGAGAGTTTGGCCCCGTTAACGTGTAGAAGAACGTTTGAAAATGTTGGATAGCCGCTTCTTTGAAACCTGGCCACCCTAGGTAGTCTCGGAGGCCACTCTCTTCCTGGCTCGCCCGTCTTAGCCCCGTAGAATTCATCGAAATGCCGGGCCAGCTTCTCCGGCGCGTCGACAATCTCACTCTGAAGTAGGTAGGCGGCTATCTGGGCAACCCGTTTCCAATCGAGAGACCGCTGAATCGTCCGGACCTTATTGGCGTTCCGGTGTGGAGCATGCGCTTTTCCGGGCCACCATTCCATCAACTTTGCGACGTCGAGGGCGGCTAGGCATGGTCGGATTCCCTGCAATCGGGCATCGATAAACGGATTTTGAGGAACTATTACAGAAATCGCCTCTTCTGAACTCCGCGGACCAGCCTTCGGCATCATCATGAATATACCCCCCGCTGCCGCGCCGGGCGCAAAACCGCCCCCCGGTACGTTGCAAGTCTGCCGCCGATTATTGCAGAGGCCATAGTCAAGAGAAAGTGCCAGCTCGATGTCGCATTTCTGTTTACCGTGAGCACAGCAAAAGAGGCCACGGCTGTCGCCGTGGCCCCCTCACAGTCGGGTCTACTTTTACTCTTCCATCTCAGTTCTGTCTAGCATAAATCCTAACGGGATAGTCTGCTTTAGCTACACCCGCTCGTGCTCCCGCAACTGCTGCAGCGATAGCAACTCCCGTTGCGCGTCATGATGCTGCCGCAGAAGCTGCACGTCGGAGCGTCGCCCAGGTCGATGATGCCGGCGAGCGCATCGGCCGCGTGGATTGAACCTCCAGCCATCGGTCCTCGGCCTTCAGGTTTGGGCTCGGCCGATCCATTCAGATCGCTGACTTCCGGCAACTGGCCCCCGCCCACCGGCAACTTGGGAAACAGCATCTGCTGCTGGCCGGTCAGAAAGCGCAACTGCAGCCAGCGGAAGATGTAGTCCATGATCGACTTGGCAAAGCCGATTTCAGGATTGCTCGTCCAGCCGCTCGGCTCAAAGCGCGTGTGCGCGAACTTTTCGCAGAGCAGCTTCAGCGGCACGCCATGCTGCAGCGCGATCGACGTGGCCAGAGCAAAGCTATCCATCAGCCCGCTGACCGTCGATCCTTCTTTGGCCATGGTGATGAACAGTTCGCCCGGCTGGCCGTCAGGATAGAGGCCCACCGTGATGTAGCCTTCATGTCCGCCAATGTTGAACTTGTGCGTAAGCGAGTGCCGCTCTTCCTGCAGCTTGTGCCGCACCGCTCGCGGCGGAGCATTGAGATTTTCTTCTTCATGTGGGACGGACACTCCTGTCCGTCCGCTTTCCTGGTTTCCAGTCGACGCCGTCTTCGTCCCCGCAGCCGACAAAGGCTGAGCCTTCTTGCATCCATCGCGATAAATCGCCACAGCTTTCAGCCCCAGCTTCCAAGCCTGAAGATAAGCATCCATGATGTCTTCAACCGAAGCATTCTCCGGCAGATTGACCGTCTTTGAGATCGCTCCCGAGATAAACGGCTGCGCCGCTGCCATCATCCGCAGATGACCCATGTAAGCGATCGACCGCGTGCCCTTAGCTGGCTTGAACGAGCAATCGAAAACCGCAAGATGCTCGTCTTTTACGTTCGGCGCGCCTTCAATCGTCCCCGTCGCATCGATATAACTGACAATCGCATCCGTCTGCTCATGCGTATACCCGAGCTTGAACAATGCCGCCGGCACCGTCTGGTTGACGATCTTGATCATGCCTCCGCCGACCAGCTTCTTGTACTTCACCAGCGCCAAATCCGGCTCCACTCCAGTAGTGTCGCAGTCCATCATGAAGCCTATTGTGCCGGTGGGAGCCAGGACTGTTACCTGGCTGTTGCGATAGCCAAACTTTTCGCCGTGGGCCAGGGCTTCGTCCCAGCTCGCTTTGCTCGCTTCGTAGAGGCTGGGCGGGATGTTGCTCTTGTTTATGTTGTTGACTGACGCACGGTGCATGCGGATTACGTCCAGGAATGGTTCGCGGTTGATGTACCAGCCGGGACAGGCTCCGCCGGGCATGGTGCCGGGGACGCTTCCCTGGGCTTCGCTCAGGCTTCGCTGGCCAGCCGAGGCGGCTGTCCCTACAGGGGCATTGCCTATACCGGCTCCTAGATTGGTTTCGGTTAGATTCTTCTTTGTCGGTTCTGTTGCTGGCGCTAGTGGGGCGCAACGTTCGGCTATACGGCTGGATTGCAGATAGGCTTCGCCGCACATGATTGCGGTTACGCACGCGGCGTAGTCGCGGCCGGCGTCGGAGTCGTAGGGTAGGCCGGCGGCCATCAGCAACGCGCCGAGATTCGCGTAGCCGAGACCCAGGGGGCGATAGTCGTGCGAATTTCGCATGATCATCTCGGTGGGATATCCGGCGTTGTCGACGAGGATTTCCTGGGCGGTGATCAGGACATCGACCGCGTGGCGGTAGGCTTCGACGTCGAAGGTGCCGTTGGGTGCGAACTTCAAAAGATTCAGACTGGCCAGGTTGCAGGCTGAGTCGTCGAGGAACATGTATTCGCTGCACGGGTTGCTGGCGTTAATTCTGGCCGTATTCTTCGAGGTGTGCCAGCGGTTGACCGTGGTGTCGTATTGCATGCCGGGATCGCCGCAGTGCCAGGTGGCTTCAGAGATTTTCTTTAGAAGATCTTTGGCTTTGTAGGTCTTCATTACGCTGCCGTCGCCGATCGATTTCGTCGAGAAATCGGTGTCGCGGATTACGGCATACATGAAGTCGTCGGTTACGCGGACGGAATTGTTGGCGTTTTGGAAGAAGATGGAGCTGTAGGCGTCAGAGTCGGGATGCGATCCGTCGTATCCCATGGCGACAAGCGCGTGGGCTTTGGCTTCTTCTTTCTGCTTGCATTCGATGAAGTCGACGATATCGGGATGGTCGATGTTGAGGATGACCATCTTGGCGGCGCGGCGGGTTTTGCCTCCCGACTTGATTACGCCGGCGAATGCATCGAAGCCTTTCATGAAGCTGAGCGGGCCGCTGGCGGTGCCTCCACCGGAAAGCGTTTCGGTGGAAGAGCGAAGTGGAGAAAGATTCGTCCCGGTTCCCGATCCCCACTTGAACAACATGCCTTCAGTCTTGGCCAGGGTCAGGATCGAGTCGAGTGAGTCTTTTACCGAGTTGATGAAGCAGGCGGAGCATTGCGGCTTTTTGTAGCCGGTGACGCCGAACTCGACTTGCTGGGTTTGGGGATTCCAATGCCAGTTCTGGCCGTCGGAGTTGGGTTCGATGCGATCACAGCCGACGTTGAACCAGACTGGCGAGTTGAAGGCGGCATACTGGCGCA
Source organism: uncultured Acidobacteriaceae bacterium (assembly GCA_963766625.1). Lineage (GTDB taxonomy): Bacteria > Acidobacteriota > Terriglobia > Terriglobales > Acidobacteriaceae > Sulfotelmatobacter. The sequence goes on along the minus strand of CAVYBF010000004.1, from coordinate 261,702 downwards.
GGAGAATGTGTGCGAGTTCGTCGTGGAATGTGGCGCCATCCTCAGGCGTTTTAAAATAGCCCTGAGCCATGCCCCAGTTGGAGATGGTTTCGGCTACGCGGGTTACGAGCTGGCGGACTCCGGTTTCGCGCTCGGGCGTGCCCAGCTTGCCGTGCAGATATTTGCTGGCAACGATGTTGGTGGCGGTCATCGACCAGTCTTTGGGGACTTCGACGTTTTTCTGCTCGAAGATCACGTTGCCCTGAGCATCGGTGATGGCAGCCGTGCGGAGCTCCCATTCGAGCTCGTCGTATGGAGAAACGCCGGGCTTGGTGAAGAGACGGCGGAAAGAAAGACCGGTGGTCTTCTTTGCGGGCGTGGATGCGGCGGTGGTTTCAGCAGGGTTGGTTTTGAGCTCCGGCATTGAGTTCTCCATTAATTATTAGATTCTATTCAACATAGCCCGATTCGGCGTCCTCCGGAGTAATCGGAGGCGGGAATTGAGGGCATTTTCCGAACGGTAATTTGTTCGGGGTGTTGCGTGTCTTTTAAAGAACGTTTCTTTGAGCGGCGCGGCCAAAGCCGCGCCCTTTCAAAACGGTTGACCCGTCGGCATGGCTAAAGCCATGCCCTGATACGGAACAAAAACCAAACAATAGCGGCGCTTGAGCGCTGTTCCCGCCCCTTTTATGTTTGGACTCCTGATTTTTCAAATAACAGGCCGCCGCAAATAAGGAACAATCCGCCTGCGCCGATTATTTCGTTGCCCATAAAGAATCCCATCATGCTGGCGCCAACTCCTGCTTCAAGCAGCACGGCCAGACCGCAGAACAGAACGAGCGTCTTGCGCAATCTCGTTTCTGTGGTGCCAGCCAGCAGCGCGACAATCGCAGTTACGAACCAGTGCCACCCGAGCGAGAGAAAAACGACCCGGAAGGCTGCTTGAAGGCGGGGAGCCAGATTCGACGCGGCCAATGCCGGGAAACCGTTGCTGTAACCGGCGACGCAATGAAGCGCAGCGCTAGCGATGAGCACCACACTGCCCAAGATGACGAAAACGCGTGCAGCTTTGTTGCGGCCGTTGATCGAAACCTCCCCAATGAGCCGGGTTCTGTAAAGAGCTTTTTTCTCCCCTTTTGGGGGTGGTTCCCCGGGCTAAAGCCCCGAATCATTCTTGCTTCCAACGCGGCGCTAAAGCGCCGCTCTCCTCGATGCTGCCTGCGTCGGTGCTCGAGACTTCTAACCTCGGGGGCCAAAGCCCCGGCTTCAATCTTGCGATGCAGCGGCGCGGCTAAAGCCGCGCCCTTTCAAAACGGTTGACCCTTCGGCATGGCTAAAGCCATGCCCTGATACGAAACAAAAACCAAACAATAGCGGCGCTTGAGCGCTATGCCCGCCCAAAGGGCCGCGCTGCTGCCGCTCTCGGCGATCCCTCCCTTAGAAGCCGGAGGGAAATGGCTGCGGACAGTGAAGATTCTTGCCGGCTCCGGAGTCTACTTGCTGGTTCGGAGTTGCCATCTGTTGTGGTTTGGGGAATTCTGCCATTGCGCCGTTGCCGGCGCTGTCGGCAGTGGCGGACAGGAGTGTCCGCCCCACAGTCACAGCCGGAACCTCCAACGAGGAGGCGAAGTCGGAGGGAAATCCGCTGGCTTTTTCGGCCGAGTTGCGCATCCACTGATTGAGAGCGGTACAAATGCTGCGGCGCTGATGTTGGTCCTCGACAACGACAAAGCGAACGAAGCATTTTCCCGAGTGAAGCCGGGAGCGCAAGGGATTGATGTGGGCAAACATGCGGTCCAGCACATAGGCCATGTTGTCGTCTTCGGAGAACTGAATGACGGCGAGCATGCGCTTGGAGATCACTTCGGCGGCTGAAGCTGCCCCGAGAGGATGATTGGAGCGCTGAAGCGCTGCGCCACCCCAGACAGGGTCACCATCGGAAATTGGGTCGACGCCTGAGGCGATGGCCAGAGCAGCCGAGCTTCGCTCGGCCGGACAGCCGAGGGCGGCTGTCCCTACATGGGCTTTGCCACGGGCGGTTCCCGGGCCGAGTTCCATGATTTCTTCGGCGATTGCGAAAATGCCTGGTTTGCTGGGTACGACTAGCAGGCTATGGGGAGAATCGCAACGAAACCAGCGGGACCACTGCAGGCGGCGCGGGTCGACTGGGCGGTCGAGGCCGTGGCGGGCTAGCGAATCCGAGACGAGACGGGTTAAAGCTTCCATCCTGGGGGCTCCAATTTCAGTGATTAGTGATTCAGTGGTCAGTGATCAGTTCCTGATGCGCCGAACACTTGTTGCTCTTGTCGTTCACCCGGGGGAGGTTTCGGAGAACGGTCACCGCTACTTCGATTGTGGAATCCGGCCTCTTTTGGAGATGGAATCCGGGTTCCGGGTTATGGTTGCGGGAAGTGCCCAAGTCAGCTCTGGCTTAGAGCCTTCCCCTGCCTTCTTACCCTCTTCCGTCTGTCTCGTTCCCGCGAGACAGGAGGTCTATGGGATTGCCAAGTTACTCCCGCTTATTGTACCTGTCAAGAGGGAAACACAATAGGTTGTATCCTCAACAATGACAGCCTTGATGCTGGGTTGGTGGTCCGTTTTTCCACAACTGAAATTCATGATGCGTTAACAAAGCAGTTTTGGCAGGGCACGACTAAAGTCGTGCCCTGATACGAATCAAAATCTCGGGTTAAGGGCTAGGAATCAAGACTCGATACCAGAGCCGCTGAGGATCAGAAAGCTATTTAATGCGGCACCGAAGCGCTGCTCTTCCAGGGCAGCGGGTGAGGTAGAGCGATTGTTGAGATTGCTCGATTGGCCTGTTGCTGAGATTGGTCGGCGAGCAGGGGAACGTAAACGTCCTCGAAAAATTCCCGGGAGAGAATGCGGAGAATGCCATCCGAGAATTCGGCGAGGTAGTCGCCCTTGCGGCCGGAGTGCCGACGCCCGAGAGCATCGGTGAAGCTGAAGCTGGAGGTGAGTTGTTTGGCTTTGACGAGGAAGCGAGTGCGATAAGTGATCCAGGAATCTGCATTCATAGTGCCGATCGCTTTTGTCTTTATTTTATAAATTGTCCCGGGTTGAGTGCCGATCACGATTGCCGCATCGACAATTTTTTGCTGAGGGCGAAACCGAATGTACGAGGGAAGCTGCGCCTGGTCAATTCAGTATTTTTGGTGCAACTGAGGAAAAGGGCGACTACAGAATTTGACGTAAATGAAGAGGTGCAGGAATCTTCAGGAACGTGGCTCTAAACCTTCATCAGAGGCGAGAATTCGGGTTCGTGGAATCGGCGACGGAAGATGTAGAGCGACGGAGCGGCGCATTCTCCACAGAGAGTACACAGGAAATGCAGAAAGGCAGTGGTCAGTGGCCGGTGATCAGTGGCCACTATGAACGGCCAGGCACTGAAGCCCCATAGATATGCGGTGGCTTTCGCGACCATTTTCCATGGTGCTGCATGAGGAGTTGACGCTCTTTTCCCGCAGCGGGTATAAGGTTCATCCCACCGGAAAATTTTTCATACAGGATGATGCGAGGTAAATCGTCGTCGCCAGAAGACGTGCAGGAAGGCACTTGCACTCAATTGGTTGAGATTTCTGCGGGAACGGAAGAGTCATTGCAGGCAGGGGAAGCACGTGGAAGAAATTTTCTGCAGGAGGAATCATGACGAAGGATCCAGTTTGCGGCATGAATGTGGACGAGAGGACATCGGAATTCAAAACGCACTTCGACGGAAGGGATTATTCTTTCTGCTCGGAGAATTGCAAGCAGGACTTCGACGCTGATCCTGAGGAGTTTGTTGGACAGGTAGCGGCGTAAGATTGTGCAATCGAAGTTGAATCAACAAGCCCCGCGAATGCGGGGCTTTGATTCTTGAGCGACTTACTATGGAGCAGTGGAGCTTTTCTGCAGAAGTCATTCCTACCCGTGGAGAGGCGCCACGGGTTGATTGGGCAGCCAGTTCAGTGGCAGGGCCAGAGCGGGCGTGGTCGCCCGCCCCCACACGAGCCGATATGCTTCCGGCCTAGCGATGTGCCATGGCCGGCTCTTCGACCGACTTCCCTGATTTGAAGGCGTCGTAGCGGGCATTGATTTCATCCCAATTCACTACGTTCCACCAGGCGGCCAAGTATTCCGGACGGCGGTTGTTGTATTTCAGATAGTAGGCGTGCTCCCAGACGTCATTGCCGAAGATTGGGAAATGGCCCTGCGAGATTGGGTTGTCCTGATTGGGCGTGGTCATGATATGCACTTCGCCGCCTGGTTTGCCGGCCAGCCAGACCCATCCGGAGCCGAATTGCTTGGCGCCGGCGTCGTTGAATTTAGCCTGAAAATCTTTGAAGTTGCCAAATGTTTTGTTGATGACCTGGACGATTGGGCCGGTGGGATCGCCGCCGCCTTTGGGCTTCATAATCTTCCAGTACATGGAGTGGTTGACGTGGCCGCCGCCGTTGTTGCGGACGGTGGCGCGGATGTCGTCAGGAATCGCGTTGAGATCGCGAAGTAGCTCTTCGGCTGATTTTTTGAACAATTCAGGATGTTTTTCGAGGGCTGCGTTGAGATTTTTTACGTAGGCACCGTGGTGCATGTCGTGGTGCAGAGTCATCGTCTGCTTGTCGATGGTGGGTTCGAGCGCCGCATAGTCATACGGCAGAGGCGGTAGTTCATGAGCCATGATTTTTCCTCCAGAATTCTTATTGTACTGATGACCGAGGCGGAAAAACGGATTCAGGGCGTTTTCTTGGTCGAAGGCTAGGGTACGGTTGGGGGGAATTTTGCACCTCGGGGGCTAAAGCCCCGATTCCGACTTGCGGTCTTGGCGGCGCGGCTGAAGCCGCGCCCCTTCAAAACGGAAAAATACGCTTGCTCAGGAGGACAGCGAAGCCGCTGCAGTTGCGGCGGGGCCGAGGACTTCGCGGACTTTGCGGGCGAGGCTTTGCAGAGTGAACGGCTTTTGCAGGAAGGCTTTGTGGGATTCGGAGGGAGGAAAAGCATCTTGCGCGTAACCGGAAAGGTAAAGAACTTTGAGATCGGGACGGACAGCTAGCAATTGTTGCGCGAGTTCGTGGCCGCTCAGGCCGGGCATCACAACGTCGGTGATAACAAGGTGCAGCGGATCTTTGCGCTCAGCAGCGAGGGCAAGTGCGGTATGGCCGTTGGCGGCTTCGAGAACGCGATAGCCGCGGGATTCCAGAGTTTCGCGAACCAGCTGGCGAACGGATTCCTCGTCTTCGACCAGGAGAATGCTTTCGGAGCCGCCGACGGAGGATGGAGATGCGGTGGTTGAGGTTAGAGCGTCGCAGGGTTCGTCGACGCGCGGCAGATAAATGGTGAAAGCAGTGCCGTGGCCGAATTCGCTTTGGACGAAGACGTATCCGCCGCTTTGCTTGACGATGCCGTAGACGGTGGAGAGCCCGAGGCCGGTGCCTTTGCCTTTTTCTTTGGTGGTGAAGAATGGTTCGAAGATGCGGGCCTGAGTTTCGCGGTCCATACCCTGGCCGTTGTCGGAGACGGAGATCATGACGTAGGGACCATTTTTGATAAAGGAAGGTTCGGGACGGTCGGAGTCATCGAGGGTGACGCTGGCAGTGCGAATGGAAATTTTTCCGCCGCTGGGTAGCGCGTCTTTGGCATTGACTACGAGATTCATGATGACTTGCTCGAGCTGGCCGGCATCAGCGCGGGTGCATCCCAGGGAAGGCGAGAGCTGGGTGGTGAGCTCGATATCCTCACCTATTAGAGGACGCAGGAGACGTTCCATGTCGGAAACGATGGCGTTGACGTCGACGACTTTCAGTTCGAGAAGCTGTTTGCGGCTGAAGGCGAGAAGCTGGCGAGTGAGGGTGGTGGCGCGATCGGAGGCCTGCTGAATGGCTTCGGCTTTCGAAAGCAAGGGGTGGCCGGCAGCGAGCTGGTTGAGCAGAACCTCAGTGTAGCCACCGATCACCATTAAAAGATTGTTGAAGTCGTGGGCGATGCCGCCGGCGAGGCGGCCGACGGCTTCCATTTTTTGGGCCTGGCGGAATTGATCTTCGAGGACGCGGCGCTCGGTGATGTCTTCGGCGATGGCTTCGACGACGTCGGCGGGTTCGTCTCCGGCGGCGACAGCGCGGCCGCTGATGCGGGCGGTGATGAGTGCGCCGTCTTTGCGTTTCCAGCGGACTTCCACGCCATCGATGCGGCCGGTGCGGCGGAATTCGTCGATGAGGCGCGTGTATTCGGCGGGATCGGCGAAGACGTCTTTTTGCGGATCGAGGGCGAAGACTTCGAGAGCGGAATCGTAGCCTAGCATGCCAATCAGGGCGGGATTCACGTCCAGGAAGCGGCCGTCGAGACTGGAGCGGTAGATTCCGTAGACGGCGGTCTGAATCAGCGAACGATAAGAAACTTCGGAGCGGCGCAAAGCCTGCTCGTTGCGTTTGCGGTCGATGGCGGCGGCTAATTGCTGAGAGACCAGAGTGAGGACATCTTCGTCGCGCTCGCCGAAGCGATAGGTCTCGGAATAGCTTTTGAGGATCAGGACGCCGAAAATGTGCTGGTTGACCTTGAGGGGAATGCCGAGCCATTGCGGAGGAGATATTTCGCCAGATTCGATCTCACCATTGCGTTGCAATTGCCGAGCCAGTTCGGGCGTGCAGAGCAGCGAGTCGCCGGTGTGCAGCACGTATTCGATGAGACCGTGTGAAAGTTTGCGGGGGACGGGAGCGGACTCCCGCTCGTCGACGAAGTAGGGAAAGCTGAGCAAATCGGATTCGGGGTCGTGAATGGCGATGGTGAAGTTGCGGGCGAAAGTGAGTTCGTCGACGATGGCGTGAACGGCGGCGAAGAACTGCTGCAGGTCCTTGGTGGAGCTGGATTTTTCAGCGATCCGGTAAAGGGCAGAGCTGAGAGCTTCGGCGCGCTTGCGTTCGGAGATATCGCGATAAACCGCGTAAAAAGCCTTTACCTGGCCATCGATAATGAGCGGGGCGGAGGAGACTGAAACGTCGAGCAGGGTTCCGTCTTTGCAGCGGCGCTGGGTTTCGAGAGTCAGGTTCTCGCCGCGCTCGAGGCATTGTGCGATCCATTGCGCCTCGGCCGCACGATCTGGAGGAAAAACCAAATCGTCAATCGGCTGGTTGTGGGTGTCGGCGGCGGTGAATCCAAACATGCTTTCGAATGCAGGGTTCACGCACTCGATGTGAAATGATTTGTCGACGACAATGACTGGGTCGGGCGAGCTTTGGAAAATCTGTTCCAGATACTGGCGGCGAATCTCGAGATTATGCTGGTGCGCGGTTTTAGAATTTGGATCGTCTATATCAGGCTCGGGGCATCGCCAATAAAGTTCGGAAGGCTGCGCGATGGGATTGGGACTCTCGGGTGGAATGAATGCTGGCGGCGCCCCAGTCTCAAGCGCCGTGCGCAAACCCTTGACACGCGCGAGTTCCCGCGAGCGTGAGCGGGTGACACGTTCCCCCATTTCTGAAGCTCCCCCTCTGAAACGCAGACACTTGCATCGTAGAATGTGCAGGGATTGAGCGGAAAGTTACTCAGGTAATTGGAGCAAGACAAATTTCAAGATTTCAGAGTTTCAAAGACTGCAATACGAGAGCGGGTCAGGACGTAGACGTTACTGGGCGGCGGGGTTGGCTGGCGCTACAGAGCGGTTAAACGGGAGATCCTTCGCTCCGCCTGCAAGGCGGCTGCGCTCAGGATGACGCCGTCAGATAAAAAGCCGAACCGTGCAACTCTGAAGCTTCGACCCTAGGTTTTATTGGCCAGCATTTCGCAGACGCGACGGATGGTGTCGCGCTGGGTGACGGTCAGCGTGAGGAATTCGAAGCCGCAGCGCAGGCCGTCGGTATAGCGCACGATGGCGCGCACTTTCAAGGGGTAAGGGCTTAGAGGCAGGGGGATTTCCAGGGAGACGATTTCTCCGGTTTCGAGCTTGCCGGTAAGCGTGGCGCCGATACCATCCTGGCCGAGTTCGGTGGAATGTCCCCAACAGTCAGAAAATTCGCCGTTATGGAACATGCGAACGCTGATACGCGAGTCGAGGGCAAAGCGCGGATAACGGCGCATGTGCTTGCCAGGCGTGCCCGGCTTATCGTTCGCGAGTTTTTTGCCAGGAGAAGACATGGATTCACAATTTAGTAATTGGGAAATTTGTAATTGGGTAATTGAAAATCCCGGGGCAGCGCGTTTTTTAAATTACCAATTTCTCAATTTCCAAATTTCCTAATTACTCAATTCAGATTTGCCGTTCAGTTTCCGTGGAGTAAATATCCCGGTTCCAACGGGAGCTTGCCTCCGATTTTTACTACCGATACGCTGCTGTTGATGGAGTACACATCGACTACGCCTACAGCTCCGGGAATTGAGGCCACTTTATTGACCAGGTCATCATCGGAAGTGGCGATTACGATTGCGGGGTGGTTGGCGCGTCCGTGATTGGAGCTGACGATGAGGCCGCTGACTTCGCTCTCGGACATGCCATAGAGTTTTTCCAGGACCAGTTTCATCTCCGGCGCGGAAGGCGAGCGCATGACGAAGGTGACCGGCTTGCCATCGGGCCAGCGATTGTTTTGCGCCTTGCAAACCTTCACCAGATCGCCGACGGTGATTGCGCCCAGAGCGTTGGATTTATTGGAGACTAGCGCCAGGTCGCGGGCCGAGGCGAGCGACGCGCTCAGTATGACGAACAGGAATGCCCGCGCGAGGCGTTGCTGGAACAGTTTTGACTCGAGCAAACTTGGTCTCCAACCAATAGTGTTTGAGGCTCATTGTGCGGGAAGAGCGGTCACTTCTTAAAGGTAACTAAGGTCACGAGGCGATTGGAATTTGGAAAGCTGGACCGAAAAAGAGAAAGCGCGGCTGAAAGCCGCGCCGGTTTTTTGTGAGCACTGAGTTGGTGAGCACTGGCTCAGTTTTTCTTCTGCCTGGCGGAGTGCGGATGAAACAGCGGATGCGGCACGTACATGGCGTGCGACTTCGCTACGGCGGAGTTGGAAGACGAGGAACTCTGCAGGACGAACACTCCAGTCGAAACCTGGCCGGCGTCCATTTCGATGAAGGGGAAAGTTGTGCTGTCCACGGGGTAGTAAGTGAGGTTAAGCACACCTTCCAGAGTTCCGTTGGTGCCGTTGTTGGCCGATGCGCTGATCGCTCCGCGGCCGCCGGACGGCGTCGCGTACTGACCGTCGAGCGGGATGCTGACGACCGTCTGTACGGCCGAGTTCTCGTCAATGATGCCAGTCACGTTTCCGCCGCTGGCGGTTGCGAACTCGGCGATGTCGTCGATCTCCGCCGGCTGTCCTGTCTGCTGTCCGAGGTTTTCGCCGGAAAGATTTAGCGCGAAACCGTCCGGAACTCCCAAGGTTGCGCCGGGGGTTTGAGCGTAGGCGGCGCCAACCATGACCCCGGAGGAATCTGCTTCCAGCAAGAGCAGGCCGCCGGTGGAGGGATAAGCGACATAGGATGTTCCCTGCGTGAAGCCGGTCAGAGCGAGTACATACCTGGCCGATCCGCTGGGCGTAGCTGCATAGGTCCCGGTGAATCCCACCGGGGCGACGGAGGGCCCGTTGTTCGAGTTGTTGCTGTCGGCGTTAGAGGCGCTTGTGATGTTGCCGGCGCCATCCGTGACTAAAAGGCCACCGGCCGTAACCAGCACTCCGTTTCCCTCACCCGTCACGGTGAAGGACAAGGTACCGGTGGGCACGGTTGAGCTCGGCTCAGAGAATGCGTCGCCGGAAAGGGTCGCAAATTGATCCATCTCGATAAACTTCAGATGGGTGGAGTCGATTGCGATCACGTCGAAGGTCTGCGTACTGAAAGATGAGGTTGTGAAAGTTGTCGACGGCGTGGGGGATGGGCCAAGAACGACTTTGCCTGACAGGCTGCTCGAGTAAAGGTTGCCGACCTCGTTGCCATCCAGAGTACCGGTGATGCCTCCGCCGGCTGCGACGGAGAAGTTGCCTACCGTGGCAAGCAGGCTGTTGGGATTTGCAAATGGAACTCCAGAGAAAATGAAGGCATAGGCACCGGTGGGGGTGCCGGACGATTGCAGGTCAAGGGTGCCGCTGCCCGTGCCGTTTTGATCGAATTCGCTGATGTAACCGTGAGAGTTGTCCTGGAGGACGAAATCGAATGTGAACGGACTGTTGCCGCCAAAGGGATTGTTTGGCAGATTAATCTTGGTTTGACCCCTGCCATCGACGGTGATGTCGTAGGAACTGCTGCCGAGCTTCAAACCGGGAGCGGAGCCGGAGGTGAACTCGGCGTCGTTAATGTCGATGGTGCCGCCGGTGATGGTGCCGGAGCCGTTGGCGATCAAGGTCCCGGCGATGGCGAGCGACGCGCCGTTTACATCTGTGCCAGAGATAGAGAAAACGTAAGTTCCGTTGAGGTTGGCGTTGCTAAAGCCTCCCGTGGGCGGTGGGGTCGGATTTACGGGCGCGGGGCCGTTACCACCGCACGCGATCAGGAAGGCGAGCGCAGAGAGCGCGACGAGCAGGACGAATCCCTTACGTACCGACATAACTTTCCCCCTGGAAGACATCAATTGTGGAGCGGGTCACGTTAGCTCCGAGGTTAGCACAACGATTCATCTGCATTAAACCCGACATGTAGAAATAAGTAGTGCGGAGAGGAGAAAAATTTATCCGCGCGGCGCAAGGTATACAGATCTTTACATTCCATGTGTGAGTCAGTGATAGCTTGGATGAAGGATAGGCCGCGAGTGAGATTGCCAACCAAATTGCAAACCAAAAAATTCGCCCGCAGAGTTCGATGCTGGATGGTGCTGTTTGCGATGCTTGCGGTGAGCGTGGGCGGGTGGGCGCAGCAAGCGGCGCAGAAAGATTTACCGGCGAACAATGCCGAGCCTGCGGCAGATAAGAAGGTTGGCGAGTCCCAACCCGGCTCCGCGCGCGATCAGGACAAAGGTCAGGAGAAGGACGCCGAGGACACGGACAACGAAGGCGGGTTGAAGATTGAACCTACCGAGTTGCCGACGACGTATCCGCTAGGGCCGTATCACGTGCAGTTTTACGCTCAGGGCAACTACGTGCCCAAGCTGCACTGGAGAGTCCTGCAAGGCAAGTTGCCGCCGGGGATCACGCTGAGTGACGACGGCATGTTGCAAGGCGCGGCGGAAAAGACGGGAGAATTTAATTTTATAGTTGCGGTGAAGGATGGCAACCAGCCTGCGCAGGCGGTGCAGCGCGGATTTGCGATCAAAGTGATCGACGCGCTTACGGTTGAGTGGAAGATTCCTGCACATGTAAACGTAAACCGGATCGAGGGCAGCGTGGAAGTTTCGAATACGACGGTGGACGACATCGATTTAACCTATGACGTGAAGGCGATCGCCGAGAACGGGAGGGCCACAGAAATTGGGTATCAACACTTTCCGCTGACCAAAGGAACGATGGGGATGACGCTGCCGTTTGGCGAAACGCTGCCGAACGGGCAGTATGTGGTGAACGTTAGCGTGGAGGGCGCGATTGTGAAGCGAAAAGCATTCTATCGCCAGCAATTGCAGACGCCGGGGCCGCTGCATGTGGCGGTTGGACCGTAGGGCCAAGGCGCTGGATTGCGTCGCGAAGAACGCAAAGGATGGGACAGTCGGACGAGCCCTTACGGTCGTCATGTTGACTTGAAATTGAGACTTCTGAAAGACTGAGGATTCTTTTTTACCTTTTTGTTTTCTGCGGGGCGCATCAGTAAGCATGGAGCTATTGCTCAATCTCGCCTGGGTGTTGCTGGCCCTGCCGGCCTACTGGTTATGGCGGCAGGACAGGGGTGCGCGGGCGGGTCGCAGAGTGAGCCCGCTGCAATGCCTGCTTGCGCTGGGATGCGTGCTGGTACTGCTGTTCCCGGTGATCTCGGCTTCCGACGATCTGCATGTGATGCGGGCGGAGATGGAAGAATCGGCGAGCAAGCGGACGATGCGGCAAGCGGCGGGCGATAAGGCATCCGCATGGACGAATCGTTTGCAGGCGCCACCGGCGTATGTGGCGAGCGCGCACCTGCTTCCGGTTCCAGAAATTGCGCTGGTCGAAGTTCCGAATCTTGTTTTACCTCTTATCAGGCGGGCTTGCGCTCGATCTGCCGGCCGTGCGCCTCCTTTTTCTCTCCTCGCGTAAGACTCCAAACCTTTGTCGGACGAGTTGCGGCAGGAATGTCGCGCCTCCGGCGGGCCTCGCTGTTCATCCCTAGTTGTTCCTGTTTAGGGGTTCTTTCGGGAAGAACGATCGGAGCAACAAATCGCGAATTGGAATTACGAGCAGACCGGATTGCGTGCAATCCGGACACGATGGGGTTGGTGATGCAAGAAAAAATCTGGCGGAATTGTTGCGTGCTGGGCGCATTGTGCCTGGGAACGGGATTGATGCGCGCGCAAACGCTTCCGCAGGAGCCGCAACCGCGATCTGCGTCGCAAACCGGTGGGCAATCAGATTCTCCGGTTTCGCCTTCTCAGGCTTCGCCGCAATCGGCGCCACAGGGGTTGCCGCTGGCTTCGCCTCAGGCTGGAGCGCCATCGAGACGCAAGGAGTGGACTTGGGAGGAAGTGAAGGACCGATTGGAGCTGAACAACCCTACGCTGCTGGCGGGGAAGTTGAACATCAACGAATTTCAGGCGGATGAGATCACGGCGCATTTGCGGCCAAATCCGAATCTGGCGCTGCTTTCGGATCAGATCGACCCCTTTCCGGGTGGGCCGCCGCACGGGCCGTTTGCTTATTGGTTACCGTCGGCAACGGTGAGCTATCTGCATGAGCGGGCGCACAAGCGGGAGTTGCGCAGCGATGCCGCGAAGCAGGCGACGGCAATAGCGGTTTCGCAGGAGAGCGATCTGGAGCGGGGGCTGCTATTCAATTTGCGCAGCGCCTTTGTGCAAACGCTGCAAGCGAAAGCGGTGCTGGAGGTTTCGAAACAGAATCTTGAGTATTACGATCGCGTGCTGCAGATCAGCAAAGACCGGTTCAATGCCGGCGATATTGCGCAGATTGATTATGACCGGCTGGAGTTGCAGCGCGTGCAATACGAAGCGGATGTGCAGACGGCGGAAGTGAATTTGCGGACGCAGAAGATTCAGATGCTGATGCTTATGGATGATCACACGCCGGTGGATCAGTTCGATGTGGTTGGGGTGTTCGATTTCAATGATCAGATTGATCCGCTGGATTTCTACCGGCAAGTTGCGCTGGATAACCGTCCCGATCTGAAGGCCGCGATGCAGGGCGTGGAAGAGGCGCAGCTCAACTACAAACTGGCGGTGGCGAATGGGTCGACGGATCCGACGTTCGGCTTCGACGTAGGGCGGAACCCTCCGATTGATGCCTATTTCGGAGTGGACGTGAGCATTCCGCTGCGGATTTTCGATCGCAATCAGGGAAACAAGTTGCACACCAAGCTGGATATCGCGCGCAACGAAAAGTTGCGGGATGCGGCGCAGGCTCAAGTGTTCAGCGATGTGGATACGGCTTACGCCATGTTGAATAGCAACCTCACTCTGCTGCGCCCTTACAAGCAGAAATATCTGACGGAGGCGACGCATGTGCGAGATACGGTTTGGTTTTCGTACCAGCACGGCGGAGCGGCGCTGCTGGATTTTTTAAATGCGGAAAGCGATTACCGCGCCGTGCAGTTGAATTACGTGAACCTGGTGGGAGCGTATTTGACGGGGGCGGCGCAGATGAATCAGGCGGTGGGCAAAGAGGTATTGCAATGAAGAATGGATGGAGTCGCAGAGAACGAGCGGGGGGAAAGCAGGTTCCTCGCCGATCCTTCGGATCGACCCGGAATGACATGGGTTTGGGGTGGCTGTGTTCCCACTGTTTCGTGGGAATGGCACTATGTGGGCTTTTGCTTTTTATTTCCGGCTGCAATGAAGGCAAGACTAATCCGCAGGCAGAGGCTCCGCCCTCTGCGACCGTGGTGCCGGACCAAAACGCGAACGATTTCAAGGTGGATCATCCGGAACTGTTTCCACTGGTGAAGGCAGTGGACTATAAAGCGGCGCCCGCGCTGGATGTGACCGGCGTGGTGCAGCCAGATATTGCGAGAGCCGTGCCGGTGATTTCACTAGCTGCAGGACGAGTGGTGGAAGTAAAAGCGCGGCTGGGCGATGAAGTAAAAAAAGGGCAGCTGCTACTGCGAGTGCAGAGCAACGATGTTTCGGGAGCGTACCAGATCTATCGCAAAGCCGCGAATGACGAGTTGCTGGCGCGGCTGCAATTGCAGCGGCAGCAGACGCTGTTCGAAAAAGGCGCGGTCGCGAAGAGTGCTGTCGAGCAGGCCGAGGATGCGGAGAAAGATGCGCTGGCCGATCTGGATGCGTCGAAGGAGCAATTGCGACTTCTCGGAATCGACAAAGACCATCCGTCGGGAATTGTCGACATAGTGGCCCCGATCTCAGGCGTAATTACTGATCAGCAGATTACGAACGCATCGGGCGTTCAGGGGTTGGGATCGCCGAATCCGTTTACGATCTCCGACCTTTCCTACGTCTGGATTATTTGCGACGTTTACGAAAACGATCTCGATGCGGTGCATGTGGGCGAGTTCGCCGATATCCGGCTGAATGCGTATCCCGAGAAGGTTTTCAAAGGCCGCATCGACAACATTCTGCCGGTGCTCGATCCCAATATTCGCACGGCGAAGGTCCGCATAGAAGTCGAGAACCCGGGATTGATGAAGGTGGGGATGTTCGTTACCGCGACGTTTTACGGCAAGCAGGCGGAGACGTTTGCGGCGGTTCCTGCGACCGCAATTCTACATTTGCATGACCGCGACTGGGTGTACGCGCCGCTGGGCGCTGGGCATTTCAGGCGTCAGGAAGTGGTGACGGGAAAAATGCTGCCGAACAACATGCAACAGGTTGTTTCCGGACTTAAGCCGGGAGATCAAGTGGTAGCGAATGCGCTGGTGCTGCAGAACACGGTGGAGCAATAGATGATTCGCCGGGTGGTCGATTTCGCGTTGAACAATCGCCTGCTGGTGCTGGCGTTCGCACTGATTCTTTTTGCCGGCGGCATTGTCGCGTTTCACGACCTTCCGATTGAGGCGTATCCCGATGTGGCCGACAACTATGTCGAGGTGATCACGCAGTGGCCGGGAATTTCCGCGGAGCAGATCGAACAGCAGGTGACGATCCCGCTGGAAATTGTGATGAACGGTATTCCGGACGTGGTGCACTTGCGATCGTTTTCGCTATTTGGATTATCAGACCTGAAGCTGATCTTCAACGACCAATCCTCGGATGCGTGGAACCGCGAACGCGTGCTCGAGCGCTTGAGCCAGGTGACTCTGCCGCCGGGGGTGACCCCGCAAATGGGAACGGATTGGAGCCCAGTCGGCCAGATTTATTTTTTCACGCTGCACAGCACCAACCCGGCCTACGACCCGATGGAGTTGAAGTCGATTGAAGACTGGGTGGTGGAAAAAGGTTTTAAATCAGTGCCGGACATTGTTGACGTGTCCAGCTTTGGCGGACCGACGCGGGAATATCAGGTGCGGCTCGATCCAAATAAATTGATCGCTTATGGATTGAGTCTGGGGCAAGTAGAGCAGCAGCTCACCAACAACAATGCCAACGGCGGCGGCAGCTTCATTCAGGAGGGATTGCAGCAGATCAATGTTCGCGCCGTGGGGCTGCTCGACCGCTCGCAGGATATTGCGGATACCGTCATCTACACCAAGAATGGCACGCCGCTGCGGATCAAAGATATTGCGGGGGTTTCACAAGGGCCAAAGATACGGCTAGGTCAGTTTGCCCGAGCGATACACCGCGAAGATAGAAAGATCGTAGACAACGACGACGTGGTCTCAGGCATTGTGCTCTTGCGCAAAGGCGCAACCGCCGATACGGCGCTGCAGGGCATTCACAAGGAAGTTGAGGAGTTGAACGATCATATTCTGCCGCCCGGCGTGAAGATTGTTCCTTTTATCGATCGCAGCGATCTGGTTCACTTTACCAGCCACACCGTACTGCACAACCTGACGGAGGGAATGATTCTGGTTTCGATCATTCTTTTTCTGTTTCTCGGGAACGTGCGCGGGGCGCTGATTGTCGCGGCGACGATTCCATTTTCCTTGCTGTTTGCCTCGATTTGCCTGGACCTGAGGCACATTCCTGCCAACTTGCTTTCGCTTGGTGCGCTCGATTTCGGGATGGTTGTGGATGGCGCCGTGGTGATGGTGGAAAACATCGTGCGCCACCTGAGCATTCGGAATAGCGAGGGTAAGACTCCGAGCGAGCAGATCAGCGATGCTTCGCATGAAGTGCAGAGGCCGGTATTTTATGCCATTGCAATCATCATCACGGCATACTTACCGATCTTCACATTGCAGAGGGTTGAAGGCCGGTTATTTCACCCAATGGCCTGGACGGTAGCCTTTGCGCTGCTGGGTGCGCTGATTTTCTCGATCGTGATTGCGCCGGTGCTTTGCAGCTATGCCTTCCGTAAAGGCGCGAAGGAATGGCACAACCCGTTGATGCAATTTGTGATCGAGCGCTACCGGGCTGCGGTGCGTTGGGCCATTCGCCATCGCGCCTTCACGGTGAGCGTGTCTGGAGTACTGATGGCGCTGGCGGCGTATCTGGCCTTCAGCGGCGCGATTGGTTCGGAGTTTTTGCCTCATCTGGATGAAGGCGCGCTATGGGTGCGCGGGACGCTTGCGCCCAGCACCGGGCCGGATGAGGGTGTCCGAGTGGCGAATCGGGCTCGGGTTGTTCTTTGTTCATTTCCGGAGGTGCCGCAATGCACGAGCCAGGTTGGGCGTCCAGACGATGGAACGGATACTACTGGCTTCTTCAACACGGAATACTTCGTCGATCTCAAGCCGAAAGAGCAGTGGCGGCCAGTGTTTCACGAGAACAAAGATGAACTGATCGCGGCCATGCAACGCGAGCTCGACAGGATCCCTGGCGTGGTATGGGGATTTTCCCAGCCGATTGAAGACAACATGGAAGAAGCCGTCAGCGGAGTAAAAGGAGCATTGGCCACGAAGATTTACGGCGACGATTTGAAGATTCTGGAAGCGAAGAGCGATGAAGTGGTCGGCATTATGCGAGGAATTCGCGGGGTTGAGGATCTGGGGGTGTTTCGCGTGCTGGGCCAGCCGAATTTGAACGTGGCGGTGGACCGCGAGGCAGCAGCCCGATACCAGATCAATGTTTCCGATGTGCAGGATGCGATTCAGACCGCCGTGGGAGGGTCGGCGCTTACCCAGGTGTTGAAGGGCGAGGCACGATATGATTTGACACTTCGCTACCAGCCGCAATACCGAGATACCAAAGACGCGATTGAAAATATTCGGCTACTTTCGCCTTCCGGCGAGCGGGTATCACTTGCACAATTATGCAAAATCAGCGAGACGGATGGAGCTTCCGAGGTATATCGGGAGGGCAACCGGCGTTATGTGGCGATCAAGTACAGTGTCCGCGGTCGCGACCTGGGCAGCACGGTTGAAGAGGCGATCAAGAAGGTGAATGAAAATGTGAAGTTGCCGGTGGGATACACGATCGACTGGGAGGGGGAGTACGCCAGCCAGAAGCGAGCGAACCAGCGCCTGATGATTGTGCTTCCGATCACAATTCTTATCATCTTCATTATTCTTTATACGATGTTCAAGTCATTCAAATGGGCGTCGCTGATTATGGCCACGGTTGCGGTTGCACCGATTGGAGGGTTGCTGGCACTGTGGTTCACGGGAACGAACTTCAGCGTCTCTTCCGGGGTAGGTTTTCTGGCGCTCTTCGGCGTGTCGGTGCAGACCGGCGTCATCATGCTGGAATACATCAATCAACTGCGAGCGCGGCGCTTTACCATCGAAGATGCGGCGGTGGAAGGCGCGGTGCTGCGGTTGCGTCCGATTATGATGACGATGCTGGTGGCGACTCTGGGACTTTTGCCGGCGGCTTTGTCACATGCCATTGGATCGGATTCGCAGCGACCGTTCGCTATCGTGATTGTGGGTGGGCTAATTGCGGCTCTCGTGATGAGCGTGTTCCTGCTGCCAACGCTTTATGTCTGGGTTGCGGGCGAGCGCGATGTGCTACCGAGGGCGGAAGAGAGTTTTGAGACGGGCGAGCACGTGGATTAGAGAGCTTCGAGTTGTGAGCTTCGATCGTTAACGAATTTTTTCAGGGAGCCTGCAGTAGCTTCTCGTCCCACTTCTCGGTGTTCGGCGGAATTGAGCCTTTGAGCAGGGCGGCCAAGGCCTCCAGAGTCTTGCGGGCGTCGCCGATTGGATAATAAAAGGCTTCCCAGTTGTCACTGTCTTCGCCGTCGTGATTCGCGATCACATGATCGAAACGCCAGGCCTCCTGCAGTTCGCGATAGGCGCTGGATGCACGTTTCTCAATATCTTCGAGATCTCTTAGCGAGAGATGCATCTTCTGGCGCGCGGTCCGGCGCAGGAGCTTGCGCCGCTGGATGTCCGTGAGCAGATCTGGCAGCAAAACGTTTTTCTCCGGCGCCTGGAGATCAACGATTTCTTCTTTTGAGAGCGGCGAAATGAAAATGCTGAGTTTGGGAGTTTTTGCGAGCTGCGGTTGGGTTTGCAAGACACGGCCGATAAAAGGATTGCCTTCGAAAAGAACATCCCCTTGTTGCAGCAGGGATTCGAGCTCGGGAATATCAAGCGCCTGGAGATCGGCGCGGACTTCGAGGACGACATAGCGCTGGTCGGACCTGAGTTTCTCGATCTGTTCACGCGTACGAAAGAGATAGTCTTTGCCGTCGATTTCGCCGGGCCGCGGCGAGCGGCTGTTGAAGAGCACGAGCTTCTGCAGGCGCTCAGTGAGGTCCGGATAAAAACGTCCTAGCGCTTTGTGGAGTGGGCTTTTTCCTACGCAGGAGGGGCCGCTGAGGATTACGAGACGTCCGGATTTTTCCGAGGCCTTTCGAGTGTGATCGAGCTTAGCAGGACGGGGCACGGGGATTTTCTACGGGATTAGTCTACGAGGAAAGTACGGGTTAGACCACAGGGGACACAGGGTAGAGCCCACAATTCTAAATAACACGAAAAAAGCAGGCAAAAATTAAGAGTTCCGAGGTGGTGTTGGGTCCATTCGTCTCGGCCAGTAGCTCGCGTTAGACCCTTGCTTGACCTGCGACGGAACTTCCCTTGCGGGGTGTCCACGTGCGATCTTCGCTCGGGCTCCGGGCTTACCGCCAACCGGAAAAACCTACCCAGCGCCTCGGAACTCTATCCTGCCTTCGACTGGGTTTCTCGTTCGTCTCGACCAGCGCTTTGCTATAGACCCTTACTTGCCTTCTTTCGTCATTTTGCAATGCGAAAGCGACCTAGCTCGAGCCCCGGACGCCGCACCAACCGGAAAAACTTAAGAAACTGTCAAAGAACGATTATGTTTTTACTCCTTTTGTTTTTGGAGTCAATCAAAACTAAGAGATTTTATCTGGTTTGTTTTCAATCGAGTGCAGCGGGTTCACAGCCGCGTGCCAGGATTTGGTGCAGGCAGGACGCTGCCGGTTCACCGGTCGGCGTGGCAGGCTGAATTGGGCGATTGGAAAAGTCGGCAAAGCAGAGTGATCGACCGAGGAGAAGCGAATCACGTTTTGTGCATATCCGGTAAAAGCCGCTCTGGACAAGGGATCTGCAGCTACCCGCAAAAAGGGCGCGTGTCCATGGCCAAACGAAATGCGGCGGGCGCCCGGGAATATGAGGAGTTAGGCCTTAATCGCTTGACAATGCAGTTTTCTCTGCTAAAGTGCGATGAAAGCTGGTGAACCGATTTCGACTTACAGGTGCCCTGTTTATGAAGAACGTGTATGAAGTTTTGCGGCAGAAAGAAATGGAGTTAACCCGCCTGGAAAAAGAAGTGGAAGCGTTGCGGCTCGTGGCTCCGCTGCTGTCTGACGAGAAAGAAATCAGCGCAGACGTGATCAAGTCGGCGTTGCCGACGGCGGTGAATGGACCGCAAGCGCCGGTGCGAATCCCGGCGACAACGATCGTGCCAACGGCGCAGCCGGTGCGCGCTGCCGGGTGGGACGAGACGGCAAAGCGCTGGCCGTAGAGCGGCGCCCGGCCGCAGTTCAATGAAGAGCGCCTTTTGTGTTTCCCGCCAGCTTGGGATTAGCGTCTCAGGCTGGTCGTGTTTTTAGACTCAGCCCCGATAAGTGGCCTCGATCGGCCTCAGGCGCTGAAGCGCAATTCCGTTGTTTGTGGCTTATGTGGCACGAGTGAAACTCTCGTGCCCTTCCCGATCGCGCCTTCCCCATCGTGCTTTCTTGATCATGCCGGTCGGCGTCTTGGTTGGTCAGACGTTGCGAGCAACGTCTCTACAAATGAGATCCGGCTGCAATTTCCCTCAGCGCGGCGAGCAGGCGACCTACTTCTTCCGCGGTGTTATAGTGCGCGAGGCCGATGCGCAGAAAGCCGCCGGAACTTTCCACGTTGAGGCGTTCGGTTAGATTCAGGGCGTAATAGTTTCCATCCCAGGTGAAAAAGCCGAGTTCGCCGAGTTTGGTGGCTAGGGCGAGCGGAGTTGTGTCGTTCGTCTGGTTGATGGCGCGGATGGCGAGCGTCGGGCAGCGCCATGCGAAGGCTGAGGGATCGGTGATGCCGTAGATCTTGAGCTGGGGAATTTGTGAGATCCCGTTGATGAGAGGCTGCATGAGTGCGTGTTCGTGACGATGAATGGCTTCGAAAGCGGCGACGATGGCGGCGCGGCGGGCGGATGGGCTGGTGGCAGAGGGTCTCGCTTCGCTCGACGGACAGCCGAGGCGGCTGTCCCCACTTGTTTCGTGGTTGCAGCCCAAGTCGGCGATGTAGTCCACGCAGGCGGTGATGCCGGCGATGCACTCGTGGTTGAGCGTCCCCCACTCCCAGCGAAATGGAACGGCTTCCGTGAGCGGGCGCACCTTGTACGGGCGAAGGCGCGTGAGATGGTCGCGCTTGCCGAAGAGCACGCCCATGTGCGGGCCGAAGAATTTGTACGTAGAGCAGACGAGGAAATCGCAATCGAGATCTTTCACGTCGATGAGGCCGTGCGGCGCGTAGTGAACGGCATCGACGTAGGCGAGAGCTCCGACAGAGTGGGCGAGGCGGACGATCTCTTTGATCGGATTGATCGTGCCGACGGCATTGGACGCATAGCCGATAGCTACGATTTTGGTTTTTGAATTCAACTTGGCGGCCAGGTCTTCGACGTCGAGCGTGCAGTCTTCCTGATGAATTTCGGCCCAGCGGATGGTCACTCCCTTTTCTTCGAGGGCGAGCCAGGGAGAAACGTTGGCGTCGTGGTCCAGGCGCGTGACCAGGATTTCGTCGCGCGGGCCGAGCTCGCGGCCGATGGCGCGGGAAATCATGAATGTCAGCGTGGTCATGTTCGGGCCGAAAACAATCTCGTCGGCGCTGCAGTTGAGGAAGTCGGCCATGGCGGCGCGAGCGCCGGCGATCATGGCGTCAGTGTTGCGGCTGGTGGCGTAGGCTCCGCCGGTGTTGGCGTTGTTGCAGCGCAGGTAATTGGAGATGGCGTCGATTACGGCCTGCGGAACTTGCGTGCCGCCAGGGCCGTCGAGGAAGACAGCGGGATGTCCGTTGACGGTTTGGGCTAGGGAGGGGAACTGGGCGCGGATTTGGGTGAGGTCGAGGGTGGGAGCGGCGGTTTCGATGGTTGGCATGGTCGTTATTTATTTCTACCACGGGGGGCAAGTAGGCGGTTGCGCAGGTCGTCGATGGTTATTACAAGATTTTACGGTGCTGTTTGTTGCAGGTGGCGAAAGGTTCACGGAGGGCGTGGCCACGGTTCCAAAGGCCGAGGCACTTCGCGGAACGAACCCGGTAGAAGTAATAATCTTCTCCGCCCCAACGGGAGCCGCACGTCCATAGATACAGGCACCTCGGCGAACGAACTTTGACGTTCGAAAAGTATGGGTCAACCATTGCCGGTTCTGCCGTTACCGTCACGCGGTTCTCGGTTCGCGCAACGCGTAATCCGCCAGCTTCGGGGCAGGGCCAGCCCGGACTGGCGGCTAACCGAAACGAATAAGTCAGGGACTGGGTGGTTAGCGCATCCTTGCATCCACTGCATTCATACCGGGAATATTGCGCGCTTTTCAGTGCTGCGTCGGTGAGCATGGGATGACCACTCACGACGACTGCAGATTGAAGGCTTCCATCGCTTCGGATTTCAAGTTTCACCACAACGTCGCCTGTGATTCCCGCCAGCCGTGCAAAGGGCGGATACATTGGATTGACCAGACTGGCAAACGTAACCTTGGTTTTTGAAGTCTCTGGGCGAGGCTCATCCTGCCCCGCTGCCGCGCAGGTAAATAGCGTGAACCACAAGAGCACGACTGATACAGCCGCCTTCACAAGCGTACTTTACTCCAAGTCGGAGCCTGTGCCGAGAATTACTCTCGGAACTTAGTTTATGGTTCGTCGTGTTCTTCGAGCGCGCACCTCAGCAAAACGGCTGCATCCAACTGACGTGGCCGTGGTAGGTATCGGCGCGGAGGGTGAACGCCCGTCGGCACTCGAGGCAGTAGAAGTTGTGGAAGAGGACGTCGTCGGGGAATGGGTCTTCGAGCACGCGATCGAGCGGGCAGGTGCCTTTTGTCATTTTCAGCGTGCCTTGATTGACGAGGCCGATGAGCTTGCGGATCAGATCGCGATATTCGACAGGGTCGTTGATGTTGGCGGGTTCGATAAAGGCTCCGCAGGTGGGGCACATGGGAATGATTATGTGGGCTGAAGCCCGATTCCTTCGTGTGATTCCTCACGCGGCGCTGAAGCGCCGCTCTTCCACGGTTGTGCGAAGGTCCAATCTTGACAGTGGGGTTATCAGCACGGCTGAAGCTGTGGCCCTTCAAAACTCGGGTCCGCACAGCTGCTGCTATGACTCGAGGGTCACGGAAGACGCGAGAGATCCCTCGCTCTGCCTGGTT
Source organism: uncultured Acidobacteriaceae bacterium (assembly GCA_963766625.1). Classification (GTDB taxonomy): domain Bacteria; phylum Acidobacteriota; class Terriglobia; order Terriglobales; family Acidobacteriaceae; genus Sulfotelmatobacter. The sequence continues at coordinate 238,816 of CAVYBF010000004.1, read as the reverse complement.
AGAACGGCTACGCTCGGGATGGCGCCATCTAGAAAGAATCGCCGCGAGCGGCTCTGATGAAATCGGCGAGCATGCCGTAGGCGGTGGCGTAGAGGCCGGGATTTTCTTCGGTGATAGCTAGGCCGGGGAAGATGTCGGTTTCGAAATAGATGTACGACGACGAGCCCGTGATTCGCGCCATGGGATCGGCTTGCGGGATTTGTTCGGGGCGGACGCTGGCTATGATTTTGGTTTCCGTCGTTCCCTGCTCTGTTTTTTTCTCGATTTTCTTCGCGCGGCACACGAGCTTGTAGGGATGTCCTTCTTTTCTGGCGACGCGGACGGCTTCGGCGCTAAGACCGCGGATTCCTTCGCGGGAAATTTCTTCCAGCTTGATCGGAGCATCCATCAGCACTGTGATGAGCGCGGCGGTTTTTACAGCGGCGTCCCAGCCGTCGATGTCGTGGCTGGCTTCGGTTTCGGCGATGCCGAGGGACTGCGCTTTCTTGAGCGCTTCGTCAAAGCTCAGGCCATTCTCCATTTCGCTTAGGATTACGTTTGTGGTGGAGTTCACGATGCCGTGAAAGCCTTGCAGGTGGATTGCAGGAAGTTGGTCGAATAAAGAAAAAATCGGGATACCGTCCATTACCGTGGATTCGAAGAGAAAGCGCTTGTTCCCACCCTTTCGCAAAGAACGCGAAAGAGTGGGGCACCCCGCGGCAGCGAGGTCTCGGAGTTCGCGGTAGGCGTGGACGATTGGTCCTTTATTGGCGGTGATGGCGTGAGCTCCGTGGTTGAGGGCGGCGCGGATGTGATCGATGGCGGGCTGCCCGGTTTGGACGTTGAGCGATGTGGCTTCGAAGAGGACGTCGGCTTGGGCTGCGTCGAGCCAGGTGTGGACGTCCTGGACCTCAGCGGCTGAAGCCGACTTCCTGCTGGGGTCAGTTTCGGCGCGGCTGAAGCCGCGTCCCTTCAAATCCGGTCCTGGCAAATCCAGTCCTTTCAAGTCCGGTCCTGGCAAATCCAATCCCTCTGGATCGGCCAGCCAGCCGAGGCGGCGAGAGGCGATGCCGGTGATGCGGAAGGAGAGCCCGTGGCGTTCGCGGAGTTCCTGCTCACGGTTCTGAAGCAGTTGCGCGAGGGTCCGGTTGACGTTGCCGAAGCCGAGAAAACAGAGGTTGTAGGACTGGATGAGGATCCCTCAGGGGTTAAAGCCCGGTTAATTTTTGGCCGCTTACGCGGCGCTGAAGCGCCGCTCTTCCACCGTTATACCGGCAGATCGCAATGCTGAAGCGCTGCGCCACCCAAAATCATTTCCACATTGCCTCAGCTTCCCGCGCGGATGAAGCCGCGCCCTTTCAAAACTGGCGGATTTGCTGGCACGCCTAAAGGCGTGCCCCGATACAAGCCCCGGGGAACGCTTATTCCCGGATGACAGCTCGACCTACCCCATGGCAGTGGTGTGCTGGGGTTGGATCTTGTACATCACGCGAACCTCACCGGGCTGACTGTAGGGATATTTGTCGACGCCGAGATATTTTTTCGCCATTTTATTGATGTGCTCGGCGGCTCCATCCTCGGTGATTTCGACTACCCGGCCGCGAATTTCAAGATAGCGGTAGGGATTTTCTGGATCCATGATAGCCAGAGCCACCCGGGGATCGCGGCGGACATTCTTGTCTTTCTGGCGGCCTTTCGCGGAATTAAAGATGACGTGTTCACCGTCGAAGTCGCACCAGACGGGAGTGACTTGCGGGCTGCCGTCGGGCATGAGTGTGCTCAGATTGGCGAAGGCACGTTTCTGAAACAGGTCGCGGTATTTTTCGGGGATAACTTGCGGCATGAGGCCTCCTTGCAATGGCTCAGAAGGACATTATAGATCGGGAGAATAAACGGATTTGGTAATTGAGTAATTTAGTAATTGGGTAATTGAACTTCATTGGCTGCAATTTGTGATACGCGAAATTGCACAGCAGCGGTGATTGCGGGTATTGTTGCTGACCACAGATACCATTTTGAGGAGGGTTGAAGGGATGAAGAACGCGGGGGCTAAAGCCCGGGCAATCTATAACGCTAACGCGGCGCTGAAGCGCCGCTCTTCCACGGTATTATGGTCGCACGTGTTGCTGGTGGCGCTGTTGCTTGCGCCGTGGTTATCGCCGGCGCCGGCGCAAGCGCAGGCGGCGAAATATCCGCAGACGATTGTTTTTATGACTGACTTCGGCGTGGTGGATGATTCGGTTGCGCTGTGCAAGGGCGTGATGTATTCGATCATGCCGTCGGTGCGCATCGTCGATCTTACGCACGAGGTGACGCCTTTTTCAATTCTCGATGGCGCGCGTTTTTTGTATGGGGCGACGCCTTACTTTCCAGCGGGGACGGTGTTCGTAGTGGTGATTGATCCGACCGTGGGAAGTTCGCGAAAGGCGATTGTGGCGAAGTCGAAGCGAGGACAATTTTTTGTGCTGCCCGATAACGGTTTGCTCACGCTGGTGGAGCAGCGCGACGGCATTGAAGCGGTGCGGGAGGTGACGAATCCGGATTGGATGATTGGCGGCAAGATGTCTTCGACATTTCACGGGCGGGACGTTTTTTCCCCAGTGGGAGCGCATGTGGCGCGCGGAGATGACTGGACGAAGGTTGGTCCGGAGATGGCGGTGGCTTCGCTGGTGCGATTGCAGTTGCAGGCTGCACACATCAGCGAACGTGGAGTAACGGCGGAAGTGATTGCGACGGATGGTCCGTTTGGCAATTTGGTGACGAACCTGGCGGCGGAGGATTTTTTGCAGCTGGGATATCAGCACGGCGAAGAGGTTCCAGTGAAGATTGGCGGCAAGGAAATGAAGATCAAGTTCGTACGGACTTTTAGTGATGTGGGATTGGGGGAGCCGTTGCTGTATGTCGACTCACGTGGGCGGTTTGCGATGGCGGTGAACCAGGGGAGCTTTGCTGCGGTCTATGGAGTGAAACCGCCGGAGGAGTTTTCGATTCCGCGGGCGGGGAAGTAGGTTGGGTGGTCTTGCCGGCCCTCCAAGCACTTTCCCCGAACCTTTTTCGCGGAGGTCACCGAATTACGTCTCATGGTGCTCAATGCGCGGGAGGACAGCGCGCAGAAGGGCTTCGAAGCTGGTTCTGACGCGCTCGCCTGTTTCCATTACTTCCTGGTGGGAGAGTGGCTGATCGAGGATGCCGGCGGCCATGTTAGTTACGCAGGAGATGGCGAGCACTTGGATTCCCATGTGGCGGGCGGCGATTACCTCGTTCACCGTAGACATGCCGACGAGGTCGGCGCCGATGATTCGCAAGAAATTTATTTCTGCCGGAGTCTCATAGCTGGGTCCGAGCATGGCGGCGTAGACGCCTTCGTGCAAGGTCATGCCTAATTTGGCGCCTTCTTGTTTAGCGATATCGCGATAGGGCTTCGCGTAGGCGTGCGTCATGTCAGGAAAGCGGACGCCCAGGCGGTCGTCATTAGGGCCAACGAGCGGGTTCGTGCCTTGCAGATTGATGTGATCGCGGATTAGGACTAGCGCTCCCTGTTGGTAGTTGAGATTGATCCCTCCGGCGGCGTTAGTGAGGATGACGGAACGAATTCCCATGCGGCTGAAGACGCGCATGGGGAAGGCGACCTGCTGCGGAGAATATCCCTCGTAGAGATGGACGCGGCCCTGCATGGCGGCCACTGGGACGGTGCCGGCGTTGCCAATGACAAGTTGTCCGGCGTGGCCGATGGCGGTTGACCGCGGGAAGGCCGGAATTTCGGCGTAGGGGATGCGGGTAGCGTCAGTGAGCGAATCGGCGAAGGCTCCGAGCCCGGAGCCGAGAACCAGTCCGATTTTCGGGCGGAGGGCGGTTCGTCTCAGTATCGATTGGCTGGCGGTGTCAGCGAGGTTGAATTGGTCATTCATTGAGGTTCAGGGGCTAAAGCCCCGGGTCAGTTTAGCCGTTGACGCGGCGCTGAAGCGCCGCTCTTCCACGGTGGCGCCTACGATCACGGTGCGCCTGGGATCGCGGTAGTGACTACGATCACGGTGGTATCTACGATCGCGGTAGTAGCCAGCCAACAGCAGATTCCTCATGGCCAAAGCCATTCGGAATGACAACAGCGAATGCGAGCGTGTCACTGCTTCTTGTCGAAAATTGTTTTCTCGAACTTCGCAAATTCGGCTTCCAATTTCCATTGCTCGTTGGCTCGCGGGTTGGCACCAAGAAATTGTGCGCATCTGGCTGAAGGCTCCGCGCCGGCCGCGTTGCCAGAACACTGTGGAGCGAGACGGAATACAAGCTTGGTATCGGCCCAGAGACTTTGTCCGGGCAAAAAACCATGCTCCAGACTCTGACGCGCCATGCGCTTCAGATCTGCATACGACAGGTGATAAGTTTCGACCGCCCGCAAATATTCGTGGGTCATATCCGAGCGGTTCACCCCTTCATCGTCAGTCGCGAGGGCGACGGGGACTGCATACTTCATGTAGATCGGCAATGGATGGTCATCTCCGCTTACGCCGAGGATTATGTCATTTGAGGTCAGGCAGATTTCAACCAGAATATTGCGCTCTGCCATTTCGTGCAGCAGTGCAATAGGGTCTTTTTCATTCATCACGTCGACACCGTGGCCGATGCGCTCGGCGTGACCGCGGTCGATTGAGGCACGAATGTGAAAGGTGAGGTCTTCGGGAGGAACGAGGCCGATGGCGAGTTCACCGGCGTGCAGCGAAATGTGCACCTTGGGATAAACGCTGTGCAGATAATCGAGCATGGCCATGTGATGGTTAAAGTCGTGCATGGGCACGTACCAGTCTTCTGCCATCACAAGATTGAGCCCGACAAATTTCGGATTGGAAGAGGCCAGCTCGAAACCCAGCAGCATCTGTGCAAAGACAGTTTGAGGCGGCAAACCACGCAGCACCTGATAAATGTAGCGCACGGTCACGGTGCATCCGGGGGCGGCGTCCGGCGTGCCGCATTTCATGAGTTCTTTGGCGTGGGTGTCGTCTGCCTCGAGTTGCTTACCGGCTTCGGCTGCCAGGTCTTTCATACCCTCTGCGAGCATTGCGTCCCGCATTTTTGGGTAATCTGAATTCCATTCAATTTTCTTGGCTAACCCGGCGGCAGCCATCCCATCGGCGGTGTGCATGTATTCGACGTATTGAAGGTGATCTTCCCCGGCGCGATTCGTGGAGGCCGCTATAGCTTCCGCTACATGGGTGTGCGAGGCCAAGCCGAACTTGTCAAAGGTCGCAAAGAAATGGTCGTGGCCGGATTCGTTTCCCGGATTCCAGTTGCGCATAGACCAGGCATCGATCAGCTGATTGTAGAGAACCTGGTCGCCGTAAGCGCAGCGGGCCGCGGGCTTGGCGGTGTAGTTTGCGCAGGAGTCATCGCAAGGCGGGGCCAAAAGAACTGAAGAAGTGCGGTCGGCACAGAGATTGCCATCGGCGGCGAAATCGATGAGATCCTCGGCATAAACCGCGCCGTCGAGATGATTGTGCAAGTCGCCGCCTTTGGGCATTTGGTGCAGAAAAGCCAGCAGCAATGGGGGCTGTTTGCGAATCGAGTCGAAGTAGCGAGCGGTGCGCTGCTCGAAATTCTGCGCGACAGCACATGTGGCGAAAAGCAGAAGCAGCAAGCAATAGCGGCGTAGAGCGCGCGCGATGAGTAGCACGGAGCAGCCTCCGGGAAATTCTTAGGATACAGGAATGGAAATTGTAATCTGTCGGTGGCCCGAGATTCAGGGTCGTAGAGCGGTTGGCTTACGCTCGAGCCAGTTGAAAGGGAGATCCCTCGCCCCGCCTGAAAAGCGGCTGCGCTCGGGATGATGCCCTCCAAAGGTGGGAGTGCCGGTAGCAGATTACTTCCGGCCGCGCCACTGCTTTTCTTCGCACTCCACGCACAGGGTTCGACTCTTTGAAACCGGGAAACCGCAGGCTTGGCACTTCTGCAGATTTCTGAGTACCGGCGGAACGGGAGTCTCGGGAGCGCCGGCCTCGGAATCTGAGGCGCTGCTTCGCCCCTGCATCGCGGCGGACCAGAAGAGCGGCTTCTTCGACGCGGGTTGAGCATCTGCTTTTTCCGCCGGCAATTTGTCCGCCATGGTTTCTGGTAACTGCGGCTTGAGTTCAGGCGGGATGCCGGGCACCGTGGGAGATGCGATTTCTTTTTGCAGAGCGGCCGGGCTCACAGGAGCTTCGAATGCTGCCTCAACGTTCGCGCCCGGCAGAGACGATGCGGTGACGGCAAACTTGACGGCTAGCTCCACCATCGCACTCAGGCGCCGTAGAGCAGAGATATCCGGCTCGTCGAAGGCGTAAGCTTTGCCTGAAAAGAGTTCGAAAACTCCAAGGACATGATCGCCGCTCAGGATGGGCATGACGAGAACGGAAGCAATTCCGAGCTGGCGACAACTCTCACGGTTCACGCGTGCGTCGGTTTGAGCATTGTTGCAGCGCTGGAGCTGGCGGGTGCGCACGCTTTCCCCGGAAAGACCAAATTCCATGGAGAAGAGTGCGCCGAGCTGAGGTGCGCTGGAGCCGGAGCTGGCACGGCAGAGCATATCGTTGTGTTCGCCACGGCGCAGCGCGATCGCAGCACCGCTGGCTCCCGTGACGTACTGGGCGCGGTCGGCGAGCAACTGCAGAGCGGCATCGAGGTCGCGCGCGGCCACTTCAGCCAGCGAGTCTGGTGCGAGGTCTGGGAAGCCTCGTGACTGCGGCCAGGGAGACTTGAAAAGCTCGTCGGCAGAGGCGCTCTGAATTGCAGGCGGGCCTTGTGCTGGCTGCCCCACACCGGCCGGCGTTGCTGGAGCAGGCGAGCCCCGCTCTGACCGTCGGTCGGATTCTCGATCGGTAAATAAGGAAGGATCCATATTTCGCAGAGCTATTTCGCCAAGCTAATTCGCAAAAGCCATGCACTCTCGAAACGCGAAAACTTCCGCGCCAAGCCGCGAACTATCTCAATTCAGGAAGTAATGATTGGAGTCTCGCTCGGAGCGGGGATGGTGTCAAGAAATTAGGTGAGCGGAAGGAGTAAGACCTTCAGCGAAAAGCGGCGCAATTTTCCTGGGAGTGGCCGCAAAATGCCCTACATGCAGCGCCGACGGACTGCGCTGTTTGCCAACTGGTTGGCTTCCATATTGTTCTCGCGCGGAACATGCGAGATGGAAAAAACCAGAGCGCGAGCCAGCTTGCGGCATGTCCAATGGAGAGAGTAGAGGCGCGAGCTGCGGCAGAAGTACTCGCCCCGCATCTGGCGGACGACAACCTGAGAATCGGAATATACGTGAAGAGCCTTGGCCTTTTTGGCGACGGCATACTGCAAGGCTTCGAGCAGAGCCATGTATTCGGCTACATTGTTGTCCTGATGGCCGATCCATTTAGCGATGCGGATGGGACCGCTTTCCAGGCCATCGATAATTACCCCAATGCCTGACGGCCCGGGATTGCCCAGCGAGCCGCCATCTACGTACGCCACGAGTTCTGACATCAGGGCTTCTCTAATCTTTTCACTTCCACTTCCCTTAGGAGCAAGATGCGCCCAGAACGTTGCGCCGTCAAGACGATTTTGTGGTTCGCAGCCAGTTTTAATCCACAAGTGGCACTGTGCATTTTGCTGTGCAAATCGAGACTGAAATGAAACACGGTTGTAATAAATGTATAAATTGCAGGATGTTGCGCCAGGCATTATTCACAGCCTGCACTTGTTACGTTGCACCAATAGTTTGCGTTGACTTTTCCCATTACTTTGGTAACTTTGATTCCGTCGACGGTCGAAAGGGTTAGCGAATTAAAACTTGTTGGCCCGAAGTAGACTGAGTGATTAGCTTGGCGAGGCAACTTGTTAAGCGACCAGACCCGAAAAAACCGACTGGTTCTGCGAGGAGCAGTTGGGGTTTGGGACTGTGAAAACAGTAATCGCATCAAGGGGCTGTGACGGTACATGCGTCCACGCTGCTGGCTCCCTCGCAGGAGTTGGCGGCTAGAGCATAACCAAAGTCATGGCCCTTTCAATTTTTACCCACCTGCTTTTTCTGCGCGAATCGATCCCCTGGGCAAGGAATATCCTGTCTATTGTGTTAGCTGTTTCATGGCGAGCCTTACGCTGCGACTTCGCCCACCATCTCTTCATCCACGTAGCACCACATCCAATCTTCTCCGGGCTCGATTGACCGCATGATCGGATGCTTGCTGTGGTGGAAGTGTCTCGTGGCGTGCTTGTTCACGGAAGAATCGCAGCAGCCGACGTTCCCACACTCCATGCACATGCGCAGGTGAACCCAGGTGTCGCCCATCTTTACGCACTCCGGGCAGACGTGGGTGTCGGTGCTGGTGAACTTGATCTGGTTGAGGTGATGGCATTTCGTGGACATTGTGATCTCCGGGAATCTCTAGGGGTTTCTGTTAATGATGCGCCGCGCGGTAAGTTAGATTCGCTCGAGTTCTCTACGATCCCAGTTAGCCAAGCGGGCTCCGGCCTCGTAGGTTGACTGCAGAAAACTGAGAAGCGCCTCGCGGGATGACGCGGCCTGGCGCACATCGTCATACATGAACAAAAATTCTTTCAGTTGCGCGTTGTAGAAAGCCTGGGCCGGCCTGATTTTTTGTTCGGCAAAGCCGGCGGGTTCCGGCGCGGCGTAGGCATAGAATGCCGGACCTTTGACCTCGCCGCCGCCCGGCCAGAAACCCGCGCTGATCACTTCGTGGGAATAGGCTTCGCGAGTGATCGGATCGGCACCCGGGCGCTCGGGGGCGCGACGTCCGGAAAAACGCGTCACGCACAGATCGAAGCTGCCCCAGAAAAAATGTATTGGGCTATCTTTACCGATGAATCCGGCGCGAAACTCCTGGAAAATATTTTCGCATATTACCAATATTTGCCAGAAGCGGTGCGCATATTCGGGGTCGTAGGAGGCGTGTTGCCGATCGCTCTCGAAGCGCACGGGATTGGGCACTTCGACCGGCATGGGCCAGATTTTTACCTCGATGCCAAGCGATTTCAGCGCTGACATAAACGCGGCATAAAAATCGGCAACCGACTGCGCCTTCAGCGGCAGAGTTTTCGAGGACCCCCAACTGGTTTGGATCACGAGCTTGTGATCGATGAAGTCGAATTGAATTTCGAAAATGTTGTCACCGTAGGGAATTGCCGAAGTTGTAAGTCCGCGAGCGTCGACGTAGAGCGCGACTTCCCACCAGTGGTTGATGAGCGGAGTGAGAGCCAGCCGGACTTTGCCGACGATCTGCGTCCACATGTGAAGGGTGGCGTAGGTGTCCTGCCAGGCGGAGAGGGGCAGTTCGGGCCAGGGATTCTGGTTCGGGATGGACGGCTGGGCGGCCATGCGAAAGCTCGACTTCTAATCTGGAAATGGTAACACCGATTGCGAAAGCTTTACGCGGCGCTGAAGCGCCGCTCTTCCAGCGCTTTCATTTTTTCTTTGGCGGCAAATACTTTTTTTGAATGGATGCCACGATCACGTAATTGGGATCGACCATTTCGTTGAGATGAATTTTTCCGACTTGCGAGAGAAGTTCGTAGGCATCGAATTCGGAGAGGCCGTAGTCGTTGTGAATCCAGTGAACGAGTTCGGTGAAGGCGATGCGCAGAGCATCATCGAGCGGGCGGTAGGCGCCGACGGTCATGATGGCGTCGTCGTTTTCAAACTGCGGCCAGGAAATAGTTCGGCCTTTGATGACGCTCAACTGCACGCGGGCTTTTAGAGGAACTTCGATGGCGGTGCCAGCGATTTCTCCATCGCCCATAGCGGCGTGGCCGTCGCCGATGTAGAAAAGACCGCCCTTCACGTTGACCGGAAAATACACGGTGTTGCCGACGCTGGCTTCGGGGGAATCCATGTTGCCGCCGAATTCGGCGGGAACAACGGAACTGCGGGCTTCGCCTTCGGCAGGCGCGACTCCGATGCAGCCAAAGAATGGATGCAGAGGAATTTTCACTGAGAAATCGGTGTCCACGGCCTTGAATACGGCGTCGTTCCCTACGTGATCGATATGATAGAACCAGATTTTTTCGGGCAGCGGCGCGTGGAGCATCGGCGTGTAGTTGGTTTCGTTGAGCGCGCCAAAGCCGGGAGCGAACGCGCCCACACCGGTGTCGCCATCGACTTGCAGATCGAGAATCTTGACAGCGAGCGTGTCGCCGGGCTCGGCGCCTTCCAGGTAAAACGGCCCGGTAAGCGGGTTATCGCCTTTCACCATGCTGAGCGTGTCGCCTGGTTTTTTGATGGCGTTGCCGAAGCAGTCGAGGGTATTGGTGTCGAGTATGTCTCCGGACTTCAAGTGGGCAACCGGCTCGGCCGTGGCGAAGAGATACTTTACGTTGGCGTTGGTGGCAGTGTAGTGGACGGTGGATTGGGCGAGGACCGCGGGGAGGGCGCTTAGCAGCAGTACGAGAGCGGCAATATTGGGACGCATGAAAATCCTCCAGAGCCTAGAGCTTGCGACGCACGATTGTCGCACGTTCTAGGCCCCCAGGGGCGTTTTCGTATCGTACGCTTTCACGAAAATAGTACAATGCGCCCCAATCGGCACATGCTCCGCCGCGCGAACTCAACGGCCCTCGACCTTTTGCGACTTGCGACAGATTCGCGCTGACCTCGAGCGTTTCATTGCCCAGATGGGGTCCGGACTACGAGGAGTGGACGAGGGATGTTGGCCCCGACGGTGCGTTCCTCCTGCTCAAGATATATCAAGGAATATAGGGACGTGTTCGACGCAGCCGGCAAACTGAAAGTCTTCACGCAAGAGGGCTGGGAGGAATGGTGGGTAAGCCAGGAGCGTAGGGAGGGGGAACCGCCGGAACTGGAACCCTCGGGCCCGGTCACCGACGAAGATATTCTCTTTTAGCTGCGCTGCGATTGCCTAAGCTTGCCCACGCGCCGCGCCCCTCCTGCCCGCGTGCGACGCTGCCGCCCATTGATGCCCGCCCCGACGGCCGCGCGGACCATGTAGCTCGATCGCGTCAAGCCAGCGGCCTCGGCGAGGGCGTCGATTCTTGCAATCTGGCTTTCGCGCGCGGTGATATTAACCCGTACCGTTGCGTCTGGTGTCCCGACGTTGACAAGGAAGGCGATGGCGCCACGCTTGGCCGCGTCGGCGGCGATATCGTCGACCTTGGATGGCTCAGGTATTGGATACCCATCCTCGATTATTCCCTGAATGTGGAGAGCCAAGGCCTCCGCGGCCATCCGACTGGCCTCATCGAGGGTCCTGCCGGCGGTGATGCAGCCGGGGAAGTCGGGAAAACTTACGCCGTAGTCGGAATTACGGTCTTTATGAAGATAGGCGATATATTCCATAAGCTTTCTCCCTGCCGTTCGGGAATCACCGCAGTTTGATCCCCGCCTGCTTTTCGATGCTTTTGAGCGTGCCGATGGGTATGTTCCGGTTCGGATGCGGCACCGTTACCCTTCCCTTCTTTGTCGAATGTTTGAATTGCTTGTGGCTCCCGACCTGGCGCACTTCAAACCAGCCGGCTTTGGTCAATGCTTTTATGACATCCCGGCTGTGCACGTTGACTCGCTTGCCGACTGTTATTATACACACTTTATACACATCAGCAAACAGAAACAATTGGCACCAAAGGCTGGCGGCCTTGTTGCTGGGCGGCGGCGGCATTGTTTATGAACGATTCCTCTTCTATAATCATTCTCATCTAAGAATCACTCTGTATCCCGGTGCAATCGGCTCACGAACAATTTCGCGAACTGGCTTGGAAGTGCGGGCTAGCGGCCACGCACCAGCGGCAGGTTATCTATGAGGCGATTGTGGCCACGCCGGGGCATCACTCAGCGGAGACGGTCTACGCTGAAGTTCGGCGCAGGACTCCATCGATCTCTTTAGCCACTGTATACAAAAACCTGCGGCTCTTCGTGGACCACGGACTGTTACGGGAAGTGAGCCCTCATTCTTCCACGCTGCTGGTGGAAGGCAATCTGGAACCGCATCATCACTTAGTCTGCACGGGTTGCAAAGCAGTGCAGGATATCGAAGGTGATTTCGTCAACTTCAAAAAGCTGTCGCGGCAGGCGCCGCGCGGCTTCGATTTGTCGCAGCCGCTGATTGAGGTGTTCGGCCTCTGTAAGCGGTGCAGTGCCAAGACCTAGCGGTTTGCTGAAAAACTCGGTTCGACCTCGGGGGCTAAAGCCCCCACAGAAAAACAAAGACCTACTCGCAGCGTTAAAGCGCTGCGCCACCCAAAATCGGAGTTTTTCGGTGAACTGCTAGAGACAACTTCATAAGCGCTAAGCGAAAAGAGAGGAATTTATGTCTGAAGAGAAACAAGTACTGGCCGGCGTCCCTGGCCCCGGTAATACGGAGCCAGAACTATCAACCGAATCCAAGTGCCCGGTAATGCATGGCGCTCACACCCACACAATCGGCGGGGCCTTGTCGAATGAGCAATGGTGGCCCAATCAGCTGAACCTGAAAATGCTTCACCAGAACTCCCCTCTGTCCGATCCCATGCACAAGGAGTTCAATTACGCGGAAGAATTCAAGAGCCTCGACCTGAATGCCGTGATCAAGGACTTGCGTGCCCTGATGACTGACTCGCAGGAGTGGTGGCCGGCTGACTTTGGCCACTATGGCCCGCTCTTCATTCGGATGGCGTGGCACAGTGCAGGCACCTACCGCATTCACGATGGCCGCGGCGGAGCAGGCTCTGGCCAACAGCGTTTTGCGCCGCTCAACAGCTGGCCGGACAACGTGAACCTCGACAAGGCGCGCCGGTTACTCTGGCCCATCAAGCAGAAATATGGGCGGAAGATCTCCTGGGCTGATCTCATGATTCTTACCGGAAACGTAGCGCTCGAATCGATGGGCTTCAAGACGTTCGGTTTCGGCGGCGGACGCGCGGATGTGTGGGAGCCCGAAGAGTACGTCTACTGGGGGCCAGAGAGCGAGTGGCTGGGAGACAAGCGCTACAGCGGCGACCGTGAACTCGAGAATCCTCTCGGCGCGGTTCAGATGGGGCTGATTTACGTAAATCCCGAAGGTCCCAATGGGAACCCGGATCCAGTGGCTGCGGCGCGGGATATCCGAGAGACGTTCGCGCGCATGGCGATGAACGACGAGGAGACCGTTGCGCTGATTGCCGGCGGGCATACCTTCGGCAAAACCCACGGCGCAGCCGATCCCAAAAAGTATGTCGACCGCGAGCCCGAGGGCGCTCCGATCGAGGAGCAGGGTCTCGGCTGGAAGAACAGCTTCGGCAGCGGCCATGGCGACGACACGATCTCCAGCGGCCTGGAAGTCACTTGGACCACCACGCCTACGAAGTGGGGCAACAACTTCTTTGCGAACCTGTTCAACTACGAATGGGAACTGACCAAGAGCCCCGCCGGTGCGCACCAGTGGACACCGAAGAATGGCGCCGGCGCGGGTACGGTGCCGGATGCGCACGATCGGTCGAAGCGTCGCGCGCCATCCATGCTGACAACGGATCTTTCCTTGCGGTTCGACCCTGCTTACGAAAAAATCTCGCGGCGCTTCTACGAACATCCGGATCAGTTCGCCGATGCTTTCGCCAAAGCGTGGTTCAAGCTGACGCATCGCGACATGGGGCCGATTTCCCGCTACCTTGGCCAGCTCGTTCCGAAGGAGCCGCAGATCTGGCAAGACCCTGTTCCTGCGGTGGACCACCAATTGATCGGGGAGAAGGATATGGCTGCTTTGGCGGCTAAGATTCTCCAATCCGGACTGTCGATTTCCCAGCTGGTCACAACTGCCTGGGCGTCGGCGGCGTCGTTCCGCGGATCCGACAAGCGCGGTGGGGCGAACGGGGCACGCATTCGGCTCGCTCCGCAAAAGGATTGGGAAGTGAACCAGCCGGCAGAGCTGGCAAAGGTTCTGCAGAAGCTGGAGGCGATCCAAAAGGAGTTCAACAGCGCGCAGGGCAACGGCAGCAAGCGCAAGAAGAAGGTTTCGCTGGCTGACCTAATCGTTTTGGGTGGCTGCGCGGCGGTCAAGGAAGCTGCGAAAAAGGCGGGGTACGACGTGAAGGTTCCCTTCTCGCCGGGACGCACGGATGCTTCGCAAGAGCAAACCGATGTGCACTCGTTCACCGTAATGGAACCGGTGGCAGATGGGTTCCGCAACTACCTCCGAAGCGGACAGATCCTGTCGGCTGAAGAGCTGCTGGTGGATCGGGCGCAGCTACTCAGGCTGACTGCTCCCGAGATGACCGTTCTCATCGGCGGCATGCGAGTTCTGAATGCTAATTTCGGACGGTCAAAGCATGGCGTATTCACCAAGCGACCCGAGACGCTGACGAACGATTTCTTCGTCAACCTGCTCGACATGAGTACTGAATGGAAGCGATCCAGCGAATCCAATGGCTCTGGAGCCGTGTACGAGGGCCGGGACCGGAACACGGGTAAACTTAAGTGGACCGCCTCCCGTGTTGATCTTGTCTTCGGTTCAAACTCACAACTGCGAGCCATCGCGGAAGTCTATGCCTGCGCCGACGCGAAGGAGAAATTCATGGAAGACTTCGTGGGAGTGTGGAACAAGGTGATGAACCTTGATCGGTACGACCTGGCCCCAGCTCGGAGGAAGAAGATCGTGGCGTCGGAAGAGAAGCTGGTTCCGGCGGATTGATTTCTGCTTGGACGTGGATTATGGCGAGCCGAAAGGCTCGCCTTTTTTGCGCTTTTGGCGAGCGAGCGTAATCGCTGATAGCATCATCCGACTTTCCGAATCAGTCGCTATTTGCCATATGCTTCTGGGAACCACAGAACCATCAGGCGGACATGAGTATCCGCCCACACGGTATTCTGCGATCCAACTGCTACTTCTTCCTGGCGTTCGCTGCTGCCCTGGCGCGTTCGTGGAGAGCCAGGGTCACGACCTGGAGCATGTCATCCTGCGGGGCAGGTTTGCCGGTCCAGATTTCGAACTGGCGGGCGGCCTGATGGACGAACATTTCGATGCCGGGAATGATTTGTGCACCTCGCTGTTTTGCCAGCTTCAGCAGCGGGGTTTCGACGGGATCGTAGATCATGTCGAAGACGTAGCGGGCGTTGATTTCTTTTTCCTGTAGAGGAGTTTCGCGGCTGTGACCCATACCGACGGGCGTGGCATTGATGATCACATCGAAGGCGAGTTTCTTGAGGTCGGCGCGCTTGATGGAGCGGGCGTGGGCGCGGCGGGCTAGCTTTTGTCCGGCAGCGGCATGGCGATTCAGAATGTAGACTTCGGCTCCACGTTCTTTCAGGCCAAAGACGGCGGCGCGGGCTGCGCCTCCGGCGCCGAGCACCAGAATTTTGGCGTCCTGCAGGGTGCTGAGCCGGCGTTCCAGAGGACGGACTACGCCGGAAGTGTCGGTGTTAAAGCCGTAGAGTTTGCCATCCTGTGCTCGGACAACGGTGTTGCAGGCGCCGATTTTGGTGGTATGCGAATCGGTGTTGTCTAGATAGGGAAGGATCGCTTCTTTGTACGGCATTGTGACGCTAAGGCCGTGGATTGGAATCTCGCGCACGCAGTGCAGCAGATCTTTGAGAGTTTTGGCGTGCAGAGCCAGGTAGACGGCATTGACGTTTTCGCGGCGGAAGGCCGCATTCATGATGGCGGGCGAAAGCGAGTGGCCGATGGGATCTCCGGCGACGCCATAGACACGAGTGGCGATATCGACCTGGTCGATGCGGTAAACGTTGCGCAGTTCCTGAGCGCTGATCTGGCCGGGGGCGGTTTCTTCTCCAGCAGCAGCTGAAGCGAAGGTGAAGACGCTGCCGGCGCGGACTCCGAGAACCCGGCTGATGACGCCTTGTTCTCCCATGCAGACGCCAACCAGGGAATGGTTGTCGGCTTCGCGGCCGAGAAACTGAATCATGGCGATATTGTCGGAAAGGGTGGTCGCCGTGCTCACGACTTTATAGAAGTCGGCGGGGAAAGCGCGCATCTTTTCCAGAGTTTCGTCGAGCTTTTTGGTGGCGCGGAAATCGTGGAAGGAAAGAATGAGGGCAGAGCGGCCGCGGAGCTTCTGCAGTTGTGCCGGCTTGGTTTTTTGCGCGGTTTGGAGTTCAACATCGAGGAGCTGGCAACCGGCGGCAGACGCCTTAGCGAGGATATCGAGCTGGGCCGCAATGGAACCGCGAAACTTGCCCCCGCTCGAGGCGCGACGGCAGGTGGCAATCAGGATCGTGCCGGCATGGCTGTCCAAGAACTGCTTGATCTTGGGAAGCGCGAGAGCCGGCTTGGAGATGTAGTCTAACCTGAACTCCATGAATGGGTTATCGCGAGCCAGTGCGGAGGCTTTTTCAACCAGTTCAATCGGATCCGAAGCGGTGACCGCGAGGCAGACTCGCGGCAGGCGCAAGGGGAAGCGGACGGGATGATTGTTGGGGGCAGAAATCATCTTAAATCAACAGCTTGAATGAGAAGATACGGCGCGAATCTTACAGGGGACGAACGACAGATTGCAACAATGATTCGCAAATTGTGGCAAAATCTGTTTCCAAGGCCGTGACACCCTCGTAACCTTGACCCTCCCTTACCTGGTTGTTACCTTCCGAAAGTAGCGTTGAATAGGCGGCGTCTGAGTGCTGAAGCCGGCTTTGATGCACATTTTCTCGGAGGTAACATGCAGAAAATAGGGGTTTTACTATTATTGGCCGCGACTGCGAGTTGGGGACAGGCCAGGGAGTTTGCAGCCCAGGAGAGTCAGCCAGCCCCGGAAGGGACCATTGCGACGACGGCCAACTTTCCAATTCAGCGCGTGCAGATGCCGACCTTTGCTGATATTTACTGCTCCGGCTTCATCAGCCAGCATTCCCTGCCGGATGCCCACTTTGTCAATGGAGGTTTGCAAACTCCCGAAAGCACGAAGTACGTCAATGGGGACATCGTGTATCTAAGAGGAAGTGGATATACCACGGGAGCGCGATATGAGATCATCCGGGAACTGCGCGATATGAACGAATATGAAATGTTCCCTGGACAAAACAAACTGGTGAAAGCTACGGGACAGCCCTACGCGGAAATCGGAATGGTGCGCATTATCGACACACGCAGCAAGGCGGCTATTGCGCAGGTGGAATTCTCCTGCGACCCGATCAATCCCGGGGACACCGCCATCCCTTATGTGGAAAAGCAGATGGTGACGTTCCACCCTCCGCTGCGCTTTGACCGCTTCCTGCCCACCGGCAGCAAGGTTTCCGGCCGCATCGTGATGGCAAAGGACTTTGACTCGGAACTGGGAACCGGACAGAAAGTTTACTTCAACGTGGGATCGAATCAGGGAGTAAAGGTCGGCGACTATTTCCGCGCAGTGCGGAACTATGAAGCGGACTTGCGCGATCCCGTGGATTCGCTTTCGTTCAAAGCATCCTATAGCGACGACACGCAAAAGAAACAGGCTTCGTTCGATCCGGGCTTGTGGGAGAAGAGCAACGGACCGGTGATTCACGTTCGCGACCTGCCGCGGCGAGCGGTGGGCGAAATTGTCGTGATCGGCACCACGCCCACGACCGCAACCGGAATGATTGTCTTCGCTCTGGAAGACGTGCACGCCGGCGACGGCGTGGAGTTGGACGAACAGAATTAAGAGTAGGGGGTAGGGAATAGGGATTAGACAGAACTGGATTCTTGCGCCGGGGACGGGCAACCGTCTCCGGTTTTTATTTCAGGAGCCCTTTATCCCTAGTCCCTAGTGACTTTTCTCCCCGAAGACTTCTGCGGTAAATGCTTCAATGATCGCGCCCTTTCGCCAGGCATCGATTGGCAATCCAGCTTTGCGGCAGGTCTGCTCTAGAAAAACGATGCGGTCCCAGCCATGTTCAATGGGGACCTGGGGCAGTAGCAGGCCGCGTCTGCCGTGGCCGCTTATGAGAAGGCCGTGGCGGCCGACATCGATTTCTTCCGGCTGAATTGACTGCGGGGAGGAAAGAATGCTGAGCTGAATTTCGAGATGGGGCGCTTCCTGTTGGTTTACCGGCGGGAAGCGGTTGTCGTCGAAAGCCGCTGCGCGCGCGGTTTCCGCCACGGCGCGGTAGACCGTGTAAACGGGAAGAATGTAGCCGACGCATCCGCGCAATTCTGCGTCGAGGTAAAGCGAAGTGAAAGCCCCGCGCGGCTCCGCCAGGTGCGGCGTGCGGGGATCAAGAGAAATTTCGCGATGCTGCAAAGCGGAGAGAATGGAGTCATGGGCCAGGCGTAGAAGCAAAGCCCGTTCTTCGGCGGAGAACTCGCCTGTATAGAGTTGCGGAATGGACGGCGCAACGGTTCCCTCCGCTGCGCCTTCCCTTGCCTGCGGAAACGGGAAGTTCCGGTCGGACTGAGAGCTCGGCGAATTAGGCGGAGGGGGCGACATCGGCATCTGCAGCTTGCGGCGCCTGTTGCGGTTTGCGGCGGCGGCTCAGAACGAAGGCGCGGCGACGGCGTTTATTGGAAACACGCTTATCAATTTTCGACCAGAAAGCAATGAAATAATCGGCGGCTGAAACCAGCGACACGCAGACCACGAACCAGATCGCAGCGTAGGCGATCCAGTGCACTGGGAAAACAAAATTTCCGTAGACCGGCCAAACTTTCCAACGATGGTCGAGAATCACGGCAACCACGCAGACGATCTGCACCAGCATTTTGAACTTTCCCAAGTTGCTGGCTTCAATGGTGAATCCGCCTGAAGCGGCGATGGAGCGCAGGCCGCTCACCAGGAACTCGCGGCCGATGACGAGGACGGCGATCCATGCGGGAACCAGGCTGGGATTGAATTGGACAAGCGTGACAAAGGCCGCGGCGATCAGAAGCTTGTCGGCCATGGGATCCAGCAGAATGCCCATGGTGGTGATCTGGTTGCGCTTGCGGGCGAGGTAGCCATCGATGCCGTCGGTCATGGCAGCGGCGATGAAGATGGCGGAGGCAATCAGCTCTTTCTGGCCGTACGCGCTGCTGAAATAGTTTGACGAGAGCACCCAAATTAACAGGGGAATGCTGCAAATGCGGATCAGCGTGATGGAATTGGGCAGGTTCACGCGAAAAATAAGCCATCCCCGGAAAATCTCGAAGATAATTTGATTATGCTCCAGGGGGAGAGGGAAGGCAATGTGCAAAGGTTCAAGCTTTCAAAGTTGCAGGTTTCAAAGTTTCATACCCTCAAACTTGCAGGGTTTCAGCTCAGAGAAGCCGCTTGCTTTTGCAAGGCATTGAAAGTCTGAAAC
Organism: uncultured Acidobacteriaceae bacterium; assembly: GCA_963766625.1. GTDB lineage: Bacteria > Acidobacteriota > Terriglobia > Terriglobales > Acidobacteriaceae > Sulfotelmatobacter. The sequence goes on along the minus strand of CAVYBF010000004.1, from coordinate 219,669 downwards.
CTTGAAACTCTGAAACCTCAGACATCAGCCTACTTCGGTTGCGCCGTCATCGTGTTCGTTTTTGGCTGGTGGGCAATGATTTGATCTTTGATTTTGTCGTAGGTGGCTTGGGGAATAATTTTCTTGTGAACCAGATCCAGTTTGGTGCGGTAGGGACGTCCGGCGATGATCTTTTGGGAATAGGCATCGCCAATGCCCGGCAGAGCCTTGAGTTGAGCGGCTGTTGCGGTGTTGATGTCGAGCTTATCGGCAGCAGAGGCTTGCGGGACGGGCTGGGCGAAACAATGCATAGGAGCAGATGCCTGGATCGCGCACAACGCAAGCACTAGCAAACTGTGCAGAACAAGCTTCTTAAGTATGCGGTTCATTGGTTCCCTCCTCAGGCCTCAGCGGCTAAAGCCGGATTCGAAACAGCGTCCTAATCGCAGCGCTGAAAAGAGCAGCGCCACCCAAAATCCTTCAGTCTTACGCGAATCCTTCAGTCTTACGCGTAGATTCCACGCTGGCGAATGGTGTACGCCACACGGTCGATCGCGAGCATATAGGCTGCGATACGGTTGTTCACGTGATGGGTTTCAGCGTAGCGAACCACATCGTTGAAGGAGGAGATCATGATCTCCTGCAGTTGCTCGTTGACAACGCTCTCTTTCCAGAAGTAGCCCTGGCGATCCTGCACCCATTCGAAGTATGAGGTGGTCACGCCGCCGGCGTTGGCAAGGATATCCGGGATGACAAAAACGCCTTTATCGCTCAAGACATCATCCGCGGCCGAAGTTGTGGGCCCGTTGGCGCCTTCAGCGAGAATGCGGCACCTGACGCGATCAACGTTGCGTGAGGTAATGACGTTCTCAGTGGCCGCGGGAATGAGGATTTCGCACTCCGTAACCAGCAACTCGGCGGGATCGTAAGATTCGGCGCCGGGGAAGCCATGCACAGTTCCATTTTTCTGGCGGTATTCGACGAGTTTGTTTAAGTCGATTCCGTTCTTGTTGTAGAGGCCGCCGCCGACTTCGGCGATGCCGATGATTTTGTAGCCAGCTTGATGCATGAGGTGGGCTGCGTTCGAGCCGACGTTGCCGAAGCCTTGCACGATGACGCGCGTGCTTTCGCGCGCCAGGCCGAGTTTCTTAATGGCTTCGTCGCATACGACCATTACACCGCGGCCGGTGGCTTCGCGGCGTCCGCGCGATCCGCCGATGTTGATCGGCTTTCCGGTCACGACAGCGGTCACGGTCTGGCGCATGTGCATGGAATATGTGTCCATCATCCAGGCCATAATTTGTTCGTTGGTGTTGACGTCGGGAGCGGGAACGTCTTTTTCGGGGCCGATGAATTCGATCAGTTCAGAGGTGTAGCGCCGCGTCATGCGTTCGATTTCGCCCATGGACATTTTGTGCGGATCGCAGATCACACCGCCTTTGGCTCCGCCAAAAGGAATGTTGACCACGGCGCACTTCCAGGTCATCCAGCTGGCCAGGGCGCGCACTTCATCGAGCGTGACATCGGGCGCGTAGCGGATGCCGCCTTTGGCCGGGCCGCGCGCGATGGAGTGCTGCACGCGAAATCCGGTGAAGACCTCAAGCCGCCCGTCATCCATTTGAACCGGAATGTAGACCGTGAGTTCGCGGTTGGGATAACGCAGAACCCGCCACAAACCGTCATCGAGATTGAGCTTCTGGGCAGCGAGGTCGAAGCGCGCCCGCTGCGATTCCCATGGATTGGTTTCTTTATCGACTTGCGGGGCGGTGGTGAGGGTGGTCATAAAATCGTCTCCGGGAATGAGTGCGGACTAATTTGTCGGCGCCGCCTGGGCAATGGCGCAAACGTTCCGAGTATATGAGGCGAGTGTGGGACTAGGCAAGGCAAAGCAAAGAGAGAATAGATTCCTAAGGACACTCTCACTATCGGAGTGACCGGAGTCTGGGTTGAATGCGGAATTTGCCCTTCACGAGACGATGCGGCCCCTCTCTGTGAATGTGGGTGCGCCGCCGGGTCTCAACTTGCCACATCTCACTGCTGTCGATGAAAGGGCGCCATCGACTTCAGGGCGCGCCACCGACGTTGTAGTGGCGCACGTAAGGCGTTCGCTGCTCTTCAGGAAAGTAGCGGTCGTCTTCCGGATAGTAAACTGCGCGTCCAGGTTCGGGTCCTGCGAAGCGCCGCACCGCTTCCATACTGTCCCAAAGCGTGATCAGGACGTACTCGGTTACATCCCCGATCTCGCGGGTCAGGACGAGAACGTCCTTGAAACCTTCCGTCGCTTTATATTCCTTCAGGCCAGTTTGGTCCAAGTATGAAAAGTAAGGTTTGCCCATACCGGGCCGCGTGCATCCCTGCCAGATTCTCGCGATCATGGATTCCCTCCATTTGTTCAGGCCGAGACAGCAATTTGCGCAAGATCGGCGCTAGAAAGCCGGACGCGGGTCTGCGCGGCGCTTTTTCGGCCTTCTCCCGCAATACTCCACAGATGGACAGCAGCGTAGGCGCGCCACGGACGCCAGGATTCGGCGCGACGTTCGAGTTCGCGCGCGCTAGTCAAGCCGAACGCCCGCAAGAGGCCGAGGTCGCTCGAGGGAAATGCATCCGGCTCGCCGAGAGCGCGCAGAGCGACATATTCGGCAGTCCACTTTCCGATGCCGGGAATTTCGCAGAAGCGGCGGAGAAATTCTGCAGAGTCGACTACATTCTCGAAGCTGATGCGCCCGCAGCGCACTGCACGGGCTAGAGCTTGAATGGTTTCAGTTCTTGCCCTGGTCAGGCCGAGGCCAGCCAGCCTGGAACTGGCCAGCGCTTCAGGCGAAGGAAAAATGCAGGTGATACCCTCCGGACCCGCGAAAGGCTGGCCGAATGCTTTCGCCAATCTGCCAGCTAAAGTCGATGCCCCTTTCACGCTGACTTGCTGGCCCAAGATCGCTCGAACGGCGAGTTCGAAACCGTTCCAGCAGCCGGGGACTCGCAAACCGGGATGCAACTTAATTCGTGAAGCCAGCACAGGATCAATTGTTAAACTTTGAGCGATGGAAGCCCAGTCGGCGTTCAGATCGAACATGGCGCGGATGTGCTCGGTAATGAAGAAGAGACAACGGGGATCGGCAAACTCGACCCGCGCCAAGAGAGTGTGATTGGCTTCGTCGAGGGAAACTTCGAAATAGCCCCGAGTTCCATTCAATGAGATGGAACGGCGATAACATCCATCCTGCACAATTTCGACGCCGGGAATGGCGCGGGCCGCGAGAAACGAGAGCATTCCGTTCCAGTCATACGGTGGGCGAAAACGAAGGCGGAAAAGATATTGATTTTCCGATTGACTGCGCTTTTGCCTCGCGATGCGTCTGATCTGCGTGGGCGTTCGATGATAGACCTTGCGAATGCCGGCATTGAATCGACGGATGCAGCCGAAGCCGGAAGCCATCGCGATCTGGGTCATGGGGAGTCGGGTTTCGTCGATCAGCTTTTTTGCGAAGTGCAGGCGGCGCGTGTGGGCCACTGCGGTGGGCGATGCGCCAAGATGCTTGAGGAACAGGCGGCGCAGATGGCGCGAACCTACACCGAGGCGGGAGGCGAGAGTTTCGACGCCGCCGTTTTCCAGACCGCTTTCGCCGATCAGCCGCAATGCTCGCGAAACCGTATTTGAGGTACCCATCCATGCAGGAGTGCCCGGCGAGCACTCGGGACGGCAGCGCAGGCAGGGACGAAAACCGGCTTCGGCGGCCGCAGCCGCGCTTGGGAAGTAGCGCACGTTCTTTTCTTTCGCGGCGGGAGCGGGACAGATCGACCGGCAGTAAACCCCGCTTCCAACCACTCCGATAAAGAATTTGCCGTCGAAGCGCGGGTCGCGCGACAGTCTGGCTCGCGAACAGGTTTGCCAATCGAGATTCATGGGGCGAACTCATCATAAATCTTACGCAGGTGTTTTATGGACGTTTTCGGACCACGTTCGAGCGCGCGGTATTCTCGCGGAATATGTTTTCGCCGACCAAGACGGCTGGACGGCACGCTTCCATAGCGAGGTCCGCAAACGTCCAGCCATCCGGTAGCGAGGTCCAAAAACGTCCAATGTAAAAGCCCGAGTCGATCTAAGGTTGAGCCGGTTCGCCAGAATTTCAACATGGAGAGATCGTCATGGAAGCCAGGGCATGGGTAAAAATTTCGGCCATCACTTTTTTAACGGCGCTAATCGCGGCCCTTCCGCAAACCGCACAAACTCAAGCGCAAAGCCAAAGTATCCGCAAATACTACGTGTTCAATCTGGGCACAGGGCCGCTCGGCGGCATTCCCGAGCCCGTCGGCATTAACGATCTGGGCTGGATCTCTGGCGGCGACAATTCTGCGACGAACACCACGGTGAATGCCGTGCTGTGGGTCGGAGTTCCAATGGACCTCGGCACATTGGGCGGACCCAACAGTAACGTTTCCTGGCCAAACCACAGCGCCAAGGGCGAGATCGTGGGCATTGCGGAAACCGCAGAGGCGAACCCATTGGGCGAGGCCTGGAGCTGTTCAGCTTTTTTCTTTGGGCCGGATGGCTACCAATGTCTCGGTTTCGCGTGGCAAGACGGGGTGATGTCTCCACTCCCGCCTTTTCCCGGAGGCATTGAGAGTTATGCTGCGGGCGTAAACAACAAAGGGCAAGTGGTCGGATGGGCGGAAAATGGCGTTCACGATCCAACCTGTAATAACAACCCTCCATACAGCCAGTTTCTGCAATTTGAGGCCGCGATCTGGGGACCACGGCTGAATCAGATGACGCAGCTTCCCCCGTTGCCTGGAGATCCTGATTCGGCTGCGACTGCGATCAACGACAAAGGTCAAGTCGTCGGAATCTCAGGTCTCTGCTCGAATGCGGTGGGAGGGGCGAGCGCCAAGCACGCCTTATTGTGGGAAAACGGCATGCCGATTGATCTCGGCAACATCGGAGGACGGGCATGGAACACCCCGACATCTTTAAACAATGAAGGAGTGGTGGTGGGTTTCGGAAATATTTCAGGCGATGAAAATGCCGCGGAAAATCCGGCTGCTTTCATCTGGACGAAGGCGAAAGGGATCAAAGAGATTTATCCATTTGGAACCGATGCCAATGACGTTCTCTTTGACATCAACGAGAAAAACCAGGCGGTAGGCAATTCGTTCAACTTCAACGTGACACCCCCTATTTCCCGGGCGGTCCTGTGGCAGAATGGCAGGTTGAGCGATCTGAATGCGCTTGTCATTCAGCCAACTTCTCTGTATCTGACCCTGGCCCAGGGGATCAACGATGCCGGTGAGATCGTGGGAACAGCAACCGATACCAGCACCGGCGAAACGGTTGGCTTTCTGGCGGTTCCGGTGTTCGACGGAAGCGGGAATCCAGCTGCCGCAGCAAAGGTCAACACTAACCCCCGGGAGGTCGTTCTCAGCGAGTCCATGCGGAAACATCTTCCGTTCTTCGTGCGGCAAGTGTTTGAGAGTGCTGGGGCAAAATGACCATAGCATGAACTGAAAAGCTATCTGCCGGCTGACGGCTTCTGGCGATCGCTCACCTACTTATTTCTTACGACAGTTTGTGATGGTCACACTATGGGGTTTCGTCTTCGTCACTGTATTGAATGCCCCGAATGCCGCACTCGATATTTGATTGGTTTCAGTCCGTACGAAAATCAATCGCATCTGGTGTCCCTGCGCTCGGATCGGTTTGAAGAGTACGAGTTAGTGTGCTTTTGTTGCCGACCGCCGGTTTGCAGCCGATGGCGTAGAGACGAGTTGAAGATGTATGGCGTGTCGAACCGCGCTTACGCTCGCGGGTACGGTTCGCCGGATGAGATCTGGGCGTTGAAGCCGTCTCTTGATTCGATGGGAGCGAACACGCATTCTGAGCGAAAGGAGCGACGGAGACTGGGATGAGGACGACTTTCGCATTTGTATTTTGCTGCGTGGCAGTTCTCGTCGCCGGTTCGGACATTCGAATTCGAGGAGCTGCGGCCGAGGAATCAAACAAACAGTCTTTCTGCACGGCTCCCGAGTATAGACAATTCGATTTCTGGCTGGGCGACTGGGATGCTTATGAACTTGGCAGCGCGGTACCCGAAGCCCGTGTCAAAATCTCCAGTGTGCTCGGCGGTTGCGCGGTGCGCGAAGAGTATGACGCTGCCGACGGCCATCAAGGCGAGAGCTTGAGCATCTACGATAAATCGAGAGCTGTATGGCATCAAAGCTGGTTCACCAATCGAGGCCGGTTTCTCGCCATTGAAGGAAGCTTCACCGGCGCGGCGATGGTTCTGACGGGATCCGATCGAACTGCAGACAGGGAAAAACGCCTGGTTCGGGGAATGTGGAGGCCGGAAGGGAAAAACGTTCGCGAAACTGCTTGGAGATCGACGGATGGCAAGACGTGGCAGCGATGGTTCGATCTCGAGTTCAAGCCGCACAAACAATGAGACGCTTGTTGAGGAGCTGGTTAGAGTTTAATTTCCAATCCCTCCGATGCCGCCCGCACGTTCGGATAATAGTTGCGGGCTTCGTGGACGGCCTTGTCGATGATGGCGTCGGTGTGCTCGGGATCGTGATGGAAAAGAACCAAATCTTTGGCGCCGCTCTCCATTGCTATATTGACGCCCTCGCGCCAGTGGCTGTGTCCCCAGCCGCGACGGCGGGCTTCGTATTCTTCGGGTAGATATTGCGCGTCATAGATGAGCACGTCCGCACCTTCGGCTAACTTGCGGACGGCTTTGTCGAACTGGGCATCGCCGGGCTCGTTGTCGGTGGCGTAGACCAGGATTCCATCTTTGGTTTCCAGGCGGAAGCCCATGCAGCCTTGCGGGTGGTTCAGCCACGCGGTTTGCAGTTTGACACCTTCTTCGATTGCGATGCAGCCGCTGTCGAGATCATAGAAGTCGCGGCGTGCCTGCATTTGATCGAGCCGCACGGGAAAATAAGGCGCGGCCATCTGATCGGCCAAGACTTGCTTCAGGCTTCGCGTGCGGGCGGAGCACTGGAACATGAAACGATTTCCCGCATTCTCATACAACGGGCGGAAAAAGGGCATGCCCTGAATGTGGTCCCAGTGAAAGTGCGAGACGAAGACGTGCGCGGAAAACGGACGCTCGCCGAATTCGTTTTGCAATTGCTGGCCGAGGACGCGGAATCCGGTGCCGCAATCGAAGATGTAGATGCGGTCGCCGAGGCGGACTTCTACGCAGGAGGTGTTGCCTCCGTAGCGCATGTTCTCGGGTTGAGGGGTGGGCGTAGAACCGCGCACTCCCCAGAACTTAATCCGCATAGCTTGTGAACAGCGGGGCCCGGCTGCTTATATTCTTAGTATCTTCCGATGATGTACGGATTCCGTCAATTGCCCGAATGGTTCAGGGGGGTGGTATTTCGGTGCCTCCGATTCCCATCTGTGAGCCTCCCATACCGACCGCTGGCGACGCGAGATAATGATAATAATGAGATATGCTTCGTCATCAATCCTGAAGCCCCGCTCAGGAGGAGTTATGAATCAAGACAGCGTTATTGCAGTCGAGATCAATGCCGGGTCGCGAAACGATCTGATCGAGCGCGGGTTCACCCGTCAGCCGCTCAGAATTGATCTCGACATAGCACGGACACTGGAAGAGTTAGCCCATGCTGCCTGGTCGGTTCCACGAGACAAATATTATGACGGCGGAGACAGGTACCGCTCCTTAAACCGTCTTCGCGCTGAAATTGTGGAAGGTGGCGTTAAAGTTTCGCCCACCGAGGAAAGCACGCCCTATGTGCAGCTCGAAAAATACAATACGACGCTCGGCGGCCAGCGGCGGGAGTATGCTCCACTGCCCCCGGCGATCGCCGGCAGCGTGGGTGTCCGCAAGTTGATCGCTTATCATCTTCAATACCTGCCGCTCTCGGCCGTGGGCACGAAGTACTTGGTCAACCTGCATGTAATCCGGTTCGCGGCGACGTCGGGTCGGCCATGCGACACCAGCCCACCGGGCCTGCATAAAGACGGCGAAAAGTATATCGCTACGCATCTGCTGGCGTGCTGTGGCGTGCAGGGCGGCGAAGTGGTCATTACCAACAACGACAAACACGAGATAGAGCGCTTCACCATGCGCGAATCGGGTGAATGTTACGTCTTCGATGACGATCGCATCTGGCATATGCTGACCCCGGTAGCCGTGCAGAAAGGCAATCAGTATGCCTACCGCGACACGCTGGCCTTCGATATGCTGCCCGAGGGCTGGGAGCCCACGAAGTGATCTGGCTGTCCCCTATATGAAGCCTGCTGCCTTGACCCCACTGCTTACCAAACGAATGGTACCAGCCGGAAGGGAGTGCGCAGGCAGTATTCGGAGTAGCCGGGCAGATCTTGGCGGAGAACCTTTTCTTCATTGAGGAGGCGGAGGACGATCATTGGGATCAGGAGGGCAAAGGCAGGTAAGGCGAAGTAGGAGCCGAGTGCCAAGGGCGTGAATAAGGCCATCAGGTCGACGCCCAAATACATGGGATGGCGAACCATGCGATACGGCCCGGTGGAAATCACTCGTTGGCCAGACTCGACGCGAATCGTGCTGGCAGCGAAACTGTTGGTCTTCAGGGCCCAAAACACCATGAGGTAGCCGCCCAGAATGAATGCCTCCGAAAGGATCGTCAACCACAACGGCGAGTGAGACCAGCCAAATCGGTAGTCAAATCCGGGAAGCAAAAAAGCGACCAACCAGGTTACGAAAACGGACTTGATGATCAGCTTCTGTTCGGGGATTTTTTCCTTCCTCTGCAGCCGTCGCTCGATTAATTGTAGGTCGTGTTTGTAGAAGTAGATAAAGGCGCAAACGCTGGGAACGAACCAAATCATGAGAAAGACCCAAGCCTGCCAAAATCTGAAGGAACCAGCGGGAATGAACAAGATTGCCCCGGCTACAACTATGCCGAGCGGAAGGCGAAGGGCCAATCTTGATTTGAGACTCATCGGAGAGACACTCCTACGGCTGGAGAAGCGTCCGACCTCAAGTAATTGTCGCGCCGTGGCAACGCGCTAAGCAGTGACCGCCGTCACGGGGGAAGCTCTTCCCGGTTCGTTGCTAAGGCGAAGGTTCCGTATGAGCGTCCCCTATAATGAACCGCTAGGCTGCTCCCGCTTGAGCAAGCCTCATCCCTCACATGCTCTATCCGGATTTCAAAGAGTTCTCACGCCTAGCCGCTTCGGCGACGCTGGTGCCGGTGGTGAAGTCGGTGAGCGCGGACCTGCTCACGCCGGTCTCGGCGTTTCTCGCCATTGCGGCGCAAGAGCCGCATGCGTTTCTGCTGGAGTCGGTCGAGCGCGGCGAGCAGATCGGGCGCTATACGTTTCTCGGAGCGCGACCTTACATGCGGCTGCGGGCGCGCGGTTCGGCGATCGAGATCGAACGTGGACGGCACCGTGAGCGGTATGAAGGGAACGTTTTTGAATTTGTGAAGCAGTTGCTGCATGAGCACCGGCCAGCGGAGATTCCAGGGCTGCCTCCGTTTGCGGCCGGGGCTGTGGGATATTTTGCTTACGATGCCGTACGGCAGCTGGAAAAAATCGGGGAGCGCGCCAAAGATGATTTGTCGCTGCCGGATTGCGAGCTGATGTTTTTCAACCGGCTATTGGCGTTCGATCATTTGCGGCATCAGATTCACATTGTCGCCGCGGCAGATGTTACTCGGGAGAGTGCGAAAAGCGCTTATCAGCGTGCAATGAATGACGTTGAGGCGCTGGAACGGAAGCTGGCCGCAGGATTGCGGCCTGCGATGTGGCGTAGGTCGCCGAGAGCAGCACGGGGAAAGCTCAAGATTCACGCCGGCACTTCGCGGAAAGAATTCATGCGCGGCGTGGAGCGCTGCAAGGAATACATTGCCGCCGGCGACATTTTTCAGGTGGTGCTTTCGCAGCGGCTCGAGTTCACTCCCGGCATCGAGGCTTTCGATCTTTATCGCGCGCTGCGGCAGATCAATCCTTCGCCATATCTTTATTTTTTGCGGATGGGTGAGAGGCAGATTCTTGGGTCGTCTCCTGAGATGTTGGTGCGCGTGACCGGCCGGAAGCTGGAGTATCGGCCGATTGCGGGGACGCATCCGCGCGGACGCGACGAAGCCGAAGACCTCCGCCTGGAAGATGCGATGCGCAACGACGAAAAAGAACGCGCAGAGCACGTGATGCTGGTCGATCTGGGCCGCAACGATCTGGGGCGGGTGAGCGAATACGGCTCGGTGAAGGTGAAAGATTTGATGTATGTCGAGCGTTATTCGCACGTGATGCATCTGGTTTCGGCGCTGGAGGGGACGCTGCGAAAAAATCTGAGCGCGCTCGATGCGTTCGCGGCATGCTTTCCTGCCGGCACGCTGAGCGGCGCGCCGAAAGTTCGCGCCATGCAGATCATCGAAGAACTGGAACCGGTGCGCCGTGGAATCTACGGGGGATCGGTCCTTTACGCGGACTTCGCTGGAAATCTGGATTCCTGCATCGGCATTCGAACCATGCTCATGCAAAGCAACCACGCATACTTGCAGGCGGGAGCGGGGATTGTGGCGGATTCTGATCCGGCGCGGGAGTTTGAGGAGTCGATGAATAAGGCGCAGGCGCTGCTGAGGGCGGTGGAAGCTGCCAGGAACAGTGGCCAGTGATCAGTGGTCGGTGGTCAGCTATTCGCTATCGACGGATCGGCAGCGATGCCAGGAGGCCGTTTAGGATGCGGCCTACTTCGGCTGCATAAGAAAGTTCCCCACCAGCTTCTTCCCCGCCTCCGTCAGCACGCTTTCTGGATGAAACTGCACTCCCTCGACGGCGAAGTTTTTGTGGCGCAGGCCCATGATGGTGCGGGTTCCTTCTTTTTCGGTGGTCCAGGCGCTGACTTCTAATTCTGTGGGCAGATCTTTTTCTTCGACGATTAATGAGTGGTAGCGCGTGGCCGTCATCGGAGTCGGCAGGCCGTGGAAAATGGTTTTGTTATCGTGCGCGACTGGGCTGGTTTTGCCGTGCATTAAATGAGGACCGCGCACGACCTTGCCGCCGAAGGCTGCGCCGATGGCCTGATGTCCGAGGCAAACGCCGAGGATCGGAATTTTACCGGCAAAGTGGCGGATCAGATCGATGCTGATCCCTGCATCGTGCGGTGTACAGGGGCCAGGGGAAATTACAATGCGCTCGGGAGCTAGCTCTTCGATTTCAGCCAGCGAGATCTGGTCGTTCCGGCGAACTTCGACCTCGGCGCCCAGTTCTCCAAAATACTGAACCAGGTTGTAGGTAAAAGAGTCGTAATTGTCGAGAATGAAGACCACGCGACCGGCCTTGTAATAGCTTACACCGCAACACAACAACCGGCAGTTCATAAGCCGCTGGTTCCCCCCTGAATGGGCTATTCCATTGCCCATGGGTGGCATTGACCCAAAAGCGCGACCGAGCCATTCTTAAAACATATTGAACGCCACTTTTTATAGCTTGGAGTAGCTCATGGTAGAAGCCCAGCAAGAGAAGAGGACTGCACGACGGTTCGCACTTCGAATCCCGGTCGCAGTCACTCGCAATGGAAACGCAAATAACAGTGAGAAAGCTCAAGTAAGGGACGTGAGCGCCCGCGGCATTTGCTTTTATTTGGATTCGCCCATCCAGGAAGGTTCGCCGATTGCGTTCACTCTTACGCTTCCGCCCGAGATTACGCTTACGGAAAATATTCGAGTGCAATGCAAAGGAAAAATAGTTCGCACAGAACCTGGCGCGCAGGAAGGAAAAATAACCGCCGCCGCCGTGATTGAAGAATACGAGTTCCTTTCAGGGACATAAAGCACGCATCTGCGCCATCCGGTCTGAATTGACGCTGCAATCCCGTACCTACGGGACTTCTTTCCATTCCCCAGAAGTGATAAGTTCCTTGCATAAGCTTTCATTTCCAGGGGACTTCCTTGCGTCTTCCGGCTGTCCAATTGGTTCGCACAGTTCTGTGCTCGATCGTAGCGGTCACAATGGCTGTTTCGCAGAATGCACAGAGCAACGCAAAACCTGCCTCCAGTGAAGCGGGAACTCCGGTAATCACCGGGGTGCGGATCGTTCAGGACCATGGAAGCCCGGCAGTTGAAATCGCCACCACGCGCCGCGTCGCCCCAATGATTGGCTCGCGGGATGCACCTCCGCGATTGATCATTGACATTCCCAACGCCCGTTCCGGAATGCATCAAAAGCGCATCGATGTGCTGCAGGGAAACATTCTCACGATTCGCAGCGAGGAACATGCTGCGGAGCGTCCGGGGAAAGCTCCGTTTCTTCGGATCGTTGTAAGCTCTCTGGTCCCTTATGGGTACGAGTGGGAGGCTCAAGACAACCGCCTCGTGGTGCGATTGAAGCCTCCAGAAGATCCCTATGTGGCCAGCCGAAAGGCGCCGGTTCAGCGGCCGCAAGCGGCGGGGCTGGCACCAATCGCAGCGGCTGCGGTTGTGCCGGTTACCAGCGGCGTGGGAGAAGTTTTGATGGCTGACCGTCGCTTTGCGGCAGGATCATCGATCACGGCAGGCAGCGAAACTGCTGTGCTGCAGCTCTCGCGGGGAGGCGATGTTCATGTTTGTCCCGGAACCACGCTTTCGGTGACGCCTTCGAAAAGCACGAAAGATCTGATGATCGGGTTGAGCACCGGCTCAATGGAGACACATTACCGCCTCGACACGTCGGCGGATACGATTCTGACGCCCGACTTCCGGATTCTGCTGGCGGGGCCGGGCGAATTTGATTATGCCATCAGCACGGATTCGAAGGGCAATACCTGCGTGCGCGGTATGCCCGGGAATGCGTCGTCGGCAATCGTTTCGGAATTGATCGGGGACCGCGTTTATCAGGTGAAACCCAGCGAGCAAGCGGTGTTTCATGACGGACGTATCGACAAGGTCGGCAATGACGTTCCTCCCGAATGTGGCTGTCCTGCCCCTGTACCGGTGATGCGCGCCGAGGCTGCGTCGCCGCATGTTGTTCCGGACTCGGGCTCGCCGAACATAACTTTGGCGCAAGGCGGTTCACCTGCCGATTCGCATGGGCCGGAAGACGGTGTACATAGTTCCGAGACGCATAACAATGAAGGCTCGCAGACACTTTCGAGCGGACCGGAAACGCGGCCTTTGCCGCAAATCACCGCCGCTGAGCCGCATGTGCAAGTAGAAGCGCCATTGGTTTTTCGCGGAAGGGGAAGTCCGGCTCCGCCAGTTGCGGTTACAAAAGAGGCAGAGGCTCTGCCAGTAACCGAATCATCGAGGACGGTCACGCTGCAGGCGCAAGCGCTGCCCCCAGCCGAACCGCAGCCTGCGCCGGTCTCACACCGCGGCGTGTTGCAGCGCATCAAGGGATTTTTCGCCGCCATTTTCCATTAAGAGCAGGCGTTACGCAGAATCATTGCGGATCAGTGCTTCAACCGGCTGCGCTTCGAGGTCTTCGGTTCTCGGCCGCAGTCATCACAATATTCAGCGGAGGGCCTTCTGCACGCTCGAAGCGGGCCCAGAGGTGTTTTCCGCAGCGCGCCAGGCGGATTTCCCGGGCAGCAAGTCGTGCCGCATAACTGCCGATAATTTGCGCACACTCGGAGTCTTCCACGCGATCGAAAACTACATCGTCCGATACGCGAATTCCCGCAAGTGCCAGCAAACCCTGCCGGAGGGTGCTGGCGGTTACCAGGCAGGCTTCGGTGTGATATCCGAGCATGCGCTCAATGGCGTAGAGCGCCGTGTGATCGATACCGCCGCTGAAGGCGACGAGCAAAGAGCGCTTTGACTCGACCGGTTCCACCGGAATCATCTGGAAGGATTCAAGCAAGGGCAAAGGGATCGCGGGACAATGATCTACGAGCAGGTCGGCGGCGTCGCAGCGCAGCAGCGGACATCCCCATTGGCGGGCCAGCGCGGCGGTAACGTCGAGTTCGGTGGCGAAGCCGAGCTGCCGCAACCATTCTCCGATTTTTCCGCTGCCGGCGTTGCGCTGCGCTTCCAATGCGCTGCGCAGTTGTTCGGCGGAAAGCTGCTGGCGCGAGAGAAGAAGCAGGCCGAGTGGCACCCGATGGGAGCTGATCGCCGCGCGCCGTAGAGCAGGCCGCGTTTGCCCGATAAGATCGAGCAGTGCCTGGCGGAGACAGTCGGTTCCACAATAGCGTCGGCCCTGCAGGTATACGCCGGAAGAGCGGCGATGCATGCGTTGCCAGCGGCTCCGCAGCCGTACCGAGTCACAGCCTCCGCAGGCGGGAGCTGCCTTGCGCCACCCATTCTGCCAGGCGCTGCGGACGAATTGGAGCGGGTTCGTCATGCTTATGCCAGATTCTCGCGCTGGGTGCTTACAGGCGGGCAAATTTCGAGCACCCGCAGGCCATAGTTGATATAGACATCGACCACGTTCGTAGTCGTGTCGAAGGTGAGGTTCCAGACATGTTCGATGATCATTGCCCGCGAGACCTGCCGGCCGGCGTTGCGCATCAGATATTCGAGCAAGGAAAACTCTTTGGAGGTGAGTTCGATTCTGCGACCGGCTCGCTCCGCGCGGTGTTCCACGCGATCAAGCTTCAGATCCTCCACCACGAGTATCGATCCCGACGGCAGATGGCTGCGCCGCAGCAGCGCCCGGATGCGGGCTGAGAGTTCGTTGAACGAAAATGGTTTGGGAAGATAATCGTCCGCACCGGTGTCCAGGCATTGTACCCGGTCTTCGACGCGGCTTCGCTGCGTGAGCACGAGCACCGGCAGGCTCGGCCGCTTCAGCCGCAGATGCCGCAACACGCTCACGCCATCGAGTTTGGGCAGGTTCAAATCGAGAATCACCACGTCATAGTCAAACTCGGTGCCCATGGCGCGTGCCATCTCACCATCCTCGACCATGTCCACGGTGTAATGTTCGCCTTGCAGACCCTGGCGAATGAATCCGGCCAGGGCCGCGTCGTCTTCAACAATCAGAATCCTCATAAGCGACCCTTAATCACATTGCGATTCTAGTTAGAAAACCCTCAAATGCAGCCGAAACTCGGGCAGCACGAAAGTGCGTGTTTCCGGGAACGGTGCGCGGTGCTAAAACGGGAGTTGGCGTCGGACCATCTTGGGGAAATGCCGCGAAAAAAATTTGCCAACGGATCAGCCGAGCGGAGTGTCCGCGCCACAACGCCTAATTTCTTCAGGGGTGGCTAACAGCAGGTCCCCTCAAAAACGATGGGAAGCTCGAGATACCTGGCCGCGAATCTGCGTGCCTCGGGGCTATACTCCTCATGTCAGATATTCCGAAAGGAGAGTTGCGATGCAACTGAAGAGCCTATTACTTGTCCTGATATTCGCTCTGATGCCCGTGACCTGGGCACAGGAAACACCCGCACAAGCACCCCCCGGGCCCGGCGGTGAAAACCAAATGCAGGCCGGGCATCACGAAAAAATGATGGGGATGCATAAACAAGAGATGGAAGCCATGAAGGCCGACGTGGAGAAAATGAAGACCTCTCTTGCTCAAATGAAGACGAATGTCGCGGCGATCAAGGAACCGGCGGAGAAAGCCCGCTGGCAGACGAACGTGGACATGTGGGAGACGATGGTTGCCCATATGGAGCGGATGCAGAAGCACATGGATTCCATGGGATCCGGAATGATGCACGGCATGGGTAGTCCGCCTCCATCTGCTTCGTCCGGAAATAAACCCGAGTAAGGGCGGCTGGTATCGCCGATACGCAGGCGCCGATCTGGGCCGAGGTTCTCAACCTAGCGGCTAAAGCCGCGCCCTTTCAAAGCGTAAACAGCTTTGAACGCGTGAGCAACCCCAACGCGTGAACAACCCCAAAGCGTGAGCAACTTATGACGCGAACTTGCGGACCCTTTACAAGGAACGCAAAGGACGGGCCGCCCGCCGTCACGTCTTCATGGACTCTTCAGGAACCTTAAGTAGAAAGCTGCGAACACCAAGACAATTCCTATATTCGCCATTAGCCGTTCCCAGAACCGGTTTCTGAAGAACAGGAAATCCGCAGCAACTATGATGGCCGCCATCAGGACGACGTAAAGTACTGCAGTGGCCTCTCTCCTCATTTTGAGGTCCCCAGCTTCAAATATAGGCCCTTGCTCGCAGCCGCTTCCAGCGATGCATCTGACATGGCACGTCAGGCTATGGCGAGGCATTGCTAAATACTAAAATAGGTTCAGATCCAACCGGAACGGCACCCCCTACCACGGGGTGAATCGCTCCGGCCGCGTCCTGATACGAGTCGTACGATGTTGAAACCGTTTGAGTACTGTACGTGCAAACCGAATTAGCACAATCTTGTGACGTATCCCAAATGGATTCTGCTCCATTCAACTGACAGGTCCAGATGGTTCCCGCAGGCGAACATGGCTCAACTACGCTGGTCACAAGCGGATATATCGAATAATACGGATCTCCCGGATTACACGTCGGACTACTGCTATAACCCGGCACCAGTTGGCACTGTACGTCTTTGGAGAATTCTTCAAAATCACACCGTCTGTTACTGGGGCCACATGCTTGCAGCAGTTCCGGAATTATTTCTGTCAGTGTACCTTCGCCTGTGCCATTAGTTTGTGACAGTGTGGTTGTTTGAATTTCCACATTAGTGCTCGAAAATTGAGTAAATATATACTGCCAATATTCTGAGCACGATGGATCTCCGCTCAACCAACAATAGATATCAGCTTGTTGCACTCCTTGATAACCGATTGCTTCATGAACCGAATTGACCCTGGTAGCTTCATCCTCCATCCATTGCCCCACCTGACTATTTTCTCTATTGATCGAGTAAATCAGTGGAATGTTGTTCGGATTGTTGCTCGACGAAGTGTCGTGTGTGAGGAAGCCGCTGATCGTGGTCATCCACGCCAACCATAGGCCGTTGCCGGTGGAGGCCTCCCCAATCGTGCCGGAGGGGCTAATCCCCGGAAGCACATCCTGTTGGTCCGCACAGTCATCGTGTTGCTCGTCTGTCGAACCAGCCATCATTCCAGGTTTCAGGCGGAATAGTTGACTTCCCAACAGACTGTAGTAGTGCGCAAAAGCGGCAGTCATAT
The DNA here is from genome assembly GCA_963766625.1 of uncultured Acidobacteriaceae bacterium. Taxonomy (GTDB): domain Bacteria; phylum Acidobacteriota; class Terriglobia; order Terriglobales; family Acidobacteriaceae; genus Sulfotelmatobacter. The sequence continues at coordinate 202,680 of CAVYBF010000004.1, read as the reverse complement.
AAGCGTTCCGCGCCGTGATAAATGGTGTCTCCCACGGAACCGGTAATCCTCGCGACAGTTGCACTGTAGTGAATCCGGCCCCATCTCCATAGTAGTGAGAGGCATTGGTCCAGAGCCCATTCGCGGGATACTCCGAGCACATTAAACTGTCGTTGGGACGAGATGCTCCGACTGAGGCTGCATAGGTCGGATCGTAAACATAGACCGGGGTGCCGTAGTTATAATTCGGAGTTCCCGTGTCATCTGTGGCAACCCACAAAAGCAGTTCAATCGGTTGAGGATTAGAACCCGTGTAGGTACCGCCATTGGCCGTCGGAATACAACTAAGAAGTCCACTCGTGTTGTCGGCCCCCCAGGTATAGTTTGGCGCGGTAGTCCCCGTATCGTTAAGCGCCCAAGGGATAATGAACACCAGATAGCCGCCCGGGTGGGCCACCATATAAGGTTCAATGTAGTTCCTGTAATTAGGCGCGGAGCAATTAAGTCCACCCATCCAAGGATCCATGTGGAATTCGCCTGCCCCCAGCCTACTCGGAGACGGAGGCGGAATAGTGGAGGATCCACTCAAAGAAATGGTCGCTGTCGCATTCGAAGCGTCGCTGACGACGGTGGCAGTAGCATCGAATGTTCCCGCATTGTTGGGTGCGAAGGTGATTCCGATCGGCGTGCTCTGCCCTGCGGCCAGAGTGACCGGGAGCGTAGGCGAAGTCAGCAAGAAAATCTGGCTGCTAATGGCTACGTTGCTGATCACGATCGCGGCGCTTCCAGAGTTCGTTGCTGTGAAAGTGGTTCCCTTCGTGCTACCCACCGGAACATTGACGAAACTAACGCTTGTGCTTCCAAAGGTCAGATTGCTGGGGAGCGATTTGCCGGAAGTAGTGGCGGTCTGGCTGGAACTTCCGGTACTCACTCCTTGGCAGCCAATCAGGAAAGTGAGAGCTAAAAGCGAAAGCGCGCCCGCTGCCCGTCGCAGAGCTTTGCCGGAATGTTCGCGTCCCAGGTTCTGTCGCATTCGTCAGCCGTGGAACCGTTTCCTCGCGTTCCAGATTGACTGGGCCGAGGGGACGGCTCACCACCAGTCTGTGACTCGACGCGGAACTTATATAGAGTTCTAAAGTACGTGTACAGAAGTGGGGAAAGAGATGCACTTTCGGTAAGGCGGCCGCGGGAAATGGACGAAGAACGGAGCGCTAGTAGTACTGTGACAGGTAAAGTACTCGGCTCTTAATTGGGCAATTATATCCTTGCGACACATGTCCACATGTGTGTCAAGGATATATTTGCCCTTAATTGGCAATACGCACCTGGGACGATGTCGATCCTCCGAAAGATCAGAACGACCCTAGCCTTTCAAAATTCGTATGATCGCCGTGATCGTGTTCCAATTCCGTGTGGTCGCTGGAACACTGTACAGCTTATCGATCCGGCCGAGATAGCCGATCGTCTTCATGTGGCGACGGTACGTGCCGAACACGAATTGTCCTTGCGATGCCAGCACTCGCACCAACCACTCCCCATCGGAGGGAAAACTGACTGGAAGTAATGTCCGGACGCCTCCGGCTTTCGATAGGATGCTGACGAAACGAACGATATTCCGGGCTGAGGGTTCATTCCGAGCTGAGGGCTCGTCCGGGACTGATCGCTCATTCGGAGCTGATGGCTTAGCTGCGAAGGGATTCTGCTTCTCCAGACGGAGAAGATCGCGGCCATCGCACAGCACAACTTCGGCTTCGAAAGGCAGCGCGCGGAGCAAGGCAGCGCGGAACTTTACTCGAGGTCCAGGTTTACGAACAACGAAGGTGCCCGCAGCGCCCACATTGACCACGTCATAGTCGCTCAATTTTTGTGCGAGGAGACTTGGGCGAAATGTTCTGTGCCCGCCAACATTGACACCTCGAAGGAAAACGACGAGAGCCATTGGGAGATTATGATGGAAAGAAATGGGAAACGGTCAGCGTAATTGATTCCGTGACAATGTAGATTCCCACCTACGGCCCTCTACTGTGAATGGCTGACTTGGAGGAACGAACAGATCGCGTGGCGACGTAGCGGCGTTGACGGATCATCTTATCGGATGGTTGACGCTAACAGCGAAGAACTCATCGACGTCAGCGCGCAGGACGACGCCATCGTGCAGAAAACCAAGCTTTACCTCTACGCACTGGTTCGTCGTGGCTGCCGAACCCTTTCGGTCAACTACCATGCGGACCTCGCTGCAGGGATAATCGAGAAAGATAATCGAGACACGGGTTCGATTCCAAGTGCGAGCTTTTGCCGAGGGGACGAAGGCCACATTCTATGAAGTCCCTGCTGATACCGGGGGTTTGTCTGCTGGCGGCCGCTGTGCTGCTGCAGACCGGATTGCTGGCGCCCGGTGCGGCGCTCGTTTCCTATGGCTTTTACGGCGCGCTGATCGCCGGGCTGCTGCTCTCGTGGCGTTTTCACTCGAGCCGGATTTTTTTCGCTTTGGTGACTTTGTTCCTCGCACAGCAAGCGATCTTTTATTTTTCTTCAAAACATATCCCGGGCGGCGCATCTGGGGCCGTCGTTTTGGCGATGGGAGTTCTGCTACCTCTCGACTTTGTTTTTTTCTCGGTTGCGCAGGAACGCGGATTCACGTTTCGAAGCATCGCGCCGGCTGCGGTGTTTTTATTTATCCAATCGGTAATTGTGGCCGTGCTTTGCCGGCCTGAGCCATTGGCTGCTACGCAACGGCTGGCACGTCATGCTCACGCTTCTGCTTCTGTGCCGCTGGCTGTACAGCTTTGTTTTTCGGCAGGCGCAATAATTTTTCTGATCCGCTATGGGTTATTTCGTAAGCCTGCAGAGAGCGGGATGCTATGGGCTCTTGCCGCTTGTCTTCTGGCGCTCCGCTTCGGTGGATCCGGGCGGACTGCTACCGCTTACTTTGCGACGGCGGCGATTATTCTGGCGAGCGCGGTGGTCGAAACTTCATATCTGCTGGCTTACCATGACGAACTGACCACGCTGCCTTCGCGGCGGGCGTTCAACGATGCTTTGCTTCGGCTTGCGCCGCCTTATTCCATCGCCATGGTGGACATTGATCATTTCAAGCGCTGCAATGATACGTATGGTCACGACACCGGAGATCAGGTTTTGTGCATGGTGGCATCGAAGCTGGCGCGGGTTTCGGGAGGCGGACGGGCTTACCGATGTGGCGGAGAAGAGTTTGCGATTTTGTTTCCTGGGAAGACTACACAGGATGTGCTGGAGCATCTCGAGGATCTGCGCTGCGATATTGAAGCCAGCAGGCTTCGCTTGCGAGGAAGCGATCGACGGCAGCAGCCTCGCGGACCCGATCGCCGCAATCGTTCGACAAAAACGCGGGGGCGCACTGGGGACGTGATTCGGCAGCTTTCACGGCCAACGACTTCTTCGGAAATGGCCGTCACCGTGAGTATTGGAGTGGCGACTTCGAGGCTGGAAAAAACTTGGGCGCAGGAAATTATCCAGGCCGCTGATAAAGCGCTTTATCGCGCTAAGGCCGAGGGACGCAATCGCGTGGAAACCGCAGCCTTATCTCGACGGCGCGTAAGGGCCGCGGCTGCGGGCATCGCCTAGGGCATGGTCGCTATAGATTACGGTTTCGATATTTTATCGATTCGGCGAAGGTCAACCGCTCTTAAGCGCGAAGCACGCAAAGGGCCGGAGTCTAGCCATGGAACGTGCCGCCCGGAGCGTCACTCTCTGCAATGCAGTGACGTCCGGGCCAGTACGTTTTCGCAAGCACCACAGGCCGTGCGGTCAACCTGCGGTAGATGGGGGAATCGAATCTTTCCGGCCGCTGCCAGCGCACGCCGGGCATGTAACGCGAATAAAAGCCACGCCCTCGAACTTTCCACTGATGTCCACGGACTGTGCAATGTATTCGCTTCCGCCGCAGCGCGGGCAGCTTTTCGGATCCACTCCTCCCCCTCGGTTGTTAAGAGTTTTTCATTAAATCGAAGGGACGCCTGAAGAAAGTAAATTTTGTTACGAAATACGAACAAAGCTCCCGCACGGTATACGTGAGAACTGTTCTTTCGTCCCGCTGAGGCTCGGTTGTTTCCCACTCGCCACCCAGGGCTGGGCGGCATTCTTGCGCCAGCAATTGCAGTGCAGCGTACGCTGCACGGAATCTATTTCACAAGTTCGCCGATGAAGACTCCGTAAGGCGGCAGGGAAGCTTCGCCGGCTTTTACGGTCGAACCTCCGGTTCCGGCTAGCTTTTTAGCAGAACTGAAGCCGCTGGGCTTTAGCTCTAGCGCAACGTTTTGTGTCGCTCCCGACATGTTCAAAGCCACAACCACCCCCCGGTTCCTATACAACCGCAGATAGGAGAGCACTTTTTGATTATCTTGATTAATCGGCGTGTAGCTTCCCTTCAGCAGCGCGGAATTTGTATGCCGAAGTTGAAGCACTCGCTTGTAGAACTCCAGGACGGAATTCGGATCCTTCGATTCCTCAGCCACGTTGTGCGTTTTGTAAGTGGGAGGAACTGGGAGCCAGGGCTTGCCGGTGGTAAAGCCGGCATTTTCGCTGTCGTTCCACTGCATCGGAGTGCGCTCGCCATCGCGCCCTTTTTCTTTCGGCCATCCAGTGCGCCCGATGGGATCTCTCACATCTTCTTTACGGGTTGGCGGTGTGGTCTTCATGCCGATTTCTTCGCCGTAGTACATGATCGGAGTTCCGCGCAATGTGAGATATAGCGCGGCCATGAGCTTAACGATCTGATCATTATGTTTGCCATCGCCGTAGCGGTCGTAGGAGCGGGCGATATCGTGATTGCTGATTACGAATGTCGGCCAACCGGAGGCTGAATTGATCTCGGCGATTTGCTTGCGGAATTGTGCTGGCGAAAGCTTGTTGACCATGGTGAAAAGAAAATCCATGGGCAATTGCAGTTCGTTGTTGCCCTTGCCGTAGTACTGATTCAGTTCGGCAACATCCTCAGTCCAGGTCTCGCCGATTAGGACGGCGTTGTATTCGTCTGCGATCCTGCGCAATCCTCTGAGAACCTCGTGAACCTCAGGCAGCTTCCGATTGTACTTGTTATCTTCGATTGGATCGCCGAACGCGTTCTTACCGCGAGCCACGAAAGGATTGTCGCGAAGGTTGGGATCTTCAAACAGAATGTCGACTGCGTCCAGCCGAAAGCCGGCGACCCCGCGCTCATACCAAAAACGGGTGACGTCGAACATGGCATCTTTGACCGCCGGATTGCGCCAGTTCAAATCTGGCTGCTGCGCGTAGAAATAATGGTAGTAGTACTGGCTTGTGGTGGGATCGAACTTCCACGCTGATCCTCCAAAGGTTGAAACCCAATTGTTGGGCGGTCGCCCTGGGGCTTTTCCATCGCGCCAGATGTACCAGTCGCGGTGCGCCGAGGTGCGCGACGATTTGGAATCCAGAAACCACGGGTGCTGATCGGAGGTGTGATTGACGACAAAATCCAGGATGATGCGGATATTTCGTTTCTTGGCCTCGCGCGCGAGTTCGTCGAAATCCGCGAGCGTGCCATACATGGGATCGATGTTGAGGTAGTCGGAAACGTCGTAGCCGAAATCGACTTGCGGCGAGGGAAAGCAGGGAGTAATCCAGATCGCATCTACACCCAGATCGTTCAGATAATCCAATTTTGATGTGATTCCGTTCAGATCGCCGATGCCGTCGCCATTACTGTCGGCAAAACTGCGCGGATAAATTTCATAGAAAACTGCATGCTTCCACCAATCGCGATCCTCGGCGCCCGTTGCACGAGATGTTTTTTGAGCGAATGCACTCATCGCTGTGATGCAAACCACGATCAAGGACACCGAGAAAATAGTCCCCTTCTTCATTCGGACGACCTCCATTTCACTCAGCCAGGACCAGACGTTGTGAGATTGCTCTGTTCCGTGTATCTCATCAACCGTGAGTTTTGGTCAACACCGAGTCTGGTAGTGGTGCAGTTTGGCTCGCACTGGGCGCGCGACAATTCCAGGGTGGGGGCGACCGTTTGAGCCGCCGCCGCGGGAACCCATGACGTGATCAGCAAAAGAAAGAAGACAAAAAGAACTGCGCGGCGAAACGCAAAAATCAATTTGTTGTAACGGATGGAGCCAGCTTGATCTCTCTTCAACCGGCCGGAACTTGCAATGCGAGGGTTCACTGAATATAAGGAGTAGGGCGAATTCTAGCACGCGGTGAATGTGCAACCTGCGGACTTGCGCTTCTCGCAGTGCAGCGGTTCTCAAGACCTGCGGTGAAATGATGAGCCGAGAACACATAGTCGTCGGGCTGGGTGAGTTGCTGTGGGATCTGTTTCCCGCGGGCAAACAACTTGGGGGTGCGCCTGCCAACTTCGCCTACATAACGGCTCTATTGGGCGACGTTGGGATTCCGGCCAGCCGCGTCGGTGATGACGCGCTCGGAAGCGAAGCGTTGGGAAGATTGGTTGAGCTTGGGTTGAGCACGGAGTTGGTGCAGCAGGATCGAGATCATCCGACGGGCACTGTCAATGTTGTACTGAATAACGGGCAACACCACTTCGAGATCCGGGAAAACGTGGCATGGGATTTTTTGGAATGGACCGACTCCTGGCAGAATTTAGCTTGTCAGGCCGACGCAGTCTGCTTCGGATCTCTCGCGCAACGCTCCTCGAAAAGCCGCGCAACCATTCTCAGCTTTCTTCGGGCAACGCGCGCCGAAGCTGTACGGGTGTTCGATGTCAACTTAAGGCAGAACTTCTATTCGGAGAAAATCCTCGAGCGCTCGATGGAGCTTGCGACGATCGTCAAGCTGAACCATGAAGAACTGCCAAAGATCATGCATTTGCTCGAGAGGACGATGTCGGCCGAGCCAGAAGCTGCCCGTGTGTTGCTGTCGTTATATAAGCTGAAGCTGGTTTGCGTTACACGCGGGAACGGCGGCAGCCTGCTGGTATCGGCTGCCGAATGCACTGAGCATCCAGGGTTCAAAGTGAACGTTGCCGATACGGTTGGTGCTGGAGACGCTTTCACGGCTGCGCTGGTGCACGGATATCTTCGTGGCGTGTCGCTTGCGGAAATGAATGAAAACGCCAATCGCGTTGGCGCATGGGTGGCAAGCCAATCCGGCGCAATGCCTAGCCCGAAACAAGAAGGCTTACAGCAAACGCTGATGGAGATCGTTTAGCGCCGCTTTAGCTCCCTGGAATTATGCTGTGCTCAGTTTCAGCCGCTGGAAGAGCTTGATCCTGCTCTTTTTCCAGGCGCTCCCGCATTGCTGTAGGCAAGCGGTGCAGCAATTCGATAAACGCGGCGTTGGTCCAGCCGAAACCCACAACGTTCATCGGATAGCCAAGCTGGGCATTGGTTTCCGAAGAACGAGTAACCACGTTGTACTTTTCGCGGATATTTCCATCGCGCCGAAAATTCTCGGCCACCATCGCGAGAAACTCGTACGAAATCCGGTCTGCATCGGCATTGAATCCATAACGGCGGAGACCGTCAATGGCAAGCATCTGGATATTTCCCCAGCCGTACGGGAGATCCCACTGCGCGCCGGAATCGTTGGTGCTCATCGTAAGGCCGCCCGGTTTTTCGAACACGGAAATATTCTGCTCGACCGCCTTCGCCTGCTCCGGCGTGGCCAGGCCGGCCCATAGGGGATAGAAAGTGGTTGCGTAGCGGTAGGCAGATTGTTTTCCGGTCGAGAAATCGAAATCGAAAAATAAGCCCGCCTTTTGATCCCACAAATATTTCGTGATCAGTTTCTTTCGAGCATCGGCGCGCTGGTTCCACTTTTCCGCATCGCCCGGATGGCCCAACCAGTGGCTGATCCGTTCCAAGTCTTTTTCGTTCTTGTATAGCAAACTGTTCAGGCAGACCGGAGCAAAATGGTGGGTTGACGCGCCAAATGGCGCAAAGCGGAAGCTAACGTCGAATCCCGATTCGCGCATCGAGCGGTCGCCCTCGTAATAATCGGAACTTAGTTTGAATTCGCGCCGCTCATCGCATCCGGAGTGCGGGGATGCCGCTGGCAGGTCGCACACCTGCAAGGTGTAGGTTTTTCCTGCACTCGGCTGTGTGAAGCCAAGCAAGTTCTCTACGATGTAATCGTCCGCTTGCGAAGGATGAAAAAAGAAATAGGTTGAGACCTTGCGATAGTAGCCAGCTTCATCCTGCACGGCTTCCGGCGGGGGGCCTTCGCCAAAATCGTAGTAGCGAGATAAGCCGGTATTGCCGGCTAAATGCGGATCGCGAATCCACATCTCGTAATACTTTTCTAGATCGGCATACGCCTGTTCCAACCACGCGGGATCGGCGTGCCCTGATTTTTGCAGCGCCTCGTAAACATCGACGAACATCGAACTGACAAAAGGCGGCTGCGAACGAGTTAGATAATAAGTGCGATTGGCGTTGAGCGTCGCGCCGTAGTTTTCAATCTCAAGAAAGAAGTTGTCAACCATCCCTTTCGCCAAATCGATGCGCCCCGCCCGCAACAGTCCACGAATGATGAAGTAGCTATCCCATCCATACATTTCGTTAAAGCGCCCGCCGGGAACGACGTATTTATGCGGCAGGTAGAGAAGGCCGGGTGGAATTTTGTTGATATCGACTTCGCCTAGTTGGCGGATTTCAACCGGCAAGTGCTTGATCTGGACGTTGCAGTGTTTGACAAGCTCTTGCACTGCTGCCGGCTCAGACATACCTTTCGGAAGATACAGAACGGGAGCGAGCTTGATCTTCGGATCTACCACGCTTTCGCAATCCGTCATGGAACGCGTAAGCGTGTCCCAGGCGGTTGAAATATACGAGAGGATCGGCTGAAGGCTCTGCCCGTTTGCCGGGTCCTCTGGTTGCGAAACCGCCTTCTGCGCGGGATATGCACCAACATTCGCGGCGAGCAGAGTGGAGATCAAAACCAGTCCAAACCAGCGGCTAAATTTGGGAATGGTAGCGTTTGGCTGGCACTCCAGGCCAGCTACGCGCGAGATCCTTCGCTTCGCCTGAAAAACGGCTGCGCTCAGGATGACGCCGTCGCGTAAGGGGCCGAACCAGCGGCTAAATTTCTTCGGGAAGAAACTATTCATGTTTTGGTTTATTCTCTCCTGTTTGGCTTTTTCGCGTCAGGGGGCCTACGTGAGAATATTGAAAGTAGTTCTGTGTCTTGGTGTCTGCCTTTCTTTTTTGCCGTTCCTCACCTCTGTAAGCGCGCAACAGATTCCGGAGAAAACTTATCAGGATCTGCACTGGCGCATGATCGGTCCATTTCGTGGCGGCCGGACTCGCGCCGCGTCTGGTGCTGCCAAGGAGCCGAACGTGTTCTACGTCGGCCAGGTCAATGGCGGAGTCTGGAAGTCAGACGATTATGGGCGCACGTGGAATCCGATTTTCGATCACGAGCCCACGCAATCGATCGGCGCAATCGCTGTTGCTCCGTCCGATCCCAGCATAGTTTATGTGGGAAGCGGTGAAGGCCTGCACCGTCCCGATCTCTCGATCGGCGACGGCATTTATAAATCCACGGATGCGGGAAAAACCTGGACTCATCTCGGGTTGCAAGATGGGTATCAAATTCCGGCACTGGCCGTCGATCCGCGCGACCCCAACAAAGTTTTTGCGGCTGTGCTCGGCCATCCTTATGGTCCGAACGTAGAGCGCGGGTTGTACCGTTCCACGGATGGCGGGCAAAGCTGGCAAAAAGTCATTTACAAAGATGAGAACACCGGAGCTTCCGACGTTGAGATTGATCCATCGAATCCCGACGTGATTTACGCCGCGATGTGGGAGGCGCGAGAAGGGCCATGGGAGGACAACAACGAAGTGAACGGAACCGGGGGCGGATTGTTTAAATCCACCGACGGCGGAAACACTTGGCATCAGCTCACGAATGGCCTGCCGAAAGATCTTTCGCAAATTTATATTGCGATCGCGGCCAGCGATTCGAAACGCCTGTACTCGACCGTTGCCACCGCTTCCGGATCGTTGGGTATTTATCGCTCGGATGATGTGGGAGAAAACTGGACGAAGATCACCGACGATCCCCGGCCTTCGGGTCGCATTGGTGGCGGCGATCTCTCGATTCCGAGAGTTGACCCGAAGAATCCGGACATCGTTTATTGTGCGAGCACGGTCACGATGCGCTCGACCGATGGCGGCAAAACCTGGACCAGCTTTCGCGGTGCGCCGGGCGGTGACGATTACCAGAATCTCTGGATCAATCCCAACGATCCGAAAACGATTCTCCTCGTCAGCGATCAAGGTGCGCTGGTCACGGTCAATAGTGGGCAGACGTGGAGTTCCTGGTACAACCAACCCACCGCTCAGATTTATCACGTCTCGGTCACGCCAACATTTCCCTACAAGGTTTGTGGAGGCCAGCAGGAGAGCGGTTCGGTTTGCATTCTGAGCCGTGCCAACGATGGTGAAATCACCTTCCGAGATTGGCGTCCCGTAGGCGTGATCGAATACGGCTACGTGGCGCCCGATCCCCTGAATCCTGACCTCATCTATGGCGGCGGACGAAGTGAAGTTTCAAAATTTCATTGGTCGACCGGGCAGGTGCAGAATGTCACGCCGATTCCACTGCGCAGTCCGAAATACCGCACCGACCGCACTGAGCCATTGATGTTTTCGCCGGTTGATCCGCACATTCTTTATTACGCGAGCAATGTGCTTTTCAAAACTACGGATGGCGGCGACGCGTGGCAACAAATGAGTCCCGATCTGAGTCGCCAGAGCCCAGGCATTCCATCGAGCGTAGGCCATCTGGTTCCGAAAAATGCCGAGAAGCAACGCGGGGTGATCTATGCGCTGGCGCCGTCGTTTAAGAATGTGAACATGCTTTGGGCCGGAACGGATGATGGGCTGATCTGGCAGACTCGCGATGGCGGAAAAAACTGGGATAACATTTCGCCCCCGGAACTGACGGCCTGGAGCAAGGTTACGCAAATCACCGCTTCGCATTTTGACGACAACTCTGCTTACGCGTCGGTGAGCCGTTTTCGCGTCAACGATGAGCATCCTTATATCTACCGCACGTACGATGGCGGCAAAAGCTGGAAGCTGATCGTCGCCGGTCTTCCTGAGATCGGACCAGTCGATACCATACGCGAAGATCCGGTGCGCAAAGGTCTGTTGTTCGCCGGAACCGAGAACGCGGTATGGATTTCATTCGACGACGGCGACCACTGGCAATCACTGCAATTGAATCTGCCGCACACTTCCATGCGCGACCTGTGGATCCACGACAACGATCTGATCGTTGCCACGCATGGCCGCGCCTTCTGGATTCTGGATGACATGACGCCGCTGCGGGAGCTTTCCGCTTCGCTTGCGGCCAACGATCATCTCTTTACACCTGCACCCGTCTATCGTATTCAGCGCGATACGAACACAGACACTCCGCTGCCGCCCGATGAACCGGCTGCTGAGAATCCGCCTGATGGCGCAATTATTGACTATTATCTGGCGAACACTTCTTCTGCTCCGGTCACGCTGGAAATTCTGAACGCTAACGGCAAGCTCGTCCGCAAGTTCTCGAGCGATGACAAGCCTCCAGCAAGCGAAGCTGAACTGAAAAAACAACTGATCCCGCTGTATTGGTTGCGGCCATTCCAGGCGTTGTCAGCCGGGGCTGGCATGCACCGCTGGGTTTGGGGACTGCATTATCCTGCGCCTGATTCCCCGCGGCATAGCTACCCGATCTCCGCCACTCCTCACGACACACCGCGTCATCCGCTTGGACCCACGGTGCTGCCTGGCTCATACACCGCGCGGCTTATGGTGAACGGGAAAAGTTACAGCGCCCGCTTCACCGTCAAGATGGATCCGCGTGTAAAGATCTCGAACGCAGATCTGCAGAAAAAATTCGAACTTGAAACGCAACTTGCAGCCCTACTCAGGGAAACCTCAAGTCCAGTAATGCAGGTGGACACACTCCGAAAGCCGCTGGAAAAACTAAGTCAGGAGGCCACTGGCGCTGCGCTCGATGCGGTGAAGAATTTCCAAAACAAGCTGAACGAAATTGCTGGGCAAGCAGCCGGCTTTTTAGCGCCGCCCACCGAGGCGGTCACTCTCAACCGAGTGAACGGACAAATTGCTGTGCTGTACGGCGCAGTGTGGCAGGCTGATGCTGCTCCAACCATGGCGCAGTCGGAAGCCGCTACCTCGGTCGAACACGATGCCAAGCAGGTAATGCAGCGCTGGGAGGGGTTGAAGATTTCAGACCTTCCCACGCTCAATCGCGCACTTCACGATGCGAACTTGCCAGAAGTAAACCTTGAGCCGCATCCGCATGCGGAAGACTCCGGCATGGACGAAGAATAAGAAGTGCCCTGGCAGGGCCCAACTGCGGCAACTCGAGGTCCCTCAGCGGCTAAAACCGGCTCTATTGGCTCCTGGATGGCACGACGGAACGTCGTGCCCTTCCCGAACCCATTTCTGAGATGGCTTCTCGCGGTCGCTGCTTCCTGCCGAGATAACCCTGCTCGCGAGCGACAATCGTATTTCCATAGATCGCGATCTTGACGGAGATGTTCGTACAAGTTCCTACAACTGCTTGACTGCGTTCTCCAGTTCTTGCGCGATCTGCGCGGGATCGCTGTCGGACGCACACTGAATCGGCTTGCCGATGCGGACTGAAATTTTGCCTGCAGGGGCGAATTTCTTGCCGGCTTGTTTCACTTCGAACAATCCGTGAATCCGCATGGGGAGAACCGGAACGCCGAGATTTTTCGCCAGCAGCCCTATTCCGGCGCGAAACGAATTCATTTTTCCGTCGGTCGTATGCCGGCCTTCGGGAAACACGAGGATGCTGTATCCGTGGTCGACGGCTTGCCCGGCGTAATCGAAACTCTGGCGGAAACCGGCTTCGCGCGGCAGAGGGAATAAATTCAGCAAAGAAACTCCCAGGATCCATTGCATCCCGTCGTAGATCCTGCCGAAGAAATTCCTGTCTGGGGCAGGAGTGCGTAGTTTTTCTAACGCTTCTCCGCCGGTGGCTGTTGCGATGCGATTGCGGAAACGTGCGGGAAGAGCGGTTTGCACAAATACGACATCGACATCGCCAATATGATTGCAAACTACCAGAAGCGGTCCATTCCAGCCTCGCAGATTCTCACGGCCTTCGATGCGTGGCCAGCCGAGCAGAAACATTGCCGGTCGCATTAACAGGTAATAGGCAAGCCAACGTACCCAAGTGGTGGGCCAACGCAGCACCCACAGCGGATAGTGATATTTCACATGCTGCCGCGCCTCGCCGCGCAACAACTTTTCTACATCGCCTATAGTGCGGGCCGCGCTGAAGCGCGTCTGGCTGAGGTCTACTTGATATCGATCTTCCAGCGCGCCGATCAGCTCGACCCGATCCAGGGAACTCAGACCGAGATCAGAATTCAGATCGGACTCGCGCGCCGATTTATCTTTGCCGCTGGTGACGTCTCGTCCCGTGATTTGTCTAATCAACTCCATGACCGGGCTGTGGGTGGCAACGTCACTGCTTTGGCCTTGCAGAATCTGTTTTGCGGCGAACTCCGCGATCACGTTTCGCCGCGGCTTCTGGGTGTTGGTGCGCGGAAAATCTTCTTGCGGCCACTCGATCCACAAGCGCATGCGCTGATAGTCAGCGAGCGATTGATTGGCGCGTTTCATCACCGCTGGCGGGTTCGTGTCCTGACGTAAAATCACGACGGCGCACGGCTCCGCGTTTCCACCACGATCGATTCCCACCACCACGCAATCTTTTACTTCCGGCTGCCGCCGCAGCGCCGCTTCTAAATCGTCGGGATAAACATTCAGTCCGGCGGGTGTGACGATCACCTCTTTCTTGCGGCCTTTGAAATAAAGATTGCCGGCATCGTCCAGAGCGCCAATATCGCCGGTGTGATACCAGCCTTGCTCGTCGGCGACCTTGTGTTCACCGCTCCCGTCCCAATAACCTGCGGCAACGCCGCCGCCCCGCACTAGAATCTCGCCGTCTTCCGCCAGCTTGATGCTGCGCCCCGGCAGCACCTTGCCAATAGATTTTTTCCCGAGCTTAAAGGGATGATTCACGCTAATCAGCGAAGTGGTTTCGGTGAGGCCGTACCCCTGAATCGCGGCATAGCCCAGCCGGTCCCAGAATTCTTCGGTTTCAGAATCGAGTGCGGCTCCTCCGGAAATAAAGGCCCAGAACTTCCAGCCAAACTGCCGCCGGATGTCGCGAAAAATCCACCAGCGATGCAGAAAGTGTTTGCCTTCGGCTCGCCGGAAACGCTGACGAAATTCTTCGAACTGCCCGCGCTCTTCGATATCCCGTTCGATTTTCTGTTTCAGCGATTGCAGCACTCGCGGCACTGTGACCAGTACCGAAACGCGTTCGCGATGAATGGTGCTTACGATCTCTGACGGTTTGAAATCATCCTGAAAAATTACGTTTCCCCCCAGCAGGGGCGGTAAAAATAATCCCAGAAATTGCCCAAACAGGTGGCTCAGCGGCAGCAAATTCAGAAAGCGTACCGGATGAACCCAGCGCTCGTATTTCAAATAGTGCGGAATTTCCTGCGCGAACGGTTCGATGTTGGCCAGCACATTGCCGTGGGTGATGACCACGCCTTTGGGCTCGGCGGTGGTTCCCGAGGTAAAAACAATTTGCAGTGGGTCTTCGCGGGTGAGTGCGACGCCATGGATCGGTGCATCATCGATTGATGAATGCGAGCGCAGATCGAGCGTCTGCGATAAATCTTCCAGGATCATCAGCGGAATCGCGGCAGTTTCGCTGGCGCTTTGCGAATGGCTCCGCGAACAAACTAGCAGCTTAGCTTTCACCTGCTGCGCGACTCGCTGGGCAAACTCATCCGATGCTCCATCATCCATCGGAACTGCGACTACTCCGCACATTGCGCAGCCAAGAAACGCCGCGACCCATTGGGCGGAGTTCGCGCCCCACAGCAGCACCCGATCTCCTTTAGTGATTCCACGTGACTGCAACTCGCGGCCGAAATCCGCAGCCATCTGCAGCACCTGGCCGTAGCTGAACCACTCCATGCGGTAGCCGCGTCGCTGCCCGTAGGCGCGCTCGTTGTGGTGCGCCTGGAAGTTCGTCAGGAAAAACTGTGCCAGCGATTCGGGCATGGAGTAAGGAGGAAAGCCAGGGTGGACATGCGAGGCATTCCCTCTCAGGCAAGTTTAGTAGGTGGAGGGGGCAATCGCACATCTGCTGGAGAGACTCTCGGAAAACGTCATTGGGCAAATATTTTGCCTTGCGGCAGGCTCACGAATTGCATCCAATCCGTCGCATGATTGCGGCAGGCAAGAGCCGGGGAAAGTACACAGTGGCATTAGCGGTCGGGCTGATGATTTTCATTTTCATTCTGGTATTCCTGTGGTTTCGCCGGAATAAGAACATGATCCAGCAACCGCCGATGCATGCGATGAATCTGGTTTGCGGAACGGTGGAGACGTGCGGGAGCGGTCTCGCGCTTTAGGAGTTTGCAATTCTGCGGGGCTTCTATTTCCCGCTCAGGATCTCTTGCTCTCCACGGCAGTGCAGAAGAATCTGCCAGCGGCCGTCGCGCCAGATCCACACTGTGTTCAGGCCGTTCTGCGCGTGCGTTTCCTTGCCATCGGCGCCGAGCACGGTGGCGTCCGAATCGTAGCTGATCGAATAGGCATACGGGCCCATGCTGACCACGCGAAAATTCTTCTGCTCGTAATGCAGCAGTTTGATCGTGGGAATTTCTTTCAGGAGCGAGGCCTTGTCTTCGGAGCTGCCGTCCTTGTTCAAGTCAATAAAATCGTCGGCCACTATGGATTTGATGGCGTCCATGTCGTGCTTCTGGTCGGCGGCAAACAGATCCTTCTCGTTGGCGATCGCCTGATCGTAGGTGATCGGCGCCGGCGGCGCCGCGGGCTTCGTCTGGGCAAAGGCGGTTACGGCTAGTAACGCCGTCCCAAACAGTGCGTAAATTTTCATGCGAGCTCCCTCTGTGGCGGGAGAATATTAATCGTTCTTGGCCACAGCGGCAATAATGATGATGCGGACGATGACCAAGGGCCTGGCTTGTGGCCTTTATTGGAAGCGCTGGTATATCTGGACAAGAGCCTCCAGCCCTTTGGATACGATGTCGTTCCTCCTCTTAGTACCTATCGCTAACCCCACCAGAAGATACGCAGCGAGGGCACATGCGCCAAGTAGCCAGACGAAAAACCAAAAGGCGTCGCGTGACGGCAGGTACTTCGAGAGAGTGCTGTCGTACCGGATGCGTAGAAAAACGAAGAGCATCATGCAGGATATGACTGCCAGCGAGGTCCCAAGGAGCCTGAGGAGGTCGCCAGCCGGTCGCACCCCGGCAATCCGGACCATGACTAAGATGTAGTGATCTTCCTTCGTCAGAGTACGGATCGCGGACCACCAAAGCCTATATTCCTCGCTGGATTCTTTTCGCGTATGTTTGTCGGCGTTCCGGATAAGCTTCGCGATCTTCCGCTCGTACTTGCCGCTGTCGTACTCGCCTTCGAATGCGTCGTTTACTTCCGCGATGTCAGGAAGGGTCCAGCCGGTTTCAGAAAAGTAGAGCATCTTACGCTCGACATCCGAGAGCGGAACGTTTTCGCGCTGCGCTTCGGCAACAATTCTGGAAATGAGAAATTCCTTGGCTTCTCGCGCGCTGTGGAACGTCTTCATGCGGGGGATTTTACTATTTCCAACGGAGCCGTTCTCACGGATTTCGGAAGTCCTCAGCGGCTAAAGACACTGTTGATTTTGCCAGGCCTCCCGGCGCGGCTTGAAGCCGCGCCCTTTCAAGGCTCTCACCGGAATCAGTTCAGGAAGCTCGTGTCATCGCGCGGGGGAGGCCCATCTTTAGGCACGGCTGCCCTGATTCCCTTGGTAACCCGTTCGTACACTCCCTTTTGGTAACCCTTGGTAACCATGCGATTCTGGGTGTCCAGCCGTACAATTGCCCTTGTCCAACTGGACATCTCGAAAAGCGAGTCTGGTCACGAAGCTTCCGGCGAATGCCGCCGTTGAGCCGTCATCAGTGGCTTGCCGAGAGTTCTATGTAGCGGCGTTGTGTGCGGCGTTCCGTCGTACCAGTTTATTTAGCAACACCAGGTTCTGGAGCTTGTGCTCATATGGCGTTCGGGTTTGGCTTCAACAAACAAAAAGTTCTCAGCGCTGCGGAGAAGTACATCCAGCAGGGCAAGACGCAGAATGCCATCGCTGAGTACGAAAAGATCCTGAAGGCCGATGCCAAGGATCTCACGGTTACCAACACGGTTGGCGACCTGTACTCCCGCCTCGGCGATGTTGATAAAGCTACGGAGTGTTTCAAGTCAGTCGGCGATGCCTATGCCCAGCAGGGTTTCACGGTCAAGGCCATCGCCATGTACAAAAAGATCAGCAAGCTCAAGCCGTCGCTTGAGAGCGTGCTGAAGCTGGCCGAACTCTACACCCAGCAAGGGCTGTTCAACGATGCCCGCGCCCAATATTTGCAGGTCGCGGAAGAATTCCTGAAATCGGGCGAGCTCGAAAACGCCGTGCGCATCTTCCAGAAGATTCTGGAAATGGATCCGGAAAACACGGCGATGCGGCTGAAGCTGGCGGAAGTGTATGTCCGGCTGGGAAAGAAAACCGAAGCTTGGCAGATTTTTTCCGCAGTGGCAGAAGCGCTGCGATCCAAGGGCTCTCTGCCGCAGGCCGAGGAAGTTCTGCAGCGCATGCTCAAGCTCGACCCGGGCAACAGTTACGCGCTGCTCATGCAGGCCCGCAATCTGCTGGAAGCCGGCGATGCCGAAGCTGCGATTGACGCGTTGCAGAAGGTCCCGGATCTCGACTCCAATCCCGAAGGCCTGCGCGACCTGCTGAACGCTTATCTTAAGACGGGCCGGCTTTCCGATGCCGGCACGCTGGCTACGAAGCTGCAGGCGGTTCACAACGATCTGAGCGCGATCTCCACGTTGGCGGATGCGCTCATGCAAGCCGGCCAGTTCGAAAACGCTTTACAGATTTATGACCAGCATGCCGACCGGTTGCTGGCGGAAAATTCCGACAAGGTTCTCAAGAGCCTTCATTCAATCATCGGACATGTTCGCGATAATCCGGCATCGCTCGAAAAGCTCCTCGATCTGTTTCAAAAGGCCGGCGAGAACACCCACATCACGGAAGTCATCGAGTTGCTGGCGCACGCTTCGGTGCAATCGGGCGATATGATCCGGGCTCGCGATCTTTATCAGAAGCTCACTTCTATGGAGCCGGGCAACCCGCTGCATATGACCAACTATCAGCAGGTGGTCAGCCAGCTGAGTGGAGCTTCCGGAGCCAGACTCATTTCGGCGGAAGAAGCGGCGGTGATTGTAGACGAGCTGGAAACAACGTGTCCCGCCATCCATCAGCATTATTCGGACGCGGCTGCACTTGCGGTTCGTTCCGCTCTGACCGATGCCGAACTTTTTATTTCCTACAACATGCCGGCCAAGGCTCTGGGACCGCTGTTGGCGGCATTGCCCCAGGCGCCTTCGGACTTGCGTCTGAACCAGCGGCTTGCCGCGCTGCACACGCGGGCCTCGCGCTTCGCGGAAGCGGCGGTCTGCTGCCGCACTCTGCAGAGCGTCTACTCCGAAGCGGGATATCCCGATGAAGCTTCGCGTTATGGCGATCTGGCGCGCCGCTATGAAGAGCGGTCAGCCGTGCCGATGGCCAATACCCTCGGGCATGTTCAAGCTGCGGCGGCAACGGAAGAATTTGCAGTTAGCACGGAAGCAGTTTCCTGGCCGGCCACTTCACAACCGGTTGCGGAAGAGGCTGAATTCGCGGTGGTCGCCGACCAAGCCGTGGTTGATGCAGATCAGAGTGCGACCCTGGTTGCCGGATCGGAAACAGCTCCTGCGGAAATCGATTTGTCCTCTGAGTGGGACGACACCATCGCGATCGAAACTGACGACTCGGTTTCGGCGGAAGCAAAAGTCGACGACGCTGTCGGCGATCATGAGCTGCCTGTCGAGGCTGCTGGTGCAGGCAAACATGACCTTGCCGCGGAAGCCTGCAAAGAAACCGTGGAAGAGATCCGCTTCTATCTCGAGCACGGCATGCCTCAGCAGGCGCAAACCGCCTTCGAGAAGCTGCAATCCCATACCAGCGACGAATCCATTTTGGCGCCGCTGGAAAGGGAAATCAAAGCAGCATCGCAAACGGCCTCTACAGCCGACGAAATCGAGACGGTCGAAACCATCGCCGATTCTGCTGTGGCTGAACCTTCCGTTGTTGAAGCTGCAGCGGTTGAATCTGGATCGGCCGAACCTGCCGAGTTCACGGTGGAAGAGCCTGCGGTCGGCGTTCCAGAATTTCCGGCCGTAGTCGAGCCGGTTGTGTCCGAGCCCGCTCCGGTGGCTCAGATGCAGGTTGCGCCCGAAGTACACTCCGAGCCTCCGGATGTGAAAGCTGCGCCGCGCGAGCCTGCGAAGCCGCAGCCGGCCGTGTTGCAGGAATTCGTTTCCGACCTCGAGTCATCTTTGGGGGAGAATTTCTTAGGCGGACCAGTTGTGCAGCAGCCTGCGCCCGCGAGGCCGTCGAAACCCAAGCAGCAAAAGCCTGAACTCGAGCCTATCGGAAATGCCGCCCCCACTCGCTTCGGAACCGCCGAACCTGAGGTGCTGGGCACATTTGTTGCCGATCTGGAAGAGTCACTGGGCGACGACTTTCTCAAGGGAGCGCCCGTCGCTGAGCCTGAGTCAGCGCCGGCAACTCAAGCTCCAGTTGCGAAGCCGGCGGCAACGGCTCCAGCGCAGGCTCCGGCAACAGCTGCGGCTACTGCTAGTGTTCCTGCTGTTGCAAGTGCCGCTGCCGCAGCGTCTGGCGTAGCAGCGTCCGGCGTGGCCACGATTCCTCAATCTGCGAAGCCGCAAGCTTCCAAACCTGCTCCTCCTGCGGCCAAAGCCTCGCCTTTCAGCGACGAGGCCAGTATCGATCTCGGGGAGATGTTTGGCGAGCTTAAGCATGATCTCGAAGTCGGCGCCACTGCGACCGACGAAGATCCTGAGACGCATTACAATCTCGGCATCGCCTTCCGGGAAATGGGCCTGCTCGACGAAGCCATCGGTGAATTGCAAAAGACCTGCCAGGCGGTTGATCGCGGGCATCCGTTCCCGCAGGTGATGCAAACTTATACCTGGCTGGCGCAATGCTTCCTGGACAAGGGCGTGCCCCAGGCCGCAATTCGCTGGTATGACAAAGCGTTGGCGGCGCCGGGAGTCGATGAAGAGACGCGCACCGCCCTTCATTACGAACTTGCCGCAGCTTATGAAACCGCGGGCGATAGACCTTCCGCGCTCAAGCACTTCATGGAAGTGTATGGCCGCAACATCGATTATCGCGACGTGGCCGAGCGCATTAAGCCTCTGAAGTCGTAAAATAGCCGGATGGGCCTTGCCCCCATTTTTTTGTTTCAGCGCTTGATCCTGCCGGACGACGGATGTTCTCTCCGTGTTTGCAGTATGATCCCGCTACAGCGGAGAACCGCGTGACCATGGATCCCAAGTTGCCGGTTGCTAACGGCCCATCCGCGCCTTCCGAAGTTCCTTCTGCGCAGGTTGAAGCTACGACTGTAGTAATGGATCTGCAGGATCATGAAAGACAGCCTCGGCCGGTTAGCACGTTGCAGCGCTGGGTTTACCGGAGTTCGGTTTTCTTCTTTGTCCTGCTCAGTGCGACGGCCGGCGTGTTGCTGATGATTTTGCCCTGGACGCCGGAATGGACTGATAACTATCTTCTGCTTTCGTTTCCCTGGCTTCGCACATTTTTCTCGAGCGGCTTCTTTCGCGGCCTGTGCAGCGGGTTAGGATTACTCGATATCTGGATCGGCTTCTGGGAGGCCTTCCATTATCGCGAGCCCCATTAGCCTCTGCTACGGCCTGCCCACGAAAAAGGAAAACACGATTCGGGCAAAGTGAATTTCGGAATCAAAGTTCAAAGTTACAGTGTGAGCTATCCATGACGCATAAGCTGAAACCAGCGCCCTTGGCGTACCAGAACGAACCGTTCATCAGTAGTCCCGATGGGCGCATCCTGCGCATTCTGGCGGAGTACCAGGAGCCGCTGGTGCGCTTCCGCCGCGAACAGATTCAGGATACGGTGGTATTTTTCGGCTCGGCTCGCTTCCAGGGAGGCGCCGCCGCCAATGAAAATTTAACTGCTGTTGAAGGCAACAGCGCGCAGCCTTCGGTGGCTCAACGCGAAAAGGAGTTGAAGAGCGCTCTGGCGGCAGTCGAGATGGCCCGTTATTACGAAGACGCGCGCCGCCTGGCTTTTCTTCTCACCGAGTGGTCGATTCAAATTCCGGCGCGCCGTCATCGCTTTGTTGTCACTACCGGCGGCGGTCCCGGAATTATGGAGGCCGCGAACCTGGGCGCTCACGAAGCCCGAGGCAAAACCATCGGCCTCAATATTAATTTGCCGTTCGAACAAAATCCCAACGCTTACATCACTCCTGCGCTGAATTTCGAATTTCACTATTTCTTCATGCGCAAGTTCTGGTTTGCATATCTGGCCAAAGCGCTGGTGATTTTTCCCGGAGGCTTCGGCACCATCGATGAGCTCTTCGAGATTCTGACGCTCGCTCAAACCGATAAGCTGGCCAAGAAGATTCTGGTGGTCATCTATGGGAGCGAATACTGGAATCGCATCCTGAATTTTCAGGCATTCGTTGACGCCGGAACCGTGTCTCCTGAGGATCTGAACTTATTTAAGTTCGTGGACACGCCGGAAGATGCATTCTCATTTCTGCGCGAAGGGCTCACTAAATATCACCTGGGAGGCCCGCCCAAGAAAGAAAAAGAGCAGGAAGTTCTGCCGGAGATCGCGAAGACCAGACCATAAGCTTCTCGCGGGTCTGCCTGGGCAAGTGTCTATCGCCGACTCAGCCGGGTTAAGCTGCCGTCACGCCGCGTGGGACGGCTGGACGTGGGGCTCTGAGCTTGGCAGCCATCCTTACCAGGTCGGCGAAGGAATTGGCCTTCATCTTCTGCATGACCTGCCCACGGTGTGCTTTGACCGTAATCTCGCTGATGCCGAGCTCGCCGCCAACTTGTTTATTCAGCAGCCCCGAGACAACTAATGCCATCACCTGTTGTTCTCGGTGAGTGAGTGAGGCGTAATGGTCCCGAAGTTCCTGCATCTCCGCGTCTTGAACGAGGGCGAGCCGGCTTCGTTCAAGAGCGTTTCGGATGGCGCTCACCAAGGTGTTGTTGTCGAGCGGTTTCGTTAAGAATTCGAGAGCACCGGCTTTCATGGCTTGCACCGACTTCGGCACATCTCCATAACCGCTGATGAAGATGATTGGCATATCGATGTGTTCAATGGCGAGTTGCTTCTGCAGTTCAAGGCCGTTCAGGCCTGGGAGTGAAAGGTCAAGGACAAGACAGCTCGGGACGAGTGTTCTCGGGTGGTTGAGGAATTCCTTTGCGGACGCGAATGTTTCCGGCTTCCAGTTCTCATTCCGGACCAAGAGCTCCAGCGATTCGCGCACGGAAACGTCGTCGTCAACGATGAACACGATCGGCAGGGCGGTCGAGGTTGGCAAAGTCCTCATTTCAAAGCCATATGTGTTGCGCCAAATTCATTGTACCCCCAGAGATTAACCGGTCGGACCTCACATGGCGGGCAGCGCCGTTTTGATGGCCGCAAGCAGAGCCGCATCACTGAATGGTTTCAGTAGAAACCCGGCTGCGCCTTGCTTGAGCACTCGAGAACGAATAGTCTCATCTCTTTGACCGGTGATGAATATAACCGGGATCTCTTGTCCGCGGCGCGTTAGCTCCTGGTAAAGTTCCGGTCCACTCATACCTGGCATCGCGATGTCCAAGATCAGGCAACTGGTCTCATCGATACAATCGGATGATAGAAATTCTTCCGCTGACGAAAAAGCTCGAGCTGCAAAGCCAAATTCCCTGAGCAGGTCAGGCAGCGACTCCCGCACCGACTCATCATCATCAACTACTACGGAAAGAAGCTGAGGTTTGTCCTCGCTCCTCTCTTTAGGGGGCTCCATGACAAAACAATGCGGCATTCCATAAGGGACGTCCATTGTACTTTGGTATTACTTTTGGCCCCATTGCGCGCGATGGCCATATTTATGCTGCGTCCGTTGATGGATCCGCGCGATTGACGCGAGTTTTGGTGTCAGCCAAACCCTCGCGCGCAGAGGGGATTGCAAACGAAAAAGTAGATCCGGGCCCATCATTCGGTCTCGCCCAGAGACGTCCCTGATGGGCCTCAATAATCGAACGGCTGATTGAGAGTCCGATTCCCATACCGTCGGTCTTAGTGGTATAGAACGCTTCGAAGATCTTAGCCGCGGCTTGGGGCGTGAAACCGACTCCCGAATCTTTCACACTCAGCCGGACCTGGTTTCCCTCAGCCCGTTCAGTTCTGATGAGCAACTCTCGCGGGCGATCGTCAATTGTGCTCATTGCATCCGCAGCGTTCCGAAGCAAGTTCAAAATGACCTGCTGAAGCTGGATGCGGTCACCGACTACTGGCGGGAGGTCCTCCGCAAGCTCATACCGCAAAATCACACCGCTTCTCTGGATCTCAGTCAACGACAACGCAGTCACCTCGCGAGTCGCTTCATTCAGGTCCATCGATTCAGGGGAGGGCTCTTTCTTGCTATAAAGCGTCCGCAAGCGCGTGATTACGTCAGAAGCCCGGTTGCCATCCCGAATCGTGCGCCGGACAGTCTCCCGGGCGCCATCGATATTTGGGGGATCCGCAGAAAGCATCCGCAAGCAGGTGCTGGCATTCGTGATGATTCCCGATAGAGGTTGGTTCACTTCGTGCGCGATTGACGCGGTTAACACTCCGAGGCTTGTGATGCTTGCGACCTTGGCGAGTTCCGATCTTGCCCTGGCGAGAGCTTCCTCTGAGAGTTTCCGCTGCGTAATGTCTTCGGAGAGCGCCATCAGGAATCGCGGCCCTCGGTCCGTGTCCGGCAAGATGGAGACGTTGTTGCGTACCCAAACCGGTTGACCATCCTTACGGCGGTACCGCTTTTCGATTTGAAATTGCTGGCGCTTTCCGTCGAGCAGGTCGCCGATCAGCGACCGATTATGTTCGACATTCTCTTCGTGGGTGATGTCAAGGAAAGTGAGTTGCCGTAATTCATCTTCGCTGTAGCCCAGCATCTTCTGGTAGACGGGATTCGTGGCAATAAACCGGCCATTTAAATCTGTGAGAGCAACGCCGACGGCCGAGTTCTCGAAGACAGACCTCCACCGTTCTTCACTTCGCACGATTTGGGCGTGAGCCGCGCGCAGGGCATCTTGGTTTCGTTTCCGTTCGGTGATATCCCGCAGGTGGCCTGTGAAGGCCGGGGGACCGTCTTGCGGGATCCGTGTAATCGTAAGCTCGACAGGGATTTCCCTCCCATCGGCGCAGAGGGCGGTCATCTCAATGCGCCGGCCCAATAATTTCGACTCGCCAGTGGTCAAATAGCGGGTAAAACCCGTGCGGTGTTTCTCGCGGAGCGAAGGTGGGACGATGACGGCAGCGAGACGCTGGCCCAGAACATCATTCCGACGGTGACCGAAAGTTAGTTCAGCCGCCGGGTTGAATTCAGTGATGCGGCCTTCGTGGTCAATTGCCACGACGCAATCGGGGGATGAGTCCAGGATCGCCGCTTTATGCACTTCACTGCGTTTCAGTTCCTGCTCTTCTTGGCGGAGCCTGTCTTCTGCCAGTTTGCGCTCAAGGATTTCTTTCCTCAGCTCTTCGTTGGCTGCAGCAAGTTCCGCAGTTCGCTCGACAACCCGTCGATCGAGTTCATTGGCGATCCGTTTCTGTTCGCTTAGAAGTGTCGCCTCGCGCAGTCCGATTGAGGCCTGATTCGCGGCTACGGTCAGAATAAGACTCTCCGTCTGGCTAGGAAAGTCCGCACGTTCAGAACCTACTACGATCATGCCCATCTCCCCGTGTACACCCAGTGCTACAGGAAAGATTGAAATGTTCTCGCCGAATTGGCCTGCCATCGGCGGCAGCGAAATCTCCCGATCGCGTTTAAGCCAGCCGCTGAGCATCACACTAATGTCTTGCGGGGGCACTTTCAGTTTGCATGAATCAGAAAGGCGAAGAATTTCCACGGGTGCAGCGGTGACTTGAGGGTTTAGCCGGGCGCACACAAACTCGAGGCTGAGCATATTCAGGAGAGCGTCGAGCAACATCTCGACAATCCGCGATGGCTCGTTGCCGCTCCAGATAGCAGGTAGAGCCAGCAGACTGATAAGATCGTTAATGCAGCGCTGAAGACGCTTAATCTCCTGGGCCGGATCTTCGACTTGCTCTCCCATATCAGGCCGCCGCGGATGAGCTGCTCCGACGAGCTCGACGTTGACGAAATTCTCGCCGGAACTCGTCCGGCGGAATATAGAAGGGATTTTGTTGAAGGATGCCGCCGATGATGACCACCGGATGGGTCCGCATGATGTCAATCACCTCGTCGCCACGAAATTGCCCAAGATGATAGGTGCAAATGACCGCGTCTTCGTGACGACCCCACACATCATTCACACGCGACTCGAACTCAATGACATCGTCGACATGCGATTGATCTTGAACTGCCCAGTCCATACGGCAACAAATGCGACTCAGCGCATATCCTTCTCTGGAGTTGCCACTTGCCAACTGCTCAAACGCCGCGATCATGCGATCCGGATCGAAGCGACCATCCGGTAGATAGACGTCGGTATTAATGCGAAGGTCAAGCTGTCCGCTCTGCTGCGCGGCCGCCGGGTCGATCCCTGCATCAGCCAAGCGTTGGAGGTGGTCCTGACGCTGGTCCGGATTAACAACGTGAATCGCCTTATGACCGCATTGGAATCCGTCCTTTATGAACGGGAGCAAGACCCGATACTCTTCGTCGGTGCTGTTGAAAAAAGCGCACACATGACGCGTTTGGTCGAGCTGGGAACCAGCAAAAGGGATGGGAGCCGTAATCTTCTTCATAGCATATCCCCCACAGGATATCGAGCGGCGCCCCAGTTAAATCGGATCACACAAGGATAGCATTAGTCCGCGCCTAAATGTCCAACCCATACTTCGGTTTTGATTCATACGTTCGTCCAATAGATTCGTCGTCAGGTTTTTGATCAGAGGAAATTATGAGCACTGCATCGAAATTGGAATCGTCGATGAACAGCGTACAAATCGGACAGAAGAGCTATGAGATGCCCCCCGCCGAGCCCTTGCCTTAAACTGATAGCTGAGATCCGATGGCTGAAAGCTGCCTTCTCTACTACATCACCGATCGATCAGCGTTTCGCGGAGATGAGCGGGAACGACGACAGCATCTCCTCGATAAGATTGCCGAAGCTGCAGCGAACCGCGTCGATTACATCCAACTCCGCGAAAAAGACTTACCTGCGCGTGAATTGGAAGTGCTGGGTCGCGAGGCGATCGGCGTTATCCGTGACAACTGCAAGCCGACGGCTGGAACGGGCCAACTTGCGACTGCACTTTTAGTCAACTCCCGAACTGATGTGGCTCTAGCCGCGTCCGCCGCAGGCGTTCACCTTCGCGCTGACGATGTCTCTCCCTTAGATGTTCGCACCGCATGGCGACGCGGCGCGGCCGTTCGCGCTGACGAACTGGCGCCGAAAACGCCATTGATCGCTGTCTCATGCCATTCGCCGCAAGAAGTAGCACAAACCGCTACCAATGGAGCGAGCTTCGCCGTGTTCGCTCCGGTTTTCGAAAAGAAGGCCGCGCCTGACGTTGCTCCCGCGGGACTGGACTCGCTGCGTGAAGCCTGTCGCGCGAAAATTCAGGTGCTCGCGTTAGGGGGAATAACTCTCGAGAATGCGGCATCCTGCCTGCGCGCCGGTGCGGCTGGCATTGCCGCCATCCGGCTGTTTCAGGAAAACGAAATTTCGAAAATTGTGCGCGCTCTCTGCGGATAGCTAGCAAGAGTCAACCTTGACTACCATTCGGTACAAAAAAAACCGCGCCGCATAAGCGGCGCGGCCATTTTTCATGCAATCTACTGCGCCGGGCTCGTTGGAGCAGCAATCGGTACCCTGACTGCCTGCTTCTCAGTTTCCACTGGACCGATCTTCACCGTGGCCAGAATTGTTTCCAGCTTCTTGAAGACCTCATCGCGATCGACGGGCTTGCCGCCTTCATCGGGCTCGACTCCTGTAGTGGCGACTTTCAGCCCAAACTCGTAACACGCGCCGTTCTCAAAAACGTGATAATACTTCGACTCTTCGTTGCGGGCGTCGGCGCTGCCAAGGGTTTCTGCTGAAGTTAATTCCATATCGCCGAGGATCAGCTTCGGCGAGGGGGTTTCAGTTTGTGCCGGCGTGTTCGCCGGTGTCGGGGAATCAGACTGCGCGGGTGCAGAAAATTGGCTGCACTGCTCCGTAGTAAGCGACTTGTTCACGCTGACGTCGAACATCGCTGAAACCAGGTCGCTCTTGGGATATGCGCCTTCCGGAATCGACACGGCTGCCGTAACAACTCCCCCGGGCTGAGCAAAATCCATTACGGCCAGGTTGGAAGAAACCAGTTCATCGGCCGCATCACCTGTCTTCAACACGTATTTGCGCGGATACCGGAAGGAAACGCCGGAATCTTTATCCATGTACTTCACCGTCGTGGCCACATGCCTTACGGCTTTTTTGTGCACGGGTTTCGCCGCGGCTGCCGATTCGGGCGTCGCGGGAACAGGCGCGATCGGAGCCGGAGGCGTCGGTTGAGCCGTCGGAGGCTGGCTGGTTGAGATTTGTGTTTTTGGTTTCTCGCTCGAGCATCCGACGGCTAAGGAACAGGCGATCAGGAGCCCGGCGAATACGAGAATGCTGGCATTATTGCTGAAACCGTTGTTATCCCGAACGCTGGAATCGGGCGTCCCGGCGGAGTGGCGAATTGCCTTCGTGTGAAACAGGTTGATGCGATTCATGGTTGTTCACCTCCTGCTGCTGAGCAGCGCAGGTGAGAATGCAAGGGTGCGACCAACCACGGCGCTATTGATTCTGTGTGAGTTACGGTAGAAACTTGAGGCGTAAGCCGTGGGCTTGGCGATACGCTGTGGCTGCCGCGACACGCTAAGCCACCGTCATTCGAATTGCTTTCGAAAATCCGCCAGTTGCCGCCGAATTTCGATGATTTCTTTTCTCAGCTCGGCGACTTCGTGTTCGAGATTTGTGAGCCGGCCGCTATCTTCAGGAGGGTTTGCGCCAGCTGCTGGTCCAGATATGGGCTCCGCAAGTACGTCGGCGTCTGAAAGCAAATGCATGTACCGCGACTCCTTGGTTCCGGGCTGGCGAGGCATCATTGCCACCAGCGGGGGCTGGCGCTGACTAAGCCGCTCCAGTGCTGCCAGCACGTCATCGAGCGCTTCGAATCGATACATGCGCTCGCTGCGCCCGCGCAATTCGCCGGGCGTCTGCGCCCCGCGCAGTAAGAGCACGCATAGAATCGCCGTTTCGCGCCGGTCGAAATTGAACACCTCTTGCAGCCGGTGCTCGTATTTCGTTACCCGACTATCCGCGCCACGGGCTGGCCCAGCCAATCGCTTCGCTTGCAATGATTCAAGCGCCGAGCGCACCGAGTCCTCATCCAGCGCCATCACCGGATCGCGGTTGTTTTTCTGATTGCACGCATTTACCAGGGCATTGAGCGACAACGGATAGTAATCCGGAGTAGTGATATCTTTTTCGACCAGCGAGCCCAACACTCGTGCTTCGACTTCATTAAGCTTAATTTCGCTCAGCCCGATTTCATTCGAGAGATCCACGCGCACCACCATTCAATAATTACTGCGTCAGAATTCTACTGCACCGGCTTCGCGAACGCGGAAGGCGAAAACGACCCTTGATCGCAACTCTCGCCTGCGACACGTGTTCGAATCCTTGATATAGTTCCCAGGAGAACGGCGTCAACTGACGCACGAGCGAAAATGCGCCTGCTACTAAATTGGATCTTAAGCGCGTTGGCGGTGTGGATCGTAGCGCGAGTCGTGCCCGGAATCTACGTCAGTGGTCCATTCGCCGCGCTTATTGCGGCGCTTGTGATCGGCTTCATCAACGCGACGATCGGGTTGCTGCTCAAGATCCTCACTTTCCCGCTCACGCTGCTGACGTTGGGATTCTTCTGGTTTGTAATTAACGCTCTCATGCTGGAACTGGCGTCCGCCCTGCTAACTCCGGGCTTTCACGTGCGCAGCTTTGGACCCGCGCTCGTCGGTGCGATTCTGCTGAGCTTAGTTAATGTGATGCTGAAGTGGCTGGTGAATCCGTCGCATGATCAGCGCTAAGGATTAAAGTCCGCATCTAGAATCTATGGCAACGGCACACTCGCACTTTCATCGCGCTTCCGATGATCCGATCGCGCATCCGATCGAGCCGCATCTGATTCAGATTCCAGGGGTATGGTTCCTGATGGGATCGGCATCCGGTCAGGATTGCGAGCGTCCGGTTCATCGCGTCTGGGTTGACAGTTTTCTTTTGGCGGCAACGCAGATCACCAATGCGGAGTATGAGCGCTTTCTGAAATCGACATGTTCTGCGGCTCCGCCGTTCTGGACGGATCAAAATTTCAATCATCCGGAGCAGTCGGTTGCGGCAGTGTCTTGGTTCGAGGCGGACCGCTATTGTTCCTGGCTGGCCGCACAAACGGGGCGCGCCTACCGGCTTCCCACGGAAGCTGAGTGGGAACGTGCGGCTCGCGGCGATTTCGAGCAGAAAGATTTTCCCTGGGGAGATGAACCGCCGCAATCTCTGCCCGATTACGCAACGCGTTGGCAAAACGGTCCCGAACCAGTTGCTCGCTACGCACCGAATGCTTTCGGTCTTTACGACATGTGCGACAACGTGCACGAGTGGTGCAGCGACTGGTATGACGCGAATTATTACGCGGTCTCGCCTGACCGCAATCCGC
This sequence comes from uncultured Acidobacteriaceae bacterium, assembly GCA_963766625.1. Taxonomy (GTDB): domain Bacteria; phylum Acidobacteriota; class Terriglobia; order Terriglobales; family Acidobacteriaceae; genus Sulfotelmatobacter. The sequence goes on along the minus strand of CAVYBF010000004.1, from coordinate 172,812 downwards.
GCGGCCCCGAAATCTCCGGAGGGAGCCAGCGCAAGGCTTCGCGCGGCGGATCATGGAGGCATCATGTGAAAGTGGCGCGTTGCTCGGCCCGCTCCAGCATTCCTCCGGAATTTCAGTATGCTGATTACGGCTTCCGGGTCGCGTGTACTGAGTAACGTGCATTGAGTAATTTGGTAATTTTGTAATTGGGTAATTGAAAATCGGCCTCGATCTTGCGTTTTCAAATTACACAATTGGTGAATTTCCCAATTGCTCAATTCTCCGATCGAGGCAAGCCTCTATGTTCCGGCACGATCTTCTCCGCGATAAACGCATCCTCATCACTGGCGGAGGCACCGGCCTCGGAAAGGCGATGGCTCATCGATTCCTGCAACTTGGAGCTGCCGTCCACATTTGCGGCCGACGCGAAGAAGTGCTGGAGCAAACTGCCGCCGAACTTTCCACTGTGACGCATGGTACGATTCACGCGATCCCGTGCGATGTCCGCAGCCTCGAAGCAGTCGAGGCCATGATCGATTCCATCTGGGAAGAAGGCCCGCTCGATATTCTCGTCAATAATGCGGCGGGAAATTTCATTGCCCGCACTGAGGAACTTTCGCCGCGCGCCTGGCAATCGGTGATCAATATCGTGCTTGTGGGCACGCTTCATTGCACCATGGCGTGCGGCCGGCGGTGGCTGAAAGAAGGAAAGTCCGCCACGGTTCTGAGTATTTCTGCGACCTACGCACCAGTCGGCTCGGCCTATGTGGTGCCGTCCGCAGTTTCTAAAGCCGGAGTTGAAGCGCTTACGCGCAGCCTCGCAGTCGAGTGGGGCGACCGTGGAATTCGAATGAACGCGATCGCTCCCGGTCCCATTCCTACTCAGGGAGCGTTCTCTCGCGTCCTTCCGCTGCCGAAGCTCGAACCGATTGCACTCGATCGCAATCCGCTGCACCGCTTCGGCACAACCGAAGAGTTGGCAAATCTCGCAGCATTTCTGGTGAGCGATGGTTCCTCTTACATCAACGGCGAAGTCATCCGCATGGATGGCGGAGAATTCCTGCAGGGCGCAGGGGAATTCAGCAACCTGGGTCGAGTGCTGACCAATGAAGACTGGCAAGCGCTGAAGCCACGTAAGAAGTCTTAAAACTCCAGCCGGTAGATGAGTGCGCGCGATATCAATAGAGTTAGTGACGAGCCCTCCTGAGTCGAGTCGAAATTCCCGCTCCCGCATCCAAACGGGAATATGGAGGCAGATATGTACGTCGTACTTGGAGCAAGCGGCAATACCGGACACGTAGTAGCCAGCCAACTTCTTTCCAACGGCAAGAAAACGCGCGTAGTCGGCAGAAATCCTGATCATCTTCAATTTCTCGCTGCCAAGGGCGGCGAGATCTTCGCCGCCGATCTGACAGATGCTCAAGCTGTCACAAGAGCGTTTCAGGGTGCCGAGTCAGCATACGTATTGATTCCGCCGAACCCCACGAGCAACGATTTCCGCGCCTATCAGGAACGCGTGACCGACGCGATCGCCAAAGCCGCGCGTGACGCGGGAGTAAAAAATATTGTTTCTCTCAGCAGCATTGGAGCCGACAAATCGAGCGGAACCGGACCTGTCGTCGGACTGCACAATTTCGAACAAAAGCTCAACCAGATCGATGGCGCGAATGTGCTTCATCTGAGACCTGGATCTTTCATGGAAAATACTTTGCCGCTGGCTGCGGCAATCCTCAAAATGGGATTCGCGGTAGGGCCGGTTCGTCCCGACCTGAAGTTGCCGATGATTTTTACTTGTGACATTGGAAAAGCGGCCGCAGGGGAATTGTTGCGCCTTGAGTTCCGGGGCAAACAAACCCGCGAACTTCACGGGCAGCGCGATCTCGATTACATGGAAGTGGCAAGCATCATAGGAAAAGCCATTGGCAAACCCGATCTGAAATATATTCACGCTTCTGACGATCAGGTTCGGCCCGCGCTGGTGCAGTCAGGCATGTCCGATAATCCCGCCGGTTTGATTATAGAGATGGCACACGCGCTGAACTCGGGCCACATGCGTCCACTGGAGCCTCGTAATGAACGCAACACAACCGAAACAAAATACGAGGACTTCGTAGCGGAGTTTTTTGTCCCGGCATATCAACAACAAGTCGCTGCATGATGAGGGCCTAGGGATTAGGGTCTCGGGATTAGTTCTGACCCCTGATCCCTGAACCCTTGCCTCGGCCCCTTGACTGAGTTCCAGCTCAAGATTAGATCCGTTCTAGGCGGCTGCCAGGTAGATGTATCGGAGAACAAACAGGACCGTAAGAATCCAAATCAGCGGCGTGATTTCACGAACTCTCCCGGCTGCGATTTTTACCAGAGTAAAGCAAATCAGGCCGAGGCTAAGTCCGGTAGCAATGCTGAAGGTGAGCGGCGTGGCCAGCATGGTGATGAATGCGGGGACGGCTTCGCTGAAGTCATGCCAGGCAATCTGCGAGATTGACTGAGTCATGAGCACGCCAACTACAATCAGCGCGGGGGCTGTTGCGTAGGCCGGTATGGCCATTGCCAGCGGCGAGCAGAACATAGCCAGCAGGAAAAGTGCTGCCACGGCGACATTGCTCAAGCCGGTACGAGCTCCGGCGGCTACACCCGCCGCACTCTCAATGTAACTTGTCACCGTCGAGGTTCCGGTCAGCGAACCGAAGATCGTCCCGATAGCATCCGCGACCAGAACTCGGCCTACGCGTGCGATTTTGCCGTCTTTGACGAAGCCGGCTTGCTCGCACACTCCCACCAGCGTGCCGACGTTGTCGAAGAGATCAACGAACAGGAAAGCAAACAAAATTTCGAGTAAGCCCAGGTGGCTTGCTCCGCGAAAATCAAGTTGCAGAAAAGTGGATGACGGATGCGGTAGCGAAAAGATCGCGGCCGGCCATTTTGCCAATCCCCGAGAAATACCAAGCAACGCCGTGCCGAAGATTCCGATGAGAATTGCCGCATGAATCCGGCGGGACATCAGGATCAGCATCAGAACCAGCCCGAAGCAGGCGGTCTGCACTTCTTTATCACCGAAATTTCCGAGACCTACGAACGTCGCTGGATTGGCCACGACCAGCTTGGCATTGCGCAGCCCGACAAAAGCGATGAACATGCCAACGCCTGCGGCGGTCGAGTGCTTCAGGCACTCGGGGATTCCGTTCACAATCTGTTCGCGAACGCGCGTCACGGTGAGCAGCAGAAAAAGAACGCCCGAAAAGAACACCACGGCGAGCGCGGTGCGCCACGGCACGTGCATGGAAATGCAAACTGAATACGTGAAATAGGCGTTCAGTGACATGCCCGGCGCCAGCGCGATTGGATAATTCGCGTATAGTCCCATCACCAGCGAAGCGATCGCGGCCGACACGCAAGTCGCAAACACCACGCCTTCCGCCGGCATTCCCGCCTGCGACAAAATCTGTGGATTCACGATGATGATGTAGGCCATCGTGACAAACGTGGTGAGTCCGCCCAGCATCTCCTGCTTCACCGAACTGCGGTTTTCGGATAGCCGGAAATACCTGTCGGCGAACGATTTCTCTTGCCGTGAGGATGCAAGCTTGGCGGTTTCAGTATGCAATTTTGTTTGCCTTGTGTTCCCACGCGTGGAATGCGGCTAATGCCTCTTCCCGCATCATCTGAATCATGGGAATCTTCCGCTGCGAATGGGGCTGCGCCAGTTCGCGGTAAATCAGCGTATCGTCAAATCCGATTCTGGCCGCATCCTCGTCAACATTCGCGAAATAGATGCGCGAAAGTCGAGCCCAATAGATTGCTCCAAGGCACATCGGGCAAGGTTCGCAAGAGGCGTAAATCTCGCAGCCTTGCAGATGGAAGGCGTTTAGCTTTTTGCAGGCTTCGCGGATAGCAACCACTTCGGCGTGGGCGGTAGGGTCGTTTTCCAAGACCACACGATTTGCAGCTTCAGCCACAACTTCGTTGTCTTTCACAACCACGGCCCCGAATGGTCCGCCGCCTCCCGATTGGACGTTCTCCAGCGAGAGTTGAATGGCGCGCGCCATGAAAGGATTTTGCATGTCTGAAAGGATGAGAGTGCGCGGATAGGATACATGGTGCGTCGCCGGAAAGCGACGCCATGCTATCTTCGCAAAGCACGCGAAGAAGACCTTAAAGGGAAACCAATTTTGCTTCAGCGGCGTGAACCGGCGGAGAGCGGGTTCCGCGCTATTCCTCGCCGATGTCCTCGTTCCAGATCTCAGGATTGGAGCGAATGTACTCACCCAGCAACGCGGCGCACTCGTCAGAGTCGAGATCCAAGACCTTTACTCCCAGCGATCGCAGCCATTCGAGGCCGCCCTGGAAATTCCGGCTCTCGCCGACGATTACCATACCGAAACCAAACTGCCGTATCAGGCCGCTGCAATACCAGCATGGGGCGAGAGTGGTGACCATGATCAAGTTGCGGTAACTGCGCTGGCGGCCGGCATTGCGGAAGGCATCGGTTTCGCCGTGCAACGAAGGATCGCCATTCTGCACGCGTCGGTTGTGGCCATGGCCGATGAGTTTGCCGCCCACGTCAAAGATCGCAGCTCCAATCGGAATGCCGCCTTCGGCAAGTCCTTTGCGTGCTTCTTCTAAGGCGACCGCCAGCATCGCCGAATAATTCGAAGTTATAACATTCAATGACTATGCCTCTCGTGGAAAATTATGGGAAATGCTACACCAGAGAGTGCGCAAGCGAGCCTCGTAAGTTTAAGTGTCACAAATATTAACTGGCACCAGCCCATTTTCTTACTGTTGCTTCCCATCGATAAGAAATATCAATCTGAACCATACGAAAATAACTGAGCTACACACACAACAGACGTCTCCTGTGAGTGTAATAATGTGTAAAGTAGGCTTGAATCAAAGTGATGTTTTCTGTTAGAAGGAAATCAGAGAGTCGCTTCGTTTGGAACTGGGGAAAACTCTAAGCAACTGATCCGTTCGATGCTTACATCCAAAGCGGATCGAGTGCAAATCCGGCGCCTACGGAACATTTCTGTTGTTCCGCCGGTGTAAGACTTCGAACCTCCTAACCCCCTTATTGGAGTTCGGATGCAGTTAGTAAGCACGTTGAACGTCGTTCGGACGACCTCCCGTCGTTGTCTTCTCGCTCACTTACCGTCTCTCTGCTTAAGCGGGTTCGCAGCGCACCTAGCATCAGCGCGCCTGGCATCATTCCGTCAGTTACCCGTCTTTCTTAAAAACATCCCGATACTCAGTAACATGCCGGAGGAAAGTTATGGCTACGAATTTTATCCAAATTGAGAATGATTCGGAAATCAAGCAGCGCCTGGAAGCGGAACGCATTCGTTTGCGCAAGATCGCCGGACTCGATGAGCCGAAACATTTTCATCGGCCAGTAGAGCGTGCTTTCACCGCGGAAGAGCGCGACCGCGTCACAATTCTGTTTGGCGGATTCACCTGGAAACATGAGGACTTAATTCGTGCCGTGTTTCAGGGCTGCGGCTATCGATGCGAGAAGTTGCCGGTGCCGAACGTCGCCGGTTTCCAGACCGGCAAGGAGTTTGGCAACAATGGCCAATGCAATCCTACTTACTTTACGGTTGGCAATCTGGTGCAGTATTTGCAGTTCCTCGAAAAAGAAGGTGTGCCACGGCAGCAGATTCTTGATAATTACGTCTTCTTCACGGCCGGATCGTGCGGTCCTTGCCGCTTCGGCATGTATGAAGCCGAATACCGTTTCGCGCTGAAGAATGCCGGTTTCGATGGATTTCGCGTGCTGCTGTTTAAAGACAGCGACGGAATTAAAGCGGCGTCAGGAGAGCCCGGCCTGAAGTTCACCATCGATTTTGGTTTCGGCATGTTGAACGCCATGCACCTGGGGGACGTGATTAACGACTTGATTCATCAGATTCGTCCTTATGAAGCGAATAAGGGAGAGACCGAAAAGATCTTTCGCGAGGCGGTTGATGGCTTGTGCGACGATCTGAGGGATCGCCAGTCGTTCGAGATCGAAGAGCGTGCTCCGAACTGGGCAAAACCAAAGTTCAAGAGCAATAAAATTCTGCGCAACACCTTCAACGTGTTCGGCAAGTGGCACGAGCACATGTGGGGCAAGGATTATCTGAACGCGCTGCATACGGCTCGGGAAAAAATGGATTCGATCGAAGTCGACCGCACGCGTGTGAAGCCGCTGGTAAAGATCACCGGTGAATTCTGGGCGCAAATCACCGAGGGCGACGGCAACTTCCACATGTTCGATTTTCTCGAGCGGGAGGGCGCGCAAGTCCTGGTCGAGCCGATTGCGACCTGGGTCGCTTATCTCATGTATCAGGCGAAGGCGCATGCCATAGCGAAGTGGCCGGTGAATCGCCCGCATCGCAATCCGGAGTGGTACGAATTCAAGAAACAGCTTGCCAATTACATCGGCCTGCGCAAAAAACTATGGGGGATCGGGTTCGGCGAAGGCACGTGGAATTTCTTCTACCACCGGACCATCAAGAACCTCGGCGGCATCACGCATCACCTGGCACCGCAAACCGAACTGGCCGAGCTGGCGAATCCCTTTTACAACCAATTCGCGCGTGGTGGTGAAGGACACCTCGAAGTCGGCAAGAACGTCTATTACACGATTCACAGGCTCTGCCACATGGTGCTGGCGTTGAAGCCGTTCGGTTGCATGCCGTCATCGCAATCCGATGGAGTGCAATCCGCGGTAATCAATAAGTTCAAAGACATGATCTTTCTGCCCATTGAAACCTCCGGTGAAGGCGAGGTCAACGCGCACAGCCGCGTGCAGATGGCGCTCGGCGAAGCCAAGGTCAAGGCCAAGGCCGAGTTCGAGCAGTGCCTCAAGTCGACCGGCAAGAGCATGCAGGAAATTCGCGAGTACATCGATGAGCATCCTGAGCTGAAGCGGCCTTTCTATCACGTGCCGCATCAGGAAGGCGTTGCCGGAACGGCGGCGCAGTTCGTTCTGCACGTGAGCAAGCGCATCGATAAGGACACGCATTTCTGGAGACGTTCGCGCGTACGCGTGGAAGCCGTGCCAGCGATGTCGGGAGACTAAATGAATTAACCGATGAGATCGCGGAGAACGCCTATATTTGTAGAGAGATCTTTTTAACAGGCTTTCGGCGAACTCAGCGATCTCGGCGGTTAAAGAGTTCCTGTTTTTTTCGTATTTCGAAGAGAGGAAGTAATGCACGATCATAATGATCATAACGGTCCTAAGCTGATCCAGATCGCCGGTCTCGACGGATTCGAAGCTCGCCAACCTTCCATTCAGCAGGCTTCCATCCAGCAGATCAGGCATGCACAAAAGCCGCATGATCACACTACGCAGTTCCTCGTCGGACTGGATGTAGGTTCGACCACAGTGAAGGCGGTAGTGGTTGAGGCGGCCAGCGATCAAGTGCTCTGGCAGGATTATCAGCGCCACGAAACCAAGCAGCCGGAAAAAACCCTGGAATTTCTGAAGCGCATGGAAGCCGACACTGGCATCAACGCGCACAATACGCGGATGTTCATGACCGGCTCGGGCGGCGGCGCAATTGCCGATCAGATCGGCGCGAAGTTCGTGCAGGAAGTCACGGCGGTTTCTTTGGCCGTGGAGAAGCTGCATCCGGAAGTGTATTCGGTGATCGAACTCGGCGGACAGGACGCCAAGATCATCGTCTTCAAAGATGACGATGAAACCGGACGCAAGAAAAAAATTCCATCGATGAATGACAAATGCGCCGGCGGTACAGGTGCGGTCATCGACAAGATCAATGCCAAGCTGAAAATTCCGACCGAACTGCTCGCGCAGCAACAATACAAGGGCATCAAGCTGCATAAGGTTGCGGGCAAGTGCGGAGTCTTCGCTGAGACCGACATTAATAGTCTGCAGAAAGTCGGCACGCCCTCCGACGAATTGATGGCGTCTTTGTTCGAAGCCATCGTTTTGCAAAATCTTAGCGTTCTTACTCGCGGGCACACGCTCAGACCACACGTGCTGCTGCTCGGCGGACCGAACAGCTTCATCAAAGGGATGCGTGAAGCCTGGCAGGCGAACATCCCGCGCATGTGGCAGGAGCGCAAGGTCGCCATTCCCGATGGCGCCAAGCCGGAAGATCTCATCAAGGTTCCGCAGAACGCGCAGTATTTCGCGGCGCTCGGCGCGATCGAATTCGGGCGCAGCGAAGAGGATTGTATTGGTTGCTATCGCGGCTACGGCAATCTGATTCACTACATCGATTTCGGCCGGCAAGAGGAAAAAGCTAAATCCGGCGGCAAAGGTCTGGTCGAAAAACCAGAAGACCTGGACGTTTTCAAGGATGCCTACCGGCGCAAGAAATTCATCCCGGCTACATTTCAGAAAAACAGCACGGTTGCGGGATTCATCGGCATCGATGGTGGCTCGACCTCGACTAAGGCCGTGCTGCTCGACGAAAACGGAGACATTCTCTGCAAGTCGTATCAACTCTCGAACGGCAATCCCATTCAGGACACGATTGAGATGTTCGAAAACTTGCGCAACCAGGTCGAGGCACAAAACGCAAAGCTCGAAGTGCTCGGCGTTGCCACAACCGGCTACGCGAAAGACATTCTCAAAGATGTTTTGAAAGCCGACGTGGCGTTGGTCGAGACCGTTGCTCACACCGAATCCGCACTCAAGTTCTATGAAGATCCGCATGTGATCGTCGATGTCGGCGGGCAGGACATCAAGATCATCATCCTGCACAATGGTCGCGTAAAAGATTTCAAACTCAACACGCAGTGCTCGGCCGGCAACGGATATTTCCTGCAATCCACGGCTGAGGGATTCGGGCTGAGTGTAAATCAATACGCCGATCTGGCTTTTTCGGCGCAGGCGATGCCGGTTTTCGGCTATGGCTGCGCAGTATTCATGCAGTCGGATATTGTTAATTTCCAGCGACAGGGCTGGCGCGCCGAAGAAATTCTGGCCGGTCTCGCCGCGGTGCTGCCGAAAAACGTTTTCCTTTATGTTGCCAGTATTCCAAACCTCGCCGCTTTAGGTTCGCGCTTCGTGCTGCAGGGTGGAACGCAGAACAATCTCGCGGTGGTGAAAGCGGAAGTCGATTTCATCCGCAACAGCTTTCGGGCTACCGGCAAAACTCCGGAGATTATCGTTCACGAGCATTGCGGTGAATCCGGCGCCATCGGCGCCGCGCAGGAATCGCTCCGCTTGTGGCGCAACGGCCAGCGCACAACCTTCGTCGGCCTCGATGCGGTTCGAAAAATCGAATACCGCACCACCCGAAACGAAGCCACCCGCTGCTATTTCTGCAAGAACAATTGCCTGCGCACCTTCATCGATATTCGCACCGAACCCGTGAAGAATCTTGCTCCATTGGAAAAAGTCACCAAGGTTCCGCTCATGGTGGGCGAACAACGTCTCATCATCGCAACCTGCGAAAAGGGATTGGTGGAAGACGTTGATGACATGAAGGAAATCAAGGCGGGCCTCGATAAGATTCGCGACCAGCATCCCAACTTCGTCGACGTCGCTTCGAAAGAAGTGTTCCGTCCGACCAATGCCAAGAGCGTTGCTGATCCGCTTCCCACGCGCGCATGGGCTGGTTGGAGGAAGGGTGACAAAGAACGGCGCGCCCTGATGGAAAATCGCAAGAAGGTTCGGGTTGGAATCCCCCGCGTGTTGAACATTTACACTTACGCTCCGCTATTCAATGCTTATCTCGAAAGTCTGGGAGTTCAGCCGGAAAACATTATCTATTCCGATTACACCAGTTCAGAACTGTATCGCGCGGGCGCGAGCCGCGGCGCAATCGATCCGTGCTTCCCGGCTAAGATCGGCATTTCGCACGTTTATAACCTGATTCAGGAAAAACACAGGAAGAAGCCGCTCGACGTAATCTTCTTTCCCATGTACGACGTGCTGCACTCGCCGCTGGTGAAGATTGTCGCCGCGAATGCGTGCCCGACGGTGACGGCAACCCCCGAGACGGTAAAGGCGGCATTCACCAAAGAGAACGATGTCTTTGCCGAGAACAACGTCAAATACATCGATCCCGTGCTCAATTTCGCCGACCACAAACTTTTCGCATTCCAGATGCTGCAGGCGTGGCAGTCTGTGCTGGGACTTTCCGAAGAAGAGAACGATCGCGCCGTCGAAGCCGGATTTGCAGCTCTAAACGAATACGAATCCAGCATTCGACGCCGCGCCCGCGAAGTGATGGATCAGCTTGAGCGTGAGGATCGCATCGGCATCGTCATGCTCGGGCGGCCGTATCACCACGATCCCGGCTTGAATCACGAAATTCTCGACGAATTCCAGAAGCTGGGCTATCCAATCTTCTCGCAGAACACGCTTCCGATCGATGAAGACTTGCTCGAACGGTTCTTCGGCGATGAGGTGCGCGCAGGGGCAATCTCCAGCCCGCTCGATATCAGCGATGCCTGGAAGAATTCGTACTCCTGCAGCACCAACCATAAAGTCTGGGCCGCGAAGTTTACCGCGCGGCATCCCAACCTTGTTGCGCTCGAAATTTCCAGCTTTAAGTGCGGGCACGATGCGCCAATCTACGGCGTCGTAGAGGGCATCATCGAGCAATCGGGCACACCGTATTTCTGTTTCAAGGATCTCGACGAGAACAAGCCCACCGGTTCAATCCGGATCAGAGTCGAAACCATCGATTACTTCCTGCGGCGCTATCGCGAAGAGGTGATCCGCAAACGCAAAGCCGAGCAGGATATTGAAGCCCAGCTCGCCGCTCTCGAAGCTCAGTTGCGTCAGGAGAAATACGGGACCGAAAAGTACGAATCCGAGATGCCTCCCGTGATGCAGGAGAGCTGGGAAAGCGAAGAAGTGGCTGGAGATTAATCGAAGGTAATGCCTGCCATTGCTTGATACTGCAGCCGTTTAAAGGCTCGCCGCGTGCAGGTCACAGCTCGCAGTGATCTGCGTTACATCCTCTTCTGGCGCACTCCCCTAGCCTAGATCCAGCGGCCAGGCTTGTTTGTTGAACCGGCTGCTGGGAGACTTTTATGGGTGAAGGACTATTTCAACCAGTGCATTTGTTGGTCATTTGCTTCATAGCTTTGCTTGTGTTTGGACCGAGGCGGCTGCCAGAACTTGGCAAGGGCCTGGGCGAAGGTATTCGCGCCCTCAAAGACGGCCTGAAGGACGCCGAAAAAGAAGCCGGCAAAGCTGATCGGCCACCAGCGAAGTAAACGCGGCACGCGTACGATTTCAGAGGAATTCCAATACCACGATCTCTGGGTTCGATCCGAGCCGTAGCGGTGGTCCCCACGTTCCGGCCCCACTGGAGGTAAAGACCTGCATTCTGCCGATCCGGCTCAGGCCATAAACGAACTGCCGGTAAATGCGCCGCGCCATCCAACTCCATGGGATAAATTGCCCCATATGCGTGTGGCCTGAAAGCTGTAAGGAAAAACCTGCCTGCTCGGCAATCGCCGGATGATCCGGTGCATGAGTCAGTAAAATGCTCGCCCGATTTCGATCCAACCCAACCGCGTGCAGCACTGCAGCAAAAGCCGCAACCCGGGCCGCATTGCGGTAGGGCACGCCCACAATCTGCAAACCTTGCACTTCCACTTTTTCATTGTGGAGCACCCGCACTCCCGCGGCGGCAACGGCATTCAGGTATTTGCTGTCGTCTCCGAATTGCTCGTGATTTCCGGCGACGAAATACACACCGTGAGGAGCCGTTAGTTTATTCAGCGGCTCGGCGGCGCGCTCCGCGTCGATGGCCGTGCCGTCATACAGATCGCCTGCAATAAAGATTGCGTCCGGCGCTTCCCGCAAAATCTTCGCGACCATGCGCCGCAGAAAACCGCCATTGCGAACCGGCCCCAGGTGAAGATCGCTTACTAGGGCTGCTTTTCGCCCTCGCCACGCCTCTGGCAAGTTTGCCAGCTGCACCGTAATCCGGGTCACTCGCGTCCAGCTTGCATTGAAGACCGCATAGATTCCCGCCGCAATCGCAGCTCCAAAGAGCAGTTCCACCATGCGATGAAAATCCATGGTTAACCCGAACAGCCGCTCAATCGCGAAAATGACCCACGAGCAAACTGCTGCGAAAACCAAAAAAGTCAGCCATCCGACCCAGACCGCCGCAGCCCGATAAAACACTCGTACCAGCGAATTGGTATAGCGAAAAACGAGCAGAGAGGCGGTTACAAAGCTGATGGAAAGAAAGCCAAACACCAGCTTCAACCACAATGCGGGCTGCTGGCCGCCGGTGGGCGAAAAAGTCCAGGTCTCGTAAAGCAAAAAATGCGTCAAAAACAAGACCGATTGAATGATTACAATGAAACGGACGACACGTTTTGGAACACGCATGCTACATTGGATTCAACTACCTGCCATTCGGATTTTTCGGGAACCCCGTTAAGGATTATCCAAACAAGGACTACCCAAAGAAACATGCAAAATGCTCCTAATCATCCCCTGACCGCGAAGACCCGGGCCTGGAATCTGTGGATTGCGGGCGTGGTCGCGCTCGTCTTGATCTTCGCAGCTGGGTGGGCGGCGCAAAAGCCGAAGCAGTCGGCCTCAAACCAGGCATCCACTGCGAAGCAGCCGCAACCAGCGAAGCAGCCCCAGTCTCCCCAGCAGCTGCCATCGAAGCCGCCCGCTTCTCCGCAAGCTCCCGCTCCACAGAGCGCCCAAACAGCGCCAAGTCCCTTGCCGCCGCTTCAGCTGGATGACAGCGGGGTTCTGCATCATCTGAATCAGGTCATCAGTTGGTACCGCCATGTGACCACCGGGGTGCATTCTGCCGGCCTGCCTAGCGACGCGATTTACGAGGACAACACGCGGAACCTGGCCGAGCAGGTTGTAAAGCTCAGCTTTCAATCGGCGAGGGCCGAGAGCGCGCTGATCACGGAACAGCAGAGATCCAACAACGCAAATCAAAACACGACTGAAACCGCCCAGCAGCAGAACCTGCAGCAACTGGAGACCAAAACCGCTTCGCAGATCGACCAATTGCAATCGCAGATTGCAAGTCTGGACCAACAGATTGCGCGAGCTCCGGCATCTCGCCGTGCCACCCTCCTGTCTCAGCGCGACGCCCTGCAGGGACAATTGGATTTGCAGAAGGCGCTGCTTGAAGCCATTCGAAAAATGGCGGCCTTCGTCGAAACCAACGGCGAGGTCGCCGGAGGCCTTGAAGGCAGCATTAATCAGCTCGCCAAGTCTATCCCTGAAGTTCTCGGCTCAAACGCGACTCAGAAGCCAGTGGGTTCGCAGACCCCGTCGACTAAGCCGACGCTGGCCAACTCCGGAGGCCTGATCAGCGAGGCGATCACGCTCTACGACTACATGAGCTCGGTCCGCCAGATCGACAGCCTGCAAAAAGAAAGCGGCTACACGCGCGAAGTGGGGGACCAGGTTCGCACGCCACTGCGAAATGCACTGCGCGCCACAATTCAGGAAAGTCAGACGCTGGCCAATCAGCCGCCCGCGACGAATCCGCAACAGCTGCAGCAGGAACGGCAAAATTTTCAGCAGCTCACGGAACGATTTAAGCAGCTTTCCGCCGCGATGTTGCCGTTGAGCCAGGAAATGGTCGTGCTCAACGATGTAAATACGAATTTTGAGGAGTGGCACAGCTCGATTCTGCGCGAATCAAAATACGTGCTGCGTTCGGTTCTGTTGCGAGTGTCGGGAATCGCGATAGCGCTGATTGTCATTCTGGTGCTCTCCGAAATTTGGCGCCGCATCACTTTCCGCTATATCGGCGATCCGCGCCGGCGGCGGCAGTTTCTGGTTATGCGCCGCGTGGTCATCGGCGTACTGATCGTGATCGTGCTGATATTGGGCTTCGTCAGTGAATTCAGTTCTCTGGCGACTTTTGCCGGATTTATTACCGCCGGCATTGCAGTTGGCTTGCAGGCAGTCCTGCTCTCGGTGGCAGCGTATTTCTTTATCATTGGCCGTTATGGCATTCGCGTCGGCGACCGCATCAGCGTTGCCGGAGTGACCGGCGATGTCGTCGATATCGGGCTGGTCAGACTTTACATGATGGAGCTGGCCGGCACCGGAGTGGACTTTTATCCCACGGGACGCATTGTAGTATTTTCCAACTCGGTTCTTTTCCAGGCAGGCACGCCGCTGTTCAAGCAGATTCCAGGAACCGAATACGCTTGGCACGAAGTTGTGGTGCAGATTGCGCCGCAAGGGAATCACAAGGCGGCGCAGGAAAAGCTGGTCGCCGCCGTCAACAGCGTATATGCGAAATATCGCGATGAGATTCAGCGGCAGCACCGGGGCATTGAGCGCCGCGTCGATATTCAACTGGAGGTGCCGCATCCAGAGGCTCGGCTGCAATTCGCCGATACGGGTTTGGAACTGTTGGTGCGCTACCCCGTAGACATTCGCAGAGCGCCGGAGATCGATGAGGAGATGACCAGAACTATTCTGGAACTAGTGGAGACGGATGAAGCGCTCAAGCCGGCGCTCTCCGGCTTACCGAAAATACGTACGGTGGTAAAAGGATGAGTTGGTTGCTTGCCCAGATGTGAAACCATGGCTGCGATTTCTTTGAAGGTCAATGGCCGCGTTCATGAGGTCGATGTCGAACCGCAAACGCCGCTGCTCTACGTGCTCAGCGACGAGTTGCAATTGCGCGGCCCCAGGTTTGGCTGCGGCTTGGCGCAGTGCGGCGCCTGCAGCGTCTTGCTTCAAGGCAAAGTGACTCGCTCTTGCGTGACGCCGGTCAGCTCGGTGCAAAATCAGGAAGTCATCACGCTCGAGGGTCTGGGAACCGCCGAGAAGCCGCATGCCATTCAGCAGGCATTTATCGATGAAGGCGCGGCGCAATGCGGCTTCTGCCTGAGCGGCGTAATCCTCACCGCAAAAGCCTTGCTCGACGAGCAGCCCAAAGCTTCCGACCAACAGATTCGCGACTCATTTTCTAATGTGCTGTGCCGCTGTTTCGCGCACACTCGAATGATGCGGGCGATCAAGCGCTACCAGGCGAGCCTCCCATGAACAGTGAATTGTCTCGCCGCGATTTTCTCAAGGCTTCGGGCGTGCTGGTGGTGAGCTTCAGCGCGGCCGCGATGATCGAGCCGCTCGCATTTGCCCAAGGCCCATTCGATACGCATCTCTCGCATATCGATCCCACAAAGCTCGACTCCTGGCTTGCCATTGCAGCCGATGGCAGCGTGACTGCATACACCGGGAAGTGCGATCTCGGGCAGGGCATGTACACCGCGCAGACGCAGTTGGTCGCCGAAGAATTATGTGTGCCACTTCACCGCGTGAAACTGATTCAGTGCGACACCGCCATAACTCCGGATCAGGGAACCACTTCCGGCAGTCAATCTACTCCGACGAATTTCAACTCCCGCAATCTCGCACAGGCCGCGGCAACCGCGCGGGAAGCTCTGATCGCCATGGCTGCGAGAAAGCTGGCTGTCAGCCCTGATCAACTTAAGGTCGAGAATGGGGTTATTCTGGCTGGGGACGGAAGGCGCGTCAGCTACGGCGAGTTGATCGGCGGTAAGCATTTTGACCTTACGCTTAGCGAAACGGCAAAGCGCCGGTTGCCGCGCGAGTGGACGATCCTCGGCAAACCTGTGCCCTCCATGGATCGAGTCGCGCTGATGACCGGAGAATTCGAATTCGTTCATAACGTGCATGTGCCGGGAATGCTTCATGGCCGCGTCGTTCGGCCGCCGGGTCCGGGAGCAACGGTTGCCCATATAGATGAGAATTCCGTCAGCAATATCCCGAGCCTCATCAAAGTGGTGGTGCGAAATAATTTCGTGGGCGTTGTCGCAGAGAAGCAATGGCAAGCCGCACAGGCTGCCGAGAAACTGAAAGTCACCTGGAAGCCCGGCCCCGAGCTGCCGCCGCAAAAGAATTTCTACGAATACGTCCGTCAGCAACCCTCGCGCGACATGATGCTGGTGAACTCAAGGGATGTAGATGAAAGGCTAAAGACGGCCGCGAAGGTTTTGCAGTCGACATATTCTTATCCTTATCAGGCACACGGTTCTATAGGGTCATCGTGCGCGGTTGCCGATGTGCAGTCCGATCGCGCGACTGTCTGGTCGCCGACTCAGTCGGTCTATCCCACGCAGCACGGCATTTCAGCTCTCACCGGCCTGCCGCTAGAAAAAGTACATGTTATTTTTGTTCGCGGTTCCGGCTGCTACGGCCTCAATGCGGCCGATACTGTTTCGTACGATGCGGCCCTGCTCTCTCAGGCAGTGGGTAGACCCGTTCGTGTGCAGCTCACGCGCAAAGACGAGTTCATCTCGGAAAATTACGGCTCACCGTGCGCCATTGAACAACGAGCCGCAGTTGACGCCAAGGGAACAATCACAGCCTGGGATTGTAAAGCCTGGTCGGCGTCTTTGGGCGGTAGACCCGGATACGATCGTCCGGGCAACGTAATCACTGGCATGCTGGCCGGCTTTGAGCCGGAGAGGATCAAGCCGCGAACCGCAGTCGAACCCACGGGCGAACTGCGCAACGGCAGCAACGCAGTACCTTCTTATGTCACCGGATGCGTCAGCGCCAAATGTGGCGGAGCCGGTTCCATCCGCAGCGAGCGGGTCCTCACTCGCGTCGTGAAGTCGTCGTTCTTTACCGGGCCGCTCCGTTCGCCTTTGCGCCTGCAAAATACCTTCGCGCACGAATGTTTTATGGATGAGATTGCCGCGTATGTCAAAGCCGATCCGGTGGCATACCGCCTGCAGCACCTCACCGAAACGCGGATTATTGATGCTCTGAAGGCAGCGGCGAAAGCGGCGAACTGGGAAGAGCGTCCTTCGCCGAGTCATGGAAATTCGCCTACAGGGGTCGTCAGCGGACGCGGTGTCGCCTGCGTGGCGTACGAAGGTGATAATGGATATGCCGCGTTGGTCGCCGAAATTGAAGTCGATCAGGCAAGCGGAACGGTGCAGGCCAAGCGCTTCGTAATGGCCAACGACTGCGGGCCAATCTCGAATCCCGATGGCCTGCGCAATCAGATGGAAGGCGGAGTCCTGCAGGGAATGAGCCGCGCGCTCGCTGAAGAAATCACCTGGGATGATCACCACGTGACTTCCGTCGACTGGGCCAGCTATAACACGCTGTCTCTTGGAATTCAGCTTCCGGTGATCGACTGTGTCCTCATCGACCGTCCGGCTGTAAAAGCCACCGGCGCGGGAGAAACCGCGATCACGCTGGTCGCCGCAGCGATCGGCAATGCAATTTTTGATGCCACCGGCGCACGAGTTCGGCAAGTGCCGTTCACGCCGGATCGCGTCAAAGCGGCGCTGAGCGAGAGAACGGCGTAAGGCGAAACCCAGCTTCAGGTGGTAAAATTGTTGCGTGTAACAACCCCATCCGCTGCGGAACGAAGCAGCGCGATTCGAGTCGGGACGTGGCTCAGCCTGGTAGAGCACTCGCTTGGGGTGCGAGGGGTCGGCAGTTCAAATCTGCCCGTCCCGACCAATTCTTTCCTGAAATCCTGCCGCTTACAGGTTTGCTATTCCTGATACCCTGAAGAGCGATTCAAAGCGCGATTCAGCTGGTACAAACTACCGGGTACGGTATCTTCCGAACTGTTATCGATCACGAAGAGGAGCTATGCTTTTAGATAAAGGCTACTGCTTCACGATTCTTATCATCATGACTGCATTTACCGGAACCATCTCAGCACAGAAAAAGACGACTGTTACCAAATCGCAGTTTGGGCACACTCCCGACGGCACAGCGGTGGAACTGTACTCGCTCAGTGACGGCAAAATTGACGCCGGCATTATCACCTATGGCGGAATCGTGGTTTCGCTGCGCACGCCGGACCGCAATGGCAAGCTTGCCG
The DNA here is from genome assembly GCA_963766625.1 of uncultured Acidobacteriaceae bacterium. GTDB lineage: Bacteria > Acidobacteriota > Terriglobia > Terriglobales > Acidobacteriaceae > Sulfotelmatobacter. Next base: position 155,032 of record CAVYBF010000004.1, on the reverse strand, counting down.
ACATTGTGCTGGGCTGCAATTCGCTGGATGAATACATCGCGCAGACTGCTCACTTCGGTGGAATCATCGGCCGCTACGCCAATCGCATCGCGCATGGCATGTTCCAGCTGGACGGCCACACCTATTCCATCCCGAAAAACAATGGTGACAATGCCCTGCACGGCGGGCCTCGAGGCTTCGATAAAGTCGTTTGGACGGCCCACCCCGTGCAGGATGGAATCGAACTCACTTATGTGAGCAAAGATGGCGACCAGGGATTTCCGGGCACTCTCACGACTACGGTGCGCTACACGGTCCGCGGCGGTGCGCTGCGGATCGAGTATATGGGGAAAACTGATAAAGACACAGTTCTCAACCTCACCAATCATTCCTATTTCAACCTGGCTGGGCAGGGGAACGGCGACATCCTGGGGCACATCGTGAAGATCAATTCTTCGCGTATCACGCCTTTGAATGCGGATTTGATTCCTACCGGCGAAGTGAAGTCAATCGAGGGCACGCCATTTGACTTTCGCACGCCGCACGCAATCGGCGAGAGGATCGATGCCGACGATCCCCAGTTGAAATTTGGATCGGGTTACGACATCAATTATGTGCTCGATCATCCAGGCAAGTTGGAGGAAGTGGCCGAAGTGTACGAGCCAACCACGGGGCGAATCCTGCGCGTGTTAACGGATCAACCCGGTCTGCAGCTTTATACCGGAAACCATCTGGATGGATCGATCACCGGGAAGGACGGGCGCGTCTACAAGAAGCGATCGGCGCTCTGCCTGGAGACGCAGCACTTTGCCGATTCGCCGAACCATCCAAACTTTCCCACGACCGAGTTGAAGCCGGGACAGAGGTTTCACAGCGTTACGGTATACGAGTTCAGTGCGGGAACGCGATAATGCCGCGTGGCGCATGGCCGAAATTTTCTTTGCGTCTGCACGAAATCAGGACACCACTTGCGCTTCCATTTCCTTGACGGCCGCTTCGAGATGATCCAGCGTTTGCTGCACCGTCAGAGAGTACATTTCGCGGTCGAGTCCTTCGCCGGCTTCGATTGCCGATTTCAGATAATGTCCGGCGATTTCAACCGCCAAGGAATCGGTGATGGCCTTGCCGGTTCGTTTCTTGTACTCGACCCATGCCGGATGAGGCAGCGCGACCCAGATGGTCTTTCCATCGGCCAGAAACTTAATATCGACCGCATCGGCGTGCCGGGTGGCAATGGCCACGATCAGCGCCTGATAAACGCAGTGAACCGGCTTCTTCGTCCAACGGTCGGTGACGGTGAAATCTTCGAACATATTTTTCGAAAGCAATGACGCTACAAAACTATAACGGAGGGTCGCGTCATTTGTCATTCCGAGCGAAGCGAGGAATCTGGGGTTCGGCAGACCGCATCGCTTAACCTCCGGCGATCGCACCCACAATTAGAAACGGCTCAACTCCCGATGCAACCGCTTCCGGCAGCGGCGCATCCGGCGACTCGTGAGACAAATCCTCCTCACAGGCGAAGAAGCGCAAGAACGGACGGCGTTGTTGCGTAGCCTGGTCGCGAATGGTGCCGCGGAGCATCGGATAATTCGCCTCCAGCGCGTCGAGCACGGATCGCTGGGTGACTGGAGGCTCGACGTCAATCTTTACTTCGGCTCCCGTGTGAGCCAATGTGCGCAGATGCTGTGGCAGCATCACTCGAATCATATTCACTTGAAGCAGCTAAGAGCTTCGTCTCCCTAAAAGTTTCCTCTCTTGATTATCGCTCTACTGGAAATTCCGGAATGCGATTAGCGATGACACGGATGCATCCGGCTGTTCCAAATCATCGCGCTGTCGAATTCATTACACCAATGTCTGCACTTCGACCGACAACACCGCCGGAAGATCGTGCACAATCGCATTCCAACTATCGCCCGCGTCGGCTGAGCAGTAAATTTGTCCGCCTGTCGTGCCGAAATAAATGCCGCATTTGTCCAGCTTGTCAACGGCCATCGCGTCGCGCAGCACGTTCACATAGCAATCTTTTTGCGGCAAGCCATTGGTAAGCGGCTCCCATTCGTTTCCGCCGGTGCGGCTGCGAAAAACCTGCAACTTTCCGTCGATTGGAAAATGTTCCCCATCGCTCTTGATGGGAACGACATAAATCGTTTCCGGCTCGTGCGCGTGCACATCGATCACGAATCCGAAATCCGTGGGCAAATTGCCGCTCACTTCTTTCCAGTTATCTCCCGCGTCGTCGGAGCGCATCACGTCCCAATGTTTTTGCATGAACAAAACTCCGGGACGCGAGGGATGCATTGCGATGTGGTGAACGCAGTGACCGATCTCCGCTGTAGGATTCGGCAGGTATTTGGAATAGAGTCCGCGGGTGATCGGCTTCCAGGAATTGCCGCCGTCATCAGTGCGGAATGCTCCTGCCGCGGAAATTGCGATGAAGATTCGATCCGGATTGCTGGGATCGAGAATGATGGTATGCAAACACATTCCGCCGGCGCCGGGTTGCCACTTTGGGCCGGTACCATGCCCGCGCAGGCCCGAGAGTTCATGCCAATTTTTCCCGCCGTCGCCTGAACGAAAAAGGGCTGCGTCTTCCACCCCCGCGTAGACCGTATCGGGCTCGGTGAGCGAAGGCTCCAGATGCCAGACGCGCTTGAATTCCCAGGGATGCTGCGTGCCGTCATACCACTGATGAGTAGTCAGCGCCTTGCCGGCACCGGCCGAAGTGTCGTAAGCAAATTTATTGCTTTCGCTTTTTGGCGGGCCCGGAGGCGCAGGCTCCCCCGCCGGCGTTCCCGGCTGGTGCCAGGTTTTTCCGCCGTCGTCGGAGCGCTGAATGATCTGCCCGAACCATCCGCTGGTTTGAGACGCATACAGCCGATTTGGATCGACTGGCGAGCCTTTGATGTGATAAATCTCCCAGCCCGCAAAATGTGGCCCTCTCACGTCCCATTTGTCGCGCTTACCGTCAGACGTCAGAACGAAAGCGCCTTTTCGTGTACCTGCAAGAACCCGCACCTTGCTCATTGTTTCACTCCATGAAGCTATACAAGCCTGTTATTGCTTGATCCCTACCCACTTTAAAGCATCTTGCCGCCTCTACAGTAATCTGGTGAGCCACACAGAACCACCAGGAAACTCTACACACGGGTTCGGATGAGAATTTATAGATTGAGCAGAGAACGTGCGACGCCGACCGTCGCGCCAGCGTCGCAGATCTCCGCAGTTTATGCAGATCTCCGCAGTTTATACGGTTATGCCGCTTTCGGGAGCTGACTCCTCATCTGTTTCATCATCTGCCTCATGGCCGCGATCTGGCCAGGCGACCGTTTTTCCGACCAGACCTCGAACCGCTGCGCAGCTTTTTCCAGGTGCTCCAGGAAGTTCTTGTTGTGAAAGCGCTCGCGGAACTGCGGTACCACCGTCTTTGCAGCTTCCCATACGCCAAAAAATTCACCGGTGGTTTCAAAGAATAAATCTTCGTGAAGCAGGCCGTAATTGAGCATGGCGCAAGCCTGGTCCCAGTAGGTGAGCACCATCATGGCGAATTGTCCGGCCTCAGTGCCCGGAGGGCAAATCCGCATCACATCCTCCAGGGTTTCGACCTGGTAATTCTTCCAGAACCATTCCCGCGCCTGGCGCAGCCTCGCCTCACGCCGTTCTTCAAACAGTTGCAGTTGCAGTTTCGCTTGCTCGTGCGTTGGTCGTGTTTCCATCATTTGCTCCTTTTCGATTCATTGATCGTTTATGTCTAAGACTGAGCTGGTTACGCCTTGGTAATAAAGAATCGCTACACCGGAATCCCAGGTACCACTCGATTCTACGAGGCTATTTCATTTCACTTGCAAAAAGCAAGTAAAATGATAAAATAATTTTGTGCCTGACAAGACAGCGGATCGGCGTTCGGGGTGCCCGTTAAATGCTTCCGTCGAGATGTTGGGAGACCGTTGGTCGCTTTTGATCATCCGTGACATGATGCTGCGCGGGGTGAGCACCTATAAGGAATTTATGAACTGCTATGAAGGGATCGCTACCAATATTCTTGCCGATCGGCTGCACAAGCTGGTGGAGTACGGCATCATCCGAGCCGATCCCGATCCATCCGATGGCCGCAAGATCACCTACCGGCTGACTCAAAAGGGAATCGATCTTGCTCCAGTTCTCACGGAGATGGTGCTGTGGGCCGCCGCCCACGAGGATACCGGCAACCAGGCGCTGGTGAAGCAAATGAAAGGGGACAAAGAGAAGTTTCTCGCCGCGATCCGGCAGCGTTGGGCTGCAGATCAATAAGCACCCATCCGTTGTAAGCAGACGCGATCGGCTAACATAGCTTTGTGCCGAATCTCGCTCGCAATCGAGGCGTCCTCCACGTCCTTTCCGCTTCTAACCTCGCCAGCTTTCCCTGGCTCGTGCATGGATTCTCCACGCGAACCGGAGGATTTTCCCGAGCCTACGGTGGCGGAACCCTGAATCTCGGATTCACGAAAGGCGATTCGAAATCCGCGGTCGAACGCAACCGGCTCTCGTTTCTAAAAGCAATCGGTGCTGCGGATCCCAAGCACATCAAAGCCGCGGCTAAAAACTCGCATGGGCCAAATTCGATAATCGGCAATCTCGTCACGCTGAGGCAGGTTCACTCCGACATGATTCACATGGTCGATTCCGCGCCACAGTCGGCACTGGTCGGCGATGGCTTCGTCACCAACACTCCGGGCCTGCTGCTGGCAATTCAGACTGCCGATTGCCTGCCCATCATTCTGGTAGATCCCAAGCGTCGAGCGGTCGGCGCTTTTCATGCAGGTTGGCGCGGGACGGCGAAGCGCATCGCCGAAAAGGGAGTCGGTGAAATGCGGCGTTGGTTCGGCAGCCGTGCTCGTGATCTCAAAGCGGTAGTTGGCCCCGGCATTCATGGGTGTTGTTACCAGGTCGGAGAGGAAGTGCGGGAGAATTTTGAATCTCAATTCCCCTATGCGGCGAATCTGTTCCGTGAAGTGAAGGAATCAGACCCCGTCCGCGAAAAGTACCCATTGTTGTTTCTGACGGCGCGTGCCCCCGGACACGGCGAGCTGCCAAAGAGAATTTTTCTCGATCTGGTGGAAGCCAACCGACAGCAATTGTTGGTTACAGGGCTGGCTGCAAAGAATATTGAAGTTTCGCCCTTGTGCACGAACTGCCGCACCGATCTGCTGTTTTCGTATCGCGCCGAGAAAGGTAAAACTGGGCGGATGATAGCGGCAGTGGGAATACGCTAACCGGGGCTTTCGCGTTCTTCGCAGACTTCGCGAATCCTTTGCATCCTTCGCGGTTAAATGCTTTTACCGCAAAGTTCGCGAAGCACGGTGGGGGACTACCCAAACTGACGTGCTCCGCAACTAAAGGTCAGGACCTTATGCTGGTGCTGAAGAAGTAGGGGGCGCAGCTTGCGGCACCGGTGGCGCAGCGCCCTCGGCGACCCCTTCGTTGACCAGATCTTTTAATTCCTTACTCGGCTTGAAAAACGGGATCTTCTTCGCCGGGACTTCCACCTTCTCGCCGGTTTTCGGGTTGCGTCCCATACGCGGTTTGCGCTGCCGGGTTCGGAAGCTACCGAAGCCGCGAATCTCGATCTTGTCACCGGCACGCAGGGATCGGACTACGCTGTCAAAGATGGTTTCCACGATCACTTCGCTGTCTTTGCGCGTGAGTTCGGCTAAACGCGAAACTTCGTCGATCAGATCGGCTTTCGTCATATGGGCTTCGCTCCCTGCGAATCGATTGCAGAATCCTCGCCAAAGCTCGGCGACCGGGTAACCTCCATAACCTTCTCAAATTTCAGGGCTTGGACGCAAGTCTCGGCTGTGGAAAGGCCGCGCTGCTGAACTCTGGGACTCGCGCCTACTTCCACAAATAATAGAACCCAACTTGCCGCTCCAGCATTTTTTCTTGATCCGGAATGTACTTCGAAATATCTCCAACCAGCAGATCCAGCAAGGATTTCCGCTCTCTCTCCGGGTGCACCAGCGTCGGTTCCCCGGAAATGCCTACGGATTTTGCCGTGTCGTTCACGACCGCTTGGAAGTCGCCAATCTTATCGATCAGCTTCATCGATAGCGCTTCTTCACCGGTCCATACTTTGCCGTCAGCGATCGCTTTCACGTTGTCATATTTCATGCCGCGTCCATCGGCGACGGCATGAATAAACTGCCCAAACATATTGTCGATCAGCGACTGCATATAGGCCCGCTCAGCCGGCGTGAGTTCGCGGGCCGGATCGCCCGTATCCTTAAACTCTCCGGTCTTGAGGACCTGGGGTTTCAACTTGGCCCACTTCATCAGATCGCCGTAATTCACCCACTCCGCAATCACGCCGATCGAGCCAACAATGCTGCCGTCGAGAGCATAGATCTTGTTCGCAGCCGACGAGACGTAGTAAGCGCCGCTCGCCCCGACTGTCTCAATGGAGACGACGATGGTTTTCTTTTTTTCTTCCCGCACGCGTTTGACTTCGCGATAAATCGCCTCGGATGCGGCTACGCCGCCGCCAGGGGAATTCACGTGCAAAATGATGGCTTTGATCGAGGAGTCGTCGCCGAAACTCTTGAGTTCATCGACGACGGGCTGCGGTGAAAGAATCACTCCGTCGAGGTCGACCACCCCGATGCGATCGCCAAAGCCCGCAAAGGCGGATTCATTCGTGCCGGCGCGCAACGTGAGGTAAACCAGTGAAAACACGGCCAGCAGAAAGAGGAAGAATGCTCCTCCGCCGATCAGAATCCAGAGCAGCGTATGCGACTGTCGTTCCGCCATTGGAAAAGTGTAGCACCGGACGCTAAGGCACGAGCACCTTGAGCGCAGCAGCCTGCACACCGACCTCAACCGGAGTTCGACAAACGTATTCGCCGTCGGCGTAAACATCAAGCGGAAGCTCGGTTTCGATCCGTATGCAGGTCGCGCGGAAGTATTCGACCTTGCGAATCTTGAGGTGACGGCCGAAGTAAACCGTCGGAAACATGCAGAAGAGTTTAAAGGGATGTATGCCGGCGATCACACACACATCAAGTTGCCCATCTTCCATCTTCGCGTGCGGCGCGATTTTCATTCCGCCGCCATACGTCGACGTGTTGGCAAAGGCGGCGAGAATCGTGGGTTGATCACTGCGGACAGCCCATCCGTTTTCGTTGGGCGTGAGAATCTTGATGGGGAGCGGGGCGAAACGGAAGATCATCGGAATCAGGGAGAGTGCGTAACCGCCATGGCCGCGCAACCATTGCGGCAGCGCATTGGCGCGGCGGGCCACTTTGCAATCCAGTCCCACGCCCGCTACGCTGCAGAAGTAATCAGCGGAAATGAACTCTGTCGCGGGGGAAGCTTCGCTCTGCGGCGAAGCAGATGAAGGCTGCACTGGAGTAATGACTCCCAGATCGATAGAGCGAACGTTGCCATCTCCGGCACAGAAGCGTCGCCACCCGGCCAGCGCATCACCGACCCCGCGAAATCCAAGAGCGTGAGCAAAGTCATTCCCGCTGCCCACCGGCACGACCAGCACCGGAACGCCAAGTTTCACAAGTTGGCTGAGAGGGCGATGAATGGTGCCATCTCCGCCGAAGAGAACGATTACATCTTGCTTGTCGGCAGATTGATTGTCAGTGAACCGATCGGCGGCGGAGGAAGCTTCGATGCGCCAGCCGACCCCGCACCGCTCGGCCGTTTGTTGAAACGGCTTGATGTGTTTCGAAGAACATCCCGGTCCGAGAATGACAGCGGCGCGCATGTGCGCCGCTGAGATTAGCAGAAATTGTGCATCACAAGACAGCAGCCGTCTGTTTGTTCGCTAGCCGACCAGCACAGCCCCGCCATTCACGTTGAATATCTCGCCGGTAATAAAGCCCGCATGCTCGGTGCATAAGAACAACACGGGCGCGGCAATCTCTTCAGGCTTGCCTACGCGCCCGAGCGGGATCGTACGCCGAATCTCTTCTCCGCTCTTCGGATCATCCAGCGCCGGTTTCGACATATCAGTATCCACCCAACCGGGTGCGACTGCATTGACGTAGATGCCAGCCGAGGCAAGTTCAGCCGCGAGGCTCTTGGTCAAGCTGATGATCGCGCCTTTCGTGGCGGAGTAATCGCAATGAAACGCCTCGCCGCGCTGACCGCTCGTCGAGCTGATGAGCACGATATGCCCAGCCGCCGTGCCGGTGCGAGGCTGAGATTTCATTTGCGCCACGGTGTGTTTGAGTAATCCAAATACCGCATCGAGATTGATGGAAAGCGTCGAGCGCCATTGCTCATCGCTCATTTTCTCGATCGGCACGTCTTCCGCCGGCCACACGCCATGATTGGCCACAAGAATATCGATTCTGCCTGTGTGCTTGACTGCATCCGCCACGAGCCGGCGAGCAGAATCGGTGCCGTTTAGATCGCTCTGAATCGCATGACAGTTCCCCTCGCCGCACTCTTTCGCCAGAGCCTCAGCCTGAGATTTAGCCTTCTGATAACTGAATGTGACCTTCGCACCCGCCGCAGCGAACATGCGAACCGTAGCTGCGCCGATGCCGCGCGAACCGCCGGTGATCAAAGCAGCTTTCCCAGAGAGAGAAATGGAGATGGACATCGGAATAGTTTCCGGTTTCTAGTTGCCAGTTGCAAGTGGTGAAGAGTGGAAAAATGGGAAATGCTCTGAAGTCTAGAAACTAGGAACGAGAAACTAGAAGTAAAGACCTACGCGCTGTCCTTCCCCGCCGGCGCCCGTTCCGACTTCAATCCGCGCGTAAGTAAGCGCACCAGCATGCCGTCAAATCCGGTGCCGCTCATTTTGGCGAGCTCTTCCAGTGCCTCTTCCGGCGTGCGAGCTGCGGAGATCGATTGCTCGGTCAGCATGTTGGCGTAGGCGTCGGCGAGAGCGATAATGCGCGCCCACAGCGGAATCTGCTCGCCCTTCGCGCCGCCGGGATAACCGGAGCCGTCGAAGCGCTCGTGATGATACTCGATGGCCTGCCGCATCATGGCGCTGTGGGGAAGGATGCCGACAATCTCCGCGCCCACCCGCGCGTGCATCTTTACGAGAAAGAATTCGTCGTCGGTCAGCGGCCCAGGTTTATTCAGAATGCGCTCGGCAACAAAAATCTTGCCGACGTCGTGAACTCGCGCTGCATAGACCAAATCGGAAGTATCTTCTGGAGGCAGATGCAGCGCGCGCGCCAGAATCTCCGTGTAGCGTGCAACCGTATCTCCATGGCCTGAGGTGCGCAGCTCACGCGATTCCGCGGCACGGCTGAGAACCTCGATGGATTCTTTCAGCAGCGCCACATTGCAGTCTTCCTCGCCGCCGCACAGCTTTACCAGCATCGAAGTCAGCTCTTCGAGATGCTCGGGTCCATTGTGCTCGCGCTGCAGAAAACCTTCGATATAGGCGGAAATCTGTTGCCGCTGGGCGGCGAACTCTTCGCCCGCAGCAAACTCCTGCGCCGCAGAAACGCGATTTCCGCCTGAGCGCTTCGAAACATACATACCCGCATCGGCGACGCGGATAATGTCTTCGATCGAAAAGCCATGGGTTGGAAAACTGGCTACGCCGAAGCTGCCGGTCACGTGGTGCTCGCTCAGCAGCGGATCGGCAGCCATCCACTGCCGCAAGCGCTCCGCCAGAACCTCTGCCTGCTCGGGGCCGGTTTCCGGCATAAGGATGATGAACTCGTCGCCACCATATCGCGCGACCACGTTCGATTGCCGTGACTTCTGCTCCAGCAATCGGCCCACGCGGGCCAGCACCAGATCGCCCTCGAAGTGACCCATCGTGTCATTCACTTCTTTAAATTTGTCGAGGTCGATCAGCACCACTGAGAACGGACGTCCCGAGCGCGAAGCCCGCTTCCATTCGGCCGACAACGCTTCCCAGAAAAAGCGCCGCGTCTTGATCCCGGTCAAACCATCGGTAATCGATTGCTGTTGCAGTTTCTGGAAGACGAACGCATTGTGCAGGGCCGTTGCCAGCAGGTCAGCCAGCGTATTCAGGATGAGCACATCCTGCGGCGAAAACGCGCTTTCGTCGCGGCTTTCAATATTCAATGCACCCAGCAGGGTTTCGCCGTACGTGATCGGAATGCACAATACGGATCGTGACTCCGGCAGGATCGCGCCCATTTGCCCCGGCATTCCGTTTTGCACCAGCGCCCTCTCTCCCGTGCGCGCCACGCGGCCCAGAATTCCGAAGCCAATCGGAATCCGCTTGCCCATGGCGTGAGCCGTGGCTCCAGCTTCCGCTTTAATTTCGATTTCCTTGGTTCCATAATCCAGCAAGCCGATGCCGATGTGATCGAAACTGAAGTTCTTTTGAATCTCTCCCACAATCTGGCCAAGAAGGTGGACCGGATCGTCGCTCGAAATTGCGGTACGGGAAATATTGTTGAGAAACGCCAGTTGCCGCGAACGGCGCTGTTCTTCGGCGAAGAGGCGCGCATTCTCAACCGCAACTGAAACTTGTCCCGCTGCCGTGACCAACACGTCGAGATCGCGCTGCTCGAATGCAAATTCGCGTTCCGTGCTGAGCGCCACCATCACCCCGGCGGGCTTACCGCCCAACAGAATTGGCGCGGCACATAAGCATTTGGAAGGTGCGGCGGGTTTAAACGTAATCCCTAGTCGAACTCGCGTTTTGTCCACATCGGAGCGGATCAACAGCGGTTGGCCCGTGCGGATTACGTACTCGGTAAAGCCGTTTCCAATTTTTCGCCGCCGCTTCGGCAGAATCCGGCCGTTTTCCACCTCCAGCTCGAATCGAACTTCATCACCCTCCTGGAATGCGATGAAGAAATTGTTGGTATTAAAAATTTGCCCCAATTCACTGTGGATCGTCCGCAGAACTTCGTCCTGATCCAGTCGCGAGCTGATCGCTTTCCCGATTTCGGTGAGCAATTCATACTCTTGCGTGCGGCGGTGCGCGTCGTGCGCGATCAGATAGTTATCGATCGTCAGTCCGAGTTGCAGCGCGAGTCCCACCATCAATCGCGGGCCGGACGTGCCAAACGTCTTACGCTCGGCATGAGGAAATAAAATCACTCCGAAGGCGTGTTCGCGGGTTTGCAAGCTCACCGCGGTCAGGTTGCGGATTTCGGATTCGGTGAAAACTCTCTTGAATTCATTAAATGTTCCCGAAGTGCCTATAGGCAGCTGTTCGGTAAGCTGCGGGAGATTGTGCACAGTGAAGAGCCCGCCCTGCCGGTATGCCAGCTCGCAGATATATTGACCGGCGCCGGTGCTGTTCAGCCGCTCGAGAAATTCAGGCGAGAATCCCTGCTGCACCGATGGCAGAAGCCCGCGCCAACGTTCGGAGATGTAAATGATCGCCCGCTTCGCCGACAACGCTCCCGCCAGACGGCTCAAAGCTGATTGCATGCTGGGCAGCAAATCTTCCGCCGACAGCAGCCGCCGCGGGTCGACTCCCAGCGTGGAAAGCGCCAGCGTGTTCTCCTGCACCGCGTTGCGCTCGTTCTCAAACAGCACCATCACCATCGCGATGCCTAGCAGCATCTGCGGCACCGGTCCCAGATAATTCGCCGCGCTGCCAAAGCGAGCGCCCCAAGGATTGCGGAATTGTCCCGCGCCCATGAGCACGCCCCACAAAGCCAACGCAAAGGCGAGCACTTTGAAGGCGAGCGATCCGCGTCGGTGACCGTTGATATAAAAAACCGCCGAACTGTAAAGCAGCACAGTCGCGATCCCAATGTCCAGAGCCATGGCAGGCTGCTCCGCGGTCGCCTGAAAAACCCCTCGTACCATGTGAGACTGGAAGTTCAGCCAGGCCAGAGCTATCCCGGCCACAGCCAGCGCCGCGTCGTACCACATCAGCTGGGTGCGCCCGCGCATGAGCCGAGTGGAAACGAATATGCACAGCGCCATTGCCACTAAAAACAGCGAGCTCGCGAAAAAAGCTAAAGGCGACGGTGCACGATAAAACGAGAACGCGTCCAGAACGTAATGCAGCGTGTAGGCAGCCCAGGCGAACTGCCACGCGCGGAAATAGGCTTGGCGGCTTTGCTCATACAGGTAGGTGAACACCAGGAACAGCAGGAGTGAAACCACTCCCGGTATCACCACCATGCTAATGACGACACTATTCATGATGCCTGGGTGACTTCATGCCTGGGTTAAGATTCAATAACAACGAAAGAGGGCTATTAGGTCTGACTAATGTTTTCACAGCGTGCATGCGAACACAATATGATTTAAGTACAATCCTGCTAGCCGTAAAACTAATAGAATGTATCGGTTAATTCACTAACCTCGCAGCGAACCTTGGATGCTCCGGCGCTTGACGGTGCTTTTGTGCTCCCCATACCATCGAATTTCTAGCTCTTATGACTGATCTTGTTCGCGGCATCACGAGCCCGCGTGTGCGCTTCGCGCCTTCACCCACCGGTTTTCTGCATGTGGGCAGCGCCCGCACTTTTATTTTTAACTGGCTCTACGCCCGCCACAACGGCGGCACGATGATTCTTCGCCTCGACGATACCGACGTTGAGCGCAACACGCAGGCCTCCGTCGAATCGATATTTGAAGGCCTGAAGTGGCTCAACCTGACTTGGGATGAACACTACAAGCAGTCCGATCGCCTCGAACTGCACCGCCAAACGGCCTGGGCGATCTTCGAAAAAGGACTAGCCTATCGCGATTTCACTCCCGCCCACACCGGAGACGCCGAAAAATCCGGCGCGCAAGGCACGTGGCTTTTCAATCCTGGCGCTCGGGAACTTTCTCGTGCCGAGAGCGACCGCCGCGCGGCTGCCGGTGAGCCCTTTGCCCTGCGCTTCCGCGTGCCGCGCCAGAGTGGGCAAGTGGTACGGTTTACCGATGCGGTTTACGGCGCGCAGATGAAGGGCGCCGACGATATCGAAGACTTTGCTCTGCTCCGTTCCGATGGCATGCCGACTTATCATCTCGCGTCCTGCGCCGATGACGCCGACCTGCGCATCAGCCACATCATCCGCGGGCAGGACCATCTCAGCAACACGTTCAAACATGTGCTCATCTTCGAAGCCGCCGGATTTGCGCCGCCGCTGTTTGCACATCTGCCGCTGCTGGTTGCGCCGGATGGCACCAAGCTTTCCAAGCGTCGCCACGGTCCCGTGGTCAGCGTAACCACTTATCGTGACGCAGGCTTCTTGCCGGAAGCCTTTATCAACTTCTTGTGCCTCCTGGGCTGGTCGCCGAAGAACGATCGCGAGAATATGTCGCTGCACGAATTGGTCGATGCTTTCTCCCTGGAAGGAATCAACCGCTCGAACACCGTAGTGAATTTCAAGGAAACTGGCCCAAAAATTGTCATTCCGAGCGAAGCGAGGAATCCCGGTGTTGCTGCCACTGTCGGTGTCCCCTTCCCCGAAGAAACTTTCGACCCGAAAGCGCTGTGGCTCAACGCAGAGCACATTCGCGCACTGCCGGTCGAAAGCCTGAGCGAGCGCCTTCTGCCAATTGTGCGCGGGGCCGGCTTCGACATCTCGCCGGACAAAATGCTGCAGATCACCGCGCTGATCCGCGAGCGCATCAAGCTTCTGCGCGACGTGCTCAGCACCGCTGATTTTTTCTTCGTGAAACAATTGCCGCCTTATGATCCGGCCGAACTCATCCCACAGAAAGGCGACGCGGCGATGGCGTTGAAAGTCCTCACGCGAGCGCGCGAGGTTTTGGCGAATGTCGAATTCAAACACGACCCGCTCGATCTCGCCCTGCGCGCCGCCGCGCAGGAACTAGGAGTGAAAGCGGGACAGATGTTTCAGCCCATTCGCGTCGCAGTCTGCGGCCGTAAAAACGCGCCGCCGTTATTTGAAACGCTCGAGGTGCTGGGCAAAGAGACCACGCTGGAGCGCGTTGCCCAGGCGATTGCAAAGTTGCAATAACCCAACCTGAAAAACCTGCAACAGCCCGGCTTGAAGTCGTCATTCGGGGTTGAAAGTTGTGATTCGGGCTTGAATGTTGTCATTCCGAGCGAAGCGAGGAATCTGGTTTGCCTCGCCTCGTTATCGAACTCCGCTTACTTGCTCCTCTGCAGTTCTCGATACGCCTCGCTCTTCGAGATTCTCCGCTCCTTCGCCACTTTCTTCAGTGCGGCTTTCTCATCGATTTTTTCTTCCGCCATGATCTGCCCCACTCTTTGCCGAATCGAAACCGTGCCGGCAGTATCTGTCGCTGCCCGAGATTCGCCTTCCTCGTCCTTGCCGATCAGCAACGTGATCTCGCCCTTCACTCCATCGCGCTCTTTCAGCGTTTCCAGCACATTCCTGACCCGGCCACGCAAAAACTCTTCGTGCAGTTTCGTCACCTCCCGCGCGATCACGACATTCCGCTCGCTGCCCAGAACCTCGCAAACATCGGTCAGCGCTTCCACTAGGCGATGTGGAGCTTCGTAAAAAACCTGCGTCCGGGGCGAGCTCCGAATTGCTTCGAGCGCAGCCCGCCGCTCGCCACGCTTTGCCGGAAGGAATCCGCTGAAACGGAACGAATCGGTCGGCAGCCCGCTGGCCACCAGCGCGGCCAGAAACGCCGAGGCTCCCGGAATCGGCACTACCGGTAGACGATGTCGAATCGCCAGCGAAATCAGACGAAATCCCGGATCGGAAATGCCCGGCATCCCAGCATCGGTCACCAGCGCGACGCTCGCGCCTTCCTGCATCTCTTTCACCAGTTCAGGCGCGCGCGTCATTTCATTGTGCTCGTGATAGCTGATGGTGCGAGTCGTGATTCCATAATGATTGAGCAGTTTCTGGGTTTGCCGCGTATCTTCGCAGGCAATCATGTCCACTTCTTTGAGCACGCGCACTGCGCGAAACGTAATGTCCTCAAGATTACCGATGGGCGTCGCAACCAGGTATAGGGCCGGCCCGGTGCTAGGCGAAGTGCGGGAGTCTTTTTCAGAGACAGCACCGGTGTCTGGGACGCGGTCTTTATCTTCAGAAGAGTCCCTCATGCGCGAAGTCTACCACTCGACGGATCGTAACCATTGTGCTGGTTAAGCCGTTATGCTTGTATGCGGATGTGCAGAACGTCAGCTGAAGCCGCGAGCTATACTGCCACCGCGAACATGACTTTCTGCTACCGCCAATCATGACTGCCAATGATTTTCGCCGAATAGCGCTCGCCATTCCGGAGGCCACCGAAAGTGAGCACATGGATCATCCGGATTTTCGCGTGCAGGGAAAGGTCTTCGCCACGCTCGGCTATCCGGCGAAAGGTTGGGGCATGGTCAAACTAACGCCTGAGCAGCAACATTATTTCTCAAAAAATCATCCGGAAATATTCGTTCCCGCGAAAGGTGCGTGGGGGCGCCGCGGCGCGACCAGCGTGCACCTCAAGAATGCGCGCAAGAAGATTCTGCAGGAAGCCGTACAGGCCGCTTGGCGCAACACCGCTCCTAAGCGCGTTGTGGAGCAGCTCCACGGATCATAGTGAACTCAAACGATTCCGTTCTCTTACCAGCCTAGGGCGATTTCGCCGGTGCTTGCTCGGGCGGTTCAGCCGGTTCGTTCAACTCAGCCGCAGATCCAGAGAGCATCTTGCGCAGGAATCCCAGCGGCATCGTCGCGCTCACCACCGCTCGATCTCCCTCCTGCTTCACTCTCAGGCTGTCGAACAAAGCCTTCACGTCGGTATCGGTGCCGTGGATTCCGGCCGAGGTTTCGGCGGAATGGGTCAACGCGACGAAGGCCGTCACTTTGTCTGCAATAACATGCGCCTCATCCGCATTTTGCGTGAAAGCCTCCGCCTCCAAGTGAATCGAACCGGCGTGCAGATGCAGCGGGCTTAGAAAGCTTCCCGAGATCACAACTGTAGTGGGATGGGCGAAAATAGAACTCCACCCCTGAGTTCCCGGCGCCGAGGGATCGATCCGCGCAATGACCCATGCCAAACTCCCTAACTGCACGTGTTTGTAGAACTCGCGCAGCAGCGCCGGACCTCCAAAGGGAGAAGCCAGCTTCTTCGACCGGTCTACCATCTGTTGGAGCACTGCCGCGTCTTCCTGATTCGAGGCAGCAACCGAATCGGCGCTGAGCACCGCCACTCGCAACGTTCTGCCTTCCAGAGGAATCGTAAAAATATCGACCGCATGATAGCTTTCCACCGAGCGGGCGATCTTGCGCAAGTAGTCAGTGAGCCGCTGGCTTTGAAATTTCCCCACCAGCACTTCGGAAAAGCGCGGCTCCGGTGCCGTGCCGCCGGTCCCTCCGCCAGGCCAACTCGCGGGATAATGCACCGCGAACGCCGCCTCATCCAAATCGCGCTCAAACAGAAAGCCGGTGGCTTGAATGAATTGCTCGTATTCGGGATCGTGGCTTACTGCGGGCAGTTCTTTGCCACCATTCAATCGGCGGGCCCACGCCAGGTCGACATAAAAGAAAGCATCGGCGCCTGGCAACATGCGCGCAGGTTCCGGCGGCGCCAACTTCCGTAGCTGCACGGCAGCCGTGATAGCCGCCGCTACGATCAGAACTCCCAGAACGACGGGAATCGTGCGCCTAATTCGCATGGGATGCGGTCAGGGCTGAAATCATAACATCTTCCGCCTGATGGAACGGATCGCACGGCACTCCCAGGCGAGAGATAGAATCATCGCAGCTCGGAGTCTCCGTATTCCCATTGCGCCGAAAATTCACATTGTGATATCGTATTTAATTGTCCCGGACATCTGGAAGGGATTAAGGGTATACTTGTGCCCGAAGGCGCTTGTGCCCCAACGCTGGCGTAGCTCAGTTGGTAGAGCATCTGATTTGTAATCAGAGGGTCGGGGGTTCAAATCCCTTCGCCAGCTCCAGTATGCGAAGTTCGGCAACGAATTTCCGGCAGGCGGCAGGAACTCTGTAGGCGGCGCAACAGGTTTTTCCAACGCACTCCATTCGGAACTTTTCCGGCGTGTAGTGACCTTCGCGCGATATCCGTTTGCGTGAATCTTGGTTTTCCCTTGTTGGCTAGAGCTGGTTTTTCAAAACAGGTCGGCTAGGCAGATGAGCTGAAGCTCTGATTTGAAAGCTGAAAGCAGAAGTGTGCTGCCGCGTTTTTCCGAGTGCGTTATACCGGATGAGATTGCCGGCTCGATGAAGCGTGAGGGCTGCATCACCCGGCAAGTGTGCACAGGTGGGTGAGTGGTTAAAGCCAACAGACTGTAAATCTGTCCCTCCTAGCGAGGTACGAAGGTTCGAATCCTTCCCTGTGCACCAGTTATTGGCGGTTGAGGGGCTTCGTGAAAGGGCACGACTTTAGTCGTGCCGTGGTTTGCAAAAGCGATCGGCTTTAGCCGCTGAGGTGCCTCTGGCGAAATCCCGCGTGCAGTTAGAGAGGGATCTGAGGGAATAATCCCGAGCGCGTTTGCGCAGGGAGTTGTAGATGAGACTGAATCGTTTAACCGGAGCGTTGATTGCATTCCTGGCTCTGGGTGTGCTGGCTGTAACCACGCTGAGCGATCAGCGGATAAGAGCCGTCACGCTGCTGATTCTCGGATTATTTGCATTCAAAACCTGGGTGCGGCGGAAGGACGTGATGCATCCGGATGGCGAGCAGAAGGCGGAATTGGCGTCTTTAGCTGAGGGCCAAGAGCCGACAGCCGAGGCCAGGCTTGAGTCGGGAGTGGCGGCGAAGTAGTCGGGCCGATGTAGCTCAGTTGGTAGAGCACTCCCTTGGTAAGGGAGAGGTCATCAGTTCAATCCTGATCATCGGCTCCATAAGATTAGGCTGGATGTGGAACAGGTTTCGGGACGTCCGGTTTGGGAAGGGTGTTTGGGACGGGGCAGTTTGGGAAGGGTACGACTTAAGTTGTGCCGTCTAGAGTCGGAAGAAAAGCGGCTTTAGCCGCTGAGGTTTGGCTGAGGGCTGACGGCGGATAGCTGACAGCTGATTTACAGGGCGGGAGTAACTCAGTGGTAGAGTCACAGCCTTCCAAGCTGTTGGTCGCGGGTTCGATTCCCGTCTCCCGCTCCAGGAATTTGGTTCGCGGGCAAGGCGCCCGCACGAACTGAGCAAGCAAATGGGTTTCGAGCAGGCTGCAATCAAAATTGAGAAGCAGCAGGAGTTCGGCAAACTGCAGGCGGCCGTTGAACGGGCGTTCCTGGCCGAAAATGCAGAACGGTTTCTGAAGCAGCTGGATCGCAAAGGAATTCGCATTCGAGACTTCGACGCGGTGCTCTCGGGGCGTGCGCTGGAACAAGCGGCGGAGGGGTCTAAGGAGCCAGGCCTGAGCGCGTGGCAGCTGTATCAGGAACTGCCGTTGTCAGATCAGGCGCAGATGCGAGAGTTCTATCTGTCGAAGCTGGAAACGGTCGACACCGCGCTGCGGCACGAGTTTAGAAAGCTCTATCAGTATTACTGATATTGAATTTAATTTGCTTCGTATCAGGGCACGGCTTCAGCCGTGCCGCAGAGAGTTGAAATTATCCGGGGCTTTAGCCCCTGAGGAATAGATACATCGAGGAAGGAAATGGCAAAAGAGAAATTTGATCGCACTAAGCCGCACTGCAACGTGGGCACCATCGGTCACATCGACCATGGCAAGACCACGCTGACGGCGGCCATCACGAAGGTTTTGCAGAAGCATAATCCGAAGATCGTGTTCCGGTCTTTTGACTCGATTGATAACGCGCCGGAAGAGAAGGCGCGCGGCATCACCATTGCAACGGCGCACGTCGAGTATGAGACGGCGAACCGGCACTATGCCCACGTCGATTGCCCCGGCCACGCCGATTACATCAAGAACATGATCACGGGCGCAGCGCAGATGGATGGCGCCATCCTCGTGGTCGCTGCGACCGACGGTCCTATGCCGCAGACGCGCGAGCACGTATTGCTCGCTCGGCAAGTCGGCGTGCCCTACATCGTGGTCGCGCTGAACAAGTGCGATGCGGTCGATGATCCCGAACTGCTGGATCTCGTCGAACTCGAAGTACGCGAGTTGCTCAAGAGCTACAAGTTTCCCGGCGACGACGTGCCGGTGATTCGTCTCTCCGCTTTAGGGGCTTTGAATGGAGAAGAGAAGTGGGAGAAGCAGATTGACGCGCTGATGGAAGCGGTTGACAAGAGCGTGCCGCAACCGGCGCGTGAACTCGACAAGCCCTTCCTGATGCCGATCGAAGACATCTTCTCGATTCAAGGTCGCGGCACGGTGGTGACGGGGCGAATCGAGCGCGGCAAAGTGAAAGTCGGAGAAGAAGTGGAAATTGTCGGCTTCCGCGAGACCAGAAAGACGGTGGTCACCGGCGTCGAGATGTTCAAGAAGCAGCTCGATGAAGGCATGGCCGGCGACAACGCCGGATTGTTGCTGCGCGGCATCGCAAAAGAAGATGTCGAGCGCGGCATGGTGCTGGCGAAGCCAGGATCGATCACGCCACATACGAAGTTCAAAGCGGAAGTCTACATCCTGACGAAAGAAGAAGGCGGCAGACATACACCGTTCTTCAAGGGATACCGTCCGCAGTTTTACTTGCGAACGACGGACGTGACTGGAGTAGCGGAATTGCCAAGCGGCACCGAGATGGTGATGCCGGGCGACAACGTGAGCCTGGTGATCGAGTTGATCACACCCGTGGCGATGGAGAAAGGCTTGCGGTTTGCCATTCGCGAAGGCGGACATACCGTAGGCGCCGGAACGATTGCCGAGATTGTGCAGTAGGGAAGAACGCGTAAGGCGCCCTTGGCTGTCCGGTCGAGCGGAACTCGATTGGTAAGGTCGAGGGCATCAGCAACACGCGAAATATTTCAGCCCACGGCGTAAGCCTGGGTAGGCGTAGTCAAAGGGAACCAAGTCCCGTAGGGACCGTACCAGCAACATTGGAGTGAGCAATGCCCCGAGAAATCATTACATTACAGTGCGGTGATTGCAAAGAGCGGAATTATTCGACGACCAAGAACCGGAAAACGACAACCGAGCGGCTGGAGTTCAAGAAATTCTGCCGCCGTTGCCGCAAGCACACGCCGCATAAAGAAGTGAAATAATTGAGTAATTGGGGAATTTTGTAATTGGGCAATTGAGCGCCTTAGTTTTCGGGCGGTTTTCAAATTACCCAATTACTCAATCACACAATTACCCAATGCCTTCAGGGGCGTAAGCTCAACGGTTAAACTGCCGGTCTCCAAAACCGGACTTGGGGGTTCGAATCCCTCCGCCCCTGCCAGATTTGGATGGATCGCGGTGGCCTAAAAGGGAGATGTAACGCAGCATGGGAGTGGAGACAAAGAAGATGGCAAACTCGATCGCAACCGCCAGCGGAAGTTTCGGAGAGCGGGTGAAGGCCTGGCCGGAGCGGATCAAGGCGTTTTACAACGACGTGCGCACCGAGACGCGCAAGGTCACCGCCCCATCATGGAAGGATGTGCAGGCGACCACCACCGTGGTGGTGATTACCGTATTTCTGTTTGGCCTTTTCTTTCTGGTGATCGATACCGTGCTGCAAAAAGCGGTTTCGTTCTTGTACAGCTATTTTGGACACTAAGTCCAAAGCGCTCAGAAGCAGGAGTTTAACTTGATCATGCAAGAAGAACAAAAACACGAAGCGGGAGCCGTGGGAGAGCCAGCCTCGCAGTCTCCGACTGACGGCGCCGGCGCTTCTGCCGCCACCGGCGAAGCGCCACGCAACCCGAATATGAAGTGGTACATCATCCACTCGTATTCCGGGTTCGAGCGCAAAGTGAAAGAGTCGCTGGAATCCCGCGTCGCCGCGTTCGGCCTGCAGGACAAGATCGGCAAAGTGCTGATCCCGACCGAGTCGGTCACCGAAGTGCGCGGCGGCAAGAAATACACTTCCGAGCGCATGTTCTATCCCGGCTACGTGCTGGTAGAGATGGACATGGACGATCACGTCTGGCACGTGGTCAAGTCCACGCCTCGCGTCACCGGATTCGTCGGTACCGGCCAGCAGCCCACGCCGCTCTCCGAAGAAGAAGTGCAGCATATCGTCTACAAAGTCGCCGACAGCCGTGAGAAGCCGAAGCTGAAAGTCAAATTCGAGAAGAACGAAACAGTGCGCATCTCCGAAGGCCCGTTTGCGACGTTCCAGGGCATCGTGGATGAAGTCAACGAAGATCGCGAAACCCTGAAGGTGATGGTCACAATTTTCGGCCGCTCGACCCCGGTGGAACTGGAGTTCAACCAGGTGGAGAAAGTCGCATAGTTATGGGCAGTTTTAGCGCCAAGTTGCGCGTGTGGAATCCGAGCTCTCCGGAGAGAGCTGAAGAGATTGAAGCGATGGTGGATACCGGAGCCGCGTTCTCTTGGATTCATCGCGACCGAATCGAACGTTTGGGCGCGCAGGTGCTGCGGGGAATCGGATTCCGCGCCATTGATGGACCGATTATCGAGCGAGAAACAGCGGCGGTTTGGGTGGGGAGCAATGGGTTTACGGCGCCGGACATAGTTGTCATGGCAGACCCGAGTGGCAGGGAAGTGATAGGCGTGCATACGATCGAAGGTCTGGGCTTGGCCGCCGATCCGGTGCAGAAGAAATTGATTCCCACGGTAATGCCAGCTTTGGTGCGGGGCTAGGTCAGTCTAAGAGCCTAAGAGCCTTGGCCAAAAGCTAAGAGCTAGAAGCTAGGAGCAAAAGAAGTGGCAAAAAAAGTTACGGGTTTCGTAAAGTTGCAGATTGCGGCGGGCAAAGCGACTCCCGCGCCTCCAGTCGGTCCGGCGCTTGGACAGGCGCAGATCAACATCATGGAGTTTTGCAAGCAGTTCAACGCCCGCACCAACCAGAAAGAGATGGAAGGGCTGATTATTCCGGTCGTGGTTTCGGTTTACAACGACCGCTCATTCACCTTCATCACTAAGACGCCGCCGGCTTCGATCCTTCTCAAGCGCGCCGCTGGCATAGCCAAGGGTTCGGGCACGCCCAATAAAGATAAGGTCGGGAAGGTGACGCTGAAGCAGGTGGAAGACATCGCTAAGCAGAAGATGCCCGACCTGAACGCCGCCTCGGTGGAGGCAGCGATAAAAAGCGTCCGCGGCACGGCAAGATCGATGGGAATTGAAGTCATCGGGTAATTGAGTAATTTTGTAATTGGGTAATTGAAAACCAGAGTCGATCTGGGGGATTTTAAATTCCTCAATCACTCAATTTCCCAATTTCCCAATTACTCAATTCAGTCACAAGCACCACGGCTGATCGAAACACCGATCCGCGGTGGGAGACAAGGAAAACAAATGAAAAAAGAAGGAAAGAACATCGCCAAGGCGCACGCAGCAGTCGAAAAGCGCCCGTACAATTTGCAGGATGCGGTTCCGCTTCTGCAGAAAGTCAAATATGCCAAGTTCGACGAGACCGTCGAGATCACCATGCGCCTCGGAGTCGATCCCAAGCACGCCGATCAGATGGTGCGGGGCACGGTCGTTCTGCCGCACGGCCTTGGCAAATCAAAAAAGGTTCTGGTAATCGCTACGGGGGATAAAGTTCGCGAAGCCGAAGCGGCCGGAGCCGATTACGCCGGCGGCGAAGAAATGGTCGAGAAGATCACCAAAGAAAACTGGACCGATTTTGACGCCCTCATCGCCACTCCCGACGTGATGAAGTCCGTCGGACGTCTCGGCAAAATACTCGGCCCGAAAGGCCTGATGCCCAATCCCAAGACCGGAACCGTGACGTTCGATGTAGGCAAGGCCGTACAGGAAGTGAAAGCCGGCAAAGTTGAATTCCGCACCGACAAGACGGCGCTGGTGCACTGTCCGGTCGGTAAGATTTCCTTCTCGCCTGACAAGCTGATTGAGAACGCCACGGTCCTGATCACCAGCGTGATCAAGGCCAAGCCTTCGGTGGCGAAGGGAAAATACATCAAGGGCTGTACCCTGAGTTCGACGATGGGGCCGGGAATTTCGTTGGACACGACTCCGATTGAGAACGCGGCTAAGGCTTAAGCAATAGCAGCCGGGCTGCGCCCGGCGGACAGCCGAGAGCGGCCGCCCCGACACGAGATTACAAGAGGGATTCGAGATGCCAGTTAGCAGAGCAAAGAAGAAAGAACAGGTCGAGAAGCTGAGCGCCGATCTGAAGAACGTTTCGAGCGCCGTCGTAGCCACCTATAGCAAGCTGACCGTCGCGCAGGACTACGAACTGCGCAAGGTCCTCCGCGGCGCAGGCGCAAAGTACCGGGTGGTCAAGAACACTTTGGCCGAGCTCGCCGCCAAAGGCAGCAAGGTCGAGGAAGGCCTGAAGAATCTCACGGGCGTGACCTCGATCGCCTACACCACGGGCGATCCCGTGGCTATGGCGAAGGCGCTGACCAAGTACGTAAAAGACACGCCCGAGTTCACATTCAAGATTGGCGTCGTCGAAGGCCGCGTCATCTCGATCAAAGAGATTGAAGCGCTAGCCTCGATGCCCTCGAAGGAAGAGCTGATGTCGAAGCTCCTGTTCCTGATCAATGCTCCGGCGCAGCGTCTGGCTACGGCGATCAATGCAGTTCCAAGGAATCTGGCAGTTGTCGTCAATCAGGCCGTACAGGAAAAGAAGTTCAAAGAAGCCTAAGGAATTTAGTAATTGGGTAATTTTGTGATTTGGTAATTGAAGTTCAAATGCCAAATGCGGATACCCAGCATTACGAGTTTGGTTATCAGTGTCAAGGGTTGCGCGAGCTTGGACCGCACGTTGTCTGGCGTGGCGGGGGCGGCGATGCGCACTGGAAACCTGCCACAGATAACGCAATCGGGCGAAAAAGCCCGTGTTGAGCGATGGCGAATCGGGGTCTTGAATTACCCGATGACAAAATTACTCAATTACCAAATCTGATAACTGGAGAAAAACATGGCGGATCTGCAACAGATAGAAGAGTCAATCGTAAACCTATCGCTGCTGGAAGCGGCGGAACTGGTCAAGAAACTGGAATCCCGTCTTGGCGTCTCGGCTGCGGCCGCGGCTCCCGTAATGGTAGCCGGTGGCGGCGGTGCGGCCGCAGGCGCCGGTGCGGCTCCGGCCGAAGAGAAGACGGAATTTACCGTCGTTCTCAAGGAGGTCGGTGCCAATAAGATCAATGTAATCAAGGCCGTCCGCGAAGTCACCAGCCTGGGCTTGAAAGAAGCCAAGGAACTGGTGGACGGAGCGCCCAAGAACGTGAAAGAGGGCGTTTCCAAGGAAGAGGCCGAGACTATAAAGAAGAAGTTTACTGAGGCTGGCGCAACCATAGAAGTGAAATAGCCGGATCATGTGTGGAGCGGACGCTCCTGTCCGCCTTGCCGGCACCATCGTAATGGCCTCGCCGGCAGGAGTGCCCGCGCCACAACAACCGCACCTTAACCGGTGCAAGTCTCAGAAAAATATATGTTCTGGTTGTGAAGCCAGAGCGGTGGTGGTAGCATCTAAGTTATCACCGCTTCCTCTGGCCTCACTCAATCGCGGGCGAGACCCGCAGGGAAGCATGGGCACTGTTCCGTGGGCAGGCGGAACGGAAACGGCCGAATAGAACTGGCGCGAAAGATTACAAATTTAAATTGGCGAAATGCCTTGCATGGCGTCTGCGGGATGGCTTGTCCCTGCAGTCGCCCCGTCGTCTTTGCAGGTTTTCATTCTTGTTTCTTGATTTAGCGGTTCTTTTTTTAACCAGGTTCCAAACGAAAGCGTTCCAGGCAGTAGCTGGCGTGGCGCGATCTGCGCCCCACATTCCGCGGGTTTAACGCAGCGCACGGCTGCGCCTGATTTAATTGGAGTTCTTAACGATGAAGAATAATGCCTTCCGTAAACGTTTTGATTTTTCGAAAATTCCAGCAACCATCCAGATCCCGAACCTGATCGAGGTTCAGAAGCGTTCCTACGACCGCTTTCTGCAGATGGACAAGCTGCCCAGCGAACGCGAAGACGGCGGATTGCAGGCGGTGTTCCAGTCCGTCTTCCCGATCACCGACTTCCGCAACGTATCACAACTTGAGTTTGTGGATTACGCCATTGGTAACTGGGAGTGCAAATGTGGTCACCTCAAGGGACTGCACCACCTCCGCACCACTTGTAAGAACTGCGGCAACACCGTTATTACCGATCCGTTCCATCCCGGAGACGTGCTCTGCCAGAAGTGCGGCACTTACAACGCCAACACGCCGGACTTCTGCAACAAGTGCGGCGACCCGGTCGGACTGCAGTTGAAATACGACGTGGCTGAATGCGAAGAGCGCGGTATGACTTACTCCGCGCCGCTCAAGGTCACCATGCGTCTGACCATCTTCGACAAGGACGCCGAAACCGGTAACCGCTCGATCCGGGACATTAAAGAGCAGGAAGTGTTCTTCGGCGACGTTCCGCTGATGACGCAGAACGGCACCTTCATTATTAACGGTACCGAGCGCGTCATCGTCAGCCAGTTGCACCGTTCGCCCGGCGTCTTCTTCGAAACCGCCAACAACCGTACATATTTCCTCGGCAAGATCATTCCTTACCGTGGATCGTGGGTTGAATTCGAATACGACCAGAAAAACGTGCTCTACGTCCGCATCGACCGCAAGCGCAAATTCCTGGGCACGATTTTCCTTCGCGCTCTCGGCCTGCGTTCCAGCGAAGACATTCTGCGCGCGTTCTACACCGTAGATCGCATCGCGATTAAAGACAAGAAGCTTTACTGGACGCTCGATCCAACCAGCGAGAAGGCCACGAATCTATTGGGCATGAAGCTGGCGCACTCAATCAAGAACAAATCCGGAGACGAAATTGCCCACTCCGGCCGCAAGATCAACGCGCAGATCCTGAAAGAGATTCAGAAGGCGAAGATCACCGAAATCGAAGTCGATGTCACCGATCTCGAAGGCGCATGGGCTGCCGCCGATATCGTCGACACGACCACGGGTGAAGTTCTGCTCGAGGCCAACAGCGAAATCACCGCCGACAAGATCGCCAAGATTCTCGATTCCGGCGTGGTTGAGATGAATGTGTTCTTCCCGGAACGCGACGATGTGGGTACAGTCATCAGCCAGACTCTAAAGCGCGACTCGGTGAACACTCCGCAGGAAGCTTTGATCGAAATCTACCGTAAGCTGCGGCCCGGCGATCCGCCGACGCTCGACACCGCCACGGCGCTGTTCCACGGCATGTTCTTCGATCCGCGCAAGTACGACTTCTCGAAGGTCGGCCGCCTGAAGTTCAACATCAAGCTGTTCGAAAATCAGGACGCGACCAGCCTCGAAAAGCGCACCCTCGATCCCGATGATTTCTACGCAACCATCAGCTACTTACTGAAGCTGCGCAAGAACATCGGTGCGGTCGACGACATCGATCACCTCGGCAACCGCCGCGTTCGCGCGGTCGGCGAGCTGATGGAAAATCAGTTCCGCATCGGCCTGGTCCGCATGGAACGGGCGATTAAAGAAAAAATGTCCGTTTACCAGGAAATGTCAACGGCGATGCCGCACGACCTGGTCAATGCCAAGCCGGTGATGGCTGCTATCCGCGAATTCTTCGGATCATCGCAGCTCTCGCAATTCATGGATCAAACCAACCCGCTCTCCGAGATCACGCACAAGCGGCGTCTCTCGGCGCTTGGGCCGGGCGGTTTGTCGCGTGAGCGTGCCGGATTCGAAGTCCGCGACGTTCACCCTACGCACTACGGCCGTATCTGCCCGATTGAAACGCCGGAAGGTCCGAACATTGGACTGATCTCGTCGCTGAGCTGCTACGCCCGCATCAACGACTACGGCTTCATCGAATCGCCCTATCGCAAAATCAAGGGCGGACGCGTGATCGATTACGTCAGCGTGGTCAACACCGGAGACGGCGATTACAAAGTCGGCGATTACATCGAGAAGCATGAACTCGAAAAAGTAAACGCCGAGTTAAAAGAAAAGCGCAAGAAGCCGGTGCAGGTGGAACCGTTCTCTTTCTACCTATCTGCGTGGGAAGAAGATCGTCACACCATCGCGCAGGCCAACGTTGAGCTTGACGATAAAGGAAAGATTGTTGCCGAACTCGTCAACGCCCGCAAGGCTGGCAACTTCGTTCTCGTAAGCCGCGACGAAGTCGACTACGTCGACGTTAGCCCCAAGCAGTTGGTCTCCGTCGCCGCATCGCTCGTACCGTTCCTCGAGCACGACGACGCGAACCGCGCACTGATGGGCGCGAACATGCAACGCCAGTCCGTCCCTCTGTTGCGCGCGCAAGCGCCAATTGTCGGCACCGGAATGGAAGGCGTCACCGCGCGCGATTCTGGCGCAGTCGTTCTCGCACGCCGCAACGGCATCGTCGATTCGGTCGACTCCGACCGCATCATCGTGCGCGTCGAAGGCGAGCACCATCCCACGCAGCTTTCCCGTGAGGTGGGCAGCGACATTTACCAGCTCACCAAATTCAAGCGCTCCAACCAGAACACCTGCATCAATCAGAAGCCGGTGGTCAAGAAAGGTCAGCGCGTCGTGAAGGGCGAGGTCATCGCCGACGGTCCTTGTACCGATCACGGCGAGCTGGCGCTCGGACGCAACGTGCTCGTCGCCTTCATGCCATGGCGCGGCTACAACTTCGAAGACGCGATTCTGGTCTCCGAAAAAATGGTGAAGGACGATTACTACACCTCGCTGCATATTGAGGAGTATGAAATCGAGGCGCGCGACACCAAGCTCGGTCCGGAAGAAGTCACGCGCGATATTCCCAACGTCAGCGAAACCATGCTGCGCAATCTCGACGAAGCCGGCGTGATCCGCATCGGCGCCAGCATCAAGCAGGGAGACATTCTGGTCGGCAAGGTTACGCCGAAGGGCGAAACCCAGCTCACGCCGGAAGAAAAACTGCTGCGCGCGATCTTCGGCGAAAAAGCCGGCGACGTCCGCGATGCTTCTCTCTACTGCCCACCGGGAATCGAAGGCGTCATCGTCGACGTGAAAATCTTCTCCCGCAAAGGCCAGGAAAAAGATGAGCGCGCTAAATCGATTGAGGCCACGCAAATCGGCAAGCTCGAAAAGAACTTGTCCGACGAGATCCGCATTCTCACTGACGAGCGCCTCAAGCGTCTCGAAAACATTCTCGGCGGCAAAGAGGTTCAGGCTGACTTGCACGACGAGCGCACCAACAAACGCCTGTTGACCAAAGGCAACATTCTTTCTCGCGACGAGATTGAGCGCATCTCCACCCGCAACCTCAAGCGCATTAAGTATGCCGATAAGGATCCG
Source organism: uncultured Acidobacteriaceae bacterium (assembly GCA_963766625.1). Classification (GTDB taxonomy): domain Bacteria; phylum Acidobacteriota; class Terriglobia; order Terriglobales; family Acidobacteriaceae; genus Sulfotelmatobacter. The sequence continues at coordinate 126,975 of CAVYBF010000004.1, read as the reverse complement.
CGGGTGAACGAGCAGATCGACGAGATCGAGGAAATGACATCTCGCCAGATCGATGTGCTCAAGAAGATCGTCAACGAGAAGAAGGAAAAACTCACCAAGGGCGACGAACTGCCGCCCGGCGTGATCAAGCTGGTCAAGGTCTACATCGCGATGAAGCGCAAGCTCAGCGTTGGCGACAAGATGGCTGGCCGTCACGGCAATAAGGGCGTCATTGCCCGCATTCTGCCGGAAGAGGATATGCCGTACCTCGACGACGGAACGCCGGTCGAAATCGTTCTCAATCCGCTCGGCGTGCCCAGCCGTATGAACGTCGGCCAGATTCTCGAAACGCATCTCGGATGGGCCGGTTACGCCTTGGGCGAGAAGATTTCTAACTTGCTCAAGGAAAACACGCGCACGGAAGCGGTTCGCCGCGAGTTGAAAGCGTTATTCAAAGATTCGAAGCTCGCCGACATCATTTCCGAAATGAGTGACGACGAACTCGAATCCGTGGCGCCTACACTCGCGCGCGGTGTCTACATGGGTTCACCCGTGTTCGATGGCGCGAAAGAAGGCGAGATCAAGGCACTGCTCGAGCGCTCTGGCCTGCCGACCTCTGGCAAGACCATGCTTCACGATGGCATGACCGGAGACCAGTTCGAACAGCCTGTCTGCGTCGGCTACATCTACATGCTGAAGCTGTCGCACCTGGTGGATGACAAGATCCACGCGCGTTCCATCGGGCCGTACTCACTTATTACGCAACAGCCTTTGGGAGGAAAAGCTCAGTTCGGCGGACAACGCTTCGGAGAAATGGAAGTCTGGGCGCTCGAAGCCTACGGCGCAGCCTTCATCTTGCAAGAGCTGCTGACCGCGAAATCCGATGACGTTTATGGCCGCACCAAGATTTACGAGGCCATTGTCAAGGGCGAAGCCGCCATGGAGCCGGGCGTGCCCGAATCGTTCAACGTGCTGATCCGCGAGTTGCAATCGCTCTGTCTCGACGTCGAGCTGATCAAGACTGGCGAGCGCAAGCCCACGGCCAGCGCGGCAGCGGATTAGAACGGCTAGAGTAAGGGAATGCTTCAAGCGATGGCCTAAAAGCCAGGCGATGGCTCAGAAGCTAACTGATGGCTTTGAAAGGGCGCGGCTTTAAGCCGCGCCGCTCAAAGCCGCACCAGATTGGGGCTTTAGCCCCTGCGGTTCGACAAGAATATATACGTAGACGTTTTTCGCAATTATCAGAAACGTTTCGTGGGGAAAAAGCTCTCGACCACCGCGAAACACAAAATGGCAAGGCCGCTGAAAATCGGCCAGCGCCGCTGGGAGCAGGAACCGGAGGAACACCTTGTTTCGTTCGAGCCCGTTCGAAATGCAAAACACGATCGCGGATTTCGATGCCATCCGCATCAGTCTGGCATCGCCGGAAAAAATCCGCAGCTGGTCGCATGGCGAAGTTACCAAGCCAGAGACCATTAACTATCGCACCTTTAAACCCGAGCGCGACGGATTGTTCTGCGCCCGCATCTTCGGTCCGGTAACCGATTGGGAGTGCCTCTGCGGCAAGTACAAGCGCATGAAGCACCGCGGCGTGATCTGTGACAAATGCGGTGTGGAAGTTACGCTCTCAAAGGTTCGCCGCGAGCGCCTCGGCCACATCGAGCTGGCTTCGCCCTGTTCGCACGTGTGGTTCTTCAAGGGCCTGCCCAGTCGCATCGGCCATCTGCTCGACATTTCGTTGCGTGACCTCGAGTCCGTTCTTTACTTCGAGGCCTACGTAGTCGTCGAGCCGGGTGACGCTCCCGTCAAAGAGCGTGAAGTCATTAAGGACGAAGCCAAGTTCCGCGAACTCGATCAGCAATACCGTCCCGCCGGCTTCAAAGCCATGATGGGCGCGGAAGCGATCAAGGAACTGCTCAAGCGCATCGACACCGATGGCCTCGCCACTGAACTGCGCGAGAAGATGAAGAACGAGAACTCGCTGCAGAAGCGGCTCAAGTACACCAAGCGCCTGAAAGTTGTCGAAGCTTTCCGCCGCAGCGGCAACAAGCCCAGCTGGATGATCCTCGATGTAATTCCGGTCATTCCGCCCGAACTTCGTCCGCTGGTTCCGCTCGATGGCGGCCGCTTCGCCACCTCCGATTTGAACGATCTCTATCGCCGCGTGATCAACCGTAACAACCGGTTGAAGAAGCTGATGGATCTGCACGCTCCTGAAGTCATCGTGCGCAACGAAAAGCGCATGTTGCAGGAAGCAGTCGACGCACTGTTCGACAACGGCCGCCGAGGCCGCGTGCTGCGCGGTGCCAACAATCGTCCACTGAAGTCGCTTTCCGACACGCTGAAAGGCAAGCAGGGACGCTTCCGCCAGAACCTGCTCGGCAAGCGCGTCGACTACTCTGGACGTTCCGTCATCGTGGTCGGCCCCGAACTCAAGCTGCATCAGTGCGGCCTGCCGAAGAAGATGGCGCTCGAATTGTTCAAGCCGTTCATCTATCACCGGCTCGAACAGACGGGCAATGTCACGACCATTAAACAAGCGAAAGAAATGGTCGAACAGCAGGAACCGATTGTTTGGGACATCCTCGAAGAAGTCATCAAAGATCATCCAGTGCTGCTGAATCGCGCTCCAACTTTGCATCGCCTCGGCATTCAGGCATTCGAGCCAGTGCTGGTGGAAGGCAAAGCCATCCGCATTCACCCGCTCGTCTGCACGGCGTTCAACGCCGACTTCGACGGCGATCAGATGGCTGTGCACATTCCGTTGTCACCGGAAGCGCAGGTCGAAGCCAGTGTTTTGATGCTTGCTTCGCACAACATTCTTTCGCCCGCATCAGGACAGCCGATCACCGTGCCCACGCAAGACATGGTTCTCGGTCTCTATTACCTGACCAAAGCAAAACCTGGCGCAAAGGGTGAAGGCCGCGTCTTCGCCAACATCGAAGAGGTTCTGCTGGCGCTCGAAATGGGCGAAGTGGAAACGCTCTCGCCGATCCGCTTGCGTTATACCGGTGAATTGATTGACCTGACCACCGCCTATGACGATCAGGACATCATTCACACCGAGCCGACGCATGTCGATCGCGCATTCATCAACACCACTGTTGGCCGCGCGATTCTCAACGATCACCTTCCCGAGGGCATGCCATACATCAACGGCCTACTCAAGAAGAAGGGAATCGGCGCCCTGGTGAATTACGGCTACCTGCGCTTCGGCCTCGAGACCACGGTCAAGATGCTCGATGAAGTGAAAGAGTTCGGGTTCAAGTATGCAACCCGAGCCGGACTTTCCATCGGCATTGATGACATGGTCATTCCCGATAGCAAGAAGACCTTGGTCAAAGACGCCGAGAAGCAGGTCGTGAACGTTCAGCAGCAATATCTCGACGGCGCCATCACCAATGGCGAGCGCTATAACAAGGTCATCGAAATCTGGTCGGCCATTACCGAGAAAGTTGCCGACGAGATGTTCGGACAGATGCAGCGCCGCGACAAGGAAGGCATCATCAATCCGATTTATGTCATGGCCGATTCAGGCGCTCGTGGATCGAAACAACAGATTCGCCAGCTCTCCGGCATGCGTGGATTGATGGCCAAGCCTTCCGGCGAGATTATCGAGTCGCCGATCACGGCGAACTTCCGTGAAGGTCTCACGGTGCTCGAATATTTCGTCTCGACTCACGGCGCCCGCAAAGGACTGGCCGATACCGCTCTCAAGACGGCGGATTCCGGCTACCTCACTCGCCGTCTCGTCGATGTGGCGCAAGACGTCATCATCAGCGAGTATGACTGCGGCACCGTCGATGGCATCTACGTGCAGGGCATCGTCGAAGCCGGTGAAATTATCGAGCCGTTGCGCGACCGCATTGTGGGCCGCGTTTCGCTCGAGAAGATCAAAGACTACGACGGCAACGTGGTGGTCGATATCAACCAGGAAATCACCGAAGAACTTGCCGGAGCGATTCAGGCTGCGGGTATCGAGCGCGTGAAAATTCGCTCGGTGCTCACCTGCGAATCGAAGCGCGGCGTTTGCGTCATGTGCTACGGCCGCAACCTGGCTTCTGGCCGCCTCGTCGAACTCGGCGAAGCCACCGGAGTCATCGCCGCTCAATCGATCGGCGAGCCGGGAACACAGCTCACCATGCGTACCTTCCACATCGGTGGAACCGCATCGCGAGTATCCGAGCAGTCGCGCCTTGATGCCAAGAACAACGGCACTGTGCGCTTCATCGGATTGCAAACCGTCAAATCGAAGTCCGGCGATCTGGTCGTAATGAACCGGCAAGGTTCGATCGCCGTAGTCGACGACAAGAACCGCGAGCGCGAGCGCTACTCCGTAATTTACGGCGCCAAGCTCAAGGTCAATGACGGCGATCGCGTCGAGCAGGGCAAAGTGATGGTCGAGTGGGATCCTTACACTTTCGCCATCCTTACCGAAATCGGCGGCACCGCGCAGTTCAAGGACTTGCAGGAAGGTGTCACTCTGCACGAAGAAGTCGATGAAGTCACCGGCTTGTCCCGGCACGTGGTCGGCGATTCTCCCGACGAGAAGCGCCAGCCTGCGGTCGTGGTAAAGGGCAAAACCAGCAAGCGTTACCTGATGCCATCGCGTGCTCACCTCATGGTGCAGGACGGCGACACGGTGTTCCCGGGCGACGTGCTGGCCAAGATCCCGCGCGAAACCACTAAGACGAAAGACATCACCGGTGGTCTGCCGCGCGTGGTCGAACTCTTCGAAGCCCGCAAGCCGCACGAAACCGCGGTCATCAGCGAGATCGATGGCACGGTGAAATTCGGCGAGGTCTCGAAAGGACAGCGCAAACTCTATGTGCAGGCCGATAACGGCACGGAGAAGGAGTATTCCGTTCCGCGCGGCGTTCACATCAACGTGCAGGAAGGCGAGCGCGTCAAGGCGGGCGAACCGCTCATGGACGGCCCGCTCAACCCGCACGACATCCTGGCCGTACTCGGAGAAAAAGAGCTGCAGGCTTACCTGGTCAACGAAATCCAGGAAGTCTACCGCTTGCAGGGCGTCAACATCTCGGATAAGCACATTGAAGTGATTGTCCGCCAGATGATGCGCTGGGTGAAGGTCGAGGACGTGGGCGACACCACGTTCCTGCTGGAGCAGCAACTGGATAAGTTCCGCTTCCGCGAAGAGAACGAGCGCGTGATCAAGGAAGGCGGCAAGCCGGCTACCGGACGCCCGCTGCTCCTCGGCATCACGAAAGCTTCGCTCTCGACCGACTCGTTCATCTCCGCGGCGTCGTTCCAGGAGACCACGCGCGTGCTCACCGAAGCCTCGATTCAGGGCGCCGTTGATCACCTGCGCGGCTTGAAAGAGAACGTCATAGTCGGACGCCTGATCCCTGCCGGAACCGGCATGGAGTACTACCGCAACGTGCGCCTCTCGCCAGAAATGGAAGAGGCCGCAGCCAAGGTACAGGCGGAAGTTTCGGCCGCCTACGAAGAAGCCGAGCGCGCTCTCGAGATGATGCGCCACGAGGGCGAAACCGAAGAACTAGCTGCAGAGTAACCAGACTAGCGTTAATATTTCGGGGGCGAAGCAATTCGTCCCCGATTTCTTATTTGTCATCGGGGTTCGTCATTCTGAGCGGAATAAGTGGTTCGTGAAGCGAAGCACTTACGGAGTCGAAGAATCCCTATCGGCTTCCTTCAGGTCCGGTCGCCGCAGGGAATTCTCACAACGACTTCGAGATAGCATCCGAAAAGGTTGTGTCACAAATTGTAAAGTAAGCGTAGAATCGCCCGTTTAGCCGCATCCTTTTGCGGAATACAACTTACTAAACATTAAATGTCCGCCCACGCCCACCAATTAGCAATCGAGGAACCCCGTCCGGTTCCTACGTTGCAACCAGCGCCTCGCCGACCTAAGCTGAAGCCAGCAATGCTGCGTTTTCTGCGCCTTTTGCGGTTGGCCGTGTGGCGTGCTTTTCAGCACGACGCCTTTTCCATTGCCAAGGCTTCCGCCTATTCGTCAATTCTTACGTTCTTCCCCGCGCTCCTGATCGTGGGCTCCGTGCTGGCTACCTGGCGCAAAGGCGCGCCCTTCATGCGCGAAATCACTTACGCGCTGTCGCGCATTCTCCCCACAGGCGCGAACACGGCATTGAGCTTTTTGCGCGGCGCGGCTACGCGTCCTTTTGGAATGCTGGTTATTGCCTGCCTCATCACCCTCTGGACTGCCTCCGGCGTCATGGTCTCCTGGATGGAAGGTTTCCGCCGCTGTTACGAATTGCCAAAAATCTGGGGTCTGATCAAAGAACGCTTGATTGCATTTGGCCTGGTCATCTTTGCGCTCGTTCCCATGACTTTCGCCACGCTGCTGGTCGCGTTCGGCAGCAAGATCGAAGCTGACATCCTCTTCTACACCGCCCGCGAATTCAGCCCCTACATCCTGCTCTTCTGGACCGTCCTGCGCTGGATCATCGCCATCCTCACCAGCATCGCCGTCATCACCCTCATTTATCACTTCGCCGTCCCCCGCACCCAACCCTGGCACAGCGTTCTTCCCGGCGCCGCCATCGCCACCGGCCTATGGTTTTCTACGACGCTGCTTTTCGGATGGTATCTACGCCATTACGCCGATTACAGCATCATTTACGGCTCGCTCGGCGCTGCTATTGCCCTCCTGGTCTGGATGTATATGATCTCGCTGGTCGTCTTAGTCGGCGCCGAATTCAACGCCATGATCTTCCCCCGCGCCATGCTCGGCAAAGAACTGATCGCCGTCAGCGCCTCCAACCGCTAACGCGATCGTGTCATCCCGAACGAGAGCGATAGCTCTCGGAGGGACCTGACGGCCAGTTGTGATCGGCAATGCATTTTGCCGGGCGGCGGCGGCGCCTTGGGCACGCTTGTTCCTGCCGGCGGAATCCGCTCTAATTGCCGATGACTGAATCGGATGCTGTAACCTACCAACATCCCGATTTTGATCATGGAGAGAAAGTGAAAAAGACCCAAACACCCTTGGGGGAATGCGCTGCCATCTCGTCCCTCCGCCGCGCCAAGATCATCTGCACCATCGGTCCAGCCTGCGACTCCGAAGCGGCCATGCGCGATTTGATGCGTCTCGGCATGGACGTCGCCCGCCTGAATTTTTCCCACGGCACTCACGAAGATCACGCGCGCAACATCGAACGCCTGCGCGCAGCCGCGGAAAGAGAAAAGCGCACCATCTGCATTCTGCAGGATCTGCAGGGTCCCAAAATCCGCACCGGACGCCTCGAGCGCCGTCAACCTGTTCTGCTGAAATCGGAATCGACCGTCGTCATCACGCCACGCGACATTGCGGGTACCGCAACCCGCCTCGCCACCACTTTTCCCGATCTCGCCCGCGAAGTTTCTTCCGGCGCGCGCATTCTATTGCGTGACGGTCTCATTGAACTCCGCGTGCGCAAGATTCGCGGCCAGGATGTTGTCTGCGATGTGTTGAACGGCGGAACCCTTGGCGAGCACCAGGGCATCAATCTCCCTGGCACCGCATTGTCCATTCCCGCCGTAACTGAAAAAGACCTCAAAGACCTTAAATTCGGTCTCGCCCACGGAGTCGATGCCGTCGCGCTCTCGTTCGTGCGCTCTGCCGCCGACGTAAACATGGTCCGCGAAATCGTGAAGCGGCAGGGAAGCGACACTCCCCTGATCGCGAAACTGGAAAAGCCACAGGCCATCGATCACCTCGAAGAGATTCTCGAAGCGGTCGACGGCATCATGGTCGCCCGCGGCGATCTCGGTGTTGAAATGCCGCCTGAAAAAATTCCCATTATCCAGAAGCATGTAATCCGCCGCTGCGCCGTGTGGCGCAAGCCCGTTATCACTGCTACGCAAATGCTGGAATCGATGATCGAGAACCCGCGCCCCACGCGTGCCGAAGTCAGCGATGTAGCCAACGCGATTTTCGATGGCACCGATGCTGTCATGCTCTCCGCCGAATCGGCCAGCGGAAAGTATCCTTGCGAAGCCGTCGCCATGATGTCGCGCATCGTCATCGAAGCCGAAACCAAAATCGACGAATTCACTCCTCCGCGCCGCCGCCGCGATCGCCAAAGTCTCTCCATCGCGGAAACCATTTGCGAGTCCATCGCCCACGCTGCCGAAGATCTGCCGATGGGTGCAATCGCAGTGTTCACCGAGACTGGCAATACCGCCCGCATGATTTCGAAATACCGCCCCAAAGCATCTATCTATGCCTTCACGCCCAACGCGACGGTTGCTCAGCGCACCCACATGTATTGGGGCGTGCGTCCCATGGCCTGTGTTCAGGGGCTTTCCGGTGATGGGATGGTGGAAGTGGCAGAGCGTGAGTTGCTTGCCCGCGGCCTGCTCCGCCCCGCAGACGTTCTCGGAGTCGTGGCCGGCACGCGGCAAGCCTCCGGTTCCACCAACTTCATGCGCCTGCACACGGTCACTCCGGAAGAAGCCGGCGCGATCGCTCCTCGCAGGCGCAGGTCCGCCGCCGCTCGCCAAAGGCTATAATCGCCAGATATGTCGGAGGAATTTCTCTCAGTCGCAATCTGGAATCCCTTGCCGGGCATGGAGGCCGCTTCGCTCACCACTATCCGCGAGATCTCCAACATCATCGCCACAAAAAACTACGGCCGCGATCTTCTCTATCGCAGCGGCCGATCGTACGTGCTGCTTCGCTACTGGAGTTCGGAACCGGCTCGCGCCGCGGCTCATGAAGATCCCGAAATGCTGCGCTGCTGGGCGCGCCTGGGAAACGAAATTCGGATTGTGAAAGTATTTGAAAAGCTGGAAGAAGTCGGCGCGGCCAACAGCACCAAATGAACGATCATCAGATGAACGATCACCAAATAAACGAATCGCCACCTGACATTCGACCCTGTGGTCCTCTGTGCCCCCTGTGATTAAGAACGCATGCCGCCCACCACAATCCCCGAAGTATTCACCGACATCACGGTCGATCCGTTCGTGCGCGGATGGCTGCACCGTCCGGCCAAGGCCAACGGTGACGCTCTGCTGCTGACTCACGGCGCAGGAGGCAATTGCAACGCCCCGCTCCTAATCGCTCTGGCCGAAACCTTCGCCGCCGCAGGCTATTTAGTGCTCCGCTGCGATCTCCCATACCGTCAGAATCGTCCTTACGGACCACCCGGCCCGGGAGACGCCAAGCGCGACCGAGCCGGCTTAAGAAACGCAATCACTGTACTTCAGAAAATGGCAGCCGGCCGCATTTTTCTTGGCGGCCAGTCCTACGGCGGACGCCAATCGAGCATCCTGTGCGCCGAACCCGAGGAGAGCGCGTCCAAAACTATCGCCGGCCTGCTCCTGCTCTCCTATCCGCTGCACCCGCCCGGCAAGCCCGATCAACTGCGTACACAACATTTCTCCAATCTGCACACGCCTACTCTCATCATTCAGGGCACGCGTGATCCCTTCGGTTCGATCACCGAACTCGAGCAAGCCATCAAGCAGATTCCAGGGAAAACCAAATTAGTGCCCGTAGAAGCCGCAGGTCACGATCTAGGATTCAAAGGAAAAGCCAAACGCGGAGATTTGCCGGCAGCGGTCTTAACGGAATTTCAGTCATTTCTGTAGGCCGGTTCGTTCTCGTTAGGCCGACTCTTCGGCGAGCGGTTTTGAGTGTTATCGCTGATTACAGAAATTGAGTTCCTGCCACACCCCTATTTGGGATAATTGGGCGCTGTATCGAACCAGGAAGTACAGAAAAATCAGCTGCCTTTGAAAAGGAGAGCCGATGATACGCCCCTTGAGTATTTGCTTGCTTGCATGCTGCGAGATCGTCTTGGCGGCGTCTCAACCTCCACAGAAAACGTCGATGGAAGGTTCTCGCGCAAACCGATCGAAAGTCACGATTGAAGGCTTGGTGCGAGATATGGCATGCCCAATTCAGAATCTCGATGGCAACGCGATCAGCTTGAGTCTTAAGTGCGCACGGGCATGCGTGAGGGCCGGTTCGCCAATCGCCATTCTCACCAGGGATGGCGACCTCTATCAGCCTATCTCTGACAAAATGCCCGATTACAGTCAGATGAAAAAGCTGATGCCCTTCGTGGGCAAATATGTGCGAGTCAACGGAATCGCGTTTGAGCGCAACGGGACACACGCGATTGTCATCGCGGAGATTAAGGAGATGAAAGAGGTTCACGTGACGATTGATGAGGAATAGCTTCCGGCAAAATCTATTCAAATGCCACTGATCGGCTTTTGAGCGCTAACGCCTGGTTTCAACAACTGCGATACCCTACAATGTCGCCTAATGCGGAGAACTAAGGGAATCGCCCTCATCATCTTGGCCATCTTGCTATGCGGCATCGTGATCACGATGCTGCGTGCTCAGCCGAATTCTCCCCTTGCCCACTGGCTTACCACCATTCCGGGCTTGCTGTTGTCCTTGGATATCAATCTGGATGTTGAAGTGTTGTCTCTGTGCGCCTGCGCAGCCCTAATTTCTGGATTCCTTTTCCTGACCAGCGATTCAAGTAAAGCTGTCATTGCCGGTTGGCAGCCAGTCTGGTTTCTATTGCACTTGTCAGCGATCTACGTAATAGCTTCATACTTTCCACCTCGCTTAGCGGGTTGGGTTCGCACATCTTTCTTGCCGCTTCTGGAACTGCCCACGTCGTCGAGCAGCTTTCAATTTCTTTTCTCACACATATTCGAGTTCAGCTTCTTTCCAGGATTGATCGCTGGATTGGCAAATGCCAAATTCAAGCACAAAGCTGCTCAATATGTCTGGCTGGTCCCAACCATTGTGCTTGCGTATAAATTCGTTACTTTTCCGATCGCGCCACGGTCGGTCCTAGATAGTGCGCCGTCGGTCTTTCCCAAGTTCTCAGCCGCATTTCACGAATACTTCGCTGGGGATTTTCTGATTGGTGGGTATCGTGATTGGCGTGACTTCTGGAGGATGGTCGCCTCGAATCCCGACATGATGCGGGGAATGACTCAGTTCCGAGTCACCGCTCCCTTTTACGCGGCCGTCGGATATTGTCTGGCCGCTTGGTTCACTCTACGTTTCGACGTCCTCCAGAAGGTCGTGGAACGTGCAAAGGCTTGGGAACAATCGAGATTTCGCCACTCACAAACCTGACAGACTGTCAATTGGTGAAAAATCGCGATTACACTCAAAATCCGCCAAGCAGACATGCCCTGTTTCTAAGAGGGGTTGGATTTCCAAAAGTTACCTTCAAAGCCTTGTCATTCCGAGTAGCGCCGAAGGCGCGGCGAGGAACCTGTTTTTCCCGCCCGCGCAAACAACTTAATTCACCCACCCCGACTTCGACCCGCCATTCCCCTTGCGCAAATCGTCATCCGGAGGAATGTAATTTCCATGCTCGTCGAAATGCACATCGCGGTCGTGCTTGCGCATGTAGACTTCGAACTTCCTGGCCGCGCGCCGCCGACGCCAGCGGTAATATTCATTGCGCACGCTGAAATATTTCTCCGAAGCCGAAAACGACAGCCCTTTTTGTGGCATGAATTTCAAGTACAGATATCCAAACAGCAGCCCGCCCAGGTGCGCGAAGTTCGCGATGCCGCCGGTTTCCTGAATGGCTCCCACCAGCGTCAGGAACACGATGCCCCATATAAAATATTTTGCCTTGATTTGGAACGGCAGCGGGAACATCATGATCTCGCTCTCGCCGTACATCACGCCGAACGCCACCAGCAATCCGTAGATTCCACCGGACGCCCCGATGGTTGTGGTCAGTGGAGTTACGCCCGGCAAGTGCATGTAGCTGACCGCAACCGTAGTCAGCGCTGCCGCGACCGTACAGAAGAAATAAAATTCGAGAAAGCGGTGCGATCCCCAGTCGCTCTCCAACTGCGCCCCAAACATCCACAGAGCCAGCGCGTTAAACAAGAGATGAAGCAGCCCAAAATGCAGGAAGGAATAACTGATCAACTGCCAGAACATTCCATGCATGACTTCCACGGGGATCAAACCAAAATAGTCCCGTACCCAGTAATGCACTTCCGGAGCCCACAGCTCCAACAAGGCCATCAGCAAATAGATCCCTGCATAGATGAGGATCAGCCGCTTCACCCAGCGGGTGAACGGTGGCAAGCTCAACGAAAATGTACGTCCACGATTCAAGGCCACAATCTAGTCCTTAATTCAGAGGGTGGCAGGCCACTGTAGCCTGTCATCCTGAACAAGAGTTTTTTCGCAGTGAAGGATCTGGGCGGGCCGCGCCTTGCGTCGCGCTCTTAGCGACGCATGAACCGCGCGTTTAGCCCGCTTCCTTATCGAACCAAGCTCACCATCAAACTAAGCCCACCACCAAACAAAGCCATGCACGGCCACAGAGACATGGTATCAGTTTGTCGGTTGGAGGATTTAGCGCTCCGGCGTGGGCACCACCGGCAAGCTTCGATGCCCCTGTGCGTCCACCGCCCTCACCGCAAAGATGACATTATCCTTCGAAAGTTTCAGGGTTGAACGAGTAGCTGCACCCACCTTTTGGACGTATTCCCATTCCGGACTGGTCGTCGCCCGCCACAAAACTTCATACTCCGCCGCCCTCCCGCCCGGCGAAGCGTCCCACGTCAATGTGGAATCATTTTCCAGATCCTTGGTCAGTAAATGCACATTCGCCGGAGGCGCAGGCGCCGACGCCAGCGAAGCCAGTGTCGCCGCATTCAGCCGCGCCACATCCGCAACATAATCAAAATCGACAAACTTCGGCAGATCACCGTATTCGATTCCGTTTTCCGTTCGCACATTCTGATGCTGATGATGAAAATTCTCGCGGTACTCAGTGAAGCGCACCGCGGCAAATCCCTGCTGATTAAACGAGTAATGATCGCCGCCGCGCAAATATCGATCCAGCCGGAACACCAGCACCGGCTTCACACCCACCGGATAACTGCGTCCCACGTCATAGATATATCGGGCCAATTGCCGCGATGCCGAATCATTCTCGCCGCCCAGCGCGCGAATTCTGCGAATATCCTGCTCCGTAGCGGCGGCCGGCAAGCCCTCAGAAAACACCCTCACCACCGAGTGATGCTGCTCCGCGCTCTTATCTCCTCCCACAATGTCGTTATTCAGGGCAGCTTCAAGGTCCCAGCCCTGATCCTTGGCCATCTGCGCAAAATGATGGCTGCCGTTCAGCCCCTGCTCTTCACCCGCGACCGTCAAAAAGATAATTGTCGTCGGAAACTTCAACTTGCTCGACATCTTGCTTAAAACCCGCGCACACTCCAGACTCACTGCCGTTCCGCTGCCATCGTCATTCGCCCCCGGAGCATCACCCTTAGTATCCAAAATATCGCTGTTGCGCGAATCGTAGTGCCCGGTTACCAGCACGATCCGTTTCGCATTCTCCGCATCCATCCCTTTCAGCACCGCATAAACATTGGTGAGCTCGGTAGCCTGCGGAATCCGCTCCGCGGGCTGCTGAGTAAATGAATCCGTTTTCACTTCCAGGCACCCGCCGCACTCCTGCGAATATCTTTCGAACTCCGCTTTGATCCACTCGCGCGCCGCGCCGATTCCGCGTCCCGAAGCTATCGCAGGCGGGTCCTGCGCGGAAATCGTCGACCGCGTGCCAAAGCTCACCAGCTTTTCAATGTTCGCCCGAATGTGCTCGGCCGACACTTCCCTCAACGCATCCGCAATCTGACGATCGACCTCCATCGGTTCAGCCGATACGGCTTCAGCGGAACCCGGCATAAGCCCGCTCGAAGCCGATTGGCTCCGCGCAAGGCAGCCGCTGAGCATCACAGCACTCCATAGCGCAGTAAGAAAAACTTTCGCCTTGAAAATCGAGTTCATAGAATTGTCTGCTCCAGAATTTCCTGCTCCAGAATTAACGAGGTACCTTTTCGCATTGTTCCGTCACCATCGGGGCCAAGCCAGTTTCCGCTCTCCGCCTGCGTAGCAGAAGCACGAGTGCGGAACCCAAATAAATGATTGCCGCCAACAACGTGAGTGATCTCAGCCCGAACCATAGCGATAGCGATTCGAGCAACCCTCCTGCCATCGCTCCAAAAAGATTCGAGCCTAACGCGCTGCCTCGAAAATGCGCGTCCGCGAAGCTGGAAACAAAAATAATTCCTGCGAAGAACACCGGCAGGCACAGCACCAGCGTGGAAACCACGGCTCGAACCGCAAAAGCCTCGAAAAACAGTTTCTCGATCGGCACCGTGTATGACGCCGCGAGGGAAACAAACAGACCGGCATAAGCCACGCGCAGGGGAATCTTCGGAAACCATTCGTAAACCACGTTGGCAGCAACCACCAGCAACAGCAGTCCGGATACCACGATCGAGTTCACGACCCAGGTGGTTCCGAACAGCAGGGCCATGCGGCTGACGATCTGGGATTCCAAAAGCATGAAGCCCGCGCCCAGCAGCAGAAAGTGGAAGTCAACGCCGCCTTCGGTGCCGCCTGTCTGCCGTAGGAACCACCCAAAGGTAAGCAGCACCGCCATGGAAACCAGAATCACACTGATCGGCAGGCCGGGTTCGTGTTGATAAAAAAAAGGCCAGTCGTCGGTAGTCACGCGGGCGGGTTCCATCGCCATGCTGGCGTGCCTTGCAACGAAAGCAGCCAGCGCGGGATTGGCCATTGCTTGCTCAATTCGCTGCCGGGAACCGCTGATGAAAAAGTGGCCGCCCGTGTCATAACTCCCGGTGTCAACTTGAAACTGAACCGGCTCATCCCCGAAAGTGTCCTTCATCAGGCCATGGAGCCGTCCAACAATCCAGGGATTATCTACCTGAAACTTCACCACGAAAAGGCCGTCCGGCTTTAACAACTGTCGAGCTCGCGCCAGCGCTTCACGCGTGTAAACGAAATTGTCGATACGTATGTTCGAAAAGTACGAGGCTGTGGTATGCGAGTCGAGCAGCGAGAAGACGATGAGGTCGAATTTGTCCTTGCTGTTCTCGACGTAACTGCGGGCATCGTCGAGCACCACTTGCGTTCGGGGAGACTGGTACGGGCGCTCGAAATGCAGTTGGCGGCCCAGCTTCAGAATCAAAGGATCGATTTCCACTGCTACTACCCGGCCTGCGCCGTTGCGCAGCGCAGCCGCTACATCGTTGCCCATCCCCGACCCTAGCACCAGCACCGAGGGCGGGTCTGGATAGAAATGGTAAGGCAGGTTATAGGCCCTCCATTCCACAGAGCGCTCTTGAAATGCTTCTGGATGAGACTCCACGAATTCTGGCGAGAGGTCCACGATTTGCTGGTACCAGGTATCGTTCGTATTCAGCGTGTACGTGGTAATTCGCCCGCCCTCATAGTTGGCTTGAACATCAAGCTTCTGGTATGGCGACCAATAGGTGTGAGCTCGACGATGATCGCGAATGCTGAGAAGAAGAACGCAGGCCAAAAAACTCGCGCCCAGCAGCCAACGGGCCTGCGCCTTTCGCCAGAAGGTAAGCACCGAAAGCACTCCGGCCACGGCCATCCATACCGCAGGCGGTTGGTAAAGAAAGCAGAGCAGCGTGTAGGCACCGATGCCGGCCAGGCTGGCCAGCACGTTGACCGTGTAAGCGGTTACACCTTTCGGTGCGCGCTCCAGGTACCAGCCCACCAGTTGACCCGCTGGGACGAATGCCATCGCAATCACGGCGAAAAGCGGCACCATGACAGCCAGCGCCAGCAAGGTTCCCAGCCAGCTTGTGGGCATGCTGGGCACGCCCCAGATATGTACTTCGGTACTACCGCCCAGCAATCCAGGGAGCGCCACAATAACTTCCCGCAGAGGAGAAATGGGCGTTTTCAGCACGATGGTCAGGGCCAGCAAAGGAGCGATCAGCGCGATCAACTGGACACGGCGCCGGCAGAGATAACAACCAAGTCCGAATCCCAGAAAACAGGCCAGCAGCACGAGGTTCTTGAAGTAGGCAAAAACACGAATTTCCGAGGAAACCCAGCGGATCATCATCATCTCAAGGAAAAGTGAGAGCATGCTGATGAGCACCAGGGAAGAGTAGCGAAAACCGCCGAGCGTGCGTGCATCGATTTCAAGACGCCCAATCCAGCTCGTGCCCGTTCGCTCGTGGCGATAGAGATTGAAAAGCCGGTAGACAATCCACATCAGCGCGGATGCGGCAAACGCAACCAAGAGCAAAGCTGGATGGTGAATAACTTTTTTCATTCGATGAGTGGAACGTGCTACCCAGGAGCTAATCTATCGGGTATCGCGGGACTGTTGATACTATAACGTCTCCGGCGGTCGTCTCGGCGTTTTGCGCTATTATTCTGCCGCCAACCGCCAGCATCACTCCGACAACATATATGCGCCTTTTGATCTTGAAAGGCTAAATCATTTAGGCTCCAATGCGGCTGTTATCAAGGCCACAGCTCATTTCCAAGCAATAAGGTTCTCGGCTCCCTCGCCGGCCCTTGACCTCTGGCCGGGGAAGAATCTAAATATTATCAAGGCGCATCAAGAGATCATCTGAGCGGTACCGAACGGAGTGTAGAAATTATGGTTCTTTGTCCTGAATGCGAGACCGATCTGGACGTCGAGGAAGACGAAGTCGACGAAGGCGAAATCGTCTCTTGCCCGGAGTGTGGCACCGACTTCGAAGTAGTCACCACCAGCCCCCTGGAACTGAAAGCGATCGAAGAGGGCTACGTGGAGGAGGAAGAAGAATTGGAGACCGAAGACGGTGAGGAGTAGCCTCTGCCGCAAGGCTTCCACTGCGCGTCGCGCCTTTTGTTCCTCGCTCATTATCTTTCTCCTTTCCACTGCGACCCTTCGTCTCCTGCCGCCGGCTCATGCCGCTGCCAGCAGTAAACTAAAGCCCACGGATGATTATGCCCTTATCTTCGGGACGGTTTGGGGTCCGGATGATCGTCCCGTCTACGGCATCAAAATCGAGATCCGCCGCGCGACCGGCAAAAAGCCGCACTGGGAGCTGGTTTCCGACCACTCCGGCGAATTCGCTCAGCGCGTGCCCGCAGGCGAAGCCGACTATGTAATCTCAGCCGACCTGAAGGGCGCCAAAACCAAAGACGGGCAGCCGGTGCATCTGCAAGAGCCGGTTACAGTCCACGTGGAGTACGACGAGCGCGTGGATATGAGTTTGCATCTCACGCGACAAGAACCGTAAGGACTAAAGATCGTGAAGATCATTTGGATAGCGATGGTTCTCCTCATGGTTTCCGGAGCCTCGCTTGGCGAAGATGCCAGGGGACAATTCGCAGGAAAGAGCGGCTGCCAGCCAGAGCTGCGCTGGGCGCCGGGAACCTATTCGATCCGCCTAGACAAGAGCCGGCGGACACGCTTGAGCGCATATACGGTCGGTCGCCAAAATTTGCTGTTCATTATTCAGTATGCGGACGGCCAGGACCGATGCGGCATCATCCGTGATTTCGTTAAGCCAAAAGATGCATCCAGTTCTTTCGTCTGGGACTGCTGGGATCCTCGAGACGCCCAAGCGGTCGTGGGTACGTGGCCGTCGAAGCACCCCAGGGTCTACGGCCCGGCAATGGACGCCTGGAAGATGGCGGCGGAGGGCTACGTTTCGTTCCATTTGCCCGCGTCGCAAGGCGCTCCGCTGGATTTGGCGCAGGAGATGACGACGGAGGGGATCTCGTCACCCTTGCGAAGAAGCGTGGCGTCAGCAGCAGCAAATGACGAGCCGATCGGCTCGAGCACAATAAGTGTTGAGTTTTGTGCACGGACAGCGCAAAGTTGAAAGGGTAAAGAGCAGAACCGACCGATGAGCCACAGACACGCTCTCAAGAACGCCTGCGTCCCTGCGCTCGCGATGCTTCTCATCGTCTCGCTCGCTCACGCCACCCCCGACAAAAAAGGCCAGCAGCAAGGCCGCCTGCTCTACGGCAAAGTGCTCGATCAGCACGATAATCCGATTCCCAACGCCGTCGTCTATCTCACCAACTCGCGCACCCACGCGGTAAAGACCTACATCATCGGTGACGATGGCACCTATCGTTTCCCGGGCCTCGCCTCGGTCGATTACGAGGTCTACGCTCAGTACAACGGCCGCAAGAGCGATACCAAATCCGTCAGCCAATTCGACGACCGGCCGCAGGTCTACATCGATCTGAAGATCAATAATCCATAATGCTGTTGCCGGAGAAGGTGCCATGCAACTTTTTGCCGTTTCCAGGGTTCAACTGAGGTAGAAGAATGTTCTTATCCGGAGGAAACCTTGAAAGGATTGCGCTCGCTTCATAGCAAGAACCGCACCATGGTTGCGGGGTTCGCCACTTTAATCCTGATCGCTGCGGCTGCTGTCTCACTCTTCGCCCAGGGGGCCATGAGCCCTTACCAGAACGAACAGGACGGCGAAAGCGCCGGCGGCAAATGGATGGCCTTCCGCTCGGAAGATAAAATGACCGCCGCCAAAAAAGTCCGCTTCGAACTGATGGCCAACAACTACATGCGCGAAGATCCCAACTCCAAGCCGCGAGTGGAACTCGTCTGCACCAATGGCAAATACGAATATTCCGACTTCAACCCCGGCGAACGCCTTGGTCGCCCCGACTATCCCGGGTTTTGGGGCCAGCCAAAAATGGAAGTCATGGTGCGCATTGACGACTATCACGGCCACAAGGGATGGAATTGGGTGCGTGGCCACTTCCTCGCAATGGATAAAGGTACGATCCGCGGAATGATCGGCGCCGAAGTGTTCAACATTGAAGTGAGAACCCGGTCCGGGCCCCAGATCGCGGAATTCTCTCCCGGCGGGTTGGATCTTCAGGAAGTGAAGCACGCCTGCGATCTCACCCCGCACAAGCCTTAAACGATTTCGCCAATCGTCTAGCCCAGGTCTGTTAGACCACTCTGTTGGGTCTGTCGGGCGCCCCATTCCAGCCGCGTTCTTTGCGGCTAGAATGGGGCTTTTGACTTCAAGTTTGAGGTTTGTGGCTGTGAGATGTGGATGTCCCATTTCTCGCCGTCCCCCGGAGTAACTTGCGCTTCCCGCCTCTATTTGTTCCACTTAATCATTCTCGCAACCCGAGACACAAGACTGAGAAGAGGAACCGGCTCGAGACAAACGCAACATGGATGCAACCGTAATCCAGGGCGCAATGCTTCTACTGTTCGCCGTCGGAGTGTTTGTCTATTCAGTCATGCTCTACAACGAACTGGTCCGGCTGCGTAATGACAACGACCGCGCCTGGGCCAACGTCGACGTGCTGCTCAAACAGCGCCACGATGAAATTCCTAATCTGGTCGAAACTGTCAAAGGATATATGCAGCACGAGCAGCAAACTCTGCTCGCCGTCACCCAGGCGCGCGCAGCTTCGATGAACGCGGCCAGCATCCGCCAGAAAGCACAGGCCGATCTAAAGATGACCGGCGCGGTGCGTGCCCTCTTCGCCGTCGCTGAAAATTATCCGCAACTCAAAGCCAACGAAAATTTTCTGAAGCTGCAGATGCGCATCACCGAACTCGAAGAGCGCATCGCCGACCGCCGTGAATTCTTCAATGATGACGTCAACACCTACAATACCCGCATCGGCCAGATTCCCTACGTATTCGTGGCCAGCTTCATGAGCCTCAAACCGCGTGACATGTTCAAAGTATCCGACGAAGATCGCCGCCTCATCGAAGTTAAATTTCAGCGTCAGGACGCCGCCGGCGCGTAACCGTCGACTGTTACACCGTTCTGAAAAACTCGATTTTGGGTGGCGCAGCGCTTTCAGCGCTGCGATAAAAACTTCCTTTTATAAAAGGGGCTTCAGCCCTGAGGTTTGGATGCGAGTTTTTCAGCGACTTCTTGAGCCGTCTCCGAAACCCCGACTTAAATAATCGAATTCCCACAAGCCTTTCCCATCCCTTTGCGCAACTAACCCCATGGTATGATTTCACTCAAAAAGAGAGGCCGATGACAATGAACAATTTGCTGAAGTCAGTTCTCAAAACCATGGTTTTTCTGCTCGACCAGACGGAAGGTACGGCCGGAGACGTGCGTGACCGAGTATCGGAAGGCGTGGATCGCGTCGCCGATCGGGTTTCCGATTTGCGCGATCGGGCGCAGGATCTATATTCCGGCACCCAGGATCACACTCTTCGCAACATTCTTACCTTTGCTGCCGGAGTAGGCGTCGGCGTCGCGACCGCCATGTTATTCGCTCCCGCCAGCGGGGAAGAGATTCGCAGCCAGATCGGCGAAAAAGTTCAGGACATCAGTGGCCGGGTTCGCGACCGCTTCTCGGCTGAGCAGGAAGGAAGGTCAGCTACCGGTACCGAAGGCATCTAGTCTGCGCACTCTGCAACTTGTATTTCCTGTTTGAGATGAAAAGGGGAATCTCCGAACTGTAAATCTGGAATTATCAGCTCAGGATCTGCAAATCCGAGGTTAATTCAAGATCACCAATCCAAAGATTCCCCGTCTCCATCTTGTGGCCTGCAAAGCTTAAGCCTTGTCGGCTCACACCAGCCCTAGCTGCACTTGCTCACCTTCAGCTTCGCCTCACTGCTGAGGAATCAGCCCGTAGATATCGAGCTCATTCGCAGTGGGAACGAAAACTCTTCCGTTCGCGATTGTCGGAACTGTAAATTTCAGCGCCTGCCCCGCCTGATCGCGGCTCCCGGCCTGCGCGCTGTTGTAGAGTTCATTCGCAATGTTACTGGCGTCGTAAGCGTGCAACACCGCCGGGCCGCTCGATTGTGGGTCCGACCCACTCGCAGTGTAGGCGGAGTTGTCGATATCCCAGATAATTCCGTTCATGTTGCCGTTCGCCGAAAGTGACGGCGTCGCTCCATGCATGTTGAAAACCGTGCTGCTTTGCCCCGTGGACTTCGACGACAACTGCTGCCCCGCATTCGCTCCCGCGTTCCAGCTGTATGCCCGCAGCAGGTCTTTGTTGTCGTGGAAAAAAATCGTCCCATTCCAATAAACCGGAGTCGAAAAAATGTTGTCGAATTGCGTATTCCCGGTATGTATGCTCTGCAATACGTCGTTGCTGCCGGTGAAGCCGCCCATACTCAGTGGATTCAACACAAAGACCTCGCCGTCCTTTCCGCCACCGACAAGTTCCGCAGGATACTGAGAACTGCCCGGCACCAGAATGGGTGAGCCGCTGCCCAGATCGGCGTCGTTCTCCGAAAGATCGTAATTGTTATCCGGCGAAAAAAAACTTTGCACTGCCAAAGTTTTGGCATTCAAGTTCAGGAATGAATCGTTATACCCGGTCTGCGTATAAGCCGGAGGCGGTGAAATCCACTGATCGTCATAATCGGTGCCGCTCATCACATAAACATTTCCGTTGGTGTCGTCAATCGCCGGAGCCCCGCCGCCCGCCCAAAGCCCGCCACCCTCGGCCCCGTTCGTATCATCGAACACCGCCTTTTGCGCCAGCGAGCTTTTGTCATACGCGAAAACCCAGCCATGGGTACAACTGCCAAATGCAATGTAAATCCAATTCGTAGTCGGATTCAGCGCCAGTCCCATCCGCTGGTAACATCCGTTTTCAAGATAGTCGCCGGAAAAATCGCCGCTGATGCCGACCGGACTGCCAGGTTGATCGGCGCCAGTCGCCACATTCAGCGCGTGCAGATAAAATCTTGAGCTTTTCCCCGAGACCTCCGCTACCAGATACATCGTGTTGGTAGTGGCATCGATTACTGGCGTCGACAGAATTCCCACATTCGGATACGGCCCGGCCGTGTCGTACGCGCCCACTGGCGCTCCCAGGTTCACCTGCCAAAAAGTTGTTGGGTTTGCCGCAGTCGCATCCGCATCGAAGGCATAAATGCTGTTATTCTGCGTTTCGACAAACACCACATCGTGAGTAACGTTGTTAATGCTGAGCTGTGACATGTACAACGGCTGCGAGTAAATTTGTCCATCCACCGGATAAGAAACCAATTTCCCGAACTGGCTGGAGTTAACATTAGAGGGTGTCAGCGTCACTTCCTCCAGATACGCTCCATCGCGCGCGTCATCGTTATGATAAGTAAGAACCGCAGCCTGGCTTACGTTCACCACAGTCAATTGTGCAGTTGCCGTCGCGGAAGTGTCAGCGGCTGGGCTGGCCGTGACTGTATGCGATCCCGTTCCTGATGGAGCTGTATACAAGCCGCTCGAGCTGATCGTGCCAGTCGATGCGTTGCCTCCCGCGACCCCATCCACTGACCAGCTCACCGCAGTGTTGCTGATTCCCTGAATGTTGCTGGTGAATTGCTGCGTGTTCGAGGGCGCGATCGTCGCCACTTGCGGCGACACGCCAAATGTGAACACTGTAACCGCCGCGCTTGCGTTGCTCGATGTGTCTGCACTGCTCGCAGCCGTAACCGTATAACTTCCCGGCGACGAGGGCGCGGTGTATAAGCCGCTTGAGCTGATCGTTCCCACGCTGCTGTTCCCTCCGGGAATTCCATCCACGGACCAGCTCACCGCAGTGCTTGATGAAAGCGTAAGTTTCGCGCTGAACTGTTGTATCTGGCCTGCTTCCACCGTCGCCGAACTTGGAGAAACTGCAACCCCGGTCACTACGGTAACCGAAGCTTTCGCACTGCTTGACGTCTGCGCCACGCTCGTTGCCGTGACCGTGTGCGATCCCGCCTGAGTTGGCGCGGTATATAAGCCAGAAGCGTTGATGGTTCCAGCCGCAGCACTGCCTCCACTCACGCCATCAACAGACCATGTCACCGCTGTATTTGTTGAGCCCTTCACGGTCGCTGTGAACTGCGTGGTCGCACCCTCCGCGACGCTCACCGACGACTGATTTAAAGCAATGCTGACGGGAGGCGCAGCCGCAGTCGGCGGGGGGTTGCTCGTCGACTTCATTCCTGTGCATCCCACGAGGCTCAGGGTTAATGCAAACGCAGAATAACAACAACAAAGATAACGCCTAGACGAAGCGGCACTCATACCCGGGAAGATCCTTTGAGCTGGATTTTCTGATAGCAGCAATTTGGATGGGACTACTTACGTTTCAGTTGCTGCAACGATAGGTGGGGTCGTCTAGGTGTGTCACTAGAGGGATTACCTGAGAAGAGGGATTACCTGAGAAGCAAAACTAAAACTAAGACGCGGATAACATGCTGTTATGCCAGGAGCTTCGCAGCGTCCTTCGCAAAGTACGTGAGGATCATACTGGCTCCGGCGCGTCGGATGCTGAGCAACGACTCCATCATGACCCGGTCTCGTTCAATCCAGCCATTGCGCGCCGCTGCTTCGATCATCGCGTATTCGCCCGAGACTTGATACGCGGCCAGCGGCAAATCAAAACGATCGCGCGCAGCCGCGATCACGTCCAGATACGGCATCGCCGGCTTCACCATGATCATGTCGGCGCCTTCCTCAATATCGAGTTCGATTTCGCGCATGGCTTCGCGCAGGTTTGCGCCGTCCATCTGATAAGAGCGCCGGTCGCCAAATTGCGGAGCCGAATCGGCCGCTTCGCGAAATGGTCCGTAGAACCCCGATGCAAACTTCGCCGCATAGGAAAGTATCGGCGTATTGATCAGGCTTGCATCATCCAGCGCCCGCCGGATCGCCGCCACCCGCCCATCCATCATGTCGGATGGCGCAATAATGTCGATACCAGCGCGGGCCAGCGAAACTGAGGTTCGCGCCAGCAATTCCAGGCTGCTGTCGTTTTCAATTTCAAATTGCGCCTGCGCTCCTGCCGGCATCGACGCCGCTTTGCCGATTCCTTTCTTCTTTTCTTTCCCGTTTTTCGCATTCGCCGGCGTCATCACCCGCATCACTGCCGCACCCAGGGATTGCGGTGCGGGCGTCTTCCGCACAATCCCGCAATGGCCATGCGACATGTATTCGCAAAGGCAGACATCTCCCATCAGAATCAACTCCGGCACTTCGCGCTTCATCGCCCGCGCAGCCTGCTGCACAATGCCATTGTCCGCCCAGGCTCCGGTCGCAACTTCGTCCTTCGTTTCCGGAAGCCCAAACAAGATCACCGCCGTCACTCCCAGCGAACGAACTCCCTCCGCATCTTTCACCGCCTCATCCACTGACAAATTAAACACGCCCGGCATCGAGCCAACTTCCTTCCGCACCCCTTCTCCCGGACAAACAAACATCGGATAAACAAACGCCTCCGGTGTGAGGCGTGTCTCGCGAACCATATTGCGAAGCTGTTCGGTGCGGCGAAGGCGGCGAAGACGGGTAACCGGAAAGGCCATAAAGACCACCTGGCGAAGGATTGCTTGCCTCGGAACCTTTGATTCTAACAGGCTGCCGAGGACTCAGATCGCTCCGTCTCGTGTTGTAAATCACAGCAATGTGTGACGAAAGTAATCTGGGGTCCTCCGAAAGCAATCTAGGAATTCCCTTTGTCCTCCCTACAATGGGAGCGGATGAGTCTGTTCCAACGGTATCGCTGGTTTGTGCTCGCCGGCGGAATCACCCTGGCGTTCGCCCTGGTGTCGCTCGCGTTCCCGCGCGGCCCGGCGCTTGCCGCTGTTTTCGACGTTGGATATCTTCTGCTCATGTTGGTCGCGAGCGTCGCCATGCTCGCCACCGCCTGGGCAGAACAGGGCATTAACCGCCGCTTTTGGCTCCTGATGAGTGCCGGATTCTTTCTTTGGGCGTGCGATGCCGGAGCCTGGAACTATTACGAGGTGATCCGCCACGCACCCGTGCCTCGACAGTGGTTCATGAATGTCGTTCTCTTTCTCCACTTTGTTCCCATGATCGCGGCAGTAGGATTGCGCCCGCATCGCTGCGAGCGGGAACCAAGGTTCCGCGGCGGCACGCTCGAGTTTCTTCTGCTTCTGCTCTGGTGGGTATTTCTTTACGCATTTATTGTTTTTCCTCCGCAATATGTATCGCTCGACCCCGCCTTATACGAGAGAAATTCAGCCGCCCTGTATTTGGCGGAAACCGGCGTCTTTGTCGTGGTGTTGGGAATTGCCGCCCGGGGCGCTACTGCGGGATGGAGATTGGTCTATCTGAATCTGATGGCCGCCAGCACACTGTACGCGCTGGACTCACAAGGTCTCAGCCTGGCCATGAGCACCGGACGGTACTATTCCGGAAGCCTCTACGATGTTCCCCTGATCGGTACCATCTGCTGGCTGGGCGCCACTGCTCTGAATTCACCTCAATGGCATCCCGAACCCGCGCCGGTTCAAGACAATGACAGGTGGGGCGCCGTAGTCTTGCGCATGGCAACCCTGGCCATCCTCTCTTTGCCGGTGCTCGGATTGTGGACTTTCTTATTGGATCGATCGCCGGTTCGCAGCCGCATCTTTCGCCTTTTTGCGGTATTAACTGCGATGCTCGCACTTGGCGTCTTTCTCTTCGTCCGCCAGTACCTGCAGGATCGCGCTCTTATCCGCTTGCTGAACCAATCCCGGAGCAGCTTCGAAAATGAGCAACGCTTGCAGTCCCATCTCGTGCAGCGGGAAAAACTGGCTTCTCTGGGCCAGTTGGTGGCCGGCGCCGCGCACGAAATCGATCAGCCCCTTACCGCGATCATGGACTACTCCGAAAAACTCTGGTCGCATCAGCGCCTCGCCCCCGAGCAGGATGCATTAGTCCGCAAAATTGTTAGCCACTCCCAGCGCACCCGCGATCTGATTGCCAATCTGTTGAGCTTTGCGCAACAAGGCTCCGCCGCAAAACAAATGGTGGACGTCTCCGTGCTGCTTCAGCGCAGCGTGCAGATGCGCGACCTTCAGCTTCACGAAGCGAACATTCACATCGAAACCACGATCGACATGCATCTCCCGCAAGTGTGGGGAGACGGCCATCAGTTATTTCAAGCCTTCGTGCATATTGTCGAAAATGCTCTCGATGCGCTGGAAGACGCCGGTGGTGGCACCCTCCGCGTTACCGCGCAGCGTGAGAAAGATCAAATCATGCTGCAGTTTTCCGACAGCGGGCCGGGCATAAAAGAACCGCATCGTGTTTTTGATCCTTTCTACACCACCAAGCCCATCGGCAAAGGCACTGGACTGGGTCTGAGCGCCGTGTATGGCGTCGTTCAGGATCACCAGGGACAAATCTGGTGTCACAACAAGCCTGAAGGCGGAGCCCTTTTCGTGCTCCGCCTGCCCGTGGCCGCAGAATCAGTGGCGCAAGTGGCCGGAGCGGGTGGAGACTAAACGCAGCATTTCACCCATCATAAAAATATGCTGGAACGCCTTTGGGATAAGCTCCCGTGAATCCTGCTCGTCGCTTCAATTGTGAGATTCTAACGATTGTCCTGATTTTGTGAACCTGGATTCCTCCGCGAACTTGGCGGGTCAAGAGCTGTTGCCTCTGTCGCCATCGAGCAAACCCTTAACCGCACGCCATTCCTGTAACATAAATGCCGATGTCTCACCCCCTCCTCCACAACTCCGCGCGCGCGCTGGAGTTCGAACCCCTGCGTGAACTTCTGCGCGGATTCGCGTCTTCACCGCTCGGTCAATCGAAGGTCGCGGCGCTCACTCCCTCCACCGACTGTTCCTGGATTCGAGAGCAGCAGGAATTAACTGGAGAAATCCGAGAGTTCCGCCGTGTGGGCGGCCGTTTCGAATTTGCCGGTCTTATCGAGATTACGAAATCGGTTGCGAAATCCCGCATCGCCGGAGCCGCACTCGAGACCGCCGAGATTCGCGATGTTCTACTCGTAATCGATCGCGCCGCCGAGTGGCGCGAGATTGCATTTCATCCGCCCGCCGCCATGCGCACGGAATTTC
This sequence comes from uncultured Acidobacteriaceae bacterium, assembly GCA_963766625.1. Taxonomy (GTDB): domain Bacteria; phylum Acidobacteriota; class Terriglobia; order Terriglobales; family Acidobacteriaceae; genus Sulfotelmatobacter. Next base: position 100,393 of record CAVYBF010000004.1, on the reverse strand, counting down.
AGCGCGCCCGCGCTCTCTCGGAGTCCATTGCAGAATTCACCACGTTCCTGCGTTTTTTTCGCAACAAGATCGAGCCCGATGGAACTCTCCAGGATCACGCCTCACCCGACCTCGCCCGCATTCGCCGCGACATCGAAAAGCAGCGCCGTGAGATTCAACAATCGCTGCAAGGATATCTGCGCCGCCTCGCGGAAGGCGGCGCCGTCCAGGAAGAGTTGATCACCATCCGCGGCGAGCGTTTCGTTATACCGGTAAAAATTGAGCAAAAGCGCCGCGTACAAGGCGTCGTTCACGGCGCAAGCTCCAGCGGACAAACCGTTTTCGTCGAGCCGCTCGAAACCATTGAACAGAACAACGAACTCGTGCGCCTGCTCGACGAAGAGCTAGCCGAGATCCATCGCATCCTGCTCGAAATGACCAGCCGCATAGGCGAAAACGCCGATGCCATCCTCGCCGCAACCGGGACCCTGGCCGAACTGGAGCTGCAATTCGCCAAAGCCCGCTTCGCCGAAGACTACAACTGCGTAGCCGCCCACCTGGCCGAGAACCAACCAGACACATGTAGTGACGGCTGCCCCGCCCGTCCAGCGAGCCAAGCGAGCCTAATCCTGCACAACGCCCGCCACCCCCTCCTGGAACGCAACCTGAAATCCAAAGGCCTAAAAGTCGTCCCCATAACCGTCGAGCTAGAAGGCGACCGCCGCCAGCTGATAATCACCGGCCCGAACACCGGCGGCAAAACCGTCACGTTGAAAACCATTGGCCTGCTGGCGCTAATGGCGCAATCCGGCCTTCCCGTTCCCGCCGATCGCGCCGAACTGCCGGTCTTCGATGCTGTTCTAGCCGACATCGGCGACTACCAGTCCATCGAGCAGAATCTCTCGACATTCTCCGCCCACGTCACGAACATCGATTTCATCTCCCGCACTGCGACCCCGCACTCCCTCGTCTTGCTCGACGAACTCGGCTCAGCCACCGATCCCGAAGAAGGCGCCGCTCTGGCCGTAGCCATCGCCGCGCACTTTGGCCGCATCCGTTGTATGACCGTTATCTCGACCCATCACACCTCCCTCAAGGTCTACGGCGCAAACACTCCCGGAGTAGTCAACGCTTCAGTCGGCTTCGACGAAACCACTCTTCAGCCCACCTACGAATTGAAGATCGGTGTTCCCGGAGCATCCGCAGGAATCAACATCGCGCAGCGCCTCGGCCTCAATCCCGCCGTAATCGAGGCAGCTCGTTCACGTCTTGGCACGCAAGCCCGTGATGTCGGCGAATTCCTCGACAAACTTCATGCCCAACTGCGCAATGCAGAAAACGAGCGGCTTCGCCTCCGCAATGGGCAACAGGAGCTTGAGCGTGAAAAAACGCGCATGGCCGCTGAAGGAAAAATTGCCCAGCAAGCCACAATCCGCGAACTCGAAAAAAAAATGGAAAGCGTTCTTCGCGATTTCGAATACCACGCTCGCGAAGCGGTCAATGCAATCCAGGAGCGCGCCGCCGCGCAAAAAGTTTCTAAAGATGCAGAGCGCCGCATTGCCAAGCTCCGCCGCGAATTTCGCGAACAATTCGATTCCACTGTGGTCGCCCATGCCAGCGGTGCCGATCGGAACGATCCCAACGCAGCCCCGCAAACCGTGAAGCAAGTTTCCGAAGGAGACACGGTTAAGCTGAAATCGACCGGACGCCATGCGAAAATTTCGCGTCAACTCGACGACGATCACTTCGAAGCGCTAATCGGGCCGATGAAAATGAAAATTGCGCGCGACGATATCGCCGAAGTGCTCAGTAACGCGTTTGCGCCAGCCCGCCCATCTGATTCTCCCGTGAAAGCCGCCAGAGCCCGAGGCGTCTCGGTGCAGCTTGAGAACGAATCCGAAAACGCACTCTCAGAAATCAATGTGATCGGCTACAACGTCGACGATGCCACGCGCGAAGTCGAAAAGTTCGTCGACCGCGCCTTCCTCGCCGGATTGCCTCGCGTCCGCATAGTCCACGGCAGCGGCATGGGCATACTCCGCAAAGCCCTGCGCCAGGCCTTGCAGCAGCACCCGCATGTTGAATCAGTTGCCGAGCCTCCGCAGAACGAGGGTGGCGGTGGCGCGACGGTCGTGGAGTTGCGAGTGTAGGTACACCTTAGGTGAGCGTATCCTGAGCCCCTGTCATGTTGACCGCAGTCGGAACATCCCTACCGTTGCAATGTTTCGATCCATTACCGGCGACACTAGTATTTTGCCGGGCACAGGCGTCGAATAGGGCCTGTGGAGACTCTCGGACCGAACAAGCGTCGGGTCGCCCTTGTGGCAACCGGTGTGGTTGTTCTGGCAGTCTCTGCGCTCCTGGGATTTTCACTTCTAACCCGTCCAAAAACAGAATTTGAGCGGGAACACGCCCGCGCGGAAGCGGGCAACCCGCGATGTCTCATGGTCGAAATTGAGACCTCAGACCATCGCCATGAATACCGTGAAAACGAGGCCATTCCTGTGGTCGTGCACTTTTCCAGCGTGGCGCCGCATATGTACAAGGCGGATGCGGCAGACGGGATGAGTGTATCGGCGGCATCCGATGTATTTCACATCTCGAACGGGGAAACGAGGTCCCGTAACTATATGATGGGAATAGCTTGCTGCGACTCCCGCCTCATCGGCCTTGATGATGAGCCGTTTACTCCCCGAACATGGAGTCCCCTGAAACTGCCTCCGGGCGAATATGAAATCTACCTAACCAGCCGGCGGGTTTTCCACTGGGGCGGCGATGGAACAATGACCTGTTGCGCCCCTAGCCCGTTCGAAGTAGCTTCGAACCTCCTGAAAATTCGTGTTGCAGCTGGCCCTCGTGGTGTACCCGATCCCAATAACTTACTCCGCAGTTTTCCAATCCCTCTCAACCCCTAATTCCTTTTTCCCACAACTTCTCCACAGCAATCCAACTGGGGTGTATTCCAATCAGCTCTCCCATGCCTCACAATTCCCTCGGAGCAGTGTAACTTTCCTCCATGGCCAACCCCGGCGATTTTGCATACACGGTCAAGCAGCAGGCGGATATCGTCCGCATCGTGGGCGACTACGTCAAGCTGAAAAAAGCTGGGGCGCAGAACTACTCCGGCCTCTGCCCGTTTCACGGCGAAAAGACGCCGTCGTTTTCTGTGCACGCGACGCGCCAGTTCTATCATTGCTTCGGCTGCGGCGTTTCGGGAGACGTTTTCAGCTTCGTGCAGAAAATCGAGAACATCACTTTTCCCGAAGCCGTGCGCGTGGTCGCGCAAAAGCTCGGCATCCCACTGCCAAAAATCAGCTACTCGAATCCGGCAGAAGCCAGCGACGCAAAACTGCGCGCCCAGCTGCTCGACGCCCAGGAGCGCGCCGCCGCATTCTTTCAGGAATGCCTCAAGCGCCCCGAAGGCGCCCGCGCCCGCGAATATCTCGCCGCCCGCGGGCTCGATGAAAAAACGATTACGGAATTTCGCATCGGCTACGCCCCGGATTCGGGTTTTCTACTGCGCGATCGTCTCGCCAATGAATTCAGCGAAGAAGTCCTGCGCGAGAGCGGCCTGTTCTCTTGGAAAGAAGCCGCGAGCTACGAGCCACGTGCTACGAGCGATCATGACAAAAGCGTGGATGGCTCGAAGCTCGAAGCTCACAGCTCGAAGCTCGTAGTCATGTACTCCAAATTCCGCAACCGCGTAACCTTCCCAATCACCAACGACGCCGGCAAAATCATCGCTTTCACCGGACGCACTCTCTCAACCGACGAAAAAGCCGGCCCCAAATATTTGAACTCTCCCGAAACCCCGATCTACTCGAAAAGCAAAGTTCTGTTCAATCTCGACCACGCGAAGGAAGCCATCCGCAAGCTCGATTACGCAATCCTCGTCGAAGGCCAAATGGATTGCATCTCCGTGTACGCCGCGGGCTTTCACAACGTAATTGCCAGTTCCGGCACCGCGTTCACCGAGCTGCAAGCGAGGCTCCTGGCCCGCTTCAGCAAGAACGTGGTCGTGAACTTCGATCCCGATACCGCCGGAGCCAAAGCCACCGAGCGCACCCTCGGCCTGCTGGTGCAGGAAGAATTTCAAATCCGCGTGCTCACGCTCGATCCGGGTTTCGATCCCGATCTGTACATCCGCCGCAAAGGCAAGGATGCTTACGGCGGAGCCCTGCGCGGCTCGCAAAAATATTTCGACTATCTCATCGATCGCGCGCGATCGCTTTTCCCCGCCCGCACCCCCGATAGCAAGGTCAAGGCGGTGAATTATCTTCTGCCGCACATTCAGCGCATCCCCAATCGCATCGCCCGAGACGAACTCGCGCAGGAGATTGGTCAGAAACTCGGCATCGATTCCGCAATCCTCCGTCAAGAGTTGCGCCACGTGGCCGCAGAACGCTCAGCCGCGACAGTGAAAACGCCAACCGAGCCGCAAGCCACCGATGCCGAAAAAATTCTCATTCGCGCCCTGGCATCATCACGGCAAATGCAGCCTGCAGCCGAGCATCTCTCCGCACGTGATGGCGCGGAAGAGGAGTTCGATCCTGCCCGCCAGGCGCAATACATCCTGCAAACCGAGGGTCTGCATCGCGGCCTGGCAACCGAGTCGCTCGCCGATGCCCTACTGAACGCCGGTGCCGAAATTGTCGATGTAATGGACGTGCCCCGCTCCGAAAGCGAGCGCCGCATGCTGGCCTCGATTCTGCTCAAGGAAGGAGACGAAGAACTCAGCGCCGAGCGCCTGGAAGGCGCGGTGCGCGCGCTTCGCCGCATCCACCTGCGCCGTCACCTCGAAGAAACCCAGCGCCAACTGAAGCAGCCCGGCGTCACGGACGATAAGTCTCGTATGCGAGAGCTTCTGCTGCAGGTCGAGCGCCTCAGCCGAGCTCTGCGCGATCCCAATCTCAGCGAAGCCGAATTGAAAAGAACGGGTTGAGGGGCGAGCGGATTTAGCGATTTGGGAGTCATCTCACGAATTGGTTTGCAAGGGCACGGCTTCAGCCGTGCCGCAAAGCGCCAATGAACACGTGGGCTTTTAGCCCCGAGGGTCGGGGAGCTTACTGCGCCGATTAGGAGGATCTCGGAGCGTAGAAATGGAGTGAAGGGAAGCCGTCACATCAAGAAAAATCCCCAAAAGTGCTTGAAACAAAACGCCCTTCCGCACCATCTAAGTATTTAGCGAAGTTAGCTTTAACGGCGTTTGGGTGGCTTCTGGCGAGGCAAGTAATAGACCGCGCGGCACTTATATGCTAAACTCTGTAAGTTTGTGCTAGGTGCACAACTCCGCGCTGCCCCAGATTCCCACCTTAAAAGTGAACTACACGCTCTCGCCGAGCGAATTAACGAATTTGAGGAACACATCTTTTGGCTCTTGAAGACAAGTTCGATGACATTAAAAAGTTGGTCGATGCAGGCAAAGAGAAGGGATACCTTACCTACGATCAGGCAAACGAACTGATCCCGCACGATGTGCACAGTCCCGAGGATCTCGACGACCTGCTCACCACCATCGGTACGCAAGGCATCGACGTGCTTGAAGGCCCCAAACTGCCTTCCGCGGCGCTCGACAAAAAATTCGAAGACATCGAAGAGGGAGAAGATGTCGAACTCGACCTCACTCCCGGCGCGATGGAGAAAACCAACGACCCCGTCCGCATGTATCTGCGCGAGATGGGAACCGTTCCCCTGCTCACCCGCGAAGGCGAAGTGGAAATCGCCAAGCGCATCGAGCGCGGCCAGGTGCGCGTCCTAAAAGCTCTTTCCCGCTCGCCCATCGTGATTCACGATCTGCTCGCCATGGGCGAGGATCTCAAAAAAGGTGTGCGCTCGATTAAAGAAGTCGTCACCTTCGACGAAGAAGAAATCACTGACGATATCGTCCAGAACCGCCTAAACGAATTTACCGGCAAGATCGACGACATGGCCAAGCTGTACAAGAAAGTCGGCGTCCTGCAGGAAAAGTACGTCGAGATGTCGCAAAAAAAGCGGCCGAAGGATCATCGCCGTTCCCGCAAAAATCTGGCGCGGGCCATCGTTCGCGTATCGCTGGCCGTGCGCAATCTCGGATTCACCAACGCTGAGCGCAAGCGCCTCATTGATCGCGTCAACAAAACCGTCGACGCCATGCGTTCGCTCGACCGCCAGGCGCAGAACCTCGAGCGCAAAGCCGACGCCACGCGCAGCGAAGACGTAAAAAAAGAATACAAGCGCCAGGCTCGCGCGGTGCGCAGCGAAATTGAAAAGCTCGAACAAGAAGCCGGCCTCTTGTTTCAGGAGATCAAGCGCACCCAGCGCGAAATCATCCAGGGAGACATGGACGCCGAGCAGGCCAAGCGCGAGCTCATCGAAGCCAACCTGCGCCTGGTTGTTTCCATCGCGAAAAAGTACACCAACCGCGGCCTGCAATTTCTCGACCTGATCCAGGAAGGCAACATCGGACTGATGAAGGCCGTCGACAAATTCGAATACCGCCGCGGTTACAAATTTTCGACTTACGCCACATGGTGGATTCGGCAGGCGATTACTCGCGCCATCGCTGATCAGGCGCGTACGATTCGCATCCCCGTGCACATGATCGAGACCATCAACAAGCTGATCCGCACCTCTCGCCAGCTTGTGCAGGAACTCGGCCGCGAACCCACGTCGGAAGAAATTGCCAAGAGAATGGATATTCCGGTCGCGAAAGTTCGCAAAGTCCTGAAGATCGCGCAGGAGCCGATTTCGCTGGAAACCCCCATCGGCGAAGAAGAAGATTCGCACCTCGGCGACTTCATCGAAGACCGCGCTGTGGTTTCGCCGGCAGAGGCTGTGATCAACGTCAACCTCAAAGATCAGACGGGACAGGTCTTGCGCACGCTGACCCCGCGTGAAGAAAAAGTCATCAAGATGCGCTTCGGCCTGGAAGACGGGAGCGAGCACACTCTTGAAGAAGTCGGCCAGAGCTTTGCCGTAACCCGCGAACGCATCCGCCAGATTGAGGCCAAGGCGCTGCGAAAGTTAAGGCATCCCTCGCGCTCGCGCAAGTTGCGGGCCTTTATGGATGGGGTGAGGGATTAGGTGCAAGCGGATTAGGCGCATCAGATTAAATGCAACGCCGCATCAGCGCCTCTGGTAGCAGCCGATGTCTAGCTTTCCGGCTTTGACTCGCGGTGAGCCTTCAAGATCTAGTTCTCCTATCGGTACTCCCTCAATTGTGCCCGCGGCGATTGCAGGGGAATCCGCTCGTAGATGAAAGTCATCCTTCGCGGGATCGACAAAATCTGGGTCTGCGAAATGGGAGTGACGATCATTCCCCGTGGCCTCAATATATTGATCGAATCCCGTTACGGTAGCGGATACGCCCGCCCACTTACTCGCCTGCGGCCCAGAAGCACAGTAATAAAGGTTGTGATCAATAGTTACCGGCGGCTTGCTTTTATCCACCTGAGATCTGATCAGCGAAAAAAGGCAGCGCGGTCCGGCGTATACGATGTTGTTCTCGAAAACATCGTCCGCCATGTTCCACTGCATCTGGAACTCTCCTGAGCCGGTCGCCGACGTATCGTTTTCGTAGAGAGTGTTGTTGACCACGGTGCAGTGCTCGGTATGTCCTCGCTCCGGGGCATAGCCTCCAATGGAAACCCCCGCGGTGTGGCTGTGATAAATCAGGTTATTCCGGGCAACGATGTAACTGGTCGCGCGATCCCGGTGCTCACTGGCCAGTTCGATCCCGAAGTCGACGTCGTGCATCACGTTCCTTTCGATCAGGATTCTGGTGCCGCCGTCCACGTAAATGCCGTCAGAATTCTCTTCGTTCTGGTATGCAGGATTGCCGCGCGATGTGATGTTGTAAACCAGATTGCCGCTTACCACTCCGTCCCGCGCCTGGTCGACTGCAGGGTCTGGCGCCGTGCGCTCAAAACCGATGACATCGATTCCGATGTTGTTGTTGTCATGGACGATGTTGTGCGTGATGCGGAAGTTTGTGACATTCCCGTTCACCACCAGCGACTCGCTCGAACCTGTCTTGAGATGATGCACCTCATTGCCGTCAATGATCAGGTCCGTGATCGGACTCTTGGCATTCGTGCCGTACACAGCAATGCCAAATCCATTGCCGCCGCTTCCCGGACGATCGCGGCCCGGAAACGTCTGTTCAATGTGATGGACGTTATTCCTCAAAAGTTCGATGTGGGAGCCAGCTCCGCTAATGTCTATGCCCAGCGGCGCGAATCGATGTTCAGCAGTGTGGAAGTTGCGAATCTCAAACCCTTCGATTCTCACGTAGCTCTGGTTGTGAATGGTGAGAATCCCACTTCGGGCCGTCGGCGTGAAGTGCCCTGCATCCAGGGTCGCCGTCTCGCCCGGATAGCTCCTGAAAGTAATGTATCCATCACTCGCGTTGCCGGATGCATGGATGCTCACCAGCTCTTCGTAGATTCCAACTCGCACGTTGACGGTACTACCCGCACGCGCGGTGTCGGCGGCATGTTGAATCGTGCGCCAGGGTGAAGTTTCGGTGCCGGGATTCGAGTCGTTCCCCGTCGTCGTCACGTAAAAAGAGGCGTTGGACTGGCCGAAGGCTCTGGAGACGCATAACAATAACGTAAAGAAAAGTAGGAATTTCACGCTTATCACCCGCCAGGAAAATATCCCATTTACTTTTAAAAGCTATTTCGTACTTTCTCGGACTCCGCCATCCCTACAACTGCCTGATTCGCGCACAGCCTAGAATCCGTGATGGAGGTTAGGTCGCAAAGTGAGTGAACCATCTTCGTTCCGCTTCTGGCGACACGCCCACTGCACCGGATAACGCATACCTTTGACCTCGATCTCCGCTCTAAGCTTTAGTCCAGCAAATTTTGTTCCTTGTGGCAGCACAAATTGCGCCTGCCGGAGTTTTCCGGGGAGCGGATAGCCCGCATCCAGGCATCCGCTCTTCAGAACCTTGCCGTCTTCGCTCTCTACGGTCACTCGCAGCACACCCGGAACACCCGCGATGCCATCGTTGGCGAAGGCGATGATAAGTCCGAGATAACCGCTGTCTTCGTAGCTCCAGATCATCGACGGCCTGACGCGATAGCCGATTCGCCGATTGATCTGGTCGAACGATTTGGGAAATGCCTGATAGTAGCTCAGCAGATTTTTAGCGCTGATCGCGTGAAAGTTCCAAAGCGACCAATAGTTTGCCCCCACGTCGATCACGTGAGCGATCATGTTTTCTGCCGGCGATACGCCTTCCTCCGAAGGGAACGCGTCTGGACTCTTCGCCGGAATCCCCTGTTCAAGCGCCGCGGCAATCCATGGCGGACGATTGCTAAGGGTTTCGATCTGCTCGTTCTCAATGAAGATCGTGTCGCTCCGAATCCAGTTGTAACTGCGAACCGTCAGATCAAGAACTTCGGAATTGCCGACGCGACTGTAGTCGGGTTGGGTATTGGTCATTAATGGGGTCTTTGTGAAGTGCTCCAGCTGCACGTCCATCATTTTGACCCAGGTCCTCTCCGCTGTCTGGTAATCGGGGAAAGGAGTATTGACGAAGGGCCACGTGTGCCCCTCGCCCCAGAACCCATACAGAAAAGTGTCGATGAACTCGATAGCAGGATTGCCATTAAATTCTGCGGCCAAAAGGCCGACCAGTTCACCGAACGCCTGCTGAAAGAAAGGATGATCAAAACGGGGCTGATAACGCGAAAATGGATTTTCCATAAATCGCGCAGCCGCCTCCTTTTCCTTTTCGTCGGGCACCAGTTCAACGGTTGGCACTTTGTCGAGAACAAAATCGGGCAGCGCTGGCTGGCGGTGATAGTCGGGAGCGCTCATCTGAATGCGAAATCCAACCCGTTTATTGTTTTTCTTCGCAACATCGAAGACAAGCTTCACGTAATCGGGCAACTCGAGGCGTCCCGGTCGTGGTTGCACTTCCCGCCAGGTCGGTCGTATGTAAAGCTGTTGCCCCAGGGGAAATCGAGCCAGGTCCTCGATGGCCTGGGGAATGTTGTCCGATTTAATTTCCTCTGTGCCGCTGTCCGCCGTGATGTATGTGATCAGTCCCTTCCCATAATTCGGCACGACTTCTTCAGAAGGAGTCGTGGTCATGACCACATCGTCGGTCGGGATAAGAGCTTCCGGTGGATATTCTGGGAAAGGCCCCTGATTGAGGCGGTCGGCCACCGGAGGACCGGAGCCAAAATCGTATTTGTCCCAATTGTGCGCGGGAACGAACCCGTGAGCCTTGCCAGTTGCAAGTTCAGCAGCTACTGCCAGTGCAACACTGCTTTTCAGGAAGTCTCTGCGCTGCATCGAAGTCGTCACCCCCGGTTCCATGCAAGTTCGCCGTACACTCGCCGCCAGCACTTAAAGCGAACTTTCGACATGTTTCTCTTTATATCGTTTTATTTCGTTTTGTCCAGAGCTAAATGAGGTTTTCCGGATAGCGAGCCAGGCGATTGATTGCAGCCAAATCCGCCCAAAGATGCGGCTTGATTCCTCGGTGGCAGGATCATGATTCTCGCGGTGTATGAAATCGCCTAGGCGGGGAATGCCGCCAAGGTGCTTTAAGGGCCTGACCCTGAGCAGAGCGAAGGGATGAGCCCGAAGCCGAAATCTGAGTCTCAGCGAAGGAACCCGAAACAGAGGCTGGCGGAGGGAGAGGGATTCGAACCCCCGGTACGGTTTCCCGTACATCGGTTTTCAAGACCGACTGTTTCAACCACTCACACATCCCTCCGCGCGAAGGATGAGCCCTTACTACTCCGCTAGTTTACAACACGGCATACGCGACCGGAGATTCACTTCAATCCGAAGGCGCGCGAGTGGAATTCCATAACTTCGGGGAAGTGCGCCATGAAATAGCCGTAGCTGTGGTCGCCGGGGTACAGATGATATTCGTGTTTGACGTCTTCTCGATTGAGCTGAGCGTTTAGCGCAGCCGCGCCTTTTTCAAAGCCGTAATTGTCATTCTTGCCACAATTGAAATAAATGGCCATTCGCCGCAGGGCTGCGCGATTTTTCTCGGCCAGAACGAACGGGTCGTTGTGATGCCAATGCTGCTCATTGATTGGATCTCCGAACACGGTTGCGATCAAGTTCGTGAGTGGATAGCCAGATTGCATGGCAAGATCAAGTTCCTGCGGAGATTCGGTGATGAGCGCCGCACTTTGCGCGCTCACGGCCGAAAACAGTTGCGGGTAAGCGAAAGCGAAGCGCAACGCGCCGTAGCCTCCCATGGAGATGCCGCTGATGGCACGATGTTCGCGGCCTTTTCGGATGCGATAATGCGACTCGATGAACGGCAGGAATTCCTGCAGAAAAAAATTGCTGTAGAGAACTTTCCCGCCGGCTGAATTTGTATAGAAGGTGCGTCCGCCCTCTGGCGCCGCGATGAGAAATTCTCCGATTTGATGCTGACGATGAAGATCGTCAAGCAGCGTAAATCCGCCACTGTTGAATAGTGTGCGCTCGTTATCGCCCAGACCGTGCAGGAAATAAAGAACGGGATAGGTTTGCACAGGATGCTTGCTCTCGGATGCGCCATAACTTGCCGGAAGGTAGACGCAGTAATGAACCTCAGATTTCAGAATCCGGCTATCGATGGCGCTGCAATCGATTCGGCTTTGAGCGTGCAGCGGCAGGCACACCATGGCAAAAACCGAGCTGAGAAAAAAAAGCGGAAAGCAACGATCCATTTTTTGGTTCACTTTTTCGAATTTATTCGTAGCGCAGGGCCTGTACGGGATCGAGTCGGGCCGCGCGCGCCGCAGGGTATAGGCCGGCAACCAGGCTGACGACGAAAGAAAACACAATGGCCGCGCCTACCAGCCACCACGGCACTGACCAGAAATGCTCGGGCGGCAAAGACTGGCGCTTGAGATAGATGTTGGTACCCAGGTTGATGACGTGGCCGATGGCCCAGCCGAGAGCGACGCCGACGAATCCGCCGAGAATGCCCATGGCGCCGGCCTCGGCAAAGAAAAGCTTTTTGACGTCGATATCGCTGGCGCCGATGGCTTTCATGATGCCGATTTCCCGGCGGCGTTCGAGAATCGCCATCACCAGCGTATTCACGATTCCGATGGAGGCGACGGCAAGCGCGAGGCTGCCGAAAATTCCCAGAAACAAATCCAGAATGGCAAAGAATTGTTGCAGGCTGCGCGTGGCATCGAGGATGGAAAATGTGTTGAATCCCAGCTTCTTGATCGCATCTTCCGTGGCGCTGATCTGCGCGGGATCCTTTACCCGGACGCTGACTGACGAGTACAGCGGCTGTTCGCTGGCTGAGCTGGAAAGTTCCCGCAGATCCGTGGGCTGCATCACGTGCAAACTCTCTGCCAGCTTGAGTGGAATGAATACGCGGCCGCGAGTTGGGCCGCGCATGCTTTCTGGGTCGAGATCGACCACGCCGACGATCTTCAGCTTCTGCTCACGCGAGACGACCGAATACGAGGCTGCTGCGGGATCGGCGCCACGCAGCCCGCTATCGCTATTGCCTGAGGCCGTCTTTGCCGCGGCCGATGGCGCGTTCGGCGAAACATCGCGTTGAGCATAACGCATGTTTAATTCTTTGCCCAAAAGCGGGGCGGCCAGTTCTGCAACATTTGTATCGTCAAGCCCTGGCTTGCGAGTGCGGCCTAGCAACTCTTCGGCGAAACTTTTCTGCAGAATGGCTTCTGGCGCGGTCGGCGACGAAAAGAAATGTCCCTGAATGCTTTCGAACGCGTCGGTCGATTGGGAGCTCTCGGGCAGCGCGGCAACTGTAGTGAGGTGCGGTTTGTCGTCGTAGCGCAACTCGGTCGCGAAGCGGATATCCGGATTGGCTTCAACCACATTCGGCAAGCGTTCGAGTTGAACCCGCGTCGGTTCGTCGAGAATGCGGCTATCGGCGGGTGCGGGGCCGTTGCGCTCCTCGTCGTGGCCAAAATTCCGCGGTTCGCGGCGCGAGGTGACAACGATGGTGTCGAAGAGTCCGGATTTCATCAGCCGCCGCGATGCGAGTTGCTGCAGCCCAATGCCGAGCGAGAGCATGGCAACCAGCGAGGCCACGCCCACCGATATGCCGATCGTAGTCAGCGAATTTCGCAGGAAAGATTCGCGTAGATTGCGCAGCGCGAGCTCAGTGAGATCGGGAAGCTTCATGGTCGAGACCCCTCCGATCCGGCTGGGAGCGGTTCTGCCGAAGCTGCAGCCGAGTTCGATTCATCGCCCACCAGTTTGCCATCGGCAAGAAAGATCAGCCGCTCGGCGTAACGCTCGGCCAAGGCGCGCTCGTGCGTGACCATCACTACGGTCATGCCGAGTTGCTGGTTGAACTCGCGAACCATGTTCATGATTTCGGTTCCGGTTCGGCTGTCGAGATTGCCGGTGGGTTCATCCGCGAGAAGAAGCTGAGGACGATTGATCAGCGCGCGAGCCAGTGCTGCGCGTTGTTGCTCGCCGCCGGAAAGCTCGCTCGGCCGATGATTCATTCGCGATTGCAGCCCGACACGCGCCAGAGCCGCCCGAGCCATGCCATCGCGCTCCGCACGATCGACTTCGGCGAAGCGCAGCGGCAGTTCAACATTTTCGATGACAGTCATGCTGGGAATCAGATTGAACGACTGGAAAACCATGCCCACCGTGTGCAATCGATAGTGGGCAAGTTCTTCGCGGGAAAGCTGCGCGAGGTTGCGTCCCTGCACAATCACGCTGCCTGCGGTGGGGCGATCGAGGCCGGCAATCAGATTGAGCACGGAGGATTTTCCCGACCCGGAGCTGCCGAGAAGCGCGACGAATTCACTGGCGGGCACTTCGAGGCTTACGCCATCGACAGCGCGAATAAGCGTCTCGCCCATCCGGTAATGGCGGCAAAGACTTTCGGCGCGAATCGCCGGCGCGGCAATCGCGGAAGCAGCCTGCGGAGCAGATGTTTGAAACATGCTCATCGATCAGCGGACCTCGCCCTTGAGCACGCCCAAGGCATCTGCCTTGAGATCGCTGTTGCGCGCGCCATCAGTGCCGCCATCTTCATTGATCTCCGCCGAGTCGCCTTCGCCTGGGGCAAGAAAGAGATTCTCTTCCACTCCATGTTGACGCGTATAGAGATCGTAGTAGCGGCCCTGCGCGGCGTAAAGCTGCGCGTGCGTGCCGCGCTCGACGATTCGTCCTTGCTCCATCACCAGAATCTGGTCGGCGCGGCGGATGGTCGAAAGCCGGTGCGCAATCACAAATGTAGTGCGGCCCTGCATCAGAAAGGAAAGTCCATGCTGGATCATTTGCTCGGATTCGGAGTCGAGGCTCGAGGTTGCCTCATCCAGAATGAGGATGCGCGGCTCGGCTAAAATCGCGCGTGCGATCGAAATTCGTTGCCGCTGGCCACCGGAAAGCTTGACGCCGCGTTCTCCCACAACGGTGTCATATTTTTCGGCGAACCCTTCCGCGAACTCGTCGACGCGCGCGATCCGGCAGGCGCGCAGGATTTCTTCTTCGGTCGCATCGGGTCGGGAGAACGCGACATTTTCGCGAATGGTGCCGTCGAATAAGAAAGATTCCTGCAGCACAACTCCGAGGCGCGTGCGATAGGAGTCAAGGCGCACTGTGCTCAAGTCGGTTCCATCGACCAGCACGCGGCCCTGATTAGGCACATAAAAAGCTGAGATCAGGCCGATCGTGGTGGATTTGCCCGATCCCGAGGAACCAACCAAAGCGGTCACAGTGCCAGGTTCAGCGAGAAACGAAATGTTGCGCAAGACTTCGTGAGTGCCGTCATAGCTGAAACTGACGTTGTCGAACTCAATTCGTCCGACAATGTCGGGGAGGGTTTTCGTGCGATTCGGATCCTGATCTTCCTGACGCTCGTGTAGAATTTCCTGGGTTCGCTCCAGTCCAGCCAGAGCCTCGGTGAGTTGGGTTCCGATCTGCACGACCTGCATAATCGGCGCGACCAGAAAGACCAACAGAAAGTTGAAGGAAAAATAACTGCCCGCCGTCAGCGTGTGAGCCACCATCTGGCGGCCGCCAACGTACATTGTGGCCGCGCCCACAATTCCCAAGAGCACGCTGGCGGAAAGGCTCATCAGCGAGGTTGCGGTGAGCGTGCGCATCACGTTATCGAGCAAGCGCATGACGCCGCCGGCAAAAACCTTTTCCTCGCGCTCTTCGGCGTGATATCCCTTGATCACGCGAACTCCGCCGAGCGATTCGGTTAAGCGGCCAGTCACTTCGGCGTTGATTTTTCCTCTTTCCCGAAAGATTGGCCGAATCGTCGCGAACGCCTTATTGAGAGTCAAGGAAAACACAGCCAGCGAACCAACCGCAATCAGCGTGAGCGGTGTGCTGATGCGCAGCAATAGAACCAGCGCTATCGCGGCCGCGACGATGCCTCCGGCGAAGTCGACCAGGCCGGTGCCGAGAAGGTTGCGTACGCCTTCCACGTCGCTCATGATGCGAGAGACCAGCGCTCCGGTTTTGTTCGCATCGTAAAAAGCCACGGGCAAGCGGCTGATGTGTCTCTGGACCTGCTGGCGCAGTTCGGCGATGAGCCGCTGGGCAGCCTTCGAGAGCAGTTGGGTCAGCGAAAACGAAGTCACGCCTTGAACCAGTGTCGCCGCCAAAACTGCGGTCACCAGCGGGCGCAGCATTCCAATGTGGTGCTTGGCAACTACATCATCGATCAGAAACTTTGAGGAGTAGGGCAGAACAAATCCCGCCAGGCGGTTGATCACCATCAACCCAAAGCCCAGGAGCAGCAGGCCGCGGCGCGGTCGCATCAGCCCCCAGACTTCAGGCAGAACGGTTTTAAGCCTCTGAACTTTTGCCGGCTTGAACTGTTTGGAATTGGAACTCAATTGTAATTTGACGCCGTGGAGTCGCATTTTGCTTCATTAATATTGGGTCGTGACGGGTCGTGATTACTGCATTGTGACACGTTCGGGGCTGGCATTGTATGCTCGGGGCGTGGCGCGTCCGCATTTGCCGAAACGCTCTCCGACCCTGGGCCTGCTGCTCGGTCTGATCATCACGCTCGCAGCCGTGATTGCTTACTCCGCTTATATCACGTGGCAAGTGAAGGGACTGCGTAAACTGCAATCCGATTTGATTGACCGCAATCGAAAAGACTCGCTGCAGTTACTGCGCATCCAGAACGATCTCAACCTGCTCGCCGTAGCCATGCGGGACATGCTTGATAATGATGAGCCGTATCCGCTTACAGCGTGGTCAGCGCAGTTTCAGCGAATTCACACCGATCTCGACGATGCCATGCGCCTGGAAGCTGCTCTGGCTCCAACCAGCCGTACCCAGGAGCAGAGCGCCGAACTAAGCCGTTCCCTCGCGCAATTTTGGAATGCCGCCGATCGCGTGTTTGCCCTGGCGCGGGAGGGCAATCAGAACGATGCGAGAACTCAGATACAACTTACGCTGCAGGCGAGGCAGGCCGCGCTGAGCACGACCGTCTCGCGATTGCTGGTGCAAAACAGTGAGAACGAAAATGAGGCGGCGCAGCGAATCGTTCAAATCTATGATCGCGTACAGTTCCAGGTTTATCTTTTTCTGGGCGCGACGCTGGCGGCGATTCTGCTGACTGGATTTTCCATGATCCGCTGGAACCGGCGCCTGTTTGCGCAGATCACCGAGCTTTCGGAGCGGCGCAGCGAACTGGCGCAGAAGCTGATCTCCACCCAGGAATCGACTTTGCGTTACATCTCGCGCGAACTGCATGACGAGTTTGGCCAGATCCTGACCGCGATTGGATCGATGATTGGCCGCGCGGGAACCCACGTTCCGGAAGGATCGCCATTGCGAGGCGAACTGCAGGAAGTCCGCGAAATCGCACAGGAGACGCTGGATCGCGTGCGCAGCCTGTCGCAGGCGCTGCATCCGGTGATGCTCGACGAAGCGGGAATCCTGGCGACCATTGACTGGTACTTGTCTACAATGGAAAGGCAGAGCGGAATTGCCATATTCTATGAAAAGCAGGGTGCGCCTTTTGAGCTGAGCTCTACGGCGTCGGTTCAAATCTACCGTGTGCTGCAGGAAGCGCTGAATAATGTGGCGCGGCACTCCGGCGCGAAGCAGGCCTGGGTGCGGCTGCGGTTCCTGCCGAAAAAGCTCGAATTGGAGGTGGAAGATCACGGCGTCGGATTCAATGCTCGTCCCGGAAAACAGGGAATTGGGCTGGTGGCGATGCGCGAACGCGCGGAATTAATGGGCGGGCAGATTATCTTCTCGACTCCGGCTACGGGCGGGACTTTGGTTCATTTGAGCGTTCCTCGCGAAAATGTTGAGGCCGGGGAAAAAGAAAAAAGCTAAACTTTCAAACATAAATGGCTGAAAAAATCACGGTGTTGCTGGTCGATGATCACAGTCTGGTGCGGCGCGGCTTTCGCCGCATGCTGGAAGATGAGCAAGACATGATGGTCGTTGGCGAAGCTGGGGACGGCGAAGAGGCAATTCAGCTGGCGCGCAAGCTGAAGCCGCAAGTCGTGGTCATGGATTGTGCTTTACCGAAAATGAACGGGCTCGATGCCACCCGGCAAATTCTTTGGGACTTACCCGAGACTGCCGTCCTGATGCTGAGCATGCACTCTGAAAATACCTGGGTGCGCCAAGCGATTGATGCCGGGGCCAGAGGCTACATTCTGAAGAATGCGATCAACCTTGAATTGAGTTCGGCGATAAGACGCGTCGCGGCAGGAGAAAAAGTTTTCGATCCACAGGTGGATTCGTCCACGGCACTGAAGGGCGAGCGCAGCAGCGGACTGACACCCCGCGAACTCGAGGTCCTGAAAATGATTGTCGAAGGCAAGTCGAACAAGGAAATTGCCACCGAGCTCGATCTAAGCGCCAACACGGTTGCCGTTCATCGCGCCAACATTATGAACGCTCTCGGCATTCACAAAACTGCTGAGCTGGTGGTGTACGCCATTCGCGCCGGATTGGTGAACGTTCGGTGAATCGCAGATCTTTTTTGTATGGAGTCGCAGGTCTGGCTTCGCTCTCGCGTCTGCCGCGATTGCGCGGTTTAGCTGCGCAATCGAACGCGGCAACTTCCCCTGGATTCCGCCTGGTCGATGTGACTTCCAGCGCCGGTATCGAATTTCAGCACAATAGCGGAGCCTACGGCGGCAAGCTGCTGCCGGAAACTCTGGGATCAGGCTGCGCTTTTCTTGATTATGACCGCGACGGCTGGCAAGACATTCTTCTGATCAACGGAATGGATTGGCCCGGTCACAAGCAGCGGCGCTCCACGCTCCGGCTGTATCGCAATAATCGCAACGGCACGTTTACAGACGTGACTTCGCATGCGGGATTGGATCTCGAAATGTACGGCATGGGCGTGGCGATTGGCGATTACGACAACGACGGATTTCCTGACATTCTCGTCACCTGCGTGGGCCAGAACCGGCTGTTTCACAATACCGGCAAAGGAACTTTTCTTGAGGTAACGAACGCGAGCGGTCTCGGGAAACGGGTCGCTTTCAGCACATCCGCGCTTTGGTTCGACTACGACCGCGATGGGTTGCTCGATCTTTTCGTCTGCAATTATGTGAAGTGGTCGCCCGAACGCGATGTCTTCTGCAGCCTGGATGGCAAGCACAAATCGTATTGCACGCCTGAGGCTTACCGCGGCGAAACCTGCTGGCTGTTTCATAATCGTGGCAATGGCACCTTCGAGGACGCCACGGCCTCCAGCGGGATTTTCGATAGCAGTTCGAAATCGCTGGGAGTTGCGATGCTCGATGACGATAACGATGGCTGGCTCGACCTGCTGATCGCCAACGATACGCAACCGAATAAGCTTTATCGAAATCAGCGCAACGGCACGTTTAAGGACAGCGCAGTCGAGGCTGGACTAGCCTTCAGCACTGACGGAAGAGCGCGAGCCGGCATGGGCGTGGATGTTGCCGATTTCACGAATTCCGGACACGCGGGCGTTGCCATCACGAATTTCGATAACGAAATGACCGGGCTCTACCAGTACGACGGGAAGAATTACGAAGATGTTGCGGCGCAGGCAGGCGTGGGGCTGGCTTCGAAAAACACGCTTGGATTCGGCTGCGTTTTTTTGGATGCGAATCTTGATGGCTGGCTCGATCTCGCTGTGGCAAACGGACACATCGATGAGACTGTGCGCAACATTCGCGGTAACGTGGGCTACGCGCAGGCGCCGCAACTGTTTCTCAACAATTCCAAGGGGAGTTTTCACGACGTTGCTGCCGATCTTGGGGAAGGCTTCGCGCAGCCCAAAGTCGGTCGAGGTCTTGCCTATGGAGATTTTGATCGCGACGGCGACCTCGATCTCCTGCTCACCACCAACAATGGCCCTGCGCACTTGTACCGGAACGATCAGATCGCCGGAAATCGGAGTGTCCGGTTTCGCCTGGTTGGTACCAGGTCGAATCGAGATGCGATCGGAGCGACAGTTCTCATTGTTTCTGGTGGAGTGACTCAGTCTCGCCTCGTGAAGACCGGCTCCAGCTATCTCTCGCAATCGGAATTGCCGGTTACGTTTGGATTAGGGAACCGTGACCGCGTGGAAAGCGCTGTGATTCATTGGCCGAGTGGAAGAACCGAAGAGTTCAAAAATCTGACGGCAGGCCGATGCTACGAATGTCTGGAAGGTAAAGGAATCACGCCGCAAGATGGTTTTTAGATTGTCTGTAACGAGCTGGTTTCTGGTTTCCAGTTCCGCTGTGCTCTCTTTGACTCGCTTAGGGCCGAACGATCGTTCCCGCGGCATTCACATCAATATCCACCGATTCGCTGACCCGCAAGAAGAGCGTGCTCGGATTCTTCATTCCCCACTTTACGTACGGGATGGAAAAGTGCAGCGCGGCCGTCCAATGATCGGGGAACATTTCTACTTGAGCAGGGACAATCAGTTCGTGATCTGCACCGTGAATCCTAAAAACTCCATGCAGGCGAACGGAAGATTTCCCCTGCTGCAAAACCGCTCCATAGACGCGATCCGTGCGGAAGGTGATTTCAGGGTAGCGCTCGCTCTCCAGAACTTCACGATGCATCTTCCGGTCACGCATGCCGTTGCCGCTCTGGCCGGTCCTGGCATCCACAGCAATTTCACCGGCGAGGTCGCCAGAGCCAGAATCAAAGTTCAGAGAACCAGGCCTGGCGCGGAAAGTGCCGTGAACCGTGTGCAGCACATCGGCGAGAGTGAAATTGACGGTGGTTTGTTGAGGATCTAACTGGAGCTTTGTGGCTTGGCCTGCGGCGCTGCCCAAAGCAACAGCCAGAAGCAGAGCCATGGTCATTGCGGTGATGCGAATGCTGCGCCGGATTGCGAAACCAGTGCCCGGTTTCACCATTCGAGCAGCACAAGCTCCGAGCAAAATCCCGGCCCCATGGCCGCCAGCAGACCCAGTGTTCCGGGCTCAGGGCGCCGATTTTTCATGACGTCCTCAAGCACGACCAGCACTGAAGCGGAAGACAGATTACCCACTTTGCGCAGCGATGCCCAGGAAGCATCGAGTTCTCCGTTGTGCAATCCCAGAGCGGCTGCCGAAGCTTGCAGTACCTTCGGTCCGCCGGTGTGCATAACAAAACTTTTGAGATCGCCACGCGAGTGTCCATTGTCCGCGAGAAAAGCGTCGACATCCCGCCCCAGATTTTCGCGGATCAAAGTTGGAACCTCGGTCGAGAGGATAATGCGGAATCCCTTCTCGGAAATATTCCAGCCCATCATATCTTCCGTGCGCGGATAAAAAATCGACCGCGTCGCCACAATTGTCGGCCCATTGATTTCACGTTTTTCATTCTCGTATTCTCGCGGTTCAAAATCTTCGCCGGTCACTACCACCGCAGCTGCGCCGTCTGCAAAAAGTCCGGATGAAATCAAGTTGGCAACCGACAAATCTTCGCGCTGAATGGTGAGCGAGCATAGTTCGACGGAAACCACCGCTGCTGCCTGGGCGGGATAAGCCCGAACGTAATCCGCAGCGCGCGCGATTCCGGCAGCACCCGCCACGCAGCCTAAGCCGAAAATCGGAGTGCGCCGAATATTGACGGGAAGCCCCATTCGATTGATGAGCAGCGCATCAATCGAAGGGCTGGCAACCCCGGTAACCGTCGTGAACAGCAGTGCGCCAACATCAGAAGTCTTCAGCCCGGCATTGTGAAGCGCAAGGCACAGCGCTCGCTCGCCCAACTCCTGCGCCACTCTGATCCAAATATCGTTCGCCTCACCCCAGGTCTTGATCGCGGGATATTGCTCCGCCGGGACCGAAAGATAGCGGCCCTCAACGGTCACGTTGCGATGCAGGCGGGCGAGCAATTGCGGGTTCCTGAGCTGATCTCCCCAGTAGTCCTGGAGCCGATCAAGCAGAACTTTCTGCGAGTAATAATGCTGCGGAAAGGCACTGGCTGCGCTGGCAATCCTCATGGATTTCGCGTCCTGAAGTCAGTCTCGGCACAGAATCCACACAACAATCACCGAATCTGAAAGGCTTTTCTGCATTCGATGATGAGCCCCGGCTTTGGTTGCTGCCGGGCAGGAACCGCGCCGACCTGCGTATTGTTTCAGATTTCCCGCTCCCTGTGTCACCGTAACGTCAAAATAAATCAACCCAGGGCAGCAGGGCAGACGTACTTCCCTCAGGGCGTTACCGCGATAGAGGTCACTGAATTCGTCACTTTATAAGTGTAGATTGGGTTCAGGTTTCCGCCGGTGACCTGAAAGGATTGAATTCCGGGAGGCGAGCCTTGACTGCCAATGAACACATGCCCTCCACCCGGGTCGAAGGCGATGACACTGGGATCGCTCTGCGTGGTATAGGCGAATGTAGTCGTGATGTTCGTCAGGCTGACCGGCAATCCGCTTGAAGCTGTGATGGTGTACACCGCAACGTTGTTTGAGGACTGATTGGCTACGTATAAAAAGAGTCCCTTAGGATCCATCTCTAGGGAGACGGGACCGTTGTAGATATCGGCGAGCGGAGATCCGGCTACCTGGGTCAGCGCGCCGGCCGAGCCAATGGAAAAAATGGTGATGGAATTGGATGAAGTATTGGAGGCGTACAAATACTTGCCCGCGGGATCGATTACCAAGCCATACGGGTTCACCCCTCCCGTGCTCGTAAGGCTGGCAAACTTGAGCGTTCCCGCGTTCACGCTGAAGCCTTCGATTAATCCGTACGGTTCACCTACGGCCGTCACAAACAGCAGCTTCCCGGAGGGCGTCACTTGCATATTCAGGGGCGCCAGTCCGATGGGGAATGGAGAACCGGCAAGTTGGGTAAGCGTGCCAGTCTTGGCGTTGATGGAGAAAACCGAAATGTTTTCCGACGCCGCATTCATCACATACAGGTAATCGCCGCTCGGGTCCATCACCAGTTGTTCCGGCTCATTCCCCAGCGGCGCAACGGTGGCGCGGGGAAAGATTTCGGTAAGCACACCATTTCCGGCGATCGCGAACAGCGAAACATCGTTTTCACTCTGTCCAGGGTTGGCTACATACAAGTATCTTCCAGAAGGATGAATGACCAGCGAGTGCGCACCATCTCCCACGCTGTAAGGACTGCCGGTAATTTGCGTGAGCACGCCCGCAATCGGGTCTTCGCGATAAACCGCGACCTGATTTGCCGACGGAAAAGTGGCGAACAGGTAGTGACTCTGCGTGCTGCATCCAATGCAAACGCCGATACCCGCTAAGGCAAGCATCAGCCCCAATGCCTTCTGAAGCATTCCCAACTCCTGAAAGAAATTAAAAGAGACGGCCAACGCCGACGCTTAAATGAAATGGTGAAGACCAATCATACCCAGATGCCGCGGAAAATCCCACCTTCGCCCCCTGCTGCGATGCACCGGTGATGACCGCAGGTTGCATGCAGCCCAGACCGATCGAAGTCGTCTTTGTCGCAAGGATTTTCAATCTTAACAGGATTCCGCAATAGACGCGTCAGTGAGCCGGACTCGCGGTCGGCGAGCCTGCAGGGCTCGGGGCTGGAGAACTTTCTGTTTCGCCGCGCAGGAACATCCGTAAGCGGTCGAGATAAACGTAGACGACAGGCGTGGTAAACAGCGTAAGCGCCTGGCTGACGATCAATCCTCCGACGATGGTGATTCCGAGAGGACGGTGCAGCTCGGAGCCGGTGCCATGACCAAGCGCCAGCGGAAGACCACCGAGCAGCGCTGCCATGGTTGTCATCATGATTGGACGGAAGCGCAACAGGCAGGCGTCGTAAATCGCATCGATCGGCTTCTTCCCCTGCGTCCGCTCTACGTCGAGAGCCACGTCAATCATCATGATGGCATTCTTTTTCACCAGCCCGATCAGCAGAATGATGCCGATGGTGCCGATCACATTGAGCTCGTTATGTGTCAGTAGCAGCGCGAGCAGCGCGCCCACGCCCGCAGACGGCAAAGTAGAAAGAATGGTGATGGGGTGAATGTAGCTCTCATAAAGCATGCCCAAAACGATATAGACGGCGATCAGCGCAGTAATGATCAAAATCAGCTCGCTCGATAGCGAATCCATGAACGCAGCTGCGGTGCCCTGAAAACTCGCCGAGATGGTAGAGGGAAAATCGATCGAACGCTGCGCCTTTTCGATGGCCATGGTCGCCTGTCCCAGGGAAGTTCCGGGCGCCAGATTGAACGAGATGGTGACCGAAGGAAACTGGCTTTGGTGGTTCACCGCCAGAGCTATATTCGAAGGTTCGTAATGGGTGAACGCCGCCAGCGGTATGGGCGCGCCGCTCGCAGAACGTAAATAAATATCCTGCAGCGCTTCTGTGGTCTGCTGGAACTGCGGCGCCACTTCCATAACCACGTGGTACTGGTTCAGCGACTCGTACATGGTAGAGACCTGGCGCTGCCCGAAGGCATCGTACAGTGCATTGTCGATGTCCTGCGCTGCCACCCCCAGCCGGCTCGCCGTGTCGCGGTCGATCACCAGTTTCGCCTCCAGGCCCTGATCTTGCTGATCGGTATTTACGTCGCGCAGTTCCGGCAGCGCGCGCAGTTTTTCGAGCAGCCGCGGTCCCCAGCTATTCAGTTCATTCAAGTCCTGGCCCTGGAGGGTGTACTGATACTGCGCGTTGCTGTGCCGGCCGCCGATCGTCAGGTCCTGATACGACTGCAAATACAAGGTGGCCCCGGGCACCACAGCCAGCTTGTCGCGCAGGCGGTTAAGCACATCGTCGGCGGAAACCTGGGGGCAGAACTGCCAGAAATGCAGTCCGGTACACGACGTGCGCTCCTCTAGCGGCTTGAGCATGATAAAAAAGCGACCCTGGTTTGAAACCGTGTTTCCACCTGCAAACCCCACGACCGAACTTACCGCCGGGTCAGTCATCACAATCGAGACATAGCGCTCCATTTTGTGGCGCATGGCTTGAAACGAAATATCCTGCGCCGCCTGCACCGACCCGCCAATGCGGGATGTATCCTGCTGCGGGAAAAATCCCTTGGGAACTCTGATGTAAAGGAAGACGCTGAAAATGGCCACCGCTATGGTTACGCACAGCATGATGAAGCTATGTTTCAGCGCCCCGCGCAAAGCGTGGCGGTAGGTGGCGAGCATCCAGTCGAAAACCGCCTCGCTGGCGCGGTAGAAGCAGTTATGGGAATTCTCTTTGGCCGGGCGCAAGAATTTTGCGCACATCGTGGGAGTTGTGGTCAGCGACACCAGCAGCGAAATCGCAATCGCAATGCTCAGCGTAATCGCGAACTCCCGAAACAGACGGCCGACGATGCCTCCCATCAGCAGCAACGGAATGAAGACGGCAATTAGCGACAGGCTCATGGAAATCACGGTAAATCCAATTTCCGCAGCTCCCTTGAAGGCCGCGTGCACCGCATCCATTCCCTGCTCGACATAGCGCGTGATGTTTTCGAGGACCACGATTGCGTCATCGACCACGAATCCGGTAGAAATCGCCAGCGCCATCAGCGATAGATTGTCCAAACTGTAGCCCAGCACATACATCACGCCGAAGGTTCCAACCAGAGAGAGCGGAACCGCGATACTGGGAATAATCGTGGCGCGCACGGTTCGCAGGAAAGCGAACACCACCAGAATGACGAGAATAACTGAGACAATCAGTGTGAATTCAATGTCTTTCACCGAAGCTCGAACCGTCACGGTGCGGTCCAGCGCGATGGCTATGTGAATCGCCGGAGAAATTGAAGACTGCAGATAGGGCAGCAAAGAGACGACGCGGTCGACGGTCTGGATGATGTTGGCTCCCGGCTGCCGGTAAATGATAATCAGCACGCTGGGTTTGCCGTTGGCCACTCCGACATGGCGCACGTCGGCAACTGAATCCTCGACTTGAGTGACATCGGAAAGCCGAACCGGTGCGCCATTGCGATAGGCGACGATCAAGGGCCGGTACTGATCGGCAGTAAACAGCTGATCATTGTCGTCGAGGATCCAGGTTTTGTTTCCCAGGCTCAGTTGCCCCTTCGCCTGGTTCGCATTGGCGAGGTTGAGCGCGTTGCGCACCGTATCCAGCCCGATGCCGAGTTTATTGAGCAGCATCGGGTTTACTTCGGCGCGAACCGCAGGCTGCGCCGCGCCGCCGACGTACACTTGCCCCACTCCGCTGACTTGCGAGAGTTTCTGCGACAAAATCGAATCGGCGGCGTCATACATCTGCGGCACGGTTTCGGTGTCGGAAGTCAGGTCCAGAATCATGATGGGCGCTTCCGATGGGTTGGCCTTCCAATACTCCGGATTGCTGGGAAGATTAGCCGGCAGCTGGCCGCGCGCCGCGTTGATCGCCGCCTGCACGTCACGGCTGGCGGCATCGATGTTCCGGTTCAAATCGAATTGCAGAACAATGCTGGTCGAGCCCAACTGGCTCGTCGAAGTCATTTCATTGATCGCCGAGATTCGCCCGAACTGGCGTTCCAGTGGAGTTGCCACTGCCGAGGCCATGGTCTGCGGATCGGCCCCGGGCAACTGCGCGCTCACTTGAATCACAGGAAAATCGACGCGCGGCAGCGATGCCACCGGCAGGTAGTTGAACGCAAGTATTCCGGAGAGCAGCAGCGCCGCCGCCAGCAGTGACGTGCCAATCGGACGCCGGATAAATGGAGCCGAGATACTCATGCGCTCAAATCGCGATCTTTAAATCCGCGCTCACTGCCCGTCCTGATTACCTTTGTCATCACGACCGCAGCTTCCATTCCCAAAAGCAATGAAAGCTGAGCGGAAGGACCCGATGTGTCGCGGCCACCCCTAATCCGCAGGCATCTCATGCGGAATCGGATTGCCGATGTTGTACTTCGCAAATCTCGACGCCAGCCGGTCAAACCACAGATAAACCACCGGCGTGGTGTAAAGAGTGAGCAACTGGCTCAACAGCAAACCTCCCACGATGGTGATGCCCAGCGGACGGCGCAGTTCGGCGCCAGTTCCGGATCCCAAAGCCAGAGGCAAACCGCCCAGCAGAGCAGCCATGGTCGTCATCATGATCGGCCGGAAGCGTAGCAGGCACGCCTGATAAATCGCCTCCTCGGGCGGCTTGTGCTCGTCGCGCTCGGCTTCCAGAGCGAAATCGATCATCATGATTGCATTCTTCTTCACGATGCCGATCAGCAGAATGATTCCGATCAGCGCAACCACCGTGAGATCGTTTCCCGTAAGCATCAAAGCCAGAATCGCGCCCACGCCGGCGGAAGGCAGCGTAGAAAGAATCGTGATCGGATGAATGTAGCTCTCATACAATACGCCGAGAACGATGTACACGGTGACAATCGCGGCCAGGATCAGGAACGGCTCGGTCGACAGCGAATTCTGAAATGCCGCGGCCGTTCCCTGAAACGCCGCGTGAATGCTTGGCGGAAGTTGAATTTCTTTCTCCGCCTGCTGGATTGCTGTAGTGGCCTGGCCCAGTGAAGCTCCCGGCGCCAGGTTAAACGAAAGCGTCACCACAGGAAATTGTCCCTGATGGTTGACGGCCAGCGGAGCGCTGGTCGATTGCAGATGCGTGAACGCCGAAAGCGGAACAGGATTTCCGCTGGTGGTAGAGGTGGGTGCGTTGGCGGTCGGCGCCCCCGCGTTGGGCATGGCGCTGGCCGGACGAACATAGACGTCATCCATGGCCTGCGGCGTACTGGCAAAACTGGGCAAAACCTCGAGTACGACATGGTATTGGTTCAGTTGTGTGAAGATGGTCGAAACCAGGCGCTGCCCGAAGGCGTCGTAGAGCGTGTTGTCGATCGCCTGCGGAAGAATCCCGAGCCGCGACGCCGTATCCCGGTCAATGCTGATGTAGGTCTTGAGTCCGCCATTGAGCTCGTCGGTGGCCACGTCGCGCAACACCGGCGAAGCGCGCATCTTCTCGACCAGCCTGGGAGTCCACTGCGCCAGTTCGCGGGCATCGGCATCTTCCATGGAGTATTGGAACTGAGTGCGGCTCACCCGGTCTTCGACGGTTAAATCCTGCACCGGCTGCATGTACAGCGTAATGCCTTCGACCTTGGCGATCTCGGGCTGCAAGCGGCGGATGATGGCGGAAGCGTCGTCACTGCGCTCATCGCGCGACTTCAAATTGATCTGAATCCGGCCGCTATTGGGCGTTGTGTTCGTCCCGTCGACGCCGATGAAAGAAGACAGGCTCTCAACATCTTTGTCCTTAAGAATCACCTTCGCCAATTCCTGCTGGCGATGCGACATTGCATCGAACGAAACATCGTCTGGAGCTTGCGAAATTCCCAGAATCACGCCCGTGTCCTGTACCGGAAAGAAACCCTTCGGCACAACCACGTAAAGCACAAGCGTCAGCACCAGGGTTCCGAACGTGACCAGCAGGGTTGCCGTCTGGTGCTTGAGCACCCACTTCACGGTGCGGCCGTAAAAGGCAATCACGCGATTGTAGAAATTCTCCGTGACCTCATAGAAGCGTCCCTTTTCGCCTTCCTTGCGGTGCTTGAGCAGCTTGGCGCACATCATCGGCGTCAAGGTGAGTGAGACCCCGGCTGATACGAGAATGGTGACTGCCAGCGTAACTGCGAACTCGCGGAAGAGCCGCCCGACTATGTCGCCCATAAACAACAGGGGAATGAGCACTGCAATCAGCGAAACCGTCAGAGAGACGATCGTGAACCCGATCTGTCCCGAGCCTTTGAGCGCCGCCTCCAGTGGTGAATCTCCCGCCTCCAGGAAGCGGTCGATATTTTCGATCATCACAATGGCGTCGTCGACTACGAAACCGGTCGAAATCGTCAACGCCATCAGCGTGAGATTGTTCAAGCTGTATCCCAGCAGATACATGACGCCGAAGGTGCCCACGATCGAGAGCGGCACCGCGATGCTCGGAATAAACGTGGCGCGCAGATTTCGCAGAAAAAAGAAAATAACGATAACAACCAGCACGATGGTCAGCGCCAGTTCAAATTCGACGTCCTTCACCGATGCGCGGATGGTCGTGGTTCGATCGGTGAGAATCTGCACTCTGACGGCCGAGGGAAGCGACGCCTGCAGTTGCGGCAGCAACTTCTTGATGCGATCGACGACACTGATGATGTTTGCGCCGGGCTGGCGCTGGATGTTCACAATCACCGCCGGAGTCGTGTTCATCCACGCCGCCAGCAGATTGTTCTCCGTGCCGTCGATGACATTAGCTACATCGCTCAGGCGAACCGGAGCACCGTTGCGATAAGCCACCACAATCGGTTTGTACTGCGCAGCCGTGAATAACTGATCGTTCGCTCCGAGCGTGTAGGACTGCCGCGCTCCGTCGATCACGCCCTTGGCCTGATCGACATTGGCTTCTGCGAGAGCGGTGCGGATGTCTTCCAGGCTCAATCCGTAAGAAGCCAGTGCGGTCGGATTTACCTGGACCCGCACTGCAGGCTTCTGCCCGCCGCTGATCGAAACCAACCCTACGCCGGGAAGCTGAGAAATTTTCTGCGCCAGAGCGGTATCGGCAAGATCCTCAACCTTTGACAAGGGCAGAGAATCCGAAGTCATGGCGAGCGTGAGAATCGGCGCGTCCGCGGGATTTACTTTGTTGTAGATCGGCGGGTTGGGTAAATCAGCCGGCAGATAAGTAGCCGCCGCATTCACAGCAGCCTGCACCTGCTGCTCTTCCACGTCGATATTCTGATCAAGCCCGAACTGCAGCGTGATCACCGAACTGCCAAATGAACTCGTCGAGGTCATCTGGCTGAGTCCCGGAACTTGTCCGAATTGCCGCTCCAGCGGCGACGTGACCGAAGAAGCCATCACATCGGGATCGGCGCCCGGATAAAAAGTGACGACTTGAATGGTCGGATAATCCACCTCCGGCAGCGCCGAAACCGGCAGTTGCATGAACGCAACCCAGCCCACCAGCAGCACCCCGACCATTAACAGCGTCGTGGCTACCGGCCGGAGAATAAATATCCGTGAGGGACTCATCGACTGGCGTTTCCTGCAGAAGACGTACCGACGGCTTCGGCAGGGGAGGGATTACCACCACCCGTCCGTTCGGCAGCGGCGGTGCCGGGACCGGCATTCCGCGGCTGAATGCTACTTCCGGTTTGCAGCTTATCCTGCCCGTCGGTCACTACTACATCGCCGGGATTAAGGCCGCTCTGGATCACGGTTGTGTTCCCCTGACTCAGAGCGATGTCGACCGTGTGCGCCTCTACCGTGTTACCCGGCTTCACGGTATAAACGAATGCTCCCTGCGGCCCGCGTAAGATTGCGGCGGTTGGAACCACGGTGCTGTTCTTGCGAGTTTCGAGCAGCAGATCGGCATTGACGAACTGATTCGGCCAGAGCTGGCTATCTCTGTTGTCGAAAACCGCTTTCAGCTTCGCGGTCCCGGTGGTCGGATCGATCTGATTGTCGATCGTCATCAGTTTGCCGGTTGCCAGCTTTGTCTGATTGTCGCGGCTGTACGCGTCAACCTGAAGCGTCGCATTCTTCATGTGCTGCGCCACGATCGGCAACTGATCCTCGGGCAGAGTGAAGATCACGGCAATCGGCTGCAGTTGCGTCAGGATCAGCATTGGATTGGTATCGGTGGCATGTATGATGTTTCCAGGATCAACCTGTCGCAGGCCAACCCGCCCCGTAAACGGCGCTGTGATGTTGCAATAAACAATCTGCAGCTTGGCATTGTCAATCTGCGCCTGATCGGTGCGCACCTGTCCCTCAAGCTGATCGACGGTTGATTGCTGCGTATCGACCTGCTGCTGCGCAATGCTGCCGGAAGGAATCAAGGTGGTGTACCGGTCGAGATTCAATTTCGCATCGCGCAGTGACGCCTTGTCTTTGAATAACTGCGCCTGCATCTGCTCCAGTTGCACCTGGTAGGGTCGCGGATCGATCACGATCAGCAAATCGCCCTCTTTCACGACTTGCCCTTCCTTAAAGTTCACCCGCATAATCTGGCCGTCGACCCGGCTCTTGATGTTTGCCGTATAAAAAGCGGTCACCGACCCCAGTCCCACCAGATACACCGGCACGTCTTGTTTCTGTACTTTCGCAATCGCGACTGAGACGGCATGTGGACCCGCGGCATGTGCATTTTGTTGTTTGGAGTACGCGCTGCAGCCAAACCAGGCAGCGCAGCTCAAGATAAGGAAGAAAGCCGAAGCCCGACGCAAAAACTTACGAGGCGACCGCCTGTTTTCTGAAAAATTGCAATTCATTGTCATCGTGATATTAGGCCTTGGTCGAGAAATTTCTCAGACCAGAGACGAAGCTGCATGCTGCTTATTATTAGACGTACTCGGACTGACTCGGTTACGGTATCTTTGCCGACAACCTCGGCAGCGGGCATTTGCACCGGCCGCGGTTCTCCTAGCGCAGAATCAGAGGGAAAATCACCGCCCAGACTAATGCTACACCGTACAATCAAGCATCAACCGTGGCTGAGCGCCGGTCAAGCTTACCGAAGAATGTTTTACAAATCTTTACTCCATTTGACTGCCCGTTTACTTATTCGCGAGTTCTAGCGCAGCGGGAATCGGGTGGCGCTTTTCATATGCCCCAATGTCTGACTCGTGCTGCAAGGTCAAGCCAATGTCGTCCAACCCATTCAGCAGGCAATGGCGCACGAATTCGTCCATCGGAAACTTCGCGCGAAATCCTTGATCGTCGCCTATTTCGCATTGCTCAAGATGGATGGTAAGTTCGTACTTGGCTGATTCGGTCGCACGCTTCATGAGTTCCGCGGCCTCATTTTCGGTAAGGCGCACGGTGAGGAATCCGTTCTTCGTGCTGTTGTTGGCAAAAATATCGGCGAACGAAGAAGAAATTACTGCGCGAAAACCAAAATCGGCCAGCGCCCATACCGCGTGCTCGCGCGATGATCCGCAGCCGAAATTCTTGCCTGCAATCAAAATGCTCGCGCCCGCATAGCGCGGATCGTCAAGAACAAAGCCCGAGTTCTTTTTGCCGTCCGCGCCAAACCGCCAGTCGTAGAACAGAAACTGTCCGAAGCCTGTGCGCTCAATGCGTTTGAGAAATTGTTTCGGAATGATTTGGTCGGTATCGACGTTCACCCGATCCAGCGGGGCAACGCGTCCGCGATGTAGTGTGAATGGTTTCATCTTCTCTCCTGATGCGCTTCGTGTGTGCGCGCTGTCGGCTTTCCGCGCTGTCATCCTGAGCGCAGCCGTTCTTCAGGCGGAGCGAAGGATCTCACTCTGCACTGCACTCGCAGGAAACGACCGCCCTCACAGAAACTTCCAATTCCGAATATCCGTGAAATGTCCGGCTATCGCGGCCGCAGCCGCCATCATCGGACTCACCAGATGCGTGCGGCCGCCGCGGCCTTGCCGTCCCTCAAAATTACGGTTGCTGGTAGAAGCGCAACGTTCCCCGGGCTGCAAAATATCGGGATTCATGCCCAGGCACATCGAGCAGCCAGACTCGCGCCATTCGAAGCCGGCATCGAGAAAAATCTGATGCAAGCCTTCCTGCTCCGCCGCTTTTTTAACCGTTTGCGATCCCGGCACCACCATGGCGCGAACTTTCGAATTCACCTGATGTCCGCGCGCTACC
Organism: uncultured Acidobacteriaceae bacterium; assembly: GCA_963766625.1. Classification (GTDB taxonomy): domain Bacteria; phylum Acidobacteriota; class Terriglobia; order Terriglobales; family Acidobacteriaceae; genus Sulfotelmatobacter. The sequence goes on along the minus strand of CAVYBF010000004.1, from coordinate 68,493 downwards.
CGGGCGGCCGCGCGCAAATCTTCGATGCGGGAGTTGGTGCACGATCCAATAAAGACACGGTCGATCCCTATATCTTCAATCCGTTTGCCTGGTTCGAGCCCCATGTACTGCAAAGCCAGTTCGAACGCGCGCCGGTCGGATTCCTCCATGCCATTCGCTTCTGGCACCCGTCCTGTGACCGGCGCCACCATTCCTGGATTCGTTCCCCAGGTCACAAACGGCGAAAGCTGTGCCGCGTCCATTTTGATAACTTTGTCGAACTCCGCTCCAGCATCGGTGGGCAAGGTGCGCCAGGACGCGACCGCCTTCTCCCACTCGCCATCGCCCGGAGCAAAGCGCTTCCCCTCCACATAAGCGAACGTAGTTTCATCGGGCGCAATCATGCCGGCCCGTGCACCTGCCTCGATGCTCATATTGCACAACGTCATCCGCCCTTCCATCGACAGCGAGCCCACAGCTGCTCCGGAGTACTCGATCACGTGGCCGGTCGCTCCGTCGGTGCCGATCTGCCCAATAATTCCCAGCGCCAGATCTTTTGCGGTGACACCATCGGTCAAGCGGCCGCGCACCTCGATCTTCATCGTCTTCGGCTTTTGCTGGGCGAGGCATTGCGTTGCCAGAACGTGCTCGACTTCCGAGGTTCCAATGCCAAACGCCAGCGCGCCGAACGCGCCGTGCGTGCTGGTGTGACTATCGCCGCAAACAATGGTCATTCCCGGCTGCGTGAGCCCCAGTTCAGGTCCGATCACGTGCACGATGCCCTGCTCCGGCGAGTTCATATCGAACAATCGGATCCCGAATTCCTTGCAATTGGCCTGCAGGGCCGCGATTTGCTTGGCCGCAATCAGATCGGTAATCGGAGTTCCGCGCGGCTCGGTAGGAATATTGTGGTCAACCGTCGCGACGGTGCGTGCCGGCTGACGAACTTTTCTTCCGGCAGCTCGCAAGCCGTCGAAGGCCTGCGGCGAAGTCACCTCATGCACCAGGTGCAGATCGATATACAAAATCGGCGAGCGGCCGCTCGGCTGCGCCACCAGATGCGCATCCCAAATTTTCTCGAACAAGGTTCGCTTTGCAGGCATGACGTTTCGGGGAGCCCAATCAGGCTGCACTAATCGTGAGTCTCTAGTTTTTCACAGCACGCAGCGGCGAGCAAGCCGGCAAGTTCTGTGCCAGTCGAGCCGTTTGGCGGGCGCTCCAAACTCGCTAAGCGGGAGATCCTTCGCTCCACCTGAAAAACGGCTGCGCTCAGGAGGACACGGTCGAGCAGTTCGGCTTTTTGCGGCGGATCAAACTTCCAACTATCTTCCCTTCGCGGTCGTTTATCATAAAACCTTCACTCCATGATCAACGGCAAGCGCATCGCGGTCGTAATGCCCGCTTACAATGCGGAGAAAACGCTCGAGGCCACGGTCAACGAACTGCCCGACCTGGTCGATCTGCGCATTCTGGTGGACGACAGCAGCTCCGACCGCACTTTGGACGTCGCCCGCGAACTCGCGCCGCGCCTGAATTTGCGCGTCTTCCAGCACGACCGTAATTACGGTTACGGCCGCAATCAGCAGACCTGCTACCGCGAAGCGCTCGCTGCCGGGGCCGACGTCGTGATCATGCTTCATCCCGATTACCAATACACGCCGCTCCTGATAACCGCAATGGCCAGCATGGTGGCCTATGAAGTTTATGACGTGGTGCTGGGTTCCCGCATCATCGGAGGAACCGCGCTGCTGGGGGGCATGCCGCTCTATAAGTACGTTTCCAACCGCGCTCTGACCGGCTTTGAAAATCTTTTCCTGCGGGTGAAGCTCTCCGAATATCACACCGGATATCGCGCCTTCAGCCGCAAAGTGCTCTGCGAACTTCCGCTGCTCGAAAATTCCGACGACTTCGTGTTCGACAACCAAATGCTCGCCCAGTGCGTGCATTTCGGCTTTCGCATCGGAGAAGTTTCCTGCCCGACGAAATACTTCGAGGAAGCATCGTCCATCAATTTCCGGCGCAGTGTGAAATACGGTTTCGGCGTGCTCGGTACCACCATGCAATTCGCGTTGCAGCGGATAGGCCTGATTCACTTGCCGCGGTTCAGTAAGAACGGCCGTCGGCTCCAGACCGACCAGGGTGACTATTATGCGAACCGGTCTGAGAACGCACGCTCCGCGCCTCATGGCGCGTGAAGCGATTCGCGCGTAAGGCGATCCAGTTTTACTCATCGGGAATTCGACAAACCCGAACCGCCGCATTCTGAAACGCACATTCCAATCCCGGTATACCGGGTTGTTGCAGCACCACCCAGCTCACGCCGTACTGGTGTTTGAGCCGCAGCATATCTCCCAACTGGAAATTCTTCCACGGAGTTTGCGCCCGCACCTGCGCCCACCATTCATCGGCGAGTGCCGGAAACATACTGACCACGCCATTATCTTTCACCCAATCGGCCAAATGGCTGCGCTCGGCGAGGCAACGGAATCCGAGTTCGTCTTCGCCCGCGATATTCATATATTCGGGGTCAAGCGCAAACCCGGCATTGGTTGGAGTGTTCTCTCGAATCCAGATAAACGCTTGTGCCCACGGATTTCTGGGTTGGCTGCCCGGCCATTCGATATGCGCGCTCGCCGGGGAGAGCGCGCGCTGCGCCAGGAACATTCCTGCGCCCAGTGGCACGAACAGCAGCAGCCATCGCCAGACGCGGTCGCGCAGAACATATTCGCCGGCAATGCCACCCATCACAACAAACAACACGATATAAAGCAGATGCAGGCAACGCAGAGGCTGCAGGCGCGCCAGAACTTCAAATCTCGCCGGCAAATCGACGACCAGCGCGATCACCAGGAAAACCAGGCCATACACCACAAACGCGCGGCTTATGCGCTCAAGAGCGGCCCGTCGTTGTTTCCGCGCCCACCGTGCGAACCACCAAAACAAGGCCAGTGGGGCAACGATTCCCAGCAACTCATACCACGCCCAATTTTGGATATAGAAATATGAATGTAACTTTGCCACTTCCTGATAGGCATTGGAAGGCGGAGGCGCAATCGGTATCGCAGGAAAGACCAACAGAGCTAACCCAGCCGCACTCGTCTTCTTCGACCAGCCCTCAAATTGATCCATCACGAAAAGCAAAATGCAAAACGAAAATGGAAATACCCACATCAGCGGATGCATCAATGCGGCAAACACCAGCCATAAGAACGCTCCCGCGTATTTCTTTTTCATCGTGCGCACGACTGCAAACACCGCCGCGAATGCCGCTAGATTCCGCGGATTTAAATACTGGTCCATGATGTAGAGAGCGGTTCCAGCCACGGGGATTGTCAGCAACGCAGCTACCAGGCATACTCCGCTCCAGCGCGCCCGCGGTGTCGAAAAAAGCAGACTGCTTAATTCCCAACACGCAAGCAAGAGCAGAAAGATGGATGCCGCCTGCCAAAGCAACAACCCAACTTCCAGACGCACGTGAGTGAGGCGCACCGAAAATGCGATTAAATTCGGAAAGAACGTGAGGTGCGCATGGGACAGGAAATATTCGCTCCATGCCGGGAAAAGCCGCGGATGCAGAATCTTCTCGACCCCGGGGATATAAATCTCCGCGTCTTCCGCGCAGGGATGGTATCCCTGCACCAGCAGTGCGCCAACCGTGAGCAGCAGCAGTGTGCCCAGCGTTTTATATCTGCCGCCGAGGCTTTCTTTCAAGGCGCTCTCTTTCACTGAACTGGCGAGCACGGGATTGATTTGAAACCTAACCGAATTACTCTGCCACAATCAATGCTTCGCCGTCCGCTGCTTTTGCAGGACAACGGTGCACCATCACTCACTATTGCGCCTTCTTTCAGCTCTACGTAGCATCTAAGGAGAATGGCTGCCGCCCTCGTGCCCGAACGCCTTCGGCCTAACATGGCCCTCGGCGAAATCCTGAACTTTGCTTACGATACATTCTGCAGCAATAAAGTGCGTTTTATCCTGACGGCGCTGGGCATGGTAATCGGCACAGCGTCTCTGATACTGGTCGTCACCATCGGCATGACCGGCCGGCAATATGTTCTGAACCAGATCCAGGCCATCGGCACAAACGAAATCTGGGCTGAATATCTGGGCGGTGCGCCGCATATCAGCAACGCCAATCCCGATCCGCTTACCATTGAAGACCTGCACGCTGTGCAGCAAGACGTTCCCGGCATCGTTGCCTCCTCTCCCGTCACCCAATTCTCCGATCGCGTTCCCATCGGCAATGGCCGTGAGAAAGATATCAGCATTCTTGGGGTTTCTCCTGAATACGCGCAGGTGCGCAATCTCGTGGTTCCTGCCGGAAGATTTTTCGACCAGGAGGATTCCCAGGCCCACAACAAGGTCGGCCTAATCACCGTGAAACTGGCAGAGGAGATTTACGGTTCGTCGCAAAACGCCGTCGGCAAAGTCATTAAACTGACCGGGCTGCCTTTTACCATCATCGGGACTTTCAGAGAGCGCGTCGAGACTTTCGGCCAGTCGGAGATCGTGGACAATACCATGCTCATCCCTTTCTCCGTCAGCCGCTATTTCAGCCAGGTTCCGAATATCAAAATGTTGTACTTCTCCATGGCAGATCCATCCATGGTGATTCCTGCTACGGCGCAAATCAAGCGCGTGTTGTACTCGCGGCATCGCGCCGAATCGGTTTACGACGTCTCCAATCTCACCGCTCTGCTTTCGATGGCCGACCGCATCGCCACCGGCCTCACCTGGGTTCTGCTGCTGATTTCCATGGTCACGCTTATCGTCAGCGGAATCGGCATCATGAACATCATGCTTGCCACTGTAACTTCGCGCATCCGCGAAATCGGTATCCGCAAAGCCGTCGGCGCCACCAACCGGGAAATCCGTTTTCAATTCCTTTCCGAAGCCATCCTGATTTCGCTCATCGGAGGCTTCGCCGGAATCGTCATCGGGCTCGCTATACCTTATTCGGTCCGGTTCCTTACCGAATATCGCATTCCCATCTCCGGGCTCTCTGCCATCATTGCCATCGTGGTCTCGTCGGTCGTGGGAGTAATTTTCGGAACCGTCCCCGCTGCTCGCGCCGCCCAACTGGATCCGGTGGAAAGTTTGCGCTACGAATAAAGAATCACTACACTTCGCCCATGCGGCGCGATCCCATCGAGCTAGAGATTTTCAAAAATCTTTTCCACTCCATTGCCGAGGAGATGGGAGCAGCGCTGCGCCGGACCGCGTTTTCGCCGAACATTAAAGAGCGCCGCGATTATTCTTGTGCCATCTTCGACGCCGACGGCGAGGTCATCGCCATGGGCGACCACATGCCCGTGCATCTCGGCTCCATGCCTCGCTCCGTGCAGGCCGGGATTGCCGCGTGCCAGATGGATCCGGGCGATGTGGTCATGTTGAACGATCCCTTCTGCGGCGGAACTCATCTGCCCGACATCACCCTGATTTCGCCAGTCTACATGCCACCGAAGCGAGTCCCAGGCAATCGAGGCGGCGCCCGCGTGCGCAAGCGGACTGATCCTGACTTTTATGTTGCTTCCCGAGCTCATCACGCGGATGTTGGCGGCGCCTATGCCGGATCGATGGGACTCTGCCGCGAAATCTATCAGGAAGGATTTCGCATCCCTCCCGTGCGGCTGCAGCGCGCAGGCGTCATGGATCGCGACGTGCTGCAGCTTCTGCTTAGCAATGTGCGTACGCCGGATGAACGCGAAGGTGACCTGCGCGCGCAACTCGCGGCCTGCCACACGGGAGCCGAAAGGCTTTCAGAAGTTTGCGCGCGCTATGGAATTGACCGCACCAAGCGAGCGGCCCAGGAGCTTCTGGAATATTCGGAAGAGCTGATGCGCGCATTTTTGCAGCAGGTGCCCGCAGGTACATATCGGGCTGAGGATTTTCTGGACAACGACGGCATCAGTGATCGTCCAGTGAAGATTGCAGTCGAAGTGAGGGTTGAGGAGAAGCGAAGCTCGCGCAGGCGAGCCGCCCGCACCCCTGTGGTCACCGTTGATTTCGCCGGCAGCGATCCTCAAGTCGAAGGAAGCGTGAACGCGGTCGAGGCCATCACGTACTCCGCTTGCTTCTACGTATTCCGCTGCCTGCTCGCTGAGGATGTTCCCGCGACCGCTGGATTAATGCGGCCGATTCATGTAATTGCTCCAAAAGGAACCATCGTCAACGCCCATCCGCCGGCCGCAGTTGCCGGGGGCAATGTCGAAACCTCGCAACGCATGGTGGACGTGCTGCTGCGAGCCTTGGCGCAAGCTCTGCGCGAGCGAATTCCCGCAGCCGCATCTGGCACGATGAACAATCTTACGATCGGAGGAATTGATCCTCGCACCGGCCAGCCCTTTGCCTATTACGAAACCATCGCCGGTGGAATGGGAGCACGGCCAGGAAAACAGGGCGTTTCGGGTGTGCATACCCACATGACAAACTCGCTGAACACGCCGGCCGAAGCCTTGGAGTACGCTTATCCATTGCGCGTTCGCCGCTACTCATTGCGGCAGGGCAGCGGCGGAAACGGTCTGCATCGCGGCGGCGATGGCATTGTGCGCGAAATCGAGGTGCTTACCGGCTGCCAGGTCACACTTCTCTCGGAACGCCGGAGATATGCGCCCTGGGGACTGGCAGGTGGTCACTTGGCTTTACCGGGCAAAGCCAGCGTAATCCGCCGCGAAGGCGTCGTCGAAGAAATGCCGGGAAAATTCAGCACCCGGCTCCAGGCCGGGGATCGGATCAGAATCGAATCTCCCGGCGGCGGAGGATGGGGAACGGTCGATAAATGTTAGCGAGCCACAATGGTAAGCGACGGATAGACTAGCCAGAATCCATTTATTTCAGCCGAAAAATTCAAGGCTCAAAATTGAGGTTGATTCATGCAGATCGTCAAATCAGTTGGCGTGATGTCGATAGCTAAGATTCTTGCATTGATCCACGCCTGTTTTGGCGTGGTGCTCGCTCCATTTTTCTTGCTCATCGGATTACTCGGAACTCTGGCCGGGCAACACAAAACTCCGTTTGCCGGAGCATTCGGAATTTTCTTTGCTCTGCTCATGCCGTTCTTCTACGGCATAATCGGATTTATCACCGGCGCGATCGGAGGCGGCCTGTACAATCTTTTTGCAAAATTGGTCGGAGGCTTTGAACTGGAACTGGAAGCGAAACCCGACGCTCCATCGGCGCCTTACCCGATCGTTCCTCCACCCAATCCAAATCTTACTTCGTGACGTTGAGGTGTATGCGCGGCTTCTGAGCCGCGCACCGAAATCCTGAGCAAAGCGAAGGACCTACAGACATGGCCGATATTGCAGCTCATTATCTCGACGAAGCCCGCAGGCAGATGCGTGGCCACAAGCGCATGGCGGAAGCGGCCATGGCGCAGCTTCGGGACGAAGATTTCTTTGTCACGATTGATCCGGAGTCGAACTCAGTCGCCATCCTCGTGAAGCACATGGCCGGCAACATGCGCTCCCGTTTTACCGACTTCCTGACGAGTGACGGCGAAAAGCCGGACCGTTTCCGTGATCGCGAATTCGAACTTGGAACGGGAACAACGCGGGCAGACGTCATGCAGGTGTGGGAAGAAGGCTGGAGCTGCGTCATGGGCGCAATCGAAGGTCTGAAGCCGGAAGACGTGATGCGCACGGTTACGATCCGAGGCGAGCCCCACACCGTGCTGCAAGCCATCAATCGCCAGATCGCGCACTACGCGCAACACACCGGCCAGATCGTTTTCCTGGCCAAGCATTTGAAAGCAGGCGAGTGGAAGACACTGAGCATTCCGCGCGGCAAATCGGAAGAGTACAAGACGGCGAAACCGCGATAGTTCTTTCCCTAAAGGGTTGTCATTCCGGTTGTCATCTCGGGTTGTCATCTCCTTGTCATAAAGGGTTGTCATTCCGAACCGGCTGCAGCCGGTGAGGAATCCGCTTTCCGCATGCAGCGGCAATTCAGCCGGCAAACAGCAACCCCCCGTTCGGTCGGAATCACAAACCTCTAGCGACGCGCGGTGCTAGAATCATACGTTTGCTCATAGGGAGATCACATAGGTAGCCCATGCCATCCTCCATGCTCGCCGTAGTCAAGCCGGAAGCTGCGCCGGGCGCGGAGATCCGGGAAGTCAAGCTGCCCACCTTCGGTCGGCAGGACGTGTTAGTCAAGGTCAAGGTCGCATCCATCTGCGGCACCGACCTGCACATCTACAACTGGGACCGATGGGCGCAAAATCGCATTCACCCTCCGCTGATCCCGGGACATGAATTCTGCGGCGAGGTCGCTGCCTTTGGAGATGAGGTCACCAGCGTTAAAGAAGGCGACTTCGTTTCTGCTGAGATGCACGTTGCCTGCGGCAAGTGCCTGCAATGCCGCACCGGCGAAGCCCACATCTGCCAGAACGTAAAAATCATCGGCGTCGATGCCAACGGCGCTTTTGCCGAGTACGTGGTCATTCCCGAATCGAATATCTGGAAGCTCGATCCCGCCATCCCGCAGGAGTATGCATCGATCCTCGATCCCCTAGGCAACGCTGTCCATACGGTGCTGGCCGGCGAGATCGCGGCGAAAAGCGTTGCCATCACGGGATGTGGGCCAATTGGTCTCTTTTCGATCGCTGTTGCCAAAGCCGTGGGTGCGACCAGCGTTTTTGCCATCGAAGTGAATGAGCACCGCCGCAAAATCGCGCGCGAGATGAAGGCCGATTATGTAATTGATCCGTCAAAGGAAAACGCCTCGGCAGCCGTGATGGCAAAAACCGGCAGCCTCGGAGTTGATGTCGTTCTAGAAATGGCCGGCCATCCGGATGCGATTCGAACAGCTTTCGATATTGTCCGCCGCGGCGGACGAATCTCCCTTCTCGGCCTCACCTCAAAGCCCATCTCGCTGAACTTTTCTGAAGACATCATTTTCAAAGGCATCACCGTCCAGGGCATCAACGGGCGCCGCATGTATCAGACCTGGTATCAAATGACCGCGCTGCTCAAAGCGGGCAAGCTCGACCTGCATCCCGTGATCACCGACCGCATCCCGATGAAGGATTTCTCGAAGGCTATGGAACGGCTGAAGACCGGCGAGGCGAGTAAAATATTGGTTTATCCCAACGGCGTGACGTAGGACCGTGTGGCCGCGGGCGCCTCGCCCGCGAGGTTTTGATCAGGGTGCAGGTCAAACGAGAATGTTTTAAGCGGGAATCGATTTATGGCCCTTGATGGATTCGTTCGCTGCTCCTGCATTCGCGAGGGCAGAGCCAAGCCGCATCCTTTTCCCGACCGGCTGGCCTTTGACGAATCCGGCGAGCCAATGCTGACGGGCGATCCATCAGATGAAGAGTGGGAAGCGCATGACCGCTGGCTGAGCGGATGCTGCGAGCACGAGGGGTATTTGCTTGCCCTGTTTTTGGGCAACATCACGCGAGTGAAAAACCTCCGCGGCTTTTTGAAAGGCCTGCAGGGAAAACCCGGCCCACGCTTTCCCATTCTGCTGGAAAAGGTTCTTTACGATGGCACACACACGGGTGATTGGATTCCAGTGAAGAAAACACCGGCGTTGCTGAAAGAAGTCGAGACCGTGCTTCACTCCAGAGACATTCTGGCCGACTCGGAAAAAGAATTTTTTGACAACATGAAGCAACTCTGCGAGGCCAGCATCAAAACTGGAAATCCGATTATGTTCTGAGTGATTTTGAATCCGGAAGATGCGCGACCTCAAGTAGCAAGTGACTGCAACTAGTAAGTGTCTGCGTCATCCTGAAGCCCCGCGCTTTTACCAGCGGGGCGAAGGATCTCAGGCTAGACCGCCCATGTTTGATTGAAATAAAAACCGCTTTCTGTATCCGAGTCCCATCATGACCACTGCAACCCGCACCAATCCTCTTTCATATCTCACCGACCAGATTAACCAACTCAAAGCCAAAGGTACGCATTTCAAACTGCGCGTGCTCGAAGACGAGCAGGCGCCCGTTTGCACCTTCGACGGCAAGAAGGTTATCAATCTAGCCTCGAATAACTACCTGGGACTAACCACGCATCCCAAGCTGCGTGAAGCGGCGCTCGAAGCCACCCGCAAGTACGGCGTGGGATCGGGCGCCGTGCGCACCATTGCCGGAACCATGAAGATCCACATGGAGCTGGAAGAAAAAATCGCGCGCTTCAAAAACGTGGAAGCGTGCGTCGTCTTTCAGTCGGGGTTCGCGGCGAATGCAGGTACAGTTTCGGCCGTGCTGGGCAAAGACGACTTCATTATTTCCGATGCCCTCAACCATGCCTCGATCATCGACGGAGCACGATTATCCAAGGCAAAGATTCTGGTGTTCGAGCACAAGAATATTGCGCAAGCTGAAGAAAAGTTGGCGAGCGTCAAAAATGAGCCCGGCAAGAAGCTGCTGATCTCTGATGGAGTCTTCTCCATGGATGGCGACATCGGCCCGCTGCCCGCGCTCTGCGATCTAGCCGAAAAATACGGCGCCATTATGATGGTCGATGACGCGCATGCTTCCGGCGTTCTCGGCCGCAATGGCCGCGGTACCATCGATCATTTCAAAATGCACGGCCGCGTGGATATTCAGGTCGGCACGTTATCGAAGGCCATCGGCGCGCTCGGCGGCTACGTCTGTGGCACGCGCGATCTCATCGACTTCCTCTATCACCGCGCCCGCCCATTTTTATTTTCGACGTCGCATCCGCCGTCGGTAGCAGCGACGTGCATCGCAGCCTTCGACGTTCTGGAAAACGAACCCGAGCGCATGGAAAAACTTTGGGAGAACACCCGCTTCTGGAAAAAAGAACTCGGCCTGCTTGGCTTCGATATCGGAGGCCGCACCACGCCCGCCAGCGAAACCCCGATCACACCCATCATCATCGGCGACGGCAAACTCACCATGGATTTTTCCCGCGAACTGTTCAAAGAAGGCGTGCTCGGCACCGGCATTGCATTTCCAACTGTGCCGGAAGGCAAAGCCCGCATCCGCACCATCATGACCGCCACGCATACAAAAGAGGAGTTGCAGCAGGCACTGGCGGTACTGAAGAAAGTTGGGAGGGCAATGGGGATCTTAACCTAGACCCGCAAAACGGCTCGGCTGCTCCGCGACTCGTGTCCAGAGCCAACAACTCCGCTGATTAATCTGCTCTGTACACCATCCTCCCACCCACCACCGTCGCCACAACCTTCCCCGTAAACTGCCAGCCATCGAACGGCGTATTGCGCGAGAGCGAGCACGACTTGGCGGCTTCAAAGGTCCAGCGTTTCTTGGGATCGAAGATGGTCACGTCGGCGAAGTCGCCGCGCTGCAGCGAGCCGCGGTTGCGAAGGTCGAAGACGCCCGCCGGACCGGAAGTGAAAAGTTCCACAATGCGGGTTAGAGGAATTTTCTGTTCGCGGTGAAGTTTGGTGATCGCCAGCGCCAGCGCGGTTTCTAATCCTGTAATTCCGAATGCAGCTCTCTCGAATTCAACCTGCTTCTCGTGCACGGCGTGAGGAGCGTGGTCGGTGGCGATGGCATCGACAGTGCCATCCGCGAGAGCAACGAGAATTGCTTCCCGATCGCTCGCCGACCGCAAGGGAGGATTCATCTTAAAGTACGTGTTATATTCGCCCACGTTTTCGTCGATCAGCGTGAAGTGGTGCGGCGTGACCTCGCAGGTCACTCGCGCTTTGGCGCGCTTGCCACGGCGCACCGCTTTGAGCGCGTCAGAAGTAGATAGATGCGCCACGTGCAGGCGCGACCCGTGAATCTGCTGTGCGAGAGTTACATCCCGGTCCACAATATTCGACTCGGCAGCGGCCGTCATTCCGCGCAGACCCAGTCGGAAACTCGTCGCGCCTTCGTGCATCGAGCAGTTTTCGGTAAGCCGCGTGTCTTCGGCATGCTGCACCACCGGCAGGTTCAACTCTGCCCCTAAGCGCAGCGCCGCTCTCATGATTTCGTCGTCCAAAATCGGCTTGCCATCATCCGTAACGGCGACCGCTCCGGCCCGCTGCAGAGCGGCGAAATCCGTGAGGGACGTTCCACGCGAGTTGCGCGTGGCCGCGGCGATGGGGAACACATTGACTGCGGCCCCGCGCTCGGGACGTTGCAGCCAGGCGACCCACTCGTCGGTATCCACGACGGGCGCGGTGTTTGGCATCGTGCAGACTGCAGTGAACCCCCCGACAGCAGCAGCCGCGGTGCCGGTGGCGATGGTTTCCTTATAGCTTTGGCCGGGCTCGCGCAAATGCACGTGGAGATCGATAAAACCGGGAGCCACGATCAGCCCGCGAGCATCGAACTTTTCATCGGCGCTGCCGCGAATCTTATTCGGCGGCGCGACCGCAGCCACTCGTCCGTCGCGCAGCAGAACGTCCATCGGCGCGTTGATCTTGGCCGCAGGATCGATCACGTGACCGCCTTTGATCAGCAGGCTTGCAGGTTCTCGATTCTTGGATTTAGCACTCAGCATCGTTAGATTTGGCACTCAGCATTCAGCACTCGGCAAGACCGGGTCTTAGGTTTTTGAAATCCGTGGCTCACTTCGCTTTTCCCAACGCCCGCGCCAGGATCGCCATGCGCGTCGGCACACCGTTATGAACCTCATCCACAATCGCCGACTGTGGACCGTCCGCCACTTCGGCCGTCAGTTCCAGGCCGCGAATAATTGGTCCAGGATGCATCACGATCGCATCCCGCTTGGCAAGTTTGAGCCTCGCCGGCGTCATCTGATAGTGCGCAATGTAATCCGGCAAACGAATCTTCTGTCCGGCCAAACGCTCTTTCTGCACCCGCAACAGCATAATCACATCGGCTCCGCGCAGGGCTTCTTCCGGATGGCGCGAAACGCGCAGCCCCGGCGCCAGCGTGGCTGCGACTTCAGGGACGAATTCCGGCGGCCCGCACAGCGTAAGCTTCACGCCAAACTTCGTCAGCAGATGGCATGCGGAACGCGCCACCCGGCTGTGGACAATATCTCCGATGATCACCACCTGCAGGCCCTTGAACGATTTCTTATATTTCAAAATCGTGAAAGCGTCGAGCAAGGCTTGCGAGGGATGCTCGTGCATCCCGTCGCCGGCGTTGATCACCGGAATATCGAGATGCTTGGCCATCAGGTGCGGCGCCCCGGCACAGGGATGCCGGAGGACGATCGCGTCCGCGCCCACGGCGCGCAGCGTATATCCGGTATCGAGCAGGGATTCTCCTTTCTCGATGCTCGATCCCGAAGATTGCACCAGCGTGGTGATCGCGCCCAGCGACTTTGCTGCAATCTCGAATGAAGAACGCGTGCGCGTGGAAGCTTCATAGAACAACAATATGATTCGCTTGTTGCGCAAGAGCGGCCGGCTTTTCAGAGGATTCATACGCCGCGCGAGCTTCAGCAGGCCCGCGATTTCCTCGGGCGCCATGTGCTCAATGCCGAGCAGTGAACCGCGTGCGGGGTTGTTCATCTTCATTGCGAAAAAAGGCAAACGCAGCATCATACGCGGCGACGCCGCGCGCGGCAAGGCGATCGCAACCGGGGGCCTGGATTCGGCCATTACTGCTGTCCCAGATTGAACCGTAAGGATTCGCGAAATCCCGAAAAGTGCTAAAAGCGAGACAGGCGCTAAGATCGCTGATTGCGGCCCAGAAACCATGCACTCATAGCTCCGCCCCCCGCTCCTAGCACAATGAAAGCGACCAGGCCGAAAATCACGGAACCCACCATCATGAACGCAAAGCCTTCGGGAGTTTTAACAAAATCGACAAACGGTTGCACTTCAGGCCCGGGGTAACGTTGTGCGACCTGCTGCACCTTGTCGAGCATTTGGGAGCGTAGCTCCGCGCCTTTATGAAGAAGGACGACGGCGAGAGTCTCGAAAATAGTTGAAATTGCAAAAATAAGCATCCCCGTGATGGCCCCAAGCCGGGCTCCGGTTCCAGGCTTTAATGCGGGCCCGGGAGTTCGCCGGCGCGAAAAAGTGACCGCTAACCATCCTGCCGCAAGCACCGCTACAAACGGATTCAGGCCCACCAGGGTGAGCGCAATTGCGATTGCCGCTGCCAGCCCGCAGGGCTTCAGGTCGTGAGATAACCCTCCGGCCAGGGAGTTCGCGGAATCGCTGGGAAGAACATGCGCCGCTTCGGCATGCCCTTGAAATACGGCTCCCTCACCAGCAAGAGCGGGTTCCGGGGAGGATTCTGGAAGGATCACACGAATCTGCGGCGCGCCGCAGTCAGGACAGAAAGGTCTGCCTTCTTCGAGAGAGCGCCCGCATTTGTGGCAAGAGTGGTTCATCGCAGAGAGGGAACTAACTTGAAGGTAACCCACTGTGCACACCCGCGCAAGAAAGAGAATTGCCGCCGCAACGGCTGGCTGCTGCTCCGTGCTGGTGTATAGCCTTGCTCGTTCAGTGCGGCAGTTCGCCTTCCGAGCGAACTAAATGTCGGCATCCTTGCCGTGGGTTCGAACATACACCAGCGAAAAAGTCGATCCCTTCCCTTCAGGTTCGACTTCGACAATATGCTGATTGTCTTTTTTTCCGACTTTGAGCTCAATGTTGTTGCCGTGCTGGCTTTCGCAGGTCAAATCGTTCGAATTATTTTTCGAGTCATCGTCCTTTGTGTCGTGAGCATCCAGATTTGTATCAACATTGAAATGACCCGAGACATGGCATTCCAGTACATTGCCATACTTTTTTAACTGGTCTTTGTAGAACGCCATGATCTTCGCGGGCGCATCATCAGACTCGTATTCCAGGGCCACCACCTTGATTCCAAAACCGAAGCCGGAGATATTCACGTTGGCGCTCTTGTCACTGCCATCAGAATCTTTTTGCTTCAGGCGTGCTCCGGGATAAACTGCCAGACCGGCATCGGAAGCATCCGCCTGCTTGCTGACGTGAATGCCCCCGACGAGCGTCTTGATATCCACTTGTTCATCCTGTCCGTTTTTTTCCTTCTTAACGTTGATGTCGCATGACGGCAGCAGCAAGACAGCAGTTAAGCTGGCCAGTGCCGCGAATACAGCTAGAGACGCGTATTTATTTCGGTTCATGATTAAGACCTCGTGCCGCGAACTGCGCCGGGCGCCCAAGTCCGGCGCCGCGCTGGGCGATGTTGGGAATGCTTACCGGAAGATGCCCGCGAATTGGAATCTCTCCGAACAAAGCTTTCACGGCGCTCATCTCCGATACCGAAGCGTTGGAAAAAGTACATACATAATTTTCAATTCTCGGGAAGTCCGCTGCCAGATACGGATTTCCCATGGCGATGACCACGGTTCTCCTCGCCCCATGACCGAGAATCTGTTGCAGCAGCGTCCCCGTGGCATCTGACATTGCGACCGTGTTCCCGATCTTGCCCGCGCTTGGTATCACGTAGACGGCAGCGATTATCGTCCTGGCCTGATCCACCGCTTTGAGCACATCATTGCTCATGGCCGCGGCAATGCGCGGATCGATATAGATCACATGCGCGTCCGGAATGCGCGACAGAAGTTCGCGGGTAAAAACCCGCCCTGACTCGGTCCGAACATCATCGGAGAACACCACTGCAACAACTTGATTGTGTGTCTCCTCTTGTGTTGTATACGGAAGGCCGGCCTTTGTAGTTCCCTTGGATTTCAGCGGCAAAACTCGGCCGTTATCGCGCACCAGCGTAACCGCGGCATCGGCGAAGTGCTGGCCAAAGGCAAGATTCTCCGGCTTGCCGACCACGTTAGCTAAGGCGTTGATATCGACCAACCGCGCCTTTTGCAGATCCAGAGCCGCTTTGGCTTTCAGAATCTTAAGCACGGAGCGGTCCAGCCGCTCCTGCGAAATCTCTCCCGACTGCACCGCCTGAAGCATGGCGTTGTAGGAAGCCGGGAAATCCGCAGGAATCAGCAAAAGATCGTTGCCCGCATTGAAAGCTTCGACAGCGGCTCGGCCGATGTTGTTGGCAAACAGATGCGTCAGTCCGGCCATGTCGAGAGCATCGGTCACCACAATTCCGTTGAAACCCAGTTGCTTCTGTAATAGGTCGGAGACAATGACCGGAGAGATCGTGGCCACATGGTTGGGATCGGGATCGAGCGCCGGGACGGTCACGTGAGCGACCATAACCGAATCGACTCCTGCCGCGATGGCTTGCCGAAATGGCGGCAGCTCAATCGAGTCGAGGTGTGCGCGATCGACAGTGACCCGGGCGACACCGAGATGCGAATCGGTTGCCGTATCGCCATGTCCGGGAAAATGTTTGACGGTGGTCATCATGCCGCCTTCATGTGCGCCTTTGATGTAAGCCGCGACCAGATCTCCAACCTGCCTGGGATCCTCTCCGAACGAGCGCGTGTTGATGATGGGATTGGCTGGATTCGAATTTACGTCGGCATCCGGAAAAAAATTCCACTGAATGCCGATGGCACGCGCTTCTTCGGCCGTGATGCGGCCGAAAGCTTCGGCGTCTTCCAGGCTGCCATCCCCCCCGAAAGCCATGGCATGCGGAAAAACCGTCGTGCCCATCAGCCGCATGGAAACGCCGCGTTCAAAATCCGCCGCGAAAAGTAGCGGCAGCTTCGAATCGTGCTGCAGTCGATTCAACAACTCGGCCGCTTCATAGGGCTCGCTGCGCAGAAGGTAAGGACCATCCACATGGACGGTCATGGTGAAAGAGCCTACGTGGTATTGGTTGATGTCCTCGCGCAATTGCAGGTATTCCGGACTGTTCACATTCAGAAAACTGGCCCGGCACCAGATCATGAAAACCTGGCCGACCTTTTCTTCAAGCGTGAGCTTGTGCAAAGTTTTCTCAGCCCATTTTTCGCCGTCATGGGTGAGATGAATTGGGCCGGGATGCTGATATTTATCTTTGGCAAAAGCTGCAGGGAAAAGGGCGAGAGCGAGGATTAAGGGCGCGAGGGCGCGATGCATGCAGAAAACGATAGCAGAAGTGCAGGGTGTTAGGTCTTGGCAGTCCGCTGAAAAACTGGATTTGGGGTGGCGCAGCGCTTTCCACGGCTGCGATAATCCCCTTCTTATTTGCAAGCTTTAGCCCCTGAGGTCTGGGACCTAAGCCGCAAGCCCTAAGACGTAAGGCCCAAGACCAAATCCACGGCTTCACGCTGGATCGCCGCCTCGTCTCCGAACCCGCGCAGCCAGCGAACCTCGGGCTCGCGCCGAAACCAGGTCATCTGGCGCTTGGCATAATTCCGATGAGCTTGCTGTGCAGCCTGCAATGCCTGCTCGCGCGTGATCTCTCCGCTGATAAATTGCACGGCTTGCTTATACCCCAACGAAGAAAGAGGAGCAGCGGCCTCATCATATTTTTCCATGAGCAGCCTGGTTTCTTCGATCAGCCCGGCGTCAAACATCCGTTCCGCACGCGCGTTGATGCGTTGATAGAGAGCCTGCCGCTCGGGTTCAAGACCAAGGCGCAGGATGCGAAAGCCCCGCAATGGATCGCGTCCATGCCGCTGCCACAGGTCCGTCATCTTCTCCCGCGCAGCCAAACTCACTTCGATGGCGCGAATCAGCTTCGGCGTGTCGTTAGGGTGAATCTTGTCAGCGGCCGGACGATCCAGGCGCCGCAGAATACGATGGAGATAATCCGAAGCTCGGATTTTCGCGCGTTCCCGCAACCGCGCCCGCAACTCTTCGGATCGCTGGGGGCCGGGGAACAGTCCCTCAAGCAGCGCCCGCAGATAAAGGCCGGTGCCGCCAACTACCACTGGCAAATGGCCGCGCGATTTTATCTCTTCTAGAACCTGCCTCGCCTGTCGTGAATATTCACCCGCTGTGATCTGCCCGGCAGCTTCGATGCAATCCAGCAGATGATGTGGCACTTTTGCCCGTTCCGCAGGCGTAGGTTTTGCGGTCCCAATATCAAATTCGCAGTACATGGCAACCGAATCGCAATTTACGATTTCGCCTGCGAAGCGCTCGGCGAGCGCCAATGAGAGAGCAGTCTTCCCGCTGCCTGTAGGACCGAGCAGCGCCACCAGCAGCGGTTCAGGCTTCGGCGAAGCCACCGTCAGCGCAGGCTCCAGTGAATGGCATGCCAGTAGCGAATCACGATGAGGATCAGCAACAGGAGAGCGATAAACAGTAATCCCCCCGCCTCCGTCGCATAGATCGCGTGGCGGGGATGTTTTTCAGTCGAGTCGTTCCGCTGTTTAGCAATGGCCACGAAAATATTGTACGCCGCGTAGAGAGGGAGAGATGCGCACGAAATAATGGAGGGACAGACGCCTGCAGCTTCCATGAGGGCGTCAGGAAGACTTTCCAGCTTTCTTGCCGGCACCATGCACCGACGCTTCCGCCAGTTGTTGGAAGGGATGTGCGACCGGCGCTAATCTACTCCAAATCTCTCCAGTTCGGCCCCACACCCATTTCGACCAGCAACGGCACCGCAAGGTCGTAGACCTTCTCCATGTGATCGCGAACCAGCGGCCGCATAATCTCGATTTCATTGTCCGGCACTTCAAAGACCAGTTCGTCATGCACCTGCAACGTCATCCGCGATTTCAGTCCGCCTTCGCGCAAGGCTGCATCAATGCGGATCATCGCAATCTTGATCAAATCCGCAGCCGTTCCTTGCAGCGGCGTATTCACAGCCGTCCGCTCCGCAAATCCGCGCTGGTTCGCGTTTTTACTATTGATGTCCGGAATCGGCCGCATGCGTCCAAACAGCGTTTTTACTTTCAGATCGCGGCGGGCTTCTTCAAGCGTCTTGTCGATGAACGCGCGCACCCCCGCATATTTTTCGAAGTAGTTAGAGATGAACTGTTTGGCTTCACTCGGTTCGATACCGAGATTTTGCGACAAGCCGAACGGCGAAAGGCCATACACAATGCCGAAATTGACAACCTTCGCCTGGCGGCGATGGTCTGCAGTCACCATCAGCGGCGGAACACCAAACACCTGAGAAGCTGTCAGTGTATGAATGTCATCGCCACGGCGATAGGCCTCCACCAGAAGCGGATCGCGCGAGAAGTGTGCCAGAAGCCGCAACTCGATTTGCGAATAATCCGCCGTCAAGAGCAAGTGGCCGGGTTCGGCGATAAACGCCGCTCGAATGCCCCGCCCAAGTTCGGTGCGGATAGGGATGTTTTGCAGGTTGGGATTCGCCGAAGAAAGCCGTCCCGTCGCCGTTCCAGTTTGTGTAAATGTGGTGTGAAGGCGGCCAGTCGAAGGATCGATGAGCGCAGGCAGTGTATCGACATAAGTCGATTTCAACTTTGTCAGCTGCCGATAGTCGAGCACCATGCGCGCAATCGGATGTTCTTCAGCAAGATCCTCCAGCACATCCACGGCGGTCGAAATCGTGCGCCCCTTGCCGTATTTCACCGGCTTCGGCAGGTTCAGCCGGTTAAAGAGAACATCGCCCAGTTGCCGGGGAGAGCCAATGTTGAACTCACATCCGGCAAGCTGGTGAATTTCTTTGGCCTTCACGCCAATTTCGCGTTCCAGTTCGGCTGACATGTTTGCCAGCGCGGTAGTGTCGATTTTTACTCCCGCCTGTTCCATGCGCGCCAGCACGGGAACGAGTGGCAAGTCCATTTCTTCGTAGAGCTTCGTCAGTCCCGCTTGCCGCACCTCGTCACCAAGTGCGGTGGTCAATCGTCCCGTGATATCGGCGGCTTCGGCCAACTCGCCGCTTAGCTTGAGATTAAAGCGGCGCAGCGCTACCTCGGGCAGGCGATGAGAAGAGTACGTCGGATCGAGCAAATAAGAGTACAGCATCGGGTCGTGCTGCACGCCTTGCAGGTCGATGTTCATTGCAGCAAAAGCCTGCATCGCCGACTTGTAATCGTGAATGGATTTCGGTGGCGTATCGGCGGCGAGCATGGATCGTAGCTTTTCCGCCGCACTCGTGGAATCCATCTTGATGGTGAGCGCTGAGCCGGGCGCGCCGGAAATGGCAATCCGGTGGAAAGTCGGCTGTGCAACCTGCGCCGTGCTCTGCTCCGAATCTTCGCTGAGCGGCAGCATTGCTTCTTCCGGCTCCGCGTCAGCAGCTTCTTCTTCCGCCTGTTCGGCTTGCAGTGCGGCAGCTTCCTGCTTTTCCACGGCCAGCGCGAGAGCGGCACCGGCCAGCGAATCGGCCGCTCGCTGCACATCCTCTGCGGATCGCGCTTCTTCGTAGTGACCTTCGCTGACCTGTACCACCGGCAAAAGCTCTTTCAACAGCGAAGTAAATTCCAGTTCGGTAAACAGCTGGCGCAACCGTTCGACATCTGGCTCGC
Source organism: uncultured Acidobacteriaceae bacterium (assembly GCA_963766625.1). Classification (GTDB taxonomy): domain Bacteria; phylum Acidobacteriota; class Terriglobia; order Terriglobales; family Acidobacteriaceae; genus Sulfotelmatobacter. The sequence goes on along the minus strand of CAVYBF010000004.1, from coordinate 48,343 downwards.
CGACGTGCATAGCCTCTACACTGAGTTCGACCGGGACCTGAGTGTCGATGGTCGCCATGCTTTTGCTGAATAAAATAATGTCGCGGTTGTTCAGCAGCGATTCGCGGTAGGTTTTCTTTTCGACTTCAGTGGCACGATCCAGCGCCTGCTCGAGACTGCCAAAGCGGCGAATAATTTCGACCGAGCCTTTATCGCCAATCCCCGGCGCGCCGGGAATGTTGTCGATGCTATCTCCGCGCAAAGCCATCACATCGACCACGCGTTCCGGAGGAACGCCGAGAATCTCTTCCACTTTGGCCGCATCGCAGATCAGGTTATCTTTCGGCGGATTCAGGATGTGAACGTTATCGTTCACCAGTTGCATCATGTCTTTGTCGCTCGAAACGACGTAGACGGAATATGCGGCCGCCTCGGCTTTGCGGGCGAGAGTTCCGATCACATCATCGGCTTCAAAGCCGGAGAGTTCGAGAATTGGAATGCGATACGCTTCCAGAGCGCGCCGAATATAGGGAATCTGCTGCGCCAGGTCCTCGGGCATCGCAGCGCGATTCGCTTTGTAACCTTTGTACTCAATCTCGGTGAAGGTTTGCGTCTTAATGTCAAACTTGCGGACCTTGGTGATCGCCTCCGCCTGAGTATCGCGAAATGTGGGCGCCGCAACGTCGAAAACTGCGGCAAGGTACGCGGGAGAGAAATCGTCACGCAATTTGCGCAGCATGTTGACGAAGACATAAACCGCAGCAGTAGGTAATCCGGCTTTGGTCGACATCGAGCGCTGCCGCGCCATGGCATGATAAGCGCGGAAGATGAACGACATCGTATCGATCAGAAAGATGCGTTCCTTACTAGCCTTCGTGGCTTTCCGGATAGGCACCGGCGGCTTGATTTCGGCCGCGGCTTCAGTACTGGCAACCTGCGAGGATTTGCTGCGCGGGGACAAGTAATAAGTTTAGCAGCGGTAAGCCTGTAAAAGTCCACTGCCCCTGGAAGTCCACAATTAGAAGCCCGCAGCTAGAAGTCCACTGTTAGAAGTCCACAGTAAGATCGGCCTGGACCGTCTTCTTTGCGTCACCGCCGGCAGTGTTCCGGAAAACGATGTAATACTTTGTCGACTGGTTCAGAGAAGGCGGCAGGCTCACGTCGACATCCTGATCGTGCGATGGATCGGAAGTGAACACGGCATTGCCCGGCGTGCCGGCAGAAAAGTCCGAATACTGCTGCTCATTGAAAACGAAGAAATCGACGTCGGCGCTGTGCTCGTTCGATTGCACGCCGAGTTTCGTGACATAGGATTTGTAGCTTCCGTGCAGGCGAGGCACGGCGACGTGCTCCGGAATCTCGAATGGAAAAGCTTCCGCCGTGCGAAGCGTAAATGTTTTATGCAAAATGTTTTCGCTCGACTCAGCCGGCCGGCTCCCCACACGGTCAATGTCTGCCACCGGCTCGGGCGCTTTCTTTTTCTCGCAACCCGTAAAAGCCAGCGTGGCCGCCAGCAATAAACCAAGGCAAATACGCTTCCACATCGAACTACTCATGAACGACTCCGACTCCCGTACTCCGAAGTGTAATGCAACTGGATTTCGCCGCACGTACCCTGCTCCGCAGAATATACCACGCACGTATCGAACGGACGCGAGTAAACGTGCAAGCTGACGGCACGTTGATTGAATTCATGCGGATTAATCACGCGATGCACCGGCTCAAGTGGATCCACAGCGCAGGGATGAGCGGCATTCATTTCGACTGTCTCGGTCGCCGTAATCTTGCATTTACCGGCGGCCATATCCTGATGCACCACATGGAAGTTCTCCACCAGGAGCCGTCCCGTCGGCACGGCCATCCAGCAATTCTGATCACGATGGTTGTGGATCGAACTGATCTGTCCAACCTCCCAGCAAATTGCGATCAGCTCGTAGAGTGGCGTTTTATCGATAAGGTTGCGGGTATAGTGCTGCCCGTCCCACGTGAGATACGGCGCAAGAGATTCCGCATCGACTGGCGTTTCCTTAAGAAACTTCCGGATTTCTTCCGTGCCGTCGAAAGCTTTCTCAGGAAATTTTCGCAGTCCGGCAACAAAATCCTCGATTGAAACCTGCTTCACTACGATCGCCATGCGCGGCTCCGGGAAAAGTATAACGCATGGCTCTCGCGCAAAAAACCTGCGCGCAAGTCCTCGATTGTCGCGCCTCGAGTTAAGCCGAGGCTTTGCTCTCCCCTACAATGGGGATGACTCATTTAGATTTTTTAATTCATGTCGACATCGCAACCAACGGCCGAAATCCGGAGCAAAAGTTCCAAATTGACCCTGCCGGCCTGCTCGGAGCTTGCGGCCATTGTCATAACTCTTGCAGCGCTTGGGGCTCGAATATGGATGGCTTCAGGAACGTTTCTCAATCCGGATGAGGCCTTGCATTTTCGTTTGGCCAATCAACCTTCGCTGTTACTCGCCTACAAAGAGAGCTTGACGGCGTCGCATCCTCCGCTGTTGACCCTTGTGCTCTTCTACTGGCGCACGCTGGGCACGTCGGAGTTGTGGCTGCGAACCCCGCTGGTGCTGGCGAGCGTGGCTTTCTGCTGGATTTTTTACAAGTGGCTGGTCAAGGCTGCAGGCGAAGTTGCCGCGTTCATCGCACTCCTTTTTGTCGCGTTCCTGCCGCCGATCGTCCGGTTATCGGCGGAGATCCGGCAATATCCCTTGCTGCTGGTTTTTCTCGCCGGCGCTTTGTACTTCCTCGACGACGCTTTCGAGAAAAAATCTGCTGTCCGGATGGCGCTCTCCTCCGCGTGTCTGTATTTCGCCATGCTGTCGCATTACTCTGCGTTTTGGTTCGCGGCCGCGCTCGGCATTTACGCTCTCTTCAGAATTTTCACGGAGCGAATACCCGGCGCCGTAGCTGCCGCATGGATCGCTGGTCAGCTCGGAGGTGTGGCTCTCGCCGTTGTTCTGTATAAAACCCACATTTCGAAGTTGGGCGCCGGGTATGCAAAACCGGTTCTGCAGGGCTGGATGAGTGACATCTTTCTTCAGCATTCGTATTTCGATCGGTCGCGGGAAAATCCGCTTGCGTTTCTGGTCGGTCACTCCTTTGGAGTTTTTCAATATTTCTTCGGACAGCTTGCGGTTGGCGACGGGATGGGATTGTTATTCATCGCAGGCGTCCTATTGCTCCTGCGCGGAAAAGGCTTTCCCGATCAGCTTGGTTCCCGGCGGTTAGCACTATTGATCGTCCTGCCTTTTGCAATCGCCTGCGGGGCGAGCATGGCGCACCTGTATCCCTATGGCGGGACGCGGCACATGGCCTTTCTTATTATTCCCGGGATCACGGGTGTAAGCGTGGCGATTGCGTATGTGTCCTCGGACAAATGGTCTCGCTCAATCGCAGCCGCGGCTCTGGTGATCGCGGCTTGTCTTATCTTTGGCAAGCAGCGCCGGCCCCGCATGGATCGCGCCGACCAGAACCGGTCCCATATGAAGGCTGCCATGGGATTCATCGCGCAAAATGTGAAGCCTTCTGACTTGATCTTCACCGACTATCAAAGCGACCTGGTTCTTGGCCACTATCTGTGCCAGCAGCGGCCAATCTTGCTCGATACGGCGCCGGCCGGCTTCGAACAATTTTCCTGCGCGAGTGATCGCGTAATTTCTCGGGACTACACACGATGGTGGTTTCAGGCAGACAGTTTCGGTGAAGACTGGCGGCGATTAGTTGGGGATTATGGCCTGAAACCCGGAACGGTGGTTTGGGTCTTTCAGGGCGAATGGGACGCCAACCTCGCGGACGAACTACACAGCGAATTTCCAGAGTTTCACAACCTGGAAGTCGAGCGCTTCGGGAACAACATCAAGATGTTCAAGTTGGTAGTCGGCCTAGCGATGCCCAATTCTCCGGCCGCGACCGACAAACCTATTCGCTAGATCGAGTTCACGAACTCGAGTTCACGAAGTTAAGATGGGCAGCACACGAATTCTCTTCTTGGTCGCGGCATAGATCGCGTTGCATAGCGCGGGAGCTAACGGCGGCACGGATGGTTCGCCAATGCCAGTCGGTGCTTCAGCGCTGGGCAGCGCGTACACTTCGACCGTGGGAGTTTCATCCATGCGCAGAGGCGGGTAGTCGTCGAAATTCCCCTGCACCACGCGTCCCTTGTCGATGGTGATCTGCGCTCGCAAAGCATTCGACAGCGCATAGACGATTCCGCCCTGAATCTGCTGTTCAAGAATGCTCGGGTTCACCACTTGCCCACAATCAACGACTGCAACCACGCGATGAACTCGCGGAGTGTCCTTCTCCATACTCATCTCGACCACTTCGGCCGCATACGTCGAGAAACATCCGAAGCAGGCGATCCCGCGGAAGCGGCCGGCCGGCAAGGGCTTTTTCCAGCCTGCTTTTTCGGCCGCCAACTGCAGCGCGCCGCGCATGCGGGCGGTTTTCCAGGTCGTCGTGAAATATGGAATGTCCTGGTCTTTCGCCAGCATGTGCACCCGGTACTCGAGCGGATCTTTGCCAGCCGCGGCAGCCAGTTCGTCGATGAAACTTTCGCTGGCGAAAGCGGCTTGCAGGGCGTAAACCGATCGCATCCAGCCTAACGGCACCGGAGTTTCGGCGAGCACATATTCCAGCGAGACATTCGGTAATCCATAAAGAAAGGCGGCTTCGTCCGGGAGATCGGGATCGATGCCGTTTGGTCCGGGCTGACCCTTTTGCCCGCTGATCGAAGGTGCAATCAGGCGATGCGTAAAGGCGACCGGCCAACCTGCTCCGTCCAGCACCGCGCTCAACTGATGCAGGCTTGCCGGACGGTACGTGGAACAGCGCATGTCGTCTTCCCGAGTCCAAATCACTTTCACGGGCGCACCAATCTTTGTCTCGCCGACCTTTGCCTCATGCACCGCTTTCGAGACCAGCGCGGATTCGACCGCATAATCGTGTTCCAGCCGGCGCCCGAACCCTCCCCCCATCAGCGTGACATTCACTTTGACCTGGTCTGGATCCAGGCCAACAGCTTGCGCCACCGAATCACGGCAGTCTTGCGGGACCTGTGTCGGCGCCCACAACTCGCATCGATCTCCAGAATAATTCGCGGCGCAATTTCCGGGCTCCATCGGCGCGTGCGCCATGAAAGGCAGGTGATACTCGGCGGAAACTCGGCGGCCACTGCTTTTCGAAACCTCGCCCACCGAATATAAGCTCGCACCCTTTTTCGCCGCAGCCTGCTTCAGCGCTTCCGTAACCGCAGCGGTGTTTAGATTCTTGTTCGGACCGTCGTCCCAATTGACGTTCAGAACGCGGCGGCCTTCCATCGCACCCCAAACACTATCGCTAACCACCGCGACAGCGTCGCCCACCCTCCCGACATAATGCACGCCGGAAATCTTTTTTGATTCGCTGTCGTCGAAGCTGATCAGCTTTCCACCAATAATGGGGCAGCGTGAGAGAACGGCATATTTCATTCCCGGCAAGCGAAAATCGATGCCGAAAACCGCGTCGCCTTTTACTTTCGATGGCGTGTCCACCCGCGCCAGGCGCTGTCCGACGATCTTGTAGTCCTTGCTTTGTTTCAGTGGTACGTCGGTGGGAATCGGCAGCGTGCCCGCTTTTGCCGCGAGTTCGCCGTAGCTGAGGCGCCGCTTTGAAGCTGCGTGCACGATTGCCCCCTCCTGCGCAGCGCAAGCCGATCGCGGTACACCCCAGGTCAGCGCCGCGGCTGAGATCAGCATTTCTCGCGCCTGCGCTCCCGCCTTGCGCATCGGGTCCCAGGTCGTCCGCACGCTGGCGCTGCCGCCAGTCGTCTGATCTCCGTAAAGCGTGCTCGCCCCTGCCTGTTCGATTTCAATGTGCTTCCAGTCCGCTTCCAGTTCTTCCGCGAGAATCATCGGCAACGCCGTGCGCACTCCCTGCCCCATCTCCGAGCGTGCCACGACGATCGTAATTTTGTTTTCCGGAGTGATCCGCAGATATGCATTAGGCGAGAACCCTTGCGCGTGCGAATTTTCGCCATGCGGAAGATAGAAGCCAATAACCAGGCCGGCTCCTGCCGCCAGCCCTGCTGCAACGAATTCCCTCCGGTTCAGCGGACTCATCGCCCCCCTCCGGCGCCGGCGGCGCGATGAATCGCTTTCCGAATTCGCTCATAAGTGCCGCATCGGCAGAGATTCCCGTTCATCGCCTGCGTGATCTGCTCGTCGCTGGGATTCGGTGTTTTCGCAAGAAGCGCGGCCGCCGTCATGATCTGTCCGGTCTGGCAGTAGCCGCATTGCGGAACTTCTTCGGCAATCCACGCTTCCTGCAGAATGTGCAGACCATTTTCGCCGAGTCCTTCAATGGTCGTGATGTTCTTTCCGGAAACTTGCGAAACCGGCATCGAGCACGAGCGCACGGGTGATCCTTCTACGTGAACCGTGCAGGCGCCACACAGGCCGGCGCCGCAGCTGAATTTCGTTCCTGTGAGCTCCAGTGTGTCGCGCAAAACCCAGAGCAGTGGCGTCTCCGGCGATACGCTTACCTTCTTCTCGCTTCCGTTTACTCGCAGTGTGAAATCCGCCATGGTGATTGGATACGCTGCAGATTGCTCCTTGGGATCAAAACACTGCAGATCATCCTATCCAACTGCCGGGAAAAGTGAAACCCGCCAAGCCTGAGAGTAAGCCCGGCTAAAGTTTCCTGATCATGGTGCCGATGGCAAAAGTGCCGCTGGCAAATAGGTCGGAGTCAATCGAATTGAAGGAAAATACTCAGCCTGCGCCGGGTCTGGTTTCCGATCTCATCGACCGTCGTTCTCAGCCTCGTTTCAAACTCGAGGTTGACATCAAAATTCATTCGAGGATCTGCGGCTTGGTGCAGGGGCGAACTGTGGACATCAGCGAATCGGGAATTTCTGCCATGCTTCCGCTTGAGCTTCAACTGGGTGAACTTGTGGAACTGGATTTCACGCTTCCTTTCGGCAGAGTCACAATGTACGCCTTGGTGCGCCAACGGAGCGCTTTTCGCTATGGCTTTCAATTTCTCGAATCGAACTTCACCGACGGCGTAATCCGGCCAACCTGCCGCGTTCTTGCCATGCAGCAATCCGTCGGCGGCGGTATTTGAGCGCTGAGGTTCCACCACTATTGCAGAGCTTCGCGCGTCATCGCTTGCGCCATCCGCCATCCAACCTGCTCGGCGAAACTCCGGAACGCGGGAATCTCCAGCAACCGCAACCCGATCTCTTCCTGCGATAGAGAGTCCAGTCCCAAAGCTTCCTGCGGCCGATCGACACTGTGCAGGTTGGCAGCATGCATTGAATTCTCGTCCTCGCGCAGAGCGGCGCTCAGCTTGGCAGCGGTTGCCGTATCAAAGCTTTCGGAGACGATCACGCTGTTATCCGGCCATCGCTCCACGACCACCGGACCTTCCTCGGTCATAATCTGCGCGATAGAAGCCGGACAGTTTTCGCCTGTGCAGGGTTCCAGCTCTTGTGCGGCCGCTTCGTGATACCGCAAAGAGACTGCGCCGGCGTAGAAACGCGCAAAGCGCTCGGCCGCTTGCGGAGTTTTCCAGCGGGAAACGTAGAGCAGAGCCAGATCTGCAGTGCTCGGCGAAACATCGGCAATCGGCTTATCTGTGCGGCGGAAGGTTGCGAAGGCTCCGCCCTGCCAACCGGCAGAAACTTCGTCGGCAATTCTTCGTTCGCCATATTGCTTCAACAGTGCGCGCACATCAAGCTCGCCGATTCCCCCAGAGTCGTAGACCTCATACTCATGGTTCAACAGCCCGCTCATATCTGGGATGCGAACCCGCGGCAATTTCTCGCCGTTGATATAGGTATCCGGCTGCAAAACTTCGTGCGAGTTCCGCGGCGGACGCGCAAAAGCTCCGGCGAACGCCATTTGCTTGCCGCCTTTGTGCAGCAATTCGCCTTCGAAGATCAGTCCCTGCTGGTACGCGAACGTTCCCATCTCGCGCAGGATCATCGGCGCATCGTGCATGAGTTGGGAGTCGATCACCGCTTTCACTGCGGGCTCTTCCATCGAGTACACCAGTCCGGGTGTGTCCGCGAGTGTGCGGCCCACCGGCTTCAGCATGTAATCGACGTACACCACCATCGCCTGACCTTCAACCACCGCTTTGCGTGCTACCGCGCTGTCATCGGTGGCATTGGTTTCACCGTTCTTCTTGCCTGGTTTCATCCACTTCAGCAGGTCGTAATTCTGGTCTTGTAAGGCGTGGGTCAGCTCATGCGCGAGAATTGGTTCCTGGCGATCGGGAGGCACCCAGTTCAGCATGGAGATCGTCTTCGTCTCGGGGTCGTAATATGCGGCGATTTCCTGGCCGGTGGACTTGACCAGAAATTCTTTCAGATCGAAATCCCGGGGCAGAAAGCCCAGTTTCTTCATGCTAAGCTCTTCTTCGGCAAAGCTCTTGGCGTATTCCTCTTTAGCCAGTTGCCCGCTGGCGTACTTTTCGACATCGGCCTTGCTGACCAGACGGCGCTTCACTGTGGCGTGTTTGGGCATGCCGGTATCTTCAGCGGCGAAATCGAAAATCCTGTCGACGGCTTCGAACAGCTTCTTCGTATCCGCATCCGTCATCTTGACTTCATCAGTAGTGTCTTTGCGCAGCTTGCGCGCGATGTCGCCCAGGCTCTGGCTGGAGCTGGCATCTTGCGCGAAGCTGCACATGCCGAAGAACAAGGGCGTGCAGATCAGAACTGAAAGTGCAAAAAAAGCGCAGTGCCGCGGCAACCTAGTCATAAGCCCTCAGGCGCAAAAGGAATGGACCGTGTGCAATTCTCGCTCAGTGCACAGCACAATCCATCGCGAAAAGGGATGGGAGGCTTACGAAAGTAAGGGTGCGGAAAGGTTTTTATGCTTGACCTGTGCGGCAAGGCGCCGCATGCGATCTACTTCCGATCTACTTCAACGCCGCCAGCTTTTGGGTGGCGAGCTGACCCGCTTCCGTCGTGGGATTATCTTTCTTGATCTGCTCGTAGAGCCGTTTGGCATCTTGCGGCTGATTGTTGCTCTGGTAGAGGGCAGCCAATTGCAACTCAGCGGTCACCTTGCCCACCGCAGTCGTGGGATGCTTAATCAGTTCCTGGTAAATCGCCACAGCATCCTTGCTGCGATTCGTGTCGTCATACAGTCCGGCAAGTGCGAGATTCGCGACCGATGCTAATTCCTTACCCCCTGAAGAAGCCACGTCTTTAAAACTTTTCTCGGCGGCAGCGTTGTCCCCCATGCTCGCTGACGCGACGCCTATAAAATAACGCGCCACTTCCGCGGTATGAGTGCGAGGATAGTTATCCACGATCGCCTGGAATTGCTTCTTGGCAGCTCCCGCACGCTCCTTTGCTGAGGTGAAGCTCGGAACATCCGGCTCGGCTGGCGATGCCGGCGAGCGAAGTTGCGCCTCCAGCGTTCGGGTCGCTACCGATAGATCGAAGCTGGCTTTTTCATTCTGCTGGCTCTGGTAATACCACCCACCGCCCACCAGCCCCGCAATAACCACCAGCGCGATAATGCCGGCCAACAGCGTATTTCGGTGTTCCACGCTCCAATGCGCGGTTTTCTCGGCGGCCCCGTAGGTGACGCGGCTGAATGCATCCTGTTTCAATTGGTGGCGGGTTTGTGCGCGCACGACTACCTTTCCAGTCTCAAAGTTATCAGTCTAAGCCGATGACTCTCTCTTGGTGGGACGATGGATAAGTTTATCAGCCTGCAAAACTCAGCGTCAAAGTCGGTGGCACAGCTCGGCTTTTACGGCACAGTTCGGCTTTTTACCCGAATGCGTCCAACGGTTTCCTAGTGAGACGCTTCTTCCAACACTCCACGCTCGAGTTTTTCCTGGCATTCAATGCAGTGCCGCGCCCAAGGCACAGCTTCGAGCCGCTTGGGATTGATCTCTTTTCCGCAGTGCACGCACTCGCCAAAGCTTCCCTCGCGGATGCGCGCCAGGGCGTTCTCCACCATCTGCAGAATCTGGCGCTCGTTGTTGCTCTGGCTGAACAGAAATTCTTTGGTATAGGAACTGGCAGCGCGATCGGCAATATCCTGGGCCGTATCTTCGTCGGCGTTGCGCCCGTCAGCCTGATTGCGAGTCACCGTGCGGTGCAGGTCCTGCCGCCGCATTTCGAGCCGCTTTTTAAATCCTTCCAACTTCTTTTTTTCCATAGACTCACTTCTAAAATTAAGCGGCGGCTCCCAGAGCCGCACACGTGGTTTAGGCCAAACAAAAATGATAAGCGCCCGAATTGAGATGCGTCAACAGGCGAGCGGGTAGGCGAGAAAATGCGGAGTTGTCTGTCGGTCCGGTCAGTGCTGATTGAAGCTACCGAGATCGTCCGGGCGCGATCGTCCGAGCGACGCTCTCCGCCCCGGCTGAACCGTAACCGAAAGCGGTAAAGCTTGCCGCGTTGCACCGCTGCTGGCCGTTACAACGGCTGAATACGTCCCCGTCCTCGCGGCCGTGCTCGCGCTGAGTTGCAGGATACTGCTGCCTGATCCAGGTGCAGACAATCTTGCCGGCGTGAAGGCGCCCGCCACTCCCCAGGGCAAACCGCTCACCGAAAGGCTCACCGGCGCGCTGAATCCTCCCGCAACGGCAACCGAGAACTTCATCGTGGCGTTTGATCCCGCAATCACCGTCAGCGAACTTGGTGCCGCAGTCGCATGAAAAGCGGGAGCCATCACGCCATCATTCCAATGGTTCACCAGCATGGATGCGTCGACTGAGCCAAGCCCTGTCACCCGGTCGTAGCCCGCGACGGCGCTAAAACCGGCTTGTCCAGAAACGCTGTTATTGCCCGCGGTCGCGTCGTGAAATACCGCCGCCCCGCCCGCCCGCCCGCTGTTTGCTCGCCAATGGATAAAGCACAACGTTGGCATTCCCGTGGCGCGTCGCGGTATTCTGCACCACCAGCGCCATGACGCCCGCGAATGAGGGCGACGCTGCTGAAGTTCCCCCCACCACATACAATCCGCCGCCTTGAACCATCAGATAGCCGTCGTGCCCCGCCGCGGTGAGCGCAACATCGGGTACGTCGCGCTTGCCATCGGCAGGAACTCCCGTTCCACTTTGCCAGGCGGGCTTTGCATAAATCGTGCTCGCGCCGCCGCCACTCGCCCACAATCCCAAACTCGGCCCACTTTCATTCCACACGATTTCCGGAACATAGCCGAGCGCCGATTCCTGCGTGCCGGAAGCATTCGAAGACGACCAATAAAGCGAGGGGTTCGCGACGTCTTTAAATTGAGTGCCGCCCACGCAAACGCTGTATGGACTCGAACACAATCCATTTACAGCCAGCCCATGCGTCGCTCTTGAAGACGTTGGTGAGTCACACCCGGCCGCGCCCGTGTCGCCAGAAGAGACAAACACCGTGATGCCTTCAGCCGCCGCTTGCTGCCAGAGGCTGTGGAAGAAATTGTTTCCTGAGGAGCCAAGCCAGGCTTCGCAGAGTCCGAAGCTCATGCTCATGACCGGAGCAACATTGCGATCCACAATGTACTCCGCCGAAAGATCGACGCCGTCAGTGGAATTCGTGGATTTAGAAACCACGAACTTGATTGCCGCATTTTTGGCGATTGCGCCCGACCACTCGGCATCAAGATCGGCCTCGGTCTCTTCGTCGGAGTTCCCGATTCCCGGGTCAGTTCCGTTCACCATGACCTGCGGATTGTTCGCCGGCAATCCAAAGGAAGAGCGGAATTGCGCCACATCGGATAAGTGGATATTCGAACGCGCAACAATGGCGACCGATTGTCCGCTGCCAGTAATCCCCGCCTGGTATACGGGATTGAGGTCATAGATGGTCGCGAAATCTGCCGGTGCAAGATAGTGTGCCCCGCCGCTCGTAAACTCAGGCGAAGCTTTCCGAACCAGACTGTGCATGGCAGTACTGCGAAAATCGTGCAGCGAAACCACGCCTCCCACCACCTGCGCCAGAGCTGCCGGAATCTGCGGTTCCTGCATATTGCCGTGGTGGACTACGCCATCCACCAGATAGTTGTGAATCTGGGTATGAAAAGCCTGCTGCACTTGCCCTGCACTGCCGCTGAAAATGATCGATCGGTGTCCGCTGGTAACTTCTTCTACTTCGAATCCATGTTCCTTCAGCCAGTCCGTGATCTGGGCAATGTCGCCCTCCGACACGCCGAAGCGCTCTGCGTATTGCTCCGGCGTCAACCATTGATGGAAATGAGCAGACTCGGGATCGTATTGCGATTGAATGAATTGGTCCAGGCTCGCTTGCTGCCATGCATCGGGTATCAAAGTCAGCAGCATGTGCTGCATGGGATATTCAGTCGCAACCGCGCCGATGTCATTCTCTGCAATCGCCAGAGGATGTCGGTTGCCTGGCAGCGTGATCCTCTGCTCGTCATCGATGAAGCTGGTAATGCGATCTACCGGATGCGCGGAAGAACCGCTTGTCCTGGCCTGTCCCGGCGCATTCACCGAAATCGCCGAAAAAAGGATGGTTAAGAAGATTTTTATTTTGAGCGATGAAGGAGCAAGACCCTGTACCGCCACTGCCCACCTGCGGGACATTCAGCCTCCAGAGCCGGATTCGGCCCGTGAGCTTCATCGGCACTACGGATCAGGCACTTGAGGGAGGGCTCTCCAAACGGAATAACTGCGGTCTCCAGAACTCAGCTTTGGCTGGGCAGGCCTTTCAGCCCTGCGATAAAGAGTTTTTCACAAGGCGCTTTAGCCCCTGAGATATTGAACGCTAACCCCGGTTGAAATCCTCACCGGCAACAAAAATCCCCATCCTTTTTCCTTCTGTAGACAATGGATGGGGTTGCATGAACCGAATCTTAGAATTACCCCAACCGCTCAGTGATCGTAGTGATCATGGTCCCAGTTCTGCTCGGTCTCCCAGCGATGCTCTTTCCCGTTCCACCACTGGTGATACCTATCCCAACAGCGTTGCCGTTCCGCGTTGAGATCGTGCCGACGGTCTTCCGCCTCGCGGCTGTGCTCGCCGTGGTCCTGGATGGCATGGTCCAGTCTCGCTTCCGCTCTTTCCACTGCGTGCTGGCACTTCGCCCGGTCGTCATCTGCGTGCATCAGCGGCACCGCCACAAACCACGAAAGCGCCGCCACCATCAACGCTGCTACCGCTGTTCTTGCCATTCGTTGAATCAAGATGTATCTCCTTTGTCTGCGGTAATTCGGGGTTGGCCCAGCCAGCAAATTGCGCCTTCGAACCATCCCACGTGACGAAGCGCGTTTGAAACTCAACCGATTCTATAGGTCTGTTTCGCCGCTTTTCGATCGGGTGCTTGCTGTAACCGCCCAAGTTCGGAGTCTTAGTTCTGAGTCTTAGGTTCTGACTCTTAGGCTCACTGCGGCAACGACTGTTTCTTGGGGCCCTGCGCCGCTACGAGGTTTTGAATCTTGTCGTAGACCGACTGCGGGATCAATTTCTTCTTCAGCAGATCAGATTTCAGGTTGAAAGGCCGTGCGTTGAGGATTTTCTGCTTGGATGCTATTCAATAACGCAGCGTTTACGTTAACGTAGTGTTTACCTTGTAAATTAGCCTGCCGGCGGGAAATGGATCCTTGCCCTTCACAAGTTTATGAATCTTTACGCTTTTCTACCCAGCCGTAACATTCCGCTGGGGCCTTTGCATCATCCAATTAGGTCGCGGTTTCATGCGCGGATTGGAGTAGTCGAATCGCGAAGGGAATATTTTTGTACGGGGTTCTAAACACCACTTATGAAACAGAGCAGCCTTTTCTCGGCGGTTTCCAATTTACGCATCACTTTGCTTGTCGTGTTGTTGGTGATCGCCGCCATTGCTATTTGCTTCGAGGGCTGTTCGCGGAAGCAAAGTCTTCCGCCGGATGGAGCCGCGCTTTATGCGAAGAGGTGTGCCGGCTGTCATGAGGGGAACAATGATATGCGCGCTCCGGCCCGCGCAGATCTGCACGAGATGTCGAGTGCGGCCATATTTGCCACACTCGATTCCGGCCGCATGCGCTGGGAAGCCAAGTTTCTTTCCAAGGCGCAGAAATCTGCCATTGCCGATTTTTTAGGTTCTCCTGATGTTTCAACCGCCGATCAAATGACCGGGTTTTGTCCGCGCGATACTGACCCTCTACCAAATCCTCCCGGATGGGCGGGCTGGGGGGGCGATCCGCAGAACCGCCGTTTTCAGCCTGGCTCGGCTGCAGGACTGAGTCCAGACGACGTTAAGAATCTGAAGCTGAAATGGGCCTTCGGTTTTCCTGGTGCCGCAGCAAGCTACGGTCAGCCGACCTCATACGCGGGAAGGCTCTTTGTGGGCAGCGAAGATGGCACCGTCTACGCACTCGATTCGGCCACGGGTTGCTTGTGGTGGCGCTTCAAAGCCTCTGCCACAGTTAAGACCGCGATCTCGGTGGGCAATTACGGCAGCACAGCTTTCTTCGGCGACACCAACGGATATGTATACGCGCTAAACGTCTCCGATGGATCGATGGTATGGAAAGCACATCCAGATGCGCACCCCGCGGCGCGAATTACCGGCTCGCCACTGCTGGTGGGCGAGCGATTGTACGTTCCCATTTCGTCGGGAGAAGAAGGCGCCGCAGCCGACCCGAGTTATCCCTGCTGCACATTTCGCGGCAGCGTAATTGCCCTCGACACCAAATCTGGAAAACAAGTCTGGAGAGCTTACACGCTTGCCGAAATTCCCAAACCCACGCGTAAGAGCGCCCAAGGCGTGCAGTACTTTGGACCCTCCGGAGCGGCCGTGTGGTCGTCACCTACCGCCGATCTCAAACGGCACGTCATTTATGTTGCCACCGGAAACAACTATTCCGGTCCGCCCACCGCCATGGCGGATGCGGTCGTCGCCTTCGATATGAATTCAGGTGCCAGGCTCTGGTCCCGGCAATTTACCGCCAGCGATTTGTGGAACGCCGGATGCGTGGCGGAGAAGAAAGATAACTGCCCGCAGCAGCAGGGTGACGATTTCGATTTCGGAGCGCCGCCAATGCTGGTTTCGCGCGCCGACGGCCGCGATCTACTCTTGTTAGCTCAGAAATCGGGCATCGTGTATGCGCTCGATCCCGCGCAGCGTGGAGCTTTGCTCTGGGAAACTCGAATCGCCAAAGGTGGACCGTTAGGAGGCGTCGAGTGGGGCGGCGCTGCCAGTAACCGGCACGCCTATTTCTCCATCTCGGACTACAACTTCGATCATCCCTTGCTTGGGGGTGGGCTGTCGGCAGTCGACCTGCGAGATGGCAAGCAAGAGTGGTATGTGCCTCCACCAACCCCGGCTTGCCTGGGAAAGCTCGGATGCAGCCCGGCGCAGATGGCTCCTCCCACCCTGATTCCTCACGTGCTATTCGCCGGCTCCCTTGACGGGCACGTGCGCGCCTATGATGCGCAGGATGGGAGCGTTCTCTGGGATTTCGATACGGTTCGGGATTTTCACACCACCAACGGCGTGAAGGCCCACGGCGGTGGCCTGAACGGTGCCGGGCCAACCGTTGTTGGCGGCATGGTGTACGTGAACGCCGGCTATAACAACGCCATGCCGGGGAATGTGCTGCTCGCCTTCTCTCCGCAGAAGTGAAAGTGGTGGAAGAGCGGCGCTTCAGCGCCGCGTTAAGCACCTCAAAATAATTGGGGCTTTAGCCCCGGTGGCTCCCGACATGGAGCTGAGAACGCTACCTCGGCAGCGGATCTTTCATGTTGGTCAAACCGTATGCCAGCACCGCCATCGCTGCCACGTTCTCCCGCAGTTCGCTAGGCACCACTTTGTCTAAAGTATCCGCCGCGGTGTGGTGGTAATTGAAATAAGTGCGGCCATCCGGCATGACTCCGAAAGCGGGAACCCCAGCTTCCGACATGGCTTCAATGTCAGCCCCGGGAGGATACGGGCTCGATTGCATAAGGGTCGCGCCAATACTCATCAGAACCGATTGCACCGGACGCAGAAGGTCGATCGCTGCAGGACTGGCTTTGGCTTCGAAGCCAATCGGATGAGCCGCGCCGGAATCGCTTTCGATGGCGGCAACACAATTAGGAAATTCGTTGGCGTATTCGGCGGTATACGTTTTGCTGCCCGATCCTCCGGTTTCTTCGTCCATCCAGGCAATCACCCGCAGAGTGCGTGTGGGACGCAGGTGCAGGCGCTGTAGAATTTCCGCTGTCTCCAGGGCCATGACCACCCCCGCGCCATCGTCGATGGCTCCGGTGCCCAGGTCCCAGGAATCGAGATGTCCAGACACGATCACTACCTGCTCCGGGTGTTCCGAGCCTTTGAGATCGGCGATTACGTTGTAGCTGGTTTCATCGGGGAGTTTTTGGGGTGTAATAGTAAGATGCATGCGCACCCTGCCTTCGCCCGTAAGATGCGCGATCAGGTCGGCGTCTTCGGCCGTTACCGCTGCCGCGGGAATTCCGGCAGGAGCACTAAATCCAGTGTGCGGCAAACGATAATCAGCACTTCCAACCGAACGAACCAGCGCGGCCACGGCTCCCAGATCGGCGGCGGCTTTGGCGCCAGCCGCACGGTAGCGCACCGCTTCGCCATAGGAGGCGAATGCATATCCCGCCGCAGCTTTCTGTTTGTCAAACGGCTCGTTGAAAAGAACGATCTTGCCCGCGACTTTGTCGCGGCCCAGAGCGTTCAACTCCTCAAAGCTGTTTACCGTGATCAGGTCGGCAGTCAGCCCGTCGCGCCCTGTGGAAGTGCTTCCGCCCAACGCCGTTAACACGATCTTCTGGGTTGTGCCTGGAACCATTTCAGGATATTCAACCAAAGCGGCGGTTTCCTCTCCCCGAACCCAGTGCGGCACCGTGACCGGCTGCAATCTCACTTCAAGGCCAAGCTTTCGCAGCTCTCCGGCCACATATTGCGCCGCCGCCGTTGCCTGCGGCGATCCGGTCTGCCGTGGGCCGATGTTTTCGGTGAGATGTGCCAACTCGCGGTAAGCATAATCATCATTCAGCGCAGCTGCTTTGATCGCCGAAAGCTGTTGCAAAAGCAATGGAGGAAAGTTCTGCTGCTCCGCCTCGCTGGCATGTGGCGCAGACGACCAGGAAGTCAAAGACGAGGGCGGATTTTGTTTGGCATTCTGGGAGTTAGCGGCTACGGCCAGGATCAGGACAAGGATGAAGGCAGAAAAGCCTGCGAACCAGCGGAGCGGAGCTTGAGTCATAGAAATCGAAGTGTACCGGAGAAGTGTACGGGAGAAGTGCAGCCAGAGGAAAGCGGCGCGGCGACCTTTGCGGTACCAATCTACTGTGGAAACCCGATAGGCTCACCAGCTGGCGGTCGGTAGCGTCGTCTCAGGGGTAAAGATTAAGGGGTGAAGATTAAATGGACAAAAAAGAAATTAACGATCCAAAGATGACCGTGAACTTCCTGATCTGGGTTGGCGGCGTCTTCATGCTATTGCTGTTCATGTTTCTGGCACATTTCGTTTGGCAAATCTTTTAGATCGGCTTCAGCCTTTGTATTGGACAAACCCAGGTAGTTAAGCCCGGGCGCGATTCCTAATCGCCGGCCGTGTGCAATCTTTCACAGCCGCTGCAGTTAAACGTACTGTCCTATTCCGCATAAAAGGCCGTTCCACGCCGTAATAGGAGGCGCAAGCCAGCACCAGGGCGCCGAGTGGTGCAAACGCCGAATGTTTTCCGAACGCAAACAATTGTTGCCACAAATAAAGGCTATAGCTAATGCTGCCCAGCCAAATGACCGGCCTCCTGTTCAACCATCGTGGAGGAACTTGCATCACGCGCAGCAACAGCCCGGCAATGGACACATACAGCGAAGGCCACGCGACCAGCAGCAGCACCAGAGTGAGATGAAAGCGCAGGATTCCCGTATATGCTGTGGCCGAAACCACCACCAGCCCCATCACTCCTGCCGCCCATCGGCTGACTCGTGGCAATTTGCCTTCCGATTCAAGAACCGCCAGCATGCACCCCACAGCCAATATGTCGGCCTGCAGGAATAATGTTTCATCCCAACGTCCGTGCTGGTGCGCCATGTGGCACACCACCCGCAATAGAGGAGCACAGAGAATGACCCCGCACAGAACGGGCTTGCTATGTGCGCCCCACTTCTTGAGAGTAGCCGGCCACAGCAAATAAAACTGCTCTTCGACCGATAGCGACCATAAGTGGCCCAGGAACCAGGGGTGGGTCGGGTCCCAGTTGGCAAGAAAGAAGATTGCCGCCAGCGCGTGTTCCAAGGTTAACTGGCGATGGAAGATGCCAAAGGTCACGAGAGTAAAGCAAAGCGCCGCGGGCAGAATACGGCGGGCCCGCCGCTTATAGAAATTCGTAAGCGAGATACTGCCGGTTCGAGCACGCTCGTCCAGAAGCAACCTGGTAATCAGGTATCCGGAGAGCACGAAAAATACGCGCACGCCCAGTTGGGCGAATGCCCCGGCAATGCACTGGGCGGAAACCGCGCCGATCGTCGCCGCCCCCGCAGTGAGGTGCGATTCGCTCCAGTGCCCCACGATCACAAGGGCAATCGCCACGGCGCGGACACCATCCAGCGACGGAATGCGGCGCGACTTTGCGGCAGACATTGGCTGGCAGCATAGACAACCCCGCCTGTGGAGGGATGTGATGCCTGGGCATTATTTGCCATTGATTCCTGAATCGGGAACTCCAAGCCCTTCGCACTGAAGCGGCCCAGCCATACAGATCAACACGCCAAAGCAAAAAAGCGGCCCCATTTCTGGGGCCACATTTCCAAGAGGTCAAAATTTGGTGGGCGACGGTCAGGAAAGGCGATGTAAGTATCCGTTCATCCAGAAGCAACGGAACTTCGGGAAATTGTGAAGAGAAAAGAGAGTGAAGGTCATACTTGGATTTGCGGCCTCTTTAGTACACGGGAAAGAAGCACTTGCCGAGCCAAAACTTCCAGCCGCGTTCAAGATCGACCGCCGTCCGTCAAGCCATTGAAATGGTTCCCTTTAGCGCAAACCTCTTGATAAGCACGACGGCCACTCTCGAATCATCAAGAACCGGCAAGTGCAGAACAATGCACATTCACTGCATGACGATGCCAAAAAAAACGGGCCCAGAGATCAGGGTCTAGGATTACCAATTCTGATCCTGGATCCCAGCCCCCGAACCCTCACCGCAAGAACTCTTATCTCAACTAGCTATTCCCAGTCACCGTCCGCAGCTTCCCCGGCAGGAAGTGATACGGCGGCCACGGACCGCTGATTGCCACTTCGCAGTTTTTCAACTGCTTGGCTGCGGTCGAGTAACGATTCTGATATTTCTCCACTGACTTGCTATCAATCAGGTGGGCGATGTCGATGAGCATGCCTTCCGGAGCAACCTTCTTGCAGCTCACCTCTTCTTCCAGCGGGTTGAATAGCTTGTGAACTTGTACGGAAAGTGCGCGGGCTTTGGTCTGGCGTTCGCGTTCGCGGGAAGCTTTGACCCGCAGCTTGGAAAGATAGTCGCCGCCGACCGTATCCGGCAGCACCACGTCGATCATCGCTTCGCGCAGGGAACCGTCAGTAACCGTGAGTTTGATGTGCATTTCGGACTTGCCTCTGAGCCTCTCCACGCTCTGGCCGAAGGCCCGCCGGTTGACCCGGACGGCCTGTCGCAGCGCATCGTCAGTCTCAAAGATGGTTCCGAAGCGAAACGGCAGTACGGTGGAATTGCGGAAGCAGCCGCTCACCACCCGGGCGTGGTCGATAGCCGCTTTCTGATCTAGAGAACCGATATTTTGGTCGTACTCGCTCACAATCACAGCAAACTCGCCGCTGGGATAGCTGAGGACGGGGGCTCCATTCACGCCTTGAACATTCTCGATTACGAAAGGACGTCTTGAACGGGTGCCGTTGGGAAGGGTCTGGTGCTCGGTAAGGCAGTACGCGTACCACGCCATATTGAACTCTCCGAACCGGGACGGAGGCTAACGGGCGGCCTCGTTATGTTTTTTAAACCAGCTGACTTTCGAGTTTGGAAGCGTTGCTCTTAGCGGTGCAGGGTCAGGATCAAGTTACTGGGAAACTCAGTTTCGAGCCCCTAAGCTGATATTACTTCGGAGTCCATGGAAAATGCAACTTTTTCGTGGCAGGCCGCATCGCTGTGGAATTTTGGCCTGCCAACGGCCTGAAAAATCGCCCTATGTGGATATCTGCCTGAAATTTTCGGCACTACCCTGATTCGCAGGCTGCCTTCCTTTCGAACTTCGCGGCCAGTCCCTAGCGCATCGTCTTCTCAAAACATTGTTCGGATTCTCCACGTTTCCACCCTGCCCTTCCTATCCAGGCGCAACAGGATCATGGATTTAGCCGAATTGACTCTATCTTGGGAACGCGGCAACTCTTGCCGCCGCGCGGCAATCTTAAACAAACGGTACGCGAGGATACAGCCGGAGGAATCATGGAAAGCATGGTAGGGATTTTTCATTCAATCGAGACCGCGGAGCAGGCAACGGATGAGTTGATCAAGCGCGACATGCCCCCTCAATCCATTGTGCTGCTGAGCTGCGACCAGCCCAGCAAAGGCAGAACTCAAGTACCCCACGAGAAGCAGGTAGAAAAGCTTGCCGATCCCGGCACTGGAGCCGTCGGCACTGGAAAGGCCACTGGTGAAGTGCTGGGAGCTTCCATTGGAGGCAGCGCCGGCTTTACGGCTGCTGCAACTGCGGCCGCTTTGACAATTCCGGGTCTGGGAATCGTTTTCGCGATTGGCTTGGGCGGCGCTGCACTGTTGGGATTAGGCGGCGCAGCTGCCGGAGCCAAAATCGGTAATTCCGTCGGCCAAGATGTCGACCGCGGAGTTCCCAAAGAGCACGTCGATTTTTATCGCCAGTTACTGCAGCGGGGATACTCGCTCGTGGTGGTTGATGTGCGCAGCGGAGCAGATATTTCGACCGTGCAGGAAGTCTTTCGAAAGCTCGGCAGCCAGGATGTCGAAAAGGTGCGCCGAGAATTGCGGGAAGCCGCGTAGCTCGCGCCCGACAAAAGCGTGATAACCTGTTCTTGAACTCGTAGCGCGCCACACGTTCTTTGCGAGTTCATGCCATGCTGATCACCCGAATGACTCCGGATCAATGCCGGCAGCTGCTTTCGCGCGCATCCGTCGGCAGATTGGGATGCTCGCATAACGACCAGCCCTACGTCCTCCCTGTCTACCTCGCTTCTGACGGGGATTTCATTTACGTATTTTCGACTTACGGCAAAAAGATCGAATGGATGCGGGCCAATCCCAAAGTCTGCCTGCAGATGGATGAAGCAACCGGCCCTGCCGATTGGTCGAGTGTGATTGTGAACGGCTATTACCAGGAGTTGCCCGAACCTCAATTCCCCGAGGAACGCGCGCACGCTCGGCAACTGCTGGAGAAGCGCCATCGCTGGTGGTTGAATGCCCTCGCCGAGCGCCGGATCCAAGTGACTGACCAATCCATCGAACCCCTGTTTTTCCGCATCCGAGTGGAATCCTCCAGCGGCCTCCGCGCAGTCAGCGAGGACGAAAGCGATCGCGGCAAAAACAAAGACGGCAAAAACAAAAATAAAGACGCGGCGCCGGCCGCCTGAGGCTCAGGCGGCGATTCAGGGGACAGAATCTTCCTTGAGCTGCAGAATTGTGTTGACACTTCTTTAACAGTGCCGCAATATCTTGTGCTAAGGATGCTGCCCATACGATGAATTGGGTGGCGATAAGCATTCGGGCCCAAGTTGACTAGAACCCTTGCAAGGGAAAATCGTTCACGGAGGAAGCTTGATGGCAACCAAGAAGAAAGCAAAAAAGAAGAAACACTAACCGTCTGCGAAACGATACTTCGCATGGGCCAGAAATTCCAACCCAGCCTCTCACGAGGAGCACCTCTTGAGGGGCTTTTCCATTTCAGAGGTGGAAGAGCGGCGCTTCAGCGCCGCGTTAAGTGACCTCAAGAAAGCTCGGCTTTAACTCCCCGGCACCAAAATTCTCCCCACCAAGGTCCATCGCGTGTGTCACAATATTCACTCGAATATGACTCCCCGGAAGAAGAGCGCAGAGAAAAACAAGCCGGATGACGTTCTTATCCCCGACAAGCTTTATTTCCGCATCGGCGAAGTAGCCACCTTGTGCCGGCTGCCCGCTTATGTGCTGCGCTTCTGGGAAAGTGAGTTTCCACAGCTGAAACCGGTAAAAAGCAGCACCGGCCAGCGCATGTACCGGCGGCGTGACGTGGAGAGCGTGCTTCGCATCAAGGAACTGCTCTACAACCAGGGTTTCACCATCGCCGGCGCCCGCCAGCAATTACGCTCGGAAGCAAAAACCGATAAAGGACAGGCTGCGATTCCATTTCCCACGCAATCGCCCGCCGAGCTACAGAAGATCCGCCAGGGTCTGCGCGAGATACTGGATTTGCTTTCCAACCGACGAACGGGTTAGTGGGCGTGGCGTGTCAGGTCTAAGGTCCGGAATCTAAGGTCTGAGATCTTGCGGTAATTCCAAAGCCTGATACCACCAACCAAGACCATGATCGAGGTCCGAAGACCGAAGACCTGCTTTCAAGCCACGCGCTCGGGAATCTTCCGAATCTTCCCCGCATTCGCCGCGTCAATGCGGATGCGGCTGACTCGCGCTGTTTCTTGCACTAGAGCGCCCGAGACGCGATCCCCCTCGCCGGCCATCACCGATCCTGCGGCCAAGGCAAAGCGCAACGCGTCGGCCTGATCCTCGAAATACAGAATGACTTGCCCGGACATAGAATTCTCCCGAGTGTGAACTACTTGCAACCGTAGTCTGTATACAGCTTCGACGATGGCGCGCCGACGTGCGAAATCGGGCTTGCGACTTTCTGTCATTGTCGGGGAATGCGGGTTCCGGTCAAAGTGCTTTTCTTGGTTCTCAGCTCTTGCGAGTTTTCGCCTCGCCACTGAGTTCCTGAATCGCCCTCGCGGTAAGCCAAGCTGCATCACCACCGAAAATTAGTTACCCTAACTAGCCCACCCGGATTCTCAGCACAACTACTTTGCCGGTCCGGAATTAACTGGAGTGACCAGCGCCGCAAGGTTGCTCTCCGTAAGAGAGCGGTTCAACCCCGGCAAATCCTCCTTCATCACCTTCTGATACTCCGCATCCGCTCCGGTCATTTCTGTTTCAAACGTCTGCAGTAACTCCATCTGCGTGTCCGTCGGAGCGAAGTCAGCACCGCCCGCAACGTCGGCCCCTCCGGTTCCCACCTCTGCATTCAGCCAGATTAAATTGAGATACACCTTATAGGACTCCACGAAGTACTTGTCATCGCTGTTGAGCAGTGCCGGGGACACCAGCTCGGATTCGACGGCGGATAGTTTTTTATCCACATCTTCCGTCGCTTTCAAAAGATCGGCTTTGCGTTTTGCCTGCGCTGCGTCCAACTCCGCCGGCGGGGCGGGCGCAACCTGCCCCCCTTCGTATTCGTCTTCTTCTTCAACCATGACTTTGTTCTCTTCTTTCTTCTTGGCAGGTCGAAGCATGCTCTCGATCACCTCGATCTGTTTACGAAGCCACTCAATCTGGTTGACGGTATCGGAGACATGGTCAATATCTGCATTGATGCGGCGCAGAGTTTTCACCGACAGCTCAATATCGGCATCGGAACCCGGCGCGCGCGGATCCCGCAAGATAGTCAGAGATTGGGTATAGGACTGATCCCCGACCTTCAGCCGCACCGTGTACTTCCCCGGAGCAACGATAGGACCAACCTCCGCCGGCTTCGTTCCCCAATGGGTGATCGGCCGCGAATCGGAATCCCGGAAGCGCGGCTCATCCCAGATATGTGAGTTATCCGGCGCGGTGGTTCGTAGCGCAATCAATCGCGGAGACTCATAGCGCAGATCCCATTGCACACGATTGATGCCGGCCACATACTTTGTTTCCAGGGTTCGCACGACCTTACCTTCTGAATCTAGAATCTCAATGCGTATCGGATCTTTCGGTGCAGTCTTGAATGAAAAATTGAGCATGGCATGACCGCCGCGACTAAAACGGTAAGTATGGCGAGGCTCATACAGAACAACTGCGGCGTCGGAATGATTCTTCGCCATCTGCTCCAGAGGCGTGATGTCGTCGAGAATGTAAAGTCCACGCCCGTAAGTGGAAATCACCAGATCATGAAATTCCTTCTGCACGATGGCCCAGCTCACGGTTGTATGCGGTAATCCCATGTCGAGAGCGGTCCAGTGGCCTCCATCATCCAGAGAGTAGAAAAGATCATTTCCCGTCCCGGCAAACAACAGGCCTTCACAATTGGGATCTTCGGCAATCGTTCGGACATACGATAAAGAGTTTTTCGGGAGATTGCCGCTGATCTGCTTCCAGGTTTTTCCGAAGTCCGTAGTTTTGTAGATGAAAGGATAGCGATTATCCATGAGATGGAAATCGACACTGATGTATGCCGCCCCAGGATTGAAACTGGAAGGCGCAATGCTCGTGATCGTGCCCCACATAGGCATTCCCGGAATATTTTTCGTGACGTTGGTCCAGTTCGCGGCATCCTTCGTGTACCAGACCTGACCGTCGTTAGTGCCTGCCCAGATCAGTCCTTTCTGAATTTTGGACGGTGCAATCGCGAACACCACTTCGCCATAGAATTGTCCGAGGTTATCGCCTACGATCCCGCCGGAAGGCACGATGCGAGCCGGATCGTTGGTTGAAAGATCGGGACTGATCACCGACCAGCTCTGGCCGCCATTCGTAGTTTTGAAAATAACCTGGCAGCCGTAATAGACGGTGTTGTGGTCGAAGGGATCGACCGCGATCGGCGCCGTCCAATGGCAGCGGTATTTGATGGCATTAGGTGGCGAATCCAAAGTGTGCATCCACGGACTGACCGAGCGAGCGTGCTTGCTTCTCGCATCCCAGCGCGTGACTTTATTGCCGTAACAAGTAGCCCAAACTATGTTTGGATCGGCCAGATCGGGAACGGTGAAGCCCGATTCGCAGCCGCCCATCTCGTGATCCCATCCGGTTTCGCGTGAATCGATGGGCAGACTCGGGCCTCGCATGTTTCCATCGTCCTGCATGTTGCTGTAGAAATAGTAGGGAATCTGATTGTCGACATCGACGTGGTACATCTGTCCAATGGGCAAAGTAACCCGGTGAAAACCGCGGCCGTGCACGGTTGTAATGTTCATGCCGCCATCATCGGTGATCACAAAACGATCGGCATTGGTTGGATCGAACCAGATGTCGTGCGTGTCTCCGCCCCAGGGAACTTCTTTGAAATTCTCTCCTCCATCCAACGACTGGTGAAACGAACTGTTAGCCACCAGAACTTCGTTGTCGCTTTCCGGCGACACCGCCAGCCGAATGTAATAGCCCGCTCGTCCAATTAATGATCGCTGGTAGTTGACCGCTTTCCAGTGCTCTCCGCCGTCGTCGGATCGCCAGACTGAACCCTGATCCTTGGTCTGAATCAGAGCGTATACGCGATTCGAATTGGTCGGCGCAACCGCGACATCGATTTTCCCCAGCGGCGCATGCGGCAGGCCATGCTCTTTTTCTTGAATGCGAGCCCACTTCGTTCCGCCATCGTGAGAAACGTAAATTCCGCTGCCGTCGCCGCCGCTGAATTCGCCCCAGGTGTGCATCTCCACCTGCCACATACCCGCAAACAAGGTGTGCGGATTATGCGGATCCATCGACAGGCCGGAGCAGCCCACGTTTTCATTCGCAAAAAGCACGCGGTCCCAATGCTGGCCACCGTCCGTCGTGCGGAAGACGCCGCGCTCGGCCTGCGGACCGGTAGCCCGGCCAAGAACGCAAGCAAAAACAATATCGGGATTCGACGGGTGCACGACGATGCGGCCGATGCGGCCGCTCTCCGGCAGCCCCATGTTGGTCCAGGTTTTGCCCGCATCCGTTGATTTGTAAATTCCATCGCCCATCACGTCGCTGTCGCGAATCACCCACGCCTCGCCGGTTCCCGCCCAGACCGTGCTCGGGTCAGAAGGAGCGACTGCCAGCGAGCCGATTGCCGCCGCCGGCTGCTTGTCGAAAACCGGCGTCCAGCGATTGCCGCCATCCGTCGATTTCCACACTCCTCCCGACGCCGCTCCCGCGTAATACGTACTGGTGTCTCCCGCTATCCCCGCGACCGCCGAGATGCGATTCCCCACTTTTGGACCGACAAAGCGAAAGCGGAACTGGCTTTCTTCATCGGAGCCCGCTTGTTGCGCCCACCCAGAAAGTACTCCGAGGATTGCAATCGCAGCCAAACACAACATTGCTTTCCCGATAAAGATTTTTCCGATAAACGTTTTCTTGCTGAGCGTTTTTGCGATGAACATTCCTCGTGATCCTCCGGGCAGACCAAGCGTGCAATCTTACATCTCTGAGGACAACCGGCCAAGTGGAGTTGAAGGTCGGTAGTGGATCAGTTTGAAAATTATTCTCGTCGGCGGGACAATAGCACATGGGCTACGTAAAAGAACAACAGACGATTGACGAAGAAGAACGGGAAGCACGCTGGGCGTACGTGGCAGAGAAAAACGGTTACAGATGCATCCGTTGTGGCGCGATCCCGCCGCGTTCCGAACGCGACATCTACTTCCGGTCAAAGATGTGCGGCTGGTGCGAACACATGACAAACAAAGATGATTAGGCAGTCGCCTTTTCTGACCGCGCATTCATCAATTGCACCAACTCTGCCAGCGTCCAATTTCGGCATGGTCTCATTTTGGGCAATTATTTACTTGGCTCGCCCCTAAACACGCCGCATAAGTCGGGTAAAGGATTGCTGGGAAAGCGAATTTGTGATTTCCCATGCAGCTGAACGGGTCTACGCTGATGCGCATGATCCGATAGAAGGAAAGAACTTAATGGAGTTTCGCTTACTTTATGAAGGCTAATTGCTTTCCTCTGGCAACCGCCCTAAACCAGAGAACAAACACAAAATCAGAAAAAGCCTACATCTCCAGTTGCGCAATCTGTGGCTCACCCAAGGCAACCTCCGCCAGTACGCAGCTCATGTAGGCAACCAAACTCCGCCCCACGGCGGAACGGAGGATGAGAAAATCGCACGTGGCATCGATAGCATCGGGAAGACTTGGGCAAAAGGCGACAGTCCTAATCGATTTAATTTTGTTCCTCTTGTGACTGATAAATTTGCACTGAGATGCAGCGTTGACATTCTCATTCTTCGCCCGCACGAAAAGCAGATTATTCAGCAGGACACTTCTGACTTAGATGGTAAGGTTAAAACTATTTTCGATGCTCTTCAGATACCGCAGCATACCGTCGGAGTTCCAGAACAAGACGAGGTCCCATTTTATGTTCTTCTCTCTGACGATAATTTGATTTCACGGGTGAAAGTAACGGCGGATCAATTGCTATCATTACCATGGCAAAAGCAGCCTGATGCGACTGATTCATTTGTACTCATGCATGTGAAGGTCAATCATATCGGTGGAAGTCCATGGGACAGGTGGTTTGATTGAGTGGTAAATTTGAGAAATTCGATGCTGTAGTGTGAAAAGTATTTTCCGATCCACGTTCCGAGATCCTGAAGGGTGGGAAGGAATACCACCGGAAGCGTAAGCGACTAAAAGAAAAACGGGCTAAGGTTTTGCCCGCTTCCCGCGCTTCAAACGGCAAGGATTAGAACGCACTCATTTCGCTAGCTTTCCAGTTAGTTCGGCGAAAGTCGACCGTTCGCCGAATAACTTTGAAACGGCCATGCGAAGCGGCCGGCATCGCCTACTTTCTTCTCATTGGTAGCGCGATTTGTCGTATTGGAACACTTGCTCGAAAAGTCGTACCGGTTTCAAACAGACCGATACCTAAATTTCCGTAGCGCACTGATTTCGTGCAGGCTGGATTTTCTTTGCGGACTTCGCGGCAGTCTTAGCGTCCTTCGCGGTAAGCGCCGATAATGCTCTCGGCAGCAATTATCAGTTGGCAATTGGCAGTTAGCCAACTGCTAAATGCCAATTGCCGGAAACCACAATCCAAAGAAACCAGAAACCGTTCTTCTCAGCTCTTCCTCAACCGTATCGACCCATCTCCGGTATGAATCGTCAGCAGATTTCCACCGCCGTTAATCTTCCCGTGAACATCATGCGGCTGAATCCTGCCTGCAGTCACCACTACTAGCAGGTCCAGATCGATGTGCCCATCGCCCGTGCGCAAATCGACATCCGCCGCCAGATTCTCTGGAACCTCCAGCGTGACCGACCCATCGCCGCTCTCTAACCTCCATCCCGCAGCCATGGCCGATCCCGCGGCCGCCGTTGCCTCAACGCGCCCGTCGCCGGTCTTCAACTCGAGTTCGTCAAAGCGCCCGTTCGCGCGAATGTGTCCATCTCCCGTTGTCGCCCGCAACTTGCCATCCACGCTATCCAGATCCTGCGAGCCATCTCCGCTGCGCAGCAGCATGTCGCCCTTAAACTGCGCCAGGTTGATATTGCCATCGCCAGTATGCAAATCGACTCGCCCCTCGCGCGGCATCTGGATCTCAATATCTACCCTGTGCCCGCCATTGCCAAAGTTGATCGTGATCCCATGCTCGTGCGGAAAATGCACATCAATCTCAACCGCATCGCCCGTCTGATGCTCTTCAATCCGTATGCCGCCATCGCCAATCTTGTAGTGGTTCGTCGTCACCCTGGCTCGAATTGTGTTTTGATCCCACGTCGAAACATGGATGTTGGCATCCGACGTATCGACGCGCAAATCAGGCTTGCCACTCAGCGTATAAGTCTTCGTCCACTCGTCGGCCCGTGCCGGCAGCACCGCCAGCCAACAAACGAAACCAGCCACGATCAAGGCCGCGAACAATTCCACACGGATGCGTTTCATAAATCCTCCGTCGGTCGGGCACTCACACTCCTGCCTGGCCTCTTAGACGTAACTACGCAAGATAGGTGAGGTAAGTTCCATCGGCCCCGGGAACAGAATTATGTCCGGAAGGAAATGATGTAGAGACAGCCGCCCCCGGCTGTCCACCGAGCGAAGCTCGGCTTAAGCCCCTAACTCTTTCTGTATCGCCCCCGCAATCCCCGCCGTAAGCGCCTGCATCTTCTCTTCCGATTCCGCTTCCACCATCACGCGCGCCAGTGCCTCGGTTCCCGAATACCGCACGACCACGCGCCCGTTTCCATTTAAGTCGCTCTCGGCCGCGGCAATCGCCCGCGCCACCTCCGGCACCTGCGCGAACGGAACCTTCTCCCGCACCCGCACATTCTGAATCTTCTGCGGAAAAACTTTCAGATCGCTCACCAGCTCGGCCAGCAACTTCCCCGAGCGCACAATCACGTCCATCACCCGCAGCGCCGTCAGCAAACCATCGCCAGTCGTCGCATCGCCATCGCGGAAAATCACATGCCCCGACTGTTCCCCGCCCAAAGTCGCTCCCGTCTTGAGCATCTCTTCGAGAACATATTTATCTCCCACATTCGCCCGCAGCATACGAATGCCGGATTTTTTCAGCGCAATCTCCGCTCCCATGTTCGACATGGTCGTCGCCACCACCGTGTCACCCGCAAGTTTTCCTCGCGCCTGCATATCGCGCGCAGTCAGCAGCAGCACGCCATCTCCATTCACCACGCGTCCCGCGCCATCGCAAAACAATGCGCGATCGGCGTCTCCATCAAACGTCACGCCCAAATCAAATTTTGCGCCCGCGTCCGCTACCGCCTTGCCTAGCGTCTCCGGATGCAGCGCCCCACACCCATCATTAATATTTCGTCCATCCGGGGTCACGTGCGTGAACGCCGCCTGAATCCGCAAGCTGCCAAATAACTCCGGAGCCTCCGCCGTCGCCGCCCCATTCGCGCAATCCACCAGCACGCGCAGCCCGCTTAGATCAGAAGCCACGCTTCCCGCCAGCTCCTGAATGTAAGCCTTGCGCAATTCCGCTTCTCCCGGCAGGGAAGGTCCGGCAATTCGTAGTGCGGTATCGTCTGCCGCGTCCGCCCGTCCCAGCAACGAGAAAATTTCTTTCTCAATTTCCAACTCGCGCGCGTCGCTCAATTTGAATCCGTCGCCGGAAAAAACCTTGATCCCGTTGTCCGTCCACGGATTATGCGACGCCGAGATCACCACCCCTGCCGCCATCCCACGCGCCCGCGCCAGGTAAGCCACCCCCGGCGTCGTGATCACCCCTGCGCTATGTACATCCACACCCACAGCCGCCATGCCCGCAGCAACCCGGTCCGCAATCCAGGCGCTCGATTCCCGCGTATCCTGCCCCATCACGGCTTTGGGCTTCGCCGTGCTGCGTAGCAGATCGTGCCCCAGAGCACGCCCGATCAGATACGTGCTCTCTTTTGTGAGAGGGAAATTCCCCGCCATTCCGCGTATCCCATCCGTCCCAAATAATTGTCGATTCTGACTGCTCATAAAAAATTTCTTACTGTGAAAGCTTCCCGCTAAGAATTGTCATCTCGACCAAAGCTTCCCTTCCCGCAGGCAAGGAAAGCGGAGTGGAAAGACCTGCTGTTCCCTTGCGGCGCCATCATCTTCGGAAGCTGCCATCGCTAATGCCCGCTCCCGCCGCTCTTCTCCATAATCACCGTCACCCGCACCGGCACCGGGTTCACCACCTGCACCAGCGGATCCGGCACATACACCATGGTCACAAAAGTTGCCTGCGTAGTAGTCCCCGACACATCCACCGGATCGGTCGTCGCCGCATCCACTTCCTCCACATGATGCTGCGGCCCGGTAATCGTAATGCTGTGCGGATCCACCATTACCTTGCCGATCCGCTCGCCTTCCACAAAAGTTCCCGTCACCCGCGGACGAATTTCCACCTCCCGCGTCAATCGCGTGTCAAACGTCAGATGCACCTGTCCTGGCACCAACTGCACCACGTGCAACTCGCGGCTGTGATGAATCTGCTGCGCCGTCAGATCGAACGTTCGCTCTCCCGGCTTTGCGTCACCCAATTCAATTTCCGCGTGAATATCGGTCGATCGCAAATTGCGAATCACGCTTTCCGGCCCACGCACCCGAATCTGCGCCTCCGGAATCGTGATCGAACTGATCTCCAGATGCGCCGGAACATGCTCAAATTCAATCGGCACCCGCACTTCCACCTCGGCTGGCTCCTGCTCCGGGGCGATCGCCAGCCAGAGCGCCGTCGCAATCAGCAGCGATAAAATTTTCAGCCAAAAATTGTGCAGCACCCAGCGCTGTAGAAATTCCTTCATAACGGACGCTCCGTCTCATCCTCGGAATCTCCATCCGCCCCAATCTGCGCCCGCAGCCGCAGCGGCGATTCTTCCCCGTTCTCAACTTTCTCGCCATGCCCCACCACCGTCGGCAGCGTCACCGGAGACATATATCGTTTCAACTCGCTGCCCAGCCGCTCGCGCAATTGCTCGGCCGTCAAATCACGCTCAATCTTTCCGCCCACCGCCATGCTGATCGCTCCCGTCTCTTCGGAAACAATCACCGCAATCGCATCGGTCTCTTCAGTAATTCCAATCCCGGCGCGGTGCCGCGTTCCCAGCTGCGTCGAGAGCACCGGATTCATCGACAGCGGCAAAAAACAAGCCGCCGCCGCCACTCTATCTTTTTGAATGATCGCCGCCCCATCGTGCAGCGGCGCGCTCGGCCGGAAAATCGTGGCCAGCAGATCGTAGGAAAGCTTCGCATCCATCGCCACGCCGCTCTCAATGTAGGTGCGCAATCCGATATCGCGCTCAATCACGATCAGCGCGCCCGTCTGATGCTGCGAAAACAAATTCGCCGCCAGCACAATGTCATCGTAGGAATCGCCGCCCGCCGTGGTGCTGCGCAAAAAGCTGAGCCGCCGCCCCACATCCGACAGCACGTGCCGGATCTCCGACTGAAACACCACAATCAGCGCGAACACTACGTAAGGAAGCAGATGGCTCACCAGCCAGTTCAACGTGACCAGCTCGCCGATGCGCGCCAGATAAAACGCAATGATCACCGCCGTCAGCCCGGCCAGCATCGGCGCCGCCCGCGTGCCGCGGATCATGGTCAGCAATTCGTAAACAATCAGCGCCACCAGCAGAATGTCGAGCACCGTAAACGACACTCTCAGCCATGGCGCTGTCATTGACGTCACCGGATCTCCATCGCCCACCTGAATTTCCAGGCAGAACCCTACATTCTAATTCACCGGGATTGCGGTTCCTCGCGCTTTGTAATTCCGAAACCAGCGACAGCTCCCATCAGAGGGGTGCCCCACGTCTGGCCGCTTTTGCCAGACGTGGGATTTCCCGTCACTCCGTGATGGACGCTTTCTTAACGGTAGCCCTAATCTCCCCGCGAGCCACGCGCGCCGAAATCTCGTCTCCCGTTTTCACCTGAGCCGCATCCTTTATTAATTGCCCAGACCCATCGAACACCAGCGCATACCCCCGCTCCAGAATGGCCAGCGGAGAAAGTGTTTCTAAAGCCCGCCCAATCCGCTCCAGCCGCAGCTTCTTCAGCAGCAGCTGATTCCGCATCGCCGCCGCCATCGCCGCCGTTTGCGCCTCAAGCTCCGCGCGAACTCCCGCCAGCACCCGCCGCAAATCATAATGCCGCACCGCCGCCGAAAACTTTTCCAGCCGCCGCCGGTTCAACTCCAAAACCGCGCGCTCTCCTCGTTCCAGCCGAAAAGTCAAATCGTCCACTTTCTGCTGCCGCTGCCGGATCAAATCCATCATGCGCGCAAACGCCCCATGCTGCGCCCGTTCCATCAGCGCATGTCGTGCCTCGAGCAACCGCCGCTCCATCGCCCGCACCAGCCGCTCGCGCAACGTCTCAGCCGTATTCTCGATTTCCACCCGCGACCGGATCACCAACTCCGCCGCCGCCGAAGGCGTAGGAGCGCGCAGGTCGGCAACAAAATCCAAAATCGTGAAATCGGTCTCGTGTCCCACCGCCGAAATCACTGGAATCTCTGATGCCGCCACCGTCCGCGCCAGCCCTTCATCATTGAACGCCGCCAAATCTTCCGCTGACCCTCCGCCCCGCGCCACGATAATCACTTCCACGCGACTCGCATCTTTCACAGCATCTTTTTTAGCGGAATCATTGAAATACCGTACGCCGCTCGCCACTTCAAACGCGGCCGCTTCCCCCTGCACCTGCGCCGGATAAATCACCACATTCGCGGCGCGATGCCGCCTCTGCAAAATATTCAGAATATCGCGCAGCGCCGCTGCCTGCGGAGAAGTCACCACCCCAATCCGAGCCGGCAGCGCCGGAATCGGCTTTTTTCGTTCAGCCGCAAATAATCCCTCCGCTTCCAGCTTCGCCTTCAGTTGCTCAAACGCAACCTGCAATCCTCCCGCGCCCTTTGGCTCAATGTATTCTGCCGCAATCTGCAGTTCGCCGCGATCTTCATAAATCGTGACCCGCCCGCGCACGATCACCTGCATCCCGTCCGCTGGACGAAACTGCAGCAGCCGCGCTTTCGAACTGAACATCACTACGCGAATCTGCGCGTTGCCGTCTTTCAGCGTGAAATAAAGATGTCCCGAATCCGGCGCGCGGAAATTCGAAATCTCCCCTTCGACCCACGCGTCGGTGTATTCACGCTCGACGTGTGTGCGCACCGCGGCGACGAGAGCGCGAACGGTCCACACCTTCCGCTCCGGAAGCGCGAAGCGAAAGCCGAGTTGATCGGCAAGAGACATAGGAACATTAAGGAGTCTAGCAGGCTGAGGAAGGAGTTTCGTGCGCAGTATTCTGAGTTCGTGCGCCGGTGTTTTGAGCAGCAGCTTTGAGCATGTGCCTTGAAAGGGAGCAGCCTTGACCATGTGCTTTGAAACCTGCGCCGTTAGGTTTGCAAAATCATTGCGGCTTTAGCCGCCGAGCGATGGGGAGAGGCATGGCAGTGCCAAGCTATCCCCCGTGTCCTCCAGGGTGAGCGTTTTTCTATCTCCCTCGCCACACCACCTTCCCCGCCACCATAGTCCAAACCACCTTCGTATCCCGCATCCCCTCCGGAGAAACCGTCAGCACATCGCGATCCAGCAAAACCAAATCCGCACGTTTCCCCGGAGCAATTGTGCCAATCGAATCCTGCATATTCATCGCCCGCGCCGAATTGCGCGTGTAGGCATAGAACATCGCCTCACGCGGCATATCCTGCGGCGGATCGAGCACGCCTTCCGGCCCTCTGCGTGTCTCTGCCTGATAAATCGCCTTGAACACGTTCGCCGTCGAAACCGGCCAGTCGCTGGCTCCCGAAATAATTCCGCCATTATCCAGAATCGACCGCGCCGGATACTGCCACTTGTAAATCTCCGGATCGATATAGGGCTTCACAATCTCAATCGTGTCCTGGCTGGCATCGGCCCAGAACATCTGCAGCGCGCTAACCACGCCCAATTCGCGAAAGCGCGGAAAATCGCTCGGCTGCACAAACTGCTCATGCGTCAGCGTATCCGGCAATCCCGAATTCCCATTCGCCTTGCGCGCCGCCTCAATCCCATCCAGCGCCGCCGTCACCGCGCCATCGCCAATCGCGTGCACGTGAACAATCAATCCTTCTTTATCCGCCTCTATGCACAACTCGGCAAATTTCTTCGGATCGAACAACAGCTCCGCATTCCGCCCTGTATTCCGGTAAGGCTTGCTCAAATATGCTGTCTGCGATGGAAACTCCACCACGCCATCGGCAAACACTTTCACCCCGGTCACATGCAAGTGCGGAATATCTTTATATTCCTCGCGCGTCCGCTGCACCCGCGCCAGCTCCGCCATCGGATCTTTCGCAAACACCTGCGGAAATGCAACCACTTCCGAATTCAACTCGCCATGATCGGCCAGCAGCTTGTAAGCCTGCAAAACATAATCCAGCGCCAGCGGATCGAGCCACGCCGTAATCCCGAGGCTATATTCGTATTGCACCGCCGCGCGCCCCGCTCGCAGCAATTGATCGGGAGTGTACTTCGGCAGCAGCGGCTCGATTTTCTCCGTTCCAGCATCCACCAGAAACCCATTCGGCTGGCCATCTTTATATATGCCGTAATATCCCCGCTGCTCAGGCGTAAGCGTTTTCAAAAACTCAGCTGTAATCCCGGCCCGCTCCAGCAAAGCCCGATTCGCCCAGGCCGTATGCCCATCCATGCCGCGCAGCAAAACGCATTGCTTAGCGTAAGCTCCACTAGAGAAATCCTTATTCAGCACATCCGGATGCGACCAGAACTCCAGCGGTAATCCCTGCACCTCCACAATGTCGCCGCGCATCCCGCGCCCAGAGGTTTTCGCCCAAGCCACAAACCCCGGCAACTGCTCGAGCTTCTCCACCTTGTCGCTCGCATCCGCGGAAATCAAATTCAATCCGCCATCAATCGAATGACTATGCGAGTCGATGAATCCCGGAAATAGGCTCTTGCCCTGCAAATCAACTCGCTCCGCTCCCGCGCTAACCGACTTTCCAACTTCCGGCAAATTTCCCACCGCAACAATCTGCTCTCCGCGAATTGCAACCGCTTCCGCGTAAGGATCGTCCTGATTTCCCGTGAACACTTTCGCATTGAAGAAAATCTTCTCCTGCGATCCACTATCCTGCGCATTCGCAATCACCGCTCCGCATGCCGATAGCAGCCACACCAATGCTGCCGCAGATACCAAAACCGCATGCATCCCGTTCAATCTTCTTGCTCGGTCTGTTTTCATTTCCCGGTTTTCTCCCCTTGCTCGTGAATATCCTGCTTCCGCCGCAGCGCTATGGTACCGCAATCATGCCGCGCACTGGCCCGCCCCAGGCACGCCTCGCCGTCGCGGGCAGCACTCATCCAGCGCAATCGCTATGTTACGCCGGCCATCGGTAGCTCGCGCAGTGCGAACTCTCTGCATTCATTGACGCGCCCCGTTTCTTCCACGTAAGATTCGCGCACTGCCATAGTCGACAAGCTCCCCCGTGGCCTGGGTAATGGTTCATAAAGCCGGCAGGTGAGGCTCGACCCGAACTACTGGAGATAAACATGCGCTTACGAATCCTCGCGATGGCAACTGCAACTATGTTTTTGCTCGTCGGGTTGCTCACCTCGGCGCGCGCACAGCAAAGTCACTGGGCGGCGGCGGATGATCAAACTGCAAAATACATCATTGACATGGAACGCAAGTGGGCCGAGGGAGTATGCGTCGATAACGGAGTAGTCGCGCGCTTGCTCGCCGACGACTTTCAAGGCACGTCAACCGCAGGTGCACGCTTCACGAAAGCGGATGAACTGAGAGACGAGAAGAGCGAACGTACCGCTCACGATTGCGGTCTCGACGAAGCCAAAGTGCATTATTTCGGAGACAGTCTTGCCCTTGTTTATGGCCGCGAGCATGCTGTCGGCAAAGACAAGTCCAGGCCAAACGCAAAGATCTGCCAGGTTTGGACCGATACCTGGCTAAAACGTGGCGATAAGTGGCAGATCATTGCATCGCAGGACAATCGCGTGGAATGTCAGTAGACATGAATGCCTCGTGAACAAGCCATCTCTGGCGTCAACGAATTTTGAGTCAGAAAGACTTCAACTCCGCCACCACCCAGGCCGCTCCTGTGACAAGAAAATTCAGGGTGTATTCAGACCAGTTGAAGTGTGCCGCCGGATGTGCGATCACGTGTGGAATCCAGATAACAACCCCAAATACTGCTAGCATCAACCCCATAAGGCGAATCGCCAGCCGCGCCTGCCGATCGATCAGGATCGCAACTGCCGCAAGCCCAAAGGCAGCCGTTGTGACTATTGCCCAGAACATCTGGGTCGGCGGAATCCACTTTGGAACCAGGTGAGCTGTCTCCCGAAGTAAGAGCAGCTGGCCCAGCATAAAAGAAATCGTACAAACGCCGAGTCCAAGGCGTGCCACTCGGCCGAACAACGCTGCCCTGGCGGCATTCGCCTCGGTCACCGCGTATAGCGCAATCGCTCCACAAACCAACGAAAAAAAGATGAAGAAACTCCCTCCGTACTTGTCATAAATGTTCGATGCGGCAACGATATCTGGCACGCACGCCAGCGCGAAACACAAATAGACAACGCCAAGCACGACCGACGCCGCGCGCACAGTGCGCGGATACAGAATCCCAATCCCGCCCGCAATCTGTGCGATCATCAGACACGCGCCGACGACCGCACCCAAAGGCAGGCTCCAGATATGTTGTAGGTTCTGCCAGGTATAAACGTCATGCCACATCAGTGCGATGACGCCGAACAACACCGCCGTCACGCCAAAGACGATCCGCCCGTACAATCCCGTTTTCATACACAAAAAGTAACAGACATCTCGCAAAATGCGGGATCAACCTGCTTCGGATGTTGACTCGCGGTCGATGTTCGCAGACTTTTTGCCCCGCCTTGGTTGGAATCTGGAATTCAGGTCCGGGTGAAAAAGCTTATTTTCTCCACCGGCTCACCACATACAACAAAATCGTCAGCACCACACTCAGCAGAATTGAAGTCGTCAGCGGAAAATAGATCCGCGTGTTCTTCCCGCGATAAACAATGTCCCCTGGCAGCCTTCCCAGCGGCAGATGCATGCGCCCCAGCAGCATCACCACCACTCCCGCCGCCACCAGGATCACGCCCAGAAAAATCAGCAGCTTGCCAAATTCCATTTGCAGCCTTTGTCAGTCTGGCTTGTCATTCTGCACCACTGAGTTTGCCTGCCACGGCAAACCTTGCCATAATCCGCGCAACCAAAGATTCGGCAGAAAAAAAGATTCTGCAGAAAATTAGTACGGCCTGTGTGGCGCGGGCACTCCTGCCCGCGAGCCTCTTGGTGAGCCGCCGGCAAAGCGGAGAGCAGTGTCCGCTCCACACGTTTAAGAAGTTTAGCCCTTCCGCCCACTCCGTCAGAGCAGTTCGCCACTGCGTCCGCAGGTAATAGAACCAGCCCGAATTATCCGAAGCCTCGATCGATCGGGCTGTTACGGAGGCCCTCTTCATGCTGTCTCGCAGCGCTTTTTTCCCTCGCTCCGTCTACGCTATCGTCATCTTAGCGATCCTGCTCACAGTTTTCCTCGCAGCATCCGCCTTCTCGCAAAACGTTCTCACTTACCACAATAACAACTCCCACACCGGACTCAATAACGCCGAGACCACGCTCACCCTCAGCAACGTGAACCTCAACACCTTCGGCAAGCTGTTCACTATTAAAGTCGACGGCGCCGTCGATGCCGAGCCTCTCTATCTTTCCGCAGTTCCAGTCAACGGCACGACCCACAACCTGCTCATCGTCGCCACCGAGAACGACTCCGTCTACGCATTCGACGCCGATACTGGCACCAAACTCTGGCAGGTCAGGACTCTCAAGTCCGGTGAAGCTCCATCCGACGATCACGGCTGCTCCCAGATCACGCCTAAAATCGGCATCACTTCCACTCCCGTCATCAATCGTCCTGCCGGAACCAACGGCGTCATCTACACCGTCGCCATGTCCAAGGATTCCTCCGGCAACTACCATCAGCGCCTGCATGCGCTCGACGCCACCACCGGCAACGAACTATACGGCGGCCCGGTTAACATCGCAGCAAAATATCCCGGCACTGGGGATAATAGTTCCGGCGGCTATGTCATCTTCGATCCCGGTCAGTACGCCGAGCGCGCCGCTCTTCTTCTAACCGACGGCAACGTCTATCTCAGCTGGACCTCGCACTGCGATGCCCGTCCCTACACCGGCTGGGTCATGGCATACAGCGCCACCACGCTCAAGCAAAAAACCGTCATCAACCTCACGCCCAACGGCAGCGAAGGTTCGATCTGGGGAGCGGGTTCCGGCCTCACCACCGACAACCACGGCAATATCTTTTTTCTCGCCGCCAACGGCATCTTCGACACCACCCTCAACTCTAGCGGATTTCCCGAGGACCACGACTACGGCAACGCTTTTCTTCGCCTGACCACCAGCAGCGGTCTAGCCGTCGCCGACTATTTCGAGATGTACAACGGTCCCACCGAAAGTGAAGATGATACCGACCTCGGTTCCGGCGGTGCCATTCTTCTGCCCGACCTGAAAGATTCCTCCGGCAACACCTGGCAACTCGCCGCTGGCGCCGGCAAAGACGGCAATCTCTACCTGGTCAACCGCAACCACATGGGAAAATACAACTCCAGCACAAACCACATTTATCAGGAACTTTCCGGAGTGCTTCCCGGCGGCGTCTGGTCCATGCCCGCCTATTTCAACCTGCATCTCTATTACGGACCAGTCGGTTCGCCCATCTACGCGTTTGAGTTCAAGGACGCGAAACTGAAAACCTCGCCCGTAGCGCAAACCAGCAATGCCTTCGAATATCCCGGAGCTACACCCAGCATCTCCTCCAACGGAGAGCAAAATGCCATCGTCTGGGCGGCCGAGAACTCCAGTCCCGCCGTTCTCCATGCCTACAACGCTCTCACCCTCGCCGAGCTCTACAACTCCAACCAGGCCGCCAACGCGCGCGACCACTTCGGCGCCGGCAACAAATTCATCACGCCGATGATCATCAACGGCAAAGTCTACGTCGGCACCACCACCGGCGTAGGCGTATTCGGCCTGCTCTCATCGGGCGCCGCCAAGTGAGCAGGTTCATTCAGCCAGTTGCCATGCTGAATGAGCATTGTCACGTTGCCCGTAGGAGGATTGTCGGCAAGACAATCCTCCGCACTACCAACGCCTTTCCCTGTGTACCTCTGTGCCCTCCGTGGTAAAAGTTGGCGTCAATCTCTTCCGCAAGTATCCAAATCCCTCAGACCAAAAGTTTGCTTACTCAATCGGCACGCCCAAATTCAAACCTCAGGTGTACAATCCCCCGCATGTCTCATTACGCCCTTTTCCTCTGCATCGGATGCATCGGTGCCACCTTAATGGTCGCTCAGGCCACCGCACCCGAATTCGAGATCACCAACGAAGCGCACCATCACCTCACCTTTGAAAACCAATACGTCCGCGTCTTCAACGTCGAGGTCGGCCCCAATACTCAAACCGAGATGCACTGGCATCGCCACGACTACATCGCCGTTACCCTCGGAGACGCCGAAGTTTCCAACACCGTGAAAGACAAGCCCACCGTAACCGTCAAACTCCACGACGGAGACACCACATTCGCCTCCGGCAACTTCGCCCACTACGTCAGCGACCTCGGCAATCAACCCTTCCGCAACGTAACCATCGAACTCCTCGAAGACGCATCCCTGCGCAACTCCGCCGCCTCCGGCAAAATCCATTGGGACGAAGACCGTGGCCTCTCTGTCTTCGATCGCGGCACCAAACAGATCCTCTTCGTCAAAGATGGCATCCGCGTAACCGAATTCGAACTCCAGCCCGGAGGCACCGTCCCCAACCAGCACCACACCGGCCCACATCTTTTAGTAGCCGTCACCGATCTCGACATTCGCAGCGACGTCAAAAGCGACGAGCCCAAAGGCCCGCAAGGCCCCATGCCCGGCCACTTCAAATCCGGAGACCACAAATGGCTCCCCGGCAACTACTCCCACACCATCACCAACACCGGCGCCAAACCAGCCAAATTCGTAACCCTGGAATTCCCGTAGATGTGAACCAGGCTTTCGGAGGCGGTGTGTTAGGACGGGCCGCAACGTGGAAGAGCGGCGCTTCAGCGCCGCGTAGCCCAAAGAATAAAGAATCGGGCTTTAGCCCCTGAAAGCCAGCGCGCATACCTCCACATCACCCTGTCATTCCAAGTGCGTCGGAGCGCCACAAGCGCCCCAGTCGAGGAACCAGCTGTATCCAAGAGTGAGCCCGCCCGTGCCTTTGGGTGGCGCAGCGCTTTCAGCGCTGCGAACAAGAGAACAAGGAGCAATCGCGGCTTTAGCCGCTGAGGTGCCGCCCGGATAAAATCCCCGCCGGGTGGAGATTTTGACTTTTCAAGGACGGTCAACGCCGCAGGTGACATCTTATGATGTCTTTTCGCGCCTTCGAACCAACTTCGTAAACTTTCCCTTGCGCTCCCGCCCATTCATCTGCTATAAACAATTCACCGAGAGCAGATGTGTGGCTGGCCGGCGTATTTTTGCAACTCTCGGGCTCGTCCGGCATCTAATAGTAAGAGAGAGCAGTTAA
Organism: uncultured Acidobacteriaceae bacterium; assembly: GCA_963766625.1. GTDB lineage: Bacteria > Acidobacteriota > Terriglobia > Terriglobales > Acidobacteriaceae > Sulfotelmatobacter. The sequence goes on along the minus strand of CAVYBF010000004.1, from coordinate 7,435 downwards.
GTCCGTTCTCAATCGTCCCGGCCACGGGACTCGATTCGGAAAGCAACACCGTTCCGAAGGGTGCCTTCAAAGCAAGGAACCTCCAAAGTAAGATCTTTTCTCAATTTCTTGTCTTCCGTCCTGCGTTGCCCGAAAATGGCGCGTGAAAACGTGCGCCAAATGGGCGTAATCGCAAAACGGAAGGCCATACCGTTGCGCGTGTTCAAAGCCTTGTGCTTTGAAAGGGCGCGGCTTTAAGCCGCGCCGAACGAGCTCGCGATGAGCAACAGCCCGTTTCGGATTTGTCATTCCGAGCGAAGCGAGGAATCTGCTTTTCGCTGGCAGCTCTCCTGCAACCGTCCCAAATTCCCGATGTGGAAATCATCTGGAAATCCTGTGGGACGTGAGCGTTGACAGGATTTTCCGCTGCACGGTATGTTTGTAAGGTTTCGAGGACAGTCGGAATCGTGTAGGGACAGCCGCCTCGGCTGTCCAGCCGAGCGCAAGCGAGGCGCACTATTCCGCCTGGACTGAATGCGCGCCGCCTCGGCGGACCGCGTTTCGGTCTTTGACAACTCGGTTGAACGTGCCAGTCGTGAGAAATCATTCGGGCATAAGTCTGAACGATCTCACAAGATGTGCCACTCCGCCTTTCGAGCGCGAGAGTGGCGAACCAGCTTTGGGTTTTGCTCTTGATTTTGGCTTTGCCAAAAGCTAGGAGCTAATAGCTAGAAGCTGGTTCAGCCTGCCTACTACCCGTCGGCAGGCATCAGGTTTCAAACGAGAGTTTGATCCTGGCTCAGAATCAACGCTGGCGGCGTGCCTAACACATGCAAGTCGAACGAGAAAGGGGTAGCAATACCCTGAGTAAAGTGGCGACCGGGTGAGTAACACGTGACTAACCTACCCTCGAGTGTGGAATAACATCGGGAAACCGATGCTAATACCGCATAACATCGCAAGATCAAAGGAGCAATCCGCTTGAGGAGGGGGTCGCGGCTGATTAGCTAGTTGGCGGGGTAACGGCCCACCAAGGCGAAGATCGGTATCCGGCCTGAGAGGGCGCACGGACACACTGGAACTGAAACACGGTCCAGACTCCTACGGGAGGCAGCAGTGGGGAATTTTGCGCAATGGGGGAAACCCTGACGCAGCAACGCCGCGTGGAGGATGAAGCCCTTTGGGGCGTAAACTCCTTTCGACCAAGACGATAATGACGGTACTGGTGGAAGAAGCACCGGCTAACTCTGTGCCAGCAGCCGCGGTAATACAGAGGGTGCAAGCGTTGTTCGGAATTATTGGGCGTAAAGGGCGCGTAGGCGGCGCGGTAAGTCACCTGTGAAATCTCCGGGCTTAACTCGGAGCCTGCAGGCGAAACTGCCGTGCTGGAGTATGGGAGAGGTGCGTGGAATTCCCGGTGTAGCGGTGAAATGCGTAGATATCGGGAGGAACACCTGTGGCGAAAGCGGCGCACTGGACCATAACTGACGCTGAGGCGCGAAAGCTAGGGGAGCAAACAGGATTAGATACCCTGGTAGTCCTAGCCCTAAACGATGATTGCTTGGTGTGGTGGGTACCCAATCCCACTGTGCCGCAGCTAACGCGATAAGCAATCCGCCTGGGGAGTACGGTCGCAAGGCTGAAACTCAAAGGAATTGACGGGGGCCCGCACAAGCGGTGGAGCATGTGGTTCAATTCGACGCAACGCGAAGAACCTTACCTGGGCTCGAAATGGAGTGGATCGGGGTAGAAATATCCCTTCCCCGCAAGGGGCTGCTCTATAGGTGCTGCATGGCTGTCGTCAGCTCGTGTCGTGAGATGTTGGGTTAAGTCCCGCAACGAGCGCAACCCTTATCCCTAGTTGCCATCGGGTCAAGCCGGGCACTCTAGTGAAACTGCCTGGGATAACCAGGAGGAAGGTGGGGATGACGTCAAGTCCTCATGGCCTTTATGTCCAGGGCTACACACGTGCTACAATGGTCGGTACAAACCGTCGCAAACCCGCAAGGGGAAGCTAATCGGAAAAAGCCGGCCTCAGTTCGGATTGGAGTCTGCAACCCGACTCCATGAAGCTGGAATCGCTAGTAATCGCGGATCAGAACGCCGCGGTGAATACGTTCCCGGGCCTTGTACACACCGCCCGTCACATCACGAAAGTGGACTGCACTAGAAGCCGGTGTGCTAACCGCAAGGAGGCAGCCGTCCAAGGTATGGTTCATGATTGGGGTGAAGTCGTAACAAGGTAGCCGTAGGAGAACCTGCGGCTGGATCACCTCCTTTCTAAGAGAGAACGTCATGGCACTTCCGCGGTCTTCAGCAATGAGGATTTCGATCTTCAAAGCAATAAGGCTTAAACATACGGAAGATGTTGCCATGTACCCCAAGCCGCTTCCCATTAACCTGAGAAGCAGCAAGGGAGTCTCGCTCAGACCTCTCTTTCTCGAATCCAATTTCCATGATGGTCAGCTCCGGCTTAGCTGGAGCGCACGTTCAACCTTGTCCTCGAATCAAATTCAAGCTTTTAGCTATTGGCTCTTAGCTTTTAGCTGGACCGCAGTGCGGTTTGGCTAGGAGTTAGCGGCTAGAGGCTAAGAGCTTATGCGATAATCTGAGCTCAGGAGTTTTTCGGTCGAGACAAACCGGGCCTGTAGCTCAGGTGGCTAGAGCGCACCCCTGATAAGGGTGAGGTCGATAGTTCAAGTCTATCCAGGCCCACCAGAATCAAGCGTTGAGCTACGAGCTGTGAGCGAACAAGAATCGATTTGCTCAAAGCTCGCGGCTCATCGCTCGGAGCTCATGGGGCTGTAGCTCAGCTGGGAGAGCGCCTGGTTTGCAACCAGGAGGCCACCGGTTCGATCCCGGTCAGCTCCACCAGAATTTGGCGTCCGACCGAGATTTGAAAGGGCGCGGCTTCAGCCGCGCCGCTGAGAATGCAGAAAAGATGGGGCTTTAGCCCCCGAGGGAGCGCGGCGAGTGAATAGACTGATCGATTCCATATTCGGTTTAGGCGGCTTGCTGGTCCCCATCTGCGCGATCCTCGTCGGTGGCGCAATCGCCATTACCGCGATGGTCATCCGCCATAATGAGCGCATCGCCAAGATCGAGCGCGGCATTGATCCTGACGGGCCTCGGCCACAGCAGAGGTAAATCTGAGTAAGCAAGCGGTGCTTCTCTACGCCGTGTTGGCCTTTGTGGCTCTGAGTGTAACAGTCCGAGAACTTTTGGCTCGGCATTATATTTGGGGATTACTCGCGCCGATATTTTTCTTGGCGGTCGTGCCATGGCTTGGAAAGGCTTGGCGCAGGAATAACGAGAATGATCGGGCAAGATGAACTCCCAGCTTAATGTTGGGCGTCAAACGCGACAACCGTGAATCTGTTCACGGTTCACAGAAAGTCGCTTGACGCCGAACATTGGGTTGGAGGAACTTCAGAATCGTGCATGGTCTGAAGTGAGCAAAACCCATAACCTGCAGAAGCGGGTACAGCCAGTGGAAGCTGGCGAGGACGATATTTGACAACTGAATAGATTGGGCAAAATACAAGGCGTTGTAAATTTTTATGAGTGCCTGAGAGATGCTGCTGGTACGCGTAAACGTTGATAGGCGTTAAGCGCGCGATGAGCAGCAATAAAGGCCCATAGAATTTAAACGGCGTGTTCGGGAAAGTTCTTAGCTAAAGGCCAAAAGCCAATAGCCAAAAGCGATCTTGAGTGTGCTGAGTAAATTTTGTGGTCAAGCTACTAAGGGCGCATGGTGGATGCCTTGGCAGAAGCAGGCGAAGAAGGACGTGGCAAGCTGCGATAAGCCTCGGGGAGCCGCAAGCAGGCATTGATCCGGGGATTTCCGAATGGGGAAACCCACGGGGGTAAAACCTCCGTACGGCGTGATGAATCCATAGTCACGCACGAGCGAACCCTGGGAAGTGAACCATCTCAGTACCAGGAGGAAAAGAAAGAAACCTCGATTGCGATAGTAGTGGCGAGCGAAATCGCAACAGCCTAAACCTGTTAGACCTTCGGGTTCAGCAGGGGTTGTAGGGTCGACAACAGTAGAGTTACCAATTTGGCCGTTAGCCGAAGCCCTCTGGAAAGAGGGGCCATAGAGTGTGATAGCCACGTAGGTGAAAACGGACCAAACTCGAAGTCGATACCTGAGTACCGCGGAGCACGAGAAACTTTGCGGGAAGCTACGGGGACCATCCCGTAAGGCTAAATACTAGCTTCTGACCGATAGTGAACCAGTACCGTGAGGGAAAGGCGAAAAGAACCCCTGCGAGGGGAGTGAAATAGTACCTGAAACCGTGTGCCTACAAACGGTGGGAGGACTATGCCGTCGCAAGACGGAAAGTCTGACCGCGTGCCTATTGCATAATGAGCCGGCTAGTTATTCTTGTCAGCAAGGTTAAGCGAAAGCGAGCCGTAGCGAAAGCGAGTCCGAATAGGGCGAAATCAGTTGGCAGGAATAGACGCGAAGCGGGATGATCTACCCTTGGCCAGGCTGAAGGTGGGGTAACACCCACTGGAGGGCCGAACGGGTGTTTGTTGAAAAAAGCTCCGATGAGCTGAGGGTAGGGGTGAAAGGCTAATCAAATTCCGTGATTGCTCGTTCTCTCCGAAATAGCTTTAGGGCTAGCCTCGTATGATTTGTCGTGGTGGTAGAGAACTGAATGGACTATGGGGCTTTCCAGCTTACAGAATCCAATCAAACTTCGAATGCCATAGAACAACCAATACGGGAGTCAGACGGCGGGGGCTAAGCTTCGTCGTCGAGAGGAAAACAGTCCAGATCGCCTGCTAAGGTCCCAAAATATCAGCTAAGTGGGAAAGGAAGTCGGAACGCCCAGACAGCCAGGAGGTTGGCTTAGAAGCAGCCATCCTTTAAAGAAAGCGTAATAGCTCACTGGTCAAGCGGTCCGGTGCCGACAATTTAACGGGGCTTAAGCTGATTACCGAAGCAGCGAATGCATCACTTAATTGTGGTGCGTGGTAGGAGAGCATTCTCAACAGTTTGAAGGTAGACCGAAAGGACTGCTGGACGGTTGAGAAGAGACCCTGCCGGCATAAGTAGCGATAACGGAGGTGGGAACCCTCCGCGCCGAAAGTCTAAGGTTTCCTGAGAAAGGTTAATCCGCTCAGGGTCAGGCGGTCCCTAAGGCGAGGCCGAAAGGCGTAGCCGATGGACATCCGGTTAATATTCCGGACCTCCCTTGTTTTCGTTATTACGATGGGGTGACGCAGGAGGATAAGCAGGCCGTCCTAAGGCTATGACGGTCGATGCGCGTAAGGTGTCTCCAATAGGAAAATCCGTTGGGGAGTTATCACTGAGGCGCAAAGCAGTAACCCGTATGGGTGAAAGCTGCCGATTCCACGCTGCCAAGAAAAACCTCTAAGGAGAAAGTAAGGGAACCGTACCTCAAACCGACACAGGTAGACGAGGAGAATATCCAAAGGCGCTCGTGAGAACAGTTGGTAAGGAACTCGGCAATATAACCCCGTAACTTCGGGAGAAGGGGTGCCCCGGTAGGGTTCATAGCCCGAGGGGGCCGCAGCGAAATGCGCACTGCGACTGTTTAACAAAAACACAGGTCTCTGCAAAGTCGAAAACGACGTATAGGGGCTGACGCCTGCCCGGTGCTGGAAGGTTAAAGGGAGAGGTCAACCGCAAGGTGAAGCTTCGAACTGAAGCCCCAGTGAACGGCGGCCGTAACTATAACGGTCCTAAGGTTAGTCTTCGCTAGCCTTAGTAAAATCTGGCTATATGCTGGAAAGTCTGAGTATCCCAAGCTACGCGAAGTGCTTCGAAAGGCGCGTTGAAAGCGCGCTTTGAAAGGGCACGGCTTCAGCCGTGCCGTAAGAGGCATACAACTCAGGGGCTTTAGCCCTGGGGTTCTCGCGTAACAATGCAAGGGTGCAGACAATCAGCAGGAAAGGCCAGTGGGAAAAGCCCGAAATCGCAAACTCTGATGCGAGGTTCGTATCAGGGCACGGCTTCAGCCGTGCCGCAAGGGCGTGGTTTTGGGAAGGGCACGACTTTAGTCGTGCCGTAACGGCGGCAAAATGGATGGGGCTTTAGCCCCTGAGGTTTCGCTTCCGCCCGCTGGAATCCTCAGAGACTATATGCCAGATTCCAAATCATGACGAGGTGGAAACACCCTTCGAAGCCGGTTGCGAAACCGGCGGGCATGGGATTCTTCGCTTCGCTCACAATGACAGGCGACGATTTGGAAAAGATATAGTCCGAACTGCATGGCGACATGCAGAGGGTGACAGAAATGTTCATCCCTCTTCGCTCGAAGCGTCCCTCAGCGGCTAAAGCCGTTCGAGATGGCGGTTCGAGCGGCGCGGCTTAAAGCCGCGCCCTTTCAAATCAAAATCGAACCCGAAAATGATTTGAGGACGAAGCGTAACAAACTTGAGCGAAATTCCTTGTCGGGTAAGTTCCGACCTGCACGAATGGCGTAACGAAAGTGCGACTGTCTTGCCGACTGACACGGCGAACTTGTAGTGCCGGTGAAGATGCCGGTTGCCCGCAACTAGACGGAAAGACCCCGTGCACCTTTACTATACCTTAACTATGAACTATGGCCCTTGCTGCGCAGGATAGGTGGGAGGCTTTGATTCCAGGCTCTCGGGCTTGGAGGAGCCAACGGTGAGATACCACCCTGCGAGATCTGTGGTTCTAACTTAGTCCCGTAACCCGGGACAAGGACATAGTTAGGCGGGTAGTTTGACTGGGGCGGTCGCCTCCTAAACGGTAACGGAGGCGCGCGAAGCTACGCTCAGGCTGTTTGGAAATCAGCCGACGAGTGCAAAGGCATAAGCGTGGTTAACTGCGAGACCTACAAGTCGAGCAGATGCGAAAGCAGGCCTTAGTGATCCGGTGGTTCTGCATGGAAGGGCCATCGCTCAACGGATAAAAGGTACGCCGGGGATAACAGGCTGATCGGAGCCAAGAGTTCATATCGACGCTCCGGTTTGGCACCTCGATGTCGGCTCATCGCATCCTGGAGCTGTAGAAGGTTCCAAGGGTTAGGCTGTTCGCCTATTAAAGCGGTACGTGAGCTGGGTTCAGAACGTCGCGAGACAGTTCGGTCCCTATCTGTTGTGGGCGTAGGAGATTTGAGAGGACCTGTCCTTAGTACGAGAGGACCGGGATGGACGAACCTCTTGTGTTCGAGCTGTCATGCCAATGGCACCGCTCGGTAGCGAAGTTCGGTAGTGATAACCGCTGAATGCATATAAGCGGGAAGCACTCCTCGAGATGAGATCTCCCAACCCGTAAGGGATAAGAAGGGCCCAGGAAGACTACCTGGTTGATAGGCTGGAAGTGGAAGCGCAGTAATGCGTGTAGCTTACCAGTACTAATCGCCCGTTCGGCTTGACCATAAAATTTACTCGGTGCAGTGAAGCTCTTAGCCATTAGCTTTTAGCTCTTAGCTAGAACCTGAGCAGCAGT
>CAVYBF010000003.1:0-205732 GCA_963766625.1 uncultured Acidobacteriaceae bacterium | reverse complement strand
ATGGACGCTGAAATCGGGTCAATGAGCGCTAACACCCTGATTTCAAAAACTGTGGAGCAAATAAGAACGCTCGTCCGTAGGGAACAAGCGTTGTCTGCCGAGCGCGTGCGTCGAAGGCCGTTTCTAATCGTCGAATCGTTGCACCACGGAGAGGATCTTCCACTCGCCACCAATTCTTGTAAGCGTCATGTAATCCGTCCATCCGGGAGTGACGAGTTTGGCGGATGCAATGTTTCCCGCCACATCAAGCACGGTAATCTGTTCCCCGCCCTGTGCTTGCGTCAAGTGAGTGCCTTCTCCGCTCCGTGCGGCTTGCACTAAATCCGCGCCCGTTTGCTCTCTTACCGGAATGTTCCCATGAATCTTCTGCTTCAAGTAATGAGGATGCAGCGTTTGTTCCATCCGGGCGGCGTCGCCGTTGTAATAGGCTTCTATGTAGTTCGTTACAGTAGTCCGCACAGCCGACGAATCCTCGCTAGAGGTTCTGTTGTCCTGCGCATTGGTTGAGAGGTTGAGAAACAGAAGCAAAGTTAAGGCGATGCCGGGTGCGAGGCGGTTCATGGTGATTGTCTCCGTACGACGGAAGAGATCGGACGATGCAATTATGACCTTTTTTCTATGGATGAGACGCCACCAAAGTCCACAGACCGAGTGAACTTGTGAACAAGCACGATTCCTTCTTACGGACATTATTGACGTAACATCGCGATCTCTAACAATGTCGGCGGTGTCAAGCACTTTTTGAGCACACCTCAGCGTGCACTCACAGGAGAGCGCCATTTTCGCTCTTGTGGATGGTTTGCGCTTTCCAACCTGGGCTCGCTGCTAATCGTCAGGGTCAGAAACTCAGTCCGACCCAGCCATCTCTTCGATCACTCACTGCGATCATGATTAGCTGTTCGAACTCCCCAGTTTTAGGGGAGCGGGATGCCCAATCATTACGTCGATGATTTACTGCACACCATCGCGATGTCCGGGCTCTCCCGCGTACGAACCGAACTTTTCTAACTGGCCGTAGTCGCAACCTTGGCGCCACATCCAGTACAGATGCACCGCCAACTTCCGAGCCATCGCCACTTTGGCGATCTTCCGCCCACGTCGCATGGCTAGGTGGAAGAACTTGCTCCGCCATTGCGCTTGGCTGCGCACTGTCACCTGCGCCGCTTCGACCAATAGAAAGCGAAGCAGCACGTTGCCTTGTTTGCTGATGTGCCCCAGTCGCCGACGGTCGCCGCTGGACTCCTCTTTCGGAACCAGACCCACATAGCTGGCAACCTGCTTGCCGCAGTGGAAACGTTCCGGTGTTCCGATCACCAACTCGAAAGCCAAGGCCGTCAGCGGGCCGACTCCGGGATGCGTCATCAGCCGCCGCGTCACCGGTCGCTTCTCCACTTCCGCTTCCAAGGCTTGCGTCAGTTGCTGGATCTTCGGCGTGAGTTGGTCGAGTAAGTCGAGCAGGTCCTGCCGCCGTCGGCTGGCCCAAGGCGCCAGCACGAACGACTCCAGTTCCTTGCGACCTGCCGCCCGCCACAGCGCTTTCTTGCGCCTCAGGCCTTCGTTGAGCGCGATCACATGCAGCTGATTCATCACCCGCGTGCGCATCTGCACCAGACGATGCCGATGCCACAGCAGCTGCCGCAGATCGCGATTCGCTGCGTCCGGCACCCAGATCCTCGAGAAGCGGTCTTCGAGCATCAGCCGTAGCAATAACTGTGCGTCCTGGCGATCGGTCTTTTGCTTGCGCACACGTTTCGTGCGGATCTCGGCCGCGTCTCCGATCCACAACTCAAACTGCAACTCCTGCAGCAAACGCTCGAACCAACGCGAGTGTCCGCTGGCTTCCATTCCTACTCGCACCTTCAGACCCTGCTTTTTGAGTTGGCCGTAGAACTGCTCGGCTTCTTCGCGATGAACCAGGCGCCGTTCGCCAACTTCGCCGGTCTCCTGATCCAGAAACGCAATTTGTTGGAAGCTCGGATGATAGTCACAACCTATAATCAACATGTTCGGCTCCTTTCCTCCGAGCCCTTTGGTTGGTTTGCGTCTCCAAAGTCTACTCGGGCCTGGGAGCCGACATTGTTATGGAATCATTACCCTCATCGTCTTCACAATGTAGAATGCGGTCGATGAAGAAACTCCTCATCCTGGCGACAATATGCGCGGCTGTGAGCGTAATGGCTCAACAGGCGCCTGTGAACTCACCCCTGCTCGACCATCTTGCCGGCAAGTGGCTGTTGCGGGGGACGGTGGGCAAGCAGTCTGTAACCCACGACTTGGATGCGGAGTGGGTCCTCCAGCACCACTATCTGCGCTTCCGCGAAGTCTCGCGGGAAAAAAACGACAAAGGTGAACCACAGTACGAAGCAACGGTATTCGTCGGCTGGAACGAGAAGACTAAGCAATACGCCTGCGTGTGGCTGGATGTATACGGTGGAGCAACAGCCGAATCCGTCGGGCTCGCGACGCCGAAAGAGAATATCCTCGCTTTCGTTTTCACCGACGAGCACGGCGACTCCAGCTTCACCAACACTTACGTCTACGACCCCAAGACCAACACATGGGAGAACCATCTCGACAATGTAGTCAAGGGCGAAGCCAAGCCATTTGCGCGGTTCAAATTAACGAAGCAATGAGGCGCCGCCGCGCGGGCGGTGTGACGTCAGCCTAAGGACTGCATGCGCAACTTATAATCCAGAGCGTAATCTAACCTTAATGTCCCGAACCATTTTTTCAAGGAATGCTTTAGGTTCTGATTCGCGGGCCCTCAACTTTCGCATGCCCGCCGAATGGGAGCCGCACGCAGCAACCTGGCTGGCGTGGCCGCATAATCTTGACGACTGGCCGGGAAAGTTCGAGCCGATTCCCTGGGTCTATGCCGAGATCATCCGCAACCTGACGCGCCATGAGCGGGTAGAATTGATCGTTAACGATGGAGCCAGCGAGCGCGGCGTCCGCAAAATTCTGACTAGCGCCAACGCTTCGCTGACCAACGTTCGCTTCCATCGGTGGGCCACCGACCGGGTTTGGCTCCGAGATTCTGGATGCATTTTCGTTGAGCCGGCAAAGCCGGGCTTCGCCCGGCCGGACAGCCGAGGGCGGCTGTCCCTACATAAGCGGCTTGCCGTTAGCTTTCGTTTCAATGCGTGGGCCAAATATTCCAACTGGCATAAAGACGCGAAAATCGGAAGTCTTATGGCCCGCGCCGCCCGCAGGCAAGAAATTCATGCTTTACAGGATAAGAACCGCGTCGTTCTGGAAGGTGGTTCCATCGATGTGAACGGATGCGGTACCGTGCTCACGACCGAAGAATGTCTGCTGGGAAAAATTCAGCAGCGCAATCCAGCCATGTCGCGCGCCAACTACGAAGAACTTTTCGCAAAATATCTCGGCGCGCCAAACGTCATCTGGTTGGGAAAAGGAATTGCCGGCGACGATACGTATGGCCATGTCGATGACCTCGCGAGATTCGTTGCACCGGATACGGTTGTGACCATGGTTGAAGGCAATCCGAAAGATGTGAATCACCAGCCGCTGCGCCAAAACCTGCGGCGTCTTAAGACCGCTCGAGATCAGTCCGGTGGATCACTCAACATCGTCGAGGTTCCCATGCCGCGTCCGATTGTCTTCGAAGGAAGGCGTTTGCCGGCGAGCTATGCCAATTTTTATATTGCGAATGGCATTGTGCTTCTGCCCGTTTTCAACGATCCGAACGATCGAATAGCTTTGAACATTTTGTCGGAACTTTTTTCCGGGCGCGAGATTGTTCCGATTTATTCCGGCGATCTAGTCTGGGGATTTGGCACGATGCACTGCATGACGCAACAACAGCCATCCGGTGGCTGACTTCTCGAGCCCGGATGCTCTAGCCAGGTTCTCAAAAGCGCTAAAAATGCGGGCTCATGAAATTGAGCCCGCATCCATCCCCCTCCGAAATTTGTTCAAAGCAAACTTATCTTTCTGGTCTTACTCTCTGTGGTGTTATCTCCGAGGTCTTATCTCTGTGGTCCAGGGTTCGCGCTGCCTTGTCCTGAACTTCCTTGCGGGGTGCCAGGGTTTGAACCAGGGTTTGGATTTGCCGGATTGGAGCCTGGATTCGGGGTTCCAGGATTAGTCGTTCCACCGTTCGGCGATGCGCCAGGATTTGTGGTCGATCCTGGCGCGGTCGGCGAGGTGTTAGGGGTTGTACCCGGAGTGGTGGCATTGGGATTGGTCGAAGGTTGCGCGGCCGTGCCGGGCGCTGTTGGATTCGATCCTGGCGTGGCTCCGGTGGGCGGCGGAGTTGTGCTGCCGGTTGGGGGTGGTGTCGTGGTGCCTGTGGGCGGGGTCGCCTGGCCTGGCGTTGCCTGATCCGCAGCTCCAGGTGCGCCGGTCCCCGCTCCACCCGGCGCTCCCGGCTCCGCCTGCGCCACCTGCACCTCCAGCCTGCGCCACTACCAGGTTGCACAGCCCAGAATTAGAGAAAGTAGCATTAGTTTGCGTGCTGACATAAATGAGGCCTCCAGCCTTGAATTCTCTGGTCCTCCCTTCGGCCTGCGTGTGGAACTGCTCGGGAAGGGAACCATTGGTCGAGTCTGCGCGAAAATGAGGTTCTTAGTTATCCGGCTGATGCGGTATCCGGTAGCCAGTGATCAGGTATTGGTGAATGCAGGAAAGAGCGTAGAACGGAGGCGCAAGATACGGGCTTGCAGATCGAAGATTTACGATTGCCAATTATTTTTTGTACTGGGTCGGCTGGGGACCTTTTTCGAGCATCTCCCGGTCCCAGATCCAACCCTGGCGGCTGTAGCTGGCGAGTTCGAAATCCTGCGTAAGTTCGAGAGCGTCGACCGGGCAAGCGTCTTCGCAGAGGCCGCAAAACATGCAGCGGCTCAGGTCGTAGGTGAAATTCGTGAGTTCCTTGCGGCGTGTCTGCTCGTTGCGGGCGCTTGAGACGACGATCAAATTCTCGGGGCAAGCTAGGGCGCACAGGTCGCAGGCGATGCACATCGTCTCGTTGGTATCGGGATTAACGTTCAGCCGCGGCGCGCCCCGGTAGCGCTCCGCCACCTGCGGCCGCTCCAGCGGATATTGCTCGGTACAGATTTCTTTCGGGTCCTGATAGCGGAAGGTGACCTTCAGACCTTGCAAAAGGTCGATAAGAAAAATCTTGCGGAGCAGAGTGGGAATCCCCATACCGCGTAGGATACCACTCGCAATTACCAGTTGCCAGCCCGGGACTGGTACGCCTTAATTCCCCGCAGGAGCGTCACCGTTGTTTGAAGCGCCGCCCTCGGACCGCGACTTGCGATAGAGCGGTGCGAGAATGCTGTTTTCCAAAACTTGCGACTCTGCTTCGACCCAATCCTCTAGAGCAGTGCCTTCCGAGTGCCCACGACTATTGTAGAGATGCTGGGCGTGCAGGCGAATTTTTCTCTCGAGCAATTCGGTCATCAACGCCTGTTGCTTTTGGCGACGCGTATCGTTATCCAAAACTATTCCTCGTGCCTGAATGTATTTATGTTCGACTTTTATGATACGGGAAGGTGGTTAACAAAAGGTTACATTTGGAAGAACTAATAGGTTACTAAAGTATAAGTATAGCATCGAAAAGCGACCATTTCTGGCCTGGAACGCGGTGCTGCAGTTTGGCTGGCGCTCGACACCAGATACGAGGAGATCCTTCGCTCCGCCTGAAAAACGGCTGCGCTCAGGATGACGCCGTCGGATAAATAGCCTGATTGACTCCCGGCATGCTTTTCCCCTCAATGGCCAACCCAGGCGAGACCATCCGGGCCGTGGCCGGCGTCGATGTGGCCAACGACTTCGAGCGAATGCAGATCGATTACCGCGACGTATCCATCGGGCGAGCAAGCGACGTAGACACGGGAGCCGTCAGGTTGCATTTCGATCCCGGCTGCGCCGTGTCCGACTCTCACCCGCTTGATCTCTTTGCGAGTGGCGGCGTCGAGGATCGTGACATCCGGCTGGCTCAAGCTGCTGATGAAAACCAGCTTTCCATCCGGAGTAAATTTCAGTCGATTCGCTCCTTTCACATTGGCAGCGAGCGTCTCAGTAACTTTCTCGGTTTCTGCATCGATGATTGAGACTGTGCCTTCTCCAGCGTTCGCGACCCAGATTTCCTTGCCGTTGGGAGAGACGTCGAAGCCTTCGGATCCGTGGCCTACGGGAATCACGGTTTCATTCCAGTCTCCGCCAGGCGGAGCCATCGAGCCGTTGGCCGTCTTTTTCTCGATGAAACTGACGGTTCCGGAACGCACGTTTGTGGTCACAATCCGGTTGAGATCAGGGAAAACAAAAATCATGTGCGTCCGGTTCTGCCCCGTGCCCATGATCCAGTCAACTTTTTTGGTCGCCGGATCGTAACTGGCAATCGCCTTTGCGGTTTCAGCGGTGAACCATACCTTGCCACCGGCAAACGCCAGCCCGTGCGGGCCGCGCAATGGTCCGAGATCAATCACTGGCAGGACCTTTCTTGCAGCCGGGTCTACTACGGTGAGCGTGTTGTATGCCCCGAAGCCGTAATTGGAGATATACGCGGTCCTCCCGTCGGGCGAGGCAATCACTTCGTGCGGATCAGGCCCGGCGGGCAATCGAGCCATCACCTTGAGGCTGGCGGGATCGGCGATGAGGAGCTCCTGATCTTTCTTGGCGAGAATCAGCAACGCGGGGCTCGGGGTTATCTGAGCGTTCAGAGCGCAGGTTCCCAGCAACAAGCCGGCCAGGACAAATGAAAGGAATTTGATCTTCATTGCAGCTAGTGTAGCCGCTCTGGGTTCAAATCAGAATCCCGCATGTTGGGGGTGCAGCATCAGTCGAAGATCAGCACGGCCGAAGCAATTACAGTCGTCCACAAGCCGCGCTTATCTCCCACCGCCGATTGGGTCACATTCGCGGTTCGCACGATTTTGTTCGACAAACGGTAGATTTGCTTCTTCTCATCCCACGAGCGATCAGGATCGAACTCGACATTCAGCGTAGTCGCCAGCATCTCTGCCGCCAGCTCTTCGGCATATTCACCGGCAGCATCTTCGGTCTCACCAAAGGAGTGGTGCTCGCTCAAATATCCGTAGGTATTCTTGTCAGCTGGAATGGCCACGCCGATCGAAGAGGCCAACAACCGATGCGCCTCGTGAGTAGAATTTTCCGCTACGACGGCAAACACGACCTCACCCGGATTGAGATAGGTCACGCCTTCTTTGCGGGTCAGCATTTTGCAATTGGGCGGGAAAATGGAGGAGACGCGAACCAGATTCTGGGCGGCAATTCCCGCGTCGCGCAACGCCAGTTCGAAGGATGTCAACCGCTCACGGTGTTTCCCAACTCCCTTGGTAAAGAACATCCGCTTGGGAACCATGTCTTTGCCCAACTCTTGACCTCCGGCGCGCAAAAATTCAGATGGAAGAAAGCACAATCTAACACAATGTTCTGTAAAGGAAAGATGAATTTCAGCCCAGAAAGAAAAAATGGCAGGCAACCGCTGGCGCGGCCTCCTGCCAATGTGCCCGGATTCTTCGGGGGAGGGCCCGGGCAAAACCGACTTACTCTAACACAACGTTTGCCAGGGTCAACAGGAAAGGAAGTCGTCTTCGTTTTCCCGAACAAATCCGACTCTGGGTCACTTCGCAGCCACTGAGCTGACCTCAATGGTGTCGCCGTTCAAGATGCCAGTGACAGTAACTTTCTGGCCGGCGTGCTTGTTGAGCGTAGACAAAGCAGCTTGATCGGTCGTGTCCAGGACGTAAAGTTTCTCACCCACCACCAACGCGAACTTCGATCCCTTGGATACGCAGGCGCGAGTGCATTCCGCCGGAGTTCCTTCCATATGCTTGTTACCGCACATCGCATCGCCAACCTCGCCAGTGAAAGTCTGCTTGTGTGCCGCGAAGCCTGAGAGTTCAACAGCTGCAAGCAATGAAAGGACCACCGCGAGAATCACTCGCGACAACTGCGAACGCCACAACCCGAAACCGGAATTCTTCAGGCGAGGATTCATTGGACCGACATTCATTAAATCACAATTCATTTGTGTTTCTCCTCGGGCCAGAAGACTGGCCGAATCGGTTTTTTTATGAAGGGTGTTGTTCAGGAGAGTAGCTTATCCTGAGCAAAGCGAAAGCTGCAAAGTGAATCAGCTATCGGAGCCGGCTTCCGATGCGCTTTTAGCGTGGCGCTTTCGCAGTGTATTGCAAGTCTACATCTACAGTCTTGTCGCGGGTCATCGCTGTCACATGGCTGACAACCTCCCAGTCGAGACTAGGGGGCAGGAGCTTTCGTGCCAGTGGCAAAAAATCCTGCAGGTAGGTGACATCATAAACATCGCCGGGGCGGAGCTTCCAAGCAGCGCGCAATCTCGCGGTCAGCTCATTATCGAGGCCACGAAACTCGAGATCTCCCATGTGAAATAAAGAGCCCTCGTCGACTGCGAGACGGTAAGTTACCGTTTTAGCCTCGTCATCGAACTCGGCGTCGGCTTTTACACTGGCAAGAATATATCCGCGGGAGCCGTAAAGCTGCTGGACGGCTCGCAGATCGTCTTCCAATCGAACCTTATTCGCAACCTGCCCAGCCTTAGCATGAATGAACGGCTGCAGTTCGCTGGATGAAATTACTTTGTTTCCGGACCATTGCCAGCCGGAGACTTTGTATTGAGCTCCAGGAGTAATGGGGAATGTGACATCCACGAAAGTTGGCGGCTGCACATTTGGGTTTGAATCCGAAGCTTCTGGTTTAACGACTTTGGGTTCGGCCGTACCGCAGGAAGCTTTCAGGTATCCATGCTCGCGATAAATGGGAAGAATCGCATGCTGGGTGAAGTTATTCATGTACTCGCGCGAGTATTCGCGCCCAGACAGCTTTTCAGCTGCTGCCTGCAATAAAGGCAGTTCATTCGGAGTCGATCCGGGAAAATCGGCGTGGTGGATGCGAATGCTCACACCGACCACGTTGTAATCGATCGACTCTAATTTTCCGTTCTTGTCCCGGGTGCCTGAATATTGAACTTGTCCTGGCGCTCCGTTCTCATCCAGAAAGGCCTGCAATACGTTGGAAACCTGGCCAGGCAAACTGCCGCTGGTGGGCAATTGGCCATCGAATAACGGGATCCGTTCATGCAATTTGTGGATAAGGTCTGGTTCGCTGAACCAGACGAAATCGGTGAAGCGGGCGGGAACGAATTTATCCGCGTCGGCCACCTGAAAACTCAGAGTGGTGCCTTCTCCGGAATAGGTATAGTGGTAATCAATATTGCTGAAAGCGCCGCTTTCGCCCAGTTGCCGTGCGGCTTTTTGGAAATCTTCCTCGTGAGCAACCGTGCCGACTGGAAGTCCGCTGGCTGTGGCAATTTCTTGCTGCGTGAATCGTTTGCTGCCGGTTACTTTGACAGCAATCAACTTGTATGCGGTCGGCAGCGCGTGAGCGTTCCCTGCGCCGCTTTGTGCCCGTGAGAATGGGGCAAGAGATAGCAAACCGAGAAGCAGGCCAGCGGTTAGAAATCCTGAAGCCGGCGTCGTCATCGACTGGATACTTTCGCTCTTCCGTTGCTGGATTTGTGACTCTTAGCGATCTCGATGAAAGCCAGCGCGGCGCGGCTCAGAGACTTATCTTTGCGGAAAACCAGAGCCAGATCGCGCCGCAGTTGGGCATCTGCCATGGGAATGGCAGCCAGTACGCCGGCTCGCACATCATTCTGCACATTTGAACGCGCGATAAAACCCACGCCTACGCCGGCGGCAACGAAGCGCTTCAGGAGTTCACTGGAGTCGAGCTCCATGCTGTAGTGCGGTTTTAAGCCGCGCTCGCGAAACAGGTCGTCGAGCGCGTCCCGCGTGTGCCCGGCTTTGGGCAGAACGAGCGGAAACTTCGCCAAATCTCCTACCATGGCTGCTTTCATCTTTTCTAAGGGATGATTTGGCGGCGCGATAATCACCAATTCATCCTGATGGATGAGAACCACCGTGAGCCGGTTGTCTTTCACGGGCAACGAAACCACCCCAAAATCTACAGAATTGTCGATCACCGATTCTAAAATTTTGGCATAGTCGGCGCTCTTGATGTTGACCGAGACGTTGGGATATTGCTTTTTGAAGTCTGCGAAGACCTCGGGGAGGATGTGCAGGCAGGTGCCTTCGTTTGCTCCCACCGTGATTGCACCGCGTGGGATATGTTCCATTTCGGCCAGGGTGGTAAGGATCGCTTTGCGGGCCTCGAGGGTTTCCTGAACGTATTTCTGAAAGGCTTTGCCGGCCGCGGTAAGAGAAACTTTGCCGCCGGATCGGTCAAAAAGTTTGGCGCCGACATCGTCTTCGAGGGCGCGAATCTGCGACGAGATCGCCGGCTGCGTTCGGAAGCGCTTCTCGGCCGCCCGCGAGAACGAAGCATGGCGGGCCACCTCGAGAAATGTTTGCAGTTGGTCAAAGTCCATAGATGAGGGCAGCCTTGGCGCCCGATTCAGCCGAATCGATTTCGCCCGTACATTGAGTCACGGCAAGTATAAGGCTGCGCTGTCGGCCGACCAACAGCCTCCGTGGGAACATAGAAGAGCGGATGGTGACCCAAGGGTGAAATTCTGTTTTTTGCGCGGCTCAGATTGCGCTGCTGAAGGAAGCGTGCTTGTTGAGCCGTTGAATAATTTTGAGGGCCTTGTTGGATTCGGGAGCCCGCAGAACCTCTGGCTGGTTGGCTTCAATCAAGCCCCCTTCGACTGCGTCCAGGGCCATAGCGGATCTCTCCAACACCATAGCGAGATATTTTTGCGCAATGGGACGGTCTGCAGGATGTATCAGGTCCCACCAGCGGCGAATGGACTCTTGTACCTCGGCTTCCGATTTTTCGCCTGCGACCAGCGCATCGACCAACCGGTAGACCTTACTTTTGACGGCTTGATAAGAGACGGAGACTTCCTGGGGCATTGGGGTATTGTGAGCTCGTTTGAAGACGTGATTAGCAATCGGCCAACCAAACCCTAGGTGATTGTTCCGTAAGTCCTTTCTGACCAGCAGAGTCTCCAGTAATCCCATGAATGGAATAAATCAGAATTTTGGATATGAATTCTGGAATTCCGCAAATCGATCTTTTTCGCCTTGCCGGCTTTCGTGATTTAAAACTGCGAAAGCTCGCAGGTTCGCCGCAGAAAGGGTTATGCGCCCGCAGGTTACAATGTTCCGCCCAGCGGAATGAGAGAGAAGGATTCCGAAGTTCGAGGGAAGATTTCGCCGGACTGAAATGCTTACGTAGTCCAAACTATTGGAGGCCTCATGAGAGCTCTGTTTCCGGTTATTGCATTGATCTTGTTATCTTCTTTATTTGTCGCGGCACAAACTACATCGGGCGCCAACTCCGACATTATGGCGGTGCAAGACCGGATGTTCTTTCCACACGACATGTTCTGGGGATGGGCCCAGCTTGAGCTGGCGCCTCCACATAACGAAATCGATCCGAACCTCTGCGCTGCAACGGCAAGGGATTTCGGT
Organism: uncultured Acidobacteriaceae bacterium; assembly: GCA_963766625.1. Classification (GTDB taxonomy): domain Bacteria; phylum Acidobacteriota; class Terriglobia; order Terriglobales; family Acidobacteriaceae; genus Sulfotelmatobacter. The sequence continues at coordinate 194,264 of CAVYBF010000003.1, read as the reverse complement.
GGCGCGAATGCTCCCTGCAGTATGTTCGCGCGGTATATGTTGTCGGGAATGCTCGAAGTTCGGCCATTTGGCCGCACCCAGTTGCGGCGCTTCATGCTTTTTGGTGCGCCGGCGTTCCTGTTCGGTAAAAATGTCCCGCAAGCGCTTTACACCTGGTCGCCGGATGCAATTGGCATCGAGCACTCATGGGGCGCGGGAATTTATATCGCGAAAGGATTTGAGTTCAGAGTTACACAACACTTCTTATTCGATCGGTTGGGCGCTCGCGACAAGTATCTGGGACCGGCCGATCTCGGCAGCAATGGCCCTTGGGGACGTTACGCCACGGTTGGCGTGCGCAAGTATTTTGGAACTCGTCGCTGGTAAATCATGGCCTGTAAGCCGGGCCCTCAGGCAAAAAGCTCTAAGCTGCGGCTGCGGGCACGGAGGGGTTCCGCAGGCGCTGTACCAGCCAGATTACGAATGCCACCAGCAGCCCCAAAATGATAAAAGGAGCCATGAGCATCGGCAATAACCACCCCCGACCGCCCATCGAGGTCACATCACCGGAAACCGTCGCTTGCGGATCGCGGTGAAGTTGACCTGCAAAAACTGTGACATCTCCAGCTACCTTAACCGATTGATCGATGCGAAGATCTCCACCAAATGCGGTGACGTCTCCGGCCACTTGAGCTGGGTCTTCGAGCACAATGTTGCCGCCAAATGCAGTCACGTCACCTGCAACCTGGCCGCGAACGTGAATACTGCAGCCAAAACAGGTGAGATCGCCGGCTCCCTGGTTGGGATCGATGGTAATGTTGTGCCCGAATTGCGTGTAAGCGGGGTTATCGCTTGCGAACCCAGTCCCCGACAGTGAAAGTACCAGGCCAAGGCAGGGTAGCGCTAACGCCACAAGAAATCGAGCGCGTGAACCACAAGGTGTGACGTGTATCACAGCAGATGATGCTCCAAAACGGGATTATGGCACAAGGCCGGAAGAATTAGTAGTCTGCGGTGTCGGCCTGTTCTCTATAATGGTGGTTTCCGCACAGATTGCAAACTTCATAAGGAGATGACGAATGCCTGGCTCTTATAACAGTGTGCCTGTACCGCGGGACGGAAGGAAAATCACATATAACAACGGAAAGTACGAGGTGCCGAATAATCCAATCATTCCGTTCATCGAAGGCGACGGCACTGGCCGAGATATCTGGAAGGCTTCGATCCGGGTTTTCGATGCTGCGGTAGAGAAAGCCTACAAGGGCGAACGTCGTGTGGCATGGTACGAAGTTTTCGCCGGCGAGAAAGCCAAAGCCAAGTTCGATAACTGGCTGCCCGATGACACTATCGCTGCCATCCGCGAATTTCGCGTTTCCATCAAAGGCCCGCTGACTACGCCGGTTGGCGGAGGCTTCCGTTCTTTGAATGTCACGCTGCGCCAGGTTCTCGATCTCTTTTCCTGCGTGCGCCCGGTAAAGTATTACAAGGGCGTTCCGTCGCCAGTAAAGCATCCCGAGCGCATGGATGTGGTCATCTTCCGCGAGAACACGGAAGACGTCTATATCGGTATCGAGTGGGAGCAGGGAACGGCCGAGTGCACGCGCCTGATCGAATTTCTCAACAAAGAAATGCTGAAAGGCGGCAAAAAACAAATCCGCCTCGACTCAGGTGTCGGCATCAAGCCGATCTCAATAACTGGAACCAAGCGCCTGGTCCGTATGGCGATTCAGCACGCGCTTGAGACTGGACGCAAAACCGTCACGCTGGTGCACAAAGGCAACATTCAAAAATTCACCGAGGGCGCATTCCGCAAGTGGGGATACGATCTGGCAACCGAAGAATTTCGAGACAAAGTTGTTACCGAGCGTGAGAGCTGGATTCTCGACAATAAAGATAAAAATCCGAATCTGCCTGTTGCGCAGAACGCCGAACTGGTTGAGCCCGGCATGGAGTTTGCGCCTCCCGCATTTCGCCAGGCCGTCGAGCAGGAAGTGAAAGACGTTCTCGACCGCATTTACTCGACCCACGGCAAAGGCCAGTGGAAGAAAAAAATCATGGTCAACGATCGCATCGCCGATTCCATCTTCCAGCAGGTCGTGACCCGCGCCGATGAGTACTCCGTGCTGGCCACGCCGAACTTGAATGGCGATTATATTTCCGACGCTTGCGCGGCGCAGGTGGGTGGACTCGGGATCGCCCCGGGCGCGAACATCGGCGACGGTTACGCCATCTTTGAGGCCACCCACGGTACCGCGCCCAAGTACGCTGATAAAGACGTTATTAATCCCGGCTCGGTGATGCTCTCGGGGGTGATGATGTTTCGCTTTCTCGGATGGAACGAAGCCGCCGATCTGATCGAGCAAGGGATCGAGAAAACCATTCTGCAGAAGAAAGTCACCTACGACTTCGAGCGCCTGATGGAAGGCGCAACCAAAGTAAAGACCAGCCAGTTCGCCGATTGCATCGTTGAGAACATGGGCGCGGGTGTGCTGAGTGCAGTTTAGCTTTCCGCTGTGCTTTGATTGGGTAATTGCGTAATTTGGTAATTGAAGCAACCCTGTCATTCCGAGTGAAGCGAGGAATCTGCTTTTTCACCGCTGTGCGCCAGGCGCCTTTCAAATTACCCGATTATCAAATTCCCCAATTATTTAATTATGCTGAAAGGATTCATTCATGCGTAAGAAAGTAACGATCGTAGGTTCCGGCAACGTAGGTGCCACGGCAGCTCATTGGATCGCGTCGAAGGAGCTCGCAGACGTGGTCCTGATCGACATCATCGAAGGCGTACCGCAGGGCAAAGGTCTCGATCTGCTCGAAGCCATGCCGATCGAAAAGCGTGACTCCCACATTTCCGGTACCAACGATTACGAAGACACGGCGAACTCCGACATCGTAGTGATCACCGCCGGCATTCCGCGCAAGCCGGGGATGAGCCGTGACGACCTGCTCAACACCAATTACAAGATCATGAGCGCAGTAGTCGGCGAAGTAGTGAAATATTCGCCCAACTGCATTCTGATTGTGGTTTCGAACCCGCTCGATGCCATGGCGCAGGCGGCATACAAACTCAGCAAATTTCCCCGCGAGCGCGTTATCGGCATGGCCGGAGTGCTCGACTCCGCACGCTTCCGCGCTTTCATCGCCGATGAATTGAAAGTCAGTGTCGAGAACGTCACGGCATTTGTGCTCGGCGGCCACGGCGACACCATGGTTCCTTTGCCGCGCTACTCCACTGTTGCCGGCATTCCAATCACCGAGTTGATTGAGAAATCGAAGCTCGAAGCTCTGGTGCAGCGTACGCGCGACGGCGGCGCTGAGATCGTGAAGTATCTGAAAACCGGCTCAGCCTATTACGCTCCCTCAGCGGCTGCGACGGAAATGGTGGAAGCGATCCTGAAAGACAAGAAAAAGATTCTGCCGTGCGCCGCATATTTACAAGGCGAATATGGAATCAATGGTCTCTACGTGGGCGTGCCGTGCAAGCTGGGAGCCAAGGGTCTGGAGCAGATCATCGAAATCAAGCTGACGGCCGAAGAGAAAGCTGGGTTGGATAAGAGCGCGGCTGCGGTGAAGGAGTTGTGTGGTGTGATCGGGGTTTAGCGCTTGATCGACTTAACAATCGGGAAGGGCACGACTTCATTCGTGCCGCTTGGATCCATTGGGAGGAACAGGCTCTAGCCGCCAAAGACGAAGCGGCGCGCTAAAGCCGAAACACATGGCGCTTCAAGTTGTGGGACGTTGGTGTCAACGAAGACGGGAGCGGTTATGAACTTCCTCGCGGGACAGATACCGGCTGTCGGTTTTCAAAAAAGGTTTTCGCGCTAACGCACGGCGCATACCCGCTTCATAGCCGTCTTTTTCCTTCAAGCGCTCTTTGAGAATTCCGCCAAGCAGGCGGGAAACGCTCGTATCCTGGCGGACCGCTTTCTTGCGCGCCCAGCGCGCTACATCCTCTTCTAAGGTGACTGTTACATTGCGAAGTCTGACTTTCATGTGGCACTAGTGTTACACGAAAACAGTGTAATCCGAAAACCGTGTTACACGTTCAACAGAGTGATGTCCCCGGCCGCTCAGAGCAGGCTCGTCGGCCCTGAATCGGGTCATCAGCGTAAAATATCCTTTGATCCCCATGCGACGCATCTACCTCGACAATAACGCCACGACGCCGGTTCTGCCGGAAGTGCTCGAGTCCATGCGCCCGTATTTTGGCGAGCGCTTTGGCAATGCTTCGTCGATTCATAGTCATGGGCAAGGGACTCGATCTGCGGTGGAGTGCGCCCGCGATTCCGTGGCGGCGTGGCTGGGGTGCCGGGCAGCGGAGGTTGTCTTTACCAGCGGTGGAACGGAGAGTGACAATCTGGCGCTCACTGGGCTGACCAGCCCCGGCGATCATGTGATTACGTCAACTATCGAGCATCATGCGGTTCTTCACACCTGCAAGCATCTTGCAGACTCGGGCTGCGAGGTCACGTATGTGCCAGTAGATGCCCGCGGGCTTGTCGACCCTGACGAGGTGCGCCGGGCATTGCGGCCGAATACGAAGTTGATTTCGATCATGATGGCCAACAATGAAACAGGGGTGTTACAGCCGGTTGAAGAAATCGGAAAGATCGCCGCTGAGGCCGCGGTTTATTTTCATATCGACGCAGTACAAGCTGCGAGCAAGGTTGCAGTTGATGTGAACCAGATTGGTTGCCACGCGCTATCGGTCTCCGGGCATAAGATGCACGCGCCGCAAGGCGTAGGAGCACTCTATGTGCGCAAAGGCACGCATCTTCAGCCACTATTTTATGGTGGACGGCACGAGCGTTCGCGGCGTGCTGGAACTGAGAACGTGCCCGGAATTGTTGGTCTGGGGAAAGCGGCGGAATTGGCAATGGGCGGCTTACAGAACCGCGAGGATGAAAAAAGCTCGGAATTGCGAGATCGCCTTGAGCAGGGAATTCTCGCTCAGGTGGAAGATGCAGGAGTGAACGGGGAACATGCGCCTCGCGTCCCAAACACCACAAATATTTATTTCGATTACATCGATGGCGAAGCCCTGGTGATCGCGCTCGATCTGAAAGGGCTGGCGGTTTCCACTGGTGCGGCATGTTCCTCGGGTGCGATTGAGCCATCCCATGTACTCACAGCAATGGGAGTGCGTCCCGATCGTGCTCGCGCCAGCATTCGATTTAGCCTGGGTAAGCAAAACACCGCGGAAGAGATCGATCTCGCCCTGGCACTTGTTCCCGAGACTTTGGCGCGATTGCGGGAGTTGAGCCCAGTGTCTCGGAAGACAGTAATTAGCATTTAGCAGTTGGTTATTAGCCATTGGAGTGTTGTGGGAAACGCGAAGAGCTTTCAATTGGCTGAGCGACAATGCTAATTACCAATGGCTAATTGCTCGAGGTCACATATGCAGCCGATGCGAACTATCGCCGTTGCCATGTCGGGCGGAGTTGATTCCTCCACCGTCGCGGCAATGCTGCGCGCAGAAGATCACAACGTCATTGGTCTCACCATGCAACTCTGGAATCAGCGGCGCCTGGCCGGACGCGAGGGCATGCCGGAGCAGGTAACCGGTCGCTGCTGCTCGCTCGACGATGTTTACGATGCCCGCCGCGTGGCCCAGCATCTCGGCATTCCCTATTATGTTGTGAATCATGAAGAGCGCTTCGAGCGCGACGTGGTGCGCCCGTTTGTTGCTGAGTATCTTTCGGGGCGCACGCCGATTCCGTGCAGCCTGTGCAACAATCATCTGAAATTCGATCAGCTGCATGTGGTGGCGCGCCAGATCGGCGCCGATTGCGTCGCTACCGGCCATTACGCTCGCGTCGAATATGACGAGAACCGCGGACGCTGGCTGCTACGACGCCCTGCGGACCGCAGCAAGGATCAGACTTATTTTCTTTTTGGCCTCACGCAGGAGCAGCTGAGCCGGACACTGTTTCCGCTTGGGGGCATGACCAAGCCTGAGGTTCGCGAGCTCGCCCGAAGCCACGGGCTGGCTCTGGCCGAGAAGCCCGACTCGCAGGAAATCTGTTTTGTTCCTGGTGGCGACTACAAGCGTTTCATTGACGCCTACCTCGCCGAGAGTGGAGAAGCATTGCCGGATACTGCTGGTGAACTGGTGACCACAAATGGTGAAGTCATCGGCGAGCACAGCGGCATCCACAATTTCACCGTTGGACAGCGCAAGGGGCTCGGAGTAGCAACCGGATCGCCGCTTTATGTGATTCAGATTAATGGCGCCGAGAACCGGGTGGTCGTGGGTGCTGACCAGCATCTTTATTCACACACGCTGCGCGCCAAGCGGGTCAATCTGATTTCAGTCGATCATCTACGCGAACCGATGCGGGTCGCGGTCAAGATCCGGCATCGCCATGAGCCCGCCCCCGCAACGATTGAAAAGATCGCGGAGGGTGAGATCCTCGTCACGTTCGACCAGCCCCAACGCGCGGTTACTCCGGGCCAAGCCGCGGTTTTTTACGACGGCGAGATCGTGGTCGGCGGAGGGTGGATTGTGTGAACTGGGTCGGCGCCTGCTGGCTCGAAGCGATTTGCTGATCTAGCGATTTGCAGATCTGAGGCAGAGGGGTTCAGGTAGCGCGGCGGTTCGGAACATCCTGAACCCTCCCTTTCCACTCTCCGCCGCCGCCGCTCCAATATTTCACTGCTGAATGTATTGTCGCGCCCATATAGAAAAGCGCCGCTAGCGGCAGGGACAGTGCCCATGCGGGGTTCAGCCGATAGTAACGCACCATGCTCGAGTACGTCACAGCCATGATCGCCCAAGCCGCGATGCCCATCAACATAGCCGCCATGCTGCTGGTGAACGACAATAAAGGAGGCGCCAGATAAGTGATCGTCATGGCAGCGATGGTGCACAGTAGCAGCAGCCAGGAATGTTTCAGTTGGTTGAACGCCGTGCGCGAGACCATGCGCTCGATTTCAGCGAAGGTTTTATATCTCCGCAAGCTTTCGCTCTGCTCGGTTATTCCAAGCCACAATCGTCCGCCTTGCTGTTTCAAGAGCCGCGCCAGCGAGCAGTCATCGATCACTTCGCCGGGAATGGCTGACAAGCCTCCAGCGCATTCCAGCGCTTTGGATCCCATCAGCATGCAGCCTCCGGCCGCGCCGGCAGTCGAGCGCCGGCTATCACGAATCCAGGCCGGGGGGTAGAGCATGAAGAAGAAATAAACGAAAGCGGGAATGAGCAGTTTTTCCGCAAAGCTCTCGCAATGCAGCTTCACCATAAACGAGACCAGATCGTAATTACCCTGGGAAGCAATCGAACCCAAGTTCGCTACAGTGTCCGGATCGTGCACCACATCAGCGTCCGTGAGCAGCAGCCACGCGGGATTCCTCGTGCGTGCCTGCTCGATGCCCTGATGCATCGCCCACAATTTCCCTGTCCACTCTTTCGGCAAGGGCTTGCTCTGAACCACAATAAGAGCGTCAGTCTTGCCTGCTTCCTCCGCTGCTCGGACTGCCAGCTCCGCCGTACAATCTGTGCTCTCGTCATCCACGAGGAAGACGGTCATCGCAACGCTCTGATTCAGTAACGACGTGACCACTGGCCCAATCAGTTCTGCCTCATTGCGAGCCGGAACCACGGCAGCGACAGAACCCGAAAATTCCGTCCTGCCGGCTGCATTGCAGGTAGCGCTTTTCAGGCGCCAAAAAGATCCCCTGCCTAGAGCAAGGTAAAGCCACGCCACCAGTGCGAGCGAAGCGACAAGAATGGCAAAGACGATCATCCTTTTAAGCCAGAGCGTACAACTTAGCGGTAGGCCGATCAAGGTTCACGCTTCTACCAGAAAGCGCGACAATTCGTGGATGTCCCCGAATTCGCCAGAGTCAGCGACCAATCATGTTGCTTTTGCTTGCGCTTTGGTTGCAAGTAGGGTGGTAAAGGATCCCAGCATTACTTGGGTCCGCTAATAGTTTGCGGCGGGGGTCCGTAGCTTCTCAAAATGGGGTGAGGTAGAATAGGGGTATTATGACCAGCTATATTCCTGAATCTCCCTCAATCGATGAAATTTGTGCCGGTGTAAAACGTCTTGGCTATTCTGCGCGACAGCATATTCGCCTCTACGGAGAAGAATTCGAACTGATTTCTGATCCATTTCCTGAGGCCGACGGTATTGCGATTAACGTCAAAACCAAAAAAGGTACAAACGTCAGGGTGGTACGTCTGCCAGCTACGGTGCTGCAAAGCGTGAAGGGGCGAGTATCACGGGCTGGTTAGTCTAAACCCTGCAGCGTTTCAGCAAGATCTGGCCGCACGCAGAACCGTGTCCTCTGAAGCCATAGTGCAATCATTGTGTGGGTAGCCCACAACAGTTCATCGCTTCGGTGGCGGCGCTGCTTTTTTTCGCAAACAGCTATTCGCCTCGGTAGTTGGCGGCTGTTTTAGATATTGTTTGACCCATGTCGGCTTCGACGCGGGCAATCGATTCAGCATCGTAAGACTGATGCTCTGGCTTTGCCTCATCTTCCTGGGGTTAACTGGCTGTGTTTATGCTCAAACGCCAACAAACCCCAGGAGCACGAACTCGCGAAGTCCGTTGGCTATCTTGGCTGCACTAGATAGCAGTTTGCAGGCTCAGAATACGCCGCCTTCCTCTGGAGATCAGAACAAGAAAAACCCACACGCTCCATCCGCCACCGCCGGCTCACCGGGACACATTTTCTGGGTGATTCCGGCTTTCAAGGTCAATTACGGCAAAGGTTACCAGCCCTTAACTCCCAAAGAGACGTTCCAGGAGTGGGCCAAAGGAGCCTACGACCCGTTAGGGCTTAGCGTAGGCGCGTTCGAGGCGGGCACGTTGGAATACTCCTCGAAAGACGGATTTTGCGGCTATGGGACTGGTTGGGCTGGATACGGCAAGTGTTTTGGTTCGCTGGAATTGGATGCCAACGTCTCCAGCTTCATCGGTGATTTCGCTCTAACCGTGGCCTTTCACCAGGATCCTCGCTACTTTCGAAAAGCAAACGGTTCGTTTGGCAGTCGTCTGTGGTACGGAATTGCCCGCGTATTCGTTACGTATAACGATTCTGGGCGGACGGTTTTCTACAGCTCGGGTCTGACCGGGACGGTGGCGGCCGCCGCCATTTCCGATCTGTATTATCCCCAGCAAGACCGCGGCTTAGGCCACACGCTATCCCGAATCGCCATTGATCTCGGCAATACTGTCCTTTACGATGAGGCGGCCGAATTCTGGCCAGATATCCACCGGCACATTCATTTCCGTAGCAGGAAGAATCGAGAGCCGTCTCAGTAAGCTCTTTTGATTCTCACCATGCCGCGATTACGGCGGTAACCACCTTTGTAATTTTGTGCCATAACACGAATCCTTGATTCGAGCGTCTCTATATGAAGATGGAGAGGGCAATGATGAACTGTAAATCGCCAGAAGTTATTCGCCGCGAGCTATCGATCAGAACAGATAGTCCATGGTTCGATGGTGCGTCGCCACGGCAAGGGCAACGCCTATATCGAATAGTCGGAATAGCGGCCGTTTGCCTTGGGACAATTTATTTCCCATCGATACCGGCCTGGGCGCAAACGTCGGTTGATGCGACTGTTCAATTCGTGCAGCCTCCAGGGCCGAATCAATCGCAACCGCCCGTGGTCATCACGCTAGAGGATGCAATTACGCAGGCGCGGAGAGTGGACGCACGTTTCCAGGCAGCACTCAACGACGCGAAAGCTGCTCATGAGGATCACATGCAAGCGAGAAATGCGATCCTGCCGGCCGTGAGTTACACGACGCAAGCTTTGCTGACTGAGGGAAATGGAGGCAGAACGACGGTTGGACGATACGTCACGAACGATGGCGTGCACGTTTACCGTGCGTGGGGCGTGGTTCACGAGGATCTCTCCCCTGGCAACTATCTGGGCGCAACCTATCGCCAGGCCGGCGCAGCGGAGGCCATTGCCCGCGCAAAAGCTGAAATCGCCAAGCGAGGCTTGACGGTATCGGTGACCAGGGCCTACTACGCAATGGCTGCAGCTCAACGCAAATACGGAACTGCGCAGACCGCTCTCGATACCGCCAAGCACTTTTACGAAATCACTCAGGATGCGGAACGGGTGGGCCAAGTCGCGCATAGCGACGTTATCCAGGCGGAAATTCAGTATCGCCAGCAGGAGCAGCAATTCGACGACGCCAAGCTGACAATGGAATCGGCACGTCTCGACTTGGCAGTGCTTATATTTCCGACGTTAAATGAAAATTTCAGTATTATCGATGATCTGGACTCGGCCGTGGCTTTGCCGCCCTTCTCGGAGGCGGAACGATTGGCGGGAAAGGAGAATCCCGATTTGCGGGCGGCCATGGAGGGGCTGATGGGGGCGACGGCGGCCGTTACGGCCGCAAAGGGCGCGTTCCTGCCGGCATTCTTCGTCGATACTGACTATGGAATTGAGGCCAACGCGTTTGCTCTGCACAGTAGAAATGCAGAAGAGACAAAAGCGGGAGTTTTGCCGAACCTCGGCTACTTCATCACCGTAGGCGTAAATGTGCCGGTGTGGGATTGGGGCACCCTGCGAAGCAAGCTTCATCAGGCTGAATTCAAGCGCGAACAGGCGCGGGTGGAACTGAGCCAGACACAGCGGCAACTTTTGAGCGCTTTATATGGCACGTACAATGAAGCTTCAGTGGCGCGTGCCGCCGTGGAGCAGTCGCGCCATACCGCCGACTTGGCGGCAGAGAGCCTGCGCCTGATCGATTTGCGGTACAAAGCTGGAGCCTCGACGGCGCTGGAGGTGGTTACCGCGGAAAACACTTTGACGCAGGCGCGCATTGCGTATGACGATGCAGAAGTCCGTTATCGCGTAGCCCTGGCGGCTCTTCAAACTGTGACGGGAAATTTCTAACGAAACTTTCTAACTAAAACATGGCCCTGCACGATTTCGAACCACTGACTAGTTCAGTCCAAGTAGACCCCTCGCTTGATTCGCACCGCGGTTGCCAAGGCGGTGTCTGGATATTCCTTATTGTCGCAGGTTCTCTCGCGACCACGCTCATGGTGGGATGTTCGTCCAAGGAAAAGCAAGAGGCAGCCCCGACGGTACAAGTTCAGGCCGCAACCGTCGAGAGCAAAGCCCTGCAATCGAAGATCACTACGCGTGCCATTCTTTATCCGCGAGATCAGGTTGCGATCGTCCCCAAGGTCTCTGCGCCAATCAAACAGTTCTATGTGACTCGCGGCAGCCGGGTGCACGCCGGGCAACTCCTTGCCACCATCGAAAACAAGGACCTCGTGGGGGCGCTGACCGAAAGTCAAGGTACGTATGACCAGGCCCAGGCCACGTATGATAGCGCTCTGCAATCGGCAGAACGCGATCTGAAGGCTGCTGAGGAGCAGATGCAGCAAGCGCGATCGATCTACGAAGCTCGCGTTCAGCTCTACCAACAAGGAGCGATGGCGGAGAAAGACGTGGAAGACGCAAAGATTGCTCTTACTCAGGCGACCAATCAATATGACCTCGCCGAGAAGCATTACAACCTGAAAGTGGCTGAGGGACAATTTACCGCCGCTAAGGGCAAACTGGCCTCGGCGGAAGCGCAGGTGGATTACACCAAGATTGTGAGCCCGATCAACGGTGTGATTACTGATCGCCCGTTCTATGCCGGGGAAATGCCGCCGAGCGGATCTGCGATTCTCACCGTGATGGACCTCTCCAAGGTTGTGGCTCGTGCCTACATTACTCCAGAGCAGGCGGCCCAATTGCATGTTGGTGATCCTGCATCGCTCTTACCGCAAGGCGGTACCGGCGAAATGCCCGGTAAGGTGACCGTGGTGAGTCCTGCGCTTGATCCCAATAGCACCACGCTTCAGGTCTGGGTCGAGGCCGCGAATCCCCGCGGGCAACTGAAACCCGGCGCGACGGTTAGCTTAAGCATTGTTGCGAAGACCGTGGCCAACGCTCTGGTTGTGCCTGTGGAAGCGATCTTGACTGCGCCAGACGGCGCGACTTCAGTAGACCTTATTGGGCAGGATCAAATCGCACACCAGACCGCGGTAAAGACGGGAATTCGCGAAGACGGTGAAGTCCAGATCCTGAGCGGACTGCAGGCTGGCCAGCAGGTTGTGAGCCAAGGCGCTTACGGATTGCCCGATGGCGCCAAGGTGACCGTGTCAAAACCAACCGCCACCCCTGAGAAAGCAGACTGAGCGCGAACAACCTATCCATGGCGAACTCCAGCCAAACAACTTCACTTTCACAACGGCCCAAGTCCGAGGCCGAGCGCTATTGGTTCGCACGCGAGCACAAATCGATCATTTTCCTGATTATCGCTTTGGCTTTGATTGGCGGATATTTGCTGTTCAGTATTCCGATCGCGGTTTTTCCAACCACCGATTTTCCGCGCATCATCATCGCTGTCGATAACGGCGTCATGCCGATCGATCAGATGCTGGTGACCATCACTCGTCCCATTGAGGAAGCCGTAAGTGGAGTGCAAGGCATTGAAGATGTGAAATCAATCACCAGCCGCGGCTCGGCGGAAATCGATCTGTATTTCGGTTGGAAAGTGGATATGTTTCGAACTCTCCAGCTTGTAAATACAGCGGTAGCAGGCCTGAGCGCCACTCTGCCGCCTACTGCGAAGGTAAACAGCGAGCGCCTGGAATTTTCAAGCTTCCCGATCATGGGCTATGGGCTTACCTCAGACACGGTCTCGCAAAGACAGCTCTGGGAGATGGCTACTTATCAAATCAAGCCCCGGCTTTCAAGTCTGCTGGGCGTCTCAACCATCGTGATCCAGGGCGGCGAGGTGCCGGAATTTCACATTGTTCCTGACCCGGCAAAGCTGCGTGCAACGGCAGTCGGCGTGCCGGACATTCTCGCCGCGGTTGACCGGTCGAACATCATCACTTCCCCTGGACTTTTCACGCAAAATCATCAGCTGTATCTGGGATTGATCAGCGGCCAGGCTCACGACGGGCAACAGATTGCAAACATCTTCATCAAGAACGCGGCCAGCGGCAGCCCCGTGTACGTCGGCGACGTGGCACAGGTAACGCCTTCGTTCGAGCCGCAATTCACAATTGTTACCGCCAACGGCAAACCGGCAGTCCTTATCAACATCAACCGGCAACGCGGCAGCAATACCATGCAGGTGGCGAACGCTGTACATGCCGAGATGGAAAGCATCGAAAAAAGTTTGCCGCCCGGTGTACACGTGAGCAGTTTCTATGACCAATCGTGGATCGTCGGGCAATCGATCAAGAGCGTTCGCGACGCGATTCTCATCGGGCTGTTGCTGGCTTCGGCCGTGCTGGTTCTTTTTCTGCAGGACTGGGGCACATCGTTCATCGCCGGAATGGTCATTCCCATCAGCTTGCTGGTGACGTTCATCGTCATGAAGTTTCTCGGTGAGAGCTTCAATCTGATGACCCTGGGAGGTATGGCTGCAGCGGTGGGCCTGATTATCGACGATGCCATCGTGGTTCTTGAAAATGTTGTGCTGCACCGCGAAGCGGGTGAGGGCCGCTTCCGCGCGGTCGCCATCACGCTCAAAGAACTTTCGCTCGCTCTTGTCGGATCGACGCTGACGCCCATCGTCGTTTTTCTGCCGCTGATTGCGATCACCGGCGTAACCGGCGTCTTTTTCCGGGCGATGGCAATCACAATTGGATCGGCATTGCTGACTTCACTGGCGCTCGCCCTGACCTGGACGCCCACGCTCTGCCTGTACCTGCTACGCAAGAAATCGGAGCCGGGCGATGAATCGCGCGCGGAAAACGAACCTGCAAGCGCTTCCACGACCGCTCAGGGCAGCGTTCAAGGTCCGTATTCGGCAGCCCCTGAAGAGGAAGATTCACGACAAGAGGTGAGCCGATTGTTGCAAGCAGAAGAAGAGCACCTGATGAAGGGATACTTCGGCAGAGTGATCCGCTTTTACGAGCGCTGGTTTCGACAAAGCCTAAAACGTCCCATTTGGGTGCCAATTTTGGCCGTGATTCTGGTCGCGGCTTCGTACTTCTGCTATCAGCATATCGGCTCCGATCTTCTGCCGAAAATGGACGAAGGTACGTTCATCCTCGATTACGTGACTCCTCCGGGAAGCTCACTGGAAGAAACCAACCGCATGGTTGACCTCGTTCAGCAGATCGTACGTTCCGTTCCCGAGGTGACCAGCACTTCGCGGCGCACGGGACTTCAACTCGGCTTGGCGGCGGTAACCGAGGCGAATACCGGGGACATTTCCGTGGAACTGACGCCTGATCGGAAGCGCGACATCTGGGCGGTCATGGATGAGGTGCGTACTAAAGCTGCTCAGGCTGAACCAGCTGTGGAGATTCAGTTTACCCAGAAGCTTCAGGACATGATCGGGGATCTGACGGCGGCACCGCAGCCGATCGACATCATGATGTTTTCTCCCGATGCGAAGCTGCTGGATGAATGGGCGCCGCGAGTTGCCGATGCGATCGGGAAAATTCAAGTCGGCGGCCACAATCCGGTAGTTGACGTCGATGACGGAATCGAATCGACAACCAGCGGTCCGGCAGTTTCGTTTCAGGTGAACATGGCCGCCGCATCGCATGTTGGATTCTCGCCGCAGAATCTGGCTGATGAAGCCCAAGCCATGCTTGATGGCGTTAAGGCGGCGCAGCCTGTAGTGACTGACGATCGTCCATATCCGGTTCGGGTTCGCTATCCCGCTGAAATCCGTTCGTCGCTTGCAGCGATGAATAACACGATGCTCGTAGGTCCAGCCGGTCAAATCGCGAACCTGGGCTCGCTTGCCACCATAACCCAAATACCTGGACAAACGGAGATCCTGCAAGATAACCAGCAGCGCTATGTGGCAGTAACGGCGCGTCTCGAGGGTCTCGATATGGGCCACGGCGTCGCTGAAGTGCAGAAGGTGATTGCTCAACTGCATCTGCCGCCCTCCATCAGAATCGAGTACGGCGGCCTTTACCAGACCCAGCAGAAATCTTTTCGCGACCTCACACTGGTCCTCGGGATGGCGATCGTTTTCGTGTTCCTGGTTCTGCTGTTTGAGTTCCGCAATTTCTCCGCGCCGATTTCCATTCTGGTTTCGGCGATTCTTTCTACCGCGGGCGTGTTTGTCGCTTTGCTGCTCACAGGCATCACTTTCAACCTGTCATCGTTCATGGGCTTGATTATGGTGATTGGCATCGTGGCCAAGAATGGAATCCTGCTACTCGATGCCGACGAGAAATTCCGCGCCGCAGGCTTCTCCGGCGAAGAGTCGATCTTCCAAGCCGGGCGCAGGAGATTGCGCCCAATTGTGATGACGGCCATTGCGGCGGTCTCGGGAATGTTGCCGCTGGCGCTCGCTATTGGCGCGGGCTCGGAAATGCTGCAACCATTGGCCATCGCCGTGATCGGTGGCCTGCTCATCGCGATGATCCTCTCGCTGTTTGTCACTCCAACCATTTACTACTATATGAGCAGAGAGAAAACGAGCGCAGCCGCCGCCCGAGAGTCCGCCTAAGAGGATCTTTAACTCGCTTTCCCGAGGCGGTCTTCAATACAGAGCGCACCTGCCCTGACTCCACCGAATCCAGCTCAGAATTTGGCAGACAGGAGAGTGATATAAAAAACACAGCAACTTTATAAGAATCGAACCGACACTATGTTTCCTCTGAGACGATCACTGGCAAATACGCTGGCGCTGCTCTGCATGGCGGCAGCGCTTGTTTTCCTGCCTGCCTGCACGAGAAGGTCGATCGCACAGAGTTCGGTTGATTTGCAAGACCAGGTAAAAGTTCCGTTCCGTTTCGTCGCGTATGGCGATACTCGTTTTCATGACCCAAAAGATACAAACGTGGCTAATCCAGCCGTTCGCTTGGTTTTGATAAACGCCATTGCGGCGTCTGATCCGGCATTTATCTGCTTTACCGGTGACATTGTTTATAACGGCTATGACGCGAATGACTGGGAAGTTTGGGACAGTGAGACTGCGATCTGGCGCGAGAAGAAAATTCCGGTATACCCGGTACTGGGCAACCACGATCTGCACGGTAACGAGGAGACAGCGCTGGGCAATTACTTCCAGCATTTCCCCGATTTGAAAAACAGCCGCTATTATTCAGTGCGGGCTGCCGACACGCTAATCCTGGCGCTTGACAGTTCACTGGACGAAACCTCAGGTCCACAAGGCCAATGGCTCAGTGCCAAGCTCGACAATATCCCTTCGGATGTTAATTTCGTTTTCATCATGCTGCACCACCCGCCGTATACCAGTTCCTCGGATATGAAAATGTTCGGCGGGGGCCATTCGGCCCGATCACCGGAGAAGAAACTGGCGGGGATGCTGGAGGCACGCCAGATAAATACCCGGGCCCGGTTCGTGGTCTTCTCCGGTCACGTGCACAATTACGAGCGCCACGAGCAAGGCGGCGTGACTTATTTTGTGAGCGGCGGAGGCGGGGCTCATGCGTATCCCATTGAGCGCGCGCGTGACGATCCATTTCAAAGTAACAAAGTTAATTATCACTATCTAATGGTGGATGTGGATCGCGGCAACCTGAAGATCACCATGCATCGTCTCGATTTAACCAGCGGTTCACCGGTTTGGACGGAGCCTGATTCGATCACGATTTCAGCCCCAGCAGGCAACGGAGGCACAGGCGGGTCTCGGGGTAGCAAGCTCGGTGCACCTTAGCAGGATGTGAACGGCTGCCCCGCACTGGGCCAAGATAGATAGAGATATGGTTGTATCTTTTATAGTTATGCAGGATCACAATTGCACACGAGACTCCCAGCAGACGCAAGCCGCACCGCTTTTGCGATAGTGTCGTTCCTTGGTAGTTCGGAATAGGCTGATTTACTCTGGAGGATTTCATGCCCCGCATCGTTCGCTGTGCCTTGATTCAAGCCTCAAATGCAGTGAGTACAGACCGATCTCTCGATCAGATCAGGAAAGCCATGATTGACAAGCACCTGAAGCTGATCGAACAGGCCGCCCGCAAAAAGGCACAGCTTCTTTGCCTGCAAGAATTGTTTTACGGGCCATATTTCTGTGCCGAACAAAATGCGCGCTGGTACGAGTTAACCGAACGCGTGCCCGATGGACCGACTACGCGGTTAATGCAAAAGGTGGCGGCGAAGCATCGCATGGCAATCGTCGTGCCGGTGTATGAAGAGCACATGCCGGGCGTCTACTTCAATACTGCCGCTGTAATCGATGCCGACGGCCGCTATTTGGGAAAATATCGCAAACATCACATCCCGCACTGTCATCCCGGATTTTGGGAAAAATTTTATTTCACTCCCGGCGATCTGGGGTATCCCGTGTTCGAGACGAAGTACGCCCGTGTCGGGGTTTACATCTGTTACGACCGTCATTTTCCTGAGGGTGCGCGGATTTTGGGATTGAATGGCGCAGAAATCGTCTTCAATCCATCGGCAACCGTGGCCGGCCTCTCTGAATACTTGTGGGAACTCGAACAGCCCGCCCACGCTGTGGCGAATGGTTATTTTGTCGGTGCGATCAATCGCGTAGGTACGGAAAAACCGTGGAGCATCGGCGAATTCTATGGGAAAAGCTATTTCTGCAATCCGCGCGGGAAAATTATTGCGCAGGCCAGCCGCGACAAAGATGAAGTCGTCGTCGCCGATCTCGATCTTGAAATGATCAATGAGGTTCGTAAAGTCTGGCAATTCTTCAGGGACCGGCGTCCCGAAACCTATGGACCGATCACCGCTCAGAGTGCGGTCTCTGCCGCGGCGGACTAACGCAGATTCCTCGCTTCGCTCGGAATGACAAATCTAGTCGATGGAACCTGGCGATGGAACCTGGCCGCTCGATGACCAACTTGGAATCTCCTGAACTCAGCTCGCGAATCGAATCCAGTCCTCTGTATAACCACGACCTCGCGCCGGCTTCATCCCAACAGCGCCACTGGGGCACATACAACTTCGCCGCGCTGTGGGTGTCAATGTCCGTCAACATTCTCACCTACATGTTGGCCGCAAGTTTGATTCAGGGAGGAATGAATTGGAAGCAGGCCATTGCGACAATCTTCATCGGCAATGTGATCGTGCTGGTTCCGATGTTGTTGAATTCGCATCCGGGAGCGAAATATGGAATTCCTTTTCCGGTGCTGGCCCGCGCTTCATTCGGTGTGCTGGGAGCGAACGTAGCGGCGGTGCTGCGCGCTCTAGTGGCTTGCGGATGGTTCGGTATTCAGGCGTGGATCGGCGGCGAAGCGATCAGCACGCTACTGGGAACGCTGGCGCCAGGGTGGAAAAATGTCGCCCATGGCACGGCGATTTGCTTTTTCATCTTCTGGCTGATCAACTTGGCCGTGGTTCTGAAAGGGATCGAATACATTCGAATCCTGCAAGGCATCAGCGCACCAGTACTGTTAGGGGTTGGGCTGCTTTTGCTCGGTTGGGCTTACAAGACGGCTGGCGGGTTTGGACCGATGCTCTCGGTTCCGTCGCGGTTTACGAATTTTTCTGATTTTCTGAAGTTTCTAATTCCGGCTCTGAACGGGACTGTCGGTTTTTGGGCGACGGTTTCGCTCAATATTCCGGATTTCACCCGTTTCGCGCGGAACCAGCGGGAACAGATCATCGGCCAGGCGCTCGCACTTCCGACCACCATGACTCTCTATGCCTTCGTCGGAATCGTCGTTACGTCTGCTACCGTGGTGATCTACGGCACCGCGATTTGGGATCCGGTTCAACTGCTCAGCAGATTCCATTCGCCAATTGCGGTGGTGATTTCCCTGCTGGCAATCCTGCTGGCGACGTTAAATGTGAATATCGGAGCGAACGTAGTCTCCCCGGCAAACGACTTCTCCAATCTTTGGCCGCGGGGAATCAGCTTCCGAACCGGAGGCGTGATCACGTGCTTTATGGGCATCGCATTGGTGCCGTGGAAACTGCTTTCGAATTACAGAACCTTCATTCTGGGCTGGCTCGGGGGATACGCGGCGTTTCTCGGGCCGGTGGCCGGCATTATGATTTGCGATTACTTTGTGATCCGCCGCCGCGAGCTCAAGCTTAACGACCTATATTTGCGCGATGGGATCTATGAATATTCTCGCGGATTCAACTGGCGCGCGGTGCTCGCTCTGGCACTGGGTGCGGGAATTGCTCTTGCCGGACTGGCGATTCCGAGGGCAAGAGTTCTGTATGACTATTCGTGGTTTGTGGGGTTCGCGGTTGCTTTCGTGGCGTATTACGCGATGATGAAATTCAGAGGCTCTGTGCTCCTACCTGCAGAAGAAACGGGATAGCAAGCAAACTAGTTCCGAACGCCAGCAAACGCGGGAAGAACCTCGCGCTCGTAGAGATCTAAAGTTTGCTCTTCGTCTCCGCACATCAGGTAGATATTAAATTGCGTAACGCCGACATCCGCAAGCGCACGCAATTTCTTGCGATGAGCTTCGATCGGACCAACCAGGCAGAAGCGATCAATCACTTCGTCAGAAACAAAGTTGGCGTTGTCACTTTCGACCTCACAGTGATGTTGATAATCGTAATGGCCACGATCCTGAACGTACGAAGTCAGAGCGGGCGGCAGATCTTCCGGCTTGTACTGGCGAATCAAATCCATTACATGGTTTGAGACCAGCGCTGGAAACCAGCGCACGCGCTCCCGGCCAACTCTTACATCGTCGGAAACCCACACCGGCGCAGCTGACATAACTTCGATGTCGCTAAACTTGCGCCCTGCGGCACGCGCCCCTTCTTTTACAAAACCCAAACACCAATTGATGAGCGCTGGATCAGCAATTTGCAAAATAATCCCATCGGCGACCCGACCAGCCATTGTGAGAACTTTGGGACCGTAGCCGGCGATCCACACCCGCGGAGAATCCTTCGCCCAGGTCAGACGCGTAGGTTGTCCATCATGCTGAATTTCTGTACCGCTGGTGAGCTCGCGAAATTGTTTCACCGCGGCTTCCAATTGCGACCAACTCACGGGTTTCTTGCCCAGGACGCGGCGGGAGCTATCGCCCCGGCCAATGCCAAGTTGCATACGTTCATGAGAAATAAGATTGAGTGTCGCAAACAGGCTGGCGGTTACGGTAAGGTCGCGAGTGGCAGGATTGGTGACACAGGTACCCAGCCGCATGCGTTTCGTGTTTGCCGCCATCAACGTCAACAGAGGATATGGATCCATCCACAAAACATGCGAGTCGAAGATCCAGCCGTATTCAAATCCTGCGGCTTCCGCCTGCCGGGTTAAATCGACGATGCGTTCAACCGTCATATCGGGCTTAAAAGTGATACCAAATTGCATGGCTGTCTCCCCCCCGTCGGCGCGAAGCTGCTGAGGAGGGGCAGTGTAGCATAGAATTCCACTTTGCATCTCGCAGGTGCGCTGCTGAGAAATAGGAGGAGCATGGGCTTCGACACGATAATCAGAAACGGCACGGTCGTTACTGCGACTGACAGCTGTCTCGTTGATGTGGCGATCGAAAACGGAAAAATCACTGCCATGGGAGCGAGCCTTCCTGCCCAAAATGCGAAGTTAGTGATTGAAGCCTCGGGCAAACTCCTGCTCCCGGGCGGGATCGACGTACATACGCATCTCGACATGCCGTTTGGAGGCACCACTAGCGCCGACGATTTTGAAACCGGAACGCGAGCGGCGGCGTTTGGCGGCACGACTACGCTCATCGATTTTGCGATTCAATATAAAGGCCAGCGGCTGCGCCAGGCGTTCGATACATGGATGAGTAAAGCTGCGAGCAAAGCGGTCTGCGATTATGCGTTTCATTGCATCGTCACTGATGTCTCTGGCGGACAGCTTTCCGAAATGAACGATCTGGTGGACGAAGGAGTAACCAGTTTCAAATTGTTTATGGCTTATCCCGGCGTGTTCATGCTGGACGATGGCAGCATTTTTAAAGCTCTGCAAACCACTGCGAAAAATGGCGGGCTGGTCTGCATGCATGCGGAAAACGGCAGCGCGATCGACGTCATCGTGCAGCAGGCGTTAGCGGAAGGCAAAAGAGCGCCGAAATATCATGCCCTCACCCGGCCCACGACCGCTGAAGCTGAAGCCACCGCGCGAGCGATTGCATTGGCAGAGATGGCTGGCGCGCCGCTTTACATCGTTCATCTAAGCTGCAATGAGGCGCTGGAAAAAGTGCGCGAGGCACGTGATCGCGGGTTGCCGGTATACGCCGAGACTTGTCCACAATATTTATATCTGTCGATTGAAAACTTTGATGCTCCGGGATTCGAAGGCGCCAAGTACGTGTTCACTCCGCCCTTGCGGGAAAAATGGCACCAGGAAAAGTTATGGAATGGATTGACGCGCGATCATCTGCAGGTCGTTTCTACCGATCATTGTCCGTTCTGTTTCAAGGAGCAAAAAGAATTGGGGCGTGAGGATTTTACGAAAATTCCGAACGGAGGTCCGGGCGTTGAGCATCGCATGAGCCTGATTTACTCGGGCGGCGTTGCTGCCGGCCGATTTAGCGCGAACCGCTTCGTCGAACTGACTTCTACGACGCCGGCAAAATTGTTTGGACTCTATCCGCGCAAAGGAACCATCGCAGTGGGAAGTGATGCCGATCTGGTGATTTTTGATCCCAGGCGCAAGCACACCATCAGCGCAAAAACACATCACATGCGCGTGGATTACTCGATGTTCGAGGGAATTGAAGTTACAGGTATGCCTGATGTGGTACTTTCGCGCGGCCGAGTGGTGATTGACCAAAACAAATTTCTCGGACGCGCCGGACAGGGAGAATTCTTGCGACGGTCAACTTACAATCAGGTGAATGGATAAGCAATATGGAGCTGCGAATCAAACGAGCGGACGACTAAAGACGCGAATGATTGAACGCTGCAATTCACGCGAATTGGGGACCCGTCATTTTGCTTTCGCTAGGGCTTTGGTTGCAGGCAAGGTGGTGAAGGATCCCAGTTGCTGCAGCGATCCCAGGAAAACGCTGGATGCGTCTTCATCCAGCCAAAAGAATTGATCGCCGCTCGCCTGATACATCACCACATCGAATGGCTGTTGTGCCTTACCTTTGAGCTTGATTTCCAGAGGGTTTGGTGTCGGGTTCGTCGTCAGCATGGTGTAGCGGCCGGCATTACTCGGGTCCGGTAGCGGAGTGGAGGTAAATTTGACCCCGGAATCGGTGGCAGTGCCTGCTACGCCTCCATCCAAAGAAAAGAATGGGTCGCTGGCGAAGCCGGTTCCCGAGAAAGCTCCACTGGTAACGGTTGCCATGCCGACGAAATCAAACTCCGCTTCTCCACCACTAAGGTAACTCTGATCCTGTCCCCCAAAGGCGTAGTCGCCGGTAAGGTCTGTAGCGAGTGTGTCGGTTTGCGGAATTAGAATTCCGGTACCGCCCGCGAAGCTTGTGTCGAGGTCGAGCAGAAGACCGCCTCCCAACCCGTTCGTCGTGTTGTTGGGATCGAGCAGATTTAGACCTGGATCGGTCATATAAAGACCGAAAGCACTCACGTCGCCTAACCTGCCGGGAGTAATCGTGAGGTTACCGTAGCCGGTACCGGCAATGGAGTAGGTCCCTGAAACCGTAGCCGCCTGCACCGCGAGGCCGAACGCGAGTTCATCATCATCCGCGACGCCCGCGAAAGTCGCGGATGAGCTATCGGGCGTAAACATGCCAGCCGCGGCATACTGGTTACTGAATAGATTTCCTGCCACGCCGAATATCGAGGGTTCGAGCGAGGCATTGCTGGCTGTGTTCCCGTTGACACCCTGGCTGTATGCGCTCCCGATGGCGGAATCCGTTGGATCTACATCGATGATCCTGATTACTTTCGGCCCCACAATGTAATAGTTCAGAGAAACAGGGTAGGGTCCGCTGGTGAGAACGTTATAATTAAGCGTGCTCGTGATCGTGCCGCGCCCATAAGCATCCGGAAGCGAAAGAGTTCCGCTCAGAGAGGCGGCGGTCGCAATCGTTCCAATGCCGGAGTCATTGGTATCGAGCAACCCGTTTTCTAATGTAGTGCCCTTGCCACTAACGGAAAATACTCCCCCGAACGCGACCGCAGAGAAGTAAGGGTCGAGTCCCGTAAGAGAGGAGCAGGAGGCCCACAACCCGGCACTGCAGCTTGGTACTAACCAGGAAGCACTCGTCGTAAACGCGAATTCATATTTGTTTCTCCTTCGGTCATTTTCTTGATCCTTTTCGTTTGATTTACTCCGTCTTTGCAAGGTCGGAGGCTGGGTCCCTGCTGAGATCTGTTGTAAGGAACGACCCTGCCTCCGGCAGGCGAACCCTTGTCGAACCCTCGCGCGGCGCACTTGCGCTTGGTTTCTGTATTGCCTTTCATCCGACCAGAATCGACGCCAAATACGGAGATCACTTCTTAATAGCCGACCAGGACTGATCCCGCTGTAGAAGGCGGAGCAAGCTCGACCGCAGTCTAATTCTTCGCATACACGGCGCCGGCATTGCGATCGGGCGGATCGGAGACGGCCCGAATATAGGCTATCAGCGCCTGAATCTCAGACTTGCTCAGAGTATCGCCCCATGCCGGCATTAGAGCGGATTTGTTGAGCGCAGCGCCCCCATGGCTGATGATGGCAGTGAGATCGGCGTCGCTCATTTTGTTTAGCGTGTCACCTTCGGTGAACGGGTGCGGCTTGATTTCGAGATTGTCGAAGTTCGACAAGCGCTCGGCTGTCGACTCGGGATTGTGGCAGCGATCACAATACTGATCGTTGAGTTGGCGTCCCAAAGTTTGTTGATAACCGAGAGCGATCTCTTCGATTGTCAGTACAATCTTCTTTCCGGTCTTGTCGGAAATAACCGCGGTGATTTGATAACGGCCAGCCATGCCACCAAGAGCAACATTACTTGTGACTTGCCCACTGGAATCTGTAAGGCCGTAAGACGGGTCGAAAGTGACTCCTGGCGCTGCGCCGAATCTTACCAACGCACCAGTCACAGCGGCACCTTGTTCGTCATTCACCTGCACGACAATGGGTTGCGGCAGCAGCGAACCTGTCTGTGCCATCTGCTTTCCACCGCTGGATTCGACGATGGCGGTGCCGAATGCGGCCGGCTTGGGCAGCGGTTCGGAAGCAGTCTTCTGCGAGCAGGAAACACCCAGCGATGTTCCGAGCGCGGCCGCAAACAGGGAGATGGTCGATAAACGAATCATGGCTTTGCCCTTGCGACCTCCGATTTGATTCCGCTTTTCTGCGAGACCAGGAAGGCAGTCAGTGCACGAGCGTCTTCGTCGCTCATCGCGCGGTTGGGTTCGAGAGTGCCGGGACGCAGAGCTTGCGGATTTTTCATCCACTGGAAGATCCAGGCAGCTGTGAGTCGCGAACCGACGTGGGTCAGTGTTGGCCCGATGTAACCCTTGTCCACCTTGGTATCGACGATGTGGCAACCTTGGCAGGCGTACTTGCCATAAAAGAGTTGCCTGCCTAACTCAACCTCGCCTTTCGGATAGCCGCTCAGCGGCATGGAGTCGCGATCGATTGCCGGGCTCTGATATACGGTCATGATGTAGTCCGTGAGTTCGTTGGCCTCGGCGTCGGTGAGATTGAATCGTGGCATGCGACGAATGAGTGCCGGCCGTAGAGTATTCGGATTTTTCAAGAACTCGACCAGCCATTGGGGCTGCACTGAACTGCCCTCCCAGGTGAGGTCGGGAGCCATGTCGCCGCCGTGGCCATTGATGCGATGGCAACTGAAGCAGGCCAGATCGGCCATTAGTGTTCCCGCTTTACCGGCTGGTTGGTAATCCGATTCTGCCTTCGCAGGCACGGTCAATGATGGAGGTAGCGTGAAGGAACGGTCGTTGAGCGCGAGCAGGGCCGTGGTCAGCGAATCAATTTGCGCGGGCGTGAACGGATACTGCGGCATCTTCAAGTTTTGTGCAAAGGAACGCGGCTGTTGGATTTTTGTCGCGATGTAGCCCGGAAGCGTGTGCAGCATTCCCGGCCGAAACAGGAGCTGTGTAACGGGCTTGCTGCCGATCCGGCTTAGCTCAGGCGCAAAATTTTCCGGTTTCTTAATAGCTGCGATTTCGTGGCAAGACGCGCAGCCGTAATCAGAAACCAGGTGCTTACCGCGCGCGATCTGCTCCGCAGTCGGAGCTTCAAGATGAACATTGGCCAGCAGATCGGAATCAGTTTTCGCCAGCAGAAAATCAGTTAGGGTTGCGATTTGAGCATCGTTGAAACGGTAGTGCGGCATCGCGGTCTCGGCATCATAGACGCGGGGGTTGCGCAGCCACGCCTGGAGCCACTCCGGTTTCACTTTGTTCCCGACGCGCGTCAACTCCGGGCCGACGTTACCGCCAACTAGGTTGCCCGCAGCATTTTGCACCGCGTGGCAGGAAGCGCAGAAAGATTCTCCGTATAAGCTGGCGCCGGCCGTGGGATCGGGCGATGCTTTCGCAGAAAGCGTGGTTGTGTCGCCCGATACCGAAGTGCTGTTGGCAATCAAGAATGCTGAAATATCGCGAGCATCGTCATCACTCAACTTAAAATTCGGCATGGTCGCCGTCGTGGCATAGGCCTGCGGATCTTTCAGCCAGGCATAAATCCACTCGCGCGTAGTCTTATCGGCGATTTGTGAGAGCGAGGGCGGATCGTCGGTCGCCTTCATTATTTTCCCGTCGGGCAGCTTCACCATATGGCAATGCACGCATCCGTAGCGCGAGAGCAGGTACCGGCCTTGATTCAATTGAGGTGTGCCGGGCAGCGTCCCGCGATGGCACTGGCCGCACGACGACTCGATATATTTTGCTGGAAGAATCGGCTGCTCCCAGGCCAGCGTGCTGTTATGCGCTTCCGCAACAGTCGTCGCCGCACCCTGTCCGCGATGACAGATTGTGCAACCAAATTGATCGAGCTTATGTGGTGTGACTGGATGCGGGCGGAAAGGCTGCACGCTTACATCGTTGAGGCTGGCTTCTTTCAATCCAACATGACAACTAGTGCAACGATCGACCACGCCGAGATCGGGCAGCCAGATCTGCTGAATCCCTCCTTGGAAATGGCGCTGCAGAGTCACGGCATCGCTGCGGCTACGAATCATCTTTAGATAGCCGTGCTGATAGTGGCGCCACTCGCTGAAGTGATTTTTCGCGGGCGCAATTGCCAGCGAAACCAGAAACAAGAAACTGACCACGCCGAAGGCGCGAACGCTGTCTCCAAACAACTTCTGCCACAGTGATTTGAGCTTTTCTTTCATGTACATCAAGACCCTTGCCACGGCCAAACCCACGACCAACCCGGCCCCCGGAAAAATGTGCCGATCGCAGTCAGCACCACCAGTTCGAATAGGAACCACGTCATCACCCAATAGGAAAGCGGCCTAGCCGCCAGATACCGCCGGAAAGCCGAAGGCGACTGCGGAGAACTCTGGGCTGCCAGCAGCATGAGACCGACTATGATCAGCGTCGGCACTAGAGCGGCATAGACCTTGAAGCTGAATAGAAAGATTGAAAGCGCAGCGGCGGCGCCATAGAAAATGCTTAGGCGGCGCCGGCGATCTTTCAGGAATATGCCGTCCGCTTCAATGTTGACCTTGAAATACGGAATCACGATCAGGGCCATCACCACCAAGCCGGGCACCAGGACACCGGCAACGACCGGCGGGAAATAGTGCAGCATCTCCTGCAACCCGAGAAAGTACCAGGGAGCTTTGGCGGGATTGGGAGTGTGCGAAGGATCGGCCAATCCTTCGAGCGGAGCGTTGAATATCAGAGCAATCCACACCAGCGCGATGGCAAGAACTTGAACGGCTACCGCAGCACGAAACAGAATTTCGGGAAATGTCTGCACCTGATCTTCACTGTCAGCCTTTACCTGTGCCGAAGTCCGGCGGGTGATGAAGACGATGCGGCGCGGCGACTTTTTCGCATTGGAGTCGACGCTGGCGGTGAAGTCTTTGGAGTCGGCCATTACTATTGCGCCTCCTTCAGGATGCTGTCACTACTAGTAGCCTTTGCACGCACTGTCGCCGGTTCGCTGCCATGCGAATAGAGACCACCGTCTTTACGGATACGCCAGAAGTGGATGGCAATGAAGAATATCGCCGTCAGCGGCAGGATCATGCAGTGCAGCACATAGAAGCGCAGTAATGCATTCGCGTTGACAGCGTTACCTCCCAACAATAGGAAATGAATTTTGTTGCCCATGACTGGAACCGCCGACGCGATATTCGATCCCACGGTGATTGCCCAGTAAGCCAGTTGATCCCAGGGAAGAAGGTAGCCTGTATAGCTAAGCAGCAGCGTGAACAGCAGAAGAATCACGCCGATCACCCAGTTGAACTCACGCGGCGTTCGATACGCACCGCGATAGAAAACTTTGAACATGTGAGCAAAGACCAGGAAAACCATCGTGTGTGCCGACCAGCGATGCAGGTTGCGCAGAAACATTCCGGAAGAAACTACGAATTGCAGATCCTTTGTATCGGCGTATGCCTGCGGGGCAGAGGGATGGTAGTAGAGCATCAGCGGAATTCCAGTTGCAACCAGGATGAAGAACGTGCCGAGAGTGAGCGTGCCCAAATACCAGGTCGCACTGAAACTCAGCATGCGCGTGCGCGCCTTCGTGGAGAACAGATGCAAAAAGACGTTTTGCTGAATCGCCAAAGCACGATGCAGCGTGCTCGAACCGGTGCCGCTGCGAAAGATCGAGCGCCACACCCGAGTGCCGCGTAGGTCGTCAAAATATTGGTCTACCGTCTTCGTGGCCATTGATTAGATCCTTACGAAGGAGTCACGTTGTAGCGGAAGAACGTCAGTGGAGCGGTCCACCAGCAAATCTCCGTCATCGTTCAGCCAAATGCGCTTCCAGGGAAGAGGCTTGGGCGCAGGCCCCTCGATCTTGTCGCCTGGTTTGAAATTTGCCCGTTCGAAAACGGCGAATTTGCTGCCGTGGCAGGGACAGGCAATCATGTTTAGCTCAGGCTTCCACACCGTGAGACAGCCAAGATGCGTACACACCGCGCTGAGCGAAAAGTAACCTTCCTGTGAATGAATAATGTAGATGCCCGAGTTCGCATCGAGCGTGACGGAATCGAGCGGATAGCGGTCGGGCTTGCCCTCGTTGACGATGGGCGAGGGCTCGTACAGCACATTGGGCTCCAGAAACTGATAAGCAAAAGCGACGGTACCGGCAGCAGCTATGCCGAGAGAGCCCAAGCCGAGCTTCAGAAAGAAGTGGCGGCGACT
This sequence comes from uncultured Acidobacteriaceae bacterium, assembly GCA_963766625.1. Taxonomy (GTDB): domain Bacteria; phylum Acidobacteriota; class Terriglobia; order Terriglobales; family Acidobacteriaceae; genus Sulfotelmatobacter. The sequence goes on along the minus strand of CAVYBF010000003.1, from coordinate 166,153 downwards.
AACGTCGTCGTTGGCCATTGCGGTTTTGTTTTCGTCTGCCATATGTGCCTCGCAGTCTACTTCGACTGCAATCCTCCAATCGCCGCTACCGAGATCAGACCTGTCGGTTCGACAGGAATCAGGTTGTAGGACTCCATGGTGATGGTGCCCACTGGGCAACGCATGGCGCAGAGGCCACAGCGGATGCAACGGGTCTCGTCTTTCAACATGGCAGAGCCGGCAACCACCCCGAGTTCGTCGGCCGCTACTTCGTCGAACTCCACGCCAAAGCACTGCTGGTTGTCCCGAATGTGCTGCACGGTGTCAGGCTCGAACTCGATGCGATCGACCGAAACCAGTTCTAGACATTTTTCCGGGCAAACATCGACGCAACCGCCGCACAGAATGCACATGCTGCCGTCTTCCGGCGTGCCCTCGAAAATTGTGTTGACCCAACAGTGCAGGCAGCGCTGCGCCTCCGCTATGGCCTCGGGAGCGTCGTAGCCGACTTCCACTTCCGTCACGCCCGTGCGGCGCTCGAGAGGAAGCATCGGTACCGGCTGGCGAGTGATGTCGAGATAATCCAGCGGCATGGTGTGCCGCTTCAGCACTTCGACCTCGATAATGGGCTCGGGGTGCTTGTTCTTCCGAAGGTATTCGTCGATTCCAACCGCAGCGCGTTTGCCATCGCCAACGCTGTCGATTATCAGCCGGGGGCCGAAAACGCAATCACCGCCGGCGAAGATTCCGGCAGCGGAAGTCATCAGTGTTTGCGGATTGACAGCGATCAGGCCACGTGGAGACAGATCGACTTTATCTTCCGGCGTGAGGAAGTCGAGGCGCGGCGCCTGGCCGATCGCCATGATGATGGTGTCGCATTCGATTTGGTTTTCACTACCCTCGTAGAAGGCGGGATTGAAGCGCTTGTTCTGATCGAAGACCCATTTGGTTTTCAGTGTCTCGAGCGCAACCACCTTGCCATCTTTGCCGATCATCCGCTTAGGGCCAAGACCCGGATGCATTCGAATGCCTTCTTCTTCGGCTTCCTCTATTTCTTCGAGAGCGGCGGGCATTTCTTCGCGACGCTCCAGGCAGACCAGATTTACTTCCCGAGCGCCCATGCGCAACGCGGAAAGGGAAATATCGACCATCTCGCGCGTAGCCACCGCGCTCATGTTTTCGGCAGAAGGTTCCGCGTCCTGCACACCACCAGCATGTTGACGCACGACTTCGCGAGCGGCGGAACGCGCCACGTCCATGGCGACATTGCCGCCGCCGATCACAATGACTTTCTTGCCGATGGTGAACTTGTAGCCGAGGTTCACGTTGAGCAAGAAATCGATACCCTTGTACACGCCATCGAGATCGACTCCGGGTATGCTGAGATCGCGGCTGCGGTGCGCACCCACGGCGATAAGCACGGCGTCGAAGTCCTGACGCCGCAGATCGGAAACCCCGAAGTCGCGGCCCGCGGCATGATTCAGTTTCAAAGTGATGTCGCCGGTCTCGAGAATCTCTCGCACTTGTGCTTCGACCACGTCGCGCGGCAAGCGGTATTCGGGAATACCTAGATACAGCATTCCTCCCGCCACCGGCGCGGCTTCGAAAATCGTGACAGCGTATCCCATCAGCGCGAGATCATGCGCAGCCGAAAGTCCTACAGGGCCGCCACCTACGACGGCTACTTTGAAAGGAAGCTTGTTCTGACCTCGTCCTTCGTTAATGGAAATCGGGTGTTTCGATTCAGGCCCGAACTGCTCGGTAAGAAAACGCTTGAGCGCGCGAATAGAAATCGGCCTATCAATTTCGCCGCGGCGACAAGCAGTCTCGCAAGGGTGCGCGCATACTCGTCCGCAGATGCTGGCTAGTGGATTGGGGTCGCGCGCGATGCGATAGGCTTCTTCGAAGCGTCCCTCGGCGATCAAGCCAACGTAGCGCCCGGCGTTGGTATGCGCCGGACACGCCATCATGCAAGGGAAGTTTGTATTGAGCCAGTCCCGGTCGACTTTTTTGTTCTTGTATCGCTTCAGCATGATCGACGATTCGAACCGTTCTTACTCAAGGCTGTACGCGAACGAATTGAAGCGGATAGCTGAGGCTTTTCACCCTCAGTGCCTATCTGATTAATTTGGTCAACGTGAAATCAGCCGTGCTGTTGCCCGAAACAGTAACCGGTTTGGACTGGCCTTTCGCAGCTACATTCCAGACGGTCAAGGTGTAGCTTCCATCGGGGACATTCTCGATTTTGTAGCTTCCAGATTTGTCGGTATGTGCGAAGTACGGGGTCGGAGAGACAACGATGGTCGCCTCCATCTCGGGATGCACGTAGCACATCAACGGAACCGCGCCAGGATTATCAAATTTGAAGGAGCGCTTTTCTCCCTTCGGCCAGGTCCCCATGTTGTGTGCCAGCCTCTTGTTGCCCCCGACCGAACTCCATGCGACGTTATGCGCCACGGTGTCGCTGTTCTGGAAGTCGACAGTTGTACCTTGCTGTATGACGAGAACGCTCGGCTGAAATAGGAGCGCCTTCTGATCCATCTGGGCGTGTGCGGTGGGTGCTGGAAAAGTTTTCCCGGCAATGGCTTCGGCATAGACAACGGATTCAGTCGGAACGCCTGACACTTTGCCGCTGATCGTGCCCGCGTTTGCCGCAGCGCTAAAGGCTAAGGTCACAACGATTGCCACTAGTACTTTGCGATTCATGATTTTGTCCTCGTAATAGAACTGTCACGCGCTTCAGTCGTGCCCGTGCATCTGGAGCCTGTCGTGCAACGCTTGATCCCACAAAATGCGAATGTTCAACAGATTGCATCAGCATCCTAATTCTTGGCTGTGATCTTGATCACAACTGCATGTGATCACCAGGCAGAGAGTTGTGCCGCATTTCTGGCCAATATGAGAGTGACCAAGCTCACTGCGTCTTGTGACCTCGGTCATCGCTTCGCGGGCTGAGAAGACGTCGACGCCGGTGTTGACGAATCTGGTACAAGCGCTCTCTTCACTGATTCAGGAATTTGATTGGCGTGCGCGAGCAGCTGGCTAACCTGCCAAAGCCGGGTGTCGGCTAGTTTGGTCTTGAATGATGGCGTCCCCGAAAGGCGGATTCCGTTGGTGGCTTTCCAGTAAGTCTCCCATGCTGGATCATCGGTCACGCCCTTGCACGAAATAATTCTGGAGGTTTTGGAAACATAGTTGTCGCATAGTCCGGCGGAATTTGCCCAGGAACTCCGTGACAGGAAGCACATTGCTGTTTGTATACATCCGCACCCGCAATAAGATTAGATTCGTCAGAGGGGGGCAATGGCGAGGATAAAACCGATCACGATGTCCTTTACCCCTTGCGCTTTCTAATCGCTGATCAGAAATTAAACCGATAGCCCAGAATCATCTTAGCTATCAAATGGTCGGTCGCACCCGTAAGGCCCACGCCAAGTCCAAAATTAATTTCCCATTGCGGCGCGATATTCAAGTCAATTGCGGGGAAAACTTGATGTTGCTGTTGTGAGAGGGCATCGAACCCTGTCACCGGACCAACCGATCCGTAGTATTCCAGGCCTCCCGCAACTTTTGGCGTGAAATCATAGCTAAATTTGAAATTCGGCGAGAACACCACGCCCTGGTTCACGCTCTGGCCGTGGAACGATCGGTCCAGCGTGGGGTTCAATGCCCAATACCAGCGCCCGACCTTTTGATCCACGATGGGACGAATTTCCCACGTCCACGTGTCCACGGAATATTGCCGCCTCTGGTAGCCAATTTCATTCGAGAGGCTCACGCCCACGGGCCAGTGCCATTTCTTGGGAACGGCAACCCGCGGCCGGATGTGATCTCCCACCCATTGCCAGCTCTGTCCCTCAGTGATTGACGTGAAGATGTAAAAGCCACACTCAAACCAGTCATTGAAGCCGTGAGTAATCTCCACCGTCTCATGCTCGGCATGATTGGTGGGATACACCCCATCCACAATCGTCTTCGACCCGTCGATAGTGAAATTGCTGTGGAGTTCAAACATGGTGTGGCCAGGATCGACCAGATCAGATCCGTACACCTGAATTTCGTAGTTATCTTGAGCACAGGCGAAGGGTACAGCCAAACTGAAGGCCAGAATCGTGATCCCGAGGTGCCAATATCGCATGAGGAAGATTACCAGCAGAATAATGAAAACAATGTGGCAGACAGATGACAAGTTGTTCATGTTTCTCTGAGACGACGCCGCGTTGCATCAATTCAAGTACGCGTAGGTGCTTATCGTTTTCATTCCTTCTTATGGACTGTCGTTTGCCCAGATTGCGGAGTATATGGTTCTGAGATTCCATTCTCGAATCATAGTGATTGCGTCCCTCGCACTGGCTTGGACGTCACCGTGTTTGGGGCAGAACTTCCGGGGCACGGCGGGTCCGCAACTCCCAGCGGCCTCGGCTAACGAGCTACCTGGCCAACAATCTTTTGGCAGTATCAAGGGAACGATCATTGATCAAAGCGGTGCTGTCGTGCCGGGAGCACGCGTCCAGCTGACTGAAGGCCAGCCGAGAAAGCAAGAAGTCGTATCAGACGACCACGGACAATTTTCCATCGCCAATGTTGTTCCCGGAGATTTCGAACTCACCATTACCGCGGCTGGCTTCGCGCCGCAAACGTTCTCAGGAATACTGCACTCGGGGGAAATCCAAACACTGCCGCCGATTATGCTGAACGTGGGCGCTACACTTACAACCGTTCAAGTCGGAATCCCGCAGGCCGAGCTGGCGCAACAGGAAGTGAAGACCGAGGAGAAACAGCGGGTTCTCGGCATCGTTCCCGACTTTTACGTGAGCTACCTACCCCACGCGGCTCCACTCAATTCCGAACAAAAATTTAACCTTGCCTGGAAAACAACCACGGATCCGTTCACTTTCGTTTTGGCAGGAGGCATCGCTGGCATTCAGCAGGCGCAGAATTCTTTTAGCGGCTACGGACAAGGACTCGAGGGTTATGCAAAACGCTACGGAGCCGGCTACGGCGACACCGTTATCGGCACATTCATCGGAGACGCGATACTGCCATCTCTTCTGAAACAGGATCCGCGTTATTTCTACAAGGAAACTGGCAGCAAGCGATCGCGGATTCTCTACGCGATCGGCAACTCGGTAATCTGCAAGGGGGATAATGGACAGTGGCAACCAAATTACTCCCGAATCCTCGGGCATCTGGCGGCAGGCGGAATCGCAAATCTTTACTATCCGCCGAGCAATCGGCGGGGGATAACGCTGACTTTTGAGATCGGGGCAATCGGGATTGGTGGAAGCGCGGCCGTGAATCTGTTCCAGGAATTTCTGTCGCGGAAGTTAATAGGCAGGGTTCATCGGCAGGATTCAGGCAAACCGTAAAATTCTGGAATCTCTGCTATCGACCGGCGAGGCTCTATGGGAATGATTCTCCCCTGCATAATGCATTGGGCGTGTCGAATCGATGGCAAGGTGTTCGGCTTTCCCTCTCAGATACCACAATCCTCTATTACCCGGAGCAACACCGCTAACCGTGGATGAAACCTGATCCCCAGATTTACGCCGCCTGGAGTACGCTAACAGGCAGCGATAAAGTTATGACGGCACCACCTCCCGAACGTTCCGAGATCCGCGTACCACCGCCGTGTGCCTGGGCAACTGCATCCACGAACGCTAGGCCGAGTCCGTGACCGGGAGAGTGTTTGCCTTTTACGAATCGTTTGAAAACCTGGCCGCCGATATCGGAAGGGAATCCCGGACCGTTGTCTTCAACCACCAGCACAGCTGATCCTTGGTGGGAATAAAGCCTGATCTTCACTTGGCATCCTGTCGGCAAATGGGTTAGTTCGTTTTCAAGCAAATTGCTTACTACCCGATTCAGTAGGGTCACATCAGCATCCACGACTACAGCTTCCAGGTCGGTCGTCACCTCGTGATGGTGTTCGGCCATTGCTGGCTGGTAAATGTCAACAAGTTGTCGCACGACTTCCGAGAAGGCGACGGGGCCGCGCTCGATGTGGAGAGCACCAGCCTCTGCCTCCGCCAAGTCCAACGTTGTGTTCAACAACTGCAAGAGCCTGTCGAGGTCTTCGATCGCCTCACCAACCGAGTCACGCCACTTTTGATCTCCTTCATTGCATAATGCGGATTCCAGGGTTCCACGAATCAAAGTTACAGGGCTTTTGAGGTCGTGCGCGATACCTCCAGTAACCGTGCGAAGCTGATTTACGGAAGACTGGAGCCGATCCAGCATGTGATTAAAAGTCTTTGCCAATCGCGAAATTTCGTCCGAATTCACGGGTTCAGGTAGGCGTTCCCGTAAGTCTTCTGTTCCGATCCGTGCCACGGTTTCTGTAATTTGCTCAACGCGATGCAGAGTGCGGCGGGCGCTCCAATACGAGATTACGAAGCCAAGCAGGAACATGCCTCCCCAGAGCATGAGAAAACGACGAGCCAATGTGTGCAGCAGGTGCTTGGCGCCACGATCGGACAGCCCGAGATAAACAATTCTTCCGGTTTGCGCCTTCTCAACGACGCGAAACGTCTGTTGATATCCTTCCACAGTTATCGACTTCGGCGGTCCCGGCGCCAGCTGTGAGCGCTGAATCGCGGTGACAAAAACTTCCTTTGGGCTTGGGCCTACCCACAATGGGCCATCATTATTGTTTGGGTTTGTTGCAAGAAAAAATACCGAATTCATCCTTTCGCCGCGGGCGTTGCGTTCATCCGGCACTTCCTGAGTTGCGAGCTCGGCCACCTCTCGGACGATCCGCTTGTAGAGGTGATCGCTCGGAGTATCCGCCGAAACTTGGGCCAGAACTTCGGCTTCGCCGCTGAGCCAGGTGTCACTCCGCTCACGGAGACCTTGAGCGACAAGCAAATAAACTATGGTGAATGCGCCGGCGGTTCCGAGCGCGAACGCCAGAGTTGTCCAAATCGAAATCCGCCAAGCGGCGGTGGTTCGTAGACTTCTAGGCATGTTTGAGGACATAGCCAACACCGCGAATCGTATGAATCAGCGGTCGCGGGGTGTCGTGATCTACTTTGCTGCGGAGACGATAAATGTGAACGTCAACCACGTTGGTTGCGGGGTCAATCCTCATTTTCCAGACATGGTCCAGAATCATGGTCCTGGTCACAACGCGCCCTTCATTGCGGCAAAGATATTCCAGCAACGAAAACTCTTGCGGGGTCAACTGCAGCAAGTGGTCACCCCGCCGCGCTTCTCTACGTAGCAAGTCGAGCTGCAAGTCGGCTGACTGCAAACGCATAGATTCAGTTTGCGGGACGGCTGACCTGCGTAAGAGATTCCTCAATCTTGCCAGCAGCTCAGGCAGAGCAAATGGCTTCGTGAGGTAGTCGTCTCCGCCCTGCTCTAGCCCGCGCACACGCTCGTCTACGGAACGTCTGGCGGACAAGATCAGAACCGGCGCCGCAGTTCCTTGGGCTCGGCACCGCGCAATCAAATCCAGTCCATCGAGATCGGGAAGACCAAGATCGATGATGAAGGCATCGTGGATACCTTCCAACGCCATGGTCTCCCCAGCTTTCGCTGTACTGGCCGTATCCACTTGATATCCGGCTTCCGTAAGCGCCCGCTTGAGGAAGTGCTGAATCGAAATGTCGTCTTCAACCACCAGCAGTCGCATGTGAGATTCCCGCCAGTCCAAGACTTTACACCTCCATGTGGGATGCAGGAAACAGCGTCGTGGAAACTTCCTGAACCAACAACATCCGCATCACTGTTGACGCCATGTCATGTCGACGTGTACGGGTATTTCGTTCTTGACCGGTATCGTCAAAAGCGATGGCGGTTCGATTTTGAAATCGGATAGCGCGGCCGGAATTGTCCCGATGATATGGATTTCGTTCCCCTGCTTCTCTAGTTTGAAAGGAACTTGTTTGTACTGGACTGTCTGGCCCGCAAATTGGATCTCAAGATCGGCATCAATGGTCGACGACGCGGCATCCGATTCAGGCAAGCGAGTGCGCACCGTCACGAGCGGAAACTCGGCGCCGCGCGTGACCTGCAGCATGTGAAGATCTCGGTTGCTGTCCCCGGAATCAAACGATTTAACTGGTACGGCGATCAGGAAGTCGCATTGTCCCGCATGGCAGACGCCCTTGCCCTTAGCTGCATGACTTACGCCCTCGCTCTGATGAAGCGGGTGCGATACGTGATACATGAGCGTGCTCTGCTGAAGAATCCATTGGCTGTCTGCTCCAGCAAAAGTGGGCAGTGCCGCAAGTAAGAAGACGATCAGTATTTTCTTATTCATAAACTGTTGTTAGAACTTCACCGAAACCGACAGGAGAGCAGCTCCAAACGCCCCGGCTGTAACGATGGCAACCGGGCCATGCGCTTGCGCGATCCCGTGCACTTTTTCTCCGTTGTTCTTCTGACTGAACGCCATTGCCCCAAGAATGGGAGTGAGGATCATGCCGGGACCGTGAATCCAAGCCATCGCCTCGTGAAATTTTATCGGACCGCGCTTTTTGGTTCCGGGAATTCTGGGGGCGCGGATCGCGTAGTAAGCCGTGATGCCGTACAGATCTCCCGTCAGGCTGCCCAGCGCCACGTGCAAATCGCGAGCAGCCGTGCCTTCACTTTTGCCGCCAGCGCCAGGACCGAGGATCACCGTCGCAACGAGCGGTATCGTCGTGATCAATCCCATCCGTTGATGGATCTTCAGCATGTGCGTCCGTTTATCCAGCAGCGCCTGCTCCTGGGGATTCCCCCGAGTTTGGTCCGGAGTAAGGCCTAAGTCTGACAGAGAAGGTGCGGTCGTGCTACTCGACGGCGCATTCGGTAGATTCTCCTGTTGTGTTGGCGCTGCTTTGCCATTGACTGGTTCGCCTTGTTCTACTTTGGCATCCACAATTTCTGGCACGACACCGCCGACGCTTGATGAGATCTCGAACTTCTTAAACCCCGCGGATTCAAACGTCAGCCGGTAATTGCCTGCAGGCAGCTCCAGTTTGTACGTACCGTCGGGCCCGGTGTTCGCCCTTTGATTCTGTCCGGTATCGATGCTCGTTGCGGTGACAATCACATTGGCCAGCGCTTTACCGACTTGGTCCCTGACAGTACCCGTCACTGCTCCGGTCGCAGTCTGAGCCATCACAGTCGGGGCGACTTGAACAAGCAGGAAAATAACAAGGAATCGAAGGTGAGCACCGAGTGGATTGCACGTCCAATTTTTCATCATCATTCGCCCCACGCTTTCTCAAAGGCAAACATTATTTCGCTTACGGCCTCTTGCATATCGGACTGAGACCAGCCTTACAATGCTCGTGGAAAATATGCCGTCCGATCAAATAGCCGATGGTGCTCCCTACAACGACATCGGAGGGGAAGTGTTGCAGGCTAGTGAATCGCGTGACGGAAACAGCGGTAGCGGTTCCGTAAGCGAGCCACTTTACCCAAGGTTTTGGGTACTCATGCGCGATTGTGCTCGCCGCCGTCCAGGTGATGATCGAATGACCGGAGGGAAACGAATTATCCAAGCTGCTGGTTTGGAAGAAATTTCCTCGACCGGTCCCTTGCAAAGGACGCTGACGCTCAGTCATCAGCTGCAACGCCGTATACACAATGCCGCTATTGGCCATAGCCTCGGCTCCGAACACGCCAGTTTCGAGAGCATGAGAATCGCCTCGTGCTTCTCCATCCAGGAGTAAGACACCCACCGCTCCCGCCGTCCCGAACAGGCCCACATCGGAAATATCCGCGCTGGCACTAGTTCCGCTTCTCGATACTGCGTCCGAAGCATGCTTGTCGATCGCGATCAGTCCCAGAGTCACGGCCGGGAGCCCAATCACCCACCTCAGTTCAGAACGATGAAACGGAGCCGTGTAAATATCGGCCCGGTCACGCAGCCCGCGCTTAGCCCATCGACTGAGAAACTTGCTGTTACTTGAGTGGTGGGACGCCGTGTCAGGCGACTCTGCTGCATCGCAAGCTCTATCCGAGCCTTCAGTAGCCAGAATGCTCGCATTCCGGACGACTGATGGAGCGTCTGGCAATTCCTGAGAAAACGCTGGTCCTCCCTGCAAGATTGCTCCCAACAAGAAAACGAAAAGGCGCCTACCATCGGGCACGTACATGGGCATGTCCAAACCAAATTCCACGTGCCGGGCGAGACACGAAGACCAACAATCACGATACGACCGAAACATTACCGGAGCCTTTCCGCAAGATGACAATTTGTTCATCCAAGGGCTATTTCGAGTATTCCTCTCCTCTTTACGCTTTTACGCTTAGGCTTACGTGGAAGGAACTTTGCCGAGTTGCAACCATTTCTTGTGCTTGTCGCTTCATAGAACAGACGGCTTGGACCACTCCTGGCGGCGCCTGGTACCACAATCTTGGCACTACCGTTCAAGCACTCTGAACGGCGGCTCTTCTTACGGGAAGGACACTCTGGAGATATTGAAAATGCGACGAAGTGTATTTGGACTGACAGTCTTGACGGTTGGCTTGTGTGGGGGATTGAGCGTCGCGCAGACGTTGAAGCCGAGACCCCCCTCAGGAACGTCGCAAAACGACAATTCCACCGCCTTGCAGAAGGAGCAAAAGAGCGTAGAGGCCACACCGGTAATGCTCCCGATGACCGTCGAGGCAGGCACTCCGATCAAAGTCGCGATTGACTCCGAGGTACGGATTCGCACAGTCGGTCAGACAATTCATGGCAGAACGACAGAGCCGATATACGCGTTTGATAAGTTGCTGATTCCGGTTGGGACAGTGGTGAACGGCAAGGTGTCGGCGATTGATCCGGTACCAACGATGGCCCGAACGATGCAGGCGGCGAATGGGAATTTTTCACCAGTGCGTAAGGTGCATGTTCAGTTCGATGAATTGATAATGGCCGATGGGCGGTACCTCTCTCTGCATACCGTTGCGTCTCCTTCTCCGGATGGAGTGCTTCGGTTCGTTTCTGCGAATGAGACGCAGAAGAGAAAGAACAAAGTGCAAGAGGCCGCGTCGAATAAAGTGAGCGCCACCCGGCAAGCCATACACCGGCAATGGAGCGATTTAGAAAAGAAGATCCATGAACCGGGAAAGATGCACAAGGTAAAGAGAATTGTGCTGGCGCAGTTGCCGGTGCACCCGCAATACCTGGACGCGGGGACGAGTTTTAATGCGAACTTATTGCAGCCTTTGAATTTCGGGACCGAGGCGGTGAAGCCGGAAGCGATAAGCGACATCGGAGCGCCACCACCGACCGGCAGCCTGGTACATGCGCGGCTTGAGACAGGGTTGAGCTCGGCGACAGCGAAGGTCGGAGACCCAGTGGAAGCGGTGATCACTGAGCCGCTGGTGGCGTCAAATCATCTCATTCTTCCGGAAGGCAGCGTGATCAAAGGCCCAGTAATGCAGGTTGCTCCAGCGCGTCGATTGGGCCGCAATGGGCAGTTGCGAATCTTATTCCGGGAAGTTGCCCCCCCGATTGGTGTCGAGCAAAAAGTTGAGACGAACCTGGAAGGTGTGGCTGTGGCCAAGGGCGAACACCTGAAGCTGGACAATGAAGGCGGAGCGGTCGTGACAACTCCGCGAACCAGATATTTGACAACAGGCATTCAAGTTATGTTGGCAGCATCGCAGGCTTCTCCTGACCGTGATGCGGGAGAGAGTGGGCAGAGCGTGGGTGAAGCGGGAGGTGGAGCGGCGAGCGGCGCATCGGGATTTAAGTTGGTAGGAATGGTTGTGGGAGTCGCTGCCCATTCTCGCGTGGTGTCGGCCGGCTTCGGATCGTATGGAGCGTCGATGTCGATCTACTACCACTTTCTAGCCCGCGGACGGGATGTTGTGTATCCGAAAGACATGGCGATGGTAATCGGCTTGGGAACTCGTGACAGCAAATCAGCGAATGCCGCAGAACCGTCGGCGCACTGAACCCCAATTGCACCCTGATTCTCTGACGGGCAATCTGTAAGCTGCAGTACTGAATCCCTTGATCAACCAGGAGTCGGGAATGCTTTATTTGTGTGGTCAAAACCGGAATCGGCAATCGACGTGGGGGCAAAGCTGGACTGCCATATTCATCCGGGCGGGCAGGTTCTGCTAATCACTGAAGGCACCGGCTACTACCAAGAACGGGGAAAGCCGGTTCGCACCGGGCGTAGAGCATTGGCGCGGAGCATCGCCGGGAAGCAGCTTTGCCTATATAGCGGTTACCCCGACTCAAAAGGGAAAAACAATTTGGTTAGAGCCTGTCAGCGACAAAGACTATAAGAGCGTTAAATAGAAGATTTCAGGGGTTGGGAGAGATGAGTGGCACTATGAGGATTCTCAAGAGCAGCCTGCTTGCGGTTGCCGTATCTCTTGCTGCTGCGTGCGATGCACAGATGGGAATTCAATCGATTTCTGCCTGAAAAGCCTTGCCAGACGGGGACTTTGGCCAAAACGATATTATTGACTTTCACCATGTAGCAGTTCTAGCAACCATCTGCGTCATCCTACCTCCGGCCCTATCCGTTCTTCAGGAGGACAGTTCCGACGCTTGTGTCTACCCACGCGGCAGCGTCCGCCGCGCGAGCGGCTTCGTTCTGACGGGGTAATCGGAAGTTGGCAGATTCCGGAACTTCCCGATTTCTAACGGATCACGGGATCACGACCCACCACCGCAGAGGAATTCTGCCTCAAGTTGGCTAATGGTGGCAGGCCCCTTCATGGTCATGAATTCCGATGCCAGACATCCAAAGGAATTTTCAACTGAGAACACTCTGGGTGGTAACTTTGTGCTGCCCATGACGCCACTGGTCGCCCTTTATTCGATTCGGACTTTTTGCCGTCAACGAAGACTGTTTTTTCAGTCTGCATAGGGCGCCTCTTGCGGCTATTTACGCCCAGCTTGAGTAGTTCGTCAAGCGGGATGAACCGTCTTCCTTAGGGGCGCGTACACCGCAAAATCGCACGAACCAGTGTGTTTTCCTCAAAAATCACCGCCGTTTGACGTAAATCGTGTCTGCATTTATAGAACATCCCCAGGAATAGCCGAATCGACTTGAAATTGGTGATTTGACTAAGGAGTCCATCATCCGCATCCCAGCCATCGAGGTTCGTTCCTTCTCCCAGCCAGTCCCGGCTCAGACATGAATTCGTCTTCGAGCCACTCTTGGACAGCGATGAAGCAGCAGAGTTGCTCCGTATTCACCCAAAGACGCTGCAGAGAATGGCCCGCGATCGCCAGATTCACGGAATCCAGGTCGGGAAACTATGGCGGTTCCGCGCCTCTGACCTCGAGATTTGGCTGAGAACGAAGAAGGCCGGTTAGGCCGGCGTCTTCCAAAGATATTCACCATCGACCCGCCACTCCACTTGCGCTAAGCTGAGGCAGCCATCCGTGTCGCCTCAACCGAAATGGAGGAAATAAATGAGGCGCACGAGTTATCAAAAAGGCAGTCTGAGACTGGCGGACCGCAAGAAGGGAAAAGTTTGGGAATTCCTATGGAGAGAGGCTTAGCTGGACGGCACCATCCAGCGAAAACACATCCTCATTGGAACGCAGGAAGACTTGCCGACCGAGTCTTCCGCCCAGGCTGCCGTAGATGCAATCCGCTTGGAGATCAACCAACAAACCCCTCAAAGGCTCATCACAAGCATCAGTTTCGAGACGCTTGTGAATCCCTATCGTCAACACGAGTTGCCGGACACTTTCAACAAAACGAAACCGGGGCTCGATGCGGCAGACGAAGATCGCAAATCGTACTCGACGCAGGTGACCTACGAAGGCTATCTGAAGAAGTGGATTCTTCCGCGTTGGCGTGCGTGCAGGCTGACGGACGTCAAGGCAACCGAAGTCGAAAAATGGCTCAAGAGTCTCTGTTTTCCGAAGACCGGCGTTCCGCTAGCGCGGAGCAGCAGGGCTAAGATCAGAAACATCATGAGCGCGATCTATTCTCATGCGATCAGATGGGAATGGACGGAGAAGAATCCAATCACGAGCGTTCGCCAGAGCGCGAAACGACAGAAAGCACCCGATGTTCTGACGCCGGAAGAGATCACGGCATTTCTCAAGGAACTGCCCGATCCACTCTGCACGATGATCGAGCTGGACGCTTTCACGGGGCTGCGTCGAGGAGAACTGATAGGGCTTCGGTGGCAGGATGTGGATTTCGAAAACCTCATCTTGCACATTCGTCGATCGGTAGCGGCGATGGTGGAAAGTGCGCCGAAAACGGAAGGTTCTCTGAAAGACGTTCCGCTAGATGCGCAAACGGCCGAGTCGCTGTGGGCATGGAGACGCCTTTCTCCGTACCCAAGTCCGGGCGATTGGGTATTTGCCTCGCCGCACATGAAAGGCCGACAGCCTTATTGGCCTGGAACGTTGTGGCGATACTATGGCAAGCGGCTTTGCAGCGTGCCCAGGTGACGAAGGAAGTTTCGTATCACACCTTTCGGCACACTTTTGGGACGCTCTTGAACTCGAGCGGAGAGAATCCCAAGGTCGTACAGGAACTGCTACGCCATGCGAGTCTGAAAGTCACGACCGACGTTTACATGCAGGCAGTCGGTCCACAGAAGCGCGAGGCGCAGAGCAATCTGGTAAAGCTGGTGTGGAAGGGCGCGGTTTTGGAGATCAAACCGGCCTAAGTGGATCAAATTGGATCATAAAGAAAAACGGCGGGTTTGTGGAAGTCTATTGTTTTGTTGGCGTCCCCGACGGGATTTGAACCCGTGTTACCGCCGTGAAAGTCGTCCTAGAGTTCGTAACTGATTGAAATTAAACGGTACGGATAGCCCTCTAGGGCACTTATCGGACTGTGAAGACGGATTATCGGACTGTTAACGGACTGTGATGGCCAGGTGCTAAGGAGCCTGAAAATCATGGACCCAGCCCTTCTTTCCCTGCTGGATTCGATCCCGCAGAAACCACCTCGCTCCAAACTCGAAACTCACCGCGAACTGATTCGCCAATTGCGACGCAAAGGCTGCACGTATCGCGACATCGTTCGCATTCTTCACGAGCGTGTCGGCCTTGACGTGGCAGTCAGTACGATTCACTCCTTCATCAAGGTTCGTGCCAAACACCGAAAACAGATTCAGTACGAACTTCCGCCACTCGAATCAGAATCGCCCGCGAGCACCCGCAAGAATCCCGAGGACGTTGCCTCCCGAATTGCAGCGCTCAAAGCAAAGCTAGTCGAGCACAAGGCAAAACCTAAGCACTTTCACTTTGAAGAAAGCGAGCCGTTGAAACTCGTCAGCCAAGGAGGATCGCGATGAACGCCCCGGCAAAGAACAAACGGGTCGTCTTCACCATGGGTGGCAAAGGCGGAGTTGGCAAGACTGGCCTTATGGTCGCCCTGGCGGAGTGGTTCGAAGCCAATGAGATTCCATTCACGCTGCTCGACCTCGATATGGAAAACAAGGCTCGGGGCTCGCTCAAACACTTCTTCAACGGGTCGGTAGCCAAGGTGAACATTCACACCCCTGCCGGTCTGGATACATTCGTTGATCATCTTGAATCCGGCGCGGCGATCATCCTCGCCGACATGGGAGCCGGTTCCGGGCAGATTGCGAGCGAGTGGTTCGACGCGATGTATGAGGACGTTTCGGCAACTGGCGCACGTTTCACTGCCGTCGGTGTCGTCACGCCGGACCCGGCAAGCGTTGAGAGTGTCCTTGCATGGGCGAACCGACTGCAAGAGCGGGCCCAGTATGTTGTCGTCCAGAACGCCACAAATCCCCAGTCAGACTTCGGCTACTGGGACTCTGCGGAGCAAGCAATCCGTTTCCGTGAAGCACTGTCGCCGATCGTGATTCGGATGGAATTTCGCTTGGCGGAACTTGAGAACCCCGCCCGGCAACACGGCATCCGCCTTGGCCAGGTTGCGTCAAGGCAGAATGCGATCAACGAACTGAAGCGTGCTTCCATCGTGATGCGTGCGGAAAGTTACCGGCGGCGGCTCTTCTCCGAGTTCGACCGGGCAAGGGAGATGTTCTTACCATGAGCCCCGATCAGGAACTTCTCAATTTGGCGGGCGCAGAGTCTGAAAGCAAAACCCTGTTCGATGAACTGGCAGGACTGGTGCCCGCTGAACGACAGGCGGAATACTACAGGGTCATTGCGCACACTCGCACCCTCAGCCCAAACGACGAGGTGCTCCGCGTATTGGAAGCGATGGGTATGCTGGCGCTTCTCACGAGAGAAACGCCAGCGGCGATCGCGGTAGAACGGAAGTCTTTGCAGAGGATTCTGGAAAATGCTCTATCCAAGGCTGGTGAAGTCGAGAAGCGAATGGCAGCATACACGTCACGGCTTGAGGCACGCATTGCGCAATTGCCGAAGGAATTGGAAACAGGTTTGGACCCGCCACGCATAGCGAAGCTTCTGGGCGAGAGCCTGCGACAGTGCTTCCAGCAGTCCGGTCTGCCGGATACGGCCAAAGCGCTTGACCAGTCGTGTTCTGAAATGAACTCCGTTCAAGGGCAACTTGTGAACGTGCTACGAGAAGTAGCTCACCCTGACATCGGAGTGATCGAAAGGGTCAGAAGCGCCAACGACTCGCTCCTGAGGAGCATGACCACTAGGGCGCAACAGATGGACGATTTCCTCGTTAGACTGGAAAAGCAGGTCTGGGCTATTTGGGTGCCTGTCGTTGCGAGTGCTGCTCTAGCACTCGGATTCGCGTTGGGTACGTGGTTCGCCAACGAACGGCAAGCGGCACCGGAGACACCTGCAACAGATCAATCACATCAAGGGCTCGCGGCCCCAGTTGTCCCTATGGAGACTGTTCCGCAGCGGCGTGCAAAGCACCATTGAGAGGAGTCGCCACGGTTACCCGTCTCGCTCATGGTGAGATGTTCGGGAGAGATACATTCCAGCGGACATCTCCACCGAACCCGGACAGGCCCAATTTGCTGGTTCCCGTCACGACTGCCGTGCAGTGAAGGTCAACCTAACTCGCGCATTTCACGATTCGAGCATCGTCTTGAGGTTAGAAATGATCTCACGGGCGCGGTCCTGATTCATCTTCTCGAACACGGGCTGTGATGCGAAGCGGGCGACTGCATTGCGCGGAATCTCGTATTGCACTTCAAGTGTCACTTGCGAGTTCGCCCCACTTGGTTCGATCTTATAGGTCCATGTGCTCGGATTTCCGGTTATCGTTTGAAACTCAAATACCTTCGGGCTCTCGCTCCGAGTGCACTTGGAGTTGCCTGAGACCACCAGACCAAACCAGTCGAACTCGTACTCCCAGGTCTGGCCAGGTTGCGCGGTAGCGGGTTGCACGTTGTGGATCCGTGAAAGCCCCGGGATGAAGCTCGTTGCCCGGGGTGCTTCGGCGATGAAATCGTAAACTTTTTGCGGCGGGACAGAGATAGTTGCGGAGTGGGTTGCTTTTCCGGTGGGCATTATTCCTCCTCAAGCAAGTGAAAGCGGGCGGCCTTTAACAGCGTGGTCGCGACCAGAGAATGTTTGGCGGCCGAGAACCCCTGCAGTCGAATTGTAATCCTCGTCACCCAGCGGCGTTCGTGCCATGTAATAAACCCGCGCTCATCGTTCAGCTGAATATGTCCGGGCTGGGGCGTGTGAGATAACCATATCAAATCGAGGGTTGAACTGAAAATCTTTTCCCAGTGGGTAGGAACGCGGCGGAACGCAACCCATCTTTCTTCCAGCGCATCGTCACTCCGCCTCGACACTCGCCAAACGCGCCTGCCCGGATGCAGGAATCGTAGCCGAATCATTTCGTGGCCTTGAGAAAACCCTGAATCCCATGCGGATCCGCAGATGTGGCGAGCCTGAGAAAGCCCGCACGTCGAGCTATGACTGCGAGGTCGTCTGCCGAGCGGTACCGCACATGCAACTCCGCCAACCGCAAAAGGTAATCCGAGAAACGAAGGCAGCGCATCGCGCTCGTCACCATGACGCCTCCAGGCCGCAAGACACGATGGAAAGCTGCGTACAATGTGGCAAGCTGTTCGTCATCTAGAAACTCTCCCAACCCCGTCGACGTGATGAAATCAAACTCGCCCGCATAGGTCCTCGTGTCCAAGGCATCGCCATGATGTGCGATAAGGGCAATGCCGTGCTGGCCGGAAAAAGCCTCAGCTTGGCGCAGGACATCATCGTCCAGGTCCAGCACATGGAATCGTATTCTGGTTGTCACTCCTCCAGTTCCGCGGAACTGTTCCACTGCGGCGACGAACTCGCGAGGAATGCCACACGGAACACTTATAACGTCCAAGGATGCCTGGTCCTTCGAATGCTCCCGAAGAAACTCGCACAGCTCATCGCGAGCCATGAAAAAGCGACTGCGAAAGGATTCAACCGCTCGCATCCCCAGAATCCGCTTATCTAACCAGCGCCCAATTCCGTACGAGCCCGAAGGTTGGCCGCGATAAATATGGTCTGCGAAACGGTAACTGCCGGAATTCTCGAACCCCTCCCGTGCGAGATCGGAAGTCCGCAGCAGCCAGTAGACTGGCAACTCCAGCACTCTCCCACTGTGCAGTAGCTTGGCGGTGATGGAGGAGGATCGCCGGGTTCGGTTATGGAATTCAGCCATAGGGGCCGTTCTACACCCGCATGAAGGCGGCAATCATTTCCCTGATGACCTCCGGCGTTCCGGCCGCGATGGTGAGAGCCCGCGCGTCGCGATAGAAGCGGCTTGTCCAATGATCGTCCATGTAGCCGAGGCCGCCATGAATCTGGAGACACTGCGTGATGACCTGCTGCGCCACCTGGTAGCTGAAGAGCTTGATCATGCAGATCTGGCGGGTAACGGACTCTCCTGCGATCCAACGAGAAAAAGTAAGGTAATTGAGTGAGCGAGCGGCTTCAAGCTGGGTGGCCATATCGGCAAATTCGTGCCGTATGACCTGGAACTGGTTGATGGTGTTTCCAAAAACACTTCTCTCGCGCGCAAACGCTAGCGTTTTCTGCATGGCATAGTCTGCCCAGGCAACACAGGCAAGACCGCCAAAAAGCCGCTCGCGGTTGAGAGCCCGCTGGACCTGGCCAAAGCCTTCGCCCGCGGAGCCGAGGACTTGGCCGCGCTTCACCACGCAGCCGTCGAAGCGAATGCGACCCGTGCCTGAAGCGGATAGTCCCAGGGTTCGTACCCGCTCAATCGTAACGCCGTCGCTCTGCGTCGATACCAGGATTAGCGTCAGCCCTTCTTCAGTCAATTCAGGAATTCGCGCAGCGACAATCAGAAAGTCGGCAAAGGCGGCATTCGTGATGTACGTTTTTTCTCCGTGCAGGATCAGGTTATCGCCCGAGATGTCCGCCCTGCACTGCAAGGCAGCAAAATCGGATCCGGATGCAGGCTCCGTAACCGCCATAGCGCCCATCATCTTGCCACTACTCACTGCTGAAACGTACGTAGCCTTCTGCTCATCAGTGCCGAAGTCTTCGAGCAATGGAATGATGAGGTTCGACTGGACCAGGAAACTTAGGGCGAATCCCAGAGACTCACAACGCGGCAACTCCTCGGCAACGATGCCATTCCGCCACGGGTCGGACTGGAACAATCCCTGTTGGGCACATTCCAGAAGGACCGATCGCGGGAACTCTCCCCCATGCTCCCAAGCCGTCGAGCGCGGCCGGAGTTGCTGGTCGATAAACGCGCGCGCTTTTTGGCGAAATTGTTCGTGCTCGGCAGAGAAGAAGTTAGTCATCATTCATCGTTCATGCGGGAGAGGGCATGACCCGGCGGAACGCGTCAACCACATCTTGCACAGTTTTTAACCGCCACAGATCGTCTTCGTTAATCTCGAGCTTGAATGCGTCTTCGAGTGACATTACACACTCGAGCTTTTCCAGCGACTCCATGTCGAGATCCGAGAGCTTTACTTCAGGCTTGATCTCGGAAACCGGCACGCCTGAAGCCCGGCTGATGATTTCCCTTACTTTATCTTCAACATTCATGGTGCGCACCTTCCTCAGGGAAATCGATGGCCAGCCGCGAATGCAACTGTTCGGCCACCTTTTCATCTATATCGCGCCACTTCGCTCGCGTCGCGGCAACTTGTTCTGGGGGCATGCGGGCAATCAACTGCTCCGCCCAGCCGTTTTCACCGCTGTGTGCCTCTTCATCCTCAATAATCCGCTGCAAGGTTCCTCGTAAGTGCGGGTGCACGTCAGAGCGCTGCAAGTGCTCGTGATAGCTCATCAGGACGCGTGCTTCGAGAATCTCGGAAAGAACGAGCAAATCAACCATGTCTTTTGGGATGCCACCGTCCTGAGAATAATGCATCTGGATCGTCTCGGTTGAGGGGTCGATAGCACCACCGAGCTTCACGATCAGTTCGGTGAGAAGAGCGGCGTGATGTGCTTCCGTGGCGCAATGACGAGTCGCTCCTACCAGCACATCGGGGTTTGTGACACTTCGAGCCAGACGGCCCATCAAAAGCGCCCCGTGCAGTTCGCTGTTGCGATACAAGTTCAACAACCAGAGATCACGTTTAGTAAGCGGCATGCATTCCCGCCTTGGCGAAATCGGAGAGTCCAATCCCGCAGAGCCGATGCATTTTCTGATCCAGCGTCAAGATGGCCTGCAGGTCGTTCTTCTCTGAAATAGGTGTGCTGGCTACGACGTCGGTCCCGATGTGACGAAAATTCAGGCCGGCGTGGAGACAGCGTTCGCGCGCACCGGAGTCAATCCGCACCCGCGGTTCCAGGAGGTCAAAAGCGAATTGCGCATGACGGAATTCATCCTTGGCGATGAAAGCACAGATCTGCGCCAAAACTGGCTCCTTTGCCTGGCGCGAGGCGCGCAGAAAAAAATAAGCCGCGAAGTGCTCGCTGATCATGTAGCGGGTAAGTTCCGCGAGTGGGTCCGCAATCACGTTTCCCAGGTTTCGCTGGCGCACCGCGACGAGTTCCTCGTCTTTTACTGGCCGGTAGCCCACCAGATTCAAGTATCGGTTTAGCACGTAAAAATGCTTGTAGGATTCGTAGAGTTGCACGGAAAACACTGAGGTCACGTCGAGTTGGTCCCACATGCACCGCATCAAGCCAGACGTGTAGATGGGAAAGTACGACTCGATCAGTGCCGAGTCGTGCATCTGGTCGAGCAAAGTAGGCTGACTCAAGGCTCGATCGCGATCGATCTGATTCCACGCAACGTCGATTTCAAGGATCCAACGCTGCAGTTCCGCTGTTGTCAAATACTCATCGTAAATCATCTCTGCTCCTACCTGACCAGCCTGAACGCCTCATTCGGCCCGAGTGTTACTGCCAAGGCTAGAGCCCAACGCTCCAGTCCAAAGGCAACGCATCCGGAATACGCATCCGTGCCGTCCTCCAGACTAAATCCGAAGCGGCGCGAAAAGAAGGTTTCATGAAGATTGAAGGAAGAGATTGCCAGCTGCGTTCCTTCCGCATCCATTTGCGCTCGCAGTTCGAATTTCAGGCCCTTGATTTGCTGAAGCAGCTTCCTGCCCCGAGCTTCACCGCCAGCGAAGAACGAATCAGTCGCCACGTCGAGTTGCACGGCTAGCTGAAGCGATTGCGCGAACGTCAATATGCGATCCATCCATTCCTGCCGCCGTTCCCGTACCCAGGCGGCAGACCCGACGAACACAATCTCCCTCATCGTAAATGCTCGCAAGCGGCCCGGCTCCCTGTTGTCCTCGTTGCGGCGGCAGCGCGCGACACACGTCCAAACACAGGGCTCTTGGAGAGAAGCCGCGGCGAGTTTCGCATAGCAGTGATAGCAGACTGCCGGAGGCATGCAGCCCCCCTCCGACTGCTCCACGGTACTGCCAGGAAAAGACTCAAAGTAACCTGCGCGTTCCAGAATTGAACGCTCGATCAAGGAGGGCACCCGCAACTCGTGGGCGCGCGCTTTGATCGCGAGCTCGACGACTTTCGAATCGACCCAGTCGACAAGTGCCGACATGCGAGGACCTAACACGGCCTCGCAGTCAGAAGGCACCCACTCCTGCAGGCGCGCTAGCTGCGTCATCGGATCCTCAATGCTGACTTCTCTTGTCCTCATTATTTAGACCGAAGTGCTCAACGATCATTGTCACCGTTCGAAAGTTCTTCATCACGATCTCTTCATCCGGGATGATGCGACCGATCATCAGCTCCACAAAGGCGATCAGTTTCAAGATCTTTAACGAGTCGATCCAACCATCCTCGAATAACGGCGTGTCAGGGGCGGCTCGACGCGTGGGGTCCGTCAACAATTCGCCATTAATATAGTTGAGCAACTTGTCGCGCGTGTCGCTCACGCCCCCGCGCCTCCTGCCAGGGTCCTGTGTTCACCCCAGTCGCTCTCCACTAGCCAGCGGACGACCTGCGGGTAAAATTCCAGCACGCTGGGCTTGAGAAGCCCCTTCGCTTGCAGCGAGCGAGCGCATTCGATATCGCTGAATATCTTTGAATACACAAGCTGAGGAACGAAGTGTCTGATGATCGCAATGCTGCTACGCAGGATATTATCGCCGACCTCTTCCACAGAGCGAGCAAACAATTCAAACGTTGGCAGGTCAACAATGGCAGGCATCTCAATGGCGCGTTTTCTCCACGAGGGCCGATAACGTAGAAACGCGTCGCGAGTCAATTCGAGGAGGCGAGCTAGTGTAAGAGCAGTTTTGCCGCCGCAGATTTGGAAGGTGCGTCCCGCCAGAAAGTTCTCCACTGCAAAATGCTGGACAGCCCCAGCCGCATATTCCACCGCAATCAAATCTACTAAGCTGTCCTCTTTTCCTGGAATCATGGGCGCGAGCGAATTGTAGTAGAGCCTTAGGGCATGATGGATCGCCGCCATCCGCCTGACTTCGCCGGTCGTCGAACCCAGAACTGTGCTTAGCCGCAGGACTGAGATAGGCAACGCGCTCATACTTTCGCGCAGCAGGAGTTCCGCCTCATACTTCGAATGCTCGTACGAATTTACAAATCCCGAGGTATGCTCCAAGTCTTCCTCGCAGATTGTGCCCGTGCGCTTGCCGGCAACATGGACCGTGCTTAAGGCCGCGAATGCCTTGAGCCGTGGGCAACGCGACGCGAACGCAAGCAGGTTCTGCGTGCCTTCGAGGTTTACGATACGCGCTTCATCGAGCGAAGCCGAAAACCGCGTGTTGGCAGCCGCGTGTACGATCACGTTGGTATGATCTAGAATTTCCCGACTGGATTCTGGTGTTATCCCCAAAGCCGGACCTGCGGTGACATCGCCGCGTACTGGCGTCACCTTGCAGGACGAACCCATATACTCGCTCGTGTGGGTGAGTGCGAAGATCGCCCTAACGTCATCCCGACGGGCTAGAAGCGGAACGAGCGCCTGCCCAATCATGCCCGTTGCGCCCGTGACTAGGACGGTGTGTACCATCAATGTTCCAACACCATGCAGGCCCAGTTTGCCCCGAACCCGAACGTGAACAGAAGCAGCTTGTCGCTGTGATGCAGTCTTCCAGTTTCAGCAGCGTCCCGTAAATTGATCCAATTGTCGGCAGCGATCACATGCGCCATTCTGGCTATATTCTCGGCGAACAACTTTTCACGATCAATCTGGATCAGACCGAGAAGTATCTCCCAGCTACGCAACGACACGTTGTGGGGAAGGATGCATGAAATATCTGAAGAATCCAGGTCCGCAGCCGCGAGAGTGTCACGAACGATATTCCGCGCAGTGGGAAAATAAGCTGCGGTGATCTCGTTTTTTTGCACAATCGAGTTCCAGTAGTATCCTTTAGTGACTTGCCGATATGCTAGGATGCGGTTGCGATCGCATTCTTTCTCCAGAAGAACGGCGCAAGCGCCATCGGAAATCACGTTATAGATCATTTCCCGCTTACAGCCTACAGGCAACACATCAGCACTCACGCAAAGGGCCCGGCTCGCACTCTTGCTGGAAAGCAGGAAGTCCTTGGCAAGCGTTACCGAGGCCATCAAGCCCAGACACCCTACTTGGCTCACTCCGAAGGAAGCTGCGTGCGTCAGCTCCAACTCGTACTGCAATTGCGCGACGGGGTAATTGAAAGCTGAAAGCGGATCAGGAGTCTCGACTGCATGGCAGCCCGGTGTTGCCCCGGCATAAAAGAGCGCACCTATGCTGGCGCGGTCTACGCCTGTGGCGCATAGCAGCTTGTTGGTGGCAGCAGTCGCGAGGGCGTATGACGATTCCCGGCTCAGTCGCGCGCAGCTGAACCCAAATTCAGACAACTTAGCCGCGGGGCTGTTGAGCGCGCCTCGTGCTTCGAGCTCCTCTACAGAAACCGTGTCCGAACCCAAAACATACTCGATCGCCGAAATGCCAACTTGCATCAAATCACTCGCTCGCTCGGAATTAGAATCCTAGCCACAATGTACCCTCCACAACACATCGAACTATAGCGTATCGAGGAGGAACTGCCGGAAGCCTCTGTGGCACTTCCCGAAGTGTCATACTTTTGACGGCGTGCCGACCACCGGACCCGGGCGGGCGCAGCATGGCGACATAATTCTGAAGGCTGCGCATCCTTGATTATTAAGACACAACTTCCGTGCGTTCGGATTCGCCAGTCCAAACAGTGGGCGTTTCTACTTCTTCCTACTTCCTCAGCGAAGGGTGAGTTTTCGTAGTCTTCGACTTCGCTGTAAAACTCGGATGCTTGGATGAGGATCTCCTTCGCTTCCGTCTCCGTCGCAACGTTGGAGAAGGTGTAGTCGATCGTATTTCGCTTTCGCCTACAGGTTTCGAAATAATCGGCGTACTTGTGCGTGGGTTTGCCCAACACAAGTTTCGTACTCTCTAACGACACCCGGTGATGTCCAACCTTGCTCATGATCCGATATCCCGCACAGGCAATCGCCATGTTCGCAGCCTGGAGTGCTGCGTTGTAAGCAGTCGCGAATCTCCGATCTGCCGAAAGGCCGGCAATGCCCGCGTCTGCGAGGTCGCGAGCGATGAGCGCCCGCATGTTGTCCAGTTCCTTCTTGGAGGTCTTGTGTTTCTGGGCTTCGTTATTTGCCAGCAAGTTCGTCCAAGTCACTCTGACCTCCTTTCACAAACTGTTTCCGTCCTCGTAAAACGGCGGCAAGGAAATGGTCGCCCGATTTGATTTTCTCCCGAAACTCCTCTGGGGAATAGGCAGTGACGTTGACCTCTCTTCCCAGTCGCACCTCCGCCTTGCGGAGCGATGGAGATAGGTCAGCAAGACCTGCTCTGCCAATGACCATCACATCCACGTCACTCATCGCATGTTCCCGGCCTCGTGCCACAGAACCATAGATAAAAGCACTCTGAATCTTGTTCCCAAACGGCTTTAGTATCTGCTCCAAGATAGGAGCCAGCCCTGCAGTTTTTTCGAACAGCTGCTGCAGGTCTCGGAACACTGGGGACTGGGTCTCCGCCTTGAAATAAACCCTTGTGCCTTCCCGACGATGCACCAATATTCCGCTCGCCACCAGAGATGATAACTCCCGCTGAAGGCTCGATGGGCTCGTGCCCAAACGGCCGGCGAGCTCCGAAAGATACCACCACTTTTCTGGCTGGCCGAGCGTAGCCGCGAGCACACCTTGACGTACCTGTGGGAACAACGCAGTCAGCACGGAAGAGTTACGCATATTGCGTACATTATTACGCATATTGCGTAATGGTGTCAACGGCTAAAGGAACAGGGTTGGTTGCGGCGGGCGTTGAGTAATCTAAAGTGGCAGTTCAGATTACTCATAACCGTTCGAATCGGAATCGGACGCAATTCGAACGGACTCGAATGCTGTTCGACTTCGTGCGAGCAGCGTTCGCTGATCCCAGGACGGCCTGCACCGACCTAAGCCGAAGGCTTAGGGATGGTGTCTCTTCTCCGTCTATCTCTCATCGTCGCGCAATTTCACAGCTTTTTCATCGATGGCTCGGGCTACAATGCAGAATGCAGGCGGTATTCCGTGGCTCTTCGAGCGCGGCAAACCCGCCGTCAACTGCTTGATTCAACCTGCGAGTACTCTGAGTTATGGGATCTCGAAACTACGATTTCTTGACCGAGAGCTTCTTATTTAACGATCACCTGTTGTCGAACAACTACAAGTCAGTAGCCGAACGTAGGCTGTCTCAAGAGCTTCGGAGTTATCGGGCATACTGCAAGCGACATAAGAATGAACTCGCGAGAGAAGTACTGGCAACCCGCAGCAATTTGAAGATGTTCGTGTCTGATCAGCGAGCCCACACGCTGGATTTTCTGAAACAAACGGCGCTGTACCTAGACCAAGTCATCTTTGACGATCCGCTCTTTGGCTTTTGGCACCCAAAATCGAAGCAGCAGCGTGTGTGGAACCAATTTAATAGCATCGAAAACAGACCGATCGATCGGCAGGAACTCGCTGCGATCACTCGTACGCTGAAGAGTGTGGCTCCCATGGTGGCTAGCGGTTTTCTCAAGTTCCTGCCAGTTAGTTATCTTTTTGAAGCTCCTCAGCAAATGCCGTTGCTCCACTCCAAAGACCGTTTCGCGAGCACACTGCCCTCCCACCTAATGAGCTTTTGGCGTGAGAGTTCGGTCGTACGAACGCTAACGAGGCAGGGCAGTGGATTCAGAGTAGAAGACCGCTTATGCCCCTGTCGCCTGATAGATATCAGCTATAAAGACGATAACTTCATGCACGGACACATGGAGCAACTCTTCGAGCAACGAGTGGAGTCCATTAAGGGCAATGTCGTAACGTTCTCGATGCGGATGCCGGAAGAGCCGCCTGCCGAGCCATATTTCCGAGCATGGGTTGAACAGTCGGTCAATAAAGCGGCCTGGCGCACTCACGAGCGAATCGTGGAGGAGGTACGGATAGCAAACTGTCTCTCGGCAAGCTATCTGACAACCTCTGAGTTCGTTCGCAACCTGCTGCAACTTACCTCTGGCCCGACTGATCCTAAAGCATCCTCCCCGCTCAACATTATTCTCAGGCCCGCTAACCGCGCTCGCGTTTATTGTGACGCTCGATGATCGGGAGCGTTTCGCAAACAGCCGGCAAGTTGGCTGCTACCTCGGATTGCAACCCAAACAGCGGCAATCCGGCGAATCGAATCCGCAGATGGGAATCGGTAAAGACGGCGACCCGTATCTCAGGACACTGATGGTTCAGGCCGCGCATTGCATTCTCGGTCCCTTCGGACAAGACAGCGATCTTCGGCGCTGGGGACTGATGATCGCAGCTCGTGGAGGAGCGCGCGGGAAGAAGCGAGCCATTGTCGCGGTGGCGCGCAAACTCTCCGTCCTGTTGCATCGACTTTGGGTTACAGGCGAAGTCTACGAGCCACTCCGGAACGGCGCGACGCTTTCGGCGGTGGCTCCGTAGAGTGTGCGAACGGTGAAGATCTGGGTTTGCTTCACACGCCGTACACCGAGCGGCTGCGTGGTCGACCCCTGGTCCTTTTGAGGCCGATGTCAAGGTGGCAGCGCTCCATGAAGAATCTCAAAATGCACCGGACTTCTTACAGTCCACACTCAGAGTGCGTATGGAAGGGAAAGCGGTGCGGCGTGCGTGATGGAAAAGCGTTTCTCTTTGCTTCGCTGCGTGATTAGACCGTGGCGCGGAGAGCCCGTCAAGAGTGCGCTTCGCCGCGCATAAAGCGCGCGCTCTTGACTGAACCTCCGGGCCACAAAACTCTCCGCGAGCGAAGCAAAGAGAAAAAATAAAGAGAAAAACAAAATCGGCTTGACTCCAGGCGGACTTCTCATGGAAGGCCGACCGAAGGTCGCCGCTATCGCGGGCACGCGCCTGGACAGAGTTTGCTGGACCCGCGCCAAAATCTCCGCCATTCCGGGCCAGACAATAGAAAGCGGTCCAATGCTTCTCTCTTAAGACCGCTGGAGCCGGTTGCACGATCAGCGTTACTTTTCAGTTCCACAACGACGACAGGCACGCAGTAAAGAAGCCCAAGCCACAATGCCGAGTCAAATTCTTTGTCAACTAAATCGAAACTGCTCACGTTGCGACCTACGTCGCAGTGTACCTTTCCGTCCCAGATCGTTTCACACGATGAATGGATTTTCCACAGAATTGACTCTTGACAATTCGCAGTTGGTACATTACTTCTTCCTGTAACGAGTTCAGTTCCGAGGGGGCTCGGATTCAGTAGGAAATCGACTGACTCGGCGTCAATCATCCGCCAACCTCGCGTGCGGCGAGCCGGATGCGAGCCTTACGTTTTAACGGGACTGTGCAATACGGCGCCGAGATTTTGTGCGAGGCCTTCCCCGGCTTCACCCGCTTCGCCCTAACCTTAGTTTGCCTCCCACGTGATCTCTGCAGAAGAAAGCTACATACGTCTGTCCCGGGAAAGGTGCTTATCCAATGAAGAGGATTTTGTTCGCCGCGACCTTCGGAATATTGCTCCTAACCCAGAACGCCTATCCCCAGGAAGCAGTCTGGCCCGCTATAAACAACGTAACTCTGGCGAGCGATCCCATCAGCGGACATCCCCTCGTCAGTATAGGATCCTACACAGGCAACGTCATCACCGCGGTGCAGAATTGTGTCATTTGCGCCGCGGGTTATGCCATATCGGGCGTCCTATCCGGAGATTTGGGACAGCCGACAGGGGGACCAAGTCAAAGCGTATTATCTTTCCCATGCACCACTACCGGTCCGCAATTAGTCTCCTACAATTCCTATTCTCCGGGCGTCCATGTGGTGTACGTGCTTCTCACAATCTGCAACGGCCTCGCCGCGGGCGAATCGTTCCATGGTCAGCTCATAATCATCGTCCCGCCTCCGGGTCCACAGACGACGCCTCCCGGACCCGGCTGCACCCCGAATCTGATCGATCCGGTGCGCTCCAATCTGCTTCGCGGTCCTGCCATCACGAGTAGTTGGCCGCTGCTGGCAAGCTCGTCGAACATTTCGGTCATCGGAGCCTCTGCCGACGGTGCCTCTCAGGTCCTCCTCACCATCCCCGCCAATCACATCGGCGACGAATTGCAGCTCAATATAATTAACGACGCTAGCGGCCCGAGTAGCTCCACCGACCAGGATGGCGGCCTAATGCAACTCGGAGGTAACCCGTCAAGCCTATCGAGCACGCTGAACCTTGCTGCTGTCGATCCTGGAACAGGACAGGCTACGGCGTTTGCCATCTATGTTCCTCCTAGCAACTACGCGCGAGGAACGCAAGAGTTCCCGCAGGACAATGCTTCCGCACAGCGGCAAGTTTCTTTTCAGGTATTTTGTCCGGCCAGCAACGACACGATTGCCAACCCTACGACCACTCCAGTAACGATTGTCAGGCCGCCTATCGTCCTGGTGCATGGGCTTTGGGCAGACTGGAGCGCATGGGACAGCTTCGCTCCAACCAGCGGGAGCGACGAAGCTCAACTCTGGAGTTCTTTGGTTCCCAACGCCTCGTTCTTCGCTATTAACTACGCCCAGCCGGTCAGCGTCAGTTCGACCACCCCTTCCTACAGCCCTCAGCTTCAAACCGTAAGCGGAAGCGCCCTTGGTTTTGCCTACAACGCTCAAGTTGCCGTGTTGCCCGCGATACAAACTGACATCAGCACCTTTGCGACGGACTTCGATGTGGCGGTCGTGCAGGCGGACGTCATCGCTCACAGCATGGGAGGCAACATCACGCGTTTCATGCCACTTCTTGATCAACAGGGTCAGCCGCCAGCCTTTCTCACGCCGAATACGTACGGTAAGGGACCAGTCGAGAAGCTCATCACAATCGGCACGCCTCATTTAGGCTCTCCGCTAGCCATCGATTTGCTACCCTCCGGGCAAACGGATTCAAATGCTTGCGTAAGGCGAGCGTTGACGAACAACAGAAACGTCTCTCTGCAAAGCGCCACGCTTGTCTCGGGGGGCACTTGGCCCGGAGGGGTTGGCGATCTGAGCGGAGATGGGCAGGATACGAATGGTGCGAGTGTCGCGCTTCAAGCGATCCAAAATGCGCAAGCCACGCAGCCGTTCCCCATGGCCTATATTTCCGCCCAGACCAGCAGTGCTAATCTCGCGGGTCTAAGCTGCTCGAACCCGCTTTGCAATTCCAACCAGCTTTATGTCGCCTGTTACCTAAGGCCTTTCACTGGCGATCCACTCGCTGCCGATCTAAGACCGAACAGTTGGAACAGCATTTTTAACAATCAGGCTAATGACGGGATCGTGCCCTTGACCAGCCAACTTAACGGCCAAAGCTCCCCGAGCGGAAGTATTCCGACGCTCTCGAACGATATCCACTCGCAGGGTCTTCTGACATTGGATTTTCTCGGACCCTACGAACTAGAGGACGGAGTAATCGGCATTCAAGCAATTGATCTTTTGAACGAGGGCAAAGGCGGCACCGACTTTCAATATTGAGCAACAGAAAAGCGAAAAGGGCCCCGGGCCTGCGGAAAACCCAAAAATATTCTATATGAAAAAAAATACTATTCTCAACGCGGTGCTTGTAGCAGGGGGGGTTGCGCTATCGCTTCTGTTGGCGGTCGGAGCCTGGTCCATTTATACGAACTGCGGAATCCGCACCCCTGGCATTTTGGCAACTGAGTCTCTACCCAAGATCGGGCAGGGCGAACTCGCTGGCTTCGGAGAGATGTTGAAGACGCAACTGTTCGTCGACTGGATTTTTTGGTTCGTAGTGTTGTGGCTGCTTTATTTTCTGATAGTACGGCTCACCCGACGATTGAAAAGACCACGGTGAAACGTAGTGCCGGAACGTTTGGGAGGAATTGTGAATCGCAAGAACAGCCTTGTTATTTCAATTATTCTGCTGCCTCTAGCGTTTTTGTCTGTGCCCGGCTATACCCAGCAGCCACTAATCCAGATTACATCTCCCGCGAACAACAGCTTGTTCACGGAAGGAACTACCATCACAATCACAGTTTCGGCAGACCCGTCTGTGCAGGTCGTCGGCGTGATTCCCCCGTATCCACTGCCCGAGATCGTAGGAACTTCGACTCCGAACCAATTTACCCTTACGATCCCAACCACAGCTCCCATTCCGCCCGGCATCTACAACCTTGCGGCAATCGGAGATAACGCCAGTGGCGATGTGGAATCAGCTCCGGTCGCAGTTGACGTAGAGTGGCCGTATTACCCAATGTCGATCACTGCGTATCCGCCTCTAGTCAACTTCAGCGTGGTCGGGAACCAAATGCCCATCCGCATCATGGGAACGCTGAGCAATTATCCCAACTCAGGGACTACAACTCTCGACATCACCAACTCGACCCAGATGGTGTACACTTCAAATAATCCGCAGGTCGCAACCGTCAGCAGCACAGGTGTAATCACCGCCGTGGGATCGGGCCAAACCGCCATCCTCGCCCAGGCAGGGGCATACGGCGCAGGGACCGTTCCAATCAGCGCCGCCGTTTGGGTGCAGGTGCCGCAACAGCCGCCCTCAGGTCCCTCGCCGGTCGTCACCAGCGTGAGCCCAACCAGCGGCGCTCCAGGAACCACTCAGGTCACAATTACCGGAACGGGTTTTGGTTCGTCCGAAGGCAATGGCTTCGTGCAGATCGGCACGTTAAATGGAGTAGTAAGTAGTTGGACTAACACGCAGATCGTTGCGACAGTTCCATCAGGTTCACAGAATGGAGTCGTTGAGGTCGACCAAGGTGGCCTTTACAGCAATTCGATCCCTTTCACAATAAGCTCGCCGGTAATTCAGAGTATGTCGGCCTCGGCTTGGTCGCCTGGAATGCAAGTGACGCTCACTGGCTCGGGCTTCGGAACGACGTATACCGGGGATGGGCAAGGAGTTTACCTCGGCGGGAATTGGCCTTCCATTGTCAGTTGGAGCGACACCCAGATTGTCTTTACCGTGCCTACCGGAATCGGTCCCGGCAGCGTATTGGTTCTGCAAAACCACATAAACAGCAACACGCTGAATTACACGATGATTCCGCCGGTTTTGGCCAGCATCTCTCCCACGGCATGGAGTCCTGGAATGCAGGTGACGCTGACCGGTTCCGGATTTGGAGCGACGGGGTCGCAGGAAGGTGGGGGAGTTTATCTTGGCGGAGTCTGGCCTGCTATCGTAAGTTGGAGCGACACTCAGATCGTCTTCACCGTGCCAACTGGGATCGGGTCGGGCAGCGTGCTGGTTGAGCAAAATTACACAAACAGCAATACGCTGAGCTATACCATGATTCCACCCGTCCTCAGCGGCGTCTCCCCGACAGCTTGGAGCCCTGGAATGCAGGTAACGCTCACCGGTTCTGGTTTCGGCGCGACGGGGTCGCAGGAAGGCGCAGGAGTTTATCTCGGCGGAGTCTGGCCTGCTATCGTAAGTTGGAGCGACACTCAGATCGTCTTCACCGTGCCAACTGGGATCGGGCCGGGCAGCGTGCTGGTTGAGCAAAATTACACAAACAGCAATACGTTGAACTACACGATGATCCCCGCCGTTCTGAGCAACGTCTCCCCGACCACGTGGACCGCTGGCATGCAAGTCACCCTCACCGGCTCGGGCTTCGGGGCCTCGCAGGGGAACGGGGCAGTTTATTTCTGCTGCTATGGGATATACGCAGCAATCGTCGGTTGGAGTGATACACAAATTGTGTTCACGGTCCCGAGCGGGCTACCGTCGGGAGAGGTGCTGGTACTCCAGAACGGAGTCAACAGCAACGAGATCAGCTACACCTCGCAGTAGGGCACGAGGGCCTCGCGACGATTGCAGGTCCGGGGTCCGTTTTCGTAATATCGGGTGCCTCGCAGGATACTGTAACTGATCGGCCACATCAATTATCATTTCCTACGCAGTAAAGGCTGTGTCCTTCTCGCTTCGGAGAAAGGCTCTGGCATCTTGGTGCGAGACAGATCATCTCCTGATGACCGAAACCATCAGACCCACTGAACCCAAAGATCTGCCGCAGCTCGCGAAATTCTTGATCCGCGTGTACCAGTTTCCAGCATCGGACCCTCACGCCGATGAGAAATTCCTGCAGTGGAAATACCTGTCCCCGATCCTAAGTTGGCAGTTGCGCAGTTACTTGCTTGAACGCGATGCGCAGATCGTGGCGCACTGCGGCTTACATCCGATAACCTTTTGTCTTCCGGACGGAACGAAGGTAAATAGCGGGACGATGATGGACTGGGCCGCCGAACATGAAGCAGCAGGGGCGGGAGTCCGCTTGTTTCGCAAGCTGGGGGAGATGCTTCCTACGTCCTTCGCTATTGGTGGCACGCCCAACGCACGCCTCCTTCATCCTCGCATGGGTTATCGTCACAAAGGAGAAGTCCCAACTTACACCGCCTGGTTGCGCCCTTTCCGGGAGTTTCGGACGAGACTCCGAACTCGAAAATCGGCTCTGCGCTTACTGCACGGGCTCACGCATTCCGTTCGTAATCGCGAGGGAGCGAGCGCCGGATGGGATTTTGTTATAGTCAACAGATTTGATGACGCGATTCTACCGATATTGCGGCGAAAAAGCCGCTCTTGGACCTACTGCCAACGGGACCTCGCAGACTTGAATCATCTTCTCAACTGCCCGCGACCAAAGATGCAAGGATTCTTGTTGATGTGTCACGCGGGCGTGATGGGGTATTTTGTTATTGCCAATGCCGGGTGGGAAAGTAGGCTCATTGATCTTGACGTTAATTCAGGAGATATAAACGACTGGAACCTTGCCTGCGCGACCATGACCCGGGCAGCCAAACTTGCACCAGAGGCCTGCCGAATCCGCACGCTTGCCTCATTTCCGATCCTACGCGAGGCGCTGGAGTGGAACGGATACTGGCCTCAATATACAGAACCTCTCGTCGTTTACGATCCCTCGAATTCCTTGGACCACGCATTTCCGATGAGCATACAACTCTTCGATGGCGATGCGGGCTACTGAACCGATGGACTGGGTCCCATCAGCTGGGAACGTGGAAGTATAATTCGGCTTCCACTCAGAAGGAGGTCGCCCTTGAGATTTGTAAGCCTTGGGTTGAAACACTTCGTGTTTCCAATCCTCTCTCGAAGCGGATACCTTCGCCGCACTACAGGAGAGGGCCCGGCAGTCGTCACGTACCATGGTGTATTCCCAACCGGCTACCAAGTCAGACATCCATCCCTCGATGGTAATCTCGTGCATGCTAATTCTCTGCGAAGTCAGCTCCAGCTTCTGACCAAGCGCTACAACGTTATTACCCCCAATGATTTTCTACGCTGGCTGGAGGGGGACATTTCTCTTCCTCCGCGTTCGGTTCTGCTCACCTGTGACGACGCCCTAAGAAACGCCTTGAAGTGCATGGTTCCTATACTGCAGCAGCACGGGCTGTCGTGCCTCTTCTTCGCGACTGGCATATCCACCGACAAGATGCCAGCTATGCTCTGGCACGAAGAGCTATATCTAATGTTGCTGCAGGCGAAGGTACCGTTGTCCCTTAGCCTGCCCGAAGCCGGTATCAATATCGGTCCGATAATGCCAACCCAGAGACACGCCTCCTGGTGGAATTTGGTTGAACAACTTTCGCGATTCGACAAAGCAGTCACACGTGAATTTCTCGATCAGATCCGGGAACAACTCGGACTTTCCGAGGATTGGCGGCAAAAATTACTCCAGGACTCAAGCGTTGCAGACAGATTTCTGACGCTCGATCGAGCTGACTTGAAGCGCCTTGCAATGTCCGGAATGGTTATCGGGGCTCATTCTCTTTCCCACCCTATTCTCTCGCGGGCGCCAGAAAACCTGGCAAGGCGGGAAATCTTCGAGAGCAAAACCGTTCTTGAGAAAGTGCTGAACCAGCCGGTGTGGGCCTTAGCCTATCCCTTCGGAAATGCTGCCACAGTTACGAAACGAGAGGTACGAGCAGCAGATCAATCCGGCTTTCGGTGCGCCTTTATGAATGAAGGCGGAGGTTTTGGCGCGAAGATCAATCGGCTGACGGTGCCGCGTGTTCACGTCACAGCCCACATGTCGGTACCTGAATTCGAAGCCCATCTCGTGGGCTTCTACCGAACGCTGCGCAAGAAACTGTTAGGCGAAAATGTAATGGAAGCGGTAATAGGGGCATAAACAGGCCGGCATGCTCGGCCGGCATGCTCGACCTTCGTCGCAAATTGTCCAATGTTAAAATGACCGCATGCCCGAGAATTCCATTCTGAGCTCAATTGAGCGCCTATGCGCGATGCCACAAGGTTCGCTCGGTCTAGACACCCGCCTTGCCCGTATTCCCAGTTGGGACTCGCTAAGGGTCCTGGAGTTCGTGGCCATGCTCGACACCGATTTTGGGATCACTTTGGAATCTGATGCGATGGGGAATTGCGAAACTGTAGGAGATTTAGCAGAACTTGTCGAGGACGCTTGCAGTCGCAAGGATAGCTAGTCACGGCTCTCCGAAAGGTTTCTCATGGTAAAAGCCCGAATTGCCGAAATTGCATACTATTTGCCGGAATCGGTCCTGACCAATCAAGAGCTTTCCAAGGATTTTCCCGGATGGACCGTCGAAGACATAGCGCAAAAGACAGGGATCTTGGAAAGACGCATCGCGACCAGTGAGGAGTGTGCTTCCGATCTGGCGCTCAAGGCTGCAGAGAAACTTTTTGCCTCCGGGGCCTGCTCCCCGGCACAAATAGACTTCATTCTTCTATGCACCGAGTCTCCCGACTATTTTCTGCCAGCCTCTGCCTGCATCCTTCAACAAAGACTAGGGATTTCCACGGCCGCGGGCGCGCTGGATTTCAATTTGGGATGTTCAGGATTCGTATACGGTCTAGGTCTCGCCAAGGGTCTGATTGAAACCAATCAAGCCCAACGCGTCTTACTGATTACCGCGGAGACATACAGCAAATTTATCGCCCACGATGACCGTAGCACCCGCACAATTTTCGGCGACGGCGCGGCGGCTACTCTAATTGAGGCGATACAGTCAGACTCGGAACTTATCACCGCTCCGGTCTACGGAACCGATGGACGCGGAGCAAGGAATCTCATCGTGGAACGTGGCGCGATGCGACTTGCCGGCCAACCCGTAATTAAAATGGCCGGGCCGGAGGTTTTCAATTTCACCATCGCGCGAATTCCTCGCCTCGTAGAGGAAACCTTGACCCGAAGTCAAATGAGGGCGGATCAGATTGATCTTTTTGTATTCCATCAGGCCAATCGATACATGCTAGACCATCTTCGTAAGAAACTAGCGATACCTGAAACTAAGTTCTATCTGTTCATGGAAACTTGCGCCAATACCGTCTCGTCTAGCATTCCTATCGCGCTTTTCGAAGCGAGAAAGGCCGGGAAACTCGGAAGGGGAAGCAAGGTTATGGTCGTAGGATTTGGCGTTGGCTATTCTTGGGCAGCCTGCATGTTGGATTGTTAGCCGTCCGGTTGAACACTCCTTGCGCCGAGAGGTGGATTCCAGACACCCTGCAGGCACCCAGACCGATGTCTTGTTTGAATCTCATTGATTTTGCGAAGTCGTGACTGGAGTAAGCTGGACGTGCAAGTTATTGTTTGTGTTTGGGTTGACGACCCTTTTAAGGCATGGGTCGCAGGTTCGAATCCTGCCGCGCTCACCAGGATTTCAAAGCACTTAGCTGATTCCGGCGAGGTTGGTTTCGGGCACCCCCGGACACCCAGAGCAAGCGAGACTCTCGTTTCTACGCCGTGGCGATAGCGCCCCGCGCCTTCAATCTCTCTGGGAATTCCGCTGGAAGCACCATCTGCACGACCTTTTTGTGCGCTTCGTGCTGATCGGATGAAACCGCTTGTGCGTAAAGATCCAGCGTTATCTTTGGGGTTGTGTGGCGAAGCTGCGACTGCGCGACCTTCACATTCTCGCCGTTTGAGATCAGCAATGTCGCCAACGAGCGGCGTAGCGTGTGCCATCCGATCGGTGCTTCTTTGCTGCTCTTGATTCCGGCGACTCTCTCGATGACGGGGCGAATGTGTCGTCGAAAGAGAATTTGATAGGTGTATGGAGTTTTGCCGTGATAATGCGGACTGGCAAATATCCAATCCTCGTCCGACCGATAGGCCGTGTTTTCCCGCCAAAAGCGAAGTACCTGTAGAACCGGCTCCGCAAGTGGCAGGGGATTGTTTCTGCTCTTGGTTTCCTTCAACTCGCCTTCGACGAGCGCAAATTGCGACTGAAGGATTCCTGTTTTCCATCCGACGTTCTTCCACTTCAGCGCGATCAACTCTGATGCCCGAAGGGCGGTGACTGCATCTACGAGCGCCATCGTTGCCTCTCGCAACGCCAGTTGCTCCAGAGTTTGACGAACAATGCTTGGAGCGAGAATCACGCGTTGAATTGAGACTCGGTTGCTTTGACGAACGCCGGTTGAAGCACCTCGATGGCCAGGAGTTCCTCCTTGACCGCAGACTGGATTGCGTTCCACCAACTCCCAACGGACTCCGTGGGAGAAGATCGCAGAGAGCACGTTCTTGATCTTCAGCTTGGTTCCATCTGGGCGTTGGACTCCGTCCAGCCATTCTTGGATTTGCATGGTCTTCATGTTGCAAGCCAAACAACCATGCCACTTCGTTTCGATCCAGTTCTTGATGTACGACTTGTTTGCTTTGCGCGCCGATTTCGACAAGCGCGGTAGTTCGTGATTGAGGTAATGGTTGACCAACTCCCCAAACGTCATGTCCTTCAGGCTCAAACATTGTTTGTTTTCGTTGAGGCGGCAACGTAACCGGTCGGCTTCCTTGTTGGCCGCCGTTTCGGTGGGGAATTGTTTGGTTGTGCCGATTACATCCTTGTGCTGGCGCCGCCGTCCATTTACTTCTTCGCTCCAGCGGAACACCCACACTACACCGACTGCCCTTCTTTCCTTGCAAACCATGCCGCCGGCCCTAGCGAGTGGGTATGCAAGCTATGCTGAATATCGGGCGAAAGTGCTCGAAAATCCGGCATTTTTTCTCTGGAAGGTGTTGAAGAAGTCTTAGTGATGGAAGATCACCTCATGAGGCCGTGGGCGAGGTGACGCTTGACCTGGGCTCAGGAATTGACACGCGCGATCTCGTCCTGGACGTTCATGACTTCTGTCCGTTGCTGCTTGCGAGTGCGGTTTGCTCGATGCTGCCGCCGAATCCCGACGCTTTGAGCGGGTCGCTCACAAACCAGAATATTTGCCCGAACTTCGTTACGAAGAACACAGCGTCGATTCCCTTAAGAGACTCTAGGTAGTTGTCTTTGCCTTCCAGCGCGTCTTTCTCCAATCGATTCACCACGTACTGGTAGTCCTGCTGGCTGAGGTAGATCGCCTGATCGAACCAGTTGCTGACACAAACGAACATTGTCACCGCGCCGCCGAGCTTCGCTGTCGTCGACTGGAGCTGTTTTCGCGCGTGGGCGATGTTCTCCTGGATTTTTTCGTAGAGTTGATCGGCGAAGAAGAAGCCGTCTCGTGGCGAGCTTTGTTTAGTGATCGACTTCACTTCGCAGCAAACCCTACAGCCGTCCCGCTCGCACGCGAGATCGGCGCCTGGAGGGTTCAGTAGCCTGATCGCTGAGAACTGCTGCAATCGCAGAGCTTCGACGGTCCTGAGCACGGCGATTGCGCTTTCAAGATTCGCGGGAGTGGCATGACTGAGCTGAAACTCCGATCTGCTTTTCAGCTCTTTTTTTGTGAGCTTGAGCGTGTCCAGAGCCGATCGGAAAATCTCCTCGTAGCGCTCCAGAATGCCGGGACACTGATCTGGAGGGAAGTTCGTTGGGTCTTCTCGGTTGCTAAGGTACTCCGAGAGAAAATATCGGCAGAGGGGGAAGGATTCGAGGTTGACGGATGTCATGCCCCCTCATTTTACGATTTGCTTTCGACTCGGAGCTACGGCTTCGACGCTGCCAGAGGTCCATAGGCGCGAAGGAGTTCTTCGATTGCTTTCGCACCATCGATGAACTTCTGACCCCGGACGGTGAGGAAATAGATCGCGAGCATCAGGATCAGCGTCGTGAGAGCCGTCGTGATTTGCACTATCTGTTTTTCGGTGTAATCAGGCTTGAACTCGTGTTGGGAAAAACGCCGAGCGAGCTGCATCATCCCCGTGTGCGTGTAGCTGTTGAGCGCATCCCAAGATCGCTTTTTGAAGTCCTGGAAGAAATCGCCGTTCTTGCCCAATTTATAAGTCTTATCGTTTGCCTGGGCGAGAGCCGTCATGCCGAGATCGATCTCGTCTTTGGTTGCAAAACGTTCCACCTGTTCGTCCGAGGCGCCGGAGTTTATCCACAATCCTCGGTATACACCCTCGACGACACAGCGCGCCAACGCGAACGCCGATCCGATCTGATCCTTCGCCAGCAACACCAGCGTAGCCTCGTGATGCTCGAACGTCTGGCTGATGAAACAGAGCACCATCAGCGTCCGCTTGTCTTGCATGTTGTAGTCAGGTGCGTGTTTCTCCAGGATCGGTTTCGAGTTTTGAATCGCCGCCTCGACTTGGATCAGGTGCTCTCGAAGTTCGTTTGTCATTGTTCTCCACCCCCGTGCGAGCGCGGACCGAGATCTTGCGACCGCTCACCTGAGCAATCGCCCTAGCTCCGAAATAGATTGCGCGCCAGCCAGAGAAAGCCCAGAACGAACGAAAGCAGTCCCGTCCAGCCCAGGCTCGTGCTCAGAGCGTATTTCCAGCGCTTGTAGGAGCTGTGATCGGGCGAATGGCAGTACTGCTCGTACCAGATCGATTGGAGCACCATGAAGAGAACGAGTGTCGCGATGCAGAATCCGAAGAACCCGCACACGATCGGCGCCACCGATTGGACCCTCTGGGAGAACACCGGAGCGATCGGCTTATCGCTCGCGACGATGCTGATGAGAAACGCGATTGCCGCGGCCGACAGAGTGATCGCGAGCTTCGCGAGCTCCTGATAGCGCTTCGAGTGAGGTTCGTAGTCACCCTTCTCGTCCTTCAATCTCTGATCGACGTTGTGTTTGGGATCGAAAAAGTAGTGGGAGCCCTTTTGGAGACTGAAAAAACACACGAAAAACACGACGATCCCGAGCGGCAAGAGCACCCAGAAAGCGTGCCAGAGCGATCCGCCGAATGTGCTTCCTGGCATACTACTTCACTCCCTTGTCCAGAACTTTGAGCTGCATCGCGATGTCGAAGAGCTCGTCGATGTACGGTTTGCTCGGAACCCATCCGCTTTGGCGCCGCTTCTCCAGGGCAGTCGCTACGCCCTCGACGCGGCGATAGAGCTGGTAGAGCTTTGGGTACTTGGTTTTTTCCCAGTGTGCGCCCATCGGTTCCTTCTTCTTCATCTTCGGCGACCTTCCTCTCCACATCGATGTTTCACGGATAGACCGTTGCCGCATTCCACTTCGCCTCTAGAGCGGCCAAAACCTCAGCTTTGGCATCCACGATCTCTGTCGTGTGGAAGGCTTTTCTGCCAGCGTCTTTGAGGGAGGAGCCGACAAGCCAGCACCGATCGTTGAACGCGATGTGACGATCGTGGAGTTTGGTATGGCGCCGGACTTCGATCGTGAATCCCTCAGTCTGGAAAGCCTTCAGCGCATTTTCAAAACCACCCTCGATCGAACTATTCTGGGCTCCAGTGAGCAAGCGGATCGGCACTTTCATCGTTCTGAAACAGTCGAGAGTTCCGACTCCGATATAGGGATCGACGACAAGCGTCGGAGTGTCGGCTCTTTCGAGAAATTCGCGGACTTCTGACTTCGCCGTGAACGGCTTGTCTTCTGCGACGACGATCTCGCGAGCGACTCCAGGCTCACGTAGCGCGGCGACGAGCTTTTCGATCTTGGGCGTTGCGTGCTGATGCGCATCGCGTCGTTCCCAATCCGTGCGCGCGATCGCGGTCTTATTGCGTTGCTCCAGAGCGACCAACGTCGATTCCAGCATTTGGTAGTGATTGCCGTGATCGAGCTTCTCGACGAGCTGCCTCGAAACCGCGAGCCAGTTGAATCGCGGATATCGGCCGACAACTTCCCGAGAGAAGGTCACGTCAAAGATCGCGGCCATCTCCAGAATCTCATCCTCCGTGTAGTAGAGCTCCAGGACCTCGGCGAGAAGCGGGATGTGGGTTTTCTCCATTGCAACAAACAAGTCATGACGTGAGAGTGTTGGCTCTCACTTGAAACTCGCATTGATCGCCGCAAACAGCTTCTCCGCTCGATCGGCTAGCCCAGG
The DNA here is from genome assembly GCA_963766625.1 of uncultured Acidobacteriaceae bacterium. GTDB lineage: Bacteria > Acidobacteriota > Terriglobia > Terriglobales > Acidobacteriaceae > Sulfotelmatobacter. Next base: position 125,236 of record CAVYBF010000003.1, on the reverse strand, counting down.
TGGAAGTTTTCCGACGTCGTCCCAACCATCGAATCGCTTGAGGAGCTCCTTCATGACGAGCGCTTTGTCGAGCTCGGCGCGGCCGTGTTTTTGTTGAAGAACCTGCTCGACGCGGTCGCAGATCAAGGGGCTGCCGTCGACGGGCAAATCGGCCTCGCGGATCGCGATGCCGTATGCGGAGTTCACGCAATCAAGATAAAAATCGCGAGGAAAGATGTCTTCGATCGACGACTCGTTTTGAGTTATTCCGGCCGCTGGACCGAGCATAAAAACGCGGAACTTCGCACCTTGCCCGAGTTGGTCGAGATAGAGCTTTTTGATTTTCTTGCGCGCCTCCTCGCCAGCTCCATCAGAATCCAGCAGCACTGCCGCATCCCAACCCTGTCCGATCAAAAATCCCGCGTACATCGGAGTTTTCGATGCTCCGTCGGCGGGCATTGGATAAATGCGATCCGAGAGTCCCTCACGCCCTGCTTTTTTCAGCACTCCCGAGAGCTTCTGGAGGATCAGTGCGTCATCTCCGCTTCGACAATGAGCGTCTGACGATTGCCGAGCAGTCCACTCATCTCCCCCGTCAGCCCGAGACGAGCTTCGATCACCATCATCGGTTTCTTTTGATCGCTCACCATGCCGTTGATGACCCGTGAATGGTGGTCGCGAACTTCGACGATCCTGATCCGCTCCGGATAGCCCTGATCCAACATCGTCGACAGGTGAGTCGTGTAGATCACTGTGTTGTTGTCGGCCGCGAGTCGCTCAAACAGCTCCAGCAAGTCACGATGCCCGGCGTGATGGAGATGAATGCCCGGTTCTTCGAGGAGCAAGATGCAGTTTTTGTAATCGCCCTTCGTCGCGTGGGTGAACTTCCACGCAAACGAGACGTACCAGCGGAAACCCGTAGAGCGCCGACTCAGGCGCACGGGCATTCCGAGACCGATATCTTCGACGAAAATGTTAAGAGTCGTGGCGTCGATCTCGATGTCGAAGCGAACCTCCTTCTGCTTCCAGAGTTTCGCGAACTGCTGCGTCAGATACGCGGACGCTTGCCGTTTGTCGAACGCGCGCAATGTCCTGCCCTCGGGCGATTGTCCTTTTTGCAGGAAATCATTGATGTCGATGTTAGCGAGCTGGAGGATGATGAGGATGGTCTGATCTTCATTCGCGAGGCCGTTCCAACCGCGCTGTGCAAGCCGCTGCGCGAGTTGATCGAGCTCTGTGGTAGTACCGGACATGTCGTATTCGCGGATGTAAACGCATTTAGGTACGAGAGGAAGAGCCCAGGCTCCGATCTGTGCCTGGTCGAGCTTCCCAACATAGTTCGTCAGCCTGAACTCTCGATTTCCGTTGTATCTCCGGGAAATCGTAAGGCGCATCTCAGCAGGCGGCGCCGACAGCTCATCAGGAATAGTCTTCCGCTCGTAGTCGAACAAACTTTTGATCTCTTCAGTCGTCAGCATGAACTCGCCTTCACAAACGACGCCGTTCTGATCGCGGCCACCCCAGTTGTCGGCGGGCCAGTCCTCATTGAGCTTGTACGTGGCCTGCGCCTCGAACGGATTCAGGAGATAGAGGGCTTCACAGAGATTGCTCTTGCCACTTTCGTTTTGACCGACAAGGCCCGTGACGCGGTTCACTTCCACCCACCCGGAGTCGACAACATTCCGGTAGTTAGTTACGCGGAATCTTTCCAATTGCATCATCGTCTCCTGTCCGAGGCGCGTAGCTGCTGGCCCCGGTGTGCCATGATCTCTATGCTTTCTTGGCCCTACGCGCTTTTGCCGCTGCTTTTGAAGCCTTAAGAGCGATCGCGCGCTGTTCCTTCTTAGTGAGAGCTTTGGCTCTCGCTTTTCCGCCTTTGCTGCCGATGCTTGCGAGATATTTGGATAATTCGCCCCGTTTCATGATCTTACAGTACCATAGCGGCTATGGAGCCGTAGCTCTAACTCTGACATGACTTGGATCGTTGGAATGCCCACACTCTGGGGCTATAGCATTGGAATCTCTGACATCCGCGTGACGCTCGCGGATGGTTCCGAGCACGATTGCCTTCAGACAATCTATCCGATTGCGCAATCGATCAGCTTAGGTTTCGCGGGCTCCGTGTACATCGGATTTCAGATGATCGAGATCATGCGAAAGTGGCTCCATTGCGATCAGCCGGATCACGCGTGGAAGCCTCTTGAAACTGTCGAACTTTGGCCCGCGATCGCGCGAGACGTGTTTGCAGCCGCTCCGCCCGAAGAGCAAGAGGGAGAATGCGCCCTGATAATGCTCTCGGCCGATCCAGACACGCCTCCGACCGAGTTTGGAGCGCGAACCTACGTTCACACGTTCCGATCGCCTGACTTCGTTCCTGTCCAGGTCCAAACCCACAAGGCCGCCGGGATCGGTTCGGGAACCGAGGTCCCTGTCTTCAAGAAGTATCTCGACGATGTCTCCAACGATCAAAAGCAAAATTTCGAGGTCATGAAAATGGAAACTGGCAACCCTGGAGGAATGGGAGGGATTCTCGGCTTTTCACTCACGAACATGCTCAAGAGAACGAGGCCCTTCGGGATCAGCTCGCACCTCCACTACTGTTGGCAATATCTTGGCAAGACAGTCATCAAAACGAACGACCACGTCACGATCGGACGCTGGACTGCTCTTGAAGGAGGATCAGGAATAAACCAACCCGCAAGTGCACCATCAACTCCCGTCTCTTCCCAGAAAATCGAAGGCGGAGTTGCGTTTCAGATGCCTAAGATCGCGCAATCATGGAAGGAGCTGGATCTCTTGTTGGAGAGCGCCGGAGCACAAGCAAAAGGAGCTAGGACGTGAAGGTGAATCTTGTGTGACACCTTTTTCGCCCGGGGCGCGCGGGCCGGATCGAGCGTGTGTCCCTCCATAATTGATAAGTTGATCTCGAATTTCGAACAGAGCTAGCGTCGGGCTGTGCTCACGATTCGCGCAATGGCCGGCGGGGAGGGATACGCCCAGAGACATCTCCGACAGAGCGACTACTACGATCAAAAGCGTACCGTCGAAGGCCAGTGGCATGGTCGGGGTGCTGAACTGCTAGGCCTATCAGGAAGGGTCTCGTCCGAAGATTTCGAATCGCTTCGACAAGGCCTCGATCCGGAAACTGGCGAATTTCTCCGGCAGCGCCAAGGCTCCGATCGCATTTCCGCTGATGGAGCGGAGCAAAGCAAGGCGCGGTCTCTCTATGACATGACTTTCTCAGCACCGAAGTCAGTCTCTGTCATGGCAATTGTAGGCGGTGACGAGAGGTTGATTGCCGCGCACGAGACTGCGGTTCGCGAAACCCTGCAGGAGGCGCAGAAATACTCTGCGACTCGGGTTCGCCTGGCTGGCCTTAACGAAAATCGAACGACCGGAAATTGGGTCGTGGCTGCCTACACGCATGACACAAGCCGGGAACTCGACCCGCAGCTGCACACCCATGCGGTGGCTGCGAACCTTACGTACGATGGGACAGAGGCACGATGGAAAGCACTCCAAGCCTCTGGCCTGTATGAGCGCCGTAGCTATCTCACCGAGGTCTATCGGAATGCGTTGTCTCGCGAAGTACGCGCCTTAGGTTATGAAATTGAAAACCGTCGCGACGTTGCCGGTAAAGATAAGGGGTTCGAGATCACCGGTGTGTCCCGGGAGATCCTCGACAACTACAGTAGGCGAAGTGCCCAGCGAGACGCCGCGATTCAGGAATTCACACAAAAGCGTGGGCGTGCTCCAACTGATAATGAAGTCGCGGTCCTCATCCGCGAGACGCGGGCAGACAAATTACAAGAGATTTCGACCGAGCAGGTTCGTTGTCGCCAATTGGAAAGACTAACTCCGGACCAGCGAAACGTGCTTGGTAGCCTACGTGAAGAAGCGCTCAAACAGAGCTCGGCACTTCAACTCGATCATCGCGTGGCTGACGCGTCACTCGGGTACGCACAGGAACACGTCTTCGAACGATTGTCAGTCGCCAAAGAGCACGAGGTTCTAACTGAGGCACTCCGCCATGGTCGTGGGCGGGTGGAATTGCCGGCCCTCCAGGGCGTCCTTTCTCGAGAACGCACGGGTGGAAATCTAGTTGGTGCCGGTGATGAGATCGCGACGCATGCGAGTCTCCTCCGCGAACGCGATATGGTGGCAGTCGTCAACCGCGGAATGGATCGATACGACCGACTCGGCAACAGCAGGCACTTTGAACCGGCGCCCCAACTCCGACATGAGCAGAGACGGGCAGTCGAGATGGTCCTCGATTCTACCGACCTGGCCATCAACGTTCGAGGCGCGGCAGGAACCGGCAAAACTGCAACGCTGCGAGAAATTGACCGTGGGTTAAGGGAAAACGGAACACAAGTTGTTGCCGTCGCTCCAACTCGCAGCGCCGTTGACGAATTGCAGAAAGTTGGCTTTCGTGACGCGATGACCGTATCTCGTTTGCTGGAAGATCATGAGGCGCAGCGCACCCTGGGTGCGAAAGTTCTGATCGTTGACGAAGCTGGCATGGTTTCTGGCAAGCAGATGCAGGGCCTGATGCGTTTAGCGGAAGATCACGGTGCGAGAATCATCTTCTCTGGAGACACTCGGCAGATTCGCAGCGTTGAGGCCTCCGATGCCTTGCGCATTCTGGAAACGGAATCGGGCCTGAAAAGTATTTCGCTGACTGGCGTGCAGCGCCAAACCAACCCCGACTATCGAGAAGCAATCAAGATCATGCGTAGTTCTCCAGAGGAGGGTTTCGGCAAACTGGAAGAACTGGGAGCCATACGCGAAGTGCACATATTTGATCGAAGCCAGGCGGTCGCAGAAATGCACCGTGAGTTCCGAATGAAAGGACAGGACACGCTCGTGGTGGCGGGCACGCACGAAGAGATTGCGCACATTAACGAAGCAGTTCGTCAAGATCGAAAGGAACATGGTGAACTGGGCACGGGCCGCCACTTCGATACGTACGTTCCCCTTCAGTGGACGGCAGCGCAAAAGCAGGACATTTCCAACTATCAAGAAGGACTCGTGCTTCAATTCAACCGAAACACCAACCTGGCAAACCGCCACGAGTCGCTCGAAGTTGTTCGGGTAGGACCTGAATCTCTGGTCGCTCGCAAAGAATCTGGGGAGGAAGTCACGATCTCACCAGAAAGAGTACGCGCTTTCTCGGTGTACGAACGCCGACCCATCGAAGTTGCCTCCGGCGACAGCTTAATGCTTACCGCAAACCGTCGAGATCCTGATTTTCGCGCCACGAACGGAGAGTTGGTGAAGGTGAAATCTGTGGATGAGGCTGCGATTCGTCTGGAAAATGGCAGAACGATCCCGGCCAATTATCGTGAGTTCACACACGGCTATGCCATCACAGCCCATCGCAGCCAAGGCAAGACCGTGGACAATGTCATCATCTCTGCGGATGCCATGAAGAAAGAACTGTTCTATGTTGCTGCTAGCCGTGGGCGCAGCAAGATAGCTGTCGTGACCAGCGACCGCGAACTACTTCGAGAGTCGGTCGGTGTGTCCACAGCGCGGCAGTCTGCAATCGAGTTGGTCAGAAAACAACAGCATGAGCACGGCTTGGACAAAGCACCGGAGATGAGCCGCGGGTTTGGTTTCGCTGGGAATCATGAAACTCACATCGGAGAGCACCACTCGACTCCAGCACCGACGCACGACTCCGGAAGAACCGCAGACCACGGAATTGAGCAAGACATCGGTCATAGCCTTGGCCTGTGAGGACGGGTTTTCACACCTCTTCATTCCCCACATAGCGGAGAAACCGCCGAAAAGAAAGGCTTGTGTCAAGGCCGCGCCCTGTGCGCCGCATACCGGTCGAAGAGCCTTGACGCGAGCCGCTTTCCGGCCACGCTGACACTGGTGGGGTAACAGGAACGTGGTTGTTGTGATGTATTCGCATTTTTCGGGAAGATTCCACGCGGCACAGGAATTGGTCGAAAATATTTTCGATACTTTTCCCTTCTGCAGGTTCCTTTTATAGATAGAAGGCAAATCTCGCGTGATCACAGGAGTGTCTGCCGACGGGTATCAGTCGCTCAGATGTATGCGTCTGTCTCTGCGAGTAACCTAAAAGCACTTATAGGTAGCTATCGCACCTATCAGGAACTTCCAGTGATTTAGCGCGCCTACAGTGCCTACAGCGCCTTAAATGCCTTCAAATGTCTTAAATGCTTTTTCGCGGCGAAAAGAAAAAAGATTCTTGAATCGCGAGCAACAATTGCGTGCTATACAGTTTCTATACGAAGTATGTTCTCGTCTGTTCTAGACGCGATGACTAACACCAGCCGAGTAGTGAAGGATCTCGAAGTCCACCGAATGGAGCCGAACGGAGAATTCGGTTTCCAAACGAGTCTTTGATTCCAGCCACGTCTCGACTCTGCATTTTGTGGGGTTGATATGAGCGAGATGCATCAAGCAACACCAGTCACCCAGCCTGTTCCTCATTTCGAAAGATTCCTTGATTCACATCAAGCGGCAGAGCTACTGCAAATTCATCCGAAGACACTTCAGCGTCTCGCTCGCAAGGGCGAGATCCGCGCGATGCGAATCGGAAAATTGTGGCGCTTTCGTACATCCGATCTCGACGCGTGGGTCGACTTGAGGTTAAAGTTAGGCAGCTATCCGTACCGTCCCTAACCACGGAGGACCGTGATGAGACGGACGAGATTTCAGCAAGGCAGCCTTCAACTTGTTGATCGCTCTGGCGGCAAGAAGACTTGGGAGTATCGATGGTATGAACTCCAGTCGGATGGCAGCCGAAGACGACGCAATCTGATGGTTGGGTCGCTCGAACAATATCCGAACGAGACGGCGGCTCAAAAAGCTGTCGCCGCGCTTCGGGCAGACATCAACGCTGAGAATCCGCGCACTAGCTTGACCCCGATCAGCGTTCAGACACTGATCGAACATTATCGGGAAAAAGAGCTGGGCCCGAATTGCAGCAAAACTCGGAAGACGCAGGTCACCTACGAGGGCTACTTCAACAAGTGGATTCTGCCTCGCTGGGGAAGCTATCGCGTCACCGACGTAAAGGCAGTCGCGGTAGAGCAGTGGCTCCGTTCGCTGCAGTATGCAAACGGAAGCAAGGCGAAGGCTCGAAACATCATGAGTGCGGTCTTTAATCACGCTGTCAGATGGGAATGGCTCGATGTGAATCCAATTCGTATGGTTCGTCAAAGCGCCAAACGCACAAGGATTCCTATCGTGCTTTCAATCGAGCAGGTCGCGGCACTCCTCCGCATCTTGAAGGAGCCTACACGGACGATGGTTTTCGTCGCCGTGTTCACGGGCCTTCGAGTCGGCGAGTTGCTCGGTCTCAAGTGGAGCGACATCGATCTTCAGAAGATGGTGGTCCATGTCGTTCGCTCGATCGTCATGCAGCACGTTGGCGACTGCAAAACGGAAGCCTCCCGCAAACCGGTTCCACTCGATTTGCGATTGGCCAAGGTCCTGTGGGACTGGCGGCTGCAAAGTCCCTACCCTACCGACGAGGACTGGGTTTTTGCTAGCCCTCACAGTGGAGGGAAACTGCCGTACTGGCCAGGCTCGCTGTACAAGGCGCACTTGGAACCGGCGGCGAAAGAGGTCGGAATCGTAGGCCACTTTGGTTGGCATACGTTCCGGCACACATACGCGACGCTCCTCAAAGGCAACGGCGAGGACGTGAAAGTTGTGCAAGAGCTCATGCGGCACGCGAACATCTCGGTCACGTTGAACATCTACGCGCAAGCGATCACGCAGTCGAAGCGCGACGCGCAGAGCCGGGTTGTGAGCCTGCTGCTCGACAAGAACGAAGAAAAACCAAGCACCGAGGCTTATCGGACCGTAACGGACCTACAAAATTCTGGAGGGGATTTGCAACTAGTTGATAAAGTTGGCGTCCCCGACGGGATTTGAACCCGTGTTACCGCCGTGAAAGGGCGATGTCCTAGGCCGGGCTAGACGACGGGGACGGATGTGATGGGTCTGTTCGCGGACATTTGAATCGTAACAACCCTGCCGTGCGCTGTCAAAAGCCTGCACCCCGTTGGTCGGCCATTTTCCATCGCGTCCGGATCAATGTCGCCCAATCTGCCGGCGCTCTTTTTGTGTCTCCTTGTTTTCATTGCAGCGAAGCTTCTCCTATGCTTACTTGACGGTCCTCACGGCCCGCTTCTCTTTTCTTTTCCAGTAGTTTTCACAACGATTTAGAATAAACAGGGCGGGGAATAGAAACTGGATGATCGATGGAGGTTCTCATGTCCGATCCACTCTATCTCAGTCTGTGGTTTTCTGATTTCTCCGGGCCCGAGATGCTCCCGCATGCCTATTCGGTGTTGCAGCAGTTTCCTTTCTCTGCGCAGCGTCCGGGGATCACTTACCTGGCGCTGCATCCGGTTTCGTGGAATGAAGCCACAGTCTTGGAGAAGCGATTCCCCGGTGGCATCGATCCAGGCCAGGCAACGCTAATTGCGGCTGAGCTGATCCATGACGATTATGCCTACGTGTTCGAAGCTTACTGGGATTTGTGGACTCCGGACCAGTCCACCGGAAATTGGGCGCTCGCGCCCGCGCCCGTGAGATTCATTGTGCAGGGCGACCAATTCGATGAAAAAGCTTACGAGCAAACTGGACACATTGAGGTCGATTTCGGTTCGGATGCGCATTTTCTCCAGCCGGAAACCTCTATGAACGAACAGACTCAGGCCAAGATTCGGGACAATGTTGCCAAGCTGGTGGAGTTCTCGAGCAAGGTAGAGAAACACAGCGGTGCCAATTCGCGATTGCTCTGGTCGGAGTCAGAGGACAATCTTGCGCAGAAACTCATCGCCCGCTTGCAACGGGTGCAGTAGCCGGTCGCGCATAGCGAATAGCTTGCCGCTTGAGATCCTTATTCTTTCAAATCCACGTGCTCAATATTCTGGAGGGGCTGTCCGAGGAACCTCTGCCCGAGCCGCTGGAATTTGTCTACTGAATCGGTCACGAAGAACTTAAGTCGCGGTATAGCGCGCCGTTCTTCGCTCACAACTGGCGGCAAGACATTGCCCAACCGTTCCGCAACCGTGCGCGCCGTGGATTCGGCGGAGTCCACAATGCTAACGTGTGGCGATGATACGCGCCTCAGCAAAGGCTTGAGCAGGGGATAGTGCGTGCATCCCAGCACAAGTGTGTCGGCGTCGTGAAATCCGTTCGCAAATGCTTCGCTCAAATAAATCCGGGCAACCTCTTCGGTCACTGGATGCTCAACCCATCCCTCTTCCACTAACGGCACCAGCAAAGGGCAGGCCTTCTCTCTCGCGTGCACGCCCAGCGTCTCCAGGGCTTTCCGATAGGCGTGGCTGCAAACCGTGGCCTCGGTACCGATGACGACGACTTTCCCAGTCTTGCTGACCGAGGCGGCTGCTTCTGCGCCAGGCGCAACCACGCCCACCACGGGGACGTGAGCCGAGGCGATTATCTGATTCAGAGCCAGAGCAGTGGCCGTGTTGCAGGCGATCACCAATAGCTCTGCCCGGTGGGCTTCCAGAAAATGCGCAGCCTCGACTGCGTAGCGGCCCACGGTTTGCACGGACTTCGATCCATAGGGAAGTCGAGCGGTATCGCCAAAATATAAGTAGTCAGCGCCAGGAATGACTTCAAGTAAAGCTTTAAGAACGGTAAGGCCGCCGAATCCGGAATCAAACACCCCGATAGTTGGACGACGGCCGCTCATAGTTGATCAAGATTAACGCAAGAATTTGCGTTGCGCGATGTGGAATTGAAATCAGCGAGAATGGGAGCCTATGGAAGCTTTGGATTGACGGAGCTGAAAACAGGCATACCAGCGAACTCAGTACTGGTCCCGCAGCACGCGCCCGGCGGAATGGGTGCTCCGTGCGGGCAGGTGCGGGGATGTTCGAGAAACGCGCAGATCTTATCGGTAGCCTCAGGCGAAAGAATGTGCTCGAACTTGCACGCCTGCTGCTCGATTTCTGTTTCACTGTCCATCGCTAGGCTGTCGGTAAACAGCCGCTCAGCTAACCGATGCCTTCGGATAATGCTACCCGCGCGCTCCCGTCCCCGAGGGGTGAGTTCCACAATCAGGGTCCCGTCACCCGTTGATGCGCTCATCGGCTTCAAGGCATCATGGCAGGGATTCACAAAGGGCTTGTGATCGTGCGCCTCCGGCGGATGCGGCGCAGAAATTACCAGCCCCATCTGCATCATTTTTTCGATCGCCAGGCTTACCGGCAGAGCGCCGTGTACTTCCATGCGTTCAACTTCGGCAATCTCGCCGTGCTCGGCCAGAACCCATAGCTCTTCCAGTACCTCATCAAACTGCTCATCATCGGCCATGGCGAACACTTCCTGCGAGGCAATTTTGCCATGATGAAACTCAATCCGCCGGTCGGCCAGCCGTGCGACAACCGGATCGTGCGTGACCATTACGATCGTTCGTCCCTGCTGGTGGAACTCACGCAGCAGTCGCAACACAATTTCTTCGTTCTGCCCGTCAAGATTGCCGGTTGGTTCATCCGCCAAAATAATCTTGGGATCATTAATCAGCGCCCGCGCGATACAAACCCGCTGCTGTTCGCCACCGGAAAGTTGCGAAGGTAAGTGATGCGCACGATCGCCTAATCCCACTCGGGTTAATGCTTCAATGGCTTCTTTCTCATCGGTCATGCTGTGAAAATATTGCGCCAGCATTACGTTTTCGACCGCAGTGAGAAATGGAATCAAATGAAACTGCTGAAAGATGAATCCGATCTTTTCCGCGCGCACGCGGTTCAATTCGGCTGGAGAAATTCCAGCCACATTCTGACCATCGAGCCAAATCTCGCCTGAGGTCGGCCGATCCAAACAGCCAATCAAATTTACTAACGTCGATTTCCCTGAGCCCGATGGCCCCATGATGGAAAGCCACTCTCCCTTGGTGACGTGCAGGGAGATGTGATCCAGCGCATGAATCGCGCCGTTTCCGTTTGCGCTTCCATTCCCGGCAGCTTTCGCCGGGTAGAGTTTGGTGACATCGTTGATCTGAATCATTTCACTCGCCCCTCAAGATCACCGCCGGCTGCACGCGCCGCAACAGAGAAATTGGCAGGATCGCCGAAAGCAACGTTACGATCATGCTGCCGACTAGAATAAACGGGAGCACGCTGAAGCGCGGTACAACCGGAGCATGAAAATTAGCGCGTCCAATCCAGGCCGCGAGGGCGATGCCCAGGACGAATCCAATCAATGCTCCCATTGCTCCTAAAACTGCAGCTTCCGCAGCAAAAAATCCGTTCAGCAAACGATCTGATGCGCCAAGCGCCTTCATGATCGCAAAATCTCGGCGGCGATCGAACACCCATCCCATAAGAGTCGATAGCACGCACAATGCCGCGGTCAAAATAATCAGAGCCGCGGAAGCCAGCAGAGTGGCTCGCGTTTTGCCCAAAACTCGCGCCTCGCCCTCCATAATTTGACGCACCGGACGCACATCGGCTGCCGGAATCGACTGCACAAGCTGGTGCATGATGGCATCGACTTCTTGCGGCGATCCGCTAGCCGCAACTTCGATGGTTGAAGGCTGTACTCCCGTCCAGGCAACAAAATCCGTTAAAGAAAGATAGATGCGGCTGTCTTCCGCGGCTCCAGTCTGCACAGTTCCCGCAAGAATGACGTGAATGGTGTGTCCTTGAAAACTCAGATCGAACGGCTGATGCTGGGGTGAGACAACCCGCATTGCCCGGATGCCCACCAATGCCTGATCGGCTCCCGCCGGCCAGGAGCTTACCGACCACCATTTGTCGAGTTGTCGAATCTTGGCAAAATCCGCGCCTGCAACAACAATTGGCTGACCATCGCTTGTCTTCGCCACCACCATTGCAAACGGCACAGCGATGCCACGGCCGCCGAGAACAGATTCCACGCGCGCCGGCGTATCGGCGGGAAGGGAAGCGCCGTTTTTACCAACCACAATAAGGTTAGCGCCGTAGTTTCTGAATTCGCGCCGCAGCTTCGCCTGTACATCAACATAAAGGTTCAACATCGCCGTGGCGACCGCGGCCGCTACGACCATCGCGAACAAAGCGGACACCGCACGTCCTCGCCGCAGCACCGCCGCCCGCACCAGCATGTGCACAAACATCGAGGTATGCGGAACCTGCGCGCGAGCGTCCGCCAGGTTCTTGGATGATTGCGCAATGTCGCGATCCGGAGCAGAGTTCAGGCGAGTGTTCATGCCTCACCCCGCAGCGCAAATACGGGGTCCATTGCCACGGCTTTGCGAATTGCCGCTGCGCTGCCGGCAAAGGTCACGATCACTCCAATCGCCAGGATCACCGGAAAAAGCACCGGTGCAATCGAGATCTGCGAATTGAAAATCGATCGCCCAATTTGCTGTGCCAACAAGGCCCCGGCAGCAAATCCAATAAATCCACCGATTAAAGCCAGCAAAGTCGCTTCAGCAAAAAACACCGAGGCAACCGCAACCTTCCCCGCGCCCAGAGCTTTCATCAATCCCACTTCTGCGCGGCGCTCGAAAATCGCTGTGGCCATGGCTGCCGAAACCGCCAGCGCCGAGGCGAACAGCGCGGCCAATGTAACTAAAAAGATCAGTCCTTCGATGCGGGTCAGCACCGCGCCTTCATTCTGCGAAACTTGACGAATCTGCTCCGCATGGGAATGCGGAATCGCCTCCTGCAACTGATACGCAATCGACGCCGGATAAGGCGAGCAATACCAGCGATCATAAACAGCTCCTGACATGCTTTTGGGATCGCGGCGTCCCAACTCGTCTTCCGGTTTGGTCAGCGCGCTGACGAAAACCCGCCGCACCGCCCCAGGTTTACCGAGAATCTCCTGGGCCAAAGCTAAGGGAGCAACAATCTGATCTTCTTCGGCGGCGCCAGTTGAAAGAATCCCGCTCACGCGCAACTCGCGCCCGGAGACTGAAAGCGTATCGCCGGGTTTAACCGAAAGCCGCGTTGCCAGCCGCTCGCCGAGCAAAACGTCACTCGAACTATCCGACGGCCAGCCCCCCGTTACTTTCCACCACGGATGCGTACTCCGCACGCCGGTCGTGAATTCTTCTTTTCCGTAGGAAAGTTGCTTCGAGAAGTAGGTTCCCAGCAGGGTGAGATTTTCCGTTGTCCAATCGCGTTGCAGGGTGACGTTCACCGGCAGCATGGGAGCAAATCCCGTAATGTTGTTGTGCCAGAATGTCCCTTTGATCTTCGGCAGATCAGTTTCGTTTAAAAAAGCGCCGTCGCTCGGCGGCTTCAAGTTCACCCCGCCAATCTCAACGTCCAATGTGTCTTCTTGGGGGGTGACCAGAATATTCGCGCCAATGGTGCGCAGTTCACGATTGATCTTGTCGCCAATGTCGGTAGCCACCGCAATCATCGCGGTCGCAACCGTGACACCAAGGGTAATGGCCGCGCCCGCCAGCAACTTGCGCCGCTTCTGCCTGCGGAAGGATTCGTATACGAGCCGCGCGAACATCTCTAGGGCTTCTCGAACGGTCGGCTTCCGGCCGCAACGTTCGCCTCCTGGATAATGATCGAATCAGCCGTCTGCGTCGACTTCAGTGGAATCGGATTACAACCGCCGGGTGTGCCCACCGACTGCGGATTAATCGGCGCGGCGCAATTCTTGCAGACCACTCCGTTGCCTGATTTATAAAATCCCACCGCACCACAAATTTCGCAGGCATCGAACACCGTCGCAATCTTTCCATCAGGCTTTTGATAAAGGAAGAAGCGAACCTCCACTCCGTTCTCCTTCGCCTGAAACCGGTGTAAATCTCCATCCGACACTTTGGCTAGCGGAATTGTCACTTGCCCATTCGTGAACGTCACCTCGGCTGCGGGAGAGAGCGCGCTCGCGCTCTTTGCGTAAACGAACTCCGCGGTAACCATCGAAATGAAGATAAAAGAAAATACGTAAACCGAGGCCATCCACAGCCGTTCTTTGCGTGCCGACCACACGGCCTTGCGCCGCTCCGCCGGCGATGCAAATTCAGTGACTGGCTGGCGCCGTTTGGCATCAAACAAAATCATCAAGGCCGCCAGCGCGATAATCGTCACAAAGAAGAACCATTCATTACTGACGATCGGCCCCACAATCGACATTTCCGTCTTCGACGAAGGAATCACGCCCGCCTCGGAAAGCTCATGCAAGCCGGCCACAACCAATTGGGCCGCCACCAGAAAGAGAATCGCCGTGGTTACCTTGAAAAACTTCTGCAGGTTGATTCTCACCGTACCTTTCACGAACATCACACCAAAGGCAATCGCCGCCATTACGCCCAGCAGCGTGCCCAGAAAGCTCATCAGCTCGGTTGAGTTCAGCGTGACGCCTGCCAGCATCAACACGGTTTCCGCGCCCTCGCGCAATACCATGAGAAATATGAAAAAGAACAAGCCAACCCACGTGTTTTTGCCCGCACCACCACTGGCGAGCAAGCCAACCTTCCCCTCGATATCGCCCTTCATTTTGCGGCCCGTCTTCATCATGAAAATCACCATGGTAATGACGAAGAACGCAGCCCCCAGCATGACCCAGCCTTCAAAGACATCTTCATTCCAGCTCAAACGGGAAATGACGATGGCCATGCCGATGCTGCCCACGAATGCCGCTCCTAGTGCGGCGTAGACCGCCTTGCGCAGATCATTTCGTACAATTTTAGCCAGATAAGCCAGCGTGATCCCCACGATAAGGGCGGCCTCAACCCCTTCGCGCAGCGTGATGATGAATGCTTCTAACATGTATGAAGTCCTGCCATTTTGAAAATGAATTTCAATTTCAACTTCTAAGGATAAGCTGGCGGGGAAGGGCAGTCAATTCGCACGATCACGAACGTACGTGATCTGCATCACATGGGGAAAGGGAAGGATTGAATGGGTCACAGACCCAGCGAAAGCCTCTTCTCAGGTCTGCACTGTAGGACGGCCCGGCGCGCCATTGAGATCCCCATTCGATTGAGGGAATCCCCATACTTGTTAAAAACCGCAGCCCCCAAAACCGCACCTAACTTTCCCTGGGAGGAGAGCGCATGAAATACAGAATCACAGTAGGCGTGCTATCGCTATGTCTGGGAACTTTGGCTTGGGCCGCAGCTCCATCGAACGATGACAATAACTCCGCAGATACGGAACTACAGCGGGCAACCGAGACAGTCGAACACATGAGTTCCACGGCGCCGGACAAAGGCGTCCCGAACGATGTGCTGGAGAAAGCAAAGTGCGTGGCCGTGATCCCTAAACTCATCAAGGGAGCGTTTGTGGTGGGCGGCGAACATGGAGACGGCGTGGCAACCTGCCGCACTCCCGACGGCAGTTGGAGTGCTCCCGCACCGTTTGCCGTTTCGGGCGTGAGCTGGGGTCCGCAGATCGGCGGCAAGAGCACCGATCTTATGATGTTCATTATGAATGACGAAGGCATGAATGACTTGATGAAAGGTCACATCAAACTTGGTGCGGACGTCTCGGCTGCCGCAGGTCCGGTAGGACGCTCGGCATCTGCCGATGCCGGCTACAAAGCTGGCATTCTCACCTATTCGAGCAGCAAAGGCGCTTTCATTGGCGCTTCGCTGAACGGAGCCGAAATTCAACAGGACACAAAGAAGACGCGTGAACTTTACGGCAAAGATGTCCCCTTCAGCGAAATTCTAAAGGGCGAAGTGCATAGTCAAAACGCAGAGGCCCGCGCCTTCGTGAACGCGGTGCAGAACGCCAAGGAGACTGCGCAGGTTCATTAAGCAGTTGCCTGCAGTTCTTTAGAAGCGGTTCGATTTGATAGGCTTACCCACCCAAGCCGATTTCGCTTGGGTGGGAATCTTCCGTCCACGATTTCGAGATTGTTCCAGCTAGGTCCATGCCTTCCGTAACCTCCCATTTTTCCGAATTGAGTCGCATACTCCATTAACTGGCATGCCGTACACTTCCCCACAGCCGCCAGGCAGGCGCGCCCCGCGCACCTGCTTCGCAGAAACCACACCCGCTGTCCTCCGCTGCCAAAATGGCTCTCGCGTGCTTGGCAAATTGCAGGTCATCTCCGTCACGGGAGGTCTGCTCAATGTGCCGAAACCCTTGCATGTAGGGTCGCATGTGAGAGTGATGTTTCTCACCCGCAATGGATCGGTGCTCGGTGCAGCCCAAATGTTGAGTCCGCTCTCCTGGAGCCTGCAACCCTTCAAATTCGTCCGGCTCCACGATGATGACGAAGAGAGGCTGAAAGCGGCGATTCAGTCGTCCCTTGATCAGAACCGGCACGATCTCGCGCAGGTGGAACGGTTCAGGGCCTGGTAGAAACTCGCAACAATTACCGACGGTGATGCCTACGCGACAGCTTCATAGCAACCTTCTTCACAAGCTCTTCAAAAACGCCTCTGCTCGCTCCACCTGAGGAAACAGTTTCTCTTCCGCCTGAAACTCCGCTGAGTGCACGGACCGCCGGCTGCCGCGCAGCCGCACCGGGTGCTTCAAATGCAGCATCTCGTGGTAAACGATATATTCCACGGCGTAGCGGGGAATCGAAGGCTGATCGAAAATGCGGCTGATGACAATTGCGTTGTGTGCCGGATCGTAATGGCCAAGTATGCGTCGCGTCTTGCTCGGGCTCCAGCTCATTTGCGGACGCCCCATTAACCCGTAAAAAAAGCGTCGGTTCAAATCTTCAAAGATAAGATCGAGATCGTACACGCGTCCTTGCGGCGAATGCAGCCGCTTGCGTCCGCGCATCTGCCGCACCAGATGCGCCTTGTTCACAACCTCACGGCTGCCCACATATTTTCGATACCTCGCCGCCTGTCCGCGATCGATTGGCTTACGGTACATCTTGGCCAGCAAAATGTGCGCGATCGCGCGAACTACTCGCTCCGGTGCGCCTTCTAACAGATCGGAAAGCCGCACCAGCAGCCGTCCTCCCCTCAATCGAATGGTATTGTTGACGTTCGCGAACGCGAAGAATTCTACCTTCAATTCCGGCCGCGGAACGTGTGGCCGCAACTGCCGGTGTTCATCATCGAAGATTTCGAGAAGCCCCTCGCGCACAGTGAGGCTAGATTAGCACGGCGCGATGACTCGATAGTTGGGTATGTGAAGACGCCATCGCCGGTTTTTTCGCAGAATAGGGGACTGCTATTCCGTCTTTCCGACCGAAGCTTTCTCAAACTTCTTGTGCTTGGCCGCGTCTTGCTGTTCCTCGAGCAGAGTGCGGTGATCCTCGGCCGAATTTTTCAATGTGTCGAGCGTGTTGCTGAGAACGAATTCATATTGCTTCGCTTCGTCCGGCGGAACGTTTGCCGCTTGTCTCAGAGCCAGCAGCTTGGCCTGGAACTCGCTATCGGCATCGATGATCATCTTCAACGGCTTGCGAATATCGTTCCTGCGATCGACGTAGGTATCGATATTGTCATTCAACTCGTCGTAGATGGCGGCAAAGTCGTCTAGCTTGTCATGCGTCTGCTGGGCGCGGTTCTTCATCTTCGGATCGTTCCGCATCTGCTCCATGGCGACGAGGCGTTCTCGCGCAAACTTCACGTAAAGAGACAGGCGCTGCTGCGGTTCCCAACTTACGTCGCGAATCTGGTCGACTTCAGATGGCGTGAAGGGATCCCGCTGTGGCTGCGCCCAAAGCGGTGCAAACGTCAGCGATAAAAAGCCAACGAAAACCACTGCTCGAGCCAGCCGCAGGCTCATTTGGCACCGACCTTGGGAAACATTGCATATAACAGGTCATCGCGAAAGTGCTGCAGCCGATCAATTGCGTTTTGCACCGCCGCTTGATCTTCCCGCGAAATAGCGTGCTTCAGCTCGGAAAGCTTGCGAGCCGCCTTTCGGAGCGCGATCTCACTCTGCTTTTCGTGCTTATGCGATTCGATGGCATATTCGCGCGCCATGCCGGCGAAGGAAACAACGTCGGCCAGAGCCTGTTGCGCCGCCATGGTTGCGCCCTCGTTATATAACTTGTCAGCGGCCTCCAGCTGCCGCTCACATATTTCAATGCACAAAGCCGGCCGGTCGCGCATCACGGTGTTGGAGAGCCGGCCTTTTAACTCTGCGATGGTAGGCTCTTGATGGCCCAGCGCGACCCACGGCGCAGCAAGCACCACTAAAACCAAACCCGCAACAGCAATCCATAACGTTCGAGAGCGTTTCATACGGCACGCTTCTTTCTATCTTTTCGGACCGTTATCTTTTCGGCTCGATGGTAATCAGCCGGTGTTTTGCCTGCCACTCCTGATCAGGATACTTCCCCTGGGCGGTGTTGAGGAAGAGCCTATAGTTAGTAGCGGCCTTCTTAAAATCACGCAGGTGATCGTACGCCGATGCCCGCAAAAAATAAACAATTGGCACGTCGGGAAGAAGCTTGGACCGCGCGTCCAGCGCACGTAAGGCAAGCGCGTAATCTTTATTTTCGCCTGCCGCAAACGCCAGCCCACCGTAAGCTTCTCCCAGATCAGGATTTAGCTTTACGGCGGTCGCGAACTCCTGCTGCGCTTCGGGAAATTTCTTCTCAATCAGCAAGGTCTCTCCCAGCCGGCGATGGAACTCGGCATCCTCCGGATGAGCCTGGATCAACATCCGGTAGGTGGATTCGGCCAGATCGCCTTTACCGGCGCTGACATACAACTCCGCGACTTCGAGCTCCGCGTCCTCATCCGCCGGGGCTAATTTTAACCCCGCCTGCAACTGTGCAATCGCAGCATCTGTTTTTGTCTCGGCTGCCAGCACTCTTCCCAACTGAATGTGAACCACAGCCGAGTTCGGCTCGTCCAACAGCAATTTGCGGAGGTACCCTTCCGCCTCGGGATAGCGCCGACCCCGCATATAAATATTCGCCAGTCCGACTAGCGCATCCGCAGAACGCGGATCTAATGCCAATGCCTCTTTGTATTCGGATTCAGCCTCGGCGAACTTATTTCCGCGTTCGAAAATCTGTCCGATAGAGAGATGCGGTTCCGCCTCTTTGGGTTGAATGGATGCTGCTTGACGGTAGGCTTTCATAGCTTCTTCCGGATTCGATTTTTCGGTCGTCCGTCCCAGCGCCAGCCAAGCCCGATACAGACCCTCCCCAGCATGACTTGTTGGTTTCAGATCAGTCGCAGCACGCAGAAACGTTTCCGCGTCAGGCTGCCCTGTTTTGGCCAGTTGCAAGCCGAGATTCAGGTTCGATTCAAAGACATCGGGCTTGGCCGCAACCGATTTGCGATAGGCAGCGATTGAATCGTCAACTTTGCCCAGAGCATTTTCGACGAAGCCCAGATCGAACCATCCCACATAGCTGGAAGGGTCGCGCTCGACCAGCTTACGAAGAAGAATTTCTGCCGTGGCATAGTCTTTTTTGTCAATCGCCGACTCGGCCTCTCTCAAGTCAGGAGGCTGCGTGTCCTCACTTTCGATTGGAACCCGCACGTGATGACCTGAATGGCGAGAACTCGATTCCCGTTTATCGGACGCAGATTCGCCAGACTGATCTGATTGTGATGACGAGGATTGAGGCGACGAGGACTGGGATGATTGAGGCGAAGGGGTTGAAGCCGGTGTGGACTGGGAAGATGACTGTCCAGAACTTGATGCTGAATTTTGGGCGCAAACGCACGCGCTCAGTGCCAATACAAAAAATCCAGCAAGAAGTTTATTTGCTCCCATTCGAACGCGCCGCTCCATTGCTGGTAAGCGCAGCATGATTACCGTTCAATACCCGCGCCAGGTATTGCCCAGTATAAGAAGTAGGCAGTTTAGCGATTGCCTCCGGCGGACCGGCGCCGACAATTTTCCCCCCGCGCGCTCCACCCTCCGGCCCGAGATCGATGACCCAGTCAGCGGTTTTTATCACATCCAGATTATGTTCGATCACCAGGATCGACCCGCCGGCCTCGATGAGCCGGCGAAATGCCGCGAGCAGTTTGCTGACGTCATCAAAATGCAGTCCCGTCGTCGGCTCGTCGAAAATGTAGAGCAGGCGGCGACCGTGCTGACCCCCATTTTGCCGCTGACCGCTGGGGCGTCCGATCTCGCGCGCCGCCGGCTGCAAATGCGCGGCCAGCTTCATTCTCTGCGCCTCGCCGCCCGACAACGTCGTCGCCGATTGCCCTAACCGAAGGTATCCCAAACCAACTTCATCGAGCACAGATAATTTGTCGGTAATCTTTGGAACTTCTGCAAAAAACCGCAGTGCTTCTTTCACCGTAAGATTCAGCACCTCATGGATATTCTTTCCACGATACCGAACTTCGAGCACCTGGGACTTATAACGCGTTCCTCTGCACTCTTCGCAGATCAGTTCTACGTCAGCCAGGAACTGCATTTCGACGGTCACGGTGCCGTCACCTTGGCAGGTTTCGCATCGTCCGCCCGGAATATTGAAGGAAAAATGTCCGGAACTGAACCCACGCTTCTTTGCCACAGGCAGTGACGCGAAGAGCTCGCGAATCGCGTCGAACGCCTTGATATAGGTCACCGGATTCGAGCGTGGAGTTCTTCCAATTGGCGATTGATCGACGAGCACGACTTCATCGATGAACTGATCTCCTTCCAAACTTTCCCACATTGCCGGGCCGCGCGCCGCGCCAATGGCTTGCTGCTTCTTGCTTTCACAGAGCGCCCGATAAAGCACTTGATGCAGCAGCGTCGACTTGCCGGAACCAGAAACTCCCGTGATGGCCACTAGCATTCGCAGCGGAATGCAAACATCGATATTCTTCAAATTATTAGCACGCACGCCCTTGATCTTGATGTGCTGAGTTCCCGCCTGGCGCCGTACCGGAGGGATTTGAATGCGCAATTCATCGGCAAGGTAACGCCCAGTCAGGGAAGCGGGATTATGCAAAATCTCATCGTACGATCCGGCAGCAACCAACTTGCCGCCGTTTTCTCCCGCTCCGGGGCCGAGGTCGAGAATGCAGTCGGCCGTTCGCATAATGTCGGGATCATGCTCCACAACCAGAATCGTGTTTCCCAGATCCCGCAGATCATGCAGGATTTTTATCAGACGATGAGTGTCGCGCGGGTGCAGTCCAATCGAAGGCTCGTCCAGGACATACAGCGTTCCCACCAGCCGAGAGCCCAGCGAAGTCGCAAGCTGAATTCGCTGCGCCTCGCCTCCTGAAAGGGTTGAGGAGAGTCGGTCCAGCGTTAGGTATTCCAACCCCACGTCGTTTAAAAACTGCAGTCGTTCACGAATTTCCTCGAGCAAGCGCTCGGCAATCTCGGCTTCCTCCGGGCTGAGCTGCACTCCAGCAAAAAACTTCGCAGCGTCTTCCACTGTCATGCTGCAGACTTCACAAATATTCTTGCCGTTAATTTTGACCTGCCGCGCTTCCAGCCGCAGCCGTGATCCGCGGCACTCCGGACAAACCGAATATCCTCGATACCGGCTCAGAAAGACGCGTACATGCAGCTTATATTTCTTGCGCTCCAGATATTCAAAAAATCCGCGGACTCCGAGGAATTTCTGATCCCCATCGAGAATCAGTTCCTGTTGTTCGGGTTCAAGCTCCGCCCACGGCACATCCAGAGGGACTTCCATCTGCTTGGCGAAGCGTTTCATGTCAGTGAAAACCGGTCGGTATTTCGGTTTATTCCACGGATCAATCGCCCCCTCGGCCAGCGATTTCGTTTTGTCAGGAATTACCAGATCAAGATCAAAATCAATTGTGTTGCCAAATCCCTGGCAGCGCGGGCACGCTCCGTATGGATTGTTGAAAGAGAAGAGTCTTGGTTCCGGCTCTTCATAGCGGAGATGGCAGTTCTTGCACTCGAAGCGCTGCGCGAATCGCAATTGCCTTGCAGGCTGGTCGTCGTGGGCCGGCAGATCAAAAATCACCTCGCCTGATTCGCGGTAAGCCGTCTCTACCGCATCCACAATTCGCGAGCGTGCTTCGGCGAAAATCGCAAGCCGGTCGACCAGCATGAACACTGGCTGATCGAAACGGATATCCAACAGCGACTCTGGGGTAGAGAACTCAAACACTCGTCCCGCCTGATAAAGGCGGTTGAATCCGGCCTTGCGCAGTTCGAAAAGGCGAGCCTTAAGCTGTTCGCTCAGAGCTGCAGGTAGGGATGAAGATTTCTTCTTCCGACCGCGCGAAGATTTTTTATCTTCCGGTTGTGGAGGGTCACCGGCATGCAACGGAAACAGGACCTGCACCCTCGTTCCCGAGCCCATCGTCAACAACGCGTCGGCAACCTCATCCACCGTGTCTTTCTTCACTTCATTACCGCAGCTCGCACAGTACGTCCTTCCAATGCGTGCAAATAATAGGCGCAGATAATCGTAGATTTCAGTCGCCGTTCCAACTGTCGATCTGGGATTGCGAGTCGAGTTCTTTTGCCGAATCGCAACGGCGGGAGCAATTCCATCAATCGAATCCGCATCCGGTTTCTCAATGCGTTCCAGAAATTGCCGTGCGTAGGCGGAGAGCGACTCGACATACCGGCGTTGGCCCTCCGCATAAATGGTGTCGAAAGCGAGTGAGGACTTCCCGGATCCGGAGACTCCGGTGACCACCGTGAGGGTGTTGTGCGGAACCTCAAAATCAATGTTCTTGAGGTTGTGCACGCGCGCCCCGCGAACAACAATGCTTTCGGTCACTGTAGGATTGGACATCGGAGTAAAAGGCCGGCAGAGATCCCATGCACTGGGATTACCGATGTAAGAGTCAGAGCAAGGGTACCCAGCAGCTTCCGAGGCGTCTGCCGAATCTTCTATTATAGGGTAGTTTTTTCAGGAGGGGCGTTTGCTCACTGGACTTCTGCTTGCAGATTTCCTCAGAACAAAACAAAAAAATCATCCAAGACCTACATGATTTACCCTAGTGCCAGAAAAACGACCGCTCTGTAACCTGTTGTCAGTCCAGCACACTACAACGGTGCGAAGGAATTTCGCGCTAATTAGCAACTTCCGATCGGCGCTCGCCAGCCTGGGTTTTTCCGATCCCTAGCGGGGCCAGAATTATCGCCATTTTTGGAGCATTCGCCATGGCAGTCTTTTCAGCAGCCGCTTACGGAATCTTCTCCCACGATGTTGCTTTGGCCGACATTATTCACACCTTAAACCAAGCTGGGTTCGATAACGAAAACATTTGCATGATGCTCTCGCCCTCCCACCCGATCGCTTCCATGGTTCGGGAGGCGAGCCTGTTCAGCTCGGACCGCGAGGACAATGTGGCAACGGCGGGAATGATCGGCTGGCTCTCCGCTTTTGGCGCGGTCGTCATTCCGACCGTCGGGTTCTTCATTCGGTCGCAACCGTTCCTGCACGCGCTGATGGCTGCCCGAGAAGCACCTGCTCTGTGCGGAAATGCCCGAACGCTGGTCGGACTCGGTTTTTCCGAGGGCGACGCCAAAAAATATGAGGACCAACTGCGACGCCTTGGGGTGCTAGTGTACGTTTCCTGCGGCGAAATCGCGAAAACCTTCTGGGCTCAGGAAGTTTTGCGCCATACCGGCGCTCGCGAAACGGCCACGCTTCACGAGTCGATGGAGAAGATGGAAAACGCAATAAGTACGATGACCACCGCGGCCGTGTCCGCGGCCGTGTCCTGATGCAGAAATGCTAATAGCCTAAGAGGGGACCGAGGTTAAAGCGCGGCGTAAGAAAACTCGTCAGTCCTGTTCCAGATCACGCCGCCTTCCGTAGCGGAAAGCCAGCCCAACCCCAAACACCATGAATCCCAGGGGAGGGAGCAACAGTACCAACACCGCGCGGTTCAGGGCTTGCTGGCCTTCCTTGGGAGTGCCTCTGGCATTGGCGTTGCACATCGCGCAACCCTGCCCCAAGGCCGGTATGGCCGCACCCCCCAGCACCGCAACCAATACCAACGATCGTATTCTCTTCAAGATCAAATCCATTGTTTTTTAGCCTATCTCACTCCCAGATGCAGAATTCGGCCCGCATCTGGAAAGAAAAACAAATACATGATTACAAAACAGCCCGTCACTGAAAGCACAATCATCCAGCGCATCAGCGCAGTTTCAAATTTCAGGTGCATGAAGTAGGCGATAATCAATGCCGACTTCACTACCGACAACATCAGCAGCACTTGCAACATTCGGAGCGGCACAAATATCTGTCGATATCCCAGCCATACCTCGACTGCCGTCAGGAAGAGCAACGCGCCCCAAACCCAGAAATACTGGCCCTTGCTATCATCGTGCTTCGCTACATCGTGCATATGCAAACCTCGTCTTTGGGTGGCATAGCGCCTGAGCGCTGCGGTCAAGTTGCCCTTCAACTCACAAGGGCAGCACTTAGATTTTTGTCGACATCAAATACACCAGCGGGAAGATAAACATCCAAACCAGATCAACGAAATGCCAGTACAAGCCTGAGACCTCGACATCGTGTGCGTCGTAATCCTTGGGCTTCAAAAAAAGAATTACTGCCGCCACAATCAATCCAAGCAGCAGCACGTTGATTCCGTAATGAAAAACATTATCCGACGGAATCAACAAGAATCCAGCAAGCCAGATCGCGCCCAGAATGGGTAAGAACCACTTGCGCAATGCAATGACGCCCAGGT
The DNA here is from genome assembly GCA_963766625.1 of uncultured Acidobacteriaceae bacterium. Taxonomy (GTDB): domain Bacteria; phylum Acidobacteriota; class Terriglobia; order Terriglobales; family Acidobacteriaceae; genus Sulfotelmatobacter. The sequence continues at coordinate 100,755 of CAVYBF010000003.1, read as the reverse complement.
AAATCACTCCAATGGTGACGTGCAGCATGTGCATTCCCGTCAGAGTGAAGAATGTTCCGCCAAATTGCGGCACCGTCGGCGACCAGGGGTTGGCGAAAGGCGTCATGCCTTCATGGATCAAGTGGCTCCATTCCATGCCGTGCAGCACAATGAAAGCGGTTCCGAATCCCATGGTGGCAAGCAGCCAGTTGCGCGTCCACATGCGATCCTGCCGTTGCGCAGCAAACACACCCAGCACCATGGTGAGCGAACTCGAGAGCAGGCAGGCTGTCATGATGCTGGCGTTCGTAATGCTCTCGACGCCAAATGGGGTCGGCCAAGCCGGGTTCGAAATGCGGTTGTAGCTGAAGGCAACCAACAAAGCCCCGAACGTCAGCGAGTCCGAGGCCAGGAACAACCACATGCCGACTTTTTTCGAATAAGCTCCAAACAACGGAGCTTCGTACTGTCCCGCAACTCCGTGCGAGGCTGCTGCGTGATCGAGAACAACATCAGCCATCCCCAACCCCCCTTTAACTTGTCGCCAAGAAATGCCCGAGCCGTGCCATAGTTAAATGCGTCATGCCTTACAGCGCGCATAACAGCGCTGCGAGGGATCTCGCATACAACAACTCTGCTGCCGCAGAGAACCTTACTTGTTTGAATCCGCTTATTTGAAAACCGCTTATTTCATAAATGCCAGCAGAGCAAAAACATAAATCCACAAGACGGCCATAAAGTGCCAATACCAGGCCGTCACATCAATCGCAATTCGCCGCGCTTCTATAGGTTTATGTCGCAAGGCGGTCATCCCTGCCCAGAGCAGCGCAACGACTCCGCCGGCGAGATGCACAGCATGGGCGGCCGTCAACAAGTAAACGAAGGAACTATTCGGATTGGTATTGACGAAAAACCCGCGCGCCTCAAGCTCGTTCCAGGCCATGAACTGTCCAGCGAGAAAGCCCAATCCGAGCACGATCGTTGTAGAGAGCCATGGAAAGCTTCTTTCCTCTCCCAGCGAGATGCCTGGAATCGATCTCAGCGGAGCTAGCGCAGCCCGCCGGGTAATATCGCGCCGCGCGCCCTCCATGGTTACGCTACTCACCAGCAGGATTATTGTGTTAATTGCCAGCAGCAACCAGGGTAGCTGCACTGAACCCCAATCGCGAATATAGGCCTGGCTGGCATTGTCGAATGTGGGTAATCCTCGCCGCACCACGTATGCGCTAGTCAGCGAAACAAAAACCATGCTGACTGTAGCAATCGCGCAAATCAGTCCCAGCCGGGCACGCCGCAAGCGCGCGCCGTAATCGGGCAGATTTGAATCGGGAGATCTTCCATCATCACCGCCGCCGGCCGGCGGATGTGGAACATTCCCGCCGCCGCCCAAGCCGGTAATCGAAGTACTTGGTGTATAAGTCGCCATACTGATTAGGTGCGTCAATGCGCCGGAGCAGTTGCCGGATCAGTTTGCATCACGTAGTCGCGAGCCGCACCCGGGACACCATATTCATAAGGCCCGTTGTGCACGACTGGGGTTACACCGCCAAAGTTATCGTGCGGAGGCGGAGTCGCCGTAGTCCATTCCAGCGTTGTCGCTTCCCACGGATTGTCGCTCGCCTTCGGCCCTTTGAAGATGCTCCAGAAAAGATTGATCACGAAAACAAACTGCGCCGCAATCGTGATGATGGCTGCGTAAGTCATAAATCCGTGAATCGGCATCAGCTTGTGCAGATAGGCAACTTCGGTATATTGCGAATACCGCCGCGTGCCTCCCGCAATTCCCAAATAGTGCATGGGCATGAAGATCGCGTAAGTTCCGATCAGCGTGATGAAGAAATGAACCCTGCCCCAGAATTCGTTCATCATGCGGCCGAACATCTTTGGAACCCAGTAATACGTCGCTGCAAACATTCCAAAGATTGCGGCCACTCCCATGATCAGATGAAAATGCCCGACCACGAAATAAGTGTCATGCAGTTGAATATCGAGCACCGGCTGCGCCAGGAATGGACCGCTCAATCCGCCGGAGACGAACAGGGAAACGAAGCCGATGGCATACAGCATTGGCGTTTGAAATCGTATGCGCCCGTGCAGCATGGTTCCCAGCCAGTTAAAGGTCTTGATGGCCGAAGGGACGCCAATGCACATGGTCAGAATCGAAAACGCAAATGCGGAATAGGGACTCATGCCACTCATGAACATGTGATGGCCCCAAACCATGAATCCCAAAAATCCAATGGCCAGCATGGCGTAGACCATGGCCTTATATCCAAAGATCGGTTTGCGCGAAAAGGTCGAAAGGATCTGCGAAGTCACGCCCATGCCCGGCAGAATCGCGATGTAAACTTCGGGATGGCCGAAGAACCAGAACAGATGCTGCCACAATAGCGGCGATCCACCTTTGTGGCCCATGATCTGCCCATTTACTACCACGAGTGGAACATAAAAACTTGTGCCCAGATTACGGTCCATCAGCAGCAGAATTCCTGCCGACAAAAGCACGCCAAACGCCAGCAAACCCAGAATCGCAGTGATGAACCATGACCAGCACGTCAGCGGCATGCGCATCAGGGTCATGCCTTTTGCGCGCATATCAAGCGTGGTCGTCAGAAAATTTAACGCACCCATCAGCGAAGCCAAGCAGAAAATCGCAATGGAGGTAATCCACAAATCCGCGCCCAATCCCTCGCCCGGACCGGCTTGCTGGATTGCGCTGAGCGGTGGATACCCAGTCCATCCGTGCAGTGGCGCTCCTCCAGTGACAAAGAACGCCGACAGCATCACGATGAACGCCACAAACGTTGTCCAGAACGAAAGCATGTTGAGCACCGGAAACGCCATATCAGGCGCACCAATCTGAATGGGCAGAAAGTAATTTCCAAATCCTCCCTGCGGCGCTGTCGTCAGCACAAAGAACACCATGATCGTTCCGTGCATGGTGAGGAGGCTGAGATAGGTTTCCGGTTTGATCTCGCCGACCAGGGGGAGCACCGCGGTTGGCCAATACAAATGCAATCGCATCAGCAGCGATAAAGCCATTCCTACCCACACGGCCGTGAGCGCCAGAAAGAAATACTGAATACCAATAACTTTGTGATCCAGGCTGAAAATATATTTTCGAATGAACCCTTGAGGAGCCGCGTGCGCGTGCGAGGTAGCCAAAGTCGCCATTACTGTTTCTCTGCCTCCCGTGCCGCCAGCCACTTGTCAAAATCTTCCTGGCTGACGACGTGAACCATGCCGTGCATCTTGTAATGTCCCAGGCCGCATAATTCGGCGCAGGCAATTTCGTATTCACCAATTCTGGTCGGGGTGAAATGCATGTGGATGTTCAGTCCTGGAACCGCATCCTGCTTGAAGCGCAGGTTAGGAACGAAGAAGCTGTGAATCACATCGACCGACCGCAAACTGAGGTCGACCTGTCGATCGACCGGCAAATACATAGTTCCGCTCACGACATCATCTTTGGCCGCAGGATCGGAAGTATTCAATCCGACCGCGGCCTCTCCGCCTGCGGAAGGATCCATCAGCTTCACGCTGGTGGTGCCGTATTTTCCATCGGGACCTGGATAACGGAAATACCACGCAAACTGCATCCCGGTCACTTCCACCTTCACCGCGTTTGGCCCTGCAGGATCAAATCGCTGGCTTGCCCATACTGGGCTGCCCATCAGATTCAATCCGATGAACAGGATCGTGGTTAACACCGTCCAGATGATTTCGAGTTTCACATTGCCGTGCGAGTACGTCGCGGGAGGCGAGGAGGGTCTATCCCGGTATCTCCACGCGAAATATCCCAGACTGAGCTGTGCGGCGACGAAGACAATTCCCATCAGGACGAATGTCAGAGCGAATTGTCCATCGATGAATCCGGTAGCGGCGGAGGCGCCAGTTGGCAGCCACCAGGTTTTTGCGACGAAGAAGTAGGTGCTGGCAAAGGTGATCAGCCAGATCACAACCAGAAGCGCGAGGCCCATTCCCCAGTCCCCCTAAAACTTAAGACGACACGGACGATTTCCCCACGATTGCCGCGCTCCACAGCGCAAAGCAACAGTTGGCGGCGAGTTTACCACAGGTCAATGAGAATTTTGCAAGTGAGTTATTCAAAAAAATAATTCGCGTCACTTCGCAATCACATCGGCAAACACAAATTGATCATGAACTACCATCTCGCCAACGGTTACAGGCAGTTCTTTATTCAGCATTGGCCCGGCATACGCAAACGAGTGAAATTCTCCCCGCTCGCCGCAAGGATCCACATCAGCCGGAAGAGCCGAAAGCAAGGCTTCATCAAATTCACATCCCGCAAATGAGCGATCAAGTTTCGTGGTATCGATGCAAGTCAGCTTTGCTTTTACTCCGGCTGCAATCATCTGCCGGGCTAATTCATGAGTCGGCGTTTGCCAAATGGGAAAGATGGGTTTCAATCCCGCGCCTTTCAGTTGTTTTTCGCGATACGCGCGAACATCTTCAAGAAACAAATCACCAAAGGCGACGCCTTCGATTTTTTCGCAAATCGCTTTCGCGCAAGTCTGAGCCATCAGAGATTCATACTGCTGATTCGAACAAGGCCAAGGGAGGGGAACTGCCCACAATGGAAGACCGGCGGCATCCGCCTGCCTTTCCACTAATTCGCGGCGGACGGCATGCATCGCCACACGATTCGCTACCTCATTGAAGGTTGTGAGCAGACCGGAGATTTCATATTCTCGATTTTGCCGCAGGACATGAAGGGCCCACGCGCTGTCCTTGCCGCTGCTCCAGGATAAAAGAATGCGCTTCATCGTTCCGATGCTATATCAACGGCAGAGAGTGGAGGTTCCCCGGGGGCAGCCACGTAGCCCTGACAAATGCACCCATGCCCCGTAATTCACAACCAACTTGGCCCGGTTTTGCTTCGCGCTTTACACTAAAGATGTGAAGATTGCGCTTGGGCAGATCAACCCCACCGTCGGAGATTTCTCCGGCAACGCTCTGAAGATCATTGAGTTTTCCCACCGCGCTGAGTCGAGCGGCGCGGGTCTTATTCTTTTTCCTGAATTGTCGGTGTGTGGTTATCCGCCGCGCGATCTGGTGGAACGGCCATCTTTTGTGGCACGCAATCGGGAGACGGCGGAACAGATTGCCGCGGCTACGCGAGGCATTTCTGTGATCTGCGGCCTGGTGACTCCTGCAGAATCGGAAACCGGCAAGTTGGTGATGAATTCTGCTGCGCTGCTGCAGGATGGCAAAATCGCGTTCCTGCAATCGAAGATGCTGTTGCCGACCTACGACGTGTTCGACGAGATGCGCAACTTCGCTCCGGCGAAGAGCCAGAATTTGTTTTCGTTGTGCGGCAACCGGGTCGCGCTGACGATTTGTGAAGACGCCTGGAACGATAAGCTGTTCTGGCCCAAGCGTCTTTATACGGTCGATCCGATTGAGGCCCTGATTCGGGCGGGCGGCAATATTGTTTTGAATATTTCGGCGTCGCCCTTCTGGATCGGCAAGCGCGAACTGCGGAGCGACATGCTGGCCTCGATCGCCTGCCAGTACAGAGTCCCGGTGGCAATGGTCAATCAAGTCGGCGGCAACGACAGTCTGGTTTTCGACGGCTCAAGCATTGTTCTAAACGAACAGGGTGAGATTATTGCGCAGGGGCGTTCGTTTGAAGAAGACTTGATCTATTTCGATTCCGCGTCGTTCACTGGGGATAAGCATGAGCAAATCGAAGGCGACGTCGCCAGCGTCTATGGGGCGCTGGTGCTGGGCACTCGCGACTACATGCGCAAATGCGGATTTAAAAAAGCCATCGTCGGCTTGAGTGGAGGAATCGATTCCGCGCTTACCGCGGTGATTGCCGCCGATGCCGTGGGACCGGAGAATGTGATCGGCGTCGGAATGCCGGGGCCATATTCTTCTTCAGGTTCGATCGAAGACGCTCGAACTCTGGCTGAAAATCTCCACATTCGATTTGAACTGCTTTCAATCGATTGCGCTTATGAAGCGTACCGGAAAACGTTGCAGAACGCTTTTGCGGGGACTACCGAAGACGTTACGGAAGAAAACATTCAGTCGCGGGCGCGGGGAACGCTGTTGATGGCGCTTTCAAATAAGTTTGGGGCGATCGTGCTTTCGACAGGCAATAAAAGCGAACTCGGCGTGGGCTACTGTACACTTTACGGAGACATGGTGGGCGGGCTGGCAGTCATTTCGGATGTGCCGAAAACTCTGGTTTACCGTCTCAGCCATTATGTGAATTCGCGGCGTCCGGTGATTCCTGAGGCGACGCTGGAAAAGCCGCCATCTGCGGAGTTGCGGCCCAACCAAAAAGATAGCGACTCGTTGCCGCCTTACGAGATTCTGGATGCGGTGCTGGAAGATTACGTGGAAGATGCGCACTCCGCGGAACGAATTGCCGCGGATCGCGGCTTCGATCTCGAGGTGGTGCGCCGAGTGATTCGCATGGTGGACCGCGCCGAGTACAAGCGGCAGCAAGCGGCTCCTGGAATCAAGATTTCTCCCAAGGCGTTTGGCTATGGGCGACGTTTTCCTATCGCCGCAAAAAGCGAAGTTTGAAAAAGATTAGTAAGATCAGAAGTAGCGGTTCGATAATCCCAGCCTTGATTCTCAATTGAATTGAAAGGAATTTTATGCGCATTACTGCCCATCTGATCTGTATATGTTTGCTCACTTGCGGCTTGGCCGCGGCTCAGTCGCCGGCTGCCGGGAAATCTGCGGGTAAACCGAATTCAGCGATGCCACCCACGGTGCTTCCGTCGGAAGCGACCGTCGATTCGTTCATGCAACAGACCTTCGGCTATGAGCCTGATGTGAGTTGGAAGATCGCCAGCATCAAACCGGCCCCGGTTCCGGGCCTGGCTGAGGTGAATGTGGTTCTTGCCAGCCAGCAGGGCCAGCAAACCAGCCGGTTTTACGTGACTGCGGACGGACAACATGCTGTGATTGGGGAAATTATTCCGTTTGGCGCGAAGCCATTCGAGGCGACGAACAAAATTTTGGACAAGAGCATTACCGGCCCATCGCGCGGGCCAACAAATTCCTCTGTGACAATCGTTGAGTTTGGTGATCTGCAATGCCCCGCGTGCAAAGCGGCGCAGCCGACGATTGAGAAACTGGTGTCATCCGAGCCGGATGCGCGGTTCGTCTTTCAGAATTTTCCTCTAGAAATGCACAACTGGGCGGCCAAGGGGGCGGCTTACTCCGACTGCGTGGGCAAGGCTTCGAATGATGCCTTCTGGAAATTTATTGCGAAGGTTTATCAGACGCAGCAAGACATCACCGCCGAAAATGCCGATGAAAAGCTGACGGCGATTGCCACTGATTCCGGGCTGAAAGGGCCGGAGATTGGGGCTTGCGCTGCCTCGCCCAAGACGAAAGCCGATGTGGATGCTTCGATCGCGCTGGGCAAGCAAGTGAACGTGACCGGCACTCCAACCCTGTTCATTAATGGACGGTCGATTGGAAACGTGAGCGGCGTTTCCGAAACTAGTCTGAAGGCGCTTGTCGATTTCGCTGCGAAGCAGGGGAAATAAATCTGTAGACTACAGAGCGTTCGCTGTCGTCCCTCCACTCCGCGTTCCGTTCCCCTTGGGAAACGGAACGCTCCGATCGGGATGACACTTCACAATTAGCCCACTCTAGGCTAATTCGTACTCAACCAAATCTCATCAGTTTTAAGCGCGCGCCTGGCCACGATGTGCGGCGTGATCATGATGAGCAGCTCGTCATATTCTTTCTGCCGAGTAGTGTCGGTGAGCGCGAGATTGAGGCCGGGAATATCGGCAACTGCTGGGATTCCGGCCATGGAACGCACGTCGTTGGTGGTGATTTGTCCGGCAACCACGGCGGGTTCGCCATCGCGTAAGCGAATGCTGCCATGGTATTCCTGATTGGCGATCACCGGCACACCGTTTGCACTTTGGCCGGTGAGTGACCGCATCTGCATTTCAAGCGTCATGCTGACTTCGCCGTTGCCGTGAACTACCGGCTTTAACTTCAGATTCAGTCCCAGATCCTCATAACTGATCGAGGGAAATGGCGCGGTATAACTCTGATTTCCAATCACGGAGGCGATCGCGGGCGAGTTATAGATGGGCGCGTAAGACGCGTTCAGGATGGGATATCGCTCACCTATGTGGAGAGTAGCTTCGCTGCCTTGCGAGGAGCGAAGCGTGGCGTTGCTGAGGCTGCGAGCCCATGATTCGTTCAGAGAGAGAGCGGCGGAAAGCTGATCGAGGCTGAGTCCTGAGAACGTGAGGCCGCCGCCGAACGTGGCCAGCGGCTGGCTGAAAATTGAGTTTGCCTGCCCCTGAAGCTGCGCTAATAAGCCGGAGAGCGCCGAGCTGCCCGCCTGATTGATGCCACCGGAAGAGATCAGCTGATTGATGAGCGATTGAATGCTTTGTCCGCCCAGAGCCGCCAGCGCACCGACGGGAATGTTGTAGAGGTTGAATGTATCGGGCAAATGCATGCCGATTTCGCGGGTGAACTGATGGTTGATCTGGTAGAGCCGAACATCGAAAGTGACTTCGGGCCGCTCGCGGTTAAGCTGCTGCACGAGTTCGGTACAGGCTTTCAGCATTGCCTGGGGTGCACGCACCTCTATGGTGCGACTTTGGCCAGTGCTGATTTTCTGGAACTCGCAGATGCTGCGCAACATGGTAACCACTTCGGTGGATTGTTGCGGAGTATCGGCTTCGGAAAGAACGAAAGTGGCGAGTGACATATGGTCAAAATGCTTGTGATTGTCGGGAGTGTTCGCGGCAATCAGCACCTGATGCTCGGTGAGCGGGGTCCACATGGTTTTGCTGACTTTGCAGGCGAGGTTCAAGGCGGTAAAGAAGTCAACATCGTCTACATAGAAACGTAGTCTGCGGGCCGCAACCGAATCGTCGAATTCGGGGGTGATGCCATAGGCCGCCGTCAGCTCGGCGAAGAGGCCGCGGACGTCACCCTCATAGTGAAACGTTGCGAGCTCGCTTTTGGGCTCGACGTAGATCTCAGTGGACTCAGCCAACTTTAAGGACAGGCCGGAAAGAGCAGGATTAGCCGGATCGGGCAATGCATCGGCGAGCCGCTGCCGCGTGTAGGTGTCATCGGGATCGAGCTTCAAAGCGTCTTTGAACTCGAGAGCAGCCTGATTTGTTTGACCCTTGGCTAGCAGAGCGTCACCGTACTCGGTGTGCTGAAACGCAAGCTGCGATTTGGTTAATTCCCACGCCGACAAGAACGCGATGTTTTGCGGGACCAGCCGCGAGGCTTCGTCGAATTTAGCCAAGGCTTCTTCCTGTCGATTTTGCTTTGCCAGCTTCAGGCCGCGGGAATATGCGCGGCGAGCCAACTTGAGATCGCGTTTGGAGGGAATGCAGTAGATACCGCCGGGAATACCGTTGCCGCAAGAAATGATCGGCGCATCGATGGAGGGATCATCGGCGGCAGACGAAAATACAGCCGTCGACATCAGGAGAAAAAATAGTGCAATGATGAAAGACGCGCGGCGCATTCGCTCGATTTTACCTTGCAGGGCTCCGGCCATAGTTACCCAGTAGGGCAACGTACCTTTGGCTAAACCTTTGTGGTCAGTCAGCAGATCGCAACCCGAACAGCAGGTAGGAACGAATCAAAACGGACTTCTTGCAATCCGGTTGCGGAAATAACTTACTAGAGAGAATCTCGTTCAGCTCAGCATCAGCCGCTCGATATTGCGGGCTTTGCCCGTTCTCTCGTCACAGTCGATTACCACGGCGCACAGGCGCACGTCTCCGGTTGCGGGCTCGAAGCGCACGGGCATACCGTTAAGGAATCGATTGACAACTAATTCTTTCTTGACGCCGATTACGCCGTCATAGGGGCCGGTCATGCCAACATCGGTGATGTAGGCCGTACCGTTCGGCAGGACACGCTCGTCGGCCGTGGGCACATGCGTGTGCGTGCCGATTACCGCGGTCACGCGGCCATCGAGATACCAGCCGAACGAAATTTTCTCGGAAGTGGCCTCGGCGTGGAAATCGACGAGAATGACTTTTGCCTCGATTTCTTTTAGAAGACGGTCGGCGGTGCGGAAGGGATCGTCATTGGACGCCATGAATACTCGCCCTTGCAGATTGACCACCGCGTACGGGGTTTTTGCTTTGAGGCCCTGATACACGCCCCAACCAGGCAGATCCTGCGGGTAATTGGCGGGACGCAGAACTCGGCGGGCTGGACCTCGGCTGCCATCGTCCATTTGAAAATATTCCAGGATCTCGCGCTTGTCCCAGACGTGATTGCCGGTGGTAATCACATCGATGTTCAATTCGAAAAGCTCTTCGGCGAGAGCCGGGGTGATGCCGAATCCGGCGGCCGAATTCTCTCCGTTGGCGATCACCAGATCGATGGCTTGATTGCGGACGATGCCCGGCAGGCGATCTTTGACAATGGTGCGGCCGGGGCGTCCGAAAATGTCACCGATGAAGAGAATACGCATGGAGAAGCAAGCGAATTCGATGGTAACACGCTGTGAACGGCTCGCTCGGTCGTAGAGACGTAGCTTGCTACGTCTCTACGATACTTTAATTATCTTTGGTGACCAGCTCCGCAGTGCGCAAAAAATCGTAGTTCCCCGCGGAATTCAACTGAATATTGCTCACCCGTTTGTTATGCACGAGAACGTTATCGAGATACCAGAGATCGATATACGGGAGCTCGTTGGCAATGATCTCCTGTACCTCGGCATAAATCGGCTTGCGCACTTTGGGATCGACGTCCCGGCGCGCCCGATCGATGAGCTCATCGACTTGCTGGTTCTTGTAGAAGCCGCGATTGGCTCCATTCGGCGGAAATCGCGAAGAATGAAATACGTAAAAGATGTCGGGATCTTCATTGCCTCCGACCCAGCGCAATCCGTACATCTGAAAGGCTCCGTGGGTTACATCGGCGAGAAATGTGGCCGACTCGAAACTGCGAATATCGAGTGCGATGCCCACTTCGCGCAGCTGCTGCTGCATTACCGCGACCATTAACCGGGTGCTCTCAACCGTGGAAGTTTTCATGGTGAGATGGAAGCGCACGCCATTCACCAGCGGATAACCAGCCGCATCGAGCAACTGGCGAGCCTTTTCGGGATCGTGATCGTACGCCGGGACATTGCCGTTGTAAGCCCAGCTTTGCGGTGGAAGCACGCTGCGGGCGGGCTGCGCCCATCCGTTGAGCAGATAGCGAATCATCGGCGTGCGATTGAGCGCGTAGGCTATCGCCTGACGCACACGCACATCTCTCAGAATGGGATCGCGCAGGTTGAAGCCGAGATATTGGATCTCTGTGCCGGGCGCGTGCTCGACTTCGAGAAAAGGCTCGCGCTGCAGGGTGACCACCGTATCGGGCGTGAGCGAGTTGATGGATATATCGCCACTCCCTTTGCGCATTTCAAGGGCCTCGGTTGTGGCGTCGGGCACGACGGCGAAACGCACGCGCGCTAGCTTGGCCTTCTCGCCCCAATAATTATCGTTGCGTTCGATGATTACTTCTTTATCTGTCTCGGCGCTGACAAATTTGAAGGGACCAGAGCCGATGGGATGCCGCGTTACTTCGTTTCCGCTTCCACAGGGGACAATGCCGATCGCTCCATCGGATATATTCCAAAGCACCGCCGCATCCGGCTCTTTCATGTGAAAGATGACCGTGAAATCGTCGGGCGTTTCGATGTGGTCGATAAAGCGGAACGTCGCCGCTTTGGCGCTGTGCACCTTGCCCTGCATCAGCGAATCGAAAGTCCACTTCACGTCGCGCGAGGTGAGTGAACGGCCATCGTGAAAGCTGACACCATGATGGAGATGAAAGACGTAAGTGAGCGGATCGGGAATCTCCCAGCTCTCGGCGAGCCCCGGCGCGACATTCAGATTATCGCCGCGCGTGAGCAGGTCGTCGAAGATGAGGCTGTCGATGCGTTCGGAGAATGCGTCTACTCCGATTCGTGGATCGAGATTGGTGGGACTGGATTCGATCAGCATTACCAGCGTGTTGGGGTCCGGCTTGCGAGAACAGGAGAGGAGAGAAAGCGCCAGCGCGACCAACGGGCCGACGATGAAAACTTTGAGGAGCATGCGGCGCATCAGCGGCAATCCTCGCACATCTGATGCAGTGCGTTGACGGTGTTCCAATTGCGTGTGGTTGTGACCACGCAAACATGGGTCTGCAAAGTTCACCCCGGTCTAATCGTGCTTCCCCATCATAATTTATGGAAAGGAGATCTTGCCCAGGACTGCCGCGCGTTTCGCTCCCGTTGCACAAGGAAGGTTTGATGGACGGCGGTGCCATGTTTCATGGGCTAAAAACGCGAATGCGATGGCTTCTTTTGCGGCGGAAGGCACACCGAATTCGTCTGAGAGTCGCAATCGAATCCCGACCGGCGCGAGGTCGCGCTGTAGCATCGACAGCAGCGTGGGATTATTCGTTCCGCCGCCGGAGACAATCATTTCGTATCTCTTTTTCGCCGGCGATCTGTTTCCTGCGACATAACGCCTGATTGAGTCCGCGATCGAATTCGCGGTGAGCGCAGTTGCCGTCGCGACGGCATCTTGCTTGCGGCAGTTTCCGCAGGCACGCAGAAATTCTCCGACAAAGGTCCGGCCGAACTCTTCGCGGCCCGCGGTTTTAGGAGGCTTCTTGAGAAAGAAGTGCTGCCGCAGGGTCCGCTGGATGATGCTGTCTAACACCTTGCCCGAAGCGGCAATTTTGCCACCCTGATCGTACGGCTTTCCGAAGAGTTTCTCGGTGACGGCATCGATCACCATATTGCCGGGTCCGGTATCGAAGGCGATAACCTCTCTTTCAGCAGCATTCGCCGGGATCGCCGTGAGGTTCGCGATGCCGCCGATGTTTTGCACAATGCGTCCGACATGAGCGTCGCGAAAGAGCATGTAATCGAGGAAGGGAACCAGCGGCGCGCCTTTGCCTCCGGCGGCCATATCTGCCGGACGAAAATCAGAGACCACGGGAGTACCGGTTCTTGCGGCGATCAGTGCCGCTTCGCCCGTTTGCCACGTGGCCGCGATCTTGCGGCCCAGAAATGGACCGGGCTCGGCCTGATGGTAAATCGTTTGTCCATGACAGCCGATGAGATCGGATTTTGCTCGAAAGCGGCGCTGGGTGGCTAGCACGGCGTCGGAATATAATTCTCCGAGCAGAAAATTGAGTCTGGCCAGGTCGGCGACACTAGCCGCGGAGGCATTCATTGCGGATAGCACGAACTCACGAACTTTGTTCGGATAACGATATTCGGCGTGTCCAAGCAGTTCGATTTCCTCGCCACCGCTCGTGAGGCCGCGGGCGAGTCGCCTGCGCGAGCTTTTCGCCGCTAGCGCGCGACTTGCTGATTGACCGGACTTAAACCGTACCAGAGCGACGTTGATGCCATCTGCGGAAGTTCCGCTCATCACTCCGGCCACGATCATTTCTTTATTTCTCATCGTGTGGGCCGGCGGATCAGATTGCGCTCGCGTCCCTTTTCTTGTCGAACCAGGGCTTCCAGCCGGACTTGTTCGCCGAACTCCCACAGCTTGCGTGAAAGCCGCTCCACAAGGGCTGCCGAAGTCTGTTTCGGAGGACGCAGCAATCTTGCCGACTTAATTTTGAATTCGGCGATGCGCCCAAGCGACTCAGTGACCCGGCGGGCGAAGTCGGGGTTGCGCTCGGCCTCGGCTGCCAGCGCCTCATGCGACTCAAGAATTCGATCTTCGCGATGGCAGATCAGGCACAAATCTCCTCCGGCGCGAATAAACTCCACTGCGGCTTGACCGGGCGAAACGGACGAAAGAACTCCGCCCATTTCCAGATCGTCGGAGACGATGAGATTGCAATAGCGGATTCTCTTGCGCAGGATATCCGTTATCCAAATTTTTGATAAAGAGGCAGGAACTCTTTTTTTGGTGACATCGGGATACGCGGCATGCGAAATCATTACCATGGGAAGTTGAGAACGTAGAAAGCGGTACGGCAGAAGGTCCTCAGTCCAAAGTTTCTTGAGCGATTTTTCGATTACGGGTAGTTCGTGATGGCTATCGAGTGTGCCTGCGCCCAGGCCGGGAAAGTGTTTGCCGCATCCGAGAACTTTCGTTGACCTTAATCCCAGAAGAAATTGGCGAGCGTATCCAATGGTTTGATTTGGCTTCACAGACACTGCTCGCGAACCCAGTATTTTGCGCGACGCTTCGAAAGCCAGGTCGAGCATCGGAGCGAAATCGAGGTTGAATCCCAGAGCGTGGCAACTTTCGCCGATCAACTCGCTATGTTTGCGGAAGAGCTTGCGATCGCCGGTGGCAAACACGTCTGCCGCGGATGGAGTGGGGCCGAGCACATCGCGGAAGCGGTCAACTGTCCCACCTTCCATATCGACGCAAGTGAGCAGCGGCGCCGAAACGCACTTCCTGCAATCGCGGAGCAGTTGCCAGGTTTGTTCAGCGCTTCCTATATTCCGCGCGAACAGAATCACGCCGGCCGGCTGCAAACGCGTCAGCAGGGAACCTAGGTGCGGCGTCATTTTCGTGCCGTCGAAGCCAACGATCAGGAGCTGGCCTAGCTCACGTTTATCCGTCCTAGTCTTCCGCCTTGCCATTGAATCGGTTTGCCCCAGAATATATTCCTCGCGCAACCTAGCGGCGCTTTCTATTTGCCTCGCTATAAAGCTGTGCAGTGAGTGCTAGAAACGACCACCAGAGGGTTCCGAGGATCCCAAACCACAATATCGGGTAGCCGAAGTGCCAGGCCAAAGGAAGAAGCAACACAGAGCCTGGAAAGTCGATCAGGGCAATTGGCCACCAAGCTATATTCGAAAATGTAATCCAAGCGCACATAATCAGGTGGCCAAGTGGTAACAGATAAAGCCACAGGAGCCTTCGATCTGTCCTCTTCTTATATTGCATGTTGGAATGTTTTAGATTTCCTTCTTTAACTCTGCCAGCAAGTTCAGCGCTTCCAGCGGTGTGATCCGGTTCAGATCGACTTCGCGCAATTTTTCGAGCACGGGCTGCGATAGCGGCGTGAAGATGGTTAACTGTGCCGCCGGAGGTTCAGCTCCGGGCGAGAGATGGCCGGTGAGCTCGCGCTCGGCTGATTCATGTTCGGCCAGCACTTCGCGAGCCCGGGCGATCACCTCATTCGGCAGGCCGGCCAGCTTCGCGACTTCAATGCCGTAGCTGCGATCGGCCGCTCCGGACTCAACTTTACGCAGAAAAACGATGCCGCCTCCCGTTTCCTTGACCGAGACGTGGTAATTCTTCACTCCTGAAAGTTGCTCGGCCAATTCGGTCAGCTCGAAATAATGCGTGGCGAACAGCGTCTTGGCGCGCACGCGGGCGTGCAGATACTCGATGGCGGCCCAGGCGATTGCCAGTCCGTCATAGGTTGCCGTGCCACGTCCCACTTCATCGAGCAGAATTAGCGACTGTGCGGTTGCCGTATGCAGGATGGCCGCAGTCTCCGTCATCTCGACCATGAATGTCGAACGGCCGCGGGCCAAGTTGTCGCTGGCCCCGATGCGGGTGAATACTCGATCCACGATGCTCAGCCGAGCTGAGCGCGCCGGGACGAACGAACCCATCTGCGCGAGAATTACAATTAATGCCGTCTGCCGTAGATAAGTCGACTTGCCGCCCATATTCGGCCCGGTCAGCAGCAGAATCGTGCGCGTGCTCGAGTTTAAATAAAGATCATTGGGGACGAAGCGCTCGCTACCTCCGGCCAGTTCCTGCTGCTCAATTACGGGATGCCTGCCTTCGATGATTTCAATATCGGCTACATCAGGACCTGTTTGCGGAACAAATTGCGGCCGGCAATAATTTCTTAGCGCGGCGATGTGCGCCAGCGACCCCAGCACATCAACTTCAGCCAGCGCCAGAGCGGTTTGCCGGATCCTCTTCGCCTCAGCTGCGGTACTTTTGCGCAACTCGGTGAACAACCGGCGCTCGATTTCGACAATCTTCTCTTGTGCGTCGAGAATCTTGGCTTCGTATTCTTTAAGTTCCGGAGTGGTAAAACGCTCAGCCCCGACCAGCGTTTGCTTGCGTTCATAATCCTGTGGGGCGAGATGCAGATTCGGCTTGGATATCTCGATGTAGTAACCGAAAATGGAATTAAACTTCACCTTGAGCGAAGTGATCCCGGTGCGCCCGCGCTCCCGCTGTTCGATTTGCGCCAGTACTTGCTTGCTGTTACGCGAGAGTTCGCGCAGTTCATCGAGATCGCGATCCACGCCGGTGGCAATTACGCCTCCATCTGCGAAAGTCAGCGGCGGCTCTGGGATGATGGTGGTTTCAATCAGCTCCCTTAAGTCGCCCAACTCGTCGAGCGAATGGTGCAACGCATTCATTCGCTCGCAAGCCAATCCCCCCGCTGCGCGCTTAATAGCAGGAATCTTCGCGAGCGAGGCGGCCAGTGCAAGCACATCGCGGGGATTGGCCGTTTCCAGAGTTACGCGGCTGAGAAGCCGCTCCAGATCGAGCACGCCATCAAGCGCGCGGCGCAATTCGTCGCGAGCGATCGTGTCTTTTACACCCGCCTCGACGGCATCGAGGCGCGCGTTGATTTCTGCCAGATCTAAGGATGGCCGGAGCAGCCAGGAACGCAGCAGTCGCTTGCCCATGGGCGTGACCGCGGCATCGATGCAGCGAAACAGTGTTACGCCGGCATCCGATCCGGCGAAGAGCGGTTCGATCAGCTCCAGATTGCGCACCGTGACCGCATCGAGCACAAGGCAGTTCTGCCGCTCATACCAGCCGATGCGATCCACGTGATCGAGCGACCCGCGCTGGGTAGATCGCACGTAGTAGAGAATCGCTCCGGCTGCGGCCGCGGCTGCGGTGCGCCCGGCAAGCCCGAAGCCTTCGAGCGACAAGACCCCGAAGTGATTTTCGAGCAAAGGGATGGCATGATCGGGAGCGAAAACCCAGTCGTCGAGAGGAGTTTCCGTGCATCCGGCTCCGGGAGCGCGCGCCTGCGGGGCTTGGGGCTTATTGCTTCTTGCCTCAAACTTTTTTGCTTCAAACGTTTTTCCTTCAAACAAGGGGGCGGCTGAAGCGTAAAGCAATTCTTTCGGGCGGAGCTGCTCGAGTTCTTCCTGCACGCGGCGAGCCGCGTTCTCTCCGGAAAATTCAGTGGCCCGAAACTCGCCGGTGGAGAGATCGAGGGCCGCAAATCCTACGCGATCTCCCACTTCTCCCACGGCCGCGAGAAAATTATTTTCGTCCGATCCGAGCGACGAATCTGCCGCGGTTCCCGGCGTTACTACGCGAGTCACTTCGCGGCGTACCAGCTTTTTCGCCACACGCGGATCTTCCACCTGTTCACAGATCGCCACCTTAAAGCCTTTGCGGATGAGTTTCCCGATGTAACCCTCGGCCGCGTGGTGCGGCACGCCACACATCGGAACTGCGATGCCTTTTTCCTTGTTACGCGAGGTCAGAGTGATCTGCAGCTCTTTGGAGGCAAGAATGGCGTCATCGAAAAATAATTCATAAAAATCGCCCAGGCGGAAGAACAGCAATGCCGTCGGATGTTCCTTCTTGACGGCGGCATATTGCCGCATCAGCGGAGTGGAAGGCTCGGTCATCGGTTCGCTTGGCTTGCGGCTTGGCGCGGATTATAACAAAGCCTTATGCTCAGTTTTTGTGACATCACACTGTGAGATCGCGGGTTGACAGTGTCCCGTGTCCAGTGGTCAGTGATTAATGGCCAGAAAATACTGACCACTAGCCACCGACCACTGGCTACCATTCTGCTCGGTTGAAAGAAAGAAGTGCGGATGCTTTTTGGTATACCCCGGTTCCGTTGAAATGGCAGTTGACGCAAATTCGTCGCAGTGTTCTCCTTACACATGGAACTCCGTAAAGATCCCATCACCCGCTCCTGGGTTATGACTGGAGACGAGCCGGCAGAAGTTGCCCAGGCTCCAGAGACCGCTTGCCGCTTCTGCCCGGATGCGCCCGGCGCAACCCAGGTGGTCGCGTCGATGCCAAGTTCGGGCGGCTGGTCCTCACGGGCGATGGTTCATCCCAAGCCGCTGTATCACATTGAAGGCGAGCCCGGCCGCCGCGGCGACGGCATTTACGATCGCATGAATTCGGTGGGGGCGCATGAAGTACTGGTGGAGAATCCCGTGCACGACCGGCATCTTTGGCGCGCCAGCGACGAAGAAATCGGGCACTTCCTGCGGCTTGCCGCCGAGCGCATTCTGGATCTCAAGCGCGACCCGCGGATCAAGTACGTGAGCCTGTTCAAGGATTTCGGCCCCGGTTCCGGGCAAGAATTCAGCCATCCCACCTCGCAGCTGACGGCGACTACCTTCGTTCCCCGGCGCGTGCTTTATGAATTGCGGGCGGGCCGTGAATATTTTGTCAGCAAAGAGCGGTGCGTATTTTGCGACATCTTGAATCAGGAGGAACGCCAGGCTTCGCGGGTTATTGAAGCGCGCGGAGATTACGTCGCGATCGGGCCCTATGCGCCGCGCGTTCCTTACGAAACCTGGATTCTGCCGCGGAATCACGAAGCGTCGTTCGAGCGCACCGGATTGTCGAAGCCGGGGCTGCGAGTGAACCTTGCTGCCCTATTGCGGTGCACCCTGCAGCGCATCCGCGCCTTCACGGAAAGTTTTCATCTCGTGCTGCATACCTCGCCCAACAGTTTGCATCCTTCAAAAACCCTGGGTTTTTGGAAGACGATCGATGACGATTACCACTGGCACATTGAAATCATGCCAGTCTTGGCCACCAAGGCACGTTCGTACACGTTCAAAGAAGTTTATTATTCCCCGGTAAATTCCGAAACAGCGGTAAGACAATTGCGCGACGCCAAAATCGATGGATGAAAATCTCGCGAATTAAACGATCGGCCTTGGACAGTTATAGTGGCTGCTGAACATGTCGGATGCACCTGACCAACGCCTGCTTGAGGCTCTGCTCGATTCCTGGAACCGGAACAATAACATTCTGCTTAATTTTCTTGGGGCCCTCCCGGAAGGCGGGCTGGAGGCCAAAGCGACGCAAGACAGCCCATCGATCGCTGAGCTATTCATGCACATCCACTATGTGCGGTTGGCGTTCGTCCTTGAGGACGCTCCGGAGTTCGCCAGAGAAATGCCCAAGGACGAGTGGGCAGTCGAGCGTGACCCTGGCCGCATGGCGCACCTGCTGAACGAGAGCGCCACGGCGGTGCGGGACGCGGTAAAGAGCAGGGTGGAATCAGGCCGCCAGATGAACCTTCATTACGATCACCCGATCCTCCTGCTCCAGCACATGCTCTGGCACGAGGGCTATCATCACGGGCAGATGAAGTTAGCCCTCAAGGTGGCGGGACGCCCTATGGCCGATAAGGAAGCCGGGCCGCTCACGTGGCGCGTCTGGATGCGAAAGAAGTGAGCAGTCGCCATGGAAGAAAGCTTCTGAATTATTGGTGTCGAAGGCCGCATCAGTCATGATTACGATCAAGCAATATTTCACTAAGGGCTGCTAGGGCCTGGCTCCTGCGTGCCGCAGGATACGGACAATATCGCTGTTGTTTCTGGCTAACGCCCAGGTGAGAGGGGCATAGCCGTTACGGGCGCGGAGATTCACGTCCGCACCGGCCGTGAGCAGCGCTTTCACTACATCAGGATTTGCCTTAGGATTTCTGCACGCGAAAATCAGGGCAGTTTGTCCGCTCTGATCAAGGGCATTCACATCGGGTTTCGCAGGCGCGGCCAGCAACTGCTGCAGAGCTTTCAGATCTTCCAGTGCTGCCGCACGCATCACAGCGGTTTCGTCGGGATCTTCGAGCGTTTCACCTCCGCTTCCCAGTGCGACCGGCCAGGCGACGGGAATCATACGCGCAACCCTGATGCCAACGTCTCCATTCATCTTCTGCCAATCGTTGAGACTGAAGTAGCCTCGCAACAGCGGCTCGATCTGAATTTCAACGATCGACTTCCAAAGCACATTCTCTGGATTAGGCATCATTGCGCCCGCATCGTCCGGCAGTTGCAAACGAAAAACGGTAAAGCCGTCGGCGGCATCCCATTCGAAATGCGCATTTGCACTGGCGATGAAGCCAGCGGTCCCGACCCACACGAGCCCACCAAAGACAAGCGCGCCAGCCGCGAAGTAGGGCCACGGCTTGCGCTGGGAAAGCCGCGATACGAGCACGGCAGTCAACCAAACCAGGGCGAGCCCTTCAACCAGCAGTCCCAGGGCGGTTAGGATTTCGCCACCGGCGTTCCACCAGTGCACCCGCCAATCCAGAAATCCACCGTCATCGAAATGCCAGAAAGGATTGTGAAAAAGAGCCAGCAAGCCGGCTCCAAACAGCACGGCGCCGATTTCCAGCCCGGAGACTGCCCAGGTAGTGAAGCGGATGTGGTTCGGTTTCGAAGTGAGCATTGCTCCGTTAACGTTGGCGATGGTTAGCGCTGGCAGAAAGTATAGACATTAGCCCAGCGATGGGGAATGAAAAACTATAGTCGAGCCACGGTTCGGTTGGTGGCTTGCCTCAGGATTTTCGCAGCTCGTTTAATATGCAGCTCTGGCGAGAGTTATGTGCGACGCCGGATTGCGCCGGCCCAGTAATTGCTGCGCCGCTTTTGCTTCGAGTGGTGGGGAGAAGAGATATCCCTGGCCCAGCTCGCAGCCGAGCGCCTGCAGATGATCGAGTTGCTTTGCCGATTCGATACCCTCGGCGATCACCTTCAGTTTCAGTTTTTGCGCCAGCACGATGATCAGTTCCACGATCTCCAGCGCTCCGCGGTCCAGCAGCATTGCAGTGATCAAGGAGCGGTCAATCTTTACCGCTTCAACCGGAAGTTGCCGCAGAGCAATCAAGGATGAGTTGCCGGTTCCAAAATCATCGAGAATCACTCCCACGCTGAGTTGCTTCAGGTTCAAGAGAATCGCTTCAGTAATTTTCGGATCGGCTGCGGCTACGGGCTCGGTTATCTCCAGGTGAAGTTGCGATGCCGGCATACCAGTTTCGCGCAGAGCACTTTGCAGTTCAAAGACGAAGCTCGCATCGGCTAATTGTTTGGCAGAAATGTTGGCATAGAGGCTGATCTGCGAGGCTGAGGGGATTTCGGTAATCCAGGAACGCAGCTGGCGGCAAGCTTCCACTATGAGCCATTGTCCGGCTGAAGCCAACAATCCGACATGTTCGGCGGTGGCGAGGAACTTGTGGGGCGAGATCAGGCCTTGTTCGGGATGTTGCCAGCGCAGCAGCGCTTCGAAACCGGTGATCTGCCCGGTTTTGATGTGCACGATCGGTTGATAATGCACGCGGAACTGGCGTTTCGCCAACGCGTGATGCAACTCAGCTTCCAGGCGGAGCTGATTGACGGCGCGCGAATGCATCACGTCGTTAAACACTTCACAGCGGCCGCCGCCCAGCGCCTTGGCGCGCCGCATCGCGGTGTCGGCTTCCTGAAGAATATCTTCGGCGCGTTCATGCGCTGCGGTGCTCAATGCGATGCCGATACTGGCCGAGCAACGTACTTCATGCTCATTGATAGAAATTGGTTCGCTCACGGCGGAGAGCACGCGGGATCCGGCGCGCATGGCGTCACTCGGATCGCTGACGCCTTCCAGAAGAATGGTGAACTCATCTCCTCCCATTCGAGAGAGCACGGCGTTCTTGAATGGGGAGTCATCGTGCGGGCGGGAAATTGTGTCTTCTTCTCTCAAGCAGGATCCCAGACGGCTGCCGATTTCGACGAGCACCTGATCGCCCGCTGCCGATCCCATTGCGTCATTGAGGCGCTTGAAATTATCCAGATCGGCCATGAGCACGGCATACTGGCGTCCAGAGTTACGGCGTGAAAGTTCGAATAAGTGCTGCAGGCGATCAAGAAAAAGACGACGGTTCGGGAGGCCGGTTAGAGCGTCATGAAATGAATGGTGCTCCAATTGTTCTTGCGCGTGTTTTCGTTCCGTTATGTCGCGATTGACGATGACCAGCTTGGCGACTTCGCCCTTCTCGTTGCGGATGGCTCTGGCAATCGATTCCAGAACCTTCCAGCTTCCATCTTTGTGCCGGATGCGGTATTCCAGCTGTCTGCCTACGCCGGTGGCACGGGCCTCGCGCGCGGCTTCGAGCACTTTAAAGCGATCGTCGGGATGAATCTGCTCGAACGCAGATGTCTCGCCTAACTCTGCGGCACTGTAGCCCAGAATTCGCTTGTAGGATGGACTATTGTAGAGGCGGCGCCCTTTTATATCGACCAGGGCAATCATGTCGGCGGCGTTTTCGGCGACGATGCGAAATAGCTCGTCGCGTTTCTTCCATTCCATGCGAGCCCGGATGCGGAGCCATTGGTAAAGCACGACGATGGCCAATCCGGCCACAGCTGCGGGATACCAGAACGGCACCATATAAGCTCAACATCGGCAAAGGCGGGCAAAACACTTAGCCGGCGATAGCCTGCTGGATTCGAGGCGTGCATAATGATGGGATGTCTCCGGATAAAGCAGTTCGCCGGATTAAGACCTACGCGGGCGCTCAAGGATATGTTTACCAGTATTATTTTGTGGGGCAGCGTGCAGCGCTGGCGGACGACCCCGAAGCGCCGGCGACGGAATTCGTTTTCGATGTCACCTCCGACCGCAAGCTGACCTACGCCGTGAGCGTGTTTCTGGCGGAGGCGGCGATAACGGCTTGGGCTTCGGCGCATGGACGGCCGCTTACTGAACCCGAACAGTATGCCGCGGCCAAACTGCGACTGTTCCGGGCCTTCGATGAATTGGAAGATGTACAAGCGCAGGGACGCCGGCTGGCGATCGACCTACATTTACTTGAAGAGTCCCTATCTGGTTTGGGTGTGGAGTAGGACGACGAACGGCTCTATACAGTCCAGGTGTGACCCAGATCACAACCTCCGGTGACACCTGCCGTATCCCGCCATACGGGTCTCTGTGGAGAATATAATTCGTGGAGCAAGAGATCGGGTTTGCTGGGGGCCAAGAAACAAAGCATGAATGCAGGCGCGGAAGGACTACTCCGGCTTGCATTAAGCTCAGTGGACTCTGATACTTAGCTAATTATGTCATTGCTTTGGTTACGCTTCGCGCTGGCTTGCTATTTTGTCGGGCTGATCTACGCGTTTTTCGCGCTTACTCGCACCAGCGACCTTTTCAGCCGCATTGCGCTGCACGCTGCCAGCCTGGGTATGGTGTTCCACTTTGTTTCGCTGGTCGAGTTGTTCCTTTCCGATCGGGTGGTCTGGGCGTCGGTTCACAATGGCGAATCGCTCTTGGGATTTCTGTCGATGACGTTCTTCATGATCATCTATGCGATCTATAAGACCACTTCGCCGGGCGTGGTGGTTTTTCCGGTGGTGTTTTTCCTGACTTTTGTTGCTGCGATCGATGAGCAGCCGGTTCTGCTTACGTCTTTCGTGCAGCACAAAGGGTGGCTGATTGCCCACATCATTCTGATCTTCACGGGTTATGCTGCGCTGGTGCTTAGCTTCGGGGCGAGCCTGCTTTACCTGATCCAGGAACGGCGGCTGAAAACGAAAAAGCCCAGTAGCCTGATTTCGTTCCTTCCGGCGCTTGAAGTAATCGATCAGATTGGCTACCGTTCTCTACTGCTTGGCTTTCCGTTCATGACGCTCGGCCTGATTACGGGCTCGGTTGTGGCGATGTCGACCTACGGGCACATCGATTTTGCGGATCCCAAGATACTGCTCTCCCTTCTGATGTGGGTGGTTTACATGATCATGGTGTTCACCCGCTGGAACTCGGGATGGCGTGGCCGTCGCGCCGCGGTGCTGGCGACCTGCGCATTCGTTGCGGCGATTGTGGCGTGGGCGGCGAATTACTTTTCGGCAATCCATAGGTTTGCCTCATGAGATATCAGCTCATTGGCGTGAACCACAAGAGCGCACCGCTGGAAGTGCGCGAGCGCCTGGCGATCCCTGAGTCTAAGCTGCCCGATTGCTGCCGCGACCTCACGGCATATCCGGGAATCGAAGAGGGCATGATCATTTCCACCTGCAACCGCGTGGAAATGATTACCCACACGGTGAATGGATCGGCCGATCTGCGCGGTTTTCTGCACGATCATTTTCAGTTGAAGGCAGAGGATCTCGATCCGCACCTTTATGAGTTCCGCGAAAAAGATGCGGTGCGGCATGTGTTCCGCGTGGCATCGAGTCTGGATTCGATGGTGGTGGGCGAGGCGCAGATTCTCGGCCAGGTGAAAGAAGCTTATGCCACGGCTCGCGCGGTGGGGGCGGTGCGGGGGCAGCTTGATCAGCTTTTCACTCGCGCCTTTGCCGTAGCCAAGCGCGTGCGCACCGAGACCGCGGTGGGATCGTCGTCGGTTTCGATTGCTTCCGTTGCGGTTGAGCTGGCGAAAAAGATTTTCGGTACTTTGCAGGGAAAGAACGTTTTTATCGTTGGCGCGGGGAAGATGAGTGAGCTGGCGGCGCGGCATTTGATGGCGCATGGTTGCGCGTCGATCTTTGTCGCCAATCGCACCTACGACCGCGCCATCGGACTGGCGCAGCGCTTCAACGGACAGGCCATCAAGTTCGAGGATCTGTACAATTCCTGCGATCGGGCCGATATTGTGATCACGTCCACTGGCTCGCCGCATGCTATATTCCGCCGCGAACACGGCGAACAATTTCTCGCCCGCCGGAAGAACAAGCCGATGTTCTTTATCGACATTGCCGTTCCTCGCGATGTCGCCCCGGAAATGGCCAAGCTCGACGGCATTTTCGCCTACGACATCGACGACCTGCAGCAGGCGGTCTCCAGCCACGTCGCCGATCGGCGTGTAGAAGCCGAGCGCGCCGAAGCCATCATCGCCGGCGAGGTCGAGCGTTTTGAAGCCCGCCTGCACACGCTGGATGTGGTGCCGACGATTGTCAGCTTGCAGGATCATCTGGAAACCATTCGCCAGGCGGAGATCGATCGCGTGCGCGGACGCATGGGCCAAATGACTCCCGAGCAGGAGATGGCGCTCGAAGCACTGACGCGCGGCATCATCAACAAAGTGATGCATACACCGATCACAACGCTGAAATCGGCTGCGAAGGAATCGGAAGCGACCACGGTCATCGATGTGGTGCGCAGATTGTTCAATCTGCAGGTGAAAGAGAAAGAGCCGCAGGTTACGCCTAAGAAAAAAGAAGAAGTGGGGATGCCGAACTGATGGCCAAGCTCCGCATCGGCTCGCGCGGCTCGCAGCTTGCTCTGTGGCAGGCCAACCATATTTCAGCGCTGCTCCGAACCCGCGGGCACGAAGTTGAAATCGAAATCATCCACACCACCGGCGACAAAATAACCGACGTTCCCCTTGCCATGGTCGGCACCAAGGGCGGACTCGGCAAAGGAATTTTCACGAAGGAAATTGAAGAAGCCCTCGCTGCCGGCCGCGTTGACCTCGCCGTGCACTCGCTCAAAGATCTGCCGACTGAACTGCCTGCCGGATTTGAAATTGCGGCCATCACCGAACGGCAAGATCCGCGCGACGCCTTCTGCTCGCGCCGCTATTCGAACATTAATGACCTGCCGCAGAGTGCGCGCGTGGGAACCTCCAGCTTGCGCCGCCAAGCACAGCTCAAGGCGATTCGTCCCGATCTCGACGTTCACCCCTTGCGCGGCAATGTCGATACGCGCCTCCGCAAACTCGAACAAGGCGAATACGATTGCATCATTCTGGCTTCGGCAGGGCTGAAACGCCTCGGGAAAACGGAGCTGATCAAGCAGATCATTCCTGCGGAAATTATGTGCCCTGCGGCTGGACAGGGAGCACTGGGCATCGAAATTCGCCTGGGCGATGCAGTGACCCGCCAGCATCTTGAATTCCTGAACGATCGGAATGCCCGCGCTGCCACGACCTGCGAGCGCGCTCTGCTCAATCGCCTCGGCGGCGGCTGCCAGGTTCCCATCGGCGCGTTTGCGGAAAGGCGGAATGGCAAACTGCATCTCGATGCCATCGTCGCCGATCCCGACGGCTCGAAGCTGCTGCGCGAATCACGGGACGGCGATCTTAACGATCCCGAGAAGCTAGGCAATGACGTCGGCGATAGCTTGCTTCGCCGCGGCGGCGATGAGATTCTTGATGCCGTCTATGGACGCGGCCTGGCCGTTCCACCGCAACCGTGAAGCTCAAATGAAGGCCCGGAGCGTTCTCCTGCAACTGCTCGGCGGCAGCAAAAGCTCGAACGCGCTGCGCCGCTGGATCAACCTGTGGCCGCCGTTTCTTGGAGCAGGCATTCGCGTCAAACACATAGCTCGCGACATGAAGGCGGTTGACATCGAGATGAAGCTGCGCTGGTGGAACGGCAATTACGTGGGCACGCATTTCGGCGGTTCGCTCTTTGCCATGACCGATGCTTTCTATATGCTCATGCTGATGGCCAACCTGGGCCGCGACTACATCGTATGGGATAAAGCGGCGAGCATTCGTTACCGAAAGCCGGGCAAGGGAACCGTGCGCGCGGAGTTTCGCCTCTCCGATAGCCGGATCGAGGACATTCGGAAGAAACTGGAGACGTTGCCGAAATATGAGCCGGTCTTCTCGGTGGAAGTGAAGGATGAGACCGGCGTGGTGATTGCCGAGGTTGAGAAGGTTTTGCACGTGCGGAAAAAACAGGCAACGGCGCCGGAGACATAAGAGCATCGCTTTGTACATTCCAGAACATTTTCGGTTGCGGCATGATGAGGACGCGCTGGCGTTCATGCGCGCGAATCCGTTTGCGATTCTCGTCTCGACAACGAATGAGGGTCCTTTTGCGACACACCTGCCACTCTCGGTTCGGACCAAAGCAGCAGACGATGGCGCAGAAAGAAAGATTGTTCTCCGCGGCCACGTGGCCAAGGCCAACCCGCACTGGCGTTATCTCGAACGGCAGCCGCAGTGCCTCGCCATCTTTCACGGACCGCACGCCTACATTTCACCCACGAATTACAGTGCGAAGGAGAGCGTTCCAACCTGGAACTATGCTGCCGTGCATGTCTCCGGCAATGCGCGGTTGTTCTCGTCTGAGGAAAATGTGCAGGAAGACCTGCAAGCCATGCTCGACGAATTGATTCAGATGTTTGAGCCGACGTATCGCGAGCAGTGGGAGAGTTTAAATTGGAAATATCGCGATAACATGCTGCGGCAGATCGTTGGTTTTGAAATCGCGGCGACGAAAGTCGAAGGCAAGTTCAAGCTGAGCCAGAATCGCACGCGCGAAGATCAGGCCAATGTGGTTGCATCTCTAGAAACAAGCGAAGACTCGGTGGTTGCCGGCGTGGCCCGAATGATGAGAGAACAAGGTCTCGGCGGAACTGCAAATTCCGAGAACAAAGTAAAAGCTAAATGAAAGAGCCCGGAAGAAGGCTGAATTTAAAGCGGTTTCCTCTTGGCGGTGTACGGGTGCTGGTGGGCCGCGCGCGGCATCAGGCAGGGGCGCTTTCAGCCGAGTTGCGTAAGCTGGGCGCGACCGTGCTGGAGATTCCATTTATCGAAATCCGCAAGCCGCGCCGCTTTGCCCCGCTGGATTCCGCGCTAGAGAACCTTTCTCAATATCAATGGCTGATTCTTACCAGCGTGAACGGGGTGGACGCGATGTGGGATCGGCTGAAGAAGTTGAAGCGCACGAAATCGAGCCTTCGACAGCTACGTATCGCCGCCATCGGCCCGGCAACAAAAAAAGCGATTCAGCAGCGCGGCGTAAAGGTGGAAGTTGTTCCCAAAGAGTATGTCGCTGAGTCAGTCGTCCGCAGCTTGAAAAGCAAAGTGAAAGGGAAACGCGTTTTGCTGGTGCGAGCCAAAGTTGCCCGCGACGTAATTCCGAGGGAACTGCGCAGGGCCGGAGCGCAGGTGGACGTAGTTGAGGCTTACGAAACTGTGGTTCCGGAAGCGTCGCGAACCCGCCTGCAAGAGGCGCTGGGGAATTCGAAACGGCGGCCGCATGTGGTTACGTTTACCAGTTCATCGACGGTGCGGAATTTTGTGAAGCTTTTAGGTGGATCGCGGGCTGCGCTTCGGACGCTGCATACAGCCCGCGGGCCAGTCGCCCGCGACCACACTAGCAGGAATAATTACCGCAGGAGTGCCCAGTCTCAGACCTGCCAAATTCAAACGGCTTCCATTGGGCCTGTGACTTCTTCCACTTTGCATGAACTTGGGTTGAGCGTGGATATCGCAGCCAAAGAATTTACGATTCCGGGGCTGGTTGACGCTATTTGTGCCGCGATGGCCGACTGACATGCCTATTCGTTGACTGAACAACTGCAATCGGCGGGGACTACGTGCGCCAGCAAGAAGTCGGCGACGCGCTGGTAAGCATCGATCTGATTTTCCACGCGCGCGAAGCCATGGCCTTCGTTTTCGTAAATCTTGGAATCCACTGTCCCGCCGCGCTTTTTGATGGCCTCGACAACCTGCTGCGTCTCTGATTTCGGGCAGCGCGGATCGTGCCCGCCCGCCAGCAGGAGCAGGGGTGCCCTGATTTGATCGATGAAGTTGATAGGCGAACGATCTTCATAGAGCGCCTTGTTCTTCACCAGATCGCCCATGGTCGCGAGATCGGATTGCTGCAGCACCGGGTCCTCGTTTGCAATTTCCGTAAACCAGTTCACGAAGGGCACGATGGGAACGCCCGCCGCCCAAACTTCCGGCGCCTTGGTGACCGCCATCATGCTGAGATAGCCGCCGTAACTGCCGCCCATCACGGCGATCTTCTTCGGATCGAGATGCCCGGTTTGCTTGATCCAGTCGACCCCGGCGAGCACATCCTGCAAGTCGCCGCCGCCCATGTCGAACAAATTGGCCTGCTGAAATTCTTTGCCGTATCCGGTTGAGCCGCGATAGTTAGGAGCTAGCACCATGTATCCCTGATTCACGGCAAATTGAACAAAACGGTTGAACGAATTCAACGTCTGCGCCGCCGGCCCGCCGTGGATGTAAACGATGGCTGCATTCTGGCCGTTACGCGGCATGTTAAATGGCACATACAAAAATGCCGAGATCGTCCACTTGCCGTCACGGCTGGGATAATGCACCAGATATGGCTCAACCATATCCTCGGAGCGCACGCCCGCTACCAGCGAATGCGTGACCTGGTGCGACTTCCCGGTCGCCATCGTATACACCCAGAGATCGCCCGGAGCGGTTGGGCCATTGTGGTTGTAGAGAAGGCGCGAGCCGTCTTTGCTGAACGCGTAATTACCGCCAACAGGCTCGTTCACGCCCTTTGGGATGGGCAGTGCAGTCGATTTGCCGGTGACAACATCGTGGAGGTAGATATCTTCATTGCCATCGATGTTGGCGCTGAAGGTGATGTGCTTGCCATCGGGAGAAAATTCGTTGCCGCGAATTTCCCATTTATCGTGGGTGAGCCATTTTATTTTGTCCGGAGCGAAGTATCCGTTTCGTTCACCTTTCATGCCGACGCGGAGAAGGCCAACGTTGTCGTACCCATTTCCCGCATTCGATGTGATCAGCACGTAGTCCATGTCCTTCGCTATGCCGACGGGTGAAACGTCATTTGCGAAGTAAAGCTGCTCACCCTGGTGCGGCGTCAGCAGCGTGCTCTTTCCGGTCGCAACGTCTGCAATGAAGATATTCGAATCCGTGCCTTTCGCCTGCTCCTGCGTGTAGACGATGTACTTCCCATCCTTTGACCAGATCGGATTGAAATTGCGCTTATCCTGCGGCGTGCCCGAAGTCAGATGTCTCACCTCGCGCATCAGCGTGTCGTAAACGTCAATTTCGGTTGCGGCTGAGGTTTTGGGTTTGACCAGATATGCCAGATAGCGCCCATCGGGCGACCACGTGGGATCGGTTTCGGCGATCTCGCGCGTTTGCGTGAGGTTTACCACGCGACCAGTCTCCGGCGAGACTAGAAAAATATCCCAGAGTTCATCACCGTCGTAATCGGACTGATAGGCGACCCACTTGCCATCTGGAGACCATGCGGGCGCTGTCTGACGCTGGTCGCTGACCGTGAGCTGCACTGGCCATCCGCCATCGCTCGGCACGACCCACAGATTATTGCGGCCGCTCATGTTCGAGATAAAGGCGATGCTCTTGCCGTCTGGCGACCATGTGGCGGGCCCAATTTGCCGGGTCATAAACAGCTTTTCAATCGTCAGGCTTTTCGGCTCGACTTGCGCATTGGGCTTCGAAGCGATCTGCCTGGGATCGGTGACGGCGTGGGGTGAGGGAAGATTCTGCGCCTTAGCAATTTCCGGAAGAACTGTGCTCATAAGAATGACGATAGCAAACGAGATAAAAGGGCGCATGAAGAACCTTAGAGTAGTTTAGCAAACAGTGAAGGTCAGCAAACCGCGCCGCTGAGAGTTGTCGACTTCTCCTCCTGTTCAAATCTTTGCTCAAATTAATTTTGTTTTCATCCCCGAGAAACCTGCCAGTAACCAAAGCCACCTAGATTCGCAATTCTGGGGCTGATCTCACTCCCCCGCATCGGTTGTCTCTTGAAAGGAGAAACAATGAAAACGAATCTCAGGAGTGGCTCGTTCGCGGCCGCTCTATTTCTTGTTCTGACGTTCTCCCTGACTCTGCTGGCGCGACCTGCAGCCCAAAGTGATGGCAAGCAGGACGGCAGCACTGGCATTCAACACGTTTTGCTAATCAGCATCGATGGGATGCACGCCCTCGACTTTATTAATTGCGCCAATGGAATCAAGGGAGCCAACGGAGGCGAGCCCTATTGCCCCAATCTCACCAGCCTCAAGCCCACCGGCATTGACTATCTCTACGCATCGACCTCAAAGCCATCCGACTCCTTTCCCGGCCTGACGGCGCTAGTGAGCGGCAGTTCTCCGCGCAGTGCGGGAGCGTTTTACGACGTGGCGTACGATCGTTCACTCGATCCGCCGACAATCACAACCGGCAATGGCGTGGCCGGTGGCCAGTGCGTGCCTTACGGAACACCGAGCGGAACCACAACTGAATTTGACGAAGGAATCGATAAAGATAAAACCCAGCTTAATGGTGGCGCACCTTTTGGCGTGGATGGCGGAGTTCAGTCGATCGATCCGAGGAAACTGGAGCGCGATCCGGCGCAAGGCTGCGCTCCGGTCTATCCCTGGAATTTTGTTCGCACCAACACCATTTTCGGCGTGATTCATGCTGCCGGCGGATATACCGCGTGGTCTGACAAGCATCCGTCGTATTCTTCAGTGAATGGCCCGGGCAGCGGCACCAACGTGGACGACTATTATTCACCGGAAATCAACTCAATTCCGGTCGCTCTGCCAGGGGTGCACGCGGGGCCGATTAGCTGCAATCCGCTCCCCGATCAGACCGCCGTCGCTTCCTCGAACGCGTGGACTGACAGCTTTGAAAACATTCGGTGCTACGACACTCTAAAGGTCAACGCCATCCTGAATGAGATTAATGGCAAGACGCACAACGGTTCCTCCGCCGCGCCTGTCCCCACAATATTCGGGATGAATTTCCAGGCTGTGAGCGTTGGCGAGAAGCTGATTGAAGGATCGCTGAGCCCAACTGTCACGGGCGGTTACCTCGATAGCCAGGGAACGCCAACAAAGGCGCTTCTGAAGGAAATAGAGTTTGTGGACTTCTCGATCGGCGAGATGATTGCCGAATTAAAGCAGAATGGTCTGTTGGATTCCACTCTGATTGTCATTACCGCCAAGCACGGTCAAAGCCCGATCGATTCCTCCCGCTATCTGGGCATTTCGACTTTCAGTGGTGATCCGATCAGTACGTCTCCAGCCACCATCGCTTCGAATGCTGGATGCCTGCCTAACTCGGAATCAACTAACAATCCTACCGGCATTGGACCAACCGAAGACGACATCTCAATGCTCTGGCTTGCCCGGCACTGCTCGACAGATTCGGTGGTGGATATGCTCGAAACCCAATCGCCGGCCTCGAATAACGTCGCGGGCATTGGCGAGATCTTCCACGGAGCGGGAATCACGCAATTGTTCAATGCGCCCGGACTTCCACCCGACGGCGACCCGCGCACACCGGACATTCTGGTTACGCCGAACATCGGTGTCACTTATTCGGGCAGCAGCAAGAAACTGGCTGAACACGGTGGCTTCTCGCATGACGACAGCAATGTCATGCTGCTGCTGTCGAACCCCAGCCTGAAGGCGAAAACGGTGACCACCCCCGTCGAAACGATGGAAGTGGCTCCGACGATTCTCAAGGCGCTGGGACTCGGTCCGAGTGCTTTGCAATCGGTGCAGGAGGAGGGGACGGCGGTGCTCCCAAAATCGTTTTAGCTTGGCGGCAACTGCGAGCTACCGTTTGAAAGTAGAAATTCGCAAGCAGCAGAAAGAAGAAGAAAGAAGGGCGCGGTCGATTTTCGGCCGCGCTCTTCTTTAAGGCGCTTCCAGGCCTTGTTCGAGGATTGTTCCCCAGCTTCATGATCGTGTCAGTTCTCTTTCGATAAAGCCGGCTCAACAGGGTAGCCTTCGGACACTGTCTCTTTTCAGACGCGCGACGCTGCTAGAATTTGCTTCAGCATGGCCACGGCGCCGTACATTCCGGCTCTAGCCCGCACCATCTTCCACGTCGATATGGATGCGTTCTTTGTCTCTGTGGAAGAACTGTTCGATCCTTCGCTAAAAGGCAAGCCTGTTGTCGTCGGTGGACAGCGAGATGAGCGCGGTGTGGTTTCGGCTGCATCGTACGCCGCCCGTAAATTTGGAGTGCATTCCGCCATGCCGTTGCGAACCGCGGCGAAGTTGTGTCCGCAGGCGATCTTTGTCGATGGGCATCCAGAGCGTTACCGCGAGTGTTCGGAGAAAGTTTTCAAGGTGCTGACGGCGTTCTCGCCACAGGTGGAGATGGCTTCGATCGACGAAGCTTACCTCGATATGACTGGAACGGCGCGGCTGCACGGACCTCCGCTGCGTGCGGCACACAAGCTGCATCAGCGCATGAAAGAAGATACGCTGCTGAATTGCTCGATTGGCATCGGGTCGTCTCGGCTGATTGCCAAGGTTTCTTCCGCACAAGCCAAACCCAATGGCGTGCTATGGATCGTGCCGGGAGAAGAAGCCAGATTCCTTGCGCCGCTCGATGTACGTGAGATTCCGGGCGTCGGCAAAGTGATGGAGAAGCATCTGCACGAAATTGGAATCAGAAAAATTGGAGACCTAGCGAAGCTGGAAGAATCGGAACTCGAACAACGCTTCGGCAAGTGGGGTTTGGCACTCGCGGGCAAGGCTCGCGGAGAAGACGCCGGCGGATGGTTCGATTCCGAAGTGGGAGCTCGGGAAGAAGCGAAGTCGATCAGCCACGAGCATACTTACAACGAAGACACGGCCAATGCGAACCAACTCGAAGCCACGCTGATGCGGCTCTCTGAAATGGTGGGACGTCGCTTGCGGGAAGCGAACCTGTATGCTCGAACCATTCAACTCAAGTTGCGTTACAAAGATTTCACAACTATTACGCGCGCACATAGCCGTGCCCAACCAACACAAATTGACGGAGAAATCTTCGAGGAAGTGCGAGCACTATTTCGTAAGAATTGGGAGCAGGGAAGCGAAGTTCGGCTGCTGGGAGTGCATGTGTCATCCTTTGAAGCGCAGCCGGAGCAGATCGGTCTGCTAGGCGAGAGCCGTGACAAACGCTGGCACGACGCGTTGGCTGCGGCCGATCGCTTGCGCGACAGGTTTGGCGAGTCCAGCGTTACGCTGGCTGCCGGGATGCGAGGGAACTTCCGCGAACGAACGCATGAGAATCCAGCAGGATTGCCGGGGAAGAACAAGCATGAGTAGATAGACCCACTTTTCGCGAATCGACAAAAAGGTGTGGCACGGCGGCGCAAACTAAGATCAAGCATACAAACGAAGGCCGGGCATCCCGGAAGGTGATTCCGGATCCCGGCCATCGTCTTAGTGCACCTCGTGTTAACGCAACTTGTGTTTGGGTTCTTTAGTTTCCTGAGTTCGCGGCAGTTGTTGAAGCAGCGCCAGCAGACGAAGCGCTCCAACGCACCAGCCGTGGATAAAACGGCGTCACCTCAAACGGCATCTTATCGCGCGCCGAAGTGATGGCGACTGGCGCGGTCTTGATCATCTCCGCCGTATCGTTCCACGGATTCACTTTGATTCGTCCGCCGAGTGGGAGAGCTGCGATCTGATCGAGTTTGGAATTATCCAACGCTGGGCCTTGGGTCTCGAGAGCTGCCAGGCGCGTGATATTCCCGTTCTCGCCCAGAGGGTTGCCCAGATGCGTCGTCAACAGCGCGTTGAGATCATGAGCGCGGCTCTGCAGTTCCTTCAAGAACAAGCCGACATTGCCAATCTTGGCCGCATAGGGTGAATTGTTGAGCAACTCGATGGCTTTCTTGTCAGCCGCCGCTTCTTCTTCGGGAATATGTTTAAAACCTAGATTTGCGTAAGTTGTGTCGTCGGAAAACAACATGCGATCGTTGAAGGCGTATTTACTGCCCAGATTGTGCCCGAGCACGATGTGCGCCAGTTCATGCGAAAGCAGCGCAGCGAGGCTGGCCTCGTCGGGAAGCACGTCGACCAATCCACGACTGATAACAATCGTGTTGCCCACGCTGAAAGTTTCCAGCGGAGTAGTGAGCAGCACGCGAACGCGTACCGGCCGCGGCATATCGAGGTTGTTGGTCACAATCAGATTGTTTACGACCGTCTGCAGGACGTGGTCGACATCGCCTTCGGGCGCGAGCAAACCGCCGGTGGTAAGCCGGTCAATCACGTTATCTTCGGCCTGCTGTTGCCATTCCCGCTCCGCCTGCAGAGGAGATGCGTCCTGCGCCGTCGGGCTTTCATCCTTCACGCTGTCGACCTTGATCTGTGTCAGTTCGTCGTCTTTGCTTTCTTTCTTGAGGTCATAGCCCCAGATGCGGGTTTGCGCCTTGAACGCGATCCGGTTTTTTGCGCCCGCACTGAAATCGCCTTCTTCGCAGTAGATGAAGGCGGGAACCCAGTAGCCGGGCGTGAGATTGAGCCGCCAGCTATCCATGTGAAAGAAGTAAGCATTGTTTCGCGCCGGAGAATAAGTACCGTTCAGCCGCACAATGTTATAGGCCCGGTCTTCGACCCAGATGCGTCCCAGAAAACGGCCTTTGCCGGCGGTTTTCTTCGGATTCACGTCAAATACCAGGCAGCGAATGTCACCGATAAATTCGCGGCGCACGTAGTGGAAATCGTAGTGCGCAAGGTCGAAGTCATTGCGGTCCGCGTAGACCATCCAGGCGAAGCCCATCGGTTGATACTGGACCGTGAAGAGCTTATGGAAACCACCGAGCAAGCGCGACTGCATGCTGCGCTCTTCGTCCTTCAAATAATCTTTGCGGTCGATGGATTCGCCCATATCCATGCGGCCGAGGAAGTAATGGTCCTCGCTGGGAACGGCGCCCAGTTGCGCATCCGGACGCAGGTTCTGCAAATAGGTTTCGACTATCGGCGTACGGTTGGACAGGAACTTGATCAGCCCATGCTCGCGTTCAATGACACGCTCGACGACCTGCTCCATAGTCGTGGGCTGCGGCTCGGGCGAGGCTTGCGGCAGCGCGCTGGCTGACTGGCTGGCTGCTGCATTTGCAGAAGATGGCGGCATAGTCGCTGCGGAGCTGGCCTGTGCCAGAGACTGCGACGATTGCTGTGCCGGCACGCTGACCGGCAGCAACGCAACTGCAAGCACCCACTTCCAAGTTCTGCACTGCAATGTTCTGCACTGCCAAGTTCGCATGAATCCTTCTCATTTCCTCAGCCGGACTAGCCGACCCAATCCTGCTGCTAACCCTGCAACATTTCGAGTGACTCGTTTGATTCGTTCTGCAAATTGCGGGCCATAAACCCATTTGCCCACAAGTAAGTCCGTTGCGCGCAAAAAACTTTAGTACGCCATTTGAAACAGCACGTGCACGATCGCCGTGGAATCCACCGGCTGCCCCATGCGAAGCGCCGGCTTAAAGCGCATATTATTCGTGGCCGCAATGGCGGCTTCATCCAGGCCATGGCCCAGGCCGCTGACCACACGATTGACATGCAGAGTCCCATCGGCGCTGAACAAGACTTCCAGCAGAACCTCGCCTTCCAGTTTCATGCTGCGCGCCTCAGCGGTATAAACCGGCTTCGGCTTAAAAGTGATTTCCACAGGTTTGGTTGCTGGAGCATCCGAGCGCGCGATCACCGGACCGTTATGAACCACCTGTTCCGATCCGAAACCGCCGGTTGCAACCGAACCACGTGCACCACCGTTGCTCGTAGCAATGCCGTTGCCGAAATCGGCGCTGGCCACCGTTCCCTTAATTCCTTTCGCTCCGCCGGAGCCGTTTCCTTCTCCCGCGCCGACCGGCATGTCGAAGGCCCCGGGTTGCGCCGCATAGAGCTTTGCGGCTTCCTTGCCGGTGCCTTTTAACCCATTGGGATCACCAAAGCCTCCTGTCTGCACATTCTGCACGGCTGCCTTCACCGTGGGAGCTACTGACGAACCCGCAAAATCTCCCGTATGCAACAGGCGTGGCTTGACGGCTTCTGCGACTTTCAAATCAGGAGCCGCAAACTGATTCACTACGACCTTCGGAGCCTGGACTTCGGGAGGTGGAACGCGGCGTGCTTCCCTGGGGACGATCATTTTTGGTTCTTCGAACACAGGCTTGGGCGGAAGCAGCTTTGCCTTTATCGGTTCCGGCTTGATTGGTTCAGGTTCCGGTGGCGGTTCGGGCTTCAGTGCCGGAAGCGGAATTAATGATGTGACGCGATATTGTCTGAGTTGAATATGGTCGGGGAACAATAGCCCAATATTGATCAGCAGCAGCAAAAGCAGCAACAGAATCGTGTAGCCGGTCGCGACCGCGCGCTTGTCGATCTTGCGCTCGGGCAATAAGCCGAGCTGAAAACCCTGTGGAGACGTAACCATACGTAAAATCCAATACAACCTGGACGAGGGAGCGAACCAGGATTGGAAAGTCCACATTAAGGCAGAAAGAACAGGTAGGAAATGTGTCAACGGTTCCGGAACCAAGGTAACAAACGTGGTCCGGAGACGAGAATGGTTTCCAAAAACTGGACAAGCATCGGGAATATTCGGCGATTTCAGCTTAACTTGGCAACTGAGCCTGATGCTGCCTGCGAAACCAGGCAAAAATCGGTATGCCGGCCAGAATTACCAGCAATCCGTAGAAGGAATTCGGCCAGTTTCCGCGAAAGGTGTAATACAACAAGAACGCCGCCGCCGCAATAAACAGGGCGGGGAACAACGGATAGCCGAACATGCGATAAGGCCGCGGCGCCTGCGGATCGCGCCAGCGGAAGACGAAAATCGTGCTGCCGGAGATCATGTAGAAGAGCCACTCCGCAAAGATAGCGAGCGAAAAAAGCTGGCGAAAATTTCCTCCCAGTAACAAGAGAGCTATCGACAACGCCGCCTGTACGATGATGGCTACCGACGGAGTGTGAAATCGCGGATGGACGTCAGCCAGCGCCGAGAAGAAATATCCATCGCGAGCTACAGCGTAAGGCACGCGCGCCCCGCTCATAATGGTGCCGTTGAGTGTGACCAACATCGAGATCGCCATGCCGGCAGAAACGATGCTCGCACCCATGCGCCCCATCACCAGTGCGACTGCATCCGATGCGGGACGCGGCGAGGCCGCGATGGCACTGGCGGGCAGCACATACTGAACTGCGCCATTCATTAACACATACAGCGCACCGACCGTCGCTACACCGGCAATCAAGGCAATGGGAATATTTCGCCCAGGATCTTTCACCTCGCCCCCAACCATGTTGAGATCGTTCCATCCGTCGTAGGCCCACAATGCCGCTACCAGCGCCGCCATGAAGCCCGCGACTCCGCCCTTGGCTCCGATGAATGTTCCGGCAAAATTGCTCCATCCATGTCCGGAGACACTGCCGGCACCGCCGAAGCATATCGCGATGATGGCAAGGATCATGGCAACTTTCAGCTGCGTGAATACCAATTGGAATTCGCCCGCCTTTTTTACGCCAAGATAGTTCAGCAGAGAAATGAGAACGGCGGCAGCGATGGCAACCAGTTGTCCCCAGGTAATGGCAAACGGAATCGAAATCGCATTCTCGGGAAAGAACGAAAACATCGGGAAGGTGCCGAGGATGCGGACCAATCCCGTAGCCACCGTTGCAATCGATGCGGGTTTGGCGATGACAAACCATGTCCAGGCGTAGAGAAAACCGGCGAGCGGTCCGTAAGCGTCGCGAACATAAACGTATTCGCCGCCCGCCTGCGGCTTCATCGCTCCCAGCTCGGCGTAGGTGAGTGCGCCAAAAAATGAGAGCAGACCGCCCACTAGCCACGCCAGATAAACCAGCTTCGCCGAGCCGACGGCCTGCATCATTTCGGCAGGAACCAGAAATATTCCGCTGCCGATAATCGTGCCCACCACGACGGCCGAAGCGTGGCTTACTCCGAGATCGCGGGAAAGCTCGGCGTGAACCACGGTTGGTTGTGCGGTTCGCGGCATGGCAGAGTGTGCCAGTATACGCGAGAGAGGGAACGTGCTGAGTTGGCTTCGCGAAGTTGAGAATCATCTCCTACGCGGATCTATCACGCTCGCGAGATATCCTACCCCGAATGTCACCATGGTTCCGATCATCACCCACCACGTCCACGGCACTCGTGTTCCGAGCCACAGATACAATTCCAAGGTAAATCCGAAGACCATTCCTATCGCAGCTCCGCGCTGCTTGGCTTTTCGCGTCAACATTCCGAGCAGGAAAACTCCCAGCAGCGCGCCATAGGCGATCGACGCAATCTGTAGCCCCACCTCGACCACCCTGCCGGCTTTGTGTAGCGAAAGCACGGCCAAGGCAAACAAGAGCAGCGCCCACAGCACCGTCGATAGGCGCGCCAGGCGCATGCGTGCGGGTTCGTCCGTTTGCGGACGAAGACGCACATAAAAGTCCATGATCGAGCTAGAGGACAAGGCATTCAAAGCCGCGCTCAGGTTCGACATGGCGGCTGCCAGAATTGCGGCGATCAGCAGACCAGAAATTCCGTGGGGCATGCGGCTGACAATGAAGGTGGGATAAATTCTGTCAGGACGCAAAAAGTTGGACGAGGGCACCCGGTAGTAGGCCCACAGCATGACGCCGACCAGCAGAAAAAGCGCGAACTGAAGCACAATCGCCACGCCACTGGTGAGCAGCGCGGTGACTGACTGCTTCTGATTGCGCGCCGCCAGCAGGCGCTGCACGATCAATTGGTCGGTGCCATGGCTCGCCACCGTAAAGAACGTTCCGCCAATCAATCCCGCCCAGAAGGTATACGGAATCCAGAAGCTCGGCGTGAAGTTAAAGACTTGCAGTTTGCCGGCGGTCGCCGCGGCGGCTTGGATTGCGGGCCATCCTCCCGGCACAAGGCCAACAATTGTGTACAGCCCCACGATTGTGCCGCCCACATAAATCGCAGTCTGCACGACGTCGGTCCAGATCACGGCGGCGAGTCCGCCCTCGAATGTGTAGATCAAGGTCAGTGCAGTAATGATTGCGATCGAAGCCACTTGCCCGGTCCCCAGCGCTATTGAGACCACGATCGATACTGCATAAACCCTTATCCCTTCCGCGGCACCCCGCGTCAGCAGAAACAATCCCGCGGTGAGTGAGCGCAAGCCGCGCCCGAAACGGCGTTCGATGAGTTCGTAAGCGGTGTAAAGGTCGCCGCGAAAATACTGCGGCAGCAGCACAAAGCTGATGACGATGCGGCCCACAACGTATCCCATCACCACTTGCAGAAACGTAAAGTTGGTGTCGTAGGCGAGTCCGGGAATGCTGATGATGGTCAGCGTGCTGGTTTCGGCTGCAACGATGGAGAGCGCAATCGCCCACCAGGGAATCTCGCGGCCGGCAAGGAAGTAATCGCGCAGCGAGCGATGCCGCTTGCGAAAACGCAGGCCAAATAATGTTATGCCGACCAGATACAGCGCGATGATCGCGAGATCGAGTTTGTCGAGGCCCATGCGTCGTGGAAATCGACTTCTTACACCGGCGAAAAGCTGAAGCTGCGCGCATCGCCGTAGTTGCCGAGTTCGGAGATTTGAATCTTCACGTTGGTGAGCTTTCAATTATGGATGGAATGCACAGGTTACGGGAGTGAGTCTTTATGAACGCGGCGGTGTGGTAGAACTACCGCGTGGCCTACTACCTTGGCATTGACGGCGGCGGCACAAAAACGACTTGCGCCGTGGGCGATGAAACCTCGCTGCTCGCGACGGTCGTCGCCGGACCGAGCAACATTACTCGCGTGGGCGAAACGCGTGCGCGGGAATCTCTGCAGCAAGCCATTCGCGAAGCCTGTGCCGCAGCCGGCATTGAGGTTCGTCAGATTCAGCGTGCCTGCATCGGCGCTGCGGGCGCGGGTCGCGAAGAAGTCGCCTCCGCCATTCGAAAGATGGTTGCGGAAATCGTTCCCGGCGAGATTGAGGTTGTCGGCGATATGCCGATCGCCCTGGAAGCGGCTTTTGGTGAGGGAGCGGGAGTGATCGTGATTGCGGGAACCGGATCGTTTGCTTACGGGCGCGACCGGCAGGGGTTGACGGCCAGAGCTGGCGGGTGGGGCTTCGCCATTTCCGATGAAGGGTCAGCGCATTGGATCGGGCTGAGGGCGGTTCGTGAAGCTCTGAGCGCGGCGGATAAGAGCACGACGATACCACTGCTCCTCGAACAACTGATGCAGGTTCGCCGTGAGCGCTCCTTTGACGAATTTGTGCGGGCGGCCAATTCCAACCCTGATTTTGCCGCATTCTTTCCGGTGGTCACGTCGATGGCCAGCACAGGCGATTCGACGGCGCGCCAAGTCCTTCTCGATGCTGGTGTGGAGCTCGCAAACCTCGCCGCCGTGGTTACGGGCAAGCTCTTTGCGGACGATAACTCGCCCGTTCCCTTGGCCATGGCGGGAGGCGTCTTTCGTCACGCACGAGTTGTACGCGAGAGTTTCTACAATCAGGTTCGCAGCCTTTCCCACACTTTTGCTTTGAATAGGGAAATCGTCGAGCCGGTTTATGGAGCGCTGCAAATGGCGCGGCGAAGGCCGTGAATGAGTACGGTTTTCGCGTCGACCGGATTCGATTCGCAACCAGCACACGCCATTGGCACGCGCACTGGAGTCCGCCCGTTTCTTGCCGGCGCCACTCCTGCGCGATGTGCTGCATAGGTCGCGGCTGCCGGAAAGCATTAAGCAGCATCTGCGGGAAGAGCTGAGACTGAAGCGATGAGCAGGTTGATTTGCTGCGGTGTGAGAGCCTCGTCTGTATTACCTTA
The DNA here is from genome assembly GCA_963766625.1 of uncultured Acidobacteriaceae bacterium. Taxonomy (GTDB): domain Bacteria; phylum Acidobacteriota; class Terriglobia; order Terriglobales; family Acidobacteriaceae; genus Sulfotelmatobacter. The sequence continues at coordinate 59,557 of CAVYBF010000003.1, read as the reverse complement.
ATTACCTTAGCGTCCGCCGCCAATTTGCAAAATCGCTCCCGTAACGTACGACGCGGCGGGAGACAGCAACCATAACACTCCTTCCGCCACTTCATGCGGCAGGCCTGCGCGTTGCATGGGGATTGTCGGCATAAGCCTCTGAAGCCGACCGGGCTCGCCATTGGCGGCGTGCAATCCGGTTTCGATCAGTCCCGGAGCGACCGCGTTGACTCGAATGCCTTCTGTCGCAAGCTCGCGTGCCAGTCCGACTGTAAAGCTGTCGATTGCACCCTTGGAAGCCGCGTAGTGAACCCACTCGCCAGCCGATCCAAGTTCGGCGGCGCGCGACGAGATATTCACGATGGCTCCGCGAATTCCCGCGCGGCGTGTGGACATTCTACGCACCGCCTCGCGGGCACAGAGAAACGCTCCACTCACGTTCACGGCCATCACTCGCGCCAGAGCCTCGGCGCTGACGTCTTCCACCCGGGCAAATCCGCCGGTAATCCCAGCATTGTTGACGAGTGCCGTGATTGCGCCAAGTTCGCGTTCGGCGGTTTGAAAGAGCCGGATCACATCTTCTTCACGAGCCACATCGGCGTGAATCGCGCAGGCTCGCCCGCCGGCAGAAACGATTTGCTCGACGACCCCTTCCGCCTCAGCCTTGCCGGTCGCGAAATTAACCGCCACGGAATATCCGCGCTGGCCCGCAAGCAGGGCGATCGCTGCGCCGATGCCTCGGCTCGCTCCCGTCACAACGAGTGTTCCGCGTTCTTTCTGAGCGGCCATAGATTGGTTCCCAAAACACTCTAACAACAAACCTCCGGCCTGTGCGATGGACAGCCGTTCGTAACCTTCCATGTATTGAAGTATGCGCTTAAGATCGCGGCATCTTGCACCGTCACTTATGGTCGAGTTTTTAAAATGGATTTTCGAGCCGATTTTCGATAAGCCCTGGCAGCCGGTCTCGCGCCCGGCGCAGGTGGGGTGGCTCATTTTCTACGGCGGATTCCTGATCTACGCTTTCCAGGCCCACGGCCACATGCTCTTCATCGATCTTGCGAACCTGGTGATTCATGAAGGCGGCCACAATCTTTTTGTATGGTTCGGCCCCACGCTCCATGTATGGGGAGGCACGCTGCTGCAGTGGATGGTGCCGTTTCTGCTGGCTGCCTATTTCTTCGCTCATCGGCAGACCACCGGCTTCGTTTTCTCCCTGTTCTTTTTCTTCGAGAACTGGCTTTACACCGCAACCTACATGGCCGACGCCCGGGCGCAGGTGCTGCCTCTGGTGACGACAGGCAATGCCGAATTTGCCGAGCACGATTGGTTCCGAATCTTCACCGATCTCGGCGTCGTTGAATATGACACGAGGATTGCCGCAGTCGTGCGCCTGATCGGCTGGTGCGGGATGATTGGAATCGTCATTTGGTTTGCGCGCCGGAAAACAGGAAAATCAGGTCCCCTTCGCGCTCCGGCCGAAGAGACGGGACGTTTCGCAGAATTTCTCTCCAGGGAATCCAATCGGCGATAAAGATGTTCGTCTCCTGGCGGAGCCGTCGCCTCCCGGTTTGACGGCCCTCGTGCTGCAGCATTCGCTCGTTCTGTGCGCCCGCGATGTGCATTTCGATGTGCTCGCAGTTGCCGCGGGTGTAGGAATTCGACGAACCCTATCTTCCGAGCACTAGATCGATTCCCGAAAACAGCAATTCCAACTTTGCCCGGGGAAGTTTGCCTGCGCGTTCCGTCAGAAGAAATCGATCGAGAGAAATGATCTGCGATACGTTGGCGACGGAATCCTTGGGCAGTCCGGTGATCCGTGTAGATAACCTGACGTTGCCGGGCGCCAAGGCCCATTTCAAGTTGCTCGTCAGGGGCACACAGACCACAGTGGCGATGCGGCTCTGGTTCAGCGCGTCGCACTGAACAACCGCTACCGGCCGGCGAAACCCAGGCCCCGATCGGGCAGGGACGGGCAAATCGGCCCACCATATATCGCCTTGCGAGATCACCACTCGGCCTCTTCCAAGCGCCGGCGGGATGCCAACGCGATGAAGGGATCCTTTTCCTCGCCGATTTCGCCCAGGGCGTGGTCCATGGACTCGGTGATTTTGTCGGGGGAGCGGCGCGCCACGTATTCCCGCAACGCATCACTGAACAGGCGGCTTCGCGACTTCCGGGTTCGGCGCGCAAGCCGCTCCGCTATCTCAAAAAGCTCATTGGGAATCGAGACCGCCGTTTTCATACCCCGAGTATAACTCTTCTAAGGGATTGTGGCAAGGCTAAAGCTTATGATCCGGCATGGATCTCGGCACTGTGCTGCAACATGCGCTCGTCCTGTGATGCCCGCGATGCACATTTTGACACGCTGCTGCAGCTTACGCAGCTGTAGAGAATAGAAACGTCCTATCTGTCCCGCTCCTTCCTCCTCGCGTTTCCGGGGTTTATACTTCCTGCCGGATTCATCGAGGAGTCGCCTTAAGTGAGGGAAGGGAGGACGTCGTGGGCGAGATTGCGCCGACTGCGGTGGACCGACTTTCGGCAGCACTCTATTTCCGAAAATAACTGCTGATCGCTTCCGCCTGCACCCGCGTCACGACTGCCGAAAGCGCTGCCGCATCCGCCTGCTTCACCGCCTGCAAGCTTCCGAAATGTTCGAGTAAACGTCGGGTCGTGCTCTCGCCCACGCCGGGGATTTCGAGAAGCTCCGTCGAGCGATCGCGCATCTGGCGCCGTTTGCGATGGAAGGTGACTGCGAAACGATGCGCTTCGTCACGGATCAGTTGAATCAAGTGCAGCACTGGTGAATGGTGATCGAGCGCAATGGGCTCTTTTTCCTGGCCGTAGACGTAAAGGATTTCTTCGCGCTTGGCAATGGAAGCCAGGGGCTGATTAATAATTTCCAGCGATTCCAACGCCTCTGCGGCCGCGTGCAATTGCCCGAGCCCGCCGTCGATCAATACCAGGCTCGGCATCGGCTTCTCCTCCTGCTGCAGCCGCTTATAGCGGCGCGTAACCACTTCCCGCATGGATGCGAAATCGTCGACGCCATTCACCGTGCGGATGATGAACTTGCGGTAATCCGATTTCTTCATCTTGCCGTCTTCCCACACCACCATCGAAGCCACTGTCTCCGCGCCCTGAATATGGGATATATCGAAGCACTCGATGCGCTTGGGTAAATCGGGCAGGCTGAGAATCTCCTGCAATTCTTCCTGTATGGCTTTTGCGTTCGGCTTGAGCACGCGAAAGCGCTGATCGTAAGATTGCTTCGCGTTATTGCCGGCAAGATCGATCAGCGAGCGTTTATCTCCGCGCTGCGGAACCAGAATATGCACGCGTGTGGGGCGGACACTCTTGTCCGCCTCTTGCTCGGAGAGTAAGTCCTCTAAAGCTTCGCGATCTTCAAAATCAACTGGAATATAGAGGTTGCGCGGAACATAGGGCTGGCCGATATAGAGCTGCTTTAACAGAGCAGAGAAAAACTCGCCTGGATTGAACGAGTCTGCGGATTGTTCCAGCCCATGTGGGGACGGCCGCCCCCGGCTGTTCGTGCCGAGCGAAGCTCGGCTGCTCTCCTCGGTTTCAGAGGTGCTGTCGGCAATGGGCGAGCTTTGCTCGCCCGAACAGCCGAGGGCGGCTGTTCCCACATGGTCCTTCTCTTCGGCGTCGTTCGCACCGAACTCCGGCAGATCCTCCCAAAAAAATTCCCGCCGATCCACCATCTTTCCGCCCCGCATGTGAAACAAATTCACCGCCAGCATGCCGTTCTCGTAGTGATAGCCGAAGACATCGGCATCATCCCCTTCAGCCGCCGCAATGCGCTGACGTTCCTGCAACTGCTCGACCGTCGAGATCAGATCGCGATAGCGGGCTGCACGCTCATATTCTTGCGCCGCCGCGGCTTGTTCCATGCGCTCGTGCAATGACTTGCTCAAATCCGTGGGCCGGCCTTCGAGAAAAAGTTTTACGTCGCGAACCGCCTCCTGATACGCATCGGGCGTAGTCAGCGCTTGAACACACGGCCCCAGGCAACGCTTGATGTAGTACTGCAAACAGGGACGCGGATGGAAGCGAGTCAAATCGACCTTGCACGAGGGAATCAGAAAATTGCGGTGAATCAGATCGACAATCCGATACGCTAGATTGGCAGGGAAGTACGGCCCATAGTAAGAGCTGCCGTCTTTTCGCAAGCGGCGAGTCACGAACACGCGCGGCCAGCGCTCGCCCAGCGTGAGCTTCACGTAGGGATAGGTCTTATCGTCGCGCAGCAGGATATTGAAACGCGGCTTGCGTTGTTTGATCAGGTTATTTTCGAGCGCCAAAGCCTCTTTGTTATTCGCGACGACGATGTAGTCGACATCCACCGCTTCCCGCACCAGGCTGCCGGTCTTGGCATCTTCCCAGCGGCCTTCGTGAAAATAGCTGGCCACACGGCTCCGCAGATTCTTTGCCTTGCCTACATAGATGACTTCGCCTTCTGCGTTTTTGTAGAGATACACGCCGGGCTCGGCGGGAATGGTGCGGATTTTCTTGAGAAGATCCATGGCGGTGAAGATATTGTATTGGATGAGAAGCGGGGATTCAGGGGCTCGGGAGCACCCCGCGTTTGCGCAGGAGTTTAGAACCGCCACTCGAGAAGCTACGTTAAGCGTTCACCAACACCCGGTCCGAGTAGCGTTACCGTATAAAATTTCCATCACTCATGTGGGGTTTTCGTCCACCATCCCTGATGCAAGCTTCTGCATTTGTTGCCATTTCGCCCTTAACTGCTTGAAAACGTTTATACTTACTTAGGTAAAGAACTGTATTGCCAACTGGCATCTCCCGTGCAAAAGTACAGTCGGGACGTTGTACCACCAGCATTGTCCCAAGGTTTTCCATTCCAGGGAATTTATGCCATCGGGAAATCCGATTGCATCGAGAGACATGAAAGACATCAAGGAGCTCCAACAATGAACCGCACTTCGTTAGCGATTTTCCTGGCAGCTGCCATGGCTGCAACGGTAGGCTGCACCAGCAAGAATTACGTAAAGCAACAGACCACGCCGCTCATCAACAAGACCAATGAACTGGATGACATGACGGCGCAGAACAGCAAAGAGATCAAAGATGTCGACGCCCGCGCTCAAGCCGGCATCCAGGCCGTGAACCAGAAAACGGCAGACGTGGAACAGAAGGCGCAGGCCGCCAACCAAACCGCTACTTCGGCGCAGCAATCGGCTGACGCGGCTAATGGCCGCGTGGGCGTGCTTACCAACACGGTCGCGAATCTCGACAATTATCATCCTGTAGCCGAGACGTCCGTGAAGTTTGGGTTCAACAAAGACAATCTCACGCCCAAAGCCAAAGAGGCGCTCGATCAACTCGCCAATTCGATTTCGAGCACCAAAGGTTACATCATTGCTCTGGAGGGCAGCACGGACTCTGTTGGTTCTGCCGAATATAACTATGGCTTGAGCGAGCGCCGCGCCAACGCCGTGATTCAGTATCTGGCTTCGAAATACAATGTGCCGGCTCACAAAATCTATGTCATCGGGCTGGGAAAAGATAAGCCGATCGAGTCCAACAAAACCTCGGCCGGCCGTGCCGATAATCGCCGCGTAGATGTGCGGCTGATGACAAACTCGGTGGGCGACACCAATACGCAGCCGCCGACCACGGGGCAGAACAATCCATCTTCGATGTAAGGAAATTGCGGATGGAATGAAATTGTTTCCTCCCTTGGAGGAATTCGCTAAACTAGGCCGCTCGCAAGCGAGCGGCTTTTTCTTTTTCCTGCAACTGCTGTTAGCTGCAATTTTCCGCCCCGTGTTTCCATTGGACCCGCCTCCCTCGGTAAAATAAGCAGCATGCGATGCTGCTTGTGGCTCGGTTTGCTTTTCGGATTGAGCGGCTCCGTTCTTTGCCCAGCAAGTTTTGCTCAGGAAAATTCTGGCCAACAGGGTGCCGCGCAACAACAACATCCTGAGCAGTCCACACCGTCGCCTTCGCCAGCTCAAGATTCTTCCAAAGATTCCGGCCAGCCTGCGTCCCCTGGGAACTCCTCATCGCAGAGCGGAAGCCCCGCAACCCCGCCGGCGGTGCCGAATCTGCCGCCTCCGCGTTCCGATGCGGTGCAGGTGCGGGATCTTGGCCCCGCGGGGGGAGAAAGTTCCAGCAAAGATGCTCCTGTGGATCTGAGCGCACCTTCCGATGATGAAAAAAAACATCCGCAGAGCTCGGCAGCCGTCGCCAATGCCGAAGCCGATTCTCTCGGCGCTGGCGGGGTCACCGAGCTGCACGCCTGGGATCCGCATAGGGCGGCGAAAGACGTCGAGGTGGGGGATTTCTATTTCAGGCGCAAAAACTATGGTGCTGCCGAAGCGCGCTACCGCGACGCCCTGTTATCGAAAGACAACGATGCCGTGGCGACCATCCGGCTGGCGATTTGTCTGGAAAAGCTGGGAATTCTGGACGATGCTTTGGCCGAGTACCAGAGCTATTTGAGAATTCTGCCACACGGACCGCAGGCTCGCGAGGCCGAAAAGGCTATCGCAAGGCTGAATGCGCAGACCTCAGGAAAGTAAACTCTGCGATCAACGTCCGGCGATTTTGCTCTCCGCGGCTTCACCCAGAATCAACCCGGCAGGCCATCTCGGCCCGGAATGCGTTTGGCGCTTGGATCGCTCCGCCGCTCGCATGACCGCTTCAACCGCGTCGAGGCAGGCGTGAATCATCTGGGCGCGCAACGGTTCACTCACTCCGCCGCGGATCATCAACATGGCAGTGCCGTGCATCAGTGACCATAGCGAGAGCATCAGGCGGGTGTGCCTGCGGGGCGGGCCTCCCAGGCGTTGGGTCACGCGCAGCCGCATGAGATTGAAGGTCGGCCAGGGTTCGTGCAGGGAGGGGGGCTCGGCAAATCCATCGAAGAGCACTTCGTAGGCATGTGTGTGCTCCATGGCGAACTCCAGATATTTCTTACAAGCTTGCGCCATTGAACGCGTCGGGCTCACCGCAGCTAAAAGCTCGGCGCGCGTCTGCATGCGCACGGCGCGCAAAATATCTTCGCGATCCTGGTAACGCTCATAGACGGTTGGAGTGGTGGTGCCCGCGGCCTTGGCAATGCCGCGCATGGTCAGGGTCTTTTCACCGCCGCGCGACCATAGCCGGCACGCTGCATCGAGAATGCGCTGTTCTACCTGAGGGTCCGGCTGTCTTGGCAATGACCTGCCTCCACGTCTCTGAAATAGTCACTGCAGGGCCCCGATTTCTTGGACTACGTCCAACTGACATCGTATAACTTATCTGGTTGAACTCTGTTGTGCAAATGATGATTTCTGAATTGTGAATGCCCCCGCGCTTCTGCGGGATGTTTGCTCGGCCTACTTTTCCACGCGGATAAATTCGCCAGTCGTAGCGTTGACAGAAACCGTCAGTTTCGCGCTATCCCGTGATTCCCCGTAAACCACGTGCCAGACCAGTTCGTTGGTGTTATGGTTCCAGTCGCAGATGTAGATGACCGGCGTCGCAGGATCTTTTTCCAGAATCTTGTCGCCGCCATGTTTCTGGGCTTCAGCGAACGCCTGATCAGAATCGATTTTAAGGAACGCAACATCGAACACCTGGGTTGAGGCATTGTTAGGGTTATAGGTGTCTTCGTTTCCTGGCGAGACCCCGCGCGAAGGAGCGTCCGGCGCATTGCTGCCGGACCAGATGAAAGGTTTCACGCCATGTTGCATCGTGGAAGCAAAAGTGGCGCGCCATACGGCGGATTTTCCGTCATGGCCGTTACTGTCCGTGGTGGGGATCGACTCGATGCGAAAGGGTTTAACGTCAACTGCGTAATTGCGGGCCGCGATAAAGAGTTTCTGAAACGCCGCCCGCGCCGTAAGCGACTCGGTGGGCTTGACCTCCGGCTTGGCTTGGCTCGATTGCGGCGGATTCGATTCGCACCCCGCCAACAGCATCAGACAGGCCAGCGCAGTTACCGCGGCTTGTATTTTGGCCAGATAAGGGCCCTTGGGCCGCTGACTTCCGCTTTCGACATTACGTGCAGCCCCGCCAGTGACAACAGCGTTTTCAGTCGGAACGAAGTCCCGCATCTTCATCGCGATCCTTCCTGTATAACGGAGATTATTTTGATTATCGCGCAACATTCTACCTGAAGCGCGCGGTACCAGAGAGTGGCGCTATGGATCCCCTGCTCGAACAGTTGCAGCGAAGTCTGGAGTCGGCTATCAACGGAATGTCTGCCGAGCAATTCATTTGGCATCCAGCGAATAAGTGGTGCGCGGCTGAGATTCTGGAACATTTGTATTTGAGTTATACCGGAACCACCAAAGGATTCGAGAGGATACTGGAAGCCGGGAAGCCAGCGGCAACGCGTGGTTCTTTGGGACAGCGTTCCCGGGCGTTTGTGGTTCTGGGGTTCGATTATTTACCCTCAGGCCGGCAGGCGCCGGCTCACACCCGTCCAAAAGGTCTTCCCGCGGAAACCGTCCGGAGCGGTTTCCCGCAAAAGATTGCCGCCATGGACGCGGTGATTACGCAATGCGAGGCGCGCTTTGGAAGCAGCATGCGCTTGCTCGATCATCCTTTTCTGGGCCTTCTCACCGGCGCACAGTGGAGAAAATTCCATCTGCTGCACGGATTGCATCATCAGAAGCAAATTGCCCGGCTTCGGCAAGCCATAAATAAGTAGGCCCCGAGTCGCGCTCTGCTTACTCCACCATAGAGGACGGAACCCCGGCTTTGTGCGCCTGTTCCTGCATGTCGTCCAGCTTTTGCTTGGCATCGTCGAGAGCTTTCTGCTTGTCGGCAATCTTCTGCTTGTAGTCCGCATCCTGCTTGTCCCATTGCCCGGAGTTACGCAGGCGGTTGCCGGCATCGGCGTACATTTCCGCTGCGCGCAACTGATACTCGCGCTGCAGAACGTCGAGCTCACGGTTGGCGAGATCGATCTGTTCTTTTTGCTCCGTTACTTTGCCCTGCCATGACTTCCATTCGCCCTGCTTCTTGGCCTGGGCGTCGTCCGCAGGCTTGGGAGCATTCGGGTCAGTCGGCTTGGCGTTGGTATCCGTAGCGGTGCTGCTGGCGTCAGCGCTGGCTACGCCGTTCGGATCCGAAGGTTGGCCAACGACAGAAATCTTGTCATCTTTAGGCAGGTTGTCATTATCGAAGACTTTGGGCTTCGCCTTCGCAGAATCCGTATCTTTGTGAGCGACTTTACGAGCAACGTCGCCCAGTGGCTGATCTTGAGCAGATGCCGCATTTTGCGCCAGAACCGGCGAGCTTTGGGAGCTTTGTGCGCCTGCCCGCGATACCAGCGCGAACGATCCAAGCACGACCGTTAACCCCAACAGCAAACCAACGTAGCTAATGCGTTTCATAGTTTCATCCTCGATTCAATCAACTCTTTGTCCCTGCGGCAGCACGCCTGGCTGCAAGAAACCCTCCAATGTGACGGTCCAAACGGGCCGCTTCGTCGGCAATGTCAGATGCCAGTTGAGAGGCTTGCTCCATATCCGGGTTGCGCGCCAACTGCTGCGCGTACCCGGTGATCGTGGCCAGTGAGGTGCGTAATTCCAGCGCCATCTCTGCTGAAATCTCCCCCTGCAATTCCTGCTGATATTGCATCCGTTCAAACTCGCTGCGGTCGCTGATCAGGCACGCAACCCCCAGCAAATTGCCGTCAACTGCGGGCACTGGCGAAATAGTCACGGCAAGGCGCATCGCGTCGCCTGCGGGAGTGGCATAATCCGCCTCCACCTGGCGGCACTTGCTGCCGCCGCGCAGCACCGCTTCCAGTTCGTCCGTAAGCCGCACAGTGGAATCGGCCACGCTGGCGTGGCTCGCCGAAGAAACGGTCGCCGAACAAACTGCCGCATTGCGGAACACATCGGCGGCACTCATACCTGAAGGAGAACTGAAGCCGAGAATTTTCTTGGCTGCGGGATTCGCCTGCCTCACGAGTCCGTTGGCGCCGAATACCAACACTCCGGAAGAGAGATTCGAAAGCACGGTCTGGCTGAAATTTTCGGTGGTGCGCGCCCGCCGCTGTTCGGCAAGAGTCTGCACCTGCAATTCGTGCTTCTGCTGCTTCAATTGCTGGATCACAGTGTTGTAGAGATGCACTGGCAGATTCTGCAACGAAGGAGTCGCAGAGTCGAAATCGGTTTCGTCGGCAATGGTTTTACGTACGGCGCGCATGCTCCAGATCGCGAGCACAAATCCGATTCCTGCCGCGAACATCACCATCGCGCAGCGCAACAACAGCGGATTGGCTAGAACTCTTACCACCAGAATCTCCCGTACCAATTCAAAAACTGATTGCCGAAGAACAGCGCAACCAGAGCCATGCTTCCCAGAAAAACGCCGAACGGCATTTGATAATTGCGATAGACCACTTGCGCGGATTGCCATCCACGCCGCCGCGCCGCTTGCAGATTCGGCAACCGGCGCGTGAAACGCCGCGTGCGCTTGATCCAGACAATCAGCACCGTGGTCAGTCCAAAAAACGAACCGGCCAGCGAGGCCGCAAAGATCGTGAAAATCGTGAGCTTGATGCCAAGAAATGCGCCGACCATGGCCATAAGTTTCACATCGCCGAAACCCATGCCCTCGGTTCCGCGCCATCGCAAGTAAGCCGCACCCGCGCCATAAATGAATGACGCTCCAACCCCCGCGCCGAGCAGGGAATCAAGCACAGAAAACAGCCGCCACGCGATTTCATCACTGAAGGGAAGATTCACTACTCCCGGCAAAAACTGCGAAGCCACGTCATGCACGGGAACCACAAAACTGAACAGCAGGCCCAGCGCGAGCCCCGTCAGCGTTAACTTATCCGGCAGCAATTTGGTTTCGGCATCGGTGAAGATCAGGCCGAGAATCAGAAATCCGAAGACGCAATATTTCAGCGCGGCCAACGTGAATCCGAAATAGGCGTAACAGCCCAGGAACAGAAATGCGATCAGCAGCTCGATAGCTAAATAGCGCGGCGAAATTCGTGCCTGACAATGGCGGCATCGGCCGCGAAGAATCAGCCAACTCAGAACCGGCAAATTGTCATAAAACGCAATCGGACGCTTGCAGGCGGGACACGCCGAACGTGGCGCAACTACCGATAAGCCGAGCGGCAGCCGGTAGATACACACATTCAGAAAGCTGCCGAAGGCCAGCCCCAGAAAGAAAATCGCCGATGCGTAAAAAGGATCCACGGGTAAATTTGGCGTTCTACCGAGGTGCCGTTGCGCTTTCGCTCCAGCCCTTCTGAGAACGCAGATGTTGATGCTTCTTGAGTGGATTATAAGATGTTGATTCGCGGGACACTAAGGTACTGAAGTCACTGTCCGAAGGGACAATCCGGGGTGGTTTATGTGGTCGGCTCCCAGGCTCGGAGGGCGGCCCGTTCCGAGCAACCTTGGACGGGACACACCCGCGAGTGTTTTTGCAACAAAGTTTAGCTAGGGCCGTACGCGCCATAGCCGATGGCGATGAATCCCATCACTCCGTCGCGCCCTTCGCGGCCCGGCGTTTCATCGGAGCCGTCCCATTCCCAAACAATATTCCAGTTTCCACCTCGGCCAGTTTTCCATCGCGGCGGTACGGCTTGAATCTCCATTGCGCCAGCGCGTCGCCGATCACCTTGGCTTGTTCCGGGAATGCGCTCAAAAAGTGAATGTGTTTTATCTTTCCTTCTTTGTCGATGATGATTCGCACCGGAACTGGATTGAATCGATGCTCAGTGAAAATCGGATCCACCCGTGTGATCAGGGTTTCGTCCCTCGCATAATCTTTAATGCAAACCGGGAAATCGCCTCCTCCGGTTCCCGCCATAGGATTGGCTTCAGCAGGCAATTTCATTTTGTTCAAGTCAAGCATCAGATTCTCTAGCAGCTTTGTGTCCTGGCTGCTCAGCACGATCTCGACCGCGTGGCAGCGAATTTCCGTAGCTAGTACATACCAGTGCAACTGCGCCGTGGAGGACCAATAGGCAAAAAAAGTGAACGGACGGTCCGCAATTTCGGTGAGCGCGGGCGGCATTTCCACCTGATAATCCGCCTGCAGATGCCGCTTTGAGAAGTTCACGAGTTCGAGCGCATTGTTCGCCGACAGCGGCATGAAAAACATATCCTGCGCGGTAATCAGAATCGTTCCCCGCGCCGGTCCTTTGAATGTTTGGGTGGGACTGAGTTGCGCCAATACGTAGCGACCGCTGTCCGAAGGCGGAGGGCCTTCGTAACTCTGTTCCCAGTTTGCAGGCAAAGCATAGGAAATTCCGAAATACTGATTCGTCAAAATGCGATTGGCGATCGTCCCGCCTTCCGGCACTGGAGTCACAGAATCGGTCGCGCTGGCCCACGCTCCTTTAACGAGAATGACTCCCGCTGGAACTTTGGTGAGCGGCTGCAAATTGTCCGAGGAGTCGCCGCCGTTCCGGGCGGGAGCCTGCGGTTTCGCGGCTTGTGCCGAACCGAAGGATGAAACGCACAGCACAGCTACGAGCAAAGAAACCGACAATCTCGTGTACACAAAGCCCCCCACCGTTGTCATTTCGAGCGCAGCGAGAAATCTGCTTTTGTTTGCAGCGCTCAACCGTCCGAGCCCAAAAACATGCTGGTGTGACCTTTCGGCCGCGCCAGCATGTCCCAGATCAATTACAGCGATCGCAGAAAATCCAATATTTCCTGCTGCTGTGTGCTGTTGAGGTTAAAGAATTGCTGTTCTACGGTGGTCGCTTCGCTGCCGCGGCTCGCGTGGTCGCGAATCGCTGTGATCAGGCTGGTAGTGCGGCCGTCGTGCAACAGAAAGATGCGCTGTCCCAGGCCCCACAACGGCGCTGTGCGGAACTGATCTCCGCCCGCGCTGCCTTGCGAAACATTATCGGCAAGCCCCGTTCCCATGTGATGGATTTCAATATCCGAGTACGCGGGCACCGCAACCTGACTTAACGATGGAGTGAAGTTCGAGACCTGGGTTATTCCCGGGCTCGGATTGTGACAGGTGGCGCAGCCGATCGAACTGAACAGGGAAGCTCCCGCTGAAATTGCCGATGCGGCAACCTGCAAGCCGTTCAGCACCACGCCACCGGGCGGCGGCGGCGCCAGCATGCGCATGAAGTTGGCAAACGCCGAAACGTCATCGAGCACCGCGGCATTCGGCGTGGCCGCAGGATTCGACGCATCCTCCGGATATCCCGAGCCGCTCATGTTCAGGCAACTCGCGGGTAGTCCCGTCTCTTGTTCTTCTCCGGGAAGAGGTCTTTCCTGCGGAAATAGCTCATTGCTAATGCCCATCTCCACGTTGTAAGCCTCCCCGGAAAAAATGTGCAGCGACTTGTTCTGCGCCTTCCAACCGAAGCGCGTGATGGTGCCATCGTTGCCGTTACGATTGAATGCCCCGCTGATTCCCTGATTGTTGCTGAGATTGACCAACTCATTCTTCAGCAGGGTGGAATCATCGAGATTCTCGATCAATCCCGCGCCGAACACTGGAGTTGGAATCCGGTAAATCACATTGTTTCGCGCCACTGCCAAGGCAAAGGTGGGCTGCGGCAGCACGGTGCTGCTGTTGCAGGTTCCGGCATCGGGCCGTCCGGTGATCGTGAACAGATCTTCGACTCCTCCGTTGGGTTCGCTCGTGTTTACTGTGCCGTTGCTGTTGAAGAAAAATGGAAAGCGCGCTTCACGAGTTGGTCCATTGGCCGTAATGAACGATGGCATCGTGTTTCCCGGCGCGACGCCGTTGCTGGTGAATTCGAACTGTGGATTGGTGGCAGCGCCACTTCCTCCAATCACCGGTTGCGCGTGACACGAGCTGCATTGATTCGCGTTAAAGCGCGGACCCAGACCGTTGTTGGTCCCGCCAGAAACCGACTCGACCTCCTGGAATCGGGCTTGCCCATCGGTGAAGAACGCAAGCATTCCCGAGGGAGTGTCGGACAGCACGGAGGAGAGTGCCGCGCCCGTGCCGCGGTTGCCGCTCTGAACTCCAGGATCGCTTTGCGCGACCGCCACTGCGGCCACGAACAACATTGCCAACACGACAACCGACGCGAGTTTCCAGATGATAGTCACGGCGCCTCCTTCGGACGATTTTTTGTTTTTCTGGTCTGGTCGGTTGAGAAATGCTTGGGGAGATCCGGGAAAAAACATCCCGGGGAAGAAGCGGGGGAAATGCTGTCTTGCATCCCCCGCCGGGGGAGTGCACTGCATTGAGCGGAGCATTTGCTTCTCCTTTAAGAATTTTGTCTTACAGCCAGTGACGGGTGGTGGCGCAGCCAGACCGACGCGATGGCGGGATGCAATTTGAGTTGGGACAGCGTAGGCGCAGACGCGTCCGAAATCGAGTGTCGGGAGTTCTAATCCAAATCAGCTCTGGCTCAACAACAATGCGTGCGCTGTTACGGAGTTAGAACAGGCTGAAATTGCGGCTACCCAGGAACCATCAGCTTTTACTTAGAGATGTCGACTGTTGGATGGCCGGGATTTTGCGTGCCTGCAGATGGGGAGAAGCGGCTCGTGCGTTCGGAAAGCCGGAACCTAACTGGTACCCGATGCGCACGAAGGTTGGAGTACCGCGCACAAAGGAAGATCTTCTAGCGTACGAACTTGTAATCTACGATGGACGCCGCCAGCAAGCTCGGTTCAGCGCCAATAGCGTTGCTTTCTTCTGGAGCGTGCTCTTGACCTGATTTGGTTTCTTTGGATTCCTTCGTCTCTTTCGTTCCTTTCGCGCGAATTACCCGGCCCTGGCAGAGCACGTTGCGGTTCTTTTGTCCGGAGATTTCTTCCGGCATTTCGAAAACCATCTCGATCAACGCATTCACCGGCAGCGGCTGCGGACCACGAAAAAGCAAACCAGTTTGGCTCAGGTTATCGATCGTCCCCTCATACCACAAGCTCGTGCTGTTTACGCGATAACGAAGCGGCAAATCGAGCTTCAACCGCCGCGCTCGTGGCGTCCAAGAGGGCCGCTTCTCGCGCGCGTGCGAGCGCCGCACCGTAGTTTCTGGCTTGGCATGCTCCAGGCGCTGGGTGCGCCGCATGGTTGCCCAGTCATATTTGTATTCGGCTGCGCATAGCAAACAAACCTGGTAATACTCTCCGTCAGCACCGCGCCGTGGCCAGGAGAACTCGTGGGAGCATCGCCCAAGCATAAGAACATCCATGATTTTTTGCGGCATGATGGGTTACTTCCGGACCTTGGGAGCGCCGGAAGGCTCATCATCTCCCGAACCGGAGTTCTTGGGAAGGTTACTTTCGTGCCCGGGTGGACCCGGCTTTGGAACGAAACCCAATCGCCCCATGAACTTACGCTGTGGAAACCTTCCGCCGATCGAGGGCGGGAGGTATCCGGAGGATACCTCCGTGTATCATCGCGTTATGGCAGACGGCTCCGCCGGGGATGTGACGGCCTTCGTCCTTGCCGGCGGCAAAAGCACGCGCATGGGCTCGGATAAGGCCTTTCTAGAGTTCGAAGACGGCACGCTGCTGGCGCGCGCTCTCGAATTGGCGCAATCCATCACCCCCCGCGTGAGCATCGTTGGAAACCGCGAAAAGTTTGGCAAGTTCGCCCCGGTGGTGGAAGATATCTTCCCTGATCGCGGACCGTTGGCTGGGATCCATGCGGCTTTATGCAGTTCGCAAACTGATCTCAACCTGATGCTGGCGGTCGACATGCCGTTCGTGCCGGCGGAATTCTTGAACTACTTAGTCGGAGCGGCACGAAAAGCGCGGGACGCGATGGTGATCTTCCCTCTTGCAGGTGACCACAGGCAAACGTTGTGCGCGATTTATCGTCGCGAATTTGCCGATGCAGCCGAAAAAGCTCTGCGCGCGGGAAACAATCGCATCGATCCCCTCTTCAATACCATTCCGGTTCGCATGATCGGCACAGAAGAATTACAGCGCGCAGGTTTTTCTTCTGCGATCTTCCGCAACCTCAATTTGCCTGCCGATCTGGAGACCGCAAAGCAGGCGGGCTCGCAGGCGAAGGTTCCATCGGCTGCACCTCTCTCAGTCAGTGCGTCCAGCCGAGAGGCAGAGAGTCCTCAGCCTCCCTACATCGAATTTCGCGACGTCTCAAAATCCTTTGGCGATAAAGTTGTGCTCATCGACGTCAGCTTTAACGTCATGCCCGGCGAGACGGTTTGCATTCTCGGCCGCAGCGGCGTTGGCAAATCTGTCTCTTTGCAATTACTCATGGGCTTTCTCAAGGCCGATTCCGGACGTGTCATCGTCGCCGGCCATGACATCACTGACTTCACCGAAGAGCAAATGGAAACGATTCGCAAAAAAGTCACGATGGTTTTTCAGAACGGGGCACTGTTCGATTCGCTCACCGTCGGCGAGAATGTTGCGTTTCCGCTGCGCGAAGCCGGAGAGCTTTCGGAAGAGCAGATTTATGAAATCGTCGATGGCTTGCTCAAAATGGTTGGCGTCGAGCCCATGCGCGACCTGTTGCCCTCTGATCTTTCGACTGGAATGAAGCGCTCGGTTGCCATTGCGCGGGCGCTGGCTGCCCGCCCCGAATGCGTTCTCTACGACGAGCCGACCACGATGGTCGATCCGCTCATGGCGCAACTGCTCGGCGATCTCATTACACGCCTAAAGATTCAGCTGCATCTCACCAGCATCGTCGTTACCCACGACATGCGGCTGGCACAGAAACTGGCCGACCGGGTGGTTTTCCTGCATGAGGGCAAAGCAATTTTCTTCGGCACCTACGCGGAGATGGAAATATCCTCTGAACCCATCATTCGGGAATTCCTGGAACTGGACGAACTGAAGATCGAAGGAAAAATCGAAGGAAACTTTTCAGGACCAGTGACCGACTGCCCACCTCCCTCACACTTTTCTAGGGGTGAGCCGCAGCGCTGACCTGACCGCCCGCCGCTCGACACCGCCGTCACTCGACGCTCGCGAACTTTACGCAAACCGGCTGAGAGATATTCAGCACCTTGCCCGTCGGCGTGAGTCGCCCCGAGTGCTGGTCAATGTGGAAGAGAACAATGTTGTCCGACTTTTCGTTGGCGGCAAAAAGCACCGAACCACCGGGGGCAATCTCGAAACTACGCGGGCTCGCCCCTTTTGTGGGCACGTACTCGATAAGAGTAAGCATCCCACTAGTCGGATCAATCGCAAATACGGCAATGCTGTCATCCCCGCGGTTCGAGGCGTACAAGAATTTGCCGGAGGGAGACACGCGAATTTCCGCGGACTCATTGAGCTTTGTAAACGTTTTTGGAATAGAAGAGATGGTTTGCAGAGGCTTCAACATGCCGCTGGCGGCTTCGAAGCTGTAAGCCGAAACCGTAGATCCCATTTCGTTGATCACGTATCCGAATTTCCCATTGGGATGAAACGCAAAATGCCTTGGGCCTGCGCCCGGAGCGGCTTTGGCAATTGCTTCGCTGGCGGCAAGCGATCCACTTGAGCTGGCGAACGGATACACGAAGGTTTCGTCGAGGCCGAGATCGTCCACAATGGCGAAACGATTGTCAGGAGACATGTCGATCGAGTGCGCATGCGGACCTTCTTGTCTCTGAGGATTGGTTCCATGGCCAGTGTGCTGCATAGAGCTCGCAGCCTCACCTAAGCCGCCATCTTCGTGGATGGGAAACGCGGCGATGCTGCCAGTGCCGTAGTTGGCCACTAAGACATCTTTTCCGGTTCTATCTACGGTGATGTAGCAGGGATCGCCGCCTCGAGATGAGACTTGATTCAGCAAAGTCAGTTTGCCGGTCGCGCGATCGATGGCAAATGCGCTCACCGCTCCACTTTTCTGGCCTTGATAGTTGCTGACTTCGTTGACTGCATAGAGAAATCGCTGGTTCGGGTGCACCGCGAGAAAGGATGGATTGATGGTCTCGGCGGCCAGGCCGATCGGAGTCAGTTGCTGGGTATCAGAATTGAAGCGATAGGCGTAAATGCCCTTGCTCTCGCTGCCATCCTCGGTGTAAGTGCCAACGTAGGCGAAGTATTGTGAATGTTGTTTGGAGGCTGCTGCCACGAAGCCGTTTGCCAGCAAAAATAAAAAGAGCAACGTCGCGAGAAAGCTGCGGAAGATGGAGTTGGTCATTGGTAGATTTCGGATTGAAGCTCCTGGCAAATAGTTTCCACTGCGAATTCAGTTCAAGGCATTCACGTCTACTTTGTCAATGTTATTGGCACCGGCTGATCGTAGGGCTGGACGACCACGCTTACGGATTTTCGCTGGTTGAAAGCGTCAAGGCTTACGGGAAAGCTCGCCATGATCGTACGCTTGACCTCCTGCCCCGGCTGCAATTTGTCCTCGGGAGAGAGCGCCGTGAGCGCGTTCTGTTTGAGCGTGGGAAAAGCCTGGTAATAGCGATCAAAATCGACTGCGGAAACCGCATCGCCGGTTGAAGTTCCGCTCGCCGTTTCCAGCTTGCCTTGAACATCGTGAACCCAAAGGGACTTTTTCCCGGTATTGCGCAGCGTGAATGTCATCGCAACCAGAACGGAGTTCTGGCCGGGAAGGTCGACTGCCGTCACGTTGTCTAGCGACCCGGCGCCCTGCGGTTTCGCCCGCTCGACGAAGGCAACGATGGCCACGATGACCAGCACTACCGCGGTTGTAATCAGCAGAGGTTTAGCCGGAGGCAGATTCCGCTTCGCGGTCCCGAATTCATCGGCAATATGAATCGTCGGACCGCGCTGTGTGCCTGGCGTAGCGCTCGGAATCGCTGGAGGAACGGGACTGGAAGTCTGATCAGGCATGGTTGTTCTTTCCTATCATTCCAATGAGACACCCACGAGCCGGCGTTAAGAGGTTACACTCTTAATCGGCCGCCGCGGGCTGGCTCGGGCTGTCAGCGTCGGATAGCCCATGTAAAAAACGAACGTCGGTTGCCAGGCGACGTCACCCAAAATTTCTCCAAGCAGGGTAGCCCGCAGTGCCGGCCTCTCATGGGCCCTCTCATGGTCGATCATTTCTACTGCCTCATTGCAGGGCCGTCCCGCCAGACCACGGGCTGTTGCCAGCAAATGTGCGCGCTGCCAGATGCGTCCGGCGCGGAGACAGTTTTCCTGGTCGTAGCGGTCCTGCACTGTAATGATGCCAATCAGGGGCGCACTCAACATCAGGCTCGAATATCCGCCCATCGCTCCTCGTGACGCAGCCCATTTCAGCATCCAGAGAGGCATGGTCTTGGCAACAGCTGTGGCGATTGGCGGCATTCCGAAGGCATCAATCGTAAGGCCGTCGCGAAACTTCTGGACCGAACTCCAATTGATCCGGACCCACCGATCGCTGGCCCGATCCACCTCTGGGTCGGAATAGATTTCTCTGTTCGCCGCAGAACTGATTTCCACGATCTTTTTTCGCTCTGCCTCCGCTGTGAAGAGAAACATCTTGACGTCCGGTTCGTCGCTGGCCGAGCCGGTCAGAGCGTCCATGAACTCGGGCGGGAGCGGCTTCTGCGGGATATACGCACTCCGATTGGTATGGCGCAGCGGGATGGCATCGTAGAGTTCGTCCTCCGCCTGTTTACCCGGTGCCAAATCTATGTGGGCCACGAGTTTAGGCGTGCCCTCGGCGGGGATCGGAGCGAGCTTTCCTGGAAGCAACGTCACAGTGGCTTGGTAGCCATTGGCGGCCGCGGCCACCATCAGGTTCTCGAGGGCGCAGCCCATCCCGATGTGCTCTTCTCGAAGATACGGATCGAGCGCACCGACGTTCCTTGTCGGGTCGATATACAACTCAATCCAGGAATTGCTCACCTTAAAGAGCCAGGGCTGTGTGTTGTGCGGGCTGGCAGCCAGAATTGCAGCGCGCACCAGCGCGAGAGCCCCATTTCCATTACTCGAATCCGTGCGCCAGTCTTTCCAGGGTTCGTAAGCCGGTCCTTCACCGGTACTGAAGACGCCCTGGTCGTAGGAGCGCCAAACCCCGCCGCCAACAACCACGACGGTAATAATCCCCGCGCCTTTCAGGAATGACCTGCGTTGCGTAAAGTACCCCTCAGTTGGGAGCGTCTTCCGAATTCTACTCCCGAGGGTTAACGATGACCGCTCCGGAGCTCGAAGTTCAATTCCACACATGCTTCATCGCCTTAGCAAACTTGTCTGTCGGCAGGGTATTCAACACGTCGTCTTTCGTCAGCCACGCCCGCCGCGCTTGCAAAACTCCATAGCGAATCTTCTCCAGATGCGAGGCGTGATGCGAATCCGTGTTGATCACGATTTTCACTCCACGCTGCTTTGCCTGCCGCAGGTGAACGTCATTGAGATCGAGCCGGTCGGGATATGAGTTCAATTCCATCGCAACCTTCTGTTTGGCGGCGGCAGTGAGGACTGCATCCATATCGAACGCGTAGGCTTCGCGCCGAAGTTGGATGCGTCCGGTGGGATGACCGATTACAGAAACGTTCGGATTTTCGATGGCCTTGAGCAGGCGGTCGGTCATCTTTGCCGGCTCTTGATTGAAAACCGAATGCACGCTGGCAATGACGATATCCATCTCGGCTAGAACACCATCCGAAAGATCGAGATCGCCATCGGCGAGAATGTCAACTTCGATCCCGGCAAAGATCTTTATACCGCCGATCCGCTCACTCGCCTCGCGAATCTTCTGAATGTGGGCAAGCGCGCGTGGGTCGTCGAGTCCATTGGCGAAAGCCAGATTTTTGGAATGATCGGTAATGGCCATGTATTTGTAGCCGCGTTCTTTGGCCGCTTCTGCCATTTCTTCGATGGTGTTGCGTCCGTCGGTTTCCACGGTGTGCATATGCACATCGCCCTGCAGATCTTCCAGCCTGATGAGCTGTGGCAAAGTGTGCTTTTCTGCAGCGTCGATCTCGCCCAGATTTTCGCGCAGCTCCGGCGGAATGTAGTCGAGCTTCAGCTTGGCGTAGATTTCTTCTTCGGTTTTTCCGGCGACTGGCTTTTCGGTTTTCAGATCGGCCAGGCTGTATTCATTCAGTGTGTAACCCATCTTCAGCGCGCGCTGGCGCAAGGCAACGTTGTGCCCTTTTGACCCGGTGAAATATTGCATGGCCGCGCCGAAGGAGTCCGGCGGAAGCAGGCGCACATCCACCTGCATCCCGCTGCGCACCTGAAAGCTGATCTTGTTGTCTCCCTGGGCGATGACGCTCATCAGCGGCGGATACTGCGCAACGTACTGTACAGCAGCTTGCCGCTCCTCCTCGCTGCAATACGCCGGGCCTGTCACAAGGATATCGAGATCGCCGACGGTCTCGCGGCCACGCCGCAATGACCCCGCAGGGGTGATGCGCTCGAATCCCGGGAACTTCGCCAGGTAGTCGTTAAGCTTTTTCGCCTCCATCTCGGCAGCGTCGATGAGAAATCGCCCTGAAATCCGCCGATAATCTTCAATCGCCTTCAGCAGCTTTTGTTCGTGCTTCTCACCCATGCGGGGCAAAATGCGAATTTTGCCCTCCCGCGCCAACTTCTCCACACCCTCGATATCCGATACCTGGTAGGCGCTCCAGATCAACGCGATCGTCTTTGGCCCCAGCCCCTGAATTCTCAGCAACTGCAGCATCGAGGAATGATATTTCTTCAGCAGCTCCGCTTGGATCTTGAGATTGCCTTCGGTGAACAGCTCCTGCAGGTTCAGCAGCATTCCCTTGCCGATTCCCGGAATTGCCAATACCTTTTTCGGTTCACCAATGATGTCTTTAATCTGTTCGCTGTGGTTTTCAATCGCCTGCGCAGCGTTGCGGTAGGAGCGAATGCGGAAGGAATCAGCGGCGTCAATTTCGAGCAAATCCGCGGTTTCGTAGAGAATGTTGGCGATCGCCTTATTGTCCACGAACAAAGCTTAAACAAGATTGCGGTGCGAGGCTAGCGGGAGGGCTTGGTGAATCAGCTGCAAGGGAAGCTCGACGCAGGACGTCCGACGCAGAAAACTACTGGTCCTTTCGCGGCATCTCCGAAGTCTGCCGTGCGGATTGCTTATCCCCAGAAGAAGTAACACTTCAAGCGGTCTTGGTTACGTTTGCAGCCTGCGGTCCCTTTTGTCCTTCGGTGATTTCGAATTCGACGGGATCGCCCTCCTGCAAACTTTTGTATCCCTCAGAAGTGATCGCGCTGTAGTGCACAAAAACATCGGGACCATCGGCGCGTCCGATGAACCCGTATCCTTTCGCATTGTTGAACCACTTTACTGTGCCTTTCAAACGTTCCACGCGTAAATCCCCCTTCTTGCACGTCTTTCCGCGGGGGTATAAGAGACGTGCCCACAGTTAGGATGCATTTTGTTTCGATTAGGATGGGGTGTCAAGGGGGAAAGCATGTAGGCGGATCGGCTCCAATCTGACCAGCCCGAAGCCCCCATGCTCAAGAAAAGCTTCGATTTCCCGTTTTGGGTCTCACTACTGCCTTGACTTAGTTCGTGGCCGAAGCGAGCGTAAGTCGTTATGAGTCGCGATCTGATGATCCAACCAAAGGATCGAGGAAATGGTTTTGGAATCGCGAATGGTTTCGTTCAAAACCATGCGGAGCGCCGAGGCGACGGGCAGCATCCGCGTCTGGATTCTTTCGTCCTCCTCAGGCTGCGCCTTTCCAAGCCGCAGGCCCGTCGCGAGATAAACGGACATGGTCTCGGCGACAAAGCCGGGGCTGGCATAGAAATGTAGAATCCGCCGCCAGCTCGAAGCGGCATATCCGGTCTCTTCCAGTAACTCGCGCTTCGCAGCGGGCAGTTCTTTCTCGCCGGGATCGATTCGTCCCGCAGGCAGTTCCCACAAAAAGCCATTCGCCGCATGGCGATATTGACGCTCCAGTAACACCCGTGGAGTTTTGCCCGAATCATCAACCGCCAGAATCACCACCGATCCTGAGTGATGAACAACATCGCGGCGGGCGCGCACCCCTCCCGGTTCAACCACCTTATCGATGCTCACCCAAAAAGCCGGTCCGCGATAGACAACCCGCGATGAGACAATGCGGGCTTTGGAAGCTGAATCAGTCTTGCGTTTTTTTCTGGAGTGCGATCGCCGGGATTTGGGCATAGAAACAATATAAGGCACCGGCGTTTCCTGGGACATCGGAGCCTGGGACATCGGAACTTGGGGCATCGGAGCAGGGAAGTGTTACGCACACGCGGTGTCGCAGGCCGAGACTGGAAGAAATCCGATTCTGATATGCTCCGGGCATGCCGGCAAGAGCGAGCGCAAAGCCACGGGTCGCAATCGTCGGAGCAGGAAACTTGGCGAACGCGTTGGCAGCAGCACTGCGCGTCGCGAATTATGCGATCGACGAGATCGTCTCCCGGGCGAACGCGGCATCCATCAAAAGAACTCGAACCCTGGCTCGCGAGGTTCGAGCCTCCGCGGCGACGATTTATCGAGCACAGCTTCGCGCCGAAATCGTGTGGTTCTGCGTTCCGGATCGCGAGATTGCGAGCGCGGCAGAATCGCTGAGCGAAGCGGCGGATTGGAAGGGCAAAGTCGCCCTGCATTCAAGTGGGGCGCTGACCAGCGACGCTCTCGAGATCCTGCGGAAGCGGGGCGCAGCGATCGCTTCGGTTCATCCTCTAATGACCTTTGTGCGTGGTTCACGGCCCTCGCTCAAAGCAGTTCCATTCGCCCTTGAAGGAGATGCAAGAGCTGTAAGGGTCGCACGCGCTCTGATTTTGAACCTGCGCGGTGAGCCCTTCACGGTTCAGAAGCGCTCGAAAGAGGCTTACCACGCTTGGGGAATGTTCATATCTCCGCTGTTTATCGCCTTGCTCGCGGCCGCCGAGCGCCTGGCCGGAGCTGCCGGAATCAGGCGGCACGAAGCTCGAGAAAGAATGCTCCCCATTCTTCGACAGACACTCGCCAATTATGAGCGGATGGGCGCGCCGCAATCCTTTAGCGGCCCCATCGCGCGCGGAGATATCGATACAGTCAAGCGGCATCTGAAAGAACTGGATCGCTTTCCGGCAGCACGAGAGGTCTATGTTGCTCTGGCGCGGGTAGCTTTGCGGGAATTGCCGGCGAAAGATCGTGCGGAGTTCTTAAAAGTTCTTGGCCGCGCAGCACCGCCGCGCAATCGATAGGCGGCGTCCGAGAATCGAAAATAAGAGAGTCGCGAACCAATGGGAGGATTACGAATTAACTCGGATCGCGAACGCCCAAGATGAACGAAGTGAAGATTACGAAGTGAAGAGATGGCCGAGCTTTTCCTTCTTGGTCTTCAGATACTCTTCCGCGTGCGGACTCGCCTCGACTTCGCACGGAACTCGCTCGACAACTTCGATTCCCGCCCGCTCAAGAGCTTCCACTTTTTCCGGATTGTTCGAGAGCAGCCGCACTTTTTTCACGCCCAGAGCTTTGAGAATTTCGCCGGGAAGAAGGTAATCCCGTTGGTCGGCTTTAAAGCCGAGCCGCTCGTTGGCTTCTACGGTATCGAGGCCGGCATCCTGCAGTTCGTAGGCCTGCAGTTTTGCCATCAGTCCAATTCCGCGGCCCTCCTGCTGCTCATAAATCAAAATGCCCGCGCCCGCATCGCGAATCAAGGTGAGCGCCATCTCCAACTGTTGCCGGCAATCGCAGCGCAGGGAATGAAAAACGTCTCCCGTGAGGCATTGCGAGTGGATTCGAACCAGCAGAGGCGAGGACTGAACATCCCCCATCACCAGAGCAACCGCCTCTTCGACCCGGCGATTTCCATCCGAGCCGAACTCGGCGCGAAAGCCATGAATGCGGAACTTTCCCCAGCGTGTGGGGAAATCGGCTGAGGCAACTTGTTGAACTTGTGCGGAGATCACAAATTCATTATAGCGGGATGCGGCGCCGCGCTCAGGCCGTGCCAGTTCGCGCTGGCACCCCGCGGCTTGAAGGGAAAAATCGCATCTTGCTTGGAAGCGATAGGAACGCCATTTTTCGTCGCAGGCTGAAAGTGCCACTTCTCCAGCGCCGCGAGACACTTGCTATCGATATCAGATCCCATACTCTGCAATACGGTCGCGCGAGTGATTACTCCTCGCTCGTCAATCGTGATTTCGATTATCACCTTGCCTTCAGAGTTCGGCCGCTCCCATGGATAGACGACCGGATCGGAGGTCTCAACCGGCAGAGCGGGACGAATCTCATCCCCGTAAATCGGCCCTCCCGGCAGCGAGCCGTAGAGGGGCCCAGCCGTGCTTCCGTGGCCTAGCTTCGAGAGCGTCGCAGTTTCGGCGTTGTCTGCGGCTGTCGAAGGGGCGAACGAAATCGGGGGCGCACTCAGCTTCGCAACGACGGTGGTGTGTTTCCAAGCCAGCTTTTGGTGGCCGACATGCTGGTGGCGATAGATTTCAGTCGCACTGTCGGAGGAATTCGTCGCATTGTCGTCCAGCTTTTGCGAAGGGAAGTAAACCGGGGTCACCACCCTGCCGCCGCGTCCTAGAGCCACGGACGTCAGCTGCAGCACTCGCGGCTCAGGGCTGTGCAGCAGCCAGGCAAAAAGTACCGCATGGGAAATCAGCGATATCGCTAAGAAACGGCTCTGCCTGGCGGATCCACGATTCAGTTGCGCAAACATGTGACAAACCCCAGTCGCGCGAAAAAGCGTTGGTCATAGGTTAGACGGACAATCAGGCAGTTGGTCAAGTCTTTTCGTGGAGGACGCTTGGGCGGCAGCTCGTAGTGGGAAGCCTGAAACACTGGTAAAATAACTCTGCTCACCAAGGTAATCCATTCGGTTCGGGGCTATAGCTCAGCTGGGAGAGCGCATCGTTCGCAACGATGAGGTCGTCGGTTCGAGCCCGACTAGCTCCACCAAATTTCTCAATAAGTTGCAGGCTTTTTGCAGGCGAATTCGATCCCCGAAAATCCTTGCTTATTGGACCGTGCGCCGAGTGGCAAATGCTGCTAGTTGTTGGAGTGCTCGCCGTTGTGCCTGGTATCGATCTCAACTTCCGGATTGCCCGTTATTCCGGAGCAATGGAAGAGTAGAATCGCGCGGGTTACTTCCGCTATGCCGACTTCAGGACTAATTGTCGGTCTTCACGCCGGGTTGCCGTCCTGGTTGCGATTCTGGTAGAGCCTCTCAATGACAAATTCTGCGGACTTTGCGAGCTGAAACTAGGACCGTGGAAGTCGCTCGGTGGAGTAGTAGCTGGACCTCCGCTACTACTGCCGTTTGTCGAAGACATCCTTTACGACCGGCAGCGCGGAGAAGGCACAGGGCCAACCTGCATAGAAGGCGATCTGCGTCAGTACTTCGGAAGCCTGTTCCTGCGTCAAGCCATTATCCATGGCACGATTGAGGTGGTAGGTGATCTGTCCCGTCTGACCATTCGCGATGAGGGCGCTCACCGTGACAAGACTGCGATCTCGCGGAGCAAGAGCAGGCCGCAGCCAGAGCTCGCGGAAGAGAAGATCGGTTGTGTTCTGCACTAGGCCCGGCGAGACAGCGCCGAAATTATCCTCTACCTGTGTGGCTCGCTGCTTTTCCGCCTTTTCGTTAAGCGGTAGCAGCTTCGCCTTCGCGGGCGGCAGCTGCTCAACCGTGATTCCGCGATGGCGGAAGACGTCTTTGGCAACTGCAACGGCAG
The DNA here is from genome assembly GCA_963766625.1 of uncultured Acidobacteriaceae bacterium. Classification (GTDB taxonomy): domain Bacteria; phylum Acidobacteriota; class Terriglobia; order Terriglobales; family Acidobacteriaceae; genus Sulfotelmatobacter. Next base: position 33,082 of record CAVYBF010000003.1, on the reverse strand, counting down.
CCATGGCATTCGCCCATCCGGCATAGAAGGCCAGGTGAGCAATAGTCTCCGAGAGCTCTGCGGGTGTGACGCCGTTGTCGAGCGCGAACGCGAAGTGATACGACATCTCGATGGTCTGGATGCGAGCAATCAGAGCAGCCACCGTGACCACGCTGCGATCGCGCGGCGAGAGCTCCTTTCGCTTCCACACGCCGTCCAACAATGCACCTTTCGTGTAGTGTTCCAGGGTGGGCGATACGGAACGCACGTCGTCGCAGGTCAATGCCACAGGGAGCGTAGCAGCCTTCTTGTCGTCCGCCATATGTTTCTCCTTTGCCCAAAGCGCTCGGTGGGCCACAGGCTTACAAGGCCCATGGCCAAAACCTAACTTTTAGAAGGAAACGCCGGCCGACATCTGCCGGCGCTCCGTTTTCGGCCTCGCTCTCATTCGCCAGAGCGTCGAACTCAAACAGATTCACGCAGCTATCCTCTCTAGCGCATGACGTAACCGCCATCGACCGAGATCGACTGGCCCGTGATGTAACTTGAGAGATCGCTGCACAGGAAGAGAACCGTGTTTGCGACTTCCTCCGGACGACCCTCCCGCTGCATGGGAACGAAGGTCTCGCGCATCATCTTCAGCGCTTCACCTTGACCCTCGGCTTCCATCTTGTCACTCATTGGAGTACGGATCAGGCCCGGACACACATCGTTCACGCGGATGCCACGAGTCGCATACTCCAGGGCTGCGCTCTTCGTGAAGCCGATGACTCCATGCTTTGCTGCGTGGTATGTCCCGCGTTGGTTGCCCCCAACCAGGCCGCCCAACGAGGAACAGTTGACAATCGCGCCGCTGCCTTGATCGCGCATCACCTGTAATTCGAACTTCATGCAACTCCAAACGCCTCGCAGATTGATGGCCATCACACGGTCGTAGTCTTCGCGAGGCGAGTCCGCCGTTTCGGCCAAGACGTTTTGAATGCCGGCATTGTTGTATGCCGCGTCCAGGCGGCCGAACTTCGCCACGGTCTGCTTCACCATGACCTCTACCTCGTCGTCATTGGAGACGTCGCAGCGGATCGCCAGGGTCTTAAAACCCCTATCGGCCAGCTCCTGTGCTGCGGCCCTGACGGCCTTTTCGTTCCAATCGCTCAACGTCACTGCCGCTCCCGACTCGGCAAATGCCTTTGCCGTTGCAAGACCAAGTCCCGACGCAGCGCCCGTGACGAGTGCTACTTTGCCCTCGAATGAAATGTTCATCGTAATCCTCTCGGTTCGAATTCTTCTGATTGTGTAATGGGTGCATGCAAACGCGCGTACCGAAAACTACCTTCCCACCAGCGCCTGCTGGACCGGAGGGTAATCGATCGCCCTGGAGCTTCATGCTAGAGGACACGTCTCGCTGTGCTAGCCCCCATCTCATTATCATTGGCTGAACGGGTCTCGATTCGCGATTGCTGGCGCCGGGCAGCGAGCGCAACCGCGACATTCACACGTAATCAAACAGCGTCATGAACCCGAAATCCATGTGCAACTGTTGATGGCAGTGGAACAGAGTCAGGCCGGGATCATGGGCCACAAAATCGATTTCTGTCTCCTGGTATCCGCCCAGCATGACGACATCTTTCATAATTCCCGTACTTGACTTTCCGAAGATTTTTGTCAGCTCGAAGCTGTGCCGGTGCAAATGAATCGGATGAATATCATCAGTTGCATTTTGCATGCGGATGCGATACCGCTTGCCCTGCGTGAGATGAAATGAGGCCGGCATCATCTCTCCCGTCATGGGATACGCTACGCCGTTGATGGTCCAGCGATTGAAGCCTTGTTCGGCGGCGTTGTCTTTAACAAATTTCATTTCAAATGTTTCGTCGGCGGGCGGGCTGCTCGCGCCGGGTTGGGCGAAGCGCAGATAATCCCAAAGATAACGAGAGGCAGCCGGCTTGATCCACTGGCCTTTGCCCTTTTGTCCGGCATACTCGATTACGATCCCCATTCCGTGCCGCCTGTCATCGTCATCGAGATCGCCCATGATCCACACACCCGGATGATTCATCTCGACAATCGCGGAAATGCGTTCGGCGGTTCCCAGCCATAACACTGGAACCGTAGCCGGGTTCGGCACCGGATTGCCATCCAGCGCAATCACGCGAAAAAGATGGCCGGGCAGGGCAAGACTGCGAATCTCGGTGGCGCTTCCGTTCAGAATGTGAAACAGAACTCGTTGGCGCGGTTTCACGCGAATCGGTTCACCGTGACCGAGCATGCGGCCGTTGATGGTGAACGAGCTGTATCCAACCTCGTAGCCATGAGGCATGCCTCTGGCGAGCGAGGCCTTCATGGCAGACTCGCCCTGCTGCTCAAGCGATTTCACACTTACCGGAGGCAGAAAGTGCTGCGGCATGTCTCCGCCGCGGCTGAAGGTCGGCTCGAATTCTTTGAGCGTCAGAAAAACTTCGCGATCGTAATCGCCGGGCTCATCTTTCGCCTCGATGAAAACCGGGCCGACTTGTCCTGAATATTGGCCGGCCGCTAAATCTGCGCCGGCGCGATTGTGGGTGTGATAAAAGCGAAAACCCGCAGGCCGAGGACTGAACGTGATTCGCCGTTTGCCGTGTGCAGGAACATAAGGCGTGCCCTCTTCCGAAGCGCCATCCACATCCACCGGAACCATCTGCCCATGCCAGTGGAGTTGTTCCGGGACATCGGTATCGTTGAAAATATCGACCGTGACCGGACGTCCTTCTTTAAGGCGAATCAGCGGGCCGGGAAATTGTCCGTTGTAGTTGGTGGTTGAGATGATCCGGTCGCTCGCAATCTCGATGGGAGAGACCTGGATGTGCAGAGTGTAATCGGCAGTAGCAGGAATCGAGCTCTCGAAGAACTGCGCAATCGGCGGCTTTTCGCTCAAGCCATCGGCGCGCGAGAGCAGCAGACCGCCTGTCGATGCGGCGGCAGTCTTCAGAAACTGCCGTCTGGATTGAAACAAGTTCGATTGAAAAAACTTTCTCATTCGCTTCGTTGGACGATTATTGCTCAGAGTTCGTTGTTTTTAATTCAGCATTTCTACCTGTGAATCTGTTATTGGAGCGCCCGGCGCCAGCTACTCGATACGATCAAAAAAAGCAGACAGCAGAGCATAGCGAAGTCAGTGCGTGCGTCGCTGACCATATACCAGAACCCCTGATTGGGGCGGAACAACTCGGGGATCTTGGTAGTCGCAATCGCAGTCGAAATAATAATGAGCAGCGGAATGGCAGCCAGTCTTGTCCACAGGCCCACCAGAACGAGCAAGCCGCAGACGATCTCAAAGGCTCCCACAAAATGCGCGGTGAAATAAGGATGGGAAAATCCAATCTTCGTAAAGCGAAGCACGCCCATATTAGGATCGATGTATTTGAGAATGCCCTGGGTGAAAAAGATCAGTCCAACCGCCAGGCGAATCAGCACGACGCCACGAGGAGCGTGGGAGTGCCGGGGGAACTGACGTCCTGAGGCCATGCGATCACCTCATATCATACTTTCCGTTACCGAAGCTACGCAGGTTAGAGGCGGGTCTGGCTCGATCTGGCTTCTTTTCCTCTTGTCACTGCATCGCTGATAAGACATCAATGACAAGACATTGATGATAAACCCCATCTCCGGAGAGTTTCAAAACGGCAGATGGGCAGGTAGTGTCTGAAATGACCTCCTCGTGCCTCACAGCAATTTCAACCTTCCCTCTGTGACAAGCATCACATTTGCCTGTGACGCGTGTACTACTGGCGCGTTCGCACATTGGACTAAGTTAGCTGGATTAAAGTGCGCGATTGCGAGAAAATATGCGTTTGTGCTTTGATGAGGTTTCTGTTCCTGGGTAATGGCACTACAATACCCGGGCATTCAAATTCTCAGTTCAGGGGCTTTGCGCGGCCTGTCGTGTGGCCTCTTTCTTTTTGCTTTTTGAGCATGATTTCGAAAGCTGGTATTTGTACCGCAGAGTTGCTTCTCTGGAGAGTTCACCCTTTATGGCCACTACTACGATAGAAGTTGACACAGCGGCGAGCCGTCATCGCCATGCCAAGCTCGAGCGCTGGGTCGAGGAAATGGCTCAGATGTGTAAGCCAGCCCGGGTTCACTGGTGCGACGGTTCTCAGGCTGAATATGAAACGATCCTGCGGTTGCTGGTGCTGATCGGCACCGCGATGCCGCTCGATCCCGCGAAGCGTCCCAACAGCTATCTGGTACGCTCCGATCCCGCGGATGTGGCCCGGGTGGAAGATCAGACATTCATCTGCTCGCGCACTAAAGAAGAAGCCGGCCCCACTAACAATTGGGAAGATCCGGAGAAAATGAAAGAAAAGCTGCGCGGCCTGTTTACCGGCGCGATGGCCGGCCGGACCATGTACGTGATTCCGTACAGCCTGGGTCCAATCGGCTCGCCGATCGCCAAGATCGGAGTGGAAATTACAGACTCACCATATGTCGCCGCCAGCATGCACATCATGTCGCGCGTAGGCAACCATGTGCTCGATGTTCTCGGACCCGACGAGGAGTTTGTCCGCGGCCTGCATTCCATCGGTTCGCCGATGACCCTGAACCAGCAGAACAAGCCTTGGAGTTGCAACGCCGAGAATAAGTACATCTGCCATTTTCCTGAGATCCGCGAGGTCTGGTCATTCGGCTCCGGTTACGGCGGAAACGCATTGCTGGCGAAGAAGTGCCATGCGCTGCGAATCGCTTCGGTGCAGGCCCGCGACCAGGGCTGGATGGCGGAGCACATGCTGATCCTGAAAATGATCAGTCCGTCAGGCCAAGTGAAATATATGACGGGCGCATTTCCCTCGGCCTGCGGCAAGACGAACCTGTCGATGATGATTCCCACCATTGCTGGCTGGAAAATAGAAACCATCGGTGACGACATTGCATGGATGAAGTTCGGGGCGGATGGCCGGTTGTACGCCATCAATCCGGAATATGGTTTCTTTGGAGTCGCGCCCGGCACCAGCATGAAGTCGAACGCCAACGCCATGCTCAGCATCACCAAAAATTCCATCTTCACCAACTGCGCCATGACCTGGGACGGCGACGTGTGGTGGGAGGGAATGACCGAACAGCCGCCCGCAAAGGTTGTGGATTGGCTGCGCCGCACCTGGACGCCGGAAATCGGACGCAAGGCGGCGCATCCCAACGCGCGGTTCACCGTAGCCGCGTCGCAGTGCCCGTCGATCGCTCCTGAGTGGGAAGACCCTAAGGGTGTGCCCATTGACGCCATCTTGTTTGGCGGCAGGCGCACAGGAATCGTTCCTTTGGTGACCGAAGCTTTCAACTGGCAGCATGGAACTTTTCTGGGAGCCACGGAGAGCAGCGAAACCACCGCTGCAATCACCGGCAAGGTTGGGCAACTCCGCCGCGATCCGATGGCGATGCTGGCGTTCTGTGGCTACAACATGGGCGACTACTTTTCGCACTGGCTCAAAATCGGAAAGCACGCCGGGGCGAAGCTGCCCAAGATTTTCTACGTCAATTGGTTTCGACAGGATCAGAACGGCAAATTCCTGTGGCCCGGCTTCGGCGAAAACAGCCGCGTGCTCAAGTGGATCTTCGAGCGTTGTGATGGCAAAGTTCATGCCAAGGAGACTCCCATCGGCCGCATACCCGAACTCGCGGACCTCGATACGACCGGGATCGATATCAAAGGAGCTCACGTCGAGGAGCTGCTCAGCGTGGACATTGACGGCTGGCTGGCCGAAGTGCCACGCATTAAAGAGCACTTCGCTCTCTTCGGCAAAAATCTGCCCGAGGGATTAAATGCAGAACTGAAAGCTCTGGAGCATCGCTTGCAAGCGGCGAAAAGATAGAACCGGAATTGATTCCGCGTTTTAGGTGTCGCCCCGTTGTCCCTGTTCTCATCAACCTGACAGCACCATCTGCCATTCAGCGTCGGAACGTCCTGAGAGGTCGATGAGTGTAAACGCCTGGTTTCGACAGTTACCTTGGTAAGCCGTAAATTTGGTGCCGAAATGCTCTAATCTCAAGACAGGACCTGCGAGTGCTCAATGTCCCGGTGCCCAGATTGCGGATGTGCTCTGCCCGACTCTCAAACGCTCTGCACTGGGTGCTATGACGCGAGATACGCCGAAGTAGGCCGACCAACAAGGTCGAAATCCTTTCGCGAAAGACTCACGCGGCCCAACGTACTCCTCTTTCTGGGTAGTTTACCTTTGGCTTCCTCGAATTCCGATTCAACACTTACGACTACTTCCCCTTCAACCACCTCCTGCGCTATCGCTACCATCTGATGCCAACGAAAACCGCTGCCCTGACTGCATTCGTGTTTGCATCACTTGCCTTCTATCTGGAGAGTGGCAAGCGAAGATGACCTCGGTGAGTTTGCTGGCGTAATACCCCGATTACACTCGTCGAGCCACAAATCTCCGCTTACGCCAAAAGCGATCCACCAATCGAAGGGCATTAACTTCGCGCCGCGCCCGGTTGCCTTCAGCGCGGGGCGAGCCCACATTTCTCCTCATTTCTTCGGCCTTTTGATATAGTTCCAGCTTGTCATGCCGCGTCCCGCGACCAACCCAACGAGCGGTTCAGTTCCCGGCTCAGTCGTTCCCATTACTTCTCCATCTCTCACGCGCAATCAGATTCGCGGCTTCTGGGCCTCCTGGGGCGGATGGACCTTGGACGGCATGGATTCCTTCGTGTACGCCCTGGTTCTCGTGCCCTCATTGCGCGAGCTGCTTCCGCGCTCCGGCATTCCCGTAACCAAAGCGAACATCGGCCATTACGGAGGGTTGCTGTTCGCGCTCTTCCTGATTGGCTGGGGGCTGGCGTTCTTGTGGGGACCGATCGGCGACAAATTCGGCCGCGTTCGCACGCTGATGCTCACGATTGTCTGGTATTCGGTCTTCACTTTCTTGAGCGCGTTCGTGACTGGAGTCTGGCAGCTGGCGATTTTGCGTCTGCTCGCCGGCATCGGTATCGGCGGCGAATGGGCGATGGGCGGTACCTTCGTTGCCGAGGAATGGCCCGAGAGTCGCCGCACCATGGGAGCCGGTTTGATGCACACCGGTTACTATGTCGGCATTTTCCTTGCCGCACTCGCGAATTATGGAATCGGCAGCCATTACGGCTGGCGCGCCATGTTCATTGTCGGAGGCGTACCGGCACTCTTCCTGGCCTGGATCCGCCACGGAGTTTCCGAGCCGGTCGCCTGGAAGAAGAAAGAAACAGTGGTTCGCTCCTGGGCGATTTGGCGGCCCTTCGCAGTTTTGTTTTCCCCGCAGTGGCGGCGCCGGACAATTCTGAATTCTTTGTTCATGCTGGCTTCGATTTGCGGCCTCTGGGCGGGAACAGTTTATGTTCCCACGGCGATTACCGCACTGGCAGAAGCCGGCGGCCACATCGGCCGGCAAGCCGCGCAACTGGCATCCTGGGGCGTCATGTTGGTCTCGTTCGCCACCATTCTGGGATGTCTGGCCATGCCCTGGCTGGCGGAACATCTGGGACGCCGCGGGGCGCTCGCCGTGTTTTTCTCGCTGATGGTGATTTTCATTGCGCTCACATTCGGCGTGGTGTTTTATCTCGGGCCACACGCTCTGCCCTGGTTCTTCGTATGTCTCTTCCTCCTGGGGTTAGGTGGCGCGAATTTTGCCGTTTATACGCTTTGGCTTCCAGAGCAATATCCCACCGAGTGCCGGGCCAGTGCCTTTGCGTTTTCAACCTCGTTCGCGCGATTCGGCGGAGCCGGAATTACGTTCCTGGTGGGCAGCGGCGTGCGTCATTTCGGCTCGATCGGAATGCCGGTGGCGCTGACCGCCATCGCTTTTGCTATCGGACTTGTGCTGATTCCATTCGGTGCGGAAACCCGCGGCAAGGCTTTGCCCACTTAGGCGGAGCGAAGAGGACCTCTCAGAAATTACCCAGCACGATTTCCTCTACATCTTCGATGTGCCGCAACATCGCCGATTTTGCGGCATCCGAGTCGTGGTGCTGGATGGAGGCCAGGATGCGGCGGTGGCCCTCGAATGATTTTTGTGCCCGGCCGTCTACCTGCAGAGACCGGGTCCGGGTTTCGCGCAGCAGGTCCATAATAATGTCGATGACTTTCAGCACCACGGTGTTTCCCGAGGCCAAAGCCACGTTGTAGTGGAACTCAGCGTCTTCAGAGACAGCCGCCTCTCCCTGATTTTGCTTTTCTTCCTGGCGCTTTAGAATCGACTCGAGTTCGGCAATTTCCTCTGGACTGGCGTGCGTGGCCGCTCGCGCTGCCAGCGGGGGCTCGAGCATCTTGCGGAAATCGAGAAGCTCGCGGACCGCTTCCTGCCTTCGCTTCAATACGCCTGCGAAAGGATTCGCCGAAGAGTCGCCTCCGATTTCGCGGACAATGGTTCCGGTCCCTTGCCGCGCTTCCACCAGGCCGAGAAGTTCCAAACTGCGAATGGCGTCGCGGATCGAGCCGCGGCTTACCTTTAGAACTTCCGCAAGTTCGCGTTCGGCGGGCAGCTTGTCGCCGGGCTTGAGCTTTTTCAGGATGAGGCGCTCGATTTGCCGCGCCACTTCCTCATAGACCTTGTTCCTGCGAACGATCCCAAAATCAGGGTTGCTGCGGGTCGCCAATGACTTCTCCATGGGGTTCGGTTCGGGCCGCACCAGCGTACGGAGTATATAACTCCGAAGTCAAGGGCGAGCGATTTTGCTAGTGGTGCAGCCTGGTTTCCGGACGATGGCGTCACCCTGAGGAGCCGTTTTTCAGGCGCAGCGAAGGATCTCCCTGTCAACTGACCTCGCGCATAAGCAAAGTGCAACCAGCGAAGGCGTAGAGATCAGGAGACCCTTCGGACCTCTTCCGGCAAGCGTGAATCGAGAGAGCTTACTGAAGTAGTGCGCGTAGGAACTGGATTATTGGTCAATGACCTACAGACAACAATGCATGTAACACTTACGAGCGACTTGCCGGCGTAACCGATGCTTTCATCGGAGCAGTTTGCGCACTCGCGCCTTGTGACAGTAGCTTCGTGCAGTTATATATTGTCCGAGCGACCGTCATCGGCAAACCCACGCGTTCGCCCAGCTCCACCACCGCACCCACGAGCGCTTCCAGTTCCATGGGCCGTCCCGCTTCCAGATCCTGCAGCATCGAAGTTTTGTGCTCACCGACTTTTTCCGCACCGGCGATACGCTGATCGATAGAGATCGGCAGCTCCATTCCGAGTTTATTCGAGACTGCTTCTACTTCTTCCATGATGGCGCGAATCACGGAGCACACTCCGGAATCTCGCACCATCTGAACGATGGTGGCGCGGGTGAGAGCGCTAACCGGATTCAGAGATGCGTTCCCCAAAACCTTTACCCAGATTTCATGCCGCAGGCGCGTCGTGATCGGACTGCGCAAGCCGGATGCGATCAGCACTTCAGCAATCTGCCGAATCCGCTCAGAGCGCGAGCCGTCGGGCTCGCCCAGAGAAATGCGGTTGCCCTCGATATGCTGAATGACCCCAGGCGCGGTAATTTCAGTTGCCAGGTAAACAATCGAGCCAATCACTCTACGCGCTTCGATGGCCGATGAGACGACGCCGCCAGGATCAACTCGCTCCAGACGCAGACCTTCCCATTCGCCACCGAAGCCCTGAAAATACCACCACGGAATCCCATTCTGCATGCTGACAATGGTGGTTTCCTGGCCGAGAACCGGCGCCAGGAGCGGAGCAAGCTGGGGAAGACCGTGCGCTTTTACTCCCAGAAAAACCACGTCCACCGGTTCAACCTCTTGGAGAGAACCAACCATTCGCGGCCGTACTACAAAATCACCCTCAGCGCTCTTTACCTGAACCCCATGCTCCTGCATGGCACGAAGGTGCGGCCCGCGGGCAAAAAGAGTGACATCGAATCCGGCGTTGGCCATGCGCGCGCCAACATAGGCGCCGATGGCTCCTGCACCGGCAATCAGGAATTTCATAGTTGATCTTCCACCAATGCGGCGGCGACGGCGCGACGGCGAATCTTGCCGGTGGCCGTTGTTGGGATGGCATCGACCAGATAAATCTTTGCCGGACATTTGTATTCCGCCAGAAATTCGCGGCAGTGGTTGATCAATTCCTGAGGGGTTGCGCCATGCTTTTCGTGCAATACCACCGCCGCGGCTACTTCTTCGCCAAGCGTAGGATGTTGGCAACCAAACGCGACCGCTGCGGCGACCGCCGGATGCCGGAGCAGAACTTCATCCACCTCATGCGGAGCAATATTCTCGCCTCCGCGAATGATGATGTCTTTGATCCGTCCCGTCAGGTGCAGGTAGCAATCGGAATCGAGGTAGCCTTGATCGCCGGTGCGGAACCAGCCATCCACAAAGGCCCGCGCGTTGGCTTCCGGATTATTTTCGTATCCGCGAAAAACGTTGGCTCCCTGAATGGCAATTTCCCCGCGCGTGTTCATTCCCAGGTGCTTGCCATTTTTATCCATGATGCTGATACGCAGCCCAATACCAACTCCCACCGATCCTGCCTTCCGATGTTGCGGCGGCAGCGGGTTCGAAGTCATCTGGTGCGAAGCTTCCGTCATGCCATAGGCTTCGACAAAAGGCACCCCAAAAATTCCTTCGATCTTGTGAATCAGCTCCGCCGACAACGGCGCACTGCACGAGCGCAAAAAGCGCAATGTCGCGGCTTCGGTCGGCTTTCCCCGGCTGCGCGCCAGCAGAAGCTGGTGCATCGTTGGAACTCCCGAATACCATGTCACGCGGTGTTCGGCAACCGTCCGCCAGAAAGAGAGTGCGTTGAATTTTGTGGGAACTACGACCGTGCCTCCGGAAAGAAGCGTGGACATGGTCGAGCCGATCAAGCCATGAATGTGAAACAGCGGCATCACGCAGAGCGAAACATCTTCCTCCGAAAGGCCATACGTGTTGGCGATGTTCGCGGAAGAGATGGCTAAATTAAAATGCCGCAACGGAACCCGCTTGGGCCGGCCCGTGCTTCCGCTGGTGTGCAGAATCAGCGCAATGTCGTCTGCTGTGGGCTCGGTGGCCTTGCACCCACTGGGAGCATTGGTTATATGAACGTTGCCTTGTTCATTCATCTCGACCGAGAAGACCGGGATCTTGCGGTCCTTTGCGGCCGTACGTACGAACTCAGCTCCCACTGGCGGACAAAGCAGAACGCGGGCGTCGGTATCGCCCAGGAAGAAGTGAAATTCTTCATACGGATACGCAGGATTTAGAGGCGCCGCTGTCCCGGCAATCGAAGCCGCCAGAAAGGCCACGATGGCAGGCAGCCCATTGGGCAGCGCAATGGCTACGGCATCGCCGCGGCGTATGCCGGCCGACGCGAGTGCGTTTGCCATGGCCAGCACCTGCTCCCGCAAGGAGTCGTAAGTGACCCGGATTCCAAGCTCGGGAACAATAACCGCGGTATGGCTATCGGCAAAATGTAGAACATCCAGCAGTGTGTCGACCGACTTCAGTGTCATGCGTTTTCTTGCCTCTGGCGCGGGGTCTTAGATGGATGAGTCGGCTTCAGGTGTTGTCCGCGAAACGAAAGGATGCGCCGTTCTGGACCGGACTGTATGTGCGCGCAAAATCCTGCGTCTAGATCGAGTAACCCTCCGCGGTCAGAGCCTTTCTAAACTCGCTCAGGAAAAACTGAACGTTATCTTCCGTGGCTAACGGGCCCATCACACCAATGCGGAAGACCTTGCCAGCCAGCGGACCAAAGCCGCCGGCGATTTCGATGCCGGGTCCATCGAGCAGGCGCTTGCGCACTTTGCCTTCATCCACTCCCGCCGGCACGCAAACCGTGTTCAGCGTAGGAATGCGATGTTCCTGGGGAACGTGCATCTTCAGCCCCATGGACTCAATCCCCTTCACGAAAATCGTGCTGCACCGGCGATGCCGATCCCATCGCTGTTCGACTCCTTCTTCAGCAATCACTATCAGGGCCTCGCGCAACGCGTAGAACATCGAGATTGGCGCCGTGTGATGATAGCGGTGGGAGACGGTCGAGTAATCATGAATCAGCTTGAGGTCCAGATACCAGCTGCGCGGCGTAGTTTTACGATTGCGCAGGAATTCCATGGCGCGCTGAGACATTGCCATGGGAGACAGCCCCGGCGGGCAACTCACTCCTTTTTGGGTGCAGCTGTATGCCACATCGATTCCAGTTTTGTCGAACTCGACCGGCAATCCTCCGAGGGAAGTAACGCAATCGCCAATCACCAGCGCACCCATTTCGTGCGCGGCGGCGCAGATCGCGCGGCCCGATTGCAAAGCTCCGGTCGAGGTCTCGGCGTGCACGAACGCCACAACTTGCGGCTTCTCGCGGCGGATGAAATCCCGAGCTTCATCGTCAGAATAAGTCTCGCCCCAGCTCTTCTCAAAGCGCACAATATTCGCGCCGTTGCGTTTCGCCATCTCGGTCAGCCGGTCGGAGAAATATCCGTTGGCAAAAACGGCAAGCTTTGTTCCGGCATCGATGAAGTTCGCCACTGCGGCTTCCATGCCTGCACTGCCAGTGCCGGAAATTACCAGCGTTGCCCCCACGCTTACCCCGTATGGAGCTTTCAGCAGCTCCTGTACGTCATGCATCACTTCAATGAAATACGGATCCAAGTGCCCTACGATCGGCTTCGATAGCGCTTCATAAACGCGGGGATGCACCATGGTCGGTCCGGGACCAAACAGGTAGCGGTAGGGTGGTTGTAGTGCGGCGAATGCGATTCCTGCTGGTTGCTCGGTAACGCTCATAAGTTTTTTAGTCCTGCTTTCGGTTTTCACTCACTCGGCCTTTTATAAAACACCCATAAAACTTACATCCTGGTGCGGATACGCATTAAGCGCAATTTGACAGTGAGCACTGGCGAAGCGCTCTCCGTCAAATCAATTATTTCGATCCGATCTATCGCCTTTGCGAATCGATATGCAGTATCTTGTCTCGGACCGGCCATCGTGAATCGAGCTCTAAATTGGCGAATGGTGCCCCTGCACAATCATCTCCTCGGCGATGCGGCGAGCTTCGGGCAGCGTAGTCGCCGCTTTGCGGTCGATTTCCGCCGGCAGGTCTTTTTGAATTTTTGCCAACTCCTCGTCGAAAATACGGGTGATCAGTTCCGGCGTGTGCTTGACCGGTTTGCCATCGTCTCCAGCGACCTGAACTTTGTGCCGCACCCGCTGCGCAATCATCAGCCGGTAAATGCGATCGGTAGCGAGATCTTCCATGTAACCATCAAGCAAGCTCGCGCCTTTCCCGTTGAGCACGCCGTTGCGATAACGGATTACCGTCCGAACCGCCGCGCGCGTTCCGGCGATAGAGATTTGTCCAACGCCTTTCGGAAGCGGGCGCAGATCGGGATGCGAATTCGTCGGCTTCGGCCGTTTCGAAATCTGATTGGGATAAGGAAACTGAGCCACTGCAATTTCATTCTGATCCGGATGCCCGGTCCACGCTCCATCCATCAGACAGTTGGCTTCGTTCTTCTTATCCTGCTCAAGCACCTTCAGCGCGCGAGCATTTAATTCTTTATCGGTGCGGCTGGGATAAAGCGCGGTCATGCCTCCGATGGCATGCGCGCCATGCTTGTGGCAAATCTCCGGCATCAGCGTGCGGAAGTTCTGAAAGAACGCCACGTCATGCGGAATCGTGTTGCGGTCGGGCAAAATCCAGTGTGGATCTTCCAGCATGAAATCGATCAACGACGCCATGTAATCCCAGCGCCCGAGATTCAGTCCCAGGCAATGCTCGCGCAGATTGAAAAGAAACTCCTCCATCTGGTAGGCCAGCGGATGCGCTTCCACCAGCGCCATGCACTTGATGTAATCCTTCGGCAGGCCCTTCTGTTTCGCCAGAGCCTGAAAGAGATCGCGCCACCAGAAAGCTTCATCGGCAGATTCGCTCTTCGGAATGTAAACCGAAAAATTATGCGGCAACCACGACGGATCGATTTGATACCAGATCAGCGCCAGATCGAACAGGGAAGCGGACATGATCTCGTTCTTGATCACTCCGCCCTGGCTAATGTGCAGACCGCGTGGCCGCACCCAGGTTACCGTCTTGGATCGCTTGACGGGAACTTTCTTTTTGCGCTTTTTGTCGTCATAGCTGAGCTCGTATTTATATGCGGCGATCGTATTCTCAATCGCCAGCATGATGTGTTCCCAAAGATTCGCGGTGGAATCTTCTAGATCAATCATCACCGCGGGAGAGCCGGAGTTCAGCAGCTTCACGGTCAATTCTGCATCATCGGCGGGGCCGGTCATCTGATTGCGCTGGTCGGCGCACCACTCGGGAACTTCGATTCGCCAATCCGAGGTCGTCGCCTCAGATACCTGTAAATAATCCGGCGGATAACCCTTGTGCGACGCTCGTAATCCTTCGGAACGCTTCGCAATAATTTTCTGCTGCCACGGTGTGAACTGCTTATGGAGTGGCAGAAGAAAATCCAAAAAGCCTTTGGGCAAATCCTTTTGCGGATTCAAATTCGCGGGAGCGTAATTCATCGATTGTGCAGTGGCGTTTTCGATATGGGATGCCATGGGCGGGTCCTCGGACGTGCGCCGCCAGAGTGGGATGGGACAACCGGTAGGCGGTCAGCGTTTCCTTTGCAACCAATCATCCTAGTCGTAAAATGGCCGCACTTCAATGTGCGGCTAGGCTCAGATGCGTTTCCGGATCAGGCAGTTGCGTGCTTAGCGTGTCGTGATGAAAAAATATGCACTCATCGCCACTCCCAGGCCGATTACGACCGCTCGTATCTTGCGCGGGTCGGCCCGTTGCGCGTAATGCGCTCCGAACCAGCCGCCCGTCAGTGCGCCGGCAATCATTACCACGCACTCTCGCCAGAGCACGGCCCCAGCCACAATGAAGGTAAGAACGGCGACGGCGTTAATAGTTGCGGCCAGCAGAGTGCGGATTGCACCCATCGCGTGAATGTCGCGCATGCCCAGCGCTGTTAACATGCCGAGGGTGATGAAGCCGATGCCAGCGCCAAAATATCCACCATAGATAGCGACTAGCAATTCCACGAATGAACAGACCGCGACCGCTGTCCACGAAACACTCCGAAGATCATCCATCGCGCCACCCTGGCCCGCGATTCTCCGCATGGAATTACCGAAGGCAAACAATAAAGTCCCGGAGAGCAGCAGCCACGGCACCAGGCGGAGAAAAGTATGTTGCGGAGTATGCAGCAACAGGAGCGCCCCCGCCCAGCCTCCCACCACGCTGGTGATGAGCAGAGGAATGAGCAGGCGCAACGGCGCATTCAGCCGTTTCATATATGCTACCGTGCTGGCAGCGAGGCCCGGCCACAACGCGACCGTGTTGGTTGCGTTTGCCGCGACCGGGGGTACGCGCAGAAACAACAGAGCAGGGAACGAGACGAAGCTTCCGCCCCCGGCCACAGCGTTCAAAGTGCCGGCAACGATGGCTGCAAAAAACAGGAATAGCGCCTGAGTAAATTGCAAATCTTCCAGATGCGTCAGAATCGCAACGCGTCGCAAAGCTTGCAAGAGCGTGGGCGGCTCAAATTCGAGTCCTCCGGGTGAAGGGTCACCCCGAAACCCGGCGTAGTTCAGCCGGGCGAGGGATCTAACATGCTCCACCTGCGCATGGATCATTGTCTCGAAAAGCGGCTACGCGGACCGCATGACCTCGTGCAATAATGCGAAGCGTTACGAAATCAGACTTACTCATTTGAACAATCCATGTCGCCGACCGAAGTTGAAAGCGTAGCCAGCGAACTATTCTCCGCCTATCAAAGCGGCCAAATGGTTGAACCTCCATCGGCCCGCCCCGGATTTAAGGTGGACGACGCCTACGCAGTCGAGGCCAAACTTAAACAGCTCCGCGAGGCTGCCGGGCACAAAGCGGTTGGCCGCAAGGTGGGTTACGCCAACAAAGCCATGTGGCGGGTGTTCAAGCTGGAGACCCTGGTCTGGGCGCACATGTACGATGACACGGTTCACCATGCCGACAACAATTCAGCCACGCTGACGATCGCGAATCCGCGTTCCCTGAAGATCGAGCCGGAAATTGTTTTCGGATTGAAAGAGCCCATCACGGCGCAAGGTCTCGACGCAGCCGCTGCCCTTGCAGCCGCAGATTGGCTCGCGTTGGGATTCGAAATCATCGATTGTCCTTATCCCGAATGGAAATTCCAGCCCAGCGATTTCATCGCGTCCTTCGGTTTGCATGCGGCGCTGGTAGTCGGCGAAAAAATAAAAATTTCTCCCGGCTTAGTTCCCACGCTCATCGACGAGTTGCCAAATTTCAAGCTGCGCATGATGAAGAGCAGGGAAGTGGTGGAAGAGGGATCCGGCAAGAGTTCCTTGAGGAGTCCTGCCCTGTGCCTCGCCGAATTGGGAGCGGCCATCGCGCGCCGCTTTCCCAATGAGCCGCTCAGCACCGGAGAAATTGTAAGCTCAGGCACTCTTACTGCCGGCCATCTCATCGCGGGCGGTGATGTCTGGACCGCTGAAGCCGATGGCATCTCCCTGCCGCCGTTAACTCTACGGCTGACGTAACAAGCGCTGCCGAGCCCTCAATCTTTGTTTCCAGTCTCTATCTCAGGAGCGTTGTTACCAAAGTCACACACGCTGGGTTTTAAGCCCGCGGCGCAACGAGTTTGCATCCCTGCTGAAGTTGGCACTGGGAAAAGAAATCCACAGCATATTTCATGTGCAAAGCATTCTCCCGTCTGCTAGGATTGGTCGCAAAAAACAAGCGGATGTCCTTTATTTTCTGCAAGCGAAATGAAGGAGCAATGGCACTCAAACTGCCCTATCGTTCTACGAGAGTGCCCGGAGGGAACCCAGCATCTCCGTCGCAGGTAGGAGTGGTACGTGCCCGATCCCGAGAACGGGAGTGTCCGAGTAACTATTACGCGCCGGCGCACACGTCGCTATCGACGCCACCGCCTCATTCGCCGTTCACTCTTTCTCGCCGTGCTTGCTCTTTTCACGGCCTGCGTTTCGACTCTTGCTTTGCGATATTTCGGGCCTTCCGTCTTCAGTGCCTGGCACCGGAGTCTTCCCGAGCACCAATCTCTGAGCCGCGAACAATCTGCGCTGCTCGAGCAAATTCTGTCGCGCGTGCAACCGGCTCGTCCGGTTTATCCGTATTCCGTTGTTCCCGGTGGGCTGCAAGACGCGAAAGAGTTGAAGTGGGTGGCGGAGCACGATCCGGTTGTGGCGGCTCACTACGCCGGCTTTGACTACGAGCACGCTCACATCGTCGAGCTTACTCTGGCCCGCACCGCATTTGTCTCCTACCGCATCGGCAATCACGTTTACTGGATGCGCCGCCGCATCACCCTTCACAAAGGGGAAAAGTTGATTACTGACGGGCACATCACTGCGCGTGGACGCTGCGGTAATCGGGTAGAAGAAAAAGCGCAGCCCGAAGTTTCTCCGGCCGAACCTGCGCCGGAAGCCTTCGAGCAACCGCTGGTGAGCGCGGGCACGGCCATGCCGGCCCCTCCAGTTCCATTTGAATCGGCGCTGCTGACTCGCCCGATGGCCCCTGATTTCGAGCCCGGGGAACCGCTGAATTTGTTCAGTCCCTTTGGCGGCGGAAATCTGATCGCGATCTCGCCTCCAGCTTTTCCGGTGGGACTGTGCGCGCCGACGCCAAAACGAAAAGACTCGCCCTCGACTGAATTCGGCGCGGTTACAGGTTCGAACGGCAAGAAGAAACCTGGCCCGTGCGGCAGCGGCGGCGGGGGCCCATCCACCGTGCCGGAGCCCGCACCCTGGATAATGCTCATCACCGGATTGGCCGCAATCTGGATTGGCCGCCATGTCGTGGCAGGCTCGGCGTAAACTATCTCCCGCACCCAGCGCCTAACCTCGCGCCATCAACCTTATTTCGCGCAGCGGGATCTACTCTGGAATTTTATTAACTTAGTACCCCGTAGGGCTCGACCCAAAGATGTAATTTCGTGTCGAACCTCCGTCGCAAACACTGATAGAATCGCCTGAAGCTTCCATTTTTTATGTTCTCCATCCTTCGGAGTACGAATACGTTCGTGTTGTGCACAGTCGCATCGATCGCCGGCCCGCTCGTCGTCCATGCGCAGGTCGTTCATTCGCAGATCGTCCATGCTCAGATCGTCCATGCGCAACCGGTTCCCTCGATTCGAAATGTGCAGGTGCTGCGAGGGGGAAATCAGGTCGAAATCCAAATCGAATCCAGCTCCCCCGTCGTTCCCCAGACCAACGAGTTGGGTGGGCCTAACCGTCTTCTGATTGACTTCATCAATGCCAAGCCCGGAGCGCAACTGCGGGCTCAGAAAATTGACCGCGCCGAGGTGAAAGGCCTGCGCGTCGCTCTATTTTCGGCTGATCCGCCGGTTACGCGGATTGTGGTCGACCTGAACAGTCCGCAGCCGTATCAGGTTTTTCCCGAGGGAAGAACGACCATCGTAAAAATCGGCGGCAGCGCGGCTGAGGTCGCCGGAGCCCAATCCACCTTGGGTAACGTGGCCGCAGCCGCCAATGACGCCGCAGCCAATGCTCCGCCAGATCCTCCGAAGCCGACTCTTGAAGTTGCCTTCCACAATGGATTGCTATCGATCAACTCCAACCGCGCCAGCCTGTCCGAAGTCCTGTTCGCGGTACACCAGCGTACCGGCGCCGAAATCGCAATCCCCGCGGGAGCGGAACAGGAACAAGTTGTGGTCGATCTCGGGCCGGCGCCCGCCCCGGAAGTTCTCTCCCAACTGCTCAACGGTTCGAAATTTAATTTCGTGATCCTGAGTTCGCCGAAGAATCCCGCAGCGCTCGACCAGGTGATTCTCAGTCCTCGTGCCGAAGCTCCCACCCAAGTGCAAGCCGCGCCGCCGCCACCACCCCAACCGCCAGCCGACAATTCCGCCAACAATGACGACGGAAGCAACGACAGATTTCGCATGAGAGGCCGCCCGGGAGGATTCCCACGGGTCCACGACCCAAACGACGGCGAAGCCCAACCCGACCCCCCGACGAACGATCCACAGTAACTAGCATGGGATTTCGCGCGGGAACACGCTTTCGCCTGCGCGATCACAAATCTATTGCGGCGTTTTGCGTCGGCGGCTATTGAGGGGTGATCAGACGAATCGGCACCGGAGAGGTTCCGTTGGCGGTCGAGGTTGGGGTGCCACTGCTTCCGCATCCGGCGACATTCATGACCGTTACAACCATGCTTCCGTCGGCGTTAATCGTGTCGATGAAAAGCTGCAGATAACCGACAATGGTGACCTGCGGCTGTGTTCCTGTCAGAGTAGCTCCAAAGCTCGCTATCGGGACGGTCACGATTGAGTTGCTGGTTGTAACGATGTCATTGCCGTTTACGGGGTTTACGCTGAGATGAGCCTGAACGTACGGATTGCCGGAGCCAGCCTCGATTTCGAAGGGGTAGGTCGGTGCTGGGTATCCGGCGAGCGAGTCCGGCCCAACCGTGCTGTTAGTCAGACACTCCGCGCCCGTTTGGGTGTCTCCGCCAGCGCCCGCCGGGTTCTCAGTCAGATCAACGTTGGCGCCGTTCGGCGTGCCGCATGCGTAAACAGTCGTCTGGTCACATCCGGCGATCGCTGGCTGGTAGTTATTGCTACCCCCCAAAGAACAACTGTTCGAAGCGACGGCAACGGGTGCATTAGGGACAAGCGCCGGAAGATATTGCAGAGGCGAACCGAGCCCATTGTATTGGGGCGGGTTGTTTGCCATGTTCAAGCCTTCGCAGTTACTCAAGCCGGGTTTGCAATCCGCGTTTAGGGTGAAGGTTTCGCCGATTACGTGACCAGCCCCAGCAATCTGGTAAACTCCCGGACTTCCGATGTCTCCGTTTCGAGGGTTAACGAAGACGTTACCCGAATTGTTAGGATCAGCATTTGCAACAATCCATGGTTTCACGCACTTCGGCTGGACAGGCACCATGCCAGAAGACAAGGCTCCGGAACCTGAAGAGTTGAACACTTCAGCCGTAGCCGTCGCACTTACACCAGAATTCGATGTTCCTCCGGACACCACCAATGAAAAAATCCGGGAAAAGAAATTGGGAAGGCTTGCCTGTTGTACATAAACCTGAACCAAAGGATTGACTGTAAATCCAGTTCCTGTAGCTGCCGTACAATCTTGGCCGAAACTCCCGGTTGTGCCGTAACTCACCGTAACGGTTGAGGCGGCGGAGCCGTTAATCAGATTTTGTTGAGCGACGTTGATGGCTGCCAAGCTCGCCAGTTTGCCAGCCCCGCCGCAAATGTCTCCCCAGGCTGTATCGGCAGGGCCTGCGGTGTCTCCGGTAAGGCCCTCCAACGAAATAACGCGAGCCGCTGCCAGCGCGCCCAGATCCGCAGCCCGCTGCGCTTCCGCCTTAGCCTCGTAGAGCGAGCCCAAGTCGATGGATAGCGCGGCCATCGAAATCAGCGCCACCAACGATAACGCGACCAGAGCCATGGTCACGCCGCGCTGGCGCGCCTCGCGCGGGTTGCGGCGTCTCCGGCGTGCGATCAGTGGCCTCAGCATGGCTCACTTCCCAGTTTTTGCATTCTAGTTCTCATCGAATGCCACCGCACTCGTCGTGATGCTGGCAGGACCTACGATGCGGCCGAACAATCCGACTGCGCCCGTAAACTGCCAAACGTAAGGGTAAACAAGGGTGACTTGGGTACAGATAAGGTAAATGGTGGGTGAGTTTGCTCCCATCGTCACGCTTTGTGGCTGCGCGCAGCCCCGGTTAATGGTAAGCGTCAGGCCGGATGCTCCGGGGCAGCTTGCGTTCGCTGTATAAATCCACTGAAGTGACGCCCCGGTAGGGGCAGCGGCCGATGCAAGGCCGCAGTCATTCACCTGCTCCGACACCAGATAATTGTCTACGGCCTGATAGGCGTCGCTCACGGATACGGGCATGCTTGCATTGAGATCGGTTGCGGGATCCGCGGCGGCAACTCGTGCTCCTTCGCGGACGGCATTTTCCAATTTGTGCTTGAGCGCCAAGGCTCCGCTGAAATCAAAGATCCCGATCACAAACAGCACGAGCACCGGGACTGAAAGAGCAAACTCCACGATTTGCGAGCCAGCATCAGACTTCCTCAAGCTTCGTGAAGACGCGGCGATGCTCGAGAAGCCGGACATGGCTTGCGACGTCATCCTCATTGTCACTGGCTTTCCGCTCTCATTTGCGCTTGTGCCTGCAGGTTGATGGTTTGGTTATTCAGCGAAGTTCCCGGCAGCCAGAACTTGTATGGGTATTGAAAGCTGACGGAAATACCGCACTCTCCCGCGCCGCCATTCTGGCCGTTACCTACCACTGACGCCGAAGTAGAAAGCTGAACGTAGTCCTCTACTAAAGCGCCCCTTCGCCTGTGCCTTACTCCTTGAACGCAGATGTTGGAGACCGATCTGTCACAGGGTACAGTGGTGCTGGTACAGCCGGTAGTCGGGCCGCCGGCCAGGCAGGCACATACCGCGGGCGGATTCGTGGGCGGTTGCAAGGCATTGGGATTAATGTGCGCCGCTTGCAGATCATTCTGAATCACGAGCCACGCGTTCTGCGTCGGGTCGATTCCCCCGCACGTGGTACAAGCCGGATTCACCGCTGCGCGCGCGCCATCGCGAGCCGCGTTCGTCATTGCTCCGTAGATGCGAAAAGCCTGTCCAGCCCAATAGATTCCGATCAGGAGCATGAACAAAATTGGCAAAACCATGGCGAACTCGGCAATCTCTGAACCGTCAGAGCGTCGAGCGAAACTGCCATTGGTTGCAAGCTTCCTGCGCATCGTTATCTTCCTCCCCACATCCTGCCCACCCCGAAGAGCAACGTCGTCAAAGCCAGCGCCACTCCATACGGAACCTTCAGCGACTGCGGATTATCCAGCGAAACCTCTGCTCCCGGCATACGAAACGTAACCATCGATGCCAGCATGCCCCCTATGTTGCTCATGGTCTGCTTGAACCGCCGCTTGTAAATCACCAAAACTAAAGCCATCACTCCCGCAACGAACATGGAGCCGATCAGCAAAGTCACCAGAGCTTCCCAGCCGACGAACGCTCCCAGCGCACCCGCCAGTTTCCAATCGCCCGCGCCCAAACTGTGCAGCAGAACGAATGGCAGAAGCACCAGCAGTCCCAGTCCTGCTCCCAGCAGGGAAGTCTTCACGCCGCCCCATCCTCCGCTCAGCCCATTCAACAGGATGCCAATCAGCAACGCCGGCACCGTCAGCCAGTTGGGAATGCGCCGGCGGCGCCAATCCGTCCAGCCGGCAATCAGCGCCAACGCGAGCGCCGGAACCAGCACGATCAGCCTCAAACTGTCCTCAGATCGTGGAAAAGTGCGATCGCGCGCACCGCACTCCGACGCCGCCTGTGCATGGCAAATGCTTTTCCTCTGTGCTGGGAACGAATGATCTACTCCTAAGCGCGGGGAACGCCCATTGCTCCACTGTCGCGCATTTTCACATAGCCCAATAGTGAAGTCAATTGACTCGCCCGGCGCTTACATCCGAAGTCACCTTCGTTAGAGATTACATACGAAGAGGGTTCCATACGAATTCAGTCCATAGCGAAATTTAATCGGCGAAAAAGCTGTCAGGATAGCTGTGAGGGTAAAAGAGGCAGCCCGTGAATGGGGGATTCGTGAAGGCGGAGCAATATCGGAGTTAGCCACCCGGCAGTCGGGGAACTGCGTGGATTGCGGCTTGCCTGCAACACTAGGCCTCGAATCCCCGGCATTCGGCTAATCCTTGCGTTGTTGTGCAACGGTCGTCTTCGACGGTCCATCTTTGTGTTCGCGCTGAGACTCAACGCAACCAGCGCTCCTTCAAGTCGGAACCCCGAGCTTGGGCAGAACCCACTGTGTCAAAATCACATAACCGACCAGAACTGCCATCAGCCACACCCATTCAGGCATGTTTCAACTCCTCCTGTCTGCCAACCCCCAGTTTACGCAAGAAGACCATCATGGGGCACCAATTGGTGAAGCCTGACTGGAATAAATTGAGTCCCACGAAGGCGGTGAAGAGATACCAGTACTCATGGACCCAATGGCCAAGAGCTAACGAAACCAGGACAAAGAGTCCAGCGATCAAGCGTAGTGTGCGTTCAATCGTCATTGTTGTTCTCCTTCATGAAAAATCAGTGCGTTAGTTCACATTGCGACGCCTCACACTCGGCGATGTTTTCGGGCGAGTGAGGATGCAGCAGCGGTGCCTGTTTTCGCCTCTGTGCGATGTAATAAAGAACTGGAACCGCCATGCGTGAGAGAACGGTCGAGGCTACTTCTCCCGCCATCAACGAGAGTGCCAGCCCCTGAAAGATCGGATCAAAGAGAATAACGCTGGCACCCACGACGACCGCGGCAGCGGTCAAAAGCATTGGGCGGAATCGCACTGCGCCTGCATCGACAACAGCTTCTTCCAAGGCCATCCCCTGCGAACGGCGCAATTCGATAAAGTCAACGAGAATAATGGAATTGCGCACGATGATGCCGGCGCCGGCAATGAACCCGATCATCGAGGTGGCAGTAAAAAACGCGCCCATCATGGCATGCGCCGGAAGAATACCTACCAGAGTCAACGGGATCGGAGCCATAATCACCAGCGGCGTAATGAACGAGCGGAACCAACCGACCACCAGCACATAGATGAGAACGAGCACGGCTGCGAAGGCCAGGCCCAGATCACGGAACACTTCAACCGTGATGTGCCACTCACCATCCCACTTCATCGAGTAGCGGTCGGTACGTTCGGGCATCGCCGTGCCTTTGTATTGTTTGACCGCGTAGCCATCCGGCAGCTTGATTTTGTCGATCGCATCACTCATCTTGGCGATGGCGTAGACCGGGCTTTCTTCTTCTCCGGCGACATCTCCCGTGACGTACACCACCGGTTGCAGATTCTTGCGGTACAGGCTGGTATCGATCGCTGTCTGATTCAGGCTGGTTACTTCCTGCAACGCGATCTGAGCACCTGTGGGGGTGGGCAGCTTCAGATTGCCCAACTCCTGGATTCCCGAACGGTTCGCGCGCGACAAACGCACATTGATGGGGATGTCTTCACGGGACTGCGGATCGTGGAGCAGGCCAACGTCGGCACCCCCGAGGCCGATCTGCAAGGTGCGGGTCACGTCTGCCGCTGAGATACCATGCAGCGCTGCCTTGTCGAGATCTACCTTGAGGTCGTACTTGGTTTGCGGGTCTTCTACATACCAGTCCACGTCGACCACGCCCGCTGTCGTGAGGAAGACCTGCTCGATCTGTGAGGCGAGCTGAATCTGGCCCTTATAGTCGGGGCCATAGACTTCAGCCACCAGCGTTTCCAGCACTGGGGGCCCCGGCGGAACTTCGGCCACTTTGATGCGGGCTCCAAAAGGCTGCGCCAGCTTCACCAGTTCGGGACGCAGGCGGCGAGCAATTTCATGGCTCTGGGTTTTGCGATCGTGTCGAGAGAGCAGATTGACCTGTATGTCGGCCTGATTCGGCTGACGGCGCAGGAAGTAATGTCGAACCAGTCCGTTGAAGTTGTACGGGCCGGATGTGCCGGAGTAAATCTGATAATTTGTCACCTCGGGTTGTTGCGCCAGATAGTCTCCCAAGGTTTGCGCGACGCGCGTGGTCTGCTCCAGGGGTGTTCCGTCGGGCATATCGATAATGACTTGGAATTCGCTCTTATTGTCGAAGGGCAGCATCTTCACGCGAACCCATTTCATTGGGACGAACGCCACCGCTGCCAGCAGGAGAACGATCACGCCGCCGAGAAACATCCAGCGCCGCTTCGCGTCCAGAATCAGCGGGTTCATGATCTTGCGGTAGAAGCGCGTGGTCCATCCTTCGGCTTCATGATGTCGGTGCCCACTGTCGCCAGCGTAGTGGCGCAATAACCGGAGGGCCGCCCAGGGCGACACCACAAACGCCACCATGAGGGAAAACATCATCGCTGCCGAAGCCCCGACTGGAATGGGACGCATATACGGCCCCATCAGCCCCCGCACAAAGGCCATGGGAAGAATTGCACCAATCACTGCAAAGGTCGCAAGAATCGTGGGGTTGCCGACTTCATCGACAGCTTCCACAGCAACCTCGACGAGTGATCGGCCCCGGCTGCCGGGCAACCGGAAATGGCGAACGATGTTTTCCACGACGACAATGGCGTCATCTACCAAGATGCCGATGGAGAAAATCAGAGCAAAGAGCGTCACCCGGTTGAGCGTGTATCCGAATAAATAGAAGATCGTCAACGTCAGAGCCAGCGTAACGGGCACGGCCAGCAACACGACCCCCGACTCCCGCCAGCCCAGGGCGAGGGCAATCAGAAGAGTCACCGAGAGCGTCGCGATCAAAAGATGCTTGAGCAGTTCGTCGGATTTGTCCTTGGCAGTCTCGCCGTAGTTTCGAGTCACGCTGACATTCAAATCCTGCGGCAGATTGTAGCCGCGCAGTTCGGCCACCTTGCGCAACACATTCTCGGCGATGATGCTGGCATTCGTGCCCTTGCGCTTAGCCAGAGTGATGGTCACAGCGGGATATTCGGGATTCACCGCCTGACCACTGCTTCCCTTGGCATTGGCAAACAGAACGTAGCTGTCAGGCTCCGCCGGGCCATCTTCGATCTTCTCGACGACATCGCCGAGAAATACGGGGCGTCCACCACGAACTCCCACGACAACTCTCTTGAGATCTTCTGCTCGGGTAAAGAACAGTCCCGCCTCTACCTGAAACTCGCGATTGTCGCGCGCGAAGCTGCCCGCTTGCCCGCGCGTGTTGGCCGCCTGCAACTGAGCGACAACCGCTCCAGGGGTGAGTTCGTAGGCTGCAAGACGCTCTGTATCGAGCACAACCCGCACCTGCCTGGGCTGGCCTCCAATGATGGTCGTTTCGGAAATGTCGTCTAACTTCTTGAGGGAATTTTCCAGCTCACCGGCAATACGGCGCAGTCGGTACGAGTCGTAGTTCCTGCCCCACAGCGTGAGCGCCATGATCGGAACATTGTCGATAGAGCGAACCTTGATGATCGGCTGCGAAACACCGGGAGGAATGCGATCAAGATTGGAGTAAAGTTTACTGTACGTCTGAATGATCGCATCTTCTTCTTTTGTTCCCACGTAAAAGCGTACGATCACCAGGCTCATGCCCGGATGACTGATCGAATAGATGTATTCGACTCCGGGCACCTCGCGCAGCAACTTCTCCATTGGCAAGCTGACACGCTGGGAAACTTCTTGTGACGACGCGCCCGGCATCTGGACAAAGACGTCCAACATGGGAACGACGATTTGTGGTTCTTCTTCCCGCGGGGTCTGGAGAATGGCAAAGGCACCGAGCAGCAGAGCGGCCGCAATCACCAGAGGAGTCAGTTTCGAGTCGATGAAAGCGTGCGCAATCAGTCCTGCCAGTCCCTGTCTTTTCGAACCAGGTTTGTTCGAACCAGGTCTTTTCGAACCAGGTTCTTTCGAACCAGGTTCTTTCGAAACAGGAGCTGACTGCGCGCCGTTTGATAACTTCGAATTGTTGTCAGCGCTCATTGCTCGCTCCTAACGGGCCTCGATCTTTTTGCCGCTCATTTCGCGGCTCCCCGGATCGGCGATCAGCATCTCCCCAGACTGCAGGCCCGCGAGCACCTCCACCTGCTGCGCCGACGGTTTACCCAGAGTGATATAGCGCAATCCAGCGATCCGGTTTTGATCCAACACGTAAATGCCTTGCAACTGACCGCGCTCGATGACTGCCGTGCGCGGGATAAGCAATGTGGTCCGTTCTCCCCCCATGAATTTGGCTCGACCGAAGAGGCCGGATCGCAGCGCCGGATCAGAGGGCAATTCGACTTTCACAAGGAAACTGCGGCTAGCGGGGTCTGCTGCAGGAACGATTTCGATGACTTTCCCTTTGAGTTCTCGGTCCCCAAGGGCGTCGATCGAAACTGACATCTGTTGTCCCTGACGCACGTAGCGCAGGTCGGTCTCGTTCACCGTAGCCTCCAACCGGTAGCGGCGCAGATCCTCCACGGTGAAGATTGGCATTCCGGGACTGGCGAGCGTTCCTACGTCAGCTTTCTTTTCCGTCACCAGACCGTCGAAGGGAGCCACGATATGTGTGTAGCCGAGAGCTGTGCGAGCTTGCTGCAATGCGGCTTTGGCCTGAGCCTGCCCAGCGCGCGCCATTTCGCGGCGTGCCTGCGCCTCGTGATAGCGGGCCTTGATCTCGTCGAACTCCTGCGGGCTGACGGACTTTCTGTCATACAGCGTCTGATAGCGTTTGAAAGTTGCTTCGGCAAGGGTGAGATCGGACTCAGAAACCGAAGTCTGCTGCTGAGCAGCTAAATCGGCAGCCATGGCGCGATCGAGCCCAGCACGCGGCTGTGCGTCGTCGATGACCGCCAGCACCTGCCCGCGCTGTACGTGGTCGCCTTCACGCACTCGCAGCTCGACGATGTTCCCCATCATCTGTGCGGCGAGCTGGCTCGTCTCGGCTGCCCGGACCGTCCCTACCGCCTCGACCAGGTCAGGAAGGTTCGCTGTCTGGGCTGACACGACCGAAACATTGCTGACGGTCTCGGGCACCGCGCTGACGCTTTGCCGTTCGCTCGAACAGCCGACAAACATCAGACTCAGAACGGTAGAAGCCAGGGTTGCGCTTCCTAAGACGAAGTTTGAGGTTTTCAGTTTTTCACGCAGAGTGAGATTCATGGCGTAACCACCGGAGACTGTAGATTCAAGGTTCCGCAGGCCAACTCCAGGTGGGCGTAGCTGATGTGAAACTGATAGATCGCCTGCCAGTAATCGGCCTGCGTACGTCGTGCCGCTTCCTCCGCCTCCAAAAGATCGGTAATGGTGCGCAGGCCACTATCGTAGCGATCCTGATCGATGCGCAGGCTTTCCTGCGCCAGAGTAATCGCGCTCCGCGCTACCTCCATCTGCTGCCGGCTCGCGTCCTGATCGTAGTAAGCCTGCCGCACCTCCAGCCGCACGGCATCGCTCGCCGCCTGCTTTAACGCTGCGATTTTTTCCGCATTGGCGCGTTCGCGCGACAGCGCAGCTCGTTTCGCTCCACCCTGGAAGAGATCGATCTGTAGCTCGATTCCTCCCAGCCAGTTATTGCCGCCGCCTCCGGCAAGGAAGGTGGGATTGTCTATTTCCCAACCGGCAAAGGCGTTCAAGCGTGGACCGAACGACGATCTGGCAATCGCGACACTCAGTTCCTCCGCCGATTGCTGCGCTTCGATCCGCTTGAGATCGGGACGAGTCGCGAGAGCCTTTTGCTCTAAATCCGACAGCGAATTCGCTGTCAGATTCTGCTGCGTGAATCCATCTGCAGGCTGATAAGGCGTGCCCACCGCTACGCCCATCGCCGTGTTGAGTTGGGCTCGGGCAAACTCCAGATTGTTTCGTCCGCGAATCAGTTCTTGCTCGCGGCTGGCCAGACGAACCTTGGAGCTGAGCAGGTCGGATTCGACCACCAGTCCAGCGTCGAAGCGGACCTGGCTGCGGTCCTTAATCGATTTCGCCGTCGTCTCGGCTTGCTCGGCAACTTCAAGTTGTTTGCCGGCGAGCAACACTCCGTAGTACGCCTGTACGACTCGAAACAGGATCTCCTGGTCCGTACGCTCGAGTTGATGACCGGCTGCCATGTTCATTTCTTTCGCGCGATCGATTCCGTGCCAGGAAGCGAAGGAGTCAAACAGGTTCCAGGTGCTGCCAAACCTGGTAGCGAAGTTGCCATATGGCAGAGGTGTATTCAGTTGGTTCAAGGCAAAGTCGGCCTGGCCAAAGTGTTGCTGCCGCAAACGGCTGCCAAATACATAGACCGGGTCATCTCCTCGAGTCGCGGTTTCGGAGAAGGTGACATGTGGGAGGAGGAACGATCGGGCTGTTTGCATATCCGCCTGCGCTGCGTGCGTATCTGCTAAGGCGGCCTTGCGGAGAGGATTCTTTTCCAGCGCTATGTTGGCTGCATCGTGCAGGGTTAGAGTCGCAGCGGAACTCTGCGCCAAGCCTGTGGCAATAAGCATCGCGCCGGTGGCGATGGCAAAGGCGAGGCGGCGAGTAAGGCTCAAAGCTCGACTCCTACCGGCTCAGCCGCATGGAGCCAAGAGGTAGTCTCCTCAATGATTTCGTGTGTCGTTTGAAACCTGGCCGTCTTTTGCACCATCGCACCCACCGAGCAGTACTTCTCTTCCGACAGGCGAATAGCTTCCACGAGTGCTGTTTCGTCGATTCCAATACCGGTGACGATGTGGTGGATTCGAACCGTAGTGAAGACTTGCGGCGGCCGCTCCGCCTGATCAGCCTCCACACGCACCTGATACCCGGTCACTTTTTGGTGGTACTTCTGCCGCAGTACCGTGATGACGTCAAAGGCTGTGCATCCCGCCAGACCAACCGCAACCATCTCGATTGGTTTGGCGCCAGTTCCACCGGCCGCGTCGTCCAAAATCAGATTGTGGCCGCTTCCGGTGCGGGCTACAAACTGACGTTGTTGCTTAAGTGCCTGTGTTAGCTCGACTTGCGCTGCAATCATGAGTGCCTCCTATGAAGTCCATCGACCAGGAACACGAATAAATGCAGAAAGTCAGAATTTGTTACAAGAAATCTTCTGGGATTGTTTTGGAGCTGCGGAGAGTTACGAATTCGGTCTGAGTGCGGCGTTAACTTGCTGATACTTCCGCATTAACTCCTGGCGCAGCTTTGCGGAGTCGCGCGGTGAGCAATCCCGCGCCAGCCTTCGGCATTGATCGATGGTCGCTTCCAGCGTAGCAACAAACGCCTGGCACGGTTGGCATCCGGTCATATGGCGCTCCAATTCTTCGCAGAGAGAATCATCCAGTTGTTCGTCGAGATAATCCGACAGCTCCGCAAACATCGCCTTGCAGCGCGCTGGCCCGCTTTCCTGGACAGTACCGATTTGCTCATGCGCATGCCGCTTTGGACGAACTTTCTTGCCGATTCCCGCCGCCCAAGTCCGCATCAATTCTTTTCGTACGAACAGGCGAGCTCGATGCAGCCGTACGCGTACGGTTCCCGCGCGAACCCCAGTGATCTCCGCCACTTCATCGTCCGTGAGTCCTTCCATGTCGCGAAGCACCAGAACGATGCGATATTGAGGAGGCAGCTTCTGCACGGCCTGGCGCAGAAGAGAGCTCTGCTCACTACGGATTGCGAAGGATTCCGGGTTGACTCTGCCGTCGGCGCCGAGTCGCTCCAGTTCTTTGCGGTCCGGCATCAGTTCTTCCAGCGATAGTTCATGCGCAGGAGCGAATTTACTCTTGCGGCGACTCATCAGGCAGCGATTCTTTGCCACCTTGTACAACCAAACCACAAGCGCCTTGGGACTGTCGAACTTGGGCAACTGCGGAATTGACTTGAGCAAGACTTCCTGCATTGTGTCTTCGGCATCCTGCCTTTGCCCACACACGCGCATACTGAAAGAAAAGACTGTGTTTTGAAGCAAGCCAAGTGCCTCTTCCACAGTGGCGTTATCTCCGCCCCGCAGCAGCTCGACCGCTCTTTCGATTTCCGCACGCATGGCCTAAACAAAACATATCACGCAGATCGTCAGCGACCGGAACGACAAGGCAGCCCAGGCCTTCTTTTCCGCTCGCTCCCAGTCCCGGGTGCGTGCGCTGACTCGCACGAAAGAGCTAGTGGATTAGATGTTGCCCGTAATCTACTTCGGGCAACGGCAACATCGGTAATTCAGATCAGTTTGCTTGCCGGGAGGATATTGACGAATGTAAACGTTCAGAGAGGAACGCTTCGGGAGAAGAGAAGACCACTGGGAGCATTGTACGATTTTGTGCGGTAACTACTAGTCGCCTGGAACAAACAAATCTACAGCGTTTAAACTGGTGCGGAAGGGGGGATTTGAACTACTCCATCACGTTGATAACACGTAACTTATTGATTTTGCATTCGGCCTAAAGGCCCAAATGCCCCACAATCCCGCTTCCATTGTACGTTTATTGTACGGCGAACGCGCGCAGAAGAGAAAACCGCGCCGAAGCGCTTTCTCTCAATCCTGCCAACAACAGTTTGACATCCGCCCCTCCCATCGGTCAAGGCCACCGACTCCGGCGCAGCATGTCAGTTTCCGGTTTGTTGCCCCTGCATTCGGGAACAGCACACACCACTATCGAACCCGAGCAAGTAGTTCCCGATATACGTTAGTCACAAGTTCGTCGGTCGTTGGAGTCTCCGCTACAACCGTCAAGAAGTCTTTCCAGAGAATCAGGCTAAGACGTCGAGCGATCTCCGCGAGTAGTGAAGGACGCCTATGAGGAAGAGCCTCCACGAGTTTTAGGGGTTCCTCTCGGTATGTTGCAAGAAGTTGCGAGTAAGCTCGCCCCGCTCCGGAATCTCGCACCAGCATCCAAAAGACAGGAAGCGTCGCCCCAGCTTCATCTATCAGACAATCGATATTACGGACAATCTGATTGCGTGAGGGATCGTATGTAGTGCGCAGGCTTACATCCGATCCAAGCTTTGCCTCGATAAACACTGTTAAGGTATCGCTACGCAGCGAGATGTCGATCTCCGACTCGCCTTCTACCGGCCCTGGTTTTTGGCTACGCGAAACCATTGCGGGGGTTGCAGAACTGCGCATTCTCTCTCGACTGGCTGCTTCGTATTCCTGTGGCGCGGGAACGCATCGCCAAAAAGACAAAGTAGGCGTCGCCAGCCCATTCTCCGGGAGGATCAACATGGGATTCGACTCTTGCGCCAGATGGACGAGATGCCTCCACCAGGTTTGCGGAGCCAGCTTCTGTACGATCGCGAAAGCATTCCAAGTTACCCAATCCTCGCTGTTGGGCGAATGGAGCATTCGCCTCATATCTTCTTCCTTGCGCGCTTTGGGTAAGGACTTTAAGCGCTCAGAGTCCAGCAAAACGTAGGGTTTGCCTCGTTGCCTGACCTCAGTCCATGACCGTTTGCGCACATCTTCCGAAAGAATATTCTTGCTCTTGGCAACCATAAATCTGGCATTCGTCTCAAGCGTCAACTGGTGCCAGGATTGCAGATCGTTCGTTGGGATCGCTGGTGCATCAATCGCGTGGATTGTCCGCTTATACAAGCTGCCGAGGTCGAACGTGAATTCACGAGCGTAACGGATAGAGACACGATCTGGCTCGGAGTAATCACGAACACTCCACGATGCACCGCTAGTGCCTTTCTCAAACAACAGAACGAAGCTGGAGCAATTGATATCGGGGCACAAAATGAGCTTACGTTTCACGTGCCTAATTCTAGAGGGATCTTCCTGCTATTGCACGAGTTGTGGAATGCAGAGAATCCATTTTGTTCGACGAAGAGACCGCACCCTTATGAATAGATTGGCCTAGGGGTATGCGAGGAATCTGTATGCTCTTGAAGTTTGAAGCCGAGTCGCAACCCGACCTAATGTATGCCGATGTCAAACTGCTTGGTGTGCGGCCCGCAAACACGGAAGTCGTCTAGATCCGGCCTAGAACGGTAAAAGCCAATGACCGTAATTCTTCCGAGCTATTCCTGCCAGGAATAGCTGTCCGCCGAACATTCATTGGACATCGTGATTGAGTGGGGTTAACTTTGCGCCAAAAGCAGACCGATTTGAGGTACTGCCGGAGGTGCATATGCCACGTTGGTCCCAAGTTCATCTGATCCGCCAAATCCAGATGCTTCTTCGGTCGAACTGGTCGCGTCCAACCGCCGCTCTTCTCACCCTTCTTCTTCTGATGCCGGTGGCCGCGCTGGCACAGGGTTCACCGTTCGACACCGGCTTTAACGCCATCCAAAGCCTTTTCACCGGCACGATCGCGAAGGTTGCAAGTCTGGTTGCAATCGTGATCGGCGGCTACGGCTTCGCGCACGGCGAACCCGGCGCGAAAAAGGCGCTCGCCGGCGTTGCCGCCGGAACGGGCATTGCCGTTCTCGCGGTGAATGTCCTGAGTTGGCTCTGGGGAGTATAGCGCCGCTCCCGCGATCCTTGCGTGCCACGCTTAAACGAGGACGTTATGCCAGACAAAGCACAGCAGAAACACCGCACAAATCGAGTCTTCAAGAGTCTGCACAAGCCGCTCACTTACTTGGGCGTGGAGCGTACGCTCTTCTACTTCGTCTGTGTGAGCGCCGTGGGGGCCTTCAATCTCTTCAATTCCATCCTCGCCGGTATCGCCGTCTTCGTTG
>CAVYBF010000002.1:0-407178 GCA_963766625.1 uncultured Acidobacteriaceae bacterium | reverse complement strand
GGAGCGTGCGCTGGTATAGATGCGCAGCCCGGCGCGGGTGAATAGATTGAGCGTTGCCTCTTGCAAACTTCCTTTGGGGATGCCCAGGCGAAGTTTCATTGGCGTGTCACCTCCGCCTCGCCCGTAGCCGCGGCACGCAGTTGCAATTCCTGCGTGAAGCAGGATCTCGACCCCGTATGGCAAACTTTGCCCTCGCCCAACACGCGAACGCGGAGCAGCAGCGTATCTCGGTCGCAGTCCGTCCATGCCGACATGACCTCCAGACGATTGCCGGATGTTTCTCCTTTGGTCCAAAGGCTTTTTCGCGTGCGGCTAAAGAATGTGACGAACCCCGTCCGCAGCGTTGTCTTCAGCGCTTCGCGGTTCATGAAGCCCACCATTAGCAACTCTCCGGTGGCTGCATCCTGAATCACCGCCGGTGCCAACCCTTGCATTTTGTCGAAGTCGATATCCATTGGACTGCTCCTTTCGTTCCTCGCGGCGCTTCCAGGCCTGTGGCGGAAAACAAAAAGCCCACTGCGCGGTTCGCGTCAGCGGGCTTGGAGTTCCTATCAGTACTTTAGGCTGTTATCCGTAGTCCTCCGCCGACACGCTCGTCGCATGATGATGATGGTGGTGGTTCGGTGGTTATTCAACGGAGTCATAACTTCTAAATACTAAAACGGTCAGTATTTCTCCGTCAATCGAATTCGATAATCGTTCTGCAGTAGAAGTCAGAAACTCGGCAAACAGCGATTGCCGGAGTGTTGACACATCTCTACTTAGAGTGCCAACTTCCATTACAAAAAGGACTTGGCTCTTCTAGCGTTCTCCCGTCGGAAGGTGGTATCGCAAACTTGAATGTGTCCGATCACTTCTTTGAGTACTCATCCGGACGCGCGAAGGATAGTTTGATTCGGTTTCCCAACATCGCGCCACCAACCACGAGCATTCAATATGGTGGCCGCCTCAAAGATGGCGCGCAATTGCAGCGTGAGGGGGCGCGTGGAAGAGGGTGGCGCTATCTTCCTCCGTTTGGCAACTCACATTTTTTCATTTCGTCCTGCCCAGTATGGCTCACGAAGCATGCGCTTGAGGGTTTTCCCGGCCGTACTACGCGGGAAGTCTTCCATAATTCTTACTTGGTGAACGCGCTGATTCTTGGCATCCACCCGCTCATTGATCCACTGGCGAAGCTCATCCGCCGTGATCGAGCCTTCTTGGCGCAGAATTACAGCTGCCAGTGGAGTTTCACCCCATTTCTCGCTGGGAATTCCAAACACTGCCGCTTCGCGCACCGCCGGGTGTTGCACGATGATTTCCTCGATATCTTTGGGAAAAACGTTGATGCCGCCACTGATAATCATGTCTTTTTTCCGGTCGACCAGATAGAGAAATCCATCTTTATCCGCATACCCCAAGTCGCCAGTGTGCAGCCAGCCATCGCGGATTGCCTCTGCCGTCAGATCCGGACGCTTGTAGTAGCCAGGCATAAGAGCAGGGCCGCGGCCAATAATTTCTCCGATCTCGCCAGGAGGCAAATCCCGTCCCTTTTCATCTACAATTCGCATCTCGAAAAACGGCTGCGGCAGTCCGACCGAACCCGGCTTGGCTGCGTAGTGAGTTTTGTCGAGCACGGTGAGAAATCCTTCGGTGAGCCCGTAAAGCTCGTAAAACCTTCCCGGCAAGCTGCGATTGAGTTTCACTTTGTGCTCCAGATGCAGTGGCGCGCCGACCGTGCCGATCATTTCGAGGGATTTGAGAGCTTCGCTTGAGAAATGCGGCGAGCTCAGGAGCGCGACAATTTGCGAGGGAACCATCATGACGTGCGTGATGCGCTCACGCTCTACCGTTTCCACAAAGGTTCGTGGATCAAAGCTCTTGTGCAGAATGTAAGTGGCGCCCAAATACATCGCCGGCATAAGCGTGAGAAAAGCTCCGTTAAAAACAATCGAACCGGAATGAAGAACTACGCTCTCGGGAGTCATACGCCACGTGGAAGCGAAAAGCGTGCAATACATCGCGCGGATGTAATGGTTATGCACGATTCCCTTGGGTGAACCCGTAGTGCCGCTGCTGTAAATGATGTTGTAGGGGTCAGAGTCTGAGATCTCGGTTGCAGGAGCCTCGGATTCGCTGGCGTGCCCGGTGAGTGCATCGTAGTTTTGAAACCCACGGATCGGCGTGGTTCCGGTGACAATGATGCGATCGTCTTTGAGTGCAGGCAGGTCGTTCTTAATTGCGGCCAGCGGCTCGACGCAGTCAGGAGCTGCAATGACTGTTTCAGTATCGGAATCGCAAATGAGAGTGGCCAGCGCTTTCTCGCGCAGAAGAGGACTGAGCGGGACGACAACGGCGCCTATCTTCGCAACTGCCCAGTAAGTTTCGAGAAGTTGAAGGCAGTTGGGCAGGATGGTGGCGACCTTGTCTCCTTTTTTTATGCCCAATCCGCGCAGCGCGTTCGCCAATCGGTTCACGCGAGAGTTAAATTCACGAAAGCTCAGACGGCAATTCTCGAAGACTACGGCAACGCGATCTGGACGGCTGTGCGCATGCATGGGAAGAAGAGATCCGATGTTCATGGCGTGGTCTCATTCAATGCTGCTCGCGAGGATGGGGTGGGGCTGGCACCGTTGCTTGGTTTGGTTGCGGATTGGTTGAAGAAGCGCCAGGTTTCTGCGCTGGCTCTCGGGCCTTTTGGGTCGCCATATCTGTGGGTATGGGGCGACCCCGACCATGCGTGGCCCAAGCCCTGGACAATCCATTTTTCGAGTAACAATGCACCGGTTTGATCCGTATAGATGTATCGCTGAAAGGCGTAGCCGTCGGGCACTTGGCCGAACTCTGTTTTTTCAGACAAAGCATATTCAGTCTCGCCATTTGCGGCGGCGAGAGAGGCATTTGTCGTGCTCCACTGAGCGATGATCTGATCCGCATTGACTGGATTGACGCGCATGTCGGCGCTACCGTGAAACACAATTGCCGGCAAGCGCCGCCGCGTCTTAAGCGCCAAGCCCGGTTTCATTGCTTCGAAAGCGAGTTTCCCTTGCTGCAGGGGATCGGGGCCGCCATGTTTCATCACGGCAAAACCCTGGGAAGCGCTGGTGGCTGCCTTGAATTCTGTTCCCGCACAAACCGCGAGAGCAGCGAAGAGATCGGGATAAGCCGCTGCCATGATTACCGCCATAGCGCCTCCTGCGGAGATCCCCGCGATGTAAATGCGATCTGGATCGACGTTGTATTGTGAGCCAACTTGCGTGGCGATTGCCGCAAGAATCGAGGGTTCGCCGGCATCCCTCGATTGGTGTTTTGGATTGAACCAGTTCCAGCACTTCATCAGATTGGCGCGACGATGCTGCTCGGGATAGACGACTATGAATCGATTGGCTTCGGCAACTTCATTCATTCCCGAAATTTCGGCCATGGATTCTGCGCTCAGCTTGCAGCCATGGAGAAGCATCAGCAGCGGGGAAGGTTTACCTTCCTGCAGAGTTGCAGGTACCCACAATTTGTAATCGCGCGATCCGGCCGCTGCGTGGGCACGACCGGTGATCCAACCATGCGTTGCCATCTTGAGTAGACAAGCCTCCAGCCGATGCGATCACGGCGACTTATACTTTGATTGACGAATGCAATCGACCCGCGAGTTCGGAAGTGAGCTGGGCGATCTTTGCTGCTCCGTGCCGGCCCAACACCATCGTGTAATGAGTGGTGCCCGGAATTTTGTGATCTTCAATGTGAGGAATGCAAGCCTGGATTTGCGGCACGAGCTGATCCGGAAAGAGCGGGGGTTGGCTTGGAACGAAACCGTTTTCTGCACGCACGAACAAAGTCGGGACGCGGATGGATCTGAGCCGATCCAGAACCGCTTGCGTTTGAAAGGCCTCGCCAAGATCGGCGAGAACCGCCGCTTCCGATGCTTTTGGCTTGACGGGAGATTCGCCGCCAACTTCGTAGTCAAGAAAAGCTTCAATCCAAGGATTCCATTCTGCGGGGGGAAAATGCGGTTGGGCACGCCAGAACGTGCGATAGTCATCTCGCGAGGGATAAGTTCGGCGCAGTTGCTCGATCCGCTCGGCCAGCGCAGAATTCATGCCTTTGTCCGTCGAAACCGCTGCCCCTGCAGGGAGCACATAGCCACCATCGATCAGAATAAGACCGGCTACGAGTTCAGGATTTTGCGCGGCCAGAGCAGTGGCGATGAAAGCGCCCATCGAGTGTCCAATGATTATGCTTGCGCCTAAGCCCATAGCCCGCATCGCGGCTGCGACATCGCGAGCGTGCTGCGCCATTCCATAAGGGCCGTCAGGTTTGTCGGAGTCGCCTCGTCCCCTTAGATCCACCGCAAAAAGCGGCAGCCTCGCAGCGAGACTTTCCGCGATTCCGACAAAATTGATATACGATGCCGTCAATCCATGAAGGGCGACTACCGGAGCGCCGCGACCCGGCCAATATCCAAAAGCAAGTTCCACTCCGTCTCCGGCCACGCGACCGCGCGCTTCTCTGGTAACGCGGAGAACGCTCTCATTGGAGTTGCCGACATTCAATTCTTTATCTCTCGTCGAGCGGAAGGTTCACGGTACGAAGTGAGCGCGATCCTTCCGTCTGAATTCGTCTCCTAAAAATTTAACTTTAACGCGAACTGAATTACCCGTGGTCCGGTACTCGTCGAAACAATTTGCCCATCCGTGGCGGGTGATTCAACAATGTTCAGCGGATTGGCGAAGCTTACCATGTTAAATGCATTGAAGAACTCCGCGCGAAACTCCAGACGGGTGCGCTCGGTAATCGGGAAATGCTTGATGATCGAGATGTCGACATTTTCCTGATCGGGTCCACGCAGGATGTTCCTTCCGGTTGTGCCGAAATCGCCGACGGCGGTCGCCGGGGTGAAGCACGCAGTGTTGAAGTACATATTCAAGCGCGATTCGACGCTGCCACTTAGGTTGGGATTACATCCCGCGACGGAGTCGGCACGAGCTTGCACGAATGCCGTGGCATTGGTCAGAACTGAAAAAGGCGTGCCACTCTGCAAGGTGAGAACGCTGGCGAGTTCCCAGCCATTGACCGCCTGCTTGCCAAACTCCGATACTCCTTTATAGAACTTCGGCAGGTCGTAGATACCGCTGAACACGAAGCGATTGCGGCGGTCGAAATCCGAACTCGCGTAGTTGTGCAGGAATCCCGGCGCCTGATTGCCGGGAACCACAGTGACATCGCTTGTTCCGGTGGGATCGCCGGAGTAATCGTCAAGCGAGTGGCTCCACGTGTACGAAGCAAGGAATTGCAATCCGTGGGAGAAACGCTTAGTGACGCTAGCCTGCAGCGAGTTATAGCTTGAATTGGAAGAGCTTTGCATTGTGTGAACGCCGAAGCCCTGCACCACGAGACTCGAGAGTCCGGGACTGAGCGGGCCGGGCGTAAACGGCACGGGAGCGAACTCCTGGTTCAGATCAACCAGTCGGTATTCTTTGCGCCCGGCAGCACCGACGTAACTTACATCAAGCAGCCAGTTGCTGGCGAACTCGTGCTGCACTCCCAGACTGAACTGCTGAATGTACGGCGTGCGGAAATCGTGAAGATCCGGGTAGATTCCATTGGCTGAAACAATTGCAAGTCCGGTGGGCGAAAGCGCGGTCGGCGCCTGCGACATCAGAGCAGGAGGGCCGCCAAAGGGAAAGACTGCGGCGTTATTGAAGGTTAGAGGAAACGCGCTCGGTTGCGGAACATGCACGAAGGGATCGGAGATCGGCGTTTCGAGCGTTTGCGCGAGAGTGTAGTAAGGAAAGTTCAGGATTTGATTGTTGAGCAGCCGCGAGTTCGCACGGTCATAGTAAACGCCGTAGCCTCCGCGAACCACCACGCGCTTCGATCGCGGCAGCGGTTGCCACGCAAACCCGATGCGCGGAGCGAAATTATTTTTGTCGGGAGGCACGAGCGATGCTTGGACGAGTGGAACTCCGGGCAGAGGATTCTTTGCATTGGACGCCTGAACGAATCCGCCGGTAATGGCAACGTTGTCGCCGGCAGGAAATCCAGGAATAGTCGCGGTTGTAACGCGTGTGGGATCAAAGCCAACGAATCGCCCTTGCGTTTCGGTGAACGGGCTGAAGAAGTCATAGCGCAGACCCAAAGTTAAAGTAAGGCGATCATGCACTCGCCAGTCGTCATTGATGAAGCCGCTCCAGTCGTGGGCCCGCACATCGCGATTGTTCACGCCTGAACCCATGATCGTCAGGCCGGTGGAGTCGAACAGACCACCAAGGAAATCATAGAAGCCGTTGCCGGCGAACGGGCCACTGGGGAAGAGACCCAGGAAGAATATCTGGCCGCGAGTATAAAGGTTGAAAGCTTCGTTCAGACTGTGGTGTTTGAACTCTCCGCCGAATTTCAGGTTATGTCGGCCCTTTTGCCAGCTCAAGGTATCGCCGGCTGAGTATGTCTTCTCGACGCCGCTGTTGTCAGCGAACGGATTCGCGCCCAGATCGAAATAGTTCGTCACTGAAATTTCCGGCATCCCCGAAAACAAATTTCCCAGCGGTGATGAGATTCCCAACTGCGATGACGAAAATGGCTCCTGCGGAGTCGAGCCAGTGGTGATGATGCCAAGTCCGAAGCGTGCGTCATTCACCAGGTGAGAAGAGATCACCTGAGAATCGTCGAGCGACAGAACTCTCTGGTTTAGATTGGCGGTTCCTCCGAATCCGGGAACCGGAAGCGCGTTTGCGAGACCGAACAGATCAAACAGTGCCTGCAGCGTGGGATTGTTTGCGTCGAAAAATTTCGCAGAAAGGCGGTTTGCATTGGAAAGCTGGAAATCCAGATTGGTATTGAACTGGTCTTCACGAAATGTGGAGATGCCGACGACCGGCGTAGCTTCTGGCTGCGGCACCGAACCAAGCGGGACAACGGTTGGGTGGGGAGGAGTCGGAATTACATAAGAGCCATTTGGCAGCTTTGCCTGCAAAAGAAATTTTGCGGTGGGATCGAGGCACGCGGGAATCGTCGCGGTTGTCGGGGGAGCAGCACACGGCGCTAATCCGTACGAAGCGGCGAAGGCATCGATACCCGCATCGGAACGGTCGTTCGTCAAATTCTCGGGAACGAACACGGTGCCAATGGAATTTAGCAATGATGTTCCATTTCGTTCGCGGCTTCCCTGGTAGGAAACGAAGAACCACACGCGGTCCTTGACGATGGGACCGCCCAAGGTTCCTCCGAACTGATTTCGCTTGTAAGGCGGCCGCTGCACACCGGCCCGGTTGAGGAAGAAATTATTGGCGTTCAGGGCGTCGTTTCGGAAAAACTCGTAGAAGTTTCCATGAAGGTCATTGGTTCCTGATTTTGTCACGGCTGCCACAACGCCACCCGCAACGCGACCCTGGGAAGCATCGTATTGGCTGGTCTGGACGATAAATTCCTGCAGCGAATCGGTAGCCGGCACGGCCAGGTTCGGCAGAGATCCCGTGCCAATCGAATTCGCGTCGGTGCCGTTGATGATGACCGAGTTCGAAGTCGCGCGATTGCCATCGACATAGATCGGCGCGGCACCGCGGCCTAATTCCGAAGAGTTCTGTATCGGACCCGAGGTTCCGGGAGTGAGGGTCAACAGTTGCTGAAAATTTCTAGTGGGAAGCGGCAATTGCCGGATCTCCTGCTGTTCGATCACACTGCCCCGCGCCGGGCTCTCGGTCTGGATCAATGGAGGCTGGGCCTCCACTTCGACCACGACTTTCTGTTGCGCCACAGGAAGACGGAGATCGAGAGTCGTAGTCTCGGTGATGCGAACAACCACACTTTGTACGCTCACCGTGCTAAATCCAGCTTTCGCGACATCGACGCGATATGTTCCCGGAGGCACCAGCGAAAAAGCGTAATGGCCGGAGGCATCGGTCGTCGTATCGCGGCGAACTCCACCAGCGCTGGTGAGACTGACGTTTGCTCCCATGACAACAGCGCCGCTCGCGTCCCTGACCACACCGAGCACCTGGCCCGTGGTTGGACTCTGCGCGTACGCGATTCCATACAAACAAAGCGTGCTGACCAAAACAGCGAGTGTAATGCGGCTCAGAAGTTGCATAGCTTCCTCCATCCCCCACGCAGCTAACTCATCAGGGCCGTAATGCGCGTCCCCCGGTGTAAAGAAGAACGAGTTGATCGATTGCCTCGTCGTCGCTCATCCCCAGGTGCCGTTTGGCGCCAAAAAGCTCTTCCGCTAAAAAGTAAGTAAAAAATTGCAAGTAGATCGCTGTGTAGGCTAATGAAGGGTCGACGCCTTTCGGAAAAACGATCTTTGAGCGGCGAATCACCGCATTGGCATAAGTGCGCAGCCCGCCGGCGATTTCTCGAAAGCTATGAATAAAGTGTTTGTGCCGGAACTCGACCACATCGATGTACATCAGGCGCCAGTAATCCAGGTTCCCCGAGACAACCTTTCCAATGGCTTTGGCTAACTTCCGTAGAGAATCAGGATCCAGGGACTCCATGAGCGGAATCAGCTCTTTCTGGCGAATGACTTCCATGTTGCGCGCCAGGCGATGGACCAGGTCGACGAAGATGTCCTCCTTGGTGTCGTAATAGATATAGAGCTTGCCCATCGAAACGCCTGCCTTCTTAGCAATCTCGCGGACCGTGGTTCCATGGAATCCCTTACGAGTAAACAATTGCAGAGCGGCGCGCTCGATCTTCTTTTTGTTTTTCTCGATGGTTCCGTCGAGTAATTTAGGCATTTTTTTCGAGCCGAATTGAATCTGGTGTTTTTTTTACACAAAGCGAGCGCTCGCTCTGTTTGACGAGGAAGACTTTTACATCTATTGGCGGATCGGTGTCAAGAGAATTCTTGGGTCTTGCTTGGCTCAACCGCTGCTCTCAGGCTTGTAGCTGAAGTAGACGGCTGCGCCGACAACCAGCGCACCACCTGCCAGAGCCGTAATCCCCAAGACCTCATGAAGCAACGAGACGCCGAGAATCGCGCCGACCAGCGGTTCCAAGTTCACGAAAATCCCTGCTTGAGAGGCTGGAACCCGCTTCAGTCCCCAATTCCACAACAACGTTGAGCTCGCGGTAGCCGACAATTCCTGCTCCGCCACTGCAACCCATGCGGGTCGAGCAACGCAAGGAAGGAACCCCAAACGTGGTCACAACCACAGCCGCCAGCAACAGCATGCCGAGCCAGTACACGACCGCAGTCACCATCATTGGGGAGTGCGTCAGCATTAGGTGTTTCGAAATCAGAATCCACGCAACGGCGGCGGCAAACATTGAAAGCACAACGAGGAAGTCGCCGCGAATGCTCGCGGGTACGGTGCCGGAAGCTCCCCTGCTCGATAATGCGATCAGCGCAGCGCCAACGGTCGATGCGGCGAGCGCCAGTCATCCCCCAACGTGCAATCGTTCCCCTGAGAACATTACGGCTGCTATGGCGAGTAACATAGGGAGTGTGCCGACCATCAAAGAGGCATGTGAAACAGTTGTAAGGAAAGATCCTTGAATTGAACTAGATATTGCACCGGGACTCCAAGCAGTGACGCGGCGAGAACCCAGCCCCATTCCGTCCCAGCGAAGTGAGGACGGTCAAAGAAGATGACAGGCAGCAATCCGGCGCACGCGAAGACAAAACGGAACAGCACCATGGTGGCGACGGGCATCTCGCTCAGCGCGATCTTGCCGAAGTAAAATCCTGTTCCCCAGAGGCACCCAGCCGTTGCAAGAGCGAGCATGGGGAGGACATGAACGTCCCGCTTGAGCATTTGTTCTGAATTGTAAGGTAGGGTCGCAGTGAGCACTAAGCCTGTTTCTTTTTCAGATGCCACACGATGATAAGTGGGTCTCGACCTTTGCCGGGGCTGATGAGTCCGCGCTGTTCCAGCGCCTTGATCGTATTGCGATTGGCAGACAGAGGGCGAATTTCTTCGTTATCTTTCGACCGCCGCAGGACTGGGTTGCGGCCTAGCGAATCAGTTTCAAGCTGGTATCCCTCTTGGATGTGTGACAGAAGGTCTTGTTCGACCTCAGTGAGTTTTGGCGGGACATTAGCAATTTTCTTCTTCGCCATTCTTCACCTCCATTCGCGGAACCGTTAGCTAGTGTAATCAATCGAATACGCCGACGAACAGCCAATCAGTAGCGGAATGACAGGTGGGGCGGCTTGAGGGCGCTGCCACCCCCGGAACCATCCTCAAATGTTAGTTGCTCACGTGCTGGCGGCGATGCAGATCACTCCTGCATGCGATCACCAACAAGCTTCGGCTACGCATTGTGGGAATTGTTAAGAAGTGAGCATCCTCACAGCAGCCTGTGATCCCCGTCATCGCTTCCGAGGAGGATTCCGGTTATCAACGAGCATTGCGTCTTGAGGACCGAGTCGCGAACCGTGGGCCGCTGTTCGCTGCAGAGGAGCACAAACTTGTTTAAGGACATCGAACACCTCATCCGCTTAGCGGTGGTCTTCGCTATAGGTTTGGTGGCGTTCCTGATTCTTCGAGCCGCGGTGGTGCCTCGCAGTTTTGGACAGTATGGCCACTATCGAGGTGCGGCGATTCGAGAAATTGCGTCTCGGCCAGTTGCATTGGCCGGCCACGAAACTTGCGAGGCTTGCCACAGCGACGTCGCGGATCAGAAAAAACTAAGCAAGCATGTTGTAGTTGCGTGCGAGGCTTGCCACGGAGCCCTGGCCAGTCACGCGGACGATCCTGGTTCGGTGCAACCCGCAAAGCTGGATACAGCAGTGCTGTGTGCCCGCTGTCACGAGGCCAACAGCGCCAAGCCAAAGTGGTTTCCGCAGGTTGCTACGGCAGATCACTCCGGTGGGCTGGCTTGCGACACATGTCATCAGCCCCACAGCCCAAAGGTTGAAACGGAGAAGAGTGAGGCAGCGAAAGCTGAGACGGAGGGCAAAAAATAATGGAGATCACCCGCCGTCGTTTACTGGTGCTCTTGCCGGCCGCTGCTGTCGCCTGGAAGTTTGTGCTCGCGGGCACGCCCGAGGACGCTCCCAATTACAAATTGACCGAGCACTGGTGGGGAATGCTGATCGATATCCCCAAGTGCATCGGCTGCGGCAGTTGCGTCCGCGCTTGTGCGCAGGAAAATGACGTTCCGGAAGGCCATTACCGCACTTGGATTGAGCGTTATCACGTCGCCGACTATCAGATTGAAAGGCCGGAAGTGGAATCGCCGGATGGCGGTAAGCAGGGTTTTCCGCCGAATGAAAGCGGGGGGAAGAACTTCTTCGTACCAAAGCTCTGCAACCACTGTGCGGATTCGCCTTGTACGCAGGTCTGCCCGGTAGGCGCGACCTTCATCTCGCCGGACGGCGTAGTGCTTGTGGACAAGAGTTACTGTCTCGGTTGCCGTTACTGCGTGCAGGCGTGTCCCTATGGGTGCCGTTTTATCAATCCCAAGACAAATACTGCGGAGAAGTGCACGCTCTGCTATCACCGCATCACCAAAGGCCTAACTACGGCGTGTTGCGAAGTGTGCCCCACCGGCGCACGTCAGCTCGCCGACTTGAAAAATCCGAAAGACCCGATTCATGAGTTCTTGAGAACCCATTCCGTGCAAGTTCTGAAACCACAAATGGCTACAGGGGCCAAGGTTTTCTACGACGGCATGGACGGTTCAGTTCGGTAAGTTCGGTGCAATAGGCAAGGAGGCTCGTGCAAATACCCGTCCAAGGCTTTATGTATCCGAACGAGGTAGAGCTCCAGTGGAGTGTTCTAATCGTCCTTTATCCATTCATCACCGGACTGGTGGCGGGTGCATTTATTTTGGCCTCCTTGGAACGCGTGTTCCGAGTG
Organism: uncultured Acidobacteriaceae bacterium; assembly: GCA_963766625.1. Classification (GTDB taxonomy): domain Bacteria; phylum Acidobacteriota; class Terriglobia; order Terriglobales; family Acidobacteriaceae; genus Sulfotelmatobacter. The sequence continues at coordinate 395,401 of CAVYBF010000002.1, read as the reverse complement.
GAAGCGGTGAAGCCGACCTATCGGCTGGCGCTGCTCACCGCGCTTGCCTTTCTGCTGGTCGCGCCGTTACCGCTGCAACTGCATCTTGGACATCCCGAGCGCTCGCTCGAGATGTATTTCACGCCGCACCGTTCCTCAGCCATGGCCATGTTCGGCTTTGTCTATCTCTGGTACCTCATGGCCGTGCTGCTGCTCGAAATCTGGCTCGACTACCGGCGCGACATCGTGGTGAAGTCGCAGACTTCAACCGGGATTATGCGTTTTATTTATCGCGGGCTCACATTGGGTTCCGACAACATAAGTGAGCGTTCGCTGCATATCGACGAAAGACTGGGGTACTTCATTACCCTAATCGGAATTCCTTCCGCTTTTCTGCTGCACGGATATGTCGGCTTCATCTTCGGATCGGTGAAAGCCAACCCATGGTGGTCGTCGCCGCTGATGCCAGTTGTCTTCATTTTCTCCGCGATGGTCTCCGGCATCGCCGCCGTCATGTTGCTTTACATGCTTACGGCTTGGCTGCGCGGACGGGAAATCGACATACGCTGCTTGGACAAGATCGCACAGTATTTGCTTTACACCTTCATTATTGACTTCAGCCTGGAAATGCTGGACCTCATCCATCGCATCTACGAAGCCGACGAATCCTTCCGCAGTCTTGACTTCATGGTACATACCCGGCTGTGGATGTCGCAGGTCATCGTTCAGATCCTTCTGGGCACGGTGACTCCCATCGTGTTGCTCGGCCTGACTCAGATTCTGAAACTAAGCGACAAAACCCGCAAACAAACGTATGCCCTGGCTGGGTGTCTTACCGTGATCGGCATCTTTGCCATGCGCTGGAACGTCGTGATCGGCGGCCAGCTCTTTTCCAAGAGCTTCCTCGGATACACAACCTACAAAATGGGCTTTGCTACGCGGGAGGGACTGCTCACTGCGATCGCGCTCATGATTCTCCCCTTTGGAATCCTTTGGATTTTGGTAAAACTCCTGCCGCCCTGGCCAGATTCGGATTCCGTTTCTGCCTCGGGCAAGGTGCAGCCGGCAGAACCAGTTGGAAGCCTCGTCTGACTTGGGCAGATGCGGAGGCGAATGGCGCAAGCGTTCGACGGCATCGCATCGGATGTAGAGCACCTCACCGAACGGCTGGGCGAGTTGGAACGCCGCGTCGCCGCACTCGAGGTGCCGAGGGAGACGCCCGGTCCCGCCCAGCCTGAATTGACTACCGGCACAATGCAGAAGGTGCGGCCCCTCGTTGCAGCGGAGATGCCAACCGGGCCGGTGCCGGTAGTCGGTAAAGCGGTTCTCGGAATCGCAGGGGCCTATCTGTTGCGCGCTGTCGCGGAATCGGGTGCCATTTCGAGATTGCCGATACTGATCGTTGCCATCGTGTACGCGGGCCTGTGGCTGGTTTGGGCGGTCAGAACTCACGCCACCAACCATTTTGCCAGCCTCGCTTACGCAATCACGGCCGCGCTCATCCTGTCTCCACTACTGTGGGAATCCACCGTTCGCTTCCGTTTTCTGCCTGCGTCCCATACTGCAGTGGTGCTGGTTGCTTTTGTAGTGCTGGCATTTGGACTCTCGTGGAAGAGAAGCCTCGAGGTGGTCCCCTGGGTGGCGACACTTGCGGGCGTGATCACCGCTTGGGCACTCATCGTCGCAACCCACGACCTTGTGCCGCTTACCGCCGCATTGTTGGCTATGGCCCTAGCCACTGAAGTTACCGCCAGCCTCGGTCACCGCCTCAGCCTCCGCGCCGTACCCGCGCTCGCTGCTGATTTAGCAGTGTTGTTACTCGTTCACCTAATGACATCTTCCGCGGGCGTGCCCGAGGAATATTCTCCCGTCAGTCCCACCACGATTATTCTGTTGTGCTTTGCGCTGCTTGCCATCTACGGCGGCAGTATTGCAATTCGCTGCTTCGGATTGCGTCACCGCATCACGATCTTTGAAATGGTGCAAGTGATGGCTGCGTTCGTCCTGGCGACGTTTGGTACGATCCGCGCCAGCTCTGGCTCCGCTGCACCAGGGCTCGGCATCTTTCTCCTGCTGCTTGCAGCGGTGTGCTATTGGGGAGCGCTGTCGCGATTCGCGGCAGAAGCGCATGTGCTGAATCGTCGCGTCTGCGCCACCTGGGCAGCGGCGCTTGTGCTGGCAGGAAGCTTTCTGCTTTTTTCCGCCAATGTTCAAGTGCCCTTCTTGTGCCTGGCCGCGATGGTATTGGCTTTCATGTACACACGCACGGGTAAGCTCAGCCTCGGCATGCATGCGTCTTTCTATTTGGTGGGCGCCACCGCTGCGTCGCCTCTTCCGGCCTACGCCGCGAATGCTCTGGCGGGAGCCGTACCGCCAGAGCCGGATGTGGGCGTGTGGATCGTGGCGGGCTCTTCTGTACTGTGCTACGCCATCGGATCGCGGGTCGGCGAAGAGCACGGCCAACGGCGCCTGCTGTGGGTGGTTCCCGCCGTTCTCGTGGGTCTCGCCGGGGCGGCGCTGGCAGTCGTCGGAATCGTGTGGCTCGCCGCAGGTCGCGTGGAGCTAACGGCCTCGCGTCTTTCGATGATCCGCACTGTGGTGAACTGTCTCTTGGCTCTCACTTTCGGTTTTCTTGGCTCCCGCTGGAAGCACGTCGACCTCGCTTGGGCCGCTTACGCTGCGGTCGGCTTCGGCACCCTGAAGCTCCTGTTCGAAGATCTGCGCTTCGGCAACGCCGCGTCGCTAGTGGTCTCGCTCCTGTTCTACGGATTGATTCTGATCCTGCTCCCAAAGCTAACGCGGAGCGGCCTAAGCGAGACCTAATTTGCCGTTTTTTCCGAGCGTTGGATCACGCTTCGGTATGAAATTCTCGCGTTTAATTTGCACCACGCTTTTTCCTTCAATGTGTACCAGCACCGAACCAACAGACTTGCTTTGCCATGCCGAGGGGGAACATCGTTTCCGTTCTATCGTCGTCGTCGGCGCATGACTAGCAGAAGGTCGTTGCTGATGATTCCGCGTCATTCAATTTGAGAAATCCCTCCTCTAGGTTTGGCCACGTATTTAGTGGCGCACGGATTATCCATCTCATGCGTCTGCCCCCGATTTTGTACGATATTGAAGTTTGCCACACGGGCCGTTACCTCGGTTATCTATCAGCCCGGTAGTCACCTATCTATTGCCATTAGGGAACCCTAATACTCATCCAGTCCCCCACCGAGAAATGAGCAAGGAGAACTATGACCAGCAAGGGCTGCAATCAGTACCCGCAATGCAAGGGCGCGGTGGCGTCAATCATCGCCCCGGTTCTAATTTGCATCATCGCAATCGCTTCAGCGGCCGCGGCGCAAACAGAGTCTGCGACTTCCACAGCACAGGGTCAACCCGGTGCTTCAACTTCAACCGCACAGACAACCTCGCCTGCTTCTTCGTCTTCAAAGGCGATGCCAAAAGACAATGCCCCAAAACTGAAGTTCAACCCGAAGCCCTTTGACGTTTCGAAATTGAAACCTGGAGTGCCGGTTGCCATCAACCTTTGCAACGACGGCCCGGCGCCGCCACCACCTGCAAATGATGCCGATGGAATGAAGATGGACACGGCGCTAACGCCGTGCGGCGAGCAAAACGCACCCACCAGAGTATCGGGAGGCAACCCACCCTACAGCTTCCAACTCGATTCGGGATCATTTCCGCCCCTGGGCATGCACCTTGGCATGAACGGACTGCTTTATGGCACGCCGGCGCCACCGACTCTTGGTGGCTATAAGCCATTTCGTGTTTGCGCGGTAGATTTGAGTGCTACTGCGGATTGCCATGAGGTTGGTGTGCGACCTCCGGCGCCCGTGGCCCACGCCGGCCACCCTGCTCTGATAATTGGTGCAGCTGTCGCCACCGTTGGCGTAGTGGGTGCGGTAGCGGCATCGAAGATGGCTAGCAGCAACTCATCGACTGGCGGTTCGAGTTCGAACAGCTGTTCCGCCTTAACCACGTCATGCAATAACCTGGCAGCAGAGTGCCTCGACGATAACAACGCATCGGCATGTGTGCAGATTTCTTCTGTCTGCACCCAGATGTGTCAATGCGATGGCTTCAGCACCTTTAACACAGAAACTGGCAGCTGCCAATAAGAGAGCTGGGTTCTTGTTGAGGCCGGGCTATGAGAAGAGCGCTCCTTGCATCAGTGCTTGCGGTTACCGCTGCAGGGAGCGCATCGGCTCAGGGCTTGAGTGGCAGCCTCTCCGATCCGGCGGGCGCTGTCGTACCTGCCGCGAATGTCACTTTGGTGTGCAACTCGACAACTTTTCGGTTGATTGCAGACGAAAAAGGATTGTTCACCTTCAAGCAGCGTTCTTCTTATAGGGGCTGCACTCTATCGGTTGTCAAGGATGGATTTGCGCCATATCAGCGAGTACTCGGCGCCCAGTCTCCTTTTCTCGAAATCACGTTGACGCTTGCAATCGTCCGAGAAGCCGTTAACATCCAGGCCAGCGCCGACGAGACCGCCCTTGAGTCGACTACGCTTTCGAGAAACGAACTTAGCAAAATTTCGAATGACCCAGCCGAACTCACGGCTTATGCGGAGCAGGTCGCCGGAGCAGCTCCAATCCCTTCCCACACTTATATTGACGGTTTGCCTTCCACAAATCTGCCACCTGCGGCAATGATTGAAACGGTGTCGGTGAACCGCGATCCGTTCTCTTCGGAATATGCCGATGGCGACGAGAACCGAATCGAGATAACCACTCGATCTCCCGATCGAAAGTTGCATGTTGGGGTTGACGGAAGTTCGATCGGGCTCGGGGGAAATTCCGCCATGGGACCGCACCTGGGATCCTCCTCGAAGTGGACATCGCCGGTTCTGAGCGGCCCGGTGCCTTATTCGCCACTTGCCTTTTCCCTGCAAGCCAACTTTAGCTCGATCTCGTCTGAGCAACTAGTTCAGGCTGTGACAAGCGCGGGCAGTTCATCCCCTACTTCGCAAGTTACGACTGCCGGAAACTCGGATTCGGGATCTCTCAATGTTTATTACTCGGGAACACAAGCCACGCGTGCCTACGTATCGCTTTACCGGTCGGATTCAACCGCCTCGAATTCCGATGCCGGTGGCCTCACACTCGTGCAGGCAAGCAACACTTCAAGTTTTCAAGCTGACGAGATGCGCGCTTCCTTCCAAAGCGGTGGAAAAAATTGGCTTCAGCGGAGTTCAATATTGGTCGGAAGGAAGACCTCTCAATCATGGGCGAATGAGGATGAGCTGGGCTTCGACGTTCCCGGCTATTTTGTATCTGGTGGTGCCCCCGTTCAGGACGAGCACTCGATCAAGGACTTGTGGTTATGGAAGACCATTTTGCAATCCAGTTCAAAAAATCGCTTCTGGGAATGTGGACTCGTGGTTTCTCACGCGACTGACTCGGACCAGCAAACTCCAAATCCCGCTGGCCAAGTGTGGTTCGCAAGCCTTGCCGATTACAACGCAGCCCTCTCGGGCGCAACCACCGGCACCTGGATTGGGGCAAGATACAACGGCTCAGGTTCGTACGGAAGCACCATCGGCTCTCCTTTTGTTCAAATGGACCTTTGGCGTGTACCGCATCTGATTATCCGAGCTGGAGTGCGCGGAGATTACCAATCCGGTGCTGGTATCGAGTTTTCCCCAAGAGCATCAGCGATCACCCAATTTCATGGGTTTATTCTCCGGGAAGGAGTGGGCCTGTTCGTGCATGAATTCCCGAATGCAGTCTTTCTTGAGCCGCTCCGAAATAACACTCTTGATCCCTTTGTCGCCGCCAGTGTTTCCTTGCCGGCCAACGAAACGGGAATGCCGACTGCCAGCAATCAAGCGTGGATCATTTCGCAAATCGCTCCTGGACTAGACAGACCGAGAAGTGTGATGTCGAAAACCAGTGTCGATCGACCGCTGGGGAACTTCGACGCGGGTCTTGAATTCACCTGGACCCGGGGGGATCATCTGCTAGGTTCGCGTCGCATTCCGAGTGACTCCGGCTGGCTCGACCTGCTGGAATCCAACCGCGATCTTCACCGTAGCGAGGTGCATCCGCGGATTCGTTACCGGTGGGGACGGCAGATTCTAACCGCAAACTACGAGTGGATGCGTTCCCGAGACGATACAGATGGCCCGTTTTCATACGCCGAGTTCTACAATAATCTTCAAGCGGAGTGGGCAAGAACGACAGCAGTGCCGGCACACAACGCCAGCTTGGTGGCGAATCTCGGTCTTCCCCGCTCCTTCTCGCTGACGATTGTCGGTTCGTTTCACAGCTCTTCTCCATACAACATCACTACCGGAAGAGACGTCGATAACGATGGCCTCTTTAACGACCGCGGTGGGCTGTCGCGCAATAGCGGCAACGGTCCCGGTTTTCGATCGGTTTCACTTTACGGGTCGCGACTTGTCAGCCTTAGTCGTCTCTCCCGCAAGCATGAAAAGGGCGGCGGCGTTGTCGTCGGGCTTCAGGTGGATGACCTTCTCGGAGGTCGGAACTACCTGACCGTGGAAGGGATCGAAGATTCCCCTCTTTTTGGAGAGCCACTTTCGGCCCTGCCCGGTCGCACGGTGCGCGTGTGGTTCAATCTGAGCCAATGACCCGGTTCCCGGTGAGAGCTGCGCAGTCCGAGAAGTGGACCTTAGAAGCGCATGTCAAGGGCGTGCCACAATTAGATTGTTGATCGCCGCTGCGGTGTGAGCCGCAACGGAGACCCCTGGACTGATTTTCCAAATGCTGCGCGTGGGCATGGTCTTCTTCGCATGGTAGCTCAGGTAGAAAGAGAGAGCGTTTAAGGGCAAGGTGATGCCATAGAGTCGAGCCCGCGTCGGATGGGCGCCAAACACGGGATTTAGCTCATTTGCTTTGGTTTCTCCCCCAACAGCGTGAATGGTCGTCTCTACATCGGCGACTAGAGCCGCTGTGCTCAGTACATTTAGCAGAATGAATTGACGGTCCATCGTGTTCCAACTGCTATTCACGGGTTGCTCAAATACCGGAACTGCCGCGCCCATTCTGCTCACGTTCCGCACATCGTTTCCTGGAGGATCGGTGCGGTCCCCCGAAAACGGTTCTGGAGCGTCAGGAAGATCCGAGAAAGCCGACGCCGCAATGGAAGCTCCTTCCAGTTTTACCTCAACGGTGAGGTAGTTCACCTCAGGTGGGGCAGTGTCGATCTGCGTTGGCGTCTGGGAGCTCGCCGCAATCGACAATAGGAAAACGCTGGCAAGTGCGAGTCTGAACATACCGGGGTAATATGCCGGGCTTCTATGGCGTTGCTTTCAAAAAGGTGCAACGCTTCATATGTTTGCTATTCCGCGATCGCTGCTGAGTGAGCATCTGGCGTGCCAAATGTAAGGCCATATAATGTGCTGATTTGGCTGTAAGTTAGCTCTGGCTCCAGAAGACGTGAGCGATCTGAAACTGCAAAAGCAATGCACACTAGCGCCGCGACCGACCGCTATAGCGGGCACTTGGTGTTCATCATGAACTGCAGGTTACAACAGGTGGGTTTGTCTCGAAGAGTAGCGCTTGAAGAATGGTTGAGAGGGCCTCAAAGCGTCCTCGCCTTGCCCAAGTGACACTCGAGGGCAACAGCGAGTGATTGCGAATTGATCGGCTTCGAGAGATAACCGTCAAATCCCGAATTCAGGATCTTCTCCTCATCGCCTCGCATGGCATAGGCAGTGACAGCCAGAACCTGTAGGGCTGAGAGCTTGGGATTTTCCCTGATTTTCCGTACGGTGGCGAAGCCATCCAATACGGGCATGCTGATGTCGAGCAGCAACAGGTCCGGCTGCTCCTGTTCAATCATCTGCAGCGCTTCTTGACCATTGCATGCTTCGGTTACGCTGCACCCAAGGACCTCCAGCAGTTCGCGGAGTAATTCTCGATTCACAGCATTGTCTTCCGCAATGAGGATCCGTTTCATGATTGCGTCCGTTTCATGATTGCCCCATAGACCTCGCCCGCTTGTTGCCTGGAACGACATTACTAGCCTCGGCGAGGAGTCGTTCCTTCCAGGAGCCGCTTTTTTGGAGGAGCCTCGCGATCGTCGGCAACGAGGAAGCGTCAGCCTACTGATTAACCGGACAACTGTTGCATTCTTCGCGACCCACAGTTTAGTCAGAGTCGCACAGAAGATTACGGCGGACCAATTACCGAAGTTACAAAAGCAAGAAGAGGGAGGAAGTAGTTCCTTTAAGGATCTGCCAATGCGGTTCGGTGTGCCCGGTTCTTCAAATCCCAATCGTTCGCAGGCAGCGAAGGGCGCCTTCGTCATCGCGTGTAACCATCAAGAGCAGCACAAAGAGTGCAACATTACCTGGTGCTGGTTACGGTGGGTTACTACCATTTATTACGTTCTCGCAATTGTGCTGGTGCTCGTCCCAACGTAATCTCGACACATGATGAATCGCAGCAAAACAGAGGCAATCGGCAAAACATCAGAACCGCTGCGAATCGTTAAAAACCTTCTTGGAGATCCCCTTATGAAATCGACCTTAGGTGCAATATTAGCCGTGGTGGCGCTGTCTGGAGTCTCTGTTGCGAAGGAACTGCCGAACGCTCCTAGCTCCTCAGCCACCCCTGATCCAGGCTTTTACGTAGAGACCACGGCGCCGGCGTCAGTTCAGCCCGCACCTAAGCTGGTCGAGGGCAGGACGGTTGACGTAAAGTTTGCCAGCCTGGCGTTGATCTCAACCGGCAGTACTTTTGCGGATTCTTACACTACTTTATTTGCGCGGGATAATTGGCTTGCTGGCAGGAAGGGCGTTTGCAATATGGAAGTTGAGTCGGCCTACTTATATGGCACACATCCTACGGTGGGCAGAACTTACGCGGTTGCCACGGTGAAGAGCGTTACGTCTGTCGCGGCCGCCTACTGGCTGCGTAAGCGCCATAGCAAGCTCTGGAGCCTGCCCTTGATCGGAAACTCGGTTATTAGCCTGCAGGGAGTCACCCAGAACATGATCAATTGCAACTAGGGGATTCAGCTCGAGCCTGCCCCCATTCTGATATGAAGCCTCAATGGCCGCGGCCGCCGCGGCCATTCGGTTTTGCTCGCACAGGCCGGATCTAGCTTGCCCTGGCCTTACTTTCTCTTTCGGGCTCGTTATCCTCTGGCTGTTACCGTTCATATTCTTGAGCTTATCTCGCAGGAACACTAAGGAATAAGCACTTTACCAGCCATTCTGAGTTCAGGCATTGGGGCATGGAAATGACGAAAAGAACCGCCGCTGCGGTTCTAAATGCTTGAAGTTACAACTACCTGGGAGATTGAGGCGACAATTCCAAGGCGGGTACGAGTGGCTCGGATGGAGGGCGATTATCTGCTTCGCAGACTGATTTTCCAGTTACGAGACAAGCTGGCGTCCGATCAAGCAGGGATATTTCGGCCAACTATCGAGCAGGCTCGTGTTCCTCGTCAGTCTTCATTTTTGAGAGCATCTGATAGATCGTGGCCCGTCCAATGCCAAGTATTTCGGCTGCTCGCGCCTTGTGGCCGCCCACGGCTTCCAACACACGAAGAATGTGGCGTCTTTGCACCTCTTCCAAAGGAAGAAACGTCTCATCGGTCGACGTTTCCTGGCGGCTCGGACTGCGCAAGTTTTCAGGTAGATCGTCAATGTCGATTATGGTTCCTTCCACCATCATGCACGCATTTCCGATCACGTTTTCAAGTTCGCGAACGTTTCCCGGCCACCCATACACCGCCAGGCAAGCCTGCGCCCGACGGGTTAGCCCGGCGATTGGCTTGCCGTAGTCGCCGGCAAATTTTTCAAGGAAATATCTCTCCAGAAGGGGCAAATCCTGGCCGCGGCTCGCTAGATTGGGGAGGGTGATTTCTACGACCGCCAGACGGTAATAAAGATCCTCGCGAAATCGTCCTTCCCGAACCATGGCTTTCAGATCGCGGTGTGTGGCAGCGATTACGCGCACATCAATGTTGCGCGTTGTTACTGACCCGACTCGTTGCACCTGGCGGTTTTGCAAAACACGCAACAACTTTGCCTGGGCCGACCCAGAAAGCTCGCCAATCTCATCCAAAAAAATTGTGCCGCCGTCGGCATGTTCGAATAAGCCAGGCTTGTCTTGCGTAGCGCCGGTAAAAGCTCCACGGACGTGTCCGAAGAGCTCACTTTCCAACAGATTTTCAACCAGAGCCGAACAGTTGCACACCGCAAATTTATTTTTCGCAACCGGGCTGGACCGGTGCAACGCCTGCGCAACCAGCTCTTTTCCGGTTCCGGTTGCACCCGCGATCAAGACCGTTCTGAAGTGCGGCGCGACCCGAAGAATCCTGGCAAAAACGTCGAGCATAAGCGGGCTGTGTCCGACCATACCTTCAAATTGGCACTCTTTCAGCAGCTCTTTGTCCAGCCGCAAGGTGTTTCTTCGCTTGGCTGCAGCGCCCAGAATTGTGGTAATGCGGCTGCGCAATTTTTCAGCATCGAGAGGTTTCGTCCAATAATCGGAAGCCCCTTTTTGAATGGCCTCGACCGCGGACTCGGCGGAGTAGTGGCTGGTTAAGAGAATGACTTCGGCGCCCGGATCGACGTCAATAATGCGCTCCAGCAGCTCCATTCCGCCCAGCTTTGGCATTACGAGGTCGAGCAGCACAATCCGCGGCCGAACCTTTAAGAAGATTTCTAATCCTGCCTCGGGATCGGTTGCGGTCAAGATCTCAATGTCTGATTGCTCAAGCACATCACGGATCAGCTGCAGGTTTTCGGGATTATCGTCGATGGCGAGCAACGTAAGGCGCTTAGCTTCGCTCACTCGGTACTCCCGGAAGATTGGTGCGGAAAGGCGACAAAGGGAAACCAACGGCATGGCGGGCTTGTAATGTAATAAAACGGAGCCCGCGTAAGAGACCTGGCGCTAAAAACCAGCGGGGAGTACGCGACTTCAGCGCTGAACATCTGACTCCTTCCCGGCAAGCGGAAATAGCGAATCTCCTGTCAGAGCAGGATGGTACTTCGATTTCCACCCCTTTTGATTCGCGGGAGTCCCACCGCAGGGACAAAACGTTAATACCAGCTTATCGCAAGAAACCCAAACCGAGTCAAGTGATAAGCAAGCGTGGTTTACGAGAATGGTGACCGCCCCCCCCGACAATCAGTCAGGAATATATGGGTCAGGGTAACCTCTCCGTAACCTCGGCGATCATCATTCTACGAACCAGACAAAATCCAGATCCCGGACAGGAATAAGGCAGCCTACCTGTTCGCCCACGCCAGACAGAAGCCTGTAACTAACACGTTCGTAAGACTTTATTAATCCGCGGCCGGTTTCGGCAGTTTGGTGCGGGCCATGCATTATCCAAGGTGCCGCTTGGGCGGCGCCCTCCCCAACAATTTCAAACGGGGGAAACTGAAATGAAGCTCAATCGAATGGCGAAGATGATCGTTGCGGTAATGATGGGAACGCTGTCTGTGTCGGCTCAGCAAGGCGGAGCTGCACAGATGTCGCGATCAAACGCGCAAGTCGTCAAGAACTTCGGCCGGCTTCCCCTCACCTTCGAGGCGAACCAGGGTCAAGCTTCCGGCCAGGTTAAGTTTCTTTCCCGCGGTAAGGGGTATACAGCACTCCTGACGGCGGGTGGCATGGTGCTCAATTTGCGGAGCTCTCGCATCGAGGGCTCGAAGAGCGGTAATCGGTCGCAGGCGCAGAAATCGCTCAGCACTACATTGCAGTTCCATTTGCTCGGGGCGAACCAAAATCCGAAAATCGTCGGCGAGGATTTGCAACCGGGCCGAGTGAACTATTTTTTCGGCAAAGACGCTTCGCAGTGGCACACAAACCTGCCGACTTATGGCAAGATTCGATATAAAAGCGTGTATCCCGGAATTGACCTCCTTTACTACGGAAACCACCAACAACTTGAGTACGATTTTGCGGTAGCGCCAGGAGCTGATCCACGCCAGATTCAGTTCGAGATTAAAGGCGCGAGTGAGACGGCTCTGGATGATGATGGCAATCTGGTCCTTAGTACGAACGGCGCCAAACTTCACTTTCAAACACCAGTGATTTATCAGGAGTCCAACGGCCGGCGCTTGCCGGTAAACGGCGGCTACACGATGAAGGACGCATCGCACATCGGCTTTCAGGTCGCCAACTTCGATGCCAGCAAGCCGCTGGTGATCGATCCTGTTCTGGTCTATTCAACCTACCTGGGCGGCAGCGGTTCAGATCAGCCGACCGGCATTGCCGTAGATAATTCCGGAAACGTCTACATTGCAGGCTACACCGATTCGATCGATTTCCCACTCGCTGCTCTGGGCTCGCTTCCAAGTGCCACCGATCACGTTTTCGTCGCTAAGCTGGATTCCACCGGATCGAATCTGATCTATGCCGACTACATTGGAGGCAACAGCGACGATTATGCCGTCGCGCTTGTGTTAGACAGTACCAACCAGGTCTATGTCACGGGTAGTACGCAGTCGGGCAACTTCCCTGTGGTGAATGCTTATCAGTCGCACCAGCCGGGCCCCTACACAGGATTTCTTACCAGAGTATCGGCCGACGGTTCTGCTCTGTTGTATTCGACCTACCTGGGCGGAAACAATTCTGACCAGCCGGCAGGCCTGGCGATCGATGGTCTGGGTGAGGTTTTTGTTGCTGGTTACACGCAGTCGCCAAACTTTCCGGTGATGAATGCATATCAGCCAAGCGCACTCCCCAACCAAGGCGGGATTTATGGAACTTACGGCTTTCTCACGAAATTCAGCTCCGGTGGATCTTCGGTCGTTTACTCCACCTATTTCGCCGGCAACTCGAACCTGGAAGAGGGCGGGTGCTGCTGGGTTTCGCCTTTCAGTGAAATTTCCGCGATCACAGCAGATTCAAACGGAAACGCTTACGTTGCCGGAACAACCAACACTTATAACTTTCCGGTGACCTCGGGAACATTCTTGACCAGCAATTCGACACAGCAGCAGAACGCCAATGTTGGATTTGTCAGCAAGTTCAATAATGCTGGAGGCCTTGACTACTCCACATATTTTTATGGTTCGAGTGGATATCCGATGTCCGTTGCAGCCATCGCGGTGGATGGCACGAATTCCGCGTATATCACCGGCAGCGCATATAGTGATAACACTTTCCCGATCACTTCTACGAGTATCTGCGATCTCGGCACTTATGGACCTGCATGCAGTTCAGCCTTCGTGACCAAGTTTGACCCGGCAGGGGCCACGCTAACCTACTCGACTTTTCTCGGCCCGAACAACAATGCCATTCCGGAAGCAATCGCACTCGACGCCAACAATGACGCTTATGTGTTAGCTTCCGGAAGCACTGCTTCGTTCACCGAAGCAAATGCCATCGAAGCCTATGACGGGCAGGATGACCTCTTGTTAGTGGAGATCGATCCCACGGCCAGCACTCAACTGTTCGCCACTTACCTCGGCGGAAGCGGCGATGACGAACCGGCGGGTATCGCTCTTGACAGCGAGGGCAACATGTACGTTGCCGGCTCGACTGACTCGAGCGACCTGCCGACGACCCAAGCAGCTTTTCAGACGGTGCCGGGTGGGGACACAGATGCCTTCATAGCGAAAATCAGTCCAGCATCGGCGCCCGCAGTTTCTCTAGTTCCCAACTCCCTGCAGTTCGCGGCCCTCCCCGTAAATTCAACCAGCGCGTCTCAAACTGTGCTGCTGCGCAACATGGGCAGCACGGCGTTGTCGGTCAGTTCGATTAGTGCTTCCGGAGATTTTGCAGAAAACGATAATTGCGGAAGCAATGTTCCCGCAGCCTCCAGCTGCGTAATCACGGTTACGTTCACTCCGACTGCGATTGGAGCCCGCTCGGGTTCGGTCACAATTCAGGATGATGCTGCGGGTGCACCTCATTCCATCGCGCTGTCTGGAGTAGGTCAAGGCGGTAGCGGCAGCAATCCCGCACCGAACGCGGTGCTCACTCCGAGCATACTTACCTTCTCCAGTGTGCCTGTCGGCCATTTCAGCTTGCCTCAATCGGTGACCTTGACCAATGCTGGGAATGCCTCATTAAGCGTCGGCAGCCTGCAGATTACTGGCGACTATAGCCAATCCAACAACTGCCCGAGCACGCTCTCGGAGGGGGCGAATTGCACGATCACAGTTGTATTTACTCCGACTGCTGAAGGAACACGCACCGGCAGCCTTACTGCTAGCGATAACGCGCAAGGCGGCTCGCAGGTCGTGAGCTTGACGGGAACCGGCTCGGCAGGAACTCTGGTGCTGGCATCGACCAGCCTGACTTTTTCCAACCTGCAGGTGGGCTCAAGCGCCTCACAGGCCGTCACTATCACTAATACGGGAAATGCTCCGGCAAGCATCAATAGCCTTCAGATTACTGGAGACTATGCGCAGATCAACAACTGTCCCAGCCCGATTAGCGGCGGAGCGAACTGTACCATCACTGTTGTGTTCACCCCGACGACGACCGGAACGCGAAGCGGCACTCTGATCATGACCAGCGGCTCTCAGAATACCCAGCAGAGCGTGAGCCTCTCTGGGACCGGCGTTCAGGCTGACTTGCTGGTAAGCCCAATGATTCTGGCATTTTCGAGCGAACCAGTTACCCTGGCGAGCGCGTCTTTGCCCATAACTCTGACGAACTCGGGCAATGCCTCGTTGAGCCTCAGCAATCTGCAAATAACAGGTGACTACAGCCAGACTAACAACTGCCCAGCATCACTCGTCGCCGGCTCCAGTTGCACAGTCCACGTTGTCTTTGATCCGAGCACGACTGGAACCCGCAGCGGAAATCTGACAATTACAGCTAGCACAGGCACGCAAACGGTCACCCTGTCTGGTACCGGTTCGAATTTCAGCCTCGCCAGCTCTACCGGCGAAAACACAATTCAGCCTGGAGGCTCCGCAACCTATACGATCACCGCATCCACAGTTGGAGGATCTTTCGTAGACGCCGTCAGCCTGAGCTGCAGTGGATTGCCGGCACACGCGACTTGCAGCTTCTCGCCGAGTACCGTGACGCCAGGCGCAAGCAAGGCAACCACAACTCTCACCATCAGCACAACGGACTCCGTAGCCGACAATAGCCCTGTCATCCCTGCGCGGCAGAAGCCAATCAACTCGCTCTGGATGCAGGTTCAAGGCTTGGGAGTGGTCGGGATGGTTCTGGCGAATAGCAAGAAGCGCTCCAAGAAGGCAGCTATCCTCATACTGCTTGTGCTCTTGGTACTTGGAATGTTGTGTATGTCCGGTTGCGCCGGCGGAACCGGAATCGCTCCGCAGAATCAGCAGTCTTCGCCACACTCCTATACGGTTACCGTCATCGGCACCTCAGGAACATTACAGCATTCCGTGCCGGTAACTCTAACCATCGAGTAGCCTCGGCCGCTGACCTAAGCAACCATATCTATCGCTTAGGTCAGCTTCCCCCTCGATCTTCTGGTTAATCTACGATATCTCCAGCATAACTTCAGTAATTAGCGTTCTCTTACCTCACGTGCAATCCTTGAAGAACTTCACCATAAGGCGTTTAGTAAATGCGACCTCAGTCCTATCAGTCAGTGACTGGAACCATTTTGGTGGTTGACGATCAAGCAGCGAACCGTGAACTGCTCGAGGAGTTCCTGTCCACGGAAGGCTTCAAGGTGATCACCGTCGATCACGGTAGCGCCGCCATTCAGCAATTAGCCAGCACGCAAATCGACCTGGTTCTTCTGGACGTGACGATGCCCGGAATCACCGGGTTTGAAGTCTGCAAAAGGATCAAAAGCAATCCTGAGACTGATTTAATCCCAGTGGTGCTGATTACAGCACTCTCCGAGAAGCAGAATCGCCTGGAAGGAATAAGCGCCGGCGCCGACGATTTTCTGATTCGCCCGGTCGATTCAACCGAGCTGCTGGCGAGGGTACGCTCGCTATTAAAGCTGAAATCGCGTACTGACGAATTGGAACGCGCCGAATCGGTTTTGTTCTCACTGGCTCGGAGCATAGAAAGCAAAGACCCATACACGCACGGTCATTGTGAACGACTGGCTGATTACTCCGTTAGCTTGGGTCAGCAAGCTGGATTATCCGGGGATCAGATCGTCGCTCTTCGTCGCGCAGGAGTGGTTCACGACATTGGAAAAGTTGCTGTCCCTGATGCCATTTTGTTGAAGCCAGGACGACTTACAGAGGTAGAGTGGTCAGTGGTTCGCCGGCACCCGGTTATCGGAGAACGCATTTGCGCACCTTTGAAGTCCTTTCGATCGGTTCTGCCTATCATCCGCCACCATCACGAAAAATGCGACGGCTCGGGATACCCGGACGGTCTTCGTGGAGATGAAATTCCGATTGGGGCTAGGATTTTGCAAATCGTGGACGTGTTCGATGCGCTTACAACCGAGCGGCCGTACAAAAAGGCTCTGACCACGGCGGATGCATTCCGAATTATG
This sequence comes from uncultured Acidobacteriaceae bacterium, assembly GCA_963766625.1. Taxonomy (GTDB): domain Bacteria; phylum Acidobacteriota; class Terriglobia; order Terriglobales; family Acidobacteriaceae; genus Sulfotelmatobacter. The sequence goes on along the minus strand of CAVYBF010000002.1, from coordinate 379,021 downwards.
CAGGAAGAAGTGAGCAAAGGGTGGTGGGATTCCAATATCTTCCATGTTTTTGAACAACTCGTGAGAAACAATAACCGGAAACTTGTGAAAGCGGCAGCCTCAAACAAGTAAGCCGGTCACGGTTTTCGCATTAAATGGACCAAATGACTGAAATGGATTCCGGGCGAAGTTTGAGCGCGAGATGAGGTTTATGTGATCACGCAGTCTAAGATCGGCAGATTGTCCTCCAGAACGTGTCTTCGGCTTCACCGATTCCTTCTGGGGCTCATGCTCCTCTCGATTATTCTTTTTGCTTATTCGGTCGCTCATCTGCTGCGAAAGCAAGCCCAGTCTCAAGCGGTGGCCGAGAGCACTCAGATCGCCCGGGTTTCTTCGGAGCTATTGCAGGAGCACTTTCGCCAGGGCGCCTCGTTCCTGGAGTCGATCGCAACCGGTAATTCATTCCGCCATGCGTGGCAGGCCAGAGATCTCCCTCAGATTGATGAAGATTTGAAACAGGCAAGCAGCTTGCAGCCCGACTTTTACTTCGTCAGCGCCTACGATCTGGATGGAACCATGCGGGGTATCTATCCTCCGGAGCCCAGCCTGCTCACTCGGAACTTCGCTTTTCGAAATTGGTACAAAGGTTTCGCCGCTAATCGCAAGTCATACATCTCCGAGGTATATCGCACAGCCATTCCTCCCTTTCCGCTCGTGACAGCGATCGTAGTGCCGATAACAAACGATGCGGGTGAGCCCATCGGAGTATTAATGGCGCCTTTTGCTCTGGATTCTTTGAGCCGCAGACTCACAGAGACAAAATTCGACAGCGGCTGGACCATTTCAGTTTTAGACCAACGTGGGCACCTTGCGGTTGGACCCAGGCTTGATCCTTTTTTAGAAACCGTTGACCTCAGTCAGTACGAACCTGCCAAACAATTACTGTTAGGCCGGGCTGGCTATGGCACGTTCTCGCGCGCTCAGAACAATTTTTTTGCCGCATACCAGCCAACGGGTGAAGAGGGATGGGGCATTTTGGTCGAAAAACCCGCGGCCGTGCTCGATCAGGGTCTGTGGAACGTGGAGCGGCAAGTTTGGCTGCTGGGCTTGGTTTTCGTCGCACTCGGCCTGGGCGTTGGCGCGTTGAAGGGATACGTGTATTCCCAACTGGAAACAGGAAACCGATTCCTGGATCTTTCTATAGACATGCTATGTACTGCAGGCTTTGATGGATATTTCAAGCATCTGAGTCCAGCATTCGAGAAAACCCTCGGCTTTAATAGCAAAGAGATGCTCTCGAAACCTTATCTGGAGTTTGTCCATCCGAATGATCGCCAGGCGACAATAAAAGAAAGCGGGCGGCTTGCAAATGGAGAAGTCACCTTTGCGTTCGAGAACCGCTACTTGTGCAAAGACGGCTCCTATAAGTGGATATTGTGGAATGCCGTCTCCGTGCAGGATAAACAACTAATTTACGCAGTGGGACGTGAGATCAGCGAGCGCAAGCGGGTGGAGGAAGAACAAAAGAGATTAACCATTGAACTAGAGAGCGCAAACCGTGAGTTGGAACTGCGCAACCGCGAAGTCGAACATACCACTCGGATGAAGAGTAAGTTTCTCGCCAACATGAGTCATGAACTTCGCACTCCACTGAATGCGATCATGGGCTTCTCAGATCTTCTCGCAGAAGGAACCGCCGGCACCCTCAATCCCAAGCAAGTCCGATTTGTAAATCACATCAAGCAGGGCTCTGCTCACCTTTTGCAATTAATCAACGACATCCTCGATCTTTCCAAAATCGAAGCCGGGCAACTTGAGCTGCGATGCGAGGATTTTCCTGTTCAGGACGCCATTCCAGAGGTCCTTTCTAACATTCGACCGCTGGCTATGGTAAAGAGCATCGAGATCCTGCAAGATTCGCAGCCAGACAGGACGGTGTTTGCAGACCGCGTCCGTTTCAAGCAGATTCTCTATAACCTTCTCAGCAATGCCGTGAAGTTCACTCCGACAAACGGCAAGATCACAGTTGCTTGCATTGCACAGGGAAATATGGTGAGCATCTCAGTCACGGACACAGGAATTGGAATACGTCCGGAGGATCAAGCGGTCATATTCCAGGAGTTCCGCCAAGTCGCTGGTCCGGGCGGAAGCACGGAAGAAGGCACCGGCCTTGGTCTTGCCATCACCAGGCGATTAGTGGAGGGGCAGAATGGACGAATTTTCGTGGAGAGCAGCTTGGGGAAAGGCAGCCGGTTTACTTTCACTCTTCCGGCTGGAGCGGAAACAATTGAGAACCAGCCTGCTTCCATTGCACGGCAGAACCGCAAGGCATCGGCCGTCGGCAAACCGCTCGTGTTGGTTGTGGATGATGAAGGGCCTGCGAAGGAACTTTTGGCCAGTTATCTCAGCCCAGATTATCGCCTTGTGACCGCGAGTTCGGGAGCCGAGGCTCTTCAGAAAGCTCAACAAGTTCACCCCGATGCGATCACGCTCGACGTGTTGATGGCTGAAGGCAACGGATTCGAAACTTTGGCGCGCTTGCGGCAAACTCCAGAACTGACAAATACGCCGGTGATCATTTTGTCGATTGTCGACCAGCAAACGGTGGGATTCGCCCTGGGAGCTACAGATTATCTCGTCAAGCCGATTCGCAAAGCGCTATTGCTGGAAACCATGCATAAGTATGTTCCGTTAGTCCCGGACGAAGACGATCCCATTCTTCTGGTCGATGATGATGTCGCCAGTCTGCAGTTGTTGGAGGAAACTCTTCGCTCCGCGGGATACGAGACTCAATGCGTGCAAAGCGGGGCGAGGGCTCTCGAAGTGCTCTCCTCGAAAATAGTAAGTGGTGTTCTGTTGGACCTGTTAATGCCCGGGATGGACGGCTTTGCGGTGATCCGTCATGTCAGGCGGGAGCCCACTTTGAAGAATTTGCCGATCTTCGTCATGACCGGCAAGACTTTGACGGCGGAAGAATCTGCGCTTCTAGCTGGCGAAACCCAAGCGCTCTTTAATAAAAATGGCTCCTGCCGCGAACAGTTGATTAGTGAGCTCGCCAGGGTGCTCCAGTCTCGCAGAATGGCGGCATCCGCCAGCCAATCGTAACCTCCGGACTTCTGCTTTGCAGGTTGCGTGGAAAATATAGAGTGGGGACCACCGGAACCTCTACCGCTCAGTGGCAGCGATGAACTTCCGGATTGCCTGCTGATTTTGTCCACTGACGCTCGTGAACTGGATACCTTGCCGGTTCTGGTTGACCCAGGCCACCACGCCTTCGGCTTCAATGGCAACTTCTGAAGCGGGCAGCCGAAATGAGACCTGCACCTTCTCACGCGATTGAAGCCCGTCAGCTTCTATTTGCATTCCGCCTTCACTCAGATTCCAGCTCACGGCGCGTACACTTTTCAATCCCACGCCAAGCCGAACCTCAGCCCTTAGCGGAACGCGGATGTAACGGCGTCGATTATCTAACATTCCGCCGCGTACGGTTCGGAACAAGCGGCCCAGTTTTTGCCGGTCGATCGGCTTCTGCAAATAAAAAGTCGCGCCGATCGAAAACGCCTCTTCCATCACCTTTTTGTCATCCACGCCGGTGACAATAACAATTGGGGTGGACTTGTTAAACCCAGATTTTCGAATCAATCGTGCTAACTGGAAGCCATTGGGGCTGGGCATTCCCAAATCGAGGAATATTCCATCAAATCGCTGCTGATTAATAAGGCTAGCTGCGTTCTCACTGTGACCGACGGCACACACCTCTGCTTCTAATGAGGTAAACACTTCTCGCATGAGTTCGAGGCTCGAGGCATCGTCCTCAACGACCAACAATTTCAGTGATGGCACAATACTTCTCCCCGTGCCGCACGTTTGTATTCATGATACGTCTCAGAAGATTTTCCGTCACAACTGGCCGGAATTGCGAACCAAGGCTGCTAACAAGTCATCCAACTAAACGTACAAGTCTGGAAGTCCAGGAAAAACAAACATCCCTAGGTGAGGTTTTGCGGCATGCGGGTCTGTCTAGAAATGAGTTACAAGGGACGAGACAAGCACATAATTCGCGCAGTTCATGGTTGATAAGAGCAACAATAGCCGTAGCGTTGGTGAAAGGTTGTTCGCGATTACCAACCCATCTGGCGCATCCGCTCAAGGATAAGCGCGCTGTAGTCATTCATCCGCTCGGGCCGTCGCTTCAGGGGAGCCGGCAGAATCGCTGCGAGCCGTGCCGCCTGTTGCCGGCCCATATTCCGGGCTGCGGTTCCGTAGTAATAACGGGACGCGGACTCTGCACCATAGATACCTGGGCCCCATTCCACCACGTTGAGGTAGATTTCCAGAATGCGCCGCTTGCCCAGGAACAATTCGGCCACCGGTACTAGGGTGAACTCCGCGCCCTTGCGCAGGACAGAGCGGCCCGTTCCGAAGAACAGGTTTTTTACGAGTTGCTGCGTAATGGTGGAAGCTCCGCGAGAGCGGCCGCTATCCAAATCGTCTTCGGCTGCGATCTGAATCTCGTGCCAATCGAAACCATGGTGCTGGTAGAAGCGCGCGTCCTCCCCAGCGACCACGGCGTGCTGGAGATCGGGCGAGATTTGGTTAAGCGGAATGAATCTATAGCGTTCATGATACGGGGTGTGGTGAATCCAGGCCTGCACGCGGCGCTGCATGTGCACCGCAGTTGACGGCGGGTCGATCCAACGGGCAGCTAAAAGGGTCAGGGCGGCAAGCGACCAAAGAAGCCCCACTCCGATGGCGAGCCTTCGAACAAAAATCCGAAGGTTGCGGAGGAAGCCGTTCCTACGCGAGATCTTGGGGCATATGTCTGGGCTTGCAGTCACATTCAGGGTCGGCATATTCCGAAGTAATTCAGACTAGATGAGGAAGGTCTCGTAGAACAGGGAAATTATCAGCCGCCGACACAAATATACTCGTGATCCAAGGAGCGAACTGGAGGCTGCTCTCCGTCTGGCACGATGTGCGTGCCGCCACCTCCGTGCACCGCTTGGTGCAAGTTTTCGCAGGACGCAATGATTGCTTCTTTGCCCCCGAGCATCAGGAAACGTAAAACTGATTCGATCTTTGGGCCCATGTTGCCGGGCGGAAATTGTCCCGCCTTGGCATATGCTCGAAGCTCGCGAGAACCAACCAACAACAATGGCCTTTGCGTTGGCTTCTTGTAATCCAGATAGACATATTGGGTGTCGGTAGAGATCACGAATTGCTCAATACCCAGGCGAGATGCCAGCAGAGAAGAAGCGCGGTCTTTGTCAATCACCGCTTCGACACCTTGCAAGCTGCCTTCGCGCCAGGCAACTGGCACACCACCACCGCCGCAGGCGATTACCAGCACATTTTGTTGCATGAGGTCCCGAATAACCTCCAGTTCAACAATGTCGAGAGGCTCGGGGGATGGCGCTAATCGCCTGTATCCGCGCGCCGCGTCTTCCACAATTTTCCAGCCAAAGTCAGTTGCCCTCTGCTCGGCATCGGCACGCGAATAGAACGGGCCGATTGGCTTGGTTGGATGCTGCATCGCCGGATCGTCCAACGAAACCACAACTTGTGTCAGTACTGTTGCCACCGGCACATGCAAACCTGCATGCTTCAGCTCTGTATCGAGGGCTTGCTGCAGCAGATATCCAATCTCACCTTGAGTAGAAGCATCGCAGACATCGAGTGTCTGGCCGGGAACCTGGTTCGCTCCCCGCTCCGAGCGCAACAGCGCCGCTCCCACTTGAGGGCCGTTGCCATGCGTGAGAACAATTTGGTAGCCGCCTCTCACCAGCTTGGCAATTTCCGCGGCGGTGCGGTGCGCATTGGATTGCTCCTCGGCGATCGTTCCTTTCTCGCCTGCACGGATTAACGAGTTTCCACCCACCGCCAGCAGCATGGTCTTCATGGCTGTTCCCGTTACGCATGAACCAATTCCGGCTCCGTTACTGGATGCATCAGCCCCACCGGCACGTCCTTCATCAACGCAATCATGATCGCTTTTTGTACCCACAGCCGATTCTCAGCCTGCTGAAACACCACAGAACGCGGAGAATCGATCACTTCATCAGTCACTTCCTGTCCACGGCGCGCAGGCAGACAGTGCATGAAGATGGCATCGCGTTTGGCGCAGGCAAACAGATCCGCATTTATCTGATAGTTCTTAAATGCTTGGCGCCGCGCCTCTGCCTCGGCTTCACGACCCATGCTGGTCCAGACATCGGTGTAGACAACATCGGCATCGGAGACAACCTCTTCGACATCGTTACTTACATGGCAGCCTGCACCCGTTTCGCAGGCCCTCCGCCAAGACCAGACGATTGCATCCTCATGCGGTTCATATCCAGGTGGCGTTGCCACCCAAATGTTTGCCCCCACCTGCGCTCCGGCGAACATGAGCGAGTGCGCCACATTGTTCCCATCTCCGATGAATGCGATTTTGAGCTTGTCTAACCGGCCCTTGACTTCCCACATGGTGAGGTAATCGCCCATTGCCTGGCAGGGGTGGCTGTAATCGGTCAACCCATTGATGACTGGAATAGCGGTCCAGCGCGCCATTTGCTCCACGATCTCATGCGCAAACGTACGAATCATGATGCCCTGCACCATGCGTTCCAGGTTCTTTGCGATGTCATAAACGGACTCGCGCTTGCCCAGATTGATTTCCGCCGGAGAAAGATAGAGCGAAAAGCCACCTAATTGTTGAATGCCCACATCGAAAGTCACGCGGGTTCGCAGGGACGGCTTCTCAAAAATCATCGCCAGCGTCTTGCCTTTAAGAGCGTCTTTGTACATCTCGGGTTGCGCTTTGATCTGGCGCCCCAGCAGCAACAGATATTGAATTTCTGGAGGAGAAAAATCTCGGATCGAAACAAAATCTTTCATGTCACACCTCCGCAGGCACGGCGAGAGAAGCAAGTATTCCTGCCAATCCGGGGCGCGTGAGTTCTTCCACTTCGTAGGTAACGCGCAGACTCGGCTTGTGGAGTTTAATCACTCGAGCCAGATCAATGGGCGTGGCGATCAAAACCAAATCACAGGGCACGCGATTAATGGTTTCTTCCAGTTCGTGTCTCTGCATGACGCTGTATCCCATCGCTGGAAGCAGGTTCGTAAGGTGAGGATATTTCTCATACGTTCCTTGAATTGAACCCACTGCGAACGGCTTCGGGCACACCAGTTCCGCCGCCCCACATTGCCGAGCAGCCACAACACCGGCGCCGTATGGCATTTCTCCGTGTGTCAGTGTTGGGCCATCTTCTACCACCAGCACGCGCTGGCCTTTCACCAATTCCGGCGTTGACACAGAAACCCGGCATGCAGTCTCAATGACCTTGGCGGTGGGATTAGTGAAGTGAATATTGCGCCGTACTGTCTCAATATCATACTGTGCCGCAGTATCAACTTTATTGATCACAACCACGTCGGCACGCCGCAGGTTCACTTCTCCGGGGAAATAGGATAATTCGTGCCCGGGGCGATGGGGATCGGCGACTACGATTTCCAGATCAGAAGCATAAAACGATGTGTCGTTGTTTCCGCCATCCCACACGATGACGTCGGCTTCTTTCTCCGCCTGCTGCAAAATTCGTTCATAGTCGACACCCGCATATACAACCGTTCCTTGGCGAATATGCGGTTCATACTCCTCACGCTCTTCAATCGTGCATTGGTGCGTGTCCAGGTCACTGAGGACAGCGAATCGCTGCACCGCCTGGGCGACGAGATCTCCGTAAGGCATGGGGTGACGAACCACGACCGGCTTCAGGCCCAAGTTGCGCAATTCCGAAATCACAAGCCGCGACACGGGACTCTTGCCGCATCCCGTACGCACAGCACAAATCGAAATCACCGGAACCGATGACTTGAGCTGGGTATGCTCAGTCCCAAGCAGCCAAAAATCGGCGCCACAAGCCACTGCGCGCGAGGCGAGGTGCATGAGGTTCTCGTGGGAAATGTCACTATAAGAAAACACCACCGCATCCACCTTGCGATCAGTGATGATTTTTTCCAGATTCTTCTCTTCAAGAATGGGTATGCCTTCGGGATACAGCAGACCGCCAGCCAGCCTCGCCGGGTATTTGCGGTTTGCGATATCGGGGATTTGCGTCGCGGTAAATGCGACTACTTGATATTCAGGATTGCTACGAAAGAAGACGTTGAAGTTATGAAAATCTCTTCCTGCTGCACCTAGAATGAGGATTCGCTTCATGGCAACCTCCGCCAGAACCCCCACGCACCTTATGTTCTCACTCGCTCGAAAGAGAGACAGTGCCGCGGGTCACGCCATACTGTAACTTCCGACACTGGCATGCTAAGAACCTGTCCATCGAAGGATTACAGAAAAACCCCAGACTTTCTCTGAATGCTCACGGCCGGCCGTGCTGTCATGTTTGACGAAAACAAAACGAAAACAAATCCCTCCCCCTTTGGCATCTCTCTTTCCAACATCGCCACCTAGGCAGCTTTAACTTGGGCTCCTCCAGTTGAGATTCTGGCAATTTTCGGTTGGACCAGCCTCTCGTAATCGTCCCATGCTAGACGAACCAGTTCTCTGTGGCTTCCGGCATTGAACGCAATTTCTTTGTCGTGTGCCAGGCTTTCATCCGCAATGACGCGGACGTGATAAAGATTTCCGAAAGGTGGCATTGCCCCGGTTTCGCAATCAGGGAAGGCATCTTTGAAATCGCTCTCCGTCGCCAACTCCACCGATCTTGCTTCAGCCGCCGATTTCAACATCGTCAAATCGACATGCCGTGATGCAGGAACGACGGCCATCGCCAATTTTCCATCGATTTTGACTATTACGGTTTTGGCCAATTCTTTGCCCGGAATATGCGCCAAAGCGGCAATGCCTTGCGCCGTGTACGCTACTGAGTGGGATATCACAATGTACTTGATCTGCTTGCTGTCCAGAAACTGCTTGAGCGTTGTAAGCGACATCGGGATCTCCTTTCCACTCTCTTCATTTTGTACTCTTTCTTTCTATATTTTTCAGTGAGAACAATCACTTTCCGCGCCGGGGTGCGGCCACAGGGCCTACACATGCTTTTTCAGTTACGCAGTCCGATCATCAATCCTGCCGGTCCCGGCAAGCGCACTCTGCGGACATCCGAGAATCCGGCATTTTGTAACCACTCTGTGTATTCCGGCTCGCTATAACTGCTTCCCGCTTTCGTTCCGACGAGCATGTTTAACGAAAACAGCGTCGCGAAGCGCGGACTCGTCTTGCTCGGCTCAAGAATAAAGTCCTGCACCACCACTTGCCCATGCCGGGCAAGCGCATCATAGATACGACGAAACAGCTTGCAATTCTCTTCGGCAGAAAACATGTGACAGATCGCAGAGACTAAAATCAAGTCGTAGTTCTTTCCCAGTGGATCGCGTAACATATCGCCGACGCGCGTAGTCACACGCTCCTCCAATCCAGCTTTCCGGATATATGCGTGGGCCAGAGGAATCACATCCGCCTGGTCCAGAATTTCCGAGCTCAAGTTGGGTATCGCTTGCGCCAGAGCAATCGAGTACGCTCCCGATCCTCCACCCAGATCCAACATGCGCCTCATTCCATTAGGGCCAATCGCTTTGACTACCGCCCCGGCCCGTTCCTTTGCGTTCCGGTCCATCGCGGCGATGAAGTCTCGCACACCATCGGGTTCCCGCTGATTTCGCTCTACCGACGTTCCTGCTTTCACACATTCGGTCAACGTCGACCATCGGTCCCACAGATGAGCTGTGTGCAGCAACGCCGGCAGGGCATTATCGCGCGAGCCCGCCGAGAAGAATCGCGCACTCACGGGAGAGTTCAAGAATGTTTCACCTCTTTTTTCAAGAAGCTTCAAGCCGACCAGCGCATTCAAGAGCATCTCTGTCGCTCTTTCGTCGCTTTCGATTTTGCACGCCACTTGGTCGGCAGAGGAACCATCCCCGACCGCAGTAAAGACGTCCAACTCCAGCGCTGTGAGGACAGCCCGGCTAGGCATGAAGCCGCGAATCATTTCGTTCAGATCGTCAGCAAGAATTCCGGCTTCGTCTCTGGCTTTCACCATCGCACGATAATGGTCACGATGCTCAGTTGCTTCTGCCTTCATTCCTTGCGCATCGCTCCACACAAGTCGCGACACAATGTTCCCGGAACGCAGATGCGAGCTCACAATTTCTGCAACATCTTCCTCTTTGAGTTTGCGATACCAGACTCCCTCCGGATAAACGATCATCACCGGACGGTCATCACACAAGCCGAGGCAACCGCAAGTGGTCACCTGAACGTCATCGTCCAATCCTTGCTTGCACAGTTCAGCCTCCAAAGCCGCCAACACTTGCCACGAATGATTAGCCGGGCAAGACGTAGCCCCTTCGGGTTTCGCTTGCGTACAGATAAATACGTGATGAGGGAACGGCTCCATATATTTGCTCCTCGGCTGCTAAAAAGTCAGAACCTCTCTTCCAACGATTTCTAAATGGCTGCTTAAAATTTGCGTCGCGAACTCCTGCGCACTCTACTTTTCGATTAGGCAATATTCGCCCATTTTCTTGCCCTTATCTGGCACAGTAGTTTCTGAGGCGGCAGGTTTGGGGTAAACCTCGACATCCTTGCACTCGTACATTCCAAAATTCTTGGGAAGTTCGATCATCAAGTATTTGCCATTGCTCAAGGCGGTGCAGGCTTCTGCCCCTTGATTGCACTGCAGTTTGAAAGATTTGTCGCCTCTCACCACGTCCAGGATTACGACACCGCTATTGAGTTCGCTGCCTGTCACGGTGATCGAAGACTTTTCCTGTGCAAAAAGATGAATCGCTCCCGAGAAACACAAGACAGCCAGCAGCATCAAAACGACCGTTGATTTCTTCACGCGCCACCCCCTCTGGGCACGAAGCGCAGTGCCCGTAATACTTCACTCTTATCAATACTGGCGCAGGTCGGAGCTTGGTGTCTGTGATATCAGGCACAAGATGGGTGTGAAGGCTGGCCGTTCAAAATCATTGCGGTACGCGAACTGTAGGTGGCTGCCGTCAAACTGCTGGATAGGTTCGGCAGCACCATCCTCTGCGTTAGCGATCACATGCCAGTGTGCGCTGCGTCCTTTCGATTCTCTTTATAAGGCAGAAAATGAATGGCGAGAGACAAGCCGCGCTGGCACGTAAACGTCAGCAGCGGGAACCACCAAACATAAAGAAGCGCTTTGCTGCGAGGAGGAAGCCATGGACGTGAAACTCACTTCGGAGGAAGGTGGCGTATTGATGGAAATCCTGGAGGAGCGTGATCGGGTTTTGCGGGAAAAGATCGCGCACTCTAGAAAAGCAGCTCCGAAACAAGCCCTGAAAGAAGAAGAAAACCGGCTCGAAACAATCATCACGAAAATCGAAATGGAGCGGACAGGCGAGGAGATTTTTTCTGACCTTTGGTGGTGATGCCTATGCTTGTCGAAACCAACACGCGCGATGTGGTGAAGCAACTGTGGCCGGAGATTGCTTGGATCGAAGACCCCCAACTGCGCCAGCAGGTAATGAAAACCTGGGCATTAGCACTAGAACGTAGTCCGCTGGGAGCGGACGATCTGAATCACATTCCGTTCACGCTGCTCGTCCCGAATTGCCCAATCACATTTATGGAGCACAAGCGTTGCGTGGTGCATATTGCGCGGACGAGTGCCATAGCGATGCAGGAATTTATGGGACACGTGCTTCCTGTCAACCTCGACGTGGTCATTGCCGGCGCGATCCTGGCGGATGTGGGCAAGTTGTTGGAATACGAAATTGGACCCGATGGAAAAGCCCGGCAAAGCGAACACGGAGAAGCCCTGCGTCATCCGTTTACTGGTGTAGCGCTGGCGCTTGAGTGCGGCGTGCCTGAATCCGTCTGCCACATCATTGCTGCGCATGCAGACGAAGGCGATCTTGTGAAGCGCACTACAGAGGCATTCATTGTGCATCACGCCGATTTCATGGCGTTCCTGCCGTTCAAGAATTCGAAGAACATTCACATGAAATAGGAGACACGCGTGGCTACTGCGAAACCAATAATCGAAAGCAAAGAGACGGTCACTGCGACCATGGCGCGCTGGGCTGCGAGTCTGCGCTTCGAAGATCTTTCACAAGATGCGATCTATCAGGCAAAACGATTCCTGCTCGACTCTCTCGGATGCGCTCTCGGCGGGTACCAACAGCAGGATGTGAAGATCGTCCTGGCGATTTTGGACGAGATCGCAGGACGCGGTCCCGCCACGGTGATCGGTACCGGAAAGAAAATCGATCCCATTTCTGCATCGTTGGCCAATGCGCTGATGATCCGCTGCATGGACTACAACGACATTTATTGGAAGCAGGATCCATCGCATCCATCCGATATTTTTCCGGCTGCGCTCGCGTGTTGTGAACGCGTTAACAACGACGGCAAAGAGTTGATCGTTGGCCTGGTTCTGGGGCACGAGTTCGAAATGCGATTTTGTGAAGCGGCTGTTCCAGGCATTCGGGAGCGCGGCTGGCACCACGCGACTTTAACTGCGTTTGTCTCGCCAATCGTCGCTGGGCGGGTGCTGCACTTGGCCTGGGAGCAGATTCAACATGCCATTGGCATCTCTGCCAGCCGCCACTGTACGCTGGGCGCGGTCACCGCGGGCAAGCTGACGATGATGAAAAACACGGTGGACCCGCTGGCCACGCAGAGCGGTGTGTTCGCTGCTCTGCTTGCTGAAAAAGGCTACACAGGGCCTGAGCACGTGGTGGACGGCAAGGAGGGTTTAGCTCAGTGCTTCGGGCCCGAGTGGAAGCTGAACTTGCTTACCGAGGCGCTAGGAAGCTCGTGGCGCATTACGCAGTGCGGCATGAAGGGATTTCCCACCGAAGCGCTGACGCATACTCCGATCTCAGCGGTGCTCGATCTGGTTAAGGAAAATGATCTGAAACCTGATCAGGTGCAGAAGATTCAGATTCGTTCCCTGGCGCGCGCGGCTGACATTCTTTCCGATCCCAGCAAATATGACCCGCGCAGCAAGGAAACAGCGGACCACTCATTGCCCTATGTGATCGCGGCAGCTTTGGTCGACCGCCAGGTTACGCCGGTGCAGTTCAGCATGGAGAAGATTATGGATCCGGAGATTCGCGCGCAATTGAGAAAAATCGAAGTCATCGCAGATCCCGAGATCGAGAAAGCTTTTCCCGCGCTGCAACGGGCGGTAGTCACAATTACGACGCTTGAGGGACGGACTTTCACCAAGCAACTCGATTTTCCAAAAGGCGATCCCCGTAACCCGCTTACCGATCAGGAAGTGGAGGAAAAATTCTCTGCGCTTGCCGAAGGCGTGTTGTCGAAAGCTGCGCAGAAAAAAGTGAAGGACGCGATCTGGAATTTGGAGAATCTGAATTCCGTCAGCCAGTTGATGAGGTTATTGAAATCAAACGTTCGCACGAGAAGACCCTTTCGCGCCCGAGTTCAGGCCAACAAAGACGAGGAGCGTGAAGGCGTGCTGGTGAGCTGATTATGGGCCAGACCATTGTTGAGAAAATTGCGCAGGCTCATCTCGCCGAAGGGCCGCACCGGCCTTTGCGTGCGGGAGACTTTGTCTCGATCCGCCCGCACCATGTGATGACCCACGACAATACGTCGGCCGTGATGAGCAAGTTCAAGGCAATCGGCGCGAAGAGGATTTATGATCTTGCGCAGCTCGTCTTTGCGCTCGACCACGACACTCAAAATCAGAATGAAGCGAATCAGGAGAAATATCGTTCCATTGAAGCATTCGCCAAGGAGAATGGGGTTGATTTCTATCCCGCAGGAACTGGCATTGGCCACCAGATCATGGTGGAACGCGGATATGTCGTGCCGGGATCCTTCGTAGTCGCCTCGGATTCTCATTCGAACATGTATGGCGCGCTCGGTGCCGTGGGAACCCCGATCGTGCGTACAGATGCGGCTGCAGTCTGGGCGACGGGCGAGTTCTGGTGGCAGATTCCGCGCTCGGTGCAAGTCGTGCTCAACGGAAAGCTCGCGGAGGGCGTGAGTGGCAAAGACCTGATTATTACGCTCTGCGGTCTCTACAACCACGATGAAGTGTTGAATGCGGCAATCGAGTTCAGCGGCCCAGGAGTATCCAGTCTCTCGATGGACGCCCGCTTCACTATCTCCAACATGAGCACGGAGTGGGGACCGCTGGTCGCTTGGTTCCCGGTGGATGAAATCACGATCGATTATTTGCGTTGTGTTTCGCAGCCCCTGAAGCAAGCTGGACTTGAGCGGTTCAGCGACACAGACATAAACCACTGGCAAAAGGACCCGCCGCGGCCAGATGCGGACGCTACTTATTCTGCGCGCATCGAGCTCGACCTAGGCCAGATATCACCGCATGTTTCGGGTCCGGATACTGTTCAGGTGATGCACTCGCTTGCAGAAATTCAAGCCAAGAAAATTGTTATCCAGAAAGCGTATCTAGTCTCCTGTGTGAATTCGCGCCTGGAGGATCTGGCCGCAGCATCGAAAGTTCTTGCAGGCAAGCGAATCGCACCGACTGTGGTGTTCTATCTCGGAGCGGCGAGCAGATGGATCCAAAAAGAAGCAGAAAGCCGTGGCATCTGGCAGACGTTGCTCGATGCAGGAGCCATCCCGCTTCCGCCAAGCTGTGGGCCGTGCATTGGCCTGGGAACCGGACTTCTCGAAAAAGGCGAGGTCGGAATTTCTGCAACCAACCGTAATTTCAAAGGGCGCATGGGATCGCGCGATGCACAGTGCTATCTTGCCAGCCCTGAAGTGGTGGCCGCATCGGCATTGGCTGGTTTTATCTCTGGTACGAACGGCGCTTCAGGGTCTGTGCCTTCACGCCAATACCGCGAATTTACCGCTGCATTGCCCACTGCGGAGAAGGCTGGCATTTTGCCCGGATTTCCCGAGCGCGTGATCGGAAGATTGATCTTTCTCCCGCAGGACAACTTGAACACCGACGCGATTTACGGCAAAGATTACATCTATCGCGACCTCATGACTGCCCAAATGATGGCCGAGGTGGTCATGCAAAACTATGATCCGCAGTTCGCGTCGCGCTGCAACGCTGGGGATGTGATCATAGGCGGCTTCAATTTCGGCACCGGTTCGAGCCGCGAGCAAGCAGTGACTTGCCTGAAGGCAAAAGGCATTCCGCTGGTGATTGCAGCAAGCTTTTCGCAGACCTACCTGCGCAACGCATATAACAACGGTTTTCTGTGCATCGAGGTGCCCCAGCTCGTCGCTCGACTGCGCGAGCAGTTTGCCCTGCAGATTGCCGGGCGCGAAAAGACGATGATCCCTGGTGAAGCGATCGATATCGACTTCACGTCGAGCACGATTTACTGGCGCGCCGAGAGGTTCAATTTTCCCGCGCTGGGCAGCGTGCCGCAATCACTGATTGTTGCGGGTGGGGTTGAAAATCTCGTGGCGAAACGGTTGGCGCCGAAATGAGTTCGATGCGCCGCAGTATTCGTGAGGAGAAATGGTATGGCGAAATATGCAGTGGTCACGATGCCCGGAGACGGCATTGGGAAGCAAGTGATGCCGGAAGCTCTGCGCCTGCTGAAGGCAGTGGGATTTGAGGCGGAATACTTTCAGGCCGATATCGGATGGGAATGCTGGCGCAAGCAAGGCAATGCTTTGCCCGAGCTTACAGCTGAACTGCTCGCGACATACAAGCTGGGCCTGT
Organism: uncultured Acidobacteriaceae bacterium; assembly: GCA_963766625.1. GTDB lineage: Bacteria > Acidobacteriota > Terriglobia > Terriglobales > Acidobacteriaceae > Sulfotelmatobacter. Next base: position 363,386 of record CAVYBF010000002.1, on the reverse strand, counting down.
TCGGCGCCGTCACTTCAAAACCGAAGAAAGAAGCCGAAGCTGAACTGAACCCGGCATTGCGCGGAAAGGGTTATTCGTATTTCAGCCCGATTGTTACTATGCGCCAGCGTTTTAAGCTCGACACTTGCATCCGCCCGTGCACCTCGTTTCCCGGAAATTCTCTGAATTTCATTCGCAAGAAAGTAAACGGAGGCTTCGAAGAACCATTGGTCAACGCCGTCATTTTTCGACAGAACACCGAAGGACTCTATGCCGGAGTGGAGTGGACGAATCCGCCGGAGCACGTGCGTAGCGCGCTCGCGACTCACCCGAAGTTCAAGCCGTTTACTGAAACACCTGGCGCCGATCTTGCGATTTCGGTCCGCATCATCACCCGCAAAGCTGCCTACAAAATTGTGAAGGCCGCATTCGAATGGGCGAGAAAGTTCGGCTACAGGTCGGTGACGATTTGCGAGAAACCTAACGTGCTGCGCGAGACTTCCGGAATGATGGAAGACGAAGCCAAGGCAGTCGCGAAAGAATATCCGGAAATTGCGCTGTGGTCGACCAACATCGACGCACAGACGATGTGGCTCACGAAGAACCCCGAGGATTACGGCGTGATCGTGGCCTCCAATCTTTTCGGCGATGTGATCTCGGATGCCTTTGCCGGGCTGGTGGGCGGGTTAGGGTTTGCGGCATCCGGCAATATTGGCGATGGAATCGCCATTTTCGAGCCGACGCACGGCTCGGCGCCGAAATATGCCGAACTGGACCCACCAATCGTGAATCCGATCGCGATGTTTCTCTCCGCGGTGATGCTGCTCGAGCATGTGGGAGAGAACGACAAGGCAACGCTCATTCGCGAAGCCATCGCTCACGTAGTGGGGGAAGGGAAAGTGCGCACCTATGACATGATGCGCATCCCCGGCGGACGCAATGCCATTGCGCAAGGCGCGGCCAGCACCACGGAGATGACCGACGCTGTACTGGCGAGCCTGGGCAAAGTAGCTGAACCAGAACTGGTGGAGATTTTGAAGTAACTCATCATGGGCGCTGTAATCACACAAACCGAACGGCAACCGGCCGAGGCCGGCAATTATGGCCCGGATACGCGTTCGGATTTGCATGTTCGCATTGAGCCGCATGAGCGGGATGGCGTCGAGATCGCGCTGGAATCGCGCGTAGAGCCATATTACGGAGAATCGATCCTGGTGCAAGCGCGGCAGGTGCTACAGCAATTGCACGTCGAACACGCATATGTTGCGGTTCACGATGAAGGCGCATTGCCATTTGTGATTTCAGCGCGCATTGAGGCCGCCGTGAAACGCGCCGGACTCGACGAGGGTCATCGTGCCCTGCCGGAGCGAGTCCGCATTCCGCCCGCATCGGGGCGCGATCGTCTGCGTCGGTCACGTCTTTATATCCCGGGAAACGAGCCGAAGTATTTCATCAATGCCGCATTGCGGAACCCAGACGCTGTCATCCTCGATCTGGAAGACTCCGTGCATCCGCGGGAGAAGGATGCTGCCCGTGTGCTGGTGCGAAATGCACTGCGTGCGGTGGATTTCGCCGCCTGCGAGCGCATGGTGCGCATCAACCAATTACCACTGGGACTCGCCGATTTGGAGGAGATCGTTCCGGAATTGCCGGATCTCGTGCTGATGCCGAAGGTTGAGCGGCCTGAGCAGGTCTTGCAAGTTGCGGATCAGATCCAGCGCGTCAAGCGATGCAACGACATTGATCGTCCCATCTGGATTATGCCGATTCTCGAGTCCGCGCTGGGAATTGAGAATGCTTACGCGATCGCCAGTGCCAACGCAGATATTGTGGCCCTGACCATTGGTTTGGAGGATTACACGGCTGACCTTGGCGTGGCGAAAACCGCCGGCGGCGCTGAATCACTATTCGCGCGGCAACGATTGGTGAATGCGGCGCGTGCTGCCGGCATTCAGGCAATCGATTCCGTCTATGGAGACGTCGGCGATTTGGAAGGTCTCAAGCAGTGGGCACTAAACTCGCGTGCGATGGGATTTGAAGGGATGGGCTGCGTTCATCCATTGCAGGTGGCCGTAGCTCATGAAGCCTTCGCGCCGACCGCGGCGGAAATCGAAAAAGCCCTGAGAATCGTTGAGGCATTCGAGGAGGCTCAACGAAAAGGCCTCGGAGTTGTCAGCCTGGGATCGAAAATGATCGATGCGCCCGTTGTGCAACGCGCGTTAAAGCTGGTAAGCCGAGCTAAGGTAATGGGCCTTTTGCCCCCAACCGATCGATGAGCCGAATCTATGCCAACCCTGGAACTGCAAAAGAATGACAAGGTCGAACTGCAACAGAACGCTGTCGGGCGATCTGTTCCTGCCGTCGCGAATGGATGCGCACAAGTTCCGTACTTAGGGGTTGGCAAGTACAAACCTGCGGGGAACAAAGCCGCCCCTCCAATCCGCACCGCCGCTGATTATCCTGAAAACGGCGACAAGCGTGTTCCGGATCTTGAAACCGCACTTCGCTATTGTGGTCTCCGCGACGGTATGGTCATTTCCAATCATCACCATCTACGCGATGGCGATGCTGTCGCGTTGATGGCCTTGCGTGCGGCGGCCCGTATCGGCATCAAAGACCTGATGTGGTTTCCCAGCGCGTCGTTTCCTTCGCAAGCGAGCGCAATCGAACTGATGGAAAATGGCACCATCCATCACATTGAAGGCAGCATGAATGGCCCACTTGGGGATTACTGTACCCAGGGAAAGATGCGCGGCCTGGGCGTGCTGCGTTCGCACGGGGGCCGGTGGCAGGCGGTGCAGGACGGTGAAGTGCATATAGATGTTGCTGTAATTGCCGCGCCTACAGCCGATGCATTTGGCAATGCGGATGGTTCGCACGGCAAGTCGGCTTGCGGCTCGCTCGGATTCGCATTGGCGGATTCGATCTACGCCGATCATGTGATCGTAGTCACCGATAACCTCGTTCCCTTTCCCTGCATCCCCTGGCAGATTCAAGGAAATAACGTCGACTATGTCGTGCAGGTCGATTCGATTGGCGATCCCGCTAAAATCGTTTCCGGCACGACGCAGATCACGCGCTCGCCCGACCGTCTGCTGATTGCCGAGTATGTCGCGAAGTTCCTGCGTGCCTCGGGTATCATGCGCAACGGATTTTCTTTCCAGGCGGGGGCGGGCGGAATCGCGCTGGCCTTTGTCGATTATTTGAAGCGCATGATGAAGGAAGCAGGCGTAAAGGCCAGATTCGTGCGCGGCGGCTCGACGAAATTTTTAGTCGAGCTCTTACAGGAAGGTCTGACAGATTATATTCTCGATGGCCAGACCTTTGATCTCGACGCGATAAACTCAATCGCCGACAATCCACATCACCTCGCGACTTCTCCATTCACTTCCTATAGCTATCACGGTAAAGGGAACTTTGCGTCGATGGTTGACGCGGTCGTGCTGGGCGCAACCGAAGTCGATGTGAACTTCAACGGAAACGTAGTTACGCATTCCGATGGACGATTGCTGCATGGCATTGGAGGCTGGCAAAACTGCCTTGCGGCAGGGTGCACGATTCTTGCCGTGCCCTCGTTTCGCGATCGTATTCCTGTGATCGTCGACGAAGTCACAACCCTCACCGGGCCCGGAGAACTGATCGATGTCGTGGTCACCGAGCGTGGAATCGCAATCAATCCGCTGCGGCAAGATTTGATCGACGCGGTTAGGGGGGCGGGCTTACCCGTGCGATCCATTCAAGATATCAAGACTGAAGTCGAACGCATCTGTGGCGGCAAGCCTGCGCGGCCTAAACGAAGCGACCGTCCCGTCGCGATTGTGAAGTGGGTCGACGGCACCGTGCTCGACACTGTTTGGAAAGTTTCCAATTCAACCTGATACCGACAGTCTTGCATGGAACACACTTTTGGTGCAGCTCTACTGCTTTGTTTTCCGGTAAGGACCTGGCCGAGTGTAGAGCTCCCTGTGTTCGCTGCTTCAAACAAAACATTTACGAAAGGGTTTTTCATGAAGCTCCTGGTGGTTGGCTCCGGCATGATGGGTTCTGCGGCTGCGTTCGATATGGCCCGGACGCCACAGGTCGATTCGGTTACGCTCGCCGATAGTGACGTCAAGCGCGCACGCGAAGTAGCTGCGCGAGTGAATCGAATTACCAGCGCCAGGAAAGTCCGTGCGGTGGCGCTCGACGCCAGCAAAGAGCAATCAGCGGCAAGACTGATGCGCGGCCATGACGCGGCGCTCTCCGCCGTGCCCTACTTTTTGAATCTTGGCTTGGCGCGCGCGGCGGTGGAGGCGCGTTGCCACTTCGCCGATCTGGGCGGCAACAATACTGTAGTACGCCAGGAACTGGCGCTTTCAAAACAGGCCGAGAAGCGCGGTGTGGCCCTGGCACCCGATTGTGGGCTTTCTCCGGGGATGGCCTCAATTCTGGGCGGTGAGTTGGTGCGGCGGCTGGGAGGCCGCGCCGACGCGCTGCGGCTTTATGTCGGCGGCCTGCCAGAGCGGCCCACCCCGCCCTTTCACTATCAGCTCGTGTTTTCCGTCGAGGGACTCATCAACGAGTATGTCGAGCCGGCGCGCATTTTGCGCAAGGGCAAAATGAGTACGGTCGATCCTCTGACCGAGCCCGAAGATTTTCACCTCGCGGGATTTCCCCAGCTGGTCGCCTTCCACACCTCGGGCGGCACTTCAACCTTGCCCGAGACGTTTGAAGGCCGAGTCGGCGAGTGCTTCGAAAAAACGCTGCGCTATCCCGGACACTATGATCTGCTCTGCGAACTCAAGGAACTGGGCTTGTTCTCCAGCGAGAAAATGAAGATCGGCAAGTCGGAGATTGCGCCGCGGGCCATGATGTCAAAAGTTTTCGCGGGCAAGTTCGCCTCCAAAGGTCCTGATGTCTGCATCATGCGGCTCGAAGCGCACGAGTCAGTGCATCGCGCCGGAGTGCGTGGATTACTGGGCGCGCAATTGAAGGGACGCGTGGCCTCCTTTACCATGGTCGATCACTACGATCCGAAAACCGATATGAGCGCGATGATGCGCACCACGGCATTTCCCGCATCAATCGTGCTGCAGATGCTGGTTTTGGGGGCGATCGCCAAGCGCGGCGCAGTTCTGCAGGAGCGCGATGTGCCCGCTGATTTGTTTCTCGAGGAAGTGGAGAAGCGCGGCATCAAGATCGACTACGCGATCGACTGAGCAGATTCCACGATGCTAAGTTCGAATAACTCGACAAACCAGAAAGTGAATCTTGCCGAAAATTGCAAAGGGGGACGATGTGCTTTGTGATCTTCCCTCGTCGCGATTATTTTTGAGCCGGGGTCGATGGCTGCAGGCTTTGAAAGGCCTGCATTTCCTGCTTCGCTTGCTCGGCTTTTCCCTGCTTGCGATAGATACCGGCTAATCCGAAGTGCGCCTGCGCCGCTAAAGAACTTTGCTTTTCGATGGAAAGAAGTTTTGTCCAGGCTTTTTCAGCGGCCGCCGTGTCGCCTTCGAGCGAAGCCGCCTTGCCCAGCGAATACAGGGTTTCCGGCATGTCGGGCATGAGCCGGTCGGCGCGGATCAGTTCGGCTCGCGCCTCGTGAGACTTGCCTTGTTCCAGCAACGCCTCGCCCAGACGATATGCGGCTTCGGCGTTTCCCGGTTGCAACTTCACCTGAATGCGGAATTGTTCTTCCGCTTGCGGCCATTGAAAGCCTCCGGCATAGACTTCGCCCAGTGCGAGATGCGCCTCGGGCAAGCCAGGCCTCAGCTGCAAGGCTTCTTTGTATTCTTTTTCGGCGTCCTGCATGCGGCGCAGCACGAAATAATTTTCCGCCATCGCTTGATGAGCCCGGGCTGAATCGGGATAAGCGGCCAATAGAGTGTCAATGGATTGTTTTGCCAGCAGACCACTGGCTCGGCCGAGATAATAAAGGATGTCTGGATCGTTAGGATGCGCAGCCAGCGCGGTCTGCAAATTCGCTACGGCTTCGGGCAGCTGTCCCGCCTGCATTTGCGCGATTCCCAGCGTCGTCTTGTCAGGGAGGAGCTGCAGATGCGGAATCGCTTCGCTCGCATATCCTACTGACAGCAGCGAATAGCCTAGCAACTGGTGAGCCGGCAAAGAATCCGGGCTCAATTTCAGCGCTTGTTTCAGCGGCGGGATCGCCGACCCGTAATCACCGGCGTCCATGTAGGCCTGCCCGAGACCGATAAAGCCATCAGGAAACTCCGGATCGATCTCGGTCACTTGCTTGAATTCTTTTACGGAAATATCGAATTGGTGTTCTTTCTCGGCGGCGATTCCGGCCTGCATGTGTTCCGCAACTTGAGGCGATGCCGTTTGCCAGGCGAGCGCGAGAAATAAAAGTGCGTGGATCACGGCTTCTCCGGCTCGCGCACTTCAAGAAATTGATTGGCGCGAACGTCATTCAAAGTCTGGTGAATTCCCGAGGGCCAGGTGATTTCAACTTTGGCTTTTTCCGCCGCACCAAGTCCGAAGTGAAGCCGCTTATCGCTGGCGGAAAGATAGCTGCCGGAAGAAGTCGCGAATCGCGTCTGCCCGTTGACCTGCACCCGTGCGCCAAAGCCGTCGCGGTTGGTGCGAGTGCCGCGAAGGGAAATCGTCAACCAGTGCGCTTTGCCGCCGCGATTCATGAACACTTGAGGATGTCCGCCGAGAATGCTGATCACAACATCCTGGGAACCATCGTTATTGAGATCGCCGAAAGCCGCGCCGCGCGCGGCCCACGGCGCAGGAGCTCCGGAATCAACCCGCTCAAAGCGGCCATCATGATTCATCGCCAGCAGAGGTTTTTCCAGATAGTGAAGCGAAGGATCGATTTGTTCGACATTATCCAATACATGACCCTGCGCGACGAACAAGTCTTTCCATCCATCGTTGTCGAAATCCTCGAGACCAACACCCCAGCCGGAACTCCCGCTTGAGAGCAGGCCAAGGCCGGTTTCGAGACTGCGATAGCTGAACGAGCCGTCGCCGTCGTTGTGATAGACACCATAAATTTCACGCGGCAACTCCGTCACCACAACATCCGGACGGCCGTCGTTATCGTAGTCTTGAAAAACCACGCCCATACCCGAAAGCCGCCGTCCATCCTGCGAAAGAGCGGCACCAGCCTCTAATCCGACTTCGCTGAAAGTTCCGTTCCCATTATTGTGGAACAGATATTGCTGCATGCCATCATTGGCCACGTAGATATCGGTGAATCCATCGCCATCATAGTCGGCGAACGCCACTCCCAACGCGCGGCCTTTTTTTTCGGCAATCCCGGAAACCTTGCTCACATCGGTGAATGTCCCGTCTCCATTATTGTGATAAAGAATGTTGGTCGTCGCCGGAAATTCTTCCGGTGGACAATAAGTGTGATAGTTTCCCCCACAGTCGTGACTGTGCTTAGTGTCCCAATCCATGTAGCGGGTGACAAAGAGATCGAGCTTGCCATCGTTATCGTAATCGAAGAATCCGGCTGATACCGACCAGCCTCCGCCCGCGACCCCGGCTTTTGCGGTTACATCGGTGAAGGTACCGTCCCCATTGTTGTGATAGAGAATATTTTTCCCGTAACTGGTGACATACAGATCGGGATAGCCATCATTGTCGTAATCGCCGACTGCTACTCCCATCCCGTAGTTTCCGTCGCCGGCATTCGCCAGACCGGCTCGTTCGGTTACATCCGTGAAGGTTCCATCTTTATTCTGACGATAAAGACGATTCCAATATTTCGGATCGTGTCGGTCAAAATTTTCCGGAGTTTGCATGGGGCTCGTAATCCGGCCGCCATTGACAAGAAAGATGTCAAGCAAACCGTCGTTGTTGTAATCCAGAAGAGCGACGCCGCCGGGCATGGTTTCGATCAGGTATTTCTGCGGAGTGGGAGAATTCTGCAAAGTAAAGTCAAGGCCGCGCGGCGTAGTCACATCGAATTGAGGCGCAGCTGCAGTAGCGGCCTGCAGCACCAGCAGAAAAAAACATGCCCCACGAAACAAAATGTTCAACAACTTGGATTCCCTTGAATTCCCGGCCCGTCGCTAGGATGCATTCTCGAAGCTACGACCAGCGCTTGGTTGATTCCCGTTCCACGAGTTTAGGCGGAATCAGAATTGTTTTTGGCCGCATTGAGCGCTTCGATGCAATCCTCGCCAGTAGGAGCTCCGCCGCCAGCGTCCCGATTCTGCAGGTCCCCTGATCTACCGATGTGAGCGGCACTGATAAGGCGTCACCATAACGCACATTTCCGGCACCCACTACGGCCATGTCATCCGGCAGATGCAATCCCGCCTCCCGAATGGCCTTGATGGCGCCGATCGCGACAGGGTCGTTATAACAGAAAATTCCGTCGGGCAGCGGCTCGAGGTCTAACAATTTCCGCATGCCTTCATATCCCGAAGCGTCGCCGTGGCCTCCGTCCACAATGTATTTTGGATCTTGCCGGAGACCGGCGTTTTTCAAAGCATGGCGGTAGCCCTCCAATCGCTCAGAGGCAATTCCAACCCCCTCCGGCCCGCGCAGATGGCCGATGCGGCGGCAACCCCGCGCGATCAAGTGCTCGGTCGCCATCTTCCCGATCGCGCGATTGTCCGCCCCCACGAAGCAGGCACGCAATCCGCGGATCGGACGATCAATCAATACGTAAGGAGTCTTGCGTGCCTGCACCCGCTTGAACATCTCTGCTTGTCGGGACGGTTGCGCGGAAGCGATGATCAATCCGTCCACCTGTCGGGCCAGGAGTGACTCGACTTCGCTCGCCTCCAGTTCCGGATCTTCCTCAAACGACGCGATCACCACGTGATAGCCGTGGGGCCGCACGCTGTTGGCGACGGCAAGGGCAATCTCGGCAAAGAACGGATGGGCGAACTCTGGCAACAGCAGGCCTATGGTATAAGTGCGCCGGGTAACCAGGCTGCGAGCCACCCAGTTCATCTGATAATTCAGTTTCTTTGCATGGCGCAGCACTCGCTGGCGCGTCGCATTGCTTATCCGGCCCTGATTTCGCAACACTTTCGAGACGGTTACCACCGAGACATCCAAGTCTCTGGCAATGTCCATCATGGTCACGGGCATGAGCGGGAGCATAACACTACTTGTTGGGTTAACGATAAATCAAATGCAAATGATTCATTTTCTGCTTGACAACGCTCATCCTCCTATTCAAGAATCCCGCCACTAATATTTTTCGGTTATTTGGGGACTCCTGCAAAAACATTAAAGAAGGCCAAAGGGGAAAGAGGCATATGCGAAGCCGCGTAGTGTGGGTTCTTGCTGTCTCCGTCGGGTTGGTTCTTGCTTCCACCGTTTCTCTGTATGCCCAAAGCACATTCGGCTCAGTTGTCGGATCGGTCACAGACACTTCCGGGGCGGCGATCACCGATGCCGCAGTCACATTGACGAACGTGGGCACGTCCGAAAAGCGCACGCAGCAAAGTGGTGCCGATGGGCTGTTCACCTTTGTGAACCTCTTCCCCGGCAACTATCGGATTGACGTGGAAAAGTCGGGCTTCAAGCACTTTACGCGTACCGATGTAGTCGTGCAGGTTCAGCAGAGCACTCGCATCGACGCCGCCATGCAAGTCGGCGAGGTCAGCCAGGTGGTCGAAGTGACCTCCCAGACCCCGCTACTGCAAACCGAGTCGGCCTCCTTGGGTCAGGTGGTAGATCAACGTAAAGCGGACGAACTGCCCCTCAACGGGCGCAATATTTTCAATTTGATAACCGTATCCCCTGCCGCTGTCGCGCAAGGCGGAGCGGGCGGATCGCCAGTCGGCGAGAACCCCTTCAGCTGGGGCAACTATCAAATCGGCGGTTCTTTCGCTAATCAAGGCGCAGAGTATCTGGATGGTCAGCCCTTAAACATCGGCTACATCAATTTGCCGATCATCATTCCAACCCAAGACTCAGTTGGAGAGTTCAAGGTTCAATACAACAACGTCGGTGCGGAGTGGGGTAAGTTTTCGGGTGCCGTGGTGAACTTGAGCACAAAATCTGGCACGAATAGCTGGCACGGTTCGGCCTATGAATATTTCCGAAATAAGGTGCTGAACGCCAACGAGTACTTTAACAAGCAAACCGAACTGTCGACGGGCAAACAAAACGAGGCGCCCCCGTGGGAACAAAATCAATATGGGTTCCAATTGGGCGGGCCGGTAATCAAAGATAAGACGTTCTTCTATACCAGTTGGGAGCAATACCGCCAGCGGACATCGATCCCGTTCACCACAACCGTTCCGGCGGCAGGTATGCTGACGGGAAACTTCGGGTCGGTATGCACGGCGGCCGGAGGCACATTCAATGCTTCTGGCATATGCAGCGCGGCAGCAGGGCAGATTTACGACCCCTATACTGCGAACGCAGCGGGGGTACGAACCTCGTACCCGAACAACGTGATCCCGAAGACAGAGTTCAGCAAAGCAGACTCGATCCTTGGGGGCTTGTACTACCCGGCTCCGAACCTTCCAGGAATTACGAACAATTTCTCGACAGCGTACCCCGGCGGCGGTAACACGAATGAATTCGTGGCCCGCGGAGATCAGAACATCGGAGCCAATACGCGTTTATTCGGCAGATTCGCCTACTACGGCCTTCTGGACTTGCCCCAAAACCCCCTGGGAACCGGGCTGTGCGAAGACCGCTGCGCGGAGAACTACCACAGCAAATTGCTTGCCTTCGACGTGAACCACACCTTTACGCCCACGACTATTCTCGACGTGAACTTGGCAGGTAGCCGATTCGTATATTTGCGTTCGCCTATTCTCTCGGGCTACGACCTGACTACTCTGGGTTGGCCGGCCAGCTATAACTCGCCGCCGGACTCGATTCGAACCCCTCCTACGCCGGAATTTCCGACTCCAAATGACGTAGGACACTCGCAGGGCAACAGCGCCATCGGCGATCACAACACGCAATATAACTTGACGCCCGCACTTACCATGATCCGCGGCAAGCATACCCTTCAGATCGGCGGTCAGTGGGAGATCGGGCTGGACAACTATTACCAGACCAACATCGCTAGCGGCGCATTTGGCTTCCAAGGAAACTGGACTTCGTCGTCCCCAACTGCCACCGACGGCTCTGGATCTCCTTATGCTGACTTTCTTCTGGGACTGGCTCTGAATCAGGGCACTTTCGCCGGGAACCAAAACGAAGGCGTGGCGCAGAATCCCGCGCAGACAAAGGGCAAGCAGACCTACCGCGCCTTGTACTTCAACGACACTTGGCACGTGACGCCGAAGTTCACTGCAAACCTCGGCCTTCGCTACGAATTGCCAGGGACCTGGTCGGAGGCCTATAACCGGTTGACCTATTGGAATCCCAATGCCGTGAACGGGACGGTCACTGGCTGTTCGGGCGTTGCGGGATCACCCTGCCCTGGCGACGCGGCATACGTAGGCACCGGACCAAACTCCAGCGAAAATAACCTGCCTTTGGATAAGAAAGAATTCTCGCCGCGGCTTGGTTTCGCCTATTCCCCCGACCAAAAAACCGTGGTCCGGGCGGGCTTTGGCATCTTCTTCATTCCCAACTACGTTTCGTTTGCAACCAATCCAGACAACGACGTGGTGAACCTCGCCTCCACGACCTTCACTGCTACGACGAATAGTTATATAAGCCCCGTGTCGACGCTGGACGGAAGCAAATGTACGCAGACGGGAACTAGCTTTGCTACGTTTAGCTGCGCTCAGGCTGGCCCCTTCACGGCAGGATCGATTCTTTCGCCACCTGGACGCAATGCGACGCCAAGCCTTTCGAACTTCGTGGCGGCGAACGGAAGCCCCGGCCTGGATCCTTACCTGAACCCAAAGTATGGTTATCTCGAACAGTACAACTTCGACATCCAGCGCACGTTGCCGGCCGGGTTCTTTGCTGATGTTGCCTACGCGGGCTCGCACGGCGTCCATTTGCAGCAGTACCAAACCAACATCGATCAGATTCCAGATTCCTTCGTCGCGCAGGCGGCGGCACAGTACGCGGCAAATCCTGCCGCCACGCCAACCATCGCAACCCTGATCCCGAATCCGATGGCTGGCACGAGCCCCAACGCTACGATCGGTGCTGCGACCATTCACGCCGGACAGTTCGATCGGCCCTATCCTGAATACAACGGGCTTAACATTAACGGCTACGGCTGCTGCGGCAGCAGCTACAATTCGCTCCAGGCAACCGTACAGCGCCGGTTCCAGGGCGGCGGAACCTTGCTTGTGGCCTATACTAACGCGAAACTTATGAGCAACACCGATACGCTCACCAGTTGGTTAGAGAGTGACGCGTTCGGCACCGGCGGTGTCGGATCGGTTCAGGACTGGAACAATCTCAAGGGAGAGAGATCACTTTCTTCCCAGGATATTTCACAGCGGCTGATCATCAGCTACGTTCTCGATCTTCCGTTCGGGCGAGGAAAGCCGTACGCAAACAGCTACACCGGACTCGCCAACGGAGCAATTTCCGGATGGGGAATTGACGGCATCACCACTTTCCAAAGAGGCTTCCCGCTTAAAATCAGTTACGCGGGTTCGACTGCCTTAGAAAGCGCTGGCTTGGGCGTTGCAAACGTACGTCCTGATGTTATCGCTGGTTGCGGCAAAACCGGAACCAAGGAAATCAGCAACGACATAGCGAACAATCCGGAACTGTATTTCAATACCTCTTGCTTCGCAGCTCCGCCGGAGTGGGGCTTCGGAACTGAGGCTCGCGTAGACCCCACGTTGCGTGGCCCTGGCATCGTCAACTTCGATTTCGCCGTGTTCAAACGAACCATGGTTACGGAGCGCGTAGGCATTGAGTTCCGGACGGAGTTCTTTAACATCTTTAACCATCCTTACTTTGCCCCGCCGGCAACTGGGTATGACGGGACCCCGACAGCGAACGGATTCGGTCAGGTAACTTCAACGGTGGGGGCCGGCGTGGCCTCGCCGGAGCGTTTGATTCAGTTCGCTCTAAAGGTTGTATTCTGAGCGCAGTCTTCGTGGCGCCGGGTCGGATATCCCGATCCGGCGCTTTTATTTTGGGCGCGTTTCCATGCAAAAACCGGTTTAACTCCGGTACCGCTCGTAGTTGCCTATCCTTAGCCGATCTTTCAAAGCATGAGAACCATTCACACTATCGATTATGCTGAGGCCAAACGCGCTCTGGATTTCATTGTAGAGCGGGCCCTACAGATGCAAAAGGCGGCTGCTATCGCTGTTGCCGATACGCACGGCGACCTTCTCTATTTTGTTCGCATGGATGGCGCGCCAGTTTCATCCATTCAGATTGCCATCAACAAAGCCTGGACCGCCGCTCGCGAGCGCAAGACTACCAGGGAAATCGGAGATAAGGTCAAGCATCCCGAAAAAGGCCATGACATCGCCTACTACGGCGATCCCAGGTATGTTGGCTGGGGTGGTGGACTGCCTATCTGGAAAAATGGTCAAGTGGTCGGTGCAGTCGCGGTGAGCGGATTGTCGTCGAATGAGGATGTCGCTTTAGCGACGCTGGGAGTCGAACTGATCGCCGGTTCCTAGTGGTATTTCAGGTACACGCGTTCGATTATGATGCGCTATCCCACGCGTTGCCCGCGAACGTGAGGCGGCCGTTTTCCCGCGAAGACAGGAAATTGGAGGGTAGAATGCTTTCTAAGCTCGTACGGTCTTTTCTTCTTTTCTTCTTATTTGCAGTTCCCGCCTTGTGCCAGACAGCGTCACCCTCTCCGGCGACCGAGGCGCGTGTCGATTCCCTTCTCAAACAACTGACTCTGGAAGAAAAAATCGACCTCATCGGCGGAGTCGATGATTTCTACATTCGCGCGATTCCCAAAATCGGATTTCCCCGTCTGAAGATGGCCGACGGTCCGGTGGGAGTTCGCAACTACGGTCCATCAACGGTTTTTGGGGGGATCGGACTCGCGGCCACATGGAGTCCCACACTGGCAGAGGAAATCGGCAAAGTCATTGGCGAAGACGCTCGCTCCCGTGGCGTGCACTTTATGCTCGGCCCGGGCGTGAACATTTATCGCGCTCCCATGAACGGAAGGAACTTCGAATATTTTGGAGAAGATCCTTTTCTTGCTTCGCGAACCGCCGTCGCCTATATCGAGGGCATGCAGAGCCAGGGCGTGAGCGCGACCGTCAAGCATTACATGGGCAATAATTCGGAATTCGACCGGCACAATACCGATTCCATCATCGACGAGCGCACGATGCGCGAAATCTATTTGCCGGTTTTTGAGGCTGCCGTGAAAGAGGCGCACGTCGGTGCGATCATGGACTCCTACAACTTGACGAACGGCATTCACATGACGCAAAACGGCCCCATCAACATCGGCATAGCGAAACAGGATTGGGGTTTCACCGGCATCATCATGTCAGATTGGGACGCCAGCTACGACGGCGTCGCAGCCGCAAATGGCGGCCTCGATCTCGAGATGCCATCAGGAAAGTTCATGAACCGTGCGACCTTGCTACCGGCCATCAAAGCGGGGAAAGTCAACGAGGCAACCATCGACGATAAGGTGCGCCGCATTCTTCGCACCGCCATCCAGTTTGGCTGGCTCGATCGCGATCAGACCGATCTATCGATTCCGCGGCTTAATCCTGAAGGCCGTCAGGTAACTCTGGCCGCGGCGAAGGAGAGCATGGTTCTTCTTAAGAACGATGGCAATCTTCTGCCTTTGGACAAATCGAAGATCCACTCGATCGCCGTGATTGGTCCCGATGCTTATCCCGCTGTTCCCGACGGCGGAGGCAGCGCGGAAGCGAAACCATTTGTGCAGGTGAGCGATCTCGAAGGAATCACCAATTACTTGGGCAGTAGCGCGAAGGTTTACTATGATCGCGGCATACCGTCGTTCGATGACATCGCCAAAAACACCGAATTCACTACGGAGGCAAATGGCGGGCAGCAAGGATTAAAAGCCGAATTCTTCACCAACCGTAATCTTGCCGGCACTCCATCTGTTACTCGCATCACCAAGCATGTCAACTATGAACCGGCTCGCGGAAATGACGGCGCAGCCGGAGACGTCTCCGTTCGCTGGACGGGCTACTTCACTCCACCAACACCGGAAACTTATCTGCTCTTCGTTCAAGGTCCGGGAGAAAACGGCGGCTACCGGCTTTATCTGGATAAGAAGCTGATCTTTGATAACTGGAAGCAGTGGTATGCGTTTGTGAGTGAGGCCTCGGTAAATCTCACGCCCGGACCTCACCAGATCGAAATGGATTATTACGCGAAGGGCGGCTGGGGCAAGACAATGGCGGATCTCGGCATTGCGCGTCCCGCCGATCTGGTAAGCCCTGCAGCAAAGACTTTGGCTTCGCACGCTGATGCGGTCGTGTTAGCGGTTGGCTTCGATGCTTCGGATGAAGGCGAAAGCAGCGACCACGAGTTTCAACTGCCGCCGGGGCAAGATGAACTGATTCGCGAGATTTCCGCCGCGAACAAGAAGACCGTGGTCGTCCTAACCTCGGGAGGCGGGGTCGATATGCGCGCGTGGGTCGATCAGGTTCCAGCTTTAATAGAGGCCTGGTATCCGGGCCAGGAAGGCGGCAGCGCGCTGGCGCAACTTCTCTTCGGTGATTTCAGCCCTTCGGGCAAACTACCGATCTCGATCGAACGTCGATGGGAGGACAATGCCGCGCACGATAGCTACTATCCAAACTCGGGCGATAAAAAAGTTGAATATAAAGAGGGCCTCTTTGTCGGATATCGTCACTTCGACAAATCCGGAATCAAGCCGCTCTTTCCCTTCGGCTATGGACTTTCCTACACAACTTTCGCTTACAAGAATCTGATGGTTTCGCCGGGATCAGCTTCCGGGAATCACCAGGTCACAGTGGAGTTCGATATAAGCAACACTGGGTTGCGCCGTGGGCAAGAAGTGGCCGAAGTCTATGTTGGCGACAAGCACGCGCCCGTTCCGCGGCCTGTGAAGGAACTGAAGGGATTCGTGAAAGTCGACTTGAGTCCAGGCGAAACCAAGCACGTGGAGGTCACGCTCGACCGGCGCGCATTTTCATATTACGATATCAAAGCTCACGCATGGACAGTCTCTCCCGGAGATTTCGACATCGACGTAGCCCACTCCGCAGCGGAGATCGAACTCACCGGAAAAGTTTCTTTTCAGTAAGCTTGTTGTAAGATTTTCGACTTTTTCTATGCCCCTAAAATGGCTGGGATTTTTCTGCTCTCTTTTCCTTTTCTTAGCTGCCAGCGCTTCTCCCGCTCCGGTCGAACAAGACTGGACCAACTATGTCCGCATCGGCGCCTACGGCCTTAGGGAGAACAATGCCGAGAAAATCGTCGCGGACGCCCAAGCCAGCGAAGTGTTCGGCATCGAGGTCGACAACGACATCGAAGGCCGGTACGAGAGTTTTCTCGATCCCACCGCCAAGCTGAAAGCGATTCGCGCCGTCGCCGAGAAGGCACACGCCGTGGGCAACTACGCTTTCGTTTACATCGCCGGGACCGAGTGCATCACGGCGAATGCTGCAAAAACTCCACACACATTATTCAAAGATCATCCCGACTGGGTGCAGCGCAAGATCACCGGCGAACCCGCCATGTTCGGCGGCGGCCAGGCTTTCTGGATCAGGCAGGGCGACGAAGACGTGTGGGTGAGTCCCTACGCTCCCGAATGGCGCAAAATTTATATGGAGCACGTGCGGCAGATTGCCGCCACCGGAATCGATGGCATTTATGTCGACATTCCCTATTGGATGACCCACTTTGAAGGCTGGGAAGACACCTGGGCCAGCTTCGACGACTACACCGTTGCCGCCTTCAAAAAGCAAACCGGCCTCGATGCGAAAAAAGATTTGAAGCTTGGCGACTTTTCCGATCCTAATTTCCGCAAGTGGGTCGATTTCCGCATCCAGACTTTCACAGATTTCATGCACGAGATCGATGAGAACGCAAAGTCGGTGAATCCGAAAATCAAAACGATCCCTGAAATCTATCCCGGCATTGAGAAAGAATCGGTCCGCGTGGGAGCCGATGTTTACAACCTTTATCCCGTAGTCGATGCCATCGCGCATGAATATGAATTTGGCGAAGGCGAACACATGGCCTCGGAGCGCTCGCCGCTGAATTGGTTCTATTACCAGGTCGGCATGCACAGCTTCCGGGCCTTCGCGCAAGGCAAAGCGACCTGGATTCTCAACTATTCGTGGGACGGAGACAAGGTCGTCGACAAGCGCGAGGCCATGAAGAACCTGGCCATGTCGCAGCTTATGGACGGCGCGAATTTCTGGGATGCTCCCGGCCATTCCATGGCAGGATCAAACGATCCGGCCACGCGCAAGACAATTTTCTCGTGGATCAAACAGAACGAAAAAATCTTTTACCTGCCGCGCACGCCCATCAATCCGATCGGAGTTTATTTCTCGCCGCAGACCCGCAATTACTACGCCGACGACTTTTTGCGCTCCTATCGGGGAATTCTTATTTTGCTGATGCAGAGCCATCGAGAGTTTCAAGTCGTCACGCCCCGAACCCTGCATAATTTCAGCGGCGAAGCTCTGGTTCTTCCGGATGTACGGATTTTGAGCGCAGACGAACAGCAATCGGTCGAGAACTATGTTGCCCAAGGCAGAAAGCTCATCATCACGGGAAATGATCCTCTGAAATCGGGTAATCAGCCAAACATCGCGCGCTTTCCCGAATGCCCCGGCAAAGCGTACATTGCATCGCTGGAATCCGATTTCGACCACTCGACTCCTCAAATGCAACAGGCATTTCTCGATAGCCTTCCTGTCAACTCCAGCCTTGAAATTTCGGCATCGCACAAGGTTGCGACGTCGATCGCTCGCGTTAACGGCCAAACCCATGTCTTCCTGGCAAATTTCGCGGGCTTGGTTGCCGGCAAGAATCCCATTCAAACGCCTCAGATGGTCACCATCACCGTCCCTGCCCGCGACGGTGCTGCGGCCTATTTCTTGCCGTTTCTCGGAGACGCCCAGAAGATCGATGGCATCCCGAATCAAAGGAGCGTCGTTTTCACTTTGCCGCCAATTTCGAAAGGTGCAGTCTTCTGGTTAGAAGGCGATTGAGGCCATTCAAGATCGGGATCCTGGTTTCCTTTCTTTGCGGCACAAATCCCTTTTAACGTTCTCTCGCATTTCCACGCCCCCAGAGCGCCAACTCCGCTTTTTCTTTCTCCTTCGCAGCAATTGGCAGCTGACATTTTTCTTGACAATCAGGGCCTGCTGTCAGTAAAAAGATTTGATTCGTAATGAATCGAAACAATCCGCAAGCACACAAAACGGTCGCCTATGGGCGTGTTCGGTCGCGCGATTACAAGTGCGGAGGAATCTCATGCAGCTCCATCGGCAGCTTCTTCCCAGTCTTCTGACTATCTCGTCACTTACCTTTCTCGCCGCCTTCTCGGTGGCGCAGGGCAGCTACCGCGCGCAGTTGCGTGGAGTGGTCTCGGACTCGAGCGGCGCTATGGTGGCGAACGCCACTGTCACCATCCGCGACGTGGGCACTAACATCGCCACTTCATCCCGCACAGACGATAAAGGATCCTATTTCTTCACCGGCCTCCGCCCCTCCACCTATGACGTTAAGGCGGAAGCGCCGGGCTTCCGCGCGGCCGAGCGCACAAACGTGGTCCTTGCTGTCGACCAGGAGTCCTCGCTGAATTTCAAGCTGCAACTAGCAGGGGTATCGTCTACCGTCGAAGTCACCACGACTGCGCCCCTGCTCGATACCGGCAACGCAACCCTGGGCACCGACGTCACCAATAAATACGTCGTGGAACTTCCTCTAGTGAATCGCGACTTCTTCGGTCTAACCTTCCTCGCCGGAGGTGTAACCGAAGCAGCCGGCTCCGGCACCCAAGATAACTATCCTTCGGGCACCAATTTCGTTTCCAACGGCCAGCGCAACGCGACTGCGGAAATACGCCTCGATGGCTCGCCGCTCAGCGCCCCGGAACAGGGCGAAGGCGGAAATAGCAACGTCTATTACGAACCGCTGGTCGAAGGGGTGCAGGAATTTAAAGTCCAGAACAACAGTTTTTCAGCGGAGTTCGGCAATAACGGCGGCACCGTGGTCAACATGGTGATGAAGAGCGGAACCAACGCCTTCCACGGCAGTGGCTGGTATTTTCTGCAGCGCTCGGAACTGAATGCCCGCGACTTCTTCAATCCTGCTCCCAATCCCAAACCTGTGAGTGCGCGCGACCAGGGAGGATTCTCCATCGGCGGTCCGATTCGCAAGAACAAAACCTTCTTCTTTGCCGACTTCGAAAAGGTTCGCAACAACAGCGCCTTCAATGGCGTCGCAACCGTTCCGACAGCAGCCGAACGGGCGGGAAACTTTTCCGCCACGGCGAGTAGCAGCGCCGCGGGCTGCTCCGGCTGTATCTATGATCCAACGCTTGCGTTAGTCCCCTGCGCCAGCGGAATGTGCCGCCCGCAAGTGCCGGGAAATATCATTCCAGCCAAAGAAATCGACCCGATCGGCAAGGCCATTCTTGCTCTCTATCCACAACCGAATCTGCCGGGAGAATTCAATAACTATCTCTTCAGCGGAACGGCACATAATCCCGACTATCAGTTCGATATTAAGATCGATGATCAGATCAACGATCGAAATCACATCAGCGCCCGTTACAGTCGTAGCTCATTGAATTACTACACGCCGATGATCTTCGGAGACGGCTTCGACAACAACGGCACGGGAGATGGCATCGCGAGTGGCCCCCAGCTGGCACAGAATGGCTCGATCGAATATGCGCGCACAATCAATCCGCGCATCGTCTGGACCAGCCACTTCTCCATCGACCGCGTCCACGAACTGGAGACTTCCGGCATTCCTAGCATTTCCAGTTTCAACGCCTCCCTGCCCCCAGGCTTTCAGTTATCTCCGATCTTCGAACAGGCCAACGGATTAGACCGCATGCCCGCCATTTATATGTCCTCCGGCGGGCAAACCACCCCGTGGACCGATCTCTACGATCAGTGCTGCGTGAATACCACCTTCGCTCACACTCTCTATACGTACTCGTCGCAGATTGTCATCTCCAAAGGATCGCATCTGATGAAAATCGGTGGCGAGCAAAGACTTTTTTACAACAACTTCTTCCAGCCCAATGACCCCACCGGCACTTTGAACTTTACCGATTACGTCACCTCGCCCACTCCGAACAGCGATACCGATGCCAATGCCAACCCAACCGGCAATCCCTTTGCCAGCACGCTTTTCGGCTACGCCGACAATATCAATCCCGTTCCCAACATCAACACTTCGCTGCAAGTTTTGCCGGCAGTCGCCAACAAATCGATCGAAACCGGTTTCTACTTCCAGGACGATTGGAAGGTAAACGCCAAGCTCACGATTAATCTCGGTATCCGTTATGAGTGGAGCACTCCCTACGATGAGCGCTACAACCGGATTCAGTTCAGCAACTTCACCGCGCCCACAGGCTTCACTCTGGATACCAGCGCCGCACAGGCGGCTCTCGCCCCGGGTGTGAGCTTCCCATCTTCAGAGCAGTTGATCGGCACCACGCAGTTTCCCACCTCGAGCATGCGGCACGTTCCGGTCTATCGCAACGATATCGGCCCGAGACTGGGCTTCGCCTACGCCTTCGATCAAAAGACCGTAATGCGCGGCGGCGCCGGCATTTATTTCGGCATGAGCCCAGCCACGAACTTTCAATATCCCGGCACCGCCTTCAGCAAAACGGCAACCATATTTTTCACCAATAACAATTTCGCAACGCAATATGCAACACTCGAAAATCCCTTCCCTTCGGGCTTTACCGGCCCGCAGGATAAACAGTATGGGCAATTCGCCGACTGGGGTTACGCCAACAATAACGATCTCGGCACCACCTCCGCCCGCGACGCCGACCTCTACATGTGGAACCTGGGAATCGAACGCGAACTGCCCAGCCAGATCGTCCTGGGCGTCGACTACTCGGCTAACCGGAGCACGCATCTGCCTTGGTCCGGCACGAACAATCGGGATTTCATTTCGTCCGCTTTGTTGGCCAAGATTACAGCTGCCGTCACGCCCACCGATCCCACCTGCCAGGCGGACAGTTGCGTGAGCAATTTCCTTCAGAATCCGGTAACCAATCCCTTCTTGCCCATGTTTAGCCCGGGATGCACCTCCACTCCGACGCATCCTTGCTTCAATGAGCCCGATGCCGCATACGCCGCTCCGACAATTCCCCTCGGCAACCTGCTTAATCCCTATCCGCAATTCACCGGCGATTTCGAAGGCCTGATGCTCGAGGAAGCCAGTTCCTGGTATAACTCCATACAAATCCGTTTTCAGAAACGGACGACGCACCACATCAGTTTCGAAGGCAACTACACGATCTCGAAGCTGACCGATAATTCCTCCGCAGGAAGAAACAACTGGGTAGGTTCCCTCGGCAACGCATTTCCCCAACAACTCGATCGCCTCTATCTCGAGCACAGCATCAGCGGCAATGATGCGCCGCAGCGCCTTGCGGCAGCCGTGGTCGTGAATTTACCCATCGGCCGAAATGATTGGATCGGTGGAAACATGAACCGGGGACTGGACGCCGTTGTCGGAGGCTGGTCGGTCGCGGCCATGATTACCCAACAATCGGGCCAGCCCATCGCGCTGGGCATGAGCAACCCGCGCCTGGCCAATGGGTCGCAACGCCCCAACATCGTGTGCCCCCAACTGAAAACTGGAGTGAGCATGCTAGATGTCGCCGAGAATTGGCAGCAGAACGGCAACGCCGAAGGCAACGGAACACCCACAGTATCTTTTATCAACTCCAACTGTTTGTCCGATCCCGGTGATCAGAATCCGGGCAACGCTCCCAGATATTATCCCGGCCTGCGCGTGAACGGCATCCACGATGTGGACATGAATCTGTACAAGTCCTTTGTGCCGAAGGAAGGCATGAGCATCGATCTGCGGGCGGAGGTGTTCAACTTCTTCAACCATCCGCGTTTTGCACAACCCGACGCGGCCTACGGCGACCCGGCTTTCGGCACCATCACCTCCGACGCAGGCGGTTACCTGCCGCGTTTCTTCCAATTCGGAGTGAGATTCACCTTCTGATCTCAAGCCTGATCTCAAGCCTATGACTGCCGCGTTTAGCGAGTCCTCAGCGGACAACTCGACAGAGTGGCTCGGCGCGATTCTCGAGAAAAATCGCCGCGGCGAGGGTGTCGGCGTTTATTCGATTTGCTCTGCCAACCGATTCGTTCTTGAAGCCGGCATGCTGCAGGCAAAGCGAGACGGCAGCCTGCTCCTGATCGAATCCACCTCCAACCAGGTAAATCAGTTTGGAGGCTACACCGGCCAGACTCCTGCGCAGTTTGCCGCCTTCGTCAAAGAAGTCGCAGCATTCATGAGCTTTCCAACCGAGCGTATCGTCTTCGGTGGCGATCATCTCGGCCCTCACGTTTGGCGAAGTGAACCCTCGGGTTCCGCCATGCAGAAGGCAGAACAGCTCGTTCGCGCCTGTGTGCTGGCCGGCTACACGAAAATTCATCTGGACGCCAGCATGCATCTCGCCGGCGATCCTGGCGATCGTCACAAGCCGCTTGCCGACGAGATCGTCAGCGGGCGCGCGGCCAGTTTGTGCCGCGCCGCTGAAGACGCGCATCGAGAGCTTCCGCCCGGTTCGCCCGCACCGCTTTATGTCATCGGAACCGAAGTCCCCATTCCCGGTGGCGAACTAGAAGGCGGGCAAGCTCCGGAAGTGACGAATATCGAAAACCTGTCGCAAACAGTGCAGACAGCACAGCAGGCGTTCAACGAACTGGGCCTTGAAAACGCATGGAAGCGAGTGATCGCAATCGTCGTCCAGCCCGGCGTCGAATTCGGCGATCAGGTTGTTTTTCCGTACCTGCCGGAAAAAGCTCGTAAGTTATCCGCATTTGCCGAAAAACAATGGCACGGAGTATTCGAGGCGCACTCCACGGACTATCAAGCCCCCATCGCCTTGCGGCAACTGGTCCTCGATCACTTCGCGATTTTGAAAGTAGGCCCGTGGTTAACTTTCGCATTTCGCGAAGCCGTTTTTGCGCTGGCAGCCGTCGAGGAAGAATGGCTCGGCGAGCGCAAAGGCATCGCGCTCTCCCATGTGCGCGAGGCGCTGGAAGCCGCCATGCTCGCCGATCCGCTATATTGGAAAAGCTATTACCACGGTGACCAGGCCGCACTCCGCTTCGCGCGCAAATACGGCCTGAGCGATCGCTGCCGCTATTACTGGCCGCAACCTGGGGTCGGCGCCGCGTTGCAAATTCTACTAGCAAATTTAGAGGCGCATCCCGCGCCCATTTCTCTGCTCAGCCAGTACCTGTCCAACCAAAGTAATGCCGTGCGCACAGGGCAAATCACGAACCATCCCGTACAGCTGATTCGGAATAAAATTGGCGAAGTCATCGATTACTACGCATACGCGTGTGGTTTACCTTGATCCAGAGGCGTAGATCAGATCGCGAACCTCTATTCCGTGAACGTTGGCATTCAAACCCTTTTTCGCTTACCCTATCGCACTATGACATTCAGGAAACCTTTTCTGCGCACCAATCTTCTCGGCCTTTTTTTCTTGCTTGCCTTGACTACGCCGATTTCGACGATGGCGCAAGCCTCGTTCAGCATCGAGCAGGTCATGAGTTCGCCTTTTCCCAGCGAATTGGTCGCCTCAACGCACTCCAGCCGCGTTGCTTGGGTGTTCGACGCGAAGGGGGTCCGCAATGTCTGGGTTGCCGACGGCCCTGACTTCGCCCATACAGCGCGCCAAGTAACGCAATATCACGACGACGATGGCCAGCCAATTGCCAGCCTGCGCCTCACTCCTGATGGCAAGACCGTCGTCTATGCCGTAGGCACAGAGTTGAATGACTCACAGGAAAGCGCGAATCCCGCCAGCTGGACGAAAGGGGCCAAGCAGCAGGTTTTTGCCGTCGATGTGGACGCCAAGAAAGCATCTCCACGCCTTTTGGGAGATATGGGCTGCGCCGAGGAAGGTTGCGAAGACGTTCAGATCTCGCCGGATGGTAAATGGGTGGTCTGGTCTGCGAAGAAAAAATTGTGGCTCGCGAGCGTGGATGGCAAGCGGCAGGCAAAAGAACTCGCTGTTGTACGCGGAGCGGCAGAGCAGCCAAAATGGTCGCCCGACGGTAAACATATCGCTTTTGTCAGCCAGCGCGACACTCACAGTCTGATCGCGATTTATGACTTCGACGCCGACTTCATTCGCTACCTCGCCCCCAGCGTCGACAAAGATTCCTTGCCGCGCTGGTCGCCGGATGGCAAGTCGATCGTCTTTGTGCGCACTCCGGGCGAGCAGAATAAACTGCCGCTGATTCCGGTGCGCCCCAAGCCGTGGTCGTTATGGATTGCGGACGCCGCCACCGGCTCCGGCCATCCACTTTGGCGAAGCGGCGACAAGCTGGACGACTCTTTCCCTGAACTCACGGAGGATGGCTCTCTCAACTTCGCCGCCAGCGGAACAATTGTGTTCGCTTCAGAGCAGGATGGCCGCAATCATTTGTATTCGATTGCCACAAGTGGGCGCTCGCTCACGTTACTTACCCCCGGCGACT
Organism: uncultured Acidobacteriaceae bacterium; assembly: GCA_963766625.1. Classification (GTDB taxonomy): domain Bacteria; phylum Acidobacteriota; class Terriglobia; order Terriglobales; family Acidobacteriaceae; genus Sulfotelmatobacter. Next base: position 338,883 of record CAVYBF010000002.1, on the reverse strand, counting down.
TCGATGTGGAAGATGTGACGCTCAGCGCGGATAAATTATCCGTCATCTATTCGTCGAATCAGGATGACGTCGATCGACGGCATCTGTGGCGCGTGCCAGTTGCTGGAGGCAGTCCGCAAGCTCTGACCCGCGGCGAGACCATCGAGTGGTCTCCCGTTCAGGTGGGCGAAGGAAATATCGTATGCCTCGGCTCAACCGCCACATCGCCAGCCATGCCGTATGTAGTCACCGCTAACAGTCGCGAAATGATCGCCAACCAGGCTCTTCCGAGTGATTTCCCGTCCAAATCACTCGTCACGCCGAGACAGGTGATATTCCGCAGCGAAGACGGACTGACGCTGCACGGCCAGCTTTTTCTGCCACGCAATGCGAACGGGAAAGTACCCGGACTCGTGTTCACGCATGGGGGCCCTGTGCGCCAGATGTTGCTGGGCTTCCATTACATGGATTACTACCACGACGCCTACGCCGAAAATGAATATCTGGCAAGCCGCGGATATGCTGTCCTCTCGGTGAATTATCGCCTCGGAGTTATGTACGGGCGCGCTTTTCGTGAGGCGCCTAACACAATCTGGCGCGGAGCGGCAGAGTATCAAGACGTGGTTGCTGCCGCGCACTACTTGCAATCGCTTCCAGAAGTCGATAGCGAAAAGATCGGATTATGGGGTGGTTCCTATGGGGGTTTTCTTACGGCTATGGGTCTGGCACGCAACTCGGGTATTTTCAAGGCCGGAGTCGATTTTCATGGCGTCCATGATTGGAGCGTCTTCCTCACGCAGAGGCCGTATTTTGGTAATCTCTCACTGAAGCCGCCGGATGCCGATGCGGCCATCAAGCTCGCGTGGGAGTCGTCTCCGGATGCATATGTGAGCACGTGGAAGTCGCCGGTGCTGCTTATCCATGGCGATGACGATCGCAATGTCCCTTTCGACCAAACCGTCGACCTGGTTCAGCGACTGCGGCAACAGCAGGTCGGATTCGAAGAGATGATTCTGCCCGACGAGATCCACGGATTTCTGCGATATAGAGATTGGGTGCGGGCCTACGGAGCAACTGCCGATTTCTTTGACCGCACCCTAAAACATGGTGAGAAGATCGCAACGGATAATTAACTTTTCGTCTTCTCCGGGCGGGCTCAAAAAGGGGGCGCTACTTGTATAGCAGGTATTTATCTCGAATGGCTTCAAATTTCTCCAGCCCCTCTTGCCAATCCTGTGCAATGCGGCGCGGATCTTCACCCGACATGAGCCCCTCAAATGCCGCTTGGTTCACCAGTAGTTCCATGATGCGCTCGATCTTGTAATCCGCTGGATACAATTTTTTCAAAGCGGCTGCCAACTCGATGCCCAACTCCGGAGCATCCAAGGCGTTCCGATCGGTCAGAACAATGTTCACACCTTCGCATTTCTCTCCGGAATAAATTGCTGCAGTAGGAGTGAAGATGGTCGGCACAAAGCGGACGCCAAAAATGCCGCGTGCGTTCAGATAGGCTGCCAGTTCACGACCTTTGATCCAGGGCGCACCCAATAGCTCAAACGGTGTATCGGTGCCGCGGCCCACCGAAACATTGGTTCCCTCAACCAGCGCCACTCCGGGATAAAGCGCCGCCTCTGTCACGCTCCGCAGATTGGGCGAGGGATTCACCCACTGCAGACCGGTCGAGTCAAACCAGTCACCGCGTTGCCATCCTTCCATCGGCACCACAGTCAGCTTTGCGTTGATATTGCGCTCAGCGTTAAACATTTTTGCCAGTTCGCCCATCGTCATTCCGTGTCGCACCGGCACAGTCCAGTAATTTGTAAAGTTCTCTCGTCCTGCATCCGAGACTGGGCCTTGCACAAACGATCCCGTGATCGGATCAGGCCGGTCCAGCACGATCACTTCAACTCCGGCTTGTGCGGCGGCCTCAAGAAAATATCCCAGCGTAGTCTCGTAGGTGTAGAACCGCGCCCCGGCATCCTGAATATCGATTACCACCGCATCCAGTTGCTTCAATACCTCGAGGGAAGGGCGCCGCGCCGCATCCGTGCCGCCGTAAACGCTGTAGACGGTGACCCCGGTCGCGGCGTCTACGGTATCGCTCACATGTGTCGTGTCGAGGGCCCCTGTCACTCCGTGCTCGGGACTGAAAATAGCCTCCAGCGAAAACCCGGGGTTCAAACTATGAGCCTGTGCGAGCACGTCAATCGTCCGCCGTCCTTCCGCATCGATGCCGGTCTGGTTGGTTAACAGTCCGATCCGCTTCTTGCGCCCGGTGACCTGCAGCACGTCAAACCCGTGCTCCTCTAAGACGTCGATTCCGGTCTTCACGCTGCCGTTGCGCGCGGTCATACGGCGAGCAGCACTCTGCGCTTCGTTATATCCCGTAATACTTTGCCAGCGCAGCGCCTCTTCTTCGGTTGTCGTCAGATGCAGCGCTGCCGCAATTGCCGTCGCCACCTCCGACCGCAGCGCAATCGCACTTCCCTGCCCGCGCGGATGCACCGCGTTGGTCAGCAGAATAATGTAGGTCTGGGTGGTCGGATCGATCCACAGCGAGGTTCCGGTAAAGCCGGTGTGGCCATAGCTCCCAATGGGCAGCAGATCGCCGCGGTTCGTGGAATAGGGAGAATCAATGTCCCAGCCGAATCCGCGCAGAACTGGCGCCGATGGCGGTTGTTCCGGCGAAGTCATCTTCTCCACCGACAACCGGGAAAGAATTCCGTCGCCTCCATCCAGCAATGCTTGCGCAAACTTCGCCAGATCGTCGCCTGTCGAAAACAATCCCGCATGTCCCGCCACGCCACCCATCCGCCGCGCCGTCGGATCATGCACCACGCCGCGCAGCATGTGCTCGTTCTCGTCGTACTGAGTCGGCGCAACTCCCCGCCGCCACGCCGCCGGAGGCAGATAACGTGTATGTGTCATCTTCAGCGGGGCGAAAATATGCCGATTCGCATATTCATCCAGCGTTTCGCTCGAAATCCGCTCTACCAGCGCGCCCAGAACGATGAAATTAATATCGCTGTAGGTAAACTTCGAACCCGGCGCATCCTCCGGCGTGTCGGCAAACGCCATGCGATATGCCGTTTCCTTTCCCTGCCATGGTGTTTTCAAATCCAGGTCCGGTTCGAGTCCGGAAAAATGAGTGAGCAATTGACGCACGGTGATATCTTCTTTTCCGTTCTGCGCAAACTCAGGCAAATACTTCGCCACTGGATCGTTCAACCGCACCTTCCCTTGCTCCACCAGCTGCATGACCGCGGTCGTTGTCACAATCACTTTCGTCAGCGACGCCACATCAAAGATCGTATTGAGGGTCATCGGTTCACGGCGCGGTTCGAGCGCGCGAGAGCCATAAGCCTTGCGGTAAATCACTTGGCGGTTATGTCCCACAACCAGCACCGCTCCAGGGATGTTGCCTTCCTGAATGGCGCGTTCAATCACCGCATCCACAGCCTGAAGGCGTACACGAGTCGCCGCCGACTTGGCCGCGGCAGTTGCCCAGACGCCCTCAGCGGCAACAAGCATGAATCCGGCAAGCGCGATAGCGAGTTTGAGCCTGGCCATGACGATGAGTCGCGCTTTTGCCGGAGCAGCAAGAAATGGCGCCGACACGACCGATTTAGAAATGATAGGAGAGATATTTCGACTCTACACAACTCGGGCAGGATGACTCAAGAAACTCACGTAACCGGGTACTTGCATATTAAACGGCTCGTCCAGCCAGACCTTCCAATTAGACCAGGGTTTTTCTGAATAACGGGTCTAAACGTTCGTACAAGCCTCGAATCGCCTGAAAAAGCTTTTCCAGCCCTTCCGTTTCTAAACCCAGTTCAAGCGATTCCAAATCCATCGTCAGATCTTTTGCGATTTGCGTCGCGCGCCGCACCCGCTCTGTCGACAACGTTCCTAAAACCGCATAGGGATCACGATTTTGCTGCTGAAGCTCGCTCCATTGCTGGACCGCCCACGCGGTTTGCCGAATGCTGTCTACCGCATTTCGAAACTCAGCCAAAACTCGTGGGGCACAATCGCCGGAAAGAACCAGCTTCTCCAAAGTTTGTAACTCGTCTGTAGTTACCCTCAGGCGTTCTGAGAGGCTTCTCTTATCGGCGCCAAGATCTCCCATATTTCCTCGCAGCCTCGAAATTCGCTCAGCACAGCAACACACGCCGAGTTCATAAGGAGTGCAGATACAGGATTTCATCGGCCAGAACGCGGGAAAGCTTCAGTACTCCGTGGGACCACAGCACGCTCCATAAATTATGGAGGAGAACTAGCGTAAAGGGGTTCTCCGCCTTTGAAAATATCCCAGCGCATGTCTCTGCTGTTCACCCAAAGGGGTTTCGCGAGGCAATATTTCTCGCAGGGCCCAATCAATCCGATCGACCGCTTCGGAGGCGATATTTTTCAACTGCTGGTTTTCTGTATCGTCCAGCGAAAGAGAAAGCGGGCTTAGGGCGTTCCGAATGTGGTGGTTCATTTCGGCAATCACTTGCATTCGCGCCAAAAGAAGCTGATGGCGTTCTCTTGTGAGTTGTATCAACTTCGCCGCCAGCAAGGTCACAAGCAGAGCGGAAAATCCCTCGGCCAGTAGTCTTTCGGGGGATCGGCCGATATCCGGCACTAGGATGTAGTGCATCAGTTCTGTCGCCAGAAAAGACACGGCGCCGACACCCGCCGCAGCAAACACAACGAACTGCCACGAACTCGGCAGGGTCTTCACAGAAGCGCCCTGCTGCGACGGTGTCGCACGCGCCTCATTGAGGGACATCTTCCTCGGCTCCCCAGAGCCAAACTGAGTAGAAACATTCGGAGCACAATTTCCATGTGGCATGGCGCGTCTCCTAAGCTCTGAAAGTTTTTTCTGTTTTGTTGAACCGTGACGGTGCGCTAGAGATCAACCGGCGGCTGCTCTTCCGGATCTCGCCGGAGGAAGCGCTGAATTTTCCCAACCCTTATGTCTGGATGCTGTTTAGCGTCATTTTGGTTACCCGAGAGAATTTTTTTTCCTCAAAAGAGTAACCGGTGCTGCTCCCGCTTCAGTTCGCGGGTTGAACTTTTCCTTTTATTTTCAGGAGGGCGCATGCTTTAGCGCCCGGCTGCAAATCAAATTCCAGGGTGCTCATTGACTGCGGCCTGCCACCTGCCCGGCGAAACGCTCTGACCATCGCTTCCGGTATACTAAACAGGTATGTCGGTCCTGAGAAATATTGCCGCCATCGCCAAGGGCATGAGCATCACTTTTTCGGAGATGTTTCGGCCCACGATTGTGGAGAACTATCCCGATGGCAAGGGTCCACTTCGGGGCGCACGCCTTGAGGCTCGCTTCCGCGGCGCACACGTGCTACAGCGCGATGAAAATGGACTGGAAAAATGCGTGGCCTGCTTCCTTTGCGCGGCCAATTGCCCATCGAATTGCATTTACATAGAAGCTGCCGAGAATACCGCCGAGCACCGCGTCAGCGGCGCCGAACGCTACGCCAAGGTCTATAACATCGATTATAATCGCTGCATTTTTTGCGGCTATTGCGTGGAAGCTTGCCCCACCGATGCCATCACTCACGGGCACGGGTTTGAGCTGGCTACGTTCAACGCCAGCAATCTGGTTTACCGCAAGGAGCAAATGCTGGCCCCCCGGCCGGCACACATGGGCGCGAACATCGTATTCAATCAGGCCGACGTGGATGGGGGAGCCCCTGCGGGGATGGTCGCGGGCAGCTAAGTTCGATACCAGTTTTCAATAAATCACACGCCGGTCCTGGGGATCGGCGTTTTGTGCATAAAAGCTTCGAGACACGAGCTTCGAGCCGTGCTGTAGGATTTGCAGCTCGAAGCTAAGCTTAAGGATACTGATTCTTAAAGATCCTGATTCTTAAAGACCCTGATTCTCAAAGACCAAAGACCAATGACTGATTTTCTACAAACCGTGCGTGACCGCGTCGTGGTTTACGACGGCGCGATGGGCACGAATATCCACGCGCGCAATCCTACGCTCGATGATTATTGGGGCAAGGAAAACTGCAGCGAAGTTCTCGTGCTCAGCCGGCCTGACATTATTCAAGAGATCCACGCAGATTTCTTCTCGGTCGGCTGCGATGTGGTCGAGACCAACACCTTCGGCGGAATGCGAATCGTATTGTCGGAGTTCGATCTCGCCGACCGCGTCCATGAGATCAACGTGAAGGCGGCGCAACTCGCGCGCGCAGTGGCGCAGCAGTTCTCAACCAAAGACAAGCCCCGCTTTGTGGCTGGATCCATGGGGCCTTCCACAAAGTTGCCCTCGCTTGGGCATATCAGCTTTGAAGCGATGAGGTCCGCTTACGAAGAGCAGGCGGCAGCTCTGATCGAAGGCGGCGTCGATGTGCTGCTCATCGAAACCTGCCAGGATCTGCTGCAGGCGAAAATTGCTGCCATCGGCACGCTCGACGCGATGCGGAAATCAGGCAAGCGTCTGCCCGTAACTGTGCAGGTGACGCTGCAGGATACGGGCCTGATGCTGCTCGGAACCGAAATTGGCGCGGCTCTGACCGCGCTGGAACCATTTGACGTAGATATCCTCGGCCTGAATTGCGCCACGGGTCCGAAGGAAATGAATGATGCGGTCCGGTATCTCGCACTGAATTCGACCAAGCAGATTTCCGTTCTACCCAACGCCGGCTTGCCGGTGAACGAAGGAGGACAGGCTGTTTTCAAGCTGACTCCTCAAGAACTGGCGGAATATCACAAGCATTTCGTACAGGATTACGGCGTACGCATCGTGGGCGGCTGCTGTGGAACCCGGCCCGAGCACCTGAAAGCCGTGGTGGATGCCGTTTCCGGAGTCGAACCGGCCAAGCGTGAAGTAAAGAAAACTGCCGCGACTTCGAGCGCCTACACCTCTGTGCCGCTCGATCTTGAGCCAAAGCCTCTCATCATCGCCGAGGAAATGAATACGACCACGCGGGTCGAGCATTTCCGCAATCTGGTGCGCGGCAAGAAATACCATGACATTCTCACTCTGGCGAAAAAGCTGGTGAATGACGGTTCGCACATGCTCGACCTGTGTTGCGCGATCGTAGGCGAAGACGAAAAGGCATACATTTCTTCGATTCTGGAAAAAATCGCCACCCGCGTTCCCGCGCCGATACTGGTGGATTCCACTGAGGCCGACGTCGTGGAAGAAGCGCTCAAACGCATTCCGGGGCGAGCGATCATCAACTCCATCAATCTGGAAGATGGCGAAAAACGAACCTCCCTCGTGCTTCCCATGGCCAAGCGCTATGGTGCCGGAGTGATCGCGCTCACCATCGATGAAGACGGAATGGCTCTGACCGCCGAAAAGAAAACCGCAATCGCTCATCGCATTTTTGATCTCGCGACGAACGAGTATGGCTTGGAAGCTACTGACCTGATTTTCGACGCGCTTACTCTGCCGATTTCTACTGGTCAGGAAGAATACCGGACCGCTGGAATCGAGACGTTGAAAGCAGTCGAGCAAATTAAAAGGGAATTACCCGGCGTCAAAACCATTCTGGGGGTAAGCAATATCTCCTTTGGATTGGATGCCTATCCGCGGCGGGTTCTGAATTCTGTTTTCATGCACGAGGCCGTCGACCATGGGTTGGACATGGCCATCGTGAACTACACAAAAATCTATCCCCTGTACAAGATTCCGCAGGAAGAAGTCGATCTCGCGCGGAAGCTGATTTTCCGCGATGAGTCGGCTGGCGATCCGCTGCAGGCGTACATGAATCACTTCGCCGGCATGAAGGGCAAAACTGCTGCTTCCACAACCGCACACGTGGACTCGCTTTCGGTCGAAGACAAGCTCAAGTTTGCCATTATCAATGGCGAAAAATCCGTGGGCCAAGGTGCGCAAAAGAAATCCCTGGAAGATTTGTTGGAAGAGGCGCTTGGCTCCTACTCCGCCCTCGAACTGATCAATACCGTCTTGCTCGATGGCATGAAGACGGTCGGCGACTTGTTCGGAGCGCGCAAAATGCAATTGCCTTCCGTGCTTGATTCCGCCGGAGTAATGAAGCAGGCCGTTGCTTATCTCGAGCCGAAAATGGAAAAGAAAGCCGGGGGTTCGCAGAAAGGCACGATCGTGCTGGCCACTGTGAAAGGTGACGTTCACGATATCGGAAAAAATCTGGTCGACATCATCCTGTCGAATAACGGATTCAAGGTGGTGAATCTCGGGATCAAGCAGCCCGGAGATACCATCATCAAAGCAGCCCAGGAGCACGCTGCAAATGCTATCGGGCTGAGCGGGTTGCTGGTGAAGTCGACGCTGGAGATGAAATATGTGATCCAGGACTTGCAACGGCAAAAACTTGAATTTCCCGTTATTTGCGGCGGCGCTGCCCTAACCCGCAAATACGTGGAGGACGATTTGCGTCGAGAGTACTCGAACGCGGTCTTCTACGCCGAAGATGCTTTCGCGGGCTTGCATGTGATGGAAGACTTGATCACCACAGATGGAGCGCGCGACCAGCGCCTTCGCGACGGGCGAACGGTAAAGGAATACGCAAAGGCAGCTGCGGTGGATGAGGAAACCGGTCCGGTGTTCGCCGAGCGGAGCCCCGTAGTACAAGACGCACGCCATATTCCCACTCCTCCCTTCTGGGGAGTACGCGTGAAAAGCTACGATGTGCGCGACGTGTTTCCCTACATCAACGAGACGGCCTTATTCAAGAATCAGTGGCAGTTGAAGACCGCGTCGCAGACCGATTACCTGCGACTGGTGGAAGAGAAATTTCGGCCGATCAAAAAGAAGTTGGAAGACGAGGTAGCAGAGTCTGGATTGTTTGAGCCGAAGGTCGTCTGGGGATATTTCCCATGTCAGAGTGACGGAAATGACGTCGTCGTGTATGAAGTTCCGAGTTCTGGACCTCGAGATCCGAGTGCACCGGAGAAGGAATTGTTGCGGTTCACTTTCCCCCGGCAGCGCGAGGGACGGCGATTGTGCATCGCCGATTTCTTTGCCTCGAGGTCGTCCGGAAAGCTGGATGTGATTGGTCTTTCCCTTGTCACTATCGGACCGAAAGCGTCTGTGGAAACACAGCGATTGTTTGAGGGTGGAGAATATACCAAGTACCTGTATCTGCATGGATTGAGCGTCGAAACCGCGGAAGCGTTGGCCGAACTGCATCACAAAAAGGTGCGCGAGGAACTCGGAATTGCCGCCGAAGATGCGCCGCAGATTCGCGATCTGTTTCATCAAAAGTATCGCGGATCGAGATATTCATTTGGTTATCCCGCGTGCCCGAATCTTGAAGACCAAACCAAATTGTTCGCACTGTTGAAACCGGAAGAAAATGTCGGCGTAAGACTCACCTCTGGGTTCTTGCTTGAGCCCGAGCAGAGCACATCGGCGATCGTCGTGCATCATCCAGCGGCGAAGTATTTTGTTGTGTGAGCGCATCTCTGGATTTAGCATCCCAGATTCATAATGCCGAGCCGCGATTTTTCTAACCAACCGCCGGCTGCAGCCTTCGCATCTTTCCAACATGATTCGAAAACTGAAATCAGGTGACTATCGGCTGTGCTCCCGCAAGAAAGACGCGAAAACCGGCAAGCGCAAGAACTTGGGAACTTTTTCTTCACGCGCCGCTGCTGAAAAACATGAACGGGCAGTCCAGTATTTCAAGCACCATTAAGCAAAGGTCGACAATACACAAGCGGGCTTCGTTTGGCGGACAGCCCAGGGCGGCTGCCCCTGCACAAAATTTAGATCTCAGAACGTAGCCGCCAGCCGCGCGAAATAGCTGCGCGGTGGTGCAATCGCGTTTCCGGAGAACAAGCCGCCAAAATCGATGACATTCAGCCGATCGTTCAGGTTTTCTACATCCGCTTGCAGGCGCAGCGACCGACTTTCTTTGTTATAGAGATCGGCGCCAGCGGAAAGATCAAAAGAAATGTTGGAGCGGACCCGGCCATCCGCGAAGTTCACGCGGCTGACGACTTGCGGCCCATATTCCGCTAGAGCCTGATCATAAGTCCCGGTGAACTCAAAAGGCAGGCCGCTGCCATATTCAGAGCTGGCCGCCAACCACACACGCGAGGTTAGCTGGTAACGAAGCCGTGCCCGCACAGTATTGCGTTGATCTTGCGAATCCGGAAAATGACCGGAGAGTTGCGTGGTCGCGTTCACCGCATCGTCCCCGATGAACAGGCCGCCCGTCACCGGAAACCACGCATTCCCCACGATGTAGGAATAGCTCATGAACCCGGAGAAGCGGTTCCAGTGAGGAAGTTCCAGCTTGCCCTCGGCACCGTAAATAATGGCTTTGCGAAACGCGATGGGGAAGCTGATCGCAGTATTCAGGATCTGATCGTCATCCGCAAAATTGTTTACATCGCGCCGGAAGTAATTCGCATCCAGCCGCACTTGCCCGAAAAAGCTTTTCGTTGCTCCCCCCTCGAAATAGTTGCCGTGCGAGGGTTCCACCGGAAACCGAAGCACGTTCGGATTCAGCACGCTGACCTCCGGCGAACTCGCCAGAAGAATATTCTCCAACGCCGGGGTCTGGAACACGCGGTCATAGGAGGCGTGAAGAATCACGTTCGCGCCGGGAATATACCGTGCGATCGAAATCCGTGGGCTCACTGCATTTTGGTTGACGATAAGCTGGTAATGGTCCCATCGAACCCCGGCATTCACCGTCCATTTGCCGGCGTGAATCAGATCCTGCACAAAAGCCGATTGCTCCAGGTCAGGCCGGTTTCCAATAAAAGCAAACCTGCTCGGCGTGCCCGGGTCGAAAGGGTAATACGGATCGCTGGGCGTCGCCGTAATCGCATCGCTGAAATTCTCGTGGAGAAAGAGATTGTCCGACTCGACTCCCAGCTTCCATTCGTTGGCCCCGTGATGAATAGAAATCGAGTCATTGAAATATATCTCTTTGAAATCATTTTTTAGAAAAGCAGCGATCGGCCACGCACCCTGGTTCGAATTCAAATTGTCAGAGTTATCGCGCGCCATGCCGCGAACGTTCATCAGAACATCGGGCGAGAAAATGTGCTCATAGGAAGCGATGCCCATGGTTTCGAAGTTTCCCGCGGTCTGGAGTTGCGCGGCGTTACCTTGAGGAATCTGCAGCTCAGGAAATTGCTGCAGTTGCTCGTTAGGAATTTCGAAGCGCGATAGTTCGTGGCGCACACTGAAAGTTACCCGATCTTTCTCGCTGAGCTGTCGATCGTACATCATAGAAAAGTCGCCCGTAGTGCCGCGATTCGTATAGTTCTCCGGCACCACTGGATTGAGATAGCGTGCCGTCATATTGCCGGAAGCGCTCGCGCCCAGCGTGTTCCGGCCCCAATTTTCTTGAGCGCTCGCAAATGCTCCCGCGGTATCGAAACTTCCACAGGAAAGAATTATGTTCCCGTGAAGACCCGGCTTGCTGTCCCGAACCGTATTGACTTCGACCACGCCCCCCATTTTTCGTCCGTATTCTGCCGGGATTCCAGCGGTATAAATGGTGAGCGAATCGACATCATCGGCTTCAATTTCCGGTCCGAAGCTGGGAGAACGGTTATCCGTCAGCGGTATGCCGTCGACCACGAATTGCGTTTGATACTCAGAACCGCGGGGATGCAGCACCGCATTCCCCTCGTACAGCCAACCCGGCTGCGAATCGACCAGATCTTGTAGCGAACGTCCAGGAAGCGACGTGGGCCGATCCTCGATTTGCTGTTCGTCAATGTGGTTGGAGGCGCCGGCCCGATCGGGATCGAGAAGCGTGTTCCCCACCGTTACATTTACTGCGGTGCTGAGCGCGGCAATATTCATCTTGATCTCGTAATCGGTCGGCATCGCAGAGTGCATTTCGATGATGCCGTCGTACGGCGAAAAAGATTCGCTCTGCACGCGCAACCGGTAAAGTCCATAAGAAAGATTGCGGGCGGAAACCTGGCCGGATTCGTCGGTAAAGAAAGAGCGGTGAAACTGCAAGCCATCACTCGAGAGATCGATCCGTGCTTTTAGCGGCAGCCCATCCGGGCCAATCACTTTGATCCGAAGTTCTCCCACGTTGCTCTGCGCCAGCAAAGGCAGAGTAACCAAAAGAAGAACGAGGTGGAATCGGATGCGCAAGTGAATTGAAATTTATTTTCATGCTATCAGCTTAGTGGAACCAACTTCAGTTACCAATGGAACGAATCGCAGCTTCCCTGCCAGCCCGCTGAGCGATCCTTTGCAGATTTTTTACAAATTGCAGACACAACTTTGACAAACCAGCCAACTGGATTGCCGCAGAATTACACAATTCATCTTCATGCCCTCCATCACCGGGAGGGAGTGAGGGAAACGGCGTTCCGCCGCAGGGGGCTGGAACGCCGGTTTTTGTGTCTGTTTGGCGTTATTGCTTCAGTGTCGCCAAGGAGCAAATGTGGTGCGCTCCTGGTGGTCAAGGAGCCTTGACTTTCGTGGCGTAAGTCTATTTCCTCATCAGCAGATCTCCACAGACAAAAAGCAGAAATACGATCGAGATAACTCCGTTCATGGTGAAGAATGCGGCGTTCAGCTTCGAGAGATCGTCGGCTTTGACCAGGGAATGCTCGTATCCCAACAAGATCGCGACTGCCAAAATTCCCGCGAGCGCGACTTTGCCCAGAGCGAATGCCGGAAGCATCAGAAACAGCAGTAGCAACATTGCCAAATGGAAAGCGCGCGCCACCCATAACGCTCTGCCGATTCCCAAGTGACAAGGGATTGAGTAAAGTCCAGCCTGACGGTCGAACTCGAAATCCTGGCAAGCGTAGAGAACATCAAAGCCGGCCACCCAGAACATGACCGCAGCGGTGAGCAGCAGGATACGAGGATCCAGCGATCCGCGAACCGCAATCCAGGCTGCCGCCGGCGCTATCCCAAGAGCAAACCCGAGGACGAGGTGAGACCATCGTGTGAATCGCTTCGTGTAGGAATAAGCCAGCAGCACCGCGAGAGCCACGGGAGAGAGCCACAACGTGAGCCGGTTCAGTTGGGCCGCCGCAAATATGAAAATCGCGCACGAGATCACGACAAAGGTTGCCACGAAAGCCGGCGACAGATGGCCCGCAGGCAGCGCCCGCGTGCGGGTACGTGGATTGGCAGCGTCAATGGAGGCGTCGGCAAGCCGGTTGAATGCCATTGCCGCAGAGCGCGCCGCCACCATTGCAATCACGATCCACAAGAGTTGATGGGTCGAGGGCATGCCCGAAGAGGCGAGCATGGCTCCGCAAAGCGCAAAAGGAAGAGCGAAGATCGAGTGCTCCCACTTGATCATCTCCAGAGTGACTCGCAGCTCGCGCAGAACCGGCACCATAAGATTGTAAGGCAATCGCGATTTCGCGACAGCCCAGCACCGCCGCTCGATTGAACGCCGCTCCCCTTCGTCTGCCAAAGCGGGATGAGCAGAATGGATGCTGCGATCAGCCCGAGGATAGCAAGTACGGCGACGAAAAGCATGGCCGACTGCCTTCGCATCGCTTATATTAACGGTCACGTCTTCACGGTCACCGGCCTGAAAACCGGAATCTGTATCGGTATAAGCCGAGGCTATGGTTCAGCATGAAGAAAAACCTTTGGAGAGCGATCATCGAAGCAGGATTTATCGTTTTCCTTTTTTATTCCAATCTCCTGATGGGGGAGTTTGAACGCAGCGGCATAGGCCGAAAGCACACTCTGGCCTGGGCAATCGAGGACATCTTTACGCTTGAGAATTTCGCCATCGCCATGATGGCAGCTGTCATCGGCTATGTGCTGTTTGAGTTTCTGCGGAAGCGATATTAGCTACGCTATGAGACCCACTTATGGCTTCAAAACAAGACAATTCAGGAAGGATTTTGTCGGTAAGCGAGAAGGCCGCCGCCCATCGCTTCGTCGCCGACCCCAGAGTGCATGTCGGACACGTGCACTTGAAAGTCGCAGACCTACAACGAGCTTTAGAGTTCTATTCCGGAGTGCTGGGCTTGCAAGTAACGCAGAGATACGGCCAAGGTGCGGTTTTCCTCTCTGCTGGCGGTTACCATCATCACATCGCGCTGAATACCTGGGAGAGCCTGGGAGGATCGCCGTCTCCGCCGGAATCAACCGGACTTTATCACACTGCAATTGTTTATCCCTCGCGTGCAGCCTTGGCTACCGCCTTACGTCGGGTGCTCGCGGCAGGCATTCGGTTGCAGGGCGCGGCCGATCATGGGGTGAGCGAATCGATTTATTTAAATGATCCAGATGACAATGGAGTCGAGCTCTATTGCGACAAGCCCAAAGAAAAGTGGCCGCGTGGAAAAATTGGTGAACTGGAAATGTATACCCGGCCGCTGGATCTGCACGAGTTATTGAAAGAACAGCCGGAGGGAACCCCGACCTCGTCGGGACCAAAAGATCTATAGCCGTACACTACTCCCTGTATGGACTTGTTCGAGTCAACGCATAATGTAGAAGTTATCCCCGCTAACATGGCGCGGTCGATATGTGCGACGCCAGCAGCCTGCCCCGGGGAGAATGGTGCTCCGTGTCGCACAGTGTGCTGATCGTCGACGATAACGCTTTGCTTCGCAATCTGCTGCGGACCTGCATCGAAAAAGATCCCGAGTGGAAAGTCTCCGGCGAGGCCGAGAACGGCAAAGAAGCCGTCACCAAAGTCGGACAACTAAAACCAGACGTGGTGATTCTGGACTTGCAAATGCCCGTAATGGACGGATTGGAAGCGGCACGGCGTATTCATGCCCTCGCTCCGCAAACCGCGATGCTCATGTTTACGATTCACGATTCGCCGCAACTGGTAAAAGAGGCTCACGCAGCCGGAATCAGGGAGGTAATCTCCAAAACCGAGCGCCTGACGGAACGCTTGCTGCCCGCCCTGAACACGCTAGCGCCTGATGGGCCGTGTATCCGGAATCGCTCAACTCGACTATGAGTTCCTTAAGTTCCTCCTTTTGTTTCCGTAGTCTGGTGTTCGCAATTCCGCTGATAGCTTTCAGCTCGCACGCAAACGCGGCGCCGCCGCAGACCCAGCAGGAAACCCAAACCCCAGCGGCGCGTACGATCGGCAAAAAGTTGAATCAGGTAGGCGTTCCCAATTTCGGCGAAGTCACCCCTACGCTCTATCGCGGGGGATTGCTGAAACCTGTCGGCCTGAAGGCGCTCAAGAAGTTAGGCATTCAGGTCGTGGTGGATACCCACGCCAATGACAACAGCGAAGAAAAAGAAGTTCAAGATCTAGGCATGAAGTATGTGGCAATTCCCTGGCATTGTCCCTGGCCGCATGATGAAGTGTTCGCGAAATTTCTCAAAGTAGTACATGAAAACAAGGGCAAGAAAATTTTCGTTCACTGCCGTCTGGGAGATGACCGGACAGGAATGATGGTTGCAGCTTACCGCATGGCTGAACAGGGCTGGACTGCCGATGAGGCGATGAATGAGATGAGGTCGTTCGGTTTCACCGTATCGCACCACCTGATCTGCCCAAGCTTGGCAGGGTACGAGAGAAGTTTTCCGGAGCGTCTAAAGAGCGATCCCGTATTTCAAGGGCTTGTTGTGAAGCCTGAGTCCGAGAAATCCAACTGATGCTCCCAATTTGTCGAGGACGGTCAATGATTGAACAATACCCTTCCGCGAGTCATCGCCGTAAAAACAAAGCATTATGGTAAGCAAATGAAAAGCCCGGCCTGATCAGGACCGGGCTTCGTATTAGGATTGCCGAAAAGTGCTAGGCAGCCGTCGATCTCTTCGAGCGGCCCTCAGTCGCGATGGGTTGAGCTACCTTGCGCACGAGGAAGGGCTGCAGGTTGGGCTCAGAACCGGCCCACTCTAGGCTAACAATGGAATGTCCGGGCTGGCACGTTACAAAATACCGTTCGCCATTGGGGCTGGTTACTTCGAACTTGCCGGTCTCGCCCTGTAAAGCCTCGGCAACGTCATAGGTAGAAATACTTTCGTTCAGTCTCACGGGACTTCCTCCAGTTTTAGATTTTTTTTGGATTTGTCCCCTGCCCTAGGTAGGAACGTTACTTCCATCATAGAACGCAGCGTCCGAGAGTCAAGACGCAATCGCATCTTTTTGCCTCGATTTTATACTAGGGCGATCACCTGAGAAGAAAGCGATCGGCATTTAGAACGCCGACCTTAGTGCTAGAAGCCATCTCATAAATGGGTTCGGGAAGGGCACCACGTTCAGTCGTGCCATCCAGGAGCCACTAATGATGAGGGCTTTAGCCTCTGAGAGACCCCGATCCTGCCGCAGCGGGACTATTTATGAGATGGCCTCTAGACTGCTTTGCAGAGCAGCTCACGACAACGGGAATAAAATAAATGTGGCCCGGCGCACGTCCTTTAGACTGCAAAGTACAAAGAAAAGCCGATTCGTGCTGTCCAAAGATTATTAAGGAGAACCTAAAGTGGGGAAGCGTGTTTGCCCGTGGTGGCTCGGTTATTTCCTGGCTAGCCCCTTGCGCCGGTTTCTGCAGGATCCGGGAGCAATGGTGGCACCATATGTTCACAGCGGAATGACAGTCCTGGAGCCAGGTCCGGGTATGGGATTCTTCACTTTGGAAGTAGCGCGTCGCGTAGGTCCGCATGGCAGGGTTGTCGCTCTGGATGTGCAGCCGCGAATGATCGGCGGACTGAAGCGTCGGCTTGCCAAAGCTGGCTTGCTCGACCGCGTGGAACCGCGACTTGTTTCTGCCGATTCCCTCGCCCTCGCCGACCTAAAGGGAAAGGTCGATTTTACCTTGGCTATGGCCGTGGTGCACGAAATGCCGACAGTGAGCAGTTTTTTCCGCCAAGCCCGCGAGGCCATGAAATCGGGGAGCCTGCTACTGTTGATCGAACCCTCCGGCCACGTGACCGAGAAGGAATTTCAAGACGAATTAGCAGCCGCGGCTGACGCGGGATTTGCTGTGATCGACCGCCCGAATATGCGTCGCAGCCACAGTGCGGTGTTAAAGAACACCGCGGCGTGACGCGCGACGGATTCGACTGAGTCAGTTGCGGCGCGGTTAAAACTATATTCCAGTAGGTATTTTTGCGACTCGGAAGTGATCCGTTTTATGAGCCCAGCCGCAGAAGCTCTGATCGAAGACGCGTGTGAAGCTGCGTCAGGCGGAGATAGCGCATTTCACTGCGCGCGGATTTGCTGCAAATGATATTGATGAGCTGCTGCTTTTCATCCGGCGTCCACTGCGCCAGGTTTGGAATCAGCGCCAGGACTAGCGACCAATTTTGCAGCGAATCTTGTTGCGCAGTAGTAAACCGTGACCGGTCGGTGCTTAATGCGGTCATCCCGTAAGCGATCGATGCCTCTCGCGCTTCATTGATATCGCCGGCAAATTTTTGGGCCATACGGCGGTTGATTCGCATGCCAAGATTGCGAGTGGAAAAAGCATCCCAGGCTCCGCACTCTGCTCCGCTTTTCATTTCAAAAAACATGTGGGCTTCGGCCAGCCGTTTAAGTAAGCGCGGCGAAGTACGGTATTTAGGATCGCCGGCAATTTTTTGCTCTTCGCTTTCACACAGGCTTCGCAGGTCGGCGCGGCCTGAGCGGAAGCCTAGCTTGCGATAAAACCAGAAGGCGCCCGAATCGATCGCTTCGTCGTTGTTCTGGCCGATCTGGTAGGGATAAATCGAAATGGTAGTCGCGCCGGTAAGCGCGCGGATGCAGCGCAGAGCCTGTGCATACACCCAGGCGGTTTCTCCCTGCCGATACGTATAGAACGTGTTGAATCCAATCTCGATCCATTCGCACAGGCCAATGGCCTCGATGTAATTGATAGGCACGCCATTCTTGAGCGTGTAGCCGGCAACATAAGCGCGAAGCGGCAGACGCCGAGACGGAGGCAGCCCCCAGAAATGCATGACTACGCCGCGGCCAACGTCCGCACGAACCACTGAACGCGGATCGCCCAGCGTAGTGCCATAGAGCTCGCGATAGCGCACCACCATTACTTCGCGGATTGCCTGCATCACCGATTCGCCCGCTGCCCCAGAGACTTTCTCCAGCTTGGCAGCGGGCTTGGCTAGTTCGCGTTCCAGATCAACCTGGTTGCGCTGGATGAGCGGCTCGTCATGAAAGTAAAACCGCCGTGGAGGGTTCCAATTGCGAGTCCGCGAGAGCTTCAGGTTTTCTAGCCGCCAGCGAAGTGGAATACGCAGCGAGTCGTAGAGTTCGGCACGCTGTCGCAGCGTTAGCGGCATTTGAGCAAAACGTTGCAGCAACCATGACAGCGGGCGCTCGCGTGCGGTGGCCGCATCCAGCCAGCGCTTCCAGGGAATGTTGGCCTCCACATCGGCATCTTCTTGGAGCAGCGGGATGAAGCGCGGCCAGGTATTGCCACGGGCGCGCTCCGACTCATAATCGTCCCAATAATCCTCACACGCGATATCGATATTTCTTGGGATTCGCTGCGCAAGCCACTGGGTAACATCGAATGACAGCGTGTCCTGCATCGTCGTGCCGGCGATTCCGGAAGTGTCGAAGTCGTCGAACAGCGACATATCGGCGCCCAGCGACCGCAACTTCTCGACCCGTTTATGGAAAGAATTGAGCAGCTGCTCAACTCGTTCAACCTGAGATGCCGCATGCGGAAATGCGCGAAGAAAAAGCAGGCATTCGTGAAAGCGAATCACCTGGCGAGGATGACTGAATGTGATTGCCGACAACTTCTTCAGAAGGCGGGCTACCGCACGCTTGTGGCTTGGGCTAAAGTCGTTTTTCGCGGCTTCAAGCTGGGTGAGGAGACGGTCGGCTTCGCTTGCAGGGATGGGCATGAGTGGCGAAACAGTGTAACCCAACAAAAATCCCCACCCAAGCCAAAACATGGCTTGAGTGGGGTGCCTGCACCTGCCAATTCTGTGACGCTCGGATCCTTGTATTTGAGGCCATTATTTCAGTCCCAAGCCGCCGTTGAAATGCTGGATAACGCCATAGCATTCGCAGGCCGCTTCTTCAAGGCTCTTCCGATTCAGAATCTTCACACTGCCACGGAGATTCTCGATAAGCCCCGCATGTTCCAGCGCGCCCGCAGCCAAACTGACGCTGGGCCGTCCGGTGCCGAGCATTTGCGCCAGGAAATCGTGGGTCAGCGGCAGCGACTGGCAATCAAAACGGTCCTGGCACATCAGCAGCCAACGCGCCAGCCGCTGCTCAACCTCGTGAAGCCGGTTACAGGCGGCGAGTTGTGCAGCCTGCATGCCATGCATCAGAGCGAATCGGCTAAGTTCAGCCCGCAGTACGGGAGCAGACAGCAAAAGGTCCTGAAAAACCTGGGCGCGCAGGCGTACTCCGGTTCCCGCCATTTGCATGATGGCCCGGAAGGTTCCCTGCCGCAAGCCGGCGATCAGCGGCATTCCAACCATTCCTTCTTTGCCCACTACGCCAACCTCTACGCTTCTGCCATCTCGGCTAAGCGCGACCAGAGAAGTCATCCCATCGTTGAGAAAATAGGTAAATTGAATCTTCTGCCCGGGCTCCTCGAGAATCTCATACTGCGGCAATTGCACTGGCTCGAGGTGAGGCCGCAGCAGGTTATATTCTTTGTCGGGGAGTGAGCAAAGAACAATATTCTGAACAGCCCTGCCGCCGGCGTTTGAACGTGTGCCGGGACGTACCGGAAGAATCTTGGCCGTCCTAGTCGATCTCTTAGCGATGATCTCTTCCTTCGCCAAGGCGTCCATACAAGTTTGGATGCCCGTGACTGACTCGTCCCTATCAGAATAATCGGCAGTTTCTCTACGATTTTCTCTGATTTTCCCAGGTAGATCAGAGTAGAAGTTTCTTAGAAAAAATCGTTAGCTCCCTATGAGAACGGACAAACACTTTCCATGTTTGTTACTTACAGCACCTGCGATGCTGAGCTCCCGAAACCGGGTAACTATTCGTTGTTTTGTTTCGGCGCGCTCTTGTCAAAACTCTTATCCTGTGCGGATAAAATGCGATTTAATTCCTCAACCAGAGCGAGGAATTTCTTATGATCATGCTCAACCGCAATTCGCGAGCACAGATCATGGATTTTGTCGCTGTCCGCCTTGTTCATAGGAAAGCGGAAGTATTACAGCATTTGAAAGCTTGAGTATGTTCGCTGTCGAACGCTAAGAACCACGCGGATCGAGGTTACGCGCCCGAAGTCGCCCGATTGCAGGTTTTAGAGCGTTCGTCTCTGGAGCATCCGGCGTACTAATCAACGGTTGGCTTCCTGCGATCGTGCTGAGTGGGGGGAACAGCGACCATGCTCCGGATGCGGCCGGCGTGTTCGTGCAAAGCAGACTTGAGGCGTTCCATGATGAGATTCAGTTCAGCATCGTCGGCGGCATTGATGGCGTCATTACATAGGTTCCGAATACGGTCTTCCAAGCGCCGCCCGCGGGATAAAGATGAAAGGAAGCTCCCTAAAACGGCATCCGAAGACGAATATGGACGATCCATCAATCGCAGCTTCCCAGACGAGTGGAGTTCCTCTAGTGTGGTTGAGAGGCAGCACGCATAGCTATACGGTGGAAACCGTAGCAAGCTCTGCTCCGAGACGTTCAAAATCATATGTAAGGTTTTTATAGATTAGTGGAACCCATGCTTCTTCCAAACAACCCAGTCCTCTCTAACCTTCTCGAGCATGGCTACCGAGGCGGTATGGAGCCACTTCCCTTTCTGCTTCTGCAGGTGCCGCAGCAGCACTTTGCGAGCCGATGAAGTTCCGAGATGAATATTCGCGGTTTCCCATCCCATACAGTGAAGAAGCCGAAGCTCAATATCGGAGCCACGCAACGAGGTAAGCTCAATTCGCGAACAATGAGGACCTAACCGGCGGACGATCCAGCGGCCGCGTAGCTGAACAAACGGATCGGGGCAGCGCACGGCGCGGTTGATTATGGTCTGATATAGAATCTCCGCCGGTCCCGGATCTTGGCTGGCATGGAGGCTCTCGGCCCAGCAGGTCGAAGAAGGAACCAGCGCTTTCGCTTCCCGGGCAATGCGGCCGCCATGCCAATCGGCGATCGCCACGTAGCGGGCGTGGCCGAGGCTGCCCAATCCGGCAACACGGTGCGCCAGCCGGTATTGGATTCCCGGCGCCGGCATGAGATGTTCGATAGCATCGATTGCGCTAACGGGAACTTCAGTTCTTAGCGTGGGAAGCGCATCCATTTTCTTCCAGAAGCTCACGGGATCGCGGAGTTCGCCTTCGGCCACCCCCCGCAACGCTGGATGTTTCTCTTCCAGCACAAAGGCCAGGCCTTTCGCCTTGAGGCTCTCGCGATAACCCTCCAGCAGAACGTCGCAGATGTCTTCGCGTTTCAGAGGAAGACCACCTTCTTCCACGGCCAGATGAGCGCTGACGGCCAGCCGCACTAAATCCACGGTGTGAGCCATCGGCCAGGCTTCATCGAAATCGTTAACCCCCCAGACGAGCCGGCCTTCGATGTCACGCCACGTGCCGAAATTCTCCACATGCAGATCGCCGACCGCCAGCACTTGCGGCGCCTTGGCCAAATCAGGACAGACTTCACGCCACAGTTGCGCCCAGCGGTAGTAAGTGGCGCGAAAAAAAGGAAAAAGCTCGGCCTTCATTCGCTCATGTTTGAACCGAAGATCTTTCTTATCGAGGCGAGTGCGCAGGCCCAGCCAGCTTTCGAACAGGCGTGTCGCTTTCACGACATTCATGCCGAAAACAGTAGCGGCGGCGGGCAAGACAAGTCAAATTACGGAGCTCAAACTCCCGGTCACGAGGAATATATGGTCGAACGGAGAGAGGCCAACGAATCAACCAAGAGACGGCGCGAGGCATGGACCCCGTCAGGACCATGCCTTGCGCCATTCGCGCCCGGAGGAGGCGCAAGCTCAGTTCTTGAAATATGCCGCGTTGCTCTCGACGAATGCCTTCTTGTCTTCCGGCAAGTCATCCACCGCCAGGATCGAATCTGACGTGCAAGCCGGAACGCAGGCACCGCAGTCGATGCACTCAGCAGGGTCTACAAAGAGCTGGGTTGCTGCTTCGAAGCCCGGCTCATCCTGCTTGGGATGAATACAATCTGTGGGGCAGACGTCCACGCATAGGGAGTCTTTAATACAGGAATCGGTGATTACGTAAGCCATGGATAATTCTCCGAGTGAAACTGGTATTTTTCTCTGCTCGATTGTCACTCTAGGTCTTGGGTTCGCATGCGTCCGTGACGGCTGTCACCTTGAGCTGTGCGCCACATTGTGGAAACCGACATACCTTCCAGGATTTTCGAACGACGAACCCGCTCTGCGTGAAATTCCCGCATAACTCTAATCGGCTGTGTGATATGGCTCACACTCATCCCGCCCACGAACTCCCGGGAATCCAGTAAGTCTTAGTTCCTCAATAACTTACAAAATAGGAAGCAATGGAGTGCGAGTTGCATTTTCCGCTGAGGGGGAAAGACATGGCCGCATCTCTACCGCGAAAAATTTGGCAGACCCTTGGCGCGATCAAAACCGGAGTCATTCTGCTCATTCTGACGGTCATTCTCTCGGCCGCCGGCACGGTAATCCTGCAGCGTCCGGCAACCGATCCAGATGAGATTCAGCGGGCCTATTCGCCACAGATGCTGCGCATCCTGGACGGCCTGCGATTGACAGACGTTTTCCATGCCTGGTGGTTCGTCTTGCTGCTGAGCCTGGTCAGCCTGAGTATTATTGCCGCTTCCGTTCAGCGCTTTCCCAATGCCTGGCGATTTTATGCAAGGCCCTATAAAAGCCCCGACGAGACGTTTCGCAAAGCCCTCCCCACTCATAAGCTGATTCCAGTCAAAGACCAGGAAGCGGCTCTCAACGTCGCGGAACGAGTGTTGCACAAGTCGGGCTTTCATCCCGAACACATTATTCCCCAGAACAGCTTCAGCCTTTTCGGTGAGCGCAATCGCATTTCTGAGATGGCGGTCTACATCGTCCATGCCAGCCTGCTCCTGATTTTTCTCGGCGGCATCATCGACGCGGAATTCGGCTGGCGCGCGTTTATGAGTCTCACCCGCGGAGAACAATCGAGCCAGGCCCAAGCCCAGAACGGCCCTAAACGAAATCTGCCGTTTGCCATCCGATGCGACAGTGCTGGCCAGGAAAACTATACCGATGGAACCCCTAAAAGATGGTGGTCTGATCTCACGGTTTTAAAAGATGGCAAAGCGGTCCTGCATAAGCAGATTGTTGTGAACGACCCGCTGGTCTATGGCGGCGTACGTTTCTATCAGGCAAGCTACGGGAAAACCGGCAAGATCGATAAATTGGAACTGACCGCAACTGCCCACAACGGCACAGACCCCAAGGAAATCGCGATTGGTTTGAACGAAACCCTTCCTCTGGATGCCGACACCACGGTTCGCCTGGCCGAGTTCATTCCCGACTACGTCGTGAGGGATGGTGAAGTCTACGCGCGCTCGAACGATATCGACAATCCTGCGGCGCATCTTGTGGTCATGTCAAAGAAATCCGGGCGCGAGGTGAACTATTGGCTTCCTGCGATTCCGGAAGTCGAGCAGAACGCGCTCTCCCCTTATGACTTCCAGGGCAAAGACGTGCAAATGGCTTACTTCACCGGTCTTGAAGTTTCGCACGAACCCGGCCAATGGGGCGTTTGGGCCGGAGTGGTTTTAATGGGCTTTGGACTCGTCGTCGTCTTCTACCTGGTTCACAGCCGCGTGTGGGTTGTGCCCGTGCGCGATGCCGCCGGCAATTTGCAGCTTTGGATCGGCGGCGTGGCGAACAAGAACAAAGACGCCTTCGAGCAGCGCTTCAATGATGTGGTTGAGCAAATTGAATCGGAACTCAAAATTTCATCGCAGCCAGAAGCCTCTCAGGCATCTGCGCCTGCGCTCAGTGGAATATAGCTACGGAGGAAGTTTTATGGCGCGTGCACAAGTCGAACAGCAACCCGCAGCGGCCACCGGCATGACATTAGTCGTGATGGTCGGGTTGGGAGTGGCTTTCCTCCTGTTCATGGCATTTCTGAACGTGGTGAAGAGCGGCAACCTGCTCAACGATTCCAATCTGCTTTATGCTGCGCTCATTTTCTATTCCGGTGCAGCCACGCTTTATCTCGGATTCGGAATCACTGGAACTCCCGCTTACATTCGCTTCGCCTCGCTTGCCACCTGGGCTGGATTGCTCGCCAACACCGGCGCGGTAGCGCATCGCTGGTACGAATCCGGACATCCGCCGTTCGCCAGCGTCTACGAGATGCTTCTGAGCTTTGTGTGGACCCTCGCCGCTCTCACCCTCATCGCCGAGAAGAAATATGGAGTGAAAGTAATCGGCACGGTGACCATGCCAGTGGCGATCGTCGGCGTGGTACTGATGCAGTTGCTGCGCACTGACGTCCATCCCCTGGTTCCGGCACTGCAATCGACCTGGCTCCATGTGCATGTCACGCTGGCCATGCTGGCCTATGCAGCATGCGCGCTGAGCTTCGCACTCGCGATGATGTTCCTCATTCAGGACAAAATGAGAACCGAAACGTTTCTGGCTGCAACCAGCATTTTTACGGTTGGCACCTATGTGGCAACTTTGACCCGCTTCGAAAAATGGGGAGGATTCAGCGTGGCCGCGTGGAATCCGGAGGAAAAGTCGGAAGTCTTCATCGCCAAAGGCGTGCGGCTTTTCGTAGTCATTCCTGATCTCGGCTGGTTGCTCCTGCTCGTGCTGGCCGCAGTCGCCGCGCCGCTGTTGTTCTATGTCTTATGGCGTAAGACGAATAAAGATTCCTATATCGATCTGGCCAATCGCGCGGTGTTTCTCAGCATTCTTCTGCAAACCATGGCTCTTGTATTCTTTATCCTGCGCGCCCGCGATGGTCATTATTTTTCGCTTGATGCCGACGGACAATTTCCCACCAGCTTAGCGGCCAGTCCTTTCATTCTTTCCGGCCTGGTGGGCGGAATCTTCGTTTCACTTTTATATCTGTTGCTGCTGTGGCGCCGTGCCGATCTCGAGCGCATGTTGCCCAGCGCTGACGAACTCGACCGCATTATCTATAAGACGATTGCCATTGCCTTCCCCCTGCTCACCCTGATGATCGCGGCCGGCGCGTACTGGGCGAATCGCACCTGGGGTTCTTACTGGAGTTGGGATCCAAAAGAGACTTGGGCCGCGATCACCTGGCTGGTATACGCCGGCTACCTTCATATGCGCATTACCCGCGGATGGCGCGGCCGCCGTGCGGCTTATTTCGCCATTCTCGGCTTTGCCGTTGTGATGTTCACCTTCTTCGGAGTGACTTACTTGCTCCCCGGTTTGCATGCGTATGCCTGATGGAGTCGAAATTCGATCGGAGTCTGACGTGAAGGCAATTGAGCCCGATCAGCCTGGAACCGGTGATTCCGCCGGCAAGGAACTCGTCGACAGTGAAACCTTGGGTAACGAAACCAAACTCGGTTCCATCGGCGTGAACTGGCAGCTCAAGGCGGTCGCTCCGGTGGCTTTGACACTGCTGGCTGGGCTGATGCTGTTCGTGCTGGCTACGGTTTCGTTTCGTGATCCGGAACGTCATGCGGTGCTGGTTGTTGCTGGAGCCGGCGCCATCGCGATCTGCGCTGTGTTGATCTTCGTTCTCGCCTGGTTTGTGCAGCGTCCCATGGTCGAGTTGCAGGAGAAGATCGCTCGCGTCGGGGAAGGCGATCTGAACGTCAACGTCAGTTTTTCCAGGCGCAACGACGAAATTGGAACTCTCGGCCGCAACTTCAATCGCATGGTGGAGCAGTTGCGCGAGAGCCGGCAGGAAATCGAGCGCCTGCATCACACCCAAATGTCTCGCGCCGAGCACTTCGCCACGCTCGGCGAACTCGCCGCCGGATTAGCTCACGAAATCCGCAATCCTCTCGCCGGAATTGCCGGAGTCGTCGAAATCATCGGCCGCGATCTGCCCACCACCAGTCCGGCGCGCAGCGTGCTGAAAGATGTCCGCATCGAGATCGCGCAGATCAATCACATACTCACCGATCTATTGCAGACCGCTAGGCCGCACCCTCCATCCATCCGGCGCAGTAACTTGAATACGACGGTGGAACATGCGGTCATGCTGGCGCGGCAACAGGCACTTTCGCGCCCGATTGAAATAGCGTTCAAGAAAAATGCCGAACTGCCGGAGATCGAGCACGACAGCGATCAGATCCATCAGGTGTTGCTCAATCTTCTGCTTAATGCTCTTCAGGCAATCGATGGCACCGGGCGCGTCACGCTTGAAATTGAAGCTCGCGGCCAAACCGCAGCGATCATCGTTTCGGACTCTGGGCGCGGCATTCCGCCCGAGCACCTGCCCAACATTTTCCGCCCGTTCTATACCACCAAGGGCAACGGCACCGGCCTCGGCCTTTCTCTGGCCCGCCGCATCGTGGAAGAGCATCACGGCCATATCGATGTCACCAGCACCGTCGGCAAAGGCAGCAAGTTTGTGGTGTCGCTGCCGTTTAGGCGGGCTACCGCCCAGCACGCCGCATCGTAATGCTTCTACTCTCTTTACTTCTCTATTCCGACTAACAATAAAGGCGTCATCCCGAAGGCCCGCGCTTTCACCAGCGGGCCGAGGGACCTCAGGTGATGCGGACCATTCCCTTCGCGTGATGTTAGAAACCACGGGCACCGTAGCCCACGCCCCTCTCGGTTTTTCCCGGCCTTCCGTAGTAAGCTAAGTATCAATGCCTGCGGCAAAAATCCTCATTGTGGACGACGAGCGGCTGGTGCGGTGGTCGCTGCGCCAGAAGTGTGAGGAGTGGGGTTACCACGTCCTCGAGGCGGAAGCGGGCGAGCCGGGACTGAAGCTGGCGCAACGAGAATCTCCTGATCTCATCCTGCTCGATGTCCGTATGCCCGATCTCACCGGGCTGGAAGTACTCGATCAGCTCAAAAAAAGTGGCGATGCGCCCCCCGTGATCATGATCACCGCCGATCCCCAACTGGATGACGTGAAAGCAGCGCTCAAGCTGGGAGCTTACGACTTTGTCGGCAAGCCGCTTGATTTCGACGAGCTGCACGTTACCGTCAAGAATGCGTTGGAGACGACCAGCCTGCGCACCGAAGTGCAAACGCTTCGCGGCGAGGTACGCCGGGGAGCGGGTTACAGCAACGTAGTCGGAACATCGCCGAAGATGATCGAGTTGATGGGCTTCGTCCGCAAGGTCGCGGCAAGCGAAGCCACCACTATTTTGATTCAGGGCGAGAGCGGAACCGGCAAGGATCTGATTGCCAAGTCGATCCATTATGAAAGCAATCGGCAGGAAAAGCCGTTTGTGGCAATCAACTGCTCGGCCATTCCTGAGACTCTGATGGAAGCGGAACTGTTTGGCCACGAGAAGGGTGCGTTCACCGATGCCAAGCAGATGAAGAAAGGATTGTTCGAAGCGGCGGACGGCGGCACTTTATTCTTGGACGAAATCGGAGAGCTCTCTCCACTGCTGCAGGCGAAGCTGCTGCGCGTACTGGAAGATCAGGTGATCCGGCGGGTGGGCGGCATTCGCGATATGCAAGTGAACGTGCGGGTGATTGCGGCGTCCAATCGCGACCTGGAAAAGGCGGTGCGCGAGAGCGAATTTCGCCAGGATTTGTATTATCGGTTGGCGATCATTGCCATCTTCATTCCTCCGCTGCGCGACCGCAAAGAAGACATCATGCCGCTGGTGGATTTTTTTATCGAACGGTATAACCGCACTTTCAAGAAACAGATTCGCGGCATCACCGATGCCACGCGCCGGCTGCTGATGAGCCACAACTGGCCAGGCAACGTTCGCGAACTGAAGAATACCATCGAGCGCGGAATGATCCTGGAAGATGAGCCGTTCTTGCGGCCTCTGTATCTCCCGTTCTCTGTGGGCGAGTCGGGTGGTCCGACGTTGTTTGAACGGACTGCTGCTGCAGGGAACGGCGGACAGTCTCTGCCGGATGGCCGCATGCTGCCGAAGCTCTATATTCCAGAGGGCGGGACTTCTTTGGAAGAGGTCGAGCACGTCCTAGTGGAGTTGGCGATGCGACAGGCCAATGGAAATCAGACCCACGCGGCCAAGTTGCTCGACATCAGCCGCGATGCCCTGCGCTATAAGCTGAAGAAATTTGGATTGATTCGCGCCGAGGATGAAGGTGCACAAGCTATGGCTGAGGAGTAGCGCTCTTTATGCCCGCGCGAATCTGCGCATTGTGCTAAATGACCGGGCCAACATTTGAGTCCCACACCACCCCGAGCGAGTGCAGAATGAGAGCGTCTGCCAAGGTCAGCTTCTCCGGCTGGGTAATGATCTGATAAGCGTAGGCCACCGCTGGTTCGATCATGATGCACCAGTTCTCGTGACGGACGACGCCACCGCAGTGTTCGCACGCTTCCTCGGCACTGTATCGGTTGCTGTGAAACCAGGCTTTCGTAGTGTCAGACATAAGTGGCCGCTCTCTAGCCTTTGGCGTGCTGTTTGGCGCGATCGATGAACTCCTGCAGCTTCTCCTTATCCGGATAATCGGGATTTTTCTGCAGCAATTCTTGCCATGCCTGGACTGCGCCCTTGGGATCCTGCTTGCCTTGCCAGCGGACGATGCCCAGATTGAATAGGGTCGAAGCTCGGCCAGGTTCGTATTTCAGCGCCGTCTGGAACTCGGCGATGGCTTTGTCGGCGTCGCCGGTGTACCACAGCGAAGTGCCGAAGTCGGTTAACACATCGGCATTCTTCGGTTGGAGCTGCAGGGCGCGTTCGTAGTACTTGCCGGCATCAGTGTACTGTTGACCGTCATAGTACAAATTGGCCACTTTCACGATCGTGTCGAAATCGTTGGGATTGTCTTTCAACGTCACCAGGAGTGGGGCGACTGCCTCAACCACCATGGCTTTCTGCTGCTCGGGCGTCACTTGCGGTTGCGCTGACTGCGTTGGTTGCGAATTAGCGTTAGCGGCGGCAGAGGCAGCGGTTGCGACCGGTGATGCCGAACCGCGGAACAGGTAACCGAGCGCGACTCCGAGAATCAGGCAGAATACTGCGACGGTGTACGCCTGAGTGCTGCTCCAGGTTTGCGATGCACCAGTTTGCGATGCACCAGCTCGCGATGCTCCAACTTGCGATTGACGGGCCTGCGATTGAGAAGATGAGTTGGAAATAGCCATGGATCAAAAACCCCTTGTTTTTTCTTTTTTGAAATGCTTTTTTTTATCCCCAGTACGTTCAAATCTTTTTGTTCTGGTTACAACTAGCTTGTTTACAAACTGGTGCCGGCAACCGCCGATTCGGGCGTTTGTAAGTGGAACAGCCGCTGCACGGCCGTAGTCATCTGCTGCTGCTCCACTTTTTCTGGAAGCTCCTTCAGTTCACGGGCCAGCGATCCTGTGATGCGCTGGGTTATACGGGACATGACTGCGGATAACATTTCGTCCTGATCCTGCGTGAACGGTCCATTTTCTTGGCGGAAGGAGTCCAATTCTTGCCGGCAAATCTGATCCAGGTGGTGGCGCAAAGCCACGATCGTCGGCACCACACGCTGGGCCGCTAAGGTGCGGCGAAATTCCTGCACTTCGCAATGCAAAATCTTTTCTGCCTCATCGGCGGCGGCTTCCCGCTCGGCCGCATTGCGATCAACAACATCTTCGAGATCGTCCAGGTCGTAGAGAAAAACGCCTTTTATGTTGCGCACTTCAGGATCGATATCGCGCGGCATGGCAATGTCCACGATCACCAGCGGCTGCTCTTTGCGGCCGTGAACCATGAGTTCCGCTTCCCCACGGCTTAGAATCGCTTGCGGAGAGGAAGTCGAGCTAATGATTACGTCGGCTCGCTTCATGTGCTCCCAACGTTCTTCGAATGGAATTGCAGTCCCGCCCAGTTTCCCGGCTAGCTCAGCCGCATGCTCGAAAGTGCGGCTGATCACTTTGACCGAACCGGCGCCATGATTGAGTAATCCGCGAGCTGAGAGTTCTCCCATTTTCCCGGCCCCCAGCAGAATCACATGTTTGCCTTGCAGCGTGCCGCATACTTTGCTCGTGAGTTCCACGGCAGCGTATGGAACCGAAACCGCAGACTTGCCGATTGCCGTTTCACTGCGGACACGTTTTGAAACGCCGAGCGCCTTCTGGATGACCGCATCAAGGCAACGGCCGGTCGCGCCAGTCTCTTGTGCCAGCTTCCAGGCTTGCTTCAGTTGCGAAACGATCTGCGGTTCGCCGAGGATCATGGAATCAAGGCTGGATGCCACGCGGAAGATGTGAAGCAGGGCGGCATCATCCAACAACCGGTAAAAGTGCTTCCACTCGCAGAGCTTGAGCCCGTACACGCTGCTCAGGAAGCGCATGATCGAGTTCGCCGCCAGGGTGATATCGTTAGCCCAGACCAGAAACTCCGTGCGATTGCATGTAGCTACCAGAATTACTTCATCGATGCCTTCCGCCCGCGACAGAACTTTCAGGGTTTCACTACGCCGCTCTTCGGGGATCCAGAAGCGCTCGCGAACGGCTACGGGGGCCGTCCGGAAGTTCACGCCAATTACCATGAGCGACGGTTCCATGTCTTTACTCCCGTGACTACTATTATGAGAAGGGCACAATAGTGGCCAAAGGGGGTACTATCTTGGGGCGTGCCTCGAGCTTTGTTATCAACCACTTAGAAATATTTCCACTGTTGCAATAAGCAGCTAAAGCGCGTCGAATGTGGGATATGACGCTGGTTCGGAGGGAATTTCCCCCGCAGAACTTCCCCCCGCAGAAGATGGAGATAGCGGTCAGAATCAGCAGAAGTGAAGCCCTGCCCTGCAAAAAGCCTGCCCTGGAAAAAAGACGGATCAAAGGAAAGATGGATCAAAGGAAGGAAACGCTCAGTCTGTTGAGAATCTCCGCAGCCTTCTTGCCTTCGATTTTACCCTCGAGAGTCCGCTGCATCACTTCCCACAACGCCCTCTGCACCGCCTTCGCGTCATTCAAATCGACTGTTTCGAACCATCTCTGCCGCAGGTGCTCGGCTTTTCGCCGAGCCTCACGCTCACGGTCCCGTTGATGAAAAAAGCAGTATCGCCTCTCCCGCATCGCCGGAGACCCACACCTCACCCCATCCCTCTTCACATGCTGGCAAATCAAAACCTCAGCCATGCTTCCAAGCTACGAGAGCGAAGAAACTCAGTCTGTGACGACTGAACCGCAGGGCTGCGGAAATCCTGCGCAGAGGTGATGTCATTCCGAACGGTCGCGAGCGACGGGGAGGAACCTGCTTTTACCCAAGCCCAAGGGAACCCGCTTTTTGCGCGGCTCGTATCAGGGCACGCATTCATGCGTGCCGCAATGGAATCCCTAACGTACGCCCCCTCCGGGTCATGGCGAACGCTTCAGCCCTCGTCGTTTTAGACAAGGTTACGAAGCTTCGGAAGCTGAAGCGCCTCTTGCGCCAAAGCGGCAACCGCCTCCACCGCTAACGCGAGAAACCCAAGCACAGTTGAGACGCGGGACATAATCCACGACAATTGAGTATGCCACCGAACGTTTTATTCAATTAGGAACTCCACGGCACGATAATGATCTACGGACTCAATCTGCCCCGTTAGCGGCCGCCTCGCCAACGAACCCAATGGCGATGAACCGGAGCGCGATAATGGCACCAATTCAGCTGCGAGAAATCATCGACCGTCATTTCGACTCTGATTCCAATACCGCGTTCACACTGATCTGGCCGCCGGTGACTGTGATCTTCTTTTCCCAAGGCTTGTAATTGCTTTTCTTCACTATGAGCTGGTGCTGGCCTGCCGCAACCGCAACGGTGGATGGAGTGTTTCCAACAAAATTCCCGTCTATTTCGATGTCTGCGTCAGCCGGTACCGATGAAATTTGCAGCTGGGCTCCCGAGACCGTGGCAGCTTCCTGGTTCGCATTAATGGCTCTCACTTCGCATTGTTTCGCGAGCATCCTGACCGACTCCACCACGAGGGTCACCGGACTGACACCGCGGCCAGCCACGAAGGTGTCGGAGCTTGTAGACAGGGAAGATCTCTCCCAACCGGTTACCTCCACTTGTTCTCCAAGGTGCGGATCCAGCTTTATTTTGTGACTCTCTGCAAGTTTGTAAATGTTGCCCGGGTCGGTCTGCATCAAGACATAGTCGCCTTTATCAACGCCCAGACAGCCTTGCACGGTGACGTCGGGGTTTTTCGAGTGGCGCTTATTCGCGCCGCCGGATTGACCCGGACCGCTCTGCGCTATTAGCGAACTTACAGCAAACAACGCTGCCAAGAGTATCGTTGTCGTCTTCATCGCAACTTCCTCCGCGCCAAAAGGCGCCCGGCACAACTTCATATGGCACCCAATACCAAACGTCAGACTCGGATAATCTGAGACGGTCATTTGATTAAGTGGTCTTTTGTTAGATGCTGCTGAACAGCGGATCAGGCTGCCACTCCCTGCACCACGTCGGTGCAAAACAGGCGCTTCATGATGGTGCCTACACTCAACAAAATACCGCACGACCTATCGTTTGTGAATGAATTGTCAGCAACGTTGCGCCCTGCGCGTCAACCTCGCTTGACTCTCTAATGGATGAAAAATGTCGCTCACCCTCAAAATCCCTCAATGAGCGCTGTCGGCTGTTAGCAGGAATCGTGGAAAGTCTTGCAAATTCAGGGTAAAGTGGAGGCGATGGAAGCCGCTACACAAAATTCCATGCATTCAGAACCATTGAATCGTTGGAGCCTTGGGGCACAGCGATGGGGCGTGGTCCTGCTCGCCTTCAATTTCATCGGTGCCGTTGTCTACATATATCTTGCTTCGCATGCTTGGGCGACCGCCGAGAGCGGCGAAGTGAATATTTGTGGCTACTGACTGCACCGATTTGGCTGGTCGCTGCAGTAATTGATTTTGCGCACCACTGACGATGACTGGTGAAACATCCCGATAGCACTTATCAAGCCTCCGAAAGGCGAATTGAAAGCGCAAAGTTGTGCTAACGCCTGATAGCGTCAGTTAACTATTGCAGCTTCGCGACCTCGGCCTTGGCTTCTTTCAGGATGGGAATGTCTGGGTCGGCGTCCTTCCAAAGGGTGAGGAAGTCCTCGTAGGCGGCGAGCGCGCGGACGCGGATGGCATCATTATCCGCACCCCGCGAGGTTTTTGCCTGCAACGCAATCGCGCGAGCCACCCCCAGACGTGCTAAGGAAGAGGTAAACAATGCGAACAAGAATTGTGCCAGCGATGCGGTGACTAGCACTAAGAAAGTGATCATAAGACAAAGTTCCAAGTGATTCGGGTGTTTAACACGAGACAAAATACAGGCTTTTACCTCAGTCGTCCTTCCTTTCCGCCTCAGCGTGTTCGGCTTCGTCTAAATGGATGTGGAGTCCTTCACCGAGGAGATTGATCCGAAACATGAGCCTTTCGTGGGTGAGTCCGAGCGCGAGCAAGAGTAAAAGGAAAAGCAAGAGAATCTCATTCGGCAGAGAAGGGTGCCACACATCGCGTGCGATGATAGCTATCATTGCCAGCACGAACAGTCCAAGCGGGGTTCCGCCTATAAGTTGCCAAGGAATTCTCGTTTTCCCCATCGCTTTTCCCTCCATTTGGTAATGTCTCTAAAGCTGCAGGAAATCTCGAATAATGCCACGAATGATGTCCGTCATCCCGTATCCCATCAACAGCAAGCACAACAATATGCACAGAAATAGCTAGAAGTAGAAGGGAGCTTTCTTTTCGGGATCAAGCATTTTGACAGGCATGATACAACGGAAACATGGGGTAATTCGTACGCGAATCGGCTCCGCTCACAGCAGAATTCACATTGCCTATCTTAGATGCTTTGAATTTTTCTCAGGGGAATCAGGCTGATCGTTTTCAAGAGCGGTCGCCAGTTCATGTAACCCCTTGCTTAGATTCCAGAGAACAGGCTTTAACCTAGCATCCAACGAATCGCAGGCGCGAATACTATCTGCGAAGTATTTTGCAGCTTTGTCATAGGACATTTCTGTTTCTCCTTTACCTTCACGATACGGCGGGGCGGGAGCATCGGCAAGGGGATGAGATTTTCGTACCTTGGCTGTGGCATTCCGTGTTGCATAGACTGTTGCATAAACCCTTCCTTAAAACAGCGGAAACACCCCGATTACAGCACTATGTCGTTGATTTACGGTGTAGGCGACCGCACTCTATGGTCTGGCCGATCACTTGAACAAATCCTACGGCTGCGAAAAGAGGCTACTCAATGAAAGACGGGTGGCAGAGCTTCAATAGGATAGTTTACCTAACATCGCCGGTAGCGGTCACTGGCCGGGCGAATGATCCGCGCGGCAAGGAAACGATCAGAAACACGCTTCTGGGAAGTATCGCGATACGATCTTTCACAGTTGGCGATAAATCGCGATAACGCTCAAAAACGCCGGGCCTGGGGATTCTGAGCGCTATCGCCTGACACATCGAAAACCAGGATCGTCGCTTCCGCCTGCGCGGGTTCTTCCCTGTGGTCAGTCGGAACGGGCTTCTCCCACAGGCCGATGGTGACGACTGCCCTTTCGCACAACCCACAAAATACTCCATCATTGTCCAGCACAAGGAGAGCACAAAACCATCAGCATCAAAATCGCTTCAAAACAGCGATCACCAAACTGCTGATTTCAAAGATTTTCAGATTTAAGTTCAACTGGAAACGCTATTTGCGAAGAAAAATAGGCCAAGTTGGTGTTTCAAGACAATTTAACGGAGAGTGAGGATTGCTCCACTAATCTAGTAAATCCGCAATCCAGTTTGGCGAACCGGAGGTTTTGGGTCGGTTCGGCACGCAATCTCTTTCAGTGTGGTTCCGTACTACAGGGCCAGGTAAAACCCAGAGACCAGGAGTGCGCCGAAAGCAATTGCGTGAGCCAGTTCGCTCCACCCCAGCTTTCGAACCAGCAGCGGCTTTTGACTTTCAAAGAACCATGCCGTGCCGCGAGTCAGAGCAGGCAGAAATGCCAAGGCGGCCAGCGCAGGCAGTAAACGAAAATGCCAGGCTACGATCAGAGATATTGCCAGAACACCCTCGCCCAACAGGAAGGCGCGGCCACGTTCAAATTTATCGGCCCGCCCGTTGGCCCGTGCGGAGTGTATTCGAAGCTGCACAAAATGGATTTGATTGCCGGCAAA
This sequence comes from uncultured Acidobacteriaceae bacterium, assembly GCA_963766625.1. Taxonomy (GTDB): domain Bacteria; phylum Acidobacteriota; class Terriglobia; order Terriglobales; family Acidobacteriaceae; genus Sulfotelmatobacter. Next base: position 303,882 of record CAVYBF010000002.1, on the reverse strand, counting down.
AAGAAAATTCGCGATCCACAAAGCCCAGGCATTTCGATCGAGGAGTCCGGTAACGACGTAGTATGCGGCAGGCGCTGTAATCGTCAATCCGAGTGTGCCGACAATCAGCGCCAGCATGCGCGTGCGGCGGCTCAGCTTGCGCAGAAGACTTTGGGCAGTGAAGGCGGAGACCGCAGCCACTCCTAAAAGCGGCAGGTCGCGATTGCGGCCGTCCCAGAATAATGAAGTGAGCGCGCAAGCCCCCACAGCGGCGAGAATTAGAATGGTGATGCCAACACTTCGACGCTCGTGTGGCGTCTGGGCGCGGATGAGGCCGGTTCCCAGCCAACTTTCGACCGGGGTTCGCAGCCAGAATAAAGTCAGCGCCGCAATCGTGAGCGCGGCGAGTGGCAGAGGATCTCCGCCCCCGAGCAGACCTACGGCACCGCCAGTAGCGAGGGGAACAAGCAAAAGCCCCCAAGCGCCGTGCTCGCGTGGAGCAATCAGAGAACTGGGCCGGCGGTTGGGCACAGCTGCGAGATGGGTTGCATGCTCTGCCACTTCTTCGCCTTAACGGGCGACTTCCGCCGGTGTAACCGCATTCCGATCATCGCTATGGCTCGCATCGGCATTTTTTGTCGCCAGGTTTTTCGAACCGGGCTGGTAGACGCAGAATGGCTCTTCGTCGAGATAATTGCCAGTAGCGGCGAAGGCGCGTGCGCGGCATCCCATGCACACGTTGCGGAACTCGCAGCAGCCGCACTTACCATTGAGATTGTTGACGTCGCGGAGCTGGTTGAACACAAACGAATTTTCCCAGATGTCGGCAAAGGACTGCTTCTTTAAATCGCCGGCGAGCGCGGGCAAATATCCGCAGGGATAGACTTCGCCTCGATGCGAGAGAAAGCAAACTGCGGTTCCCGCGAGGCAGCCTTTGGTCATCGCGTTCATGTCCGAGGGATGCGTTCCGGGATGTCCGACCGGCTGTCCCATTCCATGCGGTTTCAATTCGATTCCCGTGGATCCCGGCATAGTCATCTCAGTCGCCCCAATGTTGTGCGCGCCGAAAGCCCCTTTGTCGGAGGCAGCCTGCGCGGGTGGAGGAGTCGCCGCATGAGCAGCCTCGGCAGCAGCAGCGGAGCGATGCTCGGCGGCACGACGTTGCCTCACCACGCGGAAGTAGTGCGGCGCGCAGGTCGCTTTCAGTTCGATTCCGCCTTCCAGAGAGCGATCGTAGAACCAGTTCAGCATCTTCTCGTATTCTTCCGGCGGCACCATCTGCTCGGCGGCGATATCGACACCGCAGCCGACCGGAACCAGCAAGAAAGTGTGCAGAGCATCGGCGCCGATGGAACGCGCCAATTCAAGAACATTGGGAAGTTGATGAGCGTTGTGCCGGGCGATGGTGGTATTGATCTGCACCGACATTCCCAGCTCTTTCAGGTTACGAAAGCCGGTAATGGCTGCATCGAATGCGCCAGGGATACCGCGAAAAGCATCGTGAGTAGCGGCATCGGCCCCATCCAGGCTGATGGCAACACGCTTCACTCCGCTCTCGACGATTTTGCGAACGACCTCTTTTGTGACCAGCGTGCCGTTCGTCGCCAGCGCTGCACGCAGGCCCTTCTCGGTTGCGTAGTGCGCCAGTTCGTAGATATCTTTGCGAAACAGTGGCTCGCCACCGCTCAGCACCAGAATCGGCTTCGAAACTTCGGCAATCTGATCGATGATCGCCTTGGCGGATTCGGTAGAAAGATCGCTGGGAGAACTCAATTCGGTGGCGCTGGCGCGGCAATGAATGCAGCGCAGATTGCATCCCTTGGTCAGCTCCCAGAAGATCAGCCTTGGTTTGTTTTGATAATTGCTATGAGTTGAATGATTTCCGTCGCCGTTTGACGTGGCCATTTTGCTTTCCTCCCACAAACGCGGCTTGCGCCCACCCACGCGGTTAAGATAAAGGAGAGCTAACCAAGGCAGCGGTGACTCTGGTCACCCGAAATTGTGATCTGGATCACGAACAGAAAGCCTTTAGAATCAGGCCTGCGAGCGGCATGCGTCTGTAGTAAGTCGGCGAGGGCCTTAAGACACTCCATGGGCATTGAGGTGCGCCGAATATTTCTGATCGCACTCTTTGATGTGATGGGTCAGCCATTCATTCAGAAATGCCACAACGGCAATGGATTGCCCACCTTTGCCGGCCGCGACATCCTTTTGAAATTGCTCCACTCTCTTCACCAACGCGTGGTGCTCGGCGCGATGTGAAATCAACTCGGGGTATTTGGTCTTCTCCATGAGCGCTTCTTCGCCCGAAAAATGAAATTTGGTGTAGTCCGCCAATTCCTTCACAATCTGGCCCACTTTTTCGGCTCCATGGCCGACTGACATGGCTTCGTGCAAAGTGTTGATCATCGAGAACAGCTTTTTATGATCGTCGTCGCAACGCTTGACTTTCACGCTATAGGATGGATCCCACTTTACCAAGGTGCTCATGACTGCCTCCGTGACAGGTTCCCGCGCGGCGGAAAGCTGTTGAAGTTGTTATCGGATTTTCGACGGAAAGCTTTAGGGGATGAGTAGCGGGGTTCAATGACGGGCAGGGTGTCGTTGGGACAGAACTTGATCCTATGCTCAAGCTACGAATGACGTAGAACTGCGCCTGATTTTCAGTAATGCGCGAACTGGAAGGGACCCTGAGCCCTAATTGTGGTTGGCCAACTCGCGCAGGGCCGCTTGATTGCGAATCACTAGAGTCGATCCGCGGGTGTTCAGAATCTGGTGTTTCTTCAGATCAGCCAGCAGCCGGGTAACGGTTTCCCGGGAGGTTCCGATCATTTGCGCGATCTCTTCGTGCGTGAGCCTGAGCTTCACCCGCGGCTCGGGCTTCAGGGATTCCCCGTTTTTCGAGCTCCACTCCAGCAGCAGCTTGGCTAGTTTCTCGACGGCCGAGTGCGACAGGCCCAGAGAACGGACTTCGTTGCAAACAGTGTGGTACTTCTCGCTGAGCTGTTCGGCCACCTTGAAGCAGACCTGCACGTCGTTTTTAAGGAAGCGGAGGAAGTCGTCGCGCTTCACGAAATTTACCTGGCAGGGATCAATGGTGACTGCGGTCACCTCGTACGGTTTTCCGGAGACCGTGGCGCTCAGGCCCAGCACTTCGCCGGGTTCGGCGATCTTGACGATCATAGTCTTGCCGTTCGGAGCGCTGACCGAGAGTTTTACTGTGCCCTTGCAAATGATGAATACGCCGCGGGGCTCCTGGCGTTCGACAAACAACACAGCACCCTCGGGATAAGCGGTCGTGTATTTGATGTCTTCGAAAGCCTGCAATGCCGAGACCGGCAGGTCACAAAAAATACGGTCGGCGCGCAACTTGCAAGTAACGCAGCTCTCTACAATCTCCATTCCGTATGGTGAGATCATGGGACCACCTTCCTGATGCTACTGGGGCTAGTGTCGGCCTCAAGAGCGCGCATTGGCTGTGCCTTAAGACACAGCCAAATGTGATCGAGATCACAGCCGGAATCTGTCTGATACTCCGGCTCGTCTCTGACCTGATATCGCGAGCCAACCCGGCTTCTTAAGCATGTGTGATGCACATCACAAGCCGGTGTGATCCGGCTAGCAGACGCGTGAGCAGGCCATGGTCCATCCTGTGACTAAGTCAAAGCAAACAGGGTTGATCGTCATTATTAGGGGTGGGAAAAATGAGCGCAAAACGCAAGTTCAAGACCATGGACGCCAACGAGGCGGTCGCCTACGTCGCCTATCGGGTCAACGAAGTGATCGCGATTTATCCCATCACTCCTTCTTCCAACATGGGCGAGTGGGCGGACGAGTGGGCATCGAAGGGAATCAAGAATATTTGGGGGACCGTGCCGCACGTGATTGAGATGCAGAGTGAAGGTGGAGCTGCCGGTGCGGTACACGGCGCGTTGCAGACTGGGTCGCTTTCCACCACATTCACAGCGTCGCAGGGTCTGCTGCTGATGATTCCGAACATGAATAAGATTGCGGGAGAGCTGACGCCGGCAGCATTTCACGTTTCGGCGCGAACCGTGGCAACGCATGCGCTCTCGATCTTTGGCGATCACAGCGACGTGATGTTCTGCCGCACGACCGGCTGGGGCATGCTCTGCTCGAATTCAGTGCAGGAAGCCATGGACATGGCTCTGATCGCTCACTCTGTATCGCTTGAATCGCGAATTCCCTTCCTGCATTTTTTCGACGGATTTCGCACTTCGCATGAAGTGAACAAAATCGAAATGCTCACCGAAGACGACATGCATGCGCTCATTAATATGGATCGAGTATTCGAGCACCGGCAGCGTGCGCTCTCGCCGGATCATCCGGTGTTGCGTGGGACAGCACAGAATCCTGATGTGTTCTTTCAGATGAGAGAGCGGGCGAATACCTATTATGACGAGTGTCCGGAAAAGGTCTCGGCAACAATGGAGAAATTCCGGAAGATCGTCGGCCGGGCTTACCATCTTTTCGATTACGTCGGAGCGCCGGATGCCGAACGTGTGATCGTCATGATGGGATCGGGCGCGGAAGTGGCGCATGAAGCCGTCCAAGCACTGACTGCGCGGGGCGAAAAGGTTGGACTATTGAAAGTCCGGTTGTACCGGCCGTTTTCGGTGAAGCATTTCATTGAGGCGCTGCCGGCGAGCGTGCGTAAGATTGCTGTTCTGGATCGTACGAAAGAACCGGGGGCCATCGGCGAACCGTTGTATCAGGATGTGGTCGGTGCTCTGCAGGAAGGTGCGAAACACGGTCTCGGCAAACTGCGAAGCACTCCTGAGGTTGTGGGCGGGCGCTATGGATTGTCGTCGAAGGAATTTACTCCGGCCATGGTCAAAGCCGTCTACGACAATTTGACGGCGAATCCAAATAAAGAGCATTTCACCATCGGCATCCAGGACGATGTCAGCCATAGCAGCTTGACTTATGATGCCCATTTTTCGACTGAGCCGGAAAACGTGGTGCGGGCGTTGTTCTATGGTTTGGGCGCTGATGGCACGGTGGGCGCGAACAAGAACTCAATCAAGATCATTGGGGAGAATACCGACAATTACGCGCAGGGATATTTCGTTTACGACTCGAAAAAGTCCGGCGCGATGACGGTCTCACATTTGCGCTTTGGGCCGCAGCCGATTCGATCCAGCTACCTGGTGTCGCAGGCAAATTTCGTCGCCTGCCATCAATGGATTTTCCTCGAGCGCTACGACATGCTCAGCGCTCTCGTTCCGGGCGGCACATTTTTGCTCAACAGCCCGTTTGGTCCGGAGGAAGTCTGGGACCACCTGCCGCGCGCGGTGCAGGAACAAATCATCGCCAAGCTTGCGAAGTTTTATGTGATCGACGCCTATCAGGTGGCGCGCGACACGGGCATGGGCAGCCGCATGAACACGATCCTGCAAGTTTGCTTCTTCGCGATTTCCAAGGTGCTGCCTGCCGATCAGGCGATTGAAAGCATTCGCCAGTCAATTCGCGACACCTATGGCAAAAAGGGCGAAGAGATCGTACAGAAGAACATGAAGGCAGTAGACGAGACGCTAGCGCATCTGTTTGAAGTGAAAGTTCCAGCGGAGCCGAGCAGCACGATCGAGATGCCGCCTCCGTTTACCCTGGAAGCGCCGAAATTCGAACGCGATGTTTTGGGCATGATGTATGCGGGCCGCGGGGATGAACTGCCGGTCAGCGCGTTTCCTGTCGATGGAACCTTCCCTACCGGAACAGCGAAGTGGGAGAAGCGCAATCTGGCTTTGGAAATTCCAGCCTGGGATGAGAAGATCTGCATCCAGTGCGGCAAGTGCGCCATGGTTTGTCCGCATGCGGTCATCCGCATGAAGGTTTACGACTCGAAAGAATTAGTGAACGCGCCGGCGACCTTCAAGTCGACCGAGGCGCGCGACAAGGAATGGCAAGGGCTTAAATACTCACTGCAGGTCGCACCGGAAGACTGCACGGGTTGCGGCATCTGCGTAGAGATTTGCCCGGTTAAGAACAAGGCGGAAACGCGGCTGAAGGCGATCAACATGGTGCCGCAACCGCCGCTGCGTCTGCCGGAGCGCGATAACTGGGATTTCTTCCTGAAGATCCCGGAACTGGACCGCCGCAACATCAAAGTTGGTGCCATCCGGCAACAGCAGGTTCAGGAACCGCTGTTCGAGTTCTCCGGGGCCTGCTCGGGATGCGGCGAGACGCCCTATCTCAAGCTGATGTCGCAGTTGTTTGGAGACCGCGCTGTGGTCGCGAACGCGACCGGGTGCTCTTCAATCTACGGCGGAAATCTTCCGACCACGCCCTGGGCCAAAAATGCCGAAGGCCGCGGACCCGCGTGGTCCAATTCTCTATTCGAGGACAATGCGGAGTTTGGATTGGGATTCCGGCTGTCGATCGACAAGCAATCCGAGTTCGCGCGTGAACTGGTGAAAAGCCTGGCGGCAAAGATTGGCCAAGAGCTAGCCACTGCGCTGCTCAACTCTCCGCAAAAAGATGAAGCGGACATTCACGAGCAAAGGCAACGAGTTGACCTCCTGAAAGAGAAGCTGCGCGGGCTGGATGTTGCCGAGGCGAAGCAACTATTATCCGTTGCCGATCTGCTGGTTAAGAAGAGCGTGTGGATCGTGGGCGGCGACGGGTGGGCCTACGACATCGGCTACGGCGGCCTCGATCACGTGCTGGCCAGCGGACGTAACGTTAATGTGCTGGTGCTGGATACAGAAGTTTATTCGAACACTGGAGGGCAAGCGTCGAAAGCAACGCCTCGTGCAGCGGTGGCAAAATTTGCTGCGGGCGGAAAGCCAGGACCAAAGAAGGATCTGGGGCTTATGGCGATGTGCTACGGCAACGTTTACGTCGCCAGCGTTGCCATGGGAGCGAAAGATGAGCACACGCTCAAAGCGTTCCTCGAAGCCGAAGCTTACGATGGGCCGAGCCTGATCATTGCCTACTCGCATTGCATCGCTCACGGCATCAACATGACAACAGGAATGTCGGATCAGAAGCTCGCCGTGGAATCCGGCGAATGGCTCCTCTATCGGTATAATCCGGAGCGCGGCGCGGCGGGAGAGAATCCATTAATCCTCGATTCGCGCACGCCAACGAGAAAGGTGCAGGATTTCATGAACATGGAAACGCGTTTCAAAATGCTGACCAAGAGCAACCCCGAGGAAGCGAAGCAGCTTTGGCAACAAGCACAGCATGATGCAGAAACGCGTTACCGTCTTTACGAATATCTGGCACAGCGCAAAGGTGAGAAGGAATCGACCAAGCCTGAGTAGCCGAAGCAGCGTAGCGGCTTAGACGTGGCGAGCTACGTCTCTACAGAATTAGGAGACCCTATGATTGATCTCAACACGACATACCTGGGATTGAAGTTGCGCACGCCGCTGGTAGCCTCGGCATCGCCGTTGTCGCAGGAAATCGACAGCATTCGCCGGCTCGAGGATGCCGGGGCCTCCGCCATCGTGCTCTATTCGCTTTTTGAAGAGCAATTGCGACAGGAGGAGTTCGAACTGGAGCATCGCCTGATGGCCGGCACCGAAAGCTTCGCTGAGGCAACCTCTTTCTTACCTCAGCCCGATGAATTCCGCTTCGGGCCAGAGGGATATCTGAAACATATCGGCCAGGCAAAAAAAGCGGCGTCGATCCCGATTATTGCCAGCCTGAACGGATCATCGGCGGGTGGCTGGACGAAATATGCCAAACAGATCGAAGAAGCCGGCGCCGACGCTTTGGAGTGCAATATTTATTTTCTAGCGACCGACCCAGAAGTCTCTTCCAACGACGTTGAGCAGAGATATATCGATATCGTTGCCGCGGTGAAGTCGGTGGTGAGCATTCCGGTTGCGGTGAAGATCGGTCCGTTTTTCAGCAATATGGCGAACATGGCAAAGCGTTTTGACGTAGTCGCCGCGGATGCGCTGGTGCTGTTCAATCGTTTTTACCAGCCAGACATCAATCTTGAGGAACTGGAAATCGAGCCTAATGTCTTGCTGAGCACTCCCCAAGCGCTACGGCTGCCGCTAACCTGGATTGGCATTCTCTACGGCCGCATCCGCGCCAACCTGGCCGCGACCAGCGGCGTACACGGCCACGAGGACGTGATCAAATTACTGATGGTGGGCGCCGACGTCACCATGCTCTGCTCCACATTATTGCGCAACGGAATAGGGCATATCCGCCACATCGAACGAGGACTGGTGGACTGGATGCAAGAGAACGAGTATTCATCGGTTCAGCAGATGAAAGGCAGCATGAGCCAGATCCGCTGCGCTGATCCGGCAGCTTTCGAACGTGCGCAGTACATGAAAGCAGTCAAGGGAATACAACACGTAAACGTAACAGGCCGCGAAGCGTGGACGATTCTTTCTGGCAGGTAGCCGGTACGAGCGTTCGAAGCAGTTGGTGTAAGCGCCCACTCATGGCGTAGATTGCGTGCTGGGCGCGGTTTAACGGCAATAGCAGGATGCGCCTGTTCCGGACATTTTTTCTCACAAATCTTTTGCCCCAACCACCCGAGAAAAAGCATCCGGAACATCTCGCACGAAGAAAGCGACTCAAAAACCGAGTGACGCCTACTTTCCTTGCAGAGACTCAATGTACTTGGTGAGGTTATTCACTCGCTGCTGAACCTCGCCCTCGTGTCCCTGACTCATATCCCGGAACAGCGAACCCCAGACTGGCATATCCTTCGTGCCATGCGCAGTAACGTTGGAATCGCCACGGATTGCCGCAGAAACCTTCAAACTGGGATACTTTCCCCCATTATTTTTGCTCAGGGTGGTGAGGTCGGTGGGTGGAGTTTTTAAGGCGCTGGCTGCCGGACCATTACCTTTGCCATCGGTACCATGACAAACGGCGCAGTAGGATTCGTACATTTCTTTGCCTGATGCGGCCGAGGTGACTTTGACCGGCACGTGTTTGATGACTTTGCCCGACTGGTCCTGTGACTGATCCTGGGCCGTCGCGAGCGCGAGCAGCAGAGATAACGCGACAACAATCCCGCCTATTTTTTTGATGAACATCGCATTCTCCTTTCAACCTTACACTTGTAGCTCAGCGTTACACCGCCCGCCGTGACGCGAGTCACCAAGTGATGTATTTCACAACACGAAAGACCTCGCACCTTTGGACGGACTGAATTGCTGGCGCTGCACCGCTCCAGGACTCGGATGATTATGTGCCGCTCCTCACCAAGGGAAGTGACGATCATCACATCCCTCTGCCCGCCCTGAAATGCATAATTGCAATCGATTTCCAGGAGCGCCCGAACGTTCCTGAATGTGGGGGGCCTGTGGCAAAAGGACGGGTTTCAATCGTAGTCGAGCGCTGCAAGTCTTGCGGCTTCTGTATTGAGTTCTGTCCCACCCATGTACTGCAGTTTTCTTCGGCGTTCAACGCGAAGGGCTATCACCTGCCGCACGTCGTGCATCCGGAAAAATGCAGCGGTTGCGATCTGTGCGGGATGTATTGCCCCGACTTCGCGATTTATGGATCGAAGAACAATAAGGGTGGTGACAAATGAAGGCTGATCCTCGCGGCGTACTTACCGGCGAACATTTCATTGATGGCGACCATGCCTGTTGCGAAGGAGCACTGGCAGCGGGAGCACGATTTGCGTCGGGTTATCCAATCACTCCGTCCACTGAAGTGGTAGAGCGGTTTGCGGCTCGCGTGCCCACCGTCGGCGGAACCTTCATCCAGATGGAAGACGAACTGGCAGCCTCAATTACGCTGCAGGGCGCGGTTTGGGGTGGTGCGAAGGCGTTCACCGTGACTTCCGGCCCGGGCTTCTCCCTGATGATGGAACACATCGGCTATGCCGCAATGACGGAGACGCCATGTGTCTTCGTGGATGTGCAACGCGGCGGGCCATCAACCGGATTGCCCACTCTACCCGCGCAAGCTGACATGATGCAGGCACGCTGGGGCTCGCACGGCGATTACTCCGTGATTGCGCTCTGCCCGAACTCGCCGCAGGAATGTTTCGACCTGACCATTAAAGCTTTCAACCTGGCGGAAGAATTTCGTGTGCCCGTCATGTTCATGATGGACGAAGTAGTCGGGCACATGACAGAAAAAGTGGTGATCCCGCCTGCCGATCAGATTGAAGTTGTGCCGCGAAAGCACACCAAGAAATCGGTCGAGGAATATCTGCCTTACGGCACCAATGGCGATATGGTTCCAGAAATCGCTCATGCCGGTGAAGGTTACAAATTTCACGTGACCGGGCTGACCCACGATGAGCGCGGATATCCGAACATGACGCCGCAAACGCAGGATAAGCTGGTGCGGCGTTTGCAAAACAAAATCACTGCTGCCGCCGACCGGATCGCCATGTTCGAGGAAGAACATTTGCAAGACGCCGAGATCGTCGTGGTTTCTTACGGCATCACCTCTCGCGTGGCGCAGCGGGCTATTGAGTCGGCTCGCGATCGAGGGTTGCGTGTCGGGAAGCTACGCCTGATCACGGCATGGCCATTTCCGGAAAAGAAGATTCGGGAATTGGCGCGCAAGGTGAAGGCCTTCGTCGTACCGGAACTGAATCTTGGACAGATGGCGCTGGAAGTGCAACGTGCAGCTAACGGTGAGGCCAAGACGTTTTGCGTGACGCACGCGGGCGGCGGAGTCCACAATCCTGACGACATCCTCAAGGTAATCCTGGAGGCAAGCCGATGAGCGACGATCTGAATACGGACCTGATAAATCCGGTCGAACCCTTTTTGCGCAGCGACCGTATGCCGCATATATGGTGCCCGGGCTGCGGCATCGGAACTACTGTGAATTGTTTTGCGCGCGCACTGATCGAATCGAAAGTTGACTTGCAATCGCTGGCGCTGGTGTCTGGCATCGGCTGCACCGGACGCGTGGCCGGTTATGTTCAGCTGGATTCGTTTCACACGACACATGGGCGTGCGATTCCGTTCGCTACGGGGCTGAAGTTGGCAAATCCCAAACTCAACGTTGTGGTGTACTCGGGGGACGGCGATCTTTCCGCGATTGGCGGCAACCACCTGATTCACGCGGCACGCCGCAACATCGATCTGAAAGTGATTTGCGTAAACAATCTGATTTACGCCATGACCGGCGGCCAAACTTCAGACACCACGCCCTCCCATTCAACGACTTCGACCAACCCATACGGAACCTTCGAGCCTTCGTTTAATCTGCCGCATCTAGTGGAAGCCGCCGGCGCCGTCTACGTGGCGCGCTGGACGACATTTCACGTGCGGCAACTGGCGCGCTCGATTGGCGAGGCTTTACAGAAAAAAGGATTCTCGTTCATCGAGGTGATCTCGCCCTGTCCTACGCTTTATCAGAGGCGCAACAAGCTGGGCGATGCACTCGACACCATGAAGTATTACAAAGAGAAGAGCAAAGTGCAGCACGGCGCGCCGACCAACGAAGTGGGACTGTCGATGAATGGAGAGATCGTTGTCGGCAAGTTCGTCGACCGCGATCGCCCCGATTATCAAACCATGATGCGAGCCCAATACGTGGATTCGCTCGGCCAGCGATTCGTGGAACCTTCTTTTGAAGAATCAACGGAGACGGTATGCAGCTAACCGAGATTCGTATCGCAGGATTTGGCGGCCAGGGAGTGATTCTCTCGGCCATGGTGCTGGGAAAAGCGGCGTCGATCTTCGAGCGCGGCTTCGCCACCGTCACCCAAAACTTTGGGCCGGAGGCGCGCGGCGGCGCGTGCAGCGCACAGCTCATCATCGCCGATTCGCCGGTGCTTTATCCCTATGTGACGCAGCCAGAAATTCTGATGGTGATGTCGCAGGAAGCTTACGCGCGGTTCGGACCCGAACTCAGAGATGGCGGCACGCTGATTATCGAGCAGGATCTGGTGCGGGTTTCCGATATGGACAAAAAGAAAGAGATCAAGGTTTACAGCATTCCTGCAACCCGCATCGCCGAAGGTCTGGGCAAAAAAATGGTGCAGAATTCCGTGATGGTCGGGTTCTTTACCGCTCTCACTCAACTGCTCGAAGCGGACGCGGTACGTAAGGCCGTGGCGGATTCAGTTCCAGCCCACTTCCGCGAATTGAACCTGCAGGCCTTCGAAAAAGGATTCGAATACGGCAACGCGGCGCTGGCCCATCCAACCAGGGGCAACTCCGAAATGGAGATGCAATACTCCGCGGAAGAATAGACGCACGCATTCTGAAGCCTTCCTTTCCAGCTATCACGAACGGGAAAGCTAACCTCGACCGGCTTTCGTCACGGGTGCGCGTGATCCACATCACAGCGTGATTAGCTCTGACAGAACAAACTCTTTATAGGACGATCTGGTTGTAGAGGCTTGCTCTCGAAGGAGGCGCCCATGAAGTCATGGTTCGCAATCGCTCTGATTATTGGGACTATCGCATGGATGGGGACCGTGTCGGCTCTTGCGAGCCAGAAAGCAAACTCGAGCGTCGCAGTTCCCAAGTACGATCCGGCCGCAGAGAAAACGTTTAAGGGAACCGTGGTCGACGTGGTCGATCGGGTTTGCCCGATGAGCGGCGGTTTGGGCTCACATCTAATGCTGAAACTGGACGATGGCAGCGCCATTGAGGTTCATCTCGCCACTACAAAATTCGTGAAGAGTTTCGATCTTGTGTTCAACAAGGGAGACAAGATCGAGGTGCTCGGCGTTAAGGTTCAGTTTGAAGGCAAGGAAACGATCTTTGCCCGCGAAGTGACGCGTGGGTCCGACACTTTCACCTTCCGAGACAAAGATGGGGCGCCAGTTTGGTGAAGGCATAAGTGGGTTGAATAGGTCAGCGACCTGAACTGACAGGCTCTCGTCAAAACCATCTCATCAGGCAGGAGTTTGCTTGTTTGAGACTAAACCGAGATTTATCTTCTCTCACAGGTAAGGCCTTAGCCTGCTCGCCACGAATCGGGAGTTGACTCCCTTTAGAAACAGGGTCAATCTTGGAGCTCATAGCTTCCGGCAATCGGCAAATGCTGCCCTTGTGTTCGCAGTAAGCAGTAAAAAAAACAGGAGAAAGTTGTGAACTCCACGAATCTCGGTTTATCGGAGGAAGGACATCCTGCAACCGCTCTTGCCGTGGAAAGGCACGGCCTGGATGCCATTTTCGATCCCCAATCAGTCGCGGTGATTGGCGCCACCGACCGGCCTGGCACCGTGGGACGCACTGTTCTGCAAAACCTACTTGCGCCGTCTTTTAAAGGCAAAGTATACGCGGTGAACCCCCAGCACGCTGAAGTTCTTGGGCTTGCGGCATACAAGAACATTGCCAGCGTACCCGAACCCGTCGACCTTGTTGTGCTGGCAACACCGGCGGCCACCATTCCAGCTCTCATTGGTGAGTGCGTGGATGTGGGAGCTAAGTCTGCCGTAGTGATTTCCGCCGGATTTCGTGAACGCGGAGAACAAGGTAGCGATCTCGAGCGCCAAATTCAACAGCAGTTGCAGCGCGGCTCGATGCGCTTGATCGGGCCCAATTGCCTGGGTGTCATGAACCCCAGTGTTGGCTTGAATGCCACCTTCGCGAAAGAACCACCCAAGGCTGGGAATGTGGCGTTTCTCAGCCAGAGCGGAGCGCTGCTGACCGCCATCCTGGATTGGAGCTACCGCGAAAATGTCGGCTTCAGCTCCATTGTTTCAACCGGCTCGATGCTCGATGTGGGCTGGGGCGATTTGATTTATCACTTTGGAGACGATCCCCGCACAAAAAGCATTCTGATTTACATGGAATCGGTTGGCGATGCGCAATCGTTTTTGTCGGCCGCGCGCGAAATTGCCCTTAGCAAACCAATTATCGTGATCAAGGCGGGGCGGTCGGAGGCTGCGTCGCGCGCGGCCGCTTCGCACACCGGAGCGCTCACCGGAAGCGACGAAGTGCTGGATGCGGCATTCCGGCGCTCGGGCGTGCTGAGGGTGCTGAATCTTGCCGACCTTTTCTATATGGCTGAGGTGCTGAGTAAGCAGCCGCGGCCCAAAGGGCCCCGACTAACCGTCTTGACCAATGCCGGCGGCCCGGGTGTGCTGGCAACCGACGCGCTGGTGGCAAATGGCGGCGAACTGGCTGTGCTTTCCGAAGACAGTTTGCGCGCGCTGAATGCTTTTCTGCCGGCACATTGGAGCCACAACAATCCGATCGATATCCTCGGAGACGCGGATTCGGAACGCTATGGCAAAGCCCTGGAAATCGCATCCCGCGATCCCAACAGTGATGGGTTACTTGCGATTCTCGCGCCCCAGGGTATGACTGATCCCTCAGAAGTTGCGAAGCGCCTGCAAGCCTACGCTCACTCGACCGGCAAACCCGTGCTGGCGAGCTGGATGGGCGGAACCAGCACTGCGGAAGGCGAAACCATTCTCAACCACGGGGGCGTGCCAACTTTCCCTTTTCCCGACACCGCGGCCCGCGCGTTCACTTACATGTGGCGCTATACCTACAATCTGCGAGCTCTCTATGAAACGCCGAGCGTAGCCGAGGGACCGGAACTGCAGGATGCGGTGCGGAGTCAAGTTCAGCAGATTATCGAGGACGCGCGCGGAAAAGGCCGAACGCTGATGAACGAATTCGACTCCAAGCGCCTTCTATCGCTCTACGGTATTCCGACGGTTGAAACGCGCATTGCGCTAAGCGAAGAAGAAGCGGTCAGGCATGCTCACGAGATCTGGTTTCCCGTAGTGCTCAAGGTATTTTCGGATGTGATTTCACACAAGAGCGACGTTGGCGGCGTGAAATTGAATTTACACGATGAAACCGCGGTGCGAAACGCCTATCGAACCATCGAGCAATCGGTCACGGAGAAGGCTGGAAGCGGTCGCTTTGCGGGTGTAACCGTGCAACCGATGATCCGGCGGGAGGGTTACGAACTGATTCTGGGCAGCGGCGTGGATCCGCAGTTTGGCCCAGTATTGCTGTTCGGCTCGGGCGGACAGCTCGTCGAAGTTTACAAAGATCGGGCGCTGGCGCTTCCGCCTCTGAATACGACGCTGGCGCAGCGCTTGATGGAACAGACCCATATTTACCGGGCGCTGAAAGGAGTGCGGGGCCGTAAGGGCGTGGACATGGTTGCCCTGGAGAGTTTACTAGTGCGCTTCAGCCAGCTGGTTATTGAGCAGCCTTGGATCTCCGAGATTGACGTTAATCCGTTGCTGGCTTCGCCGGAAGGTTCGCTGGCGCTTGATGCCCGAATCGTGTTGCACAAACAATCGGTCACGGCCGACCAACTGCCGAAGCCGGCGATTCGGCCGTATCCTTCGGAATACGTTTGGCAGTCGAAAATGAGGAACGGAACCGAAGTGACCATTCGCCCGATCCGGCCCGAGGACGAACCGCAGATGGTCACGTTTCACGAAACCCTCTCGGAGAGAACTGTGTATTTGCGCTATTTTTCTACGCTTAGCCTGCGAAGGCGCGTGGAGCACGATCGCCTGCTGCGTATCTGCTTCGGCGGATATGACCGGGAAATGGTGCTGGTAGCGGATTGCAAAGATGTGGCGACTGGCGACCACCGCATTCTTGGGGTGTGCCGTCTGAACCGGTCACGGAACAAGAATGAAGCCGAGGTTGCGGTGCTGGTAGCAGATCAGTATCAGAACCAGGGCCTGGGCTCGGAATTGCTGCGCCGGAATATTCAGATTGCACGACAGGAAAAGCTGACCCGGCTTACTGCCGAAATATTGCGCGACAACGTGGCCATGGAGAAGGTTTTTCAGCGGCTGGGCTTCAGCTTTCACACGCATGACTACTCGGAATCGACAACTGCGACTCTGGAACTTTAAGGTCCGGCATGATGTTAGAGAAGACGACCTTCAGAACAGGATTCTTCACGAGATGACTTTTCAGGAAAAGAAATTTTGAGCCAATAGGATTTTCTATGGACGCTCTGCTTCTGCACCGCATTCACTTCGCCTTCACGATTACATTTCACTATCTCTTTCCGCAGCTCACCATGGGTTTGGCGTTGCTTATCGTGGCACTCAAGACTGTTGCCATTCGCTGCAAAAACGAACGCTATAACCAGGCCGCACGTTTCTGGGCAAGAATTTTTGCGGTGAATTTCCTGTTTGGGGTGGTGACGGGAATCCCGATGGAATTTCAGTTCGGCACAAACTGGTCGCAATTTGCGCGGGTCACGGGCGGAGTCATCGGCCAGCCCCTCGCCATGGAAGGAGTTTTTTCATTCTTCCTGGAATCGGCGTTCCTCGGAGTGTTTCTCTTCGGCGAAAAGCGTTTGTCGGCCTGGAGCCATTGGGCGGCAGCGTTTCTTGTTTTTGTCGGCTCCTGGATTTCCGGATTCTTCATCATCGTCACGAATGCCTGGATGCAGCACCCCGTGGCATACCGCGTTTTGCCGAATGGCGGTTACGAAGTTGCCAGCTTCTGGGGACTTCTGACCAATCCCTGGGCTCTGCTCCAGTATGCGCACAACATGTCTGGTGCGGTGATAACGGGGTCGTTCGTGATGTGCTCGGTGGGCGCGCTGTATGTTCTCGAGAATAGGTTTAGCGAGCACGGAAGGATTTTTCTAAAAGTGGGTGTGATTGCCGGTGTGATCTCTTGTATCGTGCAGATCTTTCCCACAGGAGATCTCCACGGCCGTTACATGGCAAAACACCAGCCTGCCGCGGTCGCTGCCATGGAAGGTCTATTCAATTCTCAAACCGGAGCTCCGATTGTGCTGATCGGCCAGCCGGATGAAGTGACGCAACGCATCGATAATCCGATTGCGGTGAACGATGTGTTGAGCTTCCTCATTTACGGCACAACCAAGGCGGAGGTAACCGGCCTGGATAAAATCCCGCGCGATCAGTGGCCATCGCCGATGCCGCTGCTTTTTTACAGCTATCACATCATGGCCGGACTGGGAACTTACTTCGCTCTGATCATGGTTGTGGCCGCCTTCTTTTTGTGGCGTGGAAAGCTCTTCGATACCCGATGGGTGCTTTGGCCGCTGCTGTTGAGCTTCCCGCTTCCGTACATCGCAAACACTGCCGGCTGGATGACCGCGGAGATCGGCCGGCAACCTTGGATTGTTTACGGGCTCATCCGTGTGCCCGCCGGGTATTCGAAATATGTTTCTGCGGGCAACGCTTTGTTTACGCTGCTCGGCTTTATGGGAATGTATTCCATCCTTTCCATTCTTTTTATCGTGCTGGTCTACCGAATTATCGAACATGGGCCGGGCGACGCTCAGTTGTCTCCGGGAACTGAACCCGCACCGATGGTTTTGGCATAGGAGTGAACATGGGATTCATCTGGTTCTGGATTGTGGCCGTAATGCTGGTCGCGTATGTCGTGCTTGATGGGTTTGATCTAGGAGTGGGCATTCTGCATATGTTTGTGGCCCACAACGAATCGGAGCGGCAAATCACGATTCGCAGCATTGGTCCGGTATGGGATGGAAACGAGGTCTGGCTCTTGGCTGGAGGAGGGACACTCTACTTCGCGTTTCCCTTGCTCTACGCGTCTGCCTTCAGCGGATTCTATCTCGCCTTGATGATCGTGCTGTGGCTGCTCATCATGCGTGGCGCCGCGATTGAACTGCGAATGAAAATTGGCACGGCCCTCTGGCGGTCTTTCTTCGACGGCGTCTTTTTTATTTCGAGTGCGCTGCTCGCCGTTTTCTACGGAGCGGCGCTGGCTAATGTGATCCGCGGCGTTCCGCTTCAGAGTGATGGATATTTTTTCCTGCCGCTGTGGACCGACTGGCGCGTCGGCGCTCATCCCGGAATTCTCGACTGGTACACGGTGATTGGCGGGGTGGTGGCTCTGGTTGCGCTGGCGCTGCATGGCGCGCTTTATCTCGTTGTAAAAACCGAAGGTGACTTGCAGGAACGCGCTCGCAGACTCTCTTTGCGACTGTGGGCCGCCGTCTTCGTGTTGACTATGCTCAGCTTGCCCGCTTCGATCATTGCGCGTCACGATACCCTGACTAATTATCGAGATTATCCGCTGACGTTCGCGGTTCCTGTGGTCGTTTTATTATCGCTGCTCGGGATGCCGTTTTTCTCGCGCAAATTTGCCGATCGGAGTGCGTTTGCCTGCTCATGCGCTTACCTGACTGTGATGCTCGTCGGAGCGGCAATCGCACTGTATCCTCGTCTGCTGCCCTCAACGACGGACGCGACCTATGACATTACCATCGATAAGGCGCTATCAGGTCCGCACACACTGCACGTAGGCCTGATGTGGTGGACCTTCGGAATGCTGTGCGCCCTCGCCTATTTCGCGATTGTGTATCGCATGTTTCGCGGCAAGGTGAGTCTAGAAAGCGGCGGATACGAGCACTAAGCTCGGCGCAAGATGCTCATAGAAACGTCGAAGTAGCTCGCTCGGGTTGATCGCTAGAAGCTTCCATCTTACGATTCGTTCCTAATCTTTTCTGCGGCAGCCGCTAGTGCCGCGGCTACGCCTTCGGAACTCGGGATACCGCCTTGAGCGAGATCTTTGCTGCCTCCGCCGCGTCCGCCAAGCTTGGCCACAACTTCCTTCAGCAGAGCTCCCATGTCATACGGCTGTCCAGCAGATTGCGCGAACACCAGCGCCGGTTGCGCAAATGTAGTTGCCAGCAGAGCGACCACGGCCGACGATTGTCGAGTTAATTTTTGCGCGAGCAGCTTAGCGAAACTGAGATCCTGACCAGAGAGCGTGCGGACTATCAGCTTTCGGCCGTTTTTCTCAGCGGCTTCGGTAAAGAGCATTGCGGCTTGCGCCGCGGCAAGTTCATCCTGCAGTTGCTGTGCTTGTTTATGGAGAGATCGAATCTCTTCGAGTGATTTCCTAACCTGCAGCGGAACATCCAACAAGCCAGCGGAAAAAAGTGCAGCGGAGTCGGTAAGCGTGGAAAAGTCGCGACGGGCAGTCGCGACGGCACGCAGGCCGGCGACGAACTCGACGCGATATCCCTGGCGCGCTTTTTCGGTTTTGCGCAACAGGATGGCGCCGATTTGCCCTGTCTCGCTGACATGCGTTCCGCCGCAGGCGGTGAGATCGAACTCATGGATTTCAATCAGACGAAGCTGATCGCGCTCGGCAGGTGGAAGTTTGCGCAAGCCCAGTTGCGTGGCTTCGTCGCGCGAGACGAAGCGAATTGCCACACTGCGATTCTCGAGCACGACTTCATTCGCCAGGCGCTCGGCCGATTCGACCTGTTCCTTGGTGAGCGAAGGACTATCGAGATCGATCGAGCAATAATCATCCGCCATGTGGAAAGAAACCGTGGGCATGTTGAAGAGGCGCACGAACGCGGCCGAAAGCACGTGCTGGGCTGAATGTTGCTGCATGTGATCGCGGCGGCGCTCCCGGTCAATCTCTGCACGCACGCGCGTACCTGACTGTACATCCTTGACCGGGGATTCAAGATAATGGACAACCTCGCCGTTCTCGCTTTCGGCGACTTCAGTCACACGCAGGTTTTCTGTTTGGTTGAAGCTGGATTCTTTCGCCTCGTCAGCCGCGGCCAGCGGAACGATCCGGCCGGTATCGTGAATCTGTCCACCACTCGTGGGATAAAACGCGGTCCGGTCGAGTATCAGCGCTGGGCGCGGACCATTCACCACCGAGCGCACTTCGGCGTCGAACTCGTACAGAAAGGAATCGTGATAGTAAAGGCGGTCCGTCATTTTTCGTTGCTGAATTCAGCATAGGTATGGCAGCAGCGAATATCAAGCATCCACAATCGTTGGTAATTTGCGGCTATTGAGGGTGAAGGTCGATGCTATCTTAGGGCTTGTTCCCATTTCGCAAACGATCATGGATGTTATCGAAAAACTTTTTGAGCAGCATTTTCGGGTTGCGCCGACGCGCGTAAAGCCGCTGCAGGGTGAACTGGGAGGCTCGGGGCGGAGAATCGTCCGGCTATCGACCGGGAAAGTCAGTGCCATCGGTATTCTGTACGCGGTTCGCGAAGAGAACGTCGCCTTTCTGGAGTTTTCCCGGCATTTTCGGCGACACGGACTTCCTGTGCCGGAAATCTATGGCGAGGACCTCGATCAGGGAGCGTATCTCGAAGAAGATTTCGGGGACGTCACGCTTTTCGATTTTCTCTCGAAGAATCGGACCGGCGATAATATCGCTTCGCTGGTTACAGATGCATATCGCAAGGTCGTCGCCATCTTGCCGCATTTTCAAATCGAGGCTGGGCGCGATTTAGATTACACTGTTTGCTATCCGCGAGCGAGCTTCGACCGGCAATCCATCGCCTGGGACCTGAACTATTTTAAATACTACTTTCTCCGGCTTGCGGGTATCGCCTTCAACGAGCAGGCACTGGAAGACGATTTCGACCGGCTGACGAATTTTCTCCTGAGCGCCGACTCTCAGTACTTCCTTTACCGCGATTTCCAGTCGCGCAACGTTATGCTGCGCGATACGCAGCCCTTTTTTCTGGATTATCAGGGTGGCCGCAAAGGCGCGCTGCAATATGACATCGCTTCCCTGCTCTACGATGCCAAGGCCGATTTGCCTCCGCAATTACGACAGGAACTGCTTGATCTCTATATTGAGCAGACTGGCAGGTTCGCGAAGATCGATCGCGAAGCGTTTCTCAAATATTACTACGCCTATGTTTATGTGCGAATTCTGCAGGCGCTGGGAGCCTACGGATTTCGCGGTTTCTACGAGCGCAAATCCCATTTTCTGCAAAGCGTGCCCTATGCGCTGAAGAATGTGCGCTGGCTGCTACATAACGTGAAATTGCCGATTGAACTTCCTACGCTGATGGCGGCTTTCAACAGCATGTTGGGTTCGGAGAAATTGCGGGGCCTTGCCCAGGAAGCCGATCATCTGACGGTGCGGATTATGAGCTTTTCGTTTCATCGCGGCTTGCCAAAAGATGAGACCGGCCACGGCGGAGGATTTGTTTTCGACGGCCGCAGCCTGCCGAATCCCGGACGCGAAGAGCGATTCAAGGCGCTCACCGGAAAAGATGCGCCGGTGATCGATTATCTCAACCAGCAGGAGAGCGTGCATCAGTTTCTGGCGAGCGTGATGTCGCTGGTAGACGCCAGCGTGGCAAATTACCAGCAGCGTGGATTCAAGAGTTTGACGGTTTCGTTCGGCTGTACTGGCGGCCAGCATCGATCCGTGTATCTGGCGGAACAACTCGCGAAACGATTGCGCAGTAGAAATGGAGTAGAGGTGGTGCTCAGGCATCGCGAGTTGGAAAATCTGCTCTCCGAAAGCGCTGACCAATGAAGGCCATGATACTTGCGGCCGGCGTGGGAACACGCTTGCGTCCGCT
This sequence comes from uncultured Acidobacteriaceae bacterium, assembly GCA_963766625.1. Taxonomy (GTDB): domain Bacteria; phylum Acidobacteriota; class Terriglobia; order Terriglobales; family Acidobacteriaceae; genus Sulfotelmatobacter. The sequence continues at coordinate 282,678 of CAVYBF010000002.1, read as the reverse complement.
CACCAACGACCGTCCGAAAGCGCTGGTAGAAGTCGATGGACGAACCCTGCTCGAAATTACGCTTTCGCGGCTGCGTGATTTTGGGATCGAAGAGGTGATTATCAATGTTCACCATTTCGCGGATATGGTGATTGATTATTTGAAGGCGCACAATAGTTTTGGAATGCGGGTTGAGCTTTCGCGTGAAGAAACGCTACTCGACACGGGCGGAGGGTTGAAAAAAGCAGCATGGTTCTTCCGGGAGAAGTCTACCGAAAACGATGAGCCTTTCGTCCTGCACAATGCCGATGTGATCAGCACGATTGATTTGCGGCGGATGGTGCAGTTTCATCGTGAGCATAACGTCCTGGCTACATTGGCGGTGCAGCAGCGGGAGACTTCGCGCTATCTGCTATTTGATGAGAAAGGGCAGCTTTGTGGCAGACGTGCTGGACGCCACGGTGAAAGCGAACTGGTACGGCCATGTGCGCAGACGCATGCGCTGGCATTTTCCGGCATCCATGTCATTTCGCCTCGCATTTTTGAGAAGATGACCGAGGACGGCGTGTTCTCAATCATTTCAACTTATCTGCGGTTGTGTTCGCAGGGAGAAAACATTCTCGCCTTTCCTGCCGATGAATATTACTGGCGCGATCTGGGAAGGCCAGAGAATATTGCCCAGGCGCAACGGGATTACAAGAATAGGATTCTTGTTTAACGCGCACTCAGTACGGCCCAATGATCCCGGCAATCGCCCGTGACGCGGGCGCTGGTACTCGCTCCACATCATTCGTATCCAGCACATCCAGATATTTCAATCCCGAGCCAGTGTTGAACAGGACGACAGTATCTTCTGGCGTAAAGAATTCGCTAGCCAGCAGTTTCTGATACGCAACTAGTGATGCAGCGCCTTCGGGCGCGGCGAACATTCCCTCGACCTTCGCCCAATGCCTAGCAGCGTCGAGAATCTCCGCATCCGTGGCCGCGATGGCGAGACCTCCACTTTTTTTCAGAATATCGAGAATTAAATAATCTCCATATGGTTTCGGCACGCGCAGGCCGGAAGCCAGCGTAAAAGCGTTCGTCCACATTTCCACATTGGTGCGGCCTTCGTCCCAGGCTTTCACGATGGGCGCGCAGCCGGCGGCTTGCACGCTGATCATGTTCGGCCGCTCGGAACCGATGAAGCCCAGTTCCTCCATCTCGTCGAAAGCTTTCCACATGCCAAGCAAGCCGACGCCTCCGCCCGTGGGATAGATGATGCCCTGTGGAAGTTTCCATGCCAACTGCTCGGCAACTTCGTAGCCCATGGTTTTCTTGCCTTCCACGCGATAGGGCTCTTTCGTCGTGGAAACATCGAACCATCCTTCTTTCGACCACTGCGGCTGGTCTTTCAGCTCCGCAACTTTCTTTGCACAATCGGAGATGAGTCCATCGACTAGCGTGACATGTGCGCCGTAATAATTGCATTCGACGCGGTTGGCGATCGGCACGTCTTTCGGCATGAAAATGTGAGCTTCTATATTCGCTGCGGCCGCGTATGCGGCGAGCGCACTGGCGGCGTTACCAGCAGAAGGGATGGCCAGCTTTTTCAATCCGAAATGGCGGGCCATGGTAACGGCCGCGGAGAGCCCGCGAGCCTTGAAAGAGCCGGTGGGATTTAAGCCCTCATCTTTAATGAACACATTGGGAAACTCGCGACTGGACAGCATGGGCGTGAAACCTTCGCCGAGCGTAACTGGAGCGGCTTCGGGAAGGACCGCAGAATATCGCCACATGTTGGGTGCGAGCGGCAACAAGGATGCGGGCGAAAAAGTTTTCTTGATGCTGGTCAGATCGTAACGCGCGTAGAGAACGCCTCCGTCTTTTGGGCAAACGGTTTGTGGGCGATCGGCGGAGTAATGCTCGCCGCAGCGCGTGCATTCCAGATTGGTGAGGCGGTGCACGCACAAAGTCTATCAGGCGACAACGGGAGGGTATATATGCGGCGGATTGCTGTCCCCATTTTTCGATCGCGATTCACGCTCGCTTACGCGAACTATAATCTTTTGCTCAGGATGCCCGAAGAATTGATTTCATTGCAGCGTGGAAAGGCTATTCGCGATTTACCGGCACGAACACAATCGCGAGGTTGTCCTGGTAAATCGAACGCCACGTGCCGCCCTCCGCGAGGATATTAGCCAGTGCCGAGTTTCTCGGAACCACCAGGCAATTTGCGGGATGTTGCTGAAGAAATTGTTCCCAGCCAGGTTCGAGGTGAATCATTTTCAAATAGGAGCGCAAGAAAGATTCCCCATAGAAATCGTGGCGGTCGTCGATGACAACCTTTGCTCGCGGATAAAGACGGTAAATCAAATATCCGCCCCAATAATCAGGAGAGAAAAATGGTCCTTTTAGGTTCTCTGTCTCGATGTAATTCACCGCTACGACCGGAAAGCGCTTGCTGCTGAACTGTGCGTCGATTGCCCTGCTGGCGTCCAATTTGCCGTCGTGCGCCAGAATCCAGCACGCCAGTGCGACGGCTGCAATCGGCCAAAGATGCCCTCGCAAACTCGATTCCATGGTTTGCATTCGTTGGAAGAACGCTGCAAGTTTGAAACTCTGCCGACGTGCACAGTACAAATTTGATAGCCGTCCTATTTCCTCCGATAATCCTGGTCCGAACACGAGAATCAACAACAACGACGCGATTGGAATATTCCGGGACGCATACAAAGCTGAATAAACAGCGAAAAGCACGATGAGGGTACGGCTCACGCTAACTTTACTGATTTCAAGGCTGCCGGCTGCTAAAGCCACGAGCGTCACCAGCAGCAATCCAGCGAAACATTTCTGCGCGACATAGTGGAAATTTGGAGATTGAAATTCGTCAATGTGATCCATCAGGAAACGATTCGAAAGATATCCATAGATGTGCGAGTAGAGCCGCAAGCCATAGGGGTTTATTAGCGTCACTGCCGCGCTCACCGTGCCCACTAAAGTCAACTTTCTGACTCGGCGGCCGGCCTGCATTCTCACGAGCAGATGATCAAATGCGTCCTGTCCGGCTCTCATCGAATCCCAGAGCGCGCTCACCCAATAAATTGCCAAAAGCACAAAGCCAATCAGAAAGCCGCCGTGCAGGTTGACCCACAACAACATTGTCAACGGAAGCAGCCACAGATATGTTTGGCTTGAGTTTTTACCCGCGTAAGCTTCATATTTCGGCGAGGCGGCAACGCAATTCCTATCCGATGAATCCAAAATCGAAAACCATACGAAGGTCAACAGCCAGCTCAGCACATGGGGGCGCGCGAAAAAATGAATCATCGACGCGCACATAGCCAGCAGCACCAGAGTCAGCGCCAGCAGTACGTTGGTCGCATGATGCAAGAGCCAACGAAACGCCAGCCAGAAAGTCAGAGCAACAATGAAAACAGTGAAAACCACCACGCCATTCAATCCGGTCGCCGTCGCCAACGCACCGACGATTACGTCGTAAAGCCATTCCCAGGCAAACCAGGGATGGCCATTCATGCTGGATGAAAAAGGATCGAAATGGGGAATCCTGTGGTTCGAGAGAATCAGTTGCCCGGTGCGAATATGCCAGCCGATTCCAGCGTCGCCCAGCAAGCGCGAAGACAGGTTGGTAAATATGAACAGACAAAACAACGCCAGGAAAAACAAGTCGCCGGCCGAAGGCAGAATCCACCGCATCAACGAAGAATGCGAGGAGGAAGCAGTCGAGGCGATTGCCGAAGCGCTTCTGGAATCCCTTGCCATCGGGGTGAATCTTATAGAGTGGACCTATGAACGGCAAGGCTGCACATAACGGCGACAATCGCGTGGTGATCGTAGGAGCGGGCTTCGGTGGGCTGAACGCAGCCGAATCGCTGGCCGGCGCCGCTGCGCAGATCACTGTCATAGATCGCAGAAATCATCACACATTTCAGCCGCTGCTCTATCAGGTCGCCACGGCCGGTCTTTCGCCTGGCGAAATTGCCGCACCGATTCGCTCGATTCTGGGCCGGCACAAGAACGTTGAAGTTCTCATGGCTGAAGTTACAGGGGTCGACCTCGAGCGCCGCGTGGTAAAGACTGCCGATCTCGAAGTTCCCTACGATTTCCTGATCGTGGCGGCAGGCGCCAGCCACGCGTATTTCGGCCATGATGAGTGGGAAGCGCTTGCACCCGGACTTAAGACAATTGAAGACGCGCTGGAGATTCGCCGGCGCGTGCTGCTGGCTTTCGAATTGGCCGAACGCCAGGCTTCGGCCGGGGAACATTTCGATCCACTGAATTTCGTCGTGGTGGGCGCAGGCCCCACCGGTGTAGAGCTCGCCGGAACTCTCGCAGAAATCTGCCGCCACTCGCTTGCCGGCGAATTTCGAGCCATTGATCCTGCCCGTGCCCGCATTCATCTGATCGAAGGCGGCCCGAACGTGCTGCCCTCGTATCCGCCGGATCTTTCCCGTAGCGCGCTTGAACAATTGCGCCGGCTGGGCGTAGATGTGCTGACCTCGGCCATGGTCTCGAAGATCGAGCCAGGGGCAATCTACATCGGCAAAATGCGAATGGAAGCAGCGGTGATTTTATGGGCCGCGGGCGTTTCGGCTTCGCCTCTAGGAAAAAAGCTTGGCTTGCCCGTAGATCGCGCCGGACGCGTGTTGGTCAATCCCGATCTGAGCGTTCCGAACCGCCCGGAAGTTTTTGTAATCGGCGATCTCGCCGTGCTGAAGGATACTGCCGGAAAGTTGCTGCCGGGCGTTGCCCAAGTGGCAATTCAGGAAGGGCGGTATGTGGCGAAGCTTATCCGCCACGAAATCGCCCAGCAAAATGAAGAAGCAGGCCGGGCGATAAGCCTGCCTTCACGACCTTCCCGCCAGCCATTCCATTATCACGACAAAGGCAGCCTTGCCACTATTGGACGCGCGGCCGCCGTTGCGGAGATCGGGAAACTTCACATCTCGGGATACATCGCATGGCTGACCTGGCTTTTCGTCCATATTTTCTTCTTGATCGGCTTTCGCAACCGTGTGCTGGTTCTAATTCAGTGGGCATCGTCATACATCACTTATGAGCGCGGGGCTCGCCTGATTACCGGCAGCACGACTCTTCCCGGTTGGAAGGGTTTACATCTCGCCCGCTCCACGGACGAAAGTGCCAAGCAAGAAATATCTGCCGCCACGCGCAAAATAGGGTGACAATATTGTTGAAGGCCATCGGGGGATCATGAAAAGCATAATCTCGCGACTTATCCTCGGGATATTGGCGGCGCTTTTGCTCCCGAGTGTTTCTTCTGCGGAAGTGCTGAAGATTGTTGTGGACGACACGATCCAGCCGATCAGCGAAGAATACATTGCGCGCGCCGTCTCAGAAGCCACGCGCCGAAATGATCAGGCATTATTGATTCAAATCAACACACCCGGAGGCCTGGTCGACTCGACTCGAGAAATCATCGAGAAAATTACCAACTCGTCCGTTCCGGTAATCATTTATGTGGCGCCCAGCGGAAGCCGTGCAGCTTCGGCCGGATTTTTCATTCTTGAATCGGCGGACGTCGCTGCCATGGCACCCGGAACGAATACCGGAGCTGCGCATCCCGTCATCCTCGGGGGAGGAAACATGGATGACGTGATGAAGGAAAAAATTGAAAATGACGCGGCCGCGCTCATGCGTTCGGTAGCCGCGCGCCGGGGCCGCAATGTGGAGGTAGCGGAAAGCACGGTGCGGCAATCGAAATCGTTCACCGATCAGGAGGCTCTTTCGCAGCATTTAATCGACTATGTTGCATCCAGCCAGGCGAACCTTTTCGAACAGTTGAAAGGCAAACCCTTTAAGCGGTTCAACGGGCAGGAGGTCACGTTAGATCTCACCGGGCAACGCGTGGTGCCTTTCGGCATGACCCTGAAAGAACAGATCCTGAACTATCTGATGGATCCGAACATTGCTTTTATCCTGCTCGCAATCGGTGCGCTTGCGCTCTATGCTGAGTTCAATCATCCCGGCGCAGTGGTGCCCGGAACGGTGGGTGTGGTCTTCATCCTGGTTGCGGCCTTCGCTCTCAATTTGCTGCCCACGCGATTCGCGGCATTAGTACTAATTTTAGGTGCATTCGCCCTGTTCGCCGCCGAGGCTAAGTTCGCCACACACGGAGTGCTGACCATTGGCGGCATTGTCCTCCTCACCCTAGGCGGCTTACTTCTGGTTGATGCGCCGATCCCACAAATGCGTGTACACCTGATGACTGCGCTGGCAGTCAGCATACCGCTTGGCGTAATCACGGCTTTTCTCATGAGCATCGCACTCAAAGCACGCCGCAATAAGCTCGTCTCCGGATCCCAAGGGCTCATCGGAGAGACCGGAATTGCGCAAAGTGCTCTATCTCCCCGCGGCAAAGTATTTGTTCATGGCGAGATTTGGGACGCAGTTTCCTCCTCTGACGTTTCTGCCGGGCAGACGGTAGTGGTGACCCGGGTTGACGGCTTGACCATTCGAGTTGAACCGCTTACCGTGCCGAGAATCTCGCCTACGCCAGCCGTTCATTAGTCCGACGCACCAGAGTCCGACGCACCAGCGCAAGCAATGACAGCGGATGCGAATTCCGCGTCATGGCACGCGGGTTGCGTTACAATCCGCCTCAGAAGCACAGAGCGTCATAAGCCGGAAGAGTCAATCGCGGCAGAAGAGTGAGTCCGATATGCTACCTTTTGAATTTGGCTTTACAAGCATCGCAGTCATCATCATCTTGCTCTACCTGCTGAGCTCCATCAAAATTCTCGCCGAATACGAGCGGGGTGTGATTTTTCGGCTGGGCCGCCTGTTATCGACGGCGAAAGGTCCCGGAGTGATCCTGGTGTTTGCCCCGGTCGATCGCATGGTGCGAGTCTCGCTGCGGCAGGAAGCGCTCGAAGTTCCACCGCAAGACATCATCACGCGCGACAACGTTACCCTCAAAGTGAATGCCGTGATTTTCCTTCGCGTGATCGACCCCAGTAAAGCCGTGGTTGAGGTTTCCAATTACGTGTATCAGACCTCGCAGTTTGCGCAGACGACCTTGCGCTCGGTGCTGGGCGAGCAGGAACTGGATGAACTTCTGGCCCACCGCGAAAAGATCAATCTTCGCCTGCAAAGCATTCTCGACCAGCACACCTCACCTTGGGGCGTGAAAGTAACGAACGTCGAAGTGAAACAGGTGGACATGCCGGAATCCATGCTGCGCGCCATGGCGAAGCAGGCGGAAGCAGAGCGCGAAAAGCGTTCCAAGATCATCCACGCAGAGGGCGAGTTTTCCGCGGCGCAGCGGCTGGTGGACGCGGCGCACCTGCTGGCCACTGAACCGGTCAGCGTGCAACTGCGCTATCTGCAAACTTTGACGGAGATTGGTGTCGAGAAAAATACGACGGTGATCTTCCCTGTGCCGGTAGATTTTTTCTCCGGCTTGCAGAAGATGCTGGGCAAAGATGGTAATGGTACAGCGCCCGTTCCGACTACGAAGTCCGCGTAGGTTGATTGATGCGAGTAACAGGCTGGCATGGGAAGAGATTTTGCGGTGAAGTTTGGCTATAAAACCTGAGGTACATACTGGCCATGGAGTCCTCACAAGACACCGAAATAACGCTAGGTACGACGAAATTGCTGGGCCTGTTCTTTGGCCTGGTAATGATCTGCGCGGTCTTCTTCGCGCTCGGTTACACTCTAGGGCGCAAATCGGACACCGGAATGCCTGCTAGCGCTGCGATCCCGGCGCAGGCCCCGGCCAGCGCTTCGAAGCCAGCTAGTTCGACATCTTCGCCGGCACAGCCGATGACTTTTTATAAAGCCGTGGAGCAGAAAGACGCGAATGCTCAATTGACGCCGGCGACTGATGCTGTGTCGGTGCCTCCAGCCTCGCCGACTCAATCCATCCCTGCGGCTTCCGCGGCACCCGCATCCAGTGCGGGCGCCCAATCTGCATCCTCGGAGAACACCAATCCTCCCGATCCAATGGCCGCGATTCCTGCCGCCGGTTATTTTGTGCAGATTGCTGCCGTCAGCAAACAAGAAGATGCGCAAGCGCTGGTGGATGCATTGAAACAGAAACAATATCCCGCATTCGTCGCCGCAAATTCTTCCAGTGACAATCTATTTCGCGTGCAGATGGGCCCCTTCGGCGATATCAAGGAGGCGGAAGGCATGCGCGCCCGGCTCATCAACGATGGATATAATCCAATTCTCAAGAAGTAAGGCCACCCGGTCGCAGCGCGCCGCTTATGACACTTTCGCATCCCGACCTTCTCGCCCAACTTGAGGACTTCGCCAAAACCGTGCCCACGAGCGAGGCTCTGATGGAGGGCATTGCCACGCGTCTGCACGAAAACATGACGCGTTACAACTGGGTGGGCTTTTATCTGGTGGACCCCGCGAATTCTGATGTCCTGCTGATTGGGCCCTTCGCAGGCAGCTTTACGCCGAACGCGCGCATACCCCTTAATCAAGGCCTCTGCGGGGCTGCCGCCAGGAGCGGCCAAACCGTAGTAGTAGACGATGTCTTGAAAGATCCACGTTACCTCGCCGGCTCCCCGCTGGTGAAATGCGAAATCGTCGTCCCGATTGTACTCCGGGGCAAGCTCGCCGCTGAACTCGATATCGAAAGCTATTTCACCAACACGTTCCCCGAGCCGGAGCGGGATTTTGTCGAAGCGTGCGCCAGAATTGTAAGAAGTTACCTTGAGCGATCGTAGGAACTGTTCGTATTCGATCGAGTCGGCCACATAGAGATCGAATCGCAATTCCGCACGATCGCAATTTCATACATGAGGGAGAGAGCTTCAGGGATGAATAAATCTCGCACATCGGGCGATGCAGCTCTGGGAATAGACGCGTCCATCACTCGCCGCGACTTCCTCGGAACTACATTATTGGCTTCCGGGGCGGCACTGCTCGGTGGATTAACTCCCGCAGAACTGCTCGCCCAATCAGACAATTTCACGGGCTATGGCGGCGTGGGGGAATACAGCAACTCGAACGGTAACACCTGGGATGTTCTCATGGCCGGTCATACTATCCGCGATCGTGTTTATGAGCCGCTTCCGAAAGACATTGTCGATACCAGCGAGACCTACGATTGCGTAATTGTCGGCGGCGGAATCAGCGGACTTGCTGCCGCTCTATTTTTTCAACGGCAAGCCGGGAGCGGCATGAAGTGCCTGATTCTTGAGAACCATCCCATTTTTGGTGGCGAAGCCAAGCAGAACGAGTTTCTTGTCGACGGCAGGCGAATGATCGCGCATCAAGGCTCAGCTATTTATCAAATTCAATATCCGCACAGCTTCCTGGCGGGCTTCTATGATTCGATCGGATTGAAAACTCCAAAGCTGACGTATCAAAAATGGGCCGGCCCGCAACCGGAATTTCCTCTCTCCACCACTCCCTATCAGGCAGTCGGCTTGGAGCACGGGCGGTACGGCTTCTGGTTTGGGACTAAGTTTGGGCAGAAGCCAGGCATGTGGTTGATCGACCCCATCGGAAAAAATCTGCAGGGCGCACCGGTATCGGATGCGACCCGAACCGAATGGCTGCGCTGGTTGAAGGGAGACACAACCGAAAAGACAAAATTCGAGCGTCCTAAGGCGGAGGGCGATGCGGTCTCGCGCTATCTCGATTCGATCACGCTCGAACAACACTATATCGAACGCTTCGGCCTGAGCCGCGAAACGGTTCGCACTTTTCTCTCGCCGGTCGAAGGTGGCGGCTCAGGACTCGGCCCGGATGCTTTGTCCGCATACGCGGATTACGCATTTGAGATGCTGCATCCTTTGCCGGAAGAAGATGGCGGTTCCGATCAGATGTTTCCCGGCGGCAACGCGACGATTGCCCGCCTGATGTTGAAGAGCCTTATTCCCGACACAATCGATGGCCTGCATAGCGTTGAAGCCGTTTGCCGCAATCTGGTGAACTTCTCTGCTCTTGATCAACCGGGAGCTTTAGCGCGAGTTCGTTTGTCGTCAACCGTAATCAACATTCAGCATGATGGCGACGCGAGCAAAGCAAATTCGGTCAGCGTCGTATATCTGAATAAAGGCAAGCTGTTTCGCGTGAAGGCGCGTTCTGTTGTGATGGCAGGCGGATGCTGGACGACGAAGCACATTGTGAGAGACCTTCCCGAAACTCATCGCGCGGCGTATTCGCAGTTCTATCGTTCTCCTTGCATGATGGCCAACGTGGCTGTGAGGAATTGGCAATTCTTGTACCAGATGGGAATGAGCGGATGTCGCTGGTTTGAAGGCTTCGGCAACTACATGGAGGTTTGCAAGCTCGCCCTGACTGGATTGGAAGATTCAATGATCGGCCCCGACTCGCCGATTGTTCTCAGCTTGAAAGTTCTTTATTCGTATCCCGGATACTCGACCGAAGAGCAAGGAAATCGCGGCCGCGGAGAGCTGATCGGAACCTCATTCAAGGACTACGAAAAACAAATTCGCGAGCAGTTCACCGATATGTTTGCCGGCGCCGGTTTCAATGCGCAGAGGGACATTGCCGGGATCATCTTGAACCGCTGGGGACACGCGTATCTGAGTCCGCAACCGGGATTTTTCTTTGGGCGCAATGGCGAACCTGCCCCGCGCAAGATTCTGCGCCGAGCGCCATTTGGGCGAATCGCATTCGCCAATACGGACCTGGCAGGAGCAATGGACCATCGCTATTCGATTTTGGAAGCGAAACGGGCGGTTGGGCAATTGCTCGATCAGGTTTTGGTGACGTAGTCGGCGATAGGACTGTTGCGTATGGGCTGCGAAACGCTAGAAGTTTTCTGCGGACGCCTTTACGCACCAACCAACTCTTTTGTTTCGCTAGGCTCGTACTCGACGATGTAACCAGCCACTGCGCTTGCGGCCACCGTGAATGGCGAGGCGAGGTACATCTGTCCCGGACCGCTGCGCCCGGGAAAATTCCGGTTCTGCGCACTGATCACAACCTGGTCCGGACGCGTAGAAACTCCGGGTCCCGCGTTGATGCATGCGCCGCAACTCGGCTCGATCACGTGCGCTCCGGCCTTCTGGAAAGTCTCCAGATACCCTTTACGCAAACAATAATCTCGCGTCTCCTGCGACCCGAACTGAATGTAGAACTTCACCGAATCAGCTACGCGCTTGCCCTGCTTGAGCGCAGCAGCCAGCACCGCTGCATACATGTCCATGTCTTCGTTCTTGCCAGCCGTACAGGTGCCCCCGTAGGCTATCTCGACCGGCACAGGCGTGTTCAGTTCCCGAACGTATTTGCCGTTTCCGGGGTCGCCGGGAGTGGCAACCATGGGCGTAATCTCGGCCGCATCGAGTTCGATGACATGCGCGTACTTCGCTCCGGGGTCGCTGTATAAACCTTCGATCATCGCTGCTGCTTTCGCACGATCCATGCCGCGGCGCTCTACCAGAAAATCGACAGCCTTTTTGTCCGGTGCAACGATGCCGGTAAAGCCGCCGATTTCCGCGGCCATGTTGGTCATAGTGGCGCGCTCGTCGACGCTGAGTTCCTCGATTGCTTCGCCTGCATACTCCATCACTTTGGCAAGCGCCTTTCCGCTTCGTACGTAATCAAGGCTCAGAATTTTGAGGATGAAGTCTTTCGCGGTGACGTTCTCATGTTTTTTACCGCGAATCACGATGCGCACCGACTCGGGCACTTTGACACGAACATCCTTCGTGATCCATCCGTTGAACACATCGGTGGTTCCGATACCGAACGCAACGCAGCCAATGGCGCCTACGTGCGGCGTGTGCGAATCGGAGCCAATATTGAGCTGGCCGGGTAGCGCGTAGCTTTCGAGCACGATCGAGTGGCAGATTCCTTCTGAGCCTTTTCGATCTTTAAGTTCTCCATGCAGCTTAATTCCCTGCTTAGCAGCGAAATCCTGCTGCTTAAGCTTGAGTTGCGTCGCCAGGTCGAGCAGGCCGAGTTTTTTCTTTTCTTCGGAGATGACTTCATCAAGAAACGTGAGGTGGTCGCGAAAGAAAATAATGCTCGAAGGGTCATTCACCTGGGCGTCTTTGCCGACGTAACGCTCGAAGAAGATAGCAGCCATGGGCGTGACGTATTCGTGACTGAAGCGCAGGTCAGCCCGGGCAAAGCCACTATCGCCTGGTTTCACGGAGGCGACGCCGGCTTCGCCTTTCTCATTGATCATGTGCCGGGCGAAGATTTTCTCGGCGATGGTCATTGGGCGTGTGGAACCAACTCGGGTGGGAGCGGGCGACTCGCCCTCGCTTGCGACCGCCGGCAGAAAAACCTTTTTCTGCATGCGGGCAACGTTAAAAGGAAACAGTCCGCCATATTCGATCACCTGGCGCGTGATCTCATCTTCTCCCCTCGTGAACTCACTTAGCGGAATCTCCTGGCCGGCACGAATTTTGTCGATCAGCGAGAAATCAGTAGAGGTAAGCACGCCCAGATTCTGGCAATTCTGCTTGTAAATGCGTTCGATGTTTTCAGCGATCACCAGCCTGATTCCGGCGCACATTTCGGCATAAGGCGACTGCTCGCGGCTCGATCCCTTGCCGCGCCGCTTGCCGCTTACCGCAGCCACGAAGCCGCCACGCTTCACATCCCCGCGGCCAATCGGAGTGACCCCGCCGCACTTCAACCCAAGATATGGAATCTCGCCCAGCGTCTCGTCGAAGTAAAAACAGTAATGCGCGGGCGTGATCTCGTCGGTCGAAATGTCATCGCGCAGCTTGGGATTGTTTGTCGGATTTTTCGTATCCCAGGGCAAGTCTTCGCCGGCAAGCTGGCGTTTGATGAGATCGGGATCTTCGGTAAGAAAAAAAATGCGTCCTTGTAATCGGACGCGGTCAGGACGTTTGTCGATTTTAGTTTGTAGAAGGGAGTTGATCACGTTGTACCCGCTGATTGAGATGCTCGGAAAGGCCGGAATGAACGCGCTTTCCCCTAATTATTGTAACGCGACGGCAAATTGCAGGGAAAAGGCTCAGTGATGCCCATGCGCCGCCTTGTCGAATTTCTCTCCCGCCGGAATCGCTACGGTGAGGCGATTTTCCTTGGGCGCAAGCGGACACGTCGCGTAGGGCGTGACCGCGCAGGGAGGATTGTAGGCCCGGTTGAAGTCCAGAATTACGGTTCCGTTCGCAACTGGATCGGTATCCAGGAAGCGCCCGCCGGGGTAGGTATTAGTTTTCGCCGTCAGATCGTTAAACACAAAAGACAACCCCTTCGACGGATCCCCGCCCAGCGCCGTGAGCCTCTGCCGCTGGCCGTTGATCTCGAAGACGACCGTTCCTGCCACCGGCACCGGCGTGACATCTCCGAGAACGTTGGGAACATCGATGGTCTGCTTGCCATTTGCAGGTTCCCAAGTTGCAGTGACGCGATAATTCAGGTCGAGTGGATAGAAGGTCAGTCCTTTGAACTTGGCGATAGACGGGCTCTGCATGTCCTTCAGGCGAATCCCTATGCGTTCTCCGCGGACGATCACATAAAAGCGCAGGCTACCCATTTCGATCACCGTGGGATGGCCGGAAACGTCTGGGTCTAACTTCGCAATGGTGACACTTTTTTGCCCGATCGTCTTTCCGGAGATCGTCGCAAGGCTCTCGGGAAGCAGCTTGGTGCTTACCTCTTTGCCCTGCAAATCGAATTCGCCGGCATGAGCTGGGCCTTTGGGAAAGACGATTGCGTTATCTGTGGCCGCGCCGAAAGCATTTGCGCCAGGCTTCAACCAGTGCAGCCCGGCGAGCGGCAGCCAGTTTTCTTTCAGATCCGCGATCTCATCGGCTTTCCACTTCTCGAACGACTGCACGTATGCCGCGTCGGGCGTAGTGGGCGGCGTGGCAGCTTTCACTGACCCGGTAAAAGCGAGCGTTGAGAGCGCAATGCTACAAGTCCAAGTCGCAAGCACTTTCGCTTTCATGAGAGAACCTCTGCATACCATGGTTAAGCTTTTTACCACAGAGCAAACTGAAGGCGCGAAGGTTTTAGCTTTTGTACTCGCGAGGATCAGGCAGCGCTTCCAAACCTTCGCCGGCAAAAATCTGCTCGAATTCATGCAGCAGTTCGGCGTGAATCAGACCATTGGAAGCGACGGTCTCGCGGCTGTTGAGTTCAAACGGCGAACCATCGAAGCGCGACACTTTCCCGCCCGCTTCTTCCACCAGCAACACGGCGGCCGCCGTATCCCAGGGATTCAGATTGAATTCCCAGAAACCCTCGAAGCGGCCCGAAGCCACGTTGCACAAATCGAGTGCTGCCGATCCTGCGCGCCGAACGCCATGCGAGTGAAGCGTAATCTGATGATAAAAATAAATGTTCGGATTTTTGTGGCGCTTGTGGCTGGGAAAGCCGGTGGCGACGAGACTCTCTTGCAGACTGCGGGTTTTTGATACGCGAATCGCTTCGCCATTCAAATGCGCGCCTTTGCCGCGTTCCGCAGAAAATAACTCGTCCCGCGTGGGATCATAGATCACGCCCGCGATCCGTTCGCCGGCACGCGGTGAACTGCGCAGCTCCAACCCCAGCGACACGCAGAAAACCGGATATCCGTGCGCAAAATTCGTCGTGCCATCGAGCGGATCGACATACCAGCGATATTCGCTTCCCTGATCGTTCAATCCCTGCTCTTCGCCAAGCACGTCATGATCGGGCCATTGTTGCGTGATGCGCTGGCGAATCAGTTTTTCCGCCGCACGGTCGGCCGCGGTAACCAAATCGGCTTCACCCTTGTATTCAATCTTGAGATGCTGATGAAAGAAATCCATCAGCAAAGCGCCCGCCTCGCGTGCGATGGCCGACATGGCGGGAAGGAAATTGTCGTTGGGAGTTTTGGGCACAGTGTCTAGGTCTTAGGTCTCAGGTACCGGGTCTCGAGCTTACAAGTTTCGTACCAACAGAGTGCCGTGTCGACCTAAGCCCTAACACCAAAGACCTAGCACCTGCTTGTTTACTTCTTCTTCCCGCCGCCCTCGGCGATGTACATGATTTCGTGTTTGAAAATGAACAGATTGGGCGCGTTTTCGCGGGTCAGGCGCACCATATTCTTGTCGTAATACTCGATCCAGCCGGTGACGGTCGCGCCGTCCATCAACTTGACGCTGACCTGCTTCTGCTTCTCCCCTAAGGTTTTGAGAAACTCGGCTTCTTCGAAAGTCTCTTCCGGAGGAGGTGTCCGGCCACGCTTGCCGGCATTGGCACCTCCCTGTGCGCGAAAAGCCATAGCAACATTCTACACGGATCATCGTTGGAGACGAGTTGGCGCGACAGGCCAGTGAGTGTAAACGCTGATTTCAATCATTGACACTAACGGCTAGCACGAGCGCGCCGAAAAAGGTCGCGCTCAATCAGCACCAACACCTGATAGCGTCACTCCGGTCGAGACCCAAAAGCTGCGCCCAAAACTTTGAAACCTTTGTTCCCGCGCAGTCATCTCAGGCGGAGAATACCGAAAGGAGTCTCCTCATGAAAGCTGTCACAGGAGTGTTCCGTTCCGCTTCGGATGCCGAGCGCGCTCTCGCCCAGTTTTGCGAACTTGCATTGCCGGAAGATCGCCTCACCCTTTTGACTCCTTCCACGGCGGGCACCGGCCGTCACATCGAAGCCGTTCCAACCGCCTCCACCGAACAACCCGGCATGGGCGAGGCCATCGGCGCTCTGGTCGGCGGCGCTGCCGGTTTGTCGGGAGGTTCGCTTCTGGTCGCCGCGCTGGTTCCCGGCGTCGGCCCGATTACCGCCATAGGTCTGTTAGGCGGAGCTGTGCTGGGGGCTGCAGGAGCCATGGTAGGCGCCGTGGCTGGCGGCAGGTCCGAGAACTTTATGACCGAAGGCTTGCCCGAGGACGAGATCTTCGTCTACGAAGACGCTCTGCGTAAAGGCCGCAGCGTGGTGATTGCCATGGCCAGGGATGAATCGGAGGCCGTGCGCTTCCGCGAACTGTTCAAGGCCGAAGGTGCCGAGTCGGTGGACGCCGCCCGCGAACAGTGGTGGGTTGGCCTGCGCAGCGCTGAAGAAGAGCATTATTCCAGCCATAGCCGCAACTTCGGCAACGATGAAAAGTTCTACCGCCTCGGTTTCGAAGCGGCCCTGCACGCTCGTACCCGCTGCAAGGAGTACGACCAGGTTCTGGCCGAGATGGATAGCAAGATCGAAGACATCGAACGCCAGTATCCGGGCATGAATGCGGCTGAGCCATTCCGCAAAGGATACGAGCGCGGCCGAGATTACTATCAGCAGTTGTGCAACGAATCAAAAGCCGCGTGAAACGAGTTGGCCGAGTGTACGCCAGGGATGACAGTTCAGCATAATTTCAACCTTGAATGCACCGCCCCGCCCTCAATTCCCCTGCTCGGTCCCGGTAAGGCTCGACTAGAAGCTGACGTGCAATCCAAACTCGAACGTCCGAGGCGTGCCCGCGGCGTAGGTTCCCGATTGATAGTTTGCGCGAAAAGGTGCGAGGCTGCTGCCCGGCACTACGCCACCAATCACAGTGGGCGCCAGTAGTCCGTTCACTCCCGGCAACAGGGATTGGTTCATGGAGTTGCCGGGGAGAAACGCGTTCCAGAAATTGAAGACATTAAAAACGCTGGCGCTCGGCTCGATGGTCACACGATCTTTGATTGTGAAAGGCCAGGCGAGTCTCACATCCATCGACTTGAACCACGGTATTCCGAGGGCTTCTTGAGGTACCGAATCGATCGTCGGCATGACCCAGTTGAGAGCGGTCATATCGTTCACCGTCATCACCGGCGACCCTGAAATCAACCCTGGACAACTGAAAGGATCATTCGGCGCGCTGTTTGCGACCAGGCACTGACCGGCCGGAGTGAGAGTGCCTGCATAGCCATGGTTATATTTCGAGATTACCTGAGCCAGGTTGTACGAATATGTGCCACGCTCGAACTGGCCGATTCCAGTGCCCGGCAAAGGTTCCGGAGTGCCGTTTGCGGGCAATCCGGTGCCCAGCCAATCGCTGGCAAAAATTTCCCCACCGTTGGTGGATTCAGGCAGCAAAAGACTCTGGGCCAGCGGACTATAAAAATGGCCGACTATGCTCAATTTGGTATGAATCGGCAGATCGAAAGTTCCACCGAACGAGATCTGATGTTTGCGGTCGAGCGCATTGGGGCCGGTGAAGCGCGTGGGGTTGTCACTATCCACGGCCAGGTTAACGGCATCCTCATCCTGCAACTGACTGACGAACTTCGAATAGGTATAGGAGACCTGGAAATCTGCGTTCTTCACACCGCGCGTCAGCTTTGCGACGTGCTGCGTCATTTTCGCCTGAAAGCCGCTATATAATGAGCGCCCGCCAGGGAAAAGCATATCGACGCCTCCCACTGCCCCGGTATTACCCGTAATCGAATTGACCCCGGGAAAAGCACAGTAGGAACAGGGGCCGCCGCCCTTTGTCTGCAGATTGGAATCGAGACCTGCCGCAGAATATGCCGCTTGAGCGCCAGCTACGCCCAAAGCTGCCACCATGCATGTAGCTTCTCCGAATCCTGTGGGGCAACCATGAGCCGTCTGCGCGGCATCTCGGGCTGCCTCCGCATTGGCTTGGTTGAAGCTGCGCGCCGATCCACTGTGATTGATATCCTGGCCAAGCAAGAAATGCTCGCCGATGTTGCGAACATAATAAATGCTGATCTTTGTGTACTCGCTGACCGCTTTTTCAAATCCCAGATTCATCTGATAGGAGCGCGGTGTGCGGTAGCCGGGATAGAAAAGGTCATAGCCGCGGTTGTTTAACGCGGTTAATGTTGAGCCGACGAAGTTGCGGTTCACTGCCCCTACGGTTGCGGCCGACGCAGCCTGATACGCGCCGCTGAGAGCAAGAACTGCCGGCGCCACCGCCGAAATTGTTCCACCGCAAAAAGTAGGCAGCGCCTGCGGACCGGTTGCCGTGGGAACCACAGTGGCCGCGCCGCCGGCAAGCGAAGTGACTCCCGCCAGGCTGGTCGGCCATGGGAACGGTGAGGCTACGCCGCCTGAGCAAACCTCCGGCGTGGACAAAAAGTTTCCCTGAGTAAGACGAGCTGGGGTGTCGTAGAGAATATTGTTCAGCAGCGGATCGGCGAAGATCAATCCCGCACCAGCGCGAATGACTGTGCTCCCGCCGCCGCTTACGTTCCAGGCAAAACCCACCTGCGGAGCGAGGTTCCACTCCGGGTTGTGAATACGATCGCCATACCCGGGGCCCCATTGATTCAGCGTAGGCAGTGGTCCGAGGCCGCTATTTGTGAGCGCGGAGTCATGCAGATACTGCACGCCATAGGTCATCGTTAGGTTAGGTTTAACCTTGAATGAGTCGCCAATATACATCTGCAATCGATTGTCAGGATTAATACCGCCAGCATGAAGCCCGAATGCAGACTGAGGCGTAGAAAATGCAAGCCCATTGCCGAGAGTGACATAATCGGCCGGATAATCAATCGGATTCGGGGACGCAAAGGCGAGTGCCGAAGTCGTGCCGACTTGGGGAAATACTCCGAGATCGGCCAGGCGTGCGCCATCGATACGATTGAAATCGATGCCGTATCGAAAAATATGGTCGCGCAGGACGTGGCTGCCATCGTATCTTGCCTGTTTGTCAGACTGAATTTCCCGCTGCGGCCCCAGCCAGCTTGGGCCTCCGCAATAAGCCCCACCGGCGCTCAGAACGCAATTGCCCTGGCTGGACGCACCGATGTTAATTCCCAAGCCGGGAATCGGATTATCGAAGCCTGTGAGCGTACTTGTGGCATCTGCTACGGAACTGCGTAGCTTCAGGTATTCCACGCGGAAGCTGTGAATGTAAGCGCCAGTCTGGAAATCTACGCCGAGGGCGTTCGTGAAAGTGTTGTTATCGGTGCGCAGGGCTTGCGTGGAACTGGCGGCGCCAAAAGGACGGACGTCGGTATCCTGGAAAAAGTTGAAGCGATAGAAAGCTCGCGTGCTGCCGCGCATGTTCCAGTCGATGCGTTCATCAGTGTCGAACTCACGATAGGGTTCAGAGAGGTCCGTGCCGAGTAGATTGAAGGGAAAAGCAAAAGGCTGCGGCTCGAGAAGATCCTGCTTGGCGCGCTCGGCGTCGGCGAACCAGAACACTTTCTCTTTGACGACCGCACCGCCGGCATGTCCGCCGAAAAGTTCTCGCGAAAATGACTGCGGAGCGCTGGGGGGCTGCGATGCCGCGCCTTGATCGCCACGATAAAATCCGAAGAGATCTCCATGAAGTTGGTTGCCTCCGGAGCGCGTGATTATATTAACCGCGCCCGGCGATGCCGGCCCGGTTGAAAGATTGAGCAACGATTGGGCGACCTGAAATTCCTGAACCGAGCCGGCAGGAACGTTTTGCGTAGTCGCACCCAAAATCTCATCGTTGATGTCGCCACCATCCGCTGAAATGCGAGTGGAACGGCCAAAGTGGCTTATTAATGAGATCGAATTGATTCCGTTCTTGGTGGAGTCGAGGACGCCGCCATCCTGAATTTGCACGCCGGGATCAAGTTGCGCAAAATCAAAAAGATTTCGGCCATTGATCGGCAACTTTTCCAACCTCGATTCGCTGCTCACGCTCTTCACCCCTGCTTGCTGAACGTTTACCAGAGTGCCTTGCGGAATCTCAATAATCCGGGCTTCAGGAGCAGCTAGAGCTTGCATCGTCACGTTTACGGTTTCCGTGTTGCCGACGTGAACTGGCAACGCGAGGTGCACGCTGTTGAATCCCTTGGCGTCGATTTGCTCGGAATAGCTGCCTGGCTGAATCGGACCCGACGAATACCAGCCCGCCGTCGTGGTCACAACGTGAACCGTAGATAATGTAGCGGTCTTTGTGATTTCAACCGTGGCCCCGGCAATGGGCTTGCCCTTGGCATCGCGGACTACCCCCGCGATGCTCCCGGTAGCAACAGTTTGAGCTGACGCAGACGGCACGAGCAGAAGCGCCGCCATTGCGAAAATAAATAGTGCTGCGGCGGAACAAGAACCGGACCGGAAATCCAAAATAGCGAACCTCTGATTAGGAATATTCACAGAACCTTTCTTATTCGAAGGTCGTACTCGAAAGTCTTGCTCGCAACTTCACTCGAGCTCTTGCTGGAAGCTCAACTTTGTTCACTACTCTTGTTTCGACGGAAGTTCTGAGGATATCAAACCCGCGCACTCCCCATCTTAAGTTCTCTGGCGCACTGGCTCCGGGTATTCGATTTGCCGCTGAGAGCCGCTTCAGAAATCAGATTTTGTTGTGTAATAACCAGCCCGGTGCCGCACATGATACGTCTCATTCCCCAAAGCTTTGACCCGGACCTGAATGCGTCGAAATTCCGAGTACGAGACCCTTTGCGAAGGATAGTATGCCAGCAGATACTGGGTGCGAAGCTCGTCGCTGATCTGGCGGAAAGCATTGTCGAGCTGAGACATGGAAGTGGCATAGTAATACTTGCCGCCAGTATCTTCCGATAGCTGGATGAGCGCATGCTCGCCGCCGGTTTCGCGTCCCGCGCTGTTTTCAATGGGCACAACGATAATGCTGTAGACCAAGGCTTCTGCCTCTTCTGCGGCGCGCGCAGCTCCCTGGTAATCAATTTTGCTGATGGTGTCGCCGCCATCGGTGATCAGAACCAGCACCTTGCGGCCCTGTCGGCGATCGAGCGATCGTGAGGTGAGATAGACCGCATCGTACAAAGCCGTAGCAGCCCCCACGCGAATGTGATCGATTCCCTCTTCGATCCGCTTTAAGTCTGACGTATAGGAAACCGACTGCGAGACGGCTTCGTTGAAGCCGAAAACGGATAAGACATCGACCGGACGGACAATGTCTTTGGCGAACCGTTTGGCCGAAGCCTGCTCTAGTGGCAGGTCGTGGCGCGTGCTCAGACTGGTATCGATCGCCAGCGCAATCGACAATGGAAGTGCGGATTCTTTATCGAAGACCGAAATCGTCTCGGGGATCCCGTCTTCCAGCACCGTGAAATTGTCTTTCTTTAATCCAGCGACGGGAGCACCGTGAGCATCCGTGACGGTCACGTAAACATTGACCAGCTTTACGTCGACTTTAAGAGTGGTCTGCGGGTGTTTCTGGCTCGGGGTCTGCTGCGCGAGCGCGGCGGCCGCGGCCAGCACAAGCAGGATCAGCGTAGACGCTTTCCTCATTCGGTGAGAAGCAGTATACCTTCGCAAATTAACCTGTGGGGTGGCTGGCGATTTGCCCGCAGGAGTACCTGGACTGATTATCTGATAAGTACAGCCCGCTCACTTAGATGCGCGTCCGGCCTGAGGGCTGCCTGTGGCTCGGGGAATATCCGCGGGAAACGGCTCGCCATCAGCCCACACGGCGCCATCGTCGAAATGCTCTTTTTTCCAGATAGGCACGCTGCGTTTGAGAGTATCGATCAGCCAGCGGCAGGCCTCGAAAGCGGCCGCGCGATGGGCTGACGCAACCACGATCAGCACGCTGGTCTCGCCAATCTCCAGCCTCCCCAGCCGATGAACCATGGTGACATCACGAACTCGAAATTGTTTAAGCGCCTGCTCCGCGAG
Source organism: uncultured Acidobacteriaceae bacterium (assembly GCA_963766625.1). Lineage (GTDB taxonomy): Bacteria > Acidobacteriota > Terriglobia > Terriglobales > Acidobacteriaceae > Sulfotelmatobacter. The sequence goes on along the minus strand of CAVYBF010000002.1, from coordinate 261,219 downwards.
CGCTTCCATCTGCTGCAGCGCCATTGGCTCGTACGCCTCGTAATCAAGATAGAGCGTCCTTCGTCCACGCGTCTGATTCCGAACGACGCCCTCGAAGACCACGGCAGCGCCATCGTCTGTGCTCTTGATGTGCTCGAGGAGGATGCTGGTCTCTATGGGATCGTGAATAATCGAAGCGCGCCGGCGCATTGAGTTTCCTGACCCACCGCTGACCGGAGGGAGTAGTGCGATTTCATCGCCATCGTTCAGCAGGGTCTCACCTCCCGCGTACCTTTGATTCACAGCCACGGCGAGGGAAGGCATAGCATCTTTCATCGCCGGTAATTGTGAAGCGTAACGATCGAGCGCGTCGCGGACTGAGGCTCCCGCCGGCAAATCCAACCAATCGCTCGATTGGCCAGCCACATCCTTCAACATCCCGAAAAAGAGAATGCGCACGCGCATCGGTCAGTTGTCAGTTTAGCGCGGGTGCGCAGATTCCGTCCTGGGTTGAGAGCGAATAGCAACGAGCCACCCAGCTCTCAAGCGATCGAGGAAAATCGCCGATCTGCTAAAAAGGGAGATTTCCTCATGCTCGGGCGCATTGCGCTAGTCCTGGCTTGCTGCACCTTTGCCGCTTACTCATGCGCCCAGGATTTATCCGGTATTGAATTCCACGGCTTTGTAACCCAGGGCTTTCTTTTCAGCACGCATAACAATTACTTAACCCTGCAATCGAGCTCCGGCAGCTTGCAATGGACCGAAGGCGCGGTCAGTATCAGTGATTCCGTTAGCGACAACCTGCGCGTCGGAATTCAGATTCACATGTATCAACTCGGACAACTGGGCGGCCCGAGCCTTCATGTGGATTGGGCATCGGGGGACTATAAGGTCAACGATTATTTCGGAGTTCGTGCCGGCAAGGTCAAAACCGTCGTCGGATTGTTCAACGATTCGCAGGACGTCGATGCGGTTTTTCTCTGGTCTCTGCTGCCTCAGAGCTGTTATCCAATCGATAACGAAGGCTTTTATCTCGCCCACACCGGAGGAGACGTGTATGGCTCCGTACCCCTTGGCAAGGGGATCGGTGGCCTACGCTACGACGGATATATTGGCGAAGACTATCTTCCTCTCGACGGCGGGTACATCAAGCAATTGGCTGACAACGGCCTCCAATTGACGAATGAGCCCTCAGGCAAGAACTACGGCGGCGATTTGCGCTGGGAAACCCCTCTGCACGGACTGACGCTGGGCTACAGCCCCATGGTGATGGGCTTAAACGGGGCAAGTAGCTCCCTACGGGTTCCCACATTTCTCATGACCGCACAATACGCTCAATTCACCCGGGGAAAGTTTTACTTCGCCTTCGAATACGACAGGGTCCCGGTCAGTGAAATTGTGGCACTCGGTGCGCAGACCATTTCATTCCCGGTGGACGCCCGCTCCTGGTATGGCATGGGACGGTATCGCCTTACGAAAAGAGTTCAAGCCGGGAGCTACTACAGTCAGTACGTCAACAAAGCAACCGATACGTCGCTGCCGCAAAACTATTCAAAGGACTGGGTCGTTTCTGGGCGCTACGATTTCAATTCCTATTTCTACGCCAAACTCGAAGACCATTTCTTACACGGTACCGGACTTGGTTATTACGTGAGCTCGAATCCGAATGGCTTAAAACCAAATTCCAACATCTTGGCTGCCAAAATCGGCTTCAGCTTCTAGGGATATGCAAATTATGCGAGAAAAGCCATGAGCATGAAAGGCTGGCACCTTGCAGTATTTGCGGTGGTCACGTTCTGTTCCGTCGCCAGCGCTCAGGACATCGTATTTGTGGCGAACAAGGACGTCGGAGTCTCCAGCATCAAAGCTTCCGATTTACGCGCTATTTTTACCGGAGAAAAAACCCGCTTTGCCGACGGAAGCCACGCCGTTCCAGTCCTGCTGAAAGGCGGACCTGTCCACGAAGTTTTCGTGCAAAACTACTGTGGGGAAACTCCTGGAGAATTTCGCGCGCAATGGCGCAAGGCCGTATTCACCGGACAAGGCGCCATGCCCAAGGCATTCGTTTCCGAAGCGGCGCTGATCGAATACGTGAGCAACACGCCAGGGGCTGTCGGCTATGTGAGTCGTATCTCGCGGACGGATAACGTGAAACCTCTAGCCACGCTGAAGTAAGACGGCGGTCAGCCGATCCGAAAGCTCGATCGGCCGACCACACGATCAAGAGTGCCAGGTCACCACTTTATCCTGAGCGACAGCCGCCGGATGAACCGGTTGCACCGGTGCATGGTCCGGCTTGGTTTCCTTTGGCGGTGGCAGAATCGTCTTTGCTGCCAACGATTCTGCTACCTCCGGCAATGAGACCCGTAAGGCCTCGCCGATCGTCTTAACGTAATGAATGGTGACGTTCTCCAGTTGCTGCGGCGTGAGATCTTCCTCAACATTCATTTTATTTTCCGCCGGCAGAATGATAGTTGTGACTCCGGCTCGCTTGGCGGCCAGGACTTTCTCTTTAATGCCTCCAACCGGAAGCACATTCCCGCTCAGCGTAATCTCGCCGGTCATCGCGGTCAGCGGACGAACATGCTTCCCGGAAAGCAGCGAGACCAATGTGGTCGCCATAGTGACGCCTGCTGACGGTCCATCCTTGGGAATCGCACCTGCCGGCACGTGCATGTGAATGTCGTGATCGGCGAAGAACTCGTCGGGGATTCCGAGATGAGCCGCGTTCGAACGTACCCAGGTGAGCGCCGCCTGCATCGACTCCTGCATCACCTGGCCAATCTGCCCGGTCATGGTGAATCCGCCTTTGCCTTTCATGGCATTGGCTTCGACAAACAGCACATCGCCTCCGGATGGAGTCCAGGCAAGGCCGACTGCGACGCCAGGACGTTCCGTCCGTTCCTCGATTTCGCCTTCGACCCGAATCTTGATGCCGCCGAGAAACTCTGTAATGACTTCTTGCGTCACCACCAACTTCTCATGCTTGCCTTCGGCCAACCGCCGCGCTTGCTTGCGGCAGATTGTGCCGATGGTCCGCTCCAGGCTGCGCACGCCGGCCTCGCGCGTGTAGTGGCGAATGATGTAGCGTACCGCTTGCTCCGGGAACTCGATCTGCTCCGTGGTAATGCCATTCTCCTCGATCTGCCGCGGAATCAGATAGCGGTTCGCAATGTGCAGCTTCTCTTCTTCGCTATAGCCCTGCAGCTCGATGATCTCCATACGGTCGCGCAAAGGCTCCGCGATTGGGTCGAGCATATTCGCGGTCGTGATGAACAGCACCTTCGACAGATCGAATGTCACGTCGAGATAGTTGTCGCGGAAGCTCGAATTCTGCTCAGGATCCAGCGCTTCCAGCAACGCGGAAGCGGGGTCGCCACGGAAATCGCGCCCGACTTTATCGATCTCGTCGAGCATGAAAACCGGATCTTTGGTTTCGGCCCGCCGAATACCCTGAATAATCTGTCCGGGCAACGCTCCGATATAAGTTCGGCGATGGCCGCGAATTTCCGCCTCGTCGTGCACTCCGCCTAACGACAAGCGCACGAACTTGCGTCCCAGCGCCCGCGCAATCGACTTGCCGAGCGAAGTCTTACCCACGCCGGGAGGTCCGACGAAGCACAAAATTGGCCCCTTCATGTTCGGCTTCAGGCGCCGCACAGATAAGTAATCCAGAATGCGGTCTTTCACTTTTTCCAGGTCATAGTGATCCGCATCCAGAATTTCTTTCGCCTTCGGAATTTCGATCTCCTGCCCCGAAGTCTTTGCCCAGGGCAGCACGGCCAGCCATTCAACGTAATTCCGGGTCAGCGAATAATCCGCTGCCATCGGAGACATACGTGAAAGCCGTCCCAATTCCTTGAGCGCTTCTTTTTTCACTTCATCGGGCATGCCGGCTTCGTCGATCTTCTTTTTCAAGTCTTCGACGTCGCGCTGCCCTTCATCCTGCTCACCAAGTTCTTTCTGGATCGCCTTCATCTGCTCGCGCAGGTAATACTCGCGCTGCGTCTGCTGCACGCGGTCCTGCACTTCACTTTGGATTTTGTTTCGCAGTTGCTGAACTTCCAGCTCCTTCGCCAGATGCTGGTTTATCTTCTCCAGCCGCGCCCGAATGTCGAGCGTCTCCAGCGTGTCTTGCTTGTCAGGCGTAGAAAGCGACGGCAGAGAGGAAGCAATAAAATCGACTAACCGTCCCGGCTCGTCAATATTCATGGCGACGGTGGAAAGTTCATCCGACAAAGTCGGCGACCCGGCCACAATCTGCTGGAACAGCGTCAAAACATTCCTCTGCAGCGCTTCAATCTGCGAACTGGTGGGTGGAATTGCTTCTGGAATTGGCGACACCTTCGCCCGCATGAATGGAGCAAGCTGGGTGAACTCGCCTAAACGTACCCGCTCCAGGCCCTCGGCGAACACAAACAGGCTCTGGTTAGGCATCTTTACGACTTTATGAACAATGGCAGAGGTGCCTACGCTATAAAGATCGCTAGGTTGTGGACTATCGACGCGCGCTTCGCGCTGCGCCACGACTACTATGGTTTTATCTTCGCCGAGCGAGTTGATTAACTGAACGGAACTCTCGCGGCCCACGGTCAAGGGCAGAACCGCGTGCGGGAAAAGAACGGTATCGCGCACGGGCAGTACGGGCAACGCCCGTACATCATTGGTTTCGTGTTGTTTAGGAACCAGCTCGGAAAGCGGCTCTTGGCTCATTGGCTCTCCTTGAGTGTAACTCACTCAAGCTTAGATGAGGTTTTTTTATAAAGGTTTCACGGTTCCGGCCCAAGTTAGCGGAATTCTTATTCTATCGGCAATTCTGATCGCGGCAATGATGCCCAAGGTTCCGGGGCTAACGCCCGGTTGGGCGGCGGTTTTGAGAACGGGATCGCGTCCGCAGGACGCGAAAACAGGTTGCACCTTACGCTGCCGGATAAATCCCCAGCACCTTCACGAACTCGGCCACCTCGAGCAGGTGGCGCAAAGCGTTGCGGGCGGCTTCATCGTCGCCGCGAAGAAAGTCGACGTAGAACACATATTCCCACGGCCGTCCGCGCATGGGCCGCGATTCAATCTTGCTCAGGCTGATGTCGCGAAGCGCAAACACGCTGAGAGATTTGAACAGCGCTCCGGGAACGTTACTGACTTTGAACGCAATCGAGGTTTTATTGGCGCCGCGCGGAATCAGCCGCTCATACGGCATCGCTGCGGATCTTCCCTTCTGGCTGGCTTTTTTACTGGCATGCTCATGTTCGCGCACCGCCGGCAATTTGCGAATCAGAAAGAAGCGCGTGAAGTTGCGCTTATCATCTTCAATACCCGCTTGCAGAATCTTTCCGGAATATTCGCGGGCCACGTGGTGTCCGGCGATTCCAGCCGCATCGTTCAGACAATGCGCAATCACGTGCTTCACGCTGCCCGCTGTGTCATAAAACGGAACAGCCTCGATATCAGGATGTTTGCGGAAAAAATCACGACATTGGTCGAGCGCCACAGGATGCGAGAAAGCTCGACGTACAGCGTTCAGCTTCGTTCCCGGCGCGGCAATCAGATTATGCACAATCCGCAGCATAAATTCGGCCTGAATGAATACCTCGCGTGCGACCAGCAGATCGGCATGCTCGGCTACGGTTCCGGCCAGCGAGTTTTCAATAGGAATTACAGCAGCGGCAACGGTTCCGCGCTCGACCCGGTCGAAGACTTCGGCAGAATGTGCACACGGCACGACCGTGCAGCCGGGAAGCATGCGCTCCGCAGCTTCGTGACTGAACGAGCCGAGTTCTCCCTGTATGGCAACCTTGATGCCTGAGCCTTTCATCCGTACGTCTTTCATCCCGTCGTCTTCATGAGTAGGCAAAGGTAGCTGGAGAACCTCTGCAGCGCAACTTTTTATATTGCACCTGATTCATGTAGCTACGAGGGGCTTTTGCAGGACCAGCGCATCCACGCCATTCGAGTAATAGCGCGGCAACGTCTCGACCACCGTGTAGCCGTGACGTTTATAGAACGGCAGTGCGGAAAGATTATCGACCGCGGTTTCCAACTCGACCAAACGGCAACCGGCAGCGCGCAAGCGTTCTTCCGCGCTGTCCAGCAGCAGCGATCCAACGCCATGACGCCGAGCAGCGGCTACAACATCGATCGTGATGATGTGACCAACTCCACGTTCGACCTCAGCAACGATGAACCCGGCAATGCTGCCATCGGCGTCCGCGTTGTCAGAAGAAGCGCTGGAAGAATGATTCGCTCGCGTTCCACGCCTGGAAGCTTTTTGCGCATCTTTGTGCTGCCCCGAGGCGCTCAGGGCTACCAGGCCAAACGCCGCCTGCCGCCGGAGGTAAATCTTCAGCTCGGTCCGCGAATAAGAGATTCCAGGAGGAAAACATTCCTGGTCAATCCGCCAAAGGGTGTCGAAATCGGGGGGCTGGAAGTCACGGACCTCGAAATCTCGGATCGTGAGTGGCACATCCTCATTCTAGCCGCAAATAGTTCGTAGAGGCGCTGACGGTTTCAAATCCCCATTCTGTTGTCTTCGGGATAGCGAGGCAGCTTGCTGCATACGTCGCGGAGCCGGCCGACTTGCTCCTCAGACACGTCGAGAAACTCGAAGCCGTAAACTTTGCCGACGTTATGGCGAACTTGCGCGGTCAGGGTCTGCCCGGCAACCGGATAGACTTTAACCAGGTCGCCGATTCGCAACTCAGAGACGAGAACGGCTGACAGGCCTCCTTCGCTAATCTCAAGAGTCATGGCCGGAATGATTGAAGCGTCGTGGCCGCTAATCGAGACGGGCACAGATAGACGGAAGCGTTTATGGCGCCTCCTGTCAGTTACAGGCAAGGGTGACCTTCGTGCGGCCGCTAAACTGTTCATAGTTTTCTCTAAGAAAGATTGGTATTCCATCGGCAAGGGTAAGGCTTAACTTGAGTGGGCGAGGCGATGCCTCACTTCTCTGCGCGACGGCAAACCTTGGCAGCTTCTCGATTCGCGAGGGTTAGGATTAAAGAGTGAAGGGATTTCCGCAAAACAGCCCGGCGGCCCTGGGCCACAAAATTAGGAGACGATAAGCTCTTGCATCAGCCGCAACCTCAGACGTACGATGAGCATCAGAGGAAGCGTGGTGGGGCGCCTTCTGCTCATCGACGTGGTTGGTTCGGTCGCCATTCTGGCACTGTGGTATCTCGTGTTTTCTGCTTACAACCGAAAAAAAGGAGCAGCCGCATTGCGCTGGGTGCATAGCGCCTGTGCCGGCAAGGGACGCATTCTGGAAGCGCGCTGGGTGGGAAGCTCACGCATGCAAGCCCGCTTGCATTTTCATTCGCATTGGTTCGAGAATGCCAGCGTCACTTTAAGATTCCGGCCCCGCTCTCTGCCCGTACAGTGGCTGGTAAGTTGCTGGCATCGGCAGCAGGAAACTCTTACTTTTGAGGCCGATCTTGGCGGTTCTCCAAGTTTCCGTTTAGAGGTGGTACGGCATCGCTGGAGCGCACGTAATCATGGCATGTCGACCCGCAAACGTGACGGCCGGGAGTGGGAAGTTTACCAACCCGGTCCTATCATTTTGACCACGCGCACGCATTGGAAGCAAGACCCAGCTGCGGAATTGAATGCGCTGATGTCGGCGCGCCGCCAGGATATTTTGCAAGTACGATTCCGCCCGGAGTCCCCTCAATTCTCCGCAACCGTGCATCTGGACGCGCTCTCCGATCCGAACGCAGCCATCGGATTTGTCGGCGCCTTGCGCGAGATTGCCGCTGGCGCATCGGCTCACCAGCAATAGACTCAATCGCTTCGCGGCACAACCAGGCTACTGATAAATCTCTTTTATCCGTGGCATCAGCTTTTTCGATTGGCGAGGCCCCTACCCTCGCGCTATTCTTCTGAGTTGAACCCTCCAGTCAGTTCAACCGCTAGCATCCGTTCATCGCGTGCCGACAAAATTTGCTGACATCGAATAGGAGATCGAAGGACACCCATGCCTACTGAACTGCGCAATTTTCTGGCGCTCACCTACGACGAACTCGAAGACTTGAATCTGGAGGCGAAGGAGCAGCGCCGCAATCGTGTGCCAATCGGCAAGATTCAGGAAAAGCGGCTCAAATACTTGACCGACGAAAAGCGGATTAAAGCGGTGACCGTGCTCTTCAGCGATCTGGAAGGCCGCCTACACATGCTGGATTACGATAAGAAATTCCTGATCAAGAGCTTCGACAATCTCACCTTCGACGGCTCTTCGATTCGTGGCTTTACCGCCCAGCGCGAGAGCGACCTGCGCTTGGGTATCGACTGGTCCGCATTCTACTGGGCGCCGGCAGATGTCTTTGGTTCCGGCAAGGTGCTGGTGTTTGGCGAAGTGATCGACAAGGGGGGCACATCCTATTCAGGGGACATTCGCGGCGTGCTGAAGAATTATGCCGACGATCTGCACAAGAAAAAAGGCTACACATTGAATGCCGCGAATGAAATCGAAGGCTTCCTATTCAAAGGACCCGATGCCGAGCGCCGTTACCACGAAACTGGCAAATTCGAGTACGTCAACACCGGCGGATATTACCATTCTTTGCCGGGTGATGCCCTGCGGACGTTTATCGATACGACCGCCGAAGTGCAGCGCGCGATGGGCTTTCAGAACGAAAAAGACCATCCGGAGGTTGCGCCTTCGCAGTTTGAAATTAATTATGGATACGGCGAGGTCGTCGCCGCGGCCGACCAGATTCAGCTATACAAGCTGATTTGCCGGCAGGTCGCGACGAATATGGGATTGACCGCGTCGTTTCTTCCCAAGCCCGTGGTCGGCGTGAACGGAAGTGGCATGCACACCAATGTGTCCATCAGCGAGAATGGCAAGAATTTATTTTGGGAGGCGAAGGGCGAAGAGAAACTCAGCAAGATGGGCTGGGCGTTTCTCGATCGCATTCTCACCCACGGCAACGATATTTGTCTGCTGCTGAATGCGAGCGTAAATGCTTATCGGCGTCTCGACCCGCACTTTGAAGCGCCAAATCAGATCAAGGCTTCTCCGGTAGATCGCGGATCCATGATTCGCATTCCCATTGGCAACGAGAAGAGCATGCGCGTGGAAGTACGGTCGGTGGCTCCCGATGCGAATCCCTATCTTGTGATGCTGGCGATTTTCAAGACCGGCGTCGACGGGGAGACCGCGAAAATCAAGAATTTGCGTCAGGCCGAGCGATACTTACCGGATAACATCTACGACGCGCTCACCAATTTCCGCAAAGCGGACTGGACGACGAAACTGCTCGGCGAAGATGTCAAAAGCCGCTATGCGGATCTGAAACAGGCCGCTGCTGATCGCTGCCCGCGCCTGCTGGGAACTTTTGTAAAAGCTCCGGAAGTGCAGTATCACCACGACGTTTACAACCAGTTCTTGTGGAACTTGTTCTAAAGCTGATGAGGCCTGCCCAGCGAAACGACCTGCCAAAAAGGCAGGTCGTTTTTCCGGAACTCACAATTTTTCTTCACAAGCGTCAAACCTTCGTTATTGTGTCCGCTGTCCCTGGAAGTGCAAAAATTAAGAACTTCAACGTTTGCTGCTCAAGGAGGTTGTATGAAACCGATCTTCGCAGCACTGGCTTGCTTCACAGTGGCGCTCACGGCGATAGGAGCTGGCGCCCAAGTCAACCCATACAAAGACGGCACACCCGGAGTCACAGGGTACCGCTCAGAAGTTTTGTCTGAAGTTATCGTGCAGGAAGATAAGTTCACCCGGCTCGCGGAATCGATTCCCGCAGACAAATACAGCTGGCGCCCTTCGCCCGACGTGCGTTCGTTCGCCGAAGTCTTCCTTCACGTAGCAGCCGCAAATTACAACCTCTACAAGCTGGTTGGCACGCCTCCGCCGGCCGGAGTCGATGTGAAGAACCTTGAAAAATCTACGACGGATAAAGTGAGGGTGATCGCGACCTTGAAAGATTCCTACGCCCATGCCCGGCAGGCGATCACGGCCATGCCTGATGCCGACCTCGAAAAGAGCATGGATTGGTTCGGCGGTAAAAATACTGAACGTGGAATCTTATTATTTGTCGTTCGCCACGGCGCCGAGCATCTGGGGCAATCAATTGCCTATGCTCGCTTCATCGGAGTCGTGCCGCCCTGGACCGTGGATGCGCAGAAGAAACCTGAACAGAAAACCAAAGCTAAAGGAGACTAGCCTAAGTTACGCAAACTGATGCCCGCCGCAATTTCAGCCGTCTTAACCGGGCCCGCGCTCGCAGAACTCGAAACCCTCGATGTGAATGGCGGTGCACGATCGACATCTCCTCCAGCGAATAGTCGAGGTGGGCCCCACAGTCACAGCAGACCTTGTAGCTCTTACCTTCGATCGTGAAAACCCGGCTCAAATGCCAATGATGACACCCAAACGCGAAATTCAGTACGGATGCCAACGGATGGACAAACCTGTCCCACCTCGGGACCTCATCGACGGCCCTCATTTCAACCCCTCCTACCATGAACCACATTTTTATTCTCTAATGAAACGGGCCTGGGAGACGGTGACTACTCTCACGCGAGTCTGTGATGAGAGTCACGCAAATTTGTATCCGAAATGGCAGATTCGCCCTTACTTCTTTTCCGGATTCGCCAGAAACCGGTATCCCACGCCGCGAACAGTAAGCAGGTGCCGGGGCTGCGCGGGGTCATCTTCAATGTAGCGCCGCAATCGAACAATGAAATTGTCAATGGCGCGGGTGTCGGTGTCCTCATGCAATCCCCAAACCTCTTCGAGAATCTGCTTGCGCGACACAACCCGACCATCGTTGCGCACCAGATGGCGCAGGAGTTCTGATTCCATCAACGTCAGGTGAATAAGATTGTCAGGGGTGCGCAGTTCGAGCGTGCCGAAATCGATGATCTTGCCGGCAAAAGAAAACGTACCGAAATCGTCGACATTGCGCGGATCGGATGCAGCGGGTACGGCACGACCGGGAACATTTGAATCGGCTGCGGAATGTCCGGCCCGCATCCAGTGGCTGCGACGCAACAATCCCTGCAAACGAGCCAGCAGGATCTCCAAATCGAAAGGCTTGGGCAAATAATCGTCGGCTCCTGCGGCAAAACCTTTCAGCACATCTTCCGGCCGGCTGCGAGCCGTCAGCATGAGCACGGGGACGTAGTTTCGCGCGGCGCGCAATTCGGAAACCACGCTGAAGCCGTCTTTTCCCGGCAGCATAATATCCAGCACCACCGCATCGAAATCTTCTTTCTTCTCAAGCAGCCGGTCGGTCGCAGATTCCCCATCGCCAACAATTTCCGCTGAGTACCCTTCGGCCTCCAGATTGAAACGCAAACCTTGCGCGAGGTGCGCTTCATCTTCAACGACCAGAACCCGGCTCATGAGGTTATCCTCGGCAGTTCCATGATAATCGTGGTTCCCTGCCCCTCGCCCGCGCTCTCGGCAAATACTCGGCCGCCATGCTTTTGGGTGATGGACTTCACAATGAACAAGCCCAGGCCAGTACCTTTTATATGCTGGAGCGACCGGCGATTCACGCGATAAAAGCGCTTAAAAATTCCCTTCAGTTCGTCCGCATGGATACCGATGCCATGGTCCTGAACGCTTAGCACGATGCGCTTTTCGTCCGGAGCTTCCAGGCGTACGCGCACATCCACATGCTCTCCCGAATATTTGATGGCATTGTCGAGAACATTAAAGACGGCAGTGCGAAGGTCCTCGCCATTTCCGAGCACGGAAATTCCCGCCCCGTTGTTGTTTGCCGCTTCATAATGAACCGTTTCAGGAGGGAGATGATGACGGGTCCTTGCCGCGTCCACACACTCCTGCACCAATTGACTGAAATCGACTGCAGCTTTTTCGCGTCCGGCTTTCTTATCTCCGGCTCGTCCGGCACGCAAGACTTGCTCGACCGTCTGAGTCAGACGATCAGTATCGGAAAGCATCAGCTGATAAAACTCCTGTTTCTGCGATTCCGGCAGTGAGCGCCGCTGCAAGGTTTCTAAATGCAGACGAATGGAGGCTACCGGCGTCTTGAGTTCGTGGGTTACAGCGTTGATGAAACTATCATGCTGCTCGCTGCGGCGAAGCTCACGCACCAGGAAACTCGTATTCACGATCATGCCGGCAATAATCAGCGCGAAAAAAACGATGCCGAAGAACAGGAGCACGCCTTCGCGCCAGTTGAGGATGATCCAGCCAACGTTGAGAGCGATCGCCAGCGCCACCAGGCCGATGCCCAGGGAGACAAAGAAGACGATGGTTCCGCGGCGACTGGTGATATGCATGGCGCTCTGTGAGATTCTACCGCGTTGAAAGCGCTGCTATCATTATCCCCGAGGACCGGGCGTTTTCTGGAAACATCAAGAGGGCCCACTGCCACGGAGCCACAATGAGAAACTTCATCTGCTCACTCGCCGCTGCCGTTCTCATCCTGCCGGCGTTTGCTAACGCCGCTTCTGCTGACCTCGATGCGCGCCGCAAGGCGCTGAACGATCTTCTGCAGGAGCAGTGGGAATACACGATGCGGGCCAATCCGCTCTATGCCTCGTTCCTCGGCGACAAGCGCTACAACGATCAGCTCGACGATTTCGCCCAGAAACATTTCGATGACGATCTCGAGCAGACACTGCGTTTTTTGGCTCGCTTTGAGGCGATCGACACGACGGGCTTCCCTGACCAGGAAGCTCTCAACAAGCGGCTCATGGTTCGCGATCTGAAGATGACGCTGGAAGGTGCTCGCTTCAAACCTTGGGAAATGCCGGTTGATCAACAAAATGGCATTCATATCGAGTTGGCTGCGCTGGTAAATGTCCTCGCCTTCGACAGCGTCAAAGATTACGAGGACTACATCTCAAGGCTGAAACAAATCCCTCGCCTTTTTGACCAGGTCGAAATCCAGATGCGCAAGGGGATGGCCGAGAATTGGATGCCTCCGAAGAGCGTTCTCGGGGAAGTCGTTAAGCAAGCAAACGAACTCGCTACTACGCCGGCGGACAAGAATCCTTTCGGGCAACCATTTAACAAGTTCCCCGATGCGATAAGCGAGGCCGATCGGGAACGCCTCCGCGAAACCGGACTCGCTGTCATTCACGATTCCGTCCAGCCTGCTTATGCCAGGTTGACCGCGTTCGTCCGTGATGAGTATGAACCGAAGGGCCGCGCCGAACCGGGGGTTTGATCGCTTCCCCACGGCGACGAGTACTATGCGTTCTGTGTGAAACAATCCACGACCACAGATCTGACGCCAGAAGAGATTCACCAGCTCGGCCCGGCACAGGTCAAAATCATCGAGGGCAAGATGCTGCTGGTCGTTAAGCAGCTCGGATTCTCTGACCTGAAAACTTTCTTCGCCTCGATTCCCAACAATCCCAAGGTCCATGTTCACTCGCGCCAGGAAATCCTGGATCTTTACCAGAAATATATCGATCAGATGTACACCAAGCTGCCCGATTTATTCGGACGGTTGCCGAAGGAGAAAGTCGATGTAAAACCGATCGAGGAGTTCCGCGAAAAGGAAGCCTCCACTCATTATCTCGAAGGCACGCCCGACGGTTCGCGCAAAGCGCACGTTATGGTGAACACAGGAGATTTTGAGCACCAAACCACCCTCTCCGCAGAAACCATGGCTTACCACGAAGGCGTTCCCGGCCATCATTTGCAAATCTCGATTGCCCAGGGATTGCCTAGCCTGCCGCCGCTTCGGCAGCACGAGGGTTACACAGCTTATATCGAGGGATGGGCGCTCTATTCCGAAGAATTAGGCAAGGAAGTCGGGTTCTATCAGGATCCGTACAGCTACTATGGACACCTGCAGGATGACATGCTGCGCGCCATCCGGCCAGTGGTCGACACCGGCTTTCACTACAAACAATGGACCCGCCAGCAGGTGGTCGATTTCTTCCACGAACATTCGGCGATCGACGAACCTGAAGTGCAAGAGGAAACCGATCGCCACATGGCATGGCCCGGGCAGGCTTTGGCTTACAAGGTTGGGCAATTAGAGATTCTGAAGCTGCGCCAGTACGCAAAAGAACAGCTGGGAGACAAATTCGACATTCGCGCGTTTCACGACGACGTGCTGAGCGGCGGCGCGTTGCCGCTCGATGTTCTCAGCGTGCGCATCCACGATTGGGTGGCACGACAGAAGGCGCAGGCGTCAGTAGAAGTAACGCCGGCGATGGCGAGATGAGGCAGTTCGGTGCGCCAGCGCCGGCCTTAATCTCCCGCTGCGGCTGCCTCTGGCATAACGGGCCCAATGACTTGCCCGTTTGGCGCAGGCACCAGACCCTTTTCCAGGTCAGCCAGACGGACCCGCTTGATATCCCAAGCCAACCCGAGTTGCTTTAGCACCCAGATGCCGTACCAGTTCATATCGACTTCATACCAAGTGAAGCCGTGCTGAGCTGCTGTCGGATGGGCGTGATGGTTGTTGTGCCAGCCCTCACCAAAAGTCAGCAGAGCAACCCACCAGCTATTGGTGGAAAGATCACGCGTGGCAAAACGGCGCGAACCCCAGGAATGCGTGGCCGAATTCACCAGCCATGTTGCATGCAGGCCAACCACGGTGCGCAGGAAAGTTCCCCACAGCAGCCAAGGCAGTCCGCCGATGGCGAACAGAATCACACCGAGCACAATCTGCGGAACGTAATGATACTTGGTGATCCAGACGTGAAATTTATCTTTGGCAAGATCGGGAACGTAACGGGCCAGCGTGGTTGTGTCATGGTGCATGGACTTGCCCATGAGAATCCATCCCATGTGCGCCCACCATTTGCCGTCGATGGGGGAATGCGGATCGCCATCCTGGTCAGAGTACTGATGATGAATGCGATGGGTCGCAACCCAGAAAATGGGACCTCCCTCAAGCGCCAGCGTGGCGCAGACGGTCAGAAAATATTCCACCCACTTGTACGTCTTATAGCCGCGATGGGTGAGCAGGCGGTGATAGGCCATTCCGATGCCAAGGCTGCCGGAGACCCACCACAGAAACATCGCGACAAACAACGCCTTCCATGTAAAAAAGAACAGGGCTGCTACAGCCCCCACGTGAAACATGGCCATAAAGATGGCCGTTACCCAATTCACTTCGTCATTTGCGGCTTGCCGCTTTTCCAGTTTTTCCAATTGCATAATTTGTGAGGGTCCCCGTTGATTTCAGTTCCTGGCGCTTCATTTAAAGTATCAAGGGAGCTGAGTGCGTTCTGTAATACTTGTGTAATAGCAGCGAAATCGGGCATTACCGAGGTATTAGGACTACAGGAGGAACTATAGGAGCAAGAAGAGCGGCTCAGCACTCCCTGGGCTGATTGCGGCACTTAATTCTTGGCGACCGCAAAGCGAGAGAATTCGGCGAATATGGGCTTCAGATCCGACCGATCGAGCAGTTTCTCTGCTCCCTGATCCTTCCTCATGTCCTGCATCAACGTAAGCGCGAAGCTATGGTGGCCGGAAGCGTCAGAATCCTTAGCGCTCAGGCGAAGCCCATTGCCGAGCAGATACTGGATTCGTGCCGTCTGGAAGCGTGATCCCATTTTCTCGCTCTTGTCGAGATCGGTAGCAACCGGGTTCGAAAAAGAGGAAACCGGGCAAAAAACAACCCACGCCTGTGTGTGCAAAAACTTTCATCAAGTCACCCAAAATGGTGATCTCCATCACGGAGCGGGATTCGCATCTGGCTCACAATGTGGTTGTGTCTTCCAGGCTCCGCTTGAACGAGCGGCCATTTTTTCGGCGCTCAGCGAGAACCTCATTCGTATTCCCAGGAGTCTCGCGATGGTGTTGAATTCAGCTACCCTGCCCGATTTGGAATTGGTCCGCAAACGAGCGAGTAATCAAGAAAAAATCGACGAGTTGCGTGCAAAGAAAGCAGAGCTCGAACAAGGCGGCGGTCAACTCCGCCTGCAAAAGCAGCACGCTTCAGGCAAGCTCACTGCACGGGAGCGGTTAGACATTCTGGTGGATCGCGGAAGCTTTCAAGAAGTTGGATTGTTCGCCAGGCACCGCGCTACGTACTTCGGCATGTCCGGGAAAGAGCTCGCGGCTGATGGCGTGATCACGGGTTGCGCGACCATCGACGGGCGGACCGTCCATGTGGCAAGTCAGGATTTCACCGTTGCCGGGGGCGCTGCCGGCGAGGCGCACTGCGGCAAAATCGCAGAGATGATGCAGCTTTCGCTGAAGACCGGAACGCCGTTCGTTTTCATCAACGACTCCGGTGGCGCGCGGGTACAGGAAGGAATCGACAGCCTCGCGGGCTACGCCCGGGTTTTCTATAACAACGTGATGCTCTCCGGCACAGTCCCCCAGATTTCCGTCATTTGCGGACCTTGTGCGGGAGGGGCAGCTTACAGCCCGGCCCTTACCGATTTCATCATTCAAACCAAGCGCGCGCAGCTGTTCATCACCGGGCCGCAGGTGATCAAGCAGGTGACCGGCGAGGTGGTCACGCCTGAAGTTTTAGGTGGTCCGGCCACGCAGATGAATCGTTCGGGAGTGGTTCACCTGATTGCGGAAGACGATGCCGGAGCGCTGGTTCTTTGCCGGCGGGTTTTGAGTTTCCTGCCCTCCAACAACCTGGAAGACCCACCCCATCTGAACTACGACCTGCCAATCGAAAACGATGCAGAGTTGAACGAAATAATCCCAGCCGACCCCAAGATTCCGTACGATATTAGAAAAGTAATCACGCGGCTGCTTGATCACCGCGATTTTTTCGAGATTCAGCCCGGCTACGCGCCCAATGTAGTGATTGGATTTGGCCGCATTCAAGGCCGCACCGTTGGAGTGGTTGCCAGCCAACCCTCGGTGTTGGCTGGAGTGCTGGATATCAACTCGTCCGATAAGGTCGCCTGGTTTGTGCGCTTCTGCAACGCATTCAATATTTCTCTGCTGACCTTTGTCGACACACCTGGCTACCTGCCGGGAGTCGATCAGGAATTCGGCGGCATTATTCGCCACGGAGCCAAAATTCTTTTTGCATATTCTGCGGCCACGGTTCCGAAAATAACGATCGTGCTCCGTAAAGCTTATGGAGGCGCTTACATTGCGATGTGCTGCAAGAATCTAGGCGCAGATCGCGTAATCGCCTGGCCGAGCGCTGAGATTGCGGTAATGGGCGCGGAGAGCGCGGTTGAGATCATTTTCCGTCACGAAATCGAAGCCGCGGAGGACAAGGCGCGCAGGCGATCGGAACTGATCGAAGATTATCGCATTACCTTCGCTAATCCTTATGTCGCCGCGAGCCGGCAGCTCGTGGATGACGTTATCGAGCCGGCGCAAACCAGGCTATACCTGGCACGGGCTCTTGATTCTCTGCACACGAAGCGAGAGTTCCGTCCTCCCAAGAAGCACGGTTTGATCCCACTCTGAAACGCAAAGGAGTCGCCAAATGCCTGCCTACTTGATCGCCGGATGCTTCGTGTTGCTGGGATGTTGGTGGATGCTGGCGCGTATATCGGGGCAATTGCGCAGCGAGTTTCAAACAGAAATCGAGCGTCTGTCGAACACAATTCGCACGCTCGAAAACAAATCGAGCCCGCAAACCTCAGGCGACGGAGATCTGTCGAAGATTGCGAACATTCGGATCGTTACAGCCAAGTCTAGAGAACAGCTGCGAGGTCTGCCCGGCTCGAATCGTGAGCCCTCGCAAATTTCTCCAGAAACCGAAGAGGCGATCAAGGCAACCCTCTCAGCTTTCCTTGGCCAGAAGATTCAAATCCGGTCGGTAAAGCAGTTGGAGAGCCATGATCTCGCAATTCCCTGGGTCACCCAAGGCCGGATCGCGATACAAGCCTCCCACAACCAGTTTGTCTCGCATGAGTGAAAAATTGCATTCTTTCGCGCGGGATCTAGTAACCAGGAGCACTGCCGTGAAGCTCCATATTGAGATCGACGGAAAGACGTATGAGGTTGAATACGACACCGAAGACGAAAAATCGCGTTCGTCGACTTTGTCTATTCATCGTGCTCAATCCCTGATATTACCCCCGTCACAAGAGCCGAGCGCCGAGACAGGCGACATCGAGGAATCCAAAGTATTTCGCAATCCAGTGGCCGGCATCGTCGCGCGAATCGATGTTGCGCACGGGCAACGCGTGCAGGACGGAGAAATCCTGATGGTGGTCGAGGCCATGAAAATGGAGAACAGTTTGACGGCGAGCAGTTCCGCGACAGTGGCTTCGGTCAAGGTCAAAGTAGGTGAGACCGTAAAAGCCGGGCAGATTGCGATCACTTTCGAATAGGGAAGAAATAGGATGCGCCGACCGCGTTGGTGACCAATATCACAGCAGCAGGTTCGCTCGGTCACTGCATGTTGTTTGGCATGTCCTTAAGGTGAAATGAGTGGCTAGGAATCGTGTTCACTCGACGACGGAAGTGGCAGTGACCCAGGTTCTGCCTGCTGGTTCAAGATCGATTCGATGACCGGAAATTGCGTTAAGAGTCCCCTACAGCGCCGCGGCTGGAAAAGCAGAAAGAAGAAGTCTCATGTTACTAAAACCCTTTGTCATCAACCGCCATGGCCGCCTCGTCTTCCCCTGCAATTTTTTCCCGGAACTTGATTTCTCAGTTTTCGAATCTCTCAAGCAGTTTGCTGCGGTCATCCGGCGAGACTTCGGGGAAAAAGCGCCCACCGAAAACGAAATAGTGACCCGGCTGCAAACTGGTGTTTACGCCAATCGTTACGAGGTTTGCCGCGACCTTGCCCTGAACCTGTTCTGGGCAAATCGCTACATGTTCACAATGTATGACAAGCGTCCCGTGCGCTGGTGCGATTTGCCACGGCAACGCGAGGATATTTTTCTGCCGGTGTTTAAGCCACGCGACGCCAGCGAGATCGTCACCGCCATTGAGGCGGGGTGCAGTTCCCTTCCCGCTATGTGGGATGAAGAGCAAGAAGAAAAGATTTTTGAAATCCTGCTGAACGTTTTTCGCAACAAGCCGAGCGCGGGCGGTGAACTTCGAGCAATCAAGCCAACTGTCGCCGAAATGATCGCCAAGCCATCGAACCTCACTTACCGTCTGGTGAACTACGATCGCGATTCCCTGCATTACACCTACGAAGATGTCATTGACTGCATTCATCCGGTGCCGGAAATAGAAGCCCTCATGCGGCAGAGCATGATTCTGCACAATCAGTACCCGTGGAGTCCCGCATCCGGTGGTTGTGTCGAGGTGGGCTCGCTTCGCGATGATGATTACGTGGTGGCTTATCATCCGCGGAATCACGACGTGCTGCAATTTATTCGGCAAGTCAAGGGAAGCCTGGATGCGTCGAGCCCGCGGTTGCAACGATTGCAAAATCGAGTGTCCCTGCCGGAAACTCTCGCTCTAAGCGAACCCATCCGGCCCTACCCTCCCGTCAAAGTAAGCGAAACCTTTCGGGTGCTTCCGCGCCTCGAAGCCGTCGCGGTCTACGAAGGAGAGATTCCCTGCACCAACGACGATCTCATCAGCAACCACGCCTATTGCTGGTCGCGAATGACCGCGAAGGAAATCTCAGAAAAGACCGGCATTGAGCGGCGCGGCTACACCGAACTCACCCTGGAGCATATCGCCCTATTGGCAGCGCGGCAGGCGCTGACCAAAGCAGGAAGAAAGCCCGGCGAAATTGGTGCAGTGCTGTTTTGCAGTTGCACCAGCACGCGTCTGATTCCTTCGGTTGCCTGCTGGCTTTCGGGCGAGCTCGGAATTCAGCAGACCCATACGTCCTGCGACATTGTCGCCGCCTGTGCCGGCATGCCTTATGGATTATCGGAAGCGATTCGCCTGCTGCAGGAGATTGAACGGCCGGTGCTGGTGGTTTGCGCCGAAAAGTTTTCCGACAAGATCGGCACGGTTCGCACCTCCCGCATGATTTTCGGGGACGGTGCCGCTGCCGTTATTGTCGGTCCCGCCCCCGAAGGATGTGCATCAGACATCGAGGTCTATCAGACCTATGCCAGCGGTCCCTGGTCCGAAGTGAACTCTATCATCTGGCCTAATCCAGAGTTCGACAACAACATCACGGTCTACGGCCCTGAAGTGAAATCGCTCGCGAGACGGTACCTCGTCCAAATGATTCAGGAACTGGCCTCACTTCCTCATCCTGAGGGTGGCGAGCGTTCTTTGCTGGATGCGATTGATATCGTTGTCCCTCACCAAGCCAATAAAACAATGGTGGCGGATCTTTCGGTGGCTGCTGGAGTGAGCGAGGACAAACTCTACTTCAATATCGAGCACGTGGGCAACACTTCTTCCGCCAGCATCCTGCTTGCGATTCATGATGCGGTGCGGGATGGGCGCATCGACCGGCCCATGCGCGTGTTCGCACCCGGCTTCGGAGCCGGTGCGGTAGGTGGATACACGGTTTTGCGAGTGGACCCTGCAATTGTCAGCATTAACTCTCAGGAGATTACGGTTATGGCAAATCTTGGAAGCAACGGAAATAACGGCAATGACCACAATGGATGGGGATCGTTGAAAGGAAAAGTCGCTCTGGTGACGGGCGCATCGCGCGGCATTGGGCGGGCGATTGCGATTGAACTAGCCCGGCGCGGAGCATCCATCGCGCTGGATTACAGGTCGGATAGCGTTCACGCGGAGAGTGCGGCAGCGGAAATTCGGGGTCTGGGAACCGAGTGCATTCTGATTCAGGGAGATATTTCCCAGAAGGGCGAAGCGCAACGCATTGTGAAAGCGGTGCTCGACAAGTGGCAACGCCTCGACATTCTCGTGAACAACGCCGGCATCACCCGCGACCGCACTATGCGCAAAATGACCGAGGACGACTGGGCGCAGGTGATCAATGTCAACCTGAACGGCACGTTCTACTGCACGAGCGCGGCGCTTCCGGCGATGATCAATCAACGCTTTGGCCGCATCATCAATATTTCTTCGGTGGTCGGGCAAATGGGAGCCTTTGGTCAGGCCAACTATTCGGCCAGCAAAGGCGGCATCATTGCCTTCACCAAGACGCTGGCGCTGGAGATGGCCAAGTTCAACATCACGGCCAATTCGATCGCACCGGGGTTCACCTCTACCGAAATGGTGGACGCGATTCCGGAAGAAATCGCGGCGCAAATCAAGGCAAAGATTCCCCTCGGCCGCTTCGCGACTCCCGAGGAAATCGCCAAGGCAGCGGCATTCCTGGCCTCGGAGGGCGATTACATCACTGGCCAGGAATTGAACATCAACGGCGGATACCACATGTGACAGCTGGTGTCCTAGTCTCGGGTTTCTACGACACAATTGGATTTTGCTTTTCTGCCGACGTCTTGACAATTTGCCGAGCGGCGTTATACTGCAGTGTATGCCGCAATGCAGCATAGCGTGCAGCAGAGCTGCGACGCATAGGCTCCTTCCGATGAGACCTACGGCACAACTCTCCTCCGGAAATAACACTGAGGTCATGATGCTGTGCCCGAGAGGCTACTGAAAATGCCCATTTCTCTTGAAGGTAAAACCGCGCTGGTGACCGGCGCCGGCCGCGGCATCGGACGCGCGATCGCCACCAGACTGGCAAACGAAGGCGCCGCCGTCATGGTCAACGACCTTGACGATGCGGCTCTCTGCGAGACCCGTTGCACTCTACGCAACGCCGGACACCGCGTCGAGCGCCTGGTCGGCGATCTGGTGCAACCGTCGTTTCCCGACAAATTGATCGAGGCTACGCTTTCCGCTTTCGGATCGGTCGACATCGTTGTCAACAACGCCGGCTACAGTTGGGACAATGTGATTCAGAAAACCAGCGACGAACAATTTCAAGCGATGCTTGAGATTCACGTGATGGTTCCCTTTCGGGTGCTACGCGCCGCTTCCACTTACATCCGCGAAACGGCAAAGAAGGAAATCGCCGCCGGCAAGCGAGTGATGCGCAAGGTGGTCAACATCACCTCCATCGCGGGTACGGATGGCAATGCCGGACAGGCAGGTTATGGTTCGGGCAAAGCGGGCGTGATCGGCCTGACGAAAACCATGGCGAAAGAGTGGGGACGCTACAACGTCAACGTGAACGCGGTAGGTTTTGGACTGATTGAAACACGGCTAGCGCAACCCCTCACCAGCGGCCAATCGGAAATTGAAATGAAAGGCCACAAAATTCAGATCGGCGTGCAGCAGAGCATGTTGGATTCGATCAAGAAAAGCTGTCCTTTGGGAAGGTTGGGCACTCCGGACGAAGCTGCTGGCGCCGTGCTGTTTTTCTGTTCTCCTCTTTCCGATTACGTCACCGGGGAAGTCCTGATCTGCGGCGGTGGCTTTCACTTCTAGAAAACTCCCCGCAACGCGGACGCAAAGGCGGGAGGGCCACATGAGTCGAATTGAAAACCGCACTTTTAGCGAGCTCCAGATCGGAGACGCGGCCAGCATAGTCCGCACACTCGCACAACGCGATATTGAGCTATTCGCGGTCATGTCCGGCGACGTGAATCCCGCGCATGTCGATGAAGAATTCGCCAAGAGCGATATGTTTCATCATGTCATCGCGCATGGCATGTGGGGTGGCGCGCTAATCTCTACCGTACTCGGCACACAGCTGCCAGGTCCTGGCGCTATCTATCTCGGACAATCTCTGCGTTTCCGTCATCCAGTTGCGCTGGGTGACACTATCACAATCACCGTGAAAGTCCTGGAGAAGCTTGAAGAAAAGAAGCGCGTGATCTTCGACTGCACCGCGACCAACCAGAAAGGCGAAGTGGTGATCAGCGGCACCGCAGAAGTGATTGCGCCTTCCGAAAAGATCTCGAGGGAGCGCGTCGCTTTGCCCGAAGTCAAGCTTCTGGTGCGCGGCCGGCATTACCAAAAACTGATCGAAGCAACCAAGGGACTGCCTCCGATCCGCACCGCCGTCGTGCATCCAGTCGATGCACTTTCATTGCTTAGTGCGGCAGAAGCTGCGAAAGCGCAACTGATCGTCCCCATCCTAATTGGTCCAGAACCCAAGATTCGTGCTGCGGCGCGGCAGGCTCAGATTGACCCTTCGCAATACGAGATCCTACATACGCCCTACAGCCATGCCGCGGCCGAACTTGCTGTCGCGATGGCGCGGGAATTGCACGTCGATGCCCTAATGAGAGGTGCGATTGCGGCTGAAGAACTGATGCACTTCGGCGATTGCCCGCCCGGATTGCGCACCGAACGCCGGTTCAGCCATGTGTTTGCCGCCGACGTTCCGAGCTATCCGCGACCGCTGTTCATCACCGACACTGCGATAAACATCTATCCGAATGTCGAGGAAAAGCGCGACATTGTGCAAAATGTAATTGAACTGCTTCATGCCGTAGGGATCGCAGTGCCGAAAATTGCAATCCTCGCCGCGCAGGAAAAGATTTCGGCCCGGCTTAGTTCGACGCTCGATGCCGCGGTGCTCTGCAAAATGACGGAGCGAGATCAGATTACCGGAGCTTTGCTGGACGGACCGCTCGGCTTCGATGTGGCGATCTCTGAAATTGCGGCGAAAAGCAAAGGCGTTCAATCTCCCGTCGCCGGCCGGGCAGACGTCGTCGTAGTACCAGACCTGGAAGCGGGAAGCATCTTGATAAAGCAATTGCGTCAGTTGGCCGAGGCGCAAGTCGCAGGCTTGATTCTGGGCGGACGGGTGCCGGTCATCCTGAACAGCAAAGAAGATGACGCGATCGCACGCTTAGCTTCTTGCGCGCTGGCTTTGCGGCTGGTGCGTTACAAACAGAACCTCGCTTCACACTCCTCGCATACAGCTGATGACCCCGCGAAGCAAGCCGATCAGGCCACTTGCTCCAGGTGGGGAACGTGAGCCAGTGTCGCGTCCTCTTCCGCGGCATCGTCCACCATGCACTGCAGAGCGATATAGTGCTCCTGGCTGAATTCGTAGCCAAGATCGTACGATGCGATAAAGGGCTTGGATTCGTATGCGCCTGAGAGCGGAGATTCGACTTTGCCGGAGTAAGTCATTTGGCAGCTCCATTTTCGGCTGGCAATGGAAGAATTATCGCAGTGCAGCCGTTGCTTTTGCTGAAAGTGTACGCCAGCAAACGGCAGATCGTTTGTGCCCCACATCACGCAATCGTGTGATTGCCGGGCAACGAACGCCTACGATTTCTTTCGCTACTTTCGCGGCGCTTTTCGGGCAGCCTTGGCTCGTTTCTTTCTGCGCGCGGCGGTTTTTTTCGGGGTCATCCTGGTTACTATAGCTTCCAGTTCTTCCACGCGCTGACGTAATTCCTGTTCGTGGCCGGTCGCCGCTGTGGGCGGCTCGGAAGCGGGAGCATTCGGTGGCGTGCCGCTCCGCATGAATTCAAATGGGCTGACCACCGGGGTAAAGGCTCGGTATGCGTTCTGGTACATATCCACAACCGCCTTCATGTATTTCAGGGTGTTTTCCTGCGTGGCTTTTCCGGAAGCCACCACCATCTGGCGCAGGATATCGAGCGGGAAAGTTGAGTCTTGCTCTTTGGCGTCGTCCACGATGATTTGAGTCAATACCAGACGGGTCAAATCCTCGCCCGTGGCGGCGTCCAGCACCTGCAGTTCGCGGCCTTCGCGCACCATGCGGGCAATTTCATCCAGATTCACGTAGCGGCTGTTGGTAGTGTCGTACAGCCTGCGATTCTCGTATTTCTTGATAATGACCGGTTTGGGGGGCATTTGAAATTTAGCTTACTTTTTACTTGACAAGCGAAGCTCATGATTTATTATTGCTGCAGTGCAGCAATAAATGCAGCATATTCAAATGAGTCTAAAAAGGAGCAGAACATGAGCACCCCCAAAAAGTCAACCAAAAGCGTGGGCGTGAAGCCTGAAGTCGTGGAGAGTTTCATTCCCCTTTTTACAAAGAATGTTGGCCGTTTCGCCGAAGCACAGAAGAAATCGTTGGAAATCGCCGCGGAGCAGAATGCGGAATTTATCGAGACCTGCAAGAAGAGCTTTGATTTCGCTCCCGAGACTCCGGGATTGTTCTTCTTCGATCTTCTGGGACAGGCTTTCGAGCAGGTTGTCGAAACCCAGAAGGCGGCCATCGGCCTGGCAGTTGAGCAGACGAACGCGGTAGCCGAAATTGCCAAGCAAAAGGCGGGATCGTTTGCCAAAGTGGCGGAAGGGGTAAATGGGCTGTTTCAACAAACCGTAGAGCAGTCGGTGGCCGCGCAGAAGAAGGCTCTCGACTACCTCGGCGAGCAAAACAAGAAAGCACACGAAGGCGCCAAGAAGCAGTTCCGGATTTCCAATCCAGTAGCCGATGCATTCCAAGCCGGAGTGGAGACTCTGATCGAAACTCAGAAGACTGTGCTTGACATCGCCACCAAGCCACTGCAGCACTCAGCCGCATAAAGCGGTTGTATACTGCGATTGAATACCGCTGAGCGAGAACTCTGCGGCGGTTTGGCCCAGGGAGCTTTGCCTCCCCGCTGTTTATTGCGTTTTTGGGAGGATCAACCATGGCAGATGAACGCGCGGCCAATGGCAAAGATGTCGATCCACTGGCTGCATTTCGTGAATTACGCGACACCTATCTGGATGCATGGTCGAAAACCATGGTGGATGCCGTAAACACCGAGGCGTACGCCCAGGCCAGCGGCACCATGCTCAATACTTATCTCTCGGCTTCTGCTCCTTTTCGCGAAGCCATGGAGAAGACCATGCTGCAGGCGCTGCAGCAATTGAACATGCCTTCTCACGCCGATTTTGTTAGCTTGGCGGAGCGCCTTACCAATGTCGAAATGAAGCTCGACGATATGGATGCCAAGTTGGACGAAGTCGTTTCATTCCTAACTAAGCCGGTTTCTGCGAGTCGCTCGCGCCGCCGGGCGCCGGTTGCGCGCAACCAGCGGAAAGGGGCGAGATAACTATGTCCGAGGCTGCGTTGATCGCGGATCAGTTCCTGGGTTTGCCGGAAAAATTAAACACCTTCAATAAGGCGGTCAGCACTAAGGTTCCGATCGCGCAAACTCCTAAACAATTGGTTTGGGCGCTGAACAAAGCAAAACTCTATCGTTATATTCCTGTTGTTCCCGAAGAGAAGCGATATCCCGTTCCGCTGATCATGGTGTTTGCGCTCATGAACCGGCCATACATTCTCGATCTTCGCCCGGGACACAGCTTTGTCGAGTTCATGGTCAAACATGGATACGACCTTTATTTGCTGGATTGGGGATCTCCGGGACTGGAAGACAAGGATCTGAAATTTGACGATTACACGCTCGACTACATGCCGCGCGCTATCCGCAAGATGAAGGCGATCTCCGGCGTGGAAGAGTTCAGCATGTTGGGCTGGTGCATCGGCGCGATCTTAACGACCGCATATTCGGCCCTGCGCGCAGACGACGGATTGCGCAACCTGATTCTGTTGACGGCTCCGTTGGACTTTTCGAATAAGCAGGGCATCACATTCGCACGATGGGTCGACGAGCGCTTTTTCGATGTTGACAAAGTTCTCGAAGCAACCGGCAATATGCCGGGAGAGATGATCGATTACGGAGCGAGAGCGCTAAAGCCGGTTGACAATTACGTTCTGAACTATTTGAAGCTGTGGGACAACATTGACAATCCGCAGGTGGTCGATGCCTGGAAGGCGATGAACACCTGGGTCACGGACAATGTGCCGCTCGCCGGCGGGGCCTTTCGTCAATTGGTGGTGGATCTGTATCGCAACGACCGGCTGATGCGTGGCGAATGGGTGCTTCGCGGTGAACGCGTTGATCTGAGCCGCATTCGGGCCAATCTGCTCACCGTGATTGCAGAAACCGACCACATTACGCCACCTTGCCAGTCTGAAGCCATCATGTCGAAAGTTAGGAGCAAAGATAAAGAATTGTTCCGCGTGCGCGGCGGCCATATTGGAATCATGGCAGGAAGCGGCGCCGACAAGGTTACCTGGCCACACATTGAACACTGGCTGGGGCCGCGCTCAAAGTAATTCCCTTCCGCGGTAACAATTTAGTTTTCACAGTTCTCCCCTGCAACAGCCTCTGCAGCCTCGAAACCGATGTTGTACACTGCGAGCGCTCGGTTAAGTGGGGATAACATAAGACGTGAAAGAAACCTGGCGTTGGTTTGGACCGCAAGATCCCATTTCACTCGACCACGTGAAGCAAGCCGGCGCAACCGGAGTGGTTTCGGCGTTGCATCATCTTTATCGCGGCGAAGCATGGCCTTTGGCAGAGGTGCTTAAGCGCAAGGCACAGATTGAGGCGGCCGGGCTGGTCTGGTCGGTAGTTGAAAGCATTCCCATTCACAACTCCATCAAGCTCCAAGCCGGACCGGTGCGGCAGTTCACAGACGCATGGATAGATTCACTGGCGGCGATCGCGAAAGCCGGAGTGAAGATCGTTTGCTACAACTTTATGCCCGTGCTGGACTGGACTCGCACGGATTTGCGATGGCAACTGCCGAGCACGGGATATGCGCTCCGCTTCAATGTCGCTGATTTCGCGGCTTACGACTTGTTCATTTTGGGCCGGAAGGGTGCTGAAACGGATTATTCCGTTGAACATGTTGCCGCCGCACGAACCCATTACGATGCGATGCCAGAAAGCCGGCACAATGAACTGGAGCGCACGATTATTGCCGGTTTGCCCGGCGCCGAAGCCTCTTACAGCCGCTCTGATTTGGAAAACTTGCTGGCTCAGCACCGCGGCATGAGTCCCACCGATCTGCGCTCGCATCTTATTACGTTTTTGCAGGAAGTTGCGCCGGTTGCGGAAGAACTCGGCGTGCGGCTTGCCATTCATCCTGATGATCCTCCGTGGCCGCTGTTCGGCCTGCCGCGCGTAGTTTCAACTGGGGAGGACGTCAGGGCAATTCTCAAAGGCGTTGACATGGCCGCAAACGGCTTAACGTTTTGCGTCGGTTCGTTCGGGGCAAGGGCCGATAATGATCTGCTCGCCATGGTGAACGAATTTGCGCCGCGAATTCACTTTGTGCATTTGCGGCAGGTCATGCGCGAAGCCGATGGGTCTTTCTATGAGGCCGAACATCTCCGAGGCAGTTCAGATATGCAAGGGATCATCTGTGCTTTGCTGCGGGAAGAAGCTCGACGCAGACGTGAGAGTCGCAAAGATCCTGAAATCCCGATGCGTCCCGATCACGGGCACCTGCTGGCGGACGATGTAACGCGCGCCGTGAACCCCGGCTACTCGCTGGTCGGCCGGTTGAAAGGCCTTGCGGAGTTGCGCGGCGTTATCGCCGGCCTGAAGTACGGAATTCCGGAATTGTCGGATTGAAACGCAACAGTCATTTTAGTTCTGTGCTTTAGTCATGCACTGGTTCTGCCGCGGCGCATAACTAAGTTAGGAGCGACAGCGGATGAAAGATTTCGAGAATAAAGTCGCGATTGTGACCGGTACATCCGGAATCGGGCGGGCAATCGCGAATCGCTTAGCTTCGGAAGGGTCCAAGGTGGTCGCTTGTGGGATTGATTCATCGGCCATCCGCGAGCTCCAACAACAGGCGGACTCGAACGAACTTTCGCTCTGGGTCGAGCAGTGCGACGTCAGTGAACCAAAACAGGTGCAGAAGATCGTGAAGAAAACTGTCGAGACGCATGGCGGGTTGGACTTGATCGTGAATGCGGCGGCGATTCATCCCTTCGGCACGGCACTCGAAACAGATCCCGACACGTGGAATCTCTGCATGATGGTGAATGTCGGCAGCATCTTTCTGCTCGCGCACTTTGGTGTTCCCGAGATGAAGAAACGCGGAGGTGGGGCCATTGTGAATCTTTCGTCCGTGCAGGGTTATGCTTGCCAGCGCGGGGTTGCGGCGTACGCTACGTCGAAAGGCGCGGTTCACAGTTTAACGCGAGCCCTGGCGCTCGACCACGCCGCCGATCACATTCGCGTAAACTCCATCAGCCCTGGTTCGATTCGCACGCCGATGCTGGCGCGCTCGGCTTCACACTTCGCACCAGATTTGCCCAACGAGACCGCGTTCGATCGCTTCGGTGCAGCTCATCCGCTGGGACGCATCGGTACTCCCGAAGAGGTCGCAGAGTTGGCGGTATTCCTTCTATCTGACAAATCAGGATTCTGCACTGGCGGCGATTACCTGGTTGACGGTGGACTGCTCGCCGGGATCGGCGTGAAATGAGCACCATAAGCATTGGCTCTCCTATTTGCGTTGCACCAACGGGCGACGTGTGCGGCGAGGGAGCGGTCTGGCACGCGGCGCATCAGGCAGTCTATTGGAATGACATCAATCGTTTCCTCATCCATCGTTTCACGCCCGTGGACCGATCGGTGCGCACCTGGTTCTTCAATCAGCCCGTAACCGCACTCACGTTGACCGACCGCCCGGAAACGCTCGCCGTCATTCTGGGCTGTGGCGTCATCTTGTGGGAGCCCGAAACTGATACCCGCCACAATGCGATTTTTCGTCTCGAGGGATGGCCTGCGGTTCGCTTAAACGATGCCCGCGCCGATCCTCGCGGCTCCCTGTGGATCGGTTCGATGCGCAATAACGTGAATGCGGATGGATCGTGCAGCGAGGCCGGTGGGTTGGATGGCAAACTATTCCGCGTTGATCACGATGGCATAACGAAGGTATGCCGCGAGAATATTGGAATCGCGAATACGCTGGCATGGAGTCCGGATCAGCGGCGGTTTTATTTTGGAGATTCGCTCGCCAACACGATCTGGGCTTACGACTACGATGCCGCGACCGGCGAAATTGCCAATGAACATCCTTTTCTTCACGGCTTCGAGCGTGGAGTGCCCGACGGCTCGACCGTTGATTCCGAAGGCTATCTTTGGAATTGCCGGTTCTTCGGCGGATGCATAGTCAGGGTTGCGGCGGAAGGCGTAATTGACCGCGTAGTCGAGATGCCGGTGAAAAATATTACGACCTGTACGTTTGGCGGGACTGATTTAAAGATTCTGTTCGTTACTACTGCGCGAGCTGAGGCTCCGCCGGGAGACCGCCTGGCGGGAAGCTTGTTTGCCATCGAAACAGATGTCGCTGGTCAACCGGAAAATCGATTTCGCCTGTGAAGAAGCGTACGCGTCTATTGTGTTTCGCCCACTACAGCCGTATGCTTGGCCTGCGCTGCCCAAAACTCCGTAATTTCTTCAAGTGACCGTCCCTTCGTTTCTGGGATCAGCCACGCCACTAACACAATCGTCAATAATGCGCCCGCGCTGAAGCACCAGAAGGTTCCATCCGATCCCAGACTCCTTTGCATAATCGGAAACAGTTGATTGCCCAGGTAACCGACCAGCCACAATGCCGTGGTTGCGATCGACATTCCGCGGCCGCGAACCTTTGTGGGATAAATCTCCGAAATGATGACCCAGCACGCCACGCCGTTCCCGAACGCGTGTCCCGCGACGAAGCTCATCACAAGAATAAGGACAGCCAATCCGCTTCCGTGGACGTGA
This sequence comes from uncultured Acidobacteriaceae bacterium, assembly GCA_963766625.1. Taxonomy (GTDB): domain Bacteria; phylum Acidobacteriota; class Terriglobia; order Terriglobales; family Acidobacteriaceae; genus Sulfotelmatobacter. The sequence continues at coordinate 230,946 of CAVYBF010000002.1, read as the reverse complement.
TAGAACCAGCCGACCAAGCCGAGCGAGACAAACTGCAACGCGGTCCCGGCGAGAATAAGAGTTTTTCTTCCTGCGCGATCAACCAGCCAGAGAGCGAACAGTGTGAACAATAAATTAATGAGACTCACCAATACCGACTGAAAAAATGCGCCACTGGACGCGGTTCCAGCGGAACGAAAAATCTCCGGCAAGAAAGAAAAGATGGGAGTGATGCCGCTGATCTGTTGCAGTCCTGCCAGCATGATGCCGAGCAGCAGTGGACGGCGGAATGTGGTGAAAAGCTCCCAGATGTCGCCTTCTTCGATGGCCAGCGAATTCTCAATTTCGGCCGCTTCGTGGATGGCAATGTCAGGGCCGTTGATCTGCTTGAGCACGCGAACGGCTTGATCGCGGCGGCCCATTTTCATCAGCCAGCGCGGGCTTTCGACTGCGGGCAGAATCATGCCTCCGAATAAAAGTGCAGGAACGATTCCAGCAAAAAACATCCATCGCCAACCGATCGAAATGTTCCATGCTTCGTTGCCCATGCGCTGAATGAGCATGTTGACAAAAACCGCAGCGAGAATTCCGACCACGATGCCCAACTGGTAAAGCGTTACGCAGCGGCCGCGAACTCGCGTCGGCGCAATTTCGGCGATGTAGTTGGGAGAAATCACCGAAGCCGCACCGATCCCCAGGCCGCCGATCAATCGCCATATCACAAACTGATGAAAGCTCGCCGCAAAGAAAATTCCTGCCGAAGATAATGCAAAACACACCGCGCAAAGCGCGAGACCGATTTTCTTGCCCAGATGATCGGCTACTGTTCCAGCGACGGCGCAGCCAGCAATGCAGCCGATCAGAGCACACCCGGCCGCCCACCCGACGCCTCCCGCATTGAGATGAAACAATTGACTCAGATAGCCGATGGCGCCGCTGATCACAATATTGTCGTAGCCGAAAAGTAGCCCACCGAAAGTAGAGACGCTGGCTGCGATGATAAGCGGGATTCGAGAATGGGATTGGACCGCAGGGAGGGTCAGTTTATCGGCCTCGCTGAATAGAGGTTGAGAGCTGGGCGCTCTCTCTATCGGAAGATTCCAGCATGGCCTTAACTGCCAGGATAAAACCCAACGTATGAGCCATTCCAGCATGCCAGGGCGCGGAGCAGGACATTTGCGGAGTGTGATCCGGAATGATCACACCGTCGAAATGATTGCGGTGAAGAATCGTGAGAATGCGAATCATATCCACGTCGCCTTCGTCGATAAAGGTCTCGCGGTAATACGGCACTTTACCCACTACATTTCGAAGATGAATGTACGCAATCTTGCCTTGGCGGCTGTAGCGGTCAACCGTATCGTAAACGTCGCCGTCCGTCATTTCGGCGATGGTCCCTACGCAGAGTTCCAGCGCATTGGAGCGACTAGGAACTGAATCGAGCAGACGCTGGTACATCTGCGGCTGGAAAACCAGACGCGGCTGGCCGCGCATGGTCGGCATGGGAGGGTCATCAGGGTGCGCAGCCAGGCGCACGCCCGCTTGCTCTGCAACGGGCACGACATCTTCCAGAAATCTTTGCAAACGCCGCCATAGTTCTTCGTGGGAAATGGCGGGCAATCTACCAACCGGAGCGCTCTGATCGTAAACCATGTTCCAAACCATCCCGTTCGGCACCGGTTCGTCATCCGCCGGACCGTCCATCCCGAGCGTCAACGCACCGCCGCGACCGGAAGGCGTTGTCACGCGGCCGCAGACCCCCGCCAGGCTGAAGTTATATCCAAGCACGGGAATTCCGGCTTCGCCCATCCGCCAAATAATGGTTTTTACTTTTTCGATTTGTTCGGAACGCCGCGGGCCATCGAGAAGAATGTCATGCCAATGTGCGGGATCGAGATTTTCAATTGCCGCAAGCGTCAGACCTGCATCTTCGATCTGTTCGCGAAGCCGCTTGAGTTCAGCGACAGTCCAAAGCTTTTCCGGATCGCCAGCCACTCCCCACGGTTCGTATTTCGCGCCGGTGGGCTGATTGCCGCGAGGATTTGTGGAGCTCCGGTTGAAATAATCCACAAAATGAACCACAACATGAGTGCAACCCGCCTGCCGCGCGAAGTCGTAGTATTCGCGTGTCAGCATGTGCCGGTATAAACCAAGCCCGACCTTCATAACCGGTTTCCGATTCCCGAGCCATAATCAGCGTTGAGAATCTGCCCGTTAATCTCTGAGCCGAGTGGGGAACATAGAAAAACAAAAGCATCTGCAATTGATTCCGGAGTGTTGCGCTTTCCGAGAGATACACGCAGCACAAATTCACGATATGCAGGGTCTTCATCGAAAACCTTGAGTGAACTACCGGCCGCAACGTTTCCCGGCGAGATCACATTTACGCGGATATCGGATGAGGCGTATTCGAGAGCCATGCAGCGGGCGAAGTTCTCGAGAGCAGCTTTGGCCGAAGCGTAGGCAGGAATCTGCGTGTGCGGAACACGCGCCACATACGAAGAAGTAAAAATAAGATTGCCGGCGACCTTACGCCTGACCCATTGCGCGAAAACCGCGCGAGTCAGGTAAACCTGCGCCAGGAAATTAAAGCGAAAGATGCGCTCAAACTCCGCCTCCGAGGTCGTGGCGAAAGGATGAAGCCCGCAACCGCCGGCATGCCCGAGCACGGTATCCATGTGCGGAAAACGCTCGAAGGATTCGTCGACGATCGGGCCCAACCGCGCCGAATCGGTGATGTCGCACGAGTGATAGACAAACGACTGATCGGAAATCTGCCATTTCTTGAGCGTTTCGAGTGCTTCGTTTGCGGGTTTCAGATCGACGAGAACGAGCTCGGCTCCGGCAGCGGACAATCTTTTCACCATGTGCTCGGCGATCGCACCCATTGCGCCGGTGATGAAAATCACTTTGTCGGAAAGGTCAATCCAGATCATGACTCCCGCTTGCCCGTAAGATTCTGCTTTTCTTGTCGCCTGAAAATCGCCGCGCTTAAAGTCGCTTGCGTAGTCGCTTACATGATTCCGTGCCTTTCAAAAGCAGCCACGGCGCTGCTTCCTTCTTCCAAAGCTTTGCGCACGAGTTTCTCCCCGCGCGCTTTTTCGATGGCTTTGGTGAAAATTTCGCTGCTCGCTTCAGCAGGTACTAAGCAGACTCCGTCGATGTCACCGAAAATAAAATCTCGGGGGCGAACGCGAACCGCTCCGATTTCAACCGCGATGCGGAAGTCTACGACTTTATAGCGCGGCGCGGAATCCTGCGCATACGAACCCCAGCAGAACGCAGGGAAACTCAGATTCAGCACCGCCCGGGTATCACGCAGGTAACCGTTCAGCACGGCTCCCGCGGCGCCCAGTTTACGGGCACGAATACTCATCAGCTCGCCCCACAGCGCATTGCGCGGAGACGATCCCGTATTCACGTAAACTTCGTTTTGCTTTAAATCGTCGAGCGCTTCCAGCATCAAGCCGAAGGGCTTCTCCATCAGCTTGTTGTTCGTGCCTGAAACCTTTTCTTCAAATACATCGACAGCGAGCACTGGCATCGCGCGGCCGACCACGACCATATCTGGTCGCAAAGCATGAATTTGCGGCGGCAGGAATTGGTGCTGCAGGCCAATCTTATCCATGACATCGCCCACGACACACGTGAACAATTCCTTGCGGATGATCGAGAACAGCTCTTCGTCGCTCTGCCAAAGATTCATACTCATCATTGAAGTGCTGTCGAGAAGCGGCTGCCGCCTAGCGGTTCTCCCTAATGTGTAGCCCCGCGTGCCTCTCGAATTTTAGTAATGAATTGTCGCGCGAGATCTGTGATCGATTGATAGTCGCCGCGTTTTGCTCCGGCGGTCAGATTTCCGCCGGCTCCAACCGCAACGCAACCCGCACGAATCCATTCTCCCGCATTCTCGACACTGACTCCGCCGGTCGGCATCAGCCGGGCCTGCGGCAGCGGTCCCATCACGGCCTTGACGAAGCCCGGTCCCAGAAGCTCGCCCGGAAACACTTTAATAACGTCGGCGCCACATTCCATCGCCGCAACGACCTCCGTGACTGTGCTTGCACCGGGCATGTACGGAACCTGATAACGATTGCACAAGCGCGCCGTCTCATGGCTGACGGATGGACCAACAATAAATTGCGCGCCAGCAAGAATTGCTGCGCGCGCCGTTTCAGGATCGAGCACGGTCCCGGCGCCAATAAGAATATTTTTGGAAGCATCGCGGCGGGCAAGGTCTGCGATCACGCCAAGAGCCCCCGGCACAGTGAAGGTGATCTCGATCGCTCCCACCGCGCCCGCAGCGCAGGCATCGGCAATGCGGGAAGCCTGCTCGGAACTTTCCGCGCGCACTACGGCCACCAGGCCGGAGTCCACGATTCTTCCCAGTACATTCATTTTCGGCAATGAAGTCATATGTAGACCGATCTAGCTAAAGCTGCTTACCTCGCTGCCCGGGTATCTTACAAGGCTGCGAACTTGTTTCACTCGAAAAACGGTTCGCCCTTCCGAGCGTACTCACGAGCAACCTTTTCGTTCAGCTTGACCCCGAGTCCAGGCTTCTCCGGCAGACGAATCGCTCCATTCTGAATAATCGGCTTTGGAATGCCCTCTACCAGATCATTCCAGAAAGGCACATCGGATGCATGGAATTCGAGCACCAGAAAGTTTGGAATGGCCGCGCAGAAATGGGCCGACAACAAAGTCCCAACCGGGCTGCTGATGTTATGCGGCGCGATGGGAATCGTCTGCGTGTCGGCAAATTGTGCGATCTGGCAAGCAATAGTCAAGCCTCCAACCTTCTGCAAATCCGGAGTGGCAATGCCCACGGCATGAGTCTGCAATATTTCCCGGAATCTGTGAAAGAGATACAAGTTCTCGCCGGTCGCAATCGGAACTTTTACACGTGATGTCACCGCCCGCAGTGCCTCCACACTTTCCGGAGGAACGGGATCCTCCAGCCAGAGCAGCCTGAACGGCTCCAGCGCATGCGCGACTTTGATCACCTCGCTGACACTGTAGCGCCAGTGGCAATCAGCAGCGAGGTCGATTTCATAACCCACAGCATCTCTTACCGCTCCGATGAGACTCACCATGTGATCGATCGCTCGATTGCTCAGGCAACGGTTGTATGGATCGCCCCCTTCGGTGCCGGGAACATCCAGATCGAATTTCAAAGCCGTGTAGCCTTGCGCCTTCATGGCAAGCGCCCGCTTGCGATAATCGTCCGGAGAAGAGGCGGGCTCGCCTTCCGCCTCGGCATAATAATCCTTCGGCCGATGCCTGGGATCGCGCTTCACCCAAGACGGTTGGCGCGAGCGAAGAACCTCATCCAAGCTTTCTAGCGCTTCGCCTCCATGACAGTCGGCGTAGATTCGAATCTGATCGCGGAACTTGCCGCCCAGCAGTTGGTGAATCGGAACATCCAGCCACTGCCCAAGAACATCCCAAAGCGCAGCCTCGATTCCACTGATCGCGTTATAGATAATGCCCGCAACTGAACCCGCTCCCGAGGTGGCAAGCTGCAGCTTGCGAAGGAGATGGTTTAGATTGCGCGGATCTTCGCCCAGCAGAAGTGGTTCAAGGGAGCGCAAAATCGCCGTGAGACCCGGCGCAAAAAAACATTCTCCAAGGCCCTGAATTCCCTCATCCGTGTCAAGACGCACGAAAGTCCAATCGAAATTTCCTTCGACTACCGCGGTCTTGAGACGAACAATTTTCAATTGTGGCCTACTCTTTCAAGTCTCGCTGCTCGATCCCTTACGGTTCGATCCGAAGCCCCGCTACTTTCCCTCTTACCACTGTGATCGATGCTTTCCGTAGAGTGAACACGGTCTGCGCAGTCGCCGTAACCGCAGCAGCAACCGGCGCGTGATCCGGATCGGCACGGCTGTAGGGACCGTCATCGACCCAGACGTACTGTTCGCTGCCGAAAGACACAATCGTAACCGGTCCGGAAAACATCGCAGTTCGTTTGCTCGTTGAATCCTCGAATTGTATTCGCACACTGTGCGCATTGGTCTCATCCCGGTTCACGAGCATTATCGACCAGTTCCCGTCCGGCCGATACACGGCATAGGAAGTCACGAGGAGATTGCCTTCAGCATCTTTTACATCACTCGAAGAGGAAAACATGCGGTGCAGTCCAGATCGATGCTGTACCCACTCCCGGTTAATCATGTGAGCGGCGAAATAAGGCGAGGTATATCCCTTGATGCTGTATCTCTCGTCAGAGACGAAATTCGACCATGACGACCAGCCGAGACAAGTCTTCTGGATGCCCTGGGGCTGGATCGGCGAATGATAGTAAGCGGCGCCTCCGCCCTCGAAAAACGAACCCACGCTATCAGCAAGCCAGAGTGCCGCAAAGATTGTGGTCATCGGTCCTGTAAGCTCGTTGGCTAAATGACTCTCCGTCACCATCAATGAAATTTGTTTGGGAACACCATCGTCTCTCCAGACCTGGAGAATGTGTCTCATCAGTTCAGGTTCCGCATACAAAGTCTTCCAGGTGATCGTGCATGGATCGAGCGGATAGTGTTCGAACGAGACGAACGCGAGATCAGAAAGGCGACCGTGCTGCTTCAAATAATCAACGAAGCGGCCCATCCATGAAGTGCGCCCTTGCGCGTCTGCCCAGACACGAATGTCTTTATTCACGCCTTCGAAAATCGGTCCGCCCAATCGCAGATTGGGATCAACTCTGTGAATCGCTGCAGCCCACTGAACGTACAGCGCCGCATAGTCTTCTGGCATGGCATGCTTGCCATCGGGCTCTTCGCCCAGTTCGATGTACCCAATACTGTAACCACGCTTCTCGATGTAGGCGATCTCAGCGGCCGCGTCATCGGGCGTGCCGTACAGCATTGTGACCGGAATCATCGCTGGCAAGTTGTTACTGAGTCCGCTCGTAAAAAAAAGATCGAAGCCGCTGTGCTGATAACCACCGGTCGCATCCACGTCTGAAGCTGAATGCCAGGGATCGATCGACGACGTGCAATAAGTGGTTGGAGCATCGCCAAGATTTTTCTCTACTTCAGCGAAAGCGCCGTCAGCCTCGACCGTGCCCACGTGAATCTCTTGAATGGCATAGCCGACACAATTGCGCAGATCGCCGCTTCCGTGCAGGTCGCAGGTATTCGACGACTCCGTCATGAGGACGCGCAGGTACTGCACGTGCACCGGTGCATCCGCAAGTTTAAGATTCACTGCCCCGCCTTGCGCCTTCCTGATCGCGCCCGCCGGAAAGCTCTTCCACTCGCCGTCGGGACCTTCATCAAAATCAAGAGCACGTTTTCCGATCCAATACTGCACTTCATAGGTCACAGCATACGGGCTCGCCCAAACGATGCGAATGGCATTGACCGGGTTTTCAGCTTGCAAATCGACGACCACCCATTGCGGATGGAGAGCATCGCTCTCTCCTGTGAATTTGCTGGTGAGATACGGGTTACTTTTCCAGTAGCTAAGATTAGGGCCCTGCAGGGGACGATCTCCACTGGTTGAAAATCCGCGATGCGGAAGCGAATAGGAAAGAATGTAGCGGATCGGTTCCTTGAGTTCGGTGCTGCCGGTGAAATAGCCGCTCTGATGTGCCGCATCGCTCCAGGTTCCGTTCGCGTTCCAATGCCATGCGGCCATGCGCAATTCGGAATTGTTACGATAAGTAATCGGACCCCATCCGGCAGAAAGCGATTCCTGCAAAATGTGCGGCGTGTAAACCTTATCAATGTCTTCGTGCGATAAAACATCAATCGAGCTGCCAAGAGCACTGTCGGGATCGAACGAGTTGATCGTATGTCCGGGAGTCGCGTCGATGTGAACCGTGCTCTCGGCAGGCGGAGAGAATTGCGCCATTAGATTTGCGCCCAGCAAGAATAAGATCAGGGTACCCGCGGAAGCGAACCTGTTCAGCAGGCCGGATATTAAGCATCGGCGGTTTGTGAAAGCAGTGACGCACATAGTGCTCTCGATTAATTCCTCAGCGCTCAATCCGAGCGGTTTGAGCCTTCATCGCCTGCAGAACTTCGGCCAGGCTTGCCATCGCAGTATCACCCGGCGTGGTCATGGCCAACGCGCCATGCGCGGCGCCACATTCGACCGACCATTGCGGGTCTTTGCCCAATAGAAACCCATAAATCAATCCCGAGGCGAAAGAGTCTCCGCCTCCCACTCGATCGTAGATTTCCAGATTCTCTCGAACCGGAGCTTGATAGAAGCGACCGTCGTAGTAGCACATGGCTCCCCAATCGTTCACTGTCGCAGTTTTTGCATGACGCAACGTCGTGCCAATCACAGCAATGTTCGGAAATGCCTCGACCACTCTTGCAATCATCTCCTGAAAGCTAGCGTGATCGAGTTTGGAGTGCTGCTCATCGAGTCCTTTAACCTCGAAACCGAACGCCGCGGTAAAGTCCTCTTCGTTTCCCAGGATCATATTCACATGCGGAGCGATGCCGCGGTTCACTTCCTGGGCCCTCGATTTTCCGCCGATCGATTTCCATAGCGAAGAACGGTAATTCAAATCGTAGGAAATAACCGTGCCCGCATTTTTCGCAGCGGTAATCGCCTCGAGCGCAACCAGCGGCGTCGATTCGGAAAGCGCACAAAATATTCCGCCCGTGTGGAACCATCGCGCCCCGTCTTTCGCAAAAATCTGCGCCCAATCGATTTCTCCCGGCTTTATCTGCGAGATAGCGGTATGTCCGCGATCCGAACAACCAAGTGCGGCGCGAATTCCGAACCCTCGTTCTGTGAAGTTGAGACCGTTCCGCACGGTTCGCCCCACGCCGTCGAAGGGCACCCAGCGAACGTATCTTTGATTGACTCCGCCCTGAAACACCAAATCCTCTACGAGACGGCCAACGGCATTGTCAGCGAGAGCCGTAACCACCGCTGTATCTAATCCGAAGCAGCGCTTTAAGCCGCGAGCCACGTTGTATTCTCCGCCACCTTCCCACGCGCGAAACTGGCGGGTGGTCGAGATCCGTTGATCGCCGGGATCAAGGCGCAGCATAACTTCGCCGAGGCTGACGAGATCCCACGCACAGCTCTGTTTTGCTTTGATATTTAATTTCGACATAGTTCGGAACTCATGAACGTATTTTGCCGGTATCCTCGATGGCCGGTTCGCAAACGCCACCAGGCCGGCTGGGGTCTGGCAATGCGGCGAACAGAGAATTCGCCGGATTCACCACGAGCCAGCATGCCGCGCCCACAAAGCAGAGCACAGCCGCAACCAGAAATGAAGCAGTCCAACCGTAGCGTGCGGCGATCCAGGGCGTAAGCGATGCGGTAATTGCCGCCCCAATCTGATTCCCCGTATTCATGAAACCCGAAACCGAACCGGACGAAGGTCCAGCCAGATCGGCGGTGAGCGACCAGAAAGAACTCTGTGAAAGATACAGTGCGCCAGCTCCTCCGGCGAGTACAACGCTGGCGAGTCTGGCGCTTTTGGCCTGCGATCCAAGCGCGATGAAGATACCCGCCAGCGCAATTGCGAATGCTGCAAGAATGCAGCGTCCCAGTCGCGGACCCTTCCATTTCGTAAGACGGTCGTTCATCATCCCACCCGCGAGACAAGCGACCAGCATCGCCAAAAAAGGCAACATTGAATAGAACGCGCTGGTCTTCAAATCCAATCCGCGAACTTTCGCAAGATACCGATAGAACCAACTAAAGAAAATCCACGCCACGTAGCCATAACAAAAATAGCTAATGGTGACGGCAACAATTTCCTTGCTGCGCAGAACTCGTTTCCACGGCACCAGAACACGAGAGTTTGCACCGGAGAAGGTTCTTGACTCGGGAATTTGCCCGGCCGATAACGCGAGACCAGATTCGATCTCCGATAATTCCGCGGCAGAGACTCGTGGGTGCTGCTCCGGTGTATCGCGAGCTGCGAAAAACCAAATCGCACTCGCGATGAAACCAATCAGTGAGCACAGCACAAACGAAGAACGCCAACCGTAATGGATCATGATGTATGTGATCAGTGGAGGGGTGAGGCCAGCCCCGGCGCCAACTCCGGCGAAAATCCATCCATTGGCAATGCCGCGTTCACGAACTGGAATCCAGCGCGCGACGAATTGATTAGCCGAGGGGTAAATGACCGCTTCACCCGCTCCCAACAAGAAGCGGATGACAACGAATAACAATAGTGCGACCGTTATATCCGGAGGGACGAGCGCGGTGAGCGCTGTGAAAACTCCCCACCAGATCACCCCCAAAGTGAGCACCCTACGCGATCCGTAGCGGTCGGCAAGCCTTCCCGATAACGTTTGGAAGATCGCGTAACCCACCAGCATTGCGCTGAAGACTTTTCCCAGTTGCACATCGGTAAGATGGTAGGCATCGGCAATGGCGCCGCCGGCGATCGAAATATTGACGCGATCTAAATAGGAAACGGCACTCAGGATGAAAAGCCAGAAGACCAGGAATTGTCTTACGTGGCTGATTCTGCCGGCACCAGTCATCGCTGAATCCACCTCGCGTTGCCGAGGATACAGATTACCAACGCGCGTTTTGGTCGCGCTATGTATTCGATCCCCCGCCATCGATTGCTGAGTCGATCGTCATGTGATATTTTCGCGTTCGCAATGAAATCCAGTTTCAGCGACGAAATCCTTCCCGGAGTTTTATGAACAAAGCTTTTTTTCTTTCCGCACTCATGATTTCTTTGGCGCTGCCGCTGGCGACGCCGGCCCATGCACAACTCGATCTCTTTTCCAGAGAGCAGCGCATCGAATTCACTCCTGACTGGCATGGCGACCGCTTTCCTGATGGTCGGCCGAACGTGCCGGACTCCGTGCTGGCGCGTCTGAAAAACGTTACCGCTGATGAGGCGTGGGATGTTCTGCAGGATGCCGGCTATAAAAATCAGTTCGAGCCTGGCTGGAAGGTCGTCAATCCCGGAGATCGGCTTGTGGGACGCGTGGTTACCGCTGTTTTTATGCCGGCACGTCCTGATGTCGATTCGGTAATTCGCTTGAACGGCAAAAAAGAAAACCGCATCGGAGACGAGAACTCGTGGATCATCGACATTTTGAAACCAGGAGATGTCTTGGTTGTCGACCTGTTTGGAAAAATTCGCTACGGCACAATCATCGGAGACAATCTTGCAACCGCAATCTACGCAAAGAGTCACAACGGACTGATCGTCAACGGGGCGATTCGCGATGTCACCGGCATTCAGGAGATTCCCGGATTTCAGGTGTACACGCGCGGCTTCGATCCCTCCGCGCTGGAAAACGTGATGCTGACGGGAATTAACGTGCCGATTCGCATCGGCGACGCAACTGTGATACCCGGCGATATCGCGATCGGCGATCCCGAGGGCGTGACATTTGTTCCGCCGCAACTGGCCGAGAAAATAGCCGACGATACCGAGATGGATCACCTCGTCGACGGTTGGGGCCACATGATGCTGCGCGAAGGCAAATACACGCCCGGCCAGATCGACGCCAAGTGGACGCCGCAGATGATTCAAGAATTTAATGCCTGGCTCGAGAAAAAGGGATCGAAGCTCCGCATGCCCGCACAGTGAAAGAAACAGTGAACGGTTGAGTTCCCTTAGGCGATCGTTACAGTTCGCGGGCTCCAAGATTCTCCTGACTACATTTTCTGAGGCTGCTATCGTTAGCTATGCCGCATGCTCACGGAAAACTTTTGAAAGCTGCGCGGCAACCATTTTGTCTTCTCCCGGCTGCAGCATGAAAGAGTTCATGCTCAAGCCCGGTTGACCTTCGCCTGAGCTGATCACGATGGACGGCTTCGAGCCTCGCAGCATTTTTGCGGCTTGCTCTGGCGTGAGCGAGATTCGAGTGTCCCAGGTGATTCTCATGTGCGGCACGTGATTGGCGATGTCCGGCACAAAGAATGCGGTGCTGACGCCGGGCACTTTTGTTATTTCTCCGGATACCAACTCGAGCCGGTCCTGCCATTCTCTTACCAGCCCATCGTGATCTTCCGCGAGGAAGAGTTCGAGCGCTTTCACCATTCCGACGATTTCTTCCTTGCCGACTTTCTGGCTGCGACCAATTGTATCTTCGTGCGGGCTGTTATTGAGCAGCGCGTTGGCGACCATTTCTTTGCGACCGATCAATAATCCGGCGCACTGCGGACCGCGAATGGCTTTGCCGCCGCTGAAAGTCACAAGGTCGTACCCCATGTTGGTGTAATCCCACAAATGAGAAACCGGCGGCGTGTCGGCTGCGGCGTCGTTCATGCAGGGAATGTTGTATTGTTTCGCGAACCTCACCCACTCATCCACTTTGATTTGTCCCGCCGCATTCGCGAAGTTGGAGAAGTGCATCATCGCGGTACGATCGCTGACGGCGGCTCGCAATTCGTCGGCAGTTTCAATTTCGATAAGCTTGATACCGGTCGAGCGTAACTGGTGATCGAACGGATTGCGATGCGACTTCTGTATGATCACTTCGGACTTCATGCCAGTAAGGTCAGGCAGTTGCTTAATGAGCGCCTCGTTGCCGCCGGTCAGAATGCCGGCTAATCCTGACTGTATGGCCGCAGCTGCGCCCGAAGTTACCAGCGCGGAATAGCCATCCGGCAATTTGAGCATTTGTGCAATCCGATTGCCGGCTGCGACTTCCAGCGCAGGAATGCTCACAAAATGCCGGCCAGCCATACTCATCACGGCTTCGAGTTCCGGATGAGGAAGCGAACCACCGAGCATGGTCATCGTGCCTTCGCAATTGATCACGGTTGTGACGCCGAGTTCCTCATAGGGATTCCCAGTTTCTCCGAAGCCGGCGACCTTCACACTTGCGGGTGCCGCGCGATTTGATGAAAACAATTTTCGCGGCGCCAGCATTGCACCTGCGATCATTCCCACAGTTCCAAGAAAGCCACGCCGGTTCCATTTTGAGTTGAGTCGCATCGGATTTTCTCCTTGTCGCTACTTGCGATTTACCGCAGCGATGCAGTTGATTTCTACCAGAGAATTTCCGGGCAGCGCAGCCACCGCAACCGTGGTGCGCGCCGGTCCACCGTGAGGAAAATAAGTCGCGAACACCTTGTGCATTCCATCCCAGTGTTCGATGTTCACCAGGTAGACGTTCGCTTGTAGCACGCTATCCATCGACCCGCCGCCGGCTTCGACGTTCTTCTTGATTTTGTCCATCACTGTGGTGGTGTGAGATTCAATTGTCCATTGCTTCGGATCACGCGAATCATGCGCGCCTACGCCCGAGATATAGAGCAAACCGTTGTATTCAACCACCGGCGTAATCACTTCTTTTTCGCTGGCCGGTTTGCCGTCTTCGTTTAACTTTCGGATTCCGTTCGCATTCGGCATGGCACCGCTCTGTCCGAGTGCATGCTCTGACAAAAAGGCTGAGGTAATGCCAACGATCGGAAGCACGGACGCAATTCGCGCCGCAAATGCCCGACGAGTAAAAGCAAAATTCATGGGTTTAGTTCTCCTCTCCGAACTCGATGTTTGCTTGCGATTATGGCAGTGCAAAGCTGAAGACGTCACTGCCGGCGGCAATCGCTACGTACTGTTTTCCATCGATTGCGTAACTCATGGGCGAGGCGCTGATTTCCTGGCCGGTATTGAAGTGCCATAGCGACTTTCCGCTGCGGGCTTCCACGGCCTCAAACGAACCGGCGTCATCGCCGAAAAACAACAAGTCTCCGGCAGTCGTCATTGTCCCGCTGGAGGAACGGCCGCTTCCCGCTTGCGCGTATTTCCAGGCAATTGAATCGGACTCCAGACTGAAAGCCACCAGCACTTTCTGTGAACTCTCGCCCGGAATGTGCTTTACTCCTGTCGAATAATAGCCTCGACCTTCCTGAAAAGTTTCCGATTTGAAGAAATAATTTTCGCATTCTTCCAGAGCGATGAAATAAACCGAATGCGTGACCTCGTTGTAGGATGGCGCGAACCAGTTCGTCGCTCCCGAGTATCCGGGACAGACGCGCGTTCCTTCCGCTGTGGGCTGAATGCCAGTCAGCACAGGTCTTCCAGCCGCATCAATGCCCTTGGCCCAATTCAGTTTTTCGACGAATGCCGTCGCAGAGAGAAATTTCCCGTCGGTGCGATCGAGCACGTAAATGAAACCATTCCGGTCTGCCTGCACCAGAAGTTTTTTCGCAGCACCGCGATAAACCGCATCAATCAGTATTGGAGTTTCCACCGCGTCATAGTCAAACAAATCGTGCGGCGTGAACTGGAAATACCATTTCAATTTGCCAGTATCGGGTTCGATCGCCAGGACGCAGTCCGTATAGAGGTCATTTCCCGGACGCACGCCACCTTCAAAGTCTGGTGCAGGATTGCTGGTGCCCCAATAAATCGTGTTGAGTTCAGAATCATAGGTTCCCGGCATCCACGTAGTTCCGCCGCCGTGCAGGTATAATTTTCCCGGCCAGCTCTCCGAACCGAATTCGCCCGGTCCCGGGATCGTCCAGAACCGCCATGCCAGGTTCCCGGTAAGCGCATCGTAAGCGGCTACGAAACCCCGCACGCCATCGTCGCCGCCAGAAGTTCCGACGAGAACTTTATCTTTCACCACCAGCGGAGCGCTGGTTGCTCCGTAGTTTTTGTTCCAGTCCGCATAGGCGATATTCCAGATGAGGTTTCCCGAGCGCGCATCCAGACAGAGTAGGTGCGCATTGTCCGTCTCCATGTAGACCCGGTCGTGCCAGATGGCGACGCCGCGATTGATGTGCCCGGAAGCATCGTCGATCAATCCTTCGGAAGTGGGCCATGGATGTCGCCAGACAACTCGTCCGGTGCTAGCGTCCAGTGCGATTGCATCGTTCGCGGCGGTTACGAACATCATTCCATTCACCACTACCGGCGTGACTTCGAGCCGGCTGGTATTGCTTGCATGAAACACCCACTGTGCCTGGAGCGCGGCGACATTGTTCGAGTTGACCAGCGAAAGTGCGCTGTACCGGCGTCCGGAATAATCGCCGTTATACGAAGCCCAGTTCGCAGCGGGCGGCCCAACCAAAAGATCTTCCGACCGGACATCTATTTTGGTCGCAAAAGCGGCAGGATCGTCTTCGCTGAAAGCCGGGCAGCAACTGCAGATCATGCCGAGCATAGCAAGCACAATACCGCCCAGGGCATATAAACTTCGCCGCCCCAGTCTGCGAGTGCTGACAGTTTCGAAACTGCTGGCTTTCTGAGGCCTAAAGAGATTTTGCAACCGCCGCCTCCGCATTCAGGTTTCTCCGCTGTTGCGCACGGCTGAGATTCGGAATTGTTTGATATCCCAGTTCTCGTGAGATTTGCAGTCCGGCCGTCTGAATCAGTGGCGCGAGTTGCCGCAGTCGGCTTAGCGCCATTCGAACGATCGGCGCGGTGATGCTGAGACTCGCATTCACTTGCCCGGCATCGTCCCAAATGGGCGCGGCCACACATCGAATGTGGAGTTCGTGCTCCTCCAGATCACAGGCGTAACCGTTCTTTCGAATGCGATGCAGTTCGGCCTCTAACTCCTGGAGGTTCCCCACGGTGTTGGGCGTATAACGTTTCAGCGCAAGCTGTGGAAGCAGCCGGCTTCGCTGGTCGTCGGGCATGTACGCCAACATGACTTTGCCAACTGCGGTGCAGTAAAGCGGGACCGCAGCTCCGATACGGGAATAAATGCGCAGCTGCTCCGTCGAGTCCAGCTTCTCCACATAAACCGCAGCAGAACCATGTCGTACGGTCAGGTGAACCGTCTCGCGAGTTTGCCGATTCAACTCCTGCAGGTAAGGAAGGCTTACACGTCGAATATCCAGTTGCGCCAGAGCCGCCTGCCCAATCGCAAAACACGCGCTCCCCAGGTGATATACATTGCCGCTGCAGTTCAAAAATCCGCCGGCTTCAAGATTTACCAGGAAACGGTGCACAGTGCTCACCGGCAAACGGGACCGGTCGGCGACTTGCTTCGCAGTAAATCCTTGAGGAGATTCGCTGAATAGCTGCAGCAGCTGCAAGCCGCGTTGTAGCGCCGTGATGTTGTAAGTGCGTTTGGGAGTGTCGGCCATCGGCGGCGAACGCATTCGAACAACTTACAAAATGAAAGTGCGAATTATCTGATGAAAATGGATTTTGTGCAATAACTTTCGTTCAAATCCTGCCAAATTTCTTAACCGCCTCCACAATCGACTTCATCTGTTCAATTACGGCGTACATCGAATGCTCTTTGAAATCCATTTGTTGCGCCAGGGCGAGTACTTTTTCTGCATCGTCCCTAGGAACCACTACCACTCCGTCGCTATCGGCCGCAACAATATCTCCAGCATTCACCGGCACACCGTCGCACGTGATCGGAATCTGCGATCCCCCGAATCGATAGTGGTGTACCGAAGTGGATGGCACAATGCCGGTCGCGTACACCGGAAATCCAATCTTTCGCAGATAAGCTACGTCGCGCACTCCTCCATCGATCACCGCTCCAGCATACCCGCGCGCGTTCATCGCAGTGCCCATCAGTCCGCCCATTCCGGCGATGTCCTCACCGTCTTCAACTTTCATCACGTAAACCGAATCGGCCGAACCGTCATCGATCGCCTGCAACATTCCATTCAGCGCAGCGGGGTCGGTAACACCTTCGTCTTTCTTCAGCAGAACGGTTCGGGCAAATCCAGCAAATTTGGCCGTGAAGAGTGGACGCATGTGATGGCTCATGTACATGCGCTTGCCTGTCAGTTGCTCCAATGCATCCGAAACAGAAGCGACTTCCACGCGCCGGAAATCAGCAATCAAATTCGTTTGCGACTGTGATGGATTCTGCGCAGCCGGCTCCGCCCGCGACGATTGACCGGTGTACAAAACCGCCCCAAAAATGCCGACAAGCATGACGAAAGTAGGCAGGGAGTGCGATTTCACGAAAATGAAAAGCTTGTTCATTTCTCCTCCTGGATGTATATATGTGCGCGGACTCTAACACCGTTTTTGAAACCGTGGAAGAGCTAAATCTTACCGAGGATAAGCATGAAAATGAAATTTGCATCGCGTTCGAGCGCACGCGTATTTCTGTCGGCAGTTGTGATTGCACTGTGCTTTGCCGCGGCTTCGCACAAGGTGCAGGCTCAGGAGCATAAAGCCGTGAACCTCGCCCCGGAAAGAGGGCTTCCCTTCAGCGACGGCATTATTGCAGGCAACACGCTTTATGTTGCCGGGCAAGAGGGCACAGACGCTTCGGGCAAGTTGGCTAGCGGCGGAATTGGTCCGGAAACGACTGCCGCGCTCGACAATATTCAGAAAATCGTCAAAGCGGCCGGGTTCGAAATGAAAGATATTGTTAACGTCACAGTTTTCCTTGCCGATATCCATGATTTTCCAGATATGAACAAGATTTATAAGACCGTTATGCCGGACCCGAAACCGGCCCGTGCGACCGTTCAAGCAGCCGCGCTGGTCAATAATGCGCGAATCGAAATTTCGGCGATTGCTGTTAAACCAGCATCAGTTTCTCTGCACAACATGAAATAACATAGTCTCTCCTCTGCCAACTCGTTCGAGGAGATTCCCCCGAGTGCACGGGCGAATAGAAACTTTGAATAGAAAACTGGTTGACACTCATACCCTGATTGCGATAAACCCTCATTCCAATCTAGTTTCAAGAAGCAGCTTTAATTTTCACTCTGTGAAAGTGTAAGGGATTTCTGGGATCGACCGAACGAAACGATTTCTGAGGGGGAACAATGCACCACTATCGGCGTCACGGTTTTGTGTTGCTTGCGGTTGTAATTCTCGCGTCAGCCCTCAGCTCGGCAAGCATTACGGGCAGCATTTCCGGCGTTGTCACCGACAAATCGGGCGCCGTGGTTTCCGGCGCGTCTGTGGTCGCCACAGACACGCTCACCGGAGTCAAGACCGCCGCCAAAACAGACGCCAAAGGTTTCTATAATCTTCCGGCGCTTGCCGTCGGCACCTACAATTTGGAAATCAGCCAGGCGGGCTTCAAGGCCTTTCGGAAGATCGGCTTGATAGTTGACGCCAACGCAGCTCTGCGCGCCGATGCAACGCTGGAACTTGGCACAATCAGCGAGAAAGTTGAAGTGAGCTCGGATGCCGTGCACGTCGAGACCCAGAGCACGCAGATGGGCGAAGTGATTGAGGGCGAGAAGATGACCTCAGTGCCCCTGAATGGTCGGTCGTTCATCGACTTGCTGGCTCTGCAGCCCGGCGTTTCGCCTTATCAATGCACGGCGAACAATTGCAATGACACAACGCAGGGAGTGGGCGTAGATGAAACAACGCTATCCGGCGATCAAACAAACGGAACCCAGTCCGTAAACGGCGGCCGGGCCAGTTCGAATGGATTTATGGTGAATGGAGCTGATGCTCAGGAAGGTGTCCACAACGGAGCCGCCATTCTTCCGAATCTTGACTCCATCTCCGAATTTCGCATTATCACGAACAATTTCAACGCCGAATATGGAAACTTCAGTGGCGGCCAAATTAATGTTGTCACTAAGTCCGGTACCAACGGGTTTCACGGAGACCTGTTTGACTTTCTTCGCAATACCGATCTCGATGCCGCCAACTTCTTCGCTGGAGGAACTCGGGGAGATTTCAAGCAGAACCAATTTGGCGGGACTTTCGGCGGGCCAATAAAAAAAGACAAGGTTTTCTTTTTTGGAGATTATCAGGGTAATAGACAAATTCTAGGACAAACCGAGTCCTTCGCCGTTCCGACGACGGCAGATCGCGGCGGAAATCTATTGGACGAAGCTGGAGCGCTCACTGGCACTGTCGCGGGGACCTCGGCCGGACCGTCTCCGGGATATCCCTTCGGCGGTTGGGCGTACCAACTTAACTCGGAGCTGGGCCTGCCCCCAAACACTATTTTTCCGGGAGAGCCTTACTACACGCCGGGATGCACGAGCAATACCGCCTGCGTTTTCCCGAACGCCGTTATCCCGATGTCGGCATGGTCTCCGGTTGCCAAGGCTACTCTGAAATACATTCAGCCGCCCAATGCGAGTCTACCGTCAGGTGCTAACTATGAAGCTTCGTCGTATAACCAGCACTTAAGGGATGACAAGTTCGGAATCCGCTTGGACACCAATACGCACTTCGGTACTTTGTTTGGATACTACTTTTTCGATCAATTCTCAGTGACTACTCCTTACGCTCAGGGCATCAGCTTCCCGGGCTTTGACAGCAGTGTTCTAGGGCGTGCGGAGATGGTAAATCTAGGTCTGACGACAACCATCAACAATTCCACTGTCAATGATGTTCGATTGGTGTACCTGCGGGATCGTTACTTCGGTGGAATTCCAATTGGCGGCACGGGCGTTCCTCTAGCTTCGTTGGGCTTCAATACACCTTGGAATGCCACCGGCGGAATTAATCCCATCAATCCCGCGCTGGAGGGGGTTCCATCTTTTGTCTTCAATAACTACTCTTTTGGACTTCCCCAGGATGCCCTACGGCAATTTAACAACACATATCAGATTATCGACAACTTCACGAAAATTGTGGGAACGCACACTCTCCAGTTCGGCGCAGATGCTCATTACGATCAGATTAACGAACGCAACTACGATGACGCCAACGGTGCGTATGTTTTTGATGGATCGGAGACAGGCCTGGACTTTGCCGACTTTCTAATTGGTGCTCCTGTCAATTTTACTCAAGCCAGCCAGCAACTGCTCGACTCGCGCGACAAGTACTTTGGAGTTTATGCCCAGGATAGCTGGCGTGCACGACCAACGCTTACTATCAATTATGGCCTTCGCTACGAGATTATGACACCCTGGTATGACACGCAAAATAAACTGGAGACTGCCATCCCGGGGGAACAGTCGCAAGTCTTCCCGACGGCGCCACGAGGGTTAGTGGTGCCGGGAGACCCGGGCGTCCCGCGAACCTTGGCCCCGATTCAATACCACAATTTTGCTCCCAGAATTGGATTTGCTTATTCGCCGGCTAACACAGATGGCTTGCTCGGGAAACTTTTTGGCGGGCCAGGAAAAAGCAGTATTCGCGCTGGCTACGGTATCTTCTACAGCGCCATCGAAGATGCCACGGGCTTCGTTGAGGTAGGCGACGCACCCTACGGCTTGTATTATTCTTCTTCCGAACCTACGCTCCTCGCCTCGCCATTCATCGATCGTGGTACAGGCTTCAGTGAGGTTAGCGCCGGGCCAAAGTTTCCCTTCACGTTCCCTTCACCGAACTCTTCGCCAAAGAATCCGGACACCTCCTTCAATTGGGCGCAAGCCACGCCTCTTTCCGGCTCTGACTACTTAGATCCTCACGACAAAGTGCCGAACGTGCAGCAGTTCGAGTTTTCGCTGCAGCGGCAATTAGGATCATCCACCGTGGCTACAGCCAGCTACGTTGGATCGGTGGGCCGCCATCTCTTAACGTTTGAGGAATCAAATCCCAGCAATCAGGCACTGTGCCTGTTCTTGAGCAATGCGGCTAACCTTGCGGCCGGCAGTCCAACGTGCGGTCAATTTGGCGAAGATCCGGGCCCAGGCACCCCTATAACACTGAAAAACGGAATAACAGCTCCCGGATATCCCGGTGTGACTTCGTTTGCTACCACCCGACTGATCACCGGGCTGAGTACGACGAAGACGGATAACTTCATCAGCAATCCTTATATGGCAACGGTTGTAAGTTCGAGCTTCAACTCTTTTCAGGTAAGCATAAAGCACAGTGAGAAATATGCGAACTTTCTGATTGCCTATACATTTGAAAAGTCCATCGACAACGGCTCGACCTCTTTTGATGCAACCAATCCTCTTGATCCAAGACAAGACCGTGCCTTATCTGCTTTCGACGTTCCGCAAGATTTAACCATTAGCTACACAGTTCAGCTACCCTTTGACAAGTTTGCCGGGAATGCTCCTAAGAGACTTACCGCGGGCTGGGCTCTCTCTGGCATCACCACCTTTGCAAGCGGCCTCCCTATTCAGTTAACTGAAACGGACGATAATTCATACAGTGGAACATTCAATGACACGGTTGATAAGCCAAGTTACGCCAACAACGGCAGCCATCTTTATCTGAACCGCAATCCACGCAATCAGGCTGGCGAGCCGTACTTCGATCCAAATTTCTTCGTAGAAGAACCAGCCGGACAGGTCGGAAACGCTATGCGGCGATTTTTTACCGGGCCTGGCATTAACAATTTCGATATCGCTCTGCTGAAAGACACGCAGATAAAAGAGACTATGCAGTTACAGTTCCGGGCCGAAGCATTCAACGTTTTCAATCACGCTCAGTTCAACAATCCATCAGGGGATTTCAACAATAGTGGCGCGGGCGGCTTTGGATATATTACTTCAGCGCAGAATCCGCGCATCATGCAGATCGCGCTGAAACTGTTATTCTAATTCCCTTGCCAATGCGCTGCCCTCCACGATTACCGCGCGCTTGCAAGCTGACAGTAGCTGTGATGTTTGCAGGTTGCGCCGCGGTCGTGTGGTCGCAAGGTGCTCGCGACAACGGCAAAACTGCGAGCGCGAACCGCGGCAAGCAGACATTTTCCTCGGCTTGCGCGCAGTGCCACGGTCTGGACGGCAAAGGCAGCGAGCGAGCGCCGAACATCGTGGATCGTACAAACGTGCAGCGGCTTTCCGACGCACAAATTTTTCATATCATCGAAAACGGTGTCCCGGGAACTGGGATGCCTGCGTTTCATTCCCTCCAGAATTCTCAGATTAGAGCCTTGGTCTTCTATCTCCGCACACTTCAGGGGAAAAACAAGACAGTCGCGCTGCCAGGAACTCCTGAGCAGGGCAAGACGCTGTTCTTCGGCAAGGCAGGATGCTCCCAGTGCCACATGGTTATGGGCGAAGGCGGCTTTATAGCGTCCGATCTTTCCGAGTACGCGCGCATTCACGACATTACGCAAATTCGGAGTGCGATTGTTGATCCAGCGAGTTTGGCCAGGCAAGTTCATGTGGTGACGGTAACGCTTCATGGCGGTGAAAAGTATATGGGCAGGGTGCGGGATGAGGATAATTTCTCCCTGCAATTGCAAATGCTGGATGGGACCTTCTATTTCCTATCCAAATCCGACATCGATAAAACCCAGCTCGATTCGCAGCCGCTGATGCCTTCCGATTATGGCTCCCGGCTTAATCTGCATGAATTAAACGATCTGATCAGTTACCTGATGAAGGTAGCGGGCGCCAGCGGATCAACTCCCGCGAAAGTTGATGAATTCGAGGAGTAGGTCTTCGTTCACAGCAACGTCGCAGCGTGCTCACAAATTTACTGCAGAGGAACAGTACCCCACATGAATCGAACGCTGAAACTTGTAGGTACGCTCATGATCGCAAACTGGCTCATGGTTACATTTGGAGCCCTAAGCCTTCTGGCGCAGGAGCATCGAAAATTTCAACTTGACGCCCAATCAACACTATTCTGGGAACTAGTCGATCACAACGCCAAGCTCAGCGTAGTTGGAAGCGGCTTCGGTTTTACCGAAGGTCCGGTGTGGGACGAAGCGGGATTTCTTTACGTCAGCGATGAAACCATAAATAAAATCTACCGCCTCTACCCCGATGGCAAAAAAGAAGAAGTCATCGCGCTCGGCGACCCCGATGGGAACACGTATGATCGACAGCACAGGCTTATCGATTGCGCCAGCGTTTTGCGCGCCGTCATCGAAGTAACTCCGGGTCGGAAATATAAAATCCTGGCCGATCATTATCAGGGCAAGAAACTCAACACTCCGAACGATGTAGTGCTTGGTCCGGATGGCGCATTGTATTTCACTGATCCAACAATGGATTTTGTGGCCGGAGCAAAGCAGGAAATTCCATTCCAGGGCGTATACCGGCTCGACGGCAAAGGGAATCTGCAACTGCTTACGAAAGATCTAACTCAGCCGAACGGACTCGCCTTTTCGCCTGACGGCAAGCGCCTTTACATCGACGACAGCGAACAGAGAAACATTCGTGTGTACGACGCAGACTCCCACGGCGCACTCACCAACGGCCGAATCTTCGGCGAAGAGCCCGGCGGAAAAGATGACGGCGTTCCCGATGGCATGAAAGTGGATAAGAACGGCAATTTATTTGTCGTTGGCCCGAAAGGAATCTGGGTGTGGGATGCGAAAGGAAATCACCTCGGCACAATAGTCACGCCCGAACAACCTGCAAATCTGGCTTGGGGTGATAAAGGTTACAGCACGCTCTATATCACTGCGACTACGTCAGTCTATCGCCTCGAAACTAAAGCGCAAGGCTTCGTGCCATATCTCGAGCATTAGCTGCAAAGCAGATCGAACTTACTGGTAGCAGCCTTCAATGTGGGAGCGCGAAGCTGAAAATGTCGCTACCCGCCGCGACCGCTACGTACTGAACCCCATTCACCTCATAGGTCATGGGAGACGCACGCATTTTCTGCCCCGTATTGAAGTGCCAGAGAGGCCGTCCATTGGCCGCGTCTACCGCCTCGAGTGACCCTGCATCGTCGCCGAAGAACAACACTCCACCCGCGGTTGTTAATGTCCCGCCCCACGAATCGCCCTGGCCAACCTGCGGATATCGCCAAACCGGTTTCCCATCGTCAATAGAAAGCGCCAGCAGAATCTTCTGTGCATGTTCGTCCGGCGGAAGCTTCGTGCCGGTGTTGTAGTAGGTCTGTCCTTTAGCAAAAGGCCTCGGATTTGCAAAGAACAGATTGCAGCTCTCAAGAGCCATTACATAAAAGAGGCGCGTATTGGGATTGTAAGACGGGGAAAACCAGTTTGTGGCGCCATCGATGCCGGGGCAAACATACGTGCCTTGCGCGTTTGGAATTCGACCCGAAAGCAGCGGACGCCCCGCTGCGTCCACACTCTTAGCCCAGTTCAGTTTGTCGACAAAGCGCGTGGCATGCAGGAACTTGCCGTCGGTCCGGTCAAGAACATAGAAGAATCCGTTGCGGTCGGCTTGCGCTATGAGCTTGCGGGTGGCCCCGTTCTCTTCTACATCCACCAGCACCGGCGTTTCGTTCGCGTCGTAGTCATACAGATCGTGCGGAGTGAATTGGAAATACCATTTCAACTTTCCGGTATAGGGGTCCAGCGCCAGAACCGAATCTGTATAAAGGTCATCACCGGGTCGCGGATCGCCAACAAAGTCAGGCGCCGGGTTGCTGGTTGTCCAATACAGAGTGTCAAGATTGGGATCGTACGTGCCCGGCATCCAGGTTGTGCCGCCGCCGTGAAGATAGGCATCTCCCGGCCAACTCGCTGATCCGAATTCTCCAGGGCCAGGGATGGTCCAAAATTTCCACTTCAGTTTTCCGGTCACCGCGTCGTACGCCGCGAGAAATCCACGCACTCCAGAATCGCCGCCAGAGGTACCAACGACGACCACATCTTTGACGACAAGAGGCGCGCTCGTCGCGCCATAGTGTTTGGCTTTGTCGGCATACTCAACGTCCCATCGCAACCCCCCAGAGCGAGCATCAAGACAGAGCAGATGGGCGTCATCAGTTTCCACATAAACAAAATGCTGCCACACACCCACTCCTCGGTTCTTGTGTGCGGCGGCGTCATCAAGCAGACCTGAGCTTACCGGCCGCTGGTAATGCCATACTGCTCGTCCCGATCGCGCATCCAGGGCAAATACGTCGTTGGAGGAAGTCACGTACATCATGCCATTGATGACGACTGGGGTTGCTTCTAGGCTCTGAGAGTTGCCGGGATGAAACACCCATGTCGAGCGGAGTTTCGCAACGTTTTCGACAGTGATTTCATGCAGGGCGCTATAGCGGCCTCCGGAGTAGTCGCCGTTGTAGGAAGTCCAGTTCGCGCCGATTGGCTGCGCGAGCAAATCTTTCTGGCCTACCTCGGTAGCGGCGGTAACGGGAGATGGCGCTTGCTGTCCTGTCATCGGCAGTATGGCGATGAAAGCAATAGCTAGGAGAAGCATGATTGCGCGACCGCGAGATCTCATGTCAGCGATTGTTTCCCGTGGTCACTTCCACTTCCTGCAGAGAACCGAAGTCCACGCCGTGATCATCTTCCACGTGCAGCGAAACCCGAGCCGGTTTCCCCGCGGGCACAACTTCGGTATCGAGCACAACAGGTTCCGCCGGATCCACATCCGCAATTCGCATTGTGCCGAGCATTGATCCATGCTCATTGTAAAAGTGCGCAACCAGCTGACCGGCATCGAATACACCGAAAGAACCTGAAAGCCTGATCTTGCCATTCTGCATAAGAGAGCTTTCCAGCGGCCGGATCACGATACCTGCTTGTTTCACCCCGTGAAACTCACTTCCACCTCGCGTTGGGAACCATTCCGTATCGAACTCACAACTCTCTCCCGGACCCAGCCGGCATATGGGGCTGTTGATTTCTGCTTCAAGATAAGTAGGGCTCGCGTCGGCATCGGCGCTCAATGAAGGTATGCCGTCGTTGCTCAATCTCATTTCAGGGCCGTTGGTCCAGAAAATCACAGACGCTTTCCCCGGATACGGTTTGTTCTCTTGGTATCGAAAGCGCTCAACCATGGCGTACTTGCTCGCTCCATCGACTACCGCCAACCAGCCATCCGGTGAATCCAGCCACAATTCAGCGGCCATATGCACGTAATGCACAGTGAACAAGCCATCGTCTCTCACCGACACCGCAGAATTCTGTGCGGGACCGAAACGTACGTGATAGCGATTGAGATAACTGCTCACGGGATTCGCCGGCGTGAAAGTCCAGAAATTGTGATTGAACCCGCTGGGCGACGATGAATCCGCAGTATTGTATTGCGAAACCGATTGCATCGACCATTCCAGATCGTGCCCGGTCACGTTTTTCATCACAGCGTGAAAGCGGATGCGCGAAGAACCGGCATCGAGTTGAACGGTGCGCACAAACTGG
Source organism: uncultured Acidobacteriaceae bacterium (assembly GCA_963766625.1). Classification (GTDB taxonomy): domain Bacteria; phylum Acidobacteriota; class Terriglobia; order Terriglobales; family Acidobacteriaceae; genus Sulfotelmatobacter. Next base: position 205,168 of record CAVYBF010000002.1, on the reverse strand, counting down.
ATCCCGGTGTGCGGATCGGCAGGCCCAGTAAGTTCGATTTTGCACTGTTTTCCCTCCGAAATCTTTCGAAAGGAAAATGGCCCGTCATCCAGCAAATCGGAATCGCCGACCCAGTGCTGTTCGTCGTCGTTTCCTTCCGGCAAAAGCCACAATTTGTCGCCACCATAGTTTAACCATTTGCCCGCCGTAGGCGGCAGGTACTTGCCCGCGAGTTCTGGATTGACAAACAAGTAAGGGTGCCCAGCCAACGTTACCTGCATGAGTCGGCCGCCATTTTGCGGAACCGCGACTAACTGCACCCACTGATTAGAAAGCTGTTCCGCGTGCCAACCCCTGTAATCTATGGGATCCACGCGGCACTGCTGACCTTGTGACTTTGCCGTCGCCGGGGTCTGAGCCGAAGGCCGCAATGGCGCGACCAGGGACGCACAACAAATCGCAGAACAAATGCCCAGGCGGGTAATCCAATTCGTCGACGGAAAACGGAGTCTCATAATTCCTTTCGGAAAATTGCCGGAGTTGAGGGTAGCATGCGCGGCGCTTTCAAGAGGCCAATTTCATGCGCTGGACCAAACGAAATAAACCACAATAAAACGAAAGATTTCGATTCGCGTCAAGTCCATTCTGTGGTATACCGGATGGGCAGAGTAACTGTTCACGCCGCGTGTTACCGAAAACCAAGTTGAGGATTCTGCTTTTATTATTGCTGCTCCCGTCCGATCTGTTCGCTCAGGACTGGAAGGTCGATCCCTCGTGGTTGCATCGTTACGTACCAAGTCTGGGTCAGCCAAGCCTGGATCGAGGTGGCGATCTCGCTTCTCCAACCTGCCATTCCAAGCCAATTTTCGGCGAAGGCGATTCTGAAAATCGAATTATGTTGAGTGTGACTCGCTTCCAGGAAGTCACCCTCGACGCTCGAGGCAATTGCCGAAGGAAAGTTTATGATCGTGAAGAAGAAATCTATTTCATCCTGCAAGGCAACGCCGATCTTCACTACGGCGACCAGATCTATCCGATGCGGACGAATGACTTCACTTACGTGCCTCCGGGCCTGAAACACTCGATTGGGAGTCCTTCTGACAAAACACTTCGCGTGTTGGTCATGGGCTTTAAGATTCCGGCATCAATCTCAATCGGCGCCCCATTGCCGAAACCGAAAATCGTGAATCTGGACGACGTGAAAGAGGAAACGGTCGAAGGTCACCCGACTTCGGTCGTGTACAAGTTGCTGCTTGGGCCGCGGACTGGCGAGCGCGACGCCATCGACGACGCTTACGTCGTGGTCAGTTTTTTCTGGATGAATTTTGCGCCGGGCGGCACGAACTTTCCGCATCATCACGAAACCGCGGAGGAAATCTACCTCGTGCTCGACGGCGAGGGTGAAATGGTCGCAGGAGGCGGAATGGACGGCATTGAAGGCCGCCATCCGGCGAAAGCCGGAGATGCCTACTACTTCCGGCCCAATTGCACCGTCGGATTTTACAACCAGAACAAACCTGGAGCGCGCGCCCACATCCTGGCGGTGCGATCACAGGTTTCGTTTGCCAAGCACGAAGATTAGAATTTCATCGAGGGGGGTCTTAATGCGTAGTCCCAATTCTAGCCGGCGATCATTCGTCAAGCTCTTGGCAGCCGCTCCGTTGCTAAGTCAAATCGCAGTGCGCGAACTATATGCACAAGCGGCCACAGCCATGGGCAAGGATCCTCGACAGAATATTTACACACGGCTCGGCGTGAAAACTGTGATCAATTGCCGCGGCACTTGGACCTATCTGAGCGGCTCGCTCGAATTTCCCGAGGTTCGACAAGCTCAGGTGGAAGCGGCCCAGCATTTCGTGAATATGTTCGACTTGCAGCACGGCGTGGGACGCCGCTTATCTGAATTGACTGGAGCAGAATCCGGCATCGTGACTTCCGGCGCAGCAGGCGCAATGGCCGCCGCAACCGCGGCATGTATAGCCGGCAGCGACGACAAATATATATGGCAGCTTCCCGACACTACTGGCCTGAAGCATGAAGTCATCATGGTGGGGGGTCGCAGTGCTTTCGACAGCGCCATCCGATTAGTTGGAGCCAAATTGGTTTTAGTTTATTCGCCTGAAGAACTCGCCAATGCGATCAACGAAAACACAGCGATGATCTACACCACCGATCTTGGCGACAAGCTGCAAAAAGAATTGGCAGTTGCGAAAGATCATAAAGTTCCTATGCTGCTTGATGACGCCGCCGGCATCCCACCAGCTGACAACGCCAAACTCTACGCAAAAATGGGCCTCGATCTCTACACCTTCTCGGGCGGCAAAGGACTATGTGGGCCGCAGTGCAGCGGCTTGCTGCTAGGCCGAAGAGATTTGGTCGAAGCGGCTCTCATGAATTGCAATCCGCGCGAAGGGGCCGTCTGCCGCCCCATGAAGGTCGGCAAAGAAGAAATTATCGGCTGCCTGACGGCGCTCGAAACCTGGCTGAACATCGACGAGAAAAAGCTCTACGCCGAGTGGAATGGCCGCGTCGATCGCATTCGCAAACTTGTGGACACCGTCCCCGGCGTAAAGACCGAAATCTACATTCCTGACGACGGAAACCGTTATCCAACGCTGCGTGTCTCGTGGGATACGCAGGCCTGGAAATTCAGCGTTTCCGATTGCGTGAATGAATTGCGTGCCGGCAATCCGGTGATCGAGGTGCTTGGCCCGGACAATCCCAGCCTTGTAACGGCAGTTCGTGAGGGCAATCCAAATCGCAAAGAACGCAAAGAGCCAGACCGGATTGAACTGGTTTCGATGACCATCAAGCCTGGGGAAGAAGTTATTGCCGGGCACCGATTGCGCGCCGTTCTAAACGCCGCCCGCAAAAAGACTGTGACATAGACGCTCTGAAGGGACAACGATTCTGCGAAAACGAAGTCACCAGATCGGACAAATACCGTTCGCGCTGCTTCTCCTGCATTTCACGGTCGTGGCGCAAGTACAGCTGCGGCCCGTCATTCCCACCGCGGCTTCCTCTCACGCAAATCCGTTCTACTCGCCCGCTGTGGACGCAGGCGACTATGTATACATCTCAGCCCAAGGGCCGCGTACCGCCGACGGCGCTTCGCCCGCCACTTTTCGCGCACAGGTTCATCAGGCGCTCGACAATATTAAAGCGATCGTCGAGTCTGCCGGCCTGACGATGGACCATGTCGTCTACACTCAGGTGTATTTGGAAGACATCAGCAAATATGAGGAAATGAATGCGGTCTTCGCCGAATACTTCCCGAAGGCCCAGCCCGCACGGGCCGTGCTGGGAGTTGCTCGAATTCCCGATCCGCCCATCGAGATTAATGCGGTTGCCGTTCGCGATCTGGCCAACCGCCGCGCGATTTATCCGCCAAACTATAGCCATAGCGATTCGGCTTCGCCGGGCATACTGACTCACGACCGGCTTTTCATCTCCAGCATGAGCGGCAGCGATCCGGTAAGCGGCAAGGTTCCAGACGATCCAGCCGCTCAAGTCGATCTTGCGCTCGATCGCATGCAGGCTGTCCTTAAGGCTGCAGGACTCGATCTCGCCAACATGGTTTTCGTCAACCCATACATGACCAGGGAAATTCCTGGGCGCGTGATGAACCAGCATTACGCAAAGCGCTTTGAATTCGGCAACACGCCAGCGCGCGCCACAATCGAGGTAACAAGTTTGCCCCGTGGCGCCCACATCGAATACACGGGCGTAGCTGTGCGCGATCTGAGCCAACGAAAAGCGGTGCGCCCCAAGAACATGCCGCCCAGCCCGACGGCAAGCCCCTGCGTTTTCGCAGGCGATACGCTCTATTGCTCCGCCAAAGACGGCTTCATTCCCGGGCCTCACGGCGGCATTTACGCCGCGACCACGCAGCATCAGTTGCGCCAGAGCATGCGCAATCAGCTCGATAATCTTGAAGAAGCTGGCATGAATTTCGACCAGGTCGTATCGACAACTGTTTACCTCGACGATTTATCTGATCTGCCTGCATTTGACGAAGTGTACGCGCAATATTTCGGCCCTGTAATGCCGTCACGAACGACTCTCCAGCAAATTGCACCAACCGAACGCAAGCCGGACGAAGAAGATCACTTCCCTGGCCTGGAGCAGTTTTCACTCATCGCCGTCCGAAACCGGACCACCACCCGCTAAACGCGCGATCATTTCTGCGGCATAACCGGCAGCAGGAGCGCGGAAGGATGCTGGGTATCGTGAAGAATTGTGTTCGTCGCAGAAGCAAAATTGCGCCCAAACCTGATTTCTTCCCCCGTGTTCAGGTTGCGGTCAAAACGTGGGAAATTGCTGCTGGAGATCTCCAGCCGCAGCGAATGCCCGCGAAGGAACACATTGCTTGTTGCCCACAGATCGACTGTGATTTTGTAGATCTGTCCGGGGTTCATCAACTCGGCGCGCTCCGGCGAAGCGCGATAGCGCATCCGAAGAATACCCTCGGTAAGATCCTGCGCAAATCCATCCGGCGCAACATCGACGAGTTTCCCCGTAAAGTCTGTGTCGACTGCCGAGGATTTCACAAATAGATCGACCGTAACCGGCCCAGTGATTTCCAAGTCATGCGCCAAAGGCGCGGTGGAGTAAATCAGCACATCATCGCGATTTTCCACCGCACGCTGGTCGCGCGGACCCGGTTCCATATGTTTTTCGTCGCAGCAGAGCGGTCCCCCGATGGTTTGAGCAGGATTAGCCGGGTTGTAAACATAACTGTCTGAGCTTTCTGATTTCGGGGCCGAGGTAGAAAGCGATCCGTCGCCTCGCAGCGAATTCGCTTTGCCTGTCGAGTGCAGAAAATATTTTGTGAACTGGGCTTGCGGCGGAGGCCAATCGTCCTCCTGCCGGTATTCGTTCGCTCCCATCACAAATAACTTGACCGGTTTGTCCGTAGCAAATTCATTCTTGATGCCCTTGAGCAGAAAGTCATACCAGTCGAGGATCACGTTCGTGTATTCATTCTCAACCGCATGGGGACCGAAGTCGACATCGCCAATCCGGCGGCCAAAGCCGGCATGGCCGCCAATTTCGATCAGCAGATGCTGTTGCGTGCGCGCCTCCTCGGTTGCACCATATTTTTTTGCGCCCAGATAATTGCGCAGAGTTCCGGCGTTAAAAATGTCATACCAGCCGCCAACCTGCAGCATGGGAACTGAGATTTTTGAGAAATGTTCTTCGATCGACCACTGCTTCCAGTAATCGTCATAATCCGGATGCGCCAGCCAGTCGAGAAAGTAGGGCGCAAGTTTCTGAGTTAATTTTGCATCGGCAGGCAATTGTCCAAAATTAAATACCGGATAGTCGATCAGCGGAAGGGTTGGAACTCCCACCAGCGCATTCGTGTTTTGATCGATCAGGCGCGTGAGCGTGTTTTGCGCAAGCTGAGAGGTCCAGTTCTCATCGAACCACTGCTCGAATGCACCTGATTGGTAGGTCCATCCATCGTGATAATTGCTGGCTGTCATGTTGGGCGCGATCGCCGCCAGATGCGGAGGTTGCGCAATTGCCGCCAGCATCTGCGTTGCCCCAACATACGACGCGCCAATCATGCCAACTTTTCCGTTACTATACGGAAGCCCCGCAGCCCATTCGACGGTATCGTATCCATCCTCCTGCTCATGCCTGAACGGATACCACTCGCCCTCCGATGTATATCGTCCGCGAACGTCCTGAATAATGACCACATAACCGCGCGGCACCATTCTGAAAGCCGGCATCACCGCCCAATCGACACTTTTGTCATAGGGCGTGCGCATGAGAATGACTGGAAATTGCTCAGAGGATTTCTGCCGGTAGATGTCCGCGTAAAGTGTAATGCCATCGCGCGTCTTCATTGGCACGTCGTGCTGGATGATGATATCGGTGGAAACTGACGGCGGAGACGCCTGCGCCTTCAGTGGTTTCGGCAAGCAGAACAGCAAGACAAATCCAACGCCAATTACGTAGATCAAAGCTCGAAGCCGCAACCCCATCCTTCCTGCCTCCCGCCATCAGGCACGAGTATATGTGCCGTGGTGGCTCTTTGTATTTTGATTTTGTATGGCGGCGCAAGCGAACTCGCGCTTGCACACACGCAATCACGGAGATGAAATTGCGCGTATCGACGACTGTACTACACGGAGAATGAAGAAGGTATATTTGTGAGGCTGCGGCTTTCACATTTCGAGGTGCCGAATATGAGCAATTACAGAGTTGCTATTCGAATAAAAGTTCTGACCGGATTCGCTCTTCTTTTTTCCCTACTTCTCGCTTGCGTTTCCGGACAAAGCAACGCTCCAAATTCCAAGGCCAACGCGGATCATCAAATTCTTCACAGCACACTCGAAACGGTTACGATCTCGACTCACGAGCGGCATGTAATCTATACCGCGGCCAGCCATTTCGAGGCGCCTAACTGGAGCCGTGATGGCTCATATTTCCTCTTTAATAGCGAGGGTCACATTCTGAAACTGCCGGTCTCAGGCGCCACTCCTGCTGTGCTCGATACTGGCGCATCAACTCACTGCAACAACGACCACGGCATTTCGCCGGACGGAAAATGGTTGGCCATCAGCGACTCTTCGCAATCTGACCAAAAGTCCCGCGTGTCGGTTATGCCCATCACTGGCGGCGCGCCCCGTCTGGTGACGCCAAATGCGCCCTCCTACTGGCACGGTTGGTCGCCTGACGGCAAAACTTTGGCTTTCGTGGGCGAACGCAATGGCAACTTCGATATTTATACGATCCCGTTCACCGGCGGCGACGAAACTCGGCTCACCACTGCCGAGGGACTTGATGACGGCCCCGAATATTCTCCCGACGGCAAATATATTTACTTCAATTCGGAGCGAACCGGGCACATGCAAATCTGGCGTATGCACGCCGACGGCAGCGCGCAAGAGCAAATTACCTTCGACGATTCCAACGACTGGTTCCCGCACATTTCTCCCAACGGCAAATGGATGGTCTTCCTTTCCTATGGCAGCGAAGTTAAGGGTCATCCTCCTAACAAAGATGTGCAACTTCGTCTGCGCAACATGAACAATGGCAAAATCACAGTGCTGGTCAAGCTCTTCGGCGGACAGGGTACGATCAACGTGCCTTCCTGGTCTCCAGACGGCAAGAAAGTCGCTTTCGTTAGCTATCAATTGTCGCCCGCAGACAATACTGGAATAAAATGACCCGGCAGGAAAAAGGGCATCGATTTACGACATAGAGCCAAGCGAATCGCTATTGAGGAAGATACGCCATTTATGCGCATTGGAGTTTTTACAGCGCTGCTCTCAAATTTTCCCTTGAGCACCGTTCTAAAAAAGCTGAAAGCGTTGCATATCGAGACCGTCGAACTTGGCACCGGCAATTATCCCGGCGATGCGCACTGCAAGGTCTCAATGCTCGAAGACGCATCGGGCCTCGCGGACTTTAAAAAAATTCTCGCCGATCAGGGCGCGACCATCAGCGCCTTAAGTTGCCACGGCAATCCTCTACATCCCGATCAAGTCCGCGCTCAGCACGACCGCGACGTGAGCCGCAAGACGATCCTCCTGGCAGAGAAACTCGGTATCCCGGTTGCCATCGACTTTTCCGGATGTCCCGGCGACTCGCCTGCAGCCACCGCTCCCAACTGGGTCACTTGCCCTTGGCCTCCGGATTACCTCAAGGTTCTCGACTGGCAATGGACCGAAGTAGTCGCGCCATATTGGACCGAGCATGCGAAATTCGCCGCTGATCACGGCGTGCAGGTTGCGATCGAAATGCACCCTGGCTTCGTCGTCTATAGTCCGGAGACGATGTTGAAACTCCGCTCGATCGCCGGACCAAGCGTAGGTTGCAACTTCGATCCCAGCCATCTTTTCTGGCAGAATATCGATCCGATCGCGGCGGTGCGTGTGCTCAAAGATGCGATATTTCACGTTCACGCCAAAGACACTCAGCTCTACCCGGCCAATCTTCCACACGCCGGAGTGCTCGACACTAAACCATACACACAAGAGCGCGAACGCAGTTGGATATTCCGTACCTGCGGATACGGCCATGGCGCTGAATGGTGGAGCGAATTCATTTCGACACTGCGCATGTTTGGCTACGATTCTGTACTATCCATTGAACACGAAGACAGCTTGCTTTCGGCCGAAGAAGGCCTGACGAAAGCTGCAAACTTCTTGAACAGTCTTGTGATTCGCGATCGGCCGGCTGCAGCGTGGTGGGCTTAGGCAACCCTCCGGCAACTGCAGCGGAAAGCAAAATCCTTGGCATGTTGATACTCGCAGCGGTTGCAACCGCCTTTGTCATTTACGGCATGATCGCCGCGATGCTGGGCACGATTCTGCCCGACCTGTCGAAGCGTTTTGCCCTCTCACCCCGCCAGAACGGCACGATTGCTTCCGTTCAGGCACTCGGACTTATCATTGCCTCGCTGGCGGTCGGCCCGCTGCTCGATAACGAAGGCAAAAAAGTTGGGCTGGTCCTCGGACTGATCCTAATCGCGATCGCGCTGCTCGGCCTGCCCCGCTCGCGAGGATTTCGCAGCGTGCTGGTTATGTTGTTCCTTCTTGGCCTGGGTGGCGGCACGGTCGTGACTGCGGCGAATTCGCTGGTCAGCGATGTTGGACAGCTCCATCGTGGCGTCGCACTGAATCTTGTCAATCTCTTCTTTGGGCTGGGTGGGCTGGCGACGCCGTTTATCTCCGCCAATGTTTTTTCGAATAACTGGGTTCGCCTCTGTCATGCCGTTGGCGTTCTCGCGCTCGTAGCCCTTGCGATTCAGCTTCTGACGAAAATGCCGGGTCCCACGGGCTCTGGAAATTTCGTGCTCGCAGATGCGGCTTCGGTTCTTGGCAAGCCTCTGCTGCCGCTGATCGGACTCTTTCTTTTTCTCTATATCGGGTGCGAGGTTGGCGTCTGGAACTGGTTGCCGAGTCATCTGATCGCTCAGGGCATTCCGGAATCGCAAGCTCTGAACATTCTTTCTCTAGGATTTGCGCTAGGCCTGCTACTTGGGCGAATCGGCGTCTCTCCAATTCTTGTCCGGGTACCGGCCATCACAGTGACGCTGGTTGCATCCGCCGCCATGGTGGTTACAACGTTCTTCATGCTGCGCACGAATCGGCTAACCACCGCATTAGTTCTGGTTTTTCTTGCAGGACTTTCCATGGCTCCGGTATTTCCGACCACGGTGGCGATCGTCGGTGATGTGTTTCCACGCATGACCAGCACCGCTATCGGCTTTGTGATCACCTGTGGATGGACCGGCCTCGCCGTAAGTTCACGCGTAATCGGAGCGATCGCGGGAGGTGATCCTCTGCGTCTGAAGAAAGCACTGCTCGTAATTCCCGCATCAGCCATTCTGATGGTAGGTTTGGACCTCTCGATCCGAAGCATGTTGCGCTAACCGAATGCCGACCCAAGCGCGGATAATGCACCTTGAGCGAGTTAACTTTTAAACGAGCGCATGTAATCCGCATCGATTTTCAACGCTTTCATCGCAGGCATATCAAACTCTTCCTGTTCGACGAACGCATGTTTGATATCCGCTTTTTTGGCTGCTAGAAAAATCGGATGATAGTTGATTGTTCCGCGACCCAGTTCCGTGGACGGCGGTGCGTTGGCGGGCGTAACGCCAGAGGTTATCTTGAAATCCTTCACGTGCAACATCGAAAAACGGGATGGATACTTCGTTAAGTATTCAGCAGGATTTTTCCCGGCGACGATGCACCAGCCGCAGTCCAATTCCATGGTCACTTTCGCGGGATCAGTCTGGCGCAGCAGTTCGTCATAAAATACAACGCCGTTCGCCGACCGAAACTCCGGCGTGTGGTTGTGATAAGCGAAGCGCATGCCGGCAGCATGCACGTGCTCGCCAATGCGATTAAATTGATCCGCATTCCATCGCCAATCGTCGAGCGTCATCCGCTCGCGCGCGGCGTGAGAGCCCGCATCCGTTACGCTGGCTGGATCTTTGAACCAAGGCGATGCGCAGACGATATATTCGAGGCCGAGATCCTTGCCATACTGAATGGTTTCATCCACTTTCGGCAACAAATCTTTCAGAGAATAATGTGCGCTCACGCAGTGCAAGCCCGCGCGATCCATCGACTGCTTTACTTCGATCGAGCTGCGGCCAACAAATCCTGCAGCTTCGACTTCCCGATAACCGATGGCACTCAACTGGCGCAGCGTTCCGTCATAGTCTTTGGGCAAGAGATCTCGCACCGAATAGAGCTGGATGCCGAGCGGCAGCCCCAGCGGATCAGCCATCAACTCCGGTACGCGACTCCAAAGCGCCAGTCCAACGCCCGAAGCAGAGACACTCTTCAAGAAAGTTCTTCTCGAAACACGAAACATGATTCAGTTCCCTTCTGAATTGATTTGCATCTTGCAGCGCTGCGTTTTCCCGCGCTGAGATCGCGCCTATCCGCGAATCACTTTTGCATTTGGGTCCCACGTAGCAATCGTGTTTTTGAAATACGCGTAGTTAGCCAAATGGCAGCCAATGGCGGCGTGATTGCCGAATTCTTCGTTTTCGATCGTCTTCTTTCTGGTTCGAACCGCGTCGAAAAAATTGGCCTGATGCGCCGACACATCGCTATAGGCCGCCGGCGCGGTAAAGGTCTCAGCCTCAACCGCCTGATATTCGCGCGGAGCCGGCTGCGGATGTTCCGCCATCCACTTGGCTAAATATTCTTCGCGCAAACGCGCCGGCCAGCCCTTGGTCGAATAACTCTCCGGTTTGGGAGTCGTATCCTGTGGCGTGAAGACCAGCGTCTGCCCGTTGATTTCCATCGTACCTTTGGTGCCGTGGAACTTGATTGGCTCTCCTCCGGCATTGTTCAAATTGCAGCGCAGAGCTACGCGAAACTTCGGATAGTCATAGAGCGTCTCGATCAGATCCGGGAAATCGCGGCCGTCTTTCCAGCGAAATAGGCCTCCGCTCGATTGCGCGCGCTGCGGCGCTTCATCAACTCCCAGGATGAAGTGAATTCCCGAAAGTAAATGCACGAAGAGATCACCCGCCAGGCCCTCGCCGTAATCAGAGAAGCAGCGCCAGCGGAAAAATCGCGCTGCATCAAACGGACGCTTTGGCGCGCCCACCAGAAATTCATTCCAATCGATAGTCTGCTCGCTGGCGTCCGGAGGAATCGGATAAACCCATGCCCCGCTAGGCGAGTTGCGGTCCGATGCGCCCTCAATAAAAAACACATCGCCGAGCGCACCCGATGCATAAAGCTCGTGCGCTTTCTCATAAACGATCGAGCTCACACGCTGGCTGCCGACCTGCAGGATACGATTTGCTTTCTGCACTGCCTGCACCATGGTGAAGCCATCTTCCACGGTGTGCGACATCGGTTTCTCGCAATACACGTCCTTGCCGGCGGCGCACGCATCCACCACAATTCGGCGGTGCTGATGATCAGGGACCGCCACGATAACCGCGTCGATGTCCTTGCGATCTAGAATTTCTTTGTAGTTGCGGGTCGCGGGAACCTGCTTCTTCACGGCTTCCTGCGCCGCCTCGTGACGGCTGTCATAGAGATCGCAGACGGCAACGCACTCGATTCCCGGAATGTCGAGCGAGGCAGTCAGCAACTCGCAACCGCGAGTGCCAGTGCCGATCGACGCAAACCGAACCCGATCGCTGGCGGCAACATCGCGGTCTGCGCCCCAAAGCGCGAGCGGTTGAAGTGCTGTTACCTTCATCGCGGCCCTGCTCCCTAAAGAAGCCGCACCAATGCGCACAAAATCCCGCCGACTTAACGCATGCATGAATTTCTTTGTCCTCCCCCATCGAGCAGATGCTCATTCCCGTGCCGTTGCAAGAATTGCGGACTCCAGCCTACCAAGTCCTCGTCCAACGTCCAAATACACCACCAGATATTGATGGCAGGACTGCTCTTTCTGCACGACCCTCGAGTTGCGACCAGGATTGCCGGAACACGTTCGAGTCGTAAAAACTGGTGCCCGGTGTGAATACCGCAATCGGTATCTTCGGGCGTTCGGGGTCCTGGGTTGTGCGCCCTATCACAAAGACATCGCCCCGGCCGTCGTAGTCCGCTGTAAGCATTAAGGATATATGAAATGTACGCTTGGCTCGAGGTGGGTAGTAAATCGAATGAGGTGCTCTTTTCACAGAGCATTCACGGATCGATAATCTTCCATTAACAACATGACATTATTGTCATGCGGTTGATCGCTCTCTGGAAATCCTATTCACGAAACTGGATGACTATGAATCCAGAAAAATGCGCTCTTCGTTTCGGCTTTCAAAACAGCGTTCATTCTGAAGTGAGAATTCTGAACACCACAATTGTGTTGCTCAATCGCTTGGAGCCTAGGCACTTTAGTGTTTGACGAACTGCTTATCGCTCGGCGCACAGGACCTGGTTCTGACAGGTTTGCTTAGTGGACGAGTTACCGATCAGAGCGGAGCGGTCGTGCCCCGCGCGTCGGTAGTAGTGCAAAATCTTGGCAGCGGCGTGAAGCTGTCTACCGCATCAAACAAAACCGGACTCTACCGCAGCTGTAGGTAAGGAAGCATATTATGAAGCCGTCTGAATTCTTCCCTTTCCTGCTGTCCCTGCCTTTCACTCACAACGAATTTGTTTCCGCGCGAGCGGTTAAATTAATCTTCGCAGCTGGCATCATCCTCTGCCTCGCGCCTCTGTCTTTGGCGCAGGTGGACCGCGCAGGACTCAACGGAACGGTCACCGATCCTTCCGGTCGCGTTCTAACGGAAGCCCGGATCACTGCGGTTCACAACTCCACTGGACTCCGTCGCGAGTCTACGACGTCTGCCGCTGGAACCTACGATATTCCCGAATTACCGGTGGGAGTGTACACGGTCACCTTCGCTCACGATGGTTTCAAATCTCTTACTTTCGTAAACGTAGTCCAGGCTGTCGGGCGCACGCGCACCCTTGACGCAGCCCTGCCTATCTCGGGCGGCAAGGAGCAGATTCAAGTCTCGGCCAGTTCCGAGCAGATGGATGAGACTTCTGACGCGCTTGGGACGCGGATCGAACAGGTGCAGGCCAAGGAACTGCCGCTCAACGGCCGCAATTGGGCCACGCTGACTGCGCTGGCGCCGGGCGCTGTGGATACCGGCGGCAGTAATCAGCGCTCGGTTCGATTCGCAGGCAGGGGGCGCGACGACGACAATTTCACATTTGACGGCATCGACGCCACCAACATCATCAACAACCCGCAGCAGCCTTATGTGCGTCTGGCGATTCCGCTCGACACGATTCAAGAGTTTCGCATTGATTCGATGCTGGCGACGGCTGAGGCTGGAGCCACGGGAGGGCCGCAGTTAGCGGTGACCTCGCCCTCCGGCACAAATCAATGGCATGGCGACGCTTTTGAATTCTTTCGCAATAACATCTTCGATGCCACTCAACCGGTCCCGGTAAGCACTAATCCGCAACCGCCTTTTCATTTGAACCAATACGGTGGCTCCCTGGGCGGGCCGATCGTGCGTGACAAGACGTTCTTCTTCCTCGCCTACGAAGGTTACCGGCAGCATTGGGTTTTCCCGCTTCTCGGCTACGTCCCCAGCAATTCATTTCGCGAGCAGGTGGTGGCTGAATCTCCGGCGCTCGTGCCCATTCTCAATGCCTATCCCGAAGGGCAGACTCCCACTACAAATCCTGACATTGCGCAATTTGCGAGTGAAGGCACGCAGCAGGTCAAGGAAAATTCCGCCATGCTGCGGCTGGACCAGCGCATATCGGACAAGACGACGGCATTCCTCCGCTTCAACATCGATCGGGCGGTAAACACGCAACCGCTTGCTAGCTCTGGGAATTATCTGGCGGATCAGCAACAGCTCGTCTCTGCTCCGGTCAATGGCGCTATCGAGTTGCTGCATGTCTTTTCCTCGACGCTGGTGAACGAGTTCAAGTTCGGTTTTAATCGCGGCACCGCCGACACCTTCGATATCAATCAAACCGGATTGCCTTATGCCTTCGCGGTTTCGGGTTTCACCGCGCTGAATAACAACAAGGTGAGCACCGGCGTCGGCAATTCGTTCTCCGAAATCGACAACCTGACTTGGATCAGAGGACGGCACACCGTAAAAACGGGAGTCGAGATTCGGCGCATTCAATTGAACCAGGGAAACACCGAGAGCGGCACTGTTTCGTTTGCTGTTACAGCCACATTGAGCGCTACGCAGGCCTTCGCTGCCGATAACGTGAGCACGGCCACTCTCAATGGCGCTCTGCCCATCAACGGCCTGCGCAAGACAACGTATTACGGCTATATCCAGGACGAGTTCAAGTGGCGGCCGAATTTTACTGTGAACTTAGGGGCGCGCTACAGTTTCTTCAATATTTTTCATGAAGTGCAGGGGCGGGCGAATCCCTTCGATTTCGCCACTTGCGGGCCACAAGGTTTTTGCGGAGTGGGCGCCAGCTTCGGCCAGCCCAATTACGGAGATATTGATCCACGCATAGCTGTCGCCTGGGCGCCGAAGCAGAGCGAGCATACGGTGATTCGGGCCGGATTTGGCCTCTACCATGAAGACGGGCAATTGGACGATCAGAATCTTCCGATCAGCAATGAAGTGTATGCCTATTCTTTGTCGAGCAAGACCATTCCCGATCTCACCTACCCGATAACTCCATTTCTAGCGGAGACCAAGGGAATTGTTTCGCCCCGCGACGATGACCGGCGTCGTAAGGATATGTACGTCGAACAGTGGGGTGTTTCCGTGCAGCAGCTCCTGCCTGCGGATTTTGTGGGAACCGTTTCTTACGTAGGCAGCAAGGGTGCCCACCTGCTCACGCTTTCTGAAGTAAACATCGTCAATCCACTCACGGGAGCCCGTCCTTACCCGGATTTCGGGCAAGTGACTTGGCGAGGCAATCAGGACAGCAGCGATTACGACGGGCTCTCTGTGGCGCTCAAGCGTTCTTTCTCCCGCGGCTTTCTATTCTCCGCGAACTACATGTGGTCGCACGAAATCGATGACGGCTCCGATGGAAGCGGCGACGGCGATTCGCTGGTGGCTGAAAATGTGGCCTGCCAATCCTGTGAACGCGCCAGCGGTATTTGGGATGTCCGCCATGTATTCAATGCGAACGCTATTTATCAGCTTCCTTTTGGCCCTGGCAGGCCGTACTTGAACCAACCGGGCATCTTGCGCAGCATCGCCGGCAGATGGGAGGTCACTTCCACGTTCGTGGCGCGCACGGGCTTCCCTGTGAACGTTACGATTGATCGCTCGTCGTCGGTTGTGCCGGACGGCAACACAAACGACCAGCGACCCAATATTGTCCCGGGAGTGTCGCTGACGCCGGGGAGCGGTTCCACGGTCGCGGAATGGATCAATCCGGCGGCGTTCGCCATGCCGGCGCCAGACACATTCGGCGATGCGCCTCGAGACGTAGCTCGCGGTCCAGGCGCGTGGCAGATGGACCTTGGGATTGGGAAACGCATCCCGATATCCGAGCGGGCGCAACTTGAATTCCGCGCCGAATTCTTCAACATCTTCAACCACCCGCAATACGGGCTGCCGCAGTCGGATATCTCTCCCTATCTCGCTGGGCAGCAGGGCGTGTTTGGCAGCATCATCCAGACTGTAAACACCACGACGCCAGTGAGCCCCGTAGGATCGGGCACGCCGCGGGAGATTCAGTTCGCATTAAGGTTTGCTTTCTAGGAAGGTTGGTCGAATTAGACAACGTCGAGCGTCCATCTTGTAAAACTGCACCACCCGCCGGGAGCGGCAGAACCGAGCTGAGTATGAGAATTCTGGTGATCGAAGATGAGGTCAAGACGGCAAAGTTCCTGAAAAAGGGACTGGGAGAAGCGGGGTTCGTTGTCGACGTTGCCGAGGATGGCGCGGAGGGATTGAATCTAGCTCTCGGGCTGGAATTCGATCTGATCGTGCTCGATCTCATGCTGCCCGCTCTGGACGGCTGGCAAGTTTTGTCGCGGTTACGCGAAAAGAATGGGGAGTCGCTCGTGCTTGTTCTCACGGCTCGTGATGCGGTACACGAACGCGTGCGCGGCTTCGAGCTGGGCGCGGATGATTATCTGGTGAAGCCTTTCGCCTTTTCCGAGCTGCTGGCGCGAGTGCGCTCGCTACTGCGGCGGGCTGCGCCGCGTCCACAAGAAACCCTTCGCATGGCCGATTTGCAAATCGATGTGTTGCGCCATCGAGCTACACGCGCCGGCCAGCGGCTGGATCTTACCACCAAAGAATTTCTTCTTTTGTCGCTGCTTGCGCGCCGGGCCGGCGAGGTATTGTCGCGCACCTTAATCGCGGAGTCGGTGTGGGACATGAATTTCGACAGCGACACAAATGTAGTCGATGTCAACGT
This sequence comes from uncultured Acidobacteriaceae bacterium, assembly GCA_963766625.1. GTDB lineage: Bacteria > Acidobacteriota > Terriglobia > Terriglobales > Acidobacteriaceae > Sulfotelmatobacter. The sequence goes on along the minus strand of CAVYBF010000002.1, from coordinate 188,864 downwards.
GCGTCGGCTGCGTAGTAAGGTCGACGATCCATTTCCCCTCAAGCTGATCCATACCGTGCGGGGTGCCGGCTATGTCCTGGAGCTGGAGAACTAGCCTCGCATCCCTCTCGCAGAGCTGGCGGACCCTCGCCTTCCGCTTGACCGCTGGATACGCGCTCGCAGGTTTGCTGGTTGTGTTCGCCGCGACTGCGAGCCTCTACTTCGTGCTCCGTTCGGAATTGGAAAAGAGCACGGACTTGTTTCTGGCCGACAAGCTGCACGTAATCCGAACCATGTTGCGTGAACGTCCCGAAGATTGGGATGCGCTGCACGAGGAAATTGAACTCGAATCGGCTGCCCGGAAATACGAGCACTTCTATGTTCGCTTGCTGGATGCCCGAAATCAGGTTCTGTTGATGACTCCGGGCATGGCCGAGCAGCTGGACCTTTCGAAATTCGATGCTCCTTCTCTTGGTCTATCAGACCGCGCGGTCTCGATGAAGGGAGGGCAAGGCCAAATGTTTTGGGCGACCAGCGCGACCGCCGGGGTTGGCTCACCCCCGACCGCAACCGACACGATCCAGATCGCGATTGACATCTCGCAAAAAGAAGAGTTGCTGGCACGCTACCGTTTCTGGTTTTGGACTCTATTGACGGCAACATCGGTTTTGTTCCCTTTGATTGGATATCAGGTCGCGCGGCACGGCATTCGGCCGGTGGAAGAGATGGCTGTGACCGCCCGCCAGATTACTTCGACCAATCTGCGAGAGCGCATCCGCACGGAAGGATACCCGTTCGAACTAGCTTCGCTCGCCAGAACCTTCAACCAGATGCTGGATCGCCTCGAGGAATCCTTCGAGCGAATCTCACGATTTTCGGCGGATATTGCCCACGATCTGCGCACACCTGTCAATAACATTCGCGGCGAAACCGAGGTTGCGCTTGCCCGTGCGCGAAGCGTCGACGAATATCGTGATGTGCTCGGATCTTGTCTCGAAGAAGCAGTGCGGTTGTCGGAACTAATCAGCGATCTGTTGTTCCTTGCTCGTGCCGAGAGTCCATTAACTCATTTGCGCCGGGAGCCTGTGGATGTAGGGCAATTGCTGAACGGAATCCGCGAGTATTACGAGGCGTCAGCCGCCGATAATGGTATTGCGTTGACCACCTGCCTGGGCGACAAGCCCGTCATTAGTGAGATGGATCGCACGCTTATACAACGGGCGGTGGGAAATCTAGTCTCGAATGCAGTCGCGCACACCCCGGCGGGTGGATCGATCATTTTGGGAGCCGATGCCGAAGCAGCCGCGATCCGGATTGAAGTTATCGACACAGGCACCGGTATTCCCGCCGAGGCGCTCCCCAGAGTGTTCGACCGTTTCTACCGCGTCGATTCCTCGCGCTCCAAAGCTTCCGGCGGCAGTGGCTTGGGGCTGGCAATCGTGCAGGGCATTATGGTGCTGCACGGCGGCAAGGTGGAAATCGCCAGCCGACTCGGCGATGGCACTCGCGTCACGCTTCGCATGCCGGCTCCCGGCGCAACATCACGCTGACAAAGATGCCAAAAATGTAATCCTCGCGTCATCCTGGCGTCAGGAATAAAAAACCCTCTCCCCGGTGATTCGGGAAGAGGGTCATTGCGGTCGGAAAGTGTTTTTAGTCGTCCGAGTCAGTGGTGGTTGGTGCCTGGCGGTTGAACTCGCTCGGCGGGCGAACCGTCGTCTCCCCGGGATAGGGCCGCGTAAACCCGGTGGACATGTACCAGTTGTAATGGTTCACGGTGTCCGGGTCTTCGGAGTCGGGCTTGGTCAGTTTGCCGGCGAAGATCTGCGCCTTCTTCTGAAGCCAAGCTGCCCTCAGGGCCTTAACCTTTTTGCTCGCTGCTGGGTTGTCGGTGCTCGCTGTAACGCCCTCGTCCAGCGGGACCTGGTTTGCCACGTGCGTCCATGGCTGGAAGTTCTCCGCGGGCGGGCTGTTGGTGAAATCCGTCCTCATCGGCGACGCCACGAGGTCGAACTGGTTCATGGGCGGCAGACCGAGGATTTGCTCGATCGTCCGGGTCATGTTCACCTGCGTGTAGTAGGTGTGGTCGGTGGGTCCGCCCTGCACGGCGTATGGGCTGACGATATAGCCTGGGCTGCGATGACCGTCGATGTGGTCGACGCCGTTCTGCGCGTCGTCTTCCTCCATGAAGATCGCCGAGGTGGACCAGACGTTGCTGTGGCTGATGTAATCGATGATACGCCCAACGGCCAAGTCGTTATCGGCCTGTTCAGCGGTCGGGATCGGCGGACCACCGGTGTGGTCGCACATGATCCACAGGATACTCAACGTTGGCACCGTGCCGTTGGCGACGTCATTGTTGAAGTCCTGCACCCACACATCGACGCGGAACTGGTCGGGGATGCCCAGATCGAACTGCGGGAAGTTCTTGATCAGGTGGTTATACACGGCCGGGACGGAGGACTCTGCCTGAACCGTGTTTTGATAGTAGAGCGTCTTCTCGCCCGGGGTCCCCGGTGATGCGCAACCAGGCCCTCCTTCGAAGCACTGCGAGTCGGCGTAAAACTGACTCCAGCTTGGCTCGGCGGTCGACCCGCCCGGCTGTAAGAACGTATCGTTCTCGACGTATTCGCCGTAGATCTTCACCGACAGACCGGCGGCCGCTGCTTCCGAGAACAGGAAGCCTTTGTTTTGATAGGCAAGCGCATCGCCGGCGTTTCCGCCTGGATAGCTGCGGACCCAGTCAGGCGACTGGATGTCGTCGGCGTAGGGCGCCATGCCCTCGGTGATCCACTGGTGACCGTCAGCCGACTGGCGGCTTGGGTTGTAGAAGTTGTCCAACAGAGGGAAGCGCGTCACCAGGTTGTGCACGTTCGGCGTGATCGGGGTACCACCGTCTGCGGAGCCGTCGCCGAACACCGCCAACGAGGGGTCGCCATTGCCGGCCGTCACGTCGCCCAGTATCTGATCATACGTGCGGTTTTCACGGACGATCAGGAATACGTGCTTGATCAGCGACGGACTGCCGATCTTGTCCGGGATTACTATCGGCTTGGCCTTCGAGGACCCACCGGAGGCAGACGCGATATTTTGCGCCAGATCCCAGTGGTTGTTGGTGAAAACCTGGCTCGTCATCGTCGCCAGGGCTGCGCTATCCGGAACAGGAACGATGCTGACAGTGCCGTTATCTTGGTGAGTATTGTAGCCGCAGACACCGTGGTCGCACTCGAAGGATTCACGCGCCCCGATGCCTTTGTCGTTAGCAACGAGAAGCACGTTAGCCGACTTGTCGAGCACAATCGAGGCCGGCGCATAGGCTACCGGGATCATGCCCATGACAGGATTTGCCGCGCCGTATGTGAGGTCGACCACCCCAACCGCATTGGCATTGTAAAGCGCGACGTAGGCAATGCGATTCTTGGCATCGACGGCGATTGAGTTCGGCGCTGCGCCATAAGCCGCTTCGCCGGCGCCGGGCACTCCGATCGGAAGCCCAAGGTTGATCATCCGCAAAACCGTGTTGGTGGACGTATTGATGACCGAGATGGTGTCACTATAGGTATTGGCGACCAACAGGTTCCCTTCGTAGAACGCCATACCAGTCGGGTGAAAACCACCGGTGGAGATGTTAGCGGTGACCGTCATCGAGGCCAGGTCAACCACAGAAACGGTACCGGTGATCGCGGCGCCAACCACGGGGTCGGCAACGATTTCGGTACCCGCGGAATTGATCTGAAAGTCCGCTTCGGTAGCGGCCCGGCCACCTTCGTTGCTGATGTAGGCAGTCGTGCCGGAGCTGTTGATTATGATGCTGTGTGGCGCGTTGCCGACGCGGATCTGCGGACCCTGCGTCTTCGAGGTCAGGTTGATCTCGGCGAGCGTGTCGTTCTGGTTCAGCAGGGCATAGGCGCTCTTGCCATCCGCTGAGAACGCGACGCCGCCGGGATAAGAAGTGTACGAAGAATAGAACGAGCCGCAGGGGTTGGCATAAGCAGCCGGCGGACTGTCCGGAAAGCAGGCGATGAAGGAATTGTTAGGCGGCACGCTGATCTGGGCGTTGTCGCTCAACAAGCCCTGCGCATTGACGTTGGCGAGGGTGACATAGCTATCGTCCTGGCTGAACAGCAGGTGCTTGCCGTCCGCCGAATAAGTTATGCCGCTATAGCTGCCGCTTGGATCATTTCCTCCGGCCGGGATGTAGCTCTGCAAGACAACGCCGGTCTGGGTGTCGAATATCTCGACCGCTCCGTTGCCATCGCTCGTCGACGTACCCATGGTGAGAACGGCGGCAGTGTGAGTTTTAAGAATGGGGTTCAATACGACAGCCTTCGCGCGGACCCGGATGCCGAGGTTGACCTGGGTGCCGGCTGGGGTAATGATTTGGCCACTGCTTACGACCCACGAGCCATTGGTTTGCGGGCCAGCTACGTATTTCGGATACTCCTTGGACTGGGCAGTTGCGAGCCCTGGAACGCTCAGCCCCATTGCCAGCAGGCCAGCGAGCGGACGCGCATGGTTGAGCCGAGACTTATTCCGAGAGTTATTTCGAGATTTTCGGGACATGTACGGTTCTCCTCCTTGGCATTTTTTCTTTGCTGAACCAAGGAGTGCCAGTTTAGCGACGCAAGGCTGACGCCAACGTGACGACGAAATTACAGTTTTGTAATGTTTGTCGTATGGGAGAACGAACATGCCGAGTGTGATGGGATTGGGCTCGGTTCTTTCCGGTGAGGTGAGGTGGCTTCAGCCCCATCACGATCGGGCGATACCCGCGTCCAGTTCTTACGCTTCGTCGACCAGCGCGCGCAGAGGACCGAGCCAAGGTTCGTAACGCCGCCATCGCGCGACGGAGGTGCGATAGATCGGCTGCCGGGTCTGCCACTTGCTGGGGGTGTTTACAGCCCGCGGATTCGATTCGGGGCGCAGGCACGAGTCGTGCCACGCCAGGCCGCAGGACGCGATGATCCGGCGGATGGCCGGTTCGGGCGCGCTGGTCAGTTCCTCGTAATCGACCTCGATGAAGCGATCCGCGGGCAGCACGCTCCGCCAATGGTTGATGATCCGCTGGTAGCTGCCGAAGTATGCGACCAGTTCCTCGCCTCCAGTCGGAAACGCCAGGTCCGGATGGAAATGAGTTTGATGAATCGAAAGCGCCGTGTCGACGGCAGCGCGCCGGCAATGGATGATGAGTGCGCGCGGAAATGCCAAATGGATCAGCCCGGCCCAGAGAAAATTGAACGGCATCTTGTCCGTTACCCGGGCCGCCTTCGGCGAGATCCCGCGCAGCAGACCGAGGTAATCTGCTGCCGCCCTGGCGAGAAACTCCGAGACGACGACCTCCGAGGCTAGATCCTCCGTGGGAACGACCGGCGCCTCGCTTCTGCCTGCGTCGGAGGAGTGCCACGCCGCGCCGCGCTGGTTCCAGAATTGCAACTCGCCACCGGCCGCAACCTCAGGATGCATCGAGACAATCTGCTCGACGAGAGTTGTGCCGGACCGCGGCATACCGATGATCAGCACTGGTGTTGCATCGCGGCCCCCGAGTTCGGGCGCTTGCACCATCAATTCAGGCGTGCAGCGGGCAATCAGGCGATCGATCTCGATCGAGAACGCGGCCGAGTCAAATGGAGCCAAGTTGCGGCGCACGCCGTCTGCGGCGTCGAAATGCTGCATGGCCAAGGCGTAGTTGCCAAGATCCTCCGCTACCTTGCCGATCGCCAGGTGAACCCGCACGCGTTGACCCTCTTCCAGCCCCGGCGTGGCCAGCGCGGCTTGCATCTCTTGAAGCAAACCATTGTCATCGCTCGTGACCCGGCGGCAGCGGACCAGATCGTAATAGCATCCCGCCAACAGCGGCGCGATCGCGATCGCGCGTTCGAAGCATGCGCGGGCCTCGTCGAAACGGCCGAACTGAGAGAGCAGATCGCCCAGCAGATCATATGCCAAGGCATTCTTCGGATCGAGCACCAGCGTTTGTCGCAACACCTGTTCAGCTTCCCGATTGCGATCCTCGATCAGCAGTGCCCTCGCCTTGCCGAGGTAGCCGAAGCTGCTCTTACCTCCGGTCGCCGCGGCGCGTCGGAAACAGCCGATCGCCTCGTCGCGGTGGCCCAGCATAAAAACCAGAGCGCCTGCTCGGAACCACGCCTCCGTTAGAGATGGAAGCAGCTTAGTGGCGCGGTCGTACGCAGCCAGCGCCTCGCGTCTGTTGCCCAGCTTTTCCAAAGCAATTCCGAGGCGGAAATATGCATCGGCGTAGCGCGGGTTGCTGGCGACGGCTTGCTGCAACGCCACGATTGCATCCGGGATGCGGCCAACTTCGAGGCAGGCGAGGCCGAGATCGTGCTGGATAAGGGGATTGGACGGCTGCAGCAGGGCCGCGCCGCGCAACGGCGCAATCGCATCGGCTGGCCGTCCCGCCCTGAGGAAGTTAGTGGCAAGCGCAAGCAAAGGCGCCACCTGCTGCGACGCGGCTGGCTTTGCAAACTGGGACATGGTGTGAACCTGCGATGAACCTTTAGCGCGGCGATTGGAATCGCCCGCGCAATTGTCACCCTACCATGATTTGCCAGTCAGGAGAATTTTGCACAACCCGCGCCCCTTAGCACTGTCTCCATTCGCATCGGCGGCTATTTGGTTTTATTGCCACCCTCCGCCCAAAGCCTGGTAGAGCTGGACCAGAGCAAGTAGCTCGTTCCCCTGTGCTTGTGCCAGTCCTAATTCCGCGGAAAACGAATTTGTTTCGTTCGTGAGCACTTCCAGATAATCCGTGGTTCCTGCCTTAAAACGCACCTCTGAGAGATGCGCAGCATCCTGAGCTGCCGCCAGTAAGTGTTCCTGTTGAATCCTGAATTCTCGATCTTTGCGATAGCCGATCAGTGCATTCGACACATCGCGAAAAGCGCCTTGAATTGTCTGTTGATAGACCAGAGTCATTTGCTCGCGTTGTGCTTCAGTAAGGCGAACATTGGATTTGAGCCTGCCTCCCTCGAAGATCGGCTGGGTCAAAGAGCCGACCAGATTCCACACGCCTGCCGGACCGGTGAAAAGATTCGTGAGCGCCGGACTCTCGTAGCCGGCAGTTCCGGTGAGCGAAATTTGCGGAAAGTAAGCTGCACGCGCCACGCCGATCTGGGCGTTGGCGGCAATGAGGTTTTGCTCTGCTTCACGAATGTCTGGCCGCCGCTCGAGCAGCGGCGACGGAAGTCCAGTCGGAACTCCTGGAGCATGTGGTTCCTCTGTTAGCTTCAGCCCTCGAGGAACATCTCCGGGATTTTTTCCTAAGAGTACGCTGATCGCGTTTTCTTCTTGAGCGACCTGTCGCTCGAGATCCGGGACCTCGGTGGCAGCGGTGTAAACCAGTTGCTCAGACTGGCGAACATCCAGCAGAGAGTTGATTCCGTGTTGTTCCAGAGTTTGCGTCAAATGCAGGGAATCCTCTCGCGAATTTAAAGTCCGCTTTGAGATTTCTAATTCCAGATCCAACTGGCGAAGCTGAAAGTAATCAGTGGCTAATTCGGCGACAAGTGTAGCGATGACTTCTTTCTGAGCCCATTCATTCGCCAGCAAGTTCGCCCGGGCCGACTCGGTGGCACGGCGATACCGGCCCCAAAAGTCTGGATTCCAGCCCGCAGAGGCCGCGACTTCCCCCTGCGTGAGCTCATAAGCGGGTATTGGACCTAGCTTCGGGTTTTGTTGACTGGCAATGTTGCCACCTGCGCTCAAGGAAGGATATTGATCGGCACGGGTGATCCCAAGTTGCGCTCGGGCTTCGAGAACTCGAGTCGCGGCAATGCGTACGTCATAGTTGTTCTTAAGAGCTGTACGTATCAGGCTTTGGAGTTCACGATCCTGAAACACCTCCCACCATTTCTCGTCGCCCAACGATTGCGCCGATTCCGATGTTGGCTCTTTGGGATTCGCGGGTTCGGATTGTACGTTTGCGCCGGCGGAGGGTGACTCAGCCGTCCCACCGCGATACATCCCCGGAACATCGACGGCGGGGCGTTTGTAGTTTGGGCCGACCGCGCACGCACTAAGGCTGAACGCTGCGAGCAGGACGGTCGCAGCAGAAAGGTGAGAGCGCTTCGGCTTCTGACTCATATGGGTACGATGCATGGGACTAATCTCCACTTCCTTCCTGCAGCGCAAACGCTGGACTCGCCGCGGGTGCGGGTTTTCGGGCCGAGCGCAGGAAGGAGACTCGATCCAGCACCTTCTCCTGGAACTCCTCGAGATAGAGGTAGATCGCCGGAGTTACAAATAGAGTGATGAATTGCGACACCACCAGACCACCAACAACCACCAGGCCCAATGGCCGGCGGGAAGCTCCATCCGCGCCATATCCCAGCGCAATCGGAAGAGCTCCGAGCAATGCGGCTGCCGTCGTCATCATGATGGGACGAAAGCGTTCCATGCTGGCGTCGTGAATCGCCTGATCGTCTGCAATCCCCTGATTTACTCTCTGCTCGGCGAAGTCAACGATCATGATTCCGTTCTTCTTCACGATGCCCATCAGCATGAACATCCCAATGTAAGCGTAGAGGGAAGCTTCTGCCCCGAAGAGCCAGAGCGTCAAAAGTCCGCCCAGCAGGGCTACAGGCAACGACGAAAGCACGGTGAGCGGGTGCAGATAGCTCTCGTAGAGAATCGCGAGGATTACGTACATGACGAACACAGCCACCAGCATCAGAATGGCAAGATCGGAAACCGTATTGCGGAAAGTTAAAGCTTCACCCTGCAATGCCCCCTGCACGCCGGGAGGCAGAATCTCCCTGGCGCTGTCTTCCACAAATTTAGTTGCCGGTCCAATCGCAAAGCCCGGTTTCAAGTTGAAGAACATAGTCACACTGGTGAATTGATTGATGTGGTTGACTGCTTGCGGCCCGATAACTGGATGCCAACTTGTAACCGCATTGAGAGGAATCATTCTCTGGCCGTCGTCGCTCTTGATGTAGAGCTTGCTCAGATCCTCCGGTGCAGACCGCTGGTCGTCGGCTACTTCGAGGATCACCTGGTACTGATCTGTGGCCTTCTTGATCAGGTAACTGTAATTCTGTGAATAGGCGTCGTGCAGCAGGGTCAGAATTCGTGTCTCGGATACACCATAGAGTTTCGCTTGGTCGCGCAGAATATCGACTTGCAAATTCGGCGTGTGGTTATAGAGATCGGAATTGACAAACAGGAATCCCGGATACTGATGCATTCTCGCCATCATTTTGTCGGCAGTGGCATAGACCTCATCGGGATCGATCCCGGAAAGAGCGTAGGCGAATTGCCCCTGCGCATTAGCAGTCGCACCGGTACTGATTTCGAGCGCGGGATTCGGTTGGAGGAAAGCTACTGCGCCGGGAATCGCGCCGGCAATTCCCCCCATCAACTGTCCCGCCACCTGATCGATGGGCGCGCGTTGTGACGGAGGCTTCAGAAACGCTATCAAGAAGGCCTGATTCGATCCCAAAAAAGAGGCGTTGCCGCTCATGGTGAAAGTGCTGCGCACGGCGGGATTCGCCTTCATGATTTTTTCCGCTTGCGTCTGATAAGCGTGCATCTGATCGGGCGACGATCCTTCCTGCGCAACCAGCACGCCACGAATAAATGAACTGTCGCCAACCGGCAGAAAGGCCTTGGGCACAACATAGAAGAGGTAGCCGGTTGCGACCAGGCAGACGGCCCACGTGACAGCTGAAATCCAGCGGTTGCGAAGGAAGAACCAGAGCGAGCGCCCGTAGACATCCAACACGCGGTGTTCGATTGCGCCGAAAACGCGCTCCATCCAGGTTTTCTTTGCTCCTGCTCCGCGATTACTCAGCAGCCGCGAGGTCATCAACGGCGTAAGCGTGAGCGAAACGATTCCGCTGGCCAGAATCGAAATCACGATCGTGATAGAGAATTCGCGGAAGATGCGTCCCATCAATCCGCTCATCAATACCAGCGGGATGAACACGGCTGCCAGCGAGAGGGTCATGGCCAGAATGGTGAAACTGATTTCCTTCGCGGACTCGAGAGAGGCATCGAAGGCGTTCAGTCCTCCCTCCATCAGACGCACCGTGTTTTCGAGAAACACGATTGCATCGTCTACCAGAAATCCGATCGCCAGCGTCAGTGCCATCAGCGAGAGATTGTCAAGACTGTAGCCAAGAAGCTTCATGGCGATGAACGTCAGCAACAGCGACAAAGGCAGCGCCACAGCAGGGATCAGCGTGTCGGTCGCTCGTCCCAGAAAGATGAAAATCACCATGACCACCAGGACGAAGGCGATGTAAAGCGTCTCTTGCACATCTTTAATACCGCCCACGATGGTTTGTGAGCGGTCATAGGCTGGCACGATCAAAACGGAGTTGGGAAGCTGAGATTGAATGTTGGGAAGAATATCGCGGACGGATTTCGCTACTTCAACCGCATTCACGCCTGCGCGGCGGAATACCGCGACTACTACGGTCGCGCCCGGTTGCGGATAGCCGCGTACCCAAAAGCGCATATCGATGCGTTCATCTTGTACGCCTTGCTTGGCGGTAGCCACATCCTTCAGATAAACCGGCGCGCCGTTGCTCTGCCCAACGATAAGGTCATCATATTGCTCGGCAGTGGTGAGCTGTCCTTGCGGCTGCAGAAGAAAAGTGCGATGCGGCCCGTCGAACTGGCCGGCCCCGGTGTAGGCGGTTCCATTCTTGATCGCATTGGTGAGATCTTCGAGCGTGATGCTCCGAATTGCCATCTCCGACGGATTGGCCTTGATCCGCACCGCCGATTGCGTCCCATAAACCCCAACCTGGCTGACTCCGGGCAGAATGCTGATGCGCTCGCCGACCTGCGTATTAGCGAAGTCATAAAGCTGACCTTCTGTGGCGGTGTCACTCACCAGCGCGATGTACATAATCGGCTGATCGTTGGGATTTGTTTTGGTAAATGTCGGAGGGCTGGGCAGATCGACCGGAAGTTGTCCCTGCGCCCGCGTAATCGCGGCTTGAACGTCGGTCGCCGCGCCGTCGAGACTTTTCGACAGATCAAATTGCAGCACGAAGCTGGAGTGGCCCTGCCCGTTGTTCGAGGTCACTAGCTCCAGGCCAGGAATCTGCATGAACTGGCGCTCCAGCGGGGTTGCAACGTTGTTGGCCATCGTCTCCGGCGTCGCGCCCGGGTAATTGACCTGCACCTGGATGACGGGATAGTCGATGGCCGGCAAATCGCTTACCGGCAGCCGATAGTAGGCCAGAACTCCGAACAGGATCACCGAAACCGTCAACGCAACCGTCATCACAGGACGGCGAATGAAAAGTTCAGAGAGATTCACGACCGACCTCCAGTAGCAGGACTGTTCTTGTTGTCAGCGTTCGAAGGAGGTGCGGCCGAACTCCCGCCTTCGACGCGCACCTTGCCTCCCGGCCGAACCAACATTTGACCGGCGAGTACGATTCGCTCATTTGGGGCGATGCCTTCCGTGACCACAACGTCTTCTCCTTGGCGCTGCCCAAGCTTGATGGGCCGGAGTTCAGCTGTGTCGTCCGATTTCACCACATAGACGAAGGGCCCCTTCTGGCTGATCTGCGCCGCCTGGTTCGGGATCAGCACCGCACCTTTTTCCGTGCTCAACACGAGCTTTACGTCGACAAACTGACCCGGCCAAAAGTGATGATCTGAGTTGCTCATGGTGGCGCGCAAATTTACCGTGCCGCTGCCGTTCTGCACGGTGTTATCGAGAAATTCGACACGGCCGGTTCTGGCCGCGTTTGTAACTTCCGAGGGCAGCCGAATTTTGGCTTTCAACATTCCGCTCGACATCTGTCTCTGGACGCTCGGAAGATCGCTCTCGGTGATGGTGAAGTCCGCATATATAGGGTCGAGGCGCTGGATCGACAAAAGCGAAGTGGCATTGGGCTGCACGACATTTCCTACATCGACCAAACGCGCACCCGCTCTGCCGTCAATCGGAGAGTGAATGTAGCAGTACTCGAGATTCAGGTTTGCGGTTTCGAGGGTTGCTGCCGCAGCATCCACCAGGGCCTGATCGACATCGACCGCATTTTTCTTGGTGTCATAGTCCTGTTTCGAAATTGCGTGGACTCCGATCACCTCCTCGTCGCGGGCAAATTGAATCCTGGCAAGATCAAGCGCCGCTTTCGCCTGGGCCAGATTGGCCCGAGCCGAATCAACCTGCGCTTTGTAGGGGCGCGGATCGATGACAAACAGAAGCTGCCCTTTCTTGAGGTTTTCTCCATCCTGAAAATGCCGCTCCACGATGCGGCCTCCGACCTGCGGCGTCACTGTGACCGACTCAAAAGCTGCGTTCCGGCCGATCTCGTCCAAGTATCTCGGGACATCTTGCGTCGTCGCCTTGACTACCGAGACCAGCGGGGGCGGCATGGCGGGCGCCGCTTGAACGCTGCCTCGGCTGCATGCGACAGAGGTCGATATCGTAAGCACCAGCGCAACCAGCGCGAGACGTCCATTGCGAAATTTCATATTCGTATTCCCTGTCGTCTTCATTGCCATCCTCATCCATAAATTTGTTAATGCTCAGGCCGAAACCGGCAAGGCCGAAAGGGCTTCCGGGGTCTTCGGTTCGAAGTCGTCTCGTCGCGACCGTCGGTTCAATTTCACGACCAACATCTCGTTCCTGGGTTGATTCTTGTGAAATTCCGCCGATTTTCCCATCCGCTGCAGCGCGCGAACTCGTGCGGCTGTCACATCGGCGCGGGTGCAATCGAGGAGCAGAGAACACTCCTGATCGGAGTAGCGATCGAGTACCGACATTACAAAGACGAACCGCTCGAATGCCGGCAATCCCGCGACAAAACCGATTTCCGCTGACGCGCTTGAGGCAAGAACCGCCTTACCATCTGAGGCAACGCTTGATTGAGGGTTTTCGGTTGGGCGTGGACCGACCATTCGAATCGCGTTCCGAATGATCGTCCGCCGGGCCCAGGATTCTGCCCACTCTTTGAAAACGGGACTGCTGTCCAACGAATCGCCCAGGCCGCTCACAAAGCATTCCTCGGCCTTCGAAGTGTCCCCGGCCAGCAGAAACGACAATTGGTATAAGCGGTTCATATCCTTCGTGAAGATCTCGCAAAAATTATCGGAAGTTGCATATGGCGTGACTTCTTGCGAAGAGATTTTGTTTGCAGAGAATAATTTCATCGCAGTTCTCCCAATAAATGTCGTTTGAAGCTGAATCGAAATCGACAGCGTTGAGGCCCGTATTTCTTTCTCAACGCCTCACGGTTTGCACGCGCATATTCGCGTCAGCTTTTTCAATACATGTTTTGTGAACACACCAGAGCAGGAAAACTTGGCGCCTTGGCTCATCAGCTTGAAAAGCACGTTCTCTCCGTCGTGGCTGATGACAGTTACGTTGGTCAAATCGATTACTAGTCTTCGAGTCCCGAGTTCTTCTCCCGCACTTCTCCACGCCTGCTCTAGTTCAGCAGTCCAGGGATGAACGAGCGTGCCTTCCAGAAGTAACTTTCGCTGGTTGTGAGTTTCGACGATGGAGATTTTGAACATTGCCTAATCCGCTTGCATAACGGTTAAGGCAATATGGTCGCCAAACAAAGCTGGCTTTCAACTTGGTTTAAGTCGTTCAACGGCATGGAGAACGGAAGACTGGTGCGAAGGGGATGTCGGAAAATGTCGAAGCTTATGTCGACAGTTGACGATGCTGACGAAAACAGTGGTCGAAGTTAAACGGCTTAGACAATCGGTGCGGCCTCACAAAGAAAGAAGAAAGATGGAGTGGCCACAGAAAAATCGGGGATCACTAAACCGTGCGAGAGTCGATTCCCAGTTTCTTCATGCGTGAGATTAAGGTGGTGCGCTTGATCCCCATCTTGGCAGCGGCTCCCTCTGGACCAGCTACCCGGCCCCTGGTTTCTTTGAGGATCCGCAGAATCTCGTCGCGGTCATCGGCTTGGCGGGTGCCGGGCGTGGCGGCAGCCTTCCCATTGCCGCTAAGCTCGGTAATCGGCACGTTGAGCGCAGAACCGTGGGTCAGAATCACCGAGCGTTCGATGAAATTTTCCAGCTCACGTATGTTTCCCGGCCAATGGCACGCCGACAGCTTCTTCATGGCGAGCGAGGGTATGGATTCAATCTGCTTTTCCATGCGCCGGCCGTATTTTTGCGCGAAGTAGCGCACCAGCAAGGGAATGTCTTCGGGGCGCTCCCGTAAAGGCGGAATACGAATGGGAAACACATTCAAGCGGTAATACAAGTCGCTGCGGAACTCGCGGCTCTCGATCATCTTCTCAAGATCGCGGTTGGTTGCCGCTATCAGGCGCACATCCACTTTCTTTGTATGAGTGCTGCCCAGCCGTTCAAACTCTCTTTCTTGCAGGGCCCGCAGCAGCTTCGGCTGTATCTCGATCGGAATGTCACCCACTTCATCGAGAAACAGGGAGCCCCGATCCGCCAGCTCAAGGCGGCCTATCTTCTGTGAGATCGCACCCGTGAACGCCCCGCGCTCGTTCCCGAAGAGTTCACTTTCAAGCAAGCCGGTAGGGATCGCCGCGCAATTCAGCTTTACAAAGGTCCGGTCTTTGCGTCGGCTGCGATCGTGGATGGCCCGTGCAATCAACTCCTTTCCCGTGCCGGTTTCCCCTAGTAACAATACCGTCGAATCGCTGGGCGCTACGGTTTCCACCAGATTCAGCACGTGGCGAAGGCCCGAACTCTGGCCCACAATTCCTTCGAAGTCCACATCCCCGCGAATCTCTTCTTCCAGATAGAGCTTCTCCTGGGCTAGCCGGTCCTTCAACTCAGCGATCTCGCGATAGGAAAGCGAATTCTCCACTCCGATTGCGATTTGATTCGCAACCTGGGTTAGGAACGAGACCTCTTCGTCGTCAAATGCATTCTCTTCGTGTGTCGCTACCGCCAACACCCCAATCAGCCGGTTCCTGCTGATGAGAGGCATGTCACAGAAAGAATTCAGATTTTCGGCCACTGCCTTGTGGCGCATTTCAGACGGCATCTCAGAAAGCCGGTTCATCACCATTGGCTTTTTATTTCTGAACGCGTCTCCCGGCGTGGTGCCTTCGATGGGAACCAGTGCACCTTCGGTGAACACTCCCCTGCTCTCGGGATAATCAAGGGCGTGCACCACTAACTGCTTTCCATCCTCATTCGCGAGCATGATGGCTGCGGCGTCGCAATGCATCACCTGACGCACACTGGCGGAGGCCGCGCGCAGAAGGTCACGAAATTCCAGGTTAGAAAGAACCTGGTTGTTAAGGTCAAGAATCAGTTTCAGCTGGTCCTGAACCCGTTGCGTGATGTAGAAGTTCACCGCGGCATCGATCGCCAAGCCAATCTGATCCGCAACCAGACCGAGAAAGCGGACCTCCTCTTGCCCGTACGCGTCGGGGCAACCTCTGCCCAGGCACAGCACGCCCGAGTGTCGCTGCCCTTTGGTCAGGGCCAGCGTGCAAGTTGACTGAATGCCCGATTCGGCAAGGTACTGTCCATATTTTTGGAATCGAGTCTCGCGGCTCCAATCTCCGATTACGCAAACCTCGCCGGAAAGATGCACCTGCGCGATTGGCGTATCGGCATGATTGAGAGAATCTGGGCCTGGGCTCTCGATCCTCTTTCCATTGGTTTCCACCAGGCTCCAGCAAGGCTCATTCTTCTCTTTTGGAAACGCCACCAGGTGCAAATACTCGAAAGAAGTGAGTTCGTGCAACTTCTGGATTACCGTCTCAGAGACCGTGCTGCAATCGGTGCAGGTCGCAATTGCGTTCGCGGCCCGCAGCAAGGCCAGGTATCGTCCTTCATCTATCCCCGGAAAAACTGATTCCGCAATCAACATAGACACCTGTTATCAGATTTGAAGTCGAACATCCGCGACGACGACTTTAAACCCGCAGCTCGACGAGCCTCTGCGTAGCACAGTCGTATATGCCACATCAGATGCAAGGCAAATGCGGAAAGCTTCGTAAAGTGTCGGAGCCTCGACATTTGTCGAAAACGGTGAGAGATCGCCTCTACAACAGGCCTTCTTCATTTTCTTCAGGGCGTCGCCAAGGTATTCCGTCTCAAGCGGTTGCATGATTCGGCCAAGTTTTTCGATTCTGGTGCCCAGGGTGCTTGGGGAGATTGGAATTTGTCCACCGCTCATGAAGGAGTCTGAGAATGTTTGGAAATCTTCTCTACGAAGCAATGGAATACGATCCTGACTTAGTTGAGTCCGTGATTGGGCTCGCCGTCGAAATTGCCCGCGAAGGCCGGGAAGGAAGACGCATCGGCACGCTGTTCACGCTGGGAGATGAGCATGCTGTGCTCGCCAACTCGAGAGCGCTCATATTGGATCCCCTCTACGGGCATCCCGAATCTGCACGTGAGATCGCTAACCCCAATCTCCGTGGAACAGTTAAAGAACTCGCCCAACTCGACGGCGGGTTCGTCGTGAGTCACGATGGCATCGTTCTTTCCGCGTGCCGTTATCTGGACGCCGACGCACACATACAGATTCCACTAGGGCTCGGTAGCCGTCACTTGGCAGCGGCAAAAATGACCGCGATGACCAAGGCGCTAGGAATCGTGGTATCGGAAAGTTCGCTGGTGCGAATCTTCTATCACGGTCAATTAGTGGATGAAATCATTCCCGAGTTGTGGATAGCGGAGCATAACGGGGTTATTCGTAATACAGGAACAGTCGTGAACGAAGAGATGGCTCATCTGCGTCACGTCGTAGTGCAATAGCTGGCGCTGCTAATCTGCCTTTGCGGATTAACAACTTCCGAGACTCAGGTGCAACAGAGCCTGCTGCCGGAAGCGCCAAAGGCGCAAACGGGAATCATTGTGGGAACTGTAACCAATGTGAATGGCGACACCGTTCCGCATGCCGCCGTCATGCTCGAAGGCCGAAGGCCCTGATCTCATCTGCAGTCTTCGATTCTCGTTGTCGCTCTCGCGATTCACAGTTCAGATTTTCCGAGAATCCGCATAGCATTCGCTCTACCAAGGAGAGACGACAATGGCGCGAGACATTAACGCGCCTGGCTAAAAAAGGAAAAGTGCGCTCAAGCGGAAACCTGGGTACCGATTCTTGTGCAAAGCGAACCATAGCTATCAATATTTGTAAACAGACACGGAACCCGCGGCGGAAAGCACCCACGGACAATGGATGTAGTCCACGATGCGTTCGATCTGTTCGCTGATCATTGTGAAGCGGATGGCGGAGTGTGGCGTCCAAGCATCCGCACCCCGCCGGAGGACGATCACCACCGATTCGCCGTCCACTTCACCCAGCGCCAGCTTCCAGGGCAGAGGCCACCGCTCGTAATTGAAGAAATAAGCCGCATCGGCAAATTTTCCCGCAAAGCGTTCCAGAACATTCAGGCGCGCGTCGGCGCTCGTCAATTCACGGACTCCCTCCCAGTCACGGCGATTAAAGCGATCGACATAGAGCTGCATGATCTGTTTCAGCTCCGGGCTCACGCTTCGAGTCGACTTCGCCGAAGGAGAAGACACAGCCAGCTTGGCGCGCGCGCGGTTGAGTGCTGCTTTGACCCCGCCAACCGTGGAATCGACCAACTCCGCAATTTCTTCAAGTGAGTAGTCGAAGACATCCTTCAGAAGAACACATGCGCGTTCTTTGGGAGGCAATGTCGCCACAAGATGCTCGACAGCTTTGCCGGTCCCTAAAACCGGTTCGACCGCCTCGGTAGCTTCTGGCCTGGCCGCAGCCGTATCGGCTTCGTCCCGCACCCCACGGCGTCGCAGAAAATCGATGCAGCGATTGTGAGCGATCCGAAACAGCCATGGTTTTAGCGGGCGGCTCTCGTCGAACTGGTCCAGCTTCCGATAGGCTTCGAACAAAGTTTCCTGCACCACGTCTTCTCCGTCCATCACGGAACCGGTCATACGAGCAGAGTATCGATGCAAGCTCGGTCGAAGGGTGGAGATGGTCTCGAGAAATGCCATGTAGCGTGCTTCGAAAGGGCCGGTGTTCTCGAGATATTGATTTTCGCTTATGCCATTCATGGCATCTCCATCTGTTTTTCGATCTGTGCTCGCAGAGCCAACGGTTGCGAGGGACGCTATTCCATTTTTGCCGATCACAAGTTTGTCATCGACGGGAACAATGCCTGCCGGTTTCCAACTCACGCGAACGTCCCGCCTCCAGGCGCCGACGGGGCGATGGAGGCGTCCGCCGGGCCAGACTAGTTACCAAGCGGGCCAGCCGCTGTTAGTCCGCCTGTATTCACACAGGAGCGGCGAGGTGGCGTCCCTTGTTTAGCTCGCTTTTGCCTCTGCCTCCCGCCTTCGGATGGCGGCTCCCGCAGGGTCGGTTAAGATATCGACCCACAGCGGGTGAGGCGCGGATTCGGCTTCGTAGTTGTCGTGCCAGTTCCACCATTTATACGGCGGGGTCTGAGGGTAACCTTCTGGCGAGTCCTCCCAGGTCTCCTGACGGCCGAGCGGCGTGATGTCGAGGTAGCTCCAGGTAGTTCCCATCGCCTCGTCGCCCCGACTGTTGATGAAATATGTGCGAAACACTTTGTCGCCGTCGCGGAGGAACACGTTGTGGCCGTGCCACTGGTCCACGCCGAAATCGATGTCGAAGCTGTCGGTCATGGTGTACCAGGGCATCTCCCAACCCATCCGCTCCTTCAGGCGCGTGATGTCGGCCTGAGGCGCGCGTGAGGCCCAGGCAAGGGTGGTGTCACGAGCGTTCGAATGCGCCAGGTGCGAGACCTGATCGGCGCCCAGAGAGCAGCCGCGGCAGGCGTGCTCGGGCCATCCGAACACCCCAGGTTCGAAGAAGGCGCGATAGACGATCAACTGTTTGCGGCCCTCGAACAGGTCGAGCAAACTAACCTTACCCTTGGGTCCTTCGAATTCGTACTTCTTCTCCACCAACATCCACGGCATCCGTCGACGCTCGGCGGCTAGCACATCACGGGAGCGGGTGAAGGCCTTCTCCTTCACAAGAAGCTGTTGCCGCGCGGCCTCCCACTCCTGCTGCGACACAATCGGGGGTGTCTTCATCTCGATATGCCCTTTCGAGTGCTCTTTATTTCTTTCTTCCCTGGTTGCCATATCATTTTTTCCTTTCTTTTCTGAAATAGACCGAGACCACCGGTGATCAGATTGTTATCCTTTCTAAACCACTGGCGCCATTCCGAACAATGCGTGCAATGCGGTGCGTTATCCGAGCCCGGCTGTTGCCCTCGCAATCAGGAGCAGCCCTACCCCGACCACCACAACCCCGATGGCTCGCGCGACGCGCTCGCTATTCGCTGCGAACCGTTCGGCAGTGATTGCTGCCGTGACAAGAGCCATCACCCGCAGATTCATGATCCCAATGACGAGGAGGATCGCCGTAAAGCCAGCGCAGCCGTAAGTGCAGTGAACGCCGAGGCGCAGCCCGTGTCGCCAAGCCGTGGCAGCGTCAGCCGGCAAGGAACGCGTGCGTCGTGATCTCTCCTGGCAACAGGCAAGGTGATGCGCCTTCCACGCGCTGAATTGGAGTGCGCCGGCGATCACGACGACAACACCGATCGCGATCGGAACAACTCTCGCCAGAGGCGGCCGTTGCATTTCGATTTCGGCAAGCGCCGCGCCCAGTGGGAAAACAACAATCCCGAACACGCTCCAGACGACGAAGTACGCGATGCCGACCAGCGCGGTCAGCCAGCTCAGACGCATTTCGCCTGCCTTGCCAACCGCCTGGCGATAGCGCCACAGTGCGGGCACGAACGACGGCAGCATCATCGCCACCATCATCACGACCCACATGCCAATGAATGATGCCGCGGCGCCCAGCCATGTATGCCCAGGCATTGGCATCCATGCCATCGACATCGTCCAGCCGCCTGCCATCGGCATCTCTCCCATTGCTGACATGGAGCCACACCAGACGGTCGTCAGCGTTGCGCTCGTGACAAAGAGTAGCGCTGAGGTGCCGAAGAAGGCTGGCTGTGAAGCTCGCTCGAAAGTCATGAGTCCAGATCTCCTTTCCCGGACAAGCGTCCTCGTTTGAGCGCCTCTTCGACAAGTGCCCGGCCGATGCCACGGTTCGCGCCGGTGATCAAGACAGTCTTATTTTCGATGTTCATACCATTTTCCGTTCGGTCTTTGTCCTTCTGTTTGCTATTACGCATGGCTCGACGGGGAAGATACGTCCTCGCAAGAACAAATCTTGCTTTTACCCTGATTCGGCTTCCAGAAGCCGCACTTCAGCGCTCACTTTCCTGCGGTTCCGCTCTGCCCAGCGGCACATGCCTCTGAGTGGAGCGATGATCGTCCCTCCAAGTGGAGTCAACGAATACTCGACGGCAATAGTTTTCGATTGCGTCACGCTCCGGTCGATTAAGCCCGCGGATTCGAGATTGCGAAGGGTTTTGGTAAGCATTCGTTGTGAAATGCTTCCCACTTGGCGGCGTAGCTGCCCGTGTCGATATGGCCGCTGTTTCAGCGAGAACAAAACCTTGGGCGTCCACCTGCCGATGAAGATCGAGGTGGCGGTTTTCGATACCTGCACCGTATTCACAGTTTTCTGCCTCCTGCGAAAACGTCTGCGTGAATTAACCAGCCTTTGTTTTCGCGCTCGGCATCGTTTCAGCTTGCCAGTGCTCGGGCGTCGAGCGCAATTAGGCACATGTATGTGCCTGGTGTCTTCACGTTTCAAAACGTCTTCTGTCTATTGCTAATACGGTCGCCCAGGACATGAGGATACGTGGACCGTGACCCTCTTTGAGGATTATCGGTTGTGGAGGGACGATTACTGGGTAGATGTACGACGCGGATTGTACGACGCGGATTGACCTTTGGAGACTTGGCTCACTACGCAGAACACGAGTTGGTTGAGTGCCCCGAATCAATCCGCCCAAGGCGCACACAATCATAAAAAGCTATGAGCATGTTCTCCGAAACTCGGGATAAGCAACTACAGGCCAGCCCTCGAAATATGTCCCCATTCTGAGGACGATTGTTCTCGCAATGAGTACATTCAACGGTCTCGGGACCTTCTATTCGCACGCGCGCCGCGCCATCGTCGCCTTGCGCTTTGGCGAATTATCTTTGAAAAGCCAACTATTGCACTCGTTTGAGATCCTGTATCCAATTCGTTTCCCATGTTCTACCGCCATCAGGCGAATGCGCCTGCTCCCAGTGACATGAGATGGGTGTGATCTTCGACCATACGAATCGTATCCGGATTGGTTTCCCGTTCTCGGTATCGTCGGCATAGAAAGTACCAACGCCGTTGTGGAAGCTGCCTCTGACGGGGGGATCCATCGGCGCGAGTGGCGTCCTGCTGTCCATCCACCAGATCGACCACTGCCCCGACTTTGCGTCGAACGATCGCGGAGCCACGCCGCGATAAGCACCCCCTGGAACCTCGAACACGTCGTCGTCGACATTAGCGTAACCACCCATAAGTGGCTGACTAAACAGTGTCCCTTCGAATTCGATCCACTCGTGACTGTTGGCGAGGCGCTTCTTCAGCTTCCGATGATGAACCCGCCAATGCCCCACTAAAAAATCGAAGTCATGGAGTCCGGACACAGCACGTTCTGCCTGACTTATCTCCTGTAACGAACCGGAAGAGGACCTCGCCACAGAGAGCCCCGGCGCAACAAGACCCACGAACACGCACAGCACAACAACGATGCGCTTGTGTATTTCCAAGTTCGGCTCCTTTTTCGTACCAACGTGTCGCACTTTAGCTTAGCTCGCATTCTTTTCCGCGTCACGCTTACGGAGACAGCTGTTCCAGCGGCAGACGCCTTTAAACCCCGAGAGGTTCACGACCGTCTGGCGGAATTCCGAAACCCATTCGTCTGAATCAAGAACAAAACCTAGATTGGAACATCGACCGCAGTGAATTTGGGGTCTTGTACGTTCCCGGTGTTGCGAGTGCCGATCGGCTCGAAAACAAGAAGATGCGCTTCGCCCTCAGCCGAAGTGCGGTGCTCAATCCCTCTCGGGACGACATAAAGCTATCCCCCTTCAAGTTCGGCTGAGCCATCCCGAAACTCAATTTGCAACCGACCGGATAGGCACATTATCAGTTCGTCCTCGTGTTCGTGACGATGCCAGACGAACGTTCCGCGAACCTTAGCGAGCTTAAGTTCCTGGCCGTTCAACTCACAAAGAATCCGTGGTTTCCAGTATTCCGTTATTTGTGACAGCTTTTCAGAAAGGTTAATCTTGGTCACGGTGTTTCCTCCCTTAATGCACGTGTCTATTGACCCAAACTTCAGCGTCTTGGCGGCAGACATATTTTTCGTGGTCTAGTAGCCAGCGTTTGCGTTCGATACCTCCGCCATAGCCCGTGAGCGATTCGTCAGAGAAACAATAAGCATTTTGCCGGTTGGTGTCTCAATGCGCTCAGCCCACAATTGCAGCACCTTAGTCACGGTCTCCTCCGCTTGAGATCATGGCGGCTTGAGCAGCCCAGAGGTGCTGCGCTGCATACGCCCGCCAAGGCCGCCAGGATTCGGCGCGCTGAAGCAGGCTATTCGGACTGGATCGTGTGCCATTGACCAATGTCGCACCGCGAAGCAAACCGGCATCGGAGGCCGGAAATGCATCCATCTCACGTAGGGCCCGATCCATGATGTAAAAATATCCAACAGCGTCCTGACGGCCGATATCTTCCGTACGAAAGAACCGTCGCGAAACGCTTCGGCCGTTTCTTCCGGATCGTTCCAATACCCCCGCATAACGTTGGCGCCTCGTGCGATCAGTTCGCTTGCCTGCCCCAGCTCGACTTGTTTCCCTGACGTGTCTGTCACCTGAAGATCGACGCCGGGGCAGGGCCGTCCGCAGGACATGAGCGTTTTGAGGCCGTGCGCCGCGGTGAAGTCATCACGCGCGCCGACGGTTGGGCAATCTCAGACCTGACCAAGCCGACGTGGTGGAATCGCTTAGCCGCGGCATCATTGAAAGGGGGCTGCAGGCGCCAGCGGCAATGTTGTTGAACGCTCCCGCAGTCAGTCAGTCTGCGCTTTTTCTCGAGACGGTGCGCAGGATTTTCGAGCTGGCCACGTAAGGTGCAATGGTTGATGTTTAAGACCACGTTGCGGCAGAGAGAAGTTCCCACGCATGAGATTCACGCTTAGTAGTTTGGCCGCGGGACAGAAGGCATTACCCGTGCTTGATGAACTGGCCGCTTTGCAGTTCGGTCAGGGCCAGTCGCAACTCCTCCTGGGTGTTCATGACGATCGGACCGTACCACGCCACCGGCTCCTCAATCGGCTTGCCGGATACCAAGAGAAACCGGATGCCTTCCTCGCCGGCTTGAACCGCAATCTCATCGCCGCGATCGAAGAGTAGGAGCGAGTGATTTCTGGCGTCGTAGTTCGGCTTGGCGTTTGGGTCAACAGCAGATTCGGTCAAAACCGCGCGCGGATCCGATGCATCGCGGAACGTGCCTGAACCGGCGAAGACGTAGGCAAAAGCGTTGCGCGTAGTCTCGATCTTCAGGCGCTTGCGTCGATTAGGAGCAACCGAGACATCGACGTAGCTAGGATCGGCCGCTACATCTTCCACCGGTCCTCTCTTGCCCCAGAATTCTCCACAAATCACCCTGACTCGGGTTTCGTCGTCGTCGGTGATTTCAGGGATGGCACTTGCCGGAATGTCCTGATAACGCGGATCGGTCATCTTCAGATTTGCGGGCAGGTTCGCCCACAATTGGAACCCGTGCATCCGGCCTCGGCTATCGCCTTTTGGCATCTCCTGGTGGAGGATGCCGCTTCCAGCTGTCATCCACTGCACGTCGCCAGCGGTCATTTTTCCTTTATTGCCCAGGCTATCACCGTGCTCGACCGACCCGGCCAAAACGTAGGTGATGGTTTCGATGCCACGATGCGGGTGCCAAGGAAATCCCTTCAGATAATCCGCCGGATTATCGTTGCGGAAATCGTCCAGCAAAAGAAATGGATCGAATTGTTTGGTTTTGCCGAAGCCAAAGGCGCGGTCCAACTTAACCCCCGCGCCTTCGATAGTCGGTTTCGGTTCGATAATCTGCTTCACTGCCCTCAGTGACATAAGACTCCTTCGTCGATTGATACGACAGTTTGTGCCCAAGCTGCCGGTTCTCCGATAGTTTCAAGCTTTCACAAACTCCACATCGAGTGTGATGGTGATCTCCTCGCCAACCAAAATGCCGCCCGTTTCAAGGGCCGCATTCCAGGTCAAGCCGTAATCTTTGCGGTTGATCTTGGTCGTACCCGAAACAGCCACACGAGTGTTGCCCCATGGATCTTTCATGGGCGGCGTAGGTCCTTCCACGGTGAAGACCACCTTGCGGGTAACCCCGTGGATGGTCAGGTCACCTTCCACTGCCAGTTCGCCATCACGGACGATGGTGATGCGCTCAGATTTGAATGAGAGTGTCGGAAATTTCTCTACATCCAGGAAGTCAGCACTTCGCAGATGAGTGTCGCGCTGGGCGTCGCGAGTTTCGATCGAGGCGGCATCGATCGAAGCCTCAATACGCGATCTATCCAGATCTGATTCATTCAACGTCAAGGCGCCCGAAACTTTTGAGAAATGCCCCTTTACGTTCGCGATCATCATGTGTTTGACCTTGAACTCGGCCACGGAATGAGCTGAGTCGATGTTCCAGGTGGTGGTGCTTGGGGTGCTTTGCGGAATGGCTATGCTGCTCATGGGTGCTCTCCTTTCACATCCTTAGATGTGCTAACACGATATTCGTTGCAACAACTATTATTGAAAAAAATTAAGCCACTTTGGCTCGAGCCGCTGCCAGTACCTTCTGTAATTGCCTCAGTCTGGTGCCGCCAAGGTGACCAAGTTGCTTACGGTGCATCGCCTGAACGGGTTCGTCGAGACGAGCCAAAAGCTTCAATCCTTGCGGGGTGATTTGAGCCACAACCAGGCGACGGTCCTTCGTTTCCCGACAGCGGGAGATCAGTTCTCGCTTTTCCAGACGGTCGAGTAGCCGTGTGATGTCAGGGTCTCGGGTAATCATGCGGTTCGCAATCTCTCCGCAAGGCAGTCCTGCAGGCGGCGCGCCTCGTAGGATCCGGAGGACATTGTACTGGGTTGGCGATAGATCCTCGGATTTCAAGAATTGAGCAGGACCGCGAGAGAGCAGATCGCAGGTACGGAGCAGATCCAGAAATGCCGCTTCCTCCGGAGTGCCTCGCGTCTTCTTTGTCTCTTTCATAATTAATCTTATATATGTTATAACGACATTCGTCCAGACACATACCAAAATCCAAGCCGAGGGGTTGCGTCTGTATCGGCCGCAATGCCACCGAGATCCCGCACTCCTATCGAGCGGGTATTTTCAGCCATGCCACGGCGGCGCTCGCCAGGGCGAGCAAGGCGCAGAGCAGCATAATCACTCGAAACCCGAACACGAATGCCTGCACGACTGCGGCTCGAATCATCGCTCCAGTCTGCGGGTCGACACCCGGGGGCGCACGGAGGTCTCCTAGTCTGGGTACATTCGACTCGAGCTCGTGAACGACGTCAGCCTTGAGGTTCAGAGAGGAGAGTGAATTTCGCAAGGAGTGAGCGAAAGCCGCCACCATCACAATACCCAACACAGCGATCGCCAACACCCCTGCGACTCTGGCCACAGCATTGTTAATTCCCGATGCGATGCCTACTCGTTCCTGTTCCACGGAGTTCATAACCACCGTTGTCAAAGGCGCGATGCTGATGGCCATGCCCAGCCCGAGAACGGTGAACGCGGGAAAGAAGGCGGTCCAGTAATGCGCGCGCGCACCGGGAACCACAAAAAGAAGGAAGCCCATCGCCGCAATGAGAGGACCGATCAGCAGCGGGAGCCTTGGACCGTATCTCGTTATGAGTTCCCCGGACCAGCGTGACAGAAAGAACATGAGTAAGATCATCGGGAGGACAGCTGCACCCGTCGCCGTCGCCGAGTATTTTCGTATCTGGATCAAGTTCAACGGGAACAAGAAAAAGAAGATCCCCAATGCCGCATAAAGATAGAGTGTCAACTGATTTGCGCCGCTGAAGCTCGCGGACTGGAACAGCTTCAACGGGACCATCGGCGTTCGTTCTCTCTTCTCGACGAATACAAAAAGAACCAGCGCTCCAAAACCGAAAACTAAAGTGCCGCTTACGCGAGGATTCCTCCACCCGAGGATCGGTGATTCGAGAAATCCATACACCAAGGCCGCCAGGCTAGCAGTCACAACGGAGGCCCCCAACCAGTCGACGGTTTCAGCGGCGGAACTGCGAGATTCTGGCATATACAAGACCGAGATCGCAAGGACGATCACGGCCAGCGGGACATTAATGAAGAATACCCAATGCCAAGAAGCGTGCTCGATCAGCCACCCTCCAAGAATCGGGCCAAGGGCAGTAGTTATGGTTGTGAATCCGGCCCATGTTCCGATGGCTTTACCACGCGACTGTTCGTCAAAAGAAGAGCTGATGATCGCGAGACTGCCCGGCACCAGGAATGCAGCGGCAACCCCTTGTACCGAGCGCCACAACACGAGTTCTCGGATGCTCGATGAAAATCCACAGCCGGCCGAGGCGACTGCGAAACCAACTACGCCGAATAAAAACATGGCCCGTCGACCGAAAGAGTCCCCGAGCGCACCGCCAACCAGAATCAGAGCAGAAAGAAATAACCCATAAGCTTCAATGACCCATTGCACATCCACCACCGTGGCGTGAAGGCGAGATTGAAGCGCAGGCAGAGCTACGTTGACGGCCGTGCTGTCGATAAATGCCATGCTCGAACCAAGAATCGTGGCGGTAAGCACCCAGGGGCGCGATTTCTCCGCACATGGCATTCCTCGAGTGCCAGCCTCGATCACTGCCTCGTCACATGGCTGCCTCATCTCGAATCTGGATGCTTATGGATGGCGAACGGATTCCGGGTCAAATTGCAGCCTGGGCAAATTTTGAATGGAGTTCCAGTTCGATCGCGACGCCATCGCTGCTGCCGACGGCAGTGATTCTCTCCTGAGCCGCGACCCCGACAGGGCGCAGATACTTCCGCAACGCTGCCGATTGACTTCCTGGCGACGTCAGTGCCCCTTTTGCATCGGAACTTATAGCGACAGGTTGTTTTGCGGCAGATTATTTTGCCGCGGGGTAAAGAGCGTTTCACACCTGGACGTTTTGCGCTTCGCCTTTTAGAACGCCCTCCAACATTTGGTCAAGATCGATCCAGGCCTTTTCAAATTCGGCTTGAGAGATTTTTCCGTTCTTGCGCTCGACTTCAAGGTTGAAAAGTTGCTCCTTGATTTGTCCCATCAGTTGGGAGGTTGTTGGCGCAGCAACAGGTGCACGTGTCGCCTGCGGAATGCCTTTTTCGGCGAGGAAGTAGTGGGCCTCTTCGTGCGGCATGTGGCTTTCCAACGAAGAGCCCCGCCTTTGGCGCCTGAAGGCACGTATCGCGGCTTGTTGCCTCCAGGCCACGAAAACACCAGCAATAATCAAAGGTGCAGCAAAGCCTCCGAGAATCCACCATCGATATGCCCGAAGCAGACTGGAAGCGTCGACTGGCGGAATCAGCCCTCCGCTGGGAAGTTTAGTAGAACGCGCGGGAGAAGCGACGTTAGCGGATCTTTCTTTAGGCTCATTCGAGCTCTGACTGCCTTCGCCCTGCTGGCCGATTTGGAGGATACCTTCCCCTGAAATGTTAAAAGCGAGATTTTTCCAGTCGGTAGTGTTTGAAGCCACTTGCACAATCGCGTCGGGAACGCTCGGAAGGTTGAAGGCTTTGAAGCCAGTCGAGTTATTGGCTCCTTTGAACTGCATCGATTTCGGCAGAATGACCATGAAATGCTCTAAGGGATAGATCGACTTGGGATCAAGTTCCAGGCTGCCACTATAAGGAAGCTGGTAGGTCACTTCGAAACGCGTCAAGCCCGGCCGCAACGGGGAAACGAATGAGTAGCGATTCTTCTCACCTTCGGCCACGGGAGCGAACTTCATAGGAGGACCGTTTTCGATGATGGCCGTACCGGAGTTTTCGACGATATGTCCACCATCAGGAATGTAGAACTCCAGATTGCGCTCATTCATCTGAATGCGCGGTGGATTAGAGGTGTTCCGCACTCCGAAGGCCCGGGTCACTGTGATTTGGCCGTTCGCCGCTTGAATCCGCATGATGTCGGCAACGAGTCCAATTCCGTTCACTTTTTTTGCGACGTCGTAAACATCGATGGCTACCGAGGTCGTTCCCGCAGGCACGATGCGATGATAAGCAAAGCCTTGATGAATTGCGCGGACCAGGTGCCGGGTTCGCGCGTTGTCCAGTTTTACGCTGAACCGGCCACGAGGGTCGGTGTTCGTGCGTCCCGACTGTTTAACGTCCCGGCCCAGGCTAAACACGATAACCTCATCGCCGCCGGATGGCTTGCCGGTGGTGGAATCGTTCACCGTGCCGGTGAGGGTCTGGGCGGCGGCGAAAGAAGTTAGCATGAGAACGGCGAGTGCAAACGCGACAGCAACATGCCGCCCCGTTTCACTCAAGCACCGGTTGCAAAGGGCGAAGCTCCCGGTTTTAAACATGTCGATCCTTCCTTGTCGATCCTTCCATGTGGCAAAAGCAGTCGAGGTCGTTCGCAGACTTTTCAGGCGAGTAGAAATCTGCATCCTATGGAAAAGCAAAACCAAGCTTCGTCACGGCGTGCTGAAATGCTTGACGTCGCTCTTTATCCCGTCGTTCGTGCCAGTTGCCTCCGCCGACTCGACCGTGTAGTAGTAAGTCGTTTTCGGCGCGAGGCCCATGACGCGCACGCGAAAAACCGTATCGGGATGGTAGCGGTTTAAATGAATAGGATTTTTCGCTGTGTGGCTAAGATCGTTGGGGTTTGTGCCATAATGCACGATTCCGAAATGCACGTCGGTGCCGCCTGGATTGTTGGTTGTCCACGTGATAATGGCGAATTTGTCCCTTGCGATTTCCAACGCAGGCCCTTGCGTGATCTGTACGCTCTTGGCTCTCGGCTCCGGAGGAAGTATCTGGGGACTGTAAGGCGAAGTTTGGGCGACGATTGAGCTTGAGAAAAGTAGGCTGCCGGCAGCAGCCAAAATCAGGAGCTTCACATGAAGTCTATTCATATCTGAACCTCATAGAAATTTAATCAGGTCCGGTGAACACAGAAAACCAATCACAAGGCACATGGAATCAGAACCCATGCGCCTTGTGTATTCCCACGCCTAGAACTGGTTCATAAGCTGCTTCAGTTCCTGGGCGGAAATGATTGTAGAGTTCCCTTGAGTTGCGGCGTTACCGCCGGACATACAAGTTCCTGTATAGGTATTCACGTCAGGGTAAGGCGTGGTGTAGCCGTCGCTGAGGGTTTGAAGAAACGCGACGATCTGATTCTCCTCCGTATCCGTCAAACCGAGTTTGCCGGTCGTCATGTCGATATTTTGCGGGACTTCGGGCTCCGGCCAGCAGGTTACTTTTTCGACGGTGCCTGTCGGGCATTCTCCGGACTCAACGGGGTATGGGTATACGTCGCGCGTATTGTAGAAGTGGACGAGTTGTTTCAGGCTCTTGATGTAGCCATTGTGGAAGAATTCCTTTTGGAAATAGGGGCCCGGTGCCTCGGTGGTGGAACACTGCGGCGGTGCCATGCCTACATCCCGTGCCGTAGCCACTTGCATCTGGCCGTCGACCGTTGGGGCATACTGCGTCCAACTCGAGTTGGGGTTGGGAGCAGAGCCGAAACCGCTTCTGAGGAAAGTCCCCAATCCATCGTCGGTGTAGGTGAAGCCTCCGGGATTGGGTGTGAATCCCAAAGAATCCGGAGTGGTCTCATAGTAAAAGGCGACTCTGGGATTCTTCGGAAGACCTTCGTTGGCCGAACCAAAGCAGGTGAAAACAGGAGTTACGTCGGCAGCGGTGCTCGTATCCATCTGACCAGAGGTGAGGGTGGTGCCCTTACCGTCGAGGTGGCAAGAGTTGCAATTTCCTTTGCCATTGAAGAGGGCGTAGCCGGCGGCTTCGTCGGAGGTCATCGTGTAATTACCTTTGAGGAAGGCGTCGAATTTCGAAGTGAATGGGCTGACCGCGAGGCTGTGCTCAAAGGCGCTAATGGAGTGTGCCCAGTGATCGTAATCCTCAGTTGCCTGGGTACGGTCGATCGGACTCAGAGCGATGGGCTGGGTGTTGGAGCCGAACACCGCAGCTCCTTCCGGCGTAGCGCAGATCTGCGCAGTATCAGCCGGCCAAGTGATACTGCTCAAGGACCCGGCACCCCAAATTTCCTCGAACAGAGGTGCGTACGGCCTCAAGGAAAGCTTGTACGCGATGCAGGCGGTATCAGGTTCGGCCATTTCGTCCGGGTCAACGGGAGGAAACTGTGCCTGCTCGGCGTCCGGAGCTCGGGTCAAATATCCTGTGGCACGCGAATCCCAGAAATTGCCGCCAAAGAAAAGTCCCTGCTCCGCGTCGTATTGGAGCGGGGGGAAGTAGCTGGAATAGGTATATCTCTGTGCAGTTCGCTTGGCAGCCCGATAGGGAGCCGAGGAGGGATAAGCGATCTCCAAAAGATTTACCGTCGGAATCGGCCCACTGAAGCCGGCGTATGGCATGTGGCAAGACGCGCACGCCTTATTTTCGTTGGGCGAGATCGTCCTGTCGTAATTCATAAGCTTGCCAAGTATTTCTACGGAGGCAACGCCGGTATTTTGAAAGATGGGCGGCTGACCGCTCACAACCGGAGGTGGTGTGGCATGCCACTGTTTGATGGCTTCAGCTTCGATGCCATCCACTTCGCGGAGCACCCTAGCCAGCTCTGAAGGCAAATTTGAAGGAAGGATCCCTGGCGGGAAGGGATTGTAGACCGGCTCTGCAGAGGACGCGGCACTCTGGGCCGGTGCGTTCATCCCGGCCAAGAAAATGCTGACCCCCAGCACACAAAGCACAGCGACTGATGTTACCGTTAACCGTCGGCGAGACATAAACTTCCCCTTTCATAAGTTGGAGTCGGAGGATAAGGTGGCCGGCGTGCTGAATTGCAAATAGCAAATCCGGAACGCCGACCGTGGACCGTACGTTGCTCAGCGGTCGGTCTTCACTTCGGCACGAAGATGACCGGGCCTTGTTAGTAAATGACTTACCGAGGGCCTGGACTTCACGAGTAAGACCTCCGCACGGGACCGGGATGTTACGACTAAGTGTTGCTAGCATTGTTGTTTCTTCGTCTACTTGTCAATCAATTTGGGTTAGCACGTCCTGCTATTTGTTAGCCGATGCTGCTACGCCGCTTTTCTTGCATATTCTCTGCGATAACGTGTAGGTGCAAATCCGAAGCGGGCTTTAAAAGCACGTGCGAAGCTGGAAGAATGGTGATAGCCAGCGGTGTACGCAACTTCCTTGATTGGCGCGCTGGTTGATAGCAGCAACGCCACCGCTACTTGAAGCCGACAACTCAAGCGGTAGCTTTTCACGTTAGTGCCGATTTCATGTTTGAACAGGTGACTGAGCCTCGAAATGCTGATCTGACAGCTATCTGCCAGTTCCGGGAGGGCTCGGGATGGGTCTTTCTTCAGAACCTGAATCACTTTTCGAATTCGAAAATCCTCCCGATTTGTTTCGCCTTCACGTGGTGAAACCAGATTCGGGTCCATCGTACTGCCCCCTTTGGTCCTAAGCCTTCTTTGACTTCATACGCTCTAATCAGTCCTCGCAACATTCCCGGACTATAAAGTTGCAGCGGCAACCGGCGGTGCGCCAACGAAAGTCCTGCCGACTCGTTCACGCAACCAAAGAGCAGCCGCGAAAATGCAAGCCAACGGCCAATCGGTTTTCGGTCAGATCATTTTCTGTCAGATCATTTTTTTACATCCGCGCCCTGGCGGTCTCGAGTGAGCCAGCGGATTGAGGCAAGTGACTGAATTGATGAAGGGAACTTCTAGAAGTAATCGCCCCGTCGCCTGATCGAAAGCTCAATCCTTCAGTTGTTTGGAGAAAGCAGGTCGTCCCGAGGGTTGGCGACGGCTTGTAATACAGGGCTTGCCAAGTTATGACAATGACGCATAAGGCACTGGAATAAGTGCTATTTACAAGAGTACTTCAACCAGCGACTCAGTTTTGCGACACAAGCAATCTATAAATGCTTGCTGCTATAGTGCTCGCAATCAGCCCCGTAACGATCATGATTGCCGCCCAACCAACGACTCGGATGGTGATCATAATCCGGCTTGCGATTCCTGTGCTCATAAGTTCACTCGCAATCATGGAAGAGCACTTTTGAGGCCACGCGGATAGATCCGGATATTCACTCTGATTGCTTTTCATTCAGAATAGGTACATGTCACTCGCGAGTGATCCAAAACTTGACAGGCGTGTCGAAATAGGGTCATTCGCCGACACACTCCGTGCCAGGTCGAATTCAATTCTCGATATCGGATTCAAAGTGAAAACGAGTGCACCGGCCGTAACGCGTGCACGCAACGCAGAGGTCATTTCCCTGGATAAGGAACTGTCGAAGCTTCCCCGGCCTCAAACGTGCGGCAGGCAGGGGCGCAGAGATGGTCGTGAAACTCACGGTGAGGACGTTGAAATCAATGGTCGCGTTGGCCGCTCTAGCCGTAATGGTTGGACAAGTGCGAAGTGAGCCGCGTGCTGTCATCGAACCGAGAAATCAGGGACTGCCGCTGCTGCAGAATTCCGCAGGTAAGCGAGTCCTACTTCGGGCCTGTGGAAACTGTCACTCCAATCACACCGACTGGCCTTGGTACGCTCACGTTGCCCCGGTCTCGTGGTGGATCACGCGGGACGTGCGCGAAGGCAGGAAGAAGATGAATTTTTCGCTGTGGACGACGTATTCAGAACGCCAAAAGCGCGACAGATTGGATTCCATTTGCGGCCTCATATCGACAGGCCGGATGCCGCCATGGCTCTACACCGTGATACATCCCGAGGCGAAACTTACGGAAACAGATAAAAAAGCGGTGTGCACCTGGGCGAAAGAACAGACTGTTGCCCCCAAATAACTTGCACGCAAGAGAAACCAAGTGTGCATTCGTCATGACCCAGCGGGGGACTTGGGTTTGGAGAGACGAATGCAATCAGGAAGATGAGTAACGAATTGCACGCTGCGGTGATCGCAGAGACTGGAAAGGAAGGAATCATAGTGGCGAATCAGCAAACCAAGAAGTGCGCGCACATACCGTGCCTATGCAATGTATCAGACAGAGAAGAATACTGCGGAGAAGCCTGTCGCGACGCGGGGAGCGAAGATGTAGAAATCGCCTGCCAATGCAGCCATCCGGCATGCCCGCTCACGTTTCGGCAATCTGCGCAAAGAAGTGCCGCCAACCTGGCCAGTTGAGATAACTAGAGGCGGCGGCTATTGCGTGACTGGCGATCTGGGGGCGGCTGGTTGATGCGATCACGTCGAAGAAGAACCAAATTTGTGAACGTCATAAAACAGAGTTTGTCGCTTTTTCTTTCCTGTTGTCTTTTATTGGCCACAGCTCCGGGAGCGTTCTGTCAGCCTGACCAAACCACGCCGCCACCGCCAGTTCAGGCCGCGAAACTGACACCAGAACAGTTGCAGCAACTGGTCGCGCCGATCGCCTTATATCCCGATGCGCTGGTCGCTCAGATTCTTGCAGCCGCTACTTATCCCGCGGAAATTGTGGAAGCAGACAGGTGGATGGATAAACATAAACATCTCAAGGGCGAAAAGCTCGGTAAAGAAGTTGACAAGCAGCCGTGGGATCCCAGCGTGAAGGCCCTCGCCGAGTTTCCTTCGGTGCTCGCCAACATGGACAAGAATCTGGCCTGGACCTCGTCTCTTGGCGATGCTTACGTGAACCAACAACAGGACGTGATGAATGCAGTTCAGGTACTGCGTCAGCGGGCGGAGAAATCGGGCAACTTAGAGAACAACTCCCAGCAAACGGTGACTACAAAAGGGCCAGACATCGTGATTGAGCCCGCAGACCCGGACGTGGTTTACGTGCCTGAATACGATCCGTGGCTCGTCTACGGCGCGCCCCTCGGCATCTGGCCGGGCTGGTATGGCTATCCAGGACTTTACCTTGGGGTTCCGGGAATCGCGTTTGGCCTGGGCTTCGGAATCGGATTTTTCGGCGGGTTTGGCTGGGGCTGGGGACACTGGGGATTTGGCTGGCATGGGCCTGGGGTCATGTTCAACCATGGCGCCTGGGTGTCTCACGGCTGGGCTTTCAATCGCGGATTTCACCCTGGCGGCTTTCATGGAGCCGGCGGATTTCACGGCGGCGGATTTCGTGGCACTCATTCTGGAGCGTTCAGCGGCTTCAATCGTGGAGGGTTTGGCAGAGGCTTCTCCGCTCGCGGCCGCTCGAGCTTCGCTGGAGGATTTCATGGTGGAGGGTTCGGAGGTTTTCACGGAG
Source organism: uncultured Acidobacteriaceae bacterium (assembly GCA_963766625.1). Taxonomy (GTDB): domain Bacteria; phylum Acidobacteriota; class Terriglobia; order Terriglobales; family Acidobacteriaceae; genus Sulfotelmatobacter. Next base: position 154,568 of record CAVYBF010000002.1, on the reverse strand, counting down.
GCGGAGGCGGTCGCCGGTAATTCAGTTCTATCACTACAGACAGACTGAGGATATGGAGAAAGAAGTTATGCGCGCAAATAATAAGAACCTTGGAGCATTTGAAACTTTTGCTCTGAGACTTGCCTGCGGGTTCGCATCCACTGTTGTTCTGTTGCTGCTAATCACGCTCTTGTTGCTAGTCACAGGATTCGCCGGATCGAGCTTTGCTCAGGATGCAAAGCCAAAGATGTTCACTTCTCCCGGCGCAGCCAGCATTGCTCTCTTTCAGGCTGTGCAAAAAGATGACGAGCTGGCTTTGGAAGCGATCCTGGGGGCAGGAAAGGACGTTACTTCATCAAGCGACGTGGTCCAGGACAAAGCCGAGCGCGAGCAGTTCACCCAGAAATATCAGGAGATGCACCGACTGGTCCGCGAACCCGACGGAACCACGATTCTGTACATCGGCGCAGAAAACTGGCCCTTCCCCATTCCCCTGGTCTCAAAGAACGGGGAGTGGTATTTCGATTCTGCACGCGGCAAGCAGGAGATCCTGTTCCGCAGAATCGGGGAAAACGAGGCGGCCGCAATTGCGGTGTGTCAGGAATTCGCGTTGGCAAAGCATGATAAAAGCGCAAAAGCAGCCAGCGAAGATCCGATCACCCAATTCGCAGAAAGCCTTGGCTCTGCCACTCCAAATACCAGCAACGCAGACTCCAATCTTTTCCATGGGTATTACTTCCGAATCGTGACAGATTCCCCGACTGTGATCAGCAACGGTAAGAAACAGGGCGGATTGAAGTTGGTCGCGTACCCCGTGGATTACAGGTCCTCTGGGGTCAAGACCTTTGTGGTCACCCACGATAGTCTCGTGTTCGAAAACGATCTCGGGCCCAGCACCCCGACCGTGGCGCCACAAATAAAAGCCCGCACCGGGGCAAATTGGCGCCTGGCGGCGTGAGCCCCTGACTAATCATTGCCCGCCAGGAAACAGCAAACGATCTTGCGGCAACTTCGATTCGGCAGGGCAAGTCGAAACACTGACTCCTTCTGACCTCCGATTGGCCATCCCTGTCGTCAGCCCCCCATCATGTATTCAGAAGGCTTCCAGCAGCGCGGTTGTGGGCGGGATAATGTTGGCCGCTAGACTGCAGTCGAAGAAGATGGTTGTTGCAGGGTTCTTCTAAGGAAGCGGTTAGAACACGATGCACATTCGCAAATCCTGACTAATAGGAGTCTGGTATGAAGAGCGACTATGTGTTTCTTTGCGGAGTAATGTGGTGCAAACTCGGACAGCGAGACGCAGGCAAGGAATTACTTCGGGCTTCTGATTCCGGAGATCCAGATGTAAAAGCACTGGCTCAGGCGATGTTTGCGAAAGGTCTGCGCCGCTTGAGAGAGTCGACAAAACGCCCTTCGCCGCGCTCGATGATCAGCGGAGAAGTATGTGGATGAGTTCGTGTTCTCTCTGCACATGGCTTGTGCTGCTTACCCATTCCGCTTACTTCTGAATAACGCCGCAGTCGATTCGCGGACCGGAGTTGCCTGCCGAATCAGGCCGTTGTTCCATCAGGGCCCAGCTGTCGTATATCAATTCCCGCGAGGACCGTCGTTTCCTTCAGTGGACATCAGGGGTCGGCCATCATGCGATGAATTGCCCATTCGAATTATTTCCTTGGCGTCAGGTCTTCCCAAGCCAAAGCTCGACAATAGAATGACCACGGCCCGCCGGAAAGCATGTCTATTGAGCCCTGGCAGGGTCAACTGGCGCGCGAAACCGGCAAATTTGTAATTCCTGCAACTTGTTCCATTCGCCGTAGCACAGCGGAGAAATCCTCGTCCCCACCCCCGGCCAACTCTTCGGAGTTCACACGAGATGCGGCTGCCGTCGCAGGCATAGAGACATCTGCCTTGGCTGCCTCCTGCAGAATCAATCCAAAATCTTTGTTCATCAGGCGCAGAGGAAATTGCGGAGTGTAATTGTTAATTGCAACCCTTGCGAGTTTTCCCACATGAGCTGGAGAAATCACAGCCGTTTTTGATAAAACCTCGAGCAACCCTTTGCGGTCGAGGCCGGCCTTTTCCCCAAGCACCGTTGCCTCAGCGATGGCTTGCATGCCAACGCCCAACAGCGTGTTGACCACTAACTTCATCGTTGTTCCAGAGCCCGGACCGCCCATAAGAAAGTATTGCTTTGCAATCGCCTGGAATATCGGCTCAGCGGCACGGAACAACTCGCGGGTGCCGCCGGCCAGTAATGTCAGGACACCTTGCTCCGCGGCGGGAGTGCTGCCCGAGATCGCAACATCCAATACATCGATCCCGCGCCTGCCGCCAAGCCTATGCAGTTCGCGCGAACTTTCCGGCGAGATTGTGCTCATCTCCAACACGACCGTTCCCGGCCGCGCCTCCGCAAAAACTCCCGCCGGCCCAGCATAAACACTCTGGACTGCTTCATCATTCGTCAGGCACGAAAGAATCACATCGGCAGTAAGCACCAATTCAACAATGTTCTTAGCGGCAAAACCTCCCTTTCGAGCGATGGTTCCCGCCTTAGCGGTATCCGTGTCGTAGGCGACGAGTGGAAATCCGTGATCAAGTAGTCGTTCTGCGATTCGGCTTCCCATGTTGCCGAGTCCGATGAATCCGAGTTTTACCTGGTCTGTCGAAAGATTCTTCATATCGTTGGCCTCCGTTATTCCTCAGCGTTTTAGCAAGCATCGAGTCAAGTGCCCCTCGTCTGCCCGGTTCGTTTACTCGATTCTTTCTCTCGGTTCCTTCACCGCGACTCCACCGGTCGGAGCACTCCAGAGAGCTCCTCGTATTCCTGGTCAGATAAACGCATTGAAGCCGCGGCGACATTCTGCTCCAGGTGTTCGATCGAGGATGTTCCCGGAATCGGCAACATCACAGGAGATCTCTGCAAGAGCCACGATAGGGCTATCTGCATCGGGGTCGCACCGTGTGCTTGCGCGATTCGGTTCAGCAATTCCCCTGCAACTGTTCCGGCGGCCAAAGGGTACCAGGGGATAAAGGCAATCCGGTTGCGTTCACAATAATCGACTACATAGTCCCATTCACGGTCGGCAAAGCTGTAGCGGTTCTGCACCGAGACGATCGGGACGATCCGGCGCGCGCGCTCGATGTGCTCTTGCGTGACGTTGGACAATCCGACCAGGCGGATCTTGCCTTGGTTGCGCAGCCGCGCCAGAGTTTCCACCGATGTATCGAACGCTACGGCAGGATCTGGAATGTGCAATTGGTAAACCTCAATGCGGTCCAGGCGCAATCGCTTGAGACTACCTTCGATCGCCTTTCGAAGATGCGATGGAGAGGCGTCGTGCGTCCACTGATCCGGCCCAGGACGATTCCACCCGCCCTTGGTCGCAATGACCAGATCTTTCGGATAGGGGAACAGCGCCTCTGCGATCAACTCCTCACTAACATGCGGTCCGTACGAGTCGGCGGTATCGATGAAGTTGACGCCACATTCGACGGCGCGCCGTAGGACCGCGAGCGCAAGTTTTCGATCTTTTGGCGGACCCCAAATCCCCTCACCCGTCAATCGCATGGCTCCGAAGCCGAGACGGTGAACAGAAAGTTCACCGCCAAGCGAAACCTTCCCAGCAAACTTGGCAGAAACTTCCACCTGGTTCATGTTTCACCTCGAACATTTGCAGCTTGATTGGGTCGCGCTCTGGCCGATTTCGTAAGCGACTTCAGATAAGTAACCAGCTGCCAGCGTTTCCGCTCGGCCAGACCGTTCCAAGAAGGCATGCCGTTTTTGGTCGAGCCGGTGGTGATAAACCAGAAGACTTCTCCGTCAGGGGCGGATTGCGTAGCCCCAGAATTCAGCGCGGGAATGTTTCCGGTGCCTCGTCCTGCAATTCCGTGACACGAACCGCAGTTCGCGGCATACAGTTTCGCCCCCGCTGCCACTGCTGAGGCTTGATCCGCGTAGGGATTTTTCACCTCACTGCTGGACGTTGGCGCGTCGTGAAAATGCTGGTCCTGCGCCAGCAGACTTTGGGCGGCAGGAATCCATAGAATCATCAGCGCGGCGATGCTTCCAAGAAAGATTTGAATGGAGTGAACAAGATGACTGATGCGTGATTTCACTTCGTCCTCGCTTGAGATCTGCGAATGCACGAGGCTGACCAAACGGAAAGCCGTGAATTTCTATGATCTCCACAGGATCACCTGTGAGTCATCCCCTTGTCTGGAAGGGATTAGCTGCCATCACAGAACTCGCTGACTACTCGTGATGCGGTCATACCGTCCAGAAATTGACATGAAGTCCTTATTCCGACAGAGAGGCAGTTGCGCCATAGCGGGATTTTTTACTTTGCCTCCTGAAAGCTTGCTTGATCTGTGGGTCGCATTCAGAAGAGCGGTATAGATGAGGGAGGGCTGAGGTCAGTTGGAACTGCTCATCAGTTTTCCGCAGCATTCGGGCCGGTTCGGCAATTCTTTTCTATCCCATCCCCCACCAAGGGCCTGAATTAATAGCACTGCACTGGCCATGCGTCGGCCAAGAATATTCACGGCCGTAACCTCGTCGGACAGGGCTGCATTCTGCGCAGTGATCACTTCGAGATAGCTCGTGACGCCACCCTCATAACGAGTATTGGAGAGGCTGAGCGACCGCAGCGAAGCCTGCACCGCGGTTGCCTGCACTCCGGCCTCCTGCTCCAAAACTCGCAAGCTGGCCAAGTTATCTTCAACTTGCTGAAAGGCCGAGAGGACCGTCTGCCGATAGAACGCAACCGAAGAATCGTATCCTGCTTTTGCTTCATCGTTCAGAGCGCGTCGCCGACCGACATCAAAAACGGTTACCGCGGCAGAAGCCCCCGCAGCCCACAGAACGCTCGGCCCCTGCAACAAGGTGGTAATGCTCCCGCTCTCCAGTCCGCCAGAAGTCAGGATGTTTACCAACGGATAGTAAGCGGTTTTGGCAAGCCCAACCTGGGTATTCGCCGAGGCCACTTGGCGTTCGGCTTCGGCGATGTCGGGGCGCCTTTCCAGCAATTGTGAAGGTAGTGCAACCGGAATCGGCGGCGGCGGAGCGGTAAGCGGCAGCGGCGGCAGTGTGAAATCCGCCGGAGGCTGGCTAATCAAGACCGCGACGGCATGCTCGTATTGCGCCCGCGCAATATCGACGTCGATCATCTGGGCGCGGGTGGTCTCTAGAATTGTCCGTGCCTGTTCTACATCTACTTCAGACGCGAGTCCTCCTTCGTATAGGTCTTCATTCAATTGAAATGCCTGCTCGTATTGTGCGACGGTGTCCTTCAGCAGCTTTTCTTCGGCGTCCAGGCTGCGTGCCGCGAAGTAATCGATGGCGAGCGAAGCGTGCATGCTCAGGTTGATTACCGCCAAATCGGCGGCGCTGGCTTGCGCCTGTTCCCGGTAAGATTCCACGTTTCGGCTAACCCGGCCCCAGGCGTTTGTCTCGTAAGATAAGTTCACCGGCACCACGTAATCGTTAAAGGTAAGTCCGTCATAGATTGAGCTGGGGGGCGGACGATTGGCTGAATATCGTTCTCTCGTAGCCGACGGCGACGCGGTGACTGTGGGATAGTAATCGGCACGCACGTACCGCAAGGCGGCTCGGGATTGTTGGTAGTTCGCCACCGCTTGTTTCAGGTTCTGGTTGGAGACGTTAACTTGTTGCTCCAAGGAGTTAAGTTGTGGATCCTGAAATATCTCCCACCAATTCCCGCCGAGGTTGTTTTCGTTCGGTTGTGCGGTCTTCCAGTTTCCCATCTCCTTGTACGCCGGCGGAGTTGGAACCGGCGGAGCACCCTTGTATTTCGGCCCTACCGCGCAACCAGCAAACGGAAGCGCACACGCAATCAGAAAAAGCATCCAGCGTGTGTGCGATTTCTTCCTTGCAGCTTGCGGCGCTCGCCGATTTTTCATTTCGAATCTCCGGGCAGCGACGCATTCACGATCTTCACTTCCTGGCCGGAAACGAGCGAATCAGGGGGATTTACGACGATCTGGTCATTGGCGTTCAGTCCGGCGACGATTTCGATCTCGTTCCCAAAATCATGGCCGGGAATGAGGTCGGCGAGCGAGACCTTTCCATTTTTTACAACCCCGACTTGCAGCTTCTCTGAACGAAAAATCAGAGTGTTGACTGGAATCAAGAAGGTCGAATTTTGCCCCGGAATTTTTAGATGCACTTCGGCATACGAGCCTGAGAAAAGAGTTCCGGAAGGATTCGGAACATCTACCTCGACCAGCAAGGTTCGCGTGGTTGCGTTGATCGCATCGGCGGTTCGTACTAATTTGCCGGGAAACCGCTTGTCGGGAAATTCCCCCAACACGATGTCTGCCTCGGTCTGCCCCAGCTTCACTCCTTGCGAGTACTCCTCCGGCACATTCACGTACACACGCAAGGTGCGTGCCTGCACCATGTCGAATAGATCCGTTTTCGGAGCCGTGTTGCTGCCCGAGTTGATGAGGTCGCCGATATCCGTGTTGCGCGCAATAATCACCCCATCAAATGGTGCGTATACTTTTTCGAAAGACACCAGGGCTGCGTAATGGCGCACGTTTGCCTCATCCGCATCCACAATCGCCTTATTTGCGGCGTAGGTTCCAACGGCATTGTCCACCGCTTGCTGGGGGACGGCGTGTTTCTTTAGCAGTGATTGATAACGATCTCTAGTGATCTGAGCCAATTCAAGATTGGCCTCCGCGGTTGCGAGGGTGCTGCGTACCTGCGCCAATTGCTCATCCACCTCCGGAGTCTGAATGATCGCGAGCAGGTCGCCGGCTTTAACGTGCGCCCCGATGTCGAAATACCATTTTTTTAAATAGCCGTCGGTGCGGGCATAAATCGGTGAGGAGATAAATGGCTGTATATTGCCGGGCAAGATAATTTCCTGAGCCGGTGCGGTCTGTTTGGGCAGCACAACCGAAACCGAGGGTACTGCCAATTGAGCGGTCACCGTACGCAGGTTGGCTTCGGCCGTGAGCCGGGAGCGGATTCCGGCGAATAAGACAGCAGCTACGACTACCGTGATTGTCACGGGGATTAGCCAGCGTCGAAATCGGCCGCTTGGCTGCACACCGTTGTGCTGGCCGACCTGCAGCGTTTTGGTTTGTTTTTCAACTTCGGTTTGCGCCATGTTATTTACCAGATGTTTTATCCTCGTGGCTTTTCTGCGGGCAGGCTCTGCTTTTCGCGCCGGCCCTGCAGCACGCTGAAGAACGTGGGGACAAACAGCAGCGTGGAAAGCGTGGCGAAAAGCAGGCCACCGATGACGGCTCGTCCCAGCGGAGCATTCTGTTCACCCCCATCGCCTAATCCGAGCGCCATCGGGACCATGCCGATAATCATGGCCAATGCCGTCATCAGTACCGGGCGAAAGCGGGTGAAGCCTGCTTCCAGCGCCGCTGAAATCCCATCTTTTCCTTCCGCCATCTGTTCGGTCGCGAAACTCACCACCAGAATGCTGTTTGAGGTGGCCACGCCCATACACATGATGGTTCCCATGAGTGCGGGAACGCTGAGAGTGGTATGGGTGATGAATAAGAACCACGCGATTCCTGTCAGCGCGGCCGGCAATGCGGAAATCATGATGAGGGGGTCAAGCCAGGATTGAAAATTCACCACGATCAGCAAATAATCCAGAAGAATTGCAAACGCCAGCCCACTGAGCAGTCCAACATAAGAAGACCGCATGGTCTGCACCTGCCCGCGGACCACGACATGCGATCCTCGCGGGAGCTGCGAGCGGAGAGCGTCGATGCGCGCGTTAATGTCACGCGCAACCCCCCCCAGGTCGCGTCCCGAGACGGAACCGTAGATGTCAATCACGGGAGCGATGTCATAGTGCGATTCCACCGCCATGCCGCTTCCTCGCTTCAGTGACACCAGGCTGGCCATTAACGATGGCGCGGCTGTTCCAGTTTTGGCCGTGACCGGAATGTTTACCAGATCCTGCAGAGTATCTGCACGATATTGCGGGGTCTCGGTTGCAATGGAATAACTGACACCGGTTTTCGGATCAACCCAGAAAGTTGGCGCGGTCTGAAAACTTCCTCCCAACGAAATCAGCAGGTTCTGCGCGATATCTGACCCTGTGTAACCGAGTTCCTGGGCTTTGGTGCGTTCGATTCTGAGGTGAAGATAGGGTTCGTCGAAAGGTTGCTGGACGCGCAGGTCTGCCGTCCCCGGCACGTATCTGATTTTCTGCATCAGTTTGCTCGCCCACTCCCGGTTGCCCTCCAGATTGTTGCCGATCACTTGAATGTCGATGGGAGCGGGCAGTCCAAAGTTCAGGATTTGCGTGACCATATCGGAGGGGAGAAAAGCAAACATTACCCCGGGAAATTGTTTCGCCAAACTCAGGCGCAGCTGGTCAACGTATTCGTCGGTCGGGCGATGCTTCGGCGATAAGGTAACAAGTACGTCCGCATCCGAAGTCCCTACCGGCGCCGAGTTGCTGTATGAAAGGTTGATGCCACTGTAAGGCAGGCCGATGTTGTCGATGATGCTCTTGATCTGGTCTGGCGGGATTTGCTTGCGGATCGAATCTTCCACCAGATCGCACAGGAACGCCGTATCCTCAATGCGCATTCCCGTGGGTCCGCGGAGATGGAGCTTGAAACTGCCGGCATCCACGCGGGGGAAAAAATCCTGACCCAACCACGGGATTATGATGGCTAGCGATCCCAGGCACGCAGCGAAAAAGCCGCCCAGGAAAGCCTGGCGGTGATGCAGGCAACCATTTAAGACTTCGCGATAGCCGCGGCGAAATGCTTCGAAGCCTGATTCGAAGCGCTGCTGCATCCGAACCAGCGGATTGCGGCTGGTTTGACCATGCTGCCCGATCTTCTGGTGCCGCAGCAGATACTTCGCCATGGTCGGAACGATGGTCCGCGACAGGAGATAGGAGGCAAGCATGGCGAAGACCACAGCCTCGGCGAGCGGCAGAAAAAGATAACGCGCGACTCCCGAAAGCAAGAACATCGGTGCGAATACAATGCAAATCGAAAGCGTGGCCACAAACGCCGGGGTCGCGATCTGCATCGCACTGTCCAGCACAACTTCATCCATCTCCTTTTCGGGTTCGGCTTCCCGGTTACGGTTGATGTTTTCCACTTCCACCGTGGCGTCATCCACAAGGATGCCGACGGCGAGCGCCAGCCCTCCCAGCGTCATGATGTTGATGGTCTCGCCGATGACGCTCAACACGATCAGTGATGTCAGGATAGCCAAAGGAATTGAGGTCGCAATAATGAGCGTGCTGCGCCAATTGCCCAGGAAAATCAGAATCATTACTGCAGTAAGACATGCGGCGATCACAGCTTCCCGGACAACTCCCTTGATTGCTCCACGAACAAAAATGGACTGGTCGGCGAGCGGTTCCATTTTCAGCTGCGGTGGAACGGTCGCGGCAATTTGCGGAAGAAGAGACTTGACGCCTGCAATCACATTCAAAGTAGAAGCGTTGCCAGCCTTTTGAATGGTGAGCAGCACTGAGCGCTGTCCATTCACCCGAACGATGTTGGTTTGCGGAGGAAAACCATCGCGCACCCAGGCAACATCCTTTACGTAGATGGTTGTGCTTCCAATGGTCTTGATTGGAATTCGGTTCAGTTCGCCGATCGTCTGCGGCGCCGCGTTGGGAACGTCTACGTCGTATTCCTTGCCGCCAATTTTCGACGTGCCGGTCGGCAGAATTAAATTCTGCACCGAGATCGCATTGACCACATCGAGGGCAGACAAACCTTTTGACTGGAGCTCGGCGGGATTCAGATCAACCTGCACTTGCCGTTGCTTTCCGCCATAGGGATAAGGAACGGATGCCCCCGGAACCGTGATGAGTTGGGTGCGAATGAAGTTAAGAGCGTAGTCGTTAAGTTGCTGCTCAGATAATCCCTGTCCCGAAAGAGCCAACTGCAAAACCGGCACGCTCGATGCGCTATACGCGAGAATGAGAGGGGGAGTCGTTCCTGCGGGCAATTGCCGGAGTTGCGTCTGCGAGATCGCGGTGATCTGTGCAATCCCGCGCTCTACACTGGCGGTAGGTTGCAAGAAAACCTTCACAACCGCTACTCCGTAGAGCGACTGCGATTCGATGTGCTCGATATTGTCGACTGTGGTGGTGAGGGATCGCTCCGTGATGCTGATGATCCGGTCATTCATGTCTTTCGGGACAAGGCCGGCGTAGTTCCAGATTATGCTAATAACCGGAATATTGATGTTCGGGAAGATGTCAGTTGGCGTGCGGGAAATCGCGATTAATCCCATCACCAGGATGAGAATGGCCAACACCACGAAGGTGTAGGGCCGGCGCAATGCTAATCGAACAATCCACATCGCTATTCCTTTTCACGAAACCCGAACACGCGATTTGACAAACAGCTGCCATTCACCCCGGCACTTTCGCGTTATGCACCCAGCGTGCCATCGCCCTCTGGTGCTTGCGAGGAATGTAAAGCGCTAGAGGACATCACTTGTGGCTGAAAACCACAGACCGCTCCGGATGAATCGCGAAGGCTCGCCAGTCGAGCTTGTGGTGGTGTCAATCGGCGGACACTTGAAATCGGTTCAAAGTCACCGGCTGCGGGATTATCTACGCGCCCAAGCAGCGGAATCCCCTTGCACATCTTCGTGGCAACAAAAATGCGCAAAACAACTGGAGGCTTTCTTATGGATTGGGCGAAACATGGAGTCAAAATCGTACATTCGCGTGAACTTGATTTGAATACACCACAGACCCCAGGCATGACGCGAGCTGCCGCAATCACTCATGCCAAAGCTGGAGCGAGCAAGTTGTGGGCCGGGACAATGGTGGTGCAACCGGATGCCAAAACCGGGCCTCATCACCATGGAGAACTGGAGACGGTTCTGTACGTAGTAAAGGGCCGAGTTCGCATGCGCTGGGGAAACCAACTGGAATTCAGCGAGGAAGCCAGGCCGGGCGATTTTATTTACGTTCCACCTTACGTACCGCACCAGGAAATCAACGCCAGCCCAGACGAGATTTGCGAAGCTGTGGTGGTAAGGGACGGACAAGATCCGGTTGTGGTGAATCTGGATCTCCACACTCCGGAACCCGCCAGTGCTGGGCGTGGCGGCATGCCCTTTCACCCGCAGGGCTGAGTTTTATCCTCTGACTCTGCGAGCGACTTCTCTGCAAGATTACCCGTAAGAACGGCAACTAAGTGAATGATCCAAGGTTGATTAAACCCAGGTTGACTAAACCCCGGTCTGTATCTCCGATAGAAACCACACGCGCCGCTCGGTCTCGTCGAGCCAGTTCTCAATCAAACTCGCGGTGGCGACATCGTTGTGCTTGTCACAAACCTCGTGGGCAGAGCGCAGATATTGCGACAGGTGTTGATTGTCCTCACAAAGTTCGGCAAGCATGTATTGCGGCGCCATCGCTTCGTAGTCGTTGTCCTTCAGCCGTTGATGACGCGAAATGTCGCCAATCGAGTGAAGCGTGGTTCCCCCAAGCTTCCTCGCCCGCTCCGCGATCACATCCGTCATAGCGAGGATTTGGTCGCCATGCTCATCCAAAAGAAGATGATAGTCGCGAAAGTGGCTTCCACTCATGTGCCAATGAAAATTCTTGGTCTTCATGTAGAGGGTGAAGGCGTCGGCAAGCAATAGCCGTAGTTCGCGTACGATTTGCACGACCCCATCGCGATCAAGGCCTGCTGGAATGTCTCGCCTGGTTCTATCCTGGGCGTTCAACTCTGCTGCAGAATTCGTTACCATTGTTTAGTTCTCCTCTCACTCTCTAATTTCCTTGCGCCTGCCTGGGTTGCGTTCGCTCCACTCCATCGGAGCGTAAAAACGAACCCGCAGATTCAACTCACTTAAGGGGCTTGCTCCAGGTAGCCGAGTCCGCGGGTTGCACGTTCGGGACGTACCGGAGGCATTTGAAGTGCCAACGCTGGCGAACAGCCAGGCGAGCGCAAAATCCCCAATGACAAACAGTTCAATGCACCGAGGTGGCATTGGCAAGAATCGCTGCTATGGTGGGTGTCAATATTTCGACAGCGTAACCTGGAATGAATTAATCAACCTTAGTTATTTCATTCGCTCGAACCAACCTAGCCTGCAAACGGGAGCATTTGTTTTGCAGAATTGCCGCTACCCCAATGGTTTTTGCGACATCCAAAAGGGGGGAGCGGCTTGGAGGAGAGAGCGAAATCTACACAGATGATTCTCTGGCCTCCAAGCGCGCTTCATCTGAGGGGTGCCTGATCAGCTGCAAACCTTGTTCCAAACAACGTAGGCAGGGGAAAGATCTGATCAAACGTTGATCAATTACTTCCGCATTGCTGCGTTTGCGGACCGCAGCGCCTATTGTTTGATCGCGTCGAATCGCCAGCATACGAGGCAACCTCACCCAAATACGTTTCAATTCTCATAGCACTGCATTGTAATGGCATTAAAACCGCGCTACAGTTACGTGGGCCTCCTTCCCCGCCGCTCTTGCGGACTTCATCCCCAACACGAAATAAACTCTTGAAGATGGGCGATCCGGGCAAAAGGAGATGGATTGGACGACCGGCACCTCGTAGTGCTCTGTGCTATAGCATAACTGTGGTCGCAGTCGCACGAGCCCTCAGGTTAGCCCTCAGATTTCCGTCCTGCCATTTGCCTCGGAGGTTTACACCCTGCGTAGCTCACGTTGATCTCCCTCCGACCGCAAAGGTGGAGGCGCACCGATGACGCCTCATGCCACTTCCACAGTGTTCGTCATTGATGACGACCCCTTAGTGCGGGCGGCCATTCAAGGCATGCTGAAATCGGTTGGCGTACGTTCCGAGACCTACGCGACCCCGCAAGAGTTCCTGCGCAGCAAACGGCCGGACGAACCCAGTTGCCTTATTCTGGACGTGCGACTTCGTGGTGCCAACGGGCTGGAGTTTCAGCGCGAATTGGCGGATGCGGACATCCGGATTCCCATCATCTTCATCACCGGTCATGCCGATATTCCGATGACGGTACGGGCCATGAAATCCGGCGCGGTGGAATTTCTTACCAAGCCGTTCCGCGACCAGGACCTGCTGGACGCCATCGACCAGGCTCTGAGCCGCGACCGGATAACGCGGCAACAGCTCAGTGAGCTTGCGGAGTTGCGAAAGCGCTATGATTCTCTGACCCCGCGCGAGCGCGAGGTTATGGGGCTGGTGGTCTCAGGCATGCTCAATAAGCAGGTGGCTTTCGAACTGGGAACGAGCCAAGTCACGGTAAAGATCCAAAGGGGACATGTGATGCGGAAGATGAAGGCCGAATCGTTGGCCGAGTTAGTGAGGATGGCGGCGAAGCTTGAGCTTCCGCCCGACCGTCGGAAATGAAAGCGCTGTCCAAACTCGAAGGTTACGGTCTGGCTGCGATTCCAAGCGGCGTCGCGCTGGCGGTGGCGTGGCCTATCGATGCACCGGCATCATGCTTTCTTCTAGCTGTCGCGGTGAGCAGTTTCTTTGCAGGATTGGGACCAGGGCTCCTATCGATTGGCCTCTCCGCTGTGGCTTTTAAATACCTGTTTCTGCGAAGAACTAATCCCGCCAGCCGTTGAGCCAGCGGTGCTCCTGCGATTTGCCGTCTTCCTGGTGGCGACTTTACTGATCGCCGCGCGCATTGAAATTAAGCGGCGCACTGAAAATTCCCGCAACCGCGCCGAAGAAGCTTTGCGTCAGGCGAATTCGGATCTGGGACGCGTCAGCCGGGTGACGACCATGGGGGAGTTAACCGCCTCCCTGGCACACGAAGTCAATCAGCCGATTGCCGCCGCGGTCACCGACGCTAATACCTGCTAGCGATGGCTTACGCGCGATCCGCCTGATCTGGAACAGGCGCGCGAAGCAGCCTCGAAAACGATTAACGATTAAAGATGCCGCTCGCGCGGCAGAAATCATCGGCCGGGTCCGCCAGCTCTTCAAGAAAGAAACACCGCAACGAGAGACAGTCGATATGAACGCAGTCATCCGGGAGATGATCGTGCTCCCGCGCGGTGAAGCAACCCGGTACGCCATCGCGGTTCGGACAGACCTGGAGGCGGACCTTCCTCGCGTTATGGGCGACCGGGTGCAATTGCAGCAAGTGGTGATGAATCTTATGATGAACAGCATTGAAGCAATGAGGAGAGTGGACGGGACGCGTGAACTCATCATCTGCTCACAGCGAGGGGACAACGAGCAAGTCGTTGTGTCGGTCGTTGACACGGGAGTGGGGCTGCCTCCGCAGCATGTGCCCCATATCTTTAATGCCTTCTTTACCACTAAACCTGACGGGACCAGGATGGGACTTCGCATCAGTCAATCGATTGTGGAATCACATGGCGGCCGCCTGTGGGCCGCCGCCAACCCTTCGCGCGGTGCGAGCTTTCACTTGACGCTTCCGACTGGATTCGAAGCCTAGAAGTGACCCTCGCAGCCGCTTCAGCGTCTGTCGGACAGTATTATCGCGCTCATACCAAGGTATGATTGCGCCGTCGCCGTCTGGACGGTAACTTGCAACCATGCCTATGCAGAGGAAGAAAAAAATGGTCGCGATTGTCGATGACGATGAGTTGATGCGCGGTGCGCTGCAAGGCATGCTGAAATCCGTGGGTTTGCCGTCACAAGCCTTTGCGTCGGCGGAAGAATTTCTGGAATCCGGCCAGCAACAGCAGGCCGCATGCCTGATCGCCGATATTCGCATGCCGGGAATGTCCGGTCTGGAATTGCAGGCCCAACTGAACGCGGAACATTGCAGAATTCCGACAATCTTCATCACCGCGCACGGCGACACCAAAATTCGAATGCAGGCGCTACGAGCCGGGGCGGTGGAGTTTCTGGCCAAACCGTTCGATGATGAGGTGCTGCTCGATAGCGTTCGAGCAGCTCTAGAGAATTGAGCCCCGCTAGGGGCGTGTGGGCGCCAGGAGGTTCTCTGTGGGGGCTTTCCCGAAATTTGCAAGTGGTGATCAATCATCTTATGAGCGCAGGTTCGAGCAGGTGATCGGCAATAGCCCTGCTCTGGAGTCAGTACTCGAACAAGTCGAACGGGTTGCGCCTACGAATTCTACCGTGCTTATTCAGGGAGAAACCGGCACCGGCAAAGAGCTGATCGCGCACGCGATTCATAATCTCAGTTCGCGGTGCGGACGAGCTTTCGTAAGGCTGAATTGCGCTGCCATTCCACTGGACCTGCTGGAAAGTGAACTCTTTGGCCACGAGAAGGGGGCGTTCACGGGAGCAATCGCGCAAAAGATTGGCCGTTTCGAACTCGCCGACAAGGGCACCCTCTTCCTGGATGAAGTAGGAGACATTCCGCCGGGGTTGCAGCCGAAGTTGCTGCGGGTTCTGCAGGAACAGGAGTTTGAGCGTTTGGGCAGCACCCGCACTCATCACGTCGACGTTCGCCTGGTGGCTGCCACAAACCGTAATCTGATGGAGATGGCGAACCTGGGTGAGTTTCGCAGCGATCTCTACTACCGTCTGAACGTGTTTCCCATTCTGCTGCCGCCTTTGCGCGACCGCCGCGAAGACATTCCGGCGCTGGTGGCTCACTTTGTCGAGATTTACGGACGCCGGATGAGTCGTGAGATCGAGCACATTCCTGCGACAACGATGTCCGCCCTTAGCTCCTACAGCTGGCCGGGCAACATCCGCGAACTGCAGAACCTGATCGAACGTGCCGTGATCCTTTCCGATAATGGAGTACTTCCCAATCCGCTGCCGGCGGCTGGACCTTTGGCTGTTCCTACTTCTCCAACTGCCACTACTCTCAAAGATTCCGAGCGCATTCTGATTCTGCGCGCGCTTGAATCAGTTGGCTGGGTGGTCGGCGGTCCTAACGGAGCGGCTTCAAAACTTGGATTGAAGCGGACTACACTGATCCATAAGATGCAGAAGCTTGGGATTTCCCGAACCTATCAGCAACGCTCCCCACGAGAGACAAGTCCAGGATCACGAGAACGGGACTCGTTACCACAACTGCAGTAGCGCCAATTCGGCGTTTGGATTTGCCACATTCTACCTCGCATTAGGCCGCGACTGCGGTTCTTGTAGGCGGCGCCATGAACTCTGGACCGACCGGATCGGGGATCGTCTGGCTCAGAACCTGATCGATTGCTGAGCGCGTGTCCGCGTCCAGGTTCCATCCGAGGACGCTCTCAACGGCTCCGAGTTCCTCGGGATGGCGCGCGCCCCACAGCGCCGCGGTTATTCCGGGCGTGTCTAAGACCCAGCGCACAGCCAGATCCATCACGCGCTTTCCATATCGGTTTCGGGCCAGATCGTCCAGCTGCTGCACCGCCTTCAGATATTGCGCGAAGCGCGGCGGCTGGAATTTCGGATCGGACTTGCGGAGGTCGTCGCCGGTGAACTTCGTGTCCGGTCGCATAGTTCCGGTCAGGAGTCCACGGCAAAGAGGCCCGTAAGCAAAAGCACTGAGATCCTTTTCGAGCACATAAGGCAGGACGTCGCGATCAATCTGCCGTTCAAAGAGGTTGTAAGGAGGCTGGACGCTGTTCAATTTACAGACGGACCTGAACTGGTTCATCTGCTCGGGTGAATAATTGCTCACACCGATCGCTCGGATCAGTCCCTCCTGAAGCAGCGCTTGCATGGCCTGGGCGGTTTCTTCGATCGGTACGGCCAAATCCGGCCAATGAATTTGATAGATGTCGACATAGTCTGTGCGAAGTCGACGGAGTGAATCCTGAATCTCCTTCCGGATGCGATCGGGCGAGGAATTTCGCGAAACCGAGCCATTGTGCCACTCGAGTCCAACTTTGGTCGCGATGAAAATCTTTTCGCGATGGCCTTTCTCTTCGATTGCTTTTCCGACGATCTCCTCGGAAACCCCGAAGCCATAAACCGGTGCCGTGTCGATCAGATTGATCCCCATGTCGAGAGCGGCGTGAATCGTACGGATCGATTCTCGTTCATCGCTACCTCCCCACATCCAACCACCGATAGCCCATGTGCCTTGCGCAATTCGCGAGATTTTCATTTCCGTGCCGGAGATTACTGCGTATTCCATTTTGGTTCATCCTTTCGCCAGCTTCTAAAGCACCCGCGGTGCCAACCCGGAAAACGATCGAGTTCTTGTAAAGGCCGACTGCTGTCAGCGACTTAGCGCTTCAACCGGAACCCGAGTGGCAAGGTCACGCCTCGGCTGTGTCCAATTGAAATGGACGCGCTGTCCTTATATCGACAGAGGCACTCCAGGCATGACCTCACTCGGCATGGCGAGTGTGCAGTCACCATCGATCCGGGCTTCGAGACCAGTGGAACGTGAGTTGCAATCGCTCGCTGACGAAAGCTTTGAGAATTTTCTGAATCGTTAGACAGATCGGATCTGGGATGGATCGATTGCACCGCTAAGCCTTCGGACATTTTCTCAGGTAGACGCGGGTTGCTTCAGAAGGAACACAGGCTATGCGGAATAAGGTAATCGAGACTCTCTCCTATGTGCTAGTCGCGCTCGCCGCAGTCACCGTGGGAGTTTCCATAATACGAGCCGAAAAGATGCGGACCGAAAAGCAATCCAGCGTGGGCGCAGGAACAGGAAGCCAAACATGCCCCAATGACGACAGCGGTCTGAAGCTGCCCGCTGGTTTTTGCGCAACTGTCTTCGCTGACGGAATTGGTCATGCCCGCCAGATGGTAGTCGCGCCAAATGAAGTTCTTTACGTCAACACCTGGTCGGGCAGGTACTACGGCGATGACACGCCGCACGCTGGCGGCTTTCTCGTGGCCCTGCAAGACAAGAATGGCTCGGGAAAGGCCGAGGTGATCGAGCGCTTTGGCGAGACCGTTCAAAGCGGGGGGCACGGCGGTACCGGCATTGGCATTTATAAAGGTTCCATCTATGCGGAGAGCAACGATCAGATCGTACGATATTCATTGTCCGCCGGTTCGATCGTGCCGAGTGGCTCTGCCGAGACCGTTGTTTCCGGATTGCCTCTGAGCGGGGATCATCCGATGCATCCATTCATCATCAGCGCCGAGGGAAAGATGTATGTCGATGTCGCTACCGCGACCAATTCCTGCCAGCTGAAAAATCGGCAAATCGAGTCCCCCGGCGAAAACCCGTGCACCGAACTTGAAACCCGAGGGGGTCTCTGGGTCTACGACGCGAATAAGATGAACCAGACTTTTTCACCGGCTGAGCGCTATGCTACAGGCATCCGCAACGCCGAAGGTTTTGCCATAGACTCGCGTGGCCGAATTTTTGTGACCCAACAGGGACGCGATCAGCTGCACGCGAATTGGCCCGACATTTATAAACCCGAACAGGAAGCGACGCTGCCGTCTGAAGAATTGTTGCTCTTGAAACCAAAGGGAGACTATGGCTGGCCCGAGTGCTATGACGACCCGTTCCTGCAAAAGTTAGTTCTGGCTCCGGAGTACGGTGGCGACGGCAAAACCAGCGGCGTATGCGCAAACAAGATCGCTCCAATCGCAGTCTATCCCGCCCACTGGGCGCCGAATGCCATGGTGCGTTACGACAAGGAACAATTTCCCGCACACTATCGCGGCGGTGTCTTCATTGCCTTCCACGGCTCATGGGACAGGGCGCCATATCCTCAAGGGGGCTACAACGTGGTTTTTCAGGCCCTTGACGCGGACCATGCATCCGGCCAATGCGAAATATTTGCGGATGGTTTTGCGGGAGCGGTGAAGTCGCCAGCCGAGGCGGAACATCGTCCCTCAGGTTCGGCCGTCGGGCCGGACGGTGCGCTCTACGTTTCCGACGACATTCGCGGACGCATCTACCGAATTGACTATCGCGGAGGTGCGGACTTCAACGCCGCGAACGTCACGCCGTGTCCGAGCGCAACCGCCCCAGCCGGCAGCCCGGTTGAAGCAGCCGCAAAACCGCCGGAGGGCACGCATCCTGATGCCGGCGCGGCCGCAAACAGCAATCCTGCTGTTCCTCCAGGCGCGACAAAAGAAATGGTTCTTCTCGGTGAACGCATTTATCGCGGCCAGGTGGGCGAAGCAGGCTGCACGGGCTGCCATGGTGATAGCGGTCAGGGCACTCCATTAGGGCCGAAGCTGACTGAGCATAAATGGCTATGGAGCGATGGCAGCTACGCTGGAATCACGAAAACGATAACCGATGGTGTACCGCAACCAAAGGAGTATCGCAGTCCGATGCCGCCGATGGGTGGGGCGCAACTTACGCCCGACCAGGTATCGGCGCTCGCCGCGTATGTATGGAGCCTGAGTCATCCGGCATCGCCCGGCGGGAATTGAGGCAGCCGCTACGATTGAATCGACCCCTGCTCTGGGCTTCACAGCTGAGTCAACAGAGATCTAGTATCTGGCTGCCGCTTGGACTACAGAGCTCGTTGGCGTCAAATGCATATGAACGAGAATGCTCAAGTGATTACCGATCATCGCATTGAAACCCTGCTGAACACCAATGTCTTCACCGCCGGCTGCGTGAGGTGCTTCGGGAAGCCCCTGAGCTGACATGTAGGTTCCGGTGCACTGGGAGCCGTTATAAGCTTCATTCGGGTCCGGCACTTGACAATTTTCGTCTTGAACCACCGGCGGCCAGTAGGTAGCGACTACGGTCTTCACCAACTGGGGAAAATCCTCACGGAACATACTGGTGGATCCCGAGACACTAATCGAGCTTTCTTTTTTGCTCGATCCAGCAGCAGCCGGGAAGTCGAAAATGAAAGTGGCTGCGCCTGAAACGCGGTGGATCATCGGAGGGCCGTAGACAGGCCCGGCGTAGCCTTCGCTCGGAGTTGCCTCGACATTGCGGTCGACCCGAGTGACAGCCAACTCCCCAGTGGCTTGCAGGCGACCGTCAGGCATCCGGACGAGTTTTTTGGAATGAAAACAAACCAGCGTGTGGTTGGACAGATTCTGAAGCCAATGGTTCAGGAATTTCCCATCTTCGTCAATGACGGGCGACATGGAGGTAGCGGGATAGATTCTAAAGTCGACACTAGACTTGGTGGGATCACCATCATCCAATCTAACTGCTCCGTTCACCCTGGCGTACCCCAGCGTGACATTGATTTTCGTTTTTCCATAATCCGTCGTCGCATCCGTGATAAGTTTCGCATTGGAATCACGAGCATCGACTCGCCAAGACCCCGAGGTAGAAACAGGGTTAGTTGAACCACCAAGGCCGAGAACAATAAGGCCAAGAATCACACTTACCGCGAATACAGCAATGTGCTTAAGCATTGGCTTCCTTCCTTTCGTTGAACGATCGTTTCTTTCCGATGTCTTCCGGACTTCGGCAAAAGAAGCTTTTGAGCAACCGCCGCAATCTCGACGTGCACTCCCAAAGAAAGCTTGGAGACCTGTACTGTGGTTCGAGCCGGAAGTGGAGCTTTGAAGTACCCCTGATAAATAGAATTCACTTCCGGAAACTGAGACATATCCACGAGAAAGATCTGAACCGACACCACATCGGAATAATTCATACCCGCGTCTTTCAATACCCGCCCGATATTATTGAGACAGTTCTTCGCCGCCTGATGAATAGCGACGACCTCACTGGAGCATTTGCTGTGCCAACTATCGGCGCAGAATGTTCGCACCGAGCTGGCGTCCACCGGCTTTACGCAAACTGCGGTTCTACCAATACAACAATTTGCCTCTTACCTGGCGGCTCGAACGGGTTGCGAATGTGACGCGGCAGTTGGTGGGCAGACAAAGGTGTCGGAAAGCGGACGGCAGGCGGCCAGCAGGTGTCAGCAGGCGGACAGCAAATGTTGGCTATCTCCGATTCGTCCGCCAAACTCCAGACGTTCCTGTGATGCCCGCCGGACGAATAAGAACATCGGGACGATCCCAAGGTCAGGCGGCCGAAGGGGAGGACGCGGCTAAGTTGGTGGGCAATGTGAACTGAAATGTCGCGCCGCGCCCCGAATTGGCAGACGCCCACAAAGAGCCTCCGTGAGACTCGATGATTCTCCGACTGATCGACAATCCCATGTCGGTGCCCTGCTCTTTGGTGGTGAAGAAAGCCTCGAAAATGCGGTCGGCCTCGCCGCCAGGAAGGCCGATTTCCGAATCACTTACTGAAATCAGTAGTTGACCCTCCTCGGTTCTCTTCGACCGGACGGTCAGTTCACCCTTTGCATCCTTCATCGCTTCTATGCCGTTGAGGATGAGGTTCATTAATACCTGCTGCAGCTGGACGCGATCCGCAGTAATTCGCGGAAGCCCTGAGGCGAGCTCGGAGCGGACTGAAATCGAAGTCCGATCCGCCCTGTCATTCATGAAGTATTTGAGCGATCTGGCTCTTGGCGAGGATGACTACCTGCTCGGGCAGATATTTTATTCGTTGGACGAAGACTGTCAGTGGCACCGGCAGTGGAGCGAGTGCCTGGTTAAAATGGCGATCGAAGATCATGCTCGTAACCGGGACACAATTCAGGGGTGGATCAATCAATGGTATCCGCTTGCTGCGCGTGCGGTAAGTACATTTGCGTCCCTTCTTGATGACACTTTGAAACGGTCCATGACACTGCCACTCGAAGGCATAGAGCACGCCATCGATCACTATTATCGCAACTATCTCCGGTCCATGAACCTGGAAGTGGCCCCGTAAATCTCTGAAGCGCCAATCGGGGCATTGGGATCAGCCTCTTCAGTTCAGATTTCGACAGGTGACGAAACGCGCCGATGATTATCCACTGCTGTGATAATGGGTGAGATGGGGAATCTCCGCTGGCCAGAACAATTGTCAAGCCAACCTTTGGAGCGCTATGATCTGAGGACTGTTGTATCCACAACGTCAGCGAGGCAACGCCATGCCACCAGTGGACTCCCTACCCGCTATCAGTGCCGGTGGTGACTCTCCACTACGACTTTGCACCTCGGTCTGGCGCAAGCGCAGCCGCTTTGGGCAGGTCTCTCAAACGCGAAATAAGGAGTAAGCGGCCATGACCATTGAGATGCGGAAGACCGGAGTCGACGTCGTCGGCGACATGCCTTGGGGAACACACTTTTGTCTCTTCTACGAGACAACCGCGGATCTCCTCGAAACCTTGGTCTCATACGTTAAAGCTGGATTGGAGAGCCAGGAGTTTTGCCTGTGGGTGGTTGCCGAGCCGCTTGGCGTGGAAGAAGCAACCCGTGCATTGCAACAGGCCGTACCTGACCTCGATCGATGCTTCTCTGACCGCAGCATAGAGATTGTCGCGGCTCGCGACTGGTATTTGCAGGATGGCAAGTTTGATCTCAATCGAGTCATTGGCGGTTGGAATGAGAAACTCGCGCGCGCATCGGCTAGAGGTTACGCCGGCGTACGGGTCACTGGAGACACCGCATGGCTCGAAAAGAAGGACTGGACAGATTTCTGTGAATACGAAGAATCACTCAACCACGCCGTCGCAAATCAGCGTCTGGCGGTGCTATGCACCTACCCGCTCGCGGCATGCGGAGCTGCTGAAATCCTGGACGTGGTGCGAACCCACCAATTTGCGGTAACAAAGCGGCGCGGAAGTTGGGATGTTATCGAAACCGCCGGGCATAAACAAGCAAAAGCTGAAATTAAGCGCCTGAACCGGGAACTCGAGCAACGTGTCGCAGAGCGGACCAGTCAACTGACCTCCGTCAACAGCGAACTGACAAAAGAAGTAATCCAACGTCAGCGCGCCGAGAAGGCGCTATTGCGGAGTGAGGCCTATTTGGCGGAAGCACAGAGGGTGAGCCACACCGGTAGTTTCGGCTGGAGCGTTTCCAGTGGCGATATCGTGTGGTCAGATGAAACGTTTCGGATCTTTGAATTCGACCCGACCAAAAAACCGACAATGGAGGCGATACTGCAACGAACCCATCCGCAGGACCGGGCGCTCGTGCGGCAAACCATCGACCAGATTCTTCGGAACAGGGAGGCTTTTGATTTTGGACAGCGGTTACTGATGCCGAATGGTGCGGTGAAGCACGTTCACGTTGTAGGCCATCCCTCACCGAGAGATGAGTCGGATAACTTTGAATTCGTGGGCGCGGTAACAGACGTCACCGCAGCCAAGCAGACCGAACAGACCCTTCGCGAAAGAGAGGCGTATTTAGCGGAGGCGCAGAGGCTTACCCATACAGGAAGTGGGGCGTGGCGGGTACCCGACTGGGACGCCCTCTATCTCTCCGAGGAGTGGTATCGCATCTATGGCTTTGATCCAAAACAAGGCCTATCGGCTTGGCAAGATCGGCTGGAACGCATGCATCCCGAAGACCGAGCCAGGGTGCAAGAGACAAAAGATCGAGCAATTCGTGAAAAGGCGGATTACGAAGTGGAGCACCGAATCGTTCTTCCGGACGGTACCGTCAAACACACCCACACCGTGGGCCATCCCGTTCTGAACGCATCGGGCGAGGTAGAGCAATTCGTCTGCACCATGATGGATATCACCGAGCGCAGGTTGGCAGAGGAGGCGCTGCTCCGCAGCGAAGCCTACTTAGCCGAAGCACAGAAGTTAAGCCACACAGGCAGCTGGGCGTGCAAGATGGCGACCGGTGAGATGATCCACTCGTCCGAGGAACACCGGCGCCTGTTTGGTCTCGATCCGAAGAGGGAGGGGATACCTTTACTCGATGAATTTTTTCAGTACATTCATTCAGAGGATCGAGTCCGGACCGTCCACGATCTCGAGAAAGCCATCCGCACAGGAACCAATGTTGAGGCGCATTTCCGAGTCGTACTTCCGGAAGGCACGACAAGGTACATGTACGGGATAGGCCATCCTGTTGTCAGACCCTCCGGCCAGAGCGGCGAATTCGTAGGGACCGTGATGGACGTTACCGAACGCCAGCGAGCCGAGGCGCTTCGTGAAGGAGAGAGTCGCATCTTGGAGATGATCGCGCGCGATGCTCCCCAGGAGGAAATACTGGAGAATCTGGTGCGGGTTATGGAAGCCCAATTTGCCGGCTTGCTTTGCTCTGTCCTGCTCCTCGACGACGACGGGCAGCACGCGCGGCATGGCGCGGCCCCGAATCTTCCCAAGGCTTACATCGAGGCCATCAACGGCCTTCCGATCGGACCGAAGGCGGGCTCATGCGGCACGGCGATGTACCGCAGAGAACCGGTTGTCGTGACCGACATTCTCCGCGATCCTCTCTGGGAGCAGTACCGAGGCGTGGCCGAGCTCTACGGGTTCCGCGCCTGCTGGTCCACTCCAATCCTTGCGCATTCCGGCAAGACGCTCGGCTCCTTTGCCATGTATTACCGCGAACCGGGCAGCCCGAGCGCGGCTGAGAGCCATGCACTGGAAATGGCCACCCACCTCGCCGGCATTGCCATTGAACGCAAGCTGGCGCGGGAAGAGCGCGAGCGATTGCGTCAGGCCCAAGCGGATCTCGCGCACATGAACCGGGTCACCACGATGGGCGAGTTGACCGCTTCCCTGGCTCACGAAATCAAGCAGCCGATTACCGCGGCAGGCACCGACGCCCGGACCTGCTTGCGCTGGCTTATGCGCGAGGTCCCCGACGTGTCAGAGGCGCGCGAGGCCGCATCGAGACTGGTGACAGACGTAACCCGAGCGGCGGAGATCATTAGCAGAATCAGCTTGTTGTTCAAAAAGGGCGCGTTACAGGAAGAGTTGGTCGATATCAATGAGCTCATTCGAGAAATGATTGTGCTGCTGCGCAGTGAGGCAAGCCGATATTCGATTTCGATTCGTGGCGAACTTGCAAACGATCTCCCCAAGATGAAGGCGGACCGGGTGCGACTGCAACAGGTATTGATGAACCTCATGCTCAATGGCATCGAAGCCATGAAGGACATGGGCACTGGAGGGGAACTTACGATCAAGTCACAGCAAGACGACAATCGTCAACTCCTGATCTCGGTCAGAGACACGGGGGTGGGACTTGCTCCAGAACAAGCGGAGCAAATCTTCCGTGCATTCTTTACCACCAAACCTCAGGGCACCGGGATGGGATTGCCGATCAGTCGCTCTATCGTCGAATCTCATGGTGGCCGTTTGTGGGCCACCTCCAACTCCGGGCCGGGCGCAACCTTTCAGTTCACCCTGCATGGCGAAGTCACCACACATAAGGCTGCGTAGCAGACGGGGGGACTCGGCAAGAACTTCTCCGACTTCACGGGAACTTCTGCGCCAATGTTCATTGTGCCGCCCCTCGAAAACGTCTTCGATTCGCAGTGAGGTTTCCGAGAAGCTGTCTCGTTCTCAGATAAATTATTTTGCTTCACCCACATTGCGAACGTCACCAGGAACCGCAGAGCCGCTGAGCGATCAGGAGGACTGCATTGAGCTTTCTCTCTTCCTTATTATTGTCATTATTAGGATTATTAGGCCTCCTACGGTCATAGCAATTACTACTCGGACCCGTTCACCGCGAGGGGCATGATCAGCCGAGCTTCTGTCGGACGCTCTCAAGGATTTCGTCAGAAAGTCGCGGGTCTTGCACGGCGCGAGCCAGTACTACGCCACCCATCATCGCCGCTGTCCAAAAGATAGCTTCTTTCCGGCCTGCACCCTTAGCGGAGAGAAAGTTCTCAAGTCCCTGCTCGAACGCGGCTTTGAGTTCAGGAGTCGAGCGAGCCACCTCCTGGGCCAGCGCGGCCATGGTGCAGCCGTCGCCTGGATTATCCCGGTGCCACCGGCTCAGGTACAGGTCGGTAAACGATCCTTTGCTCTTCTTACCTTTGCTGCGCTGCAGGCGACCTAGCGAAACTTCTTGGCCATAGGCAACGGCCGCCGCCTGCAGGTCTTCCTTCGAACCGAAATGGGCATAGAACGCCCCGTGCGTCAGGCCGGCCGCCTTCATCACTTCAGCCACGCTTACGTTCTCAAATCCTCGTTCACGGAACAGTCGGGAAGCCTGCTTCACAATCCGTTCATGTTTCGCGGCAGTCTCTTCAACGGGATAGCGCATAAACTTTTTTCTGCTTCCTCCATCTATGACGGTGCATCGTATTTTATGTATGACACTCATCATATTTGATGTCCGGTCATACAAAAAGGAGGCATGATGAAGCTCACAGGCAAGAAGGCTCTAATTACCGGCGGTAACAGTGGCATCGGTCTGGCCACAGCCCGGCTTTTCATTGCGGAGGGCGCGCAGGTCGCCATTACTGGGCGCAACCAGAAGACGCTCGATGAAGCGATCGCCGAACTTGGACCCAACGCGCGTGGCTACCGCGCTGACGTCACCATTGCGGAAGACCGCAAGCGACTCTTTGCAGCCCTAGCCAAAGATTTCGGAAAACTCGATATTGTCTTCGCCAATGCCGGCATCACTGGGCGGACTCCGACCGGTTCGACTGACGAGGCCATTTTTGAGAACGTGATCCACACCAACCTGAATGCAGCTTTCTTTACGGTGAATTCAGCGGCCCCTCTTCTGAACGACAACGGCAGCATCATCTTCAACGGGTCGGTACATAACTATCTCGGCCAACCCGGCGTCGCCGCATACGCAGCCACGAAGGGCGGCCTCGTCTCGATGGCGCGTTCCATCGCCGCGGACGTTGCACCGCGCAACATTCGCGTGAACGTCGTGGCACCGGGCGCGACCAAGACTCCCATTTGGAAGCGCGGGCCCCGCGCTTCTATATCTGCAGACGAGTCCGCCAAGCAGGCGAAGTTTTTCTCGTCTGTCATACCGCTGGGCCGTTGGGGCGAGCCGGAAGACGTTGCCAAAGTCGTGCTCTTCCTTGCCTCGGACGATTCCTCATACGTCAACG
The DNA here is from genome assembly GCA_963766625.1 of uncultured Acidobacteriaceae bacterium. Classification (GTDB taxonomy): domain Bacteria; phylum Acidobacteriota; class Terriglobia; order Terriglobales; family Acidobacteriaceae; genus Sulfotelmatobacter. The sequence goes on along the minus strand of CAVYBF010000002.1, from coordinate 127,930 downwards.
CAGTCGAACTGATGGTGGATGGCGGAGTCACGGGTGCCCCGTTTGGAGCCCCCATTCTTCGCGGCTGAGCGCACAGGGTTAAGGCATGGAGCAACGGGCAGAGCGACGCGAACTCGCCGGACGGGTACGCGGCAAACCTTCCTTTACGAGATTACGTAAGAGTGGCCCGTTATCCAGGAGTCCATCATCCCGTGCCTTGCCAATGGCGGCCTGTGTTGTGAGGGCTATCTGCAGGGGCCGATTTTCACGGTTGTTCTGGCTTGTGCGGCGGTTCCGGCTGGCTGCAAACGATCTCAAGGCGATGAGTAAATCCAGTACAATTGTCGCCGTGGGAGCGGGGGATTGCGGTGGCTACTCCGAAGCCGATTCGCATTTTAAGCGTTGAGGACCATCCGGTTTTCCGTGAGGGTCTGCGGTCGATCATCAGTTCGCAGCCCGATATGCTTCTCGTGGCGCAGGCCGCAAATGCGGTGGAAGCCGTTGCGGAATTCCGCCGGTATCGTCCGGATGTGACCCTGATGGATCTGCGCCTTCCCGGCACGAATGGAGTGGATGCATTGATCTCCATCCGCGGGGAAGCACCTCAGGCGAAGGTCATCATTCTGTCCACCGCCGATACGGACGGCGAAATCCAGCGCGCCATGCGCGCCGGCGCCTCTGCCTACATCTTCAAGAGCGCACCGAAAGACGAAATGCTTAGAGTGATTCGGTCGGTTCACGCCGGCAAGCGGCACGTCCCGTCGGCAGTGGCGGCTCGCATTGCCGAGCATCTCGGCGACGAAGATCTTACCGATCGAGAACTAGAAGTGCTCCGGCTGATTCGCGACGGTTTCCGCAACAAGCAGATCGCAGACCAGTTGTCGATCGCAGAGACCACGGTGAACTTCCACATCAAGAATCTGGTCGACAAGCTCGGCGCCAACGACCGCACGCATGCGGTAACCATCGCCGTCCGGCGTGGGCTGCTGGACGTGGAATGATCCGATGGCCCCGTAGAAAACCACAGGTCAATACCTGAAGACCTCGACGGGGCGGTGTGGAGTTCAGCGGTATAACGTATAGCGTGATCGAAGCGCCATCATGTTGCGACGCCTCTTGCAAGTGTTCCTGATCATGTGGTTGCAGGCGGCGTCCGCCTGGGCGGCGAATCCCGGTTTGCGCATCCTTTATTACTCCCATGTCGCCTGGCGGATGGAGGACGGCGCGTTCAATAGTGCTCCGGCAACGATCGTGCAGACCCCGGACGGCTACATCTGGGTCGGCACTGCCGATGGCATCCTGCAATTCGATGGCGTCCGCTTCGAACGGTGGACGCCTGGCCACGGACAACAGCTGCCGAACCCCGAGGTGATTCGCCTCTGGACGACGCGCGATGCCAGTGTGTGGATGAGCGCGGTTGGCTTTCTTAGCCGGTGGAAGGGGAACACGCTGACGAACTACGCCACCGGCACCAGGGGGGGCCCCGGCTCGCTGACCGACGACAACAAGGGGACGGTCTGGCTCGGACGGGCCTATGCGCCTCAGGGAGCGGGCTCGCTATGCCAAGTACGAGCAGCGGACCTGCGATGCCTCGGTCCTAGCGATGGCGTACCGTCCTTCAATGTCACGGCGTTGCTGGCCGATCGCGATGGGACGCTCTATATCGGCGGCGACACCCTGCTTCTGCGCTGGGCAAATGATACACCGACGATCTACCCAGTGCCAGGGCTAGCGGGGAATAGAGGAATCGAAGGAATCTCAGCACTTGCGCAGTCGCCCGATGGCGGAATATGGGTGGGCATCCAGAAGGCGGGACCCGGTCTTGGCCTGGAGCGACTCGTTGGCGGACGGTTGCAATCGTTCGATACTTCCGCATTCCACGGCAGCTCGTTGGTAGTGACCTCGCTCTATACGGATCGCAAAGGTGCGCTGTGGGTAGGCACCTATGATCGCGGTATCTACCGCATTGACGGCGACCTCGTCGAACACTTCGACCGGACTAACGGACTCTCTGGCGACTGGATACTCGGGATCGCAGGCGATCGCGAAGGCGACCTCTGGGTGGTAACGACGCAGGGCGTGGACCGCTTCGCCGAGGCGCCGGTCGCCACCGTGACCGTCGCCGAAGGGCTATGCTCGGCGGAGGCGGGTGCGGTCGCTGCCTCTCCAGACGGAGATATCTGGACGGGCGGGGAGGGAGGCCTGACGCTTTACCGCAACGGCGGCGTGACATGCTTTCGCAGCGGACGCGAACTGCCGGGCTTGCAAGTCACTTCTCTTTTCGAAGATCATGCCGGGCGGCTCTGGGTCGGCATCGACCAAGGCCTTTGGGTGTATGAGGGCGGCCAATTCCAGCAGGTCACTCGGCGGGACGCTCGTCCCATCGGCCTCGTCACCGGCATCACGGAAGACACCGAGCACCGCATCTGGATTGCGGCTGCGGGGCCGCCGCGGATACTCATGCGCGTCGAGGGCCTGAAGGTGCGCGAAGATGTTCTGTCGCCGCCGATGCCGCGTCGCGTCGCGCCAGACTCAACCGGCGGATTGTGGCTCGGACTTTTTAATGGCGACCTGGCGCACGTTCGCGATGGGCAGACTGTCATCCATTCCTTCAAGCATCCCCAAGGCACTGTGATCCAGCAGCTTCTGCCGGATGCTGACGGCTCTGTTTTCGCCGCCACCAACTATGGGCTACTCGGTTGGCGGAACGGCAAAGCATTAGCTCTCACCCAGAAGAACGGTCTGCCATGTGAGCAGGTCTATGCGATGACATTTGACCGTCGTGGCGACCTCTGGCTCTACATGAACTGCGCATTGGGCGTGGTGGCGAGCGCCGACCTCCAGGCTTGGAAGCAGAATCCTGAGATCACGGTTCCAGTACGGACCTTGGACGCACTCGACGGCGTGCGGCCCAATTATGCTTCGTTCGTCGCCGGGGCCCGATCGGCTGACGGCCGCTTGTGGTTTGCCAACGGCCTTTCTCTCCAGGTCATCGACCCGGAGCATCTCAATCGAAACACTGTGCCGCCCCTGGTCCATATCGAGAGGGTAGTCGCGGACCGCACCGCCTATCCAGCTCAGGGCTTGTTGCGACTCCCGCCGCGCACCCGCGATCTGGAGATCGATTACGCCGGCCTCAGCTTTGTCGCGCCGCAGAAAGTACGCTTCCGCTATCGGCTGGATGGTCGCGACCACGCATGGCAGGAACCGGACACGCGCCGTCAAGCGTTCTACAATGACCTCCGCCCAGGGCAGTATCGTTTCCGGGTAATCGCTTCCAACAATGACGGCGTGTGGAACGAGACGGGCGCCTCACTCTCTTTTATCGTTACTCCTGCCTGGTACCAGATGAAGTTATTCTTCGCCGCCTGTTTTGCAGCAGTGCTTCTGCTCATCATGCTGCTTCACTGGCTCCGTATGCGCTACGCCATGCATTCCCTGAGCGCCCGTTTCGACGAGCGGTTGGCGGAGCGCACTCGCATTGCCAGAGAGTTTCATGACACGCTCCTCCAGACGATCGAGGGCAGCAAGCTGGTTGCTGATGATGCGTTGGATCAGCCGGCTGATCCAGCCCGAATGCGGCGGACGGTTGAGCAATTGTCTGAGTGGCTTTCTCGAGCCATTCGGGAAGGACGGGCGGCGCTCCAGTCCCTGCGTACGTCTACAACGGAAACCAACGATCTTGCGGAAGGTCTGCGTCGCGCAACGGAAGAGTGCCGGATGTTCAGCCCTATGAAGACTTCTTTGTCGGTGCAGGGTGAAGCCAGGGAAATGCATCCTGTAGTTCGGGACGAAGTCTATCGAATCGCGTACGAAGCAATCCGCAATGCATGCCTACATTCGAAGGCCAGCGAATTAGTGGTGGATCTGAAATATGCGCAGGACCTTTCAATCCGCGTGAGTGACAACGGAGTTGGTATGCCGGGGCCACTCATCAGCAACGGAAAAGATGGACACTATGGTCTGCAAGGAATGTACGAGCGGGCCGAACGCATCGGCGGGAAGCTGAAGGTCACGAGCTCCGCTAATTCTGGAACTGAGATCACTGTTGTCATTCCTGGACGAGTTATCTTCCTTCGACCCGATAAGTCCTCGATCGAGAAGATTGCTTCCGTATTTCGTGCGACAAAATAAGCGGAACCCCTGCGTCTCCACGACAGCCAACCACTCCCCTCGGGGGAACCTGAAGAAAAACACAGGTTCGTCGCTGTAGATTCCGAGGTTTCTCGAAATCCGCGATCCGAATACCTTTCTTGCAGTCGACAAGAATCCATGCAGACGCCAGAAGATAGCGGCAGGCAAAAACATTTGCGATCGCATGAAGGAGAAAGAGATCCCATGAGGAACAACCCAACGGAAATCGGCGTCAGAACACGAAGCTTTTTTTGTGCGCTGGCGATCATGACAATCATGTTAGGCATAGGAGAAGACACAATGGCACAAACGAATACAATGACACTTGTGAAGAACATCGTTCTCGTCCACGGCGGATTCGTGGACGGATCCGGATGGCAGCGCGTGTACAACCTGTTGAAGAAGGACGGCTACTCGGTCACGATCGTCCAGAATCCAACCATCACTCTGGCAGACGACGTGGCGGTCACCAAGCGTGCGATCAACTCTCAGAACGGCCCCGTGATTCTCGTCGGTCACTCGTATGGCGGCGCGGTCATCACCGAAGCCGGCAACGACCCGAAGGTGGCTGGGTTGGTGTATGTCGCCGCCTTTGCGCTCGACAAAGGTGAGTCTGTATCTACCTTGATCAAGAGTGCGCCTGCTGGCGCTCCCCAACCGCCCATCCTTCCGCCCGTGGACGGCTTTCTGATGCTCGACAAGGCGAAGTTTCCTGCATCGTTCGCCGGCGACGTGAGCCCACAGGAGGCCGCATTCATGGCCGACTCGCAAGTCCCGTGGGGCGTGGACGCGCTAGGGGGCACCATCAGCGAAGCGGCATGGAAGGCGAAGCCCAGCTGGTACCTGCTTACGACCGAGGATCGGATGATCCCACCCGATGCCCAGCGGCTGATGTCGAAGCGCGCCGGAGCAAGGGTCGTCGAGGTTAAAGGCAGCCACGCCGTGTATGTGTCGCAACCCCAAGCGGTCGCTCACATCATCGAAGCGGCAGCAAAAGGTGCCTTGGTGGCGGAGAAGGAAAAAGGAGGAACGAGTGCCGCCGCAGATTAGGCTTTAATTACCACAACTGGATTCGACGAGGCGGAGGTTTCGGAGCGCATGATTTATGCCTGTGGAATTCTTCGCCTCGCCGATTCCAGCCTGACGCTCCCAGGAATGCTGCGGCGGCTTGAAACGACACGTGGGGAACACCAAAACCGACTGGCAGGGCTCAACGAGTGCAGATATTAAGTCTTTTTCAGCGACAATCTGCGCGTCGGTGTTCGACAGGCGTCACTTGCGGAAAGCTGCTATCGCGGCAGCCGTAAGAATGCCAGACGGATACCGCTTCGGACTTCACAACCTGCGCCACAGCCTCAGCAATTGGCTGGTGAATCAGGGGAAGGTTGACCCGAAGACCGTGCAGGTGATGCGACGACACGCGAAGGTGCAGACTACGCTTGACCTCTACGCCCAAGGCGATAATGACGACAGAATCAGTGCGCGGGATCGGTTCTGTGGATTGATTGTGGATCAGCCGGCAGGTGCGATAAATATGGAAACCATTCAAAAGAATGGCGGGGACGACGAGACTCGAACTCGCGACCTCTGCCGTGACAGGGCAGCGTTCTAACCAACTGAACTACGTCCCCTCTTGCTTTTCATACGGTTAGGGCCAAACCCGCATGTTTACTGTCTATTCTTGCTGTCAATCATTTTTCACCTGCTTCAACCATTCCCACCGGAACTATCGAAATTCCGGTTGCAATGGACAGCACGGACAGTACGTAAACTACGCTTCCATACTGACTGCAGGCGGCTGCGACCCAGAACATCTGTCCCTGTTCTGCAACTGAATTGTAGCAGACCGATTTCTCCTACGTACAGGATTGGGACTGCTTCTCCGCCGACCAGCCTCATCTACTTCGGTCTCAACTGCGGGTCCAGCACATACTCATTTAACGGCCCAAATTTTCTCTTCTCCGCATAGAGCCGCCAGCGGCGGAACACAATGCGCAAACTCGCCATCACGGGAATGGAAAGAAAAACCCCAAGAATCCCGGCAATCTCGCCCCCGGCCATTACGCCAAAGATCGCCGCCAGCGGATGCAACTCCACGCTGTGACCCATAATACGCGGGCTATTCACGTAGTCCTGAACCACACGCCACAAGGCAAGAAAAACTACCAGCAGCAGCCAATGGCGGAAACTCATGAGCAGCGCGACAACCAGGATGATCAGCGCTGCCACCAGCGGCCCCACCACCGGAACAAATTCCAGCAATCCCCCCACGCTGCCCAGCACCAGCGCATACGGCATACGCATGATGGCCAGCACAGAGGAATACGCGACAAACGACAGCGACGCCAGAATCAACTGCGCCCGGATGAAGTGAGCGAGCATCTGGTTCAGATCGCTGAGCACGCCCTGCAGAAACTCGCGCTGCGGCCGCGACCGCACCAGGCCAAGCAACACTTCGCTGAAGGCTCGGCCATCGCTCAAGAAGAAAATCGACAACAGCGGCACCACCAGCAGCAGCCATGCCTGCTTGGCCACGTCAGCCGCCCACAACCCAATCTCTTGTCCTAAATGTTCGATCTCAGCGCTGTGGCTCGCCAGATAGCTACTGACCAGATCGATGACTCGCGAATTCCAGCCGTGCTCCTCGCCAATGCGCTGGGTCAGCTGTCCCGAACTCAACTGCGCCAATGCCGGCAACGATTTCACCAGCCGGGTTCCTTGTCGCGCAACCTGCGGCCCGGTCGAAACGAAAAAAAGCACCAGCAAGCCCAACAACAAAACATAGATCACGGCGATCGCGCGGCCGCGGCCGTGAAGAACTTTCTCCAGATAGGAAACCAGCGGGCTCATCAGGTAGGCAAAAAAGATGGCAAACAGGAATGCCATCAGAGTGACACGCGCGACGTAGAGAAAGCCCAGGCCCAGCGCAAACAGCAGCACTGTGAAAAGAACCCGCGCCGTGCGTCCATCCGTGACCGGCATGATCAGCCCCCAAGCCTTACGCCAGTGTCTCGCATTTGCCGAGCCGCCGCTAGTCCCGGATTACTTCAGTGTTGGCATCCGGTATCAGCACCCGGATTAACTTGAAATGATCTGCTTCATCCACCCACAACGCCCAGGAAAATTCCTCGCCCATAAGGTTCAGGCGCAACAATTCGCGCGGCACGCCGCGAATCATCACCTTCTCTCTTCCGGCGAGTTCGATGCGAACTCGCAGCGACGTCTGGTCCTGCGGCACCAGCACGCCGAATTCCAGCGGCCCTTGCTGGCACTTCAGGCCCGCTGCCTCACTCTGGCAGTTGGTCGCGAGATAGCGCCATGCCAGTACTTGTCGATGAATAAAAAAATTATTGTCCAGAATGGCCGATGTGCTGGGCATCAGAAATGGCCGCTCCGCCGGCTTTGCCGAAGGCGAAGTCGTCATTTTTTCCAAAAGAAATTCGTTGCTCGGCGTAACCACCAGCGAACTGGAACCATTGCTCCAGTCGTAGCGAATCAACTCCCCCGAGCTGGTCATCTGCAATTCCGACTTTTGGCTCGCTCCGCCCGTAGTTCCGACTTCCTGCAGCTGCGATTTCACCAGACTGATTCCGTTTTCCTGATGCACGTCAAACTTCTCGGTCACCACTCGTTGACCTCTCACAAAAACTCCAAACGAGCCTTCATCCACCAACTGATTAGCCGGAGCCTTCGGTTTCTCCTTCTTGTCGCCGGCCGCCACGAGCGACGCGCAAGCCAGAACCGCAACGAACCCCCATCTCAACCTCGATGTCGAAATCAATTCTTTTCTCCTCGCTTGCGCAGCTTCACAACTTGCTTCTTTGGACCCGGTTCGCGTTCACCTCGCTGCCTTGGATCGTTGGAAGGCAGACCCAGCATTTCCGTCAACTCCACCGCTATTTCGTCAACCGCTTTCCCATCCGTCGGTTGATAGAGAGCGGCTCGCGCATATTGCGGCCGCCGGATTTTGTACAGTTCGCGAAAACGCGAGAGACTGCTCAGCAACGGCCGCTCCATGCACTCGCGATCCGCCTGCTGCTGACAACGCCGCCATAATTCCTTCACCTCGGCATCCAGAAAAACGGTCGGAAACCCGGCGGCTTCGATCAATCTCGCATTCTCTTCCTGAATAAAAGCTCCACCCCCCAGGGCCAAAACCTTTCGCGATCCGGCTTGCACTTCGCTCAACAATTCTCGCAGCGCGGCACACTCGGCCAGACGAAACGCCGATTCCCCCGACTCCCTGAAGATTTCATGAACCTTCCGCCGTTCGCGATTTTCGATGCGCTCGTCCAGATCTTCAAACGTCCAGCCCAGGCGCTCAGCCAAACGTCGCCCCACGCTGCTTTTGCCCGCACCCATGAAGCCGATCAAGATAATCGCCGGCGTCACATTCGCCGCGGTTCTGATGGGTCGAGTCCCGATCTTGGCAATCATGGATCCGCGGCTGCGCTCTGCGGCCGGTTCAAGCTTGTCCTTGACTGCAGCCCGCTTGCGCAAACCCGTCTTGATCTTGGTTTTATTTATTGTTTTTGAGAGCGTTTGCTGAGGTGGATTTTACCACTGAAGGTACGCAGCACTACGGTAGAGGAAACCGCGACCCGTCCCATGGTACCCGCGAAGGCACGTCCCTTATCGAGGGGAAACCAGGTATGGGATTTGGGCTGTAGCGGGATGTCGTCATGCACCTCGCCACGAACCGAACGAGCGCTCACGTCGGCCGAAGTCCACTCCGGAATACTCGCGTTGATGTCACCGCTGTGGCTGGTGAGCCGGTATTCACCGCTGTTGCCGAAATCGCCGATGTAGTTGATTCGGCCGCTGGTTGAAACTACCTGCACCAGAGGGCCGGTCACGCCATTCAGCGTCACATCGCCGCTTAACGAGTCCACTTCAACATGCCCATTCTGAATATTGGAGAGGGTCACCGCTCCGTTCATCGTCTTCACGTGCACGTGCGCATCCGAGACGTCGCGAATATCAACCACTGCCCCTGCGCCTTCCAGGCTCACGTCTCCATGAATTTTCTCGGCGCGCAACGATCCATCACTGCAATGCAGCGTGACACTGGCATCGGCCGGAACCTGCACTTCATAATCCACGCGGCCCGACTGGGCGTCGGCGCCAGCCAGCAGATGAGATTGAATATCAACCCGATTGCCGTTCTGACTGTTATCCACTTCGACTTTGTCGGAGTGCAATAGCGCGTTCACCACCACACGATTGTCGGCCGAGGGCTTGACCGAAATAGACCCATAGGGATTCGATACGGATACGCCCGCCTTCGGACCGACCGAAAAGTGATACTCTCTCCGGCTCTGGGCCACCAGAGTGCTCGCCACGATGGCGCCCATGGCCATTAGCTTCGCCGTACGTTGCTTCACCATGACCCGCTCCCCCAAGCTGCTCGATCTTTCATTGCCCCGGCACCGCGGTACAGTGTGTTCATCGTGGCGCATTGATTATGCGCCGCAAATATTACGGTAACGAACGATCCATTGCCAATTCAAAAAGCAAGGATTTCTGATGGTAGGCATCCAGCAACGAACGGCGGGCGTCTTCGTCATTCGGACTTTCTTCGACCATGGTCTGATCGTCGCGGATCGATTCGTTCACCCGCAGCAGATTTTCTTCGTACTGCGCTTTCATCGAGGGGGCGTTTTCCGCAACCTCTTGAATCAGATCTTCGTCATTCAAACCGGCCCGGCTGGAGGCGGGCACCGCGTATGTGGCTTGCTCCTGCGTCCGGTGATTCATTGTCATCTGTTGGCGCCAAAACAGGCCAGTGGCCACCAAAAGCACAGCCACTGCAGGAATGAGCCAGCGTCCACCCCAGCCCGCCAGCAGTGAATGCGCGAGGGACGCTCCCGTCGGCTGTGGCCGGATGAGTCCCTCTCGCCGTAATGCCGTTTCAATGGAATTCCAAACCCGTGGACTGGGTTCGTCCGCGTCTTGCAGTCCCGCCGCCGCCGTGATGATTAAATTCAGGTCCTTGACCAGCGCCGAGCACGCTGGACAATTCCTCAAATGAGCCTTTTGCTCGGCCGTGGTGCCATTTTCCACTTCGGCCAAGCTTTCCTGCAGCTCAACGCACGTCATACTCAACTCTCCCCAAGTCCGCAACGGCTATGCTATCGCCGTAGCTCTTTTGCTGCCCCTGCGAGGTTTTCGCTTTCTTGAAACATTCCTAACCCACTCGAGATTTCCCGGCCTTTTCGGCTCTATTCATCTTGAGCAGGTCCCGCAGTTTCATGCGGGCTTTGTGTAATTGTGACTTGCTGTTTCCTACCGAACACCCGGCGATCTTCGCAATCTCGTTGTGCTCGTAACCTTCTACGTCGTGCAATACAAAAATCATCCGGTAGCCGGGAGGAAGGCTATCCACTGCTCTCTGCAACTGCATCCGGTCAATGGATCCGGCTAATGCAGCGTCATCTGCCCCGAAGTCCCGTTTGGCAGATTCATCCTCGCCACCCTGCGTAGTTTCTTCCAGCGAAACCACCGGAAGGCTCTTCTTTCTTAGATGCATCAGCACCACGTTCACGGATAGCCGATGCAGCCAGGTGGAAAATGCCGACTCTCCACGGAAAGTGCCGATCTTGCGGTACAGTTGCAAGAACGCCTCCTGCGCCAGATCTTCCGCCTCCGCCGTATTTGCGGTCATCCGCAAACACAGCGAATACACCCGCCGCTTATGTTTCTCGTAGAGCATGCGGAACGCTTCCGCGTCCCCCCGCTGCGCCCTCTCGATCACTTCAGCGTCGCTGGTTTCCGTGCTCTTTGGATGATCTGGCTCGGTCAAGTCGCCTTTTCCGGCCGCACCCATTGGGATGCGACTTAAGTAGTTTATGTTGTATCGTTTGCCCAGACCGGTGGTAACCACGATCGGCCTCCGGCTTTACAGAATATCAAAGAATTTCTACCGATCTTCGGATGCCGTTCTCGACCATTTTCCGGTTCTTTCCGGTTGGCTGAAAATCCTTTGGCCTCCGAGATTTGGATGCTCCAAACCGTCCAAAGTAATCAAACCCAATACAGAAGAGAGAGTCGCAATCTTCGAAAATTGGAATTCTCTGAAGGAGCTTTCCTGAACTATGCCGGACGATGCGCGGTGGTAATCGTCTCCAAACCATGCCCATGCGGCCCCAACTCCCGTTGCCGCAACAGGAATGCAAATAGCACACCCAGAATTCCCAGAATGGAGAATATCCACATGCCCAGACGGTAGCCCGCCGGATTATCGGCGCTGGCGTGGCTCTGTGTGTTCGCCCATCCCACCAGCAGATTGAATCCTCCGAAGCCAATGTTTTGTAACATCGTCATCAAGCCGTAAGCTGTGCCCAGCTTCGGCTGATCCACCAGATAGGCCACAGAAGGCCACATCACGGCAGGAATCAGCGAAAATGCCACACCCATCATCGCCATCGGGATATACAGATTGACCTGCGTATAAGCCATCATCAGATACACAGGAATCAGCAGCAGCGAGCCAAATATCATCAGCAAGGCGCGTTTGCCAATGCGATCCACCCATAATCCAAATATCGGAGTCGCAATCATGGCGAACAGCGTCAGCATGCTCGACAGGAAACCGCCGACTTCCCGTGACGTGCCGTGGGCCTCGATAAAGAATTTCACCGCAAACGTCTGGAAAGGGAAAATCGCGGAGTAAAACACCACACAAAGCGCCACGATCAGCCAATAACTCGCACCGAAATTCAACAGGTCGCGAAAGACTACTTTGTCCGTGGAAACTTTTCCCAGGTCGTAGTTCTTTTCGGCCCACGCTTCCATCAGCCAGTAAACCGTTGCGCCCACCAGGCATAACGAGGAAAAGCCGAATGCAATCAAGAAGGGAGTCCGCCAACTGGCGTAGGCCCAGCGTGCCCAAGTCGGGGAGTTCAGTGCAGTGAATGTACCGAGCCGCGATGCCGTCAGATTCAACCCAAAGGCGAAGCTGAGTTCTTTTCCTTTAAACCAGCGTGCCAGAGCCGCGATGACGGCCACGTTGAGAGATTCTGCTCCCATCCCGAAAATAAGCCGCCCGGCCGCCATGATCGGCAAGTGCCCGGACACGGCAGTAATCGCCGGGCCGATGAACGAGAGCACGGCAAAGATCATCAGCGCCTTCCGCAATCCCATGCGGTCAATGATGAATCCGCCGATGACCACGGTAAAAATGTTGGGAAAACTGTACATGAACTGCAGGAATCCGATGTTCACGTCAGAGAACCCAAGCTGCTGCTTGAGCACATCCGCCAGTGGACTGAGCGCGTCGTAAGCGTAGTAGCTGCCAAACATCGCCAGGCTGACAAAGATCAACACCAGCCACCGGTATATGGGGCTCGGCTCAGGACGCACCATTTCCGGCATCCCGATATTCGGCTGCTGAGCAGAAGTAGACATTCAGAAATCGCGAAGGGCAAGATTAGCAGATCAAAGGGGAGTTAGCATCAGCACTGTCGTAGGAGTGACAGTGACTCAAAATTGTCACCGCAAAAGGAACCGAAACGCGAGCGATTCCTTAACAATGAACCGGAAAGTGAACGACTCCTTAACGATGAGCCGAAGCGTGAACGACTCTTTAACTGAGCGAACTCTTTAACAATGAACCGAAGAGTGAACGACTCTTTAAACATTGTCATTCCGACCCGAGCCGGAGCGAGAGCGACGGCGGAGTGGAGGAACCTGCTTTTCTCGTATTCCGTTTATGCGGTCGCCAGCTCGCATACTCCCTGATCGTCAGTACCCTCTGGGGTTGTAGTTAACCTGGTGAATCGCTTTCAATACTTCACAATAGCCGCAAACGATTTCGCATCCAGCGAAGCCCCACCCACCAGCGCACCATCGATCTCTTCCTGCGCCATCAAAGCCGAAGCATTCTCCGGCTTAACCGATCCTCCATACAAAATGCGCAGCTTGGTCGCAAACTCCTCGCCAAAGATTTCCGCAGCTTCGCGGCGAATCACCATGTGAGCTTCGGCCGCCAGCTCAGGCGTGGCGGTCTTGCCCGTGCCAATCGCCCACACCGGTTCATAAGCAACAACCAGCTTCCCCGCCTTCTTCACCGACACCGCATGAAAAGCCCTCACACATTGCCGCCGCAAAACATCGTCGGTCAATCCCGCCTCGCGCTCTTCCAGCACTTCGCCCACGCAACAAATCGGCGTCAATCCTGCCTCCAGCGCAGCCTTCAAACGGAGATTCACCGTGTCATCCGTCTCGCAGAAGTACTGCCGCCGTTCCGAGTGACCAATAATTACATGAGTCACACCAACCGCCAGCAGCATGGAAGCCGAAGTTTCTCCAGTGAACGCGCCGTCGCTCTTCCAGTGAACATTCTGCGCGCCGACGGCCGCATTCGACCTTCTAGCCGATTCCACCGCCGCCGCCAAATCGATATCCGGCGGGCACACCACAATCTCATCCCGATCATGCCCGGCAACCAGCGGCAGAAACTCGCGAAAAAATTCGCGGGTCTGATCCGGCGTTTTGTACATTTTCCAGTTGGCGGCGATCAGCTTCTTTCTCATGAAGATCCCTTCTCGATTCTGCAGGCCGAACGCGAACCCTCCGCGAACTTCTCAGCCGCTCGCGCATAGGCTGTCAATGTAGAGAGGTCGAACAGAACGAATCGAACCTGGGTCAAGTGTTTGGCTTCGCGAAGTGACTCGAATGCAGTGGAGATTGCGACGGGGGCTGCTTCTGAAATCGGATATCCATACGCGCCCGTCGAAATCGCTGGAAAGGCGATCGAAGCAAGCCCATGCTTATCAGCTAATCGAATCGATTCCCGATGGCAACTCGCCAGCTTTTCCGCTTCACCGCGCTGTCCATCCGAATAGATCGGCCCCACCGTGTGGATCACATGCTTCGCCGTCAGGCGCCCGCCGCCCGTGATCACGGCTTGTCCTGCAGGCAAACTTCCGATGGTGCGCACAATTTGCTTGCACTCGGCCAGAATCGCAGGACCGCCCGCATCGTGAATCGCGCCATCCACGCCGCCTCCGCCCAGCAGCGTTGAATTGGCGGCATTCACAATCGCATCCGTGGTCTCTTGGGTAATGTCCGCCGGACCCGCAAACTCGATAGACTTCCCGTTCTCCAGTGCCAGCCGAATGGCAAAATCGCGCAGGTCCGTATGCACGCCGATCACTTCTTTTCCGTCAGCGCTTCGACTCCCGGCAGCTTCTTTCCTTCCAGGAATTCCAGCGAAGCTCCGCCGCCGGTCGAAATGTGTGTAATCTTATCCGCCACGTCAGCCGCATGCACCGCGGAAACCGTATCTCCGCCGCCTACAATCGAAATCGCTCCGGCGTTTTCGGCCACGGCATGGGCCACCCGGAACGTTCCCCGCGAGAATCCCGGAACCTCGAACACCCCCATCGGCCCGTTCCACACAATGGTTCGCGCTCGAGAAATTTCTTCCGAGAAAAGTTCGATGGTCTTCGGCCCAATATCCAGCCCCGCGCGATCCGCCGGGATCGGCTGGCCTTCGCCAATCTGCTGTGTCACTGCATTCGGATCAGGCTTGGTGGCCACCACATGATCGATCGGCAACAGCAAGCGCACATTGTGCCGCTTAGCTTCCTCCATCAACTCTCGAGCCAGTTCTACCTTGTCTGCCTCAAGCAGCGATTTGCCGATTTCTTGCCCCTGCGCTTTGAGAAATGTGTACGCCATCCCTCCACCAATAATCAGCGAATCCACTTTGTTCATCAGATTGCGAATCACGCCGATCTTGTCGCTGACTTTCGCCCCTCCCAGAATCGCTACAAAGGGCGCTTCCGGATGCTCCAGCGCCTTGCCCAGATATTGCAACTCTTTCTCCATCAGCAACCCGGCCGCCGACTTGGGCACAAACTTCGTAATCCCCACCGTCGATGCGTGCGCCCGGTGCGCAGTGCCAAATGCGTCATTCACGTAAAAATCGGCCAGGCTTCCCAGCTGTTTGGCGAATGCCCCATCGTTGGCTTCTTCTTCGGCATGGAACCGCAGATTCTCCAGCAGCAGCGTCTGGCCTTTTTCCAATTGGGTTGCTACTTCTTCCGCTTCCGGCCCCACGCAATCCGGACAGAAGCCCACGTTTTCCCCGCGCGCCAGCTCTTTATCCAGCACCATGCGCAGGCGCTCGGCCACCGGCTTCAAACTCATTTTTGGATTCGGTTTGCCCTTCGGCCGTCCCAGATGCGAAGCCAGAATCAGCCTCGCCCCATGCCGCAGGGCATACTCGATCGACGGCAGGGTTTCGCGAATACGCGTGTCGTCCATGACGCGTCCATCGTCGAGCGGAACGTTAAAGTCAACCCGCATGAAGATGCGGTTGCCATTGAGTGGCAAATCACGGATGGAAAGCTTGGACATTTGGCCGGTCTTCCTTTTACGCGGAGATCTTTAAGTAACACTTGAGCGCAGCACTTCGCCGCAGCACTTGGCTGCAACTTCTGCGAACTGTTCGGCAGGCCCTTACAAACCCTTACCTGCGATGTAGTGAATCAGGTCCCGCACGCGGCACGAGTATCCCCATTCATTGTCATACCAGGAGATTACCTTTACGCAGTTGCCGCCCACCACCAGGGTCATGGGCGCATCCACAATCGACGATCGCGAGTCGCCTTTGAAGTCCGAGGAAACCAGTTCGCCTTCTTCAAATCCCAGATAGCCCTTCAGTGGACCGCTCTCCGACGCTTTCTTCAGTGCCGCATTTACCTCTTCTTTAGTAGTCTTCTTTTCCACCCACGCCACCAAATCGACCACCGACACATTGGGCGTAGGCACCCGCATGGCAAAACCATCCAACTTGCCAGCCAGATCGGGTATGACCAACTTCAACGCCTTCGCCGCCCCGGTAGAAGTGGGGATCATGTTGATCGCTGCCGCCCTCGCCCGCCGCAAATCCTTATGCGGGAAATCGAGTATCACTTGGTCGTTGGTATAGGAGTGAATGGTTGTCATCGTGCCGCTGATTATCTTGAACGAGTCATTCACCACCTTGGCGATCGGCGCCAGGCAATTGGTGGTGCACGATGCGTTCGAAATAATGTGATGCTTCGCCGCGTCGTACTTCTCCTGATTCACCCCCAGAACTAATGTGACGTCTTCGTTCTTCGCCGGAGCCGTAATGACCACTTTCTTCACGGGTCCGCGCAAATGTTTCTTGGCCTCGTTCGCGTCGGTGAACCTGCCGGTCGATTCAATCACGACCTGCGCGCCCACCGATTCCCAGGGCAGGGCCGCCGGATCTTTCTCCTTGAAAACCCTGATCGTCTTTCCATCAATCGAAATGCTGTCGGCGCCGGCGGTAATCTTATTGTCCAGGTTGCCCAGAATTGAATCGTATTTCAGCAGGTGAGCCAGCGTCTTCGGATCAGTCAAATCGTTGACCGCCACAAACTCCAGCTCAGGATCATTCAACGCCGTGCGCAGAACATTGCGCCCAATCCGTCCAAAACCATTAATGCCAACTTTGATTGCCATCGTCTGTCTCCATTCTTATGAATGCGCTCAGAAATCGTCCCGAAGTATAAGGGAACAAATGATGGTAGCAGGATGGGCAAGCCGCGTAAATGATTCGAAACCTAGCGGTCTGGCTGGCTCTTTTACCCTGGGCGTCATTTTGAGCGCAGCCGTTTTTCAGGCGGAGCGAAGAATCTCCCGCTCCACCGAGCTTATGCGTAAGTCAAACGCCCACGCCTGCCAGATCGGTAGCAGCTGAGTTTGAAGCAGCGGCAAACTGCATTCCAAGGCAGAGCGAGCATCTCAAAAACTCAACTCGATGTACGTATCCGTCCTGCGCCACACTAGCGGCAGCCGCGCCATCCAATATTTTCGATTAACTGTCTGCCGCGCGTGAGCCTGTTCCTGCGGCGGCAAAATGCGTGCGATAGCTGCGAACTCCGGCCCAGTGATTTTCCCACGTATCGTGCACGGCGCAACCCGGACCCCGGGATTATTCCGAATCCGCTTCGTCTTGCCCATGTCGCTGCGTGTCATCACGTAAAGCTCGTCGCCGTCCTCTCCAAACCACACTGGCGTCGCCACGCCCGCGCCGTTCTTGCGAAAGGTAGTGAGAGAAATATATTTCTGATTATGAATCGCAGCTGGCACTTCTCTCGACATAGGGATCGTCTTCGGAATCTTTGATTAAATTGTCGTCCCAAGCCGTCATCTTTTGGCGGCCGTCTTTTTGGCGAGCAGGGATCCTGGTGTGAACCGCCACTACAGAGTCGTCCTCAGATCCAAACCAGTGTCCACCCGCTTCCTACCAGATTCGCCCACCAGATTCGCCCATGCCCACCCCAACACCGCCGATTGCTCCCACGCACGATCTATGTTACAAGCGTGCATATGCGCAAATGGATGCGCGAACGCTTACAGCGTCGCAAAAAAAAGCCCGCAGAACCCTCCGACCAGCCGACCCCGGCTCCCTTGCAGCCAGCCTATTTTGACGCCGAGCCGCCACCGGATTCAGCCGACGAGACGGAAAACAACGAATCAGAAATTTCGGCTCAGCCTCAGGATTCGGAGTCTCCATCCTCGCGCGATGCAGAGGCAGACTCATCCCCGCAACCGTCAGCGCAGCGTCAAGAGGCCGCCCAATCACCCGCGCGCCGATCTTCCGAACCAAGGTCTACCGAACCAGGCTCTTCCGACCCAGGCTCTTCCGCGCAACGCTCTTCCGCGCAAGCCGCTCGCGGTCGTCGCCGTCGCGGCGGTCGCGGACGCGGCCCTCGTGGCCGCGAACAAGCCGTCGCCCAGGCTTTCGCTCCGGCCGCCGTCAAAGGATCGGTTCCTCTGACGCCAGTGGAATCCGAACCAGAATCTTCTGACGCCATCGAGCCCCAGCCCGCAGAGTCAGAACGCGCACAATCAAAGATCCAGGCCGCAACAAAGATCCAAGCCGCAACTCCCGCCGTCGCCGTTCCTCGGACAACTCAACCCGCGCCGGCCGCGCGTCCGCCGAAAGGCATCGTCGTGCTCGCCATCGGCCTTCCCGGATCCGGCAAAAGTTCCTGGTTCAAACGCCACAATGTTGTTCCGCTCTCCAGCGACATGATGCGCGCCCTGCTCTTCGATGACGTACGCGAGCAGCGCTATCAGGATCTCATCTTCTCCAACCTGCGCTCTATGCTGAAGGCCAGGCTGATCGCCCGCCGTCCCATGAATTACGTAGACGCCACCAACCTCACCCCGCAGGAGCGCCAGCACTGGATCAAACTAGCCAGGGATTATCAATACGAAGTGCACGCCGTCTTCTTCGACGTTCCGTTGGAGGTCTGCATCGAGCGCCACCATCGCCGCGACCGCGTAGTCCCCGACGACGTAATGCGCCGCATGGCTGCAAAACTAAAGCCGCCCACATTCGAGGAAGGCTTCGCCAAAATCACAGTGGTAAGAGTAAAGAAGAAGCCCGAAGAACCCCCAGCATAGAGATAGCTGACTAGACGCCGTTTCAGGGTTTGGCTTGGGAAGCACGACTTGGTCCTTGAGCGCGCCCTGAAACAAGCGAGGATCACCGAAGGAGTGCTGCCTTGGCTGGGTTTGGGAAGGGCACGACTTCAGTAGTGCCATCAGGCGCTAATAATGACGCGGGCTTTAGCCCCCCTGAGGAAAAGCCTATCCCTTCAGATGCGGCAGCATCTGCTTAAAAGCCGGAGAAGCCGAAGAGCGCATCAGTTCATAAATCATCATCTCAGTCGAAGAAATCACCGCGCCCGCGGATCGCATTCTCTCGAGGCCGATCTTCCAATTCCACTCCATACGCGAGCTGACCGCATCCGACGCCACATGCACCATGTATCCTTCCCGCAGAGCCGCCAGCGCGGTTTGCGTCACGCAGATGTGGCTCTCCATTCCGCACAACAGAAGCGTATTGCGGTTCCCCGGCAAGCGCTTCAGCGTCGCGCAGAACGCATCGCTTCCAAAACACGAGAACTTGTCTTTATCGATTGCGTTTGCCTCCGGCAGCAGGGCAGCGATCTCCGCCACGGTGCTCCCCAACCCGCGCGAATATTGCGTTGTCGCCAAAGCGGGAATCTTCAGCACCTCGGCGGCGCGAATCAACAATTTGGTATTGCGCACCAGTGCTTCCTTCTCAAAAATCGGCGGCAGCAGTTTTTCCTGAATATCAACCACCACCAGAGCACAGCGCTCCGCCTCCAGCGGCTGGCGTGCAACTTCAGCGTAGTCCGCGCTTGGCGCAGATGTATTCTCGAATATTGTTGACATGTCTTCTCCGCGGCTGCCTTCAGCGCAAGCCTTGATTATACGGAGCGCCGGAAGCATTGACGGCCCTCACCATGACCCATAAAATCAGGATGAGCCGGCGCTAAGCCATCTCTCACCACTGCCCCCTCGTTCAACGGCAGGACAGCTGACTCTGGATCAGCATATCGGGGTTCGAATCCCTGGGGGGCAGCCAACTCTTCCAATGGATTTTAGCTTCCGAATAGCCGGCAAATCGCGAGCTTGTGCGTTGATCTGGATTTATCCAAGAAACTATGGCAGCAAAGAGGAGTTGTCCGTTCCGAGACGGGGATCGCGAGCGATCTCCAGCAGAGTGGCAGCTGGTGTGAAAGAGTAAGTTGTAGATCACCCGTTTGTTCTGCAGCGCGAGCGGCGCTAGTTCCCGCGGCAGCGTGAAGACAACGTGCACGTAGCGGGTGGGCAGCAACTCCCGTTCCCGCGCCTGCAGCGGGCGTTGCCTTGGCATCGGGGACAATGCCGGTTACGACACGAGTTCTACGAGATGGCAGTATGTCCGCAATCTGTGCACTGATCGCGATGTCCACCCAGCGCTGCGGTACGGCAGCGTGTGATGGCAAGCAACACCTTTTCGTGTTGGCCGTTAATCCACTTGCGACTGCGTTCAATGAAGGACTGTCCTGCACAGCGAACGACGTCGGCCACCTCCAGAGGCGGCCGGTTCATGCGTTCTGCGTCTGTTCTCCTTCTCCTCGGATCGTGAGTGTATCCAGCGGACTGCCGGTGGCACTGAGATGGCGCCGGAACAAATGCAGATAGATCGTCGTTTCCTCCAGATCGCGATGCCCCAGCAGCATCTGAATGGTTCTCAGGTCAGCACCGGCTTCGAGCAGATGCGTGGCAAAGCAGTTGCCCAGAGCGTGGGGATGGATCCGCTTGTGCTCAAGACCGGCGCGTTCGGCGGCCTGCTGACAGGCGTTCCAGAACCTTGGTGGAGACCGGTTGACTCGCCGTATGCGATCGGTTGCCGGGAAACAGCCAATCGGTGGGCTTGCGTTTCAGCCCGCGCCAGTAGATGCGCAGAGCATCGAGCAGCTTCGGGCTGAGCATGACATTGCGGCCCTTGCCGCCCCGAATATGAATGACCATGCGCCGACTGTCGATATCGCTGATCTTCAGGTGCGCCACTTCTGCGCGACGTGCGCCGGTGGCATACGGCGTCATCAGCAGGATGCGATGAAAGGGAAACTCTGCCGCTTCGATCAGACGTGCGACTTCTTCCTGGCTCAGCACGTGCGGCAAGTGCAGCACCTTCTTCGGGTAAGGCGTCTCCGCAATGCTCCAGTTTCTCTCTAACACGTGAATCTAGGAGAAGCGTAAGGCGGCCAAGCGCACGATCACGGTGTTCGGGCTGAGTTTCAACTCCGTGAAAAGCATCGCCTAGTACTGGCGGATGTGTTCGGGACCGAGCTGATCGGGCGGACGATGGAAGTACTGGCTGAAGTGCTCAACCCCGTGGATACATGACTCAATCGTGGTCGTGGCGAAGTTACGGCGTCGCAACTCCTCCAGCATGATCTGGCGTAAATGTGTCACAGAGATTTCCTCCTCTGCGACAACCTAGCTCAGATCACCTCGACGGTTGGATCAGCAACACGCGAACGCGTCTGCCGCAAAGCGGCTTAGTTCAAGTCGGCTTCTGGGAAGTTGCACGGCCTGATTCCGGTCATGTAATGAGGCCTGATACCATTGCCCTGATACCAATCTCTCGTCTAAGTCCTCTGGAATCAAATGCCAGAGTAGAGTGCAGTATCCTCCAGAAGCCAGATAGCGGGATATCTATCTTAGTGTCCGAGCCTGCTTGCCGGCAGAGCATGGAAGAACAGCGGTCGTTGAGACTGTCGCGCCGCGAACTTAAATCTACATTGGACTTGAGGCCACTCAACTTCCCAGAAGCGCGTTCAGGACCAATCTGGCGCGATTACTTCCGGGTTGCTCATGACTCGGCCACAATTCTCAGCGAGCATTCATCTCCATCCAAACAATTCATTTGATGAATTTCGAGAAGTCAGATACGCTCGCGCCGCTTACTTAAGAACATCCGACGTCCTTAAAGCGCGACGAGAATCTGAAGGCGACGATGCCCATGTTGACATCGCTTTCCAGACCAGAAAGGAGTATCTCCATGTTGAGCAATGCTGCCCCTGACCGTAAGAGACTTTTCGCCCTGGCGGTGCTTTTTCTTGCTGCCGCCTTTGCAACCGCTTCGGCTCAGACCGTCGCCACCGACACGGGAACATTCACGGGCGTGCCGTCGCCGAGCGATCCTGCTGCGGTCGATGTCTTCTTTGGTATCCGCTACGCGGCGGCACCCGAAGGCGCTGCGCGCTGGACACCGCCACAATGGCCGACTCCACCCACGGGCACCATCTTGGCCGATCTACCCGGACCGGCCTGTCCGCAGGCTGCCAGCACCGCGCCTCTGCCGCAGTCCGAGGATTGCCTCTTCCTTAATGTTTACGTGCCCGCAACGGCCACGCTGCATTCGAAGCTGCCGACCTTTGTTTGGATCCACGGTGGGGCGCTGGTTACGGGAACGGGTGCGGACTACGATCCCTCGGTGATGGTGGCGGAGAACGACGTCATCGTGGTGACGATCAACTACCGCCTGGGTGCGCTGGGCTGGCTGGTCGAGCCTGGATTGCTCGCCCAAGCTTCAAGCTTTTTCCAGAACGTTGGCGATGCCGGCAACTACGGACTGATGGATCAGCAATTCGCCCTGCAATGGGTGCGGCGCAACATTGCTGGTTTCGGCGGCGATGCAAGGAAGGTAACCGTCGGGGGCGAATCCGCCGGTGGTCTCAGTGTCTCGAGCAATCTGGCCTCAACTGCGACTGCGATTGGTCTCTTTCGCGGTGCGATCATCGAGAGCGGCGCGTATATGCTACACGACGTACCGTCGGAGAGCGTCTATGGAGCAATCTTTGGCGCCGGCTTCGACGCGCTTTTGGGCTGCACGCAGCCCAATGACGCGGCCTGTCTGCGCGCGGCCTCGGTCGCGGGCATCCTCGCCGCTCAGGGCAAAGTGTTCGGAGCCAACGGCATCTCCCCCGACTTCGGTACGAAAATCCTGCCGAGCGGACTGCAGCAGGCGTTTTCGACAGGCGAATTCATTCGCGTCCCTGTTCTTCAGGGGACAAACGCCAATGAGGGCAGGCTCTTCGAGCCTCTCGATTTTCCCTTCGCCAGCACCTTTCCCAACATACTGGCGGCCGGTGGTCCCGCGAATTTCGACTTGAGCAACCCAAACACCTTCTGCGAAGCGGAGGGATCCAGCACACCGGCGGTCTGCACTTACCCGCAGGAGATCAACTTGTTCCTCGGCCTGATTGGCTTCCCGGCTGCCGAAAATACGGCGGCCTTCGGCGCCGCGCTGGCGCAGGAGTATCCACTTGCGAATTTCCCGGATCCCTTCCTGTCCGGCGATGCCCCCAGTTCCGATGAGGCGCTCGCGCAGATCTTCACCGACCTGGTTTTTGCCTGCAACGGATCCGATTCCGATATTGACCTCGCGCGTTTCGTGCCGGTCTACGGTTATGAGTTCGATGATCCCAATGCACCACCCGTGGTGGGCTACGGCACGGCAGTCGAGTCGCCCAACGACGTGTACGGCTTTCCGAGTGCTTCGGAACATGCTGCGGAACTGCAGTTTCTGTTCAATTTCGGTACACCGCTCAATACAGACGAGCAGCAACTGGCCAGCGAGATGAAGACCTACTGGGGGAACTTCGTAAACACTGGGAACCCAAACCTGCCGCGGCACGTCTCATTTTGGCTGCCGTTCAACTTGTTCGGACCGGTCCAACGGGTTGTACCCGGGCCGAGGGTTCCGAATCCTTTTTTTAACTTCAGACTGGAACACTTCTGCCGGATTTGGCAGCCGATCATCGCCGCTGAGACAGGGGAGTAATCAGTCCCTTGCAAGGGCGCGGCCGTTGCGTACCTCACCGTTCGAAGCGCGCGGCTCAGTGCTTCCCACGAGTCGCGCGTTCAAAACTTTGATTGCAACCGTGCGGTCCAATCGCGTGTCGCGTCGCCGACGATATTTTCCGCGAATCAAAAGAATTTCTGCTGGGCTACTGGATCGTTGACGTGGCCAACGCCGAGCGGGCTTATGCCATCGCGGGACGGATTTCCGCAGCATCCCTAAACATGCCGAAAACATGCCGATCGAGGCGTGGCAGTTCGCAACCCACTACAAAGTCTTCCCGCCCGGGCGAGACCAGGTTAATTACCGCCGTAACGGCATATACAGAATGGGGCTTGTTCCTGCGAAGTGCGGGCCGCAATCTATTGCGAGAAGTATCTCTGCGGAGGAACTATGTCGCTGCCGGACCCACCTTTCAAAGCTAAGCTTGTGGGCGAGCGCGTGATCGTGAAAGTTTCTCTTTTCAGCCGGGCGTTCCCCGGCACGGTAGTTGCCGCAGATGAAACCGGGTTCTGTTTTCTGAGCGACGACATGGTGACGGCTTTGCGAGAGATTACTGGCAGCGTCATGGCCAAGATGGACACGCCCAAGGTTTATCTGACCTTCTCAACCCTGGAATGGCTTGTATTCTCGGAGCCAAAAACATCGGCGGCTTCAGCCTAAGGAAGATCCCCCTCCCCGCCACGATGATCCCAAACGCTCGCACGCGCCGTCCGGGGGCGACTCCGGTCATTGAGCGCTAAGGCCTTTGGTTGTTTGAAAATCGCCATTTTACTCTTTTGAACGGGGGTCGCCGGAAGTAGACAGGAATGCGAAGTGCTCAGATCGCAGAAACGCTCACTCCGCAAGGGCGAATTGTGGTAATAGTTGCTCATGAATAGGTGATCCCCATGTTCGTTGTTCGCGTGATTCTCTGGACGGTAGTTATGGCATATACCGGATTCATTCTGACCGGCCAGGGGCTGCGATCGTTCAACGGCTTCTCAATTACGGAAGCATTCCTCGGATCTTTAGCAGGATTTTTTCTTGCAATCATGTTCACTCTCCGAGAGCGACGGCGACGACAAAAACCTGCTTTCGTTGCGTATTCCATTGCTCAAATCTTCCCGGACTGGGGTACCTCCCACGAAAACCGAGACTCACGTCCAAAGCCAAAGCGTTGATCGCAACGGGCAGGCCTAGTTCGGGCTGATCGAGCTCAATCACTCCGCGTGAACCGAATCTCAGTTGACGTTAACATCCCCGATTAGACTCATCGACGAGAAGGCCCGGATGGCGAGGGCTAGAAAACTACACATTTCTAACATGCGCTGTAGGGTTGCGAGAACCCAATGCTAGCACGGGTCGGAGCAGTCAGGTTTTGAAGGGGTTTTCTAACATTCCTGAAAACTATAAAGCCCGGGACCTATTCGACCTTCTGGCTGACTACCGACTTCAGTCCACCCAGGAGATTGCACCGATGCGTGGGATAACCACCAGTTTTCATGAAGCTGCTTGTGCTTAGTCACTAGCGAGGTGCCGATTAACTTAAAGATCCACAACAACAAATACGTTGAGACCTCGCAATGATACCGGTATCTATTGGAACTCGAGTCTTATCAAGAGGTGGCGGAGAGAGCTGCATTTTCCACAAGCCACTCGCACTGGTTGCACGACCGGCGACGCCGACAACTGATCGTTGGCTGACCATTCGTTCAGAATCGGGGATTTGTTGCGGGCAATTTCCCAGAAGCCCGTTTCTGGTCAGTCTCCGGTTGGCCGACAATCCTGCCGGTGGTGGGCGGTACTGGAGCGGTCGGAAGCGTTTCCTCCGCCGTCTAACGCGACATCAGGAATTCGATCTCCCTCTCAATCTCGGCAATCGCGATGGGAGCGAGGTTCGCTTTACCCAGTTGTTGGTTGAGTTGCGCCAACTGCCTTTGCTTGAACTGGTTCCACTCCGCGATGCAGGTCTTCGCCTGTTGGCTCGATTCTTTGTAAACCGCAATCGCTTGCGAGGGCACGGCACGATCCCCGCTTTCGACTACTCGTAGGGCAGAGGCCAGACCGGTGTAAGCATCCTGCAGCCCGGGGGGCTGTGCGGCCGCGTGCTCCTTATTGATGACAAGCTTGGCGATTGCTGATTGAGCACCCGTGAGCGCTGAAACAACTGATGCATTTTGGGCGTCCGGTTTTTCCTGTCCCAGCTTCCTTTGAATGTCCGCAAGCTGTTTCTGAACCGAGTCGATTTCGACCAAGGCACGCCGCGCGTCCATGGTCTCGGCAAATATTTGTCGTCCCAGTTGCAGTTGCTGCGCCAGCACTTCGGAAGTCGCGGGCGAGCGCGGATCCATGACGACGGTCAGCGACTCGCTTTGAACCTCTCCATCGACTGTCAGTCTGACCTGGTAGATTCCTGGCACTGCCTTTGGCCCCTTTGGACGGTGGTAGTCGGCGTCTTCATCCTCGGTCGGGCCTCCCGAACTGCCCCAGGTAAGGTCCCAGACGAAGCGGTGCATGCCGGGAGTTTTGTCGATGACTTCCGGTTTGGCGAACCAGCGCTCGGCGACGGGAAGCGGTAGGTACTTCGTCGGGATCCGCTCTTCTACAGAATGACCTTCAGAAGAAAACCGTCGGACGAGATTCTGTTGCGCATCCAAAACCTCCAGCTGAACATCGCGCGCCTGAGATGGAAGGAAATAGTCAATCATCGCGCCGTTCGGCGGATTCTGGGCCGCTGGTTCTTCCGGAGGCAGAGGCGTGCCGGGAAACGAGTCGTTATCCACACGAATTGCGGTAGCCGGATGGTACAGCCACGGCATTCCCTTCTTATTTGCAGCTAACATCCGCACCTGGCGAAGTGGGGTGATGTTGTCGAGTATCCAGAAGGAGCGCCCGTAGGTGGCAACGACCAGGTCATCGCCGTGGACAGTGAGATCACGAACTCCGGTCAGCGGCAGATTGAATTGCAAAGACTGCCAGTGATTGCCATCGTCAAACGATGCGTAGACGCCGAATTCGGTTCCGGCGAAGAGAAGGCCCTTGGTCTGGGGGTCTTCCCGCACACTGCGCAAGAATGCGGGAGCGACGATGCCGTTCGTGATCAATTGCCAGCTAGCCCCGTAGTCACGGGTACGATATAGATTAGGTGTCTGATCGTCGATGCGGCTGCGATTGACCGCGGCATAAGCAACTGCGGGATCGAAATGTGAAGCCTCGATCAGTGATATCTGGCTCCAGGCGGTCAATCCTGGAGGCGTAACGTCTTTCCAGTTTTTTCCGCCATCGCGAGTCACGTGAATCAATCCGGTGTCACTTCCCGCCCAGACCAAATCGCGATTGAGCGGCGAAAGTGCAATCGTAAATACCACACCGTAGCCTTCGCGCCTGGCGTTCTCAAGAGTTGGAGGAACTTGTGTTGCCGAAGCCGGCGTTTTCTCACCAGTCGATCCAGTCAGATCGGGGCTGATGGCCTGCCAGTGCAGGCCACCGTCGACGGTCGTCATCACATACTGCGTTCCGAGATAGAGTTTTGCCGGGTCGGCCGGGGAACGAACCAGGACAGGCGTCCAGGGATCGCGATACTTGCGTTGATTGATCTCAACATCAAACGCCATGGCGGGCCATGGAGTAATGTCCTGGCTGAGGCCGGTGCTTCGGTTGAAGCGAGCCACGGAACCGTAAGTCCCGCTTACATAAATAATGTTGGGATCTTTCGGATCAACCACTAGATATCCGCTTTCGCTGCCACCGGGAAGAAACCAGTCCCGTGCCGTAATCTCACCGTGATCGGTACGGCTTAGAACCGCCGCGCTGCCACTATCCTGCTGCGCGCCGTAGACGGTATAAGGAAACTGGTTGTCGGTCGTCACGTGGTAAAGCTGCGCCGTGGGCTGGTTATACCAACTGCTCCAGGTTTGGCCGCGATTAAGGCTGATGGTGGTTCCCTGGTCTGTTCCGAGAACCATGCTTGCGGAGTTTTTCGGATCGACCCAAAGCTGGTGATAATCATCCCCGCCAGGTGCTCCACGCAACACCGAGACGGTCTTTCCTCCGTCTTCAGATCGGTAAAGGGCAACATTCGGCATATAGATCACATCGGGGTTGTTTGGATCAATCGTGATGCGATTGAAATACCACCCCCGGCTGGTAAGAGGAGGAGCGGAGTTGGCGAGGATCCAAGTGTTGCCTCCATCGTCAGAGCGATAGAGGCCAGATCTTCGGTCTTGGGCCGGAGTCTGGGACGACAACTGCAGGACGATGAGCGCATAGACGCGCTTGCCGTCCGGCGCAACATCAACTCCTACGCGCCCCCAATCACCTTGTGGCAGGCCGTTTCCGTCGAGACGAGCCCACGTCTTGCCGGCGTCCTGTGAGCGGTAAAGGCCGCTGCCGGCTCCATCGATTGGAGCATAGGCACTCCAGGGCGGACGCCGCACATGCCACGCGCCCGCAAACAAGAGTTGCGGGTCGGAGGAGCACATGACTAGATCCGAAATGCCGATCTCGGCTCCCAAATCTAGAATCCGCGTCCAACGCTCTCCACCATCGATGGATTTATAGACTCCGCGCTGATCGTTCGCACCGAACGCGTGTCCTAGAGCGCCCACGTAAACGACATTCGCGTTTTGCGGGTCAACTACGATGCGGCTGATCTGGCGCGTATCTTCCAGACCCATGTGATGCCACGTAGTCCCAGCGTCGCTGGATTTGTACACGCCGTTGCCCGACGAGAGATCCTCTCGAATGTCAGACTCGCCGGTTCCGGCATAAATCGTCTTAGGATCGGAGGGAGCCACAGCCAGTGCACCAATCGAGGCCACTGGCTGGCCGTCAAAAATCGGTTTCCAGACAGCTCCGGCATCCGTTGTTTTCCAGATCCCGCCATTGGCCGAGCCAAAATAAAAAGTTGTCGAATCGTCTGGAACGCCGGCGACCGCGACGGCGCGTCCGCCGCGGAAGGGCCCAATCAGGCGCCATCTGAGTCCGTTGATGAGTTCCTGCGGAACCGACTGGGCAGAGACCGAAAGGGCGAGCAACAATGAAGTGAGCGAAAGAGTAGCACATATAACAACACGACATGCTAGGCGCGATCCGAATTTGTGCAAGTGCTGGACCCCATTTCTCGAAACTTGAGTGAGCTGAGCTGTTATTCCCGAATCTTTGACCGCGTGTCTATCCCTGTCCGCGGCCTGACGGTGATTCTACACAGGGGACTTTCACGCCGCCTTCTTGCCAGAGGTATCAAATAAACGGCCCACCTCGTTGTCCAACGGTGCAATTGGGGCAACCTCGTATTAGGGTGCTTGACGGGCCAGGAGACAATGACGAATTGATCCTGATAACGCCAAACGACTGAAATGTCCGTCAACGCACGCCAACTTCTAATTGCCAGTCCGCCGCCGGGCTCAATTGTGTCCGGGTTGCCGACAAACTGCCCGAAACCGCTTCGCTGACTTCCGCGAAACCCGTTTCTGGGTACTTCCGGATTGCCGACCGTCCTGTGTGCCTTCCCAATTCACCATCCACACAGAAGAGACACGTTTGTCGGCTTCGCGATCGATCGACGTAACTGTGTAAGCGATCCATTTCCCGTCAGGAGAGGTCTGGGCGTGACCAACTTCCTGCATGCGATAGATGTCGTCAACGGATAAAGATCGCTTGGCCGGAGTTTGCGCAACGAGCGATGCAGCCAAGCAGACGGAAAGAGCAACAGCCGCAACAGATGAACTCCGCATTCGACCGCTCCCACTCAGACTCATTTCTTGCGCAAAACCTCTGCGCCTTATTCCTGGTTCGTATAGACCGCGCCGCCGGGCAGAGTCGAATGAATCGCCCCGGATTCTACTGAGAGGATATAAGCTACTCCCTGGTCGCTCGACCATCGACGAACATTGAATCGTTCCTCCGTCCGCAGGGTCCGCACCGCGATCGCGCGAAAGGTCAGGGGAGTATTCGCCTTGCAGATTTCCGGTTTCCGAATGGCTTCCAGAAAATATGCCGAGCCGTCGCCGACGACTGTTGCGGTCCCATCCGGATCGAGAAGCACGCCAGCACCTTGATCAACCGCAATATCGCGAATTCGGCGAGCCCTGCCATCCTGCAAGATCCGCGCCATGAATACCAGCGTCCGGCCCATCCGGTCGCGTGCGAAAAAGTGCGTATCCGTAATCACATCCTTCAAAAGCGGAATGTTCAGAAACTGATGAACAATTGTGACGCGCGGATCAAAAGGATTGGACAGCGTCTCGGAGGAGCTTAGATCTGGCTCATCCGGAAGATCGCCCTGCGCCGAGTACACAAACTCGCCTAGAACGGCCAATCCGGCGCTGGTTCCGCCGATCGGGATGTTCCGCGACAGGGCCTCATTCAGAGCTTCTTGCACGGGCGTTCCCATCCAGAAATTGATGTAGTTCGCCTGATCACCGCCGGCAATGAATACAGCCCCGGCTCTGCGTATTGTCGTGGCCACGAACGGATCGGAGGCAGCCATGCGATCCGGGATTACGAGCGTCGATACCGAGTTGACGTGACAGAGACCCTGAATATACGGGTTGTACGCATCGTCTCCCCTCGCGCGGAGCACAAGAAAATCGCCGCCGCCGGAACGCTCGCACATCCACTTAAAAGCTCGGTCGATGTCTTTGCCTCCACCCAGCAGGGCAAAGCCACCTTCAGTTTTCGTTCGCGCGTCTGCGGAGTTCCCCGCGCGAAAATATTTGTAGTGCGGGCTGTCTGCCAAGGCAGAACACAGCAGCAGTGATATCTCGATCAGCAGCGCAATTGGCAACTTGCAAAATAAAAGACGAAATCGCTTCATTTATCTCCGGACGAATCTGAACCTCTTTCTACCAGATCACTTTCGCTCCCAGCTGAATGTGACGGGAGCCGCCTGTGCCGAGCACCGGATTCGAAGCGGAACCGAGATCGGGGGTGAAGATGGCCGTCCCAACCGCACTGGGCACGGAGAGATCGTTATTCAACGAGAAGACGTCGAAGTTCGGGTGATTCAAAATGTTGAAGAATTCGCCGCGGAATTGCATTTTCACGCGGTCATGGAACTTCCAGATCTTGGCAATCGAGAAATCCCATTCGCGGAAAGCGGGACCGCGAAAAATGTTCCGTCCCGAATTGCCGAAATTTTCCGGAGCCGGGGCAGTCAGCGTGGTATTTCCGGAGACATAACATCCACCGCCGGTGCTGGGAAATCCCGCAAGATTGGCGAAGTTAGGGTTTCCATTGAGTTGGTTCGCAGCCGCCTGACCGCCCGCCGCCGTGGCGGCAACCACGCATTGCTGCGCCTGGGGTGTGATGCCGCTGATCACGTTCTGATTGGCATCAGTATTAAACTCCGTAGGTTGGATGTAGTTAATCGGCGTGGTCGGCGACCAATGGATGTTTCCCGGCGTTCCGGAAATATTCCATCGATCCTCGAATTCGCCTGTAAGGCTCACATCGTCGCCATAATCGTAAAGAGTGTAAGGCTCGCTGCCTTCGAGCGTCACAATGCTGGCTACCTGCCAGCCTTGCAACATCTGCAAAGGAGATTTTTTCGACGGTAAATCGTAAGAAAGCGAGAGCGTCAAGCGATGGCGAATGTCGAAGTCAGAATTGCCGCGTTCGGCCGCATAGTCAAGACTATTCTGAGGAGTGTTTGAAGGCGTATTGCTGGTCGACGTATCAATGGCGTGAGCATACGTGTATCCCGCCAGAAAATATAGACCATGCGAATAGCGCTTGGTGAAAGTAACTTGCAGCGAGTGATAGATCGAGTTTCCCAGATTGCCGAGCTGATCGAGAAATCCCATGTAAGGAAAGCACGGTCCGCCTAAGCCTAACCCACCCTGCGCTACGGAACAGTTAGCGTTGAGTGGCCGGCCTTCAGATTCACAGTGGTCGCAGTTCGCGGGGCTTTCCAGCGATGAATTCGGATTTACCTGATTGATATCCCGAACGCTGTACAGGTCGACTCCATGATTTCCGACATACGCGACCTGCAGCATCGCGGACGACGAAATTGCCTGCTGAATATTGAGGTTCCAGTTTTCCACGTAAGGTGTTTTTAGATTTGGGGTGGTGGCGAAGACATTGCACTGGCTTCCGACACTGCAGCCCTCGGTCGTAGAAGAAGGAAATACAGGTCCAGGTCCGGCGCCCCAGTTGATTTGGCTGACATCGGTTGAGTCGACGAGAAACGCATTGATCGAACCGTTTCCCGGAGTGACGCCGAGTGCAGCGGTGGTGGGATTCAGGTTCAGACCGCCACCGCTGAACATGAAAGTGCGAATCGAGGGCTGCACAAAAATGATGCCCCCGCCACCACGGACCACAGTTTTGCCGGTGCCGAACACATCGTAGGCAAAACCGAGCCTCGGAGAAACGTTGTTGTATCGCGTGGGGTATGGAGAACTAATGCCGTCGCCCACTTGCACAACACCTCCCGGCTTTCCATCGGATAAAGTGGGCACATAGTTGGCAAGCAGATTACGCGAATCTTTGATGGGAAATGTTACTCCGTAGCGCAGGCCAAAATTCAGCGTCAACTTCCTCGTTGCCCGGTAGCCATCCTGAACGAACAGGCCAAATGACTTCATATTCACATTGCGCTGCGGGTCGCCGTAAAGGCGCTCCCAGCGATGCGGTGTTCCCGCAACGAAGTCGGTAAGATCGCTGAAATCCACGCGTCCACGTCCCTCGGTGGCGCGAAAGTAATCCACGTCTCCGTACATGAATTGCCCACCGAAACGCAGCGTGTGTTTGCCGGCCGTATATGAAACGGTGTCGGACCAGTTTTGGGTTTTACTGGGTGTGGTCTCTAATGGCCAGCCGGAGTTGCCGCCCATATAATCGAATTCATCGGTTCCCGGATTGATGCGAGGGAAACCAAAGAGCGTGGATCGGTAACGCCGGTGTCAATTCCGTAGGATGTGGGATTGACGTTGTGATCCAGCGGGAAGATGGCTTCGCTGAAGCTGTCGAAGCTGTATCGCGCTTCGTTAACCCAGGTTGAGTTGGGAGTCCAAACCCAATTCACGCCGAAAACCTGAGTGATAGGGCTGGTCGTTGAGAGCCACTCGGGACGAATAGGAATCGTGTCCATCTCTACCAGATCGCTGTTGCTGTAGAAATATCGGGCGCTCAGCACGTGGTGATCGTTGAGGTGGTAATCGGTTTTTGCGACCAGGTTATCGCCCCGGTTGGTGTTATTGAAATCGAAATCAATTGCCGCCGGGTCAGATTGCTTGAGAGCGAAACCAGGATTGGGCAGGAACAGCTTCGACAACGCCATACTCAGAGGATTTGGCGTGCACGGTCCGTTGATGCCCTGGGTGCAATAGGCAATGGCATCCGGAAGGCTATATGTGGCCGAGAGCGGGTTGCCCTGAGAATCCGCGATTCCACCCAGTTGGCTCGCGAGCGACACGGTGACCGGGCTATCGTAGACGCCGGGATTTCCTACCTTGTCACGAATACCTTCATAATTCACGAAATAGAACCACTTGTCCTTCTTGATTGGGCCGCCAATCGACACACCGAATTCGTGCATGATGAGGGCAGCCACCGGTTGGGGCGCAGGATCGAAATAATTGCGGGCATCGAGCGCACTGTTGCGGCCAAAATAATAAGCGCTTCCGTGAATATCGTTGGTGCCGGACTTGAGCCCCAGGTTCATGACCACGCCCGGTTTGTCGCCATATTCCGCCGAGGGACTCTCCTGCGTATTGAATTCCTGGATCGCGTCGAGGGGAAGAAAGCTGGCGGGCGTGCCTTGAATTCCCGCCTCGTTCACTACGGATTCGCCGTAATACACGTCGTTGTCGGTTGCGCCGTCAATAAAAAAGTTGTTTTCGTCCGGACGATTGCCGTTGGAGGCGATGGACTGGAACCCACCTCCTGGCGTTCGCTGTACGCCGGGATGAAGCGGCAATAGGTTTTGAAAGTCACGGCCCTCGAGCGGCAATTCGTTGATCGCCTTATTCTCCACCACCCCATTGAGCGTGCTGTCCGTCGTATCGACCAATGTTCCTTCAGCGGACACTTCGACCGTCTGGTTCAGTGCTCCTGGTTGAAGCTGCAAATTCACCTGCACATCGCGAGAGACTTCGAGAATCACCGAATTGCTTTCTGTCTTCTTGAAGCCTGGCGCTTCCGCCGCTACGGCGTACGTGCCGGGATCGAGGTTGGGGGCAACATATTCTCCGGCGTGATTCGTGATTATGCTGCGGGAAACATTTGTTGCGATGTTGGTGATTGTGATTTTCGCATCAGCCACGACTGCCCCGGATGAATCGGTGACTGTGCCCAGAATTCGGCCCTGGTAGGTCTGCGCGAAAAGCACGGCAATATTAGCGAAAATGGCAAATAACAGCCTGACAGCAGTCCGGGACCTCATTCGCACACCCCTTGGAAAACCCACTCCAGAGCGGAATTGCGTACTCCGCCTTTATCGCTCTGAGTAGCATTCCCCTCGTGTTTGTTTTGGGCTTACTGAAATTCGACTCCACTTTATTAACCGTCAGATAGCACTGTCAAGGCAAAATCTCCTTATTGCAACGTTTGTTGCGACCAGTCCGATGGCAAACGAGAAATAGCTGCAAACAGTCTTGACGAAGCCGCCTCCGCTCGGCGATGCTCTGCGGTAGCTATGAGAGGCTCACGGCGAAGAGATCGAAAAGTCCCAATCAGTGTTCAGGTTGATACGGAGCATCTCAGCCGCAAGAGGCGAGAGATCATTCGGCCGGTACTGGAAAACCCCCAGGACTTCGTCCTGCTCAGTGCGCGCTCTCTGGGAGAACGTCTGGGAATTGATGCGGCAACCGTCGTGCGCATCACGCAGAAGATGGGTTTTGCCGCGTATCGCGATTTTCAGCGCTACCTTCATGGCCTTTCGATCGCGAAGGCAACTTCCCTTGACGCCATGAAAGCCAGCTTTCCCCGCGATGGTGGCATCATCAGTCTGATACGAGATTCCGTGGACCGCGATCTCGCTAACCTCAATGGTCTCCGCCACAGTCTCGACTTAAAAGCGGTGGCCGCGGTCGCAGCCAGGTTCTACAAATCGTCCCGAATTCTAATTTTCGCCGGCGACTTGGCGGCAACGCTTGCGGCCTACCTTGAGCACCACTTGACCATCCTGTCTCTTCCCGTCGTGAGTGCTACGTCGTGGGGGAGAATCATGCATCTCTCCCGAAGCGCGACTAAGAAAGACCTCGTTATCGCTATCAGCTTTCGTAAGGGTCTGAGACAGACGATTGAAGGGCTGCAGCAGGCGCATGCCAAGGGAGCATTCTGTGTCGGCGTTACCGACACTTATGTCTCTCCGATCGCTCAGTTTTGCGACGAGGTGTACATCGCCTCGATCGAGGCGCCCCCGTTTGGTGCTTCCTACACCGCGCCCATGACGGTGATCAACGCATTGCTGGTGGCATGCGCCAACCAGCGACGCTCTCGGACTCTCTCACTCTTGCGGGCGGCAGACAGAGAAGAAAGGCATGGATTGCGCTGGTACAAGATGTAAATCTGATTCAAGCTTTATCATTGCACCCTCGCGACTTGGGTTGCCAGACTCTAGAACCGACCCAGCACGTGCGTGAAGTTGCCTCGTCTCGTCGCTATAATGCAACAAACATTGCATAATGATTCGGCGAGGACAGTATCCATCCCAATTTCATGCTGCCTCCCGTGGGTCCTCGAAAATACTGTCGGCCGGTTTTCCTAGTGCGTTTCGCTCTGCCATCGACAGATTTTCTTTCTGATTCTTTGGAAAAACCGTGATCAGAAAACCGGAAATCTCTCGTTGCGCCAGATATACACAACCCGAGCCCCGCCGCTTTTCCCCATTCCTTGTGCGCGTGACCCGGACTTTTCGAAATCCGGCCGTTCCACGGATCACGTCTCCACATTCCGGGTCAGCCGCAACAGTGCCACGATGTCCGCACGCTCCTCCTCGCTAAAAAGTTTGTTCGCAAACGCCAGGTAAGTCGGCGTCTCGACAACCATCTGCACAATTCTCTTGTACTCGACCACTCAGCCTCAAAACCAATTCGACCCCATCTTCTATTTGCCTGACTTTCCACATCAATGCTCCACACCTTAATTTCTTTGGATTTCATAACTGTCAAGTGATGCTCAACCGCGGTGCCAATTTGGCGCAAGTTCACCGTGACTTGCACGGCATTTTCTCTATACCGCAGAAACGATCTCGCGGCCCCTTTCGCCCATGTCAGCTATCAACCCCTCATCGGACAGGTCCATCGCACGTGAGTTCTTCCAGTCGTGATGGACCAGCTTGCGAATGCGCTCGACAACAACCTCGTCGCGGACTTCGATGGCCAGCTCGCGCCGGCTGTTGAAGCTACCGGGGGCTAAGTTGATCGAGCCGACGATGGCGCGGGCCCCGTCCGCATACATTAACTTGGCGTGAAGTTTCAGGCCGTGCACCTTGTGGACCTTTACCCCGACATCGTCGAGGATGCGCAAGCCGGCGACTCCTTCGATAAGCTTTTCTTCCTTTAGCGTATGCGGTGGGCGGGCCATGATGTGCACCTTGACCCCGCGGCGGCTGGCGCGTACGAGGTGCTCAATAATCAGCGGATCCTGATAGCGCTCGTTCTGCACCCAGAGCGAGTGCTTAGCTTCGTCGATAAATTGCGAGAGCCGTTGCCGCGCATTTCCTACACACCAGATCATGTGCGAGTGGTCGCCGGGATAGAACGGCTTCCGCGCCCAGTCCGCCTCGAAACACTCGACGATCTCCCGCACTTCGTGCGCATGCGAAGTCACGACGGCATAGTCGCGGGTTCCGGTCAGATTCTCCGTTTCCCAGTTGAGCGACATAATCCAGGCCGATTTCTCATCGACCACCATGGATTTTTCATGGGTCACTTCAAAATCCGGCGCGCTGTCGATGACTTCGATACCGGCGTTTTCGATCAGTTTGCGCGTTTGCTGGTTCTCCGCCTGACCGTTGCGCCGCGTCGGATTCAGCATGATGCGCACCTGCACGCCGCGGTGGTGTGCTTTGATCACCGACCCCAAAATGCGCGAGTCGGAAAAGACGAACATCTTGACACGCACAGAAGCTGAGGCAGCATCGATCGCGTCGAGAATGGGTCGCACCGAATCATCGGGGAAAGCTATCAGATATCGCGACATCGTGTTTTCTCCTTTTTATGCAAGCGTTGCCTGTGGAACGAGGCTCAACCGTGAGTCGATTTTGTACGTTTCGTTCTCGAACTGCGTGCGGTACAACGCCGCGTAAATGCCGTTCCGGGCGACTAACTGTTGGTGCGTGCCGTTTTCAGCGACCACGCCTGCTGCAATCACGACAATCTGATCAGCATCGCGAATCGTCGCCAGGCGGTGCGCGATGGTTATAACCGTGCGTCCCTTCATGAGCCGCTCCAACGCGTCCATCACCACTCTCTCCGATTCGGCATCGAGAGCAGCGGTGGGCTCGTCCAGAAGGAGGATGGGATTGTTGCGCACAACCACACGGGCGATGCCGATGCGCTGCCGCTGGCCTCCGGACAGAGTCAGGCCGCGCTCGCCCACCATCGTGTCGTAGCCGTGCGGCATGCGGGCGACGAATTCGTGAGCATTGGCCAAGCGAGCGGCTTCGACGACCTCCGCGTGAGTGGCACTCGGCCGGCCGAACGCGATGTTCTCGAGAATAGTCCCGTGAAACAGCACCGTATCCTGCAGGACATAGCCGATGTGATCACGTAGGGGATGCAGTTTGTACTCGCGCACGTCATGCCCGTCGATGGTCACCTTCCCCGCAATGACGTCGTAGAAACGCGGAATCAGGCTGACGATCGTAGACTTTCCGCCGCCGGTCGGCCCTACGATCCCCACTCGCTGTCCCGGCTTG
Organism: uncultured Acidobacteriaceae bacterium; assembly: GCA_963766625.1. GTDB lineage: Bacteria > Acidobacteriota > Terriglobia > Terriglobales > Acidobacteriaceae > Sulfotelmatobacter. The sequence continues at coordinate 90,773 of CAVYBF010000002.1, read as the reverse complement.
ACGAAGAAGCTAACATCTTTCAGCACCGATGGATTGTCGGGATAAGCGAAGGCCACGTTCTGGAAGATGATCTCGCCCTTGATGTTCCGCGGTTCGATGGCATCTTCGCACTCGGGGATGATGGCATCAGCCTCAAGAACCATGCGGATGCGTTCCACTCCAACAGCCGCCTGAGCGATGGCGTTGGTCGTCGTAGCCAGATCCTTCACCGGCTTGAAAAACTTTGTGAGATAGGAGAGATAGACAGTGAGGGCGCCAATGGTCATGCCTCCCGCAAGAATCAGATACGACCCCTGCCACATGACAACGGCCGTGCAGAGTGCCACCGTGGCCGATACCATCGGCGCCAGCAGAGACTTGATGCGCCGCGCCGCCAGCGCCGCCCTTACAGTGGCGCCGCTTACATTGATCAGTTGATCCTCCTCGGTTTTTTGACCGTCGAACGCCTTGATCACCGGCATCGACTCCAGCGCTTGCTGAACCACGGTGACAATGTTGGCCTGCTCGTTGCGGACCGCGTGCGTCGCTTTTTTTATGGCCTTCTTGAAGCGGAACACGAAGAAGAGCAGAAACGGCGTGACCCCTAGAACAACGAGAGTGAACCGCCAATTCAAGCAGAACATGAGCGCGAGCATGCTCACCAGCGTCAGCGTGTCGACCAGGATGCCAAGCATCGAGGACGACGCGAAATTCTGGATCGTCTGGACGTCGGTCGTAATGGTGCTCAGCAGGTTGCCAATCTGATGCGTATCGTAATAGCCGAGCGACAGCCGCTGAAGATGATGAAACGTCCGCACCCGGAGATCATGGGCAACGTACTGGCCAGCGCTCTCCGTGAAGTAGCCGTCGATATAGCCGGCGATGGCACCGATAGCAGCAAGGAGAACTACCGCGATCCCTGCCAGCAGTGCGATGTGCATCTTGCTCTCATTCCCGAGCGCAGCCCCCAGCATATCCCGCAGCCACAAGGGCAGGCGATGACCACCGGCAACGTTGTCGATAATGACCTTCAGCGGCCAGGGAGTCGCCAAGCTCATCGTGGTCTCAACGATCATGGCGATCAGAATGATGAAGAGCCTTCCGCGATACGGGCGGACGAGTTGTCGAATCAGGGTGAACATTTTCATGCCTTTCTGTCATGGCTCACTTGGTGGCTTCTGTCGCCGTGGTTGTTGGCTGTATTTCTGCCGAGCTTACCCTCAGCATTGCCTGGGCAATCTTGGTGCTGGTTGCCGACTGGGCCTTGGCAACGTCATCCAAATGAATGATGGTCGCGGCCGCTGCAAATCTCACTTCACGCCGGGAGTCGGAAAGCCTGGGTTCGATTCCCTGCAGGAGAGCGGAGTCACCGCGTTTCGCGGTGGCTTCCAACGCGGCAACGCGAAGCACCCAGTTCTTGTTCTGGCTGGTGATTACCAGTAACTTGCCCGTACGCCTCTCGGGATCGGTTGCGAGAGCAGCGATCAAAGCAGCCCTGGCAGCCGTGCCGCTCTTGCGATCTTTCATAATGGTCTGCAGGGCTTCCCATGGAATGCCGGCGAACGGGACGTAACCGATTCCTTCGCTTAATCCCATTTGTGCCAGCTGCTTCGGGTTGTGAATGATCTGCATCTCCTGCGCGATCATTCCTGAATTGTTTTTGCGTTCACCGGTGTAAACCTCGTAGTAGATGTCGTAGCAGGCCGGGTCATTCAGCAACCGGAGCGCGTGGGCGGCCGCCATCACAACTGACAGGTTCTTGTCGTTGAGAGCTTCTTTCAGGCTGGCGTTCGCCCCGGTTGCGTTCATCTGGCCCAGCGAGGTCGCAGCCGCTGTACGGACCGAGCTGTTCTTGTCTTTCAGAGCCGCCTCGGCGAGCTCAACGGCATGAGGATCGTCGGGGATAAGGCCGAGGACCCTGGTCGCCCCGAGCCTCTGGGTGCTGCTCTTCTGTCCCAGACCCGCTTCCAGTACGGCCCAGCTAGAATTCGTCGCCGTCTGCGCGGAGCATGCGGCAGTCAGGAAAGTGAGAACTAAAAGCGCACGGCGAGCCGCTGGCATCGTCCACGTGTTATTTAAGGTCTTGGGCATTCTTGATCTCCTTGGATTGTCGCCATCGCTCACTATTGCTAATGGCAAGCGCCGGGCCAAAACTAAGTTGTTGAACATGATTGACTTGGGAGATACTCAAAGAGGTCGCGACTCGGGAATTCACGAGAGTTCGCGGGACGAGCGGTTCAGGCAGGAGTCGCGATGGGGCAACAGATGCGCGCACGCCTTCTCAAAGCGGTTTTGACAACGCTCAGCGGGTAACCTGCTCACCTCGCGGGGCGACGGCCGCCTCGCACTTGAGTTCCTCCACGCTGACCGTGCCGTTTGCGTTAGTGTGCGTCGCGTTAACCGCATCGCAGGCGTCACTCAAAGCCGATCCGGTTTGTTCAACATGATTGGCTGCTTGAAGCCGTACATCGTAAACAGCCGCTATTGCGTCCAGGCGAGAGATCATGTCGCGCGTGGCCGCGAGCTTCAACTTCTGCGCTTGTTGGGGCGTCACGCTTCCAGTTTCCAAACCTTCAGAAATTTTCTGCAGGCTGGCGTGGACATCACGAAGCAATCCGTCGACGCGGGCAGCGTAGTCCTGCGCGGCCGCAGTCGCGGCGCCCGTGTTAGCCGAGCACTTCGGACTCATTGCTTTCTGCGCAGACGCCGGAATCACCGTAAGAATTATGAGAGCAAGAAACAAAGTACTTTTCATTTCATCCTTCCTGTAAGTGGAAAAACCTTCATTTACTTTCCATCTTTCGCCTGCCTGATGATGCAATCGCGCAGAATTTCAGCGAGTTTACTGGGCTGCTCGATCGGAGTGAAGTGAGCTGCGCCCTTGATGATGACGAGCTATTCCCCATCGCAAAAGAGGTTGGCAGAGGGCGGTTGACCCATTCAGGGTGGCACGCTTCCTCTGCCCGCATTCCCTGACTTATTCCTCCTTTCCGAGCCTAGAGACTGATCTCTCGCTCTCAGAGAATGCAACTCGCGCGCCAAAACGCAACTCGCTAACAACAAGGGGCTTGCAAGGAGGCGGCCGGTCCCGGCCGCTGAGAAACTCACGAAATTTCGTGCTAACCGTTTCGACGTCGGTCGGAGTGAGCGCGGCAGGAAGTTCAAGTTCAGTGAGAGCCGGCATTGCGATGGTGAGTAGTTCGGAGGCGCCTATAATCAAGACGCTTACGTGCACTTAACCGTCGATTCGATTGAGCGTGAGTTTGAGTAACGTGTTCCCGCGGAGAAAACGAGTTTGAAGTCGCGCCGTTCCAAATTGCCTTGTGTCGCTTTTTGTTTTTCGACGGCGACGAGGCGGCTTCGTTCGCCAGCATTGCTCACCTGGATTTCTCTTGCTTTCTTCACGATTTCGTCTCCCGCAGCCGACCAGAGCCGACAGATCTCCCAGTATGCCCACACCGCATGGCGGACCGCAGACGGCTTCTTCAGCGGAACTCCACAAGCAATCGCCCAAACCGCCGACGGATACCTATGGGTCGGAACCGAGGGCGGGTTGGTGCGCTTTGATGGGGTGCGATTTGTTCCCTTGACCACCTCAAGCGGTGAACATCTGCCAAGCGCTCGGATACATTCCCTGCTTGGAACGCGGGACGGGAGTCTTTGGATTGGAACCTCGCGTGGCCTCGTAAAATGGAGCCATCTTAAGTTAACTGGCATTCAAGGGGGATCTGCATTCATCGAGTCCCTCGTCGAAGGACCGCAGGGAAGAGTCTGGGTCACTCGGAGCCAGGTGCACGACCATGCTGGCCCGCTTTGCGAAGTTGCTGAGGACACGCTTCACTGCCACGGTGCTTCTGAAGGAATACCGTTCGCCTTCGCTCAGCCGCTTTTCGGCGATCCGCAGGGGAATCTCTGGTTCGGCAGTTCTCTTGGCGTCGGCCGTTGGGCATCGGGCGAAGTGAAGACATTTACTCCGAAAGCTCTTCGGGGCAACGACCTGCTTCGCGGTGTCACTGCCATCACGAGTGGGGCCGACGGCTCGATCCTGGCTGGAGTGGAGCGAACGGGAAGAGGCCTCGGGCTTCAACAACTCACTCAGGGCAAGTGGAAAGATTACTCGCTGCCGCAACTGAACGGAGCGCAATTGGGCGTCACAGCGCTGTTGCGGGACCACAACGAGGGACTCTGGATTGGCACTGCGAACAGCGGCGTTTACCACGTACACGCGGGCAAGGCCGAGCACTTCGGCGGTGCCGACGGGTTATCAAGCGACTCCGTCCAAGGTTTCTTCGAAGACCGCGAGGGAAACATCTGGGTCGCGACCTCTCGGGGCATTGATCGTTTTCACGACACTCCCGTGGTCAGTTTCTCCATTCGTGAGGGCCTGACTTCCGAAGACGCGGACTCGGTGTTCGCTGGTCACGACGGCACCGTCTGGATCGGAAACCTCGAAGCACTGGACGTTCTCCGCCAGGGCAGGCTCTCTTCAATTGCAAGACGCAATGGACTGCCGGGCAGGTTGATTACTTCTTTGCTCGAAGATCATCAGGGCCGCTTGTGGGTCGGCATCGACAATGGTTTGGCAGTTTACCACCACGGCCAATTTCATCCCGTAAACAAGCCCGACGGCAAGCCGCTCGGCATCGTCACCGCGATCACCCAAGATACTGACCACAATATTTGGGCATCTGTTACGCAGCCGGCTCTCTTTCGGATACGAGACCTTAAAGTCGCAGACGAACTGGTCCCGCCCCAAGTTCCGCGCGTCGTGTCGATGGCTCCCGACGTCAGCGACGGCATCTGGTTGGGACTGTCGAGCGGAGTTCTGGCGCTCTTCCGCCATGGCCATTTGGAACCTCTTCCCACGCATCGTCCCCCGGATCATGCGATTCGCAACCTGCTGGTTGAGCCCGACGATTCCATCTGGGGAGCGACGCAGGATGGCGCCTTTCTGTGGCGAGAAGGAAAAGAGCAAATACTCGATTCCCACAACGGTCTCGGCTGCGACGATGTTTATACCGTTCTCCAGGACAACAACGGCTCGCTCTGGCTCGACACACAATGCGGATTCGTGGTGATCGCTCCGTCGGAGATCTATCGTTGGTGGCAACAGCCGGACGCCCAGTTGAAACTGAGAGCTCTGGACGTCTACGACGGAGCGCAGCCGGGACTTACCAATTTCCGTCCCGAGGGTTCCAAGGCGCCCGATGGGAAGTTATGGTTCGCCAACGAAAATATCCTGCAGGTAGTCGATCCCGAACGTCTAGATACAAACAAAGTTTCACCGCCGGTTCAGGTGGAGCAAATCGTCGCTGACCGGAGGAAGTACATTCCGCGCGAGAACCTTCGACTTCCACCACATACGCGAGATATTGAAATCGATTACACGGCACTCAGCTTTGTCGCTCCCCAGAAAGTGCGTTTTCGGTACAAGCTTGAGGGACACGATTCGGACTGGCAGGACCCACAGAATCGGCGCCAGGCCTTCTACACCGATCTGCCACCCGGGAATTATCGCTTTCACGTAATCGCCAGCAACAACGACGGCGTGTGGAATGAGGCCGGCGCCGCGGCTGGCTTTGTCGTCCTTCCCGCGTTTTATCAAACAGCGTTGTTTCGAATCCTCTTCGTCGTGGCTGTGGCGGGAACGCTTGGCCTCTTTTATATTCTTCGCCTGCGCCGCCTGGCGGCGGCCATGCAAGCTCGCTTTGAGGAGCGGCTCGAGGTGCGGGAACGAATCGCAAGAAACCTTCACGACACGCTTCTGCAGGGAATCTACAGCGCTTCCATTCACTTTGATCTGGCGAATAGTGGGCTTCAGCAGGACTCGCCAGCGAAGCCTGCAGTGGAACGCGGTCTGGATCTCCTCCGGCAAGTGAGCCAGGAAGGGCGCAATGCCCTGCGTTCCCTTCGTTCCCGGCAGTCCAGCTCCGAGGGACTGGAACAGGCTCTTTCGCTGCTTCCAAAAGAATTTGCTTTGCCGGAGAACATTGACTTTGTCGTGGCCACCGACGGCCAGCCTCGCGTGCTGCGGCCGCTGGTGCGAGATGAGGCTTACCTCATCGCCCGCGAGGCAGTGATTAATGCATTCCGCCATGCTCAAGCCTCAAAAATTGAAGTCGAGGTAGGTTATGCGTCACGCAACTTTCGTGTCATGGTGCGAGACAATGGTTGCGGAATCGATTCCCAACTGCTGCGGATTGGCCGGGAGGGACACTGGGGTCTCCCGGGCATGCGGGAGCGGGCCGAAAAAATTGGCGGAAAACTGAACGTGCTGAGCGGTGTCGACGCGGGAACAGAATTGGTACTCTCGGTGCCCGGCGCGCTGGCATTTCAGGACGGCTCCGCAAGCCGGTTCTGGACCTGGCTGCCTTGGTTGTATCCCCAGAAGCGGCGAGGTAAGCTCCAGAAATCCAATGAGGGACAACCGAAGTGAACGAGCCGGCAAGGATTCGTGTGCTTAGCATCGACGATCACCCTCTTGTGCGCGAGGGGCTCGCGGCTTTGATCAACTCTCAAACCGACATGCGCGTCGTGGGCCAGGGCTCGACCGGCCACGAGGCAATCAAACTCTTTCGTGAGCTTCGGCCTGACGTGGCTCTCATGGACGTGCGGCTGCCTGATATAAGCGGAATCGATGCCATGATTACGATTTTGAGCGGTTCCCCGCAGGCCAGAGTCATCATGGTTACGTCCTCCGAAGGTGATGTGGAAATGGAGCGTGCGCTGGAAGGCGGAGCAAAGGGCTACATACTCAAAAGCATGCCACCCCGCGATATTCTCGAAGCAATCCGCAAGGTGCATGCTGGAAAGAAGGCCATCCCGCCTGAGATTGCCGCGCAACTGGCCAACCACATGAGTGACGAGACGCTCTCCGCGCGAGAAATCGAGGTCCTGCAGCAAGTGGCGGAGGGCAATCGCAACCGCGACATCGCTGACCGGCTGTTCATCTCCGAAGGAACTGTCAAGGTTCACATCCAACACATCATGGACAAACTCGGCGCCAGCGATCGGACGCAAGCAATTACTATCGCTGTCCGGCGGGGCATCATTCACCTATAAGGCCGGCCAACTCTCAGCCAGTCGCTCCGTTAGGAATATCCCGGAATACCACTTTAGTAGTATTCAAAAATTTGAAGTTCGGGCGATTCACGCGCGCCCGGGAGCAGATATGTTTTGTGCATGCGGTGCTTTCACCGCAGTGTGTGAGGGGAAGAAAGATTGCAGCGGTGGTACAGGACATTTCCGCACGGCGTGCCCGGCATCGGTCTGCTGGTCTTGCGGCTCGCGATTGGCGCGAAGCTGGTCATTGAAGCGTCTGGCTGCATGCTGGACCCGCAGGGTTTGAAATTGGGAGTGTGGCTGCTGTCTTTGCTCGCCCTTGGAATCGGAACTACTTTCGTGCTGGGCTTTCTGACCCAGTTGGCGGCGGGCGTTTCAGTGCTGGCCAGTGCCGCGGTCTATCTCTACCATCCCGCCTGGGTGTCTTCCTTCCTGAACCTGCCGAGTCTCGACACAATCGGGGCGGCGCTCGCGATTACGCTGCTGGGGCCTGGCGCAATCTCCCTGGACGCCTACTTCTTTGGACGCCGTAAGATCGTCATCCCTCCTGTAGCAAGGTCTTAGGTTGTTCCTGACTTTTGCGAGCCTCCCGTCCGCTTCGTAGCTGTATAAAACTGCGACTCGCTTCCTCTAACCAGCGGAACCCGATAGCCGAAAGTGGTATGCGATGGCGCCCCTGCAGCAATAGCAAAAAAGCTGCTTATCGCAAGATGCGTTCGACCCCAGACAGGCTGCATTGTAGGTCCATCAAGAACGACGATTCACTCGCTGTGGAGAGTTTGCTATGAATTACCTGGGTTCGGATGTTGAAACGGCTTCTATGCCCGCAGGAGAGATGCACGAATTCGGCGTCGCGCGCTCTGATCAGCCCGCGGCCTCAATCCTGGGTGCCCAGGTTTTCACGCGCCGCCTGATGGAGGCCGACTCGGCCGCCCACATGAGCGCCCGGCACATCAAGCAGGTGATGGATGCTGTGCCGCAGCACATGTTCATCCTCGAACCGGATGGAACCTTATCGTTTATCAATCGCGCGGCGCGCGAATATCTTGGACCGATTGATACCGTCACGCCAACGGCGCGTCTCCGCTCCATCATCAATCTCGATGATGTTGACGAGCTCTCAAGTGCCTATCAGGATGCCATGACACACGGAATTTCTGTTGAAGCCGAAGCTCGCGTCCGAAACAGAAATGGACAATACCGCTGGTTTCTGCACCAACTGTTTCCCCTGCGCGATGAAAACGGCCAGATTGTTCGCTGGTGCGGCACGCGGATCGACATTGAAGACCACAAAGGATCGAAAGAGCAGGCGCAGCGGGAGAATCTGGCGCTGCGGGAAGAAATCAACGCGATGGCGATGTTTGAAGAGATCGTCGGCAGCGCGCCCCGTTTGCAGGCCGTGTTGGCCCGCGTCACGAAAGTTGCACGCACAGACTCCACGGTTCTGATCACGGGTGAAACCGGTACTGGCAAAGAGTTGATTGCCCGCGCCATTCACAAGCGCTCTGATCGTGCGAATCGCCCGTTTGTGAGCGTCAACTGCGCTGCGATCCCCCGCGACCTGATCGCGTCCGAACTGTTTGGACACGAAAAGGGCGCTTTCACGGGTGCCCTGCAGCGCCGCGTCGGCCGCTTCGAGTTGGCCGAGGGAGGCACGCTGTTCCTCGACGAAATCGGAGAGCTTCCGGCCGAAACCCAGATCGCTCTCCTGCGCGTCTTGCAGGAAAAAGAATTTCAGCGCGTGGGCAGCAACCAGACGATTCAAGCAAAGGTCCGCGTCATCGCGGCCACGCATCGGGATCTGCCCGCGGCCATTGAAGCCGGAACATTCCGCAGCGACCTGTACTACCGAATCAACGTGTTTCCGCTGGAAGTTCCTGCGCTGCGCGATCGCCAGGAAGATATCCCCCTGCTGGTCGAGTACTTTATCGACCGCTATGCGCACAAAACGGCGAAGCAAATCCGGAACATCGGAAGGAAGAGCATGGAGCGGTTGCAGTTGTATCCCTGGCCTGGCAACATTCGCGAGCTGCAGAACGTTATCGAACGCTCGGTGATTCTGTGCGATTCCGAGACCTTCTCGGTCGATGAGAGCTGGCTGTCCACGGCTGCGCGGCTCGGCCGGCCGCTGGCGCAGGAGATGGTTTCGCAGGAAAAAGAACTCATCGAAGCCGCGCTGGCGGAGTGCAAAGGCCGGGTCTCCGGAGCCTCCGGCGCGGCAGCCAAGCTGGGCATGCCACCCTCAACGCTGGATTCCAAGGTCCGCGCTCTGAAGATCGACAAGCGTCGCTTCTACACGAACTAGGATTGCCTCGTTGCTCTGGTTGCAGACCACGGCTCCCTTTTCGATACGCAGGCCTCGCGCGCCTACTCAGAAATCATCCCGATCGTCCCGAGCCGTGTCTCCACCGGTTGAGGCCATACCGTGATCGGAAACTTGCGTGCGTCGCAGTCCGAAGGCATGTCCCCCGAGTGTTTAAAAATGCATTTCCACAGGAACACCCCGCCCTCCTGCAGCGCAGCGTAATACACCAGCGAGTTCTTCACAGTGTCGACGGGGCATCTACAAAGATGCAAGGCTTCATGCTGCGTATCATTGTGCAGTGTCCCCGTCGTTTGCGCAAAAGAAGTAAGCAATGGGACGCATGCCTTCTTAACTGGCTGGGTTACGCCACTGAAGGTTCTGGCCCCAAAGGCCGCTCCTCATGTACCCCTGGCAAGTAAGCGGCGCGACCGAAACCCGCGGCTTGTCAAAACCCGCCTCGCCAGATGGCTTCTAGTAGGACGCCAGCATTGTCACAGCTTCGGCGCGTCCGCATTCGCAGGTGGACTCCGCCTCCGCAGCGCCAGCTTCATGGGCCAAAGACTGACGCTGCGGTACCGTTTTTGGGCGGTAGCTCGAAACCAGACGAGCGACCACAACCGCCACGAAGAAGATGCCAGACATACTCTCCAGCGCGGCAACGATCCGCACGTAGGGGTTCAGCGGCGCGATCCCGCCATAGCCCACGCTGGTCAGCGTAACCATGCTGAAATAGAGAAACGTTCCAGCCTGCGCGGACGGAATCGTCTGAGTGAACGCGTGGTTCACAAAATGATTCAGTATCCAATAGAGCTGCGAATATGCTGTTGCGATTACCAGGTAGCTGATGAACGCTTCGGCGATCGCGTTCCGTGGCGTACGGAATTCGGAATGAAAGTGATCGAAAATGGCCCACAGAATCGAACACGAGAACACCAGACCGACTACCGGAGACAGGTTGGCATACGCCTCGCGGGGATTTGCGAAGGCTTCTATTAGTCTCGTGATCATCCAGATCGCTGCCACCGGAAGCACCACCCGTCGAACTACCGAGCGGTTGGCGAAGTGACCGATGCCGGCCAGTACCATCAACAGCACCGCGAACCCAAGCAGGGCGCCAACACGAGGGTTCGAATCGGCAAGCGGCGAGGCCAGCATCTCGGCGACCAGCGCCCACATCACGATTTTGATCCGGTGCCGGACGAAAAACCCCGAGCGCAACCATTTGCTGTTCGTAAGAACTTTCATTTTGATTAACCTCCGGCTTGACCTCGAAGGCTTCCCCCTTACTCGACCGGCGACCAGTCGTCGGTCGGATTGAATTCGTGAATCGATGCCACGATCTTCGCCGTGTCGGGACCGAGATCCCGCTCGTACACGACGCCATCGACGCCAGTCATGAAAGTCATGATGCCGGTTTCTGCGTACTTGACGGGCGTCGCAAGGATGGCGTAACCGCCGGTCATCTTGCCGTTTACCATGTAGTTCCGGGACCCGCCGGGGGCATCGTCGCCCTGCGCGGTCAGGATGCGCAGCGAGTAGCCGTCGAGGACCAAAGGCTGATCCGGCGAGAGCGAACCGAGCGATGACTTGGGCAATTCGTTTAGGGTCGCAAGCGGACTCGCGCCCTGCTTGCCGGACGCAGGCCAGTACAACCCATCCTGCTTAGCAGGAGCGCCGATGATGCGCTGCGCGAAACCTGCGTAGCCACTGTCGGCGAAGTACATCTCCTGCGCGTCGGCGAGCGCGGAGCACGCGTCGATCGTCAGCAGCTCGTTGCGGCCGATATCGCGCGTCCGGATTTCCTGCGCTCCCGCGACAGCGTCGAAGTACCACTGTCCCGAGGAGTCTTTCACGAGAGGGACTGGGAACGCAAAGTTGTCGGCCCCGATGTAGAGCACACGGCTGCCGTCGGTCATGTCGACCCAGCGATTCATCTTCTCGTATTTGGAGGCGAAGGACTTCAGGGCCGCCGTATCCGTTTCCTTGTCGCCGGTGGTCAGAAGAGCCTTGGTGTTGACGCCCAGAATTTTTGCAAGAGCTAACTCATCGCCACTTTTGGCGGCCTTGGCTAGCGCCGCACCGGCTGCGGCGGGCGACTGGAAGCTAATTTGTGCGTCGTTAGCCAGCGCCGTGTTCCTTGTACTCAGTTGCACAACCGCGATTGCCAAGACGGCGAGCGGCACGGCGGCCACTCTCGCTATGTGCTTCCAGTTGTTCTTTTTTTTCGCGTTGGATTCCATTTCAATCTCCCTCGAATTAGGTTCTGATCTCGTGTTATCGCTGAACTTCCTTACCGACGGCGTCCGCCACCGCCGAAAGAGCGGTGCGGCGCCGCTGCGTGCATCCGGGCCATGTGCTGTTGTGGGCGACGTCCGGCCATGCTGCCGCGGCCGCGATTGCTTTCTGCGCGGTTAGCGGCGCCATCTCCGCTGACGCGGGAGCGGTTCTGCTCCGCGCCCATGGAATGGTTGTCTTCGCCGCGGCTTTGACCAAGCATCTGGCCGTTGTTCGCGGGAGTGCTCGCGTGCTGCACACCGCTGTTCCCTCCGATCAGTCCGTGGTTCCCGTTGTTTCCACCGTTGGGCAGGTTCTGGCCGGCATTCTTGTCGGCGTGCCAACCGCCGTCGGGCCCGAAATATCCATTCGGGTGATAGCCGCCGTTGGGGCCGAAATGCGTGTCTTCGCCCGGCTTGTAGTTGCCGTCGGGGTGAAAGGTGCCGTTGCCGCTATACCAGGCATGGTTTTGCGATCCTGCCGCTCCGCCTGCCCAGGGGTGATAGCCGTTGTAGTTCGTGTTGTTCCAGGTATGGTTGTTGATGTAAGTCGTGTGGTTGTAGATGATGGTTGTACCGCCGCCCCCACGACAGCAGCCCCAGTTCACATTCCACGCGTGCCAGCCCCAGCCGAAGCCTCCGCCCCAGCCTCCGCCCCCGAACCAGGCTCCGACCGTGATTGGCGCTCCGAAGTAGAGCCCCACTCCCACGGACACGGGCAGCGGCTGCGGCACGTAGTACGGCACCACGACGGGCGCGCCATAAACCACGGTGGGGTTGTATTGCGGAATGTAAATCACCTGCGGGTTCGCTGGCTGGATCACGATCGTGTTCGGCGATGGCGTAGTGACTGTGATCTGCGAATTTGATTGCAGTGCCCCAGCCGCCTGCGCTTTGGAGCGCATGGCTTGCACGGCCGCCATTACATCGGATTGCTGATTGGCGAACGCCTGCCCGAGGCTCGATGTCCACGAGAGGTTATGCGCCAGGTTGTCGAGCACCGACGGAAACTGTGTGAGCGCCTTCACGCTGGGATCCCAGGATTGCTGATCCACGGCTTGCGCCAGCGCCTGGCCGGTCAGGTTTCTGTTCTGCGCGAGCCAGTCGTCGGCATATGCAACCTGGTCGGGGTTCGTGGAAGCCGCGAGCACCTGCGCCACTAACGCATCGGGATAAAGCGCGATGGGAGCAACGAGCGAATCGAGCTGATCCGCCGAAAGAGGCGCTGGCGCCGGGGCCGAGCTGCCCTGCTGGGTGCCTTGTGTGGAATAATTCGTCGGCTGCTGCGCTTCAGGCTGAGCAGCGGGCGCCTGAGGCGGAGATTGGTATGCAGGTGTCGTTTGCGATTGATACGCCGGAGCCTGATACGTGGGAGCCTGGTTGCTCGGGGGCTGATATTCAGTCTGACTTTCCGGCGGAGTCAGAACCGGTTGAAACTGATAGATCGCCCTGGTGCTTGGCGGAACCGGCACGGGAGTCGTGGCCGGACGCGCAGCTTGCCACGCGGCGTGCTTGCCGCGGATCCCATAGGTTCCTGACATCGAATCTCCGTAGATCTGTCCCCAGAAGTGAAGAACAGTTCGGGTAACTGTATTGAAGCGGATGCGATGTCCATTGACCTCGCCCTGAATCGGACCCGACTGCACAGGGCCCTCGAAATACCCCGTGATGCGATTGCCGTATTGTGCGATCTGGACGTGCTTAACGACGGTTTCGCCGTTCTCAATACTCGTTGAATAGATTGTCCAGTCGCCCTGCACGTTGTCAGGCGGTTGGTCTGCGAACGCGATGGTGGCGAAGGCCAGCCCCAGAACAGCAATCGCCAGCTTCAGCGCGGTGTTGGTTTTCTTCATGATATTTCTCCCAAGATCTCTGCGACTTCCCGATTTCGTTCCCGCTCGAGGATCAGAAATGCACCCGGCGAACCAAAGTTATCCTGCTGATTTGCTTGGAGTTGATACGCCAGTCAGATCCCGAACGATCGGGAATTCACGAAATCTAAAGAGGGAAAAACGGCCGGCGTGCAGCGCAGAAAGGAGAAGTGATGTGTGACGAGCACGCTCGGCGTTGCAGTACTCGTGAATGTCGTGAAGCAAGTTGGGTGTGGACGACGTGTTCGCACCCAACTTTGGAACAAGCTTCGAGCGAGTCAGCTTTGCTGGCGATTAAACCGGGCGCGCGGCGCATCGCCCTGGCCTGGCGTCGCTTTCGGCTGGCCCGAGTTCGGTTGCTGCGGCACGTCGGGTTTGACCGGCTGTGCAGAGGGCTGATTCGGACGAGCGCGTTGACTCCCGGCCGGAGCGGCTGGCCGCCCCGGCCTGGGCTGATTCGATCGGGGCTGATTTGTGCCGGGCTGCTGCGGTGCCCCGGGTTTCGCGGGTTGCACTGAGGGTGGCTGCGGGCGCGTCGGCCTGTTTCCTCCCGGCGTTGCCGGCTGGCCCGGAGTTGTCCCCTGGCCGGGCCCCGGCTGATTTTGGTCTGGTCTGGTTGGCGTCCCTGGTGCGCCCGGACGCCCGGACGGCCGACCTGGTGTCGGATGTCCCGGGCTTGGACTGACAGGCTTTCCCGGCGTACTCGGCTTTTCAGGCGTTCCCGGTTTCGCGGGTGGGACCGGTTTGCCCAGCACAGGACGGCTGGGGAGATTATTCGGACGTCCAGGTCTGGGCGGCAAGGGAGGACTGGGCGGCCGGTAGTGCGGCGGGCGATAGCCCCAGTTGCCACGGTATCCGGGACGATTGGCCCACACGATCGGTCGCGAATGATACCAATAATGTGGCGGACGATATGGGTTGCCCCAACCACTCCAGTAGCCGTGATTGTAATAAGCGCGCCTAGCTCCCCAATTCCATCCCCACCCGCCCCATCCCCACGGACGGTTGTCGACGATCAGCGCCCCAATCCCGATTCCGGCGTAGAAGCCGATCACCGGCGTCGCAACCACGGCGCCGGGAGCGGGACGAACATAGACCAGAGTCGGGTCGTATCGCGGCACATAGACGACGGTCGGGCTCGCCGGCTGGATGACATAGATGGTCTGACCCGCCGACTGCTGCACTTCCACCTTATGTTGTTCGGTGGTGCGCAACGCGCCGGAATCGTAGGCCTGGGCGCGGAGACGTTGAATCGACGCGGTAACCGATCCCTGATCAGCGGAGAATGCTTGCCCGACTGCCGCATAATCGTCGATGTGCTGAGCCATCATGTCGAGCACTTGAGGAAAGTTCACCAACGCGATGAATGCAGGATCGAATCCTTGCTTTGCTGCCGCGTCGGTGAGCGCGGTGCCCGTCAGGCCGGGATTCGCCTGCAACCAGGCGTTGACATCCAGGATTTCCTGCGGGTTCGTTGACGCCGTAGTGATCTGCGACAGCAGCGCATCTGGATAAAGAGCGACCGGAGCGAGCAACTGGTCGAGTTCCTCCGGCGCAGGGGATGCGTCCTGCGCCGAGAGAAGAGGACCGGAACCTTGCAGCACCCCGAACAGGATGAGCAGCGAGATCAGGATGGAAAGCGACTTCCCTCGCATAAGTCACATGCTCCCTTGATCACTCGACTGATTCGTCGGTGTTTTTTTGTTCAGTTCAGCCAGCAGCAACTTAGCCGACGGCGGAGCGGCGACCTCGTTGTTGAAGACGATGTCGTGCGCGCTGATGTTTCGTCCATACAACTTCTTGTTGGCTCCATTATCGGCGCGAAGGGTCGAGCCGGAGAGCGAAATTCCGGCAAACAGACCGCGGGCCCGCGAATACGAAAGAATCTCGGCTCGCAGCGTCACGTCGGTCTCAGCCGACAGATTGCGCCCGACTGGACCTGCTGCGGCAGAAATGTCGCCGCCCAGTTTGACCTTGCTGTCGAGAATGGCGTGAGCCGATCGGGGAGTCATCAGCAGGAGCACGAAGTCGGTCGCTTGTCCGCCGAGCTGGAGTCCAAAGCTTCCGCCTTCGAGCGCCATCATGGTCGGAGCGCCCCACGGACCTTTGAAGTCGTCCCCACCGCGGCAAGTCATGACGCCTCTTCCGTAGCTTCCGCCGAATCCGAAGGCGAACTTCAGAACGGAAGGCAGAACGACGACGCAGTCCGCTTTGTCGATGACACTTTGCGGGATATCGTCTGGAATGTTTAGAACTTCCTTCATTACCTGTCCCGCGTTTGCCACGCGGTTCTGTTCCTTCTCCTGGCCGAAAACAGGTAATGCAATGATGGCAACCAGCGTGACTAAAATTATCTTTTTCATAGTTTTCCTCTCTTGATTTTTAGACAGCTTAACGGATCCTCTCAGCGGGATTGCCCGCCGACTTCCCTTCTCTGATCACAGCCTGCGAACCGTTGCCTGCCAGCAATTCCTTGATCTGGCGCAAATGCAGCTCCAAGCGCTTCTCAGTTTCCGCATTCTTGCTTCCCATCAGAATCAGCTTCACCGAGACGAGAAACACACCCGCCTCCAGAAAGGCCTCGTGGGTAATTCCCTTGACGGCTAATGAGCAACTGAACAACCCAACGGTTAGCACAATGACAACGCTGGCCCATGGATCACTCGACTTGAACAATTTCATAACGAACCTCTTTAGTTTGGTTGGTTGGTCAATTCACACAGCGTGAATAGCCCAGCCATCGGCTCAACAACTACAAGCAATCAGATTGAGCGGCCTGGGCTCGATGGAGTCGAGCCCCTCGCTCGCTCATTTTACTTGGCAGCGGGCACCCAAACCGCGTCGGCCGAAGCCAGTTCGACCCCGGCGACTTCAGTGTCGATCGTTACGTTGTGAAGTTGTGTCTTCGTGCCGGCCTGAGCGGAAACGGTTAACAGGTACTGGTTGTCGAGTATCTTCTGGAGCTGGTCGAGATACGGTGTGAAACTCACCGGCGTCTCCAGACCCAGAAAGAAAGACTCGCCACCACTCACGTCGGACAGCTTGGCAATGCCCATCTGTCCACTCGTGGCTTCCCAGTAGTTGCGACGGTAACGGCCTACGCCCGGCGCATAGATCGTGTGAATGATCGTGCCAGTACGCATAGCAACATCACTCGCCGAATCTACGTCCGGATTGATGCGGAGCCCGCGCCAGGGCAACGTACGCCGGGCGCGGTCGACTCCGTCGGTCACCATCAGGATTTCGCGCCGGCAGTCGGTCGAGGGCCAGCGATTCATTAGATCGATGACTGACAGGTACGGACTTGAGTACGCGCCTCTGGAACCTAGGGGCAGCCGCAAGGCCTTGGCAGCTGCGGCGTGGTCCGTTGTTAGGTCCTGCACGACCTTCACCGTCGCGTTCTGCATGTATCCGACTCCGATTAAGGTAGCGGACGGCTGGGCGTTGATGAACGTCTTGAGGTCATCGAGATGCGTGCCCAGGCTCGGGTCCGAAGCATCGTCGATCAGGATGAACAGATCGAGTCCGGCATACTGTCCCTGAGCCGGAACCCAGCCACGCACCTTCAGGCGTTCCTTGCCTTGAGTGACGATGACATCCTGTTGGCTGATTTCGGGCATGCGTTTGTTGTTCACCACGTTTGCCGTAACCGTCATGGTTACCGGCACCGTAGTCTTCGTGGGTTCCTCTGCACGCAGAGGGAGGGCGGCCGCAACCGCCGCGATTGCAATTACTGAGTGAATTTTGGTCGTAATTCGTGATCGCATATTTTGTTTCCTTTATTTGGTCACCAAGTCTTGCTTGGATCTCGCCACAGGTTTATGCATCCTCGGTGCCAAATGACAACCGATTGAAAATATGGGTATTGGCAGGATTTCGCGCTCTCGAACCCCTCGGGAATTCCCGAGGTTTCGCGAGGCCGCAAGCAGAAAGTGGTGACAGAAAGGCACGCCTGCAAAAGCGCGATCGCGACTTGCAGGCGTGTGAAGGTGAGATTCGATTGAGGAACAACGACGGGTCGCTCAGTTCTGCTTGCTCGCAGGCACATTCAGACGAACGACCTGGCCGGCATCGAGCTCGTATTCTGCTTCGATCACCGTGAGCTTGCCCGACTTGACTGCGTCGCGAATGATCTCGCTGTTTGCTAGCAGGTCGCTTGCGCTCTGATGAACGTTCTCTTTGATCGCCGACTCGATCAGATCGTCGGACTTGGCGTAGGACTTCGCCCGATTCACGGCTGGGCTAATCTTCTCCACGATCGCGTCCAGGTTAGGGCTCGGCATCTTCTCGCCGGAACACGCGGCATTCACCGCACCACACTTCTGGTGTCCAAGCACTACCAACATAGAACTGCGCAAGTGATCCACCGCATACTCGATGCTTCCGATAGCAACTGCGTCGGCGACGTTGCCTGCAGTCCGCACGACAAAGAGATCGCCCAGGCTTTGATCGAAGATCAGCTCTGGGCCGACCCGGCTGTCGGAACACGAGAGGATGATCGCTTTCGGAGATTGTCCGGAAGCCAGCTTATGCCGCAGCGAAGCGAGATCGCGCTCCTGCGGCTTGCCGGCGACGAACCGTCGGTTTCCCGCCATGAGGCTGTTCCAGACCTCGTCCGCCGTGGGCATCGCAGGACTGGAATCATGTGACGAGGGCGACGCGGGAACGTTGGCAGGCGCCTGGGCGAGGCCAAGGATTGAAAGCGATAGCACGAGACTGAGACAGAGTGTGCGCATCATGACCGATTCCTCCGAATTGTGGGTTCAGCCGCTTCGCCGAGACCTGCTGTCGGCTTCTGGATGGTCAGCATCAGTGTATCCGTCTCGGGAAAAATCTGATACTCGACTCGGCGGGGAATTTCGAACCACTTGCCGCCGTATTCAACGAGGCTTCCATCGATGGCTATTTTGCCGCTTCCGCGGACGAAGCACAGCGTGACGGCCGAGTCCTCGTACCAGTGCTCGACGATCCGATCTTCGGCTTTAATGTAAGTGAGAGTTCCCACCCCAGCGTCGTCTTTGTGAAAGTGGAAACCCCGATTTCCAGCCAACCGTTCAATGCTAATCCTGGAACTAAAGAGAGACATATTGGAAATTACTCCTGTTGATTTCCCAAATTCAAAAACAGCATTGCCGACTTGACCTTTGCAATCTCCATTCCAAAACTAAGATCGTTAAGGACACTCGATTTGGCGCGTTTGAACGTCTCAGACTGTCGGGAATTCCTGAGAGTTCGTGAGCGAGGCCGTTTTCCCAGTCTCTCGCGGACGGCTGAACCCGCATCATCGTGCGCAGCACGTATCTTTCGCGGTGGTTAATGGCTGGGCTTGGTGTACTTTTGCGAGGTCGACATAGATCCTCTGTATGCTTTGTTGGCCATCATGCACGAGTCCCGTCCGCGGATTATCCAACTCAGACACTAGCGACAGCACGATCGCAACTGTCAATGGCACGACCAGCATGCCTAGGAAAAACCGCTCTCGCATGCTGTACCCCACGACGAAGCAGGTCAGCGCGGAGATCGATATCACGACCAACCAAATCACGGCCGGTATGCGCTTTTCTTCAGCCGCCAGCCGTTGTTCCGTCAGATCGGGAAGATCCCCCAGTGCCTGTACGAATAGCGGAGTAACCACGTTAGGATTCTGTTGCACCAGCCGGACTGTTTCCTGCCACATTTCATTCTGCAGTTGCTGGGCATCTTTGACGCTCTGCAGCACCGCGCGGCCATCCAACCCGGCCTCACCGAATTGGGCGCGGACGGCGACGTATTTGCCCAGCGATGAAAGGATTTCGTCTCGGAACGGCTGCGGTAACATCTGGGCGCGCTCCTGGACCGTGGTGATCGCGGTTGCCTCATTAATCACCAGTTGATTCCGGTGCTCGTAGTGCGGCAGGGCCATCGGCAGGCTGAATCCCAGCAGCAGACCCAACAGTACACCAAGCTCACTTCGCGCCGATTCGACCAGTGACTGACGTTCTCCGTTAATTCCGGATGATCCTCTTCGGAGCCTGAAGCCGAGCTCCACGACCAACAGCAAGCCGCCCAGCAATAGAGGAAAAAATAACTGTGTATGGGCAATGATCCAGTGCGTTGGGCTCGCCAAGTAGTCCAGGTCGGTGGGCAGCATTGGCTGACTGGTTTGTATAAATAGCATAAGGTCTCCGAAACGGCGTTACCGTATTAGCTCCTGCCTTGCAGATTTCGAGTCGGTCGATTCTAAACACCGAGTCTGAAATCAGCGCCTTACTATTCGAGCGGCGGCACGATGATTCCTTCAAAGGAGGTTCCCAGAAACTTACCTGCAGCGTCGAAATCCCAGTTGAAGATCGCATTTCCGGCGCGCGCACAAGCATGGCACCCGTCGAGCAGTGGATAGCCTACTGTGAACTGGATGCCGCCATTGTCGCCGGGTTGGGAGTTCGGCCAGATCCTTCCGTCACGGTCACCGGGCCAGAGATCGACGTGGGGGAATTGCGTCTTCAGATCCTGGAACTGGGTACTCTGTTTCATCGCCTTAACGTCAAGCAGCTTGAGATCTTCGACGTTGACGATGTGCGGCTGCCCGTTCAGTAAGAGAAGGCCGTAGTTGGTATTGGCGCGCAATGGATATGTGATCCAGGCAAACGCGACCGGGCCTTCATCCTGAAATCCGGTCATCACGCCAAACTCGCCGTGACTCTGCTTGTAAAGCTCGCGCGTGAACTGCACGGCGTCGGCTGGGGCACCGGATTTTGCCATCTGGGCCATCATGCACGCCGCAAACTCGGAACCTGATGA
Source organism: uncultured Acidobacteriaceae bacterium (assembly GCA_963766625.1). GTDB lineage: Bacteria > Acidobacteriota > Terriglobia > Terriglobales > Acidobacteriaceae > Sulfotelmatobacter. The sequence continues at coordinate 70,503 of CAVYBF010000002.1, read as the reverse complement.
TTGATCGCAAGCCGCGTGGGCGGTGGTCATAAATTGCGCCGGTAACTGCCAGACCGCCGAGGCCCCGATTTTTGAAGAGGGCTTCGATTGTGCAGTCAAAGTGACACACAAGAAAAGAGAAGCCAGCAACAGATAGGCATATCGCATTTTCATTCTCCAAACTCGCAACGCGGTGCAGGTCGCGGGTGAATCGTAACAGCGTCGGAGCGCCCGGCAACCTCACCTCCGGGGTGCTGGCGCTCCGATGGGCTGGCTAGTGGCTACGATGCTTTGCGGGTTGGCACGAAGCGAAGCCCAAGCCCGGCGCCCACAGCCAGCATTCCGAGCAATCCCAACAGCGGGAGCGGACTGCCGGTCGACGGCAGAGCCGGGGGGACCGCAACCGTGTCGACGACTTCGGCAACCTCCACTTCCTCACCGCTCGGTTCGACCGCTTTTACCGGAGCCTGTTCCAGTACAGGAGCCGGCGCTTCGTCCCGCACAGAAAGAACAGGTTCGTTCACATTCTGCGCGATCTCAGTCGCCCGTGCTTTCGGGTAGACAAACTCCTGCCCGAAATTGTCCCCGGGATAGAACCACGCCTTCACGGCTTCCGGAGTTCCAGACGGTCTTTCAGCGAACTTGATCACCGTGTCTCCCGTCGGACGCAACCGGTAGTTCGGCAGCGCCAGGATCGTAGTGATCAGCCGCGAGCGATCGGCATTCCAAATCTGGACGATGTGCCGGTCAGCTGGGCTGTCCATCAGCTGGAACCAGTACGTTCCAGATTGCAGAACCGTCCCCGAGACTTCTACTGGTTCGGGGAAGGTAATCTTAGTTGCTTTGTTCCAGGTGGCGGCGTTGGCGTTGCTCGATGCGAACAGGGCAGCGATCGCGACCAGGCACAATACAATCATTTGCAGTTTGTGCGATTTCATTTGTTTCTTCTCCATTCGTTTTTAGCTCAGTTTTTTCAAACCCTATGGACAAGGACGTGATCCTGTGTCCTCAATCGCCGCGGCAACGCGACGAAATCAGACGCTGTCTTTCGAAACTAGAACTGCTGCGCTTCTCGAACCGACGTCTGCTTCTCGCAATGCAATGCGTTCGCCAAACTAAACTGCATCAAAACACGCGCGTTACCGCGCTCCGCTATTCACGAAAGCGTCGGGAGCTCACGAGATTTCGAGATAATCGCGGCGACACACTGCAGCGCGAGTGGGCGAATCACGCGCAATTCACTCGAGAAATCTGCCGGTTTGCCGCTCGCGAATCTTTGGCGAGTGGCGTGCAATATTGCACCCGGCAGGCGGCGTGAAACTAACTTCAAGGGAAATTCGCTTTGTATGTGGAAGATGAAAAAAGTCGTGGAGCGCAACTGGCTGACCTTACGCATGAGCGGCCACCTGGAGGCGGAACACCTGCTGGAAATACAAAATGCCTTGGCGGACGAAGGAATGCACGAGAACGTCGTCCTCGATTTGAGTGAGGTGACCGTGATTGCTCAGGAAGCCCTCAGGTTTCTGGCACACTTCGAAATCCATCACATTGACCTGCATAAGTGCCCGATTTACATCCGGGAGTGGATTGCGCAGGAAAGAAGAGCAATGCAGCGCCGCCGACAAGCGGAATCTAACGACTAAGTGCGACGGATGCCGCGGTGCCCGAAGAGTGCTGCGGGAATTCTAGCGATGACCGAAGGAGCAAGTTGTGAGACTCAGAAGACCTCCTCAGCGTCTGTTGATGCTTGTAGGATTCGGGCTGCTGGCATTCTGTGCCGTAGCCAAGCTTCATGAGCTGATTTTGTCCCGAGCGGCGATGCGCCGGTTTGAAGATCTCAGGCAGGCGACAGCTGACAATAGCGCGGAGCAAAATCCAGTAGTCCAACCACCCGTTGTTTCCCCTCCAAATTTTCTTCAGTGGTCGGAGCAACGGATCAAGCACTACGAAGAAAGTTTAAGCGATGAGCTTGCGCCTCCGTTAGCGGTAATCCGCATCGACAGAATTCATGTGGAGGCGCCAGTGCTGGAAGGCACCGACGATCTAACTCTGAATCGTGGCGTCGGTCATATCGCTGGCACAGCGCTGTTTGGCCACAACGGCAACGTCGGGCTGGCGGGCCATCGCGATGGATTTTTCCGCGGGCTGAAGAACATCAAGGTGGGCGATCGCATCGAGCTGGAAGAACCGGGCCGAGTGGAAACTTACACCGTGGACAGTTTGAGAATCGTCAACCCAAAGGATGTCAGCGTATTGCGTTCGGGTGCTAAGCCGGCTCTGACACTCGTGACCTGCTACCCCTTCTACTACATTGGCAGCGCTCCCCAACGCTTCATTGTGCACGCGGTTTCCGCGGACTCGAATGCGAGGGGCGGCGTTGGTAACAAATGCAACCGGTTTGAACTCGTCGAACCGGTGCGAAAACCCAAAGCGGGTAAGTCGGGCGTGACTATATGGCCGTTGCTGGTTCCTGCGGGATGAACTCGGTGGTTGGCAGATTCGGTGGGTGGTTTGACAGAATCGATCCCGGCGTCCATCGCCGCGTCAAGGGCCTGCGACTGGTAACCGCATATGGCATTGCGGCGATGCTGGGCGCGCTTCTCTACAGCTCGGATCACATCTCGGGCGGCTCGTTTCTCAGTTACCTAGCCGCCGGCTTCGGTCTCTGGGCGAGCGTTTCAGAAGGTCAGGCAACTCGCTGGTTGTCTACTCGCGATCTTGTGATCCTGAATGCTGCCGCGGTGACGGGCGCACTTAGCTTAATCGGTCTTGCGCCGATTTTGATGCGCTATGGGCTGGGTCCGGAGTCGATTCTGATCACGGGCGCGTTTCTGGTTGGATATCTCAAGCGATTCGGAATCCTTGGTGCCGGCATCGGGTCCCAGATCTATATCGGCCAGCTTCTCGGCTACGGAACCGGGATCACTCGGGCCGATCTGGAACCAGTAGCGCTGGCGGGGTTAGTAGCCACGGCGGCCTCGGTTATTCCTCGCTTGCTCAGCGGACCGGCGGAACGTCCGACGCTTGTTTTCATTGCGAATGGCTCGATTGGGGAGGGGCAAGCATCGCGAGAACTGCGGATGGGGTTACAGGCAGCAGTGGCCGCTTTTGTCATTGTCTTAGTAAGCAGCGTAATCCACCTTCAGGAGTCCGCATGGGCGATTACTGCGAGCACCTATGTCATCGCCGGGTCAGCATCGGGGACTGCAGATCGTGTTCGCCGACGGATCGTTGGAACGTTGATCGGGGTCCCGCTCGGCATCGCGTGTGTGCCGATCGCAACGCACATACCGCCGCTTGCTTGGATACTCGCTGCAATGGCAATGATCATTTACGCCATGGCATTACCAGAGCGCTACGACATTGCCTGTGCGGCCTATGCCTTCACACTGATGGTAACGTTGGCGATCAGTGGAGAAACATCCATATCGGTCTTGGGGGCGCGCGCCTGGGAAACGCTGCTAGGAGGGTTACTCGGCGTGGCGGCCGCGAAAGTCATCCTTCCTCTCCCCAGACGGTGCGAGCGAGTACGATTTCTCCGTACTGGGTGGCACGCTCGACAAGCACTGCAACGCCACATGTAATGGGGATCGTGCTGGGATCTCTTGCTGAATACCCTCCCATGAAGACGATTTCGTAGGTTGAGAGTTGGCGGTGCCCAAAGTGACGATGCGAGAAAACAAGGAGAGAGTGTTTCTCACCCTCAAGGTTTCGAAGGCGGATAGAACAGCGCGATCGTTGCTGGAGAGAAGTCAGCTTCCTGCCGCTATGGGCAGGGCCGTAACTGCTGTTCGCCCACTATATGTCAGCATCACACGCTTTTGTGACGAATATCACCGACTCGAGGGCGGACTGCCGTGATTATGTCTCTATAACCGCGGGAAGCTTCGATCGGTCAGCACTAGGAAGGATATTCGAGTAGAATCAGGCCGACCGAGAGGTTTTGTTGTGCAGGCTGAACCCTTACTCTCCCTCGCAGCACAGGTAGCGGGCGAACACCAGACGGTCGATGTTCTGAGCGCGGTTGTTCGGGGTCTTGCAGCACAACCGGGGGTCGCACTGGCGCGGGTTTGGTTGCTATCGCCCGGAGATCTCTGCGAGAGCTGCTTCCACAGGACCGACTGCCCCGACCAAACACAATGTCTCCATTTGGTCGCAAGTGCCGGCTCTTCCAAATCCGTTCCCGGCGAAGACTGGTCCTCTCTTCATGGCCAATACCGCAGGATTCCACGGGGCCATCGAAAGGTCGGAGAGATCGGCACCACAGGCAGATCGATCTTGATCCCAGATGCTGCGGCCACCAGTGAGTGGATTGGGAACAAGGAATGGGCCAAACGGGAGAGCATCCGAGGTTTTGCGGGCTATCCACTCGTCTCGCGTGGAGAGATCCTTGGAGTCTTAGCCACATTCAACCGCGAATGCCTCCGCCAGCAGGATTTTTCATGGCTCGAAATCTTTGCAAATCAGGTCGCGGTAGCAATTACAAATGCTCGCGCTTTTGAGCAAATCCGGCGGGGCGAGAACGAATTGCGCGAAAGTGAAATTAAGTATCGTTCTTTGGTGGATCTTTCTCCGGCCGCTATTTTTGTGCTGAGCAACGACGGGAAATTTGTCTCGGCCAATCCGGCCGGCCTCAGACTGCTGAAGTGCAGTGTGTCGGAACTTGAGCAACTATCCATTCTGGATACGTACACGAAGGAGGACCTCGCCGGCTATCCAACCCCGCCCGAGAAGATCAGAGGAAGTCTCTTCCGGTTCGAGCGCACGTTTGTTGGCAAAGACGGAAGCAAAGTACCCGTGGAGGTCTCCGTTTCACCGACCTTCCCCGGGGGGCGCCAAGCTGTGGTACAGGACATCAGCGAGCGCAAGCGTGCAGAAGAAGCCCTGCGGCAGCACGCGAAGGAGCTTCAGCAGGTGATTGATGTAGCTCCCTTGCACATGTTTCTTTGGGAAGCCGATGGCAGCGGGTCGTATGGCAATCTCACATCGGCTGACTACTTCGGCACGATTCCGCCGAAAGCCCCCATGGAGTTTCTCGACGTGGTCACCCATCCCGAGGACGTGGGACAACTCAAAGAAGGCATTCGCAAAGCTATGGCCAGCGGCGCGTCCTTTTCGATGGAAGCGCGCATGCGTCGACACGATGGCGAATACCGATGGTTTGTATACGAGATTCGGCCGTTGCGGAATGAGGCCGACCAGATTACGCGCTGGTGCGGTACCCGAATCGACATTGACGATCGCAAACGTAAGGGAGAAAGAGCCGAGAAAGAGAACCTGGTTCTACGCGAGGAAATTGACAAGGCCTCGATGTTCGAAGAGATCGTCGGCGCGTCGCCCGCACTGCAGGCTGTTTTGGCCCGCCTCTCAAGAGTGGCCAAAAGCGACACCACCGTACTGATCACCGGGGAGACGGGGACCGGAAAGGAGTTGATTGCCCGCGCGATTCATAAGCGTTCACCGCGTGCTTCGCGTGCGTTTGTAAGCGTGAATTGCGCGGCGATCCCCCGCGACCTGATTGCCTCGGAGTTGTTCGGGCATGAGAAGGGAGCCTTTACGGGAGCTTTGCAGCGACGTCTCGGCCGCTTTGAACTGGCAGAAGGAGGCACGATCTTCCTCGACGAAATTGGGGAGCTGAATGCCGAGACGCAAGTGACGCTTCTGAGAGTCTTGCAGGAACGAGAGTTCGAGCGGGTAGGTGGTACAACGCCAATCCGTGCCAATGTCCGCGTAATTGCCGCTACGCACCGAGATCTGCCCGCCTCGATTGCTGCCGGAACATTCCGCAGTGATTTGTATTATCGGATCAACGTATTCCCCATTGAAGTCCCCCCACTCAGAAAGAGAAAAGAAGATATCCACTTACTGGTTGGGTACTTCATCGACCGTTACGCCAGCAAGTCCGGCAAGAAAATAATGAGCATCGATAAGCGGACGATGGAGAGCCTGCAGTCTTACCCCTGGCCGGGCAATATCCGTGAGCTACAGAACGTGATTGAGCGGTCGGTAATCGTAAGCGACACGGATGAGTTCGTCGTTGATGAAAGCTGGTTGTCTCACGAGTCAGGCAGCGTGCGGCCACTCGCGGAGGATCTTGAGGATCAGGAGCGGGAGCGGATCGAAGCCGCGCTGCGTCAATGCAAAGGCCGCGTATCGGGTCCCACAGGAGCGGCAGTTGCCTTGAGCATGCCGGCTTCGACTCTGGATTCAAAGATTAAAGCACTGAAAATCGACAAACGCCGTTATCAAAGCATCTGAAGCAGGACGCCAGCGCTCATTGGGCGGCCTGCCGATCAGCACGTGGATTTCAGTGCTGATTCAAAGTCGATTCCTGGCTCGCCTTCTCCGCATCAATCCATTCCCGGATGTAGGCCGGATAATTTCGCAGTTGGACTCCGCGGGCTTCGCAATCCGCCAGGAACCGCACAGCTTCTTGATCCACCAGTCGCACGTCCGTCAAATCGAGGATGAGGCTCTGAACAACTGTCTCCGATCCAAACGCATCCTCCAACTCGGCCAACTGATTCCCCTCCAACCGGCCGATTAGCTTTAGGACAAGCCGGCCCTGATCCTCAACCCGTCTAACTTTCCACATGATTGATCTCCACCGCCTGCTTTGGTCAGTTCTCCAACGTACCTTGTAGTTTGCAACTACGAGGCCAATTCCACACGGTGGAAACAAAGTAGTTCCGAGTTGCAGCGAACCCAAGTCCATGGCCCCTTACGATTCTTCGTGAAAGCCCCGAATTACTAACTCACGAACTCTCGGGAATTCGTGAAGGCGCAGCGAAGAATAATTGGCGACCAGACGGTACCTGGGCTTGTGTTGGGAGCTTGAAACAGTCAAGACCGCCCAAAGACGGGCAGGGATCAGCAGGAAGTCTTCGTGTCTTGTGCGAACTTCACGGAGGCTGGTCAGCTCCGGAACATTGACGTTGGCCTCTTACTCAACTGCCCTATGATTGCGAAAGAATCAACGGCTTCTTCAATCGCCTGGCAGAAGAGGCCGGTTTGGAAAGGGCCCTCTAAGCTAGTTCAAGTCGGCCGGTTCGACCGATTAGCCAGCGTGGGTTCAAGGACCACGGAGACAAGCCACGGCGCGGTGTGCATTCGGTGTAAGGGAACTGGCGAAGTCGGACCCGCGCGTGGCCGTGACACACGATATGTTTGACCGTGATCCCCTGACAGTGAACGGTAAGAACGGCCACGCTGGTTCCACCAGCCGACAAGCACGGAAGGCTGGAGCTGCGTACGCACAGCCCCGCCTATTTCCTTACTAAACAGGTAGCCGCCGCGCACCGGCCCGAGGCAAAGTGTCCGGTGTTGTTAGCGGCGACTGAATTTCTGGACAGGCGAGGACAAAAAACTCCAGCGCAAATCAAACAGTACGAGGACAGTTTGAGCCGGCATGTTGTGCCCCCATTGGCGGTGATCCGCATCAATAGAATTCACGTGGAGGCGCCGGTGCTGGAAGGAACCGATGATATCTCGCTAAACCGCGGAGTCGGTCATATCGCAAACACAGCATTCTTCGGAGAGAATGGAAACGTCGGTATTGCGGGTCACCGCGATGGTTTCTTTCGCGGATTGAAGGACGTAAAGGTCGGGGATCGTATCGACTTGGAAGAAACGGACGGGACTGAGACATACATTGTCGGCCGGTTGGAGGTCGTGAGCCCAGACAATGTGAGCGCCTTGCGTTCTAGCAGCAAGCCCGCTTTAACACTCGTGACCTGCTACCCGTTCTACTATATCGGCAAAGCTCCGCAGCGTTTTGTCGTGCATGCCTCGCTTGCTGCTTCGGATTCACAAACCAGAGCAAACACGATCCCCAACTAAACCAATCTTATTTTCCTACCGACCCCGCAAAGTCCGCCATTGTGCGGGGTCAAGTTTCGTTCCATGTCTGCACGCGAAGAAATCCTTGAAACATCTGAAGTCGAAAATCCAAGAAAAAGCCGATATCTGCCCCCATCCCTCCACGAAGTTTCGAGAAATCCCGAGCCCTCCGCGATCTTCCTCTTCACCTTATCCCTTCCTTCTCCTGCACTTACGATTGGCCGCATTCTTGCAAATTCAGAGGCGGGGCTAAGCCACCGGTCTTTCCAAACATTTGGTTAGTGCCACTCCAAATTCAAAACGAATCTGGGCTTGCCTGAAAGGCGGCCGGTCGATTCTTCGAAAGGATTCAAGAAGGTGAAAGTCATGAAACTCACGAGAATATTGTCATTGCTGATCGGCATCCTGTTCGCCTGTCAATCGTTTATTGCGTTAGCGGAAACCACCGCGAACTCGGCGGCCAATACTGCGACAGCGCTCGCCAATGCACGCCACATCGCTCCACCCAACAACGGCCTGTGGATTCATGAATCCTCAAAAGGCCTCCCAGAGGGAACCACCGACAGCAAATCGATTACACTCACGCTACCCACCGGAGTTCAACTCGGGTCGTTGAAGGCCGTTCTGAACGGAACGGATGTAAGCACGGCGTTTAGGCCGACCGAGTGCACCGGTTCGGAGGGCATATGCGCAACTGCCACACTGTCCCCAGCCGATGGCCTCCGCCAAGGAAAAAATGTGCTCTATGCGATAACAACACAATCTGATGGCAGCCTCGTAAGCTCGCGCTTGCGATTCAAGGCGGGAGACCGTCAGGTTCAGGAGAAGGGGGCATCGTACCAAACCCCGAGGCCCCAGGTCTCCTCCATGCTCGGTAACGGTATCGCTGACACCAACTTCACGCCTCCGACCCTAGCCCTCAATACGCCAACTCCGGGCGGATGGAATGGTAATGCGCCATGGATCCAGATCGAAAACGAAACCCTTCCCGATTCGAGCGTTAGCGCATGTCCTAGCGGCGAGATCTACCTGGTCATCGTGCTCGACCGCTTCACGCTTCTCCCGGTGCCCGGTGCGTCGCAATGTGAAGCCAACTCCACGAACTTGACTGCGTATCTTAAGACGCTTACCTCCGACCAGGTTGTGATTGTTGGCACCCTCTATGGCCAGAACGCGGATGCAAACCTGGATACCACCACCATTGGCGGCACAAAATATACGATGGACCAGACCAGCAATACTTATCCAAGAGGCTATATGGCGATCGGGGCGGGAGGAGCCGCGCCGGGTTCAGCCTACGAGAACCGCTACACCGACAGCAGCGGGACAGTCCTTCCGTTTGCAACGGGAGTGATGACCGAGGACCCGTACGCACGCTATAACTTCCAGAATTCTAATCCCATCGAATATTTGGTTACGCCGAACGATCCGGCAAATAATAATCAAAGTACGGTAACACTCTATAATGTCGGTTCGCTATCTCCGTACAGCCAATTCAGTTACCCAGGCAAGGTTGTCTATTACTCACCCGAAAACCAAACCAACGGTTTCTGGCTGCTCACGGTGCAGCGCGATAACCTGGGATTCAATCCTAATTGGACGTTCACCGCCAACAACGCGAAACAGCAAACGGACATTACGAATGGCGGTAAGTTCTACTCGACGGGTGCCAGCGATGCTGCAACCCAGGTGGCCGCCTTCACGCAGTTGGCCAATGACCTCAACGCTCTGAATTCCAACCAACTCGCGTTCTTGGTGTCGGTGGGAACGCCGGTATTTGGGAAAAACCAGTGGGACGTGGCCAGAGCATCCAGTGGAGGCCAGAACGCCTACTACAAGAACTTCGGCGATGCGCTGGAGAACTTAGGTGGCGTACCCATCTCCACTCTCAGCCTCTTCACACCTGGCAGCTCCTACAGTTATGTTGCCTGCACGGGCTGCGGGGGGCCGATCACCGGCTATTCGGCTCTGTCGACGACTGCGTATGCACAGCAGGGACAAACGGGAACCCTCCACGGGATTCTCGGACGATACCTCAACGGGCTCTATTGCCCTATGCGCACTTCTCAGGAAACCGCGGGTTCGAGCGCGGTCTCCGATTTTACGCTCGACATCATCAGTGGCCAGCAGCCAGAGAAGTGGCCGGAGCTAAGCGGAAATCTCCTCCCCGGTGCTACCGTCGTTGCCGGACAGGTATCCGCTTATAACTACGCAAGCTATCAGCTGATCACCCAGTATTACATCAAGGGTGCCCAGGGAGATTTCCTCGATGACATCCACTACTACTTCACGGGATCGCTCAACACGTTGCTCGATTATCACACCTTTGACCCGGCCAATCTGCAGTTTCCTGGACAGTCGGGTAGTTGTTACGTGTGGACCGATCCGGTAACCAACGCGGCTCTACCTTGCTTCACGCAACAGGATCTTCATGCGGTCGCGACCCAACTCAGCACCGAGATCGTTGATCTGGACAATGTGCTGGTATTCATGGTGAGCGGATCTACCAATATGAAGGACGTGGTTGCGACTGGCAACGGGAGCGCCGCGCTGGCCCTGGTTGGAGCTGCCGCTTCGATCGAAGGCAGCTCATTGCAGCCTGTTCCCTCCACTCCCGTCAGTGCCAATGTTTCGAATATTCTCAATCTGGTCTCCAGCGTGGTGAATATCGGTGTGACCGTGGCGACGGACGGACTCGTGCCTCCCGACTTGGTCGACAGCGTCACTCGAGGAGGTTCCATCATTGGGTCGATCTTCGGCGGCGCCAGCTCCATCGTCGGCGGCCTCACTCAGGGAGGCGGATCGTCGTCGGCTTTGCCTAGCCCGCAATACACGTTTACCACCACCATCGGAGACCTGGCGAACAGCTCCCTCCAGCAGCAGATCGCTATCGGCTTCGACACTGAACTCGACAGCATCACGGGCGACTGGGGTAAGTTGTCGACGCTGGGGCCGCTCATCACCAACAGCAACTACCCCGAGTTCTACTCACCCAACCAGGTGGCCCAGAATGTGGCTGTGACACTGCTGGGTCAAGGCGCTCAACGCAATTTCTATTCCGCGTTGTTGCCAGCGTTTTATGAGATTCAATACTACCCCGCATGGAAGGGTTCATCCCAAAGATCAGTAAACCCGCCGGATATGGGCGCCCTAGCCAGCACCAGCGGCCCCTGCAATAGCTGGTATTCCTGGTACGGTTCCGGCGGAACGATTAATCTTCCACAGTATGTGGATAAGGCATACGCCACCTATGCCGGCAATCCGACCATCTGGGAAACGTTCGTAGATGATCCTGGGGATACCGTTGACCATTACATCATCGCTGGAGAAGCTCACAATCCAGGGAAGACCAACCAAACCATCCCCTTCATCGACAGCCAAGTGGCAAACCAGATGTTCTCTCCCAGCGGATTGAATATTCCGTTCGATGAGTTCGTCACGAAGATAGGCGGGCCGATGTCGTCCGTGTTCAAAGACGCAACACTCGTCGGATTCGACAATTTTCCGGCGAATCAGACTTGGGCCTGTTATGACTTAAACCTCAACAGCGTTGGTGCGAATCCAAATGCCACCACTACCACGTTGCTTGCTCCGACATCAGCAGTGCTGGGCGAGAGTGTGACGCTGCAGGCAACCGTGACCACAGCCGCGGGTCCCGTTCCATCGGGGACTGTGACGTTCGACGATGGCACGGTTCAGATTGGAACTGCCAATATCGATGCCAAGGGCAATGCCACATTCTCCACGGACGCGCTTGCTCTGGGAACGCATTCCCTGGTCGCCTACTACGTCGTGAGCGGTCAATACACGGCATCGCAGTCCGCGGCGGCGGCGCTGAACGTCTACGCGAACTCCCCGCAACTGACCCTCACTCTCTCGACTCGCAACCTGAACATTACCTACGGCTCGAGCTCCGCTCCGGTCGGCTTACAGATGGTCTCGAAGTCGGGACTTGTGGGAACGGTATCCTTGAGCTGCACTGGCCTGCCGGCCGGGATAACGTGCAACTTCAACCCATCACAGCCCACCATCGCCGCGGGAGGAACCGCATCCAGTTCGCTCACGGTTTCGGCCGACGCGATGCAAGCGGCGGCGATACCTATGGGAGGGGGAATTGCCGGCGTCCTGCTCATGCCGCTCTCTGTGGTTCTTTGCTGGCGCGTCCGCAAGAACACCCAGGCGATCCGGGCATCGCTGTGCATTCTGTTGCTCGCGGTCGTCGTGCTCGGAGGGATGGTAGGCTGCGGCGGTGGCGCTAAGACGCAGCAGCCCACAGGCCAGCAGGCGATTCTGGTCAACGCAAGTAGTGATTCGTTTACGATCAGCGTTCCGGTCGTTCTTAACGTGCAATGAACCCCTGTTCATTCGCCATCGGCGCCAGGTAGTTGCTCGACCTGGCGCCGATGGCGACTTTCTGATATAGCATCTCCTTCGTAACTCACCCTCTCGCCATGGGGTTGTGAAAAGGTATGCGGCTCAAAGGCGACCAAGTCCATCAAACAGGCACGCCCTGGTCGACCTTGAGTAGGCATGCAGAGTTGCACACCGTGCTTTAATTCCGATCCCCTGTTTCATGGCGGAAGCGAGCCGTTTCGGCATAGAAAAAATTGTGTCAGGCGCGGTAAGTAATCTGACATGCCCCGGATAGCTGAAGAATAAGCCGAGGCGCAAAGGCCAGTGTCAAGGCTCTTCGACCGCGAAGGCGGCGCGCGAAGCGCGGCCTTGACACTGGCCGGGCCTCGGCTATGCTCTGGCTATCCGGGGCATGTCATTCGGGAATCTCGCATCACAGACCAAGACCGAAACCCTGACTGATCTGATTCGTGTGCGTGGTTTGGTTCTATCTTGTGCGCTACTGGTTCTTGCTGAATCGCGTGCGAATGGGACACATCGCGACTGAGTTCTTGCCCGAGCGTCTCTGCGTTGTTCGTATAAATCTGGGCGTCGTAGCGTCCACGCGACACAGAAACGTATGCCATGCGGCTGTTGAGCAGAGCCTTAGCGCCCAACTCGGTGTCCACGTGAATGAAAACACGGTCGGCAGTCTGTCCCTGGCTGGCCGTACGGGCGAAGCTGAAGGGTGGGAAAATGTGATACGTCCTGATGCTTCCCGAACTGGCTTGTGAGCTGCGGCGGTATCCCGCCGTGAAGGGTCAGGATCGGATTTTTCCACCGAAACTGGGTGCGAGAAGTGGACGGCAGCGCGTGGAAGGAAGTTTCGAGGACCTGCTTCAAAGAGCGGGAATTGAGGATTTCCGCTTCCATGATCTGTGTCACACGTTCGCATTCTGGTGCATGATGAACGGCGGCGATCTTTACGAGCTTGCGAAAATCCTCGGCCACTCGAACATCAAGATGACTGAACGCTATGCGAAGCTGGCGCGCCAGCACATCGCCAGGACCGGCAGCACGGCAAGGGGAAATGTGGAAACTGCTGGATCAACCGAAGTTGTTGGAAGCAACAACGACCTGCGACACGGCGAACATCCTGTCCGATGTTCGCGTGTAGTTTGCTCGACTGAAACCTTGACTCTCTGGCTGCTAGTAAGCGCTTTAGAATGTGGCGGCCAGGGACGGAGTTGAACCGCCGACGCCAGCCTTTTCAGGGCTTGTTTATGTTGTAGTTTGAACGACTTACGTGACTCTGGGTGGCCGCCTAAGTCCTTGAAAAGTCCGTTAGAGACATTGCAATCGTGGGTTGAAATTACGGGTTCAAGAACTCGTCGTCATATACCGATTTCTTGCGTTCGCCGAGCTCTTCTTTTCAATTTCGTAATTCTCTTCACACCCTCGGCAGAATGAGTCTTCCGTTTTGTAACGCCAGTAGAAGTCTGACGCTTTCCATCAACCTTGACATGGACATTAGTTGGTTTTGAAGAGCCGACAGCGGCAGCGAACGCAGCGGGGTTCAATGCGGTAAGCACGGCAGCGGGATTCTTGTCGATCACAGTGAGCAAAGTGCGAGCCGGCGCTTCTGGAGTCCTCCGCCCTCCCTCCCAGTGCTTGATAGTATCAAGGCTGAACCCAAACGTGTCAGAGAACCTGGCTTGTGTCATACCAAGTCGATTGCGGATCGCTTTCACGTCAACTTCCTGGGGCACGTACGCCTTGAATCCTTCTTGGTCCCCAGCAAGAAAAGCCTCAACATCATTCAGGCCATCCATCATCTGCTCGAATTGCGTTTTCATGCTACCTCCCATAAGTCTCGAAAATACTATCGGCCCGTTTCCTCAGGCTGTTGCGCTCTGCCATCGACAGATTTTCTTTCTCATTCTTCGGAAAAACGGTGATAAGAAAAGCTGGAAGTCTCTCGTTGCGCCAGATAATACACAACCCGCGCCCCACCGCTTTTCCCCATTCCTTTGCGTGCGACCCGGACCTTCCGAAATCCGCCCGTTCCACGGATCAGGTCTCCACATTCCGGGTCAGCCGCAACAAGTGCGACGATGTCCGCACGCTCCTCCTCGCTAAAGAGCTTGTTGGCAATCGCAAGGTAAGTAGGCGTCTCGACAACCGTCTGCACAACTCTCTTGTAGTCCATTGGACACCACGAGTCAAGCGAAATTGTGTGCCATTGGACACCACTCGAGGCCGCGGCTCTCGTAAGAGCGAACTCAGGGCCCGTAACGAGTTGAAAGCAAAGGGCGCGGATGGCTCCCTGAGTCCACTACACCACCCTCGGAAGCGCTTATCGAACCCCTAACGAACCACGACGCTGCCCTAGTGGGCCGTGGCGCCACGGGGCACAATTCTCTCCAGAAATCCCTTCCTCAACTCCCGACAGTCAACGACATTAAGAAAGTCAAGAGGGGCCTTTCTTTTCGGCTAGGCTTTCAGCACGTTTGCCGATCTTTTTTAGTGTCGCTTCAAGTTGTTGCAGCTCTTCCGAAGAGACGGCCTGAAAGGCGCGCTTGATGAGAGCGGTGTGCCGGCGGAACAGCGGGATGAACATTTCACGCCCCTTTTTAGTCATGGACACCGTTCTGACGCGGCGATCGCTCACGCTCTCTACACGACTGACGAACCCCTTCTTGTACAGGCGATCCACAGCCACGCTCACTGAGCCGGGGTCGTCCACCTTTGGACCAATAACATTCACCGGCATCGGCCCCTTGTGCAGCAGCACTTCGAGGACCCGAAAGTCAGAGTCTCCCAAGCCCTCCTTGATGATCGCGGGAAGGAGATAACGGGCAATCGACTGGTGGGCTTTCATCATGGGCATCAGTCCGACGCCGGGCTACAACACCTCGCTCGGAATGACGCAGGAACAGGTCGATCAGTTTGTACAGAGTTCGATTGGCAATATTCCCATGGGCCGTCCCGGCATTCCGGATGAAATCGCGAAGGCCCTCTTGTTCTTGGCCTCCGACGACAGCAGCTACGTAACCGGCATCGACTTGTCCGTCGATGGCGACCAGATATAACCGCGGTCTGCCCAGAACCGAGAACGCGCTGTCAGATAGTGCTCGTCCGGCTATCGAGAATCAACTGCAGATTCGGAGAATGATTTCGCGAACACTGCTTCGATCTCTTTGGATTCAACCTCACCAGAGGAGTTGTAGAGAGGATTCCCGTTCGCATCCAACACGACGACGTGCGGGATGTATCCTTTGTAGAATTGCTTAACAAGTTTCTGCTGCTCGGGCGAACGCTTTGCGTCTAGGTCAACCACCACGAAATGCACTTCATTCCGGTACTTGTTGTACAGTTCGACGGTCCGACGCGCCTGGCGCTTTGAATTGAAACAGCCTTCCCCATAGATGATAACGTAATTGGTCTTCCCCGCCACAAAGCCAGCCTGCGCGTCGTCTCCGGTGATTAGCGGGCCGTCGAGGCTATCACTCGAATAGTCGAGTTGAGAGTTGAGTTTCAGATTGTCGATTGCGAATGATGTCGTAACCGTCAGCGTCAGTAACAACGACAGTTGCAGCAAAGTCTTTTTCATGGCTATTTCTCTACCTCCAATTGAAATGATTCTTCGTCGATTTTGGATTTCTGTGCGTAGCGAGCAAGAGCTTCATCGGCAGCTTCTTGAAAAGACTGTTTGTCTCCCTTGTGCTTAGAGGGTAGATAGCCAGCGCCGAAGTACAGCCTGCCATCCGGCGTGATGAATGATGTGAGGGGCAATCCCGCTGGCAGATTCAGAATGGCTTGAGCCCGTTGCAACTTGGCCACCAGCTTGGGCGAAGCATCGAAGTCAACTTTGACCGCGACGAAATGCTGATTAATGTAGTCCGCAGTGGCGGCATTGGTGTAGGTATCCCGATCCATGAGATCGCACCACGGACACCACACCGCTCCCACATCCAGGAGGATGGGACGATCCAGTTCTTTCGCCCGCCCGAAAGCCGCCGCGCCCCAAGGGTACCAATCCACCGGCTGAGAAATAGCCCGCTTGAGGTACGGCGAATTGTCGGCGGCGAGGTGGTTCAGTTTCTCTCGCGCAGGAGCGGCAGCCGTCCAGGCCAAGCTGAAAACAATCGCCAACGCGAAAATCATTCGCATGAAACATCAGATCAGGCTGGCGGAAATAAGTTTCAATCCGCATCATTTCATATTCAAGGAGGAGAGCCGCTTCTAATTGCAGAGCGTCCCGAGATTCATCTATCATCCATCCACGGCGTCCACGGCGATCGTGAGACTGGTCTTGCCATTTTGAGAGCTGCGTTTCTTAACGTGGAGATTGTCAATCTGCCTACGGGGTGTTGTGATGCCTTTTCTACCGGTTTTGCCAGAGGAACAAGCGAGCGCTGATGTCAGGAAGATCTACGAATACGTCACTCGCAGATGGGGTTTCCTGCCTAACTATTTTCAGGCTCTGGGCCACGACCCTCAGCTTCTTAAAGACCAGGTGAATCTCTACACGAACGCCATGCATGAGGAGCGTGGCCTGCCCAAGATTATCAAGGAGCAGATTGCCACTGTCGTCAGCGGAATCAACATGTCCAGCTATTGCCTCCCAGCGCATTTGGAGATCCTGGGCCGCATGGGCATGGACAAATCTCTCAGCCGCAGACTATCGATCGACTACAAGTCGGCGCCGCTGGATCCAAAGGTCATGGAGTTGTTGAAGTTTTGCGAGAAGCTTACTGCCAGTCCAGGCGACATGCGGCGGGCTGACATCGAGAAGTTGCGAGAGTTGGGCTGGAACGATGCTGCTATCTTCGACGCTGTCCTGGTTACGTCGCTCTACGCCTGCGCTAACCGATTCTCATCGGGCCTCGGCCTCACTCCCGACTTTGATTAGCCCAAGAATCCTCGTGCTGGTTCAGTTCGGCTCGCCTTTACGGAATCTGTGCCTAAACGTTTGGTTCAGTCGTTCACGCACGTCGTTGGGTAGAGGTGCGGGTTCCGTATGGCAGAAAACCTCTACGGTCTTGCGCGTGGTATCCACTACGACGCGGCAGTCCTCACAATGCTGCAGGTGGCGCTCAAGTTCGCGCACGAGTTCGGGGTCAAGCTCGCCGTCGATGTATTCAGAGATCTTATCGACGACTTGTCGGCATCGCATTGCGGGCATCCTTTCCGAAATACTTAGTCAATTCCTCGCGCAACTTCAGTCGAGAGCGTAAGAGTCGAGTCTTTACCACGGGGATGCTGAGGCCGAGCAGTTTGGCAGTCTCCTCGATCGTGAACTTCTCGACGTCCCGAAGGGTGAAGATCGTCCGCGACTTTGGGTCCAGCTTCTGGATAACTTCCGCCAATAGCTGCTGCAGTTCGCCATTCAGGCAGGCCTTTTCCGGATCATCGCCCCAGCTTTCGATTTCCAGGGGGACGTAGCTGCCATCTTCGCCTTCTCGTGGCTCATCAAGCGATGACTCTTTCCACAAGGCACGCTTCCTCAGTTTGCCCAAGGCCACGTTCACCGCGATGCGCACCAGCCACGTGTAGAAGCGCGAGTTCCCCTGAAACTCCGCTATCGCACGATAGGCCTTTAGCGATGATTCCTGGAGGACGTCCTCGGCATCCTGGTGGTTGCCGGTAATGCTAAGACCAACGCGATAAATGTGCCGGCTGTACTGATTCAACAAAGTAACGAAAGCGTCCGAATCGCCCGCCTGGGCCGCGGCCACCAGCGATTGCTCGTTGTCTAAATGGGTCGGCATTCTCGGAGAATACAGCGTTCTCAGAAGTGGATGCTTTCGGACAGCGTTCCACCATATTACACAGATGGACCGATTCGAAAAAAGTCACACGGCAGCGACGAATTCTTGCGGTCTTATTGACTATCAACTGGAGGACCTTCCGAAAAGGCGCAATTTGGCGGAAGGATCCTGTAACTTTCCACGATACTTCACATCCCATGTATGCGACCAGGTTCCTCGGCGTCAATTCGAACGTGAATAGGAGAAAGGTTCATGAACAAGATGATTAGCAGGTTGATGGCAATGTGTCTTCTGGCAGTGTCGCTTTCGGTTTTTGCACAGTCTGGCGGTGCCATGAAGCAGGACAGCATGAAACAGGACGACAGCATGAAACAGGACGACAGCATGAAACAGGACGACAGCATGAAACAGGGCGACAGTATGAAGAAAGACGACATGAAGAAGGACGACATGAAGAAGGACAAGAAGTCCAAGAAAAAGGCGAAGAAGGATAACAGCATGAAGAAAGACGACATGAAGAAAGACGACACCATGAAACACGATGACAGCATGAAGCAGAACTAGCGTCGTCTGCGTTCTTCAAGTTCGAGTTCAGGGTAGCCAATGCAGCCAATCCAGAATCGCTGGAACGCGCTGTGCAGGCTATAATCCACTTGCGCAGCGATAGTTGGCGAGGAAGAATCGTTTTAGACGGGCCGGGGGGAAAGCCATGAGCGGTGTGGTCTATGTTTCCAAATCACGGATTGAACGCAAGAAGGGCCCCCTGCGTGTAGCCTATGTTGCGGGCGAACCGCAACCGGTGATTTTCAGCGTGCACGGTGCTATCGCGGAGCACTACAAAGTGGATCCTGCGACGCTGACTGAATCTCACGCTTCGACGATCGATTATGTCATCGCGTCCACTGCGGGTTGAATGCTTGGTACCTTTGGAGGTGCGCTGGAAGCGCGCCACATCGATGCCAGCAACGGGCGACTGACAGGAGAGATTACTGGTGAGGTTGAGACTGAGGACGGTGTGCTGGTAATCCGGCGCGTCCATGTCGAGATGCGCCTGATCGCGCCAGAAGAAACCAGGCCGGTCGTAGAGCGCGTCCACGAGATCTACGCGATGCATTGTCCACTGTATCGAACCTTCCACGAAACCCTGCACCTTACGTCTTCGTGTACGCTGGTCCAACCAACGTCTTGACAGCGAACTATCGGTCACGTTGACGGGCGATAGCACTCACGACGCCTGGTCCATCAAAGTGTACGCAATTGTCCTTCGCTCAAGAAATTCGCAAACTCTGTAACTTTTTCTCGGGCGAATCGCTCTCATTCACACGCGGCGCTTGAACCATTGGGCACAGGACTGCGTATGTTCGGTTGCTTTATTGATCAGGCGGCATGCGACTAAAACCATTTAATCCGTAAATACTTCGCACGCTATTCATGGTCGGACTAGCTATTGGTCTGGCTTCGCCGGGGCTCAGCAACGCACAAACTGGAGATTCAGACAACGCAGGCGCTGTGTTTGTTATGACCAACGCCGCGCCCATTTTGCAACCCTCTGCCGGCATCTTGTCTCCGAACTCTCAGCCACGGACCTGTTTGGTTGCAGTCACACAACTCTGGCTGACCTCTCAGAACACTTTAGAATAAGGCTGCGAGGAGGTGCCCGATGTCTGCCCCAAGTTTTCTTCCGCTCACCACTTACGACGAGGTTTCTGCCAAAGAGATGGCCCGCCGTGCGAAGTCATTTCGCGATGAAATGCTCCGACGCCGTACCGTACGTCAGTTTTCTTCGCGTGCCGTTCCACGCGAGGTGATCGAAGATTGCTTGTGCGTGGCGCGAAACGCCCCCAGCGGTGCCAACAAGCAGCCTTGGCATTTTGTCGTAGTCAGTAATGCCGAAGTGAAGCATAAGATTCGCGTAGCTGCGGAAGAAGAGGAGCATCGTTTCTACCATGAACGCGCTCCCAAGGAGTGGCTCGAGGCTTTGGCCCCACTGGGAACGGACGAAAACAAGCCATACTTAGAGGCTGCTCCCTACCTTATTGTTATCTTTGCCCAACACTATGGAATTACGACGGACGGCCGCAAGGTCAAAAATTACTATGTGTCAGAATCGGTTGGCATTGCCGCGGGCATGCTCATTTCGGCCATCCATGTGGCTGGTCTGGTCACACTGACCCATACCCCGAGTCCGATGGGATTCCTCAACCGAATATTGGGGCGTCCGTCCCAGGAGAAGCCATTCCTCATTCTCGTCGTTGGATATCCGGCTCGGGAGGCCTGTGTACCCGACATTTCGAAAAAGTCTTCTGAAGAGACCATAACGTTCCTTTGAGGTCTCGCTTTCTTAGTCCGCCGTACCAGGAGCAGGACCGGCAAAAGTACGAAGCAGATCTCACAACAACTTCCCTTCGTTCGATACCTCACTAAAGTGAACCTTCGTCCCGGGTTATAAGGAACCGTGGCTTCAGCTGCCGCAGCCTATCCGAGCAATTCGGGACGACCGGAGAACGCGCGCCCCATGGCGACCGTGGCAGTGATTCGTTACAGAGTGCAAGAAGTGTAAAAGGCCCTGTAACTTTTCCTCAGGTTGTGTGTCTCACATGATGTATTCCAATCTAGGAGTCGACCGGCATGCGCACGTTTGGTTTTACCTTCCAGAGAGCCCATAGGCTCGCCAGAGTTCATGTCAACAGAACAGTGCTGTTTGTCCTTGGGGCCTTTTGGGCTCTGTCGATTGGAGTGCCCGCGTTCGCTGAGACTCCACCAGTAGGTGCCAAAGCCCCCGACTTCACGCTTTCAACACCTTCGGGCAAAGCCATTCGGATGTCAGGCGTGCAACAAGGACACGACCTAGTCTTAGTTGTGTTGCGAGGATTCCCCGGCTATCAATGTCCCTACTGCATGAGGCAGGTACATGACTTTGTGGAGCATGCTTCCGGCTTTGCGGCAAGAAACACCACTGTCCTACTTGTCTACCCCGGACCTCCGGCCGACCTCGACCAGCACGCCAAGGACTTTTTAGCGAAGCAACCGGAATTGCCGTCCAACGTGGTGCTCGTCACGGATCCGGACTATAGCGTAACCAATCTGTACGGGCTGCGGTGGGATGCGCCTAACGAGACAGCATACCCATCGACGTTCATCGTCGACAAGAAAGGGATGATCGCTTTCGAGAAGATTAGCCACACTCACGGTGATCGGACGTCTGCACAGGATGCGCTCGATCACCTCTCGGCGAATTAGTTGCCCATCACGGACTTGTCGATTAGTGTCAACCCGGCTGTAAAACAACAAAGGAGAAATCGGATGAAGAGAGTTGGAATCCTGGTTACGCTGCAGGCTCGGTCTGGCAAGGAAAACAAGGTTGAGGAATTCCTGAAGTCGGCCACGCCTCTGGTTGAAGCGGAAGTGGGTACGACCGCTTGGTTTGCTTTCAAGATTGGTCCAGCAACGTTTGGCATCTTCGATACCTTCAATGACGAAAAAGGCAGAAGCGCCCACGTCAATGGCGAAGTGGCCAAGGCGCTCTTCGCTCACGCCGAAGAGCTGTTTGTTACCGCTCCCCAGATTCAGATGGTAGACATCGTCGCGGAAAAAACTTCGGGTTCGGGCCTTTAATCACTACTGAGAAATAACCGCAGGAGAGATCGCAATGTATGACATGAAGAATCTTGCCAAGCTGAAGCGACTGGACGAGAAGAACCCGCAAACGATGAAGGCTTTCTGGGCCTTCGATAAAGCAGCATTTGCTCCCGGAGTTATCAGTGTATTAAACAAACAACTCATGGCTGTGGCTGTCGCGCTCACGACACAGTGTCCATACTGTATCGAATTGCACGTGAAATCTGCCCGGGATGCGGGAGCAACGGACGAGATGCTGGCTGAAACGGCGACCGTTGCGGCAGCCATGCGTGCGGGAGCGGCGATCACCCACGCTACTCATCTGTTCAAGGACTAACGAGCAGTCACCAATATGGTGTGCTAGTGCGACGTTCCTGAATCTAACTTGCATGCTTCGACGTTTTTTCTGGGGAAAATCGCTGGCTACTGCGACTGCTTGTATCGGGTCATCCGAGCCAAGAATCGTATGTATTGTTGCAGCGTTCGGCCGGTAGCGCGACTGTTGACGAATGGACCCGCGCGCCGACACTTGATCAGACCGGCGTCGGCAAGGACTTTAAGATGATGCGAAACGGTCGCTGGCGTGATTCCCTGAAGGCTTGCAATATCACCGCACGTCATCTCTTTCCTAGCGGAGATACCTTCAAGAATGGAAAGCCTTGTTGCATCTGCCAACGCTTTTGAAACCTTCTCGGCGCGCTTTCGGTCCATAAAAGGGTCTTCAGTTAGTGTAGCCGATAAATCCAATGGTCCTACCGTGCTTTCGGAAGTTCTAGGCAATTCTTGTCCTGCGGATGCGTCTTTTGATTTAGACGATCATCTAAATCGTTGAGACGACCACAACTGATTGACGACCACGATGTTTCGGGTCCTGTGAGCGGGTTGCGGTTTTCACATTAGGAGGAGAGATGAAGCGACTGGAAGGGAAAGTGGCGGTAGTGACTGGCGGGAACAGCGGTATCGGCCTGGCGACGGCGAAGCGTCTTCAGCAGGAAGGGGCGAGGGTAGCTATCTCGGGTCGAAGCAAAAAGACCTTGGATGAAGCAGTCAAAGCGATTGGCAACGGAGTCTTGGCTGTCCAGGCAGACGTTGCGAAGCTCGCAGACTTGGACAGGCTCTATACGGAAGTCTCGCAAAAGCTTGGCAAGATTGATGTCCTGTTTGTGAACGCTGGAGTTGCGAAGTTCGCGCCTCTGGCTGAGACGCCGGAGGGTACCTATGACGAACAATTTGAGATCAATACGAAAGGCGCATATTTCACAATCCAGAAAGCAATTCCCCTTCTGAACGATGGTGCTTCAATCATTCTGAACACCAGTGTTGCCGATATTCAAGGTCAAATCGGCACTAGCGCTTATTCAGCAACCAAAGCAGCGTTGCGCTCGTTCGCGCGAACGGCGGCCGCGGAACTCGCCGTGCGAGGCATCCGCGTGAACGCAGTCGCTCCAGGGCCAATCGTCACTCCGATTTTCGGGAGGATCGGATTGCCAAAAGAAGCTGTCGATGAATTCGCGAAGGAAATCGCGGCGAAAGTACCGCTGAAGCGATTCGGGCAGCCCGAGGAAGTTGCAGCCACCGTCGCTTTTCTTGCGTCCCAGGACGCTTCGTACATCACTGGTGTTGAGATCAACGTGGACGGAGGACTCGGACAGATCTAACGGATTCTACGTATTCAGAAAGAAAAGAAGCCACAAGGAGAATTACGGTTGAAGAAATTAGAGGCGAGGTTAGGGAATCACATGCAACGATCTAACCTCGCCCGTTATCCAGCCTCCCAGTACGCCTCCTTGTCGGCTACGGATTCGTCGAACATGGTTTCGCGAAGCTATCGCGAAGCACCGATGCATTTGCGGACCTTTTGCAGCAACTGGGTGTCCCACTGCCACATCTGGCGGCCTGGCTAAAAGTCGGAACCGAGATACTTGGGGGCTTGGCTATGCTGGTCGGAGTCTTGGCGTTCTGGGCGAGCATTCCCATGGCTGTCGTTCTGCTGGTTGCGATGATCGGTGTTCACTTGCCGTACGGATTCAGTTCAGTGACGTTAGTAGGCATTCCCGCGTCTGGGACCGGGTTCGGACCTGTTGGTTACGAAATAGATCTTCTATACCTCGCCGCGCCTTGGATGCTTGCGGTTCAAGGTCCTGGACCATTCGCGCTTGAGAACGTGCTGCAAGGCAGGAGAAGCCGCTCGGCGTCGAGTGATAAAAGAAGTCCTCCGCGCCTTCAGTCAATTTGATCGAACAAACAGTACACAAGACTGGTGACGTTGTCTGTAAGGACGCCTCGGAGGCCGGTGCGCCGCGGGAGAGGTAGCTGCAACCAGCGACGCATCGAGCTACACTGCCTTCGTCTGCGAGACAACGGTTCCCCCGAGGAAAGCCGTTAAAGCGGTTCTAGGAGGACCTAAATAACGCCCTCGACTTCATGTTCTACAGGTGAGTGCGCAGTTCAGTAGATAAGGAGACTAGAGTGGATCGCCGAGTCAGCGCTGCCCTCGAATTGATACACGCCAACTTACACAGTCGTATTTCGATTGCCGAGCTAGCGCGGGCGGTCAATATGTCTCGTTCGCGATTCTGTCACGTGTTTAAGACGGAAATATCACTTTCGCCCTCTGATTATATCGGCACACTAAGGATGCGAGAGGCGGAGAGGATGTTGGGAGAGACGTTCTTGAGTGTAAAAGAAATCAGAGCTGAACTTGGTAACCTCGACCGCAGTCACTTCAGTCGCGAATTCAAAAACTTCTGCGGTCTCACGCCGTCTGAATTCAGAAAACGTCTAAATGTGTTACAGGCACAACACCCGGCACACTACGCATCCAAATAGCAAATTCCGCCACCACCTATCCTGTAGCTTTCTTACTTCCTTCGAGTCCCATGATCAGCGTGCTGGCCGTAACTCAGCACGACTCTTGAAACATGGAGATAAGAAATGCAAAGAGTAGTTGACACATTGCTTCGAGCGTTCGCGAGCAGGTTATCCATTGCTGGTCTCGTCGCTCTCTCTGCCGGTGGTGTGCTCTCTCAGCCCATTGCCGCCCAAACTTCGCCGCTCTCGCCAGAAGTCCTGGCCATGCACGCAAGACTGAAACGTCCCGTCCCCAGCGCACCGGACCTCTCAGACTCAGCCGCAGCTGTAGCGAGTCCCAACAATTTCAATTCTGAGCAGGGACCTGGCTTTGGCCCGAGGGCTGGTTTACCAGGGTGCGATGTATTTCCAGCTCCCGCATCCACAGGCGCCAAAGTCGGGCTGTCGTACTTTGGACCATCCCCTTCCACCGTGAACCCGAGCTTGGTCGGCCCGGTTCAGTTGCTCGACTCGGGCAAGTTGGACGCCATCAATGGGACCATCACCCTGCCGTTGTACTTGGGCCACATGAAGGGCTCGGGCAAGAATGTGTGGTACGTCTTGACCGACGTTGACGATTCCAACGTGGCTGCCGAGTTAGGCTTGAATTTCTCAGCCAAACTGACGTTTGCTTCGGTAGGCGCCAGGACGGCCAACTTTGACGACAATGGCGATCTCATTTTTGACAAGGGCACTGTCGATTTCAGCCCGGTCCGCAATATTGTTCCCGGACCTTCTGGAGCCGAATTTCCTCCCGTTTCCGCAAAGCCGGGAGCTATCGGTGATGCGAATTACAGTCCCTACGTCCAGATTGTGAATGCCGCAGGAGTAATCTACAACGCTCCGATAGTTGCGTTCGGAGTTAACGCCGATCAGATCAACTTCCCGAACGGCAATGTGGACTATTCCAAGGTTCACGATGAAGTCGTGGCCATCGATCCTGCCAATATGACGGTAACCATTCAGCTGATCAATGGTTTCAGCTTCGGTCGCCCGGTATGGTACATCTCGATGGATGCAAGTATCCCGTTGGCGGCAGCCATCGAACACAATACCTTCGCCCCACTCATGCAAAAGCTCCATTTGGGGGATGATGACAGCTTCTCGAGTCCCATCGAGCGGATTTTCATCGCAACGAATGGTGCTGAGGATGGCGACTGCAACAACCCACTGCGCCAAGGTCTATCTGCGGATCTGGCGGACGGCCACAGACCAAACAACACTCTAGGTGGCATCCCGACCATCGCTCTGGATTACAGTCCGGCATGGGATGCCAATTTGTATGAGTGGACCCAGGACGCGATAAACCACGGATACCGCGGCCAGTTGCGTGAAGAATTCAACGTCCTCACGTTCGTACAGGACGGCCTTCTCACGGGGCCTGGTGGGAAGCCATTCGGGAGCGCAGGCTTCTCTATCAATTGTCCAATCGTGGAGCGCCTCGACTAGACAAACGGGGCTCAGAACTTTGGTCGGCCCGCCATTTCGCAGACGAGAACGCGAAATGGCGGAGTCCGGCCAAAGCTGGCTTGAACGTCACGTTCTTTAGCGGAATCTGCCTGGAGCAGAACCTCGGTCCCGACCGGGTGCGAATTACGAAGATCGACGCCTTCATGCGGCTGATTCGCGCAATCTCATCGTCAAGTGAGACGAAGAAGGAAAGAATCGAGTCCAAGTCGAACCATTGACGGCCTTGGCGCGGTTCGGATTCTCCAGCTTAATGTTTGCTGCGTCTTCACTTCACCTCAAAATCGGTGGAGACGCTGAGTTTTTTCCAAATTCGTGCTTCCTCTAATCGCGCAAGATCATTCTTCTCCGCGGCGGCGTACGCATCGCTGCCGAGCAAGAGTCGCAACGGAGGGTTCCGTTCTTGCGTCAACTGGACGATCGCCCGAGCTGCCTTCTTGGGGTCACCAGGCTGCTTGCCATTGTAGTTCCGCTGAAATCTTGCGGTAGCTCCAACCGTCGAATCGTATTCAGGATGGCCTTCGCTAAGTTCGGTGGAACTGCCCGCGAAGTCTGTGCGAAAGCCACCGGGTTCAACGATGGTGACCTTGATGCCGAGCGGTGCCACTTCGCGCGAAAGCACCTCGGAGAAGCCTTCGACACCCCACTTCGCCGCCGAATAAGGCCCACGTCCCGGAGGGCCAATCCTCCCTCCCACCGATGAAAACTGAATGAACTGGCCTGCTTTCTTTTCGCGAAAATACCTGAGAGCTGCCTTCGTCACAATAATCGTTCCAAAGAGGTTCGTTTCGATCTGTGCCCGGAATTCCGAAAGAGGCGTGTCTTCGACGGACGAAAGATTGCCATATCCCGCATTGTTAATGACCACATCCAGCGAGCCAAATACATCGACCGCCGCCATTACCGCGTTCGCTGCTGCTGCTTCGTCGGTCACATCCATTGCGAAGAGCTTGACCTGATCTCCATATCGTTCCGACAGATCAGCCAGCGACTTAACGTCCCGAGCTGTCGCCAACACTTTATTGCCCGCAGTGAGGCCCGCTTCAACAATTGCACGACCCAGACCACGAGAACTGCCGGTGACTAACCATACCTGCGCCATTCATCCTCCTGTATCGAAGCCAACCCGGATTTTCTGGAGAAGCTTCTCAAACTCAGGATTGGATGCGCAACCCGAAAAAGAACTGATCAGTGCAAAGGATTGGAAGGATTCTGATGCGGCGAAACAGCGATCGCCCGGCCTGTGTCGCGACAAGGCAGAGGCAAGACGCCGAAATCATCTCTCCTACACGATGACACCGCCTGCTACTGGTTGTTCTCCGCTCTGCTATTGTGAGGCGCCGAAAAGAATCGGGCTCACCATGGTTTCAATCCTGGCTGCCATCTCCTCGGCAGGGATACGGTTGGGGGTCTGAAACCAGCGGCGCGCGGCTCCAAAAACGGCCCAGGCCGCGGTGGTCGCCGGCAGTGACGCGTCCTCACCGGGAGCCATCCCATGAAGAGCAAGTCCTTCCTCGAACATATCCTCAACGATAGGAATGATCGAGCCTTCGAGCGCCATCCGCGACAACTGAGTGGGACAGCCTGTGCTCTCCGCAAGATAGTCGCAGACGCCGAGTGCAATAGCGCGCAATGCTCCGTTGCAGTCGGTAAAAGTTATCGCTCGGCGCTCGATCAGATCTCGGAAACGGGATTCGGTCATGGCCTGCAACAACGCGTTCTTGTCGGCATAATGCAGGTAAAAGGTGGCCCGATTCAACGTGGCCTCGTCAGCGATCTCCTGCACAGAGACGTCTTCGAACTCCTTTTTAGTCAGTAGCGTCGTCAGCGCTTCCATGAGCATGCGGCGGCTGCGCAGAATGCGCGGATCCGTCGTTCCGGTCTCGGATTGGAGAAGCTGGGCCATTTCTATATTGATGAAAGCATACCCCTTTACGGACTAAAGCGACACTTGTTTATTTTCCTGAATCGACATATGTCGCTTATTCATCATATGTCGTGCAGGAGGAATTCTCAATGTCGACGCTGCTTCACATCGATTCCAGTCCACTCTACGGCCGGTCAGTCTCCCGCGAACTAACCGCTGCGTTCGTGACTCAATGGAAGGCGGCGCACCCGCATGGAAAGGTGATTGATCGAGACCTCAACGCAACGGCCATGCCGCCAATCAATGCGGACTGGGTCGGTGCCGTCTACACGCCGGAACAGGCCCGCACTCCGCAGCAGAAGGAATTGCTCTCGCTCTCCGACTCTCTGCTCGCCGAATTGGAGCAGGCCGATGAGTACGTCATCGGCGTCCCGATGCATAACTTTGGCGTGCCTTCGGTTCTCAAGCTCTGGATTGACCAGATTGCGCGCGTGGGCAGGACCTTTTCCTACAGTGAGAAAGGGCCGAAGGGCCTGATCACCGGCAAGAAGGCAACCTTCATCATCGCAACGGGTGGGATCTACGACGCCCAGACGCGGATGGCCTCGTTCAATTTCGTGGAGCCGTATCTGCGGTCCGTATTTGGTTTTCTCGGCGTGACGGACGCGACCTTCCTCACTGCAGGTGGGACCAGCGCGCTGAACCAGGGGAAGGACCGGAACACATTTCTCGCACCACACCTTCAAGCCGTGCAGACGCACGCGCAGACCTTCTAAGAGAGGACATTCATGAAAACTACTTCCATTGTTGCTCGCTATTTACTGGGCCTTCAGTTTACGGTCTTCGGATTGAATGGATTTCTCAACTTTATCCACCAGCCGCCGCCCACGAATCCGCTGGCGTTACAGTTTTTTGGCGCCATCGTCGCATCGCACTTTGCGGCGTTCTTCTTCGCGGGGCAGGTGTTTGGTGGGCTGTTGCTGCTCTTCGGTCGATTCGTGCCACTTGCACTAACACTGCTGGCTGCGGAGCTCTACAACATCCTGGCGTTTCACCTGACGATGTCACCGGGCACCATCGCGCCGGCTCTGGTCGCTTGCCTATTGTGGATTCTGGTTTTCCTGCAGTACCGCGAAAGCTTCAAGGGCATCTTCAGCGCAAAGGCTGCGACGCAAGCATAAATTGCGTCGCAGTATGGGAGGAACGGTACTCGCGTGCTGCGTGCATGATCGGCGATGCGACACTCGAATGGCGCAAGCGCTCGTTCAGTAGGCGTTTTGAGTGAACGGGGAATTGATTTCTGTGACCAGCGCCGATGTTCGGCTAAGGTATTCGTGCGTTCGCAAAGATCGACTTCATGGCGACTTAGCCCTGGGCTGAACTTTCGTTAAAGTGGCAGACGCCAAGCCCCTCTGGTCCGCTCTCTACCACTCGTTAACCCTAACGGACACAGAGGATTATGAATATCGAAGATGATCGATTTACAAGAATATCAGCGCGATGTATCGGATTAGGAATGATGGTTTAAATCATTGAAGGTGAACGATTTTGGTGCCAGGGAGGGAGTTGAACCCCCGACGCCAGCCTTTTCAGAACCGTGGTTTTGAGTACTTACAACGCTTTACAAGCCGCCGAGGGCTGCCTTAGTACGTCGTAACTCCTGTAAAACGGAAACACCACAGGTGAAGTTTTCCCAGCCTAGAATGTGTTTGGCGAACAAAAGGCGAAACAAGTAGACTTGTCCCAGGGACGAGGGCCGCAAACGCGTGCTGGGTGGCGGTTTGCTTTTCAGAGTCTTTGATACGTGCGCGACTATGCCCCAGTAATAGTCTGGAGTCGCAAAGGCGCAATAATTAATGAGGAAGAAACACCATGAAAACAAGAAAACTCGGCAATTAGAAGTCTCGGAAATGACCCAGCTCCTCCAACTCGTCACAAAAACTGCCGCTAACCACCCAAGAAGGACATTTGGCATTACAATCGGCTGCCAGAAGGGTTGATGGCGATTCGTTCGGCAACAAGGACAGACCTCTGTAACGACCCGGAGAAATTCCAAGTCAAGGAGCTCTCTTGTGGTTCCTTTACGAACACCGCTGCATTTTTTGCTTTCAGGAGTTCTGATTTGTGGCGCAGTGCCCTGTGGCGCGCAAACCAATTCAACCCCGCCGACGACCGCTCCGGGGCAAGCGATTCCCGGAATGAGCGGAGCTAGCACATTTGCGAG
This sequence comes from uncultured Acidobacteriaceae bacterium, assembly GCA_963766625.1. Lineage (GTDB taxonomy): Bacteria > Acidobacteriota > Terriglobia > Terriglobales > Acidobacteriaceae > Sulfotelmatobacter. The sequence goes on along the minus strand of CAVYBF010000002.1, from coordinate 40,553 downwards.
CAGCGTACCGACGGAGGTTGTTCCTGGAGTGCTGCAACTTTCCCTGCAGGACGCCATCGATCGCGGCCTGAGACAGAATCTCGGATTGCTGCTCTCGCGTGCCGATACTCGTTCCGCCCGCGGACAACGCTGGGGGCAGTTGAGCGCTCTGTTACCGCACGTAACCGCCGCGCCTTATGTGGCAGACTCGAAGCTGAATATCGATCAGTTGGGCTTTGCTGGTCTGGCCAGCCTTTTCCATCTCTCGCCCTCGATTGGTCCGTATTCTTACTTCGATTCGCGCGCAGCGGTCAACCAAACCTTGTTCGACTGGCAGTCCATCAACGCCACCCGCGCGGCGAACCAGAACGTGAAATCGGCTGACTACACCTTGGAGGACTCTCACGATCTGGTAGTGGTGGCCGTGGGCTACACCTACTTGCAAGCCATTGCCGACGAGGCCCGCATTGAAACTGCAGAGGCTCAGGTCAAGACCGCGCAGAGCCTCTACGATCAAGCCAGTGATCAGGTGACTGCGGGCACGGCGGCAGATATCGACGCGCTCCGCACTAAGGTCGAACTTCAGACCCGGCAGCAGCTGCTGATCCAGACGAAAAACGACTTTGCCATCCAGAAGCTGAGTGTAGCGCGGGTGATCGGACTCGCTCCGGCACAGGAATTCGAGCTGACGGACAAGTCACCATACCAGCCATTCGAAGGAATAAGCGTTGAAGAGGCCTTAAAACGCGCTTACGAGTCGCGCTCGGATTACCGGGCGGCGCTGGCCGATGTACGCGCAGCGGAACTGTCGCGGAAGGCGGCCGCCGCCGGATATCTGCCATCGCTTTCGTTTGGCGCAGATTACGGTACTGGAGGCATCAATCCGTCGAATGCGACCCAGGTATACGACGTGCGCGGGACGCTTTCGATCCCCATTTTTACCGGTGGCAGCGTTCACGGCGATGTTCAGCAAGCCGATGCGAAGCTTGAGCAGAGCCGGGAGCGGCTGGAAAGTCTGCGTGCTCAAGTCGAGTCGGATGTGCGCGCGGCCCTCCTGAATCTGCAGTCGTCGGCCGACAGCGTTGCTGTGGCACGCAGCAATATTGCCTTGGCGGACCAGACGCTGGTTCAATCCAGCGATCGTTTCAGCGCCGGGGTGACCGACAGCGTGGAAGTGGTGCAGTCCCAAGAATTGGTTGCAAGCGCACACGAACAATACATTTCGAGTCTTTACAACTTTAACCTGGCGAAGATCTCCCTGGTTCGCGCCATGGGCATTGCCGAGCAGGGCGTCAGGGAATACTTCCGAGGGAAATGAACATGGCGGACGAGACACCACTCCGATCTGCAGCTGGGACCAACCAGGAATTACCGCCCGATGCAGCGGCAGCACCGCAGAAGAAGGATACGCCGGCTGCACGGCAGAAGCGTCGCAGAAGACTCATAATTCTCGGTGCTGCCGTGCTGATTCTTACCGCGGGCGTACTGCTCTGGCGCTATTTACGCAGTTATGAGTCGACGGACGACGCCCAGGGGGATGTACATCTTTACCCTGTCAGCGCGCGGATCTCAGGGTATGTGGTGAAGGTCAAGGTTGGCGACAATCAGTGGGTCAAGAAGGGAGATGTGCTGGTCGAGATCGATCCGACCGACTATGAAGTTTCATTAAAGCAGGCGCAAGCGAATCTAGCCAACGCAGAAGCGACCGCACAGTCACTGAACATCACGGTGCCGATTACGTCCGTGAACACTACGAGCCAATTGAGTTTCACGGGATCCGGTGTAGATGACGCCAGGGCGGGAGTTGCCGCCGCCGAGAAACAACTGGCTGCCGCTCATGACCAGTTGGCGGCGGCTGAGGCAAACGATGTAAACGCACAGGACAATCTCCATCGCTACAAATTGCTGGTCGACAAACGCGAAGTATCGCAGCAGATCTACGATCAAGCACTGGCTACGGCCAAATCCAGTACTGCCACCGTGGCGGCAGACCGCTCCAACGAGTCGGCGGCCGAGCAATTCGTCCGGCAGGCACATAGCCGACTAATCCAAGCCGCTGCCAATCATCAATACGCGCAGACCGGTCCACAGCAAGTGTCTTCGACTCGCGCTCGGGTGCGGGCCGCAATTGCGGATGTGGAGCAGAAGCGTGCGCTGCTCGAGCAGGCGGAGCTGAATCTGCAATACACCAAAGTCGTGGCTCCGGTGACCGGCGAGGTGACCAAAACTGTCGTGGTTGGCCTAAATGTGGAACCGGGGCAGCAACTGCTGACCGTGGTGCCGCTCGATGAAGTGTGGGTCACGGCGAACTTCAAAGAGACGCAGCTCAGGCACATGCGGGCTGGACAGAAGGCGGAAATCCATGTGGATTCAACCGGCCGGACTTTGAAAGGCCACGTGGACAGCATTGCCGGGGCAACGGGTCCGCTGTTCAGTTTGCTTCCGCCGGAAAATGCCACCGGAAACTACGTAAAGATTGTTCAGAGAGTCCCGGTAAAGATCGTACTCGAACCTGGAGAAAATCGGGATCACCGGCTACGGCCGGGGATGAATTGTGAGCCACACGTGTATCTCCGATGAGCAGCGCTGCATTCACACTCGATCAGGACACTTGGCAACCAAGGTTCAACCCCTGGCTGATCGCCGGCGTTGTCGCGCTCGCAGCCTTCATGGAGGTGCTGGATACCAGCATTGCCAATGTTGCCCTTCCTTACATAGCGGGAGGTCTGGGTGCGAGCAATGACGATAGCACATGGGCTCTCACTTCGTACCTGGTGTCGAATGCCATCGTCCTCCCCATCAGCGGCTGGCTCGCCGGCGCTTTGGGACGAAAACGCTTTTTCATGATCTGCCTGACCATTTTCACCGTGAGTTCGCTTCTGTGCGGGGTGGCGCCCAGCCTCCCGCTTCTTCTTCTGTTCCGAGTTCTACAGGGCGCAGGCGGAGGCGGCTTACAGCCAATGGCTCAGGCCATTTTGGCCGACACTTTCCCTCCGGAAAAACGGGGGCTTGCATTTGCCTTGTACGGAATAACCGCTGTTACGGCACCGACGATTGGCCCAACCCTCGGCGGCTGGATCACGTTTAATTACTCCTGGCGGTGGATCTTCTTCATCAATCTTCCGGTGGGCATGGCCACGTTATTTTTGGTGCGTCGCTTTGTCGAAGACCCTCCTTATCTAAGTCGGCTCAAGGCGGCGGGGGTCAAGCTGGATTATGTGGGTATAGGTTTGCTAACAGTCGGCATTGGCTCTCTGCAGATTCTGCTCGACAAAGGCCAGGAGGATGATTGGTTCGGGTCGCACTTCATCACGACGCTGATCGTCCTTGCGGCTGTGTGTCTGATCTCGCTGGCGATCTGGGAGTGGTTTCATGAAACGCCAATTATCGACGTCCACATGTTTAAGAATTTCAACTTCGCAAGCTCAAGCTTGATGATGTTCATGCTGGGAATCATGTTGTTCAGCAGCCTGGTCTTGATGCCTCAGTTCCTCCAGATACTTCTCGGATACACCGCACAAATCGCTGGACTCGCTCTTTCGGCCGGGGGACTTGTCTTGCTCCTTGAAATGCCGATCATGGGCCAATTGACGACGAAAGTTCAGGCGCGCCGACTGATCGCGTTCGGCTGGCTCGCATTATCCATTGCGATGTACTACTCCACCCAGCGGATTGATCTGCAACTGAGCTTTAGTGCGGCGACTTGGCTGCGCATCGCTCAGGTCATAGGGCTGGGATTCCTGTTTGTGCCGATTACGCTGGTGGCTTACATCGGCATTGCCCCCGAAAAAAACAATTCCGTCGCCGGCATCATCAACTTCATGCGCAATATAGGGAGTAGCGTGGGAACGTCGCTGGTGACCACGTTGGTTGTGCGGCGTTCGCAATTGCATCAACTAAGACTCGTAGAAAAGGCGAGGATCGACTATCCGAGCTTCATTAATTTGAGCAACAGTCTGACTCGCGCCCTGACTACTTTCGGGTTTGAAAGGCGCGATGCAACTGCCCGCGCATATGCAAGCATTTATCGGTCGTTGCAGGCGCAAGCTGCCACCCTGTCGTATATCGATACCTTTATGGTTCTTTCTGTAATGTCGGCGATCATGTTTTTTCTGAGCTTCCTCTTGGAGAAGAATGATCCTGGCGGCGGAGGCGTGACAGTTGCGGAGTGAACCTATGGAAACAAAAAACAGGTCGCGACAATCACGACTGCGCGAAGAGAAATCATGCTGATTCAACGCATCCTGTGCCCGATTGATTTCTCAGAGTTTTCGACGCGAGCGTTCCGTCATGCGCTGTCGCTGGCAGAGCACTACCGGGCCAGTCTGGTGGCACTACATGTCGTGGAGATGTGGAAATATCCTTACGCGGATTACGCCGCCACTGATGGAGGAGACTATGGGAGCCTTCGGAAATCGCTTCACAAAGGCGGCAGGGGACACCTGCAGGAATTTGTGAACCGATACCGTCCGGAACGAATTCATCCTGAACTCGCGATTTGCGAGGGCAGGGCGCCTGATTCGATTCTCTCGTTTGCCCAACGGGAGAAAGTCGACTTGATCGTCATGGGAACGCATGGCCGCCGCGGATTCGACCGACTCATGCTCGGGTCGGCCACCGACCGGGTGATGCGCGAAGCGTCGTGCCCGGTAGTGGCAGTTTGTCAGTTACCGCACGACGCGGCGACAGCGGGGGAAAAAGGGCACTACCTCCACTACTTGAAACAAATTCTCCTCTGTACGGATTTCTCGGAGAATTCGGATCGAGCTTTAGATTACGCGATTTCCGTGGCCGAGGAATACGCTGCCGAACTGACGGTGATGCATGTGATAGAGGAGGTCCCAAGTCAGGCAGAAGAGGAGGCAGTCCTGGCAACGGCGCAGCAGCGACTCGAGAGACTGATTCCAACCGAGAAACGCACAACCCTCAAGACCAAGACGTTGGTCCGCCTCGGGAAACCGTATCAGCGTATCGTGGAATATGCAAGGGAAGCGGAAAGCGATCTGGTGGCCATGGGGGTGCGCGGCGCTGGGGCTCTGGATCGAGCGATCTTTGGTTCAACAACCTATCGCGTGATCCAGCTCGGACCCTGTCCGGTTCTCGCGGTTCACGTTTGAGAAGTACGGATGACGCATGATCAAAATCGTTACCATTGAGCGCGAATATGGATGTGGCGGCGGCGAGATCGCGCAGTTGCTGGCGAAGGAACTCGGCTGGAAACTCTGGGACCAGTTGCTGACGGAAGAGATCGCCAGGCTTGCTCACTGTCCCCAGGCCGTCGTTGAAGCTCGCGAGGAGCGACCCGACCCGCTCTACTACCGTCTATTCAAATCGTTCCTACGCGGCAGTTATGAGGGCAGCATCAATGCGCCCAAACTCAACCTGGTCGACAGCGAGACCATTCTGAAAATCACCCAGCGGGTCGTGCAGCATGCGGCGGATAAGGGAAACTCCGTCCTTGTGGGTCGAGGATCGCAACAGTTTCTCAAGAACCGGCCGGACACTTTGCGCGTATTCTTGTACGCCCCGAGAGAGACTAAGGTACGCCGGCTGCAGGGTCGTGGCAAAACAGAAAAGGAAGCCGAAGAACTGGTGGATACCGTCGACCGCGAGCGCGCCGATTTCATTCAGAGATATTTCCACGTGGAGTGGCCGGATCGCGCCATTTACCATGCCATGATGAATACTGCGATCGGAGACGAAGCGGTCGTTCAAATGATTTTGAGTGCGCTGAAGACCTACGACACTCGGGTCACAGCCTGAGCAGATGGCCCCGGACCGTCCCAGGGCGAGAACGATTGCGAGAGCCGGGCCTCCAGGAACTCGCTCAGCTTGGCCATGGCTCTGAATTGCGGAATCGGGTCGAGTCTTTTTGAATGCCGAAGTAAACGCATTCGAGAGACTCCAGATTGTCCGCGGCCGAAACTCTTGGTATTTCGGTTCGAAGTACAGGTTGTGCACGTTTCGCGCCAGGTGTCGATAATCCAGGAACTTGGTTTGCATTCCTAAACACAAGCGTGTTCAGCCAGGAGAGGCCGGGCGACGTCCCCAGACGACGAAAAATAAAATTACGTCGTTTTAGCCACGGCAGCCGACCCGCGGGACACTGGACAACGCATGAAGCTGGATCACTATCATCCACACCCTCTGGATTTTGTGGGCTTAAGACCACCCACTCGTTGTGTCTCATGCGTTAAACTTCTTAATCGATCACACGGCGGCCCAAGAACCAGATGAGCGTGCAGGCATCCATTCCGCAGCGGACAGACGGTCGACGATATGAAGCAGTGCTTCGCCTTAGCGAAGCCCTTTCTCTGTGCCAAGAGCCCGAGGACCTGACGAAGATCCTCTCTGAACAGCTGCGCGAATTCCTCGACTTCTTACAGTTCTACATCGTTGTCTACAAGGAGAACTCCACTGAAATCGAATGGGCTGTTGTCGGGCGAGAGAAAAGCCTCGTATCGGCATACGCGGATGTGCCGGTTGAGCAGCGGCCATCGTGGCGGGCATACACCACGCAGGAACCGATCTACATTCGCGACTGGAACACCGACGACGGAGTGCCTATCCGCCTCAAGCACGGGATTGCAGCACAGGGACTTGACGTCGGGCCGCTCGTCTTTGTTCCCCTCACCACGCCACAGCGCCGCCTAGGTGCTCTGGGTATGTCGGGACACCCTGGGATCAGTTACAGCAGCGATGACATTAGCTTCTTGCGACTCATTGGTCGGGTTGTTGCATTCGCGATTGACGACAATTTCAATCTGAGGCGGGCAGAGGCCACAAACGTGGAATTGCAACGTCAAAACGAACGGTTGCAGCGCAGTGAACGAGAACTGCGCGAGGTTATAGAAACCATTCCGTGTATGGCATGGTCGGCCTCAGCCGATGGGGCTGCTCAATTTTTCAACCGCCGCTGGTTGGATTACGCTGGCCTTGCGGCAGATCAAGTGCAAAATTGGAACTGGACAGCCGCAGTGCATCCGGACGATCTGAACGCGCTGCTGGATTACTGGCGAACCGCGATCGCCTCCAGTCAATCTGGCGAAACCGAAGCGCGCTTACGCCGTTTCGACGGGGTACACCGCTGGTTTCTGTTTCGCGCGACCCCATCCTTCGACGAAAAAGGCAAGGTCGTGAAATGGTACGGCACAAATACCGATATTGATGATCGTAAAAGAGCAGAGCAATCTCTAACCATTCAAAACAGCCGACTCCAGTTGCTCTTGAAGCTGACCAATCAGATCACTACAAAGTTGGAGCTTCGGGAGGTACTGCGCGCGATCTCCGCTTGTATTCGCGAGCTCATGGACTCTGATGTAGTTCACATCTCGGTACGCGAGAACGCGTCGGGAGAATTCCGGATCTGTGCGCTTGATTTCCCGGAAGGTAAAGGATTTGTTAAGGAAGAGTTGGTCATCACTCCGGCGGGTGCGGGCCGGAGAGCTCTCGCCACGCTGAAACCTACCGTCAGGAGAATAGAAGAACGTCACGAGTTTCCCCCTGATTATTACGAGTTGCTGGTTGCGGAAGGCGTGAAAACTCAGTGCGTCATACCTCTTGTCAATCGAGGGCAGGCAGTTGGAGTTTTGGCTATTGCTCGGACCACAAACAAACCGTTTACGCAGGATGATATCGATTTCCTGAGCGAGGCTTCGGGGCAGATTGCCATTGCCATTGAGAATTCTCTGGCGTACCGCGAACTCTCGGAGCTTAAAGAGCGGCTCGCCCAGGAGAATCTTTACCTCGAACAAGAAATCCGCGGCGACATGGATTTCGGACAAATTGTGGGAAACAGTCCGGCGCTCAAGCACGTTTTGCAGCTCGTGGAAACTGTCGCATCCACTGATTCAACCGTATTGCTGCTCGGCGAAACAGGAACTGGGAAGGAGTTGATTGCCCGTGCAGTTCACGAACATAGCCGGCGCAAGGACCGCATATTCGTGAAGGTCAACTGTGCTGCGATTCCGACTGGGCTATTGGAAAGCGAATTGTTTGGACATGAAAAGGGTGCATTTACGGGTGCTATCAGCCAGAAACTTGGGAGGTTGGAACTAGCAGACGGTGGCACACTCTTCCTGGACGAGGTGGCGGACATTCCTTCGGAAATCCAGCCGAAGCTTTTGCGAGCCCTTCAGGAACAGGAGTTTGAACGGCTAGGCAGCACGCGAACTCTGAAGGTGAATGTGCGCCTAATTGCCGCCACCAACCGTGACCTTGTAAAGATGGTTGAGAAGAGCGAGTTTCGCAGCGATCTGTATTACCGCTTAAATGTCTTTCCGATTCGAGTCCCACCTCTGCGGGAGCGCAAGGAAGATATCCCACTGCTGGTCGGCTATTTTGTGCAGAAATTCGCGAAGCAGCTGCAAAAGGACGTCACGAGAATACCGCCGTCTGTGATGAAAGCGTTCACAGCCTGGGAGTGGCCAGGAAACATCCGCGAGTTAGAGAACTTGATGGAGCGCTCTGTCATCCTGACACGCAGCAAGTCGCTCCAGGCGCCGCTTGTGGAGATGAGGAAGTTGGGCGCAGAAGAACATCAGCCCGAAATGAAGGATTTACGTCATGAGGAAATAGTGGAAATTGTAAGAAGTACTGTTCAGGCACTAAACGGGAAACAGGGTCTGGCCGACGAACCAGGCAAGAAACTTGCTGAAGCCCGACGGAAAAAAAGCGCTGAACGTGCGAAGAAACAGCGGGAAGAAATTGTGCGAGCGCTCGCGCTAAGCAAGGGCCGCGTGGGCGGGAGTGATGGAGCCGCCGCACGCCTGGGCATCAATCGCACGACGCTCCTGGCGCAGATAAGAAAGCTTGGTGTTGATCCCAGAGATTACGCCGCCTGATCGGGCCGCCCGGCCCGGCGATGTCAAAACTTATAGATTGACACTTTGACTTCATTTCTTCTGATTTGAGTGCCGTCCTGAAATTTAAAGTGGTTACGCCTGCAAAGTTTGGCGGGTGTGTTGCACTCTCGGAGGTTCACGGAAGAGTGCGGCATGTTGAAGATTTCTTTCATTAACGGCCCACGCCAACGCCGGCTGGTGGTCGAGGGTACTCTCGTTGAGCCTTGGGTAGTCGAACTTCTTAGCGAATACACAAAGGCTAAAGAGCATCCTGATCGTCGGGAACTTGTCATCGATATCACAAACCTCAGCGCCATCAGCGCAGCCGGGGAAGGTGCTCTCCTGGAACTGATCGACGATCATGCCCGATTCCACTGTGGCGTCTTTACGAAGGAAGTCTTAAAGCAACTCGCATCGAAGCGACGGTCGAAATAAAGATTGGGCCCAATCAGGCTGTCGATCGTTGCGACGACGGTGCGCCCGTTACTTGAGTCCGCAGTGTCAAGGCTTGAATTGTGACAGTTTTGACACTCCAAGTGGCGCTTCTGGCTTTGCCTGCGGCAGTCCAGCTAAGGATCAACCTGTTAGCGAAAAACAATAATTGGCATCGAGATTGCCACTGCCGACAGCATATGAGCGCCAGTCAGAATCTTCCGTCATCATCAAGGTTTTCTCTGAACATAGCTAATCGCCCTCCCGAAACACCAGGGCAGTTGCGGATATAAACCGGGTGATAGGCCAGACCTGAAAGTTGAGAGAGGAATTCGATCCGACCAAACAAAACAGAAAGGAAATAACTATGAACGCACTTAAGGCTAACTACTTCGATGATTATCGCGCTCTGAAGCTCAGCCGAGATGACAAAGGTGTGCTGGTGGCTGAGTTTCACAGCAACGGCGGGCCGTTCATTATGAGCGCGCAAGCCCACACGGAACTTATCGATGCCTTCTACCGGATTGCGCAAGATCGAGCGAACAAGATCGTGATCCTCACCGGTGCAGGAGGGGAGTTCATCACTGATGTCGATTGGTCCTCTTTCGGCGATGTCGCCGATCCCGGAGTTTGGAGCCAAGTTCACGACGAAGGCGTTCAGGCTTTGGAAAACATAGCCAATATACGCGTGCCGGTCATCGCGGCCGTCGAGGGACGCGCCCATGTGCACTCAGACTACGCGCTGCTTGCCAGTGTAATTGTGGCGGCGGAGGGTGCGACCTTCCAGGATGTGGCCCACTTCTCCGCGGGCGTCGCACCCGGTGACGGAATCTTTACCACCTGGAGTTATCGCGGAGGAGCGGGGCGGGCGGAGGCGTTCCTGCTGAACCCGCAACCGCTGCCGGCGCATACTGCACGCGAATGGGGAGTGGTAGCCGAAGTTGTGCCGAACGGTAAGGCACTCACCCGGGCGCGGGAATTGGCTGAGCTGTACCTGAAGGCCCCGGAAGTGACGCGCCGCAACACGCGCATCCACTTCATTCAACCGTTGAAGGAGCGCATCGTTCGAGAAGTCGGCTACGGGCTGTCACTCGAAGGAGCATCGTCGGCCGACCTCGTCAAATCAATGCGAACCAAGACGGAGCGCACACCTTCCAAAGAACAAGCTGCATGAATGCACGACGGACAATAGCGCGGTGGACCGACTACAAAGTTTCCCAAATATATGGTTCCGTCCGCCGTACAAAACCCACAAGTGACGAAGCTGGGCCCGGCCACGCCGGCCTTCGCTTTGGTTATTCGAACAAATGGTGAATGAGATCACACTCGTCAATTTCTGTGTAAGGAGATTTCCAATGAAGATTATCGCGTTAGAGGAACACTATGGGCTTCCAGTTATATACGAAGCCGCTCACAAGGCGAACGATAGGGTCGCACTAGCGTACGACGTACTAAAAAAGACGGGAAAGTTTAAGGAAACGAAGACCGGGTTCCCAGCAGGAATCTATGATCTAGGTGAGGGAAGGATCGCTGCTATGGACGACGCGGGTATCGATGTGTCGATCCTCTCGTACCCTACGCCCCATTTTGGAAATATGCCACCGTATGCGTTCCGCATTTGGCCTCGACTGTCAAAATCTTTGACATTCGATCACGAGGTTCGTGGTTCTCTGTTTCTTTCTTTTACAAGCCTTGAATTCACGAAGTAGACAGGCGTCCGAAACCCACAACTGTGGCGGCGAATTGCTTTTGTGAATAAGGCTACCGTTCCGCCGGACGGCATCGTCGTTCCCGGGGAGCAGCCTTGTTTGTCAGGAGTTCCATGGAAACGCCTTACCTGCGTATTATGAGCCGAGCTGCCCAACCTGGAAGGCCGTGTTGCGTCGCTTCTACGAGACTGCCTCGCGTCATCAACGAATATCCTTGTGTCGAGCGACAGATGTATACTCGTCGCCAAGTAGGCGACCCAACCGATTGCTGGCGTCAGCAGGGATTCAACTGTAGACCGATCAAAATGGACAAAGGCTCATGGGGGTCTCGTCAACAATCGACGACGCGTACGTTATCCGACAAGCCTCTAGTGTTGTGCACTATGGTTTCGGAAAATGCCCGTCGATCAAGCATTTGCTATGCATGGTCCTGCTCTTGATCTGGGAAGTCATGGCGGCTCGTTGCAGCTATGCCCAATCTACATCCGCGGCAATTAACGGGACAATTACCGATCCGAGCGGCGCTCAAATCTCGGACGCACAAATCGTTCTTCGAAACGTCGACACGAGTATTCAGCGAATCACAACTTCAGGATCAGCGGGTACCTATTCCATCACAGACGTGGTTCCGGGGAACTATTCCTTGCAAGCCGTGAAGCACGGCTTTGCGACCGGAGAGAAGACCGGGATCCTGCTACAGGTCAATCAGACAGCCACGCTCGATTTTAGACTCATTGTTGGATCCTCGCAGCAGACACTGACCGTCATCGCAAATGTGTCGGCCGTGGATTCTACAACGTCGGAGTTGGGAGCCGTCATCACGACAAAACCAGTGAACGATCTTCCACTGAATGGCCGTAACTTCACTCAACTTTTGACATTGACGCCAGGCGTCAGCCCGATTAGCGTAGCGCAGAATTCCGAGGGCGGCAGCGGTTGGGGCGGGCTTGCTGTGGGGAGCTTCACGTTTCCCGCCGTCAATGGGCAGAGAAATAGAAGCAATATGTTTCTCTTGGACGGTAGTAACGACCTGGCGTTTCTCGGAACCTACAACTACGCTCCGATTATTGATGATATTGGGGAATTCAAGGTCCAATCTCACAATGACTTGGCCGAATTCGGGGGAGTCGCTGGCGGAATCGTCAACGTTGTCACCAAATCCGGAACAAATACTTTCCACGGCTCGGCCTGGGAGTTCTTGCGAAACGAGCAAATGGATGCTCGAGATTATTTCTTGCCTACACGCAACCCGCTTCGCCAAAATCAGTTTGGCACAACAGCTGGTGGTCCTGTCCTCCTTCCACATTTTTATGACGGCAGCAATCAGACATTTTTCTTTTTCGCCTATGAAGGATTTCGCCAAAGCCAAGCAGCTCAAAATATCGTGCGCGTGCCGACCGCGGCACAACTGACCGGAGATTTTAGCTCGCTTCTCAGCCAAGGAATCCAGATCTACAATCCGTTCTCGACGAGCCCCGATCCATTACATCCGGGTGAATTCACGAGAGAAGCCTTTCCCGGCAATATCATCCCGCAAAATCTTCTTTCCCCGGCCGCGGAGCTATATTCAGCCCTATTCCCACCGGCTGGTCCACCAGTGCCGGGGGGTAATCTTTATGACACGATGAAGACTCTGCTTGACCAGGACAGCTACACAGGCCGTATCGACCAGAACTTTGGATCGCACGATTCGTTGCTTGGACGGATTTCGTACTTTGGCGAATCGTCCTCCGGTTCCGCAGGTTACCCCGGCGCACTCAAGCAAATCTCGATCTACGGCTGGAATGCCAGTGTGCACGAGTCCCATATGTTTGGACCAGGTACTATGCTGCATGTCCACTTTGGGCGCAATCTCGGCAACGATACAGTCATAGCGGTTTTCCCAAATGCTCCTGCAGATTTTCCGGCGGTTCTGATCAACGCGGGCTTTTCGCCGAAATTCATGTCGAGTTTCAATTCTTTCTCCGGTTCCGTCATTCCGATTATTGCGATCAGTAGCTACGCCTCTACCAATGGGTACAACGGTCAAACCGAGGAACTTGCCAATACGTATGAATTTGGCGGAGATTTCACGAAGGTTCTGAACCGGCATACGATCAAGGTTGGATATAGCTATTCCATAGAGAACTTTGTCGGTCCGGTCTACGCTGCCGGTGAGGGCTTTAGCGCATTTCAGACGTCGGATCTCGAGAATCCCGAAGGGAGCAGCGGAGCAGGAACCGGTGACGCGCTTGCCTCATTTCTTCTTGGCGTTCCTACGAGTTCTTTCTGGCGAGATGCACTGGTGACAGAACATGGGGGGTCGATTCAGGGAGCATATATTCAGGATCAGTACAAAATGACGCCACGCTTGTCCCTGAATGTTGGATTCCGCTACGATCTCTCGAAGTGGCCAGTTTACGGCTCTCTTTCGAACGGTACCGGCTATGTTGGCGACTTGGATCTTTCCAACGGCACGTACATCGTGAGCGCGGTCCCGCCTGCTTGCTCTGCTTCGGGGGGGGCGCCATGCATTCCGAACGGCGTCCTTCCCGCAAATGTATCGGTCACAAACAACAGTGGCCGCAACCTGCACGATACAGATTATGGGAATTGGCAAGGACGTCTCGGCATCGCCTACCGCCTGCGCGATTCAACATCCATCCGGGCTGGCTACGGCCGGTTTTATGACGAGTGGAATGGCGTTGCACAGACCGCCCAAAACATCGGAGGAACTTGGCCTTCGGTGGGTGCATTGAACATTAATTCACAGAATCAGAACATTCCTACCGCCATGATCGGAGACCCTCTCGGTCTCGGGGCCGGACCCATCTATCCTGCCAACACTCCCTTCGGAAGCCCAAGCTATTATTACGACCCTCAACTCAAAACGCCGTACGTCGACAACTGGAATCTTGAAGTCGCCCAACAGCTTGATTCATATACGACACTCTCGATCGCTTACGTCGGTTCCCGCAGTGGACGGTTAGATTTAGGAGGCCTACACAATACCGCAGAATTCCCTGGACCAGGTGATGCTGCGACGGTTGCCGGTCGCCAACCTTTTCCTTACATCACGCCGACGAATTACGATACCAGTACCGGCAATAGCAACTATAACGCTCTGCAAGTCGCGTTGAATCGAATTACAGCTAAGGGCTTAACATACTTGCTCTCCTACACCTGGTCAAAATCCATCGATTTGGCGTGTTCGGGGAACTACGGGGTTGAGGGATGCGAACTGCAGAACGCTTATAATCCGCAAGGAGATCGGAGTGTGTCCGGGTTCGACCTCACCCACTCCTTCTCGGGGAGTTTCAACTACGAGCTTCCGTTCGGAAGAGGGAAGGCGTTCAATCCATCGAACAAAATGCTGAGTTACGTAACTGGCGGCTGGCAGTTAAACGCCATTTTTATCCTTCATTCAGGAACGCCATACGATGTCATCTATCAAGGCGACTTGGCGAATACCGGCAATACATTTGTGCGAGCGAATCTGGTGGGAGACCCAACGCCGGCAAACCGCAACCCCGCGGAATGGATCAATACCAGCGCCTTTGCCATTCCCTCTCCGTATACATTTGGTGACTTGGGGCGCAATTCCTTGCGGTCGGATTGGTACCGAAATCTCGACTGTTCCTTTTTTAGGCGATTTCCAATCACCGAGCGAGTCCAGCTTGAATTCAGGGCTGAGGCATTCAACGTCACGAACGGCGTTGTTTTTGCTGCTCCGGGTAATGTGCTCAACGCTACCGGACTTGGAGTGGTGACATCCACCGTGAACACACCGAGACAGGTGCAAGTAGCGCTCAAGCTGGCCTTTTAAATTATGCCTCCAATGGCGCAGAATCACGAATCTGTAAGAAGGGTCCTACAATGGCGGCTCGGCCAAGTTACGGTGTTGCGTGTGCCGAACCGCATTTCGCTATCGATTTCAGTCGCAGTGACCTTGACAGTCCTGCTTAGCGCCCAGGCTGAAGCGCAGGGGAACTTTACCTCCACAAATTCCAGTGCAGTGGCTCAGGCAAGCGTAAGCGCCCGAACGATCAGGATGCCAGTAGTCCGCGGGAGCGACCTCACTTTTAGGGAACTCTCCAACGTGACAGGCTTATCACAAACACGAGTGCTGCAGATTGTGCAGGACGACCAAGGGTTCATGTGGTTTGGGACGCAGTACGGACTCGATCGATATGATGGCTACAAATTTAGAGTATTCACACCTGTCCCAGGACGCGTAAACAGCCTAAGCGGAGCTTACATTTACGCGCTATTCAAAGATCGTGCTGGCAAGCTTTGGATAGGATGCGACCAGTTCCTCGACCGGTTTGACCCGACTACCGAGACGTTTACGCACTACCGCATCGGGAGCGACGCTTCGAGCCGTGTTCTTGTTACCGTCGTCCATATTAGCCAAGACCGCGCCGGCGAGTTGTGGCTCGCGACAGGTGATGGCTTGTATGGATTCGACCCTAATACAGGGCAAATCACTCACCACTATGTCCATGATCCCCATAATCCCTCCAGTCTGAGCAGCAATGACCTTAGGTTAACAGGTGAAGATCGGAGCGGCAGGTTTTGGGTGATGGAAAGAAGCAATTTGGAAGAGTTTGACCGCGAGACAGGCAAAGTGATGCTGCGAGTTTCGCTCCCAGAATCTGTAAGTCAGAGTTCTTCATTTTATGAGGACCACCTCGGCACGTTTTGGATTGTCTACGATGCGGTTCGTGGGGGCGGAGGATTGGCGACATTCGATCGAAATACAAAGAAGCTCACGAACTTTTCGCTTTACGACACAAATTCCGGCAAGATGATGCCAGTCGGCATGGTTGCGATGCTCGAAGACGAAAACGGAACCCTTTGGTTCGCCTCCGAAGGAGAGGGCTTGCTCAAATTCGATCGAGAACACGGAAGGATGATTTTTTACCGCAGCCACCCTGGAAACGCCGCAAGCATAGCAGAAGATCGGGTTATTGCCTTGGGCGAGGACCACCAGGGGAACATTTGGACGGGCTTCCATGCCAGAGCTCCCAACTCGTTTTCCATTAAGAAGCCGTCATTCCGTCCACTTCTAGGCCAGAGTCTTAGCCCTAATAGCCTGGGCGAGTACATAGTAAACGCGATCTATGAAGATCAGAAGGGCGCGGTCTGGGTCGGAATCACGGGATGTCTGATCCGCATTGATCCCAAGACCGGGAAGTATTCGTTCTATAAGCCTCCGGGTTCCGAACTGAAGTTCGACCCGATCGCCATTGCCGAAGACCGTTCGGGTGTCGTCTGGTTGGGGACAGTCGGTCAAGGCCTGTACCGTTTCGATCCCGGAACTGGAGCGTTCCGCAACTATGTGCACCATCCAGGCGACCCGTCCAGCCTGAGCAGCAATGTTATAGGAAAAGTGCTTATCGACCGCGCAGGCACGATCTGGCTAGGGACTTGGGATGGTCTCGATCGCTTTGATTCTTCGACCGGACGCTTCGCAGTATATAAGCGCGACGTGCAAAGTGGAGCAGAATACTACTTCGACATCGCTGAAGATCGGAAGGGAGGATTGTGGCTGGGCGGTACCTCGGGTCTGCAGCACTTCGATCCAGCTTCCGCTAAATTTAGAGGCTATCAGCATACGCTCGATGATCCGACATCGCTGAGCGACGATCGGATAACGTCCGTCCACGTTGATCATTCGGGAACGGTGTGGGCCGCTACGGAGAACGGCCTGGATAAACTCGATCAGGAAAGCGGTAGGTTCACGAATTACTCCGTTACTGATGGACTTCCCAGCAACAGAGTGCACTGTATCCTCGAAGATACGGGTGGGGATCTGTGGCTCAGCACCAACCGCGGTCTATCCCGATTTGATCTCAACGCGAAAACGTTCAGGAATTACTCCATCTATGACGGTCTGCCGGGCATGGATTTCACTGGCTGGCTAACGTGCTTTAAGGGCACAACTGAGGAGATGTTTTTCGGAGGGTTCAGTGGGGCAACGTCTTTCTACCCTGACAGAGTAGTTGACAGCACATACGTACCTCCAATCATCTTCACTGATTTTCGATTGTTCGGCCAACCGGTGGAAGTAGGTAATGGCTCGCCGCTAAGAAGGTCGATCAGCTACACGGACAACATCACACTCTCTCACCAACAGAGCACTTTCTCCGTGGAGTTCGCAGCACTCAACTACTCCGATGCTTCGATAAGTCGATATCGATACAAACTTGATGGAGTGGATCCACGATGGAATGAGACCGGCAACGATCAACGGATGGTGAATTACGCAGCTTTGCCTGCTGGAGACTACACGTTTCATGTGCAAACAGCCACCGGGCAAAGCGATTGGGGGCTCCCTGGCGCGACATTGCACATTCGGGTTCTTCCTCCGTGGTGGGGTACCTGGTGGTTTCGGGCAATCGTAGCCGCAGCATTACTGTTCTTAGTCTGGGGGGTATACTACAGCCGCGTCCGGAGCATCGAGCAGCGCTTCCGCGAACGCAGGCAAGCTGAAGAGACGCTGCATCAGGTCCAGGCGGAGCTCGCGCGCGCCAACCGAGTGAGCAGCATGGGGGAGCTAACTGCCTCCTTGGCGCACGAAGTGAATCAACCGATTGCCGCGGCAGTGACCGACGCCAATACCTGCTTGCGCTGGCTTGCGCGTGGTGAACCCGATCTGGACGAGGCCCGTGCCGCTGCGTCGAGAGCTGTCAAAGACGCAACCCGTGCGGCGGAAATCATCAAACGAGTTCGCCTCCTCTTCAAGAAGGGCACTCCGCAGAAGGAGTCGGTCGATCTAAACGAGCTTATTCGAGAGATGACGGTTCTCCTTCACGACGAGGCAACTCAATACGGCATATTCGTCCGGGCGGAACGCGCTGCGGACCTTCCTCAGGTCATGGGGGACCGCGTGCAACTGCAACAGGTGCTGATGAACCTTATGATGAACAGCATCGATGCGATGAAAAACGGGGATGGGACGCGCGATCTAACCATCCAATCGCAGCGCGGCGAGAATGGTCAGGTACTAATCTCGGTCAGCGATACTGGTGTAGGGCTGCCGCCACAGAGGGCAGATCAGATTTTTGATGCCTTCTTTACTACCAAACCTCATGGCACCGGCATGGGACTCCGGATCAGCCGTACGATTGTTGAGTCACATGGCGGCCGTTTGTGGGCTGTCGACAACTCTCCGCGGGGCGCAAGTTTTTATTTCACCCTACCCAGCCCAGCCGTGGCGCAGCTTGCGTAACGCTGATACTGGGCTACGATGCGGCCAGAGTGGCAGGTCCGACGCGACGCTTAGGAGAATAATGCGTTTCATCAGAAGTATGGTCGTAATGAGTCCGCGGCGTTCGCCGACGCGGTCTCGGTACTTCGGTATTTGATGGATCAAAAAGGTACTTCAGAATGCTGGCCTCGATGTACCTCGGGTTCACGCGTGCGACTGTGCAACGTTGGTGGGACCTACGTCGCACGAACGATAGGGCAATGGGCAATACCGAACCAAGCGCCCGGAATGGTGGGGGAAGGTAGAGACTGGATGGCGAGCATCCCTCGTGGATGAAGGTACAGTCCGACTCTCATCGAAAGGTGAGTCAGATCGCATAACCCAAAGGTCGGCGGCTCAAATCCGCTCCCCGCAACCACGAACGCCACTGCCGAAAATGCAGTGGCATTCGCCCGAGTTCCTATCTCTTTATTCCTTAGACTAGCCCGTGATCCGCGATGTGAAGCGCTGATCCAGTTGTGAAAGGGACTGGGCAACTCGTAACATACTGAAAATACGTGACTCGGGTGACTCCCAAAAGCGCGTTGAGTAGTGGTCAGTAAGAATTCGTGGACCATAACACCCCCGGATTTGACCGGTCAACCGACCAGACTTCAAAACAGTAATGAGGAATCGTCGGAAGGCTGTCTTCCGGGTCAAAGTTCTCCGGTAATGAACTGGGCTCGGCCGTATCCGAAAGACCAGTCTTCGTCAGCATTCTGCGTAATTGAAACAAAGACGTCCGACGCCTTCACCCCACAGCGCTGAAGTAGTTCCTGGCACAGCAATTCGTAGAAGTTCTGCTTTTCAAGCCGGCTTCGCGGTCGGGTCGTCACTTGCACCATGACGATCCGTTCGGTGCGCGGTATGCCCAGACCCGTGTCCTCAATTTTCATCTCTGCCGCTGGGTGCTCATGCACAATCTGATAACGATCCCGTTTAGGTACTTTGAATGCGGCAAGCATCGCGCCGTGGATCGCATCCAGCAAATCTCTCAGCTCTGCTTCGCTGCGGCCCTCGATCACATCGATTCTGAGTAGTGGCATTGAACTGTCTCCCTTCGTCGACATCAAGCTTCGTTTTCTGGCAGAGCGATGAGTTCGTCCCGGACCGCTCTCAGCGCATGTACTGGGGAGTTCCCGGCGTAGTGTAGTTCGATTCCGGTTATGCCTCTGAACCCCTTGCACGTTCTTTCTTCCTAACAAGAAAGCATGAGGCACGTCGCGTTCCAATCAAGCGACCTGCGATTTAACTGCGTGTTTGTCGCGGCACAGTTGGGGATCGCCATATGAGGGTCACGCACCCGTCCCGCCGTTGACGGGGATGTCCGCATTTCGACAAGTTTCGTGCACCAACGAGGCAACGAACTCCCCCGGCGAGCGATTCAGGCGCTGCCCGCCATTATCCGGCGTTTCTACAAAACACACTTATGTCGGGCCTGTTTGTCCAGATGGTCGTTGCACGGCGAGGCCTTCGCGGACAGACCCTCACGATTGCAGTTGCGAAGTGGCTTGGGACCCTCGCTCCAACCATTCTGTTTGGGTTATCGAAGGCTCGCGCTTCATTCTTGGCCTGGCATTCTCTGCTGTGTATTCGACCTGGTCGATCTAGGATTGGTCATGTGGTTGCAAACAAACCCTAACGGATTAACAAGAGCGCAGATGTCCGTGAGCGTCAATGCAGGTGCTTGCCTCCGTTTTTATAGCTTCTCAAGCCCATGCTCAAGCCTCTGCAATTTGTTGCCGGGTAGAGAGTGAGATGACGGGTGAGGCTATCGGCGATGACTTCGTCCATGTCGACGGCGGGAGTTCGCGAGTGGGGACGGGGCAATGCTGCGAATGCCGAGGGGGTACGTAATGACTCGCCCTAACTTCAACTGGGTAAGAAAAGTTTCCGTAAACGATCTCGAGGGAGATATCGGCTTTCATACGCGGGATTCTCGGGATACACGATGCTCAGCTAATCAAGTTTCTACAGTCGTCCGCAGACCACAGCCCGCCAGTCCTTCCACTCGAAGCACAAAAGCAAAATCTTCGACCAGCATGTTGGCGACGCGCGGTCGCCGCAAGACGCAACGGTGTGAAATCGCGGCGGCGATAAAGTTGGTAAGCTTCTTCGAACTTGTGTGCGAACTCCGGCTTGAGTAATCCGCGTCGACTGAATCCGAAAAAGAAAAGCTCATCATCGGGTTCGCAGGTATTCATCAAAAAGAGGTAAACGTCCAGGATCTTTTGCTTAATACCCCATCCGGTCGCCCCGCCCAGGAGCAGTTAGTCTTTGCGTTCACATTTCAACGCGGCCGCCGCCAGACTCGCCGCGCAGTACGACACCTACAAAACCCTTTCCCGATCTTGCCGTGAATGGTAAGCAGACGCTTGACGAGAACATCGCCGACCTCGGCGGCATTTCTGCTGCCTACGATGCGTATCGTGCCTCCCTCGCGGGTAAGGCCGCTCCCGTCCAGAACGGTCTCTCGGGCGACCAGCAGTTCTTCCTGGGCTTCGCACAGATGTGGGCATCAAAGTCGAGTGAAGCTGGGCTCCGGGAGCAAATGATGACCGACACCCACTCCCCTGACCAGTTCCGGCCAGCTACCGTGCGCAACCTCGACGCATGGTACGCGGCATTCGATGTGAAGCCCGGAGACAAGCTCTACCTAGCCCCGGCTGACCGCGTGCACAGACATCGGCGTGTAATGACGTGTAATGACACTGATGATCTAATATCTCCAGCCGGAAGTAAAGGAAAAATGCTTCCCCCTGAACAGCCACGTCGGCGAACACCTGAGTTAGCCCCCAGTGTGGTCTTTAGAGGACCACAGGTGTGAAATCACAGGTGTGAAATTTCGGGCTGGGTTGCTAAGTCACTGAAAGGTATGGTGGCCAGGGACGGAGTTGAACCGCCGACGCCAGCCTTTTCAGAGTGTGTATAACCAGTGTTTCTAAGAACTTACAAGGACACGTGGGACTGCCAAGTACTTGTAAGTAGCTGCAAGACGCGTTGAGTGCGGACTGGAACTGCGGACCAGTAATCGGCATCCCGTCTATGAATAACAACTTCTAGCAGGAGTGATTGACAGTTCAGTTTCTTCCGCAGGACAAGGGATCGCATCTCCTCCTTCCGATTCCACTCTGGGCAGTTCCGTTCGGATCACGTTCCGAAAATATTTTCGACATATTTTTCCTCCCGCAGGTTCCTTTTATACATAGAAGGGGAAAATCTCGCGCCAATCAATGGAACCGCCTCGTTATTAAAGAGGCGGGCAGTTGAGTGCGGCCATCGCTCTGTTCCCGTGGATTCCCCCAAACGTACCTAAAAGCACTTGTAGGCACTTTAGGCACTTTAGGCACTTTAGGCGCTTTAAGCACTTCTTGAGAAGTTATCTTGAAGTGGATAAGAAAAAAGATTGTTTGAAAGGAAGCAACAAAATGCGTCTTGTACGGTTTCTATACGAATAAGTTCTCGTCCGCCCATGACGCGAAGACTAACGCCAGCCGAGTAGTGAATGGGCTCGAAATCTGTCGGACGAGGTCGGACGCCACAGCCGGCCTTCAGACGACGCAGTGATTTCAGCCCGGTCTCGACTCTCGCTGTAGGGGGTTTTATGAGCGAGATGCATGAAGCGACACCAGTCAGCCAACCTGTCCCTAATTTCGAGAGATTCCTCGATTCACGCGAAGCCGCAGCACTGCTGCAAATTCATCCGAAGACACTTCAGCGCCTCGCTCGCAAAGGCGAGATACGCGCTATGCGGGTCGGAAAATTGTGGCGTTTCCGCGCATCCGATCTCGACGTGTGGGTGCATTTGCGGTTAAAGTTGGCCAGCTATCCGTACCGTCCCTAACCACGGAGAATTGTAGGATTCAAATCCACCTGAAAACGTCAATACTAAGGACTTACAGAGCACGGACGGCACTCTAAGGACGTGGAAATACCCAGTAGTTCACGCAAAGTGATTGCAGAATCCGCGACTAAAACTGCACGACTGACAAGCCAGGAATCATCTGGAAGTGGCGGAGATTGCCCGTGGCTACGCTGTAGCCGAGTTCTAAGGCCGTCACCCCGATCAACAGATCGGAGAGCGGTAGACGAATGCCTTTCGCTTGGTTCTCGCCATCGATCTGACCGACACGAAGAGCAAGAGACACCGTTACCGGATGCATGGGCAGGGCCGTGAGAAGCTCCTGAATGAACTGCTGCCGCTTCTCTTTTCGCTGCGAGGTATCGGCACGGGCCGCCCCGTGGGCCAGCTCGATCAGAGTAACCACGGAGACGGCGATATCGGTATTCCCTGCCTTACCCGAGATCGCGGCAAGCATCTGCCGCGCGTTTTGCCCCTGGCGCTCGGCTGTGATCAGTACACTGGAATCGAGGATTAGTCCCATGCGGGTGGTTCGAGCGGCTCACGATGACTTTCGACAGCCGCTTCCACATCCCTAGCGAAGTCAGGAT
This sequence comes from uncultured Acidobacteriaceae bacterium, assembly GCA_963766625.1. Classification (GTDB taxonomy): domain Bacteria; phylum Acidobacteriota; class Terriglobia; order Terriglobales; family Acidobacteriaceae; genus Sulfotelmatobacter. Next base: position 17,907 of record CAVYBF010000002.1, on the reverse strand, counting down.
CGATGGTCGCCGTCGAGTCCTCGGGTAGCAACGCGATGCACTCCGAGATGGACCGGCGCGGCGGGACTGGTGCATGGATCACCGCCACCGGCAGCTTCCCACTCTCGATCACGATTTCCGCGCCCGCACGCACCCGCGCGAGCAGCCCAGCAAAGTCATTGGCGGCTTCCGCTTCCGTGATGTGGATCACATGGTCAGCCATGCCACGATTATACCGTCATTCCGTCTCTAACGACGCTGCGCCCTGTCAAGCGAATTTAGGCGACACTTCGACGTCGACGCCGAAAGCAGCGCCATTTCGCTCTCGTAGAAAGTCTTTGATGTCCAGACCAAGCTCGTCACTGTATTCAATCCTGCAGGGGGACTTCAGGTCCCACCATCCATCTCTTCGGGACTTGCTCCCACGATTACTCACTTCGATCTCCCCGCCTCTCAGGGAGGCAGGCTGCCCACTCAAGTGCTCGGCTCTTACTGGCCGGCCACGGAATGACTCGGGCTTACCTGCATGACGGCCTGACACAGTTGCGCGTACGTCCAGTCTTCGCGCAACATCAGGTACAACCGCGTGGCCAACTTTCTGGCCACCGCCACCTTGGCGACGCTGCGATTTTTGCGCACCGCCAGGCGGCGATAGAAGCGCTTCAGTTGCGGATCCAACCGCGCCGCCGTCTGTCCCGCTTCCACCAGCAAAAAGCGCAGAAACGAACTGCCTTGTTTGCTGATCTTGCCCAGCCGCTGTTTTCCGCCGCTGGATTCTTCGCTCGGAATCAGGCCGAAATAAACTGCCGACTTGCTTGCCCGAGGCAAACCTCCCGGCCGGCCCCAACGTCAGCACCATCGCCAACGCCGTCACCGAGCCTACTCCCGGATGCGTCATCAACCGCACCGCCTCCGGCCGCTGCCGCGCTTCTTCCGCCACTCGCCGGTCCAGCTCGAGGATCTCCGCTTCCAGCCCGTCGAGCGCCGCCAGCAACCGCTTCCGCCGCTCCGACGCGTACGGCAGCAAAGGCAACTGCTCCAACTCCGCCCGCCCCGCCTGGCTCCACAGCTTGTGCTTTTTCTGCACCCCATGGCTCAGCGCCATGGCCTGCAGCTGATTCTTCGTACGCGTCCGCGCCTGCACCTGCTTGTGCCGATGCACCAGCAACTGCCGCACATCCCGCACCTCCAGGCTCGGCACCCAGATCCGCGGAAACCGATTCTCCCGCAGCAGATCCAGCAGATGCTCCGCGTCCCGCCGGTCCGTCTTCTGCCGGCGCACCACCGAGGCCCGCACCCGCGCCGCATCGCCCAACCATAGCTCGAATCCCAACTCCGCCAGCAACCGCTCGAACCACGGATAGTGTCCGCAAGCTTCCATCCCCACCCGCACTTCATGGCCTGCCAGAGAAACGTAGAACTGCTCCGCTTCCCCGCGGTGCTGCAACCGCTTCTCTTGAATCTCTCCCGTTCGATTGTCAAAGATCGCGACCTGCTGAAACCCCGGATGAAAATCACAGCCTATAATCAGCATGACGTTGGCTCCTCTCACGAGCCTTGGTCTTGTTTCATCGCATACCAATCTACTCGCGACGGGCCAACGTCGTTATGCAATCATGTTCAGATTGGACCGAACTCGTTTCACAGAATCGCGGATTCAGGATCGAAGTAGGGATCGCTCATCGAGCGAGGACAGCAATGACTAACTGCTCTTCAGTCAGATCGCCCTGGACAAACTGTTCAAAGAATAGCTGCGCGTCAGCAGTGGGCACCAGGCCCTCCAAACGCAGATCTGAGACCGCGTTTTCCACGGCTTTGCGCCTGAGGAGGCAATCGGAAACTGTTATCGCTCTGGGTGCGCCTGCCGTTGACATGTCTATCCTGAGTCTACCGTACCTGGGCGTTGAATTCGGTCATTATCTCAAAATCCATGCAAGTCAGCGAAGAACGGATGTTCACTAAAGTGGCAATGGACTTGACTCACCATTCGGTTTAGCGCGCAACCGTTTCATTCTGAGCTATGTCGCTTGCCACGATTGCAGTCGAAACAAAGAGTCTGGAGATTGTCTAACGCATCAGAGCCACCTTGGGCTATCGGAATCCTGTGGTCAACTTCCAATTCGACCCCGGACCGTCCACACATGCAGCATCTATAGCGATCTCGCTTGAGGACAAAAAACCGCTTCCTGATCGAAAGAGCCTTCCGACTCTCGAACTTAGATGTTGGTGTTTGCGGTAGAGTGGGTGCATCGACCAGATCGTCAGGAGAGGATACTGATCCGGCAGCGGCGAGAAGAGCCTTTTTCCAACTACCAAACCGGCGAATGTATGTATCGCTGGACACAGCGAAACCGAAGGCTCTCAGTTCCCTGCGATATGGACTTCGTCCAAATTTCTCGAGCGTTTGCGTCCAGAGTTCAATGAGGATCGAGAATAACTCCTCATCCGTGGCCTTCATAAATCGAGCAGGAGTCAGCCCCGACTCCTGCAGCGCCCTTCTGAGCGATCCGAATCGCCTCATAACGACTGACGAGCTTAATCGCCCATGAGAGTCGATGTCCCGCTTGGAGAGTGTTACTTTTCCAAGAACTCCCGCAAGCCGCTGCAACTCTCGTATGATGGCCTCTCGATCATACGATTCAACGAAATCAATTTCGGGTGTCATAAAGCGTACAGAGTAATTGTAGCCCGACCAAGGAAGCGGTTTACCACACCGAAGTATGGCCTAAACTGACTTGAACACCCGAAGCCTGACGAGTACCCGAAGCGAAATAGGCCCCGTTTCTTTTGCCGCGCCAGCCGGACTGCATTTTCGATGATAATTTGTGGCGTTCGTTTAGTTCGTTGTCTTGACTGGTGGCCGCGCGGCGACGCCCACCTGGGGGGGACATCGACCTAGTGCTGCCGTGGGGACTTCGCGCGTGATTCAAATGAGCACCCCTCAGGCGGAGGACCGGAATTATGCACTGGCAAGAAAGAGCCGTTACGAACATCCAGGCAGTCTTGGGGCGAACCCAAGGCGACAGACTGTTTCAGCTGATCAAAGCTGCTGCTGCTCTCAAAGGGTCGGAGTCCACGTTTGAGCGTATCGCCCGAGCTGCGCGGTCCGAGGATATGGCAGGGGTGTTGGACTACTTTGCGGAAATCAGATGGGCGCTGACCTTCTCCGAATTGAAGTTTGAGGCCGAGTTCGAGCCGTGCGGAAAGGAAGGGCCGGACCTGCTGGTTTCGCGAGATGGTCATCCCGCGTACGTGGAGGTCAAACGGTTTCGTCCCTCACCAGAAGACGATGGCCCTACTGCTGGAATCGAGGGCGAGCTTATGCCATACGGCGACCTGCAGAGGAGTGTCAAGAAGATCGGGGACGAACTGGCAAAAAAGTTTAAGCAGGTTGAGGCCGGCAGCGGCATCGTGGCTTTCTGGAGCGATCACGCGGCGATCGAAGACGTCGATTTCGAGTTGGCCATCAGAAGTATGTGGAGCGACAATGAAACGGGGGTCCGTCAAGTTCCAGACGGAGTTCTTTTCTCTATCTTTGGCTCTGACTGGATGAGGGCAACTGGTCAACGGCTCTACTGCGAACCCCTCAGACCCTTATCAGAGCCTTTCTCGACCTGGGTTCATGAGTTGAAGCAGGCTAGCCCCACCTGAAATATCTGAAAACGACTACCCGCACAGCTTGGAAAAACGCCGCTACGAGGTTCTCGATGTGGTAATTCACCCAGAGGATCACACGCAAACGAAACTTTCCTGGAAATGCTGGCCCTTGCCGCGAGCGTGGGGCATCATCCCGAATTGTCCGAAGCTCAGCCCTAGCTGCTAGGCTCGCATCAGAAAGACATCCTGAATCATTTGCTTTCCTTGAGCACTTGGTTGACCTTTTCAGTAACGTCGGTTCCGGGATTCATGTCCCCTTGCTTCCCGAAGGCTTTCACTTTCTGGCAAAACCCACCCCAGCGATCAACCTGATAGGACCCGCTATTGTTAGCTGCCATGCCTCCCATAAATCCGCCTTCGTCCATCCATTTTCCTTTTCCACGATGAGGCCACGCTTCCGTGAGGTACACGACGCGGGATACTGTCATACCGCCCATGCCATTCTGCCCAGCGATTTCTATACAAACAGCTCCCTCATTGGTGACGTAAGCGGTATGGACCTGCATACTTTCTGGGTTCTTCAACCGAGTTTGGTACTCCTTAACGGCCTGAAGCGCTGTAGCCGTAGTCGGATCCGGAGGAGCGTTGTCCTTATCCTTTAGCTGCTGGTAAATTTCGGGAGTACATTTGTCGGCAGGAATATAGTGCTTCGCACACGTTTTATACTGCGCTTCTAACGCGGTAGCGTCTTGAGCCTGCGCGTTCAGGACAAGGAACGGCGCAAGTAGCGCCGTGACACACAACGTCCACTGAAGAGTTAATCTGGGCATCTTGATTTTTCCTCGCATCACTATAAGGTAGCGGTGTCTCTGCCGTAGGTGGTAGGTATCCAAGGTAACGTCCGGCGCAGACCGACAAGCTGGCCCTTCCGGATCAACCTAGTCTGTTTTCCCAGCCCTCAAGAATGCTTTCCAGATTCAGGTGAAAGTTTCGCGCTTAGGTGGCAATGGCCATTGCCAACTCTAGCTGTGGGAATGCTGTTCCGTGTTCGAATCCGACCCCGCAGGTTCGAGTGCGCTCGTCAAGGGTTTAAGTGCAATTCTGTGGGTGCAACTAGCGTCGCACAGCGTCTGTAGCCGGTTTCTGTATTTCGACACGAGTTCGCTCACAGACTTCAGCGCACTGGAAGCCTTTTTGAGTTCCTTTTCGATCCCATCGATATCGACAAACGTACGTCGAACCTCTTCCGCCAGCAGTACGTTCTTTTCAAGAAAATCCGGTCCTTCCGCCCTCATGCGTTCAAATAACGGTTTTAGAACTTCAAGGTCGCGAGGAAGCCACTGACGTGTCGTGCGGAGAATCCAAACCTCATCCTTGCATGACCACCTCATCTCTCTGTCTCCCTGCCGAAGCTGGTTCTCGTCACGTGTTACCAAGGCAGCAACGGGAATGGACCGCACGCGTGCATCGCGAACCAACTTGTCGATGTCGCCTTCCGTGATCAGTGATTCTTTGTCTTTGTTGTCAACTAGGATTCGAGGGTCCAGTGCGATTCCTGCGGGGTCGCGGTACGCCAAAATATAGTCACCATTCTTCGGAAGCTTCTCGCTAATGGAAATCCCAGGCCATGTGCGCGCCTCTGCGGCAAAGTCTAACTCTTCCCGCTTGCCGACCCGAGCCACCTTGGACAACTCGGTCTGCAATTCTTGGTTTTTCTCACCAAGAGCCTTGATTTCCTTGAAGTAGTCCTCCACTCTCCGATTCAGATCCTCCTTCTCGGATTGCTCCGAACGGAGTGCAACTTGAAGTTCACTGCGCACGCGCTCGATTTCCAACGCCTTTTGCTCATCGGCCAATTTGGTAGCTGCCACTAACTCTTTGACGCGGCCATCAAGTTCATTGATCTGTTGGTGTAACTGTTTCTCAGCCTCAAGTCTTTCCGACTCTTTAGCGTTCTTCAAAGCGATTTCTTGATTCTTGAGAAGGGTTTCGAGTCGAAGCTCCACGCTGCTCTTTTCTTCCTGCAGCCTTTGGGTCTCCGCTTTGTGGTGTTCGGAAATCTGGGCAGTGCGTTTGTTTAGCTCGGCCTCGAACCGGAGCCAGACTGAGCCTTCATCCTGCGTGTGCTTCTTCAGAAGTAGGCGGAACGCTTCCTCCGCGCTCAGTTGGGCGACGCGGGCAAAGTCCTTCATACCCAGGCGCTCCAGAACTTCAGCTCTTCTTAATTGACCTTCGCCCAGACACAGTGGGCATTCCATCGTGTCGTCTAAAACGGGCAGCTCAGTGGACATGGCATAACCTCCGAAGATTTCAATCACACGCCTTCAGCAGTGGCGCGAACGAAATCCGACTGCAATCGTCGAAGCTCAAGCCACCGTTATGAGTGCAACTCGATCAGGGCCCTAAGTCTGGGGAAAGGATTGGGGGAAAAATGAAATTTAACGTTGGCGATGGAAATTAACAACTTACGAAAGTGTGTCGAACTCGTGGTGACGCTGGCACTGCGAAACAACTTACTTGGCTTCTGCGGGCGGCTGATGGATTTCCTCTGAACCGCGCGGGTAGACCCGAACACGGCGGCTGCGTTGCGGGCCGTCAAAGAGTACCAAAGCAAACTCAAGAACCCTGTCAGTACGCAAGTTCGCACTGCCTACGTGACGGGAAAACGTGATCTTTGCTTGGAAATAGGCGGTCAGAACGGCGTTGGCTCATGGGAGATTCACCGCTCGCTTGGAGTGACCCAGAAGTCGCGTGGTTCATGCTGCAACGGATTCGCCACGCATTGCAGGGCAAGAATTCTGGAAACCTGGGCGGCCCCGGTAGTGAGGTTGAGGTAGATGAAACCCTCATCGGAGGCAAGGCCCGCAACATGCACCGGAGCAAGCGCGCCCGAGTCATCACCGGCACATGCGGAAAAGACAAGACTGTCGTTATGGGAATGATGGAGGGTGGCGGGAACGTTCGCGCCATGGTCGTTGGGAATCGCCGCCGGAGCGAACTGCAAAAACCATCCGGACTACCGGCGCGGGAGCCGGGACGAACTCCGGCGCCTCGATTGCTTCATCGAGGGAGCAATGCTCAAGGTTGACGCAGCGTTTTACAGAGCGGGACTCTAGCGTAACTAACGAAGCTCCTCGGTTCCGTGGTAGGAATCTGAAAGAGGAGAGGTACAGATGGGAGATACCCAAGTGGTTGAACTACTAGGCCGAGCGCGGCTGTGCCAAGAACTTCTCAACGCTGGGTTGGAACTCGCGGAGCCGATGCGGGATCGCGGAGTGGACCTGATCGCTTACGCGGACCGCTCGGACGGCGGTTTCCGAGCGCGACCATTACAGATGAAGGTTAGCAGCCGTTCGGCGTTCGGAATACATCGGAAGTACGAACGGACGGCGGACCTTATTCTGGTCTTCGTCTGGTACATAGAGGAACCATCGCGAGCGGTCACCTATGCGCTCACCTACGCCGAGGCGGTAGAAGTCGCGACGGCGATGCGGTGGACGGAAACGGAGTCTTGGAGAAAGGGAAGCTATTCAACCAGCGCTCCTTCGGCGGAGCTGATCAACCTGCTCGAACGGTTCCGAACTTCGCCGGAGCGGTGGAAGGAATTGATAGTTGGGCGACAAGTAAGCGCGGCGGCTGGAGGCGCGTAATGAACCGCGTCCTCGCCTTTCTGATCGTTGTAGTCGTGGCGCTGGTCGCGCTCGGCGGTCAGTTCCACGAGGCGTCCCGGTCGGAGCGCCGGGAGTTCGGTGGGAAGCTCGAACGTCCCGTAACGTCCGAACCGGAGCGCCTCGCGCCAGTCGGTCACCGCACCCATCCTCGCAGCCGCGAAGTGACGCGGGAGTTCGAGCGTGAGCATCCTTGCCCATCGACCGGACGACGTACCGGCGCTTGCCCCGGCTACGTCAAGGATCACGTCGTAGCGCTTTGCGACGGAGGCGCGGACGCCGTGTCGAATCTTCAATGGCAATCGGTAGAGGACGGGAAAGCGAAAGACAAGACCGAATGCCGCTCGGCGTTCGCGAGACGCGGAGTAAAATAGACCCAGCGAGCTTTGAACGGACCTTTGAACCGCGTGTTCCCAAGGCGCGATTTTTCTTTTTACTCGGCAGAATGCCCTTCTCTAGCTCACCGCGTTAACGCTGGGAAGATGGGCTGACGTGAAAGAGTCTGCCGGCCCTCGTTCGTGGTTGGAGCTAAACAGGAAGACTCTGCGCCCGCTCAAACGACCAGGCCATAGCCAATTAATGGAGCATGGCTAATCGAAATCGTTGTTTTCTGTCCGTTTGCTAAACAAACCCCACAATGCACATCAGTCTGACGAAGGAGTTCTAGCTGCGCTTATTGCACAGCAGCAGCCAAGACAGAACGGGCCATGCAAGTGACCAGAGCTAAAGGGCTGATCAACCGGTATAGGCCCCTGCGCATGGTTCGCTCGACAGATTGGACATGCGTCAGGGCCAATGATCACTTGCTTCAGTTTGTATCCCAGTCGAAGAATTTTGTGGAAAGTTGCTTCTTCCATCGCCCGAGCCATTCCGCTGTGAGCGATCATCTCGGCTTGTCCAACCGACAAATATGGCAAAGCTTTTCGTATCCTGCGGCCAGTTCCCGGAACTCCCAACATTTCTCGAATGCCATCGGATATCGCAATGTTTAACGCTTGGTAATCGTTCTCCCGGACATGTTTCAGAAACTCACTCGGAAGATACTCAGAGGCGTGCTTAGCCGCCGATTGTGCTGCATTCTCGCCTGTTTCTCCAAGCCGATCAATGGGTGGGCACATGGTGTACCTTAAATAACCGGAATTTCCCGCCGGTGAAAATGTCCTTCAGCCAGCAACAGCCAGTAGGTGGCCAGGGCGGTTCTCTCCAGCTTGGAAAACCGGGGACAGCCCCTACGAGTGTACACGTCGGGATTCACAAACCGTAGATTGCCGTGGTTACGTCGCAATCATAGGCTGTCGCGTCCACCCTCATCACTCGTGACTTTGGTTATTTCAAGGCCCCAGTCAGACGTATCCGTGGGCAGGACTTATCGTGTACAGTCGCATCACGCAGTGAAAGGAAACAGCGGCCATGCCCACAATACCCGTCCGTGTCGCAGACAGGCTCAGGTCAAGCCTGAAGGAATTCCAAGCAATTGTGCAATCGGCGAAGTCACGCGACGTAAACGAGTCGGATACCGTCATCATTGTGACTGACATGTTGTCAGCCGTCTTCGGATACGACAAGTATTCAGAAGTCACATCTGAGTTGGATATTCGTGGAACGCATTGCGATCTCGCGACAAAAAGCGACGGCAAAATCCAATCACTCATTGAAGTCAAAGCCGTTGGGACCGAACTGAAGGATACTCATACGCGTCAAGCCGTTGACTACTGCGCCAACTCAGGGATTGAGTGGGTCACGCTCACGAACTCCGCCAGATGGCAGATTTATCGGGTTATCTTTGGCAAACCAGTGGATCAAGAATTAATCTTGGATTTCGATCTGCTCGACCTCAATCCGAAAAAAGACGAAGACATAGAAAAAGTCTATTTGCTCGCGAAGGAAGGTTGGAGCAAGTCAGCTCTGGAAGAATTCGACATCCAACGTCAGGCTCTGAGTCGTTTCTCGCTTGGTGCTGTGCTCGTCAGTGACCCTATACTCAAACTTGTGCGACGACAGCTAAAGAACATGTCGCCCGATGCCAAGTTCGATTTGGAGCAGATCAAAACCGTGCTATTGCAGGAAGTACTGAAGCGGGATGTGATTGAGGGGGAAAAGGCTGACGAAGCACGCAAGAGGGTTGCACGAGCGAGCCATAAGCGAAAAGCCAAGCCTACTGTGGACGACGTGGCACCCCTTGTTGCTGGCGCTGTAGCGTCGGGTCAGTAAGGACATTGTTGACCGTGACACAAGTTGAATCACCCAGGCCCGCGGCAAAAGGCACAGCAGATCAAGGAGGGTTATGACAACTTGGGCAGCAATACCTTCGACCGACCGTCAAGTGCGATGGGCAATGTTGTTCATACTGGTACTGACCCTAAGCTGCGGGAGGGCTTACGGGCAGTCGCCACACTACGTTTACTGCAAAGCCAAGCTTCCTCATGTTTCAGATGCCTCGGCCAAATTTGAGAGTTGCATCTTGGACTATGAAAAGAATGGGCCAACTGACAAGAACTACGGTGGGATGAGCCTGGCTAAGACCTGGACCTCAGACATCATGCAAATTAAGATTAGAATGGCCGGAACAACTTGGAACTACGACTCTCCCAAGCTCGCTCTCTATAAGGTCTGCATGCTTGACGCCCAGCTTCAACAGCTCAAACAGCCCTCTAAACTTGGCCCAAAAACCACAGCGGAGTGCGACCGTGCGATTAACCAAGTAGAGTATGAGTCCGAGCTCGCGGCTAAGGAGCTTGCAAAATGACCCACGACAAAAAAAGAACGACGATACCACACGCTGTGAACTTCGCCCGGCACCGGACGAAGCGACGAATCCGTAAACAGCGCTGAATACCACTTCAGCCAAAGGCGGAGATAGCCTAGACGCTGCTGTTCATACCACCGTTCTTCAGCTGAGCATCGAGCATTGCATCTCCCGCGCCAGAAAGTTGACGAAATCGAACGGTCCGGTACGTGCCGGCAGGGAGCCTACTGGGATTACCGGCTGATGCCATAGGAGTGGCTTGGTTCTATGATGTGTTCCTGCCTTTCGTCGCGAGTCGCCTGCTCGCGGTCGATGGCCTGCACTGTTTCGGAAGCGGGAGTTTTTCTAAGTGGTCCCGTTCCTTCGGGTACGTTACCGTAGCCTTGCTCGCAGGCAATCGGCAGTTCTCGCCGTTCACGCTCGCGTAAAGACGGGTTCAACCTTTCCAAGGAAGGTCCTTGCGCCTTGCGCGACAACTCGGAAGCGGATTGCCGTGCGACTGAGTGTGCGACCGTCTCCCGCAGCAGGTCTCTATCGCTGGTCACGACCGTGATGCTCTCGCGGCCTCGCGAAGCAGCCACGTAGAACAACTCTTTCCGCATCCCATCGGCGGAAATGACAACGCCATCGACAGACTTCCCCTGGCTGCGATGGGCGGTGACAGCGTAGCCGTGTGTGAATTGCTTGTAGTTCTCCGGCAGGGTGCGGCCATCCTGTAGGTGAATGCGGCCCTGCTCGTCAATTCGGGAAACCGTCACCAACTCGCCGTTGGTAGCGCGAAAGCCCGGCTCCCGACGGTTTGCTGTGAGCAGCAATTTGTCGTTGGGCGCAACTTCCATCGCGCGGCGCTCACAGACCTCAAAGGATTTCGCCTGCTTTGCTGTGAGCTCACGCTCTTCGCCGCGTGGGTTCCGGGCAATGAGCTTACCATTTTCCACTCCGATGACCTCCAGCGCTTCATGCCTCGCAACGCCCTTGACAGCCCGATGAAATTCCAGCACTTGGCCTTCAGCATAGTTCCGCAGGTCACTTTTCTCCGCACTCGTCCAGTTCAGTGGTACGTGTTGCTCTTTGTGGGTACTCTGTCCCAGTTCCCCTGTGCGCGTGCGCTCAGCGCGGATAGCCTCGGTGATACGGCTAATCTCTTCGTGTGTGGCGGCGACAACCAGCACACTACGTGGCTGGCCCTTCGCATTGGCCTGAGCCTGAGCCTCTGAGTAGGCTTGTTGAACCGCCTGTGCCCGGTCGGGCCAGGGGACCGAACGCACAGCACCGATTTGTTCCAGCTTGTCCAAGCCGCGCTCAGGATCACGGCGCAATTCCTGAATCGCGTCGCGATAGCCTCGGGCGGTCTGGCGTTGCACTTCGCTAAGCGAAACACTCTTCAAGTGAGACTCTTTTTCCAGCACCCGAAGGGCGTCACTGGCCTCGACACTCCGAATCTGCTTGGTGTCACCGCTGAAAATGACTCGCGCTGATTGCTGGTCAGCCAGCTTTAGAAGTTCGGACATTTGACGGCCGGAAACCATGCCAGCTTCATCCACGATCAGCGTTTTCCCGAACAAGTCTGATTGAGCATTCTGGCCCTGCAATAACCGTTCGACCGTGATGGCATCCGAGAAGCCTACTTTCTGTAGTTCTTCAACTGCGCTCATCGTGGGAGCCACCGCCAACACCTCGCGACCGCTCTCTTCGAGGCCGCGCTGCAGCTCTTGCAGCGTAGCGGTCTTCCCGGTGCCTGCTGCCCCGCGAATATTCACCGCCAGATCACTGGAATTGAGAACAAATTCGATTGCCTCTTTCTGCTCGGGACGGAGGAAGGCGGAAGCAGCGAATTCATGCTGCCCACCTAGCCGCTCAAACTGACCGATTCCACGATTGATCCGCTCGATCATGTCGCGCTCACGGTCAAGACTCTCGCGTGTGGCGACTTCCTTCCCAGCCTGGAGGATTCTGCCGTTGCTTTCTTCCAGTGAAAACTCACCTTTCAGGTCCGCCAAGTCGATCCGGCCCCGGCCATGACGGAGTGCTTCAGTCAACAGTTCATGGTCGAGCGCCACGGAGACGCGCTCAAAGACGTGTTGTTTTGCGTAGTCGAGGGAAGGAGCTGCACTCTCTGGTTCTAGTCGCTGCGTTTCGGATCTCTCCCGGACTGCCTCGCGGAGTTGCTCAAGGGTTAGGCTCTCCTCTGGGGTCAATCGAGCCGTTTGCCGCGAGTGCACCTCCGCAGTTGAAATTTCAACCAGCTTATCGGCCCGCGACTCACGAACCAGCACGGCGATTTCGTTGTCGCTGGGCTGGTGACCCTTACTTTCGACAAACTCGGCAATGGCTCGGTCGCGCTGCTCGCTACGCTGACTGTATTTTTCGAGCAATTCATCGGAGACACCCTTGATCTCAAAACCCAGGTTCTTGCCCTTGGAGCTGCGCCGGTCCTCGATCTCATAGCCCAGAGACCGCACTTCGCGGGCAAGCGCGTTCCGGTAGACTTCAGTCAGGTACGCCCGCTGCTCGTAGATATCGGAGGCTTGCAGCGCCTTCCAGCGGCCCTCCGCGCCGTCGTAGGTCAGATTAGCGGCAACCGCGTGGGTGTGAAGCTGGGGATCAAGTTCGCGGCTCGTGTCGTGATGGTAGACAGACAATACAAGATTACCCGTGGTGCGGTTATCATTCGCCTGGTCCCTTCGGACGCGGCTTGCTGCGCGATGCTCCAATTCTGTCAGCGTTTCTCCAACGGCCTTCTTGTGAGCTTCCACAAGTCGTGCGTCCCTACCCAGTTGGGCCATGATGGAAACTGACTTGGGAGCCGATATCGTGAAGTCGTACAGGTTTCGGCCTCGACTCTGGGTCGTGCCATCAGCGGCTGTGCGGTCGGCGCTGTGTCGTTGCCGAAGGAATTCACCACTTTTGGGATCGAGGCCCTGGCGGAGTGCCTCGAATTGCTCCGACTGAACTTCCCCTCCCAGGCCGAGCATCTCCGCTCCCCGGCCTTGCCACTGACCCGTTATACGCTCCCTTTCGGCGTAGTAGTCACTGTGCTGCAAATGGCGTGCAGAGTAGCCCGTTCCGTTGGACATGGCGCGAATGGTCAGCATGGTTGAAGACCTTTAACGTCTCATTTGCAACAAGACACCATCCCTAACGCTCCGCGTTAGGTCCGGTGTCGCATGCGCGACCTGAATCTCGTCCGGTGTACATCCGGCCTCATCCGGTGTACTTCCGGCATCTGTCCGGCGCTTGTCCGGCCATCCTCTGACCTCCGTTTGGCGTCTGCTATCAGTAACGGCCTTTCGCCGGAGTCCATCTCGCCTGACGCTCTCGGAGGAAATTGTGGACGCCAAATTTGAAGCCATACTCAACAGCCTGCCTACCAAAGAGCCGCGCTCGCGTTTGGAGTCTTACAGCGAGCTAATCACTGAGATGCGAAAGCGAGGTCACAGCTATCGAGAAATCACGCAAGTACTCAAGAAAGCTTGTGGCCTCAAGGTAGGCACGAGCACGGTGAACGACTTCGTGCTCGCACGTTCGAGATCAAAAGCGAAGCGGTCTGCTTCGCCGTCCGGGACAATAGCGACTAAGAAGAACAGAAGAGCACTTACAGGTACGTATAGGAACACTAAGGCTCAGGAGAGCACCAGAAAGCCTCAGAAGGAACTGGAAGGCATTGCAAAGACGATTAAGGAATTGAAAGACCGACCGCTGAAAACGCGGGCGAAAAAACTTTTATTTGAATACAACCCAGACGAACCGTTGCGGCTTCATCGTAATCAAAGAACGAAGGAGTAGCCATATATGCACGACTCCAACACCGCTGCAACAGCCGAACGGAAAAATTCCGATTCACCTTCTGTCGTCTCGTCCACCGCCCCGTCCAAGCGGGTGATTCTCACCATGGGAGGAAAAGGAGGAGTCGGCAAAACCAGCTTTATGCTTGTCCTCGCCGAATGGTTCCAGAGCCATGAGATTCCGGTAACGCTTCTCGACCTGGACACCGAAAACAAATCTCGCGGAAGCTTGAAGCACTACTTCGACGGCAGGGTGACCAAGGTAAACATTCACACCGCTGCGGGTCTTGACGCTTTCGTTGACCACTTGGCAGACGGCGCTCCCATCATCCTTGCGGATATGGGCGCGAGTTCCGGGCAAGTGACTCACGAGTGGTTCGACAGCATGTTTGAGGATGTGGCAGCTACCGGTGTGGCGTTCACGGCCATCGGCATCGTCACTCCCGACCCGGCGAGCGTGGAAAGCATTCTGAGCTGGGCTGCCCGTCTGCAAGACAGAGTGAACTACGTTGTGGTTGAGAACGCCATGACACATCAAGCAGATTTCTCCTACTGGCGGGACAGCGAGCAAGCTAAGCAATTTCGCACGGTCTTCCAGCCAGTTGTCCTCACGATGGAGTTTCGTCTGCCGGAACTCGAAAACCCCGCCCGACAACACGGCGTCACACTCGGCCAGATCGTCGAACGCCGGCTTAAAGTCCCGGAGCTGCAGAGGGCCTCTCTGGTCATCCGCGCTCAGAGCTATCGGCGGCGGCTCTTTGAGGAAATTGACAAAGCCAAGGGGTTGCTCTTGCCGTGAACCCTCAGCCCAAACTCGTAGAAGAACAATCTGCTGAGTCCGATTTCATCGACGACATCGCCGAACTGCTGCCCGCCGAACAGCGTCCGCTTTGGTATCGTGACATGGCGCACTTGCGCCGCTTGCCCGCCGATGACGAGATGCTACGGATTGCCCGCGCTATGGGCTTTCTGGCATTGGTGACGCGGCAAACTCCCGCACAGATCGCCATGGAGCGGGAAAAGCTTGCCACGATCCTAGACCACAGCATCAAGGCCATTCAGTCCGCCCGACAAGATGCAGTCGCTTTGCATCAGCAACTCGAAGAACGGCTGGCGCAATTGCCAGCAGAAATCTCCGAGGGCATCAGTCCTGCAGCTATCGCCACGAAACTCAGCGAGAGTCTGCGCCAACAGTTTGTCGCAAGTGGCATTCCTGAAACAGCACAAGCCCTAGCCGTCATCTCGAAACAAACGAAGCAAGTCGCGGGAGAGTTTGACCGCTCGTCCAAGCAACTGACCGATTCCTATCGAGGCGCTGCCAGCGAAGCACGCAGGGCGGTCGATGAGATACGCGGAAGCATCGAGTATGCCACGGCCACCGCGAAGCAAGCAGCACACGATCTAACGCACACTTTCCTCCGCGAATACAAGTGGTCGGTCCTCGTTCTATGCAGTGTGGCTCTGGCGGTGGGATTTGCGCTGGGAACCCTGTACTACCGCTGGATCAACTCAACGGCACCGGAACCAACCCAGAACACGGTCGTGGTTCCATCAAAGCCAGAGGCAGCAGCGCCGAGCACCGCTACGACTCACCCTGCCCGCAAGATTCAAAGTAAACCCACATCGAAGGATGAGGCGGCGCAATGAAGCACCTGAACAACATCCCACGCATCCAACGTCTTCTTTCGCTTCCACAGGAACGAAACCGGAACTGCGAAGAACCCGTCAAGGGGCAGGCCCGCTGGCGCGGCTCCCTCCGGTCGCCCTTGACTGAACCTTCGCAGTTCCAACCCAACCCGCAACTATGGAAGCGAAAGAAGAAAATCGAAATGTCACAGCCTTCGTCCCGCCGGAGTCAACATGTGTTCCCAATCCCAGCCTCCCACTTCTAACCCGTCTTCCCACCAAAGCAGCTATCAATCCACAATCGGCGGCGAAATGGAGCCTCTTGCTGACGCTGACGCGGCTGCTGAGTTTCTACAGGTGAGTCCGCGTCGCATCCTTGAGTTAGCACGGCGTGGCGTTCTTCCCGGTTATCCACTTGGGCAGTGGCCCTCGCCACCTGTGGCGATTCCGTCTTTCAGAACTTGCTCGTCTCTGCTCGCAGGCAGGGTACAATGCAAGCGGCAGTCTCACGTGCCTTGAGGAGAAATCTGAAATGGCACAGAGACATCAACATGGTTGGTTGAAAAAAGAACGACGCAAAGACGGCGAAACTTGGATGCTGTTTTTCCGCACAACTCGGGAATCCGACGGCAAGCGAGTCGAGCAAAAGATTTCCGTTGGAACGGTTCACGACTTCCCGACCAAAGCTTCGGCCTGGGCGGAAGTGGAGCGACAGCAGATCCATATCAATAAACCGGACTTTCGGAAGCGCGCGACGTTTGCGGACTTGGCTCAGCACTACCAACAGCACGAGCTAGGCGAGCGGCGGAGTGCGATTGTTGATCCGAAAGCCCACACAACCATCGCAGGATACAAACGAGTGCTACGCAATCGTCTGCTACCGCGATGGGGCAAGCGATTTCGCGCTCAGCATTCAGCCGTTGGAAGTCGAAGAGTGGCTTTCTGCGGTGAAGGAAGAGGAACAGCTAGAAAACCCGACCCTCGACAAGATGAGACGGGTCATGTCGTTGGTCTATAAACACGGCCAGCGCTATGGTCTCATTTCGCGTCGAGAGGAGTGCAACCCGCTACGCTTTGTCCGCTGCAAGACCATCAGCAACTACGAAGCGGTGATTCTGAGTCCGGAGCAGGCCTTCGCAGTTTTGGTTGATCTGCCGGAACCGGAAAGAACCCTGACGCTGCTCGCTGCCAGTACGGGCCTACGCATCTCCGAGTGCTTGGGCTTGCAATGGCTGGATGTGAACTTCGACGGATCGCTCATCCATGTGCGGCGTACCTGGACCTGGGGAAAGGTCGGACAACCTAAGAGCAAGGCGTCACAAGCTCCGGTTCCGATGCATCCTCTGCTGGCAGAATTCATGCGGGCGTGGCAAATCCGCACGCCCTACCCACAACCTGAAGACTGGGTATTCCCCAGCCTCAGACTAGACGGTAGAAAGCCACGGGCAGCAAACATGCTGGTGGAAGACTATCTCCGGCCAGCAGCGGTGAAAGCGGGAGTGATCGCCGCAGGCGATCCATGCCGGTTCGGTTTCCATAATCTCCGGCATTCGCTGGCATCGTTTCTGGTTCGCAGAAGACCGACCCGAAGACGGTGCAAGCGCTCTTGCGGCATTCGGACGTGAAGACGACGCTGCAGCTCTATGCACACAGCGTCAGCGCGGACCGGATGACGGCGCAAGGGGAGGTACTTCAGGCCATTCTTGGCGGCGCTACTGCCGCTAACAGCGGACTGAATGCGGACTGAAGCGATTTTGCTGATTCGATGTAACTGCTTTGAAATGTGGTGGCCAGGGACGGAGTTGAACCGCCGACGCCAGCCTTTTCAGGGCTGCGCTCTACCACCTGAGCTACCTGGCCACTTTGCTGTCCCGCTTACGCCGCTTGGACGCTGGGAATCGCTCGCTCCGCACCAATTGTAGAGTGTGAACCGAATAAAATATCAGTGAACGTGCGTAGCGCAGGTCGTGGTTGATTATAGCAACGCAGGTGACTTCACTCAATCTCTGGCCTCTGCAGATTGCGCCCCTTGTTTGACGGTTCTACCCAGGCTCGCACCTACTGCCCTCCCACCGTCGATCCGTGCTGTCCCAGCCATGAGGCGAGTTGCGGCTCCTGCTGCGATTTCAGATCGACGCAGTTGTTAATCCGTTCAATCGCCAGGTGGTAAGTGCGTTCTGCGGCTTCGACCTTGTGCGCGTCGTAGAAGATCGTCACTTCATCCCGCATGCTGGCTGAGCAGAATGATTTGGTCGCGCCAACGATTTCTGCGCTGGCAAATGGGCCGCCCGCCTTCTGCACATCGTTCCAGTGCGAGCGAACAAAATCCCATGCCAATTTTTCTCCAGCCGGGTTGCTCATGGCCCCTGCGATCACGTGTAGCGCATCCTGCGAGCGAACCCCGGGCGAGATCGCATACTCCAGGGTTTGCTCCAGCAGTTTGGGATCGCTGAATTGGGACAACGCCAACAGGTACATGTAGTACTGTTCCGGCGATTTCGCATTT
>CAVYBF010000001.1:0-14650 GCA_963766625.1 uncultured Acidobacteriaceae bacterium | reverse complement strand
TTACGTGACGTTTGCCCGCTTCAAAGTTGCAGTCATCCTGCAACAGATTTATTACCGTTACGCCCAGGGACTGACGCAGGACGAGCGATTCGCCGCTCTGCCGAAAAGAATTTGGACGTTACTGCGCGCCTCGTGGAACTGCGCGGAAAGCGGGGCGATATGAAAGAGCCTTCACCCCGGATAAAACCGCACCAGCAACTCAGCGATGCAACAAGGTTTGGCGGCGGACTGACTATCGATATGGATCAAAAAGATTGCGTCGACGAGTTCAGTCGATTCCTTTACCGACAGCAGAGTGACCCGGGCCCGGACCGAAGAGCCGGCGCGAACGGGCGCAGGAAACCGCACTTTATTAAGCCCGTAGTTGACGCTCATCGCGACGCCCGAGCGAATCTGGACTGCCTGCTTCACGAGATAACTGATCAACGAAAGGGTGAGAAAGCCGTGCGCAATGGTGCCCCCGAAGGGCGATTCGCGCTGAGCGCGTTGCGAATCCAAGTGAATCCACTGGCGATCTTCGACGGCATCGGCAAATTTCTGGATCCGCTCCTGGGAGACAACGAACCAGTCTGTCGGGTGGAATTCGCGTCCTTCGAACTTTTTCAAAGATTTTAGATTCTCAATTTCAAACGGTGGCATAGGAGTTTTTAATGACGACAGTAACAGACATCTCGCGCAAAACGACAAAGGGAACGGCGTTTCTAATCGAAGACTCGGAGCCGCAAGACATTTTCACTCCTGAGGATCTGAGCGAGGAACATATCGCGATCGGGAAAATGGTGGAAATTCTGGCCAATGAAGTCGAACCCAATCTGCCGGCAATCCGCGAAAAGAAGCCGGGAGTGGCAATGGCTGTGCTGCGCAAGTCAGTTGAACTAGGCCTGACCGCCATGGCCATCCCCGAGGAGTATGGCGGCATGGCGATGGATTTGCCGTCTCTGATGGTCACGGCCGAACGCCTGGGGCGTGACGGCTCTTATGCGGGCTGGCACTCGGCTCACACCGGAATCGGCACGATGCCGGTGGTTTATTTCGGAACTCCCGAGCAGAAGCGAAAGTATCTGCCGAAGCTGGCGAAAGTCGAAATGCTGGCCGCTTATGCGCTGACCGAGCCGCTGGCTGGGTCTGATGCTCTGGCGGCGCGGAACCGCGCGGATCCCGCGCCTGACGGAAAACATTACATCTTAAACGGCCAGAAGATGTGGATCACCAATGGCGGCGCAACTGATTTATTTACGGTATTCGCTAAGGTTGGGGGTGAGAAGTTCACTGCGTTTCTGGTGGAGCGACTTTCCCGGCGTCACCAGCGGCGCGGAAGAGCACAAGATGGGCATCACGGGCAGTTCGACGACGGCAGTTTATTTGACAACGTTCCAGTGCCGGTGGAAAACGTATTGGGTGAGATTGGCCGCGGCCATGTGATCGCTTTCAACATCCTGAACATTGGACGATTGAAACTCGGCCCCGCCGGAGTTGGCGCGGCGAAAAACGTTTTGGCGACTTGCCTGAAATATGCCAAGCAACGTAAAGCATTCGGCTCATCGATTTCCGAATTCGGTGCAATCCAACACAAGCTGGCAGAGATGGCGATCCGCATCTTCGTTGCCGAGTCGATGACCTGGCGTGTGGCGGGATTGATTGAGAATCAGATGCACGCTGCATCTCCAGAATCTGCGGGCGGCACGCAGGAGTTGAAGGCAATCGAGGAATTTGCCGCTGAGTGCTCGATGATTAAGGTCTACGCCAGCGAGATGCTCGATTACGTGGTCGACGAGGGAGTCCAAATCCACGGAGGCTATGGATACCACCAGGACTACATGGTCGAGCGCGCCTATCGCGATTCGCGGATCAACCGGTTGTTTGAGGGGACCAGCGAGATTAACCGGTTAGTGATCACCGGCATGCCGCTGAAACGTGCGGCACGGGGAATGTTGCCCCTGCTCGATGCCGCGCGTTCTGTAACACACGAAGCCGAACCGAAGCCCGCCGAGGTTGCGGGCGATGCGGAACTCAGTCTCGTCCACAATGCAAAAAAGATTGCCCTGCTGACGATTGGATTCGCACTCGAGAGATATGGCGCGAAGCTGGAAGAACAGCAGGAAATCATCATGAACATTTCCGACATCATCATGGAAGTGTTCGCCATGGAATCAAGCCTGCTGCGCAGCCGGAAACTGGCGGCGGCGAATGGCGGGGCCAATGCGGCGGATGCGTGCGCCGTGTACCTGCGCGATGCCATAGGCAAAATCGAACAGTGCGCGACCACGGTACTGAGCGCGTGCGCCCAAGGCCACGAGCTGGGGCAGAAACTTTCCCGCTTGCGCACGTATGCCGCTCACGATCCCGTGAATTCCATCGAACTGCGACGCCAGATTGCGCGCAGGCTGCTGGGAAGCGAGCGCTATACGGTTTGAAACGTTATGCGATTTGAACCGTAGATTGCAATGAAGGAGACAGCATGGCGCTCACCAATCATAAGTTCCTGCTGGCGGCGCGGCCGGTCGGGATGCCCAAGCGAAGCGACTGGAACTTTGTCGAAGAACCGGTTCGCGATCCCGCAGAAGGCGAACTGCTGGTTCAGGTGTTGTACATCTCGCTCGATCCGGCGATGCGCGGTTGGATCAACGATGTGCGTTCGTATGTTCCTCCGGTCCAGATCGGAGAGGTGATGCGTGCGCTGGGAATCGGGGTCGTGAAAGCGTCGCGTAACCCTGCCTTCGGGGCTGGCGATTACGTTTCCGGCGGGTTCGGCGTACAGGAATATGCGCTGACCGACGGCCAGAGGGTTAGAAAGGTAGATCCGAAAGTCGCTCCGCTGCCCAAGCATCTCAGCCTGCTTGGGATGACCGGCATGACCGCATATTTCGGGCTTCTCGATACCGGGCAACCGAAGCCCGGAGACACCGTCGTGGTCTCGGCGGCAGCGGGAGCAGTTGGTTCGATCGTGGGGCAGATTGCAAAAATCAAAAATTGCCGCGCAGTGGGCATTGCTGGAGGCCCCGAGAAGTGCGCTTACATCCTGCACGAACTGGGTTTCGATGCAGCCATTGATTACAAATCGGAAGACGTGAAGGAGTCCCTGCAGAAGCATTGTCCGAAGGGGATCGATGTTTATTTCGACAACGTGGGCGGTACGATTCTGGAAGGGGCGCTGTCGCGGCTGGCGCGCGGCGCGCGCATTGTCATCTGCGGCGCAATTTCCCAGTACAACAATACCGGCCCGGCCACCGGGCCCAGAAACTACATGTCACTGCTAACCAATCGCGCCTCGATGAAGGGCATGCTGGTGATGGACTACGCGGACCGCTTCGCGCAGGCCGGAGCGGAAATGGCGGGTTGGATGGCCGAAGGCAAGTTGAAGTCGCGCGAGCATATTGTGGAAGGGCTCGCCACTTTTCCGGAAACTCTGCTCAAGCTTTTCACGGGTGAGAACTCGGGAAAGCTGATGCTGAAGGTCGTCTAGCGGCTGCCAGAAAGAGCCTTATCATGCCATTCGTCGAAAACGAGGGAGCAAAACTTTATTGGGACGAACAAGGGCAAGGTGAGCCGGTTCTGCTGATCATGGGTCTCGGCTACTCCTCGGCTTTGTGGCATCGCGCACGCCCAGTGCTGTCGCAACGCTTCCGCACCGTGGCCCTCGACAATCGAGGTGTGGGATTGAGCGACGTTCTTCCCGGGCCGTATTCAATTTCCACAATGGCCTCAGACGCCGCCGCGGTTCTGGATGCAGCAGACATTTCCAGTGCCCATGTCTTCGGCGTCTCAATGGGAGGAATGATTGCGCAGGAATTCGCTTTACAGTATCCAGCGAGGACGCGTTCGCTGATTTTAGGTTGCACTTCCGCAGGTGGACCTACGGCGGTGCGCGCGGACCGCAAGGTGACTGACATTCTGATGATCCGCGGCATGACTCTGGAGCAGGCCCGGGAAGCCATCCTTCCCTACATCTATGATGCGGCGACGCCGAGAGAGAAAATCGAGGAAGATCTTCGTTTGCGTCGCAGTTGCTTCCCTTCGCTCCAGGGTTTCACCGCTCAATTGCAGGCAATCCTGGCCTGGGAGGGTTACAGCCGAATCGCTCAGATCGCGGCGCCGACGCTAGTGATCCATGGGAAGTTGGATGCGTTGGTCCCTCCTGGAAATGGTCAGTTGATCGCGAATAGAATTCCGGGCGCACGACTGGTCTTGCTCGACCATGCGAGTCACTTGTTTCTTACCGACCAGACCCAATTGTCCGGCAAGGCGATAGTCGAATTTCTTGTGTCGCAGAGTCGCCAGGAACCAAGTTCTGCAGTAGGCACGTCTTAAGCTCAGCCCGCGCGGGGCGCGGTCTTGCGCTAACATTCTCTACAGGCATACATCACTATCAAAACAATTCATTTGATGAATTTCGCGAAGACGGATACGCTCGCGCCCATCATGAGGATTCGACGCCCTGAAACAGCAGGAGCATGGGGAATCCTTGTTCGTTCTCATTTAGCCAGGCTCACAACAAAACAGAAAACTCGGCAATATTTCTGCACTGGAGATGCTATGACTAAGCTGGTCGCGCGCGTGATTGTGTGTTTCGCACTGGCAACCGTGATGGCTCATGCGCAAGGGGTCGGTACCTCCGGAGAAATTACGGGAACCGTGGCCGATCCTTCGGGCCGTGTTTTGGTCAATTCCACGGTCACTGTGGTGGATACGCAGACCGGCTTGAAGCGCACGGTCACGACGAATAGCACCGGCCGGTTCCGCATGCCCGGGCTTTCGCCGGCCACTTACAACGTCAGCGCCGAAATGCCGGGTTTCGCGACTGAGATTCGAAAAAACGTAACCGTCGCGGTGGGCCAGACGGTCATCTCCGATTTCAAGCTGAGTCCGTCAAAAGTGGCAACGGTAGTCGAGGTCACCGACCTGCCGCCGGTGATTGAGACTGAACGCGGAAGCCAAGCGGACACTATCACGCAACAGTACATTACCGATCTGCCGATCGATCGCCGCGACTATCTTACGTTTACATTACTCGCGCCCGGTGTAGCTGACTCCACCCGCCTGGCAGGCGATCAGGATTTCAGAGTTAAACAAACACCACAAAGCGGGCTGTCCTTTTACGGCAGCAATGGCCGGGGAAACGACATCACCGTGGATGGCGGTGAAACCGGTGATGATGCCGGCGGCGTACGCCTGACCGTGAGCCAGGACGCGGTGCAGGAATTTCAAATCAATCGCAGCAACTACGCCGCTGATCTTGGCGCAGCCACCGGCGCTTCCATCAACATTGTGACGAAGTCCGGTGCCAACAAAGTTCATGGCTCGGTTTTTGGTTTTTTCCGCAACGACGCAATGGATGCTCGTGATCCCTTCGCCTACAGCCAGGCCTTGCTGCCCGGCCAGACCTTCAATCCCGCTGCCCCTGATTCCCTGGGTTCGCCAATCAAGGATACTTTGAGCCGCCAGCAATACGGCGCAAATGTGGGCTTCCCGATCAAGAAAGATCAGACTTTTCTTTTTCTCGCGTTCGAGGGCTTGCGGCAGGATGCGCAAAACGCAGTTCCGATCCTGACCAATACCGATATTTTTCGTCCCACGGCAGCGCAGAATGCCATCATTGGCGGTCTGGCGGCAAATCCCTCCCCCACCCCGGTAGCTTGCTTGCCGGGCGTGCCCCTGCCGCCAAGCATTTGCGGCCTTGCCCTGCAGAGCATTTTGACGATCAACACTAATCCCGGCGGCCTGAACCCGTTCATAACTCCAGGCCAGGCCGCGTTGAACGGCTTTCTGGAAAATCAGTTCGAAACCCAGGGCGGTCTTTTCCCTTACAACACTCGCGAATATCTGGCGTCAGGACGGCTTGATCATCGCATCGATGCGAACAATGAAATCAACGTGACGTACCGCTATGGACATGATCTGGAACAATCTCCGGACGTCGAATCGTTGACTGCTTACTCGGCAGGAAGTTCGACGCATACCTACGACAACAATCTGCAGGCCGGGTGGTATCGCCAGTTCAGCGCAACCGGGCAAAACGAAGCCCGGGTGCAATGGGATTACGAAAGTTTCAGGGTGATTCCTAACGAGCCGGCGCAAGTCGGACTCCAAATTCCCAGCTTCATCAACAATCTGGGAAGCAACATTTTCCTGCCGAACATCACAATCCTGCGCCGCTATGAATTTGCCGATAATTTCACGGTGACGCGCGGCCGTCACACCATCAAGCTTGGAGCCGACGAAGTGCTGCGTGGGAATCACACGGAGTCGCACACATTTTTTCCGGGCCGATTTGTTTTCGGCTCCCTTCCAGGGGGACTGATCAGCCCAGCACTGGCTGGCACCACCATTAATCCTCTGCAATCGGCGTCGTTAGGCCTGCCTCAGGTTTACCAGCAGGGATTTGGGAATCCGACATATCCGTATTACTCACGCCCGCTCACAGGAATCTACGGGCAGGACAGCTGGCAGATGACGCCAAGCTTCACTCTGAACTACGGACTGCGCTACGAACTCGATAATGAGTTCGCTCCCTTGACCACCTATAAGAAAGATTTTGCTCCCCGGATTTCCTTCGCCTGGGATCCCTTCAAGGATCACAAGACAGTCATCCGGGGCGGATACGGAATTTTCTACGGACCGGTGGACGCCCAAATCCCCGACGTCGACTTAAGCCTGGGAGTTGTGAACCGCAATAAGACCGCGGTCGAGAACGAGTCGGCAGCCCCTCAGGTCGCAAACCTGAGCGCCATCTGTGGGCTTTCACAATTCCGGGTGCCGATAATTCCAGGTACCGGCTCCAGCCCCTGTAACCGGGAAATTTCTATTTATGTAGATCCGCTCGGTGGGGTTCCGGCTTTAGGCTTAGCGGGCGCGAATACCGTTTTCACGACACTCTTTGGGAAGGGATTGATTCAGTGCACCACTCCGACCCCCGGCAATGCTGCCTGCATCACACCGGCTGCTGTGGCCCCGTTAGGCATCAATGTTACGAATAGCGGCCCGATCGGTCCGCTGCAGGTAGTTTTCGTGAACCAGCCAGGCTATCGTCCGCCAATCGCCCAACAAGCTTCCTTCGGAATTGAGCGGCAGATTGGAACCGGACTCTCGATTTCCGTGAGCGGAATCTACACTCATACGCAAAGGCTTCCGGTCGCCATCGATACCAACCTGCTGCCGGCACCGTTTAGCACGTTAACCCTGGCCAATGGCCAGACGGTTTCCTATCGCAACTGGAATACGACGGCAGCTGGAGCCGATCCGCTCGGCGGCACCGAGCCCGGCGGTCTGCCCTGTGATAACCCAACCATTTCGGCCACTAAATGCTTTGTGAATCCGCTGGTGGTGCAGAACAACCAATATAGCTCTGAGGCATATGCCCTTTACGAAGGCGGCATTGTGGAAGTCAAGAAGCGCTTCAGTGAACACTTCACTGTATTTGGGAATTACACCTACAGCAAAGCCTTTGACACGTCTACGGATTTCAACTCCGATTACGGGCCGCAAGATCCCACAAACCTTAACCTGGATCGCGCCGTGTCCGAGTTCGATCAGCGTCACAAAGTAGTGCTTGCCGGTGTGTTCAACAGTCCCTGGAAAGAAAGCGTGCTATCGGGCTTCGAGCTGTCTCCAATTGTCTCGGCGCACAGCGGACATCCTTTTAATTTGTTAGCCGGCGGAGAAGTAAATGGAGACAATCACACGACGAATGAACGTCCCATCGGCGCCTCACGGGACACCGGTCTGGGTCCCGACTTCATCGACTTCGACATGCGTTTAACCTGGGGACACAAGCTCGGCGAAAACATGAATCTTCTTTTTACGGCGGAAGGATTCAACGTTGTGAACCGGACAAATTTCGCCAGCGTAAACAACGAAGTGAGCCCGCTCCTCGGATTTACGCCGGGATTCACGACCTTCAACGTCCATGGGATGCGACCGGGAACGGCGCTTCCGGGTGGCGGGACAGCTACTTCCAGCACACCGCTGGCCTTCACCTCGGCTTTTCCAATGCGGCAGGTGCAACTCGGGGTGCGGCTCTCATTCTAGTGAGCCGACCCGGTATCAGCCGATATCGCGCGGCGAAAGGTTTACCGTAGCGGTGCGATTCCGGCGTTCAAACCGGATCTGCGCCCCGGGGTTTGTATTTCTTCAGTTCCAGCTTGGCGATCAATGCGCGATGTACTTCGTCGGGCCCATCGGCAATGCGCAGGGTGCGAATCGTGGCAAACATCTCAGTCAAACGAAAATCATTAGAAACGCCGGCTCCTCCGTGGATCTGAATCGCCTGATCGATGATCTTCAATGCGATGTTGGGAACCGCAACTTTGATTTGAGAAATTTCACTGCGAGCGCCTTTGGTTCCAACTTCGTCGAGCATCCACGCAGCCTTGAGAGTCAGCAGACGGGCTTGTTCCAGCATGATTCGCGCGTCGGCTATGATATCGGCATTGCCGCCCAATTCGGCCAGCGGTTTGCCGAACGCTACTCGATGCAGCGAGCGCCGGCATAAAAGCTCAAGCGCGCGTTCGGCCGCTCCCAGCGTGCGCATGCAGTGGTGGATGCGGCCCGGACCAAGCCGGCCCTGCGCGATCTCAAAGCCGCGACCCGGCCCGGCAATGATGTGGTCCAGCGGCACCCTGACGTTCGTGAACGTAACCTCGCCGTGGCCGAAGGGAGGATCATACGATCCGAACACCGGCACCATGCGCTCGACCTTAACGCCGGGGGTCTCGATCGGCACCAAGACCATCGAATGGCGCTCATATCTTGAGGCCGAGCGATTGGTCAAGCCCATGAAAATCAGCAGCCGGCAATGAGGATGACCAATTCCGGAGCTCCACCATTTACGACCGTTGAGGACGACATTGTCTTCCTGAATCAGCGCCGTCGCTTGCATATTTGTGGCATCCGAGGAAGCCACCTCTGGTTCCGTCATGCAAAACGCGGAACGAATCTCGCCATCGAGCAGCGGCTTGAGCCAACGCTGCTTTTGCGCTTCCGATCCATATTTCACCAGCACTTCCATGTTGCCCGTGTCGGGAGCGTTGCAGTTGAAGACCTCCGGGGCGATCGAAGAGCGTCCGGTGATTTCCGCCAGGGGAGCATATTCGACATTGCTGAGACCGGCACCATACTCACGGTCAGGCAGAAACAGGTTCCACAGCCCGGCGGCCCGCGCCTTAGCCTTCAACTGCTCCATAACCGCAGGCTGCTTCCAGCTGCGCCAATCTGGAAGGTTCTGCAATTTCGCGGCGTACTCTGGCTCTGCCGGTAAGACATGTTCCTGCATAAACGCCGAGAGGCGCTGCACATAAGCTTGTGCTTTCGGTGAGACCGAGAAATCCATTCGTGGGCGATCCACCCCGCAGGCATCCTAGCCTAGCGATTGCCACAGAATTCTCCTAATGAATCTTACGAATCTTGTAATATATGCGACGTGCATTTAAGCCAGGTGGACCTGAACCTGTTCGTGGTGCTGGAGGCGATCTATCGCGAGGGCAACATTACTCGTGCCGGCCAGCAGTTGAACCTCACCCAGCCCGCCATTAGCCATGCGCTCAAAAGACTGCGCGACCTTCTGCAGGACCCGCTTTTCGTCCGCCGGGGGGCGCATATGATGCCGACGCCATTCACGCGAAACATAATCGAGGAGGTGCGGCAAGCACTGCAGATCCTCGAAATGAACCTCGGCCAGAGTCACGGTTTCGACCCCGAACACGCGCGAAGGAACCTTCACGTGTCTTTATGGGAGTATCTCGAGACTCTGATTCTTCCGCCTTTGCTAGGGCGCCTCGCCGATGCTGCTCCGGGGATGTCGATTACCACATCGCGGGTCAAGCGGAGGGACCTTGAGACTGAACTGGCAAGCGGTTCGCTCGATCTCGCGATTGAAATTCCGATGACCACAAGTGATCGCATTAGGCAGAAGTGGCTCCTGAACGAACCCTACGTAGTTATGGCGAGGCAAAGGCATCCAGCGGTCGCAGGCAAACTCGATCTGGATACCTATTTGAGACAACGCCACATTCAGGTTTCGTCCCGGCGGCAAGGTCCCAGCCTGATCGATGTCGAACTCAGCCGGCGGGGGCTCCGCCGACAAGTGTTTCTGCGCAGCCAACACACCTTCGCGGCCTACATGGTGGTGAGCAAGACGGACATGCTGCTGACTTTGCCCGAGCGGCACGCGCAACTGCTGAACCTGGCTTTGGTAAGCAAGGGTCTGATGAACCAGACGCACCTTTTCCCGCTCCACGCTCCTCGGCTAGAAGCCCATTTGTACTGGCATGAGAGTGTGGAGAACGATCCCGCCAACCGGTGGCTGCGGGAAGAAATCGAGAAGATCCTGGCTTCAGCACCGAGAGCGTCGAACAAGCCCACCGGCGACCGCCACCGGCACTCCCAGGAGGCGTGATCTCAACCGGCCCGAGGAAAAAGTCTCTAGCAATGAGACGGAGAGATTCTGTGCCTCGCGGGGGACGAGGATAATTTGAGGCTGCTGTTGGGCCCGGAAGCGGAAATGGCGACTCTCAAAATCCTGGAAATAAACCAAACGCCTCGAGGGACCGGTCAAAATCTCACGATTGGGGGGATTTGGGACATGTCAACTGAAGCCCCGAAACATCAGGCCTTGTAACGTATTTATAATGAACAAGATAGTGACATGGTGGAGGCGGCGGGAGTCGAACTATTCAACCCACTGATTCTACGTAAGTTATTGGTTCTACATTGGGCGACAAAGGCCAAAACTGCCACTCTGCCGGATCGGCGGTACAAAAACGGTACAAATTCTCCGCTACCTTCTTGATCGCTCGCAATCGACCAATACGTCGGCCCGACACCAAGAGCATACCTCACACCCAGTGACAATCAAAACATTTTTCACGTCTTCGGCAGGTTAGCGCCTGAGCTCTGGCGGCGGTCCCTCAGACGTATAGACTTGGTGTGTGGCTTGAGATCAGAATCAGCTAAACATGCGAGAAAGCCTGGAGACATCCAATTCCGCTGCGCAATTGCGTGAGCAGGTTAAGAGCGACAATTTTCGACCTTCCGACTTCATGCGGGCTCGTCACCCGGAATTGTTTTCGGATTCGAATGTCTCAGCGGAACCGAGTCTCGCGAAAGAAGTCTTCGAATACCACTTGGAGCTCCTCACGAGCCGCAAGGAGGAAATTGTCTTCGAGCACTTCTGCCGTAGGTTGGCCGAGAAAGAGCTTTGTCCTAACCTCTCGCCGCAGACGGGGCCGACCGGCGGCGGCGACAGCAAATGCGATGCTGAGAACTACCCGGTTGCGGAGCAGATCGCATTGCGCTGGTACGAAAGTCGGTCAACGGGTGCAGCGCAGGAGCCGTGGGCGTTCGCCTTTAGCGCAAAAAAAGAATGGCGGTCCAAAGCGCGGTCGGACGCGAAGGGGATTGCGGCCACCGGCCGCGGCTATACCCTGATTTACTTCATCACCAGTCGATACGCAAAAGACAAGACGAGGGCTGCGCTCGAAGATGAGCTCACGAAGGAATGCGGCGTTAGAGTCCGCATCCTTGATCGAAGCTGGATTCTTAGGTGCGTCTACGAGCACGACCGGTTGCCTCTCGCCATCGAGACGCTGAACCTTGATGAAACGAACACTCGGCACGAAAAGAGAGTTGGTCCGCGCGATGTTCGGAACACGGAGAAGTTAAGAGAAGTTGAGGAACGAATCCAAGACACGACGAGATATTCGGGAGTTGAGTATCAGCTTGCTGAGGATTGCCTTCGCGCCGCCCTCCTTGCCCGTACCTTAGAACTGCCACGCGTCGAGATCGACGGACGATTTGAACGCGCCGAGAAGATCTCACGACAAGTCGGGCACACTCAGCAGCAGCTTCGGATTGCCTATAACCGGGCATGGACCGCCTACTGGTGGTTTGAGGATACGACCGAATTCGATCGGTTCTATGGCGAAGTCGAACGATGGGCCCTTTCCACCGATGAAGCAGCCGATTTTGAGCTTCTTGGCAATCTCTGGACCATTCTCCACGCTTCCTGCAGAGCCGGGACGCTGGATGCTACGAAGGTCGAGCTTTCCCGACGCACCGCCACCCTCGTTGAGGCGCTTGAGCGATTGGCGAATGACGCTGCAAGGCCTAACAATGCGCTCTGGGCACGCACTCAACTGCTGCTAATGAAGATCTCATCTGCCGTGCCCGGGCCCAGCGCGCTTGGGCCGTTGCTGACCGAACTCAAGGAAATTCTCCGATCCGTGGAAGGCCTGATCACATATCCGTTCGAAGTGGTGTCTCGCATTGTGCAGGAACTGGGCGAGTGGTTGTCAGAAGCGAGCGAATACGACGCATTGCTGGAACGGGTGGTCTCGATTACCCAAGAGCGGGTGGGGGCGCAAGAGGCAGGCCGAATGTTGCTCGCACGGGGCTTTCAGAAATTCCGAGCCGGCCAGAAATATGACGCGATCCGATTTTTCGGGCGCGCCCAGCAGAAGCTCGCGATGGAAGAGTCCTTGGAGGACTTGGCGGAGGCACTCTTCGGTTGTGGACTCGCTTATGAATCTGTCGGACTTCTATGGGCGGCTCGTGCCAACGTCCTTGCCGCCGCTGATCTGGCACTCAGAGAGTACTGGCAGCATGGCCGCCTCGGCACCAGGGCCTCAACGTGTGTGCGCAGGCTCATCTGGTTGGAGCTCCAGCTCGGAAGGGTCGCATGCGCCATGCAATGGATGCAAATGGCGTTTGCGCTCGCCCAAGATCGCGGCCTGGATGAAGAGCAGCGGAAAAAGTTCTCTGACCAAGTTACCGCGCAAGATGGAACTCTGGGCATGCTGCTCCTGAGATCTGAAGTGGAAGACCTCAATCGGCTGCGGTTCTTGCCTGACATTTTCGACGGCGCTGGCCTGCAATTGTCGCGAATGTGCCTGCTGTACGCGCTCGGATACGAGGATCTACTGCGGGAGGAAGGCACGATTCCAGCGACAGAAACGCCAGAGGAGGTTCGGGAATTCTTTACAACATTGGTGAAGCATCCCGGATCGGCGGATTTGCCTGACCGTCCAGTAGGGCTCGGTGGCAGCGGAATGACCTTAATCTCTCGCGTGATCGGGTGCACCTTCACTGTTCACACCGAAGACGATGATCAGTCGTTACAGTTCGCGGAGCGTATCCTAGCCGCTGTCGAAGCAATGCTTGCCACGAGTCTGGAGTTTGATGTGTTTCCGCGCCGGCAGGAATTTTCGGTAAACCTTGAACGATCGAATCGCTTCGACGGCCCACCGCAATGTGAACTCGATGAACGTCGAGGCCTAGTGACCGTGCGGCATTCTGGGACCATTCCCGACGACTTGGCCGTTAGGAATGATTCATTTCTGAAGATCGTGCTGACGATAGTCGGTCAGATGATCATGCCACGCGATGCTGAAGAGTACACGAAGCGCGTGTTCGGCGAAGAAGTTGGGTTGGCTCGCGCCATAAATTTCAGTGACTCGGCTACGCCAATCAAAAACATCCTCGGGCAGAGTCCCAAGTTCAGGTTGTCCGACTGGAACCTTGAGCATGATCCTAAAGCGTTCTTGGTCCGCCGCACGGCCCCGTGGCATGAGGGCCTTCTTCGCGACGAACGTGAAAAGGTTGCCGAACCCATCATTGGGACGGGCGATCCGCCGAAGGCCATTCTCGACCGTTCACAGATCAAGCACAGCGAGCGCAGAGTGTTTTCGCTAATCAACATGCCGTTATGGGACAAGGCCGGATGGCGTGCTACGTTGTACATCTGGTCAGCTAATCCTGACGACACGCCGTTGCTTGCGATCGCATTCACCGACTCCGAACTCGCACGCGCCATCTTCAGCGAATGGCACTCCAGTTTAGGTGAAATTGATGATGAGGAACGTCTTCGAATCTCGATCATCACCGGGATCGACAAGACGCACCCACATTCCTATCGGGTGCTCGTAGGTTCCAACCTGCCTGCCAATAGCGAAGGAATTCGGGAATTTGTGCATGTCGCCCGGATTCACCGAATGGACCCGATAGATGCAACCAATCTCGAAACGTTCCGGGCGCGCTACGAACGGGTTCGCAAGTATAGGATTCTACCGGCCTTCATGCCTGACCTTACCGGCAAGCCAGAATTGTTCTTTGATCTATCAATTGAAAAGAAATCGATTCGCATTTGTCCGGCGTGGCAGATAGGCGAACACGATCCGGATAGTCTCGCAATTTATCCCGAGGACGAACCCATCGTACCATCGGGGGTTGCGGAACCACCGGTGCTTCGTTTGCTTAAACGCAAGAGGGACGCAGCATCAAAATCGGGTCGCAAAACGGCGGTACCCCAGAGGAGGAGGCGGCGATCCTAAAGCAGTAGTAGCCGCCTGAGTTTCGGCGTCAGGATTTCGGAATCTCGCGCACTTTGAAACGTGCGACCCCACTAATCTCGATCAGCTTGTTAAACAGGAAGTCCTGATCCCTCGAAGCCTTTACGTGTTGGACGACGGGCCCAAGAACCACCGACGAATTCTCGCATTTATAACCTGTGGGAATGAGCTGTGGCTGAAAAGTCATTGGACAGCGCTGATTAAACGCACCCAATCACTCCCCGTCTTCCCCAGCTATTCCTGCCAGGAATAGCTGTCCGCCGAACATTCATTGGACATCGTGATTGAGTGAGGTTAGCTTTGCGCCAAAA